>NZ_JBSSGK010000001.1:0-5680000 GCF_054063575.1 Bradyrhizobium sp. USDA 4452
TCCTGGTCAAGGTAGGCGTTAATTTCCGTAAGATGCTGTCTTTGTTGCTGTTTCTGGTGCTGCCTCTGCCGACTGTGTCACTGGTGGGGCAGCACGCCGGAGCAGCAGTTCGATGAGCTTCGGGTCCTTGTTCGCATGCCCGTAGGTCGCCAGAACCTGCTTTGCGCTCTTCCAGCCGCCGAGCCATGCCACCGTGACCACGTCCACGCCGGCCCGCAGGAGGCCTGTAGCGAAGCCGTGGCGGCAGCAGTGCGGCGACAGGTGCTTGATCTTGGCGCGCGCCACAGCCCCGTCCCAAGCGCTCCTGAGGTTGGCCGGCTTGACGTAGCCGAACACCCGTCCATTGACCGGCTGAAGGTTGGCCAGCGCCACGACTAGCGGGACGGGCAGGTGGGACGATCGCTCGGCCCGGTTCTTGGTCTGCCGGATCAGCGCCGTAGCCTCCTGCAGGTTGAGATCGTCAGGCCGAAGCGCCACGGCCTCGCCGACCCTGGCACCGGTCAGGAACATGAACAGGGCCATTGTGCCGATGTGTGGTCCAGCCTCGGCCATGAACTTCTCGACCCATTCCAGGGTGGCAGGTTCACGGACCTTGGCGTCGATCTCATAGGGCTTGACCTCGAGCCGGGAGCATAGCTTGCGGCTGGCCGCGTGATTGATCACGGCCTTGGTCGGAACCAGCACCATGCGGTTCAGGCTCGCGCCCCCGCAGTTGGGGTATAGGTCCTTTGCCATCTCCTGCACCGAGCCCTCGGTGATATCCTTCACCAGCGTCACGCCGAGATACTTTTCGATCGGCGCCAAAAACTGATCTGACTTGCCGGCATTCCGATACATCCGCGCTGCTGCGGCGAACGTCAGGATTGCGGCTGGACCATCGAAATGACCGTCCCAGTATTTCTTTTCGATCTCGGTAGCCTGGCGCGCTGCCGTGTCTTTGTCCTTGGTGTGCAGCGACTGCCTAATACGCTTTCGACGGCCATTTGGGCCAACTGTGCCTCGACAATGCCAGATCCCACCACGCCGATAGACTTCAAGCGGCACTGTTCCCCCCTGCGGATGTGCGTTCTGATGCGTGCAATGTCGGCGGGCTCGAATGTTTTGCTCCGGCCGAGCGGAATATAAAAGGGAATTCCGGCTTCATCCACCGGGTTTGCGGAAAGCCACTCCTTGAGCCAGCGCGGGGTTTTGCGCAGCTCGGCGGCAGCCTCGTTGAGGGTGAGGACGGCTGTCACTGGCCCTCCTGTGAAACAAATGCTGCGGTCATGCGTGCCCCTTTGTCTCGGGCTGGCCCTCAAAACGGGCGATCATCTCGCGCATCAGCGTCACCACGTCTTTGCGGTCGGCGCCATTCGAGATGAAGTTGCAGCGAGCACCATCGGCGTTGCCGAACGGGAAGACGAGCAGAACGAAGCCCGTCTCCCGGCCAGCGCCCTTGGCGTCGCCGTTAAGAAAACCATCAAGCGTGGCTGCAATGGCTTGCATCTGCTCGCGATATTTCTGCTGGATCGGCGCGTCGCCAAGGCGTTCGGTCATGACGTCAATTCCTTGACGATCCACATGACCGACTGTTCGAGCGACGTGAAGGCGAGGGACTTGTAGCGGCCGTCCTTGACCTGGTTGAACAGGCCCTCCAGTTCTGCCGCTTTGTCCTTCAGCGCGTCATGCAGCGCCTTTTCGTCCTCCGTCAGCGCTCTGTATTTCGGGCGGAAACGACTGACCGCAATCGCGGTGTCGGCCTGACGGCCATCGGGGTTACCTTCGTAGACATGCGCCATTGGAATCTCCTCTTGCTGGCGGGGTTAGAGATCGTTGCTTTGTTCGTGAAGGATGGCTGACGAGGCGCGCTTGCGCATCACTCGCCATTCTAGTCCGAGCGCTTCCAAAAGGTCGGAAGTCGGATTGCGCTGGCCGTTCAAAAACTCGCATGCATGGCTATTGGCAACGCTATGCGCCGCGCACCAAGCCTTAATGCCAGTCGAGTTTCTGTACTTGGCGAAGGGTTTTGCGCGCCGCAGAAGAAGCTTGCGGACCTCAGTCATAGTCATGGATGAACCCGTCATTGCTGATCGTCCCGTTGAACCAGGGATCGAGAGCGTTGCGCTGGTCGAAATCAAACTTGACCGTGCCGTCCGGCCAGTACGTTTTTCCAGTGTTGAAGTAGCGGCCATTTTTGATAATGCCGCCTTCAGGCGTCGGAAAATCACCGGCCTCTTGCGGCGTCCCGCAGAGTGAACCTGTCATTTCAGGTTTGGTGGTGCGGCCTTGCGGTCCCGTTCCCGGTAATTCAGTTGGCTTTAGGATGTATTCGATCCAGCCCTCGATCTCGTCTTGGATATGCTGCGCAAGTTCGTCGCGATTAGCCTCGGTATCCTTGTTTGGGTCGTCCGAAAGAAATGCGACGGCGAGGTCATAGCAGCGAGAGTCATAGCCCATGGGCCTCCTCCAAATCTTCCATTTCAATAGTGGCTAGTTCAATCTCGAACTCTCCTTCGCCGAGACAGAGGTCGCATCTGATCCAAATCTCATTGCCGCCTTCGTAGCCGCCGCCATCTCCGCCGCAGGCTCCGCAGGGGAAAATTCTGATTTCATCCGGGTCAATCATGGTTTGACCTCTGCGGAGAGAGCGCCGGGATCAAATGCTCGGCGGAGCCACGCCAATAGGACGCGGTGATAATGCCCGTCGTGCCCGGAGCATACTTTGACCAATCGACGGGCTCGCGGATCTCCGCACACTCACAAAGCCAATATGGCGACACGCCCGGCTTAACATCGGTGTGCCACTCGCAGCTATCAACACGATGCAGCCCGAGATGATCATTGTCCTTGATACGGACGATATCGCCTTCATTGAAGGGTTGTTGTTTCATGGAGCGATCCGCTCGCTATGCGGAGGGATGGATACCGACTTGGCGCTGAGCGTGAGTACAGTGGTGTTGATGTTTGTGCCGCTCTCGCTAAACGAGCCGACCGGCAGATCATCCCAGCTGCCGCTCAGCAGGCCGTGGTCATAGCGAGCGGTGGCCGGCAAAATGGCGGTCAATTTTCCGTCAGGCTTAAGGAACTTCAGCGCGTGGTTGACGTGCTTGGCGTAATGCTTTCCGTAGAAGGGCGGGTTCATCACCACACGGTCAAAGTCTCCGGTTGGAGCGGTCTCCAGGAAATTTGCCGTGAGTACGGCGTGGCCCTTAGCTCGACACTCGGCGGCGCGGCGCGGGTCAAACTCAATTCCGAACGGCTTCGCTCCGGCCCTGCGCAAACCATCCATGAAACGCCCGCAGCCACAGGAAGGCTCAAGCACACGCTGGCCTTTGATGCCGTAAAGGCCGGAAACAATACGGTCTACGACCTCAGTGGGTGTCGGGTAGTATTGCAGATCCTTGCTAACGGCAGTGCCGACCTGCTTCTCGGTCGGCTTTTCTTCCGTGGTGTCCGGCAGCACATCGCCGTAGAACTCGGCAAGCGCCTTGTTCACATCCCGGCAGGTTTCTGGCGAAAATACAAGGTGACCGTTTTTGTTCTTGAAGCGCTTTAGCGAGATGCCGCGGCCGACGATCCGAAGCGGCTCTTCATAGCGCGACTTCGGCAGTTCCCCGTCAGTCAGAAGCGCGTTCTCATTGTGCAGCAGCGCGGAAAGCTCGCGCCACGTCACCAGTGGCTTGCCCTGATATGCAGCCAGGGCGTTTATTACGTTCTCGATTTTGTCCCGGCCATACGAACCGTAGTCATCGACGTATCCAATGATGATGCGTTTCGGCAGGCCTGCGACGCCGATCTTGACCTTGTCGTGGCTCTTATAGGCCGGATCTAGCCCGCAGAAGACCTCAGCGAGGCCGCGTAGAATATTGCCGCGCGGATCTTGGATGTAGTGACCAAAGGTGCCTCGGATATTGTCGATCGTGAAGGCCGGCGGATTCTCGATCGCCATTTTCCAACGCCGCTTGTCATCGGCGCTGGCAATCCGCTGAATATTCAGGCCCTCATAAACGTGGTTCCATGCCGACTTTAGAAGGCTTTCTTTCAATGAGGCCTCATGCACGCGGTCGGTATCAATGGAGACATTGCCCCACGTCCCGCCAATGGTGGCCGCCATCTTGAGATCGGCGCCGGCCTGGGTGTAGCGCTGGAAGACGCTACCAAGATCGGCGAGCTTATGCTCGTACTCGGCCACGACGTCCGTAAGGCTACGCTGAAGGGAAGGAACGTGCATATTCATGCAGCATCTCCGCAATCTGTCGATGGGTGTGAAACCTTCTCGACTGCCTCAAAGATCACAGCGCCCGTCGTTGGATCGGTCCAGGTGACGAGTTCGGCTCTGCGACGATCAAAATTTGCAACGAGATTGCGGGTGACGTGAACGGGGCCGCCTTGCGCTACTGCACGCAGGATCAACCACGCAGACCGTTGCAACCCCTCGACCAGAGTTCTGAGGTGTTCGATCTCGCTGGCTGCCTCGTCCTGACCTCTGCGGCCGATCTGGGATGACGTGCGCAACCGTTCCACGATGTCAGTCATGGCCGCCCCCACCCGGAGAATGCGAAGATGAAGCATCGCGCACGATGGCGTAAATTTGAGCCATCGCCTCGGGGCCATCGTTGGGATTGCTTGCTATCTCCGCGATTTTGGCGAGCGCATCTGTCTGTCCGGAATTCTGACCAGACACCGCAGCCGCAAGGCTTGCACGATCTTGCTCGGTCACCTCGCGGCGATAATGGACCTTCGCCCATCCAGTGCCGAACTCAATAAATGCTTCACTACCATCCAGTGTTTGCGCTTCCTCAACGTCTAAGCCGGTTCGCTCCTTGCGTTCGGAACGACGCTCTGCCTGGGATTCAAATTCGTGGGAACAGCCGAGACCGCAGCCCCCACTGCAATTCGGATAGGACGGGCACTGTGCGCCGTAAAACTTGGGCTCAGCCCTCTGTCCTGACTCAAACGAAGATGCACCGCAATCGCACGGACCAACCGGCAGCGCGGGCGCATTGTGGAGCGCGCAATCAGAAGCGTGCTGCGCATGCCATGGCGCCGCATAAAGCGGGCGAACGTCCCATCCATCCGCTCGGTATTCATCCACGAAGCAGTCCGGGATATGCAGCCAGGTATCATCGTGGCCCTTGGCTTTCACCTGCCACGCTGCAGGCTCAGACCTGCTGCATCCTTGGGCAGGAGCGATACCGTCTCGCTCATTCCAAGCGCGAGTTGCTTGATCAACTGTTGTGTGTTCCGGGCCGCGCGCCAAACAGGCCGGGCACTCGACTTGCGCCGATTCAGCCGTGCCATCCCCAAGAACGATCTCTTCGATCTCGACAGCCTTGGATGTGCAGAACGGGCAGGGAAGAAGCTCAGTCATCACATTCTCCCGATCCACACGGTGCGGACGAGCGCCGCAATGCCTGCGCCTGCCAGAACAATCAACGGATAGTGCCAAGCCACCAATCCGATCAGGATCACCAGGCCGGCGAGGAAGCCGAGTTGGGCGAGGTGGATCATGATCAATCCCGCTCGTATTCGTATTCGGGATAGTAGGTGTGATCCTGGCTGCAAATCTCCTGATAGACATCATCGTCTTCATGCAGGATCGTGTAGAGCCAGTCAGGCGCCGGAAAGAAGTTCTCGGCCTTCGCGGTCTTGTGGTCCTTGTCGGTCGTGTTGATCTCGACCTTGACGAACTCGATCTCGGCTGGCTCGGCCGGATGTCCCTCGTAGGACAGGGAACCATAGTGCGCGGGACTGCCGGCGCTGAATGTGTATTCAGCAAAGACCAGGATGGTCTTGCTTCCGATCTGGAAATCGGTTTCGTAGAAATGCGTGGTGGCCATTATGCCACCTCCAGATCAGGGGCGCCGTTTGCGCCGCCCTTCATGGTGATCGAGAACGGGCCGCGACCACCCATCGCGTCGGCCTCCGTGCATGCATCCTTGCCGTAACTCGCGATCTGCGCGGGATCGAACTCATTCCGAAGGGCAGCGTCCGTGCATTCTCCCAGCTCGGTGGTGATGCGGATGATGGCAAGCGCCATCTGGCGAGTGACCTGCTGCCGGTGAGCCTCCTTGTGCTCGGCCCATTTGGCCTGGATGTCAGCCCAGAGCTCGCCGATCGAATTGGCCTCGGTGCGCAGGTATCCCCTGTGGGAGTTGGTGATGCCGTGCGGATAGAGGCTGACCGAATAGGCGCCCTTCTTCCACGAGGCGTGCTCGATCGACGTGTAAAGCTCGGCCTTCACGCCGACTTGCGGTAGAAACTCGCGGACGGCCTTCTGATACTGCTCAATGGAACTGTCTTCGATCATGATTTTACCCCGTATTTTCTAGTGGTTAGTCATCACGCAAGACAGAACACGAGAGCGACAGCGACGAGCAGGATCACCGCATAGATCACGATGAGGCATCCGCCGGCATGTGGCCCGACATCGAGGTTCATCGCAGCACCACGCTTCCGTCGATCTTCTTCTTGAAGCGACTGTTACGACTGCAAGCGAACGTGCTTCGCTTCTTGATGCCGCGGAACTTGTCGTAGTTGCGTTTGGCTTTCGCGATGATCGGAATGTCGATCTTGGTCGTCTTCTCGCTGTGGCACTCGACGCAAAGAACGGCGCAGTTCTGCAAGCTCGTGTCTCCACCGATTCCGGCTGGAATGACGTGATCGAAGTGGTAACGCTTGTGCTTCAAGTTGGCGGAGCAGCGGTCGCCAGTCGGCAGGATGCCTTCGCACAGGCCTTCCGATCGCTCGTAGGCATCCCGCTTGGTGCGCTTGCTGAATTCGGTTCTCATGACCGGCTCTCCGGATCATGGAAAACGACGTGGTGACGGGCACCGAATTCATGGATGAGATCGATCAGATTTGAGAATTCAGCCTTGCTCAGGCTCGACGACGAGCGGCCGAGATTGACAAACCCATTTCCGTTGATGTTGGGGACAAGGCGCATTTCCTGGTTCAGCGCATCCATGAACAGGAGCTTCCAATCCTCGGTGGACAGCTTGACGCCATGCCACATGAGCTGGGATGCAATGTCGGTCAGCGCTGCCCACATTCTGTCGTTCTGGGCCTGCGTGCGCTTCGCGTCCTTGAAGATAACGCGCGTTCCCTGCGGCGCCTTCTCGATCCAATGGACGGCGCGAGCGCGGACAGCCTGATCGCTGAGTGTGAGTTGCGCGCGGCTCATACGGCCTCTCTATTGCGAAGATCGGCAAAAGCTTCCTCGCACTGGAGGCGGAACGTGTCCTGCCAGTCATCCGGCAAAATCTTAATGCGATCAAGATTTCCATCCAGCCACGCCTTAAGCGCAGGCCGAGAAATCGCAGCTTCTCGCATCTCACGCTGAAGCTTGGTGTAAATTTCCTTGGCATCTTTCTTTGCCAAGGTTGCGGGCTTTTCATCAGCCTCGAACTCAGCCTCCGAATATAAGTAACCGTGAGTATTGAGCAGCTTCAGGATGCAACGATCCTTTCCGCGCTTCTCGGCCATAGCGTACGGATAAGCGTTCTTGTTATTCTTCGGCGCAGCCTCTCCAATTGACCACTCGACGCGATCACCCAGCTTACCAAAGACGCAGATTGCAACGATGCCGTCCGCTGAATTGGTCTCGATCATCGCTGGGCGATCCCAGATGATGCCAGCGGCGGCACCAGCACGCTCCAGCGCCTTGTGCTTGATGCACCAGGAATTGCCATGCACCTGCCAGATTTCATCGCTATCAATGGAGTGCTTCTCCATGAAATCCATGATCTCTTTGGAGGGTTTGACGTTAGCCATCAGCGTACAATCCTGAATGCGGGCTGCTTGCCGGCGAGGAGAAAGCCCATGATGAGCTGGATGCGAACCATCATCTGGCCGAATGCGATCTTCTGGCCTTCGACGAGATCAGCGGTTTCGGGGTTGTTCGCCATAGCGCAGAACTCATCGAGCTCGCGGATGATGGCATCGACCTTGCGCTCGACCTCTTCGGCAGGGGAAGGAATTGGATCGGGTTCGGCCATCGTTCCCATCACTCGTTCTCCTCAATCTGAGCCATCAGATCTGCGATTGCTTCTTCTTCCGTGGCGCCGTGGCCGACAGGAGAAGTGCTGAAAAACCCGTCCTGATCGCAGTCACAGTCGTAATTGTCGGTGACGGCAGACCAATCCATGCTGCGGATCGGGATTGGCGGGTAATCGAATGAGGTGTGGACCTTGACGCCGTTGATCTGGTGCGTAGCCATCACACCCGCTCCATCATCCGTTCACGGCGCATGTCGGCGTAGTCGCAGGCCGCGCACTCGCGATCCTCGTTGATCGCCTCGTTCACCGCGTCCTGAACCTTGGAATGCCACTCGTTGTTGAGGCGGTCACAGACGATGGTGACGATGGGCGCGGGCGCCGAAACCTGCGGCCACTGGCGCACGCCGTTGACGCGCTCTCCGAAGCCCTCAAGGGTGACGCTGGAGATGGTCCAGTCGCCATTGCGGGAATAGGTGATCTCGGCTTGGCCGTTGATCAGGCCGGCGGGAACTCCGCCAGCGATGACGAGAGGAAGTTCTTCGAAGGTGTAGGTGGTGGTAGCCATTGCCCGTGCTCCCGATCTGATGGGAGCAATCTACCCGAATGTGGGTACCCGTGTCAAACATAATTCGGGTAATTGGGTAAAAATTATCGCGAGCGAAGCCGATCCGTATTTTCGCTGTATTTACTAAGGGTTGTGGGTGTGGTCTCTTTCGCGCGCCCAATGCCGGGCAGGGAAAGCATCATGAAAAAGGTACTTTTGACGATCATTTTCGCTGCGTCCGCGACCGCTGCACAGGCGCAATATGCCGGGACTGGCTCTAATCCGAACAGCCATGGCGTTTCGGGCTATACGCGCAGCAATGGCACCTATGTGCAGCCGTATACGGCGACGAATCCGAATGGTACCCAGCGGGATAACTATGGCACCTCAGGGAATTATAACCCCAACAATGGGCATTTCGGGACGAGGGGTGCGCGCTATTAAGAACCCTTTCTGCATCCAAGCATTTGCTGGAATGCTCGAACGGCCAAGTCAGAAAGCGGATCACCCCGGTCTTCGGGGTGATCTCGCAGGTACTTTAGCAGAACGTCGGTCACTTGCAGGCGCGTAATATCTCCTCGATCTTTGGTGCAGAGGTATCCCTGCGCCTGCAGCATGTCGTAGAATGCCGAAGCTGTTGCGACGCATACGACGGTTTGAGGCTGCGAGTGACACATTCCGTAGTATTTGTTCGAGTCTGTATCGAAATAGCCTGCGCTCGCCGAAACGGCCGTCAAAATCGACAGGGCGGCACAGATAGCCGGTACTTTCATCACCGCCTCGAGTATTTCCCAAGAACCCTATGAACCCAGCGCCATTCGCGCCGTGGTAGCGAAAAGTCCTTTGGCTTCCCATCCGGAGGATTGTGCTGTGTCACCAGCCAATTGTCAGCCGTAGCGCGACGAAGCTCCTTAATGGAAGCCCGAGCTGCGCCTTCTCTCTCAGCATAGAAAATGTGGACCTCGCCAGGCTGGAAGGGCAGGAGCGGGTTAACAATCGCTGTCTCTCCGTGCCGAAACTCCGGGTACATCGAAGTCCCTGTAATGATAAGGCCATAGGCCTCGCGGATATTCGCTACGACCGATGGACGCGGAATGACCTCAATAGGGTCGGTCGAAAGAATGATCTCGCCAGGGCCGCCTTCCGCAGATGCATAGACCTTGAAGTCTTCTTCGCCGAGCACACGCGAGACGATCGAGCCGGGGGAAGGGGCAGGCAGGCCAGCTAGTTGCGGATCCAGCTCTTCCAAGGAAAGGCCCAGCATTTTCGCGATTGCCGGCAGCGCCGAGGGAATGCGCTTCCAGTCACCGCTTTCAATGCGGCCGATAGTGGATTGGCCGCCCCCCACAACCTCGGCCACCTCTTCCTGGGACAGCTTGCGGTTCTCCCGAGCCTCCCGAATCTTTTTCCCGATTTCGATGGTATCCATGGCGGGTTTATACCCTTTTGCGGGTAAATGGGTGGTTCCAAAAGTCGGGTATTGACGGGTACCCACTTTTGGGTTTATGACGGGACCCATGGTCGACCCCGTCAAAAACAACCCTTTCGTCGCAGCCGCGATAGCGGCGTGCGGTGGCAAGCAGTCTCTTTTGGCAGAGCGCCTTGG
This sequence comes from Bradyrhizobium sp. USDA 4452, assembly GCF_054063575.1. Classification (NCBI taxonomy): domain Bacteria; kingdom Pseudomonadati; phylum Pseudomonadota; class Alphaproteobacteria; order Hyphomicrobiales; family Nitrobacteraceae; genus Bradyrhizobium; species Bradyrhizobium sp. USDA 4452. The sequence goes on from NZ_JBSSGK010000001.1 coordinate 10,127, forward strand.
ATGCGCTCAGCAGACCGTCAGCAAGTTACTTCTGTGCGAGATTGACATTGATCCGACCTGGGCGGTTCGGATCGACAAGGCTACGGACGGGGTTGTTCCAGCAACCAAGTCGTGCCCAGCGCTCGCGCGGATCGTCAAGCAGGTTCCAGAAGAGCAGGGGGCGGCATGAAATCAGCTCGGCTTCTCCTCGGAATTTTCCGCCGGCATCGACTGCAAGAGCATGGCGTCAATAGCACCCTTCAAGCTGCGCAATCCAATTATGCCCATCCGCAAATGGGCAACAGCGACGCGGTCTGTAACTATCTTTCCATTTACACGGCCGAAGCGCAGGGCCTCCAGCGTAACGTTTCCTATTCCCTCCCCGAAGCCGTAGGTAACTGCGCCATCCAAAAATATGAAGGGAGCATTGGCGCTAGCAATAGCGGAGGGCTCTCCCTCTACGGCGGGAATTACCTCGGTGACTGCCTTCACGGGGTCGTTGCTCACGATGGCTCCTATCGGTTCTTCAAATGGGACGCGCGCCAAGGTTGCATGGTCCCATTCAAATTGTCGATTCCGTTTTTCGCTCGACTCAGGATGGGATTAGAAGCCTTCCGACGCGCTTGGAGGCTTGCATGAGCCGCCATTTCGGAATCCGTTTCGCACCGCTTTCTGGGTTTCACGGTGCGAAGACAGCAGCCGGCGAGCACCGCCAGCCCCGGTTATCCCCAGCGCCGGCTGCTGTTTCAATTCAAGCCGTGAGGCCCGGGCCCGGGGGGGCAATTGGCGCCCGGGCCTCACGCTACGACGCAGTTACGCGCGCCGAACTAAATTCTCTTGCAGCGTCGGACGGGCAAAGGATCACTCGATCTGGCGTCGGCCTCGGTCGCATCCTCCCGAGGCAAGAAGAGGATGCTTCATTTCCCCCGCTGCCCTCGCGCTCGATCCTCAAATCTCCGAATCCGATCAATGCCCTCGCTGAGGTGAGCCCTACGATCGCGGTCGCTCAGGCGACCATCGACTTTCTCAAGGTGATCTTCGCGCTCCTGTTTGTCGCCGTGACCGGCGCCGGGATCGCTGCTTCCGTTCTCTATTTTCTCTTTCTGTAGGTATCTGACCACGTTCAGCGTTGCCGCGCCGAGCGTGATGAAACTGAGTTCTTCGTTTTCGTTGTCGTGCCTTTCCATGCCGAGCAATCAAGCAGGGAAGGTTTTGCGAGTGTGCAAAAAGAGGCTGCCAAAAATGTCTGACGCCGCGTATCTGGATCAGGCTGCGATTTGGTCGAAAGACCTAACGCGCATGAAGGCCCGAGGGCCTGGCGACACCGAAAACGCAATGCGATCTGTCGCTCGCGAGTACAATATTGATTACGGATTCCTCTGGTCGCTCCGTTATCGCCGGGAGCGTCTGAGGATAATCAGTGTCTCGGTCTACGAGGCCATCAGGGCGGCTTATCGCGCAGAGTGCGAACGTCAAATGCGAAAGCTGGAAAATGAAATCAGAATTACCGAGGAAATTGCCGGGGCTGATCACGCTGCTGTGGTCGCGGCTAAAGCTGTGGTGGGCGAGGATTAAGCGATGATTACCTTCAATGGGAAACGCGTGACCAATCCAATTGGCTATGTGGCATGCGTTTGCGCGATAATAGGCGGCATCATCATTGTCGCCCTCTTTATGCTTGTTCTCCCATTTCTGTTGGTGATCGCGTTGGTCCTTCACCCATTCCTGGTGCTTGCCGGCCGTAAGGGCTGCATTCGCGACAACGGCACCCAGATCATTTTCGACAAGACAAGTTTCGAGAAGCAGTAGGGGGTAGTATGTCGCTAGCAAGGACAGACGATTCAGTACACCGCGAACGCGCTGTAAGGGCTTCTGATCGCCTTTTGGCGAGCCTGAGACGGCATCATGGGGAAGGTGAACCTCCTGCGGTCGTTCCTGTTCCTGAGCCCGCAAAAGCTCTCCCGCCCATTCCGAATGCTGTCATCGCCGGCGCCTGCAAGATTGCGTTTCCGCCTGAGCCTCAGCCAATCATTCTGGGCCAGGTCGAGGCCGTCCAGCGCGCGGTGCTGCAAGAGTTTCCGACGATCACGATGGCCGACCTCAAATCCGCGCGGCGCACGGCGCTCGTCGTCAGAGCTCGCCAGTTGGCGATGTATCTCGCCAAGAGAGTCACATCGAAATCCTTGCCCGAGATCGGACGCCGTTTCGGCGGTCGCGATCACACCACTGTCCTGCACGCTGTTCGCAAGATCGAAGCCAAGTCCCAGAAAGACGCCGGCTTGGCCGAGCAGATCGCGCGCATCAAGGAAAACATCCCGGAGATAAGATTGTGAAGGACGTTAGATCGGTCAGTATTCAAGATGGTGTTTGTTCCATACCCTTGACGAGAGGTTTTGTCGCAATCGCTGATGCCTCTGACATTGATCTAATTTCTGGTCGGAATTGGTTCGTCGTGGGGCCAGTTGGGCGCGTCTACGTGGCATCCTACGACGCCGCGAAATATAGCGCCTCCAAAGATCGCTCCGGATCCATAGTGCGCTTGCATCGCTTTCTGATGGGCGACCCTCCTGGTTTCGTTATCGATCATGTCAACGGCGATACTCTTGATAATCGCCGCATGAACCTTCGAATTGCGACAGTCGAGCAGAACGCTAAAAATAGGCGTCTCGCTCGCAATAACACCTCTGGCGTTACGGGAGTCTATTGGCATCGCCGCGATTGTAGATGGACCTCATGCATCTGTTTGAATGCTTCGAACCGTGAGCTTGGACAGTTCGAGACGTTTGATGAGGCCGTGGCGGCTAGAAGGGCCGCAGAGAAGGTATATTTCGGTGAATTTGCGAGGTTATCATGAAGCCAAGGATTCGCACGCTAATCAACGCTCGGAAGGACGAGTTGAGGAAGTCTTCGCCGAAATCGAGAGATCGGCTCCGTCATCGCGTCCGAGTGCTCGAGATTGTTGCGCTTCTCAAGCGGGAGAAGCGTGCCTCATGACCATCGCGCGTCTAGCCTATCTCACGTCTCCTGATCCTGGGCGGTATATCCTGAATTTCCAAGCCTTCGGCTCGGAGGAGTTGACGAGTATCGAAGTCGGGCCGGATCACATGCGAAACATCCTCGCATTGGGCGTAGACCTGATGCTTCGCCAGTCGTTTCACCGCGTTCCAATCACCACAAATACCGAGGGCGCGCATGAGCGAGCAGCCGGGGCATAATTCTAAAGAGCAGCTACGATCGATTGTAGAGCGCGTGGAGCGCTTGAACGAAGAGAAGGCAGCTCTCCAGTCCGATATCAAGGATGTCTTCACGGAGGCCCGCGGGAACGGCTTTGACGTGAGGGCGCTTCGCTCGATCATCCGGATCAGGGCAGAAGACCCAAACAAGCGCGCCGAGCGCGAGGCGATCCTCGAAACTTACATGCAGACCTTGGGGATGACGTGAAGCCTGGACGCTGGTGGCGCGCGCAGAATGCGTGCGTGGACAATGCAAAGCTGATTATGCTCGGCGACAAGGCCTTTCGCAATTGGTTCAACCTCAATTGTGTGGCCAATGAGCATGGCGGCGTGCTGCCGGCTCTTAGTGTCATTGCGGTCAAGCTGCGTGTCTCAGAGGCTCGTGCTGCGGCTGCAATTGCCGAGCTGGTAGCGAAGCGCTTGTTCGATCAACTAGAGAATGGCTCTGTGGTCCCGCACGACTGGAACCAATGGCAATACAAAAGTGATGAGGCCGATCCGACCAACGCCGATCGGCAGCGCAATCATCGCAGGAAGAAGAAAGCGGAACTGAATGAGCTAAGGGCGTTACGTGATCATGTACGTAACGGTGCGTTACGTAACGGTGTTACGCCCGTTACTGCAAAACGGCCAGAAGCAGATACAGATATAATAAACACTACCAGTGTTGAGAGAGGGCTTTCCGAGGGGTGTGTGTCGAGCAATCTCGGCGCAATCATCAGGCAGAAGGGCTGGGCATGATCCGCGATCCTTCAGACGGCTCCGTTCGCGAGCCCAGAAAGCCGGATCTCCGGGTGCCGACTTCGGGCTTGGCGCCGATCGACAGGGACCAGGAGGGCGAAGCCGCAAGGCTCAATAAATCGCGGGAATGGTTGGCAGAATATCGAAAACGAACGGGGGCAAAATGAGCTGGTACGTCGCAATTACGAATCCGAATTGCCATCGTCGCGCGGAGGGCGGGTTGGCTGATCTCGGCTATCGAGCTTTCTGGCCGAAGATGCGAAAGTGGGTTTCCCACGCCCGCACGAAAGTTCCGAAGGAATATCCGATCCTCGGCCGCTACCTGTTCGTGGAGATCCCGGACGGCAACTTCTGGGCGGTGCGCAGCGTCAACGGGGTCGAGGCGATCCTGACGGGCGACAATAACGCGCCGGCTCGCGTGCCAGAAACGATAGTTTGGCGCTTCCGCGAGCGCTACATGCGCGGCGAGTGGGATTTCGTCACTAACCAGACGGGCGAATTCGTCAACGATGACGGTGAGCTTGTGACACGGCGCAATGCTATTCCGACAGGTGCCAGGATCAAGATCATGGAGGGAGAATTCGCTGACCTCATCACGACTGTCCGCGGGCGCAATAGCCGCGGCAAGATCGAATTCCTTCCTCCCGGAAAGCGCGAATTTTTCTATACGCGCGAAAGCAATGTGAGAGCAGCATGATCGAGGTAGCGCAGTCCGCGTTTCGGCCGCCCCAGCGGTCATTTACCGAAATCGATCGAGATGAGATTGTGCGTCAGACGTTGAAGGAAGTCGAGCGCCGTATCGGAGAGCTGAGCGTCAACGCGACGTATCGTCAGGCTCATAAGCAGGTTGTTCGAATTCTCCACGGGATGAAACCGTAAATTAACGCGATATGAATTTACGGCCAAATGCAAATCAGTATTGATGGCACCCGCGTTCCGGCGGGCCATCGCTCACCTGAATGGTTTTTGCGCTCTGAGCTTTCCCACATGCTTTGGAAACCGGTACCTGGATTTCTGGACTACGAAGTCTCCGAACGAGGAGATGTTCGGCGTGGGCCAGCTCATCTCAAGCCAGAACGCACCAACGGAAATGGCCGGAAGCGCTTTTCCCTTTCCAAGGGTGGGCGCCTTTACCGGATGAAGGCGCACCAATTGGTTGCCCTAGCGTTTCTCGGGCCTGCGCCGTTCGAGGGCGCGGAAGTCTGTCATAAGGACGGGTTTCATCACAATAACCACTATTCCAACCTTCGTTGGGGTACGAGCGCAGACAATGGAAATGACGTGACGAAGCATCGGTTGCAGCGTCTCGCTCTTCGCAGCCTGCCTGCGTCAAAGTCTGAGACGATCTCAGCTGAAGCGGCACGTTTCTTGGAAAACCGCTAACCAGATGTTCTGGTCTCACCACCATCAGCGTTACGCAACCTTTGAGGAGATCGTAATGGCAGATTTCACCAAACTGAACGAAGACATCGCTGCTCTCAGCGCCAAGGTTGATGCACTGCTCGCCAAGCAGAACACGCCGCCCGTCGATGAGCAGCCCCAGGTCGATCAGGCCGCAGCCGCCGTCGCTGCGATCGCGGCGAAGATTCCGAGCTGAGCCATGACGATGCATTATGCGCCCATGGAAGCCAGTCATCTGGCGAAAGCCATGGCAGAGCGCGGTCTTACCGAGGCGGAAATCCTGAAGGCCGAGCCAGTAATGGTTGATGCGCCGGAAGAGAACGAGCGCATCTGGCGTGAGATCGTCGCCGCTGCACGGGGCGCTTAAGTCATGGCCGTCCTCACCGCCGACAAGCGCGCCCATATGCCGAAGCGTGAGTTTCTTGGCCCCGGCCGCACGTTCCCCGGCAATGACAAGACCCATCTCAGGATGGCCATAAGCGGCGCTACGCGGTCCGAGCGCGCAGGCCATATCTCAGCAGGCGAGGCGGCCGAAATCAAAGCCAAGGCTCGCCGCAAGCTCATGGCGAAGGCTTTAAAAGAGGGCTAACGCCCGATTGCTGAACTAGCGAAGGATAGCAAAGCGATGCCTCGGGGATCAAAACCCGGCGAGCGCCGCGGCGGCCGTAAGAAGGGGACGCCGAACAAGCTTACCGGCGAACTGAAGGAGATGATCCTTCAAGCGGCAGAATTGGCGGGTGACGACATCAAGCCCGGCGGCGGGACAACGGCCTATCTGCGTATGCAGGCGACCTTGAATCCGCAAGCGTTCATGTCGCTGCTCGGCCGCGTGCTGCCGTTGACTGTTGCGGGTGACAAGGAAAACCCGGTCGCTCATTCACTGACATGGCTGCCGCCCCAATAGTTATCCCCTATGCGCCGCGTAGGGTGTTTCTACCGTTCCACGATCGAAAGCAGCGGTTTGCTGTGGGGGTTGCCCATCGCCGCTGCGGAAAGACGGTAGCCTGTATCAACGACATGGTCCGGCGCGCAGCGCTGACCGACAAGGAGCGATACCGGGCGGCCTACATCGCGCCGTTCCTGAAGCAGGCCAAGGACGTGGCCTGGGAATATCTGAAGCACTACAGCCGGCCGCTGTGGAGCAAGCCGCCGAACGAATCCGAGCTCTACGTGGAGCTTTTGCGAGGGCAACGGCTCAGGATTTACGGGGCAGACAATGCGGATGCCTTGCGTGGTGGCTACCTCGATGACGGCACGCTTGATGAATACGCTGATATGGCTCCTAGTGTTTGGGGTTCTATCATTCGCCCTATGCTCGCTGATCGGCAGGGATCGGCGACGTTCATAGGCACGCCGAAGGGCAGGAATTCGTTCTTCGACATATTCGAGCGAGCGAAGGGTGATCCGGACTGGTTCTGGTTCATGCTGCGGGCCTCGGAAACCGGGCTGCTGCCGGGCGCTGAGTTGGCCGCGGCGCGCTTGGACATGACGCCCGAGCAGTACGAGCAGGAGTTCGAGTGCTCGTTTGAGGCGGCGATCCTGGGTGCCTATTTCGGGCGCGAGGTGGCTGAGGCTGAGCGCAAGGGGCGGCTCAAGAGCATCGAGGTTGACCCGAATATACCCGTGCATACGGCATGGGATTTGGGGATCGGAGATTCGACGGCCATCTGGTTCTGGCAGGCGGTCGGCAACGAGGTTCGGGTGATTGATCACTACGAGAACCACGGCCAGCCGCTGAACCATTACGTGGCAGAAATCATGTCGAGAGGCTATCCGAAGGGCAAGGATTACGTGCCCCACGATGCCAAGGCACGCAGTCTTGAAACTGGCCGCACCCGGGTTGAGACGCTGCTTGCACTGGGTCGCAGTCCTGATCTCGTGCCGGCGCACAAGGTCATGGATGGGATCAACGCGGCGCGGGTGAGTTTTCCGAACCTCTGGTTTGATGCCGAACGCTGCCGGGATGGCATCGAGGCGCTGCGACAGTACCGCGCTGACTACGACGAAAAGACGCGGGCGTTCAAAGACATGCCAAAACACGATTGGACGAGCCATAGCGCGGATGCGTTTCGGTATATGTGCATGGCTTGGCGAGCGCAGGCAAAGCGGGATGCTGACAAGCCCAATCCGTTGTTCAAGCCTATCAACGAGATGACGATGGCGGAATGGGAAGCCGTGGAATCGCGACCAACAGCAGGTCGCCGGGAAACCTTATGATTTACGCTCGCGAATTGTTTGGGGAATTTTCCTGTAATGGCTGACGAGCCCCAGCAGTCCAGCGAGGTCCAGAAGTGGCTGAGCGAGATCGAGCGCGCTCAGAACACCACGGCCATGAAGCGCTGGGCCGATCGCTGCAAGAAAATCCGGGACAAGTATCGGTACGAGGCATCCCGCACTGCGAAAGTGCGCCAGTATCAGATGCTGTGGTCCAACATGGAGACGATGAAACCCTCGGTGTATGCCAAACCGCCGAAGGGGATTGTCCAGCAACGCTGGAAGGACCGCGATCCGGTCGCGAACAAAGCGACGGAGCTGCTTGAGCGCGGCATCAACTTCACGCTTGAAGCCAACGACTACAATTCGAAACTGGAGCAGGTCAGGGATGATTATCTGCTCTATGCCCGCGGTCAGGCCCGGGTCAAGTACAAGCCGGTTTTCAATACAGTCGATGTGGAGAGCGGCCAGCCTGATGACGCTGCCATCGATCCCGCGATGGATGCGCGCGAGGAAGGGAAAGAAGCCTACGCGAGTACGGAGACCATCCTCAAGTTCGAAAACTGCATTCTGGAGTACATCCAGCGCGAGGATTTTGTCCATTCGATCTCCCGGATTTGGGAAGAGGTCGAGTGGGTCGCGTTCCGCGGCTATCTCGGCCGCAAGGAGTTGGTGAAGCGTTTCGGGGATGAGGTCGGCAAGGAAATCCCGCTCGACGCCGGCCCCGATCAGCAGAGCGATTACAAGCGCGACGGCACCGCGCTCGCCGAGAACAAGGCCACGATCTGGGAAATCTGGGACAAGACTGAAAACCGGGTGCTTTGGGTTGCCAAGGGCTACGAGAAGGTGCTGGAGAGCGGCGAGCCGTACCTGAAGTTCGAGGGCTTCTTCCCGTGCCCGCGGCCCGCCTACGGCACGATGACCAATGATAGTCTCGAGCCGATCCCGGATTATGTGTTCTACAAGGACCAGGCGGACGAGATCGACACGCTGACGGCGCGGATCGCGGCGCTCTCGGAGTCGCTGAAGCTGGTTGGCTTCTATCCGGCCGGTCCGCAGGGCGAGGGTGCGCCGGAGATCGAGCGCGCGGTCACGCCTGGCTTTGAAAACCGGCTGATTGCCGTGAAATCGTGGGCTGCATTCACGGACGGCGGGAAGGCTGCGGCGCCGGTCATTTGGCTGCCGATCGATCAGGTCGGGACCATCCTTGAGGGGTGCGTCAAGCTCCGTCAGCAGCTGATCGAGGACGTTTACCAGATCTATGGGCTGTCCGACATCATGCGCGGCGACGGCAACGCCAACGAGACGGCGACGGCCCAATCGATCAAGGCGCAGTTCGGTTCGATCCGGATCAAGGAACGGCAGAACGAGATTGCCCGGTTCAGCCGCGATATCTGCCGACTGGTGGGCGAGGTGCTTGCGACCCATTGCGCTCCAGAGACCCTGATGCAGATGGCGAACATGCAGCTGCCGTCACAGGCTGAGTTGGAAGCCCAGGCGCTGGCCGCACAGCAGCAGGCAATCATTCAGGCGGCGCAGCAGGCTCAAGCAGCCCAAGCCGCTCCACAGCAGCCTATGGGCCAACCGGTGATGGCATGACGTGTTCCAAGTGTAAGTTCTACGATCACGAGTTCGAGCACGAGAACGAGCAGGGAAAGAAGAAATATGGCTTTTGCTTCCGCTATCCGCCGCTTGCGTTGGCTGAGAACAAGAGCACGGCGGCGTTAGTCCAAGCGGAATTGCGGGCATGCGGCGAGTTCAAGCCGAAGCCGGCAAAGCATAAGGCCGCGAAGCGCAAATGATCCCGGTCCAGCCTCCGATGCAGGGCCAGCCGTTGCCGCAGCCTCAGCAGGCGCCGCAGCAGCCCGTGACAATCGACGCCGTTATGGCGCTCCTGCGCGACGGCATGACGCGCCGCTTCCGGATTGATATCGAGGTGGATTCGACGATCACGGGCGACGAAAGCCAAGAGCGGCAGGATCGGACGCAGTTCATTCAGGCGACCACCCAGTTTGTGCAGGCGTGGGGCCCGATCGTACAGCAGAACCCGGCGATGACCCAACTGGCCGGCGAATTGCTCCTGTTTGGAACGAGATCTTTCCGGGTTGGACGGTCTCTGGAGGAGGTGATCGAGGAGACCGTGGACAAGCTGGAGGCGCAAGCTGCTGCTCCCAAACCGCCTCCGCAGCCATCGCCGGACGAGGTAGCCAAGCTGCAGGGGATCAAGATGAAGGCCGACGCTGAGGGGCAAAAGGCCCAGATGCAAGTCGCAAGTGCAGCGCAGCAGGCCCATCACGATCAGCAATCGATGCAGCTGGAAATGGGCGGCAAGGTCATGGACCACCAGATGCAGAAAGAGCAGCACGCGATGGAAATGCAGAAGATGGGCGCCGAGACTGCTCTCGATGCGCAGGCGCTCCGCAACCAGGCCGAAGCGCAGGATCACAAGCACGAGCTGTCGATGACCGAAATGGACCGCCGGTTGAAGGAAGCCAAGAAGCCGAAAGGTAATGACTGATGCAGCGCATGTGTCGGGCCTGCCAGGATTGGCATGATTTGGAGCAGCCGTGGCCGTCAGCGTGCGTTTCGCATTTCCGCGGCTCTGGGCCGCGCTCGGAATTGGGCTTCCCAATGGTCGTATCTGACTCGATGGACGCCATCCAGAGCATGGCGGACGGCAAGTTCTACGACTCCAAGGCTGCGATCCGCGCCGGTTATAAGGCGAAAGGCGTCGAAGAAATTGGCAGCGATATCCCGGCTGCCATGAAGCACGCAGAAATCCGGCCTGATCGGCCGAAGGTGACGAAAGCGGAGATCGGGGCCGCGATCGCCAAAGTCAAAGCCGGGTACAAGCCGGCGCTCCCCGCAGACTAACCAGCGAGATCAAAATCAATGGCAGACGAAGTACTCGACGCGCCGCAGGGCGCGGCCGAAACCGTTGTTGCGACCGAAAGCCAGGAGCAACCCAGTCTACGCGATACGATCGCCGCGGCAGTTGCGAAGCAGCGAGAGCCAGAGGCGCCAAAGGCTGAGGAGCCTGTCAAGTCGGAGGCCAAGCCCGATGGAGACCGAGCCCGAGACGAAAGCGGTCGTTTCGCCAAGACCGAGCCCAAAGCGGAAACGTCAAAGCCGGAAGAGGCTGCAAAGGCTGATCCTCAGCCGGAAGATCCTCAGAAAGCTGCTGATGAAGCGCTGAGGCCGCCAACGTCCTGGTCTCCGACCGCAAAGGCGGCGTTCAACGAGCTGCCGCAGCCGGTCAAGGATGCGATCTTCAAGCGCGAGCAGGAGGTGAACAACGGTTTCGCCAAGCTCGCCGAGTACAAGCCGCTCGATCAGTGGATTGATCTGGCGAAGCAGTCAGGAACCGATCTCAATAGCGCGCTCCAGAACTATCGGAGCATCGAACTCAGGCTGGAGCAGGATTTCGTTGGCGGCATCGCGCATTTGGCGCAGCGCCAGAATTTCCATCCTGTTCAGCTTGCACAAGCCATTCTCAGCCGCTTCGGCGTCTCCCCTCAAAACGGAGAAGCGGCAGTTCCGCAGGCCCATCAACAGGCCCAAGTGGACCTCTCGCCGATCCATGAAGAACTCCGTGCTCTGCGGGACCACGTTACCCAACAGGAAATGCTCGCGGTCAATTCCGAGATCGATCGTTTCGCATCAGACGCGAAGCAGCATCCGTATTTCGCGAATGTGAAGGCCGACATGGGGCGTCTGATCGAGACTGGGCAAGCCCAGAATCTTGAGGACGCCTACGACATGGCTTGTTGGGCGAACAAGGAAATCCGCGCGCTGCTCATCAAACAGCAGGCGATGCCCCAGAGCGCAGCAAAGGCTGAAGACGCCGTTCAAAGGGCGAAAGCAGCCGACAAAGCAACCGGAGGCGCGCCGGCCGCTGGCTTCTCGCCAGCAGGCCCCAAGGTCGCAGCCGGAGCCTCCATCCGTGACACCATTCGCGCCGCCGTTGACGCTCAGCGGGGCGTTTAAAGGATAGAATATGGCATCGCCTCTCGTTACCTCCGTCGATTGGGGTGACGTGACCACGACCACTCTTGAGTCGCGGTCACGCACCCTGGCCGACAACATCACCAACAACAACGCGCTGTTGGCGCGGCTGAAGGAGAAGGGCAAGCAGAAGCCGTTCTCAGGCGGTCGTGAAATCTACCAGGAACTGCGCTACGGCCAGAACCAGACCTTCATGTGGTACTCGGGCTTTGAGTTCCTGAACGTGTCGCTCAACGACACGATGACCGCGGCCCGCTTCCCGATCAAGCAGGCCTCGATCGCTGTCACCATCTCCGGTCTGGAAGAGCTGCAGAACGCCAGCGAAGAGCAGATGATCGATCTGATCGAAGCTCGCGTTGACACTGCGGAAGACACCTTCTGGAACCAGATGTCGGCTGCGGTCTACTCGGACGGTACCGGCTTTTCGGGCAAGCAGATGAACGGCCTCGCGCTGCTCATCTCCAAGGCTCCGACCTCCGGGATCGTCGGCGGCATCGATCGCTCGTCGCAGGTCTGGTGGCGCAACGTCGCCGTGAACGCCAACACGGATGCCCGTGGTGTCGTCACCTCGACCAACATCCAGTCCTACATGAACTCGACCACCATCGGCCTGAAGCGCAATAGCGATGGCGTCGATCTCATCGTGGCCGACAACAACTACTACCTGGCCTACCTGAACTCGCTGCAGTCCATCCAGCGCATCACGACCTCTCCCGGCCGTTCGACCGGCTCGGGCTTTACGTCGCTGAAATACTACGGCGCCGGCAAGGAAGTGGACGTGATCCTGGACGGCGGCAAGAACGGCCAGATTCCCGCAAATACCATGTACTTCGTCAACACTGACTACCTGTTCTATCGCCCGCATTCGGGCCGGAACTTCAAGGTCATTGGCGGCGATCGGGCGAACGTCAATCAGGACGCCATCGTTCGAATCAGTGCGTGGGCCGGCAACATGACTGTCAACAACTCGTCCCTCCAGGGCGTGCTCTGGCAGTAAGGAGAACCGACACATGACTATCGCACTTGCACAGTTCGAGGCGCTGGGTGCTCGCACCTATCAGCCCGAAGGGCCGTTCGGCAACGCCGGGCAGACCCCTTTGCCGTCCTTCAAGGTCGGCTCCGTCGCTGCCGGCGACAACGAAGCGGAATTCGTTTATGTCCTCTTCGCTCCGACCGCGGCTGTCACCTACAATCAGGGCGACGCCTTCACCTGGGATAACAGCTATATCGCACTGCCGACCCCGGCAGCTGCGACAGGCTCGCTTCCATTTGGTGCCAACGTGGGCGCTCTGTATCTGGGTGGCCGTCTTGGCGATCCGGCTGCGGCTCCCAATGCCGGCAATAACTGGTCGTTCACGTTCTCTGCCGCAGGTGTCTATGGCATCTGGGTGCAGCGCGCGGGAACGGGCCTCATCAACTTCGCGACGGTCAACGCGCAGACCAAGCCGGTGACCACGTCGGCTGCGGTCGGTCAGTTGACAGCTCCGGCATCGCCGCTCGCGACCTCGATGGGCTTGACTGGCGTTTACCCGGCGGCAACGTCTGGTACGTTCACGGCCAACACCACCAGCGGCTCGACTAGCCTCACTGCCGTCTCGACCAACAAGTTCCTCGTGAAAGGTCAGACGTTATCGGGTACCGGCATCGCAACCGGCGCTGTCATCCTGGACATTCAGGGCAGCGTGGTGGTGATGTCGCTTGCTGCGACTGCAACGAACTCGGCGCAGACCATAACGGCGTCGAACAACTCGACTTACGTCACGACCACCAACGGTTCGCCGGTACTCACCAATGTGACTTCGATCGCTGGCATCTATCCGAACCAGACGATCGCAGGCACCGGTATTCCGGGTTCCACGACCATCGTCTCGATCAGCGGCAACGCAGCGCCGTATTCGATCACGATGAGCGCGAACGCCACGGCGACCGCCAACAACATCAATGCGACCACCACGGGCTATCAGGAAGCGTTCCTGCGCTGGCCCTATGTGAGTTCGCAGAACTGACGACAGACGGGGCGTCCTTCCGGGCGCCCCTTTTTCTTTCTCCGATCAAAAGGACGAACCATGGACGATCTCGGCAGTGCACATGCGTATACCTTCGCCAATGTCGGTATGGGCGGAACGGTCGATTATGCCGAAATGAACAAGGGCGTAACGCCCATCTTCTTCGTCGAGCCTGTTCCGGATGAGAAGGCTACGGAAGAGACTGGCGCTGTTCGCATGCGCGAACTTGAAATGGTGCGCATCGTGGTTGCTGGCGACATGCTGAACGTGGCGACTTCGCCCGTGACGGAAGAAATCAAGCAGCGTTTTTCCACGCAATACGAGGCGTGGAAAGCCAAACGGCAGGAAATGCACATCGACGGGACGCCGTTGAAGAACTGGCCGATGATTCCGGCGCTTCGGATCGCTGAATTCAACGCCGTTGGTATTTTCTCGGTCGAGAACCTGGCGGCCGTGGCCGATGGCAACATCAACAGGCTGGCAGACGGCCGGATCTGGCGCGAGAAAGCCAAGGCGTGGCTAGAAAGCGCCAAGGACAACGGGACCGCGGCGAAGTATGCGGCTGAAAACGAGCGGTTGCGCAGCACCATGGAAGACATGCAGCGCCAGATCGACGAGCTCGCCGCTCAGGTCGCCAGCAAAGATGGTGACGAGCCGCGGCGTGGTCCCGGCCGGCCGCGTAAGGAAGCTGCCTGATGTCAATCCCAGACGCGGCATTAGCTGGCGATCTATGACATGAGCATCTTGTCGTGTCTCCAACAGGCTATGCCACTGTGTGGCCTTCCGGCGCCCGCTCAGGCCGTGTCATCGACTGACCCGAACGTACAGAAGTTCGTTCAGCTCGCGCAGGATATCGGTGACGAGCTGCGTGAGCGTTTCTTCTGGCGCAACCTCAACATCGCAGGCCAGATTACAGGGGATGGCTCAACAACGCTGTTCACGTTGCCGGGTGATTGGGCTGAGCTATCTGCAGGCCAGCAGTTTTTCTCATCGCTTTATCCAACGCTCCCGATCTACGGACCGGTGACGAATGAACAGCTGGCGCAGATGAAATCGGCGCCGTCTTTCCCCACCCGGCCGGTATGGCGCATCATCGGCGGCGTGCTCGAGCTGTGGCCGGCGATTGGATCGGGAGAGATCATCACCTTCAACTATTACAGCACGAATTGGGTAAGCAACGCGACCGGATTGCAGCGTCAGCCCACGTTCCTGCTCGATAGCGACTTCTCGATGATCGACGAGCTTGTACTTCGGCGAGGGCTTGTTTGGCGCTGGAAGCAATCGAAGGGGCTCGACTATGCCGAGGATTTCCGCCGCTACGAAATGTCCTTGAACCGCGCTTCCGGGCGCGAAGATGCTGAGCGCATCGTCAGGATGGCATCGCCTGCGCTCGATCTCGACGGCTGGTTTCCTGGAACTATCACCTACACTGGCCCGTAATGCTGCAGCCGCTTCGCAATAATCCGAGCCAGAAGCCGAACTCCAAGGCTACGTTCCTGCCGGCTCCTACCCAGGGCTGGTATGTGGGCGATAACCTGTCCACGGCGCCTCCTGGAACGGCTTACATCCTGAACAATGCTTTTCCGCAGCTTGATTATGTTCGCATGCGTGGGGGCTCGACGGCTTACGCGACGGGTATGCCAGCTGCGGCGGTCACGTCGCTCATTCCCTATGTCAACGGGCTCAGCAGCAAGTTCTTCGCTTCCTGCAATGGTGCGATTTACGATGTGACGAGTGCGGGACCGGTCGGGGCTGCCGTCGTATCTGGTCTCAACTCGACAGCGCTGGTAGAGTTCATCCAGTTCACCAATTCCGGCGCAACCTGGTTGATCTGCGTCAACGGCGTGGATGCTGCGCAGCTCTTCAACGGCACGTCGTGGACCACGTCGCCCGCGATTACGGGCCTCACAGGCGGCAATCTCGCCTTTGTCTGGCCGTTCAAGAGCGCGCTCTATGGCGTGCAAGCTGCCTCACTGAAGGCTTGGTATCTGGCACCTAACGCCATTGGTGGTGCAGCGACGGCGTTCGATCTGTCGGGCATCTTCAAGTACGGCGGATATCTGCTTTGCGGAACGTCGTGGTCGATTTCCTCGAACAGCGGGCTTTATGAAACCAACGTCTTCATCACCTCAGAGGGCGAGGTGGCGATGTACGATGGTTTGAACCCTGCTGATACTGCTTGGACACTGAAAGGCCTCTACAAGATCGCCAAGCCGCTCGGCCGCCGCTGCGTAATGAAGGCCGGCGGCGATATTGCGATCATGACTGAAGACGGGATTATCCCGATGTCCCAGGTCATGACACTGGATCAGATTGCACTTCAGAACGTCGCGGTCACGAAGCCGATTGCGCCCGCTTGGCGGAATGCTGTTCTCGCGCGACAGGGTATCGCTGGCTGGCAGATCATTACCTGGCCGCTCCAGAGCATGGGCATCATCAACTTGCCCAAGGCGACCGCGGGGGATGCGACCCAGTTCATCGCCAATGTTCGGACGGGGGCCTGGGCGCAATATGTCGGATGGGATGCCAACTGCTTCGGGGTCTATAATAACAACCTCTACTACGGCTCGTCCGATGGCCGCGTGATGCAGGCCGAAACCGGCGGGCAGGACGATGGCAAGAACTATACCTGGACCGTATTTCCATCCTACACGGACCTGAAATCGCCGGCCAACACAAAACACGTCAAGATGGTTCGGCCGCGGTTGCAGTCGGCCTATGGTGTGACACCGCAAGTCTCGGTGAAGGTCGATTTCGATACGACTCTTCCGATCGCTCCGACCGCAAGCACGCCGGCCGCGAGCGGCGTGCTCTGGGATACCGCAATTTGGGATACGGCCATCTGGCCGGCGGCTCTGACCGACTTATCGGCGTGGACTGACGCGGAAGGATTCGGGGCTGTTGTATCTCCTGTTATCCAACTCACGCTTTCGACTTCGATCACGCCGGATGTTCGGTTGAATTCGATTGAAATGCTGTACGAGGTGGGTTCCCCGCTTGGTTAGGCAGGATAGCGAGTCCGCGCGACGGTATCTTGAGCGCGAGCTTGGCCTTCATGTTGCCGATCCCTTCATCGGGCTTGTGATCGAGAAGGACGGCAAGCCGGTTGGCGCCGTCATTCTCAATGACTACACGCCGGGTCAGAACATCGAATTGACTGCGCATACCTGCGGGAACTGGAGCATCTCTGACGTGCGGGAAATCGCCCGGTATTGCTTTGCGCGGGTCCGGCGCATCACAGCCAGAACCTCGGTCAACAACACCCGTGCGGCTTACATGCTGCGCGCGCTCGGGTTCAAGCGTGAAGGCGTGCTGCGGGACTGGTTTGACGATGCAGATGCGATCGTTTTTGGCCTGTTGAGGTCAGAGCAGAGGATATTCCGTTGAAAAGCGCTCCCACACCTCCTGATCCGTATCAAACGGCCAACGCGCAGACGCAATCGAACATTGCGACCGCGCAGGCCAACCAAGAAACAAATATGGTCAACCAGAGCAATCCCTATGGCTCATTGACCTACAACCAGACCGGCACGAATCCGGACGGAACGGCGCAATATACCGCGACGACTTCGCTTTCGCCGGAAACTCAGCAGCTGTTCGATGCATACCAGAAGATGCGCGGAGCGCAGACGGGAGCGGCGACCAATCTCTTGAACAGCGGCGCCGGCGCGTTGGGCGGTGGTGGCCTTGATCTTTCGTACAACGGCACTGCTGCAGCGCTCGATGCGTTGAACAAGGCTCGGCTGGATCCCCAGTGGCAGCAGAACCAGAACCAGTTCGAGGCCAAGATGGCAGCTCAGGGGCTGCAGCCTGGAATGCCCGGGTATGATGCCGCGTATCGTAATTTCAGCCAGTCGAAGAACGACGCCTACAACTCGGCAAACCTGGCCGACTACCAGACAGCTGCGAACTCCGCGTTGCAGCAGTACATGGCGCCTGTGCAGGCTT
Source organism: Bradyrhizobium sp. USDA 4452 (assembly GCF_054063575.1). Lineage (NCBI taxonomy): Bacteria > Pseudomonadati > Pseudomonadota > Alphaproteobacteria > Hyphomicrobiales > Nitrobacteraceae > Bradyrhizobium > Bradyrhizobium sp. USDA 4452. Next base: position 27,654 of record NZ_JBSSGK010000001.1, read on the forward strand.
ATGGCTCGCTTTCGAGCGGCACCAATCCGACGATGCCAAATTCTGCTTTGGTCAACACGCCGACGACGAACATTCCGGCCACGAACATCTCAGGCTTGGTCGAACAGAACTATCAGCAGCAGAGCCAGAACGCGAATGCCTATAACGGGCAGTTGGCTGGTTTATTTGGTACAGGGCTTGGGATTGCAGCTGCTCCCTTCACTGGCGGAACGAGCCTGATGGGAACGGGTCTTTCCAAGATGGGGGGCCTGTTTGGAAGTTCTCTTATGGGTGGTGGATCGCCGAGCGGTTATGGAGCTGGCTAAATGGCTCTGATGGATTTCAACATCGACACATCCGGTTCTCCTCAAGACGTTCAGCGCCGGCAGGCTTTGGCTGATGCGCTGATGAAGCAGGGCATGGACTCGACGCCCGCGGCCGGCGGACCGGGAGGCGGCTGGATCACGGCGCTCAATCGCGGGCTTGCTGGGGCTCTGGGAGGCTATCAGCGCGCATCGGCCGCGAATGAGGAGCAGCAGGGCAAGTCGGCCTGGCAGCAGAAGCTCATGGCGCAGGTTCTTCAAGGTGGGAAGATTGATCCGACCGCAATGATTGGGCTCGCAGCTGATCCTTGGGCTAATCCGACCGCGATCGGTGCAGCCAACAACGCGATGAGCCTGCAGCGGCAAGAGGCGCGCGATGCCGTGGACGACAAATACCGCGCTGCAAGCCTCGATCTTCAGCGCAAGCGATTGGCTAACGATTTGGACAATACGCCGGCCAATTTCGAGGCAAACCCTGATTACGGAAAGGTGCCGGGGGCACCCCAATATCGACCGATCCCGGGCGGTCCGGCTGATCCCCCCTATATCGCTAGCGTCACCAAGGCGAAGGAAAAGGGTGCGGGCGACGTCGTAACTGCGGTTACGGGGCCGACAGGCGAAACGATCGAAATCCCGCCGGGTGCCGATCCCGAAACCTTCCGCAATGAGGTCACCCGCGCGACGGCGGATGCCGCGATTGGCAAGTTCAATGAGCAGCAGGGCAAAGCCCTCCAGTTCGCCAAGCGCATGGAACATGCTGAAGGGACGCTCGGGAAGCTTGACAATGAAGGCGCGAGCGTCAAGGGCAACGTGCTCGATCATCTGCCGGGCGGCAACTATCTGCAGAGCAGCAATTATCAGAATTACAAGCAAGCTCAGCAGGAATTCATCACTGCGCTGTTGCGTCGTGAATCCGGCGCGGCGATCGCCCAGCATGAGTTCGAAAACTACGGAAAGCAATTCTTCCCGCAGCCTGGTGATGGTCCTGAAGTTATCGCGCAGAAGCGGCAAGCCCGTTGGAACGCTCTCAATTCGATGCGCAGCGAGGCAGGCCCCGCATACAAGAAAGGCCAATCCGAAACGAAGACTGCCGATGCTGAAGCGCCCGAGGTCACGAAGACGATCGGCGACAAGACCTATGTCAAGCGCGGCGATCAATGGTTTGAGAAGTAATGGCAACTCCTGTTACCGATCCCGCGCTTCTCGCCCAGCTTAATGGCTCTTTGGAGCCAAAGCCTGTCACAGATCCTGCCCTCCTTGAGCAGCTGAACGCTGGTCACACGCCGGGAGATATCGCGGTTGATGTGGCCAAGTCGGGAGGCATTGGGGCGATCAAAGGCGGCATCGGGCTCGTTGGCGCAGCTGGCGATCTCCGTAATGCGGCTTCGGCTAGCGTAGATTGGGCTGCTGGCAAGCTCGGTCTTGATCCGTCCACCATCAAGCATGGCGCCGAGACCTTGGCTAATATGACGCCAGTTGGCTCGGTTCTCACGCGCGCTCCCTCCAGCCATGACATTCAGTCAGGCATCGAAGGCGTTACAGGCGAATTCTACAAGCCAAAAACGACTGCGGGCGAGTACGCACAGACCGCGGGCGAATTCTTGCCTGCGATGATCGGAGGCCCGGAATCTCTCGCGAGCCGGGCCGTGACCCGGGTCGCGCTTCCCGCTATCGCAAGCGAGACCGCCGGCCAGATCACAAAAGGCACCGAGGTCGAACCGTGGGCACGAACCGCTGCGGCCCTCCTGTCGCCAGTAGCAACAAGCACTGCGCGGCGCGCTATCACGCCTCTTCCGGCAACAGCCGAACGTACGGCCTTGGCGAACGCGCTGAGAGGCGAGGGTGTTGACCTGACGGCTGGGCAGGCGACCGGAAACAAACCCCTGATGTGGCTGGAAAGCGCTTTGGGGGATATTCCAGGGAGCGGCGGTGCGGCTGCTCGAATGCAGGAGGCGCAAGGTCAACAGTTTACCGCGGCTGCGCTTCGCAGGGCTGGCGAGAACGCCAATCGAGCGACACCAGAGGTGATTGACCGCGCATTCCATCGGATCGGGGCAGATTTCGATACTCTGTCTGCGCGAAACACGCTGCACATGGATCCGCAGTTTGTAACCGATATCGTCGATACGGCTCGTGAATATCATGCGTTGGTTCCTCCGGCGATGCGATCGCCGATTGTGGAGAACATTGTCCGAGATATCGGACAAACGCAGGCGCACAATGCTGGCCAGATTAGCGGAGAAGCCTACCAAGCGCTTACTTCCCGGCTTGAGCGCGCGGCGCGGGGTTCAAATGATCCCCAACTCCGGGCAGCTTTGCGGGGTATCCGTGGCTCTTTGGACGATGCCATGGAGCGATCCATCGCAGCCAATAATCCGGCCGATGCCGGTGCGTGGCAGCAAGCGCGGACTGAATACCGCAACCTGATGGTTCTGGAGAAAGCGGCCACGGCTGCGGGCTCAAGCACGGCTGAGGGGCTGATTTCTCCATCCAGCCTCCGCAATGCAACAATCAATACCCAAGGACGCCGCAACTATGCCCGCGGCAACGGTGACTTTGCCGATCTTGCTCGAGCAGGCGAAGCCATCATGAAACCGCTGCCAAACTCTGGCACGGCGCCGCGGATGTACGCCCAGCATTTCGCTTCAGCACTGTCTGGCGGTTTGGGAGCGACAGTGGCGGGACTGCCGGGAATGCTGGCCGGTGCGACTATGCCTGCTCTCGTTGGCCGAGCGCTCTTGAGCGCGCCGGTCCAGCGCTATCTTTCAAACCAGGCCGTCTTGCCCACGGCGGGAGCGGGGGCGGCACGGCAGGCCCTCGCCAGAGCTTTGCTAGGTGCCCAGTCAGCGCGATTGCTTGGCCCATAAAGACGGTAGCCAGAAGCGCTGCAAGGAATGCAAGGATGCCCACCAAGTAATTGTTGGGCGTCCATTTGTACTGGATGTTTGACGCAATGACGGCCGACGCGATCAAAAGCTGAAGTGCTTTCCAGCCCATGAAATCCTCCAGCCCCCGCTAAGGGGGCTTTTTTAATGGAAAATCGATGGCCATACAACATTCAATCGACCCTCCAAAGGGTGGCCCATCGAGTTCTGTCCTTTATGCGAGTGATTGTGGAGGGTACGACGCCGTATTCTTTGGCGATCGTAGAAGCGGCCCGATGATCAGCGCGAATGGCCGTAACTTGTTCGGGAGTTAGCTTGTTGTTTGGCCGAAATTGGCCGCGCTCGACGCTATCGCGTCCGTTGTCGGCTTTTGTGCCCGGAATGAGGTGATCTGGATTGATGCACAGCTTGTTGTCGCACGTATGCCGAAGCAACCTTCCCTTCGGGATAGGTCCAACGAAATGCTCGTAAGATACACGATGAGCGCGCTTAACGCCGGGCCACATTTGGATTTGGCCATAGCCAATACCGGCTGTTGCGCCAGTCCATACCCAACATCCATCCTTGGATTTCGCGACCTTCGACATGAGGCGCATCCCAAGGTCTTGTTTACTAGTGCCAGCCTCAACTTTGGTTTCGTACTGATCTAACTCACCACGTCGGCGCGCTTTGTAATAGTGGCTTTTGCAAAGGCCGCGCCCGGCAATCTTCGAAGCTCCACAAATCGTACAACCCATTGCGATCCTCCAAATCAACAGGAGGTTGCATTGTATTGCCTATCGAAGGAGAATGCAACATATGCCTCGTCAGGCAAACGGCCAATACCAGCAACCGGCAAATACGGCTGCCGTATCCGGCCAAACCATCAGTTCGACCGCCTATAACTCGCTGATCACCGATATCGGGACCGAGCTTACGAACAGCCTGGACCGCGGCGGCCGATCAGCGATGACGGCACCTCTTCCGATGGGTGCCCAGAAAATCACGGGCATGGCCGATCCAACGGTTTCGACTGACGGAGCGACCAAGAATTATGTAGACACCACAACCGCGTCGTTCTTCTCGACTGGCGATTTCAAGTTCACATTCAAGGGATTTGCCGATACGGGTTGGATCTTATGTGACGATGGAACGTTTGGAAGTGCTTCTTCGGGATCGTCAAATCGCGCAAACGCCGACACTCAGAATCTTTTCACGCTATTTTTTAACGTGATGAGCGATTCAGCGGCTCCACTGCTCACTTCGGGAGGAGGTGCAACGACGCGCGCGGCTCAAGTCAGTGCATCTGCTGCGTGGGCGGCAAACTGCCGGATGACGCTCCCAAGGATGCTTGGCCGAGCAATCGGTGTGGCTGGATCTGGAAGCGGCCTGACTTCCCGAAGTCTAGGCGCGTGGATCGGTGTCGAAACAATAACTCTCGCTACCACCAATTTGCCAGCGTACACCCCATCGGGGTCTGTGACAGGTACTCTAAGCGGGGCAACCGCAGCCGCCAACTTCTTTTCGGTTAATACTGGTGGATCAGCGAATGTTTTTAGTCCGAGTACAGGTACAGCCACGACGCTCCCGGTCAGCGGTAATATTGCTGCTACATTTACTGGCAACGCACAGGGGGGCACCAGCACTCCATTCTCCATCATCCAGCCGGTCACCTTCCTGAACGCGATGGTGAAGCTGTGACTGGCATCATCGTCAGTACGCCTCCCAATGTCGCTCTGCCTCCTTCAGCCACGAGCGGCGGCACGGCCGTTCTTGGTCCTCTGGCGTACACACCAGCGATCCCGACGCTTCCACAGACATGGAGCGGCGTTCAGACATTCCTTCCCGGAACGGTGGTTCTCAGCGGAACGGGAGGTACATCGAATGTCGTCATGCAGCAGACGCTCAATGGCGCTCTCACTGTTAGACAGCTCTCGTTCTCCGATATCTCTGGAACGGTAACGCCAGGCCAAGTCCCGAGCGCAGCGCTTACCAGCGTCAACGATACCAACGTCACGATAGCTCTCGGCGGTTCTCCCACCACTGCGCTTCTCGCAGCCACCTCCATTACGCTGGGATGGGCCGGGCAATTGGGCGTCACCCGCGGTGGTACGGGGCTCTCGACCGTTGCCCAAGGCGATCTTCTTTACGGGTCAGCAACGAACACCATTGCGTCACTCGCCAAGAACACGACAGCAACCCGATATTTGGCTAACACGGGCACCAGCAACGCGCCTCAATGGGATCAGGTCAATCTCGCCAACGGGGTCACGGGCACCATTCAAGCGACGAACTTCCCGGCACTGACTGGTGATCTATCAACTCCGGGCGGCTCGCTTGCGACCACGTTGGCAACGGTTAACTCGAACGTTGGATCCTTTGGATCGGCATCGCTCATCCCGACGTTCACGGTGAACGCGAAGGGGCTTGTGACGGCCGCTGGCACCGTCTCGCCCCAGCTCGGGACTTCCTCAGTATTCGGCGTCGTCAAGGTGGACGGAACCACGATCACGTCAAGCGCTGGCGTGATCACAGCGGTTGCCGGTGCGGCAGCCAGCATTCAACCTGGCACGACAGCCGTTACGGGCGGCACTGTCGGGAACATCCTAGCGGTTGGCTCTGGTCCAACGCTTGTCCAGTTTGCGCCGTCTCAAATCAATTCGGTCCTTGGTGTGGATATCGCCATGAACGTGGCGAACACCTATTTTGACGGACCTAGCGTTGCGCAGGGAAGCACGGGGACTTGGTTTGTCTGCGGTACCTTGACCGTGATCGACACAGCAGCCTCTCGCAACTTCGATGCCAAGCTCTGGGACGGTACGACTGTCATTTCCAGCTGCACAGTAAGCACCGCGGGCGCCAATTTCTCCGATACCATAACACTTTGTGGCTTCATCACTTCGCCGGCCGGGAACTTGCGCATTAGCTGCAGGACGAACAGTACAACGGCGAAAATTCAGTTCAATCAGAGCGGAAACATAAAGGACTCCACGATTACAGCGTACCGCCTGATCTAACACAGCCGCCTTTGGGCGGCTTTTTCTTTGGAGCGTTCATGACGGACCTCAACGCCCTGAAAGCGGCGAACGCTGCCCGCTGGCAGAAAGCCAAGCTGACGCGCAACTTCTCTGGGGTCGCGGCCCGGCTTGTCGCGCCTACGGCCAAAGCACGGTATCAAGCTGTGTCGGCCAAAACCGGCGTTCCCTGGTTCTTCATTGCTGTTGCTCATGAGCGCGAAGCATCCCAGAACTGGAATACCCAGCTCGGGCAGGGCGACCCGCTCGGTAGCGTCTCGACGCACGTTCCGAAGGGAAGGGGACCGTTCAAGACTTGGGAAGACGGCGCCTATGATGCGCTGGTCAACTGCGCGCCTTTCGCCGCTCGCAATCATGATTGGTCGGTCGGCGGCACGCTGACAAAGTTGGAGGAGTACAACGGGCTCGGCTATGCCTCCCGCGGCAAGCCATCGCCATACATCTGGTCCGGAACGGATCAGTATGTGTCGGGCAAATACGTGAAGGATGGCGTTTTCGACCCCAACGTGGTCGATCAGCAGCTCGGCTGCGCAGGTCTGATCATGGCGATGATGGCGCTCGATCCGAGCATCAAGTTCGGCGAGACCAAGATCGCGGATGCGCGAGTCTCTCCGACCAAGACTATTCCGGTCGTTCCGTCTCCCTCAGTCGTTCCTTCCGTCACTAATCCCGCGCCGGGCTCCATTGGAGCATGGCTTGCCAATCTCGTCTCTTCCATCTTCCAGCATCACAAATAGGAGCTACCATGCTTTGGCTTTTTGCGATCGGCCTCGTTGCGCTTATCCTGATCTATGTGTTTGTCGTTCGCCCGATCCTCAAGGAGCAGCCGACGCTCTCCCCAGCGTTCAAGGCTGAGGCGTCGCTGTGGGATAAGGTGCAGGCCAAGATCACCGGCTGGCGAACCCGCATTGCCGCGCGCCTCACAGTTATCAGCGGCATTTTGGTCGGCCTCTACGATCAGGCTCTTCCGCTTGTCACCGGGCAAGACTGGACGCCCCTGACGGCCAAGGTTCCTGCATGGACATTGCCTGTCGGCATGGTTCTGATCGGGATGCTGTTCGGCTGGCTGCGCAAGATCACAGATAACCCGCCGCAGATCGTGACCCAGAAGGATGACAGCGGCGAACCGAAGGTGGTTGCGCTCGTCAAGCCGGCGCCCTGACCCATGTGGCTTTCGATCATGTCGTTCATCGGTGGCCCTGTCGTTAAGGGGCTAATCGATGCCTACAACCTTCATCTGAAGGCGACGACGACCGACAAGCAAACCGCTGCGAATCTCGCCGGCCAAGAGATCGCGGCTCAGACGGCCGAAACGCAGTCAATAACGCAACTCAAGATCGCGCAGATCGGCCATCCTTACGAACCCGAAAAGCTCGCGTTCTATGTTTGGCTGACCTATTTCGCCAAATGCGTGATCTGGGACACAGTTCTGGGCTTGGGCACTACGCCCGAGCTCAAAGGTACCGTTGGCATTTGGTGTGGCCTGATCGTCTCGTTCTACTTCGTCAAGCGAGGTGCAGAGAACGTCTCAAAGATCATCACGGCGATCAGAAAGTAACAGCGTAGTAAGCTGGGACTGATCCTAGCAATTCGGCGGACAGCTAGGAGATGGAATTGGAAATTGCGCAAGAGTTCCTGAAGGCGTGGGGGCCTCCCGGCCTGATCGCCATCGTGATGTGGGTGATGCTCCTCAAGTCAGAAAAGCGAGAAGAGAAGAAGGACACGCGCATTCAATTGCTCGAGAACCTTCTGACCGAAAGCTACGACGAGCGCATCGCTGCGGCCGATCGAATCGCGGAGGCGATCCATGGCAATGCAACGGCGCTGATTGCCCTTGTGAACGAGATCAGAGCAAAAAAATGATCCAGGTGTTGAACCAATTTCGTCGCGTCTGGTCAGACGATGGGCGGGGAGACAAGGACTTTTCGAGTCAGGAAAGCCGTCTCCATGAGGTGCAAGCAAAGCTTGAAGAGGCCACGATGCTTCTGCGTCAGGCATCGGAGACATTGACCGGCCTTCTCCAAACAAAGGGGCTGCATTGATCTTCATCTGGGTCAAATGGCTCGCCGCATTCATGGTCGTTCTGTCCATCCTCACCATCGGTATCGCGATCCAGGAATGGCGCGAGTGGCGAAAGAATCCGCCTGATCGTCTGTGACAGGCGGTAGCTCGGCCTGCCTTCAGGCCTGTTCCTCTCAGACTGCCCGGCGTCACAGCGCCGGGCTTTTTCTTTAAGGAAGTCTACCCTAAATGAGCAACCAAGAGCTTCGGCAAGCGACGGTTCGCGCGCTGACAGGGACTGCCCTTTCGTATGAAGGCGACTGGCACGCCTTATTTGATGGCGCTGGGATCGCCTCTGGACCATTCAATGGTCGGCTGCTTGCGTGGATCAACGCGCAACTCGGAACGAGCTACGTAGAACTAAACGGCGCGATGTATGCGTTCGCCATCGCAAATGGAACGCCGACGCCCGATTCGTGGAACGGGATGGGACAGTTCACTGCTGGAGGCAATTTCACGCCACTCACGCTAACCGGAACCCAGCGCGCCGCTACCCACGAAGTCTACGGCGATTCCGCCGGCAACTGGTATGAAGAAGCCCTTGTCGCTAACGGCGTGCAAGACGCTGGCTATTCCAACGCCAGCACAGACCCTACCGGATGGGGCTTTGTGTTTTCGTCGGCTCTTACGACATCGTTTGCCCGCACCGGCGGTTCCGGATCATCGCAAGGCGTCGCGACCTGGAGCGGAAGTACAGCGGGAGATTACTACTATCAACTCGGCGCCGCGACGAACTTCGCAGCCGTCACAGCTGACAATCTGATCGGCTCCGTCAAGTTGCGCCTAGCTGCAGGTAGCTTCACGAACGTCACCAATCCGAGCCTTGTTCTGATCGAATATACATCAGGTGGCGCGCTTGTCGGCGCACCAACAGGAAATGCGGTCGCGACCCTTCAGCAGGTCCAGACTGACAAGACGTTCTTCCACCAGATCGGAAATGGTTTTGTCGCAGGGGGAACGACCGCTTTCGTCGCGTTGGCAATCAAGTTCACCGCGACCGGCGCGTTCAATTTCTCGCTCGGCATCGACAATCCGCAGCTCGAAAAGCGGAAATGGCGATCGACCTTCGCCGTCTCAACGCGCTCGGCCGATGTCAACACCTTCACCGTTCCTGCGGCTCCCTATACCCTCGATGTCACCGCCGATTTCCCGCGTTTCGTGCCGGCTGGAACGCTGCTTGAGATCGGCTCCGGATCCAATCGCATCACGGTCAGGCAAGCCAATTATGCCCTGTTCCTGACGGTGGTTTCCGGCGGTAGTACACTGACCGATACGCAGATTGCGGCGCTTCCCTCCATGATGCGCTTCAAGCTGGATATGACGGTGAATGCATCGAGCATCGTCGTTTCCGTCAACGGGCAGGCGCAGACATTCGCCATCACGCCTCCCGTTGTGACCACAGGAACGCTCGGGAACGGCAATGCAGGCTATTGGAACAGCACAATCTTTGTGCCTAATATCCTGAGTGCGGCCCAGACGCAGGCGCAACTCATTACCAAGAGCCTGTCGCTCAACAATCTCTACGACGATTTCACGAACCGGGCGAACAGCGCGACGCTCACGACCGCATGGACCGGTCAATCCTGGCACCAATCCTTCAACAGTGCGACGAACTCGATCAGCGGCGGTAAGCTGATTGCGACCAACACCGGAGGATCTCCATTCGCGGCTTATCTCACTGCGCCACTCTCGGCAAATCCGCGATACCTTGGCGCGGTGCTCGACTGGACCAATGCGACGACGGGCGGCGCGGCAGGTCTCATCGCGGCAACGAACAACTTCGTTTCGCCTACGAACGCAATCCACAGCATCTATACGGATGCCAACGTGGTGTGGCAGACGATCATCTCCGATGTGGTGCAGACCGCGTTGGCGACTAACACGTTCATCAATGCGATGACCAAGGATGCGGCCACGAAATACAGCATCGTCTCGATGCAGAACACGGGCGAGTCCGCGGAAGTGAAGGTCAAGCCCGATGGGGGATATGCACGCCTCGTCGATGCGTCATTAAAGGCTGAGACTGGATCGACGGCTGTGTTTGAACACTTCTGGCAGACAGGGCAGTGCCGGCCGGAGTTCATCGCTGTGGCGGCGTCCTGACCTTCTCCCGTTCCTCTCTCGCAAATTCCTTGGCCTTCTCCAACGCCTGTTCGGAGGTCATGGTCTCAGGGCGTAGGCGACGGGAAGGTTCATCGTCGTAGTAGAAGTACCGAACCTGGTCCCCATACTCGACCTTGTAGCTTCCGGTCTTCGGAACCGTCTCGGGCGTCTTGCTGATCTTTACTGCCATCCACGGAGGCTAGCAGGAGAGGGGCGGGGAGGGGAGTCAGCTGGTCGGTTCAGGGTCATCGGCCGCGAGCGTGAATATCGCTGCCCGTCCGTTGTCTGTAATCGACCATAGTATTCGGTTGCGGGGGAATGCCATCGCCCCAAGCTGCCCGTTGTAAGCCTTGACGAGGCCGCGCTTCTGCAATGAGCGAAGCGTTGCCATGCTAATTCCTGGATAGGCTGGGCGCTGGCCCTGTTGCTTCAAGAGCAGAAGAGTATCGCGCTGCACGTCGCTCAATCTCATGGTCACCTCTGGCTTAAAGCGCATCCTCAAGAACAAGAGATGCTGCTAGGATGAGTCCAACCAATACAATTATGAAAAACGTCATCTTGGTCTCCGTGTTGGCTTAGGACTGCGAGGAGGCCACTTCGGCGGCAACGTCGGGATATTGGGCGAGGACGGCGGTCGCCCATCGCTCTTCCCATGTCATGGCCTGCATTGCACTCATCAATGCTTTATCGCTATCCGTCGCTCCCTCGTAGTTCTTGCAGAACTCGAGGTTGTCGTCTTCCAGATTCCAGTCACTGACCACGATATGCAGCGGGCCAAACTCGTCCGCCTCAGCAAACCTCGGCGCCCACTGCCGGACGGCATCGGTGACTTTGAACGGCTTACCTTCTTCTTCCCAGCATCCAAGACACATCAAACTTCTCCCTGTTTAACAGTGGTGACGCTCTGCTCAGCCGGTTTGGCTAGTGCCTTCCTGGTCTCCTCAGCGCGCCGGCCGTTCCAGTTGTTGTTGCTGCCATCAGAGTAGGCGCTATCGATCTCGCGCTCTGCTATCTGGCACAGCTTGTCGAGCGCGATCTTTGCGTCAAGCCTTGCCTCTTCGGGCAATAGATCTAACCAAATTTCAACGCCTATCCTGGCGCGTCGAAGCGGTGACGTTACGTGATTGTCGGCCATGGCCATAACGGTTTCTCTCTTTCTGTTCAGTCTAAGTGGCTGTTCTTGTCGCTGTCGGTTTCGATGATCTTGGGTGTCTCGCCCTTCTTGATGAGATCGGCGAGCGCCTGCGCGTAGCCATGCCACGGCGGTTTGTTGAGCGGAACGTTGTAGGGAATCCGGACGCTAACGGTCATCTGGGTTTCAGCCCCTGCTCAGGATGGCGACCTAGAGAACGGGATGATCTCGGCATCAAGGTAGCAGTGAAGCCACTCCGGGCACTCTTCCCGGCCTAAGGCGTTTGCTACTCGACGCCGCATCTCTTGCAGCCCCTCCGTCGAATAGTTGGCCCCTTCATCGGTCAAATCCGCCGAAAGGTCACAGACCAGTTGTTGCAAAATAGTTACGCGGTTTTCTGACATGATCGATTGCTCACCATTGCGCGCATAGGCTCGAAGCAGGGCAGTGACCGAACCGCACCGCTCGGTCACATAATCGAAGAATTCTTTCTCCGTTTCCGCACAGCAAAGGCGGTCCAGATCGTCGGCAAGCCGGGCAGCGGCCATGCGCTTGCCCTTCTCCGTCGCGGCATCAATCTCAGCTTCAACGCTCATCGGTCTTGCTCCTGCTCGCGTTTCCAGCGCACCATCCAAGCCCAAACATCCCGATCAGGCCGAAGATCATCATCACAATTTGGTCTATCGTCATCGTTTCACCAGGATCAATCTAGGCTGCGATCCTCGGTCAGCAGCGGTTAGGCGGCTCGCTTTTGTCTCATGCGGGCCTCCCAAAGGAATCGTTCAATGGCCTCCAGGCCATCGTCGCTGATGTAAAACTCAGCGTAAGGCGCCCCGTTGGGGTATTTGCCCTCGATTCCGGTCGGGAAAAGCCACCCCTTCTTGACTAGAACTAAATCGGTCGACGAACTGTATTTGTCGCTGATGTGAGCGAACTTGTGCTCACCCCAGATCGCAGCCAGACGCTTAGCTTGAGCCAAGGTTGGAACGGGTTTCTTCGCCATCTTGTTTTCCGTAGCTACTGAGGGGTGCGCTTGAGTGGTTTCATGGTCTCGCCGTCGCGATAGTATGCAGCATCGACGATCATAGGGCGTTCGCCAGCCACTCGTTCGATCATGTCGCATGCGCCCTGGGCCGCTTCGTTGGTCTCAAAAGCCACAAACGGCTCAGCCATGTATTCATGGCCGTTCGGCAGCTTGACCTTGCGGCCGATAATCCAGATGGCAGGCATCTACTCCTCCTTCGTCAGTTCGGCCGGGGCGGGGGCGAATGGATTGTGCGGATCGTTGTCATCTTCTTCCGTTGACGGGTTGGCCGGAACGCCACGAATCCGATCAAGGATGGCATCATTCGCTGCGCGCCTTGCGTCATGAAGAGATGCCTTGTGCTCAGATGGGCTCTCCCATGGAGCCGACGTCCGAAACAGCTTGGCGAGCCTGAAATTGATCACCTTAGCCACGGTCGCCCTCCGGGAGCAGTGATGAGACGAGCGCCTCCATATAGGCCTCGTCGCAGCTCTGGCAGCCCTGATACCAATACTGATCGTGCTTGCACGTAGCCGGGCGATGTTGGCGTGGGTTGTCGTAGTTGCCCTCGGTGAAGTCCCGAATGCCCTTGATCGCTCGTTCTGTAAGGGCTTTAAGCCGCTCACATTCCTCGCGGACTTTAAAATAGCTCTCTCCGAGAACTTCGTAGTCCGCCCGTTGCTGCTCGATCACCTCATCGTCCAGCTTGATCAGAGCCGCGGCTCGGGCAAAAATATGATCGTTGCTGGTTGCTTGGCTGAGCAGCCGCTCGATCATCTCTTCGCGGAAGTCAACGGGGGCAGAGCTTGGTCGGCGCAGCGCGTCGATGACTAACCGAAATTCGTTATAGCTGAACGCGATACCAACCGCGTAGGGCGCTCGTTCAATCTTGTCAGCTAGCGCCTTGGCGCGCTCGATCCCGCCATATGATTTGATCAAGTCTGGGCTCCAATCATCAGCCATTTGCTGTCTCCGGCTGAAGGGATCGGTTGATCAACTTTACGACGATGTGTTCTATGGTGTTCCAGTGGGGTCCGCGTTCAATGATATTGTGCAACTCGTCCAGTTCTTCAAAGAGCCGGGTCTCCTGGGGTGAGCCGTTATTGTAGGAAATCTCTGCCATCCAGCGCTTCATGTGTTGCGGTCTCCCCATATGACGAAGTTCTTATCCAGATCAGGAAAAGCCGCATCGAGCATGCTCTCCAGCACCTCATTTGAGGTGGCCTGATCCTTGATCTTGTCGAGAAGCATTTGAACAGCCTCTTCGTAGGACACAGCGTGAGTGCTTTTCGTTCCCATCACAGTCACTCTTCCCTTCAGCGCCCTCCGGGCCATCAGTTCATCGATGGTCCCCATGAGGGCGATTTTTTCATTCTGCAAGCGCTGCCATTCGTCCATGCCGCTCATGCCGTCTCTCCCTTCGCCTCGAGCGGGAGAAGCCCAAAGCCGATTTCCAACTCGAACTGGATGGTTGCTCGCGCGGTCTCGAATTCTGCCATGCCTCCGTAGCCAGCACCCGCTATCGATTCCAAGAATGCATGGACTTGGTTCAAGGCGTCCCAGCGGCTAACGGAAGCGTAGATCGCTCCGTCGCTCGACGGCTTCATGTGGGCGACCAGATTGCGGTATTGCTCAAGCAAGAAATCGCGGTTCGCGATCATCTGTCGCAGGTCTTTTCCCGGATCGTCCCTCTTAAGAGGGCCCTCAGAAAATTCATGGATTGCTTCCATCAGCTCATTGAACTGTCTCTTTCCGATACCTTTGACGGCCTTAAGGCCATAAGGTCCCAACTCTCTCATCTTCTGAAATGAGGTAATATTCTCGCGCTTGAGAATATTGATTGTTCTTAGGCTAATAGCGAGATAATCGATATCGCATTGGTTCCAAAAACGCATCATTGCGTGCTATTCTCCAACAGCGATAGCTTCGTAAGCTGAGTAGGCTTCGTCTTCTGGAGAGACCCCCTTATCGCGCTCAAGATAGCAATCGTCGGCCATGTGATAGGCGATCTCGATCGCGGCGTCTGAATCCATGCCTCCCTTCTCAAAAAGAACGGCGACGGGACACACAAAGCGGTACTTCCAAACTCGCTCAGAAATTTCCATAGTTGTCTCCCATGGCGTCTTCAGTCCTCGCCCAATAGCTCATGTCAGCATCAGCGCATTCTTCGGGGCCTTCGTTGCGCTGATTTGCGTCCTCCCAATAGGATGGAGCAGTCTCATCGGCGTATTCCGCAACCGATGAGCCGTCGTCGAACTTCTCACCGATGGTTTCGAGCATGCGCGCCTTGAAGCGAGCGCAGAATTCTTCTTTGAGTATGGGCGTAGCTCTCATCGCTCCCCTCCCGCGATCACCGCGACACGGGGCTTCCAGGAGGGGAGCCAAGAGAGGTCGGGGTAGAGGTCGGCCAGTTCCTTGGCGGCCCGGCGCATGCTGAGGCCAAGCCGGAACGTCTGGTCAAAGCCGGGGTCTTCGCCGTAGGTGTCGATCGCCGTAATGATGATCGACTCCCGTGTCGTCCGGGCCAGATCGCCGGGGTGGCGGATGCGGTCGGAGTGGAGCCAAGTCTTGAGATCAGACAGGGAACGCGGCTGTGTCAGGGGCGCGCGCAAATCCGCGCATGTTGCCGAGTCGTTCACGGGGGTTTGCATATTGTCGTCGGTTTCCATGTCTCTATAGCCCTTTGAAAATAAGAGGAATTTCGTCTGGCGCTGGATTTAGTATGTTCCTGGTCAAGGAGTGGCTGGCAGCGGACGCCGATGCGCGGACCGCGACGGACGCCTCACTCGGTGAGGGTGTCTCCTGCGATCCGAGCGGCTGCGTGACCCAAGGTCCCGGCGGCGCCTTCGTCACCCTGGCGACCCGGTCCGAGGCGCTGACTGATGATTGCGAGCGCGCGGCGCTGATCGTGACCGCGCGGCCGGCACCGACGGACTGCGCGGCCTCGGTGATCGATGCCGAGCGGTTGCGGCGTCACGGCGCGCTGGTGCTGCGGCGCATCAGGGACGGCTACGCCATTGATGCCGTCAAGCCCGGCGGGATCGACCGGCCATGGTCGCCGGCGGTTCCCGGCGATGGCGAGAGCGAGACCACGCCGCGTGCGACCGCGACCGCGCCACGGCCCGCCGTCGATGCGACGCCGGCCGAGAGCGATTTTCAGGGCGAGGATTAGCCGTTGCCAGGCGAGGGTCCGGCCGGCAGCTCGAACAGGCCAAGATGATACTCGTCAGAGTCGGGGTCGGCATCGGGCTTCTTGACGAGGGTGAAGGAAGCCTCGGGAAACTGCTCCCAGACCTTCAGATCGTCAGCCGTTACCGTCAGCCAGCCGAACCGGAACATGTAGCGGCCCGGTTCCGTGACCCGTCCAGCCTTTTGCCAAGTGACCTTATCGACCACCGCGCACGTCCTCCGTGTACGATGATGCGCCAAGGTGGCCGCTGACGCAAATCTCCTTCTGCGCCCCGGAACCTGACGTCCGGGGTCGCTCCAAATCGCTTAGGTCACTCGCCGCCGGATGGTTCATCCCGCGGTGACGATGCGTTCAACCCAAAAACAGCGACGCGAATGCAGAGGGCCGCCGCTCCACAACCTTCGGCTTCTGCTCGACCGGCGGATGCAGTGCCGGCAATTGCAGCACGCTGACGCGTTGTCCCTCGACGAGCTGGGTCACCAGCACATGGCTGCCGTCGGGGAATTCGACCGCGTCATGATGGCGGTCGGGAACGTCGGGCTCGACTTCGTTGAACACGCCGACGCGGAAATTCATCGTCTTGGTCCAGATCCAGCGGCTGTCGTAGCGAACGTTCTCGGCGAAAGCGAGCTCGGTGCCCGGCAGCATGCAGACCGCGACGTTGGGATCGTTCTCCGAAGCAAAGCCGCGGGTCGACGTGCCGCGGAAAGTCGTGGTGATCAGCGTCTCTCCAACAATGGCGGGGCGCGACGCCACGGCGTGCAGACTATAGTCACACATCGGATGGCTCCTCTAATCGAGGTAGCGACCCGTGCCTCTCCTTGAGGCATAGGGCCTCTACCAGAGTGGACGATAGCGAACGAGTGTCTCCTCGTTTCTGGGCGATTGTACGACTGCTCGACCAACGCCCCCGATCACAAACACGCGACGCTGCGCGAGAGGTGTCGGAGCGCATCGGGCAACCAGCACGTTACGCTATCATGCAAGGAACGATCCGATGTGTCGCTCGTTCCCTGCCGCCGCAAGTATTTGAAAATCAGTACTTGCGATAGAGACCGATCAGCTTGCCCTGGATGCGGACCCGGTTCGGCGGCAGAATGCGCACTTCATAGGCGGTGTTGGCCGGCTCCAGCGCAATCGATGCGCCGCGGCGGCGGAAGCGCTTTAGGGTAGCCTCCTCCTCGTCGATCAGCGCCACCACGATGTCGCCGGTGTTGGCGACGTCGTTGCGCTGGATCAGCGCCATGTCGCCGTCGAGGATGCCGGCATCGACCATCGAATCGCCGCGCACTTCCAGCGCATAGTGCTCACCGGCGCCGAGCATGTCGGGCGGCACGCTGATGGTGTGGCTGCGGGTCTGCAGCGCCTCGATCGGCGTACCGGCGGCAATCCGGCCCATCACGGGGACCGCGACCGGACGGTTGCCGTCGTCCTCGGCGATCGGCGGGGTGCTGGCGCGCTTGCCGAGGGTGCCTTCGATGACGCTCGGCGTGAAGCCGCGGCGGCCGTTGCCGCCTCCGGCCGACAGCTCAGGGAGCTTGATGACCTCGATGGCGCGGGCGCGGTTGGGCAGGCGGCGAATGAAGCCGCGCTCCTCCAGCGCAGTGATCAGGCGGTGGATTCCGGACTTCGAGCGCAGGTCGAGCGCATCCTTCATCTCGTCGAACGAGGGCGGTACGCCGGCCTCCTTCAGACGTTCATTGATGAAACGCAGTAGTTCGTACTGTTTGCGCGTGAGCATCTCGAGTATTCCCCCGGTTGGTAGCGTCGTTCGATTCCGAGACTCTACAGGTGCGCCTGCAGGCGGGACCTGACCTCAGGAGCGCGGTGCTCAGTACAAGCGCTTCCTGGATGGTCTCCCGTTTGTAGACACCAGCACTCGAAACAAATCATGAACGGACACTATATGTTCGATATGTGTTCCGCAACCACTTAATTTCAGGTGAACGCGTTCTGCAACGCGTAATCGGCGGGCCGCGAAAGCCTCACTCCGGCAGCATCAGGATCTCGCATTCGTTGCCTGTGAGGGCGGCGGGCGCAAACGGCGGACGCACGAGAAGTGCGCGTGCCGCAGCGAGATTCCCGAGCAGCGAGGAGTCCTGCTGCATCACGGGCGTTGCGATCAGCGTGCCGTCTTCGCGCTCGTCGAGGCGCGCGCGCAGATAGTCCTCGCGCTGGTCGTTGGCAGCGAGGTCGCGGCCGAGCAGGGCGTTCGCGCGGGCATGATGGACAGTCTTTCGGCCGCTCAGCGCCCGAATCAAGGGCACCAGGAACAGGAAGGCGCAGACATAGGAGGACACCGGATTGCCGGGCAGGCCGATCACCCGCATCGGCCCCAACCGGCCATGCATCATCGGCTTGCCGGGCCGCATCGCGATCCGCCAGAACGCCATCTCGACGCCCTCGGCCTCCAGCGACTGCTTGACCACGTCGTGGTCGCCGACCGAGGCGCCGCCGGTCGTGATCAGGATGTCCGCGCCGGTGTCGCGGGCCCGCCGGACGCCGGCGGTGGTCGCCTCCACCGTATCGGCGGCAATCCCGAGATCGACGGTCTCGGCGCCTTCGGCGCGCGCCAGCGCCCGCAGCGCATAGCCGTTGGAATAGACGATCTGGCCGGGGCCAGGCTCCGAGCCCGGCATCACCAGCTCGTCGCCGGTCGCCAGCACCGCGACCTTCGGACGGCGGTGCACCGCAAGGTCCGGATAGTTCATGGCCGCCGCGAGCGACAGCGCGCGGTCCGAGAGGCGGCTGCCGGCTTCGAGCAGCACGTCGCCCTCACGGAAGTCGACGCCGGCGGGGCGGATGTGCCGTCCGGCGGCAGCCGGCTCGGTGATCGTGATGTGGTCGCCGTCGACGGTGGTGTCTTCCTGGATGATGACGGCGTCGGCGCCATGGGGGATCACGCCGCCGGTGAAGATCCGCACCGCTTCGCCCGGGCCAACCCTGCGCTCGAACGGCCGGCCGGCAGCGACTTCGCCGATCACCTTGAGCCGGGCCTTCAGATCACCGGCGTCCGCCGCGCGCACGGCATAGCCGTCCATCGCCGACATCGGCTGCGGCGGCTGGGTGCGGCGTGCGGCGAGGTCGCGCGCCAGGGTGCGATGGTAGGCGGCATCGAGCGCGACCATCTCCTCCGGCAGCGGGTTGGCGCCGGAAAGCACGGCGGACAGGGCATCGGCAACCGGCATCAGCGCCACGCTCAGAACTCCTCACGTCCTAATCACAGACCAAGTGCGGCCAGAGCCCTCGCCACGTCATCCGTCGATGTCACGTGGATGGCATGAAGGCCGCGCGCCCGCGCCCCTTCGATATTGGCGGCCAAATCGTCGAAAAACAGGATCCGCGACGCCGGCACGCCGATGGCTTTTACCACATGATCGTAGGCCTCGGCGTCGGGTTTCCGGTGCCCGATCGTCGAGGACAGGAAGACGGTGCGGAAATGGCTGAGCACCTCGGAATGGATCACGGAGAAATGCGCGACATGGGCCGGATTGGTGTTGGAGAAGGCGTAGAGCGGCATCCGCTGAGCGGCGGTCGCGAGCAGGGGGGCGATGCCCGGCATCTCGCCGGTGAAGATCGCGTTCCAGCCTTCGAGGAACTGCGCATCGGTGAGGTCGATGCCGAGCGTCCGGCGCAGGTTCGCGAAGAACGCTGCGTCGTCGATCCGGCCGATCTCGTGATGCTTGAAGCTGTCGTCGACGACGAAGCGCGTGGCAAGGTCGGCCGGCGCGCAGCCGGCATGCTGCGCCCAGTGCGCCATCACCTTCTCGAAGTCGATGTCGAGCACGACGCGGCCGATATCGAACAGCAGCACGTCGACGGAATCGGGAGAGAGTTGCGAGGTCATTGCGTGAAACTGTGTACGAGAATTGCCGGCGGGCGGCAATGTCCCCGATTTGTGCGGCAGGCATGCGACGACAGGGCAGGGTGTCGACCCTGCGGCCCGGGGTCGTGCGACAGTTGAGGCTTGGGGCAATCGGTCCTGGCCTTCGCCGGGACGACACTAAATGTGTGGCGCCGCCTGCATCCCGATCGTCGTCCCTGGCGAATGCCGGCAACCCAAAACCAAGGGCGCGTGTTGTCAATGAGGGCTGTGGCCCCGGCGTCGCGCAACAATCACCTTCAAGCGACTTGTTGCTTACCTCTCATATCCTGGAGAGCGCGAGGCCGAGGTAAGCGATCAGCGCGCCGGTGCTGAGAATGATGACGACGAGCGCCTGCTCCGAACGTGCTTGCAAGGTTTTTCGGCTCACGGCGATGACGCTCCATCCTTTAAAAAATCTATGGCCCAACTCACGTCGGCTGTTATCCGTTCCGGTTCCTGCCCGGGAACTTTGATGTCAGCTGAGCGGGCGCGTTGTAGTCGCTTCTCGTTGCAGGCCAGAAACGCGCAACGCCGCCCGCATTGAAATACGACGGGCGGCGTTGTTCGAGCCCCAGGAGGAATGGCAAAATCCTGACGTCAGGGATACGGGCGGGAGCGGAATAAGGTTCAGTCATCGGCTCCGTATGAGTCCGGTACTCCGAAGGAGCGGAGGAAATTGTCGGGGCGGGGTCTAGGATGGCGTGACCAAGTTGCCCTGGCCTCAGCGTGTAACCCCCTCGCTGGGGCCCTTCTTTGCGCCGCGGACGTCCCGGTGCCGCGAGGCAATGCGCAGCGAGCTCAATCGGCGACCTCGCCCGGACCAGAACGCGGCGCGTCCGGATGTCTCGCCGTTGCGGTTGCAAGCGCGGCAGGCGGCAGACCATAGCAAAGCGTGATAGCTGATAGACACAACAACTTCTATCGCCGGGCTTCTGCGTTGGGCTATCACCGCCGCCTGATCCCCGCACAGGAGCCGCCGATGCGTTTGCCCGCCATCCTTTTCGCTCTCATACTCGTCGCGAGCCCCGCGGCGGCCGAGGAGCTGTCGGGCACGCTGCAGAAGATCAAGGAAACAAAAAAGGTCACGCTGGGCTTCCAGGAGGCTTCCGTTCCCTTCAGCTATCTCGACGACAGCCAGCGGCCGATCGGCTTCGCGCTCGATATCTGCCTCAAGATCGTCGATGCCGTGAAGCAGGAGCTCGGCATGCCCGACATCGCGGTCGACTATCTCCCGGTGACCTCGTCGAACCGCATCCCGCTGATGGTCAACGGCACCATCGATCTGCACTGCTCGGCGACCACCAACAGCGCCGAGCGCCAGAAGCAGGTGACCTTCACAAACTCGCACTTCCTGAGCGCCACGCGCTTTGCCGCCAAGAAATCGTCCGGCATCAACACCATCGACGACCTCAAGGGCAAGCCGGTCACCGCCGTAGCAGGCTCGGTGAACCTGACGCAGCTCATCAAGGTCAACATGGAACGCAAGCTCGGCATCAACGTGCTGCCGGCCAAGGACCAGGCCGAGGCGTTCCTGATGCTGGAGACCGATCGCGCCCAAGCCTACGCGCTCGACGACGTCCAGCTGGCGGTCGCGATCGCGCGATCGAAAGAGCCGGCGCTCTACATGATCAGCGCGGAGGCGTTCTCGAAGGCCGAGCCGTTCGGAATCATGCTGCGCCGGGAGGACGCGCCGTTCAAGGCGCTCGCCGACCGCGCGACGGCCGAGCTCTACCAGAGCCCGGAGATCGAGGTCATGTACAGGAAGTGGCTGGAGCAGCCGACCCCGCCGAACGGCATCAACTACAACGTCCCGATCTCGCCGGCGCTGCGCAACGCGTTCGCCCATCCGAGCTCGAGCTTCGATCCTGACGTCTACGAGGTTGCGAAGTAGCGCGGCTGTCGTCGTCCGATATGGATTTCCGCGCCGAACCGCCAATCCTTGGAACGGCTTTTCGCGCGCGGGGCAAAAAACGAAATAGCGTCTCATATACATCGGCGGTTTTTCTCCTAAGCTTGCGGCAGTTGTGACTGCTGATCAGGAGCCTAACGCCGGTGACTACGCCATCTCTCTCTCGACGTTCTGCGCTCGGCGTTCTCGCCGGAAGTCTGGTTGCGCACGGTGTGCGGGCGGAGACGGGGGCGGGCGCAGGCCCTGACCTCGGCGGCGTCACGTTGCGGGTGGCGTATTACAAGGGTGGCTGGCGCCCGCTGCTGCAGGCCGCCGGCGAGGACAAGACGCCCTACAGGATCGAATGGAAGGAGCTCAACAATGGCGTGCTCCATATCGAGGCCCTGAACGGCGATGCGCTCGACATCGGTTCGGGCAGCGAGATTCCGGCAATGTTCGCCGCGCGCCAGAACGCCAAGGTGCGCTTCATCGCCGTCACGCATGAGGATCTCAACATCCAGGTCACGGTGGCGGCAAAGGATGCGCCGATCCATTCGATCGCCGATCTGAAGGGAAAGCGCGTCGGCTATGTGCGTGCGACCACGGCGCACTACTTCCTCGCCAAGCAGCTCGAGGAAGCGGGCCTTGCGTTCGGCGACATCGAGGCCATCAATCTGACGCCGTCGGACGGCTACTCGGCGTTCGCCTCCGGCAAGCTCGATGCCTGGGCGATCTATGGCTACAATGGGCAGCTTGCGATCGCGAAGCAGGGCGCGCGTCTGCTCAAGACCGGGGTCGGCTATCTCTCGGGCAATTTCCCGATCTACGCCAATCCGAAGGCGGTCGACGATCCGCAGCGCCACGCGGCCGTGACCGATTTTCTGCTGCGCATCCAGCGCGCCTACGCGTTCGCCAACAAGAATTTTCCCCTCTATGCGGCGGCGCAGGTGGCCGAGACGCATTTGCCGCTGCAGGACATCCTCGACCAGTTCGCCCGCCGCAGCGACGACTTCTCGCTCGCAGGTGTTACGCCTGACGTGCCGCAGACCCACCAGAAGGTCGCCGATACCTTCCTCAAGCTCGGTGTGCTCGACGCGCGCGCCGAGGTTGGAAAATTCTGGGACACGAGCTTCAACGACGCGATCGCCGCGGGCGCAGCGAGGCTCGCGCGGAGTTGACCGGTGTCGCGAGGATGTAGCCCATATGGGCTACATGATGGACGGGCAGGTTCCCGCTGATCGCGGCGTTTTTCTTTATCAAATTCCGGGCCATATGGAGTTGCAGATATTTGCGGCCCAACGCGACGGCTGGGCCGCAGGAGGTGTTGTTGCGCCTCTGGGGCAATGATCAGGGCGCAGACGCCGAACAGGACACAGACGAGAAATGTCCAGCGCGATCGCGGCCGGCTTGTGCTGTGCTGCCATGCAGACCGGAAAGCTTGCGGGCCACGTCAGCTCCGTACCATGATGGTGACCAGATCGAATGCGGGTCTGGTAGACGGACCGGGCACGGCCGCCGAGGGGGCCGGACTACTCTTGTTTGCAGCTGATGATTGCCACCTGTGCGGATTGTTGCTCGGAGCTGAAATTGAATCACGACACGTTGGCCAAGCTCACCGTCACCATCATCGTCCTGGTCGCGCTGCTGGTCTGGCGTGTTGCCGACCAGAAGAGAGCGATCGCATGCGGGCTAAATTGCCCGACCGACCTGTCGGCGAACCGCAAGCCCGCTCAATAAAGTCAGAACTGCTCAGATCAGCAGCGCAATTCAAGCCGGCGCCGATCGGTGCCATTGACCGGCGTCGCGTCTGTTGAGGACGCGCAAGGCGCTAACGCTTGGCAGGCTCACCGCTCTTGTTGCCGGGCAATCCCTTGACGTTGGAGGGGTCCTGTTGCCGGACGTGCTGGTTCTGCGAGCTTGAGCCCACCGTGCTTTGTCCTTTGGCCGGCGGCCCGTTCTTGTTTCCCGGAGCGCCGCTGATTCCGGTCCCGGAATTCTGCGCGCTCGGAGACGTCGCGGCATCCGTGGAACCGGTGGCAGCATTGGGGCGTCCAGGAGGCGTCGAGGCCGCGCCGGGGCGGTCCTGATCTCCGACATAACCGGATTCACCGGAATTGCGTGTCTTGGCGCCCTTGTCGGCGTCATTTTGCAGGCTTTGCGCGGCCGCGTGTCCAGCGATCATCGGGCCGGTTGCCATGACACCGGCGATGAACAACGCGATTGTGCTGATCCTCATGAGCTTCCTCCTTGCGGTTGCCAGAGACAACACGCGTGGCGATCATGATTTCCTCCGCGCGCAAAAATTCGATCCGGTGGAACCTGCAATTTCGACGCGCGCGCGGCCGCGGCGTGCCTCTATCGGCCGTTGCGCGGTGCGGATATCGTCGGCGACAAATACAAGATCGGTCCGGCGTGCCGGGTAACGATGTGAAGCGAGGAAGCGATGTCCGACAAGCTGCTGTTTTCGCCGATGACCATTCGCGGCGTCACGTTGAAGAACCGCATCGTGGTGCCGCCGATGCATCAGTATTCGGCCGAAAAGGGCTTTCCGACCGACTGGCATTTGATGAATGCCGGCAAGTTCGCCGCCGGCGGCGCCGGTCTGGTAATTGTCGAATCGACCAAGGTCGAGCGTCGCGGTTGCGGAACGATCGGCGATCTCGGCATCTGGGACGACAAGTTCATCGCACCGCTCAGCCGGATCGTCAGCTTCATCAAACAGCAGAACGCCGTCGCCGGCATCCAGCTTGGCCATTCCGGCCGCAAAGCGCGCGCAAGCCGCCCCTGGGAGGGCGACCGTCCGCTGGAGCGCAGCGCTGCGATCGAGGATTGGGACGCCTGGACCCCGGTGGCGCCGAGCGCGATCGCCCATAGCGAGCGTTGGCCGGTGCCGCGCGCGCTGGAAACGCATGAGGTGAAGGATCTCGTTGCGGCCTGGGGGCAGGCGGCGCGGCGCGCGCATGAGGCCGGGTTCGAGGTGCTAGAGCTGCACGGCGCCCATGGCTATCTCGTGCACGAATTCCTCTCCGCGCGCGCCAACCAGCGCAGCGACGAATATGGCGGCTCGGACGCCAACCGGATGCGCTTCCTGATCGAAGTGACCGAGGCCGTGCGCGGCTGCTGGCCGGATCACAAGCCGTTGTTCGTGCGGCTGTCGGTCGAGGACAATGCCGGGTGGGGCCCGGAGCAGAGCGCGCACCTGGCGAAGATCCTGAAGGCGAAGGGCGTCGACGTGATCGACTGCTCGTCGGGCGGAATCAGCGAGATGGCGCCGATCCTCGGCAAGGAGATCAAATACAACTATCAGGTGCCGCTGGCGGAATATGTCCGCCGGCACGCCGATATCATGACCATGGCGGTCGGCCTGATCATCCATGGTGACCAGGCCGAGCAGATACTGCGTGACAAACAAGCAGATTTGATCGCGGTCGGCCGGGAAATCCTCAATAACCCGAACTGGCCGATGGATGCCGCGCTAAAACTCGGGGTTGAAGGGCCATTTCGCCATGTTCCTGCGCAGTTTGGCTATTGGCTGGGCACCCGGGCCAAGCGCGGATTCGGGACTAGGCCATCGACCTGGCAGAACGGGTTGCGCGAGCCTGGGCCGGAGGCCGACCGGGAGCTGACTTGAGCCTGACTTGGTGTTGACTAAATGCTGATTTGGGGCTGACCAGGGCATCGTGACAGGACCGTAATGGTCCGGTGACGAGGCGGCCTTGATCCGACCAAAAAGCCGTTGTGTGGTGCCCCCGTCGGGGTGGGGCAGGCGAACGTTGCGGAACGTTGCCGGCCGATAGCGAAGGGATCACGGATAATGCGCAGACATGTTGGCTTCTTCCTCGGGACGGTTGCGGGAGCGTGTCTCACCCTGCTCGTGGCCTCGCCGCAGGGGGCGCATCTGTTCGCCGTCGCCAATGCCGCCGCGCATGCCGACAACACCTATTCGCAGCTCAATTTGTTCGGCGAGGTGTTCGAGAAGATCAAGACCGACTACGTCGAGAAGCCCGAGGACTCCAAGCTCGTCGAAGGGGCGATCAACGGCATGATCTCCTCGCTCGATCCGCACTCCCGCTACATGAACGAGAAGGGCTGGGCGGAGATGCAGGAGACCACGCATGGCGAGTTCGGCGGACTCGGCATCGAGGTCACGATGGAGGACGGCTTCGTCAAGGTGGTGGCGCCGATCGACGACACGCCGGCCTCGCGCGCCGGCATCATGTCGGGCGACGTGATTACCTCGATCGACGATGAGCAGATTCAGGGCCTGACGCTCGATCAGGCCGTCAACAAGATGAAGGGTGCGCCCAACAGCTCGATCCGGCTGAAGATCATCCGCAAGGACGCCGACAAGCCAATCGAGGTCTCGATTACCCGCGAGATCATCCGTGTCCGCCCGGTGAAGTACCACGTCGAGGGCGGCGACATCGGCTACGTCAGGATCACCTCGTTCAACGAGCAGACCACCGAGGGCCTGCGCAAGGCGATCGGCGAGATCCAGAAGCAGGTCCCGCAGGACAAGCTCGCCGGCTACGTCGTCGACCTGCGCAACAATCCGGGCGGCCTGCTCGATCAGGCGGTCTCGGTGACCTCGACGTTGATGCAGCGCGGCGAGGTGGTCTCGACCCGCGGCCGCAATCCGGAAGAGACCCAGCGCTTCACCGCCCATGGCGGCGACATGACCAAGGGCAAGCCGCTCGTGGTGCTGATCAACGGCGGCTCGGCGTCGGCCTCCGAGATCGTCGCGGGCGCGCTGCACGACCACAAGCGTGCGACGCTGATCGGCACCCGCTCGTTCGGCAAAGGCTCGGTGCAGACAATCATTCCGCTCGGTGCCGGCAATGGTGCGCTGGCGCTGACCACGGCGCGCTATTTCACCCCGTCGGGCCATTCGATCCAGGCGCTTGGCATCAAGCCCGACATCGAGGTGCTGCAGGACGTGCCGGACGAGTTCAAGACCCGCTCCGAGATCAAGGGCGAGGCCTCGATGCGCGGCCACCTCTCCGCCGAGGGCGCCGAGCAGACCGGCTCGCAGTCCTACGTGCCGCCGGACGAGAAGAACGACAAGGCGCTGGCTGCGGCGTTCAACCAGCTGCGCGGCGTCACCGTGAACGCCGACGCCAAGAACGCCGACAAGGCCGCGCAGAAGCGGCCGGTGCCGAACTAGAGGCTATCCCGTTCCGATTGAATCGGAACGGGGCTCGCCCTTCTTGTCTTGACGCGTTTTCTTCACGCGAACCGGTATCCACTTCGCTCGAAACGCTGCAGGCGGTCAGGCCGCGCCGGCGACCGGTTTGCGCCGGCGCGCGGCGGTCGGACCTGCTGCGGGGCCACGGTGATGCCCGGCCAACAGCTCGCGGATCTGGGCGGCCGGTTTTGGCGGGCTGAACAGATAGCCCTGCATTTCCGAGCAGCCGAGCTCGCGCAGCAACTGGCGCTGCTGCGCGGTCTCGACGCCTTCTGCGGTGGTCGTCATGCTGCGCTCGGCAGCGATGTTGACGACCGCCTCGACGATGCCGGCTGAACCCTGCGGATCGGCGATGTCGGTGACGAAGCAGCGGTCGATCTTGATCTTGTCGAACGGGAAGCGCTTCAAATAGCTCAGCGATGAATAGCCGGTGCCGAAATCGTCGAGCGCGATCCGGATGCCGATGGCGCGGAGCTGGTGCAGCGCGGCCAGCGCCGTCTCGTCGTCGCGGATCAGCACCGCCTCGGTGATCTCGAGCTCGAGCCGGCCCGCCGACAGGCCCGATGCCGCGAGCGCCGCGATCACCTTGAGCGCCAGCGTGCCGGTCCGGAACTGCACCGGCGAGACGTTGACCGCGAGCCTGATGTGATCGGGCCAGTTCACGGCTTCCTTGCAGGCCGTCATCAGCACCCATTCGCCGAGCTGGTTGATCAGGCCGGTCTCCTCGGCGATCGGCACGAAGTCGGCCGGCGAGATCATGCCGCGCACCGGATGGCGCCAGCGCACCAGCGCCTCGCAGCCGGTGATCTCGTTGCTGCGCAGATCGACGCAGGGCTGGTAATACACTTCGAGCCCGCTGCCAGCAGCGATGGTCTGCCGCAGCTCCATCTCGAGCTCGCGGCGGGCGCGGGCGTCGGCGTCCATCGCCGGCTCGAAGAAGCGCGCGACGCGCCGGCCGGCCGACTTCGCCGCATACATTGCAAGGTCGGCGTTCTTCATGATCTGGTCTAGATCGGTGCCGTCCCTCGGCGCCAGCGCGATGCCGATGCTGGCGTCGGTGGTGACCTGGTGGCCGAGGCATTGATAGGGCGAGCGGATCACCTCGTAGATGCGCGCGACGAGGTCGGTGACCTCGACCTCGCTCTTCACGCCGGTCTGCACGATCGCGAATTCGTCGCCGCCGAGCCGGGCGACGAAATCGCCGTCGCCGATCACGCCGCTCAGCGTCCGTGCCACCGACTTGAGCAACTCGTCGCCGACCATGTGGCCGAGCGAGTCGTTGACGCCCTTGAATTCGTCGATGTCGATATAGAGCACCGCGAGCTGGCTGCCGGGCGCGACATCGGTCAGCTCGCGCTTGATCTTCTCATGGAACAGCGCGCGGTTCGGCAGGTCGGTGAGTGCATCGTAGTGGGCAAGATGCGTGATGCGCTCCTCGGCGCGGCGGCGTTCGGTGACGTCCTCGTGGGTCGCAAGCCAGCCGCCGTCGGCCAGCGGCTCGTTGACCACCTGGATCGAGCGCCCGTCGGGCGTTGCGATCACCATGGTGTTGCGGATGCCGACGTCGCGCAGCACGAGGTTGACGTAGCGTTCGACGTCACCCTGGAACGAGCCGGTCAGGTGGCGATGCGCGACGACGTCGCGGAAGCTGCAGCCGGGCCGGATGACGTCGGCGGACAATCCGTACATCTCGATATAGCGCTTGTTGCAGATCACGAGACGCTGCGCGGCATCGAACAGCAACAGGCCCTGGGTCATGTTGTTGACGGCGGTGTCGAGCCGGAGCTTCTCCAGCGTCAAACGCTGCTGCTGGGTGCGGTGCTGCTGCAACAGCTTGCGCACAACGAGCGTCAGCAGGATCGCGATCGCCAGCACCGATGCTGCGGTCACCGCGATCAGCATGCCGATCTGCTCGCGCCAGTTGGCGAGCGCCGCCTCCGTGGTGGTCGTGGCGACGACGACGATCGGGAATTTGGACAGCGCCCGCGACGACACCAGGCGGTCCTTGCCGTCGACCGGGCTGGTCAACCGCGAGGTGCTCTGCGATAGCTCGAACACCTGCTGCTGATTGGCCGGGCCGGTGCGGAAGTTCTTCCCGATCATCTCCTCGACGTGGGGATAGCGCGCCAGCAGCGTGCCGTCGCGATGGTGCATCGAGATCGCGGCGCCGTCGCCGAGCGCAACGGTCGAGAAGAATTTCTCGAAGGTCGCCGGCTCGATGCC
This sequence comes from Bradyrhizobium sp. USDA 4452, assembly GCF_054063575.1. Taxonomy (NCBI): domain Bacteria; kingdom Pseudomonadati; phylum Pseudomonadota; class Alphaproteobacteria; order Hyphomicrobiales; family Nitrobacteraceae; genus Bradyrhizobium; species Bradyrhizobium sp. USDA 4452. The sequence goes on from NZ_JBSSGK010000001.1 coordinate 56,526, forward strand.
GCGCCCGACCACGCCGAGGAACTCGCCTTGCGGTCCCGTGACCTTGCGGACGATCGCGGTGGTCCAGTTCCCGCTGACGCGGCTGACCACCGGCGCGACCATCATGTCGGGCGAGTAGGGGCCGGATCTGAAGATCTTGAAGTAATCGCGATCGGCGATCGAGGCCTGCGGCAATGGCCAGGCGCTCGAGCTGTTGATCAGCGCGCCGTCGGCGTCGAACACGTTGAGGCTGCCGACATTGGACAGCGCGTCCATCTTGGACTTGAGCATCGCATGGATGTCGGCGGCGGACATCCGGCGCCTGTAGTTCTCCGGCGTCGCGATCCCGTTGTCGCGCATGAACGCGATCAGGTCACGCTGGACCACTTCGAGGTCGTCGAGCTGCTGGTCGAAATGCCGCGCCAGCAGCAGTACGGTGTTCTCGAGCTCGCGCTCGCTGTTATGCAGGGCGCGCTCGCGGAAATTCTCCGCCATCAAGGTGGCGCCGATCGCGATCGCGGCCATCAGCACGGCGCCGCCGAGGATCAGCCAGCGGATCGGACCGCTGCCGATCACAGAGGTGACGTTGAACAAGGCGCTGCCGTTTTGCTTCATCTGACGCTATCGCTTCCAGGCGTTTCACCCGAAAGTAGCTTTCACGCACCTCCGGCCCGCGAAAGTCGTATCCAAACGAAATGGAGCGCCGGTTAGCGAGATTGGTTAACGAGTGGTTGCGGATAGGGGGCCTACACCGTTCCGGGTTGACGCTACAAACTCCCCTCCGGCTGGGGCGAAATGAGGCAATTGCCGCTGATGCAGTTTGACGAGGCCGCGACATCGTTTCAGCGCTGATCGATATCAGGACAACAAGTTCCCAAAGCGAAAACTGCAGATTCTGCCGGTCGAGAAGTGCGACGCGGAATTCCTTGCCGGGCGCAAGGCCGATGCAATCATCTGTTTACGATCTAGCTCGATGAACCTGCTCGATGTTGGCCTCGGCACGTTGTTTGCGTGTGGTTGCGCGAAATTCAAGGGTGTGAGGGTCTCATCATGAAGAGGCTTGTGCAGAGCTTTTGGGCCGACGAAACCGGTGCTACTGCGATCGAATACGGGCTGATCGCAACCGGCATCGCCATCGCGATCATTGCAGCGGTGAAAGGCGTCGGCACCAGGCTGTCGGGCACCTTCAATACGATCAGCGGTTCACTGAAGTGATCGAGCGAACCGGCGTTCACGCGCCGGCACGATAGTGCCCGGATTTGCCGCCGATCTTCTCGACCAGGTGAATGCCTTCGATCCGGATGCCGCGGTCGACCGCCTTGACCATGTCATAGATCGTCAGGCAGGCGACCGAAACCGCGGTCAGCGCCTCCATCTCGACGCCGGTCGGTCCCGTCACCTTGACGCTGGCGCGGACGATGCAGCCGGGCAGCTTATCGTCGGTTGCGATGTCGATCGTGACCTTGCTCAGCGCCAGCGGATGGCAGAGCGGGATCAATTCCGAGGTCCGCTTCGCCGCCAAGATGCCTGATATCCGCGCGGTCGCGAGCACGTCGCCTTTCTTGGCCTGCCCGGTTTCGATCAGCGCCAGCGTTGCCTTGCTCATCAGGACGCGGCCTTCGGCGACGGCGGTCCGTTCGGTCGCGGGCTTGGTCGAGACGTCGACCATCCGCGCCTCGCCCTTGGCGTCGATATGGGTGAGGGCGGCGCCAGATCCCTTCGATCCGGCTTTGGTCTTGCGCGCCATCGCGTCAGCGTGTGCCGGTAGCGCGCGGTGCCGTCTGCCGCGTCAGCAAGGCGCGGGTGGCCGCGGTGACGTCCTGCTGGCGCATCAGGCTCTCGCCGACCAGGAAGGTCGACATCCCGACGCGCTCGAGGCGGGCGAGATCATCTGATGTGAAGATGCCGCTCTCGCCGACCATCAGGCGATCGCGCGGGATCAGCGGCGCCAGCGCCTCGCTGGTCGCAAGCGTGGTCTCGAAGGTGCGCAGATTGCGGTTGTTGACGCCGATCATCGGCGAGCGAAGTTTCAAGGCGCGGTCGAGTTCGGCGCGGTCGTGGATCTCGATCAGCACGTCCATGCCATAGCCGAGCGCGGCGTCCTCGAGCTCCCTTGCCGCCGTATCGCCAAGCGCGGCCATGATGATCAGGATGCAGTCGGCGCCGTGGGCGCGCGCCTCCGCCACCTGATAGGTGTCGAACATGAAATCCTTGCGCAGCACCGGCAGATTGGTCGCCGCGCGCGCCGCGACCATGAAATCGAGATGGCCCTGGAAGGAGGGCGCATCCGTCAGCACCGACAGGCACGCCGCGCCGCCCGCCTCGTAGGCTTTCGCGAGCACGGGTGGATCGAAGTCGGCCCGGATCAGCCCCTTCGAGGGCGAGGCCTTCTTCACCTCCGCGATCAGCGCGTAGTCGCCGCGTGCGTGCTTATCCCTGAGCGCACGGACGAAGCCGCGCGGCGCCGAGGCCGCTTTCGCCTGCGCCTCGACCTCGGCGAGCGGACGCGCGCGCTTCGCGGCGGCGATCTCCTCGCGCTTGTAAGCCTCGATCTTGGTCAGGATGTCGGACATGTCTCGCGCTCTCAACCGTTGGAAACCGCGACCAGATGCTTCAGCCGCGCGGCGGCCGCGCCGCTGTCGAGCGACTGCGCGCCGATCGCCACGCCTTCCTTCAAATCCTTGGCGCGGCCGGCCACGATCAGCGCGGCGGCCGCGTTGAGCAGGGCGACGTCGCGATAGGCGCTCGGCTTGCCGGCCAACACGCCGGACAGCGCGATCGCATTGGCATCGGCATCGCCGCCCTTCAGCGCCTCACCGTCGACGCGGCCGAGGCCGGCATCTTCCGGCGTCACTTCCGACGTCCTGATCTCGCCGTTCTCGAGAGTCGCAACGAAGGTAGGGCCGGTGAGGGTGATCTCGTCGAGGCCGTCGGAGCCGTGCACGACCCAGACTTTGTCCGAGCCGAGGTTCTTCAACACCTGCGCCAGCGGCTGCACCCATTGCCGCGAGAACACGCCGACCATCTGCCGCTTTACGCCGGCCGGGTTCGACAGCGGCCCGAGCAGGTTGAAGATGGTGCGGGTGGCGAGCTCGACCCGGGTCGGGCCGACATTCTTCATCGCCGGGTGATGCGCGGGCGCGAACATGAAGCCGATGCCGGCTTCCCTGACGCAGCGCCCGACCTGTGCCGGCGTCAGGTCGAGCTTGACCCCGAGCGAGGCCAGCACATCGGCGGCGCCCGAGCGCGACGACAGCGCGCGGTTGCCATGCTTGGCAACGGGCACGCCGGCGCCGGCCACGATGAAGGCCGCGCAGGTCGAGACGTTGACCGAGCCGGAGCCGTCGCCGCCGGTGCCGACGATGTCGACGGCCTCCGCCGGTGCGCTGACCGGCAGCATCTTGCCGCGCATCGCGGTCACGGCGCCGGTGATTTCCTCGACGGTCTCGCCGCGCACCCGCAGCGCCATCAGCAGGCCGCCCATCTGGGAGGGCGTGGCTTCGCCCGACATCATGCTGTCGAAGGCGGACGCCGCCTCTTCACGCGTCAGCGTGGCGCCGGTGGCGACTTTTCCGATGATCGATTTCAGGTCGTCCATTCGCTGGCTCAGGGTCTGTTGTTGGAGCTCGATCGCCGCGCAGCGCGTCGTCGCGCTGTCCCGATCATGCTCAATTATTCGCGCCTGTCACCTGTGCGAAGGCTGCCTGGTTGACGGTCACACCGATGTCGGTCTCGATCTTCGCGACATATTGCGCGACCTGCTCGTCGCTCAGCGAGCGCCGCAGCGCCTCGGTGAGCTGCTTGACCTCGTTGGAGGCGAAGTCGACCGGGGGCACCGTCACATCGGTGACGCGGAACACCACCCACTGGCTGCCACCGGCGGCCGAGGTCTGCCCGTCGCCGTCCTTGGCGGTGCGGAATGCGGCGGCGATCACGCCGGCCGGCACGTTGGGCAGCGTGGCCTCGCGGCGGAAGTTCGCGGCCGTCTCGACCTTGACGCCGGCCGCGGCGGCCTCGTCGGCGAGCTTGGCGCCGCCGTCGAGCTTCTGGACGATCTCGGTCGCCTTGGCGCGCAGCTTGGCGGAGATCTGGTCCTCACGCCACTTGGCCTCGACCTGGTCGCGGACCTCGTCGAGGGTGCGCTCGCGCGACGGCGTGATGCCGAGCACGTCGTACCAGACATAGCCGTTGTTGAACTGGATCGGGTCGTTGTCGACGCCGACGTCGCTGTTGAAGGCCTGCGACACCACGTCGAGGCCGCGCGGGATGTTCGAGGCGACCTGGCCGTTCGGCAGACGCCCCGAACGATCGACGGCGTCGATGGTAACGGCGGTCAGCTTCAATTTTTGCGCGGCGTCGAGGACGCTCGAGCCGCCGCCGCGCTCGTCTTCCATCTTGTCGCGGAGCTCGGCGACCTTGGCGCGGGCGCGCTCGGTCGCGATCTCGTTCTTGACCTGCTGCGCTAGGCTCTCGTAGGTCGGGGTCACGCCCGGTTCGATCTTGCCGACCTTGACCAGCGCCACGCCGAAGCGGCCCTGCACCGGCTGGCTGACTTCGCCCGCGGGCAGGGAGAAGGCGGCGTCGCCGACGGCCGGATCGAGGATCGCAGACTTCGCGACCAGGCCGAGATTGACGTCGGCGGGATTGAGCTTGCGCTCCTTGGCGATGTCGTCGAACGAGGTGCCCGAGGTGATGCGGGCGCGGGCAGCCTGCGCCTCACCGGCGTCCGGAAACACGATCTGCGAGACCTCGCGCTTCTCCGGCGTGCTGAGCCGGTCCTTGCGCTCCTCGAAGATCTTCCTGGCATCCTCGTCGGACACGGTCTCCCACTTGCCGATTTCTTCCGGCGTGATCGCGACGAAAGCGATCTTGCGGTACTCGGGCGCGCGGAACTGGACCTTGTGGTCCTCGAAATAGGCGGCGAGCGCCTCGGGCGAGGGGGGATCGATGGTGCCGGCCTGCGCGGCGCCGAGCGTGACGAAGTCGATCGAGCGCTGCTCGTTCTGGAAACGGGTCAGCGCCTCGACCATCGATTTGGTCGGCTCGATCCCGGACGAGATGGTGCCGGCGATCTGCCGCCGCAGGCCGACGCGGCGCTGCTCGGCAATGTAGCGACCCTCGGTGTAGCCGAAGTTGCGGATCACGGACTGGAAGCGCTGCGGATCGAACTGGCCGTTGAGGCCCTTGAAGTTCGGATCGTTGTAGATCGTGCGCAGCACCTCGGCATCGGACTGGTTGAGGCCCATGCGGCGCGCTTCCTCGTCGAGCGCGGCTTCCGCCAGCGTCTGCTGCAGCACCTGGCGGTCAATCCCGAAGGCGCGCGCCTGCTCCGGGGTCAGCGGACGGCCGAACTGGCGACCGAGCTGCTGCAGACGGTCGGTATAGATCTGGCGGAACTGCTCAGCCGAAATCTCGGTGCCGCCCACCTTGGCGAAGGTCGACTGGCCAAATCCCCTGAAAATGTCGGCAATGCCCCAAATTCCGAAACTGACGATCAAAACGCCCATCACGACGGCCATAATCGTCTTGCCGAGCCAGTTTGATGAGGCTTTCCGCATTCCTCGAAGCATGGGTCCAACTTGTTTTGCAGGTGGGGAACCGGTTCGTGCCCAAGAGGGAGCAAAGGTCGGGACCTTTTGTCCAGCAACAGGGCGTCACCGAATTGAAAACGCTTATAAAGTGGCTCGTCTCCCCCCGCAACCTCGGGCGCGCGGGCGGAAGCGTCGCACGGCAGGCGCGAAGCCGCGCTCTGGAAGTCGCCGCCCGGCTCTGGTAGCGCAAGACGACGCTTGAATGATGGGAAATCCGACATGACCGACGCCATCCGGCCGCTGATCGCCGGCAACTGGAAAATGAACGGCCTGAAATCCTCTTTCGCCGAGTTCGACGCGATGCTGACCGGCTCCGGCGACGTCGCGGGCAAGGCCGATCTCCTGGTCTGCCCGCCGGCGACACTGGTCGCGGCCTTTGCCGACAAGGCGCGCGGCTCGAAGGTCGCCGTCGGTGCCCAGGATTGTCACCCGAAGGCCTCGGGCGCCCACACCGGCGACCTCTCGGCCGAAATGTTCAAGGACCTCGGCGCGGTCGCCATCATCGTCGGCCATTCCGAACGGCGCGCCGATCACGGCGAGACCGATGCCTTGATTCGGCAGAAGGCGGAGGCGGTCTGGCGCGCGGGCCTGACCGCGATCGTCTGCATCGGCGAGACACGCGAGCAGCGCGACGTCGGCAAGACGCTCGATGTCTGCGGCACCCAGCTCAAAGGCTCGTTGCCCGACGGCGCGACCGCGGCCAATCTGGTGGTGGCCTATGAGCCGGTCTGGGCGATCGGCACCGGCCTGACCCCGACCGCCAGGGATGTCGAGGAAGTTCACAGGTTTATCCGTGGTCAGCTCACCGATCGCTTCAAGAGCGAGGGAAGCCGGATCAGGATCCTCTATGGCGGCTCCGTGAAGCCGTCGAACGCCGCCGAGCTGATGGCCGTCGCCAACGTCAACGGCGCGCTGGTCGGTGGCGCCAGTCTCAAGGCGGCAGACTTTCTAGCGATCGCGGCGGGCTGTTAGGTGGGGACGGCGCTCCGCCAAGTCATTACGAGCGAAGCGAAGCAATCCATTTCACCGCATATGCGGATCGATGGATTGCTTCGTCGCTTCGCTCCTCGCAATGACGCCTCGGGCTACGCCGCCGCCGCGCCTATCCGCTTCCAGTAGATCAGCGTCCCGGTGAGGCCGCCATGCGGCTTCAGCGCGTATTCCGGGATGATGCCGCTGAGTTGAAAACCCTGTTTCTCGTAAAGCGGCGCGGCGCCGTCGTCGACGGCCGTGTCGAGCACCAGCAGCGTGCGTCCGTGCGCGATCGCCAGCTGCTCGGCTGCGCGCAGCAACGCTGTCGCGACGCCGCGGTTGCGATGGCTCAGGCGCGTCATCATCTTGGCGATCTCGGCGCGGTGCGGCTGGTTCGGCGGCAGCTTCAGCAGCAGCGTCACGGTGCTGATCAGGTTTTCGCCGTCGAACGCACCGAGCACGACCCGCTCGCCGCGCGCGGCGGCGCCGAGCGAGTCCTGCCAGAATGCATCGGCGTCCTCCGGCGACAGTGGATGCATGAAGCTGACGGAGCCGCCGCTGGCGACGGTCTCGATCAACAGATCGCCGAGCGCGCTGCGGATCTGAGGTTCGTCAGTGAGCGGCTTGATGGCGAATTGCGACATGCATCAGCTCCGGGCCAGGGCGACCACGTAGGTGCAGCCGGCGTTGGTTTCGTTGGCGAATGTAGTCTCAGCGGGCGGGCCGAAGCCGAGGCAATCGCCGCTCGCCAGCTCATGGCGCGCGCCGCCCTCGGTGATGACGAGGCTGCCGCTCAGTACCCAGACCAGTTGGCGGATATGGGCGTAGGACGAGGCGGGCAGCGTCACGGATTGCTTCGGCGGCATGTCCACCCGCACCAGCTCGACCGGATGATCGGGACGGCTGAACACCTGGCGGCGCAGATAGTCGGTTTCCGGATCGCGCCAGACCGGCTGGGTCGCGGCGCGCGACAGCCGTTCGCCCTGGCCTTCGGCGCGCAACATCAGCCCGGCCAACGTGAGATCGAAAGCCGAGGCGAGGCGCACCAGCACGACTGCGGTCGGGCTGGCCTCGGCGCGCTCGATCTTGCTGATGGTTGCCTTGGAGACGCCGGAACGCTCGGCGAGCTCGGCCAGCGACCAGCCCCGGTCATCGCGCTCGAGCCGGATCCGCTGTGCCAGGCGCTGGCTGAAATCGTCTACCAAAGTATCCATTTGTCTATTATAATGGAACGTCTCGATTCCAATCAAGGCTCGGCCTGATGCAATCGGCACGGCTTGTGATGTCGGCCATTGCGACTATCTCGGGGGTGACAATGCCCGGTCCGATCGTGTAACAGGGCGCGACTTCACGAAAACCCGCAAAGCCGATAGCGCCGTTTGTCTGGCTGCTTGGCGGCTTGTGACGGAAGGCTTGCGATGCAGACTGTCGTTATCATTGTTCATCTCATGATCGTCTCCGTCATGATCGGCGCCGTGCTGTTGCAGAAATCCGAAGGCGGCGGCCTCGGCATGGGCGGCGGCGCCGGCTTCATGTCGAGCCGCGGCACCGCGAACCTGCTGACGCGGACCACCGCGATCCTCGCGGTCGGCTTCTTCGTGACCAGCCTGTTCCTGTCCTGGTACGCGGGCTACGACCGCAAGCCGAGTTCGATCATCGGCACCGGCGCACCGGCGCAGACCCAGCCGGCCGGCGGCGCGCCGCTGACGCCTCCGACCTCCGGCGGCATCCTCGATTCGCTGAAGAAGACCGACGAGCAGCAGGGGCAGCAGGCTCCGAGCGGCCCGCAGGCACCACGGTCGCAATAAAAGCAGGGTGGCCATGCAGCATGCTGCGCTGGCATCCTGCATCCAAAACCCCCATTAATGCTCTGAAATCGCTATCAGTTTAACGTAACCCACAGCCCGGTGATTTGTTTGCCGGGAACAGCCGATTCGTTTTGCGAATCGCAGGAAGCGGCTTAAAGGTAAAGTCCCATGGCGCGGTACATATTCATCACCGGCGGCGTGGTCTCCTCGCTCGGCAAGGGTCTGGCTTCAGCGGCGCTCGGCGCTTTGCTGCAGGCTAGGGGCTACAAGGTCCGTCTTCGCAAGCTCGATCCCTATCTCAACCTCGATCCCGGAACGATGTCGCCGTATCAGCACGGCGAAGTGTTCGTGACCGATGACGGCGCCGAGACCGATCTCGATCTCGGCCATTACGAGCGTTTCACCGGTCGTCCGGCCACCAAGGCCGACAACATCACGACCGGGCGCATCTACCAGGACATCATCACCAAGGAGCGCCGCGGCGACTATCTCGGCGCCACCATCCAGGTGGTCCCGCACGTCACCAACGCGATCAAGGAATTCGTGCTTGATGGCAACGACGAGTACGATTTCGTGCTGGTCGAGATCGGCGGCACGGTCGGCGACATCGAGGGCCTGCCGTTCTTCGAGGCGATCCGCCAGCTCAAGAACGAGCTGCCGCGCGATCACGCCGTCTACATTCACCTGACGCTTTTGCCGTACATTCCAAGTGCCGGCGAACTCAAGACAAAGCCGACGCAGCACTCGGTGAAGGAGCTGCGCTCGATCGGCATCCAGCCGGACATCCTGCTGTGCCGCACCGACCGTGAAATCCCCAAGGAAGAGCGGCGCAAGCTCGGCCTGTTCTGTAACGTGCGCGAGAGCGCTGTGATCGAGGCACGCGACGTCGACAACATCTACGCCGTGCCGGAGGCCTATCATGCCGCCGGTCTCGACGACGAGGTGCTGGCCGCGTTCGGCATCACGGCGAAGATTCCGCCGGCGCTGCAGAGCTGGAACGTCATCAACGAGCGCGTCCGCAATCCGGAAGGCGCGGTGACGATCGCGATCGTCGGCAAGTACACCGGCATGAAGGACGCCTACAAATCGCTGATCGAGGCGCTCTCGCATGGCGGCATCGCCAACAAGGTCAAGGTCAATCTCGACTGGATCGAGAGCGAGGTGTTCGAGAACGAGGACCCGGCGCCGTTCCTCGAGCACGTCAACGGCATCCTGGTGCCCGGCGGCTTCGGCCAGCGCGGCGCCGAGGGCAAGATCCGCGCGGCGCAGTTCGCGCGCGAGCGCGACGTGCCGTATTTCGGCATCTGCTTCGGCATGCAGATGGCGGTGATCGAGGCGGCGCGCAATCTGGTCGGCATCGAGGAGGCCAACTCGACCGAGTTCGGCCCGACCAAGGAGCCGCTGGTCGGCCTGATGACCGAATGGCTGCGCGGCAACGAGCTCGAGAAGCGCTCGCAGAGCGGCGACCTCGGCGGCACCATGCGGCTCGGGGCCTATCCCGCGGCGCTGAACCGCGGCAGCCGCGTCTCGCAGGTCTATGGCGGTGCGACCGAGATCTCCGAGCGGCATCGTCACCGCTACGAGGTCAACACCGCCTACAAGGACCGCCTCGAGCAGCACGGCCTGCGCTTCTCCGGCATGTCGCCCGACGGCGTGCTGCCCGAGATCGTCGAGTACGAGGACCATCCCTGGTTCATCGGCGTCCAGTTCCACCCCGAGCTGAAGTCGCGGCCCTTCGAGCCGCATCCGCTGTTTGCGTCCTTCATCGAGGCCGCGGCGAAGCAGAGCAGGCTGGTGTAAGCGGCCTAAAGCTGCGCCATCACACGGCGCAGTCCTCGCTGGCCCTGCGGTCCTTTTTGATTGGCGAGACACCTGCATCGGCCGCGGGGGTGACGTCGCGCGTGATCAGCTTGTATTGCGGGCGTCGCGTCAGCCGGTAGACCGCGGCCGGCGGTACGTTAAGGAGCGCGCGATCGACCAGCGTGGCGCGCAGGCCGAGCCGGTCGAGGATCGGCCGCGGCACCGGGCAGCGCATGCCGTAGGTGAATTGATAGAACGCGCCGCCGGGACGCATGTAGCTGAAGGCGCCGCTGACGATCGAGATCACCTTGCGCGGCGACATGTTGAGCAACGGCAGTCCGCTCACCACGGCGCCGACCGGCGCGCCCTCATACAGCCGTTCCGAGGCGAGCCGCGCGGCGTCCATCCACAGCACGCGCGCGCCGGGGAAGCGGAGCTGCAGCAGCCGCATGAAATCGGAGCCGTATTCGATCAGCGTGAGATCCTGCTGGCGCACGCCGCGTTTCAGCAGCTGATAGGTGAAGGCCCCCGTGCCAGGACCGAGCTCGAGCACCGGACCGGTGTTGGCGCTGATGTCGCGCGTGATCAGTTCGGCGAGCGCTGCGCCCGAGGGCGCGATGGCGCCGACGCGGCCGGGAGCTGCCATCCACGCCGTGAAGAAAGACAGGAGATCATGTGACATTGGGATTCCCAGCAAAGTGTCGACGCGCCCCGACTCGATTGCGAAGCGTGACGCCTTGTTTGCGGGAGCTGCATTGCGACAACATTGCGCGCATCACGATACGAGCGGCGCCGGCGGTAACGTGAGACGGAAGCTCGCGCCGCCCTTCGGTCCGTCAAGCACGGAGACATGACCGCCGTGCAGTCTTGCAATCTCGCGTACCATGTTGAGTCCGAGGCCGGCGCCGCGATCGAGCGGCGCAAGCCGATAGAACGGATCGAAGATCCGCGTGCGCTCATCCTTCGGGATGCCGTCGCCTTCATCTGACACGTCGACTGTCGCGGCGCTGCCGACATGGATGGTGATGGTGCCGCGGCGGCCGCCATGCTGGATGGCGTTCTGCACGAGATTGGTCAGCGCGCGCTCGAGCGCAGCGCGGTCGCCCAGCGTTTCGACCCGGTCGGTTGCGGTATCGAGCGACAATTCGTAACCGGCTGCGATCGCGAGCGGCGCGAGATCGGCCGCAACCGTACGCGCAACCGCCACGAGATCGACGCGGCCGAACGGATTGCGGCAATGATCGAAGCGCTGGATGTCGAGCAGCTGCTCGGCGAGCGTCGCAAGCCGCGCTGAATCCTCGAGCAGCCGGGTTTTCTCAGGTCCCGGCGGCAGCGACTCCAGCCGCGTGTTGAGGATCGCGATCGGCGTGCGCAATTCGTGCGCAGCATCGGCGACGAAGCTTTGATGGCGCGAATAGCCGTCGTCGAGCCGCTTCAGCGCATCGTTGACGGCGGTCACGAGTGGAGCGACTTCGAGCGGCAGATGGTCCGACGACAGCCGACTGCCGCGCTGACGGAAATCGATCCGGCGGGCTTCGTCGGCCGCGGTGTCGAGGCCGGCGAGGGCGCGCTTCACCACCATCGGCGTTGCGATGAACGTGGCGCACGCCATCAGGAAAAGGCCGGGCAGGGCTATGGCAAGGAATGCCAGCGTCGTGGCGAGTGCCGTCCTGACGCTCGACGTCGGCCCTTGCGTGGCTGTGAGCACCTGTACGGGGCCAGCGTCGGAATTGACGCGCTTCATTCGCGCAGGCGGTTTGCGCGGATCGTCCTCGAACATCTGCCAGCCGAGCCTGGCCTGGCTGATCTGGTCGAGTGCATCACCGATCCTGGCAAATTCGGGCGGCACGACGCCTTCCGACAGCGAATGGCCTTGCCGGTCGCGCACCAGGAACCAGAGGTCGGGCGTGTTCTCGCGAAGCTGCTTGAGTTCGGCCGTCGCGCGCAATGCGAGGTTGCCCTCGCCATCGCGTCCGATCGCACCCTGCACGATGGATATGACGTGATCCTCATCACGCGGAACGATCAGGAAACCGGTGGCACACAGCGCGCCGATCAGGCAAACGATCAGCATCGCCAGCAGGGCGGCCTGCATCGTCACCAGCCACCAGCTCAGCTTCGAGCGCAGGCAGTAGTGATCGGCCGCTTCGCTCATGACACCTGCTTCAGCAGGTAGCCGACGCCGCGGATGCTGTGGATCTCGACGCCGGCATCCGAGTCTGCAAGCTTGCGCCTGAGACGCGAGACGTGGGCATCGAGCGCATTGGACTGGATCTCGTCCTCGAAATTGTAGACGGCCTCCTCGAGCGTCGCGCGTAGCACGGTGCGGCCCATGCGGCGCAGCAGCGTCTCCAGCACCAGCAGCTCGCGCCGTGGCAGGTCGAGCGGGCGGCCATTGACGCTGGCCTCGCGATGGCTGCAATCGAACGCCATCCGGCCGGCCTTGATGATCTCAAGCTGCAGGCCGGCGGGACGGCGCAGCACGGCGCGCAGCCGCGCCAACAGCTCCTCGACCGCGAACGGCTTGGCCAGATAGTCGTCGGCGCCGCTGTCGAGGCCGGTGATGCGGTCGGCAAGATCGCCTCGTGCGGTCAGCACGATGATCGGAACTCCGTCGGCCTTGGCGCGCAGCTTCGGGATCAGCGTGAGGCCGTCGCCGTCGGGCAGCTGACGGTCGAGCAGGACAGCGCCGTGCACGTCGGCGGAAATCGCTTCCTCGGCCTCGGCAAGGTTCGGCACGTGGTCGACGACCATGTCGTAGCCCTTCAGCGCCTGTGACAGCGCCGCCGCCATTTCGGCCTCGTCTTCGACCAGCAATATCCGCATGTCGCCAAATCCCGCTTTCAAGCCGTTGGTTCTAGGGGCAGCAACATTGCAGCAACATTGCGGGTGCCGCGCCACAGCTTGCAGTATCGGGGTGTGGTGCGCCGCCCGGGAACGCTACTCGGCCTCGAAATCAGTGGGCGACCGCTCCGGGCTTGGCCGAGGTTGTCGCGCCCAGCTTCTTCAAACGGTCGAGCTCGAACGCCGCGCAGTCGTTCTCGACGTAGTCGATCACACCGATATCGCGTGTCTTCTGAAAGAACGCTTGCGCCTGAATGGTGTCGCCGAGCGCGAGGTTGCGCAGGCCGATATAGAAATATGCTTCGGCCAGTGCCATCTGGCGCTCGTCGCCGGCCTTCTTCTCGAGCGATTTGAGCATGTCGTCCGGCGACATCAGGCCCGCCAGCATGGCGAGGCCGGCACGCGGCCATTCACCTTGCGCCTCAGTCGCGGCGCGCTTGACCATGTCGTCGGGGATCGGCCTGCCAAGGCGGCCGTAGGTCCCGATCAGCCACATGTCGCTGTAGAGTCGGGCTTCGCGGTCGCCGAGTTCGCTCGCCTTGGCGAAGTCCTCGATGGCCTCCTGCATCCGGCCGGCATAGACCCGCGAGACGCCGCGCCAGCGGAATGCGATGCCGTCGGCGCCGCCGCCCAGCGCGATCGCATTGGAGTAGTCGGTCACGCTCTTGTCGAACTGTCCCAACCGGAAATAGACGCTGGCGCGGCACGTCAGGATGTTCGGGGCGGTCGGCGCGAGGCGCACGGCAGTGTTGGTGTCCTGCAGGGCCTCGTCGACGCGGTCGAGGTCGGCCTTGGCATGGCCGCGCAGGCAATAGCTGTTGGCCAGATCGCCGCCGGTCAGCTTGCCGCCATCGATGCTCTCGGTCGTCTTCTTGATGATCTCCTCGTGCTGCTCGTGGAGGCGGTGCGCGATATCCGCCTTGGCTGCATTGTTGTTGAGCATCGCCTTGTTGACCGCAAAGGCGCCGCCGATCGCCTTGTTGAGCGAACGGAGGTCCTCGGCATAGCCGGGGTAGTCCGCCGGATCGACCGACGGCTGCAGCGTCTTCAGCTCGACGGTCTTCCTGGCGTTGCTGCCGCGAAAATATTCGGTGACCGTGGCGTTGAAATACTTGTTGGAGATGGCGTGTTCGCGCGGGTCGATGCTGGCGCTGACCTGCTCGGGAAAGCTCATTTCGAAACTGTATTTGCCGTGGAACGGGAAGCCTGGAATCCGCAGCGGCGTGGTGCGGTTTGCCGATTGCGAGGCGATCAGAACATTCTGCATGTTGTCGAGCGCGTAGCTGACGACCCAACTCGCTTCCACCTCCGTGGCGAGCTTCGGAATCCGGTAATGCGCCGAGATCGAAAGCTCGTTCTTCACGGTGTCGTTCTGCACCACCGGCTCGCCCACCAGCGTCGCGCCGGGATAACGGCGTTCCAGGGCATCTCTGACGAACCTGGAGGTCTGCTCGCGCGATGCCCGTTCAAGCACGACACGGAGTTGCTCGGCGCCCAGCCCGCGCCAGACGCGCCGGACGTCGAGCTGGCCCTCTTCACCGAACTTGGCCAGCGTCGCGCGCTCGGTGATTTCATTGCCGACGACATCGCCGGTATCGGCGGGAACGCGCGAGACGGCATCGGTCCCGCGTGCGGCGACGAGGACTTGGACGCCGGCATGCGCCTGGCCCGCGCGGTCGAGCTCGCCATGCTGTCCGAGCCGCGTCGGGTCGAGGAAATAGGACTTGCCGCCGACCGTGGCCTCGACGATGGCATGATCGAAGAACTGCGGGCTGGGCAGCATTTTCTCCAGTCCGCCGTGGCGCCCGATCTGCAGCAGCACGGGCCGGCTCTTGATGCCGAGCTCGTGCAGCAGGGTGACCAGCAACAGCGACTTGTCCTTGCAGTCGCCGTAGCGGCGCCGCAAAACCTCGTCGGGCAGGGTTGGCCGGTGCGAGCTCTCGCCAAGCGCGACCGAGAAATAGCGGATCTGGGATTGCACGAACTCGAGCGCCGCCATGGCGCGGGCCGGCTCGGACGGCAGCGCCTTGATCCGCTTCACGACGTCCTGAAACTCACCGTCCTTTGGCGCGGTCGTCTCGAACAGGTTGCTTGCCCAGGCAGCGACATCACTCCAGCTCGCAACTCGGTGAATTGCACGAAGCGAAGCCCGAAGAAATCGGGCGGCGCCATCGTCTCTGCAGCAAATCCCGGCAATGGCTGCTGGTCGAAGCTGACGCGCCGAAATCCGTCGCGTACGGTCTCGGTGGGGGTGAGGGGCGGCAGCGGCCGGTCGCCGACCACGCGCCAGGCGATCGATCGGTCGGTTGGATAATTCAGAACGACTCGCCGTCGCAGCGTCGGCACGCTCTGGTCCCACGGCGCCGCGCCGAAAGCCTTGCCGCTGAACACCGGATTCTGACCGGAGCTCGTATAGGCGATCTCGAGTGTGTCGCCGACGCGCAGATCGTCGATCAGGATGGAGGCAGTCACCCGGCCGCTATAGACGCCCCGCTCGAGATCCTGCTCGCGCTGCAGGAAGCGGATGTTGGACGTCAGCGTCCGATCGAACTGTTCCTGCCCGCGATAGATGCGGATCGTGTGAAGCCGGACATGCTCATATTCGGGGGCGAATGCGATCGAAAGGCGCCCGGCCGCTGTCAGTGCTGCGGCATCGTTGATCTGCATCGAACGTCGGAAGTAGAGCTCGGAAGTTTTTCCAAGCCGATACTGACTGTCGGCGAGACGGATGACCACCGGCAATGATGCCGTCTTGGGGACTTCCGGGATCGGCAGTTGCTCGACCCAGTCCGGCACCGGATCGCCCAGGGTAAACGCATCCTTGCCGAGTTGGACTTCCTTGAGCCCGTTACCGGTCGCCTGTTGGGCCACGGCGCCGTGACATCCCAAATGACATCCGAGTGCAGCCGCCAGCAACAAGCCAGCGCGCAACCATCGCATGAGATACATTCGCCACCTCGTTCACTTAGGAGTTGTATAGATGATGGCGGACGGGCCGGCAATTATTGCAGGCGGCCAAGTTTGTCGACGAGGTGAAACTGGTGTGAAGGTGTGCAGCGCCGGCGGATGGGCCATGCTGGCGCGGAGGGGCTGAACCACGTCAATTTGACTTGCCGATTTTGACTTGACCCGGATTTGTTGTCAGAACCTGCACCTTTCGCGAACACGATCTGGGAGTATCGCCGATGATCTACGAGACCCGCGTCTATCGCTGCCTGCCGGGCCGGCTGCCGGCACTGCTCAAGCGCTTCGAGACCATCACGCTCAAGCTCTGGGACAAGCACGGCATCAGGCAGGCCGGCTTCTTCACGACGCTGGTCGGCGAATCCAATCAGGACCTGACCTATCTGCTCGCCTGGGAGTCACTCGCCGAGCGGGAAAAGAAATGGACCGCGTTCACGACCGATCCGGAATGGATCACCGCGCGCGCCAAGACCGAGGAGGACGGCCAGATCGTCCTCACCATCGAAAACCAGTTGTTGGTGCCGACGTCGTTCTCAGCGGTCAAGTGATGCGGGTGTGATCGGGGCGCGGCGGCGAGATCTCGCCGCGCCCGGGCGCCTATTGCGCGCAGCCCGAGGTCTGGTCGCCTTCGCGGACCATCGGCTTGCCGTTGATGAAGACGCCGTGGCTGCCCGAGGTCGTTTTGCCGCCGCAATGGGTGCGATCGCCCATCACCACCGCCGGCTTGCCGTTGATCAGGACATTGGGCACGCCTTCGACCAATGGGCCGCCATTGCTGGTGGTGTCGCCGCTGCGCGCTGCCGGCTTGCCGTTGACGGTGACACCGGTGGCTCCGCTGGTGACGACGCCGGGCTGGCTGCTGGTCTGGCCGTATGCCAGACCTGACATCACCGACAGTCCGGCCATGACTCCGATCATCAGCGAGATGCGCATTTCGTCCTCATTGGGAATCTGTTCCACGCCAATCTATAGGAGCGGTTGGGGCGGGATTGTGATAGCACGGCGCACCCACGGCGTCAGCGCAACCCCCTCATCGTGCGGGATGGCTTGATCCCTCCCGCGTCGGACTGCATGGTCGCCGGAAAAAGGATGCACATTTTGACCAATCAGGTTTCCGCGCAAGCCGCGCCGATCGTTACGGTCGGACCGGCCAAATTCGGCAACGCCTTGCCCATCTCGATCATCGCAGGTCCCTGCCAGCTCGAGAGCCGCGCGCACGCGCTTGAGGTGGCCTCCGCGCTGAAGGAGATCGCGGGGAGGCTCAAGATCGGTCTGGTGTACAAGACCTCGTTCGACAAGGCGAACCGCACCAGCGCGTCGGCCGCGCGCGGCATCGGGCTGAAGCAGGCACTTCCGATCTTCGCCGAGATCCGCTCGTCGCTCGGGCTGCCGGTGCTGACCGATGTGCATGAACCCGACCAGTGCACTGACGCGGCGCAGGCCGTCGACGTGCTGCAGATCCCGGCCTTCCTGTGCCGGCAGACCGATCTGTTGCTGGCGGCTGCTGCGACCGGCAAGGTCGTCAACGTCAAGAAGGGGCAGTTTTTGGCGCCGTGGGACATGACCAATGTGGTCAGCAAGATCACCGGCGCCGGCAACGCCAATGTGCTGGTCACCGAGCGCGGCGCGTCGTTCGGCTACAACACGCTGGTGTCGGACATGCGCGCGCTGCCGATCCTGGCGCGCACCACCGGCGCACCGGTGATCTTCGACGCCACCCATTCGGTGCAGCAGCCGGGCGGCAAGGGGACTTCGTCGGGGGGCGAGCGCGAATTCGTGCCGGTGCTGGCGCGCGCCGCGGTCGCGGTCGGCGTCGCCGGCGTCTTCATCGAAACTCATCCCGATCCGGACCACGCGCCGTCGGACGGTCCGAACATGGTGCCGCTCCGCGACTTCGAAGCTCTCGTCAAGCGCCTGATGCAGTTCGACGCGCTCGCCAAGACCGCAGCCTGACAGGGTGACGACGACATGACCGCAAAGAGCGGCATGCCGCCGGTTCTCAACGTCATCACGCTGGCGACATTCGCGGCGAGCCTGTCGGTGCGCGCGCTCGATCCGGTACTGCCGCATGTCGCCGAGGATTTCGGTGTCAGCATCGCGACCGCGGCGAGCTTTGCCGCGGTATTCGCCTTCACCTTCGCAATCATCCAGCCGGCGATCGGCGCCGCCGCCGATCTGTTCGGCAAGGCGCGTCTGATGACGATCTGCCTCGGACTGCTCGGGGTCGCCAGCATCCTCGGCGCGCTCTCGACCTCGTTTCCGATGCTGTTCGTGACCCGCATCCTCGCCGGCATCGGCTCCGGCGGCGTGTTTCCGGTTGCGCTCTCGCTGACCAGCGATCTCGTCGGCCCCGACAAGCGGCAGCTCGCGATCGGACGGACGCTGGCCGGCTCGATGACCGGCAATCTGCTCGGAGCCACGGCCTCCGGCCTGATCGGCGATTTCCTCGGCTGGCGCGGCGTGCTCGCGGTGCTCGGCGGCCTCGTGATCGTCGTCGCACTTGCGGTTGCCGCCGGCTTCCGCGGCGCCGCGCTGAACCGTCCGCCGCGCACCAGCCTGAAGGCGCTGCGCCACGGCTATCGCACCATCTTCACCAATCCGAACGCGCGCATCTGCTATTCGGCGGTCTTCATCGAAGGCTGCTGCGTGCTCGGGCTGTTTCCCTTCATCGCCTCGTTCCTGTTCGAACTCGGCGAGACCTCGCTGTCGATCGCCGGCATAGTGATCGCGGGCTTTGCAATCGGCGGATTGCTCTACACGCTGACGGTCTCGCGGCTGCTGCCGTGGATCGGCGTCAAGGGCATGATGATCATCGGCGCAACGCTGGTCGGCATGCAACTCGCCGGCGCCGCCTTCGGGCTGCACTGGAAGCTGCAGATGGCGAGCCTTCTGGTGATGGGCCTCGGCTTCTACATGATCCACGGCTGCCTGCAGGTGTTCGCCAGCGAGCTGTCGGTCGAAGCGCGTGCCACCGCGTTGTCGCTGCACTCGTTCTTCTTCTTCATGGGCCAGACCGTCGGCCCGATCGCCTACGGCTTCGGCTTGCAACATGCCGGCAAGACCACGACCCTGGTCTCGGCGGCCGCGGTGATGATGGTGCTCGGATTTGTCTGTGCGAAGTTCCTGAAGCAGACGCGGCCGGCGGATGCGCTCGGAAGCGGTTCGGAGTAAGCAGAGCCGCGAGAGGATGGTGACGCCCCTCGCAGCCGCTGTCATGGGTTTCCGACCGTCAGATCAGATGGAAGGTGTGCATGCCCATCGCGACATAGACCGCCGAAACGTCATGCTGCACTTCGAGGTCGACATGCGACGTTTGGGGGACATCGGACGCCAGCTGCGCAAGCGTTTCCACGGATGAAGAACCTCCGAAGACATCGTGCGGGGCATTGGCCGCATGGTCGGTGTTGCCGCTACCGGCGAATGCGAAACCATCGTTGGCGATACTGACCCACGTGCCGGTATGGTCGACGGTGGCAACCTCCGGAGCCGGATCGGGCGTGAAGCTGACGCCATGCGGCGAGCTGAAGTTGAAGCCCGGCGCGTTGTCGGCGGATAGTAGCGGCGTGAAGGAGCCGGTGTGCGGATCGACCTGACCGAACGCCTTCAGGCTCCCAACCGAGGCGTAGAAATCGTCGGGGTTAAGCCCCGTCGCGTGGAACGAAAAGACCTTGTCGGTCGCCGTGTCCGTCAGGGTGAAGGTACCGGATTTGGCGCCCGGCTCGATGACGTCGTCAAGGCCGGCCTTGGCGCCGACGCCGGCTATCGGCGTGAATGACACCGATTGGTGGGCGGTCCCGGGGGCCTTGATGTCGATGATGGTGCCGTCGTCGCTGCTCGACAGCAACAGATCGCCATTTGGCGCGAGCTTCAGCGAGTCGGGATCGTTTTGCGGCACGACCTCGATCTTGCCGGTCACGGTATCGAGCCCGGTGGCGCCAAATTCGAGGATCGGCTTGGTGGTCAGCGCGCCGGTCGGATGATCGCCGTTGAGGAGCTGGACCACGGTCGCATCGCCCGAATTGACCGGATTGGTGTAACTCAGGAACACCTTGTCGCCCTTGAACACGACGTCGTCATAGCCACGGCTGGCCGACGAATCGGCGTAGCTGAGCGGGGCCGAGACCGCATGCGTCTCCGGGTTGATCAGCGTCAGGGTGGGATTGCCGTCCTGGTTTTGCAGCGCCCAGATATCGCCAGTTACCGGGTTGTACTTCAGGCCATCGACTGATCCTGACAGCGAGTAGCTGAACTCGATGTCGCCGTGCTTGTCATATTGGACGATCGTGCTCGAGCCGCCGGCGCCGGTCGAATCCGCCCCATTGCCGTACTCGACAAAGGTCGAGCCATGCGCAGTGGTGACGGAATCCGGCTGGGTCGATCCGTCGCTGGGAGCCTGGAAGGTCTTGATGGTGTCGATATGCGGAAACGGCGCCGCGTTCTTGTCAGGGACGAATACCACGCCGTGCGGCGAGCCGAAGCTGAAGCCCGGTGCATTATCCTGCGAGACCAGCGCGGTGAAGGCGCCGGTGTTCTCGTCGACCTGACCGAAGGCACCGAGCGCGCCGACGGAAGCGTAGTAAGCGTTGGGGTCGAGGTCGCTGACATGCACCGACAGGACGTGACCGTCCTTTGCGTCCGAAATGTAGAACGTGCCCGACGTCGCGTTCGGTTTGATGACATCGTCAAGACCGGCGTTTCCGACCGAGCCTGCGGGAATTCCCTGGATCGGAGTGAAGGCAATCGCCTGTTTGGAGGTGCCGGGATTCTGGATATCGATGATCGCGCCGTCGGCGTTGCTGGAGAAGATCAGATCGCCGTTGGCGGCAAGCTTCAGCGAATCCGGATCGGTCTGCGGCACCGGCTCCATCTTGCCGGTGACGGTGTCGTAGCCGATCGCGCCGTCGAGCAGCACGGGAGCGGTGGTGAGGAGGTCGCCAGGCTTCGGGTTGGTGCCGTTCAGCAATTTGACGATGGTCGGATCGCCGTTGCCGGTCGGGTTGGTATAGCTCAGGAACACCTCGTTGCCCTTGAACACGACGTCGTCATAGCCGCGCGAGGTGGACGTATTGGCGTAGTTGAAATGCGCCGTCACTGTCTGGCTGTTGGGATCGATCAGCGACAGCGAGGAGCGTCCGTCTTGGTTTTGCAGCGCCCACACCATTCCAGTTTCGGAATTGTACTTCAGTCCGTCGACCGATCCCTCGATCGAATAGGCGTGCACGAAATGACCGGCGTGATCATACTGGATGATCGTGCTGTCGCCGGGCACCGCTCCGGTCGAGTCGACGCCGTTGCCGTATTCCACGAACACGTAATTGCCGGCGATCGTGATCGAGTCGAGCCCGGTCACCCCGTTGGGGGTGCTGGCGAAGCTATGGATCGAATCGACATGCGCCACTTGCGGCGCACTCTTGTCGGGAATGAAGAGCAGGCCGTGCGCGGAGGAAAAGTTTGACCCGGTGACGATCGGCGTGAAGGCGCCGGTGGTCGGATCGACCTGACCGAATCCGCCGAGACTGGCGACCGCAGCGTAATAGTCGTTGGTATTGAGGCCACTGGCGTGAAATGAGTAAACGTTCCCCGACTTCGTGTCGGTCATGTAGAACGTGCCCGCCGTCGCACTCGGCCTGATCACGTCATCGAGGCCGGCATTGCCGACAGAGCCCGCGGGGATGCCTGCGATCGGCGTGAACGAAATCGCCTGGCTGGCCGTTCCGGGGTGTTGGATATCGATGATCGAGCCGTCGGCTGCGCTGGAGAAGATCAGGTCGCCATTGGCGGCGAGCTTCAGCGAATCCGGATCGGTTTGCGGCACCGGCTCCATCTTGCCGGTGACCGTGTCGAGGCCGGTGGCACCGTCGGTCAGGATCGTCGTCGTGAGCAGCGTCCCGCTCGGATGGTCGCCGTTCAGCAATTCCACCAGCGTCGGATCGCCGGTACCGTTCGGGTTGGTGTAGCTCAGGAACACTCTGTTGCCATCGAACACGACGTCGTCATAGCCGCTGGTCGCGGACGGATTGGCAAAACTCAGCGGACCGGTCACCTTGTGCGTGACGGGATCGATCAGCGTCAGCGTGGAATTTCCGTCCTGGTTCTGCAGCGCCCAGATCTGCCCGGTGGTCGGGTTGTATTTCAGTCCGTCGACCGACCCGGCGATCTTGTAGGTGTGCTCGACTTTGCCGCTGTTGTCGTATTGCACGATCGTGCTCGAGCCGCCGGCGCCGGTCGAATCCGCACCATTGCCGTATTCGACGAAGATCGTTCCGTTCGCTGTCGTGATCGAATCCGGAGCCGTCGCGCCAACTGATGTCCCCGACGCGAACGTCCTCATCTCGCTGATCGTAACCATGTCGATCCTCCATGGGTTTGCAATGTTTGGAAACGGGAGGAAACGCTTGGTGGACGGCGTGCATGTGACGATTGGCCGCGCGAATTTTGCAGGGATGGCGGAACCTTTTCGCGATTGCGAATCGTGCCGATAGCTCAAGCGCTTTCGCGCGTGTTCCGCGTGGATCACGAAAGTGTTGCGGCGAAAATCAGCAAGGCAGGACCGCGACGTTGGTCTTGGCCGCCGCGATGGTCGTGCTCGACTTCAGCTGAGCGAGATTTCATCAAGCAGCGGCGTCCGGCCCGATACCGACGCGGCCAGACGTCGAGCCCTGGCGATCCCTCAGGTCATCCCGGCCCGCTCATTCGCACAATCGCTATTTCAAAGATGAGACGACCGGACCCGCAACCGGATCGGTCACGCCGAGACCGTTGCCGAGATCTTCGAGCGTGTCGCGAAAAGAATCGAGGGTGGCGATCATGACTGGCCGTGCCTCGATGCACGCGTCCATGTTTTGCCACTCGGCGATGATGCAGTAGGAGCGGTCACCGGTTTTAATAATGTTGGCATGCAATAGACCCGGCCAGGTTGCTCCAATTGACTTGTGAGCGTCCAAGAACTCTTGGTCGCGCCCCGGCTTCACCCGAAAACGCACAGCATTGAAAGCGGTCATCGATTTCTTCCTTGGCGGTGAGATGTTCCCGAACAGGAATCGCGTTCACGTGGGGCACGCGATTTGAAAGTCCATGCATTCACTTCCGCTTCGTGGCGGTCACGGACCGATCAGACTGTCTACTGGGCCTTCATCATCTTCGCCAATTCACGGCGCAATTCCGGGCTATCCTGATGGCCATGCACCGCGACAGCGTGTTGCACCGCCGCTTCCAGAAGTTCCTTTTGGGTATCCGCTGAAATCGCGATCGTGCAGTTCATCTCACTTGGGTATTCTCGGCAATCCACAAACATTCTACCCAAATCTGCCTCCATCAATACGAGTGAACTATTCGCCGTGCTGAACTACTCCCACTCACGATAATGCCCGCGTCAGCACACTATGCCTGACACCTTCAAATGATAGCTCATGGCCAGCTTACCCGCCGCCCACAACGAGCGTGTCGATCGCCTTCGATCGTGGTCGCTTCAACCACATCGGAGCAGCAACGCCCGAGCATATGATACACTAGAAGGAGCGCCATGTCAGTTCCGGGCCAAAGGCAGGCCATGCATGTCGACTTCCGCGCCGGTTTCCGAGGCTCGGCGGACGTGGCGAACGGAAAAGGCCCGACCTACCCCCGCCCGCGATAGGTCGCGACGCCCTGATCGGGAACCCAGAGGCCCCTCGGCAGCCTTCCGGTCTGGAAGAACACGTCGATCGGGATGCCGCCGCGTGGATACCAGTAGCCGCCGATGCGCAGCCATTTCGGCTTGATTTCGTCTGAGATCCGCCGGCCGATCATGACCGTGCAATCCTCATGGAAGGCGCCGTGGTTGCGGAAGCTCGCAGCGAACAGTTTCAGCGATTTGGATTCCAGGAGCCAGCGGCCCGGCACATAGTCGATCACCAGATGCGCGAAATCCGGTTGGCCCGTCACCGGGCAGATCGAGGTGAATTCCGGCACCGTGAAACGGACCAGATAATCGGTACCAGCCTGCGGGTTGGGCACGCGGTCGAGCTTCGCCTTCTCGGGCGCATCGGGCCATTCCACCGCACGGCCGAGTTGCAGGCCGGGGGAGGTCGTTGATTTGCTGGATTTCTTCGCCATTGGGGGTCTCCGTGGCGCTCTCATAGCCAATGCCGGGGGGCTCGTCACCCGGCCTTTTCCCCCTCGATGCATTGCGCTAGAAGCACCGCCATCCGACCCCCTCACTGCCATAAGAGGCTCTCATGACTGACATCGTCGACATCATCGGCCGCGAAATCCTTGATAGCCGCGGCAATCCCACCGTCGAGGTCGATGTGGTGCTGGAGGATGGGTCAATCGGTCGCGCGGCGGTGCCGTCGGGCGCCTCCACCGGCGCGCATGAGGCGGTCGAACTGCGCGATGGCGACAAGTCGCGTTATCTCGGCAAGGGCGTGCAGAAGGCGGTCGCCGCCATCAACGGCGAGATCTTCGAGGCGCTCAGCGACCAGGCCGTCGAGGAGCAGGTCGCGATCGACCAGATCATGATCGATCTCGACGGCACGCCGAACAAGAGCCGGCTTGGCGCCAACGCCATCCTCGGCGTGTCGCTGGCCTGCGCCAAGGCCGCAGCGGAATCCTTCGACATGCCGCTGTATCGCTATGTCGGCGGCACCTCGGCGCGGACGCTGCCGGTGCCGATGATGAACATCATCAATGGCGGCGTGCATGCCGACAATCCGATCGACTTCCAGGAATTCATGATCCTGCCGGTCGGCGCCACCTCGTTCGCCGAAGCGCTGCGCTGCGGTTCGGAAATCTTCCACACGTTGCGCGGTGAGCTGAAGAAGGCAGGCCACAACACCAATGTCGGCGACGAGGGCGGCTTTGCGCCGAACCTGCCGTCGGCCGACGCCGCGCTCGACTTCGTCATGAACGCGATCGGCAAGGCCGGCTACAAGGCCGGCGACGACGTCGTGCTCGGCCTCGACTGCGCCTCCACCGAGTTCTTCAAGGAAGGAGCGTACGTCTATGGCGGCGAGAACAAGACCCGTTCGCGCTCCGAGCAGGTGAAGTATCTCGCCGATCTGGTCGGCCGCTATCCGATCGTCACCATTGAGGACGGCATGTCGGAAGACGACATGGACGGCTGGAAGGAGCTGACGGATGCGATCGGCAACAAGTGCCAGCTGGTCGGCGACGATCTGTTCGTCACCAACGTCACGCGGCTTGCCGACGGCATCAAGAACGGCCGCGGCAATTCGATCCTGGTCAAGGTCAACCAGATCGGCACGCTGACCGAGACGCTTGCGGCGATCGAGATGGCCTACAAGGCCGGCTACACCGCCGTGATGTCGCATCGCTCCGGCGAGACCGAGGATTCCACGATCGCCGATCTCGCGGTCGCCACCAATTGCGGGCAGATCAAGACCGGCTCGCTGGCGCGCTCCGACCGCACCGCCAAGTACAACCAGCTGCTGCGCATCGAGCAGCAGCTCGGCACGCAGGCGAAATACGCGGGCAGGGCGGCCTTGAAGGCGCTGGGCTAGCGCCCCAACTGATCGGGAACTGAACAAGACGCAAAAAAGGGAGGTCGGGATGAGTGACGGCAAGAGCGGTCTGCAGCTGCGTTCGCTGCTCAAGAAAGACGGCGAACTGGAGATATCGCTGGTCAATGTCCCGACCCCCGAGCCCGGTCCCGACGAGGTCGTGGTCCGGGTCGAGGCGACCCCGATCAATCCATCCGACCTCGGGCTCCTGATCGGCCCGGCCAACATGGCCGCGGCAAAGGTCACCGGCAGCAAGGAACTGCCTGTGGTGACCGCGCGGGTGCCGGAAGCCGCATTGCCTGGCCTCGCCGCGCGGCTCGACGAGTCGATGCCGGTCGGCAATGAAGGCGCCGGCGTCGTGATCAGGACCGGCTCGTCGGACGCGGCGAAGGCGCTGATGGGCAAGACGGTCGCGATGATCGGCGGTGCGATGTATGCGCAGTATCGCACCCTGCGCGTCAACGAATGCCTGCCGCTGCCCGACGGCACCACGCCGGCGGAAGGCGCATCCTGCTTCGTCAACCCGCTGACCGCGCTCGGCATGACCGAGACGATGCGGCGCGAGGGGCACAAGGCACTGGTGCACACGGCGGCGGCGTCCAATCTCGGCCAGATGCTCAACAAGATCTGCCTCAAGGACGGCATCGGCCTCGTCAACATCGTGCGCAACAAGGAGCAGGCCGAGATCCTGCACAAGATCGGCGCCAAGCATGTCGTCGATTCCAGCGCGCCGGATTTCATGGACAAGCTCACCAGCGCGCTGGTCGAAACCGGCGCGACCATCGCTTTCGATGCGATCGGCGGCGGCAAGCTCGCGGGCCAGATTCTGGTCGCCATGGAGACCGCGATCAACAAGTCCGCCAAGGTCTACAGCCGCTACGGCTCGAACGTGCACAAGCAGGTCTACGTCTATGGCAGCCTCGATACCCGCGAGATCGAGCTCCCGCGCGGCTTCGGCATGGCCTGGGGCATCGGCGGCTGGCTGCTGTTTCCGTTCCTGATGAAGATCGGTCCGGAGGCTGGCAACAAGCTGCGCCAGCGCGTGGTCGCCGAGTTGAAGACGACGTTCGCCAGCCACTACACCAAGGTGGTGTCGCTGCAGGAGGCGCTCCAGCTCGACAACATCGCCATCTACGGCAAGCGCGCCACCGGCGAGAAATTCCTGATCAATCCGAACAAGGGCGCGTAGCGCAGCCTCGTTACTCGCGCTCGAATGCCAGCTTCCTGGAGCGCTTGTGGCGCTCCAGGGCGTGGCCGATCAGGACATCCATCAATTCGGACTGCGGCAGGCCGCTGGCTTCCCACAGCCGCGGATACATGCTGATGTTGGTGAAACCGGGCAGGGTGTTCGCCTCGTTCACGAACGCCTGCTCGCCGTGCAGGAAGAAGTCGATCCGCGCCATGCCTTCGCAGCCGAGCACGGCGAACGTCTTGATCGCGAGCTCCCTGATGGTTTCGGCGACGGCAGCCGGCACGTTGGCCGGCACCTGTAGCAGCGCGCCATCCGCATCGAGATACTTGGCGTCGTAAGAATAGAAGCCGTGCCTGTCGGACGGAACGATCTCGCCAAGCTGGGAGGCGCGGATGCTGCCCGCGGCATCCTCGAGCACGGAGCACTCGACCTCGCGGATCGGCGCGACACCGCGCTCGATCAGGATCTTGCTGTCGAAGCGGAATGCCAGTCTGCAGCCGGCCTCGAACTCCTCCGCGGTGCGCGCTTTCGAGACGCCGACCGACGATCCCATGTTGGCAGGCTTGACGAAGACCTCCTGCGACCCGAGGGCGCTGACCGCGTCGTCATAGCCGATGGGCGCCGCGGCCGACATCGCGACAAAGGGGACGATCGGCAATCCCGCCTCCCGCATCAGACGCTTGGCGACGTCCTTGTCCATGCCCGCCGCCGAGCCCATCACGCGCGAGCCGACATAGGCGACGTCGGACAATTCCAGCGCACCCTGCACCGTGCCGTCCTCACCATTCGGTCCATGCAGCACCGGGAAGACGACGTCGAACGCCGGCAATTCCGCAGGCCCCGCCGCCGGTCCCTGGAGCACCACGACGCGGCCCTGTCCGCCCGGCAGCAAAGCGAGTTGCGGCGCCTGGTCCGGAATGGTCGGTACGCCGCTCCGGGTGCCGGCGCCGTTTCCCGCGTCGGTGACGACCCAGCGGCCGTCGCGGGTGATGCCGATCGCCGTGGCGTCATAGCGATCCGGGTCGAGTGAACGAAGCACGTTGGCCGCCGACGCCCGCGAGACGTCATGTTCGGCCGATCGCCCGCCGAACAGAATTGCAACCCGGATCTTGCGCTCTGCCATCAGCTGCTCTCCGGTCGGCTCGACGCTGCGTGGAATCGGTACATTATGTTTCGAGGAACGTGTCGACAATTTGCCGCCGGTTGCTCCGGACGCAGCTTGCCGGCGGCATGACGTTGTCCGGCGGCGAAATGCCGGCGCTTGCGCGGCGCAGCCTCAGGGCCGTTCGTCCAAGATTCGCGAACGCTGCGTTTCCGGAATTGAGTGATCCATGCACTTGCATCTTTCTTGGCGTGCCGGTAGTGGAGTGCACCAGTGTTACGCGCAACCCGAGGGGATTTTTGCAATGGCCTATAACATCGTCGCCATCGTCGGCAGCATCCGCAAGCAGAGCTTCTCGCTCAAGATCGCCAATGCGCTGGCCAAGCTCGCACCGGCCTCGCTGAAGCTCGATGTGACGACCCTCGAGGGCATTTCCTTCTTCAACCAGGACCTCGAGGCGGCGCCGCCGGCGGACTGGCTCGCCTTCCGCGAGAAGCTGCAGAAGTCGAACGGCGTGCTGGTCGTGACCCCCGAATACAACCGCTCGATCCCGGGCGTGCTGAAGAATGCGATCGACGTCGCCTCGCGGCCGTACGGCAAGAGCTCGTTCATCGGCAAGCCGGTCGGCATCATCTCCAACTCGCCGGGCCCGCTGGGCGGTGTCAGCGCGGCGAAGCACCTGCAGAACATCCTGCCGGGTATTTCCGGCCCGATCCTCGGTCAGCCGGAAACCTATCTCAATGGCATCGGCGATGCCTTCGACGAAAAGGGCGAACTGACCAAGGAGTCGCTCAAGACCGTGTTGCAGCAGTACCTTGACGCCTTCGCGGCCTTCGTCGCGAAGCAGAACGGCTGATCCAAATTTAGCGTTCCTTAACCCCATGGCCGCATCTTCGCGGCCATGGTTTCCCGCACGCGCCTCAAATCGATTCTGACCGGGCTCGCCCTCTACACGCTGGCGGCGCTGATGGTCGGCTATTTCGGCGTCAACGCCTACACCGGCAAATATGGTCTGAACGCGCGGCAGGAGCTCGATCAGGAAATTATCGCGCTGACCTCGGAGCTGGCGCGGCTGAAGAAGGAGCGGGCCGAGGGCGAGCAGCGGGTGTCGCTGCTGCGGTCGGACCGGGTCGATCCCGACATGCTGGACGAGCGTGCGCGCTTCCAGCTCGACTACGCCAACCCGCGCGATCTGGTTCGGATCAACAAGTCGAACTGAGGCGTTCGCAAATTTCAAAAACGTTCGCGCACTATCACAAAAATGTCGCGCCGCGCTGCAGTGCGGCATAGCAAAATTCCACCGGGCGAACGCAATCCTTCCAAGGCGATTTGAGTTGGGTTAGAGAGGGTTCTTCGACTTCTCTCACCCGGAATTGCCATGGCCACACCCAAGAAAACCGCCGCAAAGGAATCAGGGCAGGAGAAGGCTGGCTCTCCCCCCGAATTCAGCAAGGAGCAGGAGCTCAAGGCACTGCGCGACATGCTCCTGATCCGGCGCTTCGAGGAGAAGGCCGGCCAGCTCTATGGCATGGGTGCGATCGGCGGCTTCTGCCATCTCTATATCGGCCAGGAAGCGGTCGTGGTCGGCATGCAGATGGCGTTGAAGCTGGGCGACGAAGTCATAACGGGCTACCGTGACCACGGCCACATGCTGGCGTGCGACATGGAAGCCAAGGGCGTGATGGCGGAACTGACCGGACGCCGCGGCGGCTATTCCCGCGGCAAGGGCGGCTCCATGCACATGTTCAGCAAGGAGAAGCATTTCTACGGCGGTCACGGAATCGTGGGCGCGCAGGTGTCACTCGGCACCGGCCTTGCGTTCGCCAATCGCTATCGGGGCAACGATAACGTCAGCGTGACCTATTTCGGCGACGGCGCGGCCAACCAGGGCCAGGTCTACGAAAGCTTCAACATGGCGGAGCTGTGGAAGCTGCCGGTGATCTACGTCATCGAGAACAATCGCTATGCGATGGGCACCGCGGTGTCGCGCGCCTCGGCGCAGCAGGACTTCTCCAAGCGCGGCGTCTCCTTCAACATTCCCGGCAAGCAGGTCGACGGCATGGACGTGCGCGCAGTCAAGGCCGCGGCCGATGAGGCCACGGCATGGTGCCGCGGCGGCAACGGTCCGATCATCCTGGAGATGCAGACCTACCGCTATCGTGGCCATTCGATGTCCGATCCGGCGAAGTACCGCACCCGCGAGGAGGTCGAGAAGGTTCGCCACGACCAGGACCCGATCGAGCAGGTGCGCAACCGTCTGCTGGCGGCAGGCGTGAGCGAGCAGGACTTGAAGGCGATCGACGCCGAGGTGCGCGAGATCGTCAACGAAGCCGCCGACTTCGCGCAGCACGATTCCGAGCCGGATCCGTCCGAGCTCTACACCGACGTCTACCGCTGACCCACCCGCGCAGAAGAATCTCAAGACCGATTTCGGGAGCTGATATGCCCATTCAAGTGCTGATGCCTGCGCTGTCGCCCACCATGGAGAAGGGCAACCTCGCCAAATGGCTGAAAAAGGAAGGCGAGACCATCAAGTCCGGTGACGTCATCGCCGAGATCGAGACCGACAAGGCGACGATGGAGGTCGAGGCGACCGACGAGGGCACGCTCGGCAAGATCCTGATTCCGGAAGGCACCGCCGACGTCGCGGTGAACACGCCGATCGCCACCATCCTGGCCGACGGCGAAAGCGCCGCCGACCTCGCCAAGGCGCCGGCCGCACCGGCGCCGCAGCCGAAGGCCGCGGATGCTCCTGCTGAGGAAGCCAAAGCGGAAGCGCCACAGCCCGCGGCGAAGACGCCGGCCGCGCCGGTCAGCGAAGCATTGCCCGATCCGGAAATTCCGGCGGGGACCGAGATGGTCACGCAGACCATTCGCGAGGCCCTGCGCGATGCGATGGCCGAGGAAATGCGGCGCGACGGCGACGTCTTCATCATGGGCGAAGAGGTCGCCGAGTATCAGGGCGCCTACAAGGTGACGCAGGGCCTGTTGCAGGAGTTTGGCGCCCGGCGCGTGATCGACACTCCGATCACCGAGCACGGCTTTGCCGGCGTCGGCGTCGGCGCGGCGATGGCCGGGCTGAAGCCGATCGTCGAGTTCATGACCTGGAACTTCGCGATGCAGGCGATCGACCAGATCATCAACTCCGCCGCCAAGACGCTGTACATGTCCGGCGGCCAGATGGGCTGCTCGATCGTGTTCCGCGGCCCGAACGGCGCCGCCGCGCGCGTCGCCGCCCAGCACAGCCAGGACTACGCGGCCTGGTACTCGCAGATCCCGGGCCTCAAGGTGATCGCGCCGTACTCGGCCGCCGACTACAAGGGCCTGCTCAAGGCCGCGATCCGCGATCCCAATCCTGTGGTCTTCCTCGAGAACGAGATGCTGTACGGCCACACCGGCGAGGTGCCGAAGCTGCCCGATTTCGTGATTCCGATCGGCAAGGCCCGCATTGCCCGCGCCGGCAAGGACGTCACCATCGTGTCCTGGGCGATGGGCATGTCCTATGCGCTGAAGGCCGCCGATGAACTCGCCAAGGAAGGCATCGAGGCCGAAGTGATTGATCTGCGCACCATCCGTCCGATGGACACCGAGACGATCATCAACTCGGTAAAGAAGACCGGCCGTGCAGTCACGGTGGAGGAGGGATGGCAGCAGAGCGGCGTCGGCTCCGAGGTCGCTGCGCGCATCATGGAGCACGCTTTCGACTATCTCGACGCGCCGGTCGCGCGCGTCTCAGGCAAGGACGTGCCGATGCCTTACGCGGCCAATCTCGAAAAGCTCGCTCTGCCCTCCGTCGCCGAGGTGGTCGCGGCCGCCAAGGCCGTGTCCTACCGGTAACGCCGATGGCCGGTCCCAAGGAGCAGCCACTGCCGCCTGACGTGATGGGCCGCGACGACGCCATCGAGGTGCTGCGCGCCTTCGTCGTCGACGGCGGCCTGTCGATCGCGTTCCAGCGCGCCTTCGAGGAGCCGGACATGTGGGGGCTGATGCTCGTCGACATCGCCCGCCACGCTGCGCGCGCCTATTCGCGCGAAAGCGAGTTCACTGAAGACGAGGCGCTCGCGCGCATCGTCGAGATGTTCGAAGCCGAAATCGCCCGGCCGACCGACATGGGCCAAACCAAACCGCGGTCGCAACAAGGTCACTGACAATGCCGATCAATATTCTCATGCCCGCGCTGTCGCCGACGATGGAAAAGGGCAATCTCGCCAAGTGGCTCAAGAAAGAGGGCGACAAGGTCAAGTCCGGCGACGTGATCGCGGAGATCGAGACCGACAAGGCAACGATGGAAGTCGAGGCGGTCGACGAAGGCACGATCGCCAGGATCCTGGTGCCCGAAGGCACCCAGGACGTGCCGGTCAACGACGTCATCGCCGTGATGGCCGGCGACGGCGAGGATGTGAAGGCGGCGGCCAGCGCCGGAGCCGGCGCTGCACCCGCGGCCAAGCCCGCCGAGGCCCCGAAGCCCGCTGCCGCCGCCCCCGCTGCGGCTCCAGCACCGGCGGCTGCGCCGGCGCCCAAGCCGGCTATTGCCCCCGCAGCGGCGCAGCAGGCCGCGGCACCGGCCGCGCAGGCCAATGGCCACGCCCGTGTGTTCTCTTCACCGTTGGCACGGCGCCTCGCAAAGGAAGCCGGCATCGATCTCGGACGCATCACCGGCACCGGTCCGCACGGCCGCGTCATCGCGCGCGACGTCGACGACGCCAAGTCCGGCAAGGGCCTGAAGGCGCCGGCGGCTGCGCCGGCTGCCGCGGGGCTGAGCATCGCACCCCAGGGCGCGATTGCGCCCGGGATGTCCGACAAGCAGATCCTGGCGCTGTTCGAGCCGGGCTCCTATGAAGTCGTGCCGCATGACGGCATGCGCCGCACCATCGCACAGCGTCTCACCGCCTCGGTGCAGAACGTTCCGCACTTCTATCTGACGATCGACTGCGACATCGGCAAGCTGCTCGCCGCGCGCGAGGAGATCAACGCGGCCGCGCCGAAGGACAAGGAGAAGAAGCCGCTCTACAAGATCTCGGTCAACGACTTCGTCATCAAGGCGATGGCGGTCGCGCTGCAGAAGATCCCGAACTGCAACGTCAGCTGGACCGAAGGCGGCATGCTCAAGCACAAGCATTCCGACGTCGGCGTCGCCGTGGCGATGCCGGGCGGCCTGATCACGCCGATCATCCGCAAGGCCGAGACCAAGACGCTCTCGACCATCTCCAACGAGATGAAGGATTTTGCCGCGCGCGCCCGTGCCCGCAAGCTGAAGCCGGAAGAATACCAGGGCGGCACCACCGCGGTGTCGAACCTCGGCATGTACGGCATCAACCACTTCACCGCGGTGATCAACCCGCCGCATGCTTCGATCCTCGCGGTCGGTACCTCGGAGGAGCGTCCTGTGGTGCGTGGCGGCAAGATCGAGATCGCCAACATGATGAGTGTCACCCTGTCGTGCGATCATCGCGCGATCGACGGCGCGCTCGGCGCCGAGCTGATCGGCGCCTTCAGGCAGCTGATCGAAAACCCCGTGATGATGATGGTGTGACGGGCATCCGCCATGTACGCGATGTCAGGTCCGTACGTTCTGCTCGCAGCTATCGCCCTCGCGTTGCTCGTCGCGGTCAACCGCGACCTGATATCGACGTTCCAGTTCCGCTTGATGATGATCGGCGCAGGCGTGCTGGCGCTGGCGTGGACCGTGTTCCTCGGTGCGGTATGGCAGGAGTACCGATGAATGGTCGGCTCGGCTCGCACGCGCTGGCCCTGGGTCTCGCTGCTGCTGTCGGCCGTACTGCTGTTCAATCCGGTCGGGTTGGATCTCCTGCACTCCGCGTTCTTCGCCGGCGAACAGCTGGCGCGGAACATCGCCCAGCCGATCGTGCCGACCGCCCTGGCCATCATGGTCCTGGCGTTCGGGCTCGAATGGCTGGTCAGGTCGTTGATCGCAAGAAGCCGCGGGCGCGGCGCCACACATTGAGTTGAACGGGAGCCGCCATGGCCGACACATCCTTTGACGTCATCATCATCGGCTCCGGCCCCGGCGGCTACGTGACCGCGATCCGCGCCGCGCAGCTCGGCTTCAAGACGGCGATCGTCGAAAAATCCTATCTTGGCGGCATCTGCCTGAATTGGGGCTGCATCCCGACCAAGGCGCTGCTGCGCTCCGCCGAAATCTATCACTACATGCAGCACGCCAAGGATTACGGGCTGTCGGCCGACAACGTCTCGTTCGATCCGAAGGCGGTGGTGCAGCGCTCGCGCGGGGTCTCGAAGCGGCTCAACGACGGCGTCGGCTTCCTGATGAAGAAGAACAAGGTCACCGTGATCTGGGGCGATGCCACGATCGACGCGCCCGGCAAGGTCACGGTGAAGAAGTCGGCGGTCGAGGCGCCGAAGGGCGCGAGCGGCGAGGGCACCTACCAAGCCAAGCATATCATCATCGCGACCGGCGCGCGGCCGCGTGTGCTGCCCGGGCTCGAGCCCGACAAGAAGCTGATCTGGACCTATTTCGAGGCGATGGTGCCGGAGCGGATGCCGAAATCGCTGCTGGTGGTCGGCTCTGGAGCGATCGGCATCGAGTTCGCCTCGTTCTTCCACACCATGGGCTCCGACGTCACCGTGGTCGAGGTGCTGCCGCAGATCCTGCCCGTCGAGGACGCCGAGATAGCCGGTCTCGCGCGAAAACGGTTCGAGAAGATG
Organism: Bradyrhizobium sp. USDA 4452; assembly: GCF_054063575.1. Classification (NCBI taxonomy): domain Bacteria; kingdom Pseudomonadati; phylum Pseudomonadota; class Alphaproteobacteria; order Hyphomicrobiales; family Nitrobacteraceae; genus Bradyrhizobium; species Bradyrhizobium sp. USDA 4452. Next base: position 90,962 of record NZ_JBSSGK010000001.1, read on the forward strand.
GGCATCAAGATCATGTCCTCGACCAAGGTGACCAAGCTGGAGAAGAAGGCCGACAGCGTGGTCGCGACCATCGACGACGGCAAGGGCCAGCCGCAGGCCAAGGAGTTCGAGCGCGTGATCTCGGCGGTCGGCGTGGTCGGCAATATCGAGAATCTCGGGCTGGAGAAGCTCGGCGTCAAAACCGACCGCGGCTGCATCGTGATCGACGGTCTCGGCAAGACCAACGTCCCCGGCATCTACGCCATCGGCGACGTCGCGGGACCGCCGATGCTTGCGCACAAGGCCGAGCATGAAGGCGTGATCTGCATCGAGGCGATCAAGGGCCTCCATCCGCATCCGATGGACAAGCTGCTGATCCCGGGCTGCACCTACTGCAACCCGCAGGTCGCCTCCGTCGGCCTCACCGAAGCCAAGGCCAAGGAAGGCGGCCGCGAGATCCGCGTCGGCCGCTTCCCGTTCGTCGGCAACGGCAAGGCGATCGCGCTCGGCGAGGACCAGGGCCTCGTGAAGGTGGTGTTCGACAAGAAAACCGGCCAGCTGCTCGGCGCGCACATGATCGGCGCCGAGGTCACCGAGCTGATCCAGGGATACGTGGTGGCGATGAATCTAGAAACAACGGAAGAGGAGCTGATGCACACCGTGTTCCCGCATCCGACCCTGTCGGAGATGATGAAGGAAGCGGTGCTCGACGCCTACGGGCGGGTGCTGAATATCTGACGTTTGGAGCGCAGAAGGCCGCGTGCCCGTAGCAGTCCTGTCATCCTGGGGTGCGAGCGGAGCGAGCCTCGAAGGATGCATGGCCGAGATAAGCAGCAGGGCTCGTCGCCCTTCGAGGGCCGCTAGGAAGCGACCACCTCAGGGTGACAGGCCTGATATGAGTGAATCCAAGAACAAGAAAGAGCGCATCTCGTGAAAGACAACGACAACCTCACCATCGAACGCCCGACCTTCGTGACCCATCTCGAATGCGCGATGGAGGGCGATCATTATGCGGCCGATCAGGTGCACAACCTCTCGAAGGCCGGCAAGCCGCTGTTGGTGCGCTACGATCTCGCCGGGGTGAAGAAGGCGCTGACCAGGGACGCGCTGGCCGAGCGCCCGGCCGATTTGTGGCGCTACCGCGAGCTGTTGCCGGTGCGCAAGTGCAAGGACATCGTCAGTCTCGGCGAGGTCACGACGCCGCTGATCCGGCTGCCGAAGCTCGGCGCCAAGCTTGGCGGCGGCGAGATCATCGTCAAGGACGAGGGGCGGTTGCCGACCGGCTCGTTCAAGGCGCGCGGCCTCGTGATGGCGGTGTCGATGGGCAAGGCGCTCGGCATCAAGCACATGGCGATGCCGACCAACGGCAATGCCGGCGCGGCGCTCGCGGCCTACGCGACCTCCTGCGGCATCAAGACCACGATCTTCTGCCCCGCGGATACGCCGGAAGTGAATGTCAGCGAAATCGAACTGCAGGGCGCGACCGTCTATCGCGTCAACGGCTACATCGACGACTGCGGCAAGATCGTCGGCGAGGGAAAAGCAAAAGTCGGCTGGTTCGATACCTCGACCCTGAAGGAGCCGTACCGGATCGAGGGCAAGAAGACGATGGGCCTCGAACTCGCCGAGCAGCTCGGCTGGGACGTGCCCGATGTGATCTTCTATCCGACCGGCGGCGGCACCGGCCTGATCGGCATGTGGAAGGCGTTCGACGAGCTGGAGAAGATCGGCTTCATCGGTTCGAAGCGCCCGCGGATGGTCGCGGTGCAGGCCTCCGGCTGTGCGCCGATGGTGCGCGCCTATGAGGCCGGCACCGAGCATGCCGCGCGCTGGGAGGATGCTCACACCATCGCCTCCGGCATCCGCGTGCCGCAGGCGGTCGGCGACTTTCTCATCTTGCGCGCGGTGCGCGAGAGCAGGGGATTTGCGATCGCGGTCGATGACGACAAGATTACCTCAGCCCTCAACGAGGTCGCGCGCGAGGAGGGGCTGCTGTTGTGCCCCGAGGGGGCTGCGACCTATGCGGCCTACAAGCAGAGCCTGGCCGACGGCCGTGTCACCAAGGCCGACCGCGTGATGCTGTTCAATTGCGCCAGCGGTCTGAAATACCCGCTTCCGCCGGTGACCCGCGCGCTCGACAGGCACAAGCCGATCGACTTCTCGCAGTTTTGACGCCTCATCCGAAGGGCCATCTTGTCGAAAGGTGGCCCTTCAAAAATGATACGACAAGGAAGATTGAGGGGAGCGCGTGATGCGGAAGCTCGTTCTGGCCGTGCTGGCGATGTTGGCGTTCACGGGGAGCGTTTCGGCTGAAACGTGGCCCGCGCACCCGATCACCATCGTCGTGCCGTTCGCCGCCGGCGGTCCGTCGGATGCGATGGCGCGCATCCTCGCCGAGCGCATGAAGCAGTCGCTCGGCGAAGTGGTTCTGATCGAGAACGTGACCGGCGCGGGCGGCTCGCTCGGCGTCGGCCGTGCGGTTCGCGCGGCCCCTGACGGCTATACCGTCTCGTTCGGTCATCTCGGCACCCATGTCGCGAACGGCGCGATCTACAAGCTCGGCTACGATCTCGTCGATGATCTCGAGCCGGTGGTGCTGCTGCCGAGCAATCCAATGATCATCGTCAGCAAGAACGCCGTGCCGGCGAAGTCGCTGAAGGAGCTGCTCGAGTGGCTGAAGTCGCGGCCGGCGCCGCCGACCGCGGGCACCGCCGGCGCCGGCAGCGGCAGCCACATCGCCGGGCTGTATTTCGAGAACGTCTCCGGCATCAAGCTGCAATACGTGCCCTATCGGGGCACCGGGCCGGCGCTGAACGACCTGGTCGCCGGCCAGATCGATATCATCGTCGACCAGACCTCGAACTCGATCAACCAGGTCCGCGCCGGCAACATTCGCGCTTATGCGGTCACCGATTCCAAGCGGGTCGCGAACGCGCCTGAGGTTCCGACTGTCGACGAGGCCGGCCTGCCCGGCTTCCACATGACGCTGTGGTCGGGCCTATGGGTGCCGAAGGGCACGCCGAAGGAGATCGTGGACAAGCTCAACATCTCGGCGATCCAGGCGATGAACGATCCTGCCGTGAAGAAGCAGCTTGAAAATCTCGGCTTGCAGATGCCGCCAAAGGACCAGCTCAAGCCGGACGCACTCGGCGCCTGGCAGAAGGCGGAGATCGCAAAATGGTGGCCGATGATCAAGGCCGCCAATGTGAAGGTGGAGTGAACGCTAGAGCATGATCCGGAAAAGTGTGAAGCGGTTTTCCGAAAAGATCATGCTTAGGCAAGGGGCTAAAGCGCGATGACGATTCAACTCAATCTCATCGCGCTTTAGTGCTGCAGGGCGGGCTGGCGAAGCGCAACCCGCCTTTTGAGCCACACACGCAAACGGCGGGTTACGCCTGCGGCTAACCCGCCCGACGATCTACTGTGAGGTAGCCGGAGCCGCATTGCTCTCCTGGGTCACGACGCGCTCACCGTTCTTGGCCGCCAGCGCCGTGCCGGCGTCCTCGAACCGCGCCTGATAGACGGCAAAATTCTCCATCACGCGCTGCACGTAGTTGCGCGTCTCCGAGATCGGGATCCGCTCCACCCAATCGACCGGATCGACCTTGGGATCGCGCGGATCGCCATAGGCCTTGATCCAGTCGCGGACGCGGCCGCGGCCGGCGTTGTAGCCGGCAAACGTCATGATATGGCAGCCGCGGTATTCCGCCAGCAGCGCGCTCAGTTCGGCAGCCCCCATCTGGGTGTTGTAGACCGGATCGGAAACCATCCGGCTCCAGTCATAGCCGACGCCGAAACGCTTGGCGGTATCGCGGCCGGCCTCGGGCGTCACCTGCATCAGGCCGACGGCATTGGCCGCCGACTTGTCGCGCTGGTCGAACGCGCTTTCGGTGCGCGCGATCGAGTAGGTCATGCTGCGCCCGATATCGGGGGCGATCGGGGTGTGCTTGGGAATCCCGATGACCGGGAAGGCGTAATGGTCGAACGCAAAGCCCCGCGCGAGCGCAATCTTGCCGATCTGCAGCATGGCGCGGGCATCGTTATGGCGGCCGGTGAGCTCGCCGAGCGCCTCGAGCATCCCGACATCTGCGCTTTCCTCGGCGAGGTCGGCAGCGAAATAAAGCACGATGTCGGGCTCGCCGATCGCGTAGAGCATGTCGGCGGCACGCACGCGCTCGTCGGCCGCCATGCTGCCGGCGCTGGACGCCGGCGAGGGCGCGTGCAGCTCGATGCCGTCACGGCCGAGCCTGGCCAGCGCGAGCTGACCGTAATAGGCGGTCGGGTAGCGGGCCGCGGCCTGGTAGTCGGCCCGCATCGCCACGCTGTTGCCGAGCGCCTCGGCGGCGCGGCCGCGCCAATAGGCGGCGCGCGCCAGCACGGTCGGGTTGGTCTGGCCCTCGTCGATCCGTGCGAAATGCGTGGTCGCGGTCGTGGCATCGTCGAGATAGCGCAGCGCGATCCAGCCGCGCATGAAGTGCATGTCGGAGCGGTAATACGGATTGTCCGGCGGCACTGCGCCGCGGATGACGTCATAGGCCGCCTGATACTCCCCCTGGTCGAGCAGCTTGCGGGAGAGGATGCGGCGCTCGCGCCACCATTGATCAGTGTCCTGCTGCGCCATCGTCTCGGGCGCCGCCGCAATCGTCACGCGCGCCGCATCGTCGATCCGGTTTTTCGCGAGCAGCCACTGGATGCGGCACAGCGTGTAGCCGAGGTCGCTGCGGGCATCCGCCGGCACGTCGTTGAGCGCATCTTCCGCCTTGCTGGATTGCCCGCGGACCGCGCCACAAGCCTTCACGATGGCCAGCTCGTCGCTTCCGAGGTGCTGTGCCGCGCGCCTGGCGCCGGCGAGATCCTTGGCGCCGATCCGCTTGTCCATGCGCGCGCGATGATCGTCGCGCGTCAACAGATCCTTGAATGCGTCGTAGGCGTCACTCTCGGTTCGGTCCAGCAATTCTTCCGAGCGCCAGGCTTCGCGCACCAGCCGCGCCGCGCCATCGCGATCGCCTTCAGCGAGTAGCGTGCGGGCGAGGGCGAACTTGCCTTTGGCGCTGATCGGCTGATCGAGCGTGAAGCCGTGCACCGTGGCCGGGTCGCTGCGCTCCTGCCAGATCCGCGCTTCCGCCCGCTTGCGGAGCAGGGTGACACTTGGCCAATCCGGGTTGGCCGTGACGAATGCCGCATAGCGGCTGAATGGCGCATTCGACTCGGAATGGCGCAGCAGATACCACTCGACGAGCTTCCTCCCGACGGGATCAGAGATCTTTGCTTGAATATCGGTGGCGTCGTTGGTCTTGCCCCGGCGCGCCGCGGCGATCGCGTCCCTGACCGCGGCGAGATCGCCCGACAATTGCGGCCCGGCGGGTTTCTCCGGATCGGGCGCCTTCGCGGCCTCAGCGGATTTGGACGGAACGGATTTGGCTTTCGCGGATTTGCGCTTGTCGCCGCCGTGTCGGGCATGCCGGCGCTTGCCGGAGGCGTTTTCGCGCGCAGACTTCGTGCCGGCCTTGGTGCCATGCGCCTTCTTGTCGCCGTGGCCGCTTTTGGCCTGGTGCTGGTGATGTGGTTTAGCAACTGCCTGAACGGGAAGCAGCGCAAGCGCGGCGGCGGTGGCGAAACATGCCAGCGGACGTAGGCACCGGTTCATTCCCTGGTCCCCCCTGAGAAACCACGAGGCACAAACAGAACGCGTCATACGGCGACACAACCGCCGCAGGTTATCACTACCCTCGATTCTCGAGTGTTAATGCTGGCGCAACTCAACAGGGAAAACGCGGCGAAATATGGAATACGGCCGGTGGAACCCGCGGGAACCGAGGATTTTGCGGGCATTTCGGGCGGGCTCCCGTTTGACCCGTCCCGGCGGCGATATATCCTCGTTGAAACGTGCGGCGGGGCGCCCTCATGTCCGATCAACTCAAAACCATCCTGGATGGCGGCCGCTATTTCGAGGGCCCGCGCTGGCATCGCGGGCGGCTCTGGTTCGTCGACTGCATGGCGCGGACGCTGCTCAGCATCAGCCCGTCAGGTGAACGCCACGAGCATGCGGCGGTGAGCGACGACACGCCGTGCGGTCTCGGCGTGCTGCCCGATGGCGACATCGTCGTGCTGACGATGTTCAGAAAGCGGTTGCTGCGATTTTCCGGCGGCACGCTGTCGCTGTATTCCGATCTCTCCGCGGTTGCGACCGGCACGATCGACGACATGATCGTCGACGGGCAGGGGCGCGCCTATGTAGGCGATCTCGGCTTCAATCTGCCCCCGCCGGAAGGCCGCGGCGCGGTTGGCCGCATCATCCTCGTGATGCCCGACGGCAGCGCCCGCGTCGTCGCCGACGGCTTGCGCTTCCCGAACGGCATTGCCGTTTCCTCCGATCACCGCCGGCTCGTCGTGGCGGAAATGGATGGTGCGGGTCTTGCCGATTACGACATCGCGCCGGACGGCGACCTCAGCCTTCGCCGGCGGTTCGGGCGCGTCAATGAACCCGACGGCATCTGCCTCGATGCCGATGGTGCAGTCTGGGTCGCGTCGTTCACCGAAGACGCGTTTGTCCGGATCGATCGCAATGGTGTGGAGCGTGCGCGGATCGCGGTCCACGGCCGCCGCGCGCTCGCCTGTGCACTCGGCGGCGCGGACCGCAGGACGCTGTTCTGCCTGAGCGCGGAGACGTCGTACGAGGAGCTGCGGAAGGACCAATCGGCGTCGCGGATCGACGGGGTCGAGGTCGCTACGCCGGGCGACGGCTATCCCTAGCCGGAGCGGGACTTTTTCTTCTTTTTCTTCTCTTTCTTCTTCAGGATCTCGGCCTGGCTCCTGAAGGCGTGGGCGAGGGAGCGCATCTGGTTGGCGACAAATGCGTCGGCCGTCGCCGATGCGACCCGCTCCGCGGTCTGGGCCTGTTTGCGAATTGCCTTGGCCATCTTCATGAAAGGGGCAAGCGCGCCACGCCGATCTGGTTCCCGCGGCAGCGTCCGCATCGTGGGGTCTTGAATTTTGTTCTTGTTTCGTTCATATTCGGTGCTTCCGGAGAATGCCGCCATGGACGCCGAGCGAGACCGCGAAATTATCAGGCTCTGGAATGAGCTCCGCCGGTTGCAGCGCGAGGGACGGCCGACAGCGTCGCTGATCCGCCGGATCGAGAAGGCATTGGCGGAACGGGAGCAGGAGGCCGCCTGACCCTAAGCTGCTTCCCCGCGAGGCAGGTTTAGCGACCGCCGTCCGGCCCCATTACCAGGTTCGGCAGCCAGGTCGAGATCTCCGGGAAGAAGCACAGCATCAGTACGGCGAACATCATCAGCAGCACGAAGGGCAGCGTGCCCCAGATCACCTCGCTCAAGGGGATGTCGGGCGCGACGTTGCGGATGACGAAGATGTTGAGGCCGACCGGCGGGTGGATCAGGCCCATCTCCATCACGATGGTCATGACGACGCCGAACCAGATGATGTCGAACTCGGCTGCGCGCAACGGCGGCAGGATGATCGGCGCGGTCATCAGGATGATCGAGACCGGCGGCAGGAAGAAGCCGAGCACGATCACCATCACCAGGATCGCAAACAGCAGCTCCCAGCGCGGCAGGTGCATGGCGACGATCGCCTCCGCCGCCGACTGCGAGATGTGCAGATAGCTCATCACGTAGGAATAGAGCAGCGACATGCCGATGATCAGCATCAGCATGGTCGACTCGCGGATGGTCGATTTCAGGATCGGCGACAGATCGCTAGGCTTCCACACGCTGTAGATCACGGCGATCAGCCCGAGCGCCAGCAGGCCGCCGAGGCCTGCGGTTTCCGACGGCGTGGCGTAGCCGCCGTAGAGCGCGATCATCACGCCGGTCAAGAGCAGCACGAACGGGATCACGCGCGGCAGCGCGCTGAAGCGCTCGGCCATCGTGAACTCGTCGCGCTGCAGGATCGCGGCGTCCTTGCCGGTCGCCTCATAGGCGGCCTTGGCCATCGCGTATTCCTTGCGGAAGCGGAACACGGCGTAGAGGCCGAACAGCGACACCAGCAGCAGTCCGGGACCGATGCCGGCGAGGAACAGCCGGCCGAGCGATTTCTCGGCTGCGACCGCGAACAGGATCATCGTGATCGAGGGCGGCAGCAGGATGCCGAGCGTGCCGCCGGCGGCGATGATCCCCGCGGCGAAGCCGCCGGAATAACCGCGCTTGCGCATCTCCGGGATGCCGGCCGAACCGATCGCCGAGCAGGTCGCGGGTGAGGAGCCGGCCATCGCCGCGAACAGCGCGCAGGCGAACACGTTGGCGACGCCGAGGCCGCCGGGCACGCGGTGCAGCCAGGCATGCAGCGCCGAGTAGAGATCTTGGCCGGCGCGCGATTTGCCGATCGCCGCCCCCTTCAGGATGAACAGCGGGATCGACAGCAGCGTGATCGAGGCCATCTCCTCGTAGACGTTCTGCGTCACCGTATCGAGCGAGGCCGCCGGCATGTAGATCGCCATGAAGACGACCGCGACCGCACCCAGCGCGAATGCGATCGGCATGCCGGAGAACATCGCAAACAGGGTGGCAAGCCCATAGGAGATGCCAATACCAAACACGGTCATCGGCGCGGGCCACCGGTCAGCGGAATGAGGATCTGCAAAAGGAGCTGGATGCAGAGCAGCGTCATGCCGAGCGCCATCAGCCCATAAGGAATCGCGAGCGGCGGCGACCACATCGAATTGGACACCTGGCCGTCGACATAGGCCTCGTGCGCCAGGGTCCACGACTTCCAGGCGAAGAAGGTGCAGAACGCGAAGCTCGCGACATCGACCAGCCACAGCCTGATGCCGTTGACGCGCGTCGAGAGCAGGCCGACGAACGCCTCGATGCTGACATGGCCGCGCTCGCTCTGCACATAGGCCGAGGTCATGAAGGTGGCGCCGACCAGCAGGAACACGGCCGCCTCGTCCTGCCAGTAGTTGGGGCTGTGGAACAGGGCGCGGCCAAGCACGCTGTAACTCAGGATCACGCAGGCCGCGATCAAGGCGAGCGCGGCGAACACCACAATGACCTTGTTGCAGACGGACAGCGCGCGCCCGAGCAGCGCCACGGGTGTATTGCCCGCGGCGATGCCTGGGGTTTCGGCCTGATCCGCGACCGGACCATGCATCATGCTGCGACGTCGCTTGCGAGCTTCAACAGATTGGCCGCGGTCGCAGTCTTGGCGCCGTAGTCCTTCCAGGCGGTGTCGCGCGCGATGTCGCGCCACTTGCCGACAACGGCGGCATCGAGCGCGCTGACCTTGGCGCCGGCCTTCTCATAGACCTTGGCGACTTCGGCATCGTCGTCCTGCGCGCCCTTGCGGCCGAACGCCTCGAGCTCGGCGCCGACAGCGAGGATGATGTCCTGCTGGTTCTTCGGCAGCTTGTCGAAAATCGCCTTCGACATCATCAGCGGCTCCAGCATGAACCAGTAGGAGGCGCCGGCACCCGAGGTCAGCGACTTCGCGACTTCCTCGAGACGGAACGAGATCAGGCTGGTGGAGGAGGTGATGCCGGCATCGCAGGCACCGGTCTGCATCGCGGCGTAGATCTCGTTTGAAGGCACCGACAGCACGGCGGCGCCGGCAGTCTGCAGCACCATGTCCATCTCGCGCGAGCCGCCGCGCACCTTGAGGCCCTTGGCGTCTTCGGGCGCCACGATCGCCTTGGAGCGGCTGGCGACGCCGCCGGCCTGCCAAACCCAGGAGATCAAGAGAATGCCCTTGTCGGCCAGGAAGTCGCTGAGCGCCTTGCCGACCGGCTCCTTCTTCCAGCGCAGGCCCTGGTCGTAGGTCGTGACCAGGCCGGGCATCAGGCCGATGTTGGTCTCCGGCAACTCGCCGCCGGCATAGGGCATCGGATAGAGGCTGAGATCGAGCGCGCCCTTGCGCATCGCCGAGAACTGCGCGTTGGTCTTGATCAGCGAGGAGTTCGGATAGACTTCGGCGGCGAGGTCGCCGCCCGAGCGCTTGGCGACCTCGGCCGCGAACATCCGGCACAGCCTGTCGCGGAAGTCGCCCTTGTCGATCGTACCGCCGGGGAACTGATGCGAGATCTTCAGCGTGGTCGCGGCATGCGCGGTCCCGATGCCCATCCGTAGGGCTGCGGGCGCGGCGAGGGCGGAAGCGAGGACGTGGCGGCGTGTGAGCATGATTCTTCCCCTGAAGAGCTTCTTGAGTGGCTATTAGGCCGGCGGGAAGCTTTAGCTTAGCCGGTCTTCGCGTGAAACTTCTCTAGTCTGATAGTTCGAGGTGCCCTGTTCGTGCGGGCCCGCCGGCGGTCGCAAGTCTTGTCATTTAGGCTCTGCCGTTGCTGCGGCGCACACTGCGCCCACGCAGGTTCGGAGCTCAGGCGATGAGCGACGGGCGTACGCGCCGGCATGCTTCAAGAATTTGTTATTGAAGGTAACAACCGGCGGCGCAAGTGCGTCGAGGAGAGAGCGGCAAGTCGTCGCGCTCACATTTGACCACAAGGGATCATCATCATGACCACCAAGACCCGCCTCGGCGTTTCCGCCGCGCTGCTCTCGTTCAGCCTCGCGCTGGCGCCCGCCGCCTTCGCTCAGGACAAGATGGGCAAGGACGACGCGATGAAGAAGCAAGACACGATGTCGAAGGATGCCATGAAGAAGGACGATGGCATGATGAAGAAGGACGACGCCATGAAGAAGGACGGCGGCGCGATGATGAAGAAAGACGACGGCATGAAGAAGAACTGACCGCCGCCACCGCTCATCCTTCACAGGCCCGCCGTCGCGGCGGGCCTGATTGCGCCTTAGCGCTTCTTCTTGCCGCGCTCCTTGCGCGCCGCGTAGCGCGCGTCGCGCTTGGCCTTCTGCTCGGCCTCCAGCGCAATCAGTCTTGCGGCTTCCTCTTCCTTCTCCCGTGCGATCCGGGCGGCCTCGGCTGCGGCGGCCTCTTCCTCGCGGCGCTTCTGCTCGGCCTTCTCCGTCTCACGGGCTTCCTTGGCCTTGGCACGGCGCTCGGCGATCGCCGCGCGCTCTTCGGCACGGGCCTTCACAGCGGGATCGTCAGCTCCCGGCTGAGCGCGAAACTTGTTGAGGAGGTTTTGCCGCGCCTGCAGGGCCGCCTTTTGGCGGTCGGCAAAACCCGGTTCCTTGAAGCCACTCATAGAGGAAGCCTTGCTGCTTTCTGTTCGGTGATGGATGGGGTTCGGTTCGGCGCTTCAATAAGTGAACGGCGCGGAAATTGCCAGTGGCGAACGGAGGGTTGTGGAGCAAGGGAGATATGAGCGCACAGCAAATGGCGGACGGCGGTGATCGTGCCCGCCTGGCCGCCGGCGTGGTGAGTGGTTGGTCACCGGGCATGTGGACAAGGCCTAGCCGCGCTGGAATTGCTCGTGCCGGCCGTTGCCCAAGACCTTTGTGCCGAGCACCTTGGCGACCGTCTCGGCGGTCATTGCACTCCGGTCCGAGGCGCGCTGGGCCTCCAGCCTGTCGCGCGCCTTTTCGGCAATCAGCAGGCTGATCAGCTGCAGCCGGCTGGTCTCGTCGACAGCCTCCGAGAGTAGCTGCCTGTAACGCTGGTAATCGTAGCTCGCTTCGTGTTCGCTCACTGGCACGCCCCGCACACGCGCTCCACTTCAGCGAGCAGTTTTTCGCGAGTCGGGAGAGCCTGCAATGGATTTGCAGGGCGGATGGCTGTCGGCGCGCATTTCGTTGTGCGACTGTTGCAGAATTGATCGCACGCAACCGTGCAAACGGTCATGATGCGGGCGATGGCAAAAGGGAACCGAAGCGGCCATGAGCGAATCCGAAGACGGAGGCAATCGCCGCGGAGCGCTGATCGGACTGCTGGTCGCAGTGGTCATGCTCGCCGTCGGCCTCTGGCTTGCGCATGACCTGACGGCGGCGAGCAAGATGCAGGACTGTCTGATGTCGGGCCGGACCAACTGTAATGTGATCGAGCCGGCGCGCTGACCCTGCCTTGCGGCAGTGCAATATCGTTCCCACATCGATCCCCAAGACTCGGGCTGAACTGTTTGGTCCCGGTTGTGATTCCGGTCACACGCGGACAGGCGGGTTGCCTCAACTCCCAGAGATCGGCGGGAACCAAGGCCATGATGTCCAAGCTGTGGTCCGGAACGGGCGCAGCGCTGGCTGCCGCAGGCGCGGCAGGTGGCGTTTTGGTAGCGTATCTATCCCTGACGCTGGCCTCGCCAGAGCCGGTGTCGAGCGCGGCGCTCGGGCCGGCGTGGCAATGCAGCCGGGTAGCTTTCGTGTTGACCACCTGCACGCGGGCGGGCGAGGATGAACAGGAGGCCAAGGCCGAGCGCGAGGTTAAGAGCGGGGGCGAGGTCAAGGCGATCTCGGTGCGTGCCAAGGACGATTGTCCGCCGGAACCCTAAGTTTCTTGTTTCTGGGGTATCGTCTTCACGTCGACGGCTCGCTTCGCGCGAGAGCACTCCGGCCGGCTAGGCTGCGGCTTTATTTCAAACTATTTCTTGGTGACGCCACGGGGCTTGATGGAGAGGCCAAGGCGCATCGCCATCTTCTTGATTCGCTCCGGCGAACGACCGGTCGCCTTCACGACCTCCTCCAGTGACTTGGAGGACCGTGCCAATTCCATCAGTCGTCGGTCCTCCTTGAACGACCACCGCGGCTTTCGGGCCATCTTGTTGGTATCCTTGCGCTGCTGGGCAAACAAAGCCGCCAGGCGGGGTCGCCTGACGGCCTTGCCGGTGTGGGCCCGGACCTTGGGGAAATGTCCGGTGGATAAGCAATACTGCTTCCGGAGAGGGTCGCAATTGAAACCGAAATTTAACCTAACCTATCAAGGTTACTTGCAATGTTACTTGGATAGAGCGTGGCAGGAGGCCTTATGCGCAAGGTCGCCATTTTGAGTGCCGCAGCATTTTTACTGTCAGGTTGCTGGTCCGACCCGGAGGTCACGGGATCGACCAACAGCTGCGCGGCCAATCTTTACAGTCAGTACAATCCCAAGGTCATGGATCAGTGCGTCAACGCCTGCATCAAATGTGACCACGGCAACGTCACGACCTGCACGACCTCCTGTACGTTGAAGGGCGCGCGGTAATCGATCCGCGCCCCACCGACGCGAATAGGGCCTGGCGGTCGCATGCGTTCGCGTAGCCTCGCGATGGCGTCTTGCGCGGCGTGATGAACGCCGTTATCGCGTCTGGTCAGCGGCGCTATCGCCGAGCCGGAAACCAGGTGCGTGGAACAGAGCGCGATGAGCGGGCCTTCCTATGTCGCGGTCGATTGGGGCACCAGCAGCTTCCGGCTCTGGCTGATGGGCGCCGGCGGAGAGGTGTTCGGCGAACGCCGCAGTGACGAGGGCATGACCGCGGCTGCCAGGGCCGGCTTTGCGTCCGTGCTGCAATCGCATCTCGACGCGCTGGGCGCTGCGGCCGATCTGCCGGTCGTGATCTGCGGCATGGCCGGCGCGCGGCAGGGCTGGGTCGAGGCCGGCTATGTCGACACGCCGGCGCATCTCGCCGATATCCTAAAAAGCGCGGTCGTGGTCGGCGGACAGCCGCGCGATATCCGCATCCTGCCCGGGATTGCGCAGCGCGATGCTGCGGCCCCCGATGTGATGCGTGGCGAGGAAACCCAGTTGCTAGGCGCGCTCGGCCTGAATGCGCCGGGTGAGGCCCTCGTTTGCATGCCGGGAACCCATTCCAAATGGGTGCGCCTGCGCGGTGGAACGGTCGAGCGCTTTGCGACCTTCATGACAGGCGAGTTGTTCAGCGTGGTTGCGCGCGACACCATTCTGTCGCACGCCATCGCCGGAGCGGACGAGGCCGTCGACGCCGATGCGTTCCGCTCGGCCGTCGTCGCGGCGTTCGCGGCGCCGGCGCTGTCGGCCAATTTGCTGTTTCGGGTGCGATCCCGGCAGTTGCTGTTCGGCGGCAGCACGCAGGCGGCGCGTGAGACGATCTCGGGCACGTTGATCGGTGGCGAGTTGGCGGCCGGCCTTGCGGAGCGGGAGCGCGCAACACCGGTGACGCTGATTGCATCGGGGCGCCTGCAACGGCTCTATCAGATCGCGCTCGAAGGCCTTTCGATTCCGCTCAACCTAATGGATGCGGAGGAGGCGGTTCGCCGCGGCCTCGCCGGCGCCGCGGCGGCGATCTGGAACAATTGAGGGATCAACGCATGAGCATTCCGTTTCCTCCGATGAAGCGTCCGCTGGTCGCGATCCTGCGCGGCGTCAAACCGGATGAGGCCCTGGGCATCGTGAGCGCGCTGCTCGAGGCTGATATGACCGCGATCGAGATTCCTCTGAACTCGCCCGAGCCGTTCCGTTCGATCGAGATCGCGGCGAAGCGGGCGCCTGCTGACGTCCTGATCGGCGCCGGTACGGTGCTGACCCCGGGAGATGTCGACCGTCTCCATGATGTGGGCGGGCGCCTGGTGGTGTCGCCGAACGTCGATGTCGACGTGCTGGCCCGCGCCCGGCACCACGCGATGATCACGATGCCCGGCGTGTTCTCGCCGACGGAAGCGCTGCTCGCCGCGCGCGCGGGCGCCTCGAGCCTGAAATTCTTTCCGGCAAGCGTGCTCGGCGCTTCCGGCATCTCGGCGATCCGCGCCGTGCTGCCGCCGGCTGTGACGCTCGCGGCCGTCGGCGGCGTCTCGGACCAGAACTTCGCGGAGTATGTGAAGGTGGGCATTCGCGCCTTCGGTCTCGGCAGCAGCCTCTACAAGCCGGGCATGACGGCCGCGGATGTCGCCATCCGGGCAAAGGTGACAATCGAGGCGTATGACAGGGCCGTGCAAAGCGCGAGCTAGGCCGGGTCGGAATTCTTGACCGCGGTCTAATCGTCGCGCTTGCCGCCGTCGATCACCCTGAACAGCGGCGCCGCCTCCCGAGGATTCTCGAGCAGCTCTTCGACCATGGCGATCGCGGCCGCAACGTATTTCCCGGTCGCGGCGTCCAGTGGCCGTTCGGCTTCGTCCGCCAGCGCGAGCTTGGCGCCTTCGAGCAGTTTGCGGGTGCGGACCGCGGACTCGTCGCCGGAGGTCAGGGCGGCGCGCGCGATCGATCGCAGCACGAACATCTCACCTTCCAGCCGCAGCAGGCGGTCGTTCAGCTTGCTCAGCACAGTATTCAGATTCCGCATGTCGTCTCTCTCCGGGCGTCGGACGTGTCTTCCATACATGGTCATTCCTGACGAAATTCTTGACCCGGCCGCACACCATGTGGTCCGTTGCACGGCGTCGCCGAACAAACAGGCGAGGTGATCGTTCTCTCGGCGCGGTCGCGATAATGGTCAGGAGCAAATGCGATGCGTTGTGTCTTGGCACTTGGCCTGTTGCTCATCCTGTGCGTGTCTGCGAGCGCCGCAACGCGGCGTCATTCCCACACAACCCGACCCGCAACTGTTCGCTCGCCCGCGGCTGCAACGCCGGCGCCGCGCTTCGCCGTTCCTGGCTGGAGTGACGAGTCGACGCGCCAGTGGCTCGACCGTGCCTCGTCCTATGTCGGCCTGGGCGGTTAGTCGAGCGGCCGGCGACGCCAAACTCAATCGTCGTCCGCTTCTTCATTGCCCCGCGCGTTCGAAGCCGAGCGGCCGCCGTACTGCCGGAGAGCGCCCGCGGCCCTTCTCGTGATCACGCCTTCGCTGTCACGCAGTTCGTTCGTTACGCGCCGCGCGGTTCGCATCGCGCGCTTGATGTTTGAATCATGCGAGTCCTCGTCGAAGAAGAGGACGATCTCGCAGCTCGGGCACTGGCGCGAGTAACCGTTCTGCAGCCGCTTGGCGCGATCACGAAAGACGTTCTTGCAGCGTGTGCAACGGATCTGGACGGAATCTTCCATAGCGATCCTACAATACCGACGAACAATGAAAGCGCTGGCGATCGCTTTGAGGAACCAGTTCCAGATTAAGAAATCACGAAGCTCGCCACCGACGATCGCTGCGAGAATCGGAACCTGCAACGTGACGAACAGAATCCGTTCGGCATCTCAATCCCCGTCGGAACTTTGTTCACGCACGGAGAACTACGGAAGCGTTGCGTGCGCTGAGTGATAAAGAACAAGACGCGATTTCAGAGCAGACCGTGAACATCTAAAAGAATGACCTCAGCGCGTGGGCCACGCTGAGGCCAAGTTGACACTTTGGTCGTGAGGCACCGTCACCAGTGCCTCGGTGCTTAGCCTACCTTCGTTTCTCTGCAGGCAAATAGCCCATATGGGCCATGATCGTTGGCACACAACGTGCAGACTTGGAGCGTCAGGATTTTGCATCACCTTCCTGGGGCTAGAAGCAGCGCCGTCCGCGTATATTTCAAGCGGGCGGCGTTGTGCGTTTTGGCAGCCGGCGTGCGGTGTCGATCAGCGATCCATCGACCGAATTTCCAGGCTCTCGATCTTGACCCGCGGAATCGGGAAAGCATCCTCGTTCAGCGGATGCATCGTGATCGGGGTATCCATGCCGCCGGCGAGGACATTGTCGGCCATGCCGCTTTCGTGGGTGTAACTGCCGGCGAGCTGGTCGAGCCCGAGCCACGGCACCGGCGCCATCACCTTCCAGGTCAGCGCGACCTCCTCCTCGCCGATGAAAATGCCGAGGTTGGGAATCGCTGCGACGTAGCGACTGTCCGGTGCGCCGTCGGCGTGCAGCACGCAATCGAGATTGGTCACCGGGCCCAGGATGAATCCGGTATCGGGGCCGCCACGACACGCGAGCGTTCCGGCCTGCACCTGTTGTGCCTCGGCGGTTGCGATGGGCGTGGCGAGAACGGCCGCGCCACACACCGCAACGATGAACCAATGACCCGCTGTACGCATGGCGCAGTACAACGCGAAGCAAGTGCAATCGGTCCACGCTTTCGCGTGCGGCCTTCGCTGGTGGTTAAGGGATTCTTAGAATTGGGGTGGCCAACGAAATTACGCCGCCGGGCTCGAAATGGATTGTCCCGGCGGCGACCTGTTTCAATCTGGGCCCGCAATCCCAGTCATGTTCTGTCTGCGGGACCGGCGCCAAGGTTCGAGTAACCCGTATTCATGCGGGTGTCAGCGTCTCGCGACGGTCTGGTGTTGGCTGCTGACCTTCTTGTGCCCCGGCGGAGGTCCGATCGTAACCCAAACCACTGCGGCGATCACCGCCGCTGTCAGGACGGCTCCGGCCAAGGGCCTGTCGTTGTCCATGCTCCGCGCCCGGTCAGAGATGATGCTCCAGCTTCCGCATCTCCTGCAGGCGAGCCAGGCAGAAATCCCGATACAATTCGTTGATGAAATCCCACATGACCGAATCCCCTTTTGGTGCAATGAGGGGACACTAACCCGGCTTTGTTTCCGGCCGGCTTCGCGGCTTGCGGAAAATGGCTTCATCGAAGGGGAGTGGCGTGGCGATCCCGGCAGGATTCGAACCTGCAACCCGCGGAGTAGAAATCCGCTACTCTATCCAGTTGAGCTACGGGACCGTGGCCGCCTTGTAGCATCCGCAATATGAAAAATCCGCCTTTCCGCCAAGTCCGTCCGAACCGATTTTTGTGGTCGGACGACAAAGGCGAGCAGGGGTCCCGCCCTGCGTTGGCCAGACCAGCCCACCGAGCCGGCACGATGGTGCCGCCGCCGGGGCCGGTCGAAGGAATGTCGGCAATGCCATCTGCGACGTTTTCGTCCGTTCGTGTCGGCGCCTTCACTCCGTCACCTTTCGCGCATTTTTTAATCCCAACGCGGCGATCGACCGCGGGGCGTTCAGGAGCTCCATCATGATCGGATTGGTTCGTGCGGCCGCATTTTGCGCCACGCTGGCGCTCGGCCTAGTGAGCGCCCAAATGAGCGCCCAAGCCGCGGACAAGGCCTTCAGGCGCGACGATCTCGCCGATTCCGCGATCAAGCTGGAGGCCCAGATCAAGAGCGAGGCGGGCGCCGTCAACAAGTCGGCTGCGACCTTGCGCACCGACGCGGACGCCGCCTTCAGGCGCAATGATTTCCGCGGCGGGCTCACGATCCTCGGCCAGATCGCGGCAACCGCGCCCGAGGACGGCGCCAACTGGCTGCGGCTTGCCAAAACCGTGTTCCAGATCCGCTCCGCCAGCTCCAGCGAACAGACCTTCCTGATGGAACGCGCCTCCACCGCCGCCTACATCGCCTATCAGCGCGCGGGCAATGCGGGCGAGGAGGCCGACTCGTTGGCCGTGCTCGGCAAGGCACTCGCGGAGCGCAAGCTGTGGCGTCCGGCGCTCGACGCGCTGCGGCTGTCGCTCGAAAAGCGCGAGGTCGCCGATGTGCGGGGCCAGTATGAGAAGATGCGCGACGAGCACGGCTTCCGGCTGCTCGATTATACCGTCGATTCCGACGCGGCCTCGCCGCGGGCTTGCTTCCAGTTCTCCGAGGAGCTCGCCAAGCGGGTCGACTTTGCGCCGTATCTCGCACTGGCCGGCACCGACAAGCCGGCCTTGTCGGCGGAAGGCCAGCAGCTCTGCGTCGACGGGCTGAAGCACGGCGAGCGCTACAACATCAATCTGCGCGCCGGCCTGCCGTCGACCGTCAAGGAGACCCTGCCGAAATCCGCCGAGTTCAACATCTATGTCCGCGACCGCAAGCCGTTCGTGCGGTTCACCGGGCGCGCTTATGTGCTGCCGCGGACCGGCCAGCGCGGTATCCCGGTGGTCAGCGTCAACACGCCGGCGGTCACGGTCAACGTATTCCGGATCGGCGACCGCAACCTGATCAACACCGTGATCGACAGCGACTTTCAGAGTACGCTGAGCCGATATCAGCTCTCCGATCTCGGCGATCAGCGCGGCGTCAAGGTGTGGTCCGGCGAGCTCGCCACCGCCACCACGCTGAACCAGGACGTCGTCACCGCATTTCCGGTCGACCAGGCGCTCGGCGACCTGCAGCCGGGTGTCTATGTGATGACAGCCGCGGCCAAGGGGCCGGGCAGCGATGACGACGGCACGCTGGCGACGCAATGGTTCATCGTCTCAGACATGGGCCTCTCGGCATTCTCTGGCAATGACGGTATCCACGTCTTCGTCAATTCGCTCGCCTCGACCGAAGCGGTCGCCAATGCCGAAGTGAAGCTGGTCGCCCGCAACAACGAGATCCTGGCCACCCGCAAGACCGATGCCGCCGGCCATGTGCTGTTCGAGCAGGGGCTGGCGCGCGGCGAGGGCGGACTGTCGCCGGCACTGCTGACGGTGACGGGCGAGAAGGCGGACTATGCCTTCCTGAGCCTGAAGACCAACGCCTTCGACCTCACCGACCGCGGCGTCGCGGGGCGCGCGATCCCGGCCGGCGCGGACGCTTTTGTGTATGCCGAGCGCGGCGTCTACCGCTCCAACGAGACCGTCTATTTGACCGCGCTGCTGCGCGACGGACAGGGCAACGCCCTGACCGGGACGCCGCTCACCATGGTGATCGAGCGGCCCGACGGCGTCGAATTCCGCCGCGCCGTGCTGCCCGACCAGGGCGCCGGCGGCCGGATGCTTGCGGTGGCGCTGAACTCCGCGGTGCCGACCGGCACCTGGCGCGCCCGTGTCTTCACCGACCCCAAGGGCTCGTCGGTTGGCGAGACCACCTTCATGGTCGAGGATTACATCCCCGAGCGGATTGAATTCGACCTGACTAGCAACGAGAAGGTGATCAAAGCTGAAGTTCCAGTGGAACTTCAGGTTTCCGGCCATTTCCTTTATGGCGCACCAGCCTCGGGCCTGCAGCTGGAGGGCGACATGCTGGTCGCGCCCGCGGCGGGCGGCCGGCCCGGCTACGCCGGCTACCAGTTCGGCGTCGACGACGAGCAGACCCCGAGCAACGAGCGGACAGCGATCGAGGACCTGCCGGAGGCCGACGCCAATGGCGCGGCGACCTTCCCGGTGAAGCTCGACAAGGTGCCGGGCTCGACCCGGCCGCAGGAAGCCCAGATCTTCATCCGCATGGCGGAGACCGGCGGCCGTTCGGTCGAGCGCAAGATCGTGCTGCCGGTGGCCCCTGGCGCCTCGCTGATCGGCGTCAAGCCGCTGTTCGGCGACAAGAGCGTAGCCGAGGGCGACAAGGCCCAGTTCGACGTCGTGTTCGTCGCCCCCGACGGCAAGCAGCTGTCGCGCAACGGGCTGCGCTACGAGCTGTTGAAACTGGAGTCGCGTTATCAATGGTATCGCCAAAATTCGTCCTGGCAGTATGAGCCGGTCAAGTCGACCCGCCGCGTCGCCGACGGCGACGTCAATCTCGCGGCCGACAAGGCGATGCGACTGACCTTCCAGCCGCAGCCCGGCCGCTACCGGCTCGATGTGAAATCGACCGATGCCGACGGTCCGGTGACCTCGGTGCAGTTCGATGTCGGCTGGTATTCCGACGGCAGCGCCGACACGCCCGATCTGCTCGAAACCTCAATCGACAAGCCGGAATACCAATCCGGCGACACCATGACGGTGTCGGTCAATGCGCGCACCGCGGGCAAGCTGACCGTCTATGTGCTCGGCGACCGCCTGCTGACGACCCAAAGCGTCGACGTCAAGGAGGGCACCCAGCAGGTCAAGCTCCCGGTGGGCAAGGACTGGGGCACCGGAGCCTACGTAATGACCACGCTGCGCCGTCCGCTCGATGCCGCCGCCGGGCGCATGCCGGGCCGCGCGATCGGGCTGAAATGGTTCGGCATCGACAAGAAGACGCGCACGCTGGCCGTCGAGCTGTCGCCGCCCGCCTTGGTGCGGCCCGGCGCGGCGCTGAAGATCCCGGTCAAGCTCGGCGGGCTCAATCCCGGCGAGGACGCCAAGGTGGTGCTGGCCGCGGTCGATGTCGGCATCCTCAATTTGACCAACTATAAGCCGCCGGCGCCGGATGACTATTATCTCGGCCAGCGCCGTCTGACCGCCGAGATCCGCGACCTCTACGGCCAGCTGATCGACGGCATGCAGGGCACGCGCGGCCAGATCCGCAGCGGCGGTGACGCCGCCGGCGCCGAGCTGCAGGGCTCGCCGCCGACGCAGAAGCCGCTGGCCCTGTATTCCGGTATCGTCACGGTCGGCCCTGACGGCACCGCCGAGGTGAGTTTCGACATCCCCGAATTCGCCGGCACAGCGCGGGTGATGGCGGTGGCGTGGAGCGCCACCAAGCTCGGCCGCGCCAATGTTGACGTGATCGTGCGCGATCCCGTGGTGTTAACGGCAACATTGCCGCGTTTCCTGCTGACCGGTGACAAGGGCACCATCAGCATGGAGATCGACAATGTCGAAGGCGCCGCCGGCGATTACGTCGTCAGCGTGAAGGCGAGCGGCCCGATCAAGGCTTCGGGCAATCCGACCACGACCGCAAAGCTTGCAGCCAAGCAGCGCACGTCGCTGTCGCTTGGCCTCGAGGCCGGCGGCGCGGGTCGCGCCGCATTCGACGTCGACATTTCAGGGCCGAACGGCATGACGTTGGCGCGGCATTACGCGCTCGACGTCAAGCCGGCGACCCAGGTGCTGGCGCGCCGCTCGATCCGCACGCTGGCGAAGGGCGAGAGCCTGACGCTGACCTCGGACATGTTCTCCGATCTGGTGCCGGGCACCGGAAGCGTCTCGATCTCGGCGAGCCTGTCGACCGCGCTCGATGCCGCCAGCATCCTGAAGGCACTCGACCGCTATCCCTACGGCTGCTCCGAGCAGATCACGAGCCGCGCGCTGCCGCTGCTCTATGTCAACGATCTCGCCGCCGGCGCCCATCTCGCGATGGACACTGCGGTCGACCAACGCATCCGCGACGCGATTGAACGGCTCCTCGCGCGGCAAGGCTCCAATGGTTCGTTCGGCCTGTGGTCGGCGGGCGGCGACGACGCCTGGCTCGATGCCTACGTCACTGACTTCCTGACCCGGGCCCGTGAAAAGGGCTTCGCGGTGCCGGACGTGCTGTTCAAGAGCGCGCTCGATCGCGTCAGGAACTCGGTGGTCAATGCCAACGAGCCGGAGAAGGACGGCGGCCGCGATCTGGCCTACGGCCTCTACGTGCTCGCGCGCAACGGCGCCGCGCCGATCGGCGATCTGCGCTATCTCGCCGACACCAAGCTGAACAATCTGGCGACGCCGATTTCGAAGGCGCAGCTCGCCGCGGCGCTGGCGCTGGTCGGCGACAAGGCGCGGGCCGAGCGGGTCTATGGTGCCGCGCTCGACGCGCTGAACCCCAAACCCGTGATCGAGTTCGGCCGGGTCGATTATGGCTCGGCGCTGCGCGATGCGGCGGCGCTGGTCTCGCTTGCGGGCGAGGGCAATGCGCCGCGCACCACGCTGACGCAGGCCGTGCTGCGGGTGGAAGCGGCGCGCGGGCTGTCGCCCTACACCTCGACGCAGGAGAATGCGTGGATGGTGCTGGCGGCACGCGCGCTCGCCAAGGAGACGCTGGCGCTCGACATCAACGGCCAGGCGGTCAAGACCGCGGTCTACCGCAGCTACAAGGCCGAGGAGATGACGGGCCAGCCGCTCAAGATCACCAACACCGGCGACGCACCGGTGCAGGCGGTGATCTCGGTCTCGGGCTCGCCGGTGACGCCGGAGCCGGCGGCGTCCAATGGGTTCAAGATCGAGCGCAGCTATTTCACGCTCGACGGCAAGCCGGCCGATGTCACCAAGGCGAAACAGAACGACCGCTTTGCGGTTGTCCTGAAGGTGACGGAGGCCAAGCCGGAATTCGGTCACATCATGGTGGCCGATTATCTGCCGGCCGGGCTCGAGATCGACAACCCCAACCTGGTGTCGTCAGGCGATTCCGGCACGCTCGAGTGGATCGAAGATGGTGTCGAGCCGAAAAACGCCGAGTTCCGCGATGACCGCTTCACCGCGGCGATCGATCGGGGCGCCAATGACAAGTCGGTGTTCACCGTCGCCTATGTCGTGCGCGCAGTTTCGCCGGGCAAATACGTGCTGCCGCAGGCCTATGTCGAGGACATGTACAACCCCTCGCGCTACGGCCGCAGCGGTACTGGTGCTGTCGAGGTGAAGCCGGCGAAATGAGTGCAACGTTGAGCACAGCACCGGTACGACCATCGCGCTGGCGGCGGATCAGGACGGTCTTGACGATCTGCACGGCCGCGACGCTAGTCGCAGCCGCCGCGTTCGCTGGCTGGGTCGTGTCCCTCGGGCCGCTGCCGCTCGATAGCGCGCAGCAGGTCTCGACCACGGTCATCGACCGCAACGGAAAGCTGTTGCGTGCCTATGCGATGGCGGATGGGCGCTGGCGACTGCCGGTTGACGCCAAGACATCGGTCGACCCCGGCTACCTGAAGCTGCTGTTCGCCTATGAGGACAAGCGCTTCTACGAGCACCACGGCATCGATCCGCTGGCGCTGTCGCGCGCCGGCTTCCAACTGCTCACAAGCGGGCACATCGTCTCCGGCGGCTCTACGATCACGATGCAGTTGGCGCGGCTGATCGAGCCGCGGCACCAGCGCTCGGTGTATGCAAAGCTACGGCAGATGGTGCGCGCTGTTGAACTGGAGCGGCAGTTCTCCAAGGACCAGATCCTCGATCTCTATCTCGCACTGGCCCCGTTCGGCGGCAACCTCGAAGGCGTGCGCGCCGCCTCGATCGCCTATTTCGGCAAGGAGCCGAAGCGGCTCTCGCTCGCGGAAGCCGCACTGCTGGTGGCGCTGCCGCAATCGCCGGAACGCCGGCGGCTCGATCGTTATCCGGAAGCCGCCCATGCCGCGCGCGACCGCGTGCTCGACCGCATGGTCGAGGAGGGCGTGGTGCCGAAGGACGATGCCGCGCAGGCGAGGGCTGCGGCGGTGCCGAAGCTGCGAAAGCAGATCCCGATCCTGGCGCCGCATTCGTCCGATCAGGCAATCGCGACGATGAAGGACGCGCCTGTCATCAAGCTGACGCTCGATGCCTCGCTGCAACAGAACCTGGAGGCGCTGGCGCGCGACCGCGCCATCGCGCAGGGGCCCGACGTCTCGGTCGCGATCGTGGTGGTCGACAACGAGACGAACGACGTGCTCGCACGCGTCGGCTCGGCGGATTATTTCGACGATCGGCGGGCCGGTCAGGTCGACATGACGCGCGCGGTGCGCTCGCCGGGCTCGACCTTGAAGCCGTTCATCTACGGCCTCGCCTTCGAAGACGGCTTTGTTCATCCCGACAGTTTGATCGAGGATCGGCCGATCCGGTTCGGCTCCTATGCGCCGGAAAACTTCGACATGACGTTCCAGGGCACGGTGCCGATCCGCAAGGCGCTGCAATTGTCGCTGAACGTGCCGGCGATCGCGCTGCTGGACCGGGTCGGCGCGAGCCGGCTGTCGTCGCGGCTGAAGCAGGCCGGCACCAGCCTGGTGCTGCCGAAGGACGAGGCGCCGGGACTCGCAATGGGCCTCGGCGGCGTCGGCGTCACGCTGCAGGATCTTGCCCAGCTCTATTCCGGTTTGGCGCGCCTCGGCGCGACCAAGCCGCTGCGCGAGCTCATGCAGGACAATGACAGCCGCGACACGATGCGGCTGATGGATCAGGCTGCCGCCTGGCAGGTCGGCAATGTCTTGCTCGGCACGCCGCCGCCGGAGAACGGCGTGCACAACCGGATCGCGTTCAAGACCGGCACCAGCTATGGCTATCGCGATGCCTGGTCGGTCGGCTTCGACGGCCGCATCACCATCGGCGTTTGGGTCGGCCGCCCCGATGGCGCACCGGTGCCGGGCCTGGTTGGGCGCACGGCGGCGGCGCCGATCCTGTTCGATGCCTTTGCGCGCACCGGAAAAATCCCGGCGGCGTTGCCGAGGCCGCCGCGCGGCGTGCTGGTCGCCACCAATGCGAAACTGCCGCCGCCGTTGCGTCGGTTCCGGCCGCTCGGCGAACTGGTCCGCAGCGGCAACGACCAAGCGCCGCACATCCAGTTTCCGTTGAACGGCTCACGCATCGATGTCGATCAGTCCGAGGGCGGCCGTCTTGCGGCAATGCCGTTCAAGGTCGCCGGCGGGGTGCTGCCGTTGACGGTACTCGTGAACGGTGTCTCAGCCGGGGACATCGACGGCCGTCGGCAGCGCCTGATCGACCCACCTGGGCCGGGTTTCACGCGGCTCACCGTGATCGACGCCACGGGGGCAGCGGATACCGTTGTGATCCGCGTGCAATGATCGCGCGGGAAAGCGGAACAGCAGGGTTGGAAAGCGGAACAGCACGGTTGTTTGCGCTACGGTTTCATCGTATGCGAAACCCATGGTGGATAGCCTCCAACCCCGGCGCTTCGGAGCAGGGCAACAGTCTGTAAAACCTGCGCATTCAAGCCGCAGGCTGTTCATGGCGTTCGAGTTCGCGACGGCCAGCCAATGGCGTTCGATCCTGTTCCTGACGCTGACCTGCCTGGTGCTGCTCCTGCCGGGCTTCTTTACCATCCCGCCGATCGACCGCGACGAGGTTCGCTTTGCCCAGGCGACCAAGCAGATGGTCGAGAGCGGCGACTTCGTCGACATCCGCTTCCAGGACGACGTTCGCTACAAGAAGCCGGTCGGAATCTACTGGATGCAGGCGGCGGCGCTGAAGACGATCTCCGCGCTCGGGGTGCCGCGCGCCCAGGTCCGCATCTGGGTCTACCGCCTGCCGTCCCTGATCGGCGCCATCGGCGCCGTTTTGCTGACCTATTGGACGGCGCTTGCCTTCGTGACGCGACAGGGGGCGGTGCTGGCTGCCTTGATGATGGCAAGCTGTGTGCTGCTTGGCGTCGAAGCACGGCTCGCCAAGACCGACGCCATGCTGCTGCTGACGGTCACCGCGGCGATGGGCGCGATGGCGCGGGTGTATCTGTCCTGGCAACGTGGCGAGGACCCGGCGCATCCATCATGGGCCCCGCCTGCGATCTTCTGGACGGCGCTCGCGGTCGGCATCCTGATCAAGGGCCCGCTGATTCTGATGTTCGTCGGCCTTGCGATGGCCGGGCTTGCGATCCTCGATCGCTCGGCGGCCTGGTTCTGGCGCATGCGTCCGGTCTGGGGCCTGATGTGGACCTTGGTGCTGGTGCTGCCGTGGTTCGTGCTGATCTTCCTGCGCGCCGGCGAAACCTTCTTTGCCGACTCGGTCGGCGGCGACATGCTGAGCAAACTCGGCGCACAGGAGTCGCACGGCGCGCCGCCCGGGCTCTATCTGCTGTTGTTCTGGATAACCTTCTGGCCCGGCGCACCGCTCGCAGGCCTTGCGGCGCCGGCAGTCTGGCGCGCGCGGCGCGAGCCCGGCGCGCAGTTCCTGCTGGCCTGGCTGATCCCGTCCTGGATCGTGTTCGAGGCGGTGCTGACCAAGCTGCCGCATTACGTGCTGCCGCTCTATCCGGCGGTTGCGATCCTGACCGTCGGCGCGCTCGAGCGGCGTGTGCTGTCGCGCTCTCCCTGGCTGTTGCGCGGCGCCGCATGGTGGTTCGCTATCCCCGCGTTCGGCGCCGTGCTCGTGATCGTCGGCGCCATCAAGGCGATCCATCAACCGGTGTTTCCGGCTTGGCCGTTGTTCGCCGTGGCGATGGTGTTCG
The DNA here is from genome assembly GCF_054063575.1 of Bradyrhizobium sp. USDA 4452. Lineage (NCBI taxonomy): Bacteria > Pseudomonadati > Pseudomonadota > Alphaproteobacteria > Hyphomicrobiales > Nitrobacteraceae > Bradyrhizobium > Bradyrhizobium sp. USDA 4452. The sequence goes on from NZ_JBSSGK010000001.1 coordinate 117,335, forward strand.
GCCTGATCGCGTGGTGGATGTTCGAGGATAGCCGCGCCGAGCGCTCGCTGCTCAATGCGGTGATCGCCGCGGCGTTGATGGCAGGCGCCACCTACGGCGTGGTGCTGCCGCGGCTCACCACCGTGTTTCCGAGCCAGGAGGTCGCGCGCGCCTTGCGCAACGTGACCTGCGTCGGCCCGAAGGCGGCGGCGGCCGGCTTCCATGAACCGAGCCTCGTGTTCATGACCGATACGTCGACGCTGCTTACCGACGGATCCGGCGCTGCGGATTTCCTGGGGCAGGGCTCCTGCCGCTTCGCGCTGGTCGAACAGCGCTCCGAGCGCGCCTTCGTGCAGCGCGCCGAGGCGATCGGCCTGCGCTACAACGCGCCGGTGCGGATCGAGGGCTACAACATCTCGCAGGGCAAGGCGGTTTCGATCGCGATCTTCCGTTCCGAAGGGACGGAGTGACATGCCGGCGCCGCCAGCCACCGCGGAATCCGCCAACTATTTCGGACGATTGCTGACGCTGGTCTGGCTGTCCTTTGCCCAGCTCGTGCGTGCCCCATCGCATTCGCGCCGGGCCGAGGCAGCGCGACGCTCCGCGCGCCACGCACTCCTGCTCGTCGTCGCCGTTGGCGCCGTAATCATCACCCTGATGTATGCGGTCGATGTCGCCGAGATCAGCCTGATGCCGCCACGCGGCACGCCGGGTCTCTGGTGGGTGAAGATACTCACCGATTTCGGCAAGGACGAGTATGTGCTGAGCGCGCTTGGCCTGCTGCTCGTTGCGGTCGCATTGGCGGCGCCCGCGCTGCGTGGTGTACCGCGTGCGATTTTGCTCGGCTTTGGGACGCGGCTGCAATACCTGTTCCTGTCGGTCGCGCTGTCGGTGGCGGTCGGTGAACTGATCAAGTGGATCGTCGGCCGCGGGCGGCCTTTTGTCGGCGGCAAGGCCAATGCGTTCAACTTCCAGCATTTCGCCGGCACGGAGGCCTATTCGAGCTTTCCGTCAGGACACTCGATCACGGCATTCGCGCTGGCCTTCGCCGTGTCGGCGGTCTGGCCACGCGCACGGGGCGCGATGCTGGTCTATGCGCTGATCATCATCGCGACGCGGCTCGTGCTGCTGGCTCATCATCCGAGCGACGTGGTGGCTGGCGCGCTGGTCGGCGTGATCGGCGCAATGGCCGTGCGTTACTGGTTCGCGGCCCGCCGCCTTGGTTTCGCCATTGATCGCGATGGCACCGTGTTGGCGCTGTCAGGACCGTCGGAAGGCCGCCTCAAAAGGGTTGCGGGGAGCGCTTTCGCCCCATAAAAGCGATCGCCCGGCGGCCGGATCGGGCGGGTTCCAGCCGCCGAACCCCACATCAACCACGAGTGCCGAATTGCCTGTTTCCGACCAGACGCCGGTCGCCGTTTCCATCGTCGTGCCCGTGCGCAACGAGGCGGACAATATCGCGCCGCTGATCGCCGAGATCGCAGCCGCCCTCGACGGACGCTGGGCCTACGAGATCGTCTATGTCAATGACGGCTCGACGGACGCAACCGGCGAACGGCTGAGCGCGATCATGGCGCAGCGGCCCAATCTCCGGCAGCTCCGCCACGCGGTCTCATCGGGCCAGTCGGCCGCCGTGCGCAGCGGCGTGCGCGCCGCGCGCGGGGCGATCGTGGCTACGCTCGATGGTGACGGCCAGAACGATCCGGCCTTCCTGCCGAACCTGATCGCGGCGATCGAGAGCGGCCATGGCCGGGTAGGCCTCGCTGCGGGCCAGCGCGTCGGACGCAAGGACACCGGCTTCAAGAGGCTGCAATCGCGGATCGCCAACGCCGTGCGCGGCATCATCCTGCGCGACGGCACCCGCGACACCGGGTGCGGCCTGAAAGCGTTTCCGCGCGAGGTGTTTCTGGCGATGCCTTATTTCGACGGGCTGCATCGTTTCCTTCCGGCGCTGGTCCGCCGCGAGGGGCTCGCAATCGCCTATGTTGATGTCGTCGACCGCCCGCGCCATTCCGGCGTGTCGAACTATGGTTTCTTCGACCGGCTCTGGATCGGGATCATGGATCTCGCCGGCGTGTGGTGGCTGATCCGCCGCAAAAAGCCGACTCCGGTCGTCACTGAAGTGACAGGCACCGAAGTGCCGGTCGTGACCGAGGTGAAGTGATGCTGATTCAGTTCGGCCAGGCACTCAGCGCCTATTTCTACGAAGTGTTCGTCGCCAAGTTCGACTTCTGGCTGGCGTTCGGCCTCATCGCGCAATTGCTCTTCACCGCGCGCTTTCTTGTGCAGTGGATTTCCAGCGAGCGCGCCGGCCAGAGCGTGGTGCCGATGGCGTTCTGGTTCTTCTCGATGGGCGGCGGCTTGATGACGCTGATCTACGGGCTCGCCAAGCGCGAGCCGGTCATCATCATCGGGCAGGGGCTCGCGACGCTGATCTACATCCGCAACATCATGCTGATCATGAAGAACCGCGGACGGGCGTCGAAGACGATCGACAACCGAGCGTCGTGATCATCGTGCGGCGAGCGGTATGATCGGCCTCCGCGCGATCTAGACCGATTCCAGCATTGGGCTCGGCCCAGCATCAATCGCGACCGAATCCGGGCCAAGGTCAAACAATCGCCCCAAGGCATATGGCATCTACGGTCCGCCGTGGGCGTGGCGGCATTCCGAGTCCGTGCCCCAAGGGGATGAGGGGCGTCGATGAACGGCGGTGGCGAAGCGACGAAGGGTGGTTATCGATCGAGCGTCCGCGACGTCCCGCTGTTCGACCAGCCGCCGCTGACCGGCGAGCACGAACTGCCGGACCGGCGCGCAATCAGTATCCGCTGGATGGCGGGGACGATTCTGATCGGGGCCGCCGCCATCGCCTTGCTTGCTGGCGCACTTCGCGGCGCATTTGGCGATCACGCCCAATTCGCTGTCTCGCCGGTCGTCTCACTGCCACGTTTCACGGGGCAGGTGGTCGACGAAGCGCGGCGCGGCGACCGCCTGGATCGGAGGCTTGGCGAGCAAGGCAATGCAACCGCTGTCAAGATCGAGCAGCTCAGCGATGCCGGCTCGGTCCGTCGATTCACCCGCGTGTCTGCGCGGCTTGCGGAGATCGATCCCGGGCCGCAACAGGACCGTCGTGCCGAAGCTCAGGGAGACGGTAAGGACGATCAGCGCGCGAGTTCGCCGCTGGAGTTGCCAGCCATCATACGGGCGGGTCCATTGCGCCCCGAGCTGCCCGGCGGCACCAGCGCCTATGCTGCGGATGAGGACGTGCCGCACCAGCCTTCTCCGATCGGTGAGGCGGTCAACGTTACCCGCCTTCCGAAGTCTCCTTGGACGTCGCATCGCCATCGGCACGTCATCATCGCCAGAGCCGGTGACACGCTGTTGGCCATTCTGCGGGCACTCACCGCGGCTGCGGAAGATGCACCGGCGATCCTTGCCGCTTTCCCGTCGCCTCGCGGTCAGGAAACGCTGTCCGGCGGCGAGAAGATCACGATCATCGAACAGGGCGAAGAGGCCGGGTCGCCGCGCGGCCGGGTCGCCAGAGTGTCAATCGAAAGAGCGGATTCCAGCGTGTCCGCCGTCGGTCGCACTGATGGCGGCCAGTACCAGGCGATCGTGCCGGAACAGCCGGATGTCGCCTCCTCGAACGGGAGGTTGTTGCGTCAGTCGATCAACACCCACGCCGCTCCAGGCGAGACGCTGCGTGATGGCCTTAGCGCGCTTGCACGCTCCAACCACGTCGACGAGGGTATCGTTGCTGAGCTGATGCGGCTTTGCGGCCGCGATTTCGATCTCGACGTGCCGCTCGGCGAGGCCGACGTGGCCAACCTCATCTATGCTCCCAACGACATTGGCCAGCCGGAGCTGGTCTTCATCGAATTGACGGCCGGCGGGCAGGCGCGCCGCTACTATCGCTTCACGGCGCCGGACGACGGCAGTTCGGATTTCTATGACGAGGACGGCCAATCCGTCACCAAATTCCTGCTGCGCAAGCCGGTCGTCAGCGGGCGCCTCGGCGACGGCTTTGGCTGGCGCATCCATCCGATCCTCGGCGACCGCCGCTTCCATGAGGGCGTGGATTATGCGGCGCCATATGGCTCGCCGATCGCGGCCGCGGGCGCCGGCGTCGTCGAGACCGAAGGCTACGAACGCGGCTACGGGAGATATATCCGCGTGCGTCACGATCGCGGCTACGAGACCACCTATGCCCACATCGCGAACATCCCACCGGGGCTCAAGATCGGAGACCGGGTTCGTCAGGGCGAGACGATTGCCTATGTCGGATCGACGGGGCTCTCGACCGGACCGCATCTCTATTACGAGGTGCGGATCAACGGCCGCAACGTCGATCCGCTGCGGATGAAATTGTCAGGCGGCCGGCTGCTGCAAGGCGATCTGCTCGGGGCTTTCGACCGCCAGCGCGACAGCATCAACCAGCTTGCCGCTGTCTCGGCCCTTCCGCATCCGCAGCCTGGCTCCGACCACCGGCCGCCGACGTAGTCTCGAACGCAAGTTTGATCACGGCCGCCCGGGCGCCGGAAGTTCCGCTGCGTCGACCGCATTCTCACGATCGGCGACAGTCTCGCCCGCGGCGTCGAGCACGGGATAAGCGACCGAGCAGATGTGCGAATGGATGCGGCGAAGGTCGCGCAGCACGTCGAGATGCAGCGAGGTGGTCTCGATGGTCTCGGGCCGGCCTTCGCGCAAGCGCTCCAGATGGCGCTCGACGGCGGCAAGTTCGGCCGCGCGCAGCGCCGCCTTCTCGGTCAGCAATTTACGCGCTTCGGCAGCGTCGCCCGACATGAACACGCCGAACGCGATCCGCAGCGAGTCGATCGTTCGTTTGTGGAATGCCGACAGCTCTTCGCCGCCTTCGGCCGAGAATTGCACGCGGTGCTTGATCTTCTTGGTCGCGAGCTCGCTCAGATTCTTGTCGACGATGTCGCCGATATGCTCGAGATTGATCGCGAACGCGACGATCTCCATGGCGCGCTGACCCTCGCGCTCGTCCAGGCTGCCCCGGGTGAGCTTCGTGACGTAAAGCTTGATCGCCTCGTTCAGCCGGTCGACGGTGTTGTCCATCTTCGACACCTGGTCGACCAGCGCGCGATCGTTGGTCAGCATCGCTGCCATCACCTTGCGCAACATGGCCTCGGTGTGGTCGCCCATGTGCAGCACCTCGCGCGCGGCATCGGCGAGCGCGAGCGAAGGCGTCTCCAGCGCGCTCTCGTCGAGATAGCGTGGCCGCGACGGATCGGTCTCCTGCGCACGCTTGGGCAACAGGCGCTCGAGCAGACGCGCCATGTGGTCGAGCGCGCCGATGAACAGCAGCGCGGTCGCAACGTTGAAGGTGATGTGGAACAGCGCGGTCGCCTTGGCGAGGTCGGGCTGCCAGGCGTAAATCTGCTCGGTGATCGGGCGCAGGAACGGCACCACCAGCAGGATGCCGACGACACGGTTGACGAGGTTGCCGACCGGCAGCCGGTAGCTCGCCGGATTGTCGCGTCGCGCACCCTCCATCAGCGGATTGATGGCGCTGCCGAGATTGGCGCCGAGCACGAGCGCGAACGCGGCATAGGGCGAGACGAACTGCGAATAGGCGAGCGACATCACCAGCAGCACGCTGGCGACGCTGGAATGGACCAGCCAGGTCACGACTGCGCCGATCACGATGCAGAGCACGGGATCGCCGGTGATCGCGTTCAGGAATACCCGCACGCCTGGGGCATTCTCGGCCGGCACCATGGTGTCGAGCAGGATATGCAGCGCGAGCAGCATCAGGCCGAGGCCGATCGAGACGCGGCCGAGATCCTTGATCCGAGAGCGCGGCCCGCTGCGGAATGCGACGAGGCCTGTGATGAACAGCACCGGCGCCACGGCTGCGACGTTGAACGACAGCACCTGCACGATCAGTGTGGTGCCGATATTGGCGCCGAGCATGATCGCAAGCGCCGGCACCAGGCTGACGATCTCCTCGGCGGCGAAGGAACTGGTGATCAGGGCGGTCGCGGTCGAGCTCTGCAGCAGGGCAGTCAGGCCGAGGCCGGCGCCAAGGGCGGTGAAGCGGTTGTTCAGCGCCCTCGCGAGCAACAGGCGCAAATCGGGCCCGAAGGCCCGCAGAATCCCGCTGTGGACCATGTGCAGGCCCCATAGCAGGAGTGCGACGCCCCCCATCAGATCAAGCAGAACAAGACTTCCCATACTTCTCTGATATCCCGGCAAATTCGAGTCGAAGGGGTCACGCTATCGCCAAATGACCTGGGATCAACCCCTTTTTGTTCACGTTTGGAACTGGCTGGTGGAGAGGCCGGTAACGAAGGAGGTCCCGATTGAGGCGCCGGGGTCAGTGGCAACCTGGGCCCGGCTTCATGGTTCGACGACGACGAGGCGCGCCCGGTAAATAAATCTCGAACATGACCGATCAATTGCGATTGGTTCCGCTAGGCAGTTTCCAATCTTTCCTCGTTATGACGGTAGGAACGAGAGAGCTGTCCAGCCGAGAAGCTATCCAGAAAAGGGCTTGGGGATCAGGATGTTTGTCAATCGCCGCAAGAGCGAACGCCGTGAGTGCCGGAGCGTCGCCAAAATTCAATTGGGCGCAGGGTCGTTGCCGCGCGACTGCATGATCACCGATATCTCGGCCGGCGGCGTCAAGGTGATCGCTGAATATCTGGAGATTCCGCCGGAATTCACCATCATCCTGTCGAGCGGCAGTCCGCGCCAGTGCCGCCTGGCCTGGCGGATCGGGCACGAATTCGGCGCCCAGTTCGTCGACTGATCCAGCCGCCAGGTTGGCGGTTCGCGCCGCATCCGGCACCGCTTCTGGGCCGGATGACGGCGAGATGATGGCATCCTTAACCGGAACTTAGGGTTAAGCTGTGAGCATCCCGGAACCTTCGCTGTTCCGAGTCTCGTTGATGTCCGACAAATTACCCCGACCTTCAGGCCGCATGCACCGTCTCGCCAGCTCGGTATCTGCCGCGCTCCTGCTGATCGGGCTGTCCGCCTGTCAGACGTCGGGGCCATCAGATATCACTGGGTCATTGGGCGATACGGCGGAGTCTACGCCGGCGCCGGCCGATCCGCGGCGTGATATTGCGACCTACCACGAGCGGGTTCGCGCCAATCCGAAAGACACCGACGCCGCGCTGAAATACGCCCGGGCGCTGCGCGCCACCGGCCAGCGGGCGCAGGCGGTTGCCGTCATGGAGCAGGCGGTGCTGGCGCAACCCAGCAACAAGGCGCTGCTCGCCGGCTACGGACGGGCGCTCGCCGACAACGGCAATTTCCAGCAGGCATTCGACGTGCTCGGGCGCGCACACACCCCGGAGGACCCGGACTGGCGCATCCTGTCGGCGCAGGGCGCCGTGCTCGATCAGCTCGAGCGCCACGACGAGGCCCGCCAGTATTACGCGAGCGCCCTGAAGATCGTGCCCGATGATGCGTCGGTGCTCTCGAATCTAGGCCTGTCCTATCTGCTGTCGAAAGACCTGCCGAAGGCCGAGGAAACGTTGCGCCGGGCCCGGGATCGCGCGACCGGCGACATGCGGGTGCGCACCAATCTCGCCGTCGTGGTCGGCCTGCAGGGCCGCCAGGCCGAAGCTGAAACCATCATGAAGGCCGATCTGCCGCCCGATCAGGGCTCAGCTAATGTCGCCGCGTTGAAGCGGCTGTTGGCGCGCAGGGATGCGAGCCGTACCGATACCGACAAGATCCCGGTCGCGGCCAGCCGCCGCGACTAGATCCATCAGCCCCCCAATCACGGCTGCTAGCCGGCGGCGCGGCGTCCATCGTTCCGGCGCGACCGCAGCTTCCGGAGGATCGGCGACAGGAACGACCCGCGCAATTCGGCGAGATCGGGGCGGCCGGTCAGGCGTTGCGCGATCTGCAGGAAGGTCCTGGTGGTGCGATGACGCGCGGAGACTTCCGCGATCATCTGGCCGTTGTTGGCGGCTTCACCGAACAGCCTGCAATCGAACGGGATGGTCGCGATCGGCTGGCTCTCGATCGTCTTGGCAAATTCCTTGACCTCGATCTCGGGGCGCTTCGACATGCCGACCTGGTTCAGGCAGTAGAGCGGCGGGCGGTCGTTCGGACGCGCGGCCTTCAACAGGTTCATCATGTTCTTGGTGTTGCGCATGTTGGCGAGGTCGGGCTCGGCGACGATCAGGATGTCGTCGGCGCCGACCAGCACGCGTTTGGTCCAGGCGGTCCATTGATGGGGAACGTCGAGCACGATGCAGGACGTGGTCATGCGCATCGTATCGAAGATGGCATCGAAGGCTTCGGCGCCGAAATCGTAGACCTGATCGAGCGTGGCCGGTGCCGCCAGCAGGCTCAGGTGATCGCCGCATTTTGCCAGCAGGCGCTCCATGAAGGCGCTGTCCGGGCGCTCGGGCGAGAACACCGCGTTGGCAATGCCCTGCGTCGGATCCTGATTGTAGTCGAGGCCGGCGGTGCCGAAGGCGAGATCGAGATCGACAACGACCGAATCCAGCCCCAGGTCGCGCGCGATGGTCCAGGCGACATTGTGAGCAATGGTCGAGGCGCCGACGCCGCCCTTGGCACCCGCGACCGCGATCAGGCGACCCACGGAGACTGCTTCCGAGGACGAGAACAGGCCGCAGATCGAGCGCACGATGTCGAGCACCTTGACCGGTCCGATGACGTAGTCGTTGACGCCGCGCCGGACCAATTCGCGATATGGTGCGGTCTCGCCGGGCGCGCCGAGCACGACGACGCGGGTGCCGGGATCGCAGACCGTGGCGAGCTCGTCGAGACCGGCGAGCAAATCGATATCGGGCTCGCTCTCCAGCATGATGACGTTGGGCGTCGGCGCCTTGTGATAGGCGTCGACGGCGGCGGCGATGCCGCCCATATGAACTGAGAGGTGAGCCTTGGCGAGCCGGCGGTCCTCGGCGGCGGCACGCGCCGTCGTGGCGGTCGCGACGCTGGCGCAGAAGGCCTGCACGGAAATCCGTGGCGCCGGCGCGATGTGGTCGTTGGCGTGCTGTGGCTCGTCTCGTTGTTCGGTCATTTCCCGGCGTCGCTCAGCTTGGCTCTATCGGCTTCAGGGTAGGTGGTCGCGGTCGACTCGCCCTTGCCGTATTTCTGGAACGCGACCGACCGGCGCGGCGTGTAGGCTGCGGTTTCGGTCCGCGGCTGCTCGAGGTCGGACGGATTGGCGACCATCGCGGCAAGGTTGTGCTGCGTGGCACAGCCGAAATTGTCCCACTGCTTGTTCTCGTTGTAGCTGGGATTGTAGATCGAGGGACCAAGGTCGCTCGGCCACAGGCCACAGGGCCCGGCGACCGCGGCCATCTTCGGATAGCTGAGGCGAATCGTCGGCAGCGCGCGCGGATCGTCGACGCGATAGGAGCGCCTGACGATGGCGTGGGCAGGCACGCCCATCGAGGCCAGCGCGCCCCGGATCTCCTGATACACCGCCTGCGCCGAGCGTGCGTTCGAAGTGTCGGCCGGCACGTCGATCGCGATCGCGCCGGTGCCCTCGCGGCGCCAGGTGCGGGCCAGTCCCATCACGTCGTCGCGCTGCGCTTCGGTGAGATTGCCGCGGGCGCGGCCCACGAACACGACGATCGACTGCTCACCCTCGGTGACCGCGATCGGATGCCGTTGCCGGTAGTCGTCGGGTACCGTGCCGGTGGCAATATTGTCGCCGGTCAGGTTGCAGCCGCCAACCGCGATCGCGGTGGCGAGGAGGGCGCCGGACAGCGACAGCGTCCTCGCATGACCGGCTCGTGTGTTGCGTGTCATCATGGTATCCCCCAAACCCTTCAGCGCCTCAGTCGATGATGAAGCCGAAATTAACCGGCGTGGCGCCGATCGGCTCGGCACGGGCGGCAACGCCGTAGATTCGGTTGACTCGGGCCAGCAGCGCCGACTGCGCGTCGGAGGCCGGGGCGAACCCGTCATCGGGACGGGACAGTTCCTTCTGTGCAACCGCGCGCACCACATAGGGCGTCACGATGACCATGAGCTCGGTCTCGTTGTTGACGAAGTCCTGGCTCCTGAACAGCTGTCCGAGAACCGGGATCTGATCGACGCCAGGCATTCCGTTGATGGCCTGCTTGGTCTGCTCCTGGATCAATCCGGCCATCGCGATCGAGCCGCCGGAGGGTACTTCCAGCGTGGTGTCGGCGCGGCGGGTCTTGATCGAGGGAATGGTCGTGCCGCCCTGGCCGCCGGTCAGCGCGTTGTCCATAGAGACTTCGGAGACCTCGGTCATCACCTTCAGGCTGATGCGCCCCTCGGACAGTACCACCGGAGTGAAGTTGAGCGAGATGCCGAACTTCTTGAAGCTGACGGTCTGGACGCAATTGCCGATCGTGCCCGACGTCGTCGTCTGACAGGTGACTCCGGTCGGAATTGGAAACTCGCCGCCTGACACGAAGGTCGCGGACTCGCCGGAGATCGCCGTGAGATTGGGCTCAGCCAGCGTCTTCACGACGCCCGCGCTTTCCATCGCGCGCAGCGTCGCGGTGACGGTCGGCATGCCGAGCTTGTTCAAGGCCGCACCGGTCAGCCCGTTGTTGCTGGCGAGCGGTCCGTTGTTGGCGGTGAAGGCGTTGGCGTTATTGAAGACCACTGCGGCGGTGCCGTAATTCATGTTGGCGCTGAGATCGACGCCGAGCTGCTTCACGACGTCGCGCCGCACTTCGGCGACGGTGACCTTCAGCATCACCTGGTCGCGGCCGCGCACCACGATGGAGTTGACGACCTTGTCGGGGCTGCCGACGAGCTTGGCGGCGATGTCGCCGGCCTGCTGGGCCTCGACCGGGCTTGCCACCGTGCCGGTCAGCACCACGCTCTCGCCGACGCCCTCGATCTGGACGCCGGGCAGCATCTGCTTCAGTGCGGCACGCATGCCGTTGAGATCGCGCTTGATCGCGATGTCGTAGGAAGCGACCTGGTTGCCGTCGGCGTCGAAGAACACCACGTTGGTCTGGCCGACCGCCGCGCCGATGATATAGGCGCGCTGCGCCGAGCGGATCACGGCGTTGGCGATCTTGGGATCGGCGACTAGGACGTCCTTGGCCTCGCGCGGCAGGTCGACCACCACCGACTTGCCGACGCCGAGCGAGACGAAGCGCGTCTTGGCGGCGATGCTGCTCGTCACCGCGACGTCCGCGTTCTTGTCGGGATCGGTCGCGCTGGCGAGGGCAGGGATCAGCATCAGGGCGGTGACCGCCGAGAATGACAGCGAGCGGACCAGTGTGGACCGCCTCGCCAGTTGTTTCGCGCCAATTGTCATATCGAAGCCCCCATCACTTCTGTGTCGTCTGAGAACTCGGGATGCCGAAGCGCACCACCTTTATGCTCTCGCCCCGCTTCGGGGCCTGGTCTCTGGTCTCGTCGGTTTTCTCGTTGACGTCCGCGATGCTGCGCAGCGCCAGCGCCAGCGTGCCGCTCTGCCGGGCCCGCGCCAGCGTCTCGGCCTGTTCGGGCTTGAGTTCGAGGGTCACGGTCTTGCCGATGAGGGAGTTGTTGCCGTCCTTCTCCTTCGGCGCCTGGTCGATCGCCAGCACGCGGACGTTGGACAGCAGGATTTCGGTGGTGATGATGTCGCGGCTGCCCTGCTGCTGATCGGGATTCTTGTCGCGTCGTGACAGGATCACGTCGACGCGGTCGTTCGGCAGGATGAAGCCGCCGGCGCCGGTCTCCGGCGAGATTTCGGTGGAGATCGCGCGCATGCCGGAGGGCAGGATCGCGGCCATGAAGCCGCTGCCATTGGCCTTGACCAGCTTTTGCTCGCGGATCGGCTCGCCGACGATGAAGGGAGCGCGTGCGATCGAACCGATGACGTCGTTCATGGCGTCGGCATTGGTGTCGTGGCGGATGAACGCGCTGCTCGCGGTCTCGGCCGGCCAGCGCTGCCACTGCACGTCTTCAGGCTTGACCGACTGACCGAGCCCGATGTCGGACTTCGCCACCAGCACCTCGACTGTCGGCAGCTCTACCACTGGCGGCGCGACCGGCGCCGGTTTGCGATCGCCAACGCTCGCCAGATACATGGCCGCGAGGCCTGCGACGCCGGCGATGCCGAGGACCACGATGCGTGCCGTCTTCATGCTGCTGTCTGAATGCCCTTAACGCAGGGCAGTCACGTCCTTGCGGCACTGACAGCCCTTCCCGGGAGCATCACTACGGCCGCAAAAGTATAAGGGAACTTGATGGAAGGTCCGGACAATTAAGGGATTGGTGGGGATGGTGAACGGCGGGTTATCATCGCCGCCGCATCTCCGCAGAATCCCGGAGATCGTGCGTGCGCAGCGCGTGCGACATTGGTCGCAGCGCGGCTGCGTAGCGTCTTGCCCGGTCGGTCGTGGTTAATGTTGCCTAATGCACAGGGCCACGGGGAGGGATCAGAGCGCGGCCATCAACGCGGCAAAACCGCGATCGAGATCGGCCTTGAGGTCGTCGACATTCTCGAGCCCGATATGCAGCCGCAGTGTCGGCCCGCCCGGCGACCATTTGGTCGCGCTGCGATAGCCGCTGCAGTCGAACGGGATGGCGAGGCTTTCGAAGCCGCCCCAGGAAAACCCCATGCCGAACAGACGGAGCGCGTTGAGCATCGCATCGACCGCAGTCTGCGGCACCGGCTTCAGCACGATGCTGAACAGGCCGGAGGCGCCGGTGAAGTCGCGCTTCCAGATCGCATGCCCGGGATCGGTCTCCAGGCCAGGGTGCAGGACGCGAGCGACCTCCGGCCGCGCGCCAAGCCAGCGCGCGATCTCGAGCCCGGAACGGTGGTGCTGCGCCAGCCGCACCGACAACGTCCGGACACCGCGGAGCGCGAGATAGACGTCGTCCGGGCCGGCGCAGACGCCGAGCAGGCGGATCGCCTCCTGAACCAGCGGCCAGGCCTTGGAATTGGCCGCGATGGTGCCGAACATGATGTCGGAGTGGCCGCCGATATACTTGGTGCCCGCCTGCATGCTGATGTCGACGCCCTGTTCGAGCGAGCGGTGATAGAGCGCGGTCGCCCAGGTGTTGTCGTCGATCACCAGCGCGCCGCGGGCGTGCGCCACGGCCGATATCGCGCGGATGTCGGGCATCTCGAAGGATTGCGAACCGGGCGCCTCGACCAGCACCGCGCGGGTGTTCGACTTGAACAGCGTCTCGATGCCGGCGCCGATCAGCGGATCGAAATAGCTGGTCTCGATGCCGTAGCGCTTCAGCATGTTGTCGCAGAAATTGCGGGTCGGCCGATAGGCGTTGTCGCACACCAGCAGGTGATCGCCGGCCTTCAGCACGGCGAGCAGCGTGGTGCTGATCGCAGCCAGCCCCGACGGGGCGAGACCGACGCCGGCGCATTGCGGGCCTTCCAGCGCCATCAGCGCGTCCTGGAGCGCCCGCGTGGTCGGGCTGCCATGGCGGCCATAGGTAAATTCGGCGCGATGGGCGTGGAGGTCCTCGGCGGTCGGATAGAGCACCGTCGAGCCGTGGAAGACCGGCGGATTGACGAAGCCCTTCTGGGCCTTGGTGTCGCGGCCGGCCGTGACCAGGCGGGTTGCGGCATCTTGCGGGTGGGAGGACGTGGAGCCGTCGGAGGAGGTCATGGTTTGCTGCCGTTGGACTTTAGACTTTTTGCCGCAGTCGTAGCGCGTCGGGAAGCAGGGCTACGCCGGGAGGTGTTACTAACAAGAGGTAGAAGACATGCGTCAACCCCTTGACCCGGCTCGTCAGTCACTATGTGATGCGGCGCAACTACCAGTCGCCGCACGTTGAGGGGCCTGCCGCGACCTAAGATCCGTTGCCTGGCCGGTTTGCACGTCGAACTGACGGTCAGATCAGCATTTTTTGCTGCAGGGGATCATTGGGATGGCCCGTGAATGCGAGGCGATCACAAAGCAAACGTCCAACGGACGACCCTGAAAGGCCTGCCCCATGAAACGCGTATCCCTGGCTGTCATCCTTGCCGCTGCCGCTGCCTTGTCGGTCCAGTCGGCCTCGGCGCAAACCCTCAAGACGGTCAAGGACCGCGGCCAGCTGTCCTGCGGCGTCAGCCAGGGCCTGCCTGGCTTTTCATCGCCGGACGACAAGGGGAACTGGACCGGGATCGACGTCGACGTGTGCCGAGCCATTGCCGCGGTGGTGCTCGACGACCCGACCAAGGTCAAGTTCGTGCCGCTGTCGGCCAAGGATCGCTTCACGGCGCTGCAGTCCGGCGAGATCGACGTGCTGTCGCGCAACACCACCTGGACGGTATCACGCGACACCTCGCTCGGCGCCAACTTCACCGGCGTGACCTATTATGACGGGCAGGGCTTCATGGTGAAGAAGTCGCTCAAGGTCAATTCGGCGCTCGAATTGAACAGCGCGTCGGTCTGCGTGCAGACTGGCACCACGACGGAGCAGAACCTCGCCGACTTCTTCAAGGGCAACAACATGAAGTACGAGGTGATCGCATTCGGCAGCATCGACGAAGCTGTCAAAGCCTATGAATCCGGGCGCTGCGACGTCTTCACCGACGATGCCTCCGGGCTCTATGCCAGCCGCCTGAAGCTCGCGAACCCCGCCGACCACATCGTGCTCCCGGAAATCATTTCCAAGGAGCCGCTGGGGCCGATGGTGCGCCACGGCGACGACCAGTGGTTCGACATCGTGAAGTGGACGCTGTTTGCGATGATCAATGCCGAGGAACTCGGCATCACCCAGAAGAATGTCGACACGATGCTCAAATCCGACAAGCCGGAGATGAAGCGGGTGCTCGGCACCGACGGCAATCTGGGCGAACAGCTCGGCCTGACCAAGGACTGGGTCGTTCGCATCGTCAAGGCGGTCGGCAATTACGGCGAGGCTTTCGAGCGCAATGTCGGCACCGGCTCGCCGCTCGGCATCGCCCGCGGCGTCAACAATCTCTGGAACAAGGGTGGAATCCAGTACGCGCCGCCGATCCGCTGATCGGTCCGGCTGCCGCGATGAGCATCGCGCCCCGCAAACCACCGCTGCAATTTGCCCTCAGGCTGAAGCGTGCGCTTGGCGGCAAGACCGGCTGGAACGGGTTGGCCGCCCAGATTGCTTTCGCCGCGATCCTGGCCTGGATCGCCTACGAGATCGTGGCGAATGCGCGGACCAACCTGGAGACCCAGCACATTGCGTCGGGCTTCGGCTTCCTCAACTACAATGCGGGCTTTGACGTCAATCTGAGCCTGATCGCCTACAACAATTCCGACACCTACTGGCGGGTGTTCTTCGTCGGCTTGTTGAACACGATTCTGGTCTCGGTGATCGGCATCGTGTTCGCCACCGTGATCGGCTTCGTCGTGGCGCTGTGCCGGCTGTCGCCGAACTGGCTGCTGTCGCGGATCGGCGGCATCTATGTCGAGATCATCAGGAACTTGCCGGTCTTGTTCCAGATCCTGTTCTGGTACCTCGCAGTGCTCGCGGCGCTGCCGGCGCCGCGGCAGAGCATCTCGATCTTCGGTATGTTCTTCCTCAACAATCGCGGCCTGATCGTGCCGCAACCCGTCAGCGAGCCCGGCCTCTACCCGTTCCTGGCCGTGCTCGCGGTCGGCATCGTCGCGGCGCTGGGCTTGCGGCACTACGCGCGGCGGGCCTTGTTCCAGCGCGGGCAGATGATCCGGATCTGGCCCTATGTGCTGGGTGGCCTGGTCGGTCTGCCGCTGGTCTCGGTGCTGATCTTCGGCGGGCCGTTGAAGTTCGAGTTGCCGCAGCTGAAAGGCTTCAACTTCGCCGGCGGTGCGCGGATCATCCCCGAATTCGTTGCGCTGACGGTTGCGTTGTCGACCTACACGGCGGCCTTCATCGCCGAAATCGTCCGCGCCGGCGTCATGTCGGTCCACAAGGGACAGATGGAGGCGGGCTCCTCGCTCGGCCTCAGCCGCGCCGCGACGCTGCGGCTGATCGTGGTGCCGCAAGCGATGCGGGTCATCGTCCCGCCGCTGACCAGCCAGTACCTCAATCTCACCAAGAATTCGTCGCTGGCGGTGGCGATCGGCTATCCGGACCTGGTCTCGGTGTTCGCCGGCACCGCGGTGAGTCAGACCGGGCAGGCGATCGAGATCATCGCCATGACGATGGGCGTCTATTTGCTGCTCTCGCTGACGACGAGCGCGCTGATGAGCGTCTATGGCTGGCGCATCAACCGGAGCATGGCGGCATGACCGATCTGTCCGCCTCGTCCTTTGTCCGGCAGGATCTGGTCGCCGAGCGTGCAGCGCCGGCCAAGACCGCCGGCCTCATCGGCTTCCTGCGAACGCGGCTGCTGAATTCGCCCGGCAACATCCTGCTCACGGTGCTCGGGCTGTTGCTGGCCTGGTACATCGTTGTCCCGACGTTCAAGTTCCTGCTGGTCGACGCGGTCTGGTCCGGCAAGGATCGCACCGCTTGCCTCACCGAAAAGGCGGGGCACGAGGTCGGCGCCTGCTGGCCCTATATTCAGGCCAAGCTGACGCAGCTGATCTATGGCTTCTATCCGGAAGCCCAGCGCTGGCGGGTCAATCTGACCTATGGGCTTGGCGCCGCGTTGTTGCTGCCGCTGCTGATGCCACGCCTGCCGGCCAAGGGCATCAACTCCGGCCTGTTCTTCTTCGCCTTTCCGGTGGTGGCGTTCTTCCTGCTGCATGGCGGCGGCATCGCCGGCTTCGGCGTGAGCTGGACCGCCGGCGTGTTGCAGCTGTTCGAGCAGAGCATCGGCGGCGCCGGCGATCTCCTGGTCAATCTCAGCAAGAGTTCGGCGATCGCGCCGCTGCCGTGGGTGCTGGGCAAGCTGCTCGTCCTTGTCGGCCTTCTGATCCATTGGCTGATCTTTCCGCTGACCTGGCTGCGCGACCAGTTGCAGCTCTCGTCGCTGCCAGTCTGGTGCGATTTCCTGGTCACCGCCGTGATCGTCTCCGCCGTGCTGTTCGTGCTCGGAAGCGGTGTGCAGACCGGCCGCAGGGCATTGATCGGCAGCCTGCTGACGTTTGCCGGGATCGCCGCGGCCATCAAGCTGATGGGGCTCGATCGCGGCGGCTTTCCCATCGTCGATACGCGACTGTGGGGCGGCCTGCTGGTGACGCTGGTGATCGCGATCACCGGCATCGTCGCCTCGATGCCGATCGGGATTGCGCTCGCGCTCGGCCGCCGCTCCAGCATCCCGCTGATCCGGATCTTCTCGATCGCCTTCATCGAATTCTGGCGCGGCGTGCCGCTGATCACGGTGCTGTTCTTCGCGACCTACATGCTGCCGCTGTTCGTGCCGGGCAATTTCGCCGTCGACGGCCTGTTGCGTGCCCTGATCGGCGTCGCGATCTTTACCGGCGCCTATATGGCTGAGGTGATCAGGGGCGGGCTGGCGGCGGTAGCGCGCGGCCAGGCGGAGGCCGCATCGGCGCTCGGCCTGTCCTGGTGGAAGACGACGTCGCTGATCGTACTGCCGCAGGCGCTGCGCTACGTCATTCCCGGCATCGTCAACAGCTTCATCTCGCTGTTCAAGGATACCTCGCTGGTGTCGATCGTGGCGCTGTTCGATCTGTTGGGTTCCCTGAGGGCATCGTTCTCCGATCCGAACTGGTCGACGCCGACCACGGCCTTTACCGGCTTTGCCTTTGCAGGAATGATCTATTTCGTGTTCTGCTTTGGAATGTCGCGCTACTCGCTGTTCGTCGAAAACCGGCTCAACGCTCACCGCCGCCACTGAACAAGGTCACCATGTCCACAACCCCGATCGTCAACATTTCCACGCTCAACAAATGGTACGGCGACTTCCACGTGTTGCGCGACATCAACCTTGAGGTCGGCAAGGGTGAGCGCATCGTGATCTGCGGCCCGTCGGGCTCCGGCAAGTCGACGCTGATCCGCTGCATCAACGCGCTGGAGGAATTCCAGGAAGGCGAGATCGTGGTCGACGGCATCGAGCTCGGCCCGAATTTGCGCCGGGTCGACGAGGTCCGCCGCGAAGTCGGCATGGTGTTCCAGAGCTTCAACCTGTTCCCGCATCTGACCGTGCTCGACAATTGCACGCTGGCGCCGATCTGGGTGCGCAACATCCCGAAGAAGGATGCCGAGGCGACCGCGATGAAGTTCCTCGAGCGGGTCAAGATCCCGCATCAGGCCAACAAGTTTCCCGGCCAGATGTCGGGCGGTCAGCAGCAACGCGTCGCGATCGCCCGCGCACTGACCATGAACCCGAAGGTGATGCTGTTCGACGAGCCGACCTCGGCGCTCGACCCGGAGATGGTCAAGGAAGTGCTCGACACCATGGTCGATCTCGCGAGGGAGGGCATGACCATGCTGGTCGTGACCCACGAGATGGGCTTTGCCCGCGAGGTCGCCAACCGCGTCGTGTTCATGGACGCCGGTCAGATCATCGAGTCGAACACGCCGCAGGAATTCTTCGCCAACCCGCAGCATGCGCGGTCGAAGCTGTTCCTGAGCCAGATCTTGCGGTGATTTCCGCTGTCATTGCGAGCGGAGCGAAGCAATCCAATCGTCCGCATCGGAAGCATGGATTGCTTCGTCGCAATAGCTCCTCGCAATGACGTCTGCGGGGATTTCGTTCGTCAGACGAACGGCAGCTCGATCTTGCTGCGCTTTTCCAGCCATTCCGGGACCGGCAGATTCTTCGACCGCATGAAGGCCGGGTTGAACAGCTTGGACTGATAACGGTTGCCGGAGTCGCAGAGAATGGTGACGATGGTCTTGCCGGGGCCGAGCTGCTTGGCGAGCTGGATCGCGCCCGCGATGTTGACGCCGGTCGAGCCGCCGAGGCACAGGCCTTCGTGCTCCAGCAGCTCGTAGATGATGGTCACGGCTTCCTCGTCGGAGACCAGGAACGCATCGTCTACGTTCGCGGTCTCGATCACCGGTGTCTTGCGTCCGAGGCCGATGCCTTCGGTGATCGAGTCGCCCGGCGTCGATTTGACCTGGCCGTTCTTGAACAGCTCGTACATCGCAAAACCGTGCGGATCGGCGCAAGCGGTGACGATGTCCTTGTTCTTTTCCTTCAAGTAGCGGCTGATGCCGGCGAGCGTGCCGCCGGTGCCGACCGAGCAGATGAAGGCATCCACCTTGCCGCTGGTCTGCTGCCAGATCTCCGGTCCGGTCGAGTCGTAATGCGCCTTGGGATTGTCGAGGTTGTTCCACTGGTCGGCGAACAGCACACCGTTCGGCTCGGTCTTGCGCAGCTGCTCGGCGAGGCGCTTGCCGAGATGCTGATAGTTGTTCGGATTGGAGTAGGGCAGTGCCGGCGCTTCGACCAGCTCGGCCCCGCACAGCCGCAGCATGTCCTTCTTTTCCTGGCTCTGCGTCTCCGGAATGACGATCAGGGTGCGGTAGCCCCGCGCACTCGCCACGACCGCGAGCCCGATGCCGGTATTGCCCGCAGTCGATTCGACCACCAGCCCGCCGGGCTTCAGGTCGCCGCGCTTTTCGGCCTCCAGGATCATCCCCTTGCCGGCGCGATCCTTGACCGATTGGCCGGGATTCATGAATTCGGCCTTGCCGAGGATGGTGCACCCGGTCAGTTCGGACGCGCGTTGCAGCTTGATGAGGGGGGTGTTGCCGATCGCTTCAATGACGTCTTTGTTGAATGCCATGTCGGGGTAATCTTCGGTCCGTGTTTTGCTCTGGCCGGAAACTAGTGTGCCGATGGCAAAAGGGGAAGGCTTTTGCAGTGCGGCGAATTTCGCGCGGGGCTCTGCGTTAGCCAGTTGACCGTGCGGGGATGACACAGCCGGAAAGATCGTTTTGAAAATGCGCTGCGATCCGGCCAAATCCCACTGCAAATCGGCGCGCTGCGTCAGATTCGCCCGACACGGTTCGGTCGAGACGGTCGTTCGATCTTGTACAGCCCCACATTGAGAGCGCCGATTTCAAAGCCGAGCCGGCAATAGGCCAGATAATACTCCCACATCCGCTTGAAACGGACATCGAAGCCGAGGGCTTCGATCGATGGCCAGGCGTTGACGAACCGGTCGCGCCAATCGGCCAGCGTGCGCGCATAGCTGGCAGCGAAGAACTCGGTCGAAACCAGCCGAAGTCCGGAACTGTCGACCAGTCGTTCGACGATCTCGACCGTCGGCAACATTCCGCCCGGAAATACGTATCGCTGGATGAATTCCGGCCGCCTGCGATAGTTCTCGAAGCGACGTTCGTCGATCGTGATCACCTGCAGCACCGCGATGCCGCCGATATCGAGCCGCTGTCGCAGATTGTCGAAAAACAGCGGCCAGTACGCCTCGCCGACCGCCTCCAGCATCTCGATCGAGACGACGCGATCATAGGTGCCCTTGGTGTCGCGATAGTCCTCGAGCCGCAGATTGGCCCTGTCGGCGAGACCCTGTTCGGCGAGCTGCTCGCATGCGTAGCCAAGCTGTTCGGTCGACAGTGTCAGGCCCGTGACGTGACAGACATTCCGTTCGACAAGACGCTGTGCCAGCGCGCCCCAGCCGCAACCGATCTCGAGAACCCTCTCGCCGCCGCTGAGATCGAGCAGCTCGGCGACCCGATCGAGCTTGTTCTGCTGGGCCTGCGCGAGCGTCTGGTGTGGCGAGGTGAAGATCGCCGATGAATAGGTCATGCTCGGGTCGAGCCAGAGGCGGTAGAAATCATTACCGAGATCGTAATGGGCGCGAATGTTGCGCCGGCTGCCGCGCCTGGTATTGCGATTGAGCAGGGCGTGACGAAGCCGATTCAGAGGCTGCGGCGGCTTCAGCCGTTCGAAGGATGGGGCGTATGCCGAACGCGGTGCAGCTGCGCTCAGGAACGAGTATATGTCGGGCGTGGACCATTCACCGGCAAGGAAGCCTTCGGCAAAACCCAGATCGCCGCCGATCAGCAGCCGAAGCAAGCATTTCCAATCATGGATCCTGATATGCGCTTGCTCTTCGCTACGCATCCCGGAGATCGCGACGCCGCGTCCGCTCGGGGTCTGGATCAGGATTTCGCCGCAATCGATACGGCGAAACAGCCGCCGCAGCAGCGTCCCGACAGTCGCTCGCAGCACCGGCGGCCATTCGACGGGATGCGGGCAGGGGACGGTCTGCGGGTGGTCAGAGTGCATGCGAGTCAATCCGGTGCTGGGGCGATGGGGGCACGGTCGTGATCGTGTGAGGGGAGCATTGCGGGCGCCCGTGTAACCGCAAGCCCTTCAACCAGAGCCGCAACGCTTCCCAATGAATCGCAAGGATCACCTTGATCGTAACCAGGGGAATGGCGGCGAAACTGGACAACAGCTCTTGGTCGCTGAGCTCGTGGCGTGACGCCGTCAGGCATGCGCCGAGCACCGTCTCTCCGCCCGAGCTTGCGCTGATGCCGAGCCCAAAATGCTCGTCCGGTTGGTTCAGCCGGAAGTGATAGGACAGGTCCATGCTCATGAAGGGGGACACGTAGAAGGCCTTGCCGCAGTCATGCCGGATGGTGCCAGTATCGGCCGCGACCGAGGCCACATAGGCGTGGCGTTCGCCGAACGTGTTGTGAACCTCATAGATGACCGCGGCGAGCTGGCCGTCGTGCCGGTGGCAGAAATAGAGGCTGAGCGGATTGAAGTCGTAGCCGAGGGTTCGAGGCATGCAGAAGAGCTGGATCGGCCCTCCGGCGATATCGATCCCTGCCTGCATCAGGCAGCGTTCGGCCTGCAGGCGGAGTGGCGTCGCGCTGCCGTCGCCATGATCGGCATCGTGAAATGCAAAAAGGTTGAATCTGTTGCAGGAGAACAGCCGCAAACGGGAAGCGAGCAGGTGCATCTCGTCGAGATCGAGCAGCAGCCAGAATGCACGATAGCGGAAGCGGTGCGTGGTGGGCCGCAGCCGCCGATGCATGATGTTGCCACGATAGAGGCAGGAGCGAAGCGTCATGGCTGCAGCTCCGGTTCGGGCAACGACCTCGCGCTTGCGGCGAGCGCGATGCGTCCGGATTCGTCCGGCACGGTCCACGGCCGCCGCACGCCTGCAAGCTGCTCGGCTACGGCAAGCCCTGATTGCAGCCCGTCTTCGTGGAAGCCGGCACCAAAATGCGCGCCGCAGAACCAGGTGTTCTTCCGGCCTTGCAGCGACCAGAGCCCTTGCTGTGCGGCGATCGCGGCGGCATCGAAAATCGGATGCTCGTACACCTCCGTGTGATGCAGCGTGTCGCTGTGTGGCGGATGCGCCGGATTGAGCGTGACGAAGAGCGGCAAATGCTGGGGAATGCCCTGGAGCCGGTTCATCCAATAGGTGACGCCGACCGCCGTGGCGGCCTTATCGCGCGAGCCGACATAATTCCAGCTCGACCAGGCCGGTCTACGTCGGGGCATGAATCTGGGATCGGAGTGGAGCACCGCAAGATTGCGGCTATAGCGGAACGCGCCGAGCAATTCGGCCTCATCGGGCGTCGGGTCGTCGATAGCCGATAATGCCTGATTTGCGTGTGTTGCCAGCACGACGTGATCGTACGGCTGCGTTTCCCCGCGGACATCCGTGACCATGACGCGGCCGGACGATCGGCGTATCCCGACCACGCCGCAGTCGAGCCTGATCCGGTCCGCGAACGGTTGGACCAGCCGCTGTACGTAGACCCGGCTGCCGCCGATCACGGTTTCCCATGGCGGCCGTCCCGTCAATTGGAGCAGCCCGTGATTGTGGTGGAAGCGAATGAACGTTGCCGCCGGAAAGGCGAGAATTTCATCCGGAGGCGCCGACCAGATGGCGCTCGCCATCGGCAGCAGGTGGTCGTCGCGGAAAGCTGAGCCATAACCCCCTTGCATGAGATAATCGCCGAGGCTGATCCTCTCGTCGCTCAGCCGAGCGGCGTCGCGTGTCGCGCGATCATAGAATCGGACGAGGTCGCGCAGCATCGACCAGAAACGCGGGCGCAGGAGGTTGCCGGGCTGCGCCAGCAGACCCGAGAGGCCGGTCCCGGAATATTCGAGATTGCCGCGGTCGAGCGAGACCGATAGCGACATCTCCGACGCTTGCGTGGGGATGTCGAGATGCCGGAACAGCGCAGCGAGATTAGGGTAGGTCTTCCGGTTGAAAACGATGAAGCCGGTATCCACGGCAACGCGCTCGTGACCGACGGTCGCCATCACAGTGTTGGAGTGCCCGCCGATCCGATCGGACTTCTCGTAGACGGTCACATCGTGCCGCTGGCTGAGCAGCCAGGCAGCCGAAAGGCCGGAAATGCCGGTTCCGATCACGGCTATGTTCAATCTGCCGTCGCTGCTCAACAACAATCCCTCGGCGGTACGATGGGCCGGCCGATCGCGCAGTCGGCGTCATGGAACGAAACGACGAATGTTGCCGGTTGGATCACCGGCAGTGATCCAACCGCAGCCGGGTGACGTTCCTGATGCATGCAAGCCGCCGCTCGACATCTTTCCGGGGTCATCGGTCTGGTCAGGCCCGGCGCGATCCGGTACTGCGGTCGCAGAGCCGTCAGTGATGGGGAGTGCCCGCGGGGCATGCTGAGTGAAACTCCCGACAATGAGACGTCGGATGCCGCCAGATGGGCCCGGCTGATCGAAGCCGTTGCTGTCCGCAGGGATCGCGAGGCCTTCGCGGCGTTGTTTCGGCATTTTGCGCCGCGCATCAAGACGTTCATGAAGCGCTCCGGTGCAAGCGAGCAGCTTGCCGACGAACTGGCGCAGGAGGCCTTGTTCGCCGTGTGGTCGAAGGCAAGCCTGTTCGATCCTGGCAGCGCGGGTGCCGCAGCCTGGATATTCACGATCGCGCGAAACTTGCGCATCGACGCGCTCCGTCGTCAGAAACGTACCCCAACGAGCGATACGTCCGAGACGGAACTCGAGTTTCAGCGGGATGAGGGGCCGTTGCCCGACGCCGGGGTGGCGGCATCTGAAATCGAGGCGCGGGTCCGCGATGCGCTGTCTGCGCTGCCGGATGAGCAGATGCGGGTGATCGAGCTATCTTTCTTTCACGAAACCGCCCATGCGGAGATCGCAAAGATGCTCGATATTCCGCTCGGCACCGTCAAATCACGCTTGCGGCTGGCGATGGCCCGGCTGCGCAGCTTGCTGGATGACTTCTCATGACCGTCCATCATCATCCGCCGGACGAGCTGTTGGCGATGTTCGCAGCTGGCACGCTCGACCTCGGCCAGCATATTGGCGTTGCCACCCATCTGGTCGGCTGTCCGAAGTGCCGTGCAGTGGTACGCGCGATGGAGCATGTCGGCGGCGCGATGCTGACCGGATTGCCGCCGACCGCGATGTCGGACGGAGCGCTCGAGGCGATGGAGCGCAGGCTGGACGAGACCTCGCGGACCTCCATCCCGGAGCGGCGCCGGGGACCGGCATTCCGCGACGTACCGGGTTTGCCAGACTTTCTGAACAGCTATCCCGATAGTCCGTGGAGGTGGATCGCACCAAAGGTGCATTTGCGGCCGATCCGCTTGCCCGAGCCGAGTGCGACACGCGTCTTTCTCCTGAAATCCAGCCCGGGAACGAGGATGATCGAACATACCCACACCGGGCTTGAAATGACCTGCGTGCTGTCAGGGAGTTTCGTCCACGCCGGCGGCCATTTCGGGCCCGGAGACTTCGACTTTGGCGACGGGTCGGTGGATCATGACGTCAGGATCAACTCGACGGAAGACTGCATCTGCCTGGTCGCAATGCAGGGAGATTTGAAGCTCAACGGAATGATCGGCCGTTTGTTGCAGCCGTTGATCCGCATGTGACGGCCGCTCCTGGGAGATGCTCCATGAGCCTGCTCCAGCCGATATCTCAACTCGCAATCATGGCCCTTGCGCTGTCTGCGATCATGGCGACCGCCTGGCAGATCCAGCGACGGACCGGCGCTACCGGATGGATCGATGTCTGCTGGACATTCGGCACCGGCTTGGTTGCTTGCATAGCCAGCCTCGTTCCGGTCCCGGAAGGCGGCGTGCCGAGCGCGCGGCAGTTCATGGTCGCGCTGCTGGCTGCGATCTGGTCGCTGCGGCTCGGCAGTCATCTTCTGTCGCGGACCTGGAAAGCCGGCGATGATCCGCGCTATCGCGACCTGATCGATCAATGGGGCGACACGGCCGAGCGGCGGATGTTCCTCCAACTCCAGGCTCAGGCGGCGGTTGGGCTCATCCTGGCGATCTGCGTTGCGCTCGCGGCGCATAACCCGCGACCCGCACTCGGAGTTGCGGACTTGCTCGGTGCGGCGCTGCTGCTGACTGGCCTGATCGGGGAAGCATTATCCGACGCGCAGCTCAGCAAGTTCCGCTCGGATCCTGCCAATCGACAGCGGATTTGCGAGGCTGGATTATGGAAGTGGTCGCGCCATCCGAACTATTTCTTCGAATGGCTCTGCTGGCTGGCGTATCCATTGATCGCGATCGACGCCTCGTATCCGCTCGGCTGGATCACGCTGCTGGCGCCGGCCTGCATGTATTGGGTCCTGGTCCATGTGTCCGGCGTGCCGCCGCTCGAACAGCACATGCTGCGCTCGCGCGGCCCGCAATTCCGTGACCTTCAGGCGCGGACCCGGCCGTTCTTTCCATTTCCGAAGCTGACTTCAGGCAGCTAGCCTTGCCGTAATGAGGCAAGCGGCGGTGGCGGACATGGCGCCAAGCAGCGTTCCCCAGGTCAAATCGAGCAGTGTGAGCTGGAAGGTCCAGTTCCGCACAGTCGCCTGGTTGGTCAAATCATACGTCATGTAGCTGAAGAAGCCGAAGAGCGCGCCGCTGAGCGCTGCCTGGGCCAGGCTTTCGGACCTTATGGCCGGAAGCACCGCGAACACCACGAGCCCGATCGGGTAGATCAGATAGAAGGCGATCGCCGGAGGCAGGTTGACCTCCGTCGACAAGATGTCGCCGAGTGTCGGGCGATACAATCGGCTCGCCATCGTCCCAAGCCAGGCCATGTCGCAGAGCAAAAATACGATGAGTGTCGACAGGTAGGCGTAGAGATAGGTCATGTCGGGGCCCGAAGGTTGAACGCCACCGTGTCGCAAGGCGCAGCTCTCAATGAGGTAACGACAGATCGCGGCGCCTGGATCATCCAGGCGCCGGTCGGGGACAGCAAGCTGCGGATTCGGTGCAACAGGGCGGAGAAATCCCCATGAAATCTTTGTTAGAATCCGGGCGCCCGGTACCTGCTTCCGGCGCGAGGAAACCCTGCAAAAATGGGGAAAAGTCGCCCGTCCGGGTGGTGGCGAATCGCAGTGGATGCGACGTCGCGCTGCCGTGACAGGGCTGTCCGCCCTATCGTCCCAAGGGTAGGATGGGACAGTCAGGTTCCATTGGAAGATTCACTCCGTGCACGTCACCCAGACCACTGTTGATCGCGTCATTCGTACGCCACGGGCGAGGTCTGGCTTCGGCGGAGAACGGGTGTGACCCAGCCCGCGTCCGTGATGGTGCCCGGAGGCCGCTTCGGTCTCGCCGTCCGCATGCGACGGCTCGCAGGACGCTCACTCGTCGCGCTCGGCCTCGTCGTGGGTTCGGCCGGCTGCATCCTGACCCAGGACATCCCCGATCCCGCGCTTGACGTGCCGCAGGGCTACAAGGCGGCGCAGATTGGCCGGCCGGGCGACGCGGTTCCGACGCTCGATTGGTGGCGGGGCTTCCGCTCCAGGGAGCTGACGCAGCTGATGGAGGAGGCGCAGACCGTCAACCTCGACATCGCCGCGGCCGTGGCGCGCTTCCGCCAGGCCGACGCACTGGCGCGGCAGGCCGGCGCGGCGCTGCTGCCGACCCTCAATCTCAACGGCTCGGAGACCTATTCACGGACCTCGGGCTCCAGCGCCAGCGGCCTGACCAATGGCGGGCGCGAGGTGGTGAACTACAGTGCCTCGCTGAGCGCCAGCTACCAGCTCGATTTCTGGGGCCAGAACCGCGATGCCGCGCAGGCGGCGGAGGAGACCGCCGTCGCCAACCGGTTCGACCGCGAGGTGGTGGCGCTGACCACGCTGACCAGCGTCGCCAACGCCTATTTCACGGTGCTTGCCACCCAGGACCGGATCCGCACCGCACAGCGCAATATCGCGAGTGCCGAGCGCATCCTCAACGCGATCAAGGACCGCTTCAAGGCTGGCACCGGCTCCGATCTCGACGTCGCGCAGCAGGAAAGCGTGCTCGCCAACCAGCGCGCGCTGGTGCCGCCGCTGCGGCAAACGCTCGACCAGAACATCAACGCTCTCGCGGTGCTGGTGTCGCGTCCGCCCGAGAGCGTGCGTGTCGCCGGCGGTTCGCTGAATTCAGTTACGATCCCGCGTGTCACGCCGGGCCTGCCGTCCGAATTGCTGACCCAACGTCCCGATATCCGCCGGCAGGAGGCGCAGCTTGCATCCGCGACCGCCAATGTCGGCAGCGCGCGCGCGCAGTTCTTCCCGAGCATTCAGCTGACGGGGACGGGCGGCTACCAGAGCCAGGCGCTGGTCTCGCTGTTCCAGCCGCATGCGGCCTTCTTCAACCTGGTCGGCAGCATGACCCAGCCGATCTTCGACGGCGGACGGATTCTCGGCAATTTCGAGAACGCGAAGGCTAGGCAGGACGAGCTGCTGCAGACCTACCGAAAGACGGTCGTGCAGTCCTTCACCGATGTCGACAACGCGCTGGTCGCGATCCGTGAGACCACGCGGCGGCTGCAGCTGCAGCGCGACGTGCTGTCGTCGTCGCGGCGCGCCTTCGACCTGGCCGAGCAGCAGCTCAAGGCCGGCACCGCCGACATCGTAACTGTGCTAAACACGCAGCTGACCCTGTTCCAGGCGGAAGACGCTTATTCGCAGGCCCAGCTGGCCCGGCTATTGGCGATCGTGAGCCTGTATCAGGCCTTGGGGGGCGGCTGGGAACCGAAGATGGAAAGACCGGTCGATGCTCTTTAAGCCCGACTCGACGGACGACGAGAAAAGCACTGCACCGCGCAAGCGGAGCCTGATCTCGCGCCTGCTCGGACGCATGGTGTCGCTGCTGATCACGCTCGTGATCCTCGGTGGGCTCGGCTATCTCGGCTGGCTCGCTCTCCAGCCAAAGCAAAATGGCGGCGGCGGGCGCGGCGCGGGTGCGCGGCCCGACCTGCCGGTGCCGGTGCTTGCGGCCACGCCGCAGGTGCAGGACGTGCCGGTCTATCTCGACGGCGTCGGCTCGGTGAAGGCGCTCAACACCGTCACCGTGCGCTCGCAGGTGGATGGCAAGCTGCTCAAGGTGAACTTCGTCGAGGGCCAGGACGTCAAGAAGGACGACGTGCTGGGCGAGATCGATCCTGCGATCTATCAGGCGCAATACGATCAGGCGGTGGCCACGAAGGCCAAGGACGAGGCGCTGCTCGCCAATCAGAAGATCGACCTCGTCCGCTATGAGCAGTTGGCCGCCAGCAATGCCGGCTCCAAGCAGCAGGCCGACACGCAGCGTGCGCTGGTCGCGCAGCAGGAGGCCATCATCAAGGCCGACCAGGCCCAAATCGACAATGCGCGCACCACGCTCGGCTACACCAAGATCGTCGCGCCGATCGCCGGACGGGCAGGCCTGCGCCAGGTCGACCAGGGCAACATCATCCACGCCTCCGACACCACCGGGCTCGTGATTCTGACCCAGTTGCAGCCGATCGCGGTGTGGTTCAGCCTGCCGCAACAGCAGATCATGCGGGTCAACGCCGCGGCAGCAAAGGGCCAGCTCGCGGTCGATGTGTTCGGCAATGACGGCGTCACCGTAATCGATACCGGCAAGCTGACCGGCATCGACAACCAGGTCGATCCGACCACTGGCACACTGAAGCTGAAGGCCGAACTGCCGAATGCCAGCTACCAGCTCTGGCCTGGCCAGTTCGTCAATGTGCGCCTCAAGGTTGAGACCTTGCCGCAGGCGATCGTGGTGCCGACGTCGGCCGTGCAGCGCGGTCCGGCCGGGACCTTCAGCTATGTGATCGGCGCGGACAATACCGTCACCGCCAAGCCGGTCACGGTCACACAGCAGAACGAGCATGAAGCCGTCATCGCGGACGGCCTGACCACGTCGGATCGGGTCGTGACGACCGGCTTTGCCAATCTCGCCGACGGCTCCAAAGTCGTCGTCGGCAAGGACGACGGGCCGCCGGCGGCCGATCTGGCGCCGCGCAAGCGCAGCCGCGCTCCCGACGGCAAGCGCGGGGCGCAACGCGACGGTCAGAGCAAGGACCAGACCAAGGATCAGAGCAAGGAAGCCAAGCAAGACGGGCAGGGCGGCGAGCATCGCGGCCGGCACGAGCACAGCGATAGCGATCAGAAGGGGCAGACCGAACCGGCGCCTACGCCGGCGGCAGGGGCAGGGGGCGAAGCGTCGGGCGGCGCGCCGAAGGCGCGGCCATGACCGACATCCTGACCTCGTAATGTCCGACCCAAGAGCGAGCACGCAACCATGAGCGTCTCAGAACCGTTCATCCGCCGGCCGATCGCTACCTCGCTGCTCGGCATCGCCCTGATGATCGGCGGCGCGCTGGGCTATTGGGCGTTGCCGGTCTCGGCACTGCCGCAGGTCGATTTCCCAACCGTGCAGGTGTCGACGCAACTGCCGGGCGCGAGCCCCGACGTGGTGGCCTCGCTGATCACGGCGCCGCTGGAGCGGCAACTCGGCCAGATCCCGTCGCTGTCGTCGATGAATTCGACTAGCTCCTTCGGCGTCAGCCAGATCTCGCTGCAGTTCGACCTCAACCGCGACATCGACGGCGCGACCCAGGATGTCCAGGCGGCGATCAATGCCGCGGCGGGCATTCTGCCGAAGACACTGCCATACCCACCCGTCTACGCCAAGGTGAACCCGGCGGACGCGCCGGTCATGACCTTGGCGCTGACCTCGGACACGATCTCGCTGCGGGCGATGAGCGATCTCGCCGATACCATCCTCGGGCAACGCCTGAGCCAGATTTCCGGCGTCGGCCGGGTCTCGATCCTCGGCGGCTTGAAGCCCGCGGTGCGGGTGCAGGCCGACCTGGCGCGGCTTGCGGCCTATGGCATCGCGATGGAGGACCTGCGTAACGCGATTGCGGGTGCCAACGTGTCGGGGCCGAAGGGTTCGCTCGACGGCGCCCAGCAATCCTATACCATCGCTGCCAACGACCAGATTGCCGCCGCCGACGCGTACCGGCCGATCATCATCGCCTATCGCAACGGCTCGCCGGTCACGATCGGCGACGTTGCGCAGATCGTCGACGGGCTCGAGAACGACCGCACCGGCGGCTGGTACCAGGGCACGCCGGCCGTCATCATCGATATCCAGCGCCAGCCCGGCGCCAACGTCATCGATGTCGTCAAGCAGATCCGTGACGAAATCCCGCGGCTGCAGCGGGCGGTCCCGGCCGGCGTCAAACTGACCGTGGTCTCGGACCGCACCGTGACGATCCGCGCCTCGGTCCACGACGTGCAGTTCACGCTGATCCTGAGTGTGGTGCTGGTGACGCTGGTGGTGCTGTTGTTCCTGCGATCGCTGCGTGCGACCCTGATCGCCGGCGTTGCGTTGCCGCTGTCGCTGATCACGAGCTTCGGCATCATGTATTTCGCCGGCTTCAGCCTCGACAATCTGTCGCTGATGGCGCTGACTATCGGAACCGGCTTCGTGGTCGACGACGCCATCGTGATGATCGAGAACATCGTCCGCCACGTGGAGGACGGCGAGACCGTCATGGAGGCCTCGCTGAAGGGCGCCAGTGAGATCGGCTTTACGGTGATCTCGCTGACAGTGTCGCTGATCGCGGTGTTCATTCCGCTGTTGTTCATGTCCGGCCTGGTCGGCCGCATGTTCCGCGAATTCGCGCTGACCTTGACGATTGCGGTCGTGACCTCGGCGGTCGTCTCGCTGACGCTGACGCCGATGATGTGCTCGCGGCTGCTGAAGAACATCCACGAGGAGATGGCGGTCCCGGGTCTTGCCGCGGTCAGCCGCTTCATCGACCGCATGGTCGAGTTCTACCATCGCACGCTGCTTTGGGTGCTGCAGCGCCAGCGCGCGACGCTGCTGGTGACGTTCGCGACCATCGCGCTGACGCTCATCATGTATGTGCTGGCGCCGAAGGGTTTTCTGCCGCTGCAGGACACGTCCTCGATCACGGCGGTGACCGAGGCCGGCCCCGACGTCTCGTTTGCCGAGATGCAGCGGCGGCAGAGCGCGGTCTCCGACATCATCAAGGCCGATCCGGATGTCGTCGGTGTGATCTCGGTGATCGGCGCCGGCTCGGTCAATCCGACCACCAATGTCGGCCGCCTGGTGATGACGCTGAAGCCGCTCGACCAACGGCGCGACGGCGTCGCCAAGGTGATCGAGCGGCTCAAGCAGAAAATCGCGACGGTCCCCGGTATGACCGTCTACTTCCAGCCGGTGCAGGACGTGCAGATCTCGACCCAGTCGAGCCGCTCGCAATACCAATACACGCTGACCGCGACCGATGCCGCCGAGGTCTCGCAATGGTCGCAGAAGCTGGTCGCCGAGATGCGGCGCGACCCCATTTTCCGCGATGTTTCCTCGGAAGCGCAGGCCGGAGGTTTGCGCGCGGCGCTCGACGTCAACCGGCAGCGTGCCGGCCAGCTCGGCGTCAGTCTGCAGGGCGTCACGGACACGTTGAACGACGCCTTCGCCCAGCGGCAGATCTCGACGATCTACGGCCAGGCCAACCAGTATCGCGTGGTGCTCGAGGCGATGCCGATGTATCAGCGCGACCCCTCGATCCTCGACAAGCTCTATCTGCCGGGCGCCAACGGCGCACAGGTGCCGCTGTCCGCGGTGGCGACGCTGGTCCGCACCACGGCGCCGCTCGCGATCTCGCACCAGGCGCAATTCCCGTCGGTTTCGCTCAGCTTCAACCTGGCGCCGGGCGAGGCGTTGGGCGACGCCGTCGAGGCGGTCAAGGCGATCGAAACGCGGATCGGAATGCCCGGCAGCATCGTCGGCATCTATTCCGGCGATGCTGCCGAATTCGCGCGCTCGCTGGCCGGACAGCCGTGGCTGATCCTGGCGGCGATCATCACGATCTACATCGTGCTCGGCGTGCTCTACGAGAGCTACATCCATCCGATCACCATTCTGTCGACGCTGCCCTCGGCCGGCGTCGGCGCCATCCTGGCCTTGATGCTGTGCGGGCAGGACCTCTCGGTGATCGGCCTGATCGGCATCATCCTGTTGATGGGCATCGTCAAGAAGAACGCGATCATGATGATCGACTTCGCACTGGAGGCCGAGCGGCACCAGGGCATGTCGTCCTATGACGCCATCGTGCAGGCCTGCCTGCTGCGGTTCCGGCCGATCATGATGACGACGCTGGCGGCGCTGTTCGGCGCGCTGCCGCTCGCGATCGAAAGCGGCACCGGCGCCGAGCTGCGCTTCCCGCTCGGCATCTCGATCATCGGCGGCCTGCTGCTGAGCCAGCTGCTGACGCTGTACACGACGCCGGTGATCTATCTCGCGCTCGACCGGCTCAACCGCCGGATCGAGCGGGCCGTGCCGCAGGCGGGCCGCAGCGGCCCGCCGATCGCCGGCGCCACCGAGGGCATGCAGTGATCTCGATCTCCGAGCCCTTCATCCGCCGGCCGGTGGGCACCACCTTGCTGGCGATCGGGCTGTTCCTGGTCGGGATCGTCGCCTACGAGTTCTTGCCGGTGTCGTCGGTGCCGAATGTCGACTTCCCGACCATCCGGGTCTCGGCGTCACGGCCCGGTGCCGATCCCTCGGTGATGGCCGCGACCGTCGCCGCGCCGCTGGAGCGCAAGCTCGGCACCATTTCGGGCGTCGACCAGATCACCTCGACGAGCTCGCTCGGCACCACCAGCATCCAGGTGCAGTTCTCGATCGGCCGCGACATCGACCGCGCCGCGCGCGACGTGCAGGCCGCGATCAACGCCTCGCTCGCGGACTTGCCGAGCGACCTGCCGTCGCTACCCAAGTTCCGCAAGTCCAATCCGGCCGCGGCGCCGGTGTTCGTGCTGGCGTTGACCTCGAAGACGATCTCGACCAGCGCGATGTACGACGTTGCCGACACCGTGCTGGCGCAGCGGATCTCGCAGGTGCCGGGGGTCGGCGAGGTGACGGTCAGCGGCGCCGACCAGCCGGCGGTGCGGATCGCGCTCAATCCGGTGTCGCTGGCTAACGCCGGGATCGCAACCGACGACGTCCGTCTAGCGATTATCAATGCCAATCCGCTGGGCCCGGTCGGCATCTTCAACGGCGACCGGCTGAGCGAGACGCTTTCGATCAACAAGCAGATGCGCACCGCGGCCGAGTTCCGCGACATCATCATCAAGAGCTCGAACGGCAATTTCGTCCGCCTCTCGGACGTTGCGGAGGTCGAGGACTCGGTCCGCAACTCGCGCTCGATCGCCTGGTTCAACAAGCAGCCGGCGGTGCTGATCCAGATCACCAAGCAGGGCGACGCCAACGTCATCGATACCGTCGACGGCGTGCGCAGGATGCTGCCGGAACTGAAGCAGTGGATTCCGGCCGGCGTCGAGATCTCGACCCTTGTCGATCGTACCGGAACGATCCGCGCCAGCGTCCAGGACATGCAGTTCACGCTGCTGGCGACCGCCGGACTTGTGATGGTCGTGGTGTTCGTGTTCCTGCGCCGGATCGTGCCGACGATCGCCGCCGGCGTCTCGGTGCCGCTGGCGCTGGCCGGAACCTGCGCTGGGATGTGGCTCGCCGGCTTCTCGATCGACAATCTGTCGCTGATGGCGCTCGCGATCTCGGTCGGCTTCGTGGTCGACGACGCCATCGTGATGATCGAGAACATGTACCGCAATCTCGAGCAGGGCATGGCGCCGTATCCGGCCGCGGTCGAAGGCGCCAAGCAGATCGGCTTCACGGTGCTGTCGATCTCGCTGTCGCTGATCGCGGCCTTCACGCCGCTGATCTTCATGGACGGGATCGTCGGCCGCCTGCTGCGCGAGTTCTCGTTGACGCTGACGTTTGCGATCATCGTGTCGACCCTGGTGTCGGTGACGATCACCCCGATGATTTGCGCGCACTACATCAAGGAGGCGACCTCGGATCGCGCCACCTGGTACGATCGCGTCCTCGAGGGCACGCTATCGCGGGTCGTGGCGTTCTATGCGTCGACCCTGCGGATCGTGCTCGGCTATCCGTTCCTGACACTTGTGGTGTTCTTTGCCACCGTCGCGCTCACGGTGACGCTCTACATCAAGACGCCGAAGGGCTATTTCCCGACCGACGACAGCGGCTTCGTGATCGGCGCGACCCGGGCCTCGGCGGATATCTCGTTCCAGTCGATGCTCCAGCTTCAGCAGCGGCTCGCCGATATCGTGATGGCAGACCCCGCGGTCGCCGGCATCGGCTCCTCGGTCGGCTCCGGCGGCGGCCCGGGCGGCGCCACCTCCAACCGCGGCACCATGTTCATCAGCCTGAAGTCCCCGGAGGAGCGGGGAGGCCTGTCGACCGCGCAGGTGATCGACCGGCTGCGCCGCAACCTGTTCATGGTGCCGGGCATCCGCCTGTTCATGTTCGCTGCCCAGGACATCCGCACCGGCGGCCGGCAGAGCGATTCCGACTACCAGTACACGCTCGCCTCGACCGATCTCGATCTGTTGCAGAAATGGGCGCCGCTCGTCGCCAAGCGCATGGAGACGGTGGAGGGCATCACGGATGTCTCCGCCGACCGCGATCCCGGCGGCCTGCAGCTCAACCTCGTGATCGACCGCAAGATCGCCTCCAGCCTCGGCGTCCGGGTCCAGGATATCGACAACGCGCTCAACAACGCGTTCTCGCAGCGCCAGATCTCGTACATCTACACCCAGCGCAACCAGTACGTGGTGGTGCTCGAGATCGACCCGAAATTCCAGAGCGACCCGTCGAACCTCGAGCGCATCTACGTCGCGGGCGCCAACGACGTGCAGGTGCCGCTGTCGGCGCTCGTGCACTACCAGCGCGGTCTGTCGGCGCTGGCGGTGTTTCACTCCGGCGGCTTCCCCTCGACCACAGTGTCGTTCAACCTGCTGCCGGACGTACCGCTGGAGGTCGCCACCACGAACATCCAGCAGGCGGTCAACGAGCTGCACATGCCCGAGGGCATTCGCGGCAGCTTCGACGGCAATGCCGGCGACTTCAACAAGACCAGCGGACGGCAGCCGCTTTTGATCCTCGGCGCGCTGGTTGCGATGTACATCGTGCTCGGCGTACTCTATGAGAGCCTGGCGCATCCGATCACGATCATCTCGACCTTGCCGTCGGCCGGCCTCGGCGCCTTGCTGGCGTTGCAGGTGACCAACACGCCGCTGACCGTGATCGCCTTTGTCGGCATCATCCTGTTGATCGGCATCGTCAAGAAGAACGGCATCATGATGGTCGACTTCGCGCTCGAGGCCGAGCGGCATCAGGGCCTGTCGTCGCGGGATGCGATCTTCGAGGCCTGCCGGGCGCGCTTCCGTCCTATCCTGATGACGACAATGGCCGCGCTGTTCGCGGGCATTCCGCTTGTCATCGCAACCGGCCCGGGCAC
Organism: Bradyrhizobium sp. USDA 4452; assembly: GCF_054063575.1. NCBI lineage: Bacteria > Pseudomonadati > Pseudomonadota > Alphaproteobacteria > Hyphomicrobiales > Nitrobacteraceae > Bradyrhizobium > Bradyrhizobium sp. USDA 4452. Next base: position 152,676 of record NZ_JBSSGK010000001.1, read on the forward strand.
CGAGCTGCGGCGGCCGCTCGGCATCACCATCATCGGCGGCCTGTTCGTGTCGCAGATCCTCACGCTCTACACCACCCCGGTGATCTATCTGTTGATCGACCGGTTGCGCCAGGGCCCGGCACCATCAGGCGTGCACGCTCCGGCGGAATAGGTTGGATTGAACGGCTCCGCACGCGTATAGCGAAGCGATGGCCGAACCGACCGAAACAAAGACCGACCTCGTCAGCGAGATCCCAGAGTGCCCGCATTGCGGCAAGCCGATGCCGTTGTGCATCTGCGACAGCGTCACGCCGATCAAAAGCCGGATCCAGCTGCTGATCCTGATCCATCCGCAGGAGCAGGACAGGGCGCTCGGCACCGCGCGGCTGCTGGCACGGCATTTCGAGAACGCCGTGGTGCGGATCGGGCTGTCCTGGCCGAGCCTTGCCAACGCACTCGGCCGGCCGGTGCCAGATCCGTCGCGCTGGGCGGTGCTCTATCTCGGCTCGGCCAAGGTCGAGGATCTCGAAACCGACGCCGAGATCGTCGCGATCAACCGCAAGGGTGAGTTGGAGCCGCACCAGCGCGCCATCCTCTCCGACATCGAGGGCATCGTGCTGCTTGACGGCACCTGGAGCCAGGCCAAGGCGCTGTGGTGGCGCAATGCCTGGATGCTGAAGTGCCAGCGGGTGATTCTCGGACCGAAGCAGCCCTCGCGCTACGGCAAGCTGCGCCGGGAACCCCGGCGCGACGGCCTGTCCACCATCGAGGCGGCCGCGATCCTGCTGGCCGGGCTGGAAAAGCGGCCGGACATCGCCACAACGTTAACTGATAGTTTCGAGCGGATGCTGGCGAAATTCCGCGAAGTGCAGGCCAAAATGCCGGAATTGGCGCCAAAACCGAAGAAGCGGGACTTCCGGAGGCGCCGGCGTTAGCTGCGCGATTGGTTGCCTATCGAAGAGAGGGCGTATATGAAGTGCGCCGCAAGGGGCCACGTGGCGGAGTGGTTACGCAACGGTCTGCAAAACCGTGTACACCAGTTCAATTCTGGTCGTGGCCTCCACTCATCTCATCAATGGCTTGCAGCCAATACGTGAGAAGCCGCATTAGCTCGCGGCGTACCAGCCTTCAGGAAACGGAATCAGCGGCCACGGCGCCTGGTTGTCATTGGCGGCGCGCGGCGGCGGCTGAATGCGGGGCGAGGGCTGGGCCACGAAATCCTCCTGAGCAATAGGCGCGATCGCCGTACGCACGGCGTCCAGCAACAGATCAAATTCGACTTCACTCATCGCGCTCTCCGAGGTTCGAGAGCGCCATGGTCGCAAAACTGTCTTCGGTCCGGATTGAGCGATTCGTTCGAATTTTATGAAAAGAACGATGGCGCCCGCTTTGGTTAATAGATCGCTATTCTCCTCGGGAACCTAGGTCGGTACGGCCGCACCTCGTGTGAGGCAAATCACAACGCGAAAAACTCTTTCCGGAATTCCGGGCAGTATTCATAGGGGGCAAATATCGCAGGAATTTTAGAGAGGCGTGACAGCGCACGCGTCGGTCCGCCGGTGCCATCCTGGTCATGCCCATCCTGCGAGGTCGCCCGGCAGCATCGTCTTGAATTGCGTCAGCACCTGCCGCGCTTTCCGTGGCGGCAGCGTGATCGCGTGACGCACGGCGGCCGCGATCAGCGTCATCGTCAGCCCCGAGAAGGTGGCGAGGGTGGCGGACGGCATGTTGGGCGCAACCCGCCTGACCGCGTCGGACAACAGGCCGGAGAGCACGGCCGTATCGTCTGCATCGAGCTTTTGCAGGGCGCGGTCGGCCTGCGTCGCCTGCCAGATGTCGCGCATGACAGGCTCGCGCATGAACATCTCGTAGTAACTGTCGACGATCCGGCATAGCGCCGGGTGCAGGTCGCGCGCGGACGAGACCGCGGCCAGATCGCGCCTGACGCAATCGCGGCCGACGGCGTTATGCCGTTCAGCCAGCGTGCCGATGATCGCGGCCTTGTCGGGGAAGTATTGATAGAGCGAGCCGAATGCGACGCCGCTGCGCTCGACGATGTCGCTCATGCGGAAGGCCTCGCTGCCTTTCTCCGTCATGATCTCGGTCGCGCAGGCGAGGATGCGCTCGAACCGCTCGCGGCTGCGCTGTTGCGTCGGAGCAAGCCGCGCCAACCTGGGCAGGGGGGCTTTCACCCCGGGCGCGGCCCCAGCCGCCGCCTCGGGCGCGGCGCTTTCCGCTGCCCCGGGCCGGGCCTTTCGTCTCGCCATCGTTCTCCTCCGCAGCCGGGGTTGACGTTTCAAATATGAGTGTTTATCGCATTTTACAAATGCGAGTATCTCTCGCTTTTCGAGGAGGGGCGATGCGCAATATCCTGACCTCGGGGTTGCTGTGGTTCTCCGCGCTGGGCTGCGGCCTGCTTGCCGGCGTCTATTTCGCGTTCTCGGCGTTCGTCATGACCGCGCTCGGCCGCATCGATCAGGCGGCCGGCATCTCGGCGATGAACGCGATCGATGTCGACATCGTCCGCTCGCTGTTCATGCCGGTCTTCCTCGGCACCACGCTGTCTTGCGGCGGGCTGGTCGTGCTCGGCGGGCTGCGATGGCAGGAGCCGGGCGCGCTTGCGATGATCTGCGGCGGCATCGTCTATGTCGTCGGGATGTTCGTCGTCACGGCCGTCTTCAACGTGCCGCTGAACGATCAGCTTGCGGCCACAGATCCCGCGAGCACCGCGGCCGCCCGGGTCTGGGCGCGCTATCTGACGGACTGGACCTTCTGGAACCACGTGCGGACCATCGCCTCGCTTGCGGCGACGGCGCTGTTCATTGTCGCCATCGCCGCGCGATCGCGCTTCTGAACGAAAATGCTTCGCAGTTTGTGCACGATCTGTACTCGCGCAGCACGATCGCTAAGGAGGTGACGCCGCACGCCGATGTGCGGCTGACTGCCTGGAGATTTTCAATGAAGTCTATGCCGGCACTGCCTGTATTGCGTACGACCCCGGTACCAAGACCACCTCGTTCGTCCCGGAATTGACGTCAGAGGCTGGGCGGGGGCCGCGGAAGAATCGGCGGCGCGGCGAAATGGCGGCGTCGGCGGTGTTTCCGGACGCCCGCAGCGCCGGTAGCGGGACAGCCGGGACAGGCCTGCATCGCCTTGGAACGCCGGCAAAGCCTTGTACCGCAGGGGTTTACCGTCCCCCGCTAAAGTTTCGCCGGAGACCCATTTGGTTCTTTGCAAGGCCGAAAGGCTTTGTTATACGCTGCCCGCGCGCGAACGCTTTGTTCGCCTATTCCTCGGTAGCTCAGCGGTAGAGCATTCGACTGTTAATCGAATGGTCGCTGGTTCGAATCCAGCCCGGGGAGCCAGTTCTGGCTCCATCATCACCCATCACAAGCCTGTGGCCCGTAACGGGCAGACAAAAGTCGTCGTCAAATCGACTCAATAACCGCGGACACTTTGTTGTGCCGGGTCTTGAGAGGTGATTCTGATGGCCATTAACCTGATCGACCTGTCGATGCCACAGCCGACGCTTGTTCCGAGCGATGCTCCCGACATCAGCGACGATGAGTGTGTCCGCCGGCTCGCAAGGGCCGTCGAGGAGCACGATTCCGAGCATCTCGATGAAGTGGCCCGCCTGATCGGCCGGCTTGCAGTCACGATCGAATAGAACGCGTTGCGAGCGCATCTTGCACGCCAACGCCATGTTGCGTTTTGGCGGAGCTTGTTCCAAAAGATGGCCCTGTTCTAGCTTCTCCAGCGGCAATGCCGCGACTTGCAGGGTCCCGCCAATGACCGGTTTTTCGACTGCGCGCCAGTACATGGTGGATGGTCAGGTGCGTCCGAGCGACGTGACCGATGATCGTATTCTCGAAGCCATGCTGACGGTGCCGCGCGAGGTGTTCGTGCCGGCCAGCAAGCAGGCGCTGGCCTATCTGGACCTCGATCTCGACGTCACCGAGGGCGGCGCGGACAGGCGCTGCCTTATCACGCCGGCGCTGCTCGCCAAGATGCTGCAAGCCGCCGAGATCAAGGCGACCGACCGCGTTCTGCTCGTCGGCTGCGCGACCGGCTACGCAGCCGCCATCGTAGCTCGCTTTGCCGCAGAGGTCAGCGCCACCGAGAGCGATCCGGCCCTTGCCGGGAAGGCCTCGGCCGTGTTCGTCCAGCTCGGCATCCAGAACGTGACCGTCAAGACCGCAGCCGCTGCCGACGGTGATACCGCCGGCGCGCCGTATGACGTCATCGTCCTCAACGGCGCGACCGAGATTATCCCGACCGGACTGTTCGGCCAGCTCACGGAGGGGGGCCGGTTGGTCGGGGTATTCGGCCTGACGCCACCGCCGCGCGCGACCATCGTGACCCGCTCCCATGGGGATTTCGGACATCGCGAGCTGTTCGACGCCACCGCCCCCGTGCTGCCCGGGCTCGAGCGGGTTCCGGCCTTCGTCTTCTGACCGCCACCGCGCTGCACCGCCTGATAAAATCCCGTTCCGAATCAGAAGTGTGGCCCGTTTGCCCCATGTGAAGAGTTTCCGCCGTGTTCCGTTGCGGGGTAGTTCCGTTGCCCTTAGCTGCGGACTAAGGTGAGGCGGGACTCACTTCGTCTGAAGCGACCGCCGGAACTGACTTGCGTGTGGAGACGGCGACTACAATGATTGGATTACCGGGGATGCGTGGGGTGAAGGCTATCACCGCGGCTGCGACTGCCGTCCTTCTGTTGGCAGAGATGGGCCCCGTGCCCGCGCTCGCCGATACTATCGAGGCCGCGCTGGTGCGGTCCTACCAGAATAACCCCCAGCTCAATGCGCAGCGCGCGCTGGTGAGGGCGACCGACGAAAACGTTCCCCAGGCGCTCTCGGGCTATCGTCCGCGGGCCGCACTAACCGTAAGTGGCGGATATCAGTACTCCGACCAGCAGCCGACGGGCATCAAGGATTCGATCCACGGCACCCAAACTCCGGCCAGCGCGGGTCTGACGGTGAACCAGTCGCTGTACAATGCGCAGACCCCGCATAAGGTGCGCGCGGCCGAAAGCCAGGTGTCGTCGGCACGCGAAGGTCTGCGCGTGCTCGAACAGACCGTAATCCTGAACGCCGCCACGATCTATATGGACTATCTCCGCGATGCGGCGATCGTCGAGGTTCAGCGCAGCAACACGCGCGTACTGGAGCAGACGCTGAAGCAGACCCAGGACCGCTTCAATGTCGGTGAGGTCACCCGGACCGACGTCGCGCAATCCGAAGCGCAGCTTGCTGCCGGCCGCACCCAGCAGCTCACCGCGGAATCGAACCTGACGACGACGCGGTCGAATTTCCGCCGCATCATCGGCAACGAGCCGCAGAATCTCGCGCCCGGCTCGCCGGTCGATCGCTTCTTGCCGACGACGCTTGCGGCCGCGGTCGAGCTCAGCCTGACCCAGAATCCGAACGTCACGTCCGCGATGTACGGTGTCGACGTCAACTTCCTGCAGACCAAGGTTGCCGAAGGCGCGCTGCTGCCGACGGTCGGGTTGCAGGCGTCGGTGACCGAAGGCTACCAGCAACAATTGTCGGTGAACCGCCTGTTCAATGCGGGAGCCCAAGTTCAGGTGTCGGTGCCGATCTATCAGGGCGGCGCTGAGTATTCGCTGATCCGGCAGTCGAAGGAATCGCTGGCGCAGCAGCGTCTGGTGCTGGAACAGACCAGGGATCAGGCACGCGCCAATGTCGTCACCGCATGGGGCCAGCTGGTCGCCGGCAAGTCGCAGGTCGCGTCGGCGCAGGCGCAGGTGACCGCGTCCGAAATCGCGCTGAACGGCGTGCGCGAAGAGGCCAAGGCCGGTCAGCGCACCACGCTCGACGTGCTGAACGCGCAGCAGGCGCTCGTCAACGCGCGCAACGCGCTAGTGACCGCGCAGCACGACCGTGTTGTTGCGTCGTATAACGTGCTGGCAGCCGTTGGCCGGCTGTCACCGCAGGTGATGGGTCTTTCGACCAACGTCTATGATCCCACCGTGCATTATCAGCAGGTGCGCGACAACTGGGCCGGCGTACGCACGCCCGACGGTCGCTAAACACTTCACGTCATCGTCGCCTGTCGCGCCATGTTTGTGGTTCTGAGCTAATCAGGACCACAGACTGGCGCGTTTGCTTGCAATCGATAAATGGCCTGACATACCGTTTTATCGGGCAGCAAGGCGATTCGCGGCGAGCCGGCATGGCGTGATGACAGGTGCGAGGCCACCTGTAACCACGCTGCATTAGGCGACACGAAGCTTGCACAAGGCCTCGGGCGGGCTTGATCTGGGGACAAGTCGGGCGGGAGCAATGAAAATCTCCGCGCGCTTCTTCGGAACCGGCGAATCCTCTCGGGCTTGATGTAAAATAAGTTTCGATGTGGAGTCGGAGATGACGCAACCTGCGAAGGTCCAAGAGCCCTCGATGGAGGAGATTCTGGCGTCGATCCGTCGCATCATCGCCGATGACGAGGCGAAGCCAGCCGCGGCCGAGAAACCTGCTTCTGCCGCTGCACCGCCGCCGAAAGTCGAGCCGCCACCAGCAGCCAAGCCCGCAATGAAAAGCCCGCCGCCCGCAGCGCCCCCGGCCGCGAAGGCCGCAGCGTCAGCGCCAAGATCACCGCCGCCTGCGCCAGCGCCGGCCAGCAACAGTCAGGACGACATCGACTCACTGCTCGCCAGCCTCGACGAGGCGACGCCCGCGGCCGACATCCGGCCGTCGCCGCAGCCCGAAGCCGACGTATTCGAGCTCACCGACGACATGGCGCTGCCGGAGCCGGCGGCCACACCGTCGTTCCGCAAGGTCGAGCCGCAGGACGATGTCGTGTTCACGGAAGCCCGCACGCGGGCGCCGGAGCCGATGCGAGAACCGGCTCGAGAGCGAGAACCGCCGGCCATCGAAACCGCGCCGATGCAGCAGATCATCTCAGGAACCACGATGCGGGCGGTCGAATCCGCCTTCAACTCGCTGGCCAACACCGTGCTGAGCAACAATGCTCGGACGCTGGAGGATCTGGTCAAGGAGATGCTGCGGCCGATGCTGAAGTCCTGGCTGGACGACAACCTGCCGGGGCTGGTCGAGCGGATCGTCAAGGCCGAGATCGAGCGGGTTTCGCGCGGGCGATAGCTCCGGCGCGGGCAGTAGCTCCTGCTGCAGGGGGCTTGGCAGCGCTCTATTCAGCCCCCAAATGCTCCAATGTGTCGGTTCCGATTGAATCAGAACCGAACCTCCAGCGTCCTTATTCGCCCGAAAACGCGCCAAACGCCGTTTTGACGTGCCGGTCCGGTTGACTTGGTGCGATCTGGCGGCTTTCTACCCTTTCCCCATGGTCCACAGCGCATTGTCATGATCGAGAAAAACTACCAGCCTGCCGATATCGAGCTCCGGATGGCCCAGCTCTGGGAGGAGAGCGGTGCGTTCAAGGCCGGCCGGCCCGAGCGCAAGGACGCCGCGCCCTTCACCATCGTGATCCCGCCGCCAAACGTGACCGGCTCGCTGCACATGGGCCATGCGCTCAACAACACGCTGCAGGACATCCTGTGCCGGTTCGAGCGGATGCGCGGCCGTGATGTGCTGTGGCAGCCCGGCACCGACCATGCCGGCATTGCCACCCAGATGGTGGTCGAGCGACAGTTGATGGAACGGCGGGAGCCGGGCCGGCGCGATATGGGCCGCGCCAAGTTCCTCGAGCGGGTCTGGCAGTGGAAGGCCGAGAGCGGCGGCACCATCGTCAACCAGCTCAAGCGTCTCGGCGCCTCCTGCGACTGGTCGCGCGAGCGCTTCACCATGGACGAGGGCCTGTCGCGCGCCGTCGTCAAGGTGTTCGTCGAGCTGCACCGAGAAGGGCTGATCTACAAGGACAAGCGGCTGGTCAACTGGGACCCGAAGCTGCTCACCGCGATCTCAGATCTCGAAGTGCAGCAGGTCGAGGTCAAGGGCCATCTCTGGTACCTTCGTTATCCGATCGAGGGCCGCAGCTTCAGTCCCGACGATCCCAAATCGTTCATCGTGGTCGCGACGACGCGTCCGGAGACCATGCTCGGCGACACCGCGGTCGCAGTTCATCCGGACGATGGGCGCTACACCGATCTGGTCGGCCAGCACGTGATCCTGCCGCTGGTCGGCCGCAAGATTCCGATCGTCGCCGACGACTATTCCGATCCCGAGAAGGGCTCGGGCGCCGTCAAGGTGACGCCGGCGCACGACTTCAACGACTTCGAGATCGGCAAGCGCCACGGCCTGCCGCAGATCAGCGTGCTCGACCAGGAAGGCTGCCTCAGCCTGATCGGCAACGAGGACTATCTGCGCGGCCTGCCTGTTGGCGCCGACGAGTTCGCCGCCGAGTTCGACAAGATCGAACGCTTCGCCGCGCGCAAGAAGATCGTCGCAAGACTGGAGGAGTTCGGCTTCCTCGAGCGCATCGAGCCCAACACCCACATGGTGCCGCATGGCGACCGCTCCGGCGTCGTGATCGAGCCGTATCTCACCGACCAGTGGTATGTCGACGCCAAGACGCTGGCGCAGCCGGCGATCGCGGCGGTGCGCTCGGGCGAGACTACGTTCGTGCCGAAGAACTGGGAAAAGACCTATTTCGAGTGGATGGAGAACATCCAGCCCTGGTGCATCTCGCGCCAGCTCTGGTGGGGCCATCAGATTCCCGCGTGGTACGGGCCGGACGGCAAGGTGTTCGTCGCCGAGACCGAGGAAGAGGCGGTCGGCAACGCGCTCGGCTATTACGTCGAGCAGGAAGTCATCACGCCGGAGCAGGGCCACGATATGGCGGTCGATCCCGCCAAGCGCGAAGGCTTCATCACGCGCGACGAAGATGTGCTCGACACCTGGTTCTCGTCGGCGCTGTGGCCGTTCTCGACGCTGGGCTGGCCGGACGACACGCCGGAGGTCGCGCGCTACTACCCGACCAACACGCTGGTCACGGGCTTCGACATCATCTTCTTCTGGGTCGCCCGCATGATGATGATGGGCCTTCATTTCATGAAGCAGGCACCGTTCTCGACCGTCTACATCCACCGTCTCGTCCGTGACGAGAAGGGCGCGAAGATGTCGAAGTCGAAGGGCAACGTCATCGACCCGCTCGGCGTGATCGACGATTTCGGCGCCGACGCGCTGCGCTTCGCGCTGACCCGCGAGGCGGCGCAGGGCCACGACATCCGTCTGTCGCCGCATCTGGTCGAGACCAACCGCAACTTCGCGACCAAGTTCTGGAACGCGTGCCGCTTCGCCGAGATGAACGAGTGCGTGAAGCCGGACAGCTTCGATCCGAAGGGCGCCAAGGAGACGTTGAACCGCTGGATCGCGCACGAGACTTCGCGCGTCACCCGCGAGGTGACCGAGACGATCGAGGATCATCGCTTCAACGATGCGGCCGGTGCGATCTACCGTTTCGTCTGGAACGTGTTCTGCGACTGGTATCTCGAGCTAGCAAAGCCGGTGCTGATGGGCGAGGAGGGCGCGGCCAAGGCCGAGACCCGCGCCATGATCGCTTGGGCGCGCGACGAGATCCTCAAGCTGCTGCATCCGTTCATGCCCTTCATCACGGAGGAGCTGTGGGCCGTGACGGCAAAGCGCGACGGTCTTCTGGTGCTGGCGCCCTGGCCACGCAAGCCGGGCGTGACCGGCGAGCAGCTCGCCGCGATCGCGACCGCAGGTCCGGTCGTCGATCCGATCATTCCGCCGGTCATTGCCGCGCTTGACGCCGACGAGTTCAGCGATCCCGCGGCGGAAGCCGAGATCGGCTGGGTGGTCGATCTCGTCACGGCGATGCGGTCGGTGAAGGCCGAGATGAACATCCCGCCGTCGACGCTGACGCCGCTGGTGATCGTGACCACTTCCGACGAGACGCGCGACCGCGCCCAGCGCTGGAACGAAACCATCAAGCGCCTCGCGCGATTGTCGGACATTTCCTTCGCGGACGCCGCCCCGGAGGGCGCCATGCAGCTGCTCGTGCGCGGCGAAGTCGTCGCGCTGCCGCTAAAGGGCGTGATCGATCTCGCGGCCGAACGGGCGCGGCTGGAGAAGGAGCTCGGCAAGGCCGACGCCGACATCAAGCGGGTCGACGCAAAACTCTCCAACGAGAAGTTCGTCGCCAACGCGCCGGAAGAGCTCGTCGAGGAAGAGAAGGAAAAGCGCGCGGCGGCGCAGGAGCGTCGGGCCAAGATCCTCGAGGCGATCGAGCTGTTGAAGAAGGCGTCATAACGGGCAGCACGGGTAACGCTCAGAACCGCTTGCTGAGGAATTTCGATCCCTTCAGCCCATAGCGCCAGGGCAGCTCGACGGCCTTGGTGATGCCAATCCGCACACCGGTGACGATGTCGGGCATCTCCGGCCGTGCGTGGAGCGCGATCGGGGGTCGATCGAGCGGCAGTTCGCTATGGGCGATGGTGATGCCCATCGCCTCGCACAGCTTGCCCGGCCCAGAGCACAGCGCGCGTTCGTCCTCGAGCCCGCGCCGCCGGCGCATCGCGGCGAGCCCATGGGTCGGCTCGATCGCGCGGATCAGCACGGCGCTGGCCGAGCCTGGCGCCTCGCAGACGAAATTGACGCACCAATGGATGCCGTAGGAGCGGTAGACGTAGGAGAAGCCCGGCGGGCCGAACATCACCTGGTTGCGCGGGGTCGGGCCGTTGAACGAGTGCGCAGCCGGCTCGGTGTGATGGTAGGCCTCGACCTCGGTGATGATCCCGCCGACGCCGCCGACCAGGAAGGTTGCGCCGATCAGGTCGGGCGCGACCTCGTGGACGCTGCGGTCGAAGAAGGAGCGTTTCAGCGCCTTGCCGAGGTGCGGCGCGGGCGTCGTGGTCGATCGGGGTTTTTGAGCCATTTTGAGGTGGGAATCGGACGGAACGGACCCTCGACACTGCCAATATATTGGCTGGTCTGCTAGGGTCGCATAGGCCGGGTTGCGAGCCGTGCCAACACGGATTAGCTATGGCCTCTCGCGACTTGCAGGCACAAATGGTCACCATCGTCGACACCATCTCCACCGCTCAGCTCCGCCCGCGTCACCCCGAAAAGGTGAACCGGCCGGATGCCGTGTCGCCGCCGAAGCCGGATTGGATCCGTGTTCGCGCGCCGAACACGCGCGGCTATGCGGATACGCGCCGCATCGTGAAGGAGAACGGCCTCGTCACGGTGTGCGAGGAGGCGGGCTGCCCCAACATTGGTGAGTGCTGGGACAAGAAGCACGCCACCTTCATGATCATGGGTGACACCTGCACGCGCGCCTGCGCGTTCTGCAACGTCAAGACCGGCATGCCTGGCGCGCTCGAGGCGAGCGAGCCGGACTATGTCGCCGAGGCGACCGCCAAGCTCGGGCTCACCCATGTCGTGGTGACCTCGGTCGACCGCGACGATCTCGCCGACGGCGGCGCCGAGCATTTTGCAGCGACCATCCGCGCCATCCGTGCCCGCTGCCCGACCACCACGATCGAGATCCTGACACCGGACTTCCTGCGCAAGGATGGTGCGCTCGAGCGCGTGGTCGCGGCCAAGCCCGACGTCTTCAACCACAATCTGGAAACCGTGCCGTCGCGCTATCTGACGGTCCGTCCCGGTGCCCGCTATTTCCATTCGATCCGGCTCTTGCAGCGGGTCAAGGAAATGGACCCGACCATCTTCACCAAGTCCGGCATCATGGTCGGCCTCGGCGAGGAGCGGCACGAGGTGTTGCAGGTGATGGACGATCTGCGCTCGGCCGAGGTCGATTTCCTGACCATCGGCCAGTATTTGCAGCCGACGCGCAAGCATCACGCCGTGATGCGCTACGTGACGCCGGACGAGTTCGCCGGCTACGAGCGCGTCGCCTATACCAAGGGTTTTCTGATGGTGTCGGCGAGCCCGCTGACACGCTCGTCGCACCATGCCGGCGAGGATTTTGCGAAGCTGCAGGCGGCTCGCTCGGCCCGCGGCCGCTAGTTTTTGAACGGCAGGAGGCCGGCGCCAACACGCGCCGCTGCCTGATCGAGCCTTGACCGAGTCTGGACGGGACCAATGCAACGCGTTCTGGTGATGGGATCGTCGGGGTCCGGCAAGTCGACCTTTGCGCGGCGGCTGTCCGCCACGACGGGCATCCCGACCGTGTCGATCGATGCGCTGTACTGGAAGCCGGGCTGGATCGAATCCGACAAGAGCGAATTCGAGCACAGCATGATCGCGGCTGCGCGCGAGCCGCGCTGGATCATGGACGGGAATTACACGCGATATGGCGCAGGTGAGCTGCGCCGCGAGCGCTCCGATACGATCATCTGGTTCGACCTGCCTCGATCGGCCTGCATGCTGGGCATCTTCAGGCGCATTGCCGGCAGCTATGGCCAGGTTCGCCCCGAGATGGCCGAAGGCTGCCCGGAGAAGATCGATCTGGAATTCTTCCGCTACGTCTGGACCTATCGCCAGCAGCAGCGGCCGAAGCTGCTCGAATATTTCAAGGGATTGCGCGCCGATCAAGCGCTGGTCTGCTTCACCGATCGGGTGCAAGCGGACCATTATCTGGAGAGCGTCGCACGCGAGCAAAACCGTGCGAGTATTCACTGATGCCACGATTCTCAAGCAAGCGGCGGGTCCGCCACACCGCACCTCAAATGTTCGATCTGGTCGCCGACGTCGAGCGCTATCCGGAATTCGTGCCGCTGTGCCAGGCGCTCAAGATCCGCCAGCGCACGCCAAAGGACGACGGCACCGAGATCGTGGTGGCCGACATGACGGTCTCGTTCAAGCTGGTGCGCGAAACCTTCACCAGCAGAGTGACGCTCGACCGGCCCAACCTGAAGATCCTGGTCGAATATCTGCGCGGCCCGTTCAGCAACCTGGAGAATCGCTGGAGCTTCGAGCCGAAGTCGGAGACCGAATGCGATGTCGGCTTCTTCCTGAACTACGAATTCAAGAGCCGAATGCTGGCGATGCTGATGGGCTCGATGTTCGACGCCGCGTTCTCGCGCTTTGCCGCCGCGTTCGAGAAGCGCGCCGACCAGGTTTACGGCAAGCCTCAGCTGTCGGCATAGCGAAGCCGTCTCGTTTGAATCTCCAGAACGCAAATGCCCGGCGCGGGGCCGGGCATGAACGATAATATGGGTGCGTTCGTCGCCATTACGGGCAGGAACGACGCACACCGCCCTTTGCGATGTAGGTGCCCGAAGCCGGGTCGTAGGAGCGGAAACGCTGCGAGCAATAGGCGTCGTTGTTGGCCTTGGCCTGACTTGCCGCGATGGCACCGCCGATGATCGCGCCCGCTGCTAGCCCACCGATGACTGCGCCGGCATTGCCGCCGCCGTGATAATGACGATGACCGTAGTAACCGCCGCCGCGATAGCCGTATCGCGGGCCGCCATGCCAGTGACGGTACTGCACGTGCTCGACGGAGGTCGGCCGGTCCTGCAACCGCGCGGGCGCGAGCGGTGCGGCGAACGAGGGGGCAACAGTCGACAGCGTCATGGCGCCCGAGGCGATTGCGGCCACGACCAAAGTTCCCAACTTCATCATTTTCTCCTTGTTGTGAAATTTTGCTGCTTGGAAAAACAATTCAAACAGCAGAGTTGGAACCATAGAAAACGGCGAACCGACGTCGCAGTTCCGCCTGGGATTGGCGGCACTGGGTCGCAGTTGACACAGGGTAGTGTGAGGTTTGCCTTCGCGCGACTCGACTTGTGCCTATCCGCGCGGCGGCCGCCGGCGTTTCGCGGCGTGGCTTCGTGGCGATCGCGCCACCCGCGGCCGCAACCGGCTGGCGGCTTCGCGGCGGGGGGGCTTTGCCGCCTGCGGCGGGCGCGCGAGCTCCATCAGCATGCGTAGCGCCTCGACCACCGAGCGCTGCCGCACCGTGCTGCGGCCGATCGCGCCAAATCGCTGCTCACGATGAAGGATGCGGCCGTCGCGCGCGGCGACGGCAAAGTGCACCAGGCCGACCGGCTTGCCCGGCGTCGCACCGCCCGGGCCAGCGATCCCCGTGATCGAGACCGCCAGGTCGACGCCGGCCTTTTCCAGCGCGCCGATCGCCATCGCGGTTGCCGTTTCCTTGCTGACGGCGCCGAACGTCTCCAGCGTCGCCGCTTTGACGCCGAGCATCACCCGCTTGGCCTCGTTGGAATAGGTGACGAAGCCGCGGTCGATAACGTCGGACGATCCGGGAATGTCGGTGAGTGCGCCGGCGACCAGGCCGCCGGTACAGGATTCGGCGGTTGCGATCGTCAGCTTGCGCATCCGGCACAGGTCGAGCAGCGCGCGGGAGAGGGCACGAGCGTCGCTGCCGCCCATGTCAGGCACTCCAGCCTTTTTCATCCCAGGGCAAGCGAACCGTGGCGCTCGCGGTCGCCGCGATGCCTTCCTCACGGCCGGTGAAGCCGAGCCGCTCGCTGGTGGTCGCCTTGACCGCCACGCGCGAGATGTGGACGCCGGAGATCTCCGCGATCTTCGCCCGCATGGTGTCGCGCAGCGGTCCGATCTTCGGCCGCTCGCAAATCAGCGTCACCTCGAGATTGGCGATCCGTCCGCCGCGCGCAGTGACGCGCTCAACGGCGTATTTCAGGAATTGGTCGGAGGAGGCGCCCTTCCACTTGGCGTCGCTCGGCGGGAAATGCGAGCCGATGTCGCCGTCGGCCAGCGCGCCGAGGATCGCGTCGACCAGCGCATGCAGCCCGACATCGCCGTCGGAATGGGCCAGGAATCCCTTGGTGTGCGGCACGCGCACGCCGCAGATCATGACATGGTCGCCGTCGCCAAAGGCGTGCACGTCGTAGCCGGTGCCGGTCCTGATGTCGCCGAGCTGGCTTGCGAGCCGCGCTTCCTCGCGCACGAAATCTTCGGGGGTGGTGAGTTTCATGTTGGCAGCATCGCCTTCAAACGTCGCAACGGTCAATCCCGCCCATTCAGCAAGCGCGGCATCGTCGGTGAAATCGCTGCGGCCCTCGCGCGCCGCACGACGATGCGCCTCCAATATTACGTCGAAACGAAATGCCTGTGGCGTCTGCGCGATCCGCAGGCGGGCACGCTCCGGCGTCGCCTCGACATCGCCGGTATCGCCGGTGAGCTTGATCGTGTCGGTGACGGGAATGACAGGGATCGCGGCGCCGGTGCGGCCAGCCGCGGCGATCGCGCGGGAGATCACGGCTGCGGTGACGAAGGGGCGCGCGGCATCGTGGATCAGCACGATGTCAGGCTTCGCGCTGGCGAGCGCCTCGAGCCCGGCATGGACCGAGGCTTGCCGTGTCGCGCCGCCCGGTGTTGGCGGTTGATGGCGGAGGCCTGCGACCGCTTCATCGAACAGCGCGGCATCGTCAGGATTGACCACCGGCTGCACCGCGAACACGTCGCGATGTCCGGAGAACGCCTCCATGGCGCGGTAGATCACGGTCTGTCCGCCGATCATCCGGTACTGCTTTGGTCCGCCCGCGCCGGCGCGCAGTCCACGGCCGGCTGCGACAAGGATGGCTGCGGTACGCTCAGGCTTCGGCATGTTGAACCAGTGACAGACGAATCGGGATTGAGGGGGACGGCGGGAGACCACCGCGCACAGCCCTTAGCATGACCGCTGCGCAAAAACAGAGCGTTCGCCGATGACTGTGGGAAAAGCAGATTTTGTTGCAGTGCACTTGCAGTGGTGGTAGGAATGTCTAAACCGTAGGCATGAGCCTTGACTGCACAAGAATTGTGCGCAGAATAGGCGAGGTCGGCTGCAATGGCGTGGCTGACAGAACGACGAGACGGCTGTGACCGGCGTGCAAACTACTCCTCGTAACCCATTGAAGATAGGCGATATTGCTGTCGGCAACCGGGTTCTCCTCGCGCCCATGTCCGGCATCACCGACGCGCCCTTCCGGCGACTCGCCGCCAATCTGGGGGCGGGCCTGGTGGTCTCCGAGATGACCGCCAGCGACGATCTGGTGAACGGCAAGCCGATGTCGAAGCTGCGTTGTGAGGCAGCCGGGATCGGGCCGCATGTGGTCCAGCTGGCCGGCTGCGAGACCCATTGGATGGCGGAGGGCGCGCGGATCGCCGAGGGCGCCGGCGCCGACATCATCGATATCAACATGGGTTGCCCGGCACGCCACGTGACCGGAGGCCAGTCCGGATCGGCCTTGATGCGCGACGTCGACCACGCCGTCGCGTTGATCGAGGCGACCATCGTCGCAGTCAATGTGCCGGTGACGCTGAAGATGCGGCTCGGCTGGGACGATCGTTCGCTCAATGCGCCCGAACTGGCACGCCGCGCCGAGGCATCAGGCGTCCAGATGATCACCGTGCATGGCCGCACCCGCTGCCAGTTCTACAAGGGCGAGGCCGACTGGAACGCGGTACGCGCGGTCAAGGATGCCGTCACGATTCCGGTCGTGGTCAATGGCGATATCACCTCGTTCGACAAGGCCGTCGCCGCGCTGGAGATATCGGGCGCCGACGCCGTCATGATCGGGCGCGGCGCGCAGGGCCAGCCCTGGCTGCCCGGCCAGATCGGCCGCCGCCTCGAGACAGGGGTCGCCGAGGCCGCGCCGTCGCTCGCCGAGCAGCTCGAGCATGTTCGCGCGCTTTATGACGAGGTCTGCAGCCATTATGGCCTGCGCATCGGACTCAGGCATGCGCGCAAGCATCTGGGCTGGGCGCTGGAGACCGCTGCGACCTATAGCTGCGCGCCGGCGGCAACGCTGAAGACCTGGCGGCAGGCGATCCTGACCTCGGAGCAGCCGTCCAGTGTGCATCGCGCGCTCGAGGACGCCTACGACGATTTTGCCTGGAGTGCTGCCGCATGACGTCAGCCATGGAATTCCGCCGGCCCGTGCCTACTGATGGCGAGGCCATCCTCAACGCACTGCCCAATCCGGTGCTGCTGGTTGCACCCGACGGACGGATCGTCGACGCCAACATCGCCGCCGAATCCTTCTTCGAGATCTCGACGCAGTTCTTACGCCGGCAGTCGCTGAAGGAGCTGGTGCCGTTCGGCAGCCCGCTGCTCGCGCTGATCGAGCAGGTGCGGGCGAGCGGCTCGCCGGTCAACGAATACAAGGTCGATCTCGGCACGCCGCGGATCGGCGGCGATCGTCAGGTTGATCTGCACGTCGCGCCGCTGACCGAGCGGCCCGGGCATATCGTGGTGATGCTGCAGGAGCGCACCATCGCCGACAAGATGGACCGCCAGCTCACCCATCGCAGCGCGGCGCGCTCGGTGATCGCGCTGGCGGCGATGCTCGCACACGAGATCAAGAACCCGCTGTCGGGCATCCGCGGCGCCGCGCAGCTGCTGGAGCAGCAGGCGTCCTCCGAGGACCGGCTGCTGACGCGGCTGATCTGCGACGAGGCGGACCGTATCGTGACGCTGGTCGACCGCATGGAAGTGTTCGGCGACGACCGTCCGGTGGCGCGCGGCCCGGTCAACATCCATTCCGTGCTCGACCATGTGAAGCGGCTGGCGCAGTCCGGTTTCGCCCGCAACGTCCGCTTCATCGAGGATTACGATCCGTCGCTGCCGCCGGTGCTGGCCAATCAGGACCAGCTGATCCAGGTGTTCCTCAACCTCGTGAAGAACGCGGCCGAAGCGGTCGCCGATCTCGGCACCGATGCCGAGATCCACCTCACTACGGCGTTCCGGCCGGGCGTGCGGCTGTCGGTGCCCGGCAAAAAATCGCGGGTCTCGCTGCCGCTGGAATTCTGCGTCAAGGACAACGGCTCAGGCGTGCCGGAAGATCTGCTGCCGAACCTGTTCGATCCCTTCGTCACCACCAAGCAGACCGGAAGCGGGCTCGGCCTTGCGCTGGTCGCCAAGATCGTCGGCGATCACGGCGGCATCATCGAATGCGAGTCGCAGCCGCGCAAGACCACCTTCCGCGTGCTGATGCCGATGTACAACGCCGCCAAACACCACGACCAAAGCAACCGCGATGACGTTCCGGGTACGTCCTCGCCTGCCTCTCAGGATATACGATGAGGAACACCAATGCCTGCAGGTAGCATACTTGTCGCTGACGACGACACCGCCATCCGGACCGTCCTGAACCAGGCGCTGTCACGCGCCGGCTACGAGGTGCGTCTGACTGGCAACGCTGCCACGCTGTGGCGCTGGGTCAGCCAGGGCGAGGGCGATCTCGTCATCACCGACGTGGTGATGCCGGACGAGAACGCGTTCGACCTGCTGCCGCGCATCAAGAAAATGCGGCCGAATCTGCCTGTCATCGTGATGAGCGCGCAGAACACCTTCATGACCGCGATCCGCGCCTCCGAGCGCGGCGCCTATGAATATCTGCCGAAGCCGTTCGACCTGAAGGAACTGATCACCATCGTCGGCCGCGCGCTGGCCGAGCCGAAGGAGCGGGTCTCCAGTCCCGCCGACGATGGCGAGTTCGACTCGATCCCGCTGGTCGGCCGCTCGCCGGCGATGCAGGAGATCTACCGCGTGCTGGCGCGGCTGATGCAGACCGACCTCACCGTGATGATCTCGGGCGAGTCAGGCACCGGTAAGGAGCTGGTCGCCCGCGCGCTGCACGATTATGGCCGGCGCCGCAACGGCCCGTTCGTCGCAGTCAACATGGCGGCGATCCCGCGCGACCTGATCGAATCCGAATTGTTCGGCCATGAGCGCGGTGCGTTCACCGGCGCCAACACCCGCGCCTCCGGCCGCTTCGAGCAGGCCGAGGGCGGCACCCTGTTCCTCGACGAGATCGGCGACATGCCGATGGAAGCGCAGACCCGTCTGCTCCGCGTGCTGCAGCAGGGCGAATACACCACCGTCGGCGGCCGCACTCCGATCAAGACCGACGTGCGCATCGTCGCGGCCTCCAACAAGGATCTGCGCATCCTGATCCAGCAGGGCCTGTTCCGCGAGGATCTGTTCTTCCGCCTCAACGTGGTGCCGCTCCGGCTGCCGCCGCTGCGCGAACGCATCGAGGATCTGCCCGACCTGATCCGCCACTTCTTCTCGCTCGCCGAGAAGGACGGGCTGCCGCCGAAGAAGCTCGACACCCAGGCGCTGGAGCGGCTGAAGCAGCACCGCTGGCCGGGCAACGTCCGCGAGCTGGAAAACCTCGCCCGGCGGCTCGCCGCGCTCTATCCGCAGGACGTCATCACCGCCTCGGTCATCGACGGCGAGCTAGCGCCGCCGGCCGTCACCTCGGGCAGCACCGCGACCGTCGGCGTCGACAATCTCGGCGGCGCCGTCGAGGCCTATCTGTCCTCGCACTTCTCCGGCTTCCCGAACGGCGTGCCGCCGCCGGGTCTCTATCACCGCATCCTCAAGGAGATCGAGATCCCGCTGCTGACCGCAGCCCTCGCGGCGACCCGTGGCAAC
Source organism: Bradyrhizobium sp. USDA 4452 (assembly GCF_054063575.1). Classification (NCBI taxonomy): domain Bacteria; kingdom Pseudomonadati; phylum Pseudomonadota; class Alphaproteobacteria; order Hyphomicrobiales; family Nitrobacteraceae; genus Bradyrhizobium; species Bradyrhizobium sp. USDA 4452. Next base: position 171,927 of record NZ_JBSSGK010000001.1, read on the forward strand.
CAGATCCGGGCCGCCGACCTGCTCGGGTTGAACCGCAATACGCTGCGCAAGAAGATCCGCGACCTCGATATCCAGGTCTACCGCAGCGGCGGCTAGGCTGGCGGGGCCAGGCGCAAGCCTCGCCACCGTCATTGACTAGTCACAAATGGTTTTGAGGACACATCGCTGCACCGCGGTTTGCGCCGCGGAAATGTCGCAATTCGGCAACATTGTGATATGATTGCATCAGTTCGCAATTCCCGCGGGCGATCGCACTCAGCTCAATTGCCGGTATGACCAGCGCAGAGACCACCGCTTCAACGTTACACGCGTCTACGGCCGAGCCCACAGCAGAGGCGCGGGGCTTCCCGCTGCGGCGCTGGCTGGCGCCGTTCGCCGTTGCGATCGCGCTGTTATCGGCCTTCCTGACCTTCGTGGTGCTGACCGGCCTGACCCCGATCGAACCGACTTCCGAGGTTGTCCGCTCCTTCCTGATGATCAACGCCGCCACCATCCTGCTGCTGGTCGGCATCATCGTCCGGGAAGTCTGGCAGATGGTGCAGGCGAGGCGGCGGGGCCGGGCGGCGGCAAGGCTGCACGTCCAGATCGTCGGCCTGTTCTCGGTGATCGCGGTCTTGCCGGCCGTGCTGGTGTCGATCGTCGCCAACGTCACCATCGAGCGCGGCCTCGACCGGCTGTTCTCCGGCCCCACCAAGCAGGTGATCCAGAACTCCCTGACGATTGCCAGCGCCTACATGCAGGAGCACGCGCAACTCATCAACGGCGACACGCTGGCGATGGCCAACGATCTCGCCCATGCGCGGCCGCTCTACGACCAGGATCGCATGACGTTCCTGCAGCTGATGACGGCCGGCGCCGAGGCGCGCAACCTGCCGGTCGCTGTGCTGATGGACAAGGACGGCAAGATCGTCGCCAGCGCCGAAACCGGCGTCCGCCTGAACTATGAAGCGCCGCCGCCGGACATCCTCAAGGACATCAACGAGACCGAGCCGAAGATCTCGGTCTTCCCCGAGAACTACGTCGCCTCCGTGGTCCGCCTGCGGGCCTATGACGACATGTTCCTGTACGTGGCGCGGCTGCTCGATCCGGCTGTCGTAGCCCAGCTCAAGCAGACCCAGACCAGCGCGGCCGAATACGCCCAGCTCGAGACCCGCCGGCTCGGCATCCAGGTGGCGTTCGCGCTGATGTTCGCCGTGATCGCGCTGACCATCCTGATGGCCTCGGTGCTGATCGGCCTCAACTTCGCCAACGGGCTGGTATCGCCGATCCGCCAGCTGATGGGGGCGGCGAGTGAGGTCTCGACCGGCAACCTCAATGTCCAGGTGCCGGTCCACAAATCGGCGAGCGACCTCGCGCTGCTCGGCGAGATCTTCAACAAGATGACCCAGGAGCTGCGCACCCAGCGCAACGAGCTGGTCGACGCCAGCGAGACCATCGACAGCCGCCGCCGCTTCATCGAAGCGGTGCTGTCGTCGGCCAGCGCAGGGATCATCGGGGTCGATGCCTCCGGCAGCGTCGGCATTCTCAACCGCTCGGCGGAGAAGCTGATCGGGCATGCCGAGTCGGAGACGCTCGGCCATCCGCTCTCGGACGTGCTGCCCGAGCTCGACGAGATGATGAAGACGGCGCGCGAGGGCACGCAGCGCCTGGTGCAGGGGCAGGTCACGATCCTGCGCGACGGCAATGAGCGCAATCTGTCGGTTCGCGTCTCGGCAGAGCAGACCAGCCAGTCGCGCGATAGCTACATCATCACCCTCGACGACATCACCGAATTGGTCTCCGCGCAGCGCACTTCGGCCTGGGGCGACGTCGCCCGCCGCATCGCCCACGAGATCAAGAACCCGCTGACGCCGATCCAGCTGTCCGCCGAGCGGATTCGCCGCAAGTTCGGCAAGACCATCACCGAGGAAAAGGACAAGTCGATCTTCGAGCAATGCACCGACACCATCGTGCGGCAGGTCGACGACATCAGGCGCATGGTCGACGAGTTCTCGCGCTTTGCCCGGATGCCGAAGCCCGTGATGGAAGGCGAGGACGTCGCCGACGTGGTGCGCCAGGCGGTGTTCCTGATGAAGGTCGCCCATCCCGACCTCGACATCGAGGCCGACATCAAGCAGTCGCCGCTGCCGGCGCAGTTCGATCGCAGGCTGATCTCGCAGGCGCTGACCAACATCATCAAGAACGCGACCGAGGCGATCGAGCAGGTGCCGCGCGAGGAGCTCGGCAAAGGCCGCATCGACGTCGTGGCTCAGCGCGAAGGCGACGACATCCTCATCGATGTCGTCGATAACGGCATCGGCCTGCCGAAGGTCGCCCGCGCGCGTCTGCTCGAGCCCTACGTCACGACGCGGGCGAAGGGGACCGGCCTCGGCCTTGCGATCGTCGGCCGCGTTCTGGAGGACCATGGCGGCCGCATCGAGCTCAAGGACGCGTCCGATTTCCGCGAGGGCCAGCGCGGTGCCTGGATGCGGCTGCGCTTTGCCGTCACGGGCCAGGCGGCCAAGCCTGAGAACAAACCGGAGCACAAGGAACAAAGGCCGGACGTGCCTTCATCCGACCCCGACAGTGAAAAAAATCCACTGCAAGAGCCGACCAACGGCCCGGCACAGGCGACCAACAATGAGCCAAAATCCGATCAGCAAGAACCAAATAACCAAGAGCCAAATGCGCAAGAGCCAACAAGCCAAGAGCCAAAAATCAAAGCCGCGACGGGCGACTGACAACGCAGGTGTAACCCATGGCAAGTGACATTCTGATTGTCGACGACGAAGCTGACATTCGTGACCTCGTTGCGGGTATCCTGGACGATGAGGGATTCTCCACGCGCACCGCGCGCGACAGCGATTCGGCGCTTGCCGAGATCGCCAACCGCCGCCCGAACCTGGTCTTCCTCGACATCTGGCTGCAGGGCTCCAAGCTCGACGGCCTGCAGCTGCTCGAGCAGATCAAGAAGGACAACGCCGATCTGCCGGTCGTGATGATCTCCGGCCACGGCAACATCGAAACCGCCGTCGCCGCGATCAAGCGCGGCGCCTATGACTTCATCGAGAAGCCGTTCAAGTCGGACCGGCTGATCCTGGTCGCGACACGGGCGCTGGAGACCTCGCGGCTGAAGCGCGAGGTCAAGGAGCTCAAGCAATTGGCGCCGGCGGCCAGCGTCCTGACCGGGCGCTCGGCCTGCATGAACCAGCTGCGCCAGACCATCGACCGCGCCGCCAAGGCCAACAGCCGCATCCTGATCGTCGGACCCTCCGGCGCCGGCAAGGAACTCGCCGCGCGCACGCTGCATCATGCATCGGGACGCGCCGAAGGACCGTTCGTGGTGATCAACGCGGCCGCGATCACGCCGGAGCGCATGGAGATCGAGCTGTTCGGCATCGAGGGATCGAACGGCGAACAGCAGCGCAAGGCCGGCGCGCTCGAGGAGGCGCATGGCGGCACGCTGTTCATCGACGAGATCGCGGACATGCCGCGCGAGACCCAGAACAAGATCCTGCGCGTGCTGGTCGATCAGACCTTCCAGCGCCAGGGCGGCACCAGCAAGGTGCATGTTGACGTCCGCATCATCTCTTCGACCGCGCGCAATCTGGAGGAAGAGATCGCCGCGGGCCGTTTCCGCGAGGACCTCTATCATCGCCTCTCGGTGGTGCCGATCCGGGTGCCGCCGCTGTCGGAGCGCCGCGAGGATATCCCCGAGCTGATTGACTACTTCATGGATCAGATCTCGGCCGCCACCGGCCTGCCCAAGCGTCAGATCGGGCAGGACGCGATGGCGGTGCTGCAGTCGCATGTCTGGCCGGGCAACGTCCGCCAGCTCCGCAATAACGTCGAGCGGGTGATGATCCTGGCCGGCGGCGGCCCTGAGGCGATCATCACCGCCGACATGCTGCCGCAGGACGTCGGCTCCATGGTGCCGGCGATGCCGACCTCCAACAACGGCGAGCACATCATGGGGCTGCCGTTGCGCGAGGCGCGCGAGGTGTTCGAGCGCGATTACCTGATCGCCCAGATCAGCCGCTTCTCCGGCAACATTTCGCGTACAGCCGAGTTCGTCGGCATGGAGCGCTCTGCGCTGCACCGCAAATTGAAAGCGCTCGGGGTCGGCTGACGCTGATATACCTGGGCCGGCAATTGCCGGCGGCTCGGCGCGAAGCCCCGGCGGTCACCCCGCCGGGAAAAAAGGACAGTTGAGCCGGCCAGCGAGGTAGGGCAGGGCCGGTACAACCGGGGGATTTATCCACTCTCCACGAGAATATTCGTCTCTTTCCCTGCACTTTCTTAGAATTGCCACCGTGTTCCTACCGACTGCACCGCGAACCGGCTTGCCTAAAAAGCGCGCGTGGCCTCTAATCCTACCGCTACGCCTGCCAGAGGGGGATCTCAGGGCAGGCGGGCAGCCGGAGGAGGCTCCGTCAGAGAGCCGCAACCGGTTCAATAAAAAGAAGCACAAGCTTGCGGGACAAAAACAATGGCGGCAGACCGCGCACAAAATCTACAAGACACCTTCCTTAATCACGTTCGTAAAACAAAGACGCCACTGACGATATTTCTGGTCAACGGGGTAAAGCTGCAAGGCATTGTCACATGGTTCGACAATTTCTGCTTGCTGCTGCGGCGCGACGGTCACTCGCAGCTTGTCTACAAGCACGCGATCTCGACCATCATGCCGGGAGCTCCGATTCAGCTGTTCGAAGGTGGCGAGGACGCACCGGCTTGAGAGTGAACTGATTGGAACCCTTCAATCGTGAAGGGGGCGCCGACCGGACCAAGTCTAGGCCTGGGTCGGCGGGGGACTTGAGCACCGGGCGGGTGATCGTCATCGGCCCGTACATGCGCACGCGCCGTGACGACGGCGGTGCGCAAACGGATTCGTCTGTCCGCGACTATGAAGCGCGGATCGAGGAGGCCGCAGGCCTCGCCGGTGCAATCGACCTCATCGTGGTGGAATCCGTCGTCGCACCGATCAGCCAGATCCGGCCGGCAACCTATCTCGGCAAGGGCAAGGTCGAGGAAATCAACGGCCTCGTCGCCGGCGACAAGGTCGAGCTCGTGGTGATGGATTGCGCGCTGTCGCCGATCCAGCAGCGCAATCTCGAGAAGGCCTGGAGCACCAAGGTGCTCGACCGCACCGGCCTGATCCTGGAAATCTTCGGCCGCCGCGCCAAGACCAAGGAAGGCGCGCTACAGGTCGAGCTCGCCCATCTCAATTACCAGCGCAGCCGACTGGTGCGGTCGTGGACCCATCTCGAGCGCCAGCGCGGCGGCTTCGGCTTCATGGGCGGCCCCGGCGAAACCCAGATCGAGGCCGACCGCCGCCTGATCAGCGAACGCATCACCAAGCTCGAAGGCGAGTTGAAGAAGGTGCAGGCGACGCGGCGGTTGCATCGCGCCGGACGCCAGCGCGTGCCGTACCGCGTGGTGGCGCTGGTCGGCTACACCAATGCCGGCAAATCGACCCTGTTCAATCGCCTGACGCGCGCCGACGTGCAGGCTGCCGACATGCTGTTTGCGACGCTCGACCCCACCCTGCGCGCGCTCAACCTGCCGCATGGCGGCAAGGCGATGCTGTCGGACACGGTCGGCTTCATCTCCAATCTGCCGACCCAGCTGGTAGCTGCGTTTCGCGCCACGCTGGAGGAGGTGCTGGAAGCCGACATCATCCTGCATGTCCGCGACATCTCCCACGAGGATGCGGAGGCGCAGGAGCGCGACGTCGAGGCGGTGCTGCACCAGCTCGGCATCGATCCCGACGCCGATGGCGGCGAGCGCATCATCGAGGTCTGGAACAAGATCGACCGCTTCGACCCCGAGGAGCGTGACAATCTGCGCAACATCGCCGCGCGCCGGCCGCCGGAGCGGCCGTGCTTCCTGGTTTCGGCCGTTACTGGCGAGGGGATCGAGGAGCTCCTGACCGCGATCGAGGATCGCCTCGCGGCCAAGCGCATCACGCTCAATCTTTCGATCGACGCCTCCGACGGCGCCGGGATCAGCTGGCTGCATCGCAACGCCGAGGTCCTGAACAAGGAGCTCAAGGGCGAGCGCTTCGACATGACGGTGCGGGTCGACGAGACCAAGCGCGACATCGTCATGTCACGATTCGATGCTCTGCCGCACGGGACGTAAACGTCCCGGACATCCGTGGCGGCAGGGGAATCGAAGGGGGATCGATGTTCAACCGTCGAACATTGCTCGGCGGTGGCCTGGCGAGCGCTGCGGTCGCAGGGATTTCAACGCGTGGGGTTGCCGACAACGCCGCATTCCTCGATGCACCCGCGCTGCGGCCGGTCCTTGCGCGTCCGGACCGGATGTTTCGTGTCACCGTATGCCTGCGTCCGTTCCGCGCCTCGGGTCCGCGCATCGAAGCGGAATGGATCGACAGTAAATATGTCGTGCACAACTACGGCCACGGCGGCAGCGGCTGGTCGCTGTCCTGGGGCGCCGCGCAAGAGGCCGTGCCGCTCGCCCTGCAATTGAGCGCGCGCAACATCGCCGTGCTCGGCGCCGGCGCGATCGGTCTGACGACCGCGATCACGGCCCAGAGGATGGGCGCGACCGTCACGATCTACGCCAGGGAGCGCTTCCCCCAGGTGCGCTCGGCACGTGCGACCGGGGACTGGTCGCCGGACTCGCGGATCGCGATGGAAGCGGACGTCGCGCCCGATTTTGCCGACCGCTGGGAGCGGATGGCGCGCGCGACCTTTGCCACCCACCAAAGCTATCTGGGCCTTGCCGGCAATCCGATCGAATGGACCGATCGCTATCTGCTCTCCGACGATGCGCCGGACACCGATGGCCGTCCGCACCGGCGTCAGCATGCCGCCGGGGAGGGTCAGAAGAAATTCCTCGAGCTGCGCGGCCGGATCAGGTCGCTCACGCCGCGATGGGAGTTGCTGGCCGCCGGATCAAATCCGTTTCCCGCGCCATACGCCTGGAAGAGCGCCTCGCTCACCTACAATGTCACGGATCTCTACCGTCAGCTCGAAGCGGAGTTTCAGCGCGCCGGCGGGGTGTTCGTACCGATCGAGTTGCACACCCCGTCCGAACTTTCGAAGATCCGCGAAACCGTCATCGTCAACTGTACCGGCTATGGTGCCCGTGCGTTGTTTCATGACGAGAGCATCGTTCCGGTGCGCGGCCAGATCGCCTGGCTCATTCCCCAGCCGGATGTCAATTACGGCGTCTTCTACCGTAACCTCAGCGTCCTCGGCCGGCGCGACGGCATCGTCGTGCAGCCGGTCGGCGAAAACGATTATTTCGGCTTCAACGACGACAACGAAATCCCGGATATCGCCGCCGCGCGCCAGGCAGTGGACGACGCCGCGAAACTGTTCAGCCGGGCCTGACCGGCCGGCACGGCACCTCGCGATCTCCCGAAATGTGACGATGCCGTGACGCGACCGCACTCGACCGCGCCTGCGACGTGCCGCCGCACTTTCCGTTTGAAATCTGCGCCGCCTTGGTTCATTGCGCTGCCGGACGCAAAGCCGAGGCCGATCGATGCAGGACACCGAAACCATCACCCACGACACGATCGCCGGCCGGGACGGGGATCTCGCTCACGCCCGGGCGCCGGAGATCGTCGATGCCCTCAATGCCCGGGAGCCGGCGGATGCGGCGAAGCTGCTGCAATCGCTGCCGGCCGAGAAGGCGATCGAGGTGCTCGACCTGCCCGGGCTCGACAACACCTGCGAGATCCTCGCCGAGTTGCCGCCGGACGCGGCCGTGTCGCTGCTGTCAGGCGTCTCCGACGACCGCGCCGCCGACATCTTCAAGGAACTGGTCGAGCCGCTGCGCACCACGCTGCTGAACGGCCTCAATCCGGATACCCGCAACGTCATCTCCGGGCTGTTGGCCTATCCCGAGCGCAGCGCCGGCAGCATCATGACCACCGAGTTCGTGAGCGTGCCGTCGAACTGGACCATCGCCGAGGTGCTGCATCACATCCGGATGGTCGAGCGCACCCGCGAGACCGTCTACTCGATCTTCGTGATCGACCCGGTCAAGAAGACCCTGATCCAGGCCGTGCCGTTGCGCCGCCTGATTTCGGCCGATCCGCACGCCAATGTGCTGACCGCGGCGCCGGCACGGAAGCCGCTGATGATCGCGCCCGAGGCCGACCGCATGGAGGCGGCGCGGTTGATCTCGCGCTACGACCTGCTCGCGGTCGCTGTCGTCGACGGCCCCGGCCATATCCTCGGCATCGTCACGGTGGACGACGTCATCGACGCCATCGTCGAGGAATCGACCGAGGACGCCCAGAAGTTCGGCGGCATGGAAGCGATCGACGAGCCATACTTGCGGATCGGTTTCGGCGAGATGATCAAGAAGCGCGCCGGCTGGTTGTGTGCGCTGTTCCTGTCGGAAATGCTGACCGCAACTGCGATGCAGTCGTACCAGAGCGAGCTCGAGAAGGCGATCGTGCTGACGCTGTTCATCCCGCTGATCATGAGCTCCGGCGGCAACTCAGGCTCGCAGGCAACCTCGCTGCTGATCCGTTCGCTGGCGCTCCACGAGGTGCGGCTGCGCGACTGGTGGCGCGTCGCCATCCGCGAACTGCCGACCGGCATCATGCTCGGCTCCATTCTCGGCCTGATCGGCATCATCAGGATCACGCTCTGGCAGACCCTCGGCCTGTTCGACTACGGACCACATTGGGCGCTGGTGGCCGCTACCGTCGGCGGCGCCCTGATCGGCATCGTCACCTTTGGATCGCTGTGCGGCTCGATGCTGCCGTTCATCCTCAAGCGCATCGGCTTCGATCCGGCCAGCGCCTCCGCGCCGTTCGTTGCGACGCTGGTCGACGTCACCGGCCTTCTGATCTATTTCGGCGTAGCGGCAGTCATTTTGCGCGGGACGTTGTTGTGAGGCGAGGGCTTCGCCGGTCGATGACTGGCGCGGTCCTGATATCGTCAACCTATCGATAGATCACACGGTATGGGTCCCTGCTTTCGCAGGGACGACAGCGGCGGCGGCGGTCTTTGCCTCATTCCACAGCGCGTCCATCTCTTCCAGCGACGCGTCGTCGAGTGAACGTCCCTTCGCAGCCAGCGCCTGCTCGATGTACGCAAACCGCAGCTCGAACTTGGCGTTGGTCGCGCGCAGCGCAGTTTCCGGATCGGCATCGACGTGGCGGGCGAGGTTGACCAGTGCGAACATCAGGTCGCCGGTCTCTTCCGCAATCTCCGCCTTGTCGTTGCGGTCGAGCGCGGCCTCGATCTCGTCGGCTTCCTCGCGGATCTTGGCGAGCACGGCGCGCGGGTCGTTCCAATCGAAGCCGACCGTGGACGCCTTGCGCTGCAGCTCCATCGCACGCGTCAGGGCTGGAAGGCCTGCCTTCACGCTGGCCAGCAGGGATGTGTGCGCGGTCTCCTCCGGCGTCCGCCGCGCAGCGCGCTCGGCCTTTTCCTCGGCTTTGATACGCTCCCAGGCGCTCTTGACGCCGGCCGGCTGGATGTTGCCATCCTTGTCGGCAAAGACGTGCGGATGGCGGCGGATCATCTTCTTCGTGATCGCCTCGACCACGTCGCCAAACGCAAAGGCGTTCTGCTCTTCGGCCATCCTGGCGTGATAAACCACCTGCAGCAGCAGGTCGCCGAGCTCCTCGCGCAGATCGTCGAGATCGCCGCGCGTGATCGCATCGGCAACCTCATAGGCTTCCTCGATGGTGTAGGGCGCAATGGTCTCAAAGTTCTGGATGAGATCCCAGGGGCAGCCGGTCACCGGCGTGCGCAGCGCGGCCATGATCTCGATCAGGCGGGAAATGTCGCGGGAAGGGGTCATGGGACACCAGCACGAGTGGGGTTTTGGGTTTATGCCAAAACGTCGCCGCTGATCCCAGCAAAACACGCCGGAAACAGGGCACTGTCCACGGATTGGCCGCGGCATCATCAGGTGCTAAATCGCGTTCCATGACCGATCAGACCAATTCCGACACCGCGCTGGTGCTGTTTTCCGGCGGCCAGGATTCCACCACCTGCCTTGCCTGGGCGTTGGACCGCTTCGCGCGCGTCGAAATGCTCGGCTTCACCTACGGCCAGCGCCATGCGATCGAGCTCGATTGCCGCGACCGGTTGCTGGACGGCATCAGGGCGCTGCGGCCGGACTGGGCAGCAAAGCTCGGCGACAGCCATACACTCGCGATCCCCACGCTGTCGGAGATATCAGACACCGCGCTGACCCGCGACGTCGCCATCGAAATGGGCGCCGACGGCCTGCCCAACACCTTCGTGCCCGGCCGCAACCTCGTGTTCCTCACCTTCGCCGGGGCACTGGCCTATCGGCGCGGCATCCGCCACATCATCGGCGGCATGTGCGAGACCGATTATTCCGGCTATCCGGATTGCCGCGACGAGACCATCAAGGCGCTGCAATCCGCGCTCAGCCTCGGCATGGCGAGGGACTTCGAACTGCACACGCCGCTGATGTGGCTCGACAAGGCCGCGACCTGGCGGCTCGCGCATGAACTCGGCGGGGCAGGGCTGGTCGATCTGATCCGCGAGCATTCGCACACATGCTATCTCGGCGAACGCGGCGCGCAGCACGATTGGGGTTATGGCTGCGGCGAATGCCCCGCGTGCAGCCTGCGGGCCAAGGGCTGGCGGGAGTACGTCGCGCAGGGCAGCCCGTAACCGTGGGCCGATCGCCGTCCGCAGGGGCGCGTCGGCAAAATATCGAAAACAACCCCATGCACAGTAGCCGGGGGCTGCCGGCGTTCGACGCGGGTGACTGTCCGTAGCGGGTGACTTGACACGTCGGGCAACTCAGCAGTAATCTTCTATTATTCCGAAAATGGCGATGTAGCAAATTCAGTGTCGTCCCGGCGAAGGGGAAAGAGCCCCCGTACCACATTGAACCGCTACTCGAAATCCTTGGCCGTCAGCACGATCGGCTGGCCGTGCGGGGTACGGTCGGCGGCGTGGTCCCAGGCGTTGCGGTAGCGGTGCAGCGCCTCATGCGTCGTGACGCCTTTGGCGGCGACGAGGTGCTCGAGCGTCGCCAGCCAATGCTGGTAGTACGTCTCGCCGGTGTCGGGATCGCCGGCCGCCTGTGCACGCTTGATCTGATCGGCAAGCGCCGCAGCCCATTCGGGCCAGGTGAACACGCCGCGGTCATGCAGCGTCAATGCCATGGCGAAGGCCTGCGCCTCCCACGGCGCGCGGAACACCGGGCCGTCCTGATCGCGGGGAATGCTGGACACGGCGCTGGTCGCGCGCGCGGCGGCGCCGGCATCCATCAGACCGCCTCCAGATACGGTTCGAACGCGTCGATCGAAACCTTGATGGTTGGGTCAGAGTCCAATCCCCACAATTCGCGTCCATCGAACACGACGGTGTACAGCCATTGCGGATGCTCGCCGGCATCGTTGGCCACCGTATCGGGGAACACGTGACAGCCATGATCGCGCTCGACCACGCCGACATGCCCTCGGACGTAGCGCGGCAGCCGCGTGTGGGTGGCGGGATGGATGTTCTTCGCCCGCACGCGATCGCCGGCCTTGAATTTCGCGGGCGCCGATGCGGGGCGGCCGAACTTGCCGCGCACCATGATGCGCTCGACATCGGGAATCGAAAACTTGCCGTGCTTGAGCGATTTCGCCGGCGCCACGGAATGACCGGCCGCGATGTCGTCCTTGGAGATATAGCCCTTGTCGAGCAGCAGCGCTTCCAGCCCGAGCAGCCATTTCCTGTAATAGGAGCTCGACAGATAGACCTGCGGGGGGAGGGTCTCGCGATAGAAGCGCGAGGCGTCGATGTTGAAGGCGCCGGCGGCGCCCATCGCGCGGACCATGGCAAGCACCCGCGATTCCCATTCCTGATGGAACATCGGCTCGTTCGGCTCGGGCTCGACCTTGCCGAACCCGTCCATGCCGCCCATGTCGTGGACGCCGTTCACGATGGGGCTCCCGGGGTCTTCGGGAAGCCGGTGCCGATCATGGAATCGCGCGTCACGAGGTCGGCGAGCTGTTCTTCGCTCCAGCCCTCGGTGCCTGCGGGCCGCATCGGCAGCACCAGGAAGCGTGTTTCAGCCGTCGAATCCCAGACCCGGATTTCCGTCTCCTTCGGCAGGCTGACGCCGAAATCGGCCAGCACGCCGCGCGGATCCTTGACCGCGCGCGAGCGATACGGCGAGGCCTTGTACCAGACCGGCGGCAGACCAAGCATCTCCCAGGGGTAACAGGAGCATAGGGTGCAGACGACCATGTTGTGACGGCCGGGCGTGTTCTCGATCGCGACCAGATGGTCGCCGACCCGGCTGACATGGCCGAGGGTTCCGACCGCCTTGCTGGCGTCCTCGAGCAGCGCCTTCTTGAAGGCGGGATCGGTCCAGGCCTTGGCGACGACCCGGGCGCCGTTATGCGGGCCGATCTTCGTCTCATAGGCCTGCACGATGGCGTCGAGCGCCGCAGCCTCGACATAACCTTTTTCGGTCAGGATCGATTCCAGCGCGCGCACGCGCAGTTCGGTCTCCGACAGTTCGGAATGGTCGTGATCGTGGTGGTGATGATCATGTTCGCTCATGCCCAGAGAATAGGCGAAACCGCCGTGCTATGTCGAGGCAAGCCGTACACAACAATGCGAGCAGGGAGGTATGCGTGGTTGACGATGTGACGATCGAGAAGGGCCTCGGACCGGAGGGGCGCATCGCCGTGGTGCGGTTCGACCGCGGCGACGGTATCAACGCGCTGTCGCCGGCAGCGCTGCGGCAACTGACCGATGCGGCACGCAGTTTCGAGGACGATGGCGACACTTCGGTGGTGGTACTGACCGGCGGCACCAAATCGTTCAGCGCCGGCTTCGACCTCAAGGATGCCGAAGGCCGTTCGCGCGCGACCATGGACATTGGCACGCTGCGTCGTCACCTGAAACTCGGGCCACGACTGACGCGCGCCTGGCAGGAGATGGAGCAAGTGACGATCGGCGCGATCGAGGGCTTTTGCGTTGGTGGCGGCTTGGCGCTCGCGGTCGCGCTGGATTTCCGTGTCATGGCACGCGATGCGCATCTACGCGTGCCGGAGATCGCACTCGGCATGAGCATGAGCTGGCAGAGCGTGCCGCGCATGCTGCATCTGATCGGCCCGGCGCGCACCAAGCAGGCCGTGATCCTGGCCGACGACCGGATTTCGGCCGAGCAAGCCTACGAATGGGGCCTGGTGGAGCAGGTGGCTGAAACAGGCAAATCCTTTGAGGCCGCGATGGCGCTCGCGGCCAAGGTCGCGGCCCAGCCGCCGATTTCGGTCGCGATGACCAAGCTGACCGTCAACCGGCTGGCGCATGCGCTCGACGATCTCGCCAGCCACATGGATCTCGACCAGTTCGCGCTGGCGAGCCTGACCGACGACCACAAGGAAGGCGTCGCAGCATTCCTCGGGCGGCGCAAGCCGCGCTTCAGGGGACAGTAGGAGCATTACGGGGCGATCTCGTTCGTGCAACTTATGATTGACAAATCTGGCATTTGATCGAACAATGAGACCGTTCTGCTTGCTTGGGGGAGCAATGCTAAGAATTACTATTGCGGCTTTTTGGTTGGTTTTGGTGTTTTCGGGTGCGGCGTTCGCTCAATGGCCGGGAGCCGGAAGCCCGAACGCCAGTCAACCAACCGAGAAAAAATTTGGCGCTTATACCCCGGGAAATGCCGCTACCGGTGGGGATGGGTGTTATTTTGGTGAATGCGGCACCGGATCACCGCCGCCGTCTCGACCGACACCGGACACAACAAATCAACCATCGCCTCCCCCACGATTGCCGCAGCCGCAGCAAACGATGGCGAGCAATATTTGCCAAACTCCAGCCCTTTGGTGCCGTCTATTCCAATCAGGGGCTCCTGGTACACCTTGCTATTGTAACGTTCCGGTCCCGCCAGGTTTCATCAACGGAATGATTGTGCCTCAACAATGATCGCACACAAAGTGACTCGCTTGGCGTTATTCGTAACGGTCGTGATGTCGAGCGGCATAAGCAATGCTGCGGATTTTTGTTCAACCTTGACCGCTGTCGCGAACGAAACGACTAAGGGTTTCAAGAAATTCCGCGGGGAAGACGATGGCACTGGTGGATATAGGACGTCTGTTTCCCTGCCAGGAGCCTCGGAGTGCTACATCGACCAAGATGACTCTTCTTACAATTGCGAATGGCAGCTTGCTTTTAGTGACGATCCAGATGCCCAAGCAAAGACTTTCGCCGATGGAATCAAGGGGTGTTACCCATCCGCCAGCACGAGCGGAGGGCAACCGACGAAAACTGGCATTCACTTTTTCCACCGCCTGAATGGCGTCGAGTTCTACGTGAAGTCCGACCCCAAGAAGCAGCGCGTTCGGATATCCATCGCCAAGGACGAATAGATGCTAACGCGACGAGCAATCCTTTCAGGCACTATAGCCGCGTGTTGTTGTCCGACTCTTGGTGCCGCTCGCTCAGTTTCCGAGATCGCGGGCTGCTGGCTCCTGCCCGGTGAAACTTCGCTTCTTGGTCTGGGGGAAAAGGATTTCGGTGCGCTTCCCAATTCAGATGATATGACAAACACGTCCGGAGACAAGAACCTTGATCGTGCGCTAGGTCGAGCACTTGCGCGCATTTCAAGCGCCTTCAAAGTAAACCCGAGTTTTGCTTTCTTTGCGGATGATAATTCGCCAAACGCTTATGCATCGCCGGATACAAATACTGCTGGAACGCACGGATCTGTTGTATTCGGTCGAACTCTTTTTCAAGATCAGTTTCGTCGATACAATGATCAGGGCGTTTCGGTACTTGCAATCGCCGCGCATGAATTTGGACACATTTGTCAATTCCAACAAAATCTATCGGGTGCTCTGCAAGGATCGGAGCGCACTGTTCGTCGTATAGAACTCCATGCCGACTATCTGTCAGGTTGGTATCTCGGCCTCCTGAAGAAGCGTAACTCTTCGATCAGCCTCTGGTCGTCCGGCGATACCTTCCATCGGATCGGTGATAGCAACTTCACTAATAAACAGCACCATGGCACGCCGGAAGAGAGAGTTGCGGCATCTAAGGCCGGCTTCGACCTTGCTAACGGTGGTGAAGAAAACGTGCAGGGGGCTATTATGCGAGGCAAAGACTACATTCTGAGTCTCCCGCCGCAGCAGTAGGCTCTCGTTCCAGCGACATCAACGCAATCCCCTCGAACAGCACGCCGATAATTCTGGCCGAAAGCCGTGCCTAAGGGGACGCTAACGGGTGCGCCTAGCGCTTGGTGATGCGATCACGGCCGGCGAGGTCGGCCTCCCAGCCGAACACCGAGCGGCCGTCGAGATCAGGCGAACGCGCGCGCTCGCTGGCGACGTAGGCGTCGAAGGACGGGCCCGTCGCAGTGCGCTCGAGCCTGCGGGCCTGGTCATCCAGGCGCTTCAGCGCCTGCAGCTCCTCGTCGCGGCCGAGCTTGGCCTGCATCACTGCCGATTTCAGCACTCCGATGGTCTCGTCATAGACCTTGATCGGCACCGGAAACGGATGACGGTCCTTGCCGCCATGCGCCAGCGAGAAGCGTGCCGGATCGCGGAAACGGTACGGCGTGCCGTGGACGACCTCGGCGACCATCGCGAGCGACTCCACGGTGGCGGGCGCCGACGCCGGGCGTCAGCAGCAGTTCGGGGAAGTCCAGCGGTCCGCGCTCCGCGGCCGCGGCGAGGGTGCCGTGCAGGCGGCGGATGAAGACATCGCTCGAGCGCACGTCGTGATGGGCGGGCATGATCAGGTGCAACAGGTCGCCTTGCGCCTCGACCTGCTCGGTCAGTTCGGCATACTCACGCGCGATGCCGTCGGGACCGAGGCCGGCGAGCAGATCGAGCTGGGCCTGGCGCGAGGCATCGGCGCGGTGGTCGGTCAGATTGAAGATCTCGCCCTGCGATGGACCGTCGATCGCGCTGTGCGGCTCGTCGACGAAGCTGCGCAGCCCCTCGGAATGCCAGTGATAGCGCCGCGCTTGCCGCTTGCTGTCGCTCATGCCTTGCTGGACCACGGTCCATTTGCCGTCCACGGTGACGAAGAAACCGTGCAGATAGAGCTCGAAACCATCCTGGACCGCGGCGCTGTCGACCTTGGCGACCAGACGGCTGGCGCGGGTGAGGGCAACCCCATCGAAGCCGGTCCGCTCGCCCAGCGCCGTCAGCTCGTCCGGCGTGCGCCGCGAATGCTTGCCGCGGCCGCCGCAGACATAGATGCCGAGCTCGTCCTGCATTGGCGCGAGCCCGCGCTTCAGCGCGCCAATCACGCTCGTGGTGATCCCCGACGAATGCCAGTCCATGCCCATCACGGCGCCGAACGACTGGAACCAGAACGGATGTGAGAGCCGCTGCAGGAATGCGTCGCGGCCGTAGTGATGGACCACCGCCTGCGTGATGATCGCGCCCAGGGTCGCCATGCGCTCCGCCAGCCATGGCGGCACGCGGCCACCATGGAGAGGCAGATCGGCGCTGCCGGTACGTCGGGCCATCGTCGGCAAGCCTCCAAGGAGCGAGAGTCGGGGACAGACTAACAGGCAAAGCCATTGGCCGTTGCGGATTCCCGCATAAGACCGGCACACAAGATGGAGTTCTTAAGGTTTTTCTGGAAAGGTTCCGCTCACAAAAAAGCGCGAAATCCCCCATAAGAGTGCCGGAACGGGGTGTTTCTCACATAAGATTGCCACGCCTTCCGAAGAAGCTTGGAAAATCCGAAATCATGATCATGGACCCTGGAATTGCCGATGCCGACGCGATGGGCAAGGGCGCTCTGCCTGGGCTTCGGTCGCGGTTCCTCAACCGCCGGGCGTTTCTATTCGGCTCCGCTGCCGGTCTTGCCGCATTCGGCCTGACCGGTTGTGCATCGGACTACATGAGCCTGGCCGAGGCTGAGAAAGTCTACGGGCCCGTGCCTGACGAGAAATTCCCGATCCCTGCGGTCGATGTCAGCAAGGTCAAACCGCAATATTTTCGCAAGACAGTGCGCTACGACAGCGCCGAGGCTGCCGGTACGATCATCATCGATCCCGGCAAGTACTATGTTTACCGCATCGAAGGCGAGGGCAACGCGACCCGCTATGGCGCCAATGTCGGCCGCGATGGCTTCCGCTGGAGCGGCGAGGCTTATGTCGGGCGCAAAGCCGAATGGCCTACCTGGACGCCGCCCAAGGAGATGATCGCGCGCCAGCCGGAAGCGGGCAAATATGCTCGCGGCATGCCGGGAGGTCTCGACAATCCACTCGGTGCCCGCGTGCTCTATCTCTATCAGAACGGGGCGTACACGCTTTACACGATCTATAGCACCAGCGACCCCGAGACCATCGGCAACGGCATTACGAGCGGCTGCACCGGTCTCCTCAGTCAGGACATGATCGACCTCTATTCGCGAACGCCGCTGAAGACCAAGGTGATCGTGCTGCCGGCATAGGCCAACGCAGTCGGCGGCCCAGCGCTGGCTCGGACAGCACACAGTCGAGGGCCGCTGCCAGAACGGCTCGCTTCATCGCGAATGTCCTCAGGCCGCTTCGGCGTTGATGGCGCTGACGGCGAGCTTGGTGAGGGCTTCATCCGTCTTCTTTTCTTCGGCCAACGTCTGGTCGATGAGCTTGACGGCATCCTTCATGCTGAGCTTGGTGGCCCATGCCTTCAGTGTGCCGTAACGTGCGATCTCGTAATGCTCGACCGCCTGCGCCGCGGAGACCAGGCCCGGATCGAGCGCTGGAGTGTCGGCGTACTCCTCCATGATCTCCTTGCCTTCGTCGAGGATACCCTCGATGGCGTCGCATTTCTTGCCACGCGCCGGCTTGCCCATCAGATCGAAGATCTGCTCCAGCCGATCGATCTGCCCTTCGGTCTCGTCATGATGCTTCTCGAATGCGGCACGCAGCTGGTCCGACCCGGCGGCCTTGGCCATGCGTGGCAGCGCCTTGAGGATCTGCTTTTCGGCGTAGTAGATGTCCTTGAGGGTATCGAGGAAGAGGGCGCTGAGGTCTTTCTCCGACATTGGTGGCTCCGTGAGTTTGGGTGATCCGTACCCAACAACAGGCACTCTGCAACCTCGTTCCTATCTGCGACGGTTCACCCGCGGATCGATTGCGTAGCTTTGCCGCAAGCCTTTCAAGGAACGAAGCGTCGGCGCGTCTGTTGGACAGTCTCAACTTTCAACGGAGAACCGCGATGGATTGGAATCGTGTCGAAGGCAACTGGAAGCAGGTCAAGGGCAAGGTCAAGGAGCAGTGGGGCAAGCTGACCGATGACGACCTCGATGTCATTGCCGGCAAGCAGGATCAACTCGAAGGCCGTCTGCAGCAGCGCTACGGCTATGCCAAGGATCAAGCCACGAAGGAAGTGAATGATTGGTACAGCCGCCAGAAATGGTGACCGCTGCGGCATTCGGGGCCCCGCTTGAGCGGGGCCTTTTGCTTTGCGTGGTTTGGAACGGGTGCGAATGGGAAACGTTGAAGAGTTGCCGTCGTCGACGTTAAGCGAGGGCATGCATGCCGATCACGGTCCGACCGACCCAGCCCGATATTGCCATTGCGCGCGCTATCGCGCGGAGCACAACCCCGCCAACAGAACGCGCCGCGTCAATCCTGACGTGGGCCGCGGACGAGCATATCGTCTGCGCCGTGGCACTTGGATGGTGGCTATGGTGTCGGGGCAAGCCAGAGCCGCGGCGCCGGGCGAGTGACCATCTTCTGGTCACGGCGTTGACCGCATCCCTGGTTCCGCATCTGCTCAAATTGGTCTTCAACCAGAAGCGGCCGGACCGGCTCACCGTCGTTGGTCATTTACACGGCATTCCAATCTCCGGCAGGGCCGAGGACTCGTTTCCGTCAGGGCATGCAATTCAGGTCGGCGCCATCAGCTCGGCGGCGAGCCAGCTTCCCGAGGGCCAGCGCGGGATCGTCCGGGCGCTCGGCGCTTGTCTCATATCGACGCGCGTGCTGTTGCTGGCGCATTGGGCCAGTGACGTCGTCGTGGGATCGGCGATCGGGGTTCTGCTCGAGCGGTCGATCCGATGCGTCACGGGGTACGGGCGGCCGGAGCAGGTCTGACACGATCGATCAGCTCAGGTCCGAGTCACAAAATCCATCAGGTCGAGCCAGAGCGAAGCAATGGGATAGCGGCCGGGCGCTTGGCGGCCGCTCCCATATCCATAATTCGCATAAGGTATATTATGGAATATTTATATCTCCAATTAGATCAGATATTTAGTGCGAAATCTTCGCACCAGCCCGCAGCTTGGCGGCTGTCCGGGCTTGTCTCGATCGCTGCTCCGGCTGGTCCAGCCGCGATAGCAATCCACGCCCACGCGTCTCGGCAGAAAGCCGATATTGCCGCGACGTACGGACGCTGCAATAAGCGCCAGCTGTGCAGAGATCGCTGGTGACCCCGCGGCATCAGGTCCGTATAGGATTGGCATCTCAGAACAACAACAAGCCTCTCGAGGGAGCAAACCCAATGAGCTTTTCACGACGCACGCTGCTGAAGGTCTCCGCCGCTTCCGCCGTCCTGGGCGGAATTGGCGCGCCGTATGTCGCGCGCGCCCAGTCGGCCGAGTTCTCGTACAAGTTCGCCAACAACCTGCCGGAGTCGCATCCGTTCGTGGCGCGCGCCCGGGAGATGGCCGCGGCGATCAAGACCGAGACCAACGGCCGGTTCGACCTGCAGGTGTTTCCGAACAGCCAGCTCGGCTCCGATACCGACATGCTGAGCCAGGTGCGCTCGGGCGGCGTCGAGTTCTTCACGCTGTCCGGCCTGATCCTGGCGACCCTGGTGCCAGCCGCCTCGATCAACGGCATCGGCTTCGCATTCCCGGACTATCCCACGGTCTGGAAGGCCATGGATGGCGAGCTCGGCGCCTATGTGCGCGGCGAAATCAACAAGGCCGGCCTCGAGGTCATGGACAAGATCTGGGACAACGGCTTCCGCCAGACCACGTCGTCGACCAAGCCGATCACCGGTCCTGACGACCTCAAGGGCTTCAAGATCCGCGTACCGGTGTCGCCGCTGTGGACCTCGATGTTCAAGGCGTTCGATGCATCGCCCGCCTCGATCAATTTCAGCGAGGTCTATTCGGCGCTGCAGACCAAGATCGTCGAAGGCCAGGAAAACCCGCTGGCGCTGATCTCGGCGGCGAAGCTGTACGAGGTGCAGAAGTACTGCTCGCTGACCAACCACATGTGGGACGGCTTCTGGTTCCTGATGAACCGCCGGGCCTGGGCGGCGCTGCCGGACGATATCAAGGCCATCGTCGCCAAGAACGTCAACGCGGCCGCCGTCAAGGAGCGCGAGGACACCGAGAAGCTCAACGCCACCGTGAAGCAGGAGCTCACCGGCAAGGGCCTCGTGTTCAACCAGCCCGAGGTCGGACCGTTCCGCGACAAGCTCCGCGCTGCCGGCTTCTACGCCGAGTGGAAGAGCAAGTACGGCGAGAAGGCCTGGGATCTGCTCGAGAAGTCAGTCGGCAAACTGTCCTGATCGATCACGCGGGAGGCTTGCCAGGAGGATTGCCATGGCTCATGTCGAGATGACGCCGGCCGTGGCCGGCGAGGCGGCGTCACAGCCCCCTCGCCGCCGCTCCGTTCTCGGTTCCATCGACGCTACGCTCGGCTGGGTGGTCGAAATCCCGGCGGCGATCCTCGTCGTCGCCGAGGTCGTGATCCTGTTCGCCGGCGTGGTGTCGCGTTACGTGCTGCATGCGCCGCTGATCTGGTCCGACGAGCTGGCGTCGATCCTGTTCCTGTGGCTCGCGATGCTGGGATCGGCGGTCGCGTTCCGCCGCGGCGAGCACATGCGGATGACAGCATTGGTCGCAAGCGCCGGGCCGAAGTTGTGGGCCTATCTCGACGTGGTCGCGACCTGCGCCGCGCTGGCGTTCCTGATCCTGATCGTGCGGCCGGCCTATGAATACGCCTACGAAGAGAGCTTCATCACGACGCCGGCGCTGCAGATCTCCAACACCTGGCGCGCGGCGGCGCTGCCGGTCGGCACCTGTCTGATGGGGCTGTTCGCGCTGCTGCGGCTGGCGCGGGTCGGCGATTTCAAGACCTTCCTGCTGGCCGCGCTGACGGTGGCCGCGCTGATCGGCGTGTTCTGGCTGGCGCAGCCGATGCTGCGGCCGCTCGGCAATCTCAATTTGATCATCTTCTTCGTCGGCGTGGTCGGCTTCTGCGTGTTCGCCGGCGTGCCGATCGGCTTTGCGTTCGGCATGGCGATCTTCGGCTATCTGGCCCTGACGACACGGACGCCGCTGATGGTCTTGGTCGGCCGGATGGACGAGGGCATGAGCCATCTGATCCTGCTGTCGGTGCCGCTGTTCGTCTTCCTCGGCCTCCTGATCGAGATGACCGGCATGGCACGCGCGATGGTCGCGTTCCTGGCGAGCCTGCTCGGCCATGTCCGTGGCGGCCTGCATTACGTGCTGGTCGGCGCCATGTACCTGGTCTCCGGCATCTCCGGATCGAAGGCCGCCGACATGGCCGCCGTCGCGCCCGTGCTGTTCCCCGAAATGAAGCAGCGCGGCGCAAGGCCAGGCGATCTGGTCGCTCTGCTCGCCGCGACCGGCGCCCAGACCGAAACCATTCCGCCGAGCCTCGTGCTGATCACGATCGGCTCGGTCACCGGCGTCTCGATCTCGGCGCTGTTCACCGGCGGCCTGCTGCCGGGCGTGGTGCTGGCGATCACGCTGTCGGCGCTGGTGTGGTGGCGCTACCGCGGCGAAGACCTCAGCCACGTCCAGCGCGCCTCCGGCGGCGAGATCGGCAAGGCGCTGGTGTTCGCCCTGCCCGCATTGGCGCTGCCCTTCGTGATCCGCTACGCCGTGGTCGAAGGTATCGCGACCGCCACCGAAGTCTCCACCATCGGCATCGTCTATGCCTTCCTCATCGGCCTTCTGATCTACCGCAAGTTCAACTGGCGGCGGCTGGTGCCGATGCTGATCGACACCGCGTGCCTGTCGGGCGCGATCCTCTTCATCATCGGCACGGCGACCGGCATGGCATGGGGCCTGACCCAGTCCGGCTTCTCGCGGGCGCTGGCGGCGGCGATGACCGGGCTGCCGGGCGGTTCGGCAGCCTTCATCGCGGTCTCGATCCTGGCTTTCGTGATCCTCGGCAGCGTGCTGGAGGGCATTCCGGCGATCGTGCTGTTCGGGCCGCTGCTGTTTCCGATTGCGCGCCAGGTCGGCGTCCACGAGGTGCACTACGCCATGATCATCATCCTGGCGATGGGCATCGGACTGTTCGCGCCGCCGTTCGGCGTCGGTTACTATGCCGCCTGCGCTATCGGGCGCGTCGATCCGGCCGAGGGTATAAGGCCGATCTGGGGTTACATGCTGGCGCTGTTGATCGGCCTGATCATCGTTGCCATCTTCCCCTGGATATCGATCGGTTTCCTTTAAAGCACCTTGCGGATGGGATAGAGCCATGAGTGCAGCCCAGAACCAGTACTCGATCGGGCTCGACAAGACGCCCGCCAACTACGTGCCGCTGACGCCGCTGAGCTTCCTGGCGCGCTCGGCCGCGGTCTATCCCGACCACGTCAGCGCGGTCTATGAGGGCCGCAGCTTCACCTGGAAACGGACCTACGAGCGCTGCAAGCGCTTCGCGTCCTATCTTGCGGGCCGCGGCATCGGCCACGGCGACACGGTCGCGGCGATGCTGCCGAACATCCCGGCGATGAACGAGCTGCACTTCGCGGTGCCGATGACCGGCGCGGTGCTCAACGCGCTGAATATCCGCCTCGACGCGGCGTCGATCGCGTTCCAACTCGACCATGGCGGCGCCAGGATCATCCTGGTCGATCCCGAATTCTCCGGCGTGATCGCGGAGGCGTTGACGCTGATGCAGGGCGCAAAGCCGTTCGTGATCGACGTCGACGATGCCACCTTCGCCGGCGGCAAGCGGATCGGCGAGATCGAGTATGAGGCCGCGGTTGCGCAAGGCGATCCGGCTTTCGCCGAGCGGCCGCCGGCCGACGAATGGGACGCGATCGCGCTGAGCTACACGTCGGGCACGACAGGCAATCCGAAGGGCGTCGTGACCCATCACCGCGGCGCGTATCTGAACGCCGTCAGCAACATTCTCGCCGGCAATCTCGGCCAGCATCCGGTCTATCTCTGGACGCTGCCGATGTTCCACTGCAACGGCTGGTGCTTCCCGTGGACCATCGCGGCGACCGCCGGCGTCAATGTCTGCCTGCGCAAGGTGGACCCGGCGAAGATCTTCGAGCTGATCCCGAAGCACGGCGTAACCCACATGTGCGGCGCGCCGATCGTCTACAACACGCTGATCAATGCGCCCGATGCGCCGAAGGGCGGCAAGGCAAAACCCGTCGTCGGCCTGATCGCGGGCGCGGCACCGCCGGTTGCCGTGCTCGAAGGCGCCGAGCGCATCGGCATCAAGCTGACCCATGTCTATGGGCTGACCGAGGTCTACGGCCCCGCCTCGGTCTGCGCCGAGCAGCCCGGCTGGGATGAACTCTCGGCCGATGCCCGTGCGCAGCTGAAGCGCCGCCAGGGCGTGGCCTATCCGCTGCAGGAAGGCGTCACGGTGCTCGATCCCGAGACGATGCGCGAGGTGCCGCGCGATGGCGAGACCATCGGCGAGGTCATGTTCCGCGGCAACATCGTGATGAAGGGCTATCTGAAGAACGAGAAGGCGACGCAGGAAGCCTTTGCCGGCGGCTGGTTTCATACCGGCGATCTCGGCGTGCTCGACGCGCACGGCTACGTCATCATCAAGGACCGCTCCAAGGACATCATCATCTCCGGCGGCGAGAACGTGTCGTCCGTCGAGGTCGAGGATATCCTCTACAAGCACCCCGCGGTGCTGTTCGCAGCGGTGGTGGCAAAACCGGATCCGAAATGGGGCGAAGTGCCCTGCGCCTTCATCGAGCTGAAGGACGGCGCCAAGGCGACCGAAGCCGAGATCATCGCCTATTGCCGCGAGCATATGCCGGGCTTCAAGACGCCGAAGTCAGTGGTGTTCGGCGTGATCCCGAAGACATCCACCGGCAAGATCCAGAAGTTCCTGCTGCGCAACACGGTCGGATCGGCCAAGGCGATCTCGGCCTGAGTTTCAGCCTGCCCGATCGAGCGTCAGGCGCATGCCGTCATAGGCCGGGATCACGCCGGCCGGCAGGCTCTGCCGCAGCACCTCGTAGTCGAGGTCGGAATGCATGTTGGTGATCACCGCGCGCTTCGGCTTGAAGCGCTCGATCCACGACAGCGCGTCGGCAACGCTGAAATGGCTGGGATGCGGCGCATAGCGCAAGCCGTCGACGATCCAGAGCTCGAGTCCTTCGAGCGCCGGCCAGCTCTCCTTGGGAATGTCGTGCAGATCGGGCGTGTAGGCGGCATCGCCGATGCGATAGCCGAGCGCGGGGATCCTGCCATGCTGCACCAGGAAGGCCTCGAGTTCCAGCGGACCGCCCTTCCCCTGCACCGCGTGGCTCTCGCCGGCCTCGATCGAATGCCGGGTCAGGATCGGCGGATAGTCGCTGCCTTCCGGCGAGATGAAGCAATATGAGAACCGCGCCATGATGTCCTTGGCGGTCGACTGGTTGAAGTAGACTGGGATGCGGCGGCGCTGATGCAAAACCACGGAGCGCAGATCGTCGATGCCGTGGGTCTGGTCGGCATGCTCATGCGTCAGGAACACCGCGTCGATATGCTCGACATTGGCGTCGATCAACTGCTCGCGCAGGTCGGGCGCCGTATCGATCACGACCCGCGTGGTGCCGTGCTCCATGGTGCGCTCGGCCATGATCGAGCAGCGGCGGCGGCGGTTTTTGGGATTGCTCGGATCGCAGGCGCCCCAGCCGAGCGCCGGGCGCGGCACGCCGGCGGATGAGCCGCAGCCCAGGATGGTCAGTGTCAGCGTCATGCAGCAACCTTCGGCGCCGGCACCTTGGAGAACAGCCGGAAGAAGTTTTCGGTGGTCTGCCGCGAGATCTGCTCGAGCGAGACACCGCGGGTTTCGGCGAGCACCTTGGCGACCTCGACGACGTAGGACGGCTCGTTGCGCTTGCCGCGGAACTTGCCGGGCGCAAGATACGGCGCGTCGGTCTCGACCATGATGCGATCGGCCGGCAGCTCGGCAGCAAGTGCGCGCAGGGCGTCCGACTTCTTGAAGGTCAGGATGCCCGTGAACGAGATCGACAGTCCGAGCGCGATCGCCTTCATGGCGAGCTCGCGACCGCCGGTGTAGCAGTGCAGCACGGCCTTGAACGGGCCCTTCGCGACTTCGTCCTCCAGGATGCGGCCGCAATCCTCATCGGCCTCCCGGGTGTGGATGACGAGCGGCAGACCGGTTTCGCGCGCCGCCGCGATATGCGCGCGAAAGCCGCGCTCCTGGGCCTCGCGCGAGCCGTGCTCGTAGAAATAATCGAGCCCCGCCTCGCCGAGCGCCACGACCTTGGGATGCCTGGTCAGCTCGATCAGTTCGCTCGCGGGAATGCCGTCCTCTTCGTCGGCATGGTGCGGATGGGTGCCGACCGAACAGTAGACGTCGGGAAACCGCTCCGTGATCGCAAGCAAACCGCCGAGCCGCCTCACCCGGGTCGAGATCGTGACCATGCGGCCGACGCCGGCCGCTGCGGCGCGGCCGACGATCCCGTCGAGATCGTCGGCGAAATCGGGGAAATCGAGATGGCAGTGACTGTCGACCAGCATGAATTTCGAACCACTCATTCGGTCTTCGGTTCCACGTAGCGCGGAAACACGCCGACCGGCGCCGGCAGAACCGTGCCCGGCTTGATCCGCTCCGCGATGGCCGCGAAGTTGCGCGCATCGGCAGGGACGCCGAGGCTGTCGAGCATCTTGCCGCAGGACTCCGGCATCACGGCCTGCGCCATGATCGCGATCTGGCGCACCACTTCAGCGGTGACATACAGCACCGTCTTCTGGCGCGCCGGATCGGTCTTCGCCAAGGCCCACGGCGCCTCGCCGGCAAAGTAGCGGTTGGCCTCGGCGACCACCGCCCACACCGTGTTGAGCCATTGATGGATCTGCTGCGTCGCCATCGCGGTCCGTGACGTCTCCAGCATGGCGTCGGCTTGCGCCAGGATCGCCTTGTCGTTGTCGCTGAACCCGCCCGGCTCCGGCAGCACGCCGCCGAGCTGCTTGGCGATCATCGACAGCGAACGCTGCGCCAGATTGCCGAAATCATTGGCGAGGTCGGCATTGATGCGCGCGACGATAGCCTCGTGGTTGTAGTTGCCGTCCTGGCCGAACGGCACCTCGCGCAGGAAGAAATAGCGCACCTGGTCGACGCCGTACTGATCGGCCAGGTTGAAGGGATCGACCACGTTGCCGACCGACTTCGACATCTTCTCGCCCCTGTTGAACAGGAAGCCGTGCGCATAGACGCGCTTCTGCACGGGAATGCCCGCCGACATCAGGAAGGCCGGCCAGTACACCGCGTGGAAGCGGATGATATCCTTGCCGATGATGTGGACGTCGGCAGGCCAATAGCGCCAGTGCTTGTCGCTCTCGTCGGGAAAGCCGACGCCGGTGATGTAGTTAGTCAGCGCGTCGACCCAGACATACATCACGTGCTCGGGATCATCTGGGACCTTGACGCCCCAGTCGAAGGTGGTGCGTGAGATGGAGAGGTCCTTCAGCCCGCCGCGCACGAAGCTCATCACCTCGTTGCGGCGCGAATCCGGGCCGATGAAATCGGGCTGTCTCTCGTAGAGGTGCAACAGCTTGTCCTGATAGGCCGAGAGCTTGAAGAAATAGCTTTTCTCCTCGACCCAGTCGACCGGCGTGCCCTGCGGACCGCGGCGGACATTGTCCTCGCCGACCGTGGTCTCATCCTCGGCGTAATAGGCTTCGTCGCGGACCGAGTACCAGCCTGCATAGGTGTCGATATAGATGTCGCCGTTGTCAGCCATACGCTGCCAGATTGCCTGGCTGGAGCGGTGGTGCTGTTCTTCCGAGGTGCGGATGAATCGGTTGAACGAGACGTTGAGCCGCTCGTCCATCTCCTTGAAGCGGGCAGCGTTGCGGGTCGCAAGGTCGTGCGGCGTCATGCCCTCGCCGGCCGCGGTCTGGATCATCTTCTGCCCGTGCTCGTCGGTGCCGGTCAGGAAGAACACGTCCTTGCCGTCGAGCCGCTGGAAGCGCGCCAGTGCATCGGTCGCGATCGCCTCATAGGCGTGACCGATGTGAGGTTGGCCGTTCGGGTAGGCGATCGCGGTCGTGATGTAGTAGACGTTGCTGCGGTCCGCAGCAGGTGCCGGGACGGACGCGCGCGGAGTCGCTGCGGGTTTCGGTTGCTTGGGCGCGCGAACCGTTGCCGCCTTGGGAGCCTTCTCGGCAGCCGGAGCTCTCGGCGCCGCAGGCTTCTTTGCGGACGAAGCCACGGCTGCAGCGGCTGGCTTCTTCGGCGGCGCCTTGCGGGCCTTCGCGGCAACCTTCTTGACGGCCTTTTTTGCGACCTTCTTGGCCGCAGATTTCTTCACGCCCTTGGCGCCCGTCTTGGACTTGGCGACCTTCTTCGCCTTCTTGGTGACGCGCACACCCTTCTTGGTCTTGGCAGCGCGCGACTTCGCCGTGGCTTTCCTGGTCGCGCGAGCGGGCGATGCCTTCTTCGTCTTCTTGGCTTTTGTCGACGATGTCTTCTTAGCAGTCGCCACCACGGAATCCTTTGCAGATCGAAACGAGATTGTCGGGAGTGTTGTCAGGCGGATGTGTCTTCGGACGAGTAAGTTTTCGGACGAGTGCGCTTTCAGACTTGGCGTCTATCGGGTCGCGTCCGCGAGCATCGAAAACACCGAGAAAACCAGCGGCTTGCGCTCCAGATTGTAGGCTTCGGTATCGCGCGCGGCGCGGACGATCTTTTCCCATACCTCCGCCAGCCGTGCAAGGCGCGGCAGATTGGCGTTGGCGTCGCCGGTGCGCATGCGCTCGCTCATCCAGCGATCGATGCCGTCGATGAAAGCGGCAAGCGCGACGCGATCGCTGGTACCGAGCGCATCACCCAGTGCATGCAGCTCACGCGGATCGACGCTCGGCAGCGTCGCCAGCAGCGCGGCGGTGCGCTGTTGCAGCTTGAGCGCGTCGCCACCGAGCAACGATAGTGCCCGCCCCACGCTGCCTTCCGAGGCGGCCGCGGCGTCAGCCAGCGCAGGATCATCAGGGGCCATGTCGGTTGCGGCCGCGGCCGCGCGCAACACATCGCCCGTCTCCAGCGGCCGCAGCAGCAATTTGCGGCAGCGGGACAGGATGGTCGGCAGCACCCGTGACGGCGCGTGGCTGACCAAGAGGAACAGCGACTGCTGCGGCGGCTCCTCGAGGATTTTCAGCAGCGCGTTCGCGGCATTGGGATTGAGCTCGTCGACGGTGTCGACGATGCAGACGCGCCAACCATCCACTGCGGCGGTCGAGCCGAAGAACGAGATCGTCTCGCGCGTCTCGTCGACCGTAATCACAGTGCGCATCACGCCGCGGTCGTTGAGGCCGCGCTCCAGCACCAGCAGACCGCCGTGCGCACCGGCGGCAATCTGCCGCGCCACCGGATCGGACGGATCGACCCGCAGCGTCGGCGCTGCCTGGACCTGCGATGACTTCGGATTGCGGAATGCGAGCACAAACCGCGCCATGCGGTAGGCCAACGTCGCCTTGCCGATGCCCTGCGCGCCGCCGATCAGCCAGGCATGCGGAATTCGTCCGCTGCGATAGGCATCGAGCAAGGCGGTCTCCGCCTCGCGATGCCCGAACAGATCGGCGGTTTCGCGCGGGTTGCGAGCGGGGCTCTCCTGTTCGACCTTGCGTGCGCTCATGCCGGTGTGTCTGCCGTGAGCGTTGCGCGCAGATGCTCGCGCAGCGCGGCCCATATCCTCGCCGCGACCACGTCCTGATCCGCCGTCGCATCGATCAGCACGCAGCGCTCCGGGTCTTCGGCCGCGATCCGGCGGTAGGCGTCACGCAAATCCTGATGGAACTTGATGCCCTCGGCTTCGAAACGATCCGCCGTGGCATTGCCGCGGCGCATGGCGGCGCGTTGCAGTCCGACTTCGACCGGCACATCGAGGATGAACGTGAGATCGGGCTTCAGATCGCCGATGGTGACGCGCTGCATGGCATTGACGAGGCCGGCCGGCACCTGCCCGAGCTGGCCTTGATAGGCGCGCGTGGAATCGAAGAAGCGATCGCACAGCACCCAGATGCCCTGGTTGAGCGCCGGCAGGATCACGGTACGGACATGGTCGTCGCGCGCGGCGGCAAACAGCAGCGTCTCGGCCTCCGGTCCCAGCAGTTTGCCCATCCCCGACAGCACGAGGTGGCGGATGATCTCGGCGCCGGGCGAGCCGCCGGGCTCGCGGGTCACGATCACGCGTAGTTTGGCGACGTCGAGCCGTTCGGCGAGCTTGCGGATCTGGGTCGATTTCCCCGATCCCTCGCCGCCTTCAAAGGTGATGAAGCGACCGCGCAAGCTCGGCCGTTGGACTGCTGCTTCCGCCATCTCAGAGCTTCTCGACCCCTGCGCGGAACATTCCGATCACGAGCTCCTGGGCACCGTCGAGCGCGCGGCGCATCGTCGATCCGGTGCCGACGGCATCGGCCGCGAATACCGGAGTCTCCATCGCGACATTGCCGCCGCGCCAGACCCGGACGACGCCGATCTGCTGACCGGCGGTGATCGGGGCCTTGACCGGTCCGCTATAGATGACGCGCGCGAGCAGCTTGTCGTTGCCGTTCTTCGACACCATCACCTTGATCGGATCGGGGCTGACCAGCTTGACCGAGCGGCTCTCGCCGCCGAACACCCGGGCATAGCCGACCGGCTGGTTGGCCGCGATCAGGACCCGGGTCTCGAAGCTGCGGAACCCCCATTCCAGCATCTTCTTGGCTTCGGTGGCGCGGTCTTCGGAATCCTCGAGGCCGTTGACCACGACGATCAGCCGCGTGTCGTTCTGCACGGCCGAGCCGACCATGCCGTAGCCGCCTTCCTTGGTGTAGCCGGTCTTCAGGCCATCGGCGCCGGGCAAGGCGTTCAACAGCGGATTGCGGTTCTGCTGGCGGATCTTGTTCCAGGTGAACTCCTTCTCGCCGAACAGCTTGTAGCGGTCCGGGTAGGTCAGGATGATGTGACGCGCCAGCACGGCGAGTTCCCGCACCGTCATCTTGTTGGTCGGGTCCGGCAGTCCGTTGGAATTGCCGAAGGTCGACTTGGTCATGCCGAGCTCGCGGGCGCGCTTGGTCATGAAGTCGGTCGCAAAGGTATGCTCGTTACCGGCGATGCCTTCGGCGAGCGCGATGCAGGCGTCGTTGCCGCTCGGGATGATCGCGCCGTGCAGGAGGTCGTCGACCGAGACCTTGCTGTTGATCGCCGCGAACATCGTCGAGGTCCCGGACGGCGCCCCACCCCGCCGCCAGGCGTTCTCGCTGATCCGGTACTCATCGGTGAGCTTGATGTCGCCCTTCTTGATGGCGTCGAACACCACCTCGGCGGTCATCAGCTTCATCATGCTGGAGGGCGCGCGCAGCTCGTCGGCGTTCTTCTCGAACAGCACGCTGCCCGAGGATGCCTCGACCAGGATCGCGGTCGGCGCATCGCCGTCGAATCCGCCTTCTTCCTTCTTGGCGCCCTGGACGCTCTGGTTGGCGGCATAGACCAACCCGCCGCAGCCGATCGCCAGCGCGACCGCAGCCGCGACCAGGCCACGCCAGCACTGCCCGGCGCGAGCTGACAACGTGCGGGGAATTGCGGTCTGGGCTGCCATCGGCGATGTCCTGAAAGACTGCGTTCTAACAGTTGGAAGTATCGCAAACAACTGAGGTTTCGCCGCTTGTGCACGGTCGGCTGGATTGCCGGCTGCGCTGAACGCCCGTATCCTTGTTCGTCATCTTTGGAACCAGCTAGCGACAGCAGAACCGGCAAACAAGGCGGAAACGCGAATGTCATCCTCCCGCATCATTTCCGCCAACGGCATCGACATATTCGTGCGCGAGGCCGGGCAAGGCCCACTGGTCGTGCTCTGCCATGGCTGGCCGGAGCTGTCCTACTCGTGGCGGCACCAGATCGCAGCACTCGCCGCGGCAGGCTTTCGGGTCGTCGCCCCCGACATGCGCGGCTTCGGCCGGACCACCGCCCTGGCCGATGTCGGCGCCTATACGATCTTCGATACCGTCGGCGACATCGTCGCACTTGTGGCTGCGCTCGGCGAGCAGCAGGCGATGGTCGTCGGCCACGATTGGGGCGCGCCGGTGGCCTGGCACGCGGCCATGTTCCGCCCTGACATCTTCACCAAGGTCGCCGGCCTCAGCGTGCCGCCGCCGTTCCGAGGCCGCGGCCGTCCGTTGGAAACCCTGCGCGAGAACGGCGTCACGAATTTCTATTGGCAGTACTTCCAACCGCCCGGCGTGGCCGAGGCCGAATTCGAGCGCGACATCGCCCAAACCATGCGGCTGGTGCTCGGGCGCGGTGTCTCCGATCCGAGCTCGATGTTCGTCGACGAAGCCAAGGGCTTCCTCGGCAAGCTGCCGGCCGGAATGCCGCTGCCGGCCTGGCTGACCGAGGCCGACATCGCCGAATTCGCTGAAGGCTACCGGGAGTCCGGCTTTCGCGGCGGCCTGAACTGGTACCGCAATCTCGATCGCAATTGGGAGCTGACCGCGCCCTGGCAGGACGCCCAGATCCATCAGCCGTCGCTGTTCATCGCCGGCTCGAACGATTCGGTGATTACCGGGCTGATCGGTGCGAAGCGCGTCGCGGACATGGAACGTGTGCTGCCGAACCTGCGGCAGAAGCTGATCATCGAGGGCGCCGGCCACTGGATCCAGCAGGAGCGCCCCGACGAGGTCAATGCGGCGCTGATCGCATTTCTGAAGTGATCAGGCCAAAAGCCTGATTCGCAACGACTTGATCCAGTAAGCGGCTTTGTTCAGTAGAGCCCGCGCCCGCTCAGCACTTCAGCCGGCCCACGCGCGTCGATCGGCACATAGGCTGCGGCCGGGCTCGGGGCTGCAGCGTAGCGGGCGTCACCCTCGTAGGAGACTTCGCGCGGATTGTTCGCCACACGGCGGTGCGACCGGCTCGAGGCCGACATTTCCGAGGTGGCGTTGACCGAGGCGTAGTCGGCCTGGGTGTTGCCGAGGCTGTAGGGCCGCCCCTCTGGCAGCGGAACGTCGCCGCGGAGCCGGCCCGACGAGGACGACATCTCGGGCACGAACGGCCGGGCCGAGGCGACCCGGACCATCGACGGGGACGGCGCCGGCGTACCGGTGCGCAGGGTCGCTATCAGCTGGCGGTCGTCGGAACCTTCGAGCGGTGCCCGGCCGACATATTCGACCCGCACGCGTGCGACGCCATTGCCTTTGAATTCAAGCAGTTCCGCGGCTTTGTTCGAGACGTCTATGAGGCGATTGCCGTGGTACGGGCCGCGGTCGTTGACGCGAACGACGAGCGATTTGCCGTTGCTCAGATTGGTGACGCGGGCGTAGCTAGGCATCGGCAAGGTCGGATGGGCGGCCGTGAGCGAGCCCATGTCGAACACCTCGCCGTTGGCCGTCAGCCGGCCATGGAAATCATCGCCGTACCAGGACGCCATGCCCTCGGCGCGATAGTTCTCGTTCTCCTCCGGCACATAGGTGCGGCCGGCGACGACATAGGGCTTGCCGATGCGGTAGGTGCCGCCGCCCTTCGGCACGGGGTCACCGAGCGCCACGACGCGCGGGCTCGAGGAGACGCCATATTTGGGATCGATCCGGCTGCTGAGCTGGTTCGAGGAGGCGCAATTGGCAAGCACAAGGCACGAGGCCACCGCAACGGCGCCGCGCGCCGTCCGGATCATCGAATCTGGCCGTCTAATCCCCATCTGCCCCAAGTACCATTCTGCGCGGACCCGCGCCTGCTGCGAGGCGTCGGGATCGATTCTGTCACTGTGCGGCCCACCTCCGCACCGGATGGTGAAGATATCGCAACCGGAACACGGCGGAAATGGGGTGAGCCTTAACGCTATGGCACCTTGGTAAATTGCCTGTTGCGTCGCCTCAGTTGTTCTACGGAGACCGAACCGCCCAAAACGCCCTCGCCTGTCCCGCTATCAGACACACTGTTGCAGCAAATCATCAGTCGGGGCGCTTCTTCAATTCCAACAATTGAATCTTTTTGACTGTGCAAGGCTGCAATCGTTTTCTCTCGGACGTGGGGCGCAAAGGAAGTTTGCGATGATCGAGACGGTTACAGCGGTGATGGGCCTGGTGAGTGCGGCGATCTTCTTGGCGCACGCTGTGGAAGGCTATCGGTACCGGGCCTGACAGTCCGTTGAAGGCGGAAAGACGCGTCACCTCTTTCCAGGAGTGAATGTTCGGAAAGCTTTAATCAATTCGGATGAGCATCGGTTGAAGGCAGGTGTATCATGCGTAGTCACGATTTGGTCTCCGACGGATTTCTGACCCTGACCGCAGCAAGCCTCGTGCTGCTGTGCTCGAGCCTGCTGGCCTTCGCTTTCGGTTGAACCAATGATGCCGTGGGCGCCGTCTGCGCCCATGCGACACGGCCTTGACCACCCTCACCTCATAGCGCGCCGATCGAACCTTGGCTTCAGTCTTCGAGTGCTGGCGATTGCGGCCCAGCACGTGCCGGGCGGTCCGATCTCCACAGCACAGATCCGTGGTCTTTCCCAGCGTCAGTCCTGATGCACCCTCCACCTCCCAGGAGAGCATTCGCGAATGACCGACTCGGTAAGAGAGGGAACGTCCGCCCTGCTCGTCAGCACGGATGGCCGGCTGCTGATGCAATTGCGCGACGACCTTCCCCACGTTACCGATCCCGGCAAGATCAGCCTGTTTGGCGGCCGGCGGGAGGGCAGCGAGACCTTCCTGGAATGCGTGGTGCGCGAGATCCACGAGGAGATCGGCTATTACCTGCCGCCCGAGCGTTTTGAGCTGATCGGTCGCTATTTCGGACCGGATCATTCGACGCCGGGCGGCACCCTTCGCGGCGAGGTATTCCTTGCGCGGGACGTGCCGATCGACCGGTTGAAGGTCACTGAAGGCCGCCTCGAGATCGTGGCCGTGGGTGGCCTCGAGCGCATCAGCGGCAGGCTCGCACGGCCGGCGGAATATGCGCTGGCGATCTTCCTGAAGCGCGAACCGACTACCTGAGCGATGAAACCAGGCCGCGGACGAGATCGTCGATCATCGGCAGCGCGACCGCGGGCTGGGCAACGTCGATATCGTGCACATGCCAGTAGGTTACCTTGTCGGCGACCTCGGGGAACCGCCGCTCGATGAGCGGACGATGCTCGGCCTCCTTGAGCGCGATCACCAGGTCCACGCCGTCGAAATCAGCCAATGAACATGGCTGCGGATAGCGCGCCGCGCCCTCCGGAACGATGCCGTTGGCGCGAAGCCGGTCATCAGCAAACACCGACATGGCGCCGACATTGTCGGGCGAGCCCCGTTCGGCGGCGCCTCTCGATGAGGCGCGCCACGGCAGGTTTTCGCCGCGCGCAAGATGATTGAACAACTCCTCTGCGTATCGACTGCGGTAGTAGTTGCCGGTGCAAAGGAAGAGGATGCGCTTCATGGACATCATGATGGCCAATGGCGGTGGTTGCGGTCAACCGTGGTGCGTGCAGGCCAACTTGTCGTCGCGCTCACACGCGGTCGGTTCGCCGCTGGCGGACCGAGCAGACGGCCCACTTCGCTCCGACGTTCTCGCCACGTTCGCGTTGGTTCGGCGGCGCCCGATCCGAATGATCCGGAAGGGTGGCCGCGTAACGGAAAACGGCCTCAGCATGGGGATTGCTGAGGCCGTCATTCCGTCTGCTGGGGGCGCGGGCGCCAGTCAGTAGGCCGCCTCGATTCAGCAGAGCGCCGGTACATCCGCGGCAGCCCGAATTGTACTCGACGTCGGAGCGTGCTTGCCGAGGTCTCACGGGGTACCCCGCAGGGCGCATCCGGCAGCCCATGTCCTGCGTCGCACTATTACCGCAACGTAAGTCCCCAGAAGGCGATGAGCAGCAAGGCGCAGGCGCCCAGTCCCATCAGCGGCACGACGGCTTCCAGCATCATGGCCGAATCAACTCCGCCCGTAGCCCAAGCATGCGCGCGAGCGCAGCGTTTGTCGTCGTCCACCTCTGACGCCACCGCAATAAAAACGGCCTCGACGCAGGGCGCATCGAGGCCGCATGCAATCTCCCGCAGTCGGAGTTGGGGCAACTGAGACGGCCAGCTTAGGTCGATCGCAAAGCAGGCCGACGGATAGCCCCTCGGATGGCGTCAGCCAGCACGACCCCTCCGTCGACCTGGTGGCCGGGCGAGCGATCGCGAACGATGACGAAAATGAAGGGAGGAACGCTCCTGGGCCGTTCCAGCGAGCGCTGCTCGCAGAATCATGGCGCACGCTCGAGCATTCGAGGCGACGGGTACGCCTAAAACTTACGTCCGGAGGAGTCCATCTTTTTGCATTCCCCGCTGACTGTGAGGGATTTCCGTTCCGTCGACAGGGTTTTGGTAGCCTTGCCTGACTGCCGGGAAATAGTGATCGAAAGCGAAGCCGTGTGATCCTTTCCACCGATGGTAATGTCTGTCGGGCCATCGAATGAGAAGGAATCTGGGTTCACTCGCCAGCCCGTTGCTGTATCGACGTAGTACTGGAGGGTCGATGCGGCCATGGTCCAATCATCGGTAGAGGCAAGCGGAAAATCGCACTCCAATGATGCGACCAGCGTTTGCGCGTGACCTTCCAAGGTCAACGCTCCCAAGGCCAGAAGCGATAGAAATCCATTCCGTATGACTTGCACCTAACAACTCCTCGAAGCGGCTTATCGTCAAATCGATCGGCGATCTCCGTGTGGCGCGCCTGAAGCGCCCCACTCCATGTAAGCAATCTTGCCCTCTGCATCGAATTCCATATTCGCAGTCGTCGCTCCACGCGGTGTACGAACGATATCGACGTCCCGTTCAGGACTGGCTTGAGATCGCTCAGCCCGGACGGAACGCAGTCGTCCAAACGCTCTTTCCAGAAGGCCATCAATAGGCGTCCGGCCAATCGATCGCTGCGGCCATCGGCTCAAAGGACATATTTCCTCACCTACATCCGTATCGTAGCTGAGGAATAGAGCGCTTCCAGGAGGAACCGATACCGGGAAAAATACTGCCCGGGTGAAAGCTACCTCAGCTGGCGGCGGCGTTCAAAAGCCGCTGCTGGAAATCAATTGGTCGCGCGCCCGCTACGCCCGACCGAAACCACCGTCGGCGGCATCGCAGTTTCGTGAGAAATCCCCGATGTGCACATACTCCGAATTTGACGGTCGCTGCGAACCGACAGTCATCGTGGCGTCGATTCTTGCTTGTAGAGTGATGACGGTAACCGGCGCGAAAGCGCCTCCGAGACACAGGGGGCGTAAATGGACGAACGAAAGATTGCGATGTTGCGCGTGCATGAGCAAAACATCGAGCATTACCGAGGGTTGCTTCGCACCAGACTTAGCGAAGTCGAGACTCACTTCATCGAGCAGCGCTTATCCGAAGAGCGTTTCGCAATCGAGCTGCTGAAGTTTATGACCCGTGGGGACACATCACCCAGGACGGATCTGTTCGTATAAGACGACACCACATACCCCTTCGGTAGTAACCCGTTTTGCGAGGCGAACCCTGGCACGCCTTGTGCCGACCCCCCTCATATGTCGGGATTTTGCACATCCTTCCCGGGGGCCAGGATCAACGCCGCCAGCGAGCATTTTAAGTCTGGCGGCATTGTTGCGCGTAAGCTCAGGTCATGCCCCTCACGCGAAAGCCGATCGATCCGGCCGCAATTCGCCGGCCAGTTCGCAGCGGACACGCACGCCGATCAAGAAGCGCTACGGCAAAGAATGGCCCGGAGCGACTTCCCAGCCCAACGCGGGTTCCACAACCTCCGGCAATCCGTGCATCCGAGCTGATCGATGCCAGCGTAATACGTTACTGTCTCAATGCGCTTTGGGCATGTGAGGCCGGACATCACCTTGCGCGTCTACGTCCACTTGTTTAGGAACGACGACGGCAAGGCGGCGGCGATCCATGCGATGCTGGCGCGTTAGCTGCCCAAATCGGGTGCCAATTTCGCGGTTCGTGCTCTTCGAGTCTGCCGCTAAGCACTTGAAACTGTTGGTTTGGAAGGGTGGCCGAGTGGTTTAAGGCACCGGTCTTGAAAACCGGCGTGCCCGCAAGGGTACCGTGGGTTCGAATCCCACCCCTTCCGCCAAATCACAGCGACGGTCGCGACTGCTCGGCAACGACCGGGAAGCTCCGTAGAGTCCCGGGTTGCCCTTCGCTCTCGGGTGCGGGAGCCTTTCTGCTCCTCCTGAAGGCGGGGCAAGATGGATATTGCTGCCATCGGCGATCAATGAGCACGGAACGCAAAGCTCAGTCCGACCGTTCCGAACCGCTCGATGCGCTGAGGGGGCTGGCCATTTCGATGGTCATCGCCCGGCACTATTTCGGCTTCAAATATGGCATGCTGGGCGTTGATCTGTTCTTCGTCCTCAGCGGATTTCTGATCGGCGGCATCCTGCTGGATAGTCGCGAACAGCCCGGCTATTTCTCGTCCTTCTATGGGCGGAGAGCGTTTCGGATCCTGCCGCTCTATTGGCTGCTGCTGGCGCTCGTGCCGCCGGATCACTGGGGCTACTATTTGTTCTTCATCCAGGCCATCCCGTGGCTGGAGTTCGGCTACCCGCAGTCCGATTTGACCTTCGTCACCTGGACGCTCGCCATCGAAGAGCAGTTCTACCTGATCCTGCCGATCCTGATTTACTGGCTGCCGCGCCGATGGCTGATCCGCACCATTTGGATAGGCGTGCTGCTGGCGCCGGTCTGGCGCTGGCTGTTTCACGCCTATCTGCCGGACCATTCCTGGCAGTTTCTGCTGCCCGGCCGCCTCGACGAACTGTTCGGCGGCGTCCTTCTCGCCTGCTTCATGCGCGGCTACTGCCGCTCCCGCATTTTGTGGATGGTGCTGGCCTGCGTGCCGCCGCTCTGCGATGTGGCGTATGCCGTCATGGTTGCCCCCTTCGGCTTTCTCTCCATCGCAGCATGGGCTTGCTGCGCGATTGTCTGGCTTGGCGCCAACATGGAACGGACAGAGCTGCTCCGTCCGTTCGTGTGGCCGGGACGCAGATGCTATTCGCTCTATCTATTCCACATGGTCGTCTACGACGTGTTCTTTGACCTCGGCCGCCCGCTGGCAGGGTGCCTTGCGCTTCCGGTCGTCTGCATCCTGGCGGAAATCACCTGGCGTACGATCGAGTCTCCGCTGATCAATTTCGCGCAGCGACGATTTGCGCGAGCCGAGCCGGGGTTGGTCAGGGTCGCTGGAGTCGCTTAGAGCAAATGCAAGGCTGTGACCGGAGCAGCGGCCATGCCAAATGGCCGGGCGCTCATCCTGCTGCCGCGGTTGAATCTCCTGCCGGAACAGACAATTAACGAATCAGCTTAAAATGGCGGGATCATCACCGGTCTGGCGCTTGGCACCGAGAGGCTGAAATGAATTGGGTCAAGGCACTGCTGCTGCTTTCCGTACTGCTCCTTGGATGCGCGGACCTTGCGACCACCAACAGGATTTTGGAGCTTGGATTCGGCGAGGCGAACCCGTTCATGGAGATGGCGCAGGCCTGGCTCGGTGCCTGGTGGCTGATCCCGAAACTGGGTTTGACGTACCTCGTCATCGCGCTGCTTTGGCGCAGCGAAAGCCTTTCCAAGATTGCCCTTGTGGCGGCGTTCTGCGCAACGCCCGTCATCAACAACCTCGTCATTCTCGCAGGCGCGAGCTGAACCACGCACACGCCAATCGAGATTTG
This sequence comes from Bradyrhizobium sp. USDA 4452, assembly GCF_054063575.1. Lineage (NCBI taxonomy): Bacteria > Pseudomonadati > Pseudomonadota > Alphaproteobacteria > Hyphomicrobiales > Nitrobacteraceae > Bradyrhizobium > Bradyrhizobium sp. USDA 4452. The sequence goes on from NZ_JBSSGK010000001.1 coordinate 210,679, forward strand.
GCGACGTGAGCGCCCTGCCCGTCGCATGCGACAGGGCATTGCAGTCAGGTCTGCCGGATAAATTCCGCGATCAATCGGACGATTTCTTCCCGAGCATCCTCAAAACAGTAATGCCCGACGCCGGCAAGACGCCTGATCGGTGCCGCCGGGAAGATCGCGGAAAACAGCGGCAGGAAATGCTCTGCGTGCAGCGTGCGATCCGCCTCGCCCCAGATGGCGAGCGCAGCCTTGCCGCGGATCGCGCGGTCGGCTGCGGGATCCGGCGCCTCGAACCTGTGCGCGCCGGTCGCAAAGCCTTTGGCCCATCCGATCGCACCGAGGCAATCGGCCGGACGAGCGAAGGGGGCACCGTAGGCGGCTAGCCAGGCATCGGTGATGACGGCGTTGTTCTCGAAGCCGTTGAGCTTGAGCGTGCTCAGGATGTTGTAGCCGAGTTGGCCGAGCACTGGCTCGAGCTCACCATTGGCTTCGGCTTTTACGATCCATTGAAACCACGGCGAAGTCAGCGCATTGGCGGTGACGCGCTCGAACAGGTCGCTTTGCCCGAACGGCGTCGGCCCGTTGGCCGAGATGATGCGGCGGATCCGATCCGGATGCCTCGATGCGAACCCCATGCCGACCGGGCCGCCGAAGTCATGCATGACCAGCGTAATGTCGGAGAGATCGAGCGCAAGCACCAGCGCTTCGAGATTGTCGACATGGTCCTGCAGCCAGTAGCTGCGCTCTGCCGGCGTCGCGCTCTTGCCGAACCCCATGTGATCCGGAACGACCACGCGGTGGGTGATGCTGAGCGCCGGCACCAGATGGCGAAACAGATAGCCCCAGGTCGGTTCGCCGTGGAGGCACAGCACCACCTCCCCGTCCCGCGGGCCTTCGTCGAGATAGTGCATCCGGAAGCCCGGCGCCGTGCTGAAATGCGGTGTGAACGGAAAGGTGCCGTCAAAGGCGGCGTCGGGCTGGATCATGGCTTGGCCTGCATGGTTTTAATTTGAAACCATGGTGTATCGCTTGAGGTTTTACTTTGCAACCAGTATATCGGACCCACGACCGGGCGGTCCTTCGGGCCGCCCCTCCGATCAGTGCGTGGCGTGAGGAACGACAGGTGACCGCGATGGCCAAGAGAGTGAGCCACAGGGACTCGATGTGCGGTGTGGCGCGGCCTCTGGATGCGATCGGCGACTGGTGGTCGCTGCTGATCGTCCGCGATGCCTTCGACGGAAAGCGCCGGTTCGGCGAGTTTCAGAAGAGCCTCGGGCTTGCCAAGAACATCCTCGCCGCGCGGCTCCGCAATCTCTTGGCGCATGGGATCATGGAGGCCGTGCCGGCAGCGGACGGCAGCCCGTATCAGGACTATGTGCTGACCGAAAAGGGACGCGGGCTCTTCCCGCTCCTCGTCGCGCTCCGGCAGTGGGGCGAGGATTTCTTCTTCGAGCCCGACGAGTCGCATGTGCTGCTGGTTGATCGAAAGAATGGACTGCCGGTGCGCCGGCTCGAGCTGCGAGCGCAGGATGGACGCGTCGTTGGTGCAGAGGACACGATGGTGCGGCTGCCGTAGGCTTCATATGAGAGCGGCGGCGCACAAGACGCGCGTGCGCCGCGCCGGACCGCTACCAGCAAACCGGATGTTAACCGTCGCTGCCGCAGCATCCGCGCGTGGAGGTTCGAGCAATGCAGACATTCCGGATTTCGTTGAGCGATGGGGAGCGGAAATTCCACACGGCGATTCAGGCGCCGGATCCCGCGTCCGCACGCATCAAGGCTGCCTATTTCTTCGATATATCGAAGTGGCGAATCCTGAGTGTATCGCTGAGCGGAGCCAGCGCCGCCGCGGCGTAGCGGCTGCGCGCCTATGCCATCCGGTCGAGCTCGGCCGTAGCAAGGTTTGCGATCTGCAGGTTGATTTCGGCGAGCAGATCGTCATCGCCGAGCAACAATGCTGCCGACAAGCCGGTCCAGGCGACGATCCATGACAGCAGGCGCCGACGATCCAGCCTCGCTGCTTGCACGACGATGTCGAGACGCCGCGCAAAACGTCCGGGTTCGGTCGCGACCGGCCGTGCCAGATCGGCAAGATCCGGATTGGTGAAGATGTTGGCGTAGTCGAAACCTCGCTCGCCGACGAGATGCTTGGGATCGATCGCGAGCCAACCGCGCGCCGCCGCCACGCTGGTTCCCTGCGACGCATCGTGGTAGGGCCGTGCCAACCGGTTCCTGGCCGCCTTGGCCATGTTGGTTGATGACAGCCCCCACCCTTCTCGCGCTACAATGTTGCAGCCGGAGCGACGGAGGGTGTGGTGATGCCGCGAAAGGGAATTACCGGACACGACGAATGGGTGGTCACGGAAGCTCTGGCCACCGCGCTGGTCGCACTCGAACAGTTGCCGTCGAAGCATCAGCCCCGCGCCCATATGGAGGATGTCCGGAAGATCCTGACCGCGAGATGTGAGGCCGGAGCCGTCACGCTGCATCTTGCGCAAGCCAAGTGCCGGTTGTTTCCCGATACCGATCCCCTGACCATCTACGAGGAATACGGCCTCAAGGACGGACTAGGCTAGCAGCCGTCGACCAACGGCTAGGGCATTTTCGCTTCTGATTGAAGCAGAACCGAAGCTCTGGATTCTTGTTTTGACGCGTTTTCTTCGCGCGAACCGGTGTCCACTTCGGTGGGAAACGCTCTAGTCGTGGCTGACGCGCCAGATCGTGCCGTTGCCGTCTTCGGAGACCAGCAGCGCGCCGTCTCGCGCTACGGTGACACCCACCGGGCGGCCCCAGACCTCATTGTCGCCGACGACGAAGCCGGTGACGAAGTCCTCGTACTCGCCGGTCGGCACGCCGTCCTTCAATCTGATACGAATGACCTTATAGCCGGTGCGCTTCGCGCGATTCCACGAACCATGTTCGGCTGCAAACGCATCGCCGCGATATTCGGCCGGAAAACTGCTGCCAGTGTAGAAGGTGAGGCCGAGCGAGGCCGAGTGCGCCTGCAACAGCACGTCGGGAATGGTCACCTTGTCCTTGAGGTCGGGCCGCGCGCCGGCATGCGCGGGGTCTTCGTTGGCGCCGATATAGTACCAGGGCCAGCCGTAGAACGCGCCCTCGCGGATCCGCGTCACATAATCGGGGACGAGATTGTCACCGCGGCCGTCGCGCTCGTTGGTGGAGCACCAGGGCGTGCCACTTCCGGGCTGGATCGCAAGTCCGACGCAGTTGCGGATACCGGTGGCGAACAGTTTCTGGTTCTTGCCGTCGGGATCGAAGGCCAGCACGGCCGCGCGGTTGGTTTCCGATCCCCAGGCAGCGCCAAGCGCGTGATCGCGGCTCCAGGCCTCGATGCCCTCCGGAGGTCTGCCCAGCCCCTCGCCCGCGTTCCCGGCGGAGCCGACCGACACCAGCATGCGCTTGCCGTCAGACGTGAACACGATGTCACGCGTGGAATGGCCGTAGCCGTGAGGAAGGTTTGCGACAATGGTCTCGGGCTTTCCCGACGGGTTGAGATCGCCGTTGCGATAGGCGAAGCGCACGACGCTGTCGGTGTTGGCGACATAGAGCCATTGCGGATTGTCGCCGCCTGGAAAGAACGCGATGCCGAACGGCCGGTTCAGTCCGGTTGTGTAGACCTCGTTGGTCGCCGGCCTGGTGGCACCGTCGGGGCTGCGCAAGACGCGGATGCGGCCGGAGCCGGTTTCGACGACGAAGATATCGCCATTGGGCGCGGTCCGGACAATACGCGGACCGCTCAACCCGCTCGCAAACAGCTCGATCTTGAAGCCTGCCGGCACCTGCGGCATCGCCGATGCGGGGCGCGGCACGACGCGTGACGAATTGCTGCTGGAAGCTGTGGCGCCTGGCTTGGGCAAGTCCCGCGGTGCGATGAGACGCACCGTGCCCGGCCTGTCGCGCTGCCAGTCACCAAACGCCTCGGCGCCTTTCAGCACAGGCTCGGCGGCCGACCGGGTGATACCGGTCGCTGCGAGGACGACAACTGTCAGAGTCACACCGGCAAGCTTGGTCTTCAGCATGTGCTCCTCGCCTGGTGTCCGTTTCCGGCTATGCAGGTCATAGCGCGGTTCGACCGCTAGCTGAGTTCACAATGTCGTCTGCTCTAATCTCCCTCAATGTCCTCTGGGCGACGACGTCAGGTCGACCGGCTTGATGATCAAAGCGAGTGGAACCATCGCAAGGCCGATGAGCGAGAGCAGCCAGAACACATCGATATAGGCGAGAAGATCAACCTGCCGCTGCAAGGTCTGGCCTACCCAGGCGATCGCCTGAGATGCGGCGTCCGATGCATTCGATCCCTGCGACTGGAAGTAGCGCGTCATCGTATCGATGGTCTGCTGATACCCGAGATCGGAGGGCGCGGCATGCTCGATGAGCCGGCTCTGGTGGAATTGCTGGCGTTGCGCCAGCGCGGTCTGGGCCAGCGCAACGCCCATCGACCCGCCGATGTTGCGCGCGACATTGATCAGCGCCGACGCCTGGTTGGTCTTGTCCGGCGGCACGCCATCGTAGGACGCCGTCGTGACCGGCAGAAACAGGAACGGCAGTCCTGCGGAGAGGAAGATGCGGGCCAGCGCGGCGTAGCCATAGGTGATGTCGCCGTTCAGTCCCGTCAGGTGCCACATCGAGAACGCGACGATGCAGCCGCCGATCGCGATCAGGTATTTCGGCTGGACACGACTGACGAGATTTCCGACCACCGGCATCAGGATCAGCGTGACGATGCCGCCGGGCGACAACGCGAGCCCCGCCAGCAGCGCGGTATAATTCAGCTCGGTCTGCAACAACTGGGGCAAGATCTGCGTCGAAGCGATCAGCACCGCGCCGGTGCACAGCATCACCAGAAAGCACGATCCGAACTGGCGCCGTCCCAGCAGGCGAAGATCGACGATCGGCTCCTCACGCGTCAGCTCCCATGGGATCAGCGCAATCAGGCAAACCGCCGAAGCCAATGCGAAGCCCGTGATCATGTCGGAGCCGAACCAGTCCTTGCGCTGGCCTTCGTCGAGCACGAATTCGAGCGAGCCGAGCCCGATCGCGACCAGCACGAATCCGACGTAGTCGACGCGCAGGCCGCCCTTGAGCAGTTCCTTGCGCTCCTCTTCGGCGCCGGACGGCTCCTTGACCAGCGTCCCGACCAGGAACAGCGAGATCAAGCCCATCGGCACGTTGATCAGGAAGATCCAGTGCCAGGTATAGGTGTCGGTGATCCAGCCGCCGAGGGTCGGCCCGATCACAGGGGCCACCACGACCGCCACGCCGTAGATCGCAAACGCCTGGCCACGCTTGGCCGGCGGAAAGGAGTCGGCGAGGATCGCCTGCTCGCTGGTCGCCATCCCGCCGCCGCCGAGGCCCTGGATGATCCGGAACAGGACCAGTGCTTCCAGGCTCCAGGCCAATCCGCACAGCAGCGAGGCGAATGCGAACGTGCCGACGCAGATCATGTAGAAGCGCTTGCGCCCGATCACGGTCGAGAGCCAGCCCGAGATCGACAGTACGATGGCGTTGGCGACGAGATAGCTGGTGATGACATAGGTGCTTTCGTCGAGGCCGACGGCGAGGCCACCCGCGATATGGCGTAGCGCCACATTGGCGATCGTGGTGTCGAGCACTTCCATGAACGTTGCGATTGAGACGACGAAGGCGATCAGATACGGATTATGCCCGCCGGCAGCCGACCGCTCCGGCGACCACGATGCGCCGCCGCCTGCGGCGACGTCGCTCATCGCACTTTGGTCCAGGGCACGACCGACATGCCCGGCCCGACCGGCACATCCGCCGGCCAGTTGTCGACCACGATCTTCACGGGGACGCGCTGCACGACCTTGACGAAATTGCCGGTCGCGTTCTCCGCCGGCAGCAGGCTGAACGCGGTGCCCGAGCCAGGCTGAACCGAAGCCACGTGGCCGGCGAGCTTGCGCCCCGGATAAGCATCGATCCTGACCTCGACCGGCTGGCCCGGCCGCATGTCGGTCAGCTGGGTTTCCTTGTAGTTGGCGGTGATCCAGATATCGTCGGGAACCAGCATCATGACGCTCTGCGCCGGCGCCACAAAGGTGCCGACCGCGCCGCTCAGTTTGACGACGCGTCCGGACTGGGCCGCAACAATGCGGGTATATTGCAGGTTCAGATTGGCCTGATCGAGCTGCGTCTGCGCCTGCTCCAGCGATGCGTTGCTGCTCCTGAGCTGTGCCTCGAGCGTCTTGACGCCGAGTTCGGCCGCGGTGACCGCCGTTCTGGTCCGGCTGGTATTGGCCTGTTGGGCGTCGAGGTCGGAGCGCGTCTGCTGCTGCCGCTGCACCGTGCCAGCGCCCTTCTCCACGAGGTCTTGGGCCCGCGCGGCCTCCTCCTGCGCGAACTTCAGTTGCGCCTCGGCTTGCTGCTGCTGCGCCTTGGCTTGCTTGATCTGCTCCTGCTGACTGTCGATCTGCGCCTGGACATTGGCAACATTGGCCTGGGCAGCCGCGACTTGCGCGCCGGCCTGATCGACCGCGATCTTGTAGTCGCGCTCGTCGATCCGCGCGAGCAGATCTCCGGCATTGACGTGCTGGTTGTCGGTGACGGGGACCTCGACGACATAGCCGCCGACCTTCGAGGCCACGGCAAAGCTGCGCGCCGCGATGAACGCGTCGTCGGTCGATTCATAGTGGCGGACATTGAGCCAGTAGGCCACGCCGCCGACCAGCGCAATCAGGAGCAGACAAGCGCCGGCCGTCGCAAGCATCCAGTGCTCGCGCAACCGGTCGCGCACCGGCGGCTTGCGGTCAGTCTCCTGTTGCGGTGAAGACGAATGCTCGGGCCGCGACTGTTGTTCTTGGGCGCGCTCAAGCTGCCGCGGCTCCTCCACGGACGGCCCGCGCTCTCGGGTTTGGGCATCCACGGCAGCACCTCAGGCTACGAACGGAAGCGATTGTCCCTCGTTAACCGCAGCGTCCGGCGCTTGGTTCCTGTTTCGGAGGACGCGCTACACGGCCCTAGAACCGACCATGGGCTTGCGCTCGGCCGCCGACAGATCGCGGTAAGCCGCCGCCTCTCCAACCGGCGCCTTGAGCGGAACCGTGAGCCGGCAGATCAGGCCCTCGGCACGCCAATCGAAATCGGCCCGTCCGCCTAGTTGGGTCTCGATGCTGGCGATGACACTTCGTGTGCCGAAGCCCTTCTGCTTCGGTTTGGTCACCGCAGGCCCGCCGGATTCCACCCAAGCTAGGATTAGCGCATCGTCATGCACCTCCCAGGTGATCGCGAGACGGCCTGACAGCACCGACAGGCTGCCGTATTTGGCGGAGTTGGTGACGAGCTCGTGCAGCGCCAGCGCCAGCGTCTGCGCCGTCGCGGGCTGCAACTGCACTTCCGCGCCATCGATCTGGATCTGCCCGGCCTCGGAATAGGGCGCGATCTCCTCGGTCACCAGCCGCCGGATCTCGGCGCCCTGCCAGCTCGACAGCGACAGCACGGTGTGAACGCGCGCCAGCGCCGTGATGCGGCCCTCGACCGCGCGCACATAGGCGGTGACGTTCTGGGCGCGCGTCAGCCGCACGATCGACTGCGCCAGCGCGAGCGCGTTCTTGGCGCGATGATCGACCTCGCGGGTCAAGAGGCTCTGCCGTTCCTCGGCCTTCTTGCGATCGGTGATGTCGACGGTGACGCCGCTGACCCGCACCACCCTGCCGCTCCTGTCGCTGGTCGCCGCAGCCGTGCCGACGCACCAGCGGATCTCGCCGTCCGGCCGCACCACACGGAATTCAGCCTCATAGGAGGTTTGGCCGTTGCCGAAGCCGGTCCAGCCCTGGCGGAGTTGCTCGACATCGTCGGGATGAAACAGAGCCTGGATATTGTCCGACGTGAGCTTGAAGGATTTCGGGTCGACGCCGAAGATCTTGTATTGCCCCTCGTCCCACATCCAGTCGCCGTTGACCCAGTCCCAGTCCCACGAGCCCATCTTGCCCGCGGCGATCGCCATGCTGCGGCGCGCCTCGCTTTCCACCAGCCGCGTGGTCGACTGCTCAAGCTCGGCGGTGCGCGCGCGCACGCGGTCCTCGAGCTCGGCATTGAGGCGCTCAAGTTGCCGTGTCTTACGGTAGAGCTCGGCGAACACGCGTATCTTTGCGCGCAAGACCTCGGGCACGACAGGCACCGGGACGTAATCGACCGCGCCCATCTCGTAGCCGCGCAGCCGGTCGATATCGCTGACCTGGATTGCCGAGATGAAGATCATCGCGGTCTTCTGGAAGCGTGGATGCTCGCGGATCATCGCCGCGAGCTCGAAACCGTCGAGCTCGGGCATGCAGACATCGACCAGGATGACCGCGACTTCGTTCTTGAGCAGGAACTCGAGCGCCTCGCGGCCCGACGAGGCGGCGACCAGCGTCTCGCCGAGCTCCTTCAGGATGACCTCATAAGCCAGCAGCTTGGCCGGCTGGTCATCGACCAGAAGGATGTTCACCTTTTCATGGTCCATCATGTTCGATCACCGATCAGCGGTGCAGCCACATGCGGATCGCCAGCAGCAGTTGCTCTGTGTTCACGGGTTTCGCCAGATAGTCGGATGCGCCTGCCTCCAGGCATTTCTCGCGGTCGCCTTTCATCGCTTTTGCGGTCAGCGCGATGATCGGTAGCCGCGCAAAGGCCGGATTTTGCCGGATAGCGCCGACGGTCTGGTAACCGTCCATCTGCGGCATCATGATGTCCATCAGCACGATCGCGATCTTCGGATTGGACTCGACCAGCGATATCGCCTCGTGACCTGTTGTCGCAGTCAACACCTTCATACCTCGCCGCTCCAGCACGCTCGACAGCGCGAAGATGTTGCGGGCGTCGTCGTCGACCAGGAGCGCGGTCTTGCCAATCAGATCCTCGTCGGAACTGTTGAGCTTCTCCAACATCCTCTGTTTTTCGACGGGCAATTCCGTGATCACACGGTGCAGGAACAGTGACGTTTCGTCGAGCAGACGTTCCGGCGACTCCACACCCTTGACGACGATGCTGCGCGCCATGGTGTGCAGTTCCGCATCCTCTTCGGCGGAAAGTTCCCGGCCGGTAAATACGACAACGGGAATATTGGACAGCGTCTCGTCCTTGCGGATCTGATCCAGCACCTCGAAGCCGCTCATGTCAGGCAGCCGCAGGTCGAGCACGACGCAGTCGCAGGGATGTTCGCGCAAGGTCGAGAGTGCCCCTGCCCCGGTTCCGCTGGTCACGATCTCGATATCCTCGTGGCCGAGCAGTTCGGTGATGCTGAGCTGCTCCGCCGCATTGTCCTCCACGATCAGCAGCCGCTTGCGACGCGGTTTGGCGTATTCCTTGATCTGCGACAGCGCAGCGCTAACGCCCTCGGTCGTGGTCGGCTTGTTGACGAAGGAGAAGGCGCCGCGCGCCAGCGCATGCTGCCGGTCCTCGTCGAGCGTAATGATCTGGACCGGAATGTGACGGGTCAGCGGATTGTGCTTGAGCTGGCTCAGCACCGTCCAGCCCAGCATGTCGGGCAGGAAGACGTCGAGCGAAACCGCGCTCGGCTGGAACTGCTTGGCGAGGTCAAGCGCCTCGGCGCCGCGGCTTGCGACCAGCACCTTGAAGCCCTTGTCGCGAGCCAGATCGATCAGCACCCGCGCGTAATGCGGGTCGTCCTCGACGATCAAGAGGATCGTGTCGCCGGGCTTGAGATCGAGCCGGTCGTCCGGCAGCTGCTCGATCACGCGCTCTTGCACGCTGGACGATTGCAGCGCCGGTGCCGCGGTGTGCGGCATCGCCAGCGCCTGCGGACGCAAGGCCGCCGACGGTCCGGCATATTTCAGCGGCAGATAGAGCGTGAAGGTCGAACCCTTGCCCGGCGCACTGCGCAGATGGATCTCGCCGCCGAGCAGGCCGGCCAGCTCGCGGCTGATGGCAAGGCCAAGCCCGGTGCCGCCATACTTGCGGCTGGTGCCGGCGTCGGCCTGCTGGAACGCCTCGAAGATCAGCTTCTGCTTGTCCTGGGGGATGCCGATGCCGGTATCCGACACTTCGAAGGCGACGACGGCGGGTGCTGCGTTCAGGATCGGATGCTCGGCGCTCCAGCCGCCGAGCGCGGCCGACACGGTCAGGCTGACGCCGCCGTCCGCGGTGAACTTGAATGCGTTCGACAGCAGGTTCTTGAGCACCTGCTGCAATCGCTTGGAGTCGGTCACCATGCTGCGCGCGAGATTGGCGTCGACATCGATGCTGAAGGAGAGATGGCGGTTCTCCGCCTCGTGCCGGAACGGCCGCCCGACGGTCTCGAGCAGGCTCGAGGTGAGGATTTCCTCGGCATCAACCGTCACCGTGCCGGACTCGATCTTGGAGAGGTCGAGGATGTCGCTGATCAGGTTCAGCAGGTCGGTGCCGGCGCCGTGAATGGTGCGGGCGAACTCGACCTGCTTGCCGGTCAGGTTGCCGTCCGGATTCTCGGTGAGCTGCTGGCCGAGGATCAGGATCGAGTTCAGCGGCGTGCGCAGCTCGTGCGACATGTTGGCGAGGAATTCGGACTTGTATTTCGAGGTCAGCGACAGCTCGGTCGCCTTCTCTTCCAGAGCGCGGCGGGCCTGCTCGATTTCCTGGTTCTTGCGCTCGACGTCGACGTTGCGTTCGGCGAGCTGCTGGGCCTTCTGCTCGAGCTGGTCGTTGGTCTGCTGCAATTCCTTCTGCTGGGTCTGCAACTCGCCGGCGAGCTGCTGCGACTGCTTGAGCAGCGCCTCGGTCTGCATCGTCGCCTCGATACTGTTGAGCACGATGCCGATGCTGTCGGTGAGCTGTTCGAGGAACGTAATCTGCGAGGTCGTGAACGACGAGATCGAGGACAGCTCGATCACGGCCTTGACCTGGTTCTCGAACAGCACCGGCAACACGACGAGGTTCTTCGGCATGATCCGCATCAAGGCCGAGTTGACCGGCACCGCATCGCCGGGAATATCCGAGACGAGGCGCTGCCGCTTGTCGAGTGCGCATTGGCCGATCAGTCCCTCGCCGAACTGGACGATCTGCGGATGCGGATTGCTGCTGTCGCTGGCATAGGCCGACAGCAGGCGCAGCTGCGCATTCTCGGGATTGTCGACCTGGTAGATCACGCCCATATGCGCGTTGATCAGTGGCGCCAGCTCGGTCAGCAGCAGGCGGCCGACGGTCGCGAGATCGCGCTGGCCCTGCAGCATGTTGGTGAAGCGCGCCAGATTGGTCTTCAGCCAGTCCTGCTCGGTGTTGCGCTCCGTGGTGAGACGGAGGTTGCCGATCATGGTGTTGATGTTGTCCTTGAGCTCGGCAACTTCGCCGCGCACGTCGACCTGGATCGAGCGCGTCAGGTCGCCCTTGGTCACCGCCGTCGCCACCTCCGCGATCGCACGCACCTGGGAGGTCAGGTTGGCCGCGAGCAGGTTGACGTTGCCGGTGAGATCCTTCCAGGTCCCGGCAGCGCCGGGCACATTGGCCTGGCCGCCGAGCCGTCCCTCGACGCCGACTTCGCGCGCCACGCTGGTGACCTGCTCGGCGAAAGTCGCGAGCGTCTCCGTCATGTTGTTGATGGTTTCGGCGAGCGCGGCCACCTCGCCCTTCGACTTCACCGTCAAATTCTGCTTCAGGTCGCCATTGGCGACTGCGGTGACCACCTTGACGATGCCGCGCACCTGCTCGGTCAGATTCGCCGCCATGAAGTTGACGGTGTCGGTGAGGTCCTTCCAGGTGCCGGCGACGCCGCGCACCTCGGCCTGGCCGCCCAGTTTGCCCTCGGTGCCGACCTCGCGCGCCACGCGCGTCACCTCGCCGGCGAAGGCGTTGAGCTGGTCGACCATCGTGTTGATGGTGTTCTTCAGCTCGAGGATTTCGCCCTTCACGTCGACCGTGATCTTGCGCGACAGGTCGCCGCGCGCCACGGCCGTGGTCACTTCGGCGATGTTGCGGACCTGGGTGGTCAGGTTCGCGGCGAGCAGGTTGACGTTGTCGGTGAGATCCTTCCAGGTGCCGCCAACGCCTGGCACCACGGCCTGGCCGCCGAGCCGTCCCTCGGTGCCGACCTCACGCGCCACGCGCGTCACTTCGGCGGCGAATGAGCGCAGCTGTTCCACCATCGTGTTCAGGGTGTCCTTGAGCAGCAGGATCTCGCCACGCACGTCCACCGTGATCTTCTTCGACAGGTCGCCGCCGGCGATCGCGGTCGCGACCTCGGCGATGTTGCGGACCTGCGCCGTGAGGTTCGACGCCATGAAGTTGACGTTGTCGGTCAAATCCTTCCAGGTGCCAGCGACGCCGGGCACTTCGGCCTGGCCGCCGAGCTTACCCTCGGTGCCGACTTCGCGCGCGACACGCGTCACCTCGCCAGCGAAGGCGTTGAGCTGGTCGACCATCGTGTTGATGGTGTTCTTCAGCTCGAGGATTTCGCCCTTCACGTCGACCGTGATCTTGCGCGACAGGTCGCCGCGCGCCACCGCGGTGGTGACTTCGGCGATGTTGCGGACCTGCGCGGTCAGGTTGCCGGCCATCGAGTTGACGCTGTCGGTCAGGTCCTTCCAGGTGCCGGCGACGCCGGGCACGTTGGCCTGGCCGCCGAGACTGCCGTCGGTGCCGACCTCGCGCGCCACGCGCGTCACCTCGCCCGCGAAGCGGTTGAGCTGGTCGACCATCGTGTTCAGCGTTTCCTTCAGCTGAAGGATCTCGCCGCGCACGTCGACCGTGATCTTGCGCGACAGGTCGCCCCCGGCGATCGCGGTCGCGACCTCGGCGATGTTGCGGACCTGCGCCGTCAGGTTGCCGGCCATCGAGTTGACGCTGTCGGTCAGGTCCTTCCAGGTGCCGGCGACGCCGGGCACCTCGGCCTGGCCGCCGAGCTTGCCGTCGGTGCCGACCTCGCGCGCCACCCGCGTGACTTCGCCGGCGAAGGCGTTGAGCTGGTCGACCATCGTGTTCAGCGTTTCCTTCAGCTGAAGGATTTCGCCCGACACGTTCACGGTGATCTTCTTCGACAGGTCGCCCTTTGCCACGGCGGTTGCGACCTCGGCGATGTTGCGGACCTGCGCGGTCAGGTTCGAGGCCATCGAGTTGACGCTGTCGGTCAGGTCCTTCCAGGTGCCGGCGACGCCGCGCACCTCGGCCTGGCCGCCCAGCTTGCCCTCGGTGCCGACCTCGCGCGCCACGCGCGTCACCTCGCCGGCGAAGGCGTTGAGTTGGTCCACCATCGTGTTGATGGTGTCCTTCAGCTCGAGAATCTCGCCGCGCACGTCGACCGTGATCTTCTTCGACAAGTCGCCGTTGGCGACCGCGGTGGTGACCCCGGCGATGTTGCGGACCTGCGCCGTCAGGTTCGACGCCATGAAGTTGACGTTGTCGGTCAAGTCCTTCCAGGTGCCGGCAACGCCGAGCACGTTGGCCTGGCCGCCGAGCTTGCCTTCGGTGCCGACCTCGCGCGCCACGCGCGTCACTTCCGAGGCGAAGGCGTTGAGCTGGTCCACCATCGTGTTGAGCGTTTCCTTCAGCTGAAGGATCTCGCCCGACACGTTCACCGTGATCTTCTTCGAGAGGTCGCCGCCGGCGATCGCGGTCGCGACGTCGGCGATGTTGCGGACCTGCGCGGTCAGGTTCGACGCCATGAAGTTGACGTTGTCGGTCAGATCCTTCCAGGTGCCGGCGACGCCGGGCACCTGGGCCTGACCGCCGAGCTTGCCTTCGGTGCCGACCTCGCGCGCCACGCGCGTCACTTCCGAGGCGAACGAGTTGAGCTGGTCCACCATCGTGTTGATGGTGTCCTTCAGTTCGAGAATTTCGCCTCTGACGTCCACCGTGATCTTGCGCGACAGGTCGCCGCGCGCCACGGCGGTGGTCACGTTGGCGATGTTGCGGACCTGGGCGGTCAGGTTGCCGCACATCGCGTTCACGGAGTCGGTCAGGTCCTTCCAGGTGCCGGCGACACCGGGCACGATCGCCTGGCCGCCGAGCTTGCCGTCGGTACCGACCTCGCGCGCCACGCGCGTCACTTCCGAGGCGAATGAACGCAGCTGATCGACCATCGTGTTGATGGCCTCTTTCAGCTGCAGGATCTCGCCGCGGACGTCGACCGTGATCTTCTTGGACAAGTCGCCGTTGGCGACCGCGATCGTCACCTCGGCGATGTTGCGGACCTGGCCGGTCAGATTGTTGGCCATCGAGTTGACGCTCTCGGTCAGGTCCTTCCAGACGCCGGTCACTTCCGGCACCTGGGCCTGGCCGCCGAGCTTGCCCTCGGTGCCGACCTCGCGGGCAACGCGGGTGACTTCCGAGGTGAACACCGAGAGCTGCTTGATCATCGTGTTGACGATGTTCGCCGACTGCAGGAATTCGCCGCGCAGCGGCCTGCCCTCGACGTCGAGCTGCACGGTCTGCAGCAGGTCGCCCTGTGCCACCGCGGCGACCGCCCGGGTGACTTCGCGGGTCGGCCACAGCAAATCGTCGATCAGCGTGTTGACCGAGCTCTCCATATCGGCCCAGGCGCCGCTGGCGAGGCCGAAATTGACGCGCTGGCGGGTCTGTCCCTCGCGGCCGACGACCTGTCCGACGCGCGCCAATTGCTGGGCCATGCGCTCGTTGGCGGCTGCGATTTCGTTGAAGGCGTCCGCGATCTTGCCGTCGATACCGAGATAGTCGCCACGCATCCGGACCGAGAAGTCGCCGCCGCGCATCGCCTGCAGCGATTGCAGCAGATCGTGCGAGGAGTCGAGGCTTCCATTCGATGGTTGGGCGCGGCGTGTATCAGCACGGGGACGAGGCGGCGAACCGAGATCGGTCATGGAATTTCCCCTACGCGCTGGCCACGAATCCGGAGACTCGGAAAGGCCAGTGTGACCATAAGAAGGACTGCCTTTGATCTATTCAAGCGGGAAAACGCCAAAACCACGATTTGTGACGCAAACCGAGGACCTTAATCGCCAACGGAACCAAAGGTTCCAATGCTCATTGGAACTTTTCGCCGGCCGGCGGCAGCCTAAGGTCTTGCTCGGTCCGCGCGGCCGCGTGCGAGCGTCTCGGAACATCGGCCCGCGCCCGGCGTTTAGCGCGGGGCAGGACTGACAATGATCAAGCAAACAGATCGTCTCAAGCGGGACATTTTCGAAAGCGAGCGCAGATTTCGGCTGTTGGCCGGAGGAGCGATCGACTACGCCATCTGCATGCTTGGCGCCGATGGCCGGGTGACCAATTGGAATAAGGGCGCCGAGCGGATCACCGGCTATTCGGCCAAGGCGATCCTCGGTAAGCACTTCTCGATCTTCTATCCCGATGATGATCGCGACTCGGGTATCCCCGCCAGGGCGCTGCAAGTCGCACGCAAGGAAAAGCATGTGGCTGCCGAAGGCTGGTGGGTCCGCAAGGATGGATCACAATTCTTCGCCGCTGTCGTCATCGACCCGGTTTACGAGAAGCGCAGGCTGGTCGGCTACGCGATGGTCATCCGCGACATAACCGAGCGGCAGCAGGCGCGCGCGGATCTCGAGGCCAGCGAAAGCCAGTTTCGTCTGCTGGTCAGCAACGTCACTGATTATGCGCTGTATATGCTGACGCCGGACGGCATCGTCGCCAACTGGAACACCGGCGGCGAGCGCATCAAGGGCTACTCCCCCGCCGAAATCATCGGCCAGAGTTTCGCGCGATTCTACACGCCGGCCGACCAGGCCGCGGGCAAGCCGGCCCGTGCGCTCAAGATCGCCGAGGAAAGCGGACACTATGTCGAGGAAGGCTGGCGGGTGCGCAAAGACGGCTCGTTCTTCTGGGCGAGTGTCGTAATTGATCCGATCCGCGACAACCACGGCAAGCTGGTCGGCTTCGCCAAGATCACTCGGGACATCTCCGAGCGCCGCGAAGCCCAGCAGAAGCTCGAGCAGGTGCAGCGTCAGCTCGCGGAATCGCAGAAGATGGATGCGCTGGGCCAATTGACTGGCGGGGTCGCGCACGATTTCAACAACTTGTTGATGATCATTTCAGGCAATTTGCACCGGATCAAACGCGAGGTGATGAGCGAACGCGGCCGGCTTGCGCTAGGCGCGATCGAAACCGCATCGCAGCGTGCGGCATCGCTGACCAGCCAGCTCCTCACCTTCGCACGCAGGCAAAGCGTCAACCCACAGTCCATCAACGTTACCGACAGGATCACGTCGCTGCGTGAGGTCTTGATCAGCGCGCTTGGCGGCGCGATCCGGCTCGACATTGATGTCGAGCCGGCCGTCTGGCCGGTTTTCGCCGATCCGACCGAGTTCGAGACGGCGCTGATCAACCTGGTGGTCAATGCGAGAGACGCAATGGTCGACGGCGGAACTCTCACCATCGCTGCCCGCAATGTGCCTCACCAGGCCCAGGTCGTCGTGAGCGTGACCGACACCGGCGCAGGCATTCCCGACGACGTCCTGAGCAAGGTCTTCGATCCATTCTTCACCACGAAGCCGGTCGGCAAGGGCACCGGCCTCGGACTGTCCCAGGTTCACGGCTTCGCCCACCAGGCCGATGGCCGAGTCGAAATCAGGAGCGCGCTGGGCAAGGGTACCACGGTCAGCATCTATCTCCCCCGGGGAACCGGCAGCGCCGCGATTGCCCCGGTCGACGCTACGGAGCATGGCCCGGCCACTGTTCTGTTGATCGAGGACAATCCCGCGGTCGCGGACGCAAGCATGGGTCTGCTCGAGCAACTCGGCTACGCGGTGCGCTGGGTGTCAAGCGCGGAGGCAGCCTTGTCGGAGATCGATGCAAACGGGATCGACGTGGTGTTCAGTGACATCGTCATGCCTGGCCGGATGGATGGGCTGAAGCTGGCGCGTACGATCCGGGACAGGAAGCCCGATCTTCCGATCCTGCTAACGACAGGCTACAGCGACAGTGCACGCAACGTCAGGTCCGATTTCCCGGTGCTGCGCAAGCCGTATCACATACACGACCTCAGCCGCGAACTCTCGAAGCTGACAGGGCAACGATCTGAAAGTCTGTCAGGCGAGATTGATCCCGCAGGGCAAGATGCGCCGAGCAGCGCGCGAGCACGTCGGTAAGAAGAACTTAAGGTTGCTTGTCCGGCCAGCTTCGCCGCACCAGCAGCACCCGTTCAATGCGGCTGCACTGCTCGCAGCGGTATTGGAGAATATCCCTGCCCTTGCTACCCGGAGAGCTGCTCTCAAGCCGCATCGTCCTGATGCAGCTGATGCACGAGATCAGCGTCAGCAGCGGACTGCGATCGTCATTCATCGATTCCCGCGGCGGCGCGGTCGGATCGGCGATCATGGCGCTGGGCGATGCTATGGTGTTGGCTCTCACCACAAGAAAATGCCCACCCCGTGGCTCGGGTTCCCGTCTCGAAACCAGATTTGGGCGCGGGCCCACGCGACGCGCCCGCCCGCTCGTTCGGGTCGATCAAACCCTCGCGTTGCTGTGGCCCGGCCTCCCCTTGCCCTTGTCCGATTTGGCGTGGCTCGGCTTGGCGGTTGCGACCGGACGATCGCCGTAGCTTCGGCTCAGCCGCTCCCGAACCGTGGGGAGACGCTCGCCGCCGCCGGCGGCCTTCCAGCGGCCGACGAGCTCGGCCACTTCGGCGCGCATCGCCATCAGCCGGTATGACGCCTCGCTGCAATCCAGATCGCGGTTGACCTGGTCCCGGATCGACGCCTCGACCAAGGTCATCTCAGCGCGCAAAGTGCTGATCCTGCGACGAATTTCATTGATCTTGTTGTCCATGGCTTGTTAGAACAAAAATAGAACATATTGTCAAGTCACGATCCGGCAAGCGAGGTGAGCGATGAGCATGGCAGCGGTGAGATTTGGCGGGGTTGCGGAGCGGCTTGGCGGGCTGATGTCGCGTGCCCAGGCGCTGCGGTTGAGGAGCCTGGCCGAGGAGGCCTATCAGCCGAACCAGTACGCGCGCGACCTGACATCGGAGGAAGCCGAACGGCGCATCGATGCCCTGAAGGCGGAGATCGCACTGGCGGATTCTTTCTGAACCACCGCACCGGCCGAGCCGGACACTCCCTTAAGGCTTTGATATAGCGGCGCAGCCAGCCCTGTTCTGGTATTGCTGCTTGGGTCTTTGGGGGAGCTTTCGTGCTGGAGTTGGAGAAGCGGTCGCCGCTTGCGTTCCCGATCACGCTGAAAGACGGGCGAACGCTCGCAACCGTCGGCGACGCGGCGGACTATTTGTCAGCATTGAACGTGGATCAGCGCGAGCGCGGGTACTGGAAGATTGCGATCCTGATGTTCAACAACGCCATGCGCGAGCCCAGCTATCTGAGGATCGCAACGATCAACTTGCGCTCTGCCCTTGTGTACGATCGCCTCGCTGACGACGACGGCCAGTGATTGTGGTTTTGCAGCTACAGCCGAATCGGCGCGCCTTTCGTAAAGCCCGCTCGTTATGGCCGCAAACAAGGTAACGGCGGTACACGCGACGGCCGGGTGCGCATTGCGCTTTCGGCCGGACTCTCGGGCCGCCTCGGAGGGCCAAGGCGGCCCATTTCTTTTCAAAGCAATTTGGCGCGGACGAACAGCGTCCGGAGCGCGTTGGTTGCCTGCACCGTCAGCATGGCATTGCCGGCTGCGCGCTCCAGCGCGACCAAGGCATCGTCATGCAGTGAGCGGAACTCCATCCATTCGACGGCGCTGAGATTGCTGATGAAGCGATAGGCTTGGCCAACGGTCGCGAGCGTTACCGTCTCGCCGTTCAGCCGCACCTTGAATGTCGCCTTCAGCGGCGTGTCGGATTTGGAAGGGTCACCCATGGCGCGGTTGTGCGCCGTGCCGCGTTAATGTCAATCTAATTTCTCTGCTCGGACGCGGGTGCGCCGGCCCCACTGAATCGCAATGTCTGTTAGCGTTTCGTGGGGGTGATTCGTGCCTGATCTTGCCAACACAGCCTATCTCGATGCGCTCAATTCCGAGCAGCGCCGCGCCGTCGAGCACGGCGTCGGCAAGGACGGCATTGTCGGCGCGCCGCTGCTGGTGATCGCCGGTGCAGGCTCCGGCAAGACCAACACGCTCGCCCATCGGGTCGCGCATCTGATCGTCGCGGGTGCCGATCCGCGCCGCATCCTGTTGATGACCTTTTCGCGGCGCGCCGCCGCCGAGATGGCCGGCCGTGTCGAGCGCATCGCGCGGCGCGTGCTCGGCGATCGCGCCTCGATCATGACCGATGCGCTGAGTTGGGCCGGCACCTTCCACGGCATCGGCGCGCGGCTGCTCCGTGAATTCGCCGAACGTATCGCGCTCGACCCGGCCTTCACGATCCATGACCGTGAGGACTCCGCCGACCTGATCAACCTGGTCCGCCACGATCTCGGCTTCTCCCGCACCGAAAGCCGGTTCCCGACCAAAGGCACCTGCCTTGCGATCTATTCGCGCTGCGTCAACGCGGAGATGCCGATCGAGGCCGTGCTGGGCCAGTTCTTCCCGTGGTGCTCCGGCTGGGCCAGCGAGTTGAAGCAATTGTTCGCGGCCTATGTCGAAGCCAAGCAGCGCCAGAACGTGCTCGATTATGACGACCTCCTGCTCTACTGGGCGCAGATGGTGACGGATACGGCGCTCGCAGAAGAGATCGGCGGCCGCTTCGACCATGTGATGGTCGACGAATATCAGGACACCAACCGCCTGCAGTCCTCCATCCTGCTCGCGCTCAAGCCGGCCGGACGCGGGCTCACCGTCGTCGGCGACGACGCACAGTCGATCTACTCGTTCCGCGCCGCCACCGTGCGAAACATCCTCGACTTCCCGAGCCAGTTCAGCCCGGCCGCCGAGATCATCACGCTCGACCGCAACTACCGCTCGACGCAGCCGATCCTGTCGGCCGCCAATGGCGTGATCTCGTTCGCCAAGGAACGCTTCACCAAGAACCTGTGGACCGATCGGACCTCGACCCGCAAGCCTCTGCTCGTCACGATCCGCGATGAAGCCGACCAGGCCCGTTACATCGTCGAGCAGGTGCTGGCCAACCGTGAGGAAGGCACGCTGTTGAAGCATCAGGCGGTGTTGTTCCGCACCTCATCGCACAGCGGACCGCTGGAGGTCGAGCTGACCCGCCGCAACATTCCGTTCGTGAAATTCGGCGGCCTCAAATTCCTCGACGCTGCGCACGTCAAGGACATGCTGGCACTGCTGCGCTTCACCGCCAATCCGCGCGACCGGGTCGCCGGCTTTCGCATCCTGCATCTGTTGCCCGGTGTCGGGCCGGCCTCGGCGCAGCGCGTGCTCGACCGCATGAGCGAGGCGGCCGATCCGATCGCCGCGCTCGCAGCGCTGCCCGCCCCGCCCCGCGCCGGCGCCGACTGGCGGCTGTTCGTCGAGGCAATCGAGAACCTCCGCTACTCGGAATGGCCTGTCGACGTCGAACGCGCGCGCCTGTGGTACGAGCCGCATCTCGATCGCATCCACGAGGACAGCGAGGTGCGCCGCGCCGACCTCATTCAGCTCGAGCAGATCGCCGCCGGCTATC
Organism: Bradyrhizobium sp. USDA 4452; assembly: GCF_054063575.1. Classification (NCBI taxonomy): domain Bacteria; kingdom Pseudomonadati; phylum Pseudomonadota; class Alphaproteobacteria; order Hyphomicrobiales; family Nitrobacteraceae; genus Bradyrhizobium; species Bradyrhizobium sp. USDA 4452. Next base: position 231,101 of record NZ_JBSSGK010000001.1, read on the forward strand.
CGTCACGCGAACGCTTCCTCACCGAGCTCACGCTCGATCCGCCCGACGCCACCAGCGATCAGGCCGGCGTGCCGCTGCTCGACGAGGACTATCTGATCCTGTCGACGATCCACTCCGCCAAGGGGCAGGAATGGAAATCCGTCTACGTGCTCAATGTCGTCGACGGCTGCATGCCCTCCGATCTCGGTGCCGGCACCTCGGCCGAGCTCGAGGAGGAACGCCGCCTGCTCTATGTCGCGATGACCCGCGCCAAGGACGATCTGCATCTGATGGTACCGCAGCGCTTTTTCGTCCACGGCCAGGCCGCCAAGGGCGACCGCCACATGTACGCCTCGCGCACCCGTTTCATCCCGGAGCGGCTGCTGCCGATGTTCGAGCGGACCAGCTGGCCGCGAGCCGGCGCCGCGCAGGCCTCCTCCGCCAACCGCGCGCCGCCGATCGACGTCGGCGCCCGGATGCGCGGCATGTGGCGCTGACGCCGGTCCGAAAAGATTCTCCGACCGCCGGGAACGAAGCTGTCGGTCTCGCGTTGAACGCGCGTTCGTAATCGGCAAACGACCATCCCAAACGGCTCCGCCGCGAAAGCGCGGAGCCTTTTTTTGCGCCGCGTCAAGCCGTGCGGAACAGCGTGACAGGCCAGTCGACGCGTTTCGGAACGTGGTCGGAACCGGCGTACGGCGCTCAGGCGGTCGGCACGAAGCTCAGCCCAATTCGCGTCTTCTTGCTCCAGATCACCTGGCACTCGTAGACCACCGAGGCGTCGTTGGCCATCACCAGGCGGAATCTGTGCGGGACGAAGGCCGGATTCTCGACCTCGATGGCGGCGCCCTCCGGCGATATGTTCACGATCGTGCAATGCATGACCGATCCGCCCGACGAGACGTAGCCGGGTTCATCGATCTCGGTTCGTGGATGCTTGCGCTTTTCGTCCACCCGGCCTGCCCCTCGGTTTTCGTCACGCGAACGTGGGCGATCGGCATTGCAGGAGTCAACGGCTCCCGCGGCTTACATCGGGCTTTCGCACCACGATTTGTGCGCAGCGGTAAGGCAGATTGCTTGTGCGCCCGTGCAGATGAGCCCCGCGTCGGTGTGGGCTTGCCGTTAGCGACAGCGAGGATAGCCTCACCCTATGGGCGATGCGCTGGCGCGACGCACGCACCCAACAGCAACGAACAGGCGCCATGGGGAGACGCGCCATGTTCGAGATTCTCGATCGCCGGACGGCTCTGACCGGCAACCAGATCAAGATCCTTGCGGCGGCCATCATCGGCGATGCGCTGGAGTTCTTCGACTACTTCCTGATCGGCTTTGTGCTCGCGTTCCTGATCGGGCCGTGGAAACTCACCTTCGGCCAATCGGCCACCGTGCTGATGAGTTCCGGCATCGGCGCCATCCTCGGTGCCTATCTCTGGGGCTGGCTCGCCGACCGGGTCGGGCGCCGCATCGTCTTCACCGGCACCGTCCTGAACTTCTCGATCGCGACCGGGCTGCTCTATTTCACGCCCGATAACGGCTGGGTCTATCTGGCGATCCTGCGCTTCTTCGTCGGCACCGGCGTCGGCGGCCTCTATTGCGTCGACCTGCCGCTGGTGCAGGAGTTCATGCCCTCGCACAAGCGCGGCTGGGTCGGCGGCCTCGTCACCTGCGTGATCCCGCTCGGCGTCGGCCTCGGCGCGGTGCTGGGCGCGATCATGGGCTCTGATCAGTGGCGGCTGCTGTTTGCGATCGGCGTGCTGCCGTCGGTGATGGTGCTGCTGATCCGGCTCTGGGTCCCGGAATCGCCGCGCTGGCTGTGCCGGCAGGGACGCTATGACGAAGCCCGCAAGTCGCTGGCCTGGGCCCTCGAGGTGCCGCCTTCGGAACTGCCATTGCCGAGCGCGGCCGACGCCGGCCCGATCGTCAAGACCAGTTGGTTCGACCTGTTCAAATATCCGCGTAGCCTCATCGTCTCCTGGCTTGGCAATGCGGGTGCGCAGACCGGCGTCTACGGCATCACGCTGTGGGCGCCCGCGCTGTTCGTGCTGCTCTTGAAGGTCACGCCGCAGGAGGCCGCCAAGATGATGATCCTGCTCAGCATCACCGGCTTCCTCGGCCGCATCTCGTTCTCGTATTTCTCGGAACTGCTGGGACGGCGCGTCGCCGGCGGCCTGCTCGGCTTCGGCGCCGGCGCGCTGACCATTATTGCCGGCTACCACTACGACGCGACGCTGTTCGGCATGTCGGCGTTCTGGCTGCTGCTCGGCGCCGCGTTCTTCTTCGCCGACGGCGGCTTTGCGATCGTTGGGCCCTATGCCGCGGAGGTCTGGCCGTCACATCTTCGCACCACCGGCATGGGATCGGCCTATGGCTTCGGCGGCATCGGCAAGATCATCGGGCCGGTCGGGCTTGCCCTGATCGTCGGCTCGAACAACTATCTCAAGCCGGACGTGCCGCTGACCCAGATCCCGACTGCCTTCGTCTATCTCGGCTGCTGGTTCCTGATGGCGGGTGCCGTCTATCTGTTCTTCGGGCTCGAGACGCGGGGCAAGTCGATCGAGCAGATCGACAAGGAGCTCAACGCGGCAGCTGACGTCGCGGCCTCCGCCACCATCCGACGCGCCTGAGGGAGGCCAGCATGAGCGTGACTTCAGCCGATCTTGCCGGTGATCGCGACGTGATCGCCCGCGCCGAGGCGGTCAGGGACGCGGTTGCAGCGGCCTCCGACACGATCGAGACGACGCGCCGCCTGCCGCCCGACCTGCTCGACCGGCTGCACGAGGCGCGGCTGTTCCGCCTGCTCTTGCCGCGCTCGACGAACGGGATCGAGACCGATCCCGTCACCTTCTTCCATGTCATCGAAACCATCGCCAAGGCCGATGCCTCGACGGCGTGGTGCCTGAGCCAGGCTGGCGGCTGCGCGATGTCGGCGGCCTATCTCGACCTGCCGGTCGCGCAGGAGATGTTCGCCGACCCGCGCGCCGTGTTGGCCTGGGGACCCGGTCCGAAGGTCAAGGCGATCGAATGCGCGGGCGGCTACCGCGTCACCGGGGTGTGGTCGTTTGCATCAGGCGGCCGGCACGCCACCTGGCTCGGCGCCCACTGCCCGATCTATGCCGCGGATGGCTCGCCGCGTCGCGACGCCAATGGCGAACAGGTCGAGCGCACCATGCTGGTGCGGACCGAAGACGTCGAATGGACCGATATCTGGAACACGGTCGGGCTGCGCGGCACCGCCAGCGACCAGTTCGCGCTGAACGATGTCTTCGTCCGTTCGGACCATTCGATCACCCGCGAGTTCGATCGCGAATGCCGCGAGAACGGGCCGCTGTACCGGATGAGCAACCACACCTGCTACCAGGTCGGCTTCGCCGGCGTTGCCTGCGGCATCGCCCGTAGCGCGCTGGACAATTTCGTCGACGTCGCCCGCAACAAGGTGCCGCGCGGCATGCAGAAGGCGCTGCGCGACAATGCCGTGGTGCAATCGGGCCTCGCCCAGGCCGAGGTCAATCTGCGCGCCGCCCGCGGCTTCCTGCTGCAGTCGATGGCGGACATCTGGAAGGACCTGGTTGCCGGCTACAGCATCACGGTCGCTCAGCGCATCACGATCCGGATGGCGGCAACCCACGCCATCCACAAGGCGCGGGAGGCCGTCGACTTCGCCTACAACACGGCCGGCGCCACCGCGATCTTCGACGGCCATCCGCTGGAACGGCGCTTCCGCGACATCCACACCGTGACCCAGCAACTGCAGGGCCGCTTCAGTCATTTCGAGACCGTCGGCGCCTGGATGCTGGGCGTCGAGGCCGATCTCAGCTTCGTCTAACCCTAATTCTCAAGGAGAAGAACCATGCCATTGGGCGGACTGCAGCATTACACAATCGAGCCGCAGGATCTGGAAAAGACCAAAGCGTTCTATTGCGACGTGCTCGGCCTCGAGAACGGCGATCGTCCGCCGCTCGATTTCCCCGGCTACTGGCTCTATTCCGGCGGCCAGGCCACCGTCCATTTGATGGGCAACCGGAAGCCGCGCGACGGCATCGTGGTGCGCGGCACCGAGAAGAAATATGACGACACCGGCCGGCTCGATCATATTGCCTTCGCAGCCACCGACGTCGACGCCGTGCGCAAGCGCCTGCAGGCGAACAACATCAGCTTCCGCGAGCAGATCGTGCCGCGCACTGGCGACACCCAGATCTTCCTCTACGATCCCGATGGCGTCGGCGTGGAGCTGAACTTCCCGAAGACCTGAACCGGTCTTCGCCGGATTATCCCGCTGCTCAATAGATGGCCGGTGCATGTGCCGGCCAATTTTCACGTCGGCAAAGCGGTTCCTGACAAGGCCCCGACTCGGCCATCACTCGGGCGTGATCCGGTCCGTTTTTCTTCAACATTGAATGACGAATTAACCGGGCCGCGCCGCTGCGGCAGAATAGCCGGGTGCTGCGCCTTTAACCTACCCCAGGGCCTGGTGGCCCGGCTATTCGTCCCCACTTCGCCGACGATGGATCCTCAATCGAGCCCGCGTTCGTGGCTGAGGCGGACCATTTCGTTGATGAAGATTTGTTTCTGCTTGTCGTCGAGGCTCGCATAGAGCGGCTCGGCGGCGTCGGCGACGCTGCGCTGGTCGACGGCGCGGTCGTTGAGGAACTGGGCCTCGTTGCGCATCTGCTCGATGATATCGTCAGGCGGATCGCGCTGCGCCCGTGCAATGCGCAGGTTGAGACGGTCGGCGCCGTTGTGCCCGAGATAGTGCATCGCACTGTTGAAGCCGGCCCAATTCTTCTCCTGCTCCGGCGTCAGGTTGAGCTCCTTCTTGATCCGCTCGATGTTGGCGTCGCTGTTGGCGACGATCTGTTCGGCCGTGAGCTGCGGTGCGGCGGCCTGGGTCAGCACGGTCGGCGCTTGCTTTGCGCCCTTGTCCTTGGCGGCGGTGTCTTTGGTACCAGCCTTGGCCGATTTCGCAGCCTTGGCACCCTGTTTGTCACCGGACGCCGGAGCCTGTGCATTCCTGCCGTTGCCGGCATTGGGGGTGGCGTTGTTGTTGCCGGTGAGCACCCCGGTCACGCCGGTCACCACTCCGACGACGCCGCCGATTGCTCCGCCCAGAACGCCGCCGACCGGTCCGGCGGCCTTGTTGCCTTCGCGCGCGCCATTTTCGACGCCCTGCACGATCTGCGCATCGACCATATGAGGCACTGCAAGCAGCGTGACGGTGGCGGCCCCAACCGCGGCGCACAATCTCCATTGTGCTCGCAGCTTCGCAACCGGAATGAGCATGATCGGGTCTCCGTGATCGGTGGTGGATTGCAGGACTGACTCGGCGGGCAGGTTCGACGAATCCGGACTTTATCGTTTCCGACTTCGGCAAGTCTATCGGTCGCGCTCGCCATCAACATGACGGAACACGGCTCGATCCGGCACGGCCGGAAACCTGCGGCTCAACGCCGGTCCGCGTGCGAGCGTCGCTGCGCCGACCTCCGCGTGCGTCGCAGCATGATCATCGGAAGCGCGGCAAACCACGGGCAACTACGGTGATGCCGATGACACTGCCTGCGATTTGACCACAACGTTAGTACTAGTTGGCACAGGCATCTCGTTTCTCGACAGCAGCCGGCAATTCTGTTCTGATCGGTGTGAATGAAATCCCGCGACGTCGCGCGAACGCGACGCACAAAAACAACAACGGGATTCAAAAAAGCCTTTTGTCCGTCGGCTACCAGGGAGGGAATGCCATGTCACGGAAGAAGCTTTCGCGCCGGGAATTCGTTGCAGCGACAGCGCTGTCATCGGCGGCGCTCATTACAGCCCCCTACGTCCGCGGCGCCTACGCAGCCGGCAAGCTCTCGATGGGCTTCTGGGATCACTGGGTGCCGGGAGCGAACAGCGCCTCCACCGAACTCGTCAATGAATGGGCCGCCAAGGAAAAGGTCGAGGTTCAGCTCGACTACATCACCAGCCAGGGCAACAAGAACATCGTCACCATCGCCGCCGAGGCGCAGGCCAAATCCGGTCACGATATCTTCCAGATGCCGACCTGGTGGCCACAGTCCAATGCCGAGCTGCTCGAGCCGGTCAACGACATCATGGAGCCGCTGATCAAGCTGAACGGCGAAGTCAACGGCACGGTTAAGTATCTCGGCCAGGCCGACGGCAAATGGCTCGGCGTTCCCGCCAGCGTCGGCAGCCAGATCAAGGGTCCCTGCTCGCGCATCGACCTGATGAAGAAGTACGCCAACATCGACGTCCAGGAGATGTATCCGGCCGGCAGCCCGCCGAAAGCGGACAACTGGACGCTCGATACGTTCCTCAAGGCGGCTGAGGCCTGCCACAAGGCTGGATTCCCGTTCGGCATCGGTCTCGGCGAAACCAGCGACAGTGTCGATACCGCGGGCGCGATCTTCCAATCGTTCGGCGCGCAACTCGTCGACGCCAAGGGAAATTTGACCGTCAAGACCGACGCGGTGCGCACGGCGCTCGACTACTACAAGAAGCTGCTGGCCTTCTTGCCGCCCGACGTTGCCGCATGGGACGATGCCTCCAACAACAAGTGGCTGGTCGCCGGCAAGGGCGCGATGATCATGAACCCGCCGAGCGCGTGGGCGGTCGCCAAGCGCGATGCGCCGCAAGTCGCGGAGCAATGCTGGACGCACGGGTTCCCGGCCGGGCCGAAGGGACGCTTCGCGCCCTATCTGCCGTTTTTCTGGTCGATCTGGTCGTTCTCGAAGAACAAGGAAGCGGCGAAGAGCCTGCTGTCCTTCCTGTCGCAGCCGGCGTCGATCGAGAAGATGGTGGTGGCGAGCGGCGGCTACGACTTGCCGGCCTACGAGAAGCTCACGACGTTGAAGGTCTGGGAGGAGCAAGGGCCGCCGAAGGGCACGCTCTATCACTACCCGAACCCCTACAAGCACCAGACGCTGTCGATCGCGGCCTCGCCTGCGCCGCCAAAGGTCGCGCAGCAGATCTACTTCCAGGCCACCCTGACCAAGATGTGCCTGCGCTACTACCAGGGTGAAAGCATGGAGAAGACGCTCGCCTGGGCCGAGGGCGAGTGCGAAGGCTTCATGCGAAGCTGACGAACGGACGAGCTCGCGCGCGGCCGCCGGTCGTGCCGGCCGCGCGAGGTTTCGTCCTCGTAACCCAACCGCCGAACCGGCGAGCCGTGCAACCAACCCGCGCGAGGGACCAGCGTCATGGTTGATGTCGCATTCCAATCCAGCCGCACCGCTGCGGCCCAGGCAGGGCGAAGGCGCGTCGGCCTGCGCAACGCCTTGCGGCGCAAGTCGATGTCGGCGTTCCTGATGACGCTGCCGCTGATCCTGCTGATCGCCATCCTGGTGATCTATCCGGCGATCTACTCGCTGCATCTGGCGACGCTGAACAAGGCGATGACGAAGTTCGTCGGTTTCGGCAATTTCGAGTTCCTGTTCAAGCGCGACACCTTTTGGCTGGTGGTCAAGCAATCCTGCATCTTCGCGATCTCGGCGGTGATCTTCAAAGCGCTGATCGGTTTCATCGTCGCGCATTTCGTGCACAACGTCCCCGCCAACAAGCAGCGCAAATGGCGCGGCATGCTGCTGGTGCCATGGGTGATTCCGCCGGCGATGAGTACATTGGCCTGGCTGTGGCTGTTCGACCCCTCCTACAGCGCCTTCAACTACACGCTGTCCTTCTTCGGCCTCGGGCCGATCCCTTGGACCGGCGACGCGATGTGGGCGCGCTTTTCGGTGATCCTGGTCAACGTGTGGTACGGCGCGCCGTTCTTTATGATCATGTATCTGGCGGCGCTGAAATCGGTGCCCGAGCAGCTCTACGAGGCGGCGGCGATCGACGGCGCCAATTGGTGGCAGCGCATCTGGTACGTGACCCTGCCGATGATGCGCAACATCATCGCGATCACGACGCTGTTCTCGCTGATCGTGACTTTCGCCAATTTCGACATCGTGCGCATCCTGACCGCAGGCGGGCCGCTCGACCACACCCACATCTTCGCGACCTGGGCGTTCCGGGTCGGCATCGAGGGTAGCGACATTCCACTCGGCGCCAGCGTCTCGTTGTTCATGGTGCCGATCCTCGCGATCGCGGCGATCTTCATCCTGCGCGACATCACCAAACGCGGGAACGAATCCTGATGAGCACGGTGACGATCGACAAGTCGGGGCCGACCCGCAAGGTCAAATACGGCAGCATGAGTCGCGACCGGACCTGGGCGCTGCGCTGGTCCTACTTCTTCCTGACGCTGTTTGCGGTCTTCTCGCTGGTGCCGCCGTTCTACATGCTGATCACTTCGCTGAAGGGCAGCGCGGAGATCTCGGCGGCGACCAATCCGTGGTGGGTTTATCATCCGACATTCGAGAACTACATCCAGCTCCTGACCTCAAACCAGTTCCTGCGCTTCTTCTGGAACTCGGCCTGGGTCTCGATCATCGTGGTCACCATCACGATGCTGATCAGCGTGCCGGCGGCCTTTGCGCTGGCGCGGATGAAGTTCTGGGGCTCGGCGACGCTCGCGACCGGCGTGTTCCTCACTTATCTCATTCCCGACAGCCTGCTGTTCATTCCGCTGTTCAAGATGTTCGCGGTGTTCGGCGACTGGACCGGAATCCAGCTGGTCAATCGCTGGTACGTGCTGCTGTTCATCTACCCGACGCTGACGGTGCCGTTCTGCACCTGGATCATGATCGGCTATTTCGCCTCGATCCCGAAGGAGCTCGACGAGGCCGCGATCATCGACGGCGCCAGCTGGTTCCAGACCCTGACCCGAATCTTCATTCCGGTCGCCCTGCCCGGCCTGATCGCGGCGACGATCTTCGCCTTCACCGTCTCCTGGGCCCAGTTCCTCTATCCGCTCGTCTTCACCACCTCGACCGATCAGCTCGTGCTGCCGGTCGGCATCATCACGACCCTGATCAAGGGCGACGTGTTCAACTGGGGCCAGATCATGACCGGCGCCCTGCTCGGCGCCGCGCCGCCGCTGATCATCTATGCCTTCTTGATGGACTACTACATTGCCGGCCTGACCGCCGGTGCGACAAAGGGTTGAACGCGACAAAGGTAGGACAAGGGTAGGATTCATGGCCGACGTCAGTTTGCGCAAGGTGGTTAAACGTTACGACGAGGTCGAAGCGGTGCGCGGCATCGATCTCGACATCGCCGACCATGAGTTCGTGGTGCTGGTCGGGCCGAGCGGCTGCGGCAAGTCGACGACGCTGCGGATGATCGCCGGCCTCGAGGACATCTCCGACGGCGACATCATGATCGGCGGCGATGTCGTCAACGACGTGCCGCCGAAGGACCGCGACATCGCCATGGTGTTCCAGAACTACGCGCTGTATCCGCACATGACCGTCGCCGAGAACATGTCATTCGGGCTGCGGCTGAAGCACTACCCCAAGGCCGAGATAAAGAGCCGGGTGACGGAAGCCGCTAGGATGCTCGACATCACCGACCTGATCGACCGCAAGCCGAAGCAGCTTTCCGGCGGCCAGCGCCAGCGTGTCGCGATGGGACGCGCCATCGTCCGCAATCCGAAGGTTTTCCTGTTTGACGAGCCGCTGTCCAACCTCGATGCCAAGCTGCGCGTCCAGATGCGGATCGAGATCAAGAAGGTGCACCAGAAGGTCCGCACCACGACTGTCTACGTTACCCATGACCAGGTCGAGGCGATGACGCTGGCCGACCGCGTGGTGGTGATGAACCACGGCAAGATCGAGCAGATCGGCACGCCCAACGAGCTCTACCACAAGCCGGCGACCCGGTTCGTCGCAAGCTTCATCGGCTCGCCCGCGATGAACTTCGTGCCGTGCCGGCTCGAGGAGGTCGGCGGCAAGCTCAACGTGCGGCTGACCGACCGCCTCGCCTTCCCGCTGCCGCCGGCGCGCGCCGCCCGCTACCAGGCCATTTCCCGCACCGACAAGCTGTTGCTGGGCCTCCGGCCCGAGCATGTCATGGAGGCCCGGCCGCATGCCGAGCCCGGCGTCGAGCCGTTCGACGCGGTGCTCGACGTTACCGAGCCGATGGGCATGGAGACGCTGGTCTACTTCACGCTCGAGGGCTCCCAGCTCTGCGGCCGGGTCAGTCCCAACGCAGGCGCGCAGGATGGCAGCCCGCTCCGATTGGCTGTGGACCTCAACAATATGCATTTGCTAAACGAGGTGACCGGTGCCGTCCTTTGACGGCGCACAAGAAACCGCAAGGGCAGGAAATGGCCACCAACAAGAAGAAGATTTTCATCACCCAGACTCTGTCTCCGGGGGCGCGGGCCCTCCTCAACGAGCGGGATGATGTAGAACTCGTCGAATTTCCCAACCTGATCTCGGCCAAGGACTTCCAGGCGATGCTCGAGCAGCATGCGCCGGTCCATGGCGTGGCGCTCGGCGCGACCCGCTTCGGCGAGGCGGAGCTCGAGGCATCCAAGGGCATGTTGGTGGTGACCCGGATCGGCGTCGGTTACGACGCCGTCGACGTGCCGGCACTGTCACGCCGCAAGGTGCCGCTGATGGTCGCAGGCACCGCGAACTCGCCGTCGGTCGCCGAGCACGCCGTGTTCATGATGCTGACGCTGGCCAAGCGTGCGCAGGAGATGCACGCCATGGTCAAGGAAGGCACCTGGGCGAGCCGCCTCGGCGTGTTGCCGTTCGACCTCTATGGAAAGACGGTCCTGATCGTCGGCTTCGGCCGCATCGGCACCCGCACCGCCAAGCGCTGCCTCGCGATGGAAATGAACGTGCTGGTCTATGATCCCTACAAGCCCGCCAGCGAGATCACCGCGGCCGGCTGTGAGGCGGTGCCGAGCCTGGAGGCTGCGCTGCCGCGGGCGGATTTCGTCACGATCCACTGCCCGAAATCGCCCGAGACGGTCGGCTTATTCAACGCCGCGCGGATCAGGCTGATGAAGCCGACCGCCTATCTCATCAACACCGCCCGCGGCGGCATCGTGGACGAGAAGGCGCTGCACGACGCGCTGGTGTCGGGCAAGCTCGCCGGCGCCGGCCTCGACGTGTTCGAGGTCGAGCCGCCGCCGGTCGGCCAGCCTCTGCATGCCCTGCCGAATGTGATCATGGCACCGCATGTCGCGGGCGTGACCGTCGAGGCTGTCGATCGCATGAGCGAGCAGACCGCGCGCAATATCCTGAGCGTGCTGGACGGCAATCCGCTGCGCCAGAACGTGATCAATCAGGACGTCCTCGGCTGAGCTTTCAGCCTTTCTCGTTGGCGCCGTGGCCGATCCCGCGAGGTCGGCCCGGCGATGCGGAGCATGCACATGGCATTCAAGGAATTCGGCAACTACGATGCGGTCGGTCTCGCCGAGCTCGTCCGTAACAAGGACGTGACGGCAAAGGAACTGCTCGACGAGGCGATCGCGCGCACCGCCGCCGTCGATCCTGACATCAACGCGGTCGTGGTCAAGCACTACGACTACGCCGAGCGCCAGGTCGCCAAGGGATTGCCCGACGGCCCCTTCACCGGCGTGCCGTTCCTGCTGAAGGATCTCGATCTGCTCGAAGGCACCCGCACCACGTCGGGCGCCAGCCTGCTGAAGGAATTCGTCGCCGACCACAATGGCACGCTGGCCCAGCGCTTCCTCGATGCCGGTCTTGCGATCTTCGGCAAGAGCGCGAGCCCGGAATTCGGTCTGATGCCGACGACGGAATCCCGCCTGTTCGGCCCGACCCGCAATCCCTGGAATCTCGACCATTCCTCCGGCGGCTCGTCCGGCGGCGCGGGCGCTGCGGTCGCTGCACGCATCCTGCCCGTCGCGCATGCCAGCGACGGCGGCGGCTCGATCCGGATTCCGGCCTCCGCCTCCGGCGTGTTCGGCATGAAGCCGACGCGGGCCCGCAACCCCTGCGGTCCCGATCGCGGCGAGGGCTGGGGCGGCTTCTCCGTGGGCCATGTGCTGAGCATCAGCGTCCGCGACAGCGCGGTCATGATGGATGCGATCCATGGTCCGGAGCCATCGAGCCTCTACGTCGCGCCGGCGCCGGAGCGGCCGTTTTCCCAGGAGGTCGGCCGCGACCCCGGCCACCTGCGCATCAGCTTCACCGACAAGTCGCCCTATGGCGATGCTATCGATCCCGAGATCGCCGCGGCGGTCCGCGACGTCGCCAAGTTGCTCGCGGGCCTCGGCCACCATGTCGAGGAGCGCGCACCGCCGCTTGCCGCCGATCCCGCCGCGGTCATGACGACCATCGTCGGCGGTAACACGGCGCTGACCATCCGCCTGCTCGAGCAGCGCGTCGGACGCACGCTAACGTCCGATGACGTGGAGCGGCTGACGCTCGCCAGCGGCCAGAACTCGGTCAAGATGACCCCGGCCGACTACGTCGCAGCCCAGCTTGCGGCGTTCCAGATCTCGCGCGGGCTCGCGACCTTCTTCGAAGGCTGCGACGTCTTCCTCAGCCCGACGCTGTGTGCGCCGCCGCTTCGCATTGGTGAGCTGAACACCATGTCCGAGGACCTCACTCACATCGCGCCGGTGCTGCGCAGCTACATGCCAGGCACCTCGATGTTCAACATGTCAGGCCAGCCGGCGATGTCGGTGCCGCTGGCCTGGAACCAGGCCGGTCTGCCGCTCGGCATGATGTTCGCGGCCAAGCTCGGCGAGGAAGGACTGCTGTTCCGTCTGGCCGGCCAGCTCGAGCAGGTCCGGCCCTGGAAGGACCGGCGGCCGCCGGTTTGCGCCTAGCTGACAAAGGGCAGTCAGATCAGGTAGATAGGAAGGACGCTGGCACGATTCCGCCGGCGCCATGCCTGGGAGACCGAACCGTGAGTGACCCGACCGACAATGCGCTCGCCGCCATCGCGAGCATTCTCGATCAGACGACGACGCCTCCCGAGAAGTCCAAATCGTCCCATGCCAGGTCGTCCGACAAGACGGCGGACAAGGCGTCTGCGCCTGTCGAAGAGCCGCCTGTCTCGATAGCGATGCCGCCGCCTCTGCCATCATCCGTCGAGGTCATTACCGTCGAGACGGTATCCATCACGACGGTGGCCGTGGAGTCCCCGCCTGCCGAGCCGACGACAGTCGAGCCGCCGCCGCTTGATCAATCCGAGTTAGCGGTCGAACAGTCCGAGCCGAGTGAGGCGAAGCTCAGCGAACCCGAGCCGAGCGAGCCGGAGCCGGTCCAGCCGCCCCGACCGATCGAGGCCAACGGCTATTCCAAGTCCGGCCCCGGCCCGATGGCCGCATTGCGCTTCCGCTGGACGGTGCGCGAGGACGGCGCCCAATACTATGTCGACGAGACCATCGGCGAAGGCTCGACACCGCTGGTCAACGGGCCGATGGACAGAGATGCTGCGATCAAGTTCGTCGACGATCGCGAGGCCGAAGCGCGGCAGCGCTTCGAGCATTTCAAGCACGAGATCGCCAGCCGCACCGCAGCCGCGCTTCAGTTGCGCAGCGACCGCAACGAGGCCTAGAGCCCCGGTTCTGATTGGACCAGAACCGAAGCTCTAGATTCTTGTGCTGACACGTTTTCTTCACGCGAACCGGTCTCCACTTCGCTCGAAAACGCTCTAGCCCTGTGGCGGCCTCGGTGGTCCCAGAAAGTCCTTCTTCGCGAGATCGACGCCGGCATGGCGCAGGATGTCGTAGGCCGTCGCAACATGGAAGAAGAACTGCGGCACGCTGAAGGTCAGGATCAGCGACTTGCCGATGAACGGTCGGGTCGCACCGCTCTGGAATGTGAACACGACATCCTTGTCGATGGCGCCATCGATCGTCTCCCGCGGCAGGCCCTGCGCAAAATCAATCGCGGCGGCAATCTGCGCCTTCAGCCCCGCGATGCCGGGCGCCGTGTCGGCCAAGGCCGGCGGCGCGCACCCCGCAAGCAACGCGCAGCTCAGCACGACATGCCGGTTCGCCTCCCCGACCTGCTGGCGCAGGCTGTACATGTTCGGTGAAAGCCGCATGTCGAGCAGCACGTTCGGATCGATCCTGCGAACCCCGGCATGGGCCTCGGCATGATCGAGCAGCGCGGAAAGATTGCGCAGAAACGGCACATAGACGCCGACGGATGCTTCGTGGAGCGAGATGGTCACTGTTGCGCCCGCTATGCTGGCCCGATCGTCTCATCTGGTCTAAACGGTCCGCAACGACATGTCATCGGAATTGACGGAGACGTCTGATGTTTCGCGCGCTGGCCGGCCTCGCTCTCGCACTGCTCCTCTCCACCGCGCATGCGCAGCAGGCGCCGTCCCGGCTCGATGAGATCGTCAAGCGCGGCACGCTGCGCGTCGGCATGACCGGCGACTATTTGCCCTTCACGGCGCTCGACAAGGAGACCAAGGCGTTTCGCGGCTTCGACGTCGACATGGCGCAATCGCTCGGCAAGGCGCTCGGCGTCAAAGTCGAGTTCGTGCCGACGTCGTGGCCGCAGATGACCAGGGATTTCGAGGCCGACAATTTCGACATCGCGATGGGCGGCGTCTCCATCACCTTCGACCGGCAGAAGAAGGGCCTGTTCTCGACACCGATCATGCGCGAGGGCAAGACGCCGATCGCGCGCTGCGCCGACAAGGGCAAGTTCGAGACGATTGCCGAGATCGACAGACCCGGCACCCGTGTCATCGTCAATCCTGGCGGTACCAATGAGCGCTTCGCGCGCGCCAATGTGAAGGCCGCCGATATCCGTGTCTTCAACGACAACACCAAAATCTTCGACGAGATCGCCAAGGGTGATGCCGACCTGATGATGACCGACGCGTCCGAGACGCGCTATCAGCAGAAACTGCATCCCGGCGTGCTTTGCGCCGTGCATCCCGACAAGCCCTTCGACTTCGCGGAAAAGGCCTACTGGATGCAGCGCGACGTCGCCTTGAAGGCGTTCGTCGACCAGTGGCTCCACATCGCGCGCGAAGACGGCAGCTACGCGAACATCTATGCCGCGTGGTTTGAATAGCCTGCGCCAGGTTTGCTGCACCCGTGATGAAAATTGATACGCGCGGTCTGAAACCAGATCGCAATCCGGTGATTTGAACCTGGGGCGCGAGGCCACGACTCATGTTCTGACCGTGAATTGGGGCACGTTCAGCGAGGCGGCCACCAGATAGCCTTGCGAACGGGGTTCCCTGCACTGGAGGTCGAGATGAGAAAGCTTCTGGCGATCGCCACGCTCGTGCTGGCGAGCACGGCGACAGCGCAGGCGCAATACACGTTCGATTACGGCGGCCGTACCATTCGCATCGATCCGGATCGCGGAACGGTTTCGATCCCGGGTGTCTATGACAACACCGGGCGCAGCACCAAGCGCGCCAAGCACAAAGACGCCGAGCAGAAGCGCGAGACGGCTCCGAAGGACGCCAAGACGGATTCTCCGTCCCTGCCTGCCACGCCACCCGCAGCCGCTGCCTCACCTTCTCCGCCTGCCGTTGATCAGTCGGCGGCTTCGGCAACGACCACACCGCCGGCGCCGCCAGTTGTGCAGCAAAACGCAGCACCGCCGGCGGCAGATCCAATCCCGGCGCCGACGGTCGGCACCGCATCGCCTGTGCCCAAGCCGGCGGCGAACCCGGCGCAACAGGCCAACTCGCCGCTCGGCGTCTGGTTGACCGAAGAGAAGGAAGGCAAGGTCCGCATCGAGCAATGCGGCGCCAATCTCTGCGGTTACTCCGTCGACAAGAAATCGAACGCCAACGGCGAGCAGGTTCTGATCAACATGAAGCCGGGCAAGGACAAATGGAGCGGCCGCATCTTCGATCCGAACAGCGGCAGCACCTACGATTCCACCATCGCGCTGAAAAGCCCCGATACGCTACGTGTCCAAGGCTGCGCGTTCGGCGGCATGTTCTGCGGCGGACAGACCTGGACGCGGGTGAATTGATCGACGGGAAACGGCAACCCGGACTCAAAAAGCCCCGCTTCATCAGCGGGGCTTTTCGTTTTCGCCAGCAACGCCGTCAGCCGAGCTTGCCGTTATACTCCTCGTCGGTGACGTGCTCCATCCAGGTCGAGAATACGCCATCGAGCGCCTCCTGCATGGCGATATGGGTCATGCTGTTGTCGGGCGAAGCGCCGTGCCAGTGCTTCTCGTTCGGCGGAATCCAGACGACGTCGCCGGGGCGGATTTCACGGATCGGGCCACCCTTGGCCTGCACGCGACCGATGCCCGAGATCACGTACAGCGTCTGTCCGAGCGGATGGGTGTGCCAGGCGGTGCGGGCACCCGGCTCGAACGACACGCGCGAGGCATTCAGCCGGGCCGGCGCCGGCGCCATGTTGATCGGGTCCTGCAGCACGCTGCCGGTGAAATGCTCGTTCGGCGCGCGGCGAGTCGGCCGCGAGCCCGAAACGTGGATATCCATGGGGTTACCTCCCTCTCTTGACGTTATTTCTTGGATGCGGCGTAGCGCGCCTTGGTCTCGGCGTTCATCGGATACAGGCCGGGCAGCTGGGCGCCATTGTTCACCTCGTTGACGATCCAGGCTTCCATCCGCTCCTGCTCGGGTCCCTCGGCGAGCACATGGTCGAGGAACGCCTGCGGGATCAGCACCGCGCCGTCCTGGTCGGCCACCACCACGTCGTTCGGAAACACGGCAACGCCGCCGCAGCCGATCGGTTCACCCCAGCCGACGAAGGTCAGCCCTGCAACCGACGGCGGCGCGGCGTAGCCGTCGCACCACACCGGCAGGCCGGTGCCGAGCACGCCCTCGACGTCACGCACCACGCCATCGGTGATCAGCGCGGTTACCCCGCGCTTGACCATGCGGGCGCACAGGATGTCGCCAAAAATGCCGGCATCGGTAATGCCCATGGCATCGACCACGGCAATGCAGCCTGCCGGCATCGCCTCGATCGCGGTACGGGTCGAGATCGGCGACGACCAGGATTCCGGTGTCGCCAGGTCCTCGCGGGCCGGCACGAAGCGGAGCGTGAAGGCCGGTCCGACCAACCGCTTCTGCCCGGGCTTCAAGGGTTTGGTGCCGCGCATCCAGATGTTGCGCAGGCCCTTCTTGAGCAGGACCGTAGTGATGGTGGCGGTGGACACGTGCGACAGCGTCGCGATCGCCTCAGTGGACAGTGACATCTGGAAAGCTTGCTCCGATGGAGGAAAAGACCGGCGCATGTTGCCGGGCGAAGGCCCTGCGTCAAGGGCCGTGCGAAAAACCTGCGATCATCCAAATTTATCGCCGGCATGCCGATTAATTTATTGAAGTTGCTGCATCATTTTGCACGAAGCGAATTCCGTTTTTAATCGAAACACGCTAGCTTGATGGCGACCAAAGTCTGCTTGATCCGATGGCCGAACCCTTAAGTCCTCCCCGCCTTTTGCCGAGTGGCGACAGCGCCATCACGGTGGAATTCAGCCGCACCATCGATGACGCCGCCAACCGGCGGGTGCTCGCGCTCGACCGTGTGATTGCGGCCGAGCCGATCTCCGGCATCACCGAGACCGTGCCGACCTACCGCTCGCTGCTGGTGCATTACGATCCCGTGCAGATCGGCTTCGATGCGCTGGGCGAGCAACTGCTGGCGCGCGCCGCCAAGGCGCCGCCAAGCGAAACCGGCGCGCGGCGCTGGCGCGTTCCCGTCACCTATGGCGGCGAGCATGGCATCGATCTCGAGGATGTGGCGAAGGCACTGCAGACCACGCCCGATGACATCGTCGCACGCCACGCCGCCGGCGACTATCGCGTCGCCATGATCGGCTTCACGCCCGGCTGGTCCTATCTCAGCGGGCTCGACAAGTTCCTGCATATGTCGAGGCGAAAGGACCCCCGGCTCCTGACCCCTGCCGGCACTATCTCGATCGGCGGCATTCAGACCGGCGTGCAGTGCCTGGCCGGCCCGAGCGGCTGGCACCTGCTCGGCCGCACCCCGGTGCGAACCTACCAATTGCATCGCGATCCGACCTTCCTGCTGGAGCCGGGCGATGCCGTCACCTTCACGGCGGTGGATGCCAAGACCTTTGCCGAACAGGACCGCGCCGCCGAAGCCGGCGAGTTCGTCGCAGAACTGGTGACGCCATGAGCAAGCTCGTCGTCGCCTCGATCGGCCCGGCGAGTTCGGTGCAGGACGGCGGACGTCCGGGCTCGCAGCGCTATGGCCTGACGCCGAGCGGCGCGATGGACCGGTTGTCGCTCGCGGCCGCCAACACGCTGGTCGGCAACGAGCCGTTCGCTGCCGGGGTCGAGATCGGCCCGTTCGGCGCCAGCTTCACCGCGCGCGGTGGCGCGGTCCGCGTCGGGCTCGCCGGCGCATCGCGCAATGCCGATATCGGCGGCCGGCCGGTCGCCTTCGACAGTTCGGCAACGCTCGCCGAAGGTGAGACGCTCAATCTCGGTTTTGCGCGCGGCGGCTCGTTCAGCTATCTCGCGATCGAGCACGGCATCGAGGGCGAGCCGATGTTCGGCAGCCTCGCCGTCAACGCCCGCGCAGGGCTCGGCAGCCCCTACCCGCGGCCGCTGCAAAGCGGCGACGAGCTGACGACGAAAGCCGCGAGCGGCGCCGCCGAGCGCCGCATCGAATTGCCGATAGCCAGCGATGCGCCGATCCGCGTCGTGTTCGGCCCGCAGGACGACGAGTTCAGCGAGGAAAACAAGCAGCTGTTCCTCGACAGCGAGTGGACAATCTCGGCCACCAGCGACCGCATGGGCTACCGGCTTGAAGGGGCTGTCATCAAACACCGCGACGGCCATAACATCGTCTCCGACGGCACCGTCAACGGCAGCATCCAGGTGCCCGGCAACGGCCAGCCGATCGTGCTGATGCCGGACCGCGGCACCAGCGGTGGCTATCCAAAGATCGCGACCGTGATCACGGCCGATCTCGGCCGCTTCGCGCAGATCTCCGCCGGCCGGCCGTTCCGCTTCAAGGCCGTGTCGATGACGGAAGCGCAGGCCGAGGCGGTCAAGTTCCACGCGCTGCTGCACTCCCTGCCCGATCGCCTCCGCGGCATCGACGATTTCGGTCTCAACATCGAGGCGCTGCGGGATGCGAATGTCGCGGGTCAGGCCGTCAGCGCCGTCGATGTGTCGACCTGGCAAGTTGCGTTACCCTGAATCACTGCGAACAACGGACGGATCGATCGTCATGACCTCAACCATCGACCTCAATTGCGATCTCGGCGAAAGTTTTGGACCCTGGGAGATGGGCAATGATGCCGCGATGATCGAGCTTGCGACCTCGGTCAACGTCGCCTGCGGCTTCCATGCCGGCGACGCCGACATCATGCGCAAGACGGTCGAGCTCGCGAAGGCGCGCGGCGTCAGCGTCGGCGCCCACCCTGGCTATCGCGACCTGCATGGTTTCGGCCGCCGCCCGATGCCGGGGCTGACATCCTCCGAGATCGAGAACCTGATCGCCTATCAGATCGGCGCTTTGCAGGCGATCGCAACCGCGGCCGGCCATAAGGTCACCCATGTGAAGGCACACGGCGCGATCTCCAACGTCGCCTGCGAGGACGACATGACCGCACGCGCGATCGCCAACGCGATCAAGGCGGTCGACCGCAATCTCGTCTTCGTGGTGCTCGCCAACTCGAAGCTGGTGCGCGCCGGTGAAGCCGCCAATCTGCGGATGGCGCATGAAGTGTTTGCCGACCGCGCCTACGAGGACGACGGCAATCTGGTGTCGCGCAAGAAGCCCGGCGCGGTGCTGCACGATCCCAAGGCGATCGCCGAACGCGTGGTGCGGATGGTGCAGGATGGCGCGGTCGTCTCGGTCACCGGCAAGGTGATCAAGATGCAGACCGACACCGTCTGCATCCACGGCGACACGCATGGCGCCGTCGAGATCGCGCGCGGACTGCGCGAAGCGCTGAGCAAGGCCGGCATCACGGTCGCGCCATTCAAGACCGCGCACTGAGCCACGAACGTATCGATCACGAGGGACGGCCACAGCGCCGGCCCTTTAGATTCCGTTAAGAGTCTTCTTAAACCCAAACTTGCCGTTTTGATTGCTAGGTGCAGCTTCCGAGCCTTTGATTGTCCTCTCAGGAAAATTGGGTACGAAAGCATGTTCCGCACCAGCCTCTCCCTCGCAATTGCTGCGGTGGCCACGGCCGCCTTCACCAGTGCCGCCTCTGCCGGCTGCTACAGCTGCTATACGCCGCCGCCGCAGCCCTGCACGACCTGCTATCAGGTGCAGACCGTGCCGCCGCAATATCGCACCGTGCAGGAGACCGTGATGGTATCGCCGGGCCGCGTCATCGCGCATCGCACGCCGGCGCAGTATCGTACCGTGATGGTGCCGAAGACCGTGATGGTTGCGCCCGAGGGCGTCGCCTATGAGCGCATCGCGCCGCAATACGCGACGCAAGAGCGCACCGAGATGGTGTCGCCGGGCTATTCCTACTACGCGCCGGTCCAGCAGACCTGCAGCACCTGCGGCGGTGGCTATGGCTACGGCTACGGGTATGGTCGCGGCTACGGCTACTGAGCCGTCAGCATCCCGACAGCACAAAGCCGCCGCCTGAGGACATCAGACGGCGGCTTTGCAGTTCTCTCAGGGCCTCAGAACGGGTGGACGGAAAGCGTGCCGAACACGATGGCCGCGATCACGGCAAAGGCGCTGTAAAGCGCCGCAGTGTGAATTCCGGTCCCGGACTTCCTTGAAATGTGTCGCGCGTAAAAGTGCAGGCGGGCTTCCGCCGATAGCTCGCGCATGGTCGATCTCCAACACCCCATTCTCGGGCATATGGAATATCGTTCGCGAGCCAGTTCAAGCGGGTCGAAAAAATAGCGACGCCGTCGCCGCGGTGAACCGGGTTCCCAGAGGAATATTCTTTCCCGCGGGCTCGCCCGAGAAACTTATTCGCTGCAATTCGAGGCGCCGGGAACCCGCACCCGCCCCGTAAACCGAAAAACTCAAAAACAACCCCATGCACAGTAGCCGGAGTGAGACGCTGGCCCGTTCAGGGTTTCCAGCGCCCGATCTTGAAGGCCGCCAGATGGCCGGGAACATCGTTCGGATCGAACGGCGGACCGGCGAACGCGCCGATCGCGCTGGAGGCATCGGCCGATCGCCCGGATGCGGCGTCGTAGAGGTCGGGCCTGAACACCGCCATGGCAGCCTTCAGCGCCTCCGGCCGGTACGGCGTCTGGCCCCAGCGAACCATCTGCGCGTAGAGCCAGGCCGCCTGCCCCGGGTCCGGCCGCGCGGCCGCCTCGCGCCCGACCAGCAGGTAGCGACTGCTTTCGCGCATGGTGCCGTCGGGCGAAATCTTCAGCCGACCGTCGAGCGTCCGCTGGATGACGCTGGCGTCGACGCCGAGCCGCTCGGGCTGCGCCAGGATCTGCGCCACCTCGGCCCTGTTGCCGGGCTGCTCGATGAAGTCAGCGGCGCGCAGATGCGCGCGCACCAGCGCCGCCACGATGTCGGGATGCTTCTCCGACCAGTTCTGGCGCACCGCCAGCACCTTCTCTACCGCGCTCAGCAAAATGTCGGAGACGAAATGCAGGATGTGGCCGACGCCGAGATCGACCGCGATCGAATTCCAGGGCGCGCCGACGCAGAACGCATCGACAAGGCCGTTGGCGAGACTGTCCACCATGTAGGGCGGCGGCAGCACCACGAGCTGGACGTCCTCGTCCGGATCGACGCCGCCGGCGGCCATCCAGAACCGCAATTGATAATTGTGGGTCGAGAACGGGAAGGTCATGCCGAAGGTCAGCGGCTCGGCCCCGCTCTTCCGCCGTTTTGCAACCACCCGCGCGAGCGCTTGCGCGGTCGCCATCGGATCGAAGCGGTCGCCGTCGATCTCCTCCATCAGCGCGGCACGCAGCGCCGGCGACACGGTGATGGCATTGCCGTTGAGCCCGAGATTGAAGGGCGCCGCGATCGGCACCCTGACGTGGCCGAGCCCAAGACTCGAGGCTATGGCCACCGGCGCCAGCAGATGGGCCGCGTCGAACAGGCCGATATTGAGCTTGTCGCGGACATTCGACCACGACACTTCGCGCAGCAGCGTGACGTCGAGGCCCTCAGTCGCCGCGAACCCCTTGTCGACCGCGACAATCAGGGCGGCGGCGTCCACCAGCGGAATGAACCCGATGCGCAGGGATGTGGTCATTTCAGCAGCTCCGACGCCGTCAGGATCGATTGCGCGATCTCGCCGATCTTCTTCTTCTCGCGCATGGCGGTCGAGCGCATCAGCACGTAGGCCTCTTCCTCGGTCAGCCCCTTCACCTTCATCAGGATGCCCTTGGCGCGGTCGATCACCTTGCGCTCCTCCAGCGCATGCTTGGTGCGGTCGAGCTCGTCCTGCAGCTTGGCGAAGGCATTGAAGCGGGAGACGCAGAGATCGAGGATCGGCTTCATCCGCTCCTTCTTGAGGCCGTCGACGATGTAGGCGGAGACGCCCGCCTCCACCGAGGCCTGGATCGAGGCGGCATCGCTCTGGTCGACGAACATCGCGATCGGGCGGCGGACCGCACGGCTGACCTGGAACATTTGTTCCAGCACGTCGCGGCTCGGGTTCTCGAGATCGATGACGATGATCTCGGGATCGAGCGCATAGATCCGCGACAGCAGGCTCTGCATCTCGCTGATATGGACAACGTCCGTATAGCCGGCCTCCCGCAGCCCCTCCTCCAGGATGGCCGCACGGATCGGGCTCTCGTCGACTATGACGATCTTGGGAGACGACTCAGCGCTCATCGACCACTCTCAAAGCCCGGCAGACGCATCCATATCATGCCGAACGGCTCGGGAAAGGGTTGTAATTCTCGGCAATTGGGACTAGCTCCTGCCCGTCAATCAGGCAGATTTGGGAAGATATGCAAGAGGCCGCCGCGCCGAAAGTGAGCTTTGTGTCCTTGGGTTGCCCCAAGGCGCTGGTCGATTCCGAGCGCATCATCACCCGGCTGCGCGCTGAGGGCTATGAGCTGGCGCGCAAGCATGACGGCGCCGACATCGTCATCGTCAACACCTGCGGCTTCCTCGACAGCGCCAAGCAGGAATCGCTCGCCGCGATCGGCGAGGCCATGGCCGAGAACGGCAAGGTCATCGTCACCGGCTGCATGGGCGCCGAGCCCGAGCAGATCGAAAGCGCCTATCCCGGCGTGCTCTCGATATCAGGCCCGCAGCAATATGAGAGCGTGCTGGACGCCGTGCACCGCGCGCTGCCGCCGGCGCACAATCCGCACATCGACCTGGTGCCGCCGCAGGGCGTCAAGCTGACGCCGCGCCACTACGCTTACTTGAAGATTTCCGAAGGCTGCAACAACCGCTGCAGCTTCTGCATCATCCCGAAGCTGCGCGGCGATCTGGTGTCGCGGCCGGCCAATGACGTGCTGCGCGAAGCCGAGAAGCTGGTGAAGGCCGGCGTCAAGGAATTGCTCGTCATCTCGCAGGACACCTCGGCCTATGGCGTCGATCTGAAATACGCCGAAAGCCCGTGGCAGGATCGCGCCGTGCGCGCGAAATTCTACGATCTCGCTAAGGAGCTCGGCGAGCTCGGCGCCTGGGTCCGGCTGCAATACGTCTACCCCTACCCGCATGTCGACGAGGTCATCGGCTTGATGACCGAGGGCAAGGTGCTGCCCTATCTCGACATCCCCTTCCAGCATGCGAGCCCCGACGTGCTGCGCGCGATGAAGCGCCCGGCCGCCCAGGAGAAGACGCTGGCGCGGATCCAGAAGTGGCGCGAGCAATGCCCGGAGCTGACGCTGCGCTCGACCTTCATCGTCGGCTTCCCCGGCGAGACCGATTCCGATTTCGCTTATCTGCTCGACTGGCTCGACGAGGCCGGGATCGACCGTCTCGGCTGCTTCAAATACGAGCCGGTCGCTGGCGCGACGTCGAACGCGATTCCAAACGCCGTGCCCGACGAGGTCAAGCAGGAGCGCTGGAATGCGCTGATGGCGCGGCAGCAGAAGATTTCGGCGCGGCGCCTGAAGCGCAAGGTCGGTACCCGCCAGCAGGTGATCATCGACGAGATCGGCCCGACGGTCGCCAAGGGCCGGTCAAAGGCCGATGCGCCAGAGATCGACGGCGCGGTCTATCTCACCAGCCGCCGCCCGCTGAAGGTCGGCGAGATCGTCACCGCGAAGATCGAGCGCTCCGACCAATACGATCTGCACGGCAGCGTCGCCGGATTCTGACGCTTGACACGATCTGGCGTTCGGCTGTATGGGCCTGCGCCATGAAGCTGAACCGGACCCACCGCCGCGCCATCAACCGTCGTCGCACCCGCGACGATGCTGGGCTGCGCCGTGTCCGACGCCATCGCTGATTAGCTAAAATCAGCCAACGTTTTCGAGAAGGCCGCGCCCGCAAAGCGCGGCCTTCTTGCTTTTCGGCCTGACCATCATCCCCACACCAACCCCAGAGGAGATCGATATGACCAACGCCGCCCATCCGTTCGATGCGCTGATGGACATCACCGCCCGCCCCGAGGTCGTGTTCGTGCGCGGCGCGGGCTCGTATTTGTGGGACAGCAACCGCAACCGCTATCTCGATTTCGTGCAGGGCTGGGCCGTCAATCCGCTCGGCCACTCGCCGGTCATCGTGGCCGACGCGCTGGCCGCGCAGGCCAGGCGGCTGCTCACGCCGAGCCCGGCGTTCTACAACGAGCAGAGCCTGAAGCTGGCCAAGGCGCTGGTCGACAGCAGTTGCTTCGATCAGGTGTTCTTCGCCAATTCCGGCGCGGAGGCCAATGAGGGCGCGATCAAGCTCGCACGGAAATATGGCGCCAAGTACAAGGGTGGCGCGCACGAGATCATCACCTTCGAAGGCGCCTTTCACGGCCGCACGCTCGCGACCATGTCGGCCTCGGGCAAGAAGGCGTTCGAGCCGCTGTTCGAGCCGAAGGTCTCGGGCTTTCGGAAAGCCAGGCTCAACGATATCGAGTCGGTGCGGAAGTTGATTTCGTCGTCGACGGTCGCGGTCATGCTGGAGCCGATCCAGGGCGAAGCCGGCGTGTGGCCGGCGACCGACGCGTTCCTGCAAGAGTTGCGGGCGCTGACCCAGCAGCGTGGCCTGCTCCTGATCGTCGACGAGATCCAGACCGGCATCGGCCGGACCGGAAAGCTGTTCGGCTATCAGCACGCCGGAATCGCGCCCGACATCATGACGCTCGGCAAGGGCATCGGCGGCGGCGTGCCGCTCGCAGCGCTGCTCGCGACCGAACATGCCTCCTGCTTCGATCACGGCGATCAGGGCGGCACCTTTAACGGCAATCCCCTGATGTGCGCTGCGGGGCTTGTCGTGCTCGATCAGATCAGCCGGCCCGACTTCCTGAAATCGGTCGTCGACGCCGGCCTGCTGCTCGAGCGCGAATTGCAGCGGCTGTCGGCGCGGCACGGGCTCGGTGAGATCAGGGGCCGTGGCCTGCTGCTCGCGCTCGATCTCAAGATGCCGATCGGCGCGGCCGTCGTCGCCGAGGCGTTCGCGGCCGGCGTGCTGGTCAATTCGCCCCAACCGGACACGCTGCGCTTCATGCCGGCGCTCAACGTCACGCGGGAGGAGATATCGGCGATGATCGATTGTCTGGATGGAGTGCTGACGAAGGTCGGCGCGGCGCGGCGGGTGGCGTAACGACCGCTGCGCCCGTCATTGCGAGCGAAGCGAACCAATCCACCTTTCCACTCGGGGAAACAATGGATTGCTTCGTCGCTTCGCTCCTCGCAATGACGGCCGAAACTACGGCCGCAAAATCGCCGCGCCAGTCGTCGCCCGGCTCTCCAGGTCGCTATGCGCCTTCGCCGCATCCTTCATCGCATAGGCGTGGTTGATCGGCACGTGCAGCTTGCCGTTGATCACGGCGGCGAACAGCGTGTCGGCGCCTTCGAGCAGCTCCTTGCGGGTGCCGACATAGTCGTTCAGCTTTGGCCGCGTCGCGAACAGCGAGCCGTGGTTGTTGAGCTCGGCGAGCGGGAACGGCGGCACCGGACCCGAGGCGTTGCCGAACGAGACGAACAGGCCGCGTGGCCTGAGGCACGACAGCGATCCCGGAAACGTGGTCTTGCCGACGCCATCATAGACGACGTCGCAGAGCTCGCCGCGGCTGATCTGCTTGACGCGTTCGACGAAGTTCTCCTCGTTGTAGAGGATGACGTGGTCGCAGCCATTGGCGAGCGCGAGATCGGCCTTCGCCTTCGAGCCGACGGTGCCGATGACATGCGCGCCGAGCGCGTGGGCCCACTGGCAGGCCAGCAGTCCGATGCCGCCGGCCGCGGCGTGGATCAGCACCCGATGGCCCTGCTCGACCTTGAAGGTCTTGTGCAGGAGGTACCAGACCGTGAGCCCCTTGAGCATCAGCACGGCACCCTGCTCGTAGGTGATGTGGTCGGGCAGTTTGACGAGCTTGTCGGCCGGGATCACGCGCTCCGAGGCGTAACCGCCCAGGTTGTAGTAATAGGCGACGCGATCGCCGGGGTGGAAATTGGTCACCCCGGGGCCGACCGCCAAAACCTCGCCGGCGGCCTCATTGCCGGCGATGAACGGGAGGCCGGGCGCCTTGTAGAGGCCGGTGCGGAAATAGACGTCGATGAAGTTCAGCCCGACCGCATGCTGGCGGATGCGGACCTCGCCGGTCCCCGGCGCCGCCACCTCGACATCCTCATAGGTCAGGACCTCAGGGCCCCCCACCTTGTGCACCCGCACAGCCTTGGTCATGTCGTCGCTCCCTCAGATCTCAGCGTCAGCCGAGCGAATGCCATCGGCGCCGGCTTGTCAACCGAGCTGCCCGGACCAGCCATATCGCCCGCTAGGCCTTCTTACGGTTGCGCTTGGCCATGATGTTGAATGCCTCGACCGCAGCCGAGAACGCGATCGCGAAATAGATGTAGCCGCGCGGAATGTGGAATTTGAAACCGTCAGCCACCAGCGCGACGCCGATCAGCACCAGGAAGGCCAGCGCCAGCATCTTGGTGGTGGGATGCTCCGCGACGAACCGCGCCACCGGTCCCGACGAGACGTACATGATGATACAGGCGATCACGACCGCCGCGATCATGATCTCGAGGTCCTGCGCCATGCCGATCGCGGTGATGATCGAATCCAGCGAGAACACCAGGTCGATGATGATGATCTGCACGATCACCCAGAAGAACGCGTTGGGGCTCGGCTTGTCCTGCTCCTCGACATCGCGCGCCTCGACCTCGGCGTGGATCTCGTGGGTCGCTTTCGCAATCAGGAACAGGCCGCCGCCGATCAGGATGATGTCGCGCCAGGACAGCGCGACACTCTCGATGGTGATCACCGGCTGCGTCAGCCCGATCAGCCAGACCAGGACGCTGAGCAGGATGATGCGGAACACCAGCGCCAGCAGCAAGCCGATCTGCCGCGCGCGGTTGGCCTGGGGTTGGGGAATCCGCGAGACCAGCACCGAGAGGAAGATGACATTGTCGATGCCGAGCACGATCTCGAGCGCAGTCAGGGTCAACAGCGCAGCCCAGGCTTCCGGGCTGGTGATCAATTGCATCATGCTCTGAAGGCTTTCATCCGGCGGATCACGGTATCGCTACCGACGATATAGACGGCAATCGCACAGAGACCGAACGTGATCGGCGCGCCAACCACGAAATCATTGGCGAGCGTATACATGCCGAGTACTGCCCAGGCGCCGAGCAGCCACAGCGTCAGCCAGCGCAGCCGCACCACGCGGAACGGGTGCAGCACATGGAACGGCGCAAAGGTCAGCGCGATCAACGCCGCGACCACGATCGTCGACAGCACCGGCGGCAGATGCAGCAGGAACAGATAGAACGCCGCCGCATTCCACAGCGCCGGGAAGCCGCGGAAATGGTTGTCGTCGGCCTTCATGCGGCGGTCGGCGAAATACAGCGCGCTGGAAACCACGATGCCGATGCCGAGGATCGGCGCGGCCAGCGGCAGCAGCATGCCGCTCGCGGTGATCGCGTAGGCCGGCACGAACACATAGGTGACGAAATCGACCACGAGGTCGAGCACCTCGCCCGACCAGTTTGGCTGCAGCCGCACCACATCGAGCCGGCGCGCCAGCGGGCCGTCGATCCCGTCGATGATCAGCGCGACCCCGAGCCAGGCGAACATGTTGGCCCAGTGCTCGCGCACCGCCTCCAGCATCGCCAGCAGCGCGACCCCGGCACCGAGCGCCGTGAAAATATGAACGGAGAATGCGGCGGTCCGCATCCGTTCTGGCAACGCATCCGGCTGGCTCGAGTGCTCCATCGGCCGAAGTGCTATCAGGAATCGGCCCCGTTTGCATATGCAGTCTTGCGGCGTTCCGCCGCGTAGATCATTGGAAACCCTTGGTGGTTACCGATGGCTTGAAAATCGGGCCAGGCATGTCAAATGTCCTGATATGACCGACAGCTCGCAGGATTATGACGTTATCGTAATAGGCGGCGGCCCGGCCGGATTGACGGCTGCGATTGCCCTCGCCGATGCCGGCGCGCGCACCGCGCTGTTGGCGCGCCGCGCCCCCTATGCCGACAACCGGACCACCGCGCTGCTCGGCGCTTCGACCGATATCCTGGAGCGGCTCGACGTCTGGTGCCGCTGCAGCGACCAGGCTGCGGCGCTCAAGACCATGCGCCTCGTCGACGACACCGGCCGCCTGATCCGCGCGCCGGAGGTGCGGTTCTCCTCCGAGGAGATCGGCCGCGAGCAGTTCGGCTTCAACATCGACAATCGCTCGCTGGTCTCAGCGCTCGAGGAGCGCGCCGGCGAGATGGCCGCGCTGATGCGGTTCGACGACGAAGCCGCCTCGGTGCAGCCGGATGACGCAGGGGTCACCGTGGTGACGCGGCAGGGCCAATCATTGCGGGCCCGGCTCGTGGTCGGCGCCGACGGCCGCAATTCGCTGTCCCGCGAGGCCGCCGGCATCGAGGTGGTCAGCCGCGAGCTCGGGCAGTCCGCCCTCACCTTCAACATCAGCCACAGCCGGCCGCACCACAACATCTCGACCGAGTTTCACACCGAGCACGGCCCATGCGTGTTCGTGCCGCTGAGCGGCAACCGCAGCAGCGTGGTCTGGGTCTCGGCGCCGAAGGAGGCCGAACGGCTGAAGGCGCTTGGCGATGTCGAATTGTCCGATGCGGCCGAGCGGCAGTCGCATTCGATCCTCGGCCGCGTCGAGGTCCAGGTTGGTCGTCACGTGTTTCCACTCGCCATCGAGCGGCCTAGGCAATTCGCCAAGGACCGGATCGCGCTGGTCGGAGAATCCGCCCATGTGCTGCCGCCGATCGGCGCGCAGGGCCTCAACATGGGACTGCGCGATGCCGCCGATATCGCCGAGATCACAGGCCAGGCGATCGGCCGCGGCGAGGATCCCGGCGCACCGAACGTGCTGGCGCGCTACCAGGCGGCGCGGCGGCCCGACGTTGCCAGCCGGACCTGGGCGATCGATATCGCCAACCGCTCGCTGCTCAGCGATTTCCTCGGCGTGCAGACGGCGCGGGCCGCCGGCCTGCATCTGCTCGGCGCCTTCGGCCCGCTGCGGCGGCTCGCCATGCGCGAGGGCCTCGCGCCGTCGTGGCGGCGATAAAGCGTTTTCGAGCGAAGTGGGCACCGGTTCGCGTTAAGAAAACGCGTCAAATAAAGGCGGCTCGTCTCAGGGAAACACCAGCCGTCCGCTCTGGATGAACCACATCACGCTGGTCAGCGTGACGACCGAGGCGAAGGTGCCGATCAGCACCGCGACCGATGCCGGCTCGATCCAGGTATCGTTCTGCCGTGCGATCACGAACACGTTGAGCGCCGGCGGCAGCGAGGCCATCAGCACCGCAGTCGCGGCCCAGGGCTGCGCGAACGGACCGAACAGCAGCATCAGACCGAACGCCACCAGCGGGTGGATCAGCAGCTTGATTGCGATCACACCCGGCACCTCCCACGGCACCCGCTCGAACGGCCGCAGCGCCACGGTGACGCCGAGCGCGAACAGCGCCATCGGCGCGGCAGCGTTCTGCAGGAACTGGATGGTGCGGTCGAGCGCGACCGGGATCGGGATGTGGAACGCCGCCACCAGCGCCCCGAACACCGCCGACATGATCAGCGGGTTCTGCACGATCTGCCGCAGCACCACGCCGAACGCGTGCAACAGGGAGGGATGGTCGCGGTCGGTGAGTTCGATCAAAAGCGGCACGATCGAGAACAGGAAGATGCTGTCGCAGCAGAAGATCAGCGCGGTGGGCGCCGCCGCCTTGGTGCCGAGCACGGCGAGCGCCAGGCCAGGCCCCATGTAGCCGATATTGCCGTAGGCGCCGGACAGGCCGGCCAGAGTCGCCTCGCGCAGCGTTAAGCCCCCCATCAATTTGCCCGCGATCATCGCCAGGAAGAACGCGATCACGGTTCCGAGCGTGGTGGCGACGAGGAACGGGGGGTTGTTCAGCTCGGCGAACGGCGTCTTCGACATGATTCCGAACAGCAGCGCCGGCAACGAAACGTAAAGCAGGAAGAAATTCATCCAGGCGAGCCCATTCTCGGGCAAACCCTTGGCTTTTCCGCATGCGTAGCCGATGAAGATCAAGCCGAAATACGGTAACGCCAGATTGAGGATATCGATCATTCTGAAAGTAGTTTCTCGGCCGGATTTCGGGGCGTTCTTGCAGGGCGGGAATCGGTAAAGCAGAGGTTAATTCGCAGCTTAGCCCCTAGCATCGGCCACAATGTTGGTCTATCGACGAACCATGATCAAAGCGCGCACCGCCAAGTTTCAGATCGGGCAGATCGTCCGTCACCGGGTGTTCTCCTTCCGGGGCGTGATTTTTGATATCGACCCGGAGTTCAACAACACCGAGGAATGGTGGCTGTCGATCCCCGAGGACATGCGGCCGCACAAGGACCAGCCGTTCTATCACCTGCTCGCGGAAAACTCGGAGACCGAGTACGTCGCCTACGTGTCCGAGCAGAACCTCTTGCCCGACGATTCCGGCGAACCGATCCGGCACTCGCAGGTCGCGGAGATCTTCATCAAGGACAAGTCGGGCGGCTACCGTCCGCGCAATCCGTCGCTGAACTGACAGCGGATGCGGGGCGCTCACACGCCCTCGTGCTTGGCCAGCGCCATCGCGATCGCCCAGACCACAAAACCCGCCAATGCCAGTCCAGCGCCGACGACGCCGGTCGACGTCCAGCCGTAGCCGGCCGCAACCGCCATTCCGCCGAGCCACGGCCCCAGCGCATTGGCGATGTTGAAGGCGGAATGGTTGAGCGCGGCGGCGAGGCTCTGCGCCTCGCCCGCGACATCCATCAGCCGGGTCTGCAGCACGGTGGCGAGCGCGCCGCCCAGCCCGATCAGGAACACGTCGGCGCTCAGCGTCCAGAAATTCATCGCCGCCAGCGGATACAGCGCCAGCGTCGCGGCCGACCACAGCAAGAGCCCGCCCGCGGTTGCCATCAGCGCGCGATCGGCGAAGCGCGGCACGATGATGTTGCCGGCGGTGAGGCCGGCGCCGAACACGCATAGCGTGACGGGCACCAGCGCGGGCGAGGTGTGCGTCACCGCCAGCATGGTCGACGCCAGATACGTGTAGACTGAGAACAGCCCGCCGAAGCCGATGGCCCCGATCCCGAGCGTCAGCCAGACATGCTTGCGCCCGAGTGCCGAGAGCTCGCGCAACGGGCTCGCCTTGCGGTCGGGGACGTCACGCGGCGCGAAGATCAGGACCAGGATCGACGTCAGCAGCGCGAGGCCGGCAACGATCGCGAAGGCCCAGCGCCAGCCGATCGCCTGCCCCACGCCATTGGCGAGCGGCACGCCGATCGTCGTCGCGATGGTGAGGCCGAGCAGCACGCGGCCGACCGCCGCCGTGCGCTTGTCGGTCGGGACCAGCGAGGCCGCGACCAGCATGGCGATGCCGAAATAGGCGCCATGCGGCAGCCCGGCGAGGAAGCGCAGCACCAGCATGGTGTGGTAGTCGGGCGCGAGCCCGGAGAGGCCGTTCATCAGCGCAAAGAAGCCCATCAGCGCGATCAAGAGCGTTCGCCGCGTCATCCGCGCCGAGAGCACGGCGATCACCGGCGCGCCCACCACGACGCCGAGCGCGTAGGCGCTGATCGCGTGACCTGCCTGGGGCTCGCTGATGTTGAGGTCGTGAGCGAAGAACGGCAGCAGGCTCATGGTCGCGAATTCGGCGATGCCGATCGCGAACCCGCCCATTGCCAGCGCCAGATGAACGATGCCCGGATGAAAGCTGCCGGCGACGTTGTCCTGGTTGAGGCGCCCGCGGGCATCCACCGAAGCGCGGGCGCTCGGCTGCTCCGATGGCCGGGAAAGCGGTTCCCGCCGCTGCGTGTTGGCTCGCTGGGACATTGCGCGACTTCCATGACTGCGAACGGCGGCCAGGGTTCGCACGGAACCACGCGCGCATTTGCGCACCGAAGGCGCGCTCTCCGCGCTTTCGTCTGGCCTCCCGTGGCGGATTTATGATTGTGTTTCGACGCGGTGTGGCGCGATCGATTTGAGCAACCATCGCACACGAGGCGCGCCCTCACCAGCGCAGCAGGCTGCCACCAGCCAGTCGGTTTCGCATGACAAAAAAGGCGCCCTTCCGGGCGCCTTTTGATTTGCAATGATCTCGCGATCTCGTGAGCGGTTGCTCGAAAGTTTACTTGAAATTCTACTTGGCTGCCGGATTGGCCGGAGCCGCCGGCGCTGCGCCCCCGCCCGCGCCTTCAAGCTTCTTGCGCTGTTCCTCGGCGCGCTTCTGCAGCTCTTCCTGCAGCTTCTTCGAGTTTTCCTCGAACACCTTCGGATCGGTCGGCGGGCCGTCATAGGCCTTGGCGAATTCGGTGTTGAGCGGCAGCGGCAGCGTCAGCGGCGCGCCGTTCGAATTGATCGCCTGGACCACGAGGTTCTGGCCCTTCTTCATGTTGGCGATCAGCTCGGGGGTTGCTTCATAGTCGGACATGCAGCCGTTCTGGAAGCAGATCACATAGGGTGCCTGCTGCGGCGGGTTGCCGTCGACGATGATGCGGGTGCCGTGCACGAGTTGCATACCGAGCGGCAGGGTGACACGCAGGATCTTCTTCGGCTCGCCTTCCGGCTCGATGATCACCGCGGCGATCACCGGCTGGCCGGACTCGATGCGGCCGTCCTTACCGGTGAAGCAAACCTGCTTGGCGTTGGCTTCCTGGCCCTTCAGGCAGAACTTGGTCCAGGGCGCGTAGATGAGCTGGATCTGCTGATCCTGGGGCGGCTGCTGGGCGGCCGCGGCGGGCGCCTGACCTGCGGCCGGTGCTTGGGCGGCTGGTGCCTGGGCTGCCGGAGCCGGCGCCTTCGGAGCTGCCTTCGGTGCCGCCTTGGGCGCAGCCTTCGGTGCCGCAGGCGCTGCCGGCTGCTGGGCCCGAGCGGCAGGAACCAGGAGCGCTGCAGAGAATGCCGTCGCCGCCATCAGGGCGACAATTCGCCCATGCGGCCGGACCGGGGCGGCCAAGATACGGAAATTCATTGCGGAAAACCCTTTCTGAACGGCAGCGCCCGAAACCGCTGCAGGCGCCGACACATAGCCGTTTGGGCGGCTGTCTCCTAGTCAATTGAGGCGGATACGTGACAGGCGTTCCCGCCCTCGAATTGCACGCCTTCAATACAGCGGCGCGCGGAAAGATCAATGCCGACAAAGCGCAATTGCGCACCTGTCACGGCGAGTTTCAGCGCCCTGTGATAAACCTTTGGCGTGACGTTTCGCGAATCAAATCCGGCGCCTGATGTACGTGTTCCCGGTCACGTTTGGCGCGCCGCATTGGCTGCCATCTGCCTCGTGCTGACATCGGTCGTGGGTCTGCCGACGACCGCACTTGCCCCTGCGGCCGCCACCGAGAGCCACGCCATCGCGATGCATGGCGCGCCCGCCCTGGCTGCCGACTTTAGCCATCTACCCTACGCCAATCCTGACGCCCCCAAGGGCGGCCGCCTGGTCCTGAGCCCCCGGGAGGGCACTTTCGACAGCCTCAATCCCCTGATCGTCAGGGGTCTCGCCGTGCAGCAGCTCCGGGGCTACGCCTATGAGCGCGGCTATGTCTACGAGAGCCTGCTGGTACGGAACAATGACGAGCCGTTCACGCTGTACGGCCTGCTCGCCCGCAGCGTCGAGACCGACGATGCCAGAAGCTATGTGACATTCCACATTGATCCACGCGCGCGCTTCTCCGACGGGCACGAGGTCACGGCCGACGACGTCGTGTTCTCGCTCCAACTGCTGCGCGATCACGGCCGTCCGCTGCATCACCAGTATTATTCGAAAGTCGCAAAGGCGGAGGTGCTCGACCCGCTCACGGTGCGGTTCGACTTCGGCGGCGTACCCGACCGCGAATTGCCGCTGATCCTCGGCCTGATGCCGATCCTGCCGCGCCACGCCACCGACGTCGCCAAATTCGAGGAGACCACCTTGGCGCCGCCGATCGGCTCCGGCCCGTACCGCGTGACGGCGGTCAGGCCCGGCACCAGCGTGACCTTCACCCGCAATCCGGACTACTGGGGGCGCGACCTTCCGGTGAACCGCGGCTTCTGGAATTTCGACGAGATCAGGCTCGATTACTACCGCGACGCCAACGGCCAGTTCGAGGCGTTCAAGCGCGGCCTCTATGACTTCCGGACCGAGCCCGAGCCGCTGCGCTGGCATGACGGCTACGACTTTCCCGCCGCGAGAAGCGGCGAAGTGATCCGCGACACCATCAAGATCGGCACGCCCGATCCGTCCGAATTCCTGGTGTTCAACACCAGGCGGCCGAAATTCGCCGACGTCAGGGTGCGCCAGGCGCTGCTGATGCTGTTCGATTTCGAATGGATCAACCGCAATTACTATTTCGGACTCTATTCGCGCGCCGGCGGTTACTTCGCCGGCTCGGATTTGTCGGCCTATGGCCACCCGGCCGATGACCGCGAGCGCGAACTCCTCAAGCCGTATCTGTCGCATATCGCGCCCGACATCCTCGACGGCCGCTATCGCCTCCCTATTACCGATGGCTCGGGCCGCGACCGCACCGTCCTGCGCGACGCGCTCGCGCTGCTGTCGGACGCCGGCTACGCGCTCGACGACACCGTGCTGAAGCAGCGCGCGACCGGGACGCCGCTCCGGATCGAGATCCTGGTGACGACACGCGAGCATGAGCGGATCGCCCTCGCCTATCAGCGCGACCTGAAGCGGGCCGGCATCGACGCTGCGGTCCGGGTGGTCGACGCGGTGCAGTTCGAGCAGCGCCGCGTCGCCTATGATTTCGACATGATCCCCATTCGCTGGGACCAGTCGCTGTCGCCGGGCAACGAGCAGTGGTTCTACTGGGGCAGCCAGGCCGCCGATGTGCCGGGCACCCGCAACTACATGGGCGCCAAGGATCCGGCGATCGACGCCACGATCGCGGCGCTGCTTGCGGCGCGGGAGCGGCCCGACTTCGTCTCGGCGGTGCGGGCGCTGGACCGGGCCCTGATGTCGGGCTTCTACGCTATCCCCCTATTTAACTTGGGAGAGCAATGGATCGCGCGCTGGAATCGGATAGAACGGCCTTCGGCCACGGCGTTGACGGGCTACCTGCCGGAGACCTGGTGGCAGAAGCCCGGCGCGCAATCCAATTGAGCTGCCGAGTTGAGCGACCAAGTGATTTGCGACCCGACGCGGCATGACCCGGTCCGATCGAAGCGATGCAACCGACGTTGAACCTGTGAACCAGTCGATCACCTCGCCCACGCTCGATACGCTGTTCAAGCGCAGCCTGGCGCGACACCCCGAGGCGCTGGCACTGGTCGACCCGATCAACAAGCAGCGCGTCACCGGACAGACCCGCAAGCGCCTGACTTATGCCCAGGCCGACCGCGCGATCTCGGCGATCGCCGCCCACTTCGTCGAGAGCGGATTGCCGGCCAATGCCGTGATCGCGGTTCAGCTTCCCTCGACGATCGAATTCGCCCTGACCGTGCTCGCCGCCCATCGGGTCGGCCTCGTGGTGGCGCCGTTGCCGCTATTGTGGCGGCAGGCCGAGCTGACCGCCGTCCTCAACCGCACCGCGGCGCGGGCAATCGTCACCTGCGGCAGGATCGACGGCGTGTCCTACGCTGACATCGCGATGAATGCCGCGGCGGAAGCATTTTCGATCCGCCATGTCTGCGGGTTCGGCACCGATCTGCCCGAAGGCATGGCATCGCTCGATGATGCGATCCTGCAGGACTCCCGGACCTCGCGCCCGATGATCCAGGACGGCCGCAAGCCGGCGCTGATCTCCTTCGACGTCACCAGCGAGGGCTTTCGTCCGGTGCCGCGCGCGCATTTCGGCCTGATCGCCGGCGGGCTCGCGATGTCGCTGGAGAGCGACCTGGCCCAGGGCGCGACCATCATGTCGGCCTTCGCGCCGATGTCGTTTGCCGGCATTTGTTCGTCGCTGGTAATCTGGTTGCTGTCGGGCGGAACGCTCGTCATGCATCACCCGTTCGACGAAGAAGCGTTCGAAGCCCAGTTCAACGATCACGGCTGCGACACGCTGATCGCGCCGGCGCAACTCGCGCTGCGGCTCGACGAGTGCGGCCTGTCGGAGCGCCTGCCGACGTTGCGCAACGCGATCGGCCTGTGGCGGACGCCGGAGCAGGTTGCCTCCAGCGCGCACTGGACGTCGCGGCGGGTGAGCTTGACCGACGTCTATCTGTTCGGCGAGGCCGGGCTGTTCGGCGCCCGCCGCAATGCCGAGGATGGATCGCCGGCCCCGATCAAGCCCGGCCCGCACAGCGCGCCGCGCGAAGCTCCCGGCGCATCAATCGCCGGCGAGATCCTGCTGACCCCGAAAGGCACGCTGGGCCTGCGCGGCCCGATGGTGCCGGTCGCTGCCTATGCGCCGCCGCCGCCCCCGGGCGACACCCTGATTGCGCCGCCGGCGCGCGATTACGTCGACACCGAATATGCCGCGCGGATCGACCGCGCGACCGGCGTGATCAACATCACCGCCCCGCCGTCAGGGGTCATGACGGTCGGCGGCTACCGCTTCCTCGCCGGGGAGTTGCAGGAGTGGTCGCGCCGTCTCGGCCAGGGTGCCATGTTGACGGCACTGCCCGACCGCCTCAGCGGCCACCGGCTGGCCGGCCGGGCTCAGGACAATGCGCGGGCCCGCGACGCCCTGACAGAACTTGGTCTTAACCCATTGATGGTCGAGGCATTTCGCGACCGCAGCGGCACCGGGGCGCTTTGAGATCTTATCATTGCGTTAGTCTTAGCATTGTGTTGACGCCGCATTAAGCCATGCCGACTAGCATCGCAGCCGTTTGCTGAACTTAAGCATTGGTTTCGAGCGTTCGAATGTCTCAACAAGGTCCGGTCCTCATCGTATCGGCGTCGGCAAAGCCGCCGTTCGCCGCGGTCCTCGATGAGACGAAGCTGTTCCCGGTCGTGCTCACCGACTGGAACGAGGTCGGACGCGCCATCGAACAGGTCAAGCCGGCAGCGATCATCGCAGCCGCCGAGGGTGTCGACTTCGTCACCCTTTCGGGCCTCGCCAAGCGCGCTGCCGCCCGCGCGCCCTATCTGCCGCTGATCGCGGTCGATCCCGCGACCACCCTGCCCGACACGGTCATCGCGTTCTTCCAGCACAAGGGCATGCCGGATCGCCTGGTCGCTCGGCTCAATGCGTCCTTACGCGTTCGTGCGCTGCATGCGACCGTGATGCGCCGCCTGGTGCCCCCGGCGCCGATCGCATTATCGGACATCGATCCGGTCGGCGAGGCCACCGCTCTCCTGATCGGCCGCGGCGGCGCCTACCCGGCCCTGTCGGTCGCGCTCGGCGAGCGCGCCGGCGTGGTCGGTGCGCTGAGCATCGAGGCGGCCGCAAAACATCTTTCCAACCGTGACATCGACGGCATCGTGCTGGCCGAAGGCTTCACCCCGCGCGTGATGGATGCGTTCCTGACGGTGCTGACCGAGGATGTCCGCTTCCGTCCGTTGCCGGTGATCGTTGCTTCCGGCGAGCTGACGCCGCGCTACGAGCTGCCCAATCTCGAGATCGTCACGGCCGGGCCGGCGCGCGTCGGCGACATGGTATTGCCGATGATCCGCCAGCACGCCTTCGAGGCGCGGCTTGGCCGCATGCTCAAGGCGATCGATGCCAAGGGCCTGATCGATCCCCGCACCGGCCTGCTCACCAAGGCCGCGTTCGAGCGCGACTTCGCGACCGCCGTCTACCAGACCGCCGAGCGCGGCGGCGCGCTCTCGGTGGCGCGCTTCACCTTCGACAACACGCAGCCGCGCGCGCAATTCGACGGCGCGCGGAT
This sequence comes from Bradyrhizobium sp. USDA 4452, assembly GCF_054063575.1. Lineage (NCBI taxonomy): Bacteria > Pseudomonadati > Pseudomonadota > Alphaproteobacteria > Hyphomicrobiales > Nitrobacteraceae > Bradyrhizobium > Bradyrhizobium sp. USDA 4452. The sequence continues at coordinate 269,188 of NZ_JBSSGK010000001.1, forward strand.
CATCAGCCGGCTGATGCGGCAGGCTGACTTCGGCGCGGTGTACGATGATCGTTCACTCGTCGTGGCATTCGCCGGCACCGACCTGCGCAACGCGCAGGCGATCACGCGGCGCCTGGCGAGCGTGATGCGCCACACCCAGAACGGCCGCCGCGACAAAGCCGAGCCCGCCGTCAGCGTCGCAACGTTGCTGCCCGGTGACTCCGCGCATTCGCTGCTCGGGCGCCTGTTCGGCACGCCGGAGCGCGCGGCGTCGTAACTAGCTCTATCGCGCGTCTCTCCGTTGCTGCAATCGCTGTGCAGTCAGCGGCAGCAGGCGAAGCCACCTTATCTCGGCGGCTCCGCATGCCCTCATCTCCAAGCCTCACGCATGCTGCGGCTGCGCAAGCTGGCTGACCTGCGTCGCGGGCGGATCGACAACGAGGGTACCGCCATGGCCGTCACTCGAGGTCGCGAAGGTCGAGGCCATGTAGTTGCCCAGCAGCACAATGCTCGCCGTGACGGTGCCATCGGTCACCGTGAGCGTTCCGCTCGAGCTGGTCCCATTGAAGGTCGGCGTGTGAACGTTCGCGAAACTGATGTTCGCGAAATCGATCGCGTCCGCACCGGTCATTCCGGCAACCGTACCGGCAAAGCTCGCGGAATTGTCGAGCTTCAGCGTCCCGGTCGCGCCCTGGAACGCAACGGTGGCACTCGACGCCCCCGGCAATTCGAGGGTGGTGCCCGCGGCGATGGTGGCATTGCCGGAGCTTTCGCCCGTCACGTTGAAGGGCTGCCAGGCTCCCCACGCAATGCCATCATTGGCCCGGATCCAGAGTTGATCGGTGCCCGAGCCGGCCTGATAGGTGGTCTGGGAAAGTTGCGCCGCAGTGACATCGATCTCGGTATTCATCGGCTGCGATGTGCCGTTGATGCTCCAGTGCCCGTTCGAGTTGGAATCCCACAGCGCATATTTCGTGATGGTATCGCCGTCGGCGTCCGTCGCGCTGAACAGATTCGATGCTGCGAACGTCTGCCCGGAGACCGTCACGACGTTGGCGACCGAGACCGTCGGCGCCTGGTTGCTGGCGGTTGCCGTGAAGCTCTTCCAGGCGCTCCACATGCTGCCGTCATTGGCCTTCACCCAGAGCGTATCTGATGCCGAGCCGCCGGGGCCGAACACGTAGCTCACCTGCGACAGGTTCGCCGCCGCAACATCGATCTCGACGCCGGCCGCCTGCGCGACCCCATTGACCACAAAGTGGCCATTGCCGCCGGTGTCCCAGAACGCGTACTGGGTGATCGCATCGTTCTCGGCGTCCGACACCGAGAACAGGCTAGAGGCCGCGACCGAATGGTCGTGGATTGCGGAGACGTTCTGTGCCGTCACGACCGGAGCCGTGTCGGGGCCCGGTGTGGCCGTGAACGCGGTCCAGCCTCCCCACATCATGCCGTCGTTGGCCCGCACCCACAGCGTATCTGGCGTCGAGCCGCCGGGGCCGAACACGTAGCTCACCTGCGACAGGTTCGCCGCCGACACATCGATCTCGACGCCGGCCGCCTGGGCGACACCATTGACCACAAAGTGGCCGTTGCCGCCGGTGTCCCAGAATGCGTATTGGGTGATCGCATCGTTCTCGGCGTCGGAGACAGAGAACAGGCTCGAGGCGAGCGTTGAAAACTCGCCGTGAACCGCTGCCAAGTTCTGCGCCGTTACCACCGGAGCCTGATCAGGTCCCGGGGTCGCCGTGAATGCGGCCCAGGCGCCCCACTTCGATCCGTCGTTGGCCCGCACGTAGAGCGTATCTGGCGTCGAGCCGCCGGGACCAAACATGTAGCTGACCTGCGACAGGTTCGCCGCCGAGACATCGATCTCGACATTGGCTGCCTGGGCGACTCCATTGACCACCCAGTGACCGTTGCCGCCGGTGTCCCAGAACGCGTACTGGGTGATCGCATCGTTCTCGGCGTCCGACACCGAGAACAGGCTCGAGGCGAGCGCCGACGTCTGGCCGTGACTGGCGGTCACGTTCTGCGCCGTCACCACCGGAGCCGTGTCGGAGCCCGGTGATGCCGTGAACGCGGTCCAACCTCCCCACAGCATGCCGTCATTGGCCCGCACGTAGAGCGTATCGGATGGAGAGCTGCCGGGACCGAACACGTAGCTGACCTGCGATAGGTTCGCCGCCGCAACATCGATCTCGACGCCGGCCGCTTGAGCAATACCATTCACAACCCAATGGCCGTTGCCGCCGGTGTCCCAGAACGCGTACTGGGTGATCGCATCGCTCTCGGCATCGGAGACCGAGAACAGGCTCGAGGCGAGCGCCGACGTCTGCCCGTGACTGGCAGTCACATTCTGCGCCGTCACAACCGGAGCGTGATCGGATCCTGGCGTTGCCGTGAACGCGGTCCAGCCTCCCCACAACGTTCCATCGTTCGCCTTGATGTACAACGTATCGGGTGCCGACCCTGTGGGCCCGAAGACGTAGCTCGTCTGCGACAGCTGCGCCGCCGTAATATCGATCTCGGTGTTGGCGGCCTGCGCCACGCCGTTCACCACCCAATGACCGCTTCCTCCGGTGTCCCAGAGCGCATACTGGGTCATCGTGTCGCCGTCCGGATCGCTCACTGTGAACAGGCTGGATGCGGCAATCGACGTTTGGCCGTGCGCCGCAGTCACGTTGACTGCGTTCACGGTCGGCGCGGTGTCGGCGAATGCTTTGGCCGTGAATGCAGTCCAGCTGCTCCAAGCCGTGCCGTCATTAGCCCGAACGTAAAGCGTGTCAGTCGATCCGCTTGGACCGAAGACGTAGCTCACCTGCGACAGGTTCGCCGCCGCAACATCGATCTCGGCGTTAGTGGCCTGGACGACGCCGTTGATGGCCCAGTGGCCGTTACCCTGCGTGTCCCAGAACGCATATTGGGTGATGGGATCGCCATCGGGGTCCGACACCGTAAAGAGGCTGGAAGCCAGCGCAGAGCTCTCGCCACGAACTGCCGTGACGTTGGACGCGGACGTCACCGGTGCGACATCGGCGCGCGTCGTGACCAGCGTGCCGGTGCCGGAATCCGCGCTGACGCTGAAGCGCACGCCGGGCGTTGCATCAAGCTGCAGATCGAAGGAGGAGGCTCCCTCGGTGACATGCAGGATGTTGCCGGCGAGCAAGGTCGCCGACCCGCCGGAGACGAAATTGAGGCCTGCCATATCGATGCTGTCGCCCAAGACCAGACTGCCGACGGTCGTGCCGGCCAACGACGTGCTGTCGATCTTCAGCTGACCGCCGGACCCGCTGAAGGTGATGCCGCCGCTCGCGGTGCTGCCCGCCTGCAACTCGACCACGCCGCCCGAGATCGACACCGGACCTGTCGACCCGCCGGAGGAGACGATTTCCGCGCCGCCGGCAAACACCACCACGTTGCTGGTCACTGCGCCGGCCACATTGAACGTACCGCCGCTGGAGACGGAAACATTGTGCGCAGTCGCTCCGGACCGAACGTTCAAGACGCCGCCACTGATGACGGTCGTGTGGTCGATCGCGCCTCCCGACGACACGTTCACCGTGCCGCCCGAAATGCCGGTCCCGGAGCCGGTCACGCCGGTGACCACACCTCCGGAGAAAACGTTCTCGATGCCGCCGGCAAAGACCGCGACATTGCTCAGAACCGTACCGCCGACGTTGAAGATACCGCCGCTCGAGACGGAGATATGGTCCGCCGTCGCGCCGGACGAGACATTCAGGTCACCGCCATTGAAGACTGTCGCGTATTCGAACGACGCTCCGGAGAGAACGTCGACCAGCCCGGAAATTGCGGTCCCCGAACCGGTAACGCCGGTGACGGAGCCACCTGCCGAGACGATTTCGTGGCCGCCGCTCTGAATGGTGACATTGCTGGTGATCTTGCCCCGCACGTTGAGCGTGCCGGACACGTTGATCATGCTGGCCGAGCCTCCAGCCAGCACGTTGAGCGTTCCGCCCGCCGCGACGAACGTTCCCGTACCAGCCGTGCCGCTGATGGTGCCCTGGATCACGCCACCGGACGAGACGTTCTCGATGCCGCCGCTCAACACCGCGACCGTATTGGACGTGGTCCCCGTGACATTCAGAGTGCCGCCCGCCGAGACCGTCGTTCCAGTGGCAAATCCACCACCCGGCACGTCGAGCGTTCCCCCGGAGACGAGCGTTCCGCTGGCCGCACCGCCGCTGCTGACGAACATCGTCGCGCCACTTGCAACGACGGCATTCGCATCGTTCCCCGCGACCACTTCGGTGCTGCCGGAAGAGATGGTCGTACCCGTGTCGTTGCCGCCCTTGCTGATGGTCAGAAGGCCGCCGCTGCTGACGGTGGTGCTGACGGCTGTCCCGCCCGAGGCAACGAACATCGAACCGCCATTGAGCACGGTATCACCGGTGTCGGTTTGGCCGCTCGACACCGTGTAGGACGATCCGCTGCTGACGGTCACAGGGGCGCTTTCGATCACAACCGTGCCGCCATTGCTGGTCACGTTCGTGACATTGGCGCCGGCGATGAGAATCAAGGTGCCGCCGCTATCGACAGTGATGCCGCTTGCGGTGCCGCCGGACGAAACGACCTCGGTGCCGCCGGAGCTGATCACTGTGCTGCTGGCGATGCCGCCCGCCATCACGGTCTCGGTGCCGCCGGCGCTGATCACCGTAGTCCTGGCGATGCCCCCGGATGAAACGATCTGGGCGCCGCCGGAGCTGATCACCGTGCTGGTGGCGATGGGGCTGTACACGCCGCCGCCCCACACGATCTGTTCGCCGCCCGCGATCAGCGTGGTGGAGATCGCCGTTGCGCTTCCGCAGTATTGGCCACTGCCGACGTATTGGATGCTGCCGCTGCCGGTGACCGTCGTACTGACGGCTGTGCCGGTTTCAATGTAGCCGTATGGCGCAATGTACTGGATTCCGCCATCGGTAACGGTGGTATTGCTGGCGTAACCAATACCGGCGCTCCCGAAGGCGGCATAGCCTATGTACTGCGTACTGGCGTCGACGACGGTGCTGACCGCAGAGCCGGCCCCAAGAAATCCAACGATCTGTTCGGAACCGCCTTGCAATGTCGTATTGGACGCGAATGCGCTGCCGTAGGCGTTAGGGTTGTTGTTGTAGTCGTTCGAGATGTACTGGTATCCGCCGCTCACAACCGTCGTGTTGAACGCGGTACCGCCATAGATTTCCTGTCCTCCCCCACTGACAGTCGTATTGCTGGCGGTGCCGCCGAACAGGTCTAGCCTGCCGCCGCTGTCGAGCGTGGTGTTACTCGCGGTTGAGCCGGTGTCCACTGACAGTCGGCCGCCACTGATCGTGGTGTTGATCGCGGTTCCAACGCCGGTTGTGTATGAAGGGACATAGCTGAAGCCGAGGATCGCGTTGCCGCCGTCGATCACGGCGCTGATGATGGTGCCGAGAACATACAACTGCGCGGCACCGTTTGAATCGTAGGATACGGTGTCGCCGATATCGGTGCCGCCGGAGGACACAACGACAGTGCCGACATCGAGCGTGCTGCTGATCGTCCCGCCATTCAGCACGTAGAGCGTGCCGCCGTCCTGGACTGTATTGCCGCTTTGCGTATTGGAAACAGAAGCGGTGCTTCCGCTGGAAACGAACACCCCCATAGACCCCCCCGAAAAAAAACCTACGAAATGCAATACGTCCGTCGTGCAATTCATCCCGCGGCCCGGCCCGCCCGAAATCCTGCCGACAGCGGAATCAAGACGCCTGCAAGCCCTCGCCAATTCACTTGGCGCGAGCTCCTGATCACTGAGTTTTGGAGAGCAGTTGAAATGCTGGCGGGACGCGAACCAGATTCAAGTTACTACGTCATCCAAAATATAAAGGCCGATCTGAACTAAATACACGACCAGCTTACAAATCGCACAAAGGCCGTCAAGGTCGCGTTGGCAAAAGTCCAATGTTCCTCGCCTGTTGTTCACAATGTGGGACCTTCGCGCCCGCCTTGAATATTCCGTTCGATCGCCGCGAGCGATCCGCCCTCTCCAAATGTTTCTGGACGTTTCAGAACAGTCGTGACCGGCACAAGCGCGGCCATGCCAAGCTTGCGACAAACGCCGATCACCTCGCCCCCGATGCCACAGCCGTGCCTGCCGGGCGCGAATGCCTCACGCCGCCTTCTTGCTCTCCGCAAGGTTGGCGAGCTGGCGCAGGATCTCGGTGGTGCCGGCGAGCCGCTCCTCCGGCGTATCCCATTCCTGGAAGAACACCACCTTCATGTCGGGGCGTACCTTTGCGGCTTGGCCGTGCTGGCGAATGAACGTCACCAGCCGCTCCGGATGCGCAAAGCTGTTGTCGCGGAACGCGATCACGGCGCCCTTCGGGCCGGCATCGACCTTGCCGACATTGGCCCCGCGGCAGTAGGCCTTGATCGCCGCGACCTTGAACAGATAGCGCACCTCGTCGGGCAGCACGCCGAAGCGGTCGCGCATCTCGGCGGCGAAGGCGTCGATCTCGTCGTCGGTCTCCAGATCGGCGAGGCGCCGATAGAGCGACAGCCGCACGCTGAGGTCGTTGACGTAGTCCTCCGGGATCAGGACCGGCATGCCGATCGTGATCTGCGGCGACCAGCGGTCGGCGGCGGGCTCGGCGACGCCGGCCTTGAGGTTGACGATCGCCTCCTCCAGCATCGACTGGTACAGTTCGAAGCCGACTTCCTTGATGTGGCCGGACTGCTCCTCGCCAAGCAGATTGCCGGCGCCGCGGATGTCGAGGTCGTGCGAGGCAAGCTGGAAGCCGGCGCCAAGCGTCTCCAGCGACTGCAGCACCTTGAGCCGCCGCTCCGCCTGCGCCGTGATCTTCTGCTGGGCCGGCAGCGTGAACAGCGCATAGGCTCGCAGCTTCGAGCGGCCGACGCGGCCGCGCAGCTGGTAGAGCTGGGCGAGACCGAACATGTCGGCGCGGTGCACGATCAGCGTGTTGGCGTTCGGGATGTCGAGACCGGATTCGACGATCGTGGTCGAGAGCAGGATGTCGTATTTGCCGTCGTAGAACGCCGACATGATGTCCTCGATCACGGTCGGCGGCATCTGGCCGTGCGCGACCGCTACCTTCATCTCCGGCACGTTCTTGTCGAGGAAATCCTTGACGCCGGCGAGATCCTCGATCCGCGGCACGACGTAGAACGCCTGACCGCCGCGGTAGCGCTCGCGCAGCAGCGCCTCGCGGATCATCAGGGGATCGTGCGGCGCGACGAAGGTGCGCACCGCGAGGCGATCGACCGGCGGCGAGGCAATGATCGAGAGCTCGCGGACGCCGGTCAGCGCTAGCTGCAGCGTGCGCGGGATCGGGGTCGCCGACAGCGTCAGCACATGGACCTGGGCACGCAGCTGCTTCAGCCGCTCCTTGTGGCTGACGCCGAAATGCTGCTCCTCGTCGACGATCAAGAGGCCGAGGTCCTTGAACTTGATGGCCTTGCCGAGCAGCGCGTGGGTGCCGACCACGATGTCGACGCTGCCGTCGGCGAGCCCCTTCTTGACCTGGTTCAACTCCTTGGTCGACACCAGCCGCGAGGCCTGCGCCACATTGACCGGGAAACCCTTGAAGCGCTCGGTGAAGGTCCGCGAGTGCTGCCGCGCCAGCAGCGTGGTCGGCACCACGACCGCGACCTGCCGACCCTCGAGCGCCACCGCGAACGCTGCGCGCAGCGCCACCTCGGTCTTGCCGAAGCCGACGTCGCCGCAGATCAGGCGGTCCATCGGGCGGCCGATCTCGAGGTCCTTCAGGGTCGAGTTGATGGCCCCCAGCTGATCCTCGGTCTCTTCATAGGGGAAGCGCGCGCAGAACTCGTCATAGACGTGCGGCTGCAGCGGGAATTTCGGCGCCTCGTGCAGCTGCCGCTCGGCTGCGATCTTGATCAATTCGCCGGCGATCTGGCGGATGCGGTTCTTGAGCTTCGCCTTGCGCGCCTGCCAGCCGCCGCCGCCCAGGCGATCCAGCTCGACATTGGCGCTGTCGGAGCCGTAGCGCGACAGCAGCTCGATGTTCTCGACCGGCAGGAACAGCTTCGTCTCTGCCGCATAGTGCAGCTCAAGACAATCATGCGGCGCGCCGGAGACTTCCAGCGTCTGCAGCCCGACGAAGCGGCCAATGCCGTGCTCGACATGGACGACGAGATCGCCGGTCGCAAGGCTCGTCACCTCGGAGATGAAATTGTCGAGCTTGCGGCTCGCCTTGCGCGGCCGCACCAGGCGGTCGCCGAGAATGTCCTGCTCGCTGATAACAGCGAATTCGTCGGTCTCGAAGCCGGACTCCATGCCGAGTACGGCGAGCATTGTCTCGTTGCGCGGGGTTGCCTGCACGATCCGCCAGGTGTTGACGCTGGTGGTGTTGAGCAGCTTGTGGTCGCGCAGCATCGCACCCATGCGGTCGCGCGAGCCCTCGCTCCACAGCGCGACGATGACCTTCTTGCGTTGCGACTGCAGCGCGCCGATATGGCCGACCACGGCCTCGAACACGTTGACGTTGGTATCGGCGCGCTCCGGCGCGAAGTTGCGGCCCTGCCGGGCACCGGCGTCGAATACGTCGGGCGAGCCTTCGGGCACTGCGAACGGCGTCAGCCGCGCCAGCGGCGCCTCGCCGAGCAGTTTGGTCCATTCGGCTTCGGTCAGATAGAGCTTGTCCGGCGGCAGCGGTTTGTAGATCGCGCCGCTGCCGGGATGCTCCAGCGCCTCGCGCCGCGCGTCGTAATAGTCTGATATCTGCGAGAAGCGTTCGCGCGCGGCGTCCTCGCCCTGCGGCTCGATCGCGATGGTTGCACCGTCGAGATAGTCGAACAGCGTGTCCATCCGCTCCTGGAACAGCGGCAGCCAGTGTTCCATGCCGGGATGGCGGCGCCCCTCGGAGACCGCTTCATAGAGCTGGTCGTCACGTTCAGGCGCGCCGAACGCCGCGACATAGCCCATGCGGAAACGGCGGATGGTTTCGGTCGTGAGCTGGAATTCGGAGACCGGCACGAGATCGAGTCCGCGCATGTCCAGATGCGTGCGCTGGGTCTCGGCATCGAAAGTGCGGATCGATTCAAGGGAGTCGCCGAAGAAGTCGAAGCGCACCGGCTGGTCAAGGCCGGCCGGAAACAGATCGAGGATGCCGCCGCGCACGGCATATTCGCCTGGCTCACGCACGGTCGACGAGCGGGTGTAGCCGTTGTGCTCGAGCCACGCAACGACCGAATCCATCGGCACGACGTTACCGGGTGCAACCGACAGCGCCTGCGCCGCGACCTGATCGCGCGCCGGCACCCGCTGCACCGCGGCGTTCACCGTGGTCAACACGATCAGCGGCTTATCGCTGCCGACCAGCCGCGACAGCTTGGCGAGCGTGGTCAGGCGTTGCGCCAAAATACCGGAATGCGGCGAGACCCGATCGTAAGGCTGGCAGTCCCAGGCCGGAACCTGCAGCACCGCGATATCGGGCGCAAAGAACTCCAGCGCGCGGGCGAGCTGCTGCATCCGCGCGCCGTCGCGGCACACCACTGCGAGACTGACCGCGGGCCGCTTCGGCTGCGCGGCGATGGCGCGCGCCAGGTCCGAGATCACGAGCCCCTCGGCGCCCTCGGCGACGTTGGCGATGGTCAGCACCCGGCCGGGCGCGAGCATTGCGGCCGGCGATTTCATCGGCTGCTTCATGCGCTGGGATCCGCGACCCGGAACGCCTTGATGCGAGCGAACAGCGCGGTCGCATATTCCGCCGCCAGCACCTTGTCGCCGGTCAGCGCGGCATAGAGGTCGGGGTCCGGCACCTCGATCAAATGCTCGAGTTCGCCGAGCTCCTGATCGGACAGGTCGGCGATGCTGGCATCGGCGAACCGGCCGAGGATCAGGTCCATCTCCCGGGTGCCGCGATGCCAGCAGCGAAACAAAAGCCGCTTGCGGCGGTCATCGAGCCCCTGGCTCGATCGTGTCGATCCCGTCATGTTCCAAAATCCATCGAACGCCAAAAGCCCGGACGTGCCGGGCGCGCTTGATATAGCGATGGCGGCGGCCCATGTCAGCCCTCATTTGCCCCCTTTTGCGGTTGCCTTGCGCGCATGCCGTGAGTCGTGTGTAAAGGCACCGATGCGCCCCAGCCTGCTCAATCCGCTGTTTGCCCAGGTCACGACCTTGCAGGGTGTCGGCCCGAAGCAGGACAAGCTGCTGCGCTATCTGCTGGACCGCAGCGAGACGCCGCGGCTGGTGGATCTGCTGCTGCATCTGCCGGCGAGCGTGATCGATCGCCGCGCCCGGCCGAAGATCCGCGACGCCGCGGTCGGAACCATGGTGACGCTCGAGGTCACCGTCGACCGCCATCGCCCGCCGCCGCCCCGCAATTCGCGCGCGCCCTACCTCGTCTATGCCAGCGACGACACCGGCGATGTCGTCTTGACCTTCTTCCGCGCCCAGCCCGGCTATGTCGAGAAGCTCTTGCCGGTCGGCGAAAAGCGCTACGTCTCCGGTACGCTGGCGATGTATGACGGCATCCCGCAGATCGTGCACCCCGACCGCGTCGTCGATGAGGCCGGCTTTGCAAAACTGTCCGGTATCGATCCGGTCTATCCGCTCACCGAGGGGCTCGCGATCGGCTCGCTCCGCCGCGCCATCGCTCAGGCGCTGACCAAGCTGCCGGAGCTACCGGAGTGGATCAGTCCCGAGGTGCTGCGCCGCTGCAACTTTCCGCCGATCCGGGAGGCGCTGACCCGCGTCCATGTTCCGATTGAACTCACCGACATCCTGCCCGACGGCCCGTTCTGGTCACGCCTCGCGTTCGACGAATTGCTCGCCGGCCAGCTCGCGCTGGCCTTGATCCGCGCCACCCTGCGCCGCCCCGCCGGCGTCCGCAACGCCGGCGACGGCCATCTGCGCAACCGGATCATCGACGCCCTGCCCTATGCGCTGACCAAGTCGCAGCAGCAGGCGGTCGCGGCGATCATCGAGGATCTGCGCCAACCGGTACGGATGCTGCGCCTCGTGCAGGGCGACGTCGGTTCCGGCAAGACCGTGGTGGCGCTGATGGCGGCCGCCGCCGTCGCGGAAGCCGGCAAGCAGGCGGCGCTGATGGCGCCGACCGAAATCCTGGCGCGCCAGCACATCAAGACCATCGCGCCGCTCGCCGAACGCGCCGGCATGCGGGTTGCGATCCTGACCGGCCGCGAGAAAGGCAAGGAGCGCCGCGAGCTGCTGGCGCGGCTCGAGGCCGGCGAGATCGATCTTTTGGTCGGCACCCATGCACTGATCCAGGACGACGTGACCTACAAGGCGCTGGCGCTCGCCGTGGTCGACGAGCAGCATCGCTTCGGCGTGCGCGAGCGCCTCGCGCTGACCTCCAAGGGCGAGGCCGTCGACGTGCTGGTGCTGAGCGCCACGCCGATCCCGCGCACGCTCGTGCTGACCTATTTTGGCGACATGGACGTCTCGGAGCTGCGCGAAAAACCCGCCGGCCGCCAGCCGATCGACACCCGCGCGGTGCCGATGAGCCGGATCGAGGATGTCATGGACGGCGTCGGCCGCGCGCTTGGCGCCGGCAAGCTGGTGTACTGGATCTGCCCGCTGGTCGATGAGTCCGAGGCCGAGGGCACCGAACACCTCACCAACGCGACCGAACGTTTCGAGAGCCTGCAGCAGCGGTTCGGCGATCGCGTCGGCCTGGTGCACGGCCAGATGAAAGGCACCGAGAAGGATCGCGTGATGGCGCAATTCGCTGCGCACGAGATCGGCTTGCTGGTCGCGACCACGGTGGTGGAGGTCGGCGTCGACGTGCCGGCGGCGACCATCATGGTGATCGAGAACGCCGAACGCTTTGGCCTCGCGCAATTGCACCAGCTGCGCGGCCGCATCGGCCGCGGCTCGGAGGCCTCGACCTGCCTGTTGCTCTACAAGGAGCCGCTCGGCGAGATGTCGAAGGCGCGGCTCAAGGTGATCCGCGAGACCACCGATGGCTTCCGGATCGCCGAGGAAGATCTGAAGCTGCGCGGCGAAGGCGACGTGCTCGGCATCCGCCAGAGCGGCCTGCCCGGCTACCGCATCGCGCGCTCCGAGGTGCACGGCCAGCTCATCACCCAGGCGCGCGACGAGGCGCTGCGGATCTTGAAGGACAATCCGAAGCTGAAGGGCGAACGCGGCGAAGCGCTGCGGGTCCTGCTCTACCTCTACGAACGCGACGAGGCCGTGCCGCTGATCGGCGCGGGGTAGCGGCCAACCGCATCATTGCGAGCCCTCCCCCCGTCATTGCGAGCGAAGCGAAGCAATCCATCGTTCCGCATGCATGGAGCCATGGATTGCTTCGTCGCTTCGCTCCTCGCAATGACGGGATGGAGCGGGGCCCCTACTCCACCTTCGCCGGCGTGGGCTGAGTGGCCGGCTGCAGCGAGGCCTGGTTCGCGATCCGCGCGGCGTTGGCCATGCCGGCAAGCGCTGCGGCGCGCTTCTGATCGTTGGCGCCAGGCTGTACCACGCCGGCCGACATGATCAGCGTCGCGGCATCCTCGGTGCTCATCTCGATCTCGATGATCTTGCTCTTCGGCACGTAGAAGAAGAAACCGGTGGTCGGATTCGGCGCGCACGGCAGGAACACCGAGATATGCTCTTCATCGCCGGGGAAACTGGCGGCGAGCTCGGTGCTCGGCGCCTGCGAGATCAGCACGATCGACCACATCCCGGGCGAGGGAAACTCGACCAGGCCGACGCGGCGGAAGCTCGAGCCGTTGCCGGAGAACAGCGTCTCGAACACCTGCTTCAGGCCGCGATAGATCGCGCGCACCGCAGGGATGCGCCCGAGCAGCCGCTCGCCGAGGTCGACCAGGGTTCGGCCGATCAGGTTGGCGGTGAGGAAGCCGAGCAAGGTCAGCGCGATGACGGCGACGATCAGGCCGGAACCGGGCAGCCCGAACGGCAGATAGGTCTCCGGCCGGTAGGCCGTCGGCACGAACGGCCGGACCAGATTGTCGACCCAGTTCACGAACCACCAGGTCAGATACAGCGTGATCGCAACCGGGCCGGCCACCACCAGGCCGGTCAGGAAATAGTTGCGGAAACGCGCCATGAGCCCGCGGGGGGCATCCGGGGGCAAATCACCCGTGACGGGAGGCACTTGGTTGGAGGTCATTGCGGTTCCAAGGTCGTGGAAGCGGCATCGAAGCGGCCGTTGCCCACCACCCAGCTAAGCCATTCTGACGCATTTTTGAAGGGCCCGCGTAACGGCCCGGCTTGCGGCTATTCGACCGTGACCGATTTGGCCAGATTCCGCGGCTGATCGACGTCGGTGCCCATTACGACGGCTGTATGATAGGCGAGCAGCTGCACCGGCACGGCATAGACCATCGGCGCGAAGGTCGCCCCCATGTCCGGCATCACGATCGTCACCAGCGACTGGATGGTCGCCTCCGCGGCGCCCTTGGCGTCGGTCATCAGGATGATCTTGCCGCCGCGGGCGGCGACCTCCTGCATGTTGGAGACGGTCTTCTCGAACACCTTGTCATAGGGCGCGATCACCACGACCGGCATGTGCTCGTCGATCAGCGCGATCGGCCCGTGCTTGAGCTCGCCGGCGGCGTAGCCCTCGGCATGGATGTAGGAGATCTCCTTCAGCTTCAGCGCGCCTTCCAGCGCCAGCGGATAGCTGGTGCCGCGGCCGAGATAGAGCACGTCGCGCGACTTCGAGATCTCGCGCGCCAGCTTCTCGATCTGCAGCTCCGACGTGAGCGCTTCCGACATCAGGCGCGGAATTTCCACAAGGCCATGCACCAGCTTGGCCTCGTCGGCGTCGGACAGCTCGCCGCGCGCCTTGCCGGCGGCAACCGCGAGCGAGGCCAGCACCATCAGCTGGCAGGTGAACGCCTTGGTCGAGGCGACGCCAATCTCGGGACCGGCCAGCGTCTGCAGCACGGTCTCGCTCTCGCGCGCGATCGTCGAGGTCGGCACGTTGACGACCGAGAGCGTGTGCGCGCCCTGCGCCTTGGCGTAGCGCAGCGCCGCCAACGTGTCGGCAGTCTCGCCGGACTGCGAGATGAAGATCGCAAGGTCGCCCTTGCGCAGCGGCGCCTCGCGGTAGCGGAATTCCGAGGCGACATCGAGCTCGACCGGCAGCCGCGCCAGCCGCTCCAGCCAGTATTTTGCGACAAAACCGGCATAGCTCGCGGTGCCGCAGGCCGTGATCGAGATGCGCTGGATGTCCTTGAAGTCGAACGGCAGCTTGACCGGCAAGGTGACGCGCTCGGTCGCCATGTCGACATAACGTGCGAGCGTGTGCCCGACCACTTCCGGCTGCTCGTGGATCTCCTTCGCCATGAAGTGGCGATAATTCGCCTTGTCGACCAAAGCCGTTGCAGTCGTGTGCTTGATCGCCTCGCGATGGACGATGGCGTTGTCCTTGTCGAAGATCGTGGCGCCCTTGCGGGTCAGCACCACCCAGTCGCCGTCCTCGAGATAGCTGATCGTATCGGTGAACGGCCCGAGCGCGATCGCATCGGAGCCGAGATACATCTCGCCGTCGCCATGGCCGACCGCGAGCGGCGGGCCGTTGCGGGCGCCGATCATCAGATCGTCCTCGCCGGCGAAGATGAAGCCGAGCGCAAAGGCACCGCGCAGCTGCGAGAGCACCGCCCTCACCGCCTCGATCGGCTTGACGCCGCCCGTGAGCAGATCGTCGACCAGATGCACCACGACCTCGGTATCGGTCTCGGTCGCGAACACCGCGCCCTTGTGCTCGAGTTCCTCGCGCAGCTCGCGGAAATTCTCGATGATGCCGTTATGCACCACGGCGACGCGTTCGGTTGAGTGCGGATGCGCGTTGTTCTCGGTCGGCCGGCCGTGGGTGGCCCAGCGGGTGTGGCCGATGCCGGTGTGGCCGCCGAGCGGCTTGGCCTGCAGCCGGGCCTCGAGGTTCTTCAGCTTGCCCTCGGCGCGGCGCCGCGCCAGCGAGCCATTCTCCAGCGTGGCGACACCGGCCGAATCATAGCCGCGATACTCCAGCCGCTTCAGCGAATCCACCAATTGCTCCGCGACCGGAGCGCGTCCAAGAATGCCGACGATGCCGCACATGCGGTTCAATGTCCCCAAAAATCGCCGAAAATTTGCCGAAGCGGCGACATGGTCCCTTAACGGGAATCGCCGGTCGCAAGATACTCAATAATTATTGCCGATTGCGACAGTCTTAAGCGGCAAGGTTGGTGCGAAGGGCTGGTTAATCGGGGCTAACTATTTTGGCAAGAGCGCGTCGTCGGGATCCGTCTACGGCAGCCCAGCCTTGAGCTTCTACCCATGCATCTTGGCGTAAGCGAATATGCTCACGAAGGCCCAGAATATCATTCCGCTGATCATCGCCACGACGTCGTGCGGCCGCAGACCGAGGAGCCCCCACAGCCCGCGACCGGTCTTTGTGAAGATCGTTTCGACCAGTGCTTGGACCAGATATTCGATCACGGTTCCCAACCCCGGCCGCGCAGCCAGACGTCGCGGCACGTGACCAGCATGCCGTGCAGTCCGTTCTTGAGGAAAAACAGATAAAGCGCGAACAGCAGCACGAAGCTGAGCCGGTCGTCGCTCCAGGAAACGAACTCGGGTTGGTCGTGCGTCTTCCGGGACAGCACGGCCAGGTGTCCGGTCTCGGCCCATTGGTACACTCGTGCGGCGCTGAAATACGTCACCAGGCTGCAAAAGACTCCAATCAAGACAGTCGCGGCATGATTGCGCATGACGTGTTTTGCCTCGTCGCCTGCTAAAGCCAGTGAAACCGCCACCGGCGAACATGTCGGATCACGTCAACGCAGCATTAACGCCTTTCGGAGAGGGTGCCGCCGCCGGAGGTAACCCGATGCACACTGCGCATGATCGCGAGGCCCGTCGCCTCGATACGCTCGCGGAACTCGACATCCTCGACACGCCGCGCGAACTGGCATTTGACCGCCTGATATCGCTATGCCGCAAAATCTTTCGCGTACCGATGTCGACGATGACCTTCATCGACGGCCACCGGCAATGGTTCAAAGCCTCCGATGGACTGGACCTGCGCGAAACCGACCGACGGCCGGCGCCGTGCAATGTGACCATTACGCTCGATGAGCCGCTGGTCGTCCCAGATATGACGCGCGACTCGCGCTTCGCCGACAACATCTTCGTGCGTGGCGCACCGTTCGTCCGCTTCTATGCCGGCGCACAGCTTAAATTGTCCGGTGTCGTGATCGGCAGCCTGTGCGCCATCGACACCCGCCCGCGCGATGACTTTGACGCCGAGGCGACCAGCATGCTGGTCGATCTCGCCGCGATCGCGGTCGACGAATTGAAGCTGCGGAACCTGTCGATGCAGGACGGCCTCACCGGCTGCTCCTCGCGGCGCGCCTTCCGCGGCGAAGGCGAGCGGCTGACCGCGCTGGCGACACGCCATCTGAGCCCGCTGTCCTGCGCGGTGCTCGATGTCGATCACTTCAAGGCAGTCAACGATACCTACGGCCATGCGGTCGGCGACATGGTGCTGGCGGCGGTCGCAGACGCAGCACGCGGCGCGGTGCGCGGCTCCGACGTGATCGGTCGGCTCGGCGGCGAGGAATTCGGCATCCTGCTGCCGCACACCAGGCTCGATCAGGCGATGGGCGTGCTCGAGAAGGTGCGCGCCGCCGTCGCGGCGACGCGGATCGATACACCGGCCGGCACGATCGGCGTCACCTGCAGCCTTGGCGGCGCGGTGCTCTCGCCCGGCAACTGCTTCGACGACATGCTGCGCAACGCCGACCTTGCGATGTACGGCGCCAAGCAAGGTGGCCGCAACCAGGCGCTGGCCTGGGTCGAGCGGGCGCCGTCGATTGCACCAACCGCGCGGCGGGTGTTCAAGGCCGGCACGATCAGCTTCAACGCCGGCCATTCGACGATCGACTGCACGGTGCGCGGCCTGTCCCGCGACACCGCGACGATCGAGGTGATGTCGACCTCGGGCATTCCCGACCAGTTCAAGCTCGCGATCGCCGCCGACGCGCTGTCGCGGGCCTGCCGGATCACCGCGAAGGCCGACAACCGGATCGAGGTCGCCTTCACCTGACCTGCGGGCTGCGAAACCGGCGCCACGCTGGCAAGGCGCTCTATGGTTCGACCCGGTAGAGCCGCCAGCGCTCCGGCACGCCCTTGAGCTGGTGCGCGCCGCGATCCTTGAAACGGATCTCGGACTCCAGCATCAGATTCCTGACCGCGCTCGAGACCAGCACCTCGCCGGCCCGCGCTTTCGCGGCGACGCGGGCGCCGATGTGAAACGCAAGGCCGATGACCTCCGCGCCGCTGACCTTGTATTCGCCGGCGTGCAACCCCACCCGGATCTCGAGCCCCAGCGTGCGCACGGCGTCACGGATCGCGGTCGCGCAACGCACCCCGGCCACCGGCACGCCGAACGTCGCCAGCACGCCGTCCCCGGTGGTCACGACCTCCTTGCCGCGCAACGCCTTCAGCTCGCGGCGAACCGCGGCGTAATAGTGATTCATCACCGTTGCCCAGCGCGCGTCGCCGAGCCGGGCGGCCTTTTCGGTGGATCGGACGATATCGACGTAGAGGATGGTGGCGAGCGCCTGCTTCAGCTCCGAACTTCGGTCGGCGGTCCGGCGCCGGTTCGCGATATTTCCGGTCAGCGGTTCATAGCTATGGCTGCGCCGCCGCGCGATGGCGGCTTTGGTGTAGTCCTGGGCACGCTGTACGGTGCGGCAGCGAATGGTTTTTTCCTGCGGTGGAAAGGTCCAATAGACCTTTCGCCCGGCTCCGGCGCCCTGCACCTCCACCGCGCCCCACTTCAGGAACACGGTCGAGCCGGTGCGTCGAATGCACCATGCCTTCGACGTGTATCCGGACACGTTCGACTGATGCACTCCGATGCGAAGGAATTTGGGCATGAGCGTCCGGCCGATCGAACGAGCGCTTTAAGGGCTTACCTGGGGTAAACCGTAGCCAGACATTCCCGCGTTGGCAACAGGACTGCTGAGCAGCGATCCAAATCAGCGATCGGCGATATCAACGTCGACGGACAGAAGCGCCTCGTCGCTCGCTTTCGCAGTTTGCAGTTCTTCATCGCGAAAGCGCGCCGGAGTAAGCCGGCGGCGGTCGACCGTCATGCCGAAGATGTCGAAGCGGTTGTAGTAGCCGACCACGTCGTGAAACTGCTTCGGCTCGACGCAGCGATTGAGATCGATCTCCGCATAGGCGATCCCCTCCTGGTCCTGCAACTCATCGCCAAAGACGCCCCCCGTCGGATCGACGAAGAAGCTCGCTGCACGCGGCGTCTGGTCGATCACGTCGGCGATGGCTCTGTCGCGTTCGATGAGGAAGGCCCGCATCGGCTGGTCCATGTAGCCGGCGGTGACGATTCCGAAGACCTTGGCTTCGAAGCAGTGCGCGCTGGCACGGATGCGGTTGGCGGCGACGTTGTCGAAATTGCCGCCGCCCGCCGGGCGCCTTGTCGGCCACATCGGCGGCCAGCTCGAGATGTGCACCTGTTCGCCCTGCGCCATCAGTGCGAAGCGGGCCAATGGATTGGTGTTCTCGCCGCAGATCAACCCGCCGATCCGGCCCTGCCGCGTCTCCGCCACCTTGAGGCCCGCACCGTCCCCCGACGACCACACCAGCTTCTCATAGAAGGTCGGCACCAGCTTGCGGTGATGGACCAGGATTTCGCCGGTCTCGCCGATCAAGAGGTTCGAGTTCCACAGTCCGCCAACGCTGACGGCCGAGCGCTCGCTGATGCCGATCGAGACGGTGACGCCGAGGCTGCGCGCCTCGGCGCACAGCCTCGCCACTTCCGGTCCGTCCACCAGCACCGACTGCTCCGCCATGCGTACGAACAGGTCGTGATTGTCGATCGGGGGCCACAGGGCGGCCCACACCGGAAAGGCCGGAATGTAGGTTTCAGGAAACGCGATCAGCTCGGCGCCAGCCCTTGCTGCCTCGCGCATGATGGCGATCGCCTTTTCGGTGGTCGCCCGGCTGTCGAGGAAGACGGGTGCGGCGTGCACGGCGGCAGCCTTGAAACGAGGGAGCATGTCGAAAATCCGGCTAGGACCAGGAGGCGGAAGCGGTATCATTCCTACCTTCCCGGCATGCATGGGAATTGTCGCAAGGTCGGTTGCGAAGGATCGGAGCCGTCCGGCGCGTTGGAACGAGAATTGCTTTGCTGACAGGGGCCGCAATCCGGAGGCAGGTCATGTTCGATACGATCAACTGGGACGATCTGCGGGTCTTTCTCTGCGCCGCTCGCGCCGGCAATCTGAGCCAGACAGCCAAACGGCTGCGGCTGGATCATTCCACGGTGAGCCGGCGTATCGCCCAGATGGAGGCCTCTCTCGGGATCGCGGTGTTTGAACGCCATCGCACTGGGCTCAAGCTCAACGAAGTCGGCGAGCGCTTGCTGCGTCATGCCGAGCGGGTCGAGAGCGCGGTGATCGCCATTCGCGAGGAGGCCAGCGACACCCAGGAACTGATCGGGACCGTGCGGCTCGCCACCATGGAGGGGATCGCCTCGCTCTATCTGGCGCAACGCTTTGCGAAACTGCGTCAGAGCGCGCCGCAACTCTCCGTCGAACTCGTCACGTCAGCGCAGACGGTCTACGTCCACAAGCGCGAAGCCGATCTGTTCGTGTCGTTCTTCCGGCCGCCGGGTCCGGGCCTGATCTCCGAGCGCATCGGCAAGTTTCGGCTTGGACTGTTCGCCAGCCGGAGCTATCTCGACAATCACGGCATGCCCGCAAGCCTGCGCGACCTCGCCGATCACTGGTTCGTCTCCTACATCGAGGACCTGATCCAGGTCGATTCGGTGCGCTGGCTCGCCGACGTCATCGAAGAGCCAAAGGTCGCATTCCACTCCAACAGCATGATCGCGCAGATGAACGCCGCGGCGGGTGGCCTCGGCATCGTCATGCTGCCGAGCTTTGCCACCAATGATCGGCCCGACCTGATCCCCGTGCTGCCCGCCCTCGCCGGCACCTTTCGCGAGGTCTGGCTCAACGTCCACAGCGACCTGCAATTTGCCCCACGCATCCGCGCCGTCCGCGCGTTCTTGAAAAATACCCTGAAGCAGGACCCCGACATGCAGGTCACGCTGGCCGATGCCGTGGCGCAGCCGCGCACGGCAGATTGCAAAAATCCATAGTTCCCTTCCATCGGAGCCCGGCTGAAGCTCGTCCGATTGGCGCAAGGTAGCGCGCACTGAAGCTTTGAGAGGGCAAGCATGAACGTGGTTATTCCCGGCAAACCCGATCTGGCGCCGAGCGCCAGCGCCGCCTTGGCCAAGAAACTGGCCAAAAAGCGGTTGACCGTCGCGCTCGTGCTCAGTGCTGCGATGATCGCGATCTATTTCGGCTTCATGGGGCTGTTCGCGTTCGACAAGCCGCTGCTCGGCACCATCCTGGTGCCCGGTCTGTCGCTCTGCATCGTGCTCGGCCCGCTCGTCATCGTCTCCTCCTTCGTGCTCTGCCTGGTCTACGTGCTGTGGGCGAACCGGGTGTTCGACGCCGGCATCCGCGATCTTCGCTAAGGGAGCGGTGCAAGATGGGCAACAGCACGCTTTCGATCGGGTTCTTCTTTGCATTCATGGCATTGACGCTGGCGATCACCTATTGGGCCGCACGGCGCACGCGCACCACCGAACACTTTTTTGCCGCCGGTGGCCAGGTCACGCCGTGGCAGAACGGCTGGGCACTCGCAGGCGACTTCCTGAGCGCCGCCGCCCTGCTCGGCATTGCCGGCATCGTCACCTCGAATGGCTTCGACGGCATGATCTATTCGATCGGGTGGCTGGTCGGGTGGCCGATCATCCTGTTCCTGATCGTCGAGCCGCTGCGCAACGTCGGCCGCTTTACATTTGCCGACGTCGTGGCCTATCGGCTGCGCCAGCGCCCGGTGCGCCTCGCCGGCGCCGTCGGGACGCTCGCCGTCATCCTGTTCTACCTGATCGCCCAGATGGTCGCGACGGGATCGCTGATCAAGCTGCTGTTCGGCCTGCCCTACACCTGGTCGGTCGTCGTGGTCGGCAGCGTCATGCTGGTCTATGTGCTGTTCGGTGGCATGCTGGCGACGACCTGGGTGCAGGTGGTGAAGGCCGCGCTGCTGATGGGCGGCGGCATCCTGCTCGCCTTCCTGGTGCTGACCCATTTCGACATGAACCCGCTCAAGCTGTTCGCCGCGGCGTCCGAGAAATACGGCACGAAAGTCCTGCAGCCGGGATCGAAGGTAGTCTCGGGCCAATGGGACGCCATCTCGCTCGGGCTCGGCCTGATGTTCGGGACCGCCGCGATGCCGCATGTGCTGATGCGGGCCTATACGGTGAAGGATGCCAAGGCCGCGCGGCTGTCGATCCTCTATGCCACCGGCCTGATCGGCGTCTTTCATCTCATGGTCTTCATCATCGGCTTCGGCGCCATGGTGCTGGTCGGCGCCGACGCGGTGGCCAAGGCCGGAGGCGGCGGCAACATGGCCGCGCCGCTGCTCGCGCTCGCGGTCGGCGGCAATGCCTTTTTCGGCTTCATCTGCGCGGTCGCGTTCGCGACCATGCTCGCCGTCGTCGCGGGGTTGACGCTGTCGGGCGTCGCCACGCTCTGCCATGACGTCTGGACCAATGTGATCCGGAACGGCACCGCTTCGGAGGCCGAGCAGCTCAAGGTGGCGCGGATCGCGACCGTCATGATCTCGATCTTCGCCATCCTTCTTGGTATCGCGTTCGAGGGCCAGAACGTCGCCTTCATGGCGGGCCTCGCGTTCTCGATCGCCTGCGCCGCCAACTTCCCCTCGCTGGTGCTCGCCATCACCTGGCGCCGCTTCACGACGCCTGCAGCCGTGGCGAGCATCCTCGTCGGCACGCTGAGTTCGCTGGTGCTGATCTATCTGTCGCCGACCATCCAGGTCGACATTCTCGGCAAGCCGCTGGCCGCGGTCGAGCAGCAATGGTGGTTCGTGTCGCTGCGCAATCCGGCGATCGTCAGCATGCCGCTATCGTTCGCGGTCGCGATCCTTCTCTCGCTGGTCACGCAGGAGAAGAACGCCAATCTCGCCTTTGACGAGATGCAGCGGCGCATCCTGCTCGGTCCTGTTCAGCGCGGCGCCGATGAGCCCGCCCGGGCAAAGAGTGCGGCCTGAACCGCGGCGCGTCACTGCCAGCGCTACGTATTCGCCGGGACGACGTCATATCGATGAGACACGCTCGCGAACGTCGCGCGACGTCTTCACTTCCCCTTCGCGGCCTTCGCCTTCAGCTTCGCGGCGCGATAGCGCGCGGCGCCGCCTTCGCGGATCGACTGTTCGCTGCGCTCGAGCGCCATCGCGTCGTCGGGGACGTTCTTGGTGATGACCGAGCCCGACCCGATATAGGCGCCCTTGCCGATCGTCACCGGCGCGACCAGCGAGGTGTTGGTGCCGACGAAGGCGCCCTCGCCGATCAGCGTCTTGTGCTTGAGGAAGCCGTCATAGTTGCAGGTGATGGTGCCGGCGCCGAGATTGGAATTGGCGCCGACATGGGCGTCGCCGACATAGGAGAGATGGTTGACCTTGACGCCGGCCTCCAGCGTCGCGGCCTTGGTCTCGACGAAATTGCCGATCCGCGCGCCGTCACCGAGCGAGGTGCCGGGCCGCAGCCGGGCATAGGGACCGACCGATACCTTCTTGCCAATGGTGGCCTCGACGATGTGCGAGAAGGAATGGATCACGGCGCCGTCGTCGATCGAAACGCCCGGTCCAATCACCACGAACGGCTCGATCACAACGTCCTTGCCGAACTTGGTGCCGGCGGCGAGATAGACCGTCTCAGGCGCGATCAGGGTCACGCCGGCCTCGAGCGCCTGCTTGCGCAGCCGGGCCTGCATCACGGCCTCGGCCTCGGCGAGCTGCGCCTTGGTGTTGATGCCGCGCACTTCATCTTCGCTGGTCTCGATCACGACGGCCTCCAGTCCCAGTTCCCTGACGATGCCGACGGCATCGGTCAGATAATATTCGCCCTTGGCGTTGGCATTGCCGATCTTCTCGATGATCGCGAGCGCCTTGCCGCCGTCGAACGCCATGACGCCGGCATTGCACAGCGTGATCTTGCGCTCCCCGGCGCTGGCATCGGCATGCTCGCGGATCGCAACGAGCTTGCCGTTCTCGGTCACCAGCCGGCCGTAACCGGTCGGGTCGGCGGCGTGGAAACCGAGCACCGCGAGCGCAGCGCCCTCGCGCAGCGGCGCGCGCATCCGCGCAAAGGTCTCGGCCGAGATCAGCGGCGTGTCGCCGAACGCGACCAAGAGGTCGTCAGCGCCGCGGCCGAGCGCCTCGCGCGCAGCGAGCACCGCATGCGCCGTGCCGAGCCGCTCGCGCTGCACGAAGATCCGCGCGTCGGGCCGCACGCGGCGCGCCTCCGCAGCGACCGCCTCGTGGTCGGGACCGATCACGACCGCGAGCTGCGATCCCTCGCCGGCGGCTGTGGCATAGAGCACATGCGCCAGTAACGACTGCCCGGCCACCAGGTGCAGCACCTTCGGTAGCGACGAGCGCATCCGCGTGCCCTCGCCGGCCGCAAGCACCACTGTCAGGCTCGATCGCGCAGTCATTCAGTATCCTCGACGGTTCGCGCAGTTCGCTGCGCAAGGCTTTCTTCGAGGCCGTCTTTAATTGTTTTCCCCGGCAGAAGAAACCGATTCGCCTCCGCGGCCCTTCAGATTCAGGTTCCCGGTCCATTTCCTGTTAATCTTTGCCTCGTGATTCGGCGGGCCTCGAGGAGGGCCAAGCGGGCTTTGGCCAAAGATCCCGACAATCTGGCGGCGGATTTCGACACCGAGAGCACCACCGGCTTTTTGGCCGAGGAGGATGCTCTCGATCGGCGCATGCTGTGGCGGCTCGGCTCGTGGGGCGCGGCTGCGGTCGGTGCCGTCACCATCGCCGTGATGGCCAACCAGTCGGCACTGACGCTGCGGCGCGACCAGGTTGCCGCATCCGATATCGCACGGCAGGCCCAGCAGCTGCAGACGCTGGCTAAGGAGAGCCACAACGAAACGCGCCGGCTGGCCTCCGCGATCGATACGCTCAACGGCGACCGCGACCGGCTCTATTCGCGCGTCACCACGCTGGAACAGGGCCTCGACTCCGTGACCGGCACGATCGCGAAACAGCCGGCGGCGCCCGCTACGCCGCCCGCCTCAGCCAATTCGGCGCCCGCGGCGGCGGCACCAGCCGTTGCCGCCGTCGCAACAACGCCGCCTGCCGCATCGGACAAGCCGGTCGCCACCGATAAGGTGTCATCCGTCGACAGCAAGGCGCCAGCGCCGGTCGAGAAGCCGGTCGCTGCGGCCGAGAAGCCTATGGCGGCCGACAAGAAGCCAGCCGCCGCCGCGAGCAGGCCACAGCTAGCCGCGGAGAAGCCGTCCGCCTCCGAGAGTTCGCCGACGATTGCTGCCTCCATCCCATCCGTTGCCAGTCCGATGAGCGCCGCCGTTGCCGCGGCCAGCGCCGAGGAAACAAAGGCGTCGGCAGCCACGCCGGTCGCGGACAAGCCGGTCGCGGACAAGCCGCTGATGGCATCGCGCGATCCTGCGCCGAACAAGGCAACCGAAGTGGCCAAACCGGCGACTGCCAAGGATGTCAGCGTCGCGCCGATCCCGCCGCTGGTGATCACACCGGATCCGGACTCCGACGCTGACGACGATGCACCGAAGGCGCAGATCCAGCGCACCGAGTTCGGCGTCGATCTCGGCACCGCAAATTCGGTCAATGGACTGCGCGCGCTGTGGCGCGGCCTCTTGAAGTCGAAGGCCAACGCGCCGCTGACTGCGCTGCGGCCGATCATCGTCATCAAGGAGAACAGCAACGGGCTCGGCATGCAGTTGCGCCTGGTCGCCGGACCGCTGAACGACGCCGGGACCGCCGCCAAGATTTGCGCCGGGCTTAGCCTGGTCCAGCGGACCTGCGAGACGGCGATCTATGACGGCCAGCGGTTGGCCCTGAACGAGCCACCCGCCAGCGCCAAGCCGGCGTTGCCGCACCGGCGCGCCGTGCCGAGGCGCACCGTCGCACCACCGCCGCAGCCGGCTGCCGAGGAAAAGAAGCCGGAAGGAACGACAATCTCCTCGATGTTCCGGCGGAACAGCCAATAATCATGCCCGGCAAAGGGATTGCGGCCAAATTCTCAACCGATTTCGCTGCTTTGACCGAGCCTTGTCCCAGACCCCGTTCCCGACCATAGTGCCGCGATGACAAAACCTCCGTTCCGCCTCTCCCCCTATCAGGTCCAGTTCCTGATGGTCGTGGGCTTCATCACCGTCGGCTACGCGCTGTATGTGCGGTATCTCGCCATCGAGTTCTCGCCCGTTGCATTGGCCTGCGACGCCGGCACGCAGACCATGCTGTGCAAGGCGCGGGCGCTGTCGACCGTGCTGTTCAAGAACTCGGTGTTCGGGATCACCGCGCTGGTGATCGCGGTGCTGAACCTGACGCGGCCGTCGATCGTGCTGCTGACCTTCGGCTTGATCGCAGCCGGGCTCGGGATCGTGCTCTACAACGTCGTGCTGTCGGGGCTCGCGATCGGGCTGTTCATCCTGGGTTTTGCGCGGCCCGCGCCCGCCACAGCGTAGCGGCGAGCAAGAGGTACATCACGCAGGTCCAGTCCGACTGCCAGTTGATCGTGCCCTCGTTGAACATCGTGTAGAGGGCGGCGACCACGAGCAGGCCGGCGAACACGGATTCCGCGAGCGGCCGGATGCCTTCCTTCGGGCGATTGAGCATCGTCAGCAGCGCGAACGGCACCACCGCCATGGTCAGCGAGGCATAAGGGAAATCGCGGTAGCGCGGATCGAAGGTGAAGCCGAGCGCGGTTTCGGCTGCAATCACCGTGGTGATGACCAGCACGATCGCCAGCAACGCGCCGATCGCGCCTTTGCCGCGATAGTCGCGCGGCCCGACCAGTTCGAGGAAAGTCGGCAGCGAGCGCCCGGCGATCAGCGCATGCGCGGTGAGCAGCGGCGAGACGATCGCGGCGGCGAGCAGCGCGCCCCAATGCAGCCAGCCGCCGAGGCCGTAGCTCTCGTAGTACATCTTGTCGCCGGCGATCCCGAGCAGCGCCCCTGCCGTGGTCGCCGAAATCGCGACCGCGATCCAGGCCGACGGCCGCGGCGTCCAGGGCCGGCGGCGCAGCGTCAGCCAGGCGACAAGGAAGGTGGCGATCGACAGCGCCATGCCGCCCACCATCTGCAGCTTCCAGTCCGGATAGTTGCTGATGGCGACGCCGGGCGGATACTTCACCTGCCGCTTGATCGAATCGAACAGGCCCCAGTTGCCGCCGACGGTGCCCTCGAGCTTGCGCTTCCAGGGCTGGTCATAGGCCTCGATCAGGTTGACCCGAAAGCCCTCGCGCCTGGCGAGGTCGAGGATCTCGGACACCACCCGCGCCTGGTTGGTGCGCGACGGCAACGCGCCCTCCCGCATGCGCCCCTGGCTCGGCCAGCCGGTTTCGCCGATCAGGATCTCCTTGCCCGGGAACGTCACCGCCATCCGCTTGCGGATATCATCGACATGCGCGGCGGCATATTTCGCCTTGACCGGGACGTCCTCCCAATACGGCAGGATGTGAATGGTGACGAAATCGACCGCGTCATAGATCTCGCGGTTCTTCACCCAGTATTCCCAGACGTCGGCATAGGTGACGGGGAGATTACCCGCCGCAGCCTTCACCGCGCGGATGTTGCCGGCAAGATCGGCGGCGGTCATCTCGCCGCGCAGCAGCACCTCGTTGCCGACGATCAGCGAGGTGACGACACCAGGATATTCCTTGGCGAGCCGGACCGCGATCGCGATCTGCTGCAAATTCTTGAAGCGGTTGCTGCTGAGCCAGATGCCCTGCATCACCTTCAACCCGACCTTGGCCGCAACGCCGGGCACCTGGTCGAGGCCGTTCTCGATCGAATAGGTCCGCACGCAATCGGTGACCTTGGCGAGATCGGCGAGGTCCTGCTCGATCTGCTCGACCGGAATCTGCGTGGTCGGATCAAGCGGGGTCTGGGCGCCGCGGAACGGCGTGTAGGACACGCATTGCAGCTTTGCGGCAGGATCGATCGGCGCACGCGGGAGGGTAATCGGCGTGGCGAGCCACCACCACACGGATGCAATCACGGCGAGCGAGATCAGGAGAAGCGCCAGCGGCGTACGAAGCGAAATCGGTTCCATCCTCCGGGGGACCGTCGAATTAGCCGGTCACAGCCCGTCTGCCAAGTCCAGGAATCGGTCAATACCATGGTTGTCCTGCGACAGTTTTACGCCGGATCGATAAAGTTGTGAGTTTGCTGGACAAAATACCAAATTCCAGTCATGGGATTCCGCCAGAGTCTCCGCCGCACTGGAGACCTATTTGGACGGCATCACGCGAGCCGTTAGGATGATCCCGCAGGGGCAGGAACATATCGGGGAATGCATGCGTCGACGGCTGCTTGAGTTGAAGAACACTGCTTTGCGCCATCTTGCCGTAACGGGCCTTGTCACAGCGCTTGCGCTCTTGAACGGAGCCGGCGGTGCGTTCGCCCAGAGCGGCACGCCGAATCCGCCCGACCAGGCCAAGCAGCAGCCCGGTCAGCCCGACGCCAATGCCAACGCCGCGCGCGAGGCCAACCAGCGCAAGGTCGAGGAATTCGTCGAGGCCCAGCAGGCCATCAACGGCCCGGCCGGCAACCCGGAATGCGTCTGGCTCGGCCGCCGCGTGGTCCGCCTGATGTGGAACGACGACCTCGATACGGCGTTTCGCCATCTCGACCTCTACGACCGGTTCGGCTGCCCCGGCGGCCACGTCCAGGCCGCGTTCCGATGCCTGACCCGGTTCGGCGCCCAGATCGACAGCAAGGTGAGCGGCAGCCTCGACGGCCGCATCCACGCCTGCTGGATCAACCCGGGTGCCCAGCCGCAGGCCGCGGCAGCCGCCGCGCCCAGCCCCGCGCCGTCGACGGCAGGCAATGCCGCGCCTGCGCCGGCAGCATCGCCCTCGCCTGCGCCGATCCCGTCGGCGTCACCCGCGCCGGCGTCGAAATAGCCGCATCCCGCAGATCGGGTCCGGCCGCGATTTTTTTCGCGGCTGGAACGGCTTGCGCCCTTAAAACGCCACTGCGGCATACCAGTTGTTAAATCTGATGGCGGAGATATCTTTCCGTCGCCGCTAGTTGGTCGAACCCAGGGGACGGGTTCGCTTAGTCCTCAATCTCAGGCCCCGTATGGTTTAACCGCGATGCGCGCCGTCGCCGCCGTCCTGTTGCTTGTCACCGCCGCCCACGCCGCCCTGTGGGGTCTCTTCCAGGAGAGGCAGTCGGCGCCCGATTTCCGTGGCACGCTGCCGAGCCTGTCCTATACGCCGTTCGAGCCAAAGCACACCGTCGTCGATGGTGATGCCGACAAGGTACGCGCCGACCTGAGGAAACTCTCCACGCTAACGCGAGCAGTCCGTGGATACTCCTCGACCGAGGGCAACGAACTGGTGCCGCCGATTGCTGCCGAGTTCGGCATGAAGGTCATGATCGGCGTCTGGATCGGCACGGATGCCGACCGCAACAGTCGCGAACTTGCATCCGCTATCGATCTTGCCAAGAGCAACAGCAACGTTACGGGCATCGTGATCGGCAACGAAACCGTCTATCGTGGCGAGCAGATTCCAATCGAGAACCTCGGGCCGATACCAAAGCTCAAGCCGACCTCCGAAGAGAACGAGCGCTATACTGCCGAGTCTGCGCGCTTCCTTCACGAAGAAACCCCGCGCATCGATCAAGAAGAGGATGGACGACTTCAAGACGCCAAGGCGCAGCCCGAGGACAAGCGGGATGAAGCCGTCAAATGGGCGATTGCCGAAAACAACGTCCATCGGCTGATCAAGGTGATCCAGCGCGTCAAGAAGTCCGTCAGCGTTCCCGTCACGACAGGTGAAATCTGGAACATCTGGCGCGACCATCCGCAGCTCGCCAACTCGGCCGACTTCGTCGCCGCGCACGTGCTGCCGTACTGGGAAAACTTCACCGACAAGCAGGCGGTGGACCAGGCAGTCGACCGCTACAACCTCTTGCGCGACTCCTTCCCCGGCAAGCGCATCCTGATCGCGGAATTCGGCTGGCCGAGCCAGGGTTACAATCTGCGCAACGCCGATCCCGGCCAGTTCCAGCAGGCCACGGTGCTGCGCAACTTCGTCACCCGCGCCGAGGCCATCGGCATGGACTACAACATCGTCGAAGCCATCGATCAGCCCTGGAAGTACTTCGAAGGCGGCGTCGGTCCTTACTGGGGTATCCTCAACGCCGACCGCGAGGCGAAGTTCGCCTGGACCGGTCCGGTCACCAATCTGGACTACTGGAAGCTTGCGCTCGTCGCCGTGCTGGTCGGCCTGTTCATGTCGCTGCCGATCCTGCGGCTGGACCAGCCGACCGTAATGCAGGCGCTGCTGCTGTCGGCCGCGGCCAACGGCGTTGGCGCCTGGGCCGCGACCGTATTCTCGTACTGGACCACGCACTATTTCGTCTGGGGTTCGGCCTTCGCGCTCAGCCTTGGCCTCGTGCTGCTGGTTCCGCTGGTTTTGATCGCGATGGCGCGGATCGAGGAGATCGCCGCGGTGGCGTTCGGCCGCGGCCCGCGCCGGCTGATCGGCAGGAGCGCGCCGCTGGCGCCCGCCACGATGGGCGAGGACGTCAAGTTTCCGAAGGTCTCGATCCACATCCCGGCCTATTTCGAGCCGGTGGAGATGCTGAAACAGACGCTCGATGCGGTGTCGCGGCTCGACTATCCGAACTTCGAGTGCGTCTGCATCATCAACAACACCCCCGACCCTGACTTCTGGCGGCCGATCCAGGATCACTGCCGGCTGCTCGGCGAGCGCTTCAAGTTCATCAACGCCGAGAAGGTGCAGGGTTTCAAGGCCGGCGCGCTACGGATTGCGATGGAGCGGACGGCAGCGGACGCCGAGATCATCGGCATCATCGACGCCGACTATGTCGTGCATCCGGACTGGCTCAAGGACCTCGTACCGGCGTTCGCCGATCCGCGCGTCGGCCTGGTGCAGGCGCCGCAGGAGCATCGCGACGGCGACCGCTCGCTGATGCACTACATCATGAACGGCGAATATGCCGGGTTCTTCGACATCGGCATGGTCCAGCGCAACGAGTTCAACGCCATCATCGTGCACGGCACGATGTGCCTGATCCGCCGCGCCGCGATGGACAAAGCCGGCGGCTGGTCCTCTGACACGATCTGCGAGGACACCGATCTTGGCCTCTCGATCCAGCAACAGGGCTGGCTGACGCACTACACCAATGTACGCTACGGCGAAGGCCTGCTGCCCGACACCTATGAGGCGTTCAAGAAACAGCGCCACCGCTGGGCCTATGGCGGCTTCCAGATCGTCAAGAAGCACTGGCGGCGCTTCTTGCCCGGCGCCAGCCGGCTGACGCCCGACCAGCGCCGCGAGTTTTCGCTCGGCTGGCTCAACTGGCTCGGGGCCGAAAGCCTCGGCGTCGTGGTCGCGATCCTCAATCTGATCTGGGTGCCGATCGTCGCCTTCGCCGACATCGCGATCCCCGACAAGATCCTGACCCTTCCGATCATCGCCTCCTTCATCGTCTCGCTGGTGCATTTCGTCGCGCTCTACCGGCTCCGGGTGAATATCAAGGCCGGCCAGATGCTGGGCGCCATGATCGCGGCGATGAGCGTGCAGTGGACGGTGTCGCGCGCGGTGGCGCAGGGCCTGATCACCGAGCACCTCGCGTTCGCCCGCACCTCGAAGGGCGGCCTGTCGCGAATGTCGATCGAATTCCAGGCGTTCTGGGAGGCCGTGATCGGCGTGCTGCTGCTGGTCGGCGCCACCGTGCTGGTCGTCACCAACGGCTACAAGCAGGTGCGCGAGATCTACATCTTCGCCGGCGTGCTGGTGCTGCAAAGCCTGCCGTTCCTTGCCGCGGTTTCGATTGCGATCCTGGAGAACTCGCGGATCAACGAGTTCGCGTTCTGGCGCAACAGCGCGATCCGGACCGCGGAACTGATCGGGCTGCGTCCGGTCAGCCTGCCCTCGGTCGCCGCCCCGTCGCAGCCGGTCGGCTCGGAAATCCGCCACGACAGCTAGAGCGTTTTCGAGCGAAGTGGATCCCGGTTCGCGTGAGGAAAACGCGTCAAGACAAGAATCCGGAGCTCTTCCGTTCCGATTCAATCGAAACGGAAGAGCTCCAACTTCAAGAAACCGGCCTAACCCGAGGGGCCGGAACGGCAAATCCCCCATCACGGTGCACAATTGGCCGCCCGTCGGCTATTGACCCGATGGGCCCTGCCCCCTACACAGCGCGGGCTGGAGCATGATCCGGAGCGGCTCAGAGCCTATCGTCCGGATCCTATGTTCAGGTGAGTGAGCGCGTAGCTCAGGCGGTAGAGCACGTGACTTTTAATCATGGGGTCGAGGGTTCGAGTCCCTCCGCGCTCACCAAACAATATCAATCACTTAAGTCAAAAAATCAGCCTCCAGACCGAACTAGAGATTTCGTCAAGCACACACCCAGCACACGCTAGGTGCGGCAATGACGATAGCCCTTATGGTGCTGGGAGTTGGCGCGCTGGCGGTGGTGTTGCTCGTCGCCGCCGCTGTCGCGCTGATCGCGACGGTCAACAGTTTCGGCGATCCGGGATAGGATGCGGCGATGTGGCTCCTATTCAGTCGCTCGTGATCTTCGCGGTAGTTGCGTCGAACATCCATTGGCAATGGACGCCAAACGGATATCTCGCAAGTCTAATCGGCGTCGGGCTTGCGTGGCTGCTCACCGCGCTCGTCACTGAACTTCCTCAGACCCTCAAGGGCCTTCGTCGCCGCCGGTCGTGACCCTGCGGCACAGACGGTGCAGTACGTTTGACGCTGGGGATTTCAGTGTCCCAGTTCAGGAAGAAAACGCCGCCGGGCGTGTATTTGTGAGACCGGCGGCGTCTTTTCCTGGGACGATCAGAACAGCAAGCCGCTGCCGACCGTCGCAAGGTTTTCCGCGCAGGGGGCGGCCTCGACACGTGGGCTGCGTCGAGGCCGCATTTCAATCTCCCGCAGTCGGGTTGCGCAACTGAGATGACGGGAGCCGTCTATTCTACCCCCGTCACCGTGGCCCATTCCGACGGCATTAAGGATTACCCCAATCCGACCGCGTCTGCCGGGCTCGATAGTCGTCAGACCATGGTGCCCGAAGATGAAGAATTGTCAGAACCTCGGCACCGGCACCTGGGCGATCGGGGGCCTCCTGCGCTGCGGCGGCGCGCCAAGCCGGGCCACGAAACCATTTTCGCAAACGGTCGAAACCGTGCTGAAACATTCGGCCGCTACCACTTCCGCAAAACCATACGGGGAAGTGTCATGATGGAAGCGGCTATCATCGCTTTGCTGTGTCTGAGCGCCACGATCTTCGGCGCCCACGTCTACGACGCCATACATACCCATTGACGATCACGCCAGTTGCAACGGGCGGCCAAGAGCAAGCCTCACGAGCCAGCCTCACGGCCCCACCGTCAGCGGCAGCTCGCCCTGACCGCCGGTCCAGTCGATGATCTCGAGCTGCAGCCCTCGCTTCAGCATCTCGGCCTCGAGACTGCCGGCGTGGCGTTTCCATTCGGGCGTTGAGCGGACGCGGAATTTGGGCTCTTCGCTGTGCGCCTCGAATTCATCGTCGGCCTTGAGCGCGCCGCGGATGGCTTCGTACATCATCTTCAGGCTGGCGTCGGTGAAGGCGCCGTAATCCATCGGTCGTCTCCCTCAGCACTCTCGGAACGCAAAAGGCCGCCACGGAGCTTGTCGTGGCGGCCTTCTGCACGGCGGCCCATCCAGACGGCCCGACATGAGCGTGGGTGAGTCGGGTTAATGAAACGTTGTTCGTGCGGCGGCACAGTTGCAGTTCACCGACAAAGAAGGGCCCCGCCGAAGCGAGGCCCCCCTTTGATTGTGCGAGATCCGTGCGGCGCCCGTTAGTCGTCGTCCCAGTCGCGACCACGAATCACGACGCCACGGTCGCGGTAGTAGTCGCGATGATGGTACCAGCCGTGGTGCCAGCCACGATCGTGCTCCCGGTAGACGCGCGGACCGTCATATCGATCGCCGTAATAACCCGGGCTGCTGCCGAAATAGACGCCGACCCCCTGCGCGCTGGCAATGGTCGGTACTGCGATCGCGAGGGCCGCAACTGCGGCAAGAGCGTACCTAAGCTTTGTCATGGCATCCTCCTTTTCAGTCCCCCATGACAACGACTGCCGTCCGCGCATGTTGCAGGAACAAGTTCGGAACTTTCCTGAACGCCTGTTCAACATCGTGGCGGGTTCGGCGCGACAGCGGCGGAAGATCGATCTGCGTGACCGGTGCGCCGCCATTCAGCGAGCGTTACTTCTGCCAGATCCTCGAATGTGCCGCTCCGCGCGCCGCGTCAAAACCTCAGGCATCGAAACAGTTGGGCGAGCGCCGTGTTGGCGGATTGGGCGCGGCGTTCGAGGATTTCGGCCGCCGTGGCGTAGTTGCACGCCAGGATCTGGAGCGCGCGTCGAGCATCCGGCAGCGTGGACTGCCTGGCCATCTCCAGACACTGATGCTCGAAGTAGCGAAGCTCCTCAAGTTCGGTCATTGCGATTCGTCCGATTTCATCTGCATCTTCGAACTCAGTGCGCCAACGGCCTAGTGAAAATTTGGCAAGATTGTTGCGGACGCCGGAATATCTGATCGGAGTGTTTCTGGATGCATGATTTGATAATCACTGCTCCGTGACCAGTGCGGATGCGCGCTGCGCAGATCGACCAAGTAGCCCTGCCCGGCCCGCCGCTGGCGACGAACGGGCCCGACCGCCGCGATAGCTGGCGCAATAGCGTTCTTCACCACCGCATCGTCCCGACCTAAAGCGCGATGTGATTAGGTTGAATCGTCATCGCGCATTAGCTCTTTGATTGAGCATGATCTTATCGGAAAACCGCTTCGTACTTTTCCGGATCATGCTTTAGGGCCACGCCAGGCCCGCGACGACAGCGGGCTCATCGTCGTCGGTCTTCGCACCCGTCAGCCGCCTGCGGCGCGCGCCGTCCTTGGCGCGACGATGACGCGTGTCAAACCGGCGCAGCGCCATCGGCACACGCCGCGCGAGGCGTTGAGCGAGCTCGACGGCCTGTCTGACGACGGCCATGACGGTCGCCACGCGCGTGAACAGGCCGATCAGGAAGACCATCGAGAACACGTCGATATAGGCCAACACATCGCCGACCAGCATCAATTCGGGAGGCAGCGGAATCCGGTGCAGATAGGCAGCGATCAAGATGACGACCGGGATCAGCGCAATCAGCTTCCGCAACGTCAGCCGATCCAGCACGGCTGCGAGCTCAACGACCAGGACCTACCAGAGCCAGCCGCCAAGCACGGCCGGCTTGTCGATCGTCCAAGTTTGCCAGAAGGCTTGCCACAGCCGCCGGTTCCGTTTCCACATCGCCCCGTCCGGCATCCTCTCGAGCACAACGCCGGCGGCTACGGCTTCGACGAGGCCTCGCTGCCGTCGCTCCCGACCGTCGCGCCTAGCGCTTCAGCCGGGTCCGCCGACGGAAAAATGCGCTCGTA
Organism: Bradyrhizobium sp. USDA 4452; assembly: GCF_054063575.1. Classification (NCBI taxonomy): domain Bacteria; kingdom Pseudomonadati; phylum Pseudomonadota; class Alphaproteobacteria; order Hyphomicrobiales; family Nitrobacteraceae; genus Bradyrhizobium; species Bradyrhizobium sp. USDA 4452. The sequence continues at coordinate 303,720 of NZ_JBSSGK010000001.1, forward strand.
GTTGGCTCGCGCCTCGCGAATCAGGCGCGCACGCTCGCGTTCCGACTTCGAGATGAACTTGATGATCTCGCCCATGTGCTCTCCAACGCAGGGGGAATTATTCGACCATCGACAATGCAACCATCATGCCTGATGGCCGACCGGTCGACATGCTGGCGGCGCCTACTGGATCCGCCGCGGCGATACGCGCGGTTGGCTGAATGCAACGCGCGGATTGATGCCGCAATAGGCATCGCGGCCTGACGCCGACGCCTGGCACTGCTCGTAGGTCTGGTAGCCGCAATAGCCGGGATATCCCTCATCCCTACCCTGGATGCACCAGGGATAATCGTAGGGATCGGCTGCCGCCGGCTGTGCGGAGCCGACAATCCAGCTCGTTCCGAGCGCCGCGAACGTCAGAAATGCCAAACTCGACCTGCGCATGATCCTGCTTCCTTCCTCGCGCGGCACCCAGTCGTTGATTTAGGTACGCTGGGAAAATCTGCGAGGTTTCCGCTCATCGCCTCAAGAAGGTGTGACCCGAGCGCGGCGCAGGACACCGGAAGCAAGGCGCCATCGATGGGTGCGGCATCCAACAAAAAACACGAGGCCCGGTGTGCCTAGGAGCCCGGGCCTCGTGTCTGATGTCCCCCGCCTCAGTGGCGGATCAGGTGTTTTGGTTACGCGAGCTTGTCGGCGCGATCCATCCCGGATGACTACGGGGTCGGGCGCGCGCAGATTTCACTTGCTGTAGCTGTAGAACCCCTGCCCGGTCTTGCGGCCGAGATGGCCGGCATCGACCATCTCCTTCAGCAGCGGCGCCGGCCGGTACTTGGGGTCGTTGAAGCCGGTGTAGAACACCTCCATCACCGACAGCATGGTGTCGAGCCCGATCAGGTCGGCAAGCGCGAGCGGCCCGATCGGATGGTTGCAGCCGAGCTTCATGCCGGCATCGATCTCCTCCGCGGTCGCAATGCCTTCCTGCAGCGCGAAGATCGCCTCGTTGATCATCGGGCACAGGATGCGGTTCACCGCAAAGCCCGGGCTGTTCTTCGCCGTGATCGCGACCTTGCCGACGCGCTTGGCGAACGCTTCGGCCTTGGCGACCGTGTCGTCCGAGGTCTGCAGGCCACGGATCAATTCGAGCAGCGCCATCACCGGCACCGGATTGAAGAAGTGCATTCCGATGAAGCGGTCAGGACGATCGGTCGAGGCCGCAAGGCGGGTGATCGAGATCGACGAGGTGTTGGTCGCGACCAGCGCGCTTGGCTTCAGCCCGGCGCAGAGATCCTTCAGGATCTTCACCTTCAGCTCCTCGTTCTCGGTCGCCGCTTCGATCACGAGATCGCAGGCGGCAAGCTTGGACTTGTCGGTGGTCGCGTTGATCCGCGCGAGCGTCGCGTCGCGATCGGCCGCCGACATCTTCTCCTTGGAGACCAGGCGATCGAGACTGGACCCGACCGTCTTCAGGCCGCGTTGCACGGCTGCGTCCGAGATATCCACCATGGTCACGGTAAGCCCCGCCGCCGCGCAGATTTGCGCGATGCCGTTGCCCATGGTTCCGGCGCCGATGATGCCAACCGTCTCGATCATAGTGTTCGTCCTTCCCGTCGCTTGCGCCGCCTCGCGGCCGTATCGTCAAAGTGGCGGCCCCCCGGGGTCCGCGGATGGGGCATGCATAGCAGTCCGGCTGAACGGCCGATACAGGAGACGGCGGTATCTTGGTAGGGTCTATTCCGCGCGCGGCGGGATGGGTCGCCGTGGCGGGACGGCGGCGCGCGGCGGCAATTGGGTGCGCGGCGGCTCAGCCGGGCGCGACGGCTCGAGCACGCGGTTGAGCCGCACGATCCACCAGGCGAACCGGCCGTAGCTGCGGCGCAGCGCCGATCCAAATCCTTCGTCGATGTCCTGGTCACGATCCATACCCCTATCGTTAACGTGCATCCTTGAAGGAACGGTGAGCGCCATCACGCGCAGCGCCGGCAATCGTTAGGAATTTGGCAACCATCGGCGCGCAGGCTGCAGGTTCGGCGGCGGTAATCTCCCGGATTGCACCAGGGCAGCCCCCCGCCGCAGCATCGCCATGGCGGCGCGACTCGCTTTTAGTTGATCGAATTTTCCGCCGGGCGCGGCGACATAAGGACATTGGACGACGAGGGCTACGCCCATGCTTTCTGAAAAATTCTTTTTGGTTCTCGAGACATTGCTTAACGGCCAGACCCACTCCGACGGAAGCCCGCGTGTGGTGAGCACGTCACCCCACGTACCGGTCAAGCTTCCGCAGGAAAGCCAGCCGGAACGCAAGCTCCCTCGCTAGGCGCCTTGCCGCGGGCAAGCCTCACCGATCGCCGCGGCACGCGAAGCCGCTCGGCAGGCTTGCGCCCGTGATCCAGCTCATAGTCGGTGAAGGCGAGCCGCGCTACACCACTCCCGTAACGACGTGGTGCCGCCATGGACTGTGAGACCGACAGCAAAATCGATTTCGGGAGCATCGCCGTGGCGACAGCGTCGCCGCCTACACTGCGATCATGCTCGCTTATCTCGCCCAAGACGATCTCGGCCTGACCGCCGCGCAGACGCGCCATTTCTCGATGGTGGCTGCGCTGTTCCTGGCGCTGCCGATCGCGCTGGATTTCCTGCGCACCGGCCCCGGCAGCCCGCCCTGAGGCGTCCCCTGCCGTCTACGCGCGTGCGCAACATAGCGCTAGGTGAAGCGAGGCGAATCAGCGTTACTTTGCAACTGATCACTTCGTGGGATTTGGCTGCATGACCCAGCCCAGCGTCCTAGATCAGAAGAGTGCAGATCAGAACATTCGCGAGCTGCAGGAATGGCTCCGCACCGCCTGGCAACAGCTCGCGGACCCTTCCCTCACTGCCTTCTCCCGGCGCGAGCTGCGCAACCAGATGAAGCAATGCAATGCCGATCTGCGCATGCAGCTGCAAGCCGCTTCCAAGCAGATGCTTAGTCAGCCGGCTGGATCGGGCAAGACATTCGCCAGACCTGCGCTCCGAATACTCGCCTAGGCGCGTTTCGCAGCGAACCGGATACCGGCTTCGCGTGAAGAAACCGCGCCGCCGTTACGAGCGCCAGCGCGCCAAAATGCCGCGATCTCCTGCTGCATGCGCGCCATACCTCTGCTTGTGCAGGAGTGCCCGGCAAGGCACAGCAAAACGGCCCCGGTATGCCTATATTGGGCGTCGCAAAGCGGCCCATGCCGCCAAACCTCAGGGACTCCCGTGTTATATCTGGAACTTGCGATCGTGGCGGTCCTGATCGTCGTCAACGGTCTATTGTCGATGTCGGAGCTCGCGATCGTCTCTTCCCGCCCGGCGCGCCTCGCCGCGCTGGTCGAACGCGGTGTCAGCGGCTCGCGCCGCGCGCTTGCGCTGGCCTCCAATCCCGGAAAATTCCTCTCCACGGTGCAGATCGGCATCACGCTGATCGGCGTACTGTCGGGCGCCTTCTCGGGCGCGACGCTGGGCCAGCGCCTCTCGCAATGGCTGTTCGAGCTTGGCGTGCCGGCCAACGTGGCCGACGCCACCGGTGTCGGCATCGTGGTCGGTGTAATCACTTATGCCTCGCTGATCGTCGGTGAGCTGGTGCCGAAGCAGATCGCGCTGCGCGATCCCGAGGCAATCGCGGTGCGCGCCGCGCCCGCGATGACGGTGATGGCAAAATTGTCGCTGCCGGTGGTGTGGCTGCTCGACCGCTCCGGCAAGTCGTTGCTGTGGCTGTTGGGGCATCGCGAGGATGCGCAGGACCGGGTCAGCGAGGAAGAGATCAAGACGCTGGTGGTGGAAGCCGAAAACGCCGGCGTGCTGGAGCCAGGCGAAAAGGAGATGATCGCCGGCGTGATGCGGCTCGGCGATCTCCCGGTCGGCGCCGTCATGACGCCGCGCCACGAAGTCAGCCTGATCGACCTCGCCGCCCCCGCGCCCGAGATCCTGTCGACGCTGCAGAAGAGCAATCACTCGCGCTGCGTGGTGTTCGACGGCAATCGCGATCATGCGCTCGGCATCGTGCAGGCCAAGGACGTGCTCGACGTCTACCTCGCGGGCCAGACGCCCGACATCCGCGCGCTGACGCGCGATGCGCCGATCATTCCGGAGACCGTCGACGCCCGCGACGTGGTCGCGATCCTGCGCGACTCCGCGGTGCATATCGGCCTCGTGCACGACGAATACGGCACCTTCCAGGGCGTCGTCACCAGCGCCGACATCCTCGAGGCCATCGTCGGCGCCTTCCATACCGAGGAAGGCCCGGCCGAGCCCGCCTATGTCAGGCGCGACGACGGCTCCTATCTGATCTCGGGCTGGATGCCCGCGCTCGAGTTCAGCGAACTGCTCGGCATCGTGCTGCCCTCGCCGCGGCCCTACCAGACCGCCGCCGGCTTCCTGCTGCATGCCTTCGGCGCGATCCCCGACACCGGCGCGAAAACCAGCGCGCAGGGCTGGGAGTTCGAGATCGTCGACCTCGACGGCCGGCGCATCGACAAGGTGCTGGCGAGCAAGCAGGCAGCGGCCTGAGAGGTTGCCAGCCGGCCGGCCTGTTGATAACGGGCAGGACGGCCAAACCGGCGCCCGCAGTGTGCTATCGCCATGGCGGCAGCCCAAGCAAATCCCGCGTAACTCCCACGGAATTGATCCCATGCGCATTACCCTTGTCGGTTCCCGCCATTTCGGCGTGACGACCCTGAACATGCTGCGCGAGCATCACGTCACGCTGGTCAGGGTGGTCGTCCATGACGGCGAGGACCGGCTGGCGGCAGCGGCCAGGGCGGCGGGCATCGAGGTCGTGGTCCAGGCCGATCCTAAGCTGGTGACGGCCGCCGAGATCGCCCCTAACACCGACCTGATCGTGACCGCCCATAGCCACGCCCGCGTCAGCAGGGAAGCGCTTGCCGTGGCCAAGCTTGGCGGCATCGGGTACCACCCGTCGCTGCTGCCCCGTCACCGCGGCATCGCGGCAGTGGAATGGACCATCAAGGAAGGCGATCCGATCGCCGGCGGCAGCATCTACCACCTCGCCGACCGCATGGACGCCGGCGCCATCGCCGCCCAGGACTGGGTGTTCGTGAAGAAAGGCGAGACCGCACGCGAGCTCTGGGAGCGTGCGCTGGCACCGCTCGGCCTGCGCCTGCTGGGTGAGGTCATCGACTACGGCAAAGTCAACGGCTCGCTACCGGCCAAGCCCCAAGATGAGCAGTTTGCGACCAAGGCGCCCGACCTCCGCCCAGACAAACACTAATCCGCAATTGCGGTATTAAAGCACCACAAAAATAAGGAACAGGGGAACAGATTCCTCGTTCCTGATCCGGAACCGAATTCACCATGATGTGTTTGAGTTCACAGGAACATCTGGGGACTCTTGCGACGCAGCAAATTTTGAACACATTGTGACAGGATAAGCCGCGTCATCACACGAAATGACAGGGATTTGATTCATGCGTTCGATCCGCATTCGCGACCTGATTTTGGTCACTTCGGTCGCTTCGGCTGCCGCCCTCACCGCTGCTCCCGCCTCCGCCCAGCAGCCTTATGACGGCCTTTGGAGCGTCACTGTCGTCACCAAGACCGGCAGCTGCGAGCCGTCTTCCAGCTCGACGGTGAATGTCGTCGACGGAAAGATTTCAGCGCAGGGCGCGGCGATCTCCGGCACCGTCGGCAGCGGGGGCCTTGTGCGAGTCTCGATCAATGGTGCATATGCGAACGGACAACTCAGTGGCAACTCCGGATCGGGGAAGTGGAATGGGGCATCAGCTGGCGTACCGTGCAGCGGCCGATGGGAAGCATCCCGTCAGTAAGATCACCAGCGTATCGAATTTGTTCGCCATCGCGCGGCGGCCAGCATTTGCAGCCGCCGCGTTTTTCGTGACGGCATTGGCAAGCACCGCAGGCCATGCCCAGTCCGGCCCGTTCGCCGGCATGGCGGGCACCTGGTCGGGCGTGGGCTCAGTCACCCTCGACGACGGTTCCAGCGAGCGTATCCGCTGCCGTGCGACCTATCACGTCGGCGGGCCGCGGATGACCATGAGCCTCACCTGCGCCAGCGACGCCTACAAGTTCAACCTGGCAGCCGACGTGGCGGCCGAGGGCAACGCGGTGACCGGCAACTGGAGCGAATCCAGCCGCAATGTCAGCGGCGACCTCCGTGGTCGCGGCGGCGGCGGCAACTTCCAGGTCGTTGCCAGCGCGCCCGGCTTCAACGCCGACATCGCGATGCGCACCGCCGGCAACAAGCAGTCCGTCACCATCAGGGCCGACAGCCAGTTCCGCGGCGCCAACATCACGCTGTCGAAGTAACCGGCCTTCAGACAACAACGCCCCCGGGACCGAAATCTCGGGGGCGTTTTTCATTCGCCATGCGCTCGCTACGCAGTGCGTGGCTTGCCAAGATTCTCGGCGGTCTGCTGGATGGTGCGGGCGATCAACAGCGCCTGATCCTTGGTGACCGCAAAGTCGTGCACGCCTTTGTCCGTCGTCATGGAGATCACCATGATATCCGGTTGTTGCTCCGGCCAACCGGTCGCGAACCCCGTGAGAAGCTCAGGCGCCTTTCGCATGTTGCTCTGGTTCATCGCTAAAGGTCCTGTGCCGCGGGAATGAATGCCGTGACCTCGATCTCGACCTTGGCGCGCTGATCGACCAGCCCGCCGATATAGAGCAGCGTGGATGGCGGGAAATTGCGTCCAAGCGTCTCCTTCCACGCCGCGCCGATACCGGCGCCAGCGGCCTCGTATTCGCTACGGCTGGTCAGGTACCAGGTCAGGCGGACGATGTGCTCGGGACCGGCGCCGGCTTCGTTCAACAGCTTGATGATCCGCTTCAGTGCGGTGCCGACCTGGGCGGCCATCTCGGGCGCGTAGTCGCCCTTCTCGTCGCCGCCGGTCTGCCCGGCCAGCACGATCCATTTGCCGGGCGCGTCGAACGCAACGCCGTGCGAGAAGCCGCGGGGTTTCGACCATTCGGCCGGTTGCAAGATACGCATGAGCAGATCCTCCTGATGTGATTATTCCCGACCTGCTTAGCAGAGATTGCGTGGTCGGCGCATCACCGCGTCGGCAGAATTGCGCGTTGCAAATTCATGACAGCTCGCCGATACCCGGCATCCCTCCTCACCTCGTTTCCATCATGGATCGCACGCCCTCAAAGACCCGCGCAGCACTATGGATGTCCGGTTGGCTCGCGCTGATGCTGATCGTGGCGGTGGCCGGCCGCGAGGCGACGCGCGAGGTCAACGTCTTCCAGCTGATGGCGGTGCGCGGCGTGCTCGGCTTCGTGATGCTGTATCCGCTGGTCCACATCAGGGGCGGGCTTGCGATCGTGAAGACCGCGCGCGTGCACCTGCACATCGCGCGCAACCTGATCCATTTCTGCGCGCAGCTTGGCTGGTTCTATGCGCTGACGCTGATTCCGATCGGCCAGGTGGTGGCGATCGAGTTCACGATGCCGATCTGGACCGCGGTCCTTGCGGCGGGCTTCCTCGGCGAACGGATGACATCCTGGAAGATCGTCGCGACCGTGCTTGGCCTGGTCGGCGTCATCGTGATTGTGCGGCCGGCGACCGGTGCAATCAATCCGGGCCAGCTGATCGCGCTTGCCGCGGCCATCGGCTTCGGAATCTCGATTGCCGTGGTCAAATCGCTGACGCGAACCGAGCAGGCGCTGACGATCATCTTCTGGATGCTGGTGGTGCAGTCGCTCGCCAGCATCGGGCCTGCGCTCTATGTCTGGACCTGGCCGTCGCTGTCCACCTGGGGCTGGCTTGCGGTGATCGCGTTCTGCGGCACCTTCTCGCATTACTGCATGGCGCGCGCCCTGCTCCATGCCGATGCGACCGTCGTGATCCCGATGGATTTCGTCCGGGTGCCGCTGACGGCGATCGTCGGGTGGCTGATCTATGCCGAGCAGCTCGACGCCTACACGGTGCTCGGCGCGGCCATGATCCTGGCCGGTAACCTCCTGAACCTGAGGCCAGGCGGAAAGGTGCCGGCACGTCCGACGTGAGCTCGCATCGCGCCACGTCCAGCGTAGCTATGCCCATAACAGCAAAGAGCCGGAGTTCAAGGTGCCGGAGCTTGGGGCGCCGTGAGCCGGTCCGCAAGGTGGAGGGCGAGTTCGAGATGCAGCCGATCTTTCTCGAGTTGGCGCCCAAGGAGCGTTTCCACGCGATCGAGACGGTAGCGAATCGTATTGTGATGGAGCCCGAGGCAAGCACCGGCTGCGCGGAGGTTGCTGTTGGCATCAAAGAATCCTTTGAGGGTGGCCCGCAAGCGACGCGCTTCGACAGTCTCGTCTGCCAAAGGGCCAAGCTTGTCGGCTATGAAGGCACGGCAGTATGCGGGATCATTTCCGCACAAAGCGGCGAGTTCCACGTGCTCAAAGTGAGCCACGCTCCCGGCGGGGTAGCTTGCAGAACGTGCTACACGAAGCGCATCGCGTGCTTCCCGGTGGCTGCGGCGGAACCCGACGAGACCAACGGCTGGCCTTCCCTGACCAACAAGCACTGCGGCTTGCGTCGGAGGGGGCGCGCGCGAGACGTTTGCCGAGACCCAGCACCAAACCGTGTCGATGTCGGTGCGGACCAGTAGCGGCTTTGCTCGGCTCAAAGTAGCGGCTATCTCTTGCGCGACCGAATCCAGCGGCGTCTGATCGCCGGTTTGGTGTCGCTGCAAAACGAGTGCAACATGATGCCCGGCAAGATTATAGCCCAAACGCAGGCTTGCATCGCGCATGCTGACATCGTCTTCGATCAGGAGACGCTGGACGTAGGCTGCCCACGCCAACGAGCCCTCTCGCGCAACGCGCTCGGCTTCATCTCTATACTCCGCACCCAGCCGGTGCGTGATCAGATCTAACCAACCGATCAGAAACGTCGTTCCAAAGCTGACAACAGCGACGGCAATGGTCGTATCGCGGCAATGCCGCTCGACCGCATCGGACCAGCGCTTGCACCAGTACATCAGTCCCACCCGGTATGCCCGCATGATTGCGTCGTAGCCGAAGTTGTGCCGAACCATCGCGCGCGTCGACTGCACCACTTCGGCCGGGGGAGTCATCTGTTCGAACGGGACTGCATCGATCAGCGCGTGCAGGACGGCCTTGCTGTTAGCGTGGCAACTCGCCCGAGCAAGGTCGATCATCGCCCCTCGCGGAACTTCCGGCATCGCCGCCAGGATGTGGGAAAGCGTCCCGTCACCAATCGAGGGTAATTCGGGCAGTAACGCCGTCGCGACACGACGAACGGTTGCCAGGATCAGTTTTTCCGATGGACGCGCCATAGATTGACTATACGCCAATTGGTCAATTCTGCCTCAAGAATTTGAACGTTCGGCCGAAGACAATGAATGTCGGCCAGGTCCAGGATCTGCGCCGGTCACCAAGGAAAACCTAGGGCCAAGTCACATGGAGGATACGCCAATGGAGTTGCATTACGACGTCGTTGTGGTGGGCGCGGGCTTTGCTGGTTTGTACGCAGCGCACAAGATGCGCAATCAGCTGGGGCTCGCCGTTCAAGGCTTCGAGGCGGCTGGCGGAGTTGGCGGCACCTGGTGGTGGAACCGATATCCGGGTGCGCGTTGCGACTTCGAATCGGTGCACTACAGCTACTCGTTTTCCGCGGATTTGCAGCGCGAATGGGAGTGGTCGGAGCGATTTGCAGGCCAGCCGGAAATCCTCGCATATCTGGAATGGGTGGCTGACAGGCTGGACGTCCGTCGCGTGTTCCGATTCAACACGCGCGTGACCTCAACGACGTGGGACGACAAGGCCGGGCGCTGGACGGTTTGTACCGACGACGGCGCGTCCTGCACGGCGCGCTTCGTGGTGTCATGCGTTGGAGGCCTTTCCGTCGCCAAGGAACCGGAGTTCGCCGGCTCGGAGACATTCAAAGGCGAGCTCTATCGGACAAGTAATTGGCCCCACGAGCCCGTCGACTTCACGGGCAAGCGGGTCGCAGTGATCGGCACCGGCTCGACGGGCATTCAGGTCATCCAGGAGATTGCGAAGCAGGCAGCGGAACTGACCGTTTTTCAGCGGACGCCCAATTTCGCCGCTCCCTTAGGCAACGCACCGGTTCCTCCCGCACAAAGACGATGGAATGCAGAGCATCATGCGGAGCTGCGGGCCGGCTCGCGCCAGCACATGATCGGCGTACCCTACGAGCCGCCCAGCGGTCCCGCTCTGGCGACGACACCGGACGAGCGGCGCAGGATATGCGATAAGTATTGGGATCGCGGCGGCTTTCGGCTGCTCGTCTCGACATTCAGCGATGTCATTTTCAATCAGGAAGCCAACGAGGCGATCGCGGGGTATATCCGCGAGCGCATCCGCGAACGTGTACGCGATCCGGCGACGGCGGCGCTGCTCTGTCCGACTGATCATCCCTATGCGTCGAAGCGTCCGCCCTTCGAGAGCGGCTATTACGAGGCCTTCAATCTCCCGCACGTCCACCTGGTCGACGTGCGTTCCGCGCCGATCGAGGCGATTACGCCCACCGGAATCAGAACGTCGGAAAAATCTTACGAGTTCGACGTGATCATCCTTGCAACCGGCTTCGATGTCTTCACCCGGCCGCTGTTGAATCTCGGTGTGACCGGACGTGACGGATTGAAGCTCGAAGACCGTTGGGCGAAGGGACCCACAAGCTATCTGGGAATCCAGATCGCTGGTTTTCCGAACCTCTTCCTCATAAACGGCCCCAAGAGCGCAGTCGCGCTCTACAACGTGCCATTGGCGACCGAGGACAACGTCGACTTTGTCGCTGCGGCCATCGCCCGTCTGGCGGCCGATAAGATCGCGACACTCGAGGCGACAGCGGAAGCCGAAGAAGCCTGGGGGCGCCTGTGCGAAGGCATTCTCAACCTGACCGTCATCCCGCGCGCCAAAGGCTCTTGGTACATGGGCGAAAATATCCCGGGCAAGGCAAGGGCAGCCTATTTCTTTGCGGGTGGAGCCCCCCTGTACCGCGCGATCTGTGCCGAGATCGCCCATGCCGATTATGGCGGGTTCGCTCTCGACCGTGTGTCGGTGCCGATCCCCCCAATGGTCAAACTCGATCCGGCTGCGGCCCTGCTTCTGGGCTCCATGCTGGCGCGTGGCATGAAACCCCTCGATGAACTCAGTCTCGATGAAATGCGAGCGGTGGCGGAGTCGCTGAAGGAGTTGCAACTGCCGGGGCCAGCGATGCGAGTCGAAACCATCGAAGCGCCACGTGCTCGAATCTACGTTCCAGACCGCGAGGGTCCGTTGCCGGTGATCGTATTCTATCACGGCGGCGGCTGGATTGCAGGGTCGCTCGATCTGGCCGACGCACCCTGCCGGCAGATGGCCCAAGAAATTGGCGCGATCGTCGTCTCCGCGCACTATCGGCTCGCACCGGAACATCCCTTCCCGGCTGCGACCGATGACACGTTCACGGCACTCTGCTGGGCGCGAAAGCATGTTGCCGAATACGGCGGCGATCCCGACCGAATCGTCGTCATGGGCGAGAGCGCCGGTGCGAATCTGGCTGCGGTTGCCGCGATCCGCGCACGCGACGCCGGTCTGCCGCTCGCCGGGCAAGTCCTGATCTATCCGCCGATTGACCCGGATGCGTGCACGCCATCCCGGACGGAATTCGCAGACGGGCCCTTCCTGAATCGGGCCGCCGGCGAAAAGATGTGGGCGGCTTACTTGAGCGGCGCCGAGGTTACCGCGCTCGCCGTGCCATCACGGGCTGCCACCCTTGCGGGCCTGGCACCCGCTCTGGTCTTGACACTTGAGCTCGACGCCATTCGCGATGAAGCCGAGGATTATGCTAAAGCCATGGCTTCGGCCGGGGTACCCGTGCGATTGCGTCGCCTCGACGGCTTGTTTCACGGTGTCTTCAACATGGGCGGCTTCATTCCCCGGGTTCGAGAGATGCACGATTTGATCGCAGAGTTTGTGGCCAATTGCTGCGAACAGGTAACCGAAGCGGCATAGTCGCGCCTGACCTAACGGCGAGGGCCCGGTACCGTGGGCCCTCAGCCTCATCCAGGCGTAGCGACCGTCATCCGCCCCTTGGGCGGCTTTGAATTCCACACTTTGGCTGGGGGCCCGGGGATCGTCCCGGACTGCCTTCTCAGAAGCGTTACTTCCCGGCGGCCTTGCGCAGCGCCGCGTTGATGCGGTCCTGCCAGCCGGGACCGCCCTCCTGGAAATATTCCAGCACGTCCTGATCGATCCGCAGCGTGACCTGCTCACGGACGCCGGGGACGGCCACCGTCTTCGGCACCGCGTCCGCGACCTTGGTGGTGGCGCGCTTGAACGCCGCCTCGGCTTCGCTACGGGCATCGTTCAGGGTTCGCGGGCGCCTAGGCTGATCGGCCATGTCGTGGATTCCTGTGTATCAAATTCCTTCAAACAACGCTGTCGACAGATAGCGCTCCGAGAACGACGGCACAATCGCCAGGATCGTCTTGCCCGCAGCTTCCGGTCGCTTGCCGATCTGCAACGCGGCCGCGATCGCGGCACCCGACGAAATGCCGCCGGGAATGCCTTCGTTGCGCGCCAGCGCGCGCGACGTCTCGATCGCGGTCGCGCTGTTGATCTTGACGATCTCGTCGATCACCGAGCGGTCGAGGATGTCAGGGATGAAGCCGGCGCCGATGCCCTGGATCTTGTGCGGTGTATGCTGGCCGCCCGACAGCACCGGGCTCTCCTCCGGCTCCACCGCGACCACGCGCAGCGACGGCTTGCGCGGCTTCAGCACCTGACCGACGCCGGTGATGGTGCCGCCGGTGCCGACGCCGGCGACGAAATAGTCGATGTTGCCGCCCGGTGTCGTTCCAGATTTCCTCCGCCGTGGTGCGGCGATGGATTTCCGGGTTGGCGAGATTCTTGAACTGCTGTGGCATCACCGCGTTGGGCGTCGTGCGCACGAGCTCTTCCGCGGTCGCGATCGAGCCCTTCATGCCCTGCGCGGCGGGGGTCAGCACGATCTCTGCGCCGAGGAACGCGAGCATCCGCCGCCGCTCGATCGACATCGATTCCGGCATCACGAGCTTCAGCCGATAGCCGCGTGACGCCGCAACATAGGCAAGCGCAATCCCGGTGTTGCCCGAGGTCGGCTCGATCAGCACGGTGTCGGCGTTGATGATGCCGGCTTTCTCCATCGCCACGATCATTGCCGCGCCAATGCGGTCCTTCACGCTGGCCGCCGGGTTGAAATATTCCAGCTTGGCGAGGATCGTCGCAGTGACCCCGCTTGCCTGCGGCAGCCTGCGCAGCCGCACGATCGGCGTCGAGCCGATCGCATCGACGATGGATTCAAAGACGCGGCCGCGTCCGGGTTGCACTGCACTCGTTGTCGACGGCGCGTCCATCAAGCGGCTCCTGTTGCGGATATGCTGGAAATATGCGGTCTTCTCTCATTAGAAGCAGCGCATCATAACGCGCAAGTGAGAAACCGCCGAGGCGCCAATTCGTTGCATCGCAAAATAAGAACCTACGCAAATAACGTAAAACCTACGTATTTGTGTTGCGACAAGGTCAAACAAGTGCGTCTATATACTTTCGTCAGGTGCAGCTCAGAACGCAAAGGGAGGCGCACATGCCAGCACTTGCTGAAGTCCGGTCGACCGCAGCGTCCAGGCCCGATCCGCGCGGCAGCGATCTGCCGACCTGTCCGGTGTGTGCTGACTCCATGGTAGCGGCGGAAGCGTCCGCGTATCTGTTCGACAATTTGATCAGCTATCTCTGGACCTGCGACAATTGCGGTTACGGGTTCGTGACCAAGCACACGGTGAAACCGATCGTGTGCAACTGATCACTCAAGCTCACCTCGGAGCGATGTCACCGCGCGCCCAACCGGCGCGCGTTCTCATTTTGAATTCCTCGAACGTGCCGGTTGCGACCGCGTCGCGGATGCCCTGCATCAGTTCCTGGTAGTAGGCGACGTTGATTTCGGACAGCAGCATTGCCCCAAGTGTTTCGCCAGCACGCACCAGATGGTGCAGATAGGCGCGCGAAGTACTGCGCGCCGCCGGCCATGTGCTCTCCTCATCGAGCGGACGCGGATCGTCGATGTGCCGGGCGTTGCGCAAGTTGATCTGCCCGAACCGGGTGAACGCCATGCCGTGACGTCCGTTCCGTGTCGGCATCACACAGTCGAACATGTCGACGCCGCGCTCCACTGCCTCCAGAATGTCCTCCGGCGTGCCGACGCCCATCAGGTAACGCGGCCGATCGGACGGCAGCACCGGCGCGGTCTCCTCGATCATCGACAGCATCACCGCCTGAGGCTCGCCGACCGCCAGCCCGCCGATCGCGTAGCCGTGAAAGCCGACCTCGGTCAGCCCGCGGGCGCTGGCGTGGCGAAGATCGGGGATGTCGCCGCCCTGGACGATGCCGAACAGCATGTAGCCGTCCGGCGCGCTCTCGAAGGCACGCTTGGAGCGTTCGGCCCAGCGCAGCGACAGCTGCATCGCGCGCTCGATGTCGGCGCGCTCGGCCGGCAACCGGACGCACTCGTCCATCTGCATCGCGATGTCGGAGCCGAGCAGCCGTTGCACTTCGATCGAGCGCTCCGGCGACAGCTCGACCTTGGCGCCGTCGATATGCGAGCGGAAGGTCACGGCTTTCTCGGTCACCTTGCGCAGCTCGGAGAGCGACATCACCTGGAAGCCTCCGGAATCCGTCAGCATCGGGCCGCCCCAGCCGGTAAAGCGCTGCAGGCCGCCAAGCCCTGCGATCCGCTCCGCGCCCGGCCGCAGCATCAAGTGATAGGTGTTGCCGAGCACGATATCGGCGCCGGCATCGCGCACCTCGCGCCAATGCATGCCTTTCATCGCGCCCGCGGTACCGACCGGCATGAATGCAGGCGTCCGGACGAGGCCATGCGGCGTGGTCAAGCGCCCGGTGCGGGCGGCGCCGTCAGTGGCCAGCAATTCGAAATGATTGGGAAGAGTCATGCGGCTGCTTATTGCGTGTCGCCGAAGCCCGATCAACCCGTCGGGTAACGGTCTTCGCGCGACTTCGTGAACGCCAACGATCGGACGGATGCTTGCCGAGGGACAGTCCTTCCGCTAAACAAAACGAAACGGTATCGTTTTATGTCAAGAATAAGGCGACGGGTCTTCCCGCCGCGACTGCGATCTGCGCGAAACCTCACCGGCCGAGATGTTCCCACCCTTCAGCGCCCGGCCTGACGGCGTCCGCCATCGGATGACACCCGTTCATGCGATCCGGCAAGCGGGGCTGCTGTGCGGGCTGGCTTTCGCGCTGGCGGCCTGCAGCTCGCTGCCGCGGATGCCCTACACGGCTGCCGACGCCGCCAATTCGCGGGTGCTCGATCTCGACGGGCTGCGCCGCTACGCCGACGAGCCGGCGTCCAAATTCCGGCTCGAGAAGAATACCGTTGCCCCGATCAAGACCTATCTCGCCCTCTCCGGCGGCGGCGCCGATGGGGCCTATGGCGTCGGTGTCCTCAACGGCTGGACCGCGGCCGGCAACCGCCCGAGCTTCTCGGTCGTTTCCGGTGTCAGCACCGGCGGGCTGATCGCGCCCTTTGCATTTCTTGGCTCGCGCTACGACGACACGCTGAAGGAGGTCTACACATCGGGCATCGCAGAAAGCCTGCTGCAGGATCCGAGCCTGATGGGGGTGTTGTTCGGCTCCGGCCTGTTCGGCAACAAGCGGCTGCGCGAGCTGGTGGCGCGGTACGTCGACCAGGACATCCTGAGCGAGGTGGCGCGCGAAAACGCCAGGGGCCGAAAGCTCCTGATCGTCACCACCGATCTCGACACCCAGCGCACGGTAATCTGGGACATGGGGCGGATCGCCTCCGTCGGAACGCCGGAGGCGCTGCAGCTGTTTCGCGACGTGATGGCAGCCTCCGCCAGTATCCCGCTGGTGTTTCCGCCGATCATGATCGACGCCGAAGGCCAGGGCCGCCGCTTCCAGGAGATGCATGTCGACGGCGGCGTCACGGCGCCGGTCCTGACGCTGCCTGACGCATTGCTGTTCCGCGAGCGTGCCTGGCCCGCCAACGGCCGCATGGACATCTACATCCTGGTCAACAAGAAGCTGGAGGGCAATTTCGAGCTGGTGTCGAACTCGACGATCGACGTTGCTTCGCGCAGCATCTCCGCGATCACCCAGGCGCAGACGCGCTCGGTCATTCTCTCGACCTATGATTTCGCCCGCCGCAACCGGCTGGGCTTCCATCTGTCCTACATCGAGCGCGACTATCCTGCGCCGGAAACCCAGGGCTTCGATACCGCTTATATGCGCGCGCTCTACCAGCACGGCTACGAGAAGGCGGCCGCAGGGCAGGCCTGGACCGCGACGCCGCCCTAAAGCGGGCCCGCTCCCGGTACCGCCGAATGGACGAATCCGCATTGCGCGGGTTATAGACCGGACAGACCCGCCCGGTGCAAACGAGATGAATGGGCAAATGGGATTAACGGCAACCAAGGCCAAGATAGCCAGCAAGGCGGCCAAACGCGGCGTGATCAAGTCACGCGGCGGCCGGCCGACCCGGGACGCTGCGATCGAGCGCGACCAGCGGCTGATCGAGGTCGCCACGCGCCTGTTCCTCGAGCGCGGCTTCGATGCGACCTCGATCGACGCCGTGGCCGAGGCCGCCCGCGTCAGCAAGCCCACCGTCTACGGACAGTATGGCGACAAGCGCGGCCTGTTCACCGCGGTGCTCCGGCGCGAAATCGCCCGCTGGCTCGCCCCGCTCGCCGCCGCGGCGGCCGAAGCGCAGGCCGCTGGCAGCTGCGACGGTTCGGTCGAGGAACGGCTGATCGAGCTCGGGCGCCAGTTGCTGGTGCTGAACTGCAGCGCGGACTCGATCGCCTTCAGCCGGATCCTGACCGCGCAGGCGATCAATTTCCCCGAGGTGGCGAAGCTCGCCGTCGATGAAGGCTGGTCGAAAGCCGTGTCGACGACGGCGGGTTTCTTCGACCATCTGGTCGACAAGGGCGCGCTCGACCTCGAAGACACCACGATCGCGGCCGAGACCTTCCTCAACATGGTGGTCGGCCACACCCACCGGATGGCGACGTTCGGGATTCCGATCGACATGAAGGCCGCCGTGACGCGGATGGAAGTCTCGATCCGGCTGTTCCTCGCCGGTGCCGTGGGACCGCGGGACCGGCTGCGCGACGCCGCCAAGGCCCGTCGCCGGCCGGCGCGCTGACCGTTTGTAGGATCGTTTCGCCGGCTTACACGTTGCCGTGATGAGACTTGAATAAACAGAACGAAACCGTATTGTTTAGTTGCAAAGAGACGCCGAACCTAAATCAGCCCCCCTAGGGTTTTGCGTCGCCTTGTAACTTCGACCGTCATGACGGAGCTGCCGCCATCGCTCCGCCTGAACGTTCGGCGGCCGACCTTTGACTAATATAAGGTCGGCCGCACCTTTCTCGGCCCGCCCCGTCGCTCGGCGAACGCGGGCCATGCGCGTGCAGATGTTCAATGCAGGTTCGACGATGAGGACAGGACGATTGCGCGCACCGAGGCATTGGGCATTGGGAACGTGGCTGCTTGCAGCCGCGCTGCCGGCCCTGCCCTTGGCATCCCCGGCTCATGCGATCACGAGTTCGGCTGCCGCCGCGCTCACCCCGCTAGACAGCGACAGCGCGCTCGACGCGCATGCGGTTCGCCGCGAGCTCGACAGCTTCCAGTCCGCCCAGGTCTCGCTGCGCAAGGCGATGGCGATTGCAGAGGCGCTGCACGCAGGCTCGATCACCGCCGATATCAGCTTCGACGGCGCGTCGGACCCCGCGGTCTATCGGGTCAAGACCATGCAGCAGAACCTCATCTGGCAGCATGCGATCGATGCCTCGACGGGCCAAGTGGTCGGCGGCGAGCCGCCTTCGCCGCTCGCCTCCCTCGGTGCTGAAGACCGCGACAACCTCGTCGTGCTCAGGGCGCTCCGGCATCGGCTCGCCGATGCGGTGCGTGTCGCCGAGCACACCACCTCGGGGAAGGCGATCAGCGGCGGCTTGATGCGCGAACGCGGCAAGCTCAATTTCGTCATCGTGGTGCTGACGGGCAGCGACCTGAAAGAGGTGATCCTCGAGCCGCCCGGCGTCCGCAAGCGCTGAGGGCGTCTCAGGGCTTGCCTGGTTCTCCCTCGCCAAGTTTTCGCCCAAAAGCCGTTGACGGACGCCGATCTCTGCCGCATAAGTCCGCACCATGATCACCGCGACCAAACGCACCACCAAAACCACCAAGCCCTCTGGGGCCTCGGGAGGCGTGCGCGCGTAGTCGGTCGTACAGCATCATCTCTACCCGAAGCCCCGCCTGATGAAAGGTCCGGGGCTTTTTTGTTGCCTGCGTCATGCTCAAACTCGAATGGAGGACAAAGTGAGTAACGATCCCGTCGTCGCAATTGTCGGCGTCACCGGCGCAGTCGGCGCCGAATTCATCGCCACCATGGACAAGCGCGGCTTTCGTGTCGGCAAGCTGAAGGCGCTGGCGAGCGCCCGCTCGGCCGGCAAGACCGTCAGCTTCCTCGGCAAGCCGGTTGTGATCGAGGAACTGACCGAGCGCGCCTTCGAGGGCGTCGACATCGCGCTGTTTTCGGCCGGCAGCGGCATCTCCAGGAAGTTCGCACCCGTTGCCGTGAAGTCCGGCGCCGTCGTGGTCGACAATTCCTCGGCTTTCCGGATGGATCCGAACGTGCCGCTGGTGATCCCCGAGATCAACGCCAGGCGCATCCGCGACCACAAGGGCATCATCGCCAACCCGAACTGCGCCGCCATCACCGCGCTGGTGCCGCTGTGGCCGATCCACCAGAAGAACCGCATCAAGCGCGTGATCATCTCGACCTACCAGGCCGCGAGCGGCGCAGGAGCTGCCGCGATGGAAGAGCTCGTCGAATCCACCCGCGCCAATCTCAACGGACAGGTCTACACCCCGAAGGTGATGCCGCACCCCTACGCCTTCAACCTGTTCAACCACAACACGGCTGTCGATCCGGAGACCGGCTACAACGACGAAGAGACCAAGGTCATCAAGGAGACCCACAAGATATTCGAGGACGACAAGATCGCGGTCGGCGTCACCTGCGTGCGGGTGCCGGTGCTGCGCGCGCATTGCGAGGCGATCACCTTCGAATGCGAGAAGCCGATCACCGAGGACCAGGTGCGCGCGATCATGGCGCAGGCGCCGGGCGTCAAGATCGTCGACGATCGTGCCAAGAACTACTTCCCGATGCCGATCGATGCGTCCGGCCAGGACGATGTGCTGGTGGGCCGCATCCGCAAGGATCTCAGCGACCCCAGCGGGCACTCGATCTCGATGTTCGTCGCGGCCGATCAGCTGCTCAAGGGTGCCGCGCTGAACGCGGTGCAGATCGCCGAGCTGCTGCCCGAACGCGCGATGGCGTGAGAAAGATGGACTGCGCAGTTCGTAGGGTGGGTTAGCGAAGCGTGACCCACCCTACGCCTTTGGCCGGAACAGCAAACACGCATCGCCATACGAATAGAACCGATAGCCGTCGCTGATCGCGTGCGCGTAGGCACGCTGCATCGTCTCGAGGCCGGAGAAGGCCGAGACCAGCATGAACAGCGTCGAACGCGGCAGATGGAAGTTCGTCAGCAGGATATCGACCGCGCGGAAGCGATAGCCCGGCGTGATGAAGATCGAGGTTTCCGCCGCAAACGGCTGAATGGTGCCGTCGGCATCGGCAGCACTCTCCAGCAGCCGCAGCGACGTGGTGCCGATCGCGACGATCCGGCCGCCCTTTGCGCGCGCTGTGTTCAAGGCAGCAGCGGTCTCGGCGGTGATGCAGCCCCATTCGGCGTGCATCCTGTGCTCCGAGGTTTCGTCCACCTTGACCGGCAGGAACGTCCCTGCCCCGACATGCAGCGTCAGGCGATGCAACGCGACGCCGCGGCTCTTCAGCGTGGCTTCCAGCGCCGGCGTGAAATGCAGCCCGGCCGTCGGTGCAGCGACCGCGCCCTCATTGGCGGCGAACATGGTCTGGTAGTCGCTGACGTCCTTCTCGTCGGGCGTGCGCTTGGAGGCGATGTAGGGCGGCAGCGGCGTGGCGCCGACATCGGCGATGGCCTGGTCGAGCACCGGACCATGGAACGAGAACGACAGCGTCACCTCGCCCTCCTGCCCCTTCGCCTCGACCTCCGCATCGAGATTGCCGAGCAGGCAGACCTTGCCCTCATTGCCGAAGCGGATGGTGTCGCCGGGCGCAAGCTTCTTCGCCGGCTTCACCAGCGCCTGCCAGCGCGAGCCGTCGAGCCGCTTGATCAGCGTCGCCTCGATCTTCGGCTCGGTCTCGCGCCCGATCCGGCGGCCCTTGAGCTGAGCCGCGATCACCTTGGTGTCGTTGACCACGATCTGATCGCCCGCCTCCAGCCAATGCGGCAGGTCGGCGATGGTGGCGTCGCGCAGCACACCGTCCGGATGCACCACCAGCATCCGCGCGGAATCGCGCGGGCTCGCGGGGCGAAGCGCGATGCTTTCGGGCGGCAGCTCGAAGTCGAAGAGATCGGTGCGCATGGTTCAATGCTGTCATTCCGGGTTCGTCGCTTCACGACGCCCCGGAATGACGATGGTTCAAAAAATCAGGCCGCGTCGGCGGCCATGCGCGCCTTGACGATCTTGTCCGGATCCTTCACCGGCTCGCCGCGCTTGATCTTGTCGACGTTCTCCATGCCCTCGGTGACCTTGCCCCAGACCGTGTACTGGCCGTTGAGGAACGAGGCGTCGTCGAAGCAGATGAAGAACTGGCTGTCGCCGGAATCCGGATTGGCGGCGCGGGCCATCGAGGCGGTGCCGCGGACATGCGGCTCCTTGTTGAACTCGGCCTTCAGCTTCTTGCCGGAGCCGCCCATGCCGGTGCCCTGCGGGCAGCCGGTCTGCGCCATGAAGCCGTCGATCACGCGGTGGAACACGATGCCGTCATAGAAGCCTTCCCGCACCAGCTCCTTGATCCGCGCGACGTGGCCGGGAGCGAGATCCGGGCGCATCTCGATCGTGACCGGGCCCTGGGTGGTTTCAAGGATCAGAGTATTTTCGGTAGCAGCCATGCTCGCTTCTCCTGGCTTCGGGGTGGATATTTCTTGTTCCGGAACGGGATCGCGAATGGACGGCCCGCAACCGCGCCGCCCAGGCTCTCGGTAAATGGCATCGGCGTGCAGCGTTGCAACGCCTCCATCACCGCGACCCGGTACGCGATCCGGTCGTCGTCGGTCGCCTCCTGCGATTCGTAGCTGATCCTGGGATGCCCAAGGATCGCGCCTTCACGGTTGAAGCTGACGATGACGGTAATGTCGATCGGGCCAGCCTTGTCCGCCGGCGGCGGCCGCCAGCAGCGATGGATCGCCAGAACAACGTCCCGGATCGTATTGAGTTGCTCCGGCTCCGCGGCCGCCGATCCGGCCAGCGCGAGCCACAGCACCAGCGGCGCGGCGAACCAGGCAAATGGCTTGCTGCGCGCTGCCATCGCCGGTCACTTGATGTCGGATGCGACCTGCACCTTCACCATCTTGTCGGGATCGGTGACGGCGCCGCCGGGCGAACCGGCCGACGCCTTCTTCAGCTTGTCGACCACGTCCATGCCCGACACCACCTCGCCGACCACGGTGTACTGGCCGTTGAGGCTCGATCCGTCGGCGAACATGATGAAGAACTGCGAATTGGCGCTGTCGACAGAGTCGCCACGCCGGGCCATGCCGACGATGCCGCGCTTGAACGGGACCTGCGAGAATTCCTGCTTCAGGTTCGGATATTTCGAGCCGCCGGTGCCGTTGAAGTTCTGGCCGTCGCCGGTCTGCGCCATGAAGCCGTCCATCACGCGATGGAACGGCACGTTGTTGTAGAAGCCCTCGCGCGCCAGCTGCTTGATGCGCTCGGCGTGCTGGGGCGCAATGTCGGTGCGCAGCTTGATGACGATGCGGCCCTTGGTGGTGTCGATCACGATCGCATTGGCCTTGTCGAGATTGGCAGGCAGCGGCTGCGCGACCGCGGGCACGGCAAAGAGCAGCGCGGCAACGAATGCAAGAATGCGGATCATGGAAACTCCGGATCTCTGGACGTTCTGGGTGTAGCAGGCCGCCGGCATCAGCCGGCGAACTTGGCCTTCAGGCTAGCGGCGACTGATGACGGCACGAATGCAGAGAAGTCACCGCCCATCTGGGCGATTTGGCGCACCAGTGTGGCGGTGATCGGGCGGACCGCGACCGACGCCGGAACGAACACGGTATGCACCTCGGGCGCCATCGCCTCGTTCATGCCGGCCAGCTGCATCTCGTAGTCGAGATCGGTGCCGTCGCGCAGGCCGCGAATCATCAGCGTGGCCTTGGCCGCGCGCGCCGCCGCGACCGTGAGGTTGTCATAGGTCGCGCTCTCGAAGGCGCAGCCCGCCTTCTGGGCGATGGGACCGAACACCTCGTGGACCATGGCCAGCCGCTCCTCGGTGGAGAACAGCGGCTTCTTGCCGGGATGGACGCCGATGGCGACGATCAGGCGGTCACAGAGAAAGACAGCCTGTCTCACCACGTCCAGATGGCCGTTGGTGACGGGATCGAAGGAGCCGGGGTAGATCGCGATACGGGACATCGTCCCTCCTAACCCGCCCCGCTCGCCCCGGCAAGCCGCCCGGGTTCCACCCTTCGAACGAAATAAATCTCTCCTCGTCCAGTGAACGAGTTCTGGGATGCCAGCGTCTATGTGGGTGAAGTTTCGTCGGCCACTGGCGGATGAAACAAAACCGGCCCGCGATGAAACCATTTTCCACGCTGGCGAAGACGCCAGGAAACGGGCGGCCGGTAGACGTTAGACAACGAAACGACGGGCCCCGGGGGCCCGATCATATGGGGACCGTCATGATCAAGGCATTTTCCGCCATCGCCGTTGCCGCGTTCATTGCCGCCGCGCTGACCGTTCTGCCGGGCTTTGCGCCGCAGGTCGAAGCTTCCACCCCGCAGCCGCTGGCCAAGAGCGATCGCCTGGACATCCATCCGGTCGGCAAGGATTGCTCCCAGCAGGCCTGGCCGAACTTCGAGGCCTCCTGCCTGCGCAGCGCCGGCAACAAGACCGCGGTTCGCGAAGCCCGCCTCGTCACCGCCGACCGCACCCCGTAGGTGATTTGAGGACATTCGGCTCTGGTCCAAGCCTGGCACGGGTCCAGGCGCAGACGGCCAATCCCGACAAGCTGCATGGGCGTTGCCAAATATCGAAAACAACCCCATGCAAAGTAGCTGCCCATCGCAGCAACGCAAAGCGATCGCCTTGCCGCTCCGCCGCGATCGAACCGGAAACCGGCCCGTCAGTTCGGTGTAAGCTCGATCCGTCACACAAAACCCAATGGTAATTTGCGACGTCCCGTCGCAGACTATCGTCTAACGTGCCCGACCGGATGACCCGGCGGGCGCAAGCCATCAGGGGATTGCCGTGACCAGTACGCCCGCGATCGTTTCTTCCGGCCATCCTCCGAGCAGCCCGATTCCGGTGGCCGTCACGCTCGGAGCCCTCGGCGTCGTCTATGGCGACATCGGCACCAGCCCGCTCTACGCCTTGAAGGAAGCCGCCAAGGCCGCCGCCCATGGCGGGCCGCTCAGCCAAACTGCGGTGCTGGGCACGGTCTCGCTGATCCTGTGGGCGCTGATCCTCATCATTTCAGTCAAATACGCGATGCTGATCCTGCGCGCGGACAACCGCGGTGAAGGCGGCATCGTCGCCCTGCTGGCGCTGCTCTCGGCACGCAACGCGGCACCCGGCACCTGGCGTGCCCATCTTCTGGTCGTCGGCCTCATCGGCGCAGCCCTGCTCTATGGCGACGGCGCGATCACGCCGGCCATTTCCGTGCTTTCGGCGATCGAAGGCCTCAAGGTCGACGCGCCTTCGCTGACGCCGGCGGTGGTGCCGCTCACCGTCGTGATCCTGATCGGCCTGTTCTTCATGCAGAAGCAGGGCACGGGCTTCATCGGAAAGATCTTCGGCCCGGTGATGCTGTTCTGGTTCGCCGTGCTGGCAGCGCTCGGCATTCACGGCATCGTCAAGGCGCCCGGCGTGCTGGTTGCACTGAGCCCGTTCTATGCGTTCGATTTCCTGATCCATCAGGATTTCCACGTCAGCTTCGCCATCCTCGGCGCTGCGTTCCTCGCCGTCACCGGCGGTGAGGCCATGTATGCCGACATGGGGCATTTCGGCCGCTTTCCGATCCGGCTCGCCTGGTTCGCGATCTGCCTGCCCGCGCTGGTGCTGAACTATTTCGGCCAGGCGGGCGAGCTGATCAACAATCCAAGCTCGATCGACAACCCTTTCTTTCAGCTCGCTCCCGACTGGGCGCATTACCCGCTCGTCCTGCTCGCGACCGTTGCCACCGTGATCGCCTCGCAGGCCATCATCTCGGGCGTGTTCTCGCTGACCCAGCAGTCGATCCAGCTCGGCTTCCTGCCGCGGATGCATATCCAGCACACCACGAGCGATGCGATCGGACAGATCTACGTGCCGCTGGTGAACTGGTTGCTCGCGGCCGCGACGCTCGGGGCTGTGCTGGCGTTCGGCACTTCGGATGCACTCGCCGGCGCTTACGGCATCGCCGTGTCGCTGTTGATGGCGATCACCACGCTGCTCGCGGCGCTGGTCGCGATCCAGTGGGGCTATTCGCCGATCCTCGTGGTCGCGGTGAACGGCTTCTTCTTCATCATCGACGCGATCTTCTTTGCGGCGAACACCGAGAAACTGTTCGAAGGCGGCTGGTTCCCGCTGCTGCTTGCGGCCGCGGTGGCGTTCCTGATGCTGACCTGGCGCGGCGGCGTCAAGCTGGTCGAAAAGGCGCGCGCCAAGCTGCGCCAGCCGGAAGAGGACCTGATCGAGACCGCGGTCAACAAGTGCAGCGCGCGCCTGCCCGGCACCGCGGTATTCCTCGCCTCGGCCCCCAATGGCGTGCCGCTGGCGCTCACCCAGTTCGTCAAGCACAATCACGTGCTGCATGAGCGCGTGCTGCTCGTCACCGTGCAGATCGAGGAGCGGCCGAGGATTCCCGACGAGGAACGCGCCGACGTTCACGAGATCAGCCCGGGCATCACCCGAATCATCCTGCACTACGGCTTCATGCAGTATCCGACGATCTACGAAGGGCTGCAGCTGGCCTGCCGGCAGGGCAAGCTGCCCGGCATCGATCTTTCAGACGTGACTTACTACATCGGCCGCGAGACCATCATCCCGCGCGAGGACGTTCCGGGCATGTGGGTGTGGCGGGAATCGCTGTTCGCCTTCCTGCAGCGCAACGCCGAGCGGTCGGCCGCGTTCTTCGGCGTGCCGAGCGGCCAAGTCGTGGAGTTCGGCACCGAGATCGAGATTTAGCCTTGCGGCCCGGATGAGCGAAGCGTAATCCGGGACGCTCAGCGACGCGTTGCCGGCCCCGGCTTTCGCTGCGCTGCATCTGGGCTTCCGGGTTACCTGGCTTGGGCCGTTACGGCGGCGCTAGCCGCCGTTGCCGTTCTCGCCGTTTTCCTCTTCCGGGATGTGCTCGACCGAGACCACGTGCTCGTCCTCGGCGGTGTCGAACACGATCACACCCTGGGTCGAGCGGCCGGCGACGCGGATGTCGGCCACCGGGCAGCGGATCAGCTGGCCCTTGTCGGTGACCAGCATGATCTGGTCGGCGTCCTCGACCGGGAACGAGGCCACCAGATTGCCGTTGCGGTTGTTGACGCTCATCGCGACGATGCCTTTGCCGCCGCGGCCGGTGGTGCGGTACTCGTAGGACGAGGTCCGCTTGCCGTAGCCGTTGACCGAGACGGTGAGCACCACCTGCTCGGCCGCCGACAGCTCGGCGTAACGCTCCTGCGACAGCTGGATCGCGTTCGTCGTCTCCTCGCCCTCGGCATCCGCCGGCTCTTCGCTTGCGGCCTCGCCGGCCACCGCACGGCGCATCTTCAGGTAGGCGGAGCGTTCGTCCGAGGTGGTCTCGACATGGCGCAGGATCGCCAGCGAGATCAGCTTGTCGGCTTCGGCGAGCGCAATGCCGCGGACGCCCATCGAGGTGCGGCCGGTGAAGACGCGCACGTCGGTGACCGGGAAGCGGATGCACTGCCCGCCGGCGGCGGTCAGCAGCACGTCGTCGCGCTCGGTGCAGATCTGCACGTCGACGATCGCCTCGCCTTCGCCGAGCTTCATGGCGATGATGCCGGAGCGACGGACGTCGACGAAATCGGACAGCTTGTTGCGGCGAACGGTGCCGCTGGTGGTCGCGAACATCACGTCGAGATTGCTCCAGGAGGATTCATCCTCCGGCAGCGGCATGATCGTGGTGATGCGCTCGCCCGGCTCCAGCGGCAGGATGTTGATCAGCGCCTTGCCGCGCGCGTTGGGAGCGGCCATCGGCAGCCGCCAGACCTTCTCCTTGTAGACCTGTCCGCGCGACGAGAAGAACAGCACCGGGGTGTGGGTCGAGGCCACGAACAGCCGCGAGACGAAATCCTCGTCGCGGGTCTGCATGCCGGCGCGGCCCTTGCCGCCGCGACGCTGCGCCCGGTAGGTCGACAGCGGCACGCGCTTGACGTAGCCCGCATGCGACACGGTGACGACCATGTCCTCGCGCTGGATCAGGTCCTCATCCTCGACCTCGCCCTCCTGCTCGATGATCACGGTCTTGCGCGCCGTCGCGAACTGCTGCTTGACCTCGGCAAGCTCGGTCTTGACGATGCCTTGCACGCGGGCACGCGAGCGCAGGATGTCGAGATAGTCGGCGATCTCGGCCGCGAGCTTGTCGAGCTCGTCGGAAATTTCGTCCCGCCCCAGTGCGGTCAGGCGCTGCAGCCGGAGATCGAGGATGGCCCTGGCCTGCTCCATCGACAGCCGGAGCGTGCCGTCTTCGTTGATGCGATGCCGGGGATCGTCGATCAGCGTGATCATGGCCTCGACGTCGCGTGCCGGCCAGTCGCGCGACATCAGCGCCTCGCGTGCGGTGTTCGGATCGGGCGAGGTTCGGATCACGCGGATGATCTCATCGATGTTGGCGACCGCGATCGCGAGGCCGACCAGGATGTGGGCGCGATCACGGGCCTTGCCGAGCAGGAACTTGGTCCGCCGAGTCACCACCTGCTCGCGGAACGCGACGAAGATGGTGAGCAGGTCCTTCAGATTCATCGTCTGCGGACGGCCGGAATCCAGCGCCAGCATGTTGGCCGGGAAGTTCGTCTGCAGCGGCGTGAACCGGTAGAGCTGGTTCAGCACCACGTCGGGAACCGCTTCGCGCTTCAGCTCGATGACGACGCGATAGCCGTCACGGTCGGACTCGTCGCGCAGGTCCCCGATACCCTCGATCTTCTTCTCTTTGACGAGCTCGGCGATGCGCTCGACCATCGTCGCCTTGTTCACCTGATAGGGAATCTCGGTGATGATGATCGCTTCGCGATCCTTCCGGATGGTGTCGATCGTGACCTTGCCGCGCATCACGATGGAGCCGCGGCCGAGATGGTAGGCAGAGCGGATGCCCTGGCGGCCGAGGATGACGCCGCCAGTCGGGAAGTCAGGACCTGGAATGATGTCGATCAGCTCGTCAATCGTGAGCGAGGGATTGTCGATCAGCGCCACGCAGGCGTCGACGACCTCGCCGAGATTGTGCGGCGGGATATTGGTCGCCATGCCGACGGCGATGCCGCCGGCGCCGTTGACCAGCAGGTTCGGGAACCGGGCCGGCAGAACCGACGGCTCCTTCTCGGAGTTGTCATAGTTCGGCTGGAAATCGACGGTCTCCATGTCGATGTCGGCCAGAACGGCGAGTGCCGCCTTGGTCAGCCGCGCCTCGGTATATCGATAGGCAGCCGGCGGATCGCCGTCGACCGAACCGAAATTGCCCTGGCCGTCGATCAGCGGCACGCGCAGCGAGAAATCCTGCGCCATGCGGACCATCGCGTCGTAAATCGACTGGTCGCCATGCGGGTGATATTTACCGATCACGTCACCGACGACGCGCGCGGACTTGACGTATTTCTTGTCCGGCGTGTGTCCCTGCTCATGCATCGAATAGAGGATGCGCCGGTGCACCGGCTTGAGCCCGTCGCGCGCATCGGGCAGCGCACGCGACACGATCACGCTCATCGCGTAATCGAGGTAGGACTTCTTCATCTCGTCGAGAATGGAAACGGGACGAATATCTGAGGGCCCCGGCGGCTCGCCGGGCTTGTGGTCGTCGTTATCGGACAAAGGGGAAATCCGGTCAGTTCTGCTGGGGAATCATATAGCCCATCGGGGGCCTGATAACCACCCTTGCGTGGCTCCGGAAAGCCGTTTTTCCCTTCGTTTTTTCATGCACTTACCGGCCGCATCGCAGGTTTGCGGCGCGCCCGCATTGCCCTGCGGTAGCGAGGTCGCAAAGACCTGGTGGAACCGGCCTTCGCACAGCCCTGATCGTCCGATCACTGGCCGAAAATCACCGCGTGCATGATCCGCCCGGGCACAAAGGTAAAGAGACCGGCAATGACCAGCGCGCCAAAGAAAATGCCGATCATCGTGAACTTATGGCGGCGAACGTTGTGACTCCGCGCGGCCGCGACACCGAGCACCAGCATGATCAGCGCCAAGATCGACAGCAGATGGATCGGGCTCCACGGGCCCACCAGCCGAATCTGATGGATCCAGAACGAGCTCCCGGCGACCACCAACATCAGGATCACCCAGATCCGGCCCAGCGTCCGGTGCGGCAGCGTGCCCTTCGGTGCGGCGAGCTGGATCGAGCCGAGCACGAAAGCGGCCATCGCGGCAAAGGCGTGGAGCGGGATCGCAGGCGCAGCGTCGAGCAATGGCGCGAGGCTCATGATGGCAGCCCTCGAATGAAGCTCGCGGCCAGACGTCGCTCGCCGCAGGCGAATGTAAATATCATTTACATCAGCCTGTGTCAAAGTCTAGGGAACCTGAGCTGATTGTCCCTAGATGCGCGAGATCCTGCAGTCGTTTATCGGAATACCCTCATAATCCACACAAGGAAGCTGCCACGGCAAATTGCAACGCCGCTCCGCGAAATGATCTTCACGGAACGGCATCCAATTGAACAGTGGGGAGCGCGCCCCGTCGTCAGAACGGGATGTCGTCGTCCATGTCGCTGTTGCGGCTGCCGCCGCCGGCGGCGACCGCACGGCGCGGCGCCGAGCTGACCGGACCGGACGAGCCGAAATCGCTGCCGCCATCATCGGAGAAGCTGCCGCCTCCACCGCCGCGCCCGTCGAGCATGGTGAGGTTGGAGTTGAAGCCCTGCAGCACGACCTCGGTCGAGTACTTCTCGACGCCACTCTGGTCGGTCCATTTGCGGGTCTGCAATTGACCCTCGATGTACACCTTGGCGCCCTTCTTCAGATACTGCTCGGCGACCTTGCAGAGGCCTTCGTTGAAGATCACCACGCGGTGCCACTCGGTCTTTTCCTTGCGCTCGCCGGTGCCCTTGTCGCGCCAGGTTTCCGAGGTCGCGATGGAAAGATTGGCGATCGGACGGCCGTCCTGCGTCCGCCGGATTTCCGGATCCTTGCCGAGGTTTCCAACCAGGATCACCTTGTTCACGCTTCCCGCCATCGCATCATCTCCGCTCAAAACCGGGCGCCGGACATCGGCCGCCACTCTCAACCTTCGCCACTTACCTTGCAGGCGTCGTGGAAGACCCTATACGACGGCGCCGGCTCGCTGCCGTTGCCGTTGCGCGGTTTATCCACGGATATCGAGATATAGCATCGCCGCCGGGATTGTTCCAGTTTTGTTCGCCACAACCAGCCGTAGAAGCGGCCGATACCGATCGAGCGGCAGCCTGTTTAGATCCGGGCCGCCTGCTCCGCTCCATTAGAACGAAAAACAAGCCATAAATCAGTGCCTTGCAATGGCCACACTTCTTGCGCGAGTGTGGCTTTTGGGAGACGGCGTTTCCGGTTGAATCAGCGTATAGCTACCGTCCATCAGACGGGCGCTCGCGTCTGAAGTCGCGCTTCGGGACCTGTGGGAGCCGATTGGGAAGCTGAGGGTGATGATGAAGAAGTTTTTGCTCGGTACGGTTGCCCTGATTGCGTTCGCTGCGCCGGCCGCAGCTGCCGATCTCGCTGCGCGCCCCTACACCAAGGCGCCGCCGATGATTGCCGCCGTCTATGACTGGAGCGGCTTCTACATCGGCGCCAACGGCGGCTGGGGCTCGAGCCACAATTGCTGGGACCAGATCCCGGCCGGCGTCTTCATCGGTTCGGATGGTTGCCATGATGCGACCGGCGGCGTTGCCGGTGGCCAGATCGGCTATCGCTGGCAGGCTGGCACCTGGGTGTTCGGCCTCGAAGCGCAGGGCGACTGGGCTGACCTGAAGGGCAGCAACAACAGCGCGATCTTCCCGGGCCTGTTCACCAACCAGAGCAAGATCGACGCGTTCGGCCTGTTCACCGGCCAGATCGGCTACGCCGTCAACAACGTGCTGCTGTACGCCAAGGGTGGCGCGGCGCTGACCGACAACCGCTTCAGCACCTACTTCACGCCGACCGGCGTGCTTGCCGGCCGCGCGACCGACACCCGCTGGGGCGGCACCATCGGCGCCGGCATCGAAGTCGGCTTCGCGCCGAACTGGACCGCCGGTGTCGAATACGATCACCTGTTCATGCAGGATAAGACCTACAATCTCACCACGCCGACCGGCGCGCTGTTCAGCAGCATCCGCGATCGCCAGGACGTCGACCTCGTCACCGTCCGCGTGAACTACAAGTGGGGCGGCCCGGTGGTTGCGCGCTACTGATCGCGCCGCACGGATTTGATCCAGACGAAGGGCCGGCCTCGTGCCGGCCCTTTTGTTTGCGCGGTCGGCGAGCGGCCAACGAAGGCAACGAATCAAACGCGGCTAAACCTTAATAAATTGTAAAATATTAAGTGGATTCAATATGTTACATGTGTTGCAGGCGCGCCACGCTCGATTGCAACCTGTGCTGGTAGCCTTGTCCCGTCATTGATCGATTCGAAGCGGGATGGATTCCATGAAGCAGCTTTGGGTTGCCGCAGCCGGCCTCGCCGCGCTGAGTGTTTCGTCCGTATCGGCGGCTGACCTCGCCGCGCATGCCCCAACACCGGTGCCGGTCGTAGCGCCCGTGACCAGCTGGAACGGCTTCTATCTTGGCGCCCAAGGCGGCGGCGGCTGGGGCACCAGCAGCGAGACCTATCTTGGCGCACCGAACGACGCAGCGTTCATCGGCACCCAAACCTACAACACCAGCGGCGGCTTTGTCGGCGGCGTGATCGGCTACAATGTCCAGACTGGACCCGTCGTGTTCGGTGTCGAGGGCGACTACCACTGGTCCGCCGTCACCGGCCGCTCCGGCGTGATCAATGTCGGACCGCCCAGCGTGCTCGACAGCTATTACACCGAGCTACGCAGTTTCGGCGACATCAAGGGCCGGCTCGGTTACGCCGACGGCGCCACGCTGTGGTTCGTCAACGGCGGCGCCGCGGTCGGCGACATCCTGCACCGCTACAATGCCGGGCTCGCGCCGCCCTCGGCCTCGGCCAGCGACACCCGCTGGGGCTGGACCGCCGGCGCCGGCGTCGAATACATGTTCGCCGCCAACTTGTCGGCCAAGCTCGAGTACAACTACGTCGATCTCGGCAAGGTCGCGCCGATCCAGTACACGCCTGCGATCAACGATCGCTCGGAGTGGAAGGACACCTTCCACACCGTCAAGCTCGGCATCAATTACCACTTCAACGCGCCAAGCCCGGTCGTATCGGCGAAATACTGAGGTACCGGCGGCGCGCGCCGCTTCTGCGCAGCGAATACAGCGCCGGTCCTTTCGTCGCGTGCAAGCGCGCGCATGGCTTGGGCCGTTTTCCGCGCATTGTGGTTTCACAGATACACAACTTCCAAGATTTCTATGTAGAAACACGTCAGGGCCACGCGACACTGCCGTGGCGCTCCCTTCAACGTTTGAAGGGGACAACAAGAAAATGGGACTGGGACTTTGAAAATCAGGAATGTTTTGCTGGCCTCGGCCGGCATGTTTGCCCTCAGCGCAATTGTACCGGCAATGGCCGCCGACATGGCGGCTCGCGCGCCTTACGTGAAGGCTCCGCCGCCGGCCGCGATCTATAACTGGACCGGCTTCTACATCGGCGGCTTCGGTGGCTATGCCAGCGAGGACTCCGGCAACCCGAAGATGGAAGGCGGCTTCGGCGGCGGCACCATCGGCTACAACTGGCAGGCCGGCAACATTGTGTACGGCCTGGAGGCCGACGGCGCCTGGGCTGACGTCAATGCGTCCGCGACCGCGTTCGGCATCACCGCGACGAGCAAGATCGACTCGCTGGGCACCGCGCGCGGCCGCATCGGCTTCGCCGTCGACAAGGTGCTGTTCTACGGCACCGGCGGCTATGCCTGGGCCGACAACAAGCTCACCGTCAGCGCTGGCGGCGTGAGCGTCTCGCAGAGCAACTTCCACTCCGGCTGGACGGTCGGCGCCGGCATCGAGGCGTTCATCGCGCCGCAGTGGTCGATCAAGGGCGAGTACCTGTATCGCAGCCTCGGCGGCGAGACCTACTTCGGCGTTCCGTCTGCCGACATCAACCTGCACACCGTGCAGTTCGGCGTGAACTATCACTTCGGCGGCCCGATCGTCGCCAAGTACTGAGCGAAACGGACCTCAGGGTCTCGGAAAGGCCGGCCTCGCGCCGGCCTTTTTACGTTTGGGAACCGGTTCCTGCTGACGGCTGCTGCCAACAGGCAAACTATCCGTTGATGGACGCGACTCAGCACTGGAAATTGTCGGCTGTTCTTCCTACGTTCCAGTCTTCTCACCCATCGGCGCAAGGTCCCGGCAGCACCGGCGATGCGCGCCCAAAAAAGGCGCCCGATCATGCGCCCGGAACTGTCGCTATGGATGAAGTGCTCAAGGCGAAGCGCCAACAGAACGCCGGCTCCTCATCGCGCGCCATTACGATCCGCGGCGCGCGCGAACACAATCTGAAGAACATCGACGTCGAGATTCCGCGCGACAAGCTCGTGGTGTTCACCGGCCTGTCCGGCTCCGGCAAGTCGTCGCTGGCATTCGACACCATCTATGCCGAGGGCCAGCGCCGCTACGTCGAGTCGTTGTCGGCCTATGCGCGGCAATTTTTGGAGATGATGCAGAAGCCGGATGTCGACCAGATCGACGGCCTGTCGCCGGCGATCTCGATCGAGCAGAAGACCACGTCGAAGAACCCGCGCTCCACCGTCGGCACCGTCACCGAGATCTACGACTACATGCGCCTGTTGTGGGCGCGCGTCGGCGTGCCTTATTCGCCGGCAACGGGGCTGCCGATCGAGAGCCAGATCGTCTCGCAGATGGTCGACCGCGTGCTGGCGCTCCCCGAGGGCACCCGCCTCTATCTGCTGGCGCCGGTCGTGCGCGGCCGCAAGGGCGAGTACAAGAAGGAGCTCGCCGAGTACCTCAAGAAGGGCTTTCAGCGCGTCAAGATCGACGGCACCTTCTACGAGTTGTCGGAGGCGCCCGCGCTCGACAAGAAATTCCCGCACGACATCGACGTCGTGGTCGACCGCATCGTGGTGCGCCCCGACCTCGCCCAGCGCCTCGCGGAAAGTTTCGAGACCGCGCTGAAGCTCGCCGAGGGCCTTGCGGTGATCGAATACGCCGACGCGCCCGCCGCGGCCGGGCAGGATGAGAAGAAAGAGGACAAGAAGAAGACCGCGAAGATCCACGACAAGAGCGGACCCGAGCGCATCCTGTTCTCGGAGAAATTCGCCTGCCCGGTCTCCGGCTTCACCATCCCCGAGATCGAGCCGCGCCTGTTCTCGTTCAACAATCCCTATGGCGCGTGCCCGGCCTGCGGCGGCCTCGGGGTCGAGCAGCATATCGACGAGGACCTGGTCATCCCCGACAAGGAGCTGACCCTGCGCAAGGGCGCGATCGCGCCCTGGGCGAAGTCGTCCTCGCCCTATTACATCCAGACCCTGACCGCGCTCGGCAAGCACTACAAGTTCACGCTTGACACCAAGTGGAAGGACCTGACCAAGAAGGTCCAGAACGCGCTGCTGCACGGCTCCGGCGACGACGAGATCAAGTTCTCCTACGAGGACGGCGTCCGCTCCTACGACACCAAGAAGCCGTTCGAGGGCGTCGTCACCAACATCGACCGCCGCTACCGCGAGACCGAGAGCGAGTGGGCGCGCGAGGAGCTCGGCAAGTATTTCTCCGACGTGCCCTGCGAAGGTTGCCACGGCTACCGGCTGAAGCCGGAGGCGCTGTGCGTCAAGATCGGGGGCAAGCATATCGGCGAGATCTCCGAGCTCTCGGTCAAGCGCGCCGGCGAATGGTTCGAGACCGTGCCGGAGGCACTCAACGCGCAGCAGAATGAGATCGCGGCACGCATCCTGAAGGAGATCCGCGAGCGCCTGACCTTCCTGCTCGACGTCGGCCTGAACTACCTGACGCTGTCGCGCTCGTCGGGCACGCTGTCCGGCGGCGAGAGCCAGCGCATCCGCCTCGCCTCGCAGATCGGCTCGGGCCTGACCGGCGTGCTCTACGTGCTGGACGAGCCGTCGATCGGCCTGCACCAGCGCGACAATGCCCGCCTGCTCGACACGTTGAAGCGGCTCCGCGACCTCGGCAACACCGTGGTCGTGGTCGAGCATGACGAGGACGCCATCCGGCTCGCCGATTATGTGCTGGACATCGGGCCCGGCGCCGGCATGCATGGCGGCCACATCGTCGCCGAGGGCACGCCCGACCAGATCATGCGCAACCCGAAATCGCTGACCGGCAAGTATCTCACCGGCGAGCTTTCGGTTCCGGTGCCGGACCGGCGGCCGCCGAACCACCGGCGCACCATCAAGGTCATCAACGCCCGCGGCAACAATCTGAAGAACGTCTCGGCCGAGATCCCGCTCGGCCTGTTCACCTGCGTCACCGGCGTCTCCGGCGGCGGCAAGTCGACCTTGCTGATCGACACGCTCTACAAGTCGATCGCGCGCAAGCTGAACAACGCCAGCGAGGGCGCCGCGCCGCACGACCGCATCGAGGGCCTCGAGCACATCGACAAGATCATCGACATCGACCAGTCGCCGATCGGCCGCACCCCGCGTTCGAATCCGGCGACCTATACCGGCGCCTTCACGCCGATCCGCGAATGGTTCGCCGGCCTGCCCGAGGCCAAGGCGCGCGGCTACGAGCCCGGGCGCTTCTCCTTCAACGTCAAGGGAGGCCGCTGCGAGGCGTGCCAGGGCGACGGCGTCATCAAGATCGAGATGCACTTCCTGCCCGACGTCTACGTCACCTGCGACACCTGCAAGGGCAAGCGCTACAACCGCGAGACCTTGGAGGTGCTGTTCAAGGGCAAGAGCATCGCCGACGTGCTCGACATGACGGTCGAGGAAGCCGCCGAGTTCTTCAAGGCGGTGCCGCGCGTGCGCGAGACCTTCCAGACCCTGCACCGCGTCGGCCTCGACTACATCCATGTCGGCCAGCAGGCCACCACGCTGTCCGGCGGCGAAGCCCAGCGCGTCAAGCTCGCCAAGGAGCTGTCGAAGCGCGCCACCGGCCGCACGCTCTACATCCTGGACGAGCCGACCACCGGCCTGCACTTCCACGACGTCGCAAAACTGCTCGAGGTGCTGCACGAGCTAGTCGCCCAGGGCAACACGGTGGTGGTGATCGAACACAATCTCGAAGTCATCAAGACCGCCGACTGGGTGATCGATCTCGGCCCCGAAGGCGGCGACGGCGGCGGCGAAATCGTCGCCTGGGGCCCGCCGGAAGACATCGTCAAGGCGCCGAGGAGCTACACCGGCAAGTTCCTGGCGCCGGTGCTGAAGAAGGCGAACAGCAAGCCAAGGAAGAGCTCGGCGAGCGAGGCGGCGGAGTAGGCGCACCACGCGCAGGCGATTGCGCGGCTTGCGGGCCTTTTGCGGGTGAGCGCGTAGGATGGGTAGAGCGAAGCGAAACCCATCGACTTATCTCTCGGCCCGAATGACTGGTATCGCTTCGCTGCACTCATCCTACGGACTGCGAGTCAGCTCCCACGGTAGGTGGCGATCTGCCAGACGTTTGCCGAGGCATCCCGGACCATCGCACGTCGGTCGCCATAAGGCGTATTCGCAGGGGCCTCGATCGTTTCAGCGCCCGCCGCAATCGCCCGCCGGTAGGTCTCGTCTGCATTCTCGACGTAGACATAGAGAAAGGCCGGCATCGCCTCGCGGACGCCTCCGCCGTCGCTGATCAGGATGATCGAGTCCCCGATCCGAATTTCCGTTGGCGCGCCAGACCGGACTTCGCCTTCCGCGCCGAAAACGTCTCTCAGAAATCCGGCCAGGCCGGTCAGGTCGCGCGTGACAATTCTCGGGATGACGGAAGGCCTGCCGGCCGGCTTGAATTGGGTCATGTATGCCTGTCGTAGACTAAGCGAGTGGCCCGGATGGACGAAGCGATATCCGGAACTTCCAACCGAACAGTTGGCGGCTCCCGCATGTCGCTTCATTCATGCGGGCTCCAGTTCCCCTCACCTGCTCTGCTACACCGCCCAATAATTCGGGTGCGTGTACGCGTGCGAGCGGTCGCCCCAGTCGAATTCGTCGCCGTCGAACTCGGATGGGCCGGTGCGCAGATCGTCCAGCGTCACTTCGGCCTCGAAGGCCTGGCGCGCGGGATCGAATTTCAAGGCTGTCCACTTCACCGGATAATGGTGGTGGCTGCTGAGCACGCCGCCGGTCTTGATCACGGCGTAGGCCACCGTGCCGCTCACCTTGTCGAGCATCAGCCGCTCGATCGATCCGAGCTTTGAGCCATCGCGCCCGAACACGCAGACATGCTCGACGCGGTCGCTGGGCACCAAGGTATGATGCATGGCATCCTCCCTGTTTTCCCTTGTTTAGCAGACATTATAGCACCAGAGCACGCCGGATGTGCAGAGATCGCATCCACCGCAGCGCGCCAAACCCGCCGCCTCCCCCGCGGCTTCAGCCGCCGCGGCCCATCCGTTAGCGGTCGCCCGATGCTTTCGCGGCGATTTCCGCCCTGGAGCCGTCAGGCGAATTCGGCGGCACCTTGATCCAGCGCAAAGTCCGGGACGGTCTTTTCGTCTACTGATTCATTCAGCCTTCTGCGTGGATCACTGCCATGGTCATCGACATCCTGTCCCGGGAACACCGCAATATCGAGCGGCTGCTTACCGTTCTTGAGCACGAGCTGAACATCTTCGATCACGCCGGCCGGCCGGACTACGAGGTGATCGGCAGCATCATTGCCTATTTCGAAGTCTACACAGAACTCTACCATCACCGCCAGGAAGATCTGATTTTCGCCAAGCTCCAGCTCCGCGATCCGGTCGCTGCCGCGAAAGTCGGCGACCTCGCGCGCGAGCATCAGAAGGGCTCCGATCGCCTGCACCGCGTCGCGCATGCCGTCGCCAATGTGCGCGCGGGGGCCGAAATTCCGCGCGAGAATGTCGACGCGATCATCCGCGATTTCCTGGTGCACGAACGGCGGCACATCAGGATGGAAGACCGCGATTTCTTCCCGGCCGCGGTCAAGGCATTGACGGCGCAGGACTGGGCCGAAATCGCGTCCACCCTCTCCCCGCACAAGGATCCGCTGTTCAGCGACGTGACCGAGGCGCGGTTCGACGTGCTGCGCGACCACATTATAGAGCTGGAGAAGGAGGCGGAAGCCGAGCGGCATTAGCCACCATGCCGGGCGGCTGCCGGCACATCGCCCCACGTCTCACCGATTGCAATCCAATCCATTTCAGGGGACTCTCATGATGGGAATGAAATTCGGCGCCGCCTGCACCGTCGGCAGCGTTACGCTCGCCGCCACCTTGCTCGCAACATCGCCCGCGCCGGTCCGCGCGATGGACGGTGACCCGATCGCGGGCCAGGCCATCTTCCAGCGCACTTGCGTGAACTGCCATTCGCTCGATGTCGGCGTGAACAAGGTGGGCCCGAGCCTCTGGCACATCGTTGGCCGCCAGCCGGCGTCGGTCCAGGGCTTCGACTATTCGGACGCCATGCGCGGCAACAAGACCCCCTGGGACACAGCAGCGCTTGATGCCTACCTCGCCGATCCTCGCGGCGACGTTCACGGCGTGAAGATGTTCTTCAAGGGGCTGCCCGACGCTCATGATCGCGCCGACGTCATTGCCTATCTGAAGACCGCGCGCTGAACCTCGCAGCACGCGTGCGATGAAGGAGCCGGCATGCAGCTTTCGCTCATGCGGGCGCCGGCTGCACCTACTTCGTCCTTCTCAGAAGCGCCCGAACGCGCGCGGGCCGTCGCCGACCTTGACCTCGGCACCCCCGCCGCGATCGGCGTCAATCCTCGATCGCCGCCTCGACGAACCCCTTCGGATCGTCGCAGAACTCGCGCATGACCTTGTAGTGATCCGTGTCTCTCAGGTTCACCGGCTCGAGCCCGTACTTCGTCAGCCGCAGCAGGGTCGCGTTCGGATAGGCCATCAGTATCGGCGCGTGCGTTGCCATGATGACCTGACAATTGCCGGAACTGTCCATCCGCCGCAGCAGCTTGAGGAATTCGATCTGGCGCGCGGGCGACAGCGCAGATTCAGGCTCATCGAAGATGAAGATGCCTTGCCGCTGGCAGCGCTCCTCGAAGAAGCGCAAAAAACCCTCGCCATGGGAATGCGACAGGAAGTCGGCATAAGCGCTGGCGACGGAATCGAGATATCTGGCGACCGAAAAGAAACTTTCGGCTCGGAAGAACCAGCCGTTGGTGATCTTGGGCAGCCAGCTCGCGCGCAGCGCTGACGCAAGCGAGCCGCCCATCTTCTCCACCGCATTGCTGTGGTCGACCGGCCGATAGCCCTTGCCGCCGCCGGCGTCGTCATAGCCCGCCATCACGGCGATGCCTTCCAGCAGCGTCGACTTGCCCGTGCCGTTCTCGCCGACGATGATGGTGATCGCCTTGTCGAAGCTGAGCTCGAATTCGTCGCGCAGCAGCGGCAGCACGAACGGATATGCGTCGCGGTCGGGAATCCGGTCGGGATCGAGCCAGACCCGCCGGAGATACGGTGCGGGCATGTTGATCGGGCGGTGTCGTCCTCTGGCCATATGCGCGGATCCGGGGAAACAATGGTGGGTGGCCGAGTTTATAACGGCAGCCCGTCACGATCCTAGATGACCCGATATCCCATGCCCAGGAAGGCCTATGCCCACTTCCGCGAGGCGATCCTCACCGAGCAGCAAGTGGTCTGCATCTATGACGGGCGGCCTCGCGAGCTCTGCCCGCATATCATCGGTCACAACGAGAGCGGTGAAGAGGTCGTGCTGGCCTGGCAGTTCGCCGGCGAAAGCTCAGGCAGGCTGCCGCAATGGCGTTGCCTGCGTCTCGCCAATGTCGGCGAGATCAGCCTGCGCCAGGAGCGCTGGCATGAGGGTAGCTCGCACCGCACCGAGCAGACCTGTGTCAGCGCGATCGACCTCGACATCAACGTCCATGTCCGCAAACGGCGGTGAGCGCCGCGGCCCTTACCTGTTGCGAGAACGCGGATGTGTGACCCACAGGCGGCTCAGCACGCTCCCCGTCGTCCCGGCGAAGGCCGGGCCCATTTCCCCAAAATGACTGTTGTTGCGCGACGCTGTGGCCCCAACTCGCTCCATCCATACGCCCTGCGGTTATGGTTCCCGGCCTTCGCCGGGACGACAGCGGAGAATGCGGGGTATCGGCTCCAGCGAACACCGGGAACGACCGGTGGAGGGGCCGGAGGGCATCCTATGGCCGCTCCGCCTCTTCCAGCACCTCCAGCACCAGCTCCATCGTCATCAGCACTGGATTGTCGCCGCGCACCAGGCGTCCCTCGGCGATGCCGCCGAGATAGTCGACCAGCGCGACATCGAGACTGGCGCGCAGGCGGCGATTGGCGTCAGGCGCAATCTGCCCGGAGGTCACCGCGAGCTCGGTCGCGAACGGCACCACGCTGTGGCCGTCCCTGAAGACCGCACCGATGGTCGAGCCAACCCCGCCATGCAACCGCGCGCGCAGGATGCCATGCTCGCGGCAGAATCCTTCCAGCGCACAGGCAAAATCCTGGTTCGGCCGCAGCCGCAGCGCGAACGCATGGCTCGTGGTCTTCGCACCCGCCGGGGCGCTTCCGACCGGCCCGAACAGCTTGAAATTGGTCTCGCTGTCGGGCTCGGCCACAAACGTCGCGCCGTCGATGCCGAACGCGCTGACCTCGAACGGCTCGGCGACAATGGTTTCGTCCGGCAGCATGTGTCCGCCGTTGAAGCGGCCATCGGCCTCGGTCCATAGTCCGTGGCAATGGAAGAAAGGTGCGCCGTCGCGCTCGCCGAAGGTCAGCGCCGCGAGCTTGAGCCGGGTCACGCCATCGGGACGGAACGTATCGCTGTAGAACGCGGCGTTGACGCCGTCCTTCGACAGCGCCGGCATCACATAGGCGAACGGCCCGAGCGCGCCACCCTTGGCGCTCAGCACGCCGCCGCAAAAGCCTTCCGCCGCAAAGCCACGCCGCACGGCTTCGAGCAAGGGAATGCCGGCTTCCAGCACGAATGAAAACGCGCGGCCGCGCGCGGCGACCCATTGAATGCGCTCGGGTATGGGAGTGCCGGGCTGGGCGATGCTGCGCATCGCCTCACGCGCCCGTCGATTTTGCGATCACCTCGAGCAGCCCGCGCGCCTCGAGCTCGTCGCGGATCAGCCGCTTCGGCACCTTGCCGTAGCCGGACTTCGGCAACGCCTCCCAGAAGAAGAACCGCTTTGGCATCTTGTAGCGCGGCACCTTCGGCGCGAGATAGGCGGCAAGCTCCGCTTCCGCGACCGCGTCGACGCCCTCGCGCGCGACGCAGACGGCGACCCCGACCTCGCCCCAGAACGGATCGGGCACTCCGAGCACGGCGACCTCGCCGACCGCGGGATGCGTCAACAGCTTCTCCTCGATCTCGCGCGGATAGATGTTGGAGCCGCCGGAGATGTACATGTCTGAGGCGCGGCCGGTGATGTAGACAAAACCGTCCTCGTCCATATGACCGAGATCGCCGGTGCCGAACCAGCCGTCACGAAACGCCTTCGCATTGGCTTCGGGGTTGTCGTAGTAGCCCGCGAACACGCCGGGACCGATCACGCAGATCTCGCCGGTCTCGTGCGCCTTCAGCTCGCGTCCGTCGTCGCCCTGGATCGAGACCTGCATGCCTGTTCGCTCGAAGCCGCAGGTGCCGATCCGGGCATGCGGGCCATCCTCGGGATCGTGCAGACCGGGCGGCAGCACCGTGATGTTGCCGGTGACCTCGCCGAGGCCGAAATACTGCACCAGCACGCCGCCGAGCTTATTCAGCGCGGCCTTCTGATCCTCGCGATACATCGGCGCGCCGGCATAGATGATGTAGCGCAACGAGGAATGGTCGTGCTGGTCGGCGGCGGGATGCTCGACCATCATCTTCAGGATGGTCGGCACCGTGAACATGTTGCTGACGCGGTATCTCGCGATCAGGCGGTACGCCTCGGCGATGTCGAACTTCTCCGACGGCAGCAGGATGGTCGGCACGCCGCGCGCGGTCTGCACCAGCTGGTGCACGCCGGCGCCATGCGACAGCGGCGCCACCACCAGCGAGGCGTCCTGTTCGGTGGTGCCGGGCATCAGATCGGCGAGATGGTTGGTGATGACGAAGGCCATCTGGCCGTGGGTCAAGACTGCGGCCTTGGACCGGCCGGTGGTGCCTGACGTGAAGAAGAACCAGCAGGGATCGTCGTACTCGACCGCCGTGTTCTCGACCGCGGCGCCGGCATGCTTGGCGATGACGTCGCCAACCGTCGCCTCGCCGAACGTGCCCTCCTCACCGATCCGCCAGACGAATTCGAGCGCGGGATTGGCCGCCGCCTTGGCGTGCTCGGGGAAGTCGGCATGGCAGAGAAACGCCTTGGCGCCTGAGGCTGCCGCCAGATAGGCGACCTCGTCCGGCATCAGGCGGAAATTGGTGGGCACCCAGACCGCACCGAGCCGGAAGGCCGCGAACATCGACCAGAACATTTCGTCGCAATTCTTGGAATGCACCAGGATGCGGTCGCCCTTGCCGATGCCGCGCGCGGCGAGCGCCGCCGCCAGCGCTGAGACATTCTGGTCGATATGACGCCAGGACCAGACCTTCTCGTTCCAGATGAAGCCGGGACGATCGCCGTGGCGGCGGGCGTTCTGGGTCAGGACGTAGGCGAGGTTCATCACCCGGCGCGACACCCGCGCGATCCCGCCGCGCGGCGCGGTCTCAGCCG
Source organism: Bradyrhizobium sp. USDA 4452 (assembly GCF_054063575.1). Classification (NCBI taxonomy): domain Bacteria; kingdom Pseudomonadati; phylum Pseudomonadota; class Alphaproteobacteria; order Hyphomicrobiales; family Nitrobacteraceae; genus Bradyrhizobium; species Bradyrhizobium sp. USDA 4452. Next base: position 345,881 of record NZ_JBSSGK010000001.1, read on the forward strand.
ACCCGCTCATTGCCACCCCGCCGCTACACACAACAGAGAGGGCAAGGTCGGAACAGTCATCGGCTATTTCCTCGGTCAGAACCGGACGTCTTCAAGCGCCGCAAGGGATTGCTGCCAACCGGTTTATCGCCAAGCCGCCGCCCCCGGCAAGGCCTGCCGCGCAGCCGCATGATACCGCGCGCCGATGGCGGCGAGCCCCTTGGTTGCTTGCCCGGACCACTACTGCGGATGCTTGGCCAGTTCCTGCTCGCTCAGGTTCCAGTCCTGCCAAAGCTGCAAGGCGCCGATCATGGCGACCAGCCCGCCGAGCAGGATGTGCCAGAGCTGCAGCGTCTGGTCATCCGAATAGCCGAAGATGTTGGGCGACGCGATCAGCCAGAGGCCGAGCACGATGCTCGCCACCTCCTCCCAGCGATGCAGCGCGACATATTCGAGCTGGGCGAGGCCCAGCACCAGCATGCCGACCACGAAGCTGTTGAGCACCAGGTGGCTGCGCTCGACATCGACGACGTCGCTGACCTGCATCGGAAACCAGGGCGAGACCATGATCAGCACGCCGAGCAACATGCCGAGCCAGTCCTCCCAGGGGCGGTGTGTGCCGAAGAAACGATTGTCCGACATGACGAACCTCCTTGCGACAAGGGGCATACGTCAGCGGCCGGTCCCATCACTCCGTACCTGACGACCATCGGCCGCATCAGGGCGTATGTCTGGAGATCAAGCCTAATCAAATTGCATCGGCCCGCAAGGCCCGATCGGCCAGTGTGCGATGCGGCAGGACCGACGGCTTCGAGGCACGCGTCCCGCCGAGCCGCGAATGTGGCGCTCAGGCACGCCAAAATGCGCATATCAATCCAAAAATGCCAAATATGCGGCTTCGTCGCGGCTTTGCGCTGGCGGGTTCACCCGCTTAGATCAGGGGCCGGTGAATCAATCAGGATTTTGCGATGGCTACCGTCCGGGACAACAGGGACCAAAACCGCTTCGAGCTCGACACCGAGGGCGGGCTAGCCTTTGCGAACTACCGGCGGACGCCTTCGGCCGTCATCATCACCCACACCGAGACACCGCGCGCCCTGCGCGGCCGCGGCATCGCGTCGGAGCTGGTCAAGGGGGCGCTGGAGCTGATCCGCGCCGACGGCCACAAGGTGATCGCCGGATGCGGCTTCGTGGTGGATTACCTCGACAAGCATCCGGAATACGCGGACCTTGCCGAATAGGGCCCTGCTCGGCCTCAGACGATCTTGATCGACATATCGGGCAGGCCCTCTAGCTTGCAGAGCAGCACGTCCCCCTTGACGACCGGGCCGACATTCTCCGGCGTGCCGGAATAGATGATGTCGCCGGCCTTCAGCTCGAACGCCTCTGAGAGCTTTGCGATCTGCTCGGCAACGCTCCAGATCATGTTCTTCAGATCCGAACTCTGCCGCACCGTGCCGTTGACTGCGAGCGAGATCGCGCCGTGCGTGAAATGGCCGGTCTTGTCAGCCGGATGGATCGGCCCCAGCACCGCGGCGTGGTCAAAACTCTTGCCGATCTCCCACGGCTTCTTTTCCGCGGCCATGCCGTTCTGCAAATCGCGCCGCGTCATGTCGAGGCCGAGCGCGTAGCCGTAGACGTGATCGAGCGCCTTGTCGGCGGGGATGTTGGTGCCGCCGGACTTCAGCGCCGCGACCAGCTCGACCTCGTGGTGATAGTTCTTGGTCAGCGACGGATAGGGATGATCGGCGACCGTGCCGATCGCGACATTCTGGATCGCATCGGTTGGCTTCTGGAAGAAGAACGGCGGCTCGCGGGTCGGATCGGAGCCGCGCTCAATCGCGTGCGCGGCGTAGTTGCGGCCGATGCAGTAGATGCGGCGAACCTGGAACACCTCGGCGGCGCCGACGATCGGGATCGTCACGGCGGGGACCGGAAATATCGCCTTCGGTGCGGCCTCAGCGTGGGCCGGCGCGGATTGCGCGGCGGCACCGGCCAGCGCGAGGGCGCCGGTCGCAAGCATCGTGCGGCGGTCGAGATCAGTCACGGAAGCTTTCTTGGGAGTTTTCATGGGAATTTTCATGGGCGTTCTCCTTCTTGTTCGCCGATCTATAGATGTTCGCCGGTCCATAAAAAAGGGCCCACGCTGGCGCGGGCCCTGACCGTCTGCGGGAAGGCGATCCCGTCAGTGCTTGATATCCGGGGGCAGCTTGCCGCCGTTGGCCGCGAGCTTGGTCATCACCTGCTTGTGCAGCCAGATGTTCATGCTGGCGGAATCGTTGGTATCGCCGGTGTAGCCGAGCTCCTTGGCGAGCTCCTTGCGCGCCGACAGGCTGGAGTCGATGTCGAGCGCCTTCATCAGATCGACGATCGAGGTCCGCCACTCGAGCTTCTCGCCCTTCGCGGCAACCGCCTTGTCGAGGATCGGGGCGACATCAACGGACTGGGCGGGCGCCGCGCCGGCGGGCACCGCGGCAGGAGACGCCGATGCGCTGCCGGATCCACCGGCGGGAGCTGCGCTCGTGGCCGTTCCGCCGGCGGGCGCGGCGCTGGCGCTGCTGCCGAAGATCGCGCCCATGATTTTTCCGAAAATGCTCATCGTTCGCTCCCAAGAGAGTTGAGATGTGAAGGCCAAACGGCAAAGCGCCGGCTGACCAAGGTCGCAGTTCAACTGTATCGCTCCCTCAATAGCTTGCCAATGCGACATTCACTTAAGCGTGAGTGCTTTTGCCGCGGTTTGGGAGTACCCTTGCTGCACAGTTCGCGACACGGCCAGTTCCCTGCTTTGTCTTTCGCGTCTGGCTTGCTCGTGATCGCTTCGAGAGGCGGTACGTTTGTGCCCGCGCACCGGGCGCAGAATGCGCCCGCCCAGAGGGAGACAACGACCATGGCCACTCCATACCAAGGCAATGTCACAGGGATGACGCAGAGCGGACAAGACACCGCATCCGCGCCGGTTGTCCGCACCATCGGCCTGTCCGATCTGCATCAAGCGCTGCGTCTCGGCTGGGAAGACTTCAAGGCAGTACCAAGCCACGCCATCATCCTGTGTCTGATCTATCCCGTGCTCGGCATCGTGCTTGCGCGCACCGTGCACGGCTATTCCGTGCTGCCGCTGCTGTTTCCGCTGGCCGCGGGCTTCGCCCTGCTCGGCCCGTTCGCCGCGATCGGCCTCTACGAGATGAGCCGCCGCCGCGAGGACGGCGGTGAGGCATCCGCATGGGACGCCATGCAGGTATTCCGCTCGCCGTCGTTCGGCGCGATGCTCGGGGTCGGAACGTTGCTGTTCGCATTGTTCGTGACCTGGATCGCGACGGCGCAGGCGATCTACACCGCGGTGTTCGGCTATCAGGTCGCGGCCGACATTCCCGATTTTGCCGCGCGCGTGCTGACCACCCCGCAGGGCTGGTGGTTGATCGTGGTGGGCTGCAGCGTCGGCTTTCTGTTCGCGCTCGTCGCGCTTTGCATCAGCGTGGTCGCCTTCCCCATGATGCTCGACCGCCATGCGACCGCCGGCGAAGCCATGGTGACGTCGATGCGTGCCGTTGCACAGAATCCGGTGCCGATGGCTGCCTGGGGCCTGATCGTCGCGCTGTTGCTGGTGCTCGGTACGATCCCGTTCTTCCTCGGGCTTGCCGTCGTGATCCCCCTGCTCGGTCACGCCACCTGGCATCTCTATCGCGAGGTCATCGTCAAGGATCCGAATGCACGGCCGGTGATCCCCGAGCCGCGCGAGCGCAAGCCCGCCGCCGACTTCCCGGCCAACCTGTTCCCGTGGCGGCGCAGCGATCGCGGATAAGCGCCCGTTAACCCGAACTCGTAAACTCCAAAGCAACCGCCGGCCGATTATATTCGGCCGGCGGTTTGTCGTTCCGGATCGTCAAATGGGTATGAAGTTGGCGTGGCATTTGCAGCAATGCCTGAGATCAACGGCTCGATCACGAGCCATGTTTTGGCCGCTGTTGCCGCGAACATACCTGCCGGGTTTCGCGACCAATCGATGACATCGCAGATGCCGGAGTGCAATTGCCTATGACCTCGCGCTTTTCCTTTCACACGCTCGCCGTCGGGGCGTGGCTCTTGACCTCGACCGCGTCTGCGCTCGCCGCCCAATGCGGCACCGGCACGTTCGAGTCCTGGCTCGACGACTTCAAGAAAGAGGCTGTGACCAAGGGCATTTCGCAGAATGCGATCCAGGCCGGGTTGAATGGCGTCACGCAGGACAAGGCTATCCTGGCGCGCGACCATTCGCAGCAGGTGTTCAGCCAGACTTTCGAGCAGTTCTCGGGTCGCATGGTGCCGCCGCGGCTCAATCGCGGCTCCGATATGATGAAGCGCTACGGCTCGGTGCTGTCGCGGATCGAGGAGGCCTACGGCGTGCCCGGCGAGATCCTGGTCGCGATCTGGGGGCTGGAGACCGATTTCGGCGTCAACACCGGCAAGTTTCCCACCATGCGCTCGCTGGCGACGCTGGCCTATGATTGCCGCCGCTCCGACATGTTCAAGGCCGAGTTGATGGATGCGTTGCGCATCGTCGAGCGTGGCGATCTCACGCCGCAGGAGATGCGCGGCGCCTGGGCCGGCGAGATCGGCCAGACCCAGTTCATGCCGTCCTCCTACATCAAGTTCGCGGTCGATTTCGACGGCAACGGCAAACGCGACCTGTTGCACAACGTGCCTGATGTGCTGGCGTCGACGGCGAACTTCCTGAAGAGCTACGGCTGGAAAAAGGGCAAAGGCTGGGAGCCCGGCAGCGAGAATTTCGCGGTCATCCAGCAGTGGAACAAGAGCGAGGTGTACGCCAAGACGATCGGCTACTTCGCCACCCAACTCGCCAAAGCGCCATGAGATCGTTTGCTGCTGCAAGATAGGCGCAGATTCCTGTCATCTGGCCGGCGAGCAAAACCTGGGGCGCGCGATCGGGATGGATGTCGCGGTTACAGCGAGCGTTCAGAACGATGCGCAAGTGGTCGAGAGCGTGAGGCCAACCGACTGTTGATGAAAGCGCTGCCTGTACGCGGTGCTGATCTGTGTCAGGCGCGCCAAGGTCTCCGGGGTCTCGGCAGCGATGATGCGCACGACAAAGGACGGCTCGCGTGTGATCCGGCCGGTGTCCGGGTCGCGCCATTGGCCGGAAGCCCTGAGCTGGGTCAATCCATCTGGGAAGCGCGGTGTCACCTCCCTCAGAAGGAAGTCCGACCATTGGGCGTCCGATACGCGGCCATGTCCGGCGATCCGGCGTCCAAACAGCAGTTCGGCCTGCATCATCGACTTGCCATTGATCAACTGGCAGGACGTTGCTGCGCCTTCGGCGGTGGATGTGTTGGTTCCGGCAACGAGGACAAGCCACGCCGCAGTCAGGATCAGTGCGCGCATGAAGTTCGAACTGTGAGCTTTACAACGTCTTGGGTATTGCGGAACACGATCCAGGCAAACATCATCATTCCGGGGAACACGGCCAGTACGCCCGTGACACCCGTGTAGCAAGCCTGACGTCGCCGGGCGCGACTTCAACACGCAAAGGCAGTGTTAGGATCACATCATATCTTTCTGCGAATGAACCAAGCTTGCGCGATGGCTTTTAGCGACGTGCCCGCCCGCCGGCTTGGACAGGCGCGACAACGCATTGGATGAAAACGACCTGGCGGGTCGGGATTTTCAAGTTTGTATACGTTTCGGCCATGGGACGTGCGGTCGAACTCGGAATTGCCGCAGGAGCGACCACGGATGGAACATATCTCGGGGCTTTGACACAGCCGAGTCATTGGCTAGAAGCCCCTGCGTCGCGTGCGGTTTTTGCCGCCGAACCGGGTCGCCTTGGTGAACCAGACGCGGCAATTCGGCGACATCTGTTGCGACAGCCTGAGTTTCCCGATGACCTCGACGGCCGACGACGTTGCACTTTCCCGGTTTTCCCTGGAAGATTTTGCCGAACAGGACCGCATGGCCGCATGGCGTGATCTGTACGGCCGGCTGGTGCTGAATGCCGACCTCACGCCACTGCCGGATCATTCATTGCATGCGGACGTGACCGTGCGGATGCTCCCCGGGCTGTCCATCACGTCGGCCAGCATGTCGGCGTTTCGCTACGAGCGGGGTGCCGAACAGTTGACGGATGGCAACGACGGGCTTGTTCTGGTGACGGGTTCGCACGATGCCATGATGGTGCAGCGTAGATGCGAGGTCAGGTGGAGCGCCGGCGACGGGCTGTTGGTCAGCTCGGCGGATCCGGTCGCGATGGTCTGCCCTGCCCCGGCGAAGATTCTGTGCCTTCACGTTCCACGGCAGGCGCTGGCGCCGCTGGTGAGCAGCGTCGATTCCTCCGTGATGCAGCCGATCGCGCGCTCCACCGAGGCACTGAAATTGCTGGTGAACTATGTTGGAGCGCTGCAGGAGGATTATGCGCTTGCCACGCCTCAGCTACGGCACCACGTGGCCTCGCATGTGCACGATCTGATCGCTGTGGCGCTCGGCGCAACGGGAGATGCCGCGGCTCTTGCCCATGGGCGGGGCGTGCGCGCAGCGCGGCTGCGTGCCATCAAAGCCGATATCATCGACCATCTCAATCATAGTAATCTCACGGTTGCGACTGTAGCGCGGCGGCACGCCGTCACCCCGCGCCAGGTGCAACGGATGTTTGAAGCCGACGGGACCACATTTTCACAATTCGTGCTTGGGCGCCGTCTCGCGCGAGCGCATCGATTGCTCGTCAATCCACGCTATGCCGATCGGCCTGTGAGCGCGGTCGCCTTTGAGGTCGGTTTCGGCGACGTGTCCTATTTCAACCGCACCTTTCGTCGTCAATACGGAGCGCCCCCCTCGGATGTGCGTGAATCGGCGCGAAGAGGGCAAATCATCGGTACTCCATCCAGAACGGAAGAAGGGCGTTCGACAATCCGTGAAGCGTAACCGGCCGCTTCGATAAGTTTCGAAGCGTGATTGCGAGCAGTAGTTTCTGACCCAACCGAGCCGATCACGCGGTACGCAAATCAAAGGGCCGATTGCCCCAGGCAATCGGCCCTTATTCCATGATCAGAAGCTTACTTCGCCATGCTCTCTTCGGCGGCTTTGCTGAGGTGCGCGCCGCATGCGCCCCACTTGTTGTTCAGCATTGCGTCCTGCGCGAGCGAGACTTCCTTCTCCGCCGCGAATTTGGCCTCATTGTCGGCCATAGCTTCGACCGCAGCTTCAGTCTTGCCGAAATTGGCACCGCTGCAGCCGACACCCATGTGGTGGCGATGTGCGGCCTGAGCAGGAGCAGCGACAGCGTAAGCAACGGCAGCCATGGTGGCTGCGGCGATGAATGTTTTAATCATGGGAATGATCCATCTCTTGTTCTTGGACAGATCCCTGCGTGATTGCGGAATCTGCAGCGCAATTATTCGCTGTTCCTGGCGCCGTTCGGAATGAACTTCGCGCGACGCGAATGTGATCGGCGCTGCGCGCGGATCGCGCATGCGTTGCATAGTGTTTCGATTACATGCCGGTAAGGAGGCGGCGCCGCATTAGCTTCGTTGCCAGCGTTCAGTTCAATCGAATGCACTTCCGATAATCCTCAGCACATTCAGCGCGACGCGCCGGACGGGACGGAGATTCCACGCGACGTGGACGGATCAAATCACCTCTTACGTCAATGCGACTGATTGACGCTACGCCCATTTGGCGTGTGCGAGGGCCTCATAAGATGAACAAATAATCATTTCTATGGCATCTTGTCGCATGCGAATCACGCATGGAACACGTGGCCGTGATCCGGCCAGTGAGGCGCGGGAAAACTTGATTGGGCGGTCTTTAGCTACCATGTATCAAGTGTGATCCGGCACACCGAAATTCCACCAATTAATTGATTTTAGACATATTTTTGCGGACCGCGCCGCGACGGCGGAACTTTCGTTTATGGGCCTTCCCGGCAAGCCCCAAACGGTTAATCGAAACTTACTGCCGCCATGCGTTTTAGGCTTAGCTGCATCGCACCATTGGAACTACCGCGTCGCACCATATCATCTATATTCACTTCAACGATGAGGCTTTGAAAAGCTGAATCTGAATTACTAGGAGACTACCATGTTGCTCTCGCTCATCCGCATGATCCAGGCTTTCCGGGATTATCAGCGCAATGTCAGCGAACTGTCCCAGCTCAGCGATCGTGAACTGGCCGATATCGGCCTCGACCGCTCGGACATTCCGCGCGTTGCCGCCGGTACCTACAACGGTTAATCGGCCCGCAAGCCATCTGATGAACGGATAACGCCCGCTTCCACAGCGGGCGTTCTCGTTTTTGGTGCGGTTTCAGATGCATATGGACTCGAAACGCGCTAACGCTGCGCGATGACACCGCTTCAATCCTCTTCCCAACCCGTGCACATCGTGGGCGCAGGGCTCGCCGGCTCGGAAGCCGCCTGGCAGGTTGCCAATTCCGGCGCCCGTGCCGTTCTGCATGAGATGCGTCCACGCCGGATGACCGAGGCGCACCGGACCGAAGGCTGCGCCGAACTGGTCTGCTCGAATTCTTTCCGCTCCGACGACGCCGCCAACAATGCGGTCGGGCTGCTGCACGCCGAGATGCGGCGGCTGGGCTCCCTCATCATGCGCTCGGCCGATGCCAACCAGGTGCCGGCCGGCGGCGCGCTGGCGGTCGACCGCGATGGCTTCTCTGCTGCCGTCACCAAAGCACTGAGCGAACATCCGCTGATCGAGATCAGTCGCGAGGAGGTCGCAGGGCTCCCGCCGGCCGACTGGAGCAATGTGATCGTCGCCACCGGTCCCCTCACCTCGGCGCCGCTCGCCGACGCCATCAGGCAGCTCACCGACGAGAGCGCGCTGGCGTTCTTCGATGCGATCGCGCCGATCGTGCACAAGGATTCCATCGACATGTCGGTGGCCTGGTTTCAGTCGCGCTACGACAAGGTCGGTCCCGGCGGCACCGGCGCCGACTACATCAATTGCCCGATGACCAAGGAGCAATATGACGCCTTCGTCGCGGCGCTGATCGACGGCGAGAAGGTCGACTTCAAGGACTGGGAGACCAACACGCCCTATTTCGACGGCTGCCTGCCGGTCGAGGTGATGGCCGAGCGCGGTCCGGAGACGCTGCGCCACGGTCCGATGAAGCCGGTCGGATTGACCAATCCGCACGATCCGACGGTCAAGCCATATGCGATCGTCCAGCTGCGGCAGGACAACAAGCTCGGCACGCTCTATAACATCGTCGGCTTCCAGACCAAGCTGAAGCACGGCGCGCAGCAGCGCGTGTTCCGTACCATTCCGGGTCTTGAGAACGCGGAATTCGCCCGCCTCGGCGGCCTGCATCGCAACACCTTCCTGAACTCGCCGAAGCTGCTCGACGGCCAGTTGCGCCTGCGCACGCAGCCGCGGCTGCGTTTCGCCGGCCAGATGACCGGCTGCGAGGGTTATGTCGAGTCGGCCAGCGTCGGCTTAATCGCGGGCCTTTGCGCCGCCGCCGACATGCGCGGCACGCCGTTGACGCCACCGCCCGCCACCACCGCGCTCGGTGCGCTGCTCGGTCACATCACCGGTGGCCATATCGAGACGATCGACGCCGGTTCGCGTTCATTTCAGCCGATGAACATTAATTTCGGTCTGTTCCCGCCGCTGGCCAGCCCTCCGACCAAGAAGCCGGACGGCTCGCGTCTGCGCGGCAACGAGAAGACCATCGCCAAGAAGCAGGCGATCAGTGCGCGGGCACTCACCGACCTCGACCACTGGATCGCAGAGCACCTGCGCGTTGCGGCAGCGGCTTGACCGTCATGAGCTTGCCGAAAGACGACGGCGCCATCCTGTCGGCGCGATGGAGCCAGGGCGTGCTGCTCAAGCGCGACGTGTTCTCGACGGTCGAGCGCGGCCGTTTCCGGACCGATGACGGCGAGGTCGACGGCGTGCTGCGCCGGCTCGATCAGGTGCCGTTCTGGTCGTTCGCCGTGGCGCTGCATCTGTTCTCGCGCGAACGTCGCGCGCTGACCTTGGCGCGCGATCTTGACGTCGGCCCCAAGCTGTTATGGGCAGGCAGGCGCGCACTGGTACGCGGCTTCATCGACGGCGCGGCGCTGCATCTGGCGAAGCCGCATGGCGACGTCGCCTATTTCCGCTCTGCCAAGGCTGCGTTGCGCAAGCTGCATCGCGCCGGCATCTGCCACAACGACCTCGCCAAGGAGCAGAACTGGCTGGTCGGCCGCGACGGTCGCGCCTACCTCACCGACTTTCAGCTCGCCGCCTGCTTCAAGACCCGAAGCCGGCTGTTCCGCATCGCGGCCTATGAAGATCTGCGGCATCTGTTGAAGCACAAGCGCAGCTACGCGCCGGAGGCGTTGACGCCGAAGGAGCGCAAGGTGCTCGCGAAGAAGTCTGCGGTCGCCAGCCTCTGGCTCAAGACCGGCAAGAAGGTCTATCAGGCGATTACCCGCGGCATCTTCAATTTCACCGACCGCGAGGGCGGCGGCCGGCGGCTGGTCAACGACGCGCCGGTGCTGGTCGATCTGATCCGCAGGAATCCCGACGTGCGCGACACCGCGATCGTCGCCTTTGCCGACCGGCGCGTCGGCGTCGGCCTCTACGCCTTCGTCGAGGCCGACCAGTCTGCGCTGGAGAAGACGCTGCGGAGCGAGCTTGCCACAGCTAAGGGCGTCAAGCCGCCCGAACACATCCAGGTCGTGCACGCGTTGCCCCGCGATGCGGCCGGCAAGCCGCGTACCGAGATCCTGCAACTCGTCGCCATGAACCAGATCGACCTGATCGAGCCGATGATGCGCAGTGACGCTGATCGCGAGTTCCTCAAGGACATCCTCGAGCAACGCAAGAATCTGCGCGACCGCTTCAATTTCGAAGTTGCCGAGATGGATCGGCCGGCGCGCTGAAGCGCGCGCACTCTCGACAAACGCAGCTCGACGCGCCAATCTCGTGAGGGCTAGCGCGCTCAAAGGGACAAGTCCAATGCCACTCACCCGTGGCCGTATCGGGGGATATGATTCCGAACGCCTTGCGTTCGGATTCACCATGATGAACGGCGATCAGGAAATCGAATGCCAGATCAGCGACGCCGCAATGGACGAGCTGGCCGGCACACGTGGAACGGCGAGCATGGCGCGGCAGGCGCAATTTGTTGCGCTCCGCGACGCCGTCGAGCAAATCGCATCCGACGTCTATGACAGCAGCCCGGTGGTCAGAGGTGCGACGATCCGGATCTTCACCAAGCATATCCTAGCGAAACAATAGAGCTAGCGACCGAACTCCTCGGTGCGCGCCGCTCGCCACAACGTCCAGAGCGTGCGCAGCCGAGAGACCGGCTTCGGCAGGAACGGATCGTAGTCGGCGCCCCTCGCCCGGCTCAATTCGCGCCTGACGTAAGCGAGCGGCAGGAAGATCGGCCGCACGCCGGACGGCACATCCGCAAGCAGTCCGAATGCGGTCTTGAGATGAGCTTGAGCCTCCTCCGCCAGCTGATCGATCGCCGCGCGGATGTTCGGCGTCGGCTTGCCGGCAAACACCTCTTCCTTGCTGCTGCCGTGCTGTTGCAACAGCTCGACCGGCAGAAAAAGTTGCTGCCGCGAGGCATCGCGGCCGAGCCCGGCGATGACCTGCGCGATGCCCTGGGCGAGGCCGGCATGACGGGCCAAATGATCGATCGCCTCCGACGGCCGCGCCACCACGCGCGTCGCCTGCGCGAACAGCGCTGCCACCGTGGCGTCGAGGTAGCCCTCGAGCGCGGCCAGCGACGGCATCGGGTCGTTGTAGAGATCGAACTGATGCTCCTCGACCAGGAGCGAGAATGGCGAGACCGGCAGGCGGTGATTGCGGATCGCATACAGCAGCTCGGCCGCGACCGGATTGCCCTCGACGCCGCCGTGTCCGGCGCCCGCCAGCATGTCGGTCCACCATTGCAGCCGCATCTCGCCGGGCAGCGGCTGACTGACCTGCTCGTGCACGCGCGAGACCTCGATATTGAAGGCGTAGATGGCGAGCAGCGCGCGGCGCTCCGGACCCGGCATGAACAAGGTCGACGCGTAACGCACGAAGTCATGGCTTCGCACCAGATCGGCGCAGAACGCCGCGCCGTCGGTCGGCGCCTCCGTCGCGCTCATGGCACCGCGATCAGGGCCGCCGCGACGCGACGCCGCTCGCCCAGCATGATGTTGTAGGTGCGGATCGCAGGGCCCGTCTGCATCGGGTCGAGCACCACCCGCACCGCGCGCAGGGCCTCGCGCAGGCCCTTAGGCGGCACCCAGACCTCGGTGCCGCTGCCGACGATCAGCGTATCGATCGCATTGGCGGCCGCGAATACCTTTTGCAGCGAATATTCGTCGATCTCCTGCGCCCTGGTCACCGGCCAGGCCCACATCGAGTCGGGCAAGCACAGCAGCGAGCCGCGGTGCGACATATCGGCGAACGCGAAGCCGCCCTTGCCGTAGGCCTCGATCGGCGCCGACCTCGGAAGATGGGGAGCGTCCGAGGAGTTGCTCATGAGCCGCTACTTCTTGGCTGCCGCGTTCGGCTTCTTCTCCGATTCATCATCGGCGGCGTCGCGCCGCGTGGTGCCGACGCCGAGGTAGATCAGGATCGGTGCCGCGATGAAGATCGAGGTGTAGGTGCCGACCAGCACCACGCCAAACATCATGACCGCGGTGAAGCTGTGGATCGCGTGGCCGCCGAACAACAGCAGCGCGAGCAGCGCCAGGGTCACGGTGACGTGGGTGATGATCGAGCGCGACAGCGTCGAGTTGATCGATTCGTTGAGCAGCTGCGGCATCGGCATCTTCTTGTAGCGCCGCAGCATCTCGCGGATGCGGTCGTAGATGACGACGGTATCGTTGAGCGAATAACCGAGAATTGTCAGCAACGCCGCGATGCTGGTGAGGTCGAAATCGACCTGGGTGACCGACATGAAGCCGATCGTCAGCACGATGTCGTGGACGTTGGCGATCATGGCGCCGAGCGCGAACTGCCACTCGAACCGGAACCAGAGATAGATCAGGATGCCGACGATCGCGAGCATCAGGCCGAGCATGCCGTAGGCGAGCAGTTCACCCGAGACCCGCGGTCCCACCACCTCGACGCGGCGGTAATCGACGGACTCACCGAGTGCGCCGCGGATCTTGCCCACCGCATCCTGCTGGGCCTTGTCGCCGCCCGGCTGCTCAGCGACGCGAATCTGCACGTCAGACTCGCCCGTACCGCCGAGTTGCTGCAACTGCACCTCGCCGAGACCGAGGCCGTTCAAGGTCGTGCGCATCGCGGCGATGTCGGCGGTGCCGGACTTGGCCCGTATTTCCAGCAGCGTGCCGCCCTTGAAGTCGATGCCGAAATTCAGGCCGTGGGTGAAGAACAGCGTGATCGCGACGATCGAGAGCAGCGCCGAGATCGGGAAGCTGATGCGGCGGAAGCGCGTGAAGTCGAAATGCGTGTCGTCGGGCACGATGCGCAGCGACGGCAGGAGGCCGAGCGCCGCGACCACGGTCAGCGCGGCGATCAGGATGCCAAGGCCAATGAGAACGGTATGAGTCACAATAGGCCTCTCAGATCGGCACGGTTTGCGGCCGCTTCCACCGCACCCATGCCGCGACGATCAGGCGCGTCAGGGTAAAGGCGGTGAACACCGTGGTGATGATGCCGATGCCGAGCGTCACGGCAAAGCCGCGGACCGGTCCGGTGCCGATGTAGAACAGCACGGCGGCAGCGATGAAGGTGGTGATGTTGGAATCGAGGATGGTCGCGAGCGCCCGCTTGAACCCGGCGTCGATCGCCGAGATCGCGTTGCGGCCGCCGCGCAATTCCTCGCGGATGCGCTCGTAGATCAGCACGTTGGAGTCGACCGCGATGCCGACCGTCAGCACGATGCCGGCGATGCCGGGCAAGGTCAGCGTGGCGTTGAGCAGCGACAGCAGCCCGAAGATCATGGCGACGTTGATGGCCACGGCGATGTTGGCGAACACCCCGAACAGCCGGTAGGTGAGCAACATGAACACGATCACCAAGATCGAGCCGACATAGGCCGCCAGCTCGCCCTTCTCGATCGAGTCCTGGCCGAGGCCGGGACCGACGGTGCGCTCCTCGACCACGGTCAGCGGCGCCGGCAGCGCACCGGCGCGCATCAGGATCGCCAGATCGTTGGCCGATTGCACGGTGAAGCTGCCGGAGATCTGGCCCTGCCCGCCGGTGATCGGTTCACGAATCACGGGCGCCGAGATCACCTTGTTGTCGAGCACGATCGCAAACGGCTGGCCGACATTGTCGGCGGTCGCCTGAGCGAATTTGCGCGCGCCCGAGGTATTGAACTTGAAGCTGACGATTGCTTCGCCGGTGCGCTGGTCGAAGCCGGGTTGAGCATCGGACAGTTCAGCTCCGGACACCAGCACCTGCTTCTTCACGATGTACGGAACCGGTGGCGGCGACGCGCTCACCAGCCGCTCCGAATCCGCCGGCACCGTGGCCTGATCAGGCGACGCCGTGGTGTCGACCATGCGGAATTCCATCTTCGCGGTCTTGCCGAGCAGCTCCTTCAGATGGGTCGGGTCCTGCAGGCCCGGCACCTGCACCAGGATGCGGTCGGTGCCCTGACGCTGGATCAAGGGCTCGACGGTGCCGAGCTCGTTGACGCGGCGCTCGACGATCTGGATCGACTGCTCGATGGTCTTGCGCATCCGCTCGATCATCGCGGGCTGCGACACGGTCAGGCGGATCAAGCCGCCCCCGGCGTCGGTCACGTCGACATCGCGCTGGCCGCTGGAGCCGAGCAGGCCGCCGATCGGCTGCGCGATCTCGCGAAGCTTGGTCAGCGCCGCCGGAACATCGGCCTCCTTCGCGATCCGGGCCTCGACGGCGTCGTTGCGGATCGTGATGCCTCCGGTGAAGCCGATCCGGGCGTCACGCAGCGCCTTTCTTGTGTCGTCACGAACCTGTTCGAGCTTTTCCTTCTTCACGTAGTTGGCGTCGACCTCGAGCAAGAGGTACGACCCGCCCTGCAAATCGAGACCGAGCACGAGGCGCCGCTGCGCCCAGGCCGGCCAGGTCTTGACCTGCGCTTCGGGGAAGAAATTGGGCACGGCGCACAGGCAGACCACCAGCGCTGTCAGGATAATCCCCAGCGCTCGCCACCGCGTGAAATACAACATCGAATTGACCTGTCAGATTCGGCAAGGGGCTCCGCGGCGATCAGCTCGCGGACGCCTCGTCCTTGGCGTCGCCCTTCGCCGGCTCACCCTTGGTCCGCACGCCCGAAATCATCTGGCGCATCTGCCGCACGCGAACGCCATCCGAAATCTCGAACTCGATCTGGTCGTCGTCGACCACCTTGGTCACCTTGCCGACCAGGCCGCCCGAGGTCACCACGGTGTCGCCGCGGCGGATGTTCTTCACGAGGTCCGCATGATCGCGCACCTTCTTCTGCTGCGGGCGCAGAATCAGGAAGTACATGATGACGAAGATCAGCGCGAATGGCAGCAGCGACATCAACATGCTGTTGGTGTCACCACTTGCTCCAGCCTGAGCAAACGCAGGAGTAATCAGCATTCGGACGATCCTCGGATAAGACGGGAAAGAACCGGCAGCGCCCTCGACCTTCGGGGCGGTATGGCGGTCCGGACAAATTCGCGCGGACTATAGCGGCCGCGGTCCCAATTGCAACGTTAACGGACCTTCATTTAGGGCGCTTGCGGGACCGCCGCCAGCCCGATAAGGCTGCGCCGTCAGGAACTGGACAAATGCCGAAAAAAGCCAAAAAAACCACCAGTAAAACAACCAGCAAAACCGCCCCCAAAGCTGCCGCCAAGCGCGCCGCAAACGCCGCGACAAAACGCCCGGTCATGCAGCTCGACGGCGCGGCCGCCGAGCGGATCGCGAGCGCCCTGGAGGCCATCGCGAGCCGCCTTGCGGACGCCTCCCCGGCCTCCGATCCGGCCCGCTCATTCGGCGCCGCGGACGCCTTTGTCTGGCATCCGGACGGACGCCTTGCCCCGGTGCCGCGCGTCAGCCGTGTCGAGATCGGCCTGCTCAAGGGCGTCGACCGGATGCGCGATATCTTGATGGAAAATACCGAGCGCTTCGCCAACGGACTGCCCGCCAACAATGCGCTGCTCTGGGGCGCCCGCGGCATGGGCAAGTCGTCGCTGGTCAAGGCCACCCATGCCAGCATCAATGTCGATCGCAAGCCGGCCGACCGGCTCAAGCTGATCGAGATCCATCGCGAGGACATCGAGAGCCTGCCCGGCCTGATGGACCTTCTGCGCAGCTCCTCCTTCCGCTTCATCGTGTTCTGCGACGACCTCTCGTTCGACGGCAACGACGCCTCCTACAAATCGCTCAAGGCGGTGTTGGAAGGCGGCATCGAGGGACGCCCCGAGAACGTCATCCTCTATGCGACCTCGAACCGGCGACATTTGCTGGCGCGCGAGATGATCGAGAACGAACGCTCGACCGCGATCAATCCGGGCGAAGCGGTCGAAGAGAAAGTATCACTGTCGGATCGGTTCGGTCTCTGGCTTGGCTTCCACCGCTGCAGCCAGGACGAGTACCTTGCGATGGTGAAGGGCTATTGCGACCATTACGGCATCAAGATCGCCGAGGACGAACTCGAGCGCGAGGCGCTCGAATGGTCGACCACCCGCGGCTCGCGCTCCGGCCGCGTCGCCTGGCAGTACACGCAGGAACTCGCCGGCCGGCTCGGCGTGCGGCTGAGCGGCGCATAGCGCGAGCCGCACGTCCGGCAAATCGCAGGCCTTCTGGATTCGGTGCGGCGTGGGTACACTCGACGCATGCCGGCCGAACCCAGCACGACTGCGAGACGATGTGGCGAGTGCACCGCGTGCTGCGATGGCTGGCTGAAAATCCGGATCCGTGGCCACGACGTGCATCCGGGGCAGCCGTGCCCATTCAGCAGCGCCGGCCAATGCACCATCTATGACGAGCGTCCGGTCGATCCGTGCCGGAATTTCGTCTGCGGATGGCTTACGCCGACAAGCCCGCTGCCTGACTGGATGCGTCCCGACAAATCCGACCTCATCTTCCTTCCCGCAAGCTTCTCCTGGCGGACCATCCCCGTCGATGTCGCGGTTGCCGTCGGTACGCGCCCGAAGGCAAAGGCATGCGCCTGGCTCGAAGCCTTCAGCCGCGACAAGCGGCGGCCGCTGCTGCTGCAATCGGACGGCGAATGGCACGCGCATGGGCCGCCGCAATTCCTGCGCGACATGGTCGCGCGCATCTCAGGCGGCCCTCGACCCGTTAGGGTAGTATAGAACCGCAAGCCAAGCCTGGCTCCGCTCCGCGCGACCTGCATTTTGGCATTCATTATCCCAGAATGGGCAATTCATATTGCGTCGCAAGCATAACTTGTCAGCGACACTGACGCATTCCGAAAACTGTATTTTTATCAAGGGCTTCAGCGCCGTCCAAGTAAGTCAAAACTTATTCCAGAAACGCCGCTGCGACAAATTGATGCACTGCAATAGTATCATAGTACCTATTTTGTCACACGGCGGGTTTATCGTCTTCAGAGCATCCGCCCGCCGTGTATCTGGCATTTGGTATACATTAGCATTTCCACCTGTTTGCAGCCCCAGCCTTCCGCTGAGGCGATTGGCAAATGGGGGAATCGAATGAAAAAGAGACTGCTGGCAGGAACTGCATCCGCGGCGATTTGCCTGGCGCTCACGCAACAGCCGGTGCGTGCGGCAACGCTCGACGACGTCATGGCACGTCTGGATGCACTCGAACGAAACAATGCAAAGCTCGCCAAGGAGAACGCTCAACTCAGGGATCGCGTGAATCACATTACCAGCCGCCCGGCTCCGGCCGCAGCTGCGGCTTCGACAACGAAGGGCAATCCGGTCCAGCATGCGGCCGTTGCCCCCTCCCCGACGCCAGCGGCATCCGAGCACGCCGTCGTAAGCATCGGAGGCGCGCCGCTCTACAGCAAGGCGTCAGGCGGCAACGCCTTCGTCGACAACACCACCGTTACGCTCTACGGCCACGTGGACTTGTCAGGAGATGTCTTCAACGCCGGCGTGTTCGATCAGGGCACCAAATTCGGTGTGGCAAGTAATCTCACGTTTTTCGGCGTCCACGCGCGTCACGATCTCACACCGTATGGCTTTGCCGGGTGGGCCGCCGTCGCCCAGTTTGAATCCCTGGTCGAGGTCGCCGCGGTTCCGACCGAGCGTGCCGCGCTCGGAACGCGCGACAGCTTCATCGGGATGGCAACGCCATGGGGTACCATCAAGGCCGGCAAGTCCGACACGCCGTACAAGAAAGCCACATCGAAGTTCGACCCGTTCTCGGCGACGCTCGGCGACTACAACTCGATCATGGGCAATACCGGCGGCGACCTGCGTGCGGAGTTCGATTGGCGCGCGGCCCATGCCCTCTGGTACGAATCGCCGGTCTGGAACGGCTTCCAGACCACGCTGATGATCTCGCCCGGACAAAACACGGCAAAGGACAACAGCGATTTCGCGCTCGGCGACTTCAATTGTCCCGCCACGTCCGCGCGCGGCAGCGGCAGCGGCTTCCCGCTCACCGCGGCACCGGAGGGATGCACCGACGGCTCCTACGGCAATCTCTACAGCGCCTCGCTGACCTACAATCAGGGACCGTTCACGGCGGTCGCCGCCTACGAGATGCATGAGGGCACCAACCGTACCGGCGACGAAGCCGTCACGCCGCTGAGCAATGGCGGCGTGCTGATCGTTCCGCCAGGAGCCGTCGGCATCGCCAACGAATGGGCCGCGAAGATCGGCGCCGGGTATCGCCTCGACGATGGCATCGGCAAGCTGCAACTCTACGGCATCTACGAGGTGATGCGGCGCGAGAACACCGTCGCCGACTTCAACGAGCGGTCGCGCGACGGCTACTTCCTCAGCGCCACCCAGAGCGTCGGCGCCTGGGACGTCAGCGCGTCATGGGCCCATGCCAACGCCTCTCCCGGCTCGCCAGGCACCGGCGTATTCAACAACTACACCGTCACTCCAGCACCGGGATCGGCCGATTTTGCGCTCAACTCGGTCGACAGCAGCGCCGATCAATATGCAGCCGGCGTCAAGTACCACTTCAGCCCGTTCGCGACCTGGTATCTCGTCGGCAGCTACCTGCGGAACGGCCCCGGCGCGCATTACTGCCTTGGCGTCAGCGGTCATGGTTATGGCATTTGCGGACGCGATGCCAACAACAACGTGGTCGCCGGCAACAAGGCGCGCGCTGTCACGACGGGCATGACCTTCGACTTCTAAATCAAACAAAACGGGGGAGGCCTTGCGCCTCCCCCGTTGTCTTTGTTGTGAGACTTGGAAGTCCCTTGGAAGTCCCGGCGCGTAACTTACGCGCCGTTGAGGAACTGGAGCGGATCGACCGGAGACGATCCCTTGCGGATTTCGAAATGGAGCTGCGGCGAGCCGGCCTCGCCCGACTGGCCCGACTTGGCGATCACCTGGCCGCGCTTGATCGTATCGCCGCGCTTCACCAGAAGCTCGCTCGCATGAGCGTAGGCGGTGACATAGCCGTTGGAATGGCGAACCAGCACGAGGTTGCCGTAGCCCTTCAGCTCATTGCCCGAATAGGCGACGACGCCGTCTTCGGCCGCCTTGACCGGCGTGCCTTCGGGCACCGCGACGTTGATGCCGTCGTTGACCTTGCCGTTGGTCTTCGAGCCGTAGGCGGTGATGACCTTGCCGCGCACCGGCCAGCGGAACGTCGGCAATGCCCCGGTGGCTTCGCTGGACTTGGTGGCAACCGGCGCTTCTGCGGCGGCGACCGGCTGTTCGACGGTAGCGGTCGGCTGCACCAGCCGCGCGCTCTGCTGCGGCAGCGCCGTCGCGACGACCTTCGGAGCCGCCACGGCCGGCGCCGGGGCAACGGCGACGGGCGCAGCGGCAAGAGGCTGTGCAACGGGCGCAGGAGCCGCCATCGCGGTCTTGGCACCGGGCACCACCAGCTTCATGCCGAGACTCAGCCGGGCTGATTGATCGAGATTGTTGGCGCGGGCAAGCTCCGCCACGGGAATGTGGTGCTGGCGCGCGATGCTGTGCAGCGTGTCGCCGCGATTGACATAGTGGACGCCGGAAGGCGCGGCGGCCACGGCAACGGGTCGCGTGGCCGGTGCGGCCATCGCCGGCACTGCTGCAGCGGCCGTCGGGCGCGGAATGACGAGCTGCTGGCCGGGCGACAGCGCGCGCGGTCCCTTGTAGCCATTGGCGCGCAGGATCTCGGCGGTCGAGACGTTGTAGCGGCGCGCCAGCACTTCGAGCGTATCGCTGGTGCCGACGATGATGGTGGTGCCGCTGTGTCCGGCATGCGCTGCGGCGACCGAATGCGGAACGGTGCCGGTGGCTTCGATCTGCGGCTGCGCAGGCGGCGTGTAGGACGAAACCCCGCGCCCGCCTCCGGAGACGCCGGCATTGGCAACCGGATAGGACTGCGGCGCAGCAACCGGCGGCGGCAACGGCTGTGACTGATACTGTGAATATTGCGGTTGCGTTCGTGGCCGCGCGTATTGCGGCAGCTCGCGCGGCGGCTGTGCCTGCACGGTGCCGGTCGGCTGCGGATCAAACGCAAACGGATTTTGCGAGTAAGAGTTTTGCGAGAAGCGCGACGACATGTCGGCGCTGCAACCGGCAAAAGCCATGGACATCAGCGTCAGCACCGCAACCTGCGGTACGCGACGCGAGCGAAGCAACTCAACAACCCCAGACATGGTTACTCACTCGTACGCAACAAAAGACTGTTTTGAGTAAACACGTCGCGAGTAAATAACCGCTTAACCCTGCGAATAAGGCGTTGGTGCCAAGCGGCAAATCGCCGAATTTACAATTCGCGCGCGATTCCCGGCAGCGCCGGCACAAAGCGGACGTCGACCAATTCCTTGCGGTCGAAGCCGCTCTCCGTGCGCACCACGCGGACCAGGGTCTGGGTCCCCTGATGCGGCCCGACCGGGGCGATCAGGATGCCGCCGGGATCGAGCCGTTCCAGCAGCTTCTCCGGGATCTGCTCCATTGCCGCGGTAACGATGATGCGGTCGAAATCGCCGGCCCCCGCCGGGACGTCGAAGCCGTCGCCGAGCAGCACCTCGATGTTGTAATAGCCCAGCTTTTCGAGGCGCTTGCGGGCGGCGTCAGCCAGCGTCCGGTAGCGCTCGATGGTCAGAACCTGCTTGCACAGCCGGGACAGGACCGCGGCCTGGTAGCCCGAACCGGTGCCGATCTCGAGCACGCGGTGATCCTTCTGCAGCTGCAGTTGCTCGGTCATGTAGGCGACGACGAAAGGCTGGCTGATAGTCTGCCCGCAGGCGATCCCCAGCGCGCTGTCGCGGTAGGCCTCGTTGCGATCGCGCGGATCGACGAACAGCTCGCGCGGAACCTCCTCCATGGTGCGCAGCACCGCCTGATCACTGACCCCTCGCCGCCGCAGGGTGAGCTGAAACATCATCTTCTCGGTCGGATCGGGCTTCACGGCCATGTTCATCAGCGTCTCTGGGCAGTAGCGCGGAATCTTCCTTAAGCTTCATGCCATTGAAATCCGAAATGCCGCGTTAAGGAAAAATTTCCCGTTACCTTTTGTTCCCCGCCAGGAACCGGCAGCCCGATTTCGTATTGGCGCGAACACAGCAGCTTCCCATATAATACCGGCGATGCGCGGCTAACGCCCAGGGACAGGAGCTCAGTCTGCTCTAATCCTGCGCAACAGAGTCAGTCAAAACGATCCGGCGACGCAGCGTCGCGCGCTGGAAACCGACAAATTCCAAACGTTTGCATTGCGCCTTTTGGCGTTATTTGCGAGCCTGTTTCGGGGACGGGCAAGGATTCCATCATGACAGCGACACGGCCGGCGGGCTGTTCAGTTTTCCTCGTTGAGGACGAGGTCATGATCCGGATGATGGTCGCCGATATGCTGGAGGAACTCGGCCACAGTGTCGCGGCCGAGGCCGGCGAAATCGGCGAAGCCGTCAAGCTCGCGCAATCGACCGAATTCGACCTCGCGATCCTCGACGTCAACGTCAACGGCAAGGTGATCACCCCGGTCGCCGAGCTGATCAATGCCCGCAACCGCCCCTTCATATTCGCAACCGGGTATGGCTCGTCCGGCCTGCCACCGGAGTATCGCGATCGTCCGGCGTTGCAAAAGCCCTTCCAGCTGGAAACGCTGGCGCAGGTGATCTCCAGCGCAATGCGGAGCGCACCGGTTTAAATCTCACCCGCATTCGTATTCGTAGCCCGGAGCAGCGCAGCGAAATCCAGGACTGCGCTCTATGCGTTTAAGATTCCCCCGGATTTCGCTGCGCTCCATCCGGGCTATAGATTCCCTGCGTCACTTCAACGTCGCGGTCAGCGTTTCCGAAAACGCCTCATCGGTGCGGTCGAGCCGCAGCGGCGTCACCGAGACGTAGCGCGCGGCAAGCGCGGCGAGATCGGTGCCTTCGACCGGCGTATCCATCATCGCCGCGCGCTCGAAGCCGATCCAGAAATACGGATTGCCGCGTCCGTCGTGACGACGATCGATTTTCAGGAAACCCTGATTGCGCTTGCCCTGCCGCGTGATCCGGATGCCCTTGACGTCATCGGGCATGCAGGACGGGAAGTTGACATTGATGACGGTGTTGCGGGGAACGCCTGCGCCGATCACCTTGCGGATGATGTCGGGCCCGAATTTCAGCGCGGTCTCCCACAGCGGCGCGTTGCGCGTCTCGATCGAAAACTCCTGCGACAACGCAAACGACGGAAAGCCCAGGATGGTGCCTTCCAGCGCGCCGGCAATGGTGCCGGAATAGACCACGTCCTCGGCGACGTTGCGGCCCTTGTTGACGCCGCTCAGCACGAGATCGGGCAGCTTGTCTCCGAGAATGTGGCGCGCGCCCATGATGACGCAATCGGTCGGCGTGCCGCGCACCGCGAAGTGACGCGGGCTGACCTCGCGCAGACGCAGCGGATCGTTGAGCGAGAGCGAATGCGACACGCCGGACTGATCGAGTTCGGGGGCGACGATCCAGACGTCGTCGGACAATGCGCGTGCGATCTGCTCGACGACCTGCAGGCCGGGGGCGTGGATGCCGTCATCATTGGTGCAGAGAATTCGCATCCGTCAAAGTGCCTCTTGTTTCGATTCGACGCGGGTTTCTTGAGTTGCGGTTTCTTGAGTTGATTTGCCGTCTTAACCGGCTAGGGCCGCGGAGGCAAACCGGGCCCGTGCCATCGCGCCGAGGGGACGCGCCATGGGTGCACGAATCTGCCGCTACCGGCGATCTTGCGGTCGAACACCGGCCACGCCGGTCGGGCTGACTGCCGAACGGTCGTGAGAACCGGCGGCGTGGGCGCCTCCGGCTTAACCGGTGCAACCTGGCAAGCGTCGGGCTTTGGAGCTTCGGATCTGGGAGCTTCGGACCTGATGGGCTCGGTGTTTGGAGGCTCAGGCTTGGGAGCCCCGCGTTCGGCAGGTTCAGCCCGGGGCGATTCAACCTTGGGCGGTTCAGGCTTGGGCGTTTCAAGCTTGGGCGGTTCAGGCTTCAGCGGCGGCCGCGCGGGCGCCTCCTCGGCCGGCTTTGCGACCGGCGCGGCCGCAACCGATTTCGATTTCAACCTCGCCAGCAGCTCCTCGATGGAGGGCACCGATTCCGCGCCAAGCGGAGCCCGGAGCACGGCCCGGACCGGAGGCGCCGGCGGCGGCGCGACGGCTGCTGGCGGGGGCAGATCGGCCGGCGCTAAATAGGCGAACTTGCCGCGCGCGATCTCCAGTGCCTTGTCGAAGTCCGGCCTGTCGATCCAGACCTTCGACTGTATCTCGGTCACGCGGGCCTCCCACAAGCGCGCGGCCTCAATGTCGTAGTAGCCCATCTGCTTCTGATTGATCAGCTGCAGACCGTGGCCCGTGACGGCCCATTGTCGACCAAGCCAGTGGATGTCCCGGTGGAGCGGCATCACACTGGCCCTCGCCTCACATGCCGTGCTCGATGACTTTGAGCCCGCCCATATAGGGCTGCAGCACATCGGGCACCGCGATCGAGCCGTCCTGCTGCTGGTAGGTCTCCATCACGGCGATCAAGGCGCGCCCCACCGCCGTGCCGGAGCCATTCAGCGTATGCACGAAGCGCGGCTTACCGTCGGGGCCGCGATAGCGCGCGTCCATGCGGCGGGCCTGGAAATCACCGCACACCGAGCAGCTCGAAATCTCGCGATAGGCGCCGCCGTCGCCCTGCCCAGGCATCCACACCTCGATGTCGTAGGTCTTCTGCGCGGAGAAGCCCATGTCGCCAGCGCACAGCGTCATCACGCGATAATGCAGGTCGAGCTTCTGCAGCACCTGCTCGGCGCAGGACAGCATGCGTTCGAGCTCGTCCTTGCTGGCTTCGGGCGTCGTGATCGACACCAACTCGACCTTCGTGAACTGGTGCTGCCGGATCATGCCGCGCGTATCGCGACCCGCAGCTCCAGCTTCGGCGCGGAAGCACGGCGTCAGCGCGGTGAGCCGCATCGGCAGCTCCTTCTCGTCGAGGATGGATTCGCGCGCGAGGTTGGTCAGCGAGACTTCCGCGGTCGGGATCAGGCCGAGGCGCTCGCTGCGCAGATCGGCATTCGGTGTCGAGAGCAATTCGCCCTTGATCGCCCAGAACTGGTCGTCCTCGAATTTCGGCAGCTGGCCGGTACCGAACATCACGGCGTCGCGCACCAGCAGCGGCGGATTGATCTCGGTGTAGCCATGCTCACCGGTGTGCAAATCGAGCATGAACTGCCCGATCGCACGCTCGAGCCGCGCCAGCCCCTTCTTGAGCACGACGAAGCGCGCGCCGGACAGTTTCGCCGCCGCCTCGAAATCCATATAGCCGAGCGCGGTGCCGAGATCGTCATGCAGCTTCGGCGCAAAGCCGTAATCGCGCGCCTTGCCGAACACATGGTGCTGCACATTGCCGTGCTCGTCGGTGCCGTCGGGCACCTCGTCGAGCGGCAAGTTCGGAATTGACGACAGCTCCCTAGTCAGCTCGTCGTCGAACGATTTCGCGGCAGCCTCGAGCTCTGGCATCGTGGTCTTCAGCTCGGCGACTTCGGCCATCAGCTTCGCCGCGCGCACCTCGTCCTTGGCCTTCTTGGCCTCTCCGATTTCCTTTGAGGCAGCGTTGCGCCGCGCCTGGGCCTGCTCCGACGCCAGGATCGCCGCACGCCGCTTCTCGTCGATCGAAAGCAGCGACGGCGACAGCGCCTCGAGTCCGCGGCGTTTCAGGCCGGCGTCGAAGGCAGTCGGGTTGTCGCGGATCGCTTTGATGTCGTGCATGGCAGTCGGGGTCCTAACGTCGCTCAGGCAGATAACGTTGTGTGTCAACGTGTTGCGGCGTGCTTGAACTAGCACAACTGTCATCGCCCGCGAAGGCGGGCGATCCAGTATTCCAGCGACGTCGGCGTGCCGCTGAGAGGTCGCGACGTACTGGATACCCCGCTTTCGCGGGGTATGACACCGCGTGCGTGGAAAAATGCCCTATTCGGCCGGATTGGTCGCCGACGGCGCTCCGGACGAGGCGTTCGAAGGGGCGGCCTTCTTCTCCACGATCCGGACCGCGATGATGGCCCCCTCATAGAGCAGGAGCAGCGGGATCGCGAGCGAGGCCTGGCTCAGCACATCGGGCGGCGTCAGCACGGCGGCGATGATGAAGGCGATCACGATGAAGTAGCGCCGCTTCTCCTTCAGCATCTTCGAGGTGACGATGCCGATCCGGCCGAGCAGCGTCAGGATCACCGGCAGCTGGAATGCGATGCCGAAGGCGAAGATCAGCGACATCATCAGCGAGAGATACTCGCCGACCTTGGGCAGCAGCTGGATCTGCGCCGTCTCCGTGCCCGCCGCCTGCTGCATGCCGAGCGAAAAGCGGGTCAGCATCGGGAAGACCACGAAATAGACCATCATCGCGCCGAGCACGAAGAACACCGGCGTCGCGATCAGATAAGGCAGGAACGCGTTGCGCTCATGCTTGTAGAGCCCGGGCGCCACGAATTTGTAGATCTGCGTCGCGACGATCGGAAACGAGATGAAGCCGGCGCCGAACAACGCGAGCTTGAGCTGTGTCAGGAAATATTCGAGCAGCGCGGTATAGATGAATTTGGAATTTTCCGGCCCCGCCACCCAGATGAAGGGCCAGACCAGGACGTTGAAGATCTGCTTGGCGAAGAAGAAGCAGATGATGAAGGCCACGCCGAAGCCGAGCAGCGCCTTGATCAGCCGCGAACGCAGCTCGATCAGATGATCCATCAAGGGGGCCTTGCTGGCCTCGATATCTTCGGCGCTCATGACGCCCTCGCGTCCTTGAGCACGTCGGGCTGCGCCGGCGTCGCGCCCTGCGCAGGCGCCGACTCGGGCTTCACTTCGCTGGTGATCGCGAGCGGCTCGCTCGTGGTGGCGGCGTGCGCCTCGGCCTCGACGAAGGTTTCCGGCGTCGGAGCTGCGGGTATCGTGGGTGTGACCGGTGCGTCGATCGCGGAGGCAACCTGCGCATCGACCGGCTTGTCGATCTGCAGAGCGTCGCTGACGTCCTTCTCCAGCGAGGTCATGATGCCGCCGCTGGTGATGCCGGTTGCGGCTTCCCTGACTTCGTCAAAACTCTTCTTGAGGTCGGCCATCTCGGCCTCGCGCATGGCCTCCTGGAACTGGCCCTGGAATTCGGCGGCCATCCTGCGGGCCTTGCCCATCCATTGCCCGACCATGCGCAGCACGCCCGGAAGTTCTTTCGGGCCGATGGCGATCAGCGCGACGACCGCGATGACGACCAGTTCACTCCACCCGATGTCGAACATGAATGCTTCCGCCTAAGCGCGCCGCTATCGGCCCCATCGATCCCTAGCAGGATCTGGGGCTGCCGGCGCCTTTTCTCAATCGGCGTCCATAGCGCGTCTGTGCGACGGCGTCACCGTTTCGCGCCAGGAAAAACGTCGAAATATGCGTCAGTACAAGCGCGTTAGACGGCCTTGCTGCCGACGTCCTGGCGCGCGGCCGACGGCGCCGCATTGTGGTCGATCGCCTTGGTGGACTCCGGCTTGTCCGCAACCTTGTCGTCGTCCTGCATGCCCTTCTTGAAGGCCTTGATGCCTTGGGCGACGTCACCCATCAGGTCCGAAATCTTGCCGCGTCCGAACAGCAGCAGGACCACTGCGATCACGACGATCCAGTGCCAAATGCTAAGCGAACCCATCCTGCAACCCTCCAGAAATGGCCGGGGGACCGGCCTGAACATGGCCGGAAGTTAGGCCCGCGGGGTGTCAAAAACAAGGACCTCAGCCGCGGCAAATCGCTGTCGCGGCTACGTAATATTGCTAGGCTCAACCGGGAATATTCCGGGCTATTCGCCCTTCTCCTCGGTGCCGTCGTCATCGTCCGCGTGGTCGATGCGTTCTTCCGGCTCACCAGCGTCAGGTTCGGCCGCGTCAGGTTCGACTGCATCCTCCTCGGCGGCAGCGTCCGCCTCGGATTCGGCTCCCGCTTCGACGGTCATTTCGACCTCGGCAGTCTCAACCTCGGTCGCTTCGCTCTCGGGCTTCGGTTCCTCGGTTTCCGACTCGACCGCCGGCGCGAGCAGCAGTTCCAGCGTGTCGCCAGGCTCGAGCGGCTCCTCGTCTTCGCGCAGCGTCGCATCATCCGATGGCGAGGGAACGGAAAAGCCGGTCGGCAGGCGGGAGTCGAGCAGACCGGTGCCCTTCAGTTCCTCCAGCCCCGGCAGGTCGCCGAGCGCTTCCAGGCTGAACTGCGACAGGAAGGCGTCAGTGGTTCCGAAGGTGAGCGGACGGCCCGGCGTCTTGCGGCGGCCGCGCGGGCGGATCCAGCCGGTCTCCAGCAGCACGTCGATCGTTCCCTTCGAGGTAACCACGCCGCGGATTTCTTCGATCTCGGCACGGGTCACCGGCTGGTGATAGGCGACGATCGCCAGCACCTCGATCGCCGCACGCGACAGCTTCCGCGTCTCGGTGCTCTCGCGCGTCATCAGCCACGACAGATCGCCAGCGGTACGGAACGTCCACTTGTTGGCGACCCGAACCAGGTTGACGCCGCGCGGCGCATATTCCGCCTGCAATTGTGCGAGTGCCGCCTTGATATCGACGCCATCGGGCATCCGCTTCGCGAGCGTTGCCTGATCGATCGGCTCGGCCGATGCGAACAACAGGGCTTCCAGGAGCCGCAATTCCTCAGGACGCGCTACCGGATGATCCATAGGAGAAACCTCCTCCTCGGGCTCGTCTCTGCGCACTTCCGCCAAGCTTGCCATGGGCTTGCTCTCCTTCTTCCACTTACTCAACCGACAGGTCCGGCGCCGCCATTGCAGCCTGCGCCTGACGCTTTCGGAAATAGATCGGCGCGAACGCCTGCTTCTGGTTGATCTCCATCTCGCCTTCGCGAACCAGCTCGAGGGCGGCAGCGAAGCTCGAGGCGAACACCGTCGCCTTCTGCTTGGGATCGGCGACGTACTTCATCAGGTACTCGTCGAGGCAGCTCCATTCCTCCGCAAGGCCGACCAAGCGCTCCAGCGAGGCGCGCGCTTCCGCCAGCGACCACACCGTCCGCTTGGCCAGATGCACCGAGGTCAGCACGCGCGACGCGCGCTGCGTGGCATAGGCCGACAGCAGGTCGTACAGCGTCGCGGTGAACTTCGGATGCTTGATCTCGGCGATCGATTCCGGATTGCCGCGCGGAAAGATATCGCGCTGGAACTGCGGTCGGTTCATCAGCCGGTTCGCCGCCTCGCGGATCGCCTCCAGGCGTCGCAGCCGGTTGGCAAGCGCGGTGGCCATTTCCTCGGCACTCGGCCCCTCCGCGGTCGGCGGCTCGGGCAGCAACAGCCGCGACTTCAGGAACGCAAGCCAGGCCGCCATCACCAGATAGTCGGCGGCCAGCTCGAGACGGATTTTGCGTGCGGCCTCGATGAACGACAGATATTGGTCGGCGAGCGCCAGGATCGAGATCTTCGACAGGTCGACTTTCTGCTGCCGCGCCAGCGTCAGCAGCAGGTCGAGCGGGCCCTCATAGCCCTCGACGTCGACCACCAGCGCCGGCTCGTCGTCGGCGAGGTCAGCCGGCCGCCCGGTCTCGAACGATAGAATTTCAGCGGTCATGCCGTCCCTACCCGATCCAACAACGCATCCAGTTCAGCCCGTGCCGCCTGCCGGTCGAGCGGCTGAGGTGGCTTCCGCGCGGCGAGCGTTGCCTCGGCCCGCTCAAGCGCCTTGCCGGCCAATTCCGGCGTCTCTCGTGCGACCTCGCGCATTTCGTCGATGTTGCCGTTGCAGTGCAGAACCATGTCGCAACCGGCGCTGACGATGGCGCGGGTCCGCTCGGCAATCGATCCGGCCAGCGCATTCATCGACACGTCATCACTCATCAACAAACCCTGGAACCCGATCCACTCGCGAATCACCTGATCAATGATTGTCGCAGAAGTCGTCGCCGGATGGACGGGGTCGAGCGCGCTAAACACAACATGTGCAGTCATCGCCATCGGCAAGTCCGCCAGGGGCCGAAAGGCGGCAAAATCGGTCCGTTCCAGCTCGATTTTGGCGGTATCCACCGTTGGAAGCCGGAAATGGCTGTCCGCCGTGGCGCGGCCATGGCCTGGAATATGCTTGAGAACCGGCAGCACCCCGCCCTGTTCCAACCCGTCCGTGACCGCACGCGCGATCGTCGCGACCTGCTCCGGCTTGGTTCCATAGGCTCGGTTGCCGATCACCGCATCTGCGCCGGCCACCGGAACGTCGGCCAGGGGCAGGCAATCGACGGTGATACCAAGATCGATCAGGTCGGCCGCAATCAGCCGTGAGGTGAGGCGGGCTGCGGTCAGGCCGAGCTTCGGGGCGATGTCATAGAGCGCGCTGAAGCTCGCGCCGGGCGGATAGAGCGGCCAATGCGGCGGGCCGAGCCGCTGCACCCGCCCGCCTTCCTGGTCGATCAGGACCGGCGCATCGGCCGTATCGGCCGCCGACCTGAGTTCCCCAACAAGAGCCGCCACTTGAGCAGGACTCTCGATGTTGCGCTTGAACAGGATGAAGCCCCATGGCCGCTCGGCGCGAATGAATTCGCGTTCAGCGTCGTTGAGGATCAGCCCGGATACGCCCGTGATGAATGCGCGGTTCGCCATCCGGCCGATTAGGCCGTATGCAGCTCACGGGTCAAGGAAACGGCCCTTAATTTCTTTGGATGAGGCACTGCGGCCCACCGGCCGACATCAGGCTCCGGCACAGCTGGTTCGCCTCTTCCGACGACGCGAATGGGCCGGCAAAGGCGCGGTAGTAGACGCCTTTCTCACCGAGATCGACGCGTTTCACCACCAAAGGCTGCGATCCGAGTACGCTGCGATACTTGCCTTGCAGGGTCCGATAGGACGCCTGCGCGTCCGCCTCGTTCTTCTGCGACGACACCTGGACCAGATACCCACCGCCACCAACCGAGGCGGTCGAGGTCGACGCCACCCGGGTCGGGGGCGCAGCGGGAGCCGCGTCAGCCTGACCGGGAACCAGCGACATTGGCGCGTTCACGCTGGCGTTGGCCGCCGAAGGGTTGCCATGCGACACCGGAGGCTTCCCAGCGACAGCGGGCCTCGCCGGCACGGCGGCCGCGGCCTGCGCGCCATCGGGCGAATCGCCCTTGACCGCGAGCGTGCGGATCTTGCGCGGCTCGTTGTTCGGCAGGGTTCCGTTCGCGGTGATCGGCGCCGGCGCGGGCTGCGCGGTCTGCACGCTGGCGGCCGGCGGCGGATTCGCATTGGCATTCAGTGCAGGAAACACGACGCGCGGTCCGGCAGTCTTCGAATTTACGTCGAGCGGCGTCTCTTCCCGCGACACGATCTTCTCGGTGCCGTCGCCGGTCGCCATGCGGTCCGGCGCCTTCGCGGGCGCATCGGCCTGGGCCGGGATCACCTTGGTCGGCGTGTTGTCGGCCTTGATGATCGGCGGCTCACCCGTGCGGGGCGAGCCGACATAGGTGCGGTAGGCATACGCGCCACCGACGCCGAACACGCCAAGCGCCAGGACGGCGGCGACCGTCATCAGGCCGCTACTCCGGCGGCGCGGTTCGGGTTCTTCCTCGTCGGCCTCGTAGGCATAGGGATCATCCGGATAGGATGGATCGCGCTGCAGATCCTGTTCGCCGGCTTCCAGCTGGCCGTAGAGCGCATCGTCGTAGCGCGACGGATCATGGCCCTGGTCGCCGCTCTGGTAGGGCGGCTCGTCGTCAAAGGCCTCGGGTTGTCGAGGGGGCTCGACCGGCCGATAGGTTGCGACCGGCTCGGGCGCAAGCGGTTGCGCCTGCTGGGCCGCATACCGATGCAACGGATGCACCGGCTTCGGCTGGTAGTCCGGTTCGGGTTCTTCGTACTCGGTGCGCTGCACGGGCGGCGGAACGACAGTCTCCTGCCGTGCGCGCTGCATCCACGGCGGCGGACCCGCGGGCGGTGTGTCGTCCTCATCCGCTTGCGGCTCATATTGTTGCGGCCGCGCGTTGGCGCGCGACAGCGGACGCGGCGGCGGCTTGTTCGCGGAGCCGAACGGATCCGTCTGGCCGATCAACCGGGCCAGTTCGGCGAGCGGATCGCTCTCGGCCTTGTGGGCCGTGTCGGTGGAAAAAAGTCGGTCCTGATATCGATCAGCCATCGTGATGATGCATCCCCTTCGGGACAGCGCCAAGATCGCCGGCACAGCCGGTCCGAACGAGTTGGCCCCTGCCAGATGCCCTCACAAATCCCCACTCGTGAAGGCCTAATGCCCCTGCCTACCGCATCTCGGTTGGAGCGTGGACGCCTAGAACAGCTAAGCCCGATGCCAGAACCGAGACGACGCCCTGAACCATTGCCAGTCGCGCCCTCGTGATCTCTGCATCATTATTGATAATGAAGCGTAAATAGGGCAAATCGCGCCCCTTGGTCCACAGCGCGTGAAATTCACTGGCCAAATCATATAGATAAAAAGCGATTCGGTGCGGTTCATGTGCCACCGCGGCAGCCTCGATCATCCGGGGATAAAGCGCAAGCCGCCTGAGCAGGTCGAGCTCGGCCGGGTCGGTCAACCGTTCCACCGCAGCGCTCCGCAGATAGGCCAGCCGGGCCTCGTCGGTCTCGGGCAGATCGGGAACCGCCTCCTCCCGCGCGTTGCGGAATATCGAATGGCCACGGGCGTGGCCGTACTGGACGTAGAAGACCGCGTTGTCCTTCGACTGTTCGATCACCTTGGCGAGGTCGAAATCGAGCACCGCGTCGTTCTTGCGGAACAGCATCATGAACCGCACCGCGTCCGAGCCAACCTCGTCGACCACTTCGCGCAGCGTGACGAAATCGCCGGAGCGTTTCGACATCTTCACCGGCTCGCCGTCACGCAGCAGCTTCACGAGCTGCACAATCTTGACGTCGAGTGTCGCCTTGCCGGCGGTCACCGCCTTCACTGCCGCTTGCATCCGCTTGATGTAACCGCCGTGATCGGCGCCGAACACGTCGATCAGGTTGGTGAAGCCGCGCTCGAACTTGTAGCGATGGTTGGCGATGTCGGATGCGAAATAGGTGTACGAGCCGTCCGACTTGATCAGCGGACGATCGACGTCGTCGCCGTACGCGGTGGCGCGGAACAGCGACTGCTCGCGGTCTTCGTAATCCTCGACCGGCTTGCCCTTCGGCGGCGGCAGGCGGCCTTCGTAGATATCGCCCTTGGCGCGCAGGAAATCGATCGTCTCGGCGACCTTGTTGTTGCCTGACGTGATCAGCGAACGCTCGGAGAAGAACACGTCGTGATGGATGTTGAGCGCGGCGAGATCGCCCTTGATCATCTCCATCATCATGGCGATCGCCTGGTCGCGCACGATCGGCAGCCACGCGGCTTCGTTCATATCGAGCAGTTTCTCGCCGTACTCCTTGGCGAGCGCCGCGCCGACCGGCACGAGATAATCGCCGGGATAAAGCCCTTCCGGGATCGCGCCGATATCCTGCCCGAGCGCCTCGCGGTAACGCAGGAACGCTGAGCGCGCGAGCACGTCGACCTGGGCGCCGGCATCGTTGATGTAATATTCGCGGCAGACGTCGAAGCCCGCGAATTGCAGCAGGCTGCACAGCGCATCGCCGAACACCGCGCCGCGGCAATGGCCGACATGCATCGGCCCTGTCGGATTGGCGGAGACGTATTCGACATTGACCTTCTCGGCCTTGCCGATGTCGCTCTGCCCATAGGCCGAGCCGGCGGCCAGCACGGCGCGCAGCGCGTCGGCCCAGACCTGCGGCTTCAAAGTCAGGTTGATGAAACCGGGTCCCGCGACGTCGACGGATGCCACCAGCGCGTCGGCGCGCAGGCGCTCGGCGATCTTGTCGGCGAGCTCGCGCGGCTTGGCCTTGGCCTCCTTGGCGAGCACCATCGCGGCGTTGGTGGCCATGTCGCCATGGCTGGCATCGCGCGGCGCCTCGACCACGACGCGGGTGAGATCGATGCCCGCGGGCCAGTCGTCCTCGGCTGCGACAGCGGCACAGATCGCGTGCACGCGCGCCAGCATGTCGGCAAAAAGGTGTGATGGTGCAGTGGTGTCGGCCATGGCAGGGCGCTAACGCAAATCCGGGGTCGAGTCAAAAAGCCTTTGGTGCTCGATCAGGGCAAAACGGTCGGTCATCCCGGCAATGAAATTGCCGATCCGCCTGTTCCGCGCGCTGCCGGTCTCCTGCACGCTGCCCTCGATCCATTCCGCCGGCAGGTCCCCCGGCGATTGCCGGTAGCGCTCATACAGATTGCGCACCACCTGCTCCGCCTCCCGCATCACAAGCATGACCCGCCGGTGTCGATACATCCGCCGGAACAGGAACGCTTTGATCGCCGCCTCCTGCTCGGCCACCTCGGGCGGAAACGCGATCAGCGGCGCGTTGTGGTGGCGCACGTCTTCAGCCGATTGCGGCTGGGCGGCCGCGAGGCGCCGGGTCGCCTCGTTGAAGACAGCGCTGATGAAATGCGAGATCAGCTCACGCACCAGCTCGGCGCCGCGCCGGACCTCGTCGAGCCCGGGGTAATGGCGGTCGATCTCGGTGATGATCTCCGATGTCAGCGGCATCTCCTTGAGGTCGTCGACCGCAAACAGGCCGGCGCGCAGGCCGTCGTCGATATCGTGCGCGTCATAGGCGATGTCGTCGGCGAAGGCCGCGATCTGCGCCTCGAGCGAGGCATAGCTCCAAAGCTCGAGGTCGTAAGTCCGGTTGTAGTCGGCGATCCCGATCGGAAGGCCGCTATTGAGGTAGCGACCGCGAGGTGCGCCGTTGCGTTGGGTCAGCGGCCCATTGTGCTTGACGATGCCCTCGAGCGATTCCCAGGTCAGGTTCAGCCCGCCGAATTCGGGGTAGCGATGCTCCAGCGAGGTGACGACCCGCAGCGCCTGCGCATTGTGGTCGAAGCCGCCATCGTCCTTGAGGCAGTCGTCGAGCGCCCGCTCCCCGGCATGCCCGAACGGCGGATGGCCGAGGTCGTGCGCCAGCGCCAGCGTCTCGGTCAGATCCTCGTCGACCCCGAGTTGGCGGGCCAGCGCGCGGGCGATTTGCGCGACTTCCAGCGAGTGGGTCAACCGGGTGCGGTAATGATCGCCCTCGTGGAAGACGAAGACCTGGGTCTTGTGCTTGAGGCGACGGAACGCGGTGGAATGGATCACTCGGTCGCAGTCGCGCCGGAACGGGCTGCGGGTCCGGCTCGGCGGCTCCGCGACAAGCCGGCCGCGGCTGCGGTCGGGGTCGCAGGCATAAGGCGCGCGGGGGGCAGCCATTCCGACCGACACGGTATTTTAGTCCTTATCCATTTGATTCCATGGTCCGACGCACTTAACTATGCCTGACGCGGCCGGCCAAATGAATTGGGCATGACGCCGGGCATGATCCGATCAGACCATGCTCAAATAAGGTTTCGGAGACCGACATGACTGCTGCCATCACCGTCAGCGAACGGGCCGCCCGCCGGATCGGGCAGATCCTCAGCAAGGAAGGCGACGGCGCCAAGCTGCGCATTTCCGTCGAGGGCGGCGGCTGCTCCGGTTTCCAGTACAAGTTCGACGTCGAGCGCACCCAGGCCGATGACGACCTCGTGATCGAGCGCGACAGCGCGGTCGTACTGATCGACCCCGCCTCGGTGCCGTTCCTCGCGGGCTCGGAAGTCGACTTCGTCGACGACCTGATCGGCGCCTCGTTCCGCGTCGTCAACCCGAACGCCACTGCTTCCTGCGGCTGCGGCACCAGCTTCTCGATCTAACGCTTCCGCATCCTGGGTGGTTTCTTCGCGAATCGTTTTGCGGCTCGCGCGGCACGGCTGACTATTCCGCCGCGACCACCTGCGGCCGCTCGACGACGCCATCGGCCTGCGGATCGAGCTTGCGGCGCAGCCGGCGGTCGATGCGGTCGAGATAGATGTAGATCACCGGCGTGATGAACAGCGTCAGCAGCTGCGACACGCAGAGGCCGCCGACCACGGCGACGCCGAGCGGC
Source organism: Bradyrhizobium sp. USDA 4452 (assembly GCF_054063575.1). Taxonomy (NCBI): domain Bacteria; kingdom Pseudomonadati; phylum Pseudomonadota; class Alphaproteobacteria; order Hyphomicrobiales; family Nitrobacteraceae; genus Bradyrhizobium; species Bradyrhizobium sp. USDA 4452. The sequence continues at coordinate 381,291 of NZ_JBSSGK010000001.1, forward strand.
TGACGCAGTTCGGCGCCGGCGCCGGCGCCAAGTGCGATCGGCAGCGTGCCGAAGATCGCCGCGAACGTCGTCATCATGATCGGGCGGAAGCGCAGCAGCGCCGCCTCGCGGATCGCGTGCTCGGCGCTGAGGCCGACGCGGCGGCGCTCCAGCGCAAAGTCGACCATCATGATCGCGTTCTTCTTGACGATGCCGACCAGCATCACGATGCCGATCATCGCGATCACGGACAGCTCCATCCCGAACAGCATCAGCGTCAGGATCGCGCCGATGCCGGCCGACGGCAGGCCGGAGATGATGGTGATCGGGTGGATGAAGCTCTCATAGAGGATGCCGAGGATCACGAAGGCCGCGAACACGGCGGCGAGGATCAGGACACCCTGCCCGCGCAGCGAATCCTGGAACACCTGCGCGGTGCCGGAGAATCCGGTCGCAATCGTCGGCGGCAAATTCGCGTTCTGCTCGAGCTCGGTGATCTTGTCGACCGCGTAGCCGAGCGAAATGCCAGGCGCCAGATTGAACGAGATCGTCACCGCCGGCTGCTGGCCCTGATGGTTGATCTGCAACGGCCCGACCGTCGGCACCAGCTTCGCCACCGCATCGAGCGGAATGGTCTGGCCGTTCGCGGTCTTCATGTAAAGTTTCGACAGATCCGACGGGTCGACGCGGAACTGCGGCTGCACCTCCAGGATGATCTGGTAGTCGTTCGACGGCATGTAGATGGTGCCGACCTGCCGCGCGCCATAGGCGTTGTAGAGCTGGTTGCGGACCTGGTCGACGGTGACGCCGTAGACCGCCGCCTTCTCGCGGTCGATGTCGACCGTCATCTGCGGGTTCTTGATGTAGAGGTCGGTGGTAACGTCGAGCAGCCCTGCGATCTTCTCGATCTTGTCGCGCATCTCCGGCGCCAGCCGGTACAGAGCCTCGGTATCGCCGCTCTGCATCACATACTGGTACTGGCTCTTGGAGATGCGGCCGCCGATGTTGAGGTTCTGGACGCTCTGGAAGAACGCCTGCATGCCCGGGATCTCGCGCGCCTTCTGGCGCAACCGCCCGATCACCACGGCGGCATTGTCGCGGGTTTTCTGCGGCTTCAGCGCGATGAACAGGCGGCCGTAATTGGTTGTCGGATTGGGACCGCCGGAGCCGACGGTCGAATTGATGTAATCGATCGCCGGATCGGTGCGCATCACATCGACCAGCGCCTGCTGGCGCACCTTCATCGCCTCGAAAGAGGTGTCGGTCGCCGCTTCCGTTACGCCGATCAGGAAGCCGGTGTCTTCCTGCGGGAAGAAGCCCTTCGGCACGATCATGTAGAGATAGACGGTGCCGCCAAGCGTCGCCAGCGTCACGATCAGCATCAGGGCCTTCTTGGCCAGCACCCAGTCCAGCGCCCATTCATAGGCGCGCAGCCAGGCCTCGAACATCGCCTCGAACGCCCGCAGCACGATATTCGGCCGCTTGGTGGCGTCATGCGCGCGCAGCACGCGGGCGCACAGCATCGGCGTCAGGGTCAGCGACACGAAGCCGGAGACGATGATCGCGACCGAGATCGTGACGGCGAATTCGCGGAACACACGGCCGACGATGCCGCCCATCAAGAGCACCGGGATGAACACGGCGATCAGCGAGAAGGTGATCGAGATGATAGTAAAGCCGATCTCGCGGGCGCCCTTCAGCGCCGCCTCGAACGGCTTCATGCCGTGCTCGATATGGCGCACGATGTTCTCCAGCATGACGATGGCGTCGTCGACCACGAAGCCGACCGAGAGCGTCAGCGCCAGCAGCGTCATGTTGTTGATCGAGTAATCCAGCGCGTACATCGCGGCGCAAGTGCCGAACAGCGAGATCGGCACCGCCAGCGCCGGGATGAAGGTCGCCGACGCCGAGCGCAGGAACAGGAAGATCACGAGGATCACCAGCGCGATCGCGATCAGCAGAGTCTCCTCGACGTCGCTGACCGCCTGCCGGATCGAGACCGAACGGTCCATCATGACCTGCATGGTCACCGAGGGCGGGATCGCGGCACGCAGCGACGGCAGCTTGGCCAGCACGGCGTCCACCACCGCCACGGTGTTGGCGTCGGGCTGCTTCTGGATCGCGAGCACGATCGCCCGCTCGTCGTTCATCCAGGTCGCGATCTTGTCGTTCTCGACGCTGTCATAGACCTTGGCGATCTCGTCGAGCCGGACCGGCGAGCCGTTGCGCCAGGCGACATAGATCTGGCGATAATCTGCCGCCTTGTCCATCTGGCCGGAGGCCTGCAGCGCGACGTCCTGCTTGGGGCCGTTCAGCGTGCCGACCGGGGTCGAGGAATTGGCGCGCGCCACCGCCGCGCGGATGTCCTCCATCGAGACGCCGCGGGCGGCAGCAGCCTCCGGATCGGCCTGGACCCGGATCGCGAATTTCTGCGCGCCGTAAATCAAGACCTGGGCGACGCCCGGCAGCTGCGACAGCGCCTGTCCGATCGTGATGTCGCCATATTCGTTGACCGACGACAGCGGCAGCGTCGCCGAGCCCAACGAGACGAACAGGACCGGGAAATCGGCCGGGTTCACCTTCCGGAAGCTCGGCGGAATTGTCATCTCGATCGGCAGCCGGCGCTGCGCGATCGTCAATGCGGTCTGCACGTCGAGCGCGGCGGCGTCGATGTTGCGGTTGAGGTCGAACTGGATGGTGATGACGCTCGTGCCCTGCGAGGAGTTCGAGTTCATCGAGGAGATGCCGGCAATGGTCGAGAGTTGGCGCTCGATGATGCCGGCGACCGAGGCGGCCATGGTGTCGGCGCTGGCGCCCGGCAGCGTGGCGGTGACCGCGATGGTCGGGAAATCCACTTTGGGCAGCGCCGAGACCGGCAGCAGACGGAAGCCGAACACGCCGAATGCGATGATCGACGCCGTGATCAGCGTCGTCATCACCGGACGGCGGATGCAGAGCTCGGACAGCGTCATCGGTCAGGCTCCGGCCTTTGCCCGCAGCTCGACCCGCGATCCCTCCGACAGCAGCAATTGGCCGTCGACGACGACGCTTTCATCGCCCGCCAATCCGTCCGAGATCACCGACGAGCCCTGGAAGGTGCGATCGACCTTGACCGGCCGGACCTTGGCTGTGCCGTCCTGGACGACGAAAACGAAATTGCCGTTCTGGCTGCGCTGCACCGCGACCGTCGGCACCACGACGGCCTCCTCGCTGCGGATGATCAGCTTGGTCTGCACGATGGTGCCGGGCCAGAGCGTCTCGCTCGCATTGTTCATGATGCCGCGCACCGTGACCATGCCGGTGGTGGCATCGACGGTGTTTTCGACCATCGCGACCTTGCCGCTCTCGGAGCGCTGGTGGCCGGGAATGGTCGCGATCACCTGGGAATCGCCCTTCGCCATGGCGTCGCGCAGATCGACCAGCGCGCGCTGGGGAATGGCGAAGGTGACGTAGACCGGCGCCATCTGGTTGATGACCGCGAGCGGCTGGGTGTCGGCGGGACGGACGAAGTTGCCGACCTTGACGTTGGCGGCGCTGATCCGGCCCGCGAACGGTGCGCGGATCACGGTGTAGCTCTTCTGGACGCGGAGGTTTTCCAGCGCGAACTGGTCGGCCTTGATGGTGCCGATCAGGACGTCGGACTGGGTTTTTGCGTTATCCAGATTGACCTGGGTGGTGGCGCCCTTGCCGACCAGCTCGGTATAGCGGCGGAGGTCGCGCTGGGCGCCCTCGAGCTGGGCCTGGTCGCGGGCCAGCACGCCCTCGGCCTGCTCGATCTGGGCGTCGATCTGCCGCGCGTCGAGCATGAACAGCAGGTCGCCCTCATTGACCTTGGCGCCATCCTCGAAATGCACCGAGACGATGGTGGTCTCCAGCCGCGACTTCAGCGCCACGCTGGAGATCGGCGTGACCTGTCCGATCGCGTCGACATCGACCGGCACCGATCTGCGTTCGGCCTTGGCGAAATCCACCGAGACCACCCGCGGCCTCGGCGTCCCCTGCGCGGTGGGGGGGTTGCCTCCCATCCATGAAGCGCGGGTCACGTAAGCCGCCCCGGCCGCAATGCCGAGAACAGCGACAGTCAGAACCAAATTGCGTTTCTTCATACGTCTTGCACGTGCGCCGCCGGCTACCCTTGGAGGCCGGGACGCTTCGCAACTCCCCCATCGGCAATTGTTACGCCTTGTTTCTGGGGAGGGTTAGCACAGGCGGACAGCCCGTGGTATGCCACCTAAGTAAAATCCTGCGGCTCCCCCGAATCGCGACCTTATGTCCAGCTCCGTTCTTGTCTGCACCTGGGAAGAGGCCCGCCAACGCTCCCGTGCCATCCGCTACAGCGTCTTCGTCGAGGAGCAGCGCGTGCCGGTAGAACTGGAATGGGACGACTTGGACGCGTCGAGCTGGCATGCGCTGGCGTTTGCCGATGACGGCATGGCGGTTGCGACGGGCCGGCTGCTGCCCGATGGTCATATCGGCCGCATGGCCGTGCTCAAACCAGCGCGCGGCACCGGCATCGGCGCCCGCGTGCTGGACGCACTGATGGCCAAGGCGGCCGAACTCGGCTATCCCGAACTGATCCTCAACGCGCAGACGCACGCGGAACCGTTCTACGCGCGCGCCGGGTTCGAGCGGGTCGGCGATGAATTCGAGGAAGCCGGCATCCCACACATCAAAATGCGGAAGCGCTTGGTCTAAGCGGGGGCTCGGTCGCGTGTCCCATCAATGAAGGAAGTCCGATGGCAGTTCGCATCGCTACGTGGAACGTCAACTCGGTCCGGCAACGGATCGAACTTCTGGTCGCCTGGCTGAAGGAGTGCTCCCCCGATATCGTCTGCCTGCAGGAGATCAAATGCGTCGATGACGCGTTTCCCCGGCTCGAGGTCGAGGCGCTCGGGTATAATGTCGTCACCCACGGCCAGAAGACCTTCAACGGCGTCGCGCTGCTCTCCAAGCTGCCGTTCGACGAGACCAAATCGGGCCTCGCCGGCGACGAGGAGGACGCCCATGCCCGCTTTCTCGAAGGCGTCGTCACGCTGAAGCAGGGCGTGGTGCGGGTGGCGTGCCTTTACCTGCCCAATGGCAACCCCGCCAATACCGACAAATACCCCTACAAGCTCAAATGGATGTCGCGGCTTCTTGAGTACGCGCGGGAACGGCTCAAGGCCGAGGAGCCGCTGATCCTGGCCGGCGACTTCAATGTCATTCCGGCCGCCCGCGACGTCTACAATCCGGCTGCGTGGGCCGACGATGCCCTGTTCCGGCCTCAGACCCGCGAGGCCTTCCAGTCGCTGCTCGGCCTCGGCCTGACCGATGCACTGCGCGCGGTCAATGACGAGCCCGGCCAGTACACCTTCTGGGACTACCAGGCCGGCGCCTGGCAGAAGAACTGGGGCCTGCGCATCGACCATCTCCTGATGTCGGCGCAGGCAAGCGACCGGCTGATCGATGTCGGGATCGACAGCTATGTCCGCGCCTGGGAGAAGCCGTCCGACCATGTCCCGGTCTGGGCCGATCTCGATTTCGAGACCCCCTGAGCCTTGCGGATCAAACGATCGGGGCCGCCCGGAATATCAATCCCGGCCTCTAATCGCGACGACCCTGCACCCAATGCTCGAGCATCTGCAGCGCCATCGCCCGGTCGTCCTCGGACGCCTTGGCGATGGCCCGGTTGTAGCTTTCCTTGATCCAGGCTTCGTCGGGCGTTGCGCTGTCGCGCGCCAGGGTCAGCCACATCAGGCCACGGGCCCGCTGCGGCGGCAGCCGGTCGCCGTTGAACAGCATCTGGCCAAGCAGCGCCTGCGCCTGATGCTGGCCCTTCTGGGCCGCGAGCCCGAGCCAGCGTGCGCCATAGCGGAAATCGTCCCGCGAGGCGTCAGGCGTCTTCAGGTACAGCCGGGCAAGGTCGTACTGGGCGTCGGCATTGCCGAAATAGGACGCGGCATAGGAGAACATCTCTCGCGCACGCTCGGTGTCCGCCTTCACCTTGGAATTGGGGATGCCGCTCAGATAATAGCGGCCGAGCGCCACGAACGCGTTGGCCACGATCGAGGCCTGCGGCGCCGACGGCGAATCCTCGGCATGCGCATTGGCGATCCGGCTGAAATACTCGAAGGCGCGCATGTCGTCCTGGATGACGCCGTCGCCCTCGGCGTACATCTTGCCGAGCTTCCACTGCGCCACGGGATGACCGCCCTCGGCCTGGTACTGCAGCGTGCTGAAGGACGAGGTCGGCACGGTCGCCGCGGGGGCAACCGGCGTCGTGGCGCGCTTCAACGCACCGGCCGTACCGGGCTGCGGCGCGACCACCGGAAGAACGGTATCCTGGGGGCTGACCGGGGCGCCGTCGAATCCGAATCCGGGGCCCGCCACCGGAATGGCCCCTAACGCAAACGCCAATATCGTACGCCTAAACGTCCGCATAACACTGTTTCTCGTGCGCGCCACCCGGATGGGTGACTGCGCCATCCACCGCCGGCCCCACTTGCTCGGCGTACTTCCACAGCGCACCAGATGTGTGGTTAGTCGCCCGAGGGGCCCATTTGGTCTTACGATTTGCGAGCTCGGCGTCGCTCAATTTTACGTCAAGTGTGCCGGCGACCGCATCGATCTCGATGATGTCGCCGTCCTGCAATAGCCCGATCGGCCCGCCGACGGCCGCTTCGGGTCCAATATGGCCGATGCAGAAGCCACGGGTGGCGCCCGAAAACCGGCCATCGGTGATCAGGGCAATCTTGCCGCCCATCCCCTGCCCGGTCAGCGCCGCCGTGGTCGCCAGCATCTCCCGCATGCCGGGACCGCCCTTCGGCCCCTCGTAGCGGATCACAATCACTTCGCCTTCCTTGTAGGTGCGCTTCTGCACCGCCTCAAAGGCGTCTTCCTCGCGGTCGAAGCACCGGGCCGGACCGGTGAACTTCAAGTTGGACATTCCCGCGACCTTCACGATCGCACCCTCCGGAGCGAGATTACCCTTCAGTCCGACAACGCCACCTGTCACGGTGATCGGATTGTCGGCGGGCCGCACCACGTCCTGGTGCGGATTCCATTTCACGCTTTTGAGGTTTTCGGCGATCGTTCGGCCAGTGACGGTCAGGCAATTCCCGTGCAGGTGGCCATTGTCGAGCAGCGTTTTCATCAGCAGCGGAATGCCGCCAACTTCAAACATGTCTTTGGCAACATAACGGCCGCCCGGCTTCAAATCCGCGACGTAAGGAGTCTTTTTGAAGATTTCGGCAACGTCGAACAGATTGAACTTGATGCCGCACTCATGGGCGATCGCCGGCAGGTGCAGCGCAGCATTGGTCGAACCACCTGAGGCTGCAACCACGGCCGCAGCATTTTCAAGGGCTTCCCGGGTGACAATGTCGCGGGGCCGGATGTTTTTCTCGATCAGCTCCATCACTTTCTCGCCTGCGGCGGCGCAGAAGGAGTCGCGGATCTCGTACGGCGCCGGGGCCCCGGCCGAATACGGCAGCGCGAGGCCAATCGCCTCGGAGACGGTCGCCATGGTGTTGGCGGTGAACTGGGCGCCGCAGGCGCCGGCCGACGGGCACGCCACCCGCTCGATCTCGTCGAGATCCTCGTCCGACATGGCGCCGACCGAGTGCTTGCCGACCGCCTCGAACATGTCCTGTACGGTGACCGGCTGCCCGCGGAAGTTGCCCGGCAGGATGGAGCCGCCATAAATGAAGATCGACGGCACGTTGAGGCGGACCATCGCCATCATCATGCCCGGCAGCGACTTGTCGCAGCCGGCGAGCCCGACCAGCGCATCATAGGAATGGCCACGGACGGTGAGTTCCACCGAATCGGCGATGCATTCGCGTGACGGCAGCGACGAGCGCATGCCGTCATGGCCCATCGCGATGCCGTCGGTGACGGTGATGGTGCAGAACTCGCGCGGCGTGCCGCCGGCCGAAGCCACGCCCTTCTTCACCGCCTGGGCCTGGCGCATCAGCGAAATGTTGCAGGGAGCAGCTTCATTCCAACATGAAGCAACGCCGACAAACGGTTGATGAATCTGGGCTGTCGTCAGCCCCATCGCATAGAGATAGGAACGATGCGGCGCGCGTTCGGGGCCTTCCGTCACGTGACGGCTCGGCAACCTGCCCTTGATGTTCGTCTTGCCGTCCGCCTTGGCGTCCATCGCGACCCTGTTCCCGACGCTCTTTCCTCCAACAACGCCGGAACCGACCAAAAGTCCCGTTGTCGCGAGCGCTGGCTATTCAGCTAGGTGAATATCCTTTCATGTCAGGGTGTGGCCAAAAAGCGGCGTGACTACGGACCAGCTGTGTTTAGGGTTAAATGCCGAGCAACTGTTGCGATGACGCAACAATCGTGGCTCCCGGGCAACCATGTATTATCGGTCCTTATGGGAACCTGACCGGTGCCTCGCCAAATGACCCTAACGTTGCCATCCCTCGAAGAAACGCGCCTGACTTGTGGATTTGCGCCCTCGCTACGCGGACAAGTAGCTCCACCCTTCCTGCAATCTACTCAGCCGCCAGCTTCGGCGGCGCCGGAGGCGCCCAGCACTCAACGCGATTCCGGCCGCGGTCCTTGGCCTGGTAGAGCGCCGCATCGGCGGCCTTCATCAGCGCCTCGATCCCGGGCATGCTTGTGATGGCCTCGGCAACGCCGATGCTCACCGTCAGTCGCATCGGACGATCGTCGGCCCGCAACGCCAACCCTTCCGCCCTCCTGCGAATGCGCTCGGCGACGGTTCGGGCGCGCGACAACGTCGTTTCCGGCAGCAGAACCGCGAACTCCTCGCCTCCGACGCGGCCGACAACATCGGACTTGCGCTTGCCGCGCGTGCAAATCTCGGCGACGGCCTTGATGGCCTCGTCGCCGGCCGCGTGACCGAACCGGTCATTGATGCTCTTGAAGTAGTCGATATCGACCATCAGGACGGAGACGGAGCGATAGTAGCGCTGGAACCGGCTCCACTCTGCATCCAGCGTGGTCAGGAAGTGCCTGCGGTTGAACAGCCCGGTGAGCGGATCGGTGGTCGCGAGCACCTCGAGCTGACGCGCGTTACCGACAAGATCTGTCACGTCGACAAAGGTCAGCATCCGGCCGCCGTTCGCCATCGTCGAGCAATGGATCCTGATGTTGCGGCCATCAGGCGTCTGCACGTCGCGCTTGTGATCGCCCGCCTTGATCTCCGCGATCCGCTTTGCCGGAAAGGCTCTGATCTGCTCCGGGGTCGAGCCCGTCGGGACTGCCCGGCGATTGCGCGTGAGCAGCGTCATGTAGGCCGGATGCCGCGCCACTTCCTCCTCGCTCACCTCCCAGAATTCACGCATTCGGCGGTTAAGGAAGACCGCATTGAGATCGCGGTCGAGGAGGACGACGCCGTCCTCCACGTTCTCGAGCGCGCCGGTCAGCACCTTCAACTTGTCCGATGCGCGCACGATATCGGTTACCGGCGTGTAGCTCACCATCCGGCCGCCGTCGGGCAGCGGCGTGCACTGACACCGCACCACATCGCCGTTGCTGCGCCTGAGATCGATCGGGTTTGCGTCGCCGACGGCGACGAGGCGGACGCGTTCGGCGACGTAGGCTTGAAGCTGCTCAGCCGGCAGCTCATAGGCCATGATCTTGCAGCCTTGATGCATCAGATCGGTGAAGCTGGGGTTGCGGTCGGCCACCGCGTCCGGAAGCTGCCACATGTTCCGGAACGCGCGGTTGATGAAGAGAGCTTTCAGCTCTGCGTCCAGGAGCAGGATGCCGACCGGGATCTGATCGAGCGCCGCACGCAGCGCCAGCATGTGCCCGCGCAAGATATCGCCGGCGCGCCGCTCCGGCATGGCCGATGGCGCAGGAGCGGCAGACACGGCAGCCGCAGGAGCCGCAGCGGTCGCCTGCTGCGCCTCGAAGGCCAGGCCGAGCTGGCGGTCCGACTGCCACAACCGCTTGCATGGTCGCACCTGATTGGTGCCGACGATCAGCAATTGGACCAGGTCGGGAATGCCGACCACACTTTCGAGTTCCACGGTCGCGCCCGTATCGGTGAGCTGCCGGACCGTGCAATCGAAGGCCGACCGGCCGAAATTGAAGACGATCTTTCCGGCCAGAAACGTTCGGCCGCGGGAAGCTGACACCTGTCCGGACATGGCGAGACGCACCTGGAGCAATTGCGAGCCCGCTCACATCAGCATGTTTGAGTCACCAAGCCATGAACGCTTTCGAGGCGTTTTGACCCAGAGCAAAAGGCGGTGTGCGCTGCAAAACAGGTTCCATCATTCGATTCCTGGAACCCGTGCGTTGGAGGACTACGACCCGCCGAGCCGCTTCCGCTTTGCGTTCAGCGCGGAGGCGACGCGGCTGACCGGCGGACGGCCGAGCAAGCCGGCGACCTTGTTCGTCGCAGCCAGCAGCTTCTCCATGTCGACACCGGTGTTCACGCCCATGCCTTCGAGCATGTAGACGACATCCTCGGTCGCGACGTTGCCGGTGGCCCCGGGCGCGTAGGGGCAGCCGCCGAGGCCGCCGGCGGCGGCATCGATCACGCGAACGCCCTCCTCCATGCCGGCATAGAGATTGGCGAGCGCCTGGCCATAGGTGTCGTGGAAGTGCATCGCGAGGTTGGCGACCGGCAGCTCGGCGCCGACCGCGCGCAGCATCTCCTTGGCCTTGAGCGGCGTGCCGACGCCGATGGTGTCGCCGACCGAGATCTCGTAGCAACCGAGATCCCACAGGGTCACTGCGAGATCGGCGACCGCCTTCGGCTTGATCTCACCGTCGAACGGACAGCCCAGCACGCAGGAGATATAGCCGCGCACCTTGACGCCATCGGCCTTGGCGCGCGCCAGCACAGGCTTGAAGCGCTCGATCGATTCCGCGATCGAACAGTTGATGTTGGCGCGCGAGAAGCCCTCGGAGGCCGCCGCGAACACCGAGACGATCTGGGCGCCGGCCGCGCGCGCGGCGTCATAGCCCTTCTCGTTCGGCACCAGCACGTGGAATTCGGCGCCCTTGATGTGGCTGACGCCGCGCAGCACCTGGTCGGAGCTCGCCATCTGCGGGATCGCCTTCGGCGACACGAAGGCGCCGACCTCGACGGTGCCAAGCCCCGCCGCCACCAGCGCCTCGACAAAGGCGATGCGCGCCTCGACACTGACCGGCGTCTTCTCGTTCTGCAGGCCGTCGCGCGGCCCCATCTCGACGATGTGGATCTGATCGCTCATGACGCGGCCGCAGCCTCGACTTCGGCAAGCTCGACGCCCTCGCCGACGATGTCGCCGACCTTGCATTTGAGCTTCTTCAGCACCCCGGCATAGGGCGCGCGCAGGGTCTGCTCCATCTTCATGACTTCGAGCGTGAGGATCGGGGCGCCCTTCTCCAGCGTCGCGCCCTCCTCGGCCAGCAGTGCGACCACGGTGCCCGGCAAGGGCGCCACGATCTTGTCCTCGCCGACCTGCTCCTCGCTCTCGCCGCCGAACGGGTCGACCCAGTGCAGGTCGAAGCGGCCGTTGCGGGTGCGCAGGTAAAGCTCGTGGCCCTCGATGACCGAGGCGACGCGCGATTTGAGGCCGTCGAGCGTCAGGTCGAAGCCGTCATCACCGGATGACGAAATCGCAAGGGCAAGCTCGCGCCCGCCGACGGAGAGCGTCGACGGTCCGTTGCCATAGTGCAGCGTGATGGTGTGGGCGGGCTCGTGGCCCTGCCGGAACGAAAACACCCGCTGGCGACGGCCGACCGGCATCCAGCCGAACGCCTGCCAGGGCGAGTTCGCCTCGCGCCGCGCCGCCGTCTGCTCGGCGTTCACGATCGCAGCCGCCGCCGCGCACAGCTCGAACTCGCCGGCCGCGCCGGCGCCTGATGTCAGGTTCTTCAGCTCGCGCTCGATGAAGCCGGTATCGATCGCGTTGGCCCTGGTGGCGGGATGCGTCACCAGCGCCGACAGGAATGGGATGTTGGTGACGATGCCGCGGACGTCGGTCTGCTCCAGCCCACGGTTGAGCTTCTCGATCGCGCCTTCGCGCGTCGGCGCCCAGGCGATCACCTTGGCAAGCATCGCGTCGTAGTACGGCGAGACGTTATCACCGCTGCGGTAGCCGGCATCGATGCGCAGGCCCTCGCCCTCGGGCGGCGTCCGCCAGGTCTTGATGCGGCCGACCGAAGGCATGAAGTTCTTCTGCGGATTTTCTGCGTAGACGCGCGCCTCGATGGCGTGGCCATTGAGCTTGATCTCGTTTTGCTTCAGCGGCAGCGCCTCACCGAAGGCGACGCGCAGCTGCCATTCGACGAGATCGACACCGGTGATCAACTCGGTGACGGGATGCTCGACCTGCAGGCGGGTGTTCATCTCGATGAAGAACACGTCCTTGCCGTCGGAGACGAACTCGATCGTGCCAGCGCCGACGAAATTGACCGCGCCGGCCGCCTTACGCGCGGCCTCGCAGACCGTCTCGCGCTGCGCGGCGTTCAGCGTCGGCGACGGCGCCTCCTCGATCACCTTCTGGTGCCGGCGCTGCAGCGTGCATTCGCGCTCCCACAGCGAGAGCAGATTGCCGTGGCTGTCGCCGATGATCTGCACCTCGATATGGCGCGGGTTCTGCACGTATTTCTCGATCAGCATGCGGTCGTCGCCGAACGCCGCCTTGGCCTCGCGCTTGGCGCTGGTGATCGCGGCGGACAGTTCGCCCGCAGAATTGACCACGCGCATGCCGCGGCCGCCGCCGCCGGCCGACGCCTTCACCAGCACCGGGAAGCCGATCCGGTTGGCAGCCTCCGCCAGGATCGCCTCGTCCTGCGCCTCGCCGTGATAGCCGGGCACCAGCGGCACGCCGGCCTTCTCCATCAGCGCCTTCGAGCCGGATTTCGAACCCATCGCGGTCATCATCGCGGCGGTCGGGCCGACGAAGACCAGGCCGGCATCGAGACAGGCCTGCGCGAACTCGGCATTTTCGGACAGGAAGCCGTAGCCGGGATGCAGCGCTTCCGCGCCGGTCTGCTTGGCAGCGGCGATGACGCGCTCGATGTTGAGATAGCTGTCGCGCGCCCGTGCGGGCCCGAGCAGCACGGCCTCGTCGGCGAGCGCGACATGCATCGCATCGCGATCGGCCTCGGAATAGACCGCGACGGTGCGCAGCCCCATGGCACGCGCCGAGCGGATGACGCGGCAGGCGATCTCGCCGCGGTTGGCGATCAAAAGCGTGCGGAAACGCCGGTAGAGTTTTGAGCGGTCCATGGTCAGATTCCGGGTCACATCCTGAACAGGCCGAACTTCGTCGGCTCGATCGGCGCATTGGCGGCGGCCGACAGGCCGAGCCCGAGCACCAGGCGGGTATCGGCGGGATCGATCACGCCGTCGTCCCAGAGCCGCGCGGTAGCGTAATAGGGATTGCCCTGCTTCTCGTATTGCGCGCGGATCGGCTCACGGAACTTGTCTTCCTCCTCCGCCGACCAGCTCTCCCCCTTGGCCTCGATGCCGTCGCGCCGCACCTGACTGAGCACCATCGAGGCCTGCTCACCGCCCATCACTGAGATGCGCGCGTTCGGCCACAGCCAGAGGAAGCGCGGGCTGTAGGCGCGGCCGCACATGCCGTAATTGCCGGCGCCGTAGGAACCGCCGATCACGACGGTGAATTTCGGCACGCCGGCGGTCGCGACCGCCGTCACCAGCTTGGCGCCGTCGCGCGCGATGCCGCCGGCCTCGTATTTCTTGCCGACCATGAAGCCGGTGATGTTCTGCAGGAACACCAGGGGGATGCCGCGCTGGCAGCACAGCTCGATGAAATGAGCGCCCTTCAGCGAGCTCTCGCTGAACAGGATGCCGTTGTTGGCGATGATGCCGACCGGATAGCCCCAGATATGGGCAAAGCCGCAGATCAGCGTGGTGCCGTAGAGCTTCTTGAACTCGTCGAACTCGGAGCCGTCGACGATCCGCGCGATGATGTCGTGCACGTCGAACGGCTTGCGGCCGTCGGCGGAGACCACGCCGTAGATCTCCTCGGCGGGAAACAGCGGCTCCTGGACCGGACGCATGTTCAGCGGTGCCTTCGCCGGCTGCTTCAGCGTGCCGACGATGCGGCGCGCGATCCCGATCGCATGGGCGTCGTTCTGCGCGTAGTGATCGGTGACGCCCGACTGACGGGAGTGGACGTCGGCGCCGCCGAGCTCTTCGGCGGTGACCACCTCGCCGGTCGCGGCCTTCACCAGCGGCGGGCCGCCGAGGAAGATCGTGCCCTGATTGCGCACGATGATGCTCTCGTCCGACATCGCCGGCACATAGGCGCCGCCCGCCGTGCAGGAGCCCATCACGATAGCGATCTGCGGGATACCCTGCGACGACATCTGCGCCTGATTATAGAAGATGCGGCCGAAATGCCGCTCGTCGGGAAATATCTCGTCCTGCAGCGGCAGGAAGGCGCCACCGGAATCCACCATGTAGACGCAGGGCAGATTGTTCTGCCGGGCGATGTCCTGGGCGCGCAAATGCTTCTTCACCGTCATCGGGTAATAGGTGCCGCCCTTGATGGTGGCATCATTGGCGACGATGATACATTCGCGCCCCGAGATGCGCCCGACGCCGGTGACGACGCTGGCCGAATGCACGTCGCCGCCGTAGAGCCCGTTGGCGGCGAGCGGCGACAGTTCGAGGAACGCCGTACCTGGATCGACCAGCAGATCGACGCGATCGCGCGCCAGCATCTTGCCGCGCGAGGTATGTCGCTTGCGCGAGGTCTCGCCCCCGCCGCCGGCCACCTGCTTGAGCTTGTCGCGGAGCTCCGCGACCAGGCTGCGCATCACATCGGCGTTGCGGGCGAATTCGGAGGATGTGGGATCGATCGTCGAATGAAGCGGCATCGGTGTTGCACGTTTCGTTGGAGGAGCCGACAGGATTTTGTGAAGGCGGGCCGTCGCGCGAGAGGCGCGACGGGGCGCGGGTCAGGCCGTCTTGGCGAACAGCTCGCGGCCGATCAGCATGCGGCGGATCTCGCTGGTGCCGGCGCCGATCTCGTAGAGCTTTGCGTCACGCAGCAGCCGGCCGGTTGGATAGTCGTTGATGTAGCCGTTGCCGCCGAGCAGCTGGATCGCATCCAGCGCGCATCGGGTGGCCTTCTCGGCGGCATAGAGGATGGCGCCGGCAGCATCCTCGCGGGTGGTCTCGCCACGGTCGCAGGCTTTCGCCACCGCGTAAACATAGGCGCGCGAGGCGTTCATCGTGGTGTACATGTCGGCGATCTTGCCCTGCACCAGTTGGAACGAGCCGATCGGCTCGCCGAACTGCTTGCGCTCGTGGACGTAAGGCAGCACCACGTCCATGCAGGCCTGCATGATGCCGATCGGTCCCGCTGCCAGCACCGCGCGCTCATAGTCGAGGCCACTCATCAAGACGTTGACGCCGCGGCCGACCTCACTCAGCACGTTCTCCTCCGGCACCTCGCAATCCTCGAACACCAGCTCGCAGGTGTCGGAGCCGCGCATGCCGAGCTTGTCGAGCTTCTGCGCGGTGGAGAAGCCCTTCATGCCCTTTTCGATGATGAAGGCGGTGATGCCGCGCGGACCGCCGTTCGGATCGGTCTTGGCATAGACCACCAGCGTCTCGGCGTGCGGGCCGTTGGTGATCCACATCTTGCTGCCGTTGAGCACGAAGCGGTCGCCCTTCTTCTCGGCGCGGGTCTTCATCGAGACCACGTCGGAGCCGGCCGACGGCTCCGACATCGCCAGCGATCCCACATGCTCGCCGGAGATCAGCTTGGGCAGATATTTGCGCTTCTGCGCCTCGTTGCCGTTGCGGCGGATCTGGTTGACGCAGAGGTTGGAATGCGCGCCGTAGGCCAGCCCGACCGAGGCGGACGCCCGCGAGATCTCCTCGACTGCGATGCAGTGCTCGAGATAGCCGAGGCCCGAGCCGCCGTACTCCTCCTCGACCGTGATGCCGTGCAGGCCGAGTGCGCCGATCTTGGGCCAGAGGTCGCGCGGAAAGGTATTGGAGCGATCGATCTCGGCGGCGCGCGGCGCGATCTCGTTGGTCGAGAAATCATGCACCGTCTCGCGGATCGCATCCGCGGTCTCGCCAAGGTCGAAATTGAAGATTGCCGCCCGGTTCGAGGCCATGATCCCTCCCATGAGATTCATCTTGCAATTAAACGATCATACGTTTTTTTCTTGGCTTCGCAAGCGACTGTGCTATGATTTACCTATGAAATCCGCAGTTCATTGAATTTACTGGGATTTCATGCGATATACATACGGTCGTTTGCTTGTTTCCGGCTGTCCCTGGCAAACATCCCTCCGAGGCGCTGATGGCACGCACGATCGGCTCACACGGCCCCACGACGCTGGAGGCGATCCGCAAGGCCGGCGTGCACCTGATCTTCGAGCGCGGCTATGAGGCGATGAGCCTGCGCCAGCTCGCCGCCGAGGTCGGCATCCAGGCCGGCTCGCTCTACAACCATATCTCAACCAAACAGGACCTGCTGTTCGATCTGGTGCGGGAGCATATCAACGATTTGCTGCGCGAACTCGATCTCGCGCTGGAGGGCAAGGCCGATCCGGTCGAGAAGCTACGAGCCTTCGTGGCCTTCCACGTCAGCTATCACATGACCCGCAAGCGCGAGGTCTTCATCGCCAATTCCGAACTGCGCAGCCTCGAGGCCAAGAACTACGACGCCGTGGTGGCGTTGCGCGGCGCCTATGAGCAGCGGCTGGCGCAGATCCTGACCGACGGGGTCTCGGAGGGCGTGTTCGAGGTCGTCGATATCCAGGTCGCGACCTTCGCCATCATCTCGCTGCTGACCGGTCTTTGCACCTGGTACCGCCCCGGCGGCCGCCTGACTCGCGACGCCATCATCGCCGCGCATGAGAAGCTGGTGCTGTCAGGCGTCACACCGCAAGCCGCGCTTGGTCGGGTCGGCAGCCCTCGGACTGCGGTGGCGGGCCTGTGACTGTGACAGAGCGCCCACAGCTCGATGACATTGATCTGCGGATCCTGTCCGAGCTGCAGCGGGACGGCCGGATCAGGATCAACGAGCTGGCCGAGCGCGTCGGCATATCAGCCCCGCCCTGCCTGCGCCGGGTCCGCGCCTTGCGCAGCCGAGGCGTGGTGCAGGCGATCCGCGCCACGCTCGACGAACGATTGCTCGGCTATGAGGTGACGACCTTCGTCCTGATCCAGCTCGACAGCCAGAACCGGGTTGCGATCGAGACGTTCGAGGCCGCGGTGGCCGCCGTGCCGCGCTTCCTGCAATGCTGGCGGATCTCAGGCGATGCCGATTTCATGCTGAGATGCGTCGCGCCCAGCGTCGACGACATGCGTCAACAGCTGCTGCAATTCCCCGGCCTGCCCAACGTGCGCAAAATTCGAAGCTTTCCGGTGCTCGGCGTTTCCAAGGACGCGCCGCTGCCGATCCCGGGAGCGCTGGCCGCGCCAAACCCTGCGAGCTGATCGCCTGCCCTAGTGGGTCCACGGCTCCCAGCGGCGGAACGCAAAGTTGTCGGCATAGGCGACCTGGCGGTGCGCCGAATCCTTTGGCTCGATCACCTGGTAGGCGATGCCCTTGCGCTCGCAATAGGCGACCGCCTCCTCCTTGGTCTCGAAGTGCAGCGTGAGCTGCTGCTTCATGTCGGTGGACGACGTCCAGCCCATCAAGGGCTCCACGGTGCGCGGCTGCTCCGGCTCGTAATCCAGTTGCCACGCTTTGGTCTTGGCACGTCCCGATTGCATCGCGTTTTTGGCGGGCTTAAAAATGCGTGCGGTCATGGATGGTCGGCCCCGTGGGATGTGCAATATGGAAGCGATTTGAAGGAAACCGCCGGGATAGTATAGAGACACCGTTCTACGCACTGATCGGTGATTCCTCGATCTCGGAGGCAGCCTTCGCCGGACCGGTATAGTCATTCTACCGCGCTGTGACAATCTGGCCCCGGGAGGCCTCCTTTGGAGACCCCTCGGGCCCGCGGCGCGTTCTCGACAGCATCACATCGAGGAAGCGGGGCTCCATGGAAATTCACGCTCATTTGCCCGAAAAAGGCCGTGACCTCCGGCTCGACCTGTTCCGCGGGATCGCGAACTGGGCGATCTATCTCGATCACATCCCCGACAACATCGTGAACTGGATCACGACGCGGAACTACGGCTTCAGCGATGCCGCTGACCTGTTCGTCTTCATCTCCGGCTACACCGCATCCTTCGTCTATGCACGCATGATGCTGGAGCGCGGCTTCATCGTCGGCGCGACCAGGCTGACCAAGCGGGTCTGGCAGCTCTATGTCGCCCACATCATCCTGTTCGTGATCTACATCGCCTCGATCAGCTATCTGGCGCTGCGCTTCGGCGATTCCGAGATCATCAACGAGTTCAACGTCGCCGGCCTCGTCGACAACGCCACCGAGACGCTGCGCCAGGGCCTGTTCCTGAAGTTCAAGCCGGTCAATCTCGACGTGCTGCCGCTCTACATCGTGCTGATGGGGCTGTTTCCGCCGGTGCTGTGGTTCATGCTGCGGCAGCCGAACTGGACCATGCTGGCCTCGCTCGCGCTGTGGCTGGTGTCGCGGCACATGGGCTGGAACCTGCCCGCCTACCCGGCCGGGACCTGGTACTTCAATCCGTTCGCGTGGCAGGTGCTGTTCGTGTTCGGCTCGTGGTGCGCGATGGGCGGCGCGCGCGCCAACATGCACATCATCAATTCGCGCTACACGCTGTGGTTCTGCGTCGCCTATCTGATCTTCGCCCTGATCATGACGATGGCCGGCCGCTTCCCGGACTTCGGCGCGATGTTCCCGGACTGGCTCTATTCGACCTTCAACCCGAACGACAAGACCAACCTCGCGCCCTATCGCTTCCTGCACTTCGTGGTGATCACGATACTCGTGATCCGCTTCGTCCCAAAGGACTGGTCGGCGCTGGAGTGGAAGGTGTTCGATCCCCTGATCGTCTGCGGCCAGCAGTCGCTCGCGGTGTTCTGCGTCGGCGTTTTTCTGTCCTTTGTCGGACATTTCGAGCTCTCGATGAGCTCGGGCTCGCTGTTCGCGCAGATCTTCGTCAGCATCTCCGGCATCGCGATCATGACGATCGTAGCCTATTACATCTCGTGGTCGAAGCGGCAGGACAAGCCGATCAAGCCGCCGGCGCAGAAACCCGCGGCACCGGCAAAGGCAGCGTAAGCCCTCTTACCTGAGCGTGGCCTACGCGCAAACGCTTCGCGTTTGTCGCTGGGAAAACCGCATCATACTTTTCCGGGTCACGCTGTAGCTTCAGGCGCCTCCCCGGCTGCCGTCCTGCGTCGTCGAGGAGACGATGGTGGCGACGTCGCCGAACGTCGTCATCACGGGCGTGACAACCTTGTGCATGGCTGTCTTCGACACCAGCGTGTCGTGCAGCACGAGGTTGTCGATGCCGGTGGTCAGGAAGCAGCTCACCGCATCGTGCGGCGTCTCGACGATCGGCTCGCCCTTGACGTTGAACGAGGTGTTGATCAAGGCCGGTACGCCGGTCAGCGCCTCGAACTCCTTCAGCAGGCGATAGAGCACCGGGTTGGTTTCCTGCCGCACGCTCTGCACCCGCGCCGAGCCGTCGACATGCACGATCGCCGGGATCTTGTCGCGCCATTCTGGCCGCACCGGCTTGGCGATCAGCATATAGGGCGAGTCCTCCTCGCCCTCGAAGATCTCCCTCATGCGCTCGGCCAGTACGATCGGCGCAAACGGGCGGAAGGCCTGGCGGTGCTTGACGCGGCTGTTGAGGATGTCCTTCATCTCGGCCTTGCGCGGATCGGCGATCAGGCTGCGGTTGCCGAGCGCCCGCGGACCGAATTCGGAGGGACCCTGGAACCAGCCGATCACGCGCTGATCGGCGAGCAGCTTGGCGGTGTCCCGGCAGATATCGTCGCTGCGCTTCGCGTCGACCTGGATGCGCACCAGAAAGCTTTGCAACGCGGCCGCAACCTCGGCGTCGCTGTAGCGCCGGCCGACATAGGCATGGTCCATCACGAACGAGCGGCGCTGCTTGAGGATCTCGAGCCAGCCGTAATAGGCGCAGCCGATCGCGATGCCGTCGTCACCGGCGGCGGGCTGGATCCAGACGTTCTCGAAGCCGGCCTCGCGCGCAATGCGCCCGTTGGCCACGCAGTTCAGCGCGACGCCGCCGGCGATGCAGAGGTTCTTCGCCCCCGTGGTCTCGCGCAGCCAGCGTGCCCTCGCCAGCAGCACGTTCTCGGTGTCGTCCTGCACCCGCCAGGCGATGTCCTCCCAGTGCCGCATCGTCGGGCTCTTTTCCCAGCTGCCGCTGTCGAGCACGAAGGGCTGCCGGTTCTCCTCGCCCCAGAACGGCACGTGGAGTTCGCCGTCCTTCATCTCGAGCAGATGGCCGACCTGCCCACGGCGGCCATAGGGCGCAAGCCCCATCAGCTCGCCGCACTTGTTCCAGTCGCCGAACACATAGGTCGAGACCCTGCTGTACAGCGCCCCCAAGCCGGGCATGTTGTAGAACTCGTCCGACAACAGGCCGCGTGCCGGCTCCATGAAGACCTTCTTCAGGCATTCGAGTTTGGTGTCGTCGAACCTGTAGTAACTCTCGGACTCCCGGGCGAGCGGCGAGGCCCCATCCTGCGGATAGGACTCCATCGCGTCGGCCCGATAGTTGCCGACGCCGTCGACGATCATCACGACGCCATCCCTGAACGGCGACACCGCGAACGCGCTGTAGGCATGCGCAAGGTGATGCGAGACCGACACCACCTTGTCGGACTTGGAGCGAAACAGCGGATGCTTGATCGCCTCATTGCGTTCGGCGATCGGCAGGAAGCCCGGCATGTCCTGATGGAGCATCCGCTCCTCCATCTCGGGCACCGGCAGGATGTAGCTGTTGCGCACCACGAGGTCGACATCGTCGAGCGTGATGCCCTCTGCAGACAGGCAGTAGTCGACGACCTCCTTGTAGAAGCCGGAGGCGTGCTTTTCGCGGGTGATACGCTCCTTGGAGATCGCGTAGGCGATCGCGCCGTCACGCAGCAGGCAGGCGCTCACGTCATGGTCGTAGACGTTGAGACCAAGGACGTAGGTGTGTTGTTTCGGCATGGGCACTCTTCAGGGAGGATTCTCAACGCTCAGAGAACATGATCGTGTCGACTTCAAGTTCTCGACGGCATTTTCCGCGGCTCGCAAATCTCTGCTTCTGCGATGCACAAATCAAATCGGCGCCAAGTCGATGCAGTGCAAGATGAACAGAATGAACGGCGGATGAACGACAAGATGAGCGTAGCAACCACATCATCCTTTGCAGACAGGAACGTAACTTGACCTTACCTGTTGGTCTCAATAGAGTCGTTAAAGCTCGCAAGAACCTTAGTGAAAATATTGTCTTAGCATGCGCGAACCGGACGCCGGTCTCACGCGTCTAAGCGAGACAGCCAGCATCGGTTCTGATGTTTGGAAGTGACTGGAGATCTTCAGAATGACTAAACGCTACAATATCCTGACTCGTTGCCTCGCAGCGGTCGCTTTGTTGTTCGTCTATGTCGCAAGCACC
The DNA here is from genome assembly GCF_054063575.1 of Bradyrhizobium sp. USDA 4452. Taxonomy (NCBI): domain Bacteria; kingdom Pseudomonadati; phylum Pseudomonadota; class Alphaproteobacteria; order Hyphomicrobiales; family Nitrobacteraceae; genus Bradyrhizobium; species Bradyrhizobium sp. USDA 4452. Next base: position 402,748 of record NZ_JBSSGK010000001.1, read on the forward strand.
TCCGCCATCCTGGTCGGCGCAACCACCTCTTCCGCGCAAGCGCAATGGCGCGGACGCGGCTACTGGGGTCGCGGCCGCGGATGGGGCTATGGCCGCGGATATTATGGCCGTGGCTATGGTTACTACGGCGGCTACGTCGGTCCCCGCTGCTGGTGGACCCCGCGTGGTGTTCGCGTTTGCCGGTGGTAACAGCCCCCGACGCACAAGCGATATTGAAGGCATGAATCAGGTGCGTCGGTTCCGGCGCACCTGATTTTCTTTGAGGGGTTGGTGCACGCGCCGTGGCTTGGCGCGCCTGCGGCACGCAAGAAAGAGCCCCGGAAGACGCCGGGGCTCTAGTCACGGGAGAGAACGCTTTCGGCAATCGGGACGCGAGGACGAGCCGCCGGCCCGATCACCCAATGCATCTACGACGTGCATCAGAGCAGATTCATCTGCCTTAGGCTGTAGCGGTGCCGCAACACCCGGCGGAATGAACGCCCTGTCCACCGGTTCCGACCGGCCGAAAAACCGATAGCGGCTAGCCGTCGAGGATCGCAACCGCCCTCGTCCACCCCGCCGATGCACGCTCGATCTTCACCGGGAAGCACGACACCATGAACCCGGTCGACGGCAGTTGCTCCAGATTGTGCAGCTTCTCGATGTGGCAGTATCCGATGTGGCGTCCGGCCTTGTGGCCTTCCCAGATCAGGCTGGCGTCCCTGGTCTCGGCATATCTCTTCGCGGTGAAAACGAACGGCGCATCCCAGCTCCAGCCGTCGATGCCGGTCAGCCGCACGCCGCGGTCGAGCAGATACATCGTGGCCTCGTAGCCCATGCCGCAGCCCGAATTGACGTAGTCGGCCTGGCCATACTTCGCGCCGGCACTGGTGTTGACGACGACGATCTCGAGCGGCGACAGCGTGTGGCCGATCCGCTTCAATTCGGCCTCGACATCGCCTGCGGTCGCGACGTAGCCGTCAGGCAGATGCCGGAAGTCGAGCTTCACGCCGGGCTGAAAGCACCATTCCAGCGGCACCTCGTCGATCGTCCACGAGCGTTCTCCGCGGTTCATGGTCGGATGGAAATGCCAGGGCGCATCGAGATGCGTGCCGTTGTGGGTGGAGAGCGAGACCTGCTCGACGGCCCAGCCCTGCCCGTCAGGCAGATCCGCAGCCTTCAGCCCATCGAAGAACTGCAGGATGCGCGGCAGCCCCTGTTGATGGTCGATATACTGGATAGTCGGATGGTTGCCCGGCGGATCGGCAGGAACATCGTTCTGCAAGGGAACCGAGATATCGATCAGTCTGCGCGCCATGGTGCCTCCTCGCGGATTGGTCTTGTCAGGCTGAAGCAACCTGCCAGTCCGCGCGCACCATCGGCAAGCCACATCCGCTCGAGATCAGGGCCTGCCCCGGTCGCCGGCAGCGGTAAGGCGCCGCGGCGTTGAACCTATTTCCCGCGCGGACGACCCATGGGCACTGGGGATTTCAGGGCCCAGTATTCGGCGACGCCGTCTGGGCGAATATATTCCGTCCAGGCGGCGTTGTTGCGTCCGGTGTGGCATCGCGGCCGAAGCATGGCTACCCCTGCCAGAACGCCGTTCACGCACAGAGAGCCGCAGAAACAATCCGTGTGCTGATGTCGGGCGGTTTGCCGGTGGTGTTGCCACGACGATACAGAGATACCCCTGCAACGATGCTAACCAACCTGCATCTGAACCAAGACGGGGTTGCGTCGTGTCGGGATTTGATCACTGGAACGGTGCAAATAGAGCCTACTCGTCCGCGGACGCGCCACATCTGCGCGATGAGCAGCAGCAGTTCGACCGCTATCACAAATTTGACGACGCCATCTCGCGACCGTCGGCGAGCGGCTCAAGAACCGTGATCCTCGATCGCTACAACCCGCCGGCTCGTTGATCTGGTCAGCCCCTGGGCGGCTGGAGTTGCAACGAGCGGGAGCCGCGAGGCTTCAGTCCGGCGCTCGATTTAAATGGTCGGGGCAGCTGGATTCGAACCAACGACCTGCAGTACCCAAAACTGCCGCGCTACCAGGCTGCGCTATACCCCGACATTTCCGAGAAGCCCGTGGATACACGCTTCAGCCAGCGCCAGCAAGGCACCGGTGCGGGACCTCCGGCTCGAAGATTGGCAGCGGTTTCCTGGCCGGAAAGCGCAAGGGAACAGAGAGTCTAGTGGCCGCCGAACAGCGGGTGGCCGACCCGGTCGCCGGGCTGGATGCCGTATTTCTGCGCGGTGCCGGCAATCACCTCGAGAACGCCCTTGGCGAGCCCGCGTGATGGAATGATCTTGGTCGACATCGGCTCGGTGTTTTCGGCGATCCGCAGGATGCGCCCGTCGGCGCGGATGAAGATCATGTCGAGTGAGATGTAGGTGTTCTTCATCCACATCGACACCTCCTGCTCCGGCGTGAAGTCGAACAGCATGCCTTTGCCGTCCGCGAGCTCCTTGCGGTACATCAGGCCGGTCTCCTTCTCCTGCTCAGTGGTCGCCATTTCGACGGAGAAGACGTGCACGCCTGACTTGGTGACGATCTCGAGCGGCTGGACGCTGGCCGCCTGCGCGGCCGGGACCAGCAGCGCGCTGAACACCATGACGAGGGAGGCCAACAGCCACGGGCGGAGCCGCCCAACCATGCAATCGAAATTCATCTACAAATACTCACACCGGGGAAGATTTTCCGGCGGACCCTAACCCGATGATTGCGGCAAATGCCAGAGCTCAGACGGCTCGCCGGAGGCTCACGTTTCCGTCAGGGCGTCCGGCTCCGGGCTCAGTGCGACGACAGCGCCGAGGGGCCGGTCTCCGGGTGGATCTCGGCGGCCATCATGCCCTTGGAGCCGGGCCCGAACCGCACCAGCACATACTGGCCGGGGCGCAGCTCGGTCATGCCGAAGCGGCGCAGCGTCTCCATGTGCACGAAGATGTCGGGCGTGCCCTCCCCGCAAGTCACGAAGCCGAAGCCGCGCAGCCGGTTGAACCACTTGACCTGTGCACGCTCGAGCCCGCTGGTCGCGGTCACGGTGACATGGGTTCGCGGCGGCAGCATCTGCGCCGGATGGATGGCGGTCGACTCGTCCATCGAGACGATGCGGAAGGCCTGGTAGCCCTTCGCGCGTTGCACGCATTCGACAACGAGCCGCGCGCCCTCATAGGCGGTCTGGTAGCCGTCGCGCCGCAGCACCGTCACGTGCAGGAGGATGTCAGGCCAGCCATTGTCGGGGACGATGAAGCCGTATCCCTTCGACGCATCGAACCATTTGATGACGCCGGAGACTTCGACGAGGTTGGCCGCGGCGTCGCCGAGACCGGAGAAGGCATCCAGCGCCGGATCGCGCGGCGCGCTGCCATACTCGCCTTGCGCAATCCTGCTTTGCCCAACTCCGCCGATCGGCGGTCCGCCGAGCTTCTTGGACTCAAATCCGTCCGACCCCATGACCCCGGACCCCACACGTCAAATGCAGAGCGCCGACGTTGCGGCGCACCCTGTACACGCTGCTTTCCATGACCAACTCATTTGGACGCTGCGCGAATCTCTCAACCAAAAGATAACACTCCCGCTTGCCGGGCATAGCTAAAAAACGATTCTTGCGGGAACTATGAACAGGCTTGCACAGCCGCGAATCAATCAGGCGTCAATTGCCTGCGAAAGGACCAAGCGTGTCGCCAATGTCATGGCGGATCACCAGGTCGGCGACGTCGTCCTGATCGGTCGGCTCGTTGTTGATGATCACGAGCCGCGCACCGCTCTCCTTCGCCATCATCGGAAAGCCTGCAGCGGGCCACACCACCAGCGACGACCCGATCGCAAGGAACAGGTCGCACTGCCGCGAGAGTTCCGCCGCGCGGCGCATCGCATCCTCGGGCATCGACTGCCCGAACGAGATCGTCGCGGTCTTCACCGGATCGCCGCACTCCGCGCAGTCCGGCGCACCACCGGTCTTGTCGAAGTGCAGCTTCACCCACGCAAGATCGTAGTCCTTGCCGCAACCGATGCAGCGGGCGTAGGTGGTGTTGCCGTGCAGTTCGATGACATCATCGGCCTTGAAGCCCGACGCCTGATGCAGATTGTCGATGTTCTGGGTGATGATGCTAGGAACCTTGCCGACCCGGTAAAGCTGCGCGAGTGCGCGATGCCCGCGCCCCGGCTTGGCGGCCGCAAATGTCGGTTCCATCGCGAAGCGCCGCCGCCACGACTCGTCGCGCGCCTCCTGACTGGCCACGAACTCGTCGAACGGAATCGGGCGGTTGCGCGTCCACAGCCCGCCAGGCGAGCGGAAATCGGGAATGCCGCACTCGGTGGAGATACCCGCCCCGGTGAAGGGCACGATCGACGATGCCTCGGCAATCATGTTGCCGAGCTGCTCGACGCCGCTGCGCAAGTCTTTTGCAATCACTGGGAATGATCCGGTTGACCGGCGGCGACTATAGCATGGCCGGAGCGATTGCGCGCTCAACCATCACGCGCGCGATCGGACTGCGACGACGAGCTGCTCCGCCGGCTCATCGGCTGCGTCGCTCCTCCGCCGCCCCAGCATCATCACAATCCCGCACTGCCCGCTCCGCATTGACGCCCAATTCACCGACGCCAATGCGCCGGGATAGGACCACGACCAAGAGGATGGGCAATGACCGATCTGGAAAACCGTGTCGCGCGCGAGCGCGAAGAGATCGTCGCACGCGTTGCCAGCTTCCGGGCGACGCAGCAGAAGTTCGAGCGCGATCGCCAGGAGTATTACGATAACACGCTCGGCAATGTCTGGAGTGGATTGCAACGCAAGAGCGCGTGACGTCGCGCCGACCGGGCGCGCTCGCCGGCGAATAGCTGCGAATGCGCTGACGCGCGATCACACCATGACGCGCAATTGAGAAAGCCCGGAGCGATATGCTCCGGGCTCGTCGCCGTCACCAGTAATGGCGATAATAGTGGTGCCGATAGTACGGACCGCGATAATAGGCGTACCCGTCGTCGTAGTAGCCGTAACGCGGGCCATAATAATAGCCATAGTCGGGACCGTAATAGCGTGGGCCGTAATAAGCACCGGCCGCGCCTGCGGCCAGTGCGCCGGCGGCCAGACCGAAAGCCAGACCGGGTCCGATATGACGCGCCTGCGCCGGCGCGCTGACCATTGTTGCGCCCACCGTCGCAACCGTCGCCAAAACTGCCAGTGTCTTTTTCATGGCAACCTCCTCACGTGGTTATGGGCATCAACGCGGGCACACTGGGATGGTTGCAGCGAAATGGCGGTTCGGGTTCCGCAGCCATGCGATGGCGCAAATCTACCATCGGTTATCATTGGAACAAAAACACAACCTCAATGGTAAGCTTGAGTTGAGTGAGGTTGGCATCGATGCCGGCGTGGATGGAACTGCTGCTGAACGTGATGGGCTTTGCCGGCTTTGTCGGCATCGCGATGTATCACAGGCACCCGAACGGGAAGCTGCCGGACTGAGCGCCGAGGGCGGCTCAGCTTGCCAATTCTAATTTGATTTGCGCGCCTCTCCCGCCGTGCGGACCAGCCGGTCCGCCTTCAAAAGAACCTTGCCGCTCTCCGGCTGCGGCCGAAGCCAGAAGCTGATCGCGACAAAGGCGGAGCAGAGCAGCAAACCCACCACTATCACGCGTCGGTGGGTCGGTCTGTCAGCGCTATGGAACGATGGCGTCATGGCTGTCACCTGCAGCCATCTCACCTGCAATCGCAGGTGGTGACAACGCGATGCCGCTCTTAACCTAACCCGGTAGGGTTAGCGGTGGCCCGGTATCGGGTCGTCGGGCGATGTGTCGCGACATTCCACAACGATATCCCGGGCCTGTCCGCAGCAAATCCACAGCTTCGGCGAAGCCTTTTGCCTAGCAAAATACGGAGCTTGCTGCGCACTCGTCCACAGCTCGCCGCAATCAGGCGTCGGCCAGCCTTTTCAGGGTTGCATGAAAGCTCAGGCTGCGGGTTCCAACCAGCACTGTCCCGAACACTTCGGCCCGGTCACCGCTGAAGGTGCCGGAAAAGCCGCTCGTCACTTCCTGCCCCGCGAACAGCGGCCGGGCAAACGGATCGGAAAGCGGGGAATGCTGGTTGGTCCTGAGATGCCCCTTCCAGGTGCCCTCACCCACCGTATAGGCGCCGATCGACCAGAAATACGGTCCGCCTCCGAGCAGCAGGCCATCGCGCAGGATCAGGACACCACTGTCGCGGCCCCGCACCCCGTCCAACATATGGATGTGGATCGAATAGAGCCCGTTCCTCATCGATCGCGCCGTCCCGTCCCAAACGGCCCCCAGTATGGCCCCAGGCAGGGCGGCAGGCGAGCGGCCCGATACCACCCGGCCGCCGATTCGAGCCGCAGGCGCCGGTTCACGCGCTTACAAATCGTTAAGAAAGCCCTGACAGGGTTCGACAGCCGGAGGGAGAGAGCCATGCTCATTTACCCCGTACCTGTCGAAGTCACGCAAGCCAGAGTGCACCTTGTCGCCGATCAAACGGCGAAGCAGCAGCCGCACGTCATCAGCGAGGACGTGCTCGACGTCTTCGCCGCCAAGAACAAGGCCGATCGCGATGCCGTCGAGACCCTTCTCGACATCAAGGTGTGAGATCGCAACCAGCTTTGCGGCGCTTGCGCTGTACACCTGGCAGCGCGCCGACACATGGCGCGCGTGACCTGAGCCACCGTCCCGGCAGCCGTTGGGCGGCGCCGCAAATCCCCTCGCCGGGCTTTCCTTTGAACCTTTTGCGCGGTGCCAAGACATACGTGCGCTGGGGATTTCAGGGCCCAGTGTTTGGCGCAGCGCTGTGGGACGAGGATATTCCGTCTACGCGGCGCTGTTGCATTTTGTAAATTCAACCTTAAGTTTGGTCCCCAACAGTTGACGGCTCACGCCCTGAGAGATCCCCAGTCCGTCAACTGGGAAAGCCCCGCATCCAGCCTGCGGGGCTTTCTATTTTTGGGATGCTGGAACCTGCCGGCGCGAGCATCGTTGAGTATTCGGTTGCCGGCACGATCTCCCCAAGGCCGGCCGGCATCAGACCTCGCGAGCCCCGCTCGCGGAGTTTTACTTTTAGATGAGGTCCAACTCGCGCATCCTTGATTGGCCGTGATGGGCATTCGATGAGATAGATGGCCGTGCCTCCAAGGCTCGACCACGAAAGCCCCGTTCCAGAATTTTCCTGGGCGGGGCTTTCTCGTATCGCGTGCGGCATGCGCACGTCGCCGGTCGCTCAATACAAAGGCTCGCGAAAGCTTGAGAGCCCAACCGCTGCGAACGGTCGGCAAAAATCATGCAAGCCCCTGCCCGGCGTCGCGTTTTGCTGCTATTTCTTGACCCGTCTCGCCCGAGCCAAAACAAAATCTCGCAATTCCCAGGAGGACAAGAAAATGCGCTATCTGCACACCATGCTGCGCGTCCGCAATCTCGATGTCGCGATGAAATTCTATCAGGACGCGCTGGGGCTGAAGGAAGTGCGCCGCATCGACAATGACAAGGGCCGCTTCACGCTCGTGTTCCTCTGCGCGGAGGAGGACCTCCATCTGCTCAAGTCGCTGCCGCCAAGCCGCGGCGCGCCGCTGGTCGAATTGACCTACAATTGGGACGAGGGGAAATACGGCGAGGACCGCTATTTCGGCCATCTCGCCTACGAGGTCGACGATATCTACGCGACCTGCGAGAAGCTGATGAAGATGGGCGTCACCATCAATCGTCCGCCGCGCGACGGCAACATGGCGTTCGTGCGTTCGCCGGACCTGCACTCGATCGAGATCCTGCAGAAGGGCGATCCGAAGGCACCGGCCGAACCATGGGCCTCGATGCCGAACACCGGGCACTGGTAAACGCCGCGCCCGCGCGCACGTTCCTAATCCGTGTCTTTCCATCGGCGGTGTGCGGAGCGATCGCGAGGAACATGGCACTTTGGTTGACGTTGCCTCCTCACAAGAGGAATGCGAGGAGGCAATGAGATGGGAAAAGGACTTTTGCTTTGGCTGTTGGGTGTGCCGATCCCGGTGATCATCGTGCTGTGGTTGCTGTTCGGCCACTGACTGCGCTTTGACCGATCTCGACGAGGCTCTGCCGTACGCGGCGGAGCCTCTTTTTTTGCGCTCGGTACAATTCAACCCGCGATTTTCGGTGACGGTTCGGCTAACAACGCGCGCAAAGCGCAACAGCGGGAAGAAGACGCGTGATGGACAGCAAGCCGCAACTGACGATCTGGGGCCGGCCCAATTCGGTCAATGTGCAAAAGGTGCTCTGGTGTCTCGCCGAGCTCGAGCTGCCCTATCAGCGCATCGATGCCGGCATGCAGTTCGGCAAGAACGATCAGCCTGATTATCTCGCGATGAATCCCAACGGCCGCGTCCCGACGCTGGTCGACGGCGACTACGTGCTGTGGGAATCCAATTCGGTGATGCGCTATCTCTGCCTGGCCTACGGTCAGGGCTCGCCGATCTATCCGCAGACGCCGAAGACGCGCGCCGCCGTCGACCGCTGGCTCGACTGGACGCTGTCGACGCTGCAACCGGTCGAGCGCCCGCTGTTCTGGGGACTGGTGCGCACGGCGCCGGACAAGCGCGACATGATCCAGAGCCAGAAGGACGCCGATGCCGCCGGCCTTGTGTGGCGCGTCGTCGAGGCGCAGCTTGCAGGCCGCCGCTATGTCGAGGGCGATCAGTTCACGATCGCCGACATCGCGCTCGGCGCCTTTGCGCGGCGCTGGTTCGGTGTCGAGGGCGTGACGAGGCCGAAGCTGCCGCATCTCGAACGCTGGTTCGGAGAGATCGCGCAGCGGCCGGCCTTCGTTCGCATCGTCGCGCCGCCGATGTCGTGAGCGGCAAGCCGCTCAGCGTCCGCTGGACACCCCCGCACCGACACTGACGGCGCCGCCGAGCTTCACGCAGGTGTCGGAGCCCTCGACCTTGACGAAGCCCGGTCCGAACGACGCGCAGGGATTGCTCCGCGTCGCGGATTTCGACGGCAGCGTCCGGCCGGCATCGGGCGGCGTCTGGAAGTTGCGGCGGTCGCCGGCTTGCGCGAACGCAGCGGCGGGAAGCAGCACGGCGAGGATGGCGAAGCAGCTCTTGCGCATCCCGCCTTTTATCGCGCGTCGGACGATCAGGCTAGCGCACGAATCTGACGCCGAACGTCCTGCCCTCGCGCCAGACCACTTCGCAGGCGCGCCCGGTGCGGGCATCGCGCGAAAACGCCAGCCGCAGCTTGGCCGGCAGCGTGTTGTTGTCCTCAACGGTGATCTTCGCGCCCGACGAGGAAATATCCTCGACCACGCAAGGCCGCGCGGCGAATCCGCCGTCGAGCGTGATCCAGCCGGATTGACGCAGCGATTTGCGCGTTTCGCGCTTCTTGGACCCTAAAGCCATCACATCATCCCCGGCCCAGCCGTATCGCCGCGGGCTTACCAAAGGGTTGAGAAAGATCGACGGATTGCAGTGATCGTGCCGTTGTTCACAGCGAGCCGAACCGCATGGCAAGGCCTTCGCCGGCGCGATAATTCGTTGAGTCTGCTGGATTTCCCGTTTGGCGCTTGTGGCGCTCCCTAGCGGCGCGTGCGGGCTGCTCGGCGAGGCTGTTGATATCTCTGGACAATTCGCAATTTCTTGACTTTCGACCTCCACTCCCTGGATGCTGGCGTGCAACAAAACGTCCAACAGGGTCCGATGCCTGAGCGTCTTACAAAGCGGAATGGTTATTGGCATTTCGTTCGGCGCGTGCCGCCCGAATTCGCCGCGGTAGACCCGCGCGGGATCGTCAAACAATCGACCAAGATCCGCGTCGCCGACGATCGGTCCGGTATCCGCGCGGGCCGGATCGCTGACCAGCTCAATATCGACCTGGAGGCGTCGTGGAGAGCCGCCGCGGGCCAGGGAACGCGGGATGCCATTGTCGCGCTCGAGGAGGCACGGCAGCGGGCGCAGGCCCTGCAGCTGACCTACAGGCCGGTCGACGACGTCGCGAAAGAGGCCCTTTCGGAGATCCTTCGGCGGATCGACGCGCTTGCGGTCGGCGATCGGCGGCACGACCCCGCCACCGCCGCGGCCACTCTCGGCGGCGTCGACCTGCCAGAGATCATGCTGTCCGGCCTGTTCGACGAATTCGAGGTCGCCAAGAAAACCACGATCGCCAAGATGTCGCCCGGCCAGTTCAAGAAATGGCAGAACGGCAAGAAGCGCGCGATCGAGCTGCTCATTACGGTCATTGGCGACAAGCCCATTACGCGACTGACCCGCGACGACGCGCTGAAATATACCGACCACTGGACCGAGCGGGTCGTCGACGGCGAGGTCCTGGCAGCGACCGCCAATCGAAACCTGACGCATCTCACGGGCATGCTGTCCGCTGTTTCCAAGCGTCATCGGCTGAACCTCGATCGCGTGTTCGCCGGCGCTCGCCTCGAGGGCGACAAGTCGAGGCCCCGGCCGCCCTTCTCGCCCTGGTGGATCGTCAACCGTCTCTTGGCGGCCGGCGCGTTGGAGACCATGAACGACGAAGAGCGCGCCGTCGTCATGGTGATAATCAACACTGGCGCCCGGCCGAGCGAGGTCATCAATCTTCGCCGCAAGCACATTGTCCTCGACGGGCCGATTCCCTTCATCCGCGTCCGACCCGACGATCGCGTCCTGAAAACAGCATTCTCCGACCGCGACATTCCGCTGGTTGGGATCTCGCTCGAGGCAATGCAGCAATTCCCTGATGGCTTCCCGCACTACCGCGACAAGGGCGACACGCTCTCGGCTGCAGTGAACGCATATTTCTCCGATCATGGGTTGCGCGAAACCGAGGCACACACGCTCTATTCGCTTCGACACGGATTCAAGGATCGATTGCGCAGCGTCGAAACGCCAGACGAGCTCAAGGACGAGCTGATGGGCCATGACACCAAGAAGCCGAAGTACGGCGATGGTCACGGGCTCGACCTGAAACGGAAGTACATCGAGCTGATCGCACTGGCTCCAGGAATGCAGGTTCCTGCCCCACTGCAATTGGTAGCTGCGACCGGCTAGGCCATCCCTACCGACCTGACCGAAGAATAATTGACCAATGAATAGCGCGGCCCAGCGTGCCATCGACAATGTCTAGCGACTTCCCGCGTACTCAATTCCGCGGGAAAATGCCCGCATGGCCCCCAAGCACCACCCCACCCCGCTCTCCGGCGGAGACCGTAAGGCGCTGACTAAGGAGCTGGCACGCGCCCGGGCGGTCACCACGATCCTTGCCGCTCGCTCGGCCGAGAAGCGCGCCGCCGGCGAGGCGCTGATCCGCGAGGCCGATGATCTGCTCTGCCAAAGCTGGAACGAGAGAATGTGGGCCGATGGCGGTCCGATCGACCCCTCGCCGTCGATCGACCAGGCCATCAATGCCGGCTACCCGTGGCTGCAGATCAAGTGCTCGAGGTGCAAGACGCCGCGCGCGGTGGATCTCGCTGCGCTCCGCCACGCTCCGACAACGATGGTGCACGACCTGGCTCGCCGCCTGCGGTGCATGAAGTGCAGCGGAACCGGCAAGCGGCCGGCAGCCGACCTACTGCAGCTTTGGCAGCGGTGCCCGATCGGAGAGGAGCCATGACTGAACTGACGCGCAGGCTCGACAAGGAAGCCGCTCGCGAGAAATGGAACATCTTCTACGGCGACGTCTGCATCGGCTCGGTCGGTCTGCGCGCCGGCGTTCCTAACCATGTCGATCAGTGGGAGTGGAAGTGTGGCTTTCACCCCGGTTGCAATCGATCGACCGGCGGCCAGGCCAGCACGTTCGAGCAAGCGCGCGCTGCATTCGAGGACGCATGGAGCGCGTTGCTACCCACCCTGACCGAGGCCGACCTCCAAGCCTGGCGTGATCAACGGGATTGGACCACCCGCAAGCAGGCGATGTGGGACCGCGGCGAAAAGCTGCCTTCTCAACAGCTGTCGTCACTGATGCGCTGTCCGTGCGGCGCGACCTTTGATAGCCACAGCCCGGCGGAAAGCTACGCGCACCGCCAACACATCTATGCCGCGCAGAAGCGCGATGGGATTCACCGATAGCCTATTCGAGCTACGTGCGACCGGCACGAATTGCACTTTCCCCGAGACTGTTCCCGGCCCAACATATGATAAGCGACCTTTTGCCGGGGAGCCGAAACATTCGTCCGCGTGGGCATCGTCCTGTTGGGTCTTTGCCCCGTCGTCATCGCTGCGATTGCGTTGGTCCTTTAACGCTGGCAGCCTCTTGTTTGCGAGTCGGTTGGCATTGAACCAGCCGCATAGAGGGCCCCGGCAACCGCCTCCTTGGCCCCCAAAGGTTGCCGGGGCTCTCGCCAATGCGTCGCAAGATTCCGAACGTGCGCCGATGTAATTGCCACTTTTTTCCGAAGATCTTTTGTCGGCAAGGAACCATCGAAAGGACCGGACGTCGAATCGTCGCTTCCGGCCATCACAACGCCCCCCCCCCCGAGAGCTGGAAGAAAACCCGCATTCGGGTTGGCGGCCCCCGGTTGGGGCCGTTTCAATTCGCCGGACGCATGAGTGCACACGTTCTTTCGACGGCCGGCGTATATCCTGCCTAAAGAAGCGGCCCCAGCGAGGGGCACAAGCTGAGGCCAAGGTGTTCGATCTATCCATGACGAACAGGTTCAGCCGATCAGCAATGCGCCGAGGCCTACGATGAGCGCTACGAACGATATCGCCGCCAGCGCCATGAAGCTCCATTCGACGCTGTCTGGGTGACTGAACCTGACCATGGTGAAGTCTAGCGCCCGGTTCCGATCGCCCGCATTAAAATAGGAAAGACAGTGAGATTGTCCCGTCGATATGAGACGGCTCCGACGCTGTGCGGGGCTAAATCAGGCGCGTCAGAGCCGTCCCCACAAGCGCTCTCTATGGTGAGAGCGTTGAGTATAGTACCTGGAAAACGCCGCAACGCCGATGACGCGCTTGGATTACCTCCGCCATCGCACGGACATCGGGTGACCTTGACCAATCCACTTTGATCTAGATCAAGCCCGGTGTTCCCGTGGGTGAACGAGTTCCAATAGAAACATGTTTCGCGCGTGTACGTTGATAGGTCGATCAATCCGGGTCACGTCAATGGTTGACAACGCATCATCAACCGCATCTACCGGTCGCACAACTTGGATGCCCAGATAGTCGAGGAAGCGATCAAGGTCTCAGGGCGAGCATTTCAGCTACTCAGGGACAATCCGCCGCCTGACACATTCATCGGTCGCAAGACGCAGGAGCCATTCCCGCAGGAGGAAAACCGGTATGGTTGGAACGCGGAAAGGTCGGCAAATTGATACGTCTGCCAAGCGAGCCGAAGCCAGGTTGCGCGAACTGATGGCTCAGTCGAAGAAGATCAGGCTGCTCCCGGAAAAGAAGCCCTCGCCGCCCGATCCAAAGCCGCAGAACGAGCCAGCGACAGAGTAAGGGCGCCTCAGTTGGCGGGTGCCGGGGATTCGCCAAACCAGCCCTGGATACCTATCTTCCGGGCATGACCAAATTCGAGTTCTGCCTGCCGACCGTCGGGAAGACGGTTCCTGCAGGCCCGGAGTGGTTTCACGAAATCAAGTATGACGGCTACCGTCTCCGCCTGGAGCGCGCAGGCGATCGCGTGCGGCTGATTACCAAGGGCGGCCACGACTGGACGAAGCGCTTCCCGTGGATCGTCGAGGCGGCGCTGAAGAACCGCCAGAAGCAGTTCGTGATCGATGGCGAGGCGGTCGTCCGCGGCGTCGATGGCTATTCAGACTTCAACGCCCTGCACTCAGGCAAGCACAATGCCGAGGTCGAGATGCTGGCGTTCGATATCCTGGCGCTGGATGGGCACGACCTGCGCGCCCTGCCACTCTCGATGCGCAAGACGAACCTGCAACGGCTGCTGGCGCGGCGGCCGGAAGGCATCTTCGTGTCTGACTACGAGCAAGGCGAGATCGGACCGGACCTCTTCCGCAAGGCCTGCGAGTTCGGCTTTGAGGGCCTGGTGTCGAAGCGGTCGGATCTTCCCTACCGAGGCGGCCGGTGCCCGCACTGGATCAAAGTCAAGAACCGGACGCATCCGGCAATGTCGCGGGAATTTTAAGGATGCGTTGCGAGCTAGTTAGAGATTTGCCGAGATCCCGCGCGGGTGACCAAACAAAAGGAGAAGCCCGTGAAAGTCTGGATCTATACCAATACCGATAAACAGGTCGGCGACCGAGACCATCTCAAGGTCTTCGTTACCGATGACGCCGCTGACGAATGGTTCAAAGCAAACGACCCGGAGGGCGTCGCGTTCGAATACGAAGTCCTTGGTCCTCGCAAGCCTGTCCCGATTGGTGGGCGAATGAGTCAAGTCAGACGCACACTAAAAGGCCATTAACGACGATCCCCTCGGCCAGCGAAAGCTGACGTTGAAGCCGACGTAGCTGCTGTCAGCCTCGGGCCATGAGCGGCAGTTGCCGCAAGAGCAGCGAAGCCAGTTCGCTGTCACGTCGGAACGGCGATTTCGCAAAGCAGCCCTTCCGCACGCCAGTCAAAGAGCACCTTCCCGCCAAGTGGGTTGATCGTTCCTTCGATGAGGCGACTACCAAAGCCCTTCCGTTGTGGCGCATTCACACTCGGACCATCCAATTCGGTCCAACGGAGCGCCAGTTGTCCATCCTTGCTGCGCGACCACTTCAACTCAACGTGGCCTTTCGCGTTAGACAGCGCTCCATACTTGGAAGCATTGGTTGCCAACTCATGCAAGACCACAGCAATCGCTTGCGCAGCGGTAGGTTCTAACACGGTCTGAAGACCGTCCATCCGAACCCGCGTGCCGTGTTCATCGAGATAAGGGGCAAGTTCCTGCTTGGCGATCGCCGAGACTTCAGCGCCTATCCACCGCGTTTCAACAAACAGCGAGTGAACATTTGCCATTGCTTGGATGCGCCCGCTGATCACTTCCTTGAGACCCTCGGAAGTGTCGGACTGCGAAAGATTGATGATTGCCTGTACGTTCGAGAGGATGTTCTTGCTTCGGTGCTCGGCCTCCCGAGCGAGAATGCTAATCTGCTCCTGAGCCCGCTTCTGCTCGGTAACATCCCTGGCAATCTTCGATGCGCCAACGATGTTGCCGTGGGCATCTTTGACGGGAGAAACAGTGAGCGAAACGACGATGGAGCTACCATCCTTACGTCGGCGAACAGTCTCAAAGTGGTCGATCCGTTCACCACGTCGGATGCGCGTTAAAATCTCCCGTTCTTCGCTTAGTCGGTCCTCCGGGATCACAAGCGTAATGGGCCGACCGACCGCCTCGGAGGCCGAGTAGCCAAAGATGCGCTCGGCCGACTTGTTCCAGCTCGTAATGATGCCGTCCAGATTCTTGCTGACGATCACGTCGTCGCTGGACTCAACTATGGAGGCCAGCAGATTGGCCAAGCGCTCGGCACGTTCCTGAGCCGGCTCGTTGACGAGAGGCCTGCGTTGAAGTCCCGGTTGGTCTTTGGATGTCAATGGGAAGTCCGGAAATGTAGGTGCTGCAGTGCTCGTTAGCAGCTAATCATAGCACCAAAAAGGCCAAAATATCTCCGTTGGGCGAGCAGCAGAGTCAGCGGATGGCTGATGAAAGAGGCCGCCAACTGAGGGGCGGCCCTACACACCGAACGAATGTCTCATCTGAGCTGCCATGCGCTGCACAGCGTCGGTGTATTGACCGTGGCTGAAATGCTGATCGGCGACGTAAAGAGCCAAAAGGACACCGACAGCGAGCAATGAGCCTTTCATGCAATGACGCTCCGTTAGGGTCTGGGCGGCTCCGGAAGTCGTGACGATCGAGGGGATCTAGCTGGCGCTTCGGTCCGCGTCGGCTCCGGCAATCGGCTTGCCTCCACCGTTCTGTTGTCGCTCACCACCCAACCCGCCAGTCGAGCATATTCGGACCGCGGCGCAGGCATGAGCCATTCCCATGGCGAGTTTTGATCCGTTGATAACGAGGATCGCAGAGCGGCTTTAAAAAGTTCTTTATCGGCTTATCCGGGTCCTACTGAGATGAACGGCTAAAAGCGATCCGGCTAAGCGATTTAGAACACTGCAAGAATCTAATTATCGGGGTCAAATTCGAGCAGCACCCACAGATAGGTGCTTTGTCCTAGCTAGGACATTCGGGAGAACAAACTAGGGATCCTACGTGTTTTCCCGGAATTACTGCGGGCGCGAAGTGAGCTAGCATTTCGAGGCTGGGGCAGGTTTTCATCAAGGTCAGGTATTTCGAGAATGTCCGGCAGGGGGGCCGTTTACGCGAGCGGCCCCTTTTTAATTTGGCGGGTGGGTGAAGGTCCGCTCAAGGTCAAAAAGCCGCCCTTGGCAGCCAGCTAGAGCTTCACTGATGCGCTCCGGCTTTGACCGCCTCGATCCGGTCGGTCATGCGGTCGAGGCGCCCGCCGATATCAGTCCTGAGCTCGCTAAAGCCCGCCTCGAGACGCCGGACGACATTCTCAAAGCTGGTCTTGCGGACGAACTCGTCCCGCGACCAGATTTCCACCTGGTAGAGCTTGGCGGCGAGCGCGCGCGACGCCTCCGCGGCTTCCTGCGCCTCGCGCTTGGCCTCGGCGATCGCGAGCTCGGACGCGCGCTTGACCTCGGCCACCGCCGTTCCTGCCGCGGCTGCAGCCGCCTCGGCCTTGGTGATGCGATCGGAATAGCGCGTCCAGAAGGTAATGATCGTTCCGAGCACGCCGATCGCCGCGACGATCGCGCCCCATGTCACCACTGCATCGCTCATCGGCCTACCTCTTGATGATCCGCGCGATCTTCTCGATCGAGCGTCCGCCGAACCACAACGCCATCAGCCAGCCGGCCCACGTCGCCAGATCGCCCTTGAGCGGCGGCGTGGTGCCGAGCCCGAGCACGGTGTCCCAGACCACGCATTTCGCGATGAACAGCGCGAACGACCAGCACGCGATCGCCCGCGGCGCGGCCGTCCACCATCGCCCCTCGTCGGCGATGTTTTGCTGGACGGCAAGCTCGCGCTCGCGGCTCTCGACCGCGAGCTCGCGCGCCGCCAGATCCGCGGCGATGTGCTCCGACGTGTTGCCGGCCGCAAGCTTCGCCTTGTAGGCACTGATCAGCCCGCTGACGATCGGGCCGCCGATCAGGTTGGCGAGAAATTGCCACATGGCGGTCAGCCCTTCGCCGGCGGATGGACGTCGACCACTTGCGCGATGCCATCGACCTTCTGGATGATGACCTGCGGCGGGTTCTCGGTGAGCTTGCGCAGATACCCGAACAACAGGCCGATGCAGACCATGCCGACCGGGAGCGCCCAGCTCGGCAGCTTTGCCGTCAGCGGCGTCCAGTCCTGCCCGGAGATCAGCGGCAGCGCCTGGTCGTACAACTCAACGACGACGCCGGAGATCACGGTGAGCCAGGCCGCGATCAGGGTTTTGAACCCGGTCAGCTTGGCACGCGCCTTCTGCAGGAACGTAGCCTCGGCCGCAAACGCCGGCGCCAGCATCGGCTGCGTCTTGAGGATCGGCCGGACGATCAGGACGTAGACCATCGCGAGCGCGATGCCGGCAATGAGGGCAAGCCAGAGCATGGTTCTTTCTCCTAAGCAGCTTTTTTGAAGAAGGACGCGATCCAGGCACCAATGCTGCCAGGCGCGGGACGCGTGATCGACGGAACGGAATCGGAGGGCGCAGCGACAACCGCCTGCCCGGTTTTCTGGGCGACCGGCGCCGGCCCGATCGCGGCCGCCGCACCGAACTTGATCGAAGCGTCGAGGCGCAGCATGGCTTGCAGCATGCCGGCGCAGCCGAGCTGCTGATCCACGGCGTTCGGATCATAGACGCCGTCGCGGACATACTTGCCGCTGACATACTGATCGGTGCCGGCCCAGATGTAGGGCGACGGCCGGCCACGCGACGCGTAGCCGAGGCCGTTATATTGCTCGAGCAGCGTCAGGATGCCGCCGATCGACCAGTCCTTGTTGCGGGCGGCATAGGGCGCGCAATTCACCAGCGCGTCGACGGCGCAATCCTCCCAGGACTTGAACGGCCCGCGGCCGGCCGGCACATGCACCGACCTCCTGTTCCAGGGATCGCCTTGCGCCAGCGAACCGGCCCAGCTCTGCGAGCATTCGCGCTCGTGAACGACAGCAATGAAGAACCACGGCACGCCGGTTCGCGAAGCCACTGCCAGATAGCGCGCCTTCGCCGCGGGCGCGGCCAGACGCTCCGCCACCTGAGTGAACGTGCTCGAGGCACGCGTGATCCTGGCATGAGACCAGCGGCTATCGTTCGCGCGTTTAAGCGCGGTCAGGTCGACCATCGGTATTCCCCATTGTTCAGACGTGGTGAGGTGTTGAGCGGCACCCGGTGCGCCAAGGCCCGAGGACCTCGATCAAGTGCTGGACCGGAGGCTGGCGGTAAAGCGGACCAAAAGAACCGTCGCCCCCAACAAAAAGCGACGTATTGACAGTCGACGTGCGTGCCCTAATTTTTTTCTGGGGCGAAGCCCTTCGACAGCTATCGGCATATGTCCCGTAGGGTGCCAGAAATGTTGGAAGTCGTCTTGATTGACCGCCGCCGACGCGGCTGGGAGTGGGAGGTTCGCGACCAATCCGGCAATACATTAATGGCCGGAAGGGCAGCCACCCGTCGAGCTGCAAAGTACGCGGCAGACCGCGCCTTATTCCAACTCTTGATCACGAACCCGAAATCAATAAACCTGCAGAGGCCGACGTGATCTGGCGAGGACGCCCTTAAGCGCGATGGAGGCTGTCCAATCCGGCGGTTGTGATTGATTCACTTCGTCTCGGGAGGGCTCGGCTTTGGCAGACCATATTGCTCTGCCCTCTTCTCGGCGAGCTGTCGGTACGCTGCGGCTTGTTTCAAGAGCTCAGCCTTGAAGGCCTCGTTTTGCTCGGACTCTGCTAGCTTCTCGAACTCGATGGCCCGTTCCAGGAATTCGGTAAGCATCTTCATGACCGCACACCGAAGCGCTCAGCGTGTACACACCTGATGGCAATTTTGACCCCGGAACTCGGCGTGTCAAGATGCCCCGTCAGACCAACGCATTGGCGCGTATCAGCAGTTGGTCGACTCGCGCGTCGGACAGGCCGACGACGGCGATCATGTGCTGCACCAGAGGATCTGCGCGACGGATCTCCGTCGCGAGGTCCCATTCCTCCTGCGCATTGGCGTCGGCCGCGATCGCGGCTTTGACCGCGGCCCAGGTGCCGAGCTCGTCGAAAGCCCGCTTCAAGCCGAGCTTGGTGCAGGACTCCGGGACCGCCGGCGGCGGGTCCAGGAACGCCATGACGGCCGGATCATCGTCGGCGACCTGCTCCAGCACGCGGCCAGGCTGGTCGCAGCCAAACCATGCGACGATTGCGCCGGCGCCGTCTCGTTCTACAAATCCCATATCGATCAGCCCTCCAATGGATCAAACCAGCCGCGCGTAAAGCAGCGATATGACGTCCCGGCTGCGGAAGATCGCGCGCAGATTTGCGCGGACGTGTCCGTCCAGACTCTCAAATCGGACGCATTGCCCGAGGTCGCGGTCGAAGCTTCCAGACCGTTCGCACCAACGGAATAGCTTGGCGCGTTGTCTGCGATGCCGGTCTCGTGCGTCCACCAAGTGGTGTTTTGCGTGGCGTTCCAGGCGATGACGTTGAGCAAGGCCTGCACCCTGACGCCGGCTGGACAGCTGGCGAGCGCGAACGTCTGCAACGCCGTTCCGATCGTCGCACTTACATCCAGCGCCGAGCCAGGCCAGAAAAACTCTCTGCCACGCTGCAACAGCTGCGAGAAATTGACACCGCTATTGAACCACACGACGCCGATGCGACGGAACAACGCATATCCGGCAGGCATCGTTGGCGCAGTTGCACTCTTGGACATCAGCACATCGACAACCGACGTCGTCGGGTTTTTAATCACGAAGACATGGTAGAAGCCGTTCGCGAGCGCCCCGGTATCGAGGCAACCATTGTTGTTGCCGGCCGCCCATGCCGAACTTGACTTAGTCAGTGAAGCACTGAGAACGATCATATCGCCCCCGCTTCGATCGCAAGCGACACCGGCGCTGACGCTGAACGTCGAAACAGCGCCCGGCGACGTGATCTTCAATCCGGACAGATGGCCGAGCAGCACACCGGGGATACCGAGATTGACGATCGCAGCAGGCTTGCTCGTCAGATCGGACAGGTTAGCGGTCGATGACAAGTCGCCAGCGCCGGGTTGACCAACGCGGCTGAAATTCCAATCGTTGAACGTGCCGGCGCCGGCAAATTTATCCCTGTACATGAGCAGCGCGCCGGTCGATGGATCGTAAGTGCAGACCCCCTCTTGCCAGTTGCCGATGTTGGCATTGGACGATGCCCGAAGCCGAACCCCGTTCTGGTATGACAGATCCGTCTGCGTCGTAAACCCGATGGTGCCGGCGCCGATCGTCACCGAAGTCGCGCTTGTTCCTTCGGCCGCATTCTGACCGATCAACCTCCACTTCCCGGCAGCAACATCCGTCGCAAACGTGCCGGCGATATGAGGGATCAGGCACTGATAGATGTTCTTGTTTCCCGGATGCACGACGACGCTCGCCGGCGGACCGGCAACATAGTTCTGCCCCGAAGCCCATGTCGCCGTCTGCAGCCACGGCACCGGCCCAGTCGCTCCTGTATCGCCCTTGCTTGCGAGCGGCTGCCAAAGGGCCGGATCTGGCGGCGCGTGTCCGGAGCCGGGCGCCGTGCTGATCCAGACATAGGACGAGCCGCCAAACGTTGCGACGTCCATCAGGTTGTAGGTCTTGGCGTTGTCGTACGGCGCCGGGACGCCGAACCCTCGGTAGATTCCGAGGTAGGTCCAAACGCCTCCGCTCTTGAACCACATCTTGCCGGTGGTCGGTTGCAGAGCGTACTGATTGTCTTCGCCGAGCGAACGATCTGGCGCTGTGAGCGCTAGATCAACAAAGACGAAGAAGCCGGTCGTATTCAACGCCGCGACCAGCGCCGACACGTCCGCCATCGGCTGCGCGCCGGCAACGCGCTGCGGAAACCACTGCCAGATCGTATAGGCAACGTTCGCCTGCGCGCCGCCGCCCCAGGGCGGAATGACCAGATGCGTGACGTCGGTGACGTCTGCAATGATGGTCTGGAAATTCCCGATCTGCAGGATGTCGCCAGGACGCACATTGACGCCGGACCAGATCGTTCCGCTGCCTGTGACGATCGTGCCGCCGGCATCGACTGAGACGGTTCCGGTCCGATAAGGAGTAAGTGCGGTCATCGCTTTTAGCTTTCGGGAAAGGGCCGAGGCCGGTTATCGAGCAGCCGCAGGCAAGGACGCGATACGCGCCAGCTGGCCACGGAGATCTTCACAGACGTCGCCGGCGTCGGGCCGGGCCGGCCAGCAACGCACCATGGTCTCTGCGTCCGGCAGCCTGGAGAGATCGCGGAGCTGCTGCCGATAGGTCACCCAGGCATTGCGGTCCGCGACCACGCGATCCGGCACCATGAATTGGTCGGTCGCCGCGAGTTCGGCGCCGACCGCCAGCCGCACCGCCAGTGACAGCTGCTCGAGCAGCAACACGCGCTGCGCGTCCGCAGGCCTTTCGACGACCGCGAGGCGCGCGAGGTCGACCATGTCCCTCACAGGATCGATGTCGCGATCGCACACGATGCGCAGCAGCGCATGGTCCGGATGCGGGCTGACGTTGCCAATCGGCTCGAGATTGCCCCAGGAGCGGATATAGCCGGTCGCAACGCAGTAGTGGATGATCGTTTGCGGAGGCACCGCCGGCGCCGGCGCGGCGCCCTCGATCACGCTGTCCTGTTCTGTCATCGCTTCGCCGCCATCACGAAGAAAGAGCCCGACTGCACGCCCCAGAAGCCGGGATTACTGAAGGTGACGCCGAGCGGGATACTCATCACCCCGCCCGAAGCAACCAGCTGAACCGAGCCGGACAGCGTCGGCGTAAAGGCGACGTTCTGCCCGGTGAAGGTGTAGGAGCTGACGACCGTGCCATTGATCGTCGCGGTAAAGGCGCAGGAGCTTGCGATGCTGCCGCTCTCATAAACGACGAGCGGGCAATTCAAATAGAGCGTCAACAGCTTGCCGGCGAGGCCGGTCGTATCGATCGACAGGGCGCCGCTGTAGATCGTCGTCGACGAGCCGCCGACAGCGATCGCGCTGACTGGACGATCGGCACGATGATCGCATTGTCGGCGATCTTCAGCGATTGGACCGACAGATTCTGGATTGCGCCGTTCGCGGCCGTGATGGAATCGACGGCCATGATCGCCGCAGTGACGGACTGGGCAGCCAGGTTAATGGTCGTCACCTGGCCGGCGCCGATCATGCGGGTGAAGATGAAGCCGTCGAGATAGACGTTTCCCGCGATGCCGATCGCCGGGCTTCCGTTGATCGTGCCTGCCGTGAACACCGGGACCGGGTTGCCGCCATTGTAGCCCGGCAGCTGGATCTGGAACTTGTCCGAGGAGACGACAAAGGCCGACTTCCCTGATCCGCCATTGACGAGCTGTACGCCGGCGACCGCGCCGGCCGCATTGACCGTGACGCTCCAGGCCGCCGCGGCGTAGCCGTCAAGCGTGGCGATCGCCTGCGCATTGGTCGTGACCGAGGCCTCGACGGTGCCAAAGCGCGCCGTGACCGTCGTCGAAAAGCTGGCGAACGCCGCCTGCGTATCGACGGCGACCGTTCGGACGTCATCGATCTCGGCGAAGGCGGCATCCGACCTCGCGGCCAGCTGCGAACGGACCTCTTTCTTGTCGAGCCAGTTGCGGGCGTCCTGGTTCGCGGCGATCGCCGCGATTTTCTGCGTCACCTCCTGCAGCGTATCGGCGACCTGATCCTGCAGCGTCGTGACCTGGTACTTGATGCCGTCGATCAGCGACTGCAGCGCGACAGCCCCCGGAGCGATCTGGATGGTCGGCGCCTCGAGATCGACCATGCCGTAAGGCCCGCGCACAACCTGGTTGACGGCCTGGACGCGCAGCCGCAGCGCCGCCGGCGAGACGACGACATCGAAGCCGGACGCCTGCCCCTCATAGACCTGTATCCAGGACACGCCGCTGTCATAGGAAACATCGGCGATGTAGTAGAGCGCGCCGGCGGACGGAAACCAGCTGGCGGACAGCTTCGGCTCGGCCGTGCCCTGCCCGAAATTCGCGTTGAGGCCGGCGATCAGCGGGACCTTGTCGTTTGCCGGGAATTGACCGATCGGCAGGATCGGCGGGTTGCCGAGATCCGTAGCGTGGACGCGCTCGTCGTCGACAACCAGCTTCAGCGTGAACGTCTCGCCGTTCGGCGATCCATTGAGCACGACGCAGAGCCGCGATTGGCTGACGCCGCTGCCGAGCTCGAATGACGGATATTCGCCGCCATCCTCGCGCGCCAGGACGGCGGCGAGCGTCGTGGATTGCGCCGCCTCGGCCGCTGCGAGGCTGCCGGCATTGAGGAGGGCGCGCGTCGGGTCGGCGCCCTGGCTGCAGGCGACCGGACCGAAGAATTTGCCATTCGGCCGGCGCAGGCGGATGTAGAACGGTCCGCCGCTCCAGACCGGCGCCGGCGAGAGCGTCAACGTCAAGCCGGCGACATCAGTGACCGCGCCGCCATAGCCGTAACTCTCCGGCAGCTCGGACTGGACCCGCACCACCGAGCCGAGCGTGATCGCCCTGCCCTCATATTCGACGCCGAGCTGGACGTTCTCGCGCCGATAGATCGATTGCAGGTAGTAGAACGCACATTCCCGGAATGCCTGCTCGCGGTTCACGATGCCGTCGACGCGCCTGGTGTCGGCAAAGACCGAGGTGAACGTCGGGCCATTCGGCGGATACTGCACCTGCGCCGGCAGCCAGGTATCCTCGTCGATATATTCGACGATGACGGCGTCCGGATCCTCGTCGCCGAGCATGGTGAAAGAGACCTGCGTCGAATCCCGCACGATCTCCCGATCGGTCAGCAACATGGTCGGAACATCGCGCCACTCGTCGCGGACGATCGAGATGGTGTCGCCGAGCCAGTAATGCTTGGCCCGCGACGGCGTCAGGATCTTGTCGAGCGCGTCAGGAACGGCGACCGCGGTCGTGAACCGATAATCGAACGTGTCGTCGCGCGCGGCGCAACCGAGCGCATGCGTCACCACGGCATTGAAATCGACCTTGGAGATCGGCAGGCCGGAGCCGTATTGGCCGCTGGTCGCAGCGTCGAGAAAAGCCCAGGCATTGTTACGCGTCGGCTGCAGCGTGAAGGTCGAGCCGTCCCAGACCAGCAGCTTGCGCGTGCCCAGCACGCCGAACTTGTAAGAGCCCTGCGTCGACTGCGACGCCTTGAGGCGGATCGCGATCGTCGAGACATCCGGAAAGGAATTGTTGCCCTTCAGGAACGAGCGCAGGCCCGCCCAGATGACCGAGTTTGCGCCATTGCTGCCGGAAAGCTCGGCATCCTCGCGGCGGAAGCGCACCAGGTAGCGGCCGGGCGGCACGTCGACCTTGAGGCTGTCGCGGATCGGCGACTGCGCATTGTAGGAGCGCGCGATCGCGAACAGCGGCACGAAAGCGCCGGTCTGCGCGCCGGCGTCATTGCAGGGCGCATACTCAGCCGTCAACCCGACCGTGGCATAGCCGATACTGCCGTTGTCCTTATTGTAGGTGAAGCAGCCGGCCGGAAACACGAAGTCGATCGCGATCGACTGCGCCTGGGTCCCGGCCGGATTGGCGACGAACGGCCCGAGCCAGGCGCCGGGCGACACCGGCTGGCCGCCCATGTATTGGCCGCCGAGGAAGCCGGAGCCTGACGGCAGCTGCTGCCCGGTGACCTCGGCCGACTGATCCACGTTGGTCGGAAACAGCGTGACCTGGTCGCCGGGCTCATAGAACGCGATCTGCGCCCCGGCGAACGTCGCCGAGAGGCCATTGACGGAATCCCAAAAGACCGTTTCGTCGACATAGATCGCCTCGTAAGCCATGCTGCCCATCGTCACCGAGAGCAGCACGTTGAGGTATTGATCGTTGGCGACGAATTCGGCCCAGGGCGTCGCCGCGAAGTCCGGATAGGCCTTCAGGCGGCCATACCAGACCGGCAACGGCTGCCCCAGCTTAGCGACATTGCCCTGCGCCAGGACCGAATAGATCTGGTCCTGCGTCGAGCCGGGCGTATTCGTCGCGCCCGCCTTCGGCGCCACCAGGGCGTTGACCAGCAGCGAGCCGCCGATCGCGATGCCGGCGGTCAGCAGGCTGCCGGCGAGCGCGGAGTCGCCGAACAGCGCGCCGGCCAGCGCAGGCCCTGCCCAGAACGCGAAAGCGCTGACTGCGACCAGAGCGATCAGGCCGATGACCTGCTTGGCGCCGCCGCCATTGCCGCCGCCGAGCGGATAGGACGTGAAGCGAACGACATCGGCCGCGCGGATCCGGCGCCGGCGCCAATCCTTGCGCAGCACGGCCTCGCCGTTGATCTCGAGGATGGTCGGCAGACCCTTCCGGAACTGCCAGCCATATTCGCGATCGCGCACAGCCCATCCGGTCCGGCGCAGGAATGCTGTGACGGTCTCGCCGCGGCGCGGCTCAGCGCTCGCCACCTCGAGGCCCGGCATCACCATGTGGGTGACCGCGCAGCGAGCCGCGGCGCTGCGGCGCTCGCGGCGCGCGCTCGGCCTTGACGCGTCGGCCGTCACTGGCCGCGGCGATCGTTTCAGAGATCCGTGCATGTCACTTCGGCTCAAAGAAGGTCAGCTTTTTCCAGCCCATCTGGCGCAGCGCCAGGACGGCCTCAAAGGCGACGCCGGCCTTGCCGTCGCAATGGATGACGCGCGCCTCCGGCCGCAGCCAGACGCCGATATGCGCCGGGAAGCGCAGCCGGGCCATCAGCACCAGCGCGCCGTCGCCGGCCGTCACCAAGCCACCAGGCCCATCGGCGATCTCGCGCCAGGCGCCGCGCTCCGGATGGCCGGCGATCGCCTCGAGCACCCAGCGCTCGGAAAATCCGTCCGGCACCGTGACGCGCGGCAGCTCGCGGCCGAACAGCTCGCGCTGCACATGGCAGGCAAAATCCCAGCAATTGCGCGACTGCCAGGCCCACGGCTCGCCGATCAGCGGCGACAGGAATGACGAACGGTTAATGGACAAGAGCCCGTAGCCTTCCGAACGGCTTGGCAGGTAACACTGACGACAGGTCAGTTCATTGGAAAGAGCGGACGTCGGTCGATCGACCGCCAATAGGCGGCTTTTGACCCACAACCGACATGTCAGCCGAGTTCACCATGGCTGAATGGAGTCTCCTGGAAGTGAGCTGCGGCTGGACGGTCATCTCGTGAGGTGCCATTCTCCCTTCTTTGCAAGAGGGAACATTGACTATGCTGCGTATTGCCGCGCTGATTTTGCTCATTTCCGCCACCACCGCTCATGCTCAAATCGTCCGCAAAGAACTGAAGCGGGCTGACGTGGCTGGGACTAACATGGAAGCCATCGAGGTCTATCTTGAAGTCCCGCCGGGTGAAAGTCTCCCGCTTCATACACACTACGGCGAGGAGATCGTGTACGTCATTCAGGGTGCGACCCTGATCCTGCCAGATGGCTCGCAGCGCGAACTACCCACAGGCGCCGGAGTTATCAACCAGCGCGGCGTGCCGCACGCGGGATTCAAGATCGGTGGTGATAAGACGCTGAAGCTGATCAACGTCTTCGTGGTCGATAAGGGCAAGCCCTTAACCGAAATCGTTCAGTAAGAAAACGCCGGTGGGTTTGGGCAAGATGCCAAAGGCCGCCTCAGTTGGCGACGTATTCCTGTGGTGGCCCGTTGCTGACCTCCGGTGCCATCGTCAAGACGTCCGGGTCCGAGAGTACAGCAGACGCCCGGTCCCGAGGCCCTGATGTCGCAGTTTGACCCAAAGCGGAAATCAGTCCCTTACGGGGTTGGATTTCCTGTAATCTGAGACATGAAAGGGCGGATAAACAAACAGGAATGACATTCCATGCCTTCACGCCGCAGCTTTCTGACTGGCACCGTCGCGACCGGCGTCGCGCTATCGTCGCAACCCTTTAGGACTGCAATCGCTCAACAAAAGCGAACTATCGTCGATTCCCAGGTTCATCTCTGGCCCGCAAGTACGCCGCAGAGGCCCTGGTTACCCGCTGCCAAGCCTCAGCTTCCGGAGCCCTTCACTATTGAACGAATAATCCCGCTGATGGACGAAGCTGGCGTTGATCGCGTCGTCATCGTTCCGCCGGGCTCGCTCGAAGGCGAGCGCATCGACTATGCGCAAGAGGCAGTTAGGCGGTACCCGGGCCGCTTTGCCATCATGGCGCGCATAGCGCTTGATAAGCCCGATCGCGCGGCGCGGCTTACGACTTGGCGCGATCAGGTCGGCGTGCTGGGTGTACGCTTGAACTTCGTCGCTGACGAAGCGGCGTGGCTCACAGATGGGACCTACCCATTCCGGGACACCATCCCTCACATTCGCCGCCTGTTCGATGCCTACGGCCCGCAGCGCTGCCATTGGGGGACCGATGTGACGAATTCATTCGCGAGGGCGACCTACCGGCAGCGCGTAACGCAATTCACAGAGGAGCTTCCCTTCCTCAACGAGAGCGACAAGGATTGGATCATGGGTCGCTCGCTCCTAGAGCGGCTTCGCTGGACGTGAAACCACGTTGCAGCGGTACTAGTCCGCTGCTGGCCCTTAGCTGACGCGTCAGTCGGAACGCCGGACGTCCGGTTTTGACCCAAAGCAGACTTCGAACGGTCTTAGTGTTCGCGTTCCCACGTGAGCATTCCGACAACTTTCTTGCCGGGATAGACGGCGCTGACCTGTTCAGCTGTTCTAAGGCTCAGCTTGTCGCCTTCCAGCTTAAAGAAGCGCACTTGGTCTTGCCCGGTGAGAAGCTCATTCCAAGAAATGTCGACCTTGGTCGTAAACTTGTCGCCATCGATTGTGAAGGGACCGGTGTAGGCCAGGAGCGATTTGAGCAGCGCTGCCGACTCTGCATCGTTCGCTGCCGGTTTGCGATTTCCCGCGACAATGATGAACGCGACGTACCCATCCGGCGTAAAAACTGCCCGGCCTTTCGGATCGTGGCCCATAGGTTCCGTGAGCTCGCCACCGATAATCTGAATGGTCCACGCCGTGAGTTTCCAGCTCCCCGTGAGTTGCTTCGCTGTGTCGTCCGCGCGAACCAGCGCAGGCTGCAGATAGCAATACACGGCAAGAACCAAGGCAAGGAGACGCACCATGTTGTCCTCTCGAAAGTAAATCGCACGAGCTTCGGCAGGTTAAACGAGACCAACAAAATTCGCGACAGCCTTCTGACGAGCGGTCGCCATCCCGGCTCGACTGGCGAGGCTTATTGTAGGCCTATAGTGGACATAAGAAATGGCGCGGCCGATGTCCCCTGATGGCCCAACTCTGACACTGCCCGACTCTGTTGTAACGTCGCCTTTCGGACGAAGAGCCGACCTTCTTGCTGGACAGTCCCGCCCCTAGGGCAGCAGGCTCGGAAACTGGACGTAATCGTAATTCCTGGTGATGCGCGGAAACCGCTTGTTCTGCAGATTTCGCACCATCACTGTTCCGGACAGTGAGGTTGCGACCGCCTGCACGTTGCGCAGCTCGAATTCGACCGGGCCATAGGCCGGCTCGGTCAGATCGCTGTTCAGATACTCGCGATAGAGCACCTGGATATATTCGCGGATCGACTGCGCAGCGCGGATCTTCGGAATGAGCTCCCGGTTGACGTTGTCGATCTTGATCGTGACCGAGGGCGGCTGCCCGTCCTTTTGCTCCGGATAGCCGGCCTCGAAGGGACAGGCCGTAAAGGTCACCATCGCGCCGGAATCCCGCGCGGCGCCGAGCTCGATCCCGAACGCCATGTCATCGCCGACATTGGCGACGACGCGCGCCGGCACATCAAACGACGAATGCCAGATCTCGAGCGTGTAGTACACGCGCGCGCTCGGGCGGCAGGAGGCATAGGCCTCGAGGAGTGCTTCGCTGTGGGTCGGCATGGCTAGACGTCGTAAACCCTGAGAGACAAGGCGACGGCCTGCCTGCCGTTGCCGCTGCGCCGCGACTTCGGCACGGCCGCGAACTGGCACACCTTGGTGACGAAGATGCCGTCGAGCCAGACCGGTACCGAGAACCGGCCGGTGCCATTGTTCAGCGCGGTCTTGACCCAAGTGTTGAAGGCGGCGAGCTGCGCCGTCGTCATCGGCACCGAATAGGCGACCTGGGCGACGTTGTCGCCGGGGCGCGTTCGAAGGCGAAGATTGCCGCCTTCCATCGGCGTCCGGATCGGATCGAGAAACCGCTGCGCCGGCTGCACCGTGCCGAGATCGGGCGCATAGGGAAAATCCGCAGGCCAGGCTGGAACTGCCATGTCACTGCCCCATGAACGGCTTGACGCCGAACTGATCGCCGAGGACGCGCCGGCCGCTGCCGCTCGACAAGGAATCGCCGACCGCGTCATCGACCATCCGCCGGATCGTGATCAGCATGTCCCCGTTCGGCTTCTTTTGCACGGAAGGTTCGCCATCCGTGTAATTGTTGATCGTCACGTTGCCGCCGCCGCCGATGCCGCGCGCGATCTCGTTCGGGATCACCTGCGAACCGCGCGGCAGATTGACGATCTCCGGACCACGCTCGCCGACGATGGCAGGACCGCCCGGCGCAAAGTCGGTGCCGCCGGCGAACATCGGAAACGACAGGCCGCCGGTCCCCGCGCCGAGCCCGGATGACCATGAGGCGCCCGCGGTCAGATTCGACGATCCGAAGTTACCGGAGAGCAGCCCAAAGAGGCCGCCGACGCCGCCATTGCCCGACGACAGCCCCAACAGCTTGGCGAACGCGCCCTCGCCCGTGATCGCCGCCTGCAGTATCTGCTTGGTGACGTTGCGCATGATCTGCGCCATCGCATCGCTGAACTTGAAGCCCTTCTGCGTCGCCTGGTCGAGGACGTTGACGAGCTCGTTGCCGCCGAACCGCAGGGACTCGTCGAGGCCTTCGAACTTGTCCTTGGCCTGCTGCAGCGCCGTCGTCATCGTGCCGACCGCAGACGAGACCTGCAGGAACTTCTGGGCATGCTCGCCAGTCAGCTGGATGCCCGCGGCGGTCAGCGCGTTCTGCGCGCTCATCGTGGCGCGCAGGGTCTCATACTTGTTGATCTGGTCCTGCGTCACCTCGCCACCGTCGCGCATGATCGAGTTTAAAAGCTCGAATTCGGCGCGAAGCTGAGCGCGCACGCCGACGTTCTGCCCGACCGCCATGGTATCGGCATTGAGCAGCGCAATGCGCTTGGTGAGCTGGTCGACCGTGGTTTCGAACTGATCACGGCTATTGTCCTCGGCCTCCTTCTGCGGAGGCGCCTTGGAGCGATCGCCGCGGACCCTGGTCTGGACGTCGATTGCATCCTGCATCGACCGCTCGACCGCCGCACGGTTGCGCAAGCCGGCCGCCAGCGTCCGGCCGGCCGGAGAGCCGGCCTCGGTGCCGTCGAAACCCGGCTGCCCCTTCAGCACCAGGCCGTCCGGCGTCGAGTTGAGGCCGAGCGCGCCGCTGGCGTCCGTCAGCGACTTCCAGATCGAGGCATTGCCGATCCGGTTGGCGAACCAGTCCGGCACCTGCTTGAGCGCCTGATAGAACTGGTTGGCATAGTTCACGGCCTGGGCGAGGTCCTGGACGATGTCGACCCAGCTCTCATGATAGTTCATGCCGAGCTTGGCGAGATCGTCCTGGATCGGCTTCCAGCGCTCGGCGAGGATCTTCTGTACCTCGTCCATGCGGTTCTTGAGATCGAGCGCGCGGGAGACGTCCTCCTCGGAGATGATCTTTTGCGCCGACATCTTGTCGGCGCTGTCGAGCATTTCCCGCAGGAAGCCCGAATTGGCGCGGAGCTTGTCGGCGACGTCGCGCCCGAACACCTTGTCGGCCAGATCGAGCGCGGCAAGCCGCTCGCCCTGGTCGAGGGCCTGCGTGATCAGGTCGACGGTCGCCCGCAGCTTGTCGTTGGTGCCGATCGCATTGGCGACGCCGGCAACACCCGCGTTGCCGCCGAAATTGCCGTAGCCGACCAGGTCGTCGATCCGCTTCTGCAGGTCGCTGCCGCCGAGCTTGTCCTTCGACTTGTCGGCGAAGCGATCGAGCAGATCGTTGACCTGCTCGACCGTCAGCTTGAGCTGCTCGCCGGACTTGGTCAGACGCTGGAAGGCGTCGGTCGACAACCCCGTCTTGCCGGCCTTTTCGGCGATGGCGTTGAACTCCTCGATCCGCTCCTTGGCGAGATCGGTCATGTAGCCCATCAGCTTGAACGCCTCGACGACGACGAGCACGCCGGCCGCGATCGGCAGCAGCGCGCGCTGGACGTCCCGGATCGCGACGACCAGCTTGCCGGCCGTGCCGGCCGACGCGATGATCGAGGAATTCAGGTCGATGAACTTCTTCACCGCGAACTGCGTCATCTCTGATGTCGCAGACTTCGCGTTATCGATGTTCCTTTGGAACTCATCCATGTTGAGTCCCAAAGGAATCCGCAAGGCAGGTACGGCCATCGCTTAACTTCCCAGCATCCTGTCGAATTCGTCGTCGCTCGGCGCCTCGATCTGCTCCTCGCCGTCATTGGCTCGGTTGTGGCCGTCGATCGCGGCGACGAGCTCCCACAAGGTCACCTGCTCGGTGACGCGAGGATTCCAGCCGAGCCCCATGCCGAGGGCGATCAGTTCGGAGCGGCGGAGGCGTCCGTCTGGATGGAAGAGCCGGCCTGTGGTCCCGCCGCCGGCGTCCCTTTTCCCACCGGATCATCCTTCACGCCGACCATCACCGCGGCGATGATCTCGTATGCGAGCAGCACGCTCGAGGTGAGCGGGTTGTCGTCGACGTGGCTCCTCACCGCGGCCATCGCCTTCACCGGGTCCATGCCGCCGCCGATCAGGCCGAGGCGGATGGTTTCCCTGACATCATTCAGATGCCAGGCCCCGTTACCCAAACGGCCCATGATCGCGGCGATACCGGCGCCGCACTTCTCCTCGAGGTCGAGGATCAGGCCGACCTTGGCGAGGCAGAACACGTCCTCGCCGCCGGCCCAGATGATCGTCCGCGTTCCGTTCGCGCTCATGAGTTGATTGCCCTTTCTACTGCCGCCTCGATATTCTCGCGGATCTCCGGCGCCCGCTCGCGATAGGTCGAATAGAAGAAGGGCTCGGCCTCGGCATTGACCGTCCCGAACTCGACCGCGCGCGCATAGTCGTATGGCACGCCGGATCCGGCGCGCACTTCCCTGGTCGTGGCGTCGCCGCCGGCCGTCACCTCGAGGTCGAGATCGTTCTTCTTGCGCCGGACCTTGACCGAATCCCGCAGGGCGCCGGATTTCGCCGGCGCCGCCTGCTTGATAGCGTCGGCGAGCCCATCGGCCTCATCCTTGATCGCCTGCGCCAGCTCGCGCTTGACCTTGTAGGACAAGCCGTCGAACCAGCTCTGGAGCTCGTCGTCCGGCTTCGCCATCAGGGCGCGACGGCAGACAGGATGCCGTCGCCGGCGATCGCAACCGTGAAGGTGTTCCGGTTGCCGCGCTGACCGGTGTATTCGAGATCGGTCAGCTTGGCCGCGCCGGTCCACTTCTTTTCGGTCGCCAGGCCCTTGTCGCGGGTGATGCGGATGTTCTTGGACACCCCGCTGTGAAACCAGGTCTCCCAGGTCGCAAAATCCTCGCTGGCCGCGACGCCGGATCCCGACAGGCTCCAGGCGAGCGACACGACATCGGTTTCCAGCCAGGACGGCGCATCGGGATCGTCGCAGTCCGGCACGTTGGTCGTGTTGGTTGCGGCGGTCCGCTTGAAGCCGCGGGAATTCATCCCGCAGGGCGCCTTGAACAGTTCGGTCGGCGTCGCGCCGTCGCCGAGCTCGATCAGGAATTTTCCGAAGGTAGTCGTTTGAGCCTGGGCCATGGCCGGTTCTCCTAATTGGCGTCAGTGAGGGCTTCGAAGACAAGGACCGCATGGCTGGTCAGGCCATCCGGGTCGCGGATGTAATGCGTGCTGTTGAGCAGCAGGGATTGCAGCGTGCCGCCGGCGAGCTCGAGGGCCGCGTCGTGAAGCACCTTGATGACTGCGGCGCCGAGCCGCTTCACCTCGGGAAATCCGACCGCACGCGACCAAAGGTGTAGCGTCACATAGCTCGAGGCCGCATCCGTGCATTCGGCGAGCTCGGGCAACACCTGGGTGTCACCGATCGCGATGTACGGAAAGGCGACGGTCGGCGACCCGTCCGGATTGCGGCCGACCTGGTCGAACACGCGCGCCGCGACGATCGCCGACACCCCGGCATCGTCCTTCAGCGCGGCGACGATCGCGCCCTGCAGCGCCAGCGACGGATCCGTCAGGCTCATGATGCGACGCCGCTCTGCACCAGCATTTCCAGCCAATGGTGCGTTTCGTTCGGATCCGTGATCGAACGGATGTTGTAGATCTCGCCGGTGCGGACGTTGCGGGCGCGCCAGTCCGGCGTCACGCCCTTCGATTGGCTGGAATAGCGAACCGTCAGCACATAGGTGTTGGTACCGGACAGCCGGCCGGCCATCACGGCCTCGGTGCCGAACTTCGGCTCCAGGTTGGCGGCGCACCGGAACTGCTCGGCCCAATCGCCGACCGTGTTGCCGAATCCGTCATCGGCATCGATCCGCCGCTCGAAGGCGACGCGGCTGCGCGTCAGGTCATAGGACATGGATCAGCCGACCGAAACCGGCGCGTAACGCGCCACGATGGACTCGACGCCCCACGGCAGCTCGATCGCGCCGCGGTTCTCGCGGGAGGTGACCAGCACGGCATCGCGGTTGTCGTAATAGTGCTTGAGCAGCAGCTTCAGCGCCTGGACGAGATCGCGCGGGACCTTGTCGGCCGTATCGCCGAAACCTGCCTTGAACTCGATCGCGATCGGCGACGGCACGAAACGGTGCACCGGCCAGACATGGCCGAATTCCGGCACGAGCCGCGCCGGCTGACGCGAAACATCGGCCCGGTACTCGGAAGGATCGAGCGTCTGGGTGGTGCCGTCCGGCGCGACGAACTGGATCGAGGTGACCGACTGGACCGGAAACAGCGGGATCTTGACCGGCGAGCGCACCACCTGGTCATAGACTTTGGCCTGCGTCCACCAGGTCTCGTAACGATAGCCGTACCAGCTATCGAGCGTCATCACCCAGCTCTGCGTCGTCAATGCCAGGCCGCGTCCTTCCGGCCCCTCGATCGCCGCCTGCGCTGCGGCGATCAGCGCCTCGATCATGACGTCGTCATCGGAATAATCGACGCGCAGATGCGCCTTGGCATCCGCCACGCTCATGGCAGGGACATCCGAAGCGATCTTGCGCGTCAATGCATTCCACATGGCTGATCAGCCCTCGCGCTTCTCGACGCCGCCGGCGGACGCGGTTGCGGCTTCCTTCGGCGCAGCGCCGGACTGCTTGGCGGCCTCGATCGCGGCGGTCTCCTGCGCGGCCTTCGCAGCCGCTTCCTCTTCCGCCGCCTTCTCCAACGCGGCGATGACATCCGCCTTGGACTTGAACGGCTTCAGATCCAAACCGAGTTTGCGGGCGAGCTCGTCGAGCTCGGCGCGGCTGAGCTTGCCGAAGGCGCCGGGAAGCTCGACAGGCTCGGGCTTGGACACGGTTACCTCGCGCCGCGAAGGCGGCGCATCCTCGGCCAGCTCGGCGAAGCCGGCGTCGATCAAGCTCTGCGCTGTTTCAGCCTCTTCAAAGGTGGCGATATCGTCAGGCTTCAACGAGGTGTTCGGCCCTTCCATGGGCACCAGCATTCGGACCTTCATATCCGGACCTCTCTCTTTCCAGGTGGAGGGACGCCGGCGGCTGAAAAGCCGCCAGCAGTCTTTCATCAGGCGTGGCAGGTGTACTTCTTCACCGCGGCCGGCTGCGACAGCTGACCATCGAAGCGGGCAAAGGCGAGGAAGCCGACCTGCAGGAAGTCTGCATAGCGCTCGACCAGGCGCAGCATGGTGATCTCGCGGACGCGGCGCACGATGTACTTGCTGAAGTCGCCGATGATGATCGGCACGTTGTTCGCGCCGATATCCGCCATGTGCTGGTTCACCGAGTACGGATGGTTGAGCAGCGTCGGCGCCTGCTGGCCGCGAATGTCGCCCATTTCCCAGATGTACCGGCCATAGCCGTCCTTTAGCTTGCGGATCGACTTCAGCGTCTGGTCGTTGAACATCCAGCGGAAGTTCGGCGAGGCGCGATAGGCCGGATCGACCGAATGCGCCATGTCGAACAGCTCGTCCGCGGCAACCGCCAGCGGCGCGGCGCTGGTGATACCGGCGGACGCGGCCGTGACGATGCCCATCGGCTGACCGGCGCCGGTGCCGACGGTCAGCTTGCGGTTGACGCCGCGGCCGATGCGCTCGCCGAACGCGGGGTTGATGATGTCGGTCTCGACGTTGAAGGCCGAGTCCTGCAGCAGCGTGAACGGCACCTGGATCGCCTTGGACGAGAACAGGTACGCCGACAGCGTCTTCTGACCGAAGGCGATATCGCCGGAGCCGTCCTGGTTGCCGCCGCCGACCTGCACGTTCT
Source organism: Bradyrhizobium sp. USDA 4452 (assembly GCF_054063575.1). Classification (NCBI taxonomy): domain Bacteria; kingdom Pseudomonadati; phylum Pseudomonadota; class Alphaproteobacteria; order Hyphomicrobiales; family Nitrobacteraceae; genus Bradyrhizobium; species Bradyrhizobium sp. USDA 4452. Next base: position 438,265 of record NZ_JBSSGK010000001.1, read on the forward strand.
CGCCGATCATCTCGCCCTCGTTGGCGGTATCGTCCATGGTCGGCCAGGGCATCAGGTTGCCGCTGTCGGTGTTGAGCTGCCGGGTGATGCCGGGATCGAGCATCGGACCCCAAGCCTTCAGGGCCTTGTCGATCTCCGGCAGGAATCCTTGCGGAACGGTGTAGGCGCCGACCGCGCCATTGCCGGTGCCCTGGGCACGCATTTCCGGCGTGACCTGCGCCGGCACCAGCACCGCACGCTCTTCCTTCGACAGATCGCCGACGCCGAACTGCAGCGCGCGCTTGAAGACATCCTTGGCATCGGGACCGTCCTTCTTCGGACCGCCGCGCTGCTCCGGATCCTGATCGCCGCTCGGGCGCCGGGAAGTGTCGATGCCCTCGAGCTGCTGCGCGCGCTTCAGATAGTCCTCCTCGCGGGCGATCTTCTTGCCGAGGTCGTCAAAGTCGGCCATGGCGCGGTCATACTCGGCCTCGATCTCCTTGGCGCGAGCCTCCGGCGTGTCCGGCTTGATCTCATCGAGCTTGGCCCTCGCTTCCGTCAGGACCTTGGTCTGCTTCTCTCGGAGCTCAATGATACGTTCGATGGCCATGAGGTTTCTCCTTGTCGGCCGAGCCTTGCCAAAGGGCGGTCATGGCGGCCCGCACGCGGTCGATCGCGTGCGGGAATTCTTTAGCGGGCGAGCCTGGTGCGCTCGTTGAGAGCGTGCTTCATGCGGAGCCGGCGAGCCGTGTTGCCGGCAGGCGGCGTATTCTTCGCGCGCAGCTCGGTGAGCATCCGCACCCCCACCTCGGTGTCGTCATAGGCCGGGCGGGTCACGATCGAGACGTCGAGCAGCTCGACCTCCTGCAGCGTGCGCAGCGGCGGATCGACCGTCTCGTCCCACTGCTCCTTGGTCGCGCGGAAGGCGAAACTCATCTTGGAGATATCTCCGCGCTTTAGCGCAGTGATCAGCTCTCTCACCGAGCGGGTATCCGGCGGCGAGATCTCGACCCGCAGGCCACGCTCGTCCTGCGACAGCTTCAGCGTACCGGCCGTGTTGCGGCCGAGGATCGGCCAATCCTCATGGTTGATGTTGGCGACGACATCGTCCTCCGCGATCGCGCGGGTGAACGCGCCTGGCGCGACCTGCTCGCGGAAATAGCCGCCGATGTCGGCCGGCGAATTGAAGACGGCGGCATAGCCGATGATGATTTTCGGGCCATCGTCGCGGGACTCGACCTTGAAATCGGAAAACGACCGCGTCTCGCGCGTGATCATGGCGTCGGCTCCTTCTTGGGCTCGGGATTACCAGGCTGCGGCTTCTGCCCGGCCTGGGCGATCGGCACCGAAGCGCCGTTGATCATGAGCTGGTTGCCGCTCGGATCGGCCGGCAGATGCTCGACGCGGCGCGCCTCGTTCGGCTTGACGACGGCGCCTTGCACGCCGGCAGCCCAGGCTTCCATGCGCGACTTGAAGTCGCCGCGCTCGAGGTCGTCGAGATTGAAGCGGACGAACAGCTGGGTGTTGCGGCGGGAGAACAGCTTCGCGTTCAGCTCGCTCTCCCAGAGGCGCACCCAACGGCGCAGCGTGTGCTTGACGAAGTTGAGGTCCTGTTGCTCGACATTCGAGAACGTGCCGTGCGTCAAATCCTGAAGGAAGGACGGCGGCAGCATGTAGCAGCGCGCGACCTCCTCGATCTGGAAGCGCCGCACGTCGACCATCTGCTGCTTGGACGGCTCGAAGCCGACCGGGACAAGCTTGTCGCCCTGCGGCAGCACCAGGACGTTGCGATTGTCGCGCCGCGACTGCTGAACGGCCTCCCATGTCGCATCCGCCGCGCGGGTGACCGCGCCGGGCGATGCCGCGGATGTCTGCAGCGCCAGCGGCGGCACGCCGCCGTTCTGGAAGAACCGGCTGGCGTACTCCTCGACCGCGATGGCAAGCCCGATCGCGTTGCGCAGCTGCTGCACCGGGTCGCGCCGCGCAATGTTGTTGATCTCGACAAAAAACGGCAGGTCGATGATATCAGGCGCGCTGTAGGTGAGATCGCCGCCGCCGTCGCGATATGAATACACCGTCCGCGCACTCTTGCGGCCGACCCGCATGCTGTCCGCATCCAGCGGCCAAAGGTTGGCGATGGCAAACGACGCGTTGCGTTTGGCATAGGTGTAGCTGCGGCCGCGCGTCAGCGTCTGCACCATGGCGCCATAACGCCATTTGTAGGACGTCAGGTAGTCCTCATTGACGACGCCCTCCAGCATCGAGCCGAGCGGCCCGGCCTGCATCACGGCATCGTCGCCCTCGCGCCGATACATGAACAGCGGCAGCGACGCGATCGTGCCGGCGAGGAAGTTCACGGCACACCAGATCGCCGGAACCGACAGAGCCCGCTCGACTGACACCTCGACGCCGGCAGCGGATGCGAAGGAGCCGAACAGCAGCGACAGCGCCGCCGGATCAGACAGCGACACGGCCGGATTCTCGACCGACACGGCGCGCTGCTCGCGCGACAGGGAGTTGAGCAGGCCCATCACTTGGTTCCGAAGATGGCGACGTAGACGACGATGGCGCCGTCGACGATCAGCGCGGTGGAGACGTCATGCAGCCCGACGCCTGTCCCGAGCAGCACAAGGCCGCCCCAGAACAGCGCATCGCGGCCATCGAACAGCGAAAAGAGGCGTTTCATACCCGTGCCAACCTGAAGTTAGGGTCTTCCCATGGCGAAGGCGGAACGTAGACATCGCCCTTCGCCGCGATCGCGAGCGCGTTGACCAGGGCGGCGATGCCGTCGATCCGCTCGGTCGATTTGTTCTTCGCCGGCTTGATGTTGTCGGCCGGGTCGGTTTCGACGGCCACGACCTGCGCATGACGCCGCAGCACCGGATGGCCGCCATGATGGAAGCCGTTGCACATCACCAGGCGCTCGAGCTCTTTCGACGGCGCCGACAGCGAGGCGAAGCCCTGCCCCATCAGCACCACCGGCAGGCCTTCCTGCTCGAGCTGGACGGCGGTATCGGTGGCGTTCCAGCGGTCGATCGCGATGCCGCCGGTGCCGGCCTCGCGCTTGTGGTTGCCGACATGCGCGACGCGAAAGCGCTCGGCGTCCTTGTAGATGCGCTGGCGGATGAAGCCGTAGTCGATCACGTTGCCGGGCGTGGCGAAGATCGCCTCCTCCTTCACCCAGCGGTCGTATGGCAGCTTGTCGCGCTTGGCATGCGACTTCACCAGGTCGGCCGGCTTGAAGAACCGCATCAGCACGGCGGGCACGTCGACGCCGTCCTGGACGGGAAACCACCACGCCAGAGCGGCAAGGTCGATCGTCGACGACAGGTCGAGGCCGCCGAAGCACATCTTGCCGGCAAGCCGGTCATCCATCTCGCGCCAAAGCACGGGACCTATGCAATGGTCCCAACCGAACCGCTTGCCCTCGTCGTCGATGCCGTCGATCGGCAGCCAGCGGACGGATTGCTCGGTCCAGAGGTTGAGGTGGTAGCGCTTGAAGTCGTTCTCGAGGCGCGGGAGCTGCTGCGCTCGGCGAGCATCGGCGGCAAGCGTGTCCAACTTCTTCGAGACGCCGAGGTTCGGATTGGCCTTCGCCCAGGTCTCCGGCTTGGTCCAGTCGTCGTCGACGCCGGCGGCGTAGACCACGACAAGGGTTTCCGGGTCGTCGATCGTGCCGTCGAGGATTTTCTGGCACTCGTCCCAGACCTCCTCGCCATAGCCGCCCTTCTTGCCGGCCGTCGAGATCAGGAATTCCAGCGGCTGCCGTCGCGCGGCCTCGGAGTCATGGATGAAGCCGTAGAGCTCGCCCGAGGCCCATTCGTGGATTTCGTCGCCGATCAGGCCCGAGGCCGAGAGGCCGTGCTTTCCGCTTGGCTTGCCCGACAGCGGCTTGAACGACGCGTTCAGCGACGGGCAGTAGATCGATGGCTTCAGGCAGACCAACTCAGCGGTCAGCGTCGGCGATTTCCCGACCATCGCGGTCGCCTTGTCGAACACAAGTCGGGCCTGGTCCTTTTCCGACGCGATCGAAAACACCTGACCGCCCTGCTCGGCATCCCCGACCAGGAGCAACAGCGCGATGCCGGCGGCGAGCTCCGTCTTCCCGTTCTTGCGCGGGATCCACACGTAGCAGCGGCGGTAGCGCCGTGTCCCATCCGCCCGCTTCCACCCGAACAGCGGCCGGATGATGTCGTTCGCCTGCCAATCCTCGAGCGCGAACGGGCGGCCCGCCCACTCACCCTCGGTGAAGCACAGATGATCAGTGAAGAACCGCACCGCGGCGTTGGCGGCGCGTTCATCAAACCAATACTCATCCGCGCGGATCGCGACGGCTGCGGACGATGCCGGCATGTCAGTTCAACAGACCGATGGCTGATTTCGACTTGGACTGCTCGGCATCGGCCGCGGGATCGGGATGCCGATCGGCAGACGGCCGCTGCGGCGCCGGCTGGTCGAACAGGTCGCTGCTACCGGCCCCGGCCGCGCGCGCGGCGAAGATGCGCTGACGCTCGGCAGGATTGAGGCCGAAGCGATCCTCGGCAGCGAGCAGGTTGCGCTCGAGGCGCTCGGCGATCGAGAACGCCGGATGGATCCGCCACAGCTTCCCATGCGTGCTCTCGCTCTCATAGAACTCCTTCGCCTTGTCGAGCATGGTCTGCATGCTGTGCCAGCGGGCAAAGTTCCGGCAATAACGGGCAAATGCCTCGGCATCGACAGCGCTCAACAGCCGCTGCGCGACCAGGCGCGGCGCCAGCCTGTTCCACACCTCGAGCCCCGCCTTCTTCAGCCAGGCCGGCGCCGCGACCGTCGACGCTTGCGCCGCCGCGTCGCTCGACACGACATCGGCGCCGATCGGCCGATGACCGGGATTCCCCTTCGCCTCTTTCACAGCAGCCGGCTCCGGCTTCGGACCGCGACGTCCCATGACCATCGTCCTCACAAAAAAAAGTTTTCGGAAACCTGCGAAAAGATGCGCGTGGTTATGGCGCCGGTCCGGGCGGGGATCGCGGGAGGGATTTGACCCTCCCCACCCCTATGGATCGAGCTGGCGCGTCAGGCGCATGGCTACGGCACTGTTGAGCCAGAGATCAGCGGCAGTGATGGCGCCGCTGGCGTACATCGCCTCGAGCCGCTGCTTGACCACGTCGTGGTGCCATCGGCATGCGGGCTGCCATCGATCCCGATCCCAGAACACGGTTCGGTCGCCCTTGTGCGGAACGACATGGTCGGTGACGTCGGTAGCCGACACTCGGTCGATGGCCTCGCAGCCGAGACAGAGCGGATGCTGCTGCTTGAACAGAGCCGACGCACGGTCGAATGCCGCGTCGTATCCGCGATCCCGCGCGCTGCCACGACGAGCATCATACTCCGCATTGGTCTGTTGGCGGCTGCGCTGGCCATTAGGGCGGAACGTCGGCGGGCGAACTGGCATCCCTACCAAAAGAAAAAGGGCCGCCTGAGTGAACAAGCGGCCCAAGTCTAGGGAGGAAACGCCCAAGGAGGGCAGCGATAGCGCGATGCGCTACCGCACACCCTATGCAAGCAAAAGCCCGGCACGACGGCCGGGCTTGCTGGGTACGCTTCGCGCGTCGATCTGGAGTCACCAGATCAGGGCATCAAGCCGCCGGCTTGACGTTGAACCGTTAGGCCGCGATGGCGATCCCTAAGCCGGCTCAACTTGCGTTTCGGAGAGTATGACCGAGACGCCGCCCATCAACGCGGCAATGAAAGCCTTGAGTCGCCCCTTTGAGTCAACACCGCGCTGTACCTCGGCAGCAAACGCGAACAACGGGCTGTCGCCGTCACTGACATAGACCTTATCGCCGGGCTTGTATTTGCCGCGGCTTCCGCGACCAATGCGCTGGCCGTTCTCGCCGCTCACAATGCCGCGCAAGATAGCCATGTCCTGCACCGTCATCGACGCGAACGTATACGTATCGATCAGATTGACCTCTCGCATCAAGCCGCCGCGCTCGACAACCCTACCGCCGCCGGAAACCGTGACCTTCAGGAACTCGCCGAGGTCCGGAACGCCGTAGCGGGCCACCGCATTGTTCAACTCGAAATCGGGAATGAAGATCAAGCCCGGCAAGAACGGCTTTTCGACGCGCTTGCCGAGGTGAGGCTTGGCCGCGACCTTGCCAGTGCGACGATCGATAAACCGCACAACCGTCGGCGACCATGCGCTGACGTCGAGCATGCGGAGCCGTTCGATCACGCGCGCGTCGCAGCCCGGCGAGCAATGACGCAAATACCAGCGGTTCGGAACGGGGACCTCGGACCTGCCATCCTCGACCGTGACGTAATCGACGATCTGCCCCTTGACGTAATGCATGTTCATTCGCTCTCCCCTGACCATTTGCCGTCGCGACGCGGTGGATAGTCCCGCGGAACTCGGAAACCGGACTTCGCCTTGCGCAGCCTGAAATTCGGATGCGACGACGACACTCCGTGCACGTTTGGATCGAACGGCTCGAGGAAGATGCGCTCGGCCTGCGGCTCGACGCCGAGCCAGAGCTTGAACCGATCGCGCCAAGCGGCGAACTGCGGCGTACCCGGCTCGACGATCAGCCAGCCATCACGGTCGGCGCCGGCATACGACGCCATGGCGACGAGGTCGGGCTGGGGAGCGATGCCGGTCCAGTAGCCCCAACCGAGAGTCTGATCTTGCACCAGCGGAAGATCGCGGCGCTCGGCGATTGCCACAGCCACCTGCAGGCCTTTCAGCTCCTCGCCCTGGACGAACCGCCGCGTCGGTTGCGCTGGCTTCTCGGCCGGCTTGCCTGCGTTCGGAAACTCGTCAAATCCCCGCGTCCGGATCCAGAGATGGAAATTCGGGACATGGTTGCGGCGGAGATCGCGCAGCATCTTGAGGAAATGCGGGATCGCGGCCCGACACAGCGCACGGTCATCCGGCGCCAGCTTCGCGAACTCGGAAAGCGCAAGGTCGCGCCGCAGCTTCGCCGGCCACGCGTCCCACGCCTCGGCGAAATGCTCCGGCTCGCCTTCCCCTTCCTCGGACTGATCCGGCTCACGCCCGCCCCCCAAGGGGGCTTGGGGGGAATCTTCAGGTTCAGGTTCAGAGATTAGGCCCTCGCACGATTGCGAGGGTCGGCCGAGTCCCAACCGAGTCCCAGCAGGAGGGTCTGACCCTCGCAATTTGCTAGGGTCAGATGCCGTTGAAACAGCGTGGTTTTCCGCGTCGACCGTCTCGCCGGCCGCCCGCGCCTCGATCGCATCGACATCGGCCTCGAACAGCAGGCGGATCTTGTCGGTGGTGCGCCGGCCGCGCTGCTGCCCGTTGCGCGCGCCGTACTCGTCGATCCATTGCGGTTCGCGCGAGATCGCGCCGACCATCTCGAGCCAGGCCAACCGGCGGCGAATGGTGTCCGGCGACATTTCGAGATCCTCGGCCAGCGACGGGATGCCGACCCAGCAACATCCCTCGCCGTCGACATAGATCGTCAGGTTCTTCAGAACATCCTTCGCCCCTGGATTGCGCAACCGCAAATGGCGCGCCCAGCTGTGCGCCTCGTCGGCGGCGATGCGGCGGGGTCGCCGTTTCGCGATCGTCATAGCTTCATTTCCTGATCAAAGAGGGTCGGATAACGCGACGCAACGGCCACTGGATTTGTTCAAGCTGGAGGCACCTGCAGGATGCGGTCGGCGATCTCCTCGCCAGACAACCGCGAGACGGCGCCTACCTCGACAGCGCGGGCCAGGCGCGGCAGCCATTCAGGGCGCAGGCCAAGCGGCGACAGTTCGCCGAGCTCTTTGCCCTTGACGACCAGCCAGCAGATCGCGTCCGCCAGCCGCATCGCCTCCGGGTTTTCCTCCGCAAGCGCGCGCAACACGGCGTTGAGCGGCCCGCTCATGACGCGCCCAGCTCAAGTCTCGCGTCACATGGCGGCGTCGCATCGCAGCGGATGCGCTCCTCGTCGCGCCAGTATTCGGTCCAATACTGGTCGCGCCCGCCCTCGAATTCATGCCGGCCGACCTTGACGATGTCGCAGCGAAGGCAGGACTGCTCGGTTTTGAGCGGAAAGCGGACCTTTTCGCCCCAGCGATGCCGAGACAAAACCGGCTTAATGTTCGCAATTTGCGAAGTTTCCGAGCATGCCGTCATTGGCTCGGACCTGCGAAGGCACTGACCGGCAGCGCAGCGAAGGCGAGCTTAGTCATGGCCGTTGGCCCGTTTTCAGCCGCGAGATCTCGCGCTCGATGTACCAACGGGCCTTCTCGAGATCGACTATCGGGTCGTCCGACTTCAACCCGACGCGCCAAATATATTTGACGGCGTTTCCGAGATTGAAATTCATGTGCTCGGTGACGGTGATGCACTCCACACCCGACGGATGCGAGTTGTAGTGCGGCGGGTGGTTCACCTGGTCGCTCATTGCCCCACTGCCCCCTTGATGCGCGCTTCGTTCTGCTGCAACCAGCGCAGCGTGTTCGCGGCGGCCTCGAGGCCATCGCGTTGGTATGTCGCCTGTGACGGGGTCAGCTTTGTGCGAGCGCCACTGCGGCGATCCCTAAGCTCGGTCTCAACAGCCATGATCTGGCGGCTCAGGGCGATTTTGTCGGTCATGCCCGCACCTCGTCATGCGCGATCGGCTTGCGGCGCAGGAATGCCGGGATGTCGAGGCCATCGTCGTTTGAACTTGCTCCAGGTCGGTTCGCCGGCGACACGGCTGCATCGGCGCGGGCTGCGGGCGCAGCGGCATCCGAAACGACTTCCCCGCGATCGGCCGGGGCAACATCGGCGGACGGGGCTGGAGGTTCGGCAGCGGGAGTCGCTCCACTGCCGTTCGCAATCGGTAAGAATTTGGCGTCGAGCTCGTTGAGACGATCGCGACCATCGTCATCGGTCACAAACAGGTCATCGTCGACATCGCGGATGACCAGGCCGCGCTCGATCAACTCCTCGACCGCCGGACCAGTGACGACAAGGTGAGCGTCGATCGCCGAAAGCGCCTTCCATTCCAGGAACACCGGATCATCAGAAGGCGGAAGCCGTGAGCCCGCGCCCTCGACCTCGCCTCGCTCGGCCTTCTCGCCTGCGACGATCAGCGAAGCCAGCCCGACACGCGCCGATGACGAGCTGTCGCTCGCATCGGTCGCGGGCGCGATTTCGCCTTGCGGCGAAACGCTGGGCGCATCAAAGCCCCAGCAGGTCCAGCCAGGACGCGCGCGCCGCGCGTTGAATTCCACCTTGGGCACGCTCGGCCAGTGGAATTCGATGATCTCATGAATGTTCGCAGGCTTCTCGGAATGGTCGCCGACCGGCGCCGAGAAGTTGCTGCGGAAATGCGCGGTCGCCGGCGGCACGACCTTGCCGCGGACGCCGACCAGGCAGATCTCATGTTCGCCCGTGAACCAATAGCCGTGCCCGCGCGCCTCGCCGGGACGCTCCTTATTCCAGACGAGGTTTGTAACGTAGCGGAAGCCCTGCAGCTCGAGCGTCCGGATCGCAATGGCAAGGTGCGGCTGCGTGGTCCACTTGAACAGAATGCAGTCGTCGGCGAGGCAGGCGAACCGCTCGGCGCAGCGCGCGACGATGTCCTCCGGCGTCAGCGCATCCGATGCAGTCTCATAGTGGTTCGCGGGATGCTTGATCATGCCGGTCTCGGAGGACCAGACCTCGTGATGCCACTCGAAATCCTCGACCGCGACGCCGAACATCTTTTCCGGCAGCGCCTGCAGCTTGCGGCCGAAATCCTGCTCCCGCTCGGCACGGCGCTCTTTCTTGGCGGCTACCTTCTCGGCCCGGATCTCCTTGATGACCGGCGCCAGGGCCTTCTTGACCTCCGGCGTCAGCCTGCCCTCGGCATCGCGCGGCAGCGCCTTGACGATCTCGGCCTGCCGTTCGACCGGCTGCGCCGCTAGCTCGGCCGCGGCGGCGACGGAAACCTTTCCCGCCCTGGTCGCCTCGACAATCTCCGGAGCGGCATGGGCGATGACGGAGCGGGCTCGATCGACCCCCTTAATATCGGTCGAAAGCAACCGCGCAGCCTGGTCACGGCTAATGTTCTCAATTTGGGAAGTTTGCGACTGGCGGCCCTGCCGCATCGTCACCAGATCGGCCGCCACCATGCGGCGCTGATCGTCGGTCAGATGCCGCCGAGGCAGGTTTTTCGAGATGACGTAGTCGAGCGGGTCACCATCCGTCTCCTCGTCCCCGATGACGTAAATATGCAGATTGTCGTAATCGGCGAGATAGTCCGCGGTCAGCGGCTCGCCCGCCATGTCGGCCCAGCCGTCGCCGAGCACCTCTCCGGTCGACACCAGCCAGACAAGCGCACGGTATCGGTTGCGGCCGTCGAGGATCTGCAGGCCGCCGTCGATCTCGATCAGGTCAATTCGATCGCGCAGACCGTGCCGGCGGATGTCCTCGGCGAGGGCGAAGAAATCTTCGCCCTCGATCAGCGGAAAGATGTTCGCATAGCGATGGAAGGCGAGCTGTGTCATTGCCCCTCGCCCTCCTCGCCGACCAGGATCGCGATGCCGTCGCCGCACTGCGCGATCGCCGCGACATTGCCCTCAGCCTGGTCGATATGCAGATTGATCGCGTCATCGGCTACGGCCGTCATCCTGTCGCCGGTTGCGAGCGCAAAGGCCGCCAGGCGCGCGGCGGTATGCGGCCGAACCGAAATCAACACGCCTTCCCGGCCGAAGCCGGCAAGCGGGCCGCCCTGCGACACGGTCGACAGCTCGCCGCGCTCGACCAAGCCCTGCATCAGGCGGTTGGCGTTGTTCGGCGAGCAGCGCATCGCTTCGGCCAGCGTCCGGCGCGAGGGCATCGCACCGTGCCGGCCGACAAATTCGGTGATCGCGGCCAGCGCGTCGACCATGCGACGCGTCAGCCCCATGCCGTTGGCGGGGACGTCGGTCAAAACGGGATCTCCTGCAGTTTGGAACGCGAGCCGAGGCCGGCGACGAGACCGGCAATGATGTCCTCGAGCGCAGGCGCGGAGCCGCGCGGGCGGCGGTTGCGCGCGTTCTGCAGCTTGGTCGACCAGCGCAGATTGGCGCGGCGGTTATCGAGGGTTTGACCGTTGATATGGTCGACCGAATGCGAGGCCATGTAGCGCTCGCTGCGCGGGTCGCGCCTGATCTGGATCTCGCGATGCATCCGCACCGTCGATCGCGCCGGCCCCTCGTTCCGTTTGGCGTAGCGCATCCAGTCGCCGCTGCCGGCGTGCCAGACGTTCCAGACGTTCTCGGAGAGCCAACCGTAATCCTCGGCATCGACCAGCGCATAGACCGGCTCGCGCGCCGACAACATGATGCGCCGCCAGGGCGTGCCGGTCAGGTCGATCAGCTCGGTCGAGACGGTCTCGATGCGCTGGCGTGCGATCGCGAACAAGCCGTGCATCAATGCGTCCTCCGGCGCCGCTCGGCGCGATCGGCCGCAGCCCTGATGCGATCTGCGTCGCGGTCGTGCGTCTCCTCGATCGCATCGGACTCGAGGTCGCGGCTGGGCCGCTCCGGCGCCGCTGTCGGTCGCACGTAAGGCTCGGCGAATGCCTCGCCGTCCTCGGTACGCCAGATCCGCACGGCCTCGCCGCCGATGCTGGCGATCACCTCGCCGTTGACCGGCACCAGCAGCTGGAACGTCTCGATCACCTGCTCGCGGGACATGCCGTCGCGCACCAGGCGACCGACCTGGACGTGCAGCGGGCTTTCGGCCTGCATTCCGATCGCGTGCATGTACGTGCCATCGATCGCCTCATTCTCGGCGATCTCGGCCGGGTCCTTCTGCCGCCGCTTGATGATCCGCCGTATCGACTTCGGATCGAAGCCATCGGCCTTGGCCTCGGCGAAAACCGCCTTCTGGTCATCCTTCAGATCGGCGATCTGCTCGGCGAGGCTCTCGATCCGCTCGACGAAGGATTTCAGGGCCTCGCGCGCACCCTTGGTGCGGATCTCGCTCATCGCTTCACCCAGCGGAAGCCGGCGCCGGTATCGCGCTCGGGATGAAACGGCCACGCGATGACGGTGACGAGCCCGGCAATGCCGAGCCCGAGGAAGATTGCCATCAGCGCGTAGAACTGCGGGTCCGACAGACGATCTGTGATCATGGCTCGATCCCCCGTTCGAGCGCTTCCAGCCGGCGTTGCGTGTCCGCCTGCAGGCTGCGCAGCTTTGAGATTTCGTGAGTGCGACGGAGCGCCCGTGCCCAGGCCTGGTTGTTGCCGCTCGTCATGGTGAGCAGAACGAGGTCGCCAATGTCGCTGTTGATCAGGCGGTCGACCGCCTCGAAATCCGGTGCCGCCTTGCCCGTTTTCCACCGGTAGCAATCGCGCTCGGACCGACCCGTGCGGATGTGCATTTCCCAAGCAAAATCAGACCGGAAGCGCTTTTCGAGCACAGGCAGCAGCCGCAACCAGGCCTGACGACTTCGTCGTGATCTGCTGACGACTTTGTCAGTGGCGGAGTTTGACTGTCCCCGCGCGGATTTTACGCTGCGGGTCATGCGCTCAATTGCTCTTTTACGTTTGCATCATCTGACCGGGGGCCGACCCCAACCCAATCGTTGGGGGTCACCTCGCCGGCGGTCAGCGCGAATATGGTCGCCATCGCCGCATGGTCTGGCTCGCGTTCGCCCGCACGGTAGCGGCGTACGGTTTCGCCGCTCCAGCCAGCCCGCTTTCCAAAGCTAGCGTTGCTCTCTCTGTTAGCGATCATCCAAGGGTCAAAGCGCATGCCCCATCACATCACCAATTTGGTGATGATTCGCAAGCAATTATCACCAAAATGGTGCTATCAACAAACACCAATTTGGTGCCCATTGCCGTCATGAAGGAGAAATACCCAAACGGATTGGCAGAGGCGCTCACGAAGCGGCCCACTGTGACGCAGGCAGAACTTGCAAAGGCGGCCGGCACAAGCCCGCAACAGATCAATCGTCTAATTCATGGCGAGCGAGAGATGACCGCGCTCTGGGCTGAGCGATTGGCCCCGACCCTGCGCACGTCCCCCGAGCGGCTCGTATTCCCCGGCTTAAGGACGTTTCGAGCACCCCTTCTATCGTGGGTCAGCGCTGGACGACTTGCAGGTCAGGAGGGTGTGCGAAAGTCGGACGTGCGAAAGTACGTCTACCTCGCGGATTTACCGAAAGGCGACTGGATCGTCCTTGAAGTGCAGGGTGACTCTATGGATCGGATCGCCCCCGACGGATCCTATATCTGCGTCAATTTGTCAGACCATCGACTGCTCACAGACAAATTCTATGTCTTCGGTACTCCGGAGGGCGACGCTACCTTCAAGAGATATCGTCACGGCAATCCGCCGCGCCTACAACCGTTTTCCACGAATCCGGATCACGAGACCATTCAGATGTCGAGCGAGACGCTGATCATCGGCCGCGTCGGGCGCGTCATCAACGATCTGGGCTAGCTCATCACGGACAAACCAGGCGCGAAGAAGATCAGAACACCATTTTAGGCATCGTCACCATTTTGGTGATTTGATAATTGACCAAACACCATTTTGGTGGGATTTTGTTTCCCGTGAAACAAACGGGGAACCTCAATGCGACGTGTATCCTGCAATCGCCTGCCCGCCATCAGCCGCACGCCGGCTGCATTGGCAACTATTCCAAACTACATTGATACCGCACTCGTAAAGCCGCGCGCACCGCTGTCGCCCAGCGAAACCGTTAGACGCATGGCTGATGATATGCGCGAAGCTTCCTACCGCGAGGGCGGCCTCACCGAGGATGATCTCGAACGCAAGGGCTTCACCCGGTCGCAGATCAAAGCACATGCGGCTGATGCCCGCGCATTAGCGCAGCAGCTCGCTGGCCCGAGCTTGTGAGAACGGCCCTTCCCTGATGAAGCGCCTTCAACGCAATCACTACATTGCGCTCGCGCTGCTCGAATACAGCCCATTCGAGCGGCATCCGCGCGGCGGCTGGCGGTTCGGCGCCAGGAGGATCACCAGCGAGATGGCCGACCGCCTGATCGCCGGCGGCCGCGCGCTGATCGTTGATGACAAGTTGCGTCCAGTGGTGCGCGCGGCCGCCGAGAGGCACCATCGATGATGCTGGCGATCTACATCGCAGCCAGCTTTGCGGCCGGCCTCCTGGCCGGCCTCCGCGTCGGTTACCGCCGCGGCTTCGAACGTGGCGTAGAGGCGTCAGAGCGCCTCTATCCACCGATCACGGTCAATGGCGACAGCGACGCACAACGCAGCGGGCGCCGCATATGAGCGCGCCGATCACCGAGAAACGACTGCTCGACGCGATCGCGCTGGTTTCCCAGGTGATCATCCTGCATGGGCCGAAATACGCTCCGCTGCTCGATCGACTCGAGCAGGAGCTCGATGCTCTCAAACGCTATGACGATCCGGTTAGCCGCGCACGCCGCCACTTGGGGATCGAGACGCGCGCCATCGCGATGATCGCTGCCCCGTCCTCGCCGCGATAGACGTTCTTGCCGCCAGGCGCCTAGTTTGGTGGCTGGAGGCCCGGGGAGCGCAACCACTCGCTCATGTGAGCGCCGGTCTCCGCCTGACGAGCCTTCTTAAGAAGGATCTCCCGTTCGGAGCACGGCGGAAGGGCTTTCGCTTGCTCGCGTAGCTGCTCCGCCTCTTTGGCAAGTCGTTCTTCAAGGGAATAGGTCTGTTTGAAACGACGACGCTTGACAGTCATGCGCTGTCCTTTCCTTCTGGGAAGGCGGGAGCGCTTCGTTGCGTTCTCGTCAGATCTATCGGGGCCTATTCTGTTAACGTTTGTACATTTCGCTCGTTCCATTCGGAGAATCCGGGGAACTTCGAATAGGAACCGAGGGGACTTCCGCTGCCGAAGTCATGAGGCGGCTAGCTGGCAAAAAGCCGGAGCCAAGGAAGCTTGCCAAGGCTCCTAGAGCATCAGGGCTATTCCTGCAATTACGACAGGGCACAAACCAAGCGCGACGATTGCAATGCGGAAAACGAACTCGGACAGGCACACTCCCGATAGTGCGGCCGCCTACATAGGCTAAGTTCGAAACATTCCCGTTGAAAGTGTAATTTGTGCCCAGCACGCGCTACTCATTCGTCCTTGTCAAGTATATAGGTCCCCAAATCAGGACAACCCGGTAAACACCCGGGCAGACGCGGCTGACGCAACATGCAATTCCTACTGGCATTTCATCACGGAACAATTGCGGAGAGTTCCCATGCCGGTAAGATCATGGTCCGCTGAGGAAGAGCAACAACTGTTGCAACTGATCCGGGAGACCGGACTAACTCAGCGGGAGATCGCTCATAAGATGGGGCGCACCGAGGCTGCGGTTAGCGCTCGGCTTACGATTATCAGGAAGCGGGTTGTGGAGCACAACACATAGGCCCATGCGCGGCGTGAAGTTGTCCCGGCAACTATACCCGGTATCATGCTTATGCGGTCCATTCGCGTGGTTGCCGCTAGGGGCTCACGTTCGCCCGACATTCGAAGTCCAAACTAAAAGGCCCCAGCACGTTTCCCCCGCTGGGGCCTTTTCTTCGGGGCGCGCACATCAGAACGCCGCCCGCTTAAAATTCACGCGAGCGGCGCTTGCTCTAGCCCCAGGAAGGTTGCTGCAAAATCCTGATGGGGACAGCTTGGCACAAAATGCATGTTGGGGCGATTACCCCAGAAGTGGTACCTGGAGGTTGCGGCGCGGTAGGGCGGCCTCAGCCGTTCGTTTCACGCGCTGAGGCCGTTTGTTTAGGCCGCAGATCGCGATGAGAGGAGCCGCGCAAACCGGTCATCTGAAGCTTAATGGTAACACCTATAAAGCTGTTTGATGATATCGCGGTACTCGTCGATCAAGCGCTGAAACTCTATGCGGAGTGCTCGCGACTCGAGCTGGGTGACTTCACGCTCCATTTGCTCAAGTTTCGCTTCCGCCCCCGCAAAGGTCATCGGGTCGTCGTCGGGAGCGATCATTGTGACCTCCCCAATGAAGTGGCTCGGAGTGCCTAGGAGTCCGGGGCCATAAGGTTTCTATTCGGCTCCTTCATCGCTCTTTCGACTTCATCAGCCAATGCGCGATGATGAGCGGCCAGCTTCGCGAAAAGGGTCTTTTTCGTCGCGTCGGTCGCGAGCTTGCTGATTAGTTCACACTCTTCCGCTTCAACCCGAAGCTTCTCCAAGTGCGCCTGCATGTCTCTCATAGCGAGGTTCCCCGACGTCGAACCTATTCTGCGAGAGCGTTTCTAGAGGCGTCAATAACGTGCGCTAGCTGAGATAGCGGGGAGCCCCGGGACTTTTCTTACGGAGAACACCGTAGAGAACGAGTTTGCTGCCCTATAGAAGGCCGTTATGCCCAAGTAGCGTGCATTTCCCTCGGTGTAGTCTACCGAGAACGTCAGAACCTCCGGCTAAGCGATTTAGGACACTATCAGATTCGAATTCGGACACTCGGGGTCAAATACCCATGTTTGGATACGAACAGAAAAGGAACGATATGGTCGTACCTGCGTGCAACAAAACGTCCAACACGTGAACGAGACGCCCATCAAGTAACTGGAATTTAATCAGATTTTTTCGCGCAGTCGCGCAATGGCGCTCCCTAGCGGAATCGAACCGCTCTCTCCACCGTGAAAGGGTGGCGTCCTAACCGATAGACGAAGGGAGCAAAACTCCCGGCAAATCAATACGTTAGACGTGAGATAGGCCGGACTGGCCGTGACCTGCACCCGGCCGCGACGGGCGAACGTATAGTGGCGATTGGGCGGACGGGCAAGCGTTCAGAACGCTTTTCCCGGATTGCCGCCCGGATCACCCGCAGACCATCGCCCCTGAGGTCACTTGCAGGACAATCCGGCTTCGATCGAGGTCCAGAAGCCGCAATGCGACGGCACATGGGCATGAGCCCGCGAACCGCCGGCATGAATCAGGATCGCGGCCGCAAGCGCGACGACGATGGCGGGAACAATGAATCGACGGAACGACATGGGCCTGCGCATCGAACGATATCGTGGCCTAACTATGGCCTGCGGGCCGGATGGATGCCGGCAACGAAACGCGCGGTACGCAGCCGCTCACCCGCTGTGCCCGGCCGGCTAGTGATTGCTGGCGACGTCCTGACGATTGCTCGGCTGCGCTGCCGCCACCGCCGGCGTCTGCTTGATGCAGGTGCTACAGATCACGAGCTTGCGCGCCAACCGGTCGTCGGCATCCTCTTCCGACAATTGCGTCTCTGCGGCCGGTGACGCATTCCGGGTATGGCGTCGCGTTGGCGGGCGGTTGGGATCCTGCCCGGCGCCGTCCCAGGCGAGCGGACCGGCTCCCGGCGGCGGGGTCGTCATGCTGTATTGCTGCGAATATTGCGCGCAGGCGCCGAGCGCGATCGGAAGAAACAGCACAGCGGCCTTGCCGGCCCAGTTCCTGAATGCAGACATGATCACACTCACACGCTATTCGTACCGCGACATCAGTCCTGCGAACTAAGAGCAGAACCGCTAAGAAATCGTTCACCCTGATTGTTCCGTCGCATCCAACCGCGACCGCATCAAGACGGGATTGAGGCACCAAGACGCTAATCCGGAGTAGTCCAACCATGCCAGGCATCAACGGTCGCTTCGACGGCGAGCGCGTGCTCGCCGATCTCAATGCGCTGCGCGCGATCGGCGCCTACAAGACCGGCGTACACAAGCCGACATTTTCGGAGCCGCATCTGCGCTCGCTCGACTGGCTTGCGACGCACCTGCCCGATGCCGGTCTCACCGCGACGATCGACGGCATCGGCAACGTGTTCGGCACCAGCGCGAAAGCGGGACCGAAGCTGCTCGCTGGTTCGCATCTCGAAAGCCAGAACCATGCAGGCTGGCTCGACGGGCCGCTCGGCGTGATCTATGCGCTGGAGGCCGCGCGCGTCATCAACGGCGATCCCGGCATCGACGGCGCGATCGAGGTCGCCGCTTGGTGCGACGAGGAGGGCCATTTCGGCAGCTTCCTCGGCAGCCGGTCGTTTACCGGTGCGGTGACCGAGGCCGACATCGATGCGGCGCGCGATCGCTCCAGCGATCGCACCATGCGAGGCGCGTTGCACGATGCGGGCTTCGCCGGCCGCCCGCGCGTCACCGCTGAACAAGGTCGCCATATCGGCTATCTCGAAGCGCATATCGAGCAAGGCGACACGCTGGAAAGCAGCGGACTCAAGATCGGCGTCGTCACCTCGATCGTCGGCATCTGGCAATATCGCATCACCTTCGCCGGCGAGCAGAACCACGCCGGCACCACGCGAATGGCGGTGCGCCGCGATGCCGGCCTGGCGCTGGCTCGGTTCTGCGTCGCGATCGACGACAGCTTCCCTGCCCTGTGCGGACCGCGCACGGTCTGGACCACCGGCCGCATCACGCTGGACCCCGGCGCGCCGAGTATTATCCCAGGCCACGCCGAGATGCTGTTCCAGATCCGCGACGACAATCCTGCGGTGATCGCGCGGCTCGAGGCGCACCTGCATCAGTTGGCGAAAGACGCCAACGCGCAGGGCCGCTGCGGCGTGAAGGTCGAGCGCATCCGCACCGGCGTGCCCGCGATGATGACGCCCGCCTTTCAGGATGCGATCGAGGCTGCGAGCGCGGCCTGCGCCGGCGGCAAATCAATCCGGATGCCGAGCGGCGCCGGCCACGACGCCCAGGTCCTCGCCACCATCATGCCGGCCGCGATGCTGTTCGTGCCGTCGATCGGCGGCATCAGCCATCACTGGAGCGAGAACACTGACGACGCCGATATCGTCACCGGCGCTGAGGTATTCGTCGAAACCTGCCGGCGCCTGCTGGCAGGTTAGAGCGCCTTCGCGCGAGGTGGAAAAGCTCTAGCCACCTTGCGAACGCCGCCCCGCGGCATTGTCGGCATCAGGTTGGGCCGCCCCTAGTCCGGATCTCATCGGCGCCAACGCGTGCGGGCCCTGCGCGATCCCTCTCCGCGCGCTGAAGAAGACATACAACAAGCAGATGTCGATCAGGATCGTGCCGGCCATGACGCTGTAGGCCCACGGGCTTCCCACCAAATTCACTTCGACCAACACGCGCGACAGACCGAATCCCACGACCCACGCATCGAAGCTCATGCAGATCCGGCGAAACGTCTCGGCATCCAGCCGCCGGATCATCCAGGCCCCGAACGGAATGCCGACGACCACGCAGGGAACGAGCACGAACAAGATGCTCCGGCTCTCCTCGATGAACAGACCGAGCTTGTAGTACGCGATCGCGGTCAGGCCGGACTCCGTCACCCGCACCAGTGCGAGACCGGCCCGAAACTCGTCTTTCACCAGGCCCTGATTGTTGAAGAGGATCGCCAGCGGCGGTCCCGAGATGGTCGTGACCGAGTACAGCACTCCGAGCGCCGTTCCGAACGGCAGGCCGACGAGCCACTTCGACTGGATCGGCTTCCGCCAGCCGGCTGCCTGCACCAGGATCAGCGGCAGAATGATCGAGTAGGTGGCGAATTTGATCCAGCCGGGTTGCAGTGACGTCAGCGCAAAAGCTCCGACGGCGATGCCGGGCAGCATGCCGATGAGAATGGGCAGCACGCGTCGCCACACCGCCGGAACGCCGCTCAGATTGATGCACAGAACATACAGATTGACGAAGACTTCGACGATGACGACCGCAGGATTGAGGACACGGTTGGTGTAGAAGACAAGCGCGACCGGCACGGTAAGCGAGGAAAACCCGTAACCCAGCGCACCGTTTACAAACGCCGCAAACAGGGCGATCACGGCAAGAACGATCACAGCGGAATCAATCGAAGACATCTTTAGCTTTTACCGGATCAGTCGCCTTGCCCGCGACATTATAGCCCACGGAAAGCCACGCGGTGTCGAAACTTGCCGCCACCACGTCGCGCTGCGGCCACGCGCCGTGAAGTTCGCCCCATCTGCGGGTCGGTGATCTCATCGTGCCGAGAGCCACCTCGCTGTGCCCCCGATCTCACCCCGACACGACGTCGGCGCGCCGCTCGCGGCATTCAAGCAAGCTGGCTGGCTGGACCGACGGATCGTCACCCGATCACAGTTCGGTGCTGAGGTTCTGCGCCTGGTACGCCGCACGGGGCGTTTCGCTGCCAGGAACTGCCCGGCAGCCGGCCGTCGCCCCTTGCTTTGAGCCGATCGAGGCTCACGCCGCGCTTTCGCCGGCAACCGTGGCATATTGGACACGAGAACGGCATCAGCCGAGCCGATTTCCCGGTTGTCTGATTTGCAATCCGCTGAACTTGCTGCCATTTCTTCAATACGCATCGCTTTGGTGCCATAAAAGGGGCCTTCCGGCTCATGTTGTTGCTTGAGTCGCTTCCGACTGTGATCGGCGCTGCCGCCATCGCACCCGCACTGCTAGTGCTGTGGCTGGTGATTGCCGCCGACGAGCGTCCGGGGCCGCCGGTGCAGGTTTGGCTCGCCTTCGTGCTCGGCGCGGCCAGCATCTCGCTGCTCGGGCTGGCGCGAATTCCTTTCAACGCGCTGCTCGCCATTCCCGACAATCCCTGGGCGACGCAGGCGGTCCGCGCGCTGTTCGGTGTCGCGGCGCCGGAGGAGATCGTCAAGGTTCTCGTCATCGTCGTAATTTCGACGCGGCGGCGCGCCTTCGCCGATCCGATGGATACGGTGGTCTATGGCGCGGCCGCGGGCCTCGGATTTGCGGCTTACGAGAACCTCGCCTATCTCGTTCAGCACAAGGACATGTGGCGCGCGCTCGCGGCGTTGCGCAGCGTGCTCACCGTGCCGTTTCACGGCGCGCTCGGCATCATCGCCGGCGCCTACCTTGCGATTGCGCGCTCGGGTGGCGCGCTTGGCGCGTACCGGGGTCACCGCGACTGGGCGCGCATCACCAACTGGACGCTGGTGCTGGTCGCGCCCGTCCTGCTGCACGCGGCCTTCGACTTTCCGCTGCTCTCGCTGCAGCGGATTCCCGATCTCAGCCCGACCACGCGCCTGCTGCTCGGTTCGGCGAGCGTCTTGGTCGGCTTCTCCTCGATCGGCTTTGCGATCCGCCTGGTGCGCCGCCTCGGCCGGCATCATGCCCCGCGCACCGACGTTGCGCGCGAGCGGCTCAGCCAGTTGCGGCGGATGTGGGCGCTGCTGCTGGTCGGCGGCGGCGCCGGTTTTGCAGGAGTCGCCTTCCTGCTCACGTCGCTGCATCACTGGTACGTCAATCCCGAGCGCAATGCGTCGTTCATCCTGGTCCCGATCGGCTTCACCTCGATCCTGATCGGGCTGGCGCTGCTGATCGCGACCACCGCCGTGTATTTCCTCGGCCGCAACCGGATGCGAACCGCCGCGGAGGGCTTTCCGTCCGCGCCGGGCCAGAGCTAGGATACGCTGCACGCCCGCAGACTTTGCCGTTGCAGACTTTTCAGTTGCAGATTTGGAGAGCCGTGATGACCCTGTCCAACGATCTCGACAAACTGCGATCGGAGATGCAGGCGGCGGTCAAGCAGCACTGGAAGGCGTTCCTGTTCGAAGGCATCCTGCTCGTCATCCTCGGCATCGCGGCGATGATCGTGCCGACATTCGCGAGCCTCGCCGTCACGATCTTCCTCGGCTGGATGTTCCTGATCTCAGGCATCGGCGGGCTGATCGTGACCTTCTGGGCGCGCAACATGCCGGGCTTCTGGTGGTCGCTGATCTCGGCCGCGCTCGCCGTATTGGCCGGCATGGTGCTGCTCGCCCACCCGATGCAGGGCGTGCTGACGCTGACCATCGTGATCGGCGCCTATTTCGTCGCCGAGGGCGTCGCTACCATTATGTACGCGCTGGAGCACCGCCGCGAATTGTCGGGACGCTGGTCCTGGCTCTTGATCGCCGGCCTGATGGATATCCTCGTCGCCTTCTTCATCATCGCGGGCCTGCCTGAGTCGGCGGGCTGGGCGATCGGGCTTCTGGTCGGCCTCAATCTGATGTTCGGAGGTGCCACCCTCATAGGTATGGCGTTGGCCGCGCGCAACACCTGACGGCGAACTGGCTCCCCTCCCGGATTTGAGGGGTGACAGGTCGAAATCCCTGGGCTATAGAGCCGCCCATGATCACCGTCGCCACCAGCTATTTTTGGTACTTTAGCTACGACAGCTCGCTGGCGGCAGGAGGATCGCGCTCAATCTGAAGAATTGCAGCAAACGTCCAAAACAAGCCGCCAGACCTGGCGGCTTTTTGTTTGCCGGCAGGTCCCAAAAATCCAAAGGAGCCAGCCGTGTTGAGTACGACAGACGATCTTCGCATCAAGGAATTGAAAGAGCTGAGCACGCCCGAAGAGGTGATGCGGGAGGTCCCGCGCACCCTGACGGCGACCCGCGTCGTGATGGGCGCCCGCAACGCCATCCACGCGATCCTGAACGGCACCGATGACCGCCTGCTGGTCGTCGTCGGCCCCTGCTCCATTCACGATCCCGCGGCGGCCGTCGATTACGCCGAGCGTCTCGCCAGCCTGCGCGAACGGCTCGCCGACCGCCTCGAGATCGTGATGCGGGTCTATTTCGAGAAGCCGCGCACCACCGTCGGCTGGAAGGGGCTGATCAACGACCCCGATCTCGACAACAGCTTCGACATCAACAAGGGCCTGCGGCTCGCCCGCAACGTGCTGTCGGCCGTGAACAATCTCGGCCTGCCAGCCGGCACCGAATTCCTCGACATGACGACGCCGCAATACATCGCCGACCTGGTCTCCTGGGCCGCGATCGGCGCGCGCACCACCGAGAGCCAGATTCACCGTGAACTGGCGTCCGGCCTGTCGTGCCCGGTCGGCTTCAAGAACAGCACCGACGGCGGCGTGCGGATCGCGGCGGACGCGGTGAAGTCGGCCTCGCACCCGCATCATTTCATGGCGGTCACCAAGGGTGGCCGTTCGGCGATCGCCGCGACCAGCGGCAACGAGGACTGCCATGTCATCCTGCGCGGCGGACGCGTGCCGAACTATGATGCAGCGAGCGTCGATGCGGCCGCCATCGAGCTCGGCCACGCCGGTGTCGCAGCGCGGCTGATGATCGACACCAGCCATGCCAACAGCAGCAAGAAGCCGGAGAACCAGCCGGTCGTTGCCGCCGACATCGCCAAGCAGGTCGCAAGCGGCGAGCAGCGCATCATGGGCGTGATGATCGAGAGCAACCTCGTTGCCGGACGTCAGGACGTCGTGCCGGGCAAGCCGCTGACCTACGGCCAGAGCATCACCGACGGCTGCATCGATCTCGCGACAACGGCGGATGTTCTGAAGCGGCTGGCCGATGCCGTCGACGCCAGGCGCAGCGTGCGGCGTGACGGACTGCAGGAGCGTTCGGCCTGACGTGGCCGGACGGATTGAGCGTTGCCGGCGGAGCGTGCGTGCATCGCGCTCCGCCGATCTCTTCCGCAGCCTAGCAGCCGCGGCAGATGCTCTTGATCTTTTTGTCGAGCGCCGCGTCTTCCTTGTTGGCCTGACTGTTCGGATCGCTGATATTCTTCTCATTGCCAACGTCGCCGCGGCGCGGCTGACGATGTCCGATCGGCGCTTCCGGTACGCCGCCCGAATTCTTCTGCATGGAGGACGATCCGCCCTGCTGCTGCGCCCATGCCTGGGACGTTCCAACCTGGGGCGCTCCAACCGCAACCGCCATCAGAGCCATCAACAAAACTGTCTTCCGCATCTCGCGTCTCCGCTTCTCAATCCTATCGCGCCCGTTCCGGCACCTCGACGGTAGCACAGTTGCGTCGCCCTTGCGCTGCGCAATCCTGGACCTTCCGTATATCGGCCATCGCGCCAAGGAGCCAGATTGCCGCGGCGACCAGCACCACAAAGAAGCCGAACATCACAGCATTTTCCACGCTGCGGCTGTCCTCGTCCTCGGGTGGCTGCTGCCGTCCATCCCCAGCCCCGCCCATCACCCCTCAGGATTGCGGCGGGTAGAGATGAACGTCGCCGCAATAATCGACGATGCGGTACTGCCTTTCCGGCGAATCTTCACGTTCGCGGGAAGCTGGCTGCGACAAATAGGTCGGACCGATCGGCGCCTTGCCGTAGCCGCCGGGAATGTCGAGCACGTAATCCGGCTGGCACAATCCGGAGACGCGTCCGCGCAATGCCCGCATCAAGTCCTGCCCGGCCTCGATCGTGGTGCGCAAATGCGCGGTGCCGGGCGCAAGGTCGCCGTGATGCAGATAGTAGGGCTTGATCCGGCACTCGACGAAGGCGCGCATCAGCGCCGCGAGCGTCGCGGCATCGTCATTGACGCCGCGCAGCAGGACGGACTGGCTCACCAACGGGATGCCGGCGTCGGCAAGGCGCGCGCACGCCGCGCGGGGATTGGCGGCGAGTTCACGCGGATGGTTGGCGTGGATCGCGATCCAGGTCGTCGCCCCCTCGACCCGTAGCGCAGCGACCATGTCGGGCGTGATGCGTTCGGGATCGGCGATCGGGACGCGACTGTGCAGGCGGATGATCTTCACATGATCGATGGCAGCGAGATCGGCCATGATCTCGGACAGCCTGCGCGGTGACAGCATCAAGGGATCGCCGCCGGTCAGGATCACTTCCCAGACTTCCTGATGGGCACGGATGTACTCCAGCCCGGCGCGGTAGGCATCGTCGGACAAGGCCGAGGCCTTGCCCGGCCCGACCATTTCGCGCCGGAAACAGAACCGGCAATAGACCGCGCAGACATGGACGAGCTTGAACAGCACCCGGTCCGGATAGCGATGCACGATGCCGGCGACCGGCGAATGCGCATCGTCGCCGATCGGATCGGCGTTCTCGCCCGGCTGCTCCACGAGCTCGTCAGCGCTCGGGACAAACTGCCGCGCGATCGGGTCGTTGGCGTCGTCCGGGTCGATCAGGGCCGCGAGCTCCGGCGTCACCGCGACCGCATAGCGCGCGGCCACCTGTTCGAGCTCGGCAAGGGCCGCGACCGGCACGAGGCCTGCATCGGCCAGCTGTCGCGGCTGGCGCAGCGTCGCCGCAAGTTTCGGATCGATCCTGTTCATGGCTCTCCTGCAGGTGGCGTCCAGACCACCTGGTCAATTCTTGGCGCGCCGCTCGCCAGCATCACCAGCCGGTCGAAGCCGAGCGCGACGCCGCTCGCTTCCGGCATCTGGCCGACGGCGGCAAGGAAATCGTCGTCGAGCGGGTAACGCTCGCCGTAGCGGCGGGCCTTCTCGTCCATCGCTGCGGTGAAACGATGGCGCTGCTCGGCCGCATCGGTCAATTCGCCGAAGCCGTTGGCAAGCTCGACCCCGCAGGCATAGACCTCGAAGCGCTCGGCGACACGCGGCTCGCCCGCCTTGGTGCGCGCCAGCGCAGCCTCCGGCGATGGATACTCGAACAGCACCGTCAGGCGGCCCTGCCCGAGATGAGGCTCGACATGCTCGACCAGCACCTTGCTGAAAATATCAGACCAGGTGTCGTCATCGGCGATCCGCACCCGCTCCCGCGCGGCAGACGCCAGCGCCGTGCGGTCGCCCTCGCCGCCCGAGATCGTGGCGAGCAGGTCGATGCCGGCGAAGCGCTCGAAACCTGCGGCAACCGTCAGCAGCTCCGGCTCGGCAAACGGATCGGCGGTCCTGCCGCGGAAGGAAAACCGGCCGATCCCGGTCGCCTGCGCCGCATGGGCGATCACCACGATCGTGTCGGCCATGATGGCGTCGTAACCGGCATTGGCGCGGTACCATTCCAGCATGGTGAATTCAGGCAGATGCAGGTCGCCGCGCTCGCGATCGCGGAACACCCGCGCGAACTCGTAGATCTTTGGCTCGCCGGCGGCGAGCAGCTTCTTGCAGGCGAACTCGGGCGAGGTGCGCAGATAGCGCGGCGCAGCTGAGCCATCGGGGCGCCTGAGCTCGGTGCGCGGGGCGTGCAGATGCGTCTCGTTGCCCGGCGAGATCTGCAGGATGGCGGTCTCGACCTCGGCAAAGCCCTGCTCCTCGAACCAGGCCCGGAGCGCCCGCGTGATCGCGGTCCGCGCCTGCAGGAAGGGCCTGCGGTCTGCGTACCTTGACGGCGTCCACCACGCCGAGGGCTGGTCATGGGCTGTCATCGACCGGCAACCCCGACGGTTGCGGATTCAACATCAACAAGCCACCGCTCCAAATGAAGAGCCCGGCGCAAATCCTTGATTCCATACGAATACATGGTCGACACGGCCTTGGTCGCAGCGGAACTCAGCGAAGCGTGTCCCTTCTTGTCGAAAGAAGCCCGCATTGTCCATGCGCAGCCTCGGCTGAACCTCGGCTAGCGGCCTGGACTCGGGGCCGGCAAACTGCCGAATTCGGCCGCAAAAGACTGGCATCTCAGGGACAAATCAGTATGTTGCAGCCCGAAATCGCCGCCACGGCCGAGGGGCTGCCGGTCCGGTTTGCGCCCCCGCTTCTCAAATTCAGGAAAACACCTTTGAAAGTCATCGCCAGTTCCATCCGCAAGGGCAACATCATCGAGCAGGATGGCAAGCTCTATGTGGTCCTCTCCGCCGAAAACATTCATCCCGGCAAGGGCACGCCCGTCAGCCAGATCGAAATGCGCCGCATCGGCGATGGCGTGAAGGTGTCGGAGCGCTACAAGACCACCGACCAGGTCGAGAAGGCCACCGTCGAGGACCACAATTACAACTACCTCTATGAGGACGCCGACGGCTTCCACTTCATGAACAACGACAACTACGACCAGGTCCAGGTCTCCAAGGAGATCGTCGGCTCGTCTGCGCCGTATTTGCAGGAGAACATGACCGTGAAGCTCTCGATGCACGAAGGCAATCCGGTCGCGATCCAGCTGCCGCAGCGCGTGACACTGGAAGTGGTGGAGACCGAGCCCGTCACCAAGGGCCAGACCGCCTCCTCGTCGTACAAGCCCGCGGTGCTGTCCAACGGCATCCGCACCGGTGTGCCGCCGCACGTCTCCACCGGCACGCGCATCGTCGTCATGACCGAGGACGGTTCCTACGTCGAACGCGCCAAGGATTGAGCCACGGATGAGCGCAAGGATTTGAGCGCGAGGCGCGGTGGTATTCGCAACGAACCATCACCGCGCATCAGGCTGTTGTTAAAGCTCAAACTTTCCGGAAAACTGCTACACACTTTTCCGGAACTTGCTCTAATCTCTCACGATCAGACATGACCCGGGGAGTGCGGTGAACAGGACGGTCGTCAGCTTCATCAGTTGCTGGCTGGCACCCCTGCTCTTGCCTCCTCCCGGCGCTCATGCCGACGAATTCCGGACGCCTTCGATCTCGGCCATGCGGGTCGAATGGCGCTCGGTGCTCGACCAGCTCCGGCAAGAGATCACCTCCCGCCCGGCCATCGCCGCCAGCTTCACATTCGCCGGACAGCGCCGCGTTCCGGCCTCCGATCCGCGCGCCATGCCCGCGCTGGTGCAGCTGAACGCGGTGACGTCGCCGCTGTTCCCCGGCATTGGGCGCAGCCCGATCCCGGTGTTGCTGCCGTTCGACGCCGCAGACTATCTCGACGCCCGACAGAACGGCGCACCGGCCAGCCTGCCGGTCGCACGCTACCAAGCCGACTTCCGCGCGGCTGACGTCTTTCACGCCGGCGCGTCGGGCTATGACGCGGTGTTCTCGCTCGACCCGGGCGCTGGCGACGGCATGCCGCCGCGGACCTTTGCAAAACCGGTCGAGGTGCAGATCTCGGGCTCGATCCTGGTCTACGACTTCGCCGACCGGCTGGGCGGCAGGGGCGAACCGGTCAAGACGCTGGCCGCGCAGTTTCCGGACCTGCGCCGCTTCATCCGCGAAGGCTATGTCCGTTACGCCTTCACCCGCTTCGGGATTCCCTATGTCGTTTCGATCCAGTGCCTCGACAGCGCGCCGCGGCCGAAGCGGCTGGCCTGCCGCGAGGCCTATCCAGTCGCCGAGCGCTTCCTGAAGGCATTGCGCATCGCCGGCGGAGAGCCGTCGCGGCCGCGCAGCGACGTCGCCTCCGGCATCGCCGAGCGGCCGCTCGCTCAGTCGGCGGACTTCACCTACCGCCCGAGCGGCGACATCGTCGCGGGCAGCGGCAGCCGCAGGCAGCAGGGTGGCCACGCCGACTTCACGGTGTACTCGCAGATCCGCTTTCCGCTGCAGAAAGCGCCGGCCTTCGCGCACTCGCAATCCTTCGCCAGGCGCAAGGCAGGCGCTGTGGTCGACGAGTATCCCTGGCAGGACAATTTCTGCGAAGCGCGCAGCTTCGAGGTCGGCCAATGCGCCAGCGGCTACGGCCATCAGGGCCAGGATATCAGACCGGGCGCGTGTCCGGCCGACAGCAAGAACACTTGCGACCCCAGGCAGCAGGCGGTCGTCGCGGTGCGCGACAGCGTCGTGATCCGCTCGGCGCAGCAACAGGCCGCGACATTGCAGGTCAACACAAGCACCGAGCATATCCGCTTCCGCTACATGCACATGAACCCGTCGGTGATGGATGCCGACGGCCTGCTCAACGGGCGCCAGGTCAGCGAGGGCGAGAAGATCGGCGTGGTCTCGAACTATCTCGACCATCCCAACGGCACGTCGCGGCATCTGCATTTCGACGTGCAGGTGTTCACACGCGACGGCTGGCTCTGGGTCAATCCCTACACCACGCTTGTGTCGGCCTATGAGCGACTGATCCGCGGCCGCGGCCGCGAGATCGGACCGGAGCCGGGGCCTGCGGCCGCGGTGGCCCATGCCCTGCCCGACGATGTCGTGCATCGCATCGACACCCAGGAAGGCGGCGGCAATTAGGGCGAGCGAACCGCGGTTCGCGGGCGCACTGCCAAAATATCGAAAACAACCCCATGCAAAGTAGCCGGCGGCTGCCGTCATCGGACACGGCGGCTTGACACGTCGGGCAACTCAGGGGTATTTTTCCATTATTCCGAAATCGTGCCGCCGCTCGCCTGGGAGCCACGGCCATGGCTCCGTCGACACCACTTTCCGGAACTTCCGTTCCCGTGGGTCACATCGGCCTGCAGGATGGCTGCGGCGCGATCATGGACGATAGCCACGAAACATCACCCCCCTATTCGCAGAGCGCTGATGAAGAAGCTCCGCGTGCCAGAGCGGTCACGGCGATCCTCGCAGCGTATTGAGCCGAGAGGCCGGCGCCCTGCTCTGCGAGAGCTGGAACGCGAAGATGTGGGCCGGCGGCGGCTCGGTCGATCCGCTGCCCTCGATCGACCATGCCATCAACGCCGGCTACACGTCTGCGAGACCCTCGCGGAGATCCTCGACGGTTTGAGCAGTGGGCGCTCACATGCTGTCGTATTTTTTTGCGAAGAGCTCTTGATACTTTCTGAGCCCGATCTAATTCGTGACACGTCGGTCCGCGTGGCCGATCACCTGGACGCCGGTCGGGTCCAGGCGTAACGGGCACCGGTCGTGTCCGGTGCTTCTCATACCCATCTTGCTCTTTGGAGGATTGGGCTATGCGCACGCACGATTTCTCTCCCCTCTTCCGGTCGACGATCGGGTTCGACCGTCTCTTCGATCTGGCCGAGACCGCTCAGCGGGCCACCGAAGACAACTACCCGCCCTACAACATCGAACGACTTGCCGAAGATCGCTACCAGATAGCACTCGCGGTTGCAGGCTTCTCACCGGACGAGATCTCGGTTACGGCCGAGCAGAACGTCCTGACGGTCGAGGGCAACAAGGTCGAACAAGCAGACCACAACTATCTCTATCAAGGTATCTCGACCCGTCGATTCAGGCGGCAATTCAGCTTGGCGGACCATGTCCTGGTGAAGGACGCCGCGTTCGACAATGGTCTGCTCAGGATCGAGCTGGCACGCGAAATTCCGGAAGCGATGAAGCCGCGGAGGATCGCGATCAACGCAACGCAGCCGAACCGGCCGCAACAGCTCGAATCAGCTGCAGCGTGACACACGAGTAGCCGCGTTCGGAACGCCGAGCGCGGCCTCAACATTCAATTCTCGTCTTAGAACGGAGGCAAACATGCGGCCGACGACCGCCGAAGTCATTTGTTTGAGACCTGACCGCAGTAAGGCGCGGTTCAATCATCCCCGGGATGTCCTGGCAGATCTCTCGCTGACCACGGAAGAAAAACGCGCTCTCCTGGCGTCATGGGCGTCTGGTGCTGCCGCAGTCCGGTGTCGTCCGGACTTGCGGGCGCCAACAGAGCGATCAGCAGTAACCATCGACGGTGTTCTTGACGCGCTATGTCGTCTCGACAGCGATCCCCATCGTCCGCCGGGCGGCGAGCCCCATCGACTTCGCTCAACGGTGCGTCCGCTGGCGGCGTAGGAGGGTGATATGACCGACATCAATCTTCCGAAACACATCGTAGACAGAATCGAAGCCCGCTGGTGCGCAAGGCAGGAAAGGCGCGAGATCGTCGACCGCCGGCTCGAACAGCTTCGGGCGCACCGCAACAACATCCGGCGGTATCGACGGTTACTCAGCACCAAGCTGAGCGACCTTGAGCGCCAGTTCATCGAACGACGTCTTTCCGAGGAATCCTCGGCGATGGGGGCTGTGGCCGCCGACATGCCACCTCTATTGCATGAACGGCCATCGCTGAGCGTTGGTAGATGGGAAGGCGCCTCGCCATGAGCACGACGCAGTTTCTGATACGCGGAAGCGAGAAGGTAATCAGTCACTATCAGTTCTTGCTCGACACTGCCAAATCGGATCAGGAGCGGGAGAAGTTCGCAAGAAGGATCGACGAAGAGAAGCGCAACCTGGAACGGCTGTACGCTGATCTCACTCAGGTGGCCCGGGCCGCCTGATCGGGTTGCCCATGGACAACGTGTGGATGGCGAGGCTCAATGATGAGAACGCCAATTTCGGCAAGAGATCTCGAGTTGATTGCGCTGCGCGAAATACGCAGTCTTCCCGGTGGGGAGCACGTATGCCACGTGGAAATCGTCTCGGCGAATGCGGACTGGAGCCTTCATGCATCGGTACGGGACGGTGCAGATCTCAACCGGATCCAGCACGCGACGAGCGTCACGGCGACCCGCCTGAAGAATCGGTATCAACTGCGAACCGATTGGTGAGCAACGCCACGCTATGGAGCGGGACGTCGGCAAACGCGGGGACCGATCCGGCCATAAAGCCGATCAGGACGAACGTCGCACCCGCGAGCACGCGCTGGAGGGCGGCCCGCATGGTGAGCCGCGTTCGCCTATTTCTTCCAGGGCGTATCGCCGCGTGCCGCGGCGTCTGCGAAGATGCCCTGCTCGTAGTCGATGAAGGCGCGCACCATTGCGCGATATGCGGCTTCCGCAACCTTCGGCGACAGCCCGTCCGCTTCCGCAAGCGCCATCGCCTTCTTCACGACAGCCTCGGCGCGCTCCGGCGCCTCGACCTGCGCCGGGTTGGCCTTGAAGCGCGCGGCCTCATGGACGTATCGGCCGCGCTCGGCCATCAGGCGGACGATCTCGCGGTCGAGCCGGTCGATATTGCTGCGCACCTCGCCGAGCGTCTTGCAGCAGGCGCCGTTGTCGACGGTGGGACTGCCCCACAACGCCGGCGCATTGGTCACGGGCTCCTCGGCCCACGCCATCGCGGGGATCAGAAGCATCAACAGAACCGCCGGCAATCGCATCGAACGCCTCCGTGTCAGCAAGCTCCCCTGTCGACGGTTATGCCGATTTTACGCACCGATGGAAGCCACCATGGCGGTCGAGCGACCGCGAACGCCCTTGCGAACCGCGTCGATGCGATCAACCGAAATCCATGCCGGCCAACACGTCACGGACCTTGTTCTGGGCATCCGGGGGCAACGGCAGGATCGGACGCGGAGGCTCTGCCGCACAGATCCCCCTGAGATTGGCGATCGCGTAAGCCACCCGCACGCTCGAGAATGTCTTGAACAGCTGCCAGACCGGTTGCAGCCTCGCGTCGAGCTGCCGGGCCCCGGCGGCATCGCCACTTGCCACGGCACGGACGATGTCGACGCAGATCTTGGGGAACACTCCCGCGAGAACGCTGTACCAGGTCTCGCCACCCGCCAGCAGCGCCTCGGTGCAGTTCCAGTCGGCGCTGTAGCCCAACGAGAAGCCGCTCGGCACCACAGCCCGCAATTCGGCGATATGGCCCGGCACTGCGGCCGCGTCCAGTGCGGGACTCTTCACCGCGACGATTCCTGCAATGTGACTCAAACGGCCGACCAGGTCAGGCGTAAATCGAAAATGCGTCGTGCCCGGATTGTCATAGATGCAGATCGGCAATCCGCTTTCACGCGCCACCGTTTGAAAGTGCTCGAACACCTCGTCATCGGTCAGCGGCGTATAGGACACCGGCGCCAGCAGGCCTGCCGCCGCGCCTGCATCGCGCGCATCCTGCGCCAGCTTCACCGCATCATCGGTGCGCAGCGCACCGACGCCGACCAGGAGCGGCGTCTTGCCATCTGCGAGCGCGGCGGCCACCTGCACCGCACGCCGCCGCTCGTCGCGGCTGAAATAGGGATATGAGCCGGTGCTTCCGAGCAGCCCGATCGAATCCACCTTCGCCGCGACCAACGGCTCCAGCAATGCGCGAAGCGCTCCCGCGTCGACCTGCCCATCCCGGTTCGAGGGCGTGATCGGAAAGGCGGAAAGCCCCTTGAGATTGGCCATCGGTTGCTCCTGTTCGGTGACCGCCGCGCGAACGGCGCCATCGCGTTGCGGTCGGCGCCGCAGCGCCATCAATCACCGCGCCCAATTCCGCTTGCAAGGTCCAGTTTGCTGCGGACTTCACGGCAAACTGGTCCAGTGCGCAGCGATGGCTATTCCAGCATCGTGGTCAGTTGCGCGCCCTCGTCGGCGACGAACACCGCGATCAGTTCCGCCGGCTCCGTGGTGCTGGCATTGGCCGAGACCATGTGGGTCGAACCCGGCGGCTCGAAGAAGGACTGGCCGACCTTGAAGGTTTCGACCGGGCCGCCGCCGAGCTGGGAGCGGATCTCGCCCTTGGTGATGTAGGCCGTCACCGAGCCCGAATGGCGGTGCGGCGGCGTGAAGCCGCCGGGACCATAGAACACGCGCACCACCGTGACGCGTTTGCCAGCCACGTTGGGCAGCGCATGCGAGGCGATGACCTCGACCTTGTCGAGCGGCGACGCCGCATTGGCGCTGGCGCAGAGCGGCGCGATCACCGCGGAGATCGCATCCATCGGGGTCGGCAAGGCTTTTCCGATTACGAAAGCTGACGCCAGCCACGCAATCACGGCCAGCGAGACCGCGCGCGGCGGCCGCGCGAATGAAAGAGATGGTGTCATCGCCATCGAGGTCATCGGCCGTTCTCCCTTGTCGATTGCTTTCGCGCCGTCTCACGAAGCCGCCGCGGCCGTCCGCTGCCGGCGCGGCGGCGGCGTCCAGCGATAGGCGGCGCCGAACCGGTTCCAGACGTTGATCGAAGCGATCGCCGAGGTCAGGTAGGTCAGCTCCTTTTCCGAGAATTCAGCGGTGACCTCGGCATAGACCGCGTCGCTGACGCCGTTCGGCAAGGTGGTCAGCGCCTCGGTCCAGGCCAGCGCCGCGCGCTCGCGCGCCGAGAACTGCGCCACCTCGCGCCACACCACGACGAGGTTGAGCTTATCTGTGGGGACGCCGAGGCTCTCGCCTTGCAGGATGTGATACTGCACGCAGAAGGCGCAGCCATTGATCTGCGAGGCGCGCAGCTTGACCAGCTCCAGCAGCTGCTTGTCGAGACCGGCCTTCGCCGCGAACTGGCCGAGCTCACGCACGACGGCGAAGACATCGGGCGCGAGCTTCTCGAAGTCGAGATATTCCTTGCGGGCGTGTGACATCGGCCTGGCCTCATGTTATCAGTATACTGATATATTATCAGAGCTCTGATATAGAGCAACACGCAGACATTCGCGAAGGCAACATGGCGGGAATGCACAAACGTGGGAAATCCGGTGCCGCTGCGCGGCGGCCAGCGGGAAAAGCACCGGCGGGCAAGGTCGCGAGCGGAGCAGAAGCGGACGCCCTGCCCGCCTCGGTCGTCCCGCCGCCGGGCGAAGGCAAGCGCGGCGAACAGGGCTATCTCGCGTATCTGCTGCGCCAGGCGCATGCCGCCTCGCGGCTGTCGATGGAGCGCGAACTCGAACACCTCGGCGTCACCTCGCCGCAATTCGTGGTGCTGACGATGCTGAAGGCCTATCCGGGTCTTTCCGGCGCCGATCTGGCCCGGGTGGCATTGCTGACGCCGCAGACCGTCAGCGTGATCATCCGCAACCTCGAGCGCGACGGCGCGATCCGCAAGACGCCGCACCCGGTCCACGGCCGGGTGCTGCAATGGACGCTGACCAGCCATGGAACCACGCTGCTGGAGAAATGCCGGCATATCGCCCAGGCCCAGGAGCGGCGGCTCGCCGCCAGCCTCGATGCCAGATCGGAACAGATTGTCCGGCAATGGCTGTCAAAAATCGCCACAGATTTGCAGGATACCTAGGTCTTGCGGCGTCATGGCTTTTGGCCCACCCGGACGGCGCCGCTAGACTGGGCGCATGAAACAGCCTGATTCTTTGAATTTCCCTGCCCGCCGCGCCGTGCTGAAGGCAGCACTAGCCGCCGGCGTGACGCTCGCCAATCCATTCGGCGCACTGGCAGCCACGCCTGCTGGCTTCGACCAGTGGCGCGACAATTTTCGCGCCCGCGCACTGGCAAAGGGCATTTCGGAGGCGACCTGGAATCGCTGCATGGGACGGGTCGAGCCCGACATGAGCGTGTTCAAGCAGATGCGCAACCAGCCCGAATTCCATGAGCAGATCTGGCAGTACATCAACCGCCGCGTCTCCGACTGGCGCATCATCCACGGCCGCGAGGCGCTGAAGAAGAACGAGGCGCTGTTCGGCCGGATCGAGCGCGACTTCGGCGTCGAGCGCGGCACGCTGCTCGCGCTGTGGGGCGTTGAATCCGCCTATGGCGATCCGCTGGTGCAGCAGAACCACATGACGCCGGTGTTTCCCTCCCTCGCCGCGCTCGCCTGGAACGAGCCGCGGCGCAAGGCCTATTGGGAAACCGAGCTGATCAACGCGATGAAGATCGTGCAGCGCGGCTGGAGCACGCCCGAGGAGATGAACGGCTCGTGGGCCGGCGCGATGGGCCATTCGCAGTGGATGCCGGAAGTCTGGCTCAATGTCGGCTTCGACTATGACGGCGACGGCAAGGTCTCGCCGTTCGGCCGTCCCGACGACGCGCTCGGCTCGACCGCGAAGTATCTGGTCAATCGCGGCAAATGGCACCGCGGCGAGCACTGGGGCTACGAGGTCCGCGCGCCGGGCGGCGGCGCCAGCGGCAGTCGCACCTATGCGGCCTGGGCCAGCACCGGCATCGTGCGCGCCGACGGACAGCCGTTTCCGCAGCCGAACGCGTCGGCGCAGCTCTGGATTCCCGTTGCCGGCGGCCCGGCCTTCCTGCTCGGCCCGAACTTCAATTCGGTGAAGAGCTACAATCCGTCGATGAACTACGCGCTGGCGATCTGCCATCTCGGCGACCGCTGTCTCGGCGGGCGGCCCTTCATCCAGCCGTTCCCGGGCTCGGAGCGCGCGCTGACGCTGGCCGAGGTGCAGGAGATGCAGACGCGTCTGACCAAGGCTGGCTTCGACACCGGCGGCACCGACGGCCGCGTCGGCAACGACACGATGCAGGCGATCAAGGATTTTCAAATCAAGGCGGGCCTGCTGCCCGCCGATGGCTACGGCGGGCTCAAGGTGCTGGCGCGGCTGCGGCAAGGCGGCTAGCCGCACCGCCGTCGTGGTGAGCTCCCTAGTGCGGGCGCTCGCCGCGCGGCCTCCATTGACTGCTAGTCCCGCGAACCTGCCCTTCAAGCGGAAGCACGGCGCGCAGAAGCTGACATAAGCATATGAGGCTATCGGCTACCCGGACAGGTCGAATCGATATGCCACGATAACCAAACTAGCAATATAGGGGATTCCCCAAGTAAACCCCTTGCATGGCGGATGCACAAGGAAATAAATCGCTCTACGGTAGAACCGATAGGGAGCGACTTGTGGCCGAGCTAATGAGCTGGCTTGGATTTCCCGCGTCCGTGGCAGCAGCTTTCGGAATCGTATGGGGAGCGTTCGCCACTCTAGAGAAAGTTACGTCATCGGAAAAAAAGGCGGTCTTGACGCAATTGCTGCGCTCGACGGACTGGAGCGCTGCTCCTCTTAAACTGACTGAAGCGTTCAAAGAGGTCTTCGAAGCGGTATTTGGAAAGCATCAACTCTCTGCCAAGTGCCTGCGACGGTCATTCTTGTTTTCGATTCTAGCGATAATCCTTCTGCTCGCTTTTGGTTTTCTAAACCACTACGAGTATTTTCAGACGATGCCATTCGTCATTTTTTACAAGCCAGCTTACAGGATTATTTTTTTCGGATGGCTATTTTGGAGCATCATTATTGACTTCATTAATTTGTACAAGACAAGATTGCTCATTCGACTGGTAGATGCTCTGCGTGCACCGGCGCTCCTGTTTTTTGTCCTAGTAGTCGCTGATCTGTTGGTTTCAGTAACAATCTTCGTGGCCACGTACTCCTACCTGCTGACGCTGAATATCGCACACCAATATTGCAATGAAATTTCCAGTTGTCCTTTGGCGCATGAATTGCGGCTGTCACTCTCGATCTATCGAGGGCTGGACACCGCCATGGC
Source organism: Bradyrhizobium sp. USDA 4452 (assembly GCF_054063575.1). Classification (NCBI taxonomy): domain Bacteria; kingdom Pseudomonadati; phylum Pseudomonadota; class Alphaproteobacteria; order Hyphomicrobiales; family Nitrobacteraceae; genus Bradyrhizobium; species Bradyrhizobium sp. USDA 4452. The sequence continues at coordinate 474,751 of NZ_JBSSGK010000001.1, forward strand.
TATTTGTCAGAAGCAGCATTATTCCTGCTCATTGCAAGTTGTCGAAGCGAACCGTAGCACGACAAGTGCGGAACGATTCGCTTCGCTCGCTCGCAATGACGAAGACTATTGCGGCTGCCGCACCACGCCGCCGGCATTCATGCCGCCGTCGATCACGAGCTCGCTGCCGGTCACGTAACGCGACGCATCCGAGGCGAGATAGAGCACGCCCTGCGCGATCTCGATGGCCTGGCCGGCGCGGCCGAGCGGCGTGGCGAACCTGGCGCGCTCCTCAGGATCGATCGGTGCGTTCTGGCCGGCGCCCGTCGCGCCGGTCGGAATCTTGCCCCAGATCGGCGTGTCGATGATGCCGGGATGCACGGAGTTGACACGGATGCCGTCATTCACCTGCGCGCATTCCATCGCGATCGACTTGGCGAACAAGCGCACCGCGCCCTTGGTCGCGCTGTAGCCGGAGAGCGTCGCCGCACCGCGCAGGCCGGCCAGCGACGACATCATGATGATCGAGCCGCCGCCGGTTTTGCGCATCAGCGGCAGCGAATGCTTCACCGACAGGAACACGCCGTCGATATTGATCGCGGTCTGGCGCCGCCAGTCCGCGAGCGACATCTCGACGATCGAGGGCGCCCCGATGCCGATGCCGGCGTTGGAGACCATGATGTCGAGGCGGCCGTAGCGCTTGCCGATCTCGGCGACGACCTCGATCCAGCGCTCTTCGCTGGTGACATCCTGGGGCAGGAAAACCACCTCGCGACCAGCCTTCTTGAGCCGCGCCGCGAGCTCGGGTCCCCGCAACTCGTCGATATCGGTCGCAACGACCGTCGCACCTTCCTGCGCGAACAATTCGACGATCGCCTCGCCGATACCCGACGCGCCACCGGTCACCAGCGCGACCTTGCCTTCAACCTGTCCTGCCATGTCCACTCCCGACGTTTCTTATCTGATCACCGCCGGGCCCTGATCCGGTGCCGCGACGTCGAGGACACGGAATTGCACACGTTCGGTGCCTTGCCAACGGTCGACTGCGAGAGAGCCCGCCACGTGCAATTGCTGGCCGCGATTTTGCGTCAAGGCGCTGCCGAGCTTCTGTCCGACCGAGCGGAATGCGATACCGTTGACGATGGAACCATCGCCGGACTTGAATCGCAGCCGCAAATGCGCCTGCCCGACCTCGTCGGCATAGACCAGCTGATGCGATGGCAGCGCGATCACCGGCTCCGGATTGGCGGCGCCAAATGGTCCTGCCCGATTGAGCGTCGCGGCGAATTCCGGCGTCACCGCGCGCGCCGTGACGGCGCCATCGATGAACAGCTCGTTCTCGTGGCGCGAGTTGGCGACGTCGGCTGCCAGCGCGCTTTCCATGTAGGCGCGGAATTCGGCGAGCTTCTCCTTGCGTAGCGTGACGCCGGCCGCCATCGCGTGGCCGCCGCCCTTCATCAGAAGGCCGTCATGCACCGCCTGCCGCACCGCTTTGCCGATGTCCACGCCGCCGATCGAGCGACCAGATCCGGTGCCGATGCCGCCCGGCTCGAGCGCGATCGCAAACGCCGGACGCGCGAACTTCTCCTTCAGCCGCGCGGCGACCAGCCCGACCACGCCGGGATGCCAGCCTTCCGCCGCAGTGACGATGACGGCGCCCTTGTCCTCGAGCCCGAGCGCGGCCAGCGCCTCGGCTTCGGCCTGCGCTTCGGCCGCCTGCTCGATCACCCGCCGCTCGGCATTGAGGCGATCGAGCTCGGCCGCGATCCGCGCGGCCTCCGAGACATCGCCTTCGAGCAGCAGCCGCACGCCGAGGTCGGCGCGTCCGATGCGGCCACCGGCATTGATGCGCGGCCCCAGCATGAAGCCGAGATGCCAGGCCTCCGGCGGGCCATTGAGCCGCGCCACATCCATCAGCGCGGTGTGGCCGACATGGTCGCGGCGGCGCATCGCGATCAGGCCCTTGGCGACGAAGGCGCGGTTGAGCCCGATCAGCGGCGCGACGTCGGCGACAGTGCCGAGCGCGACGTGATGCAGCACGCTGAGCAGGTCGGGCTCCGGCATCACGCTGGTCCAGAAGCCGCGCTGGCGCAATTCGCGGTTCACCGCGACCAACGTGACGAACACCAGACCGACGGCGGCGAGATGACCGAGCCCGGAGAGGTCGTCGGGCCGGTTCGGATTGACCAGCGCGTCGACCTCGGGCAGTTCGTCGCCGGTCTGGTGATGATCGATCACCACGACCGACATGCCGAGCTTCCTGGCTTCCGCCAGCGGCTCGATGCTGGTGGTGCCGCAATCGACCGTGACGAGCAGCGTCGCGCCCTTGGCCGCCAGGGCGCGGACGGCGTCGACGTTCGGCCCGTAGCCTTCGAAGATGCGGTCGGGAATGTGGATCAAGGGATCCAGCCCGCAATGGCGCAGATGCCAGGTCAGCAGCGCCGCCGAGGTTGCGCCGTCGACGTCGTAGTCACCGAAGATCGCGACCTTCTCGCCACGGACAGCGGCATCCGCGATCCGCTTGGCCGCATGCTCCATCTCGGTGACGGTGTGCGGGTCCGGCATCAGCTTGCGGATGGTCGGATCGAGGAAATCAGGCACATCGTCGATCGCGACGTCGCGGCCGGCCAGCACGCGCGCCAGCATTTCCGGCAGATTGTGCCGCTGCACGATCGCGAGCGCCCGCGCCGCCCCGCGCGCATCCAGCCGGTCGCGCCAGAGCTTTCCGGTCAGCGACCGCGCCACGCCAAGGAACGCCTGCGGCACCTCGACGGGCAATGCGGATGCGTGGAGCGTCATGATTCCTTTCCAATCAGGCAGGAATCGTAGCGCCTCAATGAATCCCAAGCCAGTTCTAGCAACCCATCCGGGTGGCGATTTCCCCGAAATCCTTGGCTACGATGTCCCAGCTTCCGGTGGCCTCGAAATCGACTTTCTGCAACGGACCGTATTCGGTCGGCCGCGCCACGAACGCCGTCTTCAGGCCGTGCTTCTGGGCATGCTTCAGATCGTAATTGTGCGCAGCGACCATCATCACCTGCTCCGGCGGCAGGCCAAGCAGCCTGGCAGCGCCGAGATAGGTTTCCGGATCGGGCTTGTAGTGCTCGAACAGTTCGGCCGACATCACGAGGTCCCAGGGCAGGCCTGCGAACTTCGCCATGTTGGTGAGCAGCGCGACGTTGCCGTTCGACAGCGGCGAGATGATGTATTTGCTCTTCAGCCGGGTCAGGCCGGCGACGCTGTCGGGCCAGCCGCGCAGGCGATGCCAGCCGAGCGTCAGATGCTGCAAATCGGCCTCGGTAAGGCCCTTGATGTCGAACTGCGCGACCAGCTTCTCCAGCGAGCGGCGATGCAGGACGTCGAGGATGACGTAGCCGTTCTGCGGGTTCTTGCGCACCTCGTCCATCGAGGCCGTGTAGACCGCGCGCCAGCCATCGACCAGCGCGGTCCAGTCGGCCTTGATGCCGCGTGTCTCACCCCATTTGGTGAAGTCGTTGATCAGGCTACTGCGCCAGTCGACCACGGTTCCGAACACGTCGAACACCAGTGCCTTGACGCCGGAAAGATCGGACATGGGTGCTTCCCCTTTTGTTGTTCTTGCTTGCGCTAGATCTCTCCTCGTCATTCCGGGATGCACCTCTTGGCGCAGGCCCGGAATGACGTGTCTGTCAATCCAGGTGGAATTTCTCCAGCTGGCGGTGCTCGGCCTTGATGTAGCGCACGGTGCCGGTGACGGAGCGCATCACGACCGTCTCGGTCTCGATCACGTCCTTCTTGAACTTCACGCCCGTCAGCAGCGAGCCGGTGGTGACGCCGGTGGCGGCGAACAGGCAGTCGCCCTTGGCCATGTCCTCGATGCCGTAGATCATCTTCGGATCGAGGACACCCATCTTGTGGGCGCGCTCGCGCTTCTCCTCGGTGTCGAGGATCAGGCGGCACTGCATCTGGCCGCCGATGCAGCGCAGCGCGACGGCTGCCAGCACGCCTTCGGGCGCGCCGCCGGTGCCGATATACATGTCGACGCCGGTCTCATCGGGCTTGGCGCAGTGAATGACGCCGGCGACGTCGCCGTCGGTGATCAGCTGCACGGCAGCGCCGGTCGAGCGCACGCTGTTGATGATCTCGGCATGGCGCGGACGGTCGAGCACCAGCACGTTGATGGCGGTGGGATCGACGCCCTTCGCCTTGGCGAGCCGGCGGACATTGTCGGCCGGCGGCGCGTCGAGCTCGATCACGTTCTTGGCGTAGCCCGGGCCGATCGCGATCTTCTGCATGTAGACGTCGGGGGCGTGCAGCAGCGTGCCGCCGTCGGCCATCGCCATGGTGGCGATCGAGCCGGGCATGTTCTTGGCGCACAGCGTGGTGCCTTCGAGCGGGTCGACGGCGATGTCGACCTTGGGGCCGGCATTGAGGCCGACCTTTTCGCCGATGAACAGCATCGGCGCCTCGTCGCGCTCGCCCTCGCCGATCACCACCGTGCCCTCGATCGGCAGCTTGTTGAGCTCGCGCCGCATCGCGTCGACCGCGGCCTTGTCGGCGGCCTTCTCCTGGCCGTGGCCGCGCAGCCGCGCGGCCGACACCGCCGCGCGCTCCGTCACGCGCACGATTTCGAGCGTCAGGATGCGCTCGAGCAGCATCTGCGGCGGAACGGAAATATGGGTCGACATCGGCGTACTCCTTAAGCCTTTGGGACAGGCCAGCCTGCCCGCATCAATCGTCTCACGCCCGACCCGTTCAGGCCATGCGCTAGTTTTTCTCGATCCGGATCACCTGCGGCCGGCCGCTGATGACCTTATCGCGCTGCACTGCGGCCAGCGCACGATGCACCGCATCCTCGCTGGTCGCATAGGTAATCAGAATGACCGGGACCGGTGAAGGTTTTTTGGCCGCTCCGTTCACATCGACGCCATCCGGATGCCGCTGCACGATGGACTCCAGAGATATCTTCTGTTCCGCGAGCCGGGTGGCGATTGTTGCGGCAGTGCCTGCAAGATCGCGCGCCATCAGGCGGATATAGTAGCCACCCTCGTGGCGTTCCATCGGCGCCTTGGTGGTGTCGCGCAACCGCTCCACCGGACGCCCGAACGGCTTGGCACGGATGCCGCGGGCGACATCGGCGATGTCGGCGACCACCGCCGAGGCGGTCGCGCCACCGCCGGCGCCGGGGCCGACCAGCGTGATCGGGGGAATCCCCTCGCCGTCGATTGCGACGGCATTGGTGACGCCCATCACCTGCGCGATCGAGGATGATTTCGGCACCATGGTCGGATGCACGCGCTGCTCGATGCCCTTTGCGGTGCGCACGGCAACCCCGAGCAGTTTGACACGGTAGCCGAGTTCCGATGCGGCCTTGAGGTCTTCCGGCGTGATCGAGGAGATGCCTTCGACATAGACCGCGCTTTCCGCGACCTTGGTTCCGAAAGCGAGGCTCGCCAGGATCGCAAGCTTCTGCGCGGTGTCGTGACCATCGACGTCGAATGACGGGTTGGCTTCGGCATAGCCGAGCCGCTGGGCGTCCTTCAGGCATTCCTCGAACGACAAACCCTCCTGCTCCATCCGGGTCAGGATGTAGTTGCAGGTGCCGTTGAGGATGCCGTAGACGCGGTTGACGCTGGTGCCGGCGAGGCCCTCGCGCAGCGTCTTGATGACCGGGATCGCCGCACCGACCGCCGCTTCGAAATTCAGCGCGCCGCCGTGCTTCTCGGCCGCGGCAGCAAGCCGCAGCCCGTGCTTGGCGATCAGCGCCTTGTTGGCGGTCACGACCGACTTGCCGGCCTTCAGCGCGGTCTCGATCGCGGACAGCGCGGGATCGCCGGCGCCGCCCATCAGCTCGACGAAGCAATCGATGTTGGGATCCTCGGCCAACGCTTGCGGGCTCTTCGCCCAGGCGATGCCGCGCAAATCGAGGCCGCGCTTCTTGGCTTTCGAGCGCGCTGTGACGGCGACGACGCGGATGCCGCGGCCGCTGCGCTCGGCCAGCGCCCGTCCTTGCGTTTCGATGAGGCGGACGACATCGGCACCGACGGTGCCGAGCCCCGCTATGCCCACGTTCAGGGGTGCGACCATGAGATAAAGCAACCTGGAAGGATTAGCGTCGGTTGGCGAGAGGAACGACGTTGTGCAACGTTTCGATGCCGCTTTCAAGGAAGCGGCGCACGCCGCGCGCGGCCTGCCGGATGCGCTGCTCGTTCTCCACCATCGCGATGCGGACATAGCCTTCGCCATGCTCGCCGAATGCAACGCCGGGCGACACCACGACGCCGGATTTCTCCACCATCAGGGTCGCGAACTGCATGCTGCCGACCGTCTCGAATGCCTTGGGCAGCGGTGCCCAGGCGAACATCGACGCCTGCGGCGGCGGAATGTCCCAGCCGGCGCGGCCAAATGACTCGACCAGCGCGTCGCGGCGCTTGCGGTAGGTGTCGCGCATCTCGCGGATGCAGTCATCGGGGCCGTTCAGCGCGGCGGTCGCCGCCACCTGGACCGGCGTGAAGGCGCCGTAATCGAGATAGGATTTGACCCGCGCCAGCGCCGCGATGATGCGCTCATTGCCGACCGCAAAGCCCATGCGCCAGCCGGCCATCGAGAACGTCTTCGACATCGAGGTGAATTCGACCGTGACGTCGAGCGCGCCGGGCACCTGCAGCACCGACGGCGGCGGATTGTTCTCGTCGAAATAGACTTCCGCGTAGGCGAGATCCGACAGGATGAAGATGTCGTGCTTCTTCGCGAACGCGACCAGATCCTTGTAGAAGTCGAGGTCCGCGACATAGGCGGTCGGGTTCGATGGATAGCAGACGATCAGCGCGATCGGTTTCGGAATCGAGTGCTGGATCGCCCGCTCGACCGCCTCGAAGAACTGCGGCGTCGGCTCCGACGGCACCGAGCGAATCACGCCGCCCGCCATCAGGAAGCCGAACGCATGGATCGGGTAGCTCGGATTCGGGCACAGCACGACGTCGCCGGGCGCGGTGATCGCCTGCGCGACGTTGGCGAATCCCTCCTTCGAGCCGAGCGTCGCAACCACCTGGGTATCGGGGTTCAGCTTGACCCCGAAGCGGCGCCCATAATAGGCGGCCTGGGCCTTGCGCAGGCCGTTGATGCCACGGGAGGCCGAGTAGCGGTCGGTCCGCGGCTTGCCCAGCGTCTCCTTGAGCTTCTCGATCACATGCGGCGGGGTCGGCAGGTCGGGGTTCCCCATGCCCATGTCGATGATGTCGGCCCCGGCATTGCGCGCGGCCGCCTTGGCCTGGTTGACCTTCTCAAAGACGTAAGGCGGCAGACGGCGAATGCGGTAAAAATCTTCCATGGGACCCTTGCTCCGACAACCGCGATGCCAGAATCGTCCCCCTTGGTAGATTTGCGGAAGCCGGCTTGGCCTCTTACAGAAATCGCACTGAATCAATGACTTAGGGCGAATTCAGGCGCACGATCAGGGGGCTGCGGCCGGATCTGCGGTTGAATTGGGTTTCTTTTAGCACGGACGCCGGGCGGCGCCAGCGCTGATCGGCCAAACTGGCGCGCTCACTTCCCGCTTTGGGCGGCCGTCGCGGCCTGAGCCTGGGCCTGGCGATCGCGTGCGGCAATCAACTCCTGCTCGATCTTGGCCTGATCCGCCGGCTTGATGGTCGGATCGGCGCGGTCGGGCGGAATATCGTGGACCGGGAGGTAGCCGTTGGCATCCTTTTGCCGCGCCGGCGCATCGGCCGGCATGGCCATATCGGCGATCGTGCTGGAGCACCCGCTCAGCGCCAGCATCGACGCGAGCAGCGCTGCGGCTGCGAGCCCCCTGTTCATTCGATCGATCGGCATGCGCCGAATTGTCCCCAACAAGCTAGCGCGCACGTCGCACGTTGCCGACACGGGTCGCACTGGTACGAGCCTTGCAGCGTCCCCGCTGCATCAATCCTGGCTTTAGCCGTTTCAAACCATTGTCGCCCGAAACGCTTAAAGCGTGAACAACAAAGGCGACCCCTGAGGCTTCAATATGACGGAACAAAGATTTCTTTATCGCACCGCAGCAGAGCGAAACATCGGCTTTTGACTGATTTCCGCTACCGCACCGCGCGATGACGCCCTCCAAACGACGCGATATTGTCCCTCAGATGAGCAACGTCAATACCGACACCCAAGCCGCCCCGAAATTCAACGCCGAAGCCTTCGCCATGAATATCGCCCGGGCGATGGAGAGCAGCGGCCAGGCGCTGGCAGCCTATCTCAAGCCGCGCCAGACCGGGGAAGTCCGCGACAAACCGCCGAACGAGCTCGGTGAGGTCATCAAGACCTTCAGCGTGATCGCCGAATACTGGCTGGCCGACAAGGAGCGGGCCTCGTCGCTGCAAATGCAGCTCGGCAAGGATTACCTCGACCTCTGGGGATCGGCCGTGCGCCGCATGGCGGGCGAAGCCGATGCCAAGCCCGCGATCGTGCCGGCCCCGCGCGACAAGCGCTTCCAGGATCCGGAATGGAAGTCGAATCAGTTCTTCGACTTCATCCTCCAGCTTTATCTGCTGACCGCGAAATGGGCGCAGCAGCTCGTCCACGACGCCGACGGGATCGATCCGCACACCCGCAAGAAGGCCGAGTTCTACGTCCAGCAGATCACCAACGCGCTGGCGCCGTCGAATTTCGTGCTGACCAATCCGGAAGTGCTGCGTGCAACGGTCGAGACCAATGGCGACAATCTGGTCCGCGGCATGAAGATGCTGGCCGAGGATATCGAGGCCGGCCGCGGCACGCTGCGGATCCGCCAGTCCGATTCGAGCAACCTCGAAGTCGGCGTCAACATGGCGACGACGCCGGGCAAGGTGATCTACCAGAACGAGCTGATGCAGCTGATCCAGTATTCGCCATCGACCGAAAGGGTGCTGCGCACGCCGCTCCTGATCGTGCCGCCTTGGATCAACAAGTTCTACATCCTCGATCTGCGCCCCGAGAAATCCTACGTCAAATGGTGCGTCGACCAGGGCATCACGGTGTTCGTGATCTCCTGGGTCAATCCGGACAAGGAACTCGGCAAGAAGACCTGGGCCGACTACATGACCGAAGGCCCGCTCACGGCGATGGACGTGATCGAGAAGGTCACCGGCGAGTTGAAGGTGCACACCGCCGGCTATTGCGTCGGCGGCACCCTGCTCGCCTCGACGCTCGCCTATCTTGCCGAGAAGCGCCGCCAGCGTGTCATGTCGGCGACGTTCTTTGCCGCGCAGGTCGACTTCACCCACGCCGGCGATCTGCTCGTGTTCGTCGACGAGGACCAGATCTCGGCTCTGGAACGCGACATGCAGGAATCCGGCGTGCTCGAGGGCAGCAAGATGGCGATGGCCTTCAACATGCTGCGCTCGAACGACCTGATCTGGTCGTATGTCGTGAACAATTACCTGAAGGGCCAGCCGCCCTCCTCGTTCGACCTGCTGCACTGGAATTCGGACGCGACGCGGATGCCGTCGTCGAACCACTCCTACTATCTGCGCAACTGCTATCTGGAGAACCGGCTGTCGACCGGCACGATGGTGCTCGACAACACGCTGCTCGATCTGTCGAAGGTGAAGGTGCCGGTCTACAACCTCGCGGCACGCGAGGATCATATCGCGCCGGCGGAATCCGTGCTCTACGGTTCGCAGTTCTTCGGCGGCCCGGTGAAGTATGTGCTGTCCGGCTCCGGCCATATCGCCGGCGTGGTCAATCCGCCCGCCTCGAAGAAGTACCAGTACTGGACCAACGACAACATCAAGGACATCAAGCTCGCCGATTGGCTGAAGGGCGCCGAGGAACACAAGGGATCGTGGTGGCCCGACTGGCGCGACTGGCTGGAGAGCCACGACCCCGAAACCGTGCCGGCGCGCATCGTGGGCGCGAACGGGGTGTCGGTGCTCGAGGACGCTCCGGGCAGCTATGTCCGGGTCCGCGCGTAGCGCCAAGTCTTCGCGCGGCGCAAAGGCTGCGCGTAGCGCCAAGTCTTCCGCTCAGCTATAAACGGATGATCCCGACGGTCGGGAATCGAATTCACGTGAGGGGGAGACGATGACGCGCGAACTGTTCTGGCTGTCGCTGACGGTGATCCTGACCGGCATACTGTGGATCCCCTACACCATCAACCGCTGCCAGGTGCGCGGCCTGTCCGGCGCCATGGCCAATCCCTCGCGCAACGACAAGCCACAAGCGGAATGGGCCAACCGGTTGATGTTCGCCCATGACAACGCGGTCGAGAACCTTGCGATCTTCGCACCGCTGGTCCTGATCCTCAACGCCGCCGATTACTCCACCAAATGGACCGTGCTGGCCTGCGCCGTCTATTTCTGGGCCCGCGTGGCGCATTTGATCGTCTACGCGCTCGGCGTGCCGGTGTTCCGCACCGTCGCCTTCACGGTCGGGTTCCTCGCGCAGGCCGTGCTGGCGCTCGCGATCTTCAAGATCCTCTAGAGCCACACATTCGCGCCGGCCGCGGTGACGGCCGCGCCGGCGCTATTCCCCGCTCTTGCGCACCACGATATGCAACATCGTCGCAGGCGCCTCGTCGAAGCTCTTGATCTCGCTGGTATCTGACGAGACTTCAACCCACGCCCCTGACGCGGCGTAGGTTGCCGCCAGCCAATCGGCTGGCGGATAATTGTAGTAGCGGCCGATGCTGTCGCGGCCGTCGCCATGGCCGACCTTGTAGCTCGCGTAGAACATGCCGCCGGGTTTCAGCGCTCGACGGATGCGGCCGAGGATGCCGGCCAATTCGTCGCGCGGCACATGCAGCAGGCACGCGCTGGCCCAGACGCCGTCATAGGCCTCACGATCCTCGAGTTCATCGAACAGCATCGCCTCGACGGGATGGTTGATGCGTCGAGCCGCGACCTCAGCCATTTCAGGAGAACCGTCGGTGGCGCGCAGCACGAAACCTTGAGCGAGCATGACCGCGGCATGATTGCCGGCGCCGCAGCCGAGTTCGAGGATCGCGCCGCCCGGCGGCAGCAGCTTGAGAAAACCGATCAGCCGGGTGGACGGTGCTTTCGCCCACCCGGCATAGGCCTCGGCATTGCGCCGGTAGAATTGCAGCGTGGCGTCGTCCACGATGCGCCTCTCGCCGTCAGCTGTCGGCGAGGCCGAGCATCAGCCGCATGTTCTGGACCGCGGCACCCGAGGCACCCTTGCCCAGATTGTCGAGCCGCGCGACCAGCACCGCCTGGCGATGCTTGTCGCTGGCGAAGACATAGAGCTCGAGCTGGTTGGTCTCGTTGAGCGCCTCCGGCTCGATCTTGCCGCTCTGGCTGGCCTCGTTCTGCAGCGGCATCGCCGAGACGTATTTGCTGCCGGCGTACCACTTTGCCAGCACGGCCTGCAGATCGGCACCATCAGGCTTGCCCGGCAGCGTGTCGAGCTGCAACGGCACCGACACCAGCATGCCCTGCCGGTAGTTGCCGACCGACGGGATGAACAGCGGCCGCCGCGTCAGATGCGAATAGAGCTGCATCTCCGGCACGTGCTTGTGCTCGAAGCCGAGGCCGTAGAGGTGGAAGGCTGGCGCCGACCCGTCCTCGAAGCTTGCGATCATCGACTTGCCGCCGCCCGAATAGCCGCTCACCGCGTTGATGGTGACGGGATAGTCGGCCGGGAGCAGGCCGCCGTCGACGAGCGGCCGCAGCAGCGCGATCGCACCGGTCGGATAGCAGCCCGGATTGGAGACCTTTTTCGCGGTCCGGATCTTGTCGGCCTGGCCGGCTGCGAGCTCCGGGAAGCCGTACGCCCAGTCGGGTGCGACCCGGTAGGCGGTCGAGGCGTCGAGCACCTTGGGCGCGGCATTGCCCATGGTGTCGATCAGCGCGACGGTGTCCTTGGCCGCGTCGTCAGGCAGGCAGAGGATCACGAGATCCACCTCCTCCATCAGCGCGCGCTTGGCGCCGGCATCCTTCCGCTTGTCCTCGGCGATGTGCTTCACCGCGACGTCAGGCAATAGCCGCAGCCGCTCCTGGATGCCGAGGCCGGTCGTGCCGGAACCGCCGTCGACGAATACGGTCGCCGTGGTCGCACCACTCCTGGTCGTCTGATTGGTATCGGTGAGGGTCATGGCACGTTCCTTTCAAGCTCATTCGTTTCGTTTGCTAGCACATCTGGCCGCGCCCGCACCGCCAATAGATTGAGCGCATCCCCGTCCGCGACAACACCTCCGCTCACGGAAACAGCGCGATCTGCTCCAGTCCGGTGGTTTCGGGCAGGCCGAACATCAGGTTCATGTTCTGGATCGCCTGTCCGGCCGAACCCTTCACGAGATTATCGAGCGTCGAGAGCACGATGGCGCGGTTCGTGATCCGGTCGGCGACGACGCCGATCTGAACATAATTCGAACCGCGTACGTTCTGCGTCTGTGGCAGCACGCCCTTCTTCGTCACATAGACGAACGGCTCATTGGCGTAGGCCCTTTCCAGCTCGGCGCGCAAATCGTCCGGCGTAGCCCCGTTGAGCTTGACATAGGATGTGCAGAACTCACCCCGCGCCATCGGAATGAGATGCGGGGTGAAGTTCACCGTCACAGGAGAGCCAGCGGCCGCGCCGATTTCCTGCTCGATCTCCGCCGAGTGTCGATGGCTTCCGATCGCATAGGGCGACAACCCTTCGCCGGCCTCGCTGAATAGCGTGTTCTGCTTCAGTCCGCGTCCGGCGCCGGTGACGCCCGACTTTGCGTCGATGATGATGTCGTCGACGTCAATCAGCTTTGCCTTCGCCAGCGGAACAAGCGCCAGCAGCACCGCCGTCGGATAGCAGCCGGGACACGCCACCAGCCGCGCGGCCGTGACCTTCTCCCGGTAGAGTTCGGTCAGCCCATAGACGGCCTCGTCCTGCAATTCGAGCGCCCGGTGCTCATGGCCGTACCATTGCGCGTAGCTGTCCTTGTCGCGCAGCCGGAAATCCGCGGACATATCGAGGATCTTGATTCCGGGATTGGCGTTCAGCACCGCGGCGATGATCTCTTGCGTCGTCCCGTGCGGCAGTCCGCAGAACACGGCATCGAGCCGGGTCCAGTCGACCTTTTCCCATTCCACGAGTTTTGGCAGGTCGAGCATGAAGAAGTGAGGAAACACCTCGCTCATCGCCTTGCCGGCATGGGTGTTGGCGGTAAGCGCGGTGATTTCGGCATTCGGGTGCCGCGCCAGCAGACGCACCGCGTCGGCGCCGGTGTAGCCGGACGCGCCCAAGATTCCGATATTCTTCTTCGTCATTACTCGCTCCCCGGAAGCGTCGTCATCTCGGCCTGTGTCGTTGCGAAAGCCTGCGGGCGCACCTCGCGCATCAAGGCCGCGATGTCCCGGGCACCGGCTTCGGCCTGCAATGCGAGCGTGTTGCCGACCGCCGCGAAATCGATTTCAGACTTGTGCTGGTTCAGCTTGAAGCTGCCCTCCACCTCTTCCACCGTCATCTCGAGACCGACGATGGCCTTCTTCATTGCTTCCAGCCGCGCGGCGGTCATCTTGCCCGACACCCACGGCTTTTTCGGCAGCAGCCGCTCCTCGAACTTGGCGCTCAGTGTGTCGATCTGAACGGCAAGCTCGTCATCCGACGAGGTCCGCACCGGCCCGGTCAGATGCACCGCCTGATAGAGCCAGGTCGGTACCTGATCGGGTGACACGTACCAGTCCGGCGAAACATAGGCGTCGGCGCCGGTGACGGCCAGCAGCCAGGACGAGCCACCCGCCAGCTTTACCAGCGGATTGTGACGAGCAACATGAAACAGCGCCCGCGGCGTGCCGTCGGCGGCGAAAGTCAAATAGAACGGCAGCGCGGAAGCGATCGGCTTGGCACCGTCCCACGCGCAGGCAACGCCGAAACCGCGCGCTTCCGCGAACGCAAGGCTCGCGGCACGGTCGGGCTTGAAAGGCGGTGGCGTATACATGGTCGAAAACTCCTGCGTGACGAAGGAGCCGCCAGATCGAACCGCGTGTCTTTTTCAGGAGAGCGCCGCGGGATCAGGTCCGGCGGCAGAGGCGTCTTAAACGCGAGCGACCGCCCAAACCGCGAGAATGCGGCGGCGGCGGGCGATGATGATGGTCGCTGCGTTGATCATGGGCGCGGCTATAAGGCCGCGCCCGTTTTGCGTCAAGGAAAACCGTTCAGATCGCCGGATTCCACGGTGCCGGCACGACGCGGTAGCCGCTGCCGTCCTTGACCACATTGCCGAGGCCCGGGAACGGATAGTGGAAGCCCTGCACCTGGAGCCGCTCCGCGACCACCATGTCGTAAATCCGCCGCCGGGTCTTCTCGGCCACGTCGCCGTCCTGGTCGAAGAATGCATGCCAGCCGGGATTGGCCGCAAACAGGTTCGGATTGTTGGTGACGTCGGACTGGATGAAGACCTTGTCCGGACCCGAGGCCAGCACATAGGAGGTATGGCCCGGCGTGTGGCCGACGGTCTCGACCGAGGTCAGGCCCGGCGCGATCTCCTTGCCCCATTCATAGGGCGTGACCTTCTTCTTCAGGCCGGCCTCGAAGATGTTGCGGTTGTTCTTGAACAGGCCCGCCATGCGGCCGGCCGGCGCGCGGCTCATCTCGCCGTCGTCCATCCAGAACTTCCATTCGGTCGCCGGCACCAGCACTTCGGCATTCGGGAATGCCGGCGTGCCCTCGGCCGTCAGCAGACCGTTCACGTGGTCGCCGTGGAAGTGCGAGATCACGACCATGTCGACAGCCTTGGGATCGAAGCCGGCTGCGACGAAATTGTCGGCGAACAGGCCGTTGGCGCCCTTGCTGCTGGCCTTCGCCAGCGCGCCGTTGCCGGTGTCGATCACCACCAGCTTGCCGCTGGTGTTGAGCACCAGCGGTGCGAACCAGATCGACACCATGTCGCGCGGCATGAACGCCTTCTCCAGCGCCGCGTTCACCTCGTCGCGTTTCGCATTCGGGATGAAGCCGTCTTCCAGCTTGAAGACGTTCTTGCCGTCGGACACCACGGTGACGAGGATGTCGCCGACCTTGTAGCGATAGAAGCTCGGCGCCTGCTTGTCGGCTGCGGGCGCCGCGGCGGCCGCAGGAACGGCCGAAAGCAACGGTGCGGCGGCGATGCCGGCCAGAGCGTGACGTCGTGTCAATTCCATGTGGTGTCCTCCCAGTGAAACGGCGCCCGGTGAATTCGCGTTTGGTGGGCGAGGTTGTATCAGCGTTTCGATGCGCGTGCGATGACGACGGCGCTAGCAGTTGTCTTCCCGCCTAACCCCTGCCCTAAAGCGTTATTCCGCGCGGCCCTACGCCGCCCGCCACATCCACTCGATGCCTTGCCCGATCACGTCGCCGAACAGCAGCAGCGCTGCCGACCAGACCAGGGCAGAGACGAAATTGGCGATCTGGAATTGCCAGTACGACATCTCGAAAATGCCGGCCGCAAGCGGCACCGAGGCGCGCAGCGGGCCGAAGAAGCGGCCGATGAAGATGCTGGGCACACCCCATCTCTTCACGAAGGCCTCGCCGCGCGGCAGGATCTCGGGATAGCGCGACAGCGGCCACATCTGCGCGACGTGCTCCTTGTAGCGATAGCCGAACCAGTAGGAGACCCAGTCGCCGAGCGCGGCCCCGATACCGCCGGCGATCCAGATCGGCCAGAAGTTGATCCCGCTGACGCCGATCAGGGCGCCGATCGCGACCAGCGCGCCCCAGGCGGGCACCAGCAACGAGATGAAGGCGAGCGATTCTGCGAACGCCAGCAGCAGGACGATCGGAGCGGCCCAGGCCTGATGATGGCGCACGAATTCGGCCAAGGCCTGCGCAAGCTCTTCCATCTCGTCGTGTGCCTTCCCGCTCCGTTGAACCTCGAATGAACCTTTCTAGCCGCACGCAGCCTAAGAACAGGTAAGCCGGCCCATTGCGTGACATCAAGTCACAAAGGCGGGGATCAAACGTGATTTCCCGTAAGGCCCCCGCGGTCGGGGCTGGCTCGCATATCCCTCACAAAAAAGGAATCACTTGATGATCGGGTCACTGATGATGTGCGTCGGCGTGCTCGTCTTGCTGTTCGGAATGCTCGCGGGCATCGCCATGGGTATCCAGCACGACTTCACGTTGGGGCCGGCGCATGCGCATCTCAATCTCGTCGGCGGCGTGCTGCTGTTCCTGTTCGGGCTCTACTACCGGCTGGTGCCGGCCGCGGGCAGCATGCTGCTCGCCAAGGTCCAGGGCTGGCTGCATATCGTCGGTGGCGTCTTGTTTCCGGCCGGTGTGGCCGCCGTGCTGTTGAAGGGACCCTCATTCGAGGCCGCGCCGATCGTCGGATCGCTGATGGTGGTGGCCGCCATGGCCCTGTTCACGGTCATTGTATTCCGCACCTCGCGGGCGTAATCGCGGGCTCCTATCTACACAGGCGGCTGGGCCTGGAGGCGCGGCCGCCCCCATTTGGCAGCCCATCCGTGGCATAGTCAGAGCAACCGATTCGCTGCGCCCAGATCGGCGCATCACTTGAAGAGCCATGTCCAAGCCACTGAAATCGAACGCAAAAAGAAAATCTGCCGACGACCTGTTCGGAGCCCCGGAGCCGAAGGGACGAGCCCCGGCGAAGGCTGCCTCGCGACCCGCTGGAGGCGCCGAAGCCGGCTATACGGCGGCTGACATCGAGGTGCTGGAAGGGCTGGAACCGGTCCGCCGGCGGCCCGGCATGTATATCGGCGGTACCGACGAGAAGGCGCTACACCACCTGTTCGCCGAGGTGATCGACAACTGCATGGACGAGGCGCTCGCCGGCCACGCCACCTTCATCGACGTGGAGCTCACCGCCGACGGCTTCCTAACCGTGACCGACAATGGCCGCGGCATTCCGGTCGATCCGCATCCGAAATTTCCGAAGAAGTCGGCGCTCGAAGTCATCATGTGCACGCTGCATTCGGGCGGCAAGTTCGACTCCAAGGTCTACGAGACCTCGGGCGGTCTGCACGGCGTCGGCGTCTCCGTCGTCAACGCCCTCTCCTCACGGCTCGAGGTCGAGGTTGCGCGCAGCGGGCAGCTGCATCGCATGACGTTTGAGCGCGGCCATCCCAAGGGCAAGCTCGAAGACCTCGGCAAGGTCAACAACCGCCGCGGCACGCGGATCCGGTTCAAGCCGGACACCGACATTTTCGGCGCCAAGGCGGCCTTCAAGCCGCAGCGTCTGTTCAAGATGACGCGCTCAAAGGCCTATCTGTTCGGCGGCGTCGAGATTCGCTGGCATTGCGACCAGGAGTTGTTGAAGGGCGTCGAAGACGTCCCGGCCGAAGCCAAATTCCACTTCCCCGGCGGCTTGAAGGACTATCTCGCCGCGGCGATCCACGCCGACACGCTGGTTCATCAGGACATCTTCTCCGGCAAATCCGGCCGCAGCGGCGCGCATGGCGCCTGCGAATGGGCGGTGGCCTGGACGGCCGATGCCGACGGCTTCCTGTCGTCCTACACCAACACGGTGCCGACACCCGATGGCGGCACGCATGAATCGGGGCTGCGCAGCGCACTGCTGCGCGGCCTGAAGGATCACGCCGAGCGCGCCGGTCAGGGCAAGCGCGCGGCCTCGATCACTTCGGAAGACGTGATGGTGGGCGCGGCCGTGATGCTCTCGGTGTTCGTGCGCGAGCCTGAATTCCAGGGCCAAACCAAGGACCGCCTCGCCACCGCCGAAGCGCAGCGCATCGTCGAACAGGCGATGAAGGATCCGTTCGACCACTGGCTGTCGGGCAATCCGAACCAGGCCAACCGGCTGCTCGACTTCGTGATCGATCGCGCCGAGGAACGGCTGCGCCGTCGCCAGGAGAAGGAAACCGCGCGCAAGACCGCCGGCAAGAAGCTGCGCCTTCCCGGCAAGCTCGCGGATTGCTCCGACGCCGGCACCGAAGGCTCCGAACTGTTCATCGTCGAAGGCGACTCGGCCGGCGGCAGCGCCAAGCAGGCGCGCGATCGCAAGACGCAGGCCGTTCTGCCGCTGCGCGGCAAGATCCTCAACGTCGCCTCCGCCGGCAAGGACAAGCTGACCGCCAACGCGCAGCTCTCCGATCTCGTGCAGGCGATCGGCTGCGGTACGCTCGCGCACTACCGCGAAGAGGATCTGCGCTATCAGCGCATCATCATCATGACCGACGCCGACGTCGACGGCGCGCACATCGCATCGCTCCTGATCACCTTCTTCTACCGGCAGATGCCGCGGCTGATCGACGAGGGACATCTCTATCTGGCAGTGCCGCCGCTCTACAAATTGAAGCACGGCACCAAGTCGGTCTACGCGCGCGACGACGCGCACAAGGAAGAGCTGCTCAAGAGCGAATTCAACGCCAACGCCAAGGTCGAGGTGAATCGCTTCAAAGGCCTCGGCGAGATGATGCCGGCGCAGCTCAAGGAGACCACGATGGATCCGGCCAAGCGCACGCTGCTGCGGGTGGTGCTGCTTGCCGACGATCGTGAAGGCACCGCCGACTCGGTCGAACGGCTGATGGGCACGAAAGCGGAAGCCCGCTTTGCCTTCATCTCCGACAAGGCCGAATTCGCGAGTGACGACCTGCTCGACGTCTGAGGCCAACCGACTGATTTGAAATGGTTTTCCGGCCGCCCACCGATCGGGGCGGCCGTTTTCATTCGCGCTTTCGGAGCGTGCCTGCGGTTTCGTTTTCGGGCGGTTGTGTCTCACCCGCAACAGCATTTCCGGCGGGACCACGTATAGTCCGAGCATGAGTTTCGGGAATCGGTGCCACCGCGCCCCAGTCAGCGACCCGATCGAACGCTAAAGTCGAGGATTTGGAAATGAAGAAGATTTTGCTCGCTCTGACCGCGGTTGCTGCGATGACGGGTTCCGCGTCGGCGGCCGATCTGGCCGCCCGACCCTACACCAAGGCGCCGGCCCCGATCGCGGTGGCGCCGAGCTGGACCGGCTTCTACATCTTCGGCGGCGGCGGCGGTGGCGTCTGGGACGCTGATACCGGCACCCAGTCGACCGCCACGGGCGCACCGATCCTCGGTTTCAACCAGCGCCAGGGTGGTGACGGCTGGTTCGGCACCGTCGGCGCCGGTTACGACTGGCAGACCGCCAACAGCTGGGTCATCGGCGTGTTCGCCGACGGTCAGTTCGGCAGCCTGAAGGGTACGATCCAGGATCAGACGGCGTTCCTCGCCGGCAACATCAAGAACGACTACAGCTGGGCTGCCGGTGCGCGCCTCGGTTACCTGGTCGCTCCGAACGTCCTGTCCTATGTCAACGCCGGTTATTCCGACGCACACTGGAAGGGCACCACGCTGTTCAACACCGCGTCCGCGCTTCCCTCTGGCCTGCACACCAACGACTTCGATCGCGGCGGCTGGTTCGTCGGCGGCGGCGTCGAGAACAACCTGAACATCTTCGGCATCACGGCGCCGGGCTGGTTCATGAAGACCGAATACCGCGCTGCCTACTACGACAAGAAGAGCATCTCGGAGCGGGTCGACGGCACCAACGCGCTGGCCGGCACGGACATCACCTTCAAGCCGCTGGTCCAGACCATCAGCACCTCGCTGGTCTACCGCTTCAACTGGACCGGTCCGGTTGTTGCCAAGTACTGAGCTGCGCACTGATCTCTGCTGATCAAGCAGACTAAAAGCCCCGGCATCGTCCGGGGCTTTTTTGTTTTGCCCGCTGGCTTCGGGAACCGTCCCGCGCGCGCCGGCCTATGCAGAGCCGCCCGGCCCCGCCCGATCTGGTCAGCGCTGTGGCGATCAGGCACTCTCGCGACCGGATTCAAACCACAGCGGACAACAACAATGAGAAACGGACAGTTTGATCTCTCGGGCAGGGTCGCGATCGTCACCGGCGGCAATGGCGGCATCGGGCTTGGCATGGCGCGCGGCCTCGCGGATGCCGGCGCAGCGGTTGCCGTGGTTGGCCGCAACGAGGCGAAATCGAAGGCCGCCGTCGAGGATCTCGGCAAGCGCGGCGTCAAGGCGATTGCGGTCGCCACCGACGTGACCGACAAGGCCGCCATCGCGGCGATGGTCGAGCAGGTCATCGGCGAGCTCGGCCGGATCGACATCCTCGTCAACAATGCCGGCATGAGCATCCGCAAAGCCCCGCACGAGCTCGAGCTCGACGAGTGGAGCCGCGTGATCGATACCAACCTCACCAGCGCCTTCCTGTGCTCGAAGGCGGCCTATCCGGCGCTCAAGGCGTCGGGCCACGGCAAGATCATCAATATCGGCTCGATGATGTCGATCTTCGGCGCGAGCTTCGCTGCGGCCTATGCCGCGAGCAAGGGCGGCATCGTGCAGTACACCCGCGCCTGCGCCAACGCCTGGGCCCCCGACAACATCCAGGTCAACGCCATCCTTCCCGGCTGGATCGACACCGATCTGACCAAGGGCGCGCGCCAGCAGGTCGCCGGGCTGCACGAGCGCGTGCTCGCGCGTACGCCGGCGGCCCGCTGGGGCACCATCGACGACTTCTCGGGGATCGCCGTGTTCCTGGCCTCGCCGGCATCGGACTTCGTCACCGGCACCGCGATCCCGGTCGATGGCGGCTATTCGGTGATGGTCTGAAACACAGGAGCCCCGGCAAGCCGGGGCTCCTGCGTCCTGTTCGCCTCAGTGCAAATTCAGTAGCGCGCGATCACCGGCGCGTCGAATTTGTAGTTCATGCGCACCACCGCCCACTGAATGTCGCGCGGCTTGGCGTCGAACGTGTAGGTGCCCGCCGCGGTGCCGGCGAGCTGATAGGTCTGCCGCTCGAAGGCCGCGTAATTGTATTCGACGCCGATGGTCCAGTTGCGGGTGATGCCGTATTCCCAGCCGGCGCCGACCGTCCAGCCGCTGGCCCAATGGGTCTGGCTGCCGGAGCCGGTTGCCGGCGGAACATTGTCGACGACGGACAGGCGGTTGTTCACGCCGGCATAGCCGCCCTTGAAATAAAGCAGATTGTTCTGGATCGCGTAGCCGGCGCGACCGACGATCGTTGCCATGACGTTCGTGCGCCAGCTGAATTGATCGTCGCGGCCGACGCCGAACACCGTGTTGGTGACGCGGCCGGAATTGTCGAGCCCGGAGATCGTGCCCTCGACGCCGAACACGAAGTCGTTGGCCTGCCAGTTGTAGCCGATCTGGCCGCCCCCCATGAAGCCTGAGCCGCGCTGCCGGAAGCCCTGGCCGGGCGCGAGATCGCCGAACGCCGTCGTGTTCGCGCTGTTGACCCACTGCTGGTTGGTCCAGGCGCCGCCGAGATGGCCGCCAATGTAGAAGCCGGACCAGTTATAGAGCGCCTCCACATAGGCCGGCGCCTTGGTGTACGGACGGGCGGCAAGATCGGCGGCCGATGCGGCACTGAGGCCGAGCGCCGTGGTCACGGTGAGCGCGGCAATGAATTTGGCATGAGACATGGTGACATCCCCAGATTGTCCGATGGGGACGAGCTTTCCCAGAGAGACCCTTACCAAAAGCAAACCGCGGGAACCGGCGGTGCGGAATCCATGTGCGCCGGTTTCGAATCATGTCTGTCTGTTGCAATCACGCAA
This sequence comes from Bradyrhizobium sp. USDA 4452, assembly GCF_054063575.1. NCBI lineage: Bacteria > Pseudomonadati > Pseudomonadota > Alphaproteobacteria > Hyphomicrobiales > Nitrobacteraceae > Bradyrhizobium > Bradyrhizobium sp. USDA 4452. Next base: position 496,179 of record NZ_JBSSGK010000001.1, read on the forward strand.
CTTCTAGTAGTCCCTTTAAGCAGCTGTTATCCTTGATAATTTCCTTCTCTGCAACGATGCCTGTCAGTTCGCGGCCGGCGAATGGACGTGCTCCGGCCGCACCCCGACCGCGACAAGACGCGCCGTCAGCCCTTGCAGCCAGGGCATCGCGGTGATCAACCGCAACGCGAACGGCACCGGTTGATCGCCGCCCTTCAGCGCGGCGCGGATGATGTTGTTCTGCGCGATCACCTGCATGCGCTGCGTCACCCGCACCGGGAATTCGCGCCGACGTCGCACGGCATCGAGCTCGTGCTCCGTCGGACAGCCTTGTGCGAGCCTGACCGTCAGGATGTTTGCGGTCGCGACCGCGTCTTGCACCGCGAGGTTGACGCCGACGCCACCGATCGGCGACATCGCATGCGCGGCGTCGCCGATGCAGAGCAGTCCGGGACGGGTCCAGCGCGTCAGGCGATTGATCGCGACCGTGAGCAGCTTGACGTCGTCAAAGCTTTTCACATCGGCAATGCCGGCCTTGAGGATCGGCGCGAGCCGCAGCACGTCGTCGAGCAGCGCCGGCAATCCCCTCGCCTTCACGGCCTCGTACTGTCCCTTGGCGATCACATAGGCGCATTGCCAATAGTCGCCGCGATCGAACGTCACCATCATCTTGCCGTGGTCGATGCGGGCGAACAGATTCTCGGTCTCGTCGGGGCGCCGCCCGACCCGAAACCACAGCACGTCCATCGGCGCCCCGATCTCCTCGACGACGAGGCCGGCGCGCTCGCGCACGATCGAATGGCGGCCGTCGCAGCCGATGGTGAGATCCGCCTCGATCTCGATCGGGCCATCGGGGGTGTTCACATGGACGCCTGTAACCGCATCGCCGCGCCGAATCAGGTCGGTCGCCTCGGCGCTCATCAGCACCTTGAGCGAGGGGAAACGCCTGCCGCTCTCGCGCAGGAAATCGAGGAAGTCCCACTGCGGCATCATCGCGATGAACGGATATTTGACGCTGAGACGGCTGAGGTCGGCGATCCGCACCGAGGTGCCACCGAACATGCCGTCGAGCTTCTGGATGTCCTGGTGCGGCAGCTTCAGGAAGCCATCGATCAGTCCGAGTTCATCCATCACCTGCAGGGTCGACGGATGCACGGTATCGCCGCGGAAGTCGCGGAAGAAGTCGGCGTGCTTCTCCAGCACCACGACATCGACCCCGGCGCGCGCAAGCAGATAGCCGAGCATCATGCCGGCCGGCCCGCCGCCGACCACGCAGCAGCGCGCCTTCATCTGACGCGTGTTCGATCCTGCCTGATTGCCTGCATCCATGATGCCGTCCGGAGCGTTGCCTCACCGCTTCCACTGTAACGCGGAGCGGACGACAAGGATGCAAGGCTATCGCCTGAAGGTCTTGATTTCCGACACGCTGCCGTCGCGATAGGTCAGTTCCACCGAGACCGACTTGGTCTGCGGCGCGAGCTTCAGATAGGGCTGCGCATCGGACGGGATTGCGCCCGGATCGCGCGGATTGCAGGCCGGCATCTTCAGCACCTTGTCCGGCACCGCGGTGTCGATGCCGATCCGCACCTCGCGGATCGCGCAGCGATACGACATTAGGTGGGTGTAGTAGACGAGCAGCCCGTTGAACTCGCGGAACGACAGCCAGCTCGTCGCGGTCATGTCGAGGATCTTGCGCTGGTCGCGGATCAGCGCGGCGTCGGGATCGAACTTGATCGGGAACGGCCCCTGCATCTCGCCCTGGGTGTCGACATAGCGGAGCTCGATCGTCGCCGCCGGCGCGTCCGCCGGCAGCTCGATCGAGGGATTGGGCATCCGCTTGCGGGTGCGCGGATCGAGCGTGTCCATGAAGCCGGTTTCGCGGAAGTCGCCGCTGTCGCCGATCCGCCAGGAGATGCCGAGCGTCGGATCGGCGATCGAGAACACGACGGTCCAGCCGCCATTGTGCCGCGAGAAGCTCGCGATCGGCGCGTTGATCGAGTCTTCCTTCGGCAGCTTCGGCACCGAGACCGGCGGCAGCGCGGCCACCTGCTGCGGCGGAGCCGACGGCTTGGCCGCCTCGGCCAGCGCCTCTGCCTTCCCTTTGGCAATCCCGTTCAGGAAAACGTCGTCGACCATCTGGTCGAAATAGACCGGGATCTGCTTGTGCTTCACCGTCTCGGCCATTTCGCTGACCAGACGCCGCGTGCGCTGCGCGACCTGCACCAGGTTTTCGCCGGGCTGCAGCAGCTCCTTGGCGAAGGTCCGCGTGAATACCGAATTGGGATTGGCGTCGTCGTTCGAAAGGCGGTCGAGCGCGGTCTGGCGCGGCCCTGCCGAAAACACCGAGAACACGCCTTCAGGCAGTTGCGTCATCGGCGCGAGGCCACCACCGCCGGCAACCGCCCGCGTGCCGGCGCGCTCGAACGGATTGTTGCGGCAGGCGTCGAACACCAGGATCGAGGTCCGCGCCTTCTTGTTCTGCAGCCGTTCGATAATGCGATCGGCGAGCACCGAGGCGTCGCGCACCAGCTCCTCTTGCCCTTCGGTGGCGGCCGGCACGTCGGTCGGCAGCAGGAAATTCTGGCCGGCGATCTCGAAGCCGTGGCCGGCATAGAAGAAGAACGCGGTGTCGCCCGGCTCCACGGTGCGGTCGAAGGCGAGCAGCGTTTCGGAAAACGCCTGCCGGTTCAGATTCTCGGCCACCATGACGTTGAAACCGAGCTGCTTGAGCGTGTCGCCCATGGTGCGGGCGTCGTTGACCGCCTTCTGCAGCTTGGGCACGTTCCTGTAATCATTGTTGCCGATCACCAGCGCGACGCGCTTTTGGGCCTGGGCGGGCGCCGCCGATGCGGCGAAGGCGACCGCCAACAGCGTCGCGGAAAGTCTCGAAAGCCAGCTCTTCATCCCAATTCCCGCTTGCACGACACCTGCGCCGCTCGTGCGACCGCCGCCTAATAGTCGGATCAGCCGTTTGGCGGGTTCAAGGCCGACGCCGGATGGCCGCCGTGACCGCCGCCTGGCGACCTTCTTGGCCACCATGGGGCGCCCCGTCGGTCTCAGGTCAAGTTTCTTTTTACGGCCCACGTGATAGATTCCGTCCTCCATCCGGCGCGAACTCTCGCACGTCCCAAGGGCACTCCAGGGGCTTTTCCGTGTACACATGGTCTACTGAGCAAGTCGATCCCTGTGATCGCTTCGACTATTGGCGCGAGGTGCGCGCCAAGGGGTTGTTCGGCGTCACCGCGGAACTCGAACCCGAGCGCCGCCGCGACTTTTTCGGCGAGTTCTCGCTGCGCCAGCTCGGCGACGCCGGGCTGGTCGAGCTGCGTGCCTCGCCCTACCGCGTCGAGCGCCGCGCCGGCGACATCGCGGACGCCCGCAGCGACAGCCTGTGCATCTATCAGCAGCTCGGCGGTGGCGGCTGGTTCGGCGGCGCGCGGCTCGATGAATTCGCGGTGCGCGATGGCATGTTCGCGACCAGCTATTCGGACCTGCCCTATCGCACCACCCCACTGCACGATGACGGCTTCCATCTGCGCATCATCAAGATCCCGGTCAGGAACGTCGTCCCGCCGGGTGCCGAGCTCGGCGAATTGGTCCCGAAGCCCGTGCAGGATGAGACCGCGCTGCAGCCACTGCTGGAATCCTGCTTCCGCGACCTCGTCGAACGCCATGACGCCAGCGCGGCGGATGCGGCCCCGATGGTGCAGGCACTTGCCCATATCGCGCTGATCGAGCGCGGCATCATGCGGCCGAAGAGCCGGCTTGCGCAGCAGGCCCTGCGAAGCGCCCATCTGTCGCTGGCTCGCCGCCTGATCCGGCGGCATCTATCGAGTGCGGCGCTGACGCCAACCCTGATTGCCGGCCTGCTCGGCATCTCGGTGCGTCACCTGCACATCCTGTTCGAGGAGACGGAGAAGACCTTCTCGGAGACGGTCACCGCACTTCGGCTCGCGCAAAGCCGCCGCCTGCTCCGCGAGCAGTCCGGGCAGACGATCGCCGAGGTCGCGTTCGCCTGCGGCTTCGAGAGCCTCGCGACGTTCTACCGCCTCTTCAATGCGTCCGAAGGGATGACACCGGGCGATTACCGAGCACGGGTGGCCTGAGCGCGGACGGGCCTCGCAATGTTGGCGAGCCGGCACTCGGGCGCTGGTGAGACAGATCGACCGGCGGTTCTCGATAACGGCAAGCCGACATGGCCTGCTGATCAGCTAAAGAGTCGGTCGCTACGTTCGGGGCGGAACTGCTTCATTAGCCAATCTCACTGCATCGTCGTCGGCTTTTTTCACAAGTTCAGGCCATCGCGCCACCGAAATGCGACGAGCAAAATAGAGGGCAGCTGGGGCAGCCAGAGGAACGCGAAAAGCGCAGAACCACGCTCACTGATTCCTCGCGACATCATCTCACAGGCGATGGCTAGAAGCGTTGGCACAAAGATGCAGAGCGCAATCAGCAGGGTTCGTTCGCGGACCTGCATCTGCTCGGCGGACCAACTTCCTTTTATAGGAACCGCATCTATCCACCAGAAGCCACGAACCCAGAATTCGTTGGTTGGCAGATGCACACATCCGCCGAGCCGCTCGGCAGCCGCATCGTCACCTCTCATCACCTCCCGCGGGAACAATGTGCTGGCGAGGCCGCGCAATCCGGGCAGGTTAAGTGGCCACGCAGCGATCAGCCATACAATCAGGCTGCGCTTGGACCCAGCTGCAAATAATCGTTCAAGAAGTCTGAAAGTCCGCTCCGGGTCACAATAGCGGACTTCGTGCGCCTTTCCCGCAATGACCGGCCCGCCGGCCGATCCGAAGCTCTCACGACCGAACTGAACAGCCTGCGCGCATTGAGAAGATATTTTCCGGCGATTTCGCCAGAACAATGCAGGCGCTTCGCCCGGTCGCGGCACAGCAAATCTCCTGACCGGCGACGCGCGCGCTCACGCGGAGCGAGGGATCACGCACGATGCGCGGTAAGCGCCAGGAACACAGCCCGGAAGGCTTGGTTGGCATACGCGTGTCTGACGCCGCGGGCCTGCAGGCGGATCCAACTTCGGCCCCCCGGCCGGCTCGTCAGGACGCTCCGACGACAAGCGATCGGGGCTGGGCGCCGTTGCTCGAAGCCTGCCTTGCCGACTTCAACGAAGCCACCGAGGCCGGTGATACCGCTCGCATTTCCGCGCTGGTCAAGATCGTGGCGGAGCTCGCGCTGATCGAGCGGGGCGCGATCAGGCCGGGCAGCCGCCGCGCCCAGCAGGCGCTGCGGGTCGGCCGGCTCAGCCTCGCACGCCGCCTGATCACGCGTCATCTCGCGAAGCCCGCACTGTCGCCAGGGATGGTCGCCGACATCCTCGGCGTCTCGGTGCGTTACCTGCACGTTCTGTTCGAAGCGACCGGGGCGAGCTTCTCGCAGACCGTCACGGCCCAGCGCCTGAGCGAGAGCCGCAGGCTGCTTCGTGAGAAGCCGCCTCGGCCGATCGCCGATATCGCGCTCGCCTGCGGGTTCGGCAGCCTCGCCACGTTCTACCGGATCTTCAGTGCCTCCGAAGGCCTGACGCCAGGTGAGTACCGGGCTGCGGGGCACTAGCGCCTGGCGGCGCTGCCGCGCGGCCGAAACGCTCCGTGCAGCATGATGCCGGGCAGCCACACCTGAACGCATTTTCGCAACAGCCGCATTTTGGATCGACGGTATGCGCGCACTGAGAAGACGCCGCACGACGGTTGCGCCAGAAACATACGGTTACAATATTTGGGGCAAGGTCATGATCGGCATCGGCGGCAGGCTGAGGATGTGGCGCGGCGCGCTGCTCGGCTCGGCGTCACTGATTGCGATGGCCTCCACGGCCGAGGCGACGGCCCCCTGCTCTGGCGTCGGCACCGCCGACGTGCTCTGTGACGCCGCCCATCCGTCGGACGGCGGGCTCAACGTCAATTTCGGCGGCGATCTCACCGTGAACGTCAATGCCGGCGCAGGGATCAACTCCCGTGGCGCCACCGCGAACAGCGGCGGCAACCTGACGTTCAATCACAACGATCCCGCCGGCATCACGTCATCGTCCATTTACAACGGCATCGGGCTCAGCGCCCAAGGCGCGATCACCTACAGAGGGTCAGCCGACGTCACCTCCAATGGATATTCGATCAGTGCCCAGATGGGCCTCGGTCCGGTCTCCATTACGCAGACCGCCGGGACGATCAGGGGCGGCACCGGCATCGAGGTCACGGGCTTAGGAGCGGGCAACAGCGTCAATATCAACACGACCGGAAGCCAGATCGTGGCGGGTCTGGGAATCTACCTTCGGACCGATGGCCCACAATCCGACGTCACGATCGCGACAGGCACGATCACCAGCACCACTCCGACGTTAGGCAGCGCAATGTTCGTCCGGACGGGACAGATCACCCACACTGCGCGCAACCTGTCCGTGACGACGAACGGCGCGGTCACCGGCAACATCGATCTGCAGAACGGCGGCGTCGGCACCGTCGACCTCACCACCAACGCGAGCGTCGCGGGCAACATCACCCTCGAGAGCAACAATTCGGCCAATAGCAGCGCGTTCACGGCGAAGCTCAATCAGGATGTCAGTGGCTCCGTGAGCTTGCAGAACTACGGCACCGGCACCATGACGGTCCGAACGCGCGGCATCACGGGCGGCACGCTGTCCGTTTACGACGCGGGCGGCGCCAACAACAGCCTCGTCGTGGACGGCAATATTGCCAAGGGAAACCGCCCGGACACGGCCTACTACGGCGCCCTGGCGACCGTCAGTTTCTCTGGTGCCAGCGGCACCAACACCGCGACCTTCAATGGCGACATCTCCGGAGTCTTTGACACCAGAACTTCGACCTCCGCTTCGGCCGGTGGCAGCGTCGCCGGTCTTTCCGCCGGATTGGGAAGCACATCCAGCGACGGCTCGGCGGCGCTGAACGTCAACGGATCGATCACGGTTACCGGCATGACGCCGTCCGGCAAGGTCGCAAATGTCACCGGAGCGTCCCTGGGCGCCTCCGGTGTGGTCCCGGTCGACTTCAATCTGCACGGCGCAGTGACGGCAACCTCGATCAGCGATACCGCCTCAAACGTCATCGGCATCAGCGTCGCACAGAACAATCTGACCACGACCCGGTTGACGGTCGATGGCGCCGTGACGGCCACCGCCATCGGCACCGGCAGCACGGCGACCGGAATCACGGCCTCAACCCTCAGCCTTCCGCCGACCCTCATCGGCACCGGCACGCTCACCGTTCGCGCCAATGGCGACGTGACCGCTGCCTCCGACGGTGCCGCGACCGGCATCGCGCTGAGCCGCGGCATTTCCAGGTTCTCGACCCTCACCGCGGGACTCGGCGGCATCGATCTCGACACCAAGGGGACTGTGAGCGCGACCTCGACGAGCGCGGCGGCGATCGGCATCAGCGGCATCATCACCCACGGCGCCGACAATGCCGCAACACTGGCGCTGCGCGCGGAAGGCAACGTCATTGCGAACGGCACGGCCGCCGGCAGCTACGGCATCCTCGCCCAACGCGACGGTCTCGGCGACATCAAGATCGATGCGCTGGCCGGTGTGCAGAGCAGTGGCATCGGCATCTCCGCGTCGCGCTCGACCCCCGGCAACATCTTCATCACGACAGGCACCTTCGTCACCGGCACCACCGGCATCAAGACGTCGGGCGGCACGACCACGCTGATCGCCAACGGCACCATCACCGGCACCGGCGGCACCGCCGTGCAGTTCGGCGGCACCAACGATTTGCTGCAAGTCCAGTCCGGCGCCGTGTTCAACGGCAACATCGTCGGCAGCGGGACCAGCATCGTGCAATTCGGCGGCACGACCGCTTCGAGCTTCGACCTGTCGAAGCTCGGCACCGGCTTCGTCAATTTCGGGGTTCTTGCCGGCTCGAACTGGAGCTTCACCGGCAGCTCCAACTTTGCCGGGTCCGTCAATGTCGACAGCACCTTCATCCTCAACGGCGCGGTGCCGAACGCCAGCGTCACCGTCGGCCCAAACGGCACGCTCGGCGGCAACGGCACCATCGGCAACACGGTGATCAGCGGCATACTGTCGCCCGGCAACTCGCCGGGGACGATCACGATGGCAAGCCTGACCATAACGGCCGCGGCGACCTATCTGGTGCAGGTCACCAACACGATCAGCGACAAGGCGATCGTCACCGGCACCGCCAACCTTGCCGGCAATGTCGTCGTCGAGCCGCTCGAGCGGATCACGAAGAAGACCACCTACACGATCGTCAATGCGGGAACGCTGAGCGGCACGTTCGGCTCGGCCAGCCTGTTGCTTGCCAACAACCTCGCACGCAATCCGGTGCTGAGCTATGTCGGCAACGACGTGCTGCTGTCGGTCGATCCCGGCCTGCTCTCCCCGATCCTGCCGGCCAACGCCAGCATCAACCACAGAAGCGTCGCCGGTGCGATCGACAACAGCCTGCTCGGCGCCGCCAACCTCTCCAACGCCTTCAGCGCGATCTTCAAGGTGTCGGGCGACAATCTCCTGAGCGGCCTGACCCAGCTCTCCGGCGAGAGCGCCGCCGGATCGCAGCAGACCACGTTCAACGCGATGAACCAGTTCATGGGTACGCTGCTCGATCCGTTCATCGACGGCCGCGCCGCGACGGCGATCCCGGCCGGCGCCCCGGCCTACGCTGACGACAATTCGCTGGCTTATGCCGCCAAGCGCTCGACCAGCGATGCCTATGCCGCGATCTATCGCAAGGCGCCGATCGCCGATAGCCATGATCCACGCTGGAGCATGTGGGCGGCAGCCTACGGCGGCTCGCAGACGACTAGCGGCAATACCGCGCTCGGTTCGAACAACACCACAAGCCAGCTGTTCGGCACCGCTGTCGGCGCCGATTACCGGTTCTCGCCGAACACGATAGCCGGCTTCGCGCTCGCCGGCGGCGGCACCAATTTCGGCGTCGCCAACAGCGGCGGCGGCCGCTCCGACCTGTTCCAGGCCGGCGGCTTCATCAGGCACAATATTGGCGCGGCTTATCTCGCCGGTGCGCTGGCCTATGGCTGGCAGGACGTCACCACCGACCGCACGGTGACCGTCGGCAGCGTCGATCGCCTGCGCGCCGAGTTCAAGGCCAACGCATGGTCGGGCCGCGCCGAAGGCGGCTATCGCTTGGCTGCGCCATGGATCGGCGGCATCGGCCTGACGCCCTACGCCGCCGGCCAGTTCACGACGTTCCAGCTGCCGGGCTACGCCGAGCAGACCGTCGTCGGCGCGAGCACCTTTGCGCTCGCCTACAACGCCAAGAGCGTCACCGACGCGCGCGGAGAACTCGGCCTGCGCGCCGACAAATCCTTCGCGCTGTCAGATGCGGCGCTGACGCTGCGCGGCCGTGTTGCCTGGGCGCATGATTTCAACCCGGACCGCAGCATCGCCGCAACGTTCCAGACCCTGCCCGGCGCCAGCTTCGTCGTGAGCGGCGCGGGGCAGGCCTCCGAGTCCGCTCTCACCACCGCCTCGGCCGAACTGAAATGGGCCAGCGGCTGGTCGGCGCTCGCAAGCTTCGAGGGCGAGTTCTCCAACGTGACCCGGTCCTACGCCGGCAAGGGCGTGGTCCGTTATGCATGGTAGGCAGCCGCCCGCGCGGGACCGGCGCGGCGGATTTTTGGCGGCAAAGCCGCGCGAACGCCCCTCGCCGAGGTCTCGTCTCCAGGTTCCGGGACAGCGATTCATTTGACCGCCAAATGACGGAAACGACGGTTATTTTGGCGAAAACGTTAAGCTTTTTCGGCTATCCGGCCGGTTCCAAGATTGACTTTGCCGCTTTCCCCCCTATGTTGCGGGCAACGCGGCCCTCGGATCGAAACGCGATTCGTCAGGTTTGCCGTCCGTCAGCGTTAGTCAGAGCCCCCGAGCTTTATCGAAAAGCGAGCCGTTTCGGGGCCGAACGCGACAGCCTTTTACCTGCGATGCCGAACGGCGGTTTCGACCAGAGGCTCAATGTCTTTTTCCAATCTAGGCCTGTCCGATAAGGTCCTCGCCGCAGTTGCGGCCACCGGTTACACCAACCCCACCCCCATCCAGGAACAGGCAATCCCGCACGTCCTCGCCCGGCGCGACGTCCTCGGCATTGCGCAGACCGGCACCGGCAAGACCGCTGCCTTCGTTCTCCCGATGCTCACCTTGCTCGAGAAGGGCCGCGCGCGGGCACGCATGCCGCGCACCCTGATCCTCGAGCCGACCCGCGAACTCGCCGCGCAGGTGAAGGAGCAGTTCGACAAATACGGCGCCGGTCAGAAACTGAACGTCGCCCTCCTGATCGGCGGCGTCTCGTTCGGCGACCAGGACTCCAAGCTGATGCGCGGCGTCGACGTCCTGATCGCAACCCCCGGCCGCTTGCTCGACCACACCGAGCGCGGCGGATTGCTGCTCACCGGCGTCGAGCTGCTGGTGATCGACGAAGCCGACCGCATGCTCGACATGGGTTTCATCCCCGACATCGAACGCATCTGCAAGCTCGTCCCGTTCACGCGGCAGACCCTGTTCTTCACCGCGACGATGCCGCCGGAAATCAGCCGCATCACCGAGGCCTTCCTGCACAATCCGGCCCGGATCGAAGTCTCCAAGCCCGCGACCACCGCCGTCACCGTGACGCAATTGCAGGTCCCGGCCGGTCGCGAAGCGCATGACAAGCGCGAGATCCTCCGCCGCCTGCTGCGCGACGCCAAGGATCTCAACAACGCGATTATCTTCTGCAATCGCAAGCGCGAAGTCGCCGTCCTTCACAAATCACTGCAGAAGCACGGCTTCAGTGTCGGCGCCCTGCACGGCGACATGGATCAGTCCGCCCGCACCGCGGCGCTGGATCAATTCCGCAAGGGCGAGATTCCGCTGCTGGTCGCCTCCGACGTCGCCGCGCGCGGTCTCGACATTCCCGCGGTGAGCCACGTCTTCAATTTCGACGTGCCGCACCACCCCGATGATTACGTCCATCGCATTGGCCGCACCGGCCGCGCCGGACGCACCGGCACCGCGATCTCCATCGTCACCTCGCTCGACAGCAAGTCGATGACCGCGATCGAGAAGCTGATCGGCCAGCCGATCCCGCGCGCCGAGGGCGACTACACCGTTCACAGCGAGGCTTCCGACGAGGACGGCGCACCGCGCCGCTCGCGCAGCCGCGAAGGCTCGCGCGATGGTGCCCGTGGCGGTCGCAAGCCGCGACGCGAGCGCGAAGCGCGTCACGGTGAACGCGAGCCGCGTCACGGTGAACGCGAGCCACGTCAGGACCAGGAGCCCCGCCAGGAGCGTGCAGCCAGGCCGGAGCGCGAACCGCGCCACGGCCGCAACTCCTCGCCCCAGGCCACCCCGTCGCACGTGCCGTCGATCGGGCGTGCCGAGCCTCGGCGGCCGCAGCGCGAGGTGGACCACGAGCCCGGCGATCATTCGCACCTGCCCGCCTTCCTGCTGCGACCTGTGCGCGCGCGCGCCTAAGGCCGGCTCCGATACCGCCGCGCCAGCGGCGGTATCCTTCGGAATCCGTGTCGCCGCCGGCGACCAGCGCCCAGGCCGATTCCTCGCGTTTGACGCAAATGCGCGCAGTTTTCGCAGCGCAAAGGGGGAGCGAGCGAAAAGCTTGCGAGAGCCGCGCGCGATCCGCGATGGGATCGCGCTCGTACGACATTCGTCGCGACGAAATCCCCGTAGTTCCACTGTTTACCTTGCCTTCATCCTCGTCCCGTACCCTCGCACCAATAATTTAGTCATTGCTGCCGGGCACGACCGGCATTGCGTGCATTGAGGACGTAACAGTGGTCAAGCTGCTGGACGAACACGAACGTACGTTGGCTTTTGCCGAAGTCGCGCTTGGCCAGATCCGCTCGCTTCGCCAGACCGCCGTCCCTCGCAACTATGAGATCTGGTACGTCTACGCGACCGGGTACAACGCACCGCTCAACAAGGTCATCAACGAGACGCTGGCGCGCAGCGGCAAGCTCTCTGAATCCGACCTTGAGCAGATCTACGAAACCTATCTCTCGCACATCAAGACCTCGGACCGCATCGACAAGGTCGGCGCGCGCGTCATCGGCGAGATCGATGCCGTCATGCGGCTAATCACCGATGCGCTCGACGTGTCCGCGACCTACGACGCGAACCTCGTCGGCGCCAGCGATCGGCTCTCGACCGCGACCACGCGCGACCAGATCAAGATCATCGTCGAGGCGCTCGCCAAATCGACGCGCGAGATGCGCGAGACAAATCAGGCGTTGGAGAACCGGCTTGCGCTGTCGAAGTCGGAGATCAGCGACCTGCAACACAGCCTCGAGGCGATCCGCGCCGAGAGCCTGACCGATCCGCTCACCGGCCTCGGCAACCGCAAATATTTCGACCGCTCGATCGACATGGCGGTGCAGGCCGCTTTGGCCAGCGGCGAGCCGCTGTCGCTGCTGATGTTCGACATCGATCATTTCAAGTCGTTCAACGATTCCTACGGCCATCTCACCGGCGATCAGGTGCTGCGGCTGGTGGCACAGTCGCTGAAGCAGAACATCAAGGGCCAGGACATCACCGCCCGCTACGGCGGCGAGGAGTTCGCCGTCGTGCTGCCGAACACCGCGCTGCGCCAGGCGCTGACGGTCGCCGACCACATCCGCCGCGCCGTGATGGCGAAGGAGCTGAAGAAGAAGTCGACCGGCGAGATCCTCGGCCGCGTTACGATCTCGGTCGGCGTCTCCATGCTGAAGCCGGCGGACGACACGGATTCCCTGATCGAGCGCGCCGACGCCTGCCTCTATGCCGCCAAGCGCTCCGGCCGCAACCGCGTGATCTGCGAAGCCGACCCGGAATACAGCGCCGAGACCCAGACCCGGGTGGCGTGATCCCTCACGTCAGGAGGATCGCTTCCGTGCCGATCGCTCCTTCTTGGCCGACGGCTTCTTCGCCGCCGCCTTCCTCACCGCGGCCTTCTTAGCCATAGCCTTCTTCGCCGGCGCCCTCGCCTTCCTCGGCCGCTTGCGCAGCGCGGCGCGCTGGGCGGCGCCGAGCGCCAGGCGCGCCCAGACCGCAAGCTCCTCGGAATCGTCGAACAGCCGCGCCGGCAGTTGCCAGTATGAATTCACCTTCACCGTCTTGGCGCGGGTCTGGTACTGGAACGGCCCGCAGCCTTCGGCCTCGAACTGCGCGATAGTCTCCTCGTCGGCACGGAAGTAGAGCCCGGCGCGCAGCGCAAGCGCGAAGTTGGTGCCGTCAACGGAGATGCCGTAGCCGGAGAACATCCGGCGCAGCGTGACCGGGCCAAAATCGGCGAACAGGTCGATCAGGAATTCGCGGTCCATGTGCCCACCTTCGTTCCAGCGCGGCCGAACGCGCCTGCCGCAGCCTGTTGGCAGCGCAGTATGGTCGACGACGACGTCGACATGCAACGATGGTGGGTGGCGGGTAACGCGCGAGCGCGATCGCGCGCTCGCCAGGCGCAGCGATCAGACCGTGGCCGGCTTGAGCTGTACCGATTCGCCGCAACCGCAGGCGGAGACCTGGTTCGGGTTGTTGAACACGAACTGGGCCTGCATCCTGTCGGCCACGTAGTCCATCTCGGTGCCGAGCAGGAACAGCACGGCCTTCGGATCGACCAGGATCTTGACGCCCTTGTCCTCGACCACTTCGTCGGTCGGGCGGATCTCATGGGCGTATTCGACCGTGTAGGACTGTCCGGCGCAGCCGCCGTTCTTGATGCCGACGCGCAGGCCGACGATCTCGGAATCGGCGCGCCTGGTCAGCTCGGTGATCCGCTCCGCCGCGGCATCGGTCAGTTTCATGACCTGCGGGCGCGGCCGCTTCGGCTTGGCTGGGGTTGGTGAAGCTTGCGTCATGTCACTCATGTGGTCAGTCCCGGCGGCAAATCAATTGCCGATATTCCAAGGTTAAGCCCGATACGCATCACCACATATTGAGGACGAGGCGAGCCTCGTCCGACATCCGGTCCGGCGTCCAGGCCGGATCCCACACCAGATTGACGTTGACGACACCGACACCGGGGACGCTGGCAACCGCGTTCTCGACCATCGTAGGCAATTCGCCGGCGGCCGGGCAGTTCGGCGTGGTCAGCGTCATCAGGATGTCGACCGAGCGATCGTCCTTGAGGTCGACCTTGTAGATCAGGCCGAGTTCGTAGATGTCGGCCGGGATTTCCGGGTCGAACACCGTCTTCAGGGCCGCGACGATCTCGCCGCTCATGCGCTCGGTCTCCTCGGCCGGCAGTGCCGAGGTGGTTTCCATGGTGGCCGTCTTGACTTCGGCTGTATCGGTCATGCGAACAATTCCCGCGCCTTGATCAGCGCCTGCGCCAGATGGTCGACTTCTTCCCTTGTATTATACATCCCGAAGGATGCACGGCAGGTGGCCGTGACATTGAACCGCTCTAAAAGCGGCATCACGCAATGGGTGCCGGCGCGCACCGCGATGCCCTGGCGGTCGATCACGGTCGCAACGTCGTGGGGGTGCGCCCCCTTCATCTCGAACGAGATCACCGGACCCTTGTTGCGGGCGGTGCCGATCACGCGCAGCGAGTTGATCTCGCGCAAACGGTCCTGCGCGTAGGTGAGCAGCTCACGCTCATGCGCGGCGATGCGCTCCTTGCCGATCGAATTGACGTAGTCGATCGCGGCCCCCAGCCCGATCGCCTCGACGATCGGCGGCGTCCCGGCCTCGAACTTGTGCGGCGGATCGCCATAGGTGACCCAGTCCCTGGCCACTTCGCGGATCATCTCGCCGCCGCCGTTGAACGGCCGCATCGCCACCAGATGCTCGTGCTTGGCATAGAGCGCGCCGATGCCGGTCGGCCCGTACACCTTGTGGCCGGTGAAAGCGTAGAAATCGCAGTCGAGGTCCTGGACGTCGATCGGCAGGTGCACCGCCCCCTGCGCGCCGTCGACCAGCACCGGAATGCCGCGGGCGTGAGCCAGCCGGATCACGTCCTTGACCGGAACCAGGGTGCCGAGCGCGTTCGACATCTGGGTGATCGCGACGATCTTGGTGCGCGCCGTCAGGAGCTTCTCGAACTCCTCGATCAGGAAGTTGCCCTCGTCGTCGACCGGCGCCCACTTGATCACGGCACCCTGGCGCTCCCGGAGGAAGTGCCACGGCACGATGTTGGAGTGGTGCTCCATGATCGAGAGGACGATCTCGTGGCCCTCTCCGATGTTCACCCCGCCCCAGGACGACGCCACGAGGTTGATCGCCTCGGTGACGTTGCGGGTGAAGACGATCTCTTCGCTGCGGCGGGCGTTGATGAACTGCGCGACCTTGCCGCGGGCACCCTCATAGGCCTCCGTCGCCGCATTGGCGAGGTAATGCAGGCCGCGATGCACGTTGGCGTATTCGCTTTTGTAGGCCTCGGTCATGCGGTCGAGCACCGCATTCGGCTTCTGCGCCGAGGCCGCGTTGTCGAGATAGACCAGCGGCTTGCCGTAGATCTGCATGGCGAGCGCCGGAAAATCCTGCCGCACCAGGGCGACGTCGTAAGAACCGTTGGCGACCGCCTTGTGCATGCTCACGCCCTCGCCTGAAGCCAACGCTGTGCGGCGGCAATTGCGACCTCGCGCAACGCGTCGCTGGCAATGGTCTCGATCGCCTCACCGACAAAGGCCTGGATCAGAAGCGCTTGTGCTTCCTTCTCCGGCAGTCCGCGGGCCCGCATGTAGAACAGCAGGCTCTGGTCGAGCGCACCGGTGGTCGCACCGTGACCGCAGGTGACGTCGTCGGCGAAGATTTCCAGCTCCGGCTTGTTGTCGGCTTCTGCGTCGTCGGACAGCAGCAGCGCGCGGGTCATCATCTTGGCGTCGGTCTTTTGGGCGTCCGGACGAACGATGATGCGGCCCTGGAACACCGAATGGGCGCGGTCGTCGACGACGGCACGGAAGATCTCGCGGCTCGCGCAGTGCGGCACCGCGTGATCCATGAACAGCGTGGTGTCGGCGTGCTGCTTGCCGTTGATCAGATTGACGCCATTGGTCTCGACCTTGGAGCCCTCGCCGGCACAGGTGATCGTCAGCTGGTAGCGGCTGACATGACCGCCCGAGGTCAAACTAAACGTGTTGAAATGCGCATGCGCGCCGAGCGACACCGTCGCCGAGGAAATGTTGAACGCGTCGACGGCGTCCTCGACCAGCCTGACGTGATCGAGCCGCGCATTGTCGCCGATCGCCACGACCAGCCCGTCATGGGTCTGGTAAGCCTTGGCGCCCTCGCCGGCGAGATAGCTCTCCACCAGCGTCACGCCGGTATCGCGACCGAGCCGGAGCAGCGAGCGCGTGAACGTCGAGGCCGGCGCCGTGCCGGACGCGACGTGGACGATGTGCAGCGGCTGGGCCAGCACCGCGCCATTGGCAATTTCGATGACGACGCCATCGGTCGCCATCGCGCCGTTCAACGCGATCATCGGATTGGAGATGTCGGAGGCAAAGGCCTGCGCGGAGAGCGCGCCATCGCCGGCGTCGAGCACCTCACGCAGCGGGCGGATGCTGAGGCCCTCTTCGGGAGTTCCGAGATCGGAAAGTTCAGGCGCAAACGCGCCGTCGACCAGCACCAGGCGGCGCACGCCGTCGATCGCCCGCAGCTTGACCGCGTCGGCAGCCCGCCCCAGCGCTGCGGCATCCGGCGCAGGGGCCAGCGGCAGCACTTCTCGCATCAGCGCGCGCAGGTCGGTGTATTTCCAATCCTCGATCCGGCGATGCGGCAGGCCCAATCGTTCATAGGCCTCGAACGCCTCGCGGCGCTGCTCGGCGATCTTGCCCTTGCCCGGCAGACGGTCGCGCGCCGCAGCGAATGCATCGCCCAGCGCGCGCCCGGTCTCGGTCTTTGCGACAACGTTCATCTGAGAACCCGTATTTGTCAGGCAGCGTCTTCGAACTGCGCGTAGCCGGACTCTTCCAGCTCCAGCGCCAGTTCCTTGCCGCCGCTCTTCACCACCCGGCCCTTCGACATCACGTGCACGACGTCGGGCACGATGTAGTTGAGCAGCCGCTGATAGTGGGTGATGACGACCATCGCGCGCTCCGGGGAGCGCAGCGCGTTGACGCCGTCGGCTGCGATCCGCAGCGCGTCGATGTCGAGGCCGGAATCCATTTCGTCGAGGATGCAGACGGCCGGCTCGAACAGCGCCATCTGCAGAATCTCGTTGCGCTTCTTCTCGCCGCCGGAGAAGCCGACATTGACGCCGCGCTTCAGCATGTCCTGCGGAATGTTGAGCGACTTGGCGACCTCGCGGACCCTCTTCAGGAAGGCCGGCGATGAGATCTCGTCCTCGCCGCGCGCCTTGCGCTGGGCGTTGAGCGCGGCATGCAGGAAGTTCCAGGTGGTGACGCCGGGGATTTCCACCGGATACTGGAACGCCAGGAACACGCCCTTGGCGGCGCGCTCGTTGGGATCCATCTCCAGGAGGTCCTCGCCCCTGAACAGGATCTGGCCGCCGGTGACTTCATAGCCGGGCTTGCCGGCGATCACGTGGGAGAGCGTCGACTTGCCGGAGCCGTTCGGCCCCATGATCGCGTGGACCTCGCCCGGGTTCACGTTAAGCGACAGCCCGTGGAGGATCTCACGCTCCTCGACACGAACCTGCAGATCTTTCACTTCAAGTAGAGACATCTGATTTTTCCTGAGCATCACCCCGGGGCGCGTCGGCCGCGCCCTCAAGCGGGATGGATTAGCCAACCGAACCTTCAAGGCTGATCGAGATCAGCTTCTGCGCTTCCACCGCGAACTCCATCGGCAGTTGCTGCAACACGTCCTTCACGAAGCCGTTGACGACGAGGCCGACGGCTTCTTCCTGCGAGAGCCCGCGCTGGATGCAGTAGAACAGCACGTCCTCGGAAATCTTCGACGTCGTCGCTTCGTGCTCGAACGTCGCCGAGGAATTCTTGGCCTCGACATAGGGCACGGTGTGTGCGCCGCATTTGTCGCCGATCAGGAGCGAGTCGCAGGCGGTGTAGTTGCGCGCGCCGGTCGCCTTGCGATGCGCGCTGACCAAGCCGCGATAGGTGTTCTGCGACTTGCCCGCGGCGATGCCCTTGGAGATGATCCGGCTCGACGTGTTCTTGCCGAGGTGGATCATCTTGGTGCCGCTATCGACCTGCTGGAAGCCGTTCGAGATCGCGATCGAGTAGAACTCGCCGCTCGAATTGTCGCCGCGCAGGATGCAGCTCGGATATTTCCAGGTGATCGCCGACCCGGTCTCGACCTGGGTCCAGGAGATCTTGGAATTCTTGCCGCGGCAGTCGCCACGCTTGGTGACGAAATTGTAGATGCCGCCCTTACCTTCCGAATTGCCGGGGTACCAGTTCTGCACCGTGGAATATTTGATCTCGGCGTCATCGAGCGTGACGAGCTCGACCACCGCGGCGTGCAGCTGGTTCTCGTCGCGCTGCGGCGCGGTGCAGCCTTCGAGATAGGAGACGTAGGAGCCCTTGTCGGCGATGATCAGCGTGCGCTCGAACTGGCCGGTGTTGCGCTCGTTGATGCGGAAATAGGTCGAGAGCTCCATCGGGCAGCGCACGCCCGGCGGCACGTAGACGAACGAGCCGTCGGAGAACACCGCCGAGTTGAGCGTCGCGAAGTAATTGTCCGAGGTCGGCACCACGGTGCCGAGATATTTTTGCACCAGCTCCGGATGCTCGCGGATCGCCTCCGAGATCGGCATGAAGATCACACCGGCGGCCTTCAGCTCCTTCTGGAAGGTGGTGGCGACCGAAACCGAATCGAACACGGCATCGACCGCGATCTTGCGGTTGGCCGACGCCGGTCCGCCGGGCGGCGGCTCGACGCCTTCGAGGATCGCGACCTCGCGCAGGGGAATGCCGAGCTTCTCGTAGGTCTTGAGGATTTCCGGATCGATCTCGTCAATCGAGGATAGCGTCTTCTTCGGCTTCGGCGCCGCGTAATAATAGACGTCCTGGTAGTCGATCTTCGGATAGTCGACGCGCGCCCAGGTCGGCTCGGTCATGGTCAGCCAGCGGCGATACGCCTCAAGGCGCCATTCCAGCATCCACGCCGGTTCGTTCTTCTTTGCCGAGATGAAGCGGACGGTGTCTTCCGACAGCCCCTTCGGGGCCTTGTCGGACTCGATCTGCGTCTCAAACCCATATCGATACTGGTCGACGTCGATGCGCCGGACGCGCTCGACCGTCTCTTGTACAGCAGGCATTCAATCCTCCGCTCGCGGTTTCAAGGACCGCGGTGGATCTCAAGTTCAGAAAAATCGCTTACGATGCTTTGAACACGAAATCACTGGCTTAGAACAGTTCAAGCTGTGTTTCGTCGTTCCCCATTAACTAGGGTATCGGCGAGCTTTCGCCAAGCCTTGAGGGTGAAATCCACGTCTGTCTCGGTGGTAGACCAGCCAAGACTGAGCCGCACCGCTCCCTGCAACACCTCCGAACGGTATCCCATTGCCTCCAGCACATGAGAGGGCTGCACCTTGCCCGACGAGCAGGCGGAACCGGAGGACACCGCGACCCCTGCCAGGTCGAAGCCGATCACCGCCGTTTCGGCCCTCATGCCCGGCGCGGTGAATAAAACGGTATTTGGCAACCGTTTCACATCATCGGAAAAGACCACGACGTCCGGCGTCTGCCGCAGTCCATGTTCGAGCCGGTCGCGCAGCTCCCTGACCCGGGCGGCGTCGGCCTTTAGCGCCGCCATCGCGGCCTTCGCAGCCGCGCCAAAGCCGGCAATCCCGGCGACGTTCTCGGTCCCTGCCCGCCGCCCGAGCTCCTGCCCGCCGCCACGCAACAACGCTTCCAGTCCTTCAACGCCTTCAGCAAGCACCAATGCGCCTACGCCCTTCGGTCCACCGATCTTGTGCGCCGACAGCGTCACCAGATCGGCCTGCGTCGAAGCGAGATCGAACGGGATCTTGCCGAACGCCTGGATCGCATCGACATGCAGCAGGCCGCCGGCCGCGTGAACGATCCCGGCGACGTCGGCCACCGGCTGGATGGCGCCGGTCTCGTTGTTCGCCAGCATCACCGAGACCAGCGCGGTCGCGCCATCCGCCAGCAGCGCACGCAGATGATCGAGATCGATCACGCCGGCGCGCGTGACATTGATCGCGAAGGTCGCCGCGCGCGCAAACCGTCCGCCCGCGAGGACCGACGCATGCTCGATCGCGGACACCAACAGCCGCCCGACCGGCGCGCCGGCGCCTCGGCGCAATCCCGGCGTCAATGCGAGCGCATTGGCTTCCGTCCCGCCGGAGAGAAACACGACGTCCTGGGGCCGGCCGCCGACCGCCTTCGCCACCGCACCGCGGGCATCCTCGACCAGCCGGCGCGCGCGGCGTCCCTCGCTGTGCACCGAGGACGGGTTGCCGCTCAACTCCCACGCCGTAGCCATCGCCGCCTTCGCTTCCTGGCGAAGCGGCGTGGTGGCGTTCCAGTCGAGATAGACGCGATCGGCCATCGAGCTTGTCCGCAGCAACCACCGTGGTTGCGTCCTCCACCGCGAGATAACGACAGCCGGGCACCGAGACCAGATCAGAGTCACCAATGCGGGAGATTTTTCACCGGACGTCCCGCCGTGTTGCCGGGCAAGACATTCGTCTGCGTGCAAAGCGCGATGGCAACATGACAAACCAAAGCTTCAGGCAGCCAACGAACAATTCGACGTCCTGGCCCGGATCGCCGGCGGCCCGCGGCGCCGAGCGGGTTAGCCTCTGCCAAGCGGCACAATTTCCTTGATTTTTGCCCCTTGCGTCATGCTAGAAGGCCCTCCAGCGTGCCGCCCGGCGGCGCCTGCGCCCGATTTCAACACGAGCCGCTCTGCTCGCGCCCGTCGCCGAAGATGGCTCCAACCGGTTGATTGATCGACGTCAATCAAGGGAACGCGTCAATCAAGGGAACACAATGCCTGAAGTCATTTTCACCGGCCCTGCTGGCCGTCTCGAAGGCCGCTACCACCCGGCCAAGCAGAAGAACGCGCCGATTGCGATGATCCTGCATCCGCATCCGCAGTTCCACGGCACGATGAACCACCAGATCGTCTACCAGTGCTACTACGCGTTCGCGCATCGCGGCTTCTCGGTGCTGCGCTTCAACTTCCGTGGCGTCGGCCGCAGCCAGGGCTCGTTCGATCACGGCACCGGCGAATTGTCCGACGCGGCGAGCGCGCTCGACTGGGCGCAGGCGATCAATCCCGAGGCGCGCGCCTGCTGGGTCGCGGGCTTCTCGTTCGGCGCATGGATCGGCATGCAGCTCCTGATGCGCCGGCCCGAAGTCGAGGGCTTCATCTCGATCGCACCGCCGGCCAATCTCTACGATTTCTCGTTCCTCGCGCCCTGCCCGTCGTCGGGCCTGATCGTGCATGGCGACAAGGACGCTGTGGTGCCGCCCAAGGACGTCAACACGCTGGTCGAGAAGCTGAAGACGCAGAAGGGCATCGTGATCGACCAGCAGGTCATCCCCGGCGCCAACCATTTCTTCGACGGCAAGCTCGAGCCGCTGATGGAGACGGTGACCGGCTATCTCGACATGCGCCTCGCCAACGTGCGGTGACGCTACCGCTCTTGTAGCCCGGATGGAGCGCAGCGAAATCCGGGACCATCCTCACTTGTGGCACGACTGATCCCGGATTGCGCTTCGCTTCATCCGGGCTACGACGCCACTTACTCCGGCGCAAACTTCAGCGCGGCAATGCCGACCAAGACCAGCGCGATCCCGGCCACCTTCATCGGGTTCAACGCCTCGTTGAACAGCAGCACGCCCATGGTCAGCGTGCCGACCGCGCCGATGCCGGTCCATACCGTGTAGGCGACACCGACACCGAGTACCTGCAACGCGCGCCCGAGCAGGAACACGAACGCGGCGAGCAGCGCCAGCGAGACCAGCGTCCAGCCCAGGCGCGTATAGCCTTCGGCATATTTCATCGAGATCGCCCAGCCGACGTCGAGCAGACCGGCAACGACCAGCGCGATCCAGGCAATGGAGTGCGACATGGCTTACGCGGCAAGCTTCAGCATGTGCGCGCGGTGGCCGACCAGGAACGCGTGCAGCAGCGCGGGATAATCAGGAGAGACCGCGCTGCGTACGCTCGGCCTCTGGGCCAGCGCGCTGCGCCAGGCGCGCAGCTTCGGCGTGTGGGTGAACACCGCGAGATCGGTCAGCTGGTCGAACAGATCGAAATAGCGGAAGACCGGCGCGAACACCGCATCCACCAGACTGAAGTTCTCTCCGGCAAAGAACGGACCCGCGCCGAGCGCCACCTCGACGCGCGCGAACTTTGCGGCCACCGCCTGCCGCTTGCTCTCAAAGGTCGCGGCATCGGTCGCAGTCTCGAGCCCCCAGAGGTCGCCGAGAATGGCGGAGCCGAATTCCATCCAGGCGCGATGCTCGGCGCGCGTCAGCGCATGCTCCGGATGCAGCTTGGCGCCGGCTTGTGTCTCCTCGATGTATTCGCAGATCACGTTGCTCTCGAACAGCGCGACTTCCCTGCCGTCGTCGCCGGTCACGACCAGCACTGGCACCTTGCCGAGCGGCGAGATCTTGAGGAACCAGTCCGGCTTGTCGGCGAGATCGATGTCGATCCGCTCGAACGGTACGCCCTTCTCGCGCAGCGCGATCACCGCGCGCTGCACATAGGGACAGAGCTTGTGGCTGATCAGCTTCAGGGCGGCCATGGACGAACCTCGCGTTCAATGCATCTGCATCCAACTAAATGCAGCGGCATAGAACTGTCAAGGTAGATGCATTTGCATCTAAATCACGGTCGCGCGATGATGCCCCCGGTCATCGGGATCGGCACCCCCGTGGTGGCCGGGTAGCTCAGCGGCAGCCCCTTCATGCCGCGCGCGGCGAGGAAGCCGAACGCCTGCGCCTCGATCGCGTCCGCCGCCCAGCCGAGCGCCTCGGCGGGCTCGACGGTTGCCGGCGCCAGGCGCTCGCGCAGCATCCGCAGCATCGTGAGGTTGGAGGCGCCGCCGCCGCAGATGATCCAACTCTTCGGCCGCTTCGGCAGCAGCGGCACGATGCGGGCGATCGCCGCGGCGGTGAACGCGGTCAGCGTGGCCGCGCCATCGGCCGGCGCCACGGCGCCGAGCTTGAGGCCGGCGAAGTCGTTGCGGTCGAGCGATTTCGGCGGCGGAGCCGAGAAGAACGGCAGCTTCAGCGCGTCGGCAATCCAGGCCTCGTCAGGCCTGCCCAGCGCGGCGAACTTGCCCGCGGTGTCGAACGGCTGATGCATCTGACGGAACATGAAGTCGTCGAGCAGCGCGTTGCCGGGCCCGGTGTCGCAGGCGATCAGCGTGTCGGTTCCGTCGATATAGGTGATGTTGGAGACGCCGCCGATATTCACCACGACGGTCGGCCCCTCGCGGTTCAGCGATTGCACCAGCGCGCGGTGGTAGACCGGCACAAGCGGCGCACCCTGCCCGCCGGCTTCGACGTCGGCGGCACGGAAATCATGCATCACCGGAATGTGGATCGCCCTGGCGAGCGCCAGGGCGTCGCCGATCTGCACCGTCAACTTCCGCTCCGGGCGATGCAGCACGGTCTGACCATGGAACCCGACGATGTCGATGTCCTGGGCGGAGATCCGGGTCTGCGCCGTGAAGCTGGCGACCGCCTCGGCATGGGCGGTCGTGACGGCCTGCTCGGCCTGCCGCAAGATACCCGGCCGTGCATCGCGCTGCGACAGATGAGCGGCCTCGGTCAGCGCCTGGCGCAGCAGGCTGCGCTCGCTTTCGGTATAGGGGCGATAGCCCGTAGGTCCGAAGGTCTTGATCTGGCGGCCGTCGGTCTCGATCAGTGCCACGTCGACCCCGTCGAGCGAGGTGCCGCTCATCAGACCGAGTGCCGTTAACATCATCGTGGAAGCGCCCCAGCCGGGAACCCCCGGCTTGTCTCAAACAAGTACATCCTATAATGCCACTGCGCGTCTGCCTGCGGCAGCCCGAGCATCAAGGTTCCGCAAATAGATGCAAAAACCGTAAAACAAGAATGATCTGGCTCGCCGACAAATGACTGCATTTAAATCGGATTTCCTGAACACTCTACAGGAACGCGGCTTCGTCCACCAGTGCTCCGATTTCGAGGGCCTCGACGCGCTTGCCGCGAAGGGCGAGGCAACCGCCTATGTCGGCTATGACTGCACCGCGCCATCGCTGCACATCGGCAACTTCCTCACCATGATGATGCTGTACTGGCTGCAACAGAGCGGCAACAAGCCGATAACATTGATGGGCGGCGGCACCACGATGGTCGGCGACCCCTCCGGCAAGGACGAGACGCGCGCGATGCGCACCGTCGCGGAGATTGAATCCAACAAGGCGAGCATCCGCGGCGTGTTCGCCAAGGTGCTGCGCTATGGCAATGGGCCCTCCGACGCCATCATGCTCGACAACGCCGAGTGGCTGACCAAATTGAACTGGATCGAGATGCTGCGCGACATCGGCCGGCACTTCTCGGTCAATCGCATGCTGACGATGGACTCGGTGCGGCTCCGGCTCGAACGCGAGCAGGAGATGAGCTTCATCGAGTTCAACTACATGGTCTGCCAGGCCTACGACTTCGTCGAGCTGTCCCGCCGCGCCGGCTGCCGGCTGCAGATGGGCGGCTCCGACCAGTGGGGCAACATCGTCAACGGCGTCGATCTCGGCCGCCGCATGGGCACGCCGCAACTGTTCGCGCTGACCACGCCGCTGCTCACCACCGCTTCCGGCGACAAGATGGGCAAGACCGCCAAGGGCGCGGTCTGGCTCAATGCCGACCAGTTCTCGCCGTACGATTTCTGGCAGTACTGGCGCAATACCGAGGACGCCGACGTCGTCAAGTTCCTCAAGCTGTTCACCATCCTGCCGATGAGCGAGATCAACAAGCTCGCGGCGCTCGGTGGCAGCGAGATCAACGAAGCCAAGAAGGTGCTGGCGACCGAAGCGACCGCCCTGCTCCACGGCCGCGATGCCGCCAATGAAGCCGCCGAGACCGCGCGCCGTACCTTCGAGGAAGGCGCGCTGGCCGAAACCTTGCCGACGGTGGAAATTCCGCGCGGCGAATTTGAAGCCGGCGTCGGCGTGCTCGCCGCCTTCGTCAAGGCCGAGCTGGTCGCGTCCAACGGCGAAGCGCGGCGGCAGATCAAGGGCGGCGGCCTGCGCGTCAACGACGCTGCCGTTACCGATGAGAAGATGGTCCTGACGCCGGCCAATCTGACGCCGGAAGGCGTCGTCAAGCTGTCGCTCGGCAAGAAGCGCCACGTCTTGCTGAAGCCTGCATAGGCGCATTCGCATTTGTCGGTTGTAGGGAGTGCGGAAAGCGCGCTCCCTGCTTCCCAAATGGACCAGACCACGACTCCGAACGACACACTTTCCGCGCCTGCGAAGCAGTCCCGCGTCGCGCTGAACGTGCTTGCGCTCTGCTTCGTGCTGTCGGTGCTCGGGCGCGGCTTCAGCGACAGCTTCACGGTGTTCCTGAAGCCGATCTCGGAAACTTTCGGCTGGGATCGCGCCTCCGTCGTGTCGGTCTATTCGCTGACCTGGCTCGCCAGCGGCCTGACTGCGCCGCTGGTCGGGCGGCTGTTCGATCGCTCGGGCCCGCGCGTGGTCTATGCGCTCGGTCTGTCGCTGCTCGGTTGCGCGTTTCTCGTCGCATCGCGCGCGCAAGCGCTGTGGCAATTCCAGCTCAGCGTCGGCCTCTGCATCGGCTTCGGCACCGCGCTGATCGGCAACGTCTCGAACTCGATCCTGCTCGGCCGCTGGTTCGGCCCAAAGCTGCCGACGGCGATGGCCGTGATGTATTCGGCGACCGGCGCCGGCCTGCTTTTGCTGCTGCCGCTGTCGCAAGTCTTGATCGACCGGATCGGCTGGCGCGAGGCCTACCAGGTGTTCGGCGTCAGTGCGCTCTGCCTGCTTGTTCCGCTCGTGTTCCTGCCGTGGCGGTTGCTCGCGGGCGGATCGCCGCACATCGTGAAGAAGGCTGAGACCGGCTTGATCGATGAAGGCTGGACGTTGCTGAGCGCGATGCGCCACCACGCCTTCTGGGCGCTGTTCTCGACCTTCTTCTTCACGGCGATCGCGATGTATGCGCTGACGGCCCAGATCGTCGCCTACCTGATCGATGTCGGCTTCCCGCCGCTGCAGGCCGCCACCGCCTGGGGCTTCTCCGGGGTCGCGCTGTTCGTCGGCATGCTCGGCGTGTCGACCCTCGATGGCATCATCGGCCGCCGGCCCTCGGTGCTGTTCAGCTACGGCGTCTCGATCCTCGGCATCATCCTGCTCTGGCTGTTGCAGTGGTATCCGAACTACGGGCTCTTGACCGGCTTCATCATCTGCTTCGGCAGCATGATCGGCTCGCGCGGCCCGCTGATCACCGCGACCGCGCTGAAGATCTTCCGCGGCGAGCGCGTCGGCACGATCTACGGCACCATCATGATCGGCAGCGGTCTCGGATCGGGGCTCGGGTCATGGAGCGGTGGCCTGATCCATGACTGGACCCACAGCTACAATCCGCTGATCGCCTTCGCGCTCGTCAACGTCGTGCTCGGCCTGATCCCGTTCCTGGTGGTGCCGGCGCTGCGGCGCTAGCGCTGCGTTCGGAGCATACGCAGCAGATTGCACTCAGCGCCAAGCAGACGGATATTGTTGCAACCGCCGGCCCGATCTAGGCTTCCGCAGCCGAGGTCCTCGAATGGATATCAAGCGAGCGCTCCCCCACCCAGAACTTCGCGGCGTTCTGCGCTCGTTCGAGGAAAGGCGCATGGACCTTGGGAGCGCCGTGCTGGCCTGGCCGGTCGCCGCGCGGCCGCATCAGATCCTCGATATCCATTTGGCTGAACCATATCGCGTGTGCATCGACGGCGGCAGGGCCAGTCCGACGGCGGACGTCGGACTGGTCGGACCACAAACCTATCGCCGCGCCCATGTTTGCCTGTCGGGCTCGGTGCATGTCTTCAACATCCTCTTTCAACCGACCGGCCTCAACCGGTTGGTCGGGATCGACATGACCACCTTGGTCAACCAGGACCCGGCGGCCTCCGACGTTCTCGGCCGATCCGCCACGTTGCTGGGTGATGCCGTGCGCAGGGCGCCAGACTTCGATCTGCGTGTCGCTGCGGTCGAACGCTGGGTCGAGGCCATGCTCGAGACGCGCGGTCCCGACTGCGCGATCGCCGCCGCGGCGCGCCGGATGATCGCCGTCCGGGGGCGCACGCGGATCGAGGACCTCGTTGCAAAGTCCGGCTTCAGCACCAGCCAGTTCCAGCGTCGCTTTGCGGCGCAGGTTGGAATAACGCCAAAGCTGTTTGCGCGCACGATCCGGTTCGACCGGGCATTGGTCGCCCGTCGTGACGCCCCGAACCGGTCTTGGACCGACATCGCCCACGAACTCGGCTATTTCGACCAGGCCCATTTCATCCGCGACTGCCACGCCTTCGCCGGCTTGCCGCCAAGCAGCCTGATCGGCGAGTGGGACAACATTTTTTTCCCCGCTTGATGACCAAAATCTACAAGCGCTGTCGCAAGCGCTTCCCGCATGGTCCGGCTTCGCAGGGAGGCGAGCATGGCGGTGAGAATGACGCGGCGCGAGTTCGGCGGCGTCGTGATCGGAATCGCGATCGCCGGCCCGGGAGCCGGAGCCATGAACATGTCGACCAATCTGGAGCGCTTCAAAGCCATCGTCGAACGCGGATTTTCTCAGGGTGATCTGACGGTCGCAGACGAAATCTGCGCCGAAACGCTGATCGAGCACGAGTATCTGTCGAAGACCGATATTCCGGGCCCGCAGATCCTGAAAGCGCAGATCGCAGATGCGCGGCGCAGCATCAGGGACTTGAAGCTCACGATCGAGGCGATCTTGGAAACGCGCGATACGGTGTGGGCGCGAAGCAAGGCAACGGGCGTCGACCCGCACTCGGGAAAGCCGGTTGCCATCGATGTCATCGACATCTGTCGATTTGCCGACGGCAGGCTCGTCGAGCACTGGGGCGTGCCCGACCGGTTTGCGCTGCTTCATCAGATCGGGGCACTACCGCCTCCGCCGCAAGGCCGGCCCTAGCGGGAGGCCGACACGGCACAATGATCTGGCTGGCCGACAGCCCCTCCCCACAGGTACGTGGGGAGAGGCCGAAGGCTACGACGTCTTTCGCTCAGTCGATATCGTGGCAGTCGTCGCCACGATGGTCATGGCCGCAGGAGCCGTGGTCGTGGGCTTCCTCCCGGCCATCGCCGGTGCCCGGCGTGAACGACACGCCGCGCAGCGCCTCGCCGGAGTTCGCAGTCCGCAGCGTGACGAAACGCTCGCCGGCCGGCAGCGTCGTCGCGGAAAGCGTGTCCGTGATCATCACGAGCTTGTTCGGATCGGCACCCTGGTCGCCGCTGCCGCTCACCGTGGAGGTGATCGCCCAGATCGACACGCTGCCGTCGCGATTGACCCGGCCGGTGATGTTGCGCAGGCCATCGGTCGCCGGCGACCACGGCTTGCCGGTCGCGGCGTTGTTGCCGGTCGGATAGCCCTGCACCGTGTAGGGCACACCGAGGTCAAGTCCCGCCTGCAAGGTGTAGGCCTGCTTCCAGGCGCCGGCCTTGCTGTCGAACACCCACTTCTGCAATCCGGCCGTGGTCTGCGCCTTGGCGGCGGTGTAGCTGTTCGATGTCGGATCGAATGTCGCGGTGCCGTTGCCTTCGTCGGCGACGTAGAGCGTATTGGCGTCGGCGAACCAGATGCCGAACGGGAACGAAGTCGTGCTCTTGAGCGCCGTCGGGAAGCCGCTCAGCACGCACATGTTGTAGGGCGTGACGCCCTGCGTCGCCAACTTCGAGCCATCGAAGAAGATCTGCGTCGTCGGCAGCGATGCAGACGCGGCCGGCACGCCCACGCCGTTCGGGCACGCCTTCGGGTTGCCGTTGGCGGCGTTGCCGGTGGTGTCGATGAAGTAGACGGTGTTGATGCCGTTACCGCCGCTGCCCTTGGTCGTGTAGATCACGTTGTTGAACACGGTGAGGCCGCGGAAGTTGGTGTCCTTGCCGATCTTGTCGGCCTTCTGGCCGAGCTCGGTGATGTTGAAGCTGCCGAGCGGGAACGGACCGCCGGGATCCGGCTGCCGGGCGAGCGGCGCGTCGGCCTCTCGCGCGATCTGCATGCCGGCGCCGGTGATGACTCCGGCCGGCTGCGGATTGCCGCCATTGCCCGCATTGCCGGCAGTGTAGAACACACCGGCGCCGTGCCGATCGTTGAACACCGCGGCGCGGCCGTTGTTGCCGCTATAGCCGTTCACCTTAGTGAAGTGGAAGCGACCGTTCTCGTCGACTTCGGCGACCAGGCGATAGTAGGTGCCGGGCACCGGATTGGTCGGATCGATGACATCAGGCGTGTTGGAGTTCGACACGTCGATGGTGCCGATCGGCGCGAGATAACCCATGAAGGTCACGCTGCGGTGATCCAGCGACAGATTGAGCGCCAGCTCGGATTTCGACGAGAAGCTGGTGACCATCTGGTCCTTGTTCGGGGAGATGCCGCGCTGGGTGCTGTTCGGCACTTCGAGCGACTGCACGTGCCTGCCGTCGAGACGCAGCTCGTCGAGCAGGATCTTCGCGGTCAGGCCGAACGAGCTGTCGACGCCGTCGTTGTTGAACACCGTCGGATAGGTGCCATCGGCCGTTGCGGTCACGCAATTGGGCGACACGCAATTCGGCGGCAACTGCGTCACGCCGGGCGTGATGGTGACGGCGTTGTTGACGAACACCGCACGGCTCAACAACAGATGACCCGGCCGGAAATGAACGTCGTCGCCGTCGGCGTGCGCAAGACTGCTGGCGAGCGCCGTGGAGGCCAGCAGCGTCAACGCAAAAACCGGCCGAGACAGCGGAAGCCCCACAGGCGGGCGCAATCCTTTGGCGATCATTGCTTTTCTCCCAATGTAAGATTTTCTCAGAAAACGAGGGGGGCGTAGCCACCCGCCATGTCGGCGGCCGGCGCGCGCAATCTGCGGGCGGACTGTTACGGGCGTGCGACAATCGACCGCATGTCCACTGCGGCGTCACGCTCGTCACGATGGATGATCAGTCGGTTATGCCCGGCAATTCCGTCCCGGGCCCTCGGCCGCGGCCGAGGGAATGTGCCGACGCGCTAATTGTTCGTCGTCGGCAGGTCGTTCGGGCCGTACTGCTTGAACTCGAAGATTTTTCGCGTCAGGCCGGGCGCCAGCGCCGAGATCGGGTTGACGCGCAACACCGGCTGGCTGGGCGTGCCGACCACTTCATAGGTCACGCCGATCAGGCCTTCATTGCTGCCGGCGCCGAGGAAAATTCCGAAGAACGGGATCTGGCCGAACATGTTGTTCAGCCCGTACATCGGAATGAAGGTGCCGTTCATCCGCACCTGGTTGCCGAGATAATCGATGCTGCCTTCGATGGTCGCGCCGATGCTCGGTCCCTTGACCACGCCGTTGCGGATCGAAAGCTGGCCGCTCTGGCGCGTGAACTCGGCGCGCAGCGCGTCGAACCCGATGCCGTTCTGGGTGCTGACCGGCCCGCCAGCGACGGCGCGGTCGAGCTGGGTTTCGCCCTTCACCGAGAAGCCCGTGATGTTGAGCAGTCCTTCCCGCGGGCCCGGATCGGGAATCGGCGGCTCCATCGCCAGCATGAGCTGGCCGCCGACCACCTTCGAATAGGTGTCGATGAAGCGCAGGAACGCGCCGGCGTCAGCGGTCTGCAGGTAGATCACCTCGCGCGCCTGCTGGCGCCGCAAGTCGGCGCTGACCGGGGTATCGCGGCCAACCCTGCCGCTCAGCGTGAACGTCTTGAAGTACCCGTTGCGACGCGAGACCTTGGCGTCGACGCCGCGCAGCGCCTCGCCGTTGAAGCCCGCCACCGCGCCGAGCTTCAGATCGACATCGAAATCGATGGTCTTGGCCTTGTTCTTGGGATCGCTGTCGCGGCCGGAGATCGCCGATTTCAGGAAGCCGCGGCCATCGAACACGTCGCCGCGCATCGTCACCTTGATCACGCCGTCAGGACCGCGATCGGCCCGCAGTGATGTCTTGTCGCCGTCCGACGGTGCATAGGTCGGGAAGTTCGCATTCATCAGGTCGCCGTTCTGGTCGACTTCGAGCGCCCCCTTGATCGAGACGCCGCTGCCTTCGATCGAGATATCCTCGAACCGCGTCGACTGCCCCTTCGGCACCACGTTGAAGGTCGCCTTGCCGGCCCTGCCCTGCGCCTTGACCCATCCAGGCAGGATGTTGTCGAGCTTGAGCTGGGTCAGGTCGGCCTCGACGCCCAGCTTGGTGGTCGGATTATCGCCGCTGCCGAGCTTGCCGGAGAGCTTGATCGGGATCGCGCCCGACACTGCGGGGCCGAGATCAAGCCCGAGCCGCGCGCGGCTCGCATCGTCCAGCGTCGCCTGCAGCTTGACGTCGGCATCGCCGTCGGCCGGCTTGCGGTAGTCGAGCGAGGCGGCCTGGCCGTTGATCTTGACGTCGCCCTTGACCTGGAAGCCGGCGTTGCTCGCAATCACCTTCAGCGTGTTGGCCTCGAGCTTCTGATTCATCACCAGCTTGTCGACGGCAACGCCGGAGATGTCGGCGGTGACGGAATATTGCGTGTCGGCCTTGGTCAGCCCGCCCGTCACCGGCATTCCGAGATTGATCGCGGCCGTGACGTTGCCCTTGCTGGTGCTGGGATCGATCGGCGGACCGGAGAGATCGCTGAGCCGATCGGACGCGAGGATTTCGGCGGCGGCCGGCACCGGACAGTCGACCCGGAACCTGACCTTCGACGGCGACGGCTTCGGCGCCATGTCCGGCACCTCGAAGGTGAAATCCGACAGGGTGATCTTGCGGCCGGCCGGCGTATCGGCAACGCCCTGGTTGATCGTTACGGTCGCCGTGCGGCCTGTCACCCTGGCCTTCAGATCCGCATCATGCACCGCGGGCATCTTGTCCACCGGGCGTACCGTGACACCCGACGCGACGATGTTGACCGAGAGGCCGTCATCCGGGATCGGCGGTCCCTTGCGCGACAGATTGTGCACCGGCGAGTTGACGCCGACATCGATGCGCTGGAGCGTGCCGCGGTCAATCCGCTCGAGCACCCATTCGCGCACCTCGGGCACGACGATGATCGGCCACATCCGCTTCAGGGCGGAGGCCGACATCGGCGTGCCGGCGAAGCCGAGCTGCAACCGCGGCTCGCCCGAATAGTCGATGCTGCCGGTGCCGGCGACCCCGATCTCGCCGTTGCTGATATCGGCCTGGGTCAGCAGCACCCGCTTCTTCTCGGTGTCGAACCGGAAACCGATGTTGATGCGATTGAAGATCAGCGGCGGTTCGTCCTTGTCGGCGCCGGCCAGCACGATGGTGCCCCCGGACAGGCCCGCCTGCCAATCGGTGACATTGTCGTTCGGCGGCTCGAGATGGCCGAGCAGCGTGATGCGGTTGGCGCCCGAGACGATCTTGATCGGCGCCAGCAGCACGCGGCGGCCCGAATCCCATTCGACGCTCATCTCGGCCGAATCGACCGGCATCGGATAGTCTGGCGTGTCGGTGTCGATGATGTTGCCGGCGCCGACATTGAGCTTGCCGCGGAAATAGGTCGGCAGGCCGTCGCGGCCGAGCTCGCCCCTCATCTCGCCCGAGAGCGGCAGGTCCGCGGTGTAGGTGAGGTCCTTGGTCCTCATCGCGAGCAGGATGTTGCGGGTGGAAACCTTGTCGGCCTTGATGTCGACCGAGCGCACGCCGTTCTGCTGCGGCCCAACCAGGACACGCACCGACCAGGGCTTTGGCCCGTCCTCGCCGAAGCTGAGCGCAACGCCGCCGCCGCTCGGGCGCCGCAGACTCAGGCTGATATTCTCAAAGCTCCATTTGTTGCCGCGCTGCTGGTCGTCGACGACGAGATTGCCGTTCTTGAGGCCGATCTCGTTGAGGTTCTGACCGTCGAGGCCGGTCATGCTGAGGCTGTCGAGCCAGTCGAGGCCGGCGAGCAGCCCGCTCTGGGCCGAATCGGGGGCGGCCAACGGAGGCCCGGAGGCAACCGGCGGGGCAGTCGGCGGCTGCGGAGCTGCGGGTGCAGGCCGCGGGAATGTCGGCGGCAGCCCCGCCTCCCGTTTGGATGCGACCCCGGTGGCAAGCGGTTTTGCGGTGTCGCCGGCAGACACGGTGACGTTGCCATCGGGCGTGATGCGCACCGACAGTTCCGCATCGACCAGATTGAGGCTCTCGGCCCGCAACTGGCCCATCAGCAATGCCGTTCCGGACAAGCGCACTTCGGCTTTCGGCGCGCTGGCGACGACCGCGTGGTCGCGGTCGCGGACGATGATGTCGCGGATGCGCACCGCGATCCTGACCCGGCCGGCGCGCTCGATCTGCGTTCCGCCGACCTCGACCGTGTTGCCGTGGCCGATATTCTCCTCGATCGCCGCGGCAAGCCATGGCGTCGCCATATCCAGATTGATCGGACCGGCACCGAGCCGCCACCACAGCGCGCCGAAGCAGGTCGCGAACAACACGACCAGCACCACGAGGACCAGCCCGATGCGACGAATCCAGCGCTCGCCGTTCAGCCAGCGCTGCATGCCGGAGCAGAAGTCGGTGAAACGATGCAGGTTGGTGTTGGAACGCGCCAGCAATTGCCGCGCACGGTTGCCCGCCGCCTCATCCTGCTCGTCCCACGCGGCGGCGTCTTCCCATTGCGAGAAGTCGGTCCCGGCGCGCGGATTTGGACCCTGCGGCGACGTGTTCCTTGCCATTGCCTCTCGGTGCTGACGGCGAAGCTGATCACCGCCATCGGGGCGCCCGTCGACGACTATCGAGCGCTCCCTTGCCGGCATCGCCGCCTATCCTCGCCTAATCATGTTACTCGCCGATGGCCCCAAGAACGGACCAAAAGAACGGACCAAACCAATCAAATCGAAAGCCAATTCAGCAAGCGGACGGGTAACGCATCGAATTCCTTGTCACCATACTCCGTGGCCATCAAACTTGCCCAGCGGCCGATGCGAATCCGGCCGCTGCGAATAAGACCCGCAATACCCCAATGGTTGAGCTTCGGAAAGCGACGAAAGGAAGGCGTATGTCCAAGAAAACGCGCAAGAAATCCTCCAACACAACCGGAAAGCGGGTCGCAACAAAGGTTGCGCGCGCCGCAAGCGCAAGCACTGGGAAGTCCGCGACCAAAACCCGCACAACGGTTGCGAAGAAGGCCGCGGCCAAAGCAGCGAAGACCAAGTCCGTAGCGGGTGTTCAGGAGAAAGCCTCGCACAAGGCTGCATCGAAGCCGTTAAAGCCGAAGGCGGCCGCGACCGTGACCAAGTCGTCATCCGTTACACTCACCGAAGGCGCCCCGGCGCCCGGCTTCGACCTGCCGCGCGACGGCGGAGGCAGCGTTTCGCTGAAGGATTTTGCCGGCAAGAAGCTGGTGCTGTTCTTCTATCCCCGCGCCGACACCCCCGGCTGCACCAGGGAGGCGATCGACTTCACCCGGCTCAAGAGCGAGTTCATCGCAACAGGGGCGGAGGTGGTCGGCATTTCCGCCGATACGGTGAAGGCGCAGGAGTCATTTCGAAACAAACACCAGCTGTCCGTGCCGCTGGTCTCGGATCCTGCCCATCAGATGCTGGAGGCGTATGGTGCCTGGGGCGAAAAATCCATGTATGGCAAGACTTTCATGGGAATTATTCGCACCACGGTTCTGGTCGATTCCAGCGGAAAAGTCGCCCGCATCTGGCGCCATGTGAAGGTCGACGGCCATGCCGAAGCGGTATTGGAGGCCGCCCGCGCGCTCTGACCGGACGGTTCCGTTTCCTGAAAATTAACCATGACGGGCTCAAATCGGCCTCGCAATTAAGCCGTACGGAGCTTGGTCCGACCGGCCGCGGGAGTACCGATGTCGAGCCGGTCCGGTCATCACCAGAAACACCATCATCCTCAAGACCATGGCCGGACGCCGGCGCGCCGTCCGGTCGCCCGGCAAACGGCCGCCGTTGCCGCCTCCGGCGAGGGCTATACGTTGGTCCATGCCGGCAAGCAGGTCCGCTTTGGACCTGTAGTGTTCTGGATCGCGGTCGGCACCGTCGTCCTGCTCGGCATGTGGTCGGCGGCGACCGCGACGTACTTCGCGTTCCGTGACGACGTCCTGACCCGGCTGATCGCGCGCCAGGCCGAGATGCAATACGCCTATGAGGACCGCATCTCGGAACTCCGTGCCAAGGTCGACCGCACCACCAGCCGCCAGCTGCTCGACCAGGAACAGTTCGACCAGAAGCTCGACCAGATCATGAAGCGGCAGTCGATGCTGGAATCGCGCGCCACTGCGCTCGGCGCCATGCCTGACGTTACGACCACCGGATCGATCAAGCCGCAGGGCCGCGCCGATGCCGCGCCGTCATCCGGCACACCAAAGCCCTCCCCGATCAGCGACACCGTGATCTTCGTGGCGCCGCCGGATCGCGAGGCGCGGCTGGAATCGCGCGCGCCTTTGATCGCCAAGGCGCAGCCGAACCAGTTCGCCAAGGCCCAGGGCGTCGACAACGTTTTGGTCCGTCTGCAGACCTCGCTCGACCAGGTCGAGCGGCGCCAGGTCGCCGCGCTCTCCTCGGTCGAGGACAGCATCGAATCTCGGGTGCGCCGGATGCGCGGCGTGATCTCCGATCTCGGCCTCAACATGGCGCAGCTCGAAGCCGCAACCCCGCGCTCCGGCATGGGCGGCCCCTTCGTGCCGGTGAAGCTCGCGCCCGACGCCGGGGCGTTCGAGCGCCAACTCTACCGCATCAACATCAACCGCGCGCAGATGCAGCGCTTGAACCAGACGCTGGCGCTGGTGCCTTACCGCAAGCCCGTGGTCGGCGAGGTCGAGTTCACCAGCGGCTTCGGCGTGCGCTCCGATCCGTTCCTCGGTCGTCCGGCGATGCACACCGGGCTCGACTTCCGCGCCGCGCAGGGCGATCCGGTGCGCGTCACGGCCAACGGCAAGGTGGTGTCTGCGGGTTGGGCCGGCGGCTACGGCCGCATGGTCGAGGTCGATCACGGCAATGGGCTGTCGACGCGCTACGGCCATCTCTCCGAAATCGGCGTCAAGGTCGGTGAGTACGTCAAGATCGGCCAGGTCATTGGCGCCGTCGGCTCTACCGGCCGCTCCACCGGTCCGCATCTGCACTATGAGACCCGGATCGACGGCGAAGCCGTCGATCCGCAAAAATTCCTCCGCGCCGGCGTCCGGCTCAGCGCGGGCTAGCTCAATCTCACAACGATCGATCTGAACATCGGCGCAAGCGGCCCTGCTTGCGCCGATCGCGTTTGTGGCTCAGCGGCGGCCGCCGATCGTGCGCCAGACGGGCTGCCTCCGCCGAACCGCCGCAAGGTCCGAACGGTCCACCGCCGCTGACCGCGTAGTCGGGTCGTTGCTTCGCAGGGACGACAATGGCGGCTGGCACGAACAATCGCTTGACCGGCGAGTTCCTACCGCGTCGCATCGTGCCCGACCTCGCCGGTGATGACGTCGCCGAACAGCTCCCACGCCTCGCCGTTGAATCGCATCAATTGCATTTGCTCGATCGGGTAGTAGTCGTCGGGCGAGGTGTTGACCATGATACCGGGCAGCATCAGGTCGGAGTGAAAGTTCTTCAGGCTGGCGGCCTGCTTCATGACGTTCTCGCGCGTGAGATTGTCGCCGCATTGCTTGAGCACCTGCACCATCGCCTCCGCCTGCACATAGCCATAGACGTTGTTGAAATTGGCCTTGTCCCCCTCGGGATAGTATTTATCCATGAAGCCGCGCCACTTCACGACCGCGGGGTCCTTGTCCCAGGTTGGGTCGGTCGGATCCTTCAGGTACTGGGTCGAGATGATGCCCTTGGCATATTCGAGCCCCGCCGGCTTCAGCACCGAGGCGACCGTGGTCGCGGTATTGGCGAGGAAGAACTTCGGCTTCCAGCCGAGTTCGCCGACTTTGCGGATCGCCTGCGCCGATCCCTTCGGCGCCGCCCAGGAGAAGAAGATGTCGGCGCCGGAATCGTGCAGCGCGACGATCTGCGAATCGATCGAGGGATCGGAGACCTCGTAGGACTTGTCGGCGATGATCATGCCGGCCTTGTCGCCGAGCCCGTCCTTCAGGCCCTTGAACTGATCCTTGCCGGCGTCGTCATTCTGCCAGAACACCGCGATCTTGCTGTCGGGGAATTTGTCGCGAATGTATTTCGCATAGATCCGCCCCTCGCTCTGATAGTTGGGCTGAAAGCCCATCGTCCAGGGAAAGTTCTTGGGGTCGCCGAATTTGGTGCCGCCGGAGGCGACGAACAATTGCGGCACCTTCTTGGCATTCATGTATTTCATGATTGCCGAATTCGACGGTGTGCCGAGCGCCTGGAAGATCAAGAGCACCTCGTCGCTCTCGACCAGCTTGCGCGCCTGCTCGATCGCCTTCGGCGGCGAATAGGCGTCGTCGTAGCTGATGAAGTTGATCTTGCGGCCATTGATGCCGCCCTGCTCGTTGATCATCCTGAAGAACGCGGCTTCGGTCTTGCCGATCACGCCGTAGGACGACGCCGGGCCACTATACGGCATGATGTTGCCGATCTTGATTTCGGTATCGGTCGCGCCCGGATCGTACTTCTTCTGTGCGGTGGCCGAGGTCGTGATCAATGCGGCACTTGCGAAGGCCAGGATTGCGCCAATATATCCAGAACGAGCCGGCATCGTTTTCTCCCGATTTTTATCGTGGTTTTGACGACAAGTCTCGCAAGAGACGCATGTGCTGGCAAGCGCTGGGTTTTTCCGTTGGGCGAAACTGCATTGTTGGCTGGCGCTGTTTATGATTGAAGGTCGACTGGGGATCACGAGTCGAGGCGTCTGATTGCGTAAACCGGACATTCGTACCGGTCCACGGCATCCGCGTATTGCGGCCGCGGGCTATGAGATCACGCGCCGCCTCAGCGAGTCCGCGTTGGCGAAGCGTGGCCTGCACAAGGTCAATGGTGAGTTCGCACAACGCACGATCGCCTCGATCCGCGAAAAGCTGCAGCGCGGCGAGACCGTCTACATCGCCGGCCTCGCCTGCCCCGGCACCCACAACACCGGCGTTGCACTGGTCGAGGTCACCCAGAACGACGGACCGCGCCTGATCGTCAACAACGAGGAAGAGCGCTTTTCCGGCAAAAAGCACACCAACGAATTTCCGCAACACGCGCTCGACGACATGCGCAAGGTGCTGCAACGGATGGGCCGCGACATCGGCGACATCGCGGCCTTCGTCACCACGTGGGATTATCCAGCGCTGCTGCCGATGCTGATCCGTACTTCGCTCGAGGAAGCGCCGGCCAGCATCAAATTGCTGCGCGCGCCGATCGCGCCGGCGATCAACCTGCGACAGATGGACCAGGTGCGGCGCATCGCGCGCAGGCTCGGCAATATCTACGGGCTCGGCGAACAGCTGCCGCTGATCTGCATGCCGCATCACGACAATCACGCCTGGTACTCGTTCACCGCATCGCCGTTCGCGGACCTACGCGAGCGCGTCGCGATCGCGGTGCTCGACGGCACCGGCGACGTCGGCTCGATCTCGCTCTATGTCGCCGAGAACGGCGAGATGAAGCGGCTCTATTGCAATGAGAGCCTGTTCGATTCGCTCGGCGCCTTCTACACCGTGATCTCGTCGAGCCAGGGCGGCTGGACCTGGCTCTCCAGCGAGGGCCGCTACATGGGCGCCGCCGCCTGGGGCGACATGAACCGCGCCACCAATCCCTATTATCAGCGCCTGAAGGCGGTATTGCAGCTCGGGCCCAATGGCAGCGTGCAGCTCAATCGCGCGATGGCCAATTGGTACGCCGACCCCGCCGACGCCCCCTATCATCAGCCGCTGATCGACATTCTCGGCCCGCCGTTGCGGCCCGACCAGCTGTGGAATCCCGACGCCGTGCTGCGCGTCGAGGATATCAATCACCGCCCCGACACCAAGGACAGAGTCGACAAGGCCGCCGCCACGCAAATGGTGTTCGAGGATGCGATGATCCACGTCATCGATCACCTCTTGCGCATCACCGGTACTGACCGTTTGGTGCTGACCGGCGGCGTGGCGCTGAACGCGCTCGGCAACATGCGGCTACTCGAGCACTTTGACGAAGCGTGGTTCGAACGCGTGCAGCAGCGCAAGACGCGGCTGCATATGTGGGTGCCGCCGGTGCCCGGTGATCCCGGCGTGCCGATCGGCGCGGCTTGGTTGTTCGCGCATCTGGCGGGTGCGGCGCGTGGCGCGCCGCTGTCGCACGCCTTCTATTGCGGCCTGCCGCCCTCGAACGCCGACATCACCGCGGCGCTCGCCGCCGACGACATCGCCTCGACCGTGATCGGCAATGTCGCGACATCGGAGGGACGCGACGCGGTCGCCGACCTGATGGCCAGCATGGTGGCGCAAGGCGGCGTGATCGCGATCTATCAGGGCGCCGCCGAAACCGGTCCGCGTGCGCTCGGCCATCGCTCGATCCTCGCCAATCCCTGCGACCCCGAGGTCCGCGAGCGGCTCAACGAACGCGTCAAATATCGCGAGGCGATCCGGCCGCTGGCGCCGATGGCGACCTTGCGGGCCGCGCGCGACTATTTCGATCTTGAGGACGGCGCATCCGACGCCGACTACAACGCCTACAACTACATGGTGCTCACGGCGCATTCGAAGCCGGAGGCGCGGGCGAAGATTCCCGCCGTCGTCCACGCCGACGGCACCGGCCGCATCCAGATCGTGCGCGAGGCCGACGATCCCCTCACCTACGCCTATCTGAAGGCGCTAGGCCGCCATATCGGCGTCGAGATGTCGGTCAACACGTCGTTCAACGTCGCAGGGCCGATCGCGCAGACGCCGATGCAGGCGATGGACACGCTGCGGCGCTCCAGGGGGCTCGATGCCGTGGTGCTGGTCGCCGACGACGGCACCACGTATGCCGCCTGGCATGGCGGCGAGCGCGACAGCGGCCGCTTCAGCGGATGGTACGCGGCGTGGAAGCAGGCGCGCGGCTGAACCAGCTCAAGACACGGCCGTCGATCAGCAGCAGGGCGCTCGCGATCACGAGCGCGCCGATCACCTCGCGCGGCGCCACCGGCTCGCCAAGAATGAAGAAGCCGAGCAGCATCGCGGTGACCGGAAGCAGCAGCGTCACCAGCATCACATTGGTCGCGCCGGAGCGCTGCAGGATCTGAAAGAACACGATGTAGGCCAGCGCCGTCGACAGCGCCGCGAGCCCGAGCACGGCGAGCCACGTGGTCGGATGCGGCATCGCGAGCTGCCAGGGCCGTTCGGTGACACCGGCGACGACCGCCATCATCACACTGGAGGCCATCATCTGGAACGTCGCCGTTCCGAGCGGCGGTACGCGCTGTGGCAGTCGCCGCCCGACCAGCGCTGCGATGCCGTAGCTCAAGGCGCCGGCGAGGCAGAGCAGGATGCCGATGCCCTGCCGGCTCTCGAAGCCGAGCGCATCACCATGCAGGATCGCAACCCCGATCAGTCCGACCACCACGCCCGCCACGCGGCGCATTTGCAGCCGCTCCTCGCCAGCCACAGCCATCACGACCACTGCAAACAGCGGCGTCGTCGCATTCAGGATCGAGGCCAGCCCGCTCGGAATGTAAGTCTGGCCGAACACGATCAGCGAGAACGGCAGCGCGTTGTTGAACAGCCCCATCGCAGCGAACGGCGCCCAGCCGGACAGGCCGCGAGGGAATTCGATCTTCCGGGCCCGCAGCAGCGGCAGCAGGATGAGCGCGCCGAGCACGACCCGCAGCAGCACCAGGGTCAGCGGCGGCAATTCGCGCAGGATCACGCCGTTGAAGAAGAACGAGCCGCCCCACAGCACCGACAGAAAGAGAAGCAGCCCCCAGTCGCGGCGATCAATCCTGTTGTCGGCGGAAGGCATGGCGGGCGCTCATCTGCGATGGCGCAGATGCCTAACCGCGTGTGGTGGCGATGGCCACCCGATTTCCATGAATGGCAGCTCTGCCTATTTCGGCCGCGACACGATCTCGATCATCTGTCCCTCGTCGCCATCGGGCGCGTGGGCCTTGGCCTTGTCGTAGGCGGCGAGCGCAGCGCGGCTCACGGGCACACCGGGCAGCAGCGTCTCGGCGAGCCGCACCGCGTAGTCGGCATCCTTGTGGCGCAGCGCCGCCGTGAATGACGCGCCGGAGAAGTTTCGCTCGATCATCCGCTTGGAGTGGCGGATCACCTGCGGGCTTGCGATCGCGCCGGTCCCAAGCGCCTCGGCCACCAGTTTCATGTCGAGGCCGGCCTGCTCGGCGATCGCAACGCCCTCGGCGAGGCTTGCAATCTGCACCGCGCCGATCAGATTGTTGATCAGCTTGAACACTGTCCCGGCGCCGACCGCGCCGAAATGACGGATCGTGCTGCCTATCGGCGCGAGGAACGGCTGCGCCCGTTCGAGATCGGCCGGATCAGCGCCAACCAACAGCGTCAGCTTGCCGGCAGCCGCCGCCTCCGGCAGTCCGGTGACGGGGCAATCGATGTAGATCAGCCCACGGCTCTGCAGCTCGCGCGCCATGTCCAGCGTGTGCTGGTACGAGACCGTGGAGCACTCGATCGCGAGCGTCCCGGCCTTCATGGTGGCGGCGGCGCCGTCCCTGGTCAGCCAGACCGCGCGCGATGCCTCGTCGTCGGCAACCATGGTCACGACGGCATCGGCATCGATCGCGGCATCCTCCGGCGAGGTCGCCCACAGGGCGCCGCGCGCGATCAGATCGTCGGCCTTTGCCTTGCTCCGGTTCCACACTGCGACGGTGAAGCCGGCATCGAGATAACGGCCGGCCATGCCGTGGCCCATGCGTCCCAATCCGATGAAGGCGACGCGCGGCATGGCCTAATCCACATCCTCGACGGAGCCGGGCCCAGTGCCGAAAGCACGCTGCGCCAGCGTCGCCGCCATGAATTCATCGAGATCGCCATCGAGCACACCCGAGGTATCGGAGGTCTGCACGCCGGTGCGCAAATCCTTCACCATCTGGTAGGGCTGCAAGACGTAGGAGCGGATCTGGTGACCCCAGCCGATATCGGTCTTGGCAGCCTGATCGGCAGCGGCCTGCTCCTCGCGCTTTTTCAGCTCGATCTCGTAAAGCCGCGCGCGCAGCATGTCCCAGGCCTGCGCCCGGTTCTTGTGCTGGGAGCGGCCGGCTTGACAGACCACTGCGATGCCGGTCGGGATGTGCGTCAGGCGCACCGCCGACTCGGTCTTGTTGACGTGCTGACCGCCGGCGCCGCCCGACCGCATCGTGTCGGTGCGAACGTCCGACTCCTTGATCTCGATCTTGATCGAGTCGTCGATGACCGGGAAAATCTGCACCGACGAGAACGAGGTGTGCCGCCGCGCATTGGAATCAAACGGCGAGATGCGCACCAGGCGATGCACGCCGGCCTCGGTCTTCAGCCAGCCATAGGCGTTGTGGCCGGAGATCTGGATGGTCGCGGATTTGATGCCGGCCTCTTCACCCTGGGACTCCTCGAGGAACTCGATCTTGAAGCCGTGCTTCTCCGCCCAGCGCGTGTACATGCGCAGCAGCATCTGCGCCCAGTCCTGGCTTTCGGTGCCGCCGGCGCCGGCATGGACTTCAAGATAGGAATCGAACTTGTCGGCCTCGCCCGAAAGCAACGCTTCCAGCTCGCGCCGGGCGACCTCCTTCTTGAGGTCCTTCAGCGCCTTCTCGGCTTCGGCGACCACGGCCGCATCGTTCTCGGCCTCGCCGAGCTCGATCATGCCGATATTGTCCTCGAGCTCGCGCTCGACCTTGCCGATGCCCGACAGCGCGTCCTCCAGCGAGGTGCGCTCCTGCATCAGCCGCTGGGCCTTCTGGGGATCGTTCCAGAGATTGGGGTCTTCAGCGAGCTTGTTCAGCTCAGCGAGGCGTGCCGTCGATTGTTCGACGTCAAAGATGCCTCCTCAGCAGCCCGACTGACTGCTTGATCTCTTCAACAAGGCGTTCGATTTCCGCGCGCATGATCTTTCAGGTGTTGGCGAAACAGTTCCGGGGATGTAGCGACCGGCGGGGCAAAGCGCAATCGGCTTGGCTGGGGCTATACCGCCGATTCGGACATAGAGACGGCTAATACAGCCCCCCGGTTCCCGGCCGCATGAAGAAGCCGCCATCGGACTGGCCACCGCTCTGCGACGGCTGCGGGCCGGGCGCTGGGCCGCGGCCATCGGCATCGGCGACGCCGATCACCGAGTAGTTCTCCGGCGGCGCGGTGCCCGGCTTGAAGGCCTCGAGGATGGTGTTGCCGCCATCGCCCGGTCCGGCGCGCATGCCGGTCTTGGCGTCGACGCGGATCAGCTTGATGCCGGCCGGAACCTTGAATGGCGTCGGCGGCTTGTCGGCGAGTGCAAGCTTGAGGAAGTCGCGGGCGATTGGCGCCGCGACGTGTCCGCCGGTGGCCGTGCGGCCGAGATTGCGCGGCTTGTCGTAGCCCATATAGACGCCGACCGCGAGATCCGGCGAGAAGCCGACGAACCAGACGTCCTTCTCGTCATTGGTGGTGCCGGTCTTGCCGGCGATCGGCTTGCCGACCTCCTTCACGACGGTCGCAGTGCCGCGCTGGACCACGCCTTCCATCATCTCGGTGATCTGGTAGGCGGTCATCGGATCGAGCACCTGCTCGCGGCGGTCGACGAGTTGCGGCTCCGGCTGGTTCTTCCAGCCCCCCGGCGCATCGCAGCCGCGGCATTCGCGGGTATCGTGCTTGAAGATGGTGTGGCCGTAGCGGTCCTGGATGCGATCGATCAAGGTCGGCTTCACCCGGCGGCCGCCATTGGCGAACATCGAATACGCCGTGACCATGCGCATCACGGTGGTTTCACCGGCACCCAGCGCATAGGACAGATAGTTCGGTAATTCGTCATAGACGCCGAAGCGTTTTGCATACTCGCCGACCAAGGGCATGCCGATGTCCTGCGCGAGCCGCACCGTCACTGTGTTGAGCGAGCGCTGCAACGCGTTGCGCAGCGTGGTCGGGCCGTAATACTTGCCGGTCGAATAATTCTCGGGACGCCACACGCCGGCGCCCTGCCCCTGATCGATCTCGATCGGCGCGTCGATCACGGTGGTCGACGGCGTATAGCCATTGTCCAGCGCCGACGAGTACACGATCGGCTTGAACGACGAGCCGGGCTGCCGATAGGCCTGCGTCGCGCGGTTGAACTGGCTTTGGTCGAACGAGAAGCCCCCGACCATCGCAAGCACGCGGCCGGTCCACGGATCCATCGCCACCATCGCGCCGGAAACCTCAGGCAATTGCCGCAGCCGATATTGGCCCTCGACCGCAGCGCCTTCCTTGGTCACCAGCGGGTCGGCATAGATCACGTCGCCGGGCTGCAGCACCTGCGAGACCGCCGTCGGCGCCTTGCCCTTGGTCTTGGCCCAGCGCACGCCGTCCATCGTGATGATGCCGGTCTGCCGCTCCTTGCTGACCGCGCCGCCGAGCTCGCGGCCCGGCTGGAAGCCGATCCGCGCCGACTGATCGCTGGTCTCCAGCACCACCGCCATCCGCCACGGCGAGATGTCGGAGAGCGATTTGACGTCGGCAAGCTTGACGCCCCAATCGCCGGAAATGTCGAGCTTGTGGACAGGACCGCGCCAGCCCTGCGCTTCGTCGTAATTCACGAGACCCGCGACCATGGTCTTGCGCGCCATCACCTGGATCTTGGGATCCAGCGTGGTGCGGACCGACAGGCCGCCCTCGTACAGCTTCTTCTCGCCGTAGCGCTCGAAGATGTCGCGGCGGACTTCCTCGGCGAAATATTCGCCGGCGAAGATATGA
This sequence comes from Bradyrhizobium sp. USDA 4452, assembly GCF_054063575.1. Lineage (NCBI taxonomy): Bacteria > Pseudomonadati > Pseudomonadota > Alphaproteobacteria > Hyphomicrobiales > Nitrobacteraceae > Bradyrhizobium > Bradyrhizobium sp. USDA 4452. The sequence continues at coordinate 540,902 of NZ_JBSSGK010000001.1, forward strand.
GCGCCGTTGGAGCGGTTGGTGACGTTGAGCGGATCCTTGCGTGCCTTGTCGGCGTCGGCCTGCTTGATCCAGCCGTTCTCCAGCAGGCGGTCGATCACATAGTTGCGGCGCTCGATCGCGCGGTCACGGTTGCGGACCGGATGCAGCGCGGCCGGCGCCTTCGGCAGAGAAGCGAGATAGGACGCTTCCGCGATCGTCAGCTCGTTGACCGACTTGTCGAAGTAGACCAGCGACGCGGCCGCGATGCCGTAAGCACCGAGCCCGAGATAGATTTCGTTCAGATAGAGCTCGAGGATGCGGTCCTTGGAATAGGCGCGCTCGATGCGCATTGCCAGCAAGGCTTCCTTGATCTTGCGCGCGAACGAGACTTCGTTGGTCAGCAGGAAGTTCTTGGCGACCTGCTGGGTGATGGTCGAGGCACCCTGCGGGCGGCGGTTGGAGCCGTAGTTCTGGGCATAGAGGATCGCGGCGCGCGCCATGCCCTGATAGTCGATGCCGCCATGCTCGTAGAAATTCTTGTCTTCGGCGGCGAGGAACGCGTTGATCACGAGTTTCGGCACCGCCTGGATCGGCAGATAGAGCCGTCGCTCCTTGGAGTACTCGCCGAGCAGCGCGCCGTCGGCGGCGTGAACGCGGGTCATCACCGGCGGCTCATAATCCTGCAGCTGCGAGTAGTCGGGCAGATCCTTGGAGAAATGCCAGATGGCGCCGGCGACGGCGGCTACACCGACCAGGAACACCACGGTTCCGGCGGCGAACAAGAAACCCATGAACCGCACGAGCAGGCGCATTATCGACGTTCCGTTCCTACCCTCGGGCGCCTAATGGTTCGAAGCGCCTGTCCAAAAGTGCGAAAGCCTCACAGAGCACGCCTCTACAGCGAGGCTTCCAACAAACGAAGTTTTGACCCAGCGAGCCGCCTTGCGCAGGCGAACAAACAAAAGCCGCCGGACAATATGGTCGATTCTGCGGACCTGCGGTCCTTTAGTCTATAGCGTTGCCGCTGTGGCCAAACTAGGGCTTCCGGGCAACGGCCCCGGCTTTTCAGACGGCCAGTTTCACTTTGCCGGTCCAGCAGTTGCCAGCCGTTTGGCGAAGAACGTGTCGATCGCCTGGACCATCGATCCGACGGCCTTGTTCCGCCAGTTCTCGGAGACCAGATGCTCGAGGTCGCCCTTGTTGGAGACGTAGCCGATCTCGACCAGAACGGACGGCACGTCGGGCGCCTTCAGCACCCGGAAGCCGGCCGATTTCAGCGGATGCTTGTGCATCCGCACCGTGGTCTTCATCTCGTCCATCAAGAGACGGGCGAAGCGGTTGGAGAACGTCTTGGTTTCGCGCTGCGCGAGGTCGATCAGGATGTCGGCGACCTCGGTCGGCTCGTCGGTCAGGTTCACGCCGGCGATCGCGTCGGCCTTGTTTTCCGTTTCCGCCAGCCGCTCGGCTTCGGCGTCGGAAGCCTTGTCCGAGACGGTGTAGATCGTGGCGCCCTGGGCGTCGCCCTCGCGGCGCGGCAGGGCATCGGCGTGGATCGAGACGAACAGCGCCGCGGATTGCGAGCGGGCGATCTTCACCCGGTCGTTGAGCGGGATGAAGGTGTCGTCCGACCGGGTCATGACCACCCGATATTTGCCCGACTTCTCGATCCGGTCGCGCAAGGCAAGACCGAAGCCCAGCACCAGATTCTTCTCGGTCTGGTCGCCGGACTGGGTGCCGTTATCGATGCCGCCGTGACCGGGATCGATCACGATCAGCGGACGCGGGTCGGTGGTCGTAACCGGCGGCAATGCCGCCGTGGTGACGGCGGGGATGCTTGCCGTATTGCCTTCGGAGATCGCGGGCTTCAATTCGGGCCGGCTTTCCGGCGCCAGCGACTGCACGAAGATGGTGCGATCGACCTGCTCGAAATCCAGCACCAACCGGGGCGGCTGGCCGTTGGCGGCATCGAGCACATAGGAATTGGCGACCTTCACCGGACCGGTCATGTCGAACACGATCCGGGAGCCGCCGGGCATCACGAGGCCGTAGCGGAACGCCTTCACCAATCCCCGCGCCGCCGAGCCGGTGCCGGCGGCGAGTTGGAAATTGACCTGCGGGATATCGACCACGACACGGTAGGGGTCGGCCAGCGGGAAGGCGCGAAATTCGATCTTGCGGTCGAGATCGAGGATGAATCGGGTCTGCTTGTCGTCGCCGGCGAGCCTGGCGCCAGATGCGACCGGGAAATTCGGAGCACCGGCAGAAGAAGCAGCGGCGGCCGGCGCCGACTGGCCGTCCTGCGGTCCCTCGGCCGCGCTCGGGGGGCTGGCCACGGCAATCGCCAATGCTGCAGCGCACAACAGCCCGCACCCCAGGAAAACAAGATGTTTTGCGCGGTTCTCCACTCGATTCGGAGCCTCCCAGCTGCTTCTTACCGCATTAGAACCGCACGGTTAATCGCACCCTAATGACGCGACAGTGAAAAGAACCGAGTGTTGCGGCGGCGTGACGCTTCCCTTGCACGCGGCGGGCAATCCACGTATGTACGGGGTGCTGACGGCTAGTACTCCCGGTTGTGTCGCGTTCAGCCTCCCGGTGCAGCGGTGGAACCTTCCAAGTCGAAGATCCCGCCGTGTTTTTCCGGTCCCTCCCCAGCCAGCGCCGCGCGCGGCTGACACGGAGAGGCGGATTCAAGCCCGAGCGGCGTCCGGTCCCAGACACACTCCCTCGCCAGAGGGGCGGTTTGAGACACGGCGTAACCGATTATCCGGCCCCCTGGTGGATTCCTTGGGGCCTCGATATGCGATGGCCGGCAGGCGCTTCGGCGCCAGGCGGGGCCTTCAGCAAAAGATACGGCGGTCAATTTCGCCGCCAACATGTTTAGACGGGCCGACGCTTAATGCGCCAGACTGCATTGCCGACCAGGATCCCCCGAATGATCGCGCTGACGCGAGGTGAAAACCTCGCCCGTCGCATCATCCCGGTGGGTTCCCGTCCGGCGCTGCGCCGCGAGACGCGTTTTGGCCTTCCCCTCACCCCCGAATCAGGTGGACCGTCGCGTCACCGGGCGGCGCAGTTTGCGCGCGCCATGATCCGCGCCCGCCGCCGTCAAGAGTTCCAAAATGCCCAACAAGATGTTGATCGATGCCACCCACCCGGAAGAGACCCGGGTCGTCGTGGTCCGTGGCAATCGCGTCGAAGAGTTTGATTTCGAGACCGCCCAGCGCAAACAACTGCGCGGCAACATTTACCTCGCCAAGGTTACGCGCGTAGAGCCGTCGCTGCAGGCTGCCTTCATCGAGTATGGCGGCAACCGGCACGGCTTCCTGGCCTTCAGCGAAATCCATCCCGACTATTACCAGATCCCGGTCGCCGACCGTCAGGCGCTGATCGAGGCCGACGAGCGCGCCCATCGCGAGGCCGAGGAAGAGCACGAGAACCGCGGCCATCGCCGCCGGTCGCGCCATCGCAATGCCCGCCGCCGCGGCCATGGCGAGCGGGTCCAGAGCGAGGTGATCGAGGGTGCCGTCGACGCGCAGGCGCAGGCCGTTGCCGAGGCTCACGAGCATCCCGTCGATGCCGAGCATCACGAACATGATGCCGGGCATCACGAGCATGGCGTCGCCGCCTACGAGGGTCACGAGCATGAGGCGCATGATCATGCGCATCACGACGACCATGAGCATCACCACGATCACGAGCACCATGACCATGGTCACGGCGATCATGGCCACGATGATCACGATCATGATCGTCACGACCATGATCATGCGCACGATCACGACCACGCCCCGGTCACGAGCGAGGCGCCGGCAGCCGACGCGCCGTCCGATCCCGTCGTCGCGGTGGTCGAAGCCTCCGTTGCGTCGGCCGCGCCGGAGACCGTTGAGGCCTCCGAGGTCAATCGTGAGCCCGAGCGGGCGCATGAAGAACAAGTCGAGGAAAACGCCGCCCATGCCGACGACGCGCCGTATGTGGCCGCCGACGACGTTCTCGCCGCGGCCGATGAGCATGGCGTCGCAGAATACGCGGCGCTCGCGGACGTCTCCGCACCCGAGGCCGTGCATGGCGACGAGGCCGGCGAAGACGACGACGAGGATGACGGCGAGGAAGAGGATGTCGTCGAGTCCGTCGGCGGCGACGACGTGCTCGAGGAGGTTCCGGAGCGCGCGTTCCGCCCCCGTCGCCAGTACAAGATCCAGGAAGTGATCAAGCGCCGGCAGGTCATGCTGGTGCAGGTCGTCAAGGAAGAGCGCGGCAACAAGGGCGCCGCGCTGACCACCTATCTCTCGCTCGCCGGCCGCTATGCCGTGCTGATGCCCAACACCGCGCGCGGCGGCGGCATCAGCCGCAAGATCACCTCCGCCCAGGACCGCTCGCGGCTGAAGGAAGTGGTGCAGGACCTCGACGTGCCCGAGGGCATGGGGATCATCCTGCGCACCGCCGGCGCCTCCCGCAGCAAGCCGGAGATCAAGCGCGACTTCGAATACCTGATCCGGATGTGGGAAACGGTGCGCGACCTGACGCTGAAGTCACAGGCGCCGACCCTGGTCTACGAGGAAGGCTCGCTGATCAAGCGCTCGCTGCGCGACCTCTACAACAAGGAGATCGACGAGATTCAGGTGGCGGGCGAAGCCGGCTACCGCGAAGCGCGCGACTTCATGAAGATGCTGATGCCGGCCAATGTGCGCGCGGTGAAGCAATATCGCGACGGCCAGCCGCTGTTCTCGCGCATGGGCGTCGAAAGCCAGCTCGACGCGATGTTCTCGCCGACAGTGCAACTCCGCTCCGGCGGCTACATCGTGATCAACCAGACCGAGGCGCTGGTCTCGATCGACGTCAACTCCGGTCGCGCGACGCGCGAGCACCATATCGAGGACACCGCGCTCAAGACCAATCTGGAAGCCGCGGAAGAAGTCGCGCGTCAATTGCGTCTGCGTGACCTCGCGGGCCTGATCGTCATCGACTTCATCGACATGGACGAGAAGCGCAACAACCGCGCGGTCGAGCGCAAGCTGTCCGACTGCCTGCGCCAGGACCGTGCCCGGATCCAGGTCGGCCGCATCTCGCATTTCGGCCTGCTGGAAATGTCGCGCCAGCGCATCCGCGCCAGCGTGCTGGAGAGCTCGACGGAGCCCTGCCCGCAATGCGGCGGCAGCGGCCACGTCCGCTCGGTCTCGTCGGTGGCGCTGCAGCTGCTGCGCGGCATCGAGGAGATCCTGATGAAGGGCGCGACTCACAATCTGGTGGTCCGCACCCGCACCGACGTCGCGCTCTACGTGCTCAACCACAAGCGCGGCCATCTGCGCGACCTCGAGGACTCCTTCCGCGTCTCGCTGTCGATCGTGGCCGACGCCACGGTGCACGGCCAGCAATCCTACGTCATCGATCGCGGCGAGCAGGTGCATACGCTCGAAGCCGCCAAGGCGCTGCTGGCCGCGCAGGCCGCCGCTGCGCCGGCCCAGGTCGAAGAGGCCGATGACGAGGAAGAGCTGTTCGAATACGAGGCCGAGATCGAGACCGACGAGACCGAAGGCCTCGCCGATGATCGGGCGGCCGGCGAGGAATCAGGTGCCGCCGAGAGCGAAGGCGACGGCCAGCGCCGCAAGCGCCGCCGCCGGCGTCGCGGCCGTGGTGGCGCCAATGAGCCGCGTGACGGCGCCCAGCAGCCGCGCGAGGACGGCGATCTGATGCATGTCCTGCCCGAGGGCACCGAGGCGGTTGCCGTGGGCGAAGCGGAAGGCGATGAGGACGAAGGCGACGAAGCGCAGGGCGCAGGGCGTGACGATCAGGCCGCCAACGGCGATCGCCGCCCGCGGCGCCGCGGACGTCGTGGCGGCCGCCGCCGTCGCGGCAGTGGCGGACCGGATGACGGTCTCGCCGGATCGATCTCCGACGAATTGAGCCCGGCGGCAGCGCCCGAGGCGGCCGATGCGGTCGCCGATTTCGACAGCCATGACACCGAGCCGGCTCCCTCGCTCGCGCAGCCGGAATTGGTCTCGCCGCCGGACTGGCAGCCGGTCGAGACCGCGCCTGTCGCATCCGTTGCAGCACCTGCGCCGGAGGCACCGCGCGCAGCCGCCGACGACACGGCCGCCGAAAGCGACCGCGCGCAGCGGCGCCGCTCGACGGTGCGTGAAAAGGTCAGCTTCGGATCGAGCCCGCAGCCCGAGGCAGCGGCACCCGCTCTGGTCCAGAGCCCCGCAGAAGAAGCAACTCCTGCGCCCGAGCCCGCCGCAGCGGAGCCGGCGCCAGCCGCCGCGGCCGAGGCTCCGGCCCGCAAGGGCTGGTGGTCGCGCCGGTTCGGCGGCGGCAACTAGCACCACCCGCAAGTCAAAACGCCCGGTTCACGCCGGGCGTTTTTATTGGACAGGCCATCCGTTCGTCAGACACCGGCGTGGCGGAGCCTGACGGAGACGGATCCCGATGCAAAGCGCGATCGTTCTTGGCGGCGGCATGGTTGGCGTCAGCACGGCGCTGCACCTGCAACGCCGCGGCTGGTCGGTGACGCTCGTCGACCGCAAGGAGCCTGGCCGCGAGACCAGCTACGGCAATGCCGGCATCATTCAGAGCGAGGCGGTGCGCCCCTATCCGATGCCCCGCGATCCGGCTGTCCTCGCCAGGATCGCGATGGGGCGCACCAACGACGTGCGCTATCGCCTGGCCTCGCTGCCGCAGCACGCCGGTCCACTGCTGCGCTACTGGTGGAACTCGACGCCCGAACGGCATCGCGAAGCCACCATCGCCTGGGCGCGCCTGATCGCCTATGCCACCGCGGAGCACGACACGCTGATCCGCGATGCCCATGCCGACAATCTGATCCGCCGCGCCGGCTATCGCCTCCTGCATCGCGACGCGGCGGCGCTGGCGCAGGCGATCGCGGTCGCCGAAGAGAACCAGCGCGACTTCGGCGTGACGTTTCGCGTGCTCGATGGCCGCGAACTCGCCAAGGCGGAGCCGTTGCTGCGCGACGACCTGCCCGGCGCCATTCACTGGCTCGGGCCCTGGACCGTGTCGGACCCCGGCGGTCTCGTCTCGGCCTATGCCGGACTGTTCGAGCGTCTGGGCGGGACGCTGCTACGCGGCGACGCGCAGACATTGGCGGAGACCGCCACCGGCTGGTCGGTCGAGACGACCGGCGGCCGGATCGATGCCGCCCATGTCGTCGTCACGCTCGGGCCGTGGTCACCACAATTGTTGCGCAAGTTCGGCTACCGGATCCCGCTGGTACGCAAGCGCGGCTACCATATGCACTACCAGGGCGGCCGCTCGCTCGACCTGCCGCTGGTCGACACCGCCAATGGCTATGCGATGGCGCCGATGGCCAAGGGGATCCGCATCACGACCGGCGCGGAGCTGACCAGCCCCGATGCTCCGGCGACGCCGATCCAGCTTGGCTATGCCGAGACGGCGGCGCGCGAACTGATCGAGATCGGCAGCCGGGTCGAGCCCGAGCCGTGGTTCGGCACCCGCCCCTGCACCACCGACATGCTGCCGGTGCTCGGGCCCGCGCCGCGACATCGCGGGCTATGGGTGAATTTCGGTCACGGCCATCAGGGCTTCACGCTCGGCCCCGCGACGGCGCGGGTGCTGGCCGAAACGATGAACGGCGAGGCATCCTCCGTGGACACCTCGCCGTATCGGTTGGACCGGTTCTGACGTCGAGCTAGTCCGTCGTCAGCGCGGTCTCCATGTCGGTCGGGTCGATCTGCCGGGAAAGATTGGCATTGAGCTTGTCGCGATCGAGCTCGCCCTCCCACCAGGCGACGATCACGCAGGCGACGCCATTGCCGCACAGATTGGTCAGCGCGCGGCACTCGCTCATGAACTTGTCGATGCCGAGCACGATCGCCATGCCCGGCACCAGCCGCGGATCGACCACGGCAAGCGTTGCCGCCAGCGTGATGAAGCCCGCGCCGGTGATGCCGGAGGCGCCCTTCGAGGTCAGCATCGCCACCACCAGGATCGTGAGCTGCTGGCTGAACGAAAGGTCGTAGCCCAGTGCCTGCGCGATGAACAATGTCGCCAGCGTCATGTAGATGTTGGTGCCGTCGAGGTTGAACGAATAGCCCGTGGGCACCACGAGGCCGACTACGGATTTGGAGCAGCCGAGACGTTCGAGCTTTTCCATCAATGACGGCAGCGCGCTCTCGGAGGACGAGGTGCCGAGCACGATCAGCAGCTCGTCCTTGATGTAGGCCAGGAACCTGAAGATCGAGAACCCGGCGATCCGCGCGATGATGCCGAGCACGACGAGCACGAACAGCGCGGCGGTCAGATAGAACGTCGCAATCAGTCCCATCAGGTTGAGGATCGCGCCGGTGCCGAACTTGCCGATGGTGAAGGCCATCGCGCCGAACGCACCGATCGGCGCCGCCCGCATCACGATCGAGATGACGCCAAACACCGCGTGCGCGGCATCGTCGATGAACGAGCGAATGGTGTGGCCGCGCTCGCCGAGGCCCATGATCGCAAAGCCGAACAGCACCGAGAACAGCAGCACCTGCAGGATCTCGCCCTGCGCGAACGCGCCGACCACGGTGTCCGGGATGATGTGCAGCACGAAGTCGACGCTCTTCTGCGCCTCCGCCTGCTTGGCATAGCCGGCAACCGCCTGGGCGTTCGCCGCCGCGCCGCCGAAGCCCGCGCCCGGCTTCACGATGTTGCCGACCAGCAAGCCGATCACCAGCGCGAAGGTCGAGACGATCTCGAAATAGACCAGCGCCTTGACGCCGATCCTGCCGACCTTCTTGGCATCTTGTATATGCGCGATGCCGGAGACCACGGTGCAGAAGATGATCGGCGCGATCACCATCTTGATCAGCTTGATGAAGCCGTCGCCGAGCGCCTTGATCCACTCGTTGGTGGCAAGCGACGGCCAGAACGCGCCAACCAGCGCGCCGAGCACGATCGCGATCAGAACCTGCACATAGAGAATCTTGTACCACGGCTTGCTGCCGGCAGGCGCCGGTGAAGCCGTGGCAACGGTTGCCGTTGCCATGTGTCACTCCCCCTCAGAAATGGCGGAAATAGCCAAGATCAACTTGGCCGTTCGAGTCAAACCGGAACTGTTGGCGCCTGCCGCTTATCCGCGACGATCTGCCGCGCACCGCGCAGCCGAAATCACGGCGCCGGATGCGAAATCGATCAGTCTGACAAGACGGAAGGCTGTCGAACTTCGCGGGCTATTTAAGCCAATGCGCGATCCGCGCAACCGCTTCCTGCATCTCCGCCGCCGAACGCGCATAGGAAAATCGGATGAAGGCGCGGCCGTGGATCGGATCGAAATCGACGCCGGGGGTCGCCGCCACATGCGCCTTCTCGAGCATCTCACTGGCGAAGGCGAAGCTGTCCGAGGTGAAGTCGGAAACGTCGGTATAGAGATAGAACGCGCCGTCGGCCGGCAGGAACTTGGTCAACCCGGCCTTGGGAAGGCCTTCGATCAGAATGCGGCGGTTCTCCTGATAGCCGCGCTTGATCGCTTCCATCTCCTCGCGGCCCTCGAAGGCCGCTTCGGCGGCGATCTGCGACAGGGTCGGCACCGAGATCGACAGGTTCTGCTGCAGCCGCTCGATCGGCCGCGCCAGCACCTCGGGCACCACCATCCAGCCGACGCGCCAGCCGGTCATGCAGAAGTACTTCGAGAACGAGTTGATCACGAGCGCGTTCGGCGACAGCTCTGCCGCCGTCACCGCAGGAAACGCGTAGTCGAGGCCGTGATAGATCTCGTCGGAGATGAAGCGGATGCCCGCGCTGTCGGCGGTCGCCATCAGGCTCGACAGCGCCTCGCGCGACATCATCGTGCCGGTCGGATTCGCGGGGCTACCGACCAAAACGCCCTTCAGCGGCGCCTTGCGATGGGCGGCCAGCAGAGCCTCCCCGGTCAGCGCGTGACGGGTGTCGCCGGAGGTCTCGATCAGCACGGGCTCGCAGCCGAGCGCGGTCAGGATATGCCGATACGGCGGGTAGCCGGGCACGGTGACGGCGACCCGGTCGCCCGGCTCGAACATCGCAAGAAACGCCAGGATGAAGCCACCCGACGAGCCGGTGGTGACGATGATGCGCTCCGGATCGATCGCGCAGCGATACGTGTCGCTGTAATGCCGGGCGATGCGCGCGCGCAGCGAGGGAATGCCGAGCGCCGAGGTGTAGTCGATCCGCCCGCCGGCCAGCGCGGCCTGCGCGGCCGCGATCGCCGGCTTCGGCGCACCCTCGGCGGGCTGCCCCACCTCCATGTGGATGACGTGGCCGCCCGCGGCCTCGATTCGCGCCGCGGCGGCCATCACGTCCATCACCATGAACGGTGGAACGTCGCTCCGGCCGGACGCTGTCAACAGGCTGTTCAGGCGGTCTCTCGGTGTCGATTCACGCATGGATTTCTGCTATTGCACGGCCGCTGCCGAATTCGGGTTCCCGTTACCGGCTACCGCCCCAGACTGGCCGCATTCGGTGGCTCCTTATAACGCTTTCAGGCCAAGTGCATACCCGGTTCGCGTGAAGAAGAACTGCAAAAACAACAGACTGTGCCACGCGCCTGATCCGGTCGGGTCGGGAACCGGACCTTGCCGCGGCGCGGCCAGCCATCGCCGATAGATCGCCCATGCTGCTCCGCCTCACGCTGCGCACCAAGACCTCCAAGCTGACCGCATTATTGACTGCGGCTGCGCTCGCCGTCGGTCCCATCGTCCCTGCGCGGGCCCAGCAGAAGGGTCCGCCGGTGCTGCGCGACACCGAGTCCGAGCAGCTGCTGCGCGAATACACGCGGCCGATCCTGCGCGCCGCGGGTCTCGAGAAGCAGAACATCCAGATCGTGATCATCAACGACGGCTCGTTCAACGCCTTCGTCGCCGACGGCCGCCGCATCTTCGTCAATTACGGCGCGCTGCTGCAATCGGAGACGCCGAACCAGATCATCGGCGTGCTGGCGCATGAGACCGGCCATCTGGCCGGCGGCCATCTCGCCAAGATGCGCGAGCAACTGGCACAGGCGCAGACCCAGATGATCATTGCGATGCTGCTCGGCGTCGGTGCGCTGGCCGCAGGCGCTGCGGGCGGCGGCGTTGGCAACGGCCTCTCCAGCGCAGGAGCCGCCGCGATCTCGGCACCGCAGTCGGTCATTCAGCGCACGCTGCTGTCCTACCAGCGCCAGCAGGAGGAGAACGCCGACCGCGCCGGCGTCAAGTTCCTGAACGCGACCGGGCAGTCCGCCAAGGGCATGTACGAGACGTTCAAGCGCTTTACCGACGAGAGCCTGTTCGCCGCGCGCGGTGCCGACCCCTACCTGCAATCGCACCCGATGCCGGTCGATCGTGTCTCGGCGCTGGCGGAGATGGCGCGGTCGAGCCCCTATTGGGACAAGAAGGACGATCCGGCGCTGCAGCTGCGTCACGACATGATGCGCGCCAAGATCTCGGGCTTCATGGAGCGGCAGGACACGGTCTACCGCCGCTATCCCCTGTCCAACACCAGCCTGCCGGCGCGCTACGCGCGCGCGATCACCACCTATCTGCACGGCGACCTGCGTTCGGCGATCGCGCAGATCGACGGCCTGATCCAGGTCCAGCCCAACAATCCCTATTTCTATGAATTGCGCGGCCAGGCGCTGCTCGAAGGCGGCCGGCCCGCCGAGGCCATCGCGCCGCTGCGCCGCGCGGTGCAGCTCTCAAACAGCTCCCCGCTGATCGAGATGCTGCTGGGTCAAGCCCTGGTCGCCTCCGACAACAAGGCCTACACCGACGATGCGATCAGCATGCTGCGCGCCGCCGTGGCGCGCGAGCCGGAGGCGCCGCTCGGCTATACCCAGCTCGCGATGGCCTACGGCCGCAAGGGCGACTATGCCCAGGCCGACCTTGCTTCGGCCCAGGCCGCCTATCTGCGGGGCGACAACAAGACCGCCCGCGAACTTGCCTCGCGCGCCAAGACGCGGTTCGCGATCGGTACGCCCGGCTGGGTCAAAGCTGACGACATTGTGAGCGCCAAGCCGATGCCGGGTCAGAAAAACAACTAGAAATAAACCGTAGTTCCATACAACGATCACCGAAACCGGCCCGCGGCCCTGCCGTATTTCGGGCCACCTCGAACAAGGATTTTGTCATGCCAGCGCTTCGTTTTCTCGCCCCTGCCTTGCTCGCGCTCGGCATTTGCGCCACGCCGTTGACTGCGTCCGCGCAGAGCTTCAACGACACCCAGCGCGGCGACATCGAGACCATCGTGCGCAACTACCTGATCGCGCATCCCGAGGTGCTCGAAGAGGCCATGAACGAGCTCAGCAAGCGGCAGGCCGCCGCCGAAGCCGAGAAGCATGAGCAGAGCGTCGCAAAGAACGCCGACACGATCTTCAACTCGCCGCGTGGCGTCATGATCGGCAACAAGGACGGCGACGTCACCTTCGTCGAGTTCTTCGATTACAATTGCGGCTACTGCAAGCGCGCGATGTCCGACATGCTCGACCTGATGAAGTCGGATCCGAAGCTCAAGGTCGTGCTGAAGGAATTCCCGGTGCTGAGCCAGGGCTCGGTCGAGGCGGCGCAAGTCGCGGTCGCCGTGCGCATGCAGGATCCGACCGGCAAGAAGTATCTCGAGTTTCACCAGAAACTGCTGGGCGGCCGCGGCGCCGCCGACAAGGCGCGCGCGCTGGCGGTCGCCAAGGACGTCGGTCTCGACATGACCAAGCTCGAGAAGGACATGGCAAGCCCCGAGGTCAAGGCGACCATCGAGGAGAACTTCCGCCTCGCAGAATCCATGGGCATGAACGGCACGCCGAGCTACGTGATCGGCAAGCAGGTCGTGATCGGAGCGGTCGGCGTCGACGGCCTCAAGGAGAAGATCGGGATTGCCCGCTGCGGCAAGGCGACCTGCTGATCGTTGCTTCGACACAGCTCGTTCACCCGACAAGATCCGGCTGCCTCTGGCAGCCGGATTTTTTATTGGCGGCATCGAACCTGCTCCATGCCGGCCGCAAGAGGCCTCACCAACAGTGAAGGCCGCGCGCATGCCTTGGCCTCGCAACGCGCGACGACGGTCCCAATGCAACGGCCAGCTCGATCTTGCGAGCATGGAGTTCGACTGGGCCCGCGGCTGAAGCGCAGATTGTTCATCGCGCATTCACACAAGAAACAAACCGCGGGGAACCGCAATTCAACAGGAACATCGCACATCCTCTCCCGTTGTCGGCGCGGGCAATGCTGAACTACGAGGAGGAATTTACGATGTCTAAACGCTTTCTGATTTCGGTCGCTGCGGCGGCCCTGATCGCCGGCACCGGCTTCGCGAATGCACAGGGCGCCGGCGGCGCCAACAGGGAATCCGGGGCCGGCGGCGGTGCGACCATGCAGCACTCTGCACCGTCCGGTGGTGCATCGTCCGGCACGATGCAGCACGAATCGGGCGGCATGAAGGGTTCCGAGCATTCCACGACGGGTCAGTCCCCGAGCGCGAAGGGCGCCGAGTCCGAGAAGTCGGGAACGGCCACCAAGGGCGCGGAGGACAGCACCCAGAAGTCGAAGGGCATGAGCTCGGAGAACGAGGCCACCAAGGGCTCACGCGAGAGCTCGAAGGAGATGAAGGCGGAGGGCCGCGACAAGAACGGTAACATGAAGGCCGAGGAGCGCGACAAGAGCGGCAAGATGAACGCGGAGAGCCGTGAGGGCCGCGAGCGCAACAACGCCGCGGAAAATCGCGACAAGAGCGGCGCCACCACCAACCAGAACGCTCAGACCAAGAGCCCGACCGACACCAATCGCGCGCAGACCAACGACACAAGCCGCACGCAGACCACGACCGGCAACGCTGCGACGTCGGCTACCGCGGCTCCGCCGGCCGAGAAGCGCACCCAGATCTCGACCGCAATTAAGTCGGAGCACGTCACCGAAGCCACCAACGTGAACTTCAACGTGGCGGTCGGCACCCGAGTCCCGGCTGACGTTCACTTCTATCCGCTGCCGGAGCGGGTGGTGTCGATCTATCCGCAGTGGCGCGGCTACGAGTTCATCCTGGTCCATGGCCGCTACGTGATCGTGCAGCCGGAGACCCATGAGATCGTCTACATCATCGAGGGCTAACCCGGCCTCAGGCGCGAGGGTGCCGCCACGGGTCCTCGCCCATTCGCAACCCCGCCCCATTGGGGCGGGGTTTTGCGTTCGGCCACAGCCCCAGACGGCAGTGGATGGCTGCGCAGCGCGCTCCATGAGGCTACATTCCGCAGGATTTGGTTAATCAGCAATTTCCGCAGGTTACGGCAAGTACCTGATAGCCTGGGAGAAGTTGTTGGACACGTTCCGATTCCACCTAAAGACTTCCCCTGCGGCCGGTTGTTACCTATAACCCGGCCCACTTCACCCCTTGTCGGAACCCTTATCGGGACCATTGGCCGGAACCTCTGGCAGGAAATTTTGGCAGGAAATTTTGGAATGGCTGCTGCCGGAACGATCTATGTGCTGAACGGCCCGAACCTCAACCTGCTGGGGACGCGCGAGCCGGAGACGTACGGCCATGCCACCCTCGCCGACGTCGAGAAGCTGTGCGCGGACACTGCGCGCCAGTTCGGGCTGACTGCCGACTGCCGACAGTCCAACCGCGAGGGCGAACTGATCGACTTCATCCATGAGGCCCACGCCAAGAAAGCGGTCGGCATCGTCATCAACGCCGGCGGCTACTCCCATACCTCGATCGCGCTGCATGACGCGCTGGTCGCAGTCAAGATTCCCGCCGTCGAGGTCCATGTCAGCAACATCCACGCCCGCGAGAGCTTCCGGGACCACTCGTTCACTGCTAAAGCCGCCTTCGCGTCACTTTGCGGCTTCGGGATCGACGGCTACCGGCTTGCGATCATCGGCCTCGCCACCAGGATCGGTGCGAAGGCAAAGACTTAATCGTCAATCCTGACGTTCCCCGTCACCAGACAGAGATTTCGGATCAAACAACATGGCGCGCCAGCCAGACGACAAATCAGCCGCAAAGTCCAAGAACGACACCAAGAGCGACGACAGCGTCCTCATTCGCGAGCTCGCGCTGCTGCTTGCCGAGACCAACCTCACCGAGATCGAGATCGAGCGCGCCGGCCTGCGCGTCCGGGTCGCACGCAACATCAGCATCGCCGCATCGGTGCCCACTGCCGCCGTGCATGCGGTCGCTGCGCCGGCCGCCGTGGCGGTTCCGGCTGCTGCCGCTGCTGCCGCCACCGACCTCGCAAAACACCCGGGCGCCGTGCCCTCGCCGATGGTCGGTACCGCCTATTGGGCGCCGGAGCCCGGCGCCAAGCCGTTCATTGAAGTCGGCACCAGAGTGACGGCCGGCCAGACACTTCTGATCATCGAGGCGATGAAGACGATGAACCAGATCCCGTCGCCGCGCGCGGGCACCGTGACGCAGATCCTCGTCGAGGACGGCCAGCCGGTCGAATTCGGCGAACCGCTCGTGATCATTGAATAGCTTCCGTCAACGTCAGGCGCTGCGATGTTCGACAAGATCCTCATAGCCAATCGTGGCGAGATCGCGCTTCGCGTGCTCCGGGCGTGCAAGGAGCTCGGCATCTCAACCGTCGCGGTGCATTCCACCGCCGACGCCGACGCCATGCATGTGCGGCTCGCCGACGAGAGCGTCTGCATCGGCCCGCCGCCGTCGAAGGACTCCTATCTCAACGTGCCGGCGCTGCTGGCCGCCTGCGAGATCACCGGCGCCGACGCCGTGCATCCCGGCTACGGCTTCCTGTCCGAGAATGCGCGCTTCGCCGAGATTCTCGCCGACCACAATCTGGGCTTCATCGGGCCGAAGGCCGAGCACATCCGCCTGATGGGCGACAAGATCGAGGCCAAGAAGACCGCGAAGCGCCTCGGCATTCCCGTGGTGCCCGGCTCGGACGGCGCAGTGACGGCGGACGACGACGCCATGGCGATCGCCAAGCAGATCGGCTTCCCGGTGCTGGTGAAGGCGGCGGCCGGCGGCGGCGGCCGCGGCATGAAGGTCGCCCACACCGAGGCCGATCTCGCGCTGGCGCTCACGACCGCGGCCAACGAGGCCAAGTCGGCATTCGGCGACGCCTCGGTCTACCTCGAGAAATACCTGCAGAAGCCGCGCCACATCGAGATCCAGATCCTCGGCGACGGCCGCGGCGGCGCCATCCATCTCGGCGAGCGCGACTGCTCGCTGCAGCGCCGTCACCAGAAGGTCTGGGAGGAAGGCCCCTCGCCCGTGCTCGCGGCCGCGGCGCGCGCCAGGATCGGCGAGACCTGCGCCAAGGCGATGCGGGACATGAAGTATCTCGGCGTCGGCACCATCGAATTCCTCTACGAGGACGGCGAGTTCTATTTCATCGAAATGAACACGCGCATCCAGGTCGAGCATCCCGTCACCGAAAGCATCACCGACATCGATCTGGTGCTGGAGCAGATCCGGATTGCCGCCGGCGGCGAGCTGCCCGCCAAGCAGAGCGATATCGCGATCATCGGCCACGCCATCGAGTGCCGCATCAATGCGGAGAACCCGCAGACGTTCCGTCCCTCGCCCGGTCGGATCACGCAATTCCATCCGCCGGGCGGCCTCGGCGTGCGGATCGATTCCGCCGTCTATCAGGGCTACGTGATCCCGCCCTATTACGACTCGCTGGTCGGCAAGCTGATCGTGCACGGCAAGACCCGCGGCGAATGCCTGATGCGGCTGCGCCGGGCGCTGGACGAGATGGTGGTCGACGGCATCGAGACGACGCTGCCGCTGTTCCGCGCGCTGGTGCGCGAGCCTGACATCATCGAGGGCGACTATCACATCCACTGGCTGGAGCAGTACCTCGCCGGCCAGCCGTCCGACGCCTCGAAATAGTTTGGAACCCGGTGGAACCGAGAGCCCTGTACAAGCGTATTTGAGGGGTATTGGCTTTCCACGGGGACGCATTGAATCCCACTCCCGCGAAGAGACCGTCGTGACACTGGTTTCACGACGCCGGTCCACGCTACAGATCCTGCTGCTTTCGGCGGGATTTTTCGTGCTGGTCGCGGTCAGCGTGGCCTCCGTCCTGCTGGTCAACAAGGCGCGTGAAGACAATGCCTTGGTGGTCCATACGGTCGAGGTGGAGAGCCAGGTTGCCAATCTGCTGCTCGACATCAGGCGCGCCGAAAGCGCGACCAGGGCGTATCTTTTGACGTCAGCACCACAGTACCTGTCCGAGTACCGGTCGGCTGCAGGCGGGCTTCCGGCGGCGCTCGGCCATCTCCAGATGATGACCGTCGACAATCCGGCGCAGGTCGCCAATGCCGCGAAGCTAAAGGCCGCCGTCGAGCAACGGCTGGCCGAGTTCGCCCTCAGCATCGAGCGCGTCAACAACAACGACACCGCGACCAGCATCGACATCCTGCGCAAGGGCACATCGACCGACGCGCTGGAAGTGATCGCCCGGATCGGCCGCGACATGCGCGCCGAGGAAGATCGCCTGCTGGCGACGCGCACCGCGACTGCGGACAGGACCCAGGTGCTGGCCTCCTCCGTCACCATCGCCGGCTCCTGCATGGTGCTGGCGCTCGCCGCCCTCTCTCTCGTGCTGCTGCGGCAATCCTCGCGGGCGCGCGACGAGGCCGAGGCCAAGCTGCGCGACAGCAACGTCAATCTCGAAGCCATCGTCAACGAACGGACGGCCGACCTGCGCGAGGCCAACGAGGAAATCCAGCGCTTCGCCTATATCGTCAGCCACGACCTGCGCTCGCCGCTGGTCAACATCATGGGCTTCACCAGCGAGCTGGAGGAATTGCGCGGCGATATCTTCAGGCGCATTGCCACGCTCAATCGCACTGTGTCGCTGACGCCAACGATGGAAGACGCGACCGACGTGGCCGAGCCCGAGCTCGAAGGCTCCGACAAGCGGTTATCCGACGAATTCAACGAATCGCTCGGGTTCATCAAATCGTCGATCGCCAAGATGGACCGCCTGATCAGCGCGATCCTCAATCTCACCCGCGAGGGCCGCCGCGAGTTCAAGCCAGAGCGGATCGATCTGCGCGAGCTGATCGACGGCATCGTCAAGACGGTCGCGCATCAGGCGGCCGAGGCCAATGCGACCATCGAGGTCCGCGCCTTGCCGAATATCGTCAGCGACCGCCTCGCGCTGGAGCAGATCTTCTCCAACCTGATCGACAATGCGCTCAAATATCTCAAGGACGGCGTCCCCGGCGAGATTACGATCGAGGGCCGCACCAAGCTCGGCTTTGCGATCTTCGAGGTCACCGACAACGGCCGCGGCATCGATCCGAAAGACCATCAGCGTATCTTCGATCTGTTCCGCCGTGCTGGGACCCAGGACAAGCCCGGTCAGGGCATCGGGCTTGCCCATGTCCGCGCACTTGTGCGCAGACTGGGAGGCACCATGTCGGTAGCATCGGAACTTCACGGCGGCAGCACGTTCACGATCACGCTGCCTATCAAATGGTCAGGCAAGAACTCAGACAAGCACCGGGATAAGGAATCATGAGCGATCCAGTCACCATCATCATGATCGAGGACGATGAGGGCCATGCGCGCCTGATTGAGCGGAATATCCGGCGCTCAGGTGTCAACAATGAGATCGTCCCGTTCACCAACGGTACAGAGGCCGTGAACTACCTGTTCGGCAAGGACGGCAGCGCGGTCGAGCGCAAGAACCAGGCCCTGCTCATCCTGCTTGATCTCAATCTGCCTGACATGACCGGCATCGACATTCTGAAGCGGGTCAAGGAGAACAAGCATCTCAAGGCGACGCCGGTCGTCGTACTGACCACCACCGACGACTCCCAGGAGATCAAGCGCTGCTACGAACTCGGTTGCAACGTCTACATCACCAAGCCGGTGAACTACGAAAGTTTTGCCAACGCCATTCGCCAGCTTGGCCTGTTCTTTTCCGTGATTCAGGTGCCGCCAGCTTCCCTATGACCAGCGCAACGCCGACACTGCTCTATATCGACGACGACGCGGCGCTGGCGCGCCTGGTCGAACGCGGGCTGACGCGCGCGGGCTACAAGGTCGTGCACGCCGCAAGCGGCCAGGAAGGCCTCGACCGCCTCGCGCAGGGCGGCATCGACGTCGTCGCGCTCGACCAGTACATGCCCGGCCTGGACGGGCTGGAGACGCTGGAGCAGATCCTCAAGATTGCGGACGCGCCGCCGGTGGTGTTCGTCACCGCCTCGCAGGATTCGGCGATCGCCGTCACCGCACTGAAGGCCGGCGCGGCGGACTATCTGGTCAAGGACGTCAGGGGCGAATTCATCCCCCTGCTCCAGGTCGCGGTGAACGGCGCGCTGCGGCGCGCCGCCATCCAGAAGGCGCGCGACGAGGCCGAGGCCGAGGTGCACGCCTCCCGCGACCGCTACGCCGCGCTCGCCGCCGAGCGCGAGGTGCTGCTTCGCGAGGTCAACCATCGCGTCGGCAATTCGCTGCAGATCATCGCCTCGCTGCTGCATCTGCAGGCCAATTCCGCGAGCCAGCAGGACGTCAAGGCGGCGCTCACCAATGCGATGGGCCGCGTCGCCGCCGTCGCGCAGGTGCATCGCCGCCTCTACACCTCGCACGACTTCAAGACGGTGATGCTCAACCAGTATCTCGAAGCGCTGCTCGAGGATCTCAGGCGATCGGCCGAAGGCAACAAGATGTCGCGGCTGACGCTGAAGGCCGACCCGATCGAGATCGATCCGGATCGCGCGGTCGCGATCGGGATCATCGTCAACGAGCTGGTGATGAACGCCGTAAAATACGCCTATCCCGACGGCGCCGGCCCGATCCATGTCGAACTGAAGCCGCAAGCCGACGAATTGCAGCTTGCGATCAGCGATGAAGGTGTGGGCTTCTCCGACAAAGCCGATCCGCGCGGCACCGGCATGGGCCAGCGCATCGTCGCGGCGATGGCCGCCAAGCTCGACGCCAGCGTCGAGCGCGACCCGGATCACAAGGGCACCCGTTTCGTGGTGCGGTTCGCCCGCGTCACCCCCGCGCCGGCGAAATCGACAAGCGCCGCCGCAAGTTAGGCCGCTGACGGCAGCGAATCGGTCGATTTTTCGCGTTGGCCTTAACGGCTGCGTCACCCTGTTGTTCGATCGCCGCCGCCTGCCCTGACCGATTAAGACAAATCTGGGCATTGTTTGCCATGCTTTTCCCCCAACTTGGCAGGAACGGCACGATGTTCGAGCGCAGGGTGGTTTTCGGAAAGAAGCAGGCGACCTCGGGCGAGCTCAAGAAGCCCTTGCGTCCGGCACCGGATGCCGCTGGCGCGGCACCCGCCTTTCACAAGAAGCAGTGGGAAGATCCGCGGATCGGACCGATGCTGCGCGATGCGGGGTTCGCACCCGACGACGCAGCCAGCATCGCGCCGAGCGCTGACAATCGCCTCGCCGTGTTCGCTGCGGCCAGCCAACGGCTGCAGGAGCGTACCGAGAGCTTCAACCGTGACATGACGGCGCGCCACGGCTACTGCCACGCGTTGCCGTTCCTGGTCATCGACCACAAGATCTGGGATGGGCCGCACGGCGCGTTCCTCTACGCGCAGCTGGATCTGATCGGCTACGACCAGTGGAACGTGATCATGCTGGCGGCAGATCCGCAGACCACGGAAGCATGCGGCCTGGCAGGCCATCCCGGCTTCCTGCCGGCGGTGACGCAAGCCATGACCGAGCAAGTGATCGCGTGGGAGGCGCGGCACAACGTGCTGCTCAAGACGCTCGGAACCACCGCGAGCGGCGACCGTGACACCTCGCGCGAGCAATATGAGATGGAAAAGGACGCGTTGCGCAGGGAGATTATCGACAAGGTCGGCTGGATGAAGCCGCGCATCATCGAAGATCTACTGCGTAAGAGCTAGAAGTGTCGATCTCCCGAGCTCCTCACTCCTGCCGGTCGCGGTGCCGCCGCGTGCGCTGCGGACGGCAATCCTGGCATGGCGCGCCGAAGGTCACCTGCGACGGATAGGGCCGCGTCGAGTGATACGGCGTCGAGCCGAACAGGCCCGCCGCGCCGAAGCCCGCGCTGAAGGGATCGGCGGCGAAGCTGCCCGGAAACGAGCCGTTGCTGCGGAAATCGCGGTCGTCGTTCCTGCCGTCGAAATACGCACCGCCGGTGCTGCCGTAGCGCAGCGGCCGTCGCGGCTCCAGGTTCTGGGCTGACGCAGCAGCAGCGCTGAGCGTGATGGCTGCGCAGGCGATCAGTATTCTGATGGCGGTCATGGCCAAGGCCTTCATTGCGGAATGGTCCCCCAGTCACCCTTCCAGGCGATCAGGCGCCCCTTCCCGAACTGCAGATAGAGCCCGTCGCTGCGCCGCGACAGCACGCTGCCCCTCACATTGGGCAGCGCGACGAACAATTCATTGCCCGGCGTGCCGCGAACGTAGTTCAGGGGAACACCGAGCGATTGGCTGGCCTGGTCGGCGCTCATGCCGAAGGCGAGCGGAATGCTGTTCGGTGGCCGCTGCTGCGCACGGACCGTGCCGGCCGGCGCGCCGAGCGCGATGACGAGAATAACGACGAAGAGCGTGACGAACCGCTGCATGACCGACCTCATGGCACTGCCGTCGCGAGCGTGCCGGCCGGCGTCCAGCCGCCGCCGAGTGCCTGGAACAGACTGCTCGCCGCCAGCAGCTTGTTGAGCCGCACCGACACCAGATTGAGTTCGGCCGTGAACAGCGTCTGCTGCGTCTGCAGCACCGTGATGAGATTGACCGTGCCGCCGCGCAGCTGCGTCTCGGAGACCTCGAACGCCTTGCGCGAGGCGGCGACGACGTCGGACTGCAGCCGCTCCTGCAGGGTATACTTCTGCAACGCGATCAGCGCCTTCTCGACATCGGCGAAGGCCGACAGCACCGCCTTGCGATAGGCCTGCAGGTTTTGCAATTGCTGGCCCTTGGCGAGCTTGAACTGGCTCTCCAGCAGGAAGCCGTCGAACAGCGGCTGGGTCAGCCCGGCGGCGAGCGTGTAGTACCAGGCGCCCGGCGCAAACAGCGAGGCGAGCGCCGCGCTCTGGAAGCCCGTGGTGCCGGTCAGCTGGATCTGCGGGAAGAACGCCGCGCGCGCCGCGTCGACGCTGAAATTGGAGGCCGCGAGCTGCGCCTCGGCCTGGCGGACGTCAGGCCGCTGGTAGAGCAGTTCCGACGGCATGCCCGGCGTGATGCGCGGCACCGAGATCTGCGTGGTGCTGCCGCCGCGCACCGAGAAATCGGCCGGCGCGCGCGCCACCAGCAGCGCGAGCGCGGCCGTGTTCTGCCCCAGCGTCACCTCGAGCGGCGGGATCGCCGCGCGCTGCGTGGCGACCAGCGCCTCCTGCTGCGACAGGTCGAGCTGCGAGGCCGTGCCGCCGGCGAATTGCGACTTGATCAAGGCCAGGATGCGCTCGGCCGCCGCCAGATTGCGCCGGGTGGCCTTGATCTGGTCCTGCGCCGCCAGCACCTGGAAATAGGTGTTGGCCACCGTCGCCATCGTGGTCAGCGCGACCACCTCGCGATTGTAGCGGGAGGCCGTCGCGCTCTCTTCCGACGCCGACAGCGTCGCGCGGTTCTTGCCCCAGAAATCCACGATATAGCTCGCGCTCAGCCCCAGATTGTATTGCGAGAACGTCCCGCTGCTCCCGCCGAGCGACGAACTCGATCCCGTCGCTACCTTCTGACGCTCCGCATTCGCTGATCCCGAGATCGACGGCAGCAGCGCGGCGCCGGACACGCCGGTCTGCGCGTCGGCCTGCACGATCTGGGCGATCGCCACCGCGATATCGAGATTGTATTGCTGCGCGGATTCCATCAGCCCGGTCAGCTCGGGCGAGCGGAAGCCGCGCCACCAGGCGAGCGCCGGAACGGCGGCGTCGGCATCGCCCTTGGCCGCGGCGCGATAGCTCGCCGGCACTTCGAGGCTTAGCTCGGGCTTCTCAACCCCGGGAATGCAGCCGGTCAGGCCAAGGCTCAGACCAAGGCCGAGCCCGCCGAACGCCGCCACGCGGCGAAACCGGACCGGTTTCCCCAATATTCGAAAACTATGCAACGCTGCACCTGTGGGCATTTACTCGCCCGGTTGAAGTGAGGAGCCCGGCATCGGCATGGCGCTGCCGCGGCGGACGCGCTGGGCCCACAAGCGGAACCGGTCGAGATAGAGGTAGATGACCGGCGTCGTGTAGAGCGTCAGGACCTGGCTCAGGATCAGGCCGCCGACGATGGCGATGCCGAGCGGCTGCCGCAGCTCGCCGCCGTCGCCCATCCCGATCGCGAGCGGCACCGCGCCGAGCAGCGCGGCCATCGTCGTCATCATGATGGGACGGAAGCGCAGCAGGCAGGCCTCCTTGATCGCCTCGAGCGGCTCCAGCCCGCGCCTGCGTTCCGCGTCCAGCGCAAAGTCGATCATCATGATGGCGTTCTTCTTCACAATCCCGATCAGCAGGATGACGCCGATCAGCGCCATGATACTGAACTCGGTCTTGAATGCCATCAGTGCCAGCAAGGCACCCACACCTGCCGAGGGCAGTGTGGACAAGATGGTCAGCGGATGGACATAGCTCTCATAGAGCACGCCCAGCACGATGTAGATCGTGACGATCGCGGCCAGGATCAGGAACGGCTGGTTGTTGAGCGAATCTTGGAACGCCTTCGCGGAGCCCTGGAAGGTGCCGCGGATCGTCGCCGGAACGCCGATCCGGTTCATGGTCGCGTCTATGCTGGCGACCGCGGTGCTCAGCGACACGTTCGGCGGCAAGTTGAAAGAGATGGTATTGGCGACCAGGAGGCCCTGATGGTTGACTGCCAGCGGCGTCGCGCCCTGCTTGAACGCCGCTACGGCCGACAGCGGGATCATGGTCTCGCTGTTGGTCGAGACGGCCGATCCGGTCGACGCCGCGCCCTTCCCGGTCGAGCCGATCGAATTGGTGGCCTGGTTGCGCGCGGCCTGGGCATTGGCTGAACTGGCCGCGCTCGAGGTTCCCGGCGCCACCACGGTGCCGGCCACCGCGTTGGTCGATTGCGAGCCGCCGACCGACCCGCCCGACGTGCTGATGTAGACGTCCTTCAGCGTCTCGGGGTTCTGCCAGTAGCGTGGCGCGACCTCCATTATCACGTGGTACTGGTTGCGCGCGACATAGATCGTCGACACCTGACGCTGGCCGAAGGCGTCGTAGAGGGTGTTGTCGATCTGGCTTACCGTGATGCCGAGCCTGGCCGCGGCGTCGCGGTCGATCACGAGTTCGGATTCCAGGCCCTTGTTCTGCTGGTCGCTGTTGACGTCGGCGAGGTTCGGATCGCGCTGCAAGGCTGCCGCGATCTTCGGCGTCCAGTCATTGAGCTCCTCCAGCGTCGAGCCCTGCAATGTGTATTGATATTGCGCGTTCGAGGCCCTGCCCCCGACCCTGATGTCCTGTACCGCCTGCAGGAACAGGCTCGCGCCGGGCACCACTGCCATCTGGCGGCGCAGCCGTGAAATGACACCGTCGGCGCCGATCTTGCGCTGGTCGAGCGGGCGCAGCGAGACAAATACGAAGCCGGAATTGGTCTGGCCGCCGCCGGTGAAGCCGACCACCGTCTCCACCGCCGGATCCTTCTGGATGATGCCCACGAACTGCGCGAGCTTCTGCTGCATCAGCTGGAACGACACGCTCTGGTCGGCCTGGATCGAACCGATCAGCCGGCCGGTGTCCTGCTGCGGAAAGAATCCCTTCGGGATCACGTCGTAGAGATAGAAGTTGAGGCCGAACACCGCCGCCAGGGTCAGCATTACCGACAGCGGGTGCTGCAGCGCCGCGGTCAGCGTCCTGCGATAGAAATTCAGCATCGCCTCGAAGAAGCGCTCGCTGGCCCAATAGAGCCGGCCGCGGCCGCCGCGGTCCGGCTTGAGCAGCACGGCACACATCATCGGCGTGGTCGCCAGCGAGACCGCGAGCGAGATCAGGATCGAGATCGAGATCGTCATCGCGAATTCGCGGAACAGCCGCCCGACGATGCCGGCCATCAGCAGGATCGGGATGAACACCGCGATCAGCGAGATGCTCATCGACAGCACGGTGAAGCCGACCTCGCCTGCGCCCTTCAGCGCCGCCTGGAGCGGGCTGAGGCCCTCCTCGATGTAGCGGGTGACGTTCTCCAGCACCACGATGGCGTCGTCGACCACGAATCCGGTCGCGACCGTGAGCGCCATCAGCGACAGATTGTCGAGGCTGTAGCCGAACAGGTACATCGCCCCGAAGGTCGCCACCAGTGACACCGAAACCGCCACGACCGGAATGAAGGTGGCGCGCAGATTACGTAGGAACGCGAACACCACGATGATGACGAGCAGCACCGCCAGCACCAGCGTGCGCTCGACGTCCCTGAGCGAGGTGCGGATGGTTGTCGAGCGGTCGACCGCGAGGCCGATGTCGATCGCCGGCGAAATCGAGGCCTGCAATTGCGGCGTCAGGCCCTTCACCAGGTCGACCGTCGAGATGATGTTGGCGTTCGGCTGGCGATAGAGGATCAGCAGCACGGCCGGCTTGCCGTTGGCGAGCCCGGCATTGCGCAGGTTCTCGACGCCGTCGGCTACCTCGCCGACGTCGGAGAGATGAACCGGGGCGCCATTGCGGTAGGCCACGATCAACGATCTGTAGTCGTCGGCCTTGTTGGCCTGGTCGTTGGCGTAGACCTGATAGCGCTGGTCGCCGACGTCGATGCCGCCCTTGGGGCTGTGGGCGTTGGCGCTCGACAGCGCCGCGCGCACGTCTTCCAGACCGATGCCGTATTTGTAGAGCGCCTGCGGGATCAGATCGACGCGCACGGCAGGCAGCGAGCTGCCGCCGACCACCACCTCGCCGATGCCCTCGACCTGCGACAGCTTCTGCGCCAGCACCGTGGAGGCGGCATCGTAGAGAGCGCCGCGCGTCAGCGTGTCCGACGTCAGCGTCAGGATCAGGATCGGCGCGTCGGCCGGATTGACCTTGCGGTAGGTCGGATTGCTGCGCAGGCTGGTCGGCAGATCGGCGCGCGCCGCGTTGATCGCGGCCTGCACGTCCCGCGCCGCGCCGTCGATGTCGCGATTGAGGTTGAACTGCAGCGTGATCCGGGTCTGCCCGACCGAGCTCGACGACGTCATCTCGCTGACGTCGGCGATCTGGCCGAGATGCCGCTCAAGCGGGCTGGCGACCGTGGTCGCGACGTCCTGCGGACTGGCGCCGGGCAGCGTCGCCTGCACCGAGATGGTCGGAAAATCCACCTGCGGCAGAGGCGACACCGGCAGCTTGAAGAACGCGACGAGGCCCGCCGCCGCAAGCCCGAACGTCAACAGCGTGGTTGCGACCGGCCGGCGGATGAAGGGCGTTGACGGATCCATGGCTCAACGCGACCCGCTCGCCTCGCCGACCTCGTCCGCCCGCCCGGCAAACCGCAGCGCGAGGCGATCGAACCAGAGATAGATCACCGGCGTCGTGAACAGGGTCAAGAGCTGGCTCACCAGGAGGCCGCCGACGATGGAGATGCCGAGCGGATGCCGCAGCTCGGAGCCGGCGCCGCTGCCGAGCATCAGCGGCAGCGCACCGAGCACCGCTGCCATCGTCGTCATGATGATCGGCCGGAACCGCAACAGGCAGGCCTGGTAGATCGCCTCCCGCGGCGGCTTGCCCTCGTTGCGCTCGGCATCGAGCGCGAAGTCGATCATCATGATCGCATTCTTCTTCACGATGCCGATCAGGAGGATGATGCCGATGATCGCGATGATGGTGAGATCCTGCCCGGCCATCATCAGCGCCAGCAACGCGCCGATGCCGGCCGACGGCAGCGTCGACAGGATGGTCAGCGGATGGATGAAGCTCTCATAGAGCACCCCGAGCACGATATAGACCGTGATGATCGCGGCCAGGATCAGGAACAGCTGGTTGGAGAGCGAGGACTGGAACGCCAGTGCCGCGCCCTGGAAGCTCGTGATCATGCCGAGCGGCTGGTTGATCTCGGCCTGCGCCTGCTTGATCGCGGTCACCGCGCCGCCGAGCGAGGCGCCGGGGGCGAGATTGAACGAGACGGTTGCCGACGGGAACTGGCCGAGATGCGAGACCTGCAACGGCGCGGTCTCGATCCGCATCTTGGCCATAACCGACAGCGGCACCGGCGTCGAGCCCACCGATGAGGGCAGATAGATCGACGACAGCGAGTCCAGCGAGGTCTGCAGCGACGGATCGGGCCTCGAGGATGACGCGGTACTGGTTCGAATTGGTGAAGACGGTGGACACGATGCGCTGGCCGTAGGAATCGTAGAGCGCGTTGTCGATCGTCGCCGGCGTGATGCCGAACCGCGCGGCCTGATCGCGATCGATGTCGACGAACACCGAAAGCCCCTGCGCCGAGATGTCGCTGCTGACGTCGCTGAGCTCGGGCAATCCCCTGAGCTTGTCGACCAGCTTCGGCGTCCACTCCGCAAGCTCGTTCGGATCGGCGTCCTGCAGGATGAACTGATACTGCGTCCGGCTCACGGTGCCTTCGATGGTGAGGTCCTGGACCGGCTGCATGTAGAGCGTGATGCCGGTCAGATCGGCGGTGCTGGCCTTGATCCGGTCCATCACCGTCGCGACGCCGGCCTTGCGCTGCGCATGCGGCTTCAGATTGATCAGGATACGGCCGCTATTGAGCGTGGTGTTGGTGCCGTCGACTCCGATGAAGGACGACAGGCTCTCGACGTCGGGATCCCTGAGGATCGCGCTGGCAAGCCGCTGCTGCCGCTCGGCCATCGCCGCATAGGACACCGATTGCGGCGCCTCGGAGATCGCCTGGATCACGCCGGTGTCCTGCACCGGAAAGAAGCCCTTGGGGATGACGACGTAGAGCAGCGCCGTGAGACCAAAGGTGGCGAGGGCGATCAGCAGGACGAAGGTCTGGCGATCCAGCACCCAGTTGAGCATCCGGGCGTAGATCGCGATGACATGATCGAAGCCTTCCCGGCTGAGCCGCTGGAAGGTGTTCTCCCGCGTCATGCTCTCCGGCTTCAGCAGCTTGGCGCAGGCCATCGGCACCAGCGTCAGCGACACCACGGCGGAGATCAGGATCGTGACCGACAGCGTGATGGCGAATTCGCGGAACAGGCGGCCGACGACGTCGCCCATGAACAGCAGCGGGATCAGCACCGCGATCAGCGATACCGTCAGCGAGATGATGGTGAAGCCGATCTGCTCGGAGCCGCGCAATGCCGCCTCGAGCGGCGACTCGCCCTCCTCGATGTAGCGCGAGATGTTCTCGATCACGACGATGGCGTCGTCGACCACGAAGCCGGTCGCGATCGTCAGCGCCATCAGCGACAGATTGTTCAGGCTGAAGCCGAACAGATACATCGCACCCAGCGTGCCGACCAGCGACAGCGGCACCGACAGGCTCGGGATCAGCGTCGCGCGGGTCGAGCGCAGGAACACGAAGATCACGAGCACGACCAGGATCACCGCAAGCGCCAGCTCGTATTCGACGTCGCGGACCGAGGCTCGGATCGTGACGGTCCGGTCGGTCAGGATGTTGAGATCGATCGCCGCCGGCAGCGTCGCCTGCAGCTGCGGCAACAGGTCCTTGATGCCCTGGACCACCGAGATCACATTGGCGCCGGGCTGGCGCTGGATGTTGAGGATGATCGCCTGCGTTTCGTTCATCCAGGCGCCAAGCTTGTCGTTCTGCGGGCCGTCGACGACGTTGCCGACGTCGCTGAGGCGAACCGGCGAGCCGTTCTTGTAGGCGATGATCAGCGAGCGGTAGTCGCTCGCATTGCGGATCTGGTCGTTGGCATTGATGGTGTAGGCGCGCATCGCGCCGTCGAAATTGCCCTTCGGCGTATTGACGTTGGCGTTGCCGAGCGTGGTGCGGAGATCGTCGATGTTGAGCCCGTAGGCCGCGAGCTTGCGGATATCGGCCTGGATCCGCACCGCGGGCCGCTGGCCGCCGCTGATGCTGACGAGGCCGACGCCGGGCAGCTGCGAGATCTTCTGCGCCAGCCGGGTGTCGACGAAGTCCTGGACCTGCGTCAGCGGCATGGTCTTCGAGGTCAGGCCCAGCGTCAGGATCGGCGCGTCGGCCGGATTGACTTTGGCGTAGATCGGCGGCGCCGGCAGGTCCGACGGCAACAGGTTGCCGGCGGCATTGATCGCGGCCTGTACCTCCTGTTCGGCGACATCGAGCGAGATCGACAGGCCGAACTGCAGCGTGATGACGGATGAGCCGGCCGAGCTCACCGAGCTCATCTGATTCAAATTCGGCATCTGGCCGAATTGCACCTCGAGCGGCGCCGTCACCGACGACGTCATCACGTCGGGGCTCGCGCCCGGATAGAAGGTCTGCACCTGGATGGTCGGGTAGTCGACCTCAGGCAGCGCCGCGACGGGGAGGAATCGGAACGCCAGCATGCCCGACAGCATGATGGCGATCATCATCAGGGTCGTCGCTACCGGCCGCAGGATGAATGGCCGCGACGGGTTCATTTTGTCTGCCCGTCCGCAGGACCTTTGCGGTCGCCGCTTCCAGGCTTGTCGGGAGCAGCCCCGCCTCCCTTCGCCGCGCCGTTCGCGGTCCCCTTAGCTGCACCAGCCGGGTTCGCGGCGTCGGTGGCGGAGCGCACCACCACCTTGGCGCCCTCGCGCAGCTTGTCGGCGCCGTCGATCACGATGCGGTCGCCGGGCACCAGCCCCGAGAGCACCTCGACACGGTCGCCGTCGGTGACGCCGAGCTTGACCGGCCGCACCGAGACCGTGCTGTCGGCATTGACGAGATAGACAAAGGTGCCGGGCACGCCGCGCTGGATGCCAGCGGTCGGCATCGTCGTGGCATCCTTGTGCGTGTCGAGCAGCAGGCGGATGTTGACGAACTGGTTCGGATACAGCGTGCGCTTGTCGTTCTCGAACTGGGCACGCAGCTTGATCGTGCCGGTGGTCGCATCGATCTGGCTGTCGAAGGTCTGCAGCGATCCCTCGGCGAGCTTGTTGGCGCCGCTGCGGTCATAGGCCGCTGTCGGCAACACCGCGCCCTCCTTCAGCCGCTTCGCGACCGCCTGCAGATTGTCCTCGGGCAGCGTGAACAGCACGCTGATCGGTTCGAGCTGCGTGATCACGACGAGGCCGTTGGTGTCGCCCGGCGTCACGTAGTTGCCGAGGTCGACCTGGCGCAACCCGACCCGCCCGTTGATCGGCGACACGATGTGGCAATACGCCAAATTCACTTCGGCCGATTTCACCGAGGCGCGGTCGGCCTCGACCGTGCCCTGATACTGCGCGACCAGCGCGACCTGGGTGTCGAGCGTCTGATGCGGCACCGCGTTCTGCGCCGCGAGGTTCTGGTAGCGGGTGAGATCGACCTGGGCGCCCTTCAGCTGCGCCTCGTCGCGGGCGAGCTGCCCCTTGGCCTGCGCCAGCGTCGCCTCATAGGGACGCGAGTCGATCTCGGCGATCAGATCGCCCTTCTTGACCTCGTCGCCCTCCTTGAAATCGATCTTCATCAGGTAGCCGCTGATCTGGCTCCGGATCGTCACGGTGGCGAGCGACGTCACGGTGCCGAGCGCATTCAGGCTGACGCCGATATCGCCCTTGCCGACCGCCTCCGGCACGATCGACATCGGCCCGGCGTTGCGCCCGCCGCCGGCCTGCGGCGGCGCAGCCTGTTGCCGCGTCCACCAGACGATGCCGGCGAGCACCGCCAGCACGATACATCCCGTCAGAAAGCCTCGCCAGCGCGACGGCCGCCTGGTTTGTTCGGACGCCACGATCGACGGGTTCTTGATATGCTGGTCCATAAACTTGCCCACGAAGAAACACGAACGAGCTCGCGCCGTCCCAAGTGTCCCCTGACGTTCGCGCGCGCCACATCCGAGGAAGCATTTTGGACGCTTCCGTCAGACAAAGCGCGTTAAGAATCGGAAAGGATAGCCCTCCTTCCCGCTCGGCCGCTGTTTCTCGCTGGATTGTGGCTATTTTACCCGATCGTCTGTAGCCAGGGCAACACGATCAGCAACAATCCGGCAAAGTAGATTACGCCGAAGATCAGCCCGAACTTCCAGAAGTCGCCTTTGCCGATATAGCCGCTGCCGTAATACATCGGCGCCGGCCCCGTCGCGTAGGGCGAGATCACGCCCATCAGCCCGAGCGAATAGACGCACAACAGCATCAGCGTCTGCACCGACAGGCCGGGAATGCTGGAGCCGACGGCGAGCACCACCGGCAGCACGGCGGCGGTATGCGAGGTGATGCTCGAGAAGAAATAGTGGATCCAGAAAAAGAAGGTGACGAGCAGGATCATTCCGACCAGCGGCGACGTCCCTGCGAGCGGCTTCGCATAACCCTCGGCCACCCATTTGATGAAGCCGATCTCGTTGAGACCCGACGATAGCGTGAGCAGCGAGGTGAAATAGAAAAATACCTCCCACGCGCTCTTCTCCGCGACGATGTCC
The DNA here is from genome assembly GCF_054063575.1 of Bradyrhizobium sp. USDA 4452. Taxonomy (NCBI): domain Bacteria; kingdom Pseudomonadati; phylum Pseudomonadota; class Alphaproteobacteria; order Hyphomicrobiales; family Nitrobacteraceae; genus Bradyrhizobium; species Bradyrhizobium sp. USDA 4452. The sequence goes on from NZ_JBSSGK010000001.1 coordinate 572,222, forward strand.
TCGAACGCGATCACGCCCGACAGCAGCATCAGCGAGATCACGACGAACACCACCGTGGTGGCGTTGATGAAGTTCGAGCCGAGCAGCGGCACGCTGATGTTGGGATTGGAGCCGCAGATCCACAAGAACATCGCGAGCAGCACCAGCACCGCCATGATCCATTCCTGCCGCGACGGCGGCCCCATCTTGGCGAGTTCGCCCTCGCTCCAGGTCACGATCTCCGGACTCGCCTTGATCTCGGGCCGGCAGACCATGTAGCTCAGCAGCGGCACCAGCAACAGCAAGAGGATGCCCAGCGGCGCGAAGCCGATGAACCATTGCGACCAGCCGACCTCGACATTGACGAGCTTCTTGGCGATCGAGAGCGCGGCGGCGTTCGGCGCCAGCGCCGTCAGAAACAGCGAGCTGGTGACGGCCGTGGTCGCAAACGCCGTCCACATCACGAAGGTGCCGATCTTGCCCGCGGTGGGACCGGGCTCGGAGCCGTAGATGCGCGGGATGTTGCTGACGATCGGATAGATGGTGCCGCCCGAGCGCGCGGTATTGGACGGCGTCGCCGGCGCCAGCACCAGATCGGAGAACGCCACCGCATAGCCGAGGCCGATGGTGCGGCGGCCGAGCCCGCGCACGAGGAGCAGCGCCAGCCTTCGGCCGAGCCCGCTCTTGCGGTAACCGATCGAGAACACGAAGGCGCCGACGATCAGCCACACCGTGCTCTCGGAAAAGCCACTGAGCATCCAGCGCAGCGACTTGTTCGGGTCGGGCTCGACATAGCCGCCGACGCCGGCGACCGTGAGGCCGATCAGCCCCACCGCGCCGACCGGCATCGATTCGAGGATCAGCCCGGTGATGACGGCGGCGAACACCGCAAAATAGTGCCACTGATTGGCGTTCAGCCCTGACGGCACCGGGACCAGATAGATCACCAGCCAGACCAGCAACGGCGCAAACGTGCGCCAGGACGATTTCATGCAGCGTCCCCCTCACCTGTGTTGATTGTCAGGCGCAAGCCGCCATGTCCCGGGCGGCGGCGCCATATTTTGTGGCAATCTAGCATGGCCGCGCAGTCCGTCTCGGGAAACTGCGGCGGAATGGCGCGGCTTGTGGAGGAACCGGCGCGCTTCGTCAACACGTCGCAACCCCGTAGCCGGCCCCATCGCAAGACCGCCCGCGCTTTGCTATCTTCGCCAGCATGACCTCACGCGACTCCGCCTCCTCCGAGATCACGCCCGAGGTGCTGCTGCGCGCCTATGCCTGCGGCATCTTCCCGATGGCAGAGAGCGCCGACGATCCGACCCTGTTCTGGGTCGAGCCCGAATTGCGCGGCGTGATTCCACTCGACGGCTTCCGTGTCGCCTCCCGCCTCGCGCGCACCGTGCGCTCGGATGTCTTCACCGTCACCGTCGATACCGCGTTCAAGGCCGTGATCGCCGGTTGCGCGGCGCCGCAGCCCGGCCGTGACGACACCTGGATCAACAAGCGCATTCGCGACCTCTATGTGGGGCTGCACATGTCGGGCCATTGCCACAGTGTCGAGGTCTGGCAGGACGACAATCTGGTCGGCGGCCTCTACGGCGTCAGCCTCGGCCGTGCCTTCTTCGGCGAGAGCATGTTCCACACCGCGCGCGACGCCTCGAAGGTCGCGCTGGTGCATCTGGTGGCGCGGCTGATCGCCGGCGGGTTCGAGCTGCTCGACACGCAATATGTCACCGAGCATCTGAAGACGTTCGGCGCCGTGGAGATTTCGCGCCGCCGCTATCGCGCGCTGCTCGACAAGGCGATCGCTGGCGCGCCGGCGGACTTTGGCAAGCTCGACACCACGCAGCCGGTCAAGGGGGCCGACGCACTGGCGATCATCGCAGAGCGCAATTGATCTTGCGACGCATGTAGCCCGGGACGACGCCATCCGCGCAGAAAGAACCCGGATTTCGCTGACGCTCCATCCGGGCTACGCAGTGCCGATCAATTTCCGAACAAGCCGCCGAACAATCCGCCCGGCCGCTGCTGCTGGGGCGGCGGAGGTGGCGGCTGCTGCTGGTATTGCGGCAGCGGTTGCGGCGGCGGACGCGGCGCGGCCTGCTTCGGCGGCGCACGCTTCTGGGCCGGCGGCGGTGGCGGCGTCGGCGCCTTGGGCGGATCGGGCGCCGCGGTCACGATGGTCTGGTCCGGCCCTTTGCAGTCGGTCAGCCAGATGTCGTAGATCGGATGTTCGACGCCATGCAGGCCGGGGCTCGCGGCGAACATCCAGCCCGAGAAGATCCGCTTCACCTCGCCCTGCAGCGTGATCTCGTCGACCTCGACGAAAGCGTCGGTGTTGGCGGCTTCCGTCGACGGCCTGGTGTAGCAGGCATCGGTCTTCACCCGCAGCGCGCCGAACTGCACGGTCTCGCCGATATCCTCGTCGAAATTGATGATGCGTCCGGTGATCTTGTCGAGGCCGGAGAAGCTCGCCTTCTTGTTGGTGATCTTGGTCGACGGCGGCTCCTGCACGACCTCGTCGCCCGGCTGCAACGCGGCAGGCGTCTGCGGTGCCGTGCCCGGAGCGGTGCCCTTGGCCGGCGGACGCTGCCCCGGCGCCGGATTGGCTCCGGGCGGCGTGTTGGCGACGGCCGGCCCGCCCGGTTGCGGCGGCTGCACCGCAACGCCGGGCGGAGCGACTGTGCTGCCGGGCGGCGGCGCCAAAGGCTGCGACTGCACGCTGCCGGGCGGCGGCACCGCCTGGCCCGGCGGCAACGCCCGCGGCTGGGTCGGCAGCAGGCGGCCGCGCGGCAGTTCCGGCACTTCCTCATCGTCGTCGCTGGGCGGCGCCGCCTGGCCGCGCGGGATCGCGCCGGGCGGACGCGGCGGCGGATCGGAGAAAATCGTTCCGATCTGCGCGCGCGCAGGCTGCGCAAGCGAGATGGTTGAGGCGGCAACCAAGGCCGCAAAGCCAGTCAGGGCAATGGTTCGAAGCATCTCGCGCGGCTTTAAAGGGCGAATCGGGCTCGCGACAGTCTACCTAGATATCGGCCGCTCGCAGGCCACCGGTTAACACGCCGAATACGGCGGGGAAAGGGCGCCCGGCCGGCCCTCCCCGCACACTGGCCACCCCTGGGGACACGTGTGATAGTCCTCACGCTGAAGCCACGCGGCAACGCGTGAAAACCTGAGAAAATCCGGATCGAACCAGACCAGCCAGAGGAAACCCAATATGCCAGCTCGCATCAGGCTCGACGGTCCGGGTCACCGGCGCTGCCGGCGTCATCCAAACCGCTAAGCTCCGCCTGATACAACCGTCATTCCGGGGCGGTCCCGCAGGGCCGAACCCGGAATCTCGCGCTTCCGGGTTCGACGCATCGCATCGCCTTGGAATGACACAACAGAAATCAAGAAGGTCCCCGCAAATGCCCGTCGTTCTCGATCCCGATGCCGCCGCCGTCTACAAGGCATTCCAGGAGGCCGGTCGCCCCGCCTATGAATCGCTGACCGCACCGGAAGCGCGTGAATATTACCGGGCCGCCCGCATTGTCTCCAATCCCGAGCCGCCCGCGCTTGAATCGAGCAAGGCGCTGGCGATCCCGGCGCCGCACGGCGCGATCCCGGGACGCATCTACACGCCGAAGACGCTGCGCAAGACGGACGGGCTCGCGCCGTGCCTGGTGTTCTTCCATGGCGGCGGCTGGGTGATCGGCGATCTCGATACCCATGAGGTGGTTTGCCAGAAGCTGGCCCATGAGGGCGAACTGATCGTGATCTCGGTCGAATATCGCCTCGCGCCCGAGCACCGCTTCCCGGCGGCGGTAGACGACGCCGTCACCGCGACCAGATGGGTCGCTGCCAACGCTGCGGAGCTCGGCATCGATGCGTCGCGCCTGATCGTCGGCGGCGACAGCGCCGGCGGCAATCTGGCGGCGGTGGTTGCCCTCACCGCCCGCGACGGCGGTCCGAAGCTCGCGGCCCAGCTGCTGGTCTATCCCGCGACCGATTTTTCGCGCAAGCATCCCTCGCATCGCGAGCCCGAGACCAGCATCCTGTTGACGCATTCGGTGATCGGCTGGTTCGGCAACCACTATCTCGGCGATGCCGACAACAGCGACTGGCGCGCCTCGCCTGCGCGCGCAAAAAGCTTTGCCGGATTGCCGCCGGCCTATGTGCTGACCGCCGGCGCCGATCCGCTGCGCGACGAAGGCGACGAGTACGCGAAATTCCTCACGGATGCCGGCGTGCCCGTCACCTACCGGCATTTCCCCGGCCAGTTCCACGGCTTCTTCACCATGGGCAAGCTGCTCAACCAGGCCAATGTCGCGGTGACCGAGATCAGCGCCTGGCTGAAGACGCTGGGCTGATCGTGTCGTCCTCGATCGAAATCGCCAGGCACACGCTGCTATCATGCGGCCTGATCCTGGCGATTGGCACGATTGCCGCGCTCTTCGCTCAGAAGGTCAGAATTCCCGACGTCGCGGTGTTCCTGCTTACCGGCATCGCGATCGGGCCGCATGCGCTCGGGCTCGTGCACATCGGTGCCGACTCTGCGCTGAACCAGATCATCCTGCTGTTCGGCGCGAGCTATATCCTGTTCGACGGCGGAGCAACGCTTCGGCTCGCTGTGCTGAAGCAAGTGTGGATCACCATCGTGGTGATCGCAACGTTGGGCGTGATCATAACGGCGGCGATCACGGGCTTCGCCGCGCAATACATTCTCGGCGTTCCCCCGATCGTGGCGTTCCTGCTGGCGGCGACAGTGGCCTCGACTGATCCGGCGACACTGGTGCCGATCTTCCGCCAGATCCCGATCCGCCACCGCGTCGCCCAGACCGTGATGAGCGAATCCGCGTTCAACGATGCCATGGGTGCGATCATCACCCTCACTCTCCTCGGCCTTGCGACCGGCAGCACGTTCTCGCTCTCGGCCTCGCTGAGCCAATTGATCACGCATTCCATCATCGGCGTCACCGCCGGCATCGTACTGGGCTATCTCGCAACGATCTTCATCGCCCATGAGAAGTGGGCCTTCCTTGCCGAATATGCCCCCGTCGTCACAGTGGTTGCGGTGATTGCCGCCTACTTCGCAGCCGAGGGCCTGCATGCCTCAGGCTTCATGGCGGTGTTCGTGTTCGGCATCATGCTTGGCAACAAGGAGACCTTCGGCTTCGCGATGGAGCCGGGCGAATCTCAGAAACTCAGTGAGTTCGTCCTGACCACCGCTTTCATGCTGCGCCTGTTCATCTTCATCCTGCTCGGCGCGCAGGTGGATTTTGCGCTGATGCAGCAATATTGGCTCGGCGGCATTGCGGTGACGCTGGTGCTGATGTTCGTGGCCCGCCCCATCACCGTGTTCCTGTGCGCAGCGCCGGATCGCCGCGCGCGCTGGAGTCTCGCGGAGCTGCTGTTCATGTGCTGGACGCGCGAAACCGGTGTCATCCCCGCCGCGCTCGCCGGCCTGTTGCTCGGCATGAAGGCGCCGGGCGCGGAGATGATCGCCTCCGTCACTTTCGTCGCGATCCTGACCACGATCCTGGTCCAGGCCTCCACCACGCGCTGGCTTGCGTCGAAGCTAGGGCTGCTGGAAACCGATGAGAGCTAACGCTGACACTTATTCTGCATTTATAACGCCGGCTTGGCGTTCGTCTCGCATTCCTATGCGATCGGCTTGATATTGCATGAGGCAATCAGCGCGTAGCTTTCACGCGCATGGGAACTCTCTCCCGATTTGGTGCTGACATGTCGCAAGAGAACAATCGGACCCCCTACTCTCTGCCGGTGTGCATCGCGGTTCTGCTGATATTCGGTGCAGCAACCCAGCTCAACATGCTCGCGAGCTGGCTGTGATCGCCAGCCCTGGGCGCGGAACCACCAGGATGATTATCGATTGTTCCAGCGAGAGCGCGGATGATCTTCGATTAGTCACTCGCCGCTGGCCTGCCTGTCGACTTGATCTACGCCCTGCTGAGGCCTGAGCGGTTCTAGCGCCGAAAGCCACGTTGGTCCGAAGTCGCCTCCCAGCGATATGGCAAACGGTCGCAGGACGCCCGAATAGGGTTGCCCTATGCCTGTCGCTGTGCAAAACGGGCTATGGGTGTCCGCTGCATGGCGCAGCGACAGGTGAAGCGATGGTCGGGCCACCACGCCGAGTGCGTGCGCCCGATGGATCACCGACTGCCCACCCAAGACCTGCCACGAGCTCAACTGCTTGCCGAGCGAGCGTTCGCCACGCTCCAGCGCTTCCTGCACGTCGAGGCTGTCGGCGGCGGCGTACTGCTGGCCGCGGCAGCCGCTGCAATGATCTGGGCCAACTCGGCTTTCGCCGACAGCTATCACGCTCTCTGGCACCAGCAACTCTTGCTCGGGTTTGGCGACTTCGTCAGCTCCCGATCGCTGCATTTCTGGATCAACGACGGGCTGATGACGATTTTCTTCCTCGTTGTCGGCATGGAGATTCGGCGCGAAATCCATGAAGGCGCGCTGAGCAGGTTCGACCAGGCGCTGCTGCCCGTGATCGCGGCAGCCGGCGGCGTCATCGCCCCCGCGCTCATCTACATTGGCCTGAATGCCGATCCCGTGCGCGGCCAGGGCTGGGCCGTACCGACGGCGACGGACATCGCCTTTGCCGTGGGGGCGCTCGCTTTGCTGGGACGATCGATCCCGGTCAATCTACGGGTGTTCCTGCTGGCGCTGGCGATCATCGACGACGTCATCGCGGTGTTGATCATCGCCTTCGTCTACTCCAGCGGACTGGAGCTGAGCGGGTTTATCGTGGCGGCGCTCGGCATTCTGATGGTGGTCGGGCTTCAGCGGATCGGCATCGGCTCCGCCCTCGCCTACGTTCCGCCGGGAGCGCTGGTCTGGACCGGGCTGCTGATGAGCGGAGCGCATCCGACCCTTGCCGGCGTCGTGCTCGGCCTGATGACGCCGGTGCGGCCGATGCCGCTGCGGGAGCCGCCCCTGCAAATGGTGTCGCGCGTGATCGCGGAGTTGCGCGACAGCGATGCGGCCTGGAAGGATACCCATCGCCTCAGGTCACGGCGCCGTACGCTCCACGTCGCGAATCGCGAAATGTTGCCGCCCGTCGTGCGCGTGCAGACGGCGCTGCATGGCTGGGTCGCCTTTGGCATCATGCCCCTGTTCGCGTTGGCGAACGCCGGCATCAGCCTCACAGCTTCCGGCCTCGGTTCCGGAGCTCAGTCCGTGATGCTGGGCGTCGGGCTTGCCCTTGCCTTGGGAAAGCCGGTCGGTGTGATCGGTGCCACCTGGCTTGCGGTCAAGTTGGGCTGTCGGCTGGCACCGGGCATTACGTGGGGCGGCGTCTGCCTCATCGGCCTGTTGGCCGGAATCGGTTTCACCATGTCTATCTTTACCGCCATGCTCGCCTTCCCCGACGAGGCCCTGCTCAACGCAGCAAAGCTCGGGGTGCTCGGGGGCTCGCTCGCCGCCGCCCTGTTTGGGCTCGGCTGGGGAGTGGCCCACGCGCGTCGCCAGCACAAAGAGGCAGCTGCGCACCCGTGACGCTTCGCGGACGGCAAACGAACCTGATCCCCCGACGCCTCGTTGGCTCGCGCGCGATGCCCGGCGCAGCGATTGCGGCGCAGGATTCGCTATGCTGCAACGCACAATTGGACTTCTCCTAAACTTGTGGAAAAGCGAGACAAATCCGTTGACATTGCTAAACTCCACTCGCCGTAACAACTTATGGAGCCTTCGCATGAGTGTGAGTGCAGAAGTCCTCGCCCGCGCCCCGTTGGAAACGACGGAGAGCGAAATCGACACGGTGAGTACGCATCGCCCACGCAGCAACATTCGGCCTCTCTCGCCGATGCCGGACTACGTCGAGCACCGCAACGGCGTCAACGAGGTCGGCAAGCTATCGGCCGAGGCGGTCGTGCGCGAATACGAAGCGGCGGTGAGAGAGATCGAGGCCCTTGGATCGGAACTGCAACTGGCCGCCAAGAACTGCGAGGTCATGGTGGCGGGCGTTCATGACATGATCGCGGAAATCAAGGAATTCGCCGCGGGTTACCGCGATCAGGGCAAGCGTTTCTTCCTCCAGATCGAAGCCGTCTCGCTGATGACCACGGAGGTCCGGAATACCTGCGAAGCACTCAAGAAGAAGATCGCGACCGATACATTGAGCAATTGATATCTCGCCGTCCGTGGATTTTCAGTGATCGTACTGATCGTTTGCAAGGTGAATGGCTGCGCTATTCCGGCGCGGCGGAACCGTTAGTTCTATTCAGACCAAGTCGTTTTGAGATCAAGTCGTGCAGGATCAAGTGGTTCAACATCTTGCCCCGCCTTCGGCGGGGCGTTTGTCCTGCGCTAATCTCTGCGCGCGGCCTATCCGGGAACCGGCCGGATCTGCGTCGATGACCGGTTTAACGCTCCTCAGGTGCGCGCTCAGTCATGTTTATTGCCGGGGGCAAAGCTGAAATCGGGGACCAGCGGTCGCTGAAATCCCTAGCCGGGAGCGGGCCCGTCTCGACGACAACGCCATCGCTTCGGGGCAGGTGTGACCGGATCGTCGCGGCGGTTGCAGTGACAGCCAGCAGGGTGACGGCCACGAACCCGGTAATCGTTCGATGCTTTGTCATGTGGAACCTCCTCGGGTCCGCAACGCCCCACCTAACGTGGGTCACAGGAACCTTCGCGCGGTTCATCGGTGCAACGACTGAATGAATCGTGTGAGACCGGACAACGAGCTTGTCCCAAACTCAAATTGCCGCTGCCGGTAACGCCGGTGAGCTTGGCGACGGTCCTTCATCGGCAACCGCGTTGGCTTCGCCGTGGAATGATTGCCCTATCTTTCCAACAACGCGCCGCGATTGCGCACGTCCGCGGCCTACCCGGCGCGCGATGCCCGGCGCAGCGATTGCGGCGGCTGGCCGAAGGCGCGGATGAAGGCGCGGCGCATCCGCTCCGGATCGCGGAAGCCGGTGATCTCGGCGACGCGTTCGATCGCCTCGCCCGACGACTGCACGCGCTGCCGCGCCACTTCGATCCTCAATCGCTCCACCGCCTTCGATGGTGTGGTACCGGTCTCTGCGATGAAGGCGCGGGTGAAATGCCGCGAGCTCATCCCGGCCTTGTCGGCGAGATCCTCGACCGTCAGCGGCGCGTCGAGATGTTCGCGCGCCCAGGCGAGCAATGGCCCGAACCGGCCGTTCGGCGCCTTCAACTCCAGCAGCGAGGAAAACTGCGACTGCCCGCCACTGCGCCGATGGTACAGCACGAGCTGCCGCGCGGTGTTCTGCGCGACCTCGTCGCCGTAGTCCTCGGTGATCATCGCGAGCGCGAGGTCGATGCCGGCGGTGATTCCGGCCGAGCTCCAGATATTGCCGTCGCGGACGAAGATCTGGTCCGGCTCGAGCTTGACCTTCGGATAGGTCTTCACGAAGTGCGGCGTCCGCTGCCAATGCGTGGTGGCGCGGCGGCCATCGAGCAGGCCGGCCTCGGCCAGCACATAGGCGCCCGAGCAGACGCTTGCGACGCGGATGCCGCGGCTCGCCATTCGCCGCACGAATGACAGCGTGACAGGACACGTCGCCGGCGTGCGCACGCCGTTGCCGCCCGCGATGATCAGCGTCGTGATCGCCGCCGACGGCCTGAAGCCGCGCGCCAGCATCTCGACGCCGGACGACGAGCGCACCGGTCCGGCCTTCACCGCGATCGTCTTGATCGCGGGCGGGTCGTTGGCGAAGCGCGCCGCGATCTCGAACGCCGCGATCGGGCCGGCCGCATCGAGCAGCTGGAAGTCGGGAAAGATCAGGATGCCGATCATCTGCCAGATCCTTGCAATGCCAAATCCCCGGAGGCGGCGGCAACGTCCGAAAATGAGGGAATTACGCCATTTTGGACAGAAAGCCATCATGGCATCGTGGTTCCGTCAAGCGCTATTTGGAGAGCTCCGATGTCCGAACCCCTGCAGATTGGATTGCTCGTCTTCCCGAAGGTGACCCAGCTCGACCTCACCGGGCCGCTGCAGGTGTTCTCCTCGGTCCCCGGCGCCAAGGTGCATTTGATCTGGAAACGGATCGAACCCGTTCCGACCGACTCCGTCATGGTCCTGACGCCGACCACGACCTTCGCCGATTGCCCGCAGCTCGACGTGATCTGCGTGCCGGGCGGATTCGGCACCGACGACATGGTCGGCGACGAGGAGATGCTGGCCTTCCTGCGCAAGCAGGCCGAGGGAGCGAAATACGTCACGTCGGTCTGCACGGGCTCGCTGGTGCTCGGCGCCGCCGGTCTCTTGAAGGGCTATCGCGCCACCACGCATTGGAGCGCGATCGATTTCCTGTCGGGGTTCGGAGCCATCCCGACCAAGACGCGGGTCTGTGTCGACCGCAACCGTTTCACCGGCGGCGGCGTCACCGCCGGCATCGATTTCGCGCTGACGCTGGTCTCCGAGCTCGTCGATCGCAAGACCGCCGAAGCGATCCAGCTCAGGCTCGAATACAACCCGGCCCCGCCGTTCAATGCCGGCTCGCCCGATACCGCGCCGGCCGAGGTCCTCGCCTCCATGAAGGAGCGGATGGGACCGGCACACACGCGCCGGGGCGAATTGATGAGCCAGGCGGCCGCACGGCTGCCCTGACTGATCGTGAGACAACGAAATTGCGAGGCAAAGAAAAAGGCCGCCCGGTTTCCCGAGCGGCCCTTCCTGTCTCACGGTAGCCTCACATTTGCGGGCGATTTCAGGACGTCTGTGCCGGGGGCCTATCTCCCGGCCGCATCCAACTCGGAGGCCGCTGCTCATCGGGACAGTCGCGATCTGGAGCCCGATCCGACGCGATGGTTTCCCATCTCCGTAAGATGGCTTCATTGAGCCGCGAAGACGTGCGCAGCGCAAGCGGACAGCATCGGACACGGCACAGCTGTCCCCGCTGTTACCGTTGTCCACAGGCACGCACTCGCGTTGCCACAGGTGCGTGTGCGGTGCACGCGCGCTGTTACACGCGCCGCGTCCGAAACAACAATGCGTGAAGCTCAGCTTCCCGGCGTCCAGGCGTGATAGTCGCCGGTCGCCTTGGGGCGGCGGCCGCTCGCCAGCGTCGAGCCGGACGGACGGTAAGCCTGCGCGGTGCCAGTCATGTTCGGCAGATGCGGCTTTTCCCACTCCCGGGCCACGTACTTCTCGTCGGTCGGGGGCACATCGACCGTGTGATGCAGCCAGCCGTGCCAACCGGACGGGATCCGGGACGCCTCGGCATAGCCGTTATAGACCACCCAGCGGCGCTCGAAATGCAGCGTCGGGTCGATCTCGCCGCCCTTGGTCCGGTAGTAGCGATTGCCCTGCTCGTCCTCGCCGACCAGCTCGCCGTAGCGCGAGGTCCACAATTGCGTGCCAAAGGTCTGGCCGTTCCACCAGGTGAAGAATTTCAGCAGGAATTGTTTCATGCGTGGCCGGTCGTCGGTTCGAGGCAGTCCGGCTCTGATGCCACCTGAATCTGCAAATGTCCAGTCGCCGCCAAGGTAGCCGGACACTCCCGAATTACACCCGGCTTGCGGGTCCTTTGGCGACCAAATGACGCGATCGCGAGGAGTTTTGTTCACCCGCCATACATGCGCCGCCGGTCAAGCAAAGATGACGGACAATCAATGTCGAGCACTGGAACGCCCGACCGCAGAGATGGTTAGACATTGTCCGTTTTGATGGAGTCCAAAATGATCAATATGAAGGTTCTGAGCACCGCCGCGGCGCTGGCGCTTGCGCTGCCGTTGGCTGTGGCGCCGACCGTTTCGTTCGCCCAGTCTGCCGCGCAGATGGGCGCGATGGGCGGTGGCGGTGGTGCGCGCGGCGGCGGCGGCGGTGGCGGTGGCCATATCGGCGGCGGCGGTGGTGGTGGCTTTGGCGGCGGCCGTGGTGCTGCGATGGCCGGTGGCGGCGGCGGTCATTGGGCCGGTGGTGGCGGCGGCCACTGGGCCGGTGGCGGCGGCGGCGGTTGGCACGGCGGCGGTGGCGGCTGGCACGGTGGCTATCACCGTGGTGGCGGCTTCTGGCCGGGCGCGGTTGCCGGTGCAGTCGTCGGCGGAGCCCTCGCCTCCGGCGCGTATTACGGCGGCTACGGCCCCGGCTACTATGACGACAGCTACGGCTACTACGACGAACCGTCTGTCGCCGTGGAGGCGGTGCCGGGCGGCGACGCGAGCTACTGCGCGCAGCGCTACAGGTCCTACGACCCGGCCTCGGGCACCTATCTCGGCTATGACGGCCTGCGGCACCCCTGCCCGTAATTACGGGCTGAGTGCTTGAGTTGGCAAAGGGCGGCGGCAACGCCGCCCTTTGTCATGTCCGCAGCGCCACCGCGACGGCTGCGAAAGTCACTACCAGCGCGATGATGTCGCTCGCGCTGAGCGGCTCGCGCAGCATGACCGCGGCCGCCAGCACGCCGACGACGGGTACCAACAGCGTGCCGATCGACGCGGTCGCCGCCGGCAGCCGCTCCAGCGCCGCGAACCAGCAGACATAGCAAAGGCAGAACTGGATCAGCGTCATGTAGACCATCGACGCCCAGCCGAGCGGCGACAGCGCGGCAAGCTGCGGCTGCTCGATCAGGACGCCGGCGATCGCGATCGGCACGCAGCCGATCGCAAGCTGCCAGGCCGCGAGCGACAGCGGCGGCATTGCGAGCTTGAAGAACTTGGTCAGCACGGTGCCAAGCCCGACGCAGAGCGCGCCCGCGAGCGCGAACAGGATGCCGGGCAGCTTGCCGAGGCTCGCGTCGAGACCGCCACCGCCGATCAGCGCGGCGATGCCAGCGAGCGCCACGGCAAGCGCGAGCGCACGCGGCAGCGAGACACGCTCGCCGAGCACCGGCCAGGCCACCAGCGCAACCCACACCGGGATCGAGATCCCGAGCACGGCCGCCTCGCTGGCGCGCAGCCAGATCAGCGCCAGGCCCATGGACGCGACCCAGCCGCCGATCGACAGCGTCGACACCAGGACGAGCCGCAACCACATGCCGTCGGGGACGCGCAGTGGCTGTCCGCGCGCGATCGCCACCAGGCCGAGCGCGAGCGCGCCGACCACGCCGCAGAGCCCGCGCGACGACAGCGGCGGCCACTCGCTAAGCAGGAACTTCATGATCGGGAAATTGAGGCCCCAGCCGGTCGATGCGACCACCAGGAATGCGAGGCCGAGCGGTGACGGCGGGGTGCGGCCGTCGACTGGAACTGCGGTCATGGACCCGTCGCAATGTGGGCGGACAAATACAAGTGATGGTGTCAGGGCTAGCTGGAAATCTGCTTGTCAGCAAACAGCATATGCATTTTATGATACAGACTTTCCGTCCAGGTTCCGCCTTAATCGGGAGAGTGGCCAAGCGAGTCGCCGGCACGCGAGGCCGCAGCAAGAGGATGCATCGTGCCGAGCGTTCTCGTGGTCGATGATGACCCGATGGTGTGCGTCGCCATCGAGGTCTGTTTGCAGCGCCAGGGCTTCGACGTCACCGTCGCGGATGGCGGCGAATCGGGTCTGCGCGCGCTGGACAAGGCGTCATTCGACGTCATGCTGATCGACGTCTTCATGCCGCATATGCGCGGTTTCGAGGCGATCCGCGTCTTCCACGAGCGCGCCCCCGATATTCCCGTGATCGCGATGTCCGGCTATGCCTTCGCCAATGCCGACCGTGCGCCGGATTTCCTGCGGATGACGATCGAGCTCGGCGCATCGGCCTGCCTGCGCAAGCCGTTCACCCCGCAGGCGCTGGTTGCCGCGGTTAACGAATGTCTTGCGAAGTCCGCTCCTTCTGCTCGTCTTTCCAAATAATTGCTCGTACTAATCGTCGATGGCTTCCCAGCGTCTCATCCTTGGCAGTGGCCTTGCGATCCTCCTCGTCATCAGCGCGGCGTCGATCGGGCTGGACGTCAAGTCGCGCAGCGAGATTGATTCGGTCGATCACGCACTCGGCGTCCTCAAGCGCATTTCGGATGCGCGTTCGCTGCCGCGCGGCGTCGAGAGCGCGGCGCGCGGTTTCGCGCTGACCGGCGACGCCTCCTTCGCGGACGAGTTTCGCGAGCAGAGCACCGCCCTCAGCGCCGCGTTCGACGATTTGATGGCTGCGGTGAAGTCGGCCCCGGAGGAAGCAAAGCTGATCGAGGGCACCCGAGGACAGGTCGAGCGCGCCATTGCGCTTGGTGCCGAACTGATCAGGTTGCGCACGGCGGGCGACACGGCCGGCGCTGCGGCGCTGATCTCGGCGGACGAGAGCCGCGCGCTGATGGACAAGGTCGGGGCGGCGCTCGACCGCCTGGTCGCCGAGGAGCGCCGCCTGCTCGGGATTCGCACCGAACAGTCGAAGACCAATGGCCGGCTGTTGCTGGCGGTCGACCTTGCCGGCGTGGTGATGATCCTGCTGCTCGCGGTCGCGCTGACGTTGACGGCGCGGCGCGTCAGCCGCGAACTGCAGGGCGCGCTCAGCGCGACCAAGGCGACCAATCTGTCGCTCGAGGGCAAGGTGGCCGAACGCACCAAGGATCTCGGCGCAGCCCTCGAAGAGCTCCGCCGTTCCACCTCGGTGATGGAAACCACCTTCCGCACCATGGCGGAGGCGGTGCTGGTGATCGACAGCGGCGGCACCGTGCTGCTCTCGAACCCGGCCGCCGAGAAGATGCTGCGCTACAAGCCGGGTATGACGGTCCGCGAATTGCGCGCCATGAGCACCGTGTTCCAGGCCGACGGCGTCACGCCGATGCAGACCAACGACATGCCTTCGGCCAGGGCGCTCCGCGGCGAGGAATTCGACGGGCTGGAATTCGTCGCCCGGCCGGTGCGCGGCGCGCCGGAAATTCACCTCGTGGTGTCGGGCCGGCCGCTGCGCGACGGCGACGGCACCATCACCGGCGCGGCGCTGATCTATCACGACATCACCGCCTCGCGCGAAACCGAGCACAAGCTGCAGCAGGCGCAGAAGCTCGACGCCATCGGCAAGCTGACCGGCGGCGTCGCGCACGACTTCAACAACATGCTGACGGTCATCACCGGCACCACCGAGACGCTGGTCGACAGCCTGCGTTCGCAGCCGAAGCTTGCGCAAACCGCCGAGCTGATCGACCGCGCCGCCGAGCGCTGCCGCGAGCTGATCCAGCATCTGCTCGCCTTCGCCCGCCGCCAGCCGCTGGAGCCGCGCACCGTCGACATCAACGGCACCGTGGTCGATATCGCCAAGCTGCTGCGGCCGACGCTCGGCGAGCAGATCGAGATCGACTCCATGCTCGCGCCCGATGTCGCCAGCGTCCATATCGATCCGTCGCAGCTTGCCAACTCGCTGCTCAACATGGCGATCAACGCCCGCGACGCGATGCCGAACGGCGGCAAGCTGCTGTTCGAGACCAGTAACGTCGTGCTCGACGACGCCTATGCGGCCACCAATCCCGACATCACGCCGGGCCGCTACGTGCTGCTCGCGGTCAGCGACACCGGCACCGGCATGTCGCTCGCGGTGCAGGACAAGGTGTTCGAGCCGTTCTTCACCACCAAGGAGGTCGGCAAGGGCTCCGGACTCGGCATGAGCATGGTCTACGGCTTCGTCAAGCAGTCCGGCGGCCATATCAAGATCTACAGCGAGGAAGGCCACGGCACCACGATCAAGCTGTATCTGCCCCCTGCCCGCGGCCAGGTCGAGGTGGAGGCGTCTGCGCCGGAGCCGGCGCGGCGCGGCAGCGAAGTCATCCTGGTGGTGGAAGACGACCAGCTGGTGCGCAACTACGTCGTCACGCAGCTCGGCAGCCTCGGCTACAAGACCATTGCCGTTCCCGACGCCCGCGCCGCGCTGGCGCTGGTCGACAAGGGCGAGAAGTTCGACCTGTTGTTCACCGACGTGATCATGCCCGGCGGCATGAACGGCCGCCAGCTCGCCGACGAAGTGAGAAAGCGGCGCCCCGGCATCAAGGTGCTCTACACCTCGGGCTATACCGAGAACGCGATCGTGCATCACGGCCGCCTCGACGAAGGCGTGCTGCTGCTGGCAAAGCCCTACCGCAAGGCGCAGCTCGCCAGCATGCTGCAGCAGGCGCTCGGCGAGTGATGTGAGCTACCGCGTCGCCAGCGCGACGCCGGCGAGCGTGAACAGCAGCGCGGTGATCTGGGTCGGCCCGAGCGGCTCGTGCAGCGCGATCGCGGAGGCGATCACGCCGATGACCGGCACCGCCATGGTGCCGATCGCCGCCACCGAGGCCGGCAGGCGGGCCAGCGCGGCGAACCAGGCGACATAGGCGACGCAGAACTGGATCAGCGTCGAATAGACCAAGAGCCACCAGCCGACCGTGGTGACGCGGTCGAGATGCGTGGTCTCGATCATCAGGCCGATGATCGCGATCGGCACGCAGCCGAGGCCGATCTGCCAGGCCGCGGCCGGGATCGGCGGCATCACCAGCGGATATTTCTTCGCCAGCACGGTGCCGAGCGCAAAGCCGAACGCGCCGCCGAGCGCCATGATGACTCCCGGCAGCTTGTCCTTGCTCGCGGAAATGCCGTTGCCGCCCATGATCGCGGCGAGCCCCGCGAACGCCATCAGCAGCGCGATGGTCCGAAGCCACGTCGGCCGCTCGCCGAGCACCGGCCAGGCCAGCAGCGAAGCCCACACCGGCATGGTGTAGGCGATCAGCGCGGTCTCGCTCGCCGGCAGCCAGAGCAGCGCCAGCCCCATCAGCACCATCCAGCCGGAGACGTTGAGCGCGGCATACAGCACGAGGCGCGGCCACAGCCTTGCCTCGACATGCAGGCTCTGGCTACGGAGCAGCGCCAGCGCCGCCAGCAGCACGGCGCCGATCACGCCGGTGATGCCACGCAAGGTCAGCGGCGGCAGCTCGCTGAGCAGGAACTTGGTGGACGGCCAGTTGAACCCCCAGCCCACCGAGGTGATGGCGAGGAACATCAGGCCGGCGGGCGCAAGGCGCGTCCGCCCGGAAGGTTTCTGGTCTGTCATGGAACCCGGCAAGGGTGTGAAAGCAAAGGAGTGAAGACGACGTGAGTCGGCCACACCTTGCCCGCGATTTTGTCGCCCGACCATCACGGCTCTGACATGCCTGATCCCTAAGTTGCCCGTACGCTTACGTGAGTCCCCAAAATTCAATCCGCCGCGGCGAATAAAAACTTCGCCTGTGAAAAGCGGGGCGAAACTCCAATCCACAGGGACCAGGAATTTTTTTGGCTTGGGAATCCCTGAGGACTCACCGATAGTTGGCTCGATCACAGGCGCGGCACCGACCCCTGTTATCCCCCTCCTTCCACCATATTTAGTGTTTGATTCAGAAACTCGTACTAGTCCTTGACGGGCGCAACGGACATGGCCTAGCTTTCAACCTGTTCGGCGCGAGTGTGTTTGGGTCCCCGCCGGTCGCTCCCACAGGGTTCCAAAATGACCACTCCGCCAGGCCTTCGGGCCGCGGGTGAAGGGCTTGTCTGCCCTGATTTTGGGCCCGAGGTCTTTCGAGTCCGGGACGACAAACGGGCCGAGAAGGACCCGGAAACAGAGGCCGTAACCGGCCCGCAAGAAGCGTACGCGTGACGTGTCGCGTGAGCGTTTGGGGCGTTGAATGCATGACCCGGAGGACCCGACCAGTCGGGCGCCCCCCCGGGATCATGCCACCGCCGGGCCGGGTCAAACCGGCGCCTGGCGGATGAGAGAAAACAGGCCGGGTCCACCGGCTGAGCTGCGGATGACGGGAGGCGTGCCACGCGTGTTCCCAAAGTCTGCGAACAGACAACAATTCCGGCAACCTGCGGGAAACGTGGGACCGGGCAGAACAAGAGACGGGGCTCGACCATGCGAATCGAACGACGCAACACCACCAGCGGACAATCTCCCTACGCCGGGATCAATTTCCGCCTGACCACCTCGGAGATCCGCAACCCGGACGGCTCGGTCGTGTTCCGCGCCGAGAACGTCGAGGTTCCGGAGTTCTGGTCGCAGGTCGCCTCCGACGTGCTGGCGCAGAAGTATTTCCGTAAAGCGGGCGTTGCCGCGCGCCTGAAGAAGGTCGAGGAAGAGACCGTGCCGTCGTGGCTGTGGCGTTCGGTGCCGGACACCGAGGCGCTCGCGAGCCTCCCCGAGAACGAGCGCATCGTCGGCGAGACCAGCGCCAAGCAGGTGTTCGACCGCCTCGCCGGCTGCTGGACCTATTGGGGCTGGAAGGGCGGCTACTTCTCCACGGAAGAAGACGCCCTCGCCTTCTTCGACGAGCTGCGTTTCCAGCTCGCCAAGCAGATGGTCGCGCCGAACTCGCCGCAGTGGTTCAACACCGGGCTCCATTGGGCCTACGGCGTCGACGGTCCCGGCCAGGGCCACTATTACGTCGACTGGAAGACCGGCAAACTGACAAAATCGAAGTCGGCCTATGAGCATCCGCAGCCGCATGCCTGCTTCATCCAGGGCGTCGGCGACGACCTCGTCAACGAAGGCGGCATCATGGACCTCTGGGTCCGCGAGGCGCGCCTGTTCAAATACGGCTCCGGCACCGGCTCCAACTTCTCGAGCCTGCGCGGCGAAGGCGAGAAGCTGTCCGGCGGCGGCCGCTCGTCGGGCCTGATGAGCTTCCTCAAGATCGGCGACCGCGCCGCGGGCGCGATCAAGTCGGGCGGCACCACGCGCCGCGCCGCCAAAATGGTGGTGGTCGATGCCGATCACCCGGATATCGAGACCTATATCGACTGGAAGGTGAAGGAGGAGCAGAAGGTCGCGGCGCTGGTCACCGGCTCCAAGATCAACCAGAAGCACCTCAAGGCCGTGATGAAGGCCTGCGTCAACTGCGAAGGCAGTGGCGACGACTGCTTCGATCCCGAGAAGAACCCGGCGCTCCCGCCGCGAGATCAAGCTCGCGCGCCGCAACCTCGTGCCCGACAACTACATCAAGCGCGTCATCCAGTTCGCCAAGCAGGGCTACAAGGACATCCAGTTCGACATCTACGACACCGACTGGGATTCCGAGGCGTACCTCACCGTCTCCGGCCAGAACTCCAACAACTCGGTGTCGCTGAAGGATGACTTCCTCCGCGCGGTGGAAACCGACGGTGACTGGAATCTGGTCGGCCGCACCACCAAGAAGGTGACGAAGACGCTGAAGGCGCGCGACCTCTGGGAGAAGATCGGTTACGCCGCCTGGGCCTCCGCCGATCCCGGCCTGCACTTCAACACCACGATGAACGACTGGCACACCTGCAAGGCGTCCGGCGACATCCGCGCCTCCAATCCGTGCTCGGAATACATGTTCCTGGACGACACGGCGTGCAACCTCGCCTCGGCCAACCTGCTGACGTTCTACAGCACCACCACCAAGCGGTTCGACATCGAGTCCTACGAGCATCTCTGCCGGCTCTGGACCATCGTGCTCGAAATCTCCGTCATGATGGCCCAGTTCCCGTCGAAGGCGATCGCCGAGCTCTCCTACGAGTTCCGCACCCTCGGCCTCGGCTTTGCCAACATCGGCGGCCTCTTGATGACCATGGGCCTGCCCTACGACTCGAAGGAAGGCCGTTCGCTGTGCGGCGCGCTGACCGCCGTCATGACTGGCATCTCCTACAAGACCTCGGCCGAGATGGCGGCCGAGCTCGGCACCTTCCCGGGCTACAAGAAGAACGCCGCGCACATGCTGCGCGTGATCCGCAACCACCGCCGCGCCGCCCATGGCAACGCCGGTGGCTACGAGGCGCTTGCGGTCAATCCCGTTCCGCTCGATCACGCCTCGTGCCCGCAAGCCGATATCGTCGCGCATGCCAAGCTCGCGTGGGACGACGCGCTGGCGCTCGGCGAGGTCAACGGCTATCGCAACGCGCAAGTTACTGTCGTGGCGCCGACCGGCACCATTGGCCTGGTAATGGATTGCGACACCACCGGCATCGAGCCTGATTTCGCGCTGGTCAAGTTCAAGAAGCTCGCCGGCGGCGGCTACTTCAAGATCATCAACCAGGCGGTGCCGTCCGCGCTGCGCGCGCTCGGCTATCGCGAGAGCGAGATCGCCGAGATCGAGGCCTATGCCGTCGGCCACGGCTCGCTGTCGAATGCGCCTGGCATCAACGCCTCCACCCTCAAGGCCAAGGGCTTCACCGACGAAGCCATCGCCAAGGTGGAAAAGGCGCTGCCGACCGCGTTCGACATCAAGTTCGCCTTCAACAAGTGGACCTTCGGCGAGGACTTCATCCGCGACCAGCTCGGCATCGGCGCCGAGGCGATCGCAGCCCCCGGCTTCGACCTGCTCCAGGCCGTCGGGTTTACAAAACGCGAGATCGAGGCCGCCAACGTGCACATCTGCGGCGCGATGACGGTGGAAGGCTCCCCGCACCTCAAGGCCGAGCACTACCCGGTGTTCGACTGCGCCAACCCCTGCGGCAAGATCGGCAAGCGCTACCTCTCGGTCGAGAGCCACATCCGGATGATGGCGGCCTCGCAGCCGTTCATCTCGGGCGCGATCTCGAAAACCATCAACATGCCGAACGACGCCACGGTGGAGGACTGCAAGTCCGCCTATCTGTTGTCGTGGAAGCTGGCGCTGAAGGCCAACGCGCTGTACCGCGACGGCTCCAAGCTGTCGCAGCCGCTCAACTCGCAGCTCATCTCCGACGATGAGGACGAGGACGATGCGGTCGAGGCGCTCTACGAGAAGCCGATGGCGGCGCGTGCCGCCCAGGTCTCGGAAAAGATCGTCGAGAAGCTGGTCGAGCGCATCGTCGTGATGCGCGAGCGCGAGAAGATGCCGGACCGCCGCAAGGGTTACACCCAGAAGGCGGTGGTCGGCGGCCACAAGGTCTATCTGCGCACCGGCGAATATGACGACGGACGGCTCGGCGAGATCTTCATCGACATGCACAAGGAAGGCGCGGCGCTGCGCTCCTTCATCAACAATTTTGCAATCGCGGTCTCGCTCGGCCTGCAATACGGCGTGCCGCTGGAAGAATATGTCGACGCCTTCACCTTCACCCGCTTCGAGCCCGCGGGCCCGGTGCAGGGCAACGACTCCATCAAGTACGCGACCTCGATCCTCGACTATGTCTTCCGCGAGCTCGCGGTGAGCTACATGTCGCGCTTCGATCTCGCCCATGTCGATCCGAACGAGAGTGGCTTCGACGCGCTCGGCAAGGGCGTCGAGGAAGGCAAGGAGCAGCCGGAAGAGGCGCCGCACCACCAGGCGACGAAGTACCTGTCGAAGGGCCTGACCCGCTCGCGCACCGACAACCTCGTCGTCATGCGCGGTGGCTCCGCCGCAGTCAGCAGCAACGCCGACAACGCCCCCGCCGGCGGCAACCGCGTGACGTCGATGGCTGGGCACGGTGCCACCGCCCGCGGCGTCTCCGACACCATCGAAGGCGCCGTCGCGCTGAAGCAGGAAGTCAGCCACGACCTCTCGCCGACCGAGAAGCTCGAGGCCCTGAACTGGGGCAAGCCCGGGTCAGCCGCAGCCGCCGCCCCATCCAAGGCCGAGCGTCGCGCCGAAGCCAAGGCAAAAGGCTACGAAGGCGAGATGTGCTCGGAGTGCGGCAATTTCACGCTGGTCCGGAACGGGACGTGCATGAAGTGCGATACTTGCGGCAGCACGACGGGGTGTTCGTGAGCTGATCCTGCGAGGAAAACAACGAATCGACGGAGAAGGGAGCGATCCTATCGCTCCCTTCTATGTCAATTGACCCCATGCAAACCTCTAGCCCGATAAGACGCAATCAAATTTGCCCCTGCGGAAGTGGGCTTAGATTTAAGCATTGTCATGGCAAGTACCCTTTACCGGACAGGAGCATTTGTTCCACTGTATGCCTCCGGTACCGCCCCGCTTCGCGGTCCACGGTGTTACGAACTCTACAGAAGTGAAGGTGCACGCCGCGGGAGCTTGGCACACGGCGGAATCGATTACTCAGAAATTCGAGCAGGACCTAAATATCCTCGACGATGCGCTCAATCGGCTGCGAGAAAACGCCGAGCGCTTCAATTCCGCCCTGCCGACCTTTATCCGCCCCCGCTTGGACAACCGGCGCCGGCTGGCGGAGCAGTCTCGCAAGACGACCCAGGACATTAAATTTCCCCTACGTCAGGTCGCCAACGCCCTTCAAACCTACAGGCTCCCAGAGACGCCGAAGCAGATTGCTCCTCAGCCGGTCCAACGACCTACAGAGAGGTCATGGATGATTGCCGAGGAAGATTACCAAAATATCCTCAGAATTTGCGAGAGCATGTCGCTGGTGATGGAGCGTAACTGCCTGGCACCTCTCCGATTGGGTGTTCAGCGACATGACAGCTGAGCAGCGCAACAAGCTCGGCATCACAAAACTTAGGGACCTTCAGAATCGCGCAAGGAAGGCCTGCAACGCCCTCCACCTCTGTCGCCAAGCTGCAACCGCCTCAAAGCATTGGGCGGTGAGCAACAATCCTGATCCTACGGTGCGAGTGACGGTTGCATGTGAACTCGAAACTGGCTGGTTGGTCTACTTCGAACATGCCGGTAAAAAGATCAGGGCCGAGCAGGTCTTTGTCGAAGCGCTCTCGTTCTGGACCGGATTCATTTACGAGCATGGGATCGCAAAGGAAGCGTAGGGCGGATTAGCCGAAGGCGTAATCCGCCGTTTCGCTCGCAACAGTCGCGGCGGGTTGCGCTTCCACCTTCGCTCAATGAGCGATGGCAGACAAGTCGCGAACCCGCCCTACTTCGCTGTCCGCTTATGGAAGCATCACGCTTCCCAAACCTCACGCCGCCTTCGCGGTCTTGTCTTCCGCCGGCGCCGTTTCCATCGCGCGCATGTAGAGATCGAGCAGGCTTTCACGCTCGTCGCGCTCGTCCTGGTCCTGCTTGCGCAGCTTGATGATCTCCTTGAGGATCTTGACGTCGAAGCCTTCGCCCTTCGCCTCCGAGAAGACTTCCTTCTTCTGCTCGCTCAGTTCCGCCATTTCAGTGTCAAGGTTCTCGATCCGCTCGACGAAGGAACGAATTCTTCCGCCGGGAATGGTGATGTCGGACATGGTGCCTCCTGCTGAATGAGGTCGTGAAAATGAGAGCAAAGAGATGACCAATGTCTTAAGCATGCGCGATCCCTGTGAGGCGTTCATCGCTAGGGTATTTTTGTGGCGACGATACGCTCGCATCATCGCGTGAGATCAGGTTGGGCTGGAGCCGCGGCGAAGCGAAGCTTCGGCTTTGGCGCAGCGCCGGGTGAGGGGTTGCGGTCTCTCGTTGGAGCTGCGGCCCCTCACCCGATTTGCTGCGCAAATCGACCTCTCCCCAATGGGGAGAGAGAATCGAACCCGCGGTCAAATCGTTTCAGGCCAACTTCATCTCGTTCTAGATATCGCCCGCCCCCCGCAGCGTGATCCGGGTCAATTCCGACGGCCGGCCGAGCCGCAAGGCAAAACCCGGCCACAGCGCGGTGCCGTTGTTGACGTAGAGCGTCATGCCGTCGACGTCGTAGCGGCCCGAGACGAAGCCGGCATTGGCGGGTGCGGCGAGACGATCGATCCCCCAAATCAATCCGCCATGGGTGTGTCCGGAGAGTTGCAGGGCAACGCCGAGCCGAGCGGCGTTGCGGGCGTCGCTCGGCTGGTGGTCGAGCAGGATGACAGGCGCGCCCGCAGGCGCGCCGTCGAGCACCGCGGCAAGGTCGCGGATCGAATGGCCGCGGTGGCGCGAGGCGCGGTCGGTCATCCCTGCGATCACCAGGCGGCCCTCGCCGCGTTCGAGAACGATGTGCCGGTTCTCGAGCGAGCGCAGGCCGAGCGCTTCGTAATGCGCCATCCAGCCGTCATAGCCGAAGATGTATTCGTGATTGCCCGAGATCACGTAGACGCCGTCGGCGGCCATCAGGTCGCGCAACGGCGCGATGTCGTCCCGACGCGCATCGATGCTGCCGTCGATCAGGTCGCCGGTGATCGCGATCAGGTCGGCGCCGAGCTTGTTCGCGCGCGCGACCATGGTGCGCGCCCATGGCGCGGGAAACAGCCGGCTGATGTGCAGGTCGGTCAGTTGCACGATGGTGTAGCCGTCGAACTGGCGCGGAAGCCCGCCGATGGCGACTTCGACATCCTTCAGCGGCGGAATGCGCATCGCCTGATGGACGCCGATCGCGGCGGCGACGCCCGCCACGCCGGCAAGTGCGTAGCGGACACTGTCGGGCGCGCCGACAAAGCCGCCGTGGATCAGCGCTGCGACCAGCAGGCCAGCATCGAGCGCCAGTTGCAGCAGCGCGAGCAGCACGACCGCGCCGAACGCCCAGTTGAACAGCGCGACCACCGGGCGCGGAAACTCCGGCGAAAATACCGATCCCGACGACAGCCTGTTCCAACGGTGAAACTGCAAGGCGACCAGCACCAGCACCGCGGCGACGAGCTTTGCCGCGAGCGGCCAGTCGAGCGGCCAGATGAAGCGGGCCAGGATCAAGAGGCTGGTCAGGCCGAAGATGAGTTGGGGAATTGGTTTGCTCCGGATCGGATCGGCGGGACTGTGCGGGCGGCGCTCCGCGAAAGTAGGGTGGATCGGCCGCGGGTGGTAGCGGTCGTCATTAGTAACATTTTCGCCAGGTTGCACGGCGCTAAAGCGCCGGTGAGCGTGGCCTTGCTGTGGGGCAAGGCTGACGTGGCATGGCGGCGGGCGCCTGCACCATTTCGGAATAATGGAAATTTACCGCTGAGTTGCCCGACGCGTCAAGTCGTTTCTTCGGGCCGCCCCTCGCCATTGCTACTGTGCATGGGGTTGTTTTCGATATTTTGGGACGGGCACGGGCGGATTGACCGGGATGGCGACCATATCCATATGCATCTGCATGAACCGGCTGCGCCCCGCCGTTTCGCCCCCGCCTGGACATAGCCAAATCCCACCGGCGCCGTCCCCAACGTTCCGGAGCTCCCGTGGCCGCCCTTTCCATCCTCGATCTCGTCCGCGTCACCGAAGAGACCGACGCGCGCGGCGCGCTGTACAATGCGCGCGATGTCGCAGTTCACGCCGAGGCGCTCGGCTATCGCCGGATCTGGGTGGCGGAGCATCACAACATGGCCGGCATCGCGAGCGCCGCGACGTCGGTCGTGATCGGGCACATCGCGGCCGGCACCAAGACCATCCGGGTCGGCGCCGGCGGCATCATGCTGCCGAACCACGCGCCTTACGTGATCGCCGAACAGTTCGGCACGCTGGCGCGGCTGTTTCCGGACCGCATCGACCTCGGGCTCGGCCGCGCGCCGGGCACCGATCAGCTCACCTTGCGCGCGCTGCGCCGCACGCCCGAATCTGCCGAGAATTTTCCGCAGGACGTGCTCGAGGTGCAGGCCTTCCTCGCCGCCGCAGGTCCGAACCAGCGCATCCAGGCGGTGCCGGCCGCGGGCACCGACGTGCCGCTGTGGATCTTGGGATCGAGCAATTTCGGCGCGATGCTGGCCGGCGAGCTCGGCCTGCCCTACGCCTTCGCCTCGCACTTTGCCCCCGAGCTGCTGCTCCAGGCGCTGCAGATCTATCGCGCGCGCTTCAAGCCGTCGGAGCAGCTCCAGCAACCGTACACGATGGTCGGCGTCAACATCATCGCCGCCGACACCGATGCGGAAGCGCGGCGGCTTGCCACCACGCAGCAGATGTCGTTCACCAACATCTTCCGCGGCGCCCGCGGCCTGAGCCAGCCGCCGATCGACGACATCGAGACCTACTGGTCGCCCGCGGAGAAGGTCCAGGCGATGCGGATGCTGGAGCGTTCCATCATCGGCTCGCCCCAGACCGTGCGCGCCGGCATCGACGCGCTGGTCGCGGAGACCGGCGCCGACGAATTGATGATCGTGTCCGACGTCTACGATCATCAGAAGCGGCTGCGCTCGTTCGAGCTGATCGCCGAGGCCGGCGGGATCAAGCCGCAGACGTAGCGGCAGGATGGGGGAGCGAAGCGCTACCCATCCTACACGCTCACACCTTGCTCAATGCCTGCGCGATGTCGGCGATCAGATCGGAGGGATGTTCGATTCCGATCGAGAGCCGGATCGTCGTGTCGAGCACGCCGATCTTCTTCCTGATATCGGCGGGCACGCCGGAATGCGTCATCGTCGCCGGCAGGCTCGCGAGCGACTCGGTGCCGCCGAGGCTCACCGCGAGCTTGAATATCTGGAAGCTGTTGAGGAATTTCTCCGCCGCCTGTTGCCCGCCGACGATGTCGAACGAGAAAGTCGAGCCGGCGCCGCTGCTCTGGCTCGCGAACACTCGCCCCGCCGGCGACGCCGGATCGTGATGGCCGAGATAATGCACCTGCGCCACCTTGGGATGGTCGCGCAGATAGTCGGCGACGATGCGCGCATTGCGGTCGGCCTTTTCCATGCGCAGGCTGAGCGTTTCCAGCGAGCGGCTGATCATCCAGCAGGAATGCGGATCGAGCTGGGTGCCGATCGCCCCGCGCAGCGCCTTGACGTCCTTCATCAGCTTCTTCGAGCCGAGCGCTGCGCCCGCGATCAGGTCGGAATGGCCGCCGACATATTTGGTCAGCGAGTACAGCGAGAGGTCGGCGCCGTGCTCGATCGGCCGCTGAAACACCGGCCCGAGCAGGGTGTTGTCGCAGGCGATGATCGGTGTGAAGCCCTGCGCCTTGCCGATCGCGTCGGCGACGCGCCTGACAAGCGCGATATCGACCTGGCCGTTGGTCGGATTGGCCGGCGTCTCGATGAAGATCATCGCGACGCGGCCCTTCTTCATCGCCTCGTCGGCGGCGGCGCGGACGACGCGCTCGTCGAGGCCGTCGGCAAAGCCCACGGCTTGAATCGAGAACCCCGCCAGCGTCCTGGTGAACAGCGTCTCCGTGCCGCCATAGAGCGGCTGCGAATGCAGGATCACGTCGCCGGGCCGCGCGAAGGCCAGCACCGTGGTCGAGATCGCCGACATGCCGGATGAGAACAGCGCGCAACTCTCGGTGCGCTCATAGATCGCAAGCCTGTCCTCGACGATCTCGCTGTTCGGATGATTGAAGCGCGAATAGACCAGCCCGGCTCCCATGCCTTCCGGAGGCTCGCGCCGGCCCGCGACGAAATCGAAGAAATCCTTGCCGTCCTCGGCGGTGCGGAACACGAAGGTCGAGGTCAGGAACACCGGCGGCTTGACGGCGCCCTCCGACAGCTGCGGATCGTAGCCGTAGTTGAGCATCTGGGTTTCCGGATGCAGCAGATGGTTGCCGATGTGGGTTCTGGATGGAAACGGTTTTGTCATGGCCGGTCTCCTGGTCACGGGCCGCCGCGCTGGCGGCGATTCCCGGAATGATGCGACCAGCATACCCCAGCTTCATGCCATCAAGCCAAAGCACGGCATCAGACAGTTCTGGATAACGAACGGCCGGCGAGCGCCTTGCACCGCCGGCCGTTGCGGATTTCCCGCTGCAGTGAATATGCGGCTACCAGCTGCGATCCACGTTGCGCACCTCGCCGGTACGCGCATCGACATCGACCTGCATCCAACGGCCGAGCCTGTCACGGCCCTCGACCTCCCACTCGTCGCCGAGGAACTGGGTGTTGGACACCGTCACGACGCCGATACTTGTCGCAACGTCGAGGGCGGCCTCCATCGAGATCTGGCTGCCGGAATCATAGGCCATCGCCGGCGTCGCTGCGCCGATCGCCAAGGCCGCAATTGCGGGAATAATCAAGCTTCGCATCAGTCACTCCTCATGGAACGGGATGTCATGTCGCATCAAACGAGCAGCGCACCCGATCAGTTCCAGGAACAGCAACGACGGAACGGCGTGAAACTTCGGCAGTTGCGGCAATTCGGTGGCAGTTCCAGTTTCATCGATGCACGCCGCGCGGCTTGCGCGCGCTCTTCTTCCACATCCGGAATCCACCCTCGAATGCATTGGCGTTGTCGCCGAACCTCACCTTGGGCGGCGGGTTGTCGACCTTGTCGGCATTGCCGCCGCCGAGCACGATGTAATCGGGCTCCAGCGCCGCCGACAGCCGCGCGATGACGTCGTCGACACTTTTGCGCCATTTCTTCCGGCCGCGCCGCTCGAGGCCGGCAGCGCCGACATAGTCCTCGAACGTCCCGTCCTTGCGATAGGGCAAATGCCCAAGCTCCATCGGCTCGCACACGCCCTCCACGATCATCGCCGAGCCAAGCCCCGTGCCGAGGCCGAGAAACAGCATCCGTCCGCCCTGATAGCTGCCGATCGCCTGCATCATCGCGTCGTTGACGACCTTGACCGGCCGGCCGAACGCGCCGTGAAAATCGAAGCCGGCCCAGCCGCGGCCGAGATTGTGCGGCTCCGTCAGCGGTCGGTCGTGAACCACCGGTCCGGGATAGCCGATCGAGATCACATCATAGGACCAGTCCCTGGTCAGCGCCTTGACCTGCCGCACCATCTCGGTGGCGGACAATGCTGGACCCGACTCAAATTCGCGCTTGATGCGCTCCTTGTCGGTCATGACCTTCACATGCGTGCCGCCGATGTCGATCGCCAGCACCGTCCGCCGCGACGCGGGCCTTGCCCTTTTCTTGTTGGTCTTCCTGCCTGTCTTCTTGGCCATCAATGCACTTTCTCTTGCGCACCGAGTGGAGCAGAGAAACGCATCGTACGCCACCACCCGTTCTGCATCTGACTCCAATTTGTTCGCGAAGAACGAATCGGAATCGATAAAATCGGTGCGGCTCAAGCATTAATAGGACGTATGCATCCGCAGCATCTGAGGAGCCGATGTTGTACCGGGATGGGAAAATTGCTCCCGGCACGGAATATCTCCGCGCATTTCGAGTGCATTGCCTTCGATTGCCTCAGCGATCAAGTGACGACTCGCATCACAATCACGTTCCCCATCCGACTCCAGTTTGTTCGCGGGGAACGAATCGGAATCGAAAAATCAGCACGAAGCGATCCTTAACAAGGCGTTTCTGCTGCCCGGCGTTCACATTCTCAATGTCGAGCAGGCGGATCGATTCAACAATGAGGTCGCGCGCTTCCTGCAAGACGCCCCCTAACCGTTCTTCATCCGACTCCATTTTGTTCGCAAAGAACGAATCGGAATCGGACAAATCAGCGCGAAGCAAATCTTAACAACACGTGTGCGATTTCGGTGCCGGTCTACTTTGTAGGGCGACCAGCCGAAGGCGTAATCCGCCGTCCACGCAACAAAGATGGCGGGTTACGCGGAGCCTGTCATACCCGGATCCCGGCGAGCATCGCCTCGCGCTTGCCGGGCTTCATCTGCGTGAGGTCCCATGGTCGCTTCAGGCGAGACGTACCAGTCGTTCGAGATGTAGGCATCATCGCCGGAGACGATCAGCAGGAAACGCCTTGTGCCGTCGGCGAGTTCGACCAGCGGGTTCTTCGCGGTGAGATGAGTCTGCCCGGTCACGCGATCCTCGCGCCGCGCGATCACGAACGGCACATGCGACGCCCGCGGGCCGCGCGCATCGGCGGCGACGATGGCGCCGAAGCCGCACGCTGCGGCAAAGGCCAGCGCGCGGTCGTCCTCGATGCGAAACTGGGGACGGAGGATGTGCATGGCGGCGGCGCTCGCGGCTGGAGGGAGACGGCCCAGCGAAGCCAGCGCAACTTTTGCCGGAGATCACCGCCATGCACCGTCCGGCTCAACAGATCATGGCATTGTCGCCGTGATCGCAGACGCCGCCGGGCTGGTCCCGGGGCAACGTTTCGAACTCGCCGTAGCGCGGCACGGCCATGCGCGGCGTCCCGCCGCCCCAGCGGCCGGCGGCCGCGGCATGTCCTTTTGCCAGCGCAGATGGGCCAGCCGGGACTTCTCGCGCCATGGCGGATGTCGTCAGCATGCCGAGAGCGAGCAAACCCGCCGCGACGTGTTTGATCGTGGTCATCGAGCGTCTCCTGCCGGATTCAACAGGATCGGACCTTCTCGCCGGCCTGCTGAAGCGTTTTCGCTAAAGCCATGACGCGCGATGCGCCCCGATTATTCCGCGCCTACACAGCGAGTTTGCGCGTTCTGCGGCTCCGTTCGACACATTCGATTGATCGGAGCGTGAGCGCCGGGACCTAAGGTTCGAGCGGCCGCAACTCCGCTGTCGTCCCGGCGAAGACCGGCGCGTTGGCAATCGCCTCGGCACGCCATCAGCCTCATCAAGGATATCGAGGTGCTTCGTGGAGATGTCGCTTCCGACGTAACGAAGAGCTATGATCACGGTGCCTGTCCCGGTGAGGCGAGGTCTGTTGGCGCAGCCTCGTGCAACTTGTTGCGCGACATGGGAACGACGAGTCCCGTTCGCAACGCCGGCTGCGGCGTATGGGTTCCGGCCTTCGCCGGGACGACGAATGGAGATAGATCCGCGCTCCAACTCCATGGCCGTCATTGCCGCGATACCGATCCGCCGTTGAACTCGCGGCGACTGGCGGGTTACGCTGCCGCCAATCGCGCCCTCTCGCTGGAAGGACCACCATGAACGGCAATCGATATTATGGCGTGCGCGTCGAAGGTGCGAAATACGGCGTGGGGTTCGGCTCGGCGCTGGCGATCGCGATCTCCTACACCAAGAACCATTCGATCCTGTGGGCGATCATCCACGGTATCCTGGGCTGGCTCTACGTGATCTACGCGGCGCTGTTCGGGTGATGCGAACAAGATGACCGTCATCTCGATCCAGTCACAGGTCGCCTGGGGCCATGTCGGCAACAGCGCGGCCGCCTTTCCGATCCAGCTGCACGGCATTGACGTCGTCGCGGTGCCGACCACGCTGCTCAGCAACCGGCCGGGCTATCCGACGATCCGCGGCCGCGTGCTCGACGTCCAGCTGGTCGCCGACCTCTTGCGCGGCATCGAGGAGCGCGGCGCGGTCGAAAGCGCCCGCATAATCCTGTCGGGCTATCTCGGCTCGGCCGACATCGCGATCGAGGTCGCCGACTTCGCCGCCCGCGCGAAAGCGGAGAACCCCACCCTGCTCTATTGCTGCGATCCCGTGCTCGGCGACCGCGACCGCGGCATGTTCGTGCGAGCCGATATCCCGCCGCTGGTGCGCGACCAGCTTTGTCCACTGGCCGACATCATCACGCCCAACCATTTCGAGTTCGAATTCCTCTGCGGCGCACGCGTGGCGACGATCGATGACGTCATCGCGCAAGCGAGCGTGCTGACGGCGCGGGGCCCTGCGACCATCGTCATCACCAGCGCCGAGCTTGCCGGCACGCCCGACGGCGAAATCGAGACGCTGGCGATCGAGCGCACCCAATCGGGCAAGATTTGCGCCTGGCGCGTGCGTACCCCGCGCGTGCCGATCAGCCCGTCCGGCACCGGCGACCTGTTCGCCGCGCTGTTCATCGCCGGCCGCGCGCGTGGCCTGGCGACGCCGGAGGCGCTCAGCCACGCCGCCTCCGGCATCCACGGCGTGCTGGTGCGCACCGCGGAGCACGGGACCGAGGAAATGCGCATTGTCGAGAGCGCCAATGTGATGCTTGATCCGAAGCCGCGCTTCGCGGCGGTCGCCATCCCCGCATCCTGACATCCGGGACATTACTCATGATCGACATCACCACCCTCCTCACCTACGCCGCTGTCGTGCTCGGCCTGTTCCTGATCCCTGGGCCGGCCGTGCTGCTTGTGCTCGCGCGATCGATCACCGGCGGACCACGCGTCGGCGTCGCGACCGGGTTCGGCATCGCGCTCGGAGACCTCGTCCACACCGCGATGGCGACGTTCGGTCTGTCGGCCGTGCTGATGACCTCGGCGCTGGCGTTCTCGATCGTCAAATATGCCGGCGTGATCTACCTGATCGTGCTCGGCGTGCGCGCCTTGTTCGAGAAAAACCACGACCTGCATCTGCCGACGGCACAGCCGGTCGATCCGCGGCGTGCGTTCCGGCAGGCGATCTGGGCGGAAATGCTCAACCCGAAGACCGCGCTGTTCTTCCTCGCCTTCCTGCCGCAGTTCGTGCATCCCGGCCACGGCTCGGCCGTGGCGCAGTTCGCGACCCTCGGCCTGATCTTCGTCGCGATGAGCGCGGCCTACACCTCGCTGCTCGCGCTCGCCGCCGGCCAGATCAGCCCGTGGATCCGGCAGCATCGCCGCATAGGCCAGTGGCAGGGCCGCGTGATCGGCACCATCTACATCGCGCTCGGCATCCGCCTCGCGTTTCAGGAGCGCTGATGTCGCCGCTTAAGCCACAAGCCAGTTACGACGACTTCGCCCGCCTCGACATCAGGATCGGCAAGGTGCTCAAGGTGCAGCCGTTTCCACGCGCCCGCAATCCCTCCTACAAGGTCGGCGTCGATGTCGGCGCCGGGCGGATCATGTGGTCGAGCGCGCAGATCACGAATTATGAGCCGGCGGCGCTCGTCGGCTCGCTGGTGGTGTGCGTCTGCAATCTCGGGCCGAAGAACATCGCCGGCTTCACCTCTGAACTGCTGATCCTGGGCGCGAAGAGCGCCGGCGGCCAGGTGATCGTGCTCGGCCCGCGGAGCGAGGTGGCAGTCGGCGAGCCGATCTACTGACTTCGCCCCGATCACGGCCGCGTGATTCAAATCCTCTGGATTCCCCGTAGTTTACCGATGGGGGATCACCCGGATTCTAACTGCCCGCGCGCGCTGCTATGCCAGCACACGAGAATCGCTTCGGCATGGGAATCGGAAGATGTCTGCAGTTTACTTTCACTGCTCCGACGACAAGCACGTCATCATGGATCGTATCGGCGCCGCGATGGATTTTTCGGAGGTGCGGGTGCACGCGGAGCAGCTGGCGCGCAGCTTTGTCATGACACCGAGTGTGGAAGACTGGCGCAACTGGGCGGTCCACGTCACCGACGATATCGGTACCGAGATCTTCGAGCTGCCGTTCACCGCCATCCTCGGCGAATTGCACTGAGGCGTGCCATGAATCCGATGGAACTCGCCCTGCAGCCCTTGCGGCTGCGCGTCGCCCGTCTCGTTGCGCGCTGCGTCGCGCTGATCGAGGGTGTCGTCAACCCCTATCGCCCCGAACTGTACTACATGCGCGGGCCGGGTCCGAAATGCCGCGCCAGGCGTCAGGCGATGCTGCGCGACTAGTCCAAGGGCTTGAGCGACGAGAAAAGGCCGATGGGCGTTACGCCACCGGCCTTCTCCTGCGACTGCCGGTTCCCGGAGTCCGGTTCCGCCGCAATTCCACTTGCTCCCAAGCTTGCGACGACAGTTTTAATCAAATCTTAACGGCATGGCGGTGAGCTGGGTGGCAGAACTCCTTCGCCGTGCAGCGCAGCTTCATCGTTCATCGTGCCTGATACGCTGCACATCGTTTTTGCGCCGATCGCTCGACGATTGTGCGCGATGCATCTTAGGGAATGCACGACTCAGTGTTACCCTGTGATGCAAACCGAAACGGAGAACTTCGGAATGCCGTACTACACCTTCGATCTCGTGGTGGGGGACGAGTTCCGCAATCAAGGAACGATCATCCTCGAAAACATCAACCTCGCTTCCGATCGCGCCGATCAGCTCGCCAACGAGCTGTCGCAGGTCAAGCCGGAGTTGAAGGCGCGCGGCTGCGCCGTGCGCGTCACCGACATCGACCGGCGCGAGCTCTACCGGACGCCGCTCGATCCTGTGCCGCGGTGGCGCAGGGCCGGCTAGCACCGGCAGGCTTCGGAGTCTGTTGACCGCGCCGGTCGGCGCGCGGTTCTGGCCTTGCTGCGCATAGCGGCTGAGGTCGCCGCCTCAACAAGACCAGTCGGCGGCGCGCGGCCGATCACTTCTTCATGTTCAACCGGCCAATGAAGTCACGTTTGCCGAGCGGCGCGCCCTTGTGGCGGAGGATGTCTTAGGCGGTGGTCGAGTGGAAGAAGAAGTTCGGCAGCGAGAACGACATCAGGAATCCCTCGGCCGTGAACGGCATCGACCGGTCGCCGACCCTGAACGTCACTTCGCGCCCGACCAGCACATTCACGGCGTCCCGCGTCAGCGCCGACAATTCGCTGTGCGCATCCTTCACCAGCGCCTGCAGCGCGGCGAAGTCCAAATCGGGCTTGCCGGACGGCGGGACAAACACGCCGTTCCTGGCGGCTTCCATCGCGCCGCGGGAGTGATGGGCGAGCGAGACCACCTGGAAGCGGAACGGCAACATGTCCGGAAACAACCGGGTCTCGACGATCTCGGCCGGATCGATGCCGTTGTCCTTGAAGTGCGCAAGGCTCTTGTCGAGAAAGCCCGAGACGGCGCCGAGGATCTGCAGATAGTTGGCAACGGTCGCGTCGTAGAGTGAAAAGGTCATGGCGAATTCCCCCTAACAGAATTTGTCTGCTGCTTGCGGGAACAGAGTTCCCGGAATTTCCCGAGAAGGCAAGCAGAACAGGGAATTCGCAAGTCGATGAGTCCAGCGCGCCGCGCCGGATCACCCGATCAGGTGTTGCGGCTTCCGCCGTCAGCTCTGGTGCGGCCCGCGCATCATCTTCAGCGCGTCCTCGATATGACGCCAGTCGCGGGCGTCTTCGGTCTCACCCTTGCGCTCGCAGGCCACCGCGTTCTGCGCGGCCTGGGCGATCGCCTCGGGGCCGTGCTTCAGCAGCATCTGCCGCGCGATGGTGTGGATCTGCATCTCGGCTATCATGGCGCTCTCCTCGGCTGTCGACTGCTGAGATCAAAAACCGCCGAAAGCCGTGTCTGGTTCCAGCCGCTCAGCCGGGCACTGCACAATCAGCGGTTCCCACGTGCCGCGGCGGCGGTTACAGAGAGACGAATTCCGTCGCTGCCCTGACTTGGCTGAGCCATGGCCCAGAACATCTATGACGATCCCACCTTCTTCGCCGGCTACAGCCAGCTACCGCGGCAGGTTCGCGGGCTGCGCGGGGCGCCCGAATGGCCCGCGATCCGCGCCATGCTGCCCGACATTTCAGGCAAGCGCGTGGTCGATCTCGGCTGCGGCTTCGGCTGGGTGTCGCGCTGGATGCGCGAGCAAGGCGCCTCGGGCGTGCTCGGCGTCGACCTGTCGCAGAACATGATCGCGCGCGCCACGGCGATGACGCAGGATCCGGCCGTCACTTACGAAATCGCCGACCTCGAGACGCTGGAGCTGCCGAAGGCCACCTTCGATCTCGCCTACAGCGCGCTCACCTTCCATTACATCAGGGACTTCGATCGGCTGGCGCGCATGCTCTATCGCACGCTGGTCCCGGAGGGACATCTGGTCTTCACCATCGAGCATCCGATCTACATGGCAGCCGCCCATCCCGACTGGGGACTGGACCAGAACGGCCGCAAGACCTGGCCGGTCAACCGCTACTTCATCGAGGGCGAACGCCGGACGGATTGGTACGTCAACGGCGTGCTGAAATATCATCGCACCATCGGCACCACGCTCAACGCGCTGATTGGCGCCGGCTTCACGCTTCGCCATGTCGAGGAATTCTCCCCGACGCGGGAGCAGATCAAGGCGATGCCGGAACTCGCCGACGAACTGGAGCGACCGATGATGCTGCTGGTGTCGGCGCAGCGCTAGCACTATGCCGCGAGCAGCTTGTCGAATTCCTCCGGCGGATATGATTTTCCGTCCTTGTCGGTGATCACCACCTGCCATCCCTCGCTCGCCCAGACCTTGGCCTTGGCGATGATGATGAAGGTGCTCTCCCGCTCGATCCTGACCGTTTCGTTCTCGCGTTCTGCGATCATCTTGTAGGCCAACGCTTGTCCCTCGCCGACGTCATCCATTCGGCGGTGTGTTGGCAGCGGCGTTGGGCCGCAATTCGCCGGCAGCATGACAATTTGATGGAAGCACAGGCGCCGGATAGCACGCAGCGCAACGTACGGTCGCGGCTAGCTCAACTTACCCATCAAGGTCGGCATATCGAGCGCGTGCTTGGCGCACTCGGCGCGCAAAGAAAAAACCCGCCTCGGTGGGACGCCAAGGCGGGGCAGAAGTTCATTGGGTAGAAATCCACGCGCCTTGAAAAGGCGAGCGCGAGGAAGTAGCGGCGACAATTCTATTTGCGGCTAGCG
This sequence comes from Bradyrhizobium sp. USDA 4452, assembly GCF_054063575.1. NCBI lineage: Bacteria > Pseudomonadati > Pseudomonadota > Alphaproteobacteria > Hyphomicrobiales > Nitrobacteraceae > Bradyrhizobium > Bradyrhizobium sp. USDA 4452. Next base: position 608,034 of record NZ_JBSSGK010000001.1, read on the forward strand.
TTCGGACAACAGGATTAAAGCGCGCGCAGAGCCGGGACTTTTTCCCGATCCACCCGGCAAAATTCCCGAACCCGGCTTGCGGCGCGGCTCACTGCACCACGTCGAGCCTGACATTCGCGACGCCCTTGCCGATCATGCCGAGCGACTGTGCGGCAGAATACGAGACATCGACGATGCGCCCGGGAACGTAAGGCCCGCGGTCATTGACACGCACCGTGACCGAGCGACCGGTCTTGACGTCGGTGACGCGCAGCTTGGTGCCGAACGGCAGTGTCGGATGCGCGGCGGTCAGTTCGTGCGCGTTGAATTTCTCGCCGCTCGCGGTCTCCTGCTCGTCGCTGTAGAAGCTCGCGACGCCCTGCGATGCAATGCTGGTGCTGCCGCTTTTGCGTGCGGCGTAAGGCGTGTGCTTGCGCGCGGTTGCGACATGTGTGCGCGGCGCCGATGACGCAGCCCGGACCGGCTCGGCCGATGCCGACCGGCTCGCGAGCGCCTGCGAACGCTGGCTGACGACCGAGGACTGCGCACAGGCAGCAAGTGACGCAGCGCCGATCACGACGGCGAACAGCCGCAACGGCCTTGGGGCATGCGAAAACAGGATCGGAGGCGCAGCGCCGCGCGCGCTGCGGTTGACGCCGACGTACGAGATGACTGCATCGTCGCGTGACATGTTGCACCCCCAACTTGCGCCCCCAGCCCAAGCCGAAAATCCAACACCCGCATCGCCGAATCCAATCGGGGCGGAACGGAGGCGGAGCGCGGCCAGACGTACCACAGACAGCCCGATTCCCCCCCGGGTGTGGTAGATGCGCCACACAACCGTGGAGATTCACCCGGCAATGCGATCCCCCGAGCATCCCCGGGCGCGCCGGTCGGCGCCCGCTCCCTCGGCTCCCGGTTTTGTTCCCGAAACTCCCCAACCTCTCCACCCTCTCGCCTTGCTTTGGTCAAACCGGACTGGAGTCGTGGGGACAGGGCCAGGGGTGGACCAGAGGGTCAATACAGAGCTCAAATTGCCGGCCGCCCATTTGCGGTTGACCTTGGACTGAAACGGGGACCGCCATGCAATCGACACTGAAAGACGCAGATCCGCACGACATTTTCGCGATCGAACCTAGCTTCGCACCGGCACGCCCGGACAGCGGCACTGCGCCGGCACCTGCCGGCAAGGCAGGGCCGCGCGAGCCATGGTTCGGCCCGAGCCTCGCGCCCTCTGCCGCGCCACAGGTCGCGCCCGCCGCCACGATCGCCTCGGTGCCACCGGTGACGCCGATACCAGTGTCGGCGCCGCCGGCCACGCCGGAATACAGCACTGCGAGCCATGACGGCAGGCTGGACGACATCAGGCTGGAGCGCGCGCCGCGTCCGACCAGCAAATGGGCGATCCGCGCCTTCTGGTTCATGTTCGCGATCGTCGGCGCCATGGGCACCGCGGCGTGGCAACACTACGGGCATCGCGTCAAGCAGGTGGTGGCGGAGTACGTGCCGCAGGTCGAGGCGCTGACGTCGCTGCTGCCGGGCAAGGCTACTCCCGCTGCCGATCAGGCGAGCCCGCCCGTGCAGGCGGCTGCCGCGGATCAGCCGGCTGAGGCTGCTCCGGCGGCTCCGCCGCAGGACGTCGCCACAGCCGCGCCCGCTCCTGCTGCTGCACCCGCTGCCGCAGCGGCGCCGGTTGCAGCTGCCGCCCCGGCCGCAGCAGCCGCAACCGCACCTGACCAAACGCAATTGCTGCAGTCGATGGCGCGCGATCTCGCGTCGATGGGACAGCAGATCGAGCAGCTCAAGACCAGCATCGATCAGCTGAAGGCGAGCCAGGATCAGTTGACGCAGCGGGTCGCACGGACCACCGAGACGAGGGCCGTCGAACCGCGGCCGGTTGCGCCGCGCCCGCGCGCCGCGATCGCACCGCCGCCTGCGGCGCCACGGGCGGCTGCCGCTCCACCGCCGGTGCGCCGGTCGTACCCGCCGGCACAGGCCTACATCCCGCCGCCGCCGGCTGCATCATCAGCGGCCCCGCTGCCGGCGCCAGTCGCGGCCGCGCCGCAGACGGTAGCACCGCGGCCGGTTCAGCCGCAGCAGTCCTCTGTTGTCGATGCCGATGATGACGGCCCCGTGGTTCGACCGCCGATGCCGCTGCGCTGACGACCAGCTGACGGGTGAAAGAAGAGGGGCGCCGATCGCGATGACACGCGATCGGCGCCCCTGCATCTCTATAGGCGAATTACGCGCTCTGTCCCGGCGGCAGCACGACCACGGTCGCGCCCGGCTTGACGTGCTGGTAGAGGTCGATCACGTCCGCGTTGTTCATGCGGATGCAGCCCGACGAGATCGCCTGCCCGATATATTCGGGCTGGTTGGTGCCGTGGATGCGGTACAGCGTGTCCTTGTTTCCCTGGTAGAGGTAGATGCCGCGGGCACCGAGCGGATTGGCCGGTCCACCGGCGACACGCTTCGGATACGGCCCCAGCCGCTCCTGAATATCCTGGGTCGGGACCCAATCGGGCCACTCCGCCAGACGGCCGACCGTGGCCACGCCGGAGAACGCCATCGCCTCCTCGCCGACGGCGACGCCGTAGCGGATCGCCTTGCCGCCGGGCAACACGTAATAGAGGTAGCGCGCGTCGGTATCGACCAGGATCGAGCCCGGCTGCTCCTTGCGCGTGTAATCGACAATGTGGCGCTGGAACTGATCCGGAATTTTGGCCTCCGCATAAGGCGGATGCGCCAGCAATTGCCGATCGCGCGGCGTCATCGCGGCATCCGTCACCGGCGACAGCGTCGCCTGCATGCAGCCGCCAAGCGCAAGCGAACCCACCAGCACCGCAGCAAGCCCCAACTTCGACACGATCATTCTCCCCTGCGTCAACTTGTGGCACTTGCTGCCGAAATCGTGCTGAAATCGTGGCAGCTCGAACTGGAACACGGCTGTTTGATCGGTTCCTTCGGCAAGTGTGTCCTTACGGTTGCAGTCGGTTGCCGCGGACGCTAGCCTTGCCACAAAATGGCTAAAACACCGGGAGGAATTCGATGCGTTACGCCCTGCTGATCGGCGGCCTGATCGTCGCGGCTAACCCGGCCCATGCCGACCCGCGAGCGGCCTATGTCACGATGGTGCTGCAGGCCTTTGCCGCCAAGGTCGAGTGCCCCGGCACCGATCTGGTCTATCAGGACCTCGTGCAGCGCGCACAGGACATGCACCTGCCCGACGGCACCACCGAACAGGTGCGCAAGGCGATCGCCTACATGCACACCGGCGGCAAAATGGGCGAGAAGCAGGCCGACGACCTGATGACCGAAGTCGCGATCGCGACCCAGACCACCGACCTCGACCAGCGCCGCATCGGCATGACGACCTGGTGCAGCGACCAGAAGGCGCGGCTCGCGGGCTACATCAGGAGCAAGGAGTAGAAGCGCTTTCGCGCGAAGCTGTCCCGCACGCAATGCGGCGAGCCCGATCGGAGCGAGATCGTCAGCCCGACCAAGACCTGCGCTCAGCAACAAGACCTGCGCTCAGTATGGTGGCGCCTTGCGCGCCCGCTGCGCCTTGGCGGCTTCGATCCACCAGGTGAAGTCGTCGGCAAAGCGTGGGAAGGCGCGCTCGAGCGACTTGCCGCCCTCGCCGATCGGCTTGCCTTCGGCCGAGAGAGTTTGCGCGATCGGCCCCGCGCTGATCGTGCTCGACACCACCACCATGCCCATCTCCGACAGCGTGCCGTGCCAGGCGGTCGCAGCCCGCGCACCGGCGAACCGCCCCGCCGAATAGCTTGCGATCGCCGCCGGACGCCAGAACCATTCCTCGAGGAAATGATCGGTCAGGTTCTTCAGGCCGGGCTGAATGCCCCAATTGTATTCGCCTGTGACGAACAGGAAGCCGTCGGCGTCGCGGATCTTTCCGGCGAGCGTCTCAAGCGCGGCCGGCGCCTGGCCCTTCGGATGTTCCTTGTACATCCGGTCGAGCATCGGCAGGCCGACCTCCTTGGCGTCGATCAATTCGACATCGTCGCCGCGCGCGCGAAAGCCGTCGACGACGAAATGCGCCAGGCGGATGCCCATGCGATCCGAACGATAGGAGCCGTAGAAAACGAGAATGCGGTGGGTCATGGCGCGATCCTACCACGGCGCTGCGACTGCCGTCCCGCGACCTTGGCGCGCTGACCCGGCGCCGCAGACGTTAACCGCCATACGCGGGGTATTTTCCCGGCGTTAAGCAATTGGTCGCAGGCTCGCCGCGATGGCCAAAAATCGCCAGATTTGTTTTCTGGATATGTCGTCGCTTCGAGAAAGGAGACCCCGACATGCCGATCGCAAGGCTGGTTTTTGCAGGTTCGCTCGCGGCCATCGCCGCCATTGCCACACCGGCGCTCGGCAAGGGTGCCGAGCGGCAGAAGGCCGACGAGAAGTCCGCCACCGCCACCCCGAGCGGCTGCCAGGCCTACCAGCAGGCCCCTGACGGCACCTGGAACCAGCTTCCCTGCGGGGAAGCGGGCTCCAATGGCTCAACCCAACACCGCGCCACGACCAAGAGAGCGGACGACGACGAGCATTGACCGTCGCGCCGTCCGGTGTCGTCCTGCGAAAGCAAGGACCCTATAACCACCGAAGGTGATGATCGCACGACGCGGGGGGCACAGCGCTCTCCAACAACACGCCCCCTGTGTGGTTATGGGTCTCTGCTTTGGCAGAGACGACAATCGGGGGGCCGCGCCACCCACGGCTCCCGTATCATAAACCCAAGCTTAATGCGCACCCGGTACGGTTGAGGCCTCTCCTCTTCCGTCAAGAAATGGCGCGCATCTCATGAAAATCGGTACTCTCCTGACGGCCGCGATCGTCTCGTTGTCCGCGGTCGGCGGCGGCCTTGCGGCCTATGTCGCGGTGACCAAGTACCAGACCATGGACAAGGTCTCGACCGCGCAGAGCCGGCTCGAGATCGTCCGCGCCGTCGGCGACATCCCGCGCTACATGAACCCCGAGCGCGGCTACGCTACCAACCTGCTGCTTGGCGGGGCCACGATCGATCCGAAGCAGGTCGCAGAACTCGACCGTCAGCGCCAGCTGACCGACGGCGCGCTGGCCAAGGTCAACCAGGTGCGCGCCACCCTGCCGGGATCGCTCGACGACGGCGAGGCCGTCGCGCGCGAGATCGACTCGCTGAAGGCGAAGTTTGGCGGACTGCGCGACGCCATTGCGGCTGCGATCGCCGGACCGGCCGATGCGCGCCGCGCGGCGGCCAGCAAGATCGTCGCCGACAATTCCGTGTTCAATGCCGGGGTCACCGCGCTGCTCGACGAGCAGGTGCGCCGCCTCGCCGGCCTCGACGGCAATGCCTATCGCCAGGCCAGCTACGCCAACGTCGCCTGGACGCTGCGCGACATCGGCGGCCTCAACGCCAGCCTGCACAAGGCGCTGGTCGGCGCCAAGCGCGTCGCGACCGATCAGGAGAAGATGGAGCTCTATCGCTCGACCGGCCGCACCGAGCAGATCCTCTCGACGTTGCTGGAGCTGCGCAACAATCCGGCGACGCCGGCGAACGTCATGACCGCGCTCGGCAAGATGCAGGCCGACTATGTCGAGAGGTTCGGCAAGGCGCTGAAGTTCGCCAAGGAAGGCGCCGTGACCGGAAAGTACGAGCAGGATCTCGAAGCCTACTATCCGGAGTCCCAGGTCGGCCTCGCTGCCATCATTACGGTGCGCGACGCGTTCTACGAGAATGCCGAGCAAGGCCTTGCGAGCGCCTATTCGTCGGCGCGCCTCAGCTTCGTGGTCGCGCTGATCGGGCTGCTCGCGGTCATTGCCGTCAGCGCCGGCCTCATCGTCGTGGTCCGCCGCCGCATCCTGAGCCCGATCGCAGCCCTCACCGGCCGGATGTCGCGCCTTGCCGCGGGCGATGTCGCCGAGGCGATCCCGGGCGCCGCACGCAACGACGAGATCGGGGCGATGGCCGCCGCCGTGCAGGTGTTCAGGGACAACAGGATCGAAGCCGATCGCCTCGCGAGCGAGAAGGAAGCCGAGAGCGACGTCAAGATGCGCCGCGCCCGCGTGCTCGACGATCTGACCCGCGCGTTCGAAGCCAAGGTCACCGAACTGGTCGGCGGACTGTCCGCGGCCTCATCGGTGATGGAGGACACCGCGCAATCGATGTCGGCCACCGCGGCCGCCACCAACCGCCAGGCCGCGGTCGTCGCCGCGGCGTCGGATCAGACCTCGACCAACGTGCAGACGGTGGCGAGCGCGACCGAGGAGCTGACCTCCTCGATCTCGGAGATCGCCCGCCAGGTCGCGACCTCGACCGAGATCGCCGCGCGCGCCGTCGATCATGCCCGGCGCACCGGCGACACCGCGCGCTCGCTGGCCGAGGGCGCCCAGAAGATCGGCGATGTCGTGACGCTGATCCAGAGCATCGCGGCGCAGACCAACCTGCTCGCGCTCAACGCCACCATCGAGGCGGCCCGCGCCGGCGAGGCCGGCCGCGGTTTTGCCGTCGTCGCCTCGGAGGTGAAGTCGCTGGCCGGCCAGACCGCGAAGGCGACCACGGAAATCTCCGAGCAGATCACCGCGATCCAGACCGCGAGCGACGAGACCGTGACCGCGATCCGCAGCGTCGTCGACGTCATCACCGAGATCGACCAGATCGGCACTGCGATTGCCGCCGCGATCGAGGAGCAGGGCTCGGCGACCAAGGAGATCTCGCGCAGCGTCCAGGAAGCCGCGCGCGGCACCCAGGAGGTCAACTCCAACATCTCCGGCGTGCAGCGCGCCGCCGACGACACCGGCGCGGCGGCAACCCAGGTGCTGGGCGCCGCCGAGCAGCTATCGACGCAGTCCAAGGACCTCGCCGGTCAGGTCAACCGCTTCCTGTCGGACGTGCGGGCGGCGTAGTCGCGGGGCCGCGCCGCTCGCGGAACGGCCACGGCTTTGTCCGCGTCATTGCGAGCGCAGCGAAGCAATCCATCATGCCGCACATGGAGGCGTGGATTGCTTCGTCGCTGTCGCTCCTCGCAATAATGTTAAGAACCTCGCGGCTCTCTAACCGCCCCGCAGGCCGAGCACGCGGCGGGCGATCGCCTGGCGATGGACCTCGCTCGGGCCTTCATACACCCGCATCAGGCGGGCCTTCTGCCAGAGCGCGTTCAGCGGCAACTCCAGCGTCACGCCGAGCGCGCCGAGCGTCTGCATGGCGTGGTCGCAGGCGTCATAGGCCATCTCGGTTGCGAACACCTTGATCATCGAGGCCTCGTGGCGGATGTCCTCGCCGCGATCGGTCTTGTCCGCGGCCTCGCGCACCATCAGCCGGCAGGCGTGCATGCGCGTGGAAATGTCGGCGATCCACCACTGGATCGCCTGGCGCTCGGCGAGCTTGACGCCGAAGGTCTCGCGCTGCTTGGCGTGCTCGCACATCATGTCGAGTGCGCGCTTGGTGATGCCGACGCAGGTCGACCCCATCTCGAGCCGCCGCGTGCGCAGCCGCAGCTGCATCGGCGCATAACCCTTGCCGACCTCGCCCAGCACCGAGTCCTTCGGGATGCGGCAGTCCTCGAACACGATCTCGTAGGTCGAGCCGCCGCCGACCATCGGAATCTCGCGCTCGATGATGAAGCCCGGCGTGCCCTTCTCGACGATGAAGGAGGTGATGCCGCCCTGGCGCTGGTCGCTGCCCACGCGCGCCATCACGATGATGAAGTCGGCGGCGCGCGCATTGCTGATCCAGATCTTGCGGCCGTTCAGCACCCACTGTTCGCCTTCGAGCACCGCGCGCGTCTTCATACCCGCGGGATCGCCGCCGGCGCCGGGCTCGGAGATCGCGATCGCCGACGCCATCCGGCCCTCGATATAGGGTTGCAGATATTTCTTCTTCTGCGCGTCGGTGCCGACCGCCTGCAGCATGCGCAGGTTCGGCGAATCCGGCGGCAGCACAAACGGCACGCAGCTGCGGCCGAGCTCTTCGTGCACCGCGGCCATCGTGCGCGTCGGCAAATCGTGGCCGCCGAGGTCCTCGGGTGCATCGAGGCCCCAGAGGCCGAGCTCCTTGGAGACATCGCGCAGCCGCTTGCGCTGCTCTGCGGTGAGCTCGGGATGATCGCTGCCGGGCAGTTTCGATTTCAGATATTGCGGCTCCAGCGGGATCAGTTCGCGATCGACGAATCTCGCGACAGTCTCGCGGATCATGGCTGTCTGTTCATCGTCGCTCATCTGGGATTCCTCGCATGTGCTGTTTCGCTTCACAAAACCAGTAGCGCATTTTTTATCGGCACGAATAGCGGAAATGCGCGCGTTCACTCACTGTCGCGCGAGGGGTTTCATCAAGCGAAATTCAATATCCCGCGGCGCGGTCAGCACGTGCGCAATTGAGCTCGCACGCGCGGCCGCGTCGACCGAGCGATCACGCAGCGCGGCGTTCTTGGCAGCAAGCAGGCGATCGAGTTCGGGCGTGCCCTACTCGGCAAAGCCGACATAGCGGACGAAGTCGCTGTTGGCCTCGCGGTCCGACCGCACCGCGTTGGCGGCAAAGCTGTCGTCGGGATAGCCCATCGCGACGCAGGTCATGATCACCTGGTCTTCCGGGATGTTGGCGACCTCGCGCACGATGTCGGAGCGCATGATGCCCTGGCCGTTGATCACGCTGCCGAGGCCGCGATCCCACGCCGCCAGCACGATGCCGTAGCAGAGCGCGCCGAGGTCGAAGTGGCAGACCGCGCCGGGATCGAGGATCCGGTCGTAGGTCAGGACCAGCGAGACCGGGGCGTCGAACTGGCGGAAGCCGCGCAGCACCCAGTCCTGCCGCATCGGCTTGTCGTCGCGGGCGATCCCCATCGCCCCGAACAGCTTCTTGGCGATGTCGACCTGGCGGCCGCGGTGCACGCCCTGGTATTCGCCGTGGCTGACGATGTCGCGCTTCGCCTTGGCGCCGGCGAGCATCTCCTCCATGTTGCGGCGCCGCACTTCCTCCAGCGGCGCCCCGGTCAGGACATGGACGTGCCAGGGCTGGGTGTTCATCGAGGACGGCGCGCGCTTGGCCACCTCGATGATCTCTTCGACGGTCGCCCGGGACACCGGCTGCTTCTTGAACCCGCGCACGCTTTTGCGTGTCTGTACCAGCGTCTCGAATTCCATTCCGCGTTTCCCCATTTTGTTCCGCGCTGCACACGGAATTTTCTCACGGTTATCCGGGCATTTTATAGACAAATTCGGCCGTGGGAACTTGATCGAGCCAAGAATCCGATATCCAATCCGTCCACTGGTTTGGTTTAGGGAGAACCCAGATGAAGCGGATTTTCTTGGCGGCCGTGATCGCGACCTTTGCCGCCGGTTCGGCATTTGCTCAGGACGCCTCCTGCGAGACGAAGGCCGTCGGCAAGGACGGCAAGCCGCTGGCCGGCGCGGCCAAGACCTCGTTCATGAAGAAGTGCACGACCGACGCCTGCGAGACCAAGGCAGTCGGCTCCGACGGCAAGAAGCTCGCCGGTGCGGCCAAGACCTCGTTCATGAAGAAGTGCCAGAGCGGCGCCTGAGCCCTCGCCGGCGCTTATTTAGCCCCCTTTAATCGGGACAGATCATCGGGTCGCGCAGGCCGCGGCCCGAGCCGTTGTTGACCGGTGTCCTCAGAACGAGACGCCGACCCGGACGCCCTTGCTCCAGACCCGCCGGACGCGCTTGCGGGTGTTGCCGTGAAACATCTCGAAGCGTTCAGGCAGCTGGACGGGCTTCGAAAACTCCAGGCAGGCCCCGCCGGCGGAATAATCCACCAGCCGGCATTCGATCAGCGGCGCCTTCGGTTCGAGCTGGAGCTTGACCACGCTGGAGACGCATCCTGTCGGACGAACACGCGCAAATCGTCGGGGATGCATCAGGCCGCCTCTGGTGGAATCGTACCCACAGATTCGCAACCGCCCGTTAAGATTCCGTTCAGGCGAATTGTTACGATTCGTGTTTGCCGCCGGCCGGCTCGGCCGGCCCGACGCCAGCACGGCGCGAGACCGCCAGCGTCTCCGATGGCGCTTCCCCGAACTGCGATCGATAGCTCCGCGAAAAATCGCTGAGGTGCCAGAACCCGTAGGCCAGCGCACAGGCCTTGACGCTGGGCGCACCTGCAAGGAGTTGCTGGCGCACCAGCCAGAGCCGGCGCAGCCGCAGATAGCGATGCAGGCTGATGCCCCGGTACCGCTGGATCGCGTCATGCAGCGTGCGCACCGACACGCCGATCTGCCTGGCGAGTTCGCCGCTGTAGATCGGGTGAGCCACGTCGCCGGCCAGGATGGCGCGCGCGTCGTTGAAGACCTTGAACTGGCGCGTCGTATTGGCCCGCGTCGTCCACTTGGCCGGCACGATCTCGGCGAACGCGTTGTCGATTGCGGTGAGCAACGTCTCCTTGATCGCCGCGCCCGTGGCGAACTCCGCGATCGTGACCTGATCCGACGTGACGAGCAGAACCTGCCTCACCACTTCGCGCAGCCGATCCTGCGCGCGCTGAGAGATCTCGTGAATGCTGAAATGGAGACCAGGTTCCGGCCAGCCGCGGTCGACAATCTCGGGCGTGAACATCATCGAGACGTATTGGCGGGGCGTCTCCTCCACCGAGGTGTAGAACGCGCCGCCGCCGCCGAGCACGATCACCGCACGATCGCGCTCGACGCCGTTGAACCGCATCGGAACGCCGTCATCCATCGTGAAACCGACCGCTGTCGTATGCCGCGCGAGCTGCGCGTCGACGATCCGCGGGAACGACTGTGTGTAGTTGAGCTCGCATCCCGGCAAACTCAGGATGATCTGCTCGGCCGAAATCTTCCGTGCGAGTGGCGTGAAATCAACATCCAGATCCCGGATCGAACTCCGGAATGCGTCGACATCGTCAAAACGAAAGACTCTCGGCAGCAGCAATTGCGCCGTCAAATGGCTGCTCCTGCGAAATGATTTCTAAAATTGGCGCCCGACGCCGCGCATAGCGCGCCGGCCGCGTTGATAAATTGCGTGCACAAAATGCGAATCGTCCAAAGTATTCGATCAAGAAAAATGCGATCCGTCGGTCGAACCGGACAATCTGGCAAAACAGCGCCGCTGCCGAATTTCGATAGTGTTTGCCAGGATATCCACCGGCTAGGTCAACCTCCACATCAAATTCTATACCCCTATTAAAGATTTGGGGAGCAGATTGACATCGGGAACGATGATGTTCTCCGTCGCGGAACATTTTAGAGACCGCAATGACAGCCATTGCCTCGCCTGACCTTATTGCCAAGCTCGACCATGTCTTGAGAGCCGGTTCCCCGGACCTCCGCACGCGCATGCTGCAGGAGGTGGCCGGGCTGTTTCTCGACGACGCTCACCGCCTCAGCGAGCATCAGGTGAGTTTGTTCGACGACATCCTGATCTGTCTGACCGAGAGCGTCGAGCTGCGGACCCTGACCACGCTCAGCCGCTCGCTCGCCGACTTGCATCTGGTGCCGCGGGAGCTCGCCCGTCGCCTCGCCAACCATGACGATGCCGATGTTGCCGCTCCGATCCTGCGAAAATGCGCGTGCATTCCGGATGTCGATCTGATCGACATTGCCTGGATGCGGGCCGAGGGGCATCTCTGCGCGATCGCGGGACGCAAGGCCGTCAACCAGGAGCTCACGGACATTCTGCTGATGCGCGGCGACGGCAACGTGCTTCGCGCGCTCGCGCGCAATCCTGGCGCCGACATCACCAGCGCAGGCCTTGCCATGATGGTCGACGCCGCCGAGCGCGACGCGGAGATCGCAGCCGCACTGGTTTCGCGCGAGGACCTGCCTCACCACGTGCTTGCCGACCTCATCAAGCGATCCACGCCGCCCCAGCAGGCCCGGCTGCTCAAACGTGCACGCCCCGAGTTTCGGGACGCAATCCGCGCCGCGATCGATGCCGGCCTCGCTGCGAAACCCGTTCAGGCAGTATGAGTGGCGTCATGACGTATGGTGACCGCAGGGCGGAGCGCGTCAAGCTCGAGACGCGTCATCCCGTCAACCTCATGGGGGTCGACGGCACGTGGCGGCGAAGCTGCATCCTGCTCGACGTCTCGCAAAGCGGTGCCCGACTCGAGGTCGATGGAACGCTTGATGTGCTGAAGGCCCAGGAGTTCTTCCTTGTGTTGTCCTCGCGCGGATTGGCGTTCCGCCGCTGCGAGCTGGTTCGGGTCGACGGCACCGAGATCGGCGTGCGATTCATCGAAGAGCGAAAGCGAAAGGGACGAGCCGTCATTCCGAGATGAGGATTGGCGGCAACCTGCCCTCAAGGAAAGTTGACGACATGACCATGCACAGAGCAACCAACATCGCGGTATCGGCCGTCTCCGCCGCACCATTACGCGGCACCATCGCAATCGATTGTTCCGGCACCGTCGCGACGTTCGAGATCGACGAGGAGCTTGCCCATCGCCTCTGCAGCGATCTCGAGCGGTTTCTAACCCAAGTTCCGCGCCAGACCAGCACGACGCGGTGACCTCGAGCCGCCGACTGCCGCGCCCTACTCGCGCTTGAAGCGATAGTCGAAGCGGTCGCCATCCGCCCTAATCAGGCCGACGGTAGGCGCCGGAAAATGGATCGGCAGAATCAGCGTGTCGGTCCCGGCAACCGAGGCAAAGAACTTCCGCCGCGACACCGCCGATTGCTTCGGGTCCCAGTCGGGCTTCGCCGACCACTCCGGCTCGCGGCACTGGATCGCGTGGTGCATCAGATCGCCGGCGACCACGGCGCGCTGCCCCTTCGAGAAGATGTTGACGCAGCAATGGCAGGGCGAGTGGCCCGGCGTCGGCGTCAGCGTGACGGTGTCGTCGAGCGCATAGTCGTCGTCGACCAGCAGCGCCTGCCCGGCTTCGACGATCGGGAGGCAATTGTCGCGAAACACCGTGCCGGGCGGGTTGGCGCCCCTGGCGTTCTCGGCCTCCCAGGCCGCATACTCGCCCTTGTGGAAGACGTATTTCGCGTTCGGGAAGGTCGGCACCCAGCGCCCGTCGCGCAGCGTGGTGTTCCAGCCGGTGTGATCGATGTGCAAATGGGTGCAGAACACGTAGTCGACCTGCTCATAGGAGATGCCGACCGCGAACAGCTCGTTGCGCCAGCGCTCCTTGCCCGGGAAGTCGAACGGCGGCGGATGGCCCTTGTCCTCGCCGGTGCAGGTGTCGACCAGGATGGTGTAGCGCGGCGTCCGCACCACGAAGGTCTGGTATGTGATCATCATCATGCCGCGCGCGGCGTCGAAGACTTCCGGCTCCATCGTCTTCAGATGATGCCTGAACACACCGTCGTCATAGGTCGGGAAGAAATCCTGCGGCCGCCGCCACGGCCCCTCGCGCTCGATCACCGCGTCGATCGTGATGTCGCCGATCCTGATCTGCTTCATGCCGTTTCGCTCCCACTTTTTCGTGAAGCGTAGCGAGCGGGACCGAACCCCACAAGGCGCGCAGCACGCAATGCGCCATGCGCCCAACTGCTCCGCGAGCAGGGCGGCGCTCGGCCTGCCGCCCTTGTCATCTCGCCGTAATAGAAATCATGCGACTGAGACGGCTCGCCGCATCGAGGACAACGCTATGAACGCACCGAATCCTTCCCGCCCCAAGCTTGCCGAAACCGTCATCGAACCGACGGTCAAGCTGCGGGAGGTCAAGGTCGGCCGCTGCTGCGAAGTGCTCGGCGACACCGCGATCGAATACACCGAGCTCGGCGATTACTCCTATCTCGGCAGCGGTTGCATCGTCGCCGATGCCGTGATCGGCCGGTTCTGTGCGATCGCGGCGCAGGTCAGGATCGGCGCGCCCAACCATCCGGTCGAGCGCCCCTCCCAGCATCGCTTCACCTACTGCCCCGAATACTACGCGGCCACAGCCGAGCGCGATCATGGCTTCTTCAGCGACCGGCGCGCGGACCGCGTCGTGATTGGCAACGACGTCTGGATCGGCCACGGCGTGATCGTGCTGCCCCGCGTCACCGTCGGCGACGGCGCGGTGCTGGCGGCCGGCGCGGTGGTCTCGCGCGATGTCGCGCCCTACACCATCGTCGGCGGCGTCCCGGCGCGGCCGATCAAGGAGCGGTTCAGCCGCAAGATCGCGGCCGAGCTATCACAGATCGCCTGGTGGAACTGGCCGCCCGAGACCATCTGGGAGCGCCTGCCGGAATTTCAGTCCGGCGACGTCGAGGCCTTTTGCGCGCGGTGGCGGGCGTGAACCCCTAGGACTGCCCCGGATTTCGCTTCGCTTCATCCGGGCTACAGAATAGAGCCATTTGACTTCGTAGCCCGGATGAAGCGAAGCGAAATCCGGAGTAATCTATCCGCATGGTGCACTATCGACGTAACTTCTTGCCAGGCGGAACGTTCTTCTTCACGGTGACATTGGAAGACCGGTCGTCGTCGTTGCTTGTCGATCATATCGAACTACTGCGTGCTGCATTTCGTGCAGCACGCGGCAAAAAGCCGTTCACGGTCGATGCCATTGTGATTCTGCCCGAGCACCTGCACGCGGTGATGACCTTGCCGTCCGGCGATGCCGACTTCTCGGATCGATGGCGGCAGATCAAGAGCTACTTCACTCGCGGGCTGGTTGCCGCTGGTGCACCACTCTCAGCCAATCATCGTGGCGAATACGCCCTCTGGCAGCGGCGGTTTTGGGAGCACACTGTCCGCAACGAACGCGACTTTGAGCGTTGCGTCGACTACATCCATTACAATCCCGCCAAGCACCGGCTGGCCTCGTCGCCTGGGGACTGGCCGCACTCGTCGCTTCATCGATACATCCGCCAGGGTGTATTGCCGTCCGATTGGGGCGGCAACGGAGCGACAGACAACGACGACTTTGGCGAGCGGAAGGACTGACCCGGATTTCGCTTCGCTGCATCCGGGCTACAAGACTGGCGCGCTTGATCGCAATCCTAGCTCCGCAATCCCGGCGCTTCATGGCCGGTGCGGGCGACGTATTCGGTGTAGCCGCCGCCATATTGGTGGATGCCGTCAGGCGTCAGCTCCAGCACGCGGTTGGAGAGCGCGGCGAGGAAGTGCCGGTCGTGAGACACGAACAGCATGGTGCCCTCGAACTCGGAGAGCGCATTGATCAGCATCTCCTTGGTGGCGAGATCGAGGTGGTTGGTCGGCTCGTCCAGCACCAGGAAGTTCGGCGGATCGAACAGCATCTTGGCCATGACGAGCCGCGCCTTTTCGCCGCCCGAAAGCACCCGGCACTTCTTCTCGACATCGTCACCCGAGAAGCCGAAGCAGCCGGCCAGCGCGCGCAACGAGCCCTGCCCGGCCTGCGGAAAGGCATCCTCCAGCGACTGGAACACGGTGCGCTCGCCGTCGAGCAGATCCATCGCGTGCTGGGCGAAATAGCCCATCTTGACGCTGCCGCCGATCGCGACCGCGCCGTCATCCGGTTCGGTTGAACCGGCGACCAGCTTCAAGAGTGTCGACTTGCCGGCGCCGTTGATGCCCATCACGCACCAGCGCTCCTTGCGGCGGATCATGAAGTCGAGCCCGTCATAAATGCGCTTGCTGCCATAGGCCTTGTGGACGTTCTTCAGGCTGACGACGTCCTCGCCGGAGCGCGGCGCCGGCTGGAATTCGAACGCCACGGTCTGCCGCCGCCGCGGCGGTTCGACCCGCTCGATCTTGTCGAGCTTCTTGACCCGGCTCTGCACTTGCGCTGCGTGCGAGGCGCGCGCCTTGAAGCGCTCGATGAACTTGATCTCCTTGGCGAGCATCGCCTGCTGGCGCTCGAACTGCGCCTGCTGCTGCTTGTCGGACAGCGCGCGCTGCTGCTCGTAGAACTCGTAATTGCCGGAGTAGCTGGTGAGCTGGCCGCCGTCGATCTCGACCACCTTGTTGATGATGCGGTTGATGAACTCGCGGTCATGCGAGGTCATCAGCAGCGCGCCCTCGTAGCCCTTCAGGAACTGCTCGAGCCAGATCAGGCTTTCCAAATCAAGATGGTTGCTCGGCTCGTCGAGCAGCATGACGTCGGGCCGCATCAAGAGGATACGCGCCAGCGCAACCCGCATCTTCCAGCCGCCGGAGAGTTTGCCGACGTCGCCGTCCATCATCTCCTGGCTGAAGCCGAGCCCCGAGAGCGCCTCGCGCGCGCGGCCATCGAGCGCGTAGCCATCGAGTTCCTCGAACTGATGCTGCACCTCGCCATAGCGCGCGATGATGTCGTCCATCTCGTCGGCCTTGTCGGGGTCGGCCATCGCGGCCTCGAGTTCCCGAAGCTCGGCTGCCACCACGCTGACGGGTCCCGCCCCGTCCATCACCTCGGCGACCGCGCTGCGTCCGGACATTTCGCCGACATCCTGGCTGAAATAGCCGATCGAGATGCCGCGATCGAGCGAGACCTGGCCTTCATCGGGGATATCGTGGCCCGAGATCATCCGGAACAGCGAGGTCTTGCCGGAGCCGTTCGGGCCGACAAGGCCGATCTTCTCGCCCTTCTGGAGCGCCGCGGAGGCTTCGATGAAGAGGATCTGGTGGCCGACTTGCTTGGAGACGTTATCGAGGCGGATCATGCTTCAAATATTGGGGAATTAAGGGGTTGCGGCCTCTTATTCGATCTCGGACGCCGGTGGAAGCCCATTCCGCGGGTTTCGCTCCGCGCGCCAATGCATGCCACGATCGTTGCAGATCGAATATGACAGGAAACCGTTCGGCGACCGGTTCTGGGGCATCGCATGCAAGTCTGGCTTCTCTATCTCCTCGCGCTCGGCGCCGGCATCGCGGTGGCCGTTCAACAGGTCCTGAACGGCAACCTCCGCGCCGCGCTGAACTCGCCGGCCTGGGCCGGCCTCGTCAGCTATCTCGGCGGTCTCGTGACGATGGCGGTCGTGCTGGTGGCAACGCGCGAGCCGGTGCCGTCCTGGAAGCTGGTCTCGGCTGTGCCGTGGTGGGCCTGGAGCGGCGGCATCCTCGGCGGGGTCTTCATCCTGCTGATGATCCTGCTGCTGCCCTCGCTCGGCGCCGCGACCCTGCTGGCGCTGGTGGTTGCGGGTCAGATGATCGCGGGCATCGCGATGGACCATTTCGGCATGTTCGGGCTGACGCAGCATCCGGTATCGTTCTCGCGGCTGGCCGGCATCGCGCTGATCATCGGCGGCGTGCTGCTGATCAAGGATTGAGGCCATCGACAAGCCGGTCGACGCGATTGATTCCCTGAATGAGAAAGCCCCGCTGAATCCGGCGGCGACTGACGTTATGATGCAACCTCCGGGGTCATCTCCGGGTGTGGACACCCGCCGATTCGTCGCTTAGCTGTAAGCACCCGCCCTCGTCGTGTTGCGTCATGCGGGACCGACCATCCCTGTTCATTTGCGTCAAAGAAGTATTGAGCATCCCCCCAGTGTCGAGAGGCCGCATCGCGGGCTTCGGCGCGGGTCGGAGGCTGCGAGGAGCATCACATGACCCATCGTTTGCATTTGGTCACTGCGTTGGCGCTGCTGCTCGGCAGCACTGGCGCCGCGCTCGCCCAGTCGCTGCCCGACTACATGGCGCCGATCTCGGGCAAGACCGCATCGACGCCGGCCGATGTCGCGACCAAGGACGTGCTGGCGCTCAACACCGGCATGTTCGAGCTCTATGGGGATGCGGCGCGGATCTTCCAGAAGAACATCCTCGACAAGCATCCGGTGATCCTCGGCCTGTTCTCGGGCGCCGGCGGCCGCCTGATCCTGTACCGGCCGGGCAAGCCACCGACCGAGGCGCCGCAGGTGCCGGTGGTTTATCAGCTGCTCAAATCGGTCGGCCACAGCACGATGGCGCTGGCGGAGGTGGTCGGCCCCTACGTCAACAATCCCGACGACAAGGCGTGGCGCGGCTCGATGCAGGCCTATCGCAGCCGGATGCAGTCGGCGCTCGACGGGCTCGATGCCACGCCGATGCAGGCGGACTGGCGCGACAACAATCGCGCCATCCTCAAGAACAACATCGCCTTCATGGACGAATGCCTCAGCGCCGGCGCGATCCCGTTCGCGACGCTCGAGGCCTTCGGCAAGAAGCAGGCGCCCTTGCTCGCCAAGAACGTCGCCTGGGCCGCGCAGACCCAGGTCGCGCACTGGATGGGCGTCATGGCCGACTGGAAGACCCAGCTCGGCCCGGACTGGGACAAGGCTTATGGGGCGAGCAACACGATCTACGTCGCGCGGCAGAACAACGTGATCTTCAGCGTGCTGGCGCAGTTCTTCGGCCCTGACGCCATCAACAGCCGGCTGATGCTGATCGAGACGATCTCCTTTACCACGACGCCTTCGGACATGCTGGAATCGCTGACGCGGATCATTGCCGACCGCTCGGTGGGCGCGCTGTTCTTCGGCAGCTATCATTTGATGGATTATGAGCTGATGGGAGGCGACGCGCGCGAGGCGATCATCGCCGAGACCAAGAAGCGGGGCATGACGGCCTTCCTACCACCGCTGGTGCCGTTCGGTTCCAAGCAATGGCCGACGCTGATCACATCAGGTCCGGGACCGGCCACCATCGCCGACCTCAAGTGAGGTCGCGGCTACGACCTATTGCGACATTGCGATCGCATTCGCTTTGCCGCAACACTGCAGCTTGTATTGCACAGTTTATTAAACCTTGGCGCGATATGCCGTCGAGGTGTTGATGAAAGATCAGACCATGCAGCCCTCGCGACGCGAATTCGTGAAGTGGTTGTCGGCAGGCGGCATCTCGGTCAGCCTGTCGCATCTGGCGCTGGCAAAGGACCCGGCCTTCGCGGCTCGCGAGACGCTGCCCGGGCGCGGCCATTTCAATCCGGCGGCCAGGGGCGCCGGCCGCGTCGACGGCGTCGCCAAGGTCACCGGCGCAAAACTCTACGCCTCCGACTTTCGCGCCATCGACATGCCGGGCTGGCCTGCGACCACCTCGCACGCCATTTTGGTCCGCGCCGACGACGCGACACATGTCTATGCCGGCTTGGACCTCGCCCGCCTCGACGGTCCCGCAAAGCCCGCGGTCGTCGTGACAGCGGCAGATCTCGACCGGATCGGGACCCGGGTGCCGGAGTTCTACACCGGCGATCTGTTCTGCCCGGTCGGCAAGACGCCGCTCTATCTCGGCCAACCCGTCGCGCTGTTGATCTTCGAACGGTTCGATGCCTTCGATCGCGCCCGCCTTGCGCTGCGCGATGGCGGCTTCGTCAGGTTCGGCGACGAGACCGGGCCGGTCGTCCTGCCGGACTTCGGCGCCTATCGTTTCACGCGCGTCGCCGGCGCCACGCCTGAGGCACCCGACGTCTACTCGCCGATCCAGGCCGGCTGGGTCTCACCGAGCCGCATCCAGAACGCGGCGTTGCCGGTCTGGCTGCCGCTCGCCAAGGAGACCAAGGCGGACTACGCCAAAGCCGCGATCCATGGCGAAGCGATCCGCGCCCAGCTCGCCAAGGACGATCCGTCGCAGCTCGTGCTCGACCGCGAGTTCGAGACCCAGTCGGTCGATCCGATGTTCCTCGAACCCGAGAGCGGGCTCGCCTGGTACAGCGACAACAGCGGCAATCTCGAACTGGTGCTCGGCGTGCAGTCGCCCTATGAGGCGACCGAGTCGATCGCGCATCTGCTCGGCAAGGCCCGCCCGCCATTCCGGCCCTCGCACATCAATGCGCAGTTCGCCCATGTCGGCGGTGGCTTCGGCGGCCGCGACCACACCCCGTTCGTGCTTTACGTGGCGCTCGCGGCGATGTTCTTCCCGGGACGGCCGGTGCGGCTGGCACACGACCGCTACCAGCAATTCCAGGGCGGCATCAAGCGCCACCCGATCAAGATGCGCTCGCGGATCGGCATCGATCGCGCAAGCGGCAGGATCACGGCATTCGCCGCCGACCACGTGCTCGACGGCGGCGGGCTCGCCAACTTCTCCGCCAATGTCGCGGTCGTGGCCGCGACCGCCGCGATCGGCATCTACGACATCCCGAAGGTCGACGTCACTACCGTGGCAGTGCATTCGCGCGGCGTCACCGCCGGTTCGATGCGCGGCTACGGCACGCTGCAGACCATGACCGCGCTCGAAGTCCTGATCGACGAGGCGGCGAGCGAGCTCAAGGTCGATCCGATCGCGTTCCGCCGCAACAACGCGCTGAAGCAGAACGGCCGGACCATGACCGGCAACCCCTACATCGTGTCGGTGCGCACGCCCGACATCCTCCACAAGCTCGAGACGCATCCGATCTGGCAGCAGCGCGCCGCCTTCAAGCAGCAGGCGCCGGAGGGACGGCTGGTCGGCACCGGCCTCGCCTGCGTCACCAAGGATTACGGCTCCGGCGCAGATTGCTCGCTGGGCCGGGTCGAGATCGATGCCGAGGGACGGATCGCGATCCATTGCGACCACGTCGAGATGGGCAATGGCGTCGGCACCGCGCTCGCCAACCGCGTTGCGGGCCATCTCGGCGCCGTGGCCGACGAGGTCGCCGTCTCCCGGGTCGACAGCTACGACGCGCTCGGGCTCGTAACGTCGGGTGATCCCTACACGATGGATCAGAAGACCCAGGACCTCGCCGAGAAGAACCCGCGCTGGGTGCCGGCGATCAGCTCGGCCACCAGCGCCTCGATCGGCGCCCATGTCGGGACGCACTCCTCGGCCGAAGCCGCGCGGGTCATCTTCCGCTTCGGCCTATGGCCGGCGGCGCTCGAGCTCTGGCACGTCGGCAAGGCCGATGCCCGTGCCGGGCAATGGAACAAAGCGCGCTGGAGCGATAGCCAGCTCGTGCTCGATGATCTCGCGCCGCTGCCGCTACCAAAACTTGCGGCGACCGCGCATGCGCGCGGCTTCGTCACCGGCGCAATCGCGCACAGCTTCTCGCGCTGGGCCTGGTCGCGTGCGCGCTTCCCGCTGTTCGGCGAGCAGTACCGCGCCGAGATCGATGCACTCGCGATCCGCCGCGGCCACGGCCGGTTCGAGCGGATCGACCGCGTCAGCGTCAAGTTTCCGCCGACCGACAACAACCGGATCGGCACCGCCTACACCTCGATGTGCGGCACGCTGGTGCGTGTCGAGATCGAGCGCGCGACCGGCATCTTGCGCATCGCCAAGGCCTACAGCGTGTTCGAATGCGGCCAGGCGCTGGTGCCTGAAGTCGTGCTCGGCCAGGCGCATGGCGGTTTTGCCATGGGGGTCGGCTACGCGCTGCTCGAAACCCTGCCGCCGTTCGAAGGCGGACCCGGCAACGGCCAATGGAATCTCGGCCAATATTTGATCGCGCGCGGCTCCGACCTGCCGCTGCACGATCTCGAGATCGAGATGCTGCCGCCGCTGACGCCGGACGAACCGCCGAAGGGCATGGCCGAGGTGGTGATGATCCCGATCGTGCCGGCGCTGCTCAACGCCATCAACGATGCCACCGGCCACCGTTTCCGCTCATTGCCGGTGACAACGAGCCTGCTCAGGGGGGCGCTTGCGTGACGACGCTCAACCTCACCATCAACGGCCAGAAGCACGGCCCGATCGAGGTCCGCGACGACCTCTCGATGAACGATTTCCTTCGCGAGATGCTCGGGATGACCGGCACCAAGTTCGGCTGCGGCGCCGCGCAGTGCCTGAGCTGCGCTGTCATCATCGATAACCCTGATGGCACGAGCTACACCAGCCCGACCTGCGTGGTGCCGGCGGCGAATTTCGACGGCAAGGCGATCCGCACCGTCGAGGGCCACGCCAAGGACGGCGAGCTTTCGCCCTTGCAGCGCGCCTTCATCGACCATTTCGCGTTCCAGTGCGGCTATTGCACGGCCGGCTTCCTCAACGAAGGCCAGGTGCTGCTCGAATTGCTGGCCAGAGAGCCTGTGCCGCGCGACCGGCTCGAAACCGTCATCGCTGATGCGCTCGACGGCCATCTGTGCCGCTGCACCGGCTACATCAAATATCATCAGGCGGTGCGCGACGTGATCCTCGCCGATGCCACGCGCTATCTGACCGCCAACAAGTGAGCCCACGCGCGATGACATCGGAAACGCGGTTTCGGATCATTGCGGTGCTGACGGCGCTCGCGACCAGCCTGTGCGCCGGCTATGCGGCGTCGGAGAGCGCGAGCCACGCCCTCGCCTCACCGGAAAGCTTTGCCGGCATACAGAATATCGAACAGCGCTCGGCGGCGATCTTCACCGAGCTCGGCAAGGTGCTGACTCATCCGCGCTGCACCAATTGCCATCCTGCCGGCGACAGCCCGCGGCAAGGTGATGTCAGCCGCATGCACCAGCCCCCGGTCACGCGCGGCGCCGACGGCCACGGCACCACCGCGATGCGCTGCTCGATCTGCCACCAGCGCGCCAATTTCGATCCCGGCCACGTGCCGGGTCATCCCGAATGGCATCTCGCGCCGCGCGAGATGGCTTGGGCCGGCAAGACCATCGGCGAGATCTGCCAGCAGATCCGCGACCCTGCGCGCAACGGCGGCCGCAAGGTCGAGGAGCTGATCGACCATATCGGCAAGGACACGCTGGTCGGCTGGGCCTGGCATCCCGGCCTCGGCCGCTCGCCGGCGCCCGGCACGCAGGCAGAGGCCGGCGCGCTGGTCGAGGCCTGGGTCAAGACCGGGGCGGCCTGCCCGCCGTAGCGTACACGCTTAGTGGCGCTTGAAATACTGCACGTCGCGCTCGTGCTTCTCGGCCGCGGCGCGCGACTTGAAGGTGCCGAGATTGCGACGCTTGCCGGTCTTCGGATTGACCTTGCGGGAATACAGCCGGTACTCGCCGGAACGCAACTTGCGGATCATGACAGCGCCTCGCCGATGTCTTTCGCATGTCAACGACCAGCCGCGGCGAGCGTTCCAGTTTGACTAGAAGCAGAGGTTGGTCACGGCATTGCCGCGCTTGTCCTTGATCACGTAGGGACAGCGGGCGCGCTCCAGCGCCTTCTTGGCGTCCTCGTCGCCAAGCGCGGTCGCCCGTTCGTAGTAGGCTTTTGCCGCATCGCTATCCTTAGGACCGCCGCGGCCGGCCTGTGCGAAGGCGCCCATCCGCTCCAGCGCGCCCGGATGGTTCTGCGCCGCGGCCTTCTCGAACAGCGCCCGCGCGCCGGCATCGTCCTGCGCGCCGCCCTTGCCTTCCGCCAGCATCAGGCCGAGCTGGTACTGCGCCTCCGCGTTGGTCTCGGCCGACCTGGCGAGCAATTCGCGCGCACGTGCCGGATCGGCAGCCGCGCCGCCGCCGCCGAGCGCGGCGAGATTGCTGACGCCGCGCGCATTGCCGGCCTGCGCCGCGCGCTCGAACAATTTGCGCGCCTGCGCCTCGTCTCTGGCAACGCCGGTGCCATTACCGTAGAGCACGCCGAGCTCGACCATCGCCGATGTCGAGCCCTTGTCGGCTGCCTTGCGCCAAGCCGACATGGCTTCCGCGGTCTGCCGGTTGGCGGCATAGGCCCGGCCGAGCTCGTACATCGCGCGGCGCGACGATTTTGCGGCAACTGCGCAATACTTGATCGCGGTCGCGACATCTGCCGGCGCGATTTCAGGCACGCCCTTCACGTCGGCCGGCTTGTCGGGATCGGTGGGATCGGCGGCGAGCCGGTCGCAGAGCACGAGGTCGGCCGATTGCGCATGAGCCAGCACAGGCGCGGCCAGCGCCGCGGCAAGGACGATTGCATGGAGAGGTCTGAACATGACCGGCAGGTTGCGTCGCCGTGCAGGCAAATTCAAGGCTCGAGCCAAGACTCGAGCCCAGTCTCGCGCAACACCGGCGCGACATCGGCCGACGCGAGGTACCGCAGCAAGTGATCGGCGGCCGATGCGCGCTCTGAGGCGACCATTCGGCCCGCCGAGAATACCGCCGGCGTCTGCAGGCCCGAGGGGATTGGCCCGACGATTTCGATGCCATCGATCTGCTTCAACTCGCTGATCTGCTGGATCGCAAGATCGGCTTCGCCGCTGACGAGCTTTTCCGCCGTGAAGCCGACCGGAATGATCACCGCACGGGCGTTGATCACCTCGGCAATGCCGAGACGGGCGATCAGCTGCGCAAACAGGACGCCGCTGGCGCCGAGCCGCGAATAAGCCACCGCCCGCGCACCGAGCAGCGCCGCACGCAATGCGGCTTCGCTGCCGATATCGGGATGCGCAGCGCCTGCCCGCACCGCGACACCGACGTAGGAGCGCGCGAGATCCACAGCACTGTCCCGCGCGATGCGGCCCTCGCCGGTCATCTCGTCAAGGCCCTCGCGGGTCAGGATCACGAGGTCGGCGGCCTCGCCTTCGCGCAGGCGTTCGAGCAGCGCCAGCGTCGGCGCGAAATCGGCATCGATCCGCACGGCGCTCGCCGCCTGGTAGGCCGCGGCAAGGCGCGCGACCGCGCCCTTCAGCGCCAGCGTCGAGAGTACGCGAACCGAATTGTCCATCCCGCTTACGCCCGCCGCATCAGCTTGAGGGTGGCCTTGAGGCGGAGGCTGCGCTTGCCGGCGAGCGCCGTTGCCTCGAGCACGGCGCCTTCCGCGTCGCAGGTCCCGGTAAAGCCGATGCCGACCTCATGGCCGCCGAACACCGGATTCTCGCTCATCGCCGAGGTGTGCTCCTGATTGAGGATCTGGCCCTTCCAGCGGCCTTTCTCGGAGGTGTAGGTCCCGAGATAGTAGAAGAACGCGTCGCCGCCGAGGATGCGACCGTTGTTCAGCAGCATCACGCCCGTGAGATTGCCGTCGACACCGTCGAGCAGCTGGATGTGGATTGAATACAGCCCGTTGACGATGCCACCCTCACCGACCCCGCCCGCGATCGGGGCCTCGTCCTCGGTGATCGGCGTCATCACCGACTGGAACGGCACGCCGGGCAATTCCTTGAGCTCGCCCTTGAAGCGGTAGAGCTCGCCGTCCGGGCCGCCCTTGGCGAGCAGCGTCGCATCATCGGTGCCGGCCATCGCGCGGTAGTTCGGATCGGGGTTGTGGCGGACGGTCTGGATCTCGACCGCGACCTCGTCGCCGGTCTTCTCGTAGGTGCCGATATGGGCAAAGGCCGAATTGCCGCCGAGCATCTTGCCGTCGCCGACATACATCACGCTGCGGCCGACGGCGCCGCCCAGCTCGAACCGAACCTTGTAGAACCCCTCAAACAAGCGCCGCGTCCCCGGCAGCCAAGATACAACCGTTGTCTAGCGCGGTTCATAACGCAGCGAAACCGCTTTCGGCGGCAGGCCCGCCGCAAAGACTGTCGTTAAATGCAAAGGTCCGCCAAGGCAGTCGCCCTGGCGGACCCGATTGCGATACCGGATGGCTCCATCCGGCTCCGATAGCTGCTTAGGCCGCAGCCTTGGCGCCGGTCGGAACCTCGGAGATCGTCTTCAGGATCTGCGAAGCGATCTGGTAGGGGTCGCCTTGCGAGTTCGGACGGCGGTCTTCCAGATAGCCCTTGTAGCCATTGTTGACGAAGGAGTGCGGCACGCGGATCGACGCACCACGATCAGCCACGCCATAGCTGAACTTGTTCCACGGCGCGGTCTCGTGCTTGCCGGTCAGGCGCTTGTCGTTGTCCGGGCCGTAGACGGCGATATGATCCATCAGGTTCTTCTCGAACGCCTTCATCAGGCTCTCGAAGTACTCCTTGCCGCCGACTTCGCGCATATACTTGGTCGAGAAGTTGGCGTGCATGCCCGAGCCGTTCCAGTCGGTGTCGCCGAGCGGCTTGCAGTGGAATTCGATATCGATGCCGTAGCTCTCGGTGAGACGCAGCATCAGATAGCGGGCCATCCACATCTGGTCAGCGGCGGTCTTGGAGCCCTTGCCGAAGATCTGGAATTCCCACTGGCCCTTCGCCACTTCGGCGTTGATGCCTTCGTGGTTGATGCCGGCCGCGAGGCAGAGATTGAGATGCTCTTCGACGATCTTGCGGGCGACGCTGCCGACGTTCTTGTAGCCGACGCCGGTGTAGTACGGGCCCTGCGGAGCCGGATAACCCTCTTCCGGGAAGCCGAGCGGGCGGCCGTCCTTGTAGAAGAAGTATTCCTGCTCGAAGCCGAACCAGGCGCCGTCGTCGTCCAGGATGGTGGCGCGCTTGTTGGACACATGCGGCGTCTTGCCGTCGGGCATCATGACTTCGCACATCACCAGCACGCCGTTCTCGCGCGCGGCGTCGGGATAGCAGGCGACCGGCTTCAGCACGCAGTCAGAGCTGTGGCCTTCAGCCTGCTGGGTGGACGAACCGTCAAAGCCCCACAGCGGAAGCTGTTCGAGGGTCGGGAACGACGCGAATTCCTTGATCTGCGTCTTACCGCGCAGGCTCGGCGTCGGCGTATATCCGTCGAGCCAGATATACTCGAGCTTGTACTTGGTCATTGAACCTCTCTGTTGATGATGCAAAACCGTGAGGAACCGAAAGCCAGTCGGCCGCCGCACGCGTACCCGGCCACCATCGGCCAGCTCTTACTAAGCAATTAAAATGCCAGTCGCTGCACTGCGGCACCCGGCCTCCTCGCGGATGTCCACAGCGGACATCGCATTTTCAGCTGCGACAAAGCAGCGCAGCCGGCGCGCACCACCGTCAGCCAAAATCTTCTCTCAGCGCCCTCCGCCGCCCGTTTCTGCAGCAAATTCAGCTACGGCGTCGGCCGCCGATTAATGCAGCGGCAGCGCCGTGTGACAGTCCGTGTCCAACCATCGGGCGCCGAGCAACCATCCGCTCGGCCCAAGCGTTGGTCAGCTGCATCCTGCCTCGCAGGATGCAAACGACGATTTGCACACGATTTAGACAGCTGACGATTATTTCTTGGTCAACTTGCACCCCGCCGAGCCGGGGCCGATATCAAAATGACGGTAACGACACGCGAATGAGTCGGGCGCACCATGGAGGCTCGCTCCGGCCATAGGAGACTTTGACATGATCACGACGGGCCAAAATCAGGGATCGGCAACGATCTATCAATTCCCGGCAGGGGGCCGCGCGGCTCTCGGCGGACGACGCTACGGCGAGATGCGGACAGCGCGCGAGCTTGCCGCTGAGGTCGAGACCTCCGCCTGCAGCGAGAGCTGGTACCATCAGGCGGCCATCGACGACGCCAAGCCGAGCCGCGATCACTGATGTGGATCAGGCAGAGAGGCGCGACGCAAAAACGTCAGACAGCAACAGCCAAGTAAGAGAGGGTCGGAACGCAGCGTTTCGGCCCTTTTTTCATGCCGGCTCGCAGGCCGTCACCGGCCGCTTCGCGTGCCGGAGCCGGGTCAGTCCAGCCCGCGTAATCTCGAGCGTGACCCCACCGCCTCTGTAGCGCATGCCCGTCAGCGCCAGACGCTTCGTCAGTGTCACCGCCTTGCCGTCGAGTTGCAGATGCGCGCGGGTATCCCCGCCGAAGAACGCCGCAATGAATTGCGTGCCGTCGGCACAGTGATAATTCCGGAAGGCGGATTGCGCCGGCGCTGCCGAGAGCCCAAGAATCTCGAAAAGAATTACGCCTGCGAGAATGGCGCCTCCGCGATAAGTCATATTCTCCCCCCGAGAGGCTCATTATAAACCTGTCTGCGCCGACACCCCTGCGCCAGGATTTCTGCGCCAGGATTTTTGCGCCAAGAGCTCATGAGCTGCAACAGGCCCGCCCGATGTAAGAAGCCCCTGCCCGTCACCTCAATCTCGCCGGCGCCAGCAATTTTCGTGACCTTGGCGGCTACCAGACACGCGACGGCCGGACGGTGCGCTGGCGGCAGATTTTCCGCTCCAACCATCTTGCCTATCTCACCGAGCAGGACGTCGCCGTGGTGCGCTCGCTCGGGGTCAAGAGCGCGTTCGACTTCCGCGGTGTCGCCGAGCGCGCCGATGCGCTGTGCAGCATGAGCGACGTGACCGTGCATTCACTGCCGGTCGAGCCGACGGTGGTTGCTTCGCTGCGGGCGATCGCCAGCAAGCGTCAACTCCTGGAAGCCGACGCGATCGAGGTGATGCGGGATTCCTACCGCGGCTACGTCCAGGACAACACGCCGCGCTACCGCACGCTGTTCGCCCATCTGCTCGAGGACAGCGCCCCGCTGGTGATCCATTGCACCGCAGGCAAGGACCGCACCGGCTTTGCCTGCGCGCTGATCCTGCACGCGCTCGGCGTGTCCGGTCAGGTGATCGCGGACGACTATCTCCTGACCAACCAGTTCTACAAGCGAGACCCGGCCCACAGCACCGAGCTGCCTGATGACGTCAAGCAGGTGCTCGGCACCGTTCGCGCGGCGTTTCTGGAGGCGGCGTTCGAGGCGATCGATGCCGATTATGGCAGCCTCGACGGATATTTCCGCGAAGGCCTCGGGCTCGGCCAGGCCGAGCGCAGGGCGCTTGAGGGCCGCTATCTGCAGGCCTGACTATTTTACTTCGCTCAGGCCGCCGCGGCCTCGAGCTCGAGCTCCGCATCGAGGTCGGCAATCACATCCTCGAACGCCGAGATTGCCTGCTGAATCGCTGCGATCTGCATCAGCTCCCAGCTGCCCACGGGTCCGTTGCGGTTTTGCAGCGCCACCACGAGATCGCGCCGCTGCTCCTTAAGCTGAACAAGCGGTAAACCGTGATCCGGAAGATTTCCCATTCGCGTAACCCCTACCTTGGCTGGAGTTCCGCTTCTAAGCAAAGGGTTCTGAAAACCACTTACAGAACTGCTGCAAATTTTATCGAACCGGCCCACCTCCGTAGTCTTACGTAGTCAGCGTTACGTGATCGCCTCCGGCTTCAAGGTTTCGTCGATCGCGCCGAACAGCGACTGGGTCACGCAATTGGTCGCCCATTCGCTGGTGTGAAGCTGGCCGCCATCGTCGAGCTCGCCAAGCGGAATCCCGGCATCGGCCCACCGCTTCATCAGCGCGAAACGGCTAAACAGGTTGACGCCCTTGCTCGAGGTGACGTCCGCGATCATCGGCATGATCGCGTTGGCGAGGTTGAGCGCAGCGTCCGTTCCGACGATCGCCTGCGTGTATTGTGAATCCATCACGATCACGTCGAGCGGCTCCGCCGCGAGCACGTCGAGCCCAGCCTCCAGCGTGGCGCGCACTTCGGCCGGATTGTAGCTCTTGTAGACGGCGTTGGTGCCGACCTGCCAGATCACCAGCGCCGGCGCCTCGGCCGTGACGTCGGACTCGATGCGCGAGTATTCCTCCGGCGCTTCCTGGCCGCCGATGCCGCGGTTGATGACATCGATCATCCGGCCGAAGAAGCGTTGCCGCAGCAGGATTTCGAGCCGCGGCGGAAATGGCAGGATGTTGTCGGCGCCCGCGGTCGACGACGATCCGAGCGCCACCACCTTGATCTTGCGCTGATGCCGAAGCGCTTCCGCGAAGTGCGGCAGCCGATGAGCGAACTTGACGAGTTCGAGATGGGTTTCGCACGGCCTTGATGTCGGCATCGCAAACATCCTTGAGGCGAATGAATTGATGAATGCGCGCAGTAGGAGACAAAATTGGCGGCATTGCAAATGAAATCCGCCTGATCATAGTGGGCAGCAACCTGTTGCTGATACGGAGACCGCCATGAAGGGAAAAGCCATCGTCATCACCGGCGCGCTCGGCGCGCTTGGCAAAGTGGTCGCCGAAGAAGCCCTGGCGAGCGGCGCGCGCGTTGCCGGCATCGATCATGCGGCCTCGCAGCTTGCCGCGACGGCCGATCGTATCGAGCTCGGCAATGTCGACCTCACCGACACCGCGCAGGCGACGGCTGCGATCGACAAGGCGGCGTCGCATTTCGGCCGACTCGACGGGCTGATCAACATCGCCGGCGGCTTTACCTTCGAAGCGGTGAGCGACGGCGATCCCGCGACCTGGCAGCGCATGTATGCGATGAACGTGATGACCGCCTTCAACACATCGCACGCGGCCATTCCGCACCTGATCAAATCGGGCGCCGGACGGATCATCAATATCGGTGCACTCGGCGCCTTGCAGGCCGCGTCCGGCATGGGTCCGTATGCGGCCTCGAAAGCCGGCGTACATCGCCTCACCGAGTCGCTCGCGGCGGAACTCAAGGGCAAGGTCACGGTCAACGCCGTCCTGCCATCGATCATCGACACCGCAGCCAATCGCGCGGCGATGCCGAAGGCCGACATCTCCAAATGGGTGACGCCGAAGGAACTCGCCGAAGTGATCCTGTTCCTCGCCGGCGATGCCGCCAGCGCCGTCACCGGCGCGCTGCTGCCGGTCAACGGGCGGGTTTGAGCCTGTCGCTGCCGAACGGACCCGCTACCAGAGATCGCGATAGTTCGCGAACTTTCGGAGGGTCTCGTCGTAGCGGGCCGGTACGATCCAGGGCAACAGCAGCCTGAAAATCGCATTCAGAAGCGGAGAGCGAAAACGCGCATAGAGGTCGAGCGGATCGAGCTCATGCCGCATCCGGAATTTCGGCTCGTAGCTGAGACCTGTGCTGCGAAACCACCTGTAACCGTTGGCGATCGCCCAGTTCATCATGTCGCGAATGGTGTAGTAGTAAAGATGGAGGTCAAGGGCGACAGCATAGTCCAGCCCGACATACTCCCAGAACAGGCTGTCGCCTTCGACCATGCAGAGGCTGAAGGCAATCACCTTCCCGCCCCGCCGCCAGATGAAGAAACGGGCCTTGTCCTTCATGTCACTGCCGACCCGGCGCAAATACTCGGCTGTCAGCTTCTCGAAACGGAATTTCGAACGGTCGAAGACCTGCAAATAGAGCGGATGGATGTCGTCGACGGCATCCCCGGCATCATCGGTGACGGTGAGGACAAGGGGTACGCCGTCGGTCGCCTTGAATTTCTTGCGAAGCTGCCACCGCGCCGATCGCGGCAGCGCATGTTGCATGTAGGCGTCGAAATCCTCGTGCTCGATATTGAGCACCGTCATCGGCATGCTCGGCGCGCGGGCAAAGCCGTGCCGGACGAAGCAATCCAGCACCGGCCGATAGCGCGCAGGGAATTCCTTCAGGACGATGAGCTGCGCCCGGCACGATCTAGCGAGATTGACGATCTCGCGGCAGAGAATCTCCGCCATCTCGCCTGGTGGGACCGTGTCTGATGCGCCGAGATGTCCTTCCCCGGCGAAGCATCCAACCATCAAGGTGCGCATCTTGAGAAATCGGGGAACGAAGCGCCGGATGCGCGCCAGCCAAACCTGCCATTCCGCGCCAAGTCCTTCGAGAATGTCCTGGTCGAGAAGAAAGAACGGCTGGACGGCCTGGATGCAGCCAGCCCGGTCGACGATCGCGACGTAGCGGTACTCAACGCCGTCGCGGAGCGTATCCTCCAGGATTTCGTAGTAGCGACGATCCTTGCGCAGGGCAGCGAAGGTGTCAGCCCAGGCGCGGCAACCGGCGAGTTCGCCGCGCGTCATGATCTTCACGCCGAACCGCGCGGCAGCAGCCGCGGCGTCGGCGACACTTGGTGTACCAGACAGGCTGACGGTGTCCGACATCACGCTTGGCCCCAGTGATGCTTAACCTTCCAAGTCCGGGTTGGAACTTAATCGATCTGGGCTGGGGCCCCTGTGCCATCCGCGCAACAAGCAGTAACATTTCAATCGGTGTCACCAGGCGGACAAGGCTAGCAAGAAAGCCGTAGGTCAATCGCGCGCGACCCGGACGCCGCGGGGCGGCCGATGTCCCCGACCGCGACCTTGCAGGCCTGGCTCGGCGTCTTAGTCAGCAACCAGCAGCCGCAGCTTCGACCTGAAGCGGATGCTCTGCTTACCGGCGAGCGCCATGCCGTCGCCCTCGGCGGTCTGGTCGGTATAGGTGCCGGTGAAGCCGATGGTCACCACCTTGCGTTCCCACACCGGGCGCTCGCCATAGGTCGGCGAGTGCTCCTCGTTGGTGACCTCGCCCTTCCACTTGCCGTCGGCCGCGGTGTAGCTGCCATGGGCAAAGAAGAACGAGTCGCCGCCGCGCATCTGGCCGTCGCGCAGCACCATGACACCCTGGTTGCCGCCAGAGACGCCATCGAGAAATTCAACGGTGATGTGATAAAGGCCGTTCCGGATCATGAAATGGTCGCGCCCTGTCCGGTCCAATAATAGCCGCCTGGCCGCGCTTTGGGCAAATTCCATCCGGCTTAGGGAGTACCATTCCGCGCTATGCTGGGCACCTGAGTCGCGGCAGGATGCCGCAGGAGCCTGCCTGTTGGAAACCGCGCTTTATCTGCCCGTCAAACACTTCTTGGAAAAGCTCGGCTTCACGGTGAAGGGCGAGATCGGAGGGTGCGACCTCGTGGCGCTGAGCGACGGCGATCCGCCTGTCGTGGTGATCGGTGAGCTGAAGCTCGCCTTCAATCTCGAATTGATATTGCAGGCGGTCGATCGCGCCGCGGCCGCCGATGAGGTTTGGATCGCGGCCAAGGTGTCGGCCCGCGGCAAGGGCCGCGAGAGCGACGCGCGGTATCGCAACCTGTGCCGGCGGCTCGGCTTCGGGATGCTCGGCGTTACCGATCGCGGCGACGTCGAGGTGCTGGTGCCGCCACCAACCGCGGCACCGCGCCGCAATCCGAAGAAGCGCTCGCGCCTGATCGCCGAGCATCGCAAGCGCAAGGGCGATCCCGCCATGGGCGGATCGACGCGGGCGCCGATCATGACCGCCTACCGGCAGCAGGCGCTGGCCTGCGCCTGTGCACTGTCGGATGGCCCCCGGCGGGTGCGCGACCTGCGCGCCGAGATTCCCGACGCCGGCAAGATCCTGCTGCACAATGTCTACGGCTGGTTCGATCGTGCCGAGCGCGGCATCTATGTACTCAATGATGCCGGCCGCGCCGCGCTGAAGCGCTGGCCGCAGCCGGTGAGCGCGTCAGGGGCGGAAGCCGCTCCATAACAACAGGGGGGAGATCATGATCGTCGTCACCGGCAGCGTCACCGCCCGCTCCGACTCGTTCGACGAGGTGCGGCGATTGAGCCTCGCGCATGTCCATCGCTCGCGCACCGAGCCCGGCTGCATTTCGCACGCGGTTCATGTCGACTGCGAGAATCCGCTCAAGCTGGTATTTTTCGAGCAATGGGCCGACCGCGCCGCGCTGGCGGCGCATTTCGCGGTCCCCGCGTCACGCGATTTCGTCCGCTCCCTGCAATCTCTTGCGGCCGCGGCGACCGCCATCGAACTTTACGACGCTCACAAGATTGAGAGACTCTAGCTGCATGGCTGGATTGCCATCTCATATTCATATTGCAATGCAACATTGGGGACCTTACGTATCTCCCGCGATTCAAAGATGAGGCGGCGATGAGCGGAGACTGGAATACCAAGTACGGCACAAGGCGCGTGCGGCATGATCCGCCGACGCTGGAGGAGGCAATCTTCGCCGCCATCGGCATCACCGATGACGTGGAGGCCCAGGCCGAGATCGCGTCGTCGCTGATGGGGCTACCCTATGAAGAGGTGCTGGCCGAGGTGAAGAAGACCGCGCGCGTCAGCGCCCGCACCGGCACGGCGACCCGTGTGATCGCCGGCGAGCAGGGCGCGCAGCGCTCGGTCGTGGTCGAGCGCCGCGTGGTCCGCCGTCTCGCGCCCGCCAAGCGCACCGGCACCTGAAATACAACATCCGATTGCTCAAAGAAGAAGGGCAATCCGCTGAGCGGATTGCCCTTTTTACGTTAGATCTAAGACCGATGGCTCAGGCAGCCCGGCCCCAGCCGGACATCTGCATCACCATTCGCCAATAGGCGCGGTTCATGTCGACGATCGCGCGCGCGGCCTCGACCGGCGTTACCGGGGCAATCGCCGGCGCGGGCTCCGGCTGGTGCTGCTCAGTTAGGTCGATGCTGCCGGTGGACTCACCGTGACGGAAGCTCAGCTGCGCCCCGAACTTGGTGGCGAGCGCGCGCATCGCGTCGTTCTGCGCACCGGTGGTGATGCGCAGGCTGCCGTAGCCCTTGGCATGCGCCTCGGCGATCAGCTTGCGGAACAGCGTGCTGCCGACTCCCTTGCGCCGCACCGACCGCTCCACGCTGAAGGCGATCTCGGGCTGCGCGTCCGGTGACTGCTCCGGCGGATGCAGTTCGGCCGCGCCGCGGACTACGCCATCCTCGAAATAGGCGATGATGACGGTGCCGTCGTTGGCGCAACGCTCGGCGTAGCGACGGATGAAACTGTCGTCGATGAAGCCATGAAAACGATCATGGCGGCTGGCACGATCCAGTCGCAACAAATGATCGCGCAGCAGAGGAAGCTCCTCCTGCTGGCTCAACGTCCGCACGGTGCCCTTCGCGGACGTCGGACGGATGGAATCGTAGTTCATTTCATAACTCCTCTTGGTAGCCCTCGAGGAGGCGTCGAGTCCCTAGCAGCCCCATATTGTGCGTCGCACCATATAATTCAAGTGCCCAGATTCATTTAAGTAAACAATGATGTGATCTCTAAATCACATCATTGCCTCATCATAATACCAGCTGCGTTTGGGTGACGACGGCGACCAGCCTGCCGTCTTCGGTCTCCAGCCTGGTCTGCCAGACTTGGGTCCGCCGGCCCCGGTGAACTGGGGTTGCCGTCGCGATCACGATGGTCCCCTCCTTGGCCCCGCCGATGAAGTTGGTCTTGCTCTCCAATGTCGTAGTGCCCTTGGCATCCTCGGGCAGGTTGACCACGGTGGCAGCGGCGCCGACCGAATCCGCAAATGCCATCACCGCGCCGCCATGGACGGTGTGATGGAGGGTGCAGAGGTCCGGCCGTACCACCATCTTGGCGATCACCCTATCCTTGCTGGCCTCGGTGAAGATGACGCCCTTCAGTTCTGCAAACGGCATCTTCATCGACTGGATCTTCTCGAGCGGTGTCATCAGGTTCCTCCGGTTTCTGGCGTCATACGCGGGCTTGACCCGCGCATCATCGTTCTTCGTGGGAAGCTTGCTCTGCATGATGGATTGCGGGGTCAAGCCCGGCAATGACGTGCGAGGTAATGGTGCGAATGACGTCATGGCCGTCGTGACATTCCGTGACAATCCTTGGCGAGTCTGCCTACCGTCCGCGATGCGTGACTTCCCTCCCCGCCGGATCGTCTGCCTGACCGAAGAGACGGTCGAGACGCTTTATCTGCTCGGTGAGCAGGACCGCATCGCTGGCGTCTCCGGCTACGCGGTGCGGCCACCGCAGGTCCGTCGCGAAAAGCCGCGGGTCTCGGCCTTCATCTCCGCCGACATCCCGAAGATCCTGGCGCTCGACCCCGACCTGGTACTCGCCTTCTCCGATCTCCAGGCCGACATCGTCGCCGACCTCGTGCGGGCCGGTGTCGCGGTCCATGTCTTCAATCAGCGCGACGTAGCCGGCATCCTTGCGATGATCCGCACGTTGGGCGCGATGGTCGCCGCCGCCGATCGCGCCGGGCAGTTGGCACAAAGCCTCAAGCAACGGCTCGCCGCAATCGCAGCAACGCCGCGTCCGGCTCCGCGGCCAAAAGTCTATTTCGAAGAGTGGGATGATCCGCTGATCAGCGGCATCGGCTGGGTGTCCGAACTGATCGAGATCGCCGGCGGCGAAGACGTGTTGCCACATCTGCGTTCCCAGAAGGCGGCCAAGGACCGCATCGTCACGCCTGATGCCGTACGCACGGCGATGCCCGACGTGATCCTGGCATCCTGGTGCGGCAAGAAGGTCGTGCCCGGCCGCATCCGCGCGCGTAAGGGATGGAGCGAGATTCCGGCCGTGCGCGATAATCGCATTATCGAGATCAAATCGCCGATCATCCTGCAGCCCGGCCCTGCCGCGTTGACCGATGGGCTCGATGCGATCGTGAAGGCGTTGTGGGCGGAGCCCGCTTAAACGCTTACCGGCGTCATTGCGAGCGAAGCGAAGCAATCCACGTCACCACGTGGCGAGACATGGATTGCTTCGTCGCTTCGCTCCTCGCAATGACAGAGAGACCGCCTACGCCTTCTCCACCCCGCACCATTCCGCGACGAACAGCGCCATGGCCTTGGTCGCCTTCCGCAGCGAGTCCAGCTCGACATACTCGTTGAAGCCGTGCATCGCCGCGCCGCTGGCGCCGAAGCAGAGGCTCGGGATGTCGTAATTCAGGCCGTAGAAGCGCGTGTCGGTCAACGCCGTGAAGGCGCGATCTTCCACCGCGCCGCCATAGACCGCCTGATGCGCCTTGGCGAAAGCGGCTTCCGGCGCCTCGGAGTTCACCAGTTCATAGCCTTCCGACAGGAAGCCCGACCATTCAACCTGCGGCGGATTGTTGGAGAGGAAACGGTGATCGCGTGCCGCGGCCGACACGTAGGCCAAAATCTCCTTCTGACACTCGGCGATAGACCAGCCCGGCAGCACCGCGATGCGGCAGTCGACATCGCACCAGGCCGGCACGCTG
The DNA here is from genome assembly GCF_054063575.1 of Bradyrhizobium sp. USDA 4452. Taxonomy (NCBI): domain Bacteria; kingdom Pseudomonadati; phylum Pseudomonadota; class Alphaproteobacteria; order Hyphomicrobiales; family Nitrobacteraceae; genus Bradyrhizobium; species Bradyrhizobium sp. USDA 4452. The sequence goes on from NZ_JBSSGK010000001.1 coordinate 644,189, forward strand.
GAGGCCCAGTCGCCGCCCTTGATGATGCCGGGATTGAAGTTGATCGGATGATTGACGTCCTTGAAATGGCGGTCGGCCTTGGCGCGCTCGTTCCAGGCGATCTCGAGCTTCTCCAGCGCGTGCACCAGGTGATACGCCGCCATGATCGCGTTCGAGCCCGCACCGGCCTCGAACACATGCACCGGGAAGCCGCGCACCTTCAGGCGGAACCAGATCACGCCGACCTGCGAGCGGATCATCTTGCCGCCCGTCGGCTCCGGGATGAAGCAGGCATCGGCGCGATAGCCGCGCTGCAAGGTCGAGAGCGCGCCGACCCCGGTGCTCTCCTCCTCGATCACGGACTGGAAGTGAATCCGCGCCATCGGCTTCAGGCCGGCCTTCTTGATCGCATCCAGCGCATAGAGCGCGGCGATGGTGCCGGACTTCATGTCGCAGGCACCGCGGCCGTACATCCTGCCTTCCTTGATCACAGGCGAGAACGGCGGCGTCTCCCACATCTCGAGCGGCCCGGTCGGCACCACGTCGCAGTGGCCCTGCAGGATCAGCGATTTGCCGGCATTGGTCGCCGGGCGGTAGGTGCCGACCACCGTGCGCGCCTTCGAGAAATCATGCTCGATCGGGCCGAAGCCGCGCAGGTCCTTCAGCTCGTCGAGATTGATGTGCCAGTCGTCGACCTCATAGCCGCGCTCGCGCAGGAGATCGCCGATCATGTCCTGGCACGGCCCCTCGGCGCCGCGGGTCGAGGGGATCGCGACGAAGGCCTGCGTGGTCGCAAGCTGCGCATCGAATCCCTGGTCAACGGCATCAAGGATTCGTTGTTGAGTCTCGGCAGTCATGCGGCAGCTCCATGGGGGACATCAGAAAAGGCGGGAGCCGCACCGTAACCCGATTTATCCCTCCGGGTATTGCGCAAAATAGGCATCTCGCAATGCATCTTCGAGCAGACGGCCTTCCGAATAGCCATCGAGCGTCGCAGGCCGCGTCACGCCGTCGAGCAGCCGCGGACACGGCTCCGGCGCGCCGAGCACGGTGCGCACCGGAATGCGCTCGGCATAGATCGGCAACTCGTAATCCTCATCGTCGTCGGCGACGCCCTTGGCGCGTACCTTTGCCGAGGCCTCCTCGATCTCCATCGCGATGAACGACGTTGCCTTGATCTCCTGCTTGCTGCTGGCGCGCAGGCTCGCCGTGCGCTCCGGAAAGAAGCGGTCGACCATCGCGACAATCGCGCGCTCCTTCTCCTCGGGATCGGTGACGAGATAGGCCGAGCCGAACGCCATCACCGCGCGGTAGTCGGCCGAATGATTGAAGCCGCAGCGCGCCAGCACCAGGCTGTCGAGATGCGCGACCGTCAGGCACACACGCTGGCCTTCCGACTGGTTCTCCAGCATCCGGCTCGCGCTGGAGCCGTGCCAATAGAGCCTGGTGCCCTCGCGCCAGAAGAAGGTCGGCGTGCAATAGGGCTGGCCGTCGATCACGTAGGAGACGTGGCACAGCATCGAGGCGTCCAGGATCCTGTGCACGGTGGCATGATCGTAGAAGCCGCGGTCATGGCGGCGCTTGACCCGGTTGCGGGACGACATGGGGTAGGACGGATTGGACGCGCCTTCGGTCACGGCAGTGCCTTTCGAAATCTGGAATCTGTCCAGAGTTGTAGCGGCCCATTTGGTCTGCGATAGTGCCAATTCCATGCGAAAAATTCCGACCAATTCCCGCAAGCCCGCAGCGCGCAAGGCGGAGCTGCCGCTCGACCTCACCGGCCCGCACATCACGCAGGGCGCGGCCTCGCAGCAGCGGCTCTACCAGGCGCTGTGCCACACGATCGTCGGCGGCCTCGTCAAGCCGGGTGAGCCGCTGCCGCCGTCGCGCGCGCTGGCCAAGCAGACCGGCTTCCGCCGCAACGCGGTCACCACGGCCTATGAGCGGCTGATCGCCGACGGCTTTGCGGTGGCGACCACGGGCTCCGGCACCTTCGTCGCCGCGCGCATTCCGGCCCAGGCCAGCGCGCCGCGGCGTGCGAGGATCGAGATCGAGCCGCCGCAGCACAATGCGCTCTCGCTCGGCTGCACCCATATCGACGACCGCGCGCTGCAGCGCTTCCGCGCCTTTGCCGGCCGGAGGCTGCGCGCCTTCGGCGCCGAGCATCTGCACTATGGCGATCCCCGCGGCAGCAGCGAATTGCGGGCCGCGATCTCGGACCATTTGCTGTCGGCGCGCGGGCTGCGCTGCGATCCCGACCAGATCATGCTGGCGTCGGGCACGCTGCATGCGCTGCGCATCGTGCTCGGCGCCATCCTCAAGCCCGGCGACCAGGTCTGGTGCGAAGACCCCGGCTATCCGGCGGCGCGGCGCGCGATCGAGCATTGCGGCTATCGCCCGGTGTCGGTGCCGGTCGATGGCTCCGGCATGCGCACCGACAAGGGACGCGCATCCGCTTCCGCCGCGCGCGCCGCCTATGTCACGCCGTCGCACCAATTTCCGCTCGGCGTGCAGATGTCGATGCCGCGCCGGCTCGAACTGCTCGACTGGGCACGAGATGCCGGCGCCTTCGTGTTCGAAGACGATTACGACAGCGAGTTCCGCTATGACGGCGCGCCGCTGCTGTCGCTCGCCGGCATCGATCATCTGCGCCGCGTAATCTACATGGGCACGTTTGCGAAGACGCTGTTTCCGGGATTGCGGATCGGATACTGCGCCCTGCCCGAAGCCTTGATCGGTCCAGTGACTGCGGCGCGCGCCGCGCTCGATCGCTTTCCCGGCACCTTGATGGAAGGCGCGGTCGCGGACATGCTGAACTCCGGCGCCTTCGCCGCGAACCTGCGGAAATCGCGAAAGCTCTATCGCGAGGCACGTGACGTGCTGGCGTCGACACTCACCCGTGCATCCGAGGGCGAACTCACGGTTCCGGTGCCGTCGCAAGGCCTGCATCTCGTGGCGCGGCTCGATCCCGCAACCGATCCGCTGGTTGCCGCGCAGGCCAAGGCCAGTGCCGGCGTCGGCGGCTGGCTGCTCGCCGAGACTTATCACCGCGCGCGGCCCCTGCCCGGCTTCGTGCTGGGATTCTCCGGTCACCCGGTTCCGCAACTTGTCTCTTCGGCGGAACAACTGGCAAGGACAACGCTGACTGCGCTGCGCGCGACGCGCAAGATATCCGTCAAGGCATCCGCCGCGCCGCGGCGCTCTAGGAGAATCGCAACCACCTGACTAAGGTCGCCCGCGTTGAGTCGTCGAGTCAGTGTCCGCCTAAGGAGATACCGGATGCCCAATCGCAACGTCCTGTATCTCGTGATCGGCGCGCTGGTCGTGATCGCGGGCATGCTCGGCTACAATCTTTACCAGGCGAAGAAGCAGCCGGAAGGCCTGCAGATCAATGTCGGCCCCGACGGGCTCAAGATCCAGAGCAAGTGAAGGAGGCTCGGATGCCGCGCTTCGGATTGGTCGCGCTGATCGGCACCGTCGCCATCGGTGCGATGGCTCACTCCGCCTCCGCCCAGCAGGCCGTTATGCGCGAGGCCGACATCGTCGATCTCCGGGTCGGCCAGCGCGTCCTGGTCGATGACGGGTCGTGCCCGGCCGGACAGATCAAGCAGATCGTTGGTTCCAGACTGAGTGAGAACGGCGTCGTGCGCACCAGCAGCTGCGTGCCGCGGCTCGCCAAAAGGTAAAGCGCCTCGCTGTCGCGAGGCGCTTGCTGCATCACTGCGCCTTGTCACGTTGCTCAGTTCGAGATCGGCTCGAACATGCATTGCAGCGTCGGCTTGGCGATCTTGGTGAAGGTCGGGCCGATCTCGGCCTGCTTGGAGGGCGGCACCCAATCGGTCTCGATGGTCGGCACGCCGGTTTCGCTGATGCCGCGCAGCAGCGCCTGGCGCAGATCGGGATCGTCCACGGTCGCAGCAGCATGGTCGTGCAAGCAGCCGCACACGGCTTCGGGATGCGCCCAGCGCCCGAGCATATGCGGCGCGCACTGGCGCACGAATTCATCGCGCGGTTCTGGCACCCGGTAGAGCGAGCGGATCTGCATCGACTCGAGTGGAAGTTGGGATTGGGCCTGCGCGGAACCGGCCAGAGCGAGCGATGCCAGGAGCGCGGCGGAACAGATACGGAGCGACATGGGGAGCTTTTACCGGCAGTTCTGCTTTTTACGTCGCGCTCAGTTGACCTGCGCCATCACCATCGGGGCCGAGGCGACCACCGGCGAGCCGTTATAGGAGAAGGTCCCGATACCGGGCAAACCGCTGTCCGGGGCACCAGCCATCGACGAACCCACCATCACGAAAGCGAAGGCGAGGATCAGGCTCATGGTCCGCATCTGACAGTCTCCGTCATTCCGGTTCGGCGCCCGGCGCCGTTGTGTTGACGGTTTGATAACGATCTGCCGTTTCCGGAGTTCTGCGGAACAAGCAGAAAATGGTTTCGTCGCCGGGACAATTGTTTCGTCGGCGGGCAGCCCACGAAACATTCGCCGGAAAACCCCAATGTTTTCAGTAGCCGCGACACTGCAGCCAGCCTGCTCAAGATTTCGAGCGTTCAACCTGCCGGGCAGTGGAGGGTTCGATTATGCGTGCAAATCGAGCGTCCTACCGCGTTTTCTTAACTTTCCTCTGCTTAGACAGGAAGCGGCCCAGCAAGGGGACGTGAACCGGTCGGCGGTTCGGCCGACTCATCTGGGCGTCGTGCAACCATCTTCGTGGTGGCGCGTTGTGGTGATTCCCGATCCAACGGTTGTTGTGATCCGATCCAACGAAGGATGTCAGTCGTGGGAAATGGCAACATCGGTGTTGGCAATGAATCCGCGGCGAGCAAATCCGGCCAGCAGCAGCAGATGACGGCCGCGATGCCGCAGCAAGGCGCTTATGTGATGGGCGACAATGAGTGCGCGCAGCAAAAGCTGGTCCGCCTGGTCGGTTGCCGCGACTCGAAGGTCAAGCCAGGCCTCAGCATCGGTGCGAAGCAGTTCGGGCAAACCAAGCGCTAGCTCGCCCGCCGCTTCAGCCAACAGGGCCAAGTCCCTGCTCCAGCTACTGAATGAACTCGCCGCACTTCTGCACGGCGGTGCTGTCGGCCGCGCCCCAAGGCATGATCGGGACCGACGACGTCGAGTTCTTCGGGGAGCCCTCGATCAGCTTGTCGGAATAGACCATGTAGACCAGCACGTTGCGCTTGGCGTCGCAGCCCCGCACGATCTGCATCTTCTTGAAGAACAGCGACCGCCGCTTGCTGAACATGTCGTCGCCCTGGCCAAGCTTGCTCTTGAAGCGGATCGGCCCGATCTGGCGGCAAGCCAGCGAGATGTCAGAGACTTCCTCGGCAAGGCCGAGCCAACCCTTGAAGCCGCCCTTCTCCGGCACCGTGAAGTGACAGGCGACGCCCTCGACCTCGGGGTCGTCGACGCCATAGGTCGCAAGCTTGTCGTTGGGGCTCACCCATTTGAACACCGTCGAGCGGCGAAAGATCAGGTCCGGCTCGTCGGCCGCGGCCGCGGGAACTGGCTGCCCCAAAGCCAGCAACATCAGCAGCACCGCGCCGCCCAATCGAGGCAACAGCCGCACGTCACACAAGCTCACATTTCTCATCGAGGTCTCCGGCCGGGTGGTTCCCGCCTATGTAGTGCGCAAACGCCGCACAGGAAGGCGCTGACAGTTCGGTGAACGGACCGGGCGCTTTAACCTCCTGTGAGGCTTTTTTGCTACTCTTTCGTCGAAAATCCGCCCCTCACGGAAGGGTTAGATCGCTTGCGCTGGTGAACGTGTTCGGCGTCTGCGACAACCAACAGATAGCTTGGACTGGGATTCGGAATATGCGCGCAAGCGGACGTCGGATTTCGATTTTTGATTCTGCGAATGGGCGGTTCTGGCAGTTTGCAATTCTGACGGCGGCCGGCACTGTGGCCGCTTCCTCTCAGGCCGATGCAGCCTTGTTCTACTGGAACCGTGACTCCGCCTATTACGGCGAGGTCGAGCCGATGCTGCCGCAGCAGCCCCGGCCGAAGCCGAAGCGTAATACAGCCAAGAAAAGTCCGGCGATCGAGAAGGAGGCTGGCCGCAAGCCGCAAGGCCCCCTGATCATCTCGGTCTCGATCGACCAGCAGCGGGTCAGCATCTACGACGCCAACGGCCTCTACGCCGAGAGTCCGGTATCGACCGGCATGAAGGGGCATTCGACCCCGATGGGTGTCTTCAGCGTCATCCAGAAGCAGAAGTACCATCAGTCCAACATCTATAGCGGCGCGCCGATGCCGTACATGCAACGCATCACCTGGTCGGGCATCGCCATGCACGCCGGCGTGCTGCCCGGCTATCCGGCATCGCATGGCTGCATCCGCATGCCGATGTCGTTTGCGGTCAAGATGTACAACTGGACGCGGATGGGCGCCCGCGTATTCGTCACGCCGGGCACGATCTCGCCGGAGAATTTCTCGCATCCGCTGCTGGTGACGCAGAAGGTCGCGCCACAGCAGCCGGTTGCCGAGGACATCCTGAAGATGGATGCGCCGCTCGGCGTGAAGAGCGACAAGGGCGCGGACAAGCCGCAGACCGACCTCGACCTGCGCAGCAGCGTCGGCCATGCTGCCGCATCACTGCGCGACAACACCCACACCGCCGACGCTAGCAGCGCGATGCCGGCGGCAAGCGCGTCGGCGACGATGTCCGATGCGTCCTCCTCCGCGCGCGACGCCATTGCGCAGAAGATCGCGGCTGACAAGTCCGAGGCGAGCGCGACCGAGACTGCCGCAGCCGACAAGCCGGCCGAGGCCAATTCCGCCGCTGGCGACGACAAGACCGTCGGCGAAGTCACCGGCAGCACCGACACGGCGAAGTCCGAGGTTTCCGCAAGGGACCCAGTGAAGGCCGAAGCCAAGGCCGACGAGCCGAAGGCAGACGCCGCCAAGCCCGGCGTTGCCGACGCGCCCGGAACGGATACATCGAAGTCGGATGCAGCCAAGACGACGGATACCGCCAAGGCCGCTGCCAGGCCATCTGAGGCGGCAACCGCGGCCGACACAGCCGACGTCAACAAGGATGTGGCCAAGGATCCGGCGCGGCTGCCGGGCGTCGCCAGGATCGACGTGTCGAAGCGCGCCGGCCAGATCGCGGTGTTCATCAGCCGCAAGGATTCCAGGCTCTACGTGCGGCAGAACTTCGCGCCGCTGTTCGAGGTGCCGGTGACGATCGCGGCAAGCGACCGGCCGCTCGGCACGCATGTGTTCACCGCGGAAGCCGACAAGACCGATGCGAACCTGCTGCGCTGGTCGGTGGTGACGCTGCCGACCCGCAGCGCCGCCCGCATCGACGTCGAGGAGCGCGCCTCGCATCGCCGCAAGGTGGCGGCCGCAGCCCCGGTCGAGGCGAAGCCGCAGCCGGCGACCGACACCCCGGCCGAGGCGCTCGATCGCATCTCGATCCCGGCCGACGTGATGGCGCGGATCAACGAAGCGCTCGGCACCGGCGGATCGATCATCGTCTCCGACCTCGGCGTGAACCAGGGCGAGACCGGCGAAGGCACCGACTTCATTCTGCCGCTGCGCTAGACCCGGACATAACGCCTTCTTGAAGGCCTACGCCTCCACTCTGGATTATGATCCCTGGGAGCATCTGTTCCGGGGACGAGACCATGATGGACCGCAGGACACTGATCGTGGCGGCGTTCGCCGCGGCTGCAGGATCCCGTGCGCTGCATGCGGAGCAACCCGCGATGAGCCGGATCACAGCCTACGCCTTCTCATTTCCGGCGCTCGCCGGCGGCGACATTCGGCTTGCCGACTATGCCGGCCATCCCTTGATGATCGTCAACACGGCCTCGCTCTGTGGCTTCACGCCGCAATATGCCGGCCTGCAGCAATTGTGGACCGAATTCCGCGACCGCGGCTTTGTCATCATCGGCGTGCCGTCCAATGATTTCGGCGGCCAGGAGCCCGGCGGCCCGACCGAGATCGCCGAGACCGCGCAGCATCAATACGGCGTCACCTTCCCGATCGCGGCGAAAGCCGTGGTCAAGGGCGCGAACGCACATCCATTCTACCGCTGGGCGGCGGAGGCTCGGCCCAGGGACGTACCACGCTGGAATTTCCACAAATACCTGATCGGGCGCGACGGCTATATCGCCGAGGTCTTCCCTGAGTCGGTGACGCCGGACGACACCCGTATCAAGACCGGGATCGCACGGGCATTGGCCGCGGCCTGAGGGGCTAGGGTAATCCACGGAATTAACTGGGATTTCGGACACCCCCCGCCACGTTCATTGCCTTGGCGTCGCCACTGCGACTAGGGTACGATGAGTTGGGGGTGAAGCGGTCCGGTTGCGGCAATACCGCGATCTGGAGCGCGATCAGCAGGGAACACGCCATGCGCATTGCGGCAGGTCTGATTTTCGCAGGGACCGTATCGTTGCTCGCCTCGAGCGCAGCTTGGTCGCAGACGCCACCTACCAAGGGCGCCGCCGCGGCGCCGGCGGCAGCACCAGCGGCCGCAGCCCCGGCCCCTGCTGCAGCAGCGCCTGCGCCCGCCGCAGCGGCCGCTCAAGTGCCGCCGAAGCAAGCGCCGCAGCCGGCGCGCGCTGCCTGCAACAATCCGAACGCGCTCGGCGTCGCGCGCACGGTCGAGATCGACACGACAGGCGGTCCCGGCTTCGGCTTCGAGCATTTCAAGCAGCTCGACTTCCTGCGCGATCACGAAGTGGTGCTGACCTTCGACGACGGTCCGTGGCCGGGCAACACGCCGGCGGTGTTGAAGGCGCTCGCGGATGAATGCACCACGGGCATCTTCTTCCCGATCGGCAAGCACGCCACCTATCACCCCGAGATCCTGCGCCAGGTCTATGCCGCCGGCCACACCGTCGGCTCGCACACCTGGTCGCACGAGAATCTGAACAGCAAGAAGCTGACCGAGGACCAGAAGAAGGACGAGATCGAGCGCGGCCTGGCTGCGGTCAAGTGGGCGCTCGAGACGTCACCCTCGCCGTTCTTCCGCTTCCCGGCCCTGCAGCACCCGCCGGAGATGGTCACCTATCTCGGCAACCGCAACATCGCGATCTTCTCCTGCGACCTCGACTCCTTCGACTTCAAGTCGAAGAACCCGCAACAGGTGATCGACACCGTGATGAAGAAGCTCGCCAAGCTCGGCAAGGGCATCATCCTGATGCACGACTTCCAGAAGCACACCGCGGAAGCCCTGCCGACGCTGCTGACGCAGCTCAAGGCCGGCGGCTACAAGGTGGTGGCGATGCGCGCCAAATTCCCGGCGACCGTGTTGCCGCAATACGAGCAGGAGCTCGCCAAGGACGTCAAGCTGCCGACCGTGAGCTCGCGGCCGGTGAACAGCGTCGTGACGACAGTCGATCAGTAAGCGCGCCGGCGATATTTCCAGTGTCTGGGTTGCGTATCGAGGGCTTCGTCATCGTCTCCGCCGATGGCCGACTGGCGAACCCGCGGAATGTGATGCCCGACGACCTCAAGATCGAGGGCGACAAGCGGTTCTTCACCGCCGCCCTCGACCGTGCCGATCTCGTCGTGCATGGCCGCCACTCCCAGGAAGAGCAGCCGAACGCGCCGAAACGGCGCCGCCTGATCCTGACCGGCAAGGTCGCGGCGATCGCACCCGACCCCGACAATCCGAAGGCGCTGCTGTGGAATCCCGCCGGCTGCCCGTTCGAGACCGCGAGCCGCGAGGCCGGCGTGAGCTCGGGCATGGTCGCGATCATCGGCGGTCCCGCCGTGTTCGGCATGTTCATGGACCGCTACGACACATTCTGGCTCTCGGTCGCGCCGAAGGTGCGTATCCCTGACGGCGAGCCGTGCTTTCCCGGCGTCCCTGCCCGCACCCCGCAGCAGGTGCTAGCGGCGCACGGCCTTCACGCCGGCACGCCGCAGCTGATCGATGCGGAGCACGATGTCAGCGTGACGCCGTGGCGGCGCGCGGATTAACGGAGGGCACGACCCTCGTCGCTCTCGCCACGTCAATCGACCGAAACCCGTCAATTGCCTGAAACTGGTACCGCCGCCGGCCAGCGAAAAGCCGGCTCGCACAATATGCCAAGAGCCAGCAATCGGCCCCGACGGCGGTCCCAAACCAGCGGCTTGTTCCGTCTCTCGAGGAAACCAGAGCGCAGGCCTGCGTCGGTGTCCGACGCGCGCCGAGCTATAACCGGCATGGGATGAATATCGTCAATACAGGCTGATGCTCGCGAAACGCCAGATCAATAGACTGAGACAAAAACGCAAACTGGGGTATCGCGACGGACGAGCGATCGCCCCTGCCGCGCGGCCATGATCTTGATGGAACATGACGAGGGTCGCGCCAAACGGCCCGCCGGCGACTTTCCGTTCCGACAGCGGCGACCTATACCCGGGTCTTCAGAGACGATTCATCAAGGGAATGGCACGACCTGCGGCCTATCCCCCGAGCCGGATGCGAAATCGAATTCCCGAGAAGACTGGGCTCCTGCCACAATGACCGACGACCCCACCACGACCGGCGAGCGGCCAACGGCCGAAGCAGCCGGCGATGCTGCCTCCGTGTCGTCCCTGCTACCGACCTTCGGTTTTGCCGCCGCACGGATGGGTCCGGATGAAAACATCGCAGCCTGGCAGGAAGCAGTCGCCACGCTGTTCGACGTCGACGAACTGGCGCGCGGCGAACCTGCACCATTCTCGGCGGATCTCTGTTCCTATGGGATGGGACCCCTGCTGATAGGGTTCAGTCGCGCCAGCGGCCAGCGCTTCCTGCGCACCGCCGCGACGGTGGCGCGGTCCGGTGTCGATCACATCATCCTGCAGCTCTATCTGAAGGGCGGCTTCGACGGCGTTGCCGGCGTAATGCCGGTCCGCGTGCGCGCCGGCGACATCTGTGCGTTCGACCTCGCCCAGACGCTGGAGACCAGAGCGACCGCTTTCGAGAACGTGACCCTCGTCGTGCCGCGGCCGATGTTCGCGGCCCACATCGTGCAGGTCGATGCCCTGCACGGCCTCGTGCTACCGGCGAGCAGCGCAGTCGGACGCCTGCTGGCCGGGCATCTCACGGCCTTGTTCGAGTTCGCGCCGCGCATGACATTCGAGGAATACCCATCGGTGGTCGAAGGCACGATCTCGCTGCTCTCAGCTTGCCTCAGGGGCCAGCTCGAGCGGGGCGATGCCGACCGTGGCGTCACCGCGAATGCATCGCTGATGCGGGTCAGGCAACATATCGAGGCGAAGCTCGGTGACGAACAGCTCTCGGTCGCGTCGCTCGCGGTCCATTTCGGCCTGTCCCGGGCCTCGCTCTACCGGCTGTTCGCGCCGGTGGGAGGCATCGCCGAATACATCCGCAGCCGACGTTTGCATCGGGCACTTTTCGACCTTGCGGGGTCGGACGGACGCAACCTGAGGATCAGCGAAGTCGCAAGGCGCTGGCACCTCGGCACCGACGCGCATTTCACCCGCTCGTTCAAGACCGCCTACGGCATCACGCCCCGCGCAGCGCGTGCGGCCGCGTTGCTCGGCACCCGCATCGACCGATCAGCGGCCGATGCCGACAGCGCGACGATCTCGAGGTGGATGCGGGAAATCGCCCCGCCCCGCATCGCGGACTGATTGCCGACCGCTCTCCCGGCCTGCCTGACCGGTGCTCCGGCGCGCTACACGTCCCCATACGCCGGGTCGTCGCGGCGTGGGCCGCGGCCGTAGCCGGCGATGATGAACAGCGCGCCGATCAGCGACAGGTTCTTCAGCGCGTCGATCAGGGTCTTGGCGTTGTCGGGCGCCGGCTGATTCCAGAAATCATGGAAATAGAAGGTTGTGAAGCATACGAAGATGATCAGCAGGATCGCGAAGAACCTTGCCAGCACGTTCACCGCGATCATCAGCCCCGCGATGATCTCGAAGCCACCGATCGTGATCGCCAGCAGCTGCATGAACGGCATCCCGACGAAGGTCTCGATCTGCTGCGTATAGGGCGCGACGATGGCGGGGATCGTCACCTTGGCCGTGAGCAGATCCGCCGTTGCCTGGATGCCGAACAGCTTGCTCGCCCCCGAATAGAGGAACAGCACGGCGAACAGAATCCGTCCGAAGGTGATGAACGCTGGCATGGGTCGGCCTCACTGGATGGCAGAAATCGGACGAAGCAGGCGGGGCGAGTATGGCCGCCCCGCCTGCTTCGATCAAATCGAATCCGTCCGACGTCGCTGGTTCACCCGAACAGCGTCGGCTGCGCGCGACCGGCGCGCTCCTGGGCCTCGACCGCGGCAACCGCGGTCATGTTGAGGATACCGCGCGCCGTGACGCCGGGCGTGAGGATGTGCGCCGGGCGCGCCGGACCGATCAGGATCGGCCCCACCGGCAACGCGTTGGCCAGCGACTTGATCATCTGATAGGCGATGTTGGCGGCGTCGAGGTTCGGCATGATCAGGATGTTGGCCTCGCCTTCCAGCCGCGATTGCGGCAGGACGAGCTTGCGCGCAACCGCCGACAGCGCGGTGTCGCCCTGCATTTCGCCGTCGGCCTCGAGCTCCGGATGCTTGTCCTTCAACAGCTGGGTGGCCCGCCGCATCTTGCGCGAGGACTCCGTATCATAGCTGCCGAAGTCGGAATGTGACACGAAGGCGACCTTCGGCTTGAAGGCGAAGCGCTGGACATGGATCGCCGCGAGCGACGCCACTTCGGCGAGTTCCTCCGCACTCGGGTTCGGCCGCACCTGGGTGTCGGCGAGGAAATGGGCGCCGGTGGAGGTGATCATCAGCGCCAGCGCGGCATAGTCGCTGACCCCCGGCAGGAAGCCGATGATCTCGCGGACATGGCGCAGATGGCTCATATAGCGGCCTTCGACGCCGCACAGCATCGCGTCGGCTTCGCCGCGCGAGACCGCCAGCGCCGCGATCACCGTGTTGTTGGTGCGGACCACCGTTCGCGCGGCCTCGGGCGTCACGCCGCGACGGCCGGCGACGTCGATATAGGACTGCACGTAGGAGCGGTAGCGCGGATCGTCCTCGGGATTGATCAGGTCGAAATCGCGGCCGGCCTTGATCGACAGGCCGAAGCGCTTGATCCTGGTTTCGACCACCGACGGGCGGCCGACCAGGATCGGCCGCGCCAGCTTTTCCTCGAGCACCACCTGAGTCGCGCGCAGCACGCGCTCGTCCTCGCCTTCGGCGTAGATCACGCGGACCGGCTGGGTCTTCGCCTTGGCAAACACCGGCTTCATGGTGAGGCCGGAGCGGAACGCGAATCGTTCGAGGCTGGCGGCATATTCGTCGAAGTTGGCGATCGGCCGGGTCGCGACGCCGGACTCGATCGCGGCCCTGGCGACGGCCGGTGCGATGCGCAGGATCAGGCGCGGATCGAACGGGCTCGGGATCAATGACCCCGGACCGAAGCCCTGCGTCTCGCCACTCTCGAAACCATGGGCCACCGCATCCGACGGCGGATCGCGCGCGAGCTGCGCGATCGCATCGACCGCGGCATGCTTCATCGCCTCGTTGATCGCGGTGGCGCCGACATCGAGCGCACCACGGAAGATGAAGGGAAAGCACAGCACGTTGTTGACCTGGTTCGGATAGTCCGACCGGCCGGTGCAGATCATCGCGTCGGGACGCGCCGCGCGCGCCTCTTCCGGCATGATCTCCGGCACCGGATTGGCAAGCGCCATCACCAGCGGCTTGTCGGCCATCTGCTTGACCATTTCAGCCTTCAGCACGCCCGGCGCCGACAGCCCGATGAAGATGTCCGCCCCCGGAACGACGTCGGCCAGCACGCGCGCATCGGTCTTCTGGGTATAGACCGCCTTCCAGCGGTCCATCGTGGTGTTGCGGCCCTCATAGACCACACCGTCGATGTCGCAGACGAAGATGTTCTTGCGCTGCGCCCCCATCGAAACCAGGAGATTGAGCGTCGCGATCGCGGCCGCGCCAGCGCCGGAGCAGACGATCTTCACGTCGGACAGTTGCTTGCCGTTCAGCAGCAGCCCGTTGACGATCGCGGCCGCGACGATGATGGCGGTGCCATGCTGGTCGTCGTGGAACACCGGGATCTTCATCCGCTCCTTGAGCTGGGTCTCGATCTCGAAGCACTCCGGCCCGCGGATGTCCTCCAGATTGATGCCGCCGAAGGTCGGCTCCAGTGCCGCGACGGTCTCCACCACGCGCTCGATCGTGTCGGCGTTGATCTCGATGTCGAATACGTCGATGCCGGCGAATTTCTTGAACAGCACCGCCTTGCCTTCCATGACGGGCTTGGAGGCCAGCGGGCCGATATTGCCGAGCCCGAGCACGGCCGTGCCGTTCGAGACCACCGCCACCAGATTGGCGCGGGTGGTCAGCGTCGCCGCCTCGGCCGGATTATTGGCGATCTCGGTGCAGGCGGCGGCGACGCCCGGCGAATAGGCCAGCGCCAGGTCGCGCTGGTTGGCAAGCGGCTTGATCGCCTGGATCTCGAGCTTGCCCGGTCGCGGCAGCCGGTGATAGGCGAGCGCGGCGTTGTGGAGTTCTTCAGACGATGACGACATGCGTGCTCCCCGCGTTTCCGGCCCAAATTTCTTGTTTCTGTGCTAATCCAGGCAAAAGTCAGTTGTCCGGTAAATCGAGCCGGATGTGAAGCATGTCCCGCCGCTTGGATGCAACATCGGATACTGTCCTCGTCAACAGGCCCGGGCGGGCCCGTTCATCGATGCTGCACCTTCCGACCGCCGATTGGCAATTTTTTTTCCTCGATGATCCGGAGTTGACCGAATGAAGAAAATTCTGCTCGGCCTGGTCGCCGTCGCAGTCCTCGCGGCCGGCGGCTATTTCGGTCTCGACTTCTATGCCCAGCGCCGGGTCACCCGCGACGTCGAGGCCGCCTTCGAGCAGGTCCGCGCCAACGGCGCCAAGGCGAGCCACGGCAAGATCGCGTTCGACACCAGGAGCCGCACCCTGACGATTTCGGACATTGCCACCGAGTCGGGGACGCAGCCCCCGATCAACGTCAGGATTGCCAGCCTCACCATGACGGGCCTCGGTCAACTCGACGCGGGCCGGATCTCCGCCGACAATATCGCATTCAATGACGTCGAGATCGGCGCGACGGGACCGACGGCGACCATCGCCATCCTGACCTACAAGGCGCCGCAGATCACGGTGAAGGACTATTCCGGTCCCGCCTCCCTGCCGCAGCTGCCGGCCTCATCGTCGCTCATCGAGCTGTACCGGTTTGCATTCGCCCAGGTCGCGAGCATCAACGCCTCGTTGGTGACCATCCCCACATTGAGCGGAACGATGACCTTCAGCGCCGCGGCACACGCGGGCGACGGCGCCGGCGGCACGTTCGACTATTCGGGCCTTGTGATCGAAAATCTGAAGGACGGAAAGATCGCGTCCAGCAAGACCGACAAGGTTGCGTTCAGGATCAATACGCAGCCGCAGGCGGGCAAGCCGGTCAGGATGACCGGCGAGCTCGCCAATATCGCCACGACCGACATCGACGTCGCTGCGATGGCGGCGATGTTTGATCCGGCCAAGGCCAACGACGACCGGGACTATCGGGTTCAGGGCCATGTTTCGGTCGGTCCCTATGTCATATCGGCCAAAGCTGATGGCGTCGCTGCCATGCCTGGCCTGAACATGCGGATCGAGGGCGTCACCGTCGACGACGTCAAGATCAACCCGTCGCGGATGCAACTGCCGGCGCTGTTGGCGATGATCCCGCCGCAGGGCAGCGCACCGCCAAGTCCGGCACAGGCGCGCGAGGTGCTGGAAAAGGTGGCGCGCCTCTATTCGGGCGCAGGAATCGGCAATGCCGAAATCCGCGGTCTTTCGGTTGAAACCCCGGAGGGCCCATTCAAGCTGTCCTCGGTGCGCTTCAATCTCGAGCACGGCAAGATCGGCGAGCTTGCGATCGAAGGGCTCGATGCGCGTGCGCCGAACGGCCCTCTCAAGGTCGGACGCTTCGCGCTGAAATCGCTCGACCTCGCAAGCCTCATGCGGCTGTCGGCGCAGTTCGCCGCGCAGAAGCCGTCGCCTGAACAGGCGCTCGCGCTGTTGCCGCTGATCGAGGGCGTCGAAGTCAAGGGCGTCACGTCGCCCTACAAGGCGACCGGCAAGCCCGTCAACATCGACGTCCTCAGTCTCGACTGGGGTCAGTTCGTCGGATCGATCCCGAGCAAGCTTCGGCTGGTCGCGAAGATGGCGGCGCCGCTGGATGTGGCCGATCCGCAGCAACAGGTGCTCGCCGCCGCCGGAATCGACCGGATGGCCGTCGATGCCGATCTCGGCGCGGTCTGGACCGAGGCGTCCCGCTCGTTCGCGCTCGAGCCGGTCAAGCTCGACATGGCCGGACTGTTGAATGCGTCGGCGAAGGTCGCGCTCGCCAACGTGCCGCGCGAGGCATTCTCGGCCAACGCCGCGGAAGCGATGGGCGCGGCCGCACAGATCGAGGCCGGCGCGATCGAGCTCGCGGTCCACGACCTCGGCGCCATCGACCTTGCCATCGCCCAGTATGCACGCTCCCAGAATGTCAGCCGCGACGAGGCGCGCAATGCCGTCCTCGACGGCATCAAGGCGCAGGGCGAAGCGATGAGCGGAGGCAGTGCCGATGTCACGGCGCTCGTCACCGCCATCAGCCAGTTCATCGAGACGCCGGGGCAGACGCTGGTGATCAAGCTGACGCCACGCGCAAAGGCGCCGGCGCTTCAGCTGATGCAATTGCTCAAGACCGATCCGCCATTGGCGCTGGCGCAATTCAAGATCGAGGCCTCGACGGGGTTGTGATCACACTTCCCCTTCCGTAGCCCGGATGAAGCGGAGCGCAATCCGGGGCAGTATCTCCATCGGAGAGGCCGCCCCGGATTTCGCTCCGCTCCATCCGGGCTACGCACCTCTCCTCCCAACCTATCCCTTCGCCGGCAGATTGGTGCGGATGTGCAGCTCCTTGAGCTGCTTGGGCGTCGCTTCCGACGGCGCGCCCATCAAGAGGTCCATGGCCTGCTGGTTCATCGGGAACAGCGAGATCTCGCGCAGATTGTTGGTGCCGCAGAGCAGCATCACGATGCGGTCGAGACCGGCCGCCATGCCGCCATGCGGCGGGGCGCCGTACTGGAACGCACGGTACATGCCACCGAAGCGGTCGATGACCTCCTGCTCGCCATAGCCCGCGATCTCGAACGCCTTCACCATCGCTTCCGGCTTGTGGTTGCGGATGCCGCCGGAGGCGATCTCGTAGCCGTTGCAGGCGATGTCGTACTGGAACGCCTTGATCGTCAGCGGGTCCTGCGTCTTCAGCGCGTCGAGGCCGCCCTGCGGCATCGAGAACGGGTTGTGCGAGAAGTCGACCTTCTTGTTCTCCTCGTCATACTCGTACATCGGGAAGTCGACGATCCAGGCGAGCTCGAACCGGTCCTTGTCGATCAGGTTCAGCTCCTCGCCGAGTTTTGTCCGTGCAAGGCCCGCGAACTTCCAGAATTTCTCGGGATCGCCGGCGACGAAGAAGGCCGCATCGCCTTCCTTGAGACCGAGCTGGTCGCGGATCGCGGCCGTGCGCTCTGCTCCGATGTTGTTCGCGAGCGGACCGGCGCCCTCGCCGCCCTCGCGCCACATGATGTAGCCGAGACCGGGCTGGCCCTCGCCCTGCGCCCAGGAGTTCATGCGGTCGCAGAACGCGCGGCTGCCGCCACCGGTGCCGGGGATCGCCCAGACCTGGTTCTTCGGGTCTTCCAGCATCCGCGCGAACACCTTGAAGCCGGAGCCGCGGAAGTGCTCGGAAACCTCCTGCATCACGATCTTGTTGCGCAGATCGGGCTTGTCGGAGCCGTATTTGCGCACGGCTTCCGCGAACGGAATCCGCGGCCAGTTCTTCGTCACCGGCTTGCCCTTGGCAAAATCTTCAAAGACGCCGGTGATGACCGGCTCCATCGCCGCGAACACGTCGTCCTGAGTCACAAAACTCATCTCGACGTCGAGCTGATAGAACTCACCCGGCAGGCGGTCGGCGCGCGGGTCCTCGTCGCGGAAGCACGGCGCGATCTGGAAATAGCGGTCGAAGCCCGACATCATCAGCAGTTGCTTGTACTGCTGCGGCGCCTGCGGCAGCGCGTAGAACTTGCCGGGATGGATGCGCGACGGCACCAGGAAGTCGCGCGCGCCCTCCGGCGACGACGCCGTCAGGATCGGGGTCTGGAATTCGAAGAAGCCCTGCTCCTTCATCCGCTTGCGCATGGAATCGACCACCGCGCCGCGGGTCATGATGTTCTGGTGCAGCTTCTCGCGACGAAGGTCGAGGAAGCGGTACTTGAGCCGGATGTCCTCAGGATATTCCTGCTCGCCGAACACCGGCAGCGGCAGCTCGGCCGCCGGGCCAAGCACCTCGATCTCCTTGATGTAGATTTCGATCAGGCCGGTCGGCAATTCCGGATTGTCGGTGCCGGCGGGACGGCGGCGCACCTTGCCGTCGATCCGCACCACCCACTCCGAGCGGAACTTCTCGACTTCGGCGAACGCCGGCGAGTCTGGATCGGCCACGCACTGGGTGATGCCGTAATGGTCGCGCAGATCGACGAACAGCACGCCGCCATGGTCGCGGACCCGGTGGACCCAGCCTGACAGCCTGGCCGTCTGGTCGATATCGCTCTCACGGAGCGCGCCGCATGTGTGTGACCGGTAGCGATGCATATTCGTTCCAAAACTGATGTCGGAGGGTCGAATCGCGACAGGGCCAAAATGCCCTGTCCGAAGTTGCGGAGGGTTTACCCGACGAGGCCGGGTGCGGCAACCAATGGAACGCCCGCTTTTGCCCCGAAACCGCACATTTTGCGGCGGCCCGGCGCCAATCGTTTGCCTATTCGCCCCGCAGGCCTATCTTCCCGATATGACCATCCATTTCCCGTTCCAGAACACCTATTCGGCGCTGCCGGCGAACTTTTTCGCCCGCGTCGCGCCGACCCCGGTCGCCGCCCCCCGGCTGATCAAGCTGAACCGGCCGCTCGCGGTCCAGCTCGGGTTGGATCCGGACCTGCTGTCGACGGCCGAGGGCGCCGAAATCCTTGCCGGCAAGCGGCTGCCTGAAGGCGCCGACCCGATCGCCATGGCCTATGCCGGCCACCAGTTCGGGCACTTCGTGCCCCAGCTCGGCGACGGCCGCGCCATCCTGCTCGGCGAGGTTGTCGACAAGGACGGCGTCCGCCGCGACATCCAGCTCAAGGGATCGGGCCCGACCCCGTTCTCGCGCCGTGGCGACGGCCGCGCCGCGCTCGGCCCGGTGCTGCGCGAATACATCGTCAGCGAGGCGATGTTCGCGCTGGGCATCCCGACCACGCGCTCGCTCGCCGCGGTCGTCACCGGCGAGCCGGTGATGCGCGAGACCGCGCTACCGGGTGCAGTCCTGACCCGGGTCGCCTCGAGCCACATCCGCGTCGGCACCTTCCAGTTCTTCGCCGCGCGCGGCGACACCGACGGCGTGCGCGCGCTGGCTGACCATGTCATCGCCAGGCACTATCCCGAGCTGAAGGACGCGGCCCAGCCCTATCACGCGCTGCTCGCCGGCGTGGTCGCGCGGCAGGCCGCGCTGGTCGCGCGCTGGCTGCTGATCGGCTTCATCCACGGCGTGATGAACACCGACAACACGTCGATCTCGGGCGAGACCATCGACTACGGCCCATGCGCCTTCCTCGACGCCTACAATCCGGCGCAGGTGTTCTCCTCGATCGACGAGATGGGCCGCTACGCCTATGCCAACCAGCCGCGCATTGGCTTATGGAATCTGACCCGGCTCGCCGAGTGCCTGCTGCCCCTGTTCGATGCCGAGCAGGAGAAGGCGATCGAGCAGGCGCAGACGATCCTCGGCGAATTCCCGGAAAAATTCACCGCGGCCTATCAGGCCGGGCTGCGCGCCAAGGTCGGCCTGTTCACCGCGCGCGACGGCGACGAGGCGCTGATCCAGGACCTGCTCGATGCGATGGCGAAGAATGCGGCCGACTTCACCTTGACGTTCCGCCATCTCGGCGCAGCCGCGTCCGACGACGCCGCCGACGTCCGTGCACAATTCACCGATCCCGCAGCGTTCGACGAATGGGCCGTCCGGTGGCGGGCTCGTCTCGCGCTGGAACAGCAGACGCCGGCCGAGCGCAAGGCCGCGATGGCTGCCGTCAACCCGGCGTTCATCCCGCGCAATCATCGGATCGAGGCGGTGATTGCGGCCGCCGTCAACAGCGACGACTATACCCCGTTCGAGGAGCTGCTGACGGTGCTGGCAAAGCCGTTCGAAGACCAGCCGCAATTCGCGGCCTACGCCGACCCGCCGCTGCCCGAGCAGATGGTGACGCAGACGTTCTGCGGGACGTGAGCCGAAGATTTGCAGGTGGGTGGAGCGCAGCGAAACCCATCTATCGCGCCGGCGGAACCGCCGATGATCGGGTTCGCTTCGCTCCATCCATCCTACTGTCACACGGTCACCACGATCTTGCCGAACTGCGCGCTCGACTCCAGATAGCGGTGCGCCTCGACGATCTCCTCGAACGGAAATGTCCGCGCGATGATCGGCTTCAATGAGCCGTCGGCAAGCCCATCGAGAACGAACGCTTTCGCCGCGGCGAGCCGCGCGGGATCCTGCACGATCTCGTGAACGCGGTAGCCGCGGAGGATCAGGCTCTTGCTCAGCACGGTGAACAGCGGAAACGGCGTCGGCTCCTCGCTGAGCCCGCCATACTCGATCAGGATACCGCCATGCGCCATCGCCGATGTCAGCGGCATGAAGACGGGGCCGCCGACCGGATCGAGCACCACGCGAACGCCGTTCGGCCCTGCGATCTGCTCCAGCTTTGATTGCAGGTCTTCCTCAGTGGAGGCGATCACATGCGCTGCACCGGCCTCGCGCAGCGCTTGCACCTTGGCGGAGGTCCGCGTCACCGCGATCGGGATTGCACCGATGCGGTTGGCGATCTGGATCGCGGCGAGCCCGACGCTGCTCGATGCCGCCGTGATGACGACGAACTCCGCACGGGCGAGCTTCGCAGTATCGATCAGGGCGCCGTAAGCCGTGAGATACTGCATCCACACCGCTGCAGCCTCCTGAAAACCGAGCGCCGGCGGATGCTTGGCGACCAGTTCGGCCGGAAATGTCGCGAGCTCGCCATAGGCCGGCCACCGCGCCATCGAGATCGGCGGCACGATGCTGACGGCATCGCCCGCCGCAAAACCGCCAACGCCCTCGCCGATCGCTTCGACGATGCCGGCGGCCTCGAGGCCGAGGCCGGACGGCAATGTCGGCGTCTCGATGTAGCTCCCCCGCCGCATCAGGGCCTCGGCGCGGTTGAGTCCGAGCGCCTTGATGCGGATTTGGACCTCGCCACGCGCGGGCGGCGCGATCGTAACGTCCTCGATGCGCAGCACCTCGGGACCACCGGTTTGATGAAAACGAACCACACGCGCCATCGGCAACACTCCTGAATTGCAAAACAGTTCAATTGAATGAGCTATGCCAAGGCCAATTCCGGGGATAAACCATCGCGCAGACGGAACAGTCAAAACCAAGAGTTTCGAATGATGGACCGCCTGACCAGCATGGCCGTGTTTCTCAGGGCGGTCGATCTCGGCTCGTTCGCGGCCGCTGCCGAGGCACTCGAGATGTCGGGCCCGATGGTCGGCAAGCATGTCCGCTTCCTCGAGGAGCGGCTCGGCGTCCGCCTGATCCATCGCACCACGCGGCGTCAGAGTCTGACCGAGTTCGGGCAAGCCTATTACGAGCGTTGCCGCGCGGTGCTCGCCGAAGCTGATGCCGCTGACGCGCTCGCAGCCGATCAACTCTCCGAACCGCGCGGACGGCTCAAGGTGACGATGCCGGCGCTGCTCGGCCGACGCTGCGTCGCGCCGCTGCTGCTCAAGCTGGCACAGAAGTATCCCGCGCTGGAGCTCGATCTCTCGTTCGGCGATCCGGTTGCCGATCTGATGGAGGGCGGCTACGACCTTGCGATCAGGACCGGCGATCTCGACACGCAATCCGGCGTG
Organism: Bradyrhizobium sp. USDA 4452; assembly: GCF_054063575.1. Classification (NCBI taxonomy): domain Bacteria; kingdom Pseudomonadati; phylum Pseudomonadota; class Alphaproteobacteria; order Hyphomicrobiales; family Nitrobacteraceae; genus Bradyrhizobium; species Bradyrhizobium sp. USDA 4452. Next base: position 666,128 of record NZ_JBSSGK010000001.1, read on the forward strand.
ATCACCCGGCGCCTCGCCCGTCAGCGCATGGTGGTGTGCGGCTCGCGCGCGTATCTGAAGGCGCACGGCAGGCCGCGCGGGCTCGACGAGCTCGGCCAGCATCAGGCGATCGTCTATCGCCGCCTCGGACGCGCACGCCCGTGGCTGTTCCCGCGCGACGGCCAGCCACCGCGCGAGGTTTGGCCGGCCGGACGGCTCAGGCTCGACGATCTCGAAGCCATCGCCGACGCGGCGGCGCGCGGCATGGGGCTCGCTTGGCTGCCCTCCTGGCTGGTGCGCGAACGCCTCGACGACGGCGCGCTGGTTCGCGTTCTCGGCAGCGAAGGCGAACTGCCATACGATTGCCACGCGGTGTGGCTGCCGACACCGCGATTGCCGCCCAAAGTCCGGCTGGCGGTGGACGCGCTCGCAGCCGCGCTGCCGAAGCTCGTCGCGTAGCGCTTCGCGCCGCGCTGGTCCCGTAGGATGGGTAGAGCGCGGCGCAAACCATCGATCTCACACGCGGACGGACGGAATCCGCTACGCAGCACGCATGACGCCTGTTGTGAGCGTTAACTCACCTTCCACCATGCCGGGAGCCTCGCGGCGGTAACCATAAGGCTTAACAGCGCGTCAACGCTCCCCCAACAAGTCTAATTGTTTCTAATGGGGGAGAATGGCGCGTGGACGCATTTGCATTCGAATTCATGGGATTGGCAATGATCGCGCTGTGTCTCGTCGTGCTGGCGATGCCTGCGGCGCGGCGGCCGTCGAAGAACATGCGCTACGAGTGAGCCGAGCAGCTTAAGTCCCTCGCCCTCAGCACTTGTTTCGCGATGGCCGGACAATATCGCGCTCACGCGTCATCGAATGACGATATGATCGCCCTGATGAGTCCTGACACGGGACGCAAGTCAGGGAATTGACGCTTGAACGACACCGACGTCCGGAAGCCTGCCACGCCGGCCTCCACCCCGAGCTCAGCACATTCGCCGCTGGAGGTGCTGCTCATTTTCCTCAAGCTCGGCGTCAGCTGCTTCGGCGGCCCGATCGCCCATATCGGCTACTTCCGCGACGAGTTCGTCATCCGCCGGCGCTGGCTCGACGAGCAGGCCTATGCGGACCTGGTCGCGCTCTGCCAGTTCCTGCCCGGCCCCGCCAGCAGCCAGGTCGGCTTTTCGCTCGGCCTGATGCGAGCCGGATATCTGGGCGCGCTGGCGGCCTGGACCGGCTTCACGCTGCCGTCCGCGATCGCGCTGGTGCTGTTTGCCTCCGGCGCCGGCGGATTGAGCGGTCCGGCCGGCACAGGCCTGGTGCACGGCCTCAAGCTGGTGGCGGTCGCGATCGTCGCCCAGGCGGTCTGGGGCATGGCGCGCTCGCTCTGCCCGGACCGCGAACGCGCGTCGATCGCGACGGTCGCGGCACTCCTCATCCTCGCCAGTTCATCATCGATCGCGCAGATCGGCGCCATCGTACTCGGCGCCGTCGCCGGGCTTTGGCTGTGCCGGGCGCAACCGACCAACGGCGTCACCCATATCGCGATGCCGGTGTCGCGCCGCGTTGGCGTTGTGGCACTGATCTTGTTCCTTGTCCTGCTGGTCATGTTGCCGCTGCTCGCCCGAGCATGGCCCTCCCTGGGCCTGTTCGAGGCTTTCTATCGCTCGGGCGCGCTGGTGTTCGGCGGCGGCCATGTCGTGCTGCCGCTGCTCCGCGAGGCCGTGGTGACGCCGGGCTGGATCGGCGACGACACGTTCCTGACCGGCTACGGCGCCGCGCAGGCCGTGCCGGGCCCGCTGTTCACCTTCGCCGCCTATCTTGGCGCCGTGATCGGCGGCGTGCCGGGCGCGATCGTCGGCCTGATCGGCATCTTCATCCCCGGAATCCTCGTCCTGCTCGCGGCCCTGCCGTTCTGGGATGGCTTCCGCAAACTGCCTACCGCACAGGCGATGATGCGTGGGGTCAACGCCGCCGTGGTCGGCATCCTCGGCGCTGCGCTCTACAATCCGGTCTGGACCAGCAGCGTGCAGCGTCCGCTTGATTTCGGCATCGCGCTGGCGGGCTTCGTCCTGCTCACGGCATGGCGCGCCCCGCCGCTCGTGGTGGTCGTGCTCAGCGCGGCCGCCGGCATCGCCGCTGGCCTCCTCCAATCGTGAACGGCTGCACCGGCCCTCGCCAGCACGATTAAGAACGCTTTCATGCCTCGCCGCCATGATTGACGGCGCATGCCGAGCGTACCCAAACAACCGGATCCGAACCGGGTGCCCGTGCTTGACCTGCTGCGGCTCGCCGCGGTCGGGGCCGTGATCCTGTACCATTACGGCTTCTGGGGCACGGCATCGCACGGCGTCCAGAAGGTGGCGTTGCCGCACCTCGCCCCGGTCGCCCAATACGGCTTCCTCGGCGTCCCCGTATTCTTCGCGATCTCTGGCTTCGTCATCGCCTATTCGGCCGAAGGCCGTACGCCGGTCGGCTTCGCCATCGCCCGCTTCAGCCGGATCTATCCGACCTTCGTCATCTGCATGACGCTGACCTTCCTCACCACGCTGCTGCTGGGCCAGGCGTATTTTCACGTGACCTGGACCCAGTGGCTGGCGAACCTGTTCATCGCGGCGCCGATGCTCGGTCAGCCCTACATGGACGACGCCTACTGGTCGCTGGTGATCGAGGTCGTGTTCTACGGCTGGGTCGCGCTGTTTCTGGCCTGGGGCATCTTCCCGCGCAAGATCGACACCATCATCCTGGCGTGGATCGCCATCACCTTCGCCAACGAGCTGACGCTGGACGTTCCGCTGTTCGAGAAGCTGTTCATGGCCGACGACAGCGGCTTCTTCGCCGTCGGGCTGCTGATCTATGAACATTACCGCGGACGACGCGACACCAGACTCTACAGCCTGCTGACATTGGCGATGGGCACCGCGACGTTCCAGGCCGTGCACAAGCTGGAGCGGCTCGGCGTCCACACCCATGGCAGCTTCGATCCGCTCATCGTCACCGCGATCTGCATCGTCTCGCTCGGCATCGTGTTCGCCGCCACCCGCATCAAGACCGTGCCGCTGCCGGACAGCCTGGTCAGGGCCATCGGCGGCATCACCTACCCGCTCTACCTGCTGCATCTGCAGCTCGGTTACGTGATCCTGCTCCTGATGACACCAACGCCGGACGCGTTCTCGACAGCGTTCGTGGTGGCCGGCATGGTCGCGCTGGCGTGGTTCGTCTGGCGCTTCCTCGAAGGCCCCGCCCACTATTTCGTCAGGGACGCGTTGACGATGCTCGCCTCGCGCCACGGATGGCCGTCGCGCCTCGGGCGCCCCCGCGACGCCTTGCTCACGGACGGTTGATCCGGTCCGATCGATTGGAACGTCGCGATCCGCTGGCCGTTGATCGCCATATCGTCGGACTCTGTCCCGACCCGGCGGAGCCGTACCAGCAGCAAGGAGGCTCGACATGGCAAGTGCGACAGATCGCGATCCGCGCCATCACACACAGAAGATGCAGAAGGCGCTCCATGACATCCGCAATCACCTGCGCGAGGACATCCAGAAAGTCGACGAGCCGCAGTTAAAGGCGATGTTTGAAACGTCCGCCGAGGTTCTCGGCGGCCTCGAGAAGGCTTTCAAGGACTACGAGCAAAAGAACGAGAAGGCCTGGCGCTGACGCGCTGGAGGGCTGACCAACGGTCCCGCGCTCTGGCAGCAGGAGTGTCGCCATGGAAGTCGTCAAGCCAAACAAGCGCCGGCTGCTCCTGCTCGGAGGGGTGCTGGCCACCACGATCGCGGCGCCGGCAATTCTCGCCAGGCCGACTTGCGCCGAACCGAAAGGCGTCGGCGAGAAGTTGAAAGATGCGGTCGCCGGCAAGACGGACGCGGACGTCACGCCGCCCGAAGACTTGATGCGCGAGCATGGCGTACTCGATCGTGTTCTCCTGCTCTACGAAGCGGCGATCCGAAAATTGTCCGCCGGCGAGGACTTCGACCCCGTCCTGATCACGCAATCGGCCGCTATCATCCGCGATTTCATCAACAACTATCATGAGAGGTCGGAGGAGGAGCATGTCTTCCCGCGCTTCAAAAAAGCCGGGCAGATGACGGACCTGGTGGACACCCTGCTGCGCCAGCACGACGCCGGCCGGAAAGTCACGGAAACGATCCTGAGGCTGGCGCCTTCGGGCAGGAGCAATGCGGACGATCGCCGGCAACTGATGGGCTCGATGCAATCCTTCATCACGATGTACCGGCCGCATGCGGCCCGGGAGGACACTGATCTGTTCCCGAAGCTGAAGGACGTGGTCTCATCCAACGAGTACGACGCGATGGCGGAGGATTTCGAGAAAAAGGAGCACGAACTGTTCGGCGAGGACGGCTTCGAGAAGATGGCGGCCCGTGTCGCCCAACTGGAGCAGCAGATGGGCATCCACGATCTCAACCAGTTCACGCCGCGCTGATTGCCGCATTTGCAGATCATGGCACGTATGATCAATCCGGTAAGCCGGCGTGAGAGGTCATCGTCAGATTCCGCCGCCTCCTGCACCTCACTAGGCGCTCTTGCTCGGTTGGTCCGCGCGGGAACGGCCCGTCAAGGACACCGATCTAGTTCGGTCGCCCGATCTTTTGCCGAAGATCTGCAGTCGTCACATCGACGAACAAGTTCGGAATGTCGTCGGCGCGGTGTAGCAGCCACGCCACGACGATCATGATCCCGATTCCGGCTGCGCTCACCGCGAGCTGTGCGATGACCGTACCGCTGTATTGGATCAAGACCCAATGGGCGGAGAACGAAAGCAAGACCCCGAGGCAGAAGATCGGAAGCGAATGCTCGCCGCACAAGGTCAGTGGACGCAATGATCGAAATTTCAGCGGCGGCCAGTCCTGCGGAATCAGGCGATGGACGACGACCGCGAGCGCAAGGAAGTGGGTCAAGCGCAACATGTCCAGATCGGTTTTGTCGATCGGATAGATGAACTTCATCATCCATCGCGGTATGAACGCCTCCAGCGCATGAAAATGCCAGGTCATCACGATAAGGAACGCAAAGATCAGCCAGGCAATTGCCACCGCCGCGACGATCCGCGACTGGATAAAGCTGGCGATCTGGGACGATGCGCCCACGCCGCACCACTGGCCGAAGACAAAGAGCAACTGCCAGCAGAATGGATTGAAGTACCACGTTGTGCCTGGGGGGTAGGAAGCGATGTTCCAATCGAACCATCGCGCCAGCACGTAGAGAACAATCGAGGCCAGCAAGGTGAGATTGGGACGGCGCACCAGGCCCCAGATGACCACTGGGGACAGCAGCAGCAAGACAATGAACAGCGGCAGCACGTCGAGATCGACGGGCTTGTATCGCAGGGTGAGTGCCTGCCCGATCAGGATATCCGGATGCTGGAGAAAATTGAAAACGTTGAATTCGTTTTCATACATCGGATTGTCGAGCCGTCGGGAGGTTCTCGCGACCTGGGCCGTGAAGATCAGGAACAGCATGATATGCGCCGCGTAGATCTGCGCGGCTCGCGTCCACAGCCGCTTCGCCGCGGACAGCACGAAGCCCGAAGCGATGATCGGGCCGTAAATGAAACCGGCGAGGTAGCCCGAGATGAAAACGAAGAACTCCGCAGCGTCGCTGAAGCCGTAATTGCGCAGCGTAATCCAGCCGATGGCTCCGTCGTTGGGGATGTGATCCAGAAAGATCATCCACAACCCAAGCCCTCTGAACAGGTCGAGCCGAACATCACGTTCGATCGTTTCCTCGATCTGGTTCGCGTGGTGGAGCTCCATCGGGACGATCCTCGGCTGCTTCTGAGATCGCGATAGGTGCGCCCGTCGGTGCCTTGCTGCGCGTCAGGCTGGAATGCGTTAGCCGACAGCAAATCCGGGTCGACAGGCGAAGATCAAAGACATCCTTATACTCCCGCGTGACATCGCCGTCCAAGTGCCGCACCGGCATGCTTGGGTCGGGCCGACCCGGCGCGTTCGGTCCGAGTTGCGTGCCGGCGCAAGTTTGCGCATCATTGCCAACGCAGCCTCGCCGCTTACCGCCGCGACCAGCGATTGCTCGCCCATCCGGCGCAGAACACCGCATCGGCGCGGTCGGGAATCGTCTGCGCGAACCAGCGGCCGACATCCGGCGAGGTTTGGGTCGTCGGCTCAGCGCGGTAGCGAAGCTGGCCATAGGCTCCCCGCATCGCCATTCTGTACGAAGGACGACGGCCTGGCCTGCGCACGCCAGAGCTTGACGCCAGAAATTTCCAGATTGCGTAATCTCTGCATCACAAAGGCAGACAGCAGGTGGCCCGGTGCAATGCCTGCCCAAATTGCTGCTTCCCCTGCCCCCTGAGGCAATCGCATATGGCCACGGCCGCGTTTCATCGCCAGGAGCGACGGCCCGCACCATTTCCGAATAATCGAATTAAGCTACTGATTTTGCCCGACATCTCAAATTGCCGCGTCGAACGCCCGCCGCTGTCGCGGCTACTGTGCATGGGGTTGTTTTCGATGTTTTGGTGCTGCGCCCCCGCAACGGCGGACTATCGCCTGTAGCGCTGAGCGCACCCTTCGTCTTGCCCGGTCGAGCCGGCCGTTGACACCGAGGGCGGGGTCGCCGGCACGAAGGGGGATTCACGGCACGATCGTGCCGAAAACACCCCCGAATCGCGCCGGATCAACTCCAAAATGCCCGGTCCCTCACCTCGCGCAGGGCCAAAATCCCTGCAAGACCCTTGACATAGCTGCCCTTTCGGCAGAACGCGTGGGGTCAAGCCGTCATGGACTGTTCATGGATCTGATTAGCACGACCTCCGACCTCGCCGCCGCCTGCGACCGGCTCGCCAAACACAAGGTCATCACCGTCGACACCGAGTTCCTGCGGGAGACGACCTACTATCCGCTGCTCTGCGTCGTGCAGATGGCGAGCGCGGATGAAGCCGTCGTGGTCGACGCGCTGGCGCCCAGCATCGACCTCAGGCCGTTCTTCGATCTGATGTCGAACGAGGCCGTGCTGAAGGTTTTCCACGCCGCGCGGCAGGACATCGAAATCGTTTGGCACCTCTCCGGCACGATCCCGCATCCGATCTTCGACACCCAGGTCGCGGCCATGGTGCTCGGCTATGGCGACAGCATCGCCTATGACCAGCTGGTCGATCGCGTCACCGGCCACCGCCCCGACAAGACCCACCGCTTCACCGACTGGTCGCGCCGGCCGCTGAGCGAGGAGCAACTGCATTACGCCGTCTCCGACGTCACCCATCTGCGCGAAGTGTTCGCGGCGCTCGATGCCGATCTGAAGAAGCGTGACCGCAGCGACTGGGTCAGCGAGGAAATGGAGGTCCTGACCTCGCCGAAGACCTACGACTTCCATCCTGAGCGCGCCTGGGAGCGGCTCAAGACCCGCGTCCGCAAGCCGCGCGAGCTCGCGGTGCTGATCGAGGTTGCCGCCTGGCGCGAGCAGGAGGCCCAGAGCCGCGACGTGCCGCGCTCGCGCGTGCTCAAGGACGATGCGGTCGGCGACATCGCCACCCATGCGCCGACCTCACTGGAGAAGCTCGGCAATCTGCGTTCGCTGCCGAAGGGTTTCGAACGCTCGAAATGGGGCGCCGACATCATCGCCGCCGTGCAGCGGGGGCTCGCCCGCGACCAGGCCACGCTGCCCAAACTGGAAAAGCCGAGAAACAATTCCAATGGAGCTGCGACCGTCGAGCTGCTGAAGGTGCTGCTCCGCATGACCTCGGAGCGCCACGGCGTCGCCAGCAAGGTGATCGCCACCGTCGACGATCTCGAACAGATCGCGGCCAGCGATCAGGCCGATGTCGGCGCCCTGCATGGTTGGCGGCGCGAATTGTTCGGCGAGGCCGCGCTCAAGCTCAAGCACGGCCAGCTCGCGCTCGCGATCGACAAGGGCCGCGTGGTGCGGGTGGATCGGGGCTAGCGCACGCCGCGTTGCAACGCGAAGTTCCGTCCCGCAATCGTCGGCCAATAGCCGGAACGCCGCGCCAGCAACCGCGCGGCACAGGTTGAGGTTGCATCACGCAAAACCAGCCCGCTTGCTAAGGGGCAATTTTCGTGTTGCAATCCCTTCACAATCGGATTGCGGCCGTTCGACTGTGCGTTTCACGACGTCGAAATCCAAGGCTTCAATGGCTTCGAGAGGCGAAACTTCGGACTTGAAGACTTTGGATCTGAAGACCCGGGAATTGAACAGACGGCGGAAAGCCCGCTTGTGGCGTGGCACGTGGAAAACGTGGCCGCGTCTTTTTTATGTCTAGACTGGGAGAGAGACGATGCCGAAGGGTACCGTCAAATGGTTTAACCCGACCAAAGGCTACGGGTTCATCAAGCCGGCCGTCGGCGACAAGGATGTGTTCGTTCACATCTCGGCGGTCGAACGCGCAGGCCTCAGCACACTCAACGAGAACCAGACCGTCGAGTACGAGTTGGTGGAGAACCGCGGCAAGGCGTCGGCAGAGAACCTCAAGGTTCACTGAACGCCGCTGCTGGCGGACTTCATTCTGACGCCTCCCCCGGCCGCATCACCCCGGGGGATCGCTCTCGGGGATCTCTTGCGCAACCACGCGCTAGGGCGCCGGCGCGATCAGCGTGCTGCCGGTTGCCGCGCTGCCCTGCGTCTTGCAGACGTCGCCCTCAAGCCTAAGCCGGCCGCTCGCCAGAAGCCGCAGCGCCTCCGGATAGATGCGATGTTCGATGGTGATCACGCGTGCGGCGAGCGTCTCGGGCGTGTCGTCGTCAGCCACCGTGACCGCGCCCTGCATCACGATCGGTCCGGCATCGGTCTCCGGGATCACGAAATGCACCGTCGCGCCGGACAGCTTGACCCCAGCACGCAGGGCCTGGCCGTGCGGATCGAGGCCGGGGAAACACGGCAGCAGCGACGGATGGATGTTGAGCATCCGCCCGTACCAGTGTCGCACGAAGTCGCCGGTGAACAGCCGCATGAAGCCGCCGAGGCAGATCAGCTCGACCTTTCTGTCGTCGAGCGCCTTCTGCAGCACCGCCTCGAAACCGGCGCGGTCCTTGCCGAACGGCTTGCTCTCGATGACGACGGTCGGAATGCCGCTCGCGGCCGCCTTCGCGAGCCCGGGAGCATCGGCGCGGTTGGAGATCACGGCGACGATCTCGGCTGGAAAATCCGCAGCCTTCGCGGCCTCGATCAGCGCGGCCATATTGGAGCCGCGGCCGGAGATCAGGATGGCTGTGCGGCGCTTCATCTGGAGAGATCGAGATGACCGTTATAGACCACGCGATGCTCGCCGCTCGCCTCGATCACCTCGCCGAGCAGCGTCACGGTCTCGCCGCCGGCGGTGAAGGCCTCGGTCACCGCATCGATCGCATCGGCCTTGACGATCGCGATCATACCGATGCCGCAGTTGAAGGTGCGCAGCAGTTCGAGTTCGGCGATGCCGCCCTGCTCGGCCAGCCACTTGAACACCGGCAGCACCGGCAGCCGCGCCAGGTCGATGCCGACGCCGAGATGCTTCGGCAGCACGCGTGGGATGTTGTCGGTGAAGCCGCCGCCGGTGATGTGGGCGAGGCCCTTCACCGCACCGGTCTCGCGGATCGCGCGCAGGCAGGACTTCACATAGAGCCTGGTCGGCGTCAGCAGCGCCGCGCCGAGCGTCATGACCGGCGCGAACGGCGCCGGCGCATCATAGGCCACGCCGGACTGCTCGACGATCTTGCGCACCAGCGAATAGCCGTTGGAGTGCACGCCGGAGGACGCCAGCCCGATCACGGCATCGCCCGCCGCGATGTCCCCCGTCGGCAGCAGGGTGCCGCGCTCGGCCGCGCCGACCGCAAAGCCGCCGAGGTCGTAATCGCCATCCTTGTAGAGGCCGGGCATCTCGGCGGTCTCGCCACCGATCAGCGCGCAGCCGGATTCGCGGCAGCCCTCGGCGATGCCGGCGACGATCTGCGCGGTGGCCTCCGGATGCAGCTTGCCACAGGCGAAATAGTCGAGGAAGAACAGCGGTTCCGCGCCCTGCACGACCAGGTCGTTGACCGACATCGCGACGAGGTCGATGCCGATGCCGCTGTGGATGCCCGTCTCGATCGCGATCTTCAGCTTGGTGCCAACGCCATCGGTCGCGGCCACCAGAACCGGATCCTTGAAGCCCGCAGCCTTGAGGTCGAACAGCCCGCCGAATCCGCCGATCTCGGCGTCCGCGCCGGGCCGTGCGGTGGCCCGCACCATCGGCTTGATCAGATCGACCAGACGATTGCCGGCGTCGATATCGACGCCCGAATCCGCGTAAGTGAGCCCGTTTTTGCGCTCGGTCATGCCCAATTCCAGATGATCAGGGGCTGGTTACGAGGAATTCCGCCCCCGCGCAATGGCTCGCGGGCGGCTAGCCGCGATACTATGTAGATAACAGCCGGCCGCCGCGCAAAAGAGCCGGATAACGAGTAAAATCAGGCTTCTAGCCGGGAAGCGATTCAAGTTGAGCATTCCGAACATCATCACCCTCGCCCGCATCATCCTGGTGCCGGTGATCGTCTGGGCCATTGTGTCGAGCCAGATGGAGATCGCGTTTGCGATCTTCGTGATCGCCGGCGTCTCGGACGCGGTCGACGGTTTCCTTGCCAAGCGCTTCAACATGGCAAGCGAGCTCGGCGCCCTGCTCGACCCGCTCGCCGACAAGGCGCTCTTGGTGTCGATCTATGTCGCGCTCGGAATCTGGGGCGCGGTGCCGCGCTGGATCGTGATTCTCGTGGTGTCGCGCGACATCATGATCGTCTCCGCCGTGATTGTGTCATGGTTGTTCGACAAGCCGGTCGAGATGAAGCCGCTGATGGTGTCGAAGCTGAACACGGTAGCACAGGTGGCGTTCGCGGCCCTGGTGCTGGCCTCGCTCGGCTTCGGCTTTCAGCCGCATCCCTACGACCTGATCCTGATGGGTCTGGTCACGATCTTTACTTTGGGTTCGGTGTCGCTCTATCTCGTGGAGTGGGTGCGGCACATGAGCACGATCGAGGCTCGGTAGCACCTGATCCGGAAAAGTGGAAAGCGGTTTTCCCGCGACAAACGCGAGGCGTTTGCGCTGGGATCATGCTAAAATAAAGCGGTTTGGAGATTTGCGTGGCCGGTAGCGTTCAACCTCGTCAATTGGCCTTGGCCCTGCCGCACGAGGAGAAGCTGACCCGCGACGATTTCCTCGAGGGGCCCGCCAACGAAGCCGCGCTCGCGCTGATCGACGGCTGGCCCGACTGGCCGAACCGAATTATGCTGCTGGTGGGGCCCGACGGCTCCGGCAAAAGCCACCTCGCCGCGATCTGGGCCGAGTGCGCCGGCGCGCGCGCGACTGCGGCGCATGCGCTGACCGCCGACACGGTGCCGGCCGCGCTCGCCACCGGCGCGCTGGTGGTCGAGGATTTGAGGCCGGCGGATTTCGACGAGCGCGCGATGTTTCACCTGCTGAATCTCGCCCGCCAGGACGATGCCTTCGTTTTGATCACGGCACGCATCCCGCCGTCGGCATTCGAGATCGAGCTGCGGGATCTACGGTCGAGGCTGCGTGCGGTGCCGACGGTGGCGCTGCTGCCGCCCGACGACCAGCTGTTCCGCGGCCTGATCCTCAAGTTCTGCGCCGACCGCCAGATGAGCGTGGACGAACCGCTCGTCAGCTACCTGACCACCCGGATCGAGCGCTCCTATGCCGCGGTCCGGCAGGCAGTCGAACTGCTTGACACCGAGGCGCTGCGGCTCGGCCGGCCGGTGACCCGGGCGCTGGCGGCGGAGCTGTTGCGCGATGCCTGAGCCATGCCGCGGCTTGACGGCGCAGCCGGGCGGAACATCAATGTCATCGAAACGTCATCGCAATATCACATGGTCGGCGCGGCCCTCGGCTAGACCGCTCCGGCCCCTGCCCCGAATTGGACCAGCACTTGATGGACTCGGCACAAGCACCTGAAATCAAAGAGAAAGAGGCGGAACTTCCGCCCGTCCCCGCGATCGCAACCAGCCCCGAGCGGTTCATCAACCGGGAGCTGTCCTGGCTGCATTTCAATCGCCGGGTGCTCGAGGAATCGGTCAATCCCGGCCATCCCGTGCTGGAGCGGGTGCGCTTCCTGTCGATCTCGGCGAATAACCTCGACGAGTTCTTCATGGTCCGCGTCGCCGGTATCAAGGCGCAAGTCCGCGAGGGTATTACCGAGCGCAGCCCGGACGGCCTGCTGCCAGCCGAGCAGCTCGTGATGATCAACAAGACGGTGTCGCAACTCGCCGCCGACCAGCAGGCGATCTGGAGCGAACTGCGCGACATCCTGTCCAAGGTCGGCATCCAGTTGGTTGACGGGCGCGACGTGACCAAGTCCGAACGCACCTGGATCGAGGATCACTTCCTCCACAACATCTTCCCGCTGCTGACGCCGCTGGCGATCGATCCGGCGCATCCGTTCCCGTTCATCCCGAACCTCGGCTTCACGGTCGCGCTGCAATTGTCGCGGATCGCCGACGGCAAGGCGATGAACGCGTTGATCCGCATGCCCGGCAAGATCGACCGCTTCATCCGCATCCCCTCTACCAAGGAAGGTGCGCCGGCGCGGCTGATCACATTGGAGCAAGCCACCGGTCTGTTCATCGGCCGCCTGTTCCCCGGCTACACCGTCAAGGGCCAGGGCGCGTTCCGCATCATCAGGGACTCCGAACTCGAGATCGAGGAAGAGGCCGAGGACCTCGTCCGCTTGTTCGAGACCGCGCTCAAGCGCCGCCGCCGCGGATCGGTGATCCGGCTCGAGATCGAGGCCACGATGCCCGAAGAGCTGCGCATCTTCGTGCAGCACGCATTGTCGGCGGCGGACGATGAAGTGATCCTGGTCGACGGCGTGCTCGCGATGAACGAGCTGTCGCAGCTGACCCGCCTCAATCGCCCCGACCTCGAATTCCCGCCCTACGTGCCCCGCCACCCCGAGCGCGTCCGTGACCATGGCGGCGACATCTTTGCCGCCATCCGCCAGAAGGATCTCGTGGTCCACCACCCCTACGAATCCTTCGACGTCGTCGTCCAGTTCCTGCAACAGGCGGCGCGCGATCCCGACGTGGTCGCGATCAAGCAGACGCTCTATCGCACCTCGAACAACTCGCCGATCGTGCGCGCGCTGGCCGAAGCCGCCGAAGCCGGCAAGTCGGTGACCGCGCTGATCGAACTCAAGGCGCGCTTCGACGAGGAAGCCAATATCCGCTGGGCTCGCGACCTCGAACGCGCCGGCGTGCAGGTCGTGTACGGCTTCATCGAGCTGAAGACGCACGCCAAGCTGTCGATGGTGGTGCGCCGCGAGGGCGGCAATCTCACGACCTATGTGCATACCGGCACCGGCAACTACCATCCGGTCACCGCGCGCATCTACACCGACCTCTCCTACTTCACCTCGGATCCGATCATCGGCCGCGATGTCGCGCGGGTGTTCAACTACATCACCGGCTATGCCGAACCGAGCGACATCGAGAAGATGGCGGTATCGCCGCTGACGCTGCGCAAGCGGATCATCGAGCACATCCATGACGAGATCGCCCACGTCAAGCATGGCCGGCCCGGCGCGGTCTGGATGAAGATGAATGCGCTGGTCGACCCCGACATCATCGATGCGCTGTACGAGGCGTCGCAGGCCGGCGTCTCGGTCGAGCTCGTGGTGCGCGGCATCTGCTGCCTGCGGCCAGGGCTGCCGGGATTGTCGGAGAACATCCGCGTCAAGTCGGTGATCGGCCGGTTCCTGGAACATGGCCGGATCTATTGCTTCGGCATGGGCCAGGGCCTGCCGAGCACAAAAGCTGCTGTGTATATCTCGTCCGCCGACATGATGCCGCGCAACCTCGACCGCCGCGTCGAGGTGCTCTGTCCGCTGCAAAATCCGACGGTGCATCAGCAGGTTCTCGAGCAGATCATGGTCGCGAACCTGAAGGACAATGAGCAGAGCTGGCAATTGTTGCCGGACGGATCGTCAACGCGTATGAAGGCCGCGAAAGGCGAAGAGCCCTTCAATCTGCATGACTATTTTATGACAAATCCGAGTCTGTCCGGCCGTGGTAAGTCTCTCAAGGAATCTTCACCGCGCCGTCTCACGCGTCGCAACGAGCGTCAGCAGCCATCGTCTTAAGGGGGCTTTACGGTGAAGCGGCCGCGGAAGCGCGCTTCCAGCGTCGCTGTGATCGATATCGGCTCGAACTCGGTTCGTCTCGTGGTCTACGAGGCGATGGCGCGCAGCCTCGTCACCATCTTCAACGAGAAGGCGTTGTGCGGGCTCGGACGCGAGGTGCAGAGCACCGGCCTGCTCGCAACCGATGCCGTCAACAAGGCGCTCACCGCGCTGCGCCGCTTTCGCGCGTTGTGCCGGATCCAGCAGGTCGGCCGCGTCTACGCGATCGCGACCGCGGCCTGCCGCGACGCCAAGAACGGACCGGACTTCATCGCCAAGGCAGAGCGCATCTGCGGCGCCAAGATCGAGATTCTCACCGGACCGCGCGAAGCGAAGCTGTCTGCGCTCGGCGTCGTCTCGGGCGTGCACAATCCGAACGGCATCGTCGGCGACCTCGGCGGCGGCTCGCTCGAACTGATCGACGTCCGGGGCAACCGCGTGCGCAGCGGCGTGACGCTGCCGCTCGGCAGCCTTGCACTGCAGGACCTCTCGAACAAGTCGCTCAAGCGTGCTGAACGCATCGTCAAGAACGAACTGCTCGGCGTTGCCCAGCTCAAGACCGGTCGCGGTCGCACCTTCTACGCGGTCGGCGGCACCTGGCGTGCGCTGGCGCGCATCCACATCATCCAGAGCGGCTACCCGCTCAAGGTGATGCACGGCTATTCGATTCCGGCCGCCGACGCGCTCGACTTCGTGCAGCGGCTGCGGCGGCTCGCGGCCACCAACATGCTGGCCAATATCGAGTCGATCGCCGACGCGCGGCGGCCGCTACTGGCCTATGCCGCGCTGGTGCTCGAATACATCATCCGCGTGGCGCAGCCGAAGAGCATTGTGTTCTCCACCTTCGGCGTGCGCGAGGGCCTGCTCTACGAGATGCTGCCGCCGGCCGAGCGCGCCAAGGATGGGCTGCACTGCGCCGCGCAGAACCTCAACGAATTGCTGTCGCGCTCCGCCCGTCACGCTCAGGAGCTGACGGCGTGGACCGACCGGCTGGTGCGCGTCGTCCGGCTGCGCGAGACCGAGGAAGACCGCAGGCTGCGTCACGTCGCCTGCCTGCTCTCCGATATCGGCTGGCGCGTCCATCCCGATCATCGCGGCGAGGAAACCCTCAGCCTGATCATGAACGGCAATTTCGGCTCGATCACCCATCAGGGCCGCGCCTTCGTCGCGCTGTCGGTGTTCTATCGCTACGCCGGCCTCAGCGAGGAGAACGAGCCGCCGCCGCAGATCCGCGCGCTGGTGACGCCGGCGATGGACGAGCGCGCGCGTGTGCTCGGCGCGGCGTTCCGCGTCGCGCATCTGATCACGGCGGCACGCACCGGCGTGCTGCCGCTGACGCATTTCCGTACCCAGGGTCGCAAGCTGATGCTGGTGTTCGAGCATCGGATGGTGGATCTGGTCGCCGACCGCGTCGGCAGCCGCTTCAAGCAATTGGCGCGGCTGGTCGGGCGCGCCGGCTCGATCGTGCGACGCTAATAATACCCCTCACGCCGCCTTGGCGGCGTGCTTGGCTTTCCGCTGTGCGTGGCGGCGCCAGATCGATCCCACAACCAACACGACGATGATGCCGAGCACGGCGAGCGCGATCTCGCCGCCGTTGCCGCCATGGGCGAATTGCGGCGACATGCCGAGCGAGTTCAGCCAGGAATCCAGCCTGGCACCGAGCGGTCCGGCGAACAGCGCATCCAGCCTCGGATGCACCGCCGGATCGGTCGCGATGACGTCGCCCGCGATCCAGCCGAGCAGCGCGGCGCCGGCCCAGACCAGGACCGGCAGCTTGGTGAGCAGCGCCATGATCAGCGCCGCGCCGGCGACGATCAGGGGAACGCTGATCGCAAGTCCGAGCACCAGCAGCGGCACGCTGCCATTGGCGGCGGCGGCGACCGCGATCACATTGTCGAGGCTCATCACGATGTCCGCGACCACGACGATCTGAACCGCGGCCCACAGATGCGAGGCCGCGTGCACGCTGTCCTCGTCCTCCTGCTCTGGCACCAGCAGCTTGGCGGCGATCACGATCAACGCGAGGCCACCGACCAGCTTCAGATAGGGAAGCTCCATCAGGCTGGCGACGATGCCGGTGAAGATGACGCGCAGCAGCACCGCCGCGGCGGCGCCGAGAATCATGCCCCACAGGCGCTGGCGCGGCGCGAGCCCGCGGCAGGCGAGCGCGATCACGAGCGCGTTGTCGCCCGACAGCAGAACATTGATCCAGATGATCTTGCCGACGGCGACCCAGAAGGTCGGGGTCGCCATCTCGTTCTTGAACTCGGTGAAGAACGCGCCGATGTACGCCGGATCAAAGATCTGCCACAGCCAGTCCACAGCGGGTCCTATTCGGCCTTGCGACCGCCCCTGGCGGCGGTGGTCCGCCGCTCCCCGGTTCATTCCTACGCGGTCTCGTCGGGAGACCGCGTCATTCCCAATTGTGCGGCGTCAGCCGACGATCTCGTTGCCGGCGAAGAACTGCGCGATCTCGATCAACGCGGTCTCCGGCGCATCGGAACCGTGCACCGAATTCTCGCCGATCGACTTCGCATAGAGCTTGCGGATGGTGCCTTCGGCGGCCTTCGACGGATCGGTCGCGCCCATCACATCACGGTACTTCAGGATGGCGCCCTCGCCCTCCAGCACCTGGACCACCACGGGGCCTGAAGTCATGAAGTCGACCAGCTCGCCGAAGAACGGGCGCGCCTTGTGGACGGCATAGAAGGTCTCGGCCTGGCCGCGGGTCATGCGGATGCGCTTCTGCGCCACGATCCGCAGGCCCGCCTTCTCGATCACCGCGTTGACCGCGCCGGTCAGGTTGCGCTCGGTGGCATCGGGCTTGATGATCGAAAAGGTGCGTTCAATCGCCATGATTTCGTCCTTGTAAACGGTGGCTGGGAGTTGCCGGGGCTTATATCGGCGCGATGGGGTAACGGCAAGCGACCCTGTGACGCGTTAGCCTTTAGTTTTGAGGGATCTTCACGACAAAAACCGTTGTCCGGGCGGTCTCCGGGCAGAGACAGGCTCGGCCAACTTACCGCGATTTCACTTAGGTGAACCCATTCTGACAGCGCCGTGCCGCTGCCGTTCAGCTGCAGCCGCCTAGGCTCTCCACCGATCGGACGCCTTGCTGGCCCCCCATCCGCAAGCCTCACAGGACGTCTCGGGAAACGATGTCACCGCGGGCGCGACATGCGCGCCCATACCTCGAGGAGACGATCATGCTACGCAAATTATCGCTCGCTGCCGTTGCCGCAATTTCGCTCGGTGCCGCCGCGCTCGCCCCGACCTCCGCCTCGGCCTGGGGTGGCTGGCATGGCGGCTGGCACGGTGGATGGCACCACGGCTGGTGGGGCGGCCCGCGCGTCATCGTCGGAGGCCCGGCCTATTATGGCGGATACGGCTATGGCTATGGCGGCTGCTATGTCCGCCGCGTCGTGCCGACCCCGTGGGGTCCGCGCTGGCGCCTGGTCAACCGCTGCTACTGATCCATCCGTTCTGTCGACTGCTCCCCCAACTGACTCAGCCCCGGCCTCGCGCCGGGGCTTTTTTCATGCCCGCAGGGGAACCGGCCGCGTGACGCCGCTCACCACCACCCCAAGGCGAGAGTAAGGCAGGGCGGAAACCAAATTCAGGGTCGCGACTTGTCATGGCAAGAATTTATTCGAATACGCGAGGTGGAACTCGCCAACAACCATACCAAGAGATCGACCATGACGATGCCCATGACCCAGATCGAAAATGATCCCGATCAGATGGATCACAAGACCTGCCGTTACATCTGCGACGCCGTGGGTGAACGGCTACAGCAAAGCATGCGGCCAGAGCCCGCGCTGTCCTCCCGCCTGCAGCAGCTCCTGGACGAGATGCAACGACGCGAAGCCGATCGCCATTAATGCCATTTAATGTTAGAGGCTGACCAGCAGCCAATTTGCGCTTTTGCAACAGCTACCCGGAGAGATTTACGGGTTGCGTTTCGCAGCGGGTCCGGTGACAACGCTGCATGCTCTCCATCACTGACATTTCAGTCCGGATCGCCGGGCGGCTGTTGATTGATCACAGCTCTGTGCAAATCGTGCCCGGCGCGCGGGTCGGATTTGTCGGCCGTAACGGCGTCGGCAAGTCGACGCTGTTTCATGCCATCCGGGGCGACCTCCCGATCGAGAGCGGCAGCATCGCGCTGCCGCCGCGGTGGCGGATCGGCAGCCTTGCGCAGGAAGCGCCTGACGGCCCCGAAAGCCTGATCAACGTCGTGCTGAAGGCCGATCTGGAGCGCGACGCGCTGCTGCGCGAGGCCGAGACCGCGCACGATCCGCACCGGATCGCCGAGATCCAGACCCGGCTGGTCGACATCGACGCCCACTCCGCCCCTGCACGCGCCGCGGCGATACTCGCCGGCCTCGGCTTCTCGACATCGGACCAGGCACGGCCGTGTGCGGAATTTTCCGGCGGCTGGCGCATGCGCGTGGCGCTGGCGGCGACGCTGTTCTCCGCGCCCGATCTGTTGCTGCTGGACGAGCCGACCAACTATCTCGATCTCGAGGGCACGTTGTGGCTCGAGAACCACCTCGCCAACTACCCGCGCACGGTGATCGTGATCAGCCATGACCGCGATCTCCTCGACACTTCGGTTGATCAGATCCTGCACCTCGATCGCGGCAAGCTCACGCTCTACAAGGGCACCTACTCCTCGTTCGAGGAGCAGCGCGCCGCGCGCGAATTGCTCGACGCCAAGCACGCCAAGCGGCAGGCCGATGAACGCAAGCGCCTGCAGGACTTTGTCGACCGCTTCAAGGCCAAGGCCTCCAAGGCGCGGCAGGCGCAATCGCGCGTCAAGATGCTGGAGCGGATGAAACCGATCACCGCGCTGGTGACCCAGGACGTTCGCGAGATTTCGTTCCCGGCGCCGGAGAAGCTGCTGTCGCCGCCGATCATCGCGGTCGATGACGTCTCGGTTGGCTACGAGCCGGGCAAGCCCGTGCTCAACCGCGTGACGCTGCGCGTCGACACCGACGACCGCATCGCGCTGTTGGGCGCCAACGGCAACGGCAAGTCGACGCTGGTCAAGCTGCTGGCGGGCAAGCTCGCGCCGTTCACCGGCAGGATCACGCGGGCGGATAAACTGTCGGTCGGCTATTTCGCCCAGCATCAGGTCGACGAGCTCAATCTCGACGGCTCGCCCTATGATCACATCCGCAAGCTGATGCCCGAGGCGCCGGAGAGCAAGGTGCGCGGCCGCGTCGGCGCGATCGGCTTCTCCGGCAAGGCCGGCGACACGCTGGTGAAGAGCCTGTCGGGCGGCGAGAAGGCGCGGCTGCTGCTCGGGCTGGCGACGTTCTACGCCCCCAACATGATCATCCTGGACGAGCCGACCAACCATCTCGACATCGACAGCCGCGCGGCACTGGCGGAGGCGATCAACGAATTTCCCGGCGCCATCATGATGGTCTCGCACGATCGCTACCTGATCGAGGCCTGCGCCGACCGCCTGTGGGTCGTGGCTAACCAGACCGTGACGGCATATGACGGCGATCTCGACGACTATCGACGCATGATCCTGTCGGCCAATGACGGACGGACCGTGTCGCGTGAGCGCGTCAAGGAGCCGGCACGGCCGGAACGCGCCCGCAATGAGAAGCGCGCTTCACCGAGGCAGCGCGTCGCACAGGCCGAGAGCGAGATCGAGCGCATCAACGGCATCATCGCCAAGATCGATACCGCGCTCGCGCTGCCCGATATTTTCACCCGCGATCCCAAACAGGCCGCACAGCTGACCAAGGCGCGCGCCGGCGCCGAGAGCGCGTTGCAACGCGCCGAGGAGGAATGGCTGGAAGCGAGTTCCGGGCCCGACGAAGCCGCAAACTAGATTTGATCCGCCGGACGGAGCTGCGGCGAAAATGCCCTAACCGTGCGCGGTCTTTTTCTTCTTCGGCTTCGCGGGCTTCGGCTCGGGCGCAGCATCCGGGCCACGCTCGACCGATGTCAGGCGCCCCGAATTGAACGTGTAGATGCCGGCGCGCGCGCCGCGCGACCAGGTCACGACCGCGACGCGCTCGCCGCCCGGCGCGCTGGACAGGTTCACGCTGTCGGGGGCGCCGATGCCGCGCACGACGTCGCATTCGGTGTGGCCGAGTGCGACGCTGCCGCCGGTCGGCTGCGGCGGCGCACCGGGCGCCTGCGCGTTGGCGTCAGCGGCACCAGCGGGCGGCGCCATGCCGGGACAGCTTCCATCGGCGCTGACGAGATCGTCGTTGGTCACCGGCTTGTCCGGCGTCAGCGGCGGCGATTCGATCGAGATGTTGCGGATGAACACCCGTCCAGGGCGCGAGAACCAATCCGCGTCACGCGAAAAGATGTCGGATGCGCTCGAGCAGCCGGCAAGGCCAGGTGCAAGCACCAGCAACGCCAGCAGCGACTTCCGACTGAATGTTCCGTCTCGCACGATCGACAAGGCTCCTCATCCCTCTACCTAAGGGCTTGTCCGAACATCACTTTGCGGCATGACCGTGACCCGCCCCAAGCCCCGTCTCAGGAAACGTCGAATTATCATTAATTAGTCGATATCGCTATTGGCGCCGCTGCCAGCGTCCCCGCTCGTCGGTCTGCCAATAGGTGACCTCGAAGCCGCGTGCCTTGCAAGCGGTCCAGCTCTCCCGCGCCGAAGCTACCGCGTCCGGGTCGTCGCCGTTGAACACCAGGACGATCCGCTCGTAGCTGTCGCAGTCGGCCGGGAGCGCCGCATTGTCGACCAGGAACCGGACATTGGCCCGATTCGGATTGCCCTCCTCGATCGACAGGAGGATCGGCTGATCCTGCGCGTCGGCAACGCGGGAGCTCGCATGCGGCAGGAACGAATCGTCGCTGTAGGTCCACAAATGCGCGTCGAGCGTCTCGGCGCGCTCCTGCGACGTCGATTGTACGACCACCCGCCAGCCGCGCTCGAGCGACTTCTCGAGCAGCGGCGGCAGCACGCTCTCCAGCGTCATGTTCTGCAGATGGTAGAACAGAACCTCGGTCATGCTCCGGCCGATACTCTATGATTTCCTGGCTTCATAATATTCGGAGACGAGCCGATCGAGCAGCCGGACGCCGTAACCCGAGCCCCAGCTCTGATTGATCTCGGTCTTCGGCGCGCCCATCGCGGTGCCGGCGATATCGAGATGAGCCCAGGGCATGCCGTCGACGAAACGCTGCAGGAATTGCGCCGCCGTGATCGAGCCGCCATTGCGTCCGCCGGTGTTCTTCATGTCGGCGAATTGCGAGTCGATCTGCTTGTCGTATTCGGGACCGAGCGGCATGCGCCAGACTTTCTCACCGGTCTCCAGACCGACCTTGGTGAGGCGCTCGGCGAGCTCGTCATTGTTGGAGAACAGGCCGGCGTGATCGGTGCCGAGCGCGACCATGATCGCGCCGGTCAGCGTTGCGAGATCGACCATGAATTTCGGCTTGCACTTCTTGGCGACGTACCAGAGCACGTCGGCGAGCACGAGGCGCCCCTCGGCGTCGGTGTTGATGATCTCGATGGTCTGGCCGGACATCGAGGTGACGATGTCGCCCGGACGCTGCGCGTTGCCGTCGGGCATGTTCTCGACGAGCCCGATGGCGCCGACCACGTTGACGCGGGCCTTGCGCGCCGCCAGCGCGTGCATCAGCCCGACCACACAGGCCGCACCGCCCATGTCACCCTTCATATCCTCCATGCCGCCGGCCGACTTGATCGAGATGCCGCCGGTGTCGAAACAGACGCCCTTGCCGACGAATGCGACCGGCGCCTCGCTCTTCTTGCCGCCGTTCCAGCGCATGATCACGGTGCGGCTGGGCCGGCCCGAGCCTTGCCCGACGCCGAGCAGCGCGCCCATGCCGAGCTTGGTCATCGCCTTGACGTCGAGCACCTCGACGGTGACGCCGAGCTTGCGCAGCTGGCTGGCGCGGCGCGCGAACTCCTCGGGGTACAGCACGTTCGGCGGCTCGTTGACGAGCTCACGCGCGAGGTTCACGCCATCGACGATGGACGATTCGGGCGCAAACGCCTTCCTGGCAGACGCGACGTCGTCGACCGCGATCGAGACATCGGCCTGCACGGTGCCGTCCTCGCCGTCCTTCTTCTTGGTCTTGTAGCGGTCGAACTTGTAGGCGCGCAGCCGGATACCGGTGGCGATCGCGGCCGCCTGGTCAGCTGTCATCGCCGCATCGGGCAGTTCGGCGATGATGGTCATCGCGCCGCTGCCGGCGTTCAACTTGCCGGCCGCCACGCCGCCGAATTTGAGCAAATCCTTCTCCTTCAGCTCGGCCGCCTTGCCGGTGCCGATCACGATCAGCCGGTCGACCTTGATTCCCTCTGGCGCCAGGATATCCAGGGCCGCCCCGCTCTTGCCCTTGAACTGGTTGGCTGCCGCGGCGCGCTTGACCGTCTCGGCGGCAGCTCCCAGCGCCTTCCGGGTGGCGGTTCCCAGCTTCAATTGCTCATCGCAGAAGGCAACCAGAATGCCGCGGGCAGGCGCGGAGAACGGGACAAAGCCGACCTTGACGGCGTCGGACATAGGAAAATCCTCCAAAACTCAGGGTGTTGCTCGGGCCTGAGGCGGCCCTTCCGGCACGCGGGGGTGAGCATTGCGATGGCGGTCCGGGGCGACCCGGACCAAGCTTCTGATATATTATGACCCGCGGGCTGCGCCGCTGCCAAGCACCGGAGTGGCCGGAAGGCCACAAAAGCGATTAATTAACCATAAATTAAGCGCGCCTTGGCCCGGCCATTTTGTTGACGGATCAAAGGGATGGTAGTGAGATTGTGAACAGAGAGTGAGCCGGACGAGTCCGCGGCTCGACCATAGGGGAACCCGGGTTGACGGGATTGGTCGAAAGCCGTGCGTCTGGTTGCGTGAAGGGGGTCTCGGGGGTCGTGCGGTAGCGATGGGGTCGATCGACAAGTACATCTTCAAAACGACGCTGGCGTCGTTTGCGCTTGTCCTGGTCAGCCTTACCGGCGTGATCTGGATTACGCAGGCGTTGCGCGGCATCGACCTGATGACCAGCCAGGGTCAGACCATCCTCACCTTCCTCGGCATCACCGGCCTCGTGATCCCGGCTTTGGTCCTGATCATCGCCCCGATCGCGCTGATGATCGCGATCTCGCACACGCTGAACAAGCTCGCGACCGACTCCGAAATCATCGTGATGAACGCGGCGGGCTTCTCGCCGTTCCGGCTGTTCCGACCGTTCTTCTTCGCCACCTGCGTGGTGGCGGCGCTGGTCGCCTTCATCGGCGCCTATCTCGCCCCCGACGGCATGCGCCGGATCAAGCAGTGGGACGCCGAGATCACCGCCGACGTGCTGACCAACATCCTGCAGCCCGGCCGCTTCGCCCAGCTCGATCAGAACCTGACGATCCGGATCCGCGAGCGCCTGCCCGGCGGCGTGCTCGGCGGCGTTTTCGTCGACGATCGCCGCGATCCGCAGCAGCGCGTCACCATCGTCGCCGACCACGGCACCGTGCTGAAGAACGAGAGCGGTTCATACCTCGTGCTCGAGGACGGCAATCTCGAGCGATTCGAGGTCGGCAAGCGCGACCCGACGCTGGTGGTGTTTCAGCGCTACGCCTTCGACATGTCGAAATTCTCGCAGGGCCGCGACGTCACGCTCGGCATTCGCGAGCGCTACCTCTGGGAATTGATGTGGCCGGACGAGAACGACCAGACCTATCAGCAGCTGGCGGGCCAGTTCTTCGCCGAGCTGCATGATCGCTTCATGGCACCGATCTATCCGTTCGCGTTCGCAGCCCTCACCTTCGCCTTCCTCGGCGCGCCGCGCACCACGCGGCAAAGCCGCAATTTCTCGATCGGTGGCTCGGTGTTTGCGGTGTTCGGCCTGCGCATGGTCGGATTCGCCTGCTCGGTCATGGCGGTGAAGACGCCGCTGGCGGCGCTGGTGCAATACCTGATGCTGTTCGCCGGCATCGGCGTCGGGATCTGGATGATCGTCGGCGGCGTGGTCGTCGAACCGCCGCCGGCGCTGATGGAAGCGATCAACCGGAACAACGAGCGCATTGCGCGCCTCTTCCGGAGGCCTGCCACCGCATGAGCATGGTCACAAATACGCTCGGGCGTTATTTCGCCGGCCGCTTCGTCGTCGCGGCGGTGGGCGTGTTCGCGGGCATCTTCGTGCTGCTCGTGCTGGTCGACTACATCGAGATGGTGCGCAAGACCTCGAGTCTGGTCGGGGCCTCCGCGATCACGGTCGCGGAAACCTCGCTGTTCCGCGTGCCGCAGCTGCTCGAGAAGCTGATGCCGTTCTGCGTGCTGATCGGGGCGATGACTTGTTATCTCGCGCTGTCGCGGCGGCTGGAGCTCGTCGTCGCACGCGCTGCCGGCGTCTCGGCCTGGCAATTTATCTCGCCGGCGCTGGCCAGTGCGATCGTGCTCGGCATCTTCGCGACCACCGCCTACAATCCGGTGTCGGCCAATCTGCGCGAACTCTCCAAGCGGATGGAGGCCGAGCTGTTCGGCTCGGCGCCCGGCGGCGGCATCCAGGACGCGTCCGGCTTCTGGCTCAACCAGATCAACGACGAAGGCCAGGCGATCATCAATGCGGCGCGCAGCGAGCAGCAGGGCATCCGGCTGACCGGCCTCACGGTGTTTCGATTCGATACGGCGCTGCAGTTCAAGGAGCGAATCGAAGCGCGCGAAGCGACGCTCGAAGAAGGCCGCTGGGCGTTCACCGGAGTACGCCGATACACCCTCGACAAGGCTCCGGTGGATCAGGACACCTTCTACCTGACGACCACCCTCACCCCGGCGCAGGTGCGCAACAGCTTCTCCACCCCCGAAACTGTGTCCTTTTGGCAACTGCCGAACTACATCCGTTCGTCGGAGAGTTCAGGGTTCGCGACGGCTGGCTATCGCTTGCAGTATCACAAGCTCATCGCACAGCCGTTTTTGCTGGCTGCGATGGTGATGTTGGCGGCTTCTGTGAGCCTCCGCTTCTTTCGGATGGGCGGCGTGCAGAAGATGGTTTTGAGTGGCGTGGGCGCAGGCTTTCTGCTCTACGTGCTGTCGAAAGTAACTGAAGATTTGAGCAAGGCTGAGTTGATGCATCCCATCGCTGCGGCGTGGTTGCCTGTCGTTGTGGGTAGCCTCACCGGTTTCTTGGCCTTGTTGTACCAGGAGGACGGGTAGTGGCTACTGTCGCCGCCCGCCAGTTGAGGTCGCCTGCATTCGGGCGGCGCAGTGTACTGCGCCGTCAACGGAGCTGCTTGGCCCCGTTTGGCGTTTCGATCTCTGCTCTCGTTGCCGCGTTCGTCGTGGTCAGCGCGCTCGATGTCGTCGCATCGACGCCGGCTGCCGCGCAGGCATTCACCTACAATCCGCGTCCGCCGAAGCCGGTCCGCCCGCCGGCCAAGAATGACGGGCAGATGCTCGTTCAGGCGACCGAGGTCGATTACGACTACAACAACAGCCGCATCTCGGCCGTCGGCAACGTCCAGATGTTCTACAACGGCACCAGCGTCGAGGCCGACAAGGTCATCTACGACCAGAAGACCAAGCGTCTTCATGCCGAAGGCAACATCCGCATGACCGATGCGGAAGGCAAGATCACCTACGCCAACATCATGGATCTCAGCGACGACTACCGCGACGGGTTCGTCGATTCGCTGCGCGTCGATACTGAAGACCAGACCCGCATGGCGGCGACCCGCGCCGATCGGTCCAGCGGCAATTACACGGTGTTCGACAACGGCGTTTATACCGCCTGCGCACCCTGCAAGGACGATCCGAAGAAGCCGCCGCTCTGGCAGGTCAAGGGCGCGCGCATCATCCATGACCAGACCGAGAAGATGCTCTATTTCGAGAACGCCCAACTCGAATTCTTCGGCGTTCCGACGGCATATCTGCCCTACTTCTCGACGCCCGATCCGACCGTGAAGCGCAAGAGCGGCTTCCTGATGCCGGGATTCACCACTTACACGGCGTTCGGCTACGGCGTCGAAATCCCCTATTATTGGGCGATCGCGCCTGACATGGACGCGACGTTCAGCCCGCGCGTCACCACGAAGCAGGGCGTGCTGCTGCAGACCGAATTCCGCCAGCGCTTCGCGGACGGCTCATATCAGTTCCGGCTTTACGGCATCGACCAGACCGATCCGCACGCCTTTGCCGGACAGCCGGGCGATCGCCAGTTCCGCTGGGGCGTTGACACCAAGGGTCAGTTCGCACTGAATGACAAATGGGTCTGGGGCTGGGACGGCGTCGTGCTGTCCGACTACTTCTTCATGTCCGACTACCGGCTCGCCCAGTACAAGGACCCGTTCGGCTCGTTCCTGTCGCTGCCGACGGAAGCGATCTCGCAGCTTTATCTGACCGGTGTCGGCAACCGCAGCTTCTTCGACGCGCGCGCGATCTACTATCTCAGCTACTCGGGCAACCAGAACCAGGTCCCGGTGGTCGCCCCTGTCATCGACTACAACAACGTGATCAACAACAACATCCTGGGCGGCGAGTTCAGCTACAAGATGAACTTCGTCAACCTGACCCGCGAAACCGCGGTGTTCGACCCGATCACGGCGCAGGCCGCCAACCCTCTCAATCCGTTGTGCACGACCACGTCCGCCGATCCGATGGCGCGCACGCCGTCGCAGTGCCTGCTGCGCGGCATGCCGGGCACCTACACCCGCCTGACCGCCGAGGCACAGTGGCGCAAGTCCTACACCGACCCACTCGGCGAGATCTGGACGCCGTTCGCCAGCGTCCGCGCCGATGCCATCAACGCCGACATCTCGAACCAGCCGGGCGTTTCCAACTTCCTGCCGGTCGGCGACACCCAGACGGTGCGCCTGATGCCGACCGTCGGCTTCGAATACCGCTACCCCTTCATCAACGTGCAACCGTGGGGCACGACCACCGTCGAGCCGATCGCGCAGGTCATCATCCGGCCCAACGAACCCAATGCCGGCAAGCTTCCGAACGAGGATGCGCAGAGCCTGGTGTTCGACACCAGCAACCTGTTCGCGGTCGACAAGTTTTCCGGCTACGACCGCGTCGAGGGCGGCAGCCGCGCCAATGTCGGCGTGCAGGCCACCACGCAGTTCGACCAGGGCGGCAGCATCAAGGGGATGTTCGGACAGTCCTACCAGATGTTCGGGTTGAACTCGTTCGCGGTCGCCGACGTCACCAATACCGGCATCGACTCCGGTTTGCAGAACCCGCGCTCGGATTACGTCGCGAGCCTCGCCTATTCGCCAAACCGCACCTACACCTTCAGCGTCCGCTCGCGGATGGATGAGGCGACCTGGAACATCAACCGATTCGAGGCCACGGCGAGCGCGAATTTCGACCGCTGGTCGATCGCCGTGACCTACGGCGATTACGCAGCTCAGCCGGAACTCGGCTACCTGACCCGCCGCGAGGGCATCCTCACCAGCGGATCGGTCAAGGTGGCGTCGAACTGGGTGGTTCAGGGTGCGGCGCGCTGGGACCTTGAAGCGAACAAGATCAACCAGTATGCCGTCGGCGCGGGCTACGTGGACGACTGCTTCGTGCTGGCAGCCAACTACATCACGTCCTACACCTATCAGGCCGGTTCGCAGCCGCCCGTCCTCAGCCACGCGTTCATGTTCCAGATCGGGCTGCGGACGATCGCCCAGACCTCCACGACCAGCAGTTCGGCTGGCGTGCAGTAACGAGCGGGGGCTTGTATTGCCCGTGGGCCTGCGGCCCCGGTTTGAATGGTTTAAACGGCTGACATGACAACTATGACGACCGCTAGCCTGCCAACGCGCCGCTATCAGCTGGTGTTGAGCTCCCTGCTGGCTCTTTTCCTCCTCCTGGGGGGCGGTGCACGGCTGCATGCCCAGACCATCGCCGTGATGGTCAATGGCGAACCCATCACCAATTTCGACATCGAGCAGCGCGCCAAGCTGAACGCCCTGACCGGCGGCAAGAATCCCGATCGGAAGGCCATCCTCGACGAGCTGATCGACGAGAAGCTGAAGATCAAGGAAGCCAAGAAATTCGGCGTCGATCCCACCGCCAACGATATCGAACAGTCCTATGGCGGCATGGCCCAACGGATGCGGCTGAACAACGACCAGCTGACCAAGGTCCTCGAGAGCAAGGGCATCCGCCCCGATACGCTCAAGCAGCGCATCAGGGCCGACATGGTCTGGACCAGCCTGGTCCGCGGCCGCTTCAAGGAAAGCCTGCAGGTCGGCGAGAAGGACGTCGACACCGCGGTCAAGGGGACCGGCGAGGCCCCCGACGCCGAAGCGTTCGAATACCGGATGCAGCCGATCGTTCTGATCGTTCCCCGCGGCTCTCCGCAATCCGAATTCGAGAGCCGTCGCAAGGAAGCCGACACCCTGCGCGAGCGCGTGACCTCCTGCGAGGAGGCCAACACCTTCTTCAAGTCGATGCGCAACGCCGCGATCCGCGAGATCGTCGTCAAGACGTCGGCGGACCTGCCGCAGTCGCTGCGCGACATCCTGGACAAGACCCCGGTCGGCCACCTCACCCCTCCCGAACTCACCAAGCAGGGCATCGAGATGGTTGCCCTCTGCGGCCGTAAGGCAACCACCGTGGACACGCCGAAGAAGCGTGAGATGCGGGACAAGATGTACGTGCAGAAGTACGAGGCGAAGTCGAAGGCCTACCTGCAGGAAGTCCGGAAAGCCGCGATGATCGAATATCCAGGCGGGCGATGATCGACTATCGTTGACGCATGGCTCAACCTCTCGCACTGACATGCGGCGAGCCCGCAGGCATCGGCCCCGACATCACGCTCGCCGCCTGGCTGCGCCGCCGCGAACTCGATCTTCCGCCGTTCTATCTGCTCGGTGACCGCGCGGCGCTCGCCGAGCGCGCCAGGATGCTCGGGCTTGCCGTTGAGTTTGCCGAGGTCATCGCCGAGGAGGCATTTGCAGCATTTGAACGGGCGCTGCCCGTCGTTGCGACCGGCAAGGTAGCGACGGCACGACCGGGCAAGCCCGACGAGACCAGCGCGGATGCCGCGCTGGTATCGATCCGTCAGGCCGTCGCCGATGTCGCCTCGGGCAAGGCCAGCGCCGTCGTCACCAATCCGATCGCCAAGAACGTGCTGTACCGCGCCGGCTTCCGCCATCCCGGCCATACCGAATTCCTCGCCGAGCTTGCCGGTCGCGGCGGGCCCGCGCCGCAGCCGGTAATGATGCTGTGGTCGCCGGCGCTCGCCGTCGTGCCGGTGACGATCCATGTGTCGGTCCGCGAGGCGCTGGCGCAATTGTCGACCGACCTGATCGTCTCGACCGCACGGATCGTGGTCGCCGACATGAAGGCGCGGTTCGGCCTCGCCTCGCCCCGGCTTGCCGTCGCCGGCCTCAACCCGCATGCCGGCGAAGACGGCACGCTCGGCATGGAAGACGTCGAGATCGTCGCGCCCGCGGTCGAGATCCTGCGCCGCGACGGCATTGCCGCCCGAGGCCCGCTGCCGGCCGACACCATGTTCCATGCAGCCGCGCGCAAGACCTATGACTGCGCGCTCTGCATGTATCACGACCAGGCGCTGATCCCGATCAAGACCGTCGCGTTCGAGGACGCCGTCAACGTCACGCTGGGCCTGCCCTTCATCCGGACGTCGCCCGATCACGGCACCGCATTCGATATCGCCGGCACCGGCAAGGCCAATCCCTCGAGCCTGATCGCCGCCCTCCGGCTCGCCGCGCGCATGGCCGCGGCATCAAGCTAGGTGAGCGCGATCGACGATCTGCCGCCGCTGCGCGACATCATTCGCGAGCATTCGCTGTCGGCGCGCAAATCGCTCGGCCAGAACTTTCTGCTCGATCTCAATCTCACCGCACGCATTGCCCGCGCCGCGGGCCCGCTGGAAGACTCCACCGTGATCGAGGTCGGGCCCGGCCCCGGCGGACTGACGCGCGCGCTGCTTGCGATGGGCGCCAGGCGCGTCATCGCCATCGAGCGCGACGAGCGCGCGATCGATGCACTCGACTACATCGTCAAGCGCTATCCCGGCCGCATCGAGATCGTGCATGGCGACGCGCAGCACTTTGACCCACGTCCCTTGCTTGATGGGACTAAGGCCAAGATCGTCGCCAACCTGCCCTACAACATCGCAACCCAGCTGCTCGTCGACTGGCTGTCGATCGAGCCATGGCCGCCCTGGTACGACACCATGGTGTTGATGTTTCAGCGCGAGGTCGCCGAGCGCATCGTCGCCCATGAGGACGAGGAAGCCTATGGCCGGCTCGCGGTGCTCGCCAACTGGCGCGCCGAGACCAAGATCTTGTTCGACATTTCGCCGGCGGCCTTCGTGCCGCAGCCGAAGGTGACGTCCTCGGTGGTCCGATTGATACCGCGCGCCGCGCCGGAGCCGTGCGACCGCCGCATGCTCGAGCAGGTCGCCGCTGCCGCCTTCGGCCAGCGCCGCAAGATGCTGCGCCAGAGCCTGAAATCACTGTCGGTCGATCCGGCGCGGCTTGCCGCCGCAGCGCAGATCGACGCGACGCGGCGCGCCGAAACCATTCCGGTCGCGGGCTTTGTTGCCATGGCCAGGGAATTGGCCGATATACGGTCCACAAAATAGAACATCAGGAGAAAACGTAATGGCGCGAATGGTTCGCCAATCCCTCGTCAAATTCGATGCACCGCTGTGCGAAACCATCGTCGACACGCCCAAACCGCAGGGACGCGAAGTGCTGGTGCGCATCGAACGCTGCGGCCTCTGCCATTCCGATCTCCACATCCAGGACGGTTACGCCGATCTCGGCGGCGGCAAGAAGCTCGACACCACCCGCGGCATGACGCTGCCCTTTACGCTCGGCCATGAGATCGCGGGCGTCGTCGACGAGGTCGGCCCCGATGCGCCGAAGGATCTGATCGGAACGAAGAAGGCGGTCTTCCCCTGGATCGGCTGCGGCCAGTGCCGCGACTGTCTCGCCGGCGACGAGAATCTCTGCGTCAAGCAGCGCTTCCTCGGCGTCTCCATTGACGGCGGCTTCGCCACCCACGTGCTGGTGCCCGACGCGAAATACCTGCTCGATTACGATCCGCTGCCGGTCAATCAGGCCGCCACGCTGATGTGCTCCGGCGTCACCGCTTACGGCGCGCTGAAGCGCCTGGTCGATCGTCCGCGTCAGCGCAATCTGC
This sequence comes from Bradyrhizobium sp. USDA 4452, assembly GCF_054063575.1. NCBI lineage: Bacteria > Pseudomonadati > Pseudomonadota > Alphaproteobacteria > Hyphomicrobiales > Nitrobacteraceae > Bradyrhizobium > Bradyrhizobium sp. USDA 4452. The sequence continues at coordinate 697,359 of NZ_JBSSGK010000001.1, forward strand.
TGCTGATCGGCCTCGGCGGCGTCGGCATGATGGGCCTGTCGTTCGCACAGGCGATGTTCAAGCAGCCGATCACCGTTGTCGATCTCAGCCCGGCGGCGCGCGAGACCGCGCTGAAGAACGGCGCGGCCGCGGCCTACGATCCCGCGGAGCCCGACGTCGTCAAGCGCATGCTGAAGGAGAGCGACGGCGGCTTCGACGGCGTCGTCGACTTTGCCGGCAACGAGAAGTCGATGGCGTTTGCGGTATCGACGGTCGCGCGCGGCGGCAAGATCGTGGTGTCGGGCCTGATGGGCGGCAACTTCTCGCTGCCGATGGTGCAGTGGGTCTACAAGCGCATGACCATCGAAGGCTTCATGGTGGGCACGCTGGCCGAAGGCCAGGAGCTGATGGCGCTCGCCCGCGCCGGCAAGATCAAGCCGACGCCGATGAAGGAAGAGCCGATGGCCGACGTCCAGAAATGGATCGACGAGCTGCGCGCCGGCAAGGTCGTGGGACGTATCGTCCTTAAGAACTAAGGCACGGATCCGGGAAGGTGCGCAGCGGTTTGCCTGCGACAAACACGAAGCGCTTCCACGAAGATCATGTTCAGACAAGACGTCGCGCCGGCGTTGCCATCGCCGGCGGGACGCAACGGTCTTGCTGCAGTAACGCCAGTTCTGGCCCGTCGGAACCTGACAGCCGACCGGGCAATCATTCAGCTCGCGTCCCAGCCTCCAGCGCGCCGCAATTGCGGTACGCCGCGAGCCTCAATTAAGCCCCACCCGTTCCGGATTTGCGGCGCATTGCGACCCAACTCTTTACCGAGATTGGCGTCACCAGCGTTTTGCGTAAAAAAGAATACCGGGGACGCGTATGTCAAATCGTTCAGCGAAATTCGCGGCCGCGCTTGCCGCCAGCATGTTGGCCGGCGCCTTCAGCGCCATGGCCCAGAACGCCGCCGATACGGCGAGCACCAATACTGCGAATGCCAAGACGGCTGACAAAACGGCTGACACCTGTCAGTCCGCGCCGAAGGGAACCGCACCTGCGGGAAGCCACTGGTTCTATCACCTCGACCGCAGCACCCAAAAGAAGTGCTGGTATCTCGGTGACGCCAAGACCAAGACCATCGCCAGGACCGAGGCCAAGACCACGACAGCGCAGCAGCAGCCTGCGGCCGCGCCCGACACGGCGACGGCCGACGCAACCCCGCCACAGGGCCAACCGGCGCCCCAGCCGGCCATGCGCAAGTCCGTCGCCGATGCCCATGCCGAATGGCCCTCACCGCAGGCCGTGGCCGCGCCGGTCGCCCCTGCCGGTCAAGCCGGCGGTGCGGCAGCGACGACCGATCCGGCGGCGTCAGGCACGAACGCCCAGGCGTCCGATGTGAACGCCAGATGGCTGGATGCGTCGAGTATGGCCGGGACCAACGGAACCCGTCACACCGCGGACCAGCCGACCGTGCTCGCGCAGGCCGATACGACGGCGCAACAGGCGGCCGCGCCGGCACAGGCCACCGCCCCCGCGACAGCGGAGGCGTCCCCCGACAAGTCTTCATCCTCGACCCAGATGCTGCTGATCGTGATGGTCGGCGCGCTGGCACTGGCCGGCCTGGTCAGCGCGCTGGTGTTCCGGCTGACCCGCACCCGCACGCCGCCTTACGAGATCAGCGACGAATGGCGTGCGCCCTGGGATTCACTCCACACCGAGCCGGCGCCGCCGATGGCAGTCGTCAGCCGCGACCGTCCGCTGCGCCTGTCGGAGGCCGCGCCGCGCCGGTCAGAGACACCGGTTCCGCGCCGCGCCGAGACGCCGGCTGCTCGCCGCGAGACGACGGCGCGCGAGCCGGATCAAACCGAGCAGGACAATAAGCAGATCGCCGCGATGCTGCAGCGGCTGGCGCGCAGCGCGGCGAATTAGAGGGCACTCGGGAAAGCAGATGAGACATGATGCGATCCCCGGATCGCATCATGGTTCCGAAGCGTTACTTCTCGAGCTGACGCTGCAGGCCGCGCACGAACTCGGTGAGGCCGGTGCGGCGTTCTCGCTTGAGACGCTCGGCCTTCAGGATCGACTGTACCTCGGCAAAGGCGTCGTCGACGTTCTGGTTGACGACGATGTAGTCGTATTCCGCCCAGTGGCTCAGCTCATGGGTGGCGCGGTTCATCCGCCCGCGGATGACCTGTTCGGAATCCTGCGCACGGGTGTGAAGCCGCTTCTCGAGATCGGCGGCTGACGGCGGCAGGATGAAGACGCTGACCACGTCGGCGCGCGCCTTCTCGCGCAACTGCTGGGTGCCCTGCCAGTCGATGTCGAACAGCACGTCCTCGCCGGCCGCGAGCGCAGCCTCGACCGGCGCGCGCGGCGTGCCGTAGCGGTTGTCGAACACGGTGGCCCACTCCAGCAGCTCACCCTGGTTAGCCATCGCCTCGAACTTCGTCTTGTCGACAAAGAAGTAGTCGCGCCCCTCGACCTCGCCCGGCCGCTTCGGTCGCGTGGTCGCCGACACCGACATCCTCAGCCCCGGCATGCGGTCGATCAGCATGCGCGACAGCGTCGTCTTGCCGGCGCCCGAGGGCGACGACAGAACGAACATCAGTCCGCGCCGCTCAACGCCGTCAAAACCCTGCGCCGTCATCTCTCACTCCAGATTCTGGACCTGTTCGCGGAACTGCTCGACCACGTTCTTCATCTCAAGACCGGTATTGGTCAGCTCGACGTCGTTCGACTTCGAGCAGCAGGTGTTGACCTCGCGGTTGAACTCCTGGGCGAGGAAGTCGAGCCGGCGCCCGACCGGTCCGCCCTTGCCGATCATCTCGCGCGCCTGGCCGATGTGCGAGGCGATGCGGTCGAGCTCCTCGCGGATATCGGCCTTGGTGGCGATCAGGATCGCCTCCTGGCTCAGCCGGTCGGCATCGAAGCGATCGGAGGTCTCCAGCAATGCCGCGATCTGCTCGGCGAGCCGCGCCTTGATCGCCTCGGGCCTGCGGCCGGGAGCCGCCTCCGCGCGCTTGGCGAGCCGCTCGATCTCGTCCATCCGCTGCATCAGGATCTGGCCCAGCGCATCGCCCTCGCGGCGGCGCATCTCGACGAGGCTGCCGAGCGCCTGCTCGAACGCCTTCGCCGCCGCCTCGCGTGCCGCCTTGTCTTCGTCCTCATCGCTCGCAGGCTCGACCACCTCGACGACGCCCTTGATGCCGAGCAGTCCGTCGATGCTAGGCGCCACTGCGTCGATCCGCTGCGCGAGCTCACCCGCGACCTTCACGACCGCGGCGAGCACATCCTCATTGATCCGGATGGTCTGCGCCGCATCGGTGCGCTTGACGCTGAGATTGGCGTAGACCGTGCCGCGCGACAGCAACTCGCTGGCCCGCTTCTTGGCGAGGGCTTCCAGTTCGTCCCAGCCCTGCGGCAGCCGCAACCGCAGGTCAAAGCCCTTGGCGTTGACCGACTTCAGCTCCCACTCGAACGTATAGGGACCGCTCGCGCCATGGCTTCGGGCAAAGCCGGTCATGCTCGATAGCGCCATCGCGTGGACTCTCCAACAGAAGGATATGGGACTCACCCCGGAGACGACGAGACTCGTGGGCAGCCGGTGCGACCTTAAAACGGATTCCGTGAAAGTGGAATTACGTTCCACCCTCACAATGCAGAGCTACAGCATGATCCGGAAAAGTGTGAAGCGGATTTCCGAAAGACCATGCTCGAACAAGAAGCTAAGGCGCGATGATCGCATCGCGCTTTAGCGCTGCACGACGGGCGGCGAAGTGGTCTGCTGGGCTGCGCCCTGGCGACCGCTGCGCGGCGGCTTCTTCTGATTGGTGGGCTTCGGCGGCGTGGCCGCCGTGGGATTGGTGTCGGCGGCCCCCGGCGCCGCGGCGGCGGGCGCCGGATCATCCGCGGGTTCGACGGTGTCGTTCTGGATCTGCTTTTCCGATGCGCGCAGCTTGGCGACGTTCTTGGCGTGCTGGTCGTAGGTTTCGGTAAAGGCGTGGCCGCCGGTTCCGTCGGCAACGAAGAACAGGTCGCGCGTGCGCGCCGGATTGGCGGTCGCCTCCAGCGAAGCGCGGCCGGGATTGGCGATCGGCCCCGGCGGCAGCCCGTCGATGACATAGGTGTTGTAGGGCGACGGCTGCGTGATCTCGCTGCGCTTGATCGGACGCCCCAGCGTGCCCTTGCCGCCCACCAGGCCGTAGATGATGGTCGGGTCGGACTGCAGCTTCATCCTCTGCCGCAGGCGGTTGACGAACACCGCGGCAACGCGGCTGCGCTCGTCGGCGCGGCCGGTTTCCTTCTCGACGATCGAGGCCAGCGTCACCAGCTGGTCCGGCGATTTCAGCGGCAAGTCGGTGTTGCGGCGTTCCCAGATCTCGGCAAGCACACGCTTCTGCGCCTGCTGCAAGCGCTGGATCACCTGGTCGCGCGTGGTGCCGCGCGGGAATTTGTAGGTCTCCGGCAACAACGTGCCTTCGCGCGGAATCTCGCGCACCGAGCCGGTGAAGATGTCGTTGTCGGACAGCCGCGTCACGATCTGCTCCGAGGTCAGACCTTCCGGGATCGTGATGGCATGCTGCACCACCTTGCCGTCGACGATGGTCGCAATGACGTCGCGCAGGCTCGCGTTTTTCTGGAACGAATATTCGCCGGGCTTGAGGTCGGAGCTCGCCTTCAGCGCAAACACGCTGCCGATGAAGACCCACGGATTGACGTTGATCACGCCCTCGCGCGACAGCACGTCGGCGATGTCACGCTTGCCCGCGCGCGCGGGGATGTTGACGATCTTGTCCTCCTGCAGCGGCCCCGGCGATTCCAGCGTCTGCTTGCCGTAATAGTAGGTGGCACCGGCGCTGATCATCAGGATGATAAGGATGGTGAAGATGGCATTGCCGACGATCACGAAGGGATTGCGGGCACGATCCGAGCGCTTGGGCGGCGGCGGAACCTGTTCGGGCTCCAGCGCGGCACGTGGACTCCTTGGAGAAATGGGCGGCCTCTCACTCATCGATGCAAACCAATATCCTGCCGGTTGAATCGTGGCCGGACAAACCCCTGCCCTGCCAATAGCATACGCCCGCTATTAGGAGTCACCGCGGAATACGGCAAAACGGTGGACTAGTTCTAAAGTCCCGTTCCGATCGAATCGAACCGGGACTTTAGATTGTTTTTGACGCGTTTTCCTCGCGCGAACCGGTACCCACTTCGCTCGAAAACGCTCTAACGACCTACTAATTGGTCACGCGCTGCACGATCACGGAGGCGTTGGTGCCGCCGAAACCGAAGGAATTGGACAGCGCCACATTGACGTCACGCTTGCGCGACGTATGCGGCACAAGATCGATCGCCGTTTGCACCGACGGATTGTCGAGATTGATGGTTGGCGGCACCACATTATCGCGAATCGCCAGCACCGCGAAGATCGCCTCGATCGCACCGGCCGCGCCGAGCAGATGTCCGGTCGCGGACTTGGTCGACGACATCGAGACCTTCGAAGCCGCATTGCCGAGCAGACGCTCGACTGCGCCGAGCTCGATCTCGTCGCCGACCTGCGTCGAGGTGCCGTGCGCGTTGATGTAGTCGAGATCGGAGGCCGCCAGGCCGGCGCGCTTCAGCGCCATGCTCATGCTGCGGAAGCCGCCATTGCCGTCCGGCGGCGGCGATGTGATGTGGAAGGCATCGCCCGACAGGCCGTAGCCGGTGACCTCGGCGTAGATCTTCGCGCCACGGCGCTTGGCGTGCTCGTATTCCTCGAGCACGAGGACGCCGGCGCCCTCACCCATCACGAAGCCGTCGCGATCCTTGTCGTACGGCCGCGATGCCTTTTGCGGGGTGTCGTTGAAGCCGGTGGACAGTGCGCGCGCCGCGCAGAAGCCGGCGATGCCGATGCGCGAGATCGGCGATTCGGCGCCGCCCGCGACCATCACCTCGGCATCGCCGAGCGCGATCAGCCGGGCTGCGTCACCGACCGCATGCGCGCCGGTCGAGCACGCCGTGACGACCGCATGATTGGGGCCCTTGAGGCCGTGCTCGATCGAGACGTAGCCGGACGCCAGATTGATCAGGCGGCCCGGAATGAAGAAGGGAGAGATCCTGCGCGGTCCACGCTCCTTCAGCAGCACCGCGGTCTCGGCAATGCCGGTGAGGCCGCCAATGCCGGAGCCGATCATCGTGCCGGTGGCGAACTGGTCCTCATCGGATTTCGGATGCCAGTCGGCATCGTCGAGCGCCTGCTTGGCCGCGCACATCGCATAGAGGATGAAGTCGTCGACCTTGCGCTGGTCCTTCGGCTCCATCCACTGATCGGGATTGAAGGTGCCCCCAGAGCCGTCGCCACGCGGAATGTAGCAGGCGACCTGGCTCGGCAGGTCGGACACTTCGAAGGTGTCGATCTTCTTGCAGCCGCTGTCGCCGGCGAGGATGCGCGCCCAAGTCGCGTCAACGCCGCAGCCGAGCGGTGTAAGCATGCCCAGCCCCGTGACGACAACTCGTCTCATTTCCACGTCTCCGGCCAGCAATGCGCGGCTCATAATAAGAAGCCGGGGGACCGCTCGATCACGGTCCGTCCGGCCCCGGCAACTTCGCGATCGGCGTCAGCTCTTCGCGTTCTTCTCAAGAAACTTGGTCGCGTCGCCCACGGTCAGGATCGTCTCCGCCGCGTCGTCGGGAATCTCGCAACCGAATTCTTCTTCGAAAGCCATCACGAGCTCGACCGTGTCGAGGCTGTCGGCGCCGAGGTCATCGATGAAGCTCGCGCTATCGACCACCTTCTCGGGTTCGACACCAAGGTGCTCGACCACAATCTTCTTAACCCGCTCGCCAATCTCACTCATCGTTCAACCTCGTTGTTCCATTGGACCCGACCCCAAGACGATACGAGCCATCGTGGTCGTCTCGATTACTCAGTCGCGCATAGTCTTGATTCGGCCCGGTCGTAGCCGACTAAAGCCCCGGCGAACGGCAGGCGTCGCCACGCCAATATACAGGGTTTCAAAATCCTGCAATGGCGTTCTTTGCCCATCCATGGGGGGTTCAGCTATCATACTTCCCAAGCCTTGACTACACGCCTGAACCGGCTCCCGAAAACGGCTTTTCGCCGCATTGCGAGAACCGGCAACCAGCTCAAATCATAGCCATCCCGCCGTTGACGTGAATCGTCTGTCCGGTGACGTAGGCGGCCTCGTTCGAGGCCAGATAGACGGCTGCCGCAGCGATATCCTCGGGTGTTCCGAGCCGCGCCGCAGGAACCTTCGCCAGGATGGTTTCGCGCTGCTTGTCGTTGAGCGCATCGGTCATCGGCGTCTTGATGAAGCCCGGCGCGATGCAGTTCGCGGTCACGCCGCGCTTGGCGTATTCGGCGCCCAACGTCTTGATCAGGCCGATGATGCCGGCCTTCGACGCGGTGTAGTTGCCCTGCCCCGGATTGCCGGTGACGCCGACGATCGAGGTGATCGCGATGATGCGGCCGAAGCGCTTGCGCATCATCAATTTGGTCGCCGCGCGCGCGAGGCGGAACGTCGCGGTCAGGTTCACCGCAATCACGTCGTCCCAATCCTCGTCGCGCAATTGCACGAACAGATTGTCGCGGGTGATGCCGGCATTGGCGATCAGGATGTCGACCTGCCCCATCGCGGCCTCCGCCGCCGGCACCAGCGCCTCGACATCATCCTTGCTCGAGAGATTGCACGGCAGCACGTGAACGCGCTCGCCGAGCTTGGCCGCAAAGCCGTCCAACACCTCGCGCCGCGTCCCCGAAATCGCGACCGTCGCGCCCTGCGCATGCAGCGCCTGCGCGATCGCGCCGCCGATGCCGCCGGTTGCACCCGTCACGAGCGCCGTCTTGCCAGTCAGATCAAACATCGAATTCTCCTTCCGGCTGCTTCAGGCCGATGCTGCCAGCGCGTCCTTGGCCGCAGCGATATCGTTCGGGCCGCCGACCGACACGCCGACCGCACCATCTGCGATGCGCTTGACGAGGCCGCTCAGCACCTTGCCGGCGCCGATCTCGAAGAACCGCGTCACGCCCTGGCCTGCCATATAGGCAACCGACTCGCGCCAGCGAACGGTCCCGGTGACCTGCTCGACCAGGCGGCGGCGGATCTCATCAGGATCTGATATCGCGGAGGCCAGCACGTTGGAGACGAGCGGCGATGCCGGCGCCTTGATGGTCACGCCGGACAGCGCCTCCGCCATCGCATCGGCCGCCGGCTGCATCAGCTTGCAGTGGAACGGCGCCGACACCGGCAGCAGCATGGCGCGCTTTGCCCCCTTGGTCTTCGCGATCTCGACCGCGCGATCGACGGCCGCCTTGTCGCCGGAGACCACCACCTGACCGCCGCCATTGTCATTGGCGGCCTGGCAGACCTGGCCCTGCGCCGCCTCGTTGGCGACCGCGACCGCCGCCTCGTAATCGAGGCCGAGCAGCGCCGCCATCGCACCGGCGCCGACCGGCACCGCCTTCTGCATCGCCAGCCCGCGGGTGCGCAGCAGCCGCGCGGTGTCGCTGATGCTGAGGCTGCCGGCGGCGGCGAGCGCCGAATACTCGCCGAGCGAGTGCCCGGCCACGAAGGCAGCGTTCTGGCCGACCGAGAAGCCGGCCTCGCTCTCGAGCACGCGCAAGGTGGCGATCGACACTGCCATCAGCGCCGGCTGGGCATTTTCCGTCAGCTGCAACGTCTCGCCCGGACCGTCCCAGATGATCGCGGTCAGCTTCTCGCCGAGCGCGGAATCGACCTCGTCGAACACGGCTTTGGCGACCGGAAAGGCCTCGGCCAGGGCCTTGCCCATGCCAACCGCCTGCGAGCCCTGACCGGGAAATGTGAATGCTGCCGTCATCGGCGCTCCCTACCTTGTTGAGCGTGATCCCCGCGCAAGCGGCGCGCCTGCCCGCAGGGGAAAACGGTATCCCGTCGCGCGAAACGCGCCACAGCGGGTCCGGACCAATTCCCTGCAACCAAATCTTGCAACTGGCCCCGGACCGGGCCGTAAGACACTGATGGGGGGCGCGATGTCAAGCCGCGCGCGCGGAACCCTGGGGATGGCGGGGCCGGCCCGGCCTAGAATCCACCGGCATTCTGGTCGGCGTTAACCTCGGCGCCCGCCCTCGCCCGGCGCGCGCTGTTGACCAGTTGGCCCGGGAGGTCTTCCCGATTGGGCCTGGCGGTCGCCAGCCGCAGCACGGCGGCATAGCCGGGCTGGACTTCCATCCGGTCGGCATAGCGGCTTCCGCTCAGGATACGGTGGACGCGCGGCAGGTTGTAGCACGGCACGTAGAACAGCAGGTGATGCTCGAGGTGGTAGTTTACGTAGTACGGCGCGATGAACAGCCGCTCGAGCACATTGGCCCGCGTGGTGCGGGTGTTGCGCAAGGGATCGGCGCTGTCGGGCACGACGGCATGTTCGGCGATGTTGCGGATCCGCGTGATCACCATCATCCAGGTCAAGAGCGGCACCAGCCACAACAGCGGATAGGCCCACCACACGCCGGCGGCGGCAAGGCCTGCGAACAGCAACGCGTTGGTGACGCATTGCGGCCCGAGCTTCTGCCAGAAATTGGCGGCGCGCCGCGATAGCGGCCAGTCTTTCGGCCCGATCGCATTGAGCAGTTGCGCCTTGCGCTGCTGGTAGCCGGTCTGCCCGGTGATGTCGCGGAGGAATTTCCGGCGGTAGCTCATCTTCGTGATCGGAAACGGCGCCGACAGCACGAGGTCCGGATCATCCTGCTGCTGCGTCCTTGCATGGTGCTGCAGATGATAGCGGCGATAGCCGCGGGTTTCCGCGAAGATCGGATAGGCGCAAAACCACTGGCTCAGCGTCAGATTGGTGTTCTCGTTGGCGGAAAGACAGCCATGCGCACCGTCGTGCATCAGGATCGCAAGCCCGAGCTGGCGCGAGCCGATGATCGCGACCGCGAGCAGATAAGTCAGCGGATTGGGCCACCATGCGACCAGCGCGATCGCGCCCAGGATCAGCGCCCAGGCGTGCACGATCAGGGCTGCGCCCTTCCACGTCGTGCGTTGCCGGACGGCGACCAGTTCGTCCTCGGTGAGGAAATCGCGGGCACGCATGCGAAGCGCGGTCATGAGCTGGTCTCCCCGTCCGTTGCGGATGAATGATCGCGGTCGCCGACGACGCGCAGCCGCGATCCATCATTCATCGATGGCGATGTCGCCTGCTCGCCGAGCGCGCGCAGCAATTCGCGGCACATCTCCTCGGCGGCGCGCCCCATCGCAAAACCCTCGACGATCACGCCGATCGCAATCGCCCAGAACCGCCGCGAGCTCTCCTCGGGCGCGCGCAGCGAGCGCCAGCCGTGCCGCTCGACCTGGCCCGCATAGGCGCGCGCTCCCTCGCTGTGCAGACGTTCGATGGTGCGCTCGACCAAAGGCGCGAGGTCCTGCCGGCGCCGTGTCAGCGTCAAAGCCTCGGCGAAGAAGGCGACCGTGTCGGTCGCGGTCACGGTCTCGGTCAGGGCGCGGGTGTAATCGCGCGGCGTGTGGGCCTTCAGGGCGGCCTGCTCGGTCGCGCGCGCGAGGTAAAGCATGTCGCGGCTGGCGGCTTCGACGAACAGCGCTTCCTTGGTGCGGAAGTAATAGGTGATCTGGCTCGGGAAGGCGTCTGCCGCTGCGGCAATGTCGGAGATCGACGTGCCCGAGAGCCCGCGCTCCTTGAACAGGCGGCTGGCGGCATCGAGCAACAGCGAGCGCATCTTGCGTCCCGCCGACCGCGTCGCGCGGACCGCGTGCTTCGGATCGGGCGCGGGCATGCCGCTGGCGGTCTCCGAACCCATCGATCATCCTCCCGTGAGATATTTGTATGATATACAAACAAAGAAATCAACCGGAAACGGCCGAAATTTGCGCCGGACGGCCCGCGCGGCTACCACCTCTCGCAGATCAAGGCCGCGAACCCTCCGCGGACCCTTGCGTTCGCGGCCAAAATCCGTATAAGCGCGCCATTCGTGGGCTCCGGCCGGGAGCTGAACGGACGGTCTCAGCAGATTCACCCTTTCATTTTGATGTGGCGATTTTGATGTGGCAGGGCCAGTCGGCCCGTCGTCCCGTGCTCCCGCCTTCTGAGCAGCTCGAGTCCTTTCCGAAGGTCTCGAAGGGCTTGTCGCCGGAAACCGCGCCAACTTTAGGAAAGGACAACCATGCCTCTTTATGAGCATGTTTTTCTCGCGCGTCAGGATGCGAGCACCCAGCAGGTGGATGAACTGACGGCCCAGATGACGGGCATCGTCGAACAGGGCGGCGGCAAGGTCACCAAGACCGAGAGCTGGGGCGTGCGCTCCCTCACCTACCGCATGAACAAGAACCGCAAGGCGCATTTCGTGCTGATGAACATCGACGCACCGTCGGCTGTCGTCACCGAGATCGAGCGCCAGGAGCGGATCAGCGAAGACGTCATCCGTTATCTCACCGTGCGCGTCGAAGAGCACGAGGAAGGCCCGTCCGCGATGATGCGCAAGGCCGACCGTGACCGCGAGCGCGATGACCGTGGCGGCGGCTTCCGTGGCGACCGCGAAGGCGGTTTCCGTGGTGACCGTGAAGGTGGTGGTTTCCGTGGCGACCGTGGTCCGCGCCGTCCGCGCGACGAAGAAGCTGCGACCGAGGAGTAATGAATCATGGCTGATGCTGGTGCCCGCCGTCCGTTTTTCCGTCGTCGCAAGTCCTGCCCGTTCACGGGCGCGAATGCGCCGAAGATCGACTACAAGGATTCCAAGCTGCTGATGCGTTACGTCTCCGAGCGCGGCAAGATCGTGCCGAGCCGCATCACGGCCGTGTCCGCCAAGAAGCAGCGTGAGCTCGCCCGCGCCATCAAGCGCGCGCGCTTCCTCGGCCTGCTGCCTTACGTTATTCGCTGACCGTTTCCGGCCGGCGGCGCCTGCCGCCGGCCGCTCATCTCATAAGGCTTCCGGGTCGTCCGGTCGCCGATGGTTGGGGTTCTCGAAGCAGAACCCCTAACCGCTCAAAGGGGGCGGGACAGCTGATGATCACGATACTCATTGTTGCACTTGTCGCCGGCGCCGCGTCGGCGTTGATGTTCGCCTCGATCGTTTCGGGCGCGGCGGTCTCGATATTGCTGTTCTATCTAGCGCCGCTGCCTCTGATGGTGACGGCGCTCGGCTGGGGCCCGCTCGCCGCCGCCATCGGCGGTATCGCTGCGGCGTCCGTGCTCGGCGTGCTGTTCGGACTTCCCTATTGCATCGCGTTTGCCATGATGGTCGCCCTGCCCGGCTGGTGGCTCGGCCATCTCGCTCTGCTCGGACGGCCGATCGCGGGCGCAGCCGCCGATAGCGCTGCCCAGCAGGCGCCTGCGCTCGAGTGGTATCCCGTCGGCCGTATCCTGCTCTGGATCGCGGCCTTCGCCATTGTCACCACGACCGCCGCGCTGCTGACGCTTGGCATGGATACCGACACGATCACCGGCACGTTGCGACGCGGCCTGCTCAAGATGCTCAGCGCCGGCGAAGGTCAAGCCGGCAGTGACATCGAACGGGTCGTCGACGCGTTGGTGATCTTTGCGCCGCTCGCGGCAACGGTCATCGCGATGGTCACGCTGACGCTCAACCTGTGGCTCGCCGGCAAGATCACGCAAACCTCCGGGCGGCTGAACCGGCCGTGGCCGGAGCTCCGCGGCACCGCGCTCCCCGCCATGACGCTGGTCGCGTTGCTGGTGGCGATCGCCGTCAGCTTCGTCGGCGGCATGCTTGCGCTGCTGGCGCAGATCGTCACCGCGGCGCTCGTGATCGCCTATGCGCTCGTCGGCTTCGCCGTGCTGCACACCCTGACGCTGTCGCTCGCCAATCGCGGCTTCTGGCTCGGCGGCATCTATGCCGTCGTCGTCATGTTCGGCTGGCCGATCGTCGCGATCTTCGCGCTCGGCATTGCCGACGCCGTGTTCGGACTGCGCCAGCGCTACCTGCAAACCAGGCCACCGCCTTTGCCCGCGGCCTGACATTCGATCCAACCACGTAACCCCAATACTTAGCCTCTAAAGGAGAACGAAAATGGAAGTCATTCTGCTGGAACGCGTTGCCAAGCTTGGTCAGATGGGCGAGGTCGTGCGCGTCAAGGACGGGTTCGCCCGCAACTTCTTGCTGAAGCGCGGCAAGGCGCTGCGCGCCACCGAGGCGAACCGCGCCAAGTATGACGGCATGAAGGCCGAGCTCGAGGCCAACAACATCAAGGCCAAGGGCGAAGCCGCCAAGGTCGCCGAGAAGATCGACGGCCGCGACATCGTCATCATCCGCCAAGCCTCCGAATCGGGCCAGCTGTTCGGCTCGGTCACGGTGCGTGACATCGTCGCCGCGTTGGCTGCCGACGGCGTGCAGGTTGCCCGTCCGCAGGTCTGGCTCGACTCGCCGATCAAGGTGATCGGCCAGCAGAAGGTCACGATCGCGGTTCACCCCGAGGTCGAGACCAGCGTCACCGTGACGGTCGCCCGCTCCGCCGAAGAGGCCGAGCGGATCAAGCGCGGCGAGGACATCTCGACCCGCCAGGAAGACCAGGACGCTGCCGCCGAGGCGCTCGCCGCCGCCGGCGAATTCTTCGATCCGGAAGCCCAGCACGACGACGAGGCTGCGCCGGCTCCGGCTGCCGAAGAGAAGTAAGCGTCTCTTCATCGCTCCACCGACGAGAGCATCGGTTCTGAACCGATGCTCTCGATTCTGGTTTTGACGCGTTTTCTTCACGCGAACCGGTATCCACTTCGCTCGAAAACGTTACGAAGCCCGGCCCCATCAGGCCGGGCTTTGGATTCGCGCCGCCGCCTCATCGTCGAGCATCGCGATCGACGCCAGTGCGGTCGCGGTGTGCTTCTCCTTGCCGTCGATGATGCAGAACACGTCGGCCGCAACGACCGCGACCTGACGTCCCGGTTTGATCACTCGCGCGCGACAGATCAGGCGGTCGCCAGACGCCGGCGACAGCAAGTTCAGCTTGTACTCGGCCGTCAGCGCCGGCTGGCCACGCGACGTCGCCGCCGCGATCGTGGTGGCGTTGTCGACCAAGAACGCCGTCACCCCGCCGTGAAACAGGCCGTGCTGCTGCAGCAACTCAGGCCGGCGGTCGACCGCGAGCGTGCACGCACCGCGCGACAGTTCGGCCACTTCAGCGCCGACAAGACCCATGAAGCCCTGACGGCCGACATTGTCGCGAATCCGCGTGGCGATGGGCGCAAAGTCCGGATCGGCCTGGTTCATGACGTCCCTCCCGCTCGCTCCGGCGCACCCGGCGCCACCACCGCGCGGATCGCGCAGGCGATCAGCGTCTCGACCTGTTCGCGCGGGTCGCCATGATGCCGACCCGACAGATAGGCGCGGCAGAAGATCTGCGCCGGCCCGATGATCTGGCTGAAGAACAGCACAGCGCTCATCGGCAGCAACTCGCCACGCGCGAGCAGCGGCGCGCGCCAGCGCTCGATGCCGTCAGTAAGCCGGGAGTTCTCGGTGCGCTGTGCGCCGCGCACCTCCTCGCTCCACTCGCTGCGCGAGATCTCGAACAGGAAGCGGGCCTCGCGCCTGTTGGTCACGACCCAATCGAGGTGGGCCCGGATCAGCCGCGCAACACCCTCGCCGGCGCCGTGCGTGTCGTCGACCGCGGTGATGATCGCGGCGTGATAGGCCTGCAGGATCTCCAGGAACAGGGTTCCGGCGAGCTCCTTCTTCGAGCTGAAGAAATGGAAGAAGCTGCCGTTGGACGCGCGCGCGCGGGAGCGGATCTCGGCGACCGTCGCTCCCTCGAACCCGTCGCGGTCGAACACCGCCAATCCCGCCGCCAATAGATCTTTGCGCGCCGTACTCAACCACCGCTCCGTTCACCATTAGATCAATACTCTAGAGCTATACTCTAGCGGCAGTCAAATGATAATGCCGGACCTCACGGCCCGGCGTTGGCGATTACTTCGAGCTCGGCGCTTCCGGCGGACCGGAGCCCGGCGTCGTCGGGGGCGGCGGAGGCGGCGCGGCCGCGGTTACCGGCGGCGCGGCGGGAGCCGGCGCGGGAGAAGCGGCGGCGGCTGGCTCGGGCGCAGGGGAAGCGGCGGGAGCTGCGGGTGTCACCTGCGGAACGGGGTCCGATCGCACGGCAGCCGGCTCGCCACCCGCATTGCTCTTCGGCGCCTCGACCTTGGCCGTGTCGGGCTGGCTGGCAGGCTTCGCCGGCTTCTCGGCTTCACCCTTGTCCTCGCGTGTGACGGCGGTCTGGGATTTGGGCTGCTCGCCCGCCGCCTCGCCCTTGGGCGCCTCGTCGGACTTCGGCTCCTCGACCGGCTTGTCGCGACGGCCATGCTTGTGGCGCGACGGCTTGCCTTCGCCGGCGGCCTGCGGGGCCTGGCCATCGTCCGGCTTGGCACCATCAGGCGCCTCGCTCGGCCGCGCCATGCGCCGGCCGCGGTGGGCGGGACGTCCTTCGGGATTCAAGCCGTCGGCATCGGGCTTCGCGCCTTCCTGCGGCGCAGCACCCTGATGCTGCCGGCGCGACGGGCGTTCGGCCGGCTGCTCCGGAGACTGGTTTGCCTCCTGCCTGGCGTCGCGGCCCTTGGCGCCCCGGGGGTTATCCTTGGCCTGGTAGCGCGGATCGTTGGCGCCGTTGGAGATCAGATAGGACGCCAGCACGCCGGCCATGTCGCTCGACGTCGTGTAGTGCTGACGCAGGAAGCCCGGCAGCGAACCGGCCGGCACGGTCTTCAGGAGACCACGCGGGCTCTTGTGGCAGGCCGTGCAGGTGTTGGCGAAAATCTGGGAGGGGCTTTTGCCGGCCTCGAGGTTTTGCGCCTGCGCTGATACGGCCGACAGGCCAATCAGAAGCGTCACCGTCGCCAGACTGAGGGCTCGGCTCAACATTCCTTAAGTCTCCAGATTCCGGAAAAATCGCCGCCTGCGCCTCATGGATCGGCCGCGGCGGTCACCTTTTATCCGATTATCGCGCGAATGGAAGCGCGCGCGTGACGCATCCACGCAATTGTCACATTTTGGAATATCGGCTTTGAGCACAACGCAATAGCGCTATCCAATTCCCTGCCTATCTTTAGGTTGGGGACACATTGGAGTGATCAGCTCCGGTGGTGTCGGTGTGCAGCTTGCCGTTCCGTTGGTGTTTCGATGGACCGATTGTTGCGATTTTTCTTGGGGCGCTTCATCCGCCGCGGTTCGATCACGTTCACGACCGCGAGCGGCGCTCAATTCACCTGTGGCGATGGCACGGGCATTCCGGTCGCCGTGCGCTTCATGACCAGGGCGGCCGAACTGCGCGTACTGGTCGATCCCGAGCTTTACCTCGGCGAAGCCTTCATGGACGGCACGTTCGTGGTGGAACAAGGCACCATCGCCGACGTGCTGGCCGTCCTGATGGGCCAGGCTGCGATGTTGCCGAACTTCGCCCGGCTGCAGGCCTGGCTGCGCTTCCTCGGACGGCGCGCCCAGCAGATCAATGTGCGCGGCCGCTCCAGGAGCAATGTCGCCCGTCATTACGACCTCGACGGCCGCCTTTACTCCCTCTTCCTCGACGCCGACAAGCAATATAGCTGCGCCTATTTCGAGACGCCGGACACGACGCTGGATGACGCCCAGCTCGCCAAGAAGCGTCACCTCGCCGCAAAACTCCTGGTCAAGCCCGGCGACCGCGTCCTCGACATCGGTTCCGGGTGGGGCGGACTCGGGCTCTATCTTGCCGAGATGAGCGGCGCCGACGTCACCGGCGTCACCCTGTCGACCGAGCAGCTGCAGATCTCCAACGCCCGGGCGGCGGAAAAGAACCTGACAAATTCGGCGCGCTTCCTGCTGCAGGACTACCGTGACATCCCGGGCCCGTTCGACCGCATCGTCTCGGTCGGCATGTTCGAGCATGTCGGGGTCGCCTATTACGAGACCTTCTTCAAGCGCTGCGCCGAGCTGCTGAGCGATGACGGCATCATGATGCTGCACTCGATCGGCCGCTCGACCGGTCCCGACGTCACCAGCCCCTGGATCCGGAAATACATCTTCCCCGGCGGCTACATTCCGGCGCTCTCCGAGGTCATGCCGGCAATCGAGAAGGCCGGATTGCTGATCTGCGACATGGAGATCCTGCGCCTGCACTATGCGGAGACTCTGAAAGCATGGCGCGACCGCTTCATGGCGCGACGGGAGGAGGCCGTGCGGCTCTATGACGAGGCCTTTGCCCGGATGTGGGAATTCTATCTGGCGGCCTCGGAGATGTCGTTCCGCGTGCAGAACATGATGAACTTCCAGCTGCAACTGACCAAGCGCCAGGGCATCGTGCCCATGACCCGCGACTATATCGGCCTTGAGGAAGGTCGCCTCCGGCTCAAGGAAGCCGGCGCCGCAAAACCCCGGCTGCAACTCGCCGGCGAATAGGTCCGAAAGCGCGGGTACCGCTAGTTGCGCAGGCTGTAGGCCGAGCCGCAATGGGCGAAGGTCGACGCCGGCGGGCGCGCCAAGTGAGCCGCAGCGGCCGAAATCAGACTGACATCGCAGGGCACGTGCCGGACCTCCGGACGCGCCGCCTGCTCCATGGCATCGACGAGCGCCGCCAGCCAGCGGCGGTCCATACCACCTGCCTGGCCGAGCCCAATTCGCACTGTCGGAAACTGCCGAGCCATCGTCACCGTATCTTCCTTGGACGAGGACAACCCGGAATCCGCCAGGTCGTTCCCGCAAGCCTGCCGCAAAGAAAATGCGCCAGGTGTGATCTGCTTCACAGAGGTCTGTTCCGGGCTGTCGTAGTGGTCCTGAATGACCCGAGAACCGCACCAGACGATGCAGGACCCGCAGCGCGACCTCGTGACCGACTACGCCTTGATCGCAACCGGCGTGGCGGCCGCCTTGATCGCGCTGGCTTTCCTCATCCTGGTCTGAGCAACCGAGGCCAGCACCGACCTCCCTGCTGGTTGGGCGCGGCAGCCCGGAAAAAGGTTCAGGCCGTGTCGAATTTTCGCCGACGACGTCGCTGACCGGCCGAACCCCGCTGGTTTTCGACCGAATCCCCCGTCAAGCGGAATGCTCCCTGCCGTCCCGGATTCACACCTCGTGTTGTGTGAATCGTGCATAAGAAACATCCGTCCTTTCGCTTGGTGCCTGGCTGGCGCTTGATCGCGGCCCCACAGCCGAAAATCTCAGTAACGACGAAATCAGAAGAATAAGCTCGTCCATGGCCTTGATTGATTCGAACGTCCACAAGCTCGCGCCCGACGCCGCGTCCCCGACCTATCGGAGCGCGCCGCACAACATCGAAGCGGAACAGGGGCTGCTGGGCGCTATCCTGGTCAACAACGACGCCTTCTACCGGGTCTCCGACTTCCTGGAGCCGAAGCACTTCTTCGAGGCCATCCACCAGCAGATCTATGAAACCGCCGGCAGCCTGATCCGGATGGGCAAGGTCGCCAATCCCGTGACCTTGAAGACATTCCTGCCTGCCGACCTCGACCTCGGCGGCATCACGGTGAGCCAATACCTCGCCCGCCTCGCCGCCGAAGCGACCACCATCATCAACGCGCAGGACTACGGCCGTACCGTCTATGATCTCAGCCTGCGCCGCAACCTGATCCAGATCGGCGAGGAGATCGTCAACGTCGCCTACGACGCCCCCGTGGATTTCGCCCCGCGTGCGCAGATCGAGGACGCCGAACGGCAGCTCTACAGCCTCGCTGAAACCGGCCGCTACGATGGCGGCTTCCAGCGCTTTGCCGACGCACTCACGGTCGCCGTCGACATGGCAGCCAAGGCGTTCCAGCGCGACGGCAAGCTGTCCGGCATTTCGACCGGGCTGCGCGACCTCGACACCAAGATGGGCGGATTGCAGCCGAGCGACCTGATCGTGCTCGCCGGCCGTCCCGGCATGGGCAAGACCTCGCTCGCCACCAACATCGCCTACAACATCGCCAAGGCCTATGTTCCCGAAGTGCAGGCCGACGGCACCATCAAGGCGATCAACGGCGGCGCGGTCGGCTTCTTCTCCTGCGAAATGAGCGGCGAACAGCTCGCCACCCGTATTCTCGCCGAGCGCACCGGCATTCCCTCCAGCCATATCCGGCGCGGCGGCATTTCCGAGCTCGATTTCGAGAAAATCCGCGACTGCTCGATCGAGTTGCAGTCGCTGCCGTTCTACGTCGACGAAACCGGTGGCCTGTCGATCTCGCAGCTCACCGCGCGCGCCCGCCGCCTCAAGCGGCAAAAGGGTCTCGACCTGATCGTGATCGACTACATCCAGCTGTTGCAGGGTTCGGGCAAGAAGGGCAACGACAACCGCGTGCAGGAAATCACCGAGATCACCACCAATCTGAAGGCGCTGGCGAAGGAGCTCAACGTCCCCGTGATTGCGCTGTCGCAGCTCTCGCGTCAGGTCGAAAACCGCGACGACAAGCGGCCGCAGCTTTCGGACCTGCGTGAATCCGGCTCGATCGAGCAGGACGCCGACGTCGTGATGTTCGTGTACCGCGAGGAATACTATCTCGCGAACAAGGAACCACGGCCCGGCACTCCGGAGCACGCGACCTGGCAAGCCGAAATGGAGCGCGCGCTCGGCAAGGCCGAAGTCATCATCGGCAAGCAGCGCCATGGTCCGACCGGCACCGTCGAACTGCACTTCGAAGCCAGCGTCACCCGGTTCGGCGACCTCGCATCGGACGGACAGGTCCCGGATCGCCCCTCGTACTAGCGGAGCGGCGCAGTTGAAGGCCGCCCGCCCCGCGCGTACAACTGAGCCATGAACATCGTGACCGACGCAAAATCGCAGCTGACGCCCGAAGCCAATCTGCTGGCGGCCCATCCGACCGCCACCGGCATCCTCACCGTCGATCTCGACGCCATCATCGCCAACTGGCGCAAGCTCGAGAAGACCGCGGTACCTGCGGAATGCGCCGCCGTGGTCAAGGCCAACGCCTATGGCTGCGGCGCCGAGCAGGTGTCGCGGGCGCTGGCCAAGGCCGGCTGCAAGACCTTCTTCGTCGCCACCGTCGAAGAGGCCGCCGTGGTGCGCGCCGCCGTTCCGCAAGCGACCGTGTATGCGCTCGGCGGCTTCTTCCAGCAGACCGGCGACGCCTACGCCAAAATCGACTGCAAGCCCGTCATCGGCGATCTCAACGAACTCGCCGAATGGGACGTGTTCTGCCGCCGCTCCGGCTGGTCCGGCGGCGCCGCCATCCATATCGACACCGGCATGAACCGGCTCGGGCTGACGGTCAGCGAAGCGCAAGGCATCATCCCGCGGATCAATGCCGGCGATCACGGCATCACGCTGGTCATGAGCCACCTCGTCTCCGCCGAATTGCTCAACAATCCCGCCAACGCCAGGCAGCTTGCGAGCTTCCGCGAGATCGCAAGCCTGTTCACCGGCGTGCCGGCCTCGCTGGCAAACTCCTCCGGCGTGTTCCTCGGCGCCCAATTCCAGTTCGAGATGGTGCGGCCGGGCTGCGCGCTCTACGGCGTCAACCCGACGCCGGAGGCGGACAACCCGATGCAGCCTGTGGTCGACCTCAAGGCGCGCATCGTGCAGATCCGCAACATCGATCGCGGCGAGACCGTCGGCTATGGCGGCACCTGGACCGCACGGCGGCCGACCCGGCTTGCGATCGTCGCCGCGGGCTATGCCGACGGCTATTTCCGCGCCGCCAGCGCCAATGACGGCACCCGCGGTGCCGAGGTCGTGGTCGCCGGCAAGCGCTGCCCGATCGCCGGCCGCGTCTCGATGGATCTGATCGCGGTCGACGTCACCGACCTCGACAAGAATGCCGTGCGGCGCGGTCACATGGTGACGCTGATCGGCGAAGGCATCACGGTCGACGAGGTCGCGCATCATTTCGGCACCATCGGCTACGAGGTGCTGACCAGCCTCGGCCGCCGCTTCGTGCGCATCTACAAGGGCGGCGATGCCGTCGCCGCGCGCAGTGACACGGTCGCCGAGAAGGGCGAGACAGCCGCCGAGAAGACCGAGCCCGCCGCTGCGCAAGCGGCGCCGCCAACCTTGCCGACAGCGGCGCCGCCCGCGCCGCCGCCATTGCCCTCCGCCTGACGACGTGACCAGTCGCGACTGCCTGACCGCATGAAGATCGCGACCTTCAACATCAACAATGTCAATCGCCGGCTGCCGAACCTGCTGCGCTGGCTGAAATCGGCCAAGCCCGACGTCGTCAGCCTGCAGGAGCTGAAGGCGAGCGACGCCGAGTTTCCAGCGGCCGCGCTCGAGAAGGCCGGCTACGGCGCGGTGTGGCAGGGCCAGAAGACCTGGAATGGCGTCGCCATCCTCGCGCGCAAGGCCGAGCCGGTCCTGATCCGCTCCGCCCTGCCCGGTGACGCCAGCGATCATGAAGCGCGCTACATCGAGGCCGCGGTGCGCGGCATCGTCGTCACCAGCCTTTATCTGCCGAACGGCAATCCGCAGCCCGGCCCGAAATTCGACTACAAGCTCGCCTGGTTCAAGCGGCTGCGCGCCCATGCCGCCAAGCTGCTCAAGCAGAACGTCCCCGTGGTGCTCGCCGGCGACTACAACGTCGCGCCGACGCCGCTCGACATCTATCCGACCCGCTCCTGGGACAAGGATGCGCTGATCCAGCCCAAGAGCCGCGCCGCGTTCAAGGCACTGGTCGATCAAGGATGGTGCGATGCGATCCGCACATTGCATCCGGATCGTCAGATGTTCACCTTCTGGGACTACAAGCGCCAGCGCTGGCCGCGTGATGCAGGTCTCCGGCTCGATCATCTGCTGCTCAGCCCGCAAGTTGCGGCGCGGCTCGCGAAAGCCGGCGTCGACCGCGACGTTCGTGGCGAGGAAGGCGCCAGCGATCACGCGCCGGCGTGGGCAGTGTTGCGGTGATCGCGCTCGAACCACAGTCACACAATCGACCCGGCGCAGGCTGGTCCGAGTCTCGCTGCGCTGCGCACGAACGCGTGTCGCTGGCTGGGCGGCACCCTTGCATCGTCTCCGACCATGGGGTCACACTGAGCCTCCGCTCTCGGGACGCATATCCTGAATGGCCCGGCAGCAGATCCGGAGTGCGCGTGGGCTTCCTGTTCGTCCTCACCGTCGGCCTGGTCGCCGGCACCATTTCCGGCATCGTCGGCACCGGCTCGTCGATCATGCTGATGCCGGTGCTGGTCTATCAATACGGGCCGAAACAGGCAGTGCCGATCATGGCGGTCGCCGCCGTCATGGCCAATCTGTCGCGCATCCTGGCCTGGTGGCGCGAGGTCGACTGGCGCGCCTGCGCCGCTTACTCGATCACGGGCATTCCAGCCGCAGCGCTCGGCGCGCGCACCCTGCTAGCCCTGCCCTCGCGCGCGGTCGACATCGCGATCGGCGTGTTCCTGATCGCAATGGTGCCGGTGCGGCACTGGCTGGCGCGACATGAACTGAAGGCCAATCTCTGGCATCTCGCAATCGGCGGCGGGCTGATCGGCTATCTCACCGGCATCGTGGCCTCGACCGGCCCGCTCAGCGTGCCGCTGTTCTTGTTTTACGGCCTCAGCAAGGGCGCGTTCCTCGCCACCGAAGCGGCGAGTTCGCTCGGGCTCTATGTCAGCAAGTCCGTGACCTTCGAGCGGTTCGGCGCGCTGACGCCTGACATCGCACTGAAGGGCCTGATCGCCGGCGCCTCGCTGATGGCCGGCGCCTTCATCGCCAAACGCTTCGTGCTGCGGATGAAGCCGGAGGCGTTCCGCCTGATCATGGACGGCATCATGCTGGCAGCGGGGGTGTCGCTGCTATGGTCGGCTGTGGTCAGTTGAAGCTCGATCATCGACGGAAATGCGAACATGAAATCCTTCGAACTCTCGCTATTCGCCGATTATTTTCAGTTCTACGTCCAGGACGAACCTGCATCGGGCGACCCGTCCGCTGCGTGGACGGGGGAAGCGACCGATCGATTGCTCGCGACCGCGCCTGGAACGGTTGGAATCGGTACCGTAAGGAACATGGATGTTCCGGTCGCGGTGCAGTTGCTCGAGCGCGAGCCGGACGATGATTTTGCCAACTGGGATCATGTGGTCGAAGCCAGCCTCGACGTCGCATCCGGACGCATCGTGATCGCTGGTTGTACGGACTACTTGCCTGACGCGATGCGCATCGAAACCGCACCGGGGACCTATCGGGTCCGCGCGTCCTACGGCGCGCTCGACACGCTTTCGGAGGACGGCCTGGAGGGAAACGATCACTACAGGCTACAGCTGTGGCCCGCCCCGTCGATTGCGGTACGCATTGTGAAGCAGCGACCGACGCCGGCCAACTGACTCCGGTTCTTGACCGAACGTGCCTGGGCACGGCGACGACGTCGGAGGTTGCCGGCTCTTGATCCATGCTATGGAGAGAGAACGGAATCGAGCTCTTCTCCATGGCCAAATCCACCCTCTCTTTCATCTGCCAGAACTGCGGCGCGGCGTATAATCGCTGGCAGGGCAAGTGCGACTCCTGCGGCGAGTGGAACACGCTGGCTGAGGAAGACACCACGGGCTCGGTGCCGGTCTCGATCCGCTCGAAGCGCAAGGGGCGGACGTTCGCGCTGGAATCGCTGTCCGGCAAAACCCAGGACGCGCCGCGGCTGTCGTCCGGTATGGCCGAACTCGACCGTGTCACCGGCGGCGGCTTCGTCCGCGGCTCGGTGCTCTTGGTCGGCGGCGATCCCGGCATCGGCAAATCGACGCTGCTGACCCAGGCGACATCCATGATGGCGCGCGCGGGCCACCGCGCGGTCTACATCTCCGGCGAAGAAGCCGTCGCTCAGGTGCGGCTCCGCGCCGAGCGGCTCGGGCTCGCGGACGCGCCAGTGCAGCTCGCCTCCGAAACCTCGGTCGAGGACATCGTCTCGACACTGTCGGAAGGCGCGGTGCCGCGGCTGATCGTGATCGACTCGATCCAGACCATGTGGACCGACACGGTGGAGTCCGCGCCGGGCACGGTGACGCAGGTCCGCGCCTCGGCGCAGGCCCTCATTCGCTTCGCCAAGAAGACGGGGGCAACGATCATCCTGGTCGGGCATGTCACGAAGGACGGCCAGATCGCCGGCCCCCGCGTGGTCGAGCACATGGTCGATGCCGTGCTGTCGTTCGAGGGCGAAGGCTCGCAGCAGTTCCGCATCCTGCGCTCGGCCAAGAACCGCTTCGGCGCGACCGACGAGATCGGCGTGTTCGAGATGACCGGCCTCGGCCTGCGCGAGGTCACCAACCCCTCGGAACTGTTCCTCTCCGAACGCGAGCTCGGCAGCCCCGGCACGGCGGTGTTCGCGGGCATCGAGGGGACCCGCCCGGTGCTGGTCGAGTTGCAGGCGCTGGTGGCGCCGACCTCGCTGGGCACCCCGCGCCGCGCCGTGGTCGGCTGGGATCCGAGCCGGCTGTCGATGGTGCTGGCGGTGCTGGAAGCGCATTGCGGCGTCAAATTGTCCGGACATGACGTCTATCTCAACGTCGCGGGCGGCCTGCGCATCCAGGAGCCGGCCGCGGACCTCGCGGCGGCGGCCGCGCTGGTCTCCTCACTGGTGAATGCGCCCCTGCCGACGGATGCGGTCTATTTCGGCGAGATTTCGCTGTCGGGTGCGATCCGCCCGGTGGCGCAGACGCCGGCCCGGCTCAAGGAGGCCCTCAAGCTCGGTTTCGGCCGCGCCATCCTGCCCGAATCGGCCCGCGGCGATGGCGGCGGAGACAGTGGGCTTGCCCTCAACATCGTCGGCAATCTGACCACGCTGGTCGCCGAAATTGCGGCCCGCGGGACGCCGCGAGGTGGCCGGGCTGCGCCGAGGGACGACCAAGGCGGCTCCAGCGCCGCTGATCCCGTTGAGAAAAATGCCACACCGGCCCGATTCCGTCGCGAGACCAGCTAAAGCGGGCGTGACGTATCAGCCCCCCGCCGCTATACATCCGCCGCGCGGGACAGGTGGTGTTGCGGCCTTGCCGGATGCCCCCGATGCGCCTCAGTTAGGACGGCACCGACTTTGCCGATTCGCGAGAGCCCTTAACAGCGTAAGCCCCGTACCGAAACGTACCAGCGGACCTGACCAGCCGATGCCCATAACGATACTCGATCTCGTCCTGCTCGGCGTGATGCTGATTTCGGGCCTGCTTGCCATGGTGCGCGGCTTCATGCGCGAGATCCTGTCGATCGCGGCCTGGGGCGCCGCAGCCCTGGTCACGCTGTATGCTTTCTCGAAGCTGCTGCCGACCGCCAAAACTTACTTCAATAACGACACGGTCGCGGCCGTGGTGGTGGTGGCCGGCGTCTTCATCGGCACGCTGATCGTGGTCTCGATCATCACGGTGCGGATCTCGGACATGATCCTGGATTCCCGGATCGGCGCGCTCGACCGCACCCTCGGCTTCCTGTTCGGGCTCGCCCGCGGCCTCCTGATCGTGGTCGTGGCGTTCATGTTCTTCACCTGGCTGGTTCCGGACAAGCAGCGGCCCGATTGGGTCGCCGGCGCGAAGTCCCGGGTGGTGCTGCAGGGAACCGGGGATTGGCTGATGGCGCTCTTGCCTGATGACCCCGAGAACACCATCTTAAAGAAGTTCAAGAAGAATAAGCCGGACGACGATTCTGCGGCTGATACCAACGATCAGGCGACGCCGGCGTCGGGCGATGGCTATAGCAAACCTGCGCGTGACAGCTTGAAAAAGCTGATCGAGAAACCCGCGGGCCGATAACGTATTTGGGCCCCTTGCGAGAGGCGATGAACGAGATGCAAACCCCTTCCGATCATGCCGCCCAACTGGATCTCGACCTCGGCCCGACGGAATTGCAGGAACATCTTCGACAGGAACATCTCAGGGACGACGATCTCAGATACCACCCCGATCTCGATGGCGACACGCTGCGTGAGGAATGCGGCGTGTTCGGCGTCTTCGGCCATCCGGAGGCCGCCGCGATCACCGCGCTCGGCCTGCACGCCCTGCAGCACCGCGGCCAGGAGGCCGCCGGCATCGTCTCCTTCGACGGCGGCCGCTTCCACAGCGAACGCCGCCTCGGCCTGGTCGGCGACGCCTTCTCCCGCCGCGAGGTGATCGAACGTCTGCCCGGCAGCGCCGCAGTCGGCCATGTCCGCTACTCCACCACCGGCGGCACCATCCTGCGCAACGTGCAGCCGCTGTTCGCCGAGCTCAGCGCCGGCGGCTTTGCGGTCGGCCACAACGGCAATTTGACCAACGGCCTGACCCTGCGCCGCGAGCTGGTCAAGGGCGGCGCCATGATGCAGTCGACCACCGACACCGAGGTGATCCTGCATCTCGTCGCGCAGTCGAAGCGCACCCACTTCATCGACCGTTTCATCGAGGCGCTGCGCACCATCGAGGGCGCCTATGCGCTTGTCGCGCTGACCAACAAGAAGCTGGTCGGCGCCCGCGATCCGCTGGGCATCCGTCCGCTGGTGCTCGGCGATCTCGACGGCCATCCGATCCTGACCTCGGAGACCTGCGCGCTCGACATGATCGGCGCCAAATATGTCCGCGACATCGACCCCGGCGAGATCATCGTGTTCGACGAGCGGGGGGCGCACAGCCACAAGCCGTTCCCGCCGAAGCCGGCGCGGCCCTGTATCTTCGAGTACATCTACTTCGCGCGCCCGGATTCGATCGTCGGCGGCCGCTCGGTGTATGACGTGCGCAAGGCGTTCGGCGCCCAGCTCGCCCGCGAGAGCCATCCCGAGGTCGACGTCGTGGTACCGGTGCCGGATTCCGGCGTGCCCGCCGCGGTCGGCTACAGCCAATATTCCGGCGTGCCGTTCGAGCTCGGCATCATCCGCAACCACTATGTCGGCCGCACCTTCATCCAGCCGACCCAGACCGTGCGCGAGCTCGGCGTGCGCATGAAGCATTCGGCCAACCGCGCCGCGATCGAAGGCAAGCGCATCATCCTGATCGACGACTCGCTGGTGCGCGGCACCACCTCGAAGAAGATCGTCCGCATGATGCGCGACGCCGGCGCCCGCGAGGTGCATTTCCGCCTCGCCTCGCCGCCGATCCTCTATCCCGACTATTACGGCATCGACCTGCCCGATCGCGGCGGCCTGCTCGCCGCGACCCATTCGCTCGAGGAGATGCGGGACATCATCGGCGCCGACTCGCTCGCCTTCCTGTCGATCGACGGCATGTACCGCGCGATGGGCTATGAGGGGCGCGATCCCGCCAATCCGAGATTCGCCGACCACTGCTTCACCGGCGCCTATCCGACCCATCTCACCGACCAGAGCGAAACCGAGGCCCCGCCGCGACAGCTCTCGCTGCTGGCCGAGGCAAGCTGACGGAGCACGCCATGCAGCCGATCATGGGCATCCTCTGTGGGGTGCTGCTGGTCGGCTTCATCGTGTTTGCGTTCAGACAGGGCATGAAGGTGACGCCCGACAATTCGGGCAACGGCACCAACAGCAGCAATATGGACCAGGGGCCCGGCCCCTAGCCGAAAGCGCAGGAATTCGTCATGGCCGGGCTTGTCCCGGCCATTTCCGTCTGTAATACCCGCCGCGAGAGATGGACGGACAGACAATGACAAAACCCCTCGCCTCCCGTATTGCCCTCGTGACCGGCGCCTCGCGCGGCATCGGCTATGCGACATCCGTCGCGCTGGCCAAGGCAGGCGCGCATGTGGTGGCGGTCGCGC
The DNA here is from genome assembly GCF_054063575.1 of Bradyrhizobium sp. USDA 4452. Classification (NCBI taxonomy): domain Bacteria; kingdom Pseudomonadati; phylum Pseudomonadota; class Alphaproteobacteria; order Hyphomicrobiales; family Nitrobacteraceae; genus Bradyrhizobium; species Bradyrhizobium sp. USDA 4452. The sequence goes on from NZ_JBSSGK010000001.1 coordinate 724,904, forward strand.
GCACGCAAGGCGGGCTGGAAGAGCTCGACGACGAGATCCGAAAAGGTGGCGGCAGCGCCACCCTGGTGCCGCTCTCGCTCACCGATTACGACGGCATCGCCCGGCTCGGGCTCGCGCTGCATGAGCGCCACGGCAAGCTCGACGTCCTGGTCGGGAATGCCGGCACGGCCGGCCCCTCCTCGCCGCTCGGACATATCGAGCTGAAGCCGTGGAACGACGTGCTCGCGATCAACGTCACCGCGAACTTCCAGCTGATCCGCTGCATGGACCCGCTGCTGCGCCAGTCCGACGCCGGTCGCGCGGTGTTCGTGACATCAGGCGTGGCGCACAAGGCCAACGCCTATCTCGGCCCCTATGCGGCCTCGAAAGCTGCGCTCGACGCGCTGGTGCGCTCCTGGGCCAACGAGACCGCCAACACGGCGTTGCGTGTCAATCTGTTCAGCCCCGGCCCGATCCGCACGCGGATGCGCGCGCAGGTGTTTCCCGGCGAAGACCCGATGACGCTCGATACGCCCGACATGGCCGCCGAATACATCGTGCCGATGTGCTCGCCAGCCTGGACCGAAACCGGCAAGCTCTACGACTACAAGGCGCGCACGCTGCGGAGCTTCCAGCCGCCGGTGTAGATTCGTTCGCTCTCCCGGGATATCTTTACGCGGAGAAAACCGGCCCCGGATTTCGCTTCGCTCCATCCGGGCTACCCACCTCCTTGCAATTGACTCCTCCCCCGCCCCACGATTGACTGCCTCCTCAAGCGGGACGACCGCCAAGAAAAATCTCGGGAGGCATCATGACGCCGACGTTCAATCGCGCGCGCTCCATTCTGTCCGGATTGTTTCTCTCCGCCGGCATCGCATCATCAGCCCTTCTTGCTCAGCCAACGCCCGCCAGGGCCGGTGACGTCCCGACCTTCGCGGTCGATACGTCCTGGCCGAAGCAGCTGCCGAACAACTGGATCATCGGCCAGGTCGGCGGCATCACCGTCGACTGGCAGGGACATATCTGGGTCGTGCACCGGCCGCGCTCGCTGACCGACGGCGAGAAGGCTTTGAGCCTCACCCCGCCGCGCGCGAAATGCTGCGTGGCGGCGCCGCCCGTGCTGGAATTCGATGTCGACGGAAATCTGCTGCGCGCCTGGGGCGGCCCTGGCGACGGCTATCAATGGGTCGGCCGCGAGCACGGCATCGAGGTCGACGAGCGCGGCTTCGTCTGGATCGGGGGCAATGCCGACGACGACAGCGAGATCCTGAAGTTCTCGCTCGACGGCAAGTATCTCGGCCAGATCGGCAAGATCGCAGCCCGCACCAACAGCAACGACACCACCCAGCTCGGCCGTCCCGCCGAGATGGCGATCGACAAGGCGGCCAACGAGCTCTACATCGCCGACGGCTATGGCAACCGCCGCGTCATCGTCTACGACGCCACCACGCTGGCCTACAAGCGGCACTGGGGCGGCTACGGCAAGCTACCCACCGACGACAAGCAGCCGCCCTACGATCCAAGCGCCGCGGTGCAGGAGCAGTTCGGCAATCCCGTGCATTGCATCAAGATCGCCAATGACGGGCTGGTCTATGTCTGCGACCGCAGCCAGAACCGCATCCAGGTCTTCCAGAAGAACGGCACCTTCGTCAGGGAATGGTTCTACGAGAAGAACACGCGCGGCGACGGCGCGGTGTTCGATCTCGCGCTGTGGCCCGATCCGAAGCAGATCTATCTGCTGAATGCCGACGGCGCCAACAACGAGATCCGCGTACTGAAGCGCGACGACGGCAGCGTGGTCGGCACCTTCGGCCATAGCGGCCGCAATGCCGGACAATTCGCGCTGCTGCACGTCATGGCGGTCGACCAGAAGGGCAACGTCTACACCGGGGAGGTCGAGGGCAAGCGGATCCAGAAATTCAAGCTGACCTCGGATGCGCTCAAGTAAGGATGACGGCAGGATGACGCTTCGACGCAGCTCATCCGGCTTTATGCGGATTGCCGCTCGCCGAAGGAAAGGGTAAGCGGGAACCCGAACGACCGGCACAAGGCTCCACAAGAGGGCCCGTCCGGAAAAAAACATGGAGGGAATGTCTCATGACGACGACGCTCGCACGGCGCCACGCCGTGCTTCTCGCTTGCGCTGCACTCGGCCTTGCTACCCCTGCCTTTGCTCAGGACAAGAACGTCAAGATCGGCGTGCTCAACGATATGTCGGGCCTCTATGCCGACATCGGCGGGCCGAACTCGGTAGCCGCGGCCAACATGGCGGTGGAAGACTCCGGCCTGCGCGCCAAGGGCTGGAAGATCGAGGTGGTCAGCGGCGACCACCAGAACAAGCCCGACGTCGGCGTCAACATCGCGCGTAACTGGATCGACAACGAGAAGGTCGACATCATCACAGATACGCCGAACTCCGGCGTCGCGCTGGCGGTGAGCAACCTTGCCAAGGAGAAGAACTCGATCGTGCTCAACTCGGGCGCGGCGACCGCCGATCTGACCGGCAAGGCCTGCAACGCCAACACGATCTCCTACACGTTCGACACCTACATGCTCGCCAACGGCACCGGCAAAGCGCTGACCAAGGCCGGCGGCGACACCTGGTTCTTCCTCACCGCCGACTACGCCTTCGGCCATGCGCTGGAGCGCGACACCTCGGCGGTCGTCACCGCGAACGGCGGCAAGGTGCTCGGCGGCGTCAAGCACCCGCTCAACACCGCGGACTTCTCCTCGTTCCTGCTGCAGGCGCAGGCCTCCAAGGCCAAGATCATCGGCCTCGCCAATGCCGGCGGCGACACCACCAATGCGATCAAGCAGGCGTCCGAATTCGGCATCACCGCCGGCGGACAGAAGCTCGCGGCGCTACTGCTGTTCGTCAACGACGTGCACGCGCTGGGGCTGAAGATCGCGCAGGGCCTCACCTTCACCGAGAGTTTCTACTGGGACACGAACGACCAGACCCGCGCCTGGTCGAAGCGCTTCCAGAAGGTCTCGCCCAAGGGCTCGATGCCGTCGATGACGGTGGCCGGCGTCTATGCCGGCGTGCTGCATTACCTGAAGGCGCTCGATGCGATGGGCGGCAATCCGCATGACGGCGCCAAGGTCGTCGCCAAGATGAAGGAGATCCCGACCGACGACCCGCTGTTCGGCAAGGGTCCCTTGCGGATCGATGGCCGCCGCATCATCCCGGCCTATCTGTTCGAGGTGAAGAAGCCGGAAGAGTCCAAATATCCCTGGGACTATTACAAGCTGATCGCCACCATCTCGCCGGAAGACGCCGCCAAGCCGCTCGAAGCCAGCGACTGTCCGCTGGTGAAGAAGTAAGCGAGCTGCGACCACCGGAGCGGGTTAGGCGAAGTCGTAACCCGCCGCGTTCTCATCGCGGAGACAATGGCGGGTTACGCTGCGCTAACCCGCCCTACGCTCTCTTCGCCGTCGCACGCCATGCGATGGCGAGCGCGAGCAGCAAGAGCGCGCCGGCCAGGTAGAACGGCGCGCCGGGCATCTTGATCGGCACGTTGTCGCCGATGAAATACGCGAACGTCAGCGTGAACAGGAACGGGCCGATCAATTCCGACATGCTCTGCACGCTCGATGTCGCGCCCTGCAACTGGCCCTGCTGGTCGGCGGCGACGAGTTGCGTCGTCAGCGCCTGCGTCGCGGCGCCCGAGATACCCCACAGCGCCATCACGGGAATGCCGATCCAGAACAGCTGGCCGGTCGGCGCTGCACCGAAGATCACGAAGCCCAGGGCGCCGCAGACGAGGCCGAGGAACAGCGCGTTGCGCTCGCCGAGCAGCTTGACGATCGGGCCGATCGCCGCGCCCTGCACGATCATGCCGCAGAGGCCGACCAGCGCCAGCGTCGCGCCGACCGTGCCGGTGTCCCAGCCGTAGCGGTAGGTGGCGTAGAGCACGAACACCGACGGCAGCACGACATGCGCGAGCTGGCCGAAGAACGTCGCCAGCGACAGGCCGGCCAGCGTCCGGTTGGAAAGCAGGAAACGCAGCGCGCCGATCGGATTGGCGCTCTTCCATTTGAACGGCGCGCGCCGCTCCGGCGGCAGCGATTCCGGCAGGATGAACAGGCCATAGAGGCCGTTGACGAACGCTCAGGCCCGCCGCGGCCCAGAACGGCAACCGCGGATCGATCTCGCCCAGCAGGCCGCCCAGCGCCGGTCCCAGGATGAAGCCGGCGCCGAAGGCAACCCCGATCTTGCCGAACATCGCAGCGCGCTGCTCCGGTGCAGTGACGTCGGCGATATAGGCGAACACGGTGGAGATGCTGGACGAGGTGATGCCCGAGATCGCCCGCCCGACGAACAGCCAGATCAGGTTCGGCGCCAGCGCCATCAGCACGTAGTCCGCGGCAAGGCCGAAATTCGACAGCAGGACCACCGGCCGGCGGCCAAAGCGATCGGACAGCGCGCCCAGGATCGGCGAGCAGACGAACTGCATCAAGGCCCAGATCGAGCCGAACACGCCGAAGATGCGTGCCGCGTTGGCGGTGTCATTGCTGACGAAGCCCTCGATCAGCTTGGGCAGGATCGGGATGATGATCCCGAGCGCGAGCATGTCGAGCAGCAAGGTGATGAAGATGAAGATCACCGCGCCGCTGCGCGGTTGCGGAAGTCCCGTCGCGGTATTCTCGTTTTGACGCGTTTTCTTCACGCGAACCGGTACCCACTTCGCTCGAAAACGCTATGCCCGCTCACGACGGCCGCTTGCGCTTGTGGGCGAACGGATTGGCCTTCTCGCGCAGCGTGATCCGGATCGGCGTGCCCGGCAGATCGAAGGTCTCGCGCAGCGAGTTGGTGAGGTAGCGCAGGTAGGATCTCGGGATCGCGTCGGCGCGCGAGCAGAACAGCACGAAGCTCGGCGGGCGCGCCTTCACCTGCGTGATGTAGTTCAGCTTCAGCCTGCGGCCCGAGACGGCCGGCGGCGGGCTCGCCTGGATCGCCTGCTCGAACCAGCGATTGAGAGCCGAGGTCGGCAAGCGCCGATTCCAGACCGCATAGGCCTGCTGGATCGCGATCATCAGGCGGTCGATGCCCTCGCCCATCAGGCCGGAGACGGCGACGATCGGCGCGCCCTTGACCTGGGGCAGCCAGTGGTCGGCATCGGTGCGCAATTGCGAGATCTGGTTGGGCTTGCGCTCGACGAGGTCCCATTTGTTGACCGCGAGCACGATGGCGCGGCCTTCGCGCTCGACCAGGTCGGCGATGCGCAGATCCTGCTCCTCGAACTTGTTCTGCGCGTCCATCATCATCACGACGACTTCGGCAAAACGCACCGCGCGCAAGGCGTCGGCGACCGAGAGCTTCTCCAGCTTCTCCTCGATCCGCGAACGGCGGCGCAGGCCGGCGGTGTCGAACACGCGGAACTGGCGGCCCTGCCAGGTGATCTCGACCGCGATGGAATCGCGCGTGGTGCCGGCCTCGGGGCTGGTCAGCAGCCGCTCCTCGCCGAGCAGGTGGTTGATCAGCGTCGACTTGCCGGCGTTGGGCCGGCCGACGATGGCGACGCGGATCGGGCGCTGCGCGGCCTCCTCCTCCGAAATGTCCTCGTCGTCCTCGGCCTCGTCGTCTTCCTCCGAGGTCGCGGGCACCAGCGCGCTCAGCGCCTCGTGGAGATCGCCCATGCCCTCGCCGTGCTCGGCGGAGATCTGCACGGGGTCGCCGAGGCCGAGCGCGTAGGATTCCATCGCCCCTAACTCGCCATGCTTGCCCTCGGCCTTGTTGGCGACCAGCACCACCGGCTTGTTGGCCTTGCGGGCGAAGTCGGCGAAGGCGCGATCGGTCGGCGTCAGGCCGACACGGGCGTCGATCACGAACATCAGCGCGTCGGCGAGCTCGATCGCGGTTTCGGTCTGCTCCTGCATCCGCGCCGTCAACGAGCCCTTGGCGCCCTCGTCGAGGCCTGCGGTGTCGATGATGGTGAAGTCGAGATCGTAGAGCTTGGCCTGGCCCTCGCGGCGGTCACGCGTCACGCCGGGCTCGTCATCCACCAGCGCGAGCTTCTGGCCGACCAGCCGGTTGAACAGCGTCGACTTTCCGACATTGGGCCGGCCGATAATGGCAATCGTGAAAGACATGGATCATCCAGGCGCCGCGACGCGGCGCGCGTCAATGAATTGAAGCAGGAGCCTAGCGGCTAAATCCGCCGCTCGGTAGCGGCGCGGGGAACGCGCCGCCGGATTGTTGCGTGGTCTGGGTCTGCTGCTGCGCCGGCGCCGCAGGCTGCGCCTGCTGGTCGTCGGCGGGCGGCGCGGTGGTGCGGCGGCGGACGATCTTCCTCGGCTTCGGCTCCGGCGGCAGCGCGGCGGGCGCGCCCTCTTCGGTTGCGGCGTCGGGAGCCGCGGCCTGATCCGCAGCCGGCGCGGCGCGTTTGGTGTGCTTCTTGGCGCCCTTCGGGGGCTCCGGCGGCGGCGCCGGCTGGGCAGCGGCCGCAGCCGCGGCGTTCTGCTGGTCCAGCTGCTCCTGCTGCGAGCCCTTGTACAATTCCTTCGGCACGCCCTGCTCGAGGCCGGGTACGCCTTCCGGGAACACCGGCTTGCGGTCGCCCTGCAGCTTCTTCTTGGTGTCGAGGAAATCCAGCAGGTCGCTCGGGTCGAAATTGGCCATGCCGCCACCGCCGCAGCCGGCCAGCGCGCTGCAAAGCGCTGTCAGAACTGCGGCTGCGATCAGGCGTTGCGAGCGGCGCATGGTCGATCTCTCACTCAAACTCGGGTTTCGCGCCAAATCAGCTTTTCGCGACCGGCGGCAACAGTGCCTGGAGCGCTTCGGCGCGCGAACGCAGGCTCGGCGGCGTCTCGCCGTCATTGGCAATCTGGTCGAGCCACTGCCGCGCGGCGGTGGCATCGTTGGCGCGCCAGGCCGACAGCGCCAGCAGCTCGCGCGCGGAGTGGCGGAACGTCGAATCCTTGGACGTCGCCATCGCCTCGAGCCGTTGCACCATGTTCGGATAGGTCGTGGCGTCCATCACCATCTGAGCGGCGCGGATCCGCGCCAGATCCTGATCGGGGCCGCCGACGCTGCGGTCGGCCGCGATCTCGTCATAGAGTTTCGCAGCGGCCGGCTGATCGCGGGTTGCGACCTCGGCGGCCATGCGCAGCCGCGCCAGGTTGCGGTAACCGGACGGCGCCTTGGTGATCAGGTCGGCGAACGCAGCCTCGGCCTCGGCGTGCTTGTTCTGGTCCGACAGTTCGACGGCGCGGTCGAACGCCGCACCGGCCACGGCGGCCTTCTGGGCCTCGAGATATTGGTAGCCACGCCAGCCACCGACGCCGGCGACCACCAGGATCGCCAGCGCGATGATGAAAAGCGAGTACTTGTCCCACAGCTGCTTGAGCTGATCGCGACGGACTTCCTCGTCGACTTCGTCAAATAATTCAGACACTTAAAGCTATCCCATCCCCTCGGGACCGCGAATCTCGGCGGAGCGCAGCCCCTACCTGATCCCCACATCGCGGCGGCGTTACCCTAACGGTGTGGCGGAGGCAAGGCAAAGCGAGGCGGATCAAAGCGTTAACCGGGGAGTTTGTCCTACGCCGCGCTACACCCCTGCCGAGATGCTCTCCCTGAGCTGGCGCTTGATCACCTTGCCGTTGGCGTTGCGCGGCAGTGGCTCTGACGTCAGCGCCATCGTCTCCGGCACCTTGTAGTCGGAGAGACGCTCGGCGCACCAGGCGCGCAGGCTCTCGGGACTCACCTCCGTGCGGGTCACGATCACGGCGTGGACGCGCTCGCCGAGCACCGGGCACGGTTTTGCGATGATCGCGCTCTCGATCACGGCCGGGTGGCCGGCCAGTACGGACTCGACCTCGGCGGAATAGATCTTCAGACCGCCGCGGTTGATCATGTCCTTCTGACGGTCGAACACGCGGACGAAATTGTCGGTATCGACCGAGCCGAGATCGCCGGAATGCCAGAACCCTGCGGTGAAGCTTTCCGCGGTCGCGTTGGGATTATTCCAGTAGCCCTTGATGACGGAGGCGCTGCGGATCCAGAGCTCGCCGATCTCGCCGCGCGGCACCTCGCGGCCGTCGGCGCCCATCACGACGATCTCGGCACCGGGACACGGCAGGCCGACGCTGTCGATATGGGCGGCGGTCAATTCGCCCGGCATCAAGGTCGAGGGCGACGTGGTCTCGGTCGCGCCGTAGCAGTTCGCGAGCTTGAGCCCGGGAATCTTGGCGTCGAGCTTTTCGATGGTCGCAACCGGCATCGGCGCGCCGCCGAAGCCGCCGATGCGCCAGCTCGACAGATCGGTGCTGTCGAAATCCGGCTGCATCAGGCAGAGATTGTACATCGCCGGCACCATCACGGTGTAGGTGACGCGCTCGCGCGCCGCTACCTTCAGATATTCCGAGGCCTTGAACTCCGGCATGATGATCAGTGCGCCGGCGCAGCGCGCCATGGTGGTGACGTTGGCGACCGCGCCGGTGACATGGGCGAGCGGCACCGCGGCGATCGAGCGATCGGCCTTGGTCAGTTTCAGGCACGATGCAAACACCATCGAGGAGTGAATGATGTTGCAATGGGCGAGCATCGCACCCTTCGGCCGCCCCGTGGTGCCCGAGGTGTAGAGGATCATCGCGGTGTCCTCTTCCCTCACCTCCGCCGGCGCTGGCGGTGGAGCATGGTCGCGCAAGGCAGCGAATTGCGACGCACCGTCGTCGCTGACCGAGACGCGATGCAAAAGGCCGGGAATGTCGGCAGCGTCGGGGACGCGGTCGGCCAGCGTCGCCTCATGGACCAGACACTTCGCGCCGCAATCGTTCAGCACATAGGCGATCTCGGGTTTCTGCTGGCGCGTCGAGAGCAGCACTGTCACCAGCCCGGCATGGGCAGCCGCGAACATCGTCAGCACGAACTCGACGCGGTTGCCGAGCAGGATCGCGACGCGGTCGCCGGGCACAAGGCCGAGCCTGGCAAAGCCGGCTGCGACCTTCGCGGATTGCTCGGCGACCTCGCGCCAGTTCAAGCGCTGATCGCCGCAGACCAGCGCCTCGCCGTCGCCGTTCTGCGCGACGGCATCCGCGATCATCGCCCACAGGCTGGCCGGCCGCTCGACAAACGCCGGCACGACGCGGTCGCCGAAGCGCGGCTCGAGCCGCATCGGCGGCAATGCGTGTTGCGACCAGTCCATGCGCGCCTCGTCAGTTCTTCTTCATGCCGTAGACGTGCTCCGGCCCTGGAAAGGCGCGGCTTTTCACGTCGCGCGCATAGCCTGCAATCGCTTCCTCGATCATCGGCCCGAGATTGCCGTAGCGGCGCACGAATTTCGGTGCACGCGGTGACAGGCCGAGCATGTCCTCCAGCACCAGCACCTGGCCGTCGCACGCAGCGCTGGCGCCGATGCCAATGGTGGGCACGGCGATCGATTGCGTGATCTTGCGCGCCAGCGGCTCGGCGACCGCCTCGACCACGATCGAGAAGGCGCCGGCTTCCGCGATCGCCTTGGCGTCGTTCTCGATCGGCGCCCAGCTCTCCTCCTCGCGGCCCTGCGCGCGGAACGAGCCGAGCGTGTTGATCGACTGCGGCGTCAGGCCGATATGGCCCATCACAGGAATACCGCGCTCCGACAGGAACGCCACCGTCTCCGCCATCCGCGCGCCGCCCTCGAGCTTGACCGCGCCGCACAGCGTTTCCTTCATGATCCGCACCGCCGACCGGAACGCCTGCTCTTTCGATTCTTCGTAGGAGCCGAATGGCATGTCGACCACGACCAGCGCAGCCAGCGAGCCGCGCATCACGGCACGGCCCTGCAAGATCATCATGTCGAGGGTAACCGGCACCGTGGTCTCGAAGCCGTGCATCACATTGCCGAGGGAATCGCCGACCAGGATGGCATCGCAATGGCGGTCGACCAGCGCTGCGGTGTGCGCATGGTACGACGTCAGCATCACGATCGGCTCGCCGTTCTTGCGGGCGCGCAGGTCGGGCGCGGTCTTGCGCTTGATGGCGGATTGAACAGACATAGTCAGGCTCCCATGACAGGCACGCCGATCACGACCGGGTGGAACGCAAACGCAAGCGCCAGGTAGACGATGACACCGACCGCGATCGCGATCAGGTCGTTGGTGGCTCCGCCAACCGGGATCGGCGGCGCGCCGGCATCGCTGCGGCGCTTCAGCGAGATCCGGTCATAGACCGCCCAGGCGAGAAACGAGCCGAACAGGATGATCGAGCCGAGATCGCCGTTGGCGAGCAGATGCGCAAATGCCCACAGCTTCACACCCGCCAGCATCGGATGCTTCAGCGTGGTGTAGATGCGGCCGCGAATGTAGGCGGCCACCACCAGGATGACGGCCGGCAGCATCAGCGCCACCGCGATGTGCTTCAACGCGGTCGGCGGCGTCCAGACGTCGATCCAGCCGGTCGCGCGGTAATGACCGAAGCCCCAGATGATCAGCGCGAGACCCGCGAAAGATACCAGCGAATAGACGCCCTTGTAGGCGCCCTCGCCCATCGCGTTGACGATGCTGCCGCGCAGGTCGCGCAGGCTGGTCAGCACGTGGATGCCGAGGAACAGCACGAGACCCAGGATCATGACGAGCAGTCCCACGATGTTCCTCCCCTGATCGATTGCCGCCTTCGCGTAACATCTTCGCCGGGCGGGTGGCAATGCGTCACCCCGGGTGCCGCGTCACGGATTGCCGGCCGGCTTGCCCAGTTCGCGATTGTCGACATAGCGGATCATGATCGGACGGCCGGCAAGCGCGCCGCCCAGCCCACTGGAGAATTTCAGCGGCAGGCAGGCACTGAGCGAGGCGTTGATCGCGTTGAGGTAGGTCGTGCGGGTGTCCGCCGGGATGCCCCGCGTCGAAAATGTCAGGCGCGGCGAACCAATCATCTCGCCGGTCCGCTTGAAGCTGAAGCGCACCGACATCTGCATGCCCTCACGAGCGTCATCGGGTGGCGGTGGCGCCCAGCAGGAACGCAGCGCGGCGAACAAATCGCCGATGGTATCGAGATCATGATCCGGCTTGTGGTATTTCGCGGCCTGGTCCTCGGGCGGCACCGTCAGGATCGTGAGCTGGAGATTTTCACCGTACGGATAATCGATTTCGGGCAGGCACGGCCCGTGGTTGAACACGCTGCAGTAAGACGGGATGCAGGGCCCATAGTCGAGCACGCTGCAGGGTGTGTGTGCGAATGGCACGGGGTTGGTCTGCTGCCGCTGCCGCGCGCCGGCGGCGCCCGCGAAGGCAAGGGCCAGCACGGCAAAGACAAGGCAGGTGACGACGCGTCGGAACATGCGGTTGGACCCGGGATGCGTTCCGGGGAAAATGGTACCGCGACGGGACCGGAGCAAGCGGGACGGCGTTCAATTCCTTGCGCTCGCACGCCACACTCCGTTGTCATCGCCCGGCCTCGACCGGGCGATCCAGTATTCCAGAGACGGTTGTGCTTGAGCCGTTAGGCCGCGTAGTACTGGGTCCCCGGTCGAGCCGGGGGACGACACTGAGAATGCGGCGCGGCACTACGCCTTCTTCTTCACGTCCTTGACGTTGGAGAAGGTGATGCCCTCGGCCCGCTCGCGGGTGTAGCCGAGATAGAACTCGTTCTTGGCCATGAACACCGGATCTCCGTCGACATCGTCGGCGATGCCGGAATTGTTGGCGGCGACGAAGGCATCGAGCTTCTTGCGGTCGTCGGACGAGATCCAGCGCGCCAGCGAGAATTCGCTGACCTCGAACTCGACCGGCAGCGAATATTCTGCATCGAGCCGCGCCTTCAGCACGTCGAGCTGCAGCGGGCCGACCACGCCGACCAGCGCCGGCGCGCCGTCGCGCGGACGGAACACCTGCACGACGCCCTCCTCCGACATCTGCTGCAAGGCTTCCTTCAGCTTCTTGGCCTTCATCGCATCGGTCAGGCGAACGCGGCGGACGATTTCCGGCGCGAAGCTCGGCACACCGACGAAGGTCAGATCCTCGCCCTCGGTCAGGGTGTCGCCGATCCGCAAGGTGCCGTGGTTGGGAATGCCGACAACGTCGCCGGCGAAGGCCTCGTCCGCCACCGAGCGATCCTGGGCGAAGAAGAATTGCGGGCTCGACAGGCTCATGTTCTTGCCCGTGCGAACCAGCTTGGCCTTCATGCCGCGGCTGAGTTTTCCGGAGCATAGCCGGGCGAAGGCGATGCGGTCGCGATGGTTCGGATCCATGTTGGCCTGGATCTTGAATACGAACGCGCTCATGCGCGGCTCTGAAGCCTCGACCTTGCGCAGATCGGAATCCTGCGCGCGCGGCGCCGGTGCGAACTTGCCGAGGCCTTCGAGCAAATCGCCGACGCCGAAATTGCGCAGCGCGCTGCCGAAATAGACCGGCGTCAGGTGGCCCTCTCGGAACGCCGCGAGCTCGAACGGCTTGCAGGCTTCCGAGACCAGCGCGAGCTCGTCCTTGACCTCGGCGACGTCGAGATTGGGGTTGCGCTTGCCGAGATCGGCGATGTCGATCTGCTCAGTGGCGCCGGTCTTGGCGCCGCCGCCCTCAAGCAGCCGCACGCCGCCATTGACGACGTCGTAGGTGCCGAGGAAGTCGCGGCCACGGCCGACCGGCCAGGTCATCGGCGTGGTGTCGAGCGCCAGCGTCTTCTCGATCTCGTCGAGCAGCTCAAAGGTGTCGCGGCTCTCGCGGTCCATCTTGTTGATGAAGGTGATGATCGGGATGTCGCGCAACCGACACACCTCGAACAGTTTTCGGGTGCGCGCCTCGATGCCCTTGGCGGCGTCGATCACCATGACCGCGGAATCGACCGCGGTCAGCGTGCGATAGGTGTCTTCCGAAAAGTCCTCGTGGCCCGGCGTGTCCAGGAGGTTGAACACCAGGTCGTTGAACTCGAAGGTCATCACCGAGGTGACGACCGAGATGCCGCGCTCGCGCTCGATCTTCATCCAGTCCGAGCGCGTGTTGCGACGCTCGCCCTTTGCCTTGACCTGACCCGCGAGGTTGATGGCGCCGCCGAACAGCAGCAGCTTTTCCGTCAGCGTGGTCTTGCCGGCGTCCGGGTGCGAGATGATCGCGAAGGTGCGCCGGCGCGCCACTTCCTCAGACAGTGGCGAGCGGGACGGCGATTCGGTTGAAACAGCGGTATCGGACATGGCGGGGCAGCGTTTGGCAGGGAAAACGGGCGCAATCAAGGGCGTTTTGTCGCAATGCGGAATGGCCGCACCATCCTCATATAGGCATGGGAAGGACGACCTTTCCTCACCATACCATCCGCGGGGACGACCCTGCCTTATCCGGAGGGTTCGTCATGGCCTGGGCCATTCTGTTCACCGCGGGCCTGCTCGAGATCGGCTGGGCGATCGGGCTGAAATATACCGACGGTTTCTCGCGGCTGGTGCCGTCGGTGCTGACATTGGCGGCGATGGCCGGCAGCGTGATCCTGCTCGGCATCGCGCTGAAGACGCTGCCGATTGGAACCGCCTATGCGGTCTGGACCGGGATCGGCGCGGTCGGCACGGCGGCGCTCGGCATCATCCTGCTCGGCGAACCCGCAACCGCGATGCGGCTTGCCAGCATCGGGCTGATCGTCGCCGGCATCGTCGGGCTGAAGCTGGTCGGATAGTTATTTGAGGACCTGCACCGCCCAATAGGTCGCGGCGGCGACCGCGGCCGACGCCGGGATCGTGATCACCCAGGCATAGACGATCGAGCTCGCCACGTTCCAGCGCACGGCGGAGAGCCGCCGTGCCGCGCCGACGCCGACGATGGCGCCGGTGATGGTGTGGGTGGTCGATACCGGCACCCCGAGATAGGTCGCGATGAACAGGGTCGCGGCGCCGCCGGTTTCGGCGCAGAAGCCCTGCATCGGCGTCAGCTTGGTGATCCGCAGCCCCATGGTGCGGACGATCCGCCAGCCCCCCATCAAGGTGCCGAGCGCCATCGCGCTCTGGCAGGCGAGCACCACCCAGAACGGGATCTCGAAGGTGTCGCCGAGATGGCCCTGCGAATAGAGCAGCACGGCGATGATGCCCATGGTCTTCTGCGCGTCGTTGCCGCCATGGCCGAGCGAATAGAGCGAGGCCGAGGCGAATTGCAGGATGCGGAAGGCGCGATCGACCGCGAACGGCGTCGAGCGCACCGACAGCCAGGACACGATCGCAACCAGCACCAGCGCCAGCAGGAAGCCGACCAGCGGCGACAGCACGATCGCGAGCAAGGTCTTGGTCAGCCCGCTCCACACCGCCGCCGAGATGCCCGCCTTCGCCATGCCGGCGCCGACCAGGCCGCCGATCAGCGCGTGCGAACTCGACGAGGGAATGCCCAGCGCCCATGTGATCACGTTCCAGACGATCGCGCCGACCAGTGCAGCGAAGATCACGGTCGCGTCCACCACCGCCGGATCGATGATCCCGGTGCCGATCGTGTTGGCAACGTGCAGGCCGAACACCGCGAAGGCGACGAAGTTGAAGAAGGCCGCCCAGAACACCGCATATTGCGGCCGCAGCACCCGGGTCGAGACGATGGTTGCGATCGAGTTCGCGGCGTCGTGCAGCCCGTTCAGGAAATCGAACAGCAGCGCGACCGCGATCAGAATGGTCAGGACGGGAAGACCCAGCGTGGCGTCCAACTGATGGCCCTGCCCTAAACCTGTTCAATCACGATCGAATTGATCTCGTTGGCGACATCGTCGAAGCGGTCTGCCACCTTCTCGAGGTGATCGTAGATCTCCGCGCCGACAATGAAGTCCATCGTGTTGGCGTCGCGGTGCTTCAGGAACAACTCCTTGAGCCCGATGTCCTGGAGATCGTCGACCCGGCCCTCGAGCTTGGTCAGCTCCTCGGTGATCTGGGTCAGCATCGAGACGTTGTGGCCGATCGATTGCAGCAGTGGCAGCGCGCGGCCGACCAGATTGGCGCATTCGACGATCAGGCCGCCCATCTCGCGCATCGGCGGCTCGAACTCGCGCACCTCGAACAGCATCACCGCCTTGGCAGTCGCCTGCATCTGGTCGACCGCGTCGTCCATCGCGGTGATCAGGTTCTTGATGTCGCTGCGGTCGAACGGGGTGATGAAGGTGCGGCGGACCGCGGTCAGCACTTCGCGGGTGACGCTGTCGGCATCGTTCTCGAACTGATTGACGCGCTGGCAATAGACCGGCGTTTCCTCCCCGCCCCTCAGCATGTCCTGCAGCGCCTTCGCACACTGCACGGAGGTCTGGGCGTGGCGGGCGAACAGGTCGAAAAATCGCTCTTCCTTGGGCAGGAAAGCGCGAAACCAGCGCAGCATGTCTCAGTTCCATCGTTCCGGGACAGCCCTTTTAGCGACTGTCACAAAACTGTCATAGAACAAATTGCGCTGAATGCGCCCGGGCTTGACTGCCCGAATGGGCGGTCATCCACTGCTATATCGAAGGAGGCCGCGGTCCCCTGCCCCTAAAGCGACCGGCGCAGCAGGTGGGCCAGCTCGCCGACCAGGCCGCGCCGGAACAAGAGCACGCAGGCCACGAAGATCACGCCCTGGATCACCGTCACCCACTGGCCGAAACCGGCGAGATATTGCTGCATGGCAATGATCACGAACGCGCCGACCACCGGTCCGAAGATGGTGCCGAGGCCGCCGACCAGCGTCATCAGCACGATTTCACCGGACATCGACCAGTGCACGTCGGTGAGCGAGGCGTTCTGCGCCACGAACACCTTCAGCGAGCCGGCAAAGCCCGCCAGCGTGCCCGACAGGATGAAGGCCAGCAACTTGTACTGGTCGGTCTTGTAGCCGAGCGAAATCGCGCGCGGCTCGTTCTCACGGATCGACTTCAGCACCTCGCCGAACGGCGAGTTGATGGTGCGGTAGATCAAGAGGAAGCCGGCGAGAAAGCCGACCAGCACGACGTAATAGAGCACGATCGGCTTGGAGAGATCGAAGATCCCGAGCAGGTGGCCCTGCGGGATGCCCTGGATGCCGTCTTCACCGTGGGTGAACGGCGCCTGCAGATAGAGGAAGTAGAGCAGCTGCGACAGCGCCAGCGTGATCATAGAGAAGTAGATGCCCTGCCGCTTGATCGAGATGTAGCCGGTGACGAGGCCGAGCAAGGCCGCCGCGGCGGTGCCGACCACGATGCCGAGCTCCGGCGACAGCCCCCACACCTTCAGCGCATGCGCCGAGACGTAGCCGGCGGTGCCGAGGAACATGGCGTGGCCGAACGACAGCAGGCCGCCATAGCCGATCAGGAGGTTGAACGCGCAGGCGAGCAGCGCAAAGCACAGCGCCTGCATCACGAAGAAGGGATAGACCCCCGTGAACGGCACCACCGCCAGCAGCGCCGCCATCACGGCGAATACGATCATCTCGTCGCGCATCGCGCGCGGCGTCATCGGAAGTGTATCGTCGGTCAATGCTGACATATCAGGCCGCCCGTCCCGTCAGTCCCGTTGGCTTCACCAGCAACACCACCACCATCAGGACAAACACCACGGTGTTGGAGGCCTCGGGATAAAAATACTTGGTCAGTCCCTCGATCACGCCGAGCGCGAAACCGGTGATGATCGAACCCATGATCGAGCCCATGCCGCCGATCACGACCACCGCGAACACCACGATGATGAGATCGGCGCCCATCAGCGGGCGGACCTGGTTGATCGGCGCCGACAGCACGCCGGCGAGCGCGGCAAGACCGACGCCGAGCCCGTAGGTCAGCGTGATCATGCGCGGCACGTTGATGCCGAAGGCCCGCACCAGCGTCGGGTTCTCGGTGGCCGCGCGCAAGTAGGCGCCGAGCTGCGTCTTCTCGATCAGGAACCAGGTCGCAAGGCACACCACCAGCGAGAAGATCACCACCCAGCCGCGATAGATCGGCAGGAACATGAAGCCGAGATTGACGCCGCCCTTGAGCTGATCCGGGATCGAGTAAGGCAGGCCCGAGGAGCCGAAATAGTTCTGGAACACGCCCTGCACGATCAGCGCGATGCCGAACGTCAACAGCAATCCGTAGAGATGGTCGAGGCCGGCGAGCCATTGCAGCATGGTCCGCTCCAGGATCATGCCGAAGATGCCGACGATGACAGGAGCGATGAGCAGCGCCCACCAGTAGTTGATGCCGCCCAGATTGAGCAGGAAATACGCCACGAAGGCGCCCATCATGTAGAGCGCGCCGTGCGCGAAATTGATGATGTTGAGCATGCCGAAGATGACGGCGAGCCCCAGACTGAGCAGCGCGTAGAACGAGCCGTTGATCAGTCCCACCAGAAGCTGTGCGTAGAGAGCCTGCATCGAATGAGCTTTCGCTGGATAGATGAAGCCCGCCGGCCACGCGCATGGCCGGCGGGCATGATCGTCACTTCTTCAGAAGCGCGCAGGCGCTCTTGTCGAGCGGCGTGAAGGCCTGGTTGCCGGGCACGGTGCCGACCAGCTTGTAGAAGTCCCATGGACCCTTGGACTCCGAGGGCTTCTTCACCTCGAACAAATAGGCGTCGTGGGTGACGCGACCGTTGGCCTCGACCTCGCCCTTGCCGAACAGCGGATCGTCGGTCGGGATGGTCTTCATCTTGGCGACCACCTTGGCGCCGTCATGCGGATTGCCGCCGAGCGCTTCCAGCGCCTTGAAGTAATGCAGCAGGCCCGCATAGACGCCGGCCTGCACCATGGTCGGGGGCGCGCTGTTCTTCATCCGCTCCGAGAAACGCTTGGAGAAGGCGCGGGTGTTGTCGTTGAGGTCCCAGTAGAAGGTCTCGGTGAAGTTGAGGC
Organism: Bradyrhizobium sp. USDA 4452; assembly: GCF_054063575.1. Taxonomy (NCBI): domain Bacteria; kingdom Pseudomonadati; phylum Pseudomonadota; class Alphaproteobacteria; order Hyphomicrobiales; family Nitrobacteraceae; genus Bradyrhizobium; species Bradyrhizobium sp. USDA 4452. The sequence continues at coordinate 742,577 of NZ_JBSSGK010000001.1, forward strand.
CCTGCGCGGTCTCGAGCCCGATCGCCTTGACGTCGGTGAGGAACAGCAGCAGCGCCGCGAGCTTCTGACCGCCCTTGACGATGCCGAACTCGGCCGCCTGCTTGATCGAGTTGGTGGTGTCGCCGCCGGCATTGGCGAGACCGATGATCTTGGCCTTGGAGGCCTGCGCCTGCAGCAGGAACGAGGAGAAGTCGGCGGTGTTGAGCGGATGCTTGACGCCGCCGACCACCTTGCCGCCATTGGCTGTTATGACCGCGGTGGTGTCACGCTCCAGCGCCGCGCCGAACGCGTAGTCCGCGGTCAGGAAGAACCAGGTGTCTCCGCCCGCCTTCACCAGCGCCTGGCCGGTGGCATGAGCGAGCATGTAGGTGTCGTAGGTCCAGTGCACCGTGTTCGGCGTGCACTGCGCGTTGGTGAGGTCGGAGGTCGCAGCGCCCGAATTGATGTAGACGCCGTTCTTCTCCTTGACGACGTTGTTGACCGCGAGCGCGACGCCGGAATTCGGCACGTCGACGATGGTGTCGACCTTGTCGACGTCGAACCACTGGCGGGCGATGGTGGTGCCGATATCGGGCTTGTTCTGGTGATCGCCGGAGATCAGGTCGATGGTCCAGCCCTTGGCCTTGAGGCCACTATCCTCGATCGCCATCTGCGCCGCCAGCGTCGAGCCGGGGCCCGCGAGGTCGGCATAGAGGCCGGACTGATCGGACAGCACGCCGATCTTGACTGTCTTGTCGTCGGCGGAGGCGACGCCTGCGACGGAGAGCACCATCGCGGTGCCGAGCAGAAGCGCTGAAATCGTATTCCTCATGGCGTATTCCCTCAGTTCTTAAATTTTCTGGCTCCGGCGGTTTCAAACGCCGAGATAGGTATGCAGCTTGTCCATGTTGGCCGACAGCTCCGAATTGGCGAAGCCGTCGATCACCTTGCCGTGCTCGACGATGTAGTAGCGGTCGGCAACGGTCGAGGCGAAGCGGAAATTCTGTTCGACCAGCAGGATGGTGAAGCCCTGCGACTTCAGGCGCGCAATGGTGTGCCCGATCTGCTGGATGATGACCGGCGCCAACCCTTCGGTCGGCTCGTCCAGCATCAGAAAGCGCGCGCCGGTGCGCAGGATGCGCGCAATCGCCAGCATCTGCTGCTCGCCGCCCGAAAGCTTGGTGCCCTGGCTGGTGAGACGCTCCTTCAGATTCGGAAACAGCGTGAAGATCTGGTCGAGCGGCAGGCCGCCCGGACGCACCACCGGCGGCAGCATCAGGTTCTCGCGCACGTCGAGACTGGAGAAGATGCCGCGCTCCTCGGGGCAGAATGCGATGCCGAGCCGCGCGATCTTGTCGGAGGTGGCGCGGATGATCTCCTTGTTGTCGAAGCGGATCGAGCCGGAGCGCTTGCCGATCACGCCCATGATCGACTTCAGCGTCGTGGTCTTGCCGGCGCCGTTGCGGCCGAGCAGCGTCACCACCTCGCCGGCCCTCACGTTGAAATTGATGCCGTGAAGAATGTGCGATTCGCCGTACCAGGCCTGCAAATCGCCGACCGTCAGCACCTCGGCGCCGGCCGCAGCCACGGGCCTCTCCGCCAGTTTTGCCTCAGCCATGACCCGCTCCCAGATAGGCTTCCTTCACGCGCTCGTCCTTGGAGAGGTCGGCGTAATTGCCCTCCGCCAGCACCTGCCCGCGCGTCAGCACGGTGATGATGTCGGAGAGATTGGCCACCACCGAGAGGTTATGTTCGACCATCAGGATGGTGTATTTGGCGGAGATCCGCTTGATCAGCGCCGCGATCTTGTCGATGTCCTCGTGGCCCATGCCGGCCATCGGTTCATCGAGCAGCATCATCTCGGGGTCGAGCGCGAGCGTCGTTGCAATTTCAAGTGCGCGCTTGCGGCCGTACGGCATCTCGACCGCCGGCGTGTTGGCGAACTCGCTGAGGCCGACGTCGTTCAAGAGCTCATGGGCGCGCGGGTTGAAGCGGTCGAGCACGCTCTTCGAACGCCAGAAATCGAATGACGCACCGTGCTGGCGCTGCAGCGCCACGCGCACGTTTTCGAGCGCGGTCAGATGCGGAAAGACCGCCGAAATCTGGAACGAGCGGACGAGGCCGAGCCGCGCCACGTCGGCCGGCGGCATCGCGGTGATATCCTGGCCCTTGTAGCGAATCTGCCCGCCCGTCGGCTTCAGGAATTTGGTCAGCAGGTTGAAACAGGTGGTCTTGCCGGCGCCGTTCGGCCCGATCAACGCATGGATACTGCCGCGACGCACCTTCAGCGCAACGTCGCGAACGGCAAAGAAACCCGCGAATTCCTTGGTCAATCCGCTGGTTTCGAGAATGAACTCATCGGCCAAATAGATTCCCCCATACGCCATCGCCGCGAAGCGCGTCGCCCGCGTGGCCAGCTCTTTTTCGTGTCCGACAGGATGTCCGCAACGTCTTGGAAACCGTCCGGGTCCTGCCGCCTCCGGGCCGGAATATGCCGTCATCTGTGGCGGTTACGCAAGGTGGAAAGCTGTGCAGTGCAGTATTGGCACGACCAGTTCCGGTTGATCCTTAGTCGAATGGTATTTGAGCGCGCTTTGCGCCTCAGAAAGCCGGCGTTAAGCGTGTTTTGCTCCGGTCATTCCCCTTCATAGAATATTTCCGCCTCGCGCCGAAACTCCGGCCCATTGTATTGTGAACAGTCAGAGCCTTGCATTTCGCACGCGCCAATTCCTCCACCGTCAAATCGATCCGGCACCTTATGCCTTCGGTCAGACCCTCGACACGGCAGCACAGCCGCCGCAGCCACTTGAATTCGATTAGCCCATGCCATTCAAGAGTGCCGATCCATCGGTGATCAAATCGATCACGCAGCGGGTGCTGCTGAACGCCTGGCTGCGCGCGGTGCGCATGCCGGACGCCCTTCCGTTGCTGTGCGACTTCCATACCGACGGCAGCGCCGACGAGCGCGCCGACATGATGGGGTTCGACGTGGTCGGCAGCGGCGAGGACGCCCGCTTCCTGATCACGCAGGAAGGCGCGCGGCTGACGACGGCCTATGGCAACGAGCACGTCGAGCCACGGTTGCGCACCAACCGCTATCTCGATGACGCGATCGGCCCGGAGCGCTATGCCGGCGTCATCCTGTCCTATCGCGCCTGCCTCGCGCGCAAGCGACCGACCTACACCATTGCGGAGCTGACCGACGCCGACGGCAAGGATGTGTCCTACGAGCGGCTGCTGCTGCCGTTCGGGCGCGGCGACCGCGTCGACCACATCATCGGCTCCTACAAGGCGATCAGCATCGAGGGCGGCTTCCGGCTGCACGATCTGATGGGCGTGAAGGCGAAGTCGGTCCCGGTCGTCACGATGCGGGCGGTGATCGATCGCAGGTTCGTGCCGGCGGATCGGCCGGCGAGCCAGGATTCGGTCGAGCTGATCTAGGACGCGTCAGCCCTTCTTGCGCGCCTTCGCCGGCACTTCCTTGGCGTAGATATCCGGCTTGAAGCCGACCACGCGTTTGGACCCAAGGTCGAGCACCGGACGCTTGATCATCGAGGGCTGCTCGGCCATCAGTGCCAGCGCCTTGCGCTCGTTCAAACCTTCCTTGTCGGCATCGGGCAGCTTCTTGAAGGTGGTGCCGGCGCGGTTGAGCAGCGTCTCCCAGCCGACCTCGTCGCTCCACTGTTTGAGCTTGTCCTTGGCGATGCCGGCCGTCTTGTAGTCGTGGAAGTCGTAGGCGACGCCGTGATCGTCGAGCCAGCTGCGTGCCTTCTTCATGGTGTCGCAGTTCTTGATGCCGTAGATGGTGATGGTCAAGGCCGTTCCCCGCATGCGATTGCGGCGGGGAAACTAACCCCGCAGCAATGACAGCGCCAGATCAGAGCGTGCCGCTCTCCACACCGATCTTGCCGGTGCTTAATGCGCGTAGTGCGTGAAGACGAAATCGTGATCGCTGGCGTGGGCTTCGTGGCAGGCGAAGCAGGTCTCGTGCTGCGCGGCATCGACCGGCTTGCCGTCGATGAAGCGGCCGAACCCCCAGCCTCCGGTCGAAGCATATTTGACGGAGTCCTTGACCATGACCTGGACCGTGGTCGCCGGCCCCGTGATGAAGGCGCCGTCGAGGCCCGCAACCGGCTTGCGCTTCCAGGCGAGTTTCACCAGCACGGTGCCGTCGGGAAAGCGCGCAGCGCCGTCCTGATAGGCTTTCACGGCGGCCGCGTTGCCGAGCACGCTGCGCAGCTCGTCGAGCCCGGTCTCTTCGCCGACCGCGATCAGCTTCCAGTTGCGATAGCCTTCCGGGATTTTCACGCCGAAGATCGGCGATGCCAATGCCGCATCATCGGCATGCCCGACCGCAAATGGCAATGACGCGCTGATGCAGGCTGCCGCGATCGCGGCAGCTGCCCATTTCACAACCTGTTTCATGATCCGGGCTCGGCTCAGATCTTGCTGACGTCGATGATGGCCTGGGTGAAGGCCTGCGGCGCTTCCTGCGGCAGATTATGGCCGATGCTGCCGGGCAGCTGGCGATGCTCGTAATGCCCGGAGAACTTCTTGGCATAGGCCGCCGGCTCCGGATGCGGCGCGCCGTTGGCATCGCCCTCCATCGTGATGGTCGGGATCGCGATGACAGGCGCCTGGGCCAGCGTCTTCTCGAACGCGTCGTACTTCGCCTCGCCCTCGGCGAGACCGAGCCGCCAGCGGTAATTGTGGATCACGATGTCGACGTGATCGGGATTCTCGAAGGCAACGGCGCTGCGATCATAGGTGGCGTCGTCGAACTTCCACTGCGGCGAGGCCAGTTGCCAGATCAGCCTGTTGAAGTCGTGCCGGTTCCTGGCATAGCCCTCGCGGCCGCGCTCGGTCGCGAAATAGAACTGGTACCACCATTGCAGTTCGGCCTTCGGCGGCAGCGGCACCTTGCCGGCTGCCTGGCTGCCGATCAGATAGCCGCTGACCGACACCATGGCCTTGCAGCGCTCGGGCCACAGCACCGCCATGATGTTGGCGGTGCGCGCGCCCCAGTCATAGCCGCCGAGCACGGCCTTCTCGATCTTCAAGGCATCCATCAGCGCGATGATGTCGGCGGCCACCGCGACCGGCTGGCCGCTGCGCTTGGTATCACTGGAGAGGAAGCGCGTGCTGCCGTAGCCGCGCAGATGCGGCACGATCACGCGGTAGCCGGCCTCGGCCAGCGCCGGCGCGACGTCGGCATAGCTGTGGATGTCGTAGGGCCAGCCGTGCAGCAGGACCACGGCGGGACCTGATGCCGGACCCATCTCGACATAGCCGGTATCGAGCACGCCGGCCTTGATCTGCTTGACCGGACCGATCGTGGTGTGGCTACCGGCCTTGACCGCAGGCAGCGCCGTGTTGGCTTGAGCCTGAACCGATCCGATCAAGCCGAGCCTGGATACGGCAAGGATTCCGCCCGCGATGCCGAGGAAGCGGCGGCGCTGTTGATTGACGGATTGCGACATGGCGATCTCCTTAAAGTCTGTGCCGGGACTGACTATTGCAGAGACCGACCCCCTCCGCTTTCAGAGGACGTGGATTTATCCTTCAGACCGTCGTGATTTTGGCCGCACGCCGGCTGTGCTAGGTTCGCCCCGCATTCAGCCGCCGGCCGCCGGACTTTCAAATTTTGACCTACTATTTCAACGACTTGACCCTCGATTCCGGGCGCCGGGAGCTGCGCCGCGGCGACGCCCTGGTGGCCGTCGAGCCGCAGGTCTTCGACCTGCTCGAGTTCCTGATCCGCGCCCGCGACCGCGTGGTCAGCCGCGACGAGGTGCTGGCCGCCGTCTGGCATGGGCGGATCGTCTCGGAAGCGACGCTCTCCAGCCGGGTCAATGCGGCACGGACCGCGATCGGCGACAATGGCGAAGAGCAGCGGCTGATCCGCACCCTGCCCCGGAAGGGCCTGCGCTTCGTCGGCGATGTCAGGGAGCACAGCGCGGTCGATCATCCGGTTGCGGACAAAGCCGCCGCGTCGCGGCCGAGCGAGGGCCCGTCGATCGCGGTGCTGCCTTTCACCAATATGAGCGGCGATCCGGAGCAGGATTATTTCGCCGACGGGATCGCCGAGGACATCACCACCGCGCTGGCGCGTTGCAGCCGCCTCACCGTGATCGCGCGCAACTCCGCCTTCACCTACAAGGGCAAGGCGGTCGATATCCGCCAGGTCGGGCGCGATCTCGGCGTCGGCTATGTGCTCGAAGGCAGTGTCCGCCGCGGCGGCGACCGGCTGCGCATCACCGGACAGCTGATCGACGCCGTCTCCGGCGCGCATCTGTGGGCCGACCGCTTCGACGGCGCGGCGACCGACGTGTTCGACCTCCAGGACCGCATCACCGAGACCGTGGTCGGCGCGATCGAGCCGACCTTGCTGGTCGCCGAAGCCGAGCGGGTGCGGACAGCGCCGCCGGACAGGCTCGACGCCTACGACCTGCTGCTGCGTGCCTACAGCCTGAGATACGAGTTCACGCCCGAGAGCATGCAAGCCGCGCTCGGTTGCCTCGACCAGGCGCTGGCGCTCGACCCGAATTACGCGCCGGCGCTGGCGGCGTCGGCCTATTGCCACGCGATGCGCCACGTCCAGGGGTGGCTAAAGCCGAACGACGCCTACCGGGAACGCGCGGTCGCGCAGGCCTGGCGCGCGGTCGAGCTCGCACCGGGTGATCCGCAGGTGCTGTGGATGGCGGCGTTCGCGATCTGGAACATGGCCGACGAGATCGAGCCCGCGCGCGAATTGTTCGAGCGGTCGCTGGCGATCAACCCGAACTCGGCGATGGCGCTGGTGCTCTGCGGCTGGATCGAGGCGATGCGCGGCAACCAGCAGGCCGGCCGCGCCATGATCGAGCGCGCGCAACGGCTGAACCCGCGCGATCCGCGCGGCTGGTTCGCCTCCGCGGCACTGGCGATCTGCGCGGTGCTCGATAGCAACTTTGCCGAAGCCGTGACGTGGGCCGACAAGGCGCTGGCGCAGAACCGCCGTTTCGCGGTCGCCCTGCGCGTCCTGATCGTGGCGCTGGTGAAGACCGGCGAGACCGAGCGCGCGACCCAGACCGCGCGCGAACTGCTCAAGGTCGATCCGGAGTTTTCGATTTCCGGATTCCTGTCGCGGATTCCCTTCCCAATGGAAGCGATGTCTGCGACCTATCGTGAGACCCTCAAGGCCGCCGGCGTCCCGGATTGACGTCGCCCCGAGCACCCGACGATCATTCACCAGTGGTGGGCCGGACGACCCGTCCGGCGAAACACGACCGAGCAGTGTCACCAGGTGATCAATGGAGCGCGATGCAGCCAAGCATCACTGCACAGTTGATCCAGAACGAACGCCGCAACGTCTTGTCGCGAGATGCTTCCGCCACGAAAGCCGGAGAGATCAGTCAGGGCTCGGACCTGTCCGCGGCCAGGCTTGTCGTTCAGGACGGAGGGACGCACGAGGACCCAGTCGAGACCGCTGTCCCTCACGATGGCTTCCTGCCTGTCCTTGTCGGCGTACACCTTCTTCAGCAGAAGCGGAAAGATCACCTTGTCGAACACGAAGCCGCCGTGCCCGCGGCTATCGCCGGCGCCGATCCCCGTGATGGTGACCAGGCGAGAGACATGCTCGGCCTTCATCGCCTGAACGAGCGCACGCGTCGCGGTCGATAACAGCGTTACTTCGCGGAATGGACTCGCCGGCGTGCCGAGCGCGCTGACGACGGCGTCCTGTGCGTTGAGAGCTTCGCGAAGCAACTTCTCGTCGCGCACATCGCCAACAACGAGGCGTGCGCCGCCCAGATCGCCGGCCTTTTCCGGTGACCTCACAAGCGCGGTGACCTGATGACCGCGGGCCAGCGCCTGCTTGACGATCTGACGTCCGGTGCCGCCGGTCGCTCCAAGTACCAGTATCCTGGCCAAGGACGTCTTCGCGCTGTTGTCCGTCAAAGTATTCATTGATGCCTCCATGAACAGGGGCGCCTTCCTGGAGGCGAACCCGCTGTCTCGATTTCGGTATGGGGTTGGGTCGCGTGCGTGGGAGGCTTGCTCCCACGCGTGCAACGATCACGCTCGATCGACGAAGGGATAGTCGGTGTAACCTTCGGCACCGCCTCCGGCGTAGAACAGGGCAGACCTCACCTCGTTGAAGGGCGCGCCGGTCCTGAGGCGATCGACGAGGTCCGGATTGGCCAGCGCCATGACACCGAGCGCCTCGATGTCGGCAAGTCCCGCGGCCACATCCGCACCGACCTGCTCGCGCGTGCGGCCCGGACGGTTGACGATCAACGTGCCGCCAAGCGCCTTGCGGATGTCAACAAGAAGCGGATCGTTGCGCACGTAGAGGACGTGCACATAGGCAAGGCCCATCTTGTCGAACTCCTTCGCCAGATGACGGTAGAGATCGTCGTTGTCCTGGCCCTCTGCGATGCCGTTGGTGGGGATGCCCGGCGAGAGGCGGATCGCGGTCTTCTCCGGGCCAATGGCATCCGCGATGGCGCGAACCACTTCGACGGCGAACCGCGCGCGATTTCCCATCGAGCCGCCATACCGGTCGGTGCGGTGGTTGGCGTTCGGCGCAAGGAATTGATGGACCAGATACCCGTTGGCACCGTGTACTTCGACGCCATCGGCCCCGGCTTCGACGGCACGTCTGGCCGCGTGCGCGAAGTCCGCAACGGTCTGCCTGACTTCGTCGGTGGTCAGTTCGCGCGGCTCGGGAATGGGCTGTATGCCCTTCATCGTGAACATGTCCACACCGGGCGCGACGGCCGACGGCGCGACCGGCTGCCGATGATGCGGCGTGTTGTCGGGGTGGGACATGCGGCCGACATGCATGAGCTGGACGAACAGGCGTGCTCCGGCAGCGTGGACAGCATTCGTGACCTTGCGCCAGCCGGCGACGTGGTCGCCAGTGTAGATGCCCGGCGTCGCCAGATAGCCTTGTCCGTCGGCAGATGGCTGTGTGCCCTCGCTGATCAGAAGGCCCATGGTGGCGCGCTGGGCATAGTATTCCGCCGCCAGATCGCCCGGCGTGCCGTCGGGCTTCGCCCGGCTGCGCGTCATTGGCGCCATGGCCAGTCGATGCGGCAACTGCATGTTGCCCAGTTTGATCGGAGACCAGATATCGGTCATGCGACTTCTCCTGTGGTGCTTTGTTCGGCGTTCAAAGGGAATTGGTCAGAGCGCGCCGTCGGCGAGCAGCTCCCGGGTGCGCTTGAGCGTCGACACGAGAGCGGCCCTGTAGCCGTTGTCGCTATCGAACTGCGACTGCTCGGCCTGCTCCTCGGGACCGTCCGGCTGCTTTCCACGGAGGCCGAGGTAGCAGTAGAATGTGAGCAGCAGTTCGCCGGCCTCATTCTCAACGATCTCGTTGATAATGGCGCCCTCGCGCGGGCCGGTGGCCTGGAAGAACGTGACCTTGCTCTGCGGCTCGAGCGCTATGATCTCGCGCAGGTCAGCGCCGGCGATCGTTGCTTCTCGCACGAAGTGCGTCGCGCTCTCCTCGATGACGTCGCAGCGCGTGCAGAGGCCTGGTGGCAGGAACAGGCGGGCGTCACGCGCCTTGAGCTCGAGCCCCTTCCAGACCTGATCGCGGGTCAGCCTCGTTTCACCCTGCGGGTTCACCGGGACGGTGGCGGTCGAATAGATCATGACGATGGTCCTTGTTTCTGTGGTTGCGTGTTCGGCCACGACAGCTGCGCCGAACGGGTTGGCAGCCACGAAACTAGTGATCCATATGAGTGACGATAGCCGTCTGTTTTGGACACTTCGTCTCACCAGTGAGACGAATGCTGCGCTTGGTGCAATCGGCTCGTAAACCGCCTGCGCAGCTGAGCGTCGAAGCGGCCCTTCGCCCGCACCTTAAGAGGAGCAAACCCTGAGATTGTTCGAGAGCTGCGTGCTGGCGGCTCAAGCCGAGCCGCGCTGATCCAACGCGGTGCTCTGCTGTTCGGGCTCAAGGGCGCCACAACGCCAATGGCGGCCTGGCTGGATCGACAACGCTGCGGCGGTCGAGCCCTCGGCTGCCGCCGGTTACGATCGCAATCCTTTCCGATGTTCGAGAACAGTCACAGGACTCACTCGGACCGTTCGAGGTTAGTGAGCCCCCGGCGGGTTAGTGATCCGCGGTTTCGTCAAAATGCGCTATATTTGCTCAGACCGTCTCAAGGATGGAACAAATGGATTTGCTTGCCCTCGCCGATTTCAACCTTGTCGCGCGGCACGGAGGCTTCGGGCGTGCGGCCCGAGCGTCCGGGCGGCCGAAGGCCACGCTCTCTCGCCGGGTTTCCGAGCTGGAAAGCGGCCTCGACCTCCGGTTGTTCGAACGCGGAACACGCGCCTTGAAGCTCACCCAGGAAGGGCGTGCGCTTCACGAGCGGACTGGCGCGCTGCTCGCCGAGCTCGAAGAGAGCACGGCTGCGATCGCCTCGGGCGGCGACAAGCCGCGGGGACGGCTGCGGGTCAGCGCACCTCTGCTGTTTTCGCAAACCGCGATGGGAAAGCTCGCCGCTGCATTCTCACTGAAATATCCGGAGATCCGGCTCGAGATCACAACGGAAGATCGCTCCGTCGACATGATCGAGGAAGGCTACGATCTCGTAATCAGGGTCAATCCGGATCCGGACGAAACACTCGTCGGACGCGTCCTGATGCGCGACCGGCTGGTGGTGGTGGCGAGTCCCGAGCTGAAGCGTCCCAAGGCCGATCGCGCCGTTCCGAGCGTCGTAAGGGGTGCGAACGATCTCGGCCCTGCCTGGGACGTCACCGCACGAGGGCGGAAAGTTCGGATTGCGACCGATCCGGTGCTTCGCCTGTCGTCGCTCGTCATGATCCGCGATGCGGTCCGTGCGGGCGTTGGCGTCGCGCGCCTTCCCGTCTCGCTGGTCAGTCACGACCTTGGCGCCGGCAAACTGATCCATTGGGGCGACGTCGACGGGCCGCCAATCGCGCTCTGGGCGCTCTACCCGTCGCGCAGACTGCTAAGCGCCCGAGTGTCGGCCTTCCTCGACTTCCTCAAGGCGGCCTTTCCCGCCGGTACGCCCGAAGAACTCGCAGCCTTCATCGATTGAGTTTGCCGCCTCCTCCCGCTCTCCACCCCTTCGACGATTTGCATGGCGCGGGACGCGGAGCACGTCTACTCATAGCCCTTGCCCGTGAGGGACCTTTCGCAACTACTCAATCGGCCCTGCTCCGATGCTGCGGGCACTACAATCCCGGTGACCTCGCCGCCCAGGCCTTGGTGGCCTGGCAGCTTTCCATCGCTCTGAGGTAGGCAGGGCGTGCCGTCGTGCGGGCGAGATAGTCCCGCTCCGTAGAGCCGGGAACGTAGTTGCCGGTTCGCAGGCCAAGCAAGAGGGCGTAGCTCACCGAGATATCGGCCGCAGTGAATCGGTCGCCGGCGAGATAGGGACAATCCGCGAGGCGGCGGATAACCAACCCCAGCCGGCTCTCGAAGGTCTCGCGTGCCCAGCGGGTAACCCGGGCGTCTCGCTCGGCTTCGGGCGCCAGTTGGCGACCGACAATGACGGCGTTCATCGACCCGGCGAGCCCGGCCTCGCCCAAGTGGAGAAATTGCAGATAGGACGCGAAGGCGGGATCATCCGGCGCGACCGCAAGCGAGCCCGAGCCGTGGCGGGCGAGCAGGTACTCGAGAATCGCGATCGATTCGACCATGATCGTCTCGCCGTCCTGCAGCACGGGAATGAAGCCGGCGGGATTGATCGCGAGGAAATCGCGATCCTTCTCGGCCGCGAGCAGATCGACCGGACGCAGCCGATAAGCCAATCCCAGTTCCTCGAGCAGCCAAACGACGCGGAAGCCGCGACCTTCGCCATAGACAGTGAGCATGGTTATGCATTCCTGGATTGGGCTGGTGGACTCTGTACTCATGAGCAATCAGCCATGTCTGCTTGCTCCGATACTTACGGCCTCATTACAACCGCTGCAAAGTGTCGGGAAGAGCCGGCAGGCGACGTTCGCTAAATCAAACAGGCGAGCAGCTCAGGCACCTTTCCTTCTTACGCATAGAGCGCACCGGTGAAGCTGCCGAGAGCAACGATGAAGAGAACCACAACCCCAGGGCTCGTGCTGGAAAACACGCAGTTAAAAATGCGACGATAACCATGAGGGTTATGGTGATGCTGCCGATTGCACCCAGAAGATCGCCCTGTTGATTCATGGCCGCGCGCCGAAGCAGACGTCGAATACTCGTCTTCAGCCGCCGCTTGTGAGATGACCTCGACAGCTGACTGACTGTTGGCGTGTCGGCTAGCATCTCATGATCCTCTGCTCAGTTGCGCACGAAGTAGAGCGGCGTTCTGAGCGTCAGCTGGTAGGCGGGCTTCGGCACCCACATGATCTCGGCCGTCACGCCAAACAGGCGATTGTCGTTGTCATCCATCCGGTCGATATCGAATCGCAAGACGGGCTCGGTGAAGGACTTGACGAGCGTGACGTTCTGAAGCTCAGCGCCGCCGAACCATTGAACGCCGACGCGGCCCGTGAATTTCCAATTGTTCGGCCATTGGTAATAGCCGCCGACATAGCCGGTGATACTCGGATGGATGCTTGCCAACGGGGAGTTGATCGCAACATGCACATCTTGCACGCCGGCCAGCAATCCCCGGGTCTCGTCCTTGTCGAACGCGTAGCTCAGTTCGAAAATGTTGTTGAATGTCGTCGTGCCAACCGGCCCATTCGGGATCGCCTGTGTAATGGTTGATTGCCAGGTCAAGGTCGGAATCGTGCCGCCGTTTTGCTTGTAGAGTTCGGCCTGAAATCCGATGTTCCAGCTCGTGATCGTCGCCTGCGACCAGCCGGTGTCGGCGGTACCGGTTGAACTGGCTGACAGGCCTGTGTAGAGCGACACACCATCGGTCACGTCGACGGTCATTGGAAGATCGACAACGACTGCCCGAGCCGAGGGCAGCGGCAAGCCGCTCGAACCTGTCGGGAGGCCAGTGGCCCTTGATAGCGCAAGTGATTGCAATGCCGTGACCAGAGCCGGATTACCAAATCCGATCGCCAGCGAGCCGGCAGGGATGCTCGCGAACGCTGTTCTCATATCGAGGTAGGTATTGGGCGCCTTGGATGCCTTATTCGCCCCGCCGTCGTCCTCATCATCCCCGGCAAGGACACGGCCGGCGAAGCAGACGCAGACAACACTAACCAGAGCTGCTTTCAGGCAGGCTGAAACAATGACGAATGTCCGGGTTCGGACTTTTGCAGCGGCCGACAAAATGCTCTCCCGAATGAAGCTCCGAAGCGTGGGATCGCTGGCAATGGATCGGGAGTTTAGCCAGGCCAGATCACCTACGCAATTGACCGGTGGTCCGTTCGATCCTTCTATGAACTCCGTCTTGATCGGCCAGCCAGATCGCGATCAACGCGCGATGTTTTGGAGACGCAAACTTGTGTGTCTAATAGGCGAATTCGGTCGGAGGACAGCGGCCTAGGCTGGGCCGCGAATACGGCGCATTCCCTCGCCCGCCTGCGAAGTGGAAGCCTCGGTTACAGAAGCCCGCAACGCCAAATGCGGCAGCGTTGGGCCGAGGGACACCCGGGTGGTTTCGGAATATTAGAAATGTATCCCTGAGTTGCCCGACGTGTCAAGTCGGCATTCGAGCGCCGGCGGGCGCCCGCCGGCTACTGTGCATGGGGTTGTTTTCGACATTTTTGCTGGCGCCCCCGCGACGCCCCACAACTTCATATTGCCCTAGCCGGAGCCGCCCGGCTCCAGCGCCTCGCCGAGCTGGAGCGGATGGGCCATCGTCTCGTGCAGCGCGTCCTTGTCGAGCTCGCCCTCGGAGAGGCTGATCACGACGCAGGCGACGCCGTTGCCGATCAGATTGGTGAGCGCGCGGCACTCGCTCATGAACTTGTCGATGCCGACCAAGATCGCGATCGACTGGATCGGAATGTCGGGCACGATCGACAGCGTCGCGGCGAGCGTGATAAAGCCGGCGCCGGTGACGCCGGAGGCGCCCTTCGAGGTGATCATGGCGATGCCGAGGATGCCAAGCTCCTGCCAGATCGTCAGATGGGTGTTGGTGGCCTGCGCCAGGAACAGCGTCGCCAGCGTCATGTAGATGTTGGTGCCGTCGAGATTGAAGCTATAGCCGGTCGGCACCACGAGGCCGACCACCGAGCGCGAGGCGCCGAGATGCTCCATCTTCTGGATCATCTGCGGCAGCACCGTCTCCGACGACGAGGTGCCGAGCACGATCAGCAGCTCGTCCTTGATATAGGCGATGAAGCGGATGATCGAAAAGCCTGCCAGCCGCGCGATGGCGCCAAGCACGATCAGCACGAACAGGATGCTGGTCAGATAGAAGGTGGCGATCAGCGCCGCCAGATTCACCAGCGAGCCGAGGCCGTAGGCGCCGACGGTGAAGGCCATCGCGCCGAACGCGCCGAGCGGTGCGACGCGGACGATCATCCGGATGATGCCGAAGAACATCTTGGACGCCTTGTCGATCGCCTCGGCGATCGGCTCGCCCGGCTTGCCCATCAGGGCAATGGCAAATCCCGACAGGATCGAGATCAACAGCACCTGCAGCAGGTCGCCGCGCGCCAGCGCGCCGAAGAAGCTGTCGGGGATGATCGCCATCAGATGCGCGACGATGCCCTGCTCCTTCGCCTGGGTCACGTAGGTGGAGACCGACTTCGGATCGATCGTGGCGGGATCGATGTTGAAGCCGCGGCCAGGCTGCAGCAGCTCGCCGATCAGCAAACCGACCGCGAGCGCGACCGTCGACACCGCCTCGAAATAGATCAGCGCCTTCAGCCCGACCCGGCCGACCCGCTTGAGATCGCCCATCGAGGAGATGCCGTGCACCACGGTGCAGAAGATCACCGGCGCGATCATCATCTTGATCAGCGCGATGAAGCCGTCGCCGAGCGGCTTCAGCTGCTTGCCGAGGCCGGGATAGAAATACCCGATCAAGACGCCGGCGAAAATCGCGATCAACACCTGGATGTAGAGGATCTTGTACCAGGGCTGGTGCTTGTGATGGGCGGCGGGCTTGATCGCGTCTGTGGTCATGAGGTGCCCCGGGCTGGAATGAACTCAACTGGTGATGCCATCTTGGCGGAGCCGTGCGCAAGCGACAATGGTCATTCGCGCTGCCGCGCGCGCACACGAATCTGTCATAGACTACGGCCGGCTCGCACCCGGAGGCTGAGATGGAATTCACCGCACTGTTTCTCGCCATCACCATCGCCATGCTGGCGGCCTGGCATGGCCCGCGTCCGGTCGCGATCGGGTTGTTCGCGGTGATCCTGGCCGCTTGCGTCGCGACGTTGCTGCACCACGCCACCGACCGGCTCACGCTGTCGTTCTGAGGCAAGCCATGACCGACACCCAAGCCGTGACCCTCAATGCCCTCGCGCTCTATGGCCTCGCGCTGCTGCTGGCCGCAGCCTTTGCGGCGCAACTCGTGCTGCACGAGCTACCTTGCCCGCTATGTTTGTTGCAGCGCATCCTTTTCGCCCTGCTGGCGATCGGACCGATCCTGAACATCCGCTTCGGACCGCGGCCGAGCCACTATGCCTTGTCGCTGCTGACAGCTGTCCTCGGCGCCGCGGTCTCGACCCGGCAGGTGCTGCTGCACATCCTTCCCGGCGACGCCGGCTACGGGTCGGCGCTGCTCGGCCATCATTACTACACGTGGGCACTGACCGGATTCATCGCCGCGATCGTCCTGCTCGCGGCCATGCTGCTGTTCGACCGCCAGTTCGACCATCGCGCGGCGCCGGGCGTCGCGCCCGGCAAATTCGCGCAGGGTGCGGTGTGGCTGGTGGTCGGACTGACGGCGCTGAACGTGCTTTCAACCCTGCTCGAATGCGGTTTTGCCGCCTGCGCCGACAATCCGATCGTCTATGAGTTGCTGAAGCAGGCGAGTTAGGGCCGCTTCGGAATATTGAGTCCACGTTCTACGGCCGGCCGCTTCAGACCGCGCTCCAGCCAGGCGGCGACGTTCTTGAACTGGTCGAACGCGACGAGTTCGCGCGCGCCGTAGAAGCCGATCAGGTTGCGTACCCAGCCGAGCATCGAGATGTCGGCGATAGTGTATTCATCACCCATGAACCACTGCCGCCCTTCGAGATGGGTCTCCATCACACCGAGCAGGCGCGCGGACTCGGCGACGTAGCGCTGCAGCGGCCGCTTGTCCTCGTAGTCCTTGCCGGCGAATTTATGGAAGAAACCGACCTGGCCGAACATCGGCCCTAAGCCGCCGATCTGGAAATGCACCCACTGGATCGCCTGGTAGCGGCGCGCGGCATCCGTCGGCAACAGCTTGCCGGTCTTCTCAGCGAGATATTGCAGAATCGCGCCGGACTCGAACAACGGCAGCGGCTTGCCGCCGGGGCCGTTGGGATCGAGGATCGCCGGGATCTTGCCGTTCGGGTTCAGCGACAGGAACTCCGGCGTCTTCTGGTCGTCCTTGTTGAAGTCGACGAGATGGACCTCATAGGGCAGCCCGATCTCCTCGAGCATGATCGAGACCTTCACGCCGTTCGGCGTTGGCAGCGAATAGAGCTGCAGGCGGTCCGGATGCTGGGCGGTCCAGCGCTTTGTGATGGGAAAGGCAGACAGATCGGTCATGTCGACATTCTTTGCAGGGTTGTTGTCGAATGGCTAGTGTACGGAGTGAAGTGAAAGCCGCAAGGTCTGCAACCGGCCATGAACGATCAACAGACAAGCGCGACGCTCGACCTCTCCGACGACGAACTCGCAACACATCCGACCGTGTTTGCGGCCGGCGCCTTGGCGGGTCAGGTGGTGGTCGTATCCGGCGGCGCCGGCGGCATCGGCCGCGCCATCGCATGGCTGTTCTCCCGGCTCGGCGCGCATGTCGTCGTGATCGGCCGCAATGCCGACAAGCTCGATGCGCTGGTCGACCATCTCGGCCATCGGGGCCTGAAGGCGTCGGCGTACGTTGCCGACATCAGGGATGCCGACGCGGTTGCTGCGATGTTCGACGCGCTGTGGACCGCGCATGGCCGTATCGATCATCTCGTCAACAGCGCCGGCGGCCAGTTCCCGCAAGCGGCGATCGATTTCTCGATCAAGGGCTGGAACGCGGTCATCAACACCAACCTCAACGGCACCTGGTACATGATGCAGGCCGCCGCGCAGCGCTGGCGCGACCGCAAGCATCGCGGCAGCATCGTCAACATCGTCGTGGTCACGACGCACGGCCTCTACGGCATCGCGCACACGATCGCGGCGCGCTCCGGCGTGATCGGGCTGTCGCGCGCACTCGCAGTCGAATGGGCGCCGCTCGACATCCGCATCAATTGCATCGCGCCCGGCGCGATCGAGACCGAGGGCTGGAACGTCTACAGCGAGACGACGCGCGCCGCCTATCCGCGCTCCAACCCGATGATGCGCCCGGGCACGCCCTGGGACATCGCGGAGGCCGCCGTCTATCTCGCCGCGCCCTCCGGCAAGTTCATCACCGGCGAGACGCTGACCGTCGATGGCGGCGGCCAGCATTGGGGCGAGACCTGGACCACCGGCAAGCCCGACTACTTCAAGGGCCACGAATAACGCACGCACACGCTGCCCGTCGCTCGTTCGATTACTTGCCGTCGTCGAAGCTGACGATGACGGCGGCATTCGCGATCAGGATCGGGTCGTTGCCGATATCCGACGGAATCTCGAGCCCACCCGCGATCGCCTTCACGGTCTTGGTGCCATAGGGCAATTCCTTGGCGACGGCCTCGATATCGACCGCTTCGGGATTCGGCACGGCGATCGTGACGTCGACGAACATGTCGTTGGCGGTCTTGCCGAGCATGCGGAAGAAGCCGAGGCTGGAATGGCGGATCGCGTCCGAGACCGCCCTCTTGGCGGCCTTGGTGGCGTCGCGGCCGTGGACGTCGACGCCCATGCCCATTTCGGTGATACAGCGCACGCGTGTCATGAGATTTCCTGTTGTCGTTGGCGTGAGAGACCTTCACTCCTTTGACCCCTGCGCGCGCGCCGTCAAGCCGGGTCACTCGCCCCGCTGACGCGCTTGTGATCGCTGCGCGCCAGCATCCAGGCCGCCAGACCGGCGAGGATTGCAGCGGCAACCACCATGACGCAAGCCGCGTTCCAGCCCCACGCCGAGACGACCGCGCCGACCGCGATGGGAGCCGTCACCTGGCCGAAATTGCTGCCTGTCATCAACAGACCCATCATGACCGGCACCATCGGCGCCGACCCTGCCGCTGCGGGCGCGGTCGCGAGCAACGTCGCCGGGATCAGGCCGCCAATCGCGGAGAACACCAGGCAAAGAATGAATGCGCCCCAGCCGCCGAACACCGGCAGGAAGATACCGAGCGCTGACGCGCCCATGACGACAGCGGCAGCTGCAATCAACAGAGGCCGGCTCACACCGCGCGCGAGCAGATTGCCGGCAGCGAGATTGCCGACGACGTTGCCGGCCGCGGCCAGCGCACTGAGCCCGCCGGCGCCCTGGCTGGAGACGCCGAGCCGCTCGGTCAGAAGGATCGGCAGGAAGCTGAACACTGCAAAGAGCATCAGGCTGTAGAGCCCGAACAGCACCATTAGAAACGCTGGCGTACGGCGCCGCGCCAGCGCAGTTGCCTCTTGCATCAGCCGGCGCGTGCCGGGCCGGTGCGCGGTGAGACCTCCGGCACGATGACACTGGCAAGCACGAACAGCAGAGCGGCAAACGCGGCGCTCGCCCACCAGATCGCGCGCCAGCCGTCGAATATCGGACCTGCGACCAGCGCCAGCGCGATTCCGAACGGGATCACGCAACTCCACACCGCCATGGTGATGTCGCGCGCACCGACATCGACCACGCGATTGAGCAATGCGGGGGCGGAAACCATCACCAGCAGGAAGCCAAGCCCCTCCAGCAGGCGCGATCCCAGCAGCACCGCAAGCTGCGGCGCCAGCGCGCCCGACGCCGCACCGAGCGCAATCGCCGCAAGGCCGCACAGCAGCACCCTGCGCGCGCCGACCGAGGCAAAGGCGCTGCTCGGCAATGCCCGCGACCTGTTGCTCCGGGTCGACGCGATGCGGGCGCGGGCGCACGGCCTTGGCGAGGGAGTGGAATCGGAACTCGCGCTGGTGGTCGACACGCTGTTTCCGGTCGCCGCAGTCGACGCGGCGCTTACGGAAATGCGCTCGGCCTATCCGTCCGTGAGCGTGCGGCTCGCGGTCGAACCGATGGGCGGCCCGATCGCAGCTTTGACCGAGCGGCGCAGTGCGCTTGCCGTCACCGTCGGCGAGGATTTTCGCGATCCCCGCCTTGCGCTCGATGCGATATGCGCCGTGCAGATCGTAGCCGTCGCCTCTGCCGACCATCCGCTCGCGCGCCGCGGCCGCAAGGGCGTCGCCGACCTCGCCGATCATCTGCAGATCGTGCTGTCGGATCCGACGCCGCTGTCGGAAGGCCGCAGCTTCGGCGTGCTCTCGCCGCAGGTTTGCAGGGTGAGCAATCAGGACACCAAGCACGCCATGATCCTGGCCGGGCTCGGCTGGGGCCGGCTGCCGCTCTGGCAGGTTTCGCGCGACCTGAAGGAGCGTCGCCTGGTGCGGGTCGAAACCGGCGCACTCGGCCGCAACGCGGCGCTCGCAATGGAGGCCTATCTCGCGCACCGGCTCGACGAGCCGCTCGGGCCCGCCGCACGCGCGTTTGCCGATGCGCTGACGCAGATCGCCACACGCAGCAGCGAGCTCAAACGGAAGACGACGACACGCAAGCCGCGCTGAAACTTTTGGATCGCGATCATTTCCCTTGTTGACATCGACCATGACGAGGCGTATGTCCCGCAACCTTCGCGAGCACTGCCGTTCGCGATCGAACATGAGCACGATGATGCATTACGGATTTGAAAAATTCCGCAGACTGTCGAACGGCCTCCGGCCGATCGACAGCGTGTGCCCGGCTCATGGGAGCGATCTCGCATAATGCGAGGTCGACAGTCCGCCTTACACGGACCCTCCCGAGCCAGCCGCTCCGGAGGGTTTTTTGTTGTCCGAAGCACGGCTCATCTGAACTGCCCGGCGCAAGCCGGAACGGGAGACCCGGATCCCGGGGCCCGCGCGGACACGCGCGTGCCCAAGCGCGCGGGGCCTGCCGGAGGGAACGAGGCGATGAGCCGGACACCGATGGCAGAGTGAACTCCAAGGAGTTCGCAAACGGCGGCGCGTCGACAGCGCCGCGACGAAATTTTCTATTCGGTTTGCCGCATCGCTGCGGCTCAACCGACGCTGGTGGTGAAGATACCGGATACTTCGCTCCCCGGTGGATGCGGGCTCGACGCCCGCGCTTGACGCACGCACCGGGGATGCGGCCTCGCGAGGGTTCGCGCGCGCCCCGGCACGGTCTACATCCGCGAGGATGATGCCGTGTTGCGTCGCCCACCAATCCGAGATCGCCTGTTCCCCAGCGTACCCTTCGCCGATGCGCAAGCATCGGTCTGGCGGTGGTGAAGATGTCTGTTACTTCGTGGTAAGGCACTTCGGTGCCGAGCGGGTTCGAGGCCCGCACGCCGAAAGGCGGTTCGCCCGCAAGGGCAGCGACAGCATCGGCTGTTCCCCGCCAACCCTCTCCACGCCCGTGGTGAAGATCGCTGTTACATCGTCTGTGAAACGAGAGGTCGCGGGTTCGACTCCCGCCCGGCGTCATGTGCGCTGGTAGCTCAGCGGTAGAGCGCTTCCCGATCGGCAGGGTAAGCTGCCGGCTGGGGTCTCAGCAATCGCCTGTTCCCGGGTCGTGGTGTTCGATCGTTGGCATGGCGTCCTCGCAAACGCTTTCGTTTGCTAGGACGTCGTGCCGACAGCCGGTGGTGAAGAGTGCTGTTACTTCGGATCGCCAGTTGAGGGTTCGATTCCCTCCGGACCAAGTGTCCGCCGCTCGATGGTCGAGCAAGCGAAGCCCGCAAGGGCAGTCCAGGCTCGTCTGTTCCCCGGCACCACGTTCCAATCCATACTCACACAGAAAGGAGGCCATCATGGCCACGATCAACAAGATCATGCGCGCCTTCACCCGCGAGGGGGCGCGCGGCAAGCGCTTCACGCCCGAGATGGAGCTTCGGCGCGCGCTGCTGAACTGCCTCCTGTGGGAGAACCAGTTCTACGAGGATGGCGTCGCGATCGCCGATCGCATCAAGGCGCTGGTGCCGAAGGTCGAGCCAGCGCGTGTGGCGGAGCTCGCCATCGCCGCCCGCGAGACCATGAAGCTGCGGCATGCGCCGTTGCTGGTGGTCCGCGAGATGGCACGGCGCGCGACCCACCGTGGCCTCGTCGCCGATACGCTGGCGCGGGTGATCCAGCGGCCGGACGAGATGACCGAGCTGCTTGCGATCTACTGGGCCGATGCGCTCGGACCGCAGCAGCAGCGCAAGCGTCAGCCGGTCTCGGCGCAGATCAAGAAGGGACTGGCGCGGGCGCTCACCAGGTTCGACGCCTACCAGCTCGCGAAGTACGATCGCGACGGCGCGGTGCGGATCAAGGACGTGCTGTTCCTGGTTCATGCCAAGCCGAAGGACGCCGCGCAGGAGAAGGTGTGGAAGCAGCTCGTCGACGGCGAGCTGGCCTCGCCCGACACCTGGGAGGTTTCGCTCTCGTCCGGCAAGGACAAGCGCGAGACTTTCGAGCGGCTGATCGCCGAGAAGCGGCTCGGCGGGCTGGCGCTGCTGCGCAACCTGCGCCTGATGCAGAAGGCGGAGGTGCCGCGCCGGACCGTTGCGGACGCGATCGAGGCGATGCGGACGGATCGTATCCTGCCCTACCGCTTCATCACGGCGGCGCGCTATGCACCCGACTTCGAGCCCGAGCTCGAGGCCGCGATGCTGAAGTCGGTCAAGGACTACGCGCGGCTGGACGGCCGCACGCGGCTCCTGATCGACGTGTCGGGTTCGATGTTCACGCCACTCTCGGCCCAGTCTGAAATGACCCGGGCGGAAGCGGCCTGCGGGCTCGCGATCCTCGCCCGCGAGGTCTGCGACGAGGTGGAGATCTTCACGTTCAGCAATGAGGTCGTGAAGCTGCCGCCGCGCCGTGGCTTCGCGCTGCGCGATGCGATCATCGGCTCGCAGCCGCATGGCGGGACGTATCTCGGCAAGGCGGTGACGGAGATCGACCGCAAGGGCGATCGCCTGATCGTCTTCACCGACGAGCAGAGCCACGACCAGGTGCCCGCCCCCAGGGGGCGCGGATACATGGTCAACGTGGCGTCCTACCAGCACGGTGTCGGACACGGCCCGTGGACCCGGGTCGACGGCTTCTCCGAGGCCGTGATCGCGTGGATCGCGGCGTCGGAAGCAACCGCACATTGACGTCTGCATCAACAACAACGGGCCCGGACGCGCGATGCGCGCCCGGGCCCAACATTTTTTTACGTGATCGCCGCGGAGGACCGCATCAATCCTCGATCTCGCCGCTGCGGATCGCGAGCCGGATGGCCTGCGCCGTCGTCGCGACACCAAGGCGCAGCCGCGCACGCCGCAAATGGTTCTCGACCGTGCGTTCGGAGAGCCCCAGCGAGGCCGCGATGTCGGCCTGGCGCCGACCGGCGGCGATCCAGCGCAACACCTCGCGCTCGCGCGGCGACAGGGTCGACGCACCGTTGGCCTCGCGCGCTTCCAACAACCGGCGGGCGGCGCGAAAGGCCGCGGAGCCGATCATCGTCAGGGCCACACGCGCCCGCGCCGACGCGTCGATCCGCGTTCCGGCGAAGCTCATCGCGCCCTCTAGGCCAGTACGCCCGAACACCGGGACCTGCAATCCATGGAAACCGGGCCCGCGCGGCGCGCGCACCACGCGGTATTTCTCGCCGCGCGCCGACATCACCTTGGTCCAGAAAAACGCCTCATCCACATTGAGGAAGTTGCGCGTGACCGGACAGTGCCGGACATAGGTCTCGGCATCGACCGTCACGCCTCTGCCGAACCAGTCGCCCTCGACCCAGTAGATCCTGTCGACCAGGTCCTCGCGTGAGGGGGACGCCGAGAACATCACGAAGCGGTCGTAGCCGAGCGGCCCGCTCGCCGACCGCACAGCCGCCTGAATCGCGGACAAGCTCCCGCTGCCCTCGATCGCAACCACGGCTTCGATGTAGTGGTCCATGCAGATGCCATCGTATCCCGGGAAACCCCGTCGAGCGCGACCGTGCCCGTTGAGGACTTTCTCCCAAGCCAGGTGGACCTGCAAGGCGCGCACCGTTGTCCGGCCGCGGGCGGCGTGGCGGGTTCGTCGTGCCGCCTCGAGCCGGGCCGATGGCCTCAACGCCCGCCAAGCGTATCGAGCAAGGCCTTGGCCGCTGCCTTGCCGACATTGTTGGCGGCGAAGGGACTGTCTCCGGTGATCAGCTTGCGATCCTGATGCGTCTTGCCGGTGATGTCCTTGTTCAGGATCTCGACGCCGAGCGCCTGCAGCTCCTCGCCAAAGGCCCAGGTTAGCGCACCCGGCATGTAACCGATGTCGGGCGTCGTCCGATCGATGGCATCGGGGAATGCGCAGATCTTGTAACCCCTGAAAGGATAGTCGCCCTTGGCTTCGCCGACTGCGGACGCCAGAAGCGCCGCCGGACCATGGCAGAGCGAGACGATATGCTTGTCGTTGTCGAGCGCCCATTTCAAGGTGGCCTTGACGTCGAGGCTTTCAGGAAGGCCGATCAACGCACCATGGCCGCCGGGAATGAACACCGCGATGTAATCGGAATCCTTGCCGAGCTTGCGTTCGATCACGTCGGAGAGTTTCAGCGGCTGCTTCAGCTTGCCGAGATACTTCTGGTAGATGCTCTTGACCGCGTCGTCCTGGTTCGGGAACGCCCACAGCTCAAACTTGACCGGATTGCCCGACACGGTAGCGATGTCGAACTCGAAGCCGGCCTTGTCGAGATGATACATCGGCAACAAGGTCTCGACGGGATGGTTGCCGGTCGAGAACATCGTGCCGTTCTGCAACAGCAGATAGCGCTCGTCCGCGGCAATCATCAGAATTTTCCAGCGACCACCCCTGTACGCGTTGGGATAGTCCGCGCCGGACAGATCCGACTTGGCCGAGGTGAATTGCCCAAGCGAGTAAGGCGACGGAAAGAAGGCGTTGTTCTCCGCCCGATCGGCTACGGGACGCTTGTCCTGGGATTGCTCGGTCATCGAGATATCCTCTCTCGTGTGTTGCGGTCCGGCAAAGCTAAGCACGACGGGCGAAATCACGAATGAGGGATTTCCCTCAATCCACCTTGCCGAACACCCCTACCCCTGCTTCTGCAGCACCGTGACGTGCAGACGGCGGCGGATCTCCATGCCCTGGCGGCGGTAGAGCGCGATCGCCGAGACGTTGCTGGTGAAGACGTGCAGGAACGGAATCTCGCCGCGCGCCACGATCTGGCGGCCGACCGCCGACAGCAGCGCCTGGGCGTAGCCGCGGCCGCGATGGTCCGGATGCACGCAGACCGCGGTCATCTCGGTATAGTTCCCCGGCTTCATCCGTTCCCCGGTCATACCAGCTCGCCGCCAACGCGAATGCCGAAAAAGTTGCCAAGCTCATGGGTCCGCGCGCTGAACGGTCCGGGTTTTGTCATGTCCGTCAGCGTCATCATCGCAGGAACATCGACGACACCGAGCCTGACGATCTCGACGCCGGACAGAGAAAACTCCGCCGGTGTGCCGATCATCTGCTCGCCGGTCTCGGCCAGCAGCACCTTGAACTCCGGCGGCGCGATGACCGGATCTGGCGTGAACAGCACCGCGATGTCTGGCCCCGATAACAGCGCGCCGAGTGAGGCAAAACTCCCTAGCGACATGTCGACCATGTCGGCGAAGGGAGCGATCGCAACGGGAAAGCGTCGCGCCTCAGTACCGCCCTCCGCAAGGTCCCGTTGCCTTGTGGTCAGCGCGCTCCAGATCGGGCGATCAAGCGGATGGATGGGAGGGACTTCGGACATGCGGCGCTTCGCTCCTGATTTTCTTCGAAGAGAGCAAGAAGCGCCGACAAAATCCAGCGTGGCGGGATGTCGTTGCGGCTCACAATCACGCCAGCGGGATTTCGCCGGGCCGAACCGATCCTTAACCTACCTTCAGGCAGAGCTCGGTACCGCCCTTGAGCGGCAGCGTGATCGACACGAAGCCGTTCCTGGGGTCGCGCACGAACTCCAGGAAATCCGCCTCGGCATTGTCGTTCATGACATAGCCGCCGACGCGAAGCTGTGGGGCGACGATCTCGATCACCTGCCGTGCCAGCGTCGGTCCGCTGTCGCCCGGCCAGCCGTCGATCAGGATGAAGTCGACGAGACCACCGAGATCGCGCAGCGTCTGGCGCGCGTCGCCCTCGCGGATCTCGGCGTAGTCGGCAAGGCCGGCCTCGGCGAGATTGCGCTTCGCGGCCTGAACCTTGGCCGGCACGATCTCAGAGCCGATCACCGTGCCGCCGCCATTGTCGCGCATCGCGGCTGCGAAATACAGCGTCGACATTCCAACGGACGTCGCGAACTCGACGACGCGTTTGGCGCGCAGGCCGCGGCACAGCAGATAGATCAATTCGCCCTGCTCCGGGTGGATCGAAAATCCCTGCTCGGCATAATCGTTCGGATCGCGGCTCATCGCTGGATTGCCGCGCGGACCGCCCGCAGCCGGCCTGGGGCGCGAGACCTGCAGGCGCGCGATGACGGCGGCAATGCGGGCGTCAGCAATCGCACTGTGCGGTTCAGCGTTGTACATGAAGGGTCTCCTTTGCGATTGCGTCATTGCTGCAGGATTTCGGCGGCAGCACGGTCGAGGATTTTCGCGATGCGGCGCGCCTCGGCGGCATCGCAGCCGCGCTTCTGGCGCAGCGCGCTCTTCAGCGCATGACGGGCGCGGTGCACGTCGTCGGAAGCCTCGCCATCGAGATCGCTGACGCCGGCGAAGGCTTCGCGCACCTCGTCCATGCGGCGGCCGATCCGCGACAGCGCTTCGAGAATGGTGTCCGCGGTGGCGCGGTTCTCGGCGAGATGCGCCTTGCCCTGCTCGGTGATGCTGTAGAGCTTGCGCGCCGCATCCTGGGTGACGCTGGCATGGCCGATCTCCTCGAGGAAGGTCAGCGCCGGATAGATCACGCCCGGGCTTGGACTGTAGAAGCCGTCCGACCGCTCCTCGATCTTCTTGATCAGCTCATAGCCATGCGCCGGCTGCTCGCCGAGCAGCGCCAGGATGACGAGTTGCAGATCCTGCGACGAGAGCCGCCGCGATCCCGGAAAGTCGCCGCTGCCGCCCCGTCCAAAGAAGCCATGGCCGCCGCGGCCAAAGCGGTGACCGCCACGGCCGTGCCGGCCCATGGCGAAGAAGCCAAACCGGAAGCCGTCATCGTCCCGGCCGCCAAACATCGATCGTCTCATTTCCATTTCCTTACTGAAAACATATCTTCCGATATATCGATAGATACTTTGGCGACAACCCACATTTTCGTGAGCTCCAGGGCAAATCGTCGGCCGGGACTGCCGGCTCACCCGAGACTTGTCGGCATTGGTGCAGCTGGCCTATGGCTTTGAAGCCCCCAGTTCCATCGATTCATGCGCCCAAAAACCTTCGAAGCCCGTTGCCTGCGCCTGCCCGCCGCCACCAAGTTCGTGCAATGGGAGGGCACATCCGTGTTCAAGGTCGGCGGCAAGATGTTCGCGCTGGCCGGCGGCTTCGTCGCGAGCACCGGCGGCTTCATGTTCAAGACCTCGAACATGGCCTATCAGCTTCTGATCGAGCAGGAGCTGGCGCGGCCGGCGCCGTATCTGGCGCGCGCCAAATGGGTGCAATTGATCGGCAACGACGCCCTGCCCGACGCCGAGCTCAAGGCCTATCTCGGTCAGGCGCATGCGCTGATCGCATCCAAGCTGACGCGGAAATCGCGCAAGGCGCTCGGGCTCGACTGATCGGCGCGGCCGCGGTTCAGCCACCCAATGGCTTGTCGGAATCGCCCGACAGCAGTTTCGGAAACAGCTCCTTGAAGGCGAACTTGTCGTCGCCCTTGGCACGCTCGAAGCGCAGCACGACGTCGAAGCGGCTGCTCTCCCATTTGGTCGGCGGCTTGCCCTTGCTGACCGGGATCAGCGGCAGGATGTCGGCGATGATCGCCTTGTGCTCCCAGCACAGCAGCACGACACCCTTCAGCGCCAATATGGCCTTCATCAGCGCCGGCTCATCACCCTTGCCGAAATCTTCGTTCGGTGTGATGCCGCAACGTGCGGCGAGCGCCGAAATCGTCTCGGCGGGACGGCTCGACGGCGGCCGATCGGGCGTGGTGCCCGGCGTCGCGGCATAGATCGCATCGGGCTTGGCATAATCGCCGGTCGTCAGATCGGTACCGAACAATGCCGTCCATGCGCCGGCGCGCTGCCAGCCGCGGAGCACCAGCGACTCGGTATCGGACACACCGTCCGCGGTAAAGCCGGGTCCCGGCCAGGATTCGCCCGGCTTCTCGGCATGGCGGATGATGTAAAGCGTGAGCGCGTCCATGTCAGCCTCGCGTGAAAATTGCATTGTTGCGGATAAATTCGGATAGGTTGACTCTATCGCAGATCCGGCTTCCGCTTCATGAACGGCGTCACAATCTGCGAAAACTCGCGCGATACTGCGCAGCCGGCACGCCAAGCCGTTCGGTGAACACGATGCGCATCCGGTCCGCCGAGCACGCGCAGTGCATGCGAGGCAGCAATGCGCGCGGTGTCGCTGCGGCATCGCGCAACCATGCGCGGTCTTCACGCTGCCGGAGGAATGAAGCTGTCATCGGAACAGGCGCAACCACGGCGCCAGGTGAAATGCGCTCATCAGCGCGTACATCGGGACCATGCCCTGCAACGAGAACGGTCCCTGCGTGGCACCACAGATCATCTCGGCCGGCGCCAGCGCGGCCACCAGCGCCATCACGGCGAAGGTCGGCGCCGCCGCCAGCGACAGCCAGCGCGCGACCATGGCTCCGCGGCCGCTGATGCGGCCTTTCAACCAATCCTCACGTGTCTCTACTCCGGTCATCATTCGATCTCTCTGGAGATGATCCATGTCGCCATGTGCTAGGTTAGGATCGGTCTTCGGAGGGCGAGAGTGACAAGTGTGTCGGGATTCGAATGGATTCGCTGATTACGGCAGCGGCGCGCGCGCTCGCGGCGGGTGATCCCCTCGGCGCACTGAAACGGGTGGCCCTGCGCGACGATGCGCCGGCGCTGGCGCTGCGCGGCATCGCGATGGCCCGGCTCGGCGATTTCGCCCGCGCCAAGGAGCTGTTGCGGCGCGCGGGCCGCGGCTTCGGTCCGCGTGAAGCGGTCGCGCGGGCGCGCTGCGTGGTGGCCGAAGCGGAAATCGCGCTGGTGTCGCGCGACCTGTCATTTCCCAGCAAGAGCCTCGCCGCGGCGCGGGCAACGCTCGGGGCACGCGGCGACGCGCTCAACGCCGCGCACGCCGGCTATCTCGAGATCCGCCGCCTGCTGTTGATCGGGAGCCTCGATGCGGCCGAGCGCATGCTCGATGACCTCGACCCGGCGCCCTTCCCGCCGGCGCTGCGGGTCGGGCATGAACTGGTCGTCGCCGGAATCGCGATGCGGCGGCTGCGGACCAAGCTGGCGCGCGAGGCGCTGGCACGGGCAAGGGATGCCGCACGGCGCGCCCGCATCGCCGCGCTTGCGGCCGAGGTCGAAAGCACCGCTCACCTGCTCGCCACGCCCGCGGCACGCCTGATCGCGCGCGGTCACGAGCGGCCTCTGCTGCTCGAAGAGGTCGAGGCGCTGATGGCATCGGAGGCACTCGTCGTCGATGCCTGCCGCTACGTCGTGCGCGACAGCGGCACCACGGTCTCGCTGACACGACGGCCGGTGCTGTTTGCGCTCGCCCGCGCGCTTGGCGAAGCGTGGCCGCAGGACGTCTCGCGTGCCACGCTGATCGCGCGCGCGTTCCGCGGCAAGCACGCCGATGAATCGCACAGGGCACGTCTGCGAGTCGAGATCGGACGGTTGCGCCGGGCCTTGCTGCCGCTCGCCGATCTCAGCGCGACGCCTGACGGCTTCGTGCTGGAGCCGCATGGCCGCCGCGAGGTCAGCGTGCTGGCACTGCCGGTCGAGGAGGAGCATGCGGCGGTGCTGGCCTTCCTCGCCGATGGCGAGGCCTGGTCGAGCTCGGCGCTAGCGGTGGCGCTGGGCGCGAGCCAGCGCACGGTGCAGCGCGCACTCGACGCGCTGGCCGCCACGGGCAAGGTGCAGTCGGTCGGCCGCGCCCGCGCCCGACGCTGGATGACGCCGCCGGTGCCGGGATTCACGACGACGTTGTTACTCCCTGCCCCGCTGCCGAACGGCTAGAATCAGGCAGCAATCAAAAGCGTTTTCGAGCGAAGTGGGTATCGGTTCGCGTGAAGAAAACGCGTCAAAACAGGAATCTGGAGCGCCGCATGAAGAAGTCCGAGGCCGAGATCATCCGGGAATATGCCTTCGAAGGCGTCGAGAGCGTCGGCGGCGTCAGCTTCGACGGCAAGCAGGTCTGGTTCGCGGCCGGAGGCCAGCTGATCGCCTTCGATCCCGACAGCGGCAATACCACCCGCACTCTCGATATCGCGGCCCATGCCGGCACCGCGTTCGACGGCAAGCACCTCTATCAGATCGCCGAGGACCGTATCCTGAAGATCGAGCCGAACAGCGGACGCGTGGTGTCCACGATCCCCTCGCCCGGCGGCGGCCGCGACTCGGGGCTTGCCTGGGCGGAAGGCTCGCTGTGGGTCGGCCAGTATCGCGACCGCACCATCGTTCAGGTCGATCCGGAAACCGGCAAGGTTTTGCGCACCATCGAAAGCAACCGGTTCGTCACCGGCGTCTCCTGGGTCGATGGCGAACTCTGGCACGGCACCTGGGAAGAGGACCAGAGCGACGTCAGGCGGATCGATCCGCAGACCGGCGAGGTGATGGAACGGCTCGAGATGCCGAAGGGCGTGTTCGTCTCGGGGCTCGAATCCGACGGCAAGGACCGGTTTCTTCTGCGGCAGCGGCTCGACCAACAACAAGGTGCGCGCCATCCGGCGGCCGAAACGCAGCCGCGCGTGAAGCAGAGGGCTTCACGCGCGCACCAGCCTCACGCCGGCGCCGGCACCGCCGCGGGCCGCGCCGCCATCGGCCGGAAGGTCATCATGATCAGGAACGCGCCGAGGCCGACGGCCCAGGAGCCGACATAGAGCCACGTATAGCTCGCGAAAGTGTCGTAGATCAGGCCGCCGGCCAACGGACCGGTCGCCATGCCGAGGCTGCCGGCCATCGCTGTGCCGCCGATCACGGTGCCAAGCATCCGCAGTGGGAAATTCTCGCGGATCAGCACGGAATACAGCGGCATGGTGCCGGCATAGATGAAGCCGAAGATCGCCGCGACGGCGTAGAACGCGGCAAGCTCGCGCACGAAGACGTAACCGAGCGCGCCGAACGCCTGCGCCAGCAGCCCCAGCACCAGCACGCGCTTGGCGCCGAAACGGTCACCGAGCAGGCCGAAGGCGATGCGGCCGCCCATGCCGGCGAGCCCTTCCACGCTGTAGATCGTCACCGCCGCGACCATCGGAATGCCGCAGGTGACCGCGTAGCTCACCGTGTGGATGATCGGTCCGGAATGGGTGGCGCAGCAGAAGAAATTGGTCGCGATCAGGATGATGAATTGCGGCGAGCGCAGCGCCTGCGCCAATGACATCGGCGGCTCACCGCTCGTGCTCGCCACTTCAGCATGGCCGCCCTGCAGCGCCGGCGGACGGCGCACCAGAAACGAGACCGGGATCATGATCGCGCCGACCACGCCTGAGATGATCAGCATCGACGTCCGCCAGTCCTGATGGGAGATCAGCCAGGCCGCGAGCGGCGACATCGTCATCGGCGCCATGCCCATGCCGGCCGACACCAGCGAGACGGCAAGGCTGCGATGGGTGTCGAACCAGCCGGTGACGCAGGCCATCATCGGGGCGAAGATCGCGGCCGTCGCCGCGCCGACCAGCGCCCCGAACAGAAACTGAAATGCCAGCAGCGACGGTGCCTGGCTTGCCAGTGCGAGGCTCGCCGCCAACACGACCGATCCGGTCAGCACCACCGGGAGCGGCCCGAAGCGGTCGGACAGCGTGCCCCAGATCATGCTGGTGAAGGCCATTGCGAGGAAGCCGATCGTCATCGCGCTGGAGATGCCGGTCACCGACCAGCCGGTCTCCCGCGCCATCGGCTGCAGGAACACCGGCAGCGAAAACATGCCGCCGATCGCGACGCAACCAAGCAGGCCGCCGGCTGCGACAATCACCCAGCGATAGGTCGAGTTGGTCATTCCAGAACTCCCATGCAGCTCGTTCCGGCTGAAAGACGAACGGACCGGCCTGGAACCGACAGCCACCGCACGCGCCAGCTCATTTTTTCGAAGTCGGAAGGCCTCGGCAGTTGAAACGCGATCATGGTGTCGGGCGGCCCCGCGACGGGAGGGGTTCCTTTTTGCGCGCCGCCGGTGTTTCCTCCATCACGGCGGAGAACGGGCATGCAGGGATCGCTGGGAGAGAAGATCGGCGATGGACTTTTCGCTGATGTCTACGCTTGGGCGCCCGGTCAGGTCGTCAAGCTGTCCAAGCCAGGTATCCCGCAATGGGTCGTCCAGCACGAGGCGCAAATGACCCGCGCGGTCTTCGCCGGCGGCGGCCCAGCGCCGGAGGTGCTCGGCGAAGTTGCCCTGGACGGGCGCTTCGGCATCGTGCTGCCGCGGTTCGATGGGCCGACCCTGATGCAGGCTACGCGCACCGGCGCCGTCACGCGTGAACAAGCTGGCGCAATCCTTGCGGCGCTCTGCCTCGCCGTTCACAAGACGCGGCCACCGCCGGACGCACTCTCGTTGCGCGAGGCAATGGACGCCCGATTGCGGTTCGGCGGCAGCGTACTTCCGGAGCGCATCACCACTGGCGTCCTCGCGCTGATCGAGCACCTCGCAGCCGATGACGTGCTGTGCCATTCCGATCTTCACCCCGGCAACGTGATCATGACAGCGCAGGGTCCGAGACTGATCGACTGGCTCGGCGCGACCCGCGCGCCTGCCGCCTACGAGATTGCGCAGTGCCATGTCTTGCTCGCCGAGCTTGGCCCGGACTACGCCGACGATCCGGTGCGGGCCACGGTCAATTCGGCTCTGCAGGCGGAGTATGCGCGGCTGGCCGGCATGCCCCCTGCGGCGCTGACCGCGGCGATGCAGCCCTATTTGCCGATCGTCCGCGTCTTCCTTCTGCTCGGCGGGGCCTTGCCCGAGATGCGGGAGCGGCTGATCCAGCGCGTCGAGGCGGCCCTGCGCTCGGAAGACTGAATTGTGCTTCGCGTGGTGGAGCTTCTAGTCTCGCGCAGGTCGACCTAGCTGACGCCGGCCCAGGGTCCGCCACGGGTCACAAGACGATATCCCAGACGTCAGATTGGGTGTCGGCTTCGCCCCTGAAAGCGGGCGTCGGGCGTGCTGTCAGCGACCAGCCAGATTGCATCCAGGCTGCGGCGTTATGGCGCCGAGCGCACGGACCTGCACCAGTTCCGTCCCTTGCGTCCTGGCGATGAACATGTTCATCGCCACGTGGTGATCCTGGCCGAGCGTCACCGGGCCGGTCGGCGATGCAATGGTGAGACCGGCCATCGCGTCGATGATGGCCTCCTTGTCGAGCTTGCCGGCCCTCTCGGCCGCGGCCTTGAGCGCGATCAGGGTGTTGTAGTGCGTCATCACATAGTTCGACACCGCAACGCCGGGGTTCGCGGCAGCGCGGGCCTTCGCCACGAACGCCCTGACCGCGGGATCCTCGCTCGCCGCGACCGCCGGCACCACCGTGACCATATTCTGGCCCTTGCCGCGGAAGATGAGATCGACCTCGGACAGTCCGAGGAAGGCCACGGTGATGTCCTTCAGCAATCCGGCCTCGTCGGCCTGCCGGATGAAGTCCATGCCGTCGCCCTTCAGCGCAAACAGCAGCACCTTGGCCTTGCTCGCCGCGATCTCCCTGATCAGCGGCGAGAAATCGGACTCGGTCCCCAGCGTATATTTGGTCTCGACCACCTTGCCGCCGAGCCGCTCGATCAAGGGCTGCGCGATGCTGAACATCTGATGCGGCCAGACCCGGTCGGCGCCGAGCAGGAAATACGTGTCGCCGTAGGTCTGCGTCATGTAGGGCAGCAGCTGGCCGAGTTCCTGGTTCGGCACCGCGCCGAACGAAAACAGATAGCGGCTGCATTTGCCGCCCTCGTAATTGGTGGCGTAGAGCAGCGGCGTCTTCGAACTCTCGGCAAGCGGCACCAGCGCATTCAGGTTGCGCGAGGTGATGGGACCGACCACCGCCAGCACGCCGTCTTTCTCGACCAGCGAACGCATCGCCTCGGCGGCCGACTCCGGCCGCGTCTTGTCGTCGGCATAGATCACCTCGACCGGCCTGCCGAGAATGCCGCCCGCGGCGTTGATTTCCCCAGCGGCGAGATCGAGCCCGAGCCTGGCCTGCTGACCGTAGAGCTCGACGCCACCGGAAAACGGCAACACCGCGCCGATACGGATCGGTTCGGCGGGGTCAGCAGCACGTGACGGCTGAAGCGTCGCGCCGCAGAGCACCAGTGCGAGCGTGATGCAGGTGATCGAGCCTGATGCCATGTGCGCCTTCCCTTCGAGCAGAATACAACGATGCTTGATCGAGATTACCGGCGCGGCGCTGAAGAATTCGTCAAGCGCACCTCGTTTGCGTCACATTCGATGCTATGCTCGTCATGCGCGTCGAGACATCTCCGCGCCTTCCCCAGGGCTTCAGGCCTATCGAGCAGCCCGCATCAGCGGGGGCGCCGGCTTGCGCCTTGTGACGATTGATGAAAGGACATCTCTTGAACAGTCGCTTCGTCCTGATCTCCGGCTGCTCCGGCGGCGGAAAATCGACCTTGCTGGCCGAATTGCGCGGACGCGGCTATCCGGTCGTCGAGGAGCCTGGACGCCGCATCATCACCGATGAGCTCGCATCCGGCGGCACGGCGCAGCCCTGGATCGATGCGGCGGCTTTCCTTCGGCGCGCCATCGACGTCGCGCTCAAGGACATGGCGGAGGCCAACGCCTATTCCGGATGGGTGTTCTTCGATCGCGGCCTCGTCGACGCCGCATCCGCGCTGGAGGCATTGACGGGCGAGCCGGTGCTGCATCCGGTCTGCTCCAACCATCGCTACCACGCGCGCGTGTTCATGACGCCGCCATGGCCCGAGATCTACGTTAACGACGCTGAGCGACGGCACAGCTTCGAGGCAGCGACGGCGGAGTATCAGCGGCTGATGGAGACCCTTCCCAGGCTGGGCTACAACGTCATCAGCCTGCCGAAGATATCGCCGTCGGCACGCGCAGACTTCGTGCTGACAACGCTCGGCGGCGTCGAACTGCAAGCGACATGATGACACTCCTAGAACAACGTCCCGCCTCGGAATCTGAACTCCTACGCGATGGCCGGTTGCACCGTGGCGAAAATGCGGACGACGCGGCGCGTATACAGCGCGTTACAATTTGGTACGGCAGCGCGGTGCGCCGGCACGCCGCCGCCGCAGCCTCAGGCCTTCTTCGAATCGCCGCGCGTGTGATTCAGCAGATTGTCACGCAGCCTGACCACACTCTTCTGCACGATCGGAAACTCGTCGCCGAGCCCGGTGGCCTCGACCAGCGACGCGTTGATCTCCTTGTCGAGCAGGCGCCGGCCGGCTGCCGTCAGGCTCACCCGCACCTGCCGCTCGTCGGCGGGATCTCTGACGCGGCTGATGTAACCGCTCTGCTCCAGTTTCTTCAGGATCGGCGTCAGCGTGTTGGATTCCAGGAACAGCTTCTCGCCGAGCTCGCTCACGGTCTGGTCGTCGGCCTCCGACAGCGCGATCAGGGCAATGTACTGGGTGTAGGTCAGGCCGACCGCGTCGAGGATCGGCTTGTAAGCGCGGCCGAAGGCCAGATTGGCCGAATAGACCGCAAAGCATAGAAAATTCGAGAGTTTTCGGCCTTTGGCCTCGGCCTTGGGGTAGCGGGTCACGGGCGCCTCCGGAGTTTGTGAAGTCCCAATCCATATAAATCGCATCCGATTAAATCGGAAGTGCTTGACATAGTCCAGTGCCGGAACTAATTCAACGCGCATCCGATTAGATCGGATACGATCTAACTTTATCCAAAAGGAGCGCATCATGACTGCCAATGCCAAGGTCCTTGTCACCGGAAAGACCCACGTCACCGCCGGCCCGAACGGCGCCGCCCGCTCAGGCGACGGCTTCCTCGACGTCAAGCTGCCGCAGCCGCACCCGGCCGCGGAGAACCTGTTCGCCGCCGCCTGGTCGGCTTGCTACATCGGCGCGATCCAGCTCGCCGCCGGACAGCGCAAGGTCAAGCTGGCGAGCGAGCCCGAGGTCGATGCCGAGATCGATCTGAACCAGGCCGGCAGTTCGTTCTTCCTGAGCGCACGCCTCAACGTCCGCGTTCCCGGCGTCGAGCGCGAGGTTGCGCAGCAGCTGATCGAAGCCGCGCACGGCATCTGCCCCTACTCCAAGGCAGTCCACGGCAACATCGACGTCGCGACCACCCTTCTCTGAAGCAGAGAGATGACGACCACCGACGCGGGCCGGCGCCTTGCCGGTTCGCGGTCGGGCACGTCCGGAAGACAAACCCAGGAGTTGAAGATGACGCGCAAGCTGATGATTGCGACGCGCCTGGTCGCAAGAGCAGCCCTGATCGTTGGAAGTTTCCTGACGACACCGACTGCCCAAGCTCAACCGCCGGCCGACTTCACGCGAACCGATTTGCAGCACCACGACCTCAGCGCGCCCGGACGCGAAGCCGTCCAGGTGCGTGTCGATATCGCGCCCGGCAAGGCATTCGGCCGCCATACGCATCCCGGCGAGGAGATCATCTATGTGCTCGCCGGGACGCTCGAATATGATGTCGACGGCAGAGCGCCGGCAACGCTGAAGGCGGGCGACGTGCTGTTCATTCCCGCAGGCACGATCCATGCGGCGAAGAACGTCGGCAACGTCACCGCCAGCGAGCTTGCGACCTATATCGTCGAGAAAGACAAGCCGCTGCTGACCCTCGTGAAGTGAATGTCGGCGGCCCGCCCCTTTCCGGGGGCGAGCGCGACGACGTCAGGTTCACTTGGTGCCCTGGGCTTCGGCCTGCCGCATCGGCCGCGCGTTGAAGATCAGGAAGCTGATCGCGGCCATGATCCATACGCCGATGCCGCCATAGAGCATCACCCAGCCAAAGCCGCTGGCCAGCGCCTGGTGTACGACAGCCCCTGTCAGTTCGGGCGCGGATACGGCATCGCCGGCCGCGATCCGTTCCGCGATGACGCGAAGCTGCGCGCCATCCAGCGCGGGCAATACGGCCTTCAAATGCGCCAGCACGCCGCTCGCCAGGATGAAGCCCATCAAGGCGATGTTGACCGAAAGCGAGACCATCCGCGCGCTCATGTCGATGCCAGAGGCCATGCCGGCGCGGTCGCTCGAGACCGAGCCCGTCGTCGTGTTGGTCACCGGCGTATTGGTGATGCCGAGGCCAATTCCGGCGATCAGACAGCCTGGCAGCATTGCCAGCCAGTCGGGCTGCGCGGCGGCGCTGCCGAACTTCATCAGCATGAAGCCGATGCCGATGGTGAACAGCCCCGCGGGGATGATCAGGCCGGGCTGATAGCGCAGCGACAGCCGCTCGGCGAAGGGCGGCATCACCAGCGTCGGCAGCGTGTAGGCCAGCAGCGCAAGGCCGGCGGACACGCTGTCATAGCCAAGGCCGGCGTGAAACCAGATCGGCAGATAGATCATGAACGGCCAGTAGCTGAGGTTCATCGCGGCCGAGCCGACGATCGAGCCGGAGAACGCCGGGATCCGAAACACCGAAAAATCGAACATCGGACGCCGGCTGATTCTTTCGGCAACCAGGAACGCGATGAAGCTCAGTGCGGAGACACCGAGGATCGCGAGCCCCTTCGGGCTGGCGAAGCCGAGATCCGGCCCCTGCGTGATGTAGAAGGCGAGGCAGAACACCGCGAGCGACATCGTGACGATGCCGGCAACATCGAGGCTGCTCGCCTTCGGGTCCTTCGATTCATGGACGCCGCCGATCGTGAGCACGAACGCGACCGCTGCGAACAACACATGGACCAGGAACACCCATTCCCAGCTCAGCAGCGCGACGACGGCGCCGCCGATGATCGGCCCGAAGCCGAGACCGATGCCGAAGATCACGCCCCACCAGCCCCAGGCAACGGCGCGTACCCGCCCGCCCTGGAATTCGTGCGACAGCACGGCGATCTGGCAGATCAAAAGCGCGCCGCCGCTCAGCCCCTGCAGCAACCGGGCGATGATCAGCATTTCGACGCTCGAGGCGACACCGCAGATCAGCGAGGTGATGCCGAACGCCGCGATCGCGACCAGGAAGATGCGCTTCCGCCCATAGCGATCAGCGA
Source organism: Bradyrhizobium sp. USDA 4452 (assembly GCF_054063575.1). Lineage (NCBI taxonomy): Bacteria > Pseudomonadati > Pseudomonadota > Alphaproteobacteria > Hyphomicrobiales > Nitrobacteraceae > Bradyrhizobium > Bradyrhizobium sp. USDA 4452. Next base: position 779,946 of record NZ_JBSSGK010000001.1, read on the forward strand.
TCGTCCCGATCGCCATCAGCACCGTGGTCACCGCGATCGTGTAGGCGTTCATGATCCATTGCAGCGACTTGAAGTCGGCATGCAACACCCGCTCCAGCGTCGGCAGGATCGCGGGGATGCTGGATATCTCCAATCCGAACATCAGGCAGGCAAGGCATACGGCGGACAACACGACAGCGCCGCGGCGGCTCAGTTCAGTAGACATGATCAGGCCTTTTGTTATGGCAAGCCAACGGGATACCGCACGCTGTTGCCAGGGTGCTGGCAGCAGCGACGGTCGATCGACTCACGATGTATTGAGGCAGCAACGGCAGGAATCGGGTGGCGGCGGCGCTTCACGGCCAAAAGCTAATCACGGCTTGAGCATTGTTGAATTGGATGACTAGATATTTCAGAGACAACAATTCCGGATGACTGACATGACCACCCTCGACGTCGACGCCGTGAAGGCTTTCGTGACCATCGCAGATCTCAAGAGCTTCACACGCGCCGCCGACGCGCTCGGCACCACGCAAGGGGCGATCAGCGTCAAGCTGAGGCGGCTGGAAGACCGGGTCGGCCAGAAGCTGGTCGAGCGAACCCCGCGGCTGGTGCGCCTCTCGGTGCAGGGAGCCGCATTCCTCGAGTCCGCGCGCGCCTTCCTTGCCGCACACGATCGCGCGGTCGCCGGGCTGTCGTCCGTTCGCCGCCGCTTCTCATTGGGGATCGCGACCCACGTCGGCGCGCCCGAGCTTCCGACCTTGCTGGCGCGGCTCAATGCGCATGATCCGGCACTGACGATCGAGGTCCGGCTCGACGATGCCCGTGACCTGCTGGAGGCCTTCGATCGCGGGACGATCGACGCCGTGATCGTGTTCCGGGATGACGATCGGCGCGACGGCGAGGTTCTGGGACCCGATCATTTCGGCTGGTTCGCCACGCCGAACTTTGTCCATCGCAAGGGCGAGCCATTTCGATTGGCGGCCTCCTCGCCGTCTTGTGGAATCCTCAACACCGCGACCCATGCGCTCGACACGGCAGGGTTGCCGTGGACCGAAACCTTCCTTGGCTGCGGAGCCTTTGCCGTCGCCGAAGCCGTCTCGGCTGGCCTTGCGATCTCGGTGTTCTCGCGCCGGGTCGTCCCGCCGGGCGCGGTCGAGGTCACCGAGAAGTTCGGCCTCCCCGCGCTGCCTCCATCCGAGATCATGCTGCTGTCGAAATTGTCGGACGCGAAGTCGCGTGCGACGCTGAAAACGTTGGCGAGCGCCTTTCGCGAACATCACCGTCCGCCTGCGGATCGCCCGGCACGGGATCTCCGCATCGTCACCGAAGCGGCCGGGTCCTGATCGATTGGCGCGCCCTGCCCGCTACCGCCGCGCGTGGCCGGCTCGCCTGCCCTCGAACAGCGCGCGCTCCGACACCAGCGCCTTGGCCAGGAAATCGAGCGTGGCGCGGATGCGCGCGGTGCGTTTGAGATCGTCATGCGTCAGCAGCCACAGCGCCGAGCGCGGCTCGGCGAGCGCCTTCGGTGTCAGGCGGCGCAGCGCCGGCGCGGGATCGCCGACATAGCAGGGAAGCAACGCAAGCCCCAGTCCCGCCGCCGCCGCATCGCACAGCGCCGGAAGCGCATCGACGCGGCACGCGAAGCGCGCCGGGCGCAGGTTGTCGCGCATCCAGCCGGCGATCACGGTTCCCGCCAGCGCATCGTCGAGCCCGACCCAGTCGTGTGCCGACAGATCCTTGTCATTGCGCCGCGCGAGATAGGCCCGCGATCCGTAGACCGCATGGGCAATATCGGCGACGCGCCGTCCGACCAGCAGTTCGGACGGCGCCGGCGTCGGCCGGATCGCGATCTCGGCCTCGCGGCGGGTCAGATTCGCCATCGCATTGGAGATGATGATTTCCGGCTCGATCTCCGGATGCGCAGCACGCATCGCGGGCAGATGCCGCATCAGCACCGCGCCGAGCGTATCGGTCGTGGTGATCCGGACCGGGCCTGATGGCCTGAGGTCCTGTCCCGCCAACCTGCGCTCAAGCGCGATTACCTCATCCTCGAGCCGCGCCGCCGAAGCCGCCGCGGTCTCGCCGGCGGGGGTCGGCGCGTAACCATCGCGGAAGCGCTCGAACAGGCGTGTTCCGATCGCTGCTTCGATCGTGCCGAGGCGGCGGAACACGGTCGAATGCGTCACGCCCAGTCTGCGCGCTGCCCCGGATAGGCTGCCCTCGCGCGCTACCGCGAGAACGCTGTGCATTTTTGCAAACTCGGTTCGCAGAGTTGGCGAATACCTTATCACGAACGGACAAGCCATCTTCCCGAAAAGTTCGGCCGACGGGCGCACCTCGAGTGCCGCACCGGCGACGCGGAGGAGCTGGCAGGTGACAAGCGAAACCACCGAGACGTTGCAGCTGCACGACACAAGGCCGGCAACGGTCGACCCGCGGCGATGGCTGGCGCTGCCCGTGCTTCTTACCGGCGCCTTCCTGCCGATCCTCGATTTCAACGTCGTCAACCTCGCGCTGCCGGCCATTCGCGACGATCTCGGCGCCACCCCAGGCGAAGTGCAGTTCGTGATCTCGGCCTATGCTGCGACCTACGCAGTGTTCCTGATCACCGGCGGCCGGCTCGGCGACCTGCTCGGCCGGCGGCGCATGTTCCTGACCGGCGTCGCCGGCTTCACGATCGCGTCGGTGCTGTGCGGCATCGCATGGTCGCCGGACGTGCTGGTCGCCGGGCGAATCCTGCAAGGCCTCACCGCGACCGTGATGGCGCCGCAGGTGCTCGCCTCGATCCGCGTGCTGTTTCCGGCGGCCGAACAGGGCCGCGCGCTCGGCTTCTATGGCGCAACGTTCGGTCTTGCCAACATCTGCGGCCAGGTGCTCGGCGGCGTCCTGGTCTCGGCCCATCCGTTTGGCCTCGCCTGGCAAGCGATCTTCCTGATCAACGTGCCGATCGGCCTTGCCGCCTTCATTGGCGGACTGCTGTTCCTCACGGACTCGCGCGCCGAGCATGCGCAGCGGCTCGACGTCGGCGGCGTCATCCTGCTCTCGTTGACGCTGGGCTTGCTGGTCTATCCGTTGATCGAGGGCCGGGAGTCCGGCTGGCCTATCTGGATCGTCGCGATGCTGCTGGCCTCTCCGCTGATGCTCGCCGCCTTCGTCCGCTTCGAGGCGCGCCTCGCACGGCGCGGCGGCGACCCGCTGGTCGCGCTTCACCTTCTACGCAACAGCGATTTCGTCATCGGGCTGGTGATGGCGCTCGCCTTCTACATGCTGTCGTCGTTCTACCTCACCTTTGCGGTCTACCTGCAAAGCGGGCTGCATTTTTCCCCGCTGGCGGCCGGCCTCGCCACCCTGCCCTTTGCCACCGGCTTCTTCGTGAGTTCGCTGGTGTCGTCGCTGGTGATGCAGTGGCTCGGCGCGCGCACGCTGACGCTGGGCTTTGCGCTCCAGGTCATCGGCTTCGGTGTCGTGATGCTGTCGGTTAGTGGCATGTTGCCACAAAGCGCTGAATTCGGCCTGATCTGCGGCGGGCTCGGCTTCGGCACCGTGATGCCGTCGGTGATCAAGGCCGTGATCGGCAGCATCGAGCCGCGTCACGCCGGGCTGGCATCCGGGATGATGATCTCGACCTTCCAGATCGGCGCCGCACTCGGCGTCGCCATCATCGGCGGCATCTTCTACAGCCTGCTCGGACCGTGTCCGCAGGCCGGCGACTATGCACACGCTTTCACGATCGCGCTCGGCTGCAATGTCGCGCTGCTGGCGCTCGGCGGCTGGCTATCGCTGTGGCTGCCACGCGAGCCGGCGGCAGCCTGAGATCGCAGCGACCGATGGTGAATGCCATGAAGCTCATGATCAACGGTCTCTGGCGCGGCGATATCGATCCGACGCCCGAACTCAAGGCGCAACAGATGATCCATGCCGGCCGCTTTCGCGACCGCATCACCGCAGACGGTGCGTCGGGTTTCCGCGCCGAGCCGCGGCGCTATCACCTCTATGCCTCGCCGGCCTGCCCGTTCTCGCACCGGGTCCTGATCGTGCGCGCGCTCAAGCAACTGGAGGACATCGTCGGCCTCTCCGTCCTGCATCCGCATTGGGACACGCCCGACGGCTAGAGCTTTGCGGACACCGCCCTGTCGACCATCGACAATGCGGACAACGGCTTCCTGCATCTGCACGAGGCCTATCGCGCCTCGGCACCGAACTATACCGGTAAGGTCACCGTTCCGGTGCTGTGGGATCGCCACTCCCGCCGCATCGTCAGCAATGAATCGCTCGAGATCGCAGCAATGCTGAACGACGCATTCGATGCGATCACCGGCGATCGCGTTCTCGATCTCTGCCCGGCCGAGCTGAAGCCCGCGATGGACGACCTGAACGGCGAGATCGCACGCCGCTTGTCGGTCGGCGTCTACGCGGTGGCCGGCGCGACGCATCAACGCGGATACACCGCCGCGATGGATCAGCTATTCGGCTTTCTCGACGAGCTCGACGACCGGCTAAGCGATGGCCGCCGATTTTGCCTCGGCGAACGGCCAACGCTGGCCGATGTCCTGGTCTATTCGACGCTGGTGCGCTTCGATGCCGTGTACAATCCGCTGTTCCGCGCAAGCCGCAGGCGGCTCGTCGACTATCGGCACCTGCCGGATTTATTGAGGCGCGTCCACGCCCTTCCCGGCGTCGCTGCCACGCTGCGTTACGACCATATCCTCACACACTACTACGACGGCGATTGGGCGATCGCGACCCGCCGCGGCATCGTGCCGGAGCTTCCGGAGATGAATTGGCTTGCCTCGCACCAGACATGACGAATGGGAGAATGCCCATGAGCACACCATTGTACGACGCCTCGGTTCCGGTGTTCCGGCAGATGCTCGACGCGCTTGCCAATCTTCTGCGCAAGGGCGAGGCCCACGCCCGCGAACGCGGTCTCGATCCCGATGCCATGCTCGCGGCGCGGCTGGCGCCGGACATGCTGACGCTGGTCGGTCAGGTGCAACGGGCCAGCGATCACGCCAAGGGCGCCGCCGGGCGGCTCGCCGGTCTGAAGCCGCCGCCCTTTGCCGACGGCGAGCAGCGCCTCGCCGAGGCCTACGCAAGGATATCGCGAACGCTCGACTACATCGACAAGGTCCCGGTTCGGGCATTCGAGCGGGCGGCGGAACGGGTCATCACCTTGCCCTTCGGCGTCCCGCCAATGCCGTCAGCGCGCTATCTGTATGGCTTCGCGCTGCCAAGCCTGTTCTTCCACGTCACGACCGCCTACGCCATCCTGCGCCATCGCGGCGTGCCGCTCGGCAAGCGTGACTTCCTCGGCAACTACCTCTCGGAATGACTTCTATTTCTTCGCGACCTCGCGCAGCGTGGTGTAGACCCACTCCGCCCCCTGCTTGATCGCCTCGACGCCGATCCGTTCGTCGTTGCCATGCATCCGGCTCAGGATGTCGTCGTCGAGCGGATAGGGATAGATGCCGTAGACGGGTACGTTGCGCTCGCGCCAGGCGGTGGCGTCCGTCCCCGCCTCGAACATCGTCGGCACCAGGACGGCGTCTTTCCAGATCCGCTTCGCGTTGCGGTCCAGCGCCGCATAGAGCTCGGTATTGATGGGCGACGCCGGGATCCTGGAGCGCGTCAGATAGGCGTCCCGCGCGTCCTGTTGCGACAGCGACGTCACGATGCTGACCTCGATGCCGGGGTCGCCGATCGCCCGCTTGATCTCCTCGATCATCTGATCCGTGGTGCTGCCCGGCAGCAGCCGCGTGTTCACCACCGCCTTGGCGTCGCCGGGGATGACGTTGGGCTTGATGCCGGCGTCGATCATGGTGATCACCATGGTATCGCGCAGCAGCGCGTGCAGCAGTAGGCTGTCCTTGGGATTGTCGGCGACCAGCTTCCTTCCCGCGGCATCGCGATCGCCCTGGTCCTTCGCAGCCAAGAGCTGCCTGATATCGGCTGCCGTCTGCTCCGAGCTGATCGGAAGCAGCGCCTTGAAATAGGCTTCGGTCGCCGGCACCAGCTTGACGGCCGGATCATGTGCCGCGAGCTTCGCCAGCGCCGCGATCAGGCGGTCGTTGGCCATCGCCCCCGCCGGGAACGGCCGTGAGGAATGACCGGAGGGACCGGTCGCCTTCAACGCAAACGTCGCCGAGAGCTTCTCTGCCGTCGTGATATTGATCTGGCGCACCGTGCCGTCGCGCTCCTGCAGCACATAGCCGCCTTCGTTCAGCGCGAATTCGGCGTCGATCTTGTCCCAATGGTTCTTCGCCAGCCACACCGTGCTGTATTGGCCTTGCTCCTCGTCGGCCTCGGCGAGGAAGATCACGTCGCGCGACAGCGGCGTCTTCTCCTCGGCAAGCCGCATCACCGCGCTGGCGAAGACCGCGAGCCCGCCCTTGAAGTCCATCGCGCCGCGCCCGTAGACGAAGCCGTCCTTCTCGACGCCGGCGAACGGCTCCACGGTCCATTTCTCGCGCTCGACCGGAACCACGTCGGCATGCGCGGCGAGCAGCACCGGCTTCCGCGAACCGTCGCCGCGCAGCCGCGCAATAAAATGTGCGGCCTTGCCGTTTGGGGCGACGAAGATGTCGACCTCGGCGCCGAGCGGCGCGAATTGCGATTTCAGATATTCGGCAAGTGCCCGCGTATCGCCCGGACCATTCGACGTGTCGAAGGAGATCAGCTTCTTGAGCAGCTCAACCGTGCGGTCGCCCGGCTGCTCGGCGTGTGCATGTCCCGCTCCGGCACAGCACAGCAATGCAGCAAGAGCAAACGCAGCGAAGCGGGTCTTGGTCGACGGCACCATGTTCTTCTTCCTCCCTTATCTGGATTTGAAGCAGGATAACTTGCGCCGCCTACCTCAGCGAGTCCCTGCGCTCAGGAAGTTCTGGGGAACATCACCTTCAGCATCGCGGCCGCGAGCAACGTCGTCACGGCGAGGCCGGTCGAGAGATAGAGCGCGCTGGCATCGCCGTAGCGGTCGATCACGATTGCATAGACCAGCGGCGCCGCCGCGGGCAGGATGAAGCTCGGGACGATCAGCCGGCCGACCAGCGTGCCGTAGCTGCGGTGATCGAACAGGATCAGCGGCAGCGTTCCCCTGGTGATGGTCAGAATGCCGTTGCAGGCGCCGTAGAGCAGCGCGAAGGCGATTCCCATCTCCTTCGCCGTTCCGCTGAACAGGCCGGCGATGAACGACAGCGGCATGATCAGGCAGGCCATCAGGTTGAGCGCCAGCGGATCGAGCCGTGCACCGAACAGGATCTCGCAGAGCCGCGCGGCGGATTGCCCGATGCCCCGGAGCGTTGCGATCCATACCGCCACGGTGATGGTGAGCCCGAGGCCGGCGAGCACCGCGATCATATGCGCGGACATGCCTGCATTGAGGAAGTTCGCACCGGTCATGATCACGGCGTAGAGCCCGCCGGCCGCCGCAAGCCGCGGACCGCCAGCGGCGCGCGGTTGCCTAGATGCCGGCGCTGCCGAACCCGACACGACGGCAAACCGCTTGTTCGGGATCAGCAGATGCAGCGGGATCGTCAGCAGTGCAAAGCCCGCATAGACCAGCACTGCGATGCGCCAGCCGAACTGTTCCGAAAGCGTATGGCCGAGCGGCCAGAATACGGTGGCCGCCAGGCCACCGAGCAAGGTGATCCCTGACATCGCGCGGCGCTCCTCCGGTCCGCCGATCCGGGCCAGCGCCGCAAATGCCGCATCATACAGCGTCAGCCGCATGCCGAGGCCGAGAACGATCCATGACGTGAAGTAGGTGCCGATCTTGTGCGAGATGGCGAGACAGGCGCAGCCGAGCGCGTTGATCACGGCACCTGCGACCATGACCTCCCGGCCGCCACGGCTGTCCACCCATCTTCCCGCAAGCGGTGACGCCACGCCCATGACCAGCAGCGCCGCGGTAAAGCCGCCGTAGACAATGTCGCGCCCCCAGCCGAGATCCGCGGCGATCTGCTCGCCGAAGCCGCCGATCAGATAATAGGTCGCGCCCCACGAGATCAGTTGAGCCAGCCCGAGGGCGGCCACGACCCGGCGTGCGATCAACGCGCCGTTTCCGTGTCTGGCGGGAGCGTGGAGGCCCCCGGTCCAAGCGGCCGCTGCATCAGCACGGTGTCGACCCACTGCCCGAGCTTGAAGCCGACCGATTTCAGCGTCCCGACCATCTCGAAGCCCATGCGACGGTGCAGCGCGATCGATCCGGCGTTGCCGCTGTTGCCGATCACGGCGATCATTTGCCGCCAGAGCCCCGCTTCCACGCGCGCAATCAGCTCTTGCAGCAGCGCCAAGCCGATGCCGCGTCCGCGCAGCCCGTCGGCCACGTAGACCGAGTCCTCGATGGTGTGGCGATAGGCCGGCCGCGGCCGGTACGACGTCGCATAGCAATAGCCGACCACACGGCCATCCATCTCGGCCACCAAATATGGCAGCCCCGCCGCCAGCACCGCGGCGCGGCGGCTGCGCATCTCGTCCGCCGTCGGCGGCACCTCCTCGAAGGTCGCGAGCCCCTTGAGCACGTGATGGGTGTAGATGCCCTGCACGTCAGCCATGTCGCCGTCGGTCGCGTCGCGGACCACGACGCCGTTGATGCCTGCCATCACCTGTCTTCCTGCTTGAGCCGTCAATATTGCCCGAGCATGCGCCACGGCATTATATAAGTGAAGCTTTGATTGGTTATGCGTAGTATAAAAGATTCTTTGATGAAGAACCTCAACCTCGACTATCTCGAAAGCTTCGCCGTCGTAATCGACAGCGGTAGCTTTTCTGCCGCCGCCGAGCGATTGCAGCTCACGCAGCCGGCGGTGAGCCTGCAGGTGCGCCAGCTTGAGCGCAGCCTGAATGCGATCTTGATCGAGCGGGTCGGACGACGCGCCCGGCCGACCGCGGCCGGCGTTGCCCTGCTTTCGCACCTGGACCAGATCAACGCGGCCGTAACGTCGGCGGTCGACGCCGTCGCGCAGCAGACGGCGGGAACCGCAGGCCGTGTGCGGCTCGGTACCGGCGCGACCGCCTGCATCTTCCTCCTGCCACCGATCCTGAAGGAACTGCGGGCCACCATGCCCTCGCTCGAGATCACGGTGACGACGGGCAACACAGCGGAGATCTCGCGGGCCGTCGAAGACAACACGATCGACATCGCGCTCGTCACGCTGCCGGTGTCTGGGCGCAGCCTTGAGATCACGCCGGTCATGAACGATGAGTTCGTGCTGATCGCGCCCCGCGACATGAAGCTGCCGGCGCGGATCACGCCAGAGGTGCTGGCGACCCGGCCGGTGCTGCTGTTCGAGCCCGGCGGCAACACCAGGCGTACCGCGGATGAATGGCTGGCGCGTGGCGGTGTGTCGCTGAAACCGTTGATGTCGCTCGGCAGTGTCGAGGCGATCAAAGAGATGGTGCGCGCCGGACTCGGCTGCGCGATACTGCCCGAGATGGCGGTGCCCGCCAGGACCATGCAGCGCGACCTGAACCTCCGGTCGCTATCGCCAAGGCTCTACCGCCGGCTCGCGGTCGTGATCCGTCGCGACAAGCGCCTCGACCGCGGTCTCCGGCAAACGCTCTCGGCGCTGAAGACACTCTCGGTAGCGAAGGACAATGGCCGCTAAAGCGCGATGAGATTCGGTTGAATAACCTTCGCGCTTTAGCTCCTTGTTTGAGCATGATCTTTTCGGAAAACCGCTTCGCACTTTTCCGGATCATGCTTTAGGGAAAACGCCGCGCGTCCTCCCTGCTCCACCCGTCAAGTCGCCTTGCGTTCCTGCTCCGCGATCTTGCGGAACGCGGCCTCGCCGGCGTCGGTCACGGCCGCCCACTTCGCGTTCGGCGCGGTCTCCACCTCGTAATTGTCGTGCCAGTTCCACCATTTGTAGGTCGGGCCCTGCGGATACCCCTTGGGCGAGTCCTCCCAGAGTTCCTGGCGGCCGAACGGCGTGATGTCGAGATAGCTCCACACCGTACCCATCGCTTCATCGCCGCGGCTGTTGACGAGATAGGTGCGGAAGATCCGCTCGCCGTCACGGACGAACACGTTGTGGCCGTGCCACTCGGCAACGCCGAAGTCGGCGTCAAAGCTGTCTGTTATCGTGTACCACGGCATCTCCCACTCCATCCGCGCCTTCAGCCGCGCGATGTCGGCCTGCGGCGCGCGCGAGGCGTAGGCCAGCGTGGTGTCGCGCTGGTTCAGGTGGGAGAGATGGCTGACCTGGTCGGCGCCGAGCGAGCAGCCCCGACAGGCGTGATCCGGCCAGCCGAACACGCCGGGCTCGAAGAACGCGCGGTAGACGATCAGCTGCCGGCGGCCCTCGAACAGGTCGAGCAGGCTCGCCTTGCCGTTCGGCCCCTCGAAGACATACGGCTTCTCGACCGCCATCCAGGGCATCCGCCGCCGCTCAGCAGCAAGCGCGTCGCGCGCCCGCATTTGCGCCTTCTCCTTCACCAGCATCTCCAGCCGCGCCGCCTCCCACGCCTCCCGCGACACCACCGGCGGCGTCTGCATTGCCGCCAGTCCGCCGCGATCGTTCTCGGCCGATTTGGTCATGATGATCTCCATCTTTCGAATTGGACGAACTCCGCGACCACGATGCAGTTCCCGCGCCGAGGCCGTTCGTCATTGGCCATGCCGCAGTCTGACGCGGCGGCAGCGAATGATGGGAGTGACAAGTGTGTCGGGATTTCGCGCACGCACCCCGATCGCTTCGATCTCCTTGTATTATACTTGCACATTGCAATTATCTGTGCGAGCCTCGCCGCCATGAAGCAAACCTTGGCCCCTGCATCCGATAATGCTCTGAAGCTCAGCGCCTGGCTCCCCTATCGCCTGTTCCTCGTCGCAGCCCAGGTCGCCCGCCCACTCGAGAGCTTCTACAGCGAGACGTTCGGACTGAGCCAGGCTGGCTGGCGCATCCTCGCCGTGATCGCCGAGCGCGATGCGGCCAACGCCTCCGAGATCGGCCGCGCCTGCACGCTCGATCCGTTCGCGGTCAGCCGCGGCATCGGCCAACTGGTCGAGCTCGGCTTCGCGGTGCGCCGTCCGGGCAAGACCGACCGCCGCTTCGCGGCGGTGAGCATCACCCGCAGCGGGCGGACCGCGTTCAACAGGATCGCCGCCTTGGGCAGCGCGATCGAGGCGCGGCTGCTTGCGCGCCTGTCGGACAGCGAGCGGACAACTCTCGATTCCGCCCTCACCCGGCTCGAGGGCGAAAGCGCGCGGATCGACGCCGTCGGCTGGCGCGCGCTGCTCGACGACGCTGCAACGCCGTGACGGCCGCACTGTTCGCGCTGACCGCACTGCTCTGGGGTGGCGGCGCGCTGGCAACCGCGATGCAGGCCGGCGTCACGCCCGCGCCGTGGTCGGTAGCGCTGCGCATGGTGCTCGCGGGCCTCATCCTGGTCGGTTACAGCCGGCTGCGCGGCGTGCCGCTCGCGATCCCGCGCAAGGACCGGCTCGCCGTCGCGTTGCAGGGCCTGCTGTTCTTCGCCATCGCCTTCATCGCGTTCTATGAAGCGACCGCGCGGATGCCGAGCGGCCTTGCGGCGCTGGTACTGTCGACCTCGTCGCTGTTCGCGGCCGTGATCGCGCGAGCCGCGCTCGGTGTGCCGATCTCGTCGAGCTTCGTATGGGGCGCGCTGTGCGGCATCCTTGGCCTCGCGATCATCTTCCTGCCCGGCACCACCGCGCATGGCGTCGCGCCGCTCGCGGGTCTGGCCTGGGCACTTGCGGCGGCGATCGCGACCGGTGCCGGGACAACGGTCGGCGCGCGCAACCAGCGCGCCGGACTGCCCGTCGTCGCCGTGCTCGCCTGGGGCGCTTTCATCGGCGCCGCGGCGAGCGCGCTCTGGGCCGTCGCAACTGGAACGCCGTTTGCCGCCGATCTGTCGCTGTCCTACGGGCTGAGCTTCCTCTACCTCGCCGTCGCAGCCTCCTGCATCACCTTCATGCTCTATTTCGAACTCGTCCGCCGTCTCGGCCCCGGCCGTGCGGCGTACACGCTCGCACTGGTGCCGCTCGTCGCGCTGGTGCTGTCGGCGCTGTTCGAGCACCTTGCGCTGGGCTGGCCGGTGCTCGCCGGCGCCGCCGCGATCCTCGTCGGCAACGTGCTGGTGCTGGCGCGGGGCTAGACGTGCCTGCCTGATTGCGCAGCCTCTGCAATTGACGACCGGATGATGTCTGACTAAGGTCAGACATATGCTCGACCCGGTTTCCCGCGTCCGCCGCTTCAACCGTGCCGTCACCTCCGCGGTCGGCGCGCTCGACACCTCGTTCCTCGGCCGCGGCCGGCCGCTCGGCGCGGCGCGGGTGCTGAACGCGATCGGGCACGGCCGCGCCGACGTCGGCGACATTAGGGATTATCTCGGGCTCGATTCCGGCCTGATGAGCCGCCTGTTGCGCAGCCTCGAGGACGAGGGACTGATCGAGACGAGCGCGCACGGCGACGATGCGCGCCGGCGCATCGCGAAGCTGACCCCAGCGGGCAGACGCGAGTTCAACGCCTACGAGGCGATTTCCAACCGGCAGGCCAAGGACTTCCTCGGCCATCACACCCAACGCGAGGCGCTGCTGGCGGCGATGGATCTGATTGCCTCGGCGCTCGGGCGCGACGGCACTGCCCTGCACGAGATGGACCCGCGCAGCGAGGCGGCGCGCTACTGCCTCGGCGAATATTACGCCGAGCTCGCCCGGCGCTTCAAACAGGGGTTCGACGTCAAGCTGTCCCGCGATCCCGATGCCAAGGACATGGTCCGGCCCCGCGGCAGTTTCATCGTGGCGATGTCGGACGGCCTGCCGATCGGCTGCGTCGGGCTGAAAGGCACGAGCGGCGAGTACGCGGAGATCAAGCGGCTCTGGGTCGCGCCAGCCGCGCGCGGGCTCGGCCTCGGCCGCCGCCTCATGGACGCCGCAGAAAGCGCCGCCCGCGAACTCGACATCGCGGTGCTGCGGCTCGATACCAACAGCGCGCTGGCGGAAGCCGGCCAGCTCTATCGCAGGACCGGCTGGACCGAGATCCCGCGTTTCAACGACGATCCCTACCCCGACCTTTTCTTCGAGAAGCATCTCTGAACGACGCATCTCGCGGGGCCCCTGCTTGCGCGTGTTGTCCAGCGCCGTGAGCTGGCCTATGACACCGGCATGACCATCCGCCCCGTCGTCCGTTATCCCGATCCCCGGCTTGCGCTCCCGGCTGAGCCGGTCGACCTGTTCGACGACGCGCTGCGCGAGTTGGCGGCCGACCTGCTGGAGACCATGCATGCGGCGCCGGGCATCGGCATCACCGCGCCGCACATCGGTGTGCCCCTGCGCGTCGTGGTGCTCGAGCTCGATGCCGGCGAAGGGCCGCGGACCTATGTCAATCCGCAGATCATCTGGGCCTCATCGGAAATGATCCTGCACAAGGAAGGCAGCGTCTCGATGCCCGGGGTCAACGACGAAGTCGAGCGCCATGCGCGCGTCCGCATCCGCTATCAGGATCTCGACGGCAACATGCAGACCGAGGAGTCGGACGCGCTGCGCGCGGTGTGCCATCAGCACGAGATCGATCAGCTCGACGGCGTGTTCTGGATCAGGCGGCTGTCCCGCCTGAAGCGGGAGCGCCTGATCAAGCGGTTCGAGAAGATCTCGCGCACGTAACTCGACCTCACCCTCCCGCCATCAAATCCTTCGCCAGCGCCATGTAGGCCGGCAGCGTGACGGGGTCGTTCGCGGCATTGCCGGCGGCGTGGTGCGAGGCGTAGCGCGCGATCACCATCTCGGCCTTCGGATCGATGTAGATGCCCTGGCCGTGCACGCCGCGCGCCATGTAGGCGCCGTGCGCATTGTGCGTCACCCACCACTGATTGCGGTAGGACGCGCCGGGCAAGGTGGTATAGCCGGCCGGCTTGAACTTTTCGGGATCGCCGCCCCGCGCGATGTCCTCGACGACGGTGGACGGCACGATCTGGCGGCCGTTGAAGCGACCATGGTTGCGGATCGTCTCGCCGAAGCGGGCGAGATCGCGCAGCGTCGTGGACAATCCGCCGCCGCCGCTTTCGGTGCCGATCCGATCGACATGATAATGCGCATCCTCCTCCGCGCCCATCGGCGCCCAGATCTTCTCGGACAGCATGTCCGACAGGGTCATACCGCTGGCGCGCCTGATGATGAAGGCCAGCACGTCGGTATTGACGGTCTTGTAGGCAAAGGCCTTGCCGTGCTCGCCCTGCTTCTGCTGCCCGCACAGGAAATCGAAGATATTGCTGGCGCCCTCATAGCCTGGGGGAATCGGCGCCATGCCGTTGGCGCGCCGCAGCCCCCACACGTCGGAATTCCTGTCGGTATAGACCTCGGTGTATTTCAGCCCCGTGGTCATATCCATCACCTCATGCACGCGCGCATCGCCGAACGCGCTCGCCTTCAACTCCGGCACATAGTCGGTCACCGGCGCCTGCGGATCGATCTTGCCCTCGGCCACCAGCATACCGGCCAGCACGCCGGTGAACGACTTCGTCACCGACATCGCGATATGCGGCTTGTGCGGCTTCAGCGCGCCGAAATAGCGCTCGTAGATCAATTTACCCCGATGCAGCACGGCGATGCCGTCGGCATAGCTGTCCTCCAGCATCTGCGCGAACGTCTGCGGGCGGCCGTCCATCGTCACCGACGCGGAGGCGCCGATGTCGTGATCCTCGCGCGGCAGCACCGAGGCCGGCCCCGCTCCGCGCCAGACGTTCACCGTCGGCACCAGCTGGCGGATATTGCTCCAGGCCCAGCGCAGTTCGGGAAAGCTGCGGAACGAGCCGTCCTGGAACGCGATCGTCTTGTCCCGCGGCGGCGGAAAGCCCTGCATCCAGCCAAGCGCCTCGGGATCGCTCTCGGCGGCGGTGGGGTTTGGTTGCTGATTGGCGGCGGCTGCGACGGACATCAAGGCTGGCTCCAGAGCTGCGGAACAAGATCCGTATCATGCGATGGCACGAGACACATCCTGCGTTTGCGCCGGGGTGACCGTCGCGGGGAGCGCACGCCGCGACGTGAAATGGCCGAGCCCCGCACCGACCGGCTCGATCGGACACCTGACTGTCGTGCTCGGGCCAAATCATTGCAGCGCGCGGACTACGCCGCAGCCGCCCGCTCGATCGCGGCGATGTCGATGTTCTTCATCGTCATCATCGCCTCCATCGCGCGCCGTCCGGCGGCGCGATCGGCGCCGTTGACGAGTTCGAGCAACCGCCGCGGCGTGATCTGCCAGGTAAAGCCCCAGCGATCCCGGCACCAGCCGCACGGCAATTCCTTGCCTCCATTGCCGGTGACCGCATTCCAGTAGCGATCGGTCTCCTCCTGGTTGTCGGTGAGCACCATGAAGCTGACGGCCTCGTTCGGCGTGTAGTTGGAACCGCCATTGAGTCCGACGAAGCGGCGGCCGAGCACGGTGAACTCGACCGTCAGTTCATCGCCCTGCCCGATGCCCGGGATCGGCGAGACATGCCCTGCATCGACATGGCTGTCGGGAAACGTCGCAGCGTAGAATTCCGCCGCTGCGCGCGCCTGGCCTTGATCGAACCAAAGGCATGTGACGAGATCGGTCATTTGCAGTCTCCTGGTTTTTGCGCCCAAAGGACGATTGGCGGCGACGCCAGCCGACACCGCGGCAAGACACCGATGAAAATAATTCGCGGAACCGCGTTTGTCACAACACCGCCTCTACAGCCGGCACTGTCGTCCTGGCGAAAGCCAGGCCGACGACAAGGATTTGAGCGGCATGGGCCGCGGCGTTGCAAAATAATCCGATATCGCTCGTCGGGCCGCGCGTCGCCCGTTCGTCCTCGGGACGCAAGGACATGGAGAGACACGATGACCCCCACCATCACCGCCTTCGAACGCTCCCCCGACGGCGGCAAGGGGCTGGCGCGCGATACCCGCGTTCGCTGGGCGCTTGAAGAGGTGGGCCAGCCTTACGAGGTTCGGCTCGTTTCGTTCCAGGCGATGAAGGAGCCCGCCCATCTGGCGCTGCATCCGTTCGGCCAGATCCCGACCTATGAGCACGGTGACCTCGCGCTGTTTGAAACAGGATCGATCGTGCTTCATATCGCCGAGCATCATGCCGGCCTGCTGCCCCGCGATGCCAACGCCCGCGCCCGCGCCATCAGCTGGATGTTTGCCGCGGTCAACACCGTGGAACCGCCGATCCTCGAACTCGCAACCGCCAGAATTCTGGAGAGCGACAAGCCATGGACCAGGGAGCGCCTGCCTCTGGTCATGGATCGCATCCGCGACCGGCTGAAGCAGCTCTCAGCCCATCTCGACGATGCCGACTGGCTCGACGGCACGTTCAGCGCCGGCGACTTGATGATGGTGTCCGTTCTGCTCAGGCTGAGAGCATCCGGCATCCTCGACGAATTTCCGGGCCTCTCCGCCTACATCGCGCGCGGCGAAGCGCGACCTGCGTACAAGCGGGCTTTCGAGGCGCAGCTGGCGGTCAATACGCGGTAGCATCGACCGGCTGAGGTTGGCGACACGCGGGACAGCACCTCGCGCAGGCGCCCAACACCATCACACCGCATCCAGTTCCCGCACACGATCACGACCGTATCGAATCCCTCACGCAGCGTTGAGCCGGCGTGAGCAATGATTGCATTCAAATGCGCCTGCTCTGCGCACATCTATCTGACGAGGCCAGACTCCTTGGCCCCTTAAGCAAGACGGAGAAACTCAATGACGAACGTCAAACTGTTGTCGGCTGCTTTCATCGCGGTTGCCATGATCGCGACACCGGCGATGGCGCGCGAAACGCACGCTGTGTCCAGGCATGTCGCCGAAGCCAATGCCGCCGCGCCCACTGAGCCTGTCTATGTCGATGGTCGCGCCTGCATTCCGGCGCCGCGCGTCGGCTCGTTCGCGACTGCGCCGTGGACCGGCAACAACGTTCCCTGCGAACCGGGTCCGTATTGATCGCGCCTGCTGCCCGGCTGACGCGAGCGTCCCGCCACCAGGCTACAGCATTCACGTTTCAAACAGCATGAACGTCCGCGATCTCGCGACATGATCTGTCCGAGTTTTGTGCTTCGTTTCGCCCTCGCTGCCAGCAGAGGGCGCAGGGAAGACCGGGTGCCGATCGCACCCATGGGCCCCGAGCAAAAGGGTAAAAAGCTCGGGGGGTAGGACCACAGGTGTAACCGGAAACAACCCGGCCTTCCCTGCGCGATGGGCTACGGCTTACTTCGTGCTCTCCCCGGCGAGACTTGGCTTGCTTGTCACCGTCTTCGCAACGCGCGACCTGCGCAATCGGAAGAGACACCTGCCATTAGGGCGTCAGGACCACACGACTTCACCGTCCGCTTCATGCGCATTCGTCGACTGCGCACCCAGCGTCCACCGCATCCCACACCACGCTCGTGACGATCGCGAAGCGCCCTCGTGGCGGGTGGGACGCGCAGATTGAACATCTGAGTTGGGTCAAACGCCAAGCGGAATATTTTCTCAACCGCAGATTGACAGGTTTTGGTGAGTTGCCCGTCGGGGTGATTTGTCGCAGGGGACGGAGCGAGATTTGATTTGCGCGGGAGCCAACTCAGCGGCGCGGCGCGCAGCAAGTTGCGCGTCCTTAACATTGTCGGATCGGTCTCAAACCTGCCGCGCGTCAGTCGCGCGATAAAGACAGCCCGGCGAGGAGCGGTGCGTAGGCGGCGAGCCTGCGGGACACGAACTCAGTGAAGAGCCGCACACGCTTCGTCTTGCGTGTCTCCCCCTGTGTGAGAAGCCAGAGCGTTCCATACATGTGCAAGTCGGTGCCCGGCGCCCGCACCAGCAACGGGTCGGCATCTCCGACGAAGCATGGCAGCGTCGTCATCCCGATCCCCTGCCGCACCGCGACGATCTGCGCCTCGGCATCTGTAGCCCTGAACGGAACGTCGGCGGCGCGAACCTCGCCCTCGTGGGCCCAGTCCGGGATTCCATGAATGCTAATGACGATCCACCTGACGGGATCAGGCGCGCCCGCGCGCCACGCCGCCAGTCGATCGCGGGCCATGTAGATGCCTCCGAACAACTCCGGTCCTTTCAGTCCATGAAGATTGAGCGGCAGGGTTTGGCGGTCGTAGACGACGCGGATCGCGACGTCGGCCTCCCGGTTGGTCAGATTTGCCAACTCGCCGGACGACAGGACCTCCATCTCGATGTCCGGATGCAGACGCGCGAAATCGGCGAAGTCCGGCATCAGCAGGTGGGTCGCGAGGGTCGGTGCCAGCGTCACCCGCAGCAGCCCGCGCACGCTCTGGTCGCGGCCGAAGACGCGCGTCTCCAGCTGGTGCGACGACACTTCCATCTGCTCCGCGAGCTCGAGAACCTCTTCCCCCGCGGCCGTCAGGCGGTAGCCGGAAGGCAGCTTCTGGAACATGTGCGCCCCGAGCCGTTCCTCCAGCTGTGCGACGCGTCGCAGCACGGTCGAGTGGTTCACGCCAAGGCGCTCGGCGGCAGCCCGCACCGAGCCTCCACGCGCGACGGCGAGAAAGTAGCGAACGTCATCCCAGTCGATCATGGTGCAATCCAGCACCGCCGGGGTGCGCCTTCCAAAGCCCCCGTCCAATCCATCGAACGGCTTCCCGCATACGGTTAGCACGCGCGCGCGGCCTGCGTCAGTCCAGCCGGATCGTTTTCGCACCACCCATGTGCACGCTTCCGCACTCAACGCCTGACGTCGGCCGGCCTACGTCGAGGTTGTCGGAGGCCATCTCGCACCGGAACAGAGATGCGGTTCGACACCACCAAAGGAGAAGTCATGGGAAAGCTTGAGGGTAAGGTTGCAGTCGTCACCGGTGGATCGAGCGGCATGGCGCTGGCGAGCGCCAGGCGGTTCGTTGAAGAAGGCGCTTACGTCTTCATCACGGGCCGAAGGCAGGAGCTGCTCGACGAGGCCGTCAGGCTGATTGGCCGCAACGTGACCGGCGTGCGCGGCGACGCGGCCAATCTCGACGACCTCGACCGCCTGTTCGACGCTGTCAAGCGGGAAAAGGGCAAGATCGACGTCCTGTACGCGAGCGCCGGCATGGGCAACGCTGTGCCGCTCGGCGAGATTACCGAGCAGCATTTCGATGCGACCTTCGACCTGAATACCCGCGGCACGTTGTTCACGGTGCAGAAGGCGTTGCCGCTGTTTGGCGATGGCGGATCGATCTTCATGACCGGGTCGGTTGCTTCGGTGAAAGGCTTTCCCGGTTACGGCGTCTATGCGGCGAGCAAGGCGGCGCTGCGCTCGTTCGCACGCACCTGGCTCAACGAGCTGAAGGGCAGGAATATCCGGGTGAACGTACTGAGCCCGGGGCCGATCGCCACGCCGATGCAGGATCAGGTCCTCACCGAGGAAGCGAAGCGGATGTTCGAATCCCTGATCCCGCGGGGAACGATGGGTCGCCCCGAGGAAATCGCGGCGGCCGCGCTGTTCCTCGCCTCAGATGATTCGAGCTTCGTGAACGGCGTGGAGTTGTCCGTCGACGGCGGCTTCTCGGCGATCTGAATTCATCTCGCAACGCGATCGGAGAAGCATGATGAGCTACGCAATTGTAGGATTCGGCAAGGTAGGCCAGGCCCTCGCCCGCGCCTTCGCCCGCAAGAACATCGAGGTGACCGTCGCGAGCCGCCGGCCACCGGAGGCGTTGGCGCCGCAAGCGCGGGCGATCGGACCCACGGTCGTCGCCAAGTCGCTGCGGGATGCACTCGAGGCCGACACGATCATCCTGGCGGTCCCGTTCGAGGAGCATCGTGAAGTTGCGAAGGCCCTGCCGAATTGGAAAGGCAAGACGGTCATCGACACGATGAACGCGTTGCTTCCGCCTGAGGAGCTGGACGGTCTCCCCTCCTCCACCTTCGCTGCGAAGGCGTTCACCGGCGCCGGCTTCGTAAAAGGCTTCAATCACCTGATTGCGGCCAAGCTCGCTGCCGATCCGATCGTCGAGGGCGGGCACCGGGTCGTCTTCCTATCTGGTGACGACGAGGACGCGATCGCTGCCGTGGCAGCCCTCGCCAAACAACTCGGGTTCGCACCCGTCAAGCTCGGAAAGCTCAACGAGGGTGGCGCGCTGGTGCACGCACGCAGCCGCGTCTGGGGGCCCGCTGATCTTCCAGGATCTGTTCAAGAAGGAGCCGTAGCGGATTGCGACGCTAGAAAATCCCGGATATCGCTGCGCTGATCCGGGCTACGCTTGCGATCTTGCCGATCCGCTCTCGCGTAAGCGCGAGAGCGGCCTTCGTAAGCTATGATCCCGATCAAGATGCCTCGATCGACTCGGACATCGTGATCCTGTTCCTGACGCTGGGACGCGCCTGCATCCGTGCATACCATGCCGAAAGCGCCTCGCACTCCGGCGGCACGGGCACGTTCACGAGTCCGGCGAAGATCAAGCCGCCTATGACGGTGATATCGGCCATCGTGAATGCGTCGCCGGCGACGAACGGCTGTCGCTTCAGAATGCCATCGAAGTAGTGCATCCCCCTGAGGGCCTTGTCGCGCTGACGGAATCCCCACTCAGCATTCTGATAGATCTCGACATGAGGCCCAAGACCCGGCGTGGCGTGGTGGAAATAGACGCTGATGGCGTCGAGCAGTTCCAGCTCGGCGCGCTTGCTCATCATGTGGATCACGCCCTTTTCGCGCGGCGTCCTGCCGGTCAGCGTCGGCGCGCCATCGAGCGCGTCAAGATACTCGGTGATCGCCGTGCACTCGCCGATGAAGGTCCCGTCGTCGAGTTCGAGCACCGGCAGCGTGCCGGAGTAGTTCTTGGCGAGGAATTCGGGCTTCTTGTGCTCGCCCTTGTAGAGATCGACCAATACGAACTCCACCTGCGACCGCAGCTCCTTCTCGGCCAGAGCAATGCGAACGCGGGCCGGATATGGGCCGGTCGGCCAGTCGTAAATCTTCATTCAGGGCTCCTTGTCTACCTGTCACTTGGTAGGCTGAATAAGAATACTTCCCATTCGGCCGGTCAATGCCTATCTGTCACTTGGTAGATAACGAAGCAGTGAGGCGATGAGGTGAGCTCAAGCTCTCGGGAGGCCATCCTGGCGGCAGCAAAGCGAACCGCGCAGGCACGCGGCTATGCCGGCTTGAATTTCCGCGATCTCGCAGACGAGGTCGGGATCAAGGCCGCCAGCATCTATCACCACTTTCCGAGCAAGGCCGATCTCGGCGCAGCTGTTGCGCGGCGCTACTGGGAGGACACCGCTGCCCAACTCGAGACGATGCTGGCGGAAACGGCCGATCCGGTCCGCTGCCTGCGTCGATATCCCGATGTGTTTCGCAAGGCGCTCGAGAACGACAATCGCATGTGCCTGTGCAGCTTCATGTCCGCTGAGGTCGACGACCTGCCGGACGCGGTGAAGCAGGAGGTCCAGACCTTTGCAGACGTCAACGTGGCGTGGTTGAGCAAGCTGCTGGTGGCGACGCGCCTGGCCAGTGCAAGAAAGAGCGAACAGCGCGCCCGCGCCATCTTCGCCGCCGTCGCCGGCGCGCAGCTGATGGCCAGAAGCCGCTCGAATATTTCGCTCTACGACTCCTTGATCGACAGCTATCGTGCCGCCGGTCTGCTGCCGGCGTAGCTAGCCGCGTAGCCCGCATGAGCGCAGCGATATGCGGGGGCCACAACGCGAGTGAAAGAGCCCCGGATATCGCCACGCTTGTCCGGGCTATGCTTGCTACTTCCTACACCACGTTCGTGACCACCCGATCCGCTCCCAAATCGGGTGAGACGGGCATGTTGAACATCCGACGCTAAGCGCAATATTTTCTTGTCGCGGGATTGATAAGGTTTTGCCGAGCTTCCCCGTCGGGCGACATGCCGGAGAAGTCACGATAGGCTGACGAAACTGTCCTGAGTCGCTCGCTCGTCGGGGCTTCTCTCACGTGATCGTGGAGACCGAAACGAAGATGGATGACGCAATAAAGGGTCTACGAGTTCGCGAATTCTTCAAGATCGAAGCCAAGACGCTGCTCGACCGTTATCACACCATAGAAACATTATTGCCGCACGCAACCACACGCGGCGCCGCGCATCGAGGTGAGGAAGGTCGGTACATTGAGTCTTTGCTTCGTTCGTTCCTGAACAAGCACCTCCCTGGCAATCTGCGCGCTGTTTCGGGCTTCATTCTGTGCCCATCGACTAAGACGGGGGTACAGAACGTCAAACGCGTAACAGAATTCCATGATCGTCATAGCCGTCAGCTTGACGTGATAGTTTATGATTTAGACGCATATCCTGTTTTCGAGCGCTTTGAGGAATTCTGTATTGTTCCTCCAGAAGGAGTCGTCGGCATCATTTCGGTGAAGAAGAAGCTATATAATCGGGAAATTGAGGATGAGATTTTAGCACTGAAGGAGGCGGCCGATCTTTGTAGTCAACAAGATCGCCGCGGCCCATTCACAGGCCTCCTTGCTTTTTCGGCGGAGGAAAAGAGCGACGCGAAGCTTGGCCGCAAGATATTTGATCAGATCAGGAAAACGCATAAGGGGCACGCGTTCGATCCAATGCTCAACGAAGCCTCGGTGATGGGCAGAATTTGCGTTTTCAAGAACAGGCCGGGATATGGAGGCGGACGAAGCGCTAGGTACGTGGCCGTGGATTCCCGGGAGGAAATCCACATCCCATTGCAACGTCTTTTGCAGAGCCTGCTCTCCGTCTACTACGACGAGACTCGTGGCTCCGGAAAACAGCGACCAGGTTTTGTCTCGTTCCGAAGAGGCACGTTTGCAGATTCTCCAGAACTCGGCATGATCCCCTGCACCTGACCTGCGATACGGTCTATTGCAACAATAGCGATTGTGTGCCGCGAAACTTAACCCAACTACTCCCACTCGATCGTCCCCGGCGGCTTGGACGTCACGTCATATACCACCCTGTTCACGCCCTTCACCTCGTTGATGATGCGCGTCGCGGTCTCCGCCAAAAACTTCATGTCGAACTGGTAGAAGTCCGCGGTCATGCCGTCGGTCGAGGTGACGGCGCGGAGGCCAACGACGTATTCGTAGGTGCGGCCGTCGCCCATCACGCCGACGGTCTTGACCGGCAGCAGCACGGCGAAGGCCTGCCAGATCGCATCATAGAGGCCGTGCTTGCGGATCTGGTCGATATAGACGGCGTCCGCGTTGCGCAGGATGTCGAGCTTTTCCTTCGTGATGTCGCCGGGGCAACGGATGGCAAGGCCCGGGCCCGGGAACGGGTGGCGGCCGACGAACACTTCGGGCAGGCCGAGCTCGCGGCCGAGCACGCGCACCTCGTCCTTGAACAGTTCGCGCAACGGCTCGACCAGCTTCATGTTCATGCGGGCCGGAAGGCCGCCGACGTTGTGGTGCGACTTGATGGTCACCGACGGGCCGCCGGTAAAGGAGACGCTCTCGATCACATCAGGGTAGAGCGTGCCCTGGGCCAGGAATGCCGCGCCGCCGATCTTCTTGGCCTCCGCCTCGAACACGTCGATGAACAGCCGCCCGATGGTCTTGCGCTTCACCTCGGGGTCGGTGACGCCTGCGAGCTCGCCGAGAAACTCTTTCGACGCGTCCACATGGACCAGCGGGATGTTGTAGTGGTTGCGGAACAGGTCGACGACGGTCTTGGCCTCGTCGAGCCGCAGCAGGCCGTGATCGACGAACACGCAGGTGAGCTGGTCGCCGATCGCCTCATGGATCAAGACCGCCGCGACGGCGGAATCGACGCCGCCGGAGAGGCCGCAGATCACCTTGCCCTTGCCGACCTGGGCGCGGATCTTCTCGATCGCCTCCTCGCGGAAGGCACGCATGGTCCAGTCGCCGGTGAGCCCCGCGACCTTGCGCACGAAATTGCGCAGCAGCTTTGCGCCATCGGGCGTGTGCACCACCTCGGGATGGAACATCAGGCCGTAATACTTCCGCTTCTCGTCCTGGATGATCGCGAACGGCGCATTCGGCGAGGTGCCGGCCACCGAGAAGCCGGGCGGCATTTTGGTGATCCGATCGCCATGGCTCATCCACACCTGGTGCTTTTCGCCGTGGCCCCAGACGCCGTCGAACAGCTGGCTGTCGGTCTTGACCTCGACATCGGCGCGGCCGAATTCGCGGTGATGCCCGCCTTCGACCTCGCCGCCGAGCTGGGCCGCGAGCGTCATCTGGCCATAGCAGATGCCGAGCACGGGAACGCCTGACTCGAAGATCAGCTGCGGGGCGCGCGGCGAGCCGGTTTCATGCACTGATTCCGGGCCACCGGAGAGGATCACCGCCTTCGGCTTCATCTCGTTGAAGGCGGCCTCGGCCTTCTGGAACGGCACGATCTCGGAATAAACGCCCATCTCGCGGACGCGGCGGGCGATCAGTTGCGTCACCTGGCTGCCGAAATCGACAATCAGAATCTTGTCATGCGCCGAGGCCACGGAGGGCGCCGACGAGCCATGAGAAGTGTCTTGGGCTGTGTGCTGGGCTGTCATGGCAAGCAGATACGCGACGGCGCTCGCCCCCGCAACCGCGCTGCGCGGGGCGCCCACATTCTTCTTTGGGCATGGACAAACCGATATACGTCAGTATTATTGACCTAATTTGGCTATGACCAATGGGAGGAAACCAATGCCCGATTTTCACGAACCGTCCCGCCTCGCAGCCCTCGGCCGCGACTGGATCGCAGCCTGGAACGCGCGCGACCTCGAGTGGGTGCTGGCGCTGTATGCCGATGATACCGAGATGACCTCGGACCGGATCCCGGCGTTCGGCTTCGGCCCGTCCGGCACCGTGCGCGGCAAGGCGCAGCTGCGGGCCTATTGGAGCGCCGCGCTCGCCAAACTGCCCGAATTGCATTTCGAGCTGATCGACCTCTATGTCTCGCCCGACAGCGTCGTCGTGTTCTACCAGAACGAACGCGGCAAGAAGATCTGCGAGTATCTGCGGCTCGATGCCGACGGCAAGATCAGGCAGGGCTCCGCGAACCATCTGGTGGGGTGAGGCGCTGATGGATCGAGTCATCATCCGTCACCCTGAGAAGAACGCCGCGGCGTAGGATGCATAAGTTGAGCACAACCCCAGGACCACCCGCATGAAAATCCCGCCCCTGCCCTTCACCGTCACCGACTGGAGCAACGTCGAGCCCACGGTGCATCCCGGCGAGACCGGGCAAGCGCTGTGGCGCACGCTCAATATCGGCGAGTTGCGGGTGCGGATGGTCGAATATTCACCCGATTATCTCGCCGATCACTGGTGCGATCGCGGCCATGTGCTCTTTGTCGTCAAGGGCGAGCTCGACACCGAGCTGCGCGACGGCCGCAGATTCACTCTGAAGCCGGGCATGAGCTACCAGGTCTCCGATTTCGGCGACGCCGCGCACCGCTCATCGACCGCGACCGGCGCCACGCTGTTCATCGTGGATTGAACGCCCGCCCCTGATCTATCCCGTCACCCTGAGGAGATCGCGAAGCGACCATCTCGCAGGGTGGACGGCCCGACTGATCCCCGTCATTGCGAGCGTAGCGACGCAATCCATCGCGCCGATGGCCGAGACATGGATTGCTTCGTCGCTTCGCTCCTCGCAATGACGTGGAGAGACTCCGCCCCTCCCTCACCGCCTCCGCGCCGCAACCTTCCTCACCCTGGTATCCGCCCAGCTCAGCGGCTTGCCGCTCTTCGAAGGCAGCACGAGTTGCCCGACCGCCTGCCCGGCCTGGTCCAGCAGCACCGAATGCGCTTCGCCCCGCGCATAGAGATGCGCCTCGCCCCATTGCCGCAACGAGACCACGATCGGAAACAGGTCGTGTCCGCGCTTGGTGAGCACGTATTCGAGATAGGCGCTGCCGTCGGACGCTGCGACCTGCTCGAGCACGCCCAATTCGACCAGCTTGCGCAGCCGCGCCGTCAGCATGCCCTTGGCGATGCCGAGATTCTTCTGGAAGTCGCCGAACCGGCGCAGGCCGTCGAACGCGTCGCGCACGATCAACAGCGACCACCAATCGCCGATCGCATCCAGCGCGCGGGCCACCGGGCATTCCGCCTTTGCGAATCCGGTTCGCTGCATCGCTGCCTACCTCCCTTCGATCACGATTCGTGAACTGGTATTAAAATAGGACTAGACAGCATCCGGCGCAACTGGTCTCATGATAAGACCAGATTGCGAATGCGACGGAGGCGTGATGACGAACCAGACCATGACGAAGGCCCGGCCGCCCAATGGCGATGACAAAGCGGACGGCAAGCCCGGCAACGGGACGGCCGGCGCCCTGTCGCCCGCGGTCGTGCTGCTGTTCGCGGTCGCCTGCGGGCTGAGCGTCGCCAACATCTATTTCGCCCAGCCGCTGCTCGACACCATGGCGCGGGATCTGTCGATCACGCCGGCGGTGATCGGCGGCGTCGTGACGCTGACCCAGATCGGCTACGCTTTCGGGCTATTGCTGATCGTGCCGCTCGGCGATCTCTGGGACCGCCGCAAGCTGATCGTCGGCCAGACCGTGCTTTCGGCGCTTGCGCTGACCATCGTCGGCACCGCGCCGAACGCCGCCGTGCTGCTCATTGGCATGGTGCTGGTCGGGCTGCTTGCGGTCGTCATCCAGGTGCTGGTCGCTTACGCCGCGACGCTGGCGGCGCCGGCCGAGCGCGGCCGCACCATCGGCGCCGTCACCAGCGGCGTGGTATCCGGCATCCTGCTGGCACGCTTCGCCGCCGGTGCGCTGGCCGATCTCGGCGGCTGGCGGGTGGTCTACCTCACCTCGGCCGCGCTGACGCTGGTGCTGGCGCCGCTGCTCGCCCGCGCGCTGCCGCGGCATCGGCCGCAGGCAATGGCCGGATCGTCCTACGCCAACCTGCTTCGCTCGACGCTCGCGCTGTTCGTCGAGGAATCGGTGCTGCGCGAGCGCGCGGTGTTCGCGCTGTTGATCTTCGCGAGCTTCAGCGCGTTCTGGAGCTCGGTCGTGCTGCCGCTCGCAGCGCCCCCGCTGTCGCTGTCGCACACAGCGATCGGCATGTTCGGGATCGCCGGCCTTGCCGGCGCGCTGGCGGCACGTAATTCGGGCCGCCTCGCCGATCGCGGCTGGGGCCAGCGCACCACCGGGTTGTCGCTGCTGCTGGTGCTCGCCGGCTGGGCGCCGATCGCCTGCCTGCACGCCTCGCTGTGGCCGGTGCTCGCCGGCGTCGTCATGATCGATTTCGCGGTGCAGGCCGTCCATGTCACCAACCAGAGCCTGATCGTGGCTGCCCGCCCGGAGGCGTCGAGCCGCCTGATCGGCGTCTACATGGTGTTCTATTCGATCGGCAGCGGGCTCGGCGCGATCACTTCGACGGTCGCCTATGCTGCCGCGGGCTGGCTCGGCGTCTGCGCGCTGGGGGCTGCGATCAGTGCGGTTGCGCTGCTGTTCTGGGTCATAGTGGTGAGCAAGACGCCGGCGCCGGCGGGCGTGTGCTCCCAGGCGTAAAGGCTCCTCCGTCATTGCGAGCCACCCGGTCGGAGCGAAGCGCCGCCGGATGACAGGCTCCGCGAAGCAACCCATCGCACCGCGCGGGCGCGGCCATGGATTGCTTCGTCGCTTCAGCGCAAAATTGCTTTGCAATTTTGTCGCGAGCTCCTTGCAATGACGGCGGAGAAAACGTCACGCCTTCTTCAGCACCGAGACGAAGAACCCATCCGTGCCGGTGCGGCGCGGCGTCATCAGCAGGCCTTCCGCCGACAGCAGCGCCGCCTCCGTAAAAGCCTCGGCCTTGTCCCACAGCACCGATGCGGTCTGCTCCGGCGGCTGCATCGAAAACTCCGGATGCCGCGCGACGAAGGCCCTGACCTGCTCGCCGTTCTCCTCGGCCAGCACCGAGCACGTGATGTAGGCGATGCGGCCGCCGGATTTGACCAGCGGCGCGGCGCGCTCCAGCACCTCGGCCTGGTCCTTCAGCCGCACCTCGAGCGCGCCCGGGCGCATGCGCCATTTGGCGTCGGGATTGCGGCGCCATGTGCCGGTGCCGGTGCACGGCGCGTCGATCAGCACGAGGTCGGCCGAGGCCTTGATGTCGGACAGCACCTCCTCCTCGCCGCGCGGCGTGCGCACATCGCAATTGTGCACGCCGGCGCGCGACAGCCGCTCATGGATCGGCGCGAGCTGCCGCTTGTCGCTGTCGGTTGCGATCAGCCGGCCCTTGCCTTGCATCATCGCCGCTATCGCGAGCGTCTTGCCGCCGGCGCCGGCGCAGAGATCGATCACCTGCTCGCCGGGCTTGGCCGCCGAGAACAGCGCGGCGAGCTGCGAGCCCTCGTCCTGGACCTCGATGGCGCCCTTGATGAAATCCTCCTCGGCATGGATGCCGGGATTGCGCGCATCGGCGCCGAGCTCGATGCGCAGGCCGAGTGGCGACCACGGCGTTTCCTTCGCCCCCAGATGCGACAGCCGCGGCAGCACCTTCTCGCGCTTGCCGCGCAGCGTGTTGACGCGCAGGTCGAGCGGCGCGCGGCTCGCCATCGCGGTCGCTTCCGCGGCGCGGTCGTCGCCGAACACCTTTGCCAGATGCGGGTCGAGCCAGTCGGGATAGTCGCCCGCGACATGCGCCGGCGCATCCTCGAGCGAGCGCGAGGCCAATGCAGCCTCTTCAGTCGCGGTCAGCGGATCCGGTGCGAAGCGACCGCCGTCGCACAGCGCCGAGATCGTCGGGATGTCCATGCCGCGCTCGAGCTTGAGCATGCCGAGCACCCGCGACCGGGCGCTGTCGTCCTGCATCAGCCAGGCCGCGGAGGATTGCCGGCGCAGCACGTCCCAGATCAGGCCCGAGATCGCGGCGCGATCGCCGGAGCCGGCATAGCGGTGCGCGGTGCCCCATTCCTTCAGCGCCTTGGCCGCAGGAATGCGCTGTGCGTCGATGATGGCGATCAGCTCGATCGCGGCGGAAAGCCGGGCAGCGGGGGTCATAGATCTCTTTCGGTTGGGCGCGTCAAATCAGCAGCAGGAGCTTGAGCGCGAAATACAGCCACATCGCCGCCAGCACCAGCACGCCGGCGAACCAAGCGAGCGAGCGCGGCCGCACGTCGTTGGAGGTGACGAAGACCCCGGCATGGGCAAACCGCGTCACCACGAACACCCAGGACATCAGCACGATGAACAGATCGGCACGGCGCAGCGGCAGCGCAATGGCGATCAGGACATAGAACAGCACCGGCAGCTCGAACTGGTTGGCAAAGCAGTTGCCGACTTGGGTGGCACGCTCCGGCCAATTCGGCTGGCGCAGCGCGATATCCCTCATCTTGGTCTCGCCGCTCGCCAGCGTCCGGGTGCGCAGCGTCGCCATCCCGAACAGCAGCGCAAAGGTGAGCCCAATCTGGATGAAGACCGGCAATAGAACCATTTGAACCGACATCAAGAACCTCCCTCGAGCCGGGCGCCCGGCCGCCCTCTTAGCCGCCACCGCGGCTCCTGACAATGAAGCGTGCCAACAACGCGCCAGGTAATCCCTTGAACCATCGACGAGGCCGGGTGACCAACTCCCGGGATTGATGACGGTTTCAGTTCCTCACGGCTGACGCGATGGGCATCGTCACCCCGATCCTGGACGGCCCGGCCCCGGCGGCCGCGAGCCCCGGCGATCTCGTCACCTCCCTGTAGAAAGCGATCGACGCCGGCATCGGCTGGTTCGACGACGCGGCGGATGGCGGGCTCGGCATGGTGGTGTCCGGGCTCGCGCCGACGGATCAAACAAGACATCAAACAACGCATCAAACAGGGCAGCGAAGAACACACTGAAATCGTCATCGTTCCGACTTCGCGCCGAGGCTATCATTCGGCCGAAAGGATCGATGCATGCCCCAGTTTCGTCTGACACAAATCTCCGACACCCACCTCGCGCGCCGCTTCAAGCCGCTCGTCGACAACTTTCACCACGTCAGCGAGCACATCGACGCAACGCGTCCCGATCTCGTGCTCAACTCCGGCGACGTCTCGTTCGACGGGCCGACCAGTCGCGACGATCTGGTGTTCGCCAAGCAGTTGCACGGCGCGCTGCCGGTCGATTGCCTGTATCTGCCGGGCAATCACGACATCGGCGACAATCCGACCGCGGTCGGTCCCACGCCTTCACAACGGCCGACCGAAGACACGCTCCGCGCCTTCACCTCGGTGCTAGGTGAGGATCGCTGGCATTTCGACGCCGCCGGCTGGTGCTTCATCGGCCTCAATTCGCTGATCATGAACACCGGCCTCGACAGCGAGGCCGCGCAGTTCGACTGGCTCGCCTCGACGCTCGACAAGGCCGTCGGCAGGCCGGTCGCGCTGTTTCTGCACAAGCCGCTGTATCTCGCCGTGCCCTATGACGCCGAACGCGTCGAGACCGCGATCCGCTACGTGCCGCAGCCGGCGCGCCGCCGTCTGATCGAGATGTTCGGCAAGGTCGATTGGCGCCTGGTCGGCAGCGGTCATGTGCACCAGCGCCGCGACTACACGTTCGAGCATGTCAGACATATCTGGGCGCCCTCGGCCGGCTTCGTCATTTCAGATGCGCGACAGGAAGTAATCGGGATCAAGGAAGTCGGGTTGGTCGAGTACCGCTTCCAGCCGGACAGCTTTGAGGTGCGCCACGTCAGGGCCAAGGGTCAGGTCGATGTCGACCTGGACATGCTGCTCGGAAAGCAGCCGGCTTGAACCGGCTCAGCTCCGCGCCGCGTCGTGCAGGTCCTGCTTGATGACGGTGAGCAGCGCCTGTAGCGAGTCCTTGTTCGGTTGCGGCGCCGCCGGCGCGGACTGCACGCGCGGCTTGGGCCGGACCGGCTCGGCCGCCGGCTCGTCCGCGACAAATTTTCCATGCAAAACGTCGTCGCGGCGGCCCATGACGAACATCGTCGCCCAATAGCCGAGCGCGAGGAGAATGACCCCGACAACAATAGCTTCAAAAACCATGGCTACACCTGAAATATAGCCATATTGAATCAAGTGCCGCGGGTCTCCGTCAAGCAAATGGGGGCCGAAAAGCCCCCAAAACCCCGCCATTGTGGCGTTTTTGATACTTTGTTGCGCGGAATGCGAGCTGAATGGGCCCGCTCAGGCCTTGTCCGGTCCGATCCGGACCAGCTGCTTGCCGAAATTGGCGCCCTTGAGCAGGCCCATGAAGGCCTCCGGCGCGCTGTCCAGGCCCTCGGTCACGAACTCCTTGTACTTGACCTTGCCCTCGCGCACCCACTGCGACATGTCGCGCAGGAAGTCGCCATGCATGGCGGCGAAGTCGCTGACGATGAAGCCGCGGAAGGTCAGCCGCTTGGTCAGGATGTTGCGCATCATCGCACCTGCCCATTTCGGGGCGTGCGCCTCGGTGTCGTTGTAATGCGCGATCAGGCCACAGACCGGAATCCGCGCGAACGCATTGAGCAGCGGAAACACCGCGTCGAACACCGCGCCGCCGACATTCTCGAAATAGACGTCGATGCCCTTCGGGCAGGCCTCCTTGAGCTTCGCCGCAAGGTTGGGATCGCGGTGATCGAGGCAATCGTCGAAGCCGAGCTCGTTCTTGACGTAGGCGCATTTGTCCTTGCCGCCGGCGATGCCGATCGCTCGCGCGCCCTTGATCTTGGCGATCTGGCCGACTGCCGAGCCGACAGCGCCGGACGCCGCTGCAACCACCACGGTCTCGCCCGCCTGCGGCTTGCCGATCTCGAGCAAGCCGGTATAGGCGGTCATGCCGGGCATGCCGAGCACACCGACCGCGGTCGAGATCGGCGCGATCTTCGGATCGATCTTGGCAAGGCCCTTGCCGTCGGACAGCGCATGGGTCTGCCAGCCCGCGCGCGACAGCACGATATCGCCCTTGGCAAAGGCTGGATTGTTCGACGCGATCACCTCGCTCACCGTACCGCCTTCCATCACGCCGCCGACCGGCACCGGCGCGGCATAGGACGGACCGTCGGCCATGCGGCCGCGCATATAGGGATCGAGCGACAGCCAGATGGTGCGCAGCAGCACCTCGCCCGCGCCCGGTGTCGGCGGCGTGTAATCCTCGAGCCTGAAATTGGCCGGCGTGGGCTCGCCATGCGGGCGCGAGGCCAGAACGATGCGCTTTCCTTGGGACATTTGGCTTTCCTCTCGAGGTGATTGGTTCGGCGCACACGTAGTCATGCAATCCAGCTCCCCGCAAGGGAGATGGATTCGCTCTTTCGCGCGCGCTTGTTTGAAATGTTGTTTGAAATGATGGGCGTCATGCCGAACGACGTCGCCCTAATCCGACCATCGTCATTCCGGGGCGTGCGAAGCACGAGCCCGGAATCCATTCATCCACCACCGATGAGGCTCGATGGATTCCGGGCTCTCGCTTCGCGAGCCCCGGAATGACAGTTACACCCCGCCCGGATAGTTCGGGGATTCGCGCGTGATGGTGACGTCGTGGACATGGCTCTCGCGCAGGCCCGCGCCGGTGATGCGGACGAACTCGGCCTTGTCGTGGAAATCCTGGATGTCCTTTGCACCGACATAACCCATCGCCGCGCGGAGACCGCCGGCGAGCTGATGCATCACGTTGCCGACCGGGCCCTTGTACGGCACCTGGCCCTCGATGCCCTCGGGCACGAGCTTCAGCGTGTCCTTGATGTCCTGCTGGAAGTAGCGGTCGGCCGAGCCGCGCGCCATCGCGCCGACCGAGCCCATGCCGCGATAGGCCTTGTAGGAGCGGCCCTGCCACAGGAACACTTCGCCGGGCGTCTCGTCGGTGCCGGCGAGCAGCGAGCCGACCATCGCGATGTCGGCACCGGCGGCAAGCGCCTTGGCAAGGTCGCCGGAATATTTGATGCCGCCGTCGGCGATCACGGGCACGTCGGCCTTCTTCGCCGCCGCCACCGCATCCATGATCGCGGTGAGCTGCGGCACGCCGACGCCGGCGACGATGCGCGTGGTGCAGATCGAGCCCGGGCCGATGCCGACCTTGATGCAGTCGGCGCCGGCATCGATCAGCGCCTGCGCGCCGCCTTCGGTCGCGACATTGCCGGCGACGACCTGCACGGCGTTGGAGAGCCGCTTGATACGGTTGACGGCATTGAGCACGTGCTGCGAATGACCGTGCGCGGTGTCGACCACGACGACGTCGACGCCGGCATCGATCAGCCGCTCGGTGCGCTCATAGCCGGTCTCGCCGACCGTGGTGGCGGCGGCGACACGAAGCCGGCCCTGTGCGTCCTTGCAGGCGAGCGGATGGGCGACGGCCTTTTCAATGTCCTTCACGGTGATCAGGCCGACGCAGCGATATTGATCGTCGACGACGAGCAGCTTCTCGATGCGATGCTGATGCAGCATCCGCTTCGCCTCGTCCTGGCCGACACCCTCGCGCACGGTGACAAGGTTCTCGTGCGTCATCAGCTCCGAGACCTTCTGCCTGGGATCGCTGGCAAAGCGCACGTCGCGGTTGGTCAGGATGCCGACCAGCTTGCCGGGCACGTTCTTGGCGCTACCGGTGACGACCGGAATGCCGGAAATGCCGTTTTCCTTCATCAGCGCCAGCGCGTCCGCCAGCGTGGCCTCGGGACCGATGGTCAGCGGGTTGACCACCATGCCGGATTCGAACTTCTTGACCTGGCGCACCTGGGCGGCCTGGCCTTCGGGATCGAAATTGCGATGGATGACGCCGAGGCCGCCGGCCTGCGCCATCGCGATCGCCATCCGAGCCTCGGTGACGGTGTCCATCGCGGACGCCATGATCGGGATGTTGAGCTGGATCGCGCGGGTGACGCGCGAGCGGATATCGACTTCCGAGGGAAGGACGTCGGACAGACCGGGCTTCAGAAGCACATCGTCGAACGTGAAGGCTTCGCGGATAGCCGGAAATCCCGTGGCCATTGCCAACTCCTTATCTGCGGCCGAGCCGCGATGGTCTTACGGATGAGCGCTACCTGCGGCGACGCTCGCTGCGTCACCGTCGAATCGGCGCCCATCGGTGGGGTTGACGCCGGTCGATAGCATGGCGGCATGACGAATCAAAGTGTTTGCCAGCCATGCACAGGCTTTTTACGGGCCGGTCGAGAGGCCCTGCAGCCTGGCTTAGCGATATCCCTGCGGCGGCCCGTACCGGCGGATCGCCTCGACCCCCTCGCGGTGGCGGCGGTCTTCCCGCTTCATGTGGACCGCGATCAGGGCATGTGCCGACGGCACCAGCAGCAAGACGTGGAAAAACAGCCCGAAAATCGCGCAAAACACGATCAGGACCAGATTGAAGATGGCCGAAAACGGCTGTCCGTTCAGGAGCAGCCCGATCGGCGGCAGCAGAGCGGCAAGAACGTAGATCACGGCGCGGACCCCTAACGCTGGCGGATGCATAGCAGCGTCACGCTGGATTTAGGGCGTTTGCCCGGTTCCGCAATAGCGTGGCGCGGGGCAGGATGATATGGCCCCCTCGCCCGCCTTTTTCAGCACAGCTGTCCTATTTTGATGAACAAGCAACGCCTGATCCCGCTCATCGTGGCCACCGCCCTGTTCATGGAAAACATGGACTCCACGGTGATTGCGACCTCGCTGCCGGCGATCGCCGCCGATATCGGCACCAGCCCCCTGACGCTGAAGCTCGCGATCACCTCCTATCTGCTGTCGCTCGCGGTGTTCATCCCGGCGAGCGGCTGGACCGCCGACCGCTTCGGGGCCCGCATCGTGTTTGCCGGCGCGGTTGCCGTGTTCATGCTGGGGTCGATCGGCTGCGCGCTGTCGTC
Source organism: Bradyrhizobium sp. USDA 4452 (assembly GCF_054063575.1). NCBI lineage: Bacteria > Pseudomonadati > Pseudomonadota > Alphaproteobacteria > Hyphomicrobiales > Nitrobacteraceae > Bradyrhizobium > Bradyrhizobium sp. USDA 4452. Next base: position 814,527 of record NZ_JBSSGK010000001.1, read on the forward strand.
CTCGGTGACCGATTTCGTGTTCGCCCGCATCCTGCAGGGCCTCGGCGGCGCGATGATGACCCCGGTCGGGCGGCTGGTGCTGCTGCGCTCGGTCGACAAGAGCGCGCTGGTCAACGCGATGGCCTGGGTCACGGTCCCCGCGCTGATAGGGCCGGTGATCGGGCCACCGCTCGGCGGCTTCATCACCACCTATTTCTCCTGGCACTGGATCTTCCTGATCAACATCCCGATCGGGCTGCTCGGCATCTTCCTGGCGCTGAAGTATATCGACCCGATCAAGAGCGAGGATCCCGAGCGTTTCGATCTGGTGGGACTGGTGCTCGCCGGCATCGGGCTCGCCGGCATCGCCTTCGGGCTGTCGGTCGCAGGCCTCAATCTGCTGCCGTGGCCGATCGTCGCCGCGCTGGTCGGGGTCGGCACCGTCTCGATGACGCTCTACCTCATCCACGCCCGGCGCACCGGTTCCCCGGTGCTCGATTTCGGCTTGCTGCGGCTACCGACGATGCGGGCATCGATCGTCGGCGGCTTCATGTTCCGGCTCGGCATCGGCGCGCTGCCGTTCCTGCTGCCGCTGTTGATGCAGGTCGGCTTCGGCCTGTCGCCGTTCCAGTCCGGCCTCGTCACCTTTGCCTCCGCGGTCGGCGCCATGGGCATGAAGACGCTGGCGGCGCGCATCATCAAGGCCTTCGGCTTCCGCAACATGATGACCGTGAATGCGGTGGTCAGCTCGGCCTTCCTCGCCGCCTGCGCCCTGTTCACGATCTCGACGCCGCTGATGCTGATCTTCACCATCCTGGTGGTCGGCGGTTTCTTCCGCTCGCTGCAATTCACCGCGATCAACACGGTCGCTTATGCAGAAGTCGAGGCGCCGCAGATGAGCCGCGCGACCACCCTCGTCAGCGTCAACCAGCAGCTCGCGGTGTCCGCGGGCGTCGCGGTCGGCGCGTTCTCGGTCGAGACCACGCTGGCGCTGCATCACCAGACCGAGCTCTCCGCCGACGTGTTCGGACCGGCGTTCATCGTGGTATCGCTGATCTCGGCAGCTTCCGCCTGGTTCTTCTGGCAGATGCCGGTTGACGCCGGCAACGAGATCGCCGGCCGCAAGGCGATCGACATCTCGAGCCGCAAGGGCGCCGAGAAACGCGCCGCCTCCGACGCCCTCAAGGCCGCGACCGAGGATACGCAGAACGCGCGGGATCAGCGGCTCGGCTAGTTTGATCGAGCGAGCCGTTTCCGAAGCACGGACACTGCAAGCCGCCGTCCGGCCATGGCCAGGCCCTTAGGGGTGGCCGGTCATTCCGCCTGGCTGTCCTCGATCCGGACGTTCAATAAATTCGTATGCGGGAACGTGGGTCGCTTCCAGCCACGATTCCAGCGCAGCTCCGCAGACCATGCAAATCGCGTCACCTGTATGCGGCACCAAGACCTTCTCTTCAGTGCGTCTGTACTGAGCGCCGCAATTGCATTGAACAATGGTCGCCATGTGAGAGACATGCGCCTGCGATATCAGATTTTTCAGCCCTGCAAGAAACGGCCCCAGTGCGCGAAATCCGACGCTGCACCAAGGCCGCCAACCCGATGGGGGTTTTCTCCCGGTGGGCTTGGGGGGGCATTGGCCGGGAGCAATGGAGTCGACTCCAGCCAGGCGCCAAGGTTCCAACCGTTCGCGCTGAAATATCGTACCGCGCGTGGGATCAGCGGCTGAGCGGGTCCTGTCTCCTTCCCTCAATGACGATCTCTACGATGACGGCTGCTGCCGTCCACGAAACCCCGTCGCCAGCACGTAGCGCTCGGAGGAATCCTGCCGGCTGGCGGACGGCTTGACGTGACGCACGCTGGCGAAATCGCGCTTCAGCTGGGCCACCAGCTCGGCGTCGGCGCCGCTCTGGAACACCTTTGCCAGGAACGTGCCGCCGGGATTGAGCACCTCGCCGGCAAAATGCGCGGCAGTCTCGACCAGGCCGATGATGCGCAGCTGATCGGTCTTGCGATGGCCCGTGGTGTTGGCAGCCATGTCGGACATCACGACATCGGCGCGGCCGCCCATCATCGCGATCAGCTTTTCCGGGGCGTCATGGTCGAGGAAGTCGAGCTGCGCGAAGGTGACGCCGGGAATCTCGCCCATCTCCAGCAAATCGATCGCGACCACCTTGCCCTTGCCGTCAGCGGCACCGGTGCGCTTGGCCGCGATCTGGCTCCAACCGCCCGGCGCAGCGCCAAGATCGACGACGGTCATGCCCGGCTTGAGCAGGCGATATTTGTCGTCGATCTCGAGCAGCTTGAAGGCCGCGCGCGAGCGATAGCCCATCGCCTTGGCCTTGGCGACGTAGGGATCGTTGAGCTGACGCTCGAGCCAGAGCTTTGACGACAGTTTTCGCTTGCCGCCGCTCTTGACCGTGACGTGCAGCCGCCCGGTGGTGTCTTTCGCCATGATCTTTCTTGGATTGCTGTGACTGGGCGTGTTCTAGCACGCCCGCAGCGCGCCGTCCTCGCGCATCATCTCGACCAGCATGCCCTCGCGCAGGCCGCGGTCGGCGACGCGCAGCCGCGGCAGCGGGAACGCGTTGCGGATCGCGTCGAGGATCGCGCAGCCGGCGAGCACGAGGTCGGCCCGCTCGACGCTGATGCAGCTGTTGTTGACGCGCGCCTCGTAGCTCATGCCGAGCAGCTTCTGGATCGTCGCAGTGACGTCGCGATCGTTCATCCAGATGCCGTCGATGCGGCGGCGATCGTAGCGCGACAGATTGAGGAACACGCCGGCGAGCGTGGTCACGGTGCCCGAGGTGCCGAGCATGTGCATGTCGCGCAGATCGCGGCCGTGCTCGGCCGCGAACGGCGCGACGTGGCGGGCGACTTCATCGATCATCTGCGCATACAGATCCCTGGTGACGTTCCGGCCGCCGAAATGCTCGGCCAGCGTCACGACGCCGAGCGGGATCGAAATCCACGCCTTGATGCGCGGCGGCGCATCGGGCGCTTCGGGATCGCGCTCGATCCGAACCAGCTCGGTCGAGCCGCCGCCGATGTCGAACAGGATGGCGCCCCGCCCCTTCGGGTCGAGCAGCGGGGAGCAGCCGATCACGGCAAGCGTCGCCTCGGTCTCGCGGTCGATCACCTCGAGCTCGATGCCGGTCTCGGCCGCGACGCGCGCGCGAAAGCTCTCGGCATTGCCGGCGGCGCGGCAGGCCTCGGTGGCGATCAGGCGCAGCCGGCGGGCCTTGCGATAACGGATCTTGTCGCTGCAAATGGCGAGCGCGGCGATCGCCCGCTCGATCGCGGCCTCGCTGATCGAGCCGGTGGCGGCGATGCCCTCGCCGAGCCGGATGATCCGCGAGAACGAGTCGACCACGCGGAACCCGTCGCCGGTGGGACAGGCGATCAACAGCCGGCAATTGTTGGTGCCGAGGTCGAGCGCGGCATAGACGCCGCTTTCCGCGGCCGCCGCAATCAGCCCTGACGGGGCTTCGCCGGCCGGAGGGCCGTCACAAAGCCGCACATAGTCATTCATCAAAACACTGTCTTTCCGCAGACCCCCCGAGGGATCCAAAGGGCCGCCGAATAATTGTCGTTCACGGAAACTTTAGCAGCGTCAAAGCCCTGCGCAACTCCGTTCACATTGGGTCCATGCCCAATCGGGCGTTGTCGTTAAGGGGGGCGTGCGTTATCTCCTCAGCGCCCCCAAACTCCAGCAAATCCGGGCATTTCAGGTCATTTTCGATGCAAGATCATACGCCGCCCGCCTCTCTCGAAAACGCTATCGCACTGCAAAAATACGGCGTCGGACAGCCAGTTCGACGAAAGGAGGACGACACCCTGGTGCGCGGCAAGGGCAAATACACCGACGATTTCTCCCTGCCCGGCCAGGCCTACTGCTGGATGGTTCGCTCCTCTCACGCCCATGGAATCATCAAGGGAATCGATACGGCCGCCGCGAAGGCGATGCCGGGCGTGCTCGGCGCCTGGACGGGCGCCGACCTCGCAGCCGCGGGTTACAACCCCTTCACCTGCGGCCTGCCGCTGAAGAACCGCGACGGCTCGCCGCTCAAGCAGACCAACCGCCCCGCACTCGTGACCGACAAGGTGCGCTTCGTCGGCGATCCCGTTGCCTTCGTGGTCGCCGAGACCGCAGCACAGGCCCGAGATGCCGCCGAAGCCGTCGAGGTCGACATCGAACCGCTGCCAGCGGTGACCGACGCGGCCGAAGCGGCCAAGCCCGGCGCGCCGCAGCTCTATGACAACATCCCCAACAATGTCGCGCTCGACTATCATTATGGCGACACCGCCAAGATCGAAGCGGCATTCGCCGCCGCCGCGCACGTCACAAAACTCGACATCGTCAACACCCGCGTCGCGGTGGTCTCGATGGAGCCGCGCGTCGCGCTCGCGCATTACGACAAGAAAGCCGAACGCTTCACGCTGCAGGTGCCGACCCAGGGCGTCTCCGGCAACAAGGCGATCCTGGCGCGCCTGCTCAACGTGCCCGCCGACAAGGTCCGCATCCTCACCGGCAATGTCGGCGGCTCGTTCGGGATGAAGAACCTCAACTATCCCGAATACACCTGCATCGCGCATGCGGCGCGCGAGCTCGGCCGCCCGGTGAAGTGGCTCGACGAGCGCTCGACCAGCTTCCTGTCCGACAGCCAGGGCCGCGCCCAGCTGATCCATGCCGAGCTGGCGCTCGATGCCGACGGCAAGTTCCTCGCGGTGCGGCTCTCCGGCTACGGCAATCTCGGTGCCTACATCACCGGCGTCGCGCCGGGCCCGCTGTCGCTCAACACCGGCAAGAACCTCGCCAGCGTCTATCGCACGCCGCTGCTCGGCGTCGACATCAAGACGGTCCTGACCAACACCACGCTGATGGGCGCCTATCGCGGCGCCGGCCGGCCCGAGGCCAATTACTACATGGAGCGGCTGATCGACGTCGCCGCCGACGAGATGGGCATCGACCGCTTCACGTTGCGCAAGCGTAACTTCATCAAGCCGTCGCAGCTGCCGTTCCCGGCCGCCTCCGGCGTCACCTATGACAGCGGCGATTTCGCCGGCGTGTTCCAGAAGGCGCTGGAGATTTCCGACTACGAGAATTTCGTCAAGCGCAAGAAGGAGAGCAGGAAGAACGGCAAGCTGCGCGGCATCGCCGTCGGCTCCTATCTCGAGGTCACCGCGCCGCCGTCTGGCGAGCTCGGCAAGATCACCTTCGAGCCCGACGGCTCGGTGAAGCTCACCACCGGCACGCTCGATTACGGCCAGGGCCACGCCACCCCGTTTGCGCAGGTGCTGTCCGAGCAGTTAGGGGTGCCCTTCGAGAAGATCACGCTCGAACAGGGCGACAGCGATCTGGTGCGGTTCGGCAACGGCACCGGCGGCTCGCGCTCGATCACCGCGACCGGCCAGGCCATCGTCGAGGCCTCCGCGCTCGTCGTCGAGAAGGGCAAGAAGGCCGCCGCGCACATGCTGGAGGCCTCCGAGGCGGACATCGAGTTCGGCAATGGCCGCTTCACCATCGCGGGCACCGACCGCTCGATCGGCATCATGGAGCTCGCCGAGCGGATGCGCGCGGGCAAGATGCCGGAAGGCACACCCGAGACGCTCGACGTCGATCACGCCACCAAGGAGACCGCGTCGACCTTCCCGAACGGCTGCCACGTCGCCGAGGTCGAGATCGATCCCGACACCGGCGTGACGCGGATCGTGCGCTACTCGGCGGTCAACGATTTCGGCACCGTGGTCAATCCGATGATCGTCGCCGGCCAGCTCCATGGCGGCGTGGCGCAAGGCATCGGCCAGGCGCTGATGGAGGAAGTCAGCTACGACGCCTCCGGCCAGCCGATCACCGGCTCGTTCATGGACTACGCGCTGCCGCGTGCCGGCGATGTGCCGTCGATGCAGGTCGGCGATCATCCCTCGCCGGCGAAGTCCAACCCGCTCGGCACCAAGGGCTGCGGCGAGGCCGGCTGCGCCGGCAGCCTGGTCTGTATCGTCAACGCCGTGGTGGACGCGCTGTCGGAGTACGGCGTCAAGCACATCAACATGCCGCTGACGCCCGAACGCGTCTGGCGCGCGATCCAGGACGCCAAGGCGAAGGCGGCGTAAGGGCGTATTGCCGCCACTGCCGCTGCCCACACCACTGTCATCGCCTGCGAAGGCGGGCGATCCAGTATTCCAGAGACGTCAGCGATAGAGCCGAGAGGCCGCGGCGTACTGGATACCCTGCATGCGCGGCGTATGACACCTGTGGGCGTGAACGGTTCTTGCTCCCTTCCCTACGCCGCAGCCTGCTCGCGCGGCTGGGTGATCGCGATGTGCCAGCAATGCGCCAGCGGCACGCCGTTGCCGAGCACCAGCGCGTCGAGCTCGACGAAGCGGTGGCCCTTCTTGTCGTAATTGCCGATCACCTTGGCGCGTGCGGTCAGCTCGTCGCCGATCTTGCCGGCTGACAGCAGCTGCATGCGGGTGCCGACATGGATCCACGGCCCGAGGATCGCATTGTCGACCAGCACCTTGTTCATCACCCGCGGCAGCAGGCCGGGATGGCCGAGACCTTCGCGCAGGTAGATCGGGTCGGTCTCGCGGATATCGGCGAGATATTCCTTGGCGGCATCGCCGGACCAGGCGCGCGGGATCGCGCCGAGCCACTTGCCCTCCTCATAGGACGCCGCGCTGACCGGCTTGCGTTCGGCGACGGCGGCGACCTGCTTGTAATCGTCGAGCACGAATGTCGGCGCAGAGGCCGGCAGCGACGCGGTGCCGGTGGCGCAGAGTTCGCCGCGACTATGGAGCTCGATCATGAGCCCATTGCCGGTCTCCCGGCCGGTCAGTTCCGCGATCTCGCCGTCATAGACCGGCTTCACGAAACGCGCCTCGATCAGACCGCGTTCCAGGAAATCGCGGCCCCATTTCTCGACCGGCAGATGCATCATGTAGGCCATCACATCGACGCCCGGCACCAGACCGCCGGAAAAGCCGAACTTCCGCGCCACCGTGTCGTCGTGGATCTTGTTCTCCGACAGTTTCGAGGTGTTGTACGCCGAGACGCGATAGGTCAGCGAAACCATGGGGTTTTCCCTTATTTCCGTTGCTTTTCTGGCGACAATGGTAGCCGAACGAAAAGACGTGACAAGCCTCTCGTTTTGCTCGCAATTTTCCGCACCATGGAGTACACGCAGGCCGCGCCTGCCAGCCAATGAATCGATGACTGAAACCCCTGCCCAAACCCGCATCTATGTCGACGCCGACGCCTGTCCGGTGAAGGACGAGATCTATCGCGTCGCGATCCGGCTCGGCGTGCCGGTCAGCGTGGTCGCGGGCAATTTCATCCGCGTGCCGCAGGATCCGCTGATCGAGCGCATCGCCGCAGGTTCCGGCATGGATGCCGCCGACGACTGGATCGCGGAGCGCGCGCATGAAGGCGATGTCGTCATCACCGCCGACATTCCGCTGGCGAGCCGCTGCGTCAAGGCCGGCGCCGAGGTGATCGCGCCGAACGGCAAGCCGTTCACCGAACAGTCGATCGGCATGACACTCGCGGTGCGCAATCTGATGACCGATCTGCGCTCGTCCGGTGAGATTACCGGCGGCCCGAAATCCTATTCGCCACGCGACCGCTCGAATTTCCTGTCGACGCTCGACCAGACCATTCGCCGCATCCAGCGCCGTCGCGCCGAGCAGGCGCCGGCAAACGGGGCTTAGCGCGATGGCTCCGCCTCCTCTCATCCAGCTCAAGGACATCAGCCTGACCTTCGGCGGCACGCCGCTGCTGTCGGGCGTCGAGCTGTCGGTCTCAGCGGGCGAGCGCGTCTGCCTGATCGGCCGCAACGGCTCCGGCAAGTCGACCTTGCTGCGGATCGCGGCCGGGCTGGTCGAGCCCGATGCCGGCAGCCGTTTCGTGCAGCCCGGCGCCACTATCCGCTATCTGCCGCAGGAGCCGGACTTCGGCGAGCACAAGACGACGCTGGCCTATGTCGAGGCCGGCCTTGGTCCCGGCGACGATCACTACCAGGCGCGCTACCTGCTCGAGCAGCTCGGCCTCACCGGCGAGGAAGATCCCGCGCATGTCTCCGGCGGCGAAGCGCGGCGCGCGGCGCTGGCACGCGTGCTGGCGCCCTCGCCGGATATCCTGCTGCTGGACGAGCCGACCAACCATCTCGACCTGCCGACCATTGAATGGCTCGAAGGCGAACTGGAGAGCAGGCGCTGCGCGCTGGTCCTGATCAGCCACGACCGCCGCTTCCTCACCAATCTGTCGCGCACCACCGCCTGGCTCGACCGCGGCCAGATCCGGCAGATCGAGCGCGGCTTCGGCGCGTTCGAGGCATGGCGCGACGAGGTGCTGGAAGAGGAAGAGCGCGAGCAGCACAAGCTCGACCGCAAGATCGTCAACGAGGAGCACTGGCTGCGCCACGGCGTCTCCGGCCGCCGCAAGCGCAATGTCAAGCGGCTCGGCAATCTCTTTGCGCTGCGCGACCAGCGCCGCAACTATCGCGGCGCCACCGGCAACGCCACGCTCGCCGCCGCCGAGGCCGAGAAATCCGGCCGCCTGGTGATCGAGGCGAAGACCATCACCAAGGCCTATGGCGAACGCACCATCGTCGGCGGCTTCTCAACCCGGATCCAGCGCGGCGACCGCGTCGGTATCGTCGGGCCGAACGGCGCCGGCAAGACCACGCTGGTGCATCTTCTGATCGGCAACGACCCGCCCGACACCGGTTCGGTGCGACTCGGGGCCAATATCGAGATGGCGACGCTGGATCAGCATCGCGAAAGCCTCGATCCGAAGCTCACGCTCGCCGAAGCTTTGACCGGCGGCCGCGGCGACCATGTCATGGTCGGCGACAAGTCGAAGCACGTCATCGGCTACATGAAGGATTTCCTGTTCGCGCAGGAGCAGCGCGGCACGCCGCTGGAAGCCCTCTCCGGCGGCGAGCGCGGCCGCCTGATGCTGGCACGTGCGCTGGCCAAGCCGTCGAACCTCTTAATCCTGGACGAGCCGACCAACGACCTCGATCTCGAGACCCTCGACGTGCTCGAGGACATGCTCGGCGATTACGAGGGCACCGTGATCCTGATCAGCCACGACCGCGACTTCCTCGACCGCGTGGTGACGTCGGTGATCGTGCCGGAAGGCCAGGGCCGCTGGATCGAATATGCCGGCGGCTATTCCGACATGCTGGCGCAGCGCGGCGCCGATGTGAAGCGCGAGACCGTGAAGGCGGACGGCGCGATCGAGGAGAAGAAGGAATCCAGGGCTGCGGCTCCCGAAGCAGTGCCGAGGCGCCGGCTGAGCTTCAACGAGAAGCATGCGCTGGAGACACTGCCGAAGACCATCGACAGACTGCACGCCGAAATTGCAAAACAGCAGAAGCTGCTCGACGATCCCGACCTCTATGCGAAGGATCGCAAGAAATTCGACGCCGCCTCTGCCGCGATCGCCAAGGCCCAGGACGAACTCGCCGCAGCGGAGGACCGCTGGCTCGAACTCGAAGTACTGCGTGAAGAGATCGAACAGGCATGATCATGATGATTCGTGCCGTCATTGCGAGGAGCGGAGCGACGAAGCAATCCATGCACCCGCATATGCCGGCAGATGGATTGCTTCGCTCCGCTCGCAATGACGGAAAATCTGGAATGGAGCCGCCCCGATGACCACACCCCTCGCCGCCAAGATCGCCAAGGAATACGGCACGCCCTGCGCCGTGATCGACATGGACCGGGTCGAGCGCAACATTGCGCGCATCCAGAAGGCCTGTGACGAGGCCGGCATCGCCAACCGGCCGCACATCAAGACGCACAAGAATCCGATGCTGGCGCAGCTGCAGATCAAGGCCGGCGCCAAGGGCATCACCTGCCAGAAGCTCGGCGAGGCCGAGATCATGGCCGACAGCGGCATCGACGACATCCTGATCAGCTACAACCTGCTCGGCGACGAGAAGATGGCGCGGCTCGGCGCGCTGCAAGGCAAGGCCAACGTCACCGTCGCGGCCGACAATTCGGTCGTGGTCGGCGACCTGCCGAAGGCGGCCGCCGCCTCCGGCCGCCCGCTTTCGGTGGTGGTCGAATGCGACACCGGCCGCAAACGCGCCGGCGTCGAGACGCCAGCCGAGGCAATCGCGCTGGCGCGCGAGATCGCAGGCTCGAAGGGCCTGAGCTTCGCCGGCTTCATGCTGTACCCGACCGAGACGGGCTGGGCCGATGCGCAGAAATTCTACGACGAAGCGCTGGCCGGCGTGCGTGCCCATGGTCTCGACGCGACCATCGTCTCGACCGGCGGCACGCCGAACCTCGTCAATCTCGGCAAATTGAAGGGCGGCACCGAGCACCGCTTCGGCACCTACATCTACAACGACCGCATGCAGGTCGCGGCCGGCGTCGCGACCTGGGATGACTGCGCGCTGCATATCTATTCCACCGTGGTCAGCCGCGCCGGCCCCGAGCGCGGCATCCTCGATGCCGGCTCCAAGACGCTGACCTCGGACACCGGCGGCCTCGAAGGCCACGGCCTGATCCTCGAACATCCCGAGGCCAAGATCGCGCGCTTCGCCGAGGAGCATGGCTTCCTCGACCTCTCCCGCAGCAACACCCGGCCCAACGTCGGCGACGTCGTGCGGATCGTGCCCAATCACGTCTGCGTCGTCGTCAACATGATGGACGAGGTCGTGATGGTGCGCGGCGACGAGATCATCGGCGCGTTGCCGGTGACGGCGCGGGGGAAATTGCGCTAGCCGCGGATCAGCGCCTGCAACTCGCGATCCAGCGCTGAGCGAAACACCTCGATCGGCCGCGCCAAGCGGCCGGCGGGCGGACGGTGCACGATCCAGGCGCGTACCGCCGGATTGAAATCCGCGATCTTCACGGTCTTGAGCCGGCTGCGGATCGGGCTTCGCTTCAGCGCCACCGGCGTGACCAGGCCGATGCCGAGCCCGCGCGCCACCAGCGACAGGCGCAGTTCGCTGTCGAGCGCCTCGACCGCGATGTTGAACGGCAGATGCGCCGCATCGAAATGGCGTTTCAGCGTCTGACGGAAGCCGCAGCCGTCCTGGTTGATCACCCAGCCGGTCCGCGACAGCCATTCGAGATCGACTGACTTCGGCGTCTTCATGTCGCGCGCGACGACGAACACGACCGGCTGCGCACCGAGATCGTCGGCCGCGAGATCGTCTGATGGCGCAGTGCCGTCCGGGAGGCAGATCGCCGCGGCGTCGAGCTCGTTGCGACTGACGCGCTCCATGTGATTGGGCGACCAGCCCGAGACGACGCGCACCGCAAGCGCAGGGAATTCGCCGCGCACCGCATCGAGCGGCCCAGTGAGCCCCGCCTCCGACAAAAACGGCGTCAGGCCGAGCCTGAACTCGCCGCGCACCACGCCGTCATTGGCGACGCCCGACTTGAGATCTTCGAGCATGCGCAACACACGGCGGCCCTGTTCATAGGCCTCGATGCCCGCGGCCGTCGGCTTCAGCGGCTTCGACAGCCGGTCGAGCAGCTGCGCGCCGAGCATCTCCTCGAGATTCTGGATCCGCCGCGTGACGCCGGGCTGGGTCAGGTTCAGCCGCGCCGAGGCCGCGACGATCGATCCGGTTTCCACCACGGCGACGAACGCCACGAGGTCATGGGTATTCATAACATTCTCGCATATTCTTCATTATCTTATTTGAATTGTAGCATATTAGCCCGATCCCCTAAAGGGGCCTCGCCACTTCCTCGCGAGGTCCCATGACCATTTCCGAAGCCACCAAACTCTCCCCGGCGCGCCCTGTCTCGGTGCGCCCCCTGATCTGGATCGGCGCCATCACCACCGGCACCGTCGTCACCAACCTGTTTGCCCCGCAAATCCTGGTTGGGCTGATGAGCCGATCGCTCGACATGACCGCGCTGCAGGCCGGCCTGATCTCGACGCTGACCCTGCTCGGCTACGCGCTCGGGCTGTTGCTGCTGGTGCCGCTGGTCGATCTCGTCGAGAACAAGCGGCTGATCCTGCGGACCCTCGGCTGCGCGATCGTCGCGGCGATCGGCACCGCAATGGCGCCAACGCCGCTGATCTTGCTCGCCGCCACCTTCATTCTCGGCGCATCCTGCGCCGCGATCCAGATGGTGGTGCCGCTGGTCGCCTCGATGGTGCCGCCGGAGCGCCGCGGACAGGCGATCGGCGATGTCATGAGCGGCTTGATGATCGGCATCCTGCTATCGCGGCCGCTGGCAAGCCTGATCGCGGACAGCTGGAATTGGCGCGGCTATTACCTGATCTCGGCCGTGCTGATGACCGTGCTCGGTTGCGCGCTGGCGCGCCATCTGCCGACGCTGCAGCCGGCGGCGAAGGTCAGCTACGGAGCGCTGCTGCGATCATTCCCGAGATTGCTGCGCGAGGAGCCGGTGCTCCGCGTTCGGTCCTGGACCGCGGCGCTGGTGATGGCCTCGTTCACCGCGTTCTGGGCGGCTGTCGCGCTGCGGCTGCCGGATGCGCCGTTCAAGCTCGGCGCCAAGGGGATCGCACTGTTCGCGCTGATCGGTGTTGCGGGAGCGGCGGCGACCCCGATCGCCGGGCGCTGGGGCGACAGAGGTTTCGCGCGGCCGTTGCTGATCGTCTCGCACCTTCTGATCGCCGGCGCGCTCGCGCTGTGCGCCTGGGCCGGCATGATCGAGTCGCGGATCGCTGCCCTTTCGTTGCTTGGCATCGGCGCCGTGCTGCTCGATTTCGGCATCACCACCGACCAGACGCTCGGCCGCCGCGCCGTCAATCTGTTGCAGCCGGAAGCGCGCGGCCGGATCAATGGTCTGTTCGTGGCGCTGTTCTTCATCGGCGGCGCGGCCGGTGCGGCGGCAGCGTCCGCGGCGTGGAGTTATGGTGGATGGACGGCCGTCTGTGCGGTGGCTGCCACGTTCGGCGTGCTTGGGTTCATTACCGACATCGCGACGAAGACGGGCTCGGAATGACCAACGTTAGGAGGCGCGTTGCGCGAGCCACCTCAACGCGCCCTTCCCGGCCGCGACACCGGTCGCGAACGACGCCTGCAACAGATAGCCGCCGGTCGGCGCTTCCCAGTCGAGCATCTCGCCGGCGGCGAAGACACCGGGCAACTTGCGCAGCATGAAATGCGTATCCAGCTCGCTGAACGCGATCCCGCCCGCGGTCGAGATCGCGCGATCGATCGGCGCGATGCCCGTAAGCTGCACCGGAATCGCATTGATCAGCTGCGCAAGCTCTGCCGGCGAGAACGATGCCAGTGGCCGGCCAGACGCTATCGCTGCCTCCTGCATCAGGCCGATGCCGACCGGAGAGAGCTGCGCTGCCTTGCGCAGGAAATTCGCGAGCGACTGCTTGCCGCGCGTGCCGGACAGGCGGGTGGTCAGCGCGGCGGCGTCGAGGTCCGGCCGCAGCGCGATCGTCAGCGTTGCCTGCCCGATACCGAGCACCGCCTCGCGCAATTCCGCCGACAACGCGTAGATGGCACCGCCTTCGATGCCCGCGCGGGTGACGACGGCCTCGCCGCGCACCGTGTACGGACCGATGGTCAATGCGATGCCCTTCAGTGGCTGCCCTTCGAAGCGAACACGGAAGACATCCGACCACGCGACCGTGAAGCCGGAATTGGCCGGTCGCACCGGGGCGACGGCGATGCCCTTCGCTGCAAGGGTCACCGTCCACGTCCCATCGGAGCCGAGCCGCGGCCAGCTTGCGCCGCCGAGCGCAAGCACCGACGCGTCGGCATTGACCTCGCGGGGACCATCCGGCGTTGCAAACAACAGCCCGCCGCTGTCGTCCCATCCAATCCAGCGATGCCGGAACGCAAACCGCACACCCGCGGCATCGAGCCGCCGCAGCCAGGCACGCAGCAGAGGCGATGCCTTGAATACTTTTGGAAACACGCGGCCGCTGGTGCCGATGAAGGTCGGCTGCCCCAGTGCGGCGCTCCAGGCCCGCAGGGCGTCGGGCGGAAACGCCTCGACCGCGGCCTTGAGGTGCGACATCGCCTCGCGATAGCGCCCGAGGAAATCCGGCAGCGGTTCGCTGTGCGTGAGATTGAGCCCGCCGCGGCCGGCCATCAGGAATTTGCGCCCGGCCGACGGCATCGCGTCGTAGACGGTGACCTGTGCGCCACCCGCCGCAAGGGTTTCCGCCGCCATCAGGCCGGCGGGACCGGCTCCGATGACGGCGACGACCATGCTCAGAGCTTGATCCCGGCCCGCGCCGCGGCCTGGGCGACGTATTTCTGCGTCTGCTCGAACGCGCCCTGAAGCGCCTTTGCGGTCGACATGTCGCTGATCGCGCTAAAGTGTGCGGCAACGCCGTCGGGCGTCCATTCTGACTGCGGCAGGTTGACGCCTTCGGTCTCCAGCACGCGGATGACAGCGAACGAGCCGGCGCCGGCGCCCATGATGGTGCGGGTCGGGGCATCCTCCGAGAGCAGGAACTCGACCGCCGGCGTGATCGCTTCCGGCTTCATCAGCTCCAGCGCCTGCGGCGGCAGCAGTTCCTCGGTCATGCGGGTCGCGGCCGTCGGCGAGATGGTGTTGACCTTGATGTTGTTCTTGCGGCCCTCCTCGGCGAGCACGTTCATCAGGCCGACCATGCCGGCCTTCGCCGCGCCGTAATTGGCCTGGCCGAAATTGCCGAACAGGCCGGACGACGAGGTGGTCAGCACGATGCGGCCGTAGTTGCGCTCGCGCATGCCGGCCCACACCGCCTTGCAGCAGTAGAAGGTGCCGGTGAGATGCACGTCGAGCACCTTGGCCCAGTCGGCGACCTCGAGCTTGGTAAACGACTTGTCGCGCAGGATGCCGGCATTGGCGCAGAGCAGATCGACGCTGCCCCACTCCTTGGTGGCGCGCTCGACCATCGCGGTGACCTGCTCGAAGTTCGAGACGTCGGCGCCGTCGGCCATCGCGGTGCCGCCGGCCTTGCGGATCTCCTCGACCACGGTCTCGGCCGGCGACAGCGAACCGCCGGTGCCATCGCGCGCGCCGCCGAAATCGTTGACCACGACCTTGGCGCCGCGGCTAGCGAGCCCTAGCGCATGCGCCCGCCCAAGACCATTGCCCGCGCCGGTGACGATTGCGACGCGTCCGTCAAACCTGATTGCCATGCCTGTCGTTCCTGCTCTGACTTCCCTTCTCCCCTTGTGGGAAAAGGTGGCGCGCGACAGCGCGCCGGATGAGGGGTCTGTCTCCGCGAGCGCACGTGAGAGTCTTTGCGTGGAGACAGACCCCTCACCCGGCTTCGCGTTCCGCGAAGCCACCCTCCCACAGGGGGAGAGGGAGGGTGGAGACGCTCGCGATTGGCAGCTTTTGAGCAGCGATGGATGGCCGGGTCAAGCCCGGCCGAGGGGAGCCAGGCCGACCACTTGACGCGCTAGACGTCAGGGGTCATCGAGCCGCAGGGTTTCAGGCTTTTGAGCAGGTGCCCGCTCCAGCACTCGTGATGCTCCTGGGCGTAGCTCATCGAGCCGATCACAATCAAACCGACCACGACAAGTCCGGCGACGATGTTCTGCACCATGGCTGCCACTCCCGGGACCGCACCGCCTGAAGGCGGCATGATGGACACCAGGGATCAAGGCCGTCAATGGACTCCTTGGACCAAGCGGGCTCACTCCACCTTTCCCGCTTGCGCGAAAGGTGGAGCTACTCAACCATCCCTTAGCTGAAATAGATCAGGCCGAGCCAGTCGGCGACCAGCGCGGGCTTGTCCTCGCCCTCGATCTCGACCGTGACATTGGTGCGCGACAGCAGTTCCTTCGGCTTGCGCAAGCTGGCTTCCGCCAGCACGAAGCGGCCCCGCACGCGCTTGCCCGAGCGCACCGGCGAGATGAAGCGCAGCTTGTCGAAGCCGTAATTGACGCCCATCGCGGTGCCCTCGAGCACCGGCATCACCTCATAGGACATGATCGACAGCAGCGACATCGTCAGGAAGCCATGGGCGATCGTGGTGCCGAAGGCGGTCTCCTTCCTGGCACGCTCGGGATCGACGTGGATGAACTGGTGATCCTCGATCACGTCGGCATAGGTGTCGATGCGGCCCTGATCCAACAGGTGCCACGAGGACACGCCGATCTCCTTGCCGACCATGCCCTGGTAGGTTTCCAGCGACACCGGCGGCTTCTTCCAGACTTCGTTCATTGGCTAACCTCCTAACCGGAGGTCCGCACCTTCTGCAGCTCCGGAAATTCTTCCTCGCGGAACTCGGCTCCGCGCAACGCATCGCTTCTGACATCGTCATGTTCGAGCCGGCGCAACTGCACGCGACGGATTTTTCCAGAAATCGTCTTGGGCAGTTCGGTAACCAGCTCGATCTTGCGGATGCGTTTAAACGGTGCGAGCCGCGTGTGCAAATGTTTGAAGATCGACAGCGCGGTCTCCGGGCTACGCTCGACGCCGGAGACCAGCAGCACATAGGCCTTCGGGACCGCCAGCCGGATCGGGTCCGGACTCGGCACCACGGCGGCTTCCGCCACCGCATCATGCTCGAGCAGCACGCTCTCCAGTTCGAACGGCGAGATGCGGTAATCGGATGACTTGAACACGTCGTCGGTGCGGCCGACAAAGGTCAGATAACCCTCGTCATCGGTGAACACGACGTCGCCGCTGCGATAGATCGCGCCGTCGGTGCCGATCAGCCTGTCGTCGTCGCCCTGGTAGCCCTGCATCAGGCCGGCCGGCCGGTCGGCGCCGAGCAGCAACGTCACCTCGCCTTCCTTCGCGGCATGGCCGTCACCGTCGGTGACCTGAACGCGATAACCCGGCAACGGCCGGCCCATCGAGCCGACCTTCACTGTCTGCCCCGGCGAGTTGCCGGCCAGCGCCGTGGTCTCGGTCTGGCCATAGCCATCGCGGATGGTCAGGCCCCAGGCGGATTTGACCTGCTCGATGATCTCGGGGTTGAGCGGTTCGCCGGCGCCGCACACTTCACGCAGGCTCACCTTGAAGTCCGACAGCTGCTCCTGGATGAACATCCGCCACACCGTCGGCGGTGCGCACAGCGTGGTCACGCCGCAGCGGCCGATGATCGAGAGCAGTCCTTTTGCCTCGAAGCGTGGCTGGTTGGCGATGAAGATCGTTGCGCCGGCATTCCACGGCGCGAAGAAGCAGCTCCAGGCATGCTTGGCCCAACCGGGCGAGGAGATGTTGAGATGGATGTCGCCGGGCTGCAGGCCGATCCAGTACATGGTGGAGAGATGGCCGACCGGGTAGCTGCGCTGGCTGTGCCGCACCAGTTTCGGCTTTGCCGTAGTGCCCGAGGTGAAATAGAGCAGCATCGGATCGTCGGCGTTGGTCAGGCCGTCAGGTGCGAATGCGTCCGACACCTTGGCGGTATCCTCGAACGGCAGCCAGCCCTCATGCGTCTGCGTCGCGCCAACTACGATACGCACCAGCTTGTCGCCGCCGAGGCCTGCGAACTTCGCGACCTGATCCTGCGTCGCGACCACCGCCTTCGCCTTGCCGCGATCCAGCCGGTCGCGCAATTCATCCGCGGTCAATAGCGTGGTCGCGGGGATCACGACGACGCCAAGTTTCATCGCCGCCAGCATGGTCTCCCACAACGGCACCACATTGCCGAGCAGCAGCAACAGATGATCGCCGCGCTTCAGCCCCTGCGCGCGCAGGAAGTTCGCGACCTGGTTGGAGCGGCGCGACAGTTCGGCAAAGGAAAGCTTCGTCTCGTTGCCGCTGGCGGCATCGACGATCCACAGCGCCGGCCGGTTGCGACTGTCAGGATTGTGCGCGAGCTCGGCGTCGAACCAGTCGAGCGCCCAGTTGAACGGCACCGGATCCGGCCAGCGGAACCCCTTCACCGCCGTGTCGTAGTCGGTGCGGTGTTCTAGCAGAAAGGCGCGTGCGTCCTGAAATGTGGTCATCGTCCGAACCCGTCGAATTCACGCTAGGCGACCAGCGTTGCATTCAATCGTAGCCCGGATGGAGCGAAGCGAAATCCGCGGCCGGTCGCGCCAACTGATGAAGCGGTCCCGGATTTCGCTTCGCTCCATCCGGGCTACCAGTGGAAGGCCCGCTATTTCTTAGCGAGGCTCCGAACGTGCTGGATAATTCCGGAAAAGTCGACCCCGCCGTGGCCCGACGCGTCGAAGGTCTTATAGAGCTCCTGCGCATGCTTGCCGAGCGGCGTCACCGCACCGGCGGCAGTGGCGGCGTCCTGCGCCAGCGTCAGGTCCTTGACCATCAGGTTCGAGGCGAAACCGGGCTTGTAATCGTTGTTGGCCGGCGAGGTCGGCACTGGACCTGGAACCGGGCAATAGGTGGTCAGCGACCAGCACTGCCCCGACGAGGTCGAGGCGACGTCGAACAGCGCCTGGTGCGACAGCCCGAGCTTTTCGGCGAGCACGAAAGCCTCGCCGACCGCGATCATGGAAATGCCGAGGATCATGTTGTTGCAGATCTTGGCCGCCTGCCCTGCACCGCCGGCCCCGCAATGCACGATCTTCTTGCCCATGTTGGCCAGCATCGGCTGCGCTGCCGCGAACGCCTTCGCCTCGCCGCCGCACATGAAGGTCAGCGTCGCACCCTTGGCGCCGCCCGTGCCGCCGGAGACCGGCGCATCGACCGAGGCCATGCCGTGCTTGGCGGCCAGTGCATGCGCCTGCTTGGCGCTTTCAACGTCGATGGTCGAGCAGTCGATGATCAGCGCGCCCTTGGACATCGCCGGCAGCACTTCGTTCCAGACGCCGAGCACATGCTTGCCGGCCGGCAGCATCGTGATGACGACATCGGCGCCCTTCACCGCGCCGACGCCGCTCTCGGCGATCGCGGCACCGTCGTTCTTGGCCTGATCGCGGGACGCCGCGACCAGATCGAACGCGGTCACCTTGTGGCCGGCCTTGACCAGATTGGCCGCCATCGGCCCGCCCATATTGCCGAGCCCGATGAATGCGACGTTTGCCATGAGAAGTCCTCCGCTTGCGACGTTTCTATTTGCTGTCGGGAAATTTCAGTTCGTCGGCGCCGATCTCGGCGAAGTAAGGCGCCAGCATCTCCGCCGTCACGTCCTCGATATCGGGCGGCGACCATTTCGGACTGCGGTCCTTGTCGATCACGGCGGCGCGCACGCCCTCGCGGAAATCGTCGCTGGCGAACACTTCGAGCGCAGCGCGATATTCGCGCACCAGGCACTCCTCCAGCGTCTCGGTCACCCGCGCCAGCCGCAGCAGCTTCAGCGTCACCACCATGCCGCGCGGTGACTTCTCGCCGAGCGTCTTCAGCGTGGCCTGTGCCAGCTCCGATCCGTCAGACTCTAGCGCGTCAACGATGTCTTCCATCCGTCCGCGCGCGAACCAGCCGTCGATCCTGGCCTGCAGCGCGGCAACGAGACCCGCCTTTTCGCCGGTGGCGAAGCCTGCGATCAGCCGGTCGATCTGGGCCGAGTTGGTGCCGGGCGCAACCTTGGTCAACGCCTCGCGCAGCGCCGGAAGCTTGGCGCTCGGCACCACCGCATCGGCGAACTTGGCATAGATCGCATCCGGGCCACTCATCGTGGTACCGGTGAGACCAAAATAGGTGCCGATCTCGCCCGGTGAACGCGACAGCAGATAGGTGCCGCCGACATCGGGGAAAAAGCCGAGCCCGACTTCCGGCATCGCAAGCTTGGTTCGTTCGGTCACCACGCGGTGGCGGCCGTGCGCCGACAGGCCGACGCCGCCGCCCATCACGATGCCGTCCATGAAGGCGACATAGGGTTTTGGGAAATGCTTGATCCGCGCGTTGAGGATGTACTCGTCGCGCCACAGGACCTTGCCGAGATCGCCCTTGACCTTCGAGCTTTCCCAGAGCGCGCGGATATCGCCGCCGGCGCACAGGCCGCGCTCGCCGGCACCTTCCAGCACGACGACCGCGACATCGGGATCGGCCTCGAACGCGTCGAGCGCCTTGTCGATGTCGTGGAACATCTCCAGCGTCACGGCATTGATCGCCTTCGGCCGGTTGAGCCGGATGATGCCGGCAGAACCTTCCTTGCGCGCGATCAGGTCGCCATCAGCAGCTGCCGCATCATTCATCGCGCGCCCTCGATCAGTTTGCGCGACACGATCAGCCGCATGATTTCATTGGTGCCTTCGAGGATCTGGTGCACGCGCAGATCGCGCACGATCTTCTCGACGCCGTATTCGCTGAGATAGCCGTAGCCGCCGTGCAGTTGCAGCGCCTGGTTGGCGACCTCGAAGCCGACATCGGTGCCGAAGCGTTTTGCCATCGCGCACAGCATCGAGGCGTCCGGATCCTTGCGGTCGAGCGCGGCGGCTGCGCGCCATAGGAAGGTGCGTGCGGCTTCGAGCTCGGTCGCCATGTCGGCGATCTTGAACTGCAGCGCCTGGAATTCGTCGAGCCGCTTTCCGAAGGCCTTGCGGTCCTTCATGTAGGCTAGCGCCTTGTCGAGCGCCGCCTGCGCGCCGCCAAGCGAGCACGCCGCGATGTTGAGGCGGCCGCCGTCGAGGCCGGCCATCGCGATCTTGAAGCCGATGCCCTCCTCGCCGAGCCGGTTCGCGACCGGCACGCGTGCGTTCTCGAACACCACGGCGCGGGTCGGCTGCGCGTTCCAGCCCATCTTGCGCTCATTGGCGCCGAACGAGACGCCCGGCGTCTTGCCGTCGATCACGATCGTCGAGACGCCGCCGGGGCCATCCCCGCCGGTGCGCACCATCGCCACCAGGAGGTCGGTGCTGCCGGCGCCGGAGATGAACTGCTTCTGGCCGTTGAGCACGTAGTGATTGCCGTCGCGCACCGCGCGGGTGCGGAGCGCAGCGGCATCGGAGCCGGCGCCCGGCTCGGTCAGGCAGTAGCTCGCGATCAGCTCCATGGTGCAGAGCCTCGGCAGCCATTGGTGGCGCTGCGTATCGTTGCCATAGGCATCGATCATCCAGGACGCCATGTTGTGGATCGAGATGAAGGCGGACGTGGTCGGACAGCCCGTCGCCAGCGCCTCGAAGATCAGTGCGGCGTCGAAGCGCGTCATCGCCGAGCCGCCGACATCGTCCTTGATGTAGATGCCGCCGATGCCGAGGCCTGCCGCCTCGCGCATCACGTCGACCGGAAAGTGCTTCTTCTCGTCCCATTCGAGCGCGTGCGGCGCGATCTTTTCCGCCGCAAACGCCCGCGCCATGTCGCGAACCGCGATCTGGTCCTCGTTGAGAGCGAACTGCATCTAGCCGCCTACCCTTGCTGCCCCGTCGTCATTGCGAGCGAAGCGAAGCAATCCATGTCTCCGCACAGGGAAAGAATGGATTGCTTCGTCGCTACGCTCCTCGCAATGACGGCGCCTAGCACACCATCACTTCATCGTCGGGATCGAGAACTCCGCGCCGTCCTTGACACCGGATGGCCAACGCGAGGTCACCGTCTTGGTCTTGGTGTAGAAGCGCACCGAGTCCGGACCGTGCTGGTTGAGATCGCCGAAGCCGGACTTCTTCCAGCCGCCGAAAGTGTAATAGGCGATCGGCACCGGGATCGGCACGTTGACGCCGACCATGCCGACATTGACCTTGGCCGCGAAGTCGCGCGCCGCGTCGCCGTCACGGGTGAAGATGGCAACGCCGTTGCCGTAGTCGTGGTCGGACGGCAGCGCGAGCGCCTCGTGATAGTCCCTGGCGCGCACCACCGAGAGCACCGGGCCGAAGATCTCTTCCCTGTAGATCCGCATGTCCTTGGTGACGTTGTCGAACAGCGAACCGCCGAGATAGAAGCCGTTCTCGTAGCCCTGCATCTTGAAGCCGCGGCCGTCGACCGCGAGCGTCGCGCCTTCCTTGACGCCGATGTCGATGTAGCTCTTGACCTTCTCGACCGCCTCGCGGGTCACCAGCGGACCGTAATCGGCCGACGGATCGACCGAGGTGCCGATCTTGAGCGACTCGACGCGCGGGATCAGCTTTTCCATCAGCCGGTCGGCGGTGGTCTTGCCGACGGGCACCGCAACCGACACCGCCATGCAGCGCTCGCCGGCCGAGCCGTAGCCGGCGCCGATCAGCGCATCGACCGCCTGGTCCATGTCGGCGTCCGGCATGATGATGGCGTGGTTCTTGGCGCCACCGAAGCACTGGCAGCGCTTGCCGGTCTGCGCGGCGCGCTCATAGATGTACTGGGCGATCGGGGTCGAGCCGACGAAGCCGATCGCCTTGATGTCGGGATCGTCGAGGATGGCGTCGACCGCTTCCTTGTCGCCGTTGACCACGTTGAGGATGCCGGCCGGAAGGCCCGCTTCCATCATCAGTTCGGCGAGCTTCATCGGCACGCCGGGATCGCGCTCCGACGGCTTGAGGATGAAGGCGTTGCCGCAGGCGATCGCGGGCGCGAACTTCCACATCGGGATCATCGCCGGGAAGTTGAACGGCGTGATGCCGGCGACGACGCCGAGCGGCTGGCGCATCGAATAGATGTCGATGCCGGGGCCGGCGCCTTCGGTGTACTCACCCTTCATCAGATGCGGGATGCCGCAGGCGAACTCGGCGACCTCGAGCCCACGCTGGATGTCGCCCTTGGCGTCGGGGACGGTCTTGCCGTGCTCGCGCGCCAAAAGCTCGGCGAGCTTGTCGTAGTCGCGCTGCACCAGCTCGACGAATTTCATCATGACGCGGGCGCGACGCTGCGGGTTGGTCGCGGCCCACTCCGGCTGCGCCGCCCGGGCGTTCTCGACCGCGGCGCGGACCTCGGCCTTGGAGGCCAGCGCCACCTTGGCCTGGACGTCGCCGGTCATCGGCTCGAAGACGTCAGCCGTACGGCCCGAGGTGCCCTTGACCTCCTTGCCACCGATGAAATGTCCGATCGAGCGCATGAATATCCTCCCTTGGAGACGTGAATCGCCGCGCCTCGCGGCGAGATCGCTTTACAAACCCTAATGACCCTGCATTTTATAGGATTCAAGTCCGATAAATTGCACCATAGATGTGCGGAAATGCAGGATCAAGGCGGCGACACGATCGACTGGGACGACTTCCGTTTCGTGCTTGCCATCGTGCGCGGCGGGTCGGTGTCGGCTGCCGCCAAGCAGCTCGGCGTCGATCATGCCACAGTGATCCGGCGTGTCGACCGGCTGGAAGGCCACCTCTCCGCAAAACTGTTTGATCGCCGCAAGACCGGCTATCTGCTGACCGAGGCCGGCCAGCGCGTCGCCGACAGCGCGGAGGCGATGGAATCGACCATCGTCGCCAACCAGGAGGCGGTCGGCGGCTCGCGCGCGCATCTCACCGGCACGGTGCGGATCGGCGCGCCGGACGGCTTCGGCAGCCACTTTTTGGCCTCGCGGCTGGTCAAGTTCACCGAGCGGTATCCCGATCTCGATTTGCAGCTCGTCGCCACCGCGCGGCTGTTCTCGCTCTCCAAGCGCGAAGCCGACATCGCGATCAGCCTGACCATGCCGAAGGAGGGCCGCATCGTCGGCCGCAAACTGCTCGACTACACGCTCGGGCTTTATGCCGCACCCGGTTATCTCGCGCAGGCGCCCAGGATCGCGGCGCGTGCCGACCTGCCGAAGCATCGCTTCGTCGGCTATATCGAGGAGCTGCTGTTCACGCCGGAACTGGACTATCTGCCGCAGGTCTCACCGAAGATCTCGGCCAAATTCCGCAGCGCCAACCTGATCGCACAGCTCAACGCCACGATTGCCGGGTTCGGCATCGCCGTGCTGCCGCATTTCATGGCGACCGCCCACCCCGAACTGCAGCCGGTCTTGCGCGACGAGGTGCGGATCTCGCGCACCTTCTGGCTGTTGATGCACGCCGACAGCAAGGACCTCGCCCGCATCCGCGCGGTCGCGGATTACATCTACGAGACGGTGGAGGCGGAGCACGGGCTGTTTAGCGGGCCGGCCTGACCAGCCCGATCCATCGAGCTTGGCTTGAGAAATGGCTTGGCGGCACGGCGCTTCATCCTTAAACCGTATTTTGGACGGATCCTGAGGAGGGAGTAACACTGTGCCCGACCCGGAAAGTCTTCCAATCGATCAGATCTACGTGCCCGTTAAGAAGCGGAAAACCCTGAGGCCTGAGATCGTTCAAGAAATCGCGGCGAGTATCCTGGAGGCTGGACAACAAGTCCCCATCCTCGTTCGACCTGATGAGGGCCGCCTCGTTTTGCTCGAGGGGTTGCATCGGCTCGAGGCCTGCAAGGCGCTTGGCGAGACGGCCATCCTCGGAGTCCGCGGTTCAGCAGAGACCGCTCACCACAAGACGCTGTTATCCGACGGAGCCGAGGCAGAGGCCGAGCGGGACAAAATGGCGCGATTGAAAAAGCTGCGCCTCGAGAGAGAAGCTGCCGAGGGATCATCCGCTTCCACGGTCGTGGAAACTGAATCAGCCAAGCTTCGGTCGGCTCGTTCCGGAACAAGCATCAGACGAAAGTCGTCGGACGATCCACGATCGAAAACGCGGACGCTGTCGGAATGGCTCACGCAACAAAAGCGCGATGGTGGTCGTTATTGATTGCAGCCTCGACCATCAAAGTCACGCGATCAGCCGTTGCTCCGGAGGCCTCGCAGTGCTGAGGCCGTCAAAGGGGGCTTGGTACCTTCGTTGCTGACGGAGACTCGACCGGGGAGATCCAGCACCTCGTCGCAGGAACTCCCCTAATTCGCTTTGGCTCGCGGCTTCTTCGTCACCGCCGCCCGCCCCATGACCGCCTCGCGGCCTGCGCCGAGGATCTCGTCGGACATTTCGCCATTGCCGGCAATCCGCGACATCACGATGGTGCCCAGCATCGTCGCCAGCGTGGCCATCGCCTGCTTGCGCGCGGTCTTGCGCGGCATGTCCTGGATCTGGTCGGTGATCATGTCGATCATCTGGTCGAGTTTGAGCGCAAAGGCCTTGCGGGTCTTCGGGCTTTCGCGGGCGATCTCGGCGCCGAGCGCCGGCACTGCGCAGCCCTGGCCGGGATCGTCGCGATGCACAGCGGTGAGATAGCCATCGACGATGGTCGCAAGCCGCTTCTCCGGCGGCACCTCCGCCGTGACCTTGCGCCAGCGCTCGTTGGCGCGGTCCATGGCGTAGTTGAAGGCCTCGATCACCAGCGCCTCGCGCGAATCGAAATGCGCGTAGAAGCCGCCATGGGTCAGGCCGGCATCCTTCATCAGGTCGGCGACGCCGATGCCATGGGCGCCCCGCTCGCGCAACCGCGTCGCGGCCTTCTTCACGATCCGCGCGTGGGTCTCCTGCTTGTGTTCTTTCGAATAGCGCATGCCGCTCTCATGGAATGTTTCTAGTCATACAATAGCAGATTTGCGCCCGGAATGCTCCAGTTATTTCGCCTTGTTCTCGCTTTGCGGTTCCCCGCCGAGCATGGAAAATGTCGCAGTCGCGTGCACCGCAAGATTGCCCTTGCCGTCGCGGACGAAGCCCTCGGTGTAGCTGGTCTGGCGGCCGAGCTTGATCACCTTGCCCTCGGCCGCGATGGTTCCCGAGCGCACCGACAGCGGGCGCAGATAGGTCAGCTTGAGGTCGAGCGTGACCGAGGTCTGCCCCGCCGGCAGCAGGGTCGAGATCGCGCAACCCATCGCGGTATCGAGCAGCGCGGCGGCGGTCGCGCCGTGCAGCAGGCCGATCGTATTCTCCAGGCTCTCATGCGCCTCGAGTTCCATCACGATCCGCCCCTCCTCGACCACGGCCATGCTGAAGCCGATCAGCTTGGCCATCGGCGGCGGCGGCAGGTGGCCGTCGCGGATCGCGCGCATCGCCGCGATGCCGGACATCGGCAGCGCCGCCTTCGCCACCGGTCCGGGCGCCTGCCATTCCACCACGCGCGAGCGCCTCAGTTCGGGCGAATGCAGGTCGGATATCTCGGCGGCGGTCATGACGGCTCCATTTGAATGATGAATGTAATTCTATATATCCGAGCCCGCCGGCGCAACCGCCGCGCCGGTGCTTGACAGGGGCGGGCATTGTCCGGGACATGACGTCTCGATCACTTCTTGCGCCGGGACCATTCCATGGACATGCTCAATCCCCACTGCGGCATCGCCCGCGATTCAAGAGGCGTCGTCCGCCTCACGATCTGCAATGCCGGCAAGCTGAACATCGTGAGCTCGGCCGTGACCAACGGCGTGCGCGAAGGCTTTGAGCACCTCGCCGCCGATCGCAGCATCCACGCGGTGATCCTCGCCGGCGAGAGCGAGCGCAGCATGATCGGCGGCGCCGACATCAAGGAGATGGCGACGCTCGACCAGAAGTCGGCAGAGGCGTTCATCAGCCGCCTGCGCGACCTTTGTGAGGCGGTGCGCAAATTCCCGGCGCCCGTCATCGCCCGCCTGCCCGGCTGGTGCCTCGGCGGCGGCCTCGAGGTCGCGGCCGCCTGCGACGTCAGGGTGGCGGCGCATGATGCGATGTTCGGCATGCCCGAGGTGCGCGTCGGCATCCCCTCGGTGATCCACGCGGCGCTGCTGCCGCGCCTGATCGGCTGGGGCCGCGCGCGCTGGCTGATGATGACCGCTGAAAACATCGACGCTCCGACTGCGCTCGCCTGGGGCCTGGTCGACACCGTGGCAAAGCCCGGCGGCCTCGACGAGGCCGTCGAGCACACCGTGAAAGCCTTGCTCGAATGCGGCCCCGAAGCACTGCGCATCCAGAAGGATTTGCTGCGGCAATGGGAAGAGCTGCCGCTGACCGAGTCGGTGAACCTCAGCGTCGGCGTGTTTGGCAAATCCTTCCAGACCGGCGAGCCGCAGCGCTTGTTGCAGGGATTTCTGGATCGCAAGCGGTAATGCCTGATGCCTCGTAGCCCGGATGGAGCGCAGCGCAATCCGGGCTACACATTTGACGGACTGTTGACCGCAGGCCCCGGCCGATTAGTCTAACCTGCAACACGAGACCGCTGTTGTTTCAGATCGAGAACGTCGATCCGATACGAGCCGATCTCGCGGCCAACAAAACAATCAATCTTCGGGACAGACGCACGGGGTCACAACTCAAGAGCTGCAGGAGGACATATGGTCCAAAAGCGCGACGTTCCCGGTATCCGACCCTACAATGCGCCGGCCGGCGGCTGGGGCGCCCTCAAAGCCACCGCGACGGCGGTTCGCGATCAGATGGACCTGGTCGAAGCGCCGATCACGCTGCTGCGGACCAACAAGCCCGACGGCTTCGACTGCCCGGGCTGCGCCTGGCCGGACAAGGAGCACACCTCCACCTTCCAGTTCTGCGAGAACGGCGCCAAGGCCGTGACCTGGGAGGCGACCAGCAAGCGCGTCACGCCGGAGTTCTTCGCCGCCCACACCGTCACCGAGCTGCTGACCTGGAGCGACTTCCATCTGGAGAACGAAGGCCGGCTGACCGCGCCCCTCGCCTACGATGCCGCGAGCGACACCTACCAGCCGATCAGCTGGGATGATGCCTTCGCGCGGATCGGCGAAACGCTCCGCAGCCTGCCCGATCCGAACATGGCCGAGTTCTACACGTCCGGCCGCGCCTCCAACGAGGCCGCATTCCTGTTCCAGATCTTCGCGCGCGAATACGGCACCAACAATTTCCCCGATTGCTCGAACATGTGCCACGAGGCCACCAGCGTCGGGCTTCCGCAATCGATCGGCATCGGCAAGGGCACGGTGTCGCTGGACGATTTCGATCATTGCGAGCTGATCATCGCGATGGGCCACAATCCCGGCACCAACCATCCGCGCATGATGGGCACGTTGTGGGAGGTCTCGCGCCGCGGCGTGCCGATCATCGTGTTCAACCCCTTGCGCGAGCGCGCGCTGGAGCGCTTTGCCGATCCGCAGGACCCGATCGAAATGGCGACCCTCGGCTCGACGCGGATCGCCTCGACCTATTACCAACCTAAAGTCGGCGCCGACGCTGCGGTGCTGAAGGGCGTCATGAAGTCGCTGATCGAGATGGACGACGCCACCCGCGGCGTCCTCGATCACGCTTTCCTCGCCGAGCACACCAACGGCTTTGAGGCATTCGCCGCCGATCTGCGCGCGACGGCATGGCCATCGATCGAGACGGTGTCCGGCTTCACGCGCGCCCAGCTTGGTGAGGTCGCGAGCGCCTACGCCAAATCCAATGCCACCATCATCACCTACGGCATGGGCATCACCCAGCACAGCCGCGGCACCGACAATGTCCAGCAGATCGCAAACCTGCTGCTGCTGAAGGGCAATTACGGCAAGCCCGGCGCCGGCATCTGCCCGCTGCGCGGCCACTCCAACGTGCAGGGCAATCGCACCGTGGGGATCACGGAGAAGCCCAACATCGCGATGTTCGAGGGCATCGAGCGCACCTTCGGCTTCAAGCCGCCGCGGCATCATGGCCACGACGCGGTCGCCGCGATGCAGGCGATCGACGACGGAAGGTCCAAGGTCCTGATCTGCCTCGGCGGCAATTTCGCCATCGCGCTGCCCGATCCCGAGCGCTGCGCTGCCGGCATGCGCAAGCTCGAGCTCGCGGTGCATCTCGGCACCAAGCTGAACCGCTCGCACCTTCTGGTCGGCAAGCAGTCGATTATCCTCCCGGTGCTGGGGCGAACCGAGCGCGACATCCAGGCCTCGGGCCCGCAGGTCGTCACCGTCGAGGATTCGATGTCGATGGTGCACGCCTCGCGCGGCAAGCTGACCCCGGCCTCCGAGAACCTGCTTTCGGAATCGGCTGTTATTGCCGGCATGGCGATTGCGACCCTGCCAGCCACGAAGGTGCCGTGGGCCGAGCTGATCGCCGATTACGACCGCATCCGCGACGCCATCGAGGGTGTCTTCCCCGACTTTAGGGATTACAACGCACGGATCCGGGTTCCCGGCGGCTTCCGCCTGCCGCTGCCGCCGACCGAGCGCAAATGGACGACGCCGTCAGGCAAGGCCGAATTCCTGATCTTCGACGGCCTCGAAGAGGATCCGGTGCTGACGGACGGCACCGTCCTCAAGCTCGCGACGATCCGCAGCCACGACCAGTACAACACCACGATCTACGGGCTGAACGACCGCTATCGCGGCGTGTTCGGACGGCGCGACGTGCTGTTCGCCAACGAGGCGGACCTCACCGCGCGCGGCCTCGCCCATGGCGATCTTGTCGAGATCGAGACCGCGCTGCCCTCGGGCACGCCGCGCCGCCTTACGCTGACTGCGATAGTCTACGACATCGCCCGCGGCTCGGTCGCCGCCTACTACCCGGAAGCCAACGGCCTCGTGCCGCTCGACTACCAGGACAAGGAAAGCGGCACGCCGTCGTACAAGTCGGTGCCGGTGCATATTCGGCGGCCAGCTCAGGCGGCGTGACGGCTTTCGTAGCCCGGATGAAGCGTAGCGAAATCCGGGCCGTGCCATCCGCGGACAGGACTTCCCGGATTGCGCTTTGCTCCATCCGGGCTACGCGCATCCCTTCACCGCGCATTGGCCGGCGCATGCACCGGCCACAGATCGGCCCGCCAGTGCAGCGCGATCGCCAGCATCGCGATGAAGCCGGCGGCGGCGAGCAGCGTGCCGGTCGCGGTGTAGCCGATCAGGTCGATCAGGCTGCCGGCGGCGAGCAGGCCGAGCGGCAGGCCGTAGATCACCATCATGCGCACGCCCATCACCCGGCCGCGCAGATGCGCGCTGGCATTGCGCATCAGCATCACGGCGGCCGAGATCATCGACATGCTCTGCGCGATGCCGGCCAGCACCAGGCAGGCCATCGCCACCGGCATGGTCCTGAGCTCGACGAACACCATGAGCATCGCATACCAGGCCAGCGTCGCGCCGATCAGAAGCCGTGCGATGCGCACGCCCCCGGCCAGGCTGAGCGTGATCGAGCCGATCAGCGATCCCACCGCAAAGCTCGCCGAGAGATAGCCGAGGCCGGTCTGGTCGGTCTGGAAGATCTCGCGCGCGACGTAGGGCAACAGGCCGTTGGTCAGCGGAAACGCGGTGAGATTGGCGAGGAACGCGACGCAGAGCGCGGCGCGCATGCCCGGGCCGCTCCAGGCATAGACGATGCCCTCCTTGAGGTCGCGTAGCAGTTTCGAGCCCGGCAGATCGCCGGCCGCCTGCTCGGCAGAGCCGTGCGATTTCGGCCGGCCCATGCACAGCATCAGGATCGCGGCGACGAAATAGAAGCTCGCAATCCCGACATAGACATAGCCGATGCCGAGCGCCGCGAACAATCCGGCTCCGGTCAGTGCGCCGGCGATGCGCGCGCTGTCCTGTGTCGTGCGCGCCAGGCTGATGGCGCCGACCAGTTGTGCCGGCGGCATGATGTCGGCGAGCAGCGCGCCGCGCACGCCGAGGTCCGACGGGCGGATCACGCCCATCAGCGCGACGATGATCATGACCTTCAGCGGCGCCAGATGGCCGGTCAGCGCCAGAATCATGATGGTCCCGGCGAGCGCGGTATAGGCAAAGCGCATCACCGCGAGCAGATCGCGATGCCCCATCCGATCGCCGATCATGCCGACGACGGGCGCGACCAGCGTGCCGACATATTGGAGCGAGGCCATCACGGTCAGCAGCAGCACCGAGCCGGTCTCGACCATGATGTACCAGCCGAGCACCAGCGTCTCGACCTCGAACGCCCAGGAAGTGAGCAGGTCGGATGGCCATTGAAAGCGATAGCTGCGGATGCGAAATGGCGCGAGCGCGGAGGTCCGCGTGGTCCCGCTCAAGACGCGATGACGCTTGTCACGGCGTGTCCTGCCCTTTTCTTACTTCTTCTGGGTCTCGAATCCGGATCTAGATCCCGGCCGTTGATTCTCTTGGGAAAACGTCCTGTTCCAGAAGCGTAACGCCGAGCCTGCCGGTGTCAATCGAAGCCGCCGCATGCGGCCATGCGCGGCGGCATCAGCGCCAACGTGCTAAACTGTCCGCTTGGTTGGAGACGCCGCGCATCGGTCGCCCCTCCGCCCGCGAGATGATTGTGCTAGTATGCCTCATCCGAAGCCGCGGAGGATGACATGCCAGCCTTCGAAGTTTTCGCGATCTACCTGATGCCCTTTGTGATCATCGGGATTGCCATCAAGCTCCTGATGAAGCGTTACGCCGTCGACCTTCCCGACGTGCAGAAGCAGGCGGGCTCCGCGCCAAAGCGACGATTTCTACTGGGCTCCTGGCGGTCGGATTAGGCTTCAGTCTGTACGACTGGCAGGACTCGGACGGATCATGTCGCGAGAATGCGAAGCTGCGTCCTCATCCTCACCTGTCATCGCCCGGCGCGACCGCGCGATTCAGTACGCCGCGGCCTCTCGGTCGAGCACAGTCGCCTCTGGAATACCGGATCACCCGCTTTCGCGCGGGTGATGACACCGTGTGTTTGACGTCTCGACTCGAGAATCATCCTCCTCGTCGTCCCCCAAAGCGAGGACGATGGCGGTGATCGCGGAACTGGCCCCGCCCCAACTCCTGCGACCACGACATTTTCTCATGCCGCGCGCAGTTGCAATTTTTGCATTGCATCATATGATGCATATAATCCAATCAAATCCCCGCATTGAAGGGTATCCCGCCATGGCAACCAGCACCGATCCCGTCGTCATCCTCTCCGCCGCGCGCACCCCGCTCGGCCGCTTCATGGGCGAGCTCACGCCGCTCGCGGCGCACAAGCTCGGCTCGCACGTGATCGGTGCGGCGCTGGAGCGCGCCAAGCTCGCGCCGGAACGCATCGACGAGGTGTTCATGGGCAACGTGCTGCCGGCCGGCCAGGGCCAGGCCCCCGCCCGCCAGGCCGCACGCGGCGCCAAACTGCCTGACGCCACCGGCGCCACCACCGTCAACAAGGTCTGCGGCTCCGGCATGAAGGCGACCATGCTGGCGCACGACATCATCAAGGCCGGCTCGGCCGAGATCGTGCTGTCCGGCGGCATGGAGAGCATGAGCAACGCGCCGTATCTCTTGCAGAAGGCGCGAAGCGGCTATCGCGCCGGCCACGACCGCATCATCGACCACATGATGATGGACGGGCTCGAGGACGCCTACGAGACCGGCCGCTCGATGGGCGATTTCGGCGAGGCGACCGCGGAGGCCTATCAGTTCACCCGCGCAGACCAGGACGCTTTCGCAATGGAGACGCTGAGCCGGGCCCGCAAGGCGGTCGAGGGCGGCGCTTTCAAGGCCGAGATCGCGCCGATCACGCTGACCGAGAAGGCCGGTCCGCGCATCATCGCCAACGACGAGCATCCGCTGAAGGTCGATCCGGCAAAGATCCCCGGCCTCAAGCCGGCGTTCCGTGCCAACGGGACCATCACGCCGGCCGCCTCCTCCGCCAATGCCGACGGCGCCGCAGCTTTGATCCTGGCGAAGCGCTCGCTCGCCGACCGCGACGGCCTGCCTGTTCTGGCCGAGATCAAGGGTCACGCCACCCACAGCCAGGAGCCGCAGTGGTTTACCACCGCACCGATCCCGGCGATCAGGAAGCTGCTCGACAAGGTCGGCTGGAGCGTCGGCGATGTCGACCTGTTCGAGATCAACGAGGCATTCGCGGTGGTCGCGATGGCGGCGCAGCGCGACCTCGGAATTCCCCGTGACCGGCTGAACATCAATGGCGGCGCCTGCGCACTCGGCCATCCGATCGGCGCCACCGGCGCACGGCTGATCGTGACGCTGCTGCACGCGCTGGAGGCGCAGAACCTGAAGCGCGGCGTCGCGGCCCTGTGCATCGGCGGCGGTGAAGCCACCGCGATCGCGGTCGAGCGGGTCACGCACTGATCCCGCTGATAGTCGGTTAGATCGCCCTATCCGCAAACGCACTTGGCCTCTCCCGCTTGCGGGGGAGGGAGCGCAGCGTCTTCGCGGCGTGAACCCTGCTGAGTCCGAAAACGAGGGAACTTTGGCATTTTAGCCATCGCGCCCTCGTGGCATATTGCGCATCACGAATAGAACCCTCACCGTATTTCATATCCAGGGCCGAATGATCTCGAACTGGCTTGCTTCCACCCTCGCCCACCGCAACATCCATTACGGCTGGGTGATGGTCGCCGTGACTTTCCTGGCCGCGCTGATCTCGGCGGGCACCGTCGGCGCGCCCGGCGTCTTCATCGTGCCGCTGCAGAAGGAGTTCGGCTGGTCGACCGCCGAGATCTCCTCGGCCCTGTCGATCCGCTTCATCCTGTTCGGGCTGATGGCGCCGTTCGCCGCCGCGCTGATGAACCGCTACGGCCTGCGCAACGTCACGCTGACGGCGCAATTGATCGTTGTGTCGGGCCTGGTGGCTTCGCTCGCCATGACGCAGGTCTGGCAGCTGATCGCGCTGTGGGGCGTCGTGATCGGAATCGGCACCGGAATGACCGCGCTGGTGCTCGGCGCGACCATCGCCACGCGCTGGTTCGTGGCGCGGCGCGGCCTCGTGATCGGCATGCTCACCGCGAGCGTCGCGACCGGGCAGCTCGCCTTCCTGCCGCTACTTGCCACCATCACGGAGCGTTACGGCTGGCGTATCGCGCTTGGATTCGTCTGCGTCATGCTCGGCGTCTCCGCCTTTGCGGTGCTGATGCTGATGCGCGACCGGCCGAGCGACGTCGGCCTGCGCCCATTCGGCGATGAGAGCACCGCGCCCCTGCCCGCACCGCCGCCGGCCAACGTGCCGATCATGGCCGCTGCGCTCTGTACACTGCGCGACTCCTCCAAATCGTCGGTGTTCTGGATCCTGTTCGCGACCTTCTTCGTCTGCGGCGCCTCGACCAACGGCCTCGTTCAGGTCCACCTGATCCCGATGTGCCTCGACTACGGCATCCCGCAGGTGCAGGCCGCAAGCCTGCTCGCCGCGATGGGCATTTTCGATTTCTTCGGCACCATCATCTCGGGCTGGCTGTCGGACCGCTTCGACAATCGCAGGCTGCTGTTCTGGTACTACGGCCTCCGCGGCCTGTCGCTGCTGTATCTGCCGTACTCCGACTTCACCTTCTACGGCTTGTCGCTGTTTGCGATGTTCTACGGCCTCGACTGGATCGCGACCGTGCCGCCGACGGTGCGCCTCACCGCGCAGCGCTTCGGCGCCGAGCGCGCCAATCTGGTGTTCGGCTGGATCTTCGCCGGCCACCAGCTCGGCGCCGGCGCGGCCGCGTTCGGCGCCGGTGTGTCGCGTACGCTTTATGCGAGCTATCTGCCGGCCTTCTTCATCGCCGGCGCGCTTTGCGTGATCGCCGCGCTGAGTGTGCTGGCGATCTCGCGGCCGCAGCCCAAGGTCGCGCCGCAAGCGAAACCGGTCGCGGCCTGATCGAGCCTCGCGGCGTGCTACTGCGCGGCGAGACCGGTAGGCGCGGCGTGTTCGACCTTGTTGTAGTCGTGCACGACGCGGCCGAACGGCAGCGTCAGGTCGGCGATATAGTGATGCGCGCCGACCACGCGCTTGACCGGGAAATCCGCGACCGGCGCGTTGACGTGCGGCACTAGGTGCAGCCGACCGGGTCCGATCCACGATCCCTTGACGTTGATGTCTGTCAGGTTGATCGCAACCAGCTGGCAGATCTCGAGATGGCCGTCGACGCCGGGGATCATCTTCAGATTGACTTGCGTCTTCGACAGCGTGGCGCGGGTGATGTCGCCATTGCCCGCCATGCTCTCGTGCTTGTAGCCCATCGTGCCCATTGCGACGAGCTGGCCGGCATATTCCAGCGTGCCGGTCAGCGTGTCCTTGACGATCTCGAGCTTGGGATGGGCGTACTTCTTCGGAAAGCCCCAGATCTCGCGGCCGGCCGCGATCGGCGGATCATCGTCGAGATACATCTGGCAGACGAAGTTGACCTCTTCACCGCGCAGCCGCGCCGGGATCACGAGGCCTGACTCGGTGTAGCTGCCGAACCCGGAGCTGTCGGGCATCTTGATCCATTCGTAATGCACGATCGCCTGCTCGATCGGCTCCAGCGGCTCAGGCAGGCCGGCGCGGATCAATTCAGGATCGGTCTCATAGGTGATGACGAGGAATTCGCGATCGACGAAGCGGTACGGACCGGCGGGATAGCTCGGACCGGCAGCCGGCATGGACGGAAGCTTGAGCAGATCTTCCCTGCGCATCGCAATAACCCCCTGTGCGGAAATATTGCGCGGAGGCTAGCGGCCGAGATTGACGGCGATGTGAGGGATTTCCGTCACGGGCATGACCCGCGTCTTGCGGTGGAGGCCAATGCTAACCAAGCAGGCAGCCATGCCGGATGCGCCGTGCACCGGCCCGGCGTTTGTCATCACCGCGTCATCGGCGCCCTGAATTCTCGCCGCAATTTTTTGGAGTGCCTGAGATGGACGCGCGTACCCCGCATTCTGACGACATCGAGCATGCGACGCCCGGCTGGCGCCCCGAAGGATGCGATCGCGTGGCGCTGGTCCTGCAGGGCGGCGGCGCGCTCGGCGCCTACCAGGCCGGCGTCTATCAGGCGCTGCACGAATCCAACATCGAGCCGGACTGGGTCTGCGGCGTCTCGATCGGCGCGATCAACTCGGCGATTATCGCCGGCAATCCGCCCGAGAGGCGGCTGGAGCGGCTGCACACATTCTGGGATCGCATCACCAGCCGCAAGATCTGGCACTACACGCCTGACGGCGACATCTTCCGCAAGGCGCGCAATTTCACCAGCTCATGGCTGACGACGACGCTGGGGCAACCCGGCTTCTTCACCCCGCACCAGACCAATCCGTGGCTCAGCCCAGCCGGCGCCCGCACCGCCACGAGCTACTACGACACCACGCCCTTACGTGAATCGCTGCTGGAGCTGGTCGATTTCGATCGCATCAATTCCAAGACAATGCGCTTTGCGGTCGGCGCGGTGAACGTGCTGTCCGGCAACTTCATCTATTTCGACAACGCGCATGACGAGATCATCCCCGAGCACATCATGGCGAGCGGCGCGCTGCCGCCGGCACTGCCGATGGTAAAGGTCGGCACCGATCATTTCTGGGACGGCGGCATCGTCTCCAACACGCCGCTGCAACACCTGCTCGACCAGGAGGACAATGCGAACTCGCTGGTGTTCCAGGTCGACCTGTTCTCGGCGCGGGGCGCGCTGCCGCGCGACATCCAGGACGTGATGGCCCGCCACAAGGACATCATGTATTCGTCGCGCACCCGCTACAACACCGACGTCTACCGCAAGACCTACAATCTGCGCACCGCCTTGCACAACGCGCTGGGAAAAATCCCCGACGACCAGCTGTCGGACGAGGAACGCCAGCTCAAGAAGGCAAACAGCCGGTTGCCGGGGATCACGCTGCTGCAGCTGATCTATCAGCAGAAGGCCTACGAGGGTGACGCCAAGGACCACGAATTCTCCGGCACCTCGATGCGCGAGCACTGGGCGAGCGGACACGAGGACACCAAGCGCTCGCTGAAGCGGCGCGACTGGATCAAGATGCCCGAGAACGGCATGGGCATCGTAATCCACGACGTGCATCGCGAAGCGGAGTAGCGCGGCCCGACTGCTCCTTCACCGTCATTGCGAGCGAAGCGAAGCAATCCATATCTCCGCTTGTGGAAGCGTGGATTGCTTCGTCGCTGTCGCTCCTCGCAATGACGGCGTGAAAGCCCTACGGCCGCGTCGACATGTTGCTCGGCGGACCGGCCTTGCGGATCGGTTCGGCGAGTCGCGCGAACTCGCAGAGCAGCGAGCGCGTCTTGCGCGGGTCAATCACCTCCTCGACCCAGAATTTCTCGGCCGAGCGGAACGGCGAGCGCAGCTTGTTGAGGCGGTCCTCGATCTCGCGCAGCTTGGCGGCGGGATCGGCCGCCGCATCGATCTCGGCGCGATAGGCGGCCTCGATGCCGCCCTCGAGCGGCAGCGAGCCCCAATACGCCGACGGCCATGCATAGCGCATCGAAAACCGGTTGGCCGGCTGATGCACCACACCGGCGACACCGAAAGCGTTGCGGACGATGATCGTGCACCACGGTACCGTGCTCTGGTTGACGGCAGCCATCGCCCGCACGCCGTGGCGGATGGTCGCCGACTTCTCCGCCTCGAGCCCGATCATGAAGCCGGGGCAGTCCATCAGGTAGACCACCGGCAGATGGAAGGTCTCGGCGAAATCGACCCAGCGCACCACCTTCTGGCAGGCGTCCGCGGTCCACGAGCCGCCATAGTGGAAGGGATCGCTGGCGAGCAGCAGCACCGCCCGGCCCTCGATCCGCGCCAGGCCGGCGATCACCGGCCGGCCGAAATTGCCGGCGACCTCGAAGAACGAGCCCTTGTCGACCACCGCATCGATGATCGGCCGCATCTTGTAGACCTGCTTGCGATTGCGCGGCACGGCCTTCAGCAGCGATTCCTCGGCGCGCTCCGGATCGTCGGTGCAGGAAATGGTCGGCGGCAGATCGTAGACCGAGGACGGCAGGTAGGACAGGAAGCGCCGCGCGTAGTCGAACGCCTCCTCCTCGGTCTCGACCGCCTGGTCGATCGCGCCGGCGCGGGTCTGGATGTCGGCGCCACCGAGTTCCTGCTTGGTCAGGTCCTGCCCCAGCCGCTTCACCACCGGCGGGCCGGCGACGAACATCGCGGAGCTCTTGGTCATGATCGAGTAATGCGTGGCCGCCAGCCGCGCCGCGCCGAGACCTGCGACGGAGCCGAGCCCGAGGCCAACCACGGGCACGCGCGCCAGGTTGGCGGTCGTGTACCAGTACCAGCGCGTGCCGCCGACACCGCCGGGCAGATTGGCCGCGCCCCGGGTCTCGATCGTCTTCACCGAGCCGCCGCCGCCGGAGCCCTCGATCACGCGGATGATCGGCAGGCGGAAGTCATGCGCCATCTCCTCCGCCATCAGCGGCTTGGCGGAAATCGACGCATCGGCCGAGCCGCCGCGCACGGTGAAATCGTCGCCGACCACGACGACGGTGCGGCCGTCGACCCGGGCGCGCCCGAACACGCAGTTCGCCGGCGTCAGATGCTTGAGCTCGTTGCTCTCGTCGTATTCTGCGATGCCGGAGATGGCACCGACCTCGTGGAAGCTGCTCTGGTCCACGAGCTTGTCGATGCGCTCACGAACCGTGAGCCGGCCCTGGTCGCGTTGCCGCTTGACCTTGTCAACGCCTCCCATCTCCCGCGCGAACGCTTCGCGCCGGGCGAGGTCGTCGAGTTCCGGCTTCCAGTTCATTCATTGCCTCCGTCTTGATGATTTTGTTGTTGTTGTGGGTGGCCACCGGAAGCGACTTGCGTTCAATCCGATTGCTGAAGATGTCGCCGTCGGCGCCCTCGAGCAGGCTGCCGAGTGCGGCAGCGAGCTCGACCATCAGCGGCGCGACCTCGCGGTGCAGCCGCGGCTCGTCATACATCGCCGACAGCAGGCCGATCGTGGTGACCACATAGGTCTGATATTGCGGTGACCACAGCGGCACCGCGACGCCGTTGATGTGCGGGCTCCACAGGCCGCAGGCGACGACGTAGCCGTGCTCTTGCAGATGACGGCGGTTGGCCGCGATGCGCGGCGTCAGCATCTTGGCGCTCTCCGGCAACTCGCCTTCCATCTCTGCTATCAGCGCATCGCCGATCGCGGGATCGAGCGCGGCCGTGTAGGCGTGGCCGGCAGCGGTGGTCGCCATCGAGATGCGGCTGCCGGTGGCCTCATGCAGGCCGAGCGCGTTCGCCGCGCGGGCGAACTCCAGATAGACCAGATGGAAGCGATCGGGGATCACGAAGCCCACGGTGCCGGGCAACTGGTCGGCGACATCCTGCAGGCGCTGCCGGATCAGGTTGCGCAGCTGCAGCCCCTTCATCATCGAGGTGCTCATCGCGACCGCGCTCGGGCCGATCCGATACTTCTGATCGCGCGGCAGATAGACGAGCTGCCCCATCCGCGTCAGCGTATGCGTCAGGCGCGACACCGTCGATCGCGGCAGGCCGCAGCGGTTCGAGATTTCGAGATTGCCAAGCCGGGCTTCGTGCCCTTCGAAGCATCGCAACACATCAAACGCGCGCGACACCACCTGGATGACATCGCCATCGCCAGTCTCGCTGGCGAGCATTCCCTGCCGGCTAAGCCGTTCCGAGCGCCGTCCCATTTGCTTTGGCTCCATTCCGTCTTGCGGAATAAAATTCCACTTGCAGATGAAGCTACCTCAGGCAATCTGCTGCCACAACAAAAAGCCGTTCGCCGGATGAAATTTCCGCAAGACGGCATCGGAGAGTGGAATGCCAGAGATCAAGGTTGTGACCGAAGTTGCCGGCCGCGTTTGCGCGCTTCCCGTTGAGGCCGGCAGCAGCATCGGCGATGGCGACGAGATCGCGTTCGTCGAAGCGATGAAGATGGAGATCCCGGTCACATCGACGGCAGCAGGCAAAATCAAGTCGATTCTGGTCAGGATTGACGACGTCATCGCCGAAGGCCAGGCCGTCGCTATCGTCGAGACCTAGCGCGGCCGTCGAGCCGCTCGGCGCGAACCAAATTCCCCGACGTCACGTGATCGGCGGTGGTTTCCTTTGGGAGTCGCACGGCGTCGCACGCTGTTTCGCTTTCGAAACACTCTCGACCCGAAAGTTTCGCATGGCGATACAAACGCCGAGCAACCGCTCGTTTTGTGAACATCTGTTCGAAAACCGGCAGCCGCCGGTTCGCGCCTGCTCGGCTTATCACCTTGCTGATCTCGATGCGTGCTCGGTTGCGCGCGCCCTGATTGCGTTGCACAACAGGAGGCGATGAAACGATCGCCTCCTCCCGTCACCGCCAGCACCGTCAACTGGGCCCGCTCGCAGCCGCCGCTGCTGCGGTTTCTGCACAGATGTTACGCAGACTTCCTGCCGGAGGTTGCCGGCGCGGTGGCCGACTACATCCCCGAGCTAGGCAAAGCCGACCCTGCCCATTTTGGCATCAGCCTGGCGACGCTCGACGGCCACGTCTATGAGGTCGGCGACACCAGGGTGCCGTTCACCATCCAGTCGATGTCAAAGCCGTTCGTGTTCGCGCTGGCGCTGGACACGCTGGGCGCCGAGCGGGTGGAAAGCGTGATCGGCGTCGAGCCGTCGGGCGATCCGTTCAACTCGATCCGGCTCAATGCCGACAATCACCCGTTCAATGCGATGGTCAACGCCGGCGCGATCGCCTGCTCCGGCCTGCTCCATGCCGACAAGGGCGACGGCGCATTCGACTACATCCGCCACGCGCTCGGCCGCTTCGCCGGCCGCGAGCTCGACGTCGACGAGGCGGTCTACGCCTCCGAGAGCGCGACCGGCGACCGCAACCGGGCGATCGGCTATCTCTTGCGCACCAACAGTGTGATCACCGAGAACGTGCCTGCGGTGCTCGAC
Organism: Bradyrhizobium sp. USDA 4452; assembly: GCF_054063575.1. Taxonomy (NCBI): domain Bacteria; kingdom Pseudomonadati; phylum Pseudomonadota; class Alphaproteobacteria; order Hyphomicrobiales; family Nitrobacteraceae; genus Bradyrhizobium; species Bradyrhizobium sp. USDA 4452. The sequence goes on from NZ_JBSSGK010000001.1 coordinate 854,616, forward strand.
GTCTATTTCCGGCAATGCGCCATCCTCGTCACCGCGCGCGATACCGCTGTCATGGCGGCGACGTTGGCCAACCGCGGCATCAATCCCGTAACCGGGGAGCAGGTGGTGACGCCCTATGCGATCGCGCGCACGCTGTCGGTGATGACCTCGTCGGGCATGTACGACTTCGCCGGCGAGTGGATCTACCGGGTCGGCATCCCCGCGAAGAGCGGCGTCGGCGGCGGCATTCTGGCGGCGCTGCCGGCGCGGCTCGGGCTCGGCAGCTACTCTCCGAAGCTCGACAAGCACGGCAACAGCGTGCGCGGCATCAAGGTCTGCGAGGCGCTGTCGGCGCATTACGACCTGCACATGCTGAACCGCAGCGATGACGCCCGTCACAGCATCATCGCCGACTACAATATCGGCAAGAACCCGTCGCGCCGCCTGCGCCGGCCGCAGGAGCAGGAGATCCTGGCAAAACACTTCCAGGAGGTGCGGGTGATCGAGCTGGTCGGCACGCTGTCGCTGTCCAATGTCGACTATGTCTCGCGCCGCCTCGCCGGCAGCCCGCGGCCGGAATTCGTGATCTTCGACCTGCGCCGCGTCACCGCGACGACGCGCGCCGGCGCAAGGCTGGTGGCGGAAGCCTTCCAGGAACTGGCCGAACTCGGTGTCACCGTGATCCTCTCGGGCATCAAGCGGACCTCGCGGGAATGGACGACGATCAGCGAGTGGACCAACCGGCTCGGCAATATCAGGGATTTCTATCTGCTCGATACCGCGATCGAATGGGCGGAGGACCAGATCGTCTACCGCTATGGCGGCTCAATCGACTTCCTCGAGACTACGGAGCTTGCCGAGCAGCCGCTGCTCGCCGGATTGAGTGAAGCTGAGATCGCCGACCTCGCCTCGCTCTGCGCGATCAGGACCTACCAGCCGAACGAGAAGATCATCGCTACCGGCAATGAGGCGACCTCGCTGTTCTTCCTGCGCAGCGGCGTCGTCCATGTCACCCTGCCCGACGGCATCCGGCTCGCGACGCTGACTGCCGGCATGGCGTTCGGCGAGATGGCGCTGCTGGAGCCGAAGCGCTCGGCGGACGTGCTGGCCGACATGTCGGCGACCGCCTACGAGGTCGATATCCGGGATTTCGAACGCTTCCGCGACCATCACCCGCGCGCCGGCGAGCGGATCATGCGCAACCTCGCGCAGATCCTCGCCGAGCGGCTGATCGTGGCCAATGCCAAGGTCGATCTGCTGACGTCGGGATAGCCATAGCCTGCCCTCGCAGGGGCACCGGGCCAAAATATCGAAAACAACCCCATGCACAGTAGCCGGCGGCGGCCGGCGTGCGACATGGCCACTTGACACGTCGGGCAACTCAGCGATATTTTTCCATTATTCCGAAATAGTGCGAGCACCTCTCGGCTATGGCCCTATGCGGTAGCCCCGCCCATGGCAGAGCGAGGCAAGGAGTCGCGCGGCGAGCTCAGCTCACCACTTCGGCGACCGGCTGCATGTCGATCTCGAACGTCTCGAGGAACTTCGACGTCATGATGTAGAAGCCGACCGAGAGCTGCAGCTCGATCAGCGCGGCCGGCGTCAGCAGCGCCGCGATCGCCTTGAAGGTCGCATCCGTCGGCTTCTTCAGCTTGACGATCTCGTCGGTGAAGGCGAGCGCCGCACGCTGCACCTCGCTGAAGCAGGTGGCCTGCTGCCAGTTCTCCAGCGCGGCGTTCTGCTCGTCGGTGACGCCGACGTTCTTGCCGATGCGCTTGTGCGCGACGATCTCGTAAGGCGCCTCGCAGAGAATGCCGGTGCGCGTGATCGCGAGCTCGCGCACGACCGGATCGAGCTCGCCCTTGTGGCGGATCGCGCCGCCGAGCCGGCAGTACTGTTCGAAGTAGCTCGGCGAATGCGCCATCATGCGAAAGATGTTGGCGTTGCGGTTCTTGTCGAGAATCTCGCGGGTGCGCGGGCTTGCCTTCGCGGGATCGGAGTAGTCGATACGGGCCATTTCCTAACCTTGATCTGCTGTCGTTTCTGTCGGGTTCCGAAACAGTATCCGCCGGCCGTCGCATGAGCAACACGCGCGAGTCAAATTGCCGCCGCATTCAAAGACAACCCTGACATAGTCGATATTCGCCGAGTGGGGACTCATCAAAAGCGAATGCTCGACGCGGGGTGTTCCGAGTACAAAATCTGGCCGTCTTGCGCGCAATCCGCGCAACGATGAGTCACGCCCAGGTCTTAGGGGAAACGCATGAAGGAAGCCACAAGGAGGGCGGCCTCGGAAGCGCTTGCGCAAATGCTGGCGGTGACGGCGATGCTCGTCATCGCCAGCTTTGTGTTTTATTGGCGATAGTATCCGCAACTCGAGGGGCAGGAGCGAACCGGTTAAGCCTGGTCGCGCGTTCTGACCGGATCGTTCGGCCCCTCATTTCGCCTTTGCGAAATACGGAACCAGCCGTCCGGCGAACTGCGTGAAGCGCGCCAAAACCTTGTCGCCGATGGCGAGGTCGTGGTCGCCATGCGCCATCATCCGAAAGCCCTCCTCGGCGTCGACCAACACGATATTGTAGGGCACATGCGCCCTCGTCTCCGGCGTTGCGGCGCGGCAGACCAGCGACGTCGCATACACCGTCCCTGCCCCGCTCGCGCGATGCTCGGCAAGATCGGGCGAGCCACACGCCGCGCAAAAGCTGCGGTGGAAATACTGCCGGGCGCCGCAGGCCTTGCAGGTCTGATAGACGATGGCTTCCGCGCCCTTGGTCCAGTCGAGGATCGGTCCACTCATCGCACGCGCTCCAGGAACATGCTGACATGGGAGGACAGCACGCCGCCGTCGCCGTGCAGCAGCGCCACCGAGGCGTCGCGCACCTGGCGATTTGCGGCGCGGCCGGTCATCTGCAGATGGGTTTCGACCAGATGCGCCATCGCGCCGCCGACGCCGCAATGGCCGTAGCTGAGCAGGCCGCCATGGGTGTTGAGCGGCATCTCGCCGTCCTGATTGAAATAGCCGGCGCGTACCCGCGCTGCCGCTTCGCCGCGCTTGGCAAGGCCGAGGTCTTCCAGCAGCATCGCGAGCGTGATCGTGAAGCTGTCGTAGACCGCGGCGTAGCGCACGTCCGAGATCGCGACACCAGACACTTCTTTCGCCTTCGCGATCGAAATCTCCGCGCCGAGTTCGCTCAACGCGGGCGCGGCCGTGACGTGCTGATGGGTATGCGCCTGGGCGCAGCCGCGGACGCGCACCCGCCGCTCGCCGGTCGGCTCGCGGCTGATCACGCAGGCCGCACCGCCATCCGAGACCGGACAGCAGTCGAGCAGCTTGAGCGGCATCGCCACCGGCTTCGAGGCCATCACGTCGGCAACCGTGATCGGCTCGTGGAATTGCGCGCCGGGATGCGTCAGCGCGTGCTTGCGCATCAGCACGGCGAACTCCGCAAGGTCTTCCTGAGTGAGCCCGTATTCGTGCATGTAGCGCGTCGCGACCAGGCCATAATAGGCCGGGATGGTCGGACCGAGCGTCACCTCGTAGTCGGGATGGCCGACCTGGGCCAACGCCTGGATCGAGGCGTCGCGGCTCTGCCCGGTCAGCCGGTTCTCGCCGCCGACCACCAGCACGTGTTTCGCGACACCGGCATCGACGAGTTGATGCGCCAGCATGGTCATCGCAAGCCCGGTGGCGCCGCCGACCTGCACGGCGTGGGCGTAGGACGGGCGGATGCCGAAATGCTCGGCGAAAACCGTCGCCAGCATGATGTGCGGCGAGACGGTGGAATAGCCGCACAGGATACCGTCGATGTCGGCCCGCTTCAGCCCGGCGTCCGAGATCGCAAGCTCGGCCGCCTTGCTCATCAGGTCGAGCGAGGAGAGACCTTCATGCCTGCCGTAGGAGGTGAGGCCGACGCCGGTGACGAAGCTCATGCTGTTAACTCCTCGTCATTCCGGGGCGCGCGAAGCGCGAGCCCGGAATCCATTCCTCCGCCTGCGCATGCCGCCCGATGGATTCCGGGCCCGCGCTACGCGCGTCCCGGAATGACGAGTGGAAATACCTGTCGCCTACCATCAATACGACTTCGGAAGGCCGAGCACCTTCTCGCCGATGAAGCTCAAGATGAGCTGCGGGCTGATCGGCGCGATGCGCGGGATCAGCGATTCCCGCAAATAGCGCTCGACATGATATTCCTTGGCATAGCCGAAGCCGCCATGGGTCATCACCGCCTGCTCGCAGGCGTGGAAGCCGGCTTCCGCCGCGAGATACTTTGCCGCGTTCGCGGCCGGGCCGCAGGGCAGGTTCTGGTCGTATTGCCAGCCGGCGCGCAGCACCATCAGCCAGGCGGCCTCCAGCTCCATCCAGCACTTCGCCAGCGGATGCTGGATCGCCTGGTTCATGCCGATCGGTCGGTTGAACACGATGCGGCCCTTGGCGTAGTCCGACGCCCGCTTCAGCGCGATCTGGCCGAGGCCGACCGCTTCAGCCGCGATCAGGATGCGCTCGGGGTTCATGCCGTGCAGGATGTATTCGAAGCCGCGCCCCTCCTCGCCGATGCGGTTCTCGACCGGTATCTCGAAATTCTCGAAGAACAGCTCGTTGGAGTCGACGGGCTTGCGGCCCATCTTCTCGATCTCGTGCACGGTGACGCGCTTGCGGTCGAAGTCGGTGTAGAACAGGCTGAGGCCGTGGGTCGGGCTCTTCACCTCCTCCAGCGGCGTGGTGCGCGCGAGCAGCAGGATCTTGTTGGCGACCTGCGCGGTCGAGATCCACACCTTCTGGCCGTTGACGATGTATTTGTCGCCCTGGCGCACCGCGCGGGTCTTGAGCTGCGTGGTGTTGAGGCCGGTGTTGGGCTCGGTGACCGCAAAGCAGGACTTGTCGCGGCCGTCGATGATCGGCGGCAGCATGCGCTGGCACTGCTCCCTGGTGCCGAACACGACAACCGGATTGAGCCCGAACACGTTCATGTGCACTGCCGATGCACCCGACATGCCGGCGCCGGATTCGGAGATCGTGCGCATCATGATCGCGGCATCGGTGATGCCGAGCCCGGAGCCGCCATATTCCTCGGGGATGCAGATGCCGAGCCAGCCGGCATCGGCCAGCGCGCGGTGGAAGTCGGCCGGATAACCGCCCTCCTTGTCCTTCTTCAGCCAATAGGCTTCGTCGAAGCGCGAGCAGATTTTTGCGACGGCGTCGCGGATCGATTCCTGGTTGGCGGAGAGTGCGAAATCCATCTGTCGGGCTCCTATGCCTTCACCGCTTTGGCCGCGCCGTCGCGCAGCATCGCCGCAATCTCGTCGGTCGAGAAACCTGCCTCGCGCAAGATCTCCGCGCTGTGCTCGCCAAGTCTGGGCGCCAGCCGGCTCGGCTCGACCTTGGTTTCCGACCAGCGTGCCGATGGCGTCATGCTGCGGATACGGCCCTCGGTCGGGTGGTCGACCACCGGGAAAACGCCGGTCGCGACCATGTGCGGGTCCTCCAGCAGGCTCTCCAGATCATGCATCGGCATTACGGGCACGTCGGCCTTCTCGAGAATCTCGTTCCACTCGGCCGTGGTCTTGGTCTGCAGGATGCGCGCGAGCTCGGCGTAGACGACGTCGATGTTGGTGGCGCGGCCGGCGAAGGTCGCGAATTTCGGATCGCTGCGCAGATCGTCGCGGCCGGTCGCCTTGAAGAAATTCTCCCACTGCTTGTCGTTGTAGACGATCACGCAGATATAGCCGTCCAAGGTCTTGTACGGCCGGCGGTCCGGCGACAGGTGGCGGGCGTAGCCTCCCTTGTCGAGCGGCGGATCGTAGGTCAGGCCGCCCATGTGGTCGCCCATCACGAAGCCGGCCATGGTCTCGAACATCGGAATGTCGACGCGCTGGCCCTGCCCGGTGCGATTGCGATGCACGAGGCTGGCGCAGATCGCGCCGACTGCGGTGAGGCCGACGATGCGATCGACCAGCGCATTCGGCACGTAGCGCGGCACGCCGTCCGAGGTCTGCGCCATCAGCGCCGGCAGCGCGGTGGCGCCCTGGATCAGATCGTCATAGGCGGGCTTGGCTGCATATGGTCCCTCCTGGCCGAAGCCGAACACGCCGGCATAGATCAGCTTTGGGTTGACCTTGGCGACGACGTCGTAGCCGAGTTGCAGGCGCGCCATCGCCTGCGGGCGCACGTTGTAGACCAGCACGTCGGCCTGCGCGATCAGCCGCAGCACGGCCTCGCGCCCCGCCGGCTTCTTCAGATCGAGGCAGACCGAACGTTTGCTGCGGTTGGTGTTGAGGAACACCGGCCCCATGCCTGGATGCCGCGTCGGACCGATCTGCCGCGTCACGTCGCCGTCAGGCGATTCCACCTTGATGACGTCGGCGCCGTAATCGCCGAGCATCTGGGTGGCATAGGGCCCCATCAGCACGGTCGTCATGTCGACGACCTTGATACCCTGCAGTGGTCCCATCGTGCTGTTCGCTCCCGGATGTTCTGGATTGAATCCTAGTAGCGGGAGGTCTTTGCCGAGATCAAGCTGCGCGGGGCGTATGGGCGTATGCGCGGCAGCGGCCGGATCGTTTCCGCGCGGCGGAACGCAGGGCAGACGAGACGAAGTGCGCCACCGCCGGCTCGCTGCCGGCTACTGCCCGGTCATTGCCTCGCGCGCCTTCAGGAGCCTTTCCAGTTCCGCGTTCTGCTGCTCGAGCCGCTCAGCGATGCGCTCCTCGACTTCGGCGCCGGCAGCGCCTGCGGCCTGCTCGATCAGCTGCCTGATATTGTCCCGGAGTATCGCGATGCGATCGTTCACTTCCGACAGCGACAGGGACGTCTCGATACCCATGGTCCGTTCTCCCGGTGACAGGCGCAAGCAGCTTAGCGCGGCAGGAGGCCGCAGCCTATCCCTTTGCAGATTCCTCGGCCGATCCCTTTGGCCGATCTTTGGGCCGATCCTTGGGCCGACCCTTGGCCCTATCCTTGGGCCATCATCTCCCGCAACGCAGTCTTCAGCACCTTGCCGTAATTGTTCTTCGGCAGGGCATCGAGATAGACATAGCGTTTCGGCCGCTTGAAGCGGGCGATCGAGGCGAGGCAATGCGCGTCGAGCCTGCCGTCGTCGGCGCTGGCGCCGTCCGCGAGCACGACGCAGGCAACGACGATCTCGCCCCATTCCGGATCCGGCACACCGATCGCCGAGACCTCGCGGACGTCGGGATGCGTCAGCAGCGCTTCCTCGACCTCGCGCGGATAGATGTTGGTGCCGCCGGAGATGATCACGTCCTTGGAACGGTCCGACAACGTCAGGAAGCCGTCGGCATCGAGCCGGCCGATATCGCCGGTGCGCAGCCAGCCGTCCTTCAGCGTCTCGGCGTTGGCTTTCGGATTGTTCCAGTAGCCGAGCATCACGGTCAGGCCCTTGACCTCGATCTCGCCGGTCTCGCCCGCGGGCAGTGGCCTGCCGTCCTTGCCGGTGATGCGCACGGTGACGACGCTCTGTGCGGTCCCGACCGAAGCCAGCCGCTCGAGATAGCGCGGATGATCGGTCGCGCGATGCCAGTCGCGCGACAGCGCCGTGATCGTCATCGGCGACTCGCCCTGGCCGTAGATCTGCACGAAGCGCTGGCCCATCGTCGCCATCGCATCGATGATGTCGGCCGTGTACATCGGCCCGCCGCCATAGATGATGGTGCGCAGCCCCTCGCCGTTCTCGCCGCGCTTCCTGGCGGCATCGACCAGGCGGCGCACCATGGTTGGCGCCGCGAACATCACGACATTGTCGAGCTGGCGGCCGAGGTTGAGCACCTCGTCCGGATCGAAACCGCCGGACGCGGGAACGACGTGGCGTCCGCCCATCCGGACATGCGGGAAATTGTAGAGGCCCGCGCCATGCGAGATCGGCGCCGCATAGAGCGAGGAATCATTCGGCGTCGCCGGATCGACGTCGGCGAGATAGCACAGCGACATCGCAAGCAGATTGCCGTGGCTGAGCATCACGCCCTTGGGACGGCCGGTGGTGCCGGAGGTGTAGAACAGCCAGGCGAGATCATTGGTTTCGCGCGGCAGCGGCGCAGGTGCCCCCTCGCCGCTTCGCATCGCCTTGTAGGCGTCGCTGTCGACCGACAGCATGGTCATGCCGGCGGGACAATCGTCCTTCGCCTCAAGCAGCGCGCCGAGCGTGTCATCGGATACGAAAGCCAGTTTGGCGCCGCCATTGCCGCAGATCCACGCCGCCTCGCGGCCGTGCAGCTTGGCGTTGATCGGGATCGCCGCGGCGCCGATCCACCAGATGCCATAGAGGCATTCGAGATATTGCGTGCAGTTCGATGCAAACAGCGCGATGCGGTCGCCGGCGGCAATGCCGTGATCGCGCGCCAGCGCCGCCCCGATCGAGGCGGCGCGGCGGGCAAAGGTTGCGTAGTCGGCGTCGAGGTCGAAGCCGGTCAGCAGCGCCGGCGCGTCGGGACGTGCCCGCGCCGTCGCCGCCAGCCATTCGGCAATGTTCAAGCTACTTGACCGGTCAAGCTACTTGGCCGGCTCGAGGATCGAGACGTAGTTGGCGACGGCGGCGCCGCCCATGTTGAAGATGCCACCGATCTGCGGGTTCTTGAGCTGCATGCCTTCGGGGGCTTGCCCGGCGAGCTGCATCGCACTCATCACATGCATCGAGACGCCGGTGGCGCCGATCGGATGGCCCTTGGCCTTGAGGCCGCCGGACGGATTGACCGGCAGCTTGCCGTCCTTCTGGGTCCAGCCCTCCATGATCGCGCGCGCCCCCTGGCCCTTCGGCGTCAGGCCCATCGCTTCATATTCGATCAGCTCGGCGACCGTGAAGCAGTCGTGGGTCTCGACAAAGGACAGATCGGAGAGCTGCAGGCCGGCCTTCTGCAGCGCGCGCTGCCAGGCGACGGTGCAGCCTTCGAACTGCAGGATGTCGCGCTTCGACATCGGCAGGAAATCCTGCGCATGGGCGGTGGCGCGGATGTGCACGGCCTTGCCCATGGTCTTGGCGGTCTCGGCATCGGTCAGCACCAGCGCGGCAGCGCCGTCGGAGACCAGCGAGCAGTCGGTGCGCTTCAGGGGACCGGCGACGAACGGGTTCTTGTCGCTCTCGGCGCGGCAGAACTCGAAGCCGAAATCCTTGCGCATCTGCGCGTAGGGGTTGGCGACGCCGTTCTTGTGGTTCTTGGCGGCGATCATCGCCAGCGCATCCGACTGGTCGCCGTATTTCTGGAAATAGGCCTGCGCGATCTTGCCGAACACGCCGGCGAAGCCGCCGACCGTGTCGCCGTCCTCGGGCAGATACGACGCCTTCAGCAGGTTCTTGCCGATCTCCGGGCCCGGCGTCTTGGTCATCTGCTCGACGCCGACCACCAGCACGATCTTGGCGGCGCCGGCTTCGATGGCGCGGATGCCCTGATGCACAGCGGCCGAGCCGGTCGCGCAGGCATTCTCGACGCGGGTGGTCGGCTTGAAGCGCAGCGCCGGATTGGCCTGCAGCACCAGCGAGGCCGTGAAATCCTGCGGCGAGAAGCCGGCGTTGAAATGGCCGAGCATGATCTCGTCGACGTCGGATGCGGCAACGCCGGCATCGGCGAGCGCCTCGTTGGCGACCTTGACGACGAGGCCTTCGACGGTCTCCGCGTCGAATTTTCCGAATGGCGTGTGCGCCCAACCCACGATGCTGGCTGCCGTCATGGCCGTATCTCCCTGTTCCTGTTCAGGAGGCTATGTAGCGTATCTCGATGGCGTTTTCGAGCGAAGTGGATACCGGTTCGCGTAAAGAAAACGCGTCAAAACAGAATCTAGAACCCCGTTCCTGTCGGAACGGAGTCCTAGCCGGCTTTCAGCGTTTTCATCGCCTTCGCGCACATGGCGGTTATGCCGGCCCAGTTGCCGGCGCGGATGTCCGAGGGCGGACAGAGCCAGGAACCACCGACCGCTAGCACATTGGGCTCGGCAAGCCAGGTCGCCGCATTCGGCTCGCCAATCCCGCCGGTCGGGCAGACCCTGACGTTTGGAAACGGACCGGCCAGAGCCCGCAGTGCCTTGATACCGCCGGCCTGCTCGGCGGGGAAGAATTTGACGACGTCGAAGCCGTGCGCCAGTGCCTGCATCAGCTCGGAGGCGGTCGCGATCCCCGGCGCGAAGGGTAGCCGGCTGGCTGCGACCGCCTTCAGCAACTCGGGCGTCGCTCCCGGGCTGATGCCGAATTTGGCGCCGAGCGCCTCGGCACGCGCCAGATCGTCGGCGTTGAGGATGGTGCCGATCCCGACCACCGCATCGGGCACCTCTGATATGATGGCCTTGGCCGCATCGACCGCGACCGCCGTCCGCAACGTCACCTCGAGCGTCCGCACGCCGCCCGCGACCAGCGCCCTCGCGAGCGGGACCGCGTCCTCAAGCCGCTCGATGGTCAGCACCGGGATCACGGTGGCCTGGCGGATCAGCTCGGCGATCCGGTCCTGCTTCGATGTGGTCGTCATTGCGAGGCCTTGCGGGCTGGTGGAGGACGAGACGCCTTTTTCGGCGGCATGGCGTAGCGTGGAATGATCGCACCGGGATAGCACACCACGACACCGGCAAGACGATGGCCGGCGCGCGCCGCCTGCTCGGGTTCGGCGCCACCGAGCCGCGCGGCGAGATAGGCTGCGGCAAAACTGTCACCGGCCGCCGTGGTATCCACGACCGGCTGGGTCAGCGGCTCCGCCCGCACCTCGCGCGTTCCGCCGGCCGAGCGCACGATGCAGGCAGGCTCCGCAAGTTTCAGCACCACCTCCGGGCTGGTGATGCCGGCGAGCAGCGCCGTGTTGCTCTCGCCGGGATAGAGCGGGGCCAGATCCTCGGTCGAGGCTAGCACGATATCGGCGGTCTCGAAGGCGCTGCTGAAGACTTTTCGCGCAGCGTTCAGGTCCGGCCAGCCGCGGGCGCGGAAATTGGTGTCGAACGCAAAGCGCGTGCCGAGCAGCCGCGCCCGCTTCAGCGCCGCCATCAGCCGCTCCCGCCCATCCTCGCGCAGGACCGAAAGCGTGATCGCCGAGAGATAGACGAGGTCGTAGGTCGCGAGCGAGTTCAGGAGGTCGGCCGTCTCGGGCAGGTCCATCAGCTCGCGGGCGGCGGCGCTGTCGCGCCAGTGGAAGAACCGCCGCTCGCCTTTGTCGTCGGTCTGGATCAGATAGAGCCCGGGCAGCTTGCCGGCCAATCGCGCGACATGCTTGGTGCCGATGCCTTCGCTCGCCCAACCCGCGATCATCTCATCGCTCAGCACATCATCGCCGAGGGCCGTGATATAATCGATGTGGACGCCGAGACGGGCCAGATAGACGGCGGTGTTGAGGGTGTCGCCGCCATAGGCGCGCGAGTACAGGCCGCCGGGCTGGCCGCCCGGAGCCTGGCGCAACTCGATCATGCATTCGCCGATGCTGGCGACCCTGGTCATGCCAAGACCCGCGTGCCTGAGCCGAGCTAGGCGGCGAACTTGCCGCCCAGTTCGTCCTCGATGTGGATGCGGATGATGTCGTCGAACGTCTTCTCGGCGGTGGTGAAGCCGAGCTTCAGCGCGCGGTCGGTGGCGAAATCGCGCGGCCAGCCCGAGACGATGCCGATGATGGTCGGATCCGGCACCCGCTTGATCCGCGCGGTGACGTTCTTGCCGGCAACGCGCTCCAGCGCTGCGATCTGCTCGCCGACGGTGACGGACATCCCGGGCATGCTGAGATTGCGCCGCGGCCCCATCGCGTTCAGATCCATGGTGCCGGCGTGGACCAGGAAGCCGACCGCCGATTTCGGCGAGGCGTGCCAGTGCCGCACGTCCTCGGACACCGGCAGCACAGCCTCCTCGCCCGCCAGCGGCTCACGGATGATGTTGGAGAAGAAGCCGGACGCCGCCTTGTTCGGCTTGCCTGGACGCACGCAGATCGTCGGCAGGCGGATCGAGATCCCGTCGAGCAGGCCCTTGCGGGTGTAATCGTTGATCAGGAGCTCGCAGATCGACTTCTGGGTGCCGTAGCTGGTCAAGGGCGTATGGAAGAACTCGTCGCCGATCTTCTCGGGGAACGGCGCGCCGAACACCGCGATCGAGGACGTGAACACCAGGCGCGGCTTGTAGCCGCCGCCAGCGGCGCGGATCGCGTCGATCAGGTGGCGGGTGCCGTCGAGGTTGATCCGGTAGCCCTTGTCGAACTCGGCCTCCGCCTCGCCCGAGACGATCGCGGCGAGATGGAAGATCACGTCCGGGCGCTCGGCGATCAGCGGCACTGCTGCACCGGCATCGGCGAAATCGGATGCGACGACATTGACCGGAATCGCGGCGTTGGCTGGCTTGGCCGGCGCGACCACGTCCTGCAAGGTCATCCTGCTGATGTCCTGCTTGCCGAGCCGGCCCTCACGCAACAGACGCTCGGTCAGCTTGCGGCCGACCATGCCGGCGGCGCCCAGAATCAGAATGTGCACGACCCTGCTCCTTCTCTTCTCTTGTTCGAATTCAGCTGCGGGCCTTGCGCGTCTATTCCTTCACGGCACCCGTCATCGCCGAGACATAATGCTCAACGAAGAAGGCGTAAAGAATAACCAGCGGCAATGAGCCGACCAGCGCGCCCGCCATCAGCGATCCCCATTTGTAGATATCGCCGTCGACGAACTCGTTGACGATGGCAACCGGTACCGTCTTGTTCGGGGTCGATTGCAGGAACGTCAGCGCGTAGATGAACTCGTTCCAGCACAGAGTGAACGAGAAAATAAAAGCGGAGATCAGGCCGGGCACCGCCAGCGGCACGATGATCTTGACCAGGATCTGCCAGCGCGACGCCCCGTCGATCAGCGCGCACTCCTCGAGCTCGTAGGGGATGGTCTTGAAATAGCCCATCAGCAGCCACGTCGAGAACGGGATCAGCAGCGTCGGATAGACCAGGATCAGCGACAGCGGCGAATCGAACAGCCCATAGGCCTGGATCACCGAGGCCAGCGGGATGAACAGGATCGAGGGCGGCACCAGATAGGCGAAGAAGATCAGCACGCCGACCGCGTCCGCGCCCTTGAAGCGCAGCCGGGTGATCGCATAGGCCGACAGCACGCTGGCGACGATCGACAGGAACGTCGCGCCGACCGCGACATACATCGTATTCCAGAGCCAGCGCGGATACTGGGTCTCGAACAGCAGCTTGCTGATGTGCTTGAAGGTCGGATGAATCACCCAGAACGGGTTGAACTTTTCCATGTCGATGAGCTGTTCGTCCGGTTTGATGGACGTCAGCACCATCCAGTAGAACGGGAACAGCAGCACCACGAGGATGATGAACAGCGGCAGATAAAGCGTAACCAGGCGCCGCGGCAGCGACTCCAGGTAGCTCATGCCTTCGGTGTCATCGCCGGCCTTGGCGGTCGCAGCCTTCGATTGCAAGGTTGAATCAGTCATTGTTCGATCCTTGCTGCCATTTGCGGCGTTGCATTCCGAACCAGGAGATGGCGATGGCCGCCACCAGGAACGGAATCATCGCGGTGGCGATCGCGGCGCCCTCGCCCAGCCGCCCGCTGATGATGCCGCGCTGATAGCTCAACGTCGCCATCAGATGGGTGGCGTTGACCGGGCCGCCGCGGGTCAGCGCCCAGATCAACTGGAAATCCGTGAAGGTGAACAGCACCGAGAAGGTCATCACGACGGCGATGATCGGGGTGAGCAGCGGATAGGTGATGAAGCGGAAGCGCTGCCAGCTGGTGGCGCCGTCGAGCGTGGCGGCCTCATAGAGCGACGGCGAGACCGTCTGCAGGCCGGCCAAGAGCGTGATCGCCACGAACGGAACGCCGCGCCAGACATTGGCGAAGATCACGCTGGCCCGCGCCCAGTCGCTGTCGCCGAGGAAATTGATGTTGCTGTGGATCACCCCGAGCTTGATCAGCGACCAGGAGATGATCGAGAACTGCGAATCGTAGATCCACCAGAACGCGATCGCCGACAGCACGGTCGGCACGATGAACGGGATCAGCACGATCGAGCGGATGATCGCCTTGAACGGCATGTGCCGGTTCAACAGCAGCGCGAGATAGAGCCCGATCGCGAATTTGATGGCGCTTGCGATCAGCGTGTAGAACAGGGTGTTGAACACCGACAGCCAGAAGATCGAGTCATCCCACAGCCACTGGTAGTTCTCGATGCCGATAAAGGCGCCGGCGCGGCCGATGCGCTCGTCGGTGAAGCTCATCCAGACGCCGAGGCCGAGCGGATAGGCCAGAAACAGGATCAGGAACGCCGCCGTCGGCAACATGAACCAGAATGCCGCCCAATTGCGGTTTCCGCTGAGCCGCGACCAAAACGACGGCTCGCCTGCCGCGACGGCTTGCGCCGGCATCGATGTCTGGACAGTGCTCATTCGCTCTCAACTCCGAATCATGCGGTGACGCGCGACCAATTTGCCGTGCGTCACCTCAGATCGCCCATGGACCGGTGCCGGCGCGGCTGCCCGCGCCGGCCGTCACCTAGCGGAAGATGCGCTTGGCCGCGCGTTCGGCCGAGGCCATCGCGGTCTTCACGTCTTCGCGTCCGGTGCAGTAGTTCGCGTACATGTCGACCACGACAAAGTCGGCAATCGCGGCCGCCGCGTTTTCGCTCATCTGCGCCTCGCCCGCCGGGGTCGACGCGGTCTGCGCCACGCTCCGATAGGGCGTCGTCTTCGGGTCGGCGGTCCAGACCGGATTCTTGTCGTAGTCCAGCAGGAAGTGCGACAGATAGCCCTGCGCCGCCTCGATCCACGGATTGAACTGATCCTGCTCCAGCATGAAGGCGGTGAACGCCTTGCAGGCCTGCGGATACTTCGAGAAGCTGAAGATCAGGATCGGGAAGCCGAGATGCAGCTCCCGCGTCTTGCCGTCGAGACCGGCCGGCAGGTGCGCGTGATTCATGTCTTCGGCGATCTGCGGATTCTCCTTCTTCGCCGTGACGTAGATCGAGATGCCGTTGACGGTGAGATGAAGCTGCCCGGCGAGGAACGCCTTGTTGTTGGAGCTGTCGTTCCACGACGCGGTCCCGGGCACGAAATTGTCGTAGAGGCCCTTGACGTATTCGAGCGACTTGGCGGTTTCCGGCGAATTGACGACGACCTTGTTGTCCTTGTCGATCAGCTTGCCGCCATGCGCCCACAGCGCCCAATGCAGCCAGCCGTTGGCATCGCCGGAGGCGTGGCCGAGCGCCATGCCGGCCGGGGTGCCGTTCTTGTTCATGCCCTTCACGAGATCGGCGAAGCCGGCGAGATCCTTCGGGAACTCCTTGTGGCCGGCCTTTTCCATGGCCGCGACGCGATAGTTGACGAGACCGCCGGTGGCCGCGACCGGAATGCCGATCCACTTCCCGTTCAGCATGCCGTACGCCTTGCCGGAATCGGCCCAGCCACCGCACTTCTTGCCGAGATAATCGGCGACGTCAGTGACGTCGACGCACTTGCTCGGGAACAGGAAGGGCAATGAATAGAGGCCCCACACCATGTCGAGGCCCTGCCCCGTATTGGCCGCGACCGAGGCCTTCGGCTGGATGTCGTCGTAGGATTCGTTGGAGACGTTGATGGTGACGTTGTTGGCTTTCTGGAAGGCATCGACGATCTTCATGAAGGCCACGTCCTCGGCTTCCACGAAACGCTTCCAGCGCAGCAGGTTGATCTTGGCGCCCGGCTCCGGCTTCCATTGCGACGTCTGCGCCCAGGCCTTGGCATAGCCGAGCAGCTGATCGCTCGACATCGTTGCCGCGGCGGCCAGCATCGTGGCGCCGCCCTTGAGCAGCGAACGGCGGTCAGTGTTGAACATGGACATTGGCAATTCTCTCCCGATTTTTGGTTGTTGTTCAGAAATGATCCCTGCCGCCTGCAACGCCGCGGCCGAAACCCCGGTCGAATGATGCACGGACGAGACGTGCGGGTCGGCGGTCAGCTATTCAGTCGTTTCCCCGTCGAATCGTCGAACAGATGGACCAGCGCCGGATCCGGCTTGAGCCGGACCTTGTCGCCCGGGTTGAACAGGTGGCGCTCGCGGAACACCGCGACGACCTGCTCGCCGCCGAGCTTGGCGAACACCTGGGTCTCCGAGCCGGTCGGCTCGACCACAACGATCTCGGCCTCGGCGCCGTCATCGGCGATGGTGAAATGCTCCGGCCGCACGCCGTAGACGGCGGGCTTGCCGTCGGAATTGGCCGGCGCCGATTTCAACGGCAGCCTGACGCCGTTCGGCCCCTCGAAATAGGCGGCGCCGTTCACCTTCACCGCGCCTTTAAGGAAATTCATCGCGGGCGAGCCGATGAAGCCGGCGACGAACTGGTTCGCCGGTGTGTCGTAGAGTTCGAGCGGCGAGCCCATCTGCTCGACGATGCCGTCATGCATCACGACGATCTTGTCGGCCATCGTCATGGCCTCGATCTGGTCGTGGGTGACGTAGACGGTCGTGGTCTTCAGCCGCTGGTGCAGTTCCTTGATCTCGGTGCGCATCGCAACGCGCAGCTTGGCGTCGAGGTTCGACAGCGGTTCGTCGAACAGGAACACCTGCGGATCGCGCACGATGGCGCGCCCCATTGCGACGCGCTGGCGCTGGCCGCCGGAGAGCTGGCGGGGATAGCGGTCGAGCAGCGGGGTCAGCGCGAGGATTTCCGCGGCGCGCTTGACGCCGGTCGAGATTTCCTCGGGCTTGGCGCCGCGCAGCTTGAGCGAGAAGCCCATGTTGTCGGCGACCGTCATATGCGGGTAGAGCGCGTAATTCTGGAACACCATCGCAATGTCGCGCTCTTTGGGCTGGACATTGTTGACGACGCGGTCGCCGATCGAGATCGTGCCCGAGGTGATGTTCTCGAGCCCCGCCAGCATGCGCAGCAGGGTCGACTTGCCGCAGCCGGAGGGGCCGACCAGAACGACGAATTCGCCGTCCTCGATCGGGATCGACACGCCGTGCAGGACTTCAAAATTGCCGAACGATTTCCGCACGTCGCGAATCTGGACCGACGACATCCACTTCCCTCCTCAAATTCCCGACGGCATACGACGAGTGCCGCCACCGCTTTGTTTTGTTCCGACCACGCTGGGTGCGCGGCTGTGCTGGACTGGGTTTATTGTCCGCAGTTTATCCGGTTTTGGCAATCGTTCGATTAGCAATCGCTTGGTAGCGCTGTCAATATCGGTTTGTCTGCGACGAACGTCGTGGTATCAGCGGCAAATGGCCCCGAAGCGCATCATGCCAGGCAAGATACGGCTCGCCGAAGTTGCGAAGCTCGCCGGCGTCAGCCCGATCACGGCCTCACGCTTCTTCAGGAATCCGCAAGCGCTCTCGGCCGGCAAACGCGCACGGGTCGAAAGTGCGGCAAAAGAGCTCGGCTATGTGCCCAATCTCGCGGCACGCGCGCTTGCCTCGCAGCGCACCGAGGTGATCGGCGTCCTGATCCCGTCGCTGACCAACAACGTGTTCTCCGACGTGCTGCGCGGCATCTATGACGCGCTCGACGGCAGCCGCTACAGCATCCAGCTCGCCAACACCCGCTACAGCATCCTGCAGGAAGAGCGCCTGCTGCGTCTTTTTCTGGCACAAAAGCCGGCCGGTCTCATCGTCACCGGAATCAACCAGACTGCCGATTCACGGGCCATCATGGAGACGGTCGATTGCCCGATCGTTCAGATCATGGAAATCGGTCCCTCCCCGGTCGACATGATGATCGGATTCTCACATTTTGACGCCGCGAGAGCGGCAATCGGCCATCTGCTCGCACAGGGCTACCGGCGCATCGGCTTTCTTGGCGCACGGATGGATCCGCGGGTGCAGCGCCGGCTCGACGGCTATCGCGCCGCGATGAGCGACGCTGCACTGCTCGATCCGCAGCTCATCGTCACCACGGCGATTCCGACCTCGGTGACGTTGGGCGGGACGTTGCTTGCCGACCTGCTCGCCAAGGCGCCGGACATCGACGCGGTGTTCTGCGTCAACGACGACCTTGCGCTCGGCGCACTGTTCGAATGCAAGCGACGGCACATGGCGGTGCCGGGCCAGCTGGCGATCGTCGGTTTCAACGACCTCGAATTCATGGCATCGAGCGAACCGACGCTGAGCAGCGTGCGCACTAACCGCTACGAGATGGGCAGGAACGCTGCCGCGATGGTGATCGAGACGCTGGAGGGCCGCCGCCCCGCCGAGCCTGTCGTCGATCTCGGCTTCAGCATCATGGAACGGCAGAGCTCGGCGCGACGCGGCTGACATCAGCCCGACACCAGGCCGTCACAAGGGACGTGAAAACAACAAAAATGATAGCGCAACCAAACGCCTTCAACTAAGGTCCAATCCGATCGTTGAAACACCTGTGCGTGATCGCTTCGGTTTGTCTTGGGTTTGTAATGCGCGACGATTTGCGCAAGGTAGAACAACGTTGAACCAGAGCCCTTGAATGGGCGTATCAAGAATATGCATTGCGGGAGAAGCCAATGACAAAACCCCACACCAACGGGCACAGCGCCGCAGGCGAGACCAACAAAGGCAAGGGCCGCCGGCTCCGCTCCCAGGAATGGTTCGACAACCCGCACAATCCGGGCATGACCGCGCTCTATCTCGAGCGCTATCTCAATTACGGCCTGACACGCGAGGAATTGCAGTCGGGCAAGCCGATCATCGGCATCGCCCAGACCGGCAATGATCTGTCGCCCTGCAACCGGCATCACCTCGAGCTCGCGCACCGCGTCCGCGAGGGCATCCGCGCCGCCGGCGGCATCGCGATGGAGTTTCCGACCCACCCGATCCAGGAGACCGGCAAGCGCCCGACCGCGGCGCTCGACCGCAACCTCGCCTATCTCGGCCTCGTCGAGGTGTTGTTCGGCTATCCGCTCGACGGCGTGGTTCTGACCACCGGCTGCGACAAGACCACGCCGGCCTGCATGATGGCGGCGGCGACCGTCAACCTGCCGGCGATCGTGCTGTCGGGCGGGCCGATGCTGAACGGCTGGCACGAGGGCCAGCGCACCGGCTCCGGCACGGTGGTCTGGAAGGCGCGCGAGCGGCTCGCCGCGGGCGAGATCGACTATGAGCAGTTCATCGAGATCGTGGCCTCCTCGGCGCCGTCGGTCGGCCACTGCAACACGATGGGCACCGCCTCGACGATGAACTCGCTGGCGGAAGCGCTCGGCTTCTCGCTGCCGGGCTGCGCGGCGATCCCGGCGCCCTATCGCGAGCGCGGCCAGATCGCCTACGAGACCGGAAAGCGCATCGTCGACATGGTCTGGGAGGATCTGAAGCCGTCGGACTTCCTGACCCGCGAGGCGTTCGAGAACTGCATCGTGGTCAACTCCGCGATCGGCGGCTCGACCAATGCGCCGATCCACATCAATGCGCTGGCGCGCCATGTCGGCGTCGAGCTGTCGATCGACGACTGGCAGAAATACGGCCACGACGTGCCGCTCCTGGTGAACATGCAGCCGGCCGGCTTCTATCTCGGCGAGGAATATCACCGCGCCGGCGGCGTGCCCTCGGTGGTGCGTGAGCTGATCAAGCACAAGCGCATTCATGAAGGCGCCCTCACCGTCAACGGCCGCACCATGGGCGAGAACTGCAAGGAAGCGCCTGCTCCCGATGGCGACGTGATCTGGGCTTACGACAAGCCGCTGGTAAAGGACGCCGGCTTCCTGGTCTTGCGCGGCAATCTGTTTGATTCCGCGATCATGAAGACCAGCGTGATCTCGAAGGAATTCCGCGACCGCTATCTGTCCAACCCGAAGGACCTCAACGCCTTCGAGGGCCGCGCCATCGTGTTCGAGGGCCCGGAGGACTATCACGCGCGGATCGAGGATCCCGCGCTCGACATCGACGAGCACTGCGTGCTGTTCGTGCGCGGCACCGGCCCGATCGGCTATCCAGGCGGCGCCGAGGTCGTGAACATGCAGCCGCCGGCAGCGCTGATCAAACGCGGCATCCTGTCCCTGCCCTGCATCGGCGACGGCAGGCAGTCCGGCACCTCGGGCTCGCCCTCGATCCTCAACGCCTCGCCGGAGGCCGCCGCCGACGGCGGGCTCGCGATCCTCAAGACCGGCGACAAGGTCCGCATCGACCTCAACAAGGGCAGCGCCAACATCATGATCTCGGAGGATGAGCTGCGTACTCGCCGCGCCGAGCTGAAGGCCAAGGGCGGCTTCCCGCACCCGGCCAACCAGACGCCGTGGCAGGAGCTCTACCGGCAGACCGTCGGCCAGCACGCGACCGGCGCCTGCCTCGAGCTCGCAACGCGCTACCACGACATCGCCGGCAAGGTCGGCGTGGCGCGCGATAATCACTGAAGCATCGTCATTGCGAGGAGCGTAGCGACGAAGCAATCCATAGCCCCGCAGAGGAGGAATGGATTGCTTCGCTTCGCTCGCAATGACGAAACAAAGATCAAGACGAACTCTGGGAGATATGAATGTCCAATCGACTGAAGGGCAAACGCGCCGTCGTCACCGCCGCTGCGGCGGGCATCGGGCGCGCATGCGCGATCGCATTCGCGCGTGAAGGCGCAACCGTGATTGCCACCGACATCAACGAGAGCGGCATCGCCACGCTCGGCAAGGAAGGCGTCGCCGAGACCGCCCGGCTCGACGTTCGCAGCACCGCAGACGTCAACGCTTTCGCCAAGCGCATCGGCAAGATCGACATCCTGCTCAATGCGGCGGGCTTCGTGCATCACGGCACCATCCTGGACTGCTCCGACGAAGACTTCGACTTCTCGTTCGATCTCAATGTCAAATCGATGCACCGGACCATCAAGGCATTCCTGCCCGCGATGCTGGCGGGCGGCGGCGGCAGCATCGTCAACATTTCGTCCTGCGCGGCATTGCGGCCGCCGGCCAACCGCTATGTCTACAGCGCCTCGAAGGCGGCGGTCTCGCTGCTGACTCGCGCGGTCGCGCTGGATTTCATCACCCAGGGCATCCGCTGCAACGCGATCTGCCCCGGCACGGTCGAGACGCCCTCGATGCTGGAGCGAGCGGCCGCGGCAGGCCCTGACGGACGCGAGAAATTCGTCGCCCGCCAGAAGATGGGTCGGCTCGGCACCGCGGAGGAGATCGCTGCGATGGCGGTCTATCTTGCGAGCGACGAGGCCGCATTCACCACCGGCGTCGACATGGTCGTCGATGGCGGCTTCATGCTCTGACGTTCACGCGAAGGCATCCAATATGAACAAGATCGATCTCAACGGCCGCTGCGCCGTCGTCACCGGCGGCGCGCAGGGCTTCGGTCGCGCCATCACCGAGCGCTTCGTCGCCTCCGGCGCCAGGGTCGCGATCTGGGACTTCGACCAGCCGCTCGCCGAGAAAACCGCGAGGGCGATCGGCGAGAACGTGATCGCGGTCAAGACTGATGTCACCGATCCCGCCGCGGTCGACGCCGCGCGCGATCGGACGCTCGGAGCGTTCGGCAAGATCGACATCCTGGTCAATAATGCCGGCATCACCGGAGCCAACAAGCCGGTCTGGGAAACCGATCTCGACGATTGGCGCAGGGTGATGCGCATCAACCTCGAAGGCCCCTTTATCTGCTGCAAGGCGATCGTGCCGGCCATGATCGGCCAGAAGTACGGCCGCATCGTCAACATCGCCTCGATCGCCGGCAAGGAAGGCAATCCGAACGCCGCGCATTACTCCTCGTCGAAGGCCGGGCTGATCGCGCTGACCAAATCGCTCGGCAA
This sequence comes from Bradyrhizobium sp. USDA 4452, assembly GCF_054063575.1. NCBI lineage: Bacteria > Pseudomonadati > Pseudomonadota > Alphaproteobacteria > Hyphomicrobiales > Nitrobacteraceae > Bradyrhizobium > Bradyrhizobium sp. USDA 4452. The sequence goes on from NZ_JBSSGK010000001.1 coordinate 876,230, forward strand.
GGAGCTCGCGCAGCACGACATTCTGGTCAATGCGGTGACGCCCGCCGCGGCGAAGACCGCGATCTTCGACCAGATGACGCAAGCGCACATCGACTTCATGCTGTCGAAGATTCCGAAGGGCCGCTTCGTCCAGGTCGAGGAACTCGCGTCGATGGTGGCGTGGCTGGCGTCGGAGGATTGCGCGTTCTCGACCGGCGCGGTGTTCGACATCTCCGGTGGGCGGGCGACGTACTAAAGCGGGATGAGCTTTTGTTGAATTGGCTTGGCGCGGTCTCGGTTCACCTCTCCCCGTTGGGGAGAGGTCGGATTGCGAAGCAATCCGGGTGAGGGCTTTTGCTCTATCGATAGACCGTAACCCCTCACCCGATTTGCTACGCAAATCGACCTCTCCCAAGGGAGAGGTGAACTTTCGACGCCGTTCCAGCTGCGCCTAATCTCATCAGGTCTTAGCTCCCCCGCCTGACCGGCTGCCGCAGCGCCGCGACGAGATGATCCGCAAGCAATGACGCCGCGCGCGACAGATTTTGCGCGCGATGCAGACGGATTTCGGCGCGCGGCAACCGCGGCATGCCCTCGCGTGCGGTCAGGCGCCGCAAGGTCGGCGGAAAGGTGCCGGACTTCACCACCGTCACGGCAAGCCCCTGGGCTGCGATCGCCTCGACCGCAGACAGGCTGTGGCTGACGAAGGCGAGCCGCCACGGCCGGCCGGCTTCGTCCAGCGCCTGCATCGCCCAGCTCCGGAACAGGCAGCCCTGCGGATAGAGCGCGACCGGCAGCGGATCGAGCGCTTCGACACGATGCGCGGCGCTCGCGGCCCACACCGCCTGCTCGGTGCGCAGCAACTCGTCCTCGCCGCGTCCTTCCGGGTGCATCGCGATCACGAGATCATAGGCTTCGCCGAGCCGGTCCGTCATCGACGATGTAAGCCCGGTCTCCATCTCGACATGGATCAGCGGATAGTTGGCGATGAAGTCCTTGAGCAGTGGCGGGACGATCAATGTTCCGTAATCGTCCATCACGCCGAGGCGAACCCGCCCGTCGGTGCCATGCGCGCGCACCCGGCCGACCGCCTCCGCGTTGAGGCTCAGGATGCGGCGGGCGTATCCGAGCAACCCCTCGCCGGCCGCGCTCAGGTCGACACTGGACGTGCTGCGGTGAAACAGCTCGGCCTGCAGCCGCTCCTCCAGCCGCTTCACCTGCATGCTGATGGCCGACTGGGTCCGGTTCAGCGCCAAGGCCGCGCGGGTGAAGGAGCGATGGTCTGCCACCGCGACGAACGCTTGCAGCAGATCCGGGTCGAGGATGGGCGCACTCATAACGATCCGTGATTTTGTGGATCAAAACTATTCGATATCATGATTATGTCCCTTTCCCTAGATTGCGCAAGCAAAACAAGGGGATCGAGGCGGATGAGCGAAATCTGGGGGGTATTGGCGGCGGTGCTGTCGAGCGCGATCGGCGGAACGTCGATCGGGGCGACGCGGTTTCTGGTCAACGCCATCGATCCGCTGGCGATCGGCGCGTTCCGCTTCGGCATCGGCGTCCTGCTGCTGCTGCCGCTGGCCCTGCTGCAGCGCCGGAGCTGGCCGCCGCGGCGCGACTGGCCTGGCGTGGCCGGCCTCGGCCTGCTGTTCTTTGCGGCGTTTCCGATCCTGTTCAACGCCTCGCTGATCTTCACGACCGCCGCGCGCGGCGCGCTTGCGCTGTCGACGCTGCCGCTGCTGACGCTGCTGGTCGGCGCGGCGCTGGGCGCCGAGCCGCTCACCGCGCGCAAGACCACCGGCGTCCTGGTCACGATCCTGGGGGTCTCGATGGCGCTGCTCTCCGGCCTCGCTACGGCGCCGCCGGGCGCCTGGCGCGGGGATCTGTTGATGGTCGCGGCCGCGCTGTGCATGGCCCTCTATAGCATCTGGTCGAAGCCCTATATCCGCCGCTCCGGCCCGATCCCCTTCACCACGCTCGCCATGGCCGCCGGGGCCGTGGTGCTCATTGTGGCCTCGCTGCTGCGCGGCAGCTTTGCGCCGGTTGCGGATTTCGGTGCGCCGCAATGGTTCGGCGCGACCTATCTCGGCGCCATCGGCGCCGCGCTCACCTTCTATCTCTGGGCCTTCGCGCTGGAGCGGACGACGCCGACCCGGGTCGCGATCTCGGTCACCGTCAATCCGATCGCGGCATCGCTGGTCGGCGCGGTGCTGCTCGATGAGCCCTTGAGCTGGAATCTGATGGCCGGCATCGTCACGGTGTTCGCAGGGATCTGGATCGCGACGATCCAGCCGCGCCGGGCGCACGCGCCCGGCAACATGGTCGCACCGGATACGCGCTGACCCGCGCCCACTCGCCAGCAAAGCCGTCAGCGAATCCGTGCTAGCCTGACCTCAGGTCCCAAGCGAACCCGAGGCGGCAGGCATTGAATATTTCCCTCTATGACGTCTCCGTCTGGGTGCTGCCGCTCATCATCGCCATCACCTTCCACGAAGCCGCGCACGGCTTCATCGCGCACCGGCTCGGCGACGACACCGCCTGGAAGCTCGGCCGCGTCAGTTTCAACCCACTGAAGCATATCGATCCGTTCGGCACGCTGATCCTGCCCGCGATGCTGCTGTTCGCGCATTCGCCGTTCCTGTTCGGCTACGCCAAGCCGGTGCCGGTGAACTTCCGCAACCTCAACCATCCCAAGCTCGACATGGTGTGGGTGGCGCTGGCCGGCCCGGTCACCAACATCATTCTGGCGACCGCAGCGGCGCTGGCATTCCACGCACTGCCATTGGTTCCGGCCGATGCGGCGCAATGGGCCGCGGATAATCTGAAAAACGCTTTCCTGATCAACATCGTGCTCGCGATCTTCAACATGATGCCGATTCCGCCGCTGGACGGCGGAAGGGTCGCGGTCGGGCTGTTGCCGCGGCCACTGGCAATCCCGCTCGCCCGGCTGGAGCCCTACGGCATGCTGATCCTGATCGGACTGTTGATCCTGCTGCCCGTGATTGGCAGGCAAATCGGCCTAAATCTCGATGTTATTTCAATGATACTGCGAACTCTGACCGGATATGTTGGGAATGCCCTTCTCCTCCTCACCGGAAACACATAGCTTTTGATCTGGCGCATGATCTGACCGGAAATCGATGCCACTTTCCGGGTCATGGGCAAGGACGGGAACGCTTCGAGGCCATGGTGATCAAAGCTGCCGATATGCTGATTGCGCGACGCGCCGACACCCGCGCGCGGGCTGACTTTGCGACCTGGAAGATGATGGCCAAGTTGAACGGCGCCTCCGCCCTGCCGCCTGAAGCGCAGAATTTCCTCGCCATCTACAAGAAACTACTGGAGCAGATGAGCGACGCCGAAGCCGGCGAGGCGACGATCCAGGAGATGTACCGCACCTACTATGCGGAGATGGGCGGCGCCGGCAAAGCACCCGAGGTTCCGGCGCGCACGCGCGAGCCCGCCGCCGACACCGGCAACGTCACCGCGTTCCGCCGCCTGCCCGCCAAGAAGACCGCCGCCTCCGCTTCGAACGCCAGGCGTCCGATGCCGGTGGCGCTGATCTTCGCCTGCCTCGTCGTGGTCTACGTCGCGATTCGGTACTACTGGAAATAGCGCGGCCGGCGCTCCGAGCACTTCCGCTTTCATCACCGGCGCGTGCCGCGGCATCCCGTCGCGCGTCACTGCCTGCGCAATCACCGCACCGTGGAATTTCGCGCGCGATCGCTCGTGGCTGTGCCCTAGGCGATGCGCCCGGTGCCGGGCATAATGAGAACTCAAGAACAAAAATCATACTGGAGGAAAGATGAAGCGTTCCATTGCAGCTTTGGTGATGACCACGAGCCTCGTGTTTGCCGGCAGCGCGTCGGCGCAGACGACGGACAAGGTCGCCAAGGTCGGCGCTCTCGGCGACCAGTCCGGTCTCTACCAGGACATCGGCGGACCCGGCTCGACCGTGGCAGCGCAGATGGCGATCGAGGATTCCGGGCTGCTGGCGAAGGGCTGGAAGATCGACCTGATCTCGGCCGATCACCAGAACAAGCCCGACGTCGCGGTCAACATCGGCAAGCAGTGGATCGATGTCGAGAAGGTCGACGTGTTCGTCGATCTCGCAGCTTCCAATGTCGGGCTTGCGATCGCGAACCTCGCCAAGGAGAAGAACGTCGTCAACCTGAACTCCGGCTCGGCCTCGTCCGACCTCACCGGCGCGCAATGCTCGCCAAACACGGTACACTGGGTCTACGACACCTACATGCTCGCCAACGGCACCGGCAAGGCGCTGGTCAAGTCCGGCGGCGACAGCTGGTTCTTCCTCACTGCAGACTACGCGTTCGGCCAGGCGCTCGAGCGCGATACGTCGGCGGTCGTCACCGCGAATGGCGGCAAGGTGCTCGGCAGCGTCAAGCATCCGCTGAACAACGCAGACTTCTCGTCCTTCCTGCTGCAGGCGCAAAGCTCGAAGGCCAAGATCGTCGGTCTTGCCAATGCCGGCGGCGACACTACCAACGCGATCAAGCAGGCGGCCGAATTCGGTATCGTCTCGGGCGGCCAGCGGCTTGCGGGCATGCTGCTGTTCATTACCGATATCAACGCGCTCGGCCTCAACGTCGCGCAGGGCCTGAACTTCACCGAGACATTCTACTGGGACATGAACGACCAGACCCGCGCCTTCACCAAGCGCTTCATGGAGCGGTTCAAGAAGAACCCGCCGACCATGGTGCAGGCCGGCGTCTACTCGTCGCTGATCCACTATTTCAAGGCGCTGGAAGCGCTCGGCGGCAATCCGCATGACGGCCGCGCCGTCGTCGCCAAGATGAAGGAGTTGCCGACCGACGATCCCTTGTTCGGCAAGGGCTCGATCCGCGTCGACGGCCGCAAGATCCACCCCGCCTACCTGTTCGAGGTGAAGAAGCCGTCGGAGTCGAAGTATCCGTGGGACTATTACAAGCTGGTTGCGACCATCCCCGCGGATGAAGCCTTCCTGCCGCTCGAGAAGAGCGCCTGCCCGCTGGTGAAGAAGAGCTGATGGCGTCATTCGGAGCTCGCCAACGGGGCCGCGCAAAGCGCGGCCCGATGATTTCGACGCTTGCGGCCAAACTCGCGGTGTCATCCCCGCGAAAGCGGGTGATCCAGTATTACAGAGACAGCAGTGCTGGAATCGAGAAGCCGCGGCGTACTGGATCGTCCGGTCCATGTGCGCAATTGCGCACAGGCCGGGCGATGACAGCGAGGATGGGGACGCAGCTTCATGTTCTCGCGACATGAAGCGTCCGCGTTCTGCCTTTCGAATTGCGTGCGTCGCGCGCTCGCTACTTCTTCGGCTTGTTGAAGGTGACGGGAAGCGTGAAGGAGAACTGGTCCTCGGTCAGTCCGGCCGGCGGCGCGGGCACCGGATCGGAACGGTGCACCATCGAGACCGCGGCGTCGTCGAACGCAGCATCTCCCGACGTTTCCATCACGGCGACCGACAGGACCTTGCCGAGACGGTTGAGCACCAAAGCGAGCTTCACCTTGCCCTCCTTGGCCTTGACGTTCTCAGGGAATTTCTTGTGCAGGTCGAGATAGGCGCTGATCTTCTTGCCCCATTTGGCCGTCAGCGCGAACTTGTCCTTGCCGATGCCCGGATTGGGCGCCTTGGTCGTATCCGACTGACGCGTCGCGTCGTCCAGCTTGGTCGGCGACTGGTCCTGGTGCTTCTCGGCGGCCTCGCTCGTCTCGGTCTGAACCTTGGCGACCTGAGCGTCCTCCTCCTTCGGCTTCTTGCTGTTGTCTTCCGTGACGATGCGATCGGCGTCCTCGGTCTCGGTCGGCTTGGCCTGCGGAAGGTCGGTCTCCTTGACCTCCGCCTTCTGCTGGGTCATTTCCGGCGAAGCTTCCTGTGCGCGGTCCTCCGGTCCAGGGGGTGCCGGGTTATCCTCGTCGGTTGCTGAGGCAAGCTCGACGGCGTACTCCGCGCCGGCGGCACCAAGCCCTTCATCGCCGTCGTCGCCGCGCAAATTTGTCAGCGCCAGCGCCGCGCCGCCGAGATGCAGTCCGACCGCCGTCACCGCGGCGATCACCCAGAGCCGCTTCGACGTCCGCAGATCAAGATCGGGGTTGGTGGACATCGCGCTTCGCCGTCAGGGTTTGGCCGGTTCGACCTGCGCCGGTGCGGGCGCTCCGGGAACGCCCTCGAGCGTCACCAGCTTGACATGGGTGTAGCCGCCGGCGCGCAACAGCTCCATTACGCCCATCAGCTCGCCATAGGGTACCATGCGATCGGCGCGCAGGAACACGTATTTGTCCCTGGTCATGTCAGGTACCGCATCGAGCGAATTGATCAGGTCGGCGCGCTTCACCGCGTTCTCGCCGATCGCCAGCGTGAGGTCCGGCTTGATGCTGAGATAGGTCGGCTTGTCCGGCTTCTTCTGCGGCGTTGCGCTCGAGGTCGGCAGATCGATCGGCAGGTCGACGGTCGAGAGCGGCGCCGCCACCATGAAGATGATCAGCAGCACCAGCATCACATCGATGAACGGCGTCACGTTGATCTCGTGGGATTCCGCGAAATCGTCGTCGCCGTCGTTCTCGGAGATCGAGACTGCCATCGCCTACTCCGCCGCTGCGGCCCGCGGATGCGCGGTGCGCGGAATCTCGCCGGGAATGCTGCCATGGGTGCGATCGAGATCGCGCGACAACAGGCGCCCCGCCGCGCCCGAAGCACGGTTGACGAGTTCGAGATAGACCTTCGTGACGCGCGAGAAGTGGTTGTAGATGATCACCGCCGGGATCGCCGCGACGAGGCCGATCGCGGTTGCGAGCAGCGCTTCCGCGATGCCCGGCGCGACCACGGCGAGATTCGTGGTCTGCGACTTCGAGATGCCGATGAAGCTGTTCATGATGCCCCAGACGGTGCCGAACAGGCCGACGAAGGGCGACGTCGCGCCGATAGTCGCGAGCAGGCCCATGCCGACGCGGATCTTGCGGGCTTCGGCGCGCACGATTTCGGCGAAGCTCGATGCCGCGCGCTCCTTGATGCCAGCATCGCTGGAGATGCCCGCCGAAAGCCGTCCCTCGCGCATCGCAGCCGCAATGAACGACGACAGCACGCTGCCCTTGGCGCCGAGTGCGAACTGCGCCTCCGCCAGCGAGCGCGATTCAGCGATTTTGGCGAGCGCGCCGCGCAGCTTGCTCTGCGCCACGGTCAATTCGACCATCTTGGCGATGAACACCGTCCAGGTCACGAGCGATGCGAAGGCGAGACCGAGCATCACCGCCTTCACGATGATGTCCGCGTTCAGGAACATGTTCCACGGCGACAATTCGTGCAGGCCGGTCGAGGTCGACTTCAGCACCTTGGCATCACCGTTCGCGGGCACGGCCGGCGACGCATCGAGTGCCGTCGGTGCCGGCGCCGCCGCGGCAGGCGCCGCCGCGGCCTGGGCTTGCGGTGCCGCGGGCGCGGTCGGGGCAGCCGGAGCGGCGGCCGGCGATTGAGCCACGGGTGCGGACTGGGCCCGGGTTACCGGCGCGGGCTGCGCGGCAGGCGCCGTTTGCTGCTGCGCCGAAGACGGCGCGGCCAGCATCAGCATCGCCAGCGAGGCGATCAGGGCGGATGCAGCGGGGAACTTGAATGTCATCATCAGTTACACTTCAGCCCAGTGACGGATCAGGTTGTGATAAATCCCGGTCAATTTGACCGTTTCAGGGTCATCGCGGCCCAGCCGCTCCACCAGAGCCTGGATCGCAGTATCGAGATCGAAGATCAGGCTGCGCGCGTGGGCATCCCGTACCATGCTCTGGAGCCAGAAAAAAGACGCTACCCGGGTCCCCCGCGTGACCGGCGTGACCAGATGCAGGCTGGACGCAGGATAAACCACGAGATCGCCTGCCGGCAGCTTGATTTCGTGGGATCCGTAGAGGTCCTCGATGACGAGCTCGCCGCCATCATAGTCTTCCGGCTCCGATAAAAACAGCGTGACCGAAAGATCGGTGCGGATCCGCATGCCCGTCAGCCGGTCGCCCCGCACCGCATTGTCGACGTGCAGGCCAAAATGGTGCCCGTCGCTTGCGGCATAGCGGTTGAACAAGGGCGGAAAGATTTGAAGCGGGATCGCCGCCGAGATGAACCGCGGGCTCGCCGACAGCGCCGACAGGATCCGGTTGCCGAGCAGCCTGGCGACCTCGCTGTCGGGCGGCAGCTGCTGGTTGCGCTTGACCATCGCGGACGCAGCCCCCGCGGTCGAGCGGCCGTCCTCCCAATCGCTGGCATCCATGATGCGGCGGAAGTCCGCCACATCAGCCTTGCTCAGTACGTTGGGAATACAGACCAGCATCTCGTGCCGCAAAGCCTCTCAGTAACGCGCAGACACAACCAGGTAGGCGGCGCGTCCCGGCGCCTCCAGCACGAACGGTGCTGCGCTCTGATACAGCGCGTCGTAGTAGCGTTTGTCGAAGATGTTGTTGACGAACAGCTTCATGGTCCAGTGCTTGTCGATCTTGGCCTCGGCAAAGGCGTCGAAGCGCCAGTAGCTCGGGATCGACGTGCCCTGGTTGGCCGCGAGGAACGTGCCGCCGTACATCCTGGAGCGATACACCGCTTGCCCGCCGATCTCCCACATGTCGGTCAGCTGGTATTTCGAGAGCATGCTGAACGACTGATGCGCCACGTTGGCGAGCGGCAAGCCAACGTTCGAAGTGTACAGAATCGTGTTGGCTGGCGGAATATTCGATTTGGTCACCTCCGACTGCATCAACACGAGGCCGCCGAACACGCTCCACTTGTCAGTGATCTTGCCGCCTACTCCGAGATCGATGCCGCGGATGCGATAGGCCGCGCCAGCGCTAATGCAGGAGACGGTGCCGGTCGTGCCGGCCGGATAGGGACATGCGGCGGTTGCAGTCGCCGCGGTGACGTTCATCGATTCGCGCGCGTTCTCCTTCTCGGTCTGGAACAGCGCCGCCGTAACCAGCAAATGACGATCGAACAACTCCCACTTGGTGCCGACTTCAATCGCCTTGTTTTTCTCCGGCCCGAAGATCTGGTTTGGATTGCCGTTGAGAACCGGCGCGATGCCGCCATACTGAATGCTCGTGCCGTCAAACTCCGCGCCGACGGGGTTGGATGACGTGGCATAAGCGGCATAGACGCTCCCGTTCGGCAACGGCTTGAGCGTCAAGCCGAGGTTGAAGTTCGGCATGCCGTAGTCTTGCTGTTGCTGACCGAAGACGTTCGCGACACCATTGACCGTACCGTAGCCGCTGGTCTTGATGGTGTAGTCGTCATAGCGGACGCCGCCGTTCAGGATGACAAAGTCGTTGTAGTTGGCGGAATCCATCACGTATCCGCTCACAGTGTCGATACTGATCTTGGTTGGCCTGCCGTTGAGGCTCGCGCTGTTCGTAAACGGGATGTTGGTGTATTGCGGGTTGAAGACGCTGACGCCGGAGAGCGAGCCACTTCCCGTGAAAGACGATGGACCGGTGGTTATTTCGGAGGCAAGGCCGGTGAAGCTGTCGATCGAAGACCGCTCGTTGTCGTATTCGACGCCCGCTGTCGTCGTATGTTTGAAGCCGAGCCCATCGACCGACTTGTAGGTCGCCTCGGTCTGGTTGGCGAACACGTCGGTAACCTGGAAGCGGCTCTGCGGGTTGGCGCTCAGCGTGTAGGCGGTGAACGGCGCACCTGCGGCCAGCGTCGGCGATTCCGGCAGCGTGCCGATGTATTTCTGGGTCGAACGCGATTCACGGATCTTGTTGCTGAGCATGAGGTCCGGCGTGACCTGCACCTCGGCATTGATGGTGCCGATGTCCTGCCCGGTCCGGAAGAAGTCCCGGTTGACGAAGCCGTAGAAATTGTTGCGGTTGACGCCGAAGTCCGGGAACGGGCCGCCGGCCGTGCTCGCGGTGCTCGGCCGATAGTACGGCACGCCGAAGTCCGGGATGCCGGTCAGTTCGGTATGGATGTAGTTGCCGCTGATCTTCACCGCATCGACCGGCTTCCAGGTCGCAGCGACGAAACCGCCATCGCGATTGTCGGTGACATAGCTGCGGCCGGCGACGCCCGCATCCTGGAACAGGCCGCCGGCGCGGATCGCCAGCGTCGGGCTGATCACCTGGTTGACATCGAGCGTCACCCGCTTGGTGCGATCGGTGCCGAACGAGGTGTCCATGTTGTAGAAGCTGTTCTCGGTCGTCGCCTGCTTGGTGACGATGTTGATCGCGCCGCCGGTGGTGCCGCGGCCTGCAAAGGACGAGCCCGGGCCGCGCAGGATCTCGACCTGCTCGGTGAAGAAGTTCTCGCGGACGCTCACGCCGGCGTCGCGCACGCCGTCGATGAAGATGTCGTTCCGCGCATCGAAGCCGCGGATGAAGAAGCGATCGCCGAACGCGTTGCCGCCCTCGCCGGTGCCGAGCGTGACGCCGGCCGTCGACAGGATCGCCGATTTCAGCGAGGTGGCATTCTTGTCCTCGAGCACGTCCTTGGTCAGCACCGTGACCGACTTCGGCGTGTTCAGGATCGGCTCGGGATATTTGCCGGAGGCCTGCAAACGGTCGCCCTTGTACGGCGCGGCCGGATCGGCGTAGCGGTCGCGATCAGCGGGAAGACCGCCGGCATTCGGAAACGGCACCGGCGCTTGCTGGGCCTGCTGACTGCTGCGGCGCGCGGCGCGGCGCAGCGCGTTGCGGGCGCGGACCTGGTCCGACGTGGGCTTTGACGTGACGGGCCGCGGACGCGCAACCGGGGCATCCACATTCACCGGCGGCAGGCTGGACTGCTGCGCTTCAGCTCCCGAAAACGACGCCACCGCGATCAGGCTCGCGACGGCGGAGACCTTCGTGGCGGAATAACCCGTATCATCAGCCGACCCCATCGCCGCATCGAAGCGCAGCGATCTCGGCGCCTTCACATTGCTCATGTCTTGCACGCCCCCAGAAAAGCAAGTCCGCGCGCGAAATCACCATGCGACGAACTGTCCCTTTCGGTTATCGAGCGCGACCTTTTTTATCAATGCGACGAGCGCCACAGTTGGCTTGAATCGCCCCAATTCAAAGCGATTCTAATCTGTGCTTTGAAATCGTTCTAAACTCTAGTTTTTAAGCGTTCTAATAATGGTTCTAAATCGGCGCCAACGGCATCTGCAATCATTCGGCGCTTGGCGGCTTCATCAGTGAGAACAGCTCGTCGATGGTCCGCTGCGCGACCTGCCGGACGCGGTCGCTGTTCTCGAGGCCGGCGATATTGACGCCGTTGACGACCGCTTTGATCTCGTCGCGGAAGTCGGTGAGAAAGCGCAGCGGGTCACGCTGCTCGTTGGCGACGCGCGCGATCAATCCCGTGACCAGTATCTGGCAAGCCATCATGCGCCCGTTCAACTCGTCCATCGCTGCCCTCATCCTCTCGCATCGTCGCTGCGCGATATGAACGACATCCGGCGCCGTTTCAACCGCGTCGCGCGAACCGCATCAGATGAACGGATGGAGAGCAGATCCGCGACGAGCCGCGCGCTATTTCGCGGCGATGTGTTCCGCCTCTTCGCCGAGCGCCTTGATGCGATCCTTGACCTCGCGCAGCGTGGCAAGGCCGCTTTCGACATGCTCGTCGGAGACGTCGCGCAGCACGTCGCCGGCGATCGCATCGCGCAGACTGTCAAGATCGTCGACGAGGCGGCGCCCGGTCCTGGTCAGGAACAGACGATTGGCGCGGCGATCCCTGGGATCGGGGCGCCGTTCGAGCAAGCCGTGCTCGACGAGCCGGTCAAGCAGCCGCACCAGCGAGATCGGCTGCAGCTCGAGAACGTCGGCAAGATCGACCTGGGACAGGCCCTCCTGCTCTCGCAGCCGGAACAACACGATCCACTGCGCGCGCGTAGTGCCTCGCGCCTTGGCGCGATGATCGATATAGTTGCGCAACAGCCGGGAACTCTCGACGAGCTGCGCAATGAACTGGCGTTTGAGATCGAGCGACATTAGGGGTCCTCGGTGCGTTTCCCAGTCGGAATATTTCTGCTCGTTTCTGACCTAAACCTTTCCAAATGTTTAGGATTCTCAAGCCTTGGTGTGTTTACACATTAAGTGCACGCATATTATATCCGCAAGCTCTGTGAACCGTTTCGATCACCCTTTATTGTTACGTCGAACCCAAGAGTCCGCATGTCAAAGTCACGCACCATCGGTTGGGTTTTAGTGATCGCTGCGGTCGGCGCCGCCGGCTATTTCGGCTGGCAAAAATACTCCGACAACAAGCTGGCAGCCGAAGCCGCGCAGAAGCGTTCCGCCCAGCGCCCGGCCGTCCCGGTCAAGATCTCGCCGGTCGAGAAGGCCGACTTCCCGGTGTACCTGACCGGACTCGGCACGGTGCAGGCGTTCAACACCGTCCAGGTCCGCACCCGGGTCGATGGCCAGATCACCAGGATCGCGTTCAAGGAAGGCCAGTTCGTCAAGGCGGGCGACACGCTGGTTGAGATCGATCCGCGGCCCTATCAGGCGACGCTCGACCAAGCCAAGGCCAAGAAGGCCCAGGACGAAGCCAACCTCGCCAACGCCAACCTCGACCTGCAGCGCTATACCAAGCTCGGCGAGTTCGCGACGCGCCAGCAGCTCGACACCCAGCGCTCCACCGTGGCCCAGCTCACGGCCCAGATCTCCGCCGACGACGCTGCGATCTTCAACGCCCAGACCCAGGTCGACTACGCCACCGTGAAGGCTCCGATCGACGGCATTGTTGGCCTGCGGCTGGTCGATATCGGCAACATCGTCAACGCCTCGGCCCAGACCGGCATCGTGACGATCACCCAGATCGAGCCGATCACCGTGATCTTCACCGCTCCGGAAGACCAGCTGCCCGACATCAAGGCGGCGCTGGCGGTGGCGCCGCCCAAGACCATCGCCCTGACCACCGACGGCAAAAAGTTGCTCTCCACCGGAACCCTGGCGCTGATCAACAATCAGGTCGACACGACGAGCGGGACTGTCCGGCTGAAGGCGGTGTTTGATAACAAGGACCATGCACTATGGCCGGGCCAGTCGGTCTCGACCCGGCTTCTGGTCAAAACGCTGAAGGATGCCACCGTCGTCCCGGACGACGCGGTGCAACATGGCACCGAAGGCCTCTACGCGTATTCAGTCAATCAGGAGAACAAGGCCGAGCTTCGCAAGCTCAAGGTCAGCCAGTCGATCGACGGCAAGTCGGTGATCGAGGATGGCCTGTCGCCAGGACAGCAGGTGATCACCGCGGGCCAGTACAAGGTCTCGCCGGGAACCCTGGTGACGACGGCGGTGGCGAGCTCGGACCAGTCCCAGTCGAAGGTCACGCAGGAATGAGCGACGGAATTTCCGCACCATTCATTCGCTTCCCGATCGGCACCTCGCTTCTGATGGCGGGTATCCTGTTCGTCGGCCTCGTCGCCTACCCTCTGCTGCCGGTCGCGCCGCTGCCGCAAGTCGACTTCCCGACCATCCAGATCACCGCGACGCTGCCGGGCGGCAGCCCGGAGACCATGGCGAGTTCGGTCGCCCAGCCGCTGGAGCGCCAGTTCGCGCAGATCCCCGGCATCGCGCAGATGACCTCGACGAGCTATCTGGGCACCGCGTCGGTCACGATCCAGTTCGACCTCAACCGCTCGATCGACGGCGCCGCCAACGACGTGCAGGCCGCCATCAACGCCGCCAGCGGCCAATTGCCGAAGAACCTCCCCTCGCCGCCGACCTATCGCAAGGTCAATCCGGCGGACGCGCCGATCATGCTACTGTCGGCAACGTCAGACACGCTGCCGCTGACCACGGTGAGCGATTCCGTCGACGCCCAGCTCGCCCAGCAGATCAGCCAGATTTCCGGCGTCGCGCAGGTCATCATCGGCGGCCAGCAGAAGCCATCGGTCCGCGTCCAGATCGATCCCGCCAAGCTGGTCGCGAAGGGCCTGTCGCTGGAGGACGTCCGCGCCGCGATCAACATCGCAACCGTCGACAGCCCGAAGGGCAATATCGACGGCGCCACCCGTGCCTACACCATCTATGCCAACGACCAGCTGCTGACGGCGGATCCGTGGAACGACGTTATCATCGCCTACCGCAACGGCGGGCCGCTGCGCATCCGTGACATCGGCCAGGCGGTTACCGGACCTGAGGACGCGAAGCAGGCGGCCTGGGCCAACGGCAAGCGCGGCGTGTTCCTCGTCGTCTTCAAGCAGCCCGGCGCCAACGTCATCGACACCGTCGACAAGATCAAGGCGGCGCTGCCCCGGTTGGTCGCGGCGATCCCGCCGGCGGTCAAGATCGAGGTCATCTCCGACCGCACCACCACGATCCGCGCCGCGGTGGAGGACGTTCAATTCACCCTGCTCCTGACCATCTTCCTGGTCGTGATGGTGATCTTTGTCTTCCTGCGCAGCTTCTGGGCCACCGTCATCCCGGCGGTGACCGTGCCACTGGCGTTGCTGGGCGCCTGTGCGCTGATGTGGGTGTTCGGCTACACGCTCGACAATCTGTCGCTGATGGCGCTGACGATCGCGGTCGGCTTCGTGGTCGACGACGCCATTGTGATGCTGGAGAACATCAGCCGCTACATCGAGGAAGGCGAGAGGCCGATGGCCGCCGCCTTCAAGGGCTCCAAGGAAATCGGCTTCACCATCGTCTCGATCAGCATCTCGCTGGTCGCGGTGCTGATCCCGCTGCTGCTGATGGGCGGCATCATCGGCCGCCTGTTCCGCGAATTCGCGGTCGTGCTGGCGATGACCATCTTCGTCTCGATGTTCGTGTCGCTGACGCTGACCCCGATGATGGCCTCGCGCTTCCTGCGCGCCCACAATGAGGAGCGGCACGGTCGTCTCTACAAGCTCAGCGAGCGGGGCTTCGACGCCATGCTGCGCGGCTATCAGAGCGGGCTCGACCTCGCGCTGCGCTGGAAGTTCACGACCCTGATGATCTTCTTCGCGACGCTGGCGCTGTCGGTCTACATGTTCGTCATCATCCCGAAGGGCTTCTTCCCGCAGCAGGACGTCGGCCTGATCACCGCGACCTCGGAAGCCAATCAGGATATTTCGTTCGCCCAAATGAAGGGGAAGCAGGAAGAGCTCAGCAAGATCGTCATGCAGGACCCCGGCGTGGCGACGGTGGCGATGGCGATCGGCGGCAGCGGCCGGGCCGGCAACAACGGCAACATGTTCATCACGCTCAAGCCGCTGAAAGAGCGCGATGCCAACGCGCAGCAGATCATCGCCCGCCTGCGGCCGAAGCTGGAGAAGGTGCTCGGTGCCCGGCTGTTCATGCAGGCCGCGCAGGACGTTCGCCTCGGCGGCCGCCCGACCCGCACCCAGTTCGAGTTCACGCTGCAGGATGCCGACCTGTCCGAGCTGAACCAGTGGGCGCCGAAGATACTCTCCAAGATGCAGACGCTGCCGCAGCTGCGCGACGTCGCGACCGACCAGCAGACCAACGGCACCACGGTCGAGCTGAAGATCAACCGCGACACCGCCTCGCGCTACGGCATCCAGCCGCAGCTGATCGACGACACCCTCTATGACGCGTTCGGCCAGCGCCAGGTGACGCAGTACTTCACCCAGCTCAACAGCTACCACGTCATCCTCGAGGTGCTGCCGGAGCTGCAGGGCTCGGTCGACACGCTGAACAACATCTACATCAAGTCGCCGCTGACCGGCGAACAGGTGCCGCTGTCGACCTTTGCGAAGTGGACCACCGTGCCGGTGCGGCCGCTGTCGATCAGCCACCAGGGCCAGTTCCCGGCGATCACCATCTCGTTCAACCTGGCGCAGGGTGTCGCGCTCGGTCAGGCGACGGACGCGGTGCAGAAGGCGATGATCGACCTCGGCGCGCCGCCGACCCTGAGCTCGAGCTTCCAGGGCACTGCGCAGGCGTTCCAGCAATCGCTGTCGACCGTGCCGTTGCTGATCCTAGCGGCGCTCGTGGTCGTCTACCTCATCCTCGGGATTCTCTACGAGAGCTACATCCACCCGATCACGATTCTGTCGACGCTGCCCTCGGCCGGCGTCGGCGCGCTGGCGATCCTGATGGCCGCGGGCTTCGACTTCTCGCTGATCGCGCTGATCGGCATCATTCTCCTGATCGGCATCGTGAAGAAGAACGGCATCATGATGGTCGACTTCGCGATCGCCGCCGAGCGCGACCAGCACATGGAGCCGGTGGCGGCGATCCGCCAGGCCGCCCTGCTCCGCTTCCGCCCGATCATGATGACGACGATGGCCGCGATGCTCGGCGGCGTGCCGCTGATGCTCGGCACCGGCACCGGCTCCGAGATCCGCCAGCCGCTCGGCTACGCGATGGTCGGCGGCCTGATCGTCAGCCAGGCGCTGACGTTGTTCACAACGCCCGTGGTCTATCTCTATCTCGACCGACTCTCCAACGCGTTTGCGAACTGGGGCCGCTCACCGCGCGCCGACCACGACGCCGACGATGGCGAGGACGGATCGGTCAAGCAGGCCGCCGAGTGACTTGACTTTTGCCTGCATACCGGCACACCCGAAAGATGTTCATTTCGGAGCCGGTGCCGTGAAGATTGTCGCAAAGTCGCTTTTCGTCCTGTTCACCGTGTTCGGCATGACCGGTCTTGGCATTGGTCTTGGCATCGGTCCTGGCCACGCACAGACCCCCAAGGCCAAGAATGCGCCGGCGCCAGCTCCGGCGGCTGCGCCCGCCACGCCTCAAGGCGAGGCCGCATCCCCCAACAACACCGGCTGGGTCGCACGCTGCACCAGCGCGAGCCGCGACGCACCGCTCGAATGCGCGATGGAGCAGACCGCGGTTCTCACCAAGACCGGCCAGCTCATCGTGCTGGTCAATATCCGCGTCCCCGGTGACACCCGCACGCCGGTGGCGCTGATCCAGCTTCCGCTCGGGCTGAACCTGCCGGTCGGCGCCAAGCTGCAGGTCGACGACGGCAAGGCCGTCGATGTGCCGATCCAGACCTGCGAGGCGCGCGGCTGCTATATCAATGCGCCGATCGCGCCCGACGTGCTGACGCAGCTCAAATCGGGCAAGCAGCTCAAGGTGTCGTTCCAGAACCTCGGCAAGGAGACCATCTCGATCCCGATGCCGCTCGCCGACTTCGCCACGGTGTACGACAAGATCAAGTAGCCGGCCGTCCGCTGAACAATGACGACTCTCATCGAACGAGGCTGATTGCCTGCCGTCTTAGGGGCGCATTGCCAAATATCGAAAAACAACCCCATGCAAAGGAGCCGGCGGACAAGGCGGCGGTATTATTCTACTATTCCGAAGCCATGGAGACGCCCCCTCGCCCGAGCGCGATCGCAGATGGCCTTTGCGGACCACTAGCGTTCCCGCTTGTAGAGGAACGCGTTGTCCGGCTGCGGCATGCCGATCGATTTGTAGAACCCGACCGAGTCCGGTGCCGCCAGCAGCAGGCACATCGATTCCGGTCCCGCATGCCGCCGCGTTTCCGCGATCAGGCGCTTGCCGATGCCATGGCCCTGATAGAAGCGATCGACCGCGAGATCGGACAGATAGCAGCAATAGGCGAAATCGGTCAGCGCGCGCGAGACGCCGACCAGTTTTCCAGCCTTCCGCGCCGTCACGATCAGATTGGCATTGGCGATCATGCGCCCCATCCGGTCGGCATCCGCGAGCGGACGCCGCTCGCCGAGGCCCGATTGGCGCAGCACATCAATGAACTCGTCGACGCCGATCGACGACTCGCGGGCATAGAGAATTTCGTCCATCAGCTTGAACCTCCGTCGCAACATCGGGGCGGCCGAGACCGCAGGCGCGAGACCATGGTGGATTACGCCGGGCTGATCCAGCCTCGAAGCCGCCTGCGCGCAATCTCAGAACATTTCGGATGATGGTCCTGCCGTCGAGGCAAGATTGGCTGGGGAACCTGGATTCGAACCAAGACAAACAGAGTCAGAGTCTGTTGTGCTACCGTTACACCATTCCCCAAGATCAGTCCGTGGTATCAACAGCTTAGCTGGATGACTGGACATCTCGGTGCAGCGGGTTCGCCTGCCAAGTCAGCGCCCGCGCGAGTGCGACCTTCTACCCGCTTGCTCCCACGCTTGGCAAGCATTGATGGCGTGGAATAGGCGTGAAAATCGCGGCAAGGACGGCGATCAGCGTCGCGGGAGGAGCTACATTGCGGCGAGCAGTTCAAGCAGTACGCCAAGCAACACTTCGGGGCACGCTGCAAGCAGGGCTCCAACGCCAAATCCTACGGTGCCGAGCGCGACGGCACCAATCCAGCCGTGCCACCCCCATCCAAGGACCGCGCCCATCAGGGTTGCCGCCCCAACCACAACAACGGTCCAGATCAGCCGTATTACGACAAGCAACGCCTTGACCATCGCGATCCGCGGCTCGGCGCGCCCGGACGCGAAGGGAACGCCTCGTTGCAGGGGCTCTCCGGTCGAGCACTCTATTGTGGGTCGGCGCCGCGCGCGGCGCGTTCAACCACGGCGGCGAAGCGCCGCACCACCCAACGGGACTGTCTTGCACTTCGGCGTCAATACAGCCCGCCCGTCCCCGACCGCATCACGGCGCGATCCGCGTCCGGCGAGATGCCCTGCTGGGTCCCGTCGATCACATCGGTGCCGGCGACCAGCGTCGGATCATAGTACGGCGGCGCCTGGCCCGGCTTGAAGGCCTCGAGCACGACGCCCCTGTTCTGACCGGGCGTCGCGCGCAGGCCGGTCTTGGCATCGACCAGCACCAGGCGGATGCCGACCGGCTGCTTGAACGGGGTGGCGGGCTTGTCGGCCAGCGCGAGTTTCAGGAAGTCGCGCGCGATCGGCGCCGCGGTGTGGCCGGCCTGCGCGTTGCGGCCGAGCGAGCGCGGCTTGTCGTAGCCGACATAGAGACCGACCACGAGGTCCGGCGAGAAGCCGACGAACCAGAGATCCTTGGCCTCGTTCGAGGTGCCGGTCTTGCCGGCGAGCGGCTTGCCGACCTCCTTCAGCGCGGTGCCGGTGCCGGCCTGGATCACGCCCTCCATCAGCGAGGTGATCTGGTAGGCGGTCATCGCGTCGAGCACTCTTTCGCGGCGGTCGACGAGCTGCGGCTCGGGCTGGTTCTTCCAGCCTTCCGGCGCGTCGCAGCCGCGGCATTCGCGCTGGTCGTGCCTGAAGATGGTGTGGCCGTAGCGGTCCTGGATGCGGTCGATCAGGGTCGGCTTCACGCGGACGCCGCCATTGGCGATCATCGAATAGGCCGTGGCCATCCGCATCACCGTGGTCTCGCCGGCGCCGAGCGCATAGGCGAGATAGTTCGGCAGCTCGTCATAGACGCCGAAGCGCTTGGCATACTCGCCGATCACAGGCATGCCGATCTCCTGAGCCAGCCGCACGGTCACGGTGTTGAGCGACAGGCGCAGCGCGTTGCGCAGCGTGACCTGGCCCTGATACTTGCCGGTGGAGAAGTTCTCCGGCCGCCAGATGTTGCCCTGCCCCTGGTCGATCTCGATCGGCCCGTCGATCATCACGGTCGAGCCGGTGTAGCCATTGTCGAGCGCGGTCGAATAGACGATCGGCTTGAAGGTCGAGCCGGGCTGCCGATAGGCCTGCGTCGCGCGGTTGAACTGGCTCTGGTCGAACGAGAAGCCGCCGACCATCGCGAGCACGCGCCCGGTGTGCGGATCCATCGCCACCATCGCGCCCGACAGTTCGGGGATCTGGCGCAACCGGTACTGGCCCTCGACGGCCTTGCCGTCCTTGAACAGCGGATCGGCGTAGATCACGTCACCGGGCTGCAGCACCTGCGAGACCGCGGTCGGCGTCTTGCCCTTGGTCCTGGCCCAGCGCACGCCGTCCATCGTGATGATGCCGGTCTCGCGCTGCTTGCTGACGGCGCCGCCGAGCTCGCGGCCGGGCTGGAAGCCGATCCGCGCCGACTGGTCGTTGCTCTCCAGCACCACCGCCATCCGCCACGGCGAGATGTCCGAGAGCGATTTGATCTCGGCGAGCGGGACGCCCCAGTCGCTGGTGAGGTCGAGCTTCTGGATTGCGCCGCGATAGCCCTGTTGCTCGTCATAGTTCACGAGCCCTGCCACCATGGCCTTGCGCGCCATCACCTGGACCTTGGGATCGAGCGTGGTGCGCACCGACAGGCCGCCCTCATAGAGCTTCTTCTCGCCATAGCGCTCGAAGATGTCGCGGCGGACCTCTTCGGAGAAATATTCGCCGGCGAAGGTGTGCGCGCCGTTGCTGCGGTTGGTGACGGTCAGCGGCTCCTTGCGCGCCTTGTCGGCGTCGGCAGCGGTGATCCAGCCGTTCTCCTGCAGACGGTCGATCACGTAGTTGCGCCGCTCGATGGCGCGCGCACGGTTGCGCACCGGATGCAGGCTGGCCGGCATTTTCGGCAGCGCCGCCAGATAGGCCGCTTCCGAGACCGTCAGTTCATTGACGGACTTGTCGAAATACACCAGCGAGGCCGCCGCGATGCCGTAGGCACCGAGGCCGAGATAGATTTCGTTGAGATAGAGCTCGAGGATCTTGTCCTTGGAGTAGGCCCGCTCGATTCGCATCGCCAGCAGGGCTTCCTTGATCTTGCGGGTGAACGACACCTCGTTGGTCAGAAGGAAGTTCTTGGCGACCTGCTGGGTGATCGTGGAAGCACCCTGCGGACGGCGGTTGGAACCGAAGTTCTGGATGTAGGAGACGCCGGCGCGCGCCATGCCGGTGTAGTCGACGCCGCCGTGCTCGTAGAAATTCTTGTCCTCGGCCGCGAGGAAAGCGTTGATCACGAGCTTCGGCACGGCCTGGATCGGCAGATAGAGCCGGCGCTCCTTGGCGAATTCGCCCAGCAGCGATCCGTCGGCCGCGTGCACGCGGGTCATCACCGGCGGCTCGTAGTTCTGGAGCTGCGAATAGTCGGGCAGGTCCTTGGAAAAATGCCAGAACAGCCCTGCGACCGCGGCGAGGCCAGCCAGGAACAGGATGGTTCCTGCGGTGAACAGGAACCCGAAGAACCGCAACAGAAATTTCATCGACCAGATTTTCCGTGGCGAATACGTCGCTCGTTCTGAGGGCGCTGCGTGCCACTTAGGCCGCCCGGTATATCGGTCACACCATGGACCTGCAATTCAACACAGCAGAATTAAAGCGCGCCAGGCGCCAAACTTATGCCATAGAGCCCGGCTCGTGCGCGCAGCCAAATCAGGGCCATCCCCGCTGTTCGGACACTCCGCGGGACCGCGTCGACCTGCAGCCCTCCCAACCTTCCGTCTTCCGATTCGCCGGCCTGCCGGGAACGCTGCACGCGGATCGCCGATCGCCGCGCTTGCGCGGCGAGCCGGTTGCGAAAGAAAAGCGCAGGCCGGTCCGAGCGGTTTCACTACCCCGCTGCCGTTGCAGGCACCGTGTCGTCAGAAACCGGTGGACAGCGCCGGCGAGCCGACAGGATTAATGGTTTATTAACCATAACTACCGCAAGTTGTTGTCGTACACGCGACTCGCGAGGGCTGGCTAGCATGGCACTGCGCGGATTTAGACGGCCTTTTGCGGCCGACCCGAATGTCCTCGGATTTCCGAGACCTCCCACATCGGCGATGGGCACCGAAGCCTTGGACCTCGTCTATCAGGCGGCGGACCTGTTCCGCAGCATCGAGGACCGGGCCCGCGCCGGCGAGGCGCGTGCTGAGGCAGCCGAACAGGCGCAGCTCGAAATCATCGCCGCCACCGAGCGCAAGCTGAGGGATGCATCCCGGGCGCTCGAAGAGGCCCGCCGGCGTATCGAGTCCCAGCAAGAGCAGCTCGACGCGGCCGAATTCCGGGCCCAGGCCGCCGAAGCCGAGGCCCGTGAAGCAAAGCAGTCGCTGGCCCTGGTCGAGGATGCGATCCGCCGGCGCCTGCTGCTGACGAGCGGGCACGAGGACGGCAGGTCGACGGCCGTCGCCTGACGCGAGGGTCGATCTCGCAGGCGTCGCGCCCTCGCCGCGCCGCCATCGGACCACGGCAATCAATAGCCGCCGGCAAGCCCCGAATTGCGGCGCGGATCGTTCGCTCCATAGAAGCGGTTGTTGCCGACCGGCTTGCCGCCCAGCGATGGCGCACCAATGATGATGACCGCGAGATGATTGGCCGGCTGTGGCGGCCCGAACTTTTGACCCATGCCTTCCAAAATCTTCCGCGTGTCCGGCGACAGCGTGAAGTCCTCGAGGTTGGTCAGATCCGGAAGCCATTGCTGGTGGAAGCGCGGCATGTCCACGGCTTCCTGCGCGTTCATGTCGTAATCGATGGCATTGATCATCGTCAGCAGCACGGCGGTGATGATGCGGCTGCCGCCCGGAGTCCCCACCACCATGACCGGCTTGCCGTCCCTGGTGACGATGGTCGGGCTCATCGAGGACAACGGACGCTTGCCGGCGACGATGGAATTGGCCTCCCCCTGCACCAGGCCGTAGAGGTTCGGCACGCCGACCTTGGCGGTGAAGTCGTCCATCTCGTCGTTCAGCAGCACGCCGGTCTTGGCCGCGGTCACCTTGGCACCGAACCAGTCGTTCAGCGTGTAGGTGACCGACACCGCGTTGCCGTCCTTGTCGGCGATCGAATAGTGCGTGGTGTTGCTGCCCTCATGCGGCGGAACGCCGGGCTTGATGTCCTTGGACACGCCGGCCTTGGCCGGGTCGATCGCGGCGCGGATCTTCGCCGCGTAATTCTTGTCGAGCAGACGCTCGAGCGGATTCTTCACGAAGTCGGGGTCGCCGAGATAGCTGTTGCGATCGACATAGGCGTGGCGCATCGCCTCGATCTGGTAGTGCACCGCCTGCGCGGAGTGGTAGCCGAGCTCCTTCAGCGGATAGCCCTCGAGGATGTTGAGGATCTCGCAGATCACGACGCCGCCCGAGCTCGGCGGCGGCGCCGAGACCACATGGTAACCGCGATAGTCGCATTCGACCGGCGCGAGCTCGCGAACCCTGTAGTTATCGAGGTCCTCCTGCGTGAGCAGGCCCTTGCCGGCCTGGCTCGAGGCGACGATCGCCGCGCCCACCCAGCCCTTATAGAAGCCGTCGGTGCCGCGCTTGCTGATCTCGCGCAGCGTTTCAGCAAGCTCGTGCTGCGTCAGCCGCTCGCCGACCTGGAACGGCTTGCCGTTGTTGAGGAAGATCGCGCCCGAGGCCGGATCGTCCTGAAAATCCTTGGTCGAGGTCTCCAGCATGCTGATGTCGCCCTGGTCCAGCACGAAGCCGTCCTCGGCGAGTTGCAGCGCCGGCGCGATCACGTCGGCACGCTTCATCGTGCCGTATTTCTCGCGCGCATATTCCATGCCGGCCACCGAGCCGGGCACGCCGACGGCGAGATGTCCCTTGGTCGACAGGCCGGGAATGACGTTGCCGTCCTTGTCGAGATACATGTTGGCGGTGGCGCCCTTCGGCGCGGTCTCGCGGAAATCCAGGAAGGTCTTGCGGCCGTCGGCAAGCTGAATGGTCATGAACCCGCCGCCACCGAGATTGCCGGCGGCGGGATAGGCTACCGCCAGCGCGTAACCGACCGCGACCGCGGCGTCGACGGCGTTGCCGCCCCGCTTCAACACCTCGATTCCGACCTGCGTCGCAAGATGCTGTGCGGAGACGACCATGCCGTTCTCGGCGGCGACCGGCGCAACCGACGCGGCGCGGCCAGGGAGCGACGCCGTGACGCCGATCGCGACAATGGCAGCGACCATCCATCGCGCGCCCGTTCGTGGATTTCGCATTGGAGTTCCCCCCGATTTGCATCGTCTGGGTGCGGTGCATGTTGCTTCTATCGGAGCGAGCAAGTGTAGCAGGCCGCGCGCCCGCACACTATAGCCGCATCAGCCTTGACTTTTCGTCAGCCCGACACGCGTGCGGCGGCCTGCCCGGCAAGATCCAGCACTGGCGTCGCAGCGAGCAGCGCTCTCGTGTATTCGTGCTGCGGTCGGTCGAACACGTCGTCGCGCGACCCTTGCTCGACGATGCGGCCGGCCTGCATCACCACCACGCGGTCGGCGACCTGCTCGACCGCGGCGAGGTCATGGCTGATGAACAGACACGCGAAGCCGTATTGCGCCTGCAACCGTTCGAACAGCTTCAGCACCTGGGCCTGGATCGTCATGTCGAGCGCGGAAACCGGCTCGTCGGCGACCACGAAGGACGGATGCCGCACGATCGCACGCGCGATCGCGATGCGCTGGCGCTGACCGCCGGAGAGCTCATGCGGCCAGCGCTGGGCAAAGCCGGCAAGCCCGACCTCCTCGAGCATGCCGGCAACGCGCCGATCGCGCTCGCGGGACGACAGTTCCGGAACGTGCCGCAGCGGCTCGGCGACGATCTCGCCGACCCGCATGCGCGGGTCGAGCGACGAATAAGGATCCTGGAATACGAGCTGCGAGGCCAGGCGAAACGCGCGGTCGCGCGTTCCGATCACGTCCCTGCCCTGAAAGCGAATCTCGCCTCCGGCCGCCGGGATCAGCCGCAGCATGGCGCGGCCGAGCGTGGTCTTGCCCGAGCCGCTGCCGCCGACCACGGCGACGGTCTCCCCCGCGCCGATTTCGAGGTCGACACCATTGACCGCCGCAACATCGGCATCCCTCCGGAACAGCCGCTGCCGCCCGCCGAACGAAACCTTCAGGCCACGCACGCTGATCAGCGGGTCGCCGGCCACGCGGCGCCCGCTCGCAGAACTCCGCCGCGGCAGCGCATCGACGAGTTGCCTTGTGTAGGCCTCGCGCGGCGCAGAGAGGATTTGCCGGACGCTGCCGGTCTCCACCAGTTTGCCCTGGCGCAACACGACCGCGCGCTGCGCATAGCGCGACACCAGGCCGAGATTGTGGGTGATCAGCATCACCGCGGTACCGTGATCGCGCGCCAGTTCGACCATCAGGTCGAGCACCTCGCGCTGGCTCAACGTGTCGAGCGCGGTGGTCGGCTCGTCGGCCAGCAGCAGCTTCGGTTTCAAGAGCATCACCGAGGCCAGCATGATGCGCTGGCGCATGCCGCCGGAGAATTCATGCGGATAGGCATCGAAGGTTCGCGCGGGATCGCGGATCTGCACCCGCGCCAGCATGTCGAGGCAACGCTGCCTGATCTCGGCTCGCGTGAGCCTCTCGTGCAGGGCAAGTCCCTCGGCCATCTGCGCGCCGACGCTGATCGCCGGATTGAGCGAGACCATCGGCTCCTGGAATACCATGCCGACCGAGCGGCCGCGCAGCGCGCGCATCCGCCGCGGCGCGATCTCGGCGAGGTCCTCGCCGTCGAGCCGGATCGCGCCGCCGACCCGCCGCAGGCCAGGCGGCAGCAGGCCGAGAATGGCGCGCGCCGCGGCGGTCTTGCCGCTGCCGGACTCGCCGACCACGGCGAGGAATTCGCCGCGCTCGATCGCAAACGACACATCGTCGACGACGACGGCAGCGGTCCTGGCGGCCTCGATGCGCAGCTGATCGACCGTGAGCAGCGGCGCGGTCATCCGTGCGCCATCCTGGGATCGAGGCGATCGCGCAGGGAATCGCCGAGCAGATTAATGCCGAGCAGCGTCAGCGCGATGCACAGCCCCGGTGCGATGCTGAGCCAGGCCGCGGTTTCCATATACGGACGGCTCGCCGCCAGCATGTTGCCCCAGGTCGGCGCCGGCGGCGGCACACCGAGGCCGAGGAAACTCAGCGCGCTCTCGGCCAGCAGCACCCAGCCGAACATGCTGGTCGCCAGCACCGCCACCGGCGCGATTGCATTGGGCAGCACGTGGCGGAGCATCGAATAAAGTTCGGAGTTGCCGATCACCCGCGAGGCCTCGATATACTCCTTCTCGCGGATCGACAGCACGGTGCCGCGCACCACGCGCGCAACCGACGGGATATAGGCGAGCCCCAGCGCCAACACGAGGCCGGTCTTGTTGGCGCCGATCACGATCATCACCGCAAGCGCCAGCAGGATGCCGGGAAACGCCAGCAGCGCGTCGTTGACGGCCATGATGATGCGATCGGTCCAGCCGCGCAGATAGCCGGCGATCCCACCGACCAACACGCCGATGCTGACGGCGATCAGTACGGTGGCGAGCGCCACCACCACGCTGGCGGCGGCCCCCGCCATCAGCCGGCTCAGCACGTCGCGGCCGAATTCGTCGGTGCCGAACCAGTGCAGCAAGGACGGCGCTTGCAGCCGCGCCTTCAGGTTGATCCGCAGCGGATCGAACGGCGTCCAGAACGCGGCGGTCGCGGCGGTGCCGAGCAGCAAGGCGATCAGCGCGCCGCCGATCAGGGTGTTGATGCGCCATTTCATGCCAGGGCAACTCTTTTCATGCCACGGCCACCCTTGGGTCGAACAGCGGATAGCAGAGGTCGACGATCAGATTGACGACGACATAGATCGCCGCGGTGAACAGCAGGCAGCCCTGCACCACCGGATAGTCGCGCGCGAAGATCGAATCGACCAGCAGCCTTCCGAGCCCCGGCAGGGTGAACACGGTCTCGATCACCGCGATGCCGCCGAGCAGATGTCCGAGCACGAGGCCGATCAGCGTCCAGGTCGGCGCAAAGGCGTTGGGCAGAACGTGGCGGCCGAGCACCAGCCATTCCGGGACGCCCTTGGCGCGCGCATGCGTGACATATTCGAGCCGCAGCACCTCGATCGAGGCCGCCCGCGCCATCCGCGTCAGCACGCCGATCTCGACCGCGGTCAGCGTCACGATCGGCAGCACCATGAACAACATCGCCTGCCAGCCATCCTCAGAGAACGGCACGTAGCCGATCACCGGCAGCCATTTCAGCTTCAACCCGAACAGCAGGAGCAGCAGCAGGCCTAGCCAGAAGCTCGGGATCGACAGCAGCAGCGTTGCGCCGCCGACGATCGCCAGATCGAGTGCGCTGTTCTGCTTCCAGGCCGCGATCAAGCCGGCCACGACCGCGATGCAGGCGGCAAGGCCAACCGCCACCAGCACGATGGTGGCCGAGACCTGGAAGCGCTCCAGGATCAGCGGCAGCACCGGAAGATTATTGGTGATGGAATGGCCGAGATCGCCGGTCGCAAGCTTGCCGAGCCAGTACAGGAATTGCAGCGGCACCGGCTGGTCGAGCCCGAGCTGCGCGCGCAATTGCGCGGCCTGCGCGGGATCGGCGTTGTCGCCCAGCATCACCTGCACCGGATCACCGGGGATCAGGCGCACCAAGGTGAACACCGCGACCGCCACCAGGAGCAGCGTCGGGATCGTCATGGCCAGCCGTCGTGCGAGGTAGCCGAGCATCGCCGCGTCCCTCCCCTACTGCAGGCTCACGCCCCAGAAGCGCGGCTGTCCGAACAGCCAGCCGGCAAATCCCTTGACGTTGTTGCGCAGGGCGGCGATCTCGGCGCCGTTGAACAGGACGATCATCGGTACATCGTCGATGAAGCGGCGGTGCAGCTCGTCGAACAGTAGCTGGCGCTTCGCCTTGTCGTCGATCATCATCGACTCCTGCAGCAGCCGCTGCGCCTCCGAATCGTCCCAGACCTTGCGCGGCTGTGTCGCCTTCGGCCCCATCAGCATCTCGAAAGAGAGCGACGGGTCGAGCCGCGGCGAGTAGACGAAGGCCATCGACTGGTAATCGCCGCGGTTGTAGCGATCGAGCTGGGCGGCCCAGTCCAGCACCTCGATCTCGATATTGATGCCCGCGGCCTGCGCCATCGCCTGCACCAGCACGGCTGAATCGAACACGTAGCTGTAGCGCTTGTTGGCGATCATCTTGATCGGCTGGCCGTGATAGCCGGACTGCGCGAGCAGCTTCTTGGCTTCCGCGATATTCTGCGTGTAGCCGTGGGTCTCGACCTCGCTATAGAACGGACTTCCGATCGGCAACGCCGAATTGTTGGCGCGCGCGATGCCCTCCATGACCGCGTCGATGATCTGCGGGGTGTCGAGGCTGAGCGCGATCGCCCGCCGAATCCGTACGTCCTTGAGCAAGGGATCGCGGGTCTGGAACAGGATGCCGGTGAGGCCGAGCGCCGGCGTGATGCTGAGCTGCACGTCCGGCCGCGTCTTGAGGTCCTCGACATCGGGGATCGCGAGGTTGCTGATCGCATCGAGCGAGCCGGACAACAGGCCGGCCTTGGCCGCCGAGCCGTCGGGAACGACGTTGAACCTGATCCGGTCGACCTGCGCGATCTTGGCGCCGGTATAGCCGGTACGCGGCTCGCTGCGCGCGGCGTAACCGTCGAAGCGCACCAGATCGACGTACTGGCCGCGCTTCCATTCGCCAAGCTTGAATGGTCCGGTGCCGACCGGCGCGATCCACTTGCCGTCAGGCCCGACCGAGTCGCGGTGGATGATGGCGGTCTGCCCGCAATCGGGCCGCGCCAGTGTCGACAGGAACAACGCCGTCGGCCGGTCCAGCGTGATCGCGACGGTCTTCGCGTCAGGCGCCTCGATCTTCTGGATCTGGGCGATGCCGGTCGCGCTGAATTCGGACAGGCAGCGCCACTGCGTGGCGGGATCGAGCCAGCGCTTCAGCGACCAGATGACGTCATCCGCGGTCATGCCGGCGCCATTGTGGAACTTGACGCCTTGCCGGAGGTGGAAGGAGTAGGTCTTGCCGTCGTTCGAGACGGTCCAGCTGTCCGCCAGCATCGGCCCGATCGAGGTATCGTCGCGGAACGCGACCAGGCCCTCGACGATATGCGCCATCACGCCGTCGGTGTTAGCGTCCCGGTTGGTGCCGGGATCGGTGGAGCGGATGTCGGCGTTGAGCCGCGTGCGCAGCAGCGTCTCGGCGTCGGCGCGCAGCGGCGCCGCCAGCATCACCGACAGCGCCAGCAGGCCGACCATCATCCCGCGTGATGGCCGACGTAGGACCATCAGGACGCCCTCGCGGTCACCGATGGCGCGGCCTCATTGCGAGGGCTGGCGGTGACCTCGAGCCGATAGGACGTGAACTGCCGGTTCAGCGCCGGCAGCGGCGCGACTTCCATCAGCCCGCTCGCCGGCTCCATCAGGATCATCGCGACCGTCGCGCTGAGATTGTTGCCGAGATTACGGCGCGGCGGCCGGCACACCGACCACGGATAGGCGAAATCGTCGAACAGCGCCGACTTCACGGTCTCGAAGCTGATGGCACCGAGATGCGGCTGCAACAGATCGCGAACCCGGATATCGCGATAGAGGCTGTCGGGCGTGCTGGCGATGCCGGTGTCCTTGAGCTTGCCGAGCGCGACCGGGCTGACGAAATGATTGGCGTGCACCAAGAGCCCACGATCGGGATGCACCTGGAAGGTCTCGTCTGGTGCACATTCGAAGTCGATCGCGACACCGTCGCGATGGCTGACGATCATGTTGTTGGCGGCGGACTTCCTGGTGCAATAGACCGTGCGCATCGACAGCGCGACATGCTCGCTCTCCAGCACCTTGCGCCGGATCAGCGCCAGCGGCGCGCCGATCTGACGATAGTCGCGGTCGCACTGCAGATAGTTCGCGGTGATGGCAATGCCGGCCGCGTTGAAGCCGCAGCGGCCGAGCGCGCCGGCTTCGGTGAAGGTCATGAGATCCGGACCATCGTCGCGGCGCACCTTCAGCACGACGGCGGTCTCGGCGCATTCCCGCTTCCAATCCCAGTTCTGGGCGTGGATCAGCCGCCCCGACGCGGTCGCCTGCGGCAGCACGACGACGCCGGTGCAGCCATCGGGCTCGTCGGGCGTCTTCAGCCGCGCCCGGACCGATGGCTCGGCGAGCTTGAGGATCTCGGTGCGGGCATTGAGCAGCACGATATCCTCGAACGGAACGCCGGCGCCCTCGGCAATGCCGTGCATCTCATCGATATAGGTCGGCTCGAACGCCTCGATGACCGGAAGATAGTCGCGCACCAACTCGGCGACGCCGGCAGCATCGAGCGAGAGCTCCTTGAGCTGCGAGAAATAGTGCGAGGTGCCCTTGCGGATGCGGTCGGCCGCCTGGCGGCCATACTGCTTGCCGCGCTCGTGCGGCGCACCGGAAATCTCGATCAGGGGAAACGGTTCGACCATGGTTTGCGCCAACTTCCTTTTGCGTTTCCGCCAAGGCTAATGTATTTTGTGAGCACATGAAACAAAAATCTGCGCCCATTGCGAAGGCAGCCCCCAGCCGCCTGCAACGCGAACTGTCCGCGGGCATCCTGGAACTGATCCGGGCGGAAAAACTCGCGCCCGGCACGCGACTTGCGGAGGTGGCGCTGGCGGAACGGCTGCAGGTTTCGCGCACGCCGGTGCGCGCGGCGCTGAAATTATTGGCAGGCCGCCGCCTGATCCGGGTCGGCGCAAGCCGCGGCTACTTCGTGACCGATACGGCTCCGCCGGCGCCGAAGACATCAGGCAGACCCGCGCCTGCGGATACCGACCGGCTGTTCGTCGCGATCGCGCGCGACCGGCGCAGCGGCCGCCTTCCGGTCGACGTCTCCGAGCGCGACCTGATGCAGCGCTACGGCGCCTCGCGTCCGGTGGTGCAGCGCGTGCTGGCCAAGCTTGCGGAGGTCGCAGCAGTGCAGCGCAAGCCCGGACATGGTTGGCGATTCCAGCCGATCATCGCCGATGCGGAAGCGCGCGAGGAGAGCTACCGCTACCGGATGCTGATCGAGCCGGCCGCCCTGCTGGAGCCGGGCTTTCGGCTCGATCCGGTCTGGGCCGCCGAGATGCGCCGGCGTCATCAGGATGCGATGAAGCAGACCTGGAGCGAGACCGCGAGCATCGCCTTCTTCGAGATGAACGCTGCGTTCCACGAGGGATTGGCGGCGGCCTCCGGCAACCGCTTCCTGCTGGTTGCCGTGCAGCAGCAGAACCGGCTGCGCAGCTTTGCGAACTACGACTGGACCTTCGGTTATGAGCGCGTGCTGGTGAACTGCCGCGAGCATCTTGCGATCCTCGACCGGCTCGAGGCCGGCGAGCGCGAGGCCGCTTCCGCGCTGATGCGCAAGCATCTCGAAGGCGCCTCGAAGGTCAAGCGCGTCACCGACGATCCGGCCAACGACCGCAGCAACACCCGCAAGTAACAGGAGGCCTCCATGCATTCACCGCACGCCGCGGCAACCAACACGCCCCTCACCCGCGAGGCGATGGAGCCGTTCTGGATGCCGATGACGCCCAATCGCCAGTTCAAGTCGAATCCGCGGCTGTTCACCGGCGCCGAGGGCATGCACTACATCACCCAGGACGGGCGGCGCATTCTCGACGGCATGGCGGGGCTCTGGTGCGTCAACGCCGGTCACGGCCAGAAGCGGATCGTCGAGGCGATCCAGGCGCAGGCCGCGAAACTCGACTTCGTGTCCTCGTTCCAGATGAGCCACCCCGCCGCATTCGAGCTCGCCGGACGCATCACGGAGATCACGCCCGAAGGTCTCGACCATGTGTTCTTCACCAATTCCGGATCGGAATCGGTCGACACCGCGCTCAAGATTGCACGCGGTTATCACCGCGCCCGCGGCGAGGCCAGCCGCATCCGTTTCATCTCGCGCGCCAAGGCCTATCACGGCATGGGCTGGGGCGGATTGTCGGTGAGCGGCCTGTATCGTCACCGCCGCGATTTCGGCCCGCTGCTGCCCGAGGTCGACCATCTGGCGCTGCCCCACGATCCCGAGCACAGCGCATTCTCGCGCGGGCAGCCGGAATGGGGGGCGCATTTCGCCGATGAGCTGGACAAGCTCCTGCAGATCCACGATCCCTCGACCGTCGCGGCCGTGATCGTCGAGCCGGTGACCGGTTCGGGCGGCGTCTACCCGCCTCCAGCGGGCTATCTCGAGCGGCTGCGCCAGATCTGCGATCAGCACGGCATCCTCCTGATCTTCGACGAGGTGATCACCGGCTTCGGACGGCTCGGCGCGCCGTTCGCAGCCAATGCGCTCGGCGTGACGCCCGATCTCATCACCTGCGCCAAGGGCATGACCAATGCCGCCGTCCCGATGGGCGGCGTCATCGTCAGCGACAAGGTCTACTCTGCGCTGATGAACGGCCCGGAAAACACCGTCGAGCTGTTCCACGGCTATACTTACTCGGCGCATCCGCTGGCCTGCGCGGCCGGACTCGCCGCGCTCGACGTCTACCAAGACCTCGGCCTGTTCGAGCGCGCCCACCGCATCGCGCCGGTATGGGAGGCGGCGGCGCATGCGTTGAGGGACACGCCGCACGTCATCGATATCAGGAACATCGGCCTGCTCGCCGCGATCGATCTGAAGCCGCGCGACGGCGCACCCGGCACGCGCGGGCCGGAATGCGCCAGACGGTGTTACGACGAGGACGGCATCCTGATCCGCGCCGCCGCCGATACGTTGATGATCTCTCCGCCTTTGATTATCACCGAGGACCAGATCGAAGCGATTTTTGCGGCCATCCGCCGCACGTTGCATGCGATCGAGTGAAGCCGGCGAGGGCCACGGCTAGAGCGCAATGACGAACTCTCGATGCCGCAACAAATCCGGTGTCGTCCCTGCGAAAGCAGGGACCTATAACCACGAATGTTGATTGGCTTGTCGCGCCGGAATGACGAATCCCGTCCACAACACCCGCTGCGAAGTATGGGTCCCTGCTTTCGCAGGGACGACAGGTTCTTCGCGCAGACACCGCGCTTGACCTACACTCCGTCCCTCGCCCGCAGCCGGCTGTGGCGCCGGCCGTGGGCCGCATAGATCACGAGGCCAGCCAGATCGCCGGCGCCTTGAACGGGCGCGGCAAGTCCGGATCGCGGACGCGCAGCACCAGCGTGCCGATCGAAACGAGTTCGCCGGCCAGTCCGATCGGCAGCATCAGTCTTCGTTGCCCGGATGACCGAAGCCACATACGGGATTCACTCCGAGCCTGGGCCCAGATCTCCGCATGTCATTTTTGCTCGTGTGGGCTGTGCTGGATAATCAAATCACGCCGCCGCCCGCTGAATCAAAAGCCTCCGGCGGGCATGCCGGAGGCTTCGGAGGTCGTACAGAAGATGGAAGGAACACCTCTCTGGTTGTGGTCAATGAGACGTTTGAAAGCTCAACTTTCCGAAGCGATCGCTCGACAACTGCGATAATTCACCAGTTGCGCTGAGCTCGGAGGAGCAAGGTAACCGTATTCTGGTCTTTCAGTTCGTAGATCGCCGCTGGCTTGCCGATCGAGGCGCTGCCCGGATAGGCAATCGTGCCAGCAAAGCTCTGGTCCAGGTGGGTGTAGGTGAAGTCTGCCGTGAAGGTCAGGTTCTTCACCGGGGTCCACTGGGTCTGGGTGCCGATCTGCGCGATGCTGTAGTCGGGGTTGCACGAGGTCAGAGCTGCGCCACCAACAAGCAGCGGAGCGAACGTGCCGCCCACACCGTTGCCGGCGAGACCGCAGATATAGCCCTTGGCAGTGCCGTTGTAGTTAACCTGGGCCCAGGCACCATAGATGCTGGTGTTCCAGTACGGGTTCCAGTTGTGCACATATGCACCGCGGAAACCGTAGGTCGTGATCAGCTGCTGCGAACCGCCGGTGACGAATACCGAGTCCGGCGCAACGCCGAAGCCGATGCTCTGGTAGGCCCCAGCAAGACCAGTGCTGCCGAAGATAGCGTTCGCACCAGCCGAACCGGCGAGGTCCTGGATGTTGTAGCGCGTCGCACCGTTGGTGTAGACGCCCTGCAAGTTGATGGTGTCGCCAGGTCCGGTCGGGATGTTCTTGATCGACAGGGCCAACTGACCAGCCCAGCCCCACTTGTCCTCCGGATGACCGGTCAACTCATTGCCGCCGTAGTAGGCGACGTGGTTGTCATGCGCTGCGAACGACGCCTGGAACAGACCCCAAGCCTGGTCGACGCGCAGCATCGCGACGAGGTCCGGAGCAATCGTGCCGGCGTAGTCGCTGATGCCGAAGATACCGAGCGCGCCCGGAGGAGCGATGGTGACCGGAGCGCCGAGGTTGAAAACACCAGCCTGATAGTAGGCCGTCTGGTCCTGAGCCGACAGAGACAGCGACACGCCGTTGCCGAACTCAGCGGTGTAGGTGAACTGGTTCACGCCGGTGATGGTACCGCCGCCGCCGACGAGACCGTCGAAGTTGTTGCCCGGATAGTTGGCCCACGGAGCCGAGAACTGTGAGACCGCCTTACCGATGGTGAAGCCGGCGAACTGGATGTAGGCGTAGTAGACGCCAACCGTACCAGCCGCAACCGCACCCGTATTGGCGTTGTTCGCCGCCTGAACCGTGCCGATCGGCGAGTAAACGGTCGCACCGTTGCCCTGGCCGGCGTAGCTGTCCGAGGTCCAATTGAACGTCGCATCGAAGAACGTGCGGACCACGCCGTATTCGGTCGCAGTGCGGGTATCGATGTTCAGGTCTTCACGCGAACGCCAGGTGTAGCCGTTGGTGAAGCGGTTGCTCGCACCCGCCGCACCCGAGGTGTTGCCGACGTGATCCGAGTTCGAGTTTACGACGACGTCAGCGCGCAGGTAGCCGCCCAGCTTGATACAGGTGTCGGTGCCCGGGATGTAATAGAAACCGGGACCATACAGGGAGCAGACCTTCACGTACTCGACCGCTTTGGCCTTGACGGGAAGATCGGCCGCCTGAGCTCCGCCGACCGCGACGAGTACCGCCGCCGAACCGAGGATAAGGCTGCTAGTCATTTTCATGTTAACCCCCAAGTTTCTTTTCATGTCATGCAAGGATACGCATCCGCTCGGTTGGAAATCCTGCGGTTGGTCCCTTGTCCATCAGCCGCTCCGCGCCTTCGGACATACCCTCCAATGCCCCGAGAGTGCGTCCATTGCTCCTTGAGTCTGAAAGCGCCAACGCAGGTTAGCCGAGTGTCGAACCTGCGCGTTATGAATTGTTCTGATCGATCTCATCAGCATGACGAATAAGGCACCCGGGTTCGATCTTCCGATGCTCTCCTCGCAACGCGCTCGATGGATTTTGCGATTGCGGCATTTCGCGCCCCTCGCCCGCAGCCAGCTATTGCGCGCGGGAAAGCCGGAACGATCCGGTTTCACCTGTGGTCTCCTACTTCCCGTGCTTCTTGTTGCATGGGACCCATGGGAGCGACCGGCGCCAGGCTTTCCCGCGCCCTCTGCTTATTGAGAGGCTGGAAAATGACGCAAGACTCGGACTATTCCCGTCGCGAGAATGCGGACGCACAGCCCAACGCTGTTGGACACTTGGTCGGAATCTCCTCACCGTTATTGCGAGCGAAGCGAAGTCATCCATTGTCTCAGCATATGCGGAACGATGGATTGCTTCGTCGCTCCGCTCCTCGCAATGATGCGGATAGCCGGAGCCGCCCTGCCTACCCCCGACCCCTCGCCCGCAGCCGGCTGTGGCGCCGGCCATAGGCCGTATAGATCACGAGCCCGATCACGAGCCACACCGCGAGCCTGATCCAGGTGTCGAGCGGCAGGCCGAACATCAGGAACAGCGAGGTAGCCGCGGCTGCCGGCGCCACCAGCCAGATCGCCGGCGCCTTGAACGGGCGCGGCAGGTCCGGATCGCGGACACGCAGCACCAGCGTTCCGATCGAGACCACGGTGAACGCGAACAGCGTGCCGATCGAAACGAGTTCGCCGACCAGACCGATCGGCAGTAGCCCGCCGAGCATTGCAGCGACGCTGCCGGCGAAGATGGTCGAGACATAGGGCGTCTGGAAGCGCGGATGGATCCTGGCGGCGATGCCCGGCAGCAGCCCGTCATGCGCCATGGCGCGGAAGATCCGCGGCTGCGCGAGCAGCATGATCAGGATCACCGATGTCAGCCCGAACAGGATGCCGAGCTTGATGAAGGGACCGAGCCAGCCGATGCCGACGGCATCGATGCCGACCGCGATGGGATCGGGCACGCTGAGCTTGTCGTACGGCACGATGCCGGTCAGCACGAAGCCGACCGCGACATAGAGCGCGGCGCAGATCACGAGCGAGCCGAGGATGCCGATCGGCATGTCGCGCTCGGGCGTCTTCGCCTCCTGCGCTGCGGTCGAGATCGCGTCGAAGCCGATATAGGCGAAGAACACCACGGCCGCGCCGCGGATCACGCCGGACCAGCCGAACGCGCCGGGACCGGCACTCGGCGGGATCAGTGCGCCCTGCGGATTGCCCGCCGTCACCCAGTTCGCCAGCGAGACCGAGGACGCTGCGGCGGCGAGAAACAATGCGATGACGACGAGCTTCACCACGACGACGAAGCCGGTGAAGCGCGCGGACTCGCGAATGCCGACCACGAGCAGCATGGTGACGAAAGCGACAATCGCCATCGCCGGGATGTTGATGACCGCGCCGGTCGACGACCACGCACCGCTGTTGGCGTCGTAGGCGAGCGGCGCCGAGGTGAATTGCTGCGGCAGGTTGATGCCGAAATCGCGCATGAAGCTGACGAAATAGCCGGACCATCCGACCGAGACCGCGATGGCGCCGACCGCGTATTCGAGGATCAGATCCCAGCCGATGATCCAGGCGATCAGCTCGCCGAGCGTGGCATACGCGTAAGTGTAGGCACTGCCGCAGATCGGCACCGTCGACGACATCTCGGCGTAGCACAGGCCGGCGAAGGCGCAGGCGACGGCGCCAAGCATGAAGGACAGCGTGACGGCAGGTCCGGCATTCGCGGCCGCCGCATGGCCCGTCAGCACGAAGATGCCGGCGCCGATGATGCCGCCGACGCCGAGCGCGACCAACTGCAACGCCGAGAGCGAGCGCTTGAAGACCGGCGTCTCCGCGTCGCCGTCGGCACGCGCCGCTTCCCGCAACAGCTCCGCGGTTGACTTTCGGTCCCAGAAACCGGCCAGGGTGTCTGTCACGCCAATTGCCTCCGCCGTTCGGGTCCGGCGGGACCCGACGCGATCGGCGCACTATAGCGCAACCGACATGCGGTGGTTGGCGCACCGGGTGATAGCCGGCGCGCTTATCCACCACGAAGCGGAATGCGAGACCCTATTGGCAGGGATGGCGGCGGCCGTCGCGGCCAAGGAAGGTGCCGGACGCAGGATCGAACGAACGATAGCGCGCGCAGGACGAGGACGGTGCCGCCGGTATGGCGCCATAGGCATTCGCCGGATTGCCGCCACGTTGCTGCGCCTGCTGGGCCTCACCCCATGGCGTCAGGGCGCCGCCGTTGATGGCGCTCCGCCCCGGATTTTGCGCGTCGAGAAGCGCCGGCTCCGAAATCTGGGCCGAGACCGGCGTGAGCGTCATTCCCACGAGCAGCACGGCAGCTGCGACGGCCTTCAGTCCGGCCAAAGGACCTCTCCGATGCATCGATTGAAATTCGCCCAATAGCTGCGCACGGGCGGCAGCGCCGTCCCTGTGCCCTAATCCGATGTGGTGACGGCCAAACTCCTGAAGCAGGGGCCGCCAGGTCACAATGGCGCGAGGCGGCCGCCGGCGCGGCGCGACGACAACGGCGCGCGACGGCCGTCCGGCCCGCGCTTCACCGATTATGGACGTCAGGCCTCGGGTCGGCGACGAATCCGTCGCGGTTCGGCATCTTGACGGCGGCGAGCGACTTCGCGTCGAGCACCGCGTTGGCGGGGACGATGCCGTTGAGGCTGAGAATGTAGGCGGACACCGCGTAGACGTCCTCATTGCTCAGCGACTGCGGCGCATTCTGCGGCATCGCGCGGCGGATGTAGTCGAACAGGGTCGGAGCATAGGGCCAGTAGCTGCCGACGGTGCGGATCGGCTTTGGGCTCGCCAGTGAGCCCTGTCCGCCGACCAGGCGGTCGCCGACGGCGCCCTGCCCGTTGTCGCCGTGGCACGCCGCGCACTGCTCGGCGAACACGGTGCGGCCGCGTTCGACGCTGCCGCTGCCCGGCGGCAGGTTGGAGCCATCGCGACCGATGTCGATGTTCCAGCCCGCGATCTCGGCGGGTGTTGCCGGACGCCCGATGCCAAAGCGATCCTCAGCCTGCGCCCCAGCGGCAAGCATCGCGATCGCGCCCACGACAAGCACCGCCTTGAGCTTACGCCTGGCCATTGGTCACCTCACCATTCGCATCGATGCGCCAGGGCCAGATCGCGTTGTTGTGGTAGAATGAGTTGAGACCGCGCACCGCCACCAATTCGGCCAGCGTCGGCTGCACGTAGCCGGTCTCGTCGACGGCGCGGCTCTGGATCACCGCGGGAGTGCCGTCCCAGTGCCAGGGCAAGCGGAAGCGCGTGAGCGCGCGCGTCAGCACCGGCTCTTGCAGCTCCGCCTGCTGCCAGCTCTTGCCCTCGTCGAGCGAGATCTCGACGCTCTTGATCTTGCCGTGGCCGCTCCAGGCGATCCCGGTGATCTCGTGAAAGCCATGCGTGGTCAGCTTCTGGCCGCCGGATGGCCGCGTAATGATCGACTTGGCCTCCATGTAGAAGGTGAATTCGCGCGACGTGCCGTCCGGCATCGGGTCGGTGTATTTCGAGGTCTCCTCGCGCGAATAGGCCGGCTCGGCGACCACCTTGAGCCGGCGCAGCCATTTCACGTTCATGTTGCCTTCGAAGCCCGGCAACAGCAGCCGCAGCGGATAGCCCTGCTGCGGACGCAGCCGCTCGCCGTTCTGGCTGTAGACCAGCATGGCATCGTCGAGGCATTTCTCGATCGGGATCGAGCGCGTCAGCGCAGCGGCATCGGCGCCTTCGGCTACGATCCATTTGGCGCCCGCCTGCAGGCCCGCTTCGTCGAGCACCGTCTTCAGCGGCACGCC
Organism: Bradyrhizobium sp. USDA 4452; assembly: GCF_054063575.1. Lineage (NCBI taxonomy): Bacteria > Pseudomonadati > Pseudomonadota > Alphaproteobacteria > Hyphomicrobiales > Nitrobacteraceae > Bradyrhizobium > Bradyrhizobium sp. USDA 4452. Next base: position 914,725 of record NZ_JBSSGK010000001.1, read on the forward strand.
GGTCCATTCCGCGCAGCTCAAGAGGCCGACGAGATCGGAGGCCGTCTTGCCGTAGGGCTTGGTGTAGACCGGATTGCCTGAGCACTCGATGAAGTGGATGCGCGATTGCGATGGAAAGCGACGGATGTCCTCCATCGTGAACACCAGCGGGCGATCGACCATGCCGTGCAACATCAGCCGATGCTCGGCCGGATCGATGGTCGGCACGCCGCCATGGTGGCGTTCGTAGAATAAGCCGTTCGGCGTAATGATGCCGTCGAGCTCCTGCAACGGCGTACGGCCCGACGCGGAGATGTATTGCGGCAGCGTCTTCGAGATGTTCTTGACGACGCCCTTCTCGTGGACCGACGGCGTGCCATAGGGCTGGCTTCCCATCGCCTCGCCAGGCGCTTTCATCCATTCCGGCACGTTGGGCGGAAGATTATTCCCCTGTTCGGCAAGCGCGGTAGTACCGGCAACTCCAGCTATCGCGGAGCCCCCAGCCAGTGCTGCGCCCGCCTGAAGGAATCGCCTGCGAGACGCCTCTCGCACGCGCTTGTCCCTCGTGTGTTCGCTCATCGACGTTTTCCTCTGACGTTAGGCGATGCAGCCTAACACCAAACGCCCGCGGCGAGGCAATGATCCAGCGCGCAGGGCTGCATCGACGGCACGTCTTAGCCGTTGCTCGCCGATCCTGACCTGCCCTCTCACATCCGCTCGCCGGGCAATCGACTGGCTTGCTTCACCCAGGCGGTGAACCGGGCTTCGTCGATCTCGTCGTTCTCATGAATGTCGAGATAGCGCATGTGCTGCTGCTTGGACTCGCCGGGCGGCATCGGACACAGCGACGCGCCGCGAAAGAACGCGACTTTGACGTAGCGCGTGAAGACATGGATGCCGAGGAACCAACCCTCACCGTCCATGCCGTAGAGCGGCGAGTTCCACTTCACTGCCTTATGCACGCCAGGAACGGTGCGCACGATGAGTGCGTCAAGCCGGTGTCCGACGTCGCGCTTCCATCCCGGCATCGCAGCGATATAGGCTTGCACCGGAGCGTCGCCATACCCCTTTGCGATCTGCGGATTGCCGCCTGCCAGCAGGCGCGGCTTTGCAGCCCCTCGCTTCGCAGTTTTCCTCTTTGCGCTCTTTTTCGCGCCTTTCGCCGACGTCCTGGGCGTCTTGCCAGCCATCGTGCCTGCTCCCATCGATCCACGTGTCGCGCAGCTTCGCTCGAAGCCGGATCATATCGACGATGCGCGCATGTTGTCGTCATCGACCGCGGGCGTTCGCGGCGGCGTATCGACGCGCGCGATCTGCCTAACCGGCCACCGGCGGCGTGCCGTGGGTGTGGAACGACCCGATCGTCTTCAACCCCCTGGTCTGGCCCCTCTTGCGCTCCTCCTCGGTCCAGACGATCGGCTTCCAGTCCGGCGCCAGGATCAGGCGCGCGCCGGCGTTGGCGACCTCGACACGGTTGCCGCCGGGTTCATCGACATACAGGAAAATCGCATATTGAAAGCGGCCGAGGCCGGCGGTCAGGCGACCGAAACGGCCCTCTCGCGATGCGACGACAGGAGCTTGCGGATCTCGAGATCCGGCACCGGCCGGCTGAACAGATAGCCCTGCATCTCGGTGCAGCCGAGGATGCGAAGCAGATTGCGCTGCTGCTCGGTCTCGACGCCCTCCGCGGTCGTCGTCATGTCGCTCGCGGCGGCAATGTTCACGACGGCCTGGACGATGGTGGACGACGCACCGGTCCCGGCGAGATCCTTGATGAAGGCGCGGTCGATCTTGATCTTGTCGAAGGGGAAGCGCTGCAGATAGCTCAGCGACGAATAGCCGGTGCCGAAATCGTCGAGCGCGATGCGGACGCCGAGCTCGCGCAGCTGATGCAGGACATCGAGCGCCGCGTCGTCGTCGCGGATCAGCACGGCTTCGGTGATCTCGAGCTCGAGCCGCGCAGGCGCGAGCCCCGACGCTGCGAGCGCGGCGGCGACGTTCAGCGCCAGCGTCTGGCTCTTGAACTGAATCGGAGACACGTTGACCGCGACGTTGATGTGATCGGGCCAGTTCACCGCTTCCCGGCACGCGGTGTTGAGCACCCAGTGCCCGAGATCGTTGATCAGGCCGGTGTCCTCGGCGACCGGGATGAAATCGGCGGGCGAGATGGTGCCGCGTTCCGGATGCCGCCAGCGCACCAATGCCTCGCAGCAGCTGACCTTGCCGTCCTCGAGATGGAGCAGCGGCTGATAGTGCAGCTCGAAGCTGCTGTCGGCGATGGCCTGGCGCAATTCCAGTTCGAGGCTGCGCCGCGCCTTGGCGCGCGCATCCATGCCGGTTTCGAAGAACCGGTAGGTGCGGCGGCCGTCGTTCTTCGCGCCATAGAGCGCGAGGTCGGCGTTGCGCAGCAATTGATCGAGGTCGAGGCCGTCGGCGGGCGCAACGGCGATGCCGATGCTGGCATCGGTGGTGATCAGATGCCCGCTGCAATCGATCGGCTGGCGGATCGCCTGATAGATCGCTGCGAGGAGTTGCATGGTCTCGGTCTGATCGCGGACGGCGGTCTGGATCACGGCAAACTCGTCACCGCCGAGCCGCGCCGCGACATCGGTTTCACCGACGCAGCTGCGCAGCCGATCGGCGATTGCGCCAAGCAGTTCGTCGCCGATCTGATGGCCGAGCGCGTCGTTGACGCTCTTGAACTCGTCGATGTCGATATACATCACCGCAAGTTGCTGATCCGGCCTGATCGTTTTCAGCGCCTGCTCCAGGCGCTGGCGGAACAGGACACGGTTGGGCAGATCGGTGAGCGCATCGTAGTGCGCCATGTGGGCGATCTTGTTTTCGGTGCGCGCGCGATCGGTGATGTCCTCGATGGTCGCCACCCAGCCGCCTTCCGGCAGCGGCTTGTTGACGATCTCGATCGCGCGCCCGCCCGGCGCCTGCGTCAGCTGCCGCGTAGCCCGGCCGAGCTTCACGTTGCCGATGATGGCATCGCAGAAATCGTCGACGTCGCCATCGAACGAGCCGGTCTGCTGCCGGTGCGCGATCAGCTGCTGCATGGTGCTGCCCGGTTTCGCCACGTCGGGCGACAGCCCGAACATCTCGATGTAGGGACGGTTGCAGATGATGATGCGCGCCGAGGCATCGTACAGCACGAGGCCCTGCGGAATGTTGTTCACGGCGGTCATCAGATTGCGACGTTCGGCGGCGAGTCGCGCGTCGGAGACTTCGTGCCGCTTCAGCAACAGGAAGACGATCACGGCCATGATCGCGAAGGCCGCCATCAGCAGGCCTTCGCGCTCGCTCCACTGCGCGGTCGCGCTTCCGAACAGGCTGCCCACCAGCAGGCCGGCACAGAACGCCAGCCCCTTGGTCGTGCCGGCGTCGGCATTTCCTGACGATGAATTGCGGTGTTCGATGCGCACGCTGATCTCTCCCGAGCGCGGCATCGTTACGCAGCACTGATGGAAAGGTCGTTACAACTCGCAGTTAGCAATCGGTTACACGATACCTGGAGACAGAACAGAACACATCCCGCCGAAACTCCCGTAAGCCTACGGAGCCGCCGATGCCCTCCACGGAGATGGTGAATCCCGCCTTAACGGAAAAAGCCGCAAAACAGGCCCGGCTGTGCCGGAAAGCGACGATTTCGCCGCCGATGCACGCGACGACACGCAATCTCGCGGCACGATAGAAACAAATCGTCACCGGGAAAGTGTAGATTTAGCCGATGTGCACCCCCGGCGATTTAACGGTTTTTCCAAACCCGGGCGCGCATATTGGTCCGGACATTTAGATTTTGCCAACTAGCCAGGCTGGAACTGTGACATCCTTCGGACGTGTGATCTCTGTACGCGGCTCGCAGGCCCGGGTTGGGCTGCTGGCCGGCGGCCAGATGCAGCTATCAGAAATGCGCGCGACCGTCGGCCGGTTCGTCAGCATCCGCTGCGCGAGCTCGGTCATCGTCGCCATGATCACCGAAGTGTCGTGCGAGAATCTGGCGGCGTCCGACGAATACATGGCGACCGCCTCGGTCGACCTGCTCGGCGAAATTCTCGGCGGCGACCGCCCGAAGTTCCAGCGCGGTGTCACGCACTATCCGACCATCGGCGACAGCACCGACCTGATCACCAACCAGGAGCTGCGCACGGTCTATGCGCCGAGCGGCTCGGACCAGATCAATGTCGGCACGCTGCAGCAGGATCGTTCAGTGATCGCCTATGTCGACGTCGAGGAAATGTTGTCCAAGCACTTCGCGGTGCTCGGCTCGACCGGCGTCGGCAAATCCACCGGCGTGTCGCTGCTGCTCAACGAGATCCTGAAGTCGCGGCCGAACCTGCGCATCTTCCTGCTCGACGTGCACAACGAATACGGCCGCTGCTTCGGCGAGCGCGCGCAGGTGCTCAACCCGCGAAACCTGAAGCTGCCGTTCTGGCTGTTCAACTTCGAAGAGATCGTCGACGTGCTGTTCGGCGGTCGGCCCGGCGTGCCCGAAGAGCTCGACATCCTCGCCGAAGTGATCCCGATGGCGAAGGGCATCTACACCCAGTACCAGAACTCCGACCGGGTCGGTCTCGGACTGAAGCGCATCGACCCCAAGCAGGTCGGCTACACCGTCGATACGCCGGTACCCTACCGCCTCGTCGACCTGATCTCGCTGATCGACGAGCGCATGGGCAAGCTCGAGAACCGCTCCTCGCGCATCATCTATCACAAGCTGATCTCGCGCATCGACGCGGTGCGCAACGATCCCCGCTACGCCTTCATGTTCGACAATGCCAATGTCGGCGGCGATACCATGGCCGAGGTGATCAGCCATCTGTTCCGCCTGCCCGCCAACGGCAAGCCGATGACCATCATGCAGCTCGCCGGCTTCCCCGCCGAAGTCGTCGATTCCGTGGTGTCGGTGCTGTGCCGCATGGCGTTCGATTTCGGGCTGTGGAGCGACGGCGTCTCGCCGATGCTGTTCGTCTGCGAGGAAGCGCACCGCTACGCCTCCGCCGACCGCAACATCGGCTTCGGGCCGACCCGCAAGGCGGTGTCGCGAATCGCCAAGGAGGGCCGCAAATACGGCGTCTATCTCGGCCTGATCACCCAGCGTCCGGCCGAGCTCGACGCCACCATCATCTCCCAGTGCAACACGCTGTTCACGATGCGGCTCGCCAACGACCGCGACCAGGCGCTGCTACGCTCGGCGGTGTCGGATGCCGCCGCCAACCTGCTGTCATTCGTACCCTCGCTCGGCACCCGCGAGGTGCTGGCGTTCGGCGAAGGCGTGGCGCTGCCGACCCGGCTGCGCTTCAAGGAGGTGCCGCCGCACCAGTTGCCGCGCGGCGAGGCCACCATCGCGACGGTGCCGTCGGTCACCGCCGGCCATGACATGCATTTCGTCAGCGCCGTGCTGGAGCGCTGGCGCGGCGCCACCTCGCATCGCGATTCGCCGAGCGGCGATGCCAACTTCAACGCTCCGGCGGCACCGCCGCGCACCATGGCGCCCGCCGAGGCGCCGATGCTGCAGCCGTCAATGGGCCTCGATCCGGACCGCTTCTCGCTCCTCAAGAAGCCGCTGCGCTAAAGCGCGATCATCGTCGCGCTTTAGCTCCTTGTTTGGGCATGATCTCGTCGGAAAACCGCTTCACACTTTTCCGGATCATGCCTTAGCATCACCATGGCAGGGCGCCGATGCGCCTTGCGCCCAGGCCGTCATCCACTATGGTTTCGCGTGACGCCGCGTCCCCGCGGCACGCCGGAACCATCTCATGACGCAGCCGACCGCAAAACGCTTCCCGACGCCCGCTCTCGACAAGCTCCCCGAGGACGTCCGCACCCGCATCCTGGCGGTGCAGGAGAAGTCCGGCTTCGTGCCGAACGTATTCCTCACGCTGGCCTACCGCCCCGACGAGTTTCGCGCCTTCTTCGCCTATCACGACGCGCTGATGGAGAAGGACTCCGGCCTCTCCAAGGCCGAGCGCGAGATGATCGTGGTGGCGACCAGCGCCGCCAACCAGTGCCAGTATTGCGTGATCGCCCATGGCGCGATCCTGCGCATCCGCGCCAAGAACCCGGAGATCGCCGACCAGATCGCAGTCAACTACCGCAAGGCCGACATCACGCCGCGGCAGCGCGCGATGCTCGATTTCGCGATCAAGGTTAGCCGCGCGGCCGAGGAAGTCTCGGAGGCGGATTTCGCGGCGCTCGCCGCGCACGGCTTCAGCGACGACGACGTCTGGGATATCGCCGCGGTCGCGGCCTTCTTCGCGCTCTCGAACCGGCTTGCGAACGTCACCGGCATGCGGCCGAACAGCGAATTCTACATGCTCGGCCGGCAGCCGAAATAGAGGACGCCTTGGCAGACTGGAGCGAGATCATCCTGCGTCTCGGCGCGGCGACGCTTGCCGGCAGCGCGATCGGGCTCGACCGCGACCTGCGCGGCAAGCCGATCGGCCTGAAGACGCTCGGCCTCGTCAGCCTCTCGACCGCGACCGTCGTGCTGCTGGCCTTGCATGGGGTCGATCCCGGGAAATTCACCGATGCGGTCAGCCGCGTGATTCAGGGCGTGCTGACCGGGATCGGCTTTCTCGGCGCTGGCGTGATCGTCCGGCGGGGCGACCGTTTTCACGTCCACGGCCTGACGAGCGCCGCATGCGCGTTCTTCGCCGCATGCGTCGGGATCGTCTGCGGCGCCGGACATTGGCCGATCGTGCTCACCGCGCTCTTGCTGGCATTTCTGCTGCTGACCTTCGGCAAGCGGACCGAGCGGTGGCTGCACCACGCGCTCGGCGGCAAAGAGGACCAGAACGGACCGGAGACCGCGCCCGGTCAGTCGTCGGATGCCGGTCCGCACCAGCCGGGCAGATAGACCGCTCCCCCGCTGCGACCCAGCGCCAGCCCCTTCTCCAGCGCCTTGGCGAAATTGTTCTCCACCGTCTTGCGCGGGATGTGGCGGCGCAGGAAATCGGCCCACAGGAATTCGCTGAACGGCGTCGTGTCCTTGGCGAAGCCGCCGGCCCGGCGCATCTCGCCGGCCAGACTGCGGAACGGATCGTCCTTGAGATCCTTGATCGACTTCGGAATGTCCTTGAAGTGGCAGCGCTCGCCCTTGGAGTTGTAGGGATAGACCCAGCGCTTGTTGTCCATTACGCCCCAGAACACGTCACGCTCGACCATCGTGAGATCGCCGATCACCGTGACCAGGATGTCCTTGACGCCCTCCTCGTGCAGCGCTCGCGCCATGTGATGATGATCGACCACGTAGTAGCGATCGTCGGGACCATGCACCACCGGGATCATGTGCTTGCCGAGCAGCTCGGCGCGCTTCTTGTCCGAACTGTGCTCGCGCCAGCGCTTCCGCTTCTCCTTCACCTCATGCATGCCGACCGTCATCTGGGTCGGCCGCAACGACAGGATCGGGACCGGTTTGACGTAAGGCTCGCGCGTATGGGCCATGATATGCACTCCCGTTTGACCGGCACTCCGGAATGGGTTCCATTATGACATGATGTCACAGGCAGGCGGAAGAGCCGGTTCGACGGAATGGCATTGAGAGCAAGCGAACGCGCGAAGGCGCGCACCATCCGTCTCGGCAACCGCGAGGTCGTGACCGAGGGGCTGGAGCTCAGTTTCTGGGCAGACATCAGCCATCGTTGCATGACAGCATCCTGGCCCGCCTTTATTGGCGGTGCAGCAATGGTGTTCATCAGCTTCAACGCCGTCTTCGCCTTGTTGTATTGGCTCGGCGATCATCCGATCGCCAACGTGCCTGACGGCCAATACGTCGACTACCTCTATTTCAGCATCGAGACGCTCTCGACCGCGGGCTATGGCGACATGCACCCGCAGACGCACTACGGGCACTTCATCGCCACGATCGAACTCTTCACCGGTATCTTCTCGATGTCGCTGATGACCGGGCTGATCTTCGCCCGCTTCTCGCGGCCGAGCGCGCGGCTGCTGTTCGCCGACAATCCCGTGATCTCGGACCATGAGGGCCAGCTCACGTTGATGATCCGTATGGCCAACGAGCGGCACAACATCATCGCCAACGCCACCGCGCGGCTGTGGCTGTTCAAGAACGGCGTCAGCAAGGAAGGCATGCCCTACCGCCGGTTCTACGAACTGCCGCTCCTGCGCAGCGAGAGCCCGGCGCTGGCGCTGAGCTGGACCCTGTTTCATGTGATCGACCAGGACAGTCCGCTCTACGGCCTCGACGCCGCGGGCCTGGAAGCCGTCAATGCCGGGCTCGGCCTCATCGTGTCGGGCTATGACGACGTTGCAGCGCAAAACGTGCACGCGCGAAAATCCTACGAGCATGTCGACATCCGCTTCGGCCATCGCTACGCCGAGATCCTGCAGGCGACCGACGACGGCCGGCTGCGGATCGACTACAGTCGGTTCCACGAGACCATCGAAGGATAAATACCACCTCTGCGCGCATCATGATTTGTGTGAAGCGCAGCGAACGTGCTAGACATGAGCGGCGACGCGACCGGACTGACAACAGTGAAGACGCAGCGGCCAATTTCCTCGGATGACGAGCACGTGGTGCTCAAATTCCGGCCGCGTACCTCGGCGCAGCCACCCGGCAAGCGCGAGGAGCCGGTCCGATCGGCCCGCCCGGCTTCCATAGCTCCTGTTTCAGTCGCCAACGACCTTTCCCGCTATGAGAAGCCGCGCGAGGAGCCGGATGATTTCCGTCAGCGCATGCTCGCCAACATCGCCGCCTTCGCCTTCACCGTGGCGCTCACCGCGATCGGCATCTGGCTCGCCATGAGCATCGCCGATTTGCGCAAGACCCAGGATTGCGTGCTGATGGGACGCCGGGATTGCGCGAAGATTACGGTGGTGCCACGCGGCTAGGCGAGCTGGAACCGTACCCAAAAACCGTCCTCGCCAGCCCGGCCAAGCTCCATTGAACTAACGGCCCTGCTCCGATATACGGGCACACGACTCCGGCAGCAGCAATCAGGCAATCCGGGGCACCGCGCCCGCCTCCTCCGAGCCGACCCGGAATTACCTTCAATATATCAAAGGCTTAATGATGTCCTCCACATTCGAGCAGATCGCCAACATTATCGCGGAGACCTGCGACATCCCGCGCGATACGATCAAGCCGGAGAGCCACGCGATCGACGATCTGGGGATCGACAGCCTCGACTTCCTCGACATCGCCTTTGCCATCGACAAGGCCTTCGGCATCAAGATGCCGCTCGAGAAGTGGACCCAGGAGGTCAACGACGGCAAGGCCACGACGGAGCAGTACTTCGTGTTGCAGAATCTCGCCGACCGCATCGACGAGCTGGTTGCGGCCAAGAACGCGGGCACGGGCTCAGCCTCGTAATCGCCCATCATGCAGCTTGAAACTTTTCAGCTGATCGATCGGATCGTCGACCTCAACCTCGACGCAAGGACCATTGTCGTCGAGGCGGATGTCCCGCCGGACAGCCACTCGGTGTTCGCGGGGCACTTCCCGGGCTATCCGATCATGCCCGGCGTGCTGCTCACCGAAGCAATGGCCCAGAGCTCCGGCTGGCTGATCCTCGGTCTCACCAAGTTCGAGCGCATGCCCTTCCTCGCCATGGTCAAGGAAGCCAAGATGCGTGGCTTCGTTAGCCCCAGCTCGACACTGACGATCGAAGCCAAGATCGAACACGAAGGTTCAGGCTTCACCGTGACCTCGGCGAAGGTCCGCGTCGGCAAGGAGCTCAAGTGCAACGCCGAGCTGACCTTCCGTCATATCCCCTTCCCAAGCCCCGACTTGCGTGTGCACATGGATGCGCTCGCCAACAAGATCGGGTTTCCGCTGCAGGCAATGAGTAATGGCTGAGAAGGAAGTCTGGATCACTGGCATCGGCCTGCTCTCCTCGCTCGGCGAAGGGCTGGACGCGCATTGGCAGGCGCTCGGCGAAAGGCGCGTCAATGCCGACGACACGCGTCTCGCGCCATATGTGATCCATCCGATCGCCCCCGTGAGCTTCGACGCCCAGATCCCCAAGAAAGGCGATCAGCGTCAGATGGAGATGTGGCAGCGGATCGGCACCTACGCCGCCGGGCTGGCGCTCGATTCCGCCGGTGTCAAAGGCGATCAGGAAATCCTGTCGCGGATGGACATGATCATCGCAGCTGGTGGCGGCGAGCGTGACCTCAATGTCGACCTCGCGATCATGAACGCCGATGCGCAGGGCAAGCTGCCGCCGGCCCTGCTCAACGAAAAGCTGATGAACGAGCTGCGCCCGACGCTGTTCCTGGCGCAGCTCTCGAACCTGCTCGCCGGCAACATCGCGATCGTTCACGGCGTGTGCGGGACGTCGCGCACCTTCATGGGCGAGGAAGCCTCGAGCATCGACGCCGCGCGGATCGCCGTCGCGCGCATCGGGGCCGGACAGAGCGACATCGCGCTGGTCGGCGCGGCCCATAATGGCGATCGCGGCGACCTCTTGATGCTCTATTCGTTCGGCGACTTCGCCCTGAAGGATCAATACGCGTCGGTGTGGGCCCGCCGAAACAACCCGGGCTTCGCCATCGGCTCTGCCGGCGCCTTCCTGGTGATGGAATCGCGCGAGCACGCCGAGGCGCGCGGCGCCAAGCCCTACGCCAAGCTGACCAAGGTGGTCGCCGACCTTGCCAAGCGCAAGCAGCCCGGCGCAGTGACCAAGTCGCTGCAGGCGATGTGGCCACAGCTCGGGGTAAGCAACGACAACGCCGTGCTGATCACGGGCGCGACCGGCGCCGAGCCTGCGACCGCAGAGGAGCGCGAATTCCTCGGGCAGCATCCCGGCCTTGCCGTCCGCGCCACCGGAACGACCTTCGGGCACACCATGGAAGCCCAGTTCCCGCTCGGGCTGGCGCTCGCCGCATTGTCGATTTCCCGCGGCGCGCTCTATCCGGCCAACGACCCGACCGGGCTGGAGGTTGAAAAGACCGGGGCGCCAACCCAGATTGTCGTGTTGGGGGTCGGCCACTGGCAGGGCGAAGGCATGGCACTGGTCGAGGCCGTCAAGTAATTCGGCGCAAGCACCGACGGGGACACCATGACAGCACCACGCGATAAATTCGGCCGACCGATCGTCGTCGTGACCGGCATGGGAATCGTGACGTCGCTCGGCGGCGGCAAGACCGACAATTGGAAGCGCCTCACCGCCGGCGAGTCCGGCATCAAGACCGTGACACGCTTCCCGCTCGACAGCCTGAAGACGACGATGGCAGGCGCCGTCGATTTCGTCACCGTCGACCCGTTCTCCTCGACCAGCCTGTCGCAGCGTCTCGCTGAGATCGCGACCGAGGAGGCGCTGGAGCAGTCCGGCATCGGCAGCAAGGGCGACTTCCCCGGTCCGCTGTTTCTCGCGGTCGCGCCGATCGAAACCGAATGGCCGCAGCGGCTCGAGGTCGCGCGCGAGGTTCCGACCAAGGACTTCGGCATCATCGAGTATCTGGCGACCTGCAGCGGCGGCAAGTTTGCGCACTTCCACCGGCGCTTCACCTTCGGCTCGGTCGCGCTCAACCTCGCCGAGACCTTCGGCACCAAGGGGTCGCCGATCTCGCTCTCGACGGCTTGCGCGTCCGGCGCGACCGCGATCCAGCTCGGTGTCGAGGCGATCCGCCGCGGCGAAACCGACGCCACGCTGTGCGTCGCGACCGACGGCTCGGTCAATCCCGAAGCCATGGTGCGCTTCTCGCTGCTCTCGGCTCTCTCGACCCAGAACGATCCGCCGCAGGGCGCCTCGAAGCCGTTCTCGAAGAACCGCGACGGCTTCGTGATGGCCGAAGGCGCCGGCGCGCTGGTGCTGGAGAGCTATGAGGCCGCGATGGCGCGCGGCGCCCGCATCCTCGGCGTCGTCGCCGGCTGCGGCGAGCTCACCGACTCCTTCCATCGCACCCGCTCCGCTCCGGACGGCAAGCCGGCGATCGGCTGCGTGCGCAAGACGCTCGCCGACGCCGGCATGGAGCCCGAGCAGATCGATCACATCAACGCGCACGGCACCTCGACGCCGGAAAACGACAAGATGGAATATCTTGCGACCTCCGCGGTGTTCGGCGAGCACACCAAGAACATTCCGGTGTCGTCGAACAAGTCGATGGTCGGCCACACCATCTCGGCTGCAGGTGCGGTCGAGGCGATCTTCTCGCTGCTCACGCTGGAGCATCAGCGGATTCCGCCGACCATCAACTACGAGGTGCCGGATCCCGCGATCCCGTTCGACGTGGTCGGCAACAAGGCGCGTGACGCCAAGGTGACCGCCGTGATGTCGAACTCGTTCGGGTTCGGCGGGCAGAACGCTTCGCTGATCCTGACACGCGAGCCGGCCTAGCGCCCTCGCCTCATCAGATGAAACGCCTGCTCCTTCGCGCCCGAGCGCATCTGCGTGATGCCGCAAAGCCCGTGACCGATGCGGCGATCGGCGGGCTGACGACCGGTCTGTTGCGGACCACGCGCTATTTCGATCCGGACAAGACCGCAAACTTCTTTGGCCATGCCGCGCATTTCATCGGCCGCCGGCTGCGTGAGGATCGCATCGGCCGCGAGAACCTCAAAGCCGCCTTCCCCGAAAAGTCGCCGCAGGAGATCGAAGACATCCTGATGGGGGTCTGGCACAACCTCGGACGCATCGGCGCTGAATTCGCGCACATCGACCGCATCTGGGACCACGATCCCCGGAATCCCGACAAGCCGGGTCGCGTCGAATTCTCGGAGCGCAGCAAGCAGCTGTTCGACCAGTTGCGTGACGACGGCAAACCGGCCTTGTTCTTTGCCGCACATCTCGGCAACTGGGAGCTCTCTCCGATTGCCGCGGCGGCACACGGGCTCGATGCGACGATCCTGTTCCGGCGCCCCAACATCGAAGCCGCCGACCGTGCGATCGAACGCATCCGAGCCGTCAACCTGGGCACGCTGGTGCCTGCCGGTCGTGACGCGCCGCTCAAGCTGGCGCAGGCGCTTCAGCGCGGCCAGCACGTCGCGATGCTGGTCGACCAGTATTTGACCAACGGCGTTCCCGTCACCTTCTTCGGCCGCAAGACCACCGCCAATCCGCTGCTGGCGCGCCTGCGCCGGCAGATCGACTGCCCGATCCACGGCACGCGGATCATCCGCCTGCCCGACGGTCGCTTCCGCGGCGAGGTCACCGAGGAAGTGAAGCCGGTGTTCGATGCGACCGGCGAGATCGACATCCAGGGCACGATGCAGGCGATCACCGACATCGTCGAGGGCTGGGTCCGCGAATATCCCGATCAGTGGCTCTGGCTGCACCGGCGCTGGCGGTAGGCTAGCGGTAGCCTTACCCCGTCATTGCGAGGAGCGAAGCGACGAAGCAATCCATGCTTCAACGATCGCGGCGATATGGATTGCTTCGCTGCGCTCGCAATGACGGCTCATCCCGCAACAGCTTTTCGCGTCACTTCCCGGTCTTCACCCGCGTCCACAGCCGGTTGATGATCCGCTGCGTCGCCGGATCGCGCGCCGTGATCACGAACAGCTTCTTCTGCACCGCCTCGTCGGGATAGATGTTCTTGTCGTTGAAGATCTTCGGATCGATCAGCTTCTGGCTCGCCAGATTGCCGTTGGCGTAGGACAGGAAGTTCGAATTCTTCGCCGCGACCTCGGGACGGTAGAGGTAGTTGATCAGTTCATAGGCCTCAGCGACGTTCTTTGCATCCGCCGGAATCGCCAGATTGTCGAAGAACATCTGCGCGCCCTCCTTCGGGATCGTGTAACCGATCTCGACGCCGCCGTTGGCTTCCGCCGCCCGGCTGCGCGCCTGCATGATGTCGCCCGACCAGCCGACCACAAAGCAGATCTCGCCCGAGGCCAGTGCGCTGAGATACTCGGACGAGTGGAATTTGCGCACATAGGGCCGGATCTTGATGACGAGGTCGGCGGCCTTCTCGAGATCCGTCTGCTTGGTCGAGTTCGGGTCGAGGCCGAGATAGCTCAGCGCCGCCGGCAGGATGTCGTCGGCGGAATCCAGCATGTGGACGCCACAATCCTTGAACTTGGCGAGGTTCTCCGGCTTGAACACCATGTCCCAGCTGTCGATCTTCGCGCCGGGCCCGAGGATCTTCTCCGCCATCTTGACGTTGTAGCCGATGCCCGTGGTGCCCCACATGTAGTTGGCGCCGTAATTATTGCCGGGATCGTAGGTCGCGAGCTGGCCGGTCACCACGGGCCACGCATTGGCGAGGTTTGGCAACTTCGACTTGTCGAGTTTCAGAAACACCTTGGCGGTGATCTGGCGTTGCAGGAAATAACCGGTCGGCACCACGACGTCGTAGCCCGACTTGCCCGCGAGCAGCCGGGTCTCCAGCGTCTCGTTGGCGTCGAACGTATCGTAGACGACCTTGATGCCGGTTTCCCTGGTGAAGTCCTCGAGGACATCAGGCGCCATGTAGTTCGACCAGTTGTAGAAGTTGACCGTGCGCTCCTCGGCGCCGGCGGGCGCAGCGAACAACAGAGCCGTGGCGATCATACCTGCGAGGCTGACGAGACGACGGCTCTGCTTCTGCATTCTGGTCTACCTCTTGCGACGATGCACGGCGTCGGCGAGCCGCTCCAGCGCGGTGTCGAGCGTCGAATCCTTCTTGGCGAAACAGAAACGGACCACCGACGTCACCGCATCCTGCTCGTAAAACGCCGACACCGGAATGGCCGCGACCTTGTAATCCTGCACAATTCGCCAGCAGAACTCCGCGTCGGTCTCGTTGAGTCCGAGCGGCGACAGGTCGACGGTGAGGAAATAAGTCCCCTGCGACTTCAGCACCGGAAAGCCGATGCTCTCCAGTCCCTTGGTCAGGCGGTCACGGCTCCGTGCCATGTCCTTGCGCATCTCGAGGAAATAGTCGTCCGACTTGTTGAGTCCGTACGCCACCGCCGCTTGCAGATTGGGCGCGGTTGTGAAGGTGAGGAACTGGTGCACCTTGGCGGCGACACGCAGCAGCGGCGGCGCGGCGCAGACGAAGCCGATCTTCCACCCCGTCAGCGAGAAGATCTTGCCGGCGCTGCCGACCTTGATAGTGCGATCGCGCATGCCGGGAATCGTGATCAGCGGGATGTGCTCGCGGCCATCGAACACGACATGCTCCCAGACCTCGTCGCAAATCGCGACCACGTCGAACTCCTGGCAATACCGCGCCAGCAGTTCGAGGTCCTCGCGCGGATAGACCACCGCCGCGGGGTTGAGCGGATTGTTGAACAGCACCGCCTTGGTCTTGTGGTTGAAGACGCTGCGCAGCATCTCCTCGTTCAGCCGCCAATCCGGCGGCTCGAGCCGCAACAGCCGCGGGATGCCCCCGGCCTGGCGGATGATCGGCAGGTAGGAATCATAGACCGGCTGGAAGCACACCACCTCGTCGCCCGGCTCGACCACTGCGAGGATCGAGGAGGTCAGCGCCTCGGTGCCGCCGGAGGTGACCATCACCTCGGTCATCGGATCGAGCTTGAGCCCGTGCCAGTGGCCGTAATGCGATGCGATTGCCTGACGGAGTTCCGGGATGCCCATCATCGACGGATACTGATTGTAGCCGTTGATCGACGCATCCGCAGCGGCGCGGCGGATGTCTTCCGGTCCTGGATCGTCGGGAAAGCCTTGTCCGAGATTGATGGCGTTGTTGTCGCGCGCAGCCTGCGACATCGCCTCGAAGATGGTGACGGGAAGGTCCGCGAAGACCTTGTTCATGGAGGTCATGTCAGGGATCAGCCGCCCGTCTTGGTGGGCAATCCCGCCGCCTTCCAGCCGATGATGCCGCCCGCCAGATGCTTGTCGTAGGGCAGGCCCGCGGCCTGGGCGGCGAGCGAAGCCGTCACCGAGCGCTTGCCGGAGCGGCAGGCGAACACCACCTGCTTGCCCTGCGGATCGGGTATGGCGGCCGGATCGAACGTCGACAGCGGCACGACGACGCCATCGGGATAGGCCTCGACGGCGACCTCGTTGGGCTCGCGGACGTCGACGAGGAGATAGCGGCCTTCCGCTATGCCCTTCGACACCTCGTCCGGAAACAAATCTTCCACCTTGTGGTCCGCCACGGAAATATCCTCCCGACTTATTCGATGGGCGAGCGTCGCGGCTCGCCGGTCCGGGCCGCAAAGTCGCCTCTTGCGCGGAGAAAATCAAGCGCCCGAAACGGGTTAGATGCCGCGCGGAAACGCTGGATCGTGGACCCTAGATCGTGACTTGCGTACCGACCTCGACCACCCTCCCGGTCGGGATCTGGAAGTAGTCGGTGGCATCGTTCGAGGAACGGCTCAGCGCGATGAACAGATGGTCCTGCCAGCTCGGCATGCCCGAATGCGCCGCCGGCTTCAGCGCGCGCCGGGACAGGAAGAACGAGGTCGACATGATGTCGAACTGCCAGCCGAGCTTGCGGGCGATTGCCAGCGTCTTCGGCACGTTCGGCTGCTCCATGAAACCGAACTTCAGCGTCACCTTGGAGAAAGTCTCGGTCAGCTGCTCCATCCGCACCCGCTCGGACGGATCGATGCGCGGCGTCGGCGCGGTCTCGATGGTCAGGATGACGTTCTTCTCGTGCAGCACCTTGTAATGCTTGAGGCTGTGCATCAGCGCGGTCGGCGCGCTGATGGGATCGCTGGTCAGGAATACCGCGGTCCCGGAGACGCGCTGCGGCGGCCGCTTCTCCAGCATCGCGACGAGATCGGCGAGCGGGAATTCCAGCTTGCGCGACTTCTCGAACAACAGCCGGCTGCCGCGCCGCCAGGTGTACATCACCACGATCATGGCCCCGCCGAGCGCAAGCGGCACCCAGCCGCCCTCGAACACCTTGAGCAGGTTGGCGGCCAGGAACGTGATGTCCAGGAACAGGAACGGCGCGACCAGCGCCGCGGCGGCGATCGGCGACCAGCGCCAGACCTTCCAGATCACCACGAAGCCCATCATCGCCGTCACCACCATGGTGCCGGTCACCGAGATGCCATAGGCCGACGCCAGCGCGCTCGACGAGCGGAACATCAGCACCAGCACGATCACAGCGATGAACAGCAACCGGTTGATGCGCGGCATGTAGATCTGGCCGGAATGCGCCTCCGAGGTGTGGCGGATCTCGAACCGCGGCAGCAGGCCGAGCTGGATCGCCTGCCGCGTCAGCGAGTATGCGCCGGTGATGACGGCCTGGCTTGCGATCACGGTCGCCATGGTCGCAAGCGCGACCATCGGGATCAGCGCCCAGTCCGGGAACATCAGGAAGAACGGATTCTCGATGCCCTTGGGATCGCCGATCAGAAGCGCGCCCTGCCCGAGATAGTTCAGCGCCAGCGACGGCAGCACGATGAACAGCCATGCGGTCTGGATCGGGCGTTTGCCGAAATGGCCGAGGTCGGCATAGAGCGCCTCGGCGCCGGTCACGGCGAGGAAGACGGCACCGAGGGTGATGAAGCCGATCACGCCGTGATGCAGCATGAACGACACCGCCAAGATCGGGTTGAACGCGTACAGCACCTCGGGATGCCGCACGATCTGCGGCAGCGCCGCGATCGCGATCACGGCGAACCAGACGCACATCACCGGGCCGAAGAACGCCGCGACGCGCGCGGTGCCGCGCGACTGCACCGCGAACAAGGCGACCAGGATCACCACCGTGAGCGGGACGACATAGGGATCGAATGTCGAGGTGACGAGTTTGATGCCTTCGATCGCCGACAGCACCGACAGCGCCGGCGTGATGACGGCATCGCCATAGAACAGCGCGCCGCTGATGATACCGAGCAGCACGATCGCGGCAGCGCCCTTGGTGGCCGCGCGCTGCGCCAGCGCCATCAGCGCCAGTGTGCCGCCCTCGCCGTTGTTGTCGGCACGCAGCAGGATCACGACATATTTCAGCGTCACGACAACGATCAGCGCCCACAGGATCAGGCTGAGCACGCCGAGCACCGCATGCGCCGTCACGGCGCCCTCGCCGCCGGCAGCCGCGACCACGGCTTCGCGCAGCGCGTACAGCGGGCTGGTGCCGATGTCGCCATAGACCACGCCGATGCTGCCGAGCATCAGCGCCTTGAAGGTGGCGGTTGAATGCGCCTCGCCATGGCCATTTGCCGCGGGCGTTTCCGCCGCGGTGATCGCACTCTCGGATGACATGGGAAGCTGCGCCTCTATCTTCTGCCGCACTGCACAATGCCGGGTTGCAGGCCTATACTCCCGGCAGGAATGCATAGGTTAGCACGGATTCAGGCCTCCACCATGCGCACCACGCATAGATGAGGGCTTTTTCAACGCCGGAATTCGTTGTCAGCTCAAATAGTTACCTGGGTACCCACTTCAACAACCCTGCCGGTGGGAATCTGGAAATAGTCGGTCGCATCGTTGGCAGACCGGCTCATCGCGATGAAAAGGTGGTCCTGCCACTGCGGCATCCCGGACTGGGCGGACGGCTTCAGCGACCGACGCGACACGAAGAACGAGGTCGCCATGATGTCGAACTGCCAGCCGAGCTTGCGCGCGACCGCGAGCGCCTTCGGCACGTTCGGCGATTCCATGTAGCCGAAGCGCAGCCGCACCGCGGTGAACTTGTCGCTGATCTTTTCCATGGTGACGCGCTCCGACAGGTCGACGCGCGGTGTCGGTGCGGTCTCGATGGTCAGGATCACGTTGTGCTCGTGCAGCACCTTGTTGTGCTTGAGATTGTGCAAGAGCGCGGTCGGCACGAAGCTTGGGTCGCTGGTCAAGAACACCGCGGTGCCCTTGACGATATGCGGCGGCCGCTTCTCCAGACTGTGGATCAGGTCGCGCAGCGGCACCTCGATGCGGCGGGTCTTGGCGATCAGGATCGCGGCGCCGCGACGCCAGGTCCAGATCATCGTCGCCATCACGACGCCGAACAGCAGCGGCACCCACGCGCCCTCGAACAACTTCAAGAGATTGGCGCTGAAGAAGGTCATGTCGACGATCACGAAGGGCAGGATCAATGCGGCGGCCGACGCCACGCGCCAGTTCCACAGCTTCCAGATCACGATGAAGCCCATGATGCCGTCGGCGACCATGGTGGTGGAGACGGCGATGCCATAGGCCGAGGCCAGCCCGCTCGAGGTGCGGAACAGCAGCACCAGCAGCAGCACGCCGAGCAGCAGCAGCCGGTTGACCCGCGGCAGATAGATCTGCCCTGCATGGGTCTCAGAGGTGTAGCGGACCTCGAAGCGCGGCAAGAGCCCGAGCTGCACCGCCTGGCTGATCAACGAATAGGCGCCGGTGATCACCGCCTGGCTCGCGATCACGGTGGCAGCAGTGGCGAGCCCGACCAGCGGCAGCAGCAGCGCGTCGGGCACCATGCGGTAGAACGAGTTCTCGATTGCCGCCGGATCCGACAGCACCAGCGCGCCCTGCCCGAAATAGTTCAGCAGCAGCGACGGCAGCACGAAGAACAGCCAGCCGGACTGGATCGGCTTGCGGCCGAAATGCCCGAGATCGGCATACAGCGCCTCGCCGCCGGTCACCGCGAGGAACACCGCGCCGAGCGTCACCAGGCCGACGGTGCCGTGGGTCAGCATGAACTGGATCGCATAATAGGGATTGATCGCCGCCAGCACCGACGGATCGTCCATGACGTGGACCAGCCCCATCACCGCGAGCGAGGCGAACCACAGCACCATCACCGGGCCGAAGGCGGAGGCGACGCGCGCCGTGCCGGTGCGCTGTACCGAGAACAGCAGCACGAGGATCAGGATCGTCAGCGGCACCACATAGTGCTCGAGATGCGGCGTGGCGAGCTTGAGGCCTTCGACCGCCGACAGCACCGAGATCGCCGGCGTGATCATGGAATCGCCGATGAACATCGAGGCGCCGACCACGCCGAGCGCGAGCAGCGGCCAGCTGCGCCGTCCGATCGCGCGCTGGCCGAGCGCCATCAGCGACAGCGTGCCGCCCTCGCCGTTATTGTCGGCACGCAGCAGCAGCAGGACATATTTGGCGGTGACGACGGTGAACAGCGCCCACAGGATCAGGCTGAGCACGCCCAGCACCATGATGCGGGTGACCGGCTGGCCATGCGCGGCGCCGCCGACTGCCTCGCGGAATGCGTAGAGCGGCGAGGTTCCGATATCGCCGAACACCACTCCGATGCTGCCGAGCGTCAGGGCCCAGAAGCTGGAGGTGCCTTGGCCTCTGCTACCGGTTCCTTGGCTCGTGCCTTGAGTTTCCTGGGCCTCGGTGGGTGAGACGCTGATAGCCATGACGAGGTTGGAACGCCCGATCAGTTGATTTTGATCCGCGCGGCTATCGACGCTTCCGCCCCGCCTGTCAACCGAGCAACCGGGCCGACAGCGGTAGCAGGGTAACCCGGAGCTACGGCTTCAGATCCGGCGGCAGTGGCGGATTTTCGCGCATCAACGTGATGGTCACGCGACGGTTCGCCGGAAGCGTCGGGTCGTCGGGAAACAGCGGCTGGCTATCCGCCTTGCCGGAAACCGCGAAGATGTGGGACGGCGGCAGCCCTTCCCGCTCCAGGATCTGCCGCACCGCATTGGCGCGGTCCGCGGACAGGTCGAAGGCGTCGTAATCGCTGCGCGCCGGCACGAAGCCTGCGGCCGTATGCCCCACGATCGCGACCCGCAGCGGCGTCGCCTTCAGCGGCGCGGCGAGCTTCTGGATCAACCGGCGGGTGCGCTCATACGGCTCCCGGGAGCCGTCGGCAAACATCGAGCGGCCGTCCTGGTCGACGATCTCGAGGTTGAGCCCCTCCTTGGTCTCCTCGAACATGATGTTCTTGGATATCTCGGTCAGCTCCGGCATGTCCTGCAGCGCCTGCCGCAGCGAGGCGGAGGCGAGCGCGAATTCGCGGTCGATCTTCAGCCGCGCGCCGTTGATCTGGCTGCGCTCCTTCTCGTCCGGCGTCGGATTGGCGGAGGACTCTTCCGGCGAGATGTGCTCGACATTCTTCAGCTTCGGCCGCGTCGGCAGACCGTCGGACTCGACGATTCCCGAATAGCGCACATTGGTCTGCACGCCGAAGGCATCGCGCATCGAGCCGGCGACGATCTTCAGCTTGTTGTTGTCCATGGTGGAGAACGCGACGAGCATCACGAAGAAGCTCATCATCAGGCCCATCAGGTCGGCGAAGGTCACGAACCAGCCGTGACCTCCGGTATGGGCGTCGCCGCGCTTCTTCTTGGCCATCGCTGCGTTTCCCGAAAGCGCCGGCCGGTCAGGCCGGAACCGGCTCGCCTTCCTCGTGGCGATGCTTTTCCGGCAGATAGGCCAGCAGCATCTCGCGCACCAGCGCCGGGCTCTTGGAATCGCGGATCATCAGGATGCCGTCGATGATCAGCGTGCGGTTGGTCTCCTCGTCGAGCAGCTTGCCGTGCAGCTTGTCGGCGATCGGGAGGCAGAACAGGTTGGCCACCAGCGCGCCGTACAGCGTCGCGAGCAGCGCGGTCGCCATGAACGGGCCGAGCTTGGACGGGTCGGTCATGTTGGCGAACATCTGCACCATGCCGATCAGCGTGCCGATCATGCCGAAGGCCGGCGCGCAGTCGCCGATCGCGCGATAGATCTTGCTGCCCTCGTCGAGGTGCATCAGGAAATTGTCGCGGTCGCGCTCCATGTTGTCGCGGATGAATTCGAGGTCGTAACCGTCGGCGACGTAGCGGATGCCCTTGGCAAGGAACGGCTCGTCGGTCTCGACCTTCTCCAGGCCCACCGGGCCCTGCTTGCGGGCGATCTCGGCGATGCGGGCGAGCTCGTCGACGAGGTCGCGGGCCGACAGCCGGCTCATGGTGAAGGCAAACTTGGCACCGAGCGGCAGGCCGTGCAGCATCACGCCGAGCGGAAAGCGGATCATCGTCGCCGCGATCGAGCCGCCGAATATGATGATCACGGCATGTTCGGAGATGAACATGTGCAGGTCGCCGCCCATGAACATCATCACCGCGATGACGATGATGCCGGCCAACAGCCCGGCGCCTGTCATGATATCCATGAAAAACTCCAACGCGAACGCAACCCGCCTGTCCTGGACGGCGCGCAGCCCAAAGCGGGCCGCGTGGAAAAACCCTATCGTTAATGCCATTAAGGACGCGTTACCGAATTTGGTAGGGATAACAACGGGTAAACGCCGGTCTTTTCGCGATGTCGTTGAAGATGCTGGATTTCCGCAGCTGACGCCGGCGCTGCTTGCGAAAAAGCTCTCCCCGTAGAACAACGGACATGGGATAGGTTCGGCCAACGGAAACGAACAAGCGAGCAGGACAGAATGAAGGCGGTCGTCGTCGAGCAATACGCACCCATCGATCAGATCGGGCTGAAAGAGATCGCCACCCCCGAACCCGGCCCCGGACAGATCCGCGTCCGGGTCCACGCCGCCAGCATCGGCTTCGTTGACGGATTGAAGGTCGAAGGCCGCTACCAGACCAAGGATACCCTGCCCTTCACGCCCGGTGCGGAATTCGCCGGCGTAGTCGACGAGGTCGCGAGTGACGTCACCGGCATCACGCCGGGCATGCGGGTGATGGGCGCGGCGCGCTCGGGCGCACTCGCCGAGTCCATCGTGGTGCCGCCCGCCGCCGTCGAGGTCATGCCCGACGGTCTGTCGATGGAGGCCGCCGCGGCCTTTCGCACCAACTACCTCACCGCACTGTACGCGCTCGCCGAGCGCGGCTCGCTCAAGGCCGGCGAGCAGTTGCTCGTGCTCGGCGCCGCCGGCGGCACCGGCATCGCCGCGATCCAGGTCGGCAAGTTGCTCGGCGCGCGCGTCGTCGCCGCCGCCTCGACGGACGAGAAGCGCAGTTTCGCCGCAAGCTTCGGCGCCGACGCTGTCGTCGACTATACGAAGCCCGATTGGCGCGATGCGCTGAAGGACGCAACCGGCGGCCATGGACCCGACGTGATCTTCGATCCGGTCGGCGGCGAGGTTTCGCTGCAGGCATTCCGCTCGATCGCCTGGAACGGCCGCCATGTCGTGGTCGGCTTTGCGGCAGGCCAGATCCCCGCTCTGCCGTTCAACCTGCCGCTGTTGAAGGGCGGCCTCCTGATCGGCGTCGACGCCGCGCAGATCGCGCGCCGCGAACCCGAGGCGCAGGCGCGCGTGATGACGCAATTGTCGGCATGGTTGAATGACGGCAGCCTGACGCCGGTTGTCGGCAAGGTGTTCGAGCTCGAAGATTTCCGCGCGGCGTTCACGACGATGCAGACCCGCGCAGCGCTCGGCAAGATGGTGGTGCGCATCGGACAGTGAGAGAGGCAGAAGCCTCATCCTCGCTGTCGTCCCTGCGAAAGCAGGAACCCATAACCACAGGGTTGCGTTGTTGACATGAGTTGTAGCCACAGCTCTGCAATCCAATTCGCATTCCTGGCTACGGGTCCCGGCTCAAGCCCGGGACGACACTGAATTTGTTGCACGGTCTGTGAGTCACACATTCGCATTCTCGCGACATGAGTTGCCCGAGTCTTGCTCTTCGTTTCACCCTCTTCTCTCGCAGAGGGCGCAGGGAAAGCCGGGTGCCGATCGCACCCATGGGCCCCGTGCAATAGGTAGAAAGCACGGGGGGTAGGACCACAGGTGTAACCGGAAACAACCCGGCTTTCCCTGCGCGATGGGCTACGGCTTACTTCGTGCTCTCCCCGGCGAGACTGGGCTTTTTTTGTCACCGTCTTCGCAACGCGCGACCTGCGCAATCGGAAAAGACACCTGCCGTTAGGGCGTCAGGACCACACGACTTCACCGTCCGCTTCATGCGCATTCGTCGACTGCGCACGACCGCGTCCACCGCATCTCGACCCGCGTTCGTGACGACCGCGAAGCGCCCCTCGTGTCGGGTGAGACGGGCGTATTGAACATCTGAGTTGGGTGCGGCGTCAAGTTAAATTCTGAAAAGCCGAATGACCCAAGTCGAGGATTCGGGGCCGGGGACAAACTTATCAAACGTTATTGTCGCCGGAATCCGCGCCACCTACCGTTTGCCGAAAACGGCGATGGGGAGAAAAAATGCAGGACATGCTGACGCATCTGGAGAAGCTTCGCACCGATGCCGCGGAGTGCGCCCTGATCCGCGACCTTGCCACGGACATCCGGAAGCGCGAATTGTTCACTAAGCTCGCCGAGCATCTTGCGGCCCTCGCTGCGGAGGTCGAGAAGGCCATCGCCGCAGCTGGCAAGGGGGACGAAGCCGTCTAGTGCGGGGCGGACCGGCTGGGGTCACCCGAGCGCGCAGCCCAATACTGCGATTTCGGATCGCAGGAACCAACACCGCCACGCCGCATTATATTCACCCATCGGTTGAGAGGTAATATGCCGCCCGTATCGGTATCAGCGCCGATCCTGTAGCATCCCTGTCCGCCGAAGAGCCAATTAACCGTCATCTGCTGTATTTAAGGATTCCTCCCTTGGCACTTTTTGCATATCGAACATCCAGCGCCACGTCCCGATCGTGCGGGCAAAGCATCGTGGCCTGAGACGCGGGATGAAGACGGACAAGGCCATCTGGTACGTGTCGTTCGCCGTGAGGAGCCCTGAGGCCGGACACCACCGCGTCGCGCGCCAGACCCGCACCTTCACGACCGAGCAGGAAGCCAGGGCGTTTGCGCGCACCCTGCTCGAACAAACTCAGGACGTCAGCGCCGGAACGATTAATCCGCACACGCCGAGACGCGTGATCGCACCGGCTGCGATCACGGCCTGGGCCGGCGAGAATTGAGGTCAGTGTGTCCTCGCGGCGTCCTACAGGAAACGCGACGGCGCGAACGGCTGCAGCGGGATCTCCGGCGCCTTGCCACTGAGCAGTTGCGCGACCAGCCGGCCGGTTCGGGCCGAGCCGACCAGGCCGACATGGCCGTGGCCGAACGCATAGACCACGTCGCGCGAGGCGCGGCTATGGCCGATGCAGGGCCGGCCGTCGGGCATGCTCGGGCGATGGCCGAACCAGGTCTTGATCCGCGAGGGCGGAATGTCCCTCGGCAGTTTCGGGAACATGCTGAGGAGATGCTCGCGCAGGATCTCGGCGCGCTTCCAGTTCGGCGCGGCGTCAAGCCCGGCGATCTCCACGGTGCCGGCGGCGCGCAGACCCTTGTCGGTCCAATTGACCACCATCTTGGCATCCGAGGCCATCATCGAATTGCGCGGTCCGGATTCCGGATGCTCGATCATGACGTGATAGCCGCGCTCAGTCTCGAGCGGCAGCGGATCGCCGATCGATGCGGTCAGCTGCTTCGAGCGTGCGCCGGCGGCAACCACCGCGGCGTCGCATGCGATCTCGCCACGCTCGGTGACCACGGCGACGAGCCTGTCGCCCGCAAGCTTGAGTCCCGTCGCCTTGGCGACGATGCGCTCGGCGCCGTTCGCAATCGCGTGCGCGGCGAGCGCTGCGACGTAGGCGCCGGGATCGCGGCAGCGGCCGGCCTCCTCCACCACGACGCCGAACTTGTAGCGGGGATGCAGATCGGGCTCGCGCTGGCGCATCTCATTTCCGTCAAGCTCGAGCCATTCGATGCCGACACGCTTGCGGATGCGCCAGCCGAGATCGCGGTCGAACTGATCGCGCGAGGGAAACACGTGCATCACCCCGCGCCGCTCGATCAGCTCGGGCACGCCGGCTTCCTCGGCGAGTTGCCGGTGCAGCAGCGGCGCGTCCTTCAAGAGATCGCGCATCGCCCGCCCGGTGACCTCGACCTGCGCCTCGGTCCTGCTCGACAGCAGATACTTGATCAGCCACGGCAACGCTTTCGGCAGATACGACCAGCGGATCGAAAGCGGCCCGAGCGGGTCCATCAGATAGCCCGGCACCTTCTTCCAGGTGCCGGGCTCGGCCGGTGGGATCACCGAATGCGACGACAGCCAGCCGGCATTGCCATAGCTCGCGGCCTGGGTGCCGCCAGGCTCGCCCGGATCGATCAACGTGACTCTGTGGCCCGCGCGCAGCACCTCGATGGCGCTGATCGCGCCGACAGCGCCGGCACCGATGATCGCAACGTGACGGCCGGCGGATTGCACCATCAGCCCGCTGCCTGCGCGGGCACAAAATCCTTGCCGACCGACAGCGCGCGCTGATCGACCAGGCAATGCAGGATCGCGGGCTTGCCGGACGCCAGCGCACGCTCGAAGGCCGGCGCGAAATCCTCGGTGCGCTCGACCCTCTCGCCATGGCCGCCGAACGCCGTTGCATAGAGCGCAAAGTCCGGATTCTTGAGCTGGGTGCCGACCACACGGCCGGGATAATCGCGCTCCTGATGCATGCGAATGGTGCCGTATTGCGCGTTGTCGATGACGACGACGATCAGCGGCGCGTCATACTGCACGGCGGTGGCGAACTCCTGCCCGTTCATCAGGAAGCAGCCGTCGCCGGCGAACGCGACGACGACGCGATCCGGGTGCTGCCGCTTGGCCATCACGGCCGCCGGTACGCCATAGCCCATCGAGCCGGAGGTCGGCGCGAGTTGGGCTGCGAAAGCGTGGAAGCGATGGTGGCGATGGATCCAGCCGGCGTAGTTGCCGGCGCCGTTGCAGACGATCGCATCCTTCGGCAGCCGGTCGCGCAGCCAGGTCACGACCTCGCCATACTGGAAACGGCCCGGCAGCTCGCGCGGCTTGTCGGTCCAGGCGAGGTAATCCGCGTGGGCCTTGGCGGCCTCGCCCTGCCAGGCGGGCGCGGCTGCGGGCTTCATGCTCTCGACCGCGGCGGCGAAGGCGGCAGGCGTTGCCTGGATCGCCAGCGCCGGCTGGTAGACGCGGCCGAGCTCTTCGGAGCCCGGATGGACGTGAATCAGCTTCTGGCTCGGCACGGGAATGTCGAGCAGCGTGTAGGACGATGACGGCATCTCCGACATGCGGCCGCCGATCAACAGAATGACGTCGGCGCCAGTGATGCGATCCCTGAGCTTCGGGCTCGGGCCGATGCCGAGATCGCCGGCATAATGCGAATGGTCGGCGTCGAACAGCGAGGCGCGGCGAAACGAGGTCGCGACCGGCAGGTCGAAGCGCTCGGCAAGGCGTGCGATGCCCTTGGCCGCTTCTGCGGTCCAGGCCGAGCCGCCGAGCACCACGATCGGCGCCTTGGCGCCGGCCAGCATGGTGCCGAGGCGCTCGAGATCCGACGGTGCCGGCCAGGCCTGCACAGGCTCGACCTTCGGCGCGTCGGCGACGGCGGCGGTTTCGGTCAGCATGTTCTCCGGCAGCGAGATCACGACCGGACCGGGGCGGCCCTGCAACGCAACGCGGAAGGCGCGCGCGACCAGCTCGGGAATGCGGTCGGGACGATCGATCTCGACCGCCCATTTCGCCATGGTGCCGAACACCGCCTTGTAGTCGAGTTCCTGGAACGCCTCACGCTCGCGCATGCCGGTGTCGACCTGACCGACGAACAGGATCATCGGGGTGGAATCCTGCATCGCGATGTGCACGCCATGGGCAGCGTTGGTCGAACCCGGGCCGCGGGTGACGAAGCAGATGCCGGGGCGCCCGGTGAGCTTGCCATAGGCCTCCGCCATCATCGCCGCACCACCCTCGGCGCGGCAGATCATGACGTCGATCGGGCTGTCATGCAGGGCATCGAGCGCGGCCAGGTAGCTCTCGCCCGGCACGCAGGTGACGCGCTCCACCCCTTGCGCAACCAGCTGGTCGATCAGGATCTGGCCTCCGGTGCGGGCATTGCTTTTGGTCATGAGGACTCCCTGCGGCTACTGGCGCGCCTTGGCTTCGCGCGGTTCGTGGTCCCACGGGGTATGATAGACGGAAATACCGTGCAAGGCCGAAGCTGCGTCTTGCGGGCGAAGCGGCGCCTAGCCATGCGATTGCCAATGGGCAACGCTGTTCCATCGTCGATTTCCGCAGAGCGGACGATTGCGGGCGGGATCATCGCGGCCCAGCCGGCGCGCAGGACCACCGTCGTCCAGCTGCCGAGCCCGTCGCCACCTCATCCGGATGGATATCACGCTGCTCATCACCGGCTCCATCCAGCAACGCGCCGCTCCGGCGTTCAACCTCCAGATGCATTCTGCAAGCGGCCGTTCGCCAGTGGCTTCGTGACGATCGCGCGGCGACACCAGCCGGACCGAGCGTGCGCAGTGACGAGGTCCGCAGATCGATGCGGTCGACATCGAACGCGCGTTCGGCTGCCGCGCCATGCCACCGTCTTGCAGCGGGAGCGCGGCTGACTCGCTATGTAAAAAGTGCCCATGTGCACGCTGACAAACATTGTGCCGTTCGCGCGCGCCACCGTACGACTACGGTGCGGTAAGCAACCGCTCGGCACCTGCGCCGCTGGTTTGCGCGAATTTCGCCGCAGATCATCGTCTTTCTCGGCGACTTCGGCCTGTGCTCGTCGCGTGCATCGCGTCATCAGCCTCGTGCCATCGCGAACAGCACATTGCATACACTTCTTGATCGAACTCGAATCACATACGGCCATCGAAAATCAGCAAATGCACCGCGCACATTGCGCCCGCCCTGCGGCATCAGGGCGTGCGGCTTCGTGCGGCCTATCGTAAGCCCAATCAACTTGTGGAGGACTCGATGCTGGGGATCAAGAGCGTTGCAAGTGCAGTGACATCAGACAATTCGTACCGGCTGTTCGACGACATGCCGATCAGCATCATGCTCTGCGAGCTGGACAACTTCAGGATCACATACATCAACGAGTCGACGCGGCAGAACCTGAAGAAGATCGAGCACGTGCTGCCGGTGAAGGTCGACGCGCTGATCGGGCAGTCGATCGATATCTTTCACAAGAACCCGCAGCATCAGCGCCGGCTCCTCTCCGATCCGAAGAACCTGCCGCACAAGGCGCGCATCACCATTGGCGGCGAGACGCTCGATCTCACGGTCACGGCGATGACCAATTCGCGGGGCCGCTACTCGGGACCGATGCTGACCTGGGAGCTTGCGACCGAGAAGGCGCGGCTCGAAACCCAGACCGAGCGGCTGTTGCAGATGCTCGACAACATGCCGATCAACATCATGATGTGCGACACCGAGTTCAACATCACCTACGTCAACCAGACCAGCCTCAAGACGCTCGACACGGTCAAGCATCTGCTTCCGGTGCCGCCGGACAAGATCCTCGGCAACTCGTTCGACATCTTCCACAAGAACCCGGCGCATCAGCGCCGCATCGTCGGCGATCCAAAGAACCTGCCGCATGCGGCCAAGATCAAACTCGGTCCGGAAACGCTCGATCTCAGGGTCTCCGGGCTGACCGACAAGCGCGGCAATTACACCGGCGCGATGCTGAGCTGGTCCGTCGTCACCAGCAACGTGAAGCTCGCCGACGATTTCGAGAAGGACGTGAAGGGCCTTGCGGGGATGCTGGCATCGGCCTCGACGCAAATGCAGGGCACCGCACGATCGCTGACGACAACCGCCGAATTCGTCAATCAGCGCTCGGCAAGCGCGGCGTCCGCGTCCGAAGAGTTGTCGTCCTCGGTCAATGAGATCAGCCGCCAGGTGACCGAGGCGAGCCGCATCGCCCGCATGGCGGTCGAGGAGGCCGAGAAATCCGACAAGCTGGTCGCCGGCCTCGTCACCATGGCGCAGAAGATCGGCGACGTCGTCGCCCTGATCAGCCAGATCGCCGGACAGACCAATCTGCTCGCGCTCAACGCCACGATCGAGTCCGCGCGCGCCGGCGAGGCCGGCCGGGGCTTTGCTGTCGTCGCATCCGAGGTGAAAGCGCTGGCCAACCAGACCGCCAAGGCCACGGAAGACATTTCGGCGCAGATCAACGAGATGCAGACGGCGACCGGCAACACCGCCACGGCGCTGAAGGCGATCTCGCAGGTGATCGTCCAGATCAGCGAGATCTCGACCGTGATCGCCAGCGCCGTCGAGGAGCAGGCCGCGGCCACCAAAGAGGTCACCGCCAACATCAACGGAACGACCAAGGCGATCGACGATGCCAGCAAGGCCGCCGAGAACGTGCTGTCGGCCTCCGGAGAGCTCGCCAGCAACGCATCCGAGCTGGAAATCCAGGTCGACAAGTTCCTGAAGAACGTGCGCGCGATGTAGTATCG
This sequence comes from Bradyrhizobium sp. USDA 4452, assembly GCF_054063575.1. Lineage (NCBI taxonomy): Bacteria > Pseudomonadati > Pseudomonadota > Alphaproteobacteria > Hyphomicrobiales > Nitrobacteraceae > Bradyrhizobium > Bradyrhizobium sp. USDA 4452. The sequence goes on from NZ_JBSSGK010000001.1 coordinate 944,631, forward strand.
CCAGGGTCGCGCGCTTGCCTACAGCGAGCGCGCGATCAGCACCTTCATGATCTCGTTGGTGCCGCCATAGATCTTCTGGATGCGGGAATCGATGAACATGCGCGAGATCGGATATTCCTGCATGTAGCCGTAGCCGCCATGCAGCTGCAGGCATTCGTCGGCGGTCTCGACCTGCTTCTGCGAGCACCACCATTTCGCCATCGAGGCCGTCACGGTGTCGAGGTCGCCGGCGACCAGGCGCTCGACGCACCAGTCGACGAACACCCGAGCGATCATCGCCTCGGTCTTGCGCTCGGCGAGCGTGAATGCGGTGTTCTGGAACTCGATCAGCGGCTTGCCGAACGCGGTGCGCTGCTTGGTGTATTCGGCGGTGATCCTGACCGCGCGCTCCATCGAGGCGACCGCGCCGATCGCGAGCGACAGCCGCTCCTGCGGCAATTGCTGCATCAACTGGACGAAGCCGTTACCCTCCTCATTGCCGAGCAGGTTCTCCGGCGGCACCGTGACATTGTCGAAGAACAGTTCGGAGGTGTCCGAGGCATGGAGACCGATCTTGTCGAGGTTACGCCCGCGCCGGTAGCCCTCGGCACCCGCGGTTTCAACGACGATCAGCGAGATGCCTTTGGCGCCCGGCGCTCCGGTGCGCGCCACCACGATGACGAGATCGGCAGCCTGGCCATTGGTAATGAACGTCTTCTGGCCGTTGATGACGTAGGAATTGCCCTGCTTCTTCGCCGTGGTCTTGACGGCTTGCAAATCGGAGCCGGTGCCGGGCTCGGTCATCGCGATGGCGCCGACCATCTCGCCGGACGCCATCTTCGGCAACCAGCGCTTTTTCTGCTCCTCCGAGCCGTAATTGACGATGTAGTGCGCGACGATCGCGCTGTGCACGGAGACGCCGGTGGTCAGCTCCGGCACCGTGCTCTCGAGGTCGTCGAGCACGGCGGCGTCATAGGCGAAGCTGGCGCCCAGGCCGCCATAGGCCTCCGGCACGCTCGGCAGCAGCGCGCCCATCTCGCCGAGTGCGCGCCAGGCTGAGCGGTCGACCAGCTTCTGCTCGCGCCATTTCTCGGCGTGCGGCGCCAGGTCCTTGGCGAGGAATTTGCGGAACTGGTCACGGAAGGTGTCCAGCTCCTCGGTCATCCAGGACGATCGGTAGTGCATCATTCCCTCGTGCTAAATCAAGAGACCGCCGCCGGCGACGATCACCTGACCACTGATGTAGTTCGATTCCGGAGCGCAGAACAGATAGACCGCATCCGCCGCCTCTTCCGGCGTGCCGCCGCGGCCGAGCGGGATCATGCGGCCCATCGCCTCCAGCATCTGCGGCTGGACGCCGACCTTGATGTCGCGGCCGGCGACGTCGATGGTCTTCTGCTGGCTCTCGATCGGCTGGGTCAGGCGGGTGTTGATCAGGCCGAACGCCACGCAATTGACGTTGACCTTGTAGCGGCCCCACTCCTTGCACATCGTGCGCGTCAATCCGATCAACGACGCCTTGGCCGAAGAATAGCTCGCCTGCCCGGCATTGCCGTAGAGGCCCGCGATCGAGGAGATGTTGACGACCTTGCGGAACACCTCGCGTCCCGCCTCGGCCTCCTTCTTCGCCATCACCCGGATCGGCTCCGACGCCGCGCGCATGATCCGGAACGGGGCGACGAGATGGACGTCGAGCATGGCCTGGAACTGCTCGTCCGACATCTTCTGGATCGTCGAGTCCCAGGTGTAGCCGGCATTGTTGACGATGATGTCGAGGCCGCCGAATTTATCGATGGCACTGCCGACAAAGCGATCGGCAAAGCCGGCTTCCGTCACGCTGCCATTGATCGCGATCGCCTCGCCGCCCATGGCCTTGATCTCGGCGACCACAGCATTGCCCGGCTCGGCATCGAGGTCGTTGACCACGACACGCGCGCCCTCGCGCGCCAGTTTTAGCGCGATCGCGCGCCCGATGCCGCGGCCCGATCCGGAGACGAGCGCGACCTTCCCTTGCAGCTTCGACATGATTTCTCCTAAAGCGCGATGATGGCTTCGCCCGCGAGCTTGATCTCGCCGTTCTGGTCCTTGGCGGTGAGCGCGAGTTTCGCGCGCTTCTCGCCGCCCTGCTCGATCAGCTCGGTCACCGTGCCCTCGCAGGTCAATGCGGCGCCGAGCTGGGTGATTGCGGCAAAGCGCGTCGAGAACGAGCGGATGCGTGACGGCACGACCGCATCCGTCAGCGCCTGGCCGAGATAACCCATGACCAGCATGCCGTGCGCGAACACGTCGGGAAACCCGGCCGCCTTCGCAAAGTCGATGTCGACATGGATCGGGTTGTGGTCGCCGGAGGCGCCGCAGTAGAGCGCGAGGCGGTGGCGAGAGATCGACGGGAATGCCTTGTGGACGATGCGGTCGCCGACCGACGGAACGCTGCTGCTCATGACGGCCTCGCATTGCGCACCACGATGGTGCGCGAGGTATCGGCGACATGGACGCCGGCCTGGTTGGTGACCGCGGTCTCGACCACGATCAGCGTCATCGCCCCGCCCTTCTTGTCAGTGACGCTGCTGACGCGCGGCCGGAAGGTCAGGGTGTCGCCGACCACCACGGGGGCGTGATAGTCGAAGCGCTGCTCGCCGTGCAGCACCCGGGCGAGATCGATACCGAGCGCGGTCAGGAACTCGAATGGATCGGGCGCATCCATCATCTCCAGACAAAATAGATAGGTCGGCGGCACCGGAGCCGCCGGCCCTTCCCGAAAAACCGGATTCCTCTCGCCGAGGGTATCGAGAAAGAAGCGCAGGCGCCCCGGCTCGACGCGCGCGGTCACCGGCGTGAATTCGCGCCCGACGGCAGATTGATCGACCATGGGCGGCCTCAGGTGCGTTCGTAGAGCGTCACCACACAGGCGCCGCCCAATCCGAGATTGTGCTGCAGGGCGAGCCGCGCGCCCCCCACTTGCGTCGCCGCGGCGGTGCCGCGCAGCTGCCGCGTCAGCTCGTAGCACTGCGCAAGGCCGGTGGCGCCGAGCGGATGGCCCTTCGACAGCAGGCCGCCTGAGGGATTGGTGACGATCCTGCCGCCATAGGTGTTGTCGCCGTCATCGATGAATTTCGCCGCCTCACCCTCGCCGCACAGGCCGAGCCCTTCATAGGTGATCAGCTCGTTATGGGCGAAGCAGTCGTGCAACTCGACGACGTCGACATCCCTGGGGCCGATGCCGGCGGCCTCGTAGACCTTGCTCGCGGCATCGCGCGCCATGTCGTAGCCGACCAGCTGCATCATGTCGTTAGCCCCGAAAGTCGACGGCGTGTCGGTTGTCATCGCTTGCGCTGCGATGCGGACCTGCTTGTTGAGGCCGTGCTGATCGGCGAATTTCTCCGAGACCAGGATGGCGGCGGCGCCGCCGCAGGTCGGCGGACACGCCATCAGCCGCGTCATCACGCCGGGCCAGATCACCTGGTCGTTCATCACGTCGTCGGCGGTGACCTCCTTGCGGAACAGCGCCAGCGGATTGTTCTTGGCGTGGCGGCTCGCCTTGGCGCGCACTTTGGCAAATGCGCTGAGCGGCGTGCCGTATTTCTTCATGTGGCTCAAGCCCGCGCCGCCGAAATAGCGCAGCGCCAGCGGCACGCCGGGCGCGTCAACCAGCTTGTCGGCGGCGGCATCGAAATCGTCGAACGCGCTGGGGCGGTCGGTGAACACGGCCCCGAGCGCCCCGGGCTTCATCTGCTCGAAGCCGAGCGCCATCACGCAATCGGCCGCGCCCGATTCGATCGCCTGCCGCGCCAGGAACAGCGCGGTCGAGCCGGTCGAGCAGTTGTTGTTGACGTTGATGATCGGGATGCCGGTCATGCCGACCGGATAGAGCGCGCGCTGCCCGCAGGTGGAGTCGCCGTAGACATAGCCGACATAGGCCTGTTGCACTCTGCCGTAATCGAGGCCGGCGTCAGCGAGCGCGAGCTTGGCCGCCTCGGCACCCATCACATGATACGGCGCATTGGCGCCGGGCTTGACGAACGGAATCATGCCGACCCCGGCAACATAGGTGCGTGACGTCATCGCGTGTCCTCCCGGAAATTACCCACTGGACTATTTATTACCCACGGGTAATATACGGGCGACCTTCAGGAGTCAATGCGACAACGGCAACGCGATGGACGCCCGCATCCCCTCTTCCAACACCGAGTCGCCCTGGCTGCCGTTCGAGAGCCGGCGCCGCGCCCGCGACGAGAAGCGCGAAGCGGTGCTGCACGCCGCCGTGCAACTGTTCCTCGAGCAGGGCTATCATCGCGCCACGCTGAGCGACGTCGCCAAGCGGCTCAACATCACCAAGCCCGCGCTCTACAACTACTTCCGCGGCAAGGACGAGATCCTGTTCGAGTGCTGGTCGATCGGGCACGAGCTGGTCGACGAATGCATTGCCGAGACCTCGGCCAGTGCCGGCAGTGGCCTCGACAAGCTGCGCAAGCTCACCATCCGCTACGCCGAGCTGATGACGACGGACTACGGCAAGAGCCTGGTTCGCTTCGATCTTCGCGATCTCAGCGAGCACAACCGCAAGACCGTGCAGACCGCGAAGCGGCGGATCGACCGCGCCTTCCGCGACTATATCGCCTCTGGCATCGCGGACGGTTCGGTGAAACCCTGCGACCCGAAGCTCGCAGCGTTCGCCATCGCCGGCTCCCTGAACTGGATCGGACACTGGTTCCAGCCCGGCGGCGAGCTGACCGGACGCGCCGTCGCCGAGGAATTCGCAATCCGCCTCACCGACGGCATCGCCAAAACAACAACGCGCGAGAAGGCGGGCAAACCGCCTCGCAAGGGAAACGCATCAAGGGAGGACGGGAGTGAACATCACACACGGGCTGCGGCGGGCGCTGCAGGTCAATCCAAACGGTCTCGCGGTCGTCTGCGGTGAGCGGCGCCGCACCTGGCGCGAGGTCGGCAGTCGCGTCGCCCGCCTTGCCTCCGCGATCCGCTCGCTTGGCGCTGGCAACGGCGACCGCGTCGCGATCCTGTCGCTGAATTCCGACCGCTATCTCGAGCTCTACCTGGCCGTCGGTTGGGCCGGCGCCGTGATCGTGCCGCTCAACATCCGCTGGTCGCCGATCGAGAACGAGGACGCGCTGCGCGACTGCCGCGCAACAATCCTGTTCGTCGACAAGGCGTTTGCACCGATCGGCACGACGCTGGCGGGCGCCATTCCCGGCCTCAAGCTGGTTTATGCCGACGAGGGCGAGACGCCCGCCGGCATGGAGAATTACGAGACGCTGATCGCGCGCTGCGAGCCGATCCCGGACGCGATGCGCACCCGTGACGATCTCGCCGGCATCTTCTACACCGGCGGCACCACCGGCCGCTCCAAGGGCGTGATGCTGAGCCATGGCAATCTGATGGCCAATGCGCTGAACGCGCTCGGCGAAGGGCTTTGGCCGGGCAGCACGATCTACCTGCACGCCGCGCCGATGTTCCACCTCGCCAATGGCGCGGCGATGTATTCGGTGCTGCTGTCCGGCGGCTCCAATGTCGTGATCCAGGGTTTTACACCCGACGGCGTCGCGGCCGCCGTGCAGAAGGAGCGCATCACCGACGTGCTGCTAGTGCCGACCATGATCCAGATGTTCGTCGATCACCCGACGCTCGGCAACTATGACCTGTCGTCGTTGAAGCGGATTTCCTACGGCGCCTCCGTCATCAGCGATGCCGTGCTGATGCGCGCCATGAAGGCGCTGCCACATGTCGAGTTCACGCAGGCCTACGGGATGACCGAGCTGTCGCCGATCGCGACGCTGCTGCACTGGAAGGAGCATATCGGCGAGGGCCGCGCCAAGGGCCGGCACCGCGGCGCGGGCCGCGCCACGCTCGGCGCCGAGGTCAAGATCGTCGACGCCGAAGACAAGGTCGTGCCGCCGGGCACCGTCGGCGAGATCGCGGTGCGCGGCGATATGGTGATGATGGGCTATTGGGAGCGGCCCGAGGAGACTGCGCGCGCCGTGATCGACGGCTGGATGCACACCGGCGACGGCGGCTACATGGACGAGGACGGCTTCGTCTACGTCGTCGACCGCGTCAAGGACATGATCATCTCCGGCGGCGAGAACGTCTATTCGGCCGAGGTCGAGAACGCGTTGGCCCAGCATCCGGCGGTGGCGCAATGCGCCGTGATCGGCATCCCAAGCGAGCGCTGGGGCGAGCAGGTCCACGCCGTCGTGGTGATGAAGAGCGGCGCCAGTGCCACGCCGGAAGAGCTGATGGAGCACTGCAAGACGCTGATCGCCGGCTACAAATGCCCGCGCAGCGTCGACATCACGGCAACTCCGCTGCCGCTCTCGGGCGCCGGCAAGATCCTGAAGCGCGAGCTGCGTAGGCCGTATTGGGAGAACCGGGAGCGGCGCGTAAGCTGAGGCACGCTGCATAGGGCTGCCCCACCGGCGGCCGTTGACATCGGAGCACGCGGCCGATTGGATCGACTTGAGCTTCAATCCAGCGAGTTCCGATGTCCGCACCCGATACCAACGCCGACGGCAAGCCCCGCCGCCTGATGCACCGCCGCTCCGTCGAATGTCTCGGCTATCTCCGGGACGACGGGCTGTGGGAAGTCGAGGCGCGGCTGGTCGACACCAAGCCCTATGCGCGGCAGGACAGGCACCGCGGCCTGCAGCAGCCCGAGGATCCCGTGCACGACATCAGGCTGCGGCTCGCGGTCGACGACAGTTTCACGATCCGCGAGACCGGCACCACGATGGCCTCGACGCCCTACCCGTCCTGCCTCGACGTCGAAGGCATCTTGCAGCGCCTGGTCGGCGAGCGCATAGGCAAGGGCTGGCGCGAGCTGGTCCGCCGCAAGATCGGCAGGCTCGAGACCTGCACCCATCTCGCCGAGTTGCTGGGCCCCGCCGTGACGACGCTGTTCCAGACCGCGACCTCGGGCAAGGACCCGCAAGGCCGCGGCGCGCTCGATCATCAACGCGACGTCACCGAGCCACCGTTCTTCGTCGGCGGCTGCTATTCGTGGCGGCTGGATGGGCCGGTCGTGGCCGAGACGTTCCCGCAGTTCGCGAACAAGCCTGTCGAGGCCAAGCAGGGAACGTGAGACTGCAGGATGCACTCGCCATCGTCAATTCGCTTCGGTACGGGGATTCTTCACGCCCGCTCTTCCGAGCGCGGCCCTCAACTGTTCGACATCGAATGGCTTCGTGAGCAATTGAACGCCATTCTCGACGGAGAAGCGCTTTCGTATATCCTCTTCCAGATACCCGGTGGCCAGCACGACCGGCAGGTCCGGATACAGGCTGCGCAGCTCCGCAACAAGTTCGTCGCCGGGTCGGTCCGGCAGCCCGAGGTCAACGACGGCGGCCACCAGACCGTCGATACCGGAGCGAGCCTTGGCGGCGGCTTCCTTGAAGTTTGCAGCGCCATCGACAGTAAAGCCGGACTCCGTCAGCATGTCCGTGACGAGAAGATTCAGGAGACATTCATCCTCCACCACCAGGACGCGGCTCGGCGGTGGAGATCCGCTCTCGAGCATCCGGCGGATACGAATCCCGAGCTCTGCGAATGAAAATGGCTTGCTCAGCAGTTCGATCTCCGGATCGAGCCGTCCTTCGCGAACGAGAACGTCACCCGCATATGCCGTCGTGATCAGGACTTTCAATTCGGGCCGCAGCGCACGCGCACGATCTGCCAGCGCCTTGCCATTGACGGAACCGGGAAGTCCAAGGTCGGTGAACAACAATTCGATCTCGGCGTTACTTTGCAGCAAGTTGAGCGCGGCGTCTGCATCCGGTGCTTCGAGGACCCTGTATCCAAGCTCCCTAAGGCTGCCTACGGTGGTGACGCGCACGTCCTCGTCGTCTTCGACCACCAGAACCGTTTCACCCCTCCCGGGCGCGAGGAATGGACTTGGGTTCCACGCTCGTTTCGATGCGAGACGATGCCTGCCCCGGGAGCACGACGGCCCTAGGGAGATAGATGTCAATCCTGGTGCCGACGTTCGGCTCGCTGCGGAGCTTGAGGTATCCGCCGCTCTGCTTGACGAAGCCATAAACCTGGCTCAAGCCGAGCCCGGTACCTCGTCCGTCGACCTTTGTGGTGAAAAACGGCTCGAACACCCGGTTGAGGATCTCCGGCGTCATCCCCATGCCGGTATCGGTGACGGAGATCCTGACGTGAGGCCCGGGTTCGCTGCTGCCGTCCTCCGACTCATCCCGAGCGAGCTCGATGTTCTCGGCGGTGATAGCGAGTAGCCCGCTCTCCGGCATGGCATCGCGCGCATTAACGGCCAGATTGAGGATCGCCGATTCCAATTCTGTTGGATCGACCTCGACTTCCCATAGCTGAGGCGGTATCTCCGTTCGGACTGCAATGCCCTCGCCCAAGGTTCGCTGCAGCAAATCCGACATGCCCGCGATCAATTCCGCGAGGTCCACGCGACGAAATTCAAGCGGCTTGCGTCTCGCGAACGCAAGTAACTTGCTGGTCAGGAGCGCGGCTTGCTGGGCGCCGCGTGTGGCGTTGTCCAGCATCGATACCAGTGCGCCGCCTTCGCGCCCGACACGGCGCCTCGCGCTTTCCAGATTGCCCAGGACGACGGCTAGCAGATTGTTGAAGTCGTGCGCGATGCCGGCAGTGAGGCGCCCGACGGCCTCCATCTTGGCAGCGTGACGCATGCGATCTTCCATGGCGCGGCGTTCCGATACGTCACGTACGCTCGCAAGGCGCGCCGGACGCCCCTCCCAACTGGTCTCGACGGTGCGGATCTCGGCATCCACCAGACCGCCTCCCGGCTGATGAATGGCGATCTCACTCATCTCGCCAACCACAATCGGCAGCCCGATCGGCGAACCGATCAGCGCCGGTTGAGGCTGCCCGAACAGGCGTTCCGCCGCCGGGTTGGCGAACAGCACAAACCCGCCTTCATCAACAACGATGATGCCGTCGGCGTTCTTCTCTATGAGAAACTGGATGTCCGATTGCTCGATTTTGGAGCTTATCTCGGTGTCCATCATGCACATCCCAACAACTGCCGTTCGCGGTGGAAGTCACTCTCTGAAGACGTTGGGCGCCTCCTTGAAAGGTGCACCAAGGTGCATGCCCGAACCGTCGATCGAGAAACGCCGGATCTCCTTGGCGTGTTCGCTGCCGCGCATCTTCAGCACCATCAAACCGCGATGCATGGTTTCCTGCTCCTGGATATACCGTAGCAGGATGATCGAATCGGTCATCGTCGAGATATGCTGTTCGCTCGCGCTCTCGCCGCCGATCAGCGACTTGCTCGTTGCCGTGCAGAGACCCGCGATTTCCCTCTTCTTGATGAAGGAGGTCAGGCTGATTAGGAACTCGCGGAAGCCCGTCTCGGGGGCGATGCGCTCCAGTGCGGACAGGCTATCGAGCGCAATACGGTCGGGCTTGAACTCATCGACCATCCCCTGGATCGTCAGCAGGTGATCGGGCAAGCCCTGGGCCTCGGGATAGAGACTGACGACCTTGAGCTTGCCGTCTGCCTCCATGCCGGCGAAATCCGCGCCCCAGCCGCTGGCGTTACGGAACAGCTGGCCGCGGCTTTCCTCGTAGCCGAACATCAGGACTCTTTCTCCTGCCGCGACCCCACCGGCAACAAAATTTGTCACCAGTAGCGTCTTGCCGGTTCCCGTCGCACCGCTGACCAGCGTCACGCTGTCGCGGAATAAGCCACCACCGCACATCTCGTCGATATCGGGATTGCCGCTGGTCACGCGCACCGTGCTCGAATGCTGCTCCAGTCTCAGCGACGACAACGGTATCGCCACCACGCCGCGTCCCCCGAGAAGCGTGAACGGCGCCTCGCCCTCGACGTGATGGCTTCCACGCATCTTCAGAACCTCGATCGTACGACGGCGCTTCTCGCGGTAGAGCACGTTGCGCAGGATGACAACGTTGTCGGCGACGAACTCTTCGAGCCGATGGCGGGTAATCTCGCCGTACTCGCTGTTGCGCTCTGCCGTCATCAGCACAGTGAGGCCCGACTTCTTCAGGGCGGTGCTGATGTGAAAAAGCTCTCGGCGCAATGTCTTGGGATCGCCGATGAAATGATCGAAGAGCTGGGTGAGTGAGTCCAGGACAACCCGTTGGGCGCTGACGCTCTTGGCCGCGTGCTGGATGCGCGACAGCAATCCCGCGAGATCGAAGTCACCTATCACCAGTTCATCATTGGGTGGTGGACTAGCATCGACAAACGCGAGCCTGCCTTCCTTCTTCCATTTTGCGAGGTCCCAGCCGAAGCCGCTCATGTTGGCCTGGATGTCGGCCGGAGGCTCCTCGAACGTCACCAGCACACCGTTTTCGCCGAAGTGAGTGATGCCGTGTGCAAGGAACTGCGTGGCAAATACGGTCTTTCCACTGCCAGGCGTGCCGCCGACCACAGTGGAGCGCGCCCGCGGCAATCCTCCCATCACCAACTCGTCGAAGGCATCGACCCCGGTCTTGACCCGCTCCAACACTCCAGTGATGTCTGCTTCCTCAACGCTCATGCCTTATCCTCTGGTCGATCCCGAGAAATTCAAGAACCCGCGCCGTGTCGCCGAGATCGCCGACGATGCGTCGTGTGCGGGCCGTATCGTCGTGGGAGAGCGTGGGTGTTGCGATGATCCGCGCGCGTTCGGCAAGGTCCGGCCGTTCCAGCACGTCGATAACATCGACGTCCCACCCATGTGTGCCGAGGGAAGCACGCAGACGTTCTAGATTTTGCTGCGCCCGGCGCGAGCTGGCCGAATTTCCGGCGATATATAAGCGAAGCAAGCGTGCGGCCACGGAGACATTGCCTTCTCGTCTGACCGTTGGCCCAATCGCTGCAGCGCCGCGGCGCTACAGCATCCGAGTTACGGAGGCTCCCAGTGAACCCGATGAGTCTCGAAGGAACAACAAGTGCCGGTCCGGTGCAAGAGAGCTAGAACTACCAACCGCCTAGTAGGTCCGATTCAGTTGTGCTGCAGATCGGACGGTGGATACCGACGTCGTCTGCGGCGTAAGCTCTCACCTGTAATGCCGCGCTCGCGCACCCAGAGAATCGCGGCCGCGCGGCGGTTGACGCCGATCTTGCGGTAAAGCGACGAGATGTGGTTACGCACGGTATTGCGCGACACATTGAGTGCCCTGCTCATCTCGTGATCGCTCTTACCCTGGTAGATCAAGCCGAGCACTTCCTTCTCGCGCTCGGTCAGAAAATCCAGATCTTCAGCCGCAGAGTGGTAAGATCCGAACGGCAACGACTTGATCCGGTCGATGATGCCTCGGGCGAAGGCGGAGGTATCGGCCAGCACCGATTCGATCGCAGTCATGACCGCGCGCTCCGCAGGTTGTCGCTGCTGTATCACGCAGACTTGTGTCGGCGCGCCTTTGATGCTCACGGTTTCGGCGGAAACGAAGCAGTCGACGGAGCCGGCGCCGTCGGGGCGAAGCGGCAACTGAAGCTGCTTAACTTCTCCATCCAGTCGCTGCCGAGCCGTGGTGTCCATTCCCACCACTTGGCCGTCCGCGTCGACAAAGACGATTCCACCGCGTGCAGCGGAGAGGGTTCGCCTCAGCCCTTCGTCTTCGCGCGCGTCATCCGTCACCACTTGGTCCATTACTGGCTCCCATGTGTTGTCTGATCTGTCAGTCTTGCTTGGGTTGCCAGATCAACGTACGGAGGCCAGCTCTGGTTCCCTTAGGCTAACCTCCTGGTACTTATGGGCTATCGGCTGGAACCCAGTGTCCAGGCCGCCTGCAAGGCTCCTTTCGACGGGATTCACACTCAAGGTTGTAGTGCCCGAGAGGCGCCGGCGCCGCGTCAGGAAATCCGCAGCCCGGTAAGCGCAAGGCTCACCGCTTTGAGCCGCTTGCGCGCCTCGGCATCATAGGCCTGCGCATGGGCGCGGGCCTCGCGCTTGCCGTCAAAGAACAGCCCAGTTCGGCCTGCGACGTCGTCATCCTGAACCAGACGCAGGATGGCGTCGCCGCCCTGCTCGACGGTCGAGATCGGCGTGGCGCCGCTGGCGCGCACCATCGTGGTGTTCATGTAGGTCGCCGGATGCAGCGAATTGACCGTCACGCCGGAGCCTTCGAGCTCGGCGGCAAGATCGATGGTGAACATGATCTGCGACAGCTTGCTCTGCGCATAGGCGCGGGCGCCGCTGTAGTTCTTGGTGATCATCACGTCGTCGAAATCGATCGGGTGCTGGCCGAGCGAGGCGACATTGACGATGCGCGCCGGCGTGCTGGCCTTGAGCCGCGGCAGCAAGAGATGCGCGAGCAGGAAGCCGGCGAGGTAATTCACCGCGAAGCGAAGCTCGTGGCCGTCCTTGCTGGTCTGCCGCCCCGGCCCTTCATTCTGCGAGCCGATGCCGGCATTGCTGACCAGAACATCGAGGCGCTCCTGGTCATCGAGCACGAGCTGGGCGAACTCGCGGACCTCGGCGAGCGAGGACAGATCGGCCTGGTAGAACATCGGCTCCCTGCCGGAGACCCGCTTGATCTCGTCGGCCAGGGTCTGCGCCCGCTTGGTATCGCGGCCATGGATCAGGACCCGGGCGCCGGCGGTGGCCAGCTTCAGCGCAACGTAGCGGCCGACGCCATCGGTGGAGCCGGTGATCAGCACGGTCTTGCCTGCCATGTTCATGGACATCGTCCTTCGGTCGTTCTCCCAGCGCTGTCAGTAAAGATAAATGCGCAGCTTGGACTTTGCCATGGCATGCCGCAGCGCGATCGCCCCCAAAATGGCGCCGAAATGGCCCCCAAGTGCCCTGCTCCATCATCACCCGCGTACAATCTGTCGCGCGGCCTGCGGTCGCGCGGCGCCGCGTCGCGCGTCAACGCGAATGCATTCTGATATCGTTGGGATGAACGACAAGGCCGGGATCGGCAAAGGACCGGAATGTCCTCGACCATTCCAGACAGGTTCTCGCGCAAGGCTCCCGCGCTGGAGCCGTTGGGCATGCTGTTGCTATTCGCGGTGCTGACCGCGCTGCCGATCGTCCTGACCGTTCGTCTGGTTGAGCCCGCACTCGTGCTGCCCGCGCTCAGCCTCGTGTTGTTCGCAGAGGCAGCCATTGCCGCGCTTGCGGCACGCGTGATCCGCATGCGTGCGAGCGTGGCGAACCTCACGCTGTGGGATTTTGCCGGCGCATTCACCTTCATGGGATGTGCGGCGGCGATCCTCGGCGAACCGGATCAGGCGGCGCTGTTCTTCGAGGAACAGGCCGCGCTGCGTCCGGCATAGAGCATGATCCGGAAAAGTGTGAAGCGGTTTTCCAAAAAGATCATGCTCAAACAAGAACAAAGCGCGACGACAATCCAATCCGATTTGATCGTGCTTTGACCTTAATCCCAGGCCGGGCCCCTCTGGCAGCCACAAGCTGCGATGTCGGACTGGAACTCAGTTGGAGTGGCCCTGCTTCGACCCGCGACCTAAAAGCGTCGCGGCGGATTCGCTGTCCGTGTGACCGCGACGTCCCGTTTAGTTGAAAACGGTCCGCTCCCCGACCTCAAGGGGAGTATTACCCATGTCCGAACTGTTTTCACTCCACGCTCTCAGCGCGCTGCTGCAGGTCGTCGTCATCGACCTCGTGCTGGCCGGCGACAACGCGGTCGTGATCGGCCTCGCCGCGGCCGGCCTGCCAGCGAAGCAGCGCGGCAAGGCGATCCTGATCGGCATCGCGGCCGCGACGCTGCTGCGCATCCTGTTCGCGCTCGTCACCACACAATTGATGCAGATCGTCGGCCTGCTCCTGGCGGGCGGCATCCTGCTGCTCTGGGTGTGCTGGAAGATGTGGCGGGAGCTGCGCGCGGCCGCGCATGAGACGACGGCCGAGCACGCCGTCGATGGGGCGGAGGTGCCGCGCAAGACGCTGTGGCAGGCCACCACCCAGATCATCGTCGCCGACGTCTCGATGTCGCTCGACAACGTGCTGGCGGTCGCGGGTGCGGCGCGCGAGCAGCCGATCGTGCTGGTGTTCGGCCTCGCGCTCTCGATCGCGATGATGGGCGCGGCCGCGACCTTCGTCGCCAAGTTGTTACAGAACCACCGCTGGATCGCCTATGTCGGCCTCGCCGTGATCCTCTATGTCGCGGTCGACATGACCATTCGCGGCGCGTCCGAGATCGCGAAGGTCGCGCCGGCTTAACGCCACCCACGCGGACGGATCTTCACCTCTCCCTTGGGAGAGGTCGGCGCGCAGCGCCGGGTGAGGGATTTCGGTCTCACGAGAATGCTGCGGCCCCTCACCCGATTTGCTGCGCAAATCGACCTCTCCCCATCGGGGAGAGGTGAACCTGGAGCTCGTTGGACGGTTTGAGCTCCGACGCGCTCAGTGGATTTCCGCCGAGCGCTTCAGCGCATCCTTCAGCTTCTCGAGCGTGAAGTCCTTGCTGCGCGCGATGTCCAGGATCGGGGTCTCGCGGCGGCCGCACAGTTCGGCGGCTTCGGGCAGCTTGGCCGCGACATCATACGGGATCACGATCGCGCCGTGGCTGTCGGCGTGGATCAGGTCGTCGGAACGCACCGTCATGCCGGCAACGCGGACCTCGCCGCCGAAGCTTTCGGCATGCACCCAGGCGTGCGAGGGGCCGATCGAGCCGGCCAGCGCCTGGAAGCCCGGCGCCCATTGCGGAATGTCGCGGATCGAACCGTCGGTGATGACGCCGAGGCAGCCGAGCGCCTTGTGCACGGCGCTCTGCACCTCGCCCCAGAACGCGCCGTAGCCGACGTCGGGTCCGTCGATGTCCTGGATCACGGAGATGCGCGGGCCAAAGCCGGTGCCGACATATTCATAATATTCGATGCGGCGCTTCGACTGCTCCTCGGCCGAGAGGCCGGACTTCAGCACCGAGCGGATCGCGACTGTGCGCGCATAGCCGACGATCGGCGGCAAGCTCGGGAACGGGCAGACCAGCGGCTTCACTGTGTAGCCGATCAGACGGCGCTCCGGCGCCACGATCTCCATCGCGTTGCAGATCGTCGGCGTGTCGTAGCGCGCCAACGCCTCGAGGACGGACGCGGGAAGCGGGGCGGAAGCGGATGTCGTCACGGCGTTTCTCTCCTGATTTTTGGCGTTCGCTGGGCCACCTCAGCCTATAGCCGAGATCAGAGGCGAACCCAACCGAGGCACGCTCATGGCTGATATTTGCGTGAATGAAGCAACCAGATCACCGTCACCCTGAGGAGGCCGCGCAGCGGTCTCGAAGGGTCGACGGCCCCGCTGGTGGCCGTGCATCCTTCGAGACGCGCTGCGCGCTCCTCAGGGTGACGGGTTACGCAGTGGCTCAGTGCAGATGCGTCGGGCGATCGTCGTGGTCGTCCGGATCCACGACCGGTGGCGCATAGGGAGCCGCAGGCGATGCCGCTACCGGCGCACTCGCGCCTTGCGTCTGCGCCGCAAGCTGGCGCTCCTGGTCTCGATACGACTTCCAGCCCCAGGGCAGGCTGATCAGATAGGCGACCGAGCCCGCCGACAGGATGTGCCAGGGATAGCCGATCAACAGCGCGACGAAGAACACCACCGACACGAATACCGGCAACACCATCTCCGGCGGCACGCGCATCTTCACGGTCTTGCCGGAGAACACCGGCAGGCGCGACACCATCAGGAAGGCGATCAGGAGCGTGTAGAACGCCGTCAGCGTCGCCGGCGGCATCGGCACGCCGAGGAAGGCGAGATAGATCGGCAGCAGCACGGTGATCGCGCCGGCCGGCGCCGGCACACCGGTGAAGTAGTTGGCCGCGAAGGCCGGCTTGTTGGGGTCGTCGATCGAGGCGTTGAAGCGCGCAAGCCGCAGGCCACCGGAGATCGCGAACACCATTGCGGCGATCCAGCCGCCATTGTTCAATTCGTGGAGCTGCCAGAAATACAGGATCAGGCCCGGCGCGACGCCGAAATTGACGAAGTCGGCGAGGCTGTCGAGCTCGGCGCCGAATTTCGACTGGCCCTTGATCATGCGGGCGACGCGGCCGTCGATGCCGTCGAGGATCGCGGCGAACACGATGGCGGCGACCGCCAGCTCCATCCGCCCTTCCGTCGACAGCCGGATCGCGGTGAGGCCGGCGCAGATCGCCAGCAGCGTGATCATGTTGGGCACGAGCATCCGCACCGGAATCGGGCGGAACCGGCGGCGGCGCAACTCGCTGGAATTGGGATCGAATGGCATCATGGGTCTGTAATATAGCAAGCATGGCCCGGCTCCGCCATTGCGGCGGGAACCGGTTGATCAGGCTGGCGGAACAGAGTTAATCGGCGCGGTAGGTGCGGCCCGGATCGGCGTTGCGGAAGTCCGCCAGAATGGTCTCGCCGGCGACCGCGGTCTGGCCCTCGGAGACCAGTGCCTTGGTGCCCTCGGGCAGGTAGACGTCGAGCCGCGAGCCGAAGCGGATCAGGCCGAAACGTTCGCCGGCGCCGATCGACTGGCCTTCCTTGACGAAGCAGACGATGCGGCGCGCCACGAGGCCGGCGATCTGGACCACGCCGATGCGCCCGTTGGCGCTCGAGATCACGAGCGAGTTGCGCTCATTGTCCTCGCTCGCCTTGTCGAGCTCGGCATTGATGAAGGCGCCAGGCCGGTAGGCGATGCGGTCGATGCGGCCGGCCACCGGGCTGCGGTTCACGTGGCAGTTGAACACGCTCATGAACACCGAAACGCGCGGCAGCGGCTTGTCGCCGAGGCCGAGCTCGGCCGGCGGCAGCGCCTGAACCACCATCGAGACACGGCCATCGGCCGGCGACACCACGATGCCATCGCGCAGCGGCGTGACGCGGACGGGATCGCGGAAGAACAGCGCACACCAGACCGTGAGCAGCGTCCCGATCCAGCCCAGCGGGGTCCAGATCCAGAACAGGATCAGGCTCGCCAGGGCGAAGCCGCCGATGAACGGATAGCCCTCGGGGTGGATCGGCGGGATCTGCGCGCGGATGGAATTGGCGATCGACATCAGAGCTCGCTTGCGTTTCCCCGCCCCGTTTGGCGGGAGAGGCCCTAGATCGACTATTCCGCGGCGGTCGGCAAGGGTTTCTCACCCGCAACCGGGGTTGAATCGTCAGACGAATCGGTGACCCCGGGCGGCAGGCGATTCGGTGCGCTGCCGTCGTCATCGACCTGGGCGAGCCGTTCGCGGGCCTCTTCGGCCTCGCGCTGCCGGTTCCACATGCTGGCGTAAAGGCCATCGGCGGCCAAAAGCCGCGCATGGGTGCCGCGTTCGGCGATCCGGCCCTGGTCCAGCACGATGATCTCGTCGGCGCCGACAATGGTCGACAGCCGGTGCGCGATCACCAGCGAGGTGCGGTTGCGCGACACCCGCTCCAGCGCGCCCTGGATCTCGTGCTCGGTGTGGCTGTCGAGCGCCGACGTCGCCTCGTCCAGCACAAGGATCGGCGGCGCCTTCAAGACCGTGCGTGCGATCGCGACCCGCTGCTTCTCGCCGCCCGAGAGTTTCAGGCCGCGCTCGCCGACCTGCGTCTCGTAACCCTGCGGCGACATCCGGATGAAGCCGTCGATCTGCGCCAGGCGGGCCGCCTCCTCGACCTCGTCGTCGCTGGCATCCCAGCGACCGTAACGGATGTTGTAGCGGATGGTGTCGTTGAACAGCACGGTATCCTGCGGCACCATGCCGATTGCCGACCGTAGCGAGGCCTGTGTCACGGTCTTGATGTCCTGGCCGTCGATCAGGATGCGGCCGCTCGAGACGTCGTAGAGCCGGAACAGCAGCCGCGAG
This sequence comes from Bradyrhizobium sp. USDA 4452, assembly GCF_054063575.1. NCBI lineage: Bacteria > Pseudomonadati > Pseudomonadota > Alphaproteobacteria > Hyphomicrobiales > Nitrobacteraceae > Bradyrhizobium > Bradyrhizobium sp. USDA 4452. The sequence goes on from NZ_JBSSGK010000001.1 coordinate 962,329, forward strand.
ATCGTCGACTTGCCGGCGCCGGAGGGTCCGACGATCGCGACCGTCTTGCCGGCCGGCACCTCGAAGCTCAGGCCTTTCAGGATCTGGCGATCGGGCTCATAGGCGAAGCGGACGTCCTCGAAACGCACGCTGCCGGACGACACCACGAGCGGCTTGGCGCCCGGCACATCCTTCACCTCGGGATCGCGCGCCAGCACGTCGAACATCCTCTCGATGTCGATGATCGCCTGCTTGATCTCGCGATACACCATGCCCATGAAATTCAGCGGCTGGTAGAGCTGGATCATCATCGAATTGATCAGCACGAAATCGCCGACGGTGTGGGTGCCGCTACGGATGCCGAATGCGCACATCAGCATGGTCGCGGTCAGGCCGGCGGTGAAGATGATCGCCTGCCCGGTGTTGAGCACGGCAAGCGAGGTATAGGTCTTCACGCTGGCCTGCTCGTAGCGTTCCATCGAGCGGTCGTAGCGCCGCGCCTCGCGCTCCTCGGCGCCGAAATACTTCACCGTCTCGTAGTTGAGCAGCGAGTCGATCGCCTTGGTGTTCGCCTCGGTGTCGGAATCATTCATCTTGCGGCGGATCTCGATCCGCCACTCGGTCGCGATGTAGGTGTAGTACATGAACACGACGACCGTGATCAGCACCGCGAGCACGTAGCGCCAGTCGAACTGCCAAAGCAGCACCGCCGCCAGCAGCGTGACCTCCACGATGGTCGGGATCAGCTGCAGGATCACCATCCGCACGATGGTCTCGATGCCGGAGCGGCCGCGCTCCAGCACGCGGGTCAGGCCGCCGGTCTTGCGCTCGAGATGGAAACGCAGCGACAGCTCGTGCATGTGCACGAAGGTGATATAGGCGAGCCGCCGCACCGCGTGCATCGCGACGCGGGCGAAGATGCCGTCGCGCCACTGCGTCAGTACCGCCATGATGATACGCACCGCGCCGTAGCTGATCGTCATCAGCACCGGCGAGGCGATCAGCCAGACCATCCAGTTCGAGGAAGCGACCGGCGCCGAGCCCGTGCCGTTCAGCGCGTCGATCGCCCATTTGAAGGTGAACGGCACCGACAGCGTCGCGAGCTTGGCGAACAGCAGCAGCACCACCGACCAGATCACGCGCATCTTCAAATCGGCACGATCGCCGGGCCAGATGTAGGGCCAGAGATGAACGAGGGTGCCGAGCAGCGTCCCCTTCTCGGCGGCCGATGTCGTGGCCGTGGGCTGATCGGCCGCGGTCACGGTCTGTTGCGGCGGCACCATCAGGAGCCCGCCCTCGCCGTCATGGCGCGCCGGTGCGCTGCCACATCTTGTCCATGATTTGCCATTGTGCCCGTCATATAGATCGTTTGAACGCGGCGTACAGGCTTATGACGAAAATTGTTCGCGATTCGCGGGAATTTGCAGGAAATTTTGGCCCTCAATCCCCATATCGGAGTCTTGACCCTGTTTACGCTGCAGTGCCACAAGGATCGTATGAACCAAATCAAGACCGTCTGTGTTTATTGCGGCTCCGGCCCCGGTAACAATCCCCGCTTCGTTGAAGCTGCCATCGCACTCGGCAAGGCCTTTGCCGACAACAATGTGCGCCTGGTTTATGGCGGCGGCTCGATCGGCCTGATGGGCGCGGTCGCGAAATCCACCCTCGATCATGGCGGCTCCGTCACCGGCATCATTCCGGAATTCCTGCGGGCGCGCGAGAACGCGCTGACCTCGGTTCAGGAGATGATCGTCACCCCCGACATGCACGAGCGCAAGCGGCTGATGTTCGAGCGCTCGGATGCGTTCGTCGCGCTGCCCGGCGGCATCGGCACGCTGGAGGAGCTGGTCGAGCAGTTGACCTGGCAGCAGCTCGGCCGTCACTCCAAGCCGATCCTGCTCGCCAACATCGACAACTTCTGGGAGCCCCTGCTCTCGCTGCTGAACCACATGCGCATGACCGAGTTCATCCGCCCGACGCTGCCGATCAACGTCCTGATGGCCGACCGCGTCGACGACATCCTGCCGCGGCTGCGCTCTGCAGTGGCCGGCAAGCCGGCGGCCGCAAAGGAACTCGCGCCCGAGGTGGCGCGGCGGCTGTAACCTGTCAGCCGCGCGAACCTGACTCCGTCATGCTGAGGAGGCTGCGCAGCAGCCGTCTCGAAGCATGCACGGCCCGGCTGGTGGCCGATTCATCCTTAGAGGCTCAGGCTAACGGGTCCAACGAGGCGCCAGACCGGCCCAAGTCACTCGCTCGGAAACGTCACGGCCTCGATGCGATTGCCATCGGGATCGAGCACGAAGGCAGCGTAGTAGCGCACGCGGTCGTGCGGGCGCAGGCCCGGGGCGCCATCGGAGCGGCCACCGGATGCAAGCGCCGCCGAATGGAACGCATCGACCTCGGCAGTGGTTTTCGCACGCAGGCAGATATGGGTGCCGCTCTCATGCGCGACATGCGCCATCGTGGCGCGCAGATTGATCCAGAACTCCGGATAGGCCTTGCCGAAACCGATGGTCGCCGGCCGCGTGACGAGGCGGCTGAGGCCGAGTGCGGCGAGCGTTGGCTCATAGAACCGCGCGGCGCGTTCGAGATCGCGGACACCGACGGAGACATGGTCGATCATGGGCCCTCCTGCCTCCTCGTCATTGCGAGCGAAGCGCAGCAATCCATCGCGCCGCAAGCTGAGACATGGATTGCTTCGTCGCTACAGCGCAAATTGCTTTGCAATTTTGTCGCGAGCTCCTCGCAATGACGACTGCGGTAGCACTTGCACGCAAGCCTCAAGCCTGCGCGCCCGACTTCACCAGCTTGTAAAACACCGAATCCATCAGCGCCTGGAACGAGGCGTCGATGATATTGGGCGAGACGCCGACCGTGGTCCAGCTCTCGCCGGTCTCGTCCTCGCTTTCGATCAGCACCCGCGTAACCGCCTCGGTCCCGCCATTGAGGATACGCACGCGGTAGTCGATCAGCTTCAGGCCATCGATGTATTTCTGGTACTTGCCGAGGTCCTTGCGCAGCGCCACGTCGAGCGCATTGACCGGACCGTTGCCTTCGGCGGCCGAGATCAGCCGCTCGCCGTCGACATCGACCTTCACCACCGCAAGCGCGACCGTGACGCGCTGGCCGTTGGCGTTGTAGCGCTGCTCGACATTGACGTCGAACTGCTCGACCTTGAAATATTCCGGCACCTTGCCGAGCGTGCGGCGCGCCAAGAGGTCGAACGAGGCGTTCGCCGACTCGTAGGCAAAGCCCGCGGCCTCGCGCTCCTTCAGCTCCTCGACCAGACGCGTCAGCCGCGGATCGTTCTTGTCATAGGCGATCCCGGCGCGGTCGAGCTCGGCCATCACGTTGGAGCGGCCGGCCTGATCCGAGACCAGCACCTTGCGGTGGTTGCCTACGGAATCCGGCAGCACATGCTCGTAAGTCTGCGGATCCTTCATGACCGCGGAGGCATGAATGCCGGTCTTGGTGACGAAGGCGCTTTCGCCGACATAGGCCGCATGGCGGTTGGGCGCGCGGTTCAGCATGTCGTCGAGCGTGCGCGACACCTTCATCAGCGTCGCCATCTTCTCCGTGGTGACGCCGATCTCGAATTTTTCGGCAAACTCCTGCTTCAGCTTCAGGGTCGGGATCAGCGAGCAGAGATTGGCGTTGCCGCAACGCTCGCCGAGGCCGTTGAGCGTGCCCTGGATCTGCCGCGCGCCGGCGCGCACCGCGGCCAGCGAATTGGCCACCGCCTGCTCGGTGTCGTTATGGGCATGAATGCCGACATGGGCACCGGGCACCTGCGTGACGACGTCGCCGACGATGGCCTCGATCTCGTGCGGCATGGTGCCGCCATTGGTGTCGCACAGCACCACCCAGCGCGCGCCGGCCTCATAGGCGGCCTTCGCGCAGGCAAGCGCATAGTCGCGGTTCTCCTTGTAGCCGTCGAAGAAATGCTCGCAGTCGACCATCACCTCGCGGCCGATCGCCCTGGCAGCCGCAACGCTGTCGCGGATCGAGGCGAGGTTCTCCTCGTTGGTGGTCTCGAGCGCGACTCGGACCTGGTAGGCGGAGGATTTCGCGACGAAGCAGATCGCATCCGCCTTGGCCTCGAGGATGCCGGCGAGCCCCGGATCGTTCGAGGCCGAACGGCCGGGCCGCCGCGTCATGCCGAACGCGGTGAAGCGCGCGTGGTCGAATGCGGGCTTCTTGCTGAAGAATTCGGTGTCGGTCGGATTGGCACCGGGATAACCGCCCTCGACATAGTCGATGCCGAGCGCATCGAGCATGCCCGCGATCACCCGCTTGTCCTGCAGCGTGAAGTCGACGCCATTGGTCTGCGCGCCGTCGCGCAGCGTGGTGTCGAACAAATAGAGGCGCTCGCGGCTCATGCGTGGCCTCCGGGCACGGCAATGCCGTCCAGCGGCTTCTGCATCGTGGTGTTGGCGAGCCATTCGTCGCCGACGGTGACCGAATTGCGCTGCTGCGCGACATAGCCGCGCTTGCGGAAGAATTCGAGCGCGGTGTCGCTGGCATCGACCTTGAGGGTCTTGGTGCCCCGTGCGCTCGCGATCTTCTCCAGCGCATCGCACAGCGCGGCACCGACACCCTGCCCCACGGCGCTCGGATGCACATAGAGCATGTCGATGTAATCGGCCCCCTTCAGCGAGGCGAAGCCGACCGGCGCCCCCTGCAGTGTCGCGATCAGCGTCAACTGCCCGGCGAGCTTCTTGCCGAAGGCCGCCTCGTCGTCGGCGGCTGTCGCCCAGGCTTCCTGCTGCGCCTCGCTGTAGTCGTCGCCGGTCAGGCCCATGATCGACGCCGCGAAGATGGCCGCCAGCAGCGGCGCATCGTCGGGCAGATACGGACGCAATGCGGGTGCGGACCGGCTCATCGCGCGACCTCCCAGGTGGTGCCTTCCTTGGAATCTTTGATCACCACGCCCATCGCGGCGAGCTGATCGCGGATCCGGTCGGACTCCTTGAAGTCCTTCCGCGCCCGCGCCGCGGTGCGCTCGGCGATCAGCGCCTCGACCGCGGCGGCATCGACGCCGCTGGCCTGCTCCTTGCGACCCTTCCATGCGGCCGCGCTCTCCGACAGGAAGCCGAGCAGCCGCAGCGAGCCGACAAATTCCTTGCGGCTCGCCTCACTGCTCGCGGCAGCGTTGCGCAAGCCGTGCAGCACGGCCATCGCCTGCGCCGTGTTGAGGTCGTCGTAGAGCGCCTCGACCATTGCCGGCGACGGCGTGCCGGGCTCGGCGTCGGCCGCGACCGCATACCAGTCGTCGAGCGTCCTTGCGGCTTCTTCGGCACTCTTCAGCGTCCAGTCGAGCGGCGAGCGGTAATGCGTCCGGAGCATGCTGAGCCGCAGCACCTCGCCCGGCCAATCCGCCAGGAGATCCCGGATCGTGAAGAAGTTGCCGAGCGACTTCGACATCTTCTCGCTCTCGATCTGGAGGAAGCCGTTGTGCATCCAGACATTGGCCATGCGGTCGGTATGGAACGCGCAGCAGGTCTGAGCGAGTTCGTTCTCATGATGCGGAAACACCAGATCGATGCCGCCGCCATGGATGTCGAATTTCTCGCCGAGATGCTTCCAGGCCATCGCCGAGCACTCGATGTGCCAGCCGGGCCGGCCCTCGACGGCGATCCCTGCGGGCGATGGCCATGACGGCTCCCCCGGCTTCGACGGCTTCCACAGCACGAAGTCGGTGTTGTCGCGCTTGTAGGGCGCGACGTCGACGCGGGCGCCCGCGATCATCTCGTCGAGCGACCGCTTCGACAGCGCACCATAGCGCGGCAGCACCGAATTGGCCGCGTTCATCGCCTGCGGCGAGAACAGCACATGATCCTCGGCGACATAGGCGAAGCCGCCGCCGACCAGCTTCTCGATGATCGCGCGCATCTCCGGGATGTGCTCGGTGGCGCGCGGCTGCACGGTCGGGGCCAAGCAGCCGAGCGCAGCAACGTCGTCCTGATATTGCTGATAGGTCAGCTCGGTGACCTTGCGGATCGCCTCGTTCAGCGGCACGCCCGGATAGTCCCGCGCGGCGCGGACGTTGATCTTGTCGTCGACGTCAGTGATATTGCGAACGTACTTCACGTGGTCGGCGCCGTAGCGATGGCGCAGCACACGAAACAGCACGTCGAAAACGATCGCTGCACGGCCGTTGCCGATATGGGCGAAGTCGTAGACCGTCGGTCCGCAGGCATACATGCGGACATTGTCGGCATCGAGCGGCACGAACGGCCGCTTCTCCCGGGTCAACGTATCGTAAAGGCGCAATTCCATGGATCACCGTCCCTTGCGGCCGGGCGTCCAGTGATTCTCAGGCGATTGAGAAAAGACGGCCTCAGCCAGCGAATCGCTAGCTCATAATCTCGCGGCAAATGTTGCAGATGGCGAGGTGGCCGTTCATGGTTCCATCGTGTCTCACGGCCCCCTGATCGCGTCAAGGGGCTGTTTTGGGGCGTTATGCAGCCCGTGTCGCACCGAAGTCACGGCAAGGCCCTCATGGTTAATCATTATTAAGGAATTGGGCGTATCCGGACGCCAGCGGATTCCCCGCCAATTTGACCGGTGCACCATGCGGCTCATTTCAGCATTGATTGCCTGCACGTTCGTCCTTGTCCCGTCCGCCCTTGTCTCCTCGGCCACCCTGGCCGACAGCCGCGTCTTCATCGTCGCCAACCAGGCCGACGGCTATGGCATCGACCAGTGCCTCGCCCGCGGCGACCGCTGCGGCGCCTCCGCCGCCCGCGCCTATTGCCGGTCACGCGATTTTGCGCAGGCCACCAATTACCGCCGCGTCGATCCCGACGAAATCACCGGCGCGGTTCCGCACGCCGCGGGCGAGACATGCACCGGCAATAGCTGCGGCGAATACGTCGCCATCACCTGCCAGCGCTGAGCCAAGCCGCTGGGCAAACGGGCTTATTGCCACACCGGCGCCCCGGAAACGACGTGACGCTGCCCCGAGAAACGGCTAATGCAGCGGCCTTGCCCGCGCGCTTTGGCGTTGATCGCCGCGCGGCGTCGTTTTAATGGCCGGATATGCCCAATAGCTCCCGTTCTCGCTTCTCCCGCTGGTTTCTGACTTGCGCCGTGCTGGGTGGGATCGCCCTGCCCGCCGCGGATGCCTTGGCGCAGGTGCCTCCGGGCCCGCCCGGCCCAGCGCCCCAGGGCGCGCAGGCCAATCCGATGTGCGCCCGGCTCGAGGGTCAGCTGGCGGCGATCGATCGCGGCGGCGGCAGCGGCGATCCGGCCAAGGACGAGCAGATCCGCCGCTATCAGGACGCCGCAACCCGGCAGCAGGGCGAGCTCGATCGCGTGACGGCGCAGGCCCGGCGCATGGGCTGCGACAGTTCCGGGTTCTTGTCGCTCTTCAATAACAATTCGGCGCAGTGCGGACCGATCAACAACCAGATCCAGCAGATGCGCGCCAATCTCGACCAGATGACCGCCAATCTCGAGCGGCTGCGCACCGGCGGCCTCGGCGGAGCCGACCGCGAGAACCAACGCCGCTCGGTGTTGACCGCGCTGGCGCAGAACAATTGCGGCCCGCAATACGCAGCAGCGGCTGCGCGCGGGCCCGGTAATTTCATCGAGAACCTGTTCGGTGGCGGTGGCGGCGGCAATCCCAATCCGCTGCCCCCGCCCGATGCGCAGTATAGCGGGCAGTCCGGCACCTTCCGCACCGTCTGCGTGCGCACTTGCGACGGCGCCTATTTCCCGATCTCGTTCGCGACCACACAGGCGCGCTTTGCCGCCGACGAGCAAATCTGCAAGGCGCAGTGCCCGGCCGCGGAAGCCAGCCTGTTCGCCTACCGCAATCCCGGCGAAGACATCAACCAGGCGGTCTCGATCAACGGCCAGCCCTATTCGTCGCTGCCGAACGCCTTCAAATACCGCACCGAGTTCAATCCGTCCTGCTCCTGCAAGGCGGCCGGCCAGAGCTGGGCCGAGGCGCTGAAGGCGGTCGACGACCAGGCATCGGCCGCGCAGCAGGGCGACATCATCGTCACCGAGGAGAGCGCGCGGAAGATGCAGCAGCGCGCGCAGACCAAGGCGGCCGGCGGCAAGAAGGGCGCGCCCGCAGCGGCTCAGCCGCAGCAACCTGCCGCCGCCGACGCCACCGCGCCGGCCGCGCCCGCAAGCGACGGCCAGATCCGCACGGTCGGCCCGACCTTCATCCAGCAGAAGAAGCAGTAGCGCTCACCCTTCGAACGCTTCGGCCGACGCGCGCGAGGTGCGCGTCACCAGCTTTTCGTCGGGCTCCGGCAGCGCCTTGCCGAAATCGCGGAAGCGGTTGGTGATCGGATAGCGGCGGTCGCGGCCGAAATTTTTCCGCGTCACCTTCACCCCCGGCGCCGCCTGACGCCGCTTGTATTCGGCGATGTTGAGCAGGCGATCGACGCGGGTCACCACATCGCGGTCGAAGCCGGCTTCGATGATGGTCGCCAGCGGCTCCTCGCGCTCCACCAGCCGTTCGAGGATCGCATCCAGCACCTCATAGGGCGGCAGCGAATCCTGGTCGGTCTGGTTCTCGCGCAGCTCAGCGGTCGGCGGCCGGATGATGATGTTGACCGGGATCACCTCGCCAGAGGGCCCGAGCGCGCCATCCGGCTTCCAGGCATTGCGCAGGCTCGACAGGCGGAACACTTCGGTCTTGTAGATGTCCTTGATCGGGTTGAAGCCGCCATTCATGTCGCCGTACAGCGTGGCGTACCCGACCGACATCTCCGACTTGTTGCCGGTCGTCACCACCATCGCGCCGGTCTTGTTGGAGATCGCCATCAACAGCGTGCCGCGGGCGCGCGCCTGCAGATTCTCCTCGGTGATGTCGCGCTCCAGCCCCTTGAACACCGGCGCCAGAATCGTCTCGAAGCCGTTGACGGCATCGGCAATCGGCAGGATCTCGTAGCGGATGCCGAGCGCGGCGGCGAGCTTGGCGGCATCGTCGAGCGAGACCTGGGCGGTGTAGCGGAACGGCAGCATCACGCCGCGCACCTTGTCGGCGCCGAGCGCATCGACCGCGATTGCCGCGCACAACGCCGAGTCGATACCACCGGAGACGCCGAGCAGCACGCCGGGGAAACCGTTCTTGCGGACATAGTCGCGCAGGCCGAGCACGCAGGCCGCGTAATCGGCCTTGTCGCCCTCGAGCTGCGCCGTGATCGGCCCGTTGCAGCGCCAGCCGTCCGCGGTCTTGCGCCAGGTCAGCGTCGTGATGTTCTCCTCGAACGCCGGCAGCTGCGCCGCCACGGAGAGATCAGCATTGAGGGCGAACGAGGCGCCGTCGAAGATCAGCTCGTCCTGACCGCCGACCTCGTTGAGATAGACCAGCGGCAGTCCGCTCTCGGTGACGCGCGCCACCACGATCGACAGCCTGAGATCAGCCTTGTCGCGGGCATAGGGCGAGCCGTTCGGCACGATCAGGATCTCGGCGCCGGTCTCCGCGAGGCACTCGACGACGTTCTCGTAGTCCTCGGACTCCTCGAGCCAGATGTCCTCGCAGATCGGCACGCCGATGCGCACGCCGCGCACCGTCACCGGGCCCGATGCCGGGCCGCGCGCGAACAGCCGCTTCTCGTCGAACACGCCGTAATTCGGCAGATTGGCCTTGAAGCGCAGTGCCGCGATGCGACCACCGTCAAGCAGCGCGCAGGCATTATAGAGCTTGCCGTCCTCGACCCAGGGCGTGCCGATCAGCATCGCCGGACCGCCATCCTCGGTCTCGCGCGCCAGTTCCTCGATCGCGGCGCGGCAGGCCGACTGGAACGCCGGCTTGAGCACCAGATCCTCCGGCGGATAGCCGGCGATGAACAGCTCCGACAGCACCACGAGATCGGCGCCATCAGCCTTCGCCTTGTCGCGCGCGGCACGCGCTTTCGCGGCGTTGCCGGTGACGTCACCGACCGTCGGATTGAGTTGCGCCAGGGTGATCTTGATCTGTTGTTCGCTCATCCGCTTAAGTTGTCCTGCACACGAGCAAACTTCAATGGCCCTTCGGTCATGGTGCGATTGCAGAAATCGCACCATGACCGTCGTTCTTTTGTTTTGAGCATGATCTGATCGAAAAACCGGTTCCCACTTTTCCGGATCACGGTCAGAACGCACCCATCCGCTCGGCGAGAGCGAACAGCCAGAACAGCCCGGCCATCACCAGCGCGACGCCGACGGCAGCCGAGCCCATGTCCTTGACCCGGCCGATCTGCGGATCGTGATCCATGGTGAGGCGGTCGGCAAGCTTCTCGATCGCGGTGTTGAGCAGCTCGATGACGAGCACCAGCACCACGGTCGCGACCAGCTCGACCCGGCGCATCACGGTGGCGCCGACCAGCCAGGCCAGCGGCACCGACAGCACCAGCGCGACGACTTCCTCGCGAATCGCCTGCTCCGAGCGAATGGCGAAGGCCAGCCCGTTGCGCGAGTTGATGGTGGCTCGCCAGAACCTCAGCAAGTCACTGCCCTCAAGTCACCGCCCTCAAGTCACTTGCCCAAATCACAGACCCGCGGCGGCCGGCATCGGCTTGTCCTTGCCGGCGCGCTCCTGCTTCAGCAGCTCGGCGATCAGGAAGGCCATGTCGATCGACTGTTCGGCGTTGAGGCGGGGATCGCAGACCGTATGGTAGCGGTCGTTGAGATCCTCATCGGTGATGGCGCGCGCGCCGCCGATGCACTCGGTGACGTCCTGCCCGGTCATCTCCAGGTGCACGCCGCCGGCATGGGTGCCTTCCGCAGCGTGGATCTGGAAGAACGCCTTGACCTCCGACAGCACGCGGTCGAACGGCCGCGTCTTGTAGCCCGAGGTCGAGGTGATGGTGTTGCCGTGCATCGGATCGCACGACCACACCACCTTGCGGCCTTCCCGCTGCACGGCGCGGATCAGGCCCGGCAGATGATCGCCGACCTTGTCGGCGCCGAAGCGGTTGATCAGCGTCAGCCGTCCCGGCTCGTTGTCGGGGCTCAGCACGTCGATCAGCTTCAACAGCTCGTCCGGCTTCAGCGACGGGCCGCATTTCAGGCCGATCGGGTTCTTGATGCCGCGGAAATATTCGACATGGCCGTGATCGAGCTGGCGGGTGCGGTCGCCGATCCAGATCATGTGGCCGGAGGTCGCGTACCAGTCGCCGGTGGTGGAATCGACCCGCGTCATCGCCTGCTCGTAGCCGAGCAGCAGCGCCTCGTGGCTGGTGTAGAAATCGGTCGCGCGCAGCTCCGGATGGCTCTCGAGATCGAGGCCGCAGGCGCGCATGAAGTTCAGCGCGTCCGAGATACGGTCGGCCAGCTCCTTGTAGCGACGGGACTGCGGGGAGTCCTTCAGGAAGCCGAGCATCCATTGATGCACGCTGCCGAGATTGGCGAAGCCGCCGGTGGCGAAGGCGCGTAGCAGGTTCAGCGTCGCCGCCGACTGGCGATAGGCCATCAGCTGGCGCTGCGGATCGGGAATCCGTGCTTCCGGCGTGAACGCAATGTCGTTGACGATGTCGCCACGGTAGCTCGGCAGCTCGACGTCGCCCTGCTTCTCGGTCGGCGACGAGCGCGGCTTGGCGAATTGGCCTGCGATGCGGCCGACCTTCACCACCGGCAGCGCGCCGGCATAGGTCATGACCACGGCCATCTGCAGCAGCACGCGGAAGAAGTCGCGGATGTTGTTGGCGCCGTGCTCGGCAAAGCTCTCGGCGCAGTCACCGCCCTGCAGCAGGAAGGCCTCGCCGGCAGAGACCCGCGCCAGCGCCTTCTTCAGGCTGCGCGCCTCGCCCGCGAACACCAGCGGCGGAAAGGTCGCAAGCTGGGCCTCGACATCGGCCAATGCCTTGGCATCGGGATAATCGGGCACCTGCAGCACCTTCTTGGCGCGCCAGCTATCGGGTGTCCACCGCTCGGACATAAGGTCAACTCCTGAGCAAAAACCGCGACTTAATCGACGGGAAAGGTCGGCTTATACACAGCTGCCCGCTCCCCCGCTAGAAGGATTCCTGCAATCCCGTCAAACTCTTGCAGGAAAATGCGAATTCGCATTTGTTGGACCATACCATGAATGCCAGCCAATTTGCCGTGGCCCAGGCCACGCTGGACGACGTTTTTAGCGACGACATCGTCGTGCCCGCCGCGGACGGCTATCCGCTCGCCGCGACGCTGTTCCTGCCGCGCGGCAGGAAGCGTCACGCCGTCCTGATCAACTCGGCGACCGCCGTGCCGCGAAAGGTCTATCGCGGCTTTGCCGGCTACCTCGCCCGCCGCGGCGCGGCGGTGCTGACCTACGACTACCGCGGCACCGGCGATAGCCGGCCGATGGCGACGAGCGGCCTCAACAAGCCGAAGTCGCTGGCCGGCTTCAAGGCAACGATGGCGGACTGGGCCGCGCTCGACACCACCGCGGCGGTGAGCTGGATGCGCTATCGCTATGGCGAGCTGCCCTTCGCCTATGTCGGCCACTCCTTCGGCGGCCAGGCGCTCGGGCTGCTTGCCAACAACACTGAAATTCCGCGCGCGCTGCTGGTGGCCTCGCAGGCCGCCACCTGGAAGCTGATGGCCTCGCCCGAGCGCTACCGCGTCGTCGCGTTCATGAACGGCATCGGCCTGCCGCTGGCGCGCACGCTCGGCTATGTGCCCGGCTGGGCCGGCCTTGGCATGGACCTGCCGCGCGGCGTGTTCGAGCAATGGCGCGGCTGGGTGATGCGCGAGCGCTATCTGCTCGACGATGCGACGCTTGCGGCGCGCGAGAATTTTTCGAAGTTCAAGGGCAAGCTCCGCGCGCTCACGATGACCGACGACAGCTGGGCGACGCGGCCGGCGGTCGAGCTGCTGTGCTCGGCCTTCACGTCGATCGCACCGGAGATCATCGCGATCAGTCCGGCCGATGCCGGAGCGAAAGCAATCGGCCATTTCGGCTTCTTCCGCAGCGAACACCGCGACGCCCTGTGGCGCGGCGCCGCGGAATGGCTCGAAGCCGAGGGCTAGGCAAGAACTCTCGCCGCCGTCATCCCGGCGAAAGCCAGGACGACGATGCATGCGTGGCGCAGTTTTGAGGCACACTGCGAGCCTCAATTTCAGTCGTCGTCCCGGCGCAGGCCGGGACCCATACCCCGCAGCGGATGTTGTTTATGAAACTCGTCGTTCCAGCGGTGCATGACAATTGGCAATTGTCGTTATGGATCCCGGCCTGCGCCGGGACGACACCGAATATGTGGCACGGCCGGTCAGACATACATCCGCATTCTCGCGACATAACCTGCCCGAGCTCTGCTCTTCGTTTCGCGCTCTCATCAGAGAGAGGGCGCAGGGAAAGCCGGGTGCCGATCGCACCCGTGGGTCCGGTGCAAATAAAAAGCACCGGAGGTCGGACCACAGGTGTAACCGGGAACATCCCGGCTTTCCCTGCGCGATGGGTTACGGCTTATACGTGCTCTCCCCGGTGAGACTGGGCTTGCTTGTCACCGCCCATGCATGACGCAATGCGTTCTGCACGAAGACACCTGCCGTGAGGGCGTCAGGACCACACGATTTCGCCGTCCGCCTCGCATGCATGTCGTCTCTCGCATGCCCGGCGTCCACCGCATCTCACCGCAACACTCCTGACGATGCGCAGCGCCCCTCGATCGGGTGAGACGGGCACATTGAACATCTGAGTTGGGTCAAACGCCAAGCGGAATATTTTCCGCACGAGGACTGGACGGGAGTGATCGCGTTGATCCGCCTTGCGAATTTCGCGCTTTGGCGCACGCCTTGTTGTCAACCTAAGTTAGGCTTCGTACGATCCTGGCCGATCCCGTCTATTCGGAATCCCTCATGCTTACGGACATCGTGATCGCGATCATATGCGTGGCCTTGTACTGGCGCTTCGCTGATCCCTTCGGCGAGCAACGACGTACAGTCACGGCTTGGGGGACCGTCATCGATTTGCCCATGAGGGGAATAGCGAGGCGCGTGCCGCACCCGCGAATTCGATTTCAGACAGCAGACGGCCAGGAAGTGACTTTTATCTCGAAGGTGGGTTCGAGCGTCGCACTCTGGCCCATTGGTTGTCAGACGCGGATCACATATGACCCGAGCGATCCGCAGAATGCTGACATCAAACCCTCCGCAGGCCTAAAGATGCTTTGGCTCATTGGCGCAATTGTCGCCACGACCGTGGTGCTGCGCGTAGCCCTGGAAGCCATGGGGCTGCAGTTCGCGCACTAGGCGGCCAAATCCAAAGCTTGGTGTTGACGGCCGCGGTTGCAATCCCGTGCAAGCCCGCCGCCCCTCTCACACCACCTTCCGTGGCGCCGCCGTCGCCGCAGCGCCCGTGTTCGGCGTTCCCGTCGGCTCGATCAGCAGCAGATGCACCTCTTCCCGCGCGACGGGCCGATGCTCGACGCCCTTCGGCACGATGTACATCTGGCCGGGATGCAGCGTCACGGTGCGGTCGCGCAGCTCGATGTCGAGCACGCCTTTCAGCACGAGGAAGAAGTCGTCCGTGTCGTCGTGCTTGTGCCAGACGAACTCGCCCTGCACCTTCACCACCATGACGTCGCAGGCGTTGAATTGCGCCACCGTGCGCGGCGACCAGTGATCGGTGAATGTCGAGAGTTTCTGCGAAAGATCGATCGCGCCGCTCATGATGCCTCCGGGTCCGGGCCAGTCTGCCGGGCTCGTTAGCTCAGCCGCGCGACGCACTCAATGCACGCCCCTCAGCTTCTCCGGATATGGTGTCGGCCCGTTGTGCCCGTTGATCTCGCAATGCGCTTCACCGTTGGCGGCCTTACGCTCCAGCAACTCCCGCTCCGCCTTGTACCAGAGTTGATCCATCTGGCCCGGCGGTTCCCCGGCGTCCTTCCACAATTCGTAGGCGCGGGTCCTAATCTCCTGCTCGGTTGGGCCTGTCATGGGCGGCTCCCTCAATTTGAGACATCAAACTGTTTGGAGTGGAACTGCCAGCATAGCGCAAGGTTCCAACGCGCGCGAGATCGCCGCACTGCTATCGCACCGTCTGGGTACAAGCGCCGCTGCGCGGGCCATCTGCCGGAAACTGCATTTGATTTGAGCGCGCGAACAATGGCCCCAGAGGAGAAGGTCCGGTGCATATCCAGGTCAACAAGGGTGCCCTGGTTCCCCGCGCCAAATGCGGTCGCCGACAGGCGCGCCGGTGTTGTGCAGGCAACCTACCCCTTCCGAGGTATGAAACCTTTGCGCGCTTCTGCAGACTTAAGAATATCAGGATTTTGCCGTGACCTTCCTGGGGCTAGAGACAACGCCGCTCGCATGTATTTTAAGCGGGCGGCGTTGGACTTTCAGGCAGGTCGCGTTCCCCATTACCGACCGCGAGATCCGTTGCTCAGCGCGAGCTTGCGGTGCAGAAATCGAGCGCAAGGCCGATCGTCTCGGCGCGCCGCGCGCCCTACTCCGCCGCCTGGCGGACGTGGCGCGCGGATGGCGTCCGCATCGTCACCAGCTCTTCGGAGGCGGTCGGATGCAGCGCGACGGTGGCGTCGAAGTCCGCCTTGGTCGCCTTCATCTTCACGGCGATCGCAACCGCCTGGGTGATCTCGGCGGCGCAATCGCCGACGATGTGGCAGCCGAGCACGCGGTCGCTTGACCCGTCGACCACGAGTTTCATCAGCACGCGGGTGTCGCGGCCGGACATCGTCGCCTTGATCGGGCGGAAATCGGTTTTGTAGATGTCGACGTGGCTGTACTGCGCCCGCGCCTCTTCCTCCGTGAGGCCGACGGTGCCGACCTCCGGCTGCGAGAACACCGCGGTCGGGATCGTGGCATGGTCGACCTGCACCGGGCGCTTGCCGAACACGGTGTCGGCGAAGGCATGGCCCTCGCGGATCGCGACCGGCGTGAGATTGGTGCGGTGGGTGACGTCGCCGACCGCGTAGATGTTGTCGACCGAGGTCTTCGACCAGCCGTCGACCTGGATGCCGCCATTGGCGGGATTGATGGCAACGCCGGCGGTCTCAAGCCCGAGATTGGCGACGTTGGGATGCCGGCCGATCGCGAACATCACCTGGTCGGAGGCGATGCTGGAGCCGCTCGACAGATGGGTCGTGTAATCCTTGCCGTGCCTGTCGACCTTCGCCACCGTGCAGCCGGTGATGATGGTGATGCCGCGCTTCTCCATCTCGGCGCGGACATGCTTGCGTACGTCCTCGTCGAAGCCGCGCAGGATGTTGTCGCCGCGGTAGACCACGGTGACGTCGGAGCCGTAGCCGGCGAAGATGCCGGCGAATTCCAGCGCGATGTAGCCGCCGCCCTGGATCACGATCCGCTTCGGCAGCTCTTTCAGGTGAAACGCCTCGTTGGACGAGATCACGTGCTCGATGCCGGGCACGATCGGCCCGTGGTTGGGCGCGCCGCCGGTCGCGATCAGGATGTACTTTGCTGTGACCTTCTCGCCAGTGGCGAGGCGCAGCGTGTGGGCGTCCTCGAGCACCGCGCGGGTCTTCACGATCTTCGCGCCCGATTTCTCGACATTGGTGGTGTAGGCGGCCTCGAGCCGGGCGATCTCCTTATCCTTGTTGGCGACGAGCGTCGCCCAGTCGAACGAGACCTGGCCGATGCTCCAGCCGAAGCCGGCCGCGTCCTCGATCTCCTGGTGGACATGGCTGCCGATCACGAACAGCTTCTTCGGCACGCAGCCGCGGATCACGCAGGTGCCGCCCATCCGGTACTCTTCGGCGACCATGACCTTGGCGCCATAATTGGCCGCGATGCGGGCGGCACGAACGCCGCCCGAACCACCACCGATGACAAACAGGTCGACGTCAAACTCGGCCATGGCAACCCCTCTCTTCCCCCTCGCCCCGCAAACGGGGCGAGTTCACACGCGGCGCTCCGAAAACGCGTCAGATATCCTTGCCGCGCTTCTTCATCTCGGCCTTGAACTGGCCGTTGACGATCACGCCGAACTGCTGCGCCCACTGCTGCATATATTGCAGCGATCCGTTGATTGCCGTGGGCTCCGCGGTCAAAAGTTTCTGACCGAGCGGGGTCTTGTAGAAGGTCACGAGATCCTTCAGCTCCTGCTCGGTGAACTCGGCGGCGTAGATCTGCGCCATGCCTTCGCCGATCTCCTTCTCGCCGCCCGCGAACTGCTTGGCGACGACCAGCGCCACCTCGTCGAGGTCCTTCTGGTAGTTCAGATACTGCTGCAGCAGGCCGGTCTTGGTCTTCTCGATGATTCCCGGAACGGCGCCGGAATACATCACCGCCACGTTCTTCATGGCCAGGATTTCCTTGGCGTAGCCGATCGCCGCGGGCGTCGACTGCTTGACCTTGGGCATCGGCGGCAGCTGCTGCTGCGCCATCGCCGGTGCGGCCGCGAGCGCGAGGCCAGCCGCCAGGGCCGCTGCCGACAAAAGTCCCGAAAAACGCTTCATTCCAAGTCTCCTTGCTTGCGGCGCTATCGCCGTTCAACAACCCGAATTCCCTGTGCGCCGGCCAGCACGGCGACGCTGCCGAGGCCGATGAACAGACCATGTTCAACCACGCCCGGAATCACGCTGAGCAAACCGGCGAGACGCGGCGGGTCGCCGATCCGGCCGAGATGCGCATCGACGATCCAGTGGCCGCCATCGGTGACAAAAACGTGACCGTCCTTGCCCTTGCGGACGATCATCTGGCCGGACACGCCGGCCTCGGCGAACGCCCGCGCCATGGCGGCCTTCGTCGCGGCAAGCCCGAACGGGATCACCTCGACCGGCAGCGGAAAGCGGCCGAGCACGTCGACCCATTTGCTGTCGTCGGCGATCACGATCATGCGATCACTGGCGGCCGCCACGATCTTCTCGCGCAGCAGCGCCCCGCCGCCGCCCTTGATCAGATTGAGCGCGGGGTCGATCTCGTCGGCGCCGTCGATGGTGAGGTCGAGGTGATCGATCTCGTCCAACGTGGTCAGCGGGACGCCGCAGCGGATCGCGTCCGCGCGGGTGGCCTCCGAGGTCGGCACGCCGATCACCTTCATGCCTGATCGGACCTTCTCGCCGAGCAGTTCGACGAAATGCTTGGCGGTCGACCCGGTGCCGAGCCCGAGCTTCATGCCGTCGCGCACCTCTTCGAGCGCGCGCGCCGCCGCCTGGCGTTTCAGTGCGTCCATGTCCACGGCCGATAGCCCCTCGGTTGTCCGTTACGGGCGCGCCATCGGGCGGCCCGGCGGGCGCATATCTAGCCTCGATTCACGGGCAGGAATAGCGCCATCCGGGCCAGTCTTTAGGCCGAAACGGCGTCCATCGCGGCCAAAATCGCCGCAAAACGGTCCTCGACCTCGGCCCGCATCCCGGGATGGGTGAAAACATAGAGCTGGTCGTCGTGAATGGCGCGCATCACGCGGGCCGCAACCGAGGCCGGGTCGAGACCGGCCTCGAGACGCCGCGCGATCTCGGCGACGAGCGCCGCTGCCGGGCTGTCAGGGGCAAGCTGGCGCGCCGGCCCATACTGCGCCGGGCGATTGCGCCCGCTCTCGCCGATCCGGGTCCGCACATAGCTCGGACAGAGCACGCTGACGCCGATCCCGAGCGGCGCCAGTTGCGCCGAAAGCCCTTCGGACAGGCTGACGACGGCGAATTTGGTCGCCGAATACGGGCTGACGCCGAGCCCGGCATTCATCCCGGCCATCGACGCGGTGTTGACGATATGGCCGCCCTCGCCGTGCGCGCGGATGTGCGGCAGGAAGCTCCTGACGCCGTGCACGACGCCCATCAGGTTGACGTCGATCACCCAGCGCCAGTCGTCGACCGAGATCGGGTCGATGCCGCCACCGGCCGCGACGCCGGCATTGTTGCAGACGACGTGCACGTTGCCGAATGCGCGGAACGATGCCTCTGCCGCGCGGTCGAGGCTTGCGGGATCGGCAACGTCGCAGACGACGCCATGGACATCCGCCCCGCCGGCCCGCAGCGCATCGACGGACTTGTCCAGCGCACCGGTTTCGATGTCGGCGAGCATCACCTTCATGCCCTCGCGCGCGAACGCGGTTGCCATGGCGAGGCCAATTCCGCTGGCCGCACCGGTGACAAAAGCGGCTTTTCCGGCAAGTTCCCGCACCCGAGCCTCCCTTTTTTGCGCGACACTAGCATCTTCGCTTGCATCGTGCCGCGCTGCCCGATAGCCAGAAACAGATGTCTGCCTCCTCTCCCCGCATCATCGTGTTCGATCTCGACGGCACGCTGGTCGACACCGCGCCTGACCTGATCAGTGCGCTGAACCATGTGCTCGACCGCGAAGGCCTGCGGCCGGTGCCGTTGTCGGCGGCCCGCAACATGATCGGTGCAGGCGCGCGCAAGCTGCTCGAGCGCGGGCTCGAGGTCGACGGACGCGCGGTCAGCCTCGCCGACCTCGATCGTCTGACCGCGGATTTCATCGACTATTACGCCGAGCACATCGTCGACGGCTCGCGACCGTTCGACGGGTTAGAGGCCGCGCTCGATCGGCTGGAAGCCAAGGGCCATCGCTTCGCGGTCTGCACCAACAAGCTGGAGTGGCTGTCGAAGCTGCTGCTCGACCGGCTCGGCCTGACACCGCGCTTTGCCGCGATCTGCGGCCAGGACACGTTCGGCATCGCCAAGCCCGATCCGGCCTTCCTGCGCGAGACGGTCGCCCGCGCCGGCGGAAAGCTGCCCGGCGCCATCATGGTCGGCGATGCCGGTCCCGACGTCGGGGTCGCCCGGCGCGCCAGCGTCCCGGTGATCGGCGTCGATTTCGGCTATACCGACGTGCCGATGACCGAGCTGAAGCCGGACCGGCTGATCAGCCATATGCGCGACCTGCCGGACGCCGTCGCCAGCCTCGGCGCCGCATAGGATTTTCGCAAAGCATTGATATCAAATAGATATATTTTGCCATGCGAATTTTCCATTAACCATCCCTTAACGAACAGACCTCCCGCTGTTGCACCTCTGTTCCGACGCTCTTATGGTCGCGCCGGGGATTGTGGCTGATTGCCGCAGTAGAGTGTGGATCATGCGTCGTATCATCGTGTTCGCGGCCGCCGGGCTGAGCTTGGCCGGCTGCTCTTCGTTCTCATTGGATTCGTTCAAGTCGGCACCGCCGCCGATGCAGGTGCAGCTGGATTCGGCGCCGCAAGGCGCCGACGCCGTGACCTCGCTCGGACCGGGCTGCAAGACGCCCTGCACCGTGTCGGTCCCGGCGCCGGAGGCCAACTTCGCCGTCACCTTCAACATGCCGAAGTTCCAGCCGGCGACGGTGCCGGTGACCGTGACCCGCACGCCGGGCGACTTCACCAGCCCGGCCACCACCACGCTCGATCCGAGCCCGGTGTTCGCCGAGTTGCAACCCGCCGGTCCGCCGCCGCGCGGGCACAAGGCGATGCGGCCGAAAAAGAAGAAGCCGAGGCCGGCTGCCGCTGCGGCGCCTGCCGCCGCGCCGGACGCCGCGGCGCCGCCGCCGGCCGCCGCGCCCACGCGCTGACGCGCAGCGCTGCGCGCATCTGATCGAGATTGCACTGCACAAGAACCCGGCCCAAAGCCGGGTTTTTGGTTTTTGTCGAGACACATCGGCGATTGCGATCATGCATCGCACGATCTGTCTCACCTATCGCTTTGCAATTGGCTTCGCAGGTTGCGGATCATCCATTGGAACGCATTGTGACGGCGTGCCAACATGCATAGATTGCGCGTGCGGGGCCCGTCACGGCCCGGCGCTCCGGGAACGCCTTGATTGAAGGCTTGGCTTGAAGGCTTGGGTTGAATGAACGGATCCACGCAGGCTCATTCCGACACGCTGTTTCGTCCGATGACCGATCCGTTCGGCCGGACGATCCGTTACCTGCGCGTCTCCGTCACCGACCGCTGCGACCTGCGCTGCTTCTATTGCATGTCGGAAGACATGACCTTCCTGCCGAAGGCCGACCTCTTGACGCTGGAAGAGCTCGACCGTCTGTGCTCGGCCTTCGTCGCCAAGGGCGTGCGCAAGATCCGCCTCACCGGCGGCGAGCCGCTGGTCCGCCGCAATGTGATGGGCCTGGTGCGCTCGCTGTCTCGCCACCTTTCGACCGGCGCGCTCGATGAATTGACGCTGACCACCAACGGTTCGCAGCTCGCGCGCTTCGCGCAGGAGCTGGCCGACTGCGGCGTGCGCCGCGTCAACGTCTCGCTCGACACGCTCGATCCCGTAAAATTCCGGGCCATCACCCGCTGGGGCGACATCGACAAGGTGCTGTCGGGCATCGAGGCGGCGCGATCCGCCGGGCTTGCGGTCAAGATCAACGCGGTCGCGCTGAAGAACATGAACGAGGACGAGATCCCTGCGCTGATGGAATGGGCGCACGGCAAGGGCATGAGCCTGACCTTGATCGAGGTGATGCCGATGGGCGACATCGGCGAAGGCCGCATCGATCAGTACGTTCCGCTGTCGCTGCTGCGCGCGAGGCTCGAGAAGCACTACACGCTGACCGATCTTGCCGACGACACCGGCGGCCCTGCCCGCTATGTCCGGGTTGCCGAAACCGGCGGCAAGCTCGGCTTCATCACGCCGATGACCCACAATTTCTGCGAATCCTGCAACCGGGTGCGGATCACCTGCACCGGCACGCTGCACACCTGCCTCGGCCATGAGGACGCCTCCGATCTGCGCCGGCCGCTGCGCGCCTCCGACGACAACGATCTGCTGTCGGCGGCCATCGACCGGGCCATCGGTCTGAAGCCGAAGGGGCACGATTTCATCATCGACCGCCGTCACAATCGCCCGAGCGTCAGCCGCCACATGAGCGTCACCGGCGGCTAGTCAAAGCCGCTGCCAACGCCGGCGCCGTCCCCCGATTACCAAGGCGGGACAACGATTTGCCGCGGCGTCAATTTGCCCATTTTCCGATTGACGGCGTTCCGCGGCGCTGATTTGGTGCCCCGGCTTTCACGCTCGCCTGGCCGGATAGGCCGCTGCCCCCTGTCGGCACCTGCCGACGATCCGGCAGCCAAGAGCACCAACAACGGCGGAAGCGGATTTTCGGGGGAGGACGATCGCTTGCAACTGCTCCTGAAGGTGAGCCGTGGCTCCGTGCGCGTGCGTGCGGCGGCCAGATGATGCTTGAGAAGATATTCGGCGCGCGAATCGCGCGACCGTGGAGATCGTGATGCGCCCAATGTTGGCACTGAGTCAGGCCATCGACCGACTCAACGAGAAGATCGGCTATGTCTGCAATCTGCTCGTGCTGATCGCCTGCCTGGTCAGCGCCGGCAATGCCATGATCCGCTACGCGTTCAGCTACTCCTCGAACGGCTGGCTCGAGGCGCAGTGGTACATGTTCGCGATCCTCGTGATGTTCGGCGCCTCCTACACCTTCAAGCGCAACGAGCATGTCCGTGTCGAGATCCTCTATCTGATGCTGTCCGAACGCGGCCAGCTCTGGCTCGACCTGATCGGCACGTTGTTCTTCCTGATCCCGTCCTGCCTGCTGCTGGCCTATCTGTCCTGGCCGTTCTTCTACCAGGCCTATGCGGTCGGCGAGATGAGCGGCAATGCCGGCGGCCTCTTACGCTGGCCGATCAAGTTCGTTATCCCGTCCGGCTTCGTGATGCTTGCGTTACAGGGCGTCTCCGAGGTGATCAAGCGGATCGCCGCGCTGCAAGGCTATGTGACGATCGACGCGAAGTACGAGAGGCCGACGCAATGACGATTACGCTGGAGATGATGCCGCCACTGATGTTCGGCGGCCTGATCGTTGCGATGCTGATCGGCTATCCGGTGGCGTTCACGCTCGCCGCGGTCGGCTTGTCGTTCGGGTTCCTCTCCATCTATCTCGGCTTCTTCGACCTCAACTTCCTGCAGGCGATCCCGGGCCGCATCTTCGGCAGCGTGCTCTCCAACGAACTGTTGCTCGCGATCCCGTTCTTCACCTTCATGGGCGCGATATTGGAGCGATGCGGGCTGGCCGAGGACATGCTGGACTCGATGGGCCAGCTGTTCGGCCCGATCCGCGGCGGCCTCGGCTATTCCGTGATCATCGTCGGCTTCATCCTCGGCGCCATCACCGGCACGGTGGCGGCGCAGGTGATCGCGATGGCGCTGATCTCGATGCCGGTGATGATCCGCTACGGCTACAACATCCGCTACATCACCGGCGTGCTGGCCGCTTCCGGCACCATCACGCAACTCGTCCCTCCCTCCCTCGTCCTGATCGTGCTCGCCGACCAACTCGGCAAATCGGTCGGCGACATGTATCTCGGCGCCTGGGGCCCGTCGGTGTTCCAGATCCTGCTGTTCGCCGGCTACACCTTCCTGCTCGGCATCTTCAAGCCGAGCCATGTGCCGGCGGT
Source organism: Bradyrhizobium sp. USDA 4452 (assembly GCF_054063575.1). Taxonomy (NCBI): domain Bacteria; kingdom Pseudomonadati; phylum Pseudomonadota; class Alphaproteobacteria; order Hyphomicrobiales; family Nitrobacteraceae; genus Bradyrhizobium; species Bradyrhizobium sp. USDA 4452. Next base: position 985,557 of record NZ_JBSSGK010000001.1, read on the forward strand.
ACCGATCGAGGCGCGCACGCTGACCGGTTGGGCGCTGTGGAAGAAGTGCCTGCTCGGCATCATTCCCTCCGCGGTGCTGATCTTCGTCGTGCTCGGCACCATGATGATGGGCCTTGCGACCCCGACGGAAGCCGGCGCCATGGGCGCGGTCGGCGCCATCGTGCTCGCCGCGATCCACCACAAGGATTTCAGCGCGACCGGCCGCAAGGTGCTCATCATCGGCGTGATCGCCGGCGGCATCGGCACCATCATCGCGATGCTCTACAGCGAGAACCTGATCTTCAGGCTGGCGTTTGCGATCACCTATCTCGCGGTGGTCTGGATCTGCCTCGAGGCGGTCAAGATCCCGGACCTGCGCGACCTGATCAAGCAGGGCTACGAGACCACCATGCGCATCACCTGCATGGTCACCTTCATCCTGATCGGCTCGACCTGCTTCTCGGTGGTGTTCCTCGGCGTGTCCGGCGGCACCTGGCTCGAGCACCATCTGACCTCGCTGCCCGGCGGCGTCTGGGGCTTCCTGATCTTCATCAACATCTTCATCTTCTTCCTGGCGTTCTTCCTCGACTTCTTCGAGATCGCCTTCATCATCCTGCCGATGATCGCGCCGATCGCGCAGAAGGTGCTGGCGCCGGTGGTCGGGCCGGACGCCGCGCTGATCTGGTTCGGCGTGATGCTGTGCGTCAACATGCAGACCTCGTTCCTGCATCCGCCGTTCGGCTTCGCGCTGTTCTACCTGCGCGGCGTGGCGCCGAAGGAAGTGAAGAGCTCCGACATCTACTGGGGCGCAATGCCCTGGATCGGGCTGCAGGCGATCATGGTGGCGCTGGTGATCGCGTTCCCGGTCGTGGTCACCGGACTGCTCGACAAGCCGCTCGATGTCGACCTCAACAAGGTCAAGATCGAGGTGCCGCAGATCGAGCTGCCGCCGCTCGACTTCGGGCAACCGAAGCAGTAGCCGGCATCGGCGGCGTGCCCTGCGGAAGCGGGGCGTGCCGGAACCGTTGACGGCGGCGGCGAGTCCTGTGAAGACGCGGGGGCATGCATCGTCCTCCAACTCACAGACCGCCGCCCATGCCCCAACCGCATCCCGCCCGCTCCTTCGTTCGTCCGCTCGTCGCCTCGCTCAGCCTGGCGTTTGCCGTTGCCGTGGCGCATGCGGCGCCGGCGGCCGACATTCGCGCACTGGCGCAACAGGAGCAGCAGCCGCTGCTCGACACCCTGCGCGACCTCGTGCAGATCGAATCCGGCAGCAAGGACCTCGAGGGCCTCAACCAGATCGCCGCGCGCATCGCCGGCCAGCTCAAGGAGCTCGGCGGCGCGGTGGACATCCTGCAGACCACCGACATCTACCGGCTGGACGACACGCCGGAGAAGATCGGCCCCGCCGTGCAGGCGGTCTTCAAGGGCACCGGCAGCGCGAAGATCATGCTGATCGCGCACATGGACACGGTGTATCTCAAGGGCATGCTGAAGGACCAACCCTTCCGCGTCGATGGCGACAAGGCCTACGGGCTCGGCATCGCCGACGACAAGCAGGGCATCGCCACCATCCTGCACAGCGTGGCGCTGCTGCAGAAGCTGAACTTCAAGGATTACGGCACGCTCACCGTGCTGATCAACGGCGACGAGGAGATCTCCTCGCCCGGCTGGCGCAGCACCATCACCCGCGTCGCCTCAGAGCAGGATGCCGTGTTCTCGTTCGAAGGCAGCGACGCCAGCGGCACGCTCCGCCTCGCCACCAGCGGCATTGGCTCGGCCTATCTCACGGTGCATGGCAAGTCGTCACATGCGGGCGCGAGGCCCGAAGGCGGCGTGAATGCGCTCTATGAGCTGTCACACCAGGTGCTGCAGATGAAGGACCTGTCGAAGCCCGAACAGGGCCTGAAGCTGAACTGGACGGTTTCCAAGTCCGGCACCAACCGCAACGTGATCCCCGCCGAAGCCTCCGCCCAGGCCGATGCACGCGCGCTCAAGGTGTCCGACTTCGACGAGCTCGAGACGGCGCTGCAGGACAAGATCAAGAACCGCCTGCTGCCCGACTCCAAGGTCGAGGTGAAGTTCGAGGTACGTCGCCCGCCGCTCGAAGCCAACGACGCCTCGCGCCGCGTGGCCGGCCACGGCAAGACGATCTATCAGGAACTCGGCATGCCGCTGAACGTCGCCGAGCGGGCCACGGGCGGCGGCACCGACGCTGCGTTTGCCGCGCTGAAGAGCAAGGGAGCCGTGGTCGAAGGCATGGGCCTCTCGGGCTTCGGCGCGCACTCCAATGATGCCGAGTATGTGCAGATCAACAGCATCGTGCCGCGGCTGTACCTGACCACGCGCATCATCATGGATCTGTCCGACGGCAAGGTGAAGTAAGCCGGGCCGGCCCGACGGCTGCCGCGGCCGAGGTCCTCAGGCGGACGCCGGCTCCGTTCTGGCGAGGTGGAAGCTCAGCGTGAACTGGGCGCCACCGGACGGCAGGTTCTCGACCTTGATCGTCGCGTCGTGATCGTCGGCAACGCCGCGGACGATCGAGAGCCCGAGCCCCGCCCCGTCCGTGCGCTGGCGCTGGCGCTCGCCGCGCCAGAAGCGCTGGAACACCAGCCCCTGCTCGGCGGGCGCAATCCCCGGCCCGCAATCGCGCACCTGCACCGAGCCGTCCTCGTGCACCTCGACATCGACCGAGGTCCCATCCGCAGTGTACTTGATGGCGTTCTCGGCCAGATTGAAGATCGCGCGCTGCAGCATCTCGGCATTGCCCTTGACCTGCACCGGGCCGTCGGCGCCGCGCAGCGCGATGTCTTTCCGCTGCGCCAGCGCATAGGGCGCGATCGAGCCGACCACCTCGGCGCACACCGCGCGCAGATCCGCGGTTTCGCCAGGATCCAGCACCAGCGTATCGAGCTCGGCGATCTCGAGCAGCTGGCTGACGATCCGGCTCATGCTCTCGATGTCGGCATGCAGCTCCTTGGTCCCCTTGGCCACATCCAGCGTCTCGATGCGGGTCCTCAGGATCGCAAGCGGAGTGCGCAGCTGATGCGCGGCATCGGCGGTGAACTGGCGCTGCACGTGAAACCCGTCCTCCAGACGATCGAAGGCCTGGTTGACGGCGGTCACCAGCGGCAGGATCTCGCTCGGAATCCCCTCCGTCGGCAGACGAATGTCGGTCCTGGCCGGCCCGATGGCCCTGGCCTCCTCGGAAGCCCGCAGCAGCGGAATCACGGCGCGGCGGAAGATCAGGATGTCGGTGGCCAGCAGGATCAGCAGGATCGGGATGGTGATCCAGCCGACCCGGCGGAAGAAGTTGGAAACGATGTCATCGATGATGACGTCGCGATGCGAGAGGTCCTCGGCGACCTGGATTCGCAGCGTCTGGCCGCCGACGAGCTGGGTGGCGCTGGCGCCGGAAATCCGGTCGGCCAGGGCCGGCGGTCGCGGCGCTCCGCGATGCGACGAGAACAGCAGATTGTCGTCCGCATCGTAGATGTCGTAGCGGTAGCGGCCATAGGCGTCGGAATAGAGCCCCTTCAGGCTGTCCGGCAGGTTGAGCTGAACCTTGCCGTCGGAATCGACCGAGAGGTTCTGGCCGAGATCGGCGGCCTGATCGCGCATCGCTTCGCTATGCAGATGGTTGATCTCCGAATTCAAGAGCCACAGCAGCAGCAGCGGCAGGAAGATCGCGGCGACCGCGACCGCCACGATGTGCAGGAACACGATCCGCGAGGTCAGCGACGTGAAGCGGAACACCCCTATTTCTCCTCCGCCATCAGATAGCCGACGCCGCGAATAGTATGGATGATGACCTTGGCGCGGTGCTCGGTAAGCAGCTTGCGCAGGCGCGACACGTAGACCTCGACGGCATTCGAGGCGACTTCGCCCGACAATCCGAAGATGTGGTCCTCGACGTTCTTTTTCGGCACCACCCGCCCCTGCCGCCGCAGCAGGATCTCCAACACCGAGGTCTCGCGCGCCGAGAAGACCTGCGGCGTGCCGTCGACGAACACCTGCTTGCTCTCGGTGTCGTAGACGAGATTGGCGAGCTTCAGCGAGGAGCCGAGCAACTGACCGGGCCGGCGCAGGACGGCCTCGAGCCGCGCCACCAGCTCTTCCAGCGCAAACGGCTTCGCGAGATAGTCGTCGGCACCGCTGCGCAGGCCGTTGACCCGATCCTGAAGGCCGTTGCGCGCGGTCAGCACCAGGACCGGCAGCGGGTCGTTCCTGCGGCGAAGCTCCGCCAGCACCGTCAGGCCATCGCCGTCGGGCAGACTGAGATCGAGGATCATGGCAGCATAGCTGACGCTACGCAGCGCATCGCGCGCTTCGGCAACGCTGTTGACGATGTCGGACTCGTATCCTGCCGCCATCAGCCCGCTCGCGAGCAACCGCGAGAGCTCGAGATTGTCCTCGACGATCAGAAGGCGCATTGCAGCAGTCCTGTCTTCATTCAATCGGCGTTCTGTTTACACACCTTGTTGCGATGCGCCAGCCAAGCGACAATTCCGCAACAGATCGCGCGCTGAGCAGTCCCGACGTGCAAACGATACGCATTTAAGCACAACGCTGGATTACCGCTCAGAGCGCTACTTTTTGGCTATGCGCGGCAGCCCCTAGTCCCACGCAAAATAGATAAACCGGCACCCGCCGCAATCAAATTTGCGCGCCGGGCGCACGCTTGAAAAGGACAAATGTAAGCCTGGCGTCAGCTAGCCCTGATATCTGTTCATTTGTTCTCAACGGGAGATCGGACGACGGCCCGCCATGCGGCAAGACCTCGTCTCTCGCGCGAGGCTTTCATGCAGTATTGGCGGCGGGCGATGTCATTTCGAATGAAGTATATGGGCTTTGCGGCGATGCCGGTGCTGGCGGCGCTTCTCGCCGGCGCGTGGCTCACGACGCGCGCCGATGGTGTGGTGAACGCCAAGGCCGCGCAAGACACCGCGCGGCAGGACGTCAACGTCGAGCAGCAATACGTCACGCTAAGCGACAAGCAGGCAGCCTCCCTGAAGGTCATGGCCGCGGAGCAGCGCTCGTTCCGGACCCTGAAAAACGCAGTCGGCTCGATCGACTTCAACCAGAACATGCTGGTGCAGGCGTTTACCCCAAATCCCGGCAGGATCGTTGACACGCCCCTCAATGTCGGTGACGAAGTTGCAAAGGGCGATACGCTGTTCACGATCGACAGCCCCGATCTGCTGCAGGCCGAGTCGTCGCTGCTCGCCGCGGCCGGCGTGCTCGAACTGCAGACCAGGACGCTGGCGCGGGTCAGGCAGCTCTTGAAGACCGGCGGCGGCGCACAAAAGGACGTCGACCAGGCGACGTCGGATCAACAGACGGCTGAAGGCAACTACAAGGCCGGACGCAACGCGGTGCGCATCTTCGGCAAGACCGACGCCGAGATCGACCGCATCGTCGCTGACCGCAAGGTCGATTCCATCCTGGTGGTGCCGAGCCCAATTTCGGGCCGGATCATCGCGCGCAATGCCGCGCCGGGTCTGTTCGTGCAACCCGGCAATGCGCCCGCGCCCTATTCGCTGGCCGACATCTCGACGATGTGGATGGTCGCCAATGTGATCGAGACCGACGCCCCGTCCTACCGGATCGGCCAACCGGTCGAGGTGCGGGTGCCGGCCTATCCGAACGAGGTGTTTCGCGGCCGCGTGACGACGCTTGGCCTCAATATCGATCCGAACTCGCATCGCCAGCTGGTGCGCTCGGTGATCGACGATCCCCAGCACAAGCTGCGCGCAGGCATGCTGGCGAGCTTCACCATCGAAACCGAGCCGCCAAAGCTGTCGGTCAGCGCTCCGCTGGACGCCATCGTGCGCGAGGGCGACGGAACGATGACGGTGTGGGTCACGACCGACGGCCGCAAGTTCGACCGCCGCACGGTGACGATCGGCATGGAGCAGGATGGCTGGCGGCAGATCCTCAACGGCCTGGCGGCCGGCGAGAAGGTTGCCTCCACGGGCGCGATCTTCCTCAGCAACAAGTTCGCCAACGCGGTCACCGGCTAGCCCGCGCCAACCGCGCCTTCGTCCGCTCGAGAGTAGTACAGCATCTTGATCAAGAGCCTCCTTCAATTCGGTCTGACCCGAAGCGCCGTCATCGTGCTCGGCCTCGCCGTGTTCTGCGCCGCCGGCTTCGCCGCCTTCACCAAACTGAACATCGAGGCCTACCCGAACCCGGCTCCCGTCATCCTCGAGATCACGGCCCAGGCCGCCGGCCTCTCCGCCGAGGAGATGGAGAAGTACTATACGATCCCGATGGAGGTCGGGCTGTACTCGACGCCGGGCGTCGTCAACATCCGCTCGACCTCGTTCTACGGCCTGTCGTTCGTGCGGGTCACGTTCCGATACGGCGTCGATTATTATTTCGCGCTCTCGCAGGCCACCAACAGCCTGACGCAGAACGTTCAGCTGCCCGGCAATCAGATCCCGCAGATCCAGCAATCGAGCCTGGTCGGCGAGATCTACCGCTACCAGCTGGTCGGTCCGCCGAATTTCGGGCTGACCAATCTCAGGACCTTGCAGGACTACGTCGTCGCCCGCCGGCTGATGACGCTTCCCGGTGTGGTGCAGATCAATGCCTGGGGCGGCACCACCAAGCAGTTCAACGTCGACGCCGATCTGGCCAAGCTCGAAGCCTACAACATCACCGTGCCGCAGCTGATCAGCGCGCTCGGCAATGCCAACATCAATGTCGGTGGCCGCGAAATTGCGATCGGCCAGCAATCCGTCAACATCCGCGGCATCGGCCTGATCAATTCAGGCGGCGATGACGACATCACCAAGGGCTACCGGGTACGGGACATCGAGAACGTCGTCCTGACCCAGTCCAACGGACTGCCGATCCAGATCAAGGACGTCGCTAAAGTGTCGGTCGGCTATGTGCCGCGGCTCGGCATCGCCGGCAAGGACAAGGACGACGACGTCGCGGCGGCGATCGTCGTGATGGGCCGCACGCAACACACCAACGACATCGTGCCGAAGGTCGAGGAGGAAGTCGCCAAGATCAACAGCGACGGCACCCTGCCGCCCGGCGTCAAGGTGGTCCCCTATTACGACCGCACCTCGCTGGTCAATGTGACGACCCACACCGTGCTGCACAATCTGATGTTCGGCTGCCTGCTGGTGTTCGTGATCCAGTGGGTCTTCCTGGGCGATCTGCGCAGCGCGCTGATCGTCAGCGCCAATATCCCGTTCGCGCTGTTCTTCGCGATCATCATCCTGGTGCTGCAGGGCGAGGACGCCAATCTGCTGTCGCTCGGCGCCGTCGACTTCGGAATCATCGTCGATTCCGCCGTCATCATGATGGAGAACATCTTCCGCAATTTCCAGTCCAGTCCCGAGAACCGGCTGCGGGTGCTGCAACACCTCGCCGAGGGCTACTGGGGAGACGATCCCACGGCGCGAAACGGCCAGCCCGCGCCGGGCTGGACCGAGCGGCTGCGCATGATCTTCGTCAGCGCGTTGCAGGTCGACAAGGCTGTGTTCTTCACCGCGGCCATCACGGTCACCGCGTTCGTGCCGCTGTTCACCATGCAGGGCGTCGAAGGCCAGATCTTCGGCCCGATGGCGCGAACCTACGGCTACGCGCTAGCCGGCGCGCTGCTGGCGACATTCACGGTGACGCCGGTGCTGGCATCGCTGCTGCTGCCGAAGCATATCGAGGAAACCGAAACGATCATCGTGCGCTCGCTGCGCAAGGCCTACACGCCCGTGCTGCGCTGGTCGCTGACGCATCTGAGGGTCGCGGTCGCAACCGGCATCATCTTCCTCGGACTGAGCGGCCTTGCCGCGAGCCGGCTCGGCAGCGAATTCCTGCCCGCGCTGGAGGAAGGCAATTTCTGGATTCGCGCCTCGATGCCGCCGACCATGTCGCTAGACGCCGGCACCCAGCCGACCCGCAAGATGCGCGAGATCCTGTTGCGTCACCCAGAGATCATCACGGTGGTGTCGCAGCATGGCCGCCCCGACAATGGCAGCGACGCCTCGCCATTCGCGAACGTCGAGCTGTTCGCGCCGATCAAGCCGTTCGACCAGTGGCCGCCCGGCCTGACCAAGGAGAAGCTCACCGAGGAATTGCAGAAGGAGTTCGACGAGGAACTGCCCGGCGTCGCCTTCAACTTCTCGCAATACATCCAGGACAACGTCGAGGAGGCGCTGTCGGGGGTCAAGGGCGCGAACTCGGTCAAGATTATCGGTCCCAACCTCGCCGTGCTCGAACAGCTCGCGACCAAGGTCGCGCAGGAGATGGCCAAGATCCGCGGCGTTGCCGATCTCGGCATCTTCCACCTGGTCGGGCAGCCCAACCTCAATATCAAGGTCAACCGCGAGAAGACTGCGCGCTACGGTCTCAATACCGGCGACGTGACGACCGTCGTCCAGGCGGCGCTCGGCGGCACCAGCGCGACGACGGTGCTGGAGGGTGACCGGCAGTTCGGCGTCGTGGTGCGGCTCGACCCGAAATTCCGCCAGAGCATCGACGAGGTGCGCGAGATCAAGGTGGCCTACCAGACGCCGTCCGGCACCAACGCCTACATCCCGCTGAGCGAGCTTGCCGACATCTCGCTCGATACCGGCGCATCCTTCATCTATCGCGAGCGCAGCCAGCGCTACATCCCGATCAAGTTCAGCGTGCGCGGCCGCGACCTCGGCAGCACGGTGGCGGAGGCGCAGACGCGCGTCGCCGAGGCGGTGCAGCTTCCGACCGGCTACCGGATGATCTGGTCCGGCGAATTCGACAATCTCGAAGCCGCCAAGGCCCGGCTGATGATCGTCGTGCCGGTGACGCTGCTGCTGATCTTCGTCTTGCTCTACAGCCTGTTCAACTCGCTGCGCGACAGCCTGCTGGCACTGGCCGGCATACCGTTCGCGGTCGGCGGCGGCCTGATCGCGCTGTACCTCGCCGGGCTCGACTTCTCGATCTCGGCCGCGATCGGCTTCATCTCGCTGTTCGGCGTCGCTGTCATGGACGGCATCCTCAACATCACTTATTTCCGCGAATTGCGGGCCTCGGGCATGAGCATCGCGGAGGCGGTGTTCAACGGCGCCGAGCAACGCATGCGGCCGATGCTGATGACCGCGCTGTCCGCCGGTGTCGGACTGTTCCCGGCGGCGCTGTCGCATGGCATCGGCAGCCAGGTGCAGCGGCCGCTCGCGACCGTGGTGGTCGGCGGCATGTTCATCGGCCCGCTGCTGCTGCTGATCGTGGCGCCTGCGCTGCGCAAGATCTTCCTGTCGCGCGAGCCCGTAGCCTCTCCCGATGAGGCGGCTGCCGTGGCGCCCCCCGAAGCGGCGCATGAAGGGGGCGCCTGATGTCCGAGATCGTCGCACGGATTGTTGCCACGCTCGCGCCGGGCGGACGGCGCGCGCTGCGCCCGATGCTTGGCGCTGGCGCCGCCGGGCTGCTGCTGGCGAGCTGCGCCGTCGGGCCGAATTTCGTGCCGCCGCCTGCCCCCGACGTCGATCGCTACACACCCGAGAAGCTAGCTTCCCCCAGCACGAGCCCGGGCGGCCCCAGCGTGCCCAAGCAGCACTTCGTCACCGGAGAGGACGTGTCGCTGCGGTGGTGGACGGCATTCCGCTCGAAGCCGCTCGACGAATTGATCAAGATGTCGGTCGAGCACAACCCGTCCTTGCAGGCGGCAGAGGCATCGATCAGGATCGCGCAGTACAACGCGCTGGCCCAGCGCGGGCTGTTCTTCCCGCAGATCGGCGCAAACTACACGCCGTCCCAGCAGCAAATCTCCGGCGCATCGGGTTCGGGCCCGGGTGGCCAGTCTCCGTCGGTATTCTCGCTCCATACCGCGCAACTGAATGTCAGCTTCGTGCCTGATATCTGGGGCCAGAACATTCGTGCGGTCGAGAGCCTCGATGCGATCTCCGAGCAGCAATTGTTCCAGCTGGAAGCGGCCTATCTCACCCTGACGGCCAACGTCGTCACCGCGGCGATCCAGGAAGCATCGCTGCGCGGCCAGATTGCCGCGATCCAGCGCGTCGTGAAGATCGAACGCGGCATTCTGGAGATCGTGAAGAACCAGTTCAACGCGGGCGGCGCCGCCCAGGTCGACGTGCTGGCGCAGGAGGCCGCGCTGGCCCAGTCCGAGCAACTGCTGCCGCCGCTCGAAAAGCAGCTCGCGGTTCAGCGTGACCTGCTGACGTCGCTGGCCGGGCAATTCTCGGCGGATGAAATCCTGCAGAAGTTCACGCTCGACCGCCTGGCGCTTCCCGCGCACCTGCCGGTGAGCCTGCCGAGCAAGATGATCGCCCAGCGTCCGGACGTCAGGGCCGCGGAGGCGCTGCTGCACTCGGCGAATGCCCAGGTCGGCGTGTCGATCGCGGCACGGCTGCCCAACATCACGATCACCGGCAATGCCGGCGCCGCCGGCTTCAGCCTCGCCGAACTGTTCACGCCGGGAACCAGCTTCTACGTCATCGCCGCGAGCGCGACCCAGCCGCTGTTCGATGGCCTGACGCTCTACCACAAGCAGAAGGCCGCGGAGGCCGCGGTGGACCAGGCGGATGCGCTCTATCGCCAGGCTGTCGTCACGGCGATGCAGAACGTCGCCGACGCCTTGCGCAGCCTGCAGGCCGACGCGCGCGCCTTGCAGGCTGCGGTCAAGGCCGAGCTCGCCGCCAAAGCCAGCCTCGACATCATTCAGAAGCAGCTTGCGCTCGGGCAGGTCAATCAGGTGGTCGTGCTCAATGCCCAGCAGGTCTATCTGACAGCCGCAGTGGTCCGCGTGCAGGCCCAGGCGACGCGCCTCTCGGACAGCGCCGCGCTTTTCATGGCGCTTGGTGGCGGGTGGCCGGCGAACTGCACGTCCGACGACTGGCGCAAATGTGCCCTGGAGGATTTGCCCGTCGCCGCCCCGCAGCAGGTCAGCGAAAACAGGCCTGCGGCCCGCTGACACGCGCCATACGAGGCTTTCGACTGGAGGAACCGACGAATGAAGAACATGCTCACCCTGGCGGCAATTCTGCTTGCACTCTCTGCGGGATCCGCGGCCGCACAAAGCGCGATCGGCGGTCCGAAAAAGTCAGGCAATCTCGGCGGACCCACCGAGCAGAAGAACCCGGTGGTCCGCACGACGCAAGGTGCCGTACCGACGCCTCCGGCCTCGCCGCCCAAGCCATCGCCAAGGAAATAACGGCGGGCTTCGCAATTGAATTGGCTTCCGGGATTCACGCTGATCGGTTCGATGAGACCCATATGAAAAATACAACGCGCCTGCTTCTCATCGCCACAGCCGGTGCCATGATTGCGTCGGTTGCCCGCGCAGCGCCCGTTCAGGTCACGCGGCTGTCGCCACGGGGCCCCGCAAGCATCGTTCAGGTACGGCTCGCGTGTGACCAGAACTGCAATTGCTGGCAGACGCGCTATCAGCAGCGAAGCTATCGCCGGAAGATCGACGATCGGGGGCGACAGGATCCGAATTACTGCCCGAGCGGAGGGCATTATAACGGCCACTACCGGACCGGACCGGCCACCGGGATGGGCTTCGAAAGCCGTGTGCCGGTACGGTCATTGCCGTTTCCGTTTGATCGACGAAGCTTGCGCGATGATCGCCGAGCCTACGCGATCGGCGAAGGCGCCTACCAGATGACGACCGCGCAGAGCAGCGCCAACGGCACCGCGGCGCCGCCGATGACGACCCACCTGCGCATATCAGCGGGATCTCTGGAATACCTGAATATCTGGACGGCGACGAAGAGGCAGACCGCGGCGCCCAGGATGATGCGAAACAAATCGGACGGCGTTTCGTAGGCCGACCAGATGGTTTCGTTTTGCGGGCTTGCGACGCGAGCGGTGATGACCACCACAAGGGTCAGAAACAACGTCCGCAGCATAAGACCGAGGAAACGCATTTGGCGCCCTGATTCACGCTCCTGAACAACGTTAGCACGAATCTGGCCAAAAACTACTCATCTGCCCAGGCCCGCGCCAGTTGCGCACGAAAAACCCCAGAGCTTCGCCCCGGGGTTTTTGCTTGCGCTCAAGGTTAGCGGTGTCAGGCCTGAGAGTGGCGTGCCATGAAATTGTCGTAGCCGACTTCGGCGACCTGGAACCACTGATAGCCGTTGTTGGAGAACGACGTCAGCGAGTCATAGACCTTCTTGAAGTTGGCGTTGGTCGCCGCCACCTCGGCGTGCAGCTCCTTGGCCGCCTTGAACGAGGCTTCCATCACGGGGGCCGGGAACGGACGCAGCTTGGTGCCGCTGGCGAGCAGCTTCTTCAACGCAAGCGGATTGGCCTGATCGTAACGCGCCATCATCCAGTTGTTGGCGAGATGGCCGGCCTGTTCGAGCACGTTGCGATAATATTTCGGCAGCGCGTTCCACTTGTCGAGATTGATCATCGCCACCAGCATCGGGCCGCCTTCCCACCAGCCGGGGAAATAGTAGTTCGGCGCGACCTTGTACAAGCCGAGCTTCTCGTCGTCGTAGGGGCCGACCCATTCCGCGGCGTCGATCGTGCCCTTCTCGAGCGCCGGATAGATGTCGCCGCCAGCAAGCTGCTGCGGCACGCAGCCGAGCTTCTGCATCACGCGCCCGGCAAAGCCGCCGATGCGGAATTTCAAGCCGTTGAGATCGTCGACGCTGTTGATCTCCTTGCGGAACCAGCCGCCCATCTGGCAACCGGTGTTGCCGGCCAGCAGCGAGGTAACGTTGTAGCTTTTGTAGAAGTCGTTCAGGAGCTCCTTGCCGCCGCCCAGAATGTACCAGGCCTGGTTCAACCGCATGTTTGGCCCGAACGGCACCGAGGAGCCGAAGGTGAAGGTCGGGTCCTTGCCGAAGTAATAATACGGCGCGGTGTGCCCCATCTCGACCGTGCCATTCTGCACCGCGTCGAGCACCTGGAGGCCGGGCACGATCTCGCCGGCGGCAAAGGTCTGGATCTGGAATTTGTTGTCGGTGGCTTCGCCGACCGCCTTCGCCATCAGCTCGGCGCCGCCGTGCAGCGTGTCGAGCGTTTTCGGCCAGCTCGTGGTCAGACGCCATTTCAGCTCCGGCATCGACTGCGCGATCGCCGGCGCGGCGACGGTCGCGGCACCGGCGACACCTAGTCCCGTGACCTTGATGAAATCCCTGCGCTTCATTTTTTGAATCCTGCCCTGTGTGATTGTGTTGTCCGAGCGTCGACTGCTTTGCATTGTCGCGCTGCGTTTCTTTGCCGCCATGACCGGTGACCGATCACGCGACCGCCTTCGTGCCGAGGCTTCGGACGCGAGCATGGAACATCCCCTCGGCGAATTCCAGACGCAAAAAACCCGGCCTCCTTGCGGGGGCCGGGCTACTTAAGTCGAAGCTTCTGGCGCGTTCTCTGCTCGCGAACGCTCGAAGCGGGATCAGCCGCGGGTACGCGAGCGGATCATGAAGCTGTCGAAGGTGTATTCAGCGACCTGCCACCACAGATATTGGTCGGAACGGTACGCCTGCATGGCGTCGATCGACTTCTTGAAGTCGGCATTCTTGGCCGAGATTTCACCCCACAGCTCGTTGGTCGCCTTGAGGCAGGCCTCGAGCACTTCGTTGGTGAACGGACGCAGCTGCGTGCCGCCGGCAACCAGCCGCTTCAGCGCCGAGGGGTTCTGCATGTCGTAGCGCGCGGCCATCCAGGTGTTGGCGTTGGCGGTCGCGTTGCTCAGGATCGCCTGGTAGTTCTTCGGCAGCGCGTTCCACTTTTCCAGGTTGCAGTAGGCGTGCACGGTCGGGCCGCCTTCCCAGAAGCCCGGGTAGTAATAGTATTTGGCGACCTTCTGGAAGCCGAGCTTCTCGTCGTCATAGGGACCGACCCACTCGGCGGCGTCGATGGTGCCCTTTTCCAGCGCCGGGTAGATGTCGCCGCCGGCGAGCTGCTGCGGCACCACGCCGACCTTCTGCAGCACCTGACCGGCGATGCCGCCGATCCGGAATTTGAGGCCGGAGAGATCCGCGACCGTCTTGATCTCCTTGCGGAACCAGCCGCCCATCTGGGTGCCGGTGTTGCCGCAGGGGAAGCCGATCACGCCGAACTTCTTGAAGAACTCGTTGCCCAGCGCCTCGCCGCCGCCCTGGTACCACCAGGAGTTCTGCATGCGGGCGTTGAGGCCGAACGGCACCGACGCGTAGATCGCAAAGGTCGGGTCCTTGCCGACATAGTAGTACGAGACGGTGTGGCACATCTCGACCGTGCCGTTGGAGGTCGCGTCCAGCGCCTGCAGTCCGGGGACGATCTCACCCGCCGCGAACACCTGGATCTGGAACTTGTTGTCGGTCATTTCGGCGACATACTTCGCCACCTGGTCGGCACCGCCATAGATGGTGTCCAGCGACTTCGGGAAGCTCGAGGTCAGGCGCCACTTGATTTCAGGCGAGGACTGCGCGATCGCCGGCGCGGCAACCGCCGTCGCGGCAGCACCGGCCGCAGACACTTTCAAAAAATCACGACGCTTCATCGTAAGGCTTCTCCTTGAGGGGCGTTTCCCAGTGACCGTAAGCAGTTCTCCGGCGGGAGGTCTGCAAGCAGAACACTTGCAAAAAGGCCCGCCGAGGCGCTCTCGATCGGCCCTTTAACACGGAAGACGGCTTCACGGAAACGCGACAATGGCATGACCGCACCAATTAAACGAAAGTCTGATGATGCGGGAATAGGCCGGAAAATGCAGGCTCAGGCTGCTGCGACGACGGCTCGCGGGCTTGCCGTCCATCGCGCGGTAAATCGCCGCGTGCAGCCGCCCGGCCGGCGCCCAACCGCCGCGCTGCAGCGGCCATCAGCGCCGCGCCGTCTCCCGCGCCTTCTTGGCCTTGTCAGCCAAATGCCGCCCGCGCCGGATCCAGCTTTGCGCGGTGGTCTTGCTGACGCCGAACGTCTTGGCGATCGCGATGGCGGCCTCGCCGATCGAGTCGGATTTCTTCGAAAGGTTGAACGCCATCCGGGAAGCCTCTTCGCGCTTCTCCCGTGTCAGATGCTTGCGGCGTTCCTTGTTTCCGTCGCGTGCTGCCATGTCGCCGGTCGCCTCACGGCCCCTTCCCGCATTTCGGCTGCCCGTGCCCGCCTTCAATCGACGGAACGGTGGTACGATTCGGCCAGTACTGGACAAACATACAGGGCGGACGCGATTCAGCAATCGCCCAAGGGCATCAGGCCTGTGAAGAAGGCCGCCCGGATCCGGGCCTTTGAGGCCGATCGGCTCACCGGGACAACGGGGCTCAGGCGGCGGCGATGACGCCTTGCAGCTGCTCGCGGACCTTGCTGCCGATCGCGCGGTAGATCGCAGCATGCGGGCCGTCCGGTTCGCTCTCGACCACCGGGTTGCCGGCATCGGAGGCGGTGCGGATCGCGATATGCAGGGGAATCTCGCCGAGGAACGGCACCCCGAGCTTCTCGGCCTCGTGGCGGGCGCCGCCATGGCCGAAGATGTCCGAGCGCGTGCCGCAATGCGGGCACTGGAAATAGCTCATGTTCTCGACAATCCCGAGCACCGGCACATTGACCTTCTTGAACATCGCCAGTCCCCGCCGCGCATCGATCAGCGAGAGGTCCTGCGGCGTCGAGATGATGACGGCGCCCTTGAGCGGGACGTTCTGCGCCAGCGTGAGCTGGGCATCGCCGGTGCCGGGCGGCATGTCGACGACCAGCACGTCGAGCGTGCCCCAAGCGACGTCGCGCAGCATCTGGGTGATTGCCGACATCACCATCGGCCCGCGCCAGATCATCGCGGTGTCCTCCTCGACGAGGAAGCCGATCGACATGATCGACAGGCCGAAGCGCTGCAGCGGGACCATCTTCTTGTCGTCGTTGAGCTGCGGCTTCTCGTGGATGCCGGTCAACCGCGGCACCGACGGGCCGTAGATGTCGGCATCGAGCAGCCCGACGCGCAGGCCGATGTCGCGCAGGCCGAGCGCGAGGTTGAGCGCCGTGGTCGACTTGCCGACCCCGCCCTTGCCGGAGGCAACCGCAATGACGGCGGAGATGCCGGGGATCTCGGCCTGGCGCGCCATCGGCGATTGCGTACCGGGCGGGTGCGGATGACGGTGCGCGGACGCAGGCTGGACGCCGCCGGCCGGTCGCGGCGCCGGCGCCGCGCCGCCCGCCTTGCGTTCCGCGGTCAGCGCGATCATCGCGACGCTGACGCCGGGAATGGCGCGCACGGCGTTCTCGGCCTGCGCGCGCACGCTCTCCCAGGCGCGGGCTTCCGCAGCGTCGACATTGATCGAAAAAAACACCTTGCCGTCGGTGACCGTGATCGCCGACAGCACATTGGCGTTGGTCAGGGCAGTGCCGCGCGGCGACATCACCTTGGCAAGACAATCAAGAACC
Source organism: Bradyrhizobium sp. USDA 4452 (assembly GCF_054063575.1). Lineage (NCBI taxonomy): Bacteria > Pseudomonadati > Pseudomonadota > Alphaproteobacteria > Hyphomicrobiales > Nitrobacteraceae > Bradyrhizobium > Bradyrhizobium sp. USDA 4452. The sequence continues at coordinate 1,001,850 of NZ_JBSSGK010000001.1, forward strand.
TGTTGCTGCGTCACGCTCACCGCGCATCTCCTGGCTTTTCAAGCGGGGCGCGTCGGAAAACCCGCTTCACACTTTCCGGATCGCGCCCAGGAGACCTCACATAGAGCGTTGCAGCGCAAAAGGCTACCTCGCTCCGACGTCGTCCCGCCGCTCGGCCGGCGCTGCCGCGCCGCCTTCCTTGGCGGCCTCGTAGTTCAGCTCGATCATGACCCCGTTGGGGTCGTTGACGAAGATCTGCCAGAGATCGCCGCCGGGAACCTGGCGCGAGTCGAATTCCATGCCCTTGGACTGCAGCCGCTGCCGCATCCCGTCAAAGCCCTGGCTGGCAAAGGCGACGTGATGGACGACGCCCGAGTCCGGCTTTTGTGCCTCGTCGGTCGCGGAAATATCGACCAGATGCACGACCGCCTTGCCCTCGCTGTACATCCACGCACCGGGGAACGCGAAGTTCGGTCGCGCGCCCTTTTCCAGGCCCAGAATGTCCTCATAGAACCGCACCGTGGCGGCGAGATTGCGGGTCCGGATATTGAAATGATCGAGCACACCGACGCTCATGCCCATGCGAGACACTCCCTTTTTTGTGAAGTTCTTAGGTAGCCCGATCCTAGCACAAAACCGGGGTCTGCCATCCAACGAAGCCGTTGCCCTCCGCTGCGCAGGGGGTATGGTGCGGCTCCCTTCCATGGACGAAAATGCCCTGCCCGCCGCGACGTTTTCCGGCGGTCCCAAGGGGCGATCACCACGGCAAATCACAAGGTAACAGACATGGCTAAAGTCGCTTTCCTCGGTCTCGGCGTAATGGGCTTCCCGATGGCGGGACACCTCGTGAAAAAGGGCGGCCATGAGGTCACCGTTTACAACCGGACCGCGGCGAAGGCGAAGGAATGGGCCGACAAGTTCGGCGGCAAGACGGCGCCAACGCCGAGGGCCGCGGCCGAAGGCCAGGATTTCGTGATGTGCTGCGTCGGCAACGACAACGACTTGCGGGCGGTCACGATCGGCCCCGACGGCGCCTTTGCCGGCATGAAGAAGGGCGCGACCTTCGTCGATCACACCACCGCCTCCGCCGAGGTCGCCCGCGAGCTCGATGCCGCCGCCACCAAGGCCGGCTTCAAGTTCGTCGACGCGCCGGTGTCCGGCGGCCAGGCCGGCGCCGAGAACGGCGTGCTGACGGTGATGTGCGGCGGCAGCGAAGCCGCCTATGCGGGCGCCGAGCCTGTTATCACCGGCGCCTATGCGCGGATGTGCAAATTGCTCGGACCGGCGGGCGCCGGCCAGCTCACTAAGATGGTCAACCAGATCTGCATCGCCGGCCTGGTTCAGGGCCTCTCGGAAGGCATCCACTTCGCCAAGAAGAGCGGCCTCGACGTCACCGCCGTGATCGAGACCATCTCCAAGGGCGCCGCGCAGTCTTGGCAGATGGAGAACCGCTACAAGACCATGAACGAGGGCAAGTACGATTTCGGCTTCGCGGTCGAATGGATGCGCAAGGACCTCTCGATCGCGCTCGCCGAAGCCCGCCGCAACGGCGCCACCCTGCCCGCCACCGCGCTGGTCGACCAGTTCTATGCCGAGGTCGAGAAGATGGGCGGCAAGCGCTGGGATACGTCGAGCCTGCTGGCGCGGCTGCAGCGCTGACGCGCGCCCCGAATACGGCGATGGTGACCCGCGCCGGCGGGTCACCATCCATGCAGCGTCCTAGCGCGAAGGAGAATTCGCCCTCTGGAGGTGCGCGCTGCCAAAATATCGAAAACAACCCCATGCACAGTAGCCGACCGGCCGCCGGCATTCGATTTGACGACTTGACACGTCGGGCAACTCAGGGGCACACTTCCATTATTCCGAAATGCTGGAGCCTTCCTCGCCTTGCATCTGATGGCTCTTCAGCGGTCATTGCGCCCGAAACTCCTCACCCGCGATTGAAATTGCACCGGCTCGCCGTAGCGAAGGATCGCGCGCGCGTGGCCAAACCGGAATTGCGGTGGCCACCGTCACCGCAATTCCCTAAGGCAATTAGGTTGCCGACGTTACCGCCATCATCTCGCGATCGGCTGCGCGCCGGTCGGAAAGCCCGATCTCGAGCGCACCGTATATCTGCGCGGCATGCCACTCGGTGCGGTTCCGCTCGCGATCCTGAGGCTGCCGCGAGACTGCTTCTGGTGCGATGGTGAGGTCATTTGCGCGACGGCGCAGCCCCCGGGCCAAAAGTTAATTTAACTCCCCGTTTACGCTTTTCCTTAGCTCTTTAAGTCATCGCTTAATGATTTGGCGTCACAGATAGACAATGCAAAAGGCCCGCGCGGTTCGCTGGCAGGATTTGTGTTGTTTATGAGTAATCCCGCAGAAAAGCCTGAAGTTGTAGCGCTTCCGGCAGGACCTCAGGTGGCGGCGCCGGTGAACAGCCGGCGCGTCGCCGCGCAGCGGGTGCGCGAGGCGCGGGATCGGTTAACGTCGACCAGTGGAACCCGCCCGGCGTTCGACGCCGAACTGCTCCGGCAATATGCCCAGACCCGGATCTCGGCATCCTACGTCGTGATGCTGCTCGTGGTGGCAACCGGCGTCCTGTTTGGCCTCTGGATGAAGCCGATCTTGGCCGGCGCCTGGACGGTCGGCATCCTCGTCGTCCATCTCGCCATCATCCGCAGTTGCGCCCGCTTCCTCGCCGAGCCCACCTCGGTCGCGGTGACCCGCAAGTGGCGGACCCGCTTCGTGTTGCTCGACCTGCTGTACGGCCTGTGCTGGACCGCGATCCTGATCCACCCTGCCGGGCGTGATCTCTCTTCCAACACGCTGATGATGTTCCTGATGCTGCTGGTGATCGCGGTCTCCAGCATGCTGGCGGCGAGCCTGCCGATCGCAGCCCTCGCGGCGACCGTTCCGGTGACGGTCGGGATCGCGCTCGACCTCGTGCTCAACGGCGCGTTCGACAATTACGTGCTGGCGCTTCTGGCGCTGGCCGCCGAGGGCTATTTCGCGCTGCTGGCGCACCGGCTGCATTCGACCACGCTGGCGACGCTGGAAGCCCGCGCCGAAAAGGACGCGCTGATCGGCGAACTGGAACAGGCCAAGGCGATCTCCGACGAGGCGCGACACCGTGCCGAGTCCGCCAACGTCGCCAAGTCGCGCTTCCTGGCCCAGATGAGCCACGAACTGCGCACGCCGCTCAACGCCATCCTCGGCTTCTCCGAGGTGATGAAGAGCGAGATCTTCGGCGCGCACGCGGTGCCGGTCTACAAGGAATATTCCGCCGACATCCATAATTCCGGCGTGCACCTGCTCAACCTCATCAACGAGATCCTCGATCTGTCGCGCATCGAGGCCGGCCGCTACGAGCTGAACGAAGAGGCCGTGGCGCTGGTGCATGTCGTCGCCGACTGCCACCATCTCCTGAAACTGCGCGCCTCCAGCCGCGGTATCACCATCCACGAGGTGTTCGAGCACGGCATGCCCCGGATCTGGGGCGACGAGCGCGCCATCCGCCAGGTCGTGCTCAACCTGCTCTCCAACTCGATCAAATTCACCCCGCAGGGCGGCGAGATCTGGCTGAAGGTCGGCTGGACCGCGTCGGGCGGGCAATATCTGAGCGTCAAGGACACCGGAAGCGGCATCGCCGAGGACGAGATCCCGGTCGTGCTGGCCTCGTTCGGCCAGGGCTCCAACTCGATCAAGTCGGCGGAACAGGGTGCGGGCCTTGGACTGCCGATCGCGAAAAGCCTGATCGACATGCACGGCGGCACCTTCACGCTGAAATCGAAGCTGCGCATCGGCACCGAGGTGATCGTGACCTTGCCACCGGAGCGGGTGATGAGCGCGCTGGCGCCGATGACAGAAGACGCGCCGCCGATGCAGCCGGAGCCCGCCGAGCCCGCGATGGGCGCCGACCGGAAACGGGTGCGCCGCAGGTCGATCATGAGTGCCGGCACCGGATTGTAGAGCATGTCGCGAACAAGCGTGACGCGGTTTTCGTTGCCAATAGACGCCGGGCGTTCGCGCCGGGACCACGCTCGCGACAAAAAGCCGGGGCGTGATGGCGCTGACCGATTCAACCGGCTTGCACTGGCGGGTGAAACGGTTCAACAGTCGAAGAATGAGCTCAGAAACGCCGTGTATCGCAGTCTGCATGATCGACCCCAGGACGAAGCTCTGCTTCGGCTGTGGTCGCACGCTCCCGGAGATCGCGCGCTGGCACAAGATGGACCGCGCGGAGCGGCTGTCGGTCATGGCGACGCTGCCGGCGCGGATGAACGAGGCCGGGCTCGAGCGCATGGAGCCGCGTCCGAAGCGCGCGTGAACTCCGCCGCGACCGGAGCCACACCGTGACCCGCATCCTCCTTGTCATCCTGCTCTTGATGGCAACGGCCGGCGCCGTCGTCGCCTATGGCGATCCCGATCAGATCGCGCTCGCCAGGCAGAACCTGACCCAGATATTCGGCCGCAGCATCGCCACACCGGCCGCGGCGCCCGCTCCCGCGGTGCAGATTGTGCGCAGCCAGGGCGGCGAGTTCGCGTTCCGGGCCAAGATCAACGGCGTCAGCGCGCCGATGGTGATCGACACCGGCGCGACCTCGGTGGTGCTGACCTGGGAAACCGCCAAGGCGATCGGGCTGCCGACCGACATGCTCGAATACAATGTCGACCTGGAGACCGCCGGCGGTCACACCAAGGCAGCGCGGCTGACGCTCGATCGCCTCGCGGTCGGCAAGCTGGTCGAGAAATCGGTGCCTGCGCTGGTGGTGCAACGCGGGCAGATGAAGACCAACCTGCTCGGCATGAGCTTCCTCGACCGGCTCGAAAGCTGGGGGGTTCGTTCCGATACGCTGAGCCTGACCGGATATCCCGACGTCACCGGCAGCATCAACACCTCGGCCCGTCACCGCCACCCGCGCACGGTCGTCGACTAGCGATCGTCGTCGTGGATCGACGACGGGTGCCGGCATAGCGGCGTGACCTTTATCTCCATGAACGGAAACAGCGGCAGGCTCGACAGGATATCGTGCAATTCCTGCGCGCCAGACACGTCGAAGATGCTGACATTGGCGTAGCGTCCGGCCACCCGCCACAGATGGCGCCAGGCCCCCGTGCGCTGCAGCTCCATGGCACGGGCGCGTTCGGCCGCCTTCAGCGCATCGACCTTTTCGGCCGGGAGATCGTGCGGGATCCGCACGTCCATTTCGACGTGAAACAGCATGATGATCAACTCTCTCTGCAAGCGATGAAGCGGTAGCGCGAAAACGGAATGGAGCCGCCGCACGATCGCGGCGGCTCCAATGCTCTGTCTAGCAGATCGCCAGACGTGTGGTCAGCCTTGCACCAGGCCGCGGCTGACCAAGTTGATATCGTCGGGGTTGACGAGGTCCTTCGCCGTCCAACCGGAGACGTCGTAGTCGCTCATGCAGCTGCGCACGAAATCCTGCATGGCGCCGAGGTCGCCGGTCGCGCCCGCGGCCATCAGCGTTTCGACGCGCAGGTTCTCGTAATTGCCCGCGTAGTTGCGCTCGTAGAGTTCGTGCCGGCCGCCGAACTCCGAGCCGACCGCGTCCCAGAGCAGCTTGAGCAGCTTGATCCGGTCGATCGCGGCATAGCCGTTGGAGCCGCGCACGAAGCGGTCGAGATACGGCCGGATCGCCTCGCTCTCGAGGTCGGCCGAGCTCGACGGCAGGTAGATCAGACCGCTCGCGACATGGCGCTCGATCAGTTCCTTGATCCGCGGATAGGCCATCGGGGCGAACACGCGATAGGCCAACCCGTAGTTCAGGTTCGGCAGATTGTAGCCCTCGGTGCCCTGCCAGGGGATCGGCGACTTCACCATCGCATCCGAGATGCCGTGGAACAGATTGCGCCAGGCGATCACCTCGCCCACTGCCGTCTGCACGCCGCGAAAATCCTTCGATCCGGTCGCCTCCACCGCCATCGAGAACAGGCCGGCGATGAAGTCGAGCTTGACGGCGAGCCGCGTCACGCCATGCAGCGTGAAGCGCGGGATGAAGCCCGACGCCGGGAAGAACTGGTTGATCTTGTCGACGTCGCCATAGATGAAGACGTTCTCCCAGGGCACCAGCACCTTGTCGAAAACAAGGATCGAGTCGTTCTCATCGAAGCGGCTGGACAGCGGATAGTCGAACGGCGAGCCGGTCGCGGCCGCGGTGAATTCATAGGACGAGCGGGCGATCAGCTTGACGCCCTTGGCGTCCATCGGCGCCGTGAAGATCAGCGCGAACGACTTGTCCTTGATCGGGATGCCGTAGTGGGCGATGAAATTGTAGTGCGTCAGCGCCGAGCCGGTCGCAACCACCTTCGCGCCCGAGACGATCAGGCCGGCGTCGGTCTCCTTCTCGACATGCATGAAGACGTCGCGCACGTCCTCGATCGCGCGGTCCCGATCGATCGGAGGATTGACGATGGCGTGATTCCAGAAGTCGAGCCGCTCCTGGGTCCGGGCATACCATTTCTTCGCGTTGCCGGCGTATTCGCCATAGAAGCCCGAATTCGCGCCCAAGGTTCCGAGGAACGCCGCCTTGTAGTCCGGCGAGCGGCCCATCCAGCCGTACGCAACCTTCTGCAGTTCGGCGATCGCGTCGCGGCCCTTGATCAGGTCATCGGCCGTGCGCGAGCCCAGGAAAAACGGATGGGTCAGCTGTCCCGAGCCGGTGTCGGTCAGGACGCCGATCTGGTCCTTCTTCTCGTGAAAGCGGTCGTACCAGCGCGCCACCATCCGTGCCGAGTTGCGGAAGGCGGGATGCTGGGTGACGTTCTTGACGCGCTCGCCGTAGATGTAGATCTCGCGGCCATCCTGGATGCTGTCCAGGAATTCCGCGCCGGTGTAGACGCTGGTGGTTGATGCTGGCGTGTCGGCCCGCAGGGCAGCTGCTGTAGACATGGGTTTCTCCTCCGCTTGTGTCGTTGGGCCGGCGGGCGTTGCCACACCGGCCCGGACCATCCCGTCACGCTCTTGGTCGGCGTGACATCGGAGGAAAAGCTACGCGCTCAGCCTGCGCGGGCGAAAGGTATCACACCATACCGCGCGGACCGCCCCGGCACGGGCTATGACTGAGGCGGCACGGACCGGACGGCAATGATCGTCAGGCCGATGCAACGCCGCAGCCGACGCTGCACGGCAAGGGAGCGAAACCGGAGCGAACCATGGGCAAAGGCCTAGCCAAGGATTTTGACAGCACCACTGTCGCTTTCCATCGCGATGGGGAATTGGCCCTCACGGCCAGCGTTGTGACGATCGGTGCGTTCGACGGCGTCCACCGCGGCCACCAGGAATTGCTGCGGCAGACCATTGCGGCAGCGCGCCGCCGCGGCGTGCCGGCCGTGGTCTACACCTTCGATCCGCCGCCAAAGGTGTATTTCGGAAAGGCCGAGGCGCTAATCTCGCTGCGCGAAAAGCTCGATCGCATCGCAACATTCGCACCGCATCACATCGTGGTCGCCGATTTCAACCAGATCTACGTTCGGCGCAGCGCGGCCGAGTTCCTCGCCGAGTTGCGGCGCTTGCGACCGCACGAAGTGATCGTCGGCGAGGATTTCCGCTTCGGGTCCTGCAAGGGCGGCACCGCGCAGTTGCTGCGGCAGCACTTCGACACGCGCATCCTGCCGCCGGTGCGCTGCCGCAATGGAGAGGTTGTCTCCAGCAGCCGGATCCGCTTGCTTCGGCGGTCCGGCCTTAGCGCCGCCGCGGCAGCGCTGGAAGATTGGAGAGATATCGTGGCCGCATCGCCTGCCGATAGATCCGGCCTGCCCCAACTCGAGGTGATCGGCCCATGACCACGATCGATCCGCGCGAGCTGCGCAATGCCTGTGGCCAATTCGGCACCGGCGTCACCATCATCACCACGCATTGCGAGGGGCGCGACCACGGCATGACGGCCAATGCCTTCATGTCGGTCTCGCTCGATCCGCCGCTGGTCGCGATCTCGATCGCGAAAAGCGCGAAGATGCTCTGCAACATCCAGAACACCGGCAGGTTTGCGGTCAGCGTGCTCGCCGAGGGCATGGAGGATCTGGCCTGGCATTTTGCGGGCAAGCCGAAGCTCGATCTCTGCGACGTCTTCGAGCGCCGCAACGAGCTGCCCGTCATCGCCAACGCTGCGGCTTACTTCGTGACCGATCTTGCAGACGAAATCGTCGCCGGCGACCACACCATCTTCCTCGGCCGTGTCCGCGAGATGGCGCTGCAGCCCGGCAAGAAGCCGCTGCTGTTCTGCCGCGGCCGTTTCGGCGGCCTTGCCGATCCGCACCCGGCGCCCGCGATGCTGGAGAATGCCGCTTACGAATTTGTCTGGTGAAACCACCAGCCGATATTCCCGAAAACGGGGATGCAAGTTTGATCCAAACTGCAAGAAAAGGAGGAAACGACCATGCTGAACGTCAACAAGGACACCATCACCGACCACGTGATCGCCGCGCTCGCGAACGACATTCCGGATCGCAACCGCCAGATCATGACGAGCCTGATCCGCCACATGCACGCCTTCTGCAAGGAGGTCGACCTGACCTTCGCCGAGTGGTTCGCCGCGTGCGAATTCCTGCGCCGCGCCGGCGACATCTCGGACGAGAAGCGCAACGAGTTCATCCTGATCGCCGACATCCTCGGCGTCGAGGTGCTGGTCGACATGCTGGACCACAAGGTTACCGACGGTGAAAGCGAGTCCACCGTGCTCGGACCATTCTACCGGGAGAACCCGCCGGTGCTCCCGAAGGGCGCCTCCATCATCAAGAAGACGTTCGACAACGCGCAGACCGTCAAGGTCTCAGGGCGCATCAGCGACACCGCGGGCCGGCCGATCGAAGGCGTCACCATCGACGTCTGGGAAGACGCGCCGAACGGGCTCTACGACCTGCAAGACCCGGAGCAGCCGGCCTATAATCTGCGCGGACGGTTCACCACCGATGCCAACGGCGAATACGCCTTCGTGGCGCTGCGTCCCGAGCCCTACCCGATCCCCTATGACGGTGCGGGTGGCGAACTCCTGAAGTACATGGGGCACCATCCCTGGCGTCCCGGCCACATCCACTTCATGCTCTCCAAGGACGGCTATCAGTCGCTGATCTCGCAGATCTACGATTCCGAGACCAAGTATCTCGACAACGACTCGGTGTTCGCCGTGAAGCAGAGCCTGATCGGAAAGTTCGCCAAGGGCCCCCGCCGGCGCCGACACCGATCTCGTTCTCGATTTCGACTTCAAGCTCAAGAAGGCAGCGGTCGAGCGCCTCGTCGCGGCCGAGTGATACGCACAACGCCCTGCCGGGCCCGGAAAGCCTGGCAGGGTTCATTCTCAACTGACCTGCGAGGACCTATGAGTCGTGCCGTGATCGAAATCGCCAAGCCCGTGGAGCAAGTGCGGAGTGTCGTGCAAGACACTGCGATCCGCAGTATCCGCGCCACCATCGTGGAAGCGCCGACCCGCCGACGGCACAAGCTCTCGAACACGGAAGTCACGCATCAGGGCTACGTGCTGGTGCGTGTGCTGCTCGACAACGGCGTGACGGGTATCGGCGAAGCCTCGACGCTCGGCGGGCCGCGCTGGGCCGAGGAGAGCGTGGAATCGATCAAGGCTGCGGTCACGAATTATCTGGCGCCGGCGCTGCTCGGGCAACCTGCCCTCGCCTTCGAGGCCAATGGCTTGCGCATGAGCAAGGCCGCCACCCGCAATTTCGCGGCCAAGGGCGCGATCGAATCCGCCCTGCTCGACGCCGCCGGCAAGACGCTCGGCCTCCCCGCCAGCGCTCTGCTCGGCGGCGCGGTTCGCCAGCGCATGGAGGTGATCTGGGCGCTGGCCTCGGGCGACAGCGGCCAGGAGCTGGAGGAAGCGAAAGAGAAACTGCTGCGCCGCGAACATCGCCAGTTCAAGATCAAGTTCGGCTTCAATCGCCCGCAGGCCGATCTGAAGCGGTTGCAGACGCTGCGCGCCGGCCTCGGCGACGAGGTGCGCCTGATCGTCGATGTCAACCAGGGTTGGACTGAAGCCGAATGCATCCGCTTCCTGCCCGCGCTGGAGGAGCTGGACGTCGCGCTGGTCGAGCAGCCGGTGTCGGCGCTGCAGCTGGAAGCCATGGCGCGTGTCGCGGCGCGCACCTCCATCCCGTTGCTTGTCGACGAAGCGGCCTTCACCAAGGAGAACATCGCCCGCGTCGCCACGATGGGTTGCGGCAGCGTCTATTCGCTGAAGCTCGTGAAGAGCGGCGGCCTGTTCGAGATGAAGCGCGCCGCCGCGGTGGCCAGCGCGCACGGCCTCGAGCTCTACGGCGGCTGCCTGCTGGAGAGTAGCATCGGCGCCGCCGCGCATCTCGCCGCATTCGCTACCCTGCCCAAACTCGAATGGGGCAGCGAGCATTTCGGCCCGCGGATCCTGGTGGAGGATCTCGTCGTCAACCCGATCAGGTTCGACGCGTTCGAGATCTGCGTGCCTGATGGCCCCGGCCTCGGCATCGAGGTCGACGAGGACAAGATCCGCGCCTTCGCCCGCAAGGATTAGCGAGATGGCGTCGGCCAGGCGGAGAATTGACAATCAAGGGATGCCCGCCCAGTCTTCGCGTCGGAACCACCGTCTCGATCGTGCGCCGATGATCACGCGATATCAAACCCGGCAGGCCTTTCCCGCAGCTTCCGCGGAAGCGCGCGGACAAATGTCCGGCTGACCGTGACCGATCGCGACGACGTGATGGATCTGAGGCGGCTGGTCTACTTCGTCGCCGTCGCCGAGGAATTGCATTTCGGCCGTGCCGCGTCGCGGCTTGCGATCGCCCAGCCGCCGCTCAGTCGGCAGATTGCGCAGCTGGAGAGCGATCTCGGCGTCGTGCTCATCGACCGCAGCCGGAGCCAGATCCGGCTGACCCAGGCCGGCAGCGTCCTGCTGGAGCGAGCGCGCGACGTGCTGGAGCGGCTTGACCGCACGCACCGCGAGATCAAGCGGATCGGGGAGGGCTTTTCGGGGCACCTGCGCGTCGCCTTCGTCGGATCGGCGACCTATGGCGTGCTGCCCAACGTGATCAAGGCATTTCGCTCGGCCTATCCGGATGTGGAGCTGGCGCTGTCGGCGATGAATAACGCCGAGCAGAAGCGCGCGGTGATCCAGCGCGAGATCGATATCGCGGTCGCCCGCCCTTCGCTCGACGACGAGGAGTTGAAGTCGGAGCCGCTGCTGCAGGAGCCGTTGATCCTCGCGCTATCAGACACCTCGCCGCTGCTCGAACAGCAGGTCACGCGGCTGGCAGCGCTCAAGGCCGAGACGTTCGTTCTGTATCCGCGCAAGCCGCGTCCGAGCTTCGCCGACCACATCCTCAATATCTGCCTTGAAGAGGGCTTCATTCCGAAGTCGCAGGTGCTGGCGCAGGACTACCAGACCGCGATCAGCCTGGTGTCGGTGGGCGTCGGCATCGCGCTGGTGCCAAAATCGGTCTCGCAGGCGGAACGCCCCGGCGTCGCCTATCGCGCCTATGAGGGACACAATCCCGGCACCGCGCTGTCGCTGAACTACCGGCGCGACAACCGGATGCCGCATCTCTTCAACTTCCTGAAGATCGCGCAAGACGTCATGCGGCGTCAGCGCAAGCAGTAGTCTGCGCCGTCAGGCCGCGACCGACACAAGCGCACGATCGTCAACGCGTGCGATCGCATCGCGCAGCACGTCGATCCCGGCGCCCGGCCGAACGCCGTTCTCCGCGAGGTGCCTGCGGAACGCACGCGCGCCGGGGACGCCGTGGAAGGCGCCGACGAAATGGCGCGTGATCGAATGCAGCCGCGTGCCCTCGGCCAGTTGCCGCTCGATATAGGGCAGCATCGCCGCGAACACGTCCTTGATGGTGGCGTGCGGCGGCGTTTCACCGAACAGCTCGGAATCGACCGACAGCAGCCGCCACGGCTCCTGATAGGCCGCCCGCCCCAGCATCACGCCATCGACATGCGCCAGATGCTGCTTCGCTTCAGCGATACTCGTGATGCCGCCGTTGATGATGATGGGCACATCCGGCAGCGCCGCCTTGAGGCGATAGACGCGATCGTAGTCGAGCGGCGGGATGTCGCGGTTCTCCTTCGGCGACAATCCGTTGAGCCAGGCCTTGCGCGCATGCACGACGAGCGCATCCGCGCCGGCGGCGATCACGCCGCGCGCCAGGGTATCGAGCGCTGTTTCCGGATCCTGGTCGTCGATGCCGATCCGGCACTTCACCGTCACGGGAATCGTCACCGCGCGCTTCATCGCCGCAACGCCCTCGGCGACCAACGCGGGCTCCGCCATCAGGCAAGCGCCGAACCGGCCGTCCTTCACCCGATCGGACGGACAGCCGACATTGAGATTGATCTCGTCATAGCCGAAATCCTCGCCGATCCGCGCGGCGGTCGCGAGATCGTGCGGATCGGAACCGCCGAGCTGCAGCGCCACCGGATGCTCGCTGGTATCGAAGCCGAGCAGCCGCGCCCGGTCGCCGTGGATCACCGCGCCCGTGGTCAGCATCTCCGTATAAAGCCGCGCCCGCTGCGACATCAGGCGATGGAAGACCCGGCACTGCCGATCAGTCCAATCCATCATCGGCGCTACGGAAAATTTCCATTTATTATCAGTCACTTAGATCTCGTTTTGATCGAGCAGATGATAGGCGACACCGACCCTGGGATCTTGATCCTTGACCTTCGTCAACCCGTTCTTGGCCGGTCTGATTTTCATACAGACGTTGCTACGAATTTGCTACGAGTCAGCCCCCGCGAAAGTCCAGACCACCGTGCAGCAAATTCTCGCAGCTCGGTCCTAGTCAGCGAGCCCAGCGGCTGAGCACGGCATAAGAGGTCTCAAACCCCCAGCCACTCCAAACCACGGGGGAGCTGTCCGACAGAAAAGTCCACTTGCAGCGCGCGACGATGCGCGGGTGCAGAGCGGCTTCCGAAGCATGTAGGATGGGCGTAGCATAAAGCCAGCTATTGGCCCACCGGACCAAGCCCCTCTTGGACTCAAGCGCAGCCGACGCGAGCGTACGCTGGTCCCCTTGCAAGTCCGCACCGTCGCATTTATTTTAAGTATAAAGTATTGCTATCGGTTGAGGGATCGCCGAGGCGCCCGTTGGAAAGCCGCGGAGAGCGCTTTTCCGCGCGCTGCGTTCGAAAAATTCCGTACATCGGCGAGCGAGTTCGATCTGCCTTGAACGAGCCTTGTATTTACTTTTGGCACGAACTATCTTGATGGCAACATCGAGGTCGCCGCCTTCAGCGAGGCCAGATGCCGCAGGAGATCTGATTTGGCAGTCGCGAAGGAGTCCCCGCCTGTTTCGCCCAAGAACGGGGTCGATCAGGAGGCCGAGTACCGGGCTCAGACACGGCTTTGGCTTCGGCTGCTTGCCTGCACGACCCTGATCGAGGGCGAGCTGCGGCGCCGGTTCCGCGAGGAATTCGATTTCACGATGCCGCGCTTCGATGTTTTGGCCCAGCTTGACCGCGAGCCAAGCGGATTGGTGCTCGGAGAACTGCCGAAGCGCCTGATGGTCTCTGCCGGAAATCTCACACCCATCGTCGATCGCCTGGTCGAGGACGGCTACATCACCCGCACGCCCTCCACATTGGATCGGCGCGTGCAGATCGTTTGCATGACCGTGGAGGGCCGCAAAACCTTCAGGCGCATGGCCAAGAGCCACGGCTCATGGCTGGTCGAGCTGCTGGCGGGATTCCCGGCCGACCGGCTCGATGGATTGACCGGCGAGCTCGACGAGCTCAAGGGCGCCGTCAGGGACGCGATGCAGAAGCCGTGAGCTGACGGCAACATCGCACACCCTGCTCCGTCGTCTTGCCGCTGTCTGCGCGCACGTCGCACTCCAGCGCCATTTCGCCGCTCAATTAGGGCAGCAGCTTGTACTTCCCGTCCTCGATCTGAACCAGGATCCGCGCGCGCGCATCGACGCCGTGCCGGTCCGCCGGCGTGTAGGTATAGACGCCCTGCGTGCCGGCCAACTCCTTGGTCGTGAACAGCGCCTCACGCAACGCGGTGCGGAATTCCGGCGTGCCCGGCTTCGCGCCGGTCGCCATCGCGCGCTTGGCCGCATCGGCGAGCACCAGCCAACCATCGAAGGAATAGGATGAAAACGAGTCGGTCGGCGCCTCGCCATTGGCCTTCTCGAAGGCGGCGCGGAAATCCAACGCAACCTTCTGGATCGGGTTGCTGGCCGGAAGCTGCTCGGCCGCGGTCACCGGCCCGGTCGGGCAGATGATTCCGTTGGCGGCCTTGCCGGCGAGCCGCAGGAAATCGGCGCTGATCAGCCCGTGGTTGCCGTAGAGCGGCCCCTTGTAGCCACGCTCGGACAGGGCGATCACCGGCAATGCGCCCGGCGTTCCCGTGCCGCCGAGCATGATGGCATCGGGGCGCGCCGCCAATGCGCGCAGCACCTGGGCGGTCACCGATGAATCCGACCTGGCGTATCGCTCGTTGGCGATGACCTTGATGTCGGCCGCCTTGGCGCTTTGCGACAGCGAGTCGTACATGAGATCACCGAACGCGTCCGAGAAGCCGATGAACGCCACGGTCTTCAACCCTCGCGCCTTCATGTGATCGACGATGCCCTGAACGAGCAGTGGCGTCGGTTGCGGCGTCTGCACGACCCAGGGCCCGCCATCGCCGGGCGGCACCGCCGCGATCGGCGACACCGCGATCATCGGAGTCTTCATTTCGATCGCGGCCGTCGCCATCGCCAATGTCTGCGGCGCGCCGGACGTGCCGATCAGAATGTCCACCTTCTCCTGCTCGACGAGCTTGCGCGCATTGCGCGCCGATGCCGTCGGATCGGAAGCGTCGTCGAGTTGGATGACGCGCAGCTTCTCACCGCCGACTTCACCGATATAGGCCTCGCCCGCCGCCAGTCCCTTTGCGTTCGGAAGCCCGATCGACGACACCGGCCCGCTGAGGCCGGTGACAAACCCGACGAGGATTTCCGCCTGCCCGACCTGCGGTGCGGCGACGAGCAGCGCGGCGGAAGCCAGCAGGGTCTTCAGCGAGATCATGGCACCTGTCCTTCTTGATTTGCGTTTCTTCTGTCGGGCAAGCGCCATGGCTCGCTTCAGTTCGCCGAAACCAGCGCGATCACGCGCAGCGGGCTGCCGGAACCGTTCTGGATCTTCAAGGGCGAAGCCACGATGACCGCACCGGTAGCGGGAAGCTGATCGAGATTGCAGAGACATTGCAGGCCATAGCGGCCGGCACCATGCAGGAAAAGATGCGCCGGATAAGGCGGCTCGAAATGACCGGCTTGCCCCGCGTCGGTGCCGATCGTCTCGGTGCCGAAGCCGATGATGCCTCGTTCCTCCACCAGCCATTTCATGACGACCGCGTTCGGGCCAGGCGTGTGCGCGCCGTCATCCCTGAGGTTGGCGTAGTCGCGCCAGCCCTTCTTCGACCAGTCCGTGCGCAGCAGAACCCAGTTCCGCTCCGGAATCCGTCCGTTCTTCGCCTCCCAAGCTTCGACGAGCGGAACGGTCAGCAGGAAATCCGGGTCCTGCGCTGCGCCGGCCGAGCAGTCGATCACGCACGCCGGCGCGATCATGTCCTTGGCAGGCATCGTGTCGACGGAATTGTTCGGCAGGTCCTTGCCGGTGAACCAGTGAATCGGCGCGTCGAAATGCGTGCCGGTGTGCTCGCCGAAGGACACGTTATTCCAGTACCAGGCTGGACCCCGACCGTCGTAGCGCGAAATCTCCTGAATCCGCACGGGAGCAGCCTGGCCGAACTCCGGCGGCAGCACGATGACCGGGAAATCCGGGCTGAGCGTGAAGGTCAGATCGACGACGCGCACCGCGCCCGACGAGACCGCACTTGCGAGCTCCAGGAGATTGTTGCTTGGCATCGTCACGTCCTCCCGCTTGGTTGAAATCCTGATCCTATTTGTCGAGCTCGCGCTCGAGCGCTTTCGAATTGGCGGCAAGACGCTGCCTGATTTCTTCGGCGACGTCTCCGACATACATCTCCTCAAGACCGCCGCGGAGCCCGGAGACGATCGCCTGCGCAACGGCGCGCGGCGCGACCTTTGGCGGCGGCACGGTCTGGAACCACTCGTTGTCGACCGGCCCCGTGAACAGGTTCAGCACCTTGACGCCACCGGGCCGCAGTTCCGCGCGCAGACAATGCGACAGCGACAGGCAGGCGGCCTGCGATGCCGAATAGGCGCCGAATGCGGGCCAGTTCGCCAGCGCATGAACCGACAGGATATTGACCCAGGCGGCGCTGCTGTTGACGCCATCCGCACCCCGCATCCGCATCGCGGGACCGAAGGCCTGCGCGAGGTTGATGAAGCCGAGGTAGGTCTGGTCGATCTCATCCCGCGCGACACTCGTGCCCCTACGGTCGAGCACGCCGCCGGCCCGCACATATTCCGTCGTGTTGACGAGGATATCGACCTTGCCGCCGATGTCGGCCGCAAGATCGGTCACCGACTTTTCGTCGGACGCATCGAGCGTCACGACCTCGACCCCTTGCTGTCCGCGCAGCCGCTGCTCGCCGGCAAATGGCCGCCACGGTTCAGCGACGCCGACGAACACCGTCTTCGCGCCGGCGGCCTTCAGCGCCGCCACGGCCTCCTGGCCGATCAGACTGCGGCCGTTGGTCACGAGCACCCGCCGGAATTTCGGATCGGCCGTCATTTCCCGCCACTGCCTGTCGTCTGCCATGTTGGGAGTCTCCCCCTCGGGGCGGGCAAAGGCCACCGCCTGACCGCTCTTGTCGAGCTGAAACGACATGACGACCGGCGCGCCCTCGACGCAGTCGGCATGCAGGTGCGCCACCATCGTCGGGCCGCAGTCCAACTTGACGAGGCCGATGCGCCAGGGCGCCCGCTCGCGGAAATAGACGTCGCTCGGCACGCGCGCCGTGGTTTCGGCCAATAGCGCGCCGCGGCGCGGTGCATCGACGAAGGCGAGACTGCCTGAGAGACAGGCCGGGCACGCCTCGCGCGCCGGATAGGCGAAGGCGCCGCACGCCTCGCAGCGCTGCAGCATGAAGCGACCTTCGGCGGCAGCGCGCGTGAATCCGTGCGATGTCCTGCTGCGCGCGCGCGGCGGTGACGCCGGAAGACGCGTCCGCAGCAGCGGGTTCTTGCGCCGGGGCGGTTCAATCGGATCGATCATCGCGCGGGCCCCGCAAAGATCACGGCGCCCGAGGCGAGGCCGCGGTCGTAGTTGATCATGCCGAAGCCCGAAGCCAGACCGAGCTTTGCATCCTTCACCTGGGTGGGACCGGCTTCTCCGAGAACCTGCCTCAATCCTTCGACCAGCCCGAGATAGGCGCCGGCGGCGCCGGCCTGCCCGGCCGAGAGCTGGCCGCCCGAAGTGTTGTGCGGGAAGTCGCCGTCAACCGTCAGATCGTGCTGACGCACGAAGGCCGCGCCCTCGCCCTTGTTGCAGAAGCCGAGATCCTCGAACTGCATCATCGTGATGACGGGATAGTCATCATAGGTCTGGACGATATCGAGATCATCGGGCGTCACGCCGGCCATCGCATAGAGTTCGTCGACATCCATCGCCCAGCCGCCACGCACCTGCATTGGATCATCGGCGAAGGCGTTGTGCCGCTCGATCGTCGACAGCAATCGCGCCGCCGGCAAGCCAAGCGATGCCGCGGTCTCGTCCCGCATCACAAGGAAAGCCTCGGCACCGGCGCATGGCATGACGCAATCGAACAGATGGATGGGGTCGGAAATGGGACGAGCCGCCAGATATTGCTCGAGCGTCAGCGGCGTCTTCATCAGCGCATGCGGGTTGCGCAGCGCGTTGGCACGCTGGGCGACCGCGATCCTGCCGACGTCCTCGCGCGTGACGCCATAAGTCCGCATATAGTTGCGCGCGATCAGCGCGAAGCTCGCATTGGCGCCACCCGCTCCGTAAGGGTAGACCGCGTCCTGATTGAAGCGCGAGAAGTTCTCGAGCGTCAGGCGGAAGGAATCGACGTGGTTGGTATCGCCGGCAACGCATGCCACGATGTCGGCATCGTGTGCCTGCACGGCGCGCGCCGCCTTCCGCAATGCCGCGATGGCGCTGGCGCCGCCGAGCGGGACGGTATCCAGCCATCTGACGCACAGCCCGAAATGCTGCGTCAGGCCGATCCCGCTGTCGGTCCCCATGGTGAAGCTCGAGACGCACAGGCCGTCGATGTCGGAGGCCTTGATGCCGGCCCGCGCGACCAGCGCGCTCAGCGCGCGGCCGATCCACCATTGCGCGCTCTCGATGGAATAGCGCGCATAGGGGATCGTGACGGGAGCCGCCATCACGATGCCGTCATACGGTGTACGCAGCGAATTCTTCACCAGCCGCCTGCCTTGCCTGCTCGCCCCAGATCACCGTCAGCTTCATATCGATACTGCCACGAGTCGTATTCAAACAGGGTCACGTTCTCGGGTCTCGTCACGTCTGGCTCTCCAGAGCTGGTCGGCTGTTCGGGCGCTAACGTTTGTTGCGCGCGAGCATCGCCCGGAAATCGTCGCGCGCCATGCCGCTGGCACGCTTGAAGCTCGGTCCGCGGCTTGGCTCGGTGCCGTTGAGCCGCCGGAGTTGCACCCACATCTCGGCGCTCTTCAACGCCACTGCAGCGCAGTTCACGACGGGCGCGTGTCCAACCTTCAGGCCGTGCTCGCGCCCGATCAAAAGGCCCGGCAGCACACCGGCGGGGATCACCACGTCGGCGCCGCGCTCGACCAGCGGCAGGGCGCAGGCCAGGAAATCCTCGATCATCCGCGCGTGCGCCGCCTGATCACCGGCGAATGCGCTTGCGAAATCCTCCGGCTTGCAGCCGAGGCCGGTCACGTGGACGATGCGATCACGGAGGCCGTAACGTTCAGCCTGCTCGTAGTGCCAGACCTCGAACGCCGGATCGAGCGTCACGAGGCCGAGGCGCCGGCCGAGTTGCGAGGCCGCGAGCAGCGTCGCCTCGCCGGTCCCGATTACGGGAATGTCGAGCGTCGCGCGGAGTTCATAAAGACTGGGATCCTGGAAATGGCCCATCACGAAGGCGTCGAACCCGTTTTCTTCGGCAGCGATGCCGTTGTCGATCGCCTGAACCGCGCAGCGCAATTCGGCGAGCCGGCCGAACTCCCGATCCGGCGGCGAAATGCCCTCGACCTGAACCGTCGTGCCGGGCGCGGCGATCGTGTTGAGGTACTCCGACAGCCGCGCCATGTAGGGCGCGTTCACGCTCGCATCAACGAAACTCTGCCAGTAGATGCGCATCGCCCTTCTCCTCAAACGGTGATGGGAGCATCGGCCGTCGGCCCGCCGACGGAGATATTTCAATCATAAACTAATTGACCCGTCAAATGCGCACGACAAGGCCCGCCAAGAGCACCTCTCCATCGCGACGAGAAGGCCGATTTTCCGAGAGGAAGAAGTGAAGGAAATGGCGCGCGCTGACAAAATTGTATGCAGCAACATTTTTTTCTGACAGTCCCGTGACACGTGTTGACGACGCTACGGAGGATACTTTAGGCTTTAAATAATCGACCATCGGCCACCGCCGGTGGCCAAAACGATGATGTTGCAGGGCACCGATTTTGAGAAACTCAATCGCGTGGACAACCGTCGGACCGCAATGGCCGGCAGCAGCATCGCCGGTCGCGCGTCGCGGCTGCGGCATTCGCCTCCTTTCGTTTCGACAGATGCACGCCGGTTGCGACCGCCCCTCCCGCTGTTCGAGCGGCACGCCTCGCCATGGCCGGTGACGCCCCGGCCAAGCGAACTTCCCCTCGCCGCGCCCGGCGTCTGGCGCTGCAGCAATACCTTCAGTCGGTTCGTTCGCAGCCCGGGCTCCCTGCCTGGCTTCCAGACATTCGTATCCAGCATCATTGGAGGACAACGCAAATGCGGCAGAAGACCCTGGGCCTACTCGCACTTGTCGCCGGCGTCTTCGCAGCATCGGCTGCGCAAGCCGACATCACGATCGGCTTCGTCACCTCGCTGAGCGGCAACGGCGCATCGATCGGCATCCCCTACGGGCGCGGCATCAATGCCGCCTACGAATACGAGAAGACCATCAACGGCGAGACCATACGCCTGATCCAGCTCGACGACGGCTCCGATCCGTCGGCCGCAACGCGCAACGCCCGCAAGCTCGTGGAAGAAGAGAAGGTCGATTTGCTGATCGGCACCGCGACGACCCCCTCGACCATCGCCATGGCCGCCGTCGCCAGCGAATTGAAGGTGCCGATGATCTCGATCTCGCCGGTCGGCAAGCTACCGGACTCGCCGGAGCAATGGATCGTCGCCGTGCCGCAGCCGGCGTCGCTGCTGGTCAAGATCGTCGCCGACCGGATGAAGCGCGACGGCATGAAGAACATCGGCTATATCGGCTTCTCCGATGCGTGGGGCGACCTCGTCTACAACGGAGCCAAGGCCGCCGAGCCCGCCGACGACATCAAGATCCAGACCAACGAACGCTATGCCCGCACCGACACCTCGGTGACCGCGCAGATCCTCAAGGTCATGGCTGCACGTCCCGACGCAGTGCTGATCGGCGGCTCCGGCACGCAAGGCGCGCTGCCGCTCATCACGCTCTCCGAGCGCGGCTTCAAGGGCAATACCTACGGCACCGTGGCGCTGGTCAATCCGGACTTTGTCACTGTCGGTGGCAAGGCCGCCGAGGGCATCCAGGTCTCCGCGGGCCCGGTGATCGTGGCCGAGCAGCTTCCGGACGAGCACTTCGCCAAGAAAATCGCGCTCGACTTCCGCGCGGTCTACCAGAAGACCCATAACATTCCGACCACCGACGGGTTCTCCGCCTACTCCTTCGATGCCTGGCTGATCTTTGCCAACGCCGCCGAGCGCGCGCTGAAGACCGCCAAGCCCGGCACGCCGGGATTCCGCACCGCGCTGCGCGACGCCATCCTCAGCACCAAGGAACTGCCCGGCGTGCACGCCGTCTACAACTTCAAGCCCGGTGCGGTCACCGGCGTCGATGAGCGCTCGCTGGTGGTGGTCCGCCTGACCGGCGGCGCCTGGAAGTACGCGCCATAAGCGGAAGATGGCCGGCGGTCGGAACGGGGGAACGGCGCCTCAATGACGAGCGACATCGCGGCCATCCTTGCGATCGACGGGATAGCCACCGGCGCGGTCTACGCGCTGGTGGCGATCGGAACCGTGCTCATCTTCACGGTGACGCGGGTGATCTTCATCCCGTTCGGCGACATCGCTGCGTTCACCGCGCTGACGCTTGCAGCGCTCGATGCCAAGCGCTTTCCGGGCACCGGCGCGCTGGTCGTGGCGTTGGCGTGCCTTGCGACCCTGATCGAGATCATCTCGCTCGTTCGGAGCGGCGAGCTTCGCCTGTTGCCGCGCGCGCTGCTGTTCTATCTCGTGCTTCCATTGGCGGTCGTCGGCATCGCCTGGCTCACGATGCGCATCGACCCGCCGCTCGCCGTGCGGCTCGTGCTCGCGTTGATGCTGATCACGCCGATCGCCCCTCTGCTCGACCGGATCGTCTTCCGCCCGATCGCCGACGGCACGGTGCTGCTGCTGCTGACGGTCTCCGTGGCGCTGCATTTCGCGCTGGTCGGCCTTGGCCTCTTGTTCTTCGGCCCCGAAGGGGTCCGGACCGAGCCGCTGACATCGTTCTCGACGGAGTTCGCCGGCGTGCTGATCTCGGGGCAGACCATGCTGATCGTGCTCGCAGCGCTCGTCTTCAGCGGCCTGCTCTATCTGTTCTTCGACTTCACGCTGGTCGGCAAATCGCTCCGCGCCACCGCGGTGAACCGGACCGGCTCGCGATTGATGGGGATCCGGCCGGCGCGCGCCGGCACCATCGCCTATCTGCTGGGCTCGCTGATGGCCGGCGTCTCCGGCATCCTGATCGCGCCTGTCAATACCGTGTTCTACGATTCCGGATTCTTGATCGGCCTCAAGGCGTTTGTCGGCGCCATCGTCGGCGGCATGACCAGCTATCCCGGCGCCGCGATCGGCGCGGTCGGGGTCGGCATCCTCGAGAGCTTCGCCTCGTTCCAGAGCAGTGCCCTGAAGGACGTCATCGTGTTCTCGCTGCTGATCCCTGTCCTGATCTGGCGATCCCTCGCCTCGCTGCATTCCGAGGAGGAGATCGAGGAATGACGCGCCTTCATGCGCAGCTCGCAGCAGCAGCAGCACTGGCGTGCCTCGCGCTCGCGCCATTCGTGCTGAGCCCGTTCAGCGTCACGCTGATGAACTACATCGGGATCTATTCGCTGGTCGCCATCGGCCTTGCGCTCCTCACCGGCGTCGGCGGCATCGTGTCGTTCGGGCAGGCCGCGTTCGTCGGCATCGCAGCCTATGCGACCGCGTGGGTCTCTGCCCTCAACGGGCAATCGCCCTGGCTCGGCCTGCTGTTCGGGGTGGCGCTGACCTGCGGCGTCGCGGCGATCCTCGGCGTCGTCACCCTGCGCCTGCAGGGCCATTTTCTCTCGCTCTCGACCGTTGCATGGGGCCTTGCGATCGGCTTCCTGTTCGGCAATGTCGAGGGACTCGGCCGCTTCAACGGCATTTCGTCGATCCCGCCGATCAGCGTTGGTTCATTGGCGCTCGTCTCCAGCGCGCAAATCTACTACCTGATCTGGGGCATCGTCGCCCTCGCGCTCCTGCTCGGCTACAATCTGCTGGACTCGCGGCTCGGCCGCGCCATGCGGGCGCTGCGCGGCGGCAATACGCTGGTCGAGAGCCTCGGCATCAACGCCTTCCGCATCAAGCTCGTGACCTTCGTGATCGCCGCGTTCCTGGCCGCGCTCTCCGGATGGCTCTACGCGCATATGAGCCGCTTCATCAGCCCGGGCCCGTTCGATGCCAGCATGGGCATCGAATATCTGATGATGACGATGGTCGGCGGCGCCGGCAGCCTGCTCGGCGGGGTCGTCGGCGCCGCTATCGTCACCCTGCTCAAGAACAGCGTGCAGGATTATCTGCCGCTGATCGCCAAGGGTGCCTCCGGCCAGCTCGAGATCGTCGCCTTCTCCGCGCTGTTCATCCTGTTCCTGCAATGGGCGCGGCAGGGCATCGTGCCCTCGATTGCGCGCTATCTGCCGAAGATCAGGCGCGAGCGGCCAGAGCCGGCGCCGCCGCTGCCACGCCGTCCGCAGCCCGCACCGGGCGAGCTGCTGCTGAAGGTCGACGGCGCCGAGCGAAGGTTCGGCGGTCTCGTCGCGGTCAACAATGTCAGCTTCGAGGTGAGATCGGGCGAGATCGTTGCCGTCATCGGCCCGAACGGCGCCGGCAAGAGCACGATGTTCAACTGCCTGACCGGCGCGCTGCGGGTCAACAAGGGCGAAATCGTCTTTGCGGGGCGCTCGATCACGCGTGATCCGCAATCCCGCATCGCCAAGGCCGGCGTCGCCCGGACCTTCCAGCATGTGAAGCTGCGGCCGCGCATGAGCCTGCTGGAGAACGTCATGCTCGGCACCTACAGCCGCACCCGCAGCGGCCTGTTCGCCGGCGTTCTTCGTCTCAACCAGCGTGAGGAAGCCAGCGCCCGGCACGAGGCGCTGCTGCAGCTCGAGCGTGTGGGACTCGCCGACAAGCCGTTCGAGCTCGCCGGCAACCTTCCGCTCGGCAACCAGCGCATCCTGGAGATCGCACGCGCGCTCGCCGCGGATCCTGCCCTGCTGGTGCTGGATGAGCCGGCCGCGGGCCTGCGCCGCCAGGAAAAGCTGAGACTGGCGGAGCTGCTGCGCGCGCTGCGGGCAGACCACCTGACCATCCTCATCGTCGAGCACGACATGGAGTTCGTGATGTCGCTGGTCGATCGCATCGTGGTGCTCGATTTCGGCTCCAAGCTCTGCGAGGGCGTCCCGAGCGCGATCCGCAACGACGAGCGGGTGCAAGAGGCCTATCTCGGAGGCGTCGCGTGAGCGAGATGTTCTCGATGACCGACGTCACCGTCTGCTACGACAGCGTCGAGGCCGTTCGCAACGTCTCGCTGTCGGTCGACGAGGGCCAGATCGTCACCGTGATCGGCCCGAACGGCGCCGGCAAGACCACGCTGCTGATGGCCGCCATCGGCCTGCTCGCATCGCGCGGCCGCATGGTGTTCCGCGGCAGCGATCTCGGTAAGATGTCGGTCGAGGATCGCGTCGAGCGCCGGCTATGCCTCGTGCCGGAGAAGCGCGAGCTGTTCTCCGACATGTCGGTTGCCGACAACCTCCTGCTCGGCTCCTACAGCCTGCGTGACCGCTCGGGCGTCCAGAAGACGCTGGACGAGGTCTATGATCGGTTTCCCCGGCTGAGGGAGCGGCAGCGTCAGGCCGCCGGCACGCTCTCCGGCGGCGAGCGCCAGATGCTCGCGCTGGGACGCGCGCTGATGGCAAAGCCCGCGCTGCTGATGCTGGATGAACCCAGCCTCGGCCTTGCGCCGCTGATCGTGCGCGAGATCTTTCGCACCATCGCGTCCTTGCGCGACCTCGGTGTGTCGATCCTGCTGGTCGAGCAGAACGCCCGCGCCGCGCTGGAGACCGCCGACTATGGCTACGTGCTGGAGACCGGCGAGATCGTGCAGTCCGGCCCGGCCAAGGACCTGATCCACGATCCCAGGCTGATCACCGCCTATCTCGGCGGACACTGAGACCGGGTTGGTTGGTCGCGGCAAGCTGCTCGACAAAATGTCGAAAACAACCCCATGCACAGTAGCCCGCCACCGCAAGATCAGCGGCTTGGCGGCTCGGAACACCACCTACTGATTTTCAGAAACGGCTTGCGCCGTCGGGCAAATCAGTGACACGATGTCATCATCGCGGCGGCATGGTCGTTGGGACTGGTACCTATAAACCCGGCGGCGTCATGGGTAACTTCGTCCGCTTTGCTTCTATAGCGACCAAATTCGTGCGACAGCGCGGTATGTCGCGATGGACCAAAAGCCGACGATAGTCACTCTTGCGATTTCCTCGAAGCTCTGCAGGTCGCCGCAACGTCAAGTTTCGGTACCTGGTCGGAAACCTGGATCAGCAGTCCGGCTCCCCGCTGCAGGTCCTAGATTAGAATAGCTGCATGCATGGCAATTCCTTTCTCCAAAGAGCGAAGCCATCAGGCTCCGGTGATGACCGGAGCGCAAGATCCGGCAAACAACTTAATAGCAAGGCGGATATGGATGGTAGCCGCACCTCGGACGCACCACAGGCGCAACCACGGCGCCGCCGACAACCGCCCCGCCAACGACCGCGCGCCGGCTAGTCCGTCTTGCCACGCCAGCTACGCTGCCGGGCGTCGCAGGACGCCCCACCCGTGCCTGAGCAGCCGCCGCACCAAATGAAAGTCCGCCCTTTGACGGTGGTTCGATGGTCAGGAATATTGCCGAAATCAGAGCGACGACGATCGTCGCAGCAAGTCTTGAAGCAGATACGTTCATTATCGTTCTCCTCAACTTCGGTCACTGCACACACTTTCGGACGAACTGGATTCGTTCGAGCAGCCCGAGACCTTGCGCTTCAGCTTGCTTGCGGCAACCCTCACGCATGTCCAGGCGCAGTTCGCCTTTCTGGACAAGACTCAAGCCGACACCACTTGAAACCTCCGGAGTGGCGGTCTCGGCCGAGGTGTTGCCGGCATCGGCTGACGGTCCGTCGCCGGCCGCCCGGGCCATGGCCTCAAGTCGCTTGATGTCTTCGGGGCTCAGTTTCGGCCGGTTGATATTCAGCGTGATCCTGTTCAGCTTGCCGGTGAAGGTAAACGGCGTGCTGTAGTCATTGTCGTCGACCGGTGTGCCGGTATCCGACCCGATATCGAGAGCCTCATCCCACTGCAGGATGAACGGAAGCGTGTGCTCCATCTTCTCCGTCGCAACCGCGTTGCCGTCGACCTTCAGCACCCCAGTACCGCTCTTTCCGATGCCGCTGTAGTCGCCGAACACCATGGTTGCGGCGCCGAGACCGTCATATTTGAAATCGAACTCGATCTGGTGTTTGCCAGGCGTCAGTTCCGGCCCCTCCCAGCGCACGCGCTTGAGGTCGACCAGATTCCAGGTGAACACCGGCTTGTTCTTCAGCACATAGAAGCCGTATCCGCCGAAACGTCCACCCTGAGTGATCAGCATGCCCTCGGCGCCGCCCTGTGGGACCTCGACGTCGGCCTTGAAATTGTAGGAGGCATTGAGCACGCTCGG
This sequence comes from Bradyrhizobium sp. USDA 4452, assembly GCF_054063575.1. Lineage (NCBI taxonomy): Bacteria > Pseudomonadati > Pseudomonadota > Alphaproteobacteria > Hyphomicrobiales > Nitrobacteraceae > Bradyrhizobium > Bradyrhizobium sp. USDA 4452. Next base: position 1,027,916 of record NZ_JBSSGK010000001.1, read on the forward strand.
GGCGTCGCCGTTCGGGATGCCGGTCATCGGCCGAGTCCAGGCGAAAGATGTGCGGCCGGCACTGAGGCTCGGTCGCGGCGTCACCAGCCGCCCGGCAACAGATGAATCAAGCGGCAGCACCTGATATTTCTCCGCTTCCTTCCAGAACAGATCCTGCATCTCCTTCAGCTTGGCCGGATTCTTGTCCGCCACATCCTCATACTGCGTCCAGTCATTCTTGAGATCGTAGAGCTCCCAAGGGTAATCGATCGGGTTCGGCAGCTTGGCAACGGTGACCCACGGTGGCCGCAAGACCTTGGTGCTGGCGATCCAGCCGTCGTGATAGATCGCGCGGTCGGCGAACATCTCGAAGTACTGCGTCGTGTGCGTTGTGGGCACGTTCTCGTTCTTCTTGTCGAATGTGTACATCATGCTGACACCCTCAATCGGGCTCTGCTTGATGCCATCTACCATCGTTGGCTGCTTGATATTCGCCGCCTCGAGAATGGTCGGCACGATATCGATGACATGATGGAACTGATTGCGGATCCCGCCTTTGTCCGTGATCACCCTCGGCCATGAGATCGCCATGCCCTGGCGGGTGCCGCCAAAATGCGACACGACCTGCTTGGTCCAGGAGAACGGCGTATCGAACGCCCAGGCCCACCCGATTGACATGTGGTTGTAGGTGCGATCGGTACCCCAGACATCGTAGAAGTATTTGAGCTGTTCCTCGACCGACGGATTGGCCTGATTGAACATTGCCACTTCGTTCGGCGTGCCGTTCGGCTGGCCCTCGGCGCTCGTGCCGTTGTCGCCGTTGATATAGATGACCAGTGTATTGTCGAGTTTGCCGAGGTCGTCGATCGCTTGAACGACGCGGCCGATCTCGTTGTCGGCATACGCGACGTAGGCTGCGAAGATTTCGACCTGTCGCAGGAACAGCTTCCTTTCGTCGGCATTGAGCTGATCCCATTCCTTGATAAGGTCCTTCGGCCACGGCGTGAGCTTGGCGTTCTGCGGAATCACACCGAGTTTCTTCTGGTTTTCGAAGATCGTCTCTCGCAGCTTGTTCCAGCCCTGATCGAACAGGTGCATTTTGCTGATCTTCTCGATCCATTCCGGCGTCGGGTGGTGCGGTGCATGCGTTGCGCCCGGCGCGAATTTGATCAAGAAGGGCTGCTCGGGTGACAAAGCGTTGATGCGGTTGACGTAGTCGATCGCTTCATCGGCCATCGCCGTCATCAGATTCCAGCCGGGCTTTCCCACGTAAGGATAGATCGGCGTGGTGTTACGAACGAGATTTCCCGGCTCCCACTGATTGGTATCCCCGCCCATGAAGCCGTAGAAATATTCAAAGCCCATTCCGGTCGGCCATTGATCGAACGGGCCGGCCTGGCTCGCCTGATATTCCGGGGTGTTGTGGTTTTTGCCGAACCACGCGGTGTGATAGCCGTTGTCGGTGAGGATGCGGCCGATCGTGGCCTTGTCCTTGGTGATGACACTGTCGTAGCCGGGGAAACCTGTCGCCTGTTCGGCAACCACGCCGAAGCCAGCCGAATGATGATTGCGGCCGGTAATCAGCGCCGCACGGGTCGGCGAGCACAAGGCGGTCGAATGGAAATTCGTGTAGCGCAGGCCGTCGCGCGCGATCCGGTCGAGCGCCGGGGTTGGAATGACGCCGCCAAACGTACTGGGGACGCCAAAACCGGAGTCGTCCGTAATGATCAAAAGAACATTCGGCGCGCCCTTCGGCGGGACGATGCGCGCCGGCCAATATGGCTTTGATTTCGTTGCCTCACGCTCGATCGTGCCGCCGAATTTTTGGGGCGGAGGGGGCAGTTGTAGCCCGTCGATCGTAATCCTGGCATCTGGCGCGCCCGGGGTGCCGGTGACTTGCTGAGCTGCTGCCGTAAACGAGACCATGAGTGTCAAACTCAAGGCCAAGATCGACGATTTGTGAAAAGTCATAGCCGCGCTCCCTACTCGCAACTGAGGTCAGAGAAGTCAGGCAGATTCCGCGCAATAGAGGTCAAAAACTTCGCGTAGCAGAATCGATGGCTTCAATATTTGATCTGGATCAAGCATAAATCGAAGCTCATGCAGTCCAATTCACCGCGTCGACAGTCGGGCTCTCCGGATTTTTACGGGTGCCACATCCGACACACTCGACGAATTAGCTCAAGCAGATCACGGATGATTTTGGTCAGCACCCGATCCTGGGCAGCTTCCGGTCACGGGTATCGGCCCGCAACTCGAATATTTGTTCCCGGTTGGTGAACTGCAGGGATATCTAAATCTCAAAGGCTACGGTGAGTTCGATGCTGCGAACAGGCCGTCCGGGTGGAACACATGGCTGACGTTCTCGATTTCGCCGATGGCTCCTGCCGCCGTGACGCCAAGTCGGCATCTGGCAACAAAGTAGGTCAGTGCCGTGCCAAAGCACATGCGGCTGGAGATCAGCCGATCTATTGCGCTGCGGGTCCAGCGCGCCGGCGCAGGTCATCGATCAATCCGACGATCGACCGGTCATCCGGCGCAATTTGAGCCAGCCGCTGCGCGTAGTCCAGGGCGGAGACCGGATCTCCTATATCGCGGCTGATGCCGACAAGCGCCATTAGCGTGTCCCGATCGTCAGGATGTCGCGCAAGATTATCCTTGAGCGCGGCCCGGGCATCCTGCGGCCTCCCGGCTGAGTTCAATGCGATTGCTAGGATGTACGTATACCTCGCAAGATCGGGATCGAGTTCGGCGGCGCGGCGCAGTTCGCTCAGCGCTTGGTCGGATTGCTTTGCCCTTACCAGCGCAAGACCAAGCGCATGATGCAACCCTGCGTCCTGAGGCGACACTTCGATAGCAGCGCGCAGCACATGGGCCCCTTCACCATCACGCCCGATCTGCCGGAACAGATCGGCGAGGTTGATCGCTGCCGGCGCATAGCGTGGGTCCAGCCGCAATGCTGCCCGATACTCGACCTCGGCTTCGCCCGGAAGCTGCCGCTGGGCATAGAAAGTCCCGAGCGCGGTGCGCGCCTCCGGCCGATCGGCATTGAGCCGTTGGGCGGCGACGAACTCGGCGGCCACGAGTTCGAACCGACCGCGATCGGCCGTCGTCAGGCTTGCCGGCGGGATCGGAGCAAGCAGCGCCGCCGCCCGGATGCGCACGCCGCGGACCGGATCCGCGAGCAGCGGCGCGGCGATCATCCAAACCTGCGTGACGGGCCCGTTCTCGAGCATGTCGAGCGCGGCGATCCGCACCATGGGATCGGCATCGCTCAAACCTGACCGTGCCAGTTCGAGATTGGCGGGCGAGAGGTAGGGTGCAAGTTCGGTCAACGCAGTCGCGCGCGCGACGGCCGGGGCTGCATGATCCCTGACAAGCTCGGCCAGCAGGGCCGCGGTATCGGGCTTGCCGGTCCAGGCCGCATCGAACGCGGCGGCGTATTTCTGAAAGCCGTGGCCGGCTCCGCCCCATGAAGCGATCGCGGACGCCGCCCATTCTGCCGACTTGTCGGCGTGGCAATCGTTGCAGGCGTTCGGCGTCCCCAATGTTGCGGAGAGATCGGGCCGTGGAATCCGAAAACCGTGGTCGTGCCGTCGATCGACTACCATGTAACTGCGCGTAGCCATATGGCATGAGACGCACGTAACCTCCGCCTCGGTTCTCTCATGATGATGATGCGCCGGGCTGACAAAGGTGTTCGCATGGCAGCCCAGGCAAAGGCTGTCGCCGGAGCGCCGCAGTTTGCCACTGTGCGGCTCATGGCAGTCGCCGCATGTCACGCCGACGGAGAACATCGCGCTTTGTTTGAAGGGGACATAGTTGTAGGCCTCTTCATCATGACGCATCTGGCCGTCGGCGGAATAGAATCCACGGGTGATCGGCGTAACGAAATGGGTCTCCGACAACGAACGGCCGGGATGCCAGTCCTCCGAAACCTGCCCGCGACGGGCGTGGCAGAGGCCGCAGGTCTCGACCTCCTTGCGCAATGTCGTCGGCGCAACGCTGCGCTTTAGTCTGTCGCCGTCATGCAGCCAGACTACGTTCTTGCGCTCGTCGAATGCGACCTCCAGGCCCTTTGCCGGATCGTCCGTGTTTCCAAACTTCCACCATCCCGCTCGGTCGCGCGCCCATGCCACGTGACTTGATCCCTTGCCGTGACAGGCTTCGCAACCCACGCTGATCTCGCTCCACGTCGTGGTAAATCGGTTTTGGCCCGCGTCGTAGTTCTTTTTCACACCGGTCGAATGGCATTCCGAACACATGAAATTCCAGTTCTGATTCAGTTTCGTCCAGTGCAGCGCATCGTCGGAATGGATATTCTCCTTGGAATAGAGATGAAACCAGCGCTGTCCGCCCAGGTCTTTCGGGCGCGTATCCCAGGCAATGGAAAGCGCCTGCAGGCGACCATCCGGAAATTCGACGAGATATTGCTGCAAGGGATCGACGCCGAAGGTGTACTTGATCTCGAAGATGGCCAGTTTACCGTCCGGCCCGTCGGTCTCGACGAAGTATTTTTCCCCGTTCCGGAAGAAGCGCGACTGCACGTCGAAATAGCTGAATGTGACGCCGGAGAAATTGCCGAGCACTGACTTTTCCGTCGCGTGGTCCATAGCGAGCCTGTGCTGGGAGGTGCTCCAGAGACTGGCCTCCGCCTGATGACAGCCAACGCAGGTGGCGCTGCCGACGAAGGTCATCTCTTGGTCAACCCGCGGACGCAGAGACTGGGCAGGAGACATCAGCCACCAAAGCATGCCGGACACAGCGATAAGAGCGATAGCAGCGGCAGGGACGATGGATAGCCTTGCAATAGGTACAACAGGCCCACCGGCGACCGGGGGCGACAAAACAACCCGATCGGATGCGGTCTGATTCGACCTTTTGCCGTGCGGTCGACGACGTCGAGATCGCGCCACGGATCTCTCCTCAGGGAGCTCTAGGAGACCTGCGGCAACCAGACCAACATGCGTCCGAATTAGTTTCAAGGCCCTGTCCCTGTCGGGCCCGATCAGTTGGTACCGGTTGGCGTCATTTTGGACGATTTCAGCGGAGATTGTCGGCTAGCCGATGTCCGCTTCTACCCCGCAAGCGCCCCCTTGCGGGAAACTACCTTGCCCTCGCCCAACTCGCATCTATCCGGATATGGCTGGCCGCTCGTTATGAGTTCACGCCCTTGGACTTCTTTGGCTGCACAACACTCGTCAGCATCGGAAAATGCTTGTTGCCGCCCGCGAACGGCGGAAACTGGACGAAGTCTGCGCGCATCCGCTTGATCACGTCGGAGCTCAGCGCCAGCGCAAGGGCTTGCGGGCTGTCGAACATCAGTCTGTTGCGCTGCATGTACTCGACCCGCTGTGACGGCAGCCGGTCGACCCAATCGATGCGGGTGTAAATCTCGATCTGGCGAACGCCGGGGAAGCTTCGCATGATCGAGGGATGATGCTCCAGGTAGTGCAGATTCCAGGCATTCATATCGTCGGCCGGCCCGGATAGTGCACGAGGTAGCTGCACGGCGTGACTGTCCCATCCGCTTGCGTTGCGTCGTCGACCGGAAAGGCGCGCGTCACCATCGCCTGATGCGTCACGTCCAATCCGGCAAGGCCCGGCAGTCCGCGACCTGCCGCGAGATCTGCGAGCAGGCCGCCGCGATCCATCGCGGCCTCGCACGCAAACAAGTCCGGCAAACGCAGTTGCAGCGCAAATACCGGCCCTCGCCCGTCATCCCTGTAGGGATGATCGACCGATTACTCCAGCGGCGTGAACAGCAAGCCTTCGGCCATGCCCGGAACAGACCTCACGATGGCAGAAGCAGCCGCGAGATCGTCCGTGTGAATGCGCCGTTCGCCTTTCGGATCGGAGAACGTCATGAACAGCGAGATCATGATGCCGCCTCCTCCTCACCGGCTTGCAGATATTGCGTGAGAGCCGCGCGAACGTCATCGGGCCACGGAATCGCGTGATGATCGACCAGCGACGTCGCAGCAAGGATCTGGCGCGCCTGCCAGCGCGCGCCAGCTGCGCCCGTCACGACATGCGCCAGATGAAGGGAGGCGCGGCCGACCTTGACGATGTTGAGGCTGAACGCCAGATGGTCGCCGAACTTCGACGGCCGCGAAAAGTCGCAGGCCAGATGCACCGTCGGCGTCCCGACCCTGCGGACCGTGATCAACTCCGGCCAGGGAAATCCGACCGTGGCCCAGAACTCCTCGACCACGCCGTTGAGATGTTCAGGTAGGACGGGAAATAGGCGATCCCCGATGGATCGCAGTCCCCGAACCTCAGCGCGCGATCGAACGAGAACGACGCCATCAGATCGCAACGACGGGGTGCCGGATGACGCCGACGCCGTCGATGCCGGCCTCGACCACGTCGCCGGGCCACAACCATTCCTGTGGACTCATGCCGGCGCCGACGCCTTCCGGCGTTCCGGTCGCGATGATGTCGCCCGGCTCGAGCGTCATGCCGGACGAGATATCGGCGATCAGGGCCGGAATATCGAAGATCATGTATTTGGTATTGGAATCCTGCTTCATGACGCCGTTCTTGGTCAGCCAGAGCCTCAGATCCTGCGGATCGGGAATCTCGTCCGCGGTCACAATGCAGGGGCCAAACGGCGCATAGGTGTCCATTCCCTTGGAAAAGATCCACTGCCCGGCGCGGCGATTGTCGCGCGCGGAAATGTCGATCATCACGGAGTAGCCGAAGACGTGATCCATCGCCTTCTCGACCGGGATGCGGGTCGCGGTCTTGCCGATGATGACGGCGAGTTCGACCTCCCAGTCGAGTTGCCGGGTCATCCTGGCGTTGTGCTGGATCGCGGCGCCCGGCCCGATCACCGAGGTCGGCGGCTTGGAGAACACGACCGGCTGCTTGGGCAGATCCTTGTCGGTGTCGAGGCTCCTGGCGGACTCCGCGACATGCGCGCGATAGTTCAGCCCGATGCCGAAGATGTTCTTGCGCGGGCGCGGGATCGGCGCTTGCAGCTTTACGTCCTCGACCGCAACCGCCGAGCCGGCCGGGAATCGGCCATTGGCGTCCTCCAGTGCATCGCTGAGCGCAGGCAGTAGGGTCACGCTGTTGTCGATGAACGACAGCATATCACTCGGCCATGTTACACCGCTGGACGCACCAAGGTGCTCGACATCGACGACCAGTCCATTGACGAGGGCTCCAAGACGGGCGCCGCTTGAGCCCAAGGTGTAGGTGACAAGGCGCATGAAAGCTCGATCCGCTTTTGGGTTGGGTTCTGCGAAATAATGTCAGGCCGCGACCGGCTGATGGCCGGCATTGTCGCCATAGGCTTCTTCCCGGTAGAGGCCGAGCCCTTCGATGACGGGGAGATCGTTGAAGCAAAACAGGCAGGCGTCTTCACTTTCGGACGCGTTGCCGTGCTCATGCCAGGCCCAGGAGGGAACGCAGAAGATGTCGCGCTCCCGCCATTCGAACCGCTTGCCGCCGATCACGGAATAGCCGTGTCCTTTGGCGACCTGGTAGACGAAGCTTCCGGTGTGGCGGTGCGATTTGGTCCTCTCGCCCGGCCGCAGCAGCTGCATGCTCGCGCCGATGGTCTGCATCACATGGCCGCCGGTGACCGGATTGACATAGTTCATCAGGATGCCGTCATAGGGCGATCCGTCGGTGGCGGCGGCATATTTCTGCAGGGATTGATAGGTCGGCTCCCACTCATATTTGAACATCGGCGAATAGCCGTTCGACCATCGCGAATCCGCCGGCCGCAGACCGGGATTGCCCCAGGTCCTGGTCATGTCGTCGACGGGATAGCCGGAATCCTCCTGCTGTATTTTCGGGTGCACGACGAAGAAATTGGCCTCCAGCGCGTTGACCAGCGGAATGTCGAGCCCGTCCTGCCAGATGCACACCGAGCCGTCTGCCTCGACGCCATGCTCGTGCCAGGTGCCGTTCGGCGTCAGCACGAAATCACGCGCGCTGAGCGTCATCTTGTGGCCGTCGACGATGGTATAGGCGCCCTCGCCTTCCATGATGAAGCGGAGCGCCGAGGCCGAGTGCGCGTGGGCGGAGGCCACTTCGCCCGGGTGCATCACCTGCAAACCCGAATAGAGCCAGCCGACCGCGGCCGACACGTCGCGGCGACCGGGATTGCTGAGATAGATTACCCGCCGTCCCGCCTTCTCCGGCGAAACCAGCTCCACCGAGCGCAGCACGTGCTCACGCAGATCGCTGTAGCGCCAGAGCACGGGGATGGACGCCGACTGCGGCTGCCACGGCTCGATCTTGTTGGCGACCGTCCACAGCGCGCCGGCCTCGAGTTTCTCGAGATCCTTGTAATAGGCCTTGAGCACCGGGGTATCCTCGACATTGGCCCGGCCGATGACGTTCTCGCCCATCCTGTCCTCCAAGTCTTATCTCATGACGTCCTATCTCGTGACGTCCAGTCTCATGCAGTCCTGTCGGCACACTCACCAATGTCGTCCTGGCGAAAGCCAGGACCCATAACCACCACATTCACTGCGAAAGGGATCGTGGCCCCGGATCGCCCGACGATGACCATTCGGGGTAATGGGTCCTGGCTTTCGCCAGGACGACGGTGAGGAGGGGTCGTTGGATCGACACGTCCATTCATTTCGTCCTGCCCGGAATTGACATGAAGCTCGCCTGCGCCGCGGCATCGGTCGCCGGACGTTCGCCTTCCGCAAGGCCGAGCGGTGCCTGCGGCCGGCGATTGACCCGCAGATCGAAGATGTCGAACCGGTTGTAGTGCCCAACGATGTCGTGCATCTGCTTCGGCTGGATGCAGCGCTCGAGATCGATATCGGCATAGACGATGCCTTCATCGTCGATCAGCGGCGCACCGACGACACGGCCGTCCGGACCGATCACGCCGGAGAATGCGCTCGACTTGCGCTGCAGGCGCGCCCGCGCATCGGGCACGACGGTCTCCATTGCCGCAATGATCTCTTCCGAGACGGTCGAGCAGGAGACGATCGTAAAAACCTTTCCTTCGAAGGAATGGGCGATGGCACGCAACTTGATCGCCTCCGCCATGTCGTAATCCGGTGGTGCGACGGGCAGCGAGATATAGCTTGCGACATGAACCAGCTCGCCCTGCCCGAGCAGCGCGAAGCGCGCGAGCGTGTTGGTGTTCTCGCCGCAGGCGAGCCCGCCGAGACGCCCGATCTCGGTATCATAGACGCGCAGGCTCGAGCCGTCGCCGCCGGTCCAGGTCAGCTTCTCTGCCCAGGTCGGCACCAGCTTGCGGTGCTTGCCGAGCAGCGTTCCGTCCGGGCCGATGAAGACCAGCGTGTTGTAGATTGCGCCGAGCGACACCGGACTGCGCTCATTGACGCCGAGGACGACGTAGCACCCGCTATCGCGCGCCGCCTTGCGGACGACGTCGATCTCAGGGCCCGGCACCAGCACCGACGCCTTGACGAGCTTTTCGAACCAGGCGCTTCCGGTGACGGGATCGGTGATCCAGTTCCAATAGGGATAGCCGGGCACGAAGGCTTCGGGGAACGCGACCAGCCGTGCACCGTTCGCCGCGGCCTCACGCACCAGTGAGGCAGCCTTGTCGACGGTCGCGGTAGCGTCGAGAAAGACAGGAGAAGCCTGGACGGCGGCGGCTCGAAAGCGCGGCAGCTTCAGCATTGGCCCTACCCTGTCGCCGGCTCATAATCGTCGCCTGGAGCAAAGCCCATGGCGGGCACAGCGTTTGACTTACTTTACATGTAAACGTATGCTATAGCATATTTCTGGAGGGTGCAATGGCTGAACGGTCTTTTGCTCGTGAGGTCGAGGATCTCCGGCTCGGCGACGGCGACACCTTCCGCGGCGAAGGCATCCTCGCCATCACCAAGGCACTTCTGCAATCCGGCGTCGCCTATGTCGGCGGCTATCAGGGCTCGCCGATCTCGCATTTGATGGACGTGCTGGCCGACGCCAAGGACGTGCTCGACGATCTCGGCGTCGTGTTCCAGAGTTCCGCCAATGAAGCGGCGGCGGCGGCGATGCTTTCGGCTTCGGTGATGTATCCGCTGCGCGGCGCGGTGGCGTGGAAGTCGACCGTCGGCACCAACGTTGCCTCCGACGCGTTGGCCAATCTTGCCTCTGGCGGCGTCACCGGCGGCACCATGATCATCGTCGGCGAGGATTACGGCGAAGGCTCCTCGATCATGCAGGAGCGCACCCATGCCTTTGCGATGAAATCGCAGATCTGGCTGCTCGATCCGCGCCCCGATCATGAATGCATCGTCAATCTGATCGAGAAGGGCTTTGAGCTCTCGGAGGTCTCCAACACCCCTGTGATGCTGGAGGTGCGCGTCCGCGCCTGCCACATGCACGGCAGCTTTGCCTGCAAGGACAATGTCAGGCCCGCCCACACCATCAAGGACGCCCTGAACAATCCGAAGCGCGACGTCGGCCGCATCGTGCTGCCGCCGGCGGCCTACGAGCATGAGCAGGAGAAGATCAGGACGCGGATGCCTGCAGCGATCAACTTCGTCCGCGACAACAGGCTGAATGAATGGATGGGGCCGAAGCAGGGCAAGGTCGGCATCATCATGCAGGGCGGGATGTACAACAATGTCATCCGCGCGCTGCAATATCTCGGACTGTCGGATGCCTACGGCAACACGCAGGTTCCGCTTTACGTCATGAACGTCACCTACCCCGTGATCGACACCGAGGTCGCCGAATTCTGCCTCGACAAGGACGCCGTCCTGATCGTCGAGGAAGGCCAACCGGAATATCTGGAGCAGGCGATCAACACCGTGCTGCGCCGCAGGGATATCCAGGCGCGTGTCCACGGCAAGGACGTGCTGCCGATGGGCGGCGACTACACCGCGCAGGTGCTGCTCGGTGGCGTCAGAGAATTCATCGAGAAGACCGAGCCGCGGCTGCTCGGCAACCGGCCGCCGGCGCCGGATGCCAGCCCCGTGCTCGGCCATCCCGAGGTCGAGAAGCTGAAACACGTCGTGCCGGCGCGGCCGCCCGGGCTCTGCACCGGCTGTCCGGAGCGGCCGATCTTCGCCGCCATGAAGCTGGTCGAGAGCGAACTCGGCGAGCATCACGTCTCCGCTGATATCGGCTGTCACCTGTTTTCGATCCTGCCGCCCTTCAACATCGGCGCCACGACCATGGGCTTTGGCCTCGGCCCGGCCTCGACCTCGGCCTTCAACGTCAAGGCCGACAAGCGCTCGATCGCCGTGATGGGTGACGGCGGCTTCTGGCACAACGGGCTGACCAGCGGCATCGGCAACGCGGTGTTTAACAAGCATGACGGCGTGTTCGTCATCGTCGACAATTACTACACCTCGGCGACCGGCGGTCAGGACATCCTGTCGTCGCGCGCGATCAGCAAGCGGCGCAACACCAACAACTCGATCGTGCAGGCCGTGAAGGGCATCGGCGGGCAATGGGTCCGGCAGATCGACCGCACCTACGATGTCGGCCGGATGCGCGACACGCTGAAGGAGGCGCTGACGACCAAGGAGCAAGGCCCCAAGGTCATCGTCGCGTCCTCCGAATGCATGCTGAACAAGCAACGCCGGGTGAAGCCGCAGATCAGCAAGGCGATCAGGGACGGCGTACGGACGGTAAAGGAGCGCTTCGGCGTCGACGAGGACGTCTGCACCGGCGACCACGCCTGCATCCGCCTCTCCGGCTGCCCGTCGCTCTCTGTCAAGCAGCTCGACGATCCCTTGCGCGATGATCCCGTTGCGGCGATCGACAATTCCTGCGTCGGCTGCGGCAATTGCGGCGAGGTCGCGGATGCAGCCGTGCTGTGTCCCTCGTTCTATCGCGCCGATGTGATTCACAATCCGACCGGCTGGGACAAGTTCAAATCAAAGGTCGCAATGGCCGTGATCGGCTGGCTGCAGCGGCGGCGCGATCGCCGCCGTCCGGCGCTTGAGGCTCTGGCATGAGAGACGAAACGGTCAAACTGGCGCTGCCCGCCGCAGGTGATGCGACCGAGCGGCCGATCTCGATCGCGATCGTCGCGATGGGTGGCCAGGGCGGCGGCGTCCTCACCGACTGGATCGTCCAGCTCGCCGAGAACCATGGCTGGGTCGCGCAATCGACGTCGGTGCCCGGCGTCGCCCAGCGCACCGGCGCCACGATCTACTACATCGAGGCGATGCCGCCGCTCGACGGCCGCAAGCCGATCCTGTCGCTGATGCCGACGCCGGGCGACGTCGACGTGGTGATGGCGGCGGAATTCATGGAAGCCGGCCGCTCGATCCTGCGCGGCCTGGTGACGCCGGACCGCACCACGCTGATCGCATCCAATCACCGGACATTCGCGATCGGCGAGAAGATCGCACCGGGCAACGGCATCGCCGACCAGGGCGCGGTGACCGGCGCCATCGGGGTCGCCGCCAAGACCGAGATCATCTTCGACATGAACGCGCTGGCGATCGCCAACGGCAGCGTGATCTCGGCCGCGATGTTCGGCGCGCTCGCAGGCGCCGGCGTGCTGAGTTTTGGCCGCGAGAGCTATCTCGACGTGATCCGCGCCGGCGACAAGGGCGCACAGGCCAGCGTCCGCGCGTTCGAGGCTGCGTTCGACCGCGTGCAGTCGAAATCCCCGGAGCCGACGCCGCCTTTGAAATCGAAGGCGCCCGACACCGCCCCCGCTCCGGCTGCGCTGGATCCCCATCTTGCCGGCCTCGCCGCCCGGCTGACGCGGGAGTTGCCCGCGGCCGTGCAGCCCATGGGCCGCGCCGGGCTGAAGAAGGTCGTCGATTTCCAGGACGTCGCCTATGGCGGCGAATATCTCGATATCCTCGGCAAGCTTCACGCTGCCGATCGCAGCGCCGGCGGCGCCGAGCGCAACTTTGCCTTCAGCGAGACCGCCGCAAAATATCTCGCCAACGCCATGACCTATGACGACGTCATCCGCGTTGCCGACCTCAAGACCAGATCGGGCCGCCGCGCGCGGATCGAAGGCGAGCTCGAACTATCCGAGGGTCAGGTGCTCCAGACCACCGAGTTCATGCATCCCCGCATGGAAGAGGTGATGGGCATGCTCCCGGTGGGCCTTGGCCGCTGGCTTGAAGCCAGGCCGCGCCTGCTCGGCTGGCTCGATCGCCGAGTCAACAAGGGACGCCGGATCCGGACCTACTCGCTGCCCTGGTTCCTCGCGCTCTATGCCGTCGGCGGACTTCGCGGCATGCGCCGCCGCTCGCTGCGTCACGCCATCGAGACGGCGCATCGCGACGAATGGCTCACGGCCGCGACCGAGGCCGTCCGAAACAACTATCAGTTGGGCGTCGAGATCCTGCAGTGCCGACGCCTCGTCAAAGGCTATTCCGACACCCACAGCCGCGGCCTGTCGAAATTCGACAGGACGCTGGCCGCGATCAAGCTGGTCGCGCCGCGCGAGGATGCCGCCGACTGGGCGCGCCGGCTGAGGGAAGCCGCGCTGAAGGATGCCGCCGGCAACGAGCTCGACGGCGTGATCCGGACCATCAAGAGTTTTGCGTGATGCCGGCAGCACTCAAGGAGAGCACCGCCCCCGCATACGGCCAGATTGAAACCCGGCTGTGGCTGCAACTGCTGTCGCTGCATGGCGAGCTGTTTGCGTCGCTGAATTCGATGCTGAGCTCGGAATTCGGGTTGTCGCTGGCCAAGTTCGACGTGCTGGCGCAGCTCGACCGCTACCGGGAGGGCCTCGCGCTCGGACAGTTGTCGCAGAATTTGAAAGTGTCCGGCGGCAACGTCTCAGGCCTGGTGCAGCGCCTGCTGGTCGACGACCTGATCAGCAAGGAGATGTCGAGCGAGGACCGCCGGTCGTTCATCGTGCGCCTGACGCCGAAAGGCGAAGCCCTGTTCAGGAAGGCGGCTGAGGTGCACAAGCGGCATCTCAGCGAACGGCTCGAAAGTATTCCCGCCCGGGAGCTGGAGACCGCACTGTCAGTGCTGCGGTCCCTCGCTTCGAAACTCGGCAGCGAAAGCAAGAAGCAGGGTCGCAAGACATAATGGCCAAAGACTCCAGGAGCAGATGGAAATCCGGTCCACCGCGGACACGGGACCAGCTGCAAAGCTACATCCCCTATCTTTTCAACCGGCTCGCCAATCGCTGGAACCTGGATCAGAACCGCGATCTCAGCGAGCACAACATCAACAACGTCGTGTTCCGGACGCTTTCGGTGCTGTTCATCTACAAGACCCTGACCGTCAACGAGATCGCCGTTCTGGCCGTCACCGAGCAGTCGACCGCGAGCCGCATGATCGAGTCGATGGTGTCATCGGGCCTCGTCAAGCGCGAGATCGCAGAAGAAGACCAGCGTCGCCGCGTCGTCGGACTGACCGCGGAGGGTGAGGCGCTGCTGCGCAAGATCTGGCCGATCATGGAAAAAAATTACGACCGGCTGACGGTGGGCATCGATCCCGACGAGATCGAGGTGTGCGCCCGGGTGCTGGCCAAGATGGTCGAGAACATCCGCCAGAACCAGATCTGATCGCCGCGATCAGGGACTGAGGCCGGCCAGGCTGGTGCCGCCGCAGACGTAGAGTACCTGCCCGGTCACGAAGTCCGAGCGCTCGTCGAGGAAGAAGCGGATCGCGTGCGCGACGTCCTCACGCGAGCCGAGCCGCCCGACCGGAACGTTGCGCGCCATCTTCTCCTGCTGCTCGGAGCCCTTCGGGACGATGCCCCAGAAATTGTCGGTCAGGATCGGACCCGGTGCGACCACGTTGACCGTGATCCCGCTCGACGCCAGCTCCAGCGCCCATGTCCGCGCCATGCCGTGCACGCCGGCCTTGGTCGCGGAATAGGCCGAGCGCGTGGCCGCGCCCATCGCGGCGCGCGAGCTCACGAACACGATCCGCCCGAACCGTCGCGACCGCATCCCTTCCATCGCGGCCTGGGTCAGCAGCATCGGCGCGCCGAGATGCAGCTGCGCCAGCGTCAGGATGTCTTCCGGCTTCGCATCGGCCAAGAGGTTCGGCAGGATGATTCCGGCATTGTGCACGAGGCGATCGATCGCATGGTCGCGGCAGATCTCCTCGGCAATGGCCCGCGTCTCCGCGATGTCGGTCAAATCGGCGCGATAGGCGGTGAGCAGCTCGTTGGTCCAGTCTGGCTTCTCCAGGCCGACCGAGATAACCCGCTGTCCCTCGCCGACGAGCTGCTTCGCCAACGCCTCGCCGATGCCGGAATTGCCGCCGGTGATGAGTGTGGTGCGGGTCTGGCTCATGATCACTCCTGCCGCCGCTTGAGGTCGCGCAGATCGAAGAAGGCGCCGTCGCGCATTAGTCTCGCGACGAAATCCTTCAATCCGCCGCGCTGGATCTTCTCGGTCGCGGTCAGCGGAAGCCGATCGACGAACGCGATCCAGCCCGGCGCCTTGTAATAGGCCATCTGCTCGAGGCTCCAGCGCACGATGTCCTCGGCGAGCGCGCGGTCCGCGCCCGGCTGCTCGGCGATGATGACCGCCGCGACCTCGTCGCCGCGCACCTGATCGGGCGTCGCTGCGACCGCGGCCTGGCGGATCGCGCCATGGCGGTTGAGCACGGACTCGACCTCGACCGCGGCGATGTTCTCGCCGGAGCGCCGGATCACGTTCTTCTTGCGATCGACGAAATGCAGATCGCCATCGGCATCGCGCGACACGATGTCGCCGGTATGCAGCCAGCCGTCCTTCCAGGCTTCGGCGGTGGCCTCCGGGTTCTTCAGGTATTCCCTGAAGAAGCCGAAACGGGGATCATCCCCCGCGTGCCGCACCAACAGCTCGCCCGGCATTCCCGCCGCCGCATCGCGGCCGTCGTCGCCGACGATCCGGACCTCGACCTCCGGCGCCGGACGGCCGAAACAGCTGGTGCCGACCTTGCGCGGCTCGGCATTGGCGGCGATCACGCCGCCGCTTCCGGTCTCGGTCATCGCCCAGGCCTCGAGCAGCGGGAAGCCGAAGCGCTCCTCGAACGGCGCATGCAGCAGCCTGTCGACGCCGGCGCCGAAGCCGAACCGCACGCTGTGCGCACGATCATCATTGGTCGGCGGCGCGCTCATCAGCATCGAAGGCATGACGCCGAGATAATGCAGGCAGGTCGCGCGGCTGTCGCGCACCGATTGCCACCAGCTGCGCGGATGGAAGCGATCGAGCATCGTCAGGCTGCCGCCGACCGTCAGCATCGCCATCAGCGACACCGCCATCGCATTCATGTGGAACAAAGGCAGCGGCGTGATCATACGCACGCTATCACCGCGGAGATCGATCAAGCCGCCGACGTCGCGATACCAGTCTCCAGAATACAGGAAATAGGTGTTGGTCAGCACGCAGCCCTTGGGCTGGCCCGTCGTCCCCGACGTATAGAGCAGCGCGCATTCGCTCGCACCGTCGCCGGCGTTCGCCGGCCGCGCGCCGCCGAACGGGGCCGGGATCTCGCCGCCGTCGGTCGCGACCGGAATCGGCCGGCCCGCCTGGCGCGCCGCCGTCTCGACCTCGTCGCGCCGCCTGGCGAGCACGAAGGCAGCATTCATCTCGGAATGCGCGATGATGTATTCGAGCTCGCTGACCCGCAGATCCGGGTTGATCGGCACCACCGACACACCGAGCGCGTTCAGCGCGAACCACAGCTCGACGAAGAGCGGCCGGCTCTGCAGCAGCAGCCCGACCCGATGGCCTTCACCGTAACCGCGGCTCGCGAACGCCGCGCGCCAGCGCTCGACCCGCTCCAGCATCACGCGATACGAGATCTCCCCGGCCGCGATGCCGTAGATCTCGGCCGTCTCGGGCAGCACGTTGAGGAAGCCGGCCTCGCCGCGGTCGAGGGCGGTCTCGCGGAAGCGGGCGTAGACGGTGGTCGCTGCGGTCAAGGCGCACTCACATGAAAAGCTGGATATTGCCGAACGGCGCGTCGAAATTCACGAGATCAATGCGCTTGAGCCTGATCTTGAGGTCATCGCCGACCCGGACCAGATCGTGCGTCGCCCATCCCGAAAAGCGTTCTAGCGTGTCGCCGCGCGTCTCGGTGTAGATGTAGGAGGTCTTTGCCCTGAAGATGCCGGCCGCCGGATCGCAGGCCAGGATCTGCGGCGCCTGGAGCAGGTGATGGCAGCGGCTCTTCGGCTTCTGGCTGAAGGTGCGCTCGCCGGCCAGCCGCTCGATCCGTACCTTCATCAACAGCAGATCCTCGTACATCAGCGACGGCTGCAGCACCGGGTCCTGCTGCTGCCACTCCAGCGGCATCCAGTAACGCCCTTCGGGGTGGAACAAATCGAGCCACGCCTGCCACTGCATCGTGTCCAGCAGGTCGGCTTCCCGATAGATGAAATCGGTGATCGTCTTCTCGGTGATCATTCCGCGGCCTCGCCGGGCTGGTCCATATCCATGGTCATGAATTTGGCCCAGGCATGGAACTGGTTCCGCATCTGGCGCTCCGACGTGCCGTTGATGACGGCGGTGACGTCGGGCTCCTCGTCGCTCTCGTAGAGCCGGCGCAGATTGACCCACTGATTGCCGTTCGTCTTCAGCCCTTCCTGGGCCCGCTCATACATTTCGAGATCGTCGTGCCCGACGATCGAGGTCGGTGCGTTGATGAAGCGATTATACATCAGCGCACGCTCGTAGAGCTTGTCGGGCGCGCCGACCAGCCGATAGACCCAGCTCTCCACCAGCGTCCTGTCCACCGCGATCGGGATGAAATTGCGCAGGATCTGCACCGCGCCCTTGACCATGATGTTCGGGAAATAGACCGTGTTGTGCCGAACCTCGCCCAGAATCTCGTGCGCCCGCTTCTCGCCACAGGCTGCGATCATCTGGTCGAGATAGCCCTCGACGTCCGAATAGTTCGAATGGATCGAATTGGCGACGCCGGTATGGCCATGACCGTTGGGCCAGATCCGGATGCCGCTCTGCTCGTAGAACTCGTACGGGCTCATGAAGGGGCCATAGAGCTGCACCGCCATCGGCGTCTCCTTGGAGTCGCCCTGTTCGCGTTGCCAGACCTTGATGGCGGTGCCGGCCGAGCTCTCATGCGCCACCATGGGATGGCAGGTGTCGGTCTGGTTCTCGACCAGCATCTTCCAGTTGCAGGTGTGCATGTAGCGAATCGGCGCGGCCATGACGGCGAGCTTCCCTTCCGGCGAGCGGTCGACCATGTTGTCGATGGTCGAGAGGCTTTCGCCAAAATAGTCCTCGAAGCCGATGCCGTTTTCGCTTAGGCGCGCGAAGATGAAATCCCGATAGACCACGACATTCCTGATCCGCGACAGCCCGTCGTTCGCCTGGGTGTCGGTGAATCCGGTGCCCTCATAGCCCTTCTTCAAGGGGATCGCGAGCAGCGAGCCGTCGGTCTTGAACGACCAGGCATGATAGGGGCAGCGGAAGAACTTTCCGGTGTTGCCGCACGGTTCGGAGGCGATCTTGACGCCCTTGTGCGGACAGCGATTGTAGAACAGGTGGATCGAGCCGTCGGTATGGCGGCTTGCCACCACCGGCTGCCGGCCGACAGTCGCGGTGATGAAATCGCCGGGTTTCAACAACTGGCTGGCGTGCCCGACATAGATCCAGCTGTTGGGAAACAGATGCTCCATCTCGAGCTCGAAGATCTCAGGATCGACATAGACGTCGCGATGCACCTCGGCGTCGCGCACGAGCCCGCCGATCGCGCGGGCATCCTTTCCGTATCTCGCCATGGCGCCTCTTGCCTCCGCTCAGAGATCCAACACAAGCCGCTCCGACTTCGCACGCGACACGCAGATCTGCATGACCTTGTTGGACGCCTTCTCGTCGTCGCTGAGAATGACGTCCCGATGGTCGGGCACGCCCGCGATCACGCCGCACTGGCAGATGCCGCAATCGCCCCGCCGGCAATCATAGAGCACGTCGAGCCCCGCCGCTTCCAGCGCCTCGATGATGCTCTGGTCGGTCGCAACCGTGATGACCTGCCCGGTCGACTTGAGCTCGATCTCGAACGGCCGGTTCGCAGAGCTTGGCTGCTCCGCCTTGAACAGCTCGAAATGGATGCGGTCTGCCGGGATGCCCTTGGCGAGCGCCGCGGCCTTCACCGCGTCAATCATGCCGGCAGGCCCGCAGACATAGACGTGGGCACCTGCGGGCGCATCGCCGAGCGCAGCCGCGATATCGAGGCGGGACGCATCGCTGTCGTAGTGGACCGCCAGGCCCTCCGCATAGATCGCCTGCAGCTGCGGCAGGAAAGCCAGCAGCCCGGGCATGCGTCCGGCATAATGCAGGCGAAACCAGTTTCCTTGCGCCTTCAGCACCGCCGCCATCGATAGGATCGGCGTGACGCCGATGCCGCCGGCAAACAGCAACGCCGGCGCGGCACCCTCGTGAAGAGCGAAATTGTTGAGCGGCGCGGTCGTTCTGACGACGTCGCCGACCTGAAGGGCATGGATGAACTCTGAGCCGCCGGCTGACGTTTCCTCGCGCAGTACCCCGAGCGCCACAGTGCCTTCGGGCAGGTCCGGCAACGCCATCAGGGAATACGGCCGGTCCCCTCCGCCCGGCAGCAACACGCGAACATGCGCACCCGCTTGCCACTCCGGCACGGCACCGCCCTCCACGGCGAACACCACGCTGCGAATGACCGACGTCTCCGCAACGATCGACTGCACTTTGAGCTTGAGCGGATGCGCGTCCATTCGGGCATCTCATATTATATGAATTTGCATATTTTTATACATGTAATAATTACCTGTCAATCGCCGCTGTGGCGGCCGCGGATCCCGGTCCTGCCGTCGCGTCGCGCGGCTTGAAAGCGTGATCTGCGACCGACCGCTCAGAAGAACTACTTAGAAAGACCCTGGGGACACTTCGAACGGAAGCCGTATTTTCATCCCTTATCCGTGGACCCGGCCGCCGGCTCGCTCAGGTTGGCCGAGCCTTGTTTTCGCCACCTGGTTTTCGCACCTGGACCCAATCTCGGAGGTCGCCACATGACGCAAGGCCACGTCTGGTACGTCTCCTTCGTTGATCAACGCGATGCTCCACCCGACAGGCATGCGCGAAGGACTGCGACCTTCAAATCCGAGCAGGAAGCGAAGCAGTTCACCAGGACGCTGGCGCAGGACCAGAGAGTGAAGAGCCTTTCGGCCGGAACGATCAATCCGCACCAGCCAAAACGGATCGTCGGATCCAGAGAAATCGACCGGTGGCTCGGCGACATTTAGTACCGCCATCCCGCGGACGCCAATTGCGGTCAGTGCGAATGTTGCCGACCGGCGGTCGCTTCAGCTTCCGCAGCAAGCTCACGACATTGATGCGACCACGTCCAGCATCACCTCGGTCGCGCCACCGGCAATGGAGAGGATGCGGGCGTCGCGCGCCACACGCTCAATCGGGCTCTCCCGCATGACGCCCATGGCTCCGTGGAACTGGACGCACGCATACACCACCTCGTTGACGAGTTCGCCGCAGAGAGCCTTCAACATCGAGATCTCGCGCATGCAGTCGTCGTCCGCCGCCATGCGCCAGGCGGTAGCATAGAGAAGCGCGCGGCTTGCCTCCACCCTCGCAGCAAGCATCGCAAGACGCTGACGGATCGCCTGCAAGTCCCAAAGGACGCCTCCGAATGCGGGGCGCGTTTTCACGTAAGTGAGGGTCATATCGATCGCCGCCTCGGCCATCCCGATCGCCATGGCGGCGAGCACAAGGCGCTCGTTCTGCAAGTTGCGCATGATGGAGTAGAAGCCCTGCCCCTCCGCGCCGAGCACGTTCTCGGCAGGAATGCGGCAACCCTCGAAGACGAGCTCGGCCGTGTCGGAGGAGCGCCAGCCGAGCTTGTCCAGCTCGCGAGCCACGCTGAAGCCCGGCGTGCCCTTCTCGACGAGGAACATCGTGATCCCGTTGCTCCCTGCCGCAGCATCAGTCTTGGCCGCAACACAGTAGAGATCCGCACAGACGCCGTTGGTGATGTATAGTTTCGTACCATCGAGCACGTAGGAGTCGCCGTCTCGGCGCGCGCGCGTGCGAATGGCCTTCACGTCCGAGCCCGCATCCGGCTCCGTGATGGCGATCGCGGTGATCACCTCGCCGCTCACAATGCCCGGCATCCAGCGAGCGCGTTGGGATTTGGTGCCGTCGTGAAAGACATAGCTGGAAGCCATCTCGGCCTGGACCAGCATTGCGTCTGCGGCGCCGCCATAGGTGGAGCGCCCGAGTTCCTCTGCGAAGACCGTCGATGCGACGGTGTCCATCTCGGCACCGCCGTACTCGGCCGGATAGCGGATGCCGAAGAAGCCGAGTTCGCCCATGCGACGCAGGACCGGACGCGGGATGCCCCCCGCCTCCTCCCAGCGATCTGCACAGGGCTTGATTTCCTCCTCGACAAAGCGGCGGACCTGGTCCCGCAAGAGCTCATATTCCGCCGCTGCCCAAGGCAGCCCCGGTTCTTGCTGCGGTACCCAAGCTTTGTCCATCATCGTCGTCCGTTCCATGAGTCCAACTCAAGGTCCAGACCGGATCGGCGCCCTGAGCATCAATTGCGGCCCTTGCAATAGACTAGAGTTCGATTTCCTCTCGCGGTCCGCCCGAGGGTGAAGCAGCTCTGGAATCGGCCACCCAGCGCATCCCGTCGATCACTTCCGCCAGCTCGGCCACGGTCGGACGCTCGAACAGGTTGCGAAGCTGCACGTCGACGCCGAAGACCTTTCGCATGCGCGCCACCGCTCTCACGACCAGGAGCGACTCCCCACCGAGGTCGAAGAAGTTGTCGTGGCGTCCGATCGACTTGAGCTTGAGAAGACCGCACCACAGGGCGGCCAACGTCTTCTCGGTCTCCGTTGACGGGGCGGCGAACTCGTGTGCCGGCTGAATGCTGTCCGCCGTCGGCTCGGGAAGCGCCGCGCGGTCGATCTTGCCGTTGGACGTGAGCGGCATGCGTTCGAGGCAGACATAGTGCGTCGGAACCATGGACTCCAGGAGTTCTTCGGCAAGGTGGGCGCGCAGCTCCGCCACGGTCAGAGGTTTCGAGGCGACATAGTAGGCTACAAGTCGCGTGATTGCGCCATCTTCCGCATTCCCCACCGGAGTGGGAACGGCGACGACAGCGCATTCCTGAACGTGGGGCTGCTTGAGAAGCCGCGCTTCGATCTCGCCCAGTTCGATACGCGTGCCGCCGACCTTCACCTGATGATCGACGCGGCCGAGAAATTCCAGGCGCCCTTCCGAGCTCCAGCGGGCAAGATCGCCCGTCTTGTACAGCCGCAGCCTCGAAAAGCCATCTCGGGGATCCGTAACCGTGCGGAAGCGCTCTTCAGTCAGATCGGGGCGATTGAAATAACCTCTCGCGAGACCATCGCCTGCGATGAACATCTCACCGATGACGTTGCGGCCGGTCGGCTGATATTCCTTGCTGAGAACGTAAATTCCCGCATTGGCGGCCGGAACGCCGATCGGCACCGACGCTGATTGATCCCGGTCTGCGTCGAACCGATGAATCATGCAGCCCACTGTGGCTTCGGTTGGTCCGTACTCGTTATAGATCTCGACAGGATGAGGGATGGCTTTCGTGATGTCGCGCGCCAGCTCGGTCTTGAAGTCCTCGCCGCCCACGATGAACTTGCGCAATCTCGTGGCCTCGAGATCGCGGTCGCGGATCATCGCGAGATGCGCCGGCGTCAGCTTGATGATATCGACGGCATTGTCATCCACGACCTTGAGCACGACCATGTTGCTCAACCCGGGATCGCCAAGATAGACCACGATTCGGCCACCGGTAATGAGCGGCGCGAAGAGCGTTGTGACGGTGAGGTCGAAGGCGAGAGATGAGAAAAGCGGCCAAGCGAGAGGCTGGCCGGAACTGTACACACGCGCGGCCCACCAGATGTAGTTCACAAGGCTGCGGTGCTCGATCTCGACGCCCTTGGGAGTGCCGGTCGAGCCTGAGGTGAAGATGATATAGGCGATGCCTGCCGACGTCGCGGCGGACGGTCGGGCCGAGCCTGGCTGATCCAGGATCGAAGCGAAATCGGCGTCGAGCACGAAAATGTCGGCAAGGTCCGGAGAGACGACCGACTGCAGACGCGTTTGAGTGATGACCACCGGCGTTCGCCCGCCGGTTCCGCCGGAAATGTCTTTCAGGATCGTAGCAATGCGCCCTTTCGGCGTCGCCGCATCAATCGGCACATAGGCTGCGCCTGCTTTGAGGACGCCCAGGATCGCGACAACGACCTCGATGGAGTGTTCCATGAAGACAACGACGATCCGACCCGGCCCCGTGCCCTTTGAGCCCAGATGCGCGGCCATCTGGTTGGAGCGTTCGTCGAGTTGCCGATATGTCAGCATCGTATCGCCAAACCGGATCGCTTCAGCATCAGGACTGAGCATCGCTTGATCATGGAAAAGATCGACAATCGTCCTGTCCGATGGGTAGTGCGCCGACGTGGCGTTGTACTCGACGACCAGCGCCCGATGATCGGCATCTTGCAGCGCAGGAAGCGCCACACTTTCCGCTACGATAGGCAGGACTTCATTCATGAAATGCGCTCCCATCCGGCAAGCCAAAAATCAGATCACGTCAATCGTTGAGCTTCTGCGTTGCCTGGCGATAAAGCTCTGCGACGGCGGGTGCGTCAGGCTCTTTCAGCATGGAGACTTCGTCGCAGTCGTCGGGGCCGAAATAGAATTCGGCATCGGGCGCCACCAGCCGCCATCGATGAGGTGCCGCGCCCGATCGCAGCCAGGCCCTGTTCGGAAGGAAGATGCATACGCGGCCTGAGTACGGAGTGGGAATATACCGCCGAAATGCCGCCATCGCCGTGGATTTCAGCAGAGCTCTGCTGGCCAGCACCGGATCCGTCGCGGCAGGCTCCTTGCGCACGAGGCGCATGAAGGCGCGCTCGCGAAGGCGGCTGCCGAAATATCGAAGACGCGCGCCAAATGTCGGCAACTTCGCCGTCGATCTCCGGACCGATCGGATCGTCTCCCAGGCAGTGAAGTACAGCAGTCGCGGCAATTCCTGATGGGTGGCGGGGTGAAGGGGACCAAAGAGAGCGACGCACGGAATATCCGCTCCGCGCTTTGTGAGGGCTTTAGCCAGTTCGAATGCTGTTGGACCGCCGGAGCAGTAACCAGCGATGACATACGGACCGACCGGCTGATACTGCAGGATCTGGCGGGCGAAGTACTCGGCGATATCTTCGACGCGGTCCATCGGCTTGCTCAGCCCGTCGAAGCCGGGCGGTTGAAGCGCATAGAACGGCTGATCGCCGCCCAGATGCTTCGACAGGTCCGAGAATGAGGCGGGCGCTCCGACATGCCCGGGTACGGCGTAAATTGGCGTGCGTGTTCCGCGCGACTGCAAAGGAATGATGGCAGGCTGTTGCGTGGCCGTGGCGGTGGCCAGGTTCAGAAACGCGATGATCTCACCCTTCCGCCCCTGCAATTGATCGCGAAGCTCCGCCGTCATCGCGCCTGCCGGAGCGCTGCACCGCAACCGATCGCCCTCGACCCAGACCTTGATGTCCTTGACCGCGAGGTCTGCAAGCAGTTCCGAAAACTGCATCACGCGCGCTTGCATAGGCTATTCCCGTGTTCTCGACTGCGACCGCGAAGTGTCTCAAACAAGCGCGGTTTGGAATGAAATTGCATGCTTTCGAGCAAGTTGGCCAAGCTTCTCGCTATCCTCGATGAATGATTACATCGGGGAAACTGCAGTCCGGAGGACCATTCATTTCCGAACAACGACGCACCCGAGATACCCCGTTTTGGGTATGAAACTTCGGACACCCCAATCCTTGTCGTCCGAAGAACCGGGATGTCCCAAGCCGCATCCCAGCCCCTTGGAAATAGCCTCCAGCCGCGTCCAGCGCCGGAAGAAGCCTGCCAGCCGGTCGTCCGGACCGAGGGCCGCATAGGACTCGTAGTCGGAGGCGGAAAAACACAGCGCGGCGATCTCGTCCGCTTCGGGCACGGGGCGAATTGCCTCGATGTCCACGCCGACCTCCTGCCCGGTCGAGAGCGCGATGACCGCTACATCTTCGGATCGAGAGACGCTGAAGCGCAAATTGCGAGAAGGCATCCGGTGTGAGAGGTGGGGTTTTCCCAGCTGTCCATATTCCAGTTCGACATCGGACGGCGCGATCCCCAACCTGGAAGCGAGGACCTGGCGCAGCTGTCCGCGGCAAGCGATGAAGCGGCGGCGGTCCCGCTCCGACTTCAACCATTCAGCGCGCCTGCGTTCCGCTTCGCTGAGGAAGGCGTCCATCGCGCGAACGATATCGTGCCTCACTTCGAGCATGCATGCGAGAACCTCCAGGCGATCATCCCCGAGAACCGGCACGATGATCCCACCCGCAGGCTCAACTCCTCTATCAAGGAGGCCCGGAACGGGCGCTGCCGGCTCGACAAGAGTCTGACTGACGTCGAATTCGGCGGGCTGCAACCATCGAGGCCCCGAGCGGGCCAGGGCAGCATGAAAATTCTGGTTCGAAGCCGACGCGCCACGACCATCGGACCCGCCGGCACCGGAACGTCGGGTAAGGTAGAGCTCAGGCCAGTCAGGCGTCATACCTGAATTCCGATCGCAGGAGCGCTCGTGCGCACCGGAGCATTCCTTCTGGAGCGGCCGCTCCCGTTCACGCGAATTTTCTCCGATTGAACAATCACGCAAGCGCGAAAACAAGCAGCCTTGGTGGATATTTAGATGTATGGCTGACTACATCGAAAGGTACATCAAAAGACCTGTGCCCCATGACGTTCGTTCGCCTTGGCTTCCGGCCCAATTGTCGCGCTGACGGCGTTCGTGCGCTGTCGCACCCGAACGCCAGGTCGGTTGATATCCTGCCGAGTCAAAGAGCTCGCGCGTCAATCGGGAGGCAAGGCGCTTTGCCCCGCGTATGAGACCGCGAGCGTAGCAAGAGCCGTCCTGTTGCCGATCTCGAGCTTGCGAAAGATGTGGTGCAGATGAACCTTGATGGTGCCGTCAGTTACCCTCAAACGACGGCCAATCTCCTTGTTTGACAACCCCTCCGACACCAGACGCATGATCTGACGCTCCCGGTCCGTCAGTACGGCAAGATGCTTCTCTAAAATCGCGGACTGCCCAGAAGAGATCGCGACCTCGCTCGAAGGCGCAGGCAGCATCCTGTGGCCGTCCGCGACTTGCCGCAATGTCTGGAGAAGAGTTTCGGGCTCCTCGTCATTCAGGATGACGCCAAAGGCGCCCATTTCTGCCAACATGGTGAGGTCGCGATCCTCGACGGAGGTTGCGAGGAACACGAGCCGAACCGCAGGAGTCCGGGAATTTGCGATATCGAGCAATGCCTGCCCAAAAATGTCAGGCATCGACATGTCCAGAATGGCGATATCGGGCGCAAGAGCGCGAATTGCATTTAGGCAACTCGCACTATCGCTGCATCGAGCAGCGACCCCGAAATCACGTTCTGCTTCCAGCAGATAGTTCAGGCCCAATAAAACAACGGGATATCTGCTAGCAATAACTACGCGACTGAAATGCATTTCGGCCAATCCTCAGTTCCCACTTCAAATCGGCGCCCCCAATATCGATCCCCACGCTACTTCAATTTGGAGCATTCAACTAAAATTTTGGCATCGCGGCTAGGCCGAATTCCGCCGTTTTACAATCTTAGATTGCGCAGCGATATCGACGCCCCCCTAAGCGAGCGCTGTTCGACCGGTCTGCGGAGATCGCGCCCCGTGAAAATACGGACGTGATATTACGAGCGACATCCCAACGAATGTCTATAACCAACGGTATATAGGGATATTGGGGATTAGCATCTAATATTAGTAAATCTTTTGACGCATGCTCAGGGCTTTTTCGCCCCAAATTTCTGTCCAAGCGACCGGAATTTGAACAAGCAATTTTCAATGCGTCGCTCTGTTTTGGCTTGGCAAGCCATCCAAGAAACGAGTCGGATTCAACCGATGAGCCTGTTTCATTTTTTGTAGCGTCCAGGAGAGTTCCATGAGACGACAATATTCTTTTTCTATTGTGCTTGGTGGTGAAAACAGTCTTCGCAAAGAAGGTCTCGCCAGAATTCTAAATTCCGAAAATTTTCAAGTCTTTGCTTCAATTTCCGATGCAGACGATTTGCCTGGCAAGGCCAATGTCGGAAGCGATTCAGCCTGTCCGGCACTGTTCCTGGTTGTTCACAGTGGCGATGATTTCGCACCTACAATCGAGCAGATCGAGTGCTTCAAGCGCCGTCACGCGGATGGACGCATTGCTGTCGTCGCAGATCACTATCGACTGAGCGAGTTGACTGCTGCGATCCGAGCTGGCGTCACCGGCTATTTCATCGACGTGATGAACTGCGATGCGTTCATCAAGTCCATCGAGCTCGTCATGATGGGCGGAACGGTATTACCGACCGACTTCTTGACGTCCGCTCTTGAAATCGAAAAGCGCGACGCGGACGGTGTCCCTCCACGCCTCGATGATAGTCAAGCCACGGCGAACGGCGACAGCAGGCTCGCACAGCAGCTTTCGCCGCGAGAAATCTCCATTCTCCAGTGTCTGATCGAAGGCGATTCCAACAAGTGCATCGCACGCAAGATCGATATCGCGGAAGCTACGGTGAAGGTCCACATCAAGGCGATCCTCCGCAAGATTCGTGTTCAGAACAGAACACAGGCGGCGATCTGGGGGCTGAACCATCGACCTATAGCTCGGCCATCAAGCGCGACGGCCTACCCGGCCGCTGACGCAACCGAGCGCCTCCTCCCACCAAAGAGAGAACTTCCTAAAATCGCGAGGACAGGGCGGCCCGCGCCGCTCGGTTCAATTGACCATGCGGTCAATTACTTCGAAGTTCCTCTTACGAACGGCCACGCCCGCAAGGAAATCGGTTCGAAGGCCGAGGGAGCGATCCGACTGCGGAAATAGCCGAAATTGGTTCGGCCACCCGCCGGGGAAGCTTTCGACCGGATATCTCGAGCCGGAGTTCGTGCCACATCGATGGATGCGGCACCCATCGATGTGGCGATCGGCACCATTGGTGCCGGCCGCTTTGGTGTTGGCGCAAACGCCTGACGCGGGCGTTGCCAGGACAACCGCAAATGCCTGGTGATCGCGCGCGTGCAGGCGCGGAACGGAAATGGAATCAGAATGATCCTGTTGACCGGAGGCGCCGGCTATATCGGGTCACATATCGCAGTCGCCCTACTCGACTCCGGGCTAGATGTCGTTGCAGTCGACAATCTCTGCAACAGCAATCGCGCATCGCTCGAACGGGTGCAGGACATCTGCGAGCGATCGCTCGTATTCCGGCATATCGATATCTGCAACGAGGAGGCGGTCTAC
This sequence comes from Bradyrhizobium sp. USDA 4452, assembly GCF_054063575.1. Taxonomy (NCBI): domain Bacteria; kingdom Pseudomonadati; phylum Pseudomonadota; class Alphaproteobacteria; order Hyphomicrobiales; family Nitrobacteraceae; genus Bradyrhizobium; species Bradyrhizobium sp. USDA 4452. Next base: position 1,056,107 of record NZ_JBSSGK010000001.1, read on the forward strand.
GAGGTCCTGCGCACCCACGGCGTGACCGCGGTCATTCACCTCGCCGGGCTCAAGGCGGTCGGCGAGTCCAACACTCAACCCATGACGTACTACCAGAACAACGTTGTTGGAACGATGCGGCTGGTGTCGGCGATGTCGCGTGCCGATGTGAAAACGCTGGTCTTCAGTTCCTCCGCAACGGTTTATGGTACGCCCGCATACCTGCCGCTGGACGAGAAGCACCCCGTCGGCCCAATCAATCCGTACGGTCGCACAAAGTATTTTGTCGAAGAGATTCTGAGGGATCTCCATGGGTCCGACAGCGATTGGCGGATCGCCATCCTGCGCTATTTCAATCCGGTCGGCGCCCACGAAAGCGGACTCATCGGAGAAGACCCGCTCGGCGTACCCAACAATCTGTTGCCACTCGTGGCGCAAGTCGCCATCGGGCGACGTCAGAAGCTGCACGTTTGGGGAAATGACTACGATACCCCGGATGGCACCGGCATCCGCGACTTCATTCATGTCGTCGATCTTGCATCCGGACATCTGAGCGCCTTGAGCGCGCTGAAACAACCCGGCGTTCTGACCATCAATCTCGGAACGGGAAGCGGCAGCAGCGTCCTGGAGGTGGTGAAAACATTCGAGACCGTGAGTGGCCGGCCAGTTCCTTACGTGATTGACCAACGCAGGAGCGGTGATGTCGCGATCTGCTACGCGGATCCGACGCTCGCAAAAAATCGGCTGGGCTGGACCTCAAGGCGATCACTCACACAGATGTGCACGGATCATTGGCGCTGGCAGATGCAGAACCCGAGTGGCTATCGCGGCAGCTAGACGGCAGCCTGCAAGAAGCGCCGATCCACTGCCGGCCACGATCCGAGCCGGCAGCTCGGCCGGATGTCGGTGGGACCGCCCTGACCTCCTCCAACCCCGGTACAGCGGGCCGGGAGGCCGTGCCTGGCGTTCGCCGGTTGGTCCCGCTGAGTGGCCCTCTGCGGCGTGCTGCCAGCTGCGGACAATTCGACCTCGCTCGAGGAAACGTCGTGGTCAGCCCCTGGACTGGCTTATCGTCCCCTTACGGAGGCAGCCGATGCCACGAACAATATCTCCGGGGAATTTGTCGGTCCGGCGACGAAGACGAGCCAGCGACCGCCGCAGGCGCGGCCATGCCATTTCCAGAATATTGTCGCCGACGAGCGCCACTTCATTGGCGCGACTTCCACGCCGCGAGACGCTGCCCCAGCCGCGGTCCGTGCCCCGACTTGCGATGACGTGCACGCTCTCCGCGTAAGCGACATCAGGCCGGCGTGCCTGGCGCAGCAGATCATGCACGCATCGAGGCCCAAATGCCTCATTTTGGATTCCGGCGTGTTTCGATGAGTTCGCAAACGACACTGCACGACCACGCTGCGCCGGTGAAGCGATTGATGACTATTGCAGTGCTGAGGCCTGAACTCGACACCGAGTAGACGCCGCCGCTCAGAAGCCCCGCGATTGCGATCGCGAGTGCGATGATAGCCAACCGGCCCACAGTCCTCTCCGGGGATGCTCCAAGTCAGCAGCGAGGTTTGACCGCTTTCGGGACGTTTTGCTGACCTAATATGCGGTACTCATTTTGGTAATCGAAGATCCGCACTGAAGGACGCCGAACAACGAGGCGGGCCGGCTCGGAAAGCGCTTCGCTTGCTGCGGGTCGCCGGACCGCTCGTGCCGGCACGAACACCGGTTCAGGCGCAGCTACCTTCGTGGCATTGCAGCGAACGGAATATTCGCGATCGACCGGATGGCTCGTAGCGCGAATGCGAAGAGAAGAGCGGGAACCACGTGGATCCCGAGGGGGCGTTCGCAGACCAATGCAACCCACTCTCGAACGTTCGAGCCGTCAGGATGGGCGGATCGACATCGTGAAGATCAATTGCTTCACGAGGACAACGTGACACAGGCCGACCATCGGGCCGGCCTGTGGTATCTACCCGAGGCGCCACGTAGGCGCGCCGGCGCAGACGAACCGCGCGCGGCCGAGCCGTCCTTTAGCTCTGGGGCTTGGTCAGGAACGAGTTCTGTGTCCACGCAGGGCCACTCATGGCCACGGCGATCATACCGCCATTGGCCCCACCCGAGCTGCCCGCCAGATACTGGTTCAGCAGCGCATAGCTGTTGCTCTGCTGAGACGCGGCGGCCGTGCCTTGGTCTCCCCACCAATTGGTCGTCTGCGGCGCTGCGCCTGCCAGCGTACCGGTGTCAAATCCGAAACGCGAAAAATCCATGCTTGGCAGGCTTGCAGCGCTTGCGCCGGTCACTGGCGCCGACCAACCGGACGCCGATGTCGGCGCCAGGCCCATCGCTCCCATGGCGCCCAGGACGCTGGGGTCGGTCGTTGTGGCAGCCGCCACCGGGCTCACCACTGCGGTCGCCGGCGACGTGGCGTCCGGCGTTACAGTCGGCGCGACAATGCCGGTTGGAGCTGTGGTCGCAGTTGAGGTAGTGGTTGGGTCGGTCGTGGGGCTCGTGGTCGGCTGCGTCGGCGCCGATGTCGCCGCCGATCCCGTCAACAGCGTCATGTTTCGGTAATCGACCGCAACGGTCTCCGGCGCCGTCGACCGATAGACCCCGTACTCCCAATTGGTGGCCTGCCCATAGCCCAAGGGGCCGCTGTAGTTCACGACCTGGGTCCCGTTGATCGAGACCTTCAAATACCCGCCACCGGTGTTCGAGACGTCGGCCTGTATTTGAATGTTGTTGTACACGCCCGTCTTGATCGGATTGGGATCAGTCCAGAGCGTGAGCATCTGCACATTGCCGGCCCCGTTGCTCGGATCCTGGCCCGGCTGGACATATCTGGCGACGACCTGCAGATGATCGCCGACAAGCTGGATCGCAAACGGCGGCGAGGTGCCGACGCCGCTCGCGTTATCATCATTGTGCATCTGGCCGACGATGAACCAGCCATCTGCCGTATTCGTAAATGACCCATTGGGGCCATTTGCCTCCACCATGAACTGATAGTTCAAGTTGATCGGAGTGCCGCCCGGAATGTTGCCCGCGCCTGAAACCTCGGAGCGGTCGACAGATGAGTCGTCGTACCAGGCATGATCACCCTGGTGGACCTCGAAGCGCAGAGTTTGCGGGTCAGGATTGGTCAGGCTGTAGCTCGTGCTCGCATCCTGCACGCCGTAGACGTCGCCCCCGATCGAAAACCTCGTCATCGGTGTGGAAGAAAATGATGTGATTGTCCCAGTCGTATCCAATTCAGACCTCCGTGGGTCGCAGAGATTCTTCTCTTTTGACGTTTACAAGGGAATTCCACTGCCGCGCAGCGCGAAGGCGCGCGACATACCACGCGCTCGCAACGCCTTGCGCCAGGAGCGGATTTCCAATGTATCGCGGTGACCGCCACACATTCCGTTGCAGTGGGATTGCCCCCCGACTGCTAGGCTCGATTGGTTAATCAGGGAGTATGGCGAAAAAAATGAGCTAGCATGGCGACAATGAGAAGCGCGGCTCAGGCCTGCCGTTAAGCTAAAATTCCCCGGATAACGCAGAAGCCCGAGCGTTTGGGCGTCGCGCCGATGACGTGAAACGTCGGCGTGGAATGACAATGTTTCGGCCGCGAGATATCGTGTCGCGGTTGCCTCGCCCTGCCTACCGGTCGGACACCAGCAGCGCATCGTCGCGTTAGCCGGGGCCGAAAATCATATACAGCAGCATCGTGCCCACAACGGCTGTCCAGCCGATCGAAGCGGCAACGGCCCACACCTGTATCGGCATTGGACGGTCCTTTGCAATTCAGTGAGCAAAACGAAGAGGCCGCTGGCGCTGGACAGCGACCTCTTGGACCCGATCTCAAATGAACGTCTTGGAAATAAAATCACCCGCCGAAGGTCCGCCGTCATTAGACGACGAATTGGCAACGACGTGAAGCCCAGCACGCCCGATACCCAGCGAAACTATTGGGACGTTGCGAGATCGACACACCATCTGCTCAAGCACCGCAGCCTGTCGGGGAGCGAATCTCGACTTCCTCATTGAGCCTTCAGCAAAATCTGCCCTTTCCCAGGCAATTCGCAATTTGTCCCATTTGGCGCCCTCTTCGCGCCCACTTGGCGCCGTCTTGACCTCCCAGAACTGCTTCCTCCGGAGAGCTTTTACGCACGGTTAAAGCTTCGAATCGTAAATTCCGGGTGGGGACCTGTCGAGGAAAAGCGCATGGGACAATTACGCCACCGCGTGGTTCAGCGGGATACTCTCGAAGCGCGGCTTGCAGAGCGAGCCAGAGAGCTTCGGGACGAAGCTGCAGCGCTCGCCCCCTGTGCCGCCAAGGAAGCGCTGATCAAGCTCGCCCGGTACGCAGAGACAAGTGCACGTTTGAGCGCGAGGCCATCCTCGCCGCGACTCATGCCGAATTGAATGACGGAAACCAATCCCAGGACTGCAGAGCAAGGCCGCCTTATCTGGCGGCCTTCTTCATTTGGTTCTGCCCGGTCCGTTACACCGAGGCTTCATAGCCGACGTCCTCGATCGAGCAGACTGCGCCCGCGTCGCTCGTATCATACGGTAGGGCCAGGAAACTGTTGCGCTCCTGATGAGCGGGGTACCTGCCGCTGCTCCGCCGAAAAGAAACAGCCCCGATCTGGGCGATAGACCGGGGCCGTTACCGGGGTGCGAGACTCAGGGCCTGAACTCACCCCGTCTGAATTACACGGGGTGTTGTTGTCCCAATGATGGTGCGCCAATGGCCTAATCCGCTCCTGCGGGTGGCCTAACTTGGACGGCTCCGACCGTGTCGCTGTCCGTATTCAGCCGCCGTCGGTCAACCTCGACCAATGACTTTACGTCTCTCTCGAATTTCGTCACCAGCATTCTGCAATTGCTGCGGCGCGCTAATACCTTTGCGCCAAGAGGCGACGTGCTGTTGCACCTCTTGGTCGGGACTAGTTCAGAATGGCAATTTGCCGCAGGCGTTTGCCGATTTACCGTGTCCCCAGTCGTGCGGATTGGCGGACACCCACACCCCGACCAGACATATCGTGCGACAAGGGATCGCCGCTCCAGCCTAGGGAGCGACGGTCCCGCCCAGTTGAGGAGCGATCAGCTCACTCGAAAGTGGAGTTTTGGAATAGCAACCCTCACTAGCGCGAAAGCAAGATCGAGGCCCGCGTTGACCAATCGAGACGGCACGCTTGAGCGACAAACCATCAAGGGTTTTCTCGGGATCGAGAGCTCCGATGACGGGCTGGCATTTAGAGTTGATGTTGATGCCGATCATGGCTCGGCCATTTGGACGATTCCATACAAGCACGCGATCTGGTTGGCCCAGGCGATACTGGAGATTTCGCCAGTCGCTGTTGGCAGGCAGACTGCCGGCGGCGCTGTGGAAGGGACCAATCTCGTCGGTGAGCGTCTCAACGTAGAGAGAACCCGCGTGCTTGTGAAGGTGCGCTCCGATCATGCTGCGATCTCCGCTCAGGGCGTCTGGTCGTCCGACCAGACACCGGGCACCACAATTCTGATGGTCGACCAGTCGATCGCCGCAGATCTGGTCGAGCAACTCGGAGCGTTCCTGGTCTCGGCTCAGGCTCTATCTCGACCATCGTAGCCGTTCTCACAATTGCGGAAATGGTGCGCTCAAAGCGCGATGGCTGCCAGAGCGTATCGCGCCGGAGCGCCGGCGCCAGCCGAAAGCTAGCCGCTCGCAGCCCCCTCGGCACAGTCGCGCCGAAGGCGCAAGTCGCGGGAGTAGGTAACCAGAAAGGGTCCGCATATCGGTGGAATTCCAGATATAGTACCGCTATCCGCCCGCCCGAGGCGACGGTCGCAGGCGCCCAATGACGTGACCGCCAGAAGGATACGTGTGTGACCAGGCTCGCCCGATCATGGGACTATGCGCGATCGTTGCAGCAGGGCCCTTGTTCTCTCGTCAAAGCGCGCTTGCGGCCCCGCGGTGTTGAACAAGCATGAGCATGCCCGATGCCGTCACCGATGTGAGCCTGGAGGCCTTGAAGAGCATTGCCTGGCTTGAGACCGCGTGGAAGGAGCTCGAAGCTCGGGCCCCCCACTCGTTCTTTTTGTCTTGGCTCTGGATCGGCACCTGGCTACGGCATATTCCGGATGGCACGCAGCCGCACGTCCTCGTCGCACGGTCGTCAGGCAAGATCGTCGGGTTGGCGATCATTGGCCGGCGGAGAGCCTGGAGTCTTGGGCCGCATGCACGGGCACGTTGGCTGCTCAATGAATCCGGAGATTCCCGTTTCGACCGGCTGTTCATCGAGTGCAACAGCATTCTTGCCGAGCGCCCGGACACCATTATCCCGGCAGGTCTCGACGCGTTGACGTCTCACTTGCGCCGGTCGGACCAGTTGGTGCTTTCCGGAATTGATACTGACCTCGAGTTGGCCGCTTGCCGCGCCGCGGGCCAGGCTGGGCTCGTTAGCGAGGAGAAGCACGCTGACACGGCCCTGTGGGTTGATTTCGCGAAAGTCCGTCAACAAAAGAAGGATTATCGCGCCACGCTGGGCCGCAGCACTCGCCAGGCCGTGAGCCGTGCCATGAGATTGTACGCCGAACGAGGTCCCCTTGAATTCCGGATCATGGAAACGACGAGGGAAGCCTTGGCTGCATTCGATCTGCTGAGCGACTTTCATCGATCGCGATGGGGACGCAAGGGCGCTTTCGGCAATCCGGGCTTCCGCCCGTTCCACGAGGATCTCATCGCGCGCGGAATAGCCACGGGAGCGGTCCGCATCTCACGGACGCTGGTCGGAGGCCAGACGATTGGGGTGGTTTACAACTTCGTGCATGACGGCCGAGTCCTGAACTACCAAAGCGGCTTTCTCTATGAAAGCGATGGCCGGCTCAAGCCCGGACTCGTCAGCCATGTGCTGGCCATCGAGGACAGCGTCGCGCGCGGGGAACGCGGTTACGATTTCCTGGCTGGCGGCGCAGGGCACAAGGCCCACCTAGCAAATAGCGAGTATGCCATGAAGTGGATCGCGATCGGCAGAGACGGTCCTGAACGCCACATCGAGGCGAAGCTCCGCGAGGCCAAACGGACGCTACGAACGATCGTCACGAACCTGCCCAAAAAGAAGCTGCGGCTCTTCGGGGCAGCAAGTGCAAATTGAGCTTCCTGGCCACCCAGCTGCCTAAACGTTATCAATGGCCTCAATATGCACGCCCTTCACCGCCCTTCCAGATGGATCATCCATGCTCGCAAACTGCTGCGACCAGAGGAATGCGGTCGGCGTCGAACACGCGATCGAGGGACCGACCGGGACGGTCAGGCAGGCTGTCGGATTCCTGAAAATGCTGTCGAAGATGGTCCTGTAGAAATATCCCTCCTTCGAGGTCGGCGTCTGCTTCGGAAAGCGCTTGTCCGCCTCCGCGAACATCTGATCCGAGACTTTGCCTTCGGCATGATTCCGCAAGCACTCGATCCAGCTGTACCCGACGCCGTCCGAAAACTGTTCCTTTTGACGCCACAAGATCTCCTGCGGCAACAGGTCGGTAAAAGCCTCCCGCAGTATGCCCTTTTCGATCTTCGCACCGGGGCACATTTTTTCGGCAGGGTTTATCGACATCGCGTAGTCCAGGAATTCCTTGTCCAGGAACGGTACACGCGCTTCGACCCCCCAGGCAGCGGTTGCCTTGTTCGCGCGACAGCAATCGTACCTGCTCAGCGCAAAGAGCTTTCGAACGGTCTCCTCGTGGAATTCTTCCGCTGATGGGGCCATATGGAAGTAGAGATAGCCGCCAAACACCTCGTCGGCGCCCTCCCCAGACAGCACCATCTTGATGCCCATTGCCTTGATCTTGCGCGCCATCAGATACATCGGCGTGCCGGCACGAATGGTGGTGACATCGAAGGTTTCCAGATGCCGGATCACATCGGGCAATGCGTCCAACCCGTCCTGCACGGTGAATACAACTTCATGATGGACCGTGCCGATGTGAGCCGCCACCTTACGGGCATACTTCATGTCGGGCGAATTTTCCAAGCCCACGGAGAACGAGTGCAGCCTTGGCCACCAGGCCTCCTCGGTCTCGCCAGACTCGATCCGTTTGAAGCGGTGCCGCGCCGCGAGCGCTGCGATGAGCGAGGAATCGAGCCCACCAGAAATAAGTACCCCGTAGGGTACGTCGCACATCATTTGCTGTTTGACTGCGGTTTCGAGCGAAGTCCGGAGCTCGTGCAACGACGCCTTCTTTGTTGGAAATGCATGCGCCCACTCCGGATCGTACCACCGAACGAATTCGCGGGCTTTGCCGCTATAGTAATGTCCCGGCGGAAACTCCTGGATCGTCTCGCACACCGGATCGAGAGCTTTCATTTCGCTGGCGACATACGTCACGCCGTCCCCGCTCCATCCGATATAAAGCGGCACGATGCCGATGTGGTCCCGGGCGACGAAGAACTCGCCGGTACGTTCGTCGAAGAGGGCAAACGCAAAAATGCCGCTCAGCATCTTGCACAGAGCCGGTCCGTACTCCTCGTAGAGATACAGGATAATCTCGCAGTCTGATTTCGTTCTCCAATCGTGCGGCCGCTTCAGTGCGTCGCGCAGGGCGACATGGTTGTAGATCTCTCCGTTCACAGCCAAGGCCCGCCCGGCGACGACGTCGAGGAGGGGCTGAGCTCCGTGCTCTACGTCGACGATGGAAAGCCGTTCGTGCGCGAGCATCGCGCGTTCGCTGGAATAAATGCCACTCCAGTCCGGCCCACGGTGCCTGACCGTCTTTGCCATTTCCAGCGCCCGGTTGCGCGCAGATTCAAACGGTTCTTTGAATTCGAATATGCCGACGAAGCCGCACAAGGTGACTAGCCCCTCCGATGCCGGCTGATCTATCCCGCCACAATCAGCGATCCCTAACAGTGGCATTGAATTCGCAAGCTGAACAGCACACCATCCGAAGTAACCAGAATGCGTTGAGAGGTTGCCCGGAGGTAGGCGCCGTGCCGCGCCTTCAGAGCGGCGACGAGATCGGTATACGGCAGACGATGCCGACGAACATTCCGGCGGAGCGAGGTGCCCCCGGCGTGGCGTAGAGATTGTTCGCGGCGGATACCTCGCGCGCCGTGCCTATGTGTCAGGGTGTCCGAACGGATCCCGTGATCTGCGGGACAGTGAATGAGGCCCAGCCTCGATTGCCCGCAGACGAGAATGCCTGGTCGCTGGGCCGCTCAACAACGACGCCAAAAGCTGTTGCCTCAACGTCTGAGCTGCGATGCGCCGACCCGGATCGCGTCACCGTCGATCCGGGCCTTTCCAACTTCCGCATTGGGCCTGCCTAGCGCCCGGCTTGGTCCGGCGGCACAAGGCCTCGCCTAGCAAGACGGCTGCTTACCGTTCCCGCAACGCTTCCTGCTTGTACTTCGCCAGCGGCGAGAGCAGATAGCTGATGATCCTGCGCGTACCCGTCTTGATCTCGACCGTCACCGCCATGCCCGGACTGAGCTTGACCAGCTTGTCCTCCACTTGCATGTGGGTCCGGTCAAGCGAAACCCGCGCAGCATATTCCAGCTCCTGACCTTTCGGCTCGCTGCTGCTCGACGTGGCGCCCGACGGGCGGTCATTCGCCCCCTGCATCTTGTCGCGCGTGATGGCATCCGTCGACACGCTGAGCACGTCGCCATGGAGCAGTCCGTAACGCGTGAAGTTGAAGGTATCGATCTTGATCTCCGCCGCCTGCCCCGGATGGACGAACCCGATGTCGCGGTTGGAGAGCATGGCCTCGATCTCAAGCTGACTTTCGCTGGGGACCACCACTGCGAGCGCCTGAGCCGGGGTCACCACGCCGCCCACCGTATGGACGGCAAGCTGCTGCACGACCCCGTCGACCGGCGCGGTCAGACGCTGGAGCTTGGTGCGCCGATCCGCCTTGATCACCTCCTGCGCCGCGCTCGCAGCCTTCTGCTCGGCCTTCGCAAGCGCATCATAGGTCGCGCGGCGATACTCCGCGGCAGCCTTTTCCTTGGTTTCCTTCAGAAGCGCGATCGCCGCATCGGCTTCGCGCAGCCGGCTCTTCTGCAGCACGAGATCCTGCTGCATGGCGACCAGCTCCTGATACTCGGACAGATAGACGACCTTGGAAGCCAAGGCCTTTTCGACGAGGCCCTTGCGGATGTCGACCCTCTCCTGCAGCACGGGAATGGTTGCTTCCAGCTTGGCAACACTCGCCGATGTCGTCTCCCGCTCCGCCTCCTTCTGCCCTTGCTGCCGTTCGATCTCAGAAAGCTTGGCATTCTGCTCGGCGCGCTCGCTGATCAGGAACTGGCGATGCATCTCGATATCGGCGGCGCTGGCGTTCTGCGGAGCACGGAAGGCTGCGAGCGGATCGGGCGCGAGTGCCGCCCGCAATCGCGCTGCGTTGAGTTCGGCCGCCAGCAGATCGCTCTTCTGGCGCTCCTGGTCGGCTTCAGTCATCGTCGGATCGAGCTCGATCAGAACGTCACCGGCCTTCACGCTCTGGCCGTCGCGGACCTTGATGGCGCGGACCACACCGGTTTCGAACGGCTGGATCAGCTTGGTGCGGCCGCCGGGCACGATCTTGCCGGTCGCCGTGGCGACGATATCAACGCTGCCGAGCGTCGCCCACAAGAGCGCGATGCAGAACATTGCGATGATGCTCGCTCCGATCGCACGCCCGATCGGTGACGGCGGCGATTCGGCGATTTCGAGCGCCGCCGGCAGAAATGCCAGCTCGTGCTCCCGGCGCCGGAGTTCGCGCCTCGGAAACGGGACGATATTGCGACTAGCGGACGTCATGGATACCAGCCTGCAGGTAATGAAGGTTCGCGTAACGGCCATTGGTCTGGATCAGCTCATCATGGCTGCCGTCCTCGACGATGCGGCCATGCTCGAGCGTGATGATCCGGTCGGCATTGCGCACGGTCGACAACCGGTGAGCGATAACGATGACGGTCCGGCCGGCGGAAATCCGCCTCATGTTCTGCTGGATCGCGCGCTCGCTCTCGTAATCCAGCGCGCTGGTCGCCTCGTCGAAAATCAGGATGCGCGGATCGGTGATCAGCGCGCGCGCGATTGCGATACGCTGGCGCTGTCCGCCGGACAGGCTGCTACCGCGCTCGCCCACGATGGTGTCGTAACCCTCGGGCAGCTCCAGGATGAAGTCGTGCGCGCCGGCCAGCATTGCCGCCTCGATGACGCGTTCCATCGACATGGTCGGATCGGTCAGTGCGATGTTGTCCCGGATCGTGCAGTTGAACAGCACGTTTTCCTGCAGCACGACGCCGATCTGGCGCCGCAGCCAGCTCAGGTCGACCATTGCGAGGTCGACGCCATCGACCAGTACGCGTCCGCTCTCCGGAACATAGAGACGCTGGATCAGCTTGGTGATGGTGCTCTTGCCCGACCCCGACGAGCCCACGATGCCGATGACCTGGCCCGGCTCGATGCTGAACGACACGTCGTGCAGCACCTCGGGGCCGTCGATGCGATAGCGGAACGTCGCGTGCTCGAACCTCACCTGGCCGCGGATCGGCGGCAAGGCGGCGCGGGACGGAGTGAAGCTCGGCTCCGGAATGGTGTTGAGGATGTCGCCGAGACGATCGATCGACAGACGGGCCTGGTGGAAGTCCTGCCAGACCTGCGCAAGCCGCAGCACCGGCGTGCTGACGCGCGCGGCCAGCATGTTGAACGCGACGAGTTCGCCGACAGTCAGCTCTCCGCCAATCACCAGCCGCGCGCCGAAGTAAAGGGTCGCGGCGATGACCAGCTTGTTGATCATCTGAACGGCCTGGCTCGCCGTGTTGTTCAGGCTGAGCACACGGAAGCTTGCGGCTACATAGCCGGCGAGCTGCTCTTCCCAGCGGCGTTGCATCTGCGGCTCGACCGCCATGGCCTTCAAGGTCTCGACGCCGGTGACGCTTTCGACCAGGAAGGCTTGATTCTCGGAGCCGCGATTGAACTTTTCATCGAGGCGCGCGCGGAACAGCGGCGCGGCTCCCGCCGATATGCCGATGTAGAACGGGAAGGACGCGAGCACGATCCAGGTCAACGTCGTCGAGTAGTAGAACATCACGACAAGGAAGACGACCGTGAAAAGAAGGTCGATGACCAGCGTGAGCGCCGAACTCGTCAGGAACTGGCGGATATTCTCCAGCTCCCGGACACGGGCTACCGAATCCCCGACGCGGCGAGTCTGGAAATAGGCGATCGGCAGTGCCATCAGGTGGCGAAACAGCCTGGCACCGAGCTCGACATCGATACGGTTTGTCGTATGCGCGAACAGATAGACGCGCAGCGTCTCGAGAATGGCTTCGAACACAGTCAACACGACGAGGCCGATGACCAGAACGTCGAGCGTGCTCATGCTTCGATGCACCAGCACCTTGTCGATCACCACCTGGAAGAACAACGGTGAGACGACGGCGAAGATCTGAAGGAAGAACGACGCCGCCAGCACTTCGCTGAGCAGACGGCGATACTTTTGCATGGCGCCGACGAACCAGGCGATATCGAAGCGTCGCGCGAGATCAGTCAGGCCGGCGCGCCGGGCCATCAGAATGAGGCCACCATCCCAGATGGCCTCGAGCTGGGCCTGGGAAAGCGTTTCAGGGCGCGGAGACAGCGGGCGCTGAACGAGAAGCTTGCCGTCGATGAGCTTGCCGAGAATCAGGAAGCTGCCGTCGCGCAGCAGTGCAATTCCCGGCAGCGGCGTGACTGCAAGTCTGTCCCAACTGGTCCGCTGCACCCTCGCCTTGAGCCCGAACTCCTTGGCGCAGCGCAGGATTTCAGTAACGCCGAGGCGCGCCGCGCCGACCCGGTGGTGGATTTGGCCCGGGTCGGCAGCGATTCCGTGGCAACGCAGCAAGATCGCGAGCGCAATGAGCCCGGATTCATCGGCGTCTTCGGGGTCGATGCTCGCGGCCGTGGATCCGGTATCCGCTGCCTCGTTCGCAACATCGGCGGAAGCTGCAAAACGCGACCGCATGCCGGACGCCTTCGTCAGCAAGGTATCGCGGGCCTTCGTCGAGCCGTCGCGGACACGCATCAGAAGGCCACCGGCGCGGCGCATCAGGCCGGCACCCAGGCCAACTGCTCGGGCGCGGATGTCGGCAATCGCGTGACGTGCGCGGTGCGCGAGGCCCTGTGAGCCGGGCGAGATCAAGCCGCCATCCCAGATCGCTTCAAATTCGGCGCGCGTCATCCGCCGCGGATGCGACGAGGTCGGGTGCAGCACAAGCGCCACCTGGTCCTCGATTTTTCCTAGAAGCAAAAATCCGCCGTCACGCAGCGATGCGATCCCAGGCAACTGGATGCCCGCCAGCCGCGGCCAATCCATCGTCGTTGCACGGACTTTGACCCCGAATTCGTGCGCGCAGCGAAGCATTGCGCGGATGCCTATCCCATCGTCTCCGCAGCGATCGCGGAGCTGATCGGGTTCAGTGTTCACGCCATGAAGGCGCAGGAACAGAGCCAGCGCTCGAAACCCCAGATCTGATGGTGCGTGGGCATTTCCGTTCTGGATCGCCATTTCGTTACTCTACTCCTCGCGGCTAGCGGCCGCGTTCGTGGTCCTTTGCATGCACATGGAATTCCAATGACGCCTATCCGAGGATATGCGACACACGCGTGCTCGCAGCCAAAACGGCGCAAGCAATCATCAGAGCGTTAGGGCCTCGAACCGCGAGGAGATTTCAGCGCGACGGGATATTTGAAATTGCCCCCCCGACTGGCTGAGCAGGTTGGTTAACGAGCAAAAATGGCGAAAAAACTTTCGAATTGTGGATTTATGCATACGCAGGTTGTGCCCGAAAACTGACCTAAACTCAGGCGTTTTACGCTCACAATGAAGTATCGAATCGGAATCCTTGCGACGATTGTCCGCCAAACGGCGGCGGCCGGCAACTCTCCGTTGTGGATTGGTTTTTCAGCCTCCCCTTCGCTGCGCCCGCCAATCTTGCCGCGTACCGCCCAAAAATTGACGGTGCCGCACCCGGGCGCAAGGTGCCCGGGTGCGGCAGGTCGTCAGTGGTGCGGCTTCGTCAGGAACGCGTTCTGCACCCAGGCGGCGCCGTTCGAAACGGCCGCCGCGATCTGACCGCCGTCGACCCGACCAGAGCTACCCGCCAGATACTGGTTCAGCAGCGCGAAGCTATGGCTTGCGTGGGACCCCTTGGCCGCATCGTAATTCGCCAAAGAGGTGGTCTGCGGCACGGTAGCTGCCAGCGTGTTGCTGGCCGAGCTCAGGTGATGGTGGTGCCCATGGGCCTGGCTTGTCGTGCTCCCTGAGCCCGTCGTGCTCCCCGAGCTCGTGGACGGCCGAGGATCCGTTACGGTGATGGTCTGCGGCGTCGCCGACGTCACAGCGCCGGTAGCCGGATCGGTCGCGCTCGCCGTCAGGGTGAGAGTCGCGACCGGATGAGAATTGCCGCGGTAGTAGGATGTCAGCGTCAATCCGCTGGCGACCTGCGCAGAGCTCAGCGTGATGTCGCCACCGCTGAACGTCGTACCATCGCCGGTCGTGATCGTCTCATATCTCGGCAGCCCTTTGATGTTCAGGCTGACTTTATCGTTGGGATCGGTCGTGGACAGCGTTGTCCCCAGGTCGACATGACCACCTCTGCCGTTCACCGTGAGCGAAGTGTCCGCGACGGAGAGCACCGGCGTAGTCACCGTCGGCGTCGACGGAGTTGTCGGAGTGGTCGGCGTCGTCGGTGTGGTTGGCTGCGTCGGCATGATGGGCGTGTTCGAGATCTGGAGACCGGAGAACGTCTTCACCGCGCCCGAGAGATCAGCGGCAAGTCCTCCGGAATCCTTGATGCTCACGCCGCTCGCGAGATTGACGCCGGTGATGGCGAGCGCCGAGGTGTTGGTATTCGTCGACGCGACCGTCGTCTGGAAGGTTAGCGTATTTGTCCCGGAGCCACCAACATAGGTGGCGCTGGCACCATCATTGAGCGACAGCGTCGGCTTGCCTGTGACGGTCACGGCCTCGCTCAAGGTGAGCGTCAACGTGACGACATCACCGACATGCTCGGTTCCGGTGCCCGGCGAAGCGGACGCCTGCGTCACCGTCGGTGCGACGTTCGGGGTGGTCGGCTGCGTCGGTGTGGTCGGCTGCGTCGGCGCCGACGTCGCCGCCGATCCCGTCAACAGCGTCATGTTTCGGTAATCGACCGCAACGGTCTCCGGCGCCGTCGAGCGATAGACCCCGTACTCCCAATTGGTGGCCTGCCCATAGCCCAAGGGGCCGCTGTAGTTCACGACCTGGGTCCCGTTGATCGAGACCTTCAAATACCCGCCACCGGTGTTCGAGACGTCGGCCTGTATTTGAATGTTGTTGTACACGCCCGTCTTGATCGGATTGGGATCAGTCCAGAGCGTAAGCATCTGCACATTGCCGGCCCCGTTGCTCGGATCCTGGCCCGGCTGGACATATCTGGCGACGACCTGCAGATGATCGCCGACAAGCTGGATCGCAAACGGCGGCGAGGTGCCGACGCCGCTCGCGTTATCATCATTGTGCATCTGGCCGACGATGAACCAGCCATCTGCCGTATTCGTAAATGACCCGTTGGGGCCATTTGCCTCCACCATGAACTGATAGTTCAAGTTGATCGGAGTGCCGCCCGGAATGTTGCCCGCGCCTGACACCTCGGAGCGGTCGACAGACGAGTCGTCGTACCAGGCATGATCACCCTGGTGGACCTCGAAGCGCAGAGTTTGCGGGTCAGGATTGGTCAGGCTGTAGCTCGTGCTCGCATCCTGCACGCCGTAGACGTCGCCCCCGATCGAAAACCTCGTCATCGGTGTGGAAGAAAATGATGTGATTGTCCCAGTCGTATCCAATTCAGGCCTCCATGGGTCGAAGAGATGCTTCTCTTTGACGCTTACAAGGGAATTTACGGCCGCAGCGCGAAGGCGCGCGACATACCACGCACTCGCAACGCCTACGCCACGAGCGGATTTCCGATGCATCGCAGGATCAACTGCGTGCACATTCCAATGCAGTGCGAATCGCCCATCCCCAACTGCTGGGTCGGCTGGTTAATGAGCGAGTATGGCAAAAAAATTTTCTAAAATGGCGATAGTTTGAAACTGCAAAGCCGGCGGCGCAGGTGGCATGTACTTGTCGTTGCAGCCAAATTCCGCGTCATGGCAGTGACGGAGCAAAAAAGTTCTCCACTGATCAAATCCATCTCGGCAAGCGCCATCGCGAATGCTGCAGGTCGCGCAACAAAGCACGATCGAGTCGCAAACACTGCGGATCGCGGAGCGCTCGCAAACCGCGCCCACCATAATCAGTTCGACCGGGCGCCGTCGGCAGGCTCTTCCGCGTCGCGGTGATCCTTGCCGCCCGTTCGCGCCGCATCGGTAGCGGCACGATCAGCCGCAGACGAAACAAAACGTTCGAGGCCTATCATTCAGACCTTGCGCAACCCGAATTCGGTTGCGCCACATCTCGCTTGAGCGGGTCCGCTCGTCGCTGGATGAAATCCGGTCCGCTTCTGCTGGCCGAGGCCGCGCCGGAAAAGATCCTCAGCATCTTCGCTGGGTCGAACATCACACGTCGCGGCGGAGCGCGCTGCGCAGCGACCTCGCGGCCAAGTCGAGAGGACAATATGACGCAATCTCCAAGGATTACTCCGCCTTACCCATTGAGGGTCATCCGCGGCCACAGCAATGTCCGGAAACAAGAAGCTGGCAGGGATCATGTGCGGGATTTTTGGCTGGGCACTTCGGGGAAAGCACCGACAAGATTACGACACTCTTGTCCGCCTCACCAACCTCATGAAGCACAGGGGCCCCGACGGCGCCGGCTACTGGCAAGGCGACACTGCCGGCGGATGCCATCAAATCAGCTTGGGGCATAGGCGTCTCTCGATCATCGATCTCGAGGGCGGCGCCCAGCCGATGTGGAGCGCTGATGGCTCGATCGGTCTCGTACTCAACGGAGAGATCTATAACTACGTTGAGTTGCGCGAGGAACTCGTCTCTCTCGGACATGCTTTTCGTACGTCCTCCGATACGGAAGTGCTGATCGAAGCCTACCGGGCATGGGGACTGGACTCGATCAGGCGTTTCCGCGGCATGTTCGCGTTCGGGCTATGGGATGCGAGGACCCAACAGCTTGTCCTGGCACGCGACCCGTTCGGCAAGAAGCCGCTGTTCATGGCCGAGCACTCAGGTCTTTTGTTCGCCTCGGAAATCGCCCCCCTGCTCAAGTTCCCGGGCATGAATACCCGGATCGACCCGCATGCCGTCGGGCATTATCTCCTCAATCGATATGTCCCCGGACCCGGGACATTCTTTCAAGCCGTGCGCAAGCTTCCCCCGGGCTGCTACCTGGTGTGGCGCGAAGGACGCACGAGCATCGCCCGGTACTTCGTACCGCCGTTGGCGACGGCAGAACCCGATATCACGGACTTCGGCGAGGCGGTCCGGTTGTTCAAGGCGACATTCGATGATGCGGTGCGCATGCGCACGCGGAGCGACGTTGCGTTTGGAGCATACTTGTCTGGCGGAATCGATTCGTCTGCCGTCGTTGCCGCTATGGTCCGTCATAGCCCTGAGCGCGTGCGGACCTTCTCAGTCGGCTTTCGTGAAGCCGGCTACTCCGAGCTTGATCACGCCCGCAGCATTGCCCGTCAATTCGACACCAATCACGAGGAAATCGTGCTGGAGCCGCACGACTTCCTGAAGAGCTGGCCGACCGCCGTGCTGCGGCGCGGCGCCCCTGCGGCCGAGCCGGCCGATATTCCAGTTATGATGCTGTCGCACATGGCCTCGAGCAGCGTGAAAATGGTCCTTACTGGAGAAGGAGCGGACGAACTTCTGGGCGGCTATCCCAAACATCGAGCCGAGTTGTGGATCGAACTCTACCAACGACTGGTTCCGCAGGCCGTTCACGACCGCATCATATCACCGGCAATGCGTGCGCTGCCGTACGATATGCGTCGCGCCAAGATCCTGTCTGCTGCAGCGGGCGAGCGGGATTGGCCGAGCCGGATGCAACTCTGGTTTGGCGGCGTCTCGCTTAACGAACGGGACCGCATTGTCGGACGCGCCCTGCCCGTAGCGCCGCCCGATTCCCATCCGTTCTCAATGGCCGTCGGGTCGAATGTCCGGCGAACGCTGTTCTTCGATCAGACGTCGTGGCTACCCGACAACCTCCTTGAACGTGCTGACCGAATGATGATGGCGGGCTCAATTGAGGGCAGGATGCCATTCATGGACACCAGTCTCGCCAGGCTCGTGGCGCGGTTTCCGGACAGCTTCCTGGTCGGTCGGAGCGGCGGCAAGTCCGTACTGCGAGCCGCGATGCAGCACGCTCTTCCACCGGGGATTCTGACGCGCAAGAAGATCGGATTCCGCGTGCCAATCGAGGAGTGGTTTCGCGGTCCTTATCGCGAATTCATCTCCGATTTGCTGGTATGCGACGGTGCGCGCGTGGCATCCTTCTGCAACAGGGATGTCTTGAGGCAGCTGGTCAACGAGCATCTTGCCCGCCGTCAAAACCACGAAAAGGTGCTTTGGTCGCTGGCCAACCTGGAGCTGTTCTTGCGCGCCTTCGAGCCGTCCAGTCTGGAAACTCTGGCGAGGCATTCTGTTCGGGAGCCGATTTGAACACCCAGGACACGGTCGATACCGCGATCGGAACCAAGCACAACATTAGACCGGGGCTTGGCCAGACGTTGCCGCGAATGAGAACGACCAAGCGATCAATCGACCATATCGCTCGTGGTCGCGCCGTGCCATGTCGCGCGCGCTCTCTTGCATGCCACTTTCCGATAAAGGCAGAGATATGCATCGCGCATCGCATCAAGTGAGAATGTCGTTTCAACGCGCCGACGTCCCGCGGCACCCAAACGATCGGCGAGTTCAGCATCGTCGAGCAGTTTAAGCACACGATCGGTCAAAGCGCCGGCGTCATGACTCGGTACAAGAAAGCCGGTCTGCCCCTCCACAACCAACTCGGAAGTGCCCCCGTCGTCCGTTGCCACGACCGGCTTACCCAATGCCATGCATTCGGTGATTGCGTTGGAAATGCCCTCCCCGTGCAAACGGCTATTGGTGGCGAGAACACCGACGGTGAAGAGATTGGCGATGCTCTCTATGTCGTTCTGCCGCCCCAGGAACTTTATGCGATGCGAATGTTCGGTCGGAATGCTAGCGCGTACCTGCTCCAGCGTTGCACCGCTGCCGACAGCCAAAAACGTTACATCCTCCCGAAGACGGCAAATGCGGCACGCCATCTCAACGAAGGTCGCATAGTCCTTTCTGGGTGTGAAGTTGGCGACCATCCCGACAATATGGGGCGTCGCAATCCCCAGAATGGCGCGAAGCTCGGTCTCATTCTTCAGGTTCGAGACCCTTTCCGGACTGAACCCGTTGTAGATGCATAGACCTTTGCGCTCGGGAATCCCGTAGGCCGCCAGGCCTGCGCGCGAGTTGGCAACAACAACATCGGAGAACGGGATCGTCAGCTTGCCTCTCAAGTACCCCTCAGTCCACAGCGTCATATGCGAGGGCGCATCTCGCACGAACCCATTTACGAAAGCGGTCCCGCACACCTTCGTAAGCGGCGCCGCATAGATCGAGCACATCGAGCCCCACGAGTGGACGATATCGATTTTCAGGTCGGAGACCAGCTCATACAAGCGCTTGAAAAGGCGCAAATCCTTCTTGCCTCTCCGATTGAGCTGAATGACTTGCGCATGTTCTCGATCAATTTCGAGGCAGACCTCGTCCTTGTCCATGACAGCGACGAATGACTCTATGTCGCGGTGAGCGGCAAGTCCTTTCAGCAATTCGACGACTTGTCGTTCCTTCCCTCCCGGGCCGAGACGTTCGATAAGGTGCAATATGCGCATCTCGACGCCCTCCCGAGTGAACTGAGTAAGTCCACCTCGCAGTGAGTGATTCAGCGCAACATTCAACGTTGCGACCCCAGAAGCATATGAGCTGCCGATTGAATGCCGCTGATGCGCGCCTCGAATCTGGCTGTCGTATCGAATTGCCCTCCAACGCCGATGCGAGGAAGCGCAAAATGATCCGATTTCGTATCAGACAGGTGCCCATGCCGCGTCGTCACTGCGGTTGAAAAGCCGATGTCCTTTGCAAAGCCCGCTTCCCTGGGGCCACATGCCTTGGAGTCACCGTAAGGATAAGCAAAGTGCTGGACCGGCAGCTGCAGCAATTGCTCCAGATAGCGGCGGTTATCTGCCATCTCAGCCCGTGCGGACTCGGTATCAAGGCACGACAAGGCGGCATGCGAGTCGGTGTGCCCGCCGATCGACACCAGAGGATGCCGCGCCAAGCCTTGAAGCTCGCGCTCATCCAGAAAATAGGCTTCATTTAAGGCCGACAACGACAAACCTGCCTTGTTGAACGTTGGAGCAAGCATTCCGATCCGGTTGTAGTCTTGATGAATCCACTCAGTCACCTCGTTCAAACCCGCCATCTTTTCGCGTAGTCGGGGGCAATGGACTCGCCGGTCCATCGCATCGATCGTTACGGTGTCTTCCGAGCGAAACATTTCACGCAAACCCAGCCACCAGGCCTGCAGCGTCCGTTTCGGCGCGCCAGTGGGAACGTAGATCGTGAACGGAGCGTTGTATCGCTCGAGAATTGGAAGCGCGGTCGCGACATTGTCCCGGTAGCCGTCGTCAAAGGTAAGCACCGCATAGCGGCCGCCCGCCCCCGAATCTGACGCCAATCGATCGAGACACGTCGCTAGGCTCACAATCTCCCACCCTTCTTGCCGCAGCCAATTGAGCGAATATTCAAAGAGGGCGACTGAAGTCCCGGTCATCAGTTCCGAGCGGCTATCCTGCTGGATCTCGTGGAACATTAGAATAGCCGCCCGGCCGGCAAAGATCTTGCGGAATGCCGGCGTCAGGCCAGACCAACGGGCCATTTCGATCATGCCGTTCGTGAGAACCTGCTTCACTCCAGCTCACCCTGTGAACAACGGCCCCCGCGTCGCGCTGGCCAAAGCGGCGCCCGAGGCAAACGACGTTTGCTCCGCGAAGCTCCTCGCCATTATCCGCTCCGCAGCAAGCGCCCGCCCTGCGCCCTTGCCCTAAAGCTGGAGATGACGTCGGCATATACCGCGACGATCCTTTCCACGGTGAGTGCCTGATCGTATCTCGCCACGGCCGCCCGCCCCTTAAACTCGCCGCTCAGCGACCAATCAAAGGCATCTCGCAGGCTGCGGGCAATCGTGCCGGCGTCCGGTGGACATATCCACGTCCCCGCGATGCCGTTCAACTGCTCACGGACGTCGCCGACATCGGTCGACACCACCGGAAGATTGCACCCCAGCGCTTCCTTGATGGAGGTCGGTGACCCCTCATAGTCCGAGCTGAGAAGCAGGGCGTTTGCCGCGCTGTAGTACCAGGGCATTTCCTCGTTCGGCACATTGATGACAGTCATCAACTGCGCGTCGACGCCTTCCTGCACCAGCCGGTCGACCGACGCGCGTGCCAGGTCATATCGCTTCTCAGGGCGTGCCGGATCGAACGGAAACAGGACGATGAATTTGTCGTTGGGCCATCGCAGCCGCGCCCGCGCTTCGTGGCGATCGTACGGCTTGAATACGCCGAGATTGACCCCGCAAGGAATCACGATTCCGGGAATCCGCTTCCGCATCTCCTCGGACACGACGACAATGGCGTCGGCGAAATGCGACACCAGTTGCGTGGACAGCCCTTC
Organism: Bradyrhizobium sp. USDA 4452; assembly: GCF_054063575.1. NCBI lineage: Bacteria > Pseudomonadati > Pseudomonadota > Alphaproteobacteria > Hyphomicrobiales > Nitrobacteraceae > Bradyrhizobium > Bradyrhizobium sp. USDA 4452. The sequence goes on from NZ_JBSSGK010000001.1 coordinate 1,077,769, forward strand.
AAGGACATTCCCAAGTACGTCGGTCCCGTGCAGCGTGATGACGAGCGGCGCCCGCAGCCGAAACATCGCGGGATAGGCCGAATATCCATAGTGAGCATGGACGATGTCGTATGTCGTCACGCCTGTCATTCGCACGACGTCAAAGGCGCCCTTCAGATAGTTCAGCTTGGACCGGGAGCCCACAATATTGATTACGTCGACCGTGTGGCCGAACCGGCGCAGCTGCTCTACCTGCTGGTACACGAAGGCTCCGGAGCCTGGTCTCTCCGGGCTCGGATACATATTGGTGACACAGAGCACCCTCACGCCTACTCCCCCGAGGCCGTGGCAGTGCCGCCGGCCCCGTTGAGCTTTCGTCGGATTTCCGCAGGGACGCCGGTCACGAGCGTGTTGTCAGGCACGTCCTTCGTCACCACTGCGCCGGCGCCGACGATAGCGCCAATACCGACTCTGACGCCCGGCAGGAGATTGGCTCCCACGCCGATCGCCGCCCCGCGCGCGATAGTGGGCCCAAGCATCGGCGAGCCGTCGTAGCCGTTCCGGCCGATCGCGTTGTCGTTCGAGGTACCGACGCAACCCGAGATGAACACGTCGTCTTCGATCCTCATGTTGCCGGCCAGCCAGGTGTGATCCTGCACCCGGACGCGGTCGCCAATGCGCGTGTTGTAATTGACCGTAACGTAACGTCCGACAACCGTCTTCGAGCCGATCCGCGACTGTTCACGGATCGAGGCCCCGTCACCGATCAGCGTCCCCGCGCCGAGCGAGACGTCGTAGAAAATGACCGCGTGAGGTCCGATCGAACAATCTGCGCCGATATCGATCCATGCTTCAAAATGCGGTGCCCGCGACAGCGCGCCGGCCCCCTTGGGCACCTTCCCGATATAGGCTCCCGGGAAGATCTCGACGTTGTCCCCTATTCTCGCGCCGCTCTCGATCACGACATGCGGGTGAATGACCACCCTGTTGCCGATCGTGACATCTGATCGCACCACGGCGAACTCGGCGATCACTACATCCACGCCGATCGCCTCGGTCTCGACCACGGCCCGTGAACTAATCCGGTTCATCCTCACACCTTCCCGCCGTCGGCGTGCATCGCGACGGGCCTCCGCTGCAGTTCCTGGTGGCTGTCGCGGTCCGCAACGGCAAGCACAGTCGCGGCGATACGGCGCACCTGGTCGCGCGTGAGCTCGGGGAACATCGGTAGCGACAATGATCGAGCGGCCATCGCTTCGCAGCAGGGCAGGTCTCCCTGCTTGTAGCCGAGATAGGCGAACGCTGGCTGTAGATGCAGCGGCAACGGATAGTGGATTCCGCTCGCCACGCCGACCTCGTCGAGCCGCTTGCGCATTGCGTCCCGCTCGTTCGTGGTGATCACGTACAAGTGGTAGACGTGCGTGGATCCCGTTCGGACGAACGGTGTCTCGATGCCCGGGTGTCTCAATTCCGCAGTATACCACTCCGCAGCACGCCGCCGATGCTCGTTCCACTCGTCCAGGCGCCGGAGCTTGACCTGCAGAACTGCAGCCTGGAGAGCATCGAGCCGACTGTTGAAGCCGACCTCGGCGTGATGGTAGTGGGTCGTTCGACCGTGATCGCGCAACCGTTCGATCCGCTCGGCAATCGCTGCATTGTTTGTGGTGACGGCTCCCCCATCACCGTATGCCCCGAGGTTCTTTCCCGGGTAGAACGAAAAGCAGGCTACGTCGCCAAGCGCCCCGGTTCGGATCCCGTGATACTCCGCTCCATGCGCCTGGGCTGCGTCCTCAATCACAAAGAGGCCGCGCCGCCGTGCGATGTCCTTGATCGGGCCCATGTCGGCCGGCTGGCCAAAGAGGTGAACTGGAACGATCGCCTTGGTGCGACTGGTCAGGGCGCGCTCGATCATCCCCGGATCGATCGTCTGGGTATCCGGATCGATATCGACGAATACCGGCTGCGCTCCTGTCGCTACGATTGCCGCAGCGGTGGCGATGAAGGTATGGGCGGTCGTAATGACCTCGTCGCCTTGACCAACACCCAAAGCCCGCAGCGCAAGATGAAGCGCGTCCGTGCCGCTCGCCACGCCACGCGCATAGGACACCTGGCAAAACGCGGCAAAATCTCTTTCGAACGACGCAACCGCTTCGCCGCCGATGAACTGCGTGGATTCGAGAACACCGCGAATTGCGTCGGCCACCTCGTCCTTTAGCGTCGCATATTGTGCCTTGAGATCTACGAACGGAATTTTCATTTTCCAGCCTCACCAGGATTCATTTCTATCACTCGAAAATCTCATCGAGCACCACGGCCCCGCAGCACCGCGGGAACCGTCAGGGCAATCAGCTTCAGATCGGTCCACACCGTCCAGTTCATTGCATACTCGACGTCCATCTCGAGCATCGCGTCCGGGCCCAGGCGACCACGGCCGCGAACCTGACAAAGTCCGGTAATGCCGGGCTTCACGATATGCCGTTGATGATGCCAGTCGCGGAAGTACGCGAGTTCATAGGGAATCGCGGGCCGCGGACCGACGATACTCATTTCGCCTCGCAATACGTTGACCAGTTGCGGCAGTTCGTCGACGCTGGTTCTCCGCAGCAACCGCCCCACGCGCGTCACGCGAGGATCATCTGTCAGCTTGTATGGCGCATCCGGATCGTTCGAGAGGACCTCCTTCGCCCAAACCCGCCGGATCGCGTCGCGATGGATGTTTTCGTCGGCGTTGTGATAAAGCGTCCGGAACTTGAGGCAATTGAAGGGCTTCTCGTCTCGTCCGACCCGGCGCTGGCAAAAGATCGCCGGCCCGGGACTGTCGAGGCGGATCGCGATCCACACCGCTACGAGAAACGGGGCCAGCAAGAGGATCGCGGTGACGCTCACAGCGATGTCAAGCGCCCGCTTAACGAATTCCCGCGGGCTCGCCTTCCATCGCAAGGCTTCATCTAACGACAATTTCCGCAGCCCCCGCCGACGCGTTCCGCCGCAGAAACGCCGGTTGATGTGTTCCGTTGCCACGGTGCTCCTGGTTGAGGCGCAGACATTCCGATGCAGCTTCGAGCGCTTCGACGACGCGCAAGCCATGCGCTCCGTTCGCAACGGGCTGCGTCCCGGTCTTGATTGCGTTGACGAAGTCGAGCAACTCGAGCTTCAGCGGCTCGCTGCTGGATATCGCGGGGATATGAACGTCGCCATGGTGATAAGCCGACTGGAAGTCGGCGTATGAATCTCCGTTGATCCGCGGCCTGAAGCGCTTCTGGTAAACGCGGACCTTCTCGGACGGCTCGACGTCGTCGAACACCAGCATCGCATCGCTTCCGACGACCGTGATCTGGCGCACCTTGACAGGGTCCAACCATGAAACATGCACATGGGCGGTTGGCCCGCTCTTGAAGCCCAACTTGGCGTAAACGACATCCTCGACGTCCGGCAGAACGTGCGCGCAGCCCCAGGCGCCGATGTTGTGCGCGACCTCCTCGAGCAGGAAGAAGATGATCGAGAGGTCATGCGGCGCCAAATCCCACAGGACATTGGCATCGGGCCGGTAGAGACCGAGATTCAGGCGCCGCGAGTCGATGTAGTAGAGCTCGCCGAGAGAGCCGCTCCGGATCATCTGGCGCATGACACCCACCGCCGGATGGTACTCGAACGTGTGCCCGACCATCAGCACGCGCTTCCGTTCTTCGGCCATCGCGATCAGTTCGCGGCAATGCGCGCTCGTCATGGCCAACGGCTTTTCGACGAGCGCGTGCTTTCCCGCGTTCAGCGCTGCCCGCGCCAACTCAAAGTGAGTCACCGCCGGGGTCGCTATGATCACCCCATCGATCGAAGGATCATCCAGAATCGCGTCGAAATCGCGCGAAACAGCGACCGACGGATACTGTGATTTTACATATTCCAGTCTGTCAGCCCGCGTGTCGGCGGCCATCGACACCCTTGCGCCGATATCGTGGCCAACGCGGATGTGTTTTGCGCCCCAGTAGCCGCAACCGATGACGGCGAGCGACGGGCCGGATTTTGCGGCATGAATTTCCGCGCCGGCGGTTTGGTCCTGAATACCAATCAGGCCCGGAACAAGCTTGGAATATAATTGGTTCGACATGTTTGTCACGATCACGCCAGAGGAAAGCAAGAGTGAATGTCAGTATCCTCACGAGCACGGTTATCTCGCCATGTTGGCTCCCTGTTTGAAGGCCTTAGCGTGCGTTCGTGCAGGATATCCGCTCGGGCGCGCACGCCGCTGTAGAACTCGGATTATGGCGCACGCCCATCGGGGGTACCCCGGCCCCTGCGCGGACTGCGGGCGAGCTTCGCCCGCAGCGCAATGGCCGCACCGGGTGCATCAAGGAGTTGCGGCACCGCGTTGTAATTCATGAATTTTTTGACTTGCAGCGCCGGTCGCACGTGCCGACGGAGATCGGCTCGGCGCCGTCGTCCCTCGTTACGGCTGCCCGCCCGTCCCACGTGCGGAACTGGCCCCCGGCAATCCGATGCCCCAGGGCCGGAAGCGGCACGTTGCGTTCCGCCGAATGATAGTGCTGCGGATTGCTGCCGCCGGATCTGCACGTCACCTCGTCACCCCGAGGAGGAGCCAATCCGATCACGATACGGCCGCCCTACCGCCTACCGCAGATTAGTTGGCCGGCAAGCCCTATGCGCATCTGTGCTTCAGTGGAAACCCGGTCGCCTATCGTATAGGACTCCTCAAAACACGGGGTACAAGCGCGAGGTCAGGAACGATCGGCACGATGTCCCAGCCTTGCCCAAGAGTAGCCTGAGTAGCCTTGTCGAGAGATGGCGCAAACCCAAGGATGAGACGTCGACGCTATGGACAACGGCTCTTCGATCGCGCTCCTGCTCCATGAGGACGCTCTATCGCCCAATGATTGCCACCTGTCGGAAATTCTCGATCTCTTTGAAATTCCGTGGACGACGCTGACAATCGCCGAAGCGAACGGGGACAATGTTGCCGCGCTGACAGCGGGTCATCTGCAATTCTCCATCCTGACTTCCGCACCCTGTCTCGCCGAAGTCCTGCAGCGCTGCAAGACAGAGGCGCTCCCGACCTGGTTGGCCGCCGCCGCTTCGATCTTCGTCTATGGATTTCAGGCAACGGATCCTTGCCAGGCCCTCCTGCGCCAAATCACGGGAGACCCCGCGGCGGAAGTCCGCGACTCCAATCCGTGGCCGATGAACGTATCGGTCACCGATGCTTTTCCGGAAATGTGCGGCCCAATGTCCGGCCTGCAGATCCGATTGGAGCGTGGCGCCGCCGATGCCGCGCTCGTCATCCGCAACAGCCAGTTACAAAGCATCGTCGGAGCGCCCGACGGACACCTGTTCGCCGGGCTCACCAATTGCGGTGTCCGCTTTTTTGTCGACTCTTCGCTGACGATGGTGGACATCCGCGAACGCACCGCAACCTACTTTGACGTGAAAAAGCGTTTTGCCGGCGCGGTGCCAATCGTGATGTATCTGAAGTGGGCGTTCCGCGACGTCTGCTTGGCGGCAACCGAAACCAGCGCTTGCCTGATCATTGACGATCCGCCTCTGTGGCCACGATACGGTCTCCTCGATTTCGACGAGCTGCTGCAGCTCGCCGACAAGCTGACATTCGCAACGACCGTTGCCTTCATCCCATGGAACTGGCGACGAACAAATCGCCGGACTGTGGCCGCCTTTCGGGAAAGCAAAGGGCGATTGTCCGTCTGCGTGCATGGCTGTGATCACACCCGTGGTGAATTTGCCGCCCGCTCGCTCGAGCTGCTCGACAAGAGGCTGAAGACCGCCAGACTTCGAATGCAGGCCCTTCGCAACACGACCGCGCTCGACCACGAAAACGTGATGGTCTTCCCACAAGGGGCTTTCTCGCCAGAGGCCGCCTCGGCACTCAAGCGGAATGGCTTCATCGCGGCAGTCAACACAGAGGTCGCACCAGCCAATGACGCGCCGAACGGAACGACGGTCGCAGACCTCTGGAGCGTCGCCATCGTCCGGTATGGCAGCTTCCCGATTTACACGCGACGCTACATTGATCACGGCATCGAAAACTTCGCATTTGACGGAATTCTGGGAAAACCGTGCTTCATTGCCGGGCATCACGACCTCCTCCGCGGCCACGGCAGCGAACTGGCGGCATTCCTTCGGCAGCTCGCGGCCTTGCGATGGACCCTTCGTTGGCGGCCTCTCGAGGAAGCCGTTTGCCGCAGCTACAGCATTCGCCCCAACGGTGAAGCAATCACAGTAAGGATGTTTGCTGAACGGCTTCTTTTCGAAAACAGCGAGGAAGTGACGCGACGGATCTTGGTCACGAAGCGGGAACCACAGCTCGCCTCCCTGAAGGGGATTACAGTCAACCAAGACATGGTCCCTTATGAGCACCTGGACGGATGCGCTCGACTGATGGTCGATGTCCCTCCCGGTGGCTCGGCCGATATACGCGTTTATCACAGGCAGCTGGACGTCTCCCCCGATTCAGACTCCATCCGATACCGGCTCGGGGTGGCGCTTCGGCGTTACCTATCCGAACTCCGCGACAATTACGGTTACCTACTTCGCCTCCGCGTGTAGCGGTCGCGGTACGATTTGAATCGCGAGTTTCGTGGCCGCCCCTCCGCGAACAGTTCGGCGATTCCCACGTTCGATCCACTTCCGCCCGCGATCAAAAATGAAAGGTCGGACAGCCCCCTTTCAGGCCGTCCTCTTCTTGCCAAAACCGGAATAGGTAGCCCGAAAAAGTTGCGGTTCTGCAGGCCTGAACGAATACAATTGCGACGTAGTTTGAAGTCCCTGGTGATTGCGATCCCCGGTCTAAAAGCCACCCCCCAAGCAGCCGTCAGCGTTGCCATCGCAACCTGTTGCGCATGATGGATCAGAATGAAAATAGCCGTGTTCGGACTCGGTTACGTCGGAATGACGACAGCCGCTTGCCTCGCCAGGCAAGGCCACGAAGTCATCGGCGTCGACATCAGCGATGAAAAGATTGCGATCGTCAATGCGGGCAAATCTCCAATCACGGAGCCCGGTCTCGATCAACTGGTCGAGTCCGCTGTCCGAAAGCGCCTGCTGAGCGCAACAAAGGACGCGAGCGGGCACCTCGACGCGTGCACGTTGGCCATAGTGTGTGTGGGAACACCGAGTGCGCCGGACGGGTCCCACAACATGAGCTTCGTCGCCGAAGTTTCACATCAGATTGCCGACCTAGTCAGCCCCACTCGCACGACGCCGCTGACCGTCGTGTTCCGTTCCACGATGCGGCCCGGCACAATCGAGGATCTGGTCCTGCCGATTTTCGAAGGCGCATTGAACGGCAGAATGGACCTCGTCGAGGTTGTCTACAATCCCGAGTTCCTGCGCGAATCGGTAGCGATCGAAGATTTCTTCAATCCTCCAAAGATCGTGGTTGGAACGAAGGACGGAGAACGGTGCACGGCGCTTGACGAACTGAACGCAAACATCGCAGCACCCGTCTTTTACACGACCTATCGTACTGCAGAGATGACCAAGTTCGTCGACAACTCGTTCCACGCTGTGAAGATTGCGTTTGCCAACGAAGTCGGCCGCGTCTGCGACAAGCTCGGCATCAGCGCAGCCACCGTTCACAAGATCTTCGTCTCCGACACCAAACTCAACGTCTCGCCGTATTATTTAAGGCCGGGCGGCGCATTCGGCGGCTCCTGCCTGCCCAAGGACGTTCGTGCGCTCCAATACATCGCAAGCGACGTCGGGGCGCACACCTGGCTCGTGGATTCTGTGCTCAGATCGAACGACGAGCACAAGAATTTCCTGTTCGAAAATTGCCTGAAGGCAGTCCCGCCTGGCGGACGAGTGCTTATGCTGGGGCTCGCCTTCAAGGAGAACAGCGACGATCTTCGCGAAAGTCCGAATATCGACCTGGCTCGCAAGTTCCTCCGCTTGCACATCGGCCTGTCGATCTACGATCCACACGTCGAGCCATCAAAGCTGCTGGGGCAGAACCTCGGCTATGCGTTCTCCAATCTGCCCGCGCTCCGCAAATTGCTGATCCCCAAGTCCGCGGCCGAAGCGGAGCTATTCGACCTTGTCATAGATACCCGAGGGTGGGCGAAGCAAATGGCGCTGAACGCAAGACGGGTCATTGATGTCAACACTCTCTCATGACGACACCGTAACCGGCAGCTCCGAACAAGCGGGCGTCGGCTCGGTTCGCGGCCGGGTCCTGATCATCGTCGAGAATCTTCCAGTCCCGTTCGATGTCCGAGTGTGGGCGGAGGCGACCACGTTGGTACGGCATGGCTACGAGGTGTCCGTGATCTGTCCCAAGGGACCGGGCGCAACGGCCTCGTTCGAGATGCTCGAGGGAATAGCAGTCTATCGCCATTGGATGCCTGCAGAAGGTCGTGGCGTGCTGGGCTACGCAATAGAGTACAGCGTGGCGTTGTTCTGGGAGTTCGTGCTGAGCTTGAAAGTTCTAGCAACGCGCGGATTTGACGTCATCCACGCGTGCAATCCGCCGGATCTCATTTTCATCGTCGGTGCATTTCATAAGTTTCTGTTCGGGAAGTCGTTTGTTTTCGATCAGCACGACGTCAATCCAGAACTCTACGAAGCGAAATTTGGGCGTCGTGGCTTTCTTTGGCGCGTTATGGTTGTGCTCGAACGCATCACATTCGCATTGTCGGACGTATCGATTGCTACCAACCAATCGTATCGTACTGTTGCGATAGAACGGGGCCGAATGAGCCCGGATCGGGTGTTCGTCGTTCGCTCCGCTCCGAATGTCGCCCGCGTTCGCTCACTTCCGCCGGACCCTGCCTGGAAGAAGGGGCGACAGTATCTTGTCGGATATGTCGGTGTTATCGCGCGACAGGAGGGGCTCGACCTGCTGCTGGATTCGATCAGGCACATCCGCAGGACGCGGAACCGCGACGATATCCAGTTCGTGATCGTCGGCGGCGGACGGGAATTGGAGGAGCTCAAGAAGCTTGCGACGGCGCTCGAACTGGATGACGTGGTCACATTCACCGGCCGTGTCGATGACGACACGCTGTTCACCATCCTGTCAACGGCCGACGTCTGTGTGAATCCGGACCGCCCCAGTGCGATGAACGACAAGTCGACGATGCACAAGATCATGGAGTACATGACGTTGGGTAAGCCCATCGTCCAATTCGACCTCACAGAGGGCCGCTTTTCGGCAGGAGACGCATCGCTGTATGTGCAGAATGCGGACACCGCCGAATTCGGCGACAAAATATTGGAGCTCTTGGAAGATCCGGCGAGGCGCGAAGCCATGGGTGCATTCGGTCGGGAACGGATTGGTGGCGAGCTCGCCTGGCATCATGCATCGACGAAGCTTTTGGCGGCTTATGAAAAAGTATTCAAGCTAAGGGATAGATGACGACAGGGACCAGCTGCTTTTACATTTCGGTGGACGCCCCGTTCCCGCGATCAGGACGTTGCGCACCGTGGGTCACGGTTGCTCTGACGATACCGGCGTTAACGACCCGGTCGTTATCATCACATTTCGGTAGTTGACGGCAGTGGTCTCGGGTGCCGACGACCGATAGATTCCGAATTCCCAATTGGTGCCGACGCCATAGCCTAGCGGCCCGCTGTAGTTCACGACCGGTGTCCCGTCGATCCAGACTTTCAGGTGGCCAGTCGGGTCATTCGAGAATTGGGCCTGCACTTTCACGTCGTGATACTTGCCGGTCACGATCGGGTAGGGGTCGGTCCAGAGGGTCCTGGTGACGACGAAGCCTGCGCCGTTGCCCGGGTTCTTGCCCGGCGGGCAGTAGCGCGCAAGCACCTGCAGGTGATCGCCCCGCATGTTCAGCGCGACCGGAGGCGAGGTTCCCACGCCCGAGGCGTCGTCGTCATTGTGCCACTGTCCGACGATGAACCAGCCGGCCGCGCTGTTTACGAACGCCCCGTTGCTACCATTCGCCTCCACCATGAACTGGTAGCTGAGCGTGGTGAGCGTGGCGGCCGGATAGGTTACCGTGGAATTGATCTCGGAACGATCCACGGCCGAGCTGTCGTACCAGGCATGGTCGCCCTTCCGGACCTCGAAGCGCAGGGTCTGGGGGTCGGGATTGGTCAAACTGTAGCCCTGGTCTGCAACGTGAACGCCGTAGCTCACGTCGCCGATCCGAAAGCGGGTTCGCGGTTTACCGGAGAATGAAGTGATCGACGAAGCAATTGCTCTGCTGGTCGCCGTATTGCTGTCGGTGCCCGCAACATTGTCGGTCTCGACCGATGGGCCCTCGGCCAATAGCCTTCTCTGACCACCGGCATTGGCAATGCTCGATGTCGATTCATTGGAGACTTCCGCCACGCTCCCAGCGAGCGCAAAGATAAGAGGTAAGACTATTCTCATTGCCATCCCGTTCGGTCCCGCAACCGCCACAAAACGGCGGTCATGCGCAATCGTAACCCATTCAAATCTCGATACAATTTATCGGGGGACTCAATCGAGGGAAAATAAGGACTACCGCCAGGCGTCGCGTCACGGCGGCTCAGCGCATAACAGCCGCACCCGGTTGCCTCGACCTGGCCACAAGGGGCGTCAAAGCCGACATCAACTCGTCAGTCTTCACCGTCGGGGAATGATTTGCCTTGACATAGATCTGGCATCGCCGGCTGAGCGTGTCGTATTCACCCGCGTCCATGTTCCAAATCTCACTCACAGATCTTGAAAGCGTCAACTCGTCTTCAGCTGAAGCGCCGAGAGCATGGCGCTCGACAATCGCGTCCGGATCGACATGCCGGCGCGTCACGATGGGTGCGCCGACGGCGAGCGCCTCGAGAAATGCGTTTGAGAAGCCTTCAAAATCCGATGTACAGAGAAGCATTGCCGCTTCTGATAGAAACTGTTGGACGTCGGCGCGCCGCACATAGCCAACCAACTCCACGTTTGGCAGCTGACGCAAGCCATTCAAGGCGTCCAACGTCGCTTGATCGGTATTGGGCGAGGTCATCCCCGCCACGCGAAACTTGACGGCCGGCAATGCCTTGGCGATCCGAAACAGCAACGGCAGATTCTTCGGATAGCGGAAGACACCGAGCCAGGCAACGTATCCGCGTTTGGTGCGCGGCAAAGGAGCGGCCGCGTCCTCCGCCACTGCAAACGGATTATGAAGGACGTGCACCGGCTTGTCCGGAAAGAGCGCGGCCAGCTTCCCGCGTTGGTACTCATTCTGACAGAGAAATCCGGCTGTATGATGCCGGGCCCACGAGTACGATATCCATTCATGAGCTGGGAAGGAGCGCCTTGCATCTTTCATCGACATCTATGTCGCTTACAACGCGATAGACGAACGGAACCTTTAGTTGGTCGGCGACGAACGCCATGATGGCGGTATGTATCCCACATACTCCCTGGACCAGGATATCCGGGTGATAGCTGCGGGCGGCCGCCAGTACTTTCGGGATATACGAATAGAAATACTTCGCGACCCGAATCCCGCGATCGGGATCATAAGTTTCGATAAGCTTGATTTGCTGTCCCGAACCAACATGCTCCAACGCCCCCTTCCAGGTGAGGACGGCGGTCTCGTGACCGGCGTTTTGAAGCGCGCGTAGCCATACTGCGAGCTCGATCGCCCACCCGCCGATCGGATAGTTTTCGTCTTTCATCAGATAAGGAATGGAAAAATCCATCGAGAGAATACGCACCCCGACACCTCGTGCCTAATGGGACCGCAACATAAAACGACGCTCGGCGACAGGTAGGTCGCCTTGCGCAGCGAAGGGGCGGGCATTTCCGTCATCGAGCACGAGATCGTCCTGCGTCAGGCTGACAACACGATATCCCCAATCTCGCTACCCTCCCTTAGCTCGGCCACCACCTCAAACTTGTTCGCGCAGCTCAGCCGGAAGAGCGTGCCGTGGTTAGTGCCGTTCGCAAGCGTTCGGTTCACGATGAGGAACGAACCGGCACCGACTAGGCGATCCCGTAGATTGCCGACCGCGCGGCGCAACTGCGTTTCGTTGAAATAGCCATGATTGAGCAGATTTGACACGCGGATCGCGTCGAACCGGCCGCGCAGTCGAGCAGGGTTCGGCGCCAGAATATCATCCTCGGCAAAACTAAGCCGAGCGTCGTCGCGCGCACGCGGGTTCACCAGAAGGACATCCCTTCCCCCTTCCCGCATGTTCGTCAGCGGCAGCAGCACGCCGGCAAGTGTGTTGAGCGCGGCGACCACGAATCCAGTGCCCTTGAGAAAATCCCGGGGACCATTCAGGTACCAACGCACCGGACGATTGGCAACGATGTGCTGAAGCACCTTGCCGTCACGATCGAGAAGAACCTCATATCCCGGCAACAGACGCACGAGGCTCCCGCGCATGCACAGATCGGTCGCCAGAATCTTCGCATCGATGTCAGCGCGCGTTAGCGCATCGGCCCATTCGAGTGAGGAAATTCCTGATGATACGCCGACGTCCATGATCTGGCTCGGCTTGCTGCCCAGCTTCTTCCACGCACAGATAACCAGCATATTGAGATCATCGAGGCGATGATGATCAGTGGTCTTGTAGGTACCGTTCCGCAAGCGGATTGAGGCAAAGAACGCCGCCTCCTGTGTTTGCGTAAACGCATCAGCTTCCGTCAAGAAATTCCTTGCATTCAAAGCCACGCCGTCCCCAAAATCTCCGGAGAAGCGCATCAGGACCGCCATGTACCGCACCCTCGGCTCGTCTCTCTCAGCATCGCTCGAAATCTATCGACTGAAGGCACACTGCTCTCGGTGCGCCTCCTTTCTCTCACAAGCATAAGCTTTTGGATCGATATGCAGCTCGACCCTTTCGGATTACCCATTCTCGATCACAGCAAGGGCCGGGCCAGCCGGATCCGAATGTGCGCAGACCAAGGCGAGCTCTGCAGCCCTCTGGAAGCGGTTTGTATCGCTTGCGGATTGCAGCCGCGTGCGGCGGCGGATGGCGCCGGCAGCGGCGATGGTTTCAACGGTTGACGACTTCCCTACCGGAACTGCCGTCTTCTTGCTAGAAATGCTCACATGGTCCAATCCACTGGCCACCCGCGGCACTCCACGTCAAAGCTTCTCGACGTCGCCCGTATCGCGTTGCTCATCATCATGGGCAGCATCGCGACCCTCTCGGCTGCGCGTGCACAGGACGGCGCGCCACCGGGCAGCAGCGACGGCTTCGAACAGCGCATGCAGCGTATCGTGAGTGGACTGCGGGCTGACACCGCGGGCGCTGCACCGATGAAACTCGCTGATCGGATGAACGACCTGCACGTTCCTGGCGTCAGCATAGCGGTGGTCCATGGCGGCGTAGTCGATGCTCGCGGGTTCGGGGTTGCCACCATTGGTGGTCCGCCTGTAACGCCTGATACTCTGTTCCAGGCAGCGTCGATCAGCAAACCGGTGACCGCTGTAGCGGCGCTCGCGTTGGTTCAAGCCGCGAAGCTCGATCTCGACAGCGACGTCAATCTATTCCTCAAGACCTGGAAGCTCCCTGCTAACTCGTTCACCGATCAGTCGAAGGTTACACTTCGAAGGCTGCTGAATCATTCGGCTGGCATAACCGTTCCTTATTTTCCGGGATATCCTGCCGGCACACCGATTCCGTCGCTCGTCGACGTTCTCAACGGCGCGTCGCTGTTGTGTCGCGACCTAACCCGGTTCCGGCCGCCATCGCACGATAGGTTTGCACTATGTGGTTCTGCAAATACCGCGCCTGTCGTTGTCGATCATGAACCTGGCACACGGTTCAAGTACTCCAGCGGCGGCTATGCCATTGTGCAGCAACTGCTCGTCGACGTGACCGGCAAACCGTTTCCAGATTTGCTAGAGGACGTCGTCCTCAGGCCGTACGGGATGACCCACAGCAGTTTCCTGCAGCCGCTGCCCAAAAATGAAACTCCAATGGCCGCAACACCCTACCGAGCGACCGGCGAGCCGGTGCCGGGCGGTCCGCATGTCTATCCCGAACTGGCTGCCGCAGGATTGTGGACGACACCGACTGACGTTGCGCATTTTGCTCTCGGTTTGGTCCGCGCCTGGACCGGTCGAGATGCTCCCGTGCTGTCCCAGGCTACGGCTCTCCAAATGCTCACACCCGGCCTTGGCAACTACGGCCTTGGCCCGATTGTTCTGGGGGTCGCGCCGCATCGACGAATTCTGCATGCAGGCGTCAACGATGGGTTCGTCAGCTTGATGACGATGTTCGAAAATGGAGATGGCGCTGTCATCATGACGAACGGAGATCAAGGCGGAGAGTTGGCCAACGAACTGATCCGCAGTATCGCAACCGAATACGATTGGCCGGATGGCCAGCCGAAGGCCCACTGACGAGTCGACGTTCCGCCTTCGCCCGTCACCGGGCTTCGCTCGCCGTCGCGCGCTCCCGCCAATACTCAGGCAACTCCACACGAAGCGGATCGCCGTCCGTCACGCACCGAGAACTCCCCATTCTCTCCGGACCTCGGCCAGTGTTCGATAGTATCCGGTCACAAACAACATCGCGACATAACCCACCAGAACGGCAACCGGACCAACCAGCGCAGCAACAGGCACCGGCGCGTGCAGCAGGTCAAATGAAAACCGCACCAGTATTGCCGCCGACACCGACGCGACCAGAATTAGTCCGAGATTCTTCCAATCTTGCAACCTTGCGATCGGAATGCTCATGACCTTTGCAAGTCTTCTCAGAAACAGAACGTACACAACGAAGGTCGTGAGTACCGACCCGATCGCCGCACCTGGCAAACCGTAGTACCAGACGCCGGCCAGGCTCGTTAGCACTGCAAACGGCAGGATCGCAGCTTCGTACCGCATGTTGGCCGATCCCTGCCCAAACACATTGAGCAGAGTGGTAATCTCGGTCGAGATCAACGTTTGTATCAAGTAGATGCGCAGCACGGGAGCACCACTCACGTACTCCTTCGTAAACAGCAACTGAATGACCTCGTCCGCAAAGACGAACAGTGCCGCGATCGCAGGGAACATAACCGCACTGATGATAACGTTGCCCTGATTGTTCAGCCGCAACAGTTCTTCGTGGCGTCCAAGCGAGTGGAAATGACTCATCCGCGGCAAGAGCAAATTCCCCAGCCCGCCTCTCAAGACTTCGAACGGCATAAGGAGCATGGTTGCAATCGAAAAAATGCCAAACATACCCGACGAGAACATCGTCGCGACAATCCACAGTTCCGCCTGCTTCCGTATGCTCCAAAGCAGACCGGCCACACCGAACGGAAGGGCGTAGCGAAGCTGCGCGCGGAACTGCTCCTTGTCGATTGGAAAAAGTCGAATGCCGCAATTGCGCGCAATGAAGACAGCAAGAAGCACCAAGCGCACGCCAGCGGCTATCAGAGCAGCGATGAGTACCTCTTCAAATCGATGGAAAACGAGTGCTGCGGAAATTATCAGCACGGCTCTCAGCACGGATGAAGCCAAGATGGCCTGCGCTTGCCAGCGGATCTGCCCGACGGCGTTGGGGACCACATCCAGCAACAAGCCCAAGTTCCAGACAAACAGGAAAATCGCCAGTAACAGACCATGGTCGTGCAGCAGATCTTTCATGCCCGTTGGAAGGGCATGACGAAAGACAACGATGAGAAGTAGCGCAAACGTCGTCGTGGCGAGCAGGAACAGCACCGTCTGGCCGACGTAGATTCGGCGTCCCTCCGCATCCAGCCGGACAAAGAAGAAAAGCAGGCTTCGGGGCATATTGAAGGAAAACAACAGGGCTACCGTCGTCACAAGCAGCCAGAACAGCCTGTATTCACCGAACGCCGTGGGACCGATCGTTCGCACCAGAACGATCGGCGTCAACAGCATGATGACCTGCTCGGTGTATTGTGCAGCCGAGAGCAAGATTCCTTGACGCAGTATGGATGCCATGAATCAACGACCTCGCGACGGCGTCGACGACCAGAAGCGCGGATCGCGATCGGCAAACCTTCCAGGAAGACCGTCAGAACTCACTGAGTGACTTCCAGAAGCACGGGACAGCGCGACATTCGCACGAATCGCCCAACAGTTTGATGGCAATCGGATCACTCTCGCCTCACCCTTCTCGAACTACTCCTCGTTAATCTCGAACCGAGGGCAGCCATGACCGAACCTCTCGCGGCACTCATACCGAGGCCAACAGCGCATCCATGTCACGAGCGACCTTTTTCCACGTGTAGTGCTCCAGCATGACTTTTCGAGCACTCTGGATCATGGAATGCCGAAGGCCTTCGTCTTCGATCAGCAGCCCGATCGCTGCCGCGATCTTCTCGGGCTCGTCGGCTCGCATGTAATCGACGCCTTCTCGCGCCATGCCGAGCGCTTCAATGCCCACTCCCGTTGAAACCACGGCCAACCCCATGGCAAATGCTTCAAGTACCTTGTTCTTCAATCCACTGCCAATTCGCATCGGATTTACCATGATCGGGTACTCAGCGAGCACCGAGCAGATATCTTCGACGAAACCAGTGAGGCGAATGCCATCGTCCCGCT
Organism: Bradyrhizobium sp. USDA 4452; assembly: GCF_054063575.1. Lineage (NCBI taxonomy): Bacteria > Pseudomonadati > Pseudomonadota > Alphaproteobacteria > Hyphomicrobiales > Nitrobacteraceae > Bradyrhizobium > Bradyrhizobium sp. USDA 4452. The sequence goes on from NZ_JBSSGK010000001.1 coordinate 1,094,208, forward strand.
TCGCTTCCTCCAGAATCCAGCTCTCGGCATCCTTGCCCACCACGCACCACTCAATTCCGGCCGGAGCCAGGTACGGTCGATAGACGTACTGGTAGAAAAACCGGACCGCATCACTGTTTGGTTTGAAGGCAAGGTTGCCCCAAAATGCCACTCCCCTCCGCTTGGCGACACGCGCATTTGCGTCGAATGTGTCCGCCAGGTCCGGCGAGACCCCGTTCGGTACCGTGCTAACGTTCGCAGTCCTGCCAGACAGCCTGCAAACAGTATCAGAATCTGCATCATTGACGGTCGTGACGTGGTTGAACCAGACCGGCAAACACGCCTCCGCCCTTGCACGGCGCGCGAGCATCAGGCGCGCGTCGAGACGCGTTTTCAGCTGCGCGGGCCACGGCGGAAAGAACTGCATTTGTCTGGTCAGCGTCAGCACTTCACTGTCAATGAGATCAAAGAGTATTGTCTTATCGCCCGAAAACGGCCGGACGAACTCTGCAAGCACGAGGCAGAAGACGATCATGTGATCGATGCTGTTCTCTTCGCAGAAGGCGGCTATCGCTTTGATGACCGTTGAAAAGTGATCCGGATAAGAGAGCGAGAAGTAGTCGGACTCATTTCGACGGAAGTGCCTCCTCAGTGAGGGCCTGCGAGCCGGAAACTTCGGCGTTTCCGCAATCTTCTTGAAGACATCGGACAAGCCAACCAAGCTGGCACTGGACGCGTCTGTTGAACCGAGGTTCACCGTCAGAAGGTACAGTTCATGCAGCTTCGCCAATTCCCGGCACAAGTGCCACACACGCAGGTCATGGCCGTTGGTCAGGCTTGCGAGCGGCTTATGCGTTACGACCAGGATGCGCGTCACGACAATTCATCGACTTTCGACTGGGATAGGCGGAACCGGGCACAGCATGATGCGACCAGGGCCTTGACCCATCTGGTGGAGTCGAGCTTTCCGGTTCGGATTTGAGCCCATTTGGCTTTCCGGTGCAACGGGAGGCGGCGCCCGAGTGGAGCGACCGGTCTCACTGCCTTGCTCTTTGTGAGTAGTACTTCGACGTCGACTGGTCGCGTAAGCCGGGAGCGGCCGCGATCGGTGACCGACGCACCGCTCGCTCACAAACGCTATGGCGTGTGCGACGGGGATCAAGGCACTGGGGCAAGCTCTACTGGGGCAGCGGACATTCATCGGGGATGATGAAGAAGTTTCCTGTGAAGTTCTTGCGGCCGGATCCGGCGGGTTGGAGCGCGCCATGCTCGTAGCCGTACATGCGATAGCGCTCGCTTTCGAACATCGCACGAATCTCGTCGCGGTTCTCGGGCTTCCATATCTCGCAGAAGATGAGTGGCCGGCAGCGCCTTATCAGCTCCATGCCTCCTTTCAGCACCTCGGCCTCGAACTCCTCGACGTCGATCTTGATCGCGTGCACATCCGTGCGTGTCTTGAGCTCCGGGACATCGTCGAGAGGCTCTATCTTGATCTGAAAGCGGATGCCCTCCTTGTATTCGGAATGCCCGTCATCGACTTGGCACAGTGCGTGTCGTTTGATGCCGCCTATCACGGGCATGATCATCGGAAGCGCTGCAGCCTGACGGCCCAGGCCGCATTCGTGAACCGTCACGTTTGCGAGCGTGTGCTGCGCGACCACGCGCGTCAGACTCCGGAAGTTCTCGGGCCCCGGTTCGAACGCATGGACCCGGGAGCCCGGCTTCGTGGCCGCCAGAAAATAGGCCGTCACCCCGATATTGGCGCCGATGTCGAGAATCACGCCGTCGTTCGGCACCATATTGAGAAAGTACAGGAAGTCGGCCTCGTAACGGAACGCCTTAATCGTCGCGATGCGCGCTTGAGCGACGAAGAAGAGGTAGTTGTCAAACCCGAGCGCGCCGATGAGCAGACGCTGCGTGAGACGCTTGAGCGGCCCTATCACCGGAGCGTCCCCTGCTCGCCCAACCTGTTCGAGCGCCGGTGCGCTCCATCGAAGCCCTGTTGCCCCCGGTCGCACGACACCTCACTCGAGCCGTAGATGGCCGCGCCATGCCTCATAATTTCGCATGACGGTGCCGTGTTCGTACCGTCCACGCCGGCGCGACCGCAAGAGAACGGGATCTCGATTGTTTCAGTCAGGCTGTTGCCAACCGCCCTCTCCCGCTCGGACATGGTCACGCTGAAATCCATCACTGTTGGAACGATACGAGGTTGAGTATCACCATTAGGCGGGCTCGATCACTTCGTTGCAAGTCGATCACCGGCTCGGAGACGGAGAACTTGAGCTACCTCCACTGGCTTGTCATCGCGGTTGCGGTGCCTGCGTCAAGCACAGCCTCGACGAACGGTCTCCGGATCCCTCGGACCTGTTTCGTACTGCACCAGCGTCAGGCAGCCGGGGCTTACCCAAAGCGACAATTCATCGGCAACGACCGTCGTCGTCAGCCGCTTATGCCGAGGTTTGGCGCGCGCGCGAAGACAGGCGCGCCAGGTTGACCATCATCGCGATGAGAGGAAACAGGTACATGTTCTCGAACGACGGAAACACCTCCCGCTCGGTAAACATGCTGATTCCATAGCCGACGATGCAAGCAAACAAGGCCCAGTAGAGGTCGTTATGCAACCGTCGGCCGACGCGCCAGGCGGTTGATATCCCGATGCACATGAAAACGAGAAGAATGCCGGTCGCTATCGCTCCACAGTCGAGAAAGAAGTCGATAATGGCGTTGTGTGCATGAGTGGCTTGGATGAGCGCTCCCGTGTACCAAGCTTCACTGGTTATGATTCCGGACCGACCAGCGCCGAACAGAAACAGGCCGAGATCGCTCGTCCATTCGTTGAGCAGCGGTATCCAAATGAAATCGACGCGGCCAGTAAGCAATTCATCAGCCGACACGTCCGACGTCCCGTCGAAACCAATGGAAAGGATGGCATCCATGGTTGGCGCGATCCAGAGAACGGATGCGATGACCACCATCGCGGCGCCGACAGCCAGGACGGCGAACTTGCGTTTGTAGAGCAGAATCAGAACATAGGAGCCCGCAACGGTTAGGAGCGCGCTGCGCGATGAGAGTAGAAGGAGCCCCAGAAGCGACAAGGCGACGGGCACTATCCAGAATGCGCTGCGCGTAAGCGCCTTGTACAGCAACAAAGGCGCCGTGCAGATGTATATAGTGCCCATCGTATTGTAGTGGATGCCGAAGTAGGCTTCGCACAATCCATTAACGGATGCACGCCCTGAAAGTGCGGCGGAGGGATTCATGGCGGCGACGAAGATGAAGCTCGCAGATAGGAGTAGAATCGAAACGCAGATGACATTGACGACGGTCTCAATCTCCGGGAATGAGCGACATCGCTTCAGAATGAACAGAAACGGCAACATGTAGAACGCCGGAACCATGCCGTATGACATGACGTAATCCAGATAGGACTCTGGAAATACATCCGGGAGGCGCTCATGGAGCAGAGGGGCGTTCGGGATCGATCTAGCGAAAGCAATGGCGAAGGTTACGAAGTAAAGCAGAAGAACGCGGATTGACGTTCGTTCAATCTTGTCGGTCGCTGACAGGATCGACACTCGGAATAGCAAATAGACCAAGACTCCCGCCGACAACAGGTTGAAGGGCTTGCAGCCTTGTATGCCGAACAGGTTCGTATTGACAAACGGCACTCGCTGAAAGGGCAATATGAAAACAATCGCCAGAAAGAGCCATTTTGCACCTTCGCCGAGCGAGTACGCTGAGGCGTGACGATAGGGAGTTCCGCCGCTATGTCTTAGCGCAACGCTCATGACGGGCCGGCTCCTTGCGCTCCAGCTTGACCGAACTCGGGCGCATGGCTTCGCGGTACGCAGCGGCGTCCGACCCGTTGAAACTCACCTCGGGTGCGGTCGGCACCACAAACTCTGCACCGTGCTCGCCGGGTCAAGGCACCATCGTGCCAGATACCGATCACCCGATGGCGCCTGCCCGTCCGCCGTTCAACACAACGTATCTCTAGCATGTCCGAAAATGGCTGCTCCGCCCTCACCCCGCACCCGTAAGGCGTACCGGCCTGGTCTTCGTCGATGTTTCGGATTGATGATCCGGTCGAACCGTGTCCGGCGCGGGCCACTCGGCTCCATCATCGTGCCCGCGCAAGAGGTCCCACGCAGCGAACTGGATGTGACCTTCCATCAGATCCTGCAGCACAGCGAAGGCGAGGCCGAGAAGCAGTCCACCGAGGAGCGCTATTCCAAGCACGGTCTTGGGCTTTGGCGAAGCGGCCCTCAGGGGAGGCAATGCCTGGGTAATGAGACTCGCAGCGAACACCGGCGAGGACTGCTGTCGCGTAGCCTCCAGCCTGCGCAGCATGTGACGAAAATTATCATAAGCGCTTTTGGTCGATTCCGCAGCGGCCGCCAGCCTATCCATATTGGCAGCGGACTCCGGCGCATCTTTTCTGCTTTTACTGAAGTCCTCGAGCGCCTTTTGCGCAGCTGACGCTTGGGTGCTCAAGCCATTCAGTCGATCCCGGACCCACGTCTCATCTTGCAACGAGCCGCCCTGGTCCATTTGATGAGTAATGTACTTTTCTGCGACGGCGTTCAGAATCTGCGCTGCCCGATCAGGATCTTTGCAGCTGAAGGTGAGTTCGACAAGGTAAGTCGGGCCGACGCGCTTGGCGGTAAGCCTTTGCCCGAAGGATTCCACGGCGTAACGCATGGCGCTACCCTGGCCTTCCGGTCTGGTCCAGCCGAGCAGATGCGATACGGACAGCACGCTACTACCCTGGCTTCCTGCAAATTCCGGATCCGTCGCCAGGCCAAGCTTCTCGATCACGGCACTCGCGATGCTCTCGGACCTTATGATTCCGATCTGGCTCTCGACAATCGTCGCGACTGCCGCAACGTCGCCGGGGGTCGCTTTCGAGTCGACGATAAGTTGCGCCTTGGCTGTAAAGGTGGGCACCGCCATGATGAGGTAGAGCACGGCAACGCCAAGCGCTGCGCAGCACACCAGAAATATGGTCAACAGGCGTCGCCGTATGAAGGCCACAACCGCCAGCAGGGAAATGACCGGCGTAGAATGAAACTCCGGCGGCGGCGGGTTGTCCCGGTTCGCCCAATTGTCCGTTGTATTCTGCAACATAATCGTACCAGCGCTGATGATTGGAGTTCCGTTGCGGCGACCAGTTCAATAAGCGCAAGGGGGCTCACGGAAGGACGCAAGCTTAGCGGGAGGTGCGACCGGCTGAATCACATCAATAGACATTCATGCACCTTTTCAGACAAGGTAGCTGGCCGAAGCCGGCGCATGGCCACGGCATCGACCTCTGATAGACGAAGACCGCGAAATGCGCCGAAGTCACGCTGGCGACGAGTTCGGCAGCGGTCATAGCCAGTGGCGCCATTGCCCGGCCTGACGGCACTTGCTGAATTCACCCAGCTGCCGTGGACCGGATGCACCGGAAAATTGGCGGAGGCCGGCGAATTGGTGAAGAACGCATCGTTCATGGCACTCTACGGCCCAATCGCACATTTCCTGCTGAATCAGTACATTCCGGGTCATGGCTTGGGAAAGGCAATAAATGGGTAATTACGATGGTCCATTGAGCCGCGGCACTGCCGGACTAAATTCGGCTGCCGATCCGCTTGTTCGCACATCCCAATGGATCTGATGCAACTTCGAATTGACGATCAACAGGGCCGATCAATCGAAAATGCGGGCGGGAAGCCCTGCCTTGCCGCAAATGAGGGAACGAACCCCAGGTTTGCCGATCGTCCGCCTCGATGGCCGCCTGAACGTCAGCGATGTTGACGTGTTGGTATGCCGACAGATTCCGAGGGTTTCATCCTGGTGACCACGTCGCAAAGAAAGTTGCCGTCATGCCGAACTCCACACCGCGCAAGCGTTTCAGGCCCACCATCCTGGGCAACGACCTCGGCGGTTGCATCAAATGGGGCTTGGTCGCCCTCGGCTTGACGATTTCAGTGGCCCAAGCGAAAGCCGAATATCTCGTCAATACCGGGGATGTGCTGGAGGTCGCGGCGGCGGGCGTGCCGGAGCTGCGATCTCGTGCAGCCGTGCAGACGGACGGGAACATATCGTTGCCGCTCGTCGGAGTGCTTCAGGTAGCCGGCCTGAGCCTACCGCAGATCCGAACCAAGGTCGGCGCCGCACTGGCGAACAAGGTGTTTCGACAGAGAAGTCCGGACGGGCGTGAAAGCGTCATCGTGATCGATGCGGATGAAATCACTGCGACCGTGGCGGAGTACAGGCCGATATACATCAATGGCGATGTCTCGAAGCCGGGTCAGTACCCTTACCTTCCGTCAATCACCGCACGTCAACTGATAGCGCTGGCGAGCGGTTACGACATCATGCATGTGAGAATGAACAATCCGTATCTCGATCTGGCGGACCTGAGAGCCGAATATGGATCGCTTTGGACGGAGTTCGCCAAAGAGCAGGCGCGGCTGTGGCGTATCAAGACGGAACTCGGAGATGCGACCCAGATCGCTCCAAACGCTGCGAGGGAGGCACCGATAGCTCGATCGGCGATTTCAGACATCTTCAACGCGGAAACGGAGTATCTGAAGGCGAAGCAAAGCGACTATCAGCAGGAGAAGGAGTTCATCCAGCGCGGCGTTCGGCAGGGAGACGATGAAGTGCGCGTGCTGTCCGAGCAGCAAAAGAGGGAGGAAGAGGGATTTCAGTCGGACCAGGAAGAGCTGCAGAAAGCGCAAGATATGTTCGCCAGAGGCACCCTGACCAGCCCGCGCGTCACGGATGCGCGTCGGGCGGTTCTGCTGTCGTCGACCAGGAAGTTGCAAACCTCTGCGCAACTGCTGCAGGTCAAGAAGCAGCAGGATGAACTCGTCAGAAGGCTGACCAAGCTCGATGATCAGCGGCGACTTGACCTCCTGCGTGAGTTGCAGGACACGAGCTTGCGGCTTAACCAGGTTCGCGAGAGGCTGCAGGCCGTGGGTGAGAAGATTCAGTACACCGCGATGGTTCGATCGCAGCTTGTGCGAGGAGCGGGCAGCAAGCCCGACATTACCATCATCAGGAAAGGCGCGAACGGGCCGGAACAGATTGTCGCGAGCGAAGACACCGAGTTGCAACCAGGCGACACGGTCGAGGTCTCCTTGCGATACCAGGATCTTCCAGACGTACCTTCGCGAAAGCTGAGCGGCTTGGGCCCGTCACCGGCGACGGGCCGAACTGCGGTGACGGAAGCTGAGCCGCCTTCAGTCGGTATCAGATGACGAGGTCGGTCCGATCGGTCGTGTCTGCAGACATTAGCGATGCAGCGCGTCCAGCCGAGCTTTCGCATCCTTGATTCCAGCCGCATCGGCCCTGGCATACAGGGCTCTTGCTTTGCTCGCATCGCCGCGAGTGCCGTAAGTTCCCCATTTCGCCAAAACCAACGGATCGTAGGTTTCTGCCAGTGCGAAGCTCGCCTGGGCGCTGCCCATCTCGACGGCGCGCTCGAGCACAAGCCGCGCCGCGCCTACATCGCCCTGCCGGAGCAGGGCGCTTGCACGTAGGACCAACCCTGCCGCTTCGGTAACCTGCTCGGAAGCAGGCTGAGCAACAGCGGGAGCCGGATTGGCAACCGCTGCGATCGAGCTGGACTTGTCCGGGCCAGGCGAACCGGTCGTCAGGACATCCGGCGCAGCGCCGATCTCCTTGCGCCCCTGCGCCTCATACGCTTGGATCGCGCTCCTCGACAGGAAGAAGTTCTGCGCCTTCACGCCTGCGCTCTCGGCGCGCAATTGCCTCAGCTCGGCAGCGCCGGCTTCTGCTGCCTTCGTCTGCAGCAATGCATCCTCGCTTGCCTTCGCGGCCTTCGCCGCCTGGGCCTCATTATCGCGACGCGCTGCCGCCAGGTCCTGTTCCAGCCGCATCGACCGCTCGCGTTCCTTTTGCAGATCCGCCGCGCCGCTCTTCGCCGCAGATGTCAACCGGGACAGATCCTCGACCGCTTTGGCTACCAATGCAGTCTTGGACTCGACATCGCGCCGCGCCGTCGTCAGGTCCTGCTCCAGCCGTGCCGACCGCTCGCGCTCCTTTTGCAGATCCGCCGCGGCGGTCTTGCCCGCTGTTTGCAGTCGGGATGATTCCTCACCTGCCTGCGCCACCAGCGCGGTCTTGCTCTCGAGATCACGTCGCGCCGCCAACAGATCCTGCTCCAGCCGTGCGGATCGCTCACGCTCCTTTTGCAGGTTGGCTGCAGCGCTCTTGACCGCCGCTTGCAGCAGGTTCTGCACCTCTGCAGCGCCGTTCTCCTTCTCCCGTTTCAATCGGGCTGCTTCATCGCTTGCTTTCGCTGCCAGGGCGGCTTGCGCTTCGACATCACGGCGAGCCGCCGCGAGGTCCTGCTCCAACCGGGCCAATTGTCCGTCGGGTGAGGCCTTGTGAGCTGAAGCCGCGGCACCCTCCGCCGCGCGCCTGAGCTCCGCTACTTCTTCTCCAGCCTTAAGGGCCTGCGCCTCGTATGCGTATATCGAGCTGCGCGCCTGGGACAGCTCCAGGGCCAGCGCGTCGGCCTTCGCGCGCGACTGCTTCAGATCGACGGCCACGGCTTCCACCGACAGCTTCTGACGCGAGAGCTCCTCGCCCGCCTTTGCCGCCAGCGCCGTCTGGGCCGCCAGATCGCGCCGCGCCGCCGCGAGATCCTGCTCCAGCAGCGCGGACCGCTCCACCTCCTTCTGCAGGTCCGGCGCTCCGCGATCTCCCGCGGCTTTCAGGCGGGATGCTTCCTCGCTCGCTTTCGTTGCAAGCGCGGTCTGAGTCTCCAGATCACGCCGCGTCGCCGCGAGATCCTGATCCAGCCGCGCAGACCGGTCGCGTTCCTGCTGCAAGTCCGCCGCGTCCCTCTCCTGCGACTGCCTGAGGCGGGACGCCTCTTCGCTTGCCTTGGTCGCGATCGTGGTCTGCGTCTCGAGCTCGCCTCGCGCGACCGCGAGGTCCTGCTCGAGACGTGCGAACCGCTCCGGGTAGCGATACGGACCGGCATCGCTCGCAGTCGCTTGTCCGAGTTCGGCTGGTTCTCCTTCAACCGCACGGACTTGAGCTTCGTAGGCCTGGACTGCACTCCGCGCCAGGGAAAGGCCGGGCGCCGGCACTCCGCCCCCTGCTGGCGCCTGGCTTGTCTCGGCCGTGCCGATCTTGCCCGACCGCTTCAGCTCTAGAACCTCCTCGCCTGCTCGCGCCGCCAGCGCGGTCTGGACCTCGAGATCGCGTCGCGCAGCCGCCAGATCCTGCTCCAGCCTTGCTGCCCGCTCGTGCGCCTGCTGCAACCCGTCCTGTACCCCCTCGCCACCCTGCACGGCCTGCTTCACCCGGGCGGCGTCTTCGATGGCCTTATTGGCCAAGGCAGTCTGGACCTCGACGTCGCGTCGAGCCGCGGCAAGATCCTGCTCCAACATTTCCGCCCGCTCGCGCTGGAGCTCGATGCGCTGCAACAAGCCGATGTCGAGCCTTGCGGCCGAGAGTTCGCAGGACAGGCTCTCACCCGAATTGGGCACCTGGTCCGAGGCAGGCCCGCTCTGGTCGCGCGCTCCCTGCACCGTCAGCACCGGCCGCTCGGTACTGCCTTCGTCTCCCGTCCCGACTTTGGAGTTGCCGCCCTCCGCCGCGGCGGCCGAATTGGTATTGCGAAGGGCCGTCGTTTGCTGCGCATCCGCCGCGAGACGAACCGCATCGGGCGACGCCCGTGTCACTTCGGGTACCCACGCAGTCGCGAGCATGGCGACGGTCGTCGTCCACAGGAGCACGGGCTGTGCAACACTGGGCAGACCTCGCGGCGGCGCGCCTGAGATGTCGCAGGCGGGGCCTACTTCAGCATCAGCGAGAACCGTGCGATCCATCCGCAATCACCTTTCGTATGGCAACACGATCTACCGAGGCGAGGCGTCAAGTCCCCCACCCTCGGCGCAAGGCCACAATTCCGCATTGTGGCCCTTTCCGGACAAGGTTGTGCGTCACGGCTTTACATAGGACCAACCCTTTTCCTGCAGCTCCATCACGCGCACGACGCCGGACTTCACCACCTCCGCCTGACGAATGATCGGGATGTCCTTCTTCTCGGCACTGTGCATTTTTTCCTGAGTATTGCCGCAGGCCTTGAACGAAATTTCCGGCGTGCTTAGCGCCATCTCCTCAATTCGGGACTTCACGGGCGACGTGTCCTCGCGAAGCATGTGCAGGCCGGGTCCGAACGTGACCACCTCGATCTTCACCTTCTCGCCGAGTTCCTTGTAGTATTGCGCGACGTTGGTCGCATTGTTGAGTGCGAGATTCATGGCAGCAGGGTCGTTCGTATTCACTTGCAGGATCAGGTTGTGCGCCTTGGCGTCGGATGGAATCCGGGCGTTGGCGTTGAGAATGGATCGCTCTTTCTTGCGAGCGGCCTCCTTGCGCGCGACACGGGTTTTTGCCGTGACATGTTCTGCAGCGGTGCTCGCTGTCATTGGCGTCCAATAACGTCCGCCGCCCTGCTCAGCCGCAGCGTAGGGAGCGCCAAGCAGGATCGTTGCGGCTCCGATGGTCGCTATCGTCACAATATGTTGAAACACTCGCATGATGCCTCTCCTATTGAGCACACGTCATTAAATCCTCTATCCGTTCGGCTTGGCGGCCGGTTGCGGCCACCTGCAGGCGGCGGAGATCCTCGCGCGCACCGTATCCAGACCAACCAACGGAAACACCGCGTCCAGCGCGGAACCAGCACGGGACGCAAGGTGAATAGCCAGAGTTCCGCGGTCCGGAAGCGACTGCAGCAAGCGCATCACGTCGCCGCCGAATGCTACGCCGGTCCCGGACGCCGGCACGGTTGCATCGATCTGCTGCGGTTGACCGTCGTTGATACGATAGGCAATCGTATATCCGTCGGTGCGACCGGACACGTGCGATCCACCGACGATCAATTCGCTCCGTCCGCCACGGCAGCGGATCGAGAGCGTCATTCCGCTTTCGCCGATACCATCGCGAGACGCCGTCGTGGCAGTAGCAACGGGTGAATAGTCGAGAGGCGATGTCGTCACGCTAATGACCCAGTTGTTAGGCTGGGACGGCGTTGACGTTCGCGGCAGCTTGTCGGAGCACTCGATCCCTTCCGGGCGCTCCATGGAGGAGCAATCACGAAGCTGAGCAATGCGACGAGGTCCGTCCGCTTGTGCCGAGGCAATACCGCTTGCCAGCAAGACTCCAGCCACGATGCGGATCGCCGCGCGTCTCATTGCGATGGATTTGTGGCGGCGCGCGGCTCGCGATCGAGCCATGCCTGCGCCGCAGGGAAACGCGTCAGGCCAGGAACGGTCGCCGCGAGATTAATGGTCTTCCACTTCTGGTCGAAGCCGGGCTGCTGCAGCTTGTCAACTCGCGAGAACAGGGACTCCACGAAGCGCGCAAGGCGCTCGTAGCGGTTCGACTTGACCGGGAAGTTAAAGGCCACCAGTGCGGTCGGCACCGCGATTGTCGCGATGTGATCGCCCGGCTTGATAAGATTGGGATACTCCGCGGCGTCTAGCGAGGCGGGAAGATAGAAGTCCTCAAACTTCTTGTCATAGGGGACGGGCAGGAATTTGAATCCGGGCTCCCAGCGGCCGCGCACGAACGCGTCCACGGGCTTGGAGGTGATGAAGACGACCGCGGCCATCTCACCTTTGCGCATCTGCTCGAGCGCGACTTGATGAGGAATGAAGGTTTTTTCTACGTCGAGACCAAGCCGGCTGAAGATCAGCGGTCCCGAATAGGCCGCGGCAGTCCCCAGGTTATTGAAGTTGACCTTCTTTCCAACGAGATCGTTCAGGCTCTGAACCTCGGGGCGAACGAAGATATGGAGTTCGGACGGAAACAGGTTCAGCACGTAAGCCAGCCGTTGCTGGATGTCCGGCACCTGGCTCTTGTATTCATCGAGCACGTCGGAATTGATGATGGCGGCATCGATGCCGCGCAAATAGAGCAACGAGTTCACGTTCTCAGTCGGACCACGTGTCACGACCGGCAAGACGTGCAGCTTGTCGCCATCGTCCACAACGCGCGCCATTTCGGCTGCAAGGCGAATGGGTGCGCCCTCGAGCAGGCCACCGGCGAGGCCGATAGTCCAGGCATTCATCGTCACTTGCGGCTTCTCTGGCTGAGGCTCTCGCCGCAACTGACGAGATGCAGCAGGTTGCGCCTGCACACCCGCGCCGAATAGCGGAACGCTCGTGAGCACCAGCATCGCGAGCACGAGCAACGGACGCAATCCATCTCTTCCGGTCGGAGGCACTGCTGCACTCATTCTGCCCATCTGGCTCTGCCCTCGCCAATCCGAAATTTCCTCGTAGTTTCGTGCAGTTCGCCCTCGCGCGCCATTTCCCCTTGGAGGAGCCCGCCTAACCCTTCCGGATTATGCGCTGTGCCACCCGGACCTGACGCAGCAACCGAAGCGCTTTGCCTTCGGTGAGGTGATTTTCTTGGGCGATGCACGCGTGAAAATTGCATCCCGAACGAGAAAGATCGCCCGTTCCACCGGGCTGCTGTCGACGCAGATCTCATGATGTCTCGAGTTGATCGTGAGTCGGGGTGTCTCTGCGACGGACTTGCGCACACTGCATGTCCGACAGAATACCCCGGAATTTCCGGCCCGCTCTCTGCAAACAAAGGTAACTAGTCTACGCCCGCTTCATTGCCGCGGGATCAGATTGTTCATTGCACGCCTTTGATCGCTCGCAAGATGCGGACCAAGGCATGAGCTTTTTACTGCGGGAGGCCTTATGGTCTTGGATAGGTCGCGCCGCGCGCAAGACCGATGACGATGCGAGTACGCATCGCAAGATGCTGATCCGCGCCTTTCCATGCAGAGCAGCTATTCGGTGCGCATCGTCGCCTTCCACGCTGCCAGGAGACTGCGCAAAGTCGCGACCGAAATCATTGAAGCGGCGCAGAGACAGCGGCGAGAGTCTTCCTTGATCTCTGCAATATTTTCTTGGGAATGGCCGGGGCTGTCTGCCCGTCACCGGTCTCGCATGGAGACGAAGATGACCGACGAGCAGCTGATGCGGCTGAAAGTCTACGGGAACAATGTCGAGCGCTATCGCCGATTACTCAAGGGCAACCTGACCGAACAAGAAAGAGAATTCGTCGAACGGCGCCTCACCGAGGAACAGTTGGCGATCCAGAGGCTAAGGACGAATGGCCTCGTACATGGCGCGTCGAAGATGACGTGAACGGATTGCTTCCTCTGCAAGATCATCGCATCACGCTGATACTGACTGCAGTGCCGGTCTGCGGCTGGTAAATGAAAAACGAGCCTGTCGAGAAGTTCCTAGCTTGTTCCAAAGGCTCAGCAAGCAATCTTGGTCCTTAACGATCAGCAATCACAGTCGAATTCAGCAAAGGCCTGGTTTGCTCAACGAAGCCTCGTTCCCCGAGGTCTCTTTCTGTTCATATACCTTACTAGGTAACACTGGCGTCATTTGTTCGCGGTCTGTTTCGCCGACACGACGCGAGACAGTCGATCACGGCTAGTCTAGGCCGGCGCATTGTCCCCAGGCGTCGGCAGAGCTTCGGTCAACGCCTGCTTTATGCGTTCGGCCTGCTCCTTCGTAAGCTTCTCGGCAAAGCGGCCACCTCTTTCGAGCTGCGCCGGCCCCTTGAGTTTTCGGTCATAAACCATCCAGTCGGTGCTTCCCTTCCGAACGAGGAATCTAGGGTATACGGGCGCGGCGAGCTTCAACGATACCTCCCAATCGGTCAGTCCACGGGTCTCAAAAATGCACGCCCGGTGACGGTTCTTTCCTAAACTGGGACACTGAAATTCCCAGCATCACCTCTAGAGCAAGGGCTATGCCGATACACCCGATCTCGGCGAACCAAGCCACGACCTCTCACATGGCAAAGACCTTCAGGTCGCCGATCCTCCGAAGTCGCGCCTTGCATGACGTCGAGCCAGATCGTTTTTACAGCTCGGCCATCCGCGCTGCGGGGTCCGCGCGATGTCACCCGCTATAGGCAAGCGGTTGGCCAGTGCGGCCCTGAAACCCACTCCAAGATGAGAGCGATCGCGGGCTGTCGACTGGAGGTCGCAGTCAAAGCGTCTGCGGCCTCTCCGTGCTGCTTGTCGTGATGGCGGTCGCGCAGATCAGCGCACTGACCACGGCCATGCCGATGGTTGCGGCTTGTTGGCTTGCGGGCGCGCCGGCTTGTGCGCCTGTGTGACATTGGTCGGCCGCCGCGGACGCGGCAATGGTACTTCGGAGGTTGCTTTTGGTTGTTCTGACGTCTGCTCAGGCACTTCAGCATCCACCTTTGGTGGTGAGGCGTTAGCGATCAGACGGGCCAACTGCTCCTGGCTTGCGCTGAGCCGCTCAGTGAGCGTCTTGCTGTCTTGCGCCATCTGACTTTGGACAGCCTTGATCTCGTCGATGACATTGTTGTTGCGTGCTATTTCCGCCTGGCCCGCCGTGATTTGCCTTGCCACGCTATCATTGTCGCGGACCAGTTGGTCTTGCCTCAACTGCAGCCTTTCGACCGCTTGCCTTAAGGCAGCGAGGTCGCGCGCCATCGGTCCGAGCTGCTGTGCCAGGTCGGGAGAAAGTGCGACGGAGGTCGGCGCAATGTCTTTCGGCGGGACTTGTGTCAGCGGCGCAGGCCTCGAAGAGGGCACGACCGCCGTACCAGCGGAGGACCACCACCAGACACCGCCACCGATGGATGCCAGCAATACAAGACCGACGGAGGCAGGGTAGCGCCAGTCTCTCAATCGTCGAATAGTTGCTAGCGGCGCACGAGGCACCTTCATGCCGGTCGGCGGGCTCGAAGGGCTGACTCCCGCTTCGCGCGCGAGGTTCGAAAGCTGCTCGTCCAAACTCGCGAGCCGCCCTTCCGGAACCTTGTTGTCCAGTGTGGAGTCCATTTTTGGCGCTCCGTATCAAGACCAATCTGATCCGACTGAAAACAGAACCAAGGGCAATAGTTGTCCCGACTGAGCGGTCATCGAAGTACGCAAATGGGAAAGCGGGTAGCGTACTTCAGCTCAGGCAAGGAGGGAAGTGGCTCTGCCCTCGGCGACCATCAACCGGGAGAGCTCCTTGGCCTGGGTCAAGTCGCAATTTTCCGCTGCACGACCATCGCTCGCTGGGCGCAGCCGCCCGGTAAAAGCACGACCGACACGAGACTTAACGATCGATATGGACGCAGCTCGGCGGAACGTCACCCATCAGAACACTGCGCAAGCAATACTCCAGACGCTCGCAGCCATAACCATCCTTATCCCGTTCTGACGAACGTCCATTCGGGGACTTCAAACGGTAGCCCGCGGGCCGATGGGTAATGGGAATAGCCGCCGAGGAGATCGCTGAGCGCGGCCACTGCCGAGTGATACGATCCCAAATTCTCCTCCTCGAAGTAGAAGTGAAATCGCCCGTTCGATGGCACGATGCGAAACGTGCCACCCTTGGAGCGGAATTCCCAATAGCCTGGCGTCATTGTCGCAACCAGACACACGGCCGACCGGTCCTTGCGGCCGCGAGCATGTGAACCAACCTAACGACATCGCCAGGATGGAGGGACTGAGAAGTCATATGAAGCGCGCCTCCGAATCGTGATGATTCTACGGCGGAGGGGCATTGTCAGCCAAAGCGTTGACCGACTTATCCATCGACTTTCAGAACGGGGCGTCTAACAGCGCCCGAAAGATTGTTGGTCGGTAGGAGCGCGGAATATTGCGAGGGCAATACGTGCCGTGGCATGCCCCGCGGGGACATGCCTGGTTCGGCCAGGGCCCAAATGACCGGCCGAGCAGGCAGACGCCCGAGACCTCCGCCCGAGCCGCAGGCCTTTGCCCGCGGTCCATGCCCAAGAGCTCGGTCAACTTGGTTGCGGCGCCTCTCAATCAGGCATCCACCTGATCGAGGCCGGATCGGCGGGACGCGTGGTGGTGTAAGTTACCAGATCGCATCCTCGCTCGACGAGGAGATCGGCAACTTCGATGAAGCCTTCGTCACCCCCGTCCTGCGAGCTATGAAAGGTAACATCGCTCATGGACACATGCTGGCTCGTCAGCGAAAGCCTGACCATTCCCTGATGGTCTCGAATTGGCCTGCAGATTGGGATGAGTCGTGCCTCGAAGTTGGTCGGGTGATAGGGCGTGAGACGCAGGTTCTTGTAGAAGGTTCGGTCACCCTCGATCGACAGCACGCCCTTGCACGCCGCCGAGTTCACCATGAGGCCGCGGATCGATGAATCCGACCCGATGTGGATCGGATACGTCTCGCCGCGTTCCAGCCGGACACCCGAAAACGCAATCAACCTCGACGAGTATTCGACCAGTCTGCCCGCTATTTGATCCTTGAGCGGCACGCGCTCGTAAGACGTGAACGCAAACGTGCGTTTGCACTTGGCAGTCTCCGCCGTCCCTATCTTAGTCAAGAAATTGCCAAGGTGCGTCGCTATCACACCCGACAGGAATTCGGCCGGATGACTGCCGTCTGCATATAGTTCCTTCGCGTCCACCTTCCCGGACTTGGCGACGGCGGCGATAACGTCCCGGACATCCAAGTAGTACCAGTCATGCTTCTGGCAGACGGAAATACAGGCGGAGATGATCGTCCTTGATGCGTTGATGTCGCTCACCGGTATGCAAACAAAAACCGGCTCGCAATTGGCGCGCTTGGCGGAATGCCCAATCCACTCGACCCACCTCACAACATCGTAGTAATCGATCGCATTGGCAGAAAGCAGCGAAAAATCGATCACGCACGTATCGACGATGCAAAACTCCGAGCCTTTGAAGAAGTCGCCCTGGGCGAAGTACGGACCGAGCAAGGACGGAGATGCACCGATCCTTGCTGATGATTTCACTTCAATTGTGTCATCGGCATCCAAGAGCTTCTGGAAAAAGCCTGCCTTCAAGATGCTGTTTGACTGTCCCACGATCGAAATGCTCAGCGACATCGGATTGACCGCCTCAGATGGAACCGCGCAATGACATCGAAAACGCTTGATGGAGAACCTCGCAACGCCGCGTCAACGACATCAACCGTTTATGTCGCGGCGACGTTATCAATTGTCGCGGCGCTCTGTCTACCATCGGCGGGACGAGCACAAAGTTCGAGAGCTGCATGCGACAAGACCGACACGCAATTTGCCGTAACGGCCGCCCTGCCGGACAACGCCGATGCCTTGCGCAAGTATGAACGAAATGTGTCGGGCCTGTCAGGCGATGTCTCGACAATCTTGCTCGGCGACTCGCTGGTCGAGGCGTGGCCGAGGGAACTGGCTGCATCACTCGGCGCCGGCCCGGTGGCCAACCTCGGCGTCGGACGCGACAGGATCCAGAACACGCTCTGGTTCATCGAGCACGAACGCGAGCGGCTGCGGACGATCAAGCCAAAGTCCATCATCGTGCTGGTGGGGACCAACAACATCTATCTCGACAAGCCGTGCGGCGTGATGGAATCCTATAAGAAGCTGTTTGGGGAGATCAGGTCGCTTTGGCCGAACGGCAAGATTTTCTCGATCCAGATTCTTCCGCGCGGCGACCAGATGAAGGGAGCAGCCGAGAATATTGGATCCGTCAATGCCGAGCTGAGCAGAAGAAGCCGGGAACTCGGAATTAGAACCATCGATGCCTCCGACATCGCATGCGGACGAACAACGCCGTGCGCCAATTACAAGAGCGATCTCCTGCACCTGACGCCATCCGGATACGAGGCCCTTACCAGGATCGCCCGGGAAGGCATGGGCTCATCGTAGGCGCCCAACGAGGCTGCGCAGCAACGCGCCAACGCGGCCATCGGTGGCGCCTGGGCGCGATCCGGCCTTCTAGCTCAGCATCGAAATGATCGATTGAAGCTGATCAGACGCCGCCGTCACGAGCCCGTCGAACGACGTCTGGCCGTGCGCAGCCGTTCGCAAGATGCATTCGGCAACGGCTGCCTTGAGGCCGAACACGGATTGATCGGCCGGTACGCTTGCCATCACCGCGTCCAACGCATCACGCATCGTCTGGATCAGTTCGGAGCTGAACTTCATGGCTATCCTCCGCATGCTCAGGATAGAGCGGGCGCACGAAGCCGCACCTCACAAGCCCGCGATTCCAGATTGCGTTTTCTTAATGCGATGACAAGCCGGTGAACCAGCGAAGGGCTAGAGGTCCTTCTCGGCCAGCTTGCGGAAGTCGTCGGGCACCGAACGAACAGCCTCCAGCGCCGCCGAACCATATCCGATCGCATCCCAGCCAAAACGATCGCGGACCTTGTCGATGGCACAGTCCGCGGCCCAGCGCGCCCTCCCTATCGGACTTCCAGGACGAAGCGCCTGATCGGCCAGTCCGAGCGGAAGCTCGAGCGCAAGATCCCAATGCTCCTCGAGATGCGACACCGAGATTGCCAGCAGCGAAATGATCTTCTCGCCTGGATGGTCAGCAAGAGCAGCGCGCACCAGCTTCTCGGCGAGCCTGGCGAGGATCACCGTGGTGCACACGGGCGCATCGAGCGTCATCGAGCGCGTCACCGATTTCAGGTCGGCGAAGCGAACGCGCACCGTCACGGTTCGTCCGGGCCGGGATTTCGCCCGAAGCCGCGTGGCGACGCGGTCGGCCAGATGAAGCAGCGTCGGCCGGATGACTTGCTCGGTCGCCGGCTTTCGGCCAAGCGCCGATTGTGCTCCTGCCGATCGCGCGCGCCGATGCGGCGTGAGCTGTCGGGGATCGCGATTCCAGGCCAGCGCAGCGAGCTTCTCGCCCGCCGCCGGTCCGAGCAACCGCGTCAGCGACCGCTCCGACAATTCGGCGAGTTGACCGATCGTCGTGACGCCGATCGCGTCCAGCCGTGTCCTGGTGACCGGCCCTACTCCCCACATCAATTCAACCGGCAGTTCGTGCAGGAATCCGAGCTCGGCGTCGGGATCGACGACGACCAGTCCATCGGGCTTTGCGACCTGCGAGGCGATCTTGGCCAGATGCTTGGTGCGCGCGACGCCCACGGAGATCGCAAGGCCGAGCTCTGCGCGCACGCGCCGCCGGATCGCCGCTGCTATTTCGGCGGGCGTTCCGAACAGATGCGTACAGCCGGCAACGTCGGCAAACGCCTCGTCGATCGAAATGCGCTCGACCAGCGGCGTGAAGTCGCCGATCACCTCGATGGCCGCGTCGCCCAGCCTTTGGTAATCACTGAAGTGGCCGCCGACGAAAATGAGTTGCGGGCAAAGCCGGCGCGCTTCCCGCCCCGACATGCCGCCATAGACCCCGAAGGCCTTGGCCTCATACGACGCGGCAAGCACAACCCCGCCGCCGACGGCGATCGGCTTGCCTCGCAGCGACGGCTCAAGCAGCTGCTCGACCGACGCGTAAAACGCATCCAGGTCCGCGTGAAGGATGGTGGCTGCGGTTGCCATCTCAACCGGTTCATCCCTGACCTGACCAAAACCGCTCGTCTCTGGACGCTACAATAGAGAATAGAACAAAACAAGAACATAACCAATCCCGGCCGACCGGGAATGGTCGCGGGCGCCGGCGGTCGTCCAGCGACCGTTGGGCATGCGCTGTCGTGCCAGGCATCGAAGCGGGCTGCCGGTCGCAGTCCAAGGAATCACCGCGAGGCAATCGACTGGTCGCTCGACGTCCACAGGCATTCTCTGCCGAGGACGAGCGCGACAACGCGCGGGTCTCGCGTCCCGCCGCGCCAGCTCGCTCATCGGTCGCGTTGTTTGACGAACAGGCTTTTTCGGGTAGAGATCAAGGAATGACCGACCACTCGCATCAGGTGGACTTCCAGGCCGCGGCCTCCCTCTACAAATGGCCTTCTCTCAGCAATGCCCGGCGAGAGGATCGCGCGCCCTATATGATCGTCAACGGAACGCTCGACCAGTGCATTCGGGACTTCATGGGCAAGCCCGAGAAGACCCGGCATCTCTACGAGATCCGGACCACGTCGCAGCCTCCCCTCGTGCCGGATGTGCTGTCGCCCGAGCACGTGATCGAGCTCTCCAGGCTTCGCGAGTTTCTCTGAAGGGCTTCACGGATGTCGTGCGCCGGAAGGCGCATTGTTTGCCTCTGCGGGGGCCGCTAGACTTGCCCGGCTCACTGACTGACGGACGTCCGCGCCGGCATGATTGATCCGCTTCGAGGTCTTCAGCGCTCCGTACAGCGCCTGCACGCGAGCGCGGCGGCCACGCGACCGGTTGCCGGGGCATCGAGAGGCGCCACATGAGGTTCAATCTGGCGATCTTGAGCGTGCTGGCCGCAAGACCCGAGCAACGGATCCCGCTTGAAGAGGTCAGCCGCGAGGTCAAGCGCATGGTCGCGGCGGGCGATGCAGCCACGAAGTTGAAGCGATCGGCAGAACTTGGCGACGCCGACGTCTTCCAATCCGGATGGGCTTCGATCAATGAGGCTGGGCTGCAGATCACGGACTCCGGCCTCGCATTATGGCGCGAGCTCGAAGCGTCCCGGATCGAACAGGAACTCGACGAGCAGGAGGCCGGCGAACCGCAGGCGGAGCACCTAGAGACCGTTGCTGCCGACCCGCGCGATGCGATCAGGAATGCCGTGATCGAACGGCCCGGCGTGATCGACCGGCCAGTCCCTTTCATGATGCAAGAGGGCCTTGACGGTCGCC
Organism: Bradyrhizobium sp. USDA 4452; assembly: GCF_054063575.1. NCBI lineage: Bacteria > Pseudomonadati > Pseudomonadota > Alphaproteobacteria > Hyphomicrobiales > Nitrobacteraceae > Bradyrhizobium > Bradyrhizobium sp. USDA 4452. The sequence continues at coordinate 1,114,781 of NZ_JBSSGK010000001.1, forward strand.
CGACCTCGGGAGCAAGCCGCTCGACGGCAGCCCCCGACCTGCCCGCGCGCTCCCCGATCGTCCCCGAGCCGGCATTTGGCTCCATTCACGAGACGGACCGAAGCGCTTCCCGGCTCTCACACCTTGTGAAACGCCTCGGCACCAGCCTGCCGCGATTTACCCGAGCGCGGCAGCGGCACTCCGACGGCGAAACGCCGGATCGGAAAAGGGTGAATGGCGCTGCAATGCCGGGGCTGGCCGTTGCATGCCTCAGCTTGATCTCGGTCGTTGCATGCGTTGCGGCAGCGATTGCACTCGGCCAGATCACTTCGCTGAAGTCGGACAACGCCGCGCTGCGGCGGGAGCTGGTCCCGCTGAGAGACCGTCTCACGCGGCTCGAACAGGACGCCGCGAAACGCGAGGCCGCGCAACAGGAGGCGCAGGACAAGCTTGGGGCGAACAAGAACGCCTCTGATGCCGGCAGCGAGCAGACTGCGCTCAACCTCTCGCGAGAGGAGATTCAGCTGATCAGGGAATACATCAAGGCGGCCCCTTCGGCCGCCGGCGGCGGGCCGCCGATCAACGTCGGCGATCCCGTCACGGGCGGAATGATTCCGTTGCCGTCGCCGCTGACGGAGAAGGCGCCACGACTGGTCGGAGCGAGATTTGCGATCCGCAACGGCGTGATCATCATCAGCACGCGAAACAGCCGCCGCATCGATGCCGTGCTGATGCCGAACTAGATCGACGCGGCGGCATCGCTTGCCGCCGCAACCATCCTACGGCTGATTGTTCGGCGACCGCTCGATGAACTTGCGGCTTCCGTTGAGAAGTTCGAGATTGTTGGCGATGACGGGGTTGCCCGGATCGAGCGCATACGCCTTCTCGAACTTGTGTCGCGCGGCGCTGAGATTGCCGCGCAGCATCAGGGAATAGCCTTGATCGTTCAGGATCTGGACGGTCTCGCCGCCGATCCGGATCGCCTGGGCATAGGCCTGATCGGCAAGATCGAAGCGGCGCAGCCTGTCATAGCTCGCAGCGAGCCCGACCCAGGCCGTCACGTCCTTCGGCGCCTTCTCGACCGCGTCCTTGAAATAGCGCTGGGAGATGCCGTAGTTGCCGCGGTTGTATTGCTCGAGGCCCATCCGCACCGGCTCATCGGAGGGATAGTATTTGACGTCGGTCGGCTCCTGCACCGGGTCGCCGCCGGGCGGATCCACCGGCGCGACGATCGCAGCTTCCCGCGTCGTGTAATCACAGCCGGCAAGGCCGGTCGCCAAGCAACAACAGATCAACGCTGGCGCGAGACGATGCAATCCTCGCCCCGTGCCCCAATTCCAGCGCATCTCCTGCACCCTTCGAAACATCATCGCAAAACACCTACGAGAAACAGACGGCACGACCGAAACACCCGAGGCCGGCGCCAGAAACCAACGTCGAAACTCCCCTTCCAAGTCCGCGCCCCGTCCTCCCGCCTACACCGCAAAGATTGATCGAGAAATCGACATCCGAACGGCAAATGCCCGCAGGCTGAGATCCATCAGCCCATTACTACTTGCCAACCCCGACGGCCACTGAGCCTCCGGTCCCCGCTCCCAAGCCGGTTGTGTTGACATTCTGAATAGTGGTGACGGGCGGCGCCTGGCCCATCGCCTTGGTCGGGTCGCCCATGTCGGGAAGCTGATCGACCGGCCGCGTTGTGGTGCCGTAGCGCTTCACGGCCTCGCCTGTCCGCCGCGCATCATATGCGATCCTGCGGTCACCGACATAGGCCGGCCACGGATGGATCGTGTGGGTGACGGCATTGACCTCCTTGGCGTTGCCGGCACTCATCGTGATGGTGTCGGAACGCTGGACGTAGCGGTCCATCTCGTCATGACCGTATACGCCATAGCAGCCGCCGAGCATCAAGGGGGCGAGCAGAGCCAGATATTTGGTCGTCATCTCTCGCCTCCTCTAGTTCAGGGTTTTCACGACCGGCTGGTTTGCAGCGGCAGCCGGGAGCGGAACGGGCGCGACCGCATTGGGCGCGATGATGTGTCCGTAAGGGCCCTTCACCTCGCCGCCGGAATTGACGTAGTCGTCGTAGCGCTTGCGAACTTCCATCTGGCCATTGAGGAAGAAATCGACGTCGTTGGCCGGCAGGCGCGCGTCGAGCGGCGATGCCAGCTGTTGACCGGGCGCCGCCGGCGCGACGAGGCGCGGCGTCACGATGATGACCAGGTCGGTTTCCTCCTGCTGGTACGACTTGCTGCCGAACAAGCTTCCAAGCACCGGCACCGAGCCGATCCACGGCAATTGCGAGACGTCCTGCCGGTTGCGCGTCTGCAAGAGACCGGCGATGGCAAAGCTCTGGCCGTCGCGCAGTTCGACCGTGGTGCGTGCGTCGCGGCGGGTCAGAGATGGTACGGTCGTTCCCTGAATTGTCACCGCATTGGAGAAGTCGAGCTCGCTGACCGAAGGCTCGACTCGAAGGTTGATGACGCCGCGAGACAGCACGGTGGGCACGAAGGCCAGTTCGACGCCGAACTTCTTGTAGTCGATCGTCACGGTCGGAAAACCGTTCGTCGTTTGGGTCGGGATCGGCACCGGGAATTCGCCGCCGGCCAGGAAGCGCGCAGCATCGCCGGAAAGCGTGGTCAGGTTCGGCTCCGCGAGCCGGCGGGCGAGTCCCTTGGTTTCCAGTGCGGTGATCAGAAGATCCACCGAGCCGCCGTTGCCGGTCCTGATGAGGCTGGTCAGCAGGCTTCCGAACGGCGGCGGAGATACGCCCCCGGCAGAACCGACAAGCGTTCCGACCGTTGCCAGCACAGGTAAGCTGCCTGTGGGAGTGGTTCCGACGGCGGTGCCCCCGGCACCCAAGGTGCCAGTGTTTGTATTGATACCGCCAATCGGCATTCGGCCAGCCGCTACAACGCCACCCTGCCCCGAAATGCCAATATTGGTGCCGTTGGCGTTGGCCACCCCAAGGTTCACGCCGAGGTCGCGTCCTGCCTGGCGACTAACCTCGAGGAAACGCACCTCGAGCATCACCTGCTGCGGCGCTGCAACGCTCATCGCATTGACGACGACGCCGCCCTCGGGAACGCTTCCCTTTGCAATCGTGAGCGCCTTCTCCGCGGCCACCGCATCGGCGGCCATGCCGCTCAGCACCACCTGGCCTTCGGACGCGGACACGCGAATGCCGCGCGTACCGGTGCCGGCCTGGATGTTCTGCTGCAGATTGCCGATATCGAACGTCACCTCGACATCGAGAATGCCGATCTGCTTCATCGAGCTGTCGAACAGGATGACGTTGGTGGTGCCGGTCTTCTTGCCTTGCACGTAGACGAGATGGTCGCTCAGCGACTTCACGTCGGCGATATCGGGCGAGCCGGCGACGATCGTCGAAAATGCAGTATCGACCCTGAAGGTGCGCGACTTGTTGACAGTCACCTTGACGCGCTGGACGTCGCTCATCTCGCTGACGAAGACGCCGCTGGATTGCGGAGCCCGCCGGTCCGCGGCGCTTGCAGGATCGGTGAAATGAAACAGGGCAACCGCGGCACCAAGCGCCAGCGCGCTCGAGGCTAAGAGCCTGCGTCCCGCATCATCCGAAGCGCGACTTCCCATCATGACAATCCCCTTCGCCGTGTCCCCACAGCGACCCCCGTAAATCTACGGCCTCGGCGTCCCGTTCACTCCCGTTCGTGCACCACGCCGTAGAGCTTACAGTCTGTCCGACTACAAATAGTTACTTGCGAATTCCCATTCCCCGGCGCGCTGATCCGAAGCAAAAGGGCAACTCGCCCCAGACGCCAGGCCGCTAATGGCGGCTTGAAGATCATCCTCCGCTACGCCTCTTGATTGCAAGGAAAGAGCCCCGTAGGGCCGCGGCAATCCCTGAAAAAACTGTCCAATGTTGCCAGCGCGCACCACTTCCATGACCCACGCGAGCGGTCATGGCCCCGCCTTGCAGCAGAGGCTGACCTGCCGGCTCTCGAACCCGAAGCATCCACCCACTCAGGCTCAACGAATCGAGGCTCCTCAGAACGGAATCTTGGTCGTCACGCTCGGCGCGTTGAGCGTGGTGCCCCAGACCGGCATCAGCATCTTGAAGTTGGGCGACGATGCCGTCACGACGAGCGGACTGCTTGTCGTCGCCGGGACGTTGAGCGTCGGCGAGAGGCCGCCATTGAACAGGAAGGGCGCAACGGCCTGTTTTGCCGCCGTCGTCGGCAGCGGATCCCCGCTGCAGCCGGTCGGCTGATTCTTCTGGATGACCGCGTTGGTGTAGCAATTGATCATCACCGCCCGGGCGCCGGCATTGGCGAGCGAGCGCAACGATTGCAGCGTGATCGCGTAGCGTCCGAGATCGAAGATCGCGAAGATTAGAGTAAAAAGCGGCACGGCGACGAGGCAGAACTGCATCGCCGCCACGCCGCGCTGATCGAGCCTCCTCATCACTGCACCAATTGTACGTACTGTGGAGTCGAGGGCACCGTGTTTGTCGGACACCCGGTGTCGTTGAAGGTGGCGTTACCATTGAAGGCGATCGACGCCGCAACCAGCTCACCGCACCCGTTTCCGCCCCCAAGATCGATCGTCGGATTGCCCTGGAAGGTGACGGACGCATTCGGAACGTACATCGTTCCGCTCAAATTGATGTTGCTGTTGCCTCCGAACTGCACGGCGACGTTGCTCTGATCGTAGATCGCCATATAGGACAGCAGGCTGAGGTATGGCTGCAGCGCGCTAGGAACCTGCGAGCTGGTCACCGAGGCGTTACCCGTGATCGTGATCGTGCCGGTACCCTTCATGCTGAAGCTGGCGCCGGGCAGCAGGATGAACAGCGCCGTTCCCGAGATCGAGGAATTCCCCTTCAGCGTCAGCGTTCCAGAGATGAAGTAGACACCGCCCGTCAGATTCAGCGCGCCGTTTCCCGTCAAGCTCACGTTGTTGTTCTTGCACGGTGTAGTAGCAGAGTACGCTGTCAGGCTGCTGCTATTGGAGCAATCGGCGAGCGTCGGCAGCGTCACGCTGTCCAACGCAGAGAACGGATTGGTGACCGGCGGCATATAGGTGTACGCGGTGTTGCAGAATGACGAGGCGCCCGTACAGCCGCCCGCGGCCGAGAGCGAACCGAGATTGATCGACATCCCGCCGCCGGTGAAGTCGAGTGCGTTGCTGGCGGTGTCGTTCGAAGCCATGCCGCAATTGGGCGCATTGATGTTCGGGCTACCCTGGAAGCCGATCGTGCCCGTCAGCGCCAGGGCGCATGGCGGCTTGTTCGCACCCTGCACCTTGGCAACCGCCATCGCGCCGATGGTGACGGTGGAAAGCCCGAGCATCTTCGCCAGATACGTCGGCTGCGTCTGGCTGACCTTGGCCTGAACGTAGGTTCCGGCCGTCCCGCCCCATGACGTAAGCGATGCAATCTGGACGCTCTGCGAGATACCACTCGGAAGGCTCGTCGCGCATTTCGAGCCGGGATACGACGTATCGCCCGAATTGCAGAACGTGTTCTGCGCAGCGAATTGCTTGCCGCGATAGATCACATCGCTATTGGTCGTTATGGAGCAGGACGTTCCAGCAGCGAGGCAGGCCGCTTGCAGACCGCCCGAATAGGCGGCGGCATCGGCAGCATTCTGCGCCCGCTGCTGGGTGACGTACCAGGACCCCGCCTCGCCTCCGAGCGCGAGCACACCGATCAGGGGTATCATTGCGACCGTGGTTGCGAATGCGGCCGATCCTCGGCGGCAACGGAGCACGTTACGCATGGCACACTCCTATTGAAACCGTTCGGTATAAGGCAACGTGAACGAGCAGGTATTGGTGTTGCCGCTGGTGCACAACATCGTCTTCAGCACCATCGGCTTCAGGGTGACCGTGGTGCTGTACGAATAGTACTTTGGCGACGCAGTGTTGGTGCCCGAGCACACGGCGTTGCCGTCGCCACAAATGAGCTGGATACTCGTAATCGGGTAACGGGAATCGGCCTTGGCGAGCGCGGCGGTCGCCCAGCTCGACGAATTCGTCACATCGGGCGGCGGCGAATACTGGATGGACTGCCCGAACGCACGCAGCGCGTCCCACGCCGATGCATATTGGTAGCCGGCGGCCGCGAGGTCGGCGAGCGGCAGAAAAACGATCATGAGCAGGAAAAGGTAGACGATCGGCATCTCCAACGCGGCCGCGCCGCGCTGATCCGCGATCAGAGACCGCCTGAGGCTCACACGATTTTCCCTGCGAGGCATGGCCAATCACCAGACATAGGGGATCAATCTCCAGCGCGACGCCTCGTAGCTGGAGTATTCGGGAAGGTTGCGCCGAAGCACGTCCTCCTCATAGAGAATCCGGCAGACCTGGATGCCGATGTGCAGGATCAGCAGGGCCACGGTCACGAAGCTCAGGTGCTGCAGCACGACCCCCAGGAACACGATCTCCTCCGAGAGATAGAGCGGATGCTTGATCCACCGGTACGGACCGGTCTGCACCACCGAACGCGCTTGCGGCACCAGACTGAACGATCGTCCGAGATGCCGGATGGTGACGAGGATCATGATCATGCCGGTCAGCACGCAAAGCGTTGACGCAAGGTTCGGCACCGCCCCTTCGGTCTTGGCGAAGAACGTGATCGTCCACGGCCAATAGGTGCCGACGAATGCGGCTATCCTCGGCAACAGGCCTTCGGCGTGCGCCTTGGCAGGCGCCCGGGTCAGAACCAGAACCGCCAACATCAGGTAAAACACGGCGAGGCAAAGGCTCGACACCAGCGAGGGCCACGGCTCGCCGGCCGACGCCCCGAGCTTGAACGTCACGGTCAGTCCCAGAAGAAGGAACCAGGCGCTGCCCAGGACCCGGGTTATCCGATCGTAAGCCGGGCTTGGCGGCAGTGTCATTGTACTTGCGCTCATGGCCTAGTGACCGATGTTGGAGAATGTACGCATGAGGTGAAGGAACGGGCTCGCGCCCAGAATGATGAACATCGCCGGCAGCATGAACAGCACCATCGGAACGGTGAGCTTGGCACCCAGCTTGTGCGCGCGCTCTTCCAGCTTGGTGATGCGCTCCCGACGCAAGTCGGTTGCGATGCTGCGCAGCGCCTGGCTCAATGGCGTGCCGTATTGCAGGCTTTGGCTCACCATGGTGCCAAAACGACGGAGCCCCTCCGACGTGGACGCAAGCTTCTCGAATGCGTCGGCGCGGTTCGGCAGGATTCGGAGATCATCAAGAAGGCCATGCAGTACATGAGCGATCGCGGGATTGGTCTGCCGCATCTCGTCCGCCACGCGTTCCAGCGCGCTCTCCAGGCCCATGCCTGCCTCGCTGCAGACGACCAGCAGGTCGATCGTATCGGGCGTTCCAAGCCGGATCGCCGCATCGAAGCGCCGCTTCAGCACCGACAGGATCAGACGTGGGCCCACGATTCCAAACGCCACGCCAAGCAGCGTATAGATCATCGTGTCGCTGAACGGGCTTCCGATAATCTGCGCGACGGAGAAGGCTGCGATCGGAAGCATGAACATGCTGACCGTCTTGAAACCGATCCAGATCGGCAGCACGCGATAGTGATTGAACCCTGCCGATTGCAGGACCATCCGCAACTGGTCGAGGTTTTCCTGACCATAGAAGCGCCTGTAGCGCATGCCGAGCGACGAAAGCCAGCCGATCAAATCCCTTGACGAGGTCGTTTGGTCGGGAATGCCCAGCACCGCGTTCGAAACACGGGTGTTCAAGGCGCGCAGGTGCACCTCCCGGATGATCATCAGGAAGGTTGCAGCCGCGGTCATGACGGCAAGGGATGCAAGGGCGAGACCGACCGTCATAGCGCCGTCTCCCTTCTGACCATCCAGCGGATCACGAAATGCCCCATCAGGACCGAACACGCCGCATAGGCGAGCAGCACGTTTCCTTCGGGATCGAACAACAGCAGATCGATCGACTGCGGATTGATCCAATAGAGCAACCCGCCGACGATCAGCGGCGCGAATGTGAGAGCGCGCGAGGAGAAGATGACCTCTCCCGCCAACGCTTTCGCGCGAGCCGCCAGTGCAACCCGCTGGCTCACCGTCTCGCCCAGCGTCTGCAGCGTTTCCGCCAGACTGCCGCCGGTCTTCAGCTGCACCGCAAGCGTTACGGCAAACATCGCATATTCCGGCACTCGCGTTCGCTGATAGATCTCTTCCACGGCCTCCTCAGGCGACCTGCCCATATTCAGTTCGTTACAGACGATGGCAAATTGGCCGGATGTCGGTTGCGGCATCTCGCGGGCGATGGTGCGGAATGCTTCGTTGACTGGCAGCCCCGACCGCACGGTACTCGTCACCAGCTGGACCGCGTCGGGAAGTTGCTGGAAGAGTCGGTTCGCGAAGTTACGCTGCTGCCATCCGAACAGGCCGCGCACGACCAGGATGGCGACGACCGCCGCCGCAATAGCCGCTCGATAGCCGGGGAATTTCAGCACCTCGTTGAGGTAGAGGACACCGGCCGCTGCCATTCCTCCTGCAAGCAGCACGTAGACCGGGCGCACGACGTACACCATCTCGGGGCGATAATTGGTGAGGCGATTGAGCAGATTCAAACGCGAAGCCTTGGCCGCACGACGGATGGACACCAGGGCTGCCGCTTCAGCCGCCGGCAAGGCACTCTCGAGCCGGCGGTCCAAGCGCCGCTGGCGCGCGTCGAGCCACAGCGTATTGACCGTGGCACACAGCAGGAGCACCAGAACGATGACCAGGGACGTCGACATCAGATCTGCCTCATCGATTCGGCCCAGGCTCGCTCGAGCCCGTAATAGACGAGCCGGCTCTTAAATTTCGGAACCGCGTTGGTGGACCTGTAGGTGCCCGATATCCGCCCGTGAACGTCCTCATCCTTGTACTCGAACAGCGCAATGTCATTGGTGGTGATCACTTCGCCCTCGAGGCCGATCACCTCGCTGACCTGCACGATGCGGCGCTGGCCGTCCCGCATGCGTTCGACCTGAACGATGAGGTCCAGCGCTGCGACGATCTGCGCACGGATCGCGCGCGACGGCAGATTGACTTGTCCCATCTGCACCATGTTCTCGATGCGGGTCAGGGCATCGCGCGTGCTGTTCGCATGCACGGTGGAGATCGATCCGTCATGACCGGTGTTCATCGCCTGCAGCATGTCGAATGCCTCGGCGCCACGCACCTCGCCCACGACGATGCGGTCCGGCCGCATGCGCAGTGCATTCCAGAGCAGGTCACGCTGGGTCACCTGCCCCGTACCCTCGAGGCTCGGAGGCCGCGTCTCCAGACTGATCACGTGCGGCTGCTGCAGCTGCAACTCCGCGGCATCCTCGATCGTGACCACGCGTTCACTGTGATCGATGAACTGGCTCATCGCGTTGAGCAGCGTTGTCTTGCCGGAGCCGGTGCCGCCGGAGACCAGGACATTGAGCCGGCAGCGGGATGCGATCTCCAGAAGCTGCCCGATCGCAGGCGCCATCGAGCCGTTCTCGATCATTCCGGCGATGTTCAGGCGCCTGCTCGGGAATTTTCGGATCGAGATGCAGGGGCTATGCACCGAGAGGGGCGGCAAGATGATGTTGACGCGACTGCCGTCCGGGAGACGGCAATCGACCATCGGACTGGATTCGTCGACGCGCCGGCCGACCTGCGCGGCAATCTTCTGCGCGACCTGGACGATGTGGTCGTTGTCGCGAAACCGGACCGCGACCCGCTCGAGCCTGCCGCTGCGCTCGACATAGATGTTGCTCGGCCCGTTGATCATGATGTCGTTGATCGTCTCGTCGAGCAGAAGCGGACGAAGCGGCCCGTAGCCGGTCATGTCGTCCGCGATCTCCTCCGCCAGGAAGAGCTGCTCGCGGCCCGAGAGCTCCAGCCGTTCCTGGTTGGCGATACCGTGAATGATTTCCTCGATCTGCCGGCGAAGGACGTCGCGGGACACGGTCGCAGCCACCGACGGCTCGATCTGCTCGATCACGCGTTCGCGCAGCGACGACGGCATCGCCGGATGGTGCGTCACAGGCTCGTCCTGCTTCGGTGCCGATACGAACAGGCTGGACGCCGATGGCGCCACGCCCGGATCCGTCGGCGGCAAGGCCGGCGGTGCTGGCCAAACGTTTGGCGCCTCTGCCGGCGGGCTTGGCATCGCCCCGAGCATCCGCACCGGCATTTCGTCTGCGCGCCTGCCGAACTTCTTCATAGCCCGAGCCACCTCTTCCACCCCGCCTTCTTCCTGGAGCCGACACCGGTGATCTCCCGTACGATCGGAGCGAGGTGCCGCCGTAGTGCGGAGACGTGCTTGAGCGCGGGAACGCCGAGGTTGACGGCCTGGGTCATTCCCTTGCCGAGGTCCGGGATGATCATGTCGGGCTCTGCGCCCAACGCCTTGACGATCGTCGCCCTGGGCAGACCGCCAGGACGATCGGCACGATTGAGCAAGGTAAAGACCCGATCCTTGCCGGCGATGTTGGTGACGGCGTTACGTAGCGCGTGCGCGTTGCGCAAACCCGTCACTTCGGCCTCCAGCAGCACCAGCACATGACGTGACATCTGAATGACCGGATAGATCGATGCGGGGAACGGCACCGGCACATCGACAACGACGTAGTTGAACCGCTGGCGGAGCAAGCCCAGCACGTGCCGCACGCCCGCCTCGGTGATATCGAGCTTGGCATCGAGATCTTCGTCGCCCGAAATCAGGACAACCCGATCGTTCACCTCGATCGCCGCGCGCTCCAGGAACAGGGTGTCGGCCCGCATCGGATTCTCGAGCGCAATGCGGAGGCCGGGTCCAGGGCGGACACCCAGCATTACCGCGGTCTCGCCGCCCTGCAGATGCAGATCGAGCAGCGCCACCTTGGCCTTGGTGGTTTCGGCCAGTTGCAGCGCGAGGTTGATGGCGACACTGGTCGCTCCGGCGCCGCCCTGCGCGCCACAGATCGAGACCACATGCCCGCCCCGGTCATTGTGAACGGGCGCGACCTCGCCAAGCAGCTTCGGCCGGAGCTGGTCCAGCACCATATCCCTTGTGATCGGAGTCGGGAGATACTCGGTCAGGCCGATCTCCATCAGCTCGCGATAGAAAGTGATCTCCCTGTTCTCGCCGATCAGGCACACCTTGACGTCGGGCGGGCAGACGCTGGCCAGACGCTCCAGTTCGGTAAAGGGATCGTCGATCCCGCTGATGTCGGTCACCAACGCCGACAGATCGGTGTCGGTCTCGAGCATGCGCGTCGCATGACGGATGGTGCCACGCCGGATGACTAAATTGCTGCCGTCGAGCCCCTTGCGCAGGGCTGCGGCGCTCAGCTCGTCGTTGACGAAGCAGACGATGCGGTTACGCGTGACAACGGACGTCGTCTCTTCGGGGGATTCCATCACTGCCATGTTCACACTCATCGACGTTTCTCCGGCCCCTTGCTCGCGTCACCCACCACCGCCGTCGCCTGACGGTCGACCTCCGTCGCGCCGTCGCAGCCCGCAAGGACGTCGTCGTCGATATCCTGCTTCCGGACCGAGTATTGCTTGACTTCGCTGCCGGTGTAGATCGCGACCATCGTGCTCTGGCCGGCAAGCGCACTCTGGCGCGCCAGTTCGGGCGACACATCGCAGCTCGACGTCACACCGGTATCTGCCTTGTCCCACTGCTCGGCCGCAGCGCGGACGACGAGAGAGAGCGTTCCGAGCTGCTTTGCGACGGAGACCTTCTTGACCTGATCCGGCTTGAGCTCCAGCGATACGGTCTGCGCCGTCTTGCCCGCGACCGCGTTGGTGATGGGTCGCCCGCCTTGCGCGATCTCCTGATCGATCGCGATCACGCGCACATTGGACAGAACGGTTTCGCTCACCGCCCGCCGCGCCAGATTCGCCTTCTCGAACACCTGGGTCAGCACCACATCAACGTTGTCGCCCGGCCTGATCAAACCCGAGACGCCGGTCTCCTCGTCGACCTTGATGCTGATGGCGCGGCTGTCCGGCGCCAGAACGCTGGCGAGGAAACCGCGATCCTTGGGGCGCAGGATATCCTGCAAGGTGATGGGACTGCCGGCATCGACGAACTTGCGCACCAGAGAACCGGGAAGTCCGGCCTTGGTATCGGGCGTTTCGAGGATCGCCCCTGCGGGGACATGATCCGACGCCGCCTGGCGCACGGCGAAATCCTCATCCCGGGCCAGCGCGCCTTTCGACAGCGGACGTGTCGCGACAAAGTAACCGACCGTCGCAGGCGCGGCGGGCCGCTTTTCCGCGACCGCCTCGGCAACAACCGTGTCCTTCGACTGGTTCGCACCATAGGCAATCAGCCCGAGCGCCGTAGCCGCAAGCAACAGCACCATGATGATCGAGACGCGCAGAGCGGATGACATATCAAAATCCTTTGCTCAAAATGGTCCAGATGCCGCCGCATGCGATGGCGACGCCGTAGGGCAGCGGCGCATGTCGCACGTGACGCCAGCGCTCGACCGCGTAAACCCGGCGCACCAGCGACGATCCGGCGGGTGCCAGCCTCGGATGCGGCAGACGGCGCATCAACAGATGCACCGCAGCCAGGACCCCGCCGGCCAATGCGGTCACCGTCAGCAGCTCAACCACACCGGCCAACGGGAGACCGATCGCCAGGGCAACCAGCAACTTGACGTCGCCGCCGCCGATCATTCTGCGCTGGTAGATCACGAACAGCGCCAGGAACAGGATTGCGGCGACGATCAGCGACTGGCCGAGCTGCATCGGGCTGGCCAATTGGCCGACGATCCCAAGCAGCGCGAGCGCCAGGCAAATTTCGTTTCGGATCAACCGTGTCGCGATATCGATCGTTGCGACATAGAACAACAATGCGATTTCCAGACACGAGGTCGTGGACGCAATCCAACTCATGAAAATATGTGCCTCAGAAGTGGTGGGGGGCATAAAATGATGCCCCCCTCCGAAGCGCGAACTTGCCGATTTAGGCCGAGACCGCGGTCGTAACTGCGGTTGAGATCGCGGTGATCGCAGTGCTCAACGCTTGCCCGATACCGCTGGCCGTACTCGTCCCGAATGCGGCGGCGACCGCGGCGACGACACAGGCGGCCACGATCACGTACTCGAACGACACGACGCCGTCCCTGTCCGTGCGCAGACGCAGCAGCACGTCTCTTGCCTTGATGCAATGATGCAACATGGAGCGAGCCTCCTCCTACCTTGCCGACACCTCAATCCTGTTGACGACCGTTGGCAGAGAAAATTCTGCCAACGCCGTCAATGATCGGATTTAGGCCGAGACAGCGGTGGTGAGAGCGGTGCTGATGCTGGTGATTGCGGTGCTCAGCGCCTTGCCGATACCGGACGAAGTGCTGGTACCGAACGCAGCCGCGACCGCGGCGACGACACAGGCGGCGACGATCACGTATTCGAACGACACGACGCCGTCCTTGTCCGAGGCAAGACGCTTGACGGATTCCGAGGTCTGGATGAAGAGCTTCAGCATAGGAAAAAATCCCTTTTACGATGAATTTTACTTACGATTAATTTACGCAACTGGTTGGGGGCAAAATCCGCCAACTAAGATTTGCTTATAATCAGCCGAAAGAAAGCTGTCACCCGGTAATCCCTTGTTAACCCTACTGGCGAAGCGGCCAACACCCCTTTCCGGGCACGCCGCGCCGAAGCGCTGCGCATGAAATCCCTTAAATTATAGGAGATTTGGCATCTCACGACATTTCAATATGACGCCCCCGTGTGAATACGGTGGCAGTCTCAGGAGCGCGCCAACGGGCAAGTTGCCGCGAAACCGACGTCCGGAATGACGGCCTCGTGTCAGGAGCAGGTCCGCGGAATCCCGCCGAGCCGGCCGCAGCTCTCCGGGTGGGTTCGACGCAACTGGTCGACCGCCGGCATCGACTTGCCCGCCTCGGCCGGCGCGGCCGATAGCCTGCTGCGCTCGCCATCGAGGAGGCTCTTGCCGCGCTCACGGCAAGCTGCCAACGCGAGCCTACCTGCCTCCTGCCGGTACGGACATCACACCGAGCAGCGGGTCGATCGCGACGGTTCGTATGAGGACGAGAGCGTTGTCGAGGCGGCGCAGCAAACACAGCGCTGCGGATCCGCGCCCATCAGCAATCCACCCGGGGAAGCAAGGCCATCCCTCCGGCGACACTCGCAACGGCAAATCCGGTATCTGCAAAAAAGTGGTATCTCGAAATATCGCTATCGGCACAAAATGGCGCCGGTGCACCCGATTGATTTTGGATGTAGTTATGCTGGTGACGCAGTAGTCGCCTCTGGCGCAGCGGTGCGGCAGTTCGCCGACGCCGCCGCGCGGTGCGGCACTGCGCGGAGCGCCGCTCGCCCGATGAGTTCGAAACGCAACCGCGAGGGAATCCTCCGTCGCCGAATACACCGATGTGCGGCGCGGACGTAAGCGGCAGCATTCTTCTCGACGGCGACCGTTTCATCTCTATGCGGCGAGCCGGCGCCATGCTTGGACCTGGCCTTATCAATAGGCGCACGATCACTATGGCACCCGCCGCGATCGAAAATTCCGCTTCATCCCCGCCGAGTCCTTGCTCTAGGATCAGATATTTCAATCGAGCGCCTGGCATGCGCTCGAAAAAATTTTCAGGACCAATGCGTACTGCGACTGATCCGGGCCTCATGGGGACTTGAGATGACCGATCGTATTGCCCTTTTCATCGATGGTGCGAATCTGCACACGACGGTCAAGAATCTCGGCTTCGAGGTCGACTTCCGGCGATTGCTCCTGGAGTTCAGCAAGCATGGGCAAATCGTCCGCGCCTATTTCTACACGGTGGTGAGGGACGACGACGAGTTCAGCAGCCTTCGGCCGCTGGTGGATTGGCTCGATTACAACGGATATGCGGTGAGGAGAAAGGCTGCCAGGCAGCACGACGACGGCGAGGGCCGGAGGCGAATGAAGCGCAGCATCGGCATCGAGCTTGCGGTCGATGCAATGGAGATCGCGCCCCGCATCGATCATGCGTTCGTGTTCTCCGGCGACGGCGACCTGCGAGCCGTTGTTGAAGCCGTCAGGCGCAAGGGCGTGCGTGTCACCGTCGTTTCCAGCATTCGAACGAAACCTCCGATGATCGCCGATGAGCTTCGCAGACACGCCGATGCCTTCGTCGAACTCGAGAGCCTCAAGCCATCGATCGAGCGTCCAGCGCATCCGATCGCGCCGGAGTGACGTTGCGGGCGACTTTCGTCGTCGCCGGCCGGGATCGGCTCGAGACGAGGTCCTATACCGCGCGATTCTGCGTCGGCGAGCGGCCGCCGCCATCGGCGACCAGCACCGCACCGGTGACGAAGGACGCCTCGCCGGAGGCCAGGAACAGGCAGCATGCCGCGATCTCGGCGGGCTCGGCCATCCGGCCCAGCGCGATCCGCCGTTCGACGCTACGAAACTCGGCATCGGCCGTGGTGCCGTTCTGGTCCGCGAGCAACTGCATTTCATAGGCGCTCATCGGCGTCCGTACCCAGCCGGGCGCCACCGCATTGGCGCGAATGCCGTCGGCGCCGTGGGCGTAGGCCAGCGAGCGCGTATAGGCGACGACGGCCGCCTTGCTGGCGGCGTAGCTCGCGCTATCCGGGCTGGCGTTGAATGCGGCAACCGAGGCGACGTTGACGATCGCGCCGCCGCGCTGCCGGAGCAGCGGCAGCGATGCCCGGCAGACCCGCATGGTCCCCGTGAGGTTGACATCGAGCGTCCTGGCCCAGACCTCGTCCGAGACGCTGGCGGGCTGATCCGGCACGATCAGGCCGGCGGCGTTGACGACGATGTCGAGCCGCGCGCCGCAGGCGGCGACGGCATCGGCGATGTCGTCCGGACGCGTGACGTCACCCAAGACGGCCCGCCCTCCGCACTCCGCGGCGGCTGCTTGCAATTCGGCGTCACCGAGCCCGAACAGCACGACGCGCGCGCCGCTCAGTGCCAGCAGCACGGCCGTGGCCCGGCCGATCCCGGTCGCTGCGCCGGTCACCAGCGCGGTTTTTCCGTCCAGCCGCGGCATCAGGGCATGATCCGGAAAAGTGGAAACCGGTTTTCCGAAGATGTCATGCTCATCTAGAGTCCCCACTGCCGTTCGACGGCAAATCCGGTCTCCGGCAGCGTCGAGCCGCCGTCGACGACGATGGTCTGCCCGGTGACGTACCTGGCCTCGGTGGATGCGAGAAAGAGCATCGCGCAGGCGATGTCGTCGGCGCTCCCCATGTGCCCCATCGGAATGAAGCGTTCGAGCTTCGGCTTGTTCTCCGGCGCGCTCATGGTGCCGCGGCCGGGCTTCTCGATGAAGCCGGCTTCGACGCCGTTGACGGTGATGCCGTCGCGCGCGAGCTCGAATGCGGCACCGCGAACGAACGCGTTGACGCCGGCCTTCGCCGCCGAGTAATGCGCACCGCCGCCCATCGCGACGCGCGCGGACACCGAGGAGGTCACCAGAATGCGACCGAAGCCGTTGGCGCGCATATGAGGGATTGCGGCCTGCGCCAGCCAGATGCTGGCGTTCAGGTTGAGCGCCAGCGTCTCGTCGAGCTTTGCTTCATCGAGCTGTTCAAGCAAGGCCCACGGACAACCGCCGGCATTGTGCACGACGATATCGAGCCGGCCGTGTTTGGCGGCGATATCGTCAAGCATGGCACGCAAGCTGCCGCGATCGAGCCTGTCGAACGGGACACAATATGCGGCGCGTCCATCGGCTGCCAGTTCGCGCGCCAGTGCCTCGGCCACATCGAGCGTCCGGTTGGCGATCACCACGGTCGCGCCGGCCCTGCGCAAGGCGCCTGACAATGGCTGCGCCGATCCCGCGGCCGCCGCCGGTGACGATCGCGACCCGGCCGTCGAGTTTGAACGGACGCGCCTGCATCAGATGGCTCCCGCGCCCCGCAGCAGTTCGATGAACTGCGCGAACACCGCCGTGTGCCTGTCGACGTCCCGCCCCGACGTCGCCGGACACATCAGCAGCATGGTGTGAAACGGCGTCACCAGGATGCCCTCGTTCATGTAGAACGCATGCAGCAAGGTCTCGAGATCGGGTTG
This sequence comes from Bradyrhizobium sp. USDA 4452, assembly GCF_054063575.1. Taxonomy (NCBI): domain Bacteria; kingdom Pseudomonadati; phylum Pseudomonadota; class Alphaproteobacteria; order Hyphomicrobiales; family Nitrobacteraceae; genus Bradyrhizobium; species Bradyrhizobium sp. USDA 4452. The sequence goes on from NZ_JBSSGK010000001.1 coordinate 1,131,764, forward strand.
CCGGCCGGCAATGACGTCGGCGCCGCTGCGAGGCGGCTGTGGCATGAACATGATCTCGGCGCGCGCACCGATCTGGGTGACGTGCCAGGGCAGTCCGGCCGCCTCGATCAGTCGGCGCGCCTCCTGTGCGAGCCGGGTCGCGGTTCCGATCATCCGCTCGTAATTCGCTGAGGTCAGGACCTTCTCCAGCACCGCGCGCATGGTGGCGACCGTCAACGCGTTGCCGGCGAGCGTGCCGCCGAAACCAAGATGCGCGGACTGTCGCTGGCGCGGATTGACGTGCGGCACGAGCTTCCAGAGCCGTTCGGCGACCTCCTCGCTGAGGCCGAACACGCCGGCTGGTATGCCACCCGCGATCGCCTTGCCGGCGACGAAGATGTCGGGCTCAAGCCCGTGGCTCCCGGTGTAGCCGCCCGGTCCGCAGGACAGCGTATGCGTCTCGTCGATGATGAGGACGGTGCCGGTGCGGCGGGTCAGGTCGCGCAACGCCTCGTGAAAACCGGGATCGACCGGGATCATGCCGAAATTGGTCATCAGCGGCTCGGTCAGAACGCAGGCGACGTCGCCCTGCGCCAGCGCCGCCTCAAGCGCCGCGACATCGTTGAACTCGACCACCCGGCTCACGGCGTCATGATCGATGCCGTTGGAATGGATCATGTTGCGCAGGCCGACGCGGCCATCGCGAATCTCGACATGCGCCTCCTCGACGCCGCCATGGTAGCAGCCGGAGAACACCAGCACCTTGCGCCGGCCGGTGATCATGCGCGAGATGCGGATCGCGGCGCGGTTGGCATCAGTCGCCGATGTCGTCAAAGTCCAGTATTTCGGACCGAAGCGACGCGACAGCACGGCGCCGACCCAGAGACTGTCCTCGGTCGGCAGCATCATGGTGGCGCCACGCTTGAGCTGATGCAGCGCGGCTTCCGTCACGGCCTCCGGCGCGTGCCCGCACATGCCGCCGGTGTCGCCGAGGCAGAAATCGATGTAGTCGCGGCCGTCGATATCCCTGATATGCGCCCCGTGCGCCTCCTCGACATAGACAGGGAAGCCGCCTGCCCAACGCCGCATCCAATGCGACGGGCCGCCATAGAGGAAATGTTGCCGGCCCTCTTGCCAGGCCGCGGCCGAGCGCGGATGCAGCGCCCGAAAGCGTTCCTGCTCGGCGTCGAGCAAGCGGTTCAAGACGCCCGCACGTTCGGCAGTTGCTGATGTCATAGCGCGATCCATGCGGTCTTGAGGTCGGTACAGGCGTCCAGCGCGTGCAGCGACTTGTCGCGCCCAAAGCCGGATTGCTTGAAGCCGCCGAGCGGCACCGTGATGTCTGCGCCGCCATAGGCGTTCACGTGCACGACGCCGGCCCTGATGGCGCGCACCATGCGATGCGCCGTCGACAGGCTTCCGGTCCACACCGCCGATGCAAGTCCATAGGGCGTCGCATTGGCGAGCGCCGTGGCTTCTTGCTCGCCGTCGAACCGCGTGACCGTCAGCACCGGCCCAAACACTTCCTCGCGCCAGACCTCCATCGACGGCGTCACCTCGGCGAGGATCGCGGGCGCCATGAAATTGCCACCGCTCTCAGCGCGGGTCTGCTCGCCGCCGATCAGCCGGTTCGCACCCTGCGCTTCCGCGCGGGCAACCGCATCGAGATTCTTGCGCAACTGAGCTTGGCTCGAAATGGCGCCGACATCCGACGTCAGTTCGAGGGGATCGCCGACACGGAGCTTGGCGGTCGCATCGAGCAGCTCATCCATAAAGCGATCGTAGACTTTCGACTGCACCAGCAGCCGCGAGCCGGCCACGCAGACCTGGCCCGAATTGCGGAAGATGCCGTTGGCCGAGACCTTGGCCGCATGCTTGATGTCGGGCACATCGGCGAACACGATGTTGGGTGACTTGCCGCCCAGCTCGAGATGGACCCGCTTCAGGTTTGAGCGTGCCGAGCATTCCAGCAGCCTGCGGCCGACTACGCCCGAGCCGGTGAAGGCCAGCACATCGACATCCATGTGCAGCGCGAGCGCCTCGCCGGCCGATACGCCGCGGCCGGTGACGACGTTGAGCACGCCGTCCGGCAGACCTGCCTCGGTCGCGAGCTCGGCCAGCCGCAGCAGCGTCAGCGACGCCAGTTCCGGCGGCTTGACCACGACCGAATTTCCCGCGGCGAGCGCCGGACCGATCTTCCACGCCCCGATCATCAACGGGAAATTCCACGGCACGATGACGCCGACGACGCCGAGCGGCTCACGATGCACGAGCCCGAGCACGTCACCCGAGGTCGGCGCGATCTCGCCATACACCTTGTCGATCGCTTCGGCGTAGTAACGAATGGTACCAGCGGCCGAGAGCGGTTCGGCCTTGTAGGCCATGCCGATCTCGGTGCCGTTGTCGCGCACGCCGAGCACCGCGATCTCGAGCGCGTGCTGCTCGATGAGTTCGGCGAGCCGCAGCAGCACCTTCTTGCGCTGCGCCGGTGCCGCGCGCGACCAGCTTCCCTGCTCGAAGGCCTGCCGCGCCTGTCTCACGGCAAGGTCGATATCGGCCGCATCGCCGTCCGCAATGGTCGTCAGCAGCGTGCCGTCGATCGGCGACACCACGTCGAGCCGTGCCTCGCCAAGCGCTTGCGCGGGCCGGCCGCCGATGAAGAGCTGCTGGGCCGGAATTGCGGCCGAACGTAACAGATCGATCTGGGCTTGCTGCATACGAGATCATTGTGAGGGTGACAAAAGCGGCTCCCGACCGGGGATCGCTGGCATGGCGCAATCCTCGCCAAATCAAGGCTTTGGCAGCAATCAACCGATAGGTGGATGTTGCCGCGGCCGGTGCCCTCATAGCGTGATCGCACGATGGCCGAACGCCCTGCCCGCTGGGTGCAGACCAACTCGTCCACATCCCCTCACGCCGCCGGCGAGCCGAAGGTCATGCCCGAGATCACGCAGCCCCGTATTCTTCTGATCGGCACTGGAGACACCAAGGCCGACGAACTGCTGTTCATGAGCGATTGCATCGCCCGCGCCGGCGGCACAACGATCATGATGGACATCAGCGTGCTCGGCGATCCGCCCTATCGGCCCGCGCACGACAAGCACGCGGTGGCGGCGGCTGCAGAGACCACGATCGCGGCGATTGCATCCAGCGGCGACGAAAACTCCGCGATGTCGCTGATGGCAATCGGCGCTGCGAATCTCGCGCGCCAGCTTGCGGCGCGCGATGCCATCGACGGCGTGATCGCGATCGGCGGCACGATGGGAACCGACCTTGCGCTCGACGTCGCGCAGGCGCTGCCGCTCGGCCTGCCGAAGCTGATCGTCTCGACCGTCGCCTTCTCGCACCTGATTCCGCCCGAGCGCGTCGCCGCCGATCTGATGATGATCCTGTGGGCCGGCGGCCTCTATGGCCTCAACGGCACCTGCACGGCCGTGCTGTCGCAGGCCTGCGGCGCGATCGTCGGCGCGGCCAGGAGCGCGATCAAGCCGAGCCGGGACCGGCCGGTCGTTGCGATCACCTCGCTCGGCAAGAGCTGCCTGCGCTACATGGTGGAGCTCAAGCCGCAACTCGAGCAACGCGGCTACGAGGTGGTGGTCTTCCACACCACCGGCATGGGCGGCCGCGCGATGGAATCGATCGCAGCCCAGGGCGGCTTTGCCGCAGTGCTGGACCTCAGCCTGCAGGAAGTGGCCAATCAGCTCACCGGCTCGGTGGTCAATTCAGGCGCCGACCGGCTGGAGAATGCCGGCAGAGCCGGCATTCCGCAGATCGTCGCGCCCGGGGCGATCGACATGGTCGACTTCCCGGCATGGCTTGGGGTTCCGAACGAGCTGGCGGATCGGCCGTTCCACGCGCACAACCGGCTGCTCGCGTCGGCAACCTCGGGAGCCGCCGATCGCCGCCGGATCGCTCACGCGATTGCGGAGAAGCTGGCCGGCGCCAGCGCACCGGTCGCCTTCGTGCTGCCTGCCGGCGGCATCCAGCAATGGGACCGCGCAGGCGAAGCCCTGCACGACCCCGAAGCCCTCGCCGCCTTTGTCGACGCGATGCGCTCGGCAGTCCAGCCGCCGGTCGAGCTGCACGAGATCAAAGACCACATCAACAGCGCGAAGTTCAATGAAACCGTGCTCGGCATCTTCGACCGTTGGGTTAAGGCCGGCATTGTCCGTCCCGGCCGCGCGACGGCTGCCGCATGAAGAGGCCGCTCGCAAAGGCGCTGGTGCTCGACTTCGGCGGTGTGATCTCGAAGACCCTGTTCGAGACCCATGATCTGACCGAGCGCGCGCTCGGGCTTGCTCCGTGCACGCTGAAATGGCTCGGACCATTCGCCCCCGACAGCGATCCGCTCTGGGCCGCGATGCAGCGCGGCGAGCTTTCCGAACGCGACTACTGGCTGACCCGCAGCCGCGAAGTCGGGCGCATGGTCGGCGAGGACTGGCGCGATATGGAGACTTTCGTGAAGCGTGCGCGCGGCGCCGATCCCGACACCGTGATCCGCCCGGAGGCCGTGCGCGCGATCACCCTCGCCGCCGATGCCGGGTTCCGGCTTGCGATCCTCTCAAACGAGCTCGACCTGTTCTACGGCGCGGATTTCCGCACCCAGCTCTCCATCCTCAAGCGCTTCGACAGCATCGTCGACGCGACCCATACCGGTATCCTGAAGCCCGATCCGCGCGCCTATCAAACCGTGCTGGACGAACTGGCGCTTGAGGCAGAAGATTGCGTCTTCGTCGACGACCAGCGCCGCAACATCACGGGCGCCACGGCGTGCGACATGCGTACGGTGCTGTTCGATGTGCGCAATCCAGCCGCGTCCTACAGCGAAGCGCTGCGGCATTTCGGGCTGCAATTCCACTAAGAGAGCCAACATGCGCGACAGAAACTTCCTGGTTGAGAACAACGCCAAGCCGATCTGGCACCCGATGGCCCATCCTGCCGAGATGCGCGCGCAGCCGCCGCGGATCGTGATGAAGGGCGAAGGCGTCCACGTCACCGACATCGACGGCGAGACCGTGATCGATGCGGTCGGCGGCCTGTGGAACGTCAACCTCGGCTACAGCTGTGATCCGATCAAACAGGCGATCGCAGACCAGCTCAGCGCGCTGCCCTACTATTCTGGCTTCCGCGGCACCTCGAACGGTCCCTCCATCGAGCTCGCCTACGAGCTCACCGAATGGTTCAAGCCGGAAGGCATGGTGCGCGCCTTCTTCACGTCGGGCGGATCGGACTCGGTCGAGACCGCGCTGCGGCTTGCGCGGCAATACTGGAAGATCAAGGGCCAGGCCGACCGCACCAAGTTCCTGGCGCTGAAGAAGGGCTATCACGGCACCCATTTCGGCGGCGCCTCCGTCAACGGCAACGCCAATTTCCGCCGCAACTATGAGCCGATGCTGCCCGGCGTATTTCATATCCCGGCGCCGTCGACCTATCGCAATCCCTTCAACGAGACCGATCCCGCCAGGCTCGCGCAGCTTTGCGCGGCGGCGATGGAGGAGGAGATCGCGTTCCAGGGCGGCGACACCATTGCGGCCTTCATCATGGAGCCGGTGTTAGGTGCCGGCGGCGTGATCGTGCCGCCGGACAGCTTCATGAAGCTGGCACGCGAGATCTGCGACCGTCACGGCATCCTGATGATCGCCGACGAGGTCGTCACCGGGTTCGGGCGCACCGGTGCGTGGTCGGGCTCGCGTCTCTGGGGCGTGAAGCCTGACATGATGACGATGGCCAAGGCGATCACCTCGGGCTATTTCCCGCTCGGTGCGACCTTGATCGGTGAGCAGGTCGCGGAAGCCTTCGAGACTGACACCACCAATTTCGGCTCGATCGGTCATGGCTATACCTATTCGGGCCATCCGGTCGGCTGTGCCGCCGGACTTGCGGCGCTGGCCGAGACCCGCCGCCTCAAGCTCGACGAGAATGCCGCTGCACGCGGCAAGGACCTCGCACAGGCGCTGGCCGCGCTCAAGGCGAAGCATGCATTGGTCGGCGACGTCAGGGGCAAGGGCCTGATGGCCGCGCTCGAGCTGGTTGCCGATCGCGACAGCAAGAAGCCCGCGGACAAGAAGACGATGGCGAAAGTGGCAGATAGCGCCTACGAGGCCGGCGTGATGCTGCGCGTCTCCGGCAACAACCTGATCCTGTCCCCGCCCCTGATCCTCACCTCAGCCGACGTGAAGACGATCGCCGAAGGGATCGACGCCGGGCTCTCAGCGGCCGGCTGACAGCGCGCTGACGCAGGCCATGGCGCGCTCGAACGGCGCGCCGGCCGCCCTGTCATGGTCGAGGCAGTCGGCCAGCGATGCCGCCGACATTCGCTGGTCGGTGCAGAAGATCCGCATGAAGTCGGCCGCGAGCGCGAGCTTGCGCGGCGCAGATTGGCGCTCCCAGTCGCCGCTGCCCAGATAGAGCAAGGACGCATCGTCAGCGCCGCTTTCGGCCGCCGTGACCTTCTGCGCCACCAACAGCGTCAGCAGCGCGCCGGCTATCCCCCCGATGTGATGCGCGCGGCCCCTCATTTGGTGTCCCTGGCATTCACCATCGGCGGCACGTCGAGCGCGGGATTGCGGTCGAAGAAGTTGAATGGACGCAGCCGGAAGCCATGCCACAGCCCTGGCATGACCGGCCAATCCTCGGCGCGCGGCACGTGGCGGAAGCCGACCGTATACCACAGCACGAGGTCGCGATCCTCGATCGGCCGTTTCGCCGCCGTCCATTTCGGTAGGCCATCGACGTCAGGGTTTTCGTTCGGATACATGCCTGCGGCGTAGCGCTCGTCCCTGGCGTAGGCCGAGGTCCACAGCGTGTAGGCGCTGAAGCCGGCGCGCAGTTGGATCGGATCGTCCTTGGCGAGCAATGACACGTCGGAGTGGCCGGGCATGATCTGGTAGCTCGTCCGGTAGCCGCGGCTGTTGGTCTTGCCCGTGCTCTCGATCCGGAACTGCGCGGCGTTCAATGGCATCGTGATGGGGCCTTCGGTCGCGACCGGCTTCGTTTCGATCTGCCAGAGGCTCTTGCGCTGGCCCTCATCCAGCCGGCGGACGCTGAAGCGGTCCTCGACCAGCCGGTTCGAGGTGCCGTCGACGTCCATGTCGATCCGAAAGGTCATGTAGTGATCGTGATTGACGGCGAGCAGCCGCTCGTCGACCAGCGTCCCGTAGGCCGTATCCTGCTTCGCCGTCGGATCGCTCAAGGTTCGGCTCGCGACCCCCTTGGTCGCATCGATGCCGTAAGCACCGAGCCGCACGTCGATGTTGCCGGCGCGGTCGAACACGTAGTCCACCAGATAGTCGTAATTGCCGACCACCGGCGCCATCCGCACCACCAGCTCATTGTTCGGCCGCACCTCGGCGGTGTTGTTGATCAGCTCGCTGTGGCGCCAGATCGGATCGCCGGTCGGGCGCTCGAAGATACAGACCGCGCCCTTGGCGACCACCGGATTGCCCTTGGTATCCGAGATCGTCAGATCGAGAAAATGCGCGCCTTCCGGGCAGTCGATGCCGCGCTGCAATTCGCTGGAGAGCACGCCGAAACCGTACTCGCCGATGTCCATGTAGGCGCGGAACGACCAGGTCGGCGCCGGATCCATATAGGGCACGAACATCTCGCTCGCCGAGATCTGGTAGGCGATGTCGCGCAGCGTGCCGTGGTCGTCGTAGCGGATCAGCGACAGCACCGCGCCGACGCGCGGCTCGAGCCGGACATGGAACGACCAATTGTCCCAGCGCACCTGGCCGCCTTCCACCTTCACGTTGCTGCCCTCGGGCGCCACGATTTCGATCGGCTTCGGCGGCTTGCGGTATTTTCCGGAGTCGGCATAGGCGTGCGATGGCGTCTGCGGCGGCGGCGGCACCACGCCGAGATCGGTCACCGACAGCACCGTCTTGCTCTTGAGATCGACCTGGGCGACGAGGTTCTCGATCGGCTTGCCCCAGAGATTGTTGACGGCGCCTGTGGTGTCGACGCAGGGCACGTTGAGCAGGCGGCGGCCCTTCATGGCGGGGTCGCTCACCGGACCGACCGTCAGCGGCAGACACATGACGTTGCGGAAATCGGTGATGCCGCGCTTGGCCATCGCGGCGGTCCAGCGCGGGTCCTGCTTCGGCAGGTCGCCGGCCGACATCAGCTCGTCGATGGTCAGCGCGGCCTCCTGGTCCCTGATTTCGTCCCAGCCGGCCAGGCTGCGCACGGCGAGATCGATATGCGCCTCATAGAGATGTCCGCCGCTCAGCAAGGTCGCGGTCGCCCGGCGCGTGAACGGCTGGCCGGGCTTCCACGCCCGCACCTCGTCCTTGGGATCCTCGTCGACCGTCATCGAGACGACCCGCGTCGCATCGTCGAGCTTGCCGGCGCCGCGCAGGATTTCGGAGACCGAGCGGATTTCGTCCGTCGTGAGCCCATCCATCGGGTGCGTTGCGGCCGCCTGCGGCCACATCCTGCGCTCGGCCTGCGCGGGCGGCGGTGCCGTCATCGCCGCCGCAACCAGGCCGGCCAATACCCATCCGCCATGCCGGAAAATCAGAGCCATCACGCCCTCCACTCAAAGCCAGAACGACCAGAATACAAGCAATGGTGACGGCGTGAAGGCCAGCCTCATCCGGTAACCCGTTCCGACGCGCCCGGCAGGATGGTGGCCGCGGCCGGCCGTGGCGCGGCGCGGTGGACGTCGAGCAGCCGCACGCCGAGACGATCACGCAAGGCCGGCCAGATGCCGCGCGGCGCCACGATCATCACGACGACCGCAATGATGCCCAGCCCGACCAGATACCAGCCTCCGGACAGGCCGAGCGGCCCGGTCATCAGCTCACGCAGGCCGAAGAAGATGATGACGCCGAGGATTGGCCCTTCCAGCGTTCCGATACCGCCGATGATCACGATGAACATCATGTAGACCGACCAGTTGACGTCGAAGGCCGCGAGCGGCGCGATGAACAGATTGCCCATGAAGCTGAGCGCACCCGCCAGCCCGCATCCGGCCGCCGAGAGTACGAAGGCGACGAAGCGGTTATGCCGGACGTCGACGCCGACGCTCATCGCGGCAAGATCATTGTCGCGCACGCTCATCAGCCCGAGCCCGAAGCTCGAGGTCATCATCTTGTACAGCGCCGCGATCGTGACCAGCGTCAGGCCGCCGGCGAGCCAAAACATGGTCGGCTCGAACCAGTCGAAATCGATCAGCTTGCTGGTGGCGAGCGGCATGCCCGAGGTGCCGCCGATCTCCTGAGATTTCATCGTGAAGGCGCCGATGATCTCGGCGAACACCCACATCGCGATCGAGAAATAAGCGTCGCGCAACCGAAACAGCGGAAACGCGATGATCGCGGCGACCGCGCCCGCCACCAACGGCGCAACCGGCAACACCCAGATCGGCGTGACTTCGAGCCAGCCCGAGGTCAGGAACAGCGCATAGGCACCGAACGCGATGAAGACCTGATGGCCGAGCGACACCAGCCCGGCATAGCCCGCCAGTAGGTTCCACATCTGCGCCATCGTCAGCAGCAGCAGGCATTCGGTCGCGAGCCGCAGGAAGCCCTCGTTCAGCACGAAGGGCGCGCCGGCGATGACGGCGACCAGCACGATGACGCAGCCCAGGAGAATGGTTCGTGTCGGCATCGGCGTCACACCCTGCTCGACACGAGGCCCGACGGCCGGATCAGGAGCATGATGAAGAACAACAGATGTGCGTAGAGCAGCCCCGCGTTCGGATCGATCTTCAGGCCGATCAATTGCGCCATGCCGAGCGCGATGCCGCCGAGCAGCGCGCCCCAGAACGAGCCGAGCCCGCCGAGCACCACGACCTCGAATGCGATCAGGAGCCGCTCGGCGCCCGAGAACGGCGTGAAGCTCGACCGCACCGCGAGCAGTACGCCGCCGATCGCGCCGAGCGCGAGCGACAGGCCCATCACGTAATTGTAGACCCGGTCCGGCTTGACCCCGGACAGCCGGACGATGTCGCGGCGGTCGGCAGTGGCGCGCACGATGCGCCCGAACTCGGTATGGCGCAGCACCAGCTGCAGCGCCATGAACAGCAACGCGGCCAGCACCAGCGTCAGCAGCGGCATGATTCCGATGTTGAGCCCGCCGATCTCGAGACTGGCGCGCGACAGCTCGCCGACCTGGAGGCTGCGCACGTCGGCACCGAACATTTCGACCATGACATTGCGCAGGATCACCGACACGCCGAAGGTCAGCAGCAGCGGCGACAGCGGATCGGGCGACGTCACCACCCGGTTGACGATGGCGGCCTGATAGAGCCAGCCGACCGCAAACGACAGCGCGATCACCGGGATCAGCATCAGCAGCGGCGAGACCTGCGGAAACAGGTTGGAAAGCAGCACGGCGCAGAACGCGCTGAGCACCATGAACTCGCCGTGCGCGATGTTGACGACGCGCATCACCCCGAACACCAAAGCGAGCCCGATGCCGAGCAGCCCGTAGAGCCCGCCCAGCAGGGCTCCGTTGATCAATGTCTCAACCCAGATCATGTTCGTTGCCGATCCTGGCTAGTTACCGAAATAGGCGTGCGTCAGTTGCTCCGGCTGCAAGCCTTGCGCCGGGCCGGTCAGCGACACCCGCCCCTTCAACAGACAATAAATTCGTTCAGAGGTCGCGAGCGCGCGCTTGACGTCCTGCTCGACCAGCACGACGGCGGTGCCCTCGCGGCGGATATCGGCGAAGGAGCGATAGATCTGCTCGACCACCACAGGCGCGAGCCCGAGCGAGATCTCGTCGCAGAGCAAGAGCCGCGGGTTCGACATCAACGCGCGGCCGATCGCCGCCATCTGCTGCTGGCCGCCGGAGAGCTGGCCCGGAAACATCCGCCGCCGCTCCTCCAGGATCGGGAACAGGTCGAACACCCGACGTAAGGTCCAGCTTCCCTTGCGCCGATTGACGCTGCCCATCAGCAGGTTCTCCTCGATGGTCAACGAGTCGAACAGCAACCGCCCTTCCGGCACCATGATCAGCCCGAGCCGCGACACCTCTTCGGCCGGCATCTGCGAGATGTCGATGCCATCGAAATGCGCCGCTCCCTTGCGCTCCTCGTTGAGCCCGACCAGCGCCTTCAGGAAGGTCGACTTGCCGGCGCCGTTGGCGCCGACCAGCGCCACCGCCTCTCCGTCCGCCACGGTGAAGTTCATGTCGAACACGGCCTGGAGATCGCCGTAGAAGATCTGCAGGCCGTTCACATCAAGCAACGCCATCGGCCTTCAATCCCATATAGATCTCGCGCACCACGGCGCTGTCCATCACCTCGGCCGGCGGCCCTTCCAGCACCTTGCGGCCGAAATCGAGCACCAGGATACGATCCGAGACCGCGCGCAGCGCGTGCGGAATGTGCTCGATCCAGATCATGGCGTGATCGGCCTTCACCGACTTGATGACAGCGACGAGGCGCTCGACCTCGGGCTCGGTCAGCCCGGCGGCGATCTCGTCGAGCAGGATCAGCTTGGGCTTCGAAGCCAGTGCCTTGGCGAATTCCAGCCGCTTGCGATCGATCAGCGGCAAGGCGCCGGCGAGCTTGTCCGCCTTGCCGTCGAGCCCGGTGCGCTGCAACACCTGCATCGTCCAGTCCGACGCCGCCTCGCCATACAGGCCGGCGCCATAGGACGCGGCGACCAGCGCGTTCTCGTAGACCGACAGGTGCGGAAACGGCTGCGGGATCTGGAACGCCCGCCCGAGCCCCATCCGTGCCCTTTGGTGCGGCGGCAGCCCCGTTATCTCCTTGTCGTCGAGCATGATCGAACCGCCGTCGGCCGTGAGCAGGCCGACGATCAGGTTGAGCAGCGAGCTCTTGCCGGCGCCGTTCGGGCCGATCACGCCAAGGCATTCGCCCCGCGCCAGCGCGAAGCTGACGTTGTCGGCGACCACGATCTCGCCGAAGCGCTTGCAGAGCCCGCTGACGCGCAGAAGGGGTGCCATCTCAGGCCAGCTTGGAGAGCAGCTGGAGATCGGCCTGCTTCGGAATGAACGGCGCCGTTCCGTTGTGCACGATCAGGAGCTCGTATTTCGACTTGCCGCCCTTGGTCTTGCGCCACTGTCCGCCCGACAGCGAGGTCACCGCAACGTTCTTGATGGGCGTCCCCTTGAACTTCACTGGTCCGACCACGGTCTCCATGTCGAGGCCGGCGATCGCATCGCGCAGCGAGTTCTTGTCCTTCGGGTCACTGTTCTGCAACGCGGCCAGCGCGACTTCCCAGAGCGCGTGGGCGTAACCGATCGGCTGGGTCCATTGCTTGCCGGTGCTCTTCTCCCATTCGGCGGCGAGCTCGGCGGCGCTCTGCCCAGTCAGCGACGACTTGAAGGGATAGGCCGGCGTCCACCATACTTCGGTCGACATGCCGTCGCCACGGTCGCCGAGCGCGTTCACCGCGCTCGGGAACAGGAAGGCCGCCGCCACCGTGCATATCTGCGGCTTGAACCCGGCTTGCGCCGCCTGGTTCCACAGCGTCACCCAGTGATTGCCGTAGGTGAAGCCGGACACGATATCGACGCCGTTGTTCTTGAAAGACGACACCTGGTTGGTGAAGTCATCGGTCGCGATCTGGAATTTTCCGGCGGAGAATTCCTGATAGCCTGCCGCCGCAATGCCGCCCGGCAGACCGACCTTCGGATCGGAGAACGCTTGGCCGGCGGGATTGTCGATATAGAGCGTGCCGACCTTCTTGTTGGTATCGACCGACTGCCACATGCCGAGGAAGTTCTTGACGACGTCATCGGCGCCCCAGAAGAAATGGTAGCTGTAGGGGAAGCCCTTGTCCGGCGTCGACTTGCGCGGGAACATCCAGCCTTGCCACGGCACCATGGTCGAAATCGACGGAATGCCGCGGGCATCGGCGAGCTCCTGCACCGGAGCCTGCGCATCGCCGTCCTCGATCAGGATCAGGTCGCATTTCTCCCGCAGCACCAGCTCGCTGGCGACGACAGACGAGCGGTTCGGATCAGACTGGTTGTCCTTGAACACAAATTCGATCTGCCAGGTCTTGCCGCCGATCTTCAGCCCATCCTTGACGCGCGCCTTGATGCGCTCGTGGATCCAGGTGTCGGGCTCGGCAAACGGCGCGCGGACGCCCGAGAGGCACCCGACCCAGCCGATCTTGATGGTGTTGCCGGCGGCGCGCGCGATGTTGACCAGCGGCACATTCATGGCCGACGCAAGTCCGGTTGCGCCGGCTGCCTTCAGCAAGGTCCGCCGGTTGAGCCGGCTGGACGAGTTCGTCTTTGAGTTCTCAGTCATGTCCCTCTCCCTGAACAAAACTCTGAAGTAACTAGGCCGCGGATCGCTGGATTGCCGAACGGCTCACCGCCGCGAATTTGCACAATGTGTTTTCGATGATGTGGCGCGGGATGCCGCGCACGATGAAGACCAGCCGTGAGCGGCGGTCCGCCGACGGCCAGCCGGCAAGCGCGATCGGCGGATGGAACACGTGCTGCACGCCATGCACCACGATCGGCGCATCGGGCTGCTCGGCGACATGCACGATCGCCTTGAAGCGCAGCAGGTCCTCGCCCCTGAGCGCCGCGACATAATCGAGCCAGCGCGCGAACGCCTCACGCTGGATCGGCTCGTCGATGATCAAGCTGTAGGAGGATACGCCGGCGTCGTGCGTGTGATGACTGTGATTACCGCAATCCGCGCCTTCGCAATCGTGATCGGCGTGATGATGCGGCGGGTTCGCCGCATGCGATGCCAGCTCGAACCAGCGTACGACGTCGGCCGAGCGGGCCGCCGGATCGAACAGCCCGGCATCGAGCACCTTTGCCGGCTCGACCATTCCATTCCGCACATGCGCGCGCGTCGCCACAGGATTGATCGCGGCGAGCCGCGCATCGAGCAGCACCAGCCCATCATCGGCGGCCAGATCGGTCTTGGTCACCAGCAGCCGGTCGGCGACCGCGATCTGCCTGATGGCCTCGTCGTGCGTCTCGAGGGTGCGCGCGCCATTGACGGCATCGACGGTCGCGACCACGCCGTCGATCCGGTAGCGGCCGACGACCTCCGGCGCCGTCATCAGCGTATGCAGCACCGGTACGGGATCGGCGAGCCCGGTGGTCTCGACCAGCACGCGATGGAACGGCGGAATCGAGCCAGCAGCGCGGCGGGCGGCGAGATCGGTCAGTGTCTCGATCAGATCCTCGCGCACCGAGCAGCAGATGCAGCCATTGTCGAGCAGCGCCAGACGGTCCTCGCTGCTCTCGACCAGGAGGTGATCCACCGCCACCTCGCCGAATTCGTTGATGATGGCGACGACGCCGCCAAGCTCCTTCTGGCGCAGCAGATGGTTCAGCACCGTGGTCTTGCCGCTGCCGAGGAAGCCGGTGAGCACCGTGACCGGGATCTGATCCACAGCAATCATCACGCGCTCCGCTGGTAGACCTTACGGCCCTCGAAGAAGGTCATCTCGACCCGCGTATCGGCAAGCTGATCCGGCGGGATATCGAAGATCATCCGGTCGAGCACGATCAGGTCGGCCGATTTGCCGATCTCGATCGAGCCGATCGATTGGCCGAGCCCGGCCGCGCGCGCGGCATCGATGGTGTAGATGTCGATCACGGTGGCGAGATCGAGCGCCTGCTCAGCCCAGAGCGACTTGCCGGGAAAATCCCCCGTCGGATTTTGCCTTGTCACCATGCCCTCGATGCCCTGCCATGGATCGGGGATCGGGATCACCGGCCAGTCCGAGCCGCCGGCCATCAATGCGCCGGCCGCCTTCAGATCCTTGTTCGGCCAGAAGCGCTGCGCCCGCTCCTCGCCCATCGCGGCCTTGTGCGCCTCGAGGAAGATGGTCGGATACCAGATGATCGGCGACAGATCGGCCGCAACGCCGAGCTCGGCGAAGCGCTTGACGTCGTCGGGCGCGATATAGCTCGCATGCGCGATGTGGTGGATCAGATGGGTCGGGCCGTTGAAGCTGCGCACGACATCGATCGCGTCGAGCGCCTGCGTCACCGCGGCATCTCCCGCACAATGGATCTTCGCGGCAAGCCCAAGCTTCTCGCAGCGCCCCAGCCAGCGGATCAGATCCGGCACCGTCAGCATGGTCGATCCGCGGAAGCAGCAGCCGCGCAGTGGGTCGGCCAGATAGGGCTCGTGGAAGGCCGCCGTCTTGGCGCCCGGCACGCCGTCGAGGAACACCTTCGCATAATCCGGCTTCACATGGGCGCCGCGATACTGTTCGCGCAGCGCAAACAGCTCCTCGCCGGCCTTGCCGAACATGAAGCCCGGCTCGACCACCGGCATCGCGCAGACCGCCCAGGCGGTGAGCTCGCCGCGGTCGTCGAGCCCCTTCAGCGCCGCCATGATCGGCTGCATGCTGGCGGCGTCGATGAAGGCGGTGACGCCATAGGTGTTCAGCACCGAGATCGAACGCGCCACCGCCGCGCGGTCCATCTCGGCCGTGTAGTGACCCGAAGCCGCGAGCGCCCGCTCCACCAGGCCCGAGGCGGCCTCGATCATGATCCCGGTCAGCGTCCCGGTCTTGAGGTCGCGGCCGATCTCGCCGTCGGTCGGATCAGGGGTGTCGGCCTGCACACCGGCAAGCCGCAGCGCCGCCGAGCTTGCCCAGCGATTGTGATAGGTGTCGTCGCGCAGCACGACGGGATGCCCGAGGCACGCGGCGTCGAGCAGCGCGCAGGACTCCACGGTATTCATCTCGTTCAGCAGATTATTGCCGAACTGACCGCCGACGATCCAGGCGCCGGGCGCCGCCGCTGACGCGGCCTTGTGCAAGGTCTCGGCGATCCTTGGCACGCTGTCGGCGTTGGAGAAGCGCAGCTCGTAGAGATCGGCCTGCCCGCCCATCATGATATGATTGTGGATGTCGACGATCCCCGGCATCGCCATCCGTCCACCGAGATCGACAGTCGCCGTCGCCTCGCCGATGAGCGACGCGACGTCGCGCTCTTCGCCCACGGCGACGAACCGGCCGGCCTTGACCGCCGCGCACGCCGCCCAGGGCAGTTCCCGGTTCGACGTGTAGATCCGACCGTTGCGGAAGACCGTGTCGGCGAATGTCCTGGTCATGCGGAGCAACTTCTCGATTGGGGAAAGCCTGGAGCGCGCACTGTGCGGTGCACAGCGGCCGAACCGCGCACGACACCAGCGTGACGCCAAACGTTCGGCATGTCGGCATTTGGAACAATCCACCGTCCGGTGGATGCTCCACCGCCTGCTGCGATGCTGGCCGCAGAGCCTCCCTTCGAATCCCAGCGCCAGACCGTCCTTGCGATGGTCGGAAGCGCCGAACAGGACGCCGCGCGCGTGGTCGATGCGGATCGCCTGGCAGCCGCTTGAGGAATATTTCTCGACATCCGTACCGGCCGGCGTGCGGCCTGAGCCGTTCAGCGCGACCGGCTCGCCGGGCGCCAGGCGAATACAGCGCGAAGCAGTCGCCGCCGATTTCGGTCATCTGCGGCTCGACCACGCGCTGCACCGCGACCGCCGCCACGCGGCATCAATGGCGTTGCCGCAACCCGTCAACATCTCGACGGCGGCAAGCGTCGCCTGCCGATGCGAGGTTGCGGCCATGCCACGCTCGGCAACCGGCACCGAGCGGCCGATGGCCATGAAATCACGCGTGTCGGATCCTCTGATGTTGCGAGCGGGAGCCGCTCGCCAACATTGTCGAATACGACACCGGTCCTTGGCGAACTGTCGGTTGGCGGCGCGGCAATCCGCAATCCACCCAACGGTGGATCGGCTGAATACGGACGGGTTCGGTTTCTCCGTCGTCGTTCCGGGGCGCGCGAGTGCGCGAACCCCGGAATGACGGGAGGGGTGCGAAAAATCAACCAGGCAGCCAAGTATTGGAGGTCGCCAAGTTTCATTCGGCTTTTCCGAATTTAACTTGACACCTGACCCAACTCAGATGTTCAATGCGCCCGTCTCACCCGACACGAGGGGCGCTTCGCGGTCGTCACGAACGCGGGTCGAGATGCGGTGGACGCGGATTGCGCGACTGACGAGTGCGCATGAAGCGGACGGTGAAGTCGTGTGGTCCTGACGCCCTAACGGCAGGTGTCTCTTCCGATTGCGCAGGTCGCGCGTTGCGAAGACGGTGACAAGCAAGCCCAGTCTCGCCGGGGAGAGCACGAAGTAAGCCGTAGCCCATCGCGCAGGGAAAGCCGGGTTGTTCCGGTTACACCTGTGGTCCTACCCCCGAGCTTTCTACCCTTTTGCTCGGGGCCCATGGGTGCGATCGGCACCCGGCTTTCCCTGCGCCCTCTGTTCAAAAGAGGGCGGAACAAGATGCAAAGCTCGGGCAATTCATGTCGCGAGAATGCGGAGGCATGGCTCACCGGCGCCGCCGAGTATCGGCCTTCGCCGGAACGACGGTGGGGGCCGCCCCTAATGCGGCCGCGACATCAATGCCACGACGGCGGAGCGGGTCTCGACGCCGAGCTTCTCGAAGATGTGGATCAGATGCGTCTTCACCGTCGCGAGACCGATATTCAGGCACTCGCCGATCTCGCGGTTGGTGCGGCCGCAGCACAGCAGCTCGACCACTTCCATCTCGCGCGAGGTCAGTCCGTAGCGCGCCGGCTCGTCCGCGTTCGACGACAGGCGGCTGGTCAGGTTGAATTCGAGGTAGTCATGGATCTTTTCGGCAATGTGCATGCTGCCGTCGGGAATCGCGCAGCCCGGCGCCCAGAGCACGCTCATTCCGGCCACGATCCGGTCGTTGCGGCGGAAGAAGAACTCGATCATGTCGGCGACGCCGCACTGGCCGGCGAAGGCACGGTAGGTCGCCGCCTCCTGGGATGCGCATTGGCTGAGCGCGATGCTCAGCCGGGCAATTGGCCGATTGCTCGCGGAGCGCGGATGCAACGGATCGAGCCGGTTCATCCCGGCGAGGTACTGGTCGTGGAAGCTTGGCGGAACGTTGCTCGAGAGCACGAAGCGGTTGAGGGTCAAATTGCCGTCGACCTCGTAGAACGCGGTCGCGGATCCCTCGAGAATTCCTCGCGCGAACTGAATGGCTTGCGTGGTTGCCGGATCCGGTCGGCCCAGAAGCGCGATCATGACCTACCTCCCGATGTTTCCCGATGGCGAACGTCTGCGCGTCGCATAGCCCGGCACGCTGGGACAGACGCGGGACATAGTCAAGCAAATTGCGGGCCAAGCCGACGAAAGGCGCGTCCGGGATGCGGTTACGCCGGAGTAACCCGATGGCCCCCTCCACCATCCGGTTGATTGCGAGCGACGCGGCGCATGCGGAACTTGCAGGTCTCCCAATCTCATTGCTGGATCAAGAATGAATTCGCGTCGCATCATGGCCGCCTTCCCGTCAGCAGTCGACGAACAAGTCACGCTCGCCAACTGGCGTCAGCATCCGTTCAGCGAGTGGGGATTTCGCAACGTCCGGGAGCTGCTGCCCACCGCGAACATCGCACGCGCGCAGACGCCGACGCCGCTGTCCTTTGCACCGCGCTATCTCGACGACGTCAGCTTCGCCAACCCGCGCGGCGAGACGGTGGGCGTCGGCGAGGCGCTGCGCGCCAGCCACACCGACGGCATCGTCGTGTCGCATCGCGGACAGGTCGTCTTCGAATGGTATGCTCACGGCTTGACGCCGGACACCCCGCATCTGATCTTCTCGGTCAGCAAGTCGGTCGCCGGAACGCTCGGCGGCATCCTGGCCGATCACGGCAAGCTCGATCCCGACGCGCCGGTGACGCGCTACATCCCGGAGATGGAGGGATCGGTCTATGGCGGCAGCTGCACGGTGCGGCATCTGCTCGACATGAGCGTCGGCATCCGCTTCGACGAGGACTACATGGCGCGCGACGGCGACGTCATGAACTACCGGCGTTCGACTGGCTGGGAGCTGCCGGATCCGACCGTTCCGCCGAGCAATCTGCGCGACTATCTGCGCACGCTGCGGCCCAACGGCGCGCCGCATGGCCAGACCTTCCACTACGTCTCGACCAACACCGACGTGCTCGGCTGGGTCTATGAGCGCGCCTGCGGCATGTCCTATGCGAAGATCCTCTCGCAGCATCTATGGCAACCGATGGGCGCCGAGCATGACGCCTACATCACCGTCGACTCGCGCGGCGCAGCCCGCGTCGCCGGCGGCATCTGTGCGACACTGCGCGATCTCGCCCGCTTCGGCGAGATGATGCGCAATCACGGCATCAGCAACGGACGGCAGGTGGTGCCGGCCTGGTGGGTCGACGACATCAGGCAGAACGGCAATGCCGAGGCTTGGTCGCGCGGCGATCTGACCAAGGTGTTTCCAAACGGCAATTACCGCAACAAATGGTACACGCTCGACCGCCGCGAAACGCCGTTTGCGGCTGTCGGCATCCATGGCCAATGGATCTATGTCGATCCGACCCACGAGACCGTGATCGCGCGCGTCTCCTCGCAGCCGCTGCCGATGGATATCGATCTCGATCACATGTGGATGCGCGGCTATCGCGCGATCGCGGCCAGACTGGCCGGTAAGGCCTGACGGCTTGCGACGGGGGGGTCAACGACGACGCGCTATTCGATCGGCGGCCGCCGCGTGTGCCAGTCCGTCACCGATTGGAATGCGGCGCCGGCGCGGACCAGCACGTCCTCGGAAAGATGCGGGCCGACCAGCTGCATGCTGAGCGGCATCTGGTCCGACGCCATGCCCATCGGCAGCGTGATGGTCGGGCTGCCCGAGAAGTCGAACACCGCCGTGAAGCGCAGAATGTTCAGGAGGACGTTGGGGTCGGCGCCGTATTCGCTCATCTTGGTCAGCGTCGGGATCGGCACCGGCATCGTCGGGATCAGCAAGAGATCGAGATCTTCGAACATCGCAGCGAGGCCGCCTGCGAACTTCAGGCGCTCGTGATGGATCGCCGCAATGTCGACGCCGCTCGTCGCCCTGCCCTGCTCGATCAGCTGCGCGAGGTCCGGCCCGTATTCCGACTTCCGCGACGGGTAGGTGTCCAGATGCGCCTCCGCGGTTTCCACCGAGCACATCGCAATCCACTGGCTGACCAGCTTCTGATAGGGCGGGAAATGCACCTCGCGGATGTCGGCGCCGAGATCGGCCAGCGTGCGCTCGGCCTGCACCAGCGCGGAGACGACCTGCCGATCGATGCCCTCCTGGGTGTACCTGCGATCGACGCCGATCCGGAGGCCCCTGATGCCACCGCCTGCCCCGGCCAGATAGTTCGGCACCGGCGCCCGCAAGGCGGTCGGATCGTTGACGTCCGCGCCCGCGATGACGCCGAGCATTGCTCCGGCGTCATCAGCGCTGCGGCACATCGGTCCGACGTGATCGAGCGAATCCGCCAGCGGGAAGATGCCGTGCCGGCTGACCCGGCCCCAGGTCGGCTTGATCCCGGTCAAGCCGCAGGTTGCCGACGGAAACCTGATCGAGCCGCCGGTGTCGCTGCCGATCGAGCCGTAGCAGAGGCCCGCCGACGTCGCGACGCCCGATCCGCTCGACGACGAGCCGACCCAATAATCCACATTCCACGGATTGAGCGGAGCCTGAACAGCCGGATGATGACTGGTATAGGCGCCCTCCGTCATCTTGAGCTTGCCGAGCGTCACCGCGCCGGCGACTTCGAGCCGGTCGACGATCGTGGCGTTGAACGACGGCACGAACCTGGCGTGGATGGTCGTGCCGCCCGCGGTCGGCGCAAACGTCGTGTAGCAGAGGTCCTTCAGCCCGATCGGAACGCCGTGCAGCGGGCCCCTCCAGATCCCCTTGGCGATCTCCGCATCGCGCTGCTTCGCCTGCGCCATAGCCCGCTCCGCAAGGACGAGCGCATAGCCGTGAAACTGCCCATCGAGCTTCGCGATCCGGCCGAGGATCGCTTCCGTGATCTCCGATGCCTTCGCCTCGCCGTGGCGAATGAGATCGGAGATCTCGGTGATCGACTTGTAGTGCAACGGATCCGCTGACATGTCGTTCTGGCCCCACCTAGAACTGGACGCCGCGCGTCAAGGCACCGTCCACGACGAGGTTGGTGCCCGTAATGAAGCTCGCCGCCCTGCTCGCAAGGAACACCGCGGCGTTCGCCATCTCCTGTGGCGTGCCCATGCGCCCGGTCGGGTTGAGCGCCAGCGCGGACTTGTACAGTTCGGGATTGCTGTCCTTGATCATGTTCCAGACGCCGCCCTCGAAATAGGTGTTGCCCGGCGACACCGAATTGGCCCGAATGCCCTTGGCCGCGAGTTGGTAGGCGAGCCCTTGCGTATAGTGGATGATCGCGGCCTTGAACGTGCCGTAGGGACCGCTGGCAAAATCGACCTCGCGTCCCGAGACGCTGGAGATGGTGACGATCGCCGCCGCCGTGCTCTTCTCGAGATACGGCATCGCGGCATTTACGAGCCGCACCGTGCCCATCATGTCGGTAGAGAATTCCTTCTCCCAGCTCTCCTCGTCCTGCCCGATCGAGAGCGCGCTGACATTGGCGACCACGACATCGATGCCGCCGAGCTTCGCCGCCATGTCGGCGACCCAGGCCTTCAGCGCCGGTCCGTTGGAGACGTCGACCGCACCGCCGAACGCCGCCACGCCCTTGGCCTTGATCGCGGTGACCGCGGCGTCGACGTCCGCCTGATTGCGCGCGCAGATGCCGACATTGGCACCTTCAGCCGCAAATGTATCGGCAATCGCCCGGCCGATCCCCTTGGTGCTGCCGGTGACGAGAACCTTTGCTCCCTTGAGTCCCAGATCCATATCCATTCCCTCCGTTGTTATCGATTATGGAACGCACACTTCCTTGCCGCATGGCGCGGCCGGTCAAAGCAACAGCTGCGCGCGAACATTGTCCGCGTTGACGTCCTCACCGGCCAGCGATCGCGTGATCTTGCCCTTCTCCATGATGTAGCAGCGCTGGGCGATCGCCAGGATGGTGTCGAGGTTCTGCTCGACGAAGATGATCGTGGTTCCGAGCTCGGTGCGGAACGATTGCAGCGCCTCGCAGATGTGCTGCACGATCGAGGGCTGGATGCCTTCGGACGGCTCGTCGAGGATCATCAGGGACGGATTTCCGATCAGCGCCCGGCCGATCGCAAGCTGCTGCTGCTCGCCGCCCGACATGGTGCCCGCGATCTGCCGCCGGCGCTCCTTCAAGCGCGGAAAATACGTGTAGACGAGCTCCGGCAGCTTCTTGCCGTCGCGTCCGCCGATCAGCTCGCCGACCTGCAAATTCTCCTCGACGCTCATCTGCGGAAACACGTCGCGGCCCTGCGGAATGTAGCCGAAGCCGGCGCGCGCCCGCGCATCAGCCTCGAGCTGCGTCACATCCCGATCCATGAAAGTGATGGTGCCGCGCCAGCTCTGCAGCAGCCCGATCAGGCACCGCATCAGGGTCGACTTGCCGACGCCGTTGCGGCCGATCACACCGACGATCTCGCCGCGCGCAACCTGCATGCTGACGCCCTGCAGGATCGGCGTCGCGCCGTAGCCCGCCCAAAGTCCCGACACGTCCAGGATGCGATCAGTGGGCATGGGTCTTACCCAGATAGATTTCCGCTACCTTCTCGTCTTCCAGAATGGACTCGAGGCTGCCGCGAGCGAAGATCTTGCCAAGATGCAGAACGGTGACGCGCTGTGCGACCTGACGCACGAATGCCATGTCGTGCTCGACGACAAGAACCGTCATGCCCTCGGCATTGAACGACTTGATCAGTTCGCCGGTCTTGTAGGTCTCCTCCGGCGACATGCCGGCGGTCGGCTCGTCCAGCAGCAGCAATTGCGGCTGCAACGCCAGCGCCATCCCGATCTCCAGCCATTGCTGCTGGCCATGCGACAGCGCGCCGGCGAGCTTGCCGGAGTTCTCCGCCAGATTGAACAGCGCCAGCAGTCGATCCTCCTCGGCGCTGCGTTCGGCACCGGAAAGCCGCTCCTGCAGCGCGATCTGGATGTTCTGCCGCACCGGCAGTTCCTTGAACACGCTCGGCGCCTGCATCTTGATGCTCATGCCACGCTGCACCCGCGCGTAAGGACGCTCCGGGGTGATATCGACGGAGTCGAAGAAGATGCTGCCGGTCGTCGGTGGATAGAGGCCGACGATCAGTTTGAACAGCGTGCTCTTCCCCGCCCCGTTGGGCCCGATCAGGCAATGGACCTCACCGGCATTGACCGTCAGGTCGACGTCGGAGACGGCGGTCAATCCGCCGAAACGCTTGGATACACCTTTCACGTCAACGAGGGCCATGGATCAGGTCTCATCCGATTGCAAGCGGCCGGCATCTGCCAGCGCGGGGGCCTCGTCGCGCCGCCGGCGCCTCGTCCACAAGTCGACCACGAGCTTGCCGATACCGAGCACAAAGCCCTGCGGCGCCAGCATCACGGTGGCAAGCAGCAGCACGCCCATCAGCACCAGCGCGGCCTGCTGGCTGTAGACGGTGATGGTCTGGAAGCCGAACAGCAGCAGGAACGACCCGACCAGCGTCGCGGTCAGATCGTTGCGTCCGGAGAACGCGACCCAGACGATCGGCATCGCCGCCGCGGGGAGCCCGATGCTGGACGGCGTGATGAACTGCCCCCAGGACGTGTACAGCGCGCCGCTGAGGCCCGCGAGGCCGCTACCGATCACGAATGTCAGGAGCTGATACTTGCGGACGTCGTAGCCGAGCATCTCGGCGCGCTGCGGATTCTCCCGCGTCGCCACGATCACGTTGCCAATGCTCGAGTTCACCAGCATGCGCAGCGCGACGTAGACAATCACGATCAGCGCGATCATGAGATAATAGAGCGCAGACCCCTCGATGTCGAAGCTCCCGACGGTGAGCGGGTCCATGCCCTTCATGCCGTTGAAGCCGTTAAGCCGCGCCGGACCGATATGCCATTCCGGACCTGCCGTCTGCCCGAGGAAGAAGGCAAGCACCAGCGTCGCCGACAGCGTCACGATGCCGAAGAAAATGCCGCTGATGCCGCCCCAGATCATGAAATAACCGAGAATCCCCGCCGCGATCATCGCAATGACGACCGAGAGCATGAGCGCGGCGATCGTCGCCGTGCCGCCGCCCATATTGATGGCGAGCACGCCGTAACCATAACCGGAGATGCCGAAGAAGAAGGTCTGGCCGAACGACAGCATGCCGCCGTAGCCCCACATCAAACAGAGCCCGAGCGCCATGAAGATCCAGATCAGGAAGTAGGCAAAGTTGCCGACATCGTACGAATCGGCGAACACCGGATAGATCAAGGCCCCGGCCAGCACGGCAAGGAAGCAGGACCAGAAGATCTTTCCGCGTCCGAGCGTCTGCGGACCGTCGAGCAGCTTCAACATCGGAAATTCCCGTCTAGCGCCCACGACGAACCAATACGCTGGATAGCCCTTCGGGCAGCACCCGTATGATCAGGATGACGGCAAACAGCATGCCGATCTGCCCGATGATCTGGCCATAACTCGCATTCAGCGCCATCCGGATCATGGCCAGGAATACTGCGGCCGGCGCGGTCCCGAGCAAGACGTTCGCGCCGCCGATCACCACGGTGACGAAGCTTTCGACCACGAAGGTCGCGCCCATGGTCGGGATCAGCGTCATGGTCGGCGCATAGAGCGCACCGCAGAGTCCCGCGAGCGCCGTGCCGATCCCGAAGCTGATGGAATAGATCCGCCCGGTGCGCGCACCGAGCGCCTTCGCCATCGCCGCATTCTGCATCGTGGCGCGCGCGATCACGCCAAAGCGCGTCTTCATGAAGATGATGTAGAGCCCGGCCAGCACCGCGACTGCGCAGCCGAACAGCACAAGCCGATAGGTCGAGAACGTGTAGCCCCCGATCGCAAAACTCCCTTCGGGCGTGCCGATGGCCGCGCACCGCAGAGCCGACGATCAGCAGCATCGACTGCGTCACGATCAGGCTGAGGCCCCAGGTCGCCAGCAGCGAGTCGAGCGGGCGCTTATAGAAGCGGCGCACGATCAGGTACTCGACGATCATGCCGATGATCCCCGCGGTCAGCGCAGCCAGGAGCTGGGCGATCGGGAGCGGCACGCCGAGATTCACGAGCCCGACCGTCACATAGGCGCCGCACATGATAAACTCGCCATGCGCCATGTTGATGACGCCCATCATGCCGAATACGATGGCAAGGCCCGCCGCCGACAGGATCAGGAACGCAAAGACGTCGGCGAACTGATAGAATACCGAGAAGAGTTCAGCCGACATTCCACTCTCCGTGATCACGGCGCCGCATCGTTGCGGCGCCGGTTCGCCTCAAACCCGAGATGCAAAACACGAGCAAGATTCGTGCCCGCCTGCATCACGATTTGCTGGGAAGATGACTCGGCGTGTACTGGTCCTTGTCGTTCTTCTTGGTGAGATCGCAGCCGATCTCGCCCAGCCAATACGGCTGGATTGTCCCGTAGTCCTTCTCGACGGTTACCTCATGCTTGGGTCCGACAGAGATGAGGCGCATGCGGTGCGACGTGTGCTGGCTCTTCGGATCGATGCAGACCTTGCCCTCGGGGGCGTCGATGCAGGCATCGCCGGTCGCGATCACCTTGCGCATGTCCTCGAGCTTGGTCGATTTGGCCTTCTCGACCAGCTCCTTGTACATGTAGAGCGCGTTGTAGGCGTTGTAGCCCATGTCGTTGATATAGAGTTCGTCGGGGAACTTGGCGTGCCAGCGCTTTTTGAAGTCGTTGGCTTCGGGCGTGTCGATCTCCTCGAACCAGTTGGCGGTCGCATGCATGTTGTTGAGCGCCGGCGGCTTGAACCGCTTGTGCTCGAAGCCGAGCATGACCTTGATCGAGGACCCCATCGGCAGGTTGAGATTGGCGGCGGCCGCCTGCTCGAAGAACGAGTCCTGCGCCGCGCCAACATTGATGGTCAGCAGCCAATCCGGCTTCGCCTTCTGGATGTTCTGGATCGTCTGCGCGAATTGCGAGACGCCGAGCGGGATGAACTCCTCGCCCACGACCTCGCCGCCGAGATCCTTCATGATCTTGCGGTTCCACTCCGCCGAGATCTGGCCGAAATTGTAGTCGGCGGCGATCACGTAAACCTTCTTGCCGAACTTCTGGACCATCCAGGGGATCAGCGTCGAAAACTGCTGCTCCGGCACCGCGCCCATGCTGACCATCGAGGCATCGCAGACGCCGCCTTCATACTGGTTGGTGTAGAAGTATGGCGTGGTGGTGCGATCGACGATCGGACGCAACGCCTCGCGCGACGCCGAGGTGATACCGCCGATCAGCACGTCGACCTTGTCACGGTTGAGCAGCCGGCGGCCGAACTCCTGATAGCGGGCATTGTCACCCTGGGGATCAAGGTGAATCAGCTCGATCTGGCGGCCGAGAATGCCGCCGCTCTTGTTGATCTCCTCGACCGCGAGCTGCGAGCCGTGCAGCTTCGGCATGCCCATGAACGCGAGATCGCCGGAGACGTCCTCCAGCAAGCCGACCTTGAGCGGCGGGTCGGCCGCCTGAGCGCTACCTATTGCAGTCGTCCCGAGCACGGCACCAAGCAAAGCCATTCCCAATATACGCCCCGAATTCATCGCGATGTTCCTTGTTGAAAGATGTTGGACGTCACGCCTTGAGGTAATTCTTCAGGATCGACGCCCCCATCGTGTATTTGGGGTCGACCATGTTGCCGAGCCGCATGCGGCCGGCCTGGCTGAGCAGCATGTAGGCGTCGATCTCGTCGAAGCCGTAATCGGCGCTCATCCAGCGCACGAGCTCGCGATAGGCGATCCGCGCCGCGTCCTCGAGCGGCCGCGCGCTGCCGATCGTCATGATGAAGTCGCGCGTCTCGAGCCGCGGCCAGGCGAAGCTCCAGTTCTTGATCAGATCGATCTGCAAGGTCACGGTGGCGCGCTGCTCGAGCGCGACGCCCGAGAGCTCGCCGTCGCCCTGCGTGGCGTGACAGTCGCCGACATAGAGCAGCCCGCCTTCGGTATGCACCGGAAAATAGATGATCGCCCCCGGCGCAACGTCGGGCAGGTCCATGTTGCCACCGTGATAGTCGGGTTGCAGCGAGGAGATCGCCTCGATCTCGGGCGACACGCCGATGGTGCCGATGAACGGCTCATAGGGCAGCGTGATCTTGTCGTTCCAGCGCACGCCGTTGCGGTCGACATGCAGTTTCTTGACGCGCTCCGGCAGCGGCGGATTGAGCAGCGCCGTCGATGCAGTCCCGACCAGGCCGCCGAACTCCGGAATGATGCAGGTCGTGCCGGCCGGCTGCGCGCCGCGGGTCTCGACGTCGCGGATATAGACCGCAAGGCAATCGCCCTTCCTGGCACCCTTGACCGCGATCGGCCCGCATTGCGGGTTCAGGTAGGGGAAGTTCAGCTTCGCCGTGGGGCTGTCGCTTTCGCTGGTGAGCACGCCGCCGAAGGCATCCTCGGTCTCGACGACGACCACCCCGCCCGGATCGATCGACAGCGTCGGCTTGGCATAGGGTCCATAGACGTAATGGAAGCCGCCCTGCTGCTCGATCGTCAAACTATGGGTCGTGCCGGTCGCGCCTTTGGCGACGGCCCGTCTGGCCATGATGGAACTCTTCAACCAGTCTTCTGTCATGCGAACGGCTCCTCAACTCAGATCGCGGGATGGCGCTTGTGCCAGTCGGTGACGCGCTGGAAGGCATCGCCCGCACGGACGAGACTTGCCTCGTCGAAGTGACGGCCAACGAACTGGAAGGCGACCGGACCGCCGTTCGGCGCAAAACCGCCGGGAAGCGTCACGGTTGGGCTGCCGGTCATGTCGAACGGACAGGTGAAGCGCAGCAGCCCGGTGATCAGCGACGGGTCCTCACCGAGCGCCGCCATCTTGGCCAAGGTCGGCGCGGCGAACGCCTGAGCTGGCACCGCGATCAGATCGACCGTCTCGAACAGCAGCCGCACCGCGCCGCGAAACGCTTCACGCCGCAGCACGATCTTCTGATAGTCCATGCCGGACTGTGCCCGGCCGAGATCGAGCAGGCCGGCGAGCGCCGGACCATATTCGTCCTTGCGCGCTGGATAGGTTTCTTCGTGCGCAACGGCCACCTCGATGCCGCACAGCGGGAACCAGTCCTCGATAACCGCCTTCGGATCGGGGAACGCGACGTCCTTGATCTTGGCGCCGAGATCGGCGGCAACCCGCAGACCTTCGCTGAGCACCTTGCCAGCAGCCTCGTCGGTGCCCTCGCTGGTCCAGCGCCGGTCGACCCCGATCGTCACGCCGCGCAAGTCGCCGGACAGACCACCGAGATAGTCCGGCACGGCGAGCGGCACCGACGTGGTGTCCTTGGGATCCTGGCCCGCGATCACGCCGAGGATCGCACCGCAATCGGCCGCGCTGCGCGCCATCGGCCCGATGTGATCCAGTGTTGCGGCGAGTTCGAACGCGCCATAACGGCTGACACGTCCCCAGGTCGGCTTCAGCCCGGTGATGCCGTTGGCCGCCGAGGGAAACCGGATCGAGCCGCCGGTATCGGTTCCAAGTGATCCGAAGCAAAGCCCCGCCGCGGTGGCGACGCCGGAGCCGCTCGACGATGCGCCGGACCACAGATCGGCATTCCATGGATTTTTCGGGGGATCGATCTTCGGGTGATGATCGGCATAGGCCCCCTCGGTCTGTTGCAGCTTGCCGAGAATAACTGCGCCGGCATCCTTCAGCCGCGCGACCACCGTGGCATCCTCGCTCGGACGGAAGTCGCGATGAATGGTCATGCCGTGCGCGGCCGGCGCGCCCTTGGCCCAGCACAGATCCTTGACGGCGATCGGCACGCCGTGCAGCCGCCCCTTGATCTTGCCGGATGCGATCTCCTTCTCGGCTGCCGCCGCTGCCGTGAGCGCAGCATCGCCCATCACATAAGCGTAGCTCTTGAGCTTGCCGTCGAGCTGCTCGATCCGTCCGAGCATCGCCCTGGTCACCTCGACCGGCGAGAGCTTCCCGGCCTGGATTTGCTGACCGATCTCGATCAGTCCGAGATAGTGAAGTTCCGTCGTCGGCATCGTTTCTCTTCCCCGCACTTGGCATGACGCAAGCGCAGGCACCGCCTATCACCGCACATGCGCCTCCGGCTTGGCGACACGGACGTGTCGCCAATTTGTTTGGCGGCAAAAGCAAAAAGCCACCCGCCCCTCCGAAACGAAGGTGACGAATGGCTCAAATGCCGCGGCTATGAACTATCGCGTGGGGCCTGGATCGAACGGAGCACTCTGCGCGGCGATCGGGACGTCATCGGCCAAATCGACGCGCGCTGGGTTCGACAGGTAGCCCTGTAGGAGAAAATTCTAAGGAGATGTGCAGCGCGTTGTCAACGAGGCTGGCTGCACAAATTTCGCAAGGTGCATGCGCAGCAAATCAGCATGACCTCTTGCACCGACCTCTGCGAAGATGATTTCCTTCGCGCGTTGCGCTGAAAGTCGTCGATGACAAAACCGTCCATTCCCGTTGGCATCATCTGCTCGCAGCACGGCCCCTATCAGGCGATGGGCCGCGAGCTGCTGAAGAGCTCGATGATGGCGGTCGACGAGATCAACAGCCAGGACGGGTTCGACTTCTCGCTATCGGCGCATGTCCGCGATCCCCGTGGAGTGGTTTCCGAGTATCACACCGCCTGCGACGACCTCATTCGCAATGTCGGCGTCGAGCATATTGTCGGCTGCTACACCTCGGCGTCGCGCAAACAGGTGCTGCCGATCGTCGAGCGCACCGATCGTCTGCTCTGGCATCCCGCCCGCTACGAAGGGTTCGAATGCTCCGACAACGTCATTTATGTCGGCGCCTCGCCCAATCACAATGTGCTGCCGCTGGTGCGTTACGTGCTGGACAATCTGTCGCGCGAGATTTTCTGTGTCGGCTCCAACTATGTCTGGTCCTGGGAGACCAATCGCGTCACCCGCGAGCTGGCGACGGCGGCGGGGGGCCGCATTCTTGCCGAACGGCTGCTTGAACTCGGCGAGAGCGCCGTCGGTCACATCGTCGACGAGATCGTGCGCCGCCGGCCGCCGGTGGTCTTCAATACGCTGGTCGGCAGTTCGAGCTACGAGTTCATTCGTGCCTTTCATGCCGCGACCATGGCTGCGGGCCTCAAGATTCCGATGGTCAGCTGCAGCCTGTGCGAGCCGGAGCTCAAGATCGTTGGGCCAGCATCGGCCGGATGCATCACCTCATCCGCATATTTCGAGAGCATCCGCCTGCCCGAGAACCAGGCCTTCGTCGCGCGCTGGAAGGCGCGTCACGGCGACCACAGCAGCCCGTCGGTGGACGGACAATCCGCTTATGTCGCGGTCTATCTTTTGGCCCGCGCGCTCCAGCGCGCCGGCACGTCCGATATCGGCGAGGTGCGGCGCGCCGCGGCCGGCTATCGCTACAATTCGCCGCAAGGTCCGGTCTGGATCGACGGCAGCAACAACCACTGCGTCCTGACGCCGCGGCTCGCCGTCTCCAACGCCGAAGGACAGTTTGACATCTTCTGGGAAGCTGAAGCTCCGGTTAAACCGGATCCCTACCTGACGCAGCTCGACATCGCCGCCGGCCCTGCAAGGGATGGAACGTTGCCGAATGCGCCGCATTTGCGGGTCGTGAAATGAGCAAACCATCGTCATTTTCGCTACGCGGACGCAGGGCGCTCGTCGCCATCAAGGACGAGCGTGACGCCACCATCGTCAAGCGCCAGTTCGAGCGTCTCGGGATCGACATCGTCACATGGGAGCCCGGCGCCAAGATCGACTGCCGGCCGGATGTGACGCTGATCGACGACGAGTTCCTGCCGCTGACCTCCCCTCCGCAGCGCGCATCGCTTGGACGAAGCCCGGTGATCGCCCTGCTCGGCACCGAGACGCCGAGCCGCCTGAAGCTGGTGCTCGAGCTCGATCCGGCCTCATTCCTGGTCAAGCCGCTGCGCTCGGCCGGCATCTATGCCGCGCTCGTCCTCGCCTTCGAGCGAAGCGAGCGCACCAGCGAGCTGAAGCAGCAGGTGCTCAAGCTCGAACAGCGTCTGCGGTCGCGCCGCGTCGTGCTCGCCGCCGTCCTTCAGATCATGCACACCCACGCGCTGGCCGAGCCGGCCGCCTTCGCGCTGATCCGGCGCGCCGCCATGGAGCAGCGCAAGACCATTGAGGAGCTCTCGGCCGAGATCACGGCGAACGGCGCGCTGCCCCGCGCAACCGGCTAGCGCCGGCGGCTATTTCTTCAGTTCCGCATAAAGCTGCATCACCCGTTGCGGCAATACCTCGATGCGCGGCACCCGGAGCGCATGGCGCTCGCCGAAAATGCGATCGAGCTGCGGAAATCTGTCCTCGCCGATGCCGAAGGCAAAAATATCGGTGCCGCGCCGGCGCAGCTGCTGAGCGGCACGCCGCGCGTCCTCGACCAGATAATGCGGGTCGGGCACGTCGACGTCGGACGGCTCGCCGTCGGTCAGGACCAGCAACACCCTGCGGAACGCACGTCGCCCCGCGAGGTAGCCCCCGGCGTGGCGCAACGCGGCACCGAGCCGGGTGGAATGGCTGCTGCCAAGGCCCGCGAGACGTGAACGCACGACGGCGTCCATCGGCTCCTCGAAGCCCTTGATGCGGAGATAGCGCACACGCTCGCGGCCGTCGGAGCTGAAACCGTGCACCGCGATCGCGTCATTGGCGGCCTCAACCGCCGTTGCCATGATCGCGGCCGCCTTGCGCTCGACGTCGAGAACCGTCCGGCCGCGACGATCGCGGTCCGCGGTCGATTGCGACAGGTCGAGCAGCAGCAGGACGGCAAGATCACGCGGCCCCGGCGCATCGCGCTGGTAGACCCTGGGCTCGCTGATACTGCCGGCACGTCGCTCGATCGTCAGCGCGATCGCCGCGTCGATGTCGAGCGCGTCGCCGTCGCGCTGGCCCTTGTGTCTGATGCGGCGACCGACCGAGGCGTCGCGGGTCAGCTCGGTGATCCAGCGCATCGCCTCGGCATCCGTCGAAGGGTCGAACGGCTGCGGGGAGACGGCGGCATCAGCCTCCAGGATCGTGGTCCAGTCCGCCCGCTCGGTGCGCGTGACATAGTCCCATTCCGGGTAGGTCGCGACCGGAAATCCGTCCAGCAGGGTCACCGTTGCGGCCTTCGCGCGCAGCGTCTCGTCGTGCTTCGCGTTGTCGTCGGTGGGCTGGCCATCGGCGTCGTCGCGCCGCTCCATTCGCACCGAATCGACCGCAAGCTCGATCGTCTCGGTCGGGCTGTCCGGCTGATCGCCAAAATCCCACAGCGCCAGATTGTCGTCGCGATAGGCCGGTTCGACGACGTAGCTCCTGGCATTGAACTGCAGCCGCATCTGCCCGATGTCGTTGCCGAGCAGCCCGCCGATCTCGCGGCTGATGGTCGGATCAATCCAGCGGGCGGCGGCATCGGCAAACAGCGTGCGGCCCTTGGTCACCCACGCATCCGGATCCTGATAGTCCGAATCGATCAGCGCCCGCGCCAACCGCGTCATCAATCCGGCGGCAGTTGCCTGGCTCGTTGGCGTCGCACTGTGAAACGGCAACCACAGCCGGTGCAGCCCGGGCATCTCGCGCAGCGCCAGCGTCTCGACCCTTGCATCCTCGATCAGCGCGACCAGCGCGATCTGCAGCGCCTTCAGCCGTCCCACGGGAAAGCGGACCGTGGAATGCACCAGATGCGCGCCGGCATGCGCGACCGCGGCGAGATAGAGGGTGTCAGCCTCCTCGCCCGCGTAACCAGGGAAAGTCTCCGGGAGCCCGATCAGGCCGGCAGCGAGCGTGGCGCGCCGCGGCACCGGCGTCGGCGCTATGGCAAGCTTGCGGAAGCGCGGCTTCCTGTTCCACAGCGCGATCGTGGTTGCGGCGAGGCGCTTCTCCAGCCGTGCGAAATCATCGCCGGTCCGGCCTACCGCGAACAGCCGCACCGAGAGCGGATCGTCGAGCGCGAAATAAGAGCGCCGGCGCGATGCGCGGCCACCGCTTGCGCGCAGGCCGGCCGAAACCCAGGCGGAAAAATCGTCGGCCCCGGCATGCGCGAGCAGCGGCTCCAGCCGGCCGATCGCAAGGCCCACCGATTCCGGGCCTGCATCCGCGAGTTGGCCAAGGACAGCAAGAACGGCGGTGAGTTCTCCAGCGCCCGTAAGCCGTGGCAGCACTTTGGACAATTCGGTCAGCGCCCCATGGGCGGCGCGGCTCCCGGCGCTGCGGCCGATATCGCCAACAGCGCGGCCGATCGCGATCAGATCATCGATCGATCGCTGCGCCGGCCATTGCTCCGACAGTTTCAGAAAGCCGAGAACCACGGCCTGGCCGAGATTGGCCTCGAACAGGTCGTGCACCGACTCGTCCCAGGCCGCCAGACGACCGAACGGACTGATGCGCTGCAAGGCGGCCCGCGCTGTCTGCACCGCCGCGGCGATCTCGTCGTGGCCGCGCAACAGTGCCGCAAGCCGGCGTCCGGATCGGAAACCATCGAGCGAACTGATTTGCGCGACCGCCACCTCCCGGCTTCCATTCACGCAGAGGCCGCAATCACGTCACGCAGCGTGTTCCTGGTGTCCACGTCGTCAGTCAGGGGAACGACGATCGTGGTTTCGCAGGCCTTTTCGAGGCTGATGCCGCATCCGATCAAGCGGCCGGCATTGACCAGCATCCGGGTCGAAGCGCCCTCGTCGAGACCCTGGCCCTTCAAGTTGCGGCTGTGCTGGGCGATCCTTACCAGGAGATCGGCGAGATTGGGTTCGATGCCGGCCTCGCGCGATACCACCTCGGTTTCCGCCGACCGGTCGGGGTAACCGAAATCCAGCGCCGCGAAGCGCTGCTTGGTGGATTCCTTGAGGTCCTTGATCGCGCTCTGGTAGCCCGGATTGTAGGAGATCACGAGCTGGAAGTCGGAATGCGCGTAAATCAACTCGCCGCGTTTTTCCAGCGGCAGCACGCGCCGATCGTCGGTCAAGGGATGGATCACGACCGTCGTGTCCTGGCGCGCCTCGACGATCTCGTCGAGGTAGCAGATCGCGCCGAGACGCACCGCCGTCGTCAGCGGCCCGTCGCTCCACACCGTACCCTCCGCATCGAGCAGCCAGCGTCCGACCAGATCCGCCGCCGTCATGTCCTCGTGACAGGCGACCGTGATGAGCGGGCGGCCGAGCCGCCAGGCCATATATTCGATGAAGCGGGTCTTGCCGCAGCCGGTGGGGCCTTTCAGCATCACCGGCATGCGGTTCGCATAGGCTGCACCGAACAGTTCGACCTCATCCTTCAGCGGCCGGTAATACGGCTCCTGCCGGATGCGGTACTGGTCGAGCAGCAAAGCGGGATTGGACAAGCTCACGCCTCCCATGATCGCGCAGGCAGCCGTTCGCAACGGATTGACATCACGATGCAAGCAGTTCCTTGAGCTTGGTATCGATGAAGGCGACATCGACCGGGTTGGTCCCCGGCCCGCCCGCGAAATGGCCCCAGATCGACGGCACCGGCACGAACTTGGCATTCGGCATGTTCGCGAC
Organism: Bradyrhizobium sp. USDA 4452; assembly: GCF_054063575.1. Lineage (NCBI taxonomy): Bacteria > Pseudomonadati > Pseudomonadota > Alphaproteobacteria > Hyphomicrobiales > Nitrobacteraceae > Bradyrhizobium > Bradyrhizobium sp. USDA 4452. The sequence goes on from NZ_JBSSGK010000001.1 coordinate 1,166,104, forward strand.
CTCGTTCTCGCTGTCTTCAGGCGGGAAGTAGAGATCGGTCTGCCCCGGCATGACATAAGCCTTGGCCTTGATGGCTTTCAAGGCAGCCTTGAAGTCGCCGTTGTAGATCTCGTTGGCGCTGATGTCGCCGTTCTGCCAGGTCCACAGCATGGTCAGCAGGTTGTTGGGATCCTTCGGCAGGAAGAAGCCCTCCCAGAACGCCACCAGGAAATCCTCCAGCGACGAATAGCCCATCGTCTTGATGTCGAGCTGCTCGCGATAGAACGCCTGCGAGAAGCCCCAGCCGGCATAGACCCGCGCGGCGGCACGCAAGCCGCGGGCCGGCTTGTCGGTGTACCAGCCCTCCTTCCATGCTGCATCCGCCGTGAGTGCGGCCTTGACGCCTTCGAGGAATACATAGTTGTGCCGCGAGCATTTCGCGGAGCCGCAGAACGGCGCCAAGAGATCCATCATGTCGGGATAGAGCGCGCCCCAATGGAACGTCTGCAACGCGCCCATCGACCAGCCGACCACCAGCCGGATGTGCTTGACGCCGAATTTCTCGGTCACCAGCCGGTGCTGGGCGCGGACATTGTCATAGGCCGTCACCTGCGGAAAGCGCGGCCCGTTGTACGGCTCCGGCGTGTTGCTCGGCGACGACGACAGGCCGTTGCCAAGCATGTTGGGAATGATGATGAAGTATTTCGCCGGATCGAGCGCCATGCCCGGCCCGATCAGCCACTCATTGTCGTAGTGCTGGCCGGAGTACCAGGTCGGATAGACGATCACGTTGTCCCTGGCCGCGTTGAGCTGGCCAAAGGTCTTGTAGGCAAGCTTGCAGTCGCGGAGGGTCGCACCGCGCTGCAAGGTCAGATTGCCGAGATCATAAATCTGATAGTCGACGCCCATTGATGTACCCTTCTTGCTTGATCGAGCTTGTCGCTTATGCGGGACGCACCACCTTTTCGGTGGATTTCACCCGCGCAATCGCCCCATACACGATGCCGGCGACCAGCGCGGCTGATATCGCAGTGGACAACCCCGGCATCAGATTTTCAACCGCAAAGGCGCACAGCGACCCGATGCCCCATGCAATGAACGGCTTCGCGCGCCAGTCCGCGTCCGCGCGCGACCCGGTGCGCAACAGATATTGATCGACCAGGATGATCGCGCCGATCGGCGGCACGAGAATGCCGAGCAGCGATAGCCACTGGATGAAGAACGCCCAGACGTTGCCCGCGGCGACGACGATGCCGATGGCGCCGAGTATCACGGCCATCAGCCGCATGTTGGTGCCGAGAATACGCGACCAGCCGGTGGCCGCGTTGTACAGGCAATGCGAGCAGACCGAACCGAGATTGGCGTAGAGGAAGATGAACGCGAGAACGCTGAGCCAGGTGAGCTGCTTGCCGTTCATGTAGCCGAACATGTTGTCGACGCCGAACGGGTTGGCATTCGGTACCGCAAGCGCAGCCGTCATCACGCCGCCGACCAGCATCGCCACCAGATTGGCGAACGGAAACGCGCTGAAGGTGGCCAACAAGGACGCCCGTGGACTCGGCGCCCAGCGGTTGAAGTCCGCGGTCACCGTGCCGGCGTCGATGAACAGCGCAAGCACCACCGTCAGGCCGACGCCCATCGACATGCTAGCCACGCCATTATTCCCGGCATAGCTGAAAATCGCCGCTGCCGTCGTGGTCGAGGCGGCATCGGCCGCGACCCAGAGGCCGAGGACGACAAAGAGCGGCACCGACGCCAGCCCGATATAGTGCAATCCCTTCACGCCGACGAAGGTGATCCCGATATAAAGCACGCCGGCGACGATGGTCATCGCTACATAGTTGAGGCCATAAGTCGAGGAGATCAATGCGCCGGTGATGCCGGTCTGCACCGCATACCATCCGAGCAACAGGGTCGACAGCAGGCCCGACGCCAGCACATAGCCCTTCTTGCCGAATACGATGCTCGCGATCAGCGCGAAGTTCATGCCGCGCCTGGTGCCGATCAGGCCGAGCGCGCCCACATAGGCGAACATGATCAGATTGCCGATGATCATCGCCACCAGGGCATTCTTGAAGCCCATCCCCAGCACCAGCAACGATCCCGTCATCGCGCCGGTGATGATCATCGGAAAGCCCAGCCACACCATGGTGACCGAGAAGGCGCTGCGCCGGGCGCTGATCGGCACCGGCTCGTGCTCGAATTCATGGCCGAGAAGGTCGTCGATCTGCCCCTCGGACTGATGCACCAGCCCGCTATTTGCTTCGCTGCTCATGGTAACCCCCGTTTCCCGTTGCAACAGCTTCGGAGCTGTGCCGGCGCGAATCGCGCTGGCACAGCCCGACTTCTCCAATCAACGATGTGCGACTTTCTGGTTCGGAATCCCCTCGATCGGACATTCGTCGGTGCCGACGGTCGGACGGGTCATGGCTTCAACCATCTCCCGCGTACCTTCGGGATCCGTGATCCAGTTCTTGTAGAAGGTGTACGGACAGACCGCGTGGCCGCGGTCACCGTCTCCGGAGTTGATCAGGCCGGTGTAGCCGCGATGCATCAGCTTGAAGAGATGGTTCTGCGACTGCATGTTGCGGCGAGCGTCGCGGATCAGCGAGACCGAGAGCTGGGCGTATTGGATGCCGTTCTCCTCGGTGCCGCACTCACCGAGCGTCCTTCCGTCAAATCCGATGAGCGCGGAATGGCCGAAGTAGGAATAGACGCCGTCGAAGCCGGAAGCGTTGGCGACCGCGACGTAGCAATTGTTCGCCCAGGCCATCGACTTCGAGATCTGGATCTGCTGCTCCTTGGCCGGATACATGTAGCCCTGGCAGCGGACGATCAGCTCGGCGCCGCGCATCGCGCAGTCGCGCCAGATCTCCGGGTAGTTGCCGTCGTCGCAGATGATCAGGCTGATCTTGAGACCCTTCGGCCCCTCCGAGACGTAGGTGCAGTCGCCGGGATACCAGCCCTCGATCGGCACCCACGGCATGATCTTGCGATACTTCTGGACGATCTCGCCCTTGTCGTTCATCAGGATCAGCGTGTTGTACGGCGCCTTGTTGGGATGCTCCTCGTGGCGCTCGCCGGTCAGCGAGAACACGCCCCAGACCTTGGCCTTGCGGCAGGCGTCGGCGAAGATGCGGGTTTCCTCGCCCGGCACCGACGAAGCCGTCTCGTACATCTCCTTGGAGTCGTACATGATGCCGTGGGTCGAGTATTCCGGGAAGATCACGAGATCCATGCCCGGCAGGCCGAGCTTCATGCCCTCGACCATCTTGGCGATGTTGCGCGCGTTATCCAGCACCTCGGCCTTGGTGTGCAGGCGCGGCATCTTGTAGTTGACCACGGCGACGCCGACCGTGTCCTTGCTGCTCGATATATCTCCATGCAACATGTCTCGACTCCCTTTCTGAACGATAGTTCCCGCTACACGGCCATGTGCAGCTGGATGAGATCATCGGTGAGCTCACCGATTGCGCCCTTGGCGACGACGCGTCCCTTTTCGAGCAACGCGAAGCGGTGAGACGCTCGCCGCGCGAACGCGACATTCTGTTCGACCAGCACGACGGTGATGCCGCGCTCGCGGTTGAGGCGGGTGATCACGTCCTCGATCTGCTCGACGATGTTCGGCTGAATGCCTTCGGTCGGCTCGTCCAGCAGGATGACCTTGGGCTGGGCAAGCAGCGCCCGCGCGATCGCAAGCTGCTGCTGCTGGCCGCCGGAGAGATTGCCGCCATAGCGATTGAGAAAGTCCTTGAGCACCGGGAACAGATCGAGCACCCACTCCTCGATGCCGTTGGCCGACTTCGCCGCAAAGGTTCCGAGCGTCAGGTTCTCACGCACGGTGAACTTCGGCAGGATGCCGCGGCCCTGCGGCACATAGGCGATGCCCGCCTTGGCACGCTGATAGGTCCGCAGCGGCGAGATGTCGGCGCCGTCGAGCGACAGGCGCCCGGTGCACCGGTCCATCAGGCCGAGGATGCTCCGCATCAGCGTGGTCTTGCCGACGCCGTTGCGGCCCAGCACCGACAGGAATTCGCCGTTGCCGACCATCAGGTTGATGCCCTGCAGCGCGCGGCTGTTGCCATAAAACGCGTCGACGTCGGTCAGCTCAAGCATGGCTGATGCCTCCCGATCCGAGATAGGCGCGGCGGACTTCCGGATGCGCCTCGACTTCCGCCGCGGTGCCCTCGGCCAGCATCTGGCCCATATGCATCACCGAGATGATGTCGCCGATCGCCTTGACGAAGCCCATGTCGTGCTCGACCACGATCAGTGTGTGCTTGCCCTTCAGCCGTACGAAAAGCTCGGCGGTCTTGCGGGTTTCCTGCGCCGTCATCCCCGCGGTCGGCTCGTCCATCAGGATCAGTTCGGCGTCCTGGGCGACCAGCATGCCGATCTCCAACCACTGGGTCTGGCCGTGCGACAGATAGGCGGCCGGCCGGTCGAGTTGCTCGGTGAGCCCGACCAGCTCGGCGAGACGTTCGATGTCTTCCCGGCCGGAGTGGCCGATGTTCCAGCGCAGATTGCCCAGCACGGAGGTGCGGCGCGCCCGCGCCACTTCGAGATTGTCGCTGACCGAGAGCTCCCGGAACACGCTCGGCACCTGGAACTTGCGGCCGACACCGGCGCGCGCGATCTCGTATTCCTCGAGATCCTGCAGCGCGGTGCCGTCGAAGCTGACGGTGCCGGCGCTCGGTTTGACCTTGCCGCAGATGATGTCGAGCGCCGTGGTCTTGCCGGCGCCGTTCGGCCCGATCAGGCAGCGTAGCTCGCCCTTGCGCACGCTCATGTTGAGCGAATTGAGCGCCTTGAAACCGTTGAAGCTGACCGAGACGTCGCGGAGGTCGAGATGCGAACTCATGTGCTGCCCTCCGTCTGGCTGACACCTCGTGCGACCGCGCTACCTGCAGCCCGTCTGCGCTGGGCAACCCAGCGCCAGTTGGCCTGCGCGAGGCCGGCGAGCCCCTTCGGCAGGAACAGCACCACAAGCACGAACAGCGCGCCCATCACCAACGTCCAGGTTTCCAGGAACGCCGCGGATTCCGACAGCGCGCCCTGCATGCCCGCGACCAGCACCGCGCCGAGGAACGCACCGACCAGGCTCTGCCTGCCGCCGACGGCGCACCACACCACCACCGAGAGCGAGAGCTGCACGCCAAGGAAGGTCGGCGAAGCGAACTCCATCACCACCGTGTAGAGCATGCCGGCGAGGCCTGCGATCGCGGCCGACAGCGCGAACACGAAGATCTGGTAGAGCGCGACGTCGTAGCCGAAGTAGCGCACCCTGCTCTCGTGATCGCGGATCGCCTGCACGATCAGGCCAGCCCTGGATTTGGTGAAGGCAAAGGCGACCAGCAGGCTGAGCAGCACACAGCCGGCGACGAGGTAGTAGGTCGCGCGGCCATAGGCATCGAACGCGACGCCGAACAGCTCGAGCTGGGCGAGATCGGTGATGCCGTTGAAGCCGCCGGTGTAGCTCTGCTGGTCGATGATCACGAGATTGATCACCACCATGGTCGCAAGCGTGATGATCGAGACGTAGACACCGGTGACCCGTCCGCGGAACATGAACCAGCCGAGTGCGGCCGCAACCAGCGCCGGCACGAGCAGGCCCGCCGCGATGGCGAAGCCGAGCGAGCGGAACGGCTCCCAGAACCACGGCAGATGCTGGACGTTGTTCCAGACCATGAAGTCCGGCAGTCCGCTGGCCCCCGTATGCACCGGCACGGTCTTGAGCTTCAGCGCCATCGCCATGGCGTAGGAGCCGAGCCCGAAGCTCATCGCCTGGCCGAGATTCAGGATGCCGCCGAAGCCCCAGGACAGCCCGAGCGATATCGTGAGGATGCCGAGCACCAGATAGCGCGCGACCTTGTTGAGCAGGAAGTCGTTGTTGAGCAGCACCGGGAGCGCAAACACCACGGCGCAGACGATCAGCAGGGGTGCAAGCTGCGCGATCAGGCGCTGCAATCCGTTGGAGTTGGAAGCATTCGACGGCATAGATGAGCGATCTGTCTCAGGTCCGCACGCGTGCGGTGAAAAGCCCCTCGGGGCGGAAACGGATGAGCACGACGATGGCGAGCAGCACGATCGCCTTGGCCACCGTGTCGTTCTGCAGGAAGGCGATGCCGCCGGAGAGTTCGCCGAGGATGAAGGCGCTCGCCACGGTGCCAGCGAGGCTCTGCACGCCGCCGAGCACAACCACCATGAAGGCGTCGACCACGTAGCCGGTGCCCATGTCGGGCGACACGCTCTTGAGCGGCGACACCAGCGCGCCGGCAAGCCCTGCAAGCCCCGCGCCATAGGCGAAGGTCAGCGCATAGACCCGCTTGGCGTTGATGCCGAAGGAAGCTGCGACCGAGCGGTCCTGGATGATGGCGCGCAGCTTCATTCCCACTGTCGTGCGGTTCATCAGCACCCAGGTCGCCCCGAACAGCGCGATCGACACGACGAACAGGAACACCCGATACGACGATATCGGGATGCCGAACACGTCCATGCTGTCGGACAGCGCCGGCGGCAGCTGCACATAGCGCAGCTCGCTGCCGACCATCAGCCGCACCGCCTGTTGCAGCATGATGCCGACGCCCCAGGTGGCGAGGATGGTGTCGAGCGGCCGGTTGTTGAGCAGGCTCAGCACGTAGCGCTCGATGACCCAGCCGAATGTTGCAACCACCAGGAAGATCGGAAGGAGGCTCGCGAGCAGGCCGAGCCCGAGATAGGTATGGAACACCCAGGCGGCATAAGCGCCGAGCATAACGAACTCGCCATGAGCGAGATTGATGATGCCCATCGAGCCGTAGATGATCGACAGTCCCAGCGCCACCAGCAGCAGGATCGACCCGATGCTGAGGCCTGTGACGATTTGTTCAATGAATTGGTCCACGTCGGGATCCGCTTTCGATATTCGATTTGGTGCGTCCTGCGCCTCTCGCATGTGTGCGAGAGACCGCTTTCGTTGCCGGAAGCCGGCCGCCGGCGCCGCACGCCGACGGCCGTCGTCGGCCCCCGTCAGCTCTTCTCGACCAAGCCCTTCTCGGTGCAGGACTGCCCGGGATAGGCCGCGTAAGGCACCGGCTTCAGCCAATCCTTGGCCTCGACCAGAATCTCGAACTGGCCGTTCGACTTCGCCTGGGCGATCTTGGGCCACAGCCAGGTGTGCAGATTATCCGGCTCGATCTGGACCTTGCCCTGCGGCGCGATCATTCCTTCGCCCTTGACCGCATCGCGGATGTTCGGCGGCGTCAGGTCGCTGGTCGCGAGCTTTTCGACGGCTTGCTTGAACAGATAGGTCTGGAAGTAGCAGGCCTCCGAGACGAAATGCGTCACCTTGTCGGCGCCCCAGCGCTTCTTGTAGGCCTCGACGAACTTCTCGTTCTCGGGCGATTTGTGCACCATGAAGTACGGCGCCGAGGTGAAGTGACCGGCGGCGGCTTCGCCGCCCATCGCCGCGACCTCGTTCTCGGAGGTCGTCAGGCTCGCCATCGGCATCTTCTCGGGATCGAGACCGGCCGCCTTGTACTGACGATGCAGCGCCACCACGGAATCGCCGACCACGGTGGAGAAGATCACGTTCGGTTGCGTCGCGCGGATCTTGTTGATGACGGACGAGAATTCGGAATGGCCGAGCGGCACATATTCTTCCGCCACGACCTCGCCGCCGAGCTTCTCGAGCAGCTTCTTGCAGTAGTTGTTCTCTTCCTTCGGATAGATGTAGTTGGAGCCGATCAGATAGAACTTCTTGCCGAACTTCTTGACCAGCCAGGGTACGAACTCGTCCTGCTGCTGGTTCGGCACCGCGCCGGTGTAAATGACGTTCTTGGAACACTCGCGGCCCTCGTAGAGCGTCGGATACCAATAGAGGTTGTTCTGCCGCTCGAACACCGGAAGCACCGCCTTGCGGCTCGCCGAGGTGTAGGAACCGAACACGCTGACGCATTTGTCGCCGACGACGAGCTTGCGCGCCTTCTCCGAGAAGGTCGCCGGATCGGACGCCGGATCCTCGACGATCGGCACGATCTTGCTGCCCTTGATGCCGCCGGCGGCGTTGATTTCCTCGATCGCAAGCAGCGTCGCCTTGTTGAGCGATTCCTCGATGATCGCAGTCGTTCCCGTCAGCGAGAACAGCACGCCGACCTTGATCTCGCCGCCCGCGGCGTAGGCGAGGTCGGCGTTCTTGATCCAGATATGCGGCAGTCCGGCGCCGGCAAACGCGCCAAGCGCCGCTGTATTCCTCAGCAAAGTCCGCCGTGAAATGCTCATCCTTAAGCTCCCTTCAGGACTGAAAAAACAAAAAGCCCTCCCGATGCGCGCTGACGCGAGCATTGGGAGGGCTTTGTTGCCGGTTGTGTCGAAGGCGGCGCTGTCGCCGCCGGCCCCGCTATTGGGGCTTACTGTTGATGATCGTAGCCAAGCAGTTCGAACGAGTCAACAATCGCCGCGGCGACTGCACTTGCCGACACGCGACGATCCATCGCCTGTCGTCTGATGAATCCGTAGGCTTCGGTTTCCGGCATCTGGCGCGTCGCCATCAGAATGGCCTTGGCGCGCTCCACCGTGCGCATCGAGCGCAGATTGTCGTCGAGTTTCTCGATCTTGCTGCGCAGCCGCCGTTCGTAGCTGAACTGGCTGCGCGCCAGCACCAGGCTGGACAACACGGCATTCTGCGTGAACGGCCGCGGCAGCACCGCGTTGGGCGTCGCATGACACAGCGCGTCGGCGTGAACGGTTTCCGTCGCCGGCAGGATCACCACCAGCGCGGAACGCGCATCGCCCGGAATCCACGGCAGACGCCGCGCCAGATCCGGCGAGTATTCGCAGTACACCACGTCGGCATCGGCCGGTACGCTCTCCGGCATCGGCCAGACCTGACGCACCCGCATCCTGAACCGCTGCAATTCGCGCAGCAACATGCCGACCTGATCGTCGACCGGCGCAACCACGACGGCCGACAGATCGGCCAGTTCCTGCACCATGGTCTTGCGTCCGCCGACGTCTCGGCTCAGCGACGGCTTACGCGACTGCTCGTTCATTGGACGCTTCCTGTTTGCGTTGCACGACCATATCCGATCAGGAACGGATCCGCATGCACCGGCTCCTTCGACTGGCTGACGACATCGAACTGGCCCTGGCGGTTGGCGCGTCCGATGCGGGTCCACAGATCGGTATGACCCGACATAGGGTTGACGGTGACGGCACCTTGCGGTGCATCAAAGCTGGTGCCGAACACCATCGAGCGCAGCACTTCGGTGTCGAGCGAATTGACTTGCTCTAGCGCCTTTGCGAACAGATGCAGCTGGAAATAGGATGCCTCGGCGCACATGTTGGTGGAGATATCGGCGCCGAACCGCTTCTTGAAGCGCTGCACAAACGCGTTGTTGGCGCTGCCCTCGACGCCCTGGAAATAGGATGCCGCGGTGACATGTCCTTCGCCGACGTCGAAGCCCATGGCGGCGATTTCGGCTTCCGTCGTGGTCAGGCTGGCGATCGGCACTTGCTTGGGGTCGAGCCCGACATTCGCGTAGGCCTGATAGAGGAAGACCGTGCCCTCCCCCACGACGGTCGAGAAGATCACATCGGGTCTGACCCGCTTGATGTCCTGGATGATCGGAACGAAGTCCTGCCAGCGTGCGTAGACGTTGACGTAGCGCTCGCCGACCACCGAGCCGCCGTTGCTCTTCAGCAGTTCCCGCATCACCCGGTTGGATTCGCGCGGATAGATGTAATCGGAGCCCACGAAATAGAATCGTGTTCCGAACGTATCCATCAGATAGCGGCACAGCGCGAGGCTGTTCTGATTCGGCGAGGCGCCGGTGTAGATGACGTTCGGCGACGCCTCGAACCCCTCATAGAGCGTCGGGTACCAAAGCAGGCCGTTCAGCCGTTCGACCACGGGCAGCACCGCCTTGCGGCTCGACGAGGTGTAGCAGCCGAAGATGGTGCTGACCTGATCCTCGACCATCAACCGTTTGGCATAGTGGCCATAGGCGGCCGAATCCGAGCCGGGATCATAGGCGACGGGAACCAGTTCGCGCCCGCAGACCCCGCCTCCCTCGTTCACCTCCTCGATCGCAAGCTGCGTGCCCTGATACTGGGTCTCCTCGATCACCGACATGAATCCGGTTCGCGAGAACAGCACGCCTATCCGCCACGGAGCGGAGGTCGCTTGAATAGGGTTCGACATGATCAGGCCCTCGACAGAATTGGAGGGACGAGAGGGATTATTGTTCTTGTTGCTCTCGAACAGCATTGCCGGGGGCGGAAGATTGCATGTCGCCTGCCGTGAGACAAGCGCCCAGGCAGCTCATCCTGTCAGCGCCGCTGACGCGAAAGCAGGCAATCGGGAAGTCGCCAGCGACGGATCACAGGTGCAGCGCACAGCGGAGCATCTATCTGAGGTAGCCGCACCGCAGGTCTGCCGCATCAAGGCTGCCGGTCACCTCGCGGACATCAACCAGAAGGTTGAGAGCCGCACAGCGATTGCGCGCTAGGCTATGCAGCTCCGATCAGGTGATGCGCCTGAATTGCAAATGACTCCCGAACCAACGGCCGCCGTCAGCGCAAGCTCGGCAGATCGAGCCCGTTGGCGCGAGCGCATTCGATCGCGGTTTCATAACCGGCGTCGGCGTGGCGCATGACCCCCGTCGCCGGATCGTTCCACAGCACCCGTTCGAGCCGGCGCGCCGCCTCCGGCGTGCCATCAGCGACGATCACCATGCCGGCGTGCTGCGAATAGCCGATGCCGACGCCGCCGCCGTGATGCAGCGACACCCAGGTGGCGCCGCTCGCACAATTGAGCAGCGCGTTGAGCAGCGGCCAGTCCGACACCGCGTCGGAGCCATCGCGCATCGCCTCGGTCTCGCGATTCGGGCTTGCCACCGAGCCGCTGTCGAGATGATCGCGGCCGATCACGATCGGCGCCTTGAGCTCGCCGCGCGCCACCATCTCGTTGAAGGCAAGGCCCAGGCGATGGCGGTCGCCGAGACCGACCCAGCAAATCCGCGCCGGCAGTCCCTGAAACTTGATGCGCGCCTTCGCCATGTCGAGCCAGTTGTGCAGATGGCCGTCGTTGGGCATCAGCTCCTTGACCTTGGCGTCGGTCTTGAAGATGTCCTCGGGATCGCCCGACAGCGCCGCCCAGCGGAACGGCCCGACGCCGCGGCAGAACAGCGGACGAATATAAGCCGGCACGAAACCCGGGAAATCGAACGCCTGCTTCAGGCCCATGTCCTTGGCCATCTGGCGGATGTTGTTGCCGTAGTCGAGCGTCGGGATTCCCTGCGCGTGGAAATCCAGCATGGCCTGGACGTGATCGACCATCGAAGTCTTGGCCGCCGTCTCGACCGCCTTCGGATCGGCGGCGCGCCGCGCCTCCCAATCGGCGAGCGTCCATCCCTTGGGCAGGTAGCCGTTGATCGGATCATGCGCGCTGGTCTGGTCGGTGACGATGCCCGGGCGCACGCCGCGGCGCACCAGCTCCGGAAATATCTCGGCCGCATTGCCGAGCAGGCCGACCGAGACAGGCGTCCCGCTCTTCGTCGCGTCGGCAATCATCGCCAGCGCTTCATCGAGCGTCGTCGCCTGGCGGTCGAGATACCCTGTCCGCAGCCGCATCTCGATGCGGCTCGGCTGGCACTCCACGGCGAGCATCGAGGCGCCGGCCATTGTTGCCGCCAGCGGCTGCGCGCCACCCATGCCGCCGAGGCCCGCGGTGAGGATCCATTTGCCGGCGAGGCTGCCGCCGTAGTGCCGCCGGCCGACCTCGACGAACGTTTCATAGGTCCCCTGCACGATGCCCTGGCTGCCGATATAGATCCAGGAGCCTGCCGTCATCTGGCCGAACATCATCAGGCCCTGGCGGTCGAGCTCGTTGAAATGATCGAGCGTCGCCCAATGCGGCACCAGGTTCGAGTTCGCGATCAGGACGCGCGGTGCATCCGCATGGGTGCGGAAGATGCCGACCGGCTTGCCGGACTGCACCAGCAGCGTCTGGTCGCCTTCGAGCCTGCGCAAGGAGGCGGCAATCCGGTCAAAGCTCTCCCAGTCGCGCGCCGCGCGGCCGATGCCGCCATAGACCACGAGCTCGCTCGGACGCTCGGCGACATCCGGATCCAGATTGTTCATCAGCATGCGCAGCGGCGCTTCCGTCAGCCAGCTCTTCGCGCTGATCTCGCTGCCGTGGGGCGCGCGGATGATGCGTTCGTTATCCAGTCTGCGGTTCATGATGAATGTCCCTGTCGGCTACGCAAGTTTTGGAAACGGATCGGATGAAAGGGCCGCGATCGCAGCGGCTGGCAACGCGTCGGCTTCGACCAGCGATGCGGCCCGCGCGAGATCGTCGGCCATGTAGCGGTCCGCGGCGAGCGCCGGAACATGCTCGCGCAGCGCGGCAATGACTGCCGCGAGCGGCGCGCTGGTCGAGTGAGGCGCGCGCAGCGTGATGCCTTGCGCGGCGACCAGAAGCTCGATGCCGAGAATCGCCGCGAGGTTGTCGGCCATGTCGGACAGCCGGCGCGCGGCGTGCGCGGCCATCGAGACATGATCCTCCTGGTTTGCGCTGGTCGGCGTGGAGTCAATCGAGCACGGCATCGCGCGCTGCTTGTTCTCGGCATAGAGCGCGGCCGCCGTCACCTCGGCGATCATGAACCCGGAATTGATGCCGGGCTCGGGCGTCAGGAACGGCGGCAGGCCAAAGTTCAGCGCGGGATCGACGAGGGTCGCGATCCGGCGCTCGCTGGTCGCGCCGATCTCCGCGAGAGCGAGCGCGATCTGGTCGGCGGCGAACGCCACCGGCTCAGCATGGAAATTGCCGCCCGAGACGATCTCGCCGGTCTCGACCAGGACCAGCGGGTTGTCCGTCACGGCGTTGGCCTCGATCGTCAGCCCGCGCGCGGCGTGCACCAGCAGGTCGAGCACGGCGCCCGCGACCTGCGGCTGGCAGCGCAGGCAATATGGATCCTGCACACGCTCGTCGCCTTCGAGATGCGATTGCCTGATGTCGCTGCCATCGAGCAAGGCGGTCAGCGCCGCAGCTGCGGCGATCTGCCCCTCATGGCCGCGCAAGGACTGAATTTCGGGACGAAACGGCACGGTCGAGGCCATCGCCGCATCGACCGACAGCGCACCGGTCACCAGCGCGGCACGCGCCAGACGATGCGCGCGCAGCACGCCGGAAATCGCATAGGCGGTCGAAAACTGCGTGCCGTTGATCAGCGCGAGCCCCTCCTTGGGCCCGAGCGTCAGCGGCGCGAGCCCGGCAGCGGCAAGCGCTTCGTGACCCGGCACGATCTTGCCATCAAGGAATGCCTGCCCTTCCCCGATCATGACCGCCGTCATATGCGCAAGCGGCGCGAGATCGCCGGAGGCACCGACCGAGCCTTGCTGCGGCACCAACGGAGTGACACCGCGCACCAGCATGCCCTGCAGTTGCTCGATGACATCACGCCGCACGCCGGATGCGCCACGCCCGAGCGAGATCACCTTCAACGTCATCATCAGGCGCACGATCGGCTCAGGCGTGGCGGGCCCAACCCCGCAGCAATGCGACAGGATCAGGTTGCGCTGAAGCAGCGCCGTCTGGTCGGGGGCAATCCGCGTCGAGGCCAGCTTTCCGAAGCCGGTATTGATGCCGTACGCGGGCACGTCGGTCTGCGCCGCTTTGGCCACGATCTCCGCAGCCGCCTCGACGCGCGGCCAGAACGACGGATCGAGCACGATCGGTGCACCATCGAGCACGCGTGCCAGCACGTCGAGACCGACCGTTCCGGGCGTTACGACAATCGGCGCTGCCGCATTCCTCATTGCCCCCTCCACACCCGCCGGTGCAACGGATTGAAGCCGATGCGGTAGACCAACTCGGCGGGACGCTCGATGTCCCAGATCGCGAGATCGCAGCGTTTGCCGACCTCTAGCGTCCCGGTCTCGGCGAGCAGGCCGAGCGCCCGCGCCCCTTCCCGCGTCACCCCGGCGAGGCATTCGGCGACCGTCATCCGGAACAGCGTTGCGCCCATGTTCATCGCAAGCAGCAGCGAAGTCAGCGGCGAGCTGCCGGGATTGCAGTCGGTCGCCAGTGCCATGTGGACGCCGTGGTTGCGGAACAGCTCGACCGGCGGCTTCTGGGTTTCGCGAATGAAATAGAACGCGCCGGGCAGCAGCACCGCTGTCGTCCCAGCCTTCGCCATCGCGACGGCACCGGCTTCATCGGTATGCTCCAGGTGATCGGCCGATAGCGCGGAGAATTTTGCCGCGAGTGCCGCGCCGCCGAGATTCGACAGCTGGTCGGCATGCAGCTTGACGGGCAGCCCGAGCGCACGCGCCGCCGCGAACACCCGAGCCGTCTGCTCTCCGGAGAACGCAATGCCTTCCATGAAGCCATCGACGGCATCGGCAAGTCCGGCCTTGGCCACCGCCGGCAGCATCTCGTTGCAAACCAGATCGATGTAGCGGTCCTTGTCGCCATCGGCTTCCGGCGGCAATGCGTGGGCACCCAGGAAGGACGTGCGGATCGCAATCGGGCGCAGGCGGCCGAGGCCGCGTGCCGCCGCAAGTTGCCGCATCTCGGTCTCGGCATTGAGGCCATAGCCGGACTTGATCTCGACGGTGGTTGCGCCCTCGCCGATCAGCGCATCGAGCCGCGGCAGTGCGCCGGCGACGAGCTCGGCCTCGGTCGCGCTGCGGGTTGCGGCAACGGTCGAGACGATGCCGCCGCCCGCGCGCGCGATCTCCTCATAGCTCGCGCCCTGCAGGCGCAGCTCGAATTCGTGCGCACGGTTGCCGCCATAGACGAGATGGGTGTGGCAATCGACGAGGCCTGGCGTGATCCAGCGGCCCGCGCAATCGATCCGCTCGACGGCGTCCGCATCCACGGGAAAATCCGACTGCGCGCCTGCATAGGCGATGCGGCCATCGCGCGCCGCGATCAGGCCCTGCTCGATCTCGCCGAGATCGGCGCGATCGCCACGCATCGTGGCGAGCCGGGCGTTGTGCCAGATGCGATCGAAACGCTCTGCCATGCGATCGTCCCCTTAAGGTGGGATGCTTGACTTATATGTCTAGACATATAATCGTGTCTCGGTTCTGTCCAGCCGGCATGGAAAAATGACACGACTGCATTTCGCATTCGCGCTGCTGCCCTCGGGCTGGGCCAGTGATGTGCAAATCGTGGTCGCCGACGGTGCGATCGCCTCAGTGACGGCGGGCGTTGCCCCGGCCGCCGGTGACGAGCGTCACCAATTGGCGGTTCCCGGATTGGCGAGCCTGCACAGCCACGCGTTTCAGCGCGGCATGGCCGGCCTTGCCGAACTGCGCGGCGACAGCACCGATACGTTCTGGACCTGGCGCGAGACCATGTATCGCTTCGCGCTGACGATGACGCCGGACGACGTCGCGGCCGTTGCGACTCTGCTCTATGTCGAGATGCTCGAGCGTGGCTTTACCCGGGTCGGCGAGTTCCACTATCTCCATCATGATCGCGACGGCTCGCCTTATGCCAATCCGGCCGAGATGGCCGTGCGCATCGCGGAGGCGACTGAGGCCTCCGGCATCGGGCTCACGCTGCTGCCGAGCTTCTATGCCCACGGCACATTCGGTGGCGCCGCGCCTCATGCCGGGCAGCGCCGCTTCATCTGCTCGGTCGATCAGTTCGCCACGCTGATGGCGGCGTCGCGCGAGGCGATCCGAGCACTCCCCGGCGCCAACATCGGCATCGCCCCGCACAGCCTGCGCGCCGTCGCGCCGGATGAGCTCGCGGCAATCATTCCGCTTGCCGCGACAGATCCAATCCACATCCACGCCGCCGAACAGGTGCGTGAGGTGGAGGATTGTCTTGCCTGGTCAGGGCAGCGGCCGGTGGAATGGCTGCTCGAACATGCGCCCGTCGATCGACGCTGGTGCCTGATTCACGCAACCCACATGACGGATCGGGAAGTCGCCGCGCTCGCCAGCAGCGGCGCGGTTGCCGGCCTCTGCCCGGTGACTGAAGCAAGCCTCGGCGACGGCATCTTTTCGGCGCGCGAATTCCTCGCATCTGGCGGCCGGTTCGGCATCGGGACCGATTCCAACGTGCTGGTCGGGGTCGCCGACGAGCTTCGCCAACTCGAATACGGCCAGCGGCTGAAGCATCGCGAGCGCAATGTGCTCTCCGGGCGTCCGGGTGCATCCACCGGACGCGCACTGTTCGACCACGCGCTCGCGGGCGGCGCGCAGGCGCTGGCGCAGAGCAAGGCGGGGCTCACGCCGGGCGGGCGTGCCGACATCGTCAGCCTCGACACTGCCCACCCATCCCTGGCGGGACGGTCGGGCGATGCCGTTCTCGACGGCTGGCTGTTTGCCTCGGCAAGCGACGCGATCGATTGCGTCTGGGCCGGCGGCGACAAGCTGGTCGCAGGTGGACGGCACAGGTTGCGCGACAAAGCGCGCGAGCGGTTCAATGCGAGCGTCCGGAGGCTCGTCGCATGAGCCTCGCCTCCGAACGGGCCAAACCGGGCGCGAGCAGCAAGCCGACGCTCTACAAGCGGATCAGGCTCGACATCGAGACGCGGATACTCACCGGCGAATGGCCGCCGGGCCACCGCATCCCGTTTGAGCACCAATTGATGGCGCGCTATCGCTGCTCGCGCATGACGGTCAATAAGGCGCTGTCGGAACTTGCGCAGGCCGACCTGATCGAACGGCGACGACGTGCCGGCTCATTCGTCCGCCGCCCGCAGCATCTGTCGGCGGTGCTCAAGATTGCCGACATGCGCGCCGAGATCACCGCGCTCGGCCGCAGCTACGGCTATCAGCTGATCGATTGCCGGCGTCGCACCGCGACCGCAGCCGATCGCGCCCGGCTCGGGGTGAGCATGGCCGGCAAGGTGATCGCGATCACCTGCCGGCACAGCGCCGACAATGTGCCGTTCGCGGTCGAGGACAGGCTGATCGACCTCTCCACCGTTCCGGAAGCCGCGACGGCGGACTTTGCGCGTGAACCGCCGGGATCATGGCTGCTGCATCATGTACCGTGGACCGAGGCTGAACATACGATCAGCGCGGTTGTCGCCGACGATCGCACGGCGAAGGCGCTCGACATCGCGGTCGGCGCGCCCTGCCTCGTGATCGATCGCTACACCTGGCGCAGCGCGCGCACGGTAACGGCGGTGCGGCTGCACTATCCAGGCGAGACGCACCGGCTGGTCGCTCGCTTCAAGGGAGGCTGAGGACGTCTTGCGCGGCATAATTCATGCAATGCATCATGGGCCACCATCCACCGCCATGCGTCATGCGGCAATCCGCCGCGACTGACGAGACATCACTGAAGTGAAGACATCAACTGGGTTCAATCCATCGTTCAAGGGGTCGAGAATGCGTTCCTTCAAGCTATTGCCCGCAATCGCGGCGCTGCTCGTGTCCACCACAGCGTTCGCAGATGACATCAAGGTCGGCGTCGGCATCTCCGGCTGGACCGGCTTCGCGCCGCTGACGCTCGCCAAGGAGGCCGGCATCTTCAAGAAGAACGGCCTCGACGTGACCTTGAAGAAGATCCCGCAGAAAGACCGGCATCTGGCGATCGCCTCGGGCGACATCCAGTGCGCGGCGACGACGGTGGAGACCTGGATCTCCTGGAACGCCAACGGCGTCGCGACCAAGCAGATCTTCCAGCTCGACAAGAGCTATGGCGCCGACGGCATGGCCGTGCGCAACGATGTCGCCGCGATCAAGGACCTCAAGGGCAAGACGGTGGCGGCATCGGCGCCGGGCACCTCGCCCTATTTCGCGCTGGCCTGGATGCTGAAGAAGAACGGCCTCTCGGTGAAGGACGTCACCGTGGTGAATCTGGAGCCCGCCGCCGCGGCGCAGGCTTTCGTCTCTGGCCAGAACGATGCCGCGATGACCTACGAGCCTTATTTGTCGACGGTGCGCGCCGCTCCCGACAAGGGCAAGATCATCGCCACCACGCTCGACTATCCGATCGTGATGGACACGTTCGGCTGCACCCCAAAATTCCTGACCGACAATCCGAAGGCGGCGCAGGCGCTGGCCGACAGCTATTTCGAGGCGCTCGACATGATCACCAAGGATCAGGCCAAGGCCTACGAGATCATGGGCGCGGACGTGAAGCAGTCCGGCGAGCAGTTCGGCAACTCGGCAAAGTACCTGCGCTGGCAGGACAAGGCCGCCAACCAGAAATTCTTTGCCGGCGACTTCCTCTCCTTCAACAAGGATGCCGCCGAGCTACTGCTCGAGGTCGGCATCATCAAGGCCGCGCCGAAGGTTGAAGACATCTACGACGCCAGCTTCATCAAGTAACGCAGCCATCATTTCGGCCGGTCCCACCTCGCGAAGGCGGGCGGGATCGGCGCATGAGATACGCCTGGACAAATTGATGCGTCCCCTCGAGCCCACAACATCGAAGCAGCGCGTGGTCTACGGCCTCGCCTTCTTCGTGCTGTTCGTCGCCCTCTGGTCCTGGGCGACGTTCGGCGGCCATGTATCGAAGACATTCCTCGCCAACCCGCTCACCATGGTGCAGGAAGGCTATGAGTTGCTCGCCAAGCAAGGCTTCCTGTTCGACATCGCCATGACGATCTGGCGCGTCGTCGGCGGCTTTGCTCTTGCCGCCATCATCGCAGTGCCGCTCGGCGTGCTCATGGGCGCCTATAAGCCGGTCGAGGCCTTCCTCGAACCGTTCGTGTCCTTTGCGCGCTATCTGCCGGCGTCCGCCTTTATCCCGCTGTTGATCCTGTGGGCCGGCATCGGTGAGTTGCAGAAGCTGCTCGTGATCTTCATCGGCGCGGTGTTCCAGATCATCCTAATGGTGGCGGTCACCGTCGGCGCCACGCGGCGCGACCTGGTCGAGGCTGCGTATACACTTGGCGCGGGCGACAGCGGCGTCATCCGCCGCGTGTTGCTGCCCTCCGCGGCGCCCGAGATCGCCGAGATCCTGAGGCTGGTTCTGGGCTGGGCCTGGACCTACGTCATCGTGGCCGAACTGATCGGTTCGTCGTCCGGCATCGGGCATATGATCACCGACAGCCAGGCGCTGCTCAACACCGGCCAGATCATCTTCGGCATCATCGTCATCGGGCTGATCGGCCTGATCTCCGATTTCCTGTTCAAGGCGTTCAATGCCTGGCTATTCCCGTGGAAGCTCGCATGACCGCGCTCAGGATCGAACAGGTCTCACGAACCTTCCCCGCTCGCGCCGGCCACGCGCCGACCCGGGCGCTCGAGCCGACCACGCTCGATGTCGGCGACAACGACTTCGTCACCATCCTCGGCCCCTCCGGCTGCGGAAAGTCCACCCTGCTCCGGATCATCGCCGGGCTCGACCGGCCGACCAGCGGCCGCGTCACGCTCGACGGGCGCGAGGTCACCGGCCCCGGCGCCGATCGCGGCATGGTGTTTCAGTCCTACACTTTGTTTCCCTGGCTGACGGTGCGCGAGAACATCGCCTTCGGCCTGCGCGAGCGCGGCGTGTCGCAGGCCGAACGCCGCGACATCGCCGACGCGTTCATCCGCCGGGTCGGGCTCTCCGGCTTCGAGAACCACTGGCCCAAGCAATTGTCCGGAGGCATGCAGCAGCGCACCGCGATCGCCCGTGCGCTCGCCAATGATCCGAAGATCCTGCTGCTCGACGAGCCGTTCGGCGCGCTCGACAACCAGACCCGGGCATTGATGCAGGAGATGCTGCTCGGAATCTGGGAGCGCGACCAGAAAACGGTGCTGTTCGTCACCCACGACATCGAGGAAGCCATCTTCCTCGGCAGCCGCGTCATCGTGATGAGCGCGCGTCCCGGCCGTATCAAGGCCGAGATCGCGGTCGACCTGCCGCATCCCCGCTCCTACAAGATCAAGACCACCCCCGAATTCGTCGTCCTGAAGGAACGGCTGGTCGAGGAGATCCGCACCGAGGCCTTGAAGGTCGCCGAACAGGCCTGAGCGTCAGCGCCCTGTCAGTGGCTGATCATCCAGGGACGCGCGGTCGGAAAGCCCTTGGCGCCGCTCCTGGTCTTGGTCATCAGCCGCGCCGGCTTCTTCTTTCCCGAGGGAGAGCAGCAACCACAGCCCGGGCCGTGCGCGGCCTTGTATTGATCGAGCGTCTTCGGCGCGTGCCGGCTCTGCTCGTTGGTGGCATGCGCCTTGCGCTTGTCGGAGGGCATGCAGAAGAACGCCGGCGCGGTCAGGATCACGCGCGGCGACGTCGTCTCGCATTGCGGGCAGTCCTGCGGCAGGTCGCATTCCGCCATCGGCCGCATGTCGGTGAACGGGCCGCAGTCGTTGCAGAGATATTCGTAGATCGGCATTTCCTCAAATCCTTGCGCAGTCGTGTGAGATCCGGCGATGGATGCGGGGCGGCCAATACGCAGCCGTCCCGCACCCTTCGCGCAGGGATCACAGGATCACTTGTCGGGCGAGATCGGCATCTGCACGTCGCCCTTGATGTGCTTGATCGGTCCGGCAGACGACGGCATCACGTCGAAGTCGAATATCTCCGTCGGCAGCCACAGCGTGGCGCAGGCGTTGGGCACGTCGACCACGCCGGAGATGTGGCCCTGGCACGGCGCGGTGCCGAGGATCGAATAGGCCTGGGCGCCGGAGTAACCGAACTTCTTCAGATACTCGATCGCGTTCAAACAGGCCTGGCGATAGGCGATGTGGACGTCGAGATAGTGCTGCTTGCCGGCCTCGTCGACCGAGATGCCCTCGAAGATCAGATAGTCCTTGTAGTTCGGCGTGATCGGCGACGGCTTGAACACAGGGTTCTTGATGCCGTATTTCGACACGCCGTCCTTGATGACGTCGACCTTGATGTGCAGCCAGCCGGCCATCTCGATGGCGCCGCAGAAGGTGATCTCGCCGTCGCCCTGGCTGAAATGCAAATCGCCCATCGAGAGCCCGCCGCCCGGCACATACACCGGGAAATAGATCTTCGAGCCGCGCGACAGGTCCTTGATGTCGCAATTGCCGCCATGCTCGCGCGGCGGCACGGTGCGGGCGCCCTCGAGGCCGATCTTGGCCTTGACGTCGCCCTTGGCCTGGCCGGCATGCGCGGTCGGCGCGAACGGCGGATTGGCGAGACCGGGCACGCGGGTCGGGTTGGTCGCGATCAGCTCGGCCTCGCGCGCATTCCACGCCGCCAGCATCTTGGCGTCGGGCAGACAGCCGATCAGGCCGGGATGGATCAGGCCGGCGAAGTTGACGCCAGGGACGTGGCGCGACGAGGTATAGAGACCCTTGATGTCCCAGATCGACTTCTGCGCCAGCGGGAAGTGGTCGGTGAGGAAGCCGCCGCCATTCTGCTTGGAGAAGAAGCCGTTGAAGCCCCACAGGCTCTCCTTCAAGGGACCGACGTCGAGCAGGTCGACGACCAGGAGATCGCCGGGCTCGGCACCCTTGACGCCGATCGGACCCGAGAGGAAATGCACGATCGACAGATCGATGTCGCGCACGTCATCGGCGGAATCGTTATTCTTGATGAAGCCGCCGGTCCAGTCGACGGTCTCGATGATGAAGTCGTCGCCGGGGCTGACCCACTCGACGATCGGCACTTCCGGATGCCAGCGGTTGTGGATCTTGTCGTTTTCGTAGGCCGATTTGCTGAGGTCGACCTTGATCAGTGTATCTGGCATCGCGATGCTCCCCTTGGGTTACTGATAGTTAGACGGACAAGTACTTGGAAATCTGCGCGGCATCGACGCTGGCGCGTGGATCGTCGCGGACGATCTCGCCGTTCTCGATGACCAGCACGCGATCGGCGATGTCGAGCGCGAAGCTCAGGACCTGCTCGGAAACGACGATCGACAGGCCCCGCTCGTCGCGGATCCGCTTCAACGTGCGCGCCATGTCCTTGATGATCGACGGCTGGATGCCTTCGGTCGGCTCGTCCAGCAGCAGCACCTTCGGCTTGGTGGCGAGCGCGCGGGCGATCGCGAGCTGTTGCTGTTGTCCGCCGGAGAGGTTGCCGCCGCGGCGGCCCTTCATCTCGAGCAGCACCGGGAACAACTCATAGATATCGCCGGGCACTTCCGAGCCGCCGGAGACCACGAGGCCGGTCTCGATGTTCTCCTTCACCGTCATGGTGGAGAAGATCATGCGGCCCTGCGGCACGTAGGCGAGCCCCTTCGCCACCCGCTCGTAGCTCTTCATCGCGCCGAGCTCGGTGCCGTCCATGGTCACCTTACCGCTCTTGGCCGGCAGGATGCCCATCAGCGACTTCATCAGCGTGGTCTTGCCCATGCCGTTGCGGCCCATGATCGCGACGATCTCGTTGGGCGCGACCGATACGTTGAGGCCGTGCAGCACCTCGCTCTGGCCGTAGGCGACGTGAAGATCATTGATTGCCAGCATCGCGTTGTTCCTCAGTGGCCCAGATAGACTTCGATCACCTTCGGATCGTTCTTGACGTGCTCCATCGTCCCCTCGGACAGGATCTGCCCCTGGTGCAGCACGGTGACCTTGTGCGCGATGTCCTCGACGAACTTCATGTCGTGCTCGATCACGAGGACCGAACGGTCCTTGATGATGCGGTTGAGCAATTCGGCGGTCTTGGCGCGCTCGGAGACGCTCATGCCCGCAACCGGCTCGTCGAGCATCAGGAGGTCCGGGTCCTGGATCAGCAGCATGCCGATCTCGAGCCACTGCTTCTGACCGTGGCTGAGCTGGTCGGCATAGGTGTTGAGGCGATCCTTGAGGAAGATCATCTCGGCGACCTCCTCGACCCGCTGCTTGACCGCGTCGTCGCGCTGGAAGGTCAGCGAGCCGAACACGGTGCGGCCGCGCGGGTAGGAAATCTCGAGGTTCTCGAACACGGTGAGATCCTCGAACACCGACGGTGTCTGGAACTTGCGCCCGACGCCGGCCTGCACGATCTCGTTCTCACGCAGCCTTGTCAGCTCCTGGCCGCGGAACTGGATCGAGCCGGAGGTGGCGCGGGTCTTGCCGCAGATCAGATCGAGCACCGTGGTCTTGCCGGCGCCGTTCGGGCCGATGATGACGCGGATCTCGTTCTCCTCGACATAGAAGGAGAGATCGTTCACCGCCTTGAAGCCGTCAAAGGACACGGTGAGTCCGGAGACCGCGAGCAGGAAGTCCTTGGGCTGATGGCCGACGAGCATGATGGTGCCTCCTCACTCGGCCGGTGCGCCGTCGGCGATCATGCCGGCCGCCGATTTCGATTTGCGTGATGCGAACAGGCGATCGATGCGGGGCTGGATATGGTCCGCCCAGATGCCCGAGAGCCCGTTCGGGAAGGCCAGCACGACCGCGATGAACAGCGCGCCGAGGCCGAACAGCCAGAGCTGCGGGAAGGATTCCGAGAGGCTGGTCTTGGCGAAATTGACCAGCAGCGCGCCCCACACTGCGCCGAAGATCGACATCCGGCCGCCGACCGCGGTGTAGATCACCATCTCGATCGACGGCACGATGCCGACGAAGGACGGCGACATGAAGCCGACCTCGAGCGTGAACATGGCGCCGCCGATCGCGGCGAACACCGCCGCGGCGCAGAACGCGAAGATCTTGAAGTTGGCGACGCTATAACCGGAGAAGCGCACGCGATCCTCCTGCTCCCGCATCGCCACCAGGATGCGCCCGAGTTTTGTCAGCCGGATGAATTGCGCGGCGACGATGCATCCGAACAGCAGCACAACCTCGACGAAATACAGAATGAACTTGGCGTGATCGGTGCGGATGTCCCAGCCGTGCAGCGTGCGCAAATCGGTGATGCCGTTGATGCCGCCGGTGTAACCCTGCTGCCCCACGATCAGGATGGTGAGGATCGCGGCGATCGCTTGCGTGATGATCGCAAAATAGACGCCGCCGACCCGGCGCTTGAACATCGCAGCACCGATGATCAGCGCGAAGAACGCGGGAACCAGCAGGATCGCCAGCAGCGTGACGGGGAAGCTGTGGAATGGCTTCCAGAAGAAGGGCAGCGAGGTGAGCTGGTTCCAGTCCATGAAATCCGGAATGCCCGGCGTCGACTGGATCTTGGTGTTCGCGACCGACGATGCCTCGAGCTTGAGGTACATCGCCATGCAGTAGCCGCCGAGGCCGAAGAACACGCCCTGCCCGAGGCTCAGGATGCCGCCATAACCCCAGCACAGCACAAGGCCGATGCCGACGAAGGCGTAGGTCAGGTATTTGGCGACCAGGTTGAGGCGGAAGATATCCAGCGACAGCGGCAGGATCACAAGGAGCAGCGCCGCGAGCGCAAGGAAGCCGAGCAGTTCGGAGCGATTGAAAAAGCGCGAGTTGATGACCATGACCTGCCTGCTTGTTCTTATTTGCGGACCTTGAGCGCGAACAGCCCCTGCGGACGGACCATCAAGATCGCGACGATGGTGAGCAGCGTGATCACCTTGGCCATCGATCCCGACAGGAAGAACTCCAGCGTCGACTGGGTCTGCGAGATCGAGAAGGCGGAGGCGATGGTGCCGAACAGCGAGGCCGCGCCGCCGAAAACGACGACCAGGAAGGTGTCGACGATGTAGAGCTGGCCGGCGGTCGGTCCGGTCGAGCCGATCATGGTGAAGGCCGAGCCCGCGATCCCGGCGATGCCGCAGCCGAGACCGAAGGTGTAACGGTCGACCTTCTCGGTGTTGATGCCGACGGCGCCGGCCATCACGCGGTTCTGCACCACGGCGCGCACCTGCTTGCCCCAGCTCGACCAGAACAGCACGTAGGCGACCGCGATCGTGATCAGCATGGTCAGCGCCATCACGAACATGCCGTTGATCGGGATCTGGATCGAGTCGGTCGCCTGCCAGGAGCCCATCATCCATTCCGGCAGTTCGACGCCGACCTCGCGCGCGCCGAAGATCGAGCGATAGGCCTGCTGCAGGATCAGGCTGAGGCCCCAGGTCGCCAGCAACGTATCGAGCGGCCGTTTGTAGAGATGACGTATCAGCGCCCATTCGACCAGCATGCCGAGCGCGCCGGAGGCGATGAACGCCAGGATCATCGCGATGAAGAAGTAGCCG
Organism: Bradyrhizobium sp. USDA 4452; assembly: GCF_054063575.1. NCBI lineage: Bacteria > Pseudomonadati > Pseudomonadota > Alphaproteobacteria > Hyphomicrobiales > Nitrobacteraceae > Bradyrhizobium > Bradyrhizobium sp. USDA 4452. The sequence goes on from NZ_JBSSGK010000001.1 coordinate 1,191,039, forward strand.
GGAAACAGCCAGGGCGCGACGTGCTGCACGGCGTTCGACGTCATCCAGGTGACGTAGGCCCCCAGGATCATGAACTCGCCATGGGCCATGTTGATGACGCCCATCTGGCCGAAGATGATGGCAAGCCCGAGCGCCATCAGCACATAGACGGAGAACAGGATGAGCCCGGCAAATCCCTGCATCGCAAGAATCGCGCCGAGGTCGCTGATCGAATAGTCGCCGAACATCTGGTCCTCCAGTCCAAGGGCATACGTCGCGACACGGCCGCGACGGCGGATCGTGGGCGTGGACGACTTCGTCCACGCCGCGATGCGTTTGAAGTGAAGTTGCGCCTTAGGCGCGCAGCCTCACTGGTAGCCCTTGGGGAACGGATCCGGCTCGACGAGATCGGCGGTCTCGTAGATCAGCTCGTACTGGCCGTCGGCCTTGGCGCGTCCGACGCGGGTCTTCGACCACAAATGGTGGTTCTCGTGGATCCGGACGTAGCCTTCCGGCGCGCCCTTGAACTCGACGCCGGGGGACGCCGCCGCGATCTTGTCGATGTCGAAGGAGCCCGCCTTCTCCACCGTCAATTTCCACAGCCACGGGCCGAGATAGGCAGCCTGAGTGACGTCTCCGATCACGGTCTTCTCGCCCCACATCTTCTTGAACGCGGGCACGAAGGCCTTGTTGTTCGGATTGTCGAGCGACTGGAAGTACTTCATGCAGGCGTAGGCGCCCGCGATGTTCTCGCCGCCGATGCCGTCGATCTCGTCCTCGGTGACCGAGATCGTCAGCAGCGTCTGCTTCGACAGGTCGATGCCGGCTGCTTTCAACTGCTTGTAGAACGCGACGTTGGAGCCGCCGACGATGATCGCGTAGATCACGTCGGGCTTGGTCAGCTTGATCTTGTTGATCACCGAGTTGAACTGGGTCGAGCCGAGCGGGAAGTATTCCTCGCCGACCACCTTGCAGCCCTGCAGATGGTTCTCGATGTGCTTGCGCGCGATCTTGTTCGAGGTGCGCGGCCAGATGTAGTCCGAGCCGAGCAGATAGAAGCTCTTGGCGCCCTTGGTCTTGTTGACCCAGTCGAGGCCGGCGATGATCTGCTGCGTCGCCTCCTGGCCGGTGTAGATCACGTTCTTGGACTGCTCGAGACCCTCATAGAAGGTCGGGTAGTACAGCATGCCGTTGTACTGCTCGAACACCGGCAGCACCGCCTTGCGCGAGGCCGAGGTCCAGCAACCCATCACGGCTGCGCATTTGTCGTTGACCAGCAGCTTCTTCGCCTTTTCCGCGAAGGTCGGCCAGTCGCTCGCGCCGTCCTCCTGGATGAACTTGATCTTGCGGCCGAGCACGCCGCCGGCGGCGTTGATCTGCTCGATCGCGAGTTTCTCGGCCTCGACCGATCCGGTCTCCGAGATCGCCATGGTGCCGGTCACCGAGTGCAGGATGCCGACCGTCACTTCGCTATCGGTGACTGCAAGACCCGTGGTGTTGACCGCAGAGGTTGCAGGAACGTCGGCAAAAGCGGGACGGCCCAGCATCGAAACGGCCGGCAAAGCAGCCATTCCCATCAAGAGCTTGCGCCGGAGCGGAGACTTCAGGCCTGGTTTTGTTTCGTCTGACATGAGCACCCCATTGGTTCGAGAACGCTTATTGATCGGGCGAGGATTGCTCACTTTTGTGCAGCGCACTGATACGTGAGATCGCGTATACTGCACCGCAAAATAGCGACGTAGGTTTTTGGTACGGGATTTGCCCGCGATCAAAGCATCGTGGACCAGGAGTTAGAAGAGTGGCAGGGCGGCAGCGGATAGACCGCGTCAGGCGCCAATACAATCAATGGGTCGCCAACCAGACGCTGGAAGACTACGCGCTGCGCTTCACCGCCAAGAGCGCGCGGCGCTGGTCCGCCGCTCGCGTTGCCAACACCGCGCTCGGCGCGATCTCCTTCCTCGCGCTGGAGGCGATCGGCGGCACCATCACGCTGAACTACGGTGCGATGAACGCCTCGGCCGCGATCCTGGTCGTCAGCGTCATCATCTTCCTGTGCGGATTGCCGATCGCCTACCATGCCGCCAAAAGCGGCATCGACATCGACCTGCTGACCCGCGGCGCCGGCTTCGGCTATATCGGCTCGACCATTACCTCGCTGATCTACGCCTCCTTCACCTTCATCTTCTTCGCCATCGAGGCGGTGATCCTGGCCAGCGCGCTCGACATGTGCTTCGGCATCCCGCGGCCGATCGGCTATCTGATCAGCGCGGTCGTGATCATTCCGCTCGTCGTCTACGGCATCACGCTGATCAGCCGCTTCCAGCTCTGGACCCAGCCGCTGTGGGTGATCCTCCACATCATGCCGTTCGCGGCGATCGCCTGGGCCAATCCGCATTCCTTCACCGAGTGGCGCAAATTCGCCGGCGAGCACGGCGATCCCGCTGGGAATCTCGACCTGCTGCTGTTCGGCACCGCGGCCCTCGGTCGTGTTCGCGCTGGTGGCGCAGATCGGCGAGCAGGTCGACTTCCTGCGCTTCCTGCCGCGCGATCGCCGCACGTCGCGCAAGGCCTGGTGGATCGCGCTGCTGAGCGCCGGTCCGGGCTGGATCGTGCTCGGCGCGCTCAAGCTGCTGGCCGGCTCGTTCCTCGCCTTCTTCGCGCTCAGCCACGGCGTCTCGGCCGAGCATGCGGCCGAGCCGGCCAACATGTATCTCGAAGCCTTCCGCTACGTGCTGTCGCAGCCGGATCTCGCGATGGCGCTGACCGGGACGTTCGTGATCCTGTCGCAGGTCAAGATCAACGTCACCAACGCCTATGCCGGCTCGATCGCCTGGTCGAACTTCTTCTCCCGCCTCACCCATTCGCATCCCGGCCGCGTGGTGTGGCTGGTGTTCAACGTGGTCGTCGCGCTGCTGTTGATGGAGATCGGCGTCTACAAGGCGCTGGAGCAGACGCTGGCGCTCTACTCCAACGTCGCGATCGCCTGGGTCGGCGCGCTGGTCGCCGATCTCGTCATCAACAAGCCGCTCGGCCTGCGGCCGCAGCATATCGAGTTCAAGCGCGCCCATCTCTGCGACATCAATCCGGTCGGGGTCGGGGCCATGACGATTGCCACCGTGGTCTCGATCAGCGCGTTCTACGGCCTGTTCGGTCCGACCGCCAAGGCGCTGTCCGCCTTCGTGGCGCTCGCGGTCGCGTTCATCACGGCGCCCCTGATTGCCTGGGCGACCGACGGCAAGTATTACATCGCGCGCAAGCCGAAGCGGAGCTGGCAGAACCTTGAATCGATCCAATGCTGTATCTGCGAGCATGCCTTCGAGCCCGAGGACATGGCCGCCTGCCCGGCCTATGCCGGCCCGATCTGCTCCTTGTGCTGCTCGCTCGACGCCCGCTGTCACGACCTCTGCAAACCGCACGGGCGGATCGGCGCGCAGGTGTCGGACGCCCTGGGCACGGTGATGCCGCAGCCGATCTACGCCCGCATCAACTCGCAGCTCGGCCATTATCTCGGCGTGTTCGCGGTCTCGGCCGGTCTCGTGGCGCTGGTGCTCGGCCTGATCTATTTGCAGACCACCGCGGCCGTGCATGCCAACGAACTATTGGCCGACGTGCTGTGGAAGGTGTTCTTTGCACTGACCCTGATCATCGGTGTCGTCGCCTGGCTGTTCGTGCTGGCGCAGCAGAGCCGCCGTGCCGCCGAAGACGAAACCCGCCGGCAGACCACGCTACTGATCCAGGAGATCGACGCCCACAAGCGCACCGATGCCGAGTTGCAGCGCGCCAAGGAAGTGGCGGAGTCCGCCAACCTCGCCAAGAGCAGATACGTCGTCGGCCTCAGCCATGAGCTCCGCTCGCCGCTCAACGCGATCTCCGGTTACGCGCAGCTATTGGAGCAGGACGACAGTCTCCAGGTGCGTCCCCGCGAGCAGGTGCGCGTGGTCCGCCGCAGCGCCGATCATTTGTCGGGCCTGATCGACGGCATCCTCGACATCTCCAAGATCGAGGCCGGCCGCCTCTATCTGTCGCGCGACGAGGTGCGGCTGAACGATTTCCTCGAGCAGCTGGTCGGCATGTTCCGCCTGCAGGCCGCCGCAAAGGGCATCGACTTCGTGTTCAGACGGCCGGCCGTGCTGCCGGTCGTGGTCTATGCCGACGAGAAGCGGCTGCGGCAGATCCTGATCAACCTGCTGTCGAATGCGATCAAGTTCACGCAGACCGGCAAGGTGCAGTTCGTGGTGCATTACCGCAGTCCGGTCGCCGAGTTCGAGGTGATCGATACCGGGCCGGGCATCCAGCCCGACGATCTCGAGCGGATCTTCGCCCCGTTCGAGCGCGGCGCACTGGGCGTCAGCCAGCCGCAGACCGGTACCGGGCTCGGCCTCACCATCAGCCGCTTGCTCGCGGGTGTGATGGGCGGCGACATCAAGGTCCTGAGCACGGTCGGTGCCGGCAGCACGTTCCGCGTCAAGCTGCTGCTATCCGAGGTCACCAATCCGCGCCGCGATGCCCCGGTCGATGCTTCCGTGTACGGCTATCACGGCCCGCGCAAGACCATCCTGATCACCGACGACGACCCGACCCACCGCGACCTCCTGCGCCAGATCCTGGCTCCGCTCGGCTTCATCCTGCTCAGCGCACCGGATGGGCCGGGCTGCCTTGCGCTCGCGCAGCATTGTCGTCCCGACATGTTCCTGCTCGATATCTCGATGGCGGGCATGGACGGCTGGACGGTCGCCGAGACCTTGCGCTCCGAAGGCCATCACCAGGCACGAATCCTGATGATCTCGGCCAGCGCGCTGGAGGCCCATGGCGCGCCGCTGGCGCAGCCGTTCCACGACGGCTATCTGATGAAGCCGATCGACATTCCGCGGTTGCTCGAGACCATCCGCCAGCTGCTCAAGATCGAATGGCAGTATGAGGCCGAGCAGGTTCCTCCTCCGCAATGGAAGCCCGACACGGGCTCACGCCCGCCGGTGAAATATGTCGAAGAGCTGATCAGCCTCGGCCAGCTCGGCTATATCAGGGCGATCCAGCTCAAGCTCGACGAGATCGGCAACGAAAGTCCCGAGCATGCCGATTTCGTCGGCCAGATGCGCACGCTGATCGACCGGTTCGATCTTGATCAATATATGGCGACGTTGAAGACATTGCACAGCTATGACCATTGAACAGCGAAAGCGCGACGTCGCGCTCGTCGTCGACGACTCGCCGGAGACGTTGCGGCTCTTGACCGACGCGCTCGACGGCGCCGGCATGACTGTGATGGTCGCGCTCGACGGCGCCTCCGCGATGCGCATCGTCGACCAGATCACCCCTGACATCGTCCTGCTCGATGCCGTGATGCCCGGCATGGACGGGTTCGAGACCTGCAAGCGGCTAAAGCGCGACGCCGGGCTCGATGGCGTGCCGATCATCTTCATGACGGGGCTCGCCGAGACCGAGCACATCGTGCGCGGACTGGAGGCCGGCGGCGTCGACTACGTCACCAAGCCTATCGTGGTCGAGGAGATGTTGGCGCGGATCCGGGTCCACCTCGCCAACGCGCGGATGACGCAGAGCGCCCGCGCCGCGCTCGACGTCTCCGGCCGCTACCTGCTCGCGGTCAACAGCTCGGGCACGCTGTTGTGGGCGACGCCGCAGGCACAGCGGCTGCTGTCGGATACGCTCGCCGAAGCCGCCGACAATTTCGTGTTGCCGGAGCCGATGCCGCAATGGCTCGACCAGGCGCAGAAGGGCAAAGCCGGAGCGAAAACCGCGACGGTGGCGTCCTTCCCCGGCAACGAGCAGCTCCGCCTGCAATTCATGGGCAAGCTCGGCCCCAACGAATTCCTGCTGCGCCTCGCCAAGGACACCAGCGGCGACATGCCGGCCGAGTTCTCCAGCGAGCTCGGCCTGACCACCCGCGAGGGCGAGGTGCTGTCCTGGCTCTCCAAGGGCAAGACCAACCGCGACATCGCGCAGATCCTGGGTTTGAGCCCGCGCACCGTCGACAAGCATCTCGAGCAGATCTACGCCAAGCTCGGCGTCGAGAACCGCACCGCCGCCGCCGCGATCGCGGTCAACGCCAGGCACCGCAAGTCGTAGCCTGCCAGCTCTCCGCTACCGACCCGCGTCCGGAAATGGCCAATCGCCCCGGACCGTGACAGGATGGGCCGTATCGCTCATTCCTGTGGAGAATAGCCATGGATCGTCTGGCGGCGATGGAGACGTTCGTGCGGGTGGTCGAGACCGGCTCGTTCTCCGCTGCGGCGCGACAGCTTCGGGTCGGCCAGCCGGCGGTCTCGAAATCAGTCGCGCAACTCGAGGAATTCCTCGGGGTCAAGCTGCTTGCGCGCTCGACCCATGGTCTCACCCCGACCGAAGCCGGGCTCGGCTACCTCGAGCGCGCCAGGCGCGCGCTTGAAGAGGCGGCCGAGGCCGAGATCGCCGCGCGCGGCGCCGGAGCCGGGCTCAAGGGACGATTGCGGGTCTGCGCCGCCGTCACCTTCGCCCGGATCCATCTCATTCCGATGCTGCCGAAGTTTCTCGCGCAGCACCCGGAGCTGGAGCTCGAGATCGTGCTCGACGACCGCCAGATCGATCTCGTGCAGGAAGGCATCGACGTCGCGCTCCGGATGGGCAAGATGACGGATTCGACGCTGACCGCGCGCCGCGTCGCGAGATGCAAGCGCCTCGTGCTGGGCACGCCGGCCTATTTCGACCGCGCCGGCACGCCGGCAACGCCAAGCGAGCTGAGCCGGCATCAGGCTGTTGTTTACCTCCGCGAGGGCAGCGTGTGGTCGTTTCAACGCGAGAGCACCGAACTCGCCGTGACGGTGCGGAGTCGATTGCGGGTGAGCGCCGCCGAAGGCGTGCGCGCTGCAGTGCTGGCCGATGCCGGGATCGCGATCGCCTCGGAATGGATGTTCACCCCCGAACTCCAGGCGGGCGCCGTGCGCGCAGTCTTGCCGGAGTGGAGCCTGCCCGCGCTCGATCTCTGGGCCGTGCTTCCGACCGGACGCGCCGCGACCGCCAAGGCGCGCACATTCGTGAACTTCTTCGAGCGCAGCTTCAATGCATAATCTTGCAACGTTTATTCCGAGCGGGAATAAGCGCTAGTCCAACGGCAACGCTACCCTGCGCGGCCATCTCCTTTAGCTTCCTGCGTGTGAACTCAACAAGCGGACGGCGTGGCCGTCCTTCGCGCAGAAGCCCGAGGAAAACCGTCATGTCACTGCAAGCCAAGCTCGATGCCTTCAAGGCCGATTTCGAAGCCGGAAAGCCGCCCTACAACGTTCCGCCGGCCGTGATCGAGATCATGCACCGCGCCACCGCGGAGCTGATCGCATCCGGTGCCGCCCAGCGCGCCAAGAGGGCCGGCGACGTCGCTCCTGCCTTCTCGCTCCAGGATCCCGACGGCAATATCGTCAATTCGGCCGACCTGTTGAGGCGCGGCCCGCTGGTGCTCAGCTTCTACCGCGGCGTCTGGTGCCCGTATTGCAACATGGAGCTGCAGGCACTCGAAGCCGCCAAGCCGGAATTCGACAGATACGGTGCGTCGCTGGTCGCGATCTCGCCGCAGACCGCGCCGAACAGCCGCAAATCAGTGCGCCAGAACAAGCTCTCCTTCCCGATCCTGTCCGACGCGAAGGGCCAGATCGGCGAGGCCTTCGGACTGCGCTTCCATCTGCCCGACTATCTGGTCGCGCTCTACAAGCAGCTGAAGAACGACCTGCCGACCTTCAACGACGATCCGAGCTGGACATTGCCGATGCCGGCCCGCTACGTCATCGGACAGGACGGCGTGATCCTCTACTCGGAGGTGAACCCCGACTATACCCGCCGCCCGGAGCCCGAGGACATGATCGTAGTTCTCCAGCAGGCCGCCGCCGTGAAGGCATGACAGCGCGCAGAACAGCCGGTGGCAACCAGCCACCGGCCGCTTGCCTAGCGTAGATTATTCGCGCGCAGCCTGCGAACTCCCATCCGGATCGGCCGGCGCGCCAGAACCGGCCAACATCTCCTCCCCGGAGTGCTGCCCCTTTCGCCATTGCGCCGGCGTCACGCCGATATGGCTCTTGAAGGCGCGCTGAAAGGCAGCCTCGGACTGGTAGCCGACCATCTCCGCAATGGCGCCGGTCGAGAGCGATGATCTCTTCAACTCGTTCGCCGCAAGCGTCATCCTGATATCGGTGAGCAGATCGCTCGGCGATCGCCCGAGCTTGTCCTGGAATTGCCGGGCCAGCGTGGCGCGCGACATGTTGCAGAGACGCGCAAGCTCCGGCAGCGACCAGGCGCGCGCAGGCTGGTTGAACATGGCCGCCACCGCCGGCGCAAGGCGGGGATCGCCGACCAGTGCGAGCAGACCGTGTGACCTGTCATCGGTCTCGCTGGCAAGCCGCAGCACCAGCGCAAACATCGCCGTCGACAGCGCATCCAGCATGGCGCGGCCACCGAGATGATCGTCGGCCGTTTCGCTGCGCATCAGGGACACGAGGCCCGCAAGCTGTGCCGCCGTTCCCTTCCCCATCCGTGCGCCGGCATGCACGACGAGACGCGGCGGAAGATAGGTGCGCAACAGACGGTCGTGCGGCGGTGCAATCGCGAAATGTCCGCACAGCAAATCAAGCCGCTCGTCCGAACCCAGGTTTTCGCTGATGGTGAAATTCTGTGCCGCCCGGTTGCGCGGCGGCAGCGGCGGCGCCCCGCTGCCGTCATGCATCACGTGTCGCGGATTGCCGGGCAACAGAAGAATGTCGCCGGTCTTCAGCAGCAACGGTCGGCCGCCCGCGGGATCGTCCAGGATCGCCGAGCCGGCAAGCACCGCATGATAGGGGATCTCGTTGGTCGCGCCCGGCCCCTGCTCGATGCGCCAGGGCACGCTGTAGCTGCAGCGAATATCGAGCCGCCCGCGCACCGGCATCACCTCGAATAGCCGGCTGAGCCAATCCATGGTTAATCCCCCGAGGCAGCTCATGAGACGATTGAGCATATAATCGAGCAATATGAACATTCAATGTCTCAGACCGCGATCCTATTGTCACTCCGCAATCGTTCACCACCCCAAACAAGGAGTGCCACCATGTCCCGTCTCTCAGTTCCCAATCTCGAAACCGATACCGGCCCGTCGGGCCAGATCTACGCCCAGATCAAGAAGGCAGCCGGCAGTGTCCCTAACGCCTATGCGGCAATTGCCGCCCATGGCCCGGCCGCGCTGAAGTCCATGCTCGCCGCCGATGCCGTGCTCGCCGGCGGCAGCCTGTCCAAGCGCGATCGGGAGATCATCAAGCTCGTGATCAGCGCCGCCGGCGGTTGCGACTATTGTGTCGCTGCGCATTCCCATCTCGCCAAGCTCGCCGGTGTGAAGGCAGACACACTGAAGCAGATCCGCGAAGGCGCGCCGACCGGTGATGCCCGTCAAGACATGCTGATCCAATTCGTCCGCAAGCTTGCGCAGTCGAGCGGCACCGTCAACGATGAGGACTTCGCCGCGATCAAGGCCGTCGGCTACAGCGACGCGCAGCTGGTCGAGATCAGCCTGGCGTTCGCGACCATCGTCTTCACCAACGTCTTCAACCGCATCAACGACACCGACATCGACTTCCCAGCTGTCGCGTGAAGCGGCGGCGCGGTGTCCCACAGGGAATCACGACCATGACCACGCTTACCAGCACTGCTCACAATCCGCTTGTCCGTGCACTCGGACGGTCCGGCCTGCTTGCGGAGGATCTCGACTACTATCTCGTTCGGGCCGCGATGGTGATCATGTTCCTGTTTTTCGGCTACCAGAAATGGTTTCCGTACGAATTCGAACGGCTGGTCCCGTTCATCAGCAACGGACCGCTGATCTGGTGGCTGTATCCGGCCTTCGGCCATGCCGGCGCCAGCTACTTCCTCGGCACCTCGGAATGGACGTTCGGCGCACTGCTGCTCGCAGGGTTCTGGGACAAGCGCTTCGGCGTTCTGGGCGCCCTCGGCTCGACCGGCACCTTCATCGCGACAGTCACCATCATCCCGTTCATGCCCGATGGTTGGGACGTTGCCGCCGGAGGCTTCCCTGCGATGACCGGCAACGTGCCCTTCCTGATGAAGGACGTCGTTCTGCTCGCCGTGTCGCTCTACCTGCTGAGGCAGGACGTGGTGCGCCTGATCAGGCAATAGATGGCGTCCACTGATCGCGATGGATCGCCGGCGCGCCTCGCGTTCGCCGGCGATCACGGATCGTAGGACCGCTGACTTCGCGACATCGCCGCCATGTTGCGATGCAGGCAAGGTCAGATCATGCTCCGACGTTACGCCATAAGCTGCTGGCGAGTTTGCGGAATGCGTCGCAGTTGCCGGTCCGTTCCTGGGCGAGATCGAACCGGCGGGGGAGGTTCGATGTGGATCGCGTCGGGATTGCCATGCGGGAATGATCGGTCGCTCCGCCGGCCATGACCATGGTTCTGCCGTCCGGTCCGGGTTACAAGATACCGCCGGTGTTGTTCTGGGGTGGATTGATGAAGAAGGACGACGTCACGTGTCCGCGCTGCGGGGCTGGATTCCGGCGCCTTGAGCTGACATCCGGATCGGGTACCAAGGGCGTGTATCGCTGCCCGGTCTGCGAGACGACGCTCGAGCAGTTCGGCGGTGACAAGCTCGTGGCCTACCGCCTGACGATTCAACCCTCGATCCGCGGATTGAAGGCCGGATAGCCGTCCTGCTGCGTGGACTGCCGACGCAATCCCGCCGATCACGAACGCCGCTTCAAGACATAGCTGTCCATGATCCAGCCGTGCTGCGCACGCGCATTCCGGCGCGCGGCGACAATGCGAGAGCCCACCTCGGCTAACTCCCCCGCCATGATAATCTGATCCGGCATGCCGAGATAGGCGCCCCACCAGATCTTCAAGCCCACAGGATCCAGCGTCTGGAAGGCGGCGCCGCCGTCGAGCATCACGACGATGGTGTCGACGCCATCAGGCCATCCGCCCTCGCGGAGCCGCCGGCCTGTCGTGACCAGGAACGGCTCGCCAATCTCGTTGAGCGGCAGCGCATGCGCCGCGCACAGCGCCTGGATCGAGGTGATGCCCGGGATCACCTCGATCGACGGCAGCGGATCGAGCCGTTGCGCAATCCGCAGGCTCGAATCGTAAAGCGAGGGATCGCCCCAGATCAGCAAAGCGACGCGCCCCGCGCCACCGAGATGGCGCGCGATTTCCTGCGACCAAGTTGCGGCGACCGCATCGTGCCAATCGTCGACGCCCTTGCGGTAGTCCTCCTCGCCGGCGTCACGCACCGGCAGGTCGAACTCGGCAATGCGCGTGCGATCATTGTTCAACGCCTCGGCGCAGATCGTTCGGCGCAAGTCGGCGAGATCCGACTTCGCGGTCCCCTTGCGCGGGATCAGGATCAAATCGGCGGCATTGATGGCAGCGATCGCAGCAAGGGTGAGCTGCCGGGGATCGCCACAACCGATACCGATCAGGGAAAGCGCCAGCATGGCCGTATCAACCTTGCTCCGGCGCCAGCGCACCGAACAGAATGACCGCCGCCGCGGTGGCGGCGCCTGCATGCGCGAGCCGTTCGGCCAGCTCTGCGATCGTGGTGCGGACGATCCGCTCTTCGGTGTGGCCGAGCGACTCCGCGAACAGCGCAGGCGTATCGGGAGAAAGGCCATGCGCGATCAGCCTCGCGGTCAGCGCCGGAAAGGTGCGCCGGCCCATATAGACGACGGTGGTGGCCTCGGGATCGGCCAGCGCCGCCCAATTCAAATCCGCGGGCAACTCGCCGGTGACGTCGGCGCCGGTCACGAACTGGACCCGGCGCGCGGTCAGCCGTCGCGTCAGCGGAATGCCGGCCTGCGCCGCCGCGACCGAGGCCGAGGTTACGCCGGGAATGATCTCGTAGCCGATGCCGGCCGCGCGCAGCGCTTCGATCTCCTCTTCGAGCCGTCCAAAGATGCCGGCATCGCCTGACTTCAGCCGCACCACCCGCACGCCGGTCGCGGCATAGTCGACCAGCAGCCGGCTGACATGATGCTGCTTCGCCGAGAGGCGGCCGGCGCGCTTGCCGACCGCGACGAGATTGGCGCCAGCGCGCGCGAGATCGAGGATCGCGCCCGAGGCGAGATCATCATAGAGCACCACGTCGGCCTCGCGCAGCCGCCCGGCTCCCTTCATGGTCAGGAGCTCGGGATCGCCGGGACCAGCCGAGACGAAGGAGACGAATCCGCTCATCGGTCCTCCGCAATCAGATGGAAGAACGTACCCGTGGCGTTGCCGCGCCGCGATCCGGTTTCGGCTACGATCGCGCCGGTCGCATCGCGCACCACCGCAAGCCGCGTGTCCGGCTGCGCGACGATCGTCGAATAGTGAAATTCGTGGCCGCGCAAGCGTGCGCCGGGACCGTGCCCGGGCATCGCAGTGGCGAGCTCAGCGAGCCGGTAGCCGAGATGCATGCGCCGCTTGGCATAGCTGGTCTCGAGGCCGAGCAATCCGGCCATCGCGTGGCGCACGCCGTCTGCATCGGTCAACGCGGCGCCCAGCACCATGTAGCCGCCGCACTCACCGTGCACCGGCTTCATCTCCGCAAAGGCGCGCAACTGGCCAAGAAATCGCGTGTTGGAAGCAAGCCGCGCCGCATGCAGTTCGGGATAGCCGCCGGGCAGCCAGCACACATCGGCGTTCGCCTCGGGGCCCTCGTCGGCAAGCGGCGAGAACGTCACGATCTCGGCGCCGGCCGCACGCCAGGCCTCGAGCATGTGCGGATAGACGAAAGAGAACGCGGCGTCGCGCGCGAGCGCGATGCGCTGGCCGGGCGGCGTGATGTCGAGGCTGCGCGCGGCCGATTGCGGCGACCAGTCGCGCGCCGATCGCAACACCGCGTCGAGATCGACATGCTCGGCGACGAAGCGCGCGGCCTCGTCAATCAGACCGTCGATCTGAACCTGCTCTTCCGCCTGCACCAGGCCGAGATGACGCTTCGGCAACGCGATCTCCGCGTGCCGGGGCAGCGCACCCAGCACCGCAATGCCAGCGTCCGCCATGGCGCTGCGCACCAGTGCTTCGTGCCGCGGGCTGGCGACACGGTTGAGAACGACACCGGCAAGCCGCACGCCGGCGCGGAAGTCGCGCAATCCCGCCGCAACCGCCGCGGCGGTCTGCGCCTGGCCCGAGGGATCGATCACCAGCAGCACGGGCCATCCCATCATCTCGGCGATATCGGCGGTGGCACCGGTGCCCGAGACGCCGCGCGTTGCGACGCCGTCGAACAGTCCCATCGAGCCTTCGGCCAGCACCAGATCCGCCTCCGCGCCACGGCTTGCCAGATGCGCGATCGCCTCGCCCGACATCGCCCAGCTGTCGATGTTGACGGACGCGCGTCCGGTCGCGACGGCGTGAAAGGCGGGATCGATATAGTCCGGTCCGCTCTTCAGGCATTGCACCTTCAGCCCGCGATTGCGCCAGGCGCGCGCCAGCGCCAGGGTTAGCGTCGTCTTGCCGACCCCGGATGCAGGTGCAGAGATCACGAGCCCCGCGGTCATCGCGATGTTTCCGGAAAGCGCGGCTCGGGCGCCACCGGCCGGTAGCGGCGGTCATAGTCGGCCGCATAAAGGCGACTCTCGGCGAATTCGCCGGCGCCGAGCGTCTTGCCGACCAGGATCAGCGCGGTGCGTTCGAGCTCGGGGCCGAGCGCGGCATCGAGGCTCGCAAGCGTGGCGCGCACGATGCGCTGGTCCGGCCAGCTCGCGCGCCAGACGATCGCCACCGGACAATCCGCACCATAATGTGGCGTCAGCTCGGCGATAACCTTGTCCAGCAGATGGATCGACAGATGGATCGCGAGCACCGCGCCGGTCGCGGCAAACGCCGCGAGCGTCTCGCCGTCGGGCATCGCGCTCGCCCTGCCCGGCGTGCGCGTCAGCACCACCGATTGCGCAAGGCCTGGCAGCGTCAGCTCGGATTCCAGCGCCGCCGCCGCCGCCGAAAACGCCGGCACGCCGGGCGTGACCGAATATGGAATCTCCAACACGCGCAACCGGCGCAGCTGCTCCCCCATTGCCGACCAGATCGAGAGATCGCCCGAATGCAGCCGCGCGACGTCCTTTCCTTGCGCATGCGCCGCAGCGATCTCGGCGATGATCTCGTCGAGCGACATCGATGCCGTGTTGACGATGCGCGCATCCTTCGGGCAATGCGCCAACACGCCCGCGGGGACCAACGATCCGGCGTAGAGGCAGACCGGACAGGAGGCGATGAGATCGCGGCCCCGCAAGGTCAGGAGATCGGCGGCGCCCGGCCCCGCGCCGATGAAATGCACCGTCATTCGCCGTCTCCTTCTGCGATCGCCGCAGTCGCCGCCCGATCCCGCGACACGGCCCTGACCGCGATCAAGCGTGCACCGCGCCCGGCGGCTGCGACTGCCGCTGCCTCGGCGACCGAGCCCGTTCCAAACCTGGCCTTGACGAGGTCGGATTGCGTCGCGGTTTGTATCTCAGCCAACATTTCGGCGGGAATGCTCCGGATCGGCAATCCCAGTTCCTGTGCCAACGCTTGCATTGCCACCGCACCGGCCTTGTCGCTCACTGTCGCAACCGCCGCAAGGCCGTTGGGCCCGCCGGCGGCGTCGAGCGCTTCGCGCAACGACGCGACACTGGCATTGCTCCTGAATCCCAGACCCGCGACCTTCATCGGACGGCGCTCCATTGCACGATCGGCCGCGCCGCTTTCCACGAGCGATACCGGCCCAGCGGCTCGGCATGTGCGATCTCCACGCGCATCAGTTCGCCGCCAAGCCGCTGATGCAGATCGGCAAGCAGCGCCTCGGTTTCCAGCGTCACGGCATGCGCGACCAGTCGCGTTCCCGGCGCGATGCGCGACCAGATCGCATCGAACATATCGGCATCGAGGCCACCACCGATGAACACGGCGTCGGGCCCTTCGAGGTCCGACAAGATACCCGGCGCCGTGCCCTCGATCACCGTGATCCGATGTGCCAAGCCGAAGCTCGCCGCGTTGCTGCGGATGTTGGCGGCGCGTTCGCCGCGGGCCTCGACGGCGATCGCCGTCCCGCCGCAGAGCGCCCATTCGATCGAGATCGAGCCGGAGCCGGCGCCGATGTCCCATAGCCGCTCGCCCGGCCGCGGCGCAAGCGCCGACAGCGCAAGCGTGCGGATCGGCCGTTTTGTCAGTTGTCCGTCGTGCACGAAGAGTGCCTCGGGAAGACCCGAGCTGCGCGCGATCCCCTGTGCGCCCGCCGCCTTCAGCGCAACCGCGACCGGGCTGTCGCTTGAAGCGCCGGCAAAATTGTCGGCGCAATGCTGTTTGATGGATTCGCGCGGGCCGCCAAGTGCGGACAGCGTCCATACTGATGACTGCCCCCAGCCGCGCTCGGTGAGCCAGCGCGCGAGATCGGAAGCCGCGTTGCCATCGCGCACCAGGCAGATGATCCGTGCACCACGCGCAAGATGTGGCAGCAGCCGTTCGAATGGTGCGGCGTGGAGGCCGAGACAGATGACGTTCTCGAGCCGCCAGCCCAACCGTGCCGCCGCCAGCGAGAACGTCGATGGCGCGGAATGCGCGACCCACTCGCCGGCCTGCAATTTCCCGACAAGGCTGCCGCCGACGCCATGCCAGAACGGATCGCCCGAGGCGAGCACCGCGGTCGGACGGCCGCGGCATTCAAGCACGATGTCCGCATCGAACGGCACCGGCCAGGCGCGGCCGCGATCGGTGATCCCGGCCAACGCGAGATGCCGCTCGCCGCCGAACACCGTTTCGGCTTCACGAAGCGCCTTTCGGCTTGCGTCGGAGAGGCCGGCAAGGCCATCTTCGCCGATGCCGATGATGGTCAACCACGGATTACCCATGACGCGCGCTCTGATCCTGGGCGGAACAGCCGACGCCAATTTGCTTGCCGCGACAATCGCAAGCGCGGGCATCGACGCGGTCTATTCCTATGGCGGGCGCACCGCCTCTCCCGCCGAACAACCGCTGCCGACCCGGATCGGCGGCTTCGGCGGCGTCGGCGGTCTTGCCGACTATCTGCGTCGCGAGGGCATCACGCATGTCATCGACGCGACGCATCCGTTCGCCGCCGAGATGAGCCGCAACGCGATCGCCGCGTGCGCGCAAGCCGCAACGCCGCTGCTCGCGCTCGAACGCGCGCCCTGGAATAGAACATCCGGCGATCGCTGGATCGAGGTCGCGGACGTCGGATCGGCGGTCGCGGCCTTGCCGGAGAGCCGCGCCAACGTGTTCCTCGCGATCGGCCGCCAGCATATCGCCCCGTTCGGCAGCCGGCCGCAGCATGCCTATACGTTGCGTTTCGTCGACACGCCCGGGGAAACGCTGCCATTGCCCGATGCCGAAATCATCGTCTCGCGCGGCCCATTCACGCTCGAGGGCGAGCTCGAAATGATGCGTACGCGCGCGATCGCGTGGATCGTTGCCCGCAATTCCGGCGGAAGTGGCGCCCGCGCCAAGATCGACGCCGCCCGTACGCTCGGCCTTCCCGTCATCATGATCACGCGGCCGCTGCTGCCCGAGAGGCCGCGGGTTGAACGCGTGCGCGAGGTGATGGAATGGCTCGGTCATCGGACCTGCCTCGGCGCATAGACCCAGCGGCCCACCCGCCGCGTCGTCGAGTTGCAGACGATCACCATCGTCCGCATATCGGCCATCTCGGGCCGCGCATCGCGCAACAGAACCGTCTCGATCCGCTGCTCGGGCGTGCTGACGGCGCGCGCGAAAATCACGATGCGCTCGCTGCAGCCCGCCTCTCTCAAGATCGCGAGCGTCCGTGCAAAGCCTTCCGGCCGGCTAGCCGAGCGCGGGTTGTACATCGCGATCGCGAAATCGGCCTCGGCCGCGAGCCGCAGGCGCTGCTCGATCAGCGGCCAGGGTTTTAGATTGTCGGACAGGTTGATCGCGCAGAAATCATGACCGAGCGGCGCGCCGGCGCTCGCCGCCGCCGCCAGCATCGCCGTGATGCCGGGCAGCACGCGGATCGGCAGGTCATGCCATTGCGGCACGCTTTCCAGCGCTTCAAACACGGCGGACGCCATCGCGAACACGCCGGGGTCGCCGGACGACACCACGACGACGTGCCGACCCTCTGACGCCAGCCGCAGTGCCTCACCAGCGCGCTGCAGCTCGACGCGATTGTCCGAGGGATGCAGCGTCAACCCGTCGCGTGGCGGCACCCGCGTAACGTACGGCGCATAGCCCACGATGTCGGTCGCATTTGCGAGCGCTGCGGAGACCTCCGGGGTGATCAGCGCCTCGTCGCCCGGCCCGAGTCCCGCAATGGTCAGCGTGCCGGTCATGGCGCCGCCTCCCTGCGCCGGCCCTGCCCGTGCACCAGCACGATCGCGAAATACGGAGCGTCGGCCTCGGCGAGATCGGCGAGCCGAGCGACGCGCTGATCGGGCATGGTGCCGCGCTCGACGAGCCATGCATCGCCGAGACGGCCCGCAGCCGCGAGTGCGCGACGGATTTTTGTCAGATTGCGGCCGGTCTTCATCACGACCAGCGCGTCGGAGTTCTGCATCCGCTGTACGAGCTCGGCCTCGGGCAGCGTGCCCATCAGCACCATGGTGACATCGTCGGCAAGCGCGATCGGCCGGCCGACCGCATTCCAGCAACCGACCATGCCGGGAATGCCGGCGACCACCTCGATCTCGATCCGACCCTGCAGGCGGGCATGCAGGTGCATGAACGAACCGTAGAAATAGGGATCGCCCTCGCAGAGCACGACGATGTCGACGGCGCGCGCAAGCCGCGCCAGCCGCTCGGTCCATTCGTCATAGAACCCGGCCAGCAGACGCGCATAGTCCGGACTGTCGAAGGCAATCTCCGTGGTGACCGGATATTCCATCGGATATTCGCTGACGCCGGCGGCGAGCATGCCTTCAACAATGCGGCGCGCCTGGCCGAGCTGCCCCCTCTTGCGAAAATAGGCGACGTGCTTGGCGGCGCGCACCACGCGATCGGCGCGCACGCTCATCAAATCCGGATCGCCTGGGCCGAGCCCGCAGCAGATGATGCGCCCCATCGCTATTCGCTCCGGCTCGCCAGCGCGTTGACGGCGGCGACCGTGATCGCCGAACCGCCGAGACGCCCCTCGACCGTCAGCGCCGGCACCGGCGGCGCAGCCATCAATGCCGCTTTCGACTCGGCCGCACCCACGAAGCCGACCGGACAGCCGATGATCGCCGCCGGCCGCGGGCAATCGGAGTGCTCAAGCATGTTGAGCAGATGAAACAGCGCCGTCGGCGCGTTGCCGATCGCGACGATGGCCCCAGCCAGATGCGGCCGCCACAGTTCGAGCGCCGCCGCGGAGCGCGTATTCCGCATCGATTGCGCCAGTGCCGGAATCTGGGGATCGCCGAGCGTGCAGATCACGGCGTTGCCGGCCGGCAGCCGTGCACGCGTGATGCCCTCCGACACCATGCGGGCGTCGCAAAGGATCGGCGCGCCCGCCTGCAAGGCGGCGCGCGCACATGCGGCCATGCCGGGCGTGAAGCGGACATGCGCTTCGAGACCCACCATGCCCGCAGCATGGATCATGCGCACGACCACCGGCTCCTCGTCGGGCGTAAACCGGGCGAGATCGGCCTCCGACCGGATCGTCGCAAAGGACTGACGATAGATCGCCGCACCATCGGTCTCATAGACGTGCGGCATCAATGGCCTCCCATCAACACGGCGGAATTTGCAACGAGGTACGAAGCGGTCAAGCCTCGCAAGACCGGCGCATCCCGCGTGGTGCCATGACGGATCAGGTCAAAGCCCTCGCATGACGCAACGAGGGTGACGTCAGCCGAACCGGACTGGGCACAGCCCTTGGCGCAGCCGGACACATGAAGCCGGGCATCGGCCGGGACAGAAGATGTGAGCACGGACGCCAGTGCGCGCGTATCGGCATGCGCCTCACGACAGCGCGGTGCGCCGCTGCAAGCGATCACGCGGAGTACGGGATCATTGGGATCAGTGACGAGGTCCTTTCCAAAGGGCATCTCATGCATCCCCTCAGCCAGCACCATCCGCCACGGCGTCATGCGGAAAGCCTGCGCGCAACCGGCGAGATGGCCGAGTGTCTGCTGCGTCAGTTGTCCGAAGGCCACGCCAACCATCGCACCGGTCGGATAGAGCCCGGGCACAGGGTCCGCCGATTGGGTTATGGGCTCGGCGTCGCCGCGAAGCGACTGCGGCAAGCTCGCACCGCCGGCGAGGTGAGCCGCCATTCGTCGCTTCTCGCCCCTGGCTCCGCCGGAGACGACGAACCATTCCGCCAGCGACAGTGCGATCTGCACGGCCTCGCTGCGCGCGACGGAAAGCCCGAATTGTGCGCCATCGGCCCGCACCAGCAGCCCGCCATTGCGACCGCGCTCGATCCGGACATCCGCCGACGCGCCGGCGAGCACGCGCTCGCTGCCATCGTCGATCGCAAATCCGAACTTGGTCGGAAGATCGAGCGACACGCCGGCGAGCGTCCGCTCGAGTTCGGCTGCGAGCGGGCGCGTGTCGTCTCCGGCACTCCAGAAGGGCGTCACCAGAATGTTGCGCTGCGCCTCAGTTTCCGAATCCGGGTCCAGCAAGCCGAACTCGGCGAGCCCGCCGATCAGAGCCGGATAACCCTCATCGTCGACGCCGCGGATCTGGAGATTGGCGCGACTGGTCAGATCGATCAGGCCGTTGCCGTATCGCGCCGCTAGCTCGGCGATCCCCGCCGCCTGCGCGGCATCCAGCCGTCCGCCGCGCGGACGGATGCGCACCACGAGGCCATCGCCCGACTGCATCGGCCGGAGCGCGCCGGGACACCAGCCCTTGATCGCGATCGCGCTCATGAGGCCTCCTGCAGCGCCGCCGCAATCGAATTGCGCCGCGTCTGCCACAGCGAGGCGTCATGCAACCGGGTGAAGCAGGTTTCGATCGCAGCCAGTGCCGCCGGGTTCTCGCACGCCATGAAAGCGCGAACGTCGTCATTGCCGAGCGTCGCGTCGTAATAGAGGTCGAACAGATGCGGCGGCACCGCGCCTGCAAGATGCGCGAACGCCGCCATATGTTCCAGCGTCGCCGCTATCTCGGCGGCACCGCGGAAGCCATGGCGCATCATGCCGGCGATCCATGCGGGATTGGCTGCGCGCGTCCGCACCACCCGAGAGATTTCCTCGGTCAATGAACGGGCATGGGGCTGATCCGGCCGCGTCGCATCGAGGTGATAGAGCGACGGGGCCTTTGCGCCGAGCCGCCGCGCCGCAGCGGCGATGCCGGCCTCGTGCGCGGCATAGTCCGCCGCCAGCAGCAGATCGGTCTCCGGCAAATCCTGGGTATGGACGAAGCTGTCGGCAGCAGCGAGCCGCGTCTCGATGCCGGCACGATCGAGCCGGATCTCGCCATCGGATGCAATGGCCCACGACGATGCCGACAGCCAGGCTTCACCGGCCGCCTCGCGTGCCTCCTGTGTGAAAACGTCAGGGACAGCCGCGATGCCGGCGCCATAGTGTCCCGGGCGAGGACCGAACACGCGCGAGATGCGCTGCCGGTAAGGATTCTCGTCCGCCTCATCGCTGCGTTCGGCCAACGCCTCGGTCGCCGCTTCGAACAGCTGCGCGAGCCCCGAGAAAACGTCGCGGAACAGCCCC
The DNA here is from genome assembly GCF_054063575.1 of Bradyrhizobium sp. USDA 4452. NCBI lineage: Bacteria > Pseudomonadati > Pseudomonadota > Alphaproteobacteria > Hyphomicrobiales > Nitrobacteraceae > Bradyrhizobium > Bradyrhizobium sp. USDA 4452. The sequence continues at coordinate 1,211,626 of NZ_JBSSGK010000001.1, forward strand.
GACACCCGCAGCGTCACGTCGATGCGCGGCCGGCCGAGCTCCGCCGGCGCGATGATGTCGTAGCCCGACACCCGGCCCGATCCATGATCCCAGCGCGGCGCGATCCCGGCGAGATGCAAGGCCATCGCAAAATCCTCGCCAGCGGTACGCATCGTCGAGGAGCCCCAGAGGTCGACGACGAGCCCTTTCGGCCAGTCACCTTGGTCCTGCAAATGGCGGCGCAGCAGTTCCTCGGCGAGCTTGACGCCTTGCGCATGTGCCGACGGCGTCGGCACCGCGCGCGGATCGACCGCAAACAGGTTGCGACCGGTCGGCAGCACGTCGCTGCGCCCGCGATAGGGCGAACCCGACGGCCCCGGCGCAACACGCCGCCCCGCGAGCGCATCGCGCAGCGCCGCCCGCTCCGCCTCGCCGCAAGCGCCCTGCCCGAACACATGCAGGCCGTCGCCGAACTGGCTCTCCTTGAGATCGCAGACGAAGCGATCAATCTGCGGAATCGCCTCGGCCGCGGAGACTGATGCCGCGAGACCGAGATCGTCCTCCAGTCCGGCGATGCGGGCTTCCTCGCGGATCGCGGCAATCAGGCGCTGCCGCCGCGCCGGATCGAGACCGTCCGCCGTCGAATATTCATCGAGCAAACGTTCAAGATTGCGCAAGCCGTCCGGCATCGTGGCCGGTGCCAGCGGCGGCGGCAGATGGCCGATCGTCACGGCACCGATCCGGCGCTTGGCCTGCGCGGCTTCGCCGGGATCGTTGACGATGAAGGGATAGATGACGGGCAGATCGCCGATCAGCGCATCCGGCCAGCATGCGGACGACAGCGCAACCGACTTGCCGGGCAGCCATTCCAGCGTGCCATGCGCGCCCATGTGGACGACGGCATCGATGCCCTGCCGCCTGAGCCACAGATGGAACGCGACATAGGCGTGGCGAGGCGTGCGCGACAGATCGTGGTAGTCGGCGTCGCGCTGACCGACGTCACCGCGCTCCGGCTGAACCGCGATGATCGACTTGCCGCTCCGGATCGCCGCGAAATGAAATGCGCCGTCGCGGCAATCGGGATCATCTTCCGGTGCACCCCACGCGCGCGCAAGATCGTCCTGGAGCGGCTGCGGGAGGTTCGAGATCGTCGCACGATACTCGGCCACGTCCCATGTCAGCTTCCGGTGCAGCAGCATGCCACCCAGCGACTCCACCGGCTCAAGATCAAAGCCCGCGGCCGCGAGATCGGCCAGCAACGCCTCGATCGAGGCCAGCGCATCAAGGCCGACGGCGTGCGCGATCTGATGCGGACGGCCCGGATAGTTCGAGAGCACGAGCGCAAGCTGCTTCTCCTGCACCGGTTTGCCGGCAAGTCGGTGCCAGGCTGCCACGCGCCCGACAACCGCCGCGACGCGCTCAGCATCCGGGCGATGCGCAAGATGGGCGAACTGCAGATCGGGATCGCGCTCGCCAGGCGACTTGAAACTGACGACCCCCGCGAACAGGCGGCCGTCAACCTCGGGCAGCACCACGTGCATTGCGAGATCGCCGGGCGACAGGCCGCGCAGCGACAAGGTCCAGTCCTCGCGCCGCGCCGTCGACAGCGCGACCTGGAACACCGGACAGGATGCAGCGTCGAACGGCGTCGTGCCATCGTCACCGGCCGCGGAGAACGCGGTCGCATTGACGACAGCGGTCGGTGGGCATTGCGCGAACTGTGCCCGTAGCCAATCGGCCACCCCCGCCGCCTTCAACGAAGTAACGAACACCCCATGGGCATCAAAGCCCTTTCCGCGCAACGCCTCGATCAGCGCATCGATCGGCGCCGTGTCGCCGGCCGCGAGATAGGAGCGATAGAAGGTTACCAGCACTCGCGGCCGGCGATCCGGTGCCGGCAGGGCCGCAACGACACCGCGCCGGGAATCATAGACCCCGATTTCGGGAAGATCGATCACGCCGACAACCGGTCCCGCATAAAGTCCGGACGCCAGCGCCAGTTGCGCGATCACGGCCTGCGCGGCCACCGGGCCACCCTTGTCGCACAGCAGCTTCAGGCGGCGCAGCGTCGACACCGGCAAGGTCGAGAATTCATCGAGCCGCGGATCGTCGCGGCCATCCGCCGGCAGCACGACCAGGGCGATGCCGCGCTCCTTCGCCAGCCGATGCACCGCGGCCAGTCCATATGACCAGTAAGGCTCGCCACCTATCAGCCGCACCAGGATGCCGCGTGCCTGCGACAGCGTGCGCTCGATATAGGTATCGACCGACAGCGGATGGCGCAGCTCGGCGAGATTTGCGAGCCGTAGCGACGGCAGCGCGGCGCGGCCCCGCCGCCAGCCGGCCGCGAACGCGGCGAGATCGCTGTCGGAAAACGACAAAACCACGAGATCGGCCGGATCCTGGCCGAGGTCCCTTGGCGTCGCGGTCTCCTCAAGGCCGCGGCTCTCGCGGAAGACGACGTGCATCAGACACCTAGTCGCGCCCTGATCGCGGCTTCATCGATATCGCCGTGTTCGCCGATCACGACGAGCTTCGACTGTCGCGCCCGCACGCCCCACGGCATGTCGAACTGATGTCTCACCCGCTCGCCGACCGATTGCACCAATAGCCGCATCGGCTTGCCCTCGACCGCGATATAGCCCTTGGCGCGCAGCACGTTCTGCTCGCGCGCCAGCCCCTTGATCGAGGCGACCAGCGCATCGACATCAACGATCTCCGGAAGATCGATCACCACGGAATTGAAATCGTCGTGCTCGTGTTCCTCTTCGCCGTCGTGATGCGATGGCCGCGACGCGAGATCGTTCTCCGCCGCGGCCTCAAGGCCCAGGATCACGCGGGCATCGATGGCGCCGTCGACGACGGGCAACATCGGCACCTCGCGCGGCATCTCGGCAGCTATCACCGCCTTCGCAGCGCTGATCCCCTCCGCTCCCGCAAGATCGGCCTTGGTCAGCAATACAATATCGGCACAGGCGATCTGGTCCTCGAACACCTCCGATAGCGGCGTTTCGTGGTCGAGATTGTCATCGGCCGCGCGCTGCGCATCCACCGCAACGGGATCAGGCGCAAAGCGGCCGGCGGCAACGGCCTCCGCATCAGCCAGCGCGATCACGCCGTCGACGGTGATGCGCGAGCGGATCTCGGGCCAGTCGAACGCCTTGAGCAGCGGCTTCGGCAGCGCGAGGCCGGACGTCTCGATCACAATGTGATCGGGCCGCACGGGGCGTGCGAGCAACTGCTCCATCGCCGGGATGAAATCGTCGGCGACGGTGCAGCAGATGCAGCCATTGGCGAGCTCGACGATGTTCTCGGTCGGGCAATTGGCGTCGGCGCACGACTTCAGGATCTCGCCGTCGACGCCTTCGCTGCCGAATTCGTTCACCAGCACCGCAAGCTTCTTGCCGTTTGCATTGCGGATCAGATGCTGGATCAGCGTCGTCTTGCCGGACCCGAGAAAGCCGGTCACCACGGTGACCGGAACCTTGGTGAGCGTGGTCATTCGGCGGCCTCCGGCACGACGGGAAGAGGTGGAATTCGGGCAAGCGATTGCTTGCGGAAGATTTCGGGACGGCTGCGCCACGGCACGATGCCGTCAGGCGCCGACGCATAGGCAGAGGCGCCGGCGATCACATCCTTGGCATTGGCTTCGGACAGGCGGCCGTAGACATAGGACCACCGCCCCGGCGCGCTGAGCGCGACCGAGCAGCCCTGGCTGCAAGCCGACAGGCATTCGACGGGAACCAGGTTGACGTCATCGGGCACGCCGGCCTCGACGAGGGCGGCATGCAGGCGCGCACCGGGCGCGAGTTCACCTTCGGCCAGCGTCTGGCCCGCGCGGCAGGTGATACAGACATGAAGTGTAACGCTCATCGCCCTTCCTGGATTGACTGCGGGAAGCGATGAGGCACACGAACCTGACGTGAACAGATTCGTTCCCCGTCGCGGAACACCCCGTCCGCCGGTCTCAAACACACTGCGTCGGCAGGTCTCCCGGCTTGCGGAGCAGGATTTCTCCCTTGATACCCACCTTCCCGACTCCATCAGGGAATCAGTGGCTTGGGCATCTCTCCGGTCACGGTCGCGGGGGCGGCTGCGCTTTGGGCAAACCTTGCGGTCTGAGCCCTATCGCATTCCCTCTTCGCCTGTCGTAGGACAGGAACCAACGCGGGGTCACCATTCGGCCTAGCCTCGCACTTGTCAAGCCGAAGGAACGTGATGATTTCTGATGGAGATGACGCTGAGGACGGCGCCGTCGGCACCGACCCTGCACTGCATGCGCGCCATGCGGCCAAGATGGCGAAAAAGAAGGTCGCCCGCGACAAGATCATGGCGACCAAGAGCGGTGAAAAGGGCCTGATCATCGTTCATACCGGCGCCGGCAAAGGAAAATCCTCCTCCGCCTTCGGCATGATCGTGCGCTGCGTGGCGCATGGCTTCCCCTGCGCCGTGGTGCAATTCATCAAGGGCGCCTGGGATACCGGCGAGCGCCGTTTGCTCACCGGGCATTTCGGCGACCTCTGTCAATTCCACGCGATGGGCGAAGGTTTTACCTGGGAGACGCAGGATCGCGCCCGCGACATCGCGGCAGCGCAGGCCGGCTGGGAAAAAGCCAAGCAGCTGATCGCAGACCCGAGCCTGCGCATGGTCGTACTCGACGAAATCAACATCGCGCTGCGCTACGATTATCTTGATATCGCCGATGTCGTCGACTTCCTGACCTCGTCGAAGCCGCCGATGACGCATGTCGTGCTCACCGGGCGCAACGCCAAGGACGAATTGATCGAGATCGCCGACCTCGTCACCGAGATGACGCTGGTCAAGCACCCGTTCCGCTCCGGCATCAAGGCCCAGCCGGGCGTCGAGTTCTGAAGCGATAATCGATCATGGCGCGCGCATTGATGATCCAGGGAGCCGGTTCGGACGTGGGCAAGTCGCTCATCGTCGCCGGCCTCGCGCGCGCAGCCAAACGGCGCGGCCTGCGCGTGCTGCCATTCAAGCCGCAGAACATGTCGAACAATGCTGCCGTGACCGTCGACGGCGGCGAGATCGGGCGCGCGCAGGCGTTGCAGGCGCTCGCTGCCGGCGTCGAGCCGCACACCGACATGAACCCGGTGCTGCTCAAGCCGGAAACCGATGTCGGCGCGCAGGTCATCGTGCACGGCAAGCGGATCGCGACCGCCCGCGCGCGCGATTATGCCGCCATGAAACCGTCGCTGATGGGCGCGGTGCTGGAGAGTTTTGAGCGCCTGAAGGCGCGCGCCGACCTCGTGCTGGTCGAGGGCGCCGGCAGCCCCGCCGAGGTCAATCTGCGCAAGTCCGATATCGCCAATATGGGCTTTGCGCGCCGGGCAGATGTGCCCGTGGTCTTGGTCGGCGACATCGACCGCGGCGGCGTGATCGCGCAACTCGTCGGCATCCAGGCGGTGATCGATCCCGATGATGCCGCAATGATCCAGGGCTTTGCCATCAACAAATTCCGCGGCGATCCGACCTTGTTCGACGACGGCTACCGCCTGATCGAAGCCCGCACCGGATGGCGCGGCTTCGGCGTGCTGCCCTGGTTCGCGCGCGCCGGCGAGCTCCCGGCCGAAGATGCGCTCGGGCTCGGCGAGGCGCGCAGGCCCGGCCAATGCAAGATCGCGTTTCTGGCGCTGTCGCGGATCGCCAATTTCGACGACCTCGATCCGCTGAAACTCGAGCCCGGTGTCGATCTCGTGATGGTGCGGCCCGGCGAAGCCATTCCGGGCGACGCACGCCTCGTCATCCTGCCCGGCTCGAAATCGACCCGCGGCGATCTTGCTTTCCTGCGCGCGCAGGGCTGGGACATCGATCTCTTGGCGCATCATCGCCGCGGCGGCCATGTCCTTGGCCTGTGCGGCGGATACCAGATGCTTGGGCAAAGCGTCGCCGACCCTGAAGGAATCGAAGGCCCGGCCGGCGAAACACGGGGGCTCGGGCTGCTCGACGTCACCACCACCATGTCCGAACAGAAGACGCTGACCCGCGTCAGCGCGGTGCATGCGGCGACCGGTCAGCCGATCAGCGCCTACGAGATCCACATCGGGCGCACCGATGGTCCGGATCGCGTGCGGCCCTTCTCGATGCTCGACGGCGCGCCGGAAGGCGCCATGTCGCGTGACGAGCGTGTTCACGGCAGCTATCTGCACGGCCTGTTCACCTCGGACGCCTTCCGAAAGGCATTTCTTGCGCAGCTCGATATCCCCGCGGCGGATCAGCCGTACGGTGCCAGAGTCGGGAGCGCACTCGACGCACTGGCCGAGCACATCGAGACTCATCTCCACGTCGACGGCCTGCTCGCGCTGGCGCGCTAGCGCCGAATGAAATCAGCTCGAACAGCGACAGCGCTGTGCTCCCTCTCCCGTTCTTCAGAGGACGTCTGCCTGATTTCGGAATATTGGAGCAATATCCGTGAGTTGCCCCAAGTCGCCTGGTCGAATCCCGGCCGCTGCCGGCTACTGTGCATGGGGTTGTTTTCGATATTTTGGCAACGTCCTCCCCGGAAGTGACCGCACGCGGGGCGAGTTGCCGCCAAGTTCGCCGCTAGACCGAAGACAGCACCGCGGAAAGGCGCGACCATTCGGTCTCATTGCCAGGCAGACCGAGGCGCAGCCATCCTGGCTTCTGGCGGAACACCCGCGACCAGATCAGCCCACGCGCAAGTCGCTCCTGCGCAGCCAGCGCATCGCCGACGTTATAGAGGCGAAACAGCGGCGTGCCGCCGAGTAGCGTCCACCCCTTCGATCGCGCCGCCATATCGAGCCTGACACAGTCGTCCGCCAGCCGCGCAATCGTCGCAATTGCCCAGTCGCGATCGAGCAAGGCCCGTCGCCCGATCGCAATCGCCGAACCCGAGACCGGCCACGGTCCCGCCATCGCCGCAAGCGCGGCGATATCCGGCTCGCTGCCGACGGCGAAGCCGAGCCGCAAGCCGGCAAGTCCGTAGAACTTGCCGAATGAACGCAGGATCAGGAGGCCTGGCTGTCCTGCTTCTGGCGCAAGCGAGATGCCGGGTACCGCGTCCGCAAAACTCTCGTCGATGACGAGCCGGCCAACGCGCGGCAGCAGCGCGAGCAGTTCGTGCCGATCATGTTGTCTGCCATCCGGATTGTTCGGATTGACTACGACGGCAAGCTCAGCCCCTGCAAGCGCGGCAAGATCGGACACTTCGGTCACGTCCCAACCGGCGGCCGATAACATCCCGGCATACTCATTGTAGGTCGGCGCAAGAATCCGCGCTCGTCCGCGCGGCGCCAGATGCGGCAGCAATTGAATGGCGGCCTGCGCACCGCCCACCGCCACGATCGGCGCGTCGGTGCCGCAGGCCTTGCGCGCCGCGGCGTGCAGCGACTCGACCTCGGATTGCGACGGCAACGCGCTCCATTGCCGCAGCTCGACATCGACGAAGGGATAAGGCACCCGATTGATGCCGGTCGACAGGTCGATCCAGTCTTCCGCGGCGCCGCCGAAGCGCTGCTGGGCGACATGGAGATTTCCGCCGTGCTCACGCATGCGCCGCTCCTTCACGCCAGCGCCAGCGCCACGAACGCCGCGGCCAGCAGCATCATGGCGTAACGATAGAGTTTCCGCCCAGCGAGGATGTCGGCGGCGGCCGGATCGCGCGCGCCCTCGTTGAGCCAGGGCTCATCGGCGATGTGACCATGATAGATGCGGGGCCCGCTGAGCCGCACGCCGAGCGCGCCGGCCATCGCGGCTTCCGGCCATCCGGCATTCGGCGAACGATGGCGCCGCGCATCGCGCAACATGCACGACCAGGCCTGAGGGCGCTTCGGGGCAAGCAGCACGAACAGAACACCCGTCAGCCGCGCCGGAATGAGATTGGCGAGATCGTCGATCCGGGCAGCGGCCCAGCCGAACGCCTCGTGCCGCTCCGTGCGATGGCCGATCATCGAGTCCAGCGTGTTGACCGCCTTGTAGCCGAGAATTCCCGGCAGGCCGAACACCGCGCCCCAGAACACCGGCGCCACGATGCCGTCGGATGCGTTCTCGGCGAGGCTCTCGATGCTCGCGCGCGCGATACCGGCGTCATCGAGCGTTGCCGGGTCACGTCCGACAATCTGCGCGACCGCCGCACGCGCGGCCGCGACGTCGCCAGAGACGAGCGGATGAGCCACTGCCGCAACATGATCATGCAGCGAGCGCAGCGCAACCAGCGGCCACGCGAGCACACCGACAAGGACGAGGCGAATCCATCCGGATGGCAGCAATGACTGCACGGCCCAACCGACCGTCGTCGCGAGCGCGATCACAAGGATGGCAGCCGCAATACCGGCGATACGCCGAAGCGCCGGCGGATCGACGGCCCGGTTCCAGGCGGTATCGACGAGATGGATCAGCCAGCCGAGCCAGGTCACGGGATGGCCGACGCGGGCAAACAGCCAAGCCGGCCAGCCGATCAAGGCGTCCACAGCCATCGCCACCGCCATCGCTCCCGCAAAACCCACGCACCTCTCCTCACTACGATCCTCTGATGCGCAAGACATCGGCGGAGTGCAAGCCCTCCGTGGCTGATTTCGGCTTTGTCTTTTGCCGCGATTGGTGGTTAGAGCGTTTTTGAGGCGAAACGGACACCGGTTCGCAACGGGAGACCACATGGCCGTCATTCTGATCACCGGCGGAGCCCGCTCCGGAAAGAGCCGCCGCGCCGAATTGCGCGCGTGCAGCTTTCCAGGTCACCCGGTCTACGTTGCGACCGCCGAGGCGCTCGACACAGAGATGGATGAGCGCATCGCCAAGCATCGCGCACGGCGCGGCAGCGCCTGGATCGAACGCGAGGTGCCGCTGGACCTGGTGGAAGCACTGGCCGAGACCGATGGCGGCGGCGCAAGGCTGGTCGACTGCCTGACGTTGTGGCTGTCCAATTTGCTGCACGCCGAGCGCGACTGGTCGCAGGAAGTCACGCGGCTGGCTGACGCGTTGTCGCACCAGCGCAGCCCCGTCATCATGGTCACCAACGAGGTTGGCCTCGGCATCGTACCCGACAACGCGCTGGCGCGGAGCTTCCGCGACGCCGCAGGGCTCATGAACCAGAGCATTGTAGGTGCGGCGGACGAGGTCGAGTTCGTCGTTGCGGGCCTGCCGATGAAGCTGAAATGAGCAACACGATCGATCCCGGCGAAGGCCCCGCGATGGTCGCATTCGACGATGCGTTTCGCCGGCAACTGCACGAGCTGTTCGTGTGGCGGCGCGATGTGCGCCGCTTCCGGACCGATCCGCTGCCGGACGGCACGATCGAGCGGCTGATCGAGATCGCCTGCCTGTCGCCTTCGGTCGGGTTGAGCCAGCCCTGGCGGTTCGTCATTGTCGACGATGCAGCGCGGCGCCGCGCTGTCATCGAGGATTTCAAGACCTGCAACGCCGACGCGCTGCGATCCTATTCCGGCGAGCGTGCCGCGAAATATGCGGCGTTGAAGCTATCCGGCCTCGAAGAGGCGCCCGGTCATCTGGCCGTGTTTGCCGAGAAGAGCGACCAGATCGGCTCCGGCCTCGGACGTGCGACGATGCCGGAGACGACGGAATACTCGGTGGTGGCTGCGATCTGTTCGATGTGGCTTGCCGCGCGCGCGGAAGGCATCGGCCTCGGCTGGGTCTCGATCTTCAATCCAGTCCGCGTTCACGAGATCCTGGAAATACCGGCCACGTGGAAGTTTATCGGCTACCTCTGCATCGGCTACCCCCAGGGGGAATGCGACCGTCCGGAGCTCGAGCAGGCCAAGTGGGAATCACGGCGAGGTCCGGATGAATTCACCATCCGACGCTGACGGCGCACCGGTCAGTGGCGCCCCGAACAGCGCGGCCCACTGGCGCGCCGACATCACCTCCCTGGTCTTTCCGCTCCCGGAGCACGGCGTGATCTGCGCGGTGCACCGGGGCGCGTTTCGCCAGCACGAGACCTCGGCATCGGCGTGACGCCAGAGCCGTCGCGACAGGAATCATTTGAGATTCGGGGCGGAGCCTGATTAGGTTTGGTGATGCCGCCTGTTGCGCGCCGCAATTGGCGCGCCTGACCGCGGCAATGCCGAACCGACGGGGCCCGACCACCGATGATCAAAGCGCGACGGACACGACCGACGATTCGTGACGTCGCGGCCGAGGCCGGCGTCTCCGTCTCGAGCGTCAGCCGCACGCTCAATGGCGGCATCTATACCAGCGCGGAACTGCATGCGCGCATCATGCGCGCAGTGAAGCGCCTCGGATTCGAGCCCGATCAGGCGGCGCAGGCGCTGCGCTCGCGGGCCTCCAACACGATCGGTTGCATGGTGGCCGATTTTTCCAATCCGCACTACACCGGCATGGTGAGCGCAGCGGAGGAGGAATTCCAGCGCGCCGGCTTCCTCTTGATGCTGGCGGCGACCAAGCATGAGGAGGCGCGCGAGGCGGCGTTCCTGTCGGCGGTGCGGCGGCGCCAGATGGACGGATTGCTGCTGTTCGCCGGCGACAATTCGCACAGGGATTTCATGAAGGGGCTCGCCACGCTCGACCTGCCCTGCGTCACCGTTGACCGCGAAGTGCCTGATAGCGTGATGGTTCGGGTCGATCACCGCGGCGGCGCGCTGGAGGCGACGCGCTATCTGATCGGCCTCGGCCATCGCCGGATCGCGCTGCTCACCGGCAGCGCCGCGGTGCTGCCGAGCACGGAACGGCTCGCCGGCTATCGCCAGGCGCATCAAGAGGCGAAGATCGAGGTCGACCCGACCCTGATCCGTCCGCACATGCAGGGCGCCAACACCGCCTTCAGCTCGGTGTGCCAGTTGCTGCAGATGACGAGACCGCCGACCGCGATCATCTCGCTCGGCACCAGCATGCTTGCCGAAGTGCTCGAGGCGATCACCAGCAACGGCCTGCGCTATCCGCAGGACGTCTCGATCGTGTGCAGCGGCGACACCGATCTCGCGCGCCATGCGACGCCCGCGATCTCAGCCTTGAGCTGGGACATGAACGAGGTCGGCCGCACCGCCGCGCGGCTGCTGCTGGAGCGCATCCGCGACAAGGACAAGTCCGGCAGCAGCGCCCCCGTGTTCCTGCCGACGCGCCTCATCCTGCGCCACTCCTGCGCCGCACCGGCGACAACCACGCGAGGACGGAAGTAGTCCGGCGAAACGCTTAAGTTCTGAAAACGGTTCCAGCTTTTCAGGTCGAATAGTTCCGTCCACGTCATTGCGAGCGAAGCGAGGCAATCCACTGCCACGAGTCTGCGGAACGATGCATTGCTTCGCTTCGCTCTGAATGACGGAGAGAGAGCACCCATAGCGCCGCTCTCAGCGGAGCACAAACCCTTCATATCCGCGCTGCGCGATCTGCGCGATGCGGTGGCGATAGCCCTGGCCGACATAGGGCATGAACACCCGCGGCTTGCCCGCGATGTTGGCGCCCTGGTACCAGGAATTGGCCTTCGGATAGAGCGTGCGGCTGGCGGCGTCGGCGACATGCGCCATCCAGGCGCGCTCGGCGTCGGGCTCCGGCTCGATCCGCGTCAATCCCCTGGCGCGCATGCTGCCAAGACAGGCCGTGATCCACTCGACATGGTTCTCGCAGGCGTGGATCACATTGCCGATCACAGAGGGGCTACCCGGCCCGGTCACGACGAACAGGTTCGGAAACCCCGAAACCATCAGGCCGAGATAGGCGCTGGGGCCATCGGCCCACGCCTCCTTCAACGTCGCGCCGTTACGCCCGCGGATCTGCATCGCGGCGAGCGCCCCCGTCATCGCGTCATAGCCCGTTGCCAGCACCAGCGCGTCGAGCGCGAACGACCGCGTCGCGGTCTCGACGCCGGTCTCGGTAACTGATGTCAGCGGCTCCGTGCGGAAATCGACCAGCTCGACATGCGGCAGATTGTAGGTCGCGAAATAGCCGGTATCGATGCAGATGCGCTTGACGCCGAGCGGATAATCCTTCGGCGACAGCGCCTCCGCCGTCGCCGGGTCATTCACGATGCCGCGGATCTTGTCGCGGACGAAATCGCAGGCGACGTCGTTGACGGCCGCGTCGGTCAGGATGTTCGGGAATGCGGTCAGGATGCCACCGCCGCCCTGTTCCCACAGCTGTTCATAGCGCGCCCACTGTGCGTCACGCTCGGGCACCGGCGCGTCGAATGCATTCGCAGGCACCCGCCCGAACTCCGGGCTCTCGAGGCTCTCGCGATATTTCGCGATCACGGGCTCGGCGGCTGCGATGTCGGCATCGGACAGCGGCGCGTTGCGCGCCGGCACCGAGTAGTTCGGCGTGCGCTGGAATACCGTGAGGCGGCGCGCCGCCTTTGCGACCATCGGGATCGTCTGCACACCCGACGAGCCGGTGCCGATCACGGCAACGCGCAAGCCGGAGAAGTCGATCTCCTGATGCGGCCACTGCCCGGTGTGATAGACCGGTCCGTGGAAACGCTCGAGGCCCGGCAGCTTCGGCTTGTTGGGCACCGAGAGATTTCCGGTCGCCATCACGCAAGTCGATGCGACGATGCAATCGCCGCGATCGGTACGGACGGTCCAGCTCTCGGCCGCCTCGTCCCAATCGGCATCAGTCACGCGCGTGTCGAAGCGGATCAGGGAGCGCAGCGCGAACCGATCGGCGACATGCTGCGCATAGCGCAGGATCTCCGGCTGGGCCGCGTACTTCTCGCTCCAGCGCCATTCCCGCCGCAGTTCCTCCGACCAGGTGTAGGAATAAAGCAGGCTCGGTATGTCGCAGCGCGCGCCGGGATAGCGATTCCAGTACCAGGTGCCGCCGACGTCGGACGCCGCCTCGATGCCGATCACCTTCAGCCCGAGTTCGCGCAACCGGTAGATCGCATAGAGCCCACCGAAGCCAGCGCCGACCACGACGACATCGCATTCGGCAACCAGCGGCGGCCTCGACCCATGATCCGGGCTCGTCTGCTCCAGTCTGCTCATTTGTCACATCTCTCCGGCCGCAGGAATATTGCCATCGGTGGGAACGCGCGCTAATATGGAAACGTTTCCAGTCCGGAAGCGCATACGATAAACTTCGCCGGGCGTCAACGCGCCGGTCCCTCGAGGAGCGGGCCGGCGCGTACGTCACAAGGCGATCAGCGGATCATTAGGGAGTGACCCAGGTGTTGGACGGATTTTGGCTTCGCGCATGCGTGGCGGTTGCGGCAACGATCGGTGCGCTGTCGCCGGCGCTCGCACAGACGAACTACAGTCCCGGGGTCTCGGATACCGAGATCAAGATCGGCAACATCATGCCCTATAGCGGTCCCGCGTCCGCCTACGGCGCGATCGGCCGGACCGAAGCGGCCTATTTCAAGATGATCAACGACCAGGGCGGCATCAACGGACGCAAGATCAACTTCGTCAGCTACGACGACGGCTTTTCGCCGCCGAAATCGGTCGAACAGGCGCGCAAGCTGGTCGAGGGTGACGAGGTGCTGCTGGTGTTCCAGCCCCTTGGCACCGCGCCCAATGTCGCGATCCAAAAATATCTGAACGGCAAGAAGGTCCCTCACCTCTTCATCGCATCGGGCGCGACGCGCTTCGGCGATCCCCAAGGCTTTCCCTGGACCATGGGCTGGCAGCCGAACTACCAGAGCGAGGGGCGGATTTACGCCAAATACATCCTGGACAAATTCCCGAACGGCAAGATCGCAGTGCTCTGGCAGAACGACGATGCCGGCAAGGATGCGCTCAAAGGGTTGCGCGACGGCCTCGGCGACAAGGCGAGCAGCATGATCGTTGCCGACAAGTCCTACGAGTTGACCGATCCGACGCTAGATTCGCAGATCGTGGCGCTGCGCGCCTCCGGCGCCGACATCCTGTTCACCTGGGCGGCGCCGAAGGGCGCGGCGCAGACCATCAAGAAGGTCGCCGAGCTCGGCTGGAAGCCGACCTTCTTCCTGACCTCGACGGCAACGTCGATCGCCTCTGTGATGCGCGCCGCCGGCACCGAGCATTCCCAAGGCATCATCTCGGTCGCCTACCTCAAGGATCCGACCGACACGATCTGGCACGACGATGCGGAAACCAAGGAATGGCGGGCCTTCATGGACAAATACATGCCCGATGGCGACAAGACCAACGGCAATCACGTCTATGGCTACGCAGCCGCGCAAACTCTCGCGCAGGTGCTCAAGCAGTGCGGTGATGATCTCACACGCGAGAATGTGATGAAGCAGGCCGCCGGCCTGAAGGACTTTGCGCCGAAGATGATCCTGCCCGGGATCAGGATCAACACCAGTGCGAACGACTTCCGTCCGATCGAGCAGTCGCAGCTGATGCGGTTCGAGGGCGAGAGCTGGAAGCTGTTCGGCAACGTCATCACCGGCGAGGTCGGTAGCGAATAGCGCCGCTGTGGCCTCTGTTCAACGAGAAGTGGGACGAGACGCAAAGCCGGACAATCCGTGTCGCGAGAGCGTGCACGTATGACTCACGGACCGTGCAACGGTGCGGCCGACCTCGGCGAGGATGTTTCCGATGTTCAGCGCATCGGCATGGACAGCTTCACGCGGCATTCTCCTGCGTTGCGCGGGCATCCTAACGCAGGATCATGACTGGGCGGCAATCAGCGGCGCTGGTTGTAGACATCGATGCAGACGGCGCCCAGCAGCACGAGGCCCTTGATCACCTGCTGATAATCGATGCCGATGCCGAGGATCGACATGCCGTTGTTCATCACGCCCATGATCATGGCACCGACCACCGCCCCGCCGACCCGGCCGACGCCGCCATAGGCCGAGGCGCCGCCGATGAAGCAGGCGGCGATCACGTCGAGCTCGAAGCCGAGGCCGGCCTTCGGTGTCGCGGTGTTGAGGCGCGCTGCAAACACCAGGCCGGCGAGCGCGGCCAGCACGCCCATGTTGACGAAAGTGAAGAAGGTCAGCCGCTCGGTCTTGACGCCGGAGAGCTTCGCCGCCTTGGCGTTGCCACCGACCGCATAGATCTGCCGGCCGATCACGGTCCGCCGCGTCACGAAACCGTAGAGCGCGATCAGCACGGTCATGATGACGAGCACGTTCGGCAGGCCGCGATGCGAGGCGATCAGATAGGTGAAGTAGAGCACCGCGCCCGCCAGCGCGATGCTCTTCGCCACAAAGAACGCGTAGGGCTCGACCTCGATGCCGTGCGACTGCTCCCGCGCCCGGCTCTTGGCGCTTGCCAACACCAGCGCGAATGCCAGCACGACGCCGATCAGGAGCGAAGTCGGATAGAGCGTGCCGGCGCTCGGAAACAGCTCGGGGATGAAGCCCGACGACAGCTTCTGAAAGGTCGGCGGAAACGGCCCGACCGACCGGCCCTGCAGCACGGCGAGCGCAAGGCCCTTGAACACCAGCATGCCCGCGAGCGTCACGATGAAGGACGGAATCTTGAAATAGGCGACCCAGTAGCCCTGCGCCGCGCCGATCGCGGCACCGATCAAAAGACAGACGATGAAGGCGATCGGATAGTCGACATGGTAGGTCACCATCAGCACCGCCGCGACTGCGCCGACGAAGCCCGCGACCGAGCCGACCGAGAGGTCGATATGCCCGGTGACGATCACCAGAAGCATGCCGAGCGCCATGATCACGATATAGCTGTTCTGCAGCACGAGGTTGGTAAGGTTGACCGGCTGCAGCAGCGTGCCGTCGGTCACGATCTCGAAGAACAGCATGATCGCGAGCAGCGACAGCAGCATGCCGTAGTTGCGCAGATTGTTCTTGATGAAGCCGGAATGCCTGGAGGTCTCGGGAAGTGACACCGTCTTGTCGGTCATTGTGCTGTGCCTCCCGCCCGCGCCTCACTGGCAGGGGCGCCGCTTCCGGACATCCTGACATTGCGCATGATGGCCCGCATGATCTTCTCCTGCGTCGCGTCGCCCTTAGCGAACTCGCCGACGAAAGCGCCGTCATTCATCACACAGATCCGGTCGCAGATGCCGAGTAGTTCCGGCATTTCCGACGAGATCACCACGACGCCCTTGCCGGCCTCCGCGAGCTCGTTGATGATACAATAGATCTCGTATTTTGCCCCGACGTCGATGCCGCGGGTGGGCTCGTCCAGCAGCAGCACCTGCGGATCGGTCATCAGCCATTTCGACAGCACCACCTTCTGCTGGTTGCCGCCCGAGAGCTGCCCGGCCTCCTGATAGACGTCGGAACAGCGGATCCGCATCCGGTTGCGGTAATCGCTCGCGGCCTTCAGTTCGACGACGTCGTCGATCACGCCGCGATCAGCGACCTGACGCAGGCTCGCCAGAGTGACGTTCTTGCGGACGTCGTCGGCGAGGATCAGGCCCAGCTGCTTGCGGTCCTCAGTGACATAGGCGAGGCCGGCATGGATCGCATCCGGCACGCTGGTGAGGTTGGCCTCGCGTCCGTCAAGGCTGATCCTGCCGGAGATATTGTAACCCCAGGCCCTGCCGAACAGGCTCATGGCGAACTCGGTGCGGCCGGCGCCCATCAGGCCGGCGATGCCGACCACCTCGCCACGGCGCACCATGAAATCGACGTTCTTGATCACCTGCCGGGCGGTATGCAGCGGGTGATACACCGACCAGTTCTGCACCGTCATCACGGGATCGCCGATCGCGACGTTCCGCTCCGGGAAGCGATGCGCGAGATCGCGATTGACCATGCTGCGGATGATCCGGTCCTCGTCGACCTGCCCTGTCTTGCAATCGATACTGTCGACCGTGCGGCCGTCGCGCAGCACCGTGATCCGGTCGGCGACCCGCGCGACCTCGTTCAGCTTGTGCGAGATCAGGATCGAGGCGATGCCCTGCTCGCGGAACACCAGCAGCCGGTCCAGCAGCGCGGCACTGTCGGCCTCGTTGAGACTCGCGGTCGGCTCGTCCAGGATCAGGAGCCGCACCCTTTTCGAGAGTGCCTTGGCGATCTCGACCAGCTGCTGCTTGCCGACGCCGAGATCGGTGACGAGAGTGTCCGGCGATTCCCGCAGGCCGACCTGTGCCAGCAGCTCTGCCGTCCGCCGATACACTGCATTGCGGTCGACCACACCGAACCGCGACGGCGCGCGCGACAGAAAGATGTTCTCGGCAATCGACATCAGCGGGATCAGCGCCAGCTCCTGGTGGATGATGATGATCCCGAGCGCCTCGGAGTCGTTGATATCGCGGAACCGGCGCTCTTCGCCATCGAACAGGATCGACCCTTCGTAGCTGCCGGCGGGATAGACCCCGCTCAGCACCTTCATCAGGGTCGACTTGCCCGCGCCGTTCTCGCCGACCAGCGCATGGATCTGGCCGGCTTCCACGGTGAAACTGACGTCACGCAAGGCCTGCACGCCGGCAAAACTCTTGCTGACGTTGCGCATCTCAAGCATCGCCGTCATCGGATCATATCCCGCAACGTCACTCGGCCTCGGCACTATCAGCCCGCTCCGCTCGTCCGCCTTAGTCGAATTGCGCGCGCTTGTAGTAGCCGCTGTCAATCAGGACTTTCTCCCAATTGGTCTTATCCACCACGACCGGCTTGAGCAGATAGGATGGAACCACCTTGACCCCGTTGTTGTAGGTCTTGGTGTCGTTGACCGTGACCTCCTTCTTGCTCAGCACGGCGTCGACCATGTCGGCCGTGACCCTGGCGAGATCGCGGGTGTCCTTGAAGATCGTCGAGTATTGCTCGCCGCGCAGCATCGCCTTGATCGAGGGCACCTCGGCGTCCTGGCCGCTGATGAACGGCATCGGCTGGTCCTTGCTGCCGTAGCCGACGCCCTTCAGCGAGGAGATGATGCCGATCGACAGGCCGTCATAGGGCGACAGCACCGCGTCGACGCGCTTCTTGCCGTAGAAGGCGCTGAGCAGGTTGTCCATCCGCGCCTGCGCGGTCGCACCGTCCCAGCGCAGCGTCGCGACCTTGCCCATGCCCATCTGGCCGCTGGCGACCACGAGCTTGCCGCTGTCGATATAGGGCTTCAGCACCGACATCGCGCCATCGTAGAAGAAATAGGCGTTGTTGTCGTCGGGCGAGCCGCCGAACAGCTCGATGTTGAAGGGGCCCTTGCCGTCCTTCAGTCCGAGCGCCTTCTCGATCGATTGCGCCTGCAGCACGCCGACCTGGAAATTATCGAAGGTCGCGTAATAGTCGACGTTCGGCGTATCCCGGATCAGGCGGTCATAGGCGATCACGGTGATGCCCTGGGCCTTGGCCTGCTTCAGCGCGTCGGACAGCGTGGTGCCGTCGATCGCCGCGATGACCAGGACTTTGGCGCCCTTGGTCACCATGTTTTCGACCTGGGAGAGCTGGTTCGGGATGTCGTCGTCGGCATATTGCAGGTCAGTGCCGTAGCCGCGCTCCTTCAGCACCTTGACGATGTTGTTGCCGTCGTCGATCCAGCGCGCCGAGGATTTGGTCGGCATTGCGATCCCGACGGTCGGCTTGGCCTGGGCCATGGCGTCGCGATCGAACGCCGTCGCCGCAAGGCCGGCCAGCGCGAGCGCGAACAAGGTGGTTTTCAATTTGAACATGCTTCACTCCCTTGGTTTTTTGATTTGGGGTACTGCCGCCTTGGACAGCGTCAATCGACCGCTATCGTTCGTGGGCCGGCGACAGATCTGCGGCGATGTCGGATCGGCGCCGGAGCCGTCACGAACCAAAACAGCGGAATGTCGGTTGAATCCATCAAGAGCGCCAAATGCTCACTCCCGCACGATCAGCTACCGGAATTGTCGGCGAGCGTCAGCGTCCGCCCGACTCTTTTTTGGTGCGGCACCGCCGCTCACAATCTTCGGTAGAAGACACCCCGAGTATCATATGGATGCGAGCATCGGCCAGCCATTTATTTAGTCAACAGAATAAATTTATCGGGGCTATGGGGATCATGAGGCGCTTTCTCCCGGAATCGCTGGCAAGTCCCGCGGTCAACCAAGTGACGCGGCACTCTTTCTGGCAACTTCGGTAGGATTGTGCCCTCACTACGCAATGGACGCAACAACCATTTATTTAAGCATCCGAATAAATTGCTCGGAGAGCCAGCCAGCGGCGGCAGCGGCCTTCAGGCATCGATCTGGGAGAGATCATCGACGACCAGCAGGGCTCCGGCGAAATCGTCGTCGCTGAAATAGGTGCTTCTTGTGATGACCACGGGGATGCCGGTCTGCGCGGCGGCGGCGAGACCGTTGCCGGAATCCTCGACCGCGATGCAATCCGCAGGTCCGAGCCCGAGCCGCGTCAGGACCTCGACATAGACGTCGGGGGCCGGCTTCTTCCGTGGCACGTCGTCGCCGGCGACAACAGCCTCGAACAGATCCGCCCAATCCAGCCCCAACGCGACCGACAGCAGCGCGTCGATATTGCCGTGCGAGGTCGTCGTGGCAATCGCGAGGCGCTGGCCGCGGCTGCGCGCGCCGGCGAGCCAGGCCCGCACGCCCGGCCGCAACGGGCAGCCGCCCGCCGCGATCAGCGCGGCGTAGCGCGCGGTCTTGATTGCGTGCAGGCCGGCGATGTCGGCGAATGTCAGCGACGGTACCGCGTTCCTCTGGTCGAAGGCGCGAATGCGCTCCTTACCACCGGCGACCCGAAGCAGCCGCGCGTAGGTGACCTGGTCCCAGAACCAATCGAGGCCGGCCTCGGCGAACGCCTCGTTGAAGGCGCGGCGATGCACCTCCTCGGTCTCGGCGAGCGTGCCGTCGACGTCGAAGATCAAGGCACGCGCGTTCGCAATGATGTCACGCGTCCCGGCGCTCCTGATGACGGCCAGCGCCTGGTTCATCGTCCCTCGCCCGTCCCGCCGCCCCCCTTGGTGAACACGCGGCTGGCAAGCACGTCGCCGGCCTCGATCGACATCACGTCGTCGGCCGTGAGCGTGCGGTCGAGCTTCGCCACGATCCGGTTAGCCTGGCGCAGCCGGATGCGGTCGAGCGCGTTGCGGATCGAGCGCGCATTGGAGAACAACGGCTGCGCCTTGCGGATGCCGATGTACCGGGTGAACGCCTCGCGCGCTTCGGGGGAGAAACGATAATTCTGCTGCTGCAGCATCAGCTCGGCGATCCACAGCAGCTCCGCGTCCGAATAGTCCGGGAAATCGATGTGATGCGCGATGCGCGATCGGAATCCCGGATTGCTCTGGAAGAATTTCTCCATACGGTCGCCATAGCCGGCCAGGATCACCACCAGATCCTCGCGCTGCTGCTCCATGACCTGCAGCAGGATCTCGATCGCTTCCTGGCCGTAGTCGCGCTCATTCTCGGGGCGGTACAGATAATAGGCTTCGTCGATGAACAGCACGCCGCCCATCGCCTTCTTCAAAATCTCCTTGGTCTTCGGCGCGGTGTGGCCGATATATTGCCCTACGAGATCGTCGCGCGTGACGCTGATGACATGGCCGCGGCGCACGAAGCCGAGCTTGTGCAGGATGCCGGCCATCCGCAGCGCAACAGTGGTCTTGCCGGTGCCGGGATTGCCGGTGAACGACATGTGCAGCGTCGGGAACGTCGTTGCCAGCGCCATCTTCTGCCTGATGCGTTCGACCAGCAGCAGCGAGGCGATCTCCCGGATACGCGTCTTCACCGGCTTGAGGCCGATCAATTCAGAATCGAGCTGGTCGAGCACGTCGCCGATGCCGAGGTCGGCGAATTCATGCCGGAGGTCGATGGTTGCGGGTGGTGTCTCGCGGATTTGCTCTTTAATTTGTTCTTGCGCTTGGGTCATCATCCTCTCGCTTCGAGAAAAGCTCCGTCGTCGCTGCGGCGACGACGGAGAAGTGCATCCGGACCAGACGGTCGAGGGAGCAACCCGCCTGGCTTATGAGCCCGGACGCGGTCAGTGATCGCTGTAGCGTTCACCCTCGGGGCGGCCAGCCGCGTAAGCATGCGTCGAGTAATGCAGGTTGCGTCCGGCCGCCTCCTGGCGGTCGAGCCGGAAGCCCGGTTCCTCGCGCGGCCGGTTGACAATGAAGGACAGCCGCACCGACTCCCAGCCGTGGCTGGAGTCGAAGCCGGAAATCCGGATATAGCGGTCGCCATAGACCCGCCGGCAGTCGGCGAGCTCCTTCATGATCCCTGCCGCATCGCGCAGGTCGAACATCGGAAGGCCCCACATGTCCCAATAGGTGTTGCGGGGGTGCGGATCGTCGGTGAACTCGATGTTCACCGCCCAGCCCTTGTCGAGGCAGTATTGCACCTGCGCAGCGATCTGCTCATCGGTGAGATCGGGCAGGAAAGAGAAGCAGCCTTGGGTCACGCGCATGAGAACCTCCTGTCAGACCGCCATGCTCGGCGTGGGAACGAAATCGGGCGCGTCGGTCGACTCGTAGTTGAAGGTGACGTCCTTCCAGACGTCGAGCGCCTCGCGCAGCGGCGTGCAGGTCTGCGCCGCCTTGGCCAGGATCTCCGGGCCCTCATGGACGTAGTCGCGGCCCTCGTTGCGGGCGAGGATCATGGCTTCCAGCGCGACGCGGTTGGCGGTGGCGCCGGCCTGGATGCCGCGGGGATGGCCGATGGTGCCGCCACCGAACTGCAGCACGACGTCTTCGCCAAGCAGATCGAGCAGCTGATGCATCTGGCCGGCATGAATGCCGCCGGAGGCCACCGGCATCAGCTTGTTGAGGCTGGCCCAGTTCTGGTCGAAGAACACGCCGTGCTCGAGCTGCATCGGGTTGAAGTCCTCGCGACAGATGTCGTAGTAGCCGCGCGTGGTGTTCGGATCGCCCTCGAGCTTGCCGACCACCGTGCCGGCATGGATGTGGTCGACACCGGCGAGCCGCATCCATTTCGCGATCACGCGGAACGAGACGCCGTGGCTGCGCTGCCTGGTGTAGGTCGAGTGACCCGCCCGATGCAGGTGCAGGATCATGTTGTTCCGGCGCGCCCATTTCGCCATCGACTGGATCGCGGTGTAGCCGATCACGAGGTCGATCATCACGATGTTGGAGCCGAGCTCATGGGCGAACTCGGCACGCTCGTACATGTCCTCCATGGTCGCCGCGGTGACGTTGAGATAGGTGCCCTTGATCTCGCCGGTCGCGGCCTGCGCGCGGTTGACCGCCTCCATGCAGTAGAGGAAGCGCTCGCGCCAGTGCATGAAGGGCTGCGAGTTGATGTTCTCGTCGTCCTTGGTGAAGTCGAGCCCGCCTTTCAGCGCCTCATAAACGACACGCCCATAGTTGCGGCCGGACAGTCCGAGCTTCGGCTTCACGGTGGCGCCGAGCAGCGGGCGGCCGAATTTGTCGAGCCGCTCGCGCTCCACCACGATACCGGTCGCCGGACCCTGGAAGGTCTTCACATAGGCGGTCGGCAGCCGCATGTCCTCGAGGCGCAGCGCCTTCAGCGGCTTGAAGCCGAACACGTTGCCGATGATCGACGCCGTCAGGTTCGAGATCGAGCCCGGCTCGAACAGGTCGAGGTCGTAGGCGATATAGGCGAAGTAGCTGCCGGGCGAGTTCGGCACCGGATCGACGCGATAGCACTTGGCCCGGTACTTTTCCGCCGCCGTCAACCGGTCGGTCCACACCACGGTCCAGGTCGCGGTGGAGGATTCGCCGGCCACCGCCGCGCATGCCTCGGTCGGATCGACACCGTCCTGCGGCGTGACGCGGAACAAGGCGATGACATCGGTGTCCTTGGGCTCGTAGTTCGGCTCCCAATAGCCCATCCGCTTGTATTCCATCACGCCGGACTTGTAGCGATCCTTGCCGCGCACCGTGATCGACTGCTGCATGTTCATCGAAATCTCCTGTCGTTCGGCGCCGTCTGCTCAGGCGGCCTGGGTGATCTTTCCAATCTGCGGGTCGAGCGCGCCGGCGCGGTAGCGTCGGGCCATCTCCGGCAGCGCAACCACCTTGATCCTGGCGGCATTGCCGGCGGTGCCGAACTGCTCGAAGCGGTCACGGCAAAGCTCGCGCAGCGCATCCATCGCAGGCTTGAGGAATTTGCGCGGATCGAATTCGCTCTTCGACTGCACGGCGACCTTGCGGAAGGCGGCCGCCATCGCCAGGCGGCAATCGGTGTCGATGTTGACCTTACGTACGCCGTGCTTGATGCCGCGGACGATCTCCTCGACCGGCACGCCCCAGGTCTGCGGCATCTCGCCGCCGAACGCGTTGAACATGTCCTGCAGCGGTTGCGGTACCGAGGACGAGCCGTGCATCACCAGATGCGTATTGGGCAGCCGCGTATGGATCTCCTCGACCAAGCGCATCGCCAGGATCTCGCCGTCGGGGCGGCGCGTGAACTTGTAGGCGCCGTGCGAGGTGCCCATCGCGATTGCCAGCGCGTCGACCTTGGTGGCGCGGACGAAATCGACCGCCTGGTCAGGATCGGTGAGCAGCTGATCGCGGCTCAACTTACCTTCGACGCCGTGGCCGTCCTCCTGCTCGCCGCCGCCATGCTCGAGCGAGCCGAGCACGCCGAGTTCGCCTTCGACCGACGCGCCGACCCAATGGGCCATATCGACCACCCGGCGGGTGATATCGACATTGTACTCGTAGTCGGCTGCGGTCTTGGCGTCGGCCTTGAGCGAACCGTCCATCATCACCGAGGTGAAGCCGCAGCGGATCGCGGTGGCGCAGGCCGCCTCCTCGTTGCCGTGATCGAGATGCAGGCAGAGCGGGATCTGCGGATGCATCTCTTCAAGCGCATCGATCATCTTCGCCAGCATGATGTCGTTGGCGTAGGACCGCGCGCCGCGCGAGGCCTGGATGATGACCGGCGCATCGCAGGAAGCCGCCGCCTCCATGATGGCGAGGCCTTGCTCCATGTTGTTGATGTTGAAGGCCGGCACGCCGTAGCCGCGTTCGGCGGCATGGTCCAGCAATTGCCTTAGTGTGATCCGCGCCATCGTGGCGTCCTCCTTTCAATTCGCTCGTTGAATGAGCTGTCTTGCGGTGGCGGCGACCGCCCCTGGTGTGATGCCGAATTCGCGGTAGAGCACGTCGGCCGGCGCTGACGCGCCGAAGCCGGTCATGCCCACGAATGCACCGTCGTCACCGAGCCAGCGGGCCCAGTCGCCCTCGACCGCGGCTTCGACGCCGACGCGCGGCGCGCCGCCCAGCACTTTTGCGCGATAGTCGCTCGGCTGCTGGCGGAACAGGTCGAAGCACGGGGCCGAAACGACCGCGGCCTTCACCCCTGCTTCCGCCAGCAGCTTTGCGGCTTCGAGCGCGATCGCCACCTCCGAACCCGTTGCAATCAGGGTGACGTCACGCCCGAGGGCCGGCTCGACGAGAATGTAGGCGCCGAGCGCGACCTGGTTGTCCCTGCTGCCGTCGCGAACCGTCGGCAGCGCCTGCCGCGACAGGCAGAGGATCGACGGCGAGGTCTCTGCCTTCAGCGCGCAGTCCCAGGCTTCCGCCGTCTCGACCGCATCGGCCGGACGGAACACCAGCAGGTTCGGGATCGCCCGCAGCGCGGCCAGATGCTCGACCGGCTGATGCGTCGGCCCGTCTTCGCCGAGCCCGATCGAGTCGTGGGTCATCACATGGACGACACGGATGCCCATCAGCGCCGCGAGGCGGATCGCCGGCCGGCTGTAATCGGCAAAGCTGAGAAAGGTGCCGCCATAGGGGATGAAGCCGCCGTGCAGGGCGATTCCATTCATCGCAGCTGCCATAGCGTGCTCGCGGATGCCGTAATGGATGTAGCTGCCGTCGAGCTTGTCCGGCCGCACTGAAACCTGCGACTTCGCCAGCGTCAGGTTGGAATGCGTCAGGTCGGCCGACCCGCCCAGGAGATTGGGCAACGCTTCGGCGATCACGTCGATGACCTGCTGCGACGCCTGCCGCGTGGCGAGTTTCGGACGCTCGGTCGCGAACCGATCGACGAGCTTCGCCATCGCCTCAGCATAGGCGCAGGGCAACTTCCGGTTCAGCGCATCGTGGAACGGAGATCGCTCGCCCTTGCAGACGCTGCGCGAGCGCTCGATCCAGGCCCGCCGCGCGTCGCGGCCGCGACCGCCGAGCTCGCGCCACTCGGCAAGCACCGCATCGGGGATTTCGAAGGCCGGATATGGCCAGCGCAACGCGGCACGGGTCTTCGCTGCCTCATCGGCACCGAGCGGCGCACCATGCACCTTCTCGCTGCCCTGCCGGTTCGGAGCACCGAACCCGATCACGGTGCGGCAGGCGATCAGCGACGGACGATCGCTGGCGCGCGCCTGCCTGATCGCAGCTGTGATCGCCTGCGGATCGTGGCCGTCGATCCGGCAGACGTTCCAGCCGCTGGCCGCAAATCGGGCGGCCTGGTCGTCCGAGCAGGACAGCGAGGTGGCGCCGTCGATCGATATCTGGTTGTCATCGAACAGCACGATCAGCCGGTTCAGCCGCAGATGGCCGGCGAGCGAGATCGCCTCATGGCTGAGGCCTTCCATCAGGCAACCATCGCCGGCGATCACGTACGTGTAGTGGTCGACGAGGTCGTCGCCGAAGCGGGCGTTCATCAAGCGTTCGGCGAGCGCCATGCCGACCGCGGTCGCGATCCCCTGCCCGAGCGGTCCGGTCGTGGTCTCGACACCCGGCGTATGGCCATACTCGGGATGCCCGGGGGTCTGCGATCCCCATTGCCTGAAAGCCCTAAGCTGATCGAGCGTCATGCGCTCGTAGCCGGTCAGATAGAGCAGCGCATAGAGCAGCATCGAGCCGTGGCCGGCCGACAGCACGAAGCGGTCGCGGTCGGGCCAGGCTGGATCGGCCGGATCGAACTTCAGGAAGTCGGTGAACAGCACGGTCGCGACATCGGCCATGCCCATCGGCATGCCGGGATGGCCGGATTTCGCCTGCTCTACCGCATCGATGGCGAGGAAGCGGATGGCGTTCGCCATCTCGTCGTGGCCGATTTCGGGGCGGCTCGCAACGGACGCAAGTGCGGTCATATCGTTCGCCTCTTTCGTTCGATCAATTGCAGGATCAGCGGGGTCAGGATGAGCTGCATCGCGAGGTCGAGCTTGGCGCCGTGAATCACGATCGAGTTGGCCCGCGACATGAAGCTGTTCGGGATCATCGAGAGTAGATAAGGAAAGTCGATGCCACGCGGGTTCTTCAGCCGGATCACGACCATCGATTCATCGGGCGTCGGGATCCAGCGCGCGATGAACGGGTTCGAGGTGTCGACCGTCGGCACGCGCTGGAAGTTGATGTCGGTCTCGGTGAATTGCGGGCAGATGTAATTCACATAGTCCGGCATGCGGCGCAGGATGGTGTCGGTCACCGCCTCGGTGGAGTAGCCGCGATGGCTGCGATCGCGGTGCAGCTTCTGGATCCATTCGAGGTTGATGACCGGCACGACGCCGATCTTGAGGTCGGCGTGCTGCGCGACGTTCACCTTGTCGGTGACCACCGCGCCATGCAGGCCTTCGTAGAACAAGAGGTCAGAGTTCTCCGGCAGCGCCTCCCAGGCGGTGAAGGTGCCGGGCTTCGCGCCATAGAGCCGCGCTTCCTCCTCGTCATGCACATAGTGCCGGGTGGTGCCGGTGCCGGTCTCGGCATAGTCGCTGAACAGCTTCTCCAGCTCCTCGAACAGATTGGTCTCGGGGCTGAAATGGCTGAAGTGCTTGTTGCCGCGCTCGGCCTCCTCAACCATCATGCTGCGCATCTCGGCGCGGTCGTAGCGGTGGAAGGCGTCGCCCTCGATATAGGCCGCGACCACGTTCTCGCGGCGGAAGATATTCTCGAACGTCTTCTTCACCGAGGTGGTGCCGGCACCGGACGAGCCGGTGATCGAGATAATGGGATGCCTGCGAGACACGCGTTCCTCCCTCAGCGGAACAGGCCGCGCCGCGCGAACAGCGGGGCATCGCTGCTCTCGAACAACGGCTCGACGGTCAGGTGGATCGCATCGACGTCGCGCACGGCGCGCGTCGATCCCATGATCAGCGGCACGCGCTGATGCGGTGTACGTGCCGAGAGTTCCAGAATGCGTGAGCGGCCGCTCGAGGCAGCGCCATTAGCCCATTCCATGATCAGCGCAATGGGATGCGCCTCGTACAGCAGGCGCAAGCGGCCTTCGCGGTAGCCCTGGCGCGCATCCGCCGGATACAGGAACACGCCGCCGCGCATCAGGATGCGGTAGGCTTCGGCCACCAGCGAGCCGATCCAACGCATGTTGTAATCCTGCCCGAGCTCGCCGTTCACGCCGGCGAGGCAGTCATCGATGTAGTTGCGCACCGGGCCGCTCCAGTGCCGGCGGTTCGAGGCGTTGATCGCGAATTCCGACGCCTCCTGCGGCACCCGCAGCTCACGTGCGGTCAGGACGAACGAGCCGGTTCGCGGGTCGAGCGTGAAACAGTCGACGCACTGGTCGAGCGCAAGCACCAGCACGGTTTGCGGACCATAGATGAAGCAGCCGGCCGCACATTGCGCCGTGCCGGGCTCGAAGAAAGTCGAGAGAGCGTCGTTGCCCTTCGGCCGGATCGAGAAGATCGTGCCGATCGAGATGTTGTTTTCGAGATTGGCCGATCCATCCAGCGGATCGATCGCGACACAGAGCGGCGCATCGGGATCGAGCGTCTCTGGCAGTTCGACCTCCTCGGACAAGACAGCGGCGACCGGTGCAGTGCGCAGCGCGTCGCGCATCAGTCCGTCCGCGACGATATCGATGGTCTTCTGGCGATCGCCGTCGGGATTGATCCCGCCGCTTTCGCCGCCGATGCCGGCAAGCGGCCCGGCGGCGATGATGCGCGACAGCTCGATCGCGGCGCAGGCAAGGGCTTCGACCACCGCAACGGTCGCGGCGCGCAACGGGTTGTGCTGCGTCGGCCACTCCAGATGGGCATGCAATGCAGGACGAATCTCCACCGGCCACTCCCTTTGATCGCGCCCTCTGTCCCGAGGTGTCGAGCGGCACCGCAAGGAGTCGCCTTCGCCGTATCAACGCGCGATTTGCCGAATTAGGGAAATTTTATTATCTTTGGTCTTGGCAAAGTATTTCTTATGGAGCTTGCGATGGCCGGGAACTTCTCGCGGGACCTCACCATCCGCCAGCTGCGCGCGCTGTCCGCGGTGCACGAGGCCGGCTCGATCACGTCGGCGGCCAACCAGCTGAACCTGACGCAGCCGGCGGTGACGCTGCAGCTCCGCAACCTGCAGGCGCTGGCGGGGTTGCCTCTGATCCAGCGCACCGGCGACGGCATGGCGCTGACCGATGCCGGCGCGCATGTGCTGGCGCTGATCGAACGGATCGAGGCGGCGCTGAAGGATTGCGAGCAGTCGCTCGACATGATCGCAGGCCGCAGCGGCGGCCGCGTCGCGATGGGCGCGGTCTCGACCGCGAAATACTTCGTGCCGTTCGCGATCGCGGCGTTCTCACGCCGCTTTCCCAAGATCGAGGTGACGCTGCGGATCGGCAACCGCGAGGAGATTCGCGATGCGCTGCGCGGCTACGACCTCGATATCGCGGTGATGGGTCGGCCGCCGGCCGATGTCGAGGTCGAGATGAAGCCGCTCGGCCGGCATCCGCACTTCATCATCGCCGCACCCGATCATCGGCTGGCGCGCCGGCGGCACGTCGCGACATCGGAGCTCGCCAATGAGACCTTCATCACCCGCGAGCAGGGATCGGGCACACGGATGCTGATGCAGCAATATTTCGAGCGGGTCGGATTGGAGCCGAAGCTCGGCATGGCGATGGACAGCAACGAGACCATCAAGCAGGCCGTCATGGCTGGGCTCGGCATCGCCTTCATTTCCCAGCACACCGTGTTCCACGAACTGGAGGATGGCCGGCTGGTGGTGCTCAAGGTGAAGGGCTTGCCGATCGTGCGGCAGTGGCACGCAATCAGGCGCACCGACAGGATCCTGCTGCCGCCCGCCCAGGCGATGCTGGACTTCCTGGGCAAAGAGGGCTGGCGCTATCTGCCGAACTCCCGCTAACGCCACGACATTGCGATGCCAGTTCGATCGGAAAAATCGAGTTAATGCCGTATGTTAACCATTGAAGTTCCCACGAGCGCGTGCCACATCTTGATTGCGGTCACTGGGGGACCGTATCCCTGCGAGGGAGGATGAACTGCAAAACCAGTCCCCGCCGATGCCTGACTTCAAGGCGTTATTCGAGGCGGCGCCCGGCCTCTATCTGGTGCTGACGCAGCCTGACTTTCGCATCGTGGCAGTAAGCGACGCCTATCTGCGCGCCACCAGGACCGAGCGCGCCGCGATCCTTGGGCGCGGGCTGTTCGAAGTATTTCCCGACAATCCGGACGATCCGGCGGCCGACGGCGCGCGCAACCTGCGCGCCTCGCTGGAGCGCGTGGTCCAGTTCCGCCGCCCCGACACCATGTCGGTGCAGAAATACGACATCCGCAAACCCGAGTCGGAGGGCGGCGGATTCGAGGAACGCTACTGGAGCCCGCGCAATACGCCGGTTTTCGGACCGACCGGACAGTTCACCTACATCATCCATCGGGTGGAAGACGTCACCGGCTTCATTCAGCTGAAGCAGCGCGGCGCCGAACAGGACAAGCTGACCGACCGGCTGCGCGAGCGCACCGAGCAGATGGAAGCCGAAATCTTCATGCGCGCCCGCGAGGTCGAGGCCACGCGGGAGCAGCTCGAGGCCGAGCAGAAGCTGCGCCAGGTGCAGAAGATGGAGGCCGTCGGGCACCTCACCGGCGGCATCGCGCACGACTTCAACAACATCCTGACCGTCATCACGGGCCTGATCGACATCCTCGCCGAGGCCGTGGAACATGACGCCGCGCTGTCGTCGGTGACAAAAATGATCAGCGACGCCGCCGTTCGCGGCGCCGAGGTGACCAAGCATTTGCTGGCCTTCTCGCGGCAGCAACCGCTGCAACCGCGTGAAGCCGACCTCAATACGCTGGTGCAGGACACCGCGCGGCTGCTGCGCCCGTCGCTCGGCGAGCAGATCGAGATCGATACCGCGCTCGAGCCCGACGCCTGGCCGGCCTTCATCGACCCCAACCATATGGCGACTGCGCTGCTCAATCTCGCCGTCAATGCCCGCGATGCGATGCCCGACGGCGGCAAGCTGATGCTGGAGACCAGCAACGTCATCCTCGACGAGGTCTATGCCGCCGCCAATCCCGATGTGCGGGCCGGTGAATATGTGATGGTCGCGGTCAGCGACACCGGCGGCGGAATCCCGGAGGGTATCCGCGAAAAGGTGTTCGAGCCGTTCTTCACCACCAAGGACACCGGCAAGGGCACCGGCCTCGGGCTGAGCATGGTGTACGGCTTCATCAAGCAGTCCGACGGGCATCTCAAGATTTATTCCGAAGAGGGCCACGGCACCTCGGTCAAGCTCTATCTGCCGCGCAGCATGGGCGACATGGTCGACGTCGAGCCGCCGCCTCCGGTCGACATGCGCGGCGGCCACGAATCCATCCTGGTCGTCGAGGACGATCCGCTGGTCCGCAATTACGTCAGCGCCCAGCTCGAGCAGCTTGGCTACCGCACCATGGTCACCGCCAACGGCCCGGAGGCATTGGCTGCGGTCGAGAACGGCTTCGTCTGCGACGTGCTGTTCACCGACGTCATCATGTCCGGCGGCATGAACGGCCGGCAGGTGGCCGATGCCGTGATCGCCAAGCTACCCTCGGTGCGCGTGCTCTTTACGTCGGGCTATACCGAGGACGCGATCATTCATCATGGCCGTCTCGACCCCGACGTGACGCTGTTGCCAAAACCCTATCGCAAGGCCGATCTCGCCCGGATGATCCGGCAGGTGCTGGCCCAGCCTCCGGCATCGGCGGTGGCGGCCAAGTAACCCGACTTGTAACGCGGCTTGCTCAGGGACCAAAGCTCGAGCGGCTCTGGATCTTCCAGGTGCCGCCGAGCAGGCTCAGCACATAGAGGGAATCGTAGACCCCGATGACCGATCCGTCCTCGCGGTAGCGCGTATAGCGGACGGCGTAATGCGCCTTGGCCGGCGAGGACTGTACGAGCCTGGTCTCATTCCAGGCGCTGTGATGCCAGCCGTCCTGCTTGCGCAGCCGCTCGAACAGGTCCATCGGGTTGTTGCCGGGCTGCTGATAGACGGTGACCACGCCGCCGGCGATCCGCACATGCGGGAAGTGCATCAGCGCGTCCATGGCTGACGCGTCATAGCGATTGAGCGCCGCCATCCAGCGCGTCAGAATATCTTCACATCTGGCTTGGTCATCGCGCGAGATCTGCGCTTCGACGGTGTAGGTCGCGGCCGGCTCCGGCATCACGCGTCTCCGCTTTGCTTGTTGATCTGATCGGCCGGCACGGCGCACCCGGACAGGAACAGCCCGGCACAGGCCTTGGCGCGGGCCTCGATCTGCGCCCGCGACAGCGGTGGCCGATGGCCATACATCACGTCGCGTTGCGGCTGGAAGACGAGCATGCCAAGCAGCATTCCCGCGGCAGCCTGTGCGTCGTCCACTGCTAGCCGTCCCCGCCGCTGCTGCGTACCCAGCCACGCAGCCAGCGCGCCGAGGGTCCGCTGCATCGCCTTCTCGTAGAACATCTCGGCGATGTCGGGGAATTTGTCGCTGTCGGCCAGGATGATCCGCTGGAGTGCGATGACCTCGGCATCGAGTATGAGCTCGGCACAGGTCAGCAGCGCGGCCTCCAGCGCCGCCGCGATATCGCGGCCATCGCACGCGCCGAGATTAACGCTGGATATGAATCGGTCCATACGGTCCGTCACCGTGCCTTCGAACAGCGACAACTTGGTTGGGATCAAACGATAGAGCGTCTTGGTGGAGACGCCGGCCCGGCACGCCACGTCGGCGATGCTGGCCGCCGCAAACCCGCGCTCTGAAAATTCACGCCGCGCGGCGTCATAGATCAGCGCACGCGTCTCATCGTCGGAACGAAGCTGCGGCCGCCCGCGGCCACGC
This sequence comes from Bradyrhizobium sp. USDA 4452, assembly GCF_054063575.1. Taxonomy (NCBI): domain Bacteria; kingdom Pseudomonadati; phylum Pseudomonadota; class Alphaproteobacteria; order Hyphomicrobiales; family Nitrobacteraceae; genus Bradyrhizobium; species Bradyrhizobium sp. USDA 4452. The sequence goes on from NZ_JBSSGK010000001.1 coordinate 1,243,355, forward strand.
CGCGCCGGCGCCGTTTGCTCTGTCTGGTCCTTGCCGTTTCGGTTCATGCGCGAGCCATGCTTTTAGATGATGACTGTCATTCTATTGACAGTCCAAATATGGGCTCTATTTTGGAAAACATCAAGTTTCCTAATTATCCCGGGTGACCGACCTCCAAATTCGCAAGGTTTCCCAGATGGATAGAGCATCAGGAGCGCCTGCCATGAGCCAACATGAAACGTCCTTCAAGGCCGAGAGCCAGGTTCCGGCCGGGGCCGCCAAGCAGTTGATCGCCAATCCGGAGGCCGCCAAGCCCCCCGCCGCCAAGGGCAAGCTACGCCGCCTGCTGATGACCGGCGCAGCTCTCGCCGTCCTCGCGGGCGGCGCCTGGTACGGCTGGGATTACTGGACGGTCGGCCGCTTCCAGGTTTCGACCGACGACGCCTATGTGAAGGCCGACAACACCACGATCGCACCGAAGGTCTCCGGCTATCTCACTGCGGTGCTGGTCGGCGACAATGAGCAGGTGCGCGCCGGCCAGATCCTGGCACGGATCGACGAGCGCGATTTCAAGGTCGCGCTTGATCAATCGAAGGCCGATGTCGCTGCCGCCGAAGCCGCGATCACCAGCAAACGCGCCCAGCTCGACGTGCAGCACTCCGTGATCGAGGCGGCGCGCGCGACGCTTGCGGTGGATACCGCGACGCAGACCTTCGCCGAGCAGGAGAACAAGCGCTACACCGACCTCGCCGGCACCGGCTACGGCAGCCTGCAGAACGCACAGCAGGCGCAGTCGCGCTACGCCAGCGCGCAGGCCGCCATCACCCGCGACACCGCAAACCTCGCCTCCGCCGAGCGCCAGGTGGAACTCCTCAAGGCCGAGATCGCCCAGGCGATCGCGGCATTGGGACGGGCCACTGCCCTGCAACACCAGGCCGAGCTCAATCTTAGCTACACCACCATCATCGCGCCGATCGACGGCGTCGTCGGCAACCGCACGCTGCGGACAGGCCAGTACGTGCAGGCCGGCACGCAGTTGATGTCGCTGGTGCCGGCTACCGGCGCCTATGTGATCGCGAATTACAAGGAGACGCAGCTCACCCATGTCCGCAAGGGCCAGCCGGTCGAGATCGAGGTCGACATGTTCCCCGGTCAGGTCGTGCGCGGCCATGTCGACAGCCTCGCGCCGGCAAGCGGTCAGGAGTTCGCGCTGCTGCCGCCGGACAACGCCACCGGCAACTTCACCAAGGTGGTGCAGCGTATCCCGGTCAAGATCGTGCTCGACGCAACCAATGTCGATTTGCGGCCGGGCATGTCGGTGATCCCCTCCATCGCGACGCTGTCGCATCCTGCCGGGGAAGCTCCGCGCTCCAGCACGTCTCCCAAGCTTGCTGTCGCCTCATTCAAATAGGTGATGTCATGTCCGACCTCGCGCTCTCCTCCCCCGCCGCGGCTTCCCCCGCTGCCACCGTGGATCCCAATCGCGCCAGCGTGACCGTCTGGATCTCGATCCTGGCGGCCATGATCGGTGCCTTCATGGCGATCCTCAACATCCAGATCACCAACGCATCGCTGCTCAACATCGAGGGCGGCATCGGAACCGGCGTCGACAACGGGTCCTGGATCTCGACGTCCTATCTGATCGGCGAGATCGTGGTGATCCCGCTCACCGACTATCTCAGCCGAGTGTTCTCGTTCCGCAAGATCATCATCACCTTCGCTACGCTGTTCGCGGCCTTCTCGGTCGCCTGCGCCTTCACCCACGATCTGCCCTCGATGATCGCGATGCGCGGCCTGCAGGGCTTCTTCGGTGGCGTGCTGATCCCGATGGCCTTTACGCTTGTCTTCACCAAGCTGCCGAAGCCGCAGCAGCCGATTGGGCTGGCGATGTTCGCGCTCGCGGTGACCTTTGCGCCGGCGATCGGCCCGACCATCGGCGGCTACCTGACCGAAAATTACGGCTGGCAAACCATCTTCTTCGTCAACGTGATCCCGACCGCTGTCATGGTCGCCACCCTGTATTTCACGCTGCAGCGCCAGCCGATGCAGCTGCATCTGCTGCGCGAGGGCGATTGGCTCGGCATCATCACGATGGCGATCGGCCTGTCGTCATTGCAGGCGGTGCTCGAGGAAGGCAACAAGGACGACTGGTTCGGCTCGCCCTTCATCGTCAAGCTCGCCGTGATCGCCGCGGTCAGCCTGACCCTGTTCATCTGGATCGAGCTTGTGGTCGAGAAGCCGCTGCTCCGGCTGCGGCTCCTGACCCAGCGCAGCTTCGGCTTCGGTACCATCTCGGCGGTGTTCGTCGGCTTTGCGCTGTTCGGCTCGGTCTATCTGCTGCCCGCCTATCTCGGCCAGGTGCAGCGCTACAATGCCGAGCAGATCGGCCAGGTGCTGGCCTGGACCGGCCTGCCGCAACTGATCCTGATCCCGCTGGTGCCGAAGCTGATGCAGCGCTTCGATGCCCGCCTGATCGCGTTCACCGGCATGACGCTGTTCGCGATCTCCTCCTTCATGAACATCCAGATGTCGCTCGACTATTCCGGCGACCAGTTCTTCTATCCGAACATCGTTCGCGCCGTCGGCCAGGCGATCACGCTGGCGCCGCTGTCCGCCATCAGCCTCGGCAGTGTCGCGCCGCAGGATGCGCCGGCGGCCTCCGGCATCTCTAACATGATGCGCAACCTCGGCGGCGCGATCGGAACGGCGCTGCTCTCGACCATCGTCACCAAGCGCGAGCAGTTCCACTCCAACATCATCGGCCAGTCCGTTCACCTCGGCCGCGACGAGGTGCGGACCCGGATCGCCGAGGTCACCAACTACTTCCTCAGCCACGGCATCTCGGACCCCGCCACCGCACACAGCCAGGCCATCGTGGCGATCGGCAACATCGTGAAGCGTCAGGCGCTGGTGCTTGGCTTCAGTGACGCCTTCGCCGTGATCGGCGTCGTGCTGGCGCTCGCCGCGATTGCGATCGTTCTGACCGGCAAGCCGAAAACCGCGGCGGGCGGCGCCGGTGCGCATTGAACGCCGAGGCGGCGGCTACGGCCGCCGCCTTGCCTCTAGCTCGCCTCGCGCAGCTTGAAGCGCTGGATCTTTCCGGTCTGGGTCTTCGGCAGCGCTTCGACAAAAGCGATCGCGCGGGGATATTTGTACGGCGCGATCGTCGCCTTGACGTGATCCTGCAACAGCTTGACCTCGACATCGTCGCTGCGCGCGCCCTGCTTCAGCACGACGAAGGCCGAGACGATCTGTCCCCGCTCCTCGTCGGGTGCGCCGATCACCGCACACTCCGCGACGTCGGGATGGCCGAGCAGCGCCGCTTCGACCTCGGGACCGGCGATGTTGTAGCCCGCGGAGATGATCATGTCGTCGGCGCGCGCCACGAATGACAGCCGGCCGTTCTCGTCGCTGACGAAAGCATCGCCGGTGATGTTCCAGCCATCGCGCACATACTTGGTCTGCCGAGAATCGGCGAGATAGCGGCAACCGGTCGGGCCACGAACCGCCAGCTTGCCGACCTGGCCCGCCGGCAACTCGTTCATGTCCTCGTCGACGATCTTCGCCTGGTAGCCGCTCACGGGCGTGCCCGTGGTGCCGGCGACGGCGCTGCCGATGCGGTTGGTGATGAAGATGTGCAGCAACTCGGTGCTGCCGATGCCGTCGAGGATCGGCTTGCCGGTTTTCCTGGTCCAGCTCTCGAACACCGGCGCCGGCAGCGTCTCGCCGGCCGAGACCGCGAGCCGCAGCGACGACAGATCGGCGCCCTTGTCCATCGCGGCCAGCATCGCCCGATAGGCCGTCGGCGCGGTGAAGCAGATCGTCGCCTTGTAGGTCTCGATGATCCGGATCATCTCGCTCGGCGCCGCGTTCTCCAGCAGCGTCGCGGTAGCGCCGAAGCGCAGCGGGAAGATCGCCAGCCCGCCGAGGCCGAACGTGAACGCGAGCGGCGGCGAGCCGACGAACACATCGTCCGGCGTCACCTTGAGCACTTCCCGCGCATAGCCATCCGCGACGATCAGGAGATCGCGGTGGAAATGCATGGTCGCCTTGGGCTCGCCCGTGGTGCCCGACGTGAAGCCGAGCAGCGCGACGTCGTCGCGGCCGGTCTTCACCGCATCGAACTTGACCGGTTTGTTCAGCGCGATCCGGTCGAGCTCGGCGTCGTGGTTCTGCGTGCCGTCGAAGTTAACGACCTGCTTGAGGAATTTGCTGGTCTTGGCGCAGGCCACCAACTCGTCGGCGATGCGGCTGTCGGTCAGCGCCAGCGCAATCTCGGCCTTGTCGACGATCTTAGCCAGTTCGCCGGCGCGCAGCATCGGCATGGTGTTGACGACGACGGCGCCAGCCTTGGTCGCCGCAAGCCAGGCCGCGACCAGCGCCGGGTTGTTGCCGGAGCGGATCAGGACGCGATTGCCGGGCTTGACGCCGTAATTCTCCACCAGCACGTGCGCCAGGCGGTTCGACCAGTCGGTCAATTCCTTGTAGGTGCGCTGGCGGCCGTTGCCGATCAGCGCGATGCGATCGCCCATGCCCTGCTCGACGATGCGGTCGGTCAGCTCGACCGCGGCATTGAGATAATCGGGATAGCTGAACTCGGGCCGGTCGAGCAGCAGCTTCGGCCACTGCGCGAATGGCGGCAGGTTGCGCCGCGCGAAATCGTCGACATGCCCAGATGGGCCGAGCCCGGGAAATTCACCTGACATTCGATTGCCCCTCGCTTTCCATCCAGAAAGGCCAAGACCAACATCGTATCGAGGACGCCCGGCAGCGTTCCAAACGCCAATCATTTTATACTTAAAATAATTTGGCGCAAGGGTGGAGAATGGCTGCGGCCCCTGGAATCTCAGATCTGCGTGAGCTGCTTCAGCCGCGCGACCATGTCCGACTCCGGGTCGGCGAGCGGAGCGATCGCGGTGAAATGATTGGCGTCGGGCAAGGTGCCGAATCGCGTCGTCACACCCGCTCTGCCCCAGACGTCGGCGATGGTCTGGCTCTGCCGGTGATATTCGGCACTCTCGGCGCCGCCAACCACCGCATCGAGCGTCGCGCCTGCGGGCGCTTTCCATAGCAACGGGCTCGCCGCCCTTGCCGCGTCGCGGTCGAGCCCAAGCGCCTTGTTGATGGAGGTGCCGACCAGCGGCTCGAGCTCGAACAGGCCGGAGATCGCGTAAGCAGCGCTGACCAGATTCGTCGGCAGCGACGCATCGTAGACCGGCCAATCGGTCGCGAGCATGCATGCGGCAAGATGCCCGCCCGCGGAATGCCCCGACACGACCAGCGGCCGGCCGAGTTTTGCAAGTTCGCGGCACGCCGCGCGCATCTCGCCGATGATGTCGCCGATTGAGACATTGGGGCAGAGGTCGTAGCTCGGCACCGCGACGCTGATGCCGTGGCCGTTGAGGCCCCGCGCGCAGTGGCTGGACGACGAGCCGTCCAGCGCCTGCCAATAGCCGCCATGGATGAAGACCACCAGCGGCCCGTCGCTGTTACCCTCGAACAGGTCGATGACGTTGCGGCTGCCGGCACCGTAGCTCAGCCGCCGCGGCGGGTGCTGTTCGCGATAGGCCGCGGAGTCCCGCGCCCAGCCGGCCATCAGCGCCGGGTTTTCCGGCACTCGCGCCCGGTTGTTATATTCGACCTCGTAATCGATCTCGCTCACGGCTTAAGCGGTCCTTGCCTTGGCGGAACGCTGGGCCGAGCCTTTGGCCTTGGCGAGCAGCCGCATCAGTTCGCGGATATCCTTCGGCGACAAATCGCCGAAGATATCGGCGATCCATTTCTCGTGCTCGGTCGCCATCTTGCGGAATTCGGCGCGGCCAAGCTTGGTCAGCCGGATGAACTGCACGCGGCGGTCGGTCTCCGAGGTGCGGCGATCGAGATGGCCGGACTCGACCAGCCGCTCGACCAGCCCGGTGACGTTGCCGTTCGACACCATCATCCGCTTCGAAAGGTCCGACAGCGTCATGCCGTCCGACACCTTGTCGAGCTGGGCCATCAGGTCGAAGCGCGGCAGCGTGACGTCGAACTTCTCGCGCAACTGGCTGCGTACCTCGCCTTCGATCAGCGTGGTGCAGGTCAAGAGGCGGAGCCACAGCCTGAGCTCGGTGCCGTGATCGTCCGGCAATTCGACGGCTTTGGTTTCGGAATCGAGGTTCATGCGGCGATCGTGCCTTCGCGGCGGGTCCCGGCCGGGCCGGTTGTTTTGAGCTTCAAGCAATTCGCGCTGCGCCGCAAGGACAATTGCGAATCCTGCCTGATAAGCCAGACCGATCCCCTGCAATTTCTTTAAACTTCAAGCAATTGGCGCGACGCTTGCATGTGCCGCGCTGCATGGTGCTGGCTTGCCCTGGCGCGACGCCACATCGCTTGCGGCGGTCGCGCGCGTCAGACTAAGCTGAGGCCAAACGGGCGGAAGCCGAAACATCACGGCGGTTGTTGGGGGAGAGACATGAAGCAATTGACGAAGCTCGTGGGATTGGCGGCGCTGCTGGGTATCGCGGTGACCCCGGCCATCGCGCAGGAGAAGATCAAGATCGGCGTGTTGGTGACGACCTCGGGCCCGGCCGCGGCGCTTGGCCAGCAAGTCCGCGACGGCTTTGCGCTCGCGATCAAGGATCTCGGCGGCAAGATGGCCGGCCGCGATGTCGAGATCGTCAACGCCGACGACGAGCTGAAGCCCGATGGCGCGGTCGTCAAGGTGCGCGGCCTGCTCGAGCGCGACAAGGTCGATTTCGTAGTCGGCCCGATCTTCTCCAACATCCTGCAGGCGATCCATCGCCCGGTCACCGACAGCAAGACCTTCCTGATCAGCCCGAATGCCGGCCCCTCAAGCTATGCCGGCAAGGAGTGCAACCCGTTCTTCTATGTGACCTCGTACCAGAACGACCAGGTCCACGAGATCCTCGGCAAGGTGGCACAGGACCGCGGCTACAAGCGCGTCTACCTCTTGGTGCCGAACTATCAGGCCGGCCGCGACTCCGTCGCAGGCTTCAAGCTCGACTACAAGGGCGAAATCGTCGAGGAATCCTACACGCCGCTGAACACGCTGGATTTCCAGCCCGAGCTGTCCAAGATCGCCGCGCTGAAACCTGACGCGCTGTTCACCTTCATGCCGGGCGGCATGGGCGTGAATCTCGTGAAGCAGTACAAGCAGGCCGGCGCCACCGTGCCGGTGCTCTCCGCCTTCACCGTCGACGAATCCACCCTGCCCGCACAGCAGGACGCCGCCGTCGGCATGTTCGGCGGCGCGAACTGGGCCCCGAACCTCGACAACCCCCAGAGCAAGAAGTTCGTCGCGGCCTATGAGGCGGCCTACAAGGGCGTGCCCGGCACCTACGCCATGCAGGCCTATGACGCGGCGCTGTTGATCGACAGCGCGGTCAAGGCCGTGAAGGGCGACCTTTCCAACAAGGATGCCGTCGCCGCGGCGCTGAAGAAGGCCGACTTCACCTCGCTGCGCGGTAACTTCAAGTTCAACAACAACGGCTATCCGATCCAGGATTTCTACCTCACCAAGGTCGCGAAGCGGCCGGACGGCAAATTCCAGACCGAGATCGTCGAAAAGGTGTTTTCGAATTATGGCGACCGCTACGCCAAGGACTGCGCGTCGAAGTAAAGATCAGGAGGAAACATGACGATGAAAGACGAGATCGCCGGCATCACACGCGCCAATGAGGGCATCCAGGGCATTTCCTGGAGCATCCTCGGCCAGACCTACGTGCCGAAGAGCCGCACCGAGCATTCCTTCTCCTGGCACGCCACCTTCCCGCCGGGCACCTTCGTGCCGCCGCACATCCATCCCGACCAGGACGAGTATCTCTATATCCTCGAAGGCAAGCTCGACTTCATGCTCGACGGCGCCGATGAATCAGCGACACCCGGCGATCTGGTGCGCCTGCCGATGGGCAAGCCGCACGGCATCTTCAACAAGTCCCAGCAACCGGCAAAGACGCTGTTCTGGGTGTCGCCGACCCGCCGGCTGTACGACCTGTTCTGGGCGATCCACAACATGAAGGAGCAGAACCCGGACGACGTGGTGCGGCTCGCGGCCGAGCACAACATCCACTTCCTGCCGCCGCCCCCGGCGTAGGACGTCGCCGTCATTGCGAGGAGCGAAACGACGAAGCAATCCATCGTTACGCGATCGCTGAAAGATGGATTGCTTCGCTTCGCTCGCAATGACGAGGATAGGCCGCGGAATCCCCTACTGCCGCGCCACCACGCGCGCGGCGAAGCCGGCCTTCGCGGCATAGCCGCGCACGATCGCCTCGCGCGCCTCGTAGTTGAGAATGGTGTCGACGTCGGTAAAGCCCTGCGGCGCGAGTTGCTCGACGGCGTCGATGACCCCCTCCGGCCCGCCACGGCGGTTGGAGGCGACGATGTCGGCGGTCATCGGCAGCCGCTGCCGCTCATAGGCCGCCAGGGCCTGGCGCGGATGCTCGGCCCGCGCCAACATGTCGGCGAGGCAGCGTGCATCGAGAATGGCCTGCGACGCGCCGTTCGAGCCGACCGGATACATCGGATGCGCGGCGTCGCCGAGCAGCGTGACGCGGCCGCTCGACCAGTACGGCAGCGGATCGCGGTCACAGCACGGATACTCCCAGAACTCCGGGGTCGCATTGATCAGGCCGGTAAAGTCGACCTGCGGGATCGTGAAACCAGCCACATAGGGCATCATCTCGTCGCGCCGGCCGAGATTGGACCAGCCCTCGCGGCGCGGCGGCGGCGAGGAGCCGTCGCCGATCCGCACCAGCACCGCCCAGTTGGTGAGGCGGCTTGCCGGGCTCGAGCCCGGCGCGATCGGATAGATCACGGCCTTGGCGTTCAAGCCGCCCGCGATGATCATCGACCGGCCGGTCAGGAAGGCCGGCCAATCGGTGGCGCCGCGCCACAGCATCAAGCCGTTCCAGCACGGCCCGCCTTCATCCGGAAACAGAGTCTGCCGCACCTTGGAGTGGATGCCGTCGGCGCCGATCAGGATGTCGCCGCGCGCGGTGTGTACGTGGCTGCCGCTGCGATCGAAGAAATACGCCGAGACGCCGCCCTCGTCCTGCGTGAAGGAGCCGAGCCGGCAGCCGGTGCGGATCGCATCCGCGCCGAGCCGCTCGATCACGGCCTGATGGATCACGCTTTGCAGGCGACCGCGATGGATCGAGAATTGCGGCACGTCGTGGCCGGCATCGAGCCCGCGCTTCTCGTGCCAGACCTGCTGGCCATGCCGCGTCAGATAGAACAGCTCATAAGTGCGGATCGCGACGTCGTCGAGCCTGTCGAGCAGACCAAGCCCCGCCAGTTCGCGGATCGCATGCGGCAAGGTGTTGATGCCGACGCCGAGCTCGCGGATCGTCTCCGACTGCTCGTACAGCTCGCAGCTTATGCCGCGCGAGCGCAGCATCAGCGCAGTGGTGAGGCCTCCGATGCCGCCTCCGACGATAATCGCCTTCATCGTCCCTTACTCCACTCACAACAGGACGCGTTTACGCTTGGATACAGGGTCGCATGGCCCGTTGCCCGACCGCAAGCGGCTTTGTCGCCCGGGACCTGGAGTGGCCTGCGATGATTGGGCTTAGGCTTAACGTTGCTTCAGCGAACTCCAATCTATCCCCGTCACCCCCGCGCAAAGGCTCCGCCCTTGTCGCTGGAGGAGCGCGGAACGCGCGTCTCGAAGGGTCGACGGCCACAAGCCGGGCCGTGCATCCTTCGAGACGCCGCTTCGCGGCTCCTCAGGATGACGGGATTGGCGACGGCTCATCCTCATCAATCCGACACCACGGCGATGGCCTGGATTTCCACCTTGGCGCGGTCCTCGATCAGCCCGGCAACCTGGATCGCGGTCATCGCCGGAAAGCGCCGGCCGATCACGTCGCGATAGACCGCGCCGATCTCCTTCAGCCGCGCGGAATATTCCTTGCGGTCGAGCAAGAACCAGGTCATCGACACGATGTGCTCGGGCCCGGCGCCGCCGGCGGCGGCGACCGCGACGATGTTGCGCAGGGTCTGGCCGATCTGCGCGACGAGATCGTCGGTCTCGAACACGCATTGCCCGTTCCAGCCGATCTGGCCCGCGATGAAAATCTGTTTGCCGCGCGCGGCCATGCCGTTGGCGTAGCCGATCGGCTTCGCCCATCCTTCCGGTTGCAGGATCTCGATCATCTCAATTGCCCTCGAAGGCGGGTTTCTGTTTGGCGGCGAAGGCCTCGAAGGCGCGGCGGAAGTCACCCGTCACCATGCAGATCGCCTGCGCCTGCGCTTCCGACTCGATCATCTCGTCGACGCCCATCGCCCATTCCTGGTTGAACATCGTCTTCGTCACGCCATGCGCGAACCACGGCCCGTCCGCGAGCGAGCGCGCCAGCTCGTGCGCGGCGGCGGCAAGCTCCGTTGGCGGCACCAGCCGGTTGTGGAAACCCCAGGCAAAACCTTCGTCGGCACTCATGGCGCGGCCGGTGTAGAGCAGATCGGCGGCGCGGCCCTGCCCGATCACGCGCGGCAACAATCCGCACGCGCCCATGTCGGCGCCGGCGAGGCCGACGCGGGTGAACAGGAAGGCGGTCTTGGCCTGCGGCGTCGCCAGCCTGAGGTCCGACGCCAGCGCCAGCATCGCGCCGGCCCCAGCGCAGATGCCGTCGATCGCAGCGACGATGATCTGCGGGCACTTGCGCATCGCCCGCACCACCTCACCGGTCATCCGGGTGAAGGCGAGCAGGTCCGGCATCCCCATCCGCGTCAACGGCTCGATGATCTCGAACACATCTCCGCCGGAGCAGAAATTGCCCTCGGCGCCGGTCAGCACGATGGCGCGGACATCGGAGGCGTATTTGAGATTGGTGAAGAGGTCGCGCAGCTCTTCATAGGACTCGAAGGTCAACGGGTTCTTCTTGTCCGGCCGGTTCAGCGTGATCGTCGCGACGCGGCCGCTGGCGTCGACCTGCCAGCGGAAGTGCTTTGCGGGATAATCCTTGAACGGACGGAGCTTTGCTTTCATCTCGGACATGATGTGTTCCTTCACCCGGTAAAGACCTCGCCGCCGGCGACAGCGACGGCTTGTCCGTTGATTGACGATGCGCCTTCGGATGCGAGCCAGAGGACGGCGTCGGCGACCTCCTCCGGCGTCACCAGCCGTTGCATCGGATTGACCTTGGCGAGCGCAGCCCGCGCCTCCTGCTCGCTGCGCCCGGTCTTGGCGACGATGTTGGCGGCGGCATCGGCCACCAGCGGCGTGTCGGTATAGCCGGGACAGACCGCATTCACGGTGACGCCGCGCCGCGCATATTCCAGCGCCAGTGACCGCGTGAGGCCAATGACGCCGTGCTTGGCGGCGACGTAGGCCGACACATAAGCGTAACCCGTGAGGCCCGCGGTCGAGGCCACATTGATCACCCGCCCGCGACCGCGATGCGCCATCCCGGGCAGCACCGTCTGCGTCACCAGGAACACGCTGGAGAGGTTGCTCGCCAGCATATCCGCCCACAGCGCGGTATTCGTCTTGTCAAACGGCGCGCTGCCGGCCTTACCGGCATTGTTGACGAGGATATCGATCGGGCCGGCTGCAGCCTCGATATCGGCGATCCCCCTGGTCACCGCGGCCTCATCAGTCACATCGATCGACACAACGGCGCCAGCCTGCTTGCCGAGCGATGCTGCCGTCGCCTTCAGCGCATCGATCCGGCGCCCGGCAACGCTGACGCGCACGCCGGCCTTCGCGAGTGCGATCGCGGTCGCGGCGCCGATCCCGGAACCGGCACCGGTGACGAGCGCATGGGCGTTCGGCCAGAACCGTGTCATGCCTTCACTCCCGCAGCGGCGCGTTCGAGATTGGCCTCGTATTGCGACTTGCCCGACAGATACTGCTTCGGCCAGGCGATCTGCTTGACGCCGATCTTCGCGGCCTCATGCAGCGTCCATGCGGGATCGGCGAGATGCGGCCGCGCGATGGCGCAGAGATCGGCGCGGCCGGCGGCGATGATCGAGTTGGCGTGATCGGCCTCCGAGATCGCGCCGACCGCGATGGTGGGGATGCCGACCTCGTTGCGGATCTTGTCGGCGAACGGCGTCTGGTAGAGCCGGCCATAGATCGGATGGTCGTCGGCCCAGACCTGGCCCGAGGAGCAATCGATCAGGTCGGCACCCGCCGCCTTGAACAGTTTTGCGAAAGCCAGCGCATCCTCGGGCGTGTTGCCGCCCTCGGCCCAGTCGTGACAGGACAGGCGGACCGACATCGGCTTGTCCTCCGGCCACACCGCACGGATCGCGCGAAATACTTCCAGCGGATAACGCGCGCGGTTCTCGATCGATCCGCCATAGTCGTCGGTGCGGCGGTTGGTCAGCGGCGACAGAAAGCTCGACAGCAGATAGCCGTGGGCGCAGTGCAGCTCCAGAATATCGAAGCCGGCGCTGGCGGCGCGCCTGGCGGCAGCGACGAACTGCTCGCGCACCTCGTCCATCTCGGCGCGGCTCATCGGCTCCGGGATCTGGCCATCGGGCAGATAGGGCACCGGTGAGGCCGACACCAGCGGCCAGTTATGGTCAGGCAGCGGCTCGTCCATGCCTTCCCAGGCGACGCGGGTCGAGCCCTTGCGGCCAGCATGGCCGAGCTGGATGCCGATCCGCGCCTCTGAATTGCGGTGCACGAACTCGACGATGCGCTTGTAGGCCACAGCCTGCGCGTCGTTCCACAGACCGCAGCAGCCGGGCGTGATCCGCGCCTCCGGCGAGACGCAGGTCATCTCGGTGAACAAGAGGCCGGCGCCGCCAAGCGCGCGGGAGCCGAAGTGCACCAGGTGAAAATCGTTCGGCACGCCCTCCTCCGCCGAGTACATCGCCATCGGCGAGACGATGATCCGGTTGTGCAGCGACAGGCCACGAATCTGGAACGGCGTCAGCATCGGCGGCGTGACGCGGTCGTTGGTGGCGGGCACGCCGCTGCGCTCTGCAAACCAGCGCTCATAGCCTTCGAGCCAGGTCTTGTCGCGCAGTCGCAGGTTCTCGTGGCTGATGCGCTGCGAGCGGGTCAGCAGCGAGTACATGAACTGCTCCGGCTCGAGCGTGTCGGCGTAGCGTGAGCCGACCACTTCGAACCATTCCATCGCGTTGCGCGCGGCGTTCTGGATCCGCGCCACGTCGACCCGTCGCAGCTCCTCGTAAGCCTTCAGCACGGCCGGAATGCTGTCCTTGGTCGCGCCGTGGATCTTGAACTGGTTGGTCAGCTCGATCGCATCTTCCAGCGCGAGCTTGGTGCCCGAGCCGATCGCGAAATGCGCGGTATGGGCGGCATCGCCCATCAGCACGACATGGCTGTTGCCGTTGAACGCGGTCCACTTGCCGCAGATCAGCCGCGGAAACGACAGCCAGGCCGAACCGCGCAGATGCCGCGCGTTGGAGACCAGATGATGCCCCTCGAGGATTTCCGCGAACACCTTCTCGCAGAAGGCGATGGACGCGGCCTGATCCATCTTGTCGAGGCCGTGGGCGAGATAGGCCTCCTCGGTGGTCTCGACGATGAAGGTCGCCGCGCCCTCCTCGAACTTGTAGATGTGCGCCTGGAACCAGCCATGCTCAGTCTTGCGGAAATCGAACGTGAAGGCATCGAAGGGACGGTTGGTGCCGAGCCAGATATAGCGGTTCGGCCGCATCAGCATGTCGGGCTGGAAAGTCTCGGCGTATTTGGCGCGGATCTTCGAGTTCACGCCGTCGCAGGCCACGATCAGGTCGGCGTCGGGGAATTCGAGGTCGGAATTGACCTCGCGTTCGAAGATCAATTCGACGCCGAGTTCCTCGGCCCGCGCTTGCAGGATATTGAGCAGCCGCTTGCGGCCGATGCCAACGAAGCCATGGCCGGTGGTGCGCATCCGCCGGCCCTTGATCAGGACCTCGATGTCATCCCAGTGGTTGAAGGCCTGCTCGATCGTGTCGGCGGTGACCGGGTCCCATTTGCGCATGTTGTCCATGGTCGCATCGGAAAACACCACGCCGAAGCCGAACGTGTCGTAGGGCCGGTTGCGCTCGACCACCGAGATCTGGTGCGCGGGATCCAGCATCTTCATCAGGACGCCGAAGTAGAGCCCGGCCGGCCCGCCTCCAATGCAAACGATGCGCATGGCGTTCTCCCGTTGGCTTCGGCAGATCGGGCAGGTTCCTGCCGTTGGCCGACGCGGCATATTATTTTATACTTAAAATAATTGTCAAGGCCGGGGTGAGCCACGCCCACGGCTGTCATCGCCCGGCCTTGACCGGGCGATCCAGTATTCCGGAGGCAGTCGTGATTGAACCGATAGGCCGCGGCGTACCGGATCGCCCGCCTTCGCGGGCGATGACAGCGGGGATACGCCGGTCATTGCGGGCAGCCCAAAGGGCTGAGCCCGGAATCCGTGCGCGGCGCAATGGATTCCGTACTCTCGCTTCGCGAGCCCCGGAATGACGAGAGGGAGAGATCCGCCGCGCGGCCTCAATGCACCGCGGCGTACAGGATCTTGTCCTGGGTTGCATCCGCCGCGTCGAACTCGGCGACGATGCGGCCGGTGCGGGCAACCAGGATGCGGTCGGAGACGGCGAGGATCTCCGGCAGATACGACGAGATCACCACCACCGCCTTGCCCTCGTCGGCGAGGCGGCGGATTTCGCCGTGGATATGCGGGATGGTGCCGACGTCGACGCCGCGCGTCGGCTCGTCGAAGAAGATGATCGACGGCTCCTGCACCAGCGTCTTGGCCAGCACAACCTTCTGCTGGTTGCCGCCGGACAGCTCGATGATCCTGGCCTTGCGCTGCAACGCGCTGATCTTGAGCCGGTCGACCCAGTAACTGGCGAGCTTGCTGCGCTTGGCACGCGACAGCAGCAAGCTCCAGCCCTTCCGCGTGGCGAGGCTGCCGATATAGACGTTGTCGTCGACCACCATGGTCTCGAAGAAGCCGTTGGCCTTGCGGTCCTCGGTGATGTAGGCGATGCCGTCATTGATCGCCTGTCGCGGCACGCGATAGCGGATCGGTTTGCCGCGCAGCCGGATGGTGCCGCCATTTACCAGGTTGCGCTTCAGCGCGCCGTAGACGATCTTGGCGATCTCGGTGCGGCCGGAGCCGATCAGGCCGGCGATGCCGACCACCTCGCCGGCATAGACCGAGAACGACATGTTCTTGACCGCCATGCCCATGGTGACGTTCTCGACCGTCAGCACCTTCTCGCGACGCTGATGGGTCTTCGCTTTGCCGCCGTAGACCGCCTGCGCGACCTCGCGCCCGACCATATGCTGCACCAGCGCGTCGCGCGTGAGCTGCTTGGCGGGTGCCGTGATCACCAGCTTGCCGTCGCGCAGCACGGTGATGCGGTCGGCGATCTGCAGCGATTCCTCCAGCGCGTGCGAGATGTAGATGATCGAGACGCCGCGGGCGCGCAGGTCGCGCACCAGATGGAAGAAGTGGACGATCTCCTCCGGCGTCAGCGACGCGGTCGGCTCGTCGAAGATGATGATGCGCGCCTTGTTGTAGATCGCGCGCGCGATCTCAACCATCTGCTTCTTGGCAGTGCCGAGCAGCGCCACCGGCGTCGCCGGATCGACGTGGAAATTGAGCGACTGAAGCAGCTGCTGCGCCTGGATGTTCAGGGTGCGGAAGCGCGTCAGCAGCTTCTCGTTGCCGAGCTCGATGTTCTGCGCCGCGGTCATGGTCGGCACCAGGCTGGTCTCCTGATAGACCATGCAGATGCCGGCATCGAGCGCGTCGCGCGGCTGCTCGAAATTGGCGGGTTTGCCGTCGAGCAGATAATCGCCGGAGGTGAGGTTGATCGCGCCCGCGATCGCCTTGCACAGCGTCGATTTGCCGGCGCCGTTCTCGCCGACCAGCGCATGTACTTCGCCGGGATAAAGATCGAAATTCACTCCCTCGATGGCATGCACACCGCCGTATATCTTGGAGCCGTTGCTGATCCGCAGCACCGGCTCGCGGGTTGCGGATTGGGTGGCGGGCGCCGCCTGCATCACGCCGTCATTCATCGCAGCTCTCCCGTGTAGCGCAACAGCCGTCCGGCGCCGCGCGCCGCGATCACGATGCCCGACGGCGTCGCGCAGGCGGCGGTGATACCGTGGAAGCGACCGCCGGCGCGGCTGTGCAGGCTGTCGCTGGCCTCCCCCTCGGCGTCGAGATGCACCAGCAGGCCATAGGAGCGCGGCGGCGCCCAGGGCTTCTGGATGCCGAGCGCCTTTACCCCGCCGATCTGCATCGGCTCCAGGCAATCGCTGCCGCCGGCGAGCGCCGGCGCCACCCAGTATTCGGGCGGCATCGTCGCCATCATCTCCTCGCGGAAGTCGTCTTCCTTGAGCACGAACTCGATCAGATGCGTGCGGCGCGCAAACATGCCGAGCAGCACCCCGCCATGGCCGTCCGGATGCAGCCGTGCCGGATAGCCCGGCATGTTGGCGGCGATGGTCTCGCGCGGACCAAGCCCAGCGCCAGTTAGTGCGAACCGGCTGAGGCGATGCCCCCAGCTCTCGGTGAGCCACAGGCTCTTGCCGTCGGCCGAAACCATCACGCCGTAGGGATATGGCAGGTCGCGCAACAGCACCTGGGGATTGTCGAGGCCAGCACCGCAGCTGATCAGACGGCCACCGGCACGCTTCTCCATCAGGTCGTGCCGCCACTCGCTCGGGCGGCGGCCGGCGCTGCCTTCGACGGCGTAGATGCGGCCATCGGGTGCCGCCGTGACCGACAGCAGCCCGGCGAGCGCACCGCCGCCGGCGGCCTCCAGCCAGCGCGGCGCGGGCTTGGCGGGATCGATCGCGGCAAGCCCTCTGCCCGCGACGCAGACCAGAAGGCGGCCGTCCGGATGCAGCGCGAGCCCGCCGGCCTCATCCTCGAACTCGGCGATCACCGTGCGATTGGAGAAATCGGCGCCGCTGAGCTTCAGCACTTGACGGCCGGCGGAAACGAAGATCGCGCCGTCGCCGGCGGCGATGACGTCGTCGACGCCGGGTAGCGGCTCGCCGATCGGCATCGCCGTGTCGAGCCGGTCGTTCGGGCTCAGCGCGCCGTCGAGCGGCGGAATCGCGTTCTGGCCGCCGTCGCGGTCGATGACGCTGCGGATGTCGCGCAGCAGATGATCGAAAAATCCCATTACTTCGTCACCCTGCCTGTTACCCGACTCTTGGCGCCCCAATAGGCATCGTAGCCGGTCCAGCTGTCGTCGACGCCGTCGAGCTTGATGCGGCCGATGCGGTTGTTCTCGAGCCCGCCGAGATAGAGATAGCCCTGATGCTCGCGCATCGAGGTCAGGGTCGAGTGCGAGATGCCGGTCGGGTCCCACCACGACTCCAGCGCCTCGCCGCTCTCGTTGAACTTCAGCACGCAGCCATGGTTGAGCGCCGGCGCCAGCCACTCGTCGGTCGGCACCTGCTTGACCATGCGCAACCGGAAGCCGGGTTTTCGCGCCGCAAGGTCGAAGGTGGGCGTGCGGATGCCGACCAGCGCCAGCCAGTAGGTGCCGTCGGAGGCGCGGTTGATGTTGTCGGGGTTGCCCGGCAACTCGTCCATCAGCACTTCGGTCTTGCCCTTGTTCGGCCCCTCGATCCAGTGGCGGAAGATCTTGCATAACGAAGTCGACGCAATCAGGATCGACTTGCCGTCATGGGAGACGCAGATCCCGTTCGGGAAATAGAAGTGGTTGATCACCGTGCGCGTGGTCTTGGTCGCCGGATCGTAGCAGACGACGCGGCCGTTCGGCCGGCCCTCGAGGATGTCGAGGGTGTTGGTGGTCATCTCGTAGCGCGTGGTGCAGTCGCTGAAATAGATCTTGCCGTCGGGCGCGATGTCGAGATCGTCGGCCATGCGCAGGCGCGAGTCATCGTTCAGCTTGTACCAGGTGCGGTTGGTCTCGTCGGTGACCTTGAAGATGCGGCCATCGGGCGCGACGCCGTAGACGCCCATGCCGGCGACCGCGACGATCAGATTCTCGTCGCGATCGAACTGCATGCCGAGCGGCCGCCCGCCGATATGGGCGAACACCTCGCGGGTCTCGAAGTTCGGCCCGGAGAAGCGGATCACATTGCCGTCGCGGGTCGAGCCGTACAACCGGCCCTGACGGTCGAGGATGACATCCTCGGGTCCCTCGACCTGGTCGACGCCGATCGCCTGGGCGTTGATCAGCCGGTCGTTCTGCGCGTAGGGCGAGGCCGCGCCCGGCTGCACCGCGGGCGCCAAGGCCAGCGGCACGAAGGCCGGATTGACGTAGATCTTCTGGATCGCCTTGCCGCGGTTCTTTGACCATTTGACGTCGATGCCCACGGCCGCGAGCAGGATCATGCCGGTCACCGCCGAGGTGACGTAGCCCGGGATGCCCATCCGCACGAGACCATTGATCAGAAGGAAGATGATCAGCGCGCCGATCATCGCCCGCCACACCGTGCCCTTGCCGCCGGCCAGCGACACGCCGCCGAGCACCACGGCGGTCAGCGCCTGGAATTCCCAGCCCACGCCGGTGGTGGAATCCGTCGAAGCCTGGCGCGCGGCGTAGAAGATGCCACTCGCCGCGCACAGCGTGCCCGACAGCACATAGGTCATGAACAGCATCAGCCGGACGCGGATGCCGGCGTGGCGCGCTGCCTTGCGGCTGGCACCGATCGCGGTGAGATGCCAGCCATAGCGCGAGCGCGACAGGAAGATGTGGCAGATCAAAAGCACCACGAACAGCGTCGCGGCATTGACGGGAATGCCGAGCACGCTGCCGCCGCCGATGAAGTCCCAGGCGTCGCTCTCGACCGAATTGGTCGCGAACACCTGGGCGTAGCTGGTGTTGAGCAGATTGACCGAGGCGCGCAGGATGATCAGCGTCACCAGCGTGGTCAGGAACGGTCGCGTTTTCAGGAAGCCGATCAAAAACCCGTTGATGCTGCCGAGCAGCGCACCGACCAGAAGCGTCGCCGGCACGGCCAGGCCCACCGGCCATTCTCGCACCAGCAGGAAGTAGAGCGCCGCGAAATTGCACAGCGCGAAGATCGCGCCGACCGAAAGGTCGATGCCGCCGGTGACGAGGCAGAAGCCCATCGCCAGCGCGACGAAGCCGAATTCGGCGAACAGCCGCAGCAGCGACACCGAGTTCTGCACCGAGGCGTAATCGGGAATGGTGAGCGCGAAATACGCCCACAGCCCGATCATCACGGTGAAGGGAACGACCGGCTCGAACCACTGTTTCAGCAACAGCTCCGATAGCAGGAGCCGGGGTGAGAACCGCCGCACCGATGCGGAAAAGGAATCAACTGCCATCGACATCGCCAAAGCACTCCCTGATCCGGTTTCGACGTTTCCGGATTCTGACCCTTGATACAGCCGGCGCGGGAATGCCCCCCGCGCCGGCTGTCTCGCGCCTTGTTAGTTTTTCTTGGGTAGCGCGAAGCAGGTGCCGCCGAGCGAGGCGTTCGACTTATCGATCCAGATCGGCCGCGTGTAATAGGACAGGTTCTTCGTGCCGGGCTTGTCGCCGGACATCAGCAGCGTCTCGGCTGCAAACATCAGGTCGTGACCCTGCTCGGTCGCCTTGTAGCTGAGGAATTTGCTGAAATTGCCTGACGTGACCTGGTCGCAATCGAGCTGCGAGCCCTCGCCCGAGGCGAACACCTTGACATCGTCGATCTTGCCGGCATTGCGGATCGCCTGCGCGGCGCCCGACTCCATGATGCCCCAGAAGCCGATCGACGCGCAGAGATCGGGATGCTGCTGGATCACGGTGGCGGTGACGTTGAGCGCAGTGTTGGCATCCCAGTTCGCCGCCTGGTTCGAAACTACCTTGATGTTGGGATCCTTGTTCAAGACCTCCATGATGGCGCCGACCTGATCGACGCTGGCGGCTGCAGTCAATTCGCCCTGCACGATCTGCACCTTGCCGGACTTGCCGGAACCGGTGCCGCACGCCTTGACGGTTTCGTTCGCGAGCATCCGGCCGATCTCGCGCCAGTCGACGCCGACAAAGGCGCCGGACTTGTAGTTCGAGGCCATGTTGACCTGGATCACATGGGTGCCCTGGGCCTCGGCGCGCTTCAGATCCTTCATCAAGAGCGTCACGCTCGGATTCTGCACGATCAGGACATCGGGCTTCTGGTCGACCAGCGCGGTCAGCGCCTGCTGCATGGCGGACGGATTGTTGTTGGGGTCGCGCACGATGTATTTCATGCCGCGCCACTCGGCCTCTTCCTGCACCACGCGGCCCCACTCGTCGGAGAGCGGCACGCCGAGCGCGATCGGCAGGTAGGCGATGGTCTTGCCCTGCAGCGACTTGTCATAGGCGGCGCGCAGCTCGCGCCCGGCCTTGGTGCCTTCCTCCTGCGCCGATGCCGCAAACGGCATCGCGGCCACCGCCACCCCGGCAAGCAGCATCGTCCAGAACTTGATCGTCTTCATCGTCTCCTCCACACAAAATTCTTTTGATTGATTGGGTTTCTTTTTGATTGGCACGGCGCGCTCAGTCGCCTTGTTTCAGTCGCCTTGCCGCGCGGTCTCCTCGTCACGGGGGTGCAGCCAATTGTCGAGCACGATCGCGGCCAGCAGCACCACGCCCTTGATGATGTTCTGCACCTCGCTGTTGACGTCCATGATGGTGAAGGCGTTGAGCAGCGTGCCGATCAGGATGCAGCCCACCACGACGCTGAACACGCTGCCGCGGCCGCCGATCAGGCTGATGCCGCCGATTACGACCACCAGAACGACGTCGAAGATCATGGTCCCTTGCGTGATCGCCATCTGCATGCTGCCCGTGGTGCCGACCCAGACCAGCCCTGCAATCCAGGCGAGCAGCGCAACCAGCACGTGCTCCAGCACGATCAGCGGCCGCAACGGAATGCCGGTCAGCCGCGCGGCCTCCGGATTGTCGCCCTGCGCATAGATGAAGCGGCCGATCGAGGTACGTGACAGGAACAAGTGCATCGCGATCGCGCAGACCGCGAACACCAGGATCGGAACCGGTATGCCGAACAGCCGTCCGGCGCCGAGATACATCAGGCCCGGCGCGTCCTTCGGCGCGTAGACCACCCAGGCCGGCGCGATCCAGAACGCGAGGCCATAGATCACGAAGCCGGCGGCCAGCGTCACGAACAGCGCTGGAGCCTCCACAAAGGCGACCATGACGCCATTGACGACGCCGATCAGCACCGCGATGGCCAGCGCCAACAGCACTGCCGTGAAAACAGGCATGCCGTTCTGCATGTAGATCAGCGCGATCGCCCAGGAACCCGCCATGATCGCGACCTCGGACAGATCGATGCCGCGGCTGATCACGATCAGCCCCATGCCGAGGCCGAGCACGCCGAGGATGGAAATGCTGCGCAGCAGATTCAGGAGATTGGAGACGGTGGCAAAACCGTTCAGGGTCAGGCCGAACACGACCAGAAGCGCGATCGTGATCAGGAGCACGATCTGCTCCTGGCTCGGTTTTGCAAACATTGAGCCCGAGCGAGATGATGCCGCAGGGACAGCAACGCCGCGCGATGGCGATTGCACGCTCATCGTTTCCTCCAGGTATTATTTTGCTTGAGACTTTAAGAGTGCCAACTCATATTCGTCAAATGCATTCGACGGATACGGATTGATTATTTCCATGCATGTACGCGACATCGATCTGAACCTGTTCGTCGTGTTCGACGCGATTTACACCGAGGGCGGGGTCAGCCGCGCCTGCTTCCGCCTCAACCTGACCCAGCCCGCTGTGAGCCATGCGCTGAGCCGGCTGCGCGCAATGTTCGACGATCCGCTGTTCGTGCGCCGGCATCACGTGATGACGCCGACCCCGCTGGCGCGCCAGATCATCACCACCGTGCGTCAGGCGCTCAACGGCCTCGAGACGACGCTGACCCACACCAACCGCTTCGATCCGGCGAAGACGCCAAAGCGGTTCGTGATCGGACTGCGCAACAATCTGGAAGCGCCGATGCTGAGCGCGCTGATCAACCGGATCAGCGCGGTCGCGCCGCTGGTCGAGATCGCCACCGTTCGCAGCGAGCGCAACAATCTGGAGCGCGAGCTTGCCGCCGGCACGCTGGACGTCGCGATCGATACGCTGCTGCCGCTCTCGACCGAGGTACGGCGCGAGCAGATCCTGACCGAACATATCGCGGTGTTCGCCCGGCGCGACCATCCCGAGCTCCGTACCCGGCTCGACAAGAAGGCCTATCTGCGCATGGAGCATGTCTGCGTGACGTCGCGGCGCAGCGGCGTGTCATTCGAGGACTTCCAGCTCCAGCGGCTAGGCCTGACGCGCACCGTGCGCCTGACCTGCCAGAATTTCGCGACCGCCTGCCATGTCGTGAGCCGCAGCAACATGCTGCTGACGGCGTCGGAGAGCGCCGCCTCGGTGCTGGAGGATCCCGGGCTGTTGCAGTGCTTCCCCTGCCCGTTCCCGATCAGCCCGCACGTCAACTATCTCTATTGGCATGCCACCGCCGAGGGCGACACCACCAATCAGTGGCTGCGCGAGCAGCTGCGCGCCGCGGCAGTGCTGCTCGCAGGCAGCCGCTTCAGCAAGAAGAACCGCCGCGCGGCCAAGGTGCGGCCGAAGGTGGGAGTTCCGATGCCGACCAGTCTCGCCGCTGAATAGCAGCGGTATTCTTATTGATTCACCAGCCGGCACTTAGACGTGGACAATGGCTGAAAGGCTTCAGCCGCCGGGATGGTCTCCCCCACTGTATAATAGTCCCATTTCTGCTTGACGTCGGCCGGCGCCTTCACCTTGACGAGATACATGTCGTGGATCATGCGGCCGTCCGCGCGGATCCTGCCGTTGCGCGCGAACATATCGTCGATCGGCATCGACTTGAGTCGCTGCATCACAGCTGCCGCGTCGTCGGTCTTAACCGCCTGTACGGCCTTCAGGTAATTGGTCACAGCGGAATAGGCACCGGCCTGCACGAAGTTTGGCATCTTCCCGACCTTGGCAAAGAAGCGCCGGCTCCATTGCCTCGAGCGGTCGTCGAGGTCCCAGTAGAACGGTTCGACCAGCAGCATACCCTGCGTCGCCGCCGCGCCCAGCGCGTTGACCTCGGTGATCGTACCGACCAACGGCACGACGGTCTGGCCCGGCGTTATGTTGAAATCCTTCGCAGCCGTGATGGAGTTCAGGAGATCGGCGCCGGCGTTGGCGAATCCGATCACCTTGGCCTTCGAGGCTTGGGCCTGCAGCAGGAAGGACGACAGGTCAGTGGTGCTGATCGGGTGATAGACCGTGCCGACCACTGTGCCGCCGGCGCGCGTGATGGCTTCCGAGGCTTCCGCCACCAGGGATTTCCCCAGTGCGTAGTCGACGGCGACGAAATACCAGGTCCCCAGGCCCAGCGACTTCACCAACCGCGCCTGTCCGTTGGTGAACGAATAAGTGTCCCAAGTATAGCTGATCGTGTTGGGCGAGCACTGCTCATTGGTGAGCCGCATTGAGCCGGAGCCGGTGACGATCAGCATGCGGTTTTTGGTTTCCGCGACGCTCGACACCGCCAGCGCGACACCGGAATTGATGACGTCGGTGATCAGGTCGACGCCGCCGGTATCGTACCATTGCCGCGCGATGCCGGTGGCGACATCCGGCTTGTTCTGGTGATCCGCGGAGATCAGCTCCACCTTGAACGGCGGCTTCTCCTGCTCGACGAAATCGTCGATCGCCATCTGCGCGGCCGCAACTGCACCCGCACCGGCGAGGTCGGAAAACACGCCGCCCATGTCGGTGAGAACGCCGATCTTGACGGTGCCGCCGGAAACCCCCGGCGTCTCCGCCAATGCACCCGTGCATCCTGCGGCCAGCATTGCGGCAACCAGCCACGCAATCAAATTCCGAATCCTCATGACAACCTCCCCATTCTGACGCGGCTTCGGCGCGCTTGTCTCGTGTGTGGCGACGCGAATTATTCGGCGGCCGCCGACTTCATGTCATTGCGACGCAGATTGCGCCGGGCCCAGACGGCGACCTCCTGCATCGTCGCCTGTGTTTCCGGGAGGAACGGGAAGATCGGATAGACGTGGACCGAATCCTCGACGATCCGCAACGTCACATCGACACCGGCCCTTTCGGCGCGCTCGGCCAGCCGCGTGGCATCGCTGAGCAGCACTTCGCCCTGGCTTGCGGTGACGAACAGCGGTGGCAGCCCGGTCAGATCGCCGAACAGCGGCGACACCAGCGGGTCGGTCGGCTCATGGCCCTGGAAATACGACGCACCCATGAAGGTGAGCAGGTCGCGGTTGGCGGCGGGATCGTCGCCGTTGAAAGCACGAATCGTCGGGCCTGACAGGGTCAGGTCGGCGAATGGCGCCACCGAGAGGATCGCCGCCGGCAACGGGTCGCCCGCGTTTCGGAGCGCCAGGACGAGCGCAACGGCCATGCCGCCGCCCGCGGACTCGCCGGAGACCAAAATCGAGCTTGCAGTGACGCCACGCGCCAGCAATGCGCGATAGGCCGCCACCGCATCGTCGATCGCGGCGGGATAGGGATGCTCCGGCGCGAGCCGGTAGTCCACCGTGTAACAGGCACCATCTACCGCCGCGGCAAGACGGCTTGCGTATTCCAGCGAGCCCTTGGCGGAGCCGATCAAATAACCCCCGCCGTGGAAATGCAGCACGACATTGCCGCGTGGCGCCTTCGGCGCCGCGACGCGCCAGGCCTTGACGTCACCCAGTTCGTCCTCCACCGCAGTGGTGTCCGCGGGCAGCGGAAAGTTCGTGGTGAGGAAGCGGTCATAGGCCTCGCGCAATCCGTCATGTCCGCGCGCCACATCTTCAGGCCGAAAGGCGAATTTCCAGAGATCGAAGGCGCGCTGGCCCTCGGGACGGCGCAAGCGCTTGCCTTCGCGCAGGCCCGTGACATTGAGCACCTCGCCGGGCGCCCCCTCCGTGGCTTTCACGACATCATAATCCCACGCGAGGCCCCAGCTGGTCTCGGCGAGCGGATCGATGCGCGCCATGCCCTTCCAGCGGCCGTTGCGATCCCGTATGCGGTTGGCCTCGGTCTCATGCATCAGCTTGACCACGGCGCGCGCGCCGGCCTGGATGCGCGTGGTGCGCGGCAGCCGCCGCTGCTCATATTCCCTCAGCGCGCCCGGCACATCGTCCTGCCGACGCGACAGCACGCGCGCAAGGGTCCAGGCGTCCTCGATGCTCTGGCCGGCGCCCGCGGCAAGAAACGGCACCATCGGATGGGCTGCATCGCCAAGCAGAGTGATGCGGCCGGAGCTCCAGCTGTCGATCGGATCGCGATAATACATGCCGGTGATGAAGGCGCTCCGACACTGCTCGAGCATTTTGCGTGCGCGCGGCTCGGCGTCCTCGAAGGAGCGCAGCATCTCGGAAGTGTCGCCGCTCTCGTCCCAGGATTCGCGAGTCACCTCTTGCGCGGGTACCGAGGCGAGGATGCTGTAGAGATTTTTCGGCCGCACCCAATAGGTGATCAGCGTCCGGCCGGGGCCGAACCAGTAATTGCCGCGCTCCTCCAGATTGAGCCCTTCGAGACGCTCTGCTGGAATCAGCGAACGCCACATCAGGATGTTGGCAAAGTGCTTCTGCTCCGGTCCCCGCAAATGCTGGCGTACCACCGAATGTATGCCGTCGCAGCCGACCAGCACGTCGCCGCGCACGATCTCGCCATTCGCAAGCTTCGCCTCGACGCCGCCCGCGTCCTGTGACACCGCCACGCAGCGGGCGCCGAGCCGCTTGGATTCCGCCGGCACCGCATCGGACAGAATCTGCACCAAATCCGCGCGATGGATGTTGTACATCGGCGCCCCGTAGCGCCTCGCGGCCTCATCGCCCAGCGGAGCCTGGTACATCATCTTGCCGGAGCGCAGGTCGCGATAGTCATAAGACTGCGGCTTCACGCCGACGCTGCGGATCGCGGTTTCGAGCCCGAGCTCGCGCAGCACGATCGCTGCGTTGGCGGCGATCTGGATGCCGGCCCCGATCTCGCTCAGCCCTTTGGCCTGCTCCAGCACAAGCGCGTCAACGCCTTGATGACGCAGCGCAATCGCAGTAGTCAATCCGCCGATACCGCCACCCGCAATGAGCACCCGCATGGTTTGTCTCCGCCCTATAGTCGAATTAAGTGATTTCGCTTAAATTAGGTCAGGATCAGTTCGCATGTCAAGCAGGCGAAGAACCACGCGCGCGAGTTCGGAAGAAACGCGGAACCAGATCAAGGCCGCGGCACAATTGCTGTTTGCCCGGCACGGTGTCGACGCGGTCACCGTGCAGCAGATCGTCGATGCCGGTGGGCAGCGTAACAACGCAGCCCTGCACTACCATTTCGGCTCCAAGGAGGAATTGATCCGCCAGATGGTGGTCGACGGCGCCACGGTGCTCGACGGGCGTCGACGCGAGATGCTGGACGAGATCGAGGCGCGCGGGGGCCCCAAAAGCATCAGGGAGGTGCTGCTGGTGCTGGTCATGCCCGTCATCGAACTCGGCGAGGACGAACGTTGGCACGGATATATCCGCTTCACCACGAACCTGCAGGCCTCAGATCCGAAGGCGTTGCGCGACGCGCTCAACGGCCGTTGGAATGCGAGCTATGTCGCGTGCTTCAACTACCTGAAGACGATGCTCCGTCTGCCGGCGCCGATCGTGGAACAGCGCCTTTCAATTTTCGCGATCTACGCCAACGCGATCCTGTCGGCGCACGAAGCCGCCGTCGAGTCGCGCAACACCAAGAGCAGCCGTCTTTGGGGGCAACCGTTCACGATCGAGAATATCCTCGATACGCTTGAGGCTACGCTCACCTGCCCGCTCTCGCAGGGCACCTCGTCGAAGCTGCCGGCAGGCTAAGGCGCGCCGGTTACATCCCACTCAAGCCGCTGTCGACCGCAAGCGTCTGCGCGGTGACGTAGACGCTTTCGTCCGACATGAAGAACAGCACCGCATAGGCGATCTCCCACGCCGTCGCCTGGCGGCCGAACGGAACATGGCTCTTGCCGCGCGACGGCCGTCCCGCGCCGGCCTCGCGGCCGTTCGGCGTGTCGACCAGCCCTGGATAGACCAGGTTGGCGCGGATGCCGCGCCGCGCGCCGCTATGCGCGATGTTGCGCATCAGGCCGCCGAGCGCGGCCTTGGAGGAATCATAGACCGCCATCTGCGATCCCGCCTTCAGCGCCGCGATCGAGGAAATGAACACGATCGAGCCGCCGTCTTCGAATTTCGGCAGGGCGGCGCGACAGCACAGCATCGGGCCGCGCACATTGACCTCGTAGATCCTGTTCCATTCCTCGGCGCTGACATTGTCGAGCCCGGTCTTGCCGAAGGTGCCGACGTTCAGCACCATGCCGTCGAGCCCGCCCATGGCCTGATGAGCTTCATCAATCATCCTGATGACGTCGGCCTCCCTGGTGACGTCGGCGGCGATCGCGAAGCCGCGGCCGCCGTCGGCGGCGATGCGCGCCACCGTGTCCTCGGCGGAGCCGCGGTTGAGATCGGCGACGGCGACATGCGCGCCCTCGCGCGCGAACAACAGGCTCATGGCGCGGCCGTTGCCGATCGGGTCGGTCGCGGCATCGAAGACGCGCTGACCGCCGCCGACCACCAGGATGCGGCGGCTGTTGAGGCGTCCCCTGCCCGGCGCGGTACCCGACGATTCCGCGCTCAACGGGCGAACATAGCGCTCGGGCTTGGAGTCTTGCGAACTCCCTTGCGAGGTCTCCGACATCTCATCAACCCCGCTTCTTGCCGCCTTCGAACACGGCCATGCCGGCGGCCGGATCGAGATCGGTCTCGGTCGCCTCCGTCAGCCGCGCCATCATCATGTAGAAGCCGAGCGTGACGATCGCCTCGACGATCTCCTGGTCGCTGAAATGCTCGCGCATGGCGTCGAAGGCAGCATCGCCGACCCGGACCTTCTCGACCACCTCGCGGCCGAAGCCAAGCAGCGCGCGCTCGGCAGCGTCGAGCGCAGCGTCGTCGTAATTGCCGCGCTCGACGGCATCGATCTGCGCCTGCGTCACGCCGACGCCGAGCGCGATCGGCACGTGCTGGCGCCATTCATAGGCACCGCCCTCGAGCTGCGCCGCCTGCAGGATCAAGAGCTCGCGATTGACCGCCGACAGCTTCTGTTTGTGCAGGATCGAATTGCCAAGCCGCATCGCCGGGATCATGTTGGCCTCGGCATGAGCCATCATGCGGAAGATGTTGAGCTTGACCGGCATGCGGTCGAACGAGGCACGGATGTCTCCGCTCGTGGTCTCCGGATCAATCAAAGGCAGCCTTGCCACGCGTCTCTCCCTTTTTTGCTTGTTCGTTGTTCTTGCTGTCCGTGCGTCCACCTAATGCACCGGGCCGACCGAGATCAAGCCGGCCGCCCGGCATTGCCCGAATTGCGGGGTTCAGCCATGCGGTTCCGCGCTTGAATCGACGCGCTCGGGCGGGCATAAGGGCTGCCATCTCCTTAAAAAATGGCCATCGCCCAAGGATTTGAGAAGGATTTACGATGCCCGCCTATCGCTCCCGCACAACCACCCACGGCCGCAACATGGCGGGTGCACGCGGCCTCTGGCGCGCCACCGGCATGAAGAACGAGGATTTCGGCAAGCCGATCATCGCGGTGGTCAATTCCTTCACCCAGTTCGTGCCCGGCCATGTCCATCTGCAGAATCTCGGCCAGCTCGTCGCGCGCGAGATCGAGAAGGCCGGCGGAGTGGCAAAAGAGTTCAACACCATCGCGGTCGACGACGGCATCGCGATGGGCCATGACGGCATGCTGTACAGCCTGCCCTCGCGCGAGCTGATCGCCGACAGCGTCGAATACATGGTCAACGCGCATTGCGCCGACGCGATGGTCTGCATCTCCAACTGCGACAAGATCACGCCCGGCATGCTGATGGCGACGCTGCGCCTCAACATCCCGACCGTGTTCGTCTCGGGCGGCCCGATGGAATCCGGCAAGATCCTGCTCAAGGGCAAGAAGCGCGCGGTCGACCTGATCGACGCGATGGTTGCCGCGGCCGACTCCAACGTGTCGGACGAAGAGGTCGAGGTGATCGAGCGCTCGGCCTGTCCGACCTGCGGCTCCTGCTCCGGCATGTTCACCGCCAACTCGATGAACTGCCTGACCGAGGCTCTCGGCCTCGCGCTGCCTGGCAACGGCTCGGTGCTGGCGACCCATGCCGACCGCAAGAGCCTGTTCGTCGAGGCCGGCCATCTGATCGTCGACCTCGCCCGCCGCTATTACGAGCAGGACGACGCCAAGGTGCTGCCGCGCAACATCGCGAACTTCAAGTCGTTCGAGAACGCGATGACGCTCGACATCGCAATGGGCGGCTCGACCAACACCGTGCTGCACCTGCTCGCCGCCGCGCGCGAGGGCGAAGTGCCGTTCACGATGGCCGACATCGACCGCCTGTCGCGCAAGGTGCCGGTGCTGTGCAAGGTCGCGCCCTCGGTGCAGGATGTCCACATGGAGGACGTGCATCACGCCGGCGGCATCATGGCGATCCTCGGCGAGCTCGACCGCGCCAAACTGCTCACGACCGACGGGCCGACCGTGCATGCCGCAACGCTCGATGACGCGCTGAACCGCTGGGACGTGGTGCGGACCACGAGCGACAAGGTGCGCAACTTCTACCGCGCCGCGCCCGGCGGCGTGCCGACCCAGGAAGCCTTCAGCCAGGACCGCCGCTTCGACGAGGTCGATCTCGATCGCGCCGAGGGCGTCATCCGCAACGCCGAGCACGCCTATTCCAAGGACGGCGGCCTCGCCGTGCTGTTCGGCAACCTCGCCGAGGACGGCTGCATCGTGAAGACCGCTGGCGTCGACCAGAGCATTCTGAAGTTCTCCGGTCCGGCTCGCATCTTCGAGAGCCAGGACGCCTCGGTCGACGCCATCCTGACCAACAAGGTCAAGGCCGGCGATGTCGTGCTGATCCGCTATGAAGGTCCGCGCGGCGGCCCGGGCATGCAGGAGATGCTCTATCCGACCAGCTATCTGAAGTCGAAGGGCCTCGGAAAGGCCTGCGCGCTGATCACCGACGGCCGCTTCTCGGGCGGCTCGTCCGGCCTTTCGATCGGCCACGTCTCGCCGGAAGCCGCCGAAGGCGGCCTGATCGGCCTCGTCGAGGAAGGCGATATCATCGAGTTCGACATCCCGAACCGCAAGGTCAACCTCAAGGTCGACGATGCCGAGCTGAAGCGCCGCCGCGCGGCGATGGAGGCCAAGGGCAATGCGGCGTGGAAGCCGGCCGCGCCACGCAAGCGTGCTGTCTCGACCGCGCTGAAGGCCTATGCAGCGTTCGCAAGCAGCGCGGCGAAGGGCGCGGTGCGCATCCTGCCGGAGTGATCAGCAGCGAGCTGAGCTCGACGATTCACCGCAGAGGAGCGAGGTGGCTCCTCTTGCGTCATTGCGAGCGCAGCGAAGCAATCCATCTGTCCGCACATGCGGAATCGTGGATTGCTTCGTCGCTATTGCTCCTCGCAATGACGACACGGCACATGGGGTCGCAGGCCAAGGCCCACGAGCAGAGGTCGGACCCGCACGGCCTGTCTGGTTCAAGCATGCAAATCGGCCGCTTCGATCCGGATGCGGTCGGCATGCAACGACCAGTCGCACAACGATTGTTCCTGGCAGAATTTGACCTTGGCCATCTCGGTCGCCTGACCTTCGCTCGTG
Organism: Bradyrhizobium sp. USDA 4452; assembly: GCF_054063575.1. Taxonomy (NCBI): domain Bacteria; kingdom Pseudomonadati; phylum Pseudomonadota; class Alphaproteobacteria; order Hyphomicrobiales; family Nitrobacteraceae; genus Bradyrhizobium; species Bradyrhizobium sp. USDA 4452. The sequence goes on from NZ_JBSSGK010000001.1 coordinate 1,273,925, forward strand.
GCGTCGATCTCAAGCGCGCCCTGGCAGACCTCGCGCTGGCGGCCATTGCCGCCAAGCACGTCCTTCATGAACTGAACGACGAAGCGTGACATGGAACCCTCCCTGCTGCACCGGCAGAGCCTGGGGGTACCACGCTAGCACTAACGCGAAATGGGAGTGAGTTAATTCGGAAGGGCGCGTGCGAATGTTCGCAGCGGGGAAACTACGCGCCGGCCTGAGGCAGGCTGGCGGCCGCGATCGCGACGATCTGCGCGAGGCGACGGCCGATCTTGGCGGGCGCGTTGCGGAGCAATAACTGGACCTGTCGCATGACACATCTTCCTTCCGTGCCCGGAATGGTCGGGCACATCGGGAAGATGGCGATATCGGGCTAAGCCGTCGATATCTCAGGGAAAATAACAACGGACGCGTTGCCGGCCGGTGCTTGGGCAGCGGGTTTGTTGCCTTGATCGCGGCTACGACGAAGGAGATTTTCTCCGGTGTTTTTGCGCGCCCACAGCGTTGGGTATGGCCGTGGCGGACGTCCCGGCCGTACAGTTCCCTTCGCCTGTACGGTATCTCCCGCCGTAAGGCCCGGGCGCTTGCGCGATTTCTGAATATTGGAAATGTACCCCTGAGTTGCCCGACGCGTCAAGTTACCTGGTCGGCCCGTCGGCTACTGTGCATGGGGTTGTTTTCGATATTTGGCCGCGCGCGGGCACGGCCCGCGCAATGGGGCAGCCTGCCCCTACCCCGGCATGAACCCGAACGCCTTCTCGAACCGCCTCGCGTAGATCGGCCAGACCTCGGGGTTGATGATGCGTGGCGGGCGCTTGCCGTCGAGCGCGTCGAGGATCTGTTCGGCGGCGATCCGGCCCATGTTGATGCGCGCCTCGCGGGTGACGCCGGCGGTGTGCGGGCTCGCCAGCACATTGTCGAACTGCAGCAGCGGATGATCCGGCGGCGGAGGCTCCTTGGCCCAGACGTCGAGGCCTGCGCCGGCGATGCGCTTCTCTCGCAATGCCTCTTCCAATGCCTTCTCGTCATGGATGAAGCCGCGCGCGGTGGTGACGAAATAGGCGTGCGGCTGCATCAGCGCGAATTCGCGCGCACCGATCATGCCGCGGCTCTTGCTGTCCAGCGGACAGGAGATCGAGACGAAGTCCGCGCGGCGCAGGAGGTCGTCGAGCTCGACCTTCTCTCCGCCCCGCTTCGTCATCTCCTCAGCGGTAAGATACGGATCGTAGGCGATCACCTTCATGTGCAAGAGGCCCCTGCACAGCTCGGCGATGCGGCGGCCGACATTGCCGAGACCGACGATGCCGACGGTCTTCTCGTTCAGCTCGTTGCCTATCAGGTCGTTGCGGTTGACGTTGGCCTCGCGCCGCAGCCGGCGGTCGGACTGGATGATGCGCTTCGACAGCGTCAGCATCATGCCGAGCGCGTGCTCGGCGACTGAGTTGGCGTTGCCGCCGGACTGATTGACGACCAGCACGCCGGCCTTCGTGCAGGCATCGACGTCGACTGGATCGAAGCCGGCGCCGTTCGACGACACGATCAACAGGTTCGGCGCGCGCGTCAGCAGCTCGGCATGGGCATGGAAGTGCGGCGCCAGCTCGTCGCGCGCCGCACCGATTTGATAGGCATGCGCATCGGCCAGAACAGGAGCGAATTGCGCCTCCGGTGTCTCGTTCTCCAGACGGTCGAGCCGGACATCCGGCCGCTTCTTCAGGATATCGACGTAGATCTCGTGGGCGAGGTATTTGACGTAGAACACGCGCTTGTTGTTGACGGTCATGTCGTGCAGCAGCTTTCAGTTTGGGAAGCCATAGAGTCGTGCGGGATTGTCGACGAGGATGCGGTGCCGGGTCGCGGCATCCAGCGTCCATTGCTGGAACAGCGTCAAAAGATGGCCGGCGTCGGGCATCTCGCCCTCGACGCGCGGATGCGGCCAGTCGCCGCCCCACACCAGCCGTTCAGGATTGGCTGATACCAGCGCCTCGTGGAACGGCCGCGCATCCGGATAATCCGGCGCTTGCCGGCTCAGGCGGTGCGCCCCCGAGAGCTTGGCCCAGCACCAGCCCTCGCCGACTGCCCGCAGCAGGCTCTGAAAGCCCGCGGTATGGATGCCGGCGGCCGCATCGGTGCGGCCCATGTGATCGACCACGACCGGCAGGCCCAGTGCCTTCAGCGTCGGGATCGTGTCGGGCAGATCCTTGACGTCGATCCAGAGCTGCAGATGCCAGCCGAGCTCCGCCATCACGTCCGCATGCGTCTCGGCAACACCGAGCGGAATACCGCCGCGATAGTGCAATTGCCCGCCGCGGAAGAAATGGTTGAAGCGCAAGCCGCGGACGCCGAGCACATGCCATTGCCGCAACGTGCCCGCCGCAACATCGGCATCGGCTACTCCGACGCCGCGCAGCCGCGCCGGCTCGCGCTGCAACGCGTCCAGCATCGCCGAATTGTCATGGCCATGCGCGCTGCCCTGCACTAGCACGCCGCGGGTAAAACCGAGTGCATCGAGCATGCCGAGATAGCTCGCGAGCGGTGCGTCGGGCGGCGTGTAGCTGCGATCGGCGGCATAGGGGAAGCGGTCGGCCGGGCCAAACACATGCGCATGGGTATCGCACGCCTTCGGCGGCAGCTTCTCTCGCGGCGGCGTCACCGGACGCGGCGGCAGCCAGGCGGGGATTTCGGACGCAGCCATCGGCTTACTCCGCCTTCATGCCGGCGGCCTTGATGATCGGCCCCCATTTGTCGTAGTCGGCCTTGATCTTGGCCGCGAATTGGTCCGGCGTCGAGCCGATCGCGATCGCACCGAGCTTGCCGAGACGCTCCTTCACCGCTTCGGTGTTCACCGCCGCGACGAAATCATGCGAGATTTTCGCGACGAGATCGGCGGGCATGTTGCCGGGTCCGAGCAGGCCCCACCACACCTCGGTGTCGTAACCCGGCACAGTCTCCGACATGCTGGGCACATCGGGCAGGAACGGCGCGCGCGAGCCCGTCGTCACCGCCAGCGCGCGCACCGTGCCGGCCTGCAACTGTCCGACCGATTCCGGCCCGTTGTTGAACGACATCGGAATCTGGCCACCGAGCAGATCGTTGATCGCGGGCGCGCCGCCCTTGTAGGGGATCGCCCTGAGTTCGATCTTGACGAGACTGTTCAGCAGTTCGCCGGCCAGATGGGTCGAGGTGCCGTTGCCGGCATGGGCGAACGACAGGCTGCCCGGTTTGGCCTTCGCAGCAGCGATGACGTCGCCGACCGACTTGAACGGGGAGTCCGCGCGGACCAGCAGCACGTTGGGCGACGATGCCAACAGCGAGATCGGCGAAAAATCCTTGAACGTATCGTAGGGCAATTTTGGATAGAGGAACGGATTGGTGGCATGGCCGCTCGCCACCATGATCAGATTGTAGCCGTCAGACGCGGAGCCCGCGATCGCCTGCGAGGCGATCACGCCGCCGGCGCCGGGCCGGTTCTCCACCACGATCGACTGCGTCCAGCTCTTCGACACGGCTTCGGCGAGCGTCCGCGTCAGCACGTCGACTCCGCCGCCGGGCGGATAGGGAACAAGAATATGAACGGCCTTTGCCGGGTACGGCTGCGCGGACGCGGCGCCGGCCATCATCATAGCCGCTGCCGCAATGGCGGTCCGCCAGACCCATCCGGCCATCGACGCCTCCCGTCCCGTTCCGTCCCTTGATCGTTACCGCCTGTATCGCACGCCGATCCGGCGCTGCGATGGCCGAATTGCGCAGATCGCGATGCCGCCGCGGCATGTTGACAATCGCCGGCACCACGTCAAGTTTTGGATCGCAAGCGATCATCAGCGTCGCGCGACAAGGGAGAGCAGGATGGCGGCCGCGGAACAAGCCTCGTCCCAGAAGACGGCGACCACCTGGCACGGCATCGTGCTGCAGACGCTGAAGCGGAACGAGATCAAGCTGGTGCCTTACGTGCCCGACCGGGTGCTGACCACACTGATCAAGGACCTGCACGCCGATCCCTATTTCACGACGTTTCCGACCGCGCGCGAGGAAGAAGCCGTCGGCATCGTCTCCGGCGCCTGGATGGCCGGCACGCGCGGCGCGGTGCTGATGCAGACATCGGGCTTTGCCACGCTCGCCAACGTGCTGGCCTCGCTCGCGGTGCCCTACCAGATCCCGCTGATCATGTTCGTCTCCGAGCGCGGCACGCTCGGCGAGTTCAATTACGGCCAGGCGCTGGTCTGCCGCACCATGCGCCCGGTGCTGGATTCGCTGGCGATGGAACATCACACCGTCACCCGGCTCGACGAGCTCGAATTCATCGCCGACCGCTCGATCAAACAGGCCGTCACCACCCAGGCGCCGGTGGCGCTGATCCTCTCGCCGCTGCTGACCGGCGGCAAGACCTTCGACAAGTGAGATCAGCCATGACCAGCACACGCGCACGCAATACCAAGGTGATGAACCGGTTCGATCTCACCCAGCGCCTTGTCGCCGGGCTGAAGGACGAGGCCGTGATCGGCGGCATCGGCAACACCAACTTCGATCTTTGGGCCGCCGGCCACCGGCCAGAGAATTTCTACATGCTGGGCAGCATGGGGCTGGCGTTCCCGATCGCGCTCGGCGTCGCGCTGGCGCAGCCGAAGCGGCGCGTGTTCGCGCTCGAAGGCGACGGCTCGCTGTTGATGCAGCTCGGCTGTCTCTCGACCATCGCGACCCTGGCGCCGAAGAATCTCACCATGGTGGTGATGGACAACGGCATCTACCAGATCACCGGCAGCCAGCCGACGCCTGCGGCTGTTCATACCGACATCGTCGCGGTCGCGCTCGCCAGCGGGATCGCGAACAGCTCCTGGGCCGCCGACGAGGACGATTTCGAGCGGCTGATCGAGCAGTCGAAACAGGCCGCAGGCCCGACCCTGATCGGCGTTCGCATCGACGACAAGCCCGGCACCGGCACCACCCGCCGCGACCCCGTGCAGATCCGCGAACGGTTCATGCATGGGATGGGGGTTCGGCAGCTGCTGTAGCTAAGGCAAAGCCCCGGCGGCCCATCCGCTAACCCGCAATGTCAGGCATGCAGCAGAACGCCGCACCCATGTCACCGGTTGCTCACTTGCGTGACGACAACGTGTGCTAGCGTCGAGTCGGCACGGTAAGCGAAGCGGCGGAATGCGGTTGTCTCACAATTTCAGGATCCTTGCAGTCTCGGCCGAGACGCGGTTTCGACACTCACAGTATCGCCGTTTGCAGAGCCGGTCGATCTTCTGGCAACTGACTTTCGTTACGCTGACGCTGATCTGCTGGGGAGAAGCCGCCACGCTGGCGGCGACCGAGCAACGACCGTCAGCGCCGATCGGCTCGGCCTGCCGACACAACGTTCCGTCGACCGAGATCGATCCAACATCTAGAACGCCCAACAGCGCGGCTCTGCCGCTCGCGATGGCTGCAGGCTCGGCGAGGGCCTTAGGCGCGCGTGAACATGCCATTGAGCTTTGGAGCCGCGCTATGGAGCTCGACCCGGACAACCTTGCTCTCCGGATTAACCGCGCCGCGGCCTATGCGAGTGATCACAAGCTGGACAACGCCCTCAAGGATTATGATCGCGCGACAGCATTGGCTCCCGGCTCCTCGATTGTCTTCCTTGTCCGCGCTGAGATCCTGATGCGAATGACCGACTATGATCGCGCCATCGCGGATACCAGCAAGTCCATCAAGCTCACTCCCAGTAACGCCCGCGCATACCTGGTCCGTGGCCTGGCACATATGAGCAAACGCGATACCGCAGCGCCATCTCGGATTTGGATCAATCGGTCAAGCTGGATCCCGGATGCTCAACCGGATACATGATCAGAGCGCGAACCTTCGATCTCAGCGGCGATCGTAGCCACGCCGACGCTGACTATGACAAGGCGCTTCAACTCGAATTCAGTCCCACCGATGCGATGGCCTTCTCGCGTCGAGCCGACGCCTATGCCGGCAAACGAGACTACAAGCGCGCCGAGGACGATCTCGGTCTTGCTTTGACGCTTGAGCCGCGCAACGTAGAAATGTTGCGCAAGCGCTGCGAATTCCGGGCCCTTCGGGGCGCGTTCGACGGTGCGCTGGCCGACTGCGACGAAGCATCGCGAATTCGGCCTCAGGACCCCAACATTCTGGAGTCTCGCGGCCTTGTTTATCTTAAGAAAGGAGCGCCGGATCAGGCCATCGAAGCCTATGACGCGGCTGTGCGGCTCGATGCAAGGCAGCCGACCTCGCTCTACGGTCGCGCGATGGCCAAACGGGAAAAGGGAGATGTTGCAGGCAGCGAGGCCGACATCGCAGCCGCGCTGGCCATCAAGCTGAGCGTGGCAGACTACATGGCGACCATTTACGGCATCAAATAATCGAGCGTGCTGTCAACGACGTGCGCCGACCCAATCTGCTGCACCGGACGACGAGCCGTGGTCGAAATGCTGACATGGCCGACCGGTCGCAGCACATGCGCCGCTCAATTCAACCGCAACTCCGTGATGTGCCGCGGATCAGGCTTGAGTTCGCCGCGTTCGACGCGCTTGACGATGTCGGTCAGCGCGGCGTTGGCATTGCAAGCGATGCCGAGCTTCTCGCCCTCGCGCACCACAAGGCCGTTGAGGAATTCGATCTCGGTGCGGCGGCCCTTCTGGATGTCCTGGCCCATCGAGGGGCGCTGTGCCGATGAGGTGCGCTTGCTATCCTTGAAGCGTTGCTCGTCACAGGCGCGCATTGCGGCCTCGTCCCCCTCGCCCGCGCGTGCGATGGTCTCGGGCGGCAGGTGCAGGATCTCTTCCAGCTGATAGCCGTGCGCCTGGCCGACCCGGATCGCCTCGCTGCCAAGCCGCGTCGAGAAGCGGCGCAACGGCTCGCTTTGCAGCACCTCGCCGCCTGGGAGGCCCGTGCAGGCCGACAGCCCGTTGCCCATCACGTTGGCGACGAGCTTGGACCAGCGTTCGCCCCAGAGGTTCGAGGTCACCTTGGCGCTGTCGGAGAAGCCGACCAGGCGGCAAACTTCCTCGGCCCGCGCGGTGATGCGGCCATGCACCTCGCCGGCGCGGAACACGGTGTGGGCTGCGCCGCCCTTGCCGGCGCCGCGGTGGATGTGGCCGGGCTCGGGCAGGTTGACGGTGATGCTGCTGGCGATGCAGCCGAGCGTCTTGCCCCAGCCGACAATGCCGGCGATCGTCTCCTCGTTCATGCAGTTCTGCAGCGAGACGACGTAACCGTCCGGCGCCAGATATTGCCGGATCAGCATCGTCGCCCAAGCGGTGTCGTAGGACTTCATGCAGACAAAGGCGATGTCGACCGGCTCTTCCTTCGCCAGTTGCTGCGCGTCGGTGACGTGGAGCGCACGCACCGGCACCGAGAACTCGGCAACATCCATCGCGTGCGTCACGCGGAGGCCGTGCTTGCGCATGTGCTCGACATGCTCGGGCCAGGGATCGATGAAGGTGACGTCCTCACCCGCCTGCACCATATGCGCACCGGCATAGCCGCCGACCGCACCCGCGCCGACGATCGCGATCTTCCGACCCATGCTTCCGTCCCCTGCCCTCGACCGAGGCGGGCGCTGGCTGCGTCCGCCCATTGCCCAGCAGTCTAGGGGATCGGGCCGCGAGGCCAACCGGCCACCTCATGAAAAAAGCGTGCCCTTGCCATGCGAAAATCCCCGCAGGCGGCGAGCCCGCGAGGATCTTCGCACTCTGAAATATCGACGCGATCAGTCGATGATCTTGACGACGCGGCGGGTGCGCGGCTCCACGATCACGCGGCGATCATTGACGACCGCGTAGCGATATTCGCTGTAGCGCGGCACCGGGCGCAGCACGACCGTGTCGGGCAACGGCTCGCCGACCACGACGCGCTCACGCACCACCACCGAGGGTTCGTCGCGCGGGATCGACGTGATCACCGCATTGGGAATCTCGAGGCCGGCGCCGACCGCAGCACCAACCGTGCCGCCGACGATCTCGCCAACCGGGCCCGCGATCTCGCCACCGGTCCGCGCACCGTTCGCGGCGCCCGCTGCAGTCGTGGACTGTGCGAAGGCCGAACCGGACGCGAGCAGCGACGCAGCGGCGACAAGGGAAACGGCAAAACGCTTGTTCATGATGTTATCCTCCTCCGAGTGATGAGACGCCCCTTCAACATCGCAGGGAACGAGACGTTCCAGTTCCGGCACGGCAACTTGGGCGTAAATTCCAGTTCCGCCGCAACTCGCTTTTGTTCCAATGCAAATGAAATGCCGCTCCGGATCAGGTCCGAAGCGGCATTCATCGTTGGTTCAGATTCAAGGGTGGTTCAGCCGCTGCGCGCGGTTCATTCCGGCGGTTTTTGATCAGCGCGTCGCCTTGGCGTTCGCCGTCTCGGCGGCGGTGCGGCCACCTGCTTGATGCGGATTCGCGTCGTCCCGCCCTTGGACTCGATCTCGAACGCATTGGTCCTGCGCACCAGCTCGCTCAGGGTGCGGAAGCCATACGTCCGCTGATCGAAATCGGACGCAAGATTGGCCAGCTGCCGCCCGACTTCGCCAAGCGTCACCCAGCCGTCCTCGCTGGCCATTTGGCCGATCACCTTCTTGAGGATCGGCGTCGCGGCATCGGGGGGCTGCAACGGCTGGGCACGCACGGCTGCGTCCTGATTGCTGGTCGCGCCGCCGCGCAAATTCTCGGTGTAGACGAACCTGCGGCAGGCCTGCCGAAAACTCTCCGGCGTCTTCTGCTCGCCGAATCCGAACACGTCGATGCCGTGCTCGCGGATGCGGGCGGCAAGCCGGGTAAAATCGCTGTCCGACGAGACCAGGCAGAAGCCGTCGAACCGGCCACTGTGCAGCAGGTCCATGGCGTCGATCACCAGGGTGATGTCGGATGCGTTCTTGCCAGTCGTATAGGCGAATTGCTGCTGCGGGATGATGGCGTGCTTGGACAGGATGTCGGCCCAGCCCTTGGACCTCGGATTGGAGAAGTCGCCATAGATGCGGCGTACGCTGGCCTCGCCGATCTTGGCGATCTCCTCGAACAGCCCGTCGGCGATCCTTGCTGATGCATTGTCGGCGTCGATCAGGACCGCCAGACGGGGCGAACGGAGTTCGGAAGGCATGGTGTCTCTCTGCCGGGATACGATGGATCACGATTCCGCTGACGGCTCCGGAACCGGCGCGGCCGTCGCATCGGAGCACATCGCGCGTCCCAGGCATAGGGTCGCTGGCATCGCCGGGAGTTTCGCGGCGAATGCACCCTTGGATGTGATCAAATCACCTCGCCCAAATCGATCGCCCGCTTGGCGAACTCGATGGCCTTCTCGGCGGTGATCGCATCCGCTGTCGTCGTCGCCTCGTCGCGCACCGACGGCGGAGAAGCGATCCGGATCTTCTTGCCGTTCGACCGGCGGATCGTCGCACGCCAGCGATCGACATCACGCCGGTAGGCATCGATGACAAAATCCCGGTAGGTGACGCCGCTCATCAGCGGCTGAAGGGACGCCGCTTCAAAGCCGGCCGGCCGGCTTGCGACATCGCGCACCATCTCGACAATCATCTCGACGGCATGCTCGCGCGCAGCACCCGTCGCGTCCCTCAGCAGATAGCTCACCGCCGCGCCGATCTGCGCCCTCGCGCGATCGTCGCTCGCAAAATCCGAATCGACCTGAACTGACATGATGGGGAAAACGCCTCCTCCCGACCCAATAGCGGATACCGCCCGGCATCCGGCACGCCGCAACCACGCAACCTTTAGTCGGCTCCCCATTAAGGCCGGATTATCGGACAGGCCCCGATTTCTCGGATGCCGTTAACCGGGCCTTGATGCCGCTTCGAAGATGTCCGAAGCGGCATCGAACGTCGATCAGAGCAATCCCGCGCCGCGCGCCCATTTGTACTTGGCGCCCAGCACCTCGACCGGCAGCTCGGTCGAATAGGCATAGGCCGGAATGCCGTTCTGGTAGAGATATTCGGCGGCCTCCTCGACCTCGACGTCGCCGGCGAGCGAGGCGACGATCGGCTTCACGAAGCCCTTGGCCTCCATCTCCTTCTTCACCTCGACCATGTTGCGCGCGAACACCATCGGCGGCGTCACGATGGTGTGCCAGTAGCCGAGGATCAGCGCGTGGATGCGCTCATCGGACAGACCGAGCTTCACGGTGTTGACATAGGTGATCGGCGGCTCGCCGCCGGTGATATCCACAGGATTTCCGGCTGCGCCGAACGGCGGGATGAATTTGCGGAACGCCGCATCGAGGTCCGGCGGCATCTGCATCAACGACAGGCCGTTGTCGACGACGGAGTCCGAGAGCAGCACGCCGGAACCGCCCGCGCCGGTGATGATCAGGACATTCTCGCCCTTCGGCGTCGGCAGCACCGGCACGCCGCGGGCGAATTCGAGCAGCTGCCGGAGCGAGCGCGCGCGGATCACGCCGGACTGCTTGAACACGTCCTCGTAGATCTTGTCGTTGCCGGCGAGCGCGCCGGTGTGCGACGACGCCGCCTTGGCGCCCGCCGACGTACGACCTGCCTTGAGCACGACCACCGGCTTCTTCTTGGAGACGCGCTTGGCGGCCTCCGCGAAGGCACGGCCGTCCTTCAGATCTTCGCAGTGCTGCGCGATCAAATTGGTGTTGGGGTCCTGCTCGAAGAAGGCGAGCAGATCGTCCTCGTCGATGTCGGACTTGTTGCCGAGGCCGACGATCGCCGACACGCCCATCTTGGCCGAGCGCGAAAAGCCGATGATCGCCATGCCGATGCCGCCCGACTGCGACGACAGGGCGGCGTGGCCCTTGACGTCATAGGCGGTGCAGAACGTGGCGCAGAGATTGGCCGGTGTATAGTAGAAGCCGTAGATGTTCGGCCCCATCAGGCGGATGTTGTACTTCTTGCCGACCTCGACGATCTCGGCCTGCAATTCGGGCGCCCCGGCTTCGGCGAAGCCGGAGGGAATCAGCACCGCACCGGGGATTTTCTTCTCGCCGCACTCGACGAGCGCGCCGGCGACGAACTTCGCCGGGATCGCGAACACCGCGGTGTCGATCACGCCGGGCACGTCCTTGACGCTCTTGTAGGCCTTGTAGCCGAGAATCTCCGCGGCCTTGGGGTGGATCGGATAGATCTCGCCCTTGTAGCCGCCGTTGATGAGGTTCTTCATCACGGAGTTGCCGATCTTGCCGTCCTCGGCCGAGGCGCCGATCACCGCAACGCCCTTCGGCTGCATGATGCGGTTCATCGCCGCGACGATCTCTTCGGTCGGACGCGGCGCCGGGCGCGGCTTGTAGTCGAAGTCGACGACGATGCGGACGTCGGCGGCGATCGCGTTCTTGCTGGTGGCGAATACCGGATTGAGGTCGAGCTCGACGATCTCGGGGAAATCGCTGACCAGCTGCGACACCTTGACGATGACGTCGGCGAGCGCCTCGCGATTGACCGGCTCGCCGCCGCGCACGCCCTTCAGCATCTCATGCGCCTGGATGCCGTCGAGCATCGACAGCGCATCGTCCTTGGTCGCGGGCGCGAGACGGAAGGTGATGTCCTTGAGGATTTCGACCAGCACACCGCCGAGGCCGAAGGCGACCAGCTTGCCGAACGAGCCGTCGGTGATCGACCCGACGATCACCTCGGTGCCGCCGCCCAGCATCTGCTGGACCTGGATGCCCTCGATCTTGGCATCGGCCTTGTACTTCCTGGCGTTGGCCAGAATGGTTTCGTAGCTCTTCTCGGCGTCCGCGGCGCTCTTGACGCCGACCACCACGCCGCCGGCCTCGGTCTTATGGAGGATGTCGGGCGAGACGATCTTCATCACGACCGGGAAGCCCATGTCGGAGGCGATCCGCGCGGCCTCGGCGGCCGACTTGGCAACGCCCTCCTTCGGCACCGGGATGCCGTAGGCGTCGCAGACCACCTTGCCTTCGGGCGCGGTGAGGCTCGTGCGCTTGTCGGCCCTGACCGCGTCGAGAATTTTGCGGACCGCATCCTTCGAATTTGACATTGGCTTCCTCCTGGGACAGATTTCGTGGCATTTGGTATGCCAAAAACGTAATTGTCAAGGTCGGCCGATGGCTAAAAATACCGAAAAATATGGGTAGCTTGACATTCTGGTATTTGGCATGCCAAAAATCTAAGGTAATTTCTTCTGCTAAGAAGACGTCTCCAAGAGGAGGAGACGAGTCGTGCCAGAACCGAAACAGACCAAGGCGTCGCCCATCATGGCTGACACAGATATCGCCATCGTCCGGATCGCCCCGGAGACGAGCTTCAAGAACAAGGCCTATGAGGCCTTGAAGGAAGCGATTCTGAAGATGGACATCTACGCGACGCCGGAGCCCGTGATGCTCGACGAGCGCGCATTGTCCGAGCGCCTCGGTGTCAGCCGCACGCCGATCCGCGAAGCGATCGCGATGCTCGAGCAGGACGGCTTCGTGAAGACCGTGCCGCGCCGCGGCATCGTCGTGGTCCGCCGCACCAAGGCGGAGATCGTCGACATGATCCGCGCCTGGGCGGCGCTGGAGAGCATGGCGGCGCGCCTGATCACGACCACCGCGCGCAAGAAGGACATCTCGGCGCTGCGCGACTTCTTCAAGGACTTCAGCGACGACCGCCTGCCGCAGGATCACGTCGAGGAATATTCCAAGGCCAACATCGCCTTCCACCAGGCGCTGATCTCGCTGTCGGAATCGCCTGTTCTGGTCGACCTCACCAACGACCTGCTGCTGCATGTGCGCGGCTATCGCCAGCTCACGATCGGCCGCAAGGACCGCACCGCGACTTCGTTGCCCGAGCATCTCGGGATCATCGAGGCGCTGGAGGCGCGCGACACCGAGCTCGCCGAAAAGCGCGCGCGCGATCACACGCTCGGCCTTGCCGCCTATGTCGAGGCGCATGGCCAGGAACTGTTCACTTAACCACCCGCTTCAGACGACAACAGATCGTCCGAACAAGAACGATCAGGGAGACGATGCCGATGCTGAATACCGCTACGAAGTCCGAGGCACCGGGCACCGAGCAAGAGCTGACTGATGGCTTCCACCTCGTCATCGACGCGCTCAAGCTCAACGGCATCGACACCGTCTACGGTGTGCCGGGTATCCCGATCACGGATCTGGGCCGCATGGCCCAGGCGGCGGGCATTCGCGTGCTCTCGTTCCGCCACGAGCAGAATGCCGGCTATGCCGCTTCGATCGCAGGCTTCCTGACCAAGCGTCCCGGCGTTTGCCTCACGGTTTCGGCACCCGGCTTCCTCAACGGCCTCACTGCGCTGGCGCATGCCACCACCAACTGCTTCCCGATGATCCTGATCTCGGGCTCGTCCGAGCGCGAGATCGTCGACCTGCAGCAGGGCGACTATGAGGAGATGGACCAGCTCGCGATCGCCAAGCCGCTCTGCAAGGCGGCGTTCCGCGTGCTGCACGCCCAGGACATCGGCATCGGCCTTGCGCGCGCGATCCGCGCCGCGGTGTCGGGCCGTCCGGGCGGCGTCTATCTCGATCTGCCGGCCAAGCTGTTCGGCCAGGTCATGGACGCGGCGGCCGGCCAGAAATCGCTGGTCAAGGTGATCGACGCGGCGCCGGAGCAGATCCCTGCCCCGTCATCCGTCAAGCGCGCGCTTGATGTCCTGAAGAACGCAAAGCGTCCGCTGATCATCCTCGGCAAGGGCGCGGCTTATGCGCAGGCCGACGAGGCGATCAAGAATTTCGTCGAGAAGAGCGGCGTGCCGTTCCTGCCGATGAGCATGGCCAAGGGCCTGTTGCCCGATCTGCATCCGCAATGCGCGGGTGCTGCGCGCTCGACGGTGCTGAAGGAAGCCGACGTCGTGATGCTGATCGGCGCCCGCCTCAACTGGCTGCTGTCGCACGGCAAGGGCAAGACCTGGGGTGAAGCTCCCAAGAAATTCATCCAGGTCGACATCGAGCCGAAGGAGATGGATTCCAACGTCGAGATCGTGGCCCCCGTGGTCGGCGATATCGGCTCCTGCGTGTCCGCGTTCCTCGACGCCATGGGCACGAACTGGTCGGCCGCGCCGAGCGATTGGCTCGCGACCGTCGCCAAGAAGCGCGACGACAACGTCGCCAAGATGGCGCCGAAGCTGATGAGCAATGCGTCGCCGATGGATTATCACGGGGCGCTCGGCGCGCTGCGCACGATCATCGCCGAACGTCCTGACACCATCTTCGTCAACGAAGGCGCCAACACGCTCGATCTCGCCCGCGGCGTCGTCGACATGCACAAGCCGCGCAAGCGGCTCGACGTCGGCACCTGGGGCGTGATGGGCATCGGCATGGGCTACTCGATCGCGGCTGCGGTCGAGACCGGCCTGCCCGTGCTCGCAGTCGAAGGCGACAGCGCGTTCGGCTTCTCGGGCATGGAGGTCGAGACCATCTGCCGCTACAAGCTGCCGATCTGCGTCGTGATCTTCAACAATGACGGCATCTATCGCGGCACCGACGTCAACAGCGCCGGCGACGATCCGGCGACTACCGTGTTCGTCAAGGGCTCGCGCTACGACAAGATGATGGAAGCCTTCGGCGGCGTCGGCGTCAACGCCACCTCGCCGGACGAGCTGAAGCGCGCGGTCAATGCGGCGCTGGATTCCGGCAAGCCGACCTTGATCAACGCGGTGATCGATCCGGCAGCGGGCTCGGAGAGCGGCCGCATCGGCAACCTCAATCCTCAGAGCGTTCTGCAGAAGAAGAAGTAACCCCCTAATCCCCATCACTCCCTGCGGGTGCAGGGGCAGACCAGAGTACGGAGCAAAATATTATGACCAAGGCGCTCAAGGGCGTTCGCATTCTCGATTTCACCCACGTCCAGTCGGGTCCGACCTGCACGCAACTGCTGGCCTGGTTCGGCGCCGACGTGATCAAGGTCGAGCGTCCCGGCGTCGGCGACATCACCCGTGGCCAGTTGCAGGACATCCCGAACGTGGACAGCCTGTATTTCACCATGCTGAACCACAACAAGCGCTCGATCACGCTCGACACCAAGAATCCGAAGGGCAAGGAAGTGTTGACCGCGCTGATCAAGCAGTGCGACGTGCTGGTCGAGAATTTCGGCCCCGGTGTGCTCGATCGCATGGGCTTTCCCTGGGAGAAGATCCACGCCATCAACCCGAAGATGATCGTCGCCTCGATCAAGGGTTTCGGCCCTGGCCCGTATGAGGATTGCAAGGTCTACGAGAACGTTGCGCAGTGCACCGGCGGCGCCGCCTCGACCACCGGCTTCCGCGACGGCCTGCCGCTGGTCACCGGCGCGCAGATCGGCGACAGCGGCACCGGCTTGCACCTCGCGCTCGGCATCGTCACCGCGCTTTACCAGCGCACCCATTCGGGCAAGGGCCAGCGCGTCACCGCGGCGATGCAGGACGGCGTGCTCAACCTCGCCCGCGTCAAGCTGCGCGACCAGCAGCGCCTCGCCCACGGCCCGCTCAAGGAATACAGCCAGTTCGGCGAAGGCATTCCGTTCGGCGATGCCGTGCCGCGCGCCGGCAACGATTCCGGCGGCGGCCAGCCCGGCCGCATCCTGAAGTGCAAGGGCTGGGAAACCGACCCGAACGCCTACATCTACTTCATCACCCAGGCCCCGGTCTGGGAGAAGATCTGCGACGTGATCGGCGAGCCGACCTGGAAGACCGATCCCAACTACGCCAAGCCGGCGGCCCGCCTGCCGCGGCTGAACGAGATCTTCGCCCGCATCGAGCAGTGGACGATGACCAAGACCAAGTTCGAGGCGATGGAGATCCTCAACAAGGACGACATCCCCTGCGGCCCGATCCTGTCGATGAAGGAGCTCGCCGAAGACCAGTCGCTGCGCGCGACCGGCACCGTGGTCGAGGTCGATCACCCGACCCGCGGCAAGTATCTCTCGGTCGGCAACCCGATCAAGCTGTCGGATTCGCCGAGCGAGGTCGCCCGCTCGCCGCTGCTCGGCGAACACACCGACGAGATCCTGCGCGAGGTGCTCGGCTTCAGCGATCACCAGGTCGCCGAGATCCACGACTCCGGCGCGCTCGATCCGCCGCGCAAGCAGGCGGCCGAGTAAGGGCAGCCCTCAAGCAACACCATGAATGGCCGCGGGCAACCGCGGCCATTTTTCGTTTACTTGAAGGAAACGCCGCGGGGATCGGACACCAATATCGCCGTCGGCTGCAGACATCGATGAAATGGACGGCCCCGTCCGCGAGGGGCCGGAAGCCCGATCTATAGTCCCGCTTGGAGTTGGAACATTCCCAATAACATCCGGGTTCTAAAGACACCAAGCGAAGAAACCGCTGCGAGCGCGAAGGACGATGACCAATCTTTTCAAGCTGCCGACTTGGGCCGACAAAGGGCACATCCACGCCGTCGTCGAGACCCCTCGCGGGAGTTGCTGCAAATTGGAGTTCGATGGCAAGCTGCGCGCATTCATACTCTCAAAGCCCTTGATGACCGGACTGGCCTATCCCTACGACTGGGGGTTCATTCCTTCGACAAAGGCAGAGGACGGAGACCCCCTGGATGTGCTGATGATCCACGATGCCGCAACGTATCCCGGCACGGTGCTTCGCTGTAGGCCCATCGGTATTCTCGAAGTCGTGCAGGTCACCGGGCGCAAGAGGAAGAGAAACGACCGGATTTTCGCAGTCCCCGGACGCTCGCCGTTTGTTGGTAACTTGCCGGACATCCGTAGCCTTCCAGCGAGAGCCATTGTCGAACTGGAGAAGTTCTTCACCGCGACGGATGCACTCAAAAAAAAAGAGCTCGAGTTTCTCGGATGGTACGGGCCAGGTCGTGCGATGAAGGCGATAAATCGATCTCGTTGTTAGGCATTTTCAACACTCGTACGATGGCATGGCACGTGTACGCTCGGAGGCTGTCTCTAAGAGGGCATAATCAACCGACGCGACAGCCGGCCGAGGGACGGCGCTGGCGCGTTGCAACAATTGCCCCCCTCATAAACGTCTGATCACTGTGCTACCCTTCACTGTCCCGCTTCCGTGGGACAGATATTTTGCATCCATTTTTCAGGAGGGGAGTGCTATGCGAACTTACGTATTACCCCTATTGATCGCCACCTTTATGCCGTCCGCGTTTGCGGCCGAAGTGCCGAAGGAGGGCAACTACGACTACACCGCGTGCTGGTCCGGCACGAACAACATGATCACCTTTTCCAAGACGCACACCGCAGCAAGCTACGAAATGACGGGCGAGATCCGCAGCACGACTCCGGGCGGCATGTTTGACAAGCATACCTTCCGCTGCGTTGGCATGAATGCTTCGCTCGACGGCAAGAACACCGGCTCCACGGTGTGCGAGGCCGTTGATGCAGATGGCGACAAGCGCTTGTCGTACTTTACTCTTGGCAGCGACGGCAAGATCACCCGAGAGAATGTCGTCGGCACGGGAAAATACGAAGGCATGGTTGCAAGCGGCACGGTCCAGCCGCTCGGACCCTTTCCGGTTATCAAGGCCGGAACGTTCCAGGACTGCAATCACCAAATCGGCACCTATAAGCTGAAGTAAGACACCAGCTCCGAATGCCGCCGTTGCAGCATTGACAAGGCCGCCGGTGCTCCCGGCGGCCTTGCGCCTTGCTAGCACTTTCGTCCCTTGTCACCCGAATGCTAACGTGCGCGAACGAGATGGCGCCGGGGTCCACCGATGCTCACTGACGCTGAGCCGATGGCTCCCGCCAAGGTGAGCTGGCAACCCATGCCGCAGCAGGAATTCCGGTCAGCCCGCCGCTGGCGGGTTCTCTTTTGCCCAGCGAGGAGACCCAGGTGACGGCCGAGCCCAACCCCAACTTATCCTCTCAACCGGCACGGATCCCTGCGGGAGTCTGGGCGCTGGGTTTCGTGTCGATGCTGATGGACGTCTCGTCGGAGATGATCCACGCGCTACTGCCGGTCTATCTCGTCACGGTGCTCGGCACCTCGATGGTGACGGTCGGCTTCATCGAAGGCATCGCCGAAGCGACCGCTTCCATCACAAAAATATTCTCGGGTGCGTTGTCGGACTGGCTTGGCAAGCGCAAGCTGCTGGCGGCGATCGGCTACGGAATTGCCGCCTTCACCAAGCCGGTGTTTCCGCTGGCGCCGACCGTCGGCTGGCTGATTGCCGCCCGTTTCGTCGACCGTGTCGGCAAGGGCATACGTGGGGCGCCGCGCGACGCGCTCGTCGCCGATATCGCACCCGCCGAATTGCGCGGTGCGAGCTTTGGGCTTCGGCAATCCCTCGATACCGTGGGCGCCTTCGTCGGCCCCCTGCTCGCCATCGTCCTGATGTGGATCAGCGCCGATAATTTCCGCGCGGTGTTCTGGCTTGCGGTGATTCCCGCCGTCCTCTCGCTCGCCCTGATCGTGTTTGCCGTCGAAGAGCCGAAGCGCCCCATCGACGATGACGGGACCAAAAATCCCTTGAGCTTCACCGCTGTGAAGCAACTCGGAAAATCCTACTGGCGCGTGGTCGGGATTGGCGTCGTCTTCACGCTCGCCCGCTTCAGCGAGGCGTTCCTGATCCTGCGCGCGCAAAACGTCGGACTTGGCGCGATGTGGGTCCCCGCGGTTCTGGTATTGATGAACATCGTCTATGCACTATCGGCCTATCCGGCGGGCGAGCTGTCCGACCGGATCAACCGCACCGACCTGCTTGCCCTCGGGCTCGTATGCCTTGCTGCCGCCGATCTGACGCTGGCCACCCTTGCAAATCTCGGCGGACTGGCGCTCGGCGTAGTCCTTTGGGGCCTGCACATGGGACTGACGCAAGGCCTGTTCGCAACGCTGATCGCTGACAGCTCTCCCGTCTCGCTGCGTGGCACCGCCTACGGGTATTTCAACCTGTTGACCGGCGTCGCGATGCTTGGCTCAAGCGTCGTCGCAGGCGCACTGTGGGATGCACTTGGGCCCGCGGCCACGTTCCTTAGCGGTCTTGCCTTTGCCCTGCTGTCGCTCGCCGGACTGCTTGTCATTGAGACGAAGGTCAGGCAGGCGAGCAATCAGGATCTTTGAGGAGAGGTCAGACGAACTTGCACCCGTCTCGCCGCGTGCGTCTCAACCCTCGAGGCCACGCTTCCACAGCGGCGGCTGGTCGTCTGCGCAATGCGTTGGGCAAGTTCGGTGGCTTTTGGCTGCGGCCGATCAACCGCCCTCGCCGCCATCGGCCTCGCCTTCATCCCCCGGCACGTATTCCAGAATATCCCCCGGCCGGCAGTCCAGCTCGCGACAGATCGCCGATAGCGTCGAGAAGCGCATCGCTTTCGCCTTGCCGGTCTTCAGGATCGACAGGTTCTGGATCGAGATGCCGATCGCGTCCGCGAGATCTCCGAGGCGGCGCTTGCGCTTGGCGAGCATGACATCGAGGTTCACCACGATGGGCACAAGCATTCACCTCAGATCGTCAGGTCGTTTTCGGACTGCAGCAGGATGGCGTGCTCGAGCACGAATTTCAGCGCCATCAGGAAGATCCCGCCTGCGAAATTGCCGACGTCGACGCTGTAGCTCGGCAGGAAGAATTTGACGTCGCCGATCCGATACAGGGCATAGGCTACTACGTTGGTCGTGATCGTATCCACAAACGGCCAGACCACCAGGAAGATCCCCATCCACCAGACACCTTGCAGCGTTTCGGACACGAAGATCCGCCCATTGGCGAATCGGTTCACCATGCGATGAAGGATGCCGATCAACACCGCGTAAAACGATACCCCAAGCGCGAACAGCGACCAGAACAGCAGCTGGCCCATGGTCGACATGGTGAGCGGGTTGGCGACGATGCTGGCGCATTTCGCCTGCTCGCCGATGAGGCTTTCGGCAATCGTGGCCGAGGCCGTGATGGTGCGGTAATAGGCCAGCCACAGCACCACCAGCAACGCGGCCCAGATCACCCAGAACGCCCGATCGAGCCGGCGAAACCAAAGCTGGCGCTGCTCGCGAACCGATATCCCCATCGCACCCATCCGAAATTTTTTTGCCAAACAGCCCATTACAGCCGGGTAGCATCATGCCTTGGTAATGTTGTTGACTCAACCTTAAACGTGATTTATTTCATGTTTATCATGAAATTTTTCATGAAGAAGGTGGATGATGACTGCAATCCCAGACCAAAACGGCCTCACCAAGGCCTTGAAGCAATTGATCCACGCCCATCTCGCCCGCCGCCTGATCGTGGCCGCGTTCCACATTCCGCTGCTCGGCAGCGCCGCCGATGCCGCCAAAGCCAACGACAAGGCCAACGATCCGGCCGGCGTCTGGCTGACCCAGTCCGGTGATGCCAAGATCAAAGTCCAGCGCTGCGGCAGCGCGCTGTGCGGCCGCGTCGTCTGGCTGAAGGAGCCGACCGACAAGGCCACCGGCAAGCCGCAGCGCGACGACAAGAATGCCGATCCCGCGCAACGGACCCGGCCGGTGATGGGCATCTCGCTGTTCATCAACATGCAGCCCGCAGGCCCGAACAAATGGGCCGGCCGGATCTACAACGCCGATGACGGCATGACCTATGAGAGCTCGGTGACGCTGGTGTCGTCGGGCACGCTGAACGTTCGCGGCTGCATGGGAACGCTATGCGCGGGCGAAGACTGGACGCGGTGAAGGGATCTGGCCCCGACCCTTCATCGGCCAAGAAGAAAAGCAAACCCAGTCACTCAAGGCCGCCGCCGCATTCGGCGGCCTTTCTTTTTTGCGGCGACGCCGACGCGAAGTCCAACGAACTTGCCCAACGTGCGGGCCGCAGACCAGCGTTGGCATCGCCTACGTCGGCCGGTACGCCGACCGGGTGCAGGTTCACTCGGTAAAGGCCAGTTTCAGCTGGAGATTCTGACCCACAGGTCCTGTGGCTTCCGCCTCCCTTTGCTCTGGTCTGGGATGCCAAGCGACGCGCCCTGTTGCATTGCACCATTTGGAATGCTGCTATGCAAACACTCCCGTTGTATCTGGCATCTGGTATACATAGTTTGACCCCAGATAGTGAGCCGGCCCATTACTGGCCTCCAGCGAAAGGGGACACCAATGTCCAAGACTACTGCCATCAAGACCACCGCCATCGCGCTCGCGCCCTCCTCCACCCTGTTCGGCCGCCTGCTGGCTTCGATCGATCGCCTCTTGATGAAGAGCGCGGAGATCTCGAACCGCAACGGCGACCTGCCGCGCTTCGGCCTCTGAGCCGGAACGATTCATCGGGGTGCGCATCGCGACATGCGACCTGGCATTCAACCTTCGACCAATGGTCCCGATTTTCGGGGCCATTTTTTTGCGCGCTGAATTACTCTCGCGATGACCGCCTGAGTCCTCTGCGGCATATTCGCACGCGACCTCCGCGACAGCTTGAACCTTGGCATATCAAATACCAAGATGACCGAGCCGCGCCACAAGCAGAATGACAAAGCGCGCACTGGGAGGATCAATGTCGGACATGGTTCAGGCAACTGCGGCCCCCGCGGCCGCGCGTGTCAGCGATACGTATCGCTGGACGCAACTTGCGATCGGCGTCGCCGCGATGGTGATGATCGCAAACTATCAATACGGGTGGACGTTCTTCGTCCCCGACATCCAGAAGAAGTTTGGATGGGATCGCGCATCGATCCAGTGGGCCTTTACGCTGTTTGTGCTGTTCGAGACCTGGCTGGTCCCGGTCGAAGGCTGGTTCGTCGATAAATACGGTCCGCGCCTCGTCGTGCTAATCGGCGGCATTCTCTGCGCGATCGGGTGGGCGATCAACGCGCAGGCGACCTCGCTGAACGGCTACTATCTCGGCATGATCATCGCCGGCATCGGCGCCGGCGGCGTCTACGGCACCTGCGTCGGCAACGCGCTGAAATGGTTTCCCGACAAGCGCGGGCTTGCGGCGGGCATCACGGCGGCCGGCTTCGGCGCGGGCTCCGCACTGACGGTGGCGCCGATCCAGGCCATGATCAAGGACTCCGGCTTCCAGACCACCTTCCTCTATTTCGGCCTCGGCCAGGGCATCATCATCGTGTTGCTCGCCTTCTTCCTGCTCGCGCCGAAGGCCGGCCAGGTGCCGGCGGTCGTGGCGAATGCCAACATCATCCAGACCCGGCGCAACTATCAGCCGACCGAAGTGCTGCGGCAGCCGATCTTCTGGCTGATGTACTTCATGTTCGTGATCGTGGGCGCCGGCGGCCTGATGGTGACGGCGAACCTGAAGCCGATCGCGGTCGACTGGAAGGTCGACAGCGTGCCGGTCACGCTGATGGCGGTGACGATGACGGCCGTGACCTTCGCGGCCACCATCGACCGCGTGCTCAACGGTCTGACGCGTCCGTTCTTCGGCTGGATCTCCGACATGATCGGCCGCGAGAACACGATGTTCATCGCCTTCGGTATGGAAGGCTTCGGCATCTGGATGCTCTACCTCTGGGGCCACGACCCGGTGTGGTTCGTGCTGCTGTCGGGCTTCGTGTTCTTTGCCTGGGGCGAGATCTATTCGCTGTTTCCCTCGACCTGCACCGACACGTTCGGCGCCAAGTTCGCGACCACCAATGCGGGCCTGCTCTACACCGCGAAGGGCACCGCGGCGCTGCTGGTGCCGATCGCCAACTACATGCAGCAGTCCTCGGGCCATTGGGACAACGTGTTCATCATCGCAGCCGGCGCCAACATCCTTGCCTCGCTGCTCGCGATCGCCGTGCTGAAACCGTGGCGGAAAATCGTGGTCGAGAAATCGGCGGCGCTGGCTTAGGCAACCGCGCCCTTCAACTGACGAAAGCGCCCGGCCGACGCCGGGCGTTTTCATTTTCCGGCATCCCGTCGTCGCCCGATCAGCCCAAAGCATGCCAGTTTTGCTGCGGCGCAGTAGAAAGATGGGCTTGCTTTCTGGGATATAGTATACCAACCTCCCGCCAGCGATTGCGACGATACGCCACAAGAATTGCGACACTGGGTCACAAGAAGACCAGGCGCGCTCGGGAGGATTTGATGGTTTCCAGCAATGCTGCCGCAACACAAGCACAACCCTCGTCCAGTGGCTTCCGCTGGCTTCAGCTCGTGATGGGCATCGTCTGCATGGCGATGATCGCGAACCTGCAATATGGCTGGACGCTGTTCGTCGATCCGATCGACGGCGCGCATCATTGGGGCCGCGCGGCGATCCAGTTCGCCTTCACGATCTTCGTGGTGACCGAGACCTGGCTGGTGCCGGTCGAAGCGTGGTTCGTCGACAAATATGGCCCGCGGATCGTCATCATGTTCGGCGGCGCCATGATCGCGCTGTCCTGGGTGCTGAACTCCTACGCCGATTCACTCTCCCTGCTCTACGCCGCGGCCGTCATCGGCGGCATCGGTGCCGGCTCGGTGTACGGCACCTGCGTCGGCAATGCGCTGAAATGGTTTCCCGATCGCCGGGGCCTTGCCGCCGGCGCAACCGCCGCAGGCTTCGGCGCCGGCGCGGCGCTGACCGTGGCGCCGATCGCCAACATGATCGCCTCGAGCGGCTATCAGACCGCGTTCTTCGATTTCGGCATCGGGCAAGGCCTGATCGTGTTCCTGCTCGCCTTCTTCATCCAGAAGCCTGCGGTCACGATCCCGCCGAAGAAGAAGCAGCTCAATCTGCCGCAGACCAAGATCGACTTCACGCCGCCGCAGGTGCTGCGCAGCCCGATCTTCTGGGTGATGTATCTGGTGTTCGTGATGGTCGCCTCCGGCGGCCTGATGGCGGCGGCGCAGATCGCGCCGATCGCGCACGACTACAAGATCGCCACCACGCCGGTCTCGCTCGCCGGCTTCCAAATGGCCGCGCTGACCTTTGCGATCTCGCTCGACCGCATCTTCGACGGGTTCGGACGGCCGTTCTTCGGCTGGGTCTCCGACAATATCGGCCGCGAGCACACCATGTTCATCGCGTTCGGCACCGGCGCGCTGATGCTGCTGACGCTGTCGACCTGGGGCCACAACCCGCTGGTGTTCGTGCTGGCGACTGCGGTCTATTTCGGCGTGTTCGGCGAGATCTACTCGTTGTTCCCGGCGACCTCCGGCGACACATTCGGCTCGAAGTTCGCGACCACCAACAACGGCATGCTCTACACCGCGAAGGGCACCGCAGCGCTCCTGGTGCCGGGTGCCAGCATCGTGGCCGCCAGCTATGGCTGGCAGGCGGTGTTCGTGATCGCGGTTGCGCTCAATGCCACCGCGGCGCTGATGGCACTGTTCGTGATCAAGCCGATGCGCCGCGCCTTCATCAACGGCAACGAGGCGGCCGCAGCAGCCGAGACTGCGACGAACGCCAAGACAGCGTGAGATGCCAGCCTGATTTGACTGCCTGATTTCGGGACTTCCCGCTGAACGATGGAGGCGCACTTTGGTGCGCCTCTTCTTTTGTCGGACGGAGGGATGCCAGATACCAGAAACACCCAGAGAGCCGAATGGCCTACCCGCTCACACCGGGTCACAATCGTCTGAAACGTCAGCGTCTCTGCTATTTCGGCGATTTCCCAGTGGTAAATTCCTCTGACGGCGGCGTTGACAATTGGCATTTTGTATACCAAAGTCCTGTCAACGATAACCAAGGAGGTTGCCATGCAAGTCGGAGATATCCTGCGCAAGAAAACCCCTCGCGTTGCCACGGTGCGCATGAACGAGACGGTAGCGATCGCCGCGCAACTGATGCGCGCCAGCAATATCAGCGCGCTGGTGGTCAAGGATGTCGTTCGCACCGAGGGCAACACCGCCGTCGGCATGTTCACCGAGCGCGACGTGGTGCGCGCGATCGCCGAGCACGGCGCGGCCGGCGCCGGCATGAAGGTCTCGCAGTTCGTCTCGGTGCAGCAGCTGGTGTCGTGCACCTCGAGCGACACGCTCGAGCACATCCGTCATCTCATGACCAAGCACCACATTCGCCATGTGCCCGTGATCGACAATTACAGCCTGATCGGCGTCGTCAGCATGCGCGACATCGCGGCGGCCTTCGACGAGGAGACCGCCGCGTCGAAGAAGGACGCCGTGCCGGCGTAGCAAGCATCTCCGTTGTCGTATTACCAGTCGGGCGCGGCGTGTTCGATCAGCAGCGCCCGAACAAGGTCACGAAAGACCCCGCCCGCCCTCGCCTGACCGCCGCGGCCCGCCATTTCCGCATAGGCGCGCCGCAGGTCGTCGGTAGACATTTGCCGGACCGGACTGCATCCTTCCCTCGACATCCAATAACAACACCGTGCGCGGCCATCCGCGTCACGGAAAATTTCGATGGAAACGAGGGCAGAATGATCAAGACACGCTTCACCGAAATGTTCGGCGTCGACCACCCGATCGTGCAGGGCGGCATGCAATGGGTCGGGCGCGCGGAACTGGTCGCCGCCGTCGCCAATGCCGGCGCGCTCGGCATGATCACCGCGTTGACGCAGCCGACGCCGGACGATCTGCGCAAGGAGATCGCGCGCTGCCGCGAGCTGACCGACAAGCCGTTCGGCGTGAACCTGACCATCCTGCCCGCGATCAAGCCGCCGCCTTACGCCGAGTATCGCCAGGCCATCATCGAGAGCGGCATCAAGATCGTCGAGACCGCCGGCAACAAACCGCAGGAGCATGTCGACGAGTTCAAGAAGCACGGCGTCAAGGTGCTGCACAAATGCACCAGCGTCCGTCACGCGCTGTCCGCCGAGCGGATGGGCGCCGACGCGATCTCGATCGACGGTTTTGAATGCGCCGGCCATCCCGGCGAGGACGACACCCCCGGCCTGATCCTGATCCCCGCCGCCGCCGACAAGGTGAAGATCCCGATGATCGCCTCGGGCGGCTTCGGCGACGCCCGCGGCCTCGTCGCAGCGCTGGCGCTCGGCGCCGAGGGCATCAACATGGGCACCCGCTTCATGTGCACCAAGGAGAGCCCGATCCATCAGCTCGTGAAGGAGCGCATCGTCGCCAATGACGAGCGCGAGACCGAGTTGATCTTCCGCACCATGCGCAACACCTCGCGCGTCGCCAAGAATGCGATCTCGACCAAGGTCGTGCAAATGGAGAAAGAAGGCGCCAAGTTCGAGGACGTTCGCGAACTGGTCGCCGGCGCCCGCGGCAAGATGGTCTACGCCACTGGCGACGCCGACGAAGGCATCTGGTCGGCCGGCCAGGTGCAGGGCCTGATCCACGACATCCCGTCCTGCGCCGAACTGATCTCGCGCATCGTGAGCGAGGCAGAAGCGATCATCCGCGAACGGCTCGAGGCAATGATGTCCGGCGCCAAACGTCGGGCAGCTGAATAGACCTCCACTGGTGATCCGTCACCCTGAGGAACGCCAAGCGCGTCTCGAAGGGTCGACGGCCACCGATCGGGCCATTCATCCTTCGAGGACCGCGGAAGGACGGCCACCTCCAGCGACAAAGGCGACGCCTTTGCGCGGTGATGACGGAACTCAGAGCCATCTCGCGTTAGACGACAGCAACGAGAACAAGCCCATGAAAGCGTATGTCTACGGAACCAACGGCCCCGAAATCACCGACGTCGCTAAGCCCGTGCCGAAGGGCACCCAGGTGCTGGTCAAGGTTCACGCCTGCGGGTTGAACCGCGCCGATCTCGGCATGACCAAGGGCCACGCCCATGGCGCGGCCGGCGGCGTCGGCACCGTGCTCGGCATGGAATGGGCCGGCGAAGTCGCCGAGCTCGGTCCCGATGCCAAAGGCGTCAAGGTCGGCGACAAGATCATGGGCTCCGGCGGCGCGGCGTTCGCCGAATACACGCTCGCCGATCACGGCCGGCTGTTTCGCAGCCCGTCGAACATGAATTTCGACGAGGCCGCCACCCTGCCCGTCGCGCTCGCCACCATGCACAACGCCGTCGTCACCAACGGCGCGCTGCAGGCGGGCCAGACCGTGCTGATCCAGGGCGCGAGCTCCGGCGTCGGCCTCATGGCGATGCAGATTGCAAAACTGAAGGGCGCAAAGCTCGTGGTGGGGTCCTCGACGGACGCGATGCGCCGCAGCCGGTTGACGGAATTCGGCGCCGATCTCGCCATTGATTCCAAGGATCCCGGCTGGGTCGATCAGGTATTGCAGGCGACCGGTGGCGAAGGCGTCGATCTGATCGTCGATCAGGTCTCCGGCCCGGTCGCGAACCAGAACCTGAAAGCGACCAAGGTCAAGGGCCGCATCGTCAATGTCGGCCGGCTCGGCGGCACCCATGGCGACTTCAACTTCGACCTGCACGCCGCGCGCCGCATCCAGTATATCGGCGTCACCTTCCGCACCCGCTCGATCGAGGAAATCCGCGCGATCTTCGACGAGGTGCGCAAGGACATCTGGCCCGCGGTCGAAGCGCGCAAGCTGCAGCTGCCGATCGATCAGGTCTACAAATTCGCCGACATCGGCAAGGCGTTCGAGCACATGGAAGCCAA
Source organism: Bradyrhizobium sp. USDA 4452 (assembly GCF_054063575.1). Classification (NCBI taxonomy): domain Bacteria; kingdom Pseudomonadati; phylum Pseudomonadota; class Alphaproteobacteria; order Hyphomicrobiales; family Nitrobacteraceae; genus Bradyrhizobium; species Bradyrhizobium sp. USDA 4452. The sequence continues at coordinate 1,301,196 of NZ_JBSSGK010000001.1, forward strand.
CAAGCACCTCGGCAAGATCGTGGTGACGCTGTAGCTGCGTGGCGACCATCAAGTTCGCGCGCGACGTTCAGCCGACAGGTCCGGGACTCCAATAATCCCCCGCAAGGGGGCTCACCTTCACGTCGCGAATGACTCCGAGCTCCAGGCCTGGATCGAAATAGCGCATCGTCCGCACGTTGAGGTCAATGATGCGGCCAGGCCGTAATGGCCCGACGTCATTGATCTTGACGATGACCTTCTTGCCTACGGCCTCGACGAGCGCATATTTCGGCCTCGCGCCGAATTGGACCCCGCCGAACTTCTGACGCAAGCTCGTTTTGATGGCGGCCGCCCAGACCGAGCGATCATAGCGCTCGCCGGAAGCTGTGCTCGGACCGCCCTCCTCCCTGCCGGGCTTGAACGGATCGTACATGGATGCTGCGCCGACGATCGCATCCTCACAAGCGGCTTTGACGACAGCGCTTGAATGAACCGAATTGTTTTCACTTCGAGCAGCGGTGCCAGACATGGCAAGCGCAACCAGGGCGCCGCAAGTTGCGGCGCTCAAGCCGAACAGCATCATAACTCCTTGATTGATTTTCTGATCGTCGGTTCCCGATGCCGCAAGACATGATCGAGGCAACGCGGAGGCGTTCACTCGTGACAATTCGTTGCGGAGTCGTGCCAGTTCAGGCGACGGAACCATTGTGGGAACCAGAGGTCCCACACAGTGTCTTTAGTTCTCGTCGACTAAGACAGAGAATGCGTCAGCAAAATGACTGGATGGGCTGTCTTCGACAATGCGAGGCGAAGCATCGATTGTATCCGCGCGGCGAGATGATGGGCTCCGCTACGTACTACCCATCCTGCGCGCCAATCCGCCTTACGTGCTCGGCCTCACCTGCGTGATGGCGACGCCGGAGATCGCGAGCAGCCCGCCGACAATCAGCTTCGGCGTCGCGCTGTCGCCAAGAAACAACACGCTCGAGATCAAGGCGAACACCGGAACCAGCAGGCCGAAGGGAGCGATGCGGTCCATCGAACAGCGCGCGATCAGCCAGAACCAGAGGCCGAACCCGACAATCCCCCCGATAAAAATGGTGTAGGCCAGCGCCAGCCAGCCGTGTCTATCCGCCGTGACAAGGCTCGCCGCTTGTCCATGCTCGAGCAGCAACGACATCAGCAACACCTGCGGCACGGTGAGCAGCGACGACCACCCCATCAGCATCAGCGGATCAAACGGGCCGTGACGTTTGGTCAGGACGGTAGACACCGCGAATGCGAAGGCGGCTCCGACCACCAGCAGCAGCGGCAAGGCGTTCGCCGACCGGCCGGGCTCCGCTGTCAGCACCACGCCGGCGAACGCAAGCACCACGCCGACCGATGTGACGAGCGACGGCCGCTCCGCCAGCAGCGGCCAGGCCAGCAGCACGGTGAAGGCCGGCGCGAGTTGATAGGCGACCGCCGACATGCTTCCCGAGCCGAGCCCGAGGCCGACATAGAACAGCCCGAAGTTCAGCCCGCCGAGGAAGAGCGAGATGACCGCGATCGGGCCCAGTTGTTGGCGCGTCGGCGCCTTGACGAACGGGACAACCAGCAGCGCCATCGCCAAAAAGCGCAGCGCGAGGAAGAACAGCGGCGGAAACTCGGTGACGCCGACCTTGATGACCACGAACTGATAACCCCAGAGCAAGGGAACGGCCACCGCGCAGACGATCTGGATGACGGACATGGCTTCTTTCCTTTCAAGACCGATCGGTCTATATATAGGCACGCCAAACGCGAAGGCGTTCGCGGGTTCCTTACCTGAGAAAGCGATCGAGCAGCGCGTCGGCGGTGGCTTGCGAGGTGGCGCGCGCCGGAGCCGTTTTGGCGACCACGCGCAGCCCCCACAGGAAACAGATGACAATTCGGGCTGCACTCGAAGGCTCGACGCCAGCGGACAGCTTGCCCGCCCTCTCCGCACGAGAGAATGCATCCGCCACCCTGGTCTCCATGGTTTTGAAGAAGCTCGCAAAGCGACGACCGACCTCGGCATCCTGGCCAGCCAGCTCCATCGCCGTCGCCACCAGCAGGCAGCCGCGCCGGCCATTGGCACCGCACGCGCGCTCAACGTAGCCGGCAAGGTAGGCCCGCAGCCCGTCGACCGGATCTCTGCGGGGATCGAGTTCGTCATCCATCCGCGTCAGGGCATCGGCAATGTAGCGATCGAGAGCGCGCAGGAACAGCGAGTGCTTGTCGCCGAAAGCGGCGTATAGGCTGCCGCGCGAGAGTTTTGTCGCACGCAGCAGGTCCGGCAGTGCCGTGGCGTGATAGCCGCGCGACCAGAACACATTCATCGCGCGTTCGACGGCGGCGTCCATGTCGAAACTTCGCGGGCGGCCACGGGGCGCCTGCATGGTGGTTTGGCGGCTCATGATTGATATATAGACCATTTGGTCCATATATCGCAAGTGGTCGTTTCAGGTGATTTGGACGCGGAAGGCGGCTGGAGCGCGAAAGATGGCTGGGGTGGCGCACGGCGGACCACCTCCCCGTCGTCATTTGGCGTGACATTGATACAACTCTGCTGTTGCAAGTGAGTTGCGATTGCGCGTGACGACTGACACTTGATGTTCACGGTTGGCCTGCTACACCGCCGCCCATGAGCTCTTCCAGCACCAACGCGCCCAACACCAAGACATCCGTCGCCGCGATCTCGATCCTTGCCAGCGGCGGCATGGCCGCGGCGAAGTTCGTCGTCGGCATCGCCATCGGATCGCTGGCGCTGATCTCCGAGGCGCTGCACTCTTCGATCGACCTCGTCGCCACCATCATCACCTGGGCGGTGGTGCGGGTGTCGGACCAGCCCGCCGACGCCGAGCATCATTACGGCCACGGCAAGTTCGAGAGCGTCTCCGCACTCTTCATCATCGCCCTGCTCTATGTGCTGGCCGGCGGCATCCTGGTGCAGGCCTACAGCCATCTGCGCGAAGGCGCGCCGCCGCCTTCGATCTCAGCCATTCCGTTCATCGTTCTGACCATCGATATCGGCGTCAATCTATGGCGCGCCCGGGCGCTGCACCGCGCGGCGCGCGACACCAAGAGCCAGGCGCTGGCCGCCGACGCGCTGCATTTCGCCTCCGACGTGATGGGCTCTGCGGCGGTGATCGTCGGGCTGGTGCTGGCGGGCTTCGGCTTCTGGTGGGGCGATGCCGCGGCCGCCATCGCGGTTGCCGTGATGATCGCCCTGCTCGGCCTGCGCATGGCGCGCGAGACGGTCGAGACCCTGCTCGACCGTGCGCCGGAAGGCGCGCTGGAGAAGGCCACCGCGGCGATCAGGGCGGTGCCGGGGGTCGTCGACGTCGAGCGGCTGCGGGTCCGCATGGTCGGCGCCACGCATTTCATCGATGCCATCGCCGCCGTGCCGCGCACCTATCCGATCGACCGCGTCGAGGACATCAAGCGCCGGGCGCAGCAGGCGATGACCAAGGCGTTCGGCGACGCCGACCTCACCTTCACTGCAGTGCCGGTGGCGCGCGACAATGAGAGCGTGCGCGAGCGCATCATGGTGATCGCGCGCAATTCCGGCCTTGCCATCCACCACGTCACCGTGCACGACATCGGCGGCAAGCTGATCGTCGGCATCGACCTCGAGGTCGACAGCGACATGGCGCTGGACGCCGCCCACGACATCGCCCACGAGCTCGAGCGCGCGATCCGCGAGGATTTTGGCGAGGACGTCGAGGTCGACACCCATATCGAGCCGCTCCAGCCGGAACTGCCCTGGGGAACCGACGCCGCGCCCGACCGCGTCGATGCCATCAAGACCGCACTGACCGGCTTCGCCGATGGCGGCGCGATCCATGACATCCATAATGTGCGGGTCCGCAACACCGACGCCGGCGAGATCGTCAACTTCCATTGCCGCGCCGAGCCCTCGATGAGTGTGATCAAGGTGCACGAAAGCGTCGACGAGATCGAACGCAAGCTGCGTCGCACGTTCCCCACCGTGAAGCGTGTGATCAGTCACGCAGAACCGGCGCGCGCGTAATTCTACGGAGCCGTTCCTGTTTCGGACTCACTTTGCGCGACCTGATTCCGTCTTGGACAAGAATTATTTCGCATTAACGAATCGTTGACTCTCGACAGGCTGCGAAATCTGGATTCAAATCATCATGATTCGGATGCGACGTGGGGAGCATCCGATCCGGGTAAAATCAGCTTAGAGCGGGGGTCTAAGGCATGGCGCGCGCGCATGCAGCGAACGCGTGCGTCCAATCCGATTCGATCAAGGGATTGGCGCAATCGATCGCAAAACCGGCCTATCACAGGCTCTTGACGGCCGAGCCTGCACTGCGCCGCGCTGTCCCTACGCTCATCATCGCCTTCCTCATCACGATCTGCCTCGGCGCCTTCGTCCAGGTGATCGACCAGAACCGGCAAAAGCGCGGTGCGATGAAGCGCGACCTTGCCGCGCTCTCCGACATCCTCGCCGAGCGCCTCGACCGCCTGACCTCGGTGCGCCGCGATCGGCTCGCCAATATCGAGCGGCTGCAGGAGCTGCTGCCCGACCTGATCCCGTCCTGGGGCATCGCCAACGGCCGCCACGTCATCATCACCAGCGCCGATCATCGCGTGCTGGCGCGCGTGCCGATGGACGGCGCCGGCGAGAACGACCGCGTCCTCGACATCGTCTCCACAGCCCAGCTGCTTGTCGCACCGAGCCAGCAGGGCGCGGTCAGCGACATGACGCTGCCGACCGGCGCCGGCGCGCTGGCGATCTCGCAGCTTGTCAAGTCGCTGCCCGGCCAGGTCGTCGTCATCCAGGAGATGAACGAGCCGATCTGGGGATCGGACGCCGCGCTCTCGGTGACGCTGTCGGCGACCACGAGCTTCGTGGTGCTGATCCTCGGCTTCGCGTTCCACTGGCAATCGACCCGCGCCCGCGAGGGCGACCTGATCAACGACGCCGTTCGCGGCCGGATCGACACCGCGCTCAACCGCGGCCGCTGCGGATTGTGGGACTGGGACCTGTCGCGCGGCCGGATCTTCTGGTCGCAGTCGATGTTCACCCTGCTCGGCCTCGACAGCCGCAACGACCTCCTCACCTTCGGCGAGGTCAACGCGCTGGTGAACTCCGACGACATCAACCTGTTCGACATCGCCGAGCAGCTGATCTCGGGCAAGATCGATCACATCGATCAGAGCTTCCGCATGCGCCATGTCGGCGGCCACTGGATCTGGCTGCGCGTCCGCTGCGAGCTCAGCCACGCCGCGGCCGACAGCGGCCTGCATCTGATCGGCATCGCGGTCGACATCACCGAACAGAAGAGCCTCGCCGAGAAGTCGGTGGAAGCCGACCTTCGGCTGCGCGACGCGATCGAGACGATTCCGGAGGCCTTCGTGCTCTGGGACGCCGAGGACCGCCTCGTGCTCTGCAACTCGCACTTCCAGCGGCTGCACAAGCTGCCGGATAGCGCCGTCAGCCCCGGCACTTCGTATGAAACCGTGATCGAGGTCGGCAGCATGCCGGAAGTGCGCACCCGCCTGCACGAGAGCGGCGTGCCGGCTCCCGGTGCCCGTACCTTCGAGGCGCAGCTCGACGACGGCAGCTGGCTGCACATCAGCGAGCGCCGCACCAAGGACGGCGGCTACGTCTCGGTCGGCACCGACATCACCCGCATCAAGGCGCACGAGCAGAAGCTGGTCGACAACGATCTGCGCCTGCGCGCCACCGTGATCGACCTGCAGCGCTCGCAATCCGAGCTGGAGCGGCAGGCCGTCGAGCTCGCCGACCTCGCCGAGAAGTACTCGCAGGAAAAGACCCGCGCCGAGGACGCCAACGCCGCGAAGTCGAAATTCCTCGCCAATATGAGCCATGAGCTGCGCACGCCGCTCAATGCCATCATCGGCTTCTCCGAGATCATGGGCTCCGGCCTGTTCGGCACGCTCGGCTCGGACAAGTACGCGGAGTACTGCCATGACATACTGACCTCAGGGAAATACCTGCTCGAGGTCATCAACGACATCCTCGACATGTCGAAGATCGAAGCCGGCCGCATGAAGTTCGACATGGAGCCGCTCGACCTCTCCGGCATCCTCGCCGAGTCGCTGCGGGTGGTCTCCGGCCGCGCCGAGCACAAGGGCCTGTCGCTGGAATCGGATATCGAAAGCACCATCTCGGTCGTCGCCGACCGCCGCGCTGTCAAGCAGATCATCGTCAACCTGCTCTCCAACGCCGTGAAATTCACGCCCGACAACGGCCGCGTGCTGGTGCGCGGCCAGATGCTCGACGACTCGATCGTGCTGCTGATCGCCGACAGCGGCATCGGCATCGCGCCGGAATCGCTGCGGCGGCTCGGCAAGCCGTTCGAGCAGGTCGAGAGCCAGCTCACCAAGAGCTATCAGGGCTCGGGGCTCGGCCTTGCGATCGCGCGATCGCTCACCAACCTGCATGGCGGCTCGATGAAGCTGCGCTCCAAGCTCGGCGTCGGCACCGTCGTCCGCGTCACCCTGCCCCGCGATCCGCGCTCGCTGCAGACGAGACTGCCGCAAGCGGCCTGAACCCCACGCTACTTCGCGAGCACCTCTTCCAGCAGGACGGAATCGCCGAGCACGGCCAGCGTCTCGCGCGGCGTGAGATGGTCGATCGCCTCATCGAAGCTGTCGCTGGCCTCGATCCGCGCACGGGCCACCGCGAGATGAAGATCGATCTCGCCCGGGCCGCCGCGCTTCGCCGGCGGCAGCGACGACAAATGACGATGCAGCAGGCTGGAATCCTGCCGAAGTATTGCGAGTGCGGGGGCCGCGGCGCGCGCGGGCTGCGATGCCAGTTCGTTGGCGCGGACCAGCACGCGCGGTGGCTCGCTCTCCTCCGGCGTCACGAATAGCGCGCGCATCGCGGGCTTCGCCGTCCAGGCGCCAATCGGGATCGCGAACAACAGGCCGACGATGACCGGCGACATCCATAGCAGCAGCGGCAATGACACCGCCCAGGCACTTGCTGCCATCGCGACACCGCAGGCGGTCGGGACGCCGTACTTGCGATAGAGCTCACGCCGCTCGACCTCGCCGTCGTCGCGCCGCTGCGTCTGCCAGCCGGCATCGCGGCCGAGCAGGATCTCGACTACGGCAATCGACTGGAACACCATCATGACCGGCGCGATCATCGCCGAGACCAACACCTCCGCGATGACCCCCGTCAGCGCCTGGAAGCCGCCGCCGAATTGCCGGCGCACGTCCCGCCGCGTCAGCAGCAGGATGAAGCCGAGCAGCTTCGGCACGATCAGGAGCGCCATCGTCAGACCAAACACCCACGCAGCGAGCACGGGATCCTGCGCCGGCCAGTTCGGGAATAGCGAGAAGCCCTTCGGAAAATATTCGGGGCGAATGAAGCGCGCCTGCAACGAGATCAGGATGCCGAGCAGCAGGAACGCAAGCCACATTGGAGCAGTGATGTAGGAGCCGATCCCGGTCACGAAATGCAGCCGCGAGATCCAGTGCAGGCGGCGCGTCGTCAGCACCGCGAGATGCTGCAGGTTGCCCTGGCACCAGCGCCGGTCGCGCGCAGCAAAATCCAGCAGCGACGGCGGCACCTCCTCGAAGCTGCCGCCGAGCACCGGTGCCATGTAGATGCCCCAGCCGGCGCGCCGCATCAGCGCCGCCTCGACAAAATCGTGGCTCAGGATATGGCCGCCGAACGGCTTGCGCCCGGAGAGTTCAGGCAATCCAGCCTGTTCCGCAAAGGCCTGGATCCTGATGATGGCGTTGTGGCCCCAGTAATTGCCCTCGGAGCCGTGCCACCACGCGACACCGGCGGCGACCATCGGTCCATAGAGCCGGCCGGCAAATTGCTGCAGGCGGCTGAACAGGCTGCGGGCGTTGACGATGACCGGCAGCGTCTGCAGCAGTGCCGCCTGCGGATTGCTCTCCATGGCGTGGACCATCCGCACCATGGTGTCGCCCGACATCAGGCTGTCGGCATCGAGCACGATCATGAACTGGTAGGCGCCGCCGAACCGCCTGATCCACTCCCCGATATTGCCGGACTTCCGTGCCGTGTTGTCGGCGCGATGCCGGTAGTAGAGCCGGCCACCACCGCAGGCGTCGCTGAGCGCGAGGAACGCCTGTTCTTCGGCGATCCAGATATCGGGATCGCGGGTGTCGCTCAGCACGAACCAGTCGAAGCTGTCACCCTGCCCGGTCGCCTCGATGGACTCGTAGATGGCGTGCAGGCGCGCCATCAATTGATGCGGATTCTCGTTGTAGGTTGGGAGCAGCACCGCGGTCCGGCTCGCGAGCTGTGGCAGCGGACCATCGTCGCGGATCGGTAAGGAATTCCCCTTGCGCCGAAGCAGCACGACGAAGCCGGCCAATGCCGAGGCGAACGAGAACGCGATCCAGGCGAGCAGCGCCACGAACAGCACCAGCACCATCCATTCCATGATCGTCACGCCGCCGACCTGGACCACCATGTACATCTCGTAGGCGCCCGCGCCGGTCAGCGCGACGGTCAGCAGCAGCACGAACGCGCGGCGCATCAACATGCCCGCCCCGACCGACACCGGCCTGCTCACCGCGCGAGGCGGCTGCCCGAGATCGGCCGCCGCCATCGCAAGCGGATTCTCTTGCGGCAGGAAGCCGTCGGCCGCCGCCACGACGTCGGGACGCGACGAGGTGACTATGGTGTCCATCGATAGACCCAGATCTCCGAGAGCGGCTTGTCGTCCTGCGCCAGATAGGCGCGCAGCTCGATCGGATCTTTTTTGACGGCGCACTGGAAGCTGAGCCGCCAGCCGCCGGTATTCGGGTTCGGCTGCGTGACGATGTTGGTGATCTCGGCCTTCTCCGCCGTCACGACGCCCTTGATGCTGGCGGGATCGATCCCCTTCAAATTGTCGCCGAACAGGTCGAGCACGAACAGCTTGCCGTTCTCGCCATGCGCGCCGATGCCGCTGCGGGTGAAACGCGCCAGCGAATGCGGCTTCGGCGCGTCAGGTCCCCAATGCAGCCGGTAGGTGAGATTGGTTTCGCTCTTGGCCTTGAGCGGCGCCTTCGGCCGCCAGAACGCGGCGATGTTGTCGTGGATTTCCTCCTTGGTCGGGATCTCGAACAGGATCACCGCGCCCTCGCCCCAGTCGCCGATCGGCTCGACCCACAGGCTCGGACGCTTCTCGAAGCTCGATTCGATGTCCTGATAGGCGAAGAAATTCTTCTCCCGCTGCATCAGCCCGAAGCCGTGCGGGTTGATGTCCTGGAACGTGCTGATCTGCAGGTCGCGCGGATTGCTCAGCGGGCGCCACAGGCTCTCGCCCCTGCCGTTGTAGATTGCAAGCCCGTCGGAATCGTGCACCGACGGCCGGAAATCATCGACCTCGTTACGATCATTGGGGCCGAAGAAGAACATGCTGGTCATCGGCGCAACACCGGCATGCTCGAGATCGGCGCGCGGATAGAGCGAGGCCTCGACGTCGAAGACGGTGGTCTTCCCCGGCCTGATCGTGAAGCGATAGCTTGCCGCGCAGCTCTTGCTGTCGAGCAAGGCATGGATGACCAGCGAGGTCGCGTTGGGCACCGGACGCTCGAGCCAGAACGCCTTGAAGAACGGAAACTCCTCGCCCTTGGCCTCGCCGGTATCGATCGACAGGCCGCGTGCCGACAGGCCATAGGTCTCATCCTTGGCGACGGCGCGAAAGTAGCTTGCGCCGAGGAAGACGCAGACCTCGTCGTAATAGTCCGGTTTGTTGATCGGCGCGTGGATGCGAAATCCGGCGAAGCCAAGGTCGGTCTCGGTGAACGCAGGCACGGTCTCGCCGAACGAGAACATGTCCTTGCTGTAGTTGACTTCGCTGACCTTGCCGTCAGCGACCTCGAATATCTGGACCTTGTTCTTGTAGAAGAAACCGCGGTGAAAGAACTGCGCTTCGAACGGCAGCTTCGCGCCGCGCCACAGCGCGCGGTCGGGCACGAAGCGGATCGAGCGGTACTGGTCGTAGTTCAGATCCGTCAGGCCATTCGGCAACTTCTCGTCCGGCGCCACGAATGACTTGGCTGCGAGGTTGCGCGCGAGCTCCCTCACCATCGATGGGTTGAAAGGCGCGTCCGACGTGTTCCCCGCGGCCGCGGCCTGCCGCTGCCGCAAGAGCATCAGTGCCGGCAACATGGCCGATCCGTGGAGTAACTGGCGACGATTCAAAGCAGCTCCTCTCGCTGACCGGGACGCCGGAAAGCAACCGCCGAACTGCTGCTGAGTTCCATATTGCCGCGCGCGGAACGATCGTCTACCGGCGAACCATGTGCACGATTATCGCAAGCTTGAACTACGACGGAAGGGTCTCGGCTGGCTGCCGAGAGCTACTGCGTCTCCAGCTTCGGCGCGACCTCGCGCGCGACCTGCACCAGGGCCGCGATCAAGGGCGTCATCGGATCGCGCTGCGGGATCACGAGGCCGATGCTGTAGTCCACCACCGGATCGACGATCGGAATGCTCCGCACCGCATCGGCAAGGCCAAGCGTCTCGGCGAGCTTGGCCGGCATCACGCTGGCCCAGCGTCCGGTCTTCACATGGGTGTAGAGCACCAGCAGCGAGTTCGAGGTCAGCGTCGGCGTCGCCTCGGCGCCGACCGAGGTCAGCGCGCGGTCGATGATGCGGCGGTTCTGCATGTCCGGCGTGAGCAGGCACAGCGGCACGGTGCCGACTTCCTTCCACGTCACCTGCTTGCGGTCGCCGAACATCGCATCCGGCGCCGTCAGCAGCCGATAGCTCTCATTGTAGAGCGGGATGGTGCGAACCTTGCCGATCGGCTCGTTCTCGATATAGGTCAGCCCGGCATCGACCTCGAGATTTTCCAAGAGGCCGAGTACGTCGGCCGACGTGCACGACTGGATGCGAAACCGCACATCGGGATGGCGCGCCCGGAACGGCGTAGTGAGCGAGGCCACCATGCCGAGCGCGGTCGGGATCGCGGCGATCCGGATCTCGCCCGACAGCTTGTCCTTGAGGCTGTTGATCTCCTGCTTCATCGCCCGCGCATCGCCGACGATGCGCCGCGCCCAGTCCAGCGTCCGCTCGCCCTCCGGCGTGAAACCCTGAAAACGCGATCCGCGCTGCACCAGCATGACGCCGAGGATTTCCTCGAGCTGCTTGAGACTGGTCGACATGGTCGGCTGGGTGACGCCGCAGGCCTCCGCAGCCCGGCCGAAATGCCGCTCCTTGGCCAGCGCCAGCAGAAGTTCCAGCTTGTCGATCAAGGTTCACATCCCTTCGGAAGACGGCGCCCCAAATGGCAGCCCGGCGCGTCCATAGGTAGCACGATCGGGGTGCGATCCCGAAATCCAAAGCGCCCCGGATGTGCGTGATTTCAGAACATTATTGCGATCCCGGATCGGTCCATTTGGCAACGCTATTAATCGCGTTTCGCAATCGCCGCATGAGACAGCTTTATTGATGTTTCGAAGGATTCCAACTCTCATGTGCAAAGCAAAAAACCGATCGTGAGAAGCGCGGATGACGGTGCGATACGAACCCTGGGACAAGGCGCGCGGCGCAGAAATCATCGCCGAGCATGCCGGGCTTGAAGGCGCCACGCTGGTGATCCTGCACGCGCTGCAGGAAGCCTTCGGCTATGTGCCGGAGCCTGCGATCCCGATGGTGGCCGAGGCGCTCAATCTGTCGCGCGCCGAGGTGCACGGCGTGTTCACCTTCTACCACGACTTCCGCAAGCAACCGGCCGGACGCCACGTCCTCAAGCTCTGCCGCGCCGAGGCCTGCCAGGCTGCCGGCGGCGACGCCCTTGCGGCGCGCGCCGAGGCCAAGCTCGGCGTATCCCTCGGCAGCACCACGGCGGACCAGCGGGTGACGCTGGAGCCGATCTACTGCCTCGGGCTGTGCGCCACCGCGCCGTCGGCGATGCTGGATGGCCGCCTGGTCGGCCGGCTCGACGAAGCGCGGATCGACGCCCTGGTCGCGGAGGCACACCGATGACGGTGCGAATTTACGTCCCCCGCGATGCCGCGGCCGTCGCCGTCGGCGCCGACGATGTCGCCCTCGCCTTCGCGCAGGCCGCGGCCGCGCGTGGCGCGGCGATCGAGATCGTCAGGAACGGCTCGCGCGGGCTGTGCTGGCTGGAGCCGATGGTCGAGCTTGCGACCGCGCAAGGCCGCATCGCGTTCGGCCCGGTGGCGCCGGCGGATGTGCCATCGCTGCTCGATGCGATGATCGGCAGCGGCCAGCATGCGCTGCGGCTAGGTGTCACAGATGAAATTCCCTGGCTGAAGCGCCAGACCCGGTTGACCTTCGTCCGCTGCGGCGTGGTCGATCCGCGTTCGGTCGACGACTACCGCGCCCATGGCGGCTACCGTGGCCTGGAGCGGGCGCTGACGCTGACTTCCGACCAGATCCTCGCCGACGTCATCACCTCGGGCCTGCGCGGCCGCGGCGGTGCCGGCTTCCCGACCGGCATCAAGTGGAAGACGGTGGCGCAGGCGCAGGCCGATCGCAAATACATCGTCTGCAACGCCGACGAAGGCGATAGCGGCACCTTCGCCGACCGCATGATCATGGAAGGCGACCCTTTCGTCGTGATCGAGGGCATGACGATCGCAGGTATCACGGTCGGCGCCACCAAGGGCTACATCTACATCCGCTCGGAATATCCGCACGCGGTCGAGGCGATGAACGCGGCGATCGTGGCGGCGCGGCGCGCCGGCTTCCTCGGCAAGCAGATCGGCGGCACTAAGCATGAGTTCGATCTCGAGGTGCGGGTCGGCGCCGGCGCCTATGTCTGCGGCGAAGAGACCTCGCTGTTGGAGAGCCTCGAAGGCCGCCGCGGCATCGTCCGCGCCAAGCCGCCGCTACCGGCGCACAAGGGCCTGTTCGGCCGTCCGAGCGTCATCAACAACGTGCTGTCGTTCGCGGCGATCCCCTTCATCCTCGACAACGGCGCCACGGCCTATGCCGATTTCGGCATGGGCCGCTCGCGCGGCACGCTGCCGATCCAGCTCGCCGGCAACATCAGACACGGCGGGCTGTTCGAGACCGCGTTCGGCGTCACGCTCGGCGAGCTCGTCGACGAGATCGGCGGCGGCACCTTCACCGGACGGTCGGTGCGCGCGGTGCAGGTCGGCGGTCCCCTCGGGGCCTACTTCCCCCGCGCGCTGTTCGACACGCCGTTCGACTATGAGGCGTTTGCGGCGCGCGACGGCCTGATAGGCCATGGCGGCATCGTGGTGTTCGACGACACCGTCGACATGGTCAAGCAGGCGCGCTTTGCGATGGAGTTCTGCGCGATCGAATCCTGCGGCAAGTGCACGCCGTGCCGGATCGGCTCGACCCGCGGCGTCGAGACCATCAACAAGATCATCAACGGCGAGCGCGTGGCGGAAAACCTCGCCGTGATCGAAGACCTCTGCAACACCATGAAGTTCGGCTCGCTGTGCGCACTGGGCGGCTTCACACCCTACCCGGTGATGAGCGCACTGAAGCACTTCCGGGAAGATTTTGGTCCCGCACCGGCCCGCCTGCAGGCCGCGGAATAACAGGAGATCACGATGTCGCTGATCCAGGAAACCGATTTCGGCACGCCCAAGTCCAAATCCGAGACGATGGTCACGCTCATTATCGACGGCAATCAGATCACCGTGCCCGAGGGTACCTCGATCATGCGCGCGGCGATGGAAGCCGGCACCCAGATTCCAAAGCTATGCGCGACTGACATGGTCGACGCCTTCGGCTCCTGCCGGCTTTGCCTCGTCGAGATCGAGGGCCGCGCCGGTACGCCCGCCTCCTGCACCACGCCGGTGATGCCCGGCCTCGTCGTGCACACCCAGAGCGAGCGGCTGAAGAAGCTGCGCAAGGGCGTGATGGAGCTCTACATCTCCGATCATCCGCTGGACTGCCTGACCTGCGCGGCGAACGGCGACTGCGAGTTGCAGGACATGGCGGGCGCCGTCGGCCTGCGCGACGTGCGCTACGGCTACGAGGGCGAGAACCACGTCTTCGCCAAATCGCATGGCTGCGAAAACGACAACTGGATGCCGAAGGACGAATCCAATCCGTACTTCACCTACGATCCCTCGAAGTGCATCGTCTGCTCGCGCTGCGTGCGCGCCTGCGAGGAAGTGCAAGGCACCTTCGCGCTGACGATCTCCGGCCGCGGCTTCGACAGCCGCGTCTCGCCCGGCATGAGCGAGAGCTTTCTCGGCTCCGAATGCGTGTCCTGCGGCGCCTGCGTGCAGGCCTGCCCGACCGCGACGCTGACCGAAAAATCCGTGATCGAGATCGGCCAGCCCGAGCATTCGGTCGTCACCACCTGCGCCTATTGCGGCGTCGGCTGCGCCTTCAAGGCCGAGATGCGCGGCGAGGAAGTGGTGCGCATGGTGCCGTGGAAGGACGGCAAGGCCAATCGCGGCCATTCCTGCGTCAAGGGCCGCTTCGCCTGGGGCTATACCACGCACAAGGAGCGTATCCTCAAGCCGATGATCCGCGAAAGAATCGAGGATCCCTGGCAGGAAGTGTCGTGGGACGAGGCGTTCAACTTCGCCGCCGCGAAATTCAGGGGCATCCAGCAGAGATACGGCCGCGACGCGGTCGGCGGCATCACTTCCTCACGCTGCACCAATGAAGAGACCTATCTTGTGCAGAAGCTGATCCGCGGCGGCTTCGGCAACAACAATGTCGACACCTGCGCCCGCGTCTGCCATTCGCCGACCGGTTACGGCCTATCGCAAACTTTTGGAACCTCGGCCGGCACACAAGATTTCGATTCGGTGGAAGACACCGACGTCGTCATGATCATCGGCGCCAATCCGGCCTCGGCGCATCCGGTGTTCGCCTCGCGGCTGAAGAAGCGGCTGCGCCAGGGCGCCAGGCTGATCGTGCTCGATCCGCGCCGCACCGAGATGGTGGAATCGCCGCATGTGAAGGCACTGCATCTGCCGCTGATGCCCGGCACCAACGTCGCCGTAGTCACGGCGCTCGCCCACGTCATCGTCACCGAAGGGCTCGTCAACGAGAGCTTCGTGCGCGAACGTTGCGACTGGAGCGAGTTCGAGGAATGGGCGGCCTTCGTCGCCCAGGAGAAGTACAGCCCCGAAGCGACCGCGATCATGACCGGCGTCGATCCGAAGGACCTGCGCGAGGCGGCGCGGATCTATGCCACCGGCGGCAACGGCGCGATCTATTACGGGCTCGGCGTCACCGAGCACAGCCAGGGCTCGACCACGGTGATCGCGATCGCCAACCTTGCGATGGCGACCGGCAATATCGGCCGGCCCGGCGTCGGCGTGAATCCGCTGCGCGGCCAGAACAACGTGCAGGGCTCCTGCGACATGGGCTCGTTTCCGCACGAGCTGCCCGGCTATCGCCATATCTCGGGCGACGCCGTGCGCGAGCAGTTCGAGGCGATGTGGAACGTGAAGCTCAACAAGGAGCCGGGCCTGCGCATCCCCAACATGTTCGACGCCGCGATCGAAGGCACCTTCATGGGGCTCTACGTGCAGGGTGAGGACATCCTGCAATCCGATCCGAACACCAAGCATGTGGTGGCGGCGCTGTCGGCCATGGAATGCGTCATCGTCCACGATCTGTTCCTGAACGAGACCGCGAACTACGCCCATGTGTTCCTGCCCGGCTCGACCTTCCTGGAAAAAGACGGCACTTTCACCAACGCCGAGCGCCGCATCCAGCGCGTCCGCAAGGTGATGACGCCGCGCAACGGCTATGCCGACTGGGAAGTGACGATCCTGCTCGCCAAGGCGATGGGCTTCGAGATGCACTACAACCATCCGTCCGAGATCATGGACGAGATCGCGGCGCTGACGCCGACCTTCACCGGTGTCTCCTACGCCAGGCTTGACGAACTCGGCTCCGTGCAGTGGCCCTGCAACGAGAAGGCGCCGGAGGGCACGCCGATCATGCATATCGGCGGCTTCGTGCGCGGCAAGGGCAAGTTCATCGTCACCGAATATGTCGCGACCGACGAGCGCACCGGGCCGCGCTACCCGCTGCTGCTCACGACGGGGCGCATCCTCAGCCAGTACAATGTCGGTGCGCAGACCCGCCGCACCGAGAACGTGGTCTGGCACGCCGAGGACCGGCTGGAGATCCATCCCCACGACGCCGAGCAGCGCGGCGTCCGCGATGGGGACTGGGTGCGGCTGGCGAGCCGCGCCGGCGAGACGACGCTGCGCGCCGAGATCACCGACCGCGTGGCGCCGGGCGTGGTCTACACCACGTTCCATCACCCGGACACCCAGGCCAATGTCATCACGACCGATTTCTCGGACTGGGCGACCAACTGTCCGGAGTATAAGGTGACGGCCGTGCAGATCTCGCCGTCGAACGGTCCGTCCGACTGGCAGAAGGCCTATGACGAACAAGCCCGCCATTCGCGCCGGATCGCGCCGGTGGTGGAAGCCGCGGAGTAACGATGCGCGAGCCGGTCCACAAGGCGAAGCGGAAAGTCTGGCGCGACGGCGTGTTCAGCGACGGCGCGCGCCTGATCCCGGAAGAGACGCCGCTGGCGCTGACCTATAATGGCGGCACCTACGCCGTGATGATGGGCTCGCCCGAGGACCTCGGCGACTTCGCCGTCGGATTCAGCCTGAGCGAAGGCATCGTGCAATCGGCCGACGAGATCGAGACCCTCGACATCGTCGAGCTCGATGACGGCATCGAACTCCGGATGTGGCTCAAGCCCGACAGGGCCGAGCGGATCGCGGAGCGACGGCGCAACATCGCCGGCCCGACCGGCTGCGGCCTGTGCGGGTTAGATTCCATCAGCGAGGCGGTTCGGCCGGCCGCGATCGTGTCCGCAAGCCGCATGTTCTCGCCGCGCGAGATCATGACCGCGGTGGCGGCGGTGGCGCCGCTGCAGGAGATCAACCACCAGACCCGCGCCGTGCATGCCGCCGCGTTCTGGACGGCTGCGCGCGGCATTGTGGCGCTGCGCGAGGATGTCGGCCGCCACAATGCGCTCGACAAGCTCGCCGGCGCGCTGGCCCGCGATAAGGTGGTCGCAAGTGACGGCATCGTGCTGCTGACCAGCCGCGTCTCGGTCGAGATGGTGCAGAAAACCGCTGCGATCGGCGCGCCGCTGATTGCCGCCGTGTCGGCCCCGACCGCGCTTGCGGTCCGGATGGCGGATGCCGCCGGCATCACGCTCGCCGCGATTGCCCGGTCGGATGGATTTGAAATCTTTACGCATCCGGAACGCGTCACAGGCGCGGTGCCCGGCAAGGAGTCCGCTTATGTCGTCGTCGCCTGACAAACTGGTCTATATGGCGAACCAGATCGGAAAGTTCTTCCACAGTCAGGGGCACGATCGCGCCGTGCAGGGCATTTCCGAGCACATCTGGAAGTTCTGGGATCCGCGGATGCGCAAGCAGATCTTCGCTCATCTCGACGCCGGCGGCGCTGGTCTCGACCCCGATGTGCTCGACGCGCTTCAGAAGCTGAAGCAGCAGGCGTAGCGGCAAGTAAGGTAAGGCGCGCAACCTCCTTCACCGTCACCCTGAGGAGCGCGCCCTTGCGCGCGTCTCGAAGGGTCGACGGCCCAACTGTGGCCGTGCATCCTTCGAGACGCGGCGAAGACGCCGCTCCTCAGGATGACGGTCCAACTTCCCTGCTACCCGCCGCCCACAATCGCGTTGAAGACGCGGCGCACTTCGCTCTGCGTCTCGCGCAGGCGAGCTTCCAGCGCAGAGAAATCCGGCGCGTCCCCGGCCCGCGCCATCACGCGCCGCAGGTCTTCACCCGCGGTCTCCGGATTGAACTTGCCGGTGACGCACAGCCGCAGGATCTGCGTCAGGTCGTGATAGAGCCGCGCCGCCGAGCGCAGGATCTCGGCCTCGGACTGGCCGAGCAGGCCGAGCTTGGCGGCGTGGTCCAGCACTTGCAGCGTCGAGACGCTGAGGATCTCCGGCTTCACCGATGCGTGCGCGAGCTGGAGATATTGCGCGATGAAATCGATGTCGACGAGCCCGCCGGCGGCGAGCTTGAGGTCCCAGACATCGTCCTCGCCCTTCTCCAGCGCGATCGCCCGCCGCATGTCGGCGACGTCGGCCGCGGTCGAGGCCGCATCGCGCGGCCGGGTCAGCACACTGCGGATGATCGCCTCGATCCTCTCGCGGAACTCGGGCGACGACGAGATCACGCGCGCACGCGTCAGCGCCATATGCTCCCAGGTCCAGGCTTCGCGCTCCTGGTAGTCGGAAAACGAATCGATCCGCGAGGCGACCGGGCCGGCGCGGCCGGACGGCCGCAGCCGCATGTCGACTTCATACAGCACGCCGTAATTGGTCCGGGTCGTGAACGCGCTGATCAGGCGCTGTGTGAACCGGGCAAAATACTGTGCGCCGTGCAGCGAGCGCTCGCCGTCGGAGTCCGGCGCCTCGCTGTCGAAATCGTAGAGCAGGATCAAATCGAGGTCGGAGGACGCCGTCATCTCGCGGCTGCCGAGCCGGCCCATCGCGACGATCGCGGTCTCCTGCCCCTTGATCCGGCCATACTGCGCGGCGAACTGATCGGTGACGAGACCGTGCACGGTGTGCACGATGCCTTCGGCGACATCGGCAAACGCCGTGCTGGCGTGCTGCGCCGACACCGTGCCGGACAGGATCCGCGTGCCAATCAGGAACAGGCTCTCCTGGCCGAACAGCCTCAGACGATCGAGGAAATCCTCATAGGACGACGCATCCTGCAGCGTGGCGGCGAGCCGCTCCGACAGCTCCTTCTTGTCCGGCATTGCGCCGAAGAAGCGTGGATCGACCAGGCCGTCCATGATCTGCGGCTGCCGCGCCAGCATGTCGCCGAGCCGCGGCGCAGCACCGAGGATCAGCGCCACCAGCGCAACGAAATCGCGGTTCTGGCTGAGCAGCGAGATCAACCGCCCGCCCCGCTGCAGCGCGCCCAGGAAGCGGTCGAACGCCGCCACCGCGTCATCCGGCTCCTCGGCATGCGCGAGGCCGTCGATCAGCCCGGGAATGAATTCGAGGAACGCCGCGCGTGTCGCCTCCACGCGCAGCGCGCGATAATCGCCCTCGATCCATTGCTGCACGGTGCCGGCGACCATCACCGGCTTCTTGAAGCCGAGACTGGCGAGATGCTCGATCAGGCGGCCGTCTTCGGGGCCTGCCCCGTAATCGACATCCGGCAGCTTCGCGCTCCCGGTCGGATCGTCGCCCTCGAACAGCTTGCCGTAATGGTTCTGCACGATGTTGAGCTGGCCGAGCAGGTCCCTGGCGAAGGCCTCGCGATTCTCGTAGCCGAAGAAATGCGCGAAGCGCTCGACGTCCTCAGGTGCTTCGGGCAGCGAATGGGTCTGCTCGTCGGCGATCATCTGCAGCCGATGCTCGACCCGGCGCAGGAATTCGTAGGCCGTGGTCAGCTCGTCGCGCGCGTCAAAGGTGATCCAGTTGCTGTCGGCGAGCACGTTGAGCGCTTCGAGCGTCGGCCGCACCCGCAATTCCGGATGGCGGCCGCCGGCGATCAGCTGTTGGGTCTGGGCGAAGAACTCGATCTCGCGGATGCCGCCGCGGCCGACCTTGACGTTGTGGCCCTCGACCGAGATCTCGCTCTGGCCGCGATAGGTCTGCATCTGCCGCTTCATGTCGTGGACGTCGGCGAGCGCGGCAAAGTCCAGATGCTTGCGCCAGACGAAGGGCGCGAGCTCGGAGATCAGCGCCTCGCCGGCCCTGGGATCGCCGGCGCAGGGCCGCGCCTTGATCATTGCGGCGCGTTCCCAGGTGCGCCCCTCGCGCTCGTAATAATGCAACGCCGCATCGGTCGAGATCGCGACCTGGGTCGAGGCCGGGTCTGGACGCAGCCTGAGATCGACCCGGAACACATAGCCCTCGCCCGAGCGCTGCTGCAGCATCCGCGCCATCGCCTGGGTGACGCGGACGAAGAACGGCTGCGGCTCGATGTCGTCGGCGAGCGAGGTGGCCGTGCGATCGAAGAACACGATCAGGTCGATGTCGCTGGAATAGTTCAGCTCGCCCGCGCCCATCTTGCCCATCGCCAGCACGATCAGGCCCGAACCCGCTTCCGGACGGTCGGGATCGACGGCAGTCATCCGGCCCCGGGCAACCTCCTGCCGCAATAGATATCTCAGCGCCGACTGCACCGAGTTGACGGCGATGTCGGTCAGCGCCGCCGTCACCCGCATCACCGGCCAGACGCCGCCGATGTCGCACAGCGCGATCATCAGCGCGGCCTCCGCCTTCATGCGGCGAAGCAAAACCATCACGTCAGCCTCGCTGCCGGCGGCAAGCACGTCGCGCGAGGTCGTCTCGATCAGATCAGCAAGATGCGACTCGGGGTCGCATGACAGGATCCGGATCAGCCGCGCGGCATCAGCGCGCGCGAGCTCGAACAGATAGGGCGAGAACTCGGCGATGCCGCGCAGGATGTCGCGTGCGAATGGGTGCTCCAGCAGCGCCGCGAGCGCGACCGATTGCGCCGGCTCGAGCTCGGCGAACCAGTCGGTCAGGCGCTGATCGGCAGATTGGGGCGCGGCGACACGCGGTCCGTCCGCGAACCGCGCGGCCAGAGCGTGTCGATCCGCGTTTCCCGGCGCGGCGGCATTCATGCCGCCTTCTGTGGCACATCCTGCGTTTGAGCCGCAAGCCTGTCACTGCCGCCGGCCCGCGCCGGCAGCACCAGGGTGGCCACTAGCCCCGGATGGGCGTCGCCGAGCCGCAGTTCGCCGCCGTGGAGCGTGGCAACCGCCGAGGCGAGGCTGAGGCCGAGACCCGACCCGGGTAAGGTACGGCTGGCCTCGAGCCGGACGAAGCGCTCCACCGCGTGCTTGCGGTCGCCCTCGGGGATGCCCGGACCGTGGTCGGTGACGCTGAGCAGCACCTGATCGCCTTCGCGCCGGGCCTCGATCAGGATCTCCCGCGCATCGGTCTTCAGCGGCTCCACGCCCGGTTCGGGCTTGCCATATTTGATGGCGTTCTCGACCAGGTTGGCGACCGCCTGGCTGATCAATTCACGGTTGCCGTGAATCGGCGCCGGCGCGGTCTTCACCTGCAGCGTCATGCCGTCGTCCTCGGCCAGTGGCTCGTACAATTCGTGGATGCCGTTGGCGACGTCGGCACCGTCGAAATCGTCCATGTTGCCCCGCGCCTGGCCGGACTCGGCGCGCGCGATCATCAGCAGCGCGTTGAAGGTGCGGATCAGGCCGTCGGATTCCTCGATCGTCCGCTCCAGCGCCGCGCGATAATCGGTCTCGCTGCTGGAGCGCGCCAGCGCCTCCTCGGCGCGGTTGCGCAGTCGCGTCAGCGGGGTCTTGAGGTCGTGGGCGATGTTGTCGGAGACCTCCTTCAGCCCCGTCATCAGCGCCTCGATACGCTCCAGCATGACATTGAGATTTTCCGCGAGGCGGTCGAGCTCGTCGCCGCTGCGGCCGACCGGCAGCCGGCCGGACAGATCACCCGCCATGATGCGCCTGGTGGTGCCGGTCATGGCGTCGATCCGGCGCAGCACGCGGCGCGCGACGAAGATGCCGCCGCCGATGCCGAGCACGACAACGACGAGGATCGACCATTGTGCGGCCTTGGCGACGATGCCGAACAGCCGCCGCCGCTCCTCGAGGTCGCGCCCGACCAGGAGGCGGAAGCCGTTGTCCATCTCGGTCACCAGCACCAGCGCGCGATGATCGGTCTTGTCCTGGTCGTCGATCCGGCGATAGGCGGTCTCGCTCCAGCCCTGCACGCTCATCACGCCCGGCGCCAGCGAGCCGACATTGCCGGCCAGCGCCTGCCCGTTCGGCGCCGTCAGGAGATAGAGGTTGGCGCCCGGCCGCAGCGCACGATTGCCCATGGTGGTCAGCAGGCCGTGCAAGCCGCGGCGGTTATAGATGGAGGTGATCTCGCTGATCTCGACGTTGACGGTCGTGGTGATCTGCTCGGTGATCAGCCGCCGCGTGTTCCAGGCGAAATAAGCCAGCAGCGAGGCGGCAAACAGCGCGAACAGGAACAAATAGACCAGCGTCAGCCGAAACGCCGTGGTCCGGATCAGTTTACCGAATGCCGTCACGGATCATATACCCGGCGCCGCGGATGGTATGCAGCAGCGGACGCTCAAAACCCTTGTCGATTTTGGAGCGCAGCCGCGAGATGTGGACGTCGATGACGTTGGTCTGCGGATCGAAATGATAATCCCAGACGTTTTCGAGCAGCATGGTACGCGTCACCACCTGCCCGGCATGCTTCATCAGATATTCGAGCAGGCGGAACTCGCGCGGCTGCAAGGTGAGCTCATCCTTGCCGCGGGCGACGCGATGCGACAGCCGGTCGAGCTCGAGGTCGCCGACCCGATAAGTCATCTCCTCGGCCGGCCCGACATTGCGCCGCGACAGCACCTCGACGCGCGCCAGCAGCTCGGCGAACGAATAGGGTTTCGGCAGATAGTCGTCGCCGCCGGCGCGCAGGCCCTTGATGCGGTCGTCGACCTGGCCGAGCGCCGACAGGATCAGCACCGGCGTTCGGTTGCCCTTGTCGCGCAGCATGCCGATCAGCGACAGGCCGTCCCGCTTCGGCAGCATGCGATCCACAACCATCACGTCGTAATCGCCGGTCTCCGCCATCGACAGGCCTTCCTCGCCGTCGGAGGCGAGATCGGCGATATAGCCGACTTCACGGAACGCCTTGACCAGATAGTCGGCTGACTCGCGGTCGTCTTCGATGATCAGGATGCGCATTTGCGGAGCGGTTGCGGTCACGGGAATGGGCCCTCTGTCAGCATGGCGCGGCCGGCCTGCACATGCAAGACGACCGCGGGTATTCCGGAATTGTTGGGAAAAGTGGGCGGTGGAGCTGGGGGACTCCACCGCCCTGAGACCTTCCGACGGAGGGGGGCATATTCCATCGAAAGGCAACATAGGGAGCGGGCAAGGGGCCCGTCCCCCGGAACGCGCCGTCGGCGGGGGCGACGAATGCCGGCGACGCGTTCCAACTCATAGATAGTTATCCCTTGGCCAGCGGCACTGCCACAAAGCGCGACGAACCGCCGCTCTTCACGCGCATGAGAACGCTGTTCTTGTTGTCATTGCGCGCCGCGGTGATCGCATCACGCACCTCACCGGCGGTGCCGACGGACTTGCCGGCGACCTCGAGGATCACGTCGCCTTCCTTGAAGCCCCGCTCAGCGGCAGCACTCTTGGGATCGACTTCGGTCACGACCACGCCTTCCTTGCCGGCACCGGCCACGCTGTTGGCGGGCGCCACGGTGAGGCCCAGCTTCGGCACGTCGGTGCCGCGGGACGAATTGCCCTTGTCGCTGTTGTCGGTGTCAGCCTTGGCTTCCAGGTTGTTCGGCAACTGGCCGAGCGTGATGCTGACGGTCTTGTCCTGCCCCTTGTGCAGCACGTTCAGCTTCACGGCATTGCCGGGCGCGAGGCCGCCGATGGTGCGGGCGAGTTCGCGCGCATCCTTCACCGGCTCGCCATTGACGGCGGTGATGACGTCACCGGACTCGATGCCGGCCTTGGCCGCGGGGCCGTTGGCCTGCGGTTCGGCAACCAGCGCGCCTTCGGCCTTCTTCATGCCGAGGCTGTCGGCGATGTCAGAGGTCACCGGCTGGATCTGGACGCCGATCCAGCCGCGGCTGACCGAGCCCTTGTCCTTCAGCTGGGCGACGACGCTCTTGACGGTCTGGGCCGGGATCGAGAACGCGATGCCGACGCTGCCGCCGGACGGCGAGTAGATCGCGGTGTTGACGCCCATCACCTCACCGGACACGTCGAACGCCGGGCCACCCGAATTGCCCTTGTTCACGGGCGCATCGATCTGGATGAAATCGTCATACGGGCCGTTGCCGATGTCGCGGCCGGAGGCCGAGACGATGCCCGCGGTCACCGTGCCGCCGAGGCCGAACGGATTGCCGACCGCCAGCACCCAGTCGCCGATGCGCGGCTTGGTGTCGGAGAGCTTGGCGAACTGGAAGTTGGAGCCGCCCTCGACCTTGATCAGCGCGAGGTCGGTGCGCGGATCGGTGCCGATCACCTTGGCGGAATAGGTCTTGCCGTCGTCGGTCGTGACCTCGACCTTGTCGGCGCCGTCGACGACGTGATTGTTGGTCACGGCATAACCGTCAGCCGAGATGAAGAAGCCGGAGCCCTGGCCCGTCACCACGCCACCGCCGCGCGGTCCACCGCGCAGACCCGGGGGCAGGCCGTCCGGACCGCCGAAGCGGCGGAAGAAGCGCTCCATCGGCGAACCCGGCTGGAACGGCGAATCGTCGTTGCCGCTGTCGTCCTTCGCGACCTTCTCGCGAATATTGACCTTGACCGAGATCACCGACGGCTTCACCCGTTCGACGATGTCGGCGAACCCGACCGGCTGCTGAACCTTCTTGACCTCGTTGTTGACCTGCGCATGCGCGGGGGTCGTGAACAGGTCGGCCGGATTGTGGGTCGGGCTGAAGCCGTAGGTGGCGGCGCCGAGGCCGGCCACGACCGACGCCATCAGCGCGAGTTTGCGGGCAGAGAACAGCGAGCGCTTCGGCGCCTTGTAGGACGGAAGGGTCGAGAGGTCGGGACGTTCGGTCATGTCTTGAAATCTCCAGGGCCAGAATCATTCGGTGCGGGGCGAGCACCTGATGCGCCTGAACATGGGGTCATCAGCCTTACGGCGCGCTGGCTGCGGAATTAAACTTTGGTAATTGAGCCGGCCCGCGCTGCGGCAGAATAGCGCATGCAAATTAAGGGCTTAGAAAGGAACTAAAGCGGCTTGTCCGGCGCGGATTCGGCCGCCAGCAGCCGTTCCAGGCGCGACGCTTCGTCCGGCGTCAATTCGGGGCTGGAATCGGCCGCGCCGGCGGGCAGATTTGCCTTGCGCCGACCGAGCCGCCAGAGCGCGAAACCGCCCAGCAGAAGCGCCAGCGGCGGGGTCAGCCACAGCATCAGGGTGTGCTCGTTGAGGCGCGGCTTCAGCAGCACGAATTCGCCATAGCGGGCCACCAGGAAATCGATCACCTGGCGGTCGCTGTCGCCGGCCGAGATCCGCTCGCGCACCAGCAGGCGGAGGTCGCGCGCCAGCGGCGCCTCTGAATCGTCGATCGACTGGTTCTGGCAGACCATGCAGCGCAGCTCTTTCGAGAGCTCGCGCGCCCTCGCCTCCTTTGCCGGATCCGACATGATCTCGTCGGGCAGCACCGCCCGCGCCGGCATCGCGCCGAGCATCAGGCTCGTCGCAATCACGGCGGCTGCAACCGCGCGCGACCGCATCACTCGGCCGCCTGGAAGGCGCGCGCCGCGGCTTTGGCCGGCTTCGGCGCGCCGACCCGCAAACGGCGGTCGGACAGCGACAGCAAGCCGCCGAAGGCCATCAGCACCGGACCCCACCAGATCATCAGCACGAGCGGCTTGTGATAGATGCGCACCGCGATGGCGCCGTCGGCCGTGGTATCGCCGAGCGAGATATAGAGCTGGCTCGCGCCGCGCGTCAGCAGCGCGGCCTCGGTCGTCGAGGCGCCGCGGGTCGTGAAGTTGCGCTTCGACGGCGTCATCACGCTGACCTTCTCGCCGTCACGGCTCACGGTGAATTGCGCGACCATCTCACGGAAGTTCGGCCCCTGCCGCGGGCTGAGGCCGTCGAGCCGCAGCTCGTAGCCGGCGACCCTGGCGATGTCGTCCGGCTTCATCGAGCCGATATATTCGCTGTTCCAGGTGGTCTCGCAGACGATCCCGATCAGGGCTATGCCGAGGCCGGCATGCGCGAACGCCGTGCCCCAGGTCGCACGCGGCAGGCCGCGCGCACGCCGCAGCGAGAGCGACAGCGGAATCCGGAACAGCGCGACGCGCTCGGCGAGATCGCACAGCGCGCCCATGATCACGAAGGCGGCAAGCCCGATCGCGAGCGGCGCCAGGGTCGCGCCGCCATAGGTCCAGGCAAACACCAGCGCGATCGCAACCAGCGCGACGATGCCGGCGACCATCAGGCGCTGCGCCGCGCCGAGCAGGTCGCCGCGCTTCCAGGCCAGCAGCGGCCCGAACGGCACCGCCAGCAGCAGCGGCACGAACAGCGGCGCGAAGGTGAAATTGAAGAACGGCGCGCCGACCGAGATCTTCTCGCCGGTCAGCACTTCGAGCGCCAGCGGATACAGCGTGCCGATGAACACGGTCGCGCAGGCCGTGGTGAGCAGCAAATTGTTGAGCACCAGCGCGCCCTCGCGCGAGATCGGCGCGAACAGCCCGCCCTGCTTCAGCGCCGGCGCGCGCCAGGCATAAAGCGACAGGCTGCCGCCGATGAACACGAACAGGATCAGCAGGATGAACACGCCGCGGGTCGGGTCGGTGGCGAAGGCGTGAACCGAGGTCAGCACGCCGGAGCGCACCAGGAAGGTGCCGAGCAGCGACAGCGAGAAGGTCAGGATCGACAGCAGCACGGTCCAGACCTTCAGCGCGTTGCGCTTCTCCATCACCAGCGCCGAATGCAGCAGCGCGGTGCCGCCCAGCCACGGCATCAGCGAGGCGTTCTCGACCGGGTCCCAGAACCACCAGCCGCCCCAGCCGAGCTCGTAATAGGCCCAGTAGGAGCCCATCGCGATGCCGAGGGTGAGGAATATCCACGCCATCAGCGTCCACGGCCGCACCCAGCGCGCCCAGGCGGCATCGATCCGCCCCTCGAGCAGCGCCGCCACCGCGAACGAGAACGAGATCGAGAAGCCGACATAGCCGAGATAGAGCATCGGCGGATGCACCGCGAGGCCGATATCCTGCAGCACCGGATTGAGGTCGCGCCCCTCGATCGGCGGATTGGCGATGCGCAGGAACGGGTTCGAGGTGATCAGGATGAACAGATAGAACGCGGTGGCGACCCAGGCCTGCACGGCCAGAACATGGGCGCGCAGCGACAGCGGCAGGTTGTTGCCGAAGGCGGCGACGAGGCCGCCGAACAGCGCCAGGATCGACACCCAGAGCAGCATCGATCCTTCATGGTTTCCCCACACGCCGGTGATCTTGTAGAGCAGCGGCTTGAGCGAATGCGAATTCTCGAACACATTGGCGACCGAGAAATCCGAGGTGACGTGCAGGGTTACCAGCGCCGCGAACGAGACCGCGACGAACAGCAATTGCGCGAGCGCGGTCGAGCGCGCGACGTTCATCAACGCCGCATCGCGCCAGCGCGCGCCGACGATCGGCACGATCGACTGGATCAGCGCCAGCGCGAGCGCGAGCACCAGGGCATAATGTCCGCTTTCGGCGATCACCGCATGGCTCCCTGGGTCGGCGCCGCGGAGGCGCTCGGCATGTTGCTTGGCTTGCCGTAATCGTCCTTCCAGTGGCCCTGCTTCTTCAGGGCATCGGCGACATCCTTCGGCATGTAGGTCTCGTCATGCTTGGCGAGCACGGTGTCGGCCCGGAATACGCCGTTCGCATCGAGCGCGCCTTCGGCGACGACGCCCTGCCCCTCGCGGAACAGATCCGGCAGGATGCCCTTGTAGGCGACCGGCAGCGTCGCAGCACCGTCGGCGACGGTGAAGGTCACCGCGAGATTGTCGCCGCGCTTGAGCGAGCCCTGCTCCACCAGCCCGCCGAGGCGGAACCGCTTGCCCGGACCGAGATGCTTTTCGGCGACCATCGACGGCGTCGAGAAGAACACGATGGAATCGCGCAGCGCGTTCAGCACCAGGCCCGCGGCGATCGCGAGCACGACGAGCGCGCAGCCGATCAGTGTCAAACGCCGTTGCTTCCTGGTCATGGTCCATCCTTGCGCATGACGTTGTCCGAAAACCGCTGTGCACTTTTCGGCGTCATGCTCTATCCATCCAGCCCGAGATTCTTCAGCCCTTCATTGAGCTGCCGCAACCGGTCCGCATCATTGGCCACCGCCTGACGGGCATCGGCCAGCGCGCTCATCGCCTTGTCGCGCTCGCCCATCACGAGATAGGCGCGGACCAGCCGCAGCCAGCCTTCGACGTCGTCGCCATTGGTCTTCAGCCGCGTCGCCAGCCGATCGACCATGCCCTTGATCATGGTGCTGCGATCGGCCTCGCTCATGTCCTTGGCCGCGGCCATCGCACTATCCGGCAATGCGGGTGCGCTGGCGCCACCGGGCGCGCTCACGCCGGCGGGGACGGTGCCGCCGACCCGAACCAGCGCGGCCTGCACCAGCGGCCGCCATGGCGCATCGGACGGCCCCTTCGCCAGCATCTTCTGCCAGAGCGCCGCGGCGTCGGCCTTGCGGCCGTCCTGCTCGGCGGCGAGGCCGAGGAAATAGTTCGCCTTGGCGTCGTCGCCATTCAGCGCGACCGCGCGCTCGAACTCCGCCTTGGCGTCGGCAGTGACGACGCCGCCGGCGCTCCCCATCAACGCCTCGCCGAGATCGGCGCGGCGGTCGGCGCTGTCGCCGGCATATGTGATGGCGTTGCGATAGGCGCGGACGGCATCATCGTAGCGGCCGAGCCGCGACAGCACCGGTGCCAGCACGGTCCAGCCGCGGCCGTCGGTCGGGTTCTTCTCCAGATGGGCCTCGACCTGCGCCACCAGATTGGTCAGCGGCTGGTTGGCATCGGCGACCCGGCTGCGCTCGGCGAGCGGAAAGTCGCCGAGCCGCGGCGAGCCGAGCGCGAGATAGAAGCTCGAGGCAATCACCGGCAACCCGACCAGCGCCACCACCGCGGCGGCACGCCGCAGCGTGATGCTGCCTGTCACCGGGACGTCACGTCCGCTCTGGTCGGCGGCCGCCAGCAGCCGGCGGCTGATCTCGACCCGGGCGGCATCGGCCTCGGCGGCGCCGATGATCCCTGCGGCCATGTCGCGGTCGATCTCGGCAAGCTGGTCGCGGTAGACCACGACCTCGCTGCCGCCCGCGTCCGCCCGCCCGCGCCGGCTGAGCGGCCACAGCACGGCGAAGATCGCCGCGACCGTCATCAGCGCGAACACAAACCACAGCGTCATCAAGCGGTTCCCGGATGGAACGGCGGCTTCCGGCAAGCCACCTTAGAATCGCTTTACACTACCGGCGGCGAGCCCGGCAATTGACAATTGCTGGATCGACCGAAGGTCGAAATCAGCCGGTTTCCGGCGCCGTTCCGGCGGACTTGCAACGGCGTCTTCCGGGTGAAGGCGCGCGCGACCAAAATATCGAAAACAACCCCATGCACAGTAGCCGGGAGGCTTCCCGCCGGCGCTCGAATGCCGACTTGACACGTCGGGCAACTCAGCGGCACACTTCCATTATTCCGAAATTTCGCAAGTGCTCGTCCTCATCGCTGCCGATGATCGCCGAATTCCTTGTTTGTGCTCTATCTTGCTCTCGCTGAGTCTTTCGTTTGAGTTAGCGCAATGGTTTCATCCGGAATAACCGCTGCCGGTATTGGCTTACACAACAGTTTGGCGAAACCAAATGACGCTTAGCGCAGACGTGTCCAGCATACTGGATCGCATTCTAGATGCAGCAACCGACAACCTCAGGTTCGCGAAAATTCTGGTTCAGATGGGGCTCGATCCCAGCAACGTGACCTGGGACGCCATCTTCAGCCGCCTGCTGGAAATCTTTCTGCACAACATTACCCTGGCAAACATGTTCGCCCTGGTCGGCGCGAGCTTCTTTGTCGCCACCCTGCTGACGCAGACCATGGTGCCGCTCCGGGTCGCCAACATGGTCGGTTGCGTGTTCTTCGCCATCTTCGGTGCGCTCACTGGAGCCGTCACCACATTTCTGCTTTATCTCCTGATGGTTCCCATCAACGCCTACCGCCTTCGTCAAATGCTCGCTCTCGTGAAGAAGGCCCGCGCCGCAACACAGGGCGACACGTCGATGGAGTGGCTCAAGCCGTTCATGACCCAGCGCAAGTATCGCAAGGGCGATATCTTGATGAAGAAAGGTGACGCAGCCAACGAAATGTTGCTGACGGTTACCGGCAGATTCCGGGTCGTCGAAATCAGCGTCGATGTTCCGCCGGGCCGCCTGATGGGCGAACTCGGCTTCCTCACACCTGACAACCGCCGAACCGCGACGATCGAGTGTATCGAGGATGGCCACGTTCTAGCCATCACCTATGAAAAGCTGCTCGAGATCTATTTCCAGAACCCGCAGTTCGGCTATTACTTCCTTGTCTTGACCAGCCAGCGCCTGCTGGAAAATCTCGCGCGGGCCGAAGCCATCATCGCGGAGAACAAGATCGCGGTGCAGACGGCCTCGGCGAACTAACGCGCACGATTGATCGCGGAGAATTAAGTGCACTGTCGCCGCAATACCGCTTCCACTCCATTGGCCGGAAGACCTCGAAGGACGACGATACGACATGCAGCAGAAGATGGTTGAGTGGTTGAAGCGATTCTCAGCATGTCGCCATTCGAGAGCGCGGTTTTCGGTCGTTAACGAGGGAAACTAAATATAAATGTGGACGCGCTAACGCCATGAACAATCGTGTAAATCATCGATTTTGAGCGGCAAAATTCACACGTAAGCCATACCGCCGGGATTGCGCGTTTTTCGATTTGTGGCATCAATGAATTGCCCCCGCAAGACACTGACTCTCAAGATTTCCAATGGAGAGCTGTGTCATGTCCGACCACCAACTGAGATTTAAGGGCCCCGGCTTCGATTTCGACGCCAAGGGATGGCAGGCAATCGCCGCAGCCATCCTCATTGTGGGTATCGTGGCGTGGCTATGGCACTAGGGCACGGTAACCTCGACGCCGCACATCCTCTCATGAAACTCCGCCACCTTCGGCAGGAACGCGTCGATCTGCGCGGGGGTTGCAAGTGACAGAGATACAGCCAGGAAGGCAACGGTGCGCTGAGGTACTATTTATTAGCGTTAGCCGTCGTGCTTGCTTCGTCACGCGTCCGGTTCGACAGTTCGTCGTGGCGAGAGGCGCGAGCTTGTAGCTGTTCACCGCCTGACGTTCCTCCAAGAATCTGGTTGACGCCGACGCATACGCCGAGCGCCGACATCGATAGATACTCTAAAGTTTCCGCGACCTGGCTGGGCCGAACGACGGGATTGGTGTCAAAGCCAGGCCCCTGGGGATCGGCGACCACGTAGCGGTGCAGCGCCGTCGCGGAGGGGTGTGCCGAGTCCGATGAAAGCTGCGCATAGAAGATGTAACTGCGCTTGAAGTCATCTCGGATGCCCGCCACAGCCTTCGGATTGAGCATCTTAGTAACCGGTCCGTTTCGGTTAAGGTCGCGCATCACGGCGCGCAGCCGCTCCTCAACCTCATCGTTAAGCTGGTACTCGCCGGAGAATATGGCCTGTCCCAACGAGCGGCGATGGCTTAGTTCATCGTCGCGCATCTGTTTGACGAACTTATCGCCGTCCTCCGCTAGGCCAACCACCCAATAGAGATTTTCGAATACGCAGCGCGTGACGATGCGTGCCTCGACGATCCGGTGGGCCTGCAGGAGGATAAGCGCGGCCTTGAGGTTCGAGACTGTGCGCGCCAACAGTGTCAGGCTCAGGTATGTGGGATCGGCGAAGCCTTTCTCGGTGATTTTGACGTCAGCCGTCGCGAAGATCGAATTGGCCGTCTCGCCGATTTGTTCGCAGTGTGCCTTCCAGTCCTCGATGAGGGCAGCCATCTTCCTTAGGGGAGCCATTCAAAAAATTGCCTTCAGGAAAGCGATTGCCGCCGCGATAGCAAGCCGCTCAGGGTTTTTCCCGCTTTAGCTTGTCGAACAGGTCGGGAGTTTTTTCGGGCGGGTCGGGCAGGTCTTGCAATCGGATGACTTGAAGTCCCTCCGCCTTGCCAAACCGGTAAATGTCGTCGTCGTTGGAATATATCCGCTCAGCGCCTTCGACCTTCGCAATGGCGACGATTTGCCGATCGAACTTCACCTTGTCCCAGCTTTGCGCGCCTTCCTTTTTGTCGTTGTTGCGTTTGGCCTGGCGGTGACGTTCGGCAGCCTCGACCGCCGCGCGTGGCCCGAACGATGCAATACGAAAGCGCGGCGTCTTGCTGAGAATATCGAGATACTGCGGCGCTGCGTCGCCCGCGCCAATCAGCACTTCACTCAGTGCCGGCGTCGGGACGATCACGACATCCTTTTGCTTGTCGAGGATTTCGATAAGGTGTGTGAGCTTGGCATCGACCTCGCCGACGCCTCTGACCCGGGGGTCGAGGAGCGGCACCAGGAAGGACGTGTCAAACACAACGACCGCCATTTAGTGGCGATCCCGTTCATCGCGCCGCAGGCCGAGAATATCGCTCAACACATCATCGCTTTCATGCCAGGTGCTGCCCTCAACCGCGCGCAGCTTGCCGACGACGTCAGCCATCGGGCTGTCATCCAGCACCTCGAAATCCGTGATGTCGAATTGCTCAAGGCTCCAGGCGCCGCTTTCCTCGCGCACCCACTTGCCGCTGCCATACACGCGGATCACGCCGTTCAAGTAATAGGGCGCGAGACGCCGCGCGACTTCTTCGCCGCGCACGTTGCAATGATACTCAACCTCGCCGTCCTTAAGCCAAACCGGAATTGTCTCATCACGGCCGCCGATGCGGATGATACGGCCGTCGAGCGTGCCGACCTCGCGGAACGGCCCATACTTCACCGGCTTCGGGCGCGTGCGGCCGGGGAATTCGATCACCTGACCGACCGTCGGCCCGGTCAGCACCGCGACGGCGCCGTCCTTCGCCAGCAGGTTGTCGATATTCTTGAAGGCCTGCATCGCGTCCTTCGGGCCATCGCCCCGGCTGACACGACTTACGCGCTCCTCGACCTTCGGGAACGCGACCGGCTCGATGGTCGAAACCAGCACGGCGCTGCCCTTCTCCAAGTGCGAGAAGTGTACGCGCTCACGCTCGCCCAGCAGGATGGCCAGCTCCGCCATGTACTCC
Source organism: Bradyrhizobium sp. USDA 4452 (assembly GCF_054063575.1). Taxonomy (NCBI): domain Bacteria; kingdom Pseudomonadati; phylum Pseudomonadota; class Alphaproteobacteria; order Hyphomicrobiales; family Nitrobacteraceae; genus Bradyrhizobium; species Bradyrhizobium sp. USDA 4452. The sequence goes on from NZ_JBSSGK010000001.1 coordinate 1,333,952, forward strand.
GCCAGGCGGGCCATAGGCAGGCTATCGACGCTGAAGACGTCGATTTGCAAGCGGTATTGCTTTCGCTCAGCCACGTCTTTGCGTTCCTTAATTGTTCCTAAAATAGCACCGTTTCGGCCAAATGGTAGTCTCGCTACCCCGCCCGCGACGACTTCCGCTCGCCGGTGACGGCATTCTCCGCCGCCCGGTTCATCAGCGAGGCGTAGTCGTGGCCGAACAGCACTTCGCAGAAGCGGATCGCGGCCTTGACCTGCTGCTGGCGGAAGGCGCGGACGCGGGGCTCGCCGCCGCGCAGCGACTGCACCAGCCCCTCGGTCGCCTGCTCGACATAATGTTGCAGGTCCGAGAAGGTCCGCAGCGTCACCTCGTTGATGGCGAGCTCGCTGGCATAGGTGCGGCACACCGCGACGAAATCGATCAGGGCGGCAGCGTCCTCGACCTCGGACTGATCGATCCTGGCGCCGGCGGTGATGTCCTTGTCGGCGCGCTGGCGCAGGATGCGGCGGACCCGGCCGGGCACGCTGTCGATCTCCGATTGCAGCGCGTTGGAGGTATCGGCGCGAACTGACGTCAGCTGGCGGCCCCAGGTGGAGTCGTTGCGCAGGTCGAGCTCGGTGCGCAGGCCTCGGACGCCGTCATGCAGGGTCTTGAGCTGGTCGCCGACATAATCGAAATGCCCGCGCTTGATGTCGGTGCGCAGGCAGGCCGCGACGAATGACAAATCATGCAGCGCGATGGTGACGGCAATCCCGTACGGCGTTGCCGCGACCCGCAGCTCGTCGTCGGAGGCCGCCATCTTGACGGCAAGGCGGATGAGCTGCCACGGCGCGGCAAGGCGCTGCGCAATCAACGACAGCGCGAACGGCAGCAGTTGCGGCGTCTGCAGCGACGGCAGCTTGAGCGCCTCCATCGCCGAGGCGATCTGTGAATCGGAGAACACCCTGATCTGGCTCGGCAGCCGGCTGCCTAGGGTTTCCAGCGCCTCGCGGGCCTGCAGGACGAGGCCGATCGGCAGCAGGTCCTCGACAACGCTTGGCGGACCGACACGCGCCAGCGCGCGCTGACGGTCGTCCTGCGTCGGCCCCGCGACCTTGATGATGGCTTCCGCGGCCGCGAGCTGGAACTTGCGCGCGGCGATCTCCATCGGACCGCTCTCGGTGGCCGCCGCCAGCGCCGTCTCGAATTCGCGGGCGGCCTCGGGCGCGCCCTCGCGGGCGAGCCACTGCCAGATCGGCAGCAGCGAGGCACGCCGCAGCTGGCCCGGTCGGGTCGGGAAATTGGTCTCGGCGAGGAACGGCTCGAGCGGCCGGAACAGCAGCCGCGCCGGATCGTCGCTGCGCGGCTGGATCTGCTCGTCCTGCTCGGCCCCGCGCACGATCTTGCGCAGCTGCTCCAGCACCAGATTGGCGATCGCGACGTCATCGCCGCGTTCGACGGCGCGCTCCAGCTCCCGCATCAACAACGCCTGCGATTGCGGCGGAAGCTGCGCGAGATAGTCCCTCAGCCGCTCGGTCGATTTCTGGCTCATGCCCGGTCGTGAAAGCTCAAGTGCCCGGCAAACGCCGCAGCCCGTCCGCCCGCGATGATAGAGGGGGGCGCGTTAAGAACGCGTTTAGGAATAATGACCGGCGACGCCGCCCGAAAGGCTGCGCCGCGTCCGCGCTGCAAATCGCATACGATGTCTGCGAAGATTGTCCGCGAGCTCTCCTCGCCTCCGCAAGCCGATGCCGTCCTCTTCGGACGCCGCTCTTGGGAACCAAGACACTTGTCAAACACCCGGGAAAAAGCGGCAATTTATTTACGATTGATTCACACAGGTGATTTCTGAAACCGCCCGCTGATTCGATCCTTTCGGGACTGGGCAGGGCGTTTCATTAAGGTCAAATTACAAGCCCAGAATGGGCCGTCAATTATAGGCAACCGGCGGTTCGGCGTGAGAATGGGAATAAAGAACGGCTCCAGCATCACCTCCAAGGGTGCTGGGGCCGTTTCTCTGCCGGCCACAGGACAGTGAAGTTGCGCGTCACGAGCCTTGGCCGGTTCGGCATCGGCGCGCGCGGCATTCAGCAAAGCGCCGATAGCCCAAACCCGCTCAGCAAAACCAAACGCGAGAGCTGGCGCCCTCCACTGCGCGTCATGCACGCGGCAGAAATTGTAATGAGCCACGTACGGCGCGCAGCAGCAGCGCGGTGATCCAGCTACGACGAAAAGCCGTGGGTGACGCGCACAAGGCGCTGCTGCGCCGCGTCCTGTTCAGCGCGATCCCCGTCGTCCCCTTCATCCGGGCAAGTTGCGTACGACGCGATTGACGGGTGACGTCGGCAAACAGCCTTCAGGCCGCGGATGATTGAAGCCCGCAGCGCGCAGCCATTCGGTCATGCTGGCGCCGGCCTCAGCCTGCCGGGCTAGCTTCAGGAGCGCTTCTCTCTCGATACCCGGGGCGAGCGCTGCGGCCTGTTCGCGTAGCTCTCTGGCTCTCCCAAGGAGGCGCGCTTCAAGTGAATTGGTGTGTCTGACCCGACGTCGAATTTGGCCCATGTGACCGTTTTCCTCCCTCAGCTCCTTACGGGGAACGGGGCGGTAAATCCACATGGGAGCGCAAAGTTCCTATCGGGATTCCTTCATGGTCCGCTCGACTTCATCGGCCAGAGTCCGGTGATGTGCGGCCAACTTGGCGAACAGTTCTTTCTTGACCTTATTGGTCGCCAGCCTGCTGATGAGTTCGCACTCTTCCGCCTCGACACGAAGCTTCTCCAAATGCGTCTGCATGTCCTTCATGAGCGGTCTCCCGAGACCAAGGGATGATTGCACGCACAATACGACTTCCGAAACTCCGTTCACCCACGGAGAACCCCAGGTTGGATCTAGATCCTTCGATCCAGATCAGGGGCAATCATGTCCTACACCGCCGGTAGCACGAGCTCGGCCCGCAGGCCGCCGATTGGCGCGTCGCCCAGGGTGAGCTTGCCGCCATAGAGGCCGGCGAGATCGGTCACGATCGACAGACCGAGCCCCGAGCCGGGCTTGGATTCGTCGAGCCGCTGGCCGCGCCGCGACACCTGGGCGCGCTCGGCCTCCGACAGGCCGCGCCCGTCGTCGTCGACCACGATGCGCAGCCTGGGACCGGCGCCGGACGCCTCCGGCGGGACCACGCCGACCTCGATGAACACCTGGGAGGCCGCCCATTTGCAGGCGTTGTCGACGAGATTGCCGACCATCTCCTCGAGGTCCTGCCGCTCGCCGCGAAACCGCGCCGCCGGATCGGCCTTCGCCTCGATGGAAAGGTCGCGGTCGCGATGGATCTTCTCCATGGTCCGGCGCAGCGCCTCGATCACGGGGGCGACGTCGGTGATGGTGCTGACGATGGTGGCCCGGGCGGCGATCCGCGCACGCTCGAGGTGGTGGGCGACCTGATCACGCATCAGGTCGGCCTGCTCCAGCACCTTGCTGGCGAAGGAATCGTCGGCATGCGCGACCGCCTCGTTCACGATCACCGACAGCGGGGTCTTGATGGCATGGGCGAGGTTGCCGACATGGGTGCGCGAGCGCTCCACGATCTCCCGGTTGGCATCGATCAGGGCGTTGGTCTCGCGCGCCAGCGGCGCGATCTCGACCGGAAACCGGCCCTCGAGCCGCTCGGCGCGGCCGGAGCGGATATCGGCGATCGCATCCGATATGCGCTTGAGCGGCGCCAGGCCGTAGCGCACCTGGAAGATCGTGGTTAGCAGCAGCACGATGCCCAGCGCAGCGAAGGTGCCGCCGAGGTAATAGTCGAAGCTCCGCGTCTCATCGAAGATCTCGGTGGCATCGCCGGCGACGCTGACCAGGAACTTGCCGTCGGCGCCGAGATCGACCGGCCGCTCGACCACGCGCAGGCTCTGGCCTTCGGGTCCGTCGACATAGCCGAGGCGGACGCCGGCGGCGGTCAGCTCGGCGCCGTGGTCTTCGAGCTTGGGCAGCTTCTTGTCCCACAGCGAGCGCGAGGCGCGGGTCTCGCCCTTCTCGGTATCGGTGCGGGTGATCTGCCAGTACCAGCCCGACAGCGGCAGGTCGAACAGCGGTTCGCCGAGCGACTGGAACTGACGGTCCGCCGGCTCGTCAGGTGTCGCCACCTCGGCGATCAGGGTGCGCAGATAGAGGTTGAGCCGCCGGTCGAAGGCACGCTCGGTGGCGTCGCGATAGACCGACGACAGGATGACGCCGGTGATCGCCAGGATCACCACCACCCAGGCGGTCGCCGAGACGAACAGGCGGGTCGCAAGCGAGCTGCCGCCCATCAGAGCACGGGCTCGAACAGCGTGTCAGCGGCAACAGACGTCAGGGATTCAAACATCGGCGAATCCAGTTCTCCCGGCGCAGATCATGCCAATGCCCGTGCACGCCGATCAAGCGCTTCAAGAGCATGATCCGATTGAACAGGACATGCCCGCATCCTTTTGTTCAGTCGCGCTTTCTTCACGCGAGCGAACAAGCAGCCACTTCGCTCGAAAATGGTTTAGGTCGGCGCGGACAGCATATAGCCGAGGCCGCGAACAGTCTGGATGATATCGACTTCCAGCTTCTTGCGGATGCGGCCGACGAACACCTCGATGGTGTTGGAATCGCGGTCGAAGTCCTGGTCGTAGAGATGTTCGACCAGCTCGGTGCGCGAGACCACCCGCCCGGTATGGTGCATCAGATAATCGAGCAGATTGTACTCGTGCGAGGTGAGCTTGATCGGGTTGCCGTTGACGGTGACCCGCTTGGTCCGGGTGTTGAGCACCACCGGCCCGCAGACCAGCTCGACCTGGGCGTGCCCGGTCGCGCGGCGCAGCAGCGCGCGGATCCGCGCCAGCACCTCCTCCAGATGGAAGGGCTTGGCGACATAGTCGTCGGCGCCGGCATCGAAGCCCTGAACCTTGTCGCTCCAGCGGTCGCGCGCGGTGAGAATCAGCACCGGCATCACCCGCTTGTTCCGCCGCCAGGCTTCGAGCACCGAGATACCGTCCATCTTCGGCAGGCCGATATCCAGCACGACGGCGTCGTAGGGCTCGCTGTCGCCAAGGAAATGCCCCTCCTCGCCGTCGAACGCGCGATCGACCACATAGCCGGCGTCCGTGAGCGCGGTGGTGAGTTGGCGGTTCAGATCCGGGTCATCCTCAACGACGAGCAGACGCACTTTAGCCTCCGAGAGTGAGCATTGCGATATTCCGGCATCAAATGAGGCTTCCGGCCGTGAACGGCCTATGAATGGAGCCGCAGGCGAAACCTTATTTTTTCGTCAGGTGCACCATCCCGGGAACCCACGCAAGCGCGATGGGTTCCCGCTGGGAGATGCGCACCGAGTGGGACTGAGTTTCAGTTTAGGGTATTTTTATACCGATGGCGTGGCGAGGAAACGGCGCGTCATGTCGGTCACAGTCGGCCGCCAAGTTAACCTTCGACGACCATTTCCATGTCGCGAACACGAGTGATGCGCTAATTCAGCGAGGGGGTCGTCTGCGGTACAGGACCGGAAATACTTTGTTGCATATTTCACAGATGCGGAAGTTCGGCGTGATTGCAGGCTGGCTTGCGCTCGCCTTTATTGCCTTCGTGACGCTGTCGCCGATCCAGGACCGTCCGTCGTTTTTTCCCCCTCAGACCGAACGCTTCGCCGCATATGCAGTGATGGCGATGGCCTTTGTCGTAGGCTACCCGCGGCGTACCGCGCTGATCGTGCTGTTTGTCGTCTTCAGCTCGTTCACACTCGAGGCGATGCAACTGCTGACACCGGACCGTCACGGCCGCCTGCTTGACGCGATCGTCAAGGTGTCGGGAGGTCTTGCCGGCATCGGCGCAGGTCACCTCATCCTGCTGGTGCTGCGCAGCCAGTTCGGCCGGCTCAGGTCGCGCACGGACACAGCCTAGTCTTCCGCCATTTTGCGGCATGATCTCCGCGCAAACGCGCTCCGCGTTGTCGTGACGGAAAACCGCTTCGCACTTTTCCGGATCATGCCCTATCGCCGGCGCGGATGCGCCTTCTGGTGCCAGGCCCAGGCCGAGCGAATGATGTGGCCGAGATCCGACCGGCTCGCCTTGAAGCCAAGGCCGCGTTCCGATTTCGAGGGATCGGCGACCAGGATCGGCGGATCGCCTGCCCTGCGTTCGCGCACCACGCTCGGCACCGCTTCACCGGTCTCGGCACGGATCGCGTCGAGCACCTCGCGCACCGAATAGCCGGTGCCGGTGCCGAGGTTGAACACACCGCCGGCGTCGCCCTTCAACAAGAGCTCGAGCGCCGCGATATGGGCGGCGGCGAGATCGTCGACATGGATGTAGTCGCGCACCGCGGTGCCGTCGGGCGTGTCATAGTCTTCGCCGAAGATCGCGAAGTCCGGCACGTGCCCGAGCAGCGCCATCAGCGCGCGCGGAATCAAATGCGTCTCGGGATCGCGGAGCTCGCCGATGGTGCCGGAGGCATCGGCGCCGCAGGCGTTGAAATAACGCAGGCAGACCGATTTGAACTGATATGCGGCGCGATAATCATCGAGGATCTGCTCAATCATGAACTTGGAGCGGCCGTAGGGATTGACGCTAGGCCCCGCGGCGCTCTCGGGAATCGGATCGCGCCCGGCATTGCCGTAGACGGCGCCGGTAGAGGAGAACACCAGGCGGTCGCAGCCGGCCTCGCGCATGCCGCGCAGCAGGCCGATCGTGCCGTCAACATTGTTGCTGTAGTATTTCTGCGGATCCGCGACGGACTCGCCGACCGCGCTGAACGCGGCGAAGTGCATCACGGCCAGCGCATCGTGCCCGCGGATGGTGGCAGTGACCCGCTCGTGGTCGGCGACATCGCCGGTTACGAGCGGCCCCCATTGCACGAAGTTGCGATGGCCGGTGGAGAGGTTGTCGTAGACGACCGGGATAAACCCGGCATCGGCGACCGCCTTGGCGCAATGGGATCCGATGTATCCCGCGCCGCCCGTGATGAGGATCGAACCCCTGCTCGCCATTGAAAATGCCGCCCCTGCGCGGACCGATCCCGCGCCTCAACGAACGCGATGGGTACGACATTCCGCCGAACGCAGCAAAACGACTATGGGAATAGCGTTAAGACCGAACGGATTTGCTGCCGCAGCGACGGCAAACGCGCCGCTAGCGCGGCGCGTCGGCCAACCCGGATGTCAGACGCCGGCCTGTGCGAGGGCGGCCCAGCGATCGGGGTTCGCGGGGGTTTGCATCCTGACCCAGCGATAGTGCGCCTGCGACCAGTTGCGGATCTGCGCGTTCAGATTGTCGAGCACGACATCGCCGCCCTGGGCGCGGACCACCAGCACGAGATGATGCTCGCCCCAGGAGGTCACGACCTCGCTCAGCAGCAAGTTACGCATCGGCCAGCCGCGCGCCAGCAGCTCGTGGCGCTTGCTGACGGCATAGTCGTTGCAGTCGCCGCGTGCCGGATTGATCAGCCATTCCTCGCCGGCGAGGCCGCGCTCGTTGCGCTGTGGCGCGATGCTGCGATTGACCGCGGCATTGACCTCGATCAGGTCGGCCATGCGCTGCTTGGTCAGACGTGTGGCGCCGCCGCGGAACACCATGCGGGCGCGGGCTTTCGGCTTGCACTCGTCGGCATAGCGCATGCAAAACATCATGTAGGCCATCGGCGCCAGCGTCGGCTCGCTGAAGCGGATCTTCTCGACCATGCCGCGCAGCGGCAGCGGCGAGCCGATCATTGCAGCCCGGGTCTGCTGCGCGCTGGTCCCGAGCGCGACGATGGCCAGCAGCAAGGCCATCACTCTCTTGACGTTGTACATTCTTCCCTCCCACCGTGACGGGAAGCATGTACGGGAAATGTCTTGAGCCCACGCTCAAGCGCGCGGCGGCATTTGCCTCAAATGCTCGGATGTGCGCGAGCACTCGGTTAACCAAGCCGGATTGCCGCGCCGGCAAGCCCTTCGGCTGCCCAATGATCACGCGCGTCCAGGTCGACGGATCGCGATTCTAGACCGTCACGCGCTGCCGGGGTGCGATCCCGCACCAGCTCATGACGAGGTCGGCGAGTTTCTTGATCTCGATATCCGCGGGCGTGCCGCTGGCGAAATCGGCGACCGATTGACCGAGCGCGACCGCGCGAACATACGCCGAGCGGCTTCCGATCATCGGCCCGATCTCCTCGTCGAGCGCATCCAGCTCCTCGATCAGCTGCTGGCCTTCAAGCGTGCGCTGGTCGACTCGGTTCGGCACGATCATGGCGCGCAGCGCCGTGCGCCGCGCGGCACGCACCTCCCGCACGATGTCGATCGTCCGCGCGGTGGCCTCGATGTCGAGGCCGGAAGGCGTACATGGCATCAGCACGATGTTGGCGACCGCGAGCACGGCACCCAGCACCCGATCATTGGGCGCGGAATCGACGACGATGATCTGATGCGGAATCTGGCGCATCAGCCTGGCCCATTCGGCGACGGGCCGGGTTTCCGGATCGAGCTGGTAGACCGGAAACGACAAATTGCCGGGCTCGGCCCAGTGACAGGCGGAGGCCTGGGAATCGGCGTCGACCAATCCCACCACGCCGGTACGCCGGTCCAGTTCTGCGGCCAGCAGGACCGCAAGCGTTGTCTTTCCGACCCCGCCCTTGCGCTGGGCAACCGAGATGACAAGCGGCATCGCTAGCTCCTGGCGTTATCCGCCGTGCGTGCGCGGGAGGACACCTTCATCGACGAGCGTCAGCATCCGGGGCAGACAGACCCGCTTTGCGTCGTAATTGTCTCGCACAAAGCTCCTCGCCTTCATTCGCATCTTCTTGAAGGCTTTCGGCCGTGACAGCACCGAGACCACCTGATCGGACAGCGCACCAATGTCAAAGAACGGCGCCAGCAGGCCGTTGCCATCCGAGATGATATCGCGAAGCGGGGCGGTGTCCGATGCCACCACCGCACATCCCGCACTCATGGCCTCCAGCAGCGACCATGACAGCACGAAGGGATAGGTCAGATAGACGTGCACCGAGGAGATCTGCAGCAGCGCAAGATACTGGTCCCGGGGAATCCGGCCGAGGAAATGCACGCGGCGGAGATCAATGTCCGACCTGATCTCGTCCAGGAACATCGACTTCCAACTCGATCCCTTCGGCGGATTGGCGCCGTAGGATGTCCCGCTGCCGCCGACGATCACCACCTGCGCATTCGGCCGCGCGGCCATGATCCGCGGCAACGATCGCATGAAGACATGGAATCCGCGCACCGGCTCCAGATTGCGCGAGACGTAGGTGATCACCTCGTCGTCCGCCGACAGCGTCGCGCCGTTCGGAAGCTGAAAGCTGGCGACCGGATTGGGCTTCACCTCATCGGTGTCGACGCCCTCGTGGATCACCTCGATCTTGCTCTGAAATTCGCGGGGAAAGGTCGACCGCTGCCATGGCGTCGGCGAAACGCCGGAATCGCATTCGGTGAGCGCCAGCAGCGTCGTCGCGTTCTTCAAGTGAAGTGCGACATTGCCGTCGAGGCCCGTCATCGGAAACTCGGGATCGAAGCCGACGTCCCTGCCTTCGGCGCCGTAATAGAATTCGCAATAGAGGATGATCCGCGCTTTCGGAAACATCGTGCGCAACGGCAGCGTCTCCCCCCAACCGGGATGCGCGAAGATCAGGTCGGGCACGAAGCCCTGCCCCGACAGCGACGACAGCGCATACAGCACCTCTTCGGCACGCCGCGCCTCGACATCGAAGCGGCGGGCAAAGGGATGCACCATCGCGGAGTCCGATTTGGTCGTCGAATATTTGAGCAGCCGGATATCCCGCGTCGTGCTGGCGGTCGACGATCCGACCGCAACGACCTTGTTGCCGGGCTGCTCCGCGAGCGCACGCGCAATGTGGCGGTACTGGGCTGGGAAGTTGTTGTGGACGAACAGGACGTTCATTGGCGGGCGGGCGCGCCCCCCGGCCGCGCGGTCTCCGATTGAGGTCAGATCCGAGATCATGACCGGCAGGGTGTCTTCGATATGCACGTGCGAACTATCTCACCGGATTAACATTAAGCCCCCTTCTATCACACCAATTTTTGGGGCACACTGTGTGAGAACCATCTCGACCCATTCCGTCAGGCTCGCAGGCGACCATGAACGAACAGATTCAGCAGAAAACCATTGACCTGGCACGGGGTCTTTTCCTGGTTCGCTACAATGGCGCGGACGACAAGACATCACCTCCGGTGGTGCGCGTCTACGCCGATCGCGCCAGCCTTAACAATTGTAACATTATTACCGGACCCGATGCGGCCAATGGAACCCTGTTTGCGCCCGAGACCGCGCTGGTCGTGTCGGTGGCCCGGCCCAGCCGCCTGATCGTCGAGGTCACGGCGGGGCGCGCCGGTGGCTCGACCGCCGCCAATATCAAGATCGAACCGCTGACGCAGGGACAACCGGCCGTGCAGCCGATCGGTCAGCCGGCCGGCCAGCCATTCGGCACCTACGAGCCCGACGCTGGCCCCGACGAATTGAGCGATCTCAAGCTGCTCGCGCATGTCGCGGGTCTGGGTGACGTGACGGTCGGCCCGAATACGTGGATTGCAGGGCCCGCCGCACCCGCCCGAATCGAGGGGATTGCGCTCGATTGGCCAAACAAGCCGCACGATCTCAATCTGCAATATGCCGTCAAGTTCGCCAGGCCGCAGCGCGGTGACAACCAGTTCGTTCCGCTCGGAACCTTTGCCGGAACCCGGGGCCGCGCGCTGGCCATCACGGGGCTCTCGCTGGAGGCCACGGGCCCCGGCGCGGATCGCTACGCCATTGCCGCCGAGACCATCTTCCTCGGGGCTCCTGCCTTGCGCGTCACCGGGAACCGGATTGTGGTGTCAGGCCCTTCGGGCCGGGAACCGCTGGTGGGCCTCAAGCTCAGTCTCGAAGAGCACCGGGTGCAGGCAGCGCCCCTCGCGCCCCGACAGCCAAGGCCCGCTGAACCCGCCCCCCCGATGCCGCGCCAGGAGGCACCGCGCCTCGAGGGACGGGTGCGCGTGTTCCGGAGCCGGCAGAACGCCGTCAAGACGGCGGGCTGACCATGCGGGCAGATAAGGGCGACACTTGACCGCCGACGCGCCCAGGCCCGCCTTTACCTCCAGAACGCTCCACCATGTCGATCTCGAGCGGGCCGCGGTCGGGGCGCTCGAGGCACGTGATTTCCGTCGCGCATTCGCGCTCGCCGACCGCCGCTGCCGGATCTTGCCGCATCCGGGCGCCCGCGCCCATTTGCTGCGCGCCGAAGCGCTGTTTCGCCTCGACCTCATGGATGCGGCGGTCGCCAGCGTCGCCAAGGCGCTCGAACTGGAACCGGACGATCTTGCCGCCGCGCGGCGCATGATGGCTTGGGGCGACGGCCTTGCGCAGATCGAAGCCGCGCGAAGCGTCGCACGGCGCGATGACGATCCGGACTCAGTCAGGAGCGCGCTGCTGCTGCTGGAGCAGAGCGGTCAGGACGCCTGCGCCCGTATCGACTTCCTCGATGAGGAGGTGAAGGGATGGGTGACGTGGCGAGGCGAAGACGATCCACACCTCTCGCTGGCGCAGGCGGATCAATCCAGCACCGTCCGGCTTCCCGCCGATCCCGGTCACAGGTTTGCGCTCAACGGGCGACGCGCTGCGAGCTTCCGTCTGATGCGGCCGGCGTCCACGACCTCGCAACGCCTCGAGATCGCACAGGCGGGCCGCGTCATCGCGAGCATTCAGCTGCCGGCCAACCGCGCGCCGGATCGCCGCAACGCGCCGCAACGGCCGCCTCGCGCCGAGAGCGCCGAAACGCCTCCGCTCACCATCATCATCCCGGTCTACCGGGATTTCGCCGCGACGCGCGCCTGCATCGAGAGCGCATCGACTGCGGTCGCCTGCACGCCGGGCGCGACCATCGTCGTGGTCGATGATGCCTCGCCCGAGCCCGACATCAAGCACCTGCTCGGCGAGCTGGCGTCCGAGCAGCGCATCCGGCTGCTGACCAACGCGCACAATCTCGGCTTTGTCGGCGCGGTCAACCGGGCGCTTGGCGAGACTGATACCGGCGACGTCGTGCTGCTGAACTCGGATACGATACTGCCGAAAGGCGCGCTGCAACGCTTGCGAAGCGCCGTGCAATCGACGCCGGGCGTCGGCACCGCGACCCCGTTCTCGAACAACGGCGAATATACCAGCTTTCCGGTTGCGAACCGGTCGAATCCCCTGCCCTTGCCCGACGAGCTGGAATTGCTGGACGAGCTTGCGGGCACTGCAAATTCCGGGATCGCAATCGACATTCCCAACGGCATCGGGTTCTGTCTCTACATCACCCGCGAATGCCTCGACGCCGCGCATGCGCTCTCCGACGACTTCTATCGCGGCTATCTCGAAGACGTCGACTTCTGCCTGCGCGCCGCGGAGGCCGGCTTCCGCAACGTGTGCATCCCTTCGGTCTTTGTCGGCCACGAAGGCTCGCGCTCGTTTCTTGGCGAGAAGCGTTCGCTGGTGCTGCGTAATCTTCGCGTGCTCGAGCACCGGTACCGGCGCTATGCGACAGAGTGCGCGGCATTCCTGCTCGCCGATCCGCTGCGCGATTGCCGCGCGGCGCTCGAGCTCAAACTGCTCGCCAACGAACAGCACACCGCCGCCCCGCATGTCATCCTCTGCGGTTCTGCCATTGGCTGCGAGATTGCCACCAGGCGGTGCAGACAGCTTGCGGCGCAAGGCACGCGCGGTCTGATCGTGCACTTCCGCGGCGACGAACGACGCCAACCGGCTGCGATCTTCGCCCCGGATGGCGGAGCTCCGCAGTCGATCGCACTCGACGTTGCGACGCCAGAGGGCCGCGACGCTCTCCTGAAGCTGCTCGTCGATCTGCGAATCCGTTCGCTGGAGATTGCGGAGCCGAACCGCATCCCCGGCGCATGTCTCGCGCAGCTCACGCAACATTTCGCCTACGAGCTCCTGATCACCGACACCAGACTTGCCGCGCGCGCCGCGATCGGATCGGGCCTCCATCCGGACTGGACCGGTCTCGTCGAAGGGGCCCGACGGGTGATCGCCATCGGCGAAGCCGCGGCCGCCTTTTCAGTATCGGTTCTCGGCCTGGAAGTGGTCAGGCCGAGCGACCCGTCGGCGCGGCCGGCGCGATATTCTGCCGTCAGCGGCCCGGCGCGCCTCGGCCTGCTTGCCCTGCACGGCAGCGCGGCGGAATTTCGTTTCGTCAGAGCGCTCAGCGATCAAATGGCCGATGCCGATGCAGACGCCGGGATCATCGTGCTCGGCACCACCCTCGACGATCTCAAGCTGATGCAGCGGACAAACGTCATGGTCACCGGCGCAATCGCCGTCGACGACGTCGCCACCCTCATCGAAGGTCACGGCATCACGAAACTGGTGCTCGACATCGGCGAACCGGCATTTGGACATCCGCTGGTGGACGCGCTGCTGGCGACCGGATTGCCGGCGGCCACGACGGAATGGCTTCCAACGCCACCGGGACGTGGCCGAACGACCGACCTGAAGCTGCAGCCCGGCCTCGACGCCGGTGATGCGGCTGCCGCCGTCCTCGACTGGGTGGTCGAGGACGTGCGGCTACATCCCGATCGGAGGAGTGGTCGGCACCGGCTTGAGGTTGGCGCGCGGCTTCCATGACCGCGGCGGCCATGCCATCGAAGAGAACGGCGTCGAATCCAGCCCCAGCAGCGGGCTGTAATAGGGATCGTCGAGCAGCACCTCGCCCCACTTCGCGCGCAGCATCGCCAGCTCATGCCCGAAGCGGGCCTTGCGGTCCGGCGCGGAATCGCGGCCCCGGCTTGCCGATTCCAGGTGAACGAGTTTGGCGTCCGGCGTGAATACGATCCGCTTTCCGAGCTGGCGCAGCTTCAGGCACAAATCGATATCGTTGAAACTGATCGGAAAGCGGATCTCATCCATGCCGCCAACCGCCACGAAGTCGCGCTTGCGCATCAAGAGGCACGCGGCCGTCACCGCCGAACATTCGTGCGCCACCTGGAGCAGATCACCATAGCCGGGATCACCATCCATCCGGTCGTTGAAGGCGTGCGCGGCGGAGAAATTGGCGCCGAGCACCACCCCGCCATGCTGCACGACGCTGCTCGGCCAGAGCAGCTTTGCGCCGACGGCGCCCACATCGGGAGCGGCGAGCCGCCACAGCATCTCCGCCAGCCAGCCATCGTCGAGCGCCTGCACGTCGTTGTTGAGGAAGCAGATGTTGTCGGTATCGACGCAATCGACGGCAGCATTGTTGATGGCTGCGAAGTTGAACGGACCCTCGACCGAAATGACATCGATCTCATCCGCAGAAAGACCCTCCAGATAGTCCAGCGCCTCCGGCTCGCTCGAGCTGTTGTCGACGACGAGAATCCGGGCGTTGGTCTCATGCGCGGCCGGCAAGACCGTCTCGATGCACCGCTTGAGCAGTTCGGCGCGATTTCTGGTCGGGATGATGATGGTGGTGCGCTCGTTCCAATCGACCGCACGTTTGACCCGAACGGCCGGAAGAAGACCAGCTTTCCGCGGCTCGACATTCGCCTCGACGCCGGTCCTGGCGAAATAAGCTTTGCTTGCCGCGACCAGTTCGGCGGTTGCGGCGGACGCATCGATGCGCGGCAACGCCGCGACAGATCCCGGCAGGTGATAGGTTCGCTCACGCTCCATGCAGCCAATGAAGATGTCGTAGAGCGACGCTGCCGATCGCAGCGCTGCCACGGCGCGTTCCCGGCGCACCGCAAAGCAATACGCGCCATAGCCCTGCTCGAGCGCGCGTTCGAGATCGAATGCCGAAAGCAGCAGCGGCCAGACCGCGCCGGCGCCGGCCGAGATCTCGACGTCGCCATAGACGAGATCGCAATTGGGCTCGGACGCGAACACATCAGCGAAGCGCTGCAAGGCATCTTCCGCGAGAATCGTTCCGCTCAGGCAGAACACGAAGAACGCGCTGCTCGCGGCATCGCCGTCGACGAACTCGCGCGCGGCGTCAGGGGCGAACTGACTGAATCCACGCGCCGGCAGGCACACCGCCGACCAGGCCGCGTGGCGTTGCGCCTCCAGGCTCTCGATGCTTTCGTCCACCCTGGCCTCGCCGATCAGGACGACCGCGGCCTCGGACAGCACATCGGACTGTGCTGGCGGCGTTGCCGGTGAGAACCGCCCTTTCCAGCCAGCATAGCTGTGAAACGGCACCGAGGCAGGCAGGAGTTGATCGAACAATTGTCCGCGCAGCCGCTCGCTGTCCCAGCGTCCGAGCTCCGCGATGGTCTGCTCCAGGCCGCGCTCGAAGGCCACGAATGCAACCGGCTCCGCGATCAGGCTCCGTCCCGAAACCGTCCGCGCGGACAGCCCGCGCACGCGACCGTCGGCAAAGTGCTCAGGCAGATGAAAATCGATCCGACGGCCGACGCCGAACTCGCTGCCGCGCGCAACGTTGGTCCACCCGGTCGGCTTCACGGTCATCACCGGGCGCTGCGCGATCAGGATCTCGATGTCCTCGTCGACGTCCTGCGCAAGCCAGCCCTCGAAGCGCAAGCCGCCGGCCCATTTGATCTCGCCGATACGGTGCCACTGCGCGTCCGGTGCAGCGACATCGCAGCGAATCGGAGCACCGACGGGACTTCCGATATTGGCCAGTCTTGCCTCGATGATCGCAGCGTTCGAGCTGACCTCGTCCTGCACGTTGAAGGTAAAGCCAAACCGGCCGTCGCCGATTCCGGCGTCGGCAAGCTGTGTTACAAACTCGTCACACAATGATGACATGTATGGCTCGCCGTCGACCAGCAGTTCGACGGCATAGCGTCGGGTCGGATCGGCGCGATCATAAACAAATCCAGAAAACGTCGTGCGATCGTATCTGGAGAATTGCGTTTGCAACGACGCGTATTCAGCTCCTGAGGGCCTCTGCTTGCCAATCGTCTTCGTGCTCATGTCCACCCCTCAAACGTCGGCTCGATTGTCGGTCGATTTCAAGTTGAGAATGTGTCCATGGCGCGCCCAAGGTGATTAGCGAGCGCTCAACTGCACTCGCGCCATCACCGCTTGCACAAAAAGCCGCCGAGCTCCAACACAAACCATACGTTATAAAACTTGGCGTTATCGGCGCCAATTGTGCTAGTGCTAACTCCTCCTCTCCACACTGATCGACGAGCGGATTCATGAAGATTGCAATGGTTGGAACGGGATATGTAGGTCTCGTATCCGGAGCGTGTTTCGCCGATTTCGGCCATCAGGTCGTTTGTGTCGACAAGGACGCCGGCAAGATCGAGGCCCTGAAGCGCGGCAAGATCCCGATCTACGAAACCGACCTCGATAAGCTCGTCGAGACCAATGCCGCCGCCGGCCGGCTGACCTTCACGACGGAGCTTGCGGGCGCCGTCGGCGACGCCGATGCCGTGTTCATCGCGGTGGGAACGCCCTCGCGGCGCGGCGATGGCCATGCGGACCTGAGCTACGTCTATGCGGCCGCCAAGGAGATCGGCGCAGCGCTCAAGAAGTTCACCGTGGTGGTGACGAAGTCGACCGTGCCGGTGGGCACCGGCGACGAGGTGGAGCGCCTGATCCGCGAGACCAGTCCTAACGCGGATTTCGCGGTTGCTTCGAACCCCGAATTCCTGCGCGAAGGCGCCGCAATCCAGGATTTTCGCCATCCCGACCGGATCGTCGTCGGCACCGAGGACGAGCGGGCCAAGAAGGTGATGGGCGAAGTCTATCGCCCGCTCTATTTGAACCAGGCGCCGATCCTCTATACCGCGCGACGCACGGCGGAATTGATCAAATACGCCGCAAATGCGTTCCTCGCCACCAAGATCACCTTCATCAACGAGATCGCCGATCTCTCTGAAAAGGTCGGGGCAAACGTCCAGGAAGTCGCGCGCGGCATCGGGCTCGACAACCGGATCGGGACCAAGTTCCTGCATGCCGGCGCGGGCTATGGCGGCTCGTGCTTCCCGAAGGATACCCGTGCGCTGTTCAAGACGGCGCTCGATCACGACGTCCAGCTGAAGATCGTCGAAGCCACGCTGACCGCCAACGACAACCGCAAGCGCGCGATGGCGCGCAAGGTCGCCAACGTGCTCGGAGGCGAGCTGCGCGGCAAGACGATCGGCGTGCTCGGCCTGACGTTCAAGCCCGATACCGACGACATGCGCGAGGCACCCTCGATCCCGTTGATCAACGGCCTGATCGACTTCGGTGCGAAGGTTCGGGCCTACGATCCGGTCGGCATGGAGCAGGCCCGCAAGGAATTGCCCGAGATCGAGTACTGCAAGGACGCCTATGAATGCGCCCGTCAGGCCGATGGGCTGGTGATCGTGACCGAGTGGCGCCAGTTCCGCGCGCTCGATCTCAAGCGCATCAAGCAGGAAATGAAGCATCCTGTCGTCGTCGACCTGCGCAACATCTACCGTCCGGACGAGATGGCCGCGCACGGCTTCACCTACGACAGCATCGGCCGGCCGCGCTGAGCGGCCGTTCAACGCCGTCCAACTCCAAAGCGCGATGAGGTTGAATCCTCATCGCGCTTTTTGCTTGTCGTCTCGGCATCGTCCCGGCGCAAACGCCTCGTGTTTGGTGCGGAGAATTCGCTTCACATTCCGAGCGCTAGGCGTGAGCTGGCGCGCAGAGCTGGACATATGCGTCGAGCTCGCGCGCGAGCGCTTCCTGCCACGTCGGCATCGTGACCCCGAACTGCGTCTTCAGCCGCGTCAGATCCAGCCGCGAATTGCCCGGACGCACCGCTTTGGTCGGGAAATCGGCCGTTGCGATCGGCACGATATTGTCGACGGCCAGCGTGACACCACGCGACCGCAGCCCGCCGACAATGGCAGTTGCAAAGCCGTGCCAGCTGGTTTCGCCGGCGCAAACGAGATTGACCACACCGCCCCTGCGCACGAGTTGATCGTGCAGCGTGGTGATGTTCGGCAGGACGATGCCGGCGACCGCGCCGGCGATCGCCTGCGCCGTCGTCGGCGCGCCGATCTGGTCGGCCACGATCCGCAGCTCCTTACGCTCGCCGGCAAGCCGCGCGATGGTGCGCAGGAAATTCGTGCCTGTTGCGGCATAGACCCAGGAGGTGCGCGCGATCAGATGCGCCCCCACCCGCCGCCTGAATCGCAAGATCGCCGGCAAGCTTGCTGGCGCCGTAGGCCGACAATGGTTCGGTCGGACTGTCCTCGCGCCACGCCCGGTCGCCTGAACCGTTGAAGACGTAGTCCGTGGAGAAATGCACCAGCGGCACGCGGTTCGCTGCCGCCCATTTCGCCAGCTTTTCGGGTCCCTTGGCGTTGACCAGGAACGCCAGCTCGCGCTCGTCCTCGGCGCGATCCACGGCCGTATAGGCCGCGGGATTAATGATGAGATCGGGCTTCAGTCTCTCGAGCTCGCCCGCCAACGTCTCCGGCTTCGACAGATCGAACTCCGCGGTTGGCGGCGCGATGATGGTGCCGTGGCCCTCCAGCAGAGGCTTCAGCGCACTGCCGACCTGGCCGCGCGTTCCCGTCAAAAGAATCCGCATCAGATTTGTCCATAGGTCGGAAGGTTGCTGGCGTCGGCGAGCAGCGGCGCATCCGCATCCTTGGCCGACAGCTGCGGCTTGTCGACGCCCCATTCGATCCCGATCGCCGGATCGTTCCACCGGATCGAGAGTTCGTCCTTGGGACTATAGAAGTCATCACATTTGTAGAAGAAGTCGGCGGTTTCCGAGAGCACCACGAAGCCGTGGGCGAAGCCGCGCGGTACCCATAATTGCCGGCGGTTATCCTCGCTCAACTCGACCGCGACGTGCTTGCCGAAATTCGGGCTGCCGACACGCACGTCGACGGCGACGTCCAGCACCTTGCCGCGCAGCACGGTCACGAGCTTGCCCTGGGTGAGCGGGTTTTGCAGATGCAGCCCGCGCAGCACGCCGTAGGCCGAGCGGGACATGTTGTCCTGCACGAAGGGCCGCGCGATGCCGTGCTCGACGTAGCGGGGCAACTGGTAGGTCTCGAGGAAGAAGCCGCGCTGGTCGCCGAACAGCTTCGGCTCGACGATCAGGACTTCAGGAAGCTCGGTCTTGATGACGTTCATTTAACATTTGTTCCAGTTGACGCGCCCGAAATGTTAATTTCCATCTCATAACAAACTTGTGCGGCGCACGCTATATGTTATGTTTTGATAGTCAAATTGTGAGGGACCATGAAAGGCATTATCCTTGCCGGTGGCACCGGCTCGCGCCTGTATCCGGTGACCACCGTCGTCTCCAAGCAGCTGCTACCCGTCTTCGACAAGCCGATGATCTATTATCCGCTGTCGACGCTGATGCTCGGCGGAATCCGCGATATCCTGATCATCTCCACGCCGCAGGACAAGCCGCTGTTCCAGCGCCTGCTCGGCGACGGCAGCGAGATGGGTGTCCGGTTCGCCTATGCGACACAGGAGACCCCGCGCGGCCTCGCCGACGCCTTCATCGTCGGACGCGAGTTCATCGGTGATGACTCCGTCGCTCTTGTGTTAGGCGATAACATTTTCTACGGCCACGGCCTGCCCAGCATGCTGTCGGCCGCCTCGGTCCGCAGGAAAGGCGCCACCGTGTTCGGCTACGTCGTGAACGCGCCGGAACAGTATGGCGTGATCGAGCTGGACGGTACCGGCCGTGCGCTGTCGATCGAGGAGAAGCCGAAGCGGCCGAAATCCAATGTCGCCGTCACCGGTCTCTACTTCTACGACAATGACGTGGTCGACATCGCCGCCGGCATTAAGCCGTCCCCGCGCGGCGAGATCGAGATCACCGACGTCAACAAGGCCTATCTCGAGCGCGGCGACCTCTTTGTCGAGGTGCTCGGCCGCGGCTTTGCCTGGCTCGATACCGGCACCCACTCCTCGCTGGTCGAGGCCAGCCATTTCGTCCAGATCCTTGAGCAGCGCCAGGGCCTGCGCATCGCCTGCCCCGAGGAGATCGCGCTGCGGCAGGGATACATCTCGCTGGAAGCCTTCGCGCGGGTGGCGCAGAAGACCGCCAAGAGCAGCTACGGCGAGTATCTGCTGTCGGTCTACCGCTCGTTCCAGGGTCAGCCCCGCACAGCCGAGGTATTCAAACATGCGGTTTAAGGGATCGACGATCTTCGTCACCGGCGGCGCGGGATTCATCGGCTCGGCCGTGGTCCGGCACCTGCTGCGAGACACTCACGCCCGCGTCGTCAACATCGACAAGCTGACCTATGCGGCGAACCTTGCCTCCCTGCCCGGCTCGACCGAAAGCCTGAACTACAGCTTCGAAAAGGCCTGCATCTGCGAAGCACAGGTGCTGCGCCGGCTGTTCGAGAAATATCAGCCCGACGCGGTGATGAATCTTGCGGCGGAAAGCCATGTCGACCGCTCGATCGACGGGCCCGGCGAATTCATCCAGACCAACATCGTCGGCACCTTCACGATCCTGCAGGAGGCGCTGCGCCACTGGCGCACGCTCTCGCCCCAGAAGCGCGACCAGTTCCGCTTCCTGCACATCTCGACCGACGAGGTGTTCGGTTCGCTCGGCGACGAGGGGCTGTTCACCGAGACCACGGCCTATGCGCCGAACTCGCCCTATTCGGCCAGCAAGGCCTCGTCCGATCATCTGGTGCGCGCCTGGCGCGAGACCTACGAGCTGCCGACCCTGGTGACCAACTGCTCCAACAATTACGGCCCCTACCACTTCCCGGAAAAGCTGATCCCGCACATGATCATCAAGGGGCTCGCCGGCGAGCCGCTGCCGGTCTATGGCGACGGCCAGAACGTTCGCGACTGGCTGTTCGTCGAGGACCACGCCAAGGCCTTGACGCTGGTGCTGGAGCGCGGCGAGGTCGGCGAGACCTACAATGTCGGCGGCCGCAACGAGCGCACCAACCTGCACGTCGTGGAAAGCATCTGCGACCTGCTCGACGAGGTCACGCCGACTGCGGCAGGGCCGCGGCGCCAGCTGATCAATTTCGTCGCCGACCGGCCCGGCCACGACCGCCGCTACGCCATCGACGCCACCAAGCTCGAGACCGAGCTCGGCTGGCGCGCCGAGGAGAATTTCGAGACCGGCATCGCCAAGACAGTGCGCTGGTATGTCGACGAGCAACCCTGGTGGCGCGCGATCCTGGAGCGCGGCTACAAGGTGGAGCGCGTCGGGCTGAACCAGTAGCCGCCGCTCTCTCAAAGCCGTCGGCGTGGACAGCGAACAGGAAGCCGGCAAGCGCGATGAGGTTTCAACCGGATCTCATCGCGGCCTGACGAGCCGCGACCGCCTTCCGACGGTGGATTGGCAACCGCCCGCCAGACAACAGATCGAGAAACCAGGGGATCCCGCCATGAATATCGCAATGGACGGTCAGGAACAGACGTTGTTCAAGAGCTTCGTGGATCTCTCGACCCGCTATCTGGAATTCGGGTCGGGCGGAAGCACCTGGCTCGCCTGCCAAACCACGAAGGACTGGGTCATCTCGATCGATTCCTCGTCGGAATGGCTCTCCAAGGTCGCCGACGCCACGCGCGGTGCGAGCACCCAGCCACAGCTGCTGCACGTCGATATCGGCAAGCTGCGCGAGTGGGGTTACCCTGTCGAGAAGGAGAAAGAGAGCTCCTGGCCCGATTACCACGAACGCATCTGGGAACGCCCGGAAAGCAGGACGGCCGACCTGTACTTCGTTGACGGCCGGTTTCGCGTGGCTTGCTTCGTGCAATGCGTGCTGCACGCCGCACCGGGCGCTTTCATCGCGATCCACGACTTCGAGAACCGCCCCCATTACCATTCGGTGCGGACGGTCGCGCGCGAAATCGCGCGCGCCAACAATATGTCGGTCTTCCAAAGGCCAGCAAGGATCGACATCGATGCCGCACAAGCCCTGCTCGCGAAATACCGCCTGGAGCCGCTGTAGCTGACCAGAGCCTCCGTAGCCGGTCGCTACTGCCACGATCAGTTCAATGCACCAAACAAGAAGGGCGCGCCAATTGGCGCGCCCTTCTACTGCTTCCAGGTTTCAACCCTGGACCAGCTTCTTCAGTTCCGGAAGAAACCGCTGGATCGTCGCATCTTCGATATCGTTGCGATCCCGCAACGTGAAGAACTCCATCGCGCGGATCTTCTCGGGATCTCCATCGGCGAGCGGCCGGCCGCGCTCACGCTTCTTCAGCAATTGTTGCCGTGACTTCGTGTAATAGTGATTGATCACGAGCTTGTCCCGCTTCGGGGCCGTGCAGCGGCCATCGATCGGGAAGATGGGCGTGCCGTCTTCGGCGACATAGCAGCCCAAAACGAGCGATTGATGGGGATGCAGGTAGGACACGATGGTGTCGGGCCGCACGATTGACTTCATGATGAAATGATCCGGAAAGTCGTCCGGAGCGCGACGCGTGAACGACTCGATACACAAGCCGGCCGGCCTCGCGTCGTGACCGTTCGACCCGAAGTTCAGCCAATGCACCGCCACCGCCGGCGCCGGCCCAACCTCCGCCAGGACGTCCTTGATATTGCCGGCCTTCGTCGGAAACAGGTACTCATCGGCATCGATGAAGGCGCACCATTCCGAACAATTGCGATAGCTGTCGATCGCATGGGAGAACGCGCGCATCTGGCCGAATTCCCCCTCCACGAAATGATAGGTGATCATTTCGGGCCACGGGAAGGACTCGATCACGGCGCGCGTATTGTCGGTGCTGCCGTTGTCATAGAGATAGAAGTGATCTACCCCGACCAATCTGTGAAAGTGCAGCCATTCCAGCAGGTCGTCGCCCTCGTTCTTGATGGCGCACACGACGGAGAGGCCATGCTTCTTCCGATCGACCCCGACATAGAGTTTCTTCGCCTCCATCACGCGCAGGAGGCCTGCAAACTCCCGCCGCAGATTTTCACTGGTCGGGGCCGCAGCGAGCGCGGAGAGATAGACATCCAGCGCCTCGTGGGCCGATCCCATGTTGAGATCCGCGACCGCCAGACGATGCAACATCCGCGAGTCGGATGGCAGCTGCTTGACCAGATCAAGAAGAATTGCGCGCGCTCCGGCGAAATCACATGCCTGCACAAGCGCTGCCGCCTTTGCAAACTGGAACTCCTTGTAGTGGCCGTATTGCTGCTCCAACTGCTCGACCGATTGGATGAGGTCGTCGGGCTTCGGATTTGCGATCCGCTCGGAAAAGAAATCTCGAAGCCTTGTCTCGATCTCGCTTGCTGGAAGCGCATCGAGATTCACGCCTGAGCTGAAACTAGACGATGCAGGAATTTCCATGTCCAACCTGAGTCGCTCCCCACGAGATCAACAAGCAATTACCATTGGTTCGCACCACGAATTCCCTATTAGCGCACTTATCCTACAAGAATAAGGCTATAACACGCGGCGCTCACATTTTAACTGTTGTAAGGTTATTTCGAGGGAAATCAATATAATAGAGCGCCAGGGATCGCTGTCATTTGCATGAAACCGTAGCACCGGACGAGAACGATCGGAGATCGCCAATGGAAAATGGGAACGAAGCAGTCCGTAAGCCGTTCGCGCTTACACGACGGATGTTTTTGGCATCGTTATCCGCAAGCCTGCTGCCCGGCTCGCTCGGTTTGCTGGGTTCCAGCAATCCTGCTGCGGCCGCCGCAGCTTCCCGCCCCCTCGTCGGAGCCATTCGATGGGACGCCTGGTACGCGCCGGGCTCCCAGCCGACGGAGGCCATGAAGCAATCGCTCGGTCCGGAAAAATATCGTTGGCGGACGCCGTTCTTCGGAACGCAGATGAACCGCGATCCCAACGCGCTCGATTTTTCGGCTTCGATCGAGGCCGAGATGGACAAGGAGATCGACCAGGCCATCTTCGCAGGACTGGACTATTGGGCATTCGCCGCCTACGGCGCCAACCACCCGATGTCGAAAGCCCTGTACGCCTTCAGAGCGCGGCCGAAGGCGGCCGAACTGAGATACTGCATGTTTACCGAGCTCGGGCGATGGGGATCGGCGGCCAAGCTGTCCTCGCTGCCCCAGGAGCACATCGGCCTCATGGCGGACAAGAATTATCTGAGGGTGGAGAACGATCGGCCGCTCTACTTCCTGGGCTTCATCAAGGGTGCGGACGTGCAGCGAAGCTGGGGCGGCGTGCAAGGCCTCCGCACTCAGCTGAGCAAGTTCAAATCCGATGCCAACGGTGCCGGGCTTGCCGATCCCTACATCGTGCTGGCGGGAGACGCGAAATTCCTGAGCCAGGAGGCCGTCAATCTGGGCGCCGACGCGGTAGGCTCATATGCGATCACGACCGGCAACGGCCGCGGCAGCTTTGCCGATCTTGCGAAGTATGCGGAGAAGGGCTGGAACGATCTTTCCGCAAGCCAGGTCCCGGTCGTGCCCACGGTGATGACCGGATGGGACCGCCGCCCGCGCATCGAACGTCCGGTGCCCTGGGAAAAGTCGCAGCGTCCCGGCGATGGCGTCGCCAATTTCTACACCGCCCCGACCAAGAAGGAATTGGCCGGCCATCTGGCGCAATCGATCAATTGGGTGAACAGCCGTGCGCCCGATCGCCGGGCCCCCGCGGTGCTGATCTATGCCTGGAACGAAAACGACGAAGGTGGCTGGCTGGTCCCGACCGTGCCCTGCCAAACCGATCGCCTGGAAGCGCTGCGCGAAGTTCTCAAGGCGACCGCAAAGACGGCGTCGAAAAACCTCTGCTAGATTGGCTACGACGAAGTGTGTCGCGGCGTGCACGGAGCCGCGGCGCACGCTCGATCAAGGCGCTGTTCCGATTGCATCGGAACGGACAACGCGGCTCTCTCCCGATCAACGCCAGCGAATCGGCATGGTCCGATCGTTCGAGTCCACCGTCCGATGCTCCGGATGATAGGGAGCGTAGATCTGCTTGACCCAGTAGTTGAAGTTCGGGTGCAGCTTCACGAAGTCGTAGAACGAATCGCCGAAATTGGACGGGCTGAGGCAGGTCTTGTTCTGGGGCCGCGACGAGATCGCATTCAGGCAGTACGATTCCATGCACGCCTTCGTCTCGCTCTCCGCCACCTTGCTCAGGCTTCGGAAACTGTTGGTGGAGTGGAGCCGATACAGATAGCGGTCGGTCTCGAGATAGGTCGGCTCGACCTTGGTGACGGCGCGCAGCGCGAAGTCCCAGTCGTGACAATATTTGAGGTCAGCGAGCCAGCCCACCTGTCGCAGCAGTTCACGGCTGAAGACGAAGTTTCCGGTCGACGCCGCAATCTGGGAGTCCAGGAATGTCCATGACAGCGGCGCACCGGCAATCTGCGCCCGATCGATCGCATAGCGCAGGCGTGTGGGAAACTGGTAGTTGCTGATCGACTTGCCGTGCTCGTCGATCGGCTCAACGGCCGAGAAGCCGAAGAACAGCCGCTCATTGGCATATTGATCCGCGAACAGCCGCACTCGCTCCTTCGAGAAAGCATCGTCCGAGTTCAGAAGGAAGATCATGTCGCCGTTCGTCAGCGACAGCGCCCTGTTCCAGGTGTAGTGGGCGCCGAGATTCTGGGGGTTCTTGAGCAGCTTGCACGAGACAAAGCGCTTTCCGAACGACCTCTTCTTGATGACCTTCTGGGCGACCTCAAAACTCTTGTCCGGCGAATTGTCGTCCACGATGACGAGTTCAATGTCGGCAAAGGTCTGCTGATAGACCGTCTCGAGGCACTCCTCGAGATACTGCTCGTGCTTGTAGCACGCGATGACAACGCTTGCGAGCATCGGCGGCGACCTCAACGTCTCACGATGATCGAGTGGCGGGACCTTACGAGTGCGCTGGCTCCGTCACCGACCTCCAGGACCGCGAGTTGATATTCACCATCCGGCAGATCCTGAATCGAGAACGACAGCTGGAAGCCGAAATAGCAATCCCTGCTTTCGGCCTTCATGTACTCCTTGACGTCGACGCGCTCGTGCCAATCGACGATCAGGCAGTACCCGTTGTCGGCCGCGCTCCCCGGAGCAAGCGCCGACAGGATCAGGAATCCCGTCCTCTGTCGGCTGGCTTCGAAAGCATTGCCCGCGCAAATCCATCCCCGCACCAGGATCTCATAGCGCGGATCGACGATCACACGTTCGCCGGTTTGCGAATTGATGTTCTCGATGACCAGCAACGACCCTTCCGGATTGTCTGACGCCCCTTCTGCCTCGACCGGAATGCCGCTTCTTGCGCGTTGGACCCCGGAATGCGTCAGGCCGGATCGGTGCAGGCTTGCAAGCACCTCGACATGCGTCGAGGCTTCTTTCACCGCCCACTCGAGCTCCTGCCTGCTCAGGCAATCCAGCAGATCCGGACTATTGCGAATCTGGGATGAGATGGGCTCCGCCGAAGCGACCCTTCGCACGACCTCGAGGAATGCGCGTCCATGACGCGAATCCGGCTCGAGATGGGCACCCTCGGCCCACTCGTTCCAGGAATTGATGAACACGAGCGACTCGGAGAAGCTGTTGCCCTTGGCCCGCAGCGTCGCGTCGCGCAGCCAGACCTCGAAGGCCTCCGGACTGGACCGGGTGAAGACATGACCGCGCGCGCCCTTGCGCGGCGTATTGTCCCAACGCGGCATCACGGCAGGAAAGAACGGGAAATCGTAGGTCTTGCCGATCGACGATCGCATGGCATCGACATAGTCGTACACCTTCCCGGCGAAGGTCGGCGGCGCATCGACTTCGGCCGGCGGCACTTCCCGCGTCGAGACCGTGTGCGGCGGAAACTCGATCGCCGCATCGCAATTGACGTCACGCGGGTCGAACTCGCCGAAGGTCATCGCATTGCAGATCAGCAGCTCGCCGATTCCAAGTTCTCTGGCCCTCTGGCGCCAGATCTCGAACAGGCGCTGCTTGTCCGGCAACAATGACGGCCTGTAGATCACGATGACCTTTCGGCCATCGACGGCGATGTAGCGCTCATCGAGCAGCAGGTCGGCCATGTCGTCGATAAAGCGGACGTCGTCGTCCAGCGAGTGATTTTGTCCCAACAAGAGCTCGGCATCCGAGCCGTCCCACCGGCGGGACCAGTTCTCGTTTGCCCAGCAGATGCAGAACGGCAGGTTCGGCTCGCCGTCCTCGAGCAGCAGCTGAAGCGGCTTCTCCAGCAGCCGTCTCCCCTGAAACCAGTAGACGTAGTAGCAAAATCCATCGATGCCGTACTTGCGCGCAAGGTCGCCCTGCTGACGGCGCGTCTCCGGCAGCCGGACATCGTAGAATCCGAGATCGGCCGGCAACCACGGGGACTCGTGAGCCGGAAACTGGGCGCGCATGCGCGCGACGTTGGTCCACTCGGTGAACCCCGGTCCCCACCACCTGTCATTTTCCTCAAATGAATGGAATTGCGGCAGGTAGAAGCAGATGTAGCGCACCTCTTTGGTGGCGGCGTCCGCCACTCCGGCAACGGTCCTGTTGTCGTTGTTCGGAAACAGCAGATCGTCGTAGTCCTCGATCGAGAAACCCAGCGCAACGACCACTTCGCTCGCGGTGAAGTTCTCGAACAGCGGTATCTCGTAGTACTCGCCGTCGCTCAGGCTGATACGGAGATAGATCTGCGCATGCTTGGGCTCCACCAGCGTGTTTCTCAGGGCACGCGCCAGCCGCCGCCGCACGCCCGGCGTCGATAGATCGATCCGAAATCCCGGACGTCCGATCACGCTCCGTGGGCCGACGCGGGCCGGCATGGATCGGCCGGTGCGTCCCTCTTCAACACAGTGGGAAGCGATGAAGAGCGCTATCGAAACGGTCGAAGCAGGCGACTGGGCGTCGACAATCCAACCCGAAATTCCTCGCCCGGAATATTCGAGGATTGCGCCGCGCAACCGCGATCCCGACTGCAGATCGCTGATATCGGGATCCAGGAACAGGCTCTGCGGATGGTCGTCCTGCTGAACCGGACTGGCAACGGGCAACATATCCTTCGTATCCCTGACGCTCCGTTCGACCATCTTGTTCATTGCCACTCAATCTCCTGCCAACGTTTAACGCCGGCTCCAGTTTCTTTCCCGATCACGCGGACATTCGATCCCGGGATCACACGCTCCAGATCGCGACCTCATGGTTCTTATCGATCATCTTCCCACAACCAGAGGTGCAACGAGCATTTATTCCGCGGACCCACATTAACGCAATCTCTCTATCGTCGATATGAAAGCCATTGTTAGTTCTGCCTAGATTGTCACGCGGACGTGCACGCTTCCGTGCCTTCGCGCCCAAAAACAAAGCCGTTCACCGTCTCTGCAATTGCCTGCGCGCGAGGTGATGTCCGCCTCCAACAATCTCAGCCGACGCTCTCGCCCATCGCCTCGAGACGACGCAGCGCACCTTCGTTGTTCTGCTGCGCCGCCTGTCGATACCAGCGCAGCGCCTGATCGCGGTCCTGCGCGACGCCGTTGCCGGCACGCAACGCATCGCCAATGGCGAGTTGCGCTTCGGCCATGCCTTGCTGCGCAGCGGCCGCGAACCACTCGGCCGCCTTCGCCGGATCGGCGTCGCAGCCCTGGCCTCGTCCGAGCATCACGGCAAGGTTGTATTGCGCGGTCGTGTGACCCTGGCGCGCGGCGGCCTCGTACCATTTCACGCCCTGGACAAGATCCTGCTCGACGCCCTGCCCGGTGCAATACATCACCGCGAGCTTGAATTGCGCTGCGGCGCTGCCGCCATCGGCCGCCTTGACGATCCAGCCGGCGGCCGCCTGCGGATCCTTGAGGCTGCTGTTGGGATCGGAATACAGCAACGCCAATGTGTGCTGGGCCTCGACATGGCCGGCGCTTGCCGCCCGCTTGAACCATTGCACCGCGGCCGGAAGATCGACGGCGCCGCCGGACCTTCCCATGTGAAGCCCGCCCAACTGGAATGCTGCGGCAGAATGCCCCGCCTCGGCGGCATCGGTGAGCAGCGTGCGTGCCTGCGCAAGACCGGCTTCGGACGGCTCCTGCTGGATGAGAAACACGGCATAGGCCGTCTTTGCATCGGCATCGCCGCCGTTGGCGTTGGCCGCCTTGCTGAGCCATTCGGCAGCGCGCGCCTGATCGCGCGGCACACCGTTGCCCGCCGAGTAGAGCCGGCCGAGTTGTACGCCTGCGGCGCTGATGCCTCCCTCGGACGCGCGCTCGAACCACTTGATCGCGGTCGCGACATCGCGCGTCACGCCGTTGCCGTTGAGATAGAACACCGCGATGTTGTGAGCCGCCGTGGCATGGCCACTCTCGGCCGCGCGCTCGAACCATTTCGCAGCCTGGCGGATGCTGGGCGGAACGCCGGTGCCGGTGGCGTAGAAGCGCCCGGTAAGGAATTGCGCCTGCGCATCGCCGCGTTCGGCCGCCTTCTCATACCAATACGCCGCTTCGCGCAGGTCCGGCTCCGCAGCGGTGCCGAGCGCATAGAACTCGGCCAGCGCCTGGATCGCCGGCAAATAATCCTTCCGCGCCGCCTTGCGCAGCGCGGTCTCGGCCTTGTCGAGGTCCTTGGCCACCCCTTTGCCGCTCAGCCGCAACAGCGCGATGTTGTAGAGCGCGATGGCATCGTCATGGGCAGCTGCACTCTGGAAAAGCCGCGCGGCCTCTTCGACATTCTCGGGAAGCCCGGTGCCCTTGAGGCACATGAAAGCGAGCGCAACCTGCGCGCGGACATGCCCCTGCTCCGCGGCCTTGTGATAGAAGAAATACCAGATCGCGGCCTGCGCAAGATCGACGGCAACGCCGCGGCCCTGATAGTACACGTCGCCGAGCGCGAATTCGCCGGCCGCGGCCTTCTGCTCGGCCGCAGCCTCGTACCAGCGCAGGGCAACGGCGTGATCCTTGGTGCAGCCTTGCCCGTTGGCGTACATGTCGCCCAGCAGCGCTTGCGCGTCCGCCTTGCCGGCTTCCGCCGCCAACGACATCCAGAGGAAGGCGGCGTCGAGATCCCTCGGCACGCCGATTCCGTTCGGGAACACCAGATCGTGGAGGTTGGTCGCCTTGTCACCCAGCCGCGCCGCCGTGGATTGCCGCCACATCTCGGGCCGGTTCGGTCCGAGCGCGGCCTGAAAGCCGTGGAAGTGGATCAAGCCGAGCTGGAATTGCGCATCGACATGTCCATGCAGCGCGGCGCGTTCGTACCACGCGACCGCGTCCGGAATGTTGCCGATGACGCCCTCGTTCTTCGCATAGAGCAGCCCGATCCGGTAATCCGCCTCCGGGTTGCCCGCGCGCGACGCGAGCCGCCACAAGCGGAGCGCCTCGAGGTATTGCCGGTTCTCGTAAGCCTGCATTCCCCGTTCAAACTGCGATGAGTCTGAACCGGACGAACGGGGCCGGAGCAGGTCGAGAAGGGATCGCGCCGATACCGTCATGGCTCGCGCATTGCTTCTTTTGCGCTGCGCAGCATGCCGCCGAGCAGATACATCGCAACGGACCGGGTGCCGACATTGACATCGCCCTGCAATGTCATGCCGGGGATGAGGCGGAAATTCTTCGGAACATCCTTGAAGTTGGTCTCGTCGACGGAGCATCGCGCCTTGTAGTAGGCATCCACCGGCTTCCCGTCATCATCGGTCGTGAAGGCGCCTTCGCTGATCCAGCGAATCCTGCCCTGCGCCGTACCGTGCTCCGCCGCGTTGAAGGCATCGACCTTCATCGTGCAGGGGTCGTTGGGCCGGACGAAGCCAACATCGCGCGACAGGATCTGGATCTCGGCCTCGAGCCGGGTCTTGAGCGGCATCAGCGTAATGAAGGGATCGCCCGGCTTCAGCACCGATCCGACCGAGAGCTTGGCGAGGGTCAGGACGACCGACGGCTCGGCTGCCGTCCACCGCACAAGATCCTGATGCTTGATGGCCTTGTCATAGTTCGAGCGGGCCGTATCGAGACTGTTGCGCGTCGTGACCAGATCCTGGCTCAGTTGCGCATTCCATTGCTCGATGAAAGCCTTGCGATCGGCCTTCAGCGATTCCAGCTGGTGTTGCGCTTCCAGCAGCGTGTTGTGCGTGTTGTCGATCTGGCGCAACAGCTCCAGGCGATTGTCCTGGGACAGATACAGGTTCAGCTTGGACCCGCTGCCGCTTTCCGCAAGCGTCGAGCGCATGTCCTCGATCTTGCCGGCGATCTCGGCGCGTTGGCTGTAGCGTTCGTCGTCTTTCTTCGACTTCTGGATCGTCGCTTCGGTCTGGCTGATCTTGGAGTCGTAGCTGTTCACCTGCGCGTTGTACTGGGCGACGCGCTGATCGTAGAGTGCCTTTTGCAAGGCGTTGTACCTCGTCACTTCCGGATCGTTGGACTGACCATATGTCAGCGGCTTTCCGGACAATTCGGCCTCGTCGCGGGCAACCTGTGCATCGAGGCTCGCAATCTGCAGCTTGTACTGGGTGACATCGGCCGCGGTGAAGGTCGAGTCGAGGGTCGCGAGCAGCTGCCCGGTCTCGACCTGCTCGCCTTCCCGAACATCGATGGTCTTGATGATCGAGGCGTCCAGGGCCTGCAGCACGTTGATCTGATCGACCGGGACGATCCGGCCGCCGACGCTCGTGATGACCCGATCGACGCGCGTGAA
The DNA here is from genome assembly GCF_054063575.1 of Bradyrhizobium sp. USDA 4452. Taxonomy (NCBI): domain Bacteria; kingdom Pseudomonadati; phylum Pseudomonadota; class Alphaproteobacteria; order Hyphomicrobiales; family Nitrobacteraceae; genus Bradyrhizobium; species Bradyrhizobium sp. USDA 4452. The sequence goes on from NZ_JBSSGK010000001.1 coordinate 1,365,369, forward strand.
GCACATGATCGCCACGACGGAGACCATGAACGCCGACAGCAAGAACAGCGTCGCCCGAGCCAGCAACGGCTCGGCCGCCTCGCGGATGGCGTCGGTTTCGGACTGGAACTGGCGAACGGTCGCGAGCGAAGCCTGATTAGGAGACAAGGGTCGGACTCCTGAAGTTTTTCTCGTTGCGGCCTGTCGGCACGAGATGCGTGTTCTGCTGGTACCAGAGCGAGCTATAGATGTCGTTTCGTTCCAAAAGCTCCTCGTGACGGCCGATATCGTTGACCACGCCGCGATTGAGCACGAGGATCGCATCGGCCTTGGTGAGCGACGACAGCCGGTGCGAGATGATGATCAGCGTGCGCCCCTGGGCGATCCGCGAAATATTCGCGTTGACGATCGTCTCGCTCTCGGCATCGAGCGCACTGGTCGCTTCGTCGAGGATCAGGATCGGAGGATTGACGATCAGCGCTCGCGCGATCGCGAGACGCTGACGCTGGCCGCCGGAAAGATTGGTGGATCCCTCGTAGATATAGGTCTCGTAGCCGCGCGGCAGCTTGTCGATGAACTCCTCGGCGCCCGCCAATCGCGCCGCCCTGACGATATCGTCGAAGGTCGCATCGGGCTTTGCGGCCGAAATGTTTTCGCGAATCGTGCCGCTGAACAGGAAGTTCTCCTGCAGCACGACACCCACGTTGCGGCGGAGATGGTCGACGTCGTATTCGCGGACATCGATGCCGTCGACCTTGATCAAACCGCCGTAGTCGGAGTGCAGGCGCTGCAGCAGCCGGGTGATCGTGGTCTTGCCCGAGCCGCTCTTGCCCATCACGCCCAGCGTGGTGCCGAGCGGAATCTCGAAGGAGACGTTGTTCAGTGCCGGCGACACCGCCCCCTTGTACTTGAAGGTGACGCCGGAGAATTCGACCAGCCCCTTGAGCGGAACCCGCACGCCGTGGCCGGAACGTCCCTCCTCAGGCGGCTGATTCACCAGCCTGCCGACGATCGTGACGGCCGTGCGGGCCTCGTCGTACTGATTGATGAGCTGGGCCATCTGCATCAGCGGGCCGGCGACACGTTGCGACAGCATCAGAAAGGCAAACAGCGCCCCGACATAGACCGGATCGCCGCTCGACACGGCCATGTAGACACCGAACGCATAGGGCGCACTCACCGCCAATCGTTCCAACGGACGCACCACCGTCTGGATGGCGGTTCCGGTCAGGCCTTCGGCAAGACGCGCCTTGGCGACGCGCGCCACAAGCACATCCCACATGTGCCGCTGCCGCTTGTCGAGCGCCAGCGATTTGATGGTCCGCATGCCGTTCAGGCTCTGGATCAGGAAGGCGCCCTGCGCGCCTTCGGCCGCCAGGGTTGCCGAGGACTTCTTCCGGTAGGCCGGCAGCATCAGGACAAGCCAGGTTACGATCACGCCGGCAAAGCCGAGAACCATCAGCGTCATGATCGGGCTGAAGAAGAACATCACGGGCAGGAAGAAGAACAGCGTCGTCGAATCGAGAATGGTTCCGAACAACTGCCCGGTGAGGAAGCCGCGAATTCGGAACACTTCGCGGATGTCCCTCGAAATCAGGCCGACCGGGTTCTGCTCGAAGTAGTCGATCGGCAGATTGAGCACCTTCTCGAACACGTAGGTCGACAGCTTGACGTCGAGGCGGGCCGTCAGACGCTGCACCAGATACTGCCGCAGGAACGTGAACGCCGCCTCGAACAGGATGAGCACAAGCATGCCGATGCACAGCACGTAGAACGTGTTGTAGGCCTTGTAGAAGATGACCTTGTCGGAGAGCAGCCGCCAGAACATGATCGGGCCGAGGCCCATCAAGCCCAGGATCAACGCCGCGATCGCGACGTCGCGCAGGATACGCCGTTCGCGGAACAGCAGGGCGGTGACAAAGCCGAAGCTGAACGGCTGGGTCTCGTCGGAAATCTCGTAGTCGCGCTTGGCCATGACGACGTCGCCCGACCAGATGTCCTCAAAGCGCGGCTGGTCGATGACGAGCAGCGCATCCTCGCTCGCGTTCGGATCCTGCAAGACCACCCGGGTGCTGTTTTCATCGCCTTCAAGGCGCAGCAGGACCATGTGGCTGCCATCGCGCAGGCGAACGATGGCCGGCAGCGCCCGCTTGAGATGGCTCAGCCCCGTCCAGTCCAGCGTGACGGCCTTTGCCGTCATTCCGGATGAGTTCGCGCACTTCAGAAGTTCCGGAAGCGTGACCTCCTGGTCACCCAGGAGATTGTCGTGGATGAGCTGGGAAGGCGTCAGATGCAGGCCATGCTGCCTTGCCACGAGGACGAGACATGCAAGACCCGAGGGTGGCAGCCCTTCCACCGAAGGTGCGCCGACGAGCGAGAGGTGTTTGGTCATGGATGCCTCGAAGTTTCGACTGCGCAGATCCTGGCCTTAGCGAACTATAACTTATCATTGTTAGTTCGCTAACGCAGCATTTTCAGCACATCGCACCAAAAAGATATATTTCGCGACCGGCACAAAGCCGATTCGAGCGTTGTCACAGACCGTTTAACCACGGAACTTTATAACATTATTTAACATCGGCATCACGGCGCGGCGGTCACGGTCTCCCGGAAGTCGAAGCCGCAGGCCTCCAGCTGCGGCCGGATCCGCTCATCCTCGGCCTCGGGCATCAGCGCCAGCGCGCAGACCTCGAAGTTCCCGCTGCGCACGGAAACCGTCGGAAAGCCGGCGCTCAGCAGCAGGTTTCCCATTCGCTCGGACGAGAAGCCGGTCTTGTGCGCCATGTGATGGCGCCCCTGCTCGATTGCGCCGGAATGCCCGTAGATCATATCCAGTGGCCGGATCGGGCCCGCCGGCGAGACATACGCCACCGCACCGAGACCATGGATCAGCATGTGCTGGGCCACCGCCTCGAGGTCGGGCGACATGATCAGCGCAAAGCCATCCGGCTTGAGAACCTCGCGGAACTGCACGAATGTAGGGTGAATCTCATGGGCATAGAGATGCTCCATGACGTGAGAGCACCAGATCGCGTCGAACGAGGCCAGCGGGAACAATCGAGAGAGATCGGTGATCGATCCGACGACGTCCGGATTAACGCCTCCGTCGACATCGAGCCGGACCTCCTCCCACTCCTGCGAGGTCATGAGCGGCTGGATGCGCTTGGTCACCGTCGATCCAGCACCGGCATTCAGCATTTTCTTCTTGGCCAATTCGAGAGCTCCGCGGGTTCGCGCATCAAGCGGCTGAATTCTGCAGCGATCGTTCGTCTTGACCGAACGTGCCGGGGCCGCAGAAGGCGATCGGCCACGGTTCCCATCGTATCAAGCGAGCACCACGCATTTACAAAAGCTACGTGGTCCGAATGTGACCAACTAACGTCTAACATCCGTTGGCGAACATGCCCCAGGCGGAACTTGTGATAGAGGCTGCTGATCTGGGTCATCTGGCCATTGCTGAAGTTGACGTCCAGAGAGCCGTCCTTGCCCGCGGCAATGCCGGTCAGGTCGGCCAAGGCGTGATCCAGAAAGGTCGATCACAACACCATCTGTAATCGCAAAGAAACGCCACCTCAACCAGGGTTGAGGCGGCGCCTTTGATTAGTGGAGACCTAGTTCAGGCCTAGGATCTTACAGCTTGGTCGAGTGACCATCGTTGAAGATCAGGTATTCGATGTTGCTGATCTGGGTCACCTGGCCATTGCTGAAGTTGACGTCCAGAGAACCGTCCTTGCCCGCGGTGATACCAGTCACATCGGTTGAGGCATGATCCAGGAAGGTCAGCGAGTCCTTGCTGCCTGCGCCACCGTCAATGGTGTCGTTGCTGTGGAGGTTGGACAGGTAGAAGTAATCCTGACCCGACCCGCCGACCATCGAGGCCGTGCCGGTGGCGGAGCCCACGAACGAGTCGTTGCCGCCGCCGCCGAACAGCGTCTGCGTGCCCGAACCGGCGACCAGCGTGTCGCTGCCGGAGCCACCATACAGCGTGTCGTTGCCGGCGCCGCCGTAGAGCGAGTCGTTGCCGTCACCGCCAAACAGCTTCGTCGCGTGCGACGCATCGCTGCCCGAATAGAGCACGTCATTGCCGGCGCCGCCGTACTCGGCAACAGTGCCCGTACCGCCGACAATCAGGTCGTTGCCGGCACCGCCATACAGCGTGTCCGCACCGGCGCCACCATACAGCGAGTCGTTGCCGGCACCGCCGTCGAGGATCGAGCCGTGCGAGGCATCCGAGTTCGAGTAGAGCGCGTCGTTGCCGGCGCCGCCGAACAGCTCGTTGTTACCCGAACCGCCGATCAGGACGTCGTTGCCCTTGCCGCCGTCGAGAATCTGGTTGCCCGAACCGCCGGTTAGCGTGTCGTTGCCGTCGCCGCCGAACAGGCGATCGTTGCCGGCACCGCCGTACAGCGCGTCGTTGCCCGTGCCGCCAAGCAGGATGCTGGAATTGCCGGCAGTGCTGCCGGACACCAGCACGTCGTTGCCGCTGCCGCCCAACAGGGTCGACGAGCTGCCGCCGTAAAGCGTATCGTTGCCGGAGCCACCGATCAGGGTGTCGGCACCGATGCCGGACAGCAGATCATCGCCCTTGCCGCCATCGAGCGTGCTGTGACCGGAAACGTTGTCGATCAGGACATCGTCGCCGTTGCCGCCGGAGAGCGAGTCGTGACCCGCGCCACCGAAGATCGTGTCGTTGCCGTTGCCGGCGAGAACTGTGGTGTCACCGGTGCTGTTGACGAAGATCTGATCGTTACCGTTGCCGGTCGCGACCAGCACCGGGGTGCTGCCGTTCACCGTCAGCGTGACGTCCTGGTTGGTCGCCTCGATGATCGCCTTCAGGTTGGCGTCGGTGTTAACAGTGTTATTGGCGTTGGTCTCGATGAGAACGTTGGTGTCCGGGTTGGGGTTGCTGATGCCGGCACCCACCTGCACCGGGATGGTCGCGCCATTATCCGGGCTGGTGTACCCGATCCCTGCGTTGATCAGATAGTCAAGAATCTGTTGCTGGGTTGCGTGATCGATCGTGGAGTTGATCGCATGTTTGAGGTCGGTCTGGTCGAGATTGTAAGTCGCCATCGATGTAGCCCCTGCTTGGGATACGAGGATTCAAGCCGCTCGCCCACACGTAAGCTGTTGATCCGCAACTGGTTTGTTGCGACGCAGCTCAAATGTGGACACACGTTACGAACTTGTTAAGTCCATTGTTAAGTCCGCAATATCGGGGTGTCAATCAGCAAAGCGCCATTAACGCTTGGTTCCACGAGACTTTTGCGAGACTTAGCGCAATTTCGGACATCGGCTAACATTCCGCGCAGGTCATTCACAAATGTTAGCCGCTGCGCAAAAAAGGGTAGTGATTATACGGGGTTTCATCCGGTGCCCCGGTGGCGCCAGAGCACGGAATTTCGTAGCCTTTGCGCATGGTTCGACGCGATTTTCTGATCTGAAAAAATATTTCTGCGTCACGAGAGGGCGTTTTCAGAAAAGCGTCAAACTTCGCTACCGGCCGACAAACGGAGCGACGCTCTGGCAGGCTCTGGTCATGGCTTAAGAGCGCCAAGCAGGCAAAAATCCGGTAGAATCGGGGTGAATGAGCCGCCCGGCCAAGGCCGCACGAGAGCCAGATCGAGCGTGTGATATAACAAATTAACATCAGATTCGCCGCAATCCATTAATGGCGCGAGCGCCGCAACGAGGCCTGATCCGCGGGCCAACCGTGAGCGGCAATCATCCAGCGGCGGCGCGTGCGTAAATGGCCTCGAGCAGCCGCAGATTCTCATCCGGCGCGTAGCGCTCGAGATAAGCGGCCCGTGCGGCCTTTCCCCAAACCGTCGCGCGAGCAGGCGCGTCCAGAAGCTCGGCAATCCGCTGTCCGAGCGCGGCCGCATCGCCCGGCGGCACCAATGCGCCGGTCGTGCCTGCGGTCACCACCTCGGCAAGTCCGCCGATCTCGGATGCGATCACCGGCGTACCCTGGGCGAAAGCCTCGACCACGACCATCGGAAATCCCTCGTACCATAGCGACGGCACGACCAACGCCCGGGCGCTCGCCATTTCCCGAAGCACCTCTGAGCGCGAGAGCGCGCCGAGCAACCTGACATTGGCGGGCGCCCGAGCCTCAAGCGCAGCGCGCTCCGGTCCTTCACCGACGATCCGCAAGGGCACGCCGGTCCCCGCAACAGCGTCGAGCAGCACGCCAACGCCCTTCTCGCGGCTCAGCCGTCCGACATAGAGCAGCCCTGTGCGCGGTATGGCCGGATCGGGTGCACCGGGATCGGCCATGAAATTCGGCTTCACGTCGATCCGTCCGGCGTCGAAGCCTGCCTGCGTGAACAGCGTTCGGGCAAACTGCGTCAGCGCGATCAGGCGCACACCGGGCCGCGTCCAGGTGCCGCGGCGCCGGTGCTGCGCGATCATGTAGGCCGAGGCCAGCGAGCCCGGCAGCGATCCGCGGTAGCAGCGATGGGCAACACCCCAGAGATGGCTGCGGTCCAGGCATTTGTGGCAAATGCGGCCGTCGCGCAACAGCATGCCGCCGGTGCAGATGGTGCGATAATTGTGCAACGTCACCACCGCGGGCACGCGCTGTTGCCGGCAGACATCGAACACGGCGGGCGAGAGCAGCGGGAAAAAATTATGGACGTGCACGATGTCGGGGCGGAAGCGGTCGATCGCTTCCGCCATGGCCCGCTTTCCCTCCGCATTGTCTGCGATCGACAGCGTCGTCGCGATCCGCGCGGCCAGCGAGTTGATCGCCTCGTTGCTGACCGTGAGCGTCTCAACATCGTGTCCAGCGCCGCGCAACAGGTCGACTTCCGCTTCGAACACGACGTCTTCGCCGCCGCGTCCTTGATACCTGTTGTGAGCGACCAGGATCTTCATGATCGGCGCGCCGGCTCGGAAAACCAGCGCAGCTCCGTCACCAGGCTTTGGCCGGCGGCGAGCGTTCCAGAGCCGATCAGCGTCGTCGCCGGCACCTTGAGATCGAACGACGGCGAGTACCAGCCGGCCGGCACGGCTTCGTCACCGCGATGCGGCGTCCAGCCGAGCGCCGCCGGCAGCTCGAGCTCGCCGCGTCCGCCGGGCCACGCGAGCTGCGCAATTCGCCCTTCGAGCTTGCATTCGACCTCGGGACCGAGGTGCCAGCTGAGGCTCGCCGGCACAGCAAGGCCTTCATCGGCAAGGACGATATCCGTGACGACGAGCCGCGCCGCCCGACGCTGCAATTGCACCGAACGGCGGTGCACGAGACCTGCTGCGTCCTGATACCCTGAATGCTCCGCGACCCAGCTTGCGTCCGCGTCACGATCGTCCAGCCCGCTCGATGCGATCAACCGGCTCTGCGCATGCCGCGTCCAGAGAAACGGGCCGCCCGATACCGATTGGTCGCGCCCGAACAGGCAGAGCGTGTTGTGCGCCAGCGTGGAACGGAAATAGGCCCGCCATCGCGGATCACCGTGATAGCAATAAGTGCCGGGGTCGGCGAGGATATCGACCCCGCCGATCCGGCATTCGAGCGACAGCGCATCCGCATGGGCATGCCCCGCAATGCGGCCGAAGCCATGCGGACCGTGATCGCAGCGGCACCACACGGCTCGGTCGGCATCGACGAGAAAAGTCTGTCCCGCCTCAACAAGCAGATGCGGGCGGCGCGCAGGGCGCGCGGCGATCGCACGCGCCTTGATGCCGTCGGCCAGAAAAAACGTGCGCAGATCGGGCTCGAGCAGTTTGGGCCACCACTCCAGCTCGCCGAACAGGCGCGTCCCGGTGGCGAGCAAACCGAGCCAGCGATTGCTGGCGTGATCGTCGAGCAGCAGGCCGATACCGTCATCGCCATCACCCTGACGGGGAGGACGAGCGCGATCGTCGAGCATCGCGGCGATGACGTCGCTCATGCGGCACATCGTGGTCCAGACCACGTCGTCCAGTTGGTGCCCGGACGCTTCGCCCTGCACCGCCGCGGCCAGCAGCAGTTCAAGGACGAAGCCGTGGTAATCGGTCGCGAGCTCACGATTGCTGCCGCAGGCGAAGGTCTGTGCAACAGCTTCGTCTGCCAGCGTCCTGGCGGCATCCTGGCGCCACAGCGCGCTGTCGCGGAAGAAGGGAAACACGCAGGCCGCCACGAACTGCCCGGCAGCCTCTGCGATGATGTGGTTGTTGGCGGAGGAGCCCCGGCTCGGAAACTGCGACAGCCAGTATTGATGGGCATAAAGCTGCGTCAGGAACCGGTCGTTGTCCTCGAACAATGCTGGCGCGCCGGGCCAATTCCGCAGCAGCTGGCGCACCCACGCCCACGAGATCAGCCGAACGCCAAGCTCGATGCCGCTGATCCAGTGCGGCCCGCACGGAAACGGATTTTCGCGCCACCAGCTTGTGAGATGCGCAGCCACGCGCCTGGCGTAGCGCTCGTCAGAGGTCAGGTCATACGCGGCCGCGAGCACCGTCAGATGGTGGTGACGCGACGGCTCCCAGATGTATTTGATGTTCCCGACCGCGGCTTCGTCGCGATAGGGAACCGCAAACGCGTACATGTCCGCAGGCGCCCGCTTGCCGCTTCTGATATCGACGAACCAGTCGGGCCGCTCGCCCAGGGCATCATGATCTCGGGCGAAGACCCGCCAATGTCCGGCGAGAATCCGCTCGGCAGCATGGATCAACCGCCCGGTGGCCTGCTGCGGAGCGTGCGCCGGCAAGGGCAGCGGCTTCAGCCGCGGCCGCCGCGGGCCTGGGGTTAGCCTCGCGCTGGCGTGTCGGGCGATATCTGGCGGAGTGATGCGCCAGAGCAGGCGCAGCAGCTGGTCGTTCACCCGTCCCGCAACCTCGGACGGCTCCATACGCTGCAGCCTGCGCAGGTACCAGGCCGGGTTCATCTCAACGCAGTCGCCGCGCGCGCGACGCCTTGCTCTGCTGCGCCGATCGTCAGATCGACCGGCATTCCGGCGGCCGCGCTCTCCTGCACCGCGAGGGTTGCGCGGGTGGTCGCAAGCAGAGAATCGAGAGCGATCGGCATCGCGGCCCCCGATGCGACCGCCGCAACGAAGGCGTCCAGCATCGGCCGCTGCCCCTTGTCGAGCCGCGCTTTCTTCGCCGTTCGTTGCCCGGCGTGCCAGACCTCGAAGCCCGCGAAATTGTCGAAGGCGGCAAAGCCGGTGCTGGCCGATATTTCGAGCGCCTCCTTCGGCACCCGCGGGTCGCCGCCGGTGAGATAGCTGAGGCTCGCAACCGAGCCGTCGGCAAAGTCGAACGTGGCGATGAGATTGTCGACGTCCTTGCCGGCAGCACGCGCGGAGACGCGCACCGGCTCGGCGCCGAGCCACCAGGACAGCACGTCGATGAAATGCCCGCCCTCGCCGACAAAGCGGCTACCCTCGCTCCCGGACTGCAGATACCAGGATGATTTCTCGAGCGGGCCGGCGATGACGCGATATTGCAGGGTCTGCGGCCCTGCCGGCGCGAATACCGCCCGCATGCCCTGCAGCAGCGGCGAGAAGCGGCGGTTGAAGCCGACCATCAGCCTGTCGTTGCCGCTCTCGCGGATCACCTGCTCCAATTCACCGAGCTCGTCTGCATCGATCGCGAGCGGCTTCTCGACAAACACCGCCTTGCCGGCGCGCAGCGCTTGCGCCGCAAGGCCGGCGTGGGAGGCATGGCGCGTCGCGATCAGCACGGCGTCGATATCGCCAGCCTCGAGCACCGCGGCCGCATCGGTCGAGGCACGCGCGAAGCCGAACTTGCGCACCGCGGTGGCGCCGCTCAGGCCGGTGTTGGTCGAGACCTCGACGAGATCGACGCGCGCGTTATTTGCAAGCTGCGGCAACAGCATGCTGGAGGCATAATTGCCCGCGCCGATGACACCGAGCCGCACCCGGCCGCTGCGCAACGCGACAGCCGGACGATAGACCATCTGCATCGCGCGGGGAGCGGCGTCCGGATAGGCAAACACCATGCCGAGGCCGACCTCGCCCCGGCTCATGCGCTCGAATGCTGCCGTCGCCTGCTCCAGCGGCACCATTTCGGAAATCAGCGACGAAAAATCGAGCCGCCCGTCGGCAAGCAGCGCGACAATCGCCTCCATGTTGCGTTTCTCGGTCCAGCGCACATGGCCGATCGGGTAGTCGATGCCGCCCTCCTCGTAGAGCGGATCGTAGCGGCCGGGGCCGTAGGAGCGCGAGAATCGAACGTCGAGTTCCTTGTCGTAGAATTCGTTCCACGGCAGGTTCAGCGTGCATTTGCCGATATCGACGATGCGGCCGCGGTCGCGCAGCAGCGCGGCCGAGCGCGAAGCGAGATCGGGATCCTCGCTCCCAGCCGTGATGAACACGCAATCGACGCCATTGTCCGCGGTCAGCTGGTCGATCCGGGCGCGAAACCCGGCCGCGCCATCATCCGATGCGACCGCGCAGACCGCGGCGCCCGCAGCCTCGGCCTGACGACAGCGCGGCTCCAGCCTGTCGAGCCCTGTGACCACGACGCCGGCGCTGCGCAGCAGGCGTACCATGATCTGCCCGATCAGGCCGAGGCCGACCACGCAGGCCGTCTCGCCGAAGCGGATCTCCGACTGGCGCATCGCCTGCAGCGCGATCGATGCGATCGTCGTGAACGCGGCCTGATCGAGCGCGGCACCGTCCGGCAGCGGCACGCAGAGGTTCACCGGCACCCAATTGTATTCAGCGTGGGTTGCATATTGATTGCCGCCGCAGCAGACCCGCTGTCCGACCGAGAAGCCGCCGACGCCCTCGCCCACCTCCACGACGGTGCCCGACAGCGAGTAACCGAGCGGCGTGTAGGAATCGAGCCGGTTCATCACCTTCTGATAGGTCGCAAGCAATCCCTGCTGGCGGACCGAGCGTGCCACCTTGGCAACCTGGTCGGGGCGCGCACGCGCCTTGCCGAGCAGCGACAGCCGGCCCTCGGTGAACTTCATCATCTCGGTGCCGGTCGACACCGCCGAGAACGCGGTGCGCACCAGGACCCCGCCGGGGCGGCACCGCGGCGCCGGCACATCGACCAGCCTGAGTTCGCCGCTCTTATAGTTTTGCGCGATCTGCTTCACAGTCGGTCAATCGCCTCAAGTTAACAGCGCCCGTTGTATCGTGCCCGCCGCCTGCAACGGGGGTAAGAACGTCGTGATCGTTATCCCATGGTTCGGGGATTTAACATCGTTATCATTCCAGCAACAGGACCGGTTTGGGCGATATCTCGACCTCACTGTTAGCGACAGCCCCTTCACCACCGTCGAGGCCCTGGTACCGGCCAAAACGCGGGTCGACCCGATAGATGGACCGCCCCTTGGTGGTCCAGAGAATCAGACCGCTGCGGCCATCCTTCATGCGCAGATCGACGCGCCAGATCGACGGCGACGTCCTGGCCGCGGCCACGACGCTGGCGCCGACCAACCAAGACTGGACGGTGCGATAGGCGATTCCGCCCGGAAGCAACCCGCGCGCCCGATCCCATAATTTGCCGAAGTCGCCGCCTCCGCCGGCGAACTCGTACCAATAGAACCGGTCGACACCGTTGATCCATTTCAGGATATAGGCGCGTGCCAGACAGCCATCCGGGTTGTCCTCATGCGACGGCCAGCCGGCCTCGGTGTCCCAGATCGGCCGTGTGGCGAGATCGTGCGCGCCGAGGATCTGCCTGAAGCGCGCGATAATTCCGATCACCGCTTCGGGCTCGCTCGCATAGCCATGGAAGGCGAAGACATCGGCATATTGGCCGCCGCCTTGCGCCATGAAGGCCGTTTGCCAGCGATAGCCGTCCGGCGTGCCGTTGGACGCCGGCGTCAGCACGGTCAAGGTGGGATCGCTGGCCTTGATGATTTCGTAGGCCCGCTTCTGCATCTGGACCATGGTCGCGATGTCGCCCGAGTAATATTTGGGATCCTCGGGCTCGTTCCAGATTTCCCAGTATTTGATGCGGCCGGCGGCGCGCGCAACGGCCGCATGCACCCATTCATCCCATGATGCGAGATCGGCAGGCGGCGAACTTGCGCCGGGCGCGAACGCCGGCGGCGCATCTTTCACGGACGCGGCCCAACGCGGCGTGAAGGCGAGATTGAGAACGACATCGACGTGCTCGCGCTCGGCCGCCGCAAGGATGGCGTCGAAGCGCGCCCAATTGTAGATGCCGGGCGCCGGGTTGACCTGCGCCCAGTAGATCGCGCCCCAAAGCCGAACGCCGTCAAATTTGAGCGCTGGCCACGGTTGTGACTGCCCGATCGCATTGATCGTCATGCCGAAAAGCGTCGGCGGTATCACCACGTTCACGCGGCTCACATTGAGTGCATCGTTTGCCGCCGCACCCGCCCACTGCAGCGGCCATTTGTGAGCCAGTGGCGCCAGCGCACTCAAAACCAGCGCAATCAACGCCGTTTGCACCCAATCCCTCACTTTGCCTGCCATGTCGGTGTCTCGCCGCCGTCACATCCGCCTCGGGATTGCATAATGGGAGTCGCTCATGTTAATGCCGATGTTAGTCCGATTGTGATGTTGTTAGGTCAATGATATAGATCATCGCAGATGTCGAGAGCTGAACCATCACCGCGGCGGATCCTGATCATCGTCGAGAACCTTCCGGTTCCTTTCGATCGCAGGGTGTGGTGCGAGGCAACGTCGCTGCGCCAGGCAGGCTATGAAGTTTCGGTGATCTGCCCGAAGGGCCGCGGTCATGACGAAGCTTACGAATGCCTCGACGGCATTCACATTTACCGCCATCCGATGCCGGTGGAGGCGCGCGGGATCGCCGCCTACCTCATTGAATATCCGGTCGCGCTGTTCTGGGAGACGTGGCTTGCGATCAAGGTGGCATGGAAGCACGGCTTCGACGTGATCCATGGCTGCAATCCGCCCGACCTGATCTTCCTGATCGGCCTGCTGTTCAGGCTCGGCGGCAAGCGCTTCGTGTTCGATCATCACGACGTCAATCCCGAGCTCTACGAAGCAAAATTCGGCCGTCGGGATTTCTTCTGGCAGCTGCTGCGGCTGGTCGAATATCTCACTTTCAAGACCGCGAGCATCTCGATCGCGACCAACGAATCCTATCGCGAGATCGCGATCACCCGCGGCCGGATGCCGGCCAATCGGATCCACGTGGTGCGCTCCGGCCCCAATCTCGAACGGGTGCGCTCCCGCCCCGTCGATCCGGCCTGGCGCCGCGGCCGGCGCTACAGCGTCGGCTATGTCGGCGTGATCGGCCAGTCGGAAGGCATCGATCTGCTGCTGCAGTCGATCGGCCACATCGTGCACGATCTCGGCCGCACCGACATCCAGTTCAACATCGCCGGCATCGGGCCGGAGTGGAATGCAGTGGTCAAGCTCTGCGCGGAGATGCAGCTTTCCGACTACGTGAATTTCACCGGCGCGATCGCCGATGAGGCGCTGTTTACGATGCTCTCGACCGCAGACGTCTGCGTCAATCCGGATCGCGTCACGCCGATGAACGACATCTCGACCATGAACAAGATCATGGAGTACATGGCGCTCGGACGGCCGATCGTTCAGTTCGACGTTCGCGAAGGCCGGCGCTCCGCGCTCGAAGCCTCGCTCTATGCGGCGAAGAACGATCCGCAGGATTTCGCCGGCAAGATCGTCGCGCTGATCGACGATCCGTCGCTGCGGCAGACGATGGGGGCATTTGGCCGCAGCCGCGTCGAGCGCGAATTGTCCTGGACGCACGAGGAGCCGAAGCTGCTCGCCGCCTATGAGGCGTTGTTTGCCAGGAAGCTCCCCTGGCGGAGCCGCCTACCGCGCGCGAACGCCGCCGCGGAGCGGCCAGCCTCGCAGGCGTCCGGCGTCCGCGCCAATGCAGCCGCCGGGCGGGCATCGCGTTGAACGCCCTGCCGCCTCACTCACGTCAAGCGCGACGCGACCGCCGCCAGATGCAGGTCGCTGGATTGTTGAAGGGCGAAGCATGAACGTCAGCATTTTCGGCCTCGGCTATGTCGGAACGGTCTGCGCCGTCTGCTTCACTGAACTCGGTCACCAGATCATCGGTGTCGACAAGAGCATGGCGAAGGTCGACTTGATACAAAGGGGCCGATCGCCGGTCATCGAACCCGGCATCTCGGACAAGGTGGCGCACGCCGTCGCGACAGGTCAGCTGACCGCAACCACCGACGCCACCGAGGCGATCGTCAACAGCGACATATCGATGGTCTGCGTCGGCACGCCGTCGTCCGGCAACGGCAATCTCGACCTGACGGCGATCCGGCAGGTCGCCATCGAGATCGGGCGCGGGCTGCGGGCGAAGAACGCGCCGCATACCGTGACGATCCGCTCCACCGTGCTGCCCGGCACCACCCGCAGCACCGTCGGACCGCTGATCGAGGAAGCCTCCGGCAACAAGATCGGACGCGACTTCGACCTCGCCTTCAATCCGGAGTTCCTGCGCGAAGGCAGCGCCATTGCCGACTTCAACGCGCCGTCCAAGACCGTGGTCGGCGCCTTCAATCGGGAAACCGCCGACCGCGTCATGGCGCTCTACAAGGATCTGCCGGGCGCCAAGATCACCCCGCCGGTCGAGACCGCCGAGCTGGTCAAATATGTCGACAACAGCTGGCATGCGCTGAAGGTCAGCTTCGCCAACGAGATCGGCACCATCGCAAAGACGCTCGGCATCGACGGCCGCGACGTCATGAACATCTTCCTGCAGGACACGCGGCTCAACATCTCGCCGGCCTATCTGCGGCCGGGTTTCGCCTTCGGCGGCTCCTGCCTGCCCAAGGACGTCAAGGCGCTGAGACATTTGGCGCACAGCCGCGGCCTGTCGACGCCGGTGCTCGAAAGCATCCTGCCGAGCAACGACATGATCATGTCGCGCGGTGCCGACTGGATCCTGTCGCATGACGGCCGCCGCATTGCCTTCCTTGGCATCAGCTTCAAGGCAGGCACCGACGATGTTCGCGACAGCCCCTTCGTCGAGCTCGTGAAAAGCCTGCGCGGCGAGCGGCGCGACATCCGGATCTACGACCCCAACGTGCAGCTCTCGCAGCTGATCGGCGCCAACCGCGACTTCATGATGCGCAACCCGGAGCTGGTCGGCCTGCTGCATGACGATGTGACGGCGACGATCGAATGGGCCGACATCATCGTGCTGACGACGGCCGATCCGCGCTTCGTTGCGGCGCTGACGGCAACCCGGCCCGACCAGGTGGTGCTCGAACTGTCTGATATCGGATTGCCCGACGAGGTGCGCGCCAAAGTGAGCGGCTTCCACTGGTAGGGAAAACCATGGCCACCATGGCCCAGACCCGCGACCGCCCCGAGATCCGCTTTCACGACGAGATTTCGTCGGAATGGGAGAGGCTGCATCGGAGCCGCACCTTCAGGGCGCGCACCGCCGCGATGTTCGAGCTGCTCGGGAATGCGGACCTCAATGGCCAGCGCTGGCTGGATGCAGGTTGCGGCACCGGAACGCTGTCCCGCCTGCTCGCCGCACGCGGCTGCGACGTCATCGGCGTCGACGCCTCGTCGGAGATGATCGCGGCGGCACGCCGCCGCCCCGGTGACGGCCCGCCGGCGGACCGGCTCACATTCCGGCAAATTCCGACCGTCGCAAACCTGCCGTTCGCCGATCGATCCTTCGACGGCGTGCTCTGCGCGAGCGTACTGGAATATGTCCCCGACGTGGGGCAGTGCCTCGGTCAGATCCATCGCGTGCTCAGGCCCGGCGGGCTATTGCTGGTCTCGATCCCCAACCGCGGATCGCTGCTGCGCCAGGGCTACAAGCTCGCGCACGCCGCCTCCTCACGCGTGTCTTCGCGGCCGCTGTTCCGCTACCTCGCCTTTTCCAAATTCGACACCACGCCGGCCATCATGCAAGGCCTGCTGCGACGACAGGGTCTCACCATGCTCGGCGCCAGCTTTGCCGGCTCCCCACTCCCGGCGGCGCTCGATCGCCGGCCCGCGGTCGGCACGCTGATCAATTTCCTTGCCCGGCGCGACGATTGATGCGGCAGGCAGATGCCCGCCTCATGCCTTGATCGCCATCAGCGACTTGGTCATGCCGAAATATCGCTCGGGATAGATCTTCGCATCCGGAAAGGTTTCGGCCATCTCGCGCCAGTTGAACAGATGCCAGTCTGGCGCGGTCCGCTTGAACCAGAAACGGTTGAATAGTTCAATCAGCGTGATTTGCAGCCGCCTCGGTAGCAGCACGATGATTCCGGGCAGCCAGGTATGGCTTTCGATCGGAAAGTACCGATACGGCGTCTGCACGTAGAACGACTTCGCAACCCGCGAGATCTCACCGGCAAAGCGGTTCTGGTGCTCGCGCGCGACCGTCCGGAATGCCGCGTCGTTCGCGATCGTCACGACGTCCTGCTTCGGCCCGGTAACGTGCTCGATCACCGACGAGCAGAAACAGAAGTCGAACGCCTGATCCTTGAACGGCAGCCGCTCGGTCTCCTGCAGCAGCACCGTCTTGAACCCGAAGCGCTCGCGCGCGGCCGCCAAATCGCTGGCCGAGATGTCGCAAACCGTGATGTCGGTATGAAACGGCAGGATCGCGCGAATGTGCCGGCCGTTACCGCCGCCGAGATCGAGGATTTTCGCATCGAGCGGCAGGTTCACGGTGCGGACGAGGAACTCGCCGCGCCGCCGGCGTGCCGCACCGGAGAATCGGGCTTGGATGGCGCCGAGCAAAGTCAGTCTCCCGCTACTTGATGGCCTCGAAGAAGATCGACTCGTCCGGCCGGTTGTCGAGCCGATCGATGTCGGGGCAGATGCCCTCGCGATAGGCCCGGGTATGGGTTTCAGAACAGCCCGCGTCGCGGAACAATGCGGCGAGCGAGGCGCGGGTATATCCCCAGTGATGCGCGAAGGCCGCCTCCCTGCGGCGCTCGATCTCGAACACGCCCTTGAGGAAGGCCTGCGGTGCAGCCGGATCGTAGAGCGCGACGATCCGTTCCATGTCGGGGACGACGATGCGGCATACCCCGCCCGGCGCCAGCACCCGCGCGATCTCGTGCGCCAGGCGGTCGACCTCGTCCGGAAACAGATGCTCAAAGACATGCGCGCTGAACACCGCCGACAGGCTGCGATCCGCGAACGGCAGCGGCTTGGTCAGATCCATGTAGCGAAGCCCGGCGAACTTTCCCTGGCGATGCTCGGCATAGCGGGCGTCGCTCAGCAGGCCGGCGAGATGCAGCGCTTTCGCCGCGAGCGGAAGGCGCGCAATCCACAGAT
Organism: Bradyrhizobium sp. USDA 4452; assembly: GCF_054063575.1. Classification (NCBI taxonomy): domain Bacteria; kingdom Pseudomonadati; phylum Pseudomonadota; class Alphaproteobacteria; order Hyphomicrobiales; family Nitrobacteraceae; genus Bradyrhizobium; species Bradyrhizobium sp. USDA 4452. The sequence goes on from NZ_JBSSGK010000001.1 coordinate 1,382,531, forward strand.
GCATCGTGATATCGGTGTTGATCCAGCCGGCGATGCCGCAGTTGAAGGCACCGATATGCAGCTTCGAGAGCGAACGGCCGAATGCGTCGTCAGTCATTTCTGCTCCCGCACCGAATTGGTCAGCACGACCACGATCACCGACGCCGCGCTGGAGGCCATCATCGCCGCAACCGCGCCTATCACCTGCCAGGTCTCTGCAGCGAAAGGCAGGACGCAGCACAGCGCAACGAGGCCGGCGATCCGGCTCAGCATGAACCGTTGCGGCCTGCCGGTCGCAAACAGCGGCAGCGCGAGGCCGAGCCACACCGCGTCGAGCGCCATCGCGGCCCCCATCAAGGCGAGGCTGCCGGTGCCGACCTCGTAACTCTGGCCGTGGATGACGAGGGCGAGAATGCGCTCGCCGAACAGCACGACCACCGCGCCATAGGCAGCGGCGATCGAACCGAGCAGCACGGCATTTTCGCGCGCAGCAGCGACGACCGCGCTGCGCCGGCCGGCGCGCAGTTCGGATGCGATCTCCGGCAGACGGACGGAGAACATCGTCGCGCAGAACTGGCTGAGCGGTGCGAACACCAGGAGCAGGATCCGCAGCGACGCGCTCGCGTCCAGCCCGATCAGGAAGCCGCAAACCGGGATCAGCCCGATGCTGCCGATCCAATAGGTGAGCGAGGTCGCGACAAACCAGCGGCCGTTCCTGAACAGCCGCCGCAGCGAGCTGCGATAGATCCTGGTCTGCGGCCAGGCCAGCTCGCCGGTGTAAAACAGCAGCATGCTGCCGGCGAGCGCTGCCGAGATCGCGATGCACGCCATCGCCGCCGCAGCGCCGGTCAGCTTGAGCGCGATCATCAGCCCGGCCGAGGCGGCGAGCGCCACACAATAGGTCAGCGACGATGCAACCGCGCGCGGCAGCCGCCCGTCCAGATAGACGATGCGGCGGAACATGCTTTGCAGCCGAACCGCCGGGATCGCGAGCCCGGTTGCGATCACGAGCCCGCCCGCGGCCCCGCCGATCGCAACGATCGCGATAGCAGCGACGACCAGCAGCAAGCCAAGTGCCGCCGAGACCAGCAGCGACGACAGATAGAGGCCGAGCCGCAGCTGCGGCCACCGCGATTTCGGGATGCGATGCGCGGTCGCCGGCAGCCCGTCGTCGAACAACCCGCGCAGAAACACCGCCTCGATCAGAATCGAGAACGACCAGGCGACGCTGAACCGGCCGAACGAATTGATATCCAGCACATTGGCCAGCACGATCGTCAGCACGAAGGCCGAGCCGCTGAGCAGCGCCTGATCGACCAGGCCGAGCGCGACATTGCCTCCGGCGCGCCGCAGCCGGCGGAGCAATCCGGTCACAGGACCGGCGATCCGGGTCTGGGCCGCCATTCGATCCAGCCTGTCGGTCAACGCAGTCATGCCTCACTCGCACGCAGTCTGGTGAACGCCCGCCGCGGCGCCATTTGCAGCCGGGCTTCCGGGCCGAAATAGCACCAGAACACCAGCACGCAGCCGAAATAGTTGTGGAGCAGCTGACTGGAATCGTTGGCTGACGCGATCACGACGAACAGCAGCATCGCGAACGGCGCCGGCCAGTACATCCCTCGCCGCTCGAACGCGAAGACGATGGTGTTCCAGAGTGCCTGCGCCAGCAGCAGCATATAGAGTACGCCGCCGATCAGGCCGAACTGGAGGAAGGCATCGAGATAAGAATTCTCGAACGAGCCGAACTCGGTGTTCCATGGCGCCATGCTGGTCAGCTCGTTCACCGGTGAGTTCGGCAGCTCGTTGAAGAATCCCGAGAAGCCGTAGCCCAGCCAGGGATGTTGCCAGAAGAAGTGTGGCCAGACCGCCCACAGGAACGAGCGGCCGGTCAGATTCCCACTGCGGCCGACCAGCCCGTACAACTCGTCGCTCGGCACGGTGTACATGACAAGCGCAACAAAGGCGAGGCCGAGCCAGTAGATCGAGGCAGCTCCCCTGCGCCCAACCACCAGCAGCAGCAGACCGAAAGTCACGGCGAGTGCCGTCAACATGCTGATCAGCGGTCCGGCGGCGCCGGCCGCCGCGAGCGCAAGAAGATGACACCCCATCAGCAACAGCGACCAGCCCAATTGCCGCCGCGGCCCCGCCAGCATGCGTACGAAACAGTTCAGCACCATGAGACCGAAGAAGGCGCCCGCGAGATTCTTGTGACCGAACACGCCGGCATAGGCCTGGGTCCCGAGCACGGTCGGCCGATGCAGCGGGTCGTAGTCCCATTGCGAGCCGATCACCGGGAACAGCAGGACGTGAACGATCAGCACCACGATCCCGATCCGGAACAGGGTGTCGACGAGCCGATCGACGGGGCAGCTGATCACGACCCATGCCGAGAACAGCGTGGTCAGGAGATACATCGCGAACTTGATCGACGAACCCGCGGGGTCGACGCTCAGCACCAGCGACACCAGCGCGAAAGCAATGAACGTCAGATAGAGATGCGATTGCAGCATCACGAGGCCGAAGCGTTTCCGGTCGACCGCAATGTGCAGCATCAGCAGGATGTAAAGCAGCAGCCACGCGCCGCGGAACAGCGTGGACTCCCCGGCCCGCTCCGCAAACGAAATGCCCTCGATGAAATTGAATAGGAAGTAGATGCAACCGAGCACCATCACCAGATAGGCGTGCAGAAAGATGTCGGCTCGAAACCACCATCTGTCTATCATTGCGCGGCTTCCTGCCGGCCCGGCGCCCTCAAGAGATGATCGACCGAGGCTGTAAAGCGCGTCGCGGCGTCGGAAAGCGCATCCTTCCGCACGCTCTGCCGGGCGCGCCGCGACATCGCCTCCCAGCGCGCGGGATGTTCAAGCAAGCCGCGCGCCGCGTCGACCCAGACCTGCTCATCGAGCGCGCAAACCTGGCCATTGTCGTTGTCGCGCACCAACTCGTCGCCCGCTCCGACATGGGGCGACACCAGGCAGGGAACTCCGCACTGCAAGGCCTCGTTGCACACCAGCCCCCACGGTTCCAGCAACGAGGGCAGCAGCAGCAGCCGTGATTGCAGATAGACCTCCGATATGGCCTGCCACGGCACATAGCTGTCGTGGCTGACGTCGATGCCGGCGCCAGCAAGGCGCGCCAGCATGCGCTGCTCGGCAGCGCCGGACCCGACCACGCGCACCTTCAGCTGGGGCACGACCCGGCCGAGCGCGATGGCGACGTTCTCGAAGAAGATCGCGTTCTTGGCATCGTCGTTGATGCGGGCGCACCACAGCAAGTGAAAGGGACGGTCGTGGAAACCCGGGACGGTCTCCGGCGGATCCCATGCCGGCACCAGCGGCACCACGAACAGATCGTCGTCGGCAACGCCCTCATCACGGAAGTACGCCCTACCCTTGTCGCTGCAGCAGACGACCGCGCCGCACTGGCGCAGCAGCCATGGCCGCGCCAGGCGATGATAGGCCGTGTTGGGCATCGTCTCGCGCCAGCCGTCGATCGTCAGTGCAACCGCCCTTCCGTTGGCGCGTGCCCATGCCGCGCCGGCCAACATTGAGGGGTAGAGCCCGTTGACGAACAGCAAGTCGGGCGCGAGCGCGTTCAGGGCGCGCCCGATCCCGATATTGAGATGGGTGTGACGCGACCGCGACAGTGGGATCGAGACACCGGGCACCGTGCGCGTCGTGTAGCGTGGCGTGAACGAGCCCGCCCAGGAGCGATCGGCCTCCTGCGCGGTACAGGACAGCACCGCGAGATTGAGCCCACGTCTAACCAGCTTGTTGTAGAGCCGGTTGGTATAGGGTGTGATCATGTTGTTGAAGACGACCACGCGCGGCGCCATGGCTTAGCGGTCCTGCGGCGGCGCCGCGGTCTCGGCGCGCCGGCAGAGCGCCCCGCAATGATAGGTCGCAAGCCGGGTCGCGAGCCCGGGGCTGACCAACAACAGCGACTTCCGCACCAGGCTCTTGGCAATCCCTTTCACCCGCGACGAATGAAAGGCGTGCACCGGCAGGCTGTGATCGTAGGTGCCGAAGCCGGCAACATGGAGCCCCGCGGTCTCCAGCACCAGGCGAAACGTGTCGGGTGTGTAGAAATTGATGTGGCCGATGTCGAGCGTCGATTGCAGCGCGCGGCGATTGGTCCGCGCATGGAGCTCGCACGGCACTTCGAGATAGATGAAATTCCGCGCCACCCGCGCCAGCTCGTGCAGGAACGCGCGCGGTTCAGCCACGTGCTCGAGTACGTGGCTGGCATAGACGAGGTCGAACGATCCGTCGGCGAACGGGATCGTTGCGCCGTCATAGCTCGACCAGTGGAACGGCGCCGACGCGGCGCCGTCGGTCTCCAGGTTGGTCGCGGGATCGATGACGTCGATGCCGGTGAAGTCGCGGCCGATCCCGATCGCGGACAGCCGCGCCAGCACGGCACCGGTGCCGCAACCGACCTCGAGCACATTGCCAACACTGGCGGCGGAGGCGCCGAGCGAGCTTGCGATATGATCGGCCTTGTCGACCGCGCAGACGCGGCGCCAGTCGCGCTCCCGCCTCGAATAGACGCCCTCATAATGCGCGTTGTGCTGTCCGATGCTGAATTCCATCGTCATGGTCTAGCCATCGCTGTGGGCGGCATGCCGGCAAGCCAAGCGGCGCGCCGGGGTATCCCGCCTCGTCTCACTCGGTGTAGCCATATCGTCCATAGTGCGCGTTGTAATAGTAGTTCTTGCCGCCATAGCCGCTATAGCGGCTCATCGCGGCGATGTCGGCCTTGTTGAGCACGACGCCGAGCAGATTCTCGTTGACTGCGCGCGCACTGCGCAGCGCCCGCTCGACCACCTGAACCTGGGTCTTGCCCCACTCCACGATGAAGACGAAGGAATCGACGAAGTGCGCGGTGATGCGGACATCGACCACCGGCGTCAGCGGTGGGAAGTCGACGATCACGTAATCAAAATGGCTGCGGACACCATCGATGAAATCCTTCATCTGATCGGAAGCCAGCACCTCGTGCGAATGAGCGATGCGCGACCGTGTGGCGCCCGGCAGGAACGCCAGGCCGGTCTCGGGATCGCGCCACAGCGTGTCCTGCAGTGTCGCATTGTTCGACAATACGTCCAGAATGCCGCGCTCGGCGTTCGCGGCGATCTTGCGGCTGAGCGAGGGATTGCGCAGGTCGCAATCGACCAGCAGCACGCGCGCCCCGCTCTGGGCGACCAGCTGCGCGAACACGAAGGCCAGCGTCGACTTGCCCTCGTTGGGCAATGCCGAGGTCAGCCCAAGGATCTTCGACGGCTTGGTCACGTTGAGGTCGGCATTGACCTTGATCGAGCGGATCGCTTCCGAGAACCGAGAGAAAGGTGAATCGATCGCCGCCCACAGCACCCGCTCATCGCCGCGCAGGATCATGCGCGCGCCGATCGGCAGGTTCGGCCGACCGGCCGCCGGCGCCTTGAGCTGGCTTGGCGAGATGCGGGGAACGATTGCGACGCAATCGGCGTCGAGGATGGTCTCGACCATTTCAGCGGTACGGAACACCCGGTCATAGAGGTCGCGCAACACGCCGAGCGCGAGCCCGGCAATCAGGCCGCCGAGCCCCGAGAGCGCGAGCACGACGAAGGTCTGCGGGTGGCTGTTGCTGAGCGGACGCGAGGCACGGGTGATCACCCGCGCTTCGCTGACCGAAAACGATTGCTGCTGCACATTCTCCATGTAGCGCTGCAGGAAATTGTCATAGAGCGAGCGGTAGGTCTGGGCCGAGCTCTCGAGCTCGCGCAGCGTGACCTGTGCCTGGTTGGTGGATTGCGACTGCGACACCGAATCGTTCACGGCGCGCTCGATCTCGTTCTGCCGCTGCAGGGCGATCGCATAGTCGCTCTTGTAGCTTTCGGCGAGCCGCTTCAGCTCGTCGATGATCGACGACTGGATCTCGCGCATCTGGTTGCGCAGATTGACGGCGGCCAGGTGATTGTAGCCGTAGCGCGACGACCAGTCGGCCTCGCGGTTGGCAAGCTCGAGATATTGCGAGCGCAGCTTGGTGATGACCTGGTTGTTCAGGGTATCGGCAACCGTCGCATCGGGGACGCCGCCCTTCACCACCGCCTCGATGCGGTCGAGCTTGGCCTTGGCGTCGGTGACCTGCGACTTCACCTGGACCAGCTGGGTGTTGAGCTCGCCGAGCTGCTGCTCGTTGAGCAGCTTGCCGCTGGACGTGACGATGTTGTTGGTCTTCTTGTAGTCGAGCACCGCGCGCTCGGCGTTGGATGACTGGGTGCGCAGCTCCTGGATGCGGTCCTGCAGCCAGATGCTGGCGCGGCGGGTCGCCTGATACTTGGAATCGAGCTGCTCGACGATATAGGCGTCGGCAACGGCGTTGGCGATCTGTGCCGCGCGCTCGGGATCGAGCGAGCGGAAAGAGACCTCGATCACATAGGTCATGCCGCGGCGGCGGACGTCGAGTTGCTTCTCGAAGGTGCGGACCGCGCGCCGGGTCCGGTAGAACTCGGTCGGCGGCGTGCTGCGGGTAAACAGGCCGGACACGAAGTCCAGCACCGCTCCCGCCGCACCGGACCTGGAACCGATGAATTCCGGATCCTCGTTGAGCTTGAGGTCGCGGATCACCGCGAGCGCCACGTTCTCCGACTTCAGGATTTCGACCTGGCTCTCGACCGCGGAGGAATCGACCGGGACATCATTTGCCGGCGATTGCGGCTGGACGGCCTGGAATTTGCGCGTGTCGATGATCATCGTGGCGAGCGCGGTATAGCTCGGCGCTGCCGTCATCAGGTAGCAGATGCCGCCGAACAGGCAGAGGCCAGCCGTCCCGAGGATCACCCAGTACTGCCGCAGCAGATAGGTGACGAAGGCGTCGAAGGTTTCCGCGAGCGACGGCAGTTCGGCCGGACGAGTTCGCAGATCGACAGACGTCGAAATCTGGTTGCGCTGAAGCATCTCGGCCTATCGCTGCGCCGGCAGAATGCGTCCTGCCGGGCACGCCAATACCGCCGGGCGCGCCGCCGAAAGACCGCCGGGTCGCTCAAATGTGAACACCGCTATCTCCCTAACGAAAGATAACAGTTAGTTAGCATAGCCAGAGTTATCGTGCCAATTAAAACCCCCTGCCCGACCGCGCCCCAGGCTGGCCCCGCCGACCATTAACATTCCGCTGTCGAACGCCAGCTCGAGACCGCTTTCCGACGTTCCTGCCGCGGAATTGGGCGTTTCCATTGCACCGTGACTGCACGCCTCTTCATGGCGCCACCGGCCGCATGGCCGACAGATTTGCGACGACCGGATTAACCCCGGCTTAGGACCCTGTCCGGTAAGATGCGGGTGCAGGGTTTGGTTATGTTATTTGTTTTGCTTGGCAATTTGATCGGCGGCGCCGTGCTTGGGCTGCGCCAGCACTGTCTGATGCTGGTGCCGGTGATGCTTGTGGAACTCATGCTGCTGGCCGCCATCGGCGTAGCGCGCCTCTCGTTGTTCGAGACTGCGCTGCTCATGATCATCGCCATGGTATCGCTGCAGGTCGGATATCTCGCGAGCGCCTTCGCGCCGTTGCTCAGGTCCCGCGCCTCGACCCCACTCATCGCGCTGCGCCGGCCGCAGTAGCGCGTTACGCGGCCGCGCGATCCGGTGACCGATTTCCATTGACCTCGCGGCGGGCCCGGGGCATCCCGCTGGCTTGCGTTCTCATCGTCCGCAGGACCTGCTTCCCAAGGATTTCCCCAAGGATTTGTGCCTCCCGTGTGGAACGTCACGGCTTTCATCCGCATCTTGATCGGGGCGTCGATTCCGGTGGGTCTCCTCGACGCATCGCTCGCCATCGGTCTGGTCGGCGCCGCGACGTCGCTCGGGCTGCTGGCAAGCCTGACCGCGATCCGTCCAGGTGAATTGTCTTTCCTGAAGCGGGTCGCCGGGCCCGCCGTTGCGGCGGCGCTGGTGCCGATGCTCTGGATCATCCTGCAGATGCTGCCGCTGACGTTCTGGGCGCATCCGGTGTGGAAGTTCGCCGGCGAAATACTGGGGGCACCGCTCAGCGGCAGCATCACGATCGATACCGGTGCAAGCCTTGGTGCGCTGCTGCTCTGGCTGTCGCTGCTCTCGGTCATAATATCAGCCGCAGCGATCGCGATCGATGCCCGCCGCGCCGACATGGTGGCCCGCAGCATTGCAGCGACCGCGGCCGCAGCAGCGCTGATCCTGCTGTTGTATAGCGATCCGGTCAGAGCCTGGCTTGGCGCGGCCGACGCTGCGCATGACGGGACGGCAAACGGATTCCTCGTCGTCGTTCTCATTGGCGTCCCGCTCGGCCTTGCGCGCGCGCTCGACACCGGCGGATATTTTAGCGGCCGCACGGCGGCCCAGTCGACCCGATCGCGCCGGCTGCTCACCGCCGGCGCAATGTTTTGCGCCGCCAGCGCCTGCTGGTACGAGCGGCGTGGCGCTGCGATCGCGATCGCAGCGGGCATCGCGCTCGTCCTGATGACCTTCGCCGCGCGAAAACTTCATCTGCCTCGCTGGAGCAGCGCCGCCGCTGTGGCTGCAATCGCTCTGATCGCGCTGGTAACGGCAATCGCCAACCGTCACCCCGACGTGGCGCTTGCCATAGCCTTCGCCGATGCGCCGGACGAGCTCGTGCAGTCGACCCAAAACCTGCTTGCCGACCTGCCGGCGCTCGGCGGCGGCGCCGGCACCACAGCCACGCTGGCATCGACCTACATGGACTGGCAAGGCGCGACCGCAAAGCCCGTGGTGGCAACCAGCGCTGCCGCCTTGATCGGGCAATTCGGTTCCGCCATGTTCTGGACTTCAATCGCGGTCACGATCGCAGGCATCGCGGCGTTCACGACCGGCGCACGCAATCGCGGCCGTGACTGGTCGCATCCCGCGGCGGCCGCGGCAGCGTTGCTGACGCTGCTGCTCGCCGCTTTCACCTTGCCGCAATTGCCGGCGCTGCCCGGAGTGATCGTGTTGGGAGCCGTGATCGGAACAGGACTGGCACAGCGGATCAGCCGTTCACGGTTGCAGGCGGGCTAGATCACAAATGCGCAACCTCCTCCGGCGGATGGTCGGCCAGACCGGCGACCTCGAACATGACGAGAGCGACGAGGCCTGCATCTATGCGGTCGGCGACATCCACGGACACGCCGACCTGCTGCACGAGCTCTGCGCGCGGATCGATGCCGATATCCGCACGTCGCGTCCGGCGCTGCCCATCCAGGTGTTTCTTGGCGACTATATCGATCGCGGACCGGATTCGCGCGATGTGATCGCGATGCTCGACCAGCGCCGCCGCACCCACAGCATGGTCTGCCTCCTCGGCAATCACGAGGCCTGCCTGCTGGAGTTTCTCGTCAATCCCGACATGCTCGCGCAATGGCGGCAATTCGGTGGCTTGCAGACGCTGACGTCCTATGGACTGACGCCGTCGCTCAATCCCGACGCCGCGGAACGGCGTGCGCTCGCGCAGGCATTGGTCCGCCAGATGCCGCCGACCCACCTCGCCTTCCTGCGCTCGCTGCCGATCAGCTATTCCCGCGGCCGCTATTTCTTCGTGCATGCCGGCGTCAGGCCCGGCGTCGCGCTGAAGCAACAGCGCAAGGAGGACCTGCTCTGGATCCGCGACGACTTCCTGGTGTCGGAAGATGATTTCGGCAAGGTCGTGGTTCACGGCCACACGCCGGTGCAGGAAGCCGAGCTGCTGCGCAACCGCATCAATGTCGATACCGGCGCCTATGCGACAGGCCGCCTGACCTGCGTCAAGCTGGAGGGCGCGCAGCGAACCCTGCTGATGACCGGCAACCGGGCAGCGCGTCATGGCTAGCGCGAAGGCAGACGCGCGGCTGTTGTCGCCGGCCTTCGTGCCGACCGCAATCGTGATTGGCGCTGCGACACTGGCCCTGTCGACCTGGTGGCTCGCCGCCGATGCATTGCGCGGCAAGCCTTCGCTCGCGGCCGGCCTCGGCGTCGTCAGGAGCGAGCTGTGGCTCGCCGACGGCTGGAGCGAATTGCAGACCTCGCCCGAGGCCGCCGAGGCCGCCTTCACCCGCGCGCTGCGGCTCTCGCCGATGGATGCCGGCGGCTGGTTCGGCCTCGCCTCGGCGACCGGACGGTTCGACTGGTTGAACCCGACCGCATCGAAGGCGCTGAAGATGTCCTACTACACCGGCTTCAACCGCGGCGACCTGATCGCGCCGCGCCTGATCCTGCTGGCGCAGGTCGATACCACGCGCGACGTGGAGCTGGTCGATCTGCTGCAGCGGCAAGTCCGCCTGGTCCTCACCCGCGCGCCGGAGCTGAAGGGTGCGATCGGCCAGGCCTATCGCGTGGCGACGGACGCCAACCGGCGTATCATCGAAGCGGAATTCAAGGATGCCAACCAGAACATCCCCGAGTAAGGCGCGTCGGCCTGCCAACGGCCGTCAGGTACCCAACCGTCACACACCGTTGTGACGCAGCACCGCGCCGACCGTGCGCAGCAGGATGCGCAGGTCGAGCATGAAGCTCCAGCTCTTGATGTAGATGAGGTCGTGCTCGACGCGCAGCTGCATATCCTCGATCGCGGGCGTCGCGCCGCGCAGTCCCTGCACCTGTGCGAGACCGGTGATGCCCGGCTTGACGTGCTGCCGCTGCGCATAGCTTGCGATCAGCTTCGAATATTTGTCGTCATGCGCCAGCGCATGCGGCCGCGGCCCGACCAGCGACATGTCGCCGCGCAGCACGTTCACCAGCTGCGGCAGCTCGTCGATGCTGCGGCGGCGCAGCGTCGCGCCGATCCCGGTCAGTCGCGGATCGTTGGCGCGGGCCTGTGTGATGACATCGCCGTCCTCGAGCACATGCATCGAACGGAATTTGAGGATGGTGAATTGCCTGCCGTCGAACCCGTTGCGGCGCTGCCGGAACAGGACCGGCCCGCTGGAGTCGAGCTTGATCGCAATCGCCGTCCCGATCAGAAGCGGCGCGAACAGCACCAGCAGGCCGATCGATGCCACGATGTCGAACAGCCGTTTGCCGGCGCGCTCGAGCGAGGTCAGCGGCGAACGCTGCATTTCCAGCGTCGGCATCGGGCCAGACGCCACCATCCGCAGCGCCAGGAATCGCTCCGCCGTCCGATCCGGCAGCAGCCGCACCGGCAGCGGCGACGCCCGCAGCTGATCGCACACGAACTGGATGCGCGGTTCCTGCTGCCAGGGCATCGCCAGGATGATCTCGTCGGCGCCGCACTCCCGTGCCGCGCGAATGGCCGACGCGACGGCGGTGCGATCGCCCTCGTCGTCGGACAGGCCGGACAACTGGATCCGTCGCACCTCGCTGAGGCCGAAATCGCGCAGCAGGCTCGATTGCCGCATGCGCGACAATTCGTCCGCCATCCCAACCACGACGGCGCGGCGCGTCGCCAGCATGCCGCGGTCGATCGCGCGTTGCAGCGGCGCCTGCAGCAGCGTCCGTCCGGTCACGAGCCCAAGACCGCCGATCAAGCCAAACGACATCACCGATCCGCGCGAGACGCCGGAGCCGACCTTCAGAAGGAAGATGATCAGGGTCATCAGCAGGACCACAAGGAGCCACCCGCCGAGCAGGCTGCTCCAGCGCCGGTCGAGACCGGCCAGCACCTGCGCATGGTAGAGGCCCTGCGACTTCGCCACGAACATGTGAAGGATGGCGGCGAGGACCCCGATCCCTAGAAAGCCCTCGAAGCTGTTGCTATAAATCGTGTGGTAGTAAAAAAGGTGATAGGCCGCGCCACCAATGATGCTGGATAACACGACAATGATCATCTCGGAGGCGACGGCAAACGCCTCGAGCGAGACAAATGCGGACGAGAAGGCGCCGAAGTAGACCGGCACTTTCGCCAATCGAGCGTCCGAAAGGTCGGCCATCGGGAATTAACATTCGTGTTAACAATTCACATGTTTAATATCAGGCAGGTCGTGAGCTCGCAAGGCCTGCCGGCAATGTCAGGCAGGGAGCATCCATGAGTTCATCGGCTGGCGAAACCGAGGCCGCGCTGGTGGCGCTGCTTCACTTGATACGCCTGATGGGCGCCGAGCTCGTCGCGGGCCAACACCGCGACGACGTCGAAGTGCTGGTCAAGGCGGTTGAAACCAAGCTGCGATCGGCCCGGTTTCCGGCTGAAATGCCGAATCAGGACATCGTCAAAGGTCTGGACCTCGCACAGGCCAGACTACGCCCGATCCTCGAAGATCTGCGCGCAAGATCAGAGAAAGCGCATCTGAGCGACCAGCTGCTGCTGGCGCCCAGGCCGTCACGTATCCACTAACGGAAGAGCTTCGTCAGCTCTGGACTTCACCGCGGCGAGGCAACCCGCTCCCGCCGCTGGACCTGAGCGCAAGCTTCTCCTCGATCTTCATTTTCTCGAGTAGCAGGTCGGTCACGATCCGCCGCAGCCGTTCATTTTCCAGCCGCAATTCGTCAATACGGGTGGGGACAGGCGGAGCCCCATCCCGATCTTCGGCGTGGGCGGCGAATTCGGCGACAGTACCATTCGCCTGACGGCCGCGTGCCGCCTCCTGCTTACGCCAGCGATGAAATGTCATCACGCTAACGCCCAGCACTTTGCACGCCTGGGCCTGTGACTGCCCCCGCGCCATCAGTTCCTCGGCCTGTTTGACCTTGGAAGTTATCTCGTCAGTTGAATGACGCCTCATTGGTCATCTCATTGCCCCCTAGATTGGCAAACATCGCATGGCCTATAAGCTATATAAATGCAACAGGAAATTCAAATTGAGGATTTCCGCGGGGGCGTTTCGGGAGCCTCGAACTTGCCGTCGGCAGCGCCACATTGCGCGAAGAAATGCCGGAGCTGCAAGCTAGTTAGCGGAATATGTGAGCGATTATTCCCGCGCGGGAGGCTATGACAGAAAAAGTTATACGACTTTTTGTGTATGAGAAGTTAGTCCTCACAACTGGCGCACCCTTTGCATTGACAAATGAGAACACCCAATCGGTTCTCCGACGGATTGCGAGTGCGCCATGATTGCGAGTGCGCCATGACAGTCGATGACAATTACACCGCAAATCAAGCAAATATTTCGCAAAATTCCAGCGAATTAATCCCGCACCCCATGCAGCCGACGGCTTGCGGGCGCGGCTTCGCAGCGATAGTTACACATGCGTTAAACCTCGTCAGAACCCCCGCATACTTGAAAAACTTCCGCGCTCCGCACCTTCATAGCTCGACCTCAAAGTTGTTAATTAGGCGCTTTGCTACCGGTAGTCATCAGGCGGAAGCCACCAACCGCCCGATCATCCACGAACAGTCCAGCGCTGACGCCATTCAGAGCCCACCTCTGATCAACACTTTTTGCGAGGATCGAACCTATGGCGCATCTCAAGGTCTTCGAAGGGAATCAGTCAGCATGCAGCGAGGCGAGCGATGCCTTGGAACGCCTTGTCGCCGAGAATTTCGAGTTGCGAAATACGGCCATCGAGCTCGTGTTGCAGACCTGGATCCTGCGTGAGCGTCTTTCTGACGTCGTGACACGCAGCGCCATGCGGCAACACTGACTGTATCGCCCTCGCCGGTGCCGATTTGCGCGAAGAGCCGCGGATAATCTGATCGTGCCGGAATTCTTGCTCGATCAGATTTTCAATTTTAGATTGAATTTTCTGCACCCTCTCGCCCATTGGCTTGGATGTGGCGGCAATTTCTGCCCGGCGAGAGAATAGGCTGACGGACTTTAGCTGTGGTGAACCCGGCGCAATGCGACGCGTGGGGCGTTCTGCTCATGCGACATGCCGAACGAACGAGAGGTGGCTGGACGCTCATGGATTTCACGCAACGCGGCGATATCAAGCATCAGCGCAACGACTTCGTTGCGCAGCGACTGATTGGTCGCGAGCAACGCCTCTTCGATCGGCTGATGCGAATGTTGAACTTTGTGCTGCTTCATGGCGCGCCCTCGCTCTGCGGTTAAGGGTATGAGCGATGTGATTGAAGTTTCGATGACAGTGTTAGATCACGCACATGGAATGCGGTTAATGGGGCAGGTTTGCGACGAACGTGGCTCCGCGCTAAATTTTCTCAATCAGGTTCCACAACCTGATCGCGAAATGTTCGATCGATGGTCTTATATGTGTCGTCGCGATGGGATGTCGACGGCAGCGACGAGGCGCGCGACCGAAGAGCGCAACCGGAACGGACCGCGAGGCGCGACCAAGAGCATGAAATCATTTGACGATCGTTGATCGCCGCGATCGCGGTCGAAACCGGCGATGCGCCTGCGGGCAATCACAATGTCGCCGCGTCAAAGGCCGGGACTTGGTACGGTGTTCCCGCCTCGAACCAGATATTCCACCAGACGCAGCATGCACACACTAAATCTGCTGCTTTCGATCGATCAGTTTTCTTGTCGCGCATAACAGGTTAAACCGGGCAGCATGGATCGCGGTGTCTTCTGCATTGATCATAGAATGTTTCGATCCGTTTCGAACATCGAGGCCGCGCAGACCTGAGCGCTCGGACCGCCTGGCAATGTGGCGAACGAATCAACGCCAATATCCGATCATGGAAGATATTCGCCTCGACCGCGGGCGAACGCGACAACGCTGTTCTAATTCAAAATGAGTGGTAGTGATGCGTTCGGCTTCAGCAGAAGCAGCGAAATGCATTCGCGCTCCTATCTCACATGCGCCTGCACGATTTGCCGCGCGGACAGCGGATTCGACCAGCCGCCATAAGCATCGCTAATTCGCAACGCGCGTGACGATCGCGCGCTATTCGATTTGGCGGCTTGTCGTCGGCCGTCTTGCCGCCATTGGCGAGGCAGTTGTTGCAATAGGTTGCGCAAATCCTTCGCCGCGTCCCTCTGCCGCCGGAAGCAGGATTGCCCGACTGTCGCGACCGAAACGCCCTCGCGATCCAAGCATTCAGGCGCGTGCGACCTGGGCATCGATCGCGTGCACTGGAACGATTGCGCTGGACATGATCGCCGCTGACGCGAACGCAAAACCATCGATAACTCTCGTTGCCGCACTCCGTTCCACGCCGAGCCCGGTTTTTCACGAGCTGGAATTCGCAAACGGCGCACTACGTCCGATCGACGTCGTGGTAAGCACGATACCAGGCGACAAATTCGGCAATGCCGTCCTCGATCCGCGTCTGCGGCCGAAAGCCGATCTCACGCTCCAGATCGGAAACGTCGGCCGACGTCTCCAGGACATCCCCAGGTTGCATTGGCAACAACTGCTTTTCGGCCTGCCGGCCGAAGCCCTGCTCGAGCAGTGCCACTACGTGCACCAGTTCTTCCGGCCTGGAGTTGCCGATGTTATAGATGCGCCACGGCGCCTTGCTCGAACCCGGATCGGGATGCGCTCCCGACCAGTTGACGTCGCCCTCGGGCGCGCGGCCGATCAGCCGCACCATCGCCTCGACCACGTCATCGACATAGGTAAAGTCGCGCCGCATGTTGCCGTTGTTGAACAGCTGGATCGGCTTCCCGCTTGTGATCGCATCCGCAAACGCATAGAGCGCCATGTCCGGCCGATACCATGTCCCGTACACGGTGAAGAACCGCAGCCCTGTCGTCGGGATGCGGTAGAGGTGGCTATAGGAGTGAGCGAGCAGCTCGTTGGCCTTCTTGGTAGCCGCATACAGGCTGACCGGATGATCGACGTTGTCGTGGACCGAGAACGGCAGCTTGGTGTTGGCGCCGTAGACTGATGATGACGACGCAAACAGCAGGTGCCGGCACGCAGTACGCCGGCAGCCCTCGAGGACGTTGAGGAAGCCCTCGAGATTGGAATCTATGTAGGCGTGCGGATTCTGCAAGGAGTAGCGCACGCCGGCTTGCGCCGCGAGATGCACCACGACCTCGAAGCGATAGCGCTCGAACAGCGCCTTCATCCTGGCACGGTCGGCGAGGTCGAGCTCCAGGAAGGTGAAGCCACGGTGCTGCTTGAGCAGATCGAGCCGCGCGCGCTTGAGCGCGGGATCATAATACTGGTTGAGATTGTCGATGCCGATGACCGGCTGCCCTGCCCGCAGCAAATGCTCCGCCAGATGGAAGCCGATAAAGCCGGCGCAGCCCGTGACGAGTAGATTGCCTGCGATCACCACGTTTTGCCTGTGCCTTTCGCTGCGCCGGACCGGCCGCACACGCCGTCGGGAGCGGGCCGCAGCCTCTGGCTTCGCGTTGCGGCCGCGGGGCGCGTCAGTTGCTGGCGGCCGGAGGTTTGTAGTCCGGAAAGCGGCTCAGGACCGCGGCCTTCATGAACTTGAAGTGCGCAATCTCGGTCGCCAACTCCTTCAGCCGACGCTGGCCGTTGGAGATCTCGGCGTCAAACAGGTCTTGATGATAGTTGTCAAGCGCCTCACGCTCCAGATATTCGTCGGTGCCGTTTCCCAGCGTCACCGCCGCGCGGGCCAGAACATCGTCGACACGGCGGCCAAGGCCGGATTGCTCGCTCTCGGCTGCTTGCAACGCGGCCTCAATCGCGGCCATGATCGATCCGATCCGGGCGCGATCGGTCTCGGCATCGCGCTCGGCCGAACGCGCCTTGAAACCTTCCTCGCCACGCCGCGACCTGATCAGGTCATGCGCGCGAGCCCGCAAAAACAGCTGAAACATCTGTCAGTATCCGGTTCGGGCCCACTCAGGCAGTATCGCTCAAAATCGCCCGGTCTTAGTTAAAAAATGGTGAATTGCCGCCTTGCCCGGCCCTCAGGTCGGCCTTCCACTTGATCCAGGCCTTGTCGTGCTTGTCATAGAGCTCGAGCCAGCGCCCCTCGACGGCCGACGGCATCAGTTCCGCACCCGAGACTTCGCCGCCCAGCACCGGTAGCGAGGTGTCCAGTCCTTCGAATTCCGAGGTCTCTTCGAGCGTGAGACCGACCAGCACGCGCCGTCCACTGACATCGACGACATACCGCCTTGGCGAATGCCCCCTGAGATCACTCATGCGTGCAGGTTCCCTCGCGATGCGCAGGCCAGCGGCTGCACCCGGCCGGCACGCGAACCTGGCCCGGCTGCCGCATTGAAGACAAGATGACCGATTGCATGTCGCCCGCCAATCCCAACTCACGACACTGTCGCGCTACCTCTGTCGAGCTAGCCCGCTAGAATGCGCGGCGCATGTGGCCGAATGCGGTAACCGGCTGCTCCCGTTTCGACGGTCTGGCGGCTGACGGCGCCACATACGGCGCATAGATCCGGTATTGCGCGCGACGCTTGCGCGAGCGCCACGCGCGCGCGGCGAAACCGGAGAAGAAGCCGGCAACGAACGCCGCCGCAAGGATGAGTACAGGAGAAAGCATCACATTCGCCCATGTTAGACTCGATGTTATTAACATTCGAAGTTGTGACGACATCATGATTGCGTGCGCCGAAAGAATATTCAGCCACGGGAATTTTTTGTGCAATCGAACGGCGCAACAATAACCAGGCGCCCACATCGGTTGTTCTCGAGAGCGAGGCGCCTCAGGAGAACCACCACAGCATGAATCTCAGGAACATCGAGCTGAGCAGATAAATCCACCCTGCCATCGCCAGCAGCGTCAGTCCGACGAACGCACCTGAAACGCTTCTCTCCTTGAGGCGCGCCAGCAGCGAGTGCTTTTCTTCTTGCGGATAGAACATCTCAAGCTCAAGATGTATCTGATTCAAATCAGCTAGCAGCCAATTTCGATGATCTCATGACGGGTCACGGCAGCTACGCGCCCCGCACGTCACATGTCTCCGCTGCAAGATCTCGTGAAGGCGCGGGCCGTCGCAGAGACACGTCTCGCCATAAAAGTCTTGGCGCGGGAAATTCAGCTCGACAGGGTCAGCGATCAACTCCCGCGATCGAGGAGTCCGTGCGCCGGAAATTTCTCTTGCATGAAATTCTTGCATGAAATTCGATTTGCGCCGCGGATCGCGCGTCGCGCACCGAGCCGCTCGTCGAGCCCGGCACAGCCATGCTGGCACACGCAGGGTGGCCCTGGCGAAGCGCAGCCGTGAACCACCGCATGTCACCAGGCGCGTGCCCGCCGCATCTCAGTCCAACGATCAAGACCTCGCATGCGGAAAGACCCCCGCTCGCAGCGTTACACCCGGAAGAAGGCAAACCAGACAATTCCGAGGATCAAGACTGCAAGTCCAAGGGAGGCCGTGAGCAGCGCGAGAACCGAAGGTCCGGGTTCGGCCTGGCGCGCCTCGGTCGGGGTTTCGATGATCTGACCGTGTCGTTCAGTTGCCATGGTGACCTCATTGCTTAAGTGCCTGAAACTCCGGCGATTGCCGCTCCCCTTCGCAAGGCCAACGCGTGATCCGAAGCGATGTTCCGAGCGGTCCGGCGGCCTTCCGCCAGCGCGTCAAACGCGCGCAGCCCGAAGCTACGGTTAACGCCGTTGCGAGATTCACCGCGCCGCGTTGTTTCAAACCGGGGTTCCCGGTGTTATCCTTCACGTTCCGTCGGTTGCGTAATCGGAGTTTTGCCTATGGCCCCCCGCGCCAACTGGAAAGGCTTTTTGCGCCTTTCGCTCGTGACTTGCCCGGTTGCCCTGTACCCGGCGACGTCGGACACCGAGAAGGTCTCCTTCAACCAGATCAACCGCAAGACCGGCCACCGGATCAAATACGCCAAGGTCGACGCGGAGACCGGTGAGGAAGTCGCCGCCGACGACATCATGAAGGGCTACAAGGTCGACACCGACACTTATATCGAGGTCACCAAGGAAGAGCTCGACGACATCGCGCTGGATTCGACCCGCACCATCGAGATCGACGAATTCGTGCCGCGCAGCGAGATCGACAGCCGCTATCTGATCCGCCCCTATTATCTCGTTCCCGACGGCAAGGTCGGTCACGATGCCTTCGCGGTGATCCGCGAGACCATCCGCAGCATGGACAAGGTCGCGATCGGCCGCGTCGTGCTGACCAACCGCGAGCACATCATCGCGCTCGAGCCGCTCGACAACGGGCTGATGGGCACGCTGCTGCGCTACCCGTATGAGGTGCGCAGCGAGAAGGAATATTTCGACGATATCCAGGATGTGAAGATCACCAAGGATATGCTCGATCTCGCCAAGCACATCGTCGAGCAGAAATCCGCCGAGTTCGATCCGGAGGAGTTCGAGGATCGCTACGAGCAGGCGCTGATCGATTTGATCAACCAGAAGCGCAACGGCATCAAGATCGCCAAGCCCGCGGCGAAGGCGAGCGGCAATGTCATCAACCTGATGGACGCGCTGAAGAAGAGCCTCGCCAACGAGAAGCAGGCCGCGCCCGCCAAGGCGGAAGCAAAGGCGGCGAAAGGCAAGAAGCCGAAGAAGCGCATCGAGGGCCAGCGCGAGATGCTGCTGCCGATCTCGGGCAGCGGCAAGCGCGAGCCCAAGGAGGCCGTCAAGCCCGAGCCGAAGAAGGCCGAGAAGGCAACGCGCGCACAAGGCAGCGCGGCGCGCAAGAAGGCGGGTTGAGGTCGCGGCGCTGCCGCAGGGCGCCGACTACATCTTGAAACTATGGGAGGACGCCCGGCGGGAGGTGCGCTGGCAGATCGCGGCCGAGCATCTGATCAACGCGGCAGAACCAGGTGCCGGCTGGCTGATGTTCGCGCATCGCGATGCTTCGCGCGCCGAATGGAGACGGCGGAGGAAACTGAATCCGAAAGTGAAGCGTGTGTCCGGCGATGCTACTTGAATGCCGAACTGACGGCAGTGAATTGGCCGCTCACAGTGGTGCCGATGCCTTTGACGCCGGCGACGATCACAATGCTGATGCCGCCGGCAATGATGGCGTATTCGATCGCCGTCGCGCCGACGTCATCACGCAGAAATCTTGCAAGCAACGCGCGCATGGAAAGCTCCTGTCCGACGCCCGCGGCCCTTTTCTCCCGCGCCGTAGTAATATGCCAGCAAAACTAGGCCACATTGGTTGACGGCCCATTGACGGACAGGATGAACGGTCGCTTAAAGGTTGCAGAGAAACTCGCTGCTAGTTCTGCCTGCATCCGGATCTCGCCCCGCGAGGCGGCAGGCCGCGATTGGGCGTAAACGCACATCAGGACTACCCGATCCGGCCCCGGCGGCGCTTTACCGGTTGGCGGAATCCTGTTCCTTTATCGGACAGGACGACAACGAGGCCGGACCGAACCGGCCGCATCCAAAGGGAGTGACCGTCATGAAGCTCGGCACCGCGATCGCGGAAATCATGAAGCGCGAGGGGATCGAGATCCTCACGGGCTACCCGGTCAACCATTTGATCGAATACGCAGCCGCCGCCGACATCCGCCCGGTGATGGTGCGCCAGGAGCGCATCGGCGTGCACATGGCGGATGCGATCTCCCGCGTCACCTCGGGCGAGAAGATCGGTGCGTTCTGCATGCAGCACGGACCGGGCGCCGAGAACGCGATGGGCGGCGTCGCGCAATGCTACGGCGAATCCGTACCCGTGCTGGTGTTGCCGATGGGCTATGCGCGGCGGCTCGCCAATATCGACCCGAACTTCAATTCGAGCCAGGCGATGAAGGCGTTTTCCAAATCATCGGAGCCGATCAACATCGCAGCCGAGGTCTGCAACATCTTTCGGCGCGCGTTTACAAAACTGAAGAACGGCCGCGGCGGCCCGGTCATCGTCGAAATCCCCGCCGACATGTGGAACGAGGACGTGCCGGAGCCGCTGAACTACACGCCGGTGCTGCGCACCCGCTACGGCGCCGACCCCGTTCATGTGAAGGAAGCCGCCGCCCTGCTCGTTGGCGCCAAGCGCCCGGTGATCTATGCCGGCCAGGGCGTGCATTACGCAAAGGCCTGGCCGCAGCTCAAGCGCCTCGCCGAGCGGCTCGCGATCCCCGTCACCACCAGCCTCGGCGGCAAGTCGTCATTTCCGGAGACACATCCGCTGTCGCTCGGCTCCGGCGGCCTTGCCGCGTCGCGCGCGGTGCCGAAATTCCTCGGCGAAGCGGACGTGATCTTCGGCATCGGCTGCTCGTTCACCGAAACCTCGTTCGGCATCGCGATGCCGAAGGGCAAGACCATCATCCATTCGACGCTCGATCCGAACCACATCAACAAGGATGTCGAAGCCAAAATCGGGCTGGTCGGCGACGCCGGCCTGGTCCTCGACGCGCTGCTGGAGGAGGTCGGCAAGATCGTGACCTCCGATCGCAACGCCAGCGCGGTCGCGGAAGAGATCGCCGCGTCCCACAAGGAGTGGCTCGCCAAGTGGATGCCGAAGCTGACGCATAACGATGCGCCGCTCAATCCCTACCGCGTGCTGTGGGACCTGCAGCACACCGTCGACATTCACAACACCATCATCACCCACGACGCCGGCAGCCCGCGCGACCAGCTCTCGCCGTTCTGGAAGTCGGTCGAGCCGCTGTCCTATATCGGCTGGGGCAAGACCACCCAGCTCGGCTACGGTCTCGGCCTTGCGATGGGCGCCAAGCTCGCCAAGCCTGACAAGCTCTGCATCAATGTCTGGGGCGACGCCGCGATCGGATTCACGGGGATGGATTTCGAGACCGCGGTGCGTGAGCGGATTCCGATCATGTCGATCCTGCTCAACAATTTCTCGATGGCGATCGAGTTGAAGGTGATGCCGATCTCGACCGAGAAATATCGTTCGACCGACATCTCCGGCGACTACGCCGCGATGGCCCGCGCCTTCGGCGGCTTTGGCGAACGGGTGACCAAGCCTGAGGACATCATCCCCGCGATCAAGCGCGGCATCCAGAAGACCAGGGAAGGCGTGCCGGTGTTGCTGGAATTCATCACCAGCAAGGAGACCGAGGTGTCGCGGCCGGGGACGTGAGGGCACCTCACGCGCCCTCGCCCACTTGATTTGACCTCGCCTGCGCAGGCAAGCTCCCTCCGACCCGAGATCGGAGGGAGAGATGGCGCGCATCCTGGTGCTGGGGGCCGGCTTCGCCGGTCTGTGGGCGGCGCTCGGTGCGGCCCGTAAGCGCGACGAGATCGGCGCGCGGGCGGCGAACACCGAGATCCTGGTCGTCGATCGCAACGCCTATCACAGCATCCGGGTGCGCAATTACGAGGTCGATCTCGGCGATGTCGCGCTGCCGCTGCAAGGCCTGCTCGATCCGGTCGGTGTCAGGCACGTGGTGGCCGAGGTCGCGGCCATCGACCCGGCAAAGCGCGAGGTCGTCGTCAGGACAGGCTCCGGCGCTGGCACGCTGACCTACGACCGGCTGGTGCTGACCACCGGCAGCGAACTGGTCCGCCCTCCCGTCCCGGGCCTGGCCGCGCATGGCTTCGACGTCGACACCTTCGAGGCGGCGATGCGGCTCGACGCGCATCTGGCGGCGCTCGGCAAGCAACTGCCGTCGCAGGCGCGTTCGACGGTCGCGGTCGTCGGAGCAGGGTTCACCGGGATCGAGGTTGCGGCCGAGATGCCGGCCAAGCTCGCCCATGCCGGCATTAGCGGCGATCACCGCGTCATCCTGATCGATCCCAATCCGGCGGTCGGCGCGACGTTCGGCGCACATGGCCGTCCGGTCATCGAGGAGGCGCTGGCCGCGCTCGGCGTCGAGTCGCGGCTGAACGTCAGGGTCAGCGCCGTCGGCGCCGACAGCATCACACTCGACAGCGGCGAGATCATTCCGGCCGCCACCGTGGTGTGGTGCGGCGGTATGCGCGCGAGCCCGCTTGCCGCTCTGCTGCCGGTCAAGCACGACGCGCTCGGCCGCATCGCCGTGGATCAATACATGCGCGCTGAGGGCCTCGATGGCGTGTTCGCTGCGGGCGACGTTGCGACCTGCCTGATCGATGGCGAGCATCCGACCGTGATGTCGTGCCAGTTCGCGCGGCCGATGGGCCGCTTCGCCGGACACAATGTGGTCGCGGATCTGTTCGGCGAGCCCCTGCTGCCGCTCGACATCGACTGGTACGTGACGGTGCTCGACCTCGGCGCTTGGGGCGCGCTCTACACCACCGGCTGGGACCGTGAGGTGCACACGTCGGGCGCTGCTGCCAAGCTCACCAAGCAGACCATCAACCAGCAGCGCATCTATCCGCCGCGTGACGGCGACCGCGCCGCACTGCTCGCGGCGGCTGCGCCGACGATCCAGACGGCGCCGCCGACGCGCAAATAGCAGCAGGGGCGGTCACCGCGCGACCGCCCCTGCTCATCTCGCGATCGCTCGCGCGTCGCTTACTGCGACAGCTTCACGAAATCCGGAAACTTCAGCTTCCCTTCCGCGATCGCCTTCGGCCAGACCGTGATCTGCTTGCCGCTTTGCCACTGGAACACAAGGCCGGTGACGGCGCCCGGGCCGGACTTAATGCCGTGGGTGAACTCGTCGTTCTTGCCGTAGAACTGGATCTTGCCGATCGTGCCCTCGAAATCGGTCTTCTCGAGCTCGGCGACCATCTTGTCGGGATCGGTCGAGCCGGCGCGCTGGATCGCTTCCGCGATGATGTAGACCTCGTCATAGGCGGTGTAGCCGGTGTAGGCCGGCGGCGTGCCGAACTTGGCCTTGAAGGCGGCCGCGAACGGCTTCGTCTTCGGCGTCACGGCGACGTCGGGCGTCGCCACCGCGAGCGAGGGCACGCCTTCGGCCGCGCCGTTGGTGTCGCCCCAGAACGTCGGGCTCAGCGCCTGCGCGCTGATGCCGAACATCGGGACCGGCACCTGCTGGTTCTTCCACTGCACGGTCGGCTGCACGCCGACATGGGAGATGCCGGTGACGATCACGTCGGGCTTGGCGGCTTCCATCTTGTTGAAGATCGGCGTGAAGTCCGTGGTGTCCGGCGAGAAGCGGATGTGCTCGACCACCTTCAGGCCGGCCTTGGGCAGGCACGCCTCGTAGCCGACGTCGAGCGGCTTGGTCCAGGCCGCGTCCTCGCTCATGATCGCAACCGACTTGAACTTGAGCTGGTCGACCAAGAGCTCCTTGGCCGCGTCGCAGACGAGCTGCGCCTGTGCTGCCGAGGTCAGGTAGCCGTGGAAGGTGTACTTGTTCTTCTCATAGTCGTTGTGGATGGCCTTGGTGATCTCGTTCGAGGCGGCGCCGGGCGTGATCAGCGGCATCTTCAGCCGCGAGGCCCAGGGCTCGAGCGCCAGCACGACCTCGCTGATGTAGCTCGCGATCACGGCCGAAACCTTGTCCTCGCTCACCGCGCGCTGGAACGCGCGCACGGAATCGGCCGACGAACTCTTGTTGTCGTAGGTGACGATCTCGATCTTGCGGCCCATCACGCCGCCCTTGGCGTTGATCTCGTCGGCCGCGATCTGCGCGCCGCCGGGGGTTGCCGCGCCAGCAATCGACTGCACCTCGGCGATGACGCCGATCTTGATCGGATCGTTCGACTGCGCATAGGCCGGCGCCGCGAGGCACAGCGCGAGCGCAGTCGCCAACAGGCTCGTACGGGTCGTGGTTGAATAGCGTGACATGATGATCTCCCTTGCATTGCTTTCTTGTTTTTGAATCTTCGAACGTCAGAGAAAGTCCTTGCCGGCCTCCGCGGCGAACCGGCCCGGATCGCCCTCCCAGACGATCCGCGCGTGCTCCAGCACGTAGACGCGGTCGGCATGCGGAAGCGCAAACGTCACGTTCTGCTCGCCGAGCAGCACCGTGATCTTGGTGGTCTGGCGCAGCTTCTCCAGCGCCTTCGACAACAATTCGAGGATGACGGGCGCAAGGCCCAGCGTCGGCTCGTCCAGAATCAGGATCTGCGGCTGCATCATCAGCGCGCGACCGATCGCCAGCATCTGCTGCTCGCCGCCGGACAGCGTCTGCGCCATCTGGCCCTGCCGCTCCTTCAGGATCGGGAACAGTTCGAACAGCCAGGCGAGCTGCTTGGCCCGCGCCGCGTCGTCGAGATGCTGGCCGCCGAGATCGAGGTTTTCCCGCACCGTCATCTCGCCGAACAATTCGCGCGATTCCGGGCACTGCACGAGGCCGGAGCGGGCGATCTTCGCCGGCCCGGTGCCGCGCAGCCTCTCGCCGCCACGCAGGATCTCGCCGGTGTAGGGCAAGAAGCCCGAGATGGTGTTGAACAGCGTGGTCTTGCCGGCGCCATTCAGCCCGACGATCGAGACGAACTCGCCCTCGTGGACGTGGATCGAGACGTTCTCCAGCGCCTGCGCCTTGCCGTAGTGCACGCTGACATTCTCGACCTGCAGCAGCGGCACCTTGTCCTTGAACGAGGTCTCGGGCCGCGCGTGGGTCTCGATCGCGCCGCCGAGATAGACCCGCCGCACGGTCTCGTTCTTCATCACATCCTCGGCGCGGCCGGTCGTGATCTCCTCGCCGAGATACATCGCAAGCACGCGATCGACCAGCGCCGCCACGCTCTTCACGTTGTGGTCGACCAGCATCACCGCGCGGCCCTCGTCGCGGAAGCTGCGGATCAATGCGGAGAATATGCCGACCTCGGCGCTGGTGAGGCCGGCAAAGGGCTCATCGACCAGCACCACTTTTGGGTCACGTGCGATGGCTTTCGCGAGCTCCAGCCGGCGCAGATCGGCGAACGGCAAGGTCGGCGGACGGCGGTCCATCACCGCGCCGAGGCCAACGCGCTCGGCAATCCATCTGGCGCGCTCGGTCAATGCCTTATCGGGAAACAGCATGAACAGGCTGTCGGGCAGCAGCGCGACCATGATGTTTTCCAGCACGGTCTGCCGGTTCAGCGGCCGCGAGTGCTGGAACACCATGCCAAAGCCCTTGCGGGCGATCTTGTGCGCCGGCAGCCCGGCGACGTTCTCGCCCTCGAACAGCACCTCGCCCGCGGTCGGGCGCTCGATGCCCATCACGCTCTTCATCGCGGTCGACTTGCCCGAGCCGTTCGGCCCGATCAGGCCGAGTATCTCGCCGGGATGCAGATCGAACGAGAGGTTCTTCACCGCGGTCAGGCCGCCGAATCTCTTGGTCAGTCCACGAACGGTGAGCGTTGCAGTGGTCACAGTCTGATCCATTTAGGAGCGCGCCTCGCGTGACAGGGCCGCTCCGAGGAAACCGCCGGGGAAGAACAGGACGACGAGCAGCGCCACCGCCGAGACGATGAAGGTGGCAAGCTCGCCGGTCGGGCGCAGGAACTCGCCGGCCACGATCAGGAAGATCGCGCCTAGCGCCGCGCCCAGCACCGTGCGCCGGCCGCCGAGCACGGCGGACACGATCACGTTGACGCCGACCGCGACGTCGACCACGGTGCCGACCGAGGCGGTGCCGAAGTAGAACACCAGGAGCGCTCCCGACAGCCCCGAGAAGAAGGCGCTGACGATGAAGGCCGCGAGCTTGTGCTTGACGATGTTGAAGCCGAGCGCGCCGGCCTGTACCGGGTCCTGCCCGCTGGCCTGCAGCACCAGGCCGACCGGCGATTGCGACAGCCCGTACAGGATCGCGGCGCTCACCGTCATGAAGCCGAGCGCGATCCAGTAGTTGGCGCCGGCATTGATGGTGATGACGTCAGGGATGGTGAGCCCGATCTCGCCGCCGGTCAGATCAGCGAACACCACGACGAAGTTCTGCAGCATCAGCACCGCAACCAGCGTGGTCAGGCCAAAATACGGTCCCCTCACCCGCAACGCCGGCAACGCCAGCACGAAGCCCGCGACCACCGACGCCAGCGCGCCGAGCAGGATGCAGACATAGACCGACCAGCCGTACTGGTTGTTGAGGATGCCGGCCGTGTAGGCGCCGGTGCCGATCAGGAAGGTCGGCCCGAAATTGACCTCGCCGGCGAAGCCGAACAAGAGGTCCCAGGCCATCGCGAACACGCCGAAATAGAACGCGACGGTGAGCAGCCCGAGGATGTAGCCGGAGACATAGAGCGGCAACGTCGCGGCAACCACCACGCAGACCAGCGAAATGAGGAAAAGGCGCGAGGTGAAGAAGCTCGTCATCTCAGCGCCTCCCCAAGAGGCCCTGGGGCCGGATGTACATCACGAACACCAAAAGCAGCAGCGCCGGAATGGTGCGGTAGGCCGGCGAGATCATGTAGGCGGTGATCGTTTCGAGATAACCGACCACGAAGGCCGCGATCAGCGAGCCGGAGACGCTGCCGAGGCCGCCGAGCACCACGATCGAGAACGCGCTCGCGGTCAGCGGCCCGACGCTGTAGGAGCTGACGCCGAGGAACATGCCGAGCAGCACGCCGGCGATGCCGGCCAGGATGCCATAGATGCCCCACACCACGATGTAGATCTGGGTGAGCTCGAGCCCGAGCAAGGTGACGCCGCGGGGGTTCATCGAGGCCGCCAGCACCGCCTTGCCGGTGCGGGTGCGGTTCACCAGCAGCCACAGCAGGCCGATCACGAGGCAGCACACCAGCGCGGTGAAGATGTTGTTGCGCGGCGTGCGGTTGCCGAAGATGTCGACGACGCCTTCGACGATCGGCAGCACCGTCTTGGCGTTGTTGGTGAAGAAATACGCGATCAGCTCCTGGATCATGATGCCCCAGAGCAAGGTGCCGGTGAGGACGAAGATTTCCTTCTCCTCGTTGGGGATCCGCCTCGAATTCTGGATCGGCTTCACCACCGCAAAATAGGTTGCGAACGCCATGATCAGCGCCACGCCGACACCGAACAGCGCGCCGGTGTAGATGTCGAGGTGCAGCACGCTGGCCGCGGCCCAGGCCGCGACCGCCGCAGCCACCATGATGGCACCGTGGGAGAGGTTGAGAACGCCGGAGACACCGAAGATCAGGGTGAAGCCGGTGGCGCCGAGCGCATAGAGCGCACTGATGGCGAAGCCATCGATCAGGATTTGTAAGGCAAGCATCTCGAATCGGCCGCGGCAGCAAAGCTGCCTGTTGTGGAGGACGCGGAACTGAATACGGATGCTCCCGGGAGCGGCCCGGGAGCATGAACATCGGTCAGTTGGTGGTGAGCTTGATGAAGCTCGGGAACTTGAGATCGCTCTTGGCGACCTCCTTCGGCCAGACCGCGACCTGCTTGCCGCCCTGCCACTGCAGCATCAGTCCGGTGATCAGACCCTTGCCGTACTTGATCGAATGGGTAAACGGATCGTCCTTGCCATAGAACTGGACGCGTCCGATGGTGCCTTCCCAATCGGTCTTCTCCAGCGCATCGACCATCTTGTCGGCTTCGACCGAGCCGGCGCGCTTCACGGCATCGGCGATGTAGTAGACCTCGTCATAGGCGGTGTAGCCCGCGTAGGACGGATAGTTGCCGTAGCGTTTCTTGAAGCCCTCCGCGAACGGCACCGACTTCGGCGTCACCGCGACGTTCGGGCCGGACACGCCCTGATACAGCACGCCTTCCGCCGCGTCGTTGGTGTCCTTGCCGAAGGTCTCGTTGGTCGCCTGCGAGGAAATGCCGAACATCGGGATCGGCACCTGCTGGTTCTTCCACTGCACCGTCGGCTGCACGCCGACATGCGAGATGCCGGTGATGATCACGTCGGGCTTCGAGCCTTCGACCTTGTTGAAGATTGGCGTGAAGTCGGTGGTATCGGGCGAGAAACGGATATGGTCGACGACCTTGAGCCCGATCTTGGGCAGGCACTCCTCGTAGCCGACATCGAGCGGCTTGGTCCAGGCCGCATCCTCGCTCATGATGACCGCGGTCTTCATGTGCTTCTGATCGACCAGCAGTTCCTTGGCGGCGTCGCACACCGACAGCGCCAGCGCCGCCGAGGTCAGGTAGCCGTGGAAGGTGTACTTGTTCTTCTCGTAGTCGGCGTGAACGCTCTTGCTGATCTCGTTGGAGGCAGCGCCCGGCGTGACGAACGGCGTCTTGAGGCGCGAGGCCCAGGGCTCGAGCGCCAGCACCACTTCGCTGATGTAGCTGGATATGACGACGTTGACCTTGTCTTCGTTGACCGCGCGCTGGAATGCCCGCACCGAATCCGCCGAGGAGGAGTGATTGTCGTAGGAGACGATCTCGATCTTGCGGCCGTCGATGCCGCCCTTGGCGTTGATCTCGTCGGCGGCGAGTTGCGCCGCCTGCGGGATCGACGCCCCGGCGATCGCCTGCGCTTCGGCGATCACGCCGATCTTGAGGGTGTCAGCCGCCAGCGCGCCGCTGGGGCTGGTTGCCAAAAGGCCCAACACGGCCGCTCCGGCAAGTTGCTGCATCGCATGAACAGGCAGTCGCGATGTTCTTTTCACCCTGTTTCTCTCCTCTTTTTGTCGGCTGCTTCGAGCTCTTGGGCCGGACTATAGCTGCGACAAAACGCGCAGCAAGTGAAACTGCGCGCAGATCGCCATGCATGGACGGCAACTAAAGTAGTGGGTGGGCGCTTTGCGGCTGAATAAATATGAGGCAGCGCGGGAATAAAAGACGTGAGGCGCAGTTCTCTCAGATCGTCATTCCGGGGCGGCGAGCGAAGCGAGAGCCCGGAATCCATTCATCTACGCGTTTTGCGGCCCAATGGATTCCGGGCTCGCGCCAAGAGCCGCGCCCCGGAATGACGAGAGGATAGGGGGCAAAGCTCGGGTTATTCATGTCGCAAGTGGGCAAGGTTGTGCCCCAACCCAAGCTGTCATCGCCGGGACGACAGCGGTGAGCCTGGCTACCGCCCCTACTCCGCCATCTCCACCGGCTGCGCGGCGGGACCGGCGAGCGGACGTTCTTCCATCGTGATCATGCAGATCGAGGCGGTGGTCAGCAGCACGGCGGCAGCGCCGAACACGTAGCGGAACGCAGTGATCATGTCGGCCATCGGGATCGCGCCCACGGCGCTGGCGGCAGCGGCATGATGCTCGCCGGCGAGCGAGATGTCGGTGCCGAGCGTCATCAGCAGGATGGTGGTGAAGGCGGCGACCGTGAACGAGGCCATCATCGCGCGGAAGAAGTTCATCGCGCCGGTCACCGTGCCGACATGCGGCCGCGCCACCGCGTTCTGCAGCGACACCACGCTGATCGGGAATGTGGTGCCGAGGCCGAGCGCGAACACGCTCATCAGCAGCAGCAATCCCCACAGCGGCAGCGTCGTCACTGCCATCCCGACAGCACAGATCGCAGCGACCGACGTACCGACGATGGCAACACGCTTGTAGTGCTTGGCCTTCGCCATGGTCCGGCCGGCGATCGCGGCGCCGAAGGTCGAGATCGCCGCGAGCGGGATCAGCGCAAGTCCGGCCTCGCTGGCGGTGAGGTGATAGACCACCTCGTAGTAGAGCGGCAGATGCACGGTGAGGCCGACCATGGCGCCGAGCGCGCAGCCGCCCGCGCCCATTGCGAACGGCACCACCGAGCCGCCGAGCAGCGACAGCGGCAGGAACGGCTCGTCGGCGCGGCGCGCGTGCCAGACGAAGGCGCCGGCGAGCGCGATCGAGGCGCCGATCATCGCTGTTATCGTCGGCGACAGCCAGGACAGCTTGGTGCCGCCCCAGGTCAGCACCAGCATCAACACGACGGCCGAGGCCATCAGCAGCACGCCGCCGAGCCAGTCGACCTTGCGCTTGCGATGGAACACCGGGATTTTGCCCATCTTCGGCAGCAGCAGCGCCAGCGCTGCCGCCGCGAGCGGCAAATTGATCCAGAAGATCATCGACCAATGCAGATGCTCGGCGAACACGCCGCCGACCACAGGGCCGAGAATGCCGCCGGCCATCCAGACGCTGGAGAAATAGGCCTGGTAGCGGCCGCGCTCGCGCGGGGTCACCACATCGGAGATCACGGTCTGGACCACCGGCATGATGCCGCCGCCGCCGAGGCCCTGCAGGCCGCGGGCAACGATCAGCGTGGTCATGCTGGGGGCGACCGCGCACAGCACCGAGCCGACCACGAACAGGCTGAGCGAGGTGATGATCATGACGCGGCGGCCATAGATGTCGCTCAGCGTGCCGAACACCGGCGCCACCGCGGTCGAGGCGAGCAGATAGGCCGTGATCACCCAGGACAGGTTGGTGACGTCGTGAAACTGGCGCCCGATCGTCGGCAGCGCGGTCGCGACGATGGTCTGGTCGAGCGCGGCCAGGAACATCGTCAGCATCAGGCTGATCACGATGGTGCGGACTTCGTCCGGATTGAGCGGTGCCGGGGGCGCCAGCGGCGGCGCGCCGTTCAGTTCGATCACCTCGCTCGGGAGGTGAGACAGCTCTGCGGCAATGTCGTCAGGCAACGTCTCTTGGTCGGCAGGAAAACGGCTCTGCCGTTCATACTTGTTCATTGGGGCGTAATGCTGCTGCGCGGGCGCGGGCCGCGATGGAATCATTCTCTGGTCCGCAACTTATGCAGCAATTCACTGCTGAGGCAGGCACCTCAGCGCATGGGTGCATCCCACGGCACCGTTCTCGCGGTGACGTGATTGAGGCAGCACCGGCGCCAGCCCTCGCGCCCGGCCATCGCTGCGTCTTGGAAATCTACTTGGAGACCTTCGGCCGCTTCTTCAATTGCGCCCGTTTCGGCAGCAGGGCCGGCCAGCGCACGATGTGGTCCTCGAGATCGGCGTCGTTGACGTCGAGTTCGGTGCCCTCCACCCGACCGCGCACCGAGACGCCGGCCTCATGCACGGTATTGGGATCGCCGGAGATCAGGGGATGCCACCAGTAGAGGTCCCGCCCCTCGGCGACGAGGCGGTAGCCGCAGCTCGGCGGCAGCCAGTTCAGGGTCCGGACGTTCTCGGGCGTCAGGCGGACGCAATCCGGAACCTGGTCGGAGCGGTTCGCATAGTCCTTGCAGGTGCACAGGCCGGAATCGAGCAGCTTGCAGGAGATATGGGTGAAATAGATCTTGCCGGTGTCCTCGTCCTCGAGCTTCTCCAGGCAGCACCGTGCGCAGCCGTCACACAGACTTTCCCATTCAGCGTTGGACATCTCTTCCAACGTCTTGGTTTTCCAGAAGAATCCCTCCTGGCCCGACGGGCGTTTGGGCGGTGCGGTCATGATATCCCTGACATGGCGGTAAAGCCCTTCTTGGGACGCCGGCGCTCCCTCCGCAAGGGGGTGATATTGCGGGGTCGAAAAAGCCGGTGGGCAGCGTTAGGGCTTTCATTAAATTCACAAGCCGCGCCATTGGTTTATGGCAGCCGCTCGGATAGAACAACGAACGAGTCCCCAACGACGCAAAAGCGCCTTGGGATTGCCGCAACATCGAAGCAAGACGTTAGCCTGTGCCCGATTTGGGCGCCCGCAGCGCTCTCAAATTGATCAAGGGACCTGGTGCCGTCGCATTGGAAACAGAAGGTCCGGAATTTCTTCCTGGACCTCGATGCGCGTATCGACTCGACGCTGTTCTCGTCGGGCAAGGGCCTGCGCGAACTCTACGAGCGCTATTCCACCTTCATGGACCGCTTCTATGTCGGCCGCTGGAAGCGCTGGGTGTTCATCGAGCCGCTGTCGGAAGCCGCAACGCTTGGGCTCGGTGGCATGATCCTGATGCTGACGCTCGCGATCCCCGCGTTCCGCGAGACCGCCGACGAGGACTGGCTGAAGAAATCCGACCTCGCGGTGACCTTTCTCGACCGCTACGGCAACCCGATCGGCAGCCGCGGCATCAAGCATAATGACTCGATCCCGCTGGAAGACTTTCCGGACAATCTGATCAAGGCGACGCTCGCGACCGAGGACCGCCGCTTCTACGACCATTTCGGCATCGACGTGCCGGGCCTCGCCCGCGCGCTCGTCACCAACGCGCAGGCCGGCGGCGTCCGCCAGGGCGGTTCGTCGATCACCCAGCAGCTCGCCAAGAACCTGTTCCTGAACAACGAGCGCACCATCGAGCGCAAGGTGAAGGAAGCGTTCCTTGCGATCTGGCTGGAGACGCGGCTCACCAAGAACGAGATCCTGAAACTCTATCTCGACCGCGCCTATATGGGCGGCGGCACCTTCGGCGTCGACGGCGCGGCGCATTTCTACTTCAACAAGTCGGTGCGCGACGTGAACCTCGCGGAAGCCGCGATGCTCGCCGGCCTGTTCAAGGCGCCGACGAAGTATGCCCCGCACATCAACCTGCCGGCGGCGCGCGCCCGCGCCAACGTCGTGCTCGACAACCTGGTCGATGCCGGCTTCATGACCGAGGGCCAGGTGTTCGGCGCCCGCCGCAATCCGGCGGTCGCGGTCGACCGGCGCGACGAGAACTCGCCGAACTACTATCTCGACTACGCCTTCGACGAGATGCGCAAGCTGGTCGACACCTTCCCGAAATCCTACACCGAACGCGTCTTCGTGGTCCGCACCGCGATCGACACGAACGTGCAGAAGGCGGCCGAGGAAGCGATCGAGAACCAGCTCCGCCAGTTCGGGCGCGATTATCACGCGACGCAGGCCGCAACCGTGGTGTCCGATCTCGACGGCGGCATCCGCGCCATGGTCGGCGGCCGCGACTACGGCGCGAGCCAGTTCAACCGTGCGACCGACGCCTACCGGCAGCCCGGCTCGTCGTTCAAGCCTTACGTCTACACCACGGCGCTGCTGAACGGCTTCACTCCGAACTCGAAGATCGTCGACGGCCCGGTCTGCATCGGCAATTGGTGCCCGCAGAACTATGGCCACTCCTATTCCGGCTCGGTGACACTGACGCAGGCGATCACCCGCTCGATTAACGTGGTGCCGGTCAAGCTCTCGATCGCGCTGGGCGGCAAGGAAGGCCCGAAGGCGGGCCGCGCCAAGATCGTCGAGGTCGCGCGCCGCTTCGGCCTCAAGGCGCCGCTGCCCGATACTCCGTCGCTGCCGATCGGCTCCGACGAAGTCACGGTGATCGAGCACGCGGTGGCCTATGCGACCTTCCCGAACCGCGGCAAGGCGGTGACGCCGCATTCGGTGCTCGAGGTGCGCACCGGCGCCGGCGATCTGGTGTGGCGCTGGGACCGCGACGGCCCCAAGCCGCGGCAGGCCATCCCGGCGAACATCGCCGCCGACATGGCCGGCATGATGAGCCACGTGGTCAGCGAAGGCACCGCGCGCCGCGCCGCGCTCGACGGCATCCCGACCGCGGGCAAGACCGGCACCACCAATGCCTATCGCGACGCCTGGTTCGTCGGCTACACCGGCAACTTCACCTGCGCGGTCTGGTACGGCAATGACGACTATTCGCCGACCAACCGCATGACCGGCGGCTCGCTGCCGGCGCAGACCTGGCACGACATCATGGTCGCCGCGCATCAGGGCGTGGAAGTCAAGGAACTCGCCGGCGTCGGCATGGGCCAGAAGCTGCCGCCGCAGCCGGCGCAGGCCAATGCCCAGGCGAGCACGGCGCCGCGGGTGCTGGAGACCAAGCCGGGTCCGCCGCCGGTCTTGACCAAGCGCGGCGCGGATATCCTGGTGCGGGTCGAGAAGCTGCTCGACGACGCGGCCAAGACCGCTGAAAAGACCACCGGCAAGACCACGCTGGGCGAGCCCTCGAAGACCGGCAAGGCGGAGTCCTCGAGCGCGCTGGCGTTCCCCGAAAACTACGTTGCCGCGGCCGGGCCGGACGGCGCGACACCAGCTTTGCCACGCAAGAACTGACGTGCGGCTCCTCCTCTCCACCTTGCTGGCACTCGTCATCGCCACGGCCGTCGGCCTCGGCCTGACCTATGCGACGGCGACGCGCGGCACCGATATCGGCACGCTGAAGATCGGCGCCTGGACCGCGCGGCCGAAGAACGGCACCTCCGATGTCGATCCCTATTCGCGAGCGACCATCGCGCGCAGCGGCGAGCTGCCGATCGGCACTGGCGACGGCATCGCGTTCTCGGCGACCTCGGACGACAAGAACAAGCCGCTCGACGGACGCTGCGACGTCGTGGTCTCAGGCGTGACGCCGGCGGCGCGGTTCTGGACGCTGACGCTGTTCGACCGCAAGGGTCATCTCGTCGCGAATTCGCTGCAGCGCTACGGCTTCACCAGCCAGGAGATCGTGCGCGCGTCCGACGGCACGTTCGAGATCCACATCGCCTCGCGCTCGCGCGCCGGCAACTGGCTGCCGACCGGCGGCATCGAGCGCTACGCGCTGATGTTACGGCTTTACGACACGCCGGTCGGAGTCGCGACCCGCACCCAGCGCGACGCGCCGATGCCCTCGATCGCAACGACGGGCTGCCCATGATCCGCGTGCTGTTCACCATCCTCGCAGGCGTGCTGCTCGGCGGCGTGGTGCATCTCGTCAGCGTGCTGGCGCTGCCGCGCATCGCCTCGCAGGACGCCTATTCGCGGCTGACACCGATGACCAAGCTCAACGAGGTGACGCAGCTGCCGCTGGCCGACCCGAGCAACTCGCCGATGCCGCTGATGGATCCGGCCTTCGCGGTGGCGATCTGCCGTTACGATCTCTCCACCGGGCCGCTCAAGCTCACCGTGCCGGTCAGCCAGGCCTATACTTCGGTGTCGTTCTACACCCGCAACGAGGTCGCCTATTACGCGATCAACGATCGCTCCGCCGGCAAGAAGGTGATCGAGCTCGACCTGATGACCGAAGCGCAGCACAACGAGCTGCCGGAGGACGAGGAGGTCACTGCCGCCGACCGGCTGATCATCGACTCGCCGACCGAGACCGGCCTGATCCTCTTGAAGGCGCTGGCGCCGGAGCCCGGCCTGATGCCGCAGGCGCAGGCTTCGCTTGCGGCCTCGTCGTGCAAGGTGCAAGCCGAGCCGGTCGCGGCCAAGCAGGAAGCACCGCCGCCGCTCCCCGCCCCCGCACCCCCGCCCGCGGCACGCAAGCGGTTAGTTGGCTGCGAGCGCGTGCCGGCCGCAACGGCAGGTCTCGTAATCGACGGGATCGTGGCTGTTGACGATCGTGACACTGTCGCCATGCGCTGCCTTCAACTGGCGCAGCCGCTCCTGATTCTGGATGCGCGTTGGCCGATCCATGTCCGCCCCGCGCTGGAACATGCCGAGCACCAGCGGGACCCGCGGCCGGGGAGCGAGCTGCGCGTGGTGGAAGTAGGCATCGCCGGCGTGCAGCAGCCATCCGTCGTTGGTGCGCACCGCGATGCCGCAATGGCCGAGCGTGTGGCCCGGCAGCGGGATCATCAGGATATCCGGCTCGCGGTCGCCGAGCGCGCGCACGCCCTTGAAGCCGAACCAGTCCTCGCCGCCGGCACCATAGAAGGCCCAGTCAGGCCCATGCTGCCATTGCGCCGTGATGTAGCGTCCTACCGGCGGCGCGAGCTGATGCGTCACCGCCATGTCGTACTCCTTGCGATGGACATGCACCTTGGCGCTCGGAAAGTCCGGCACGCCGCCGGCATGGTCGCGATCGAGATGCGTCAGCAGTAGATGCCGCACATCGTCGGGCGAGAAGCCGAGCGCCTTGACCTGGCGAGCGGCGGTCTCGGCCGGATCGAGCCGCGGCGTCGTCTGCCGCACCCATTTGCGACCGAGCCGCGGCGGGTTGCCGATGTCGTCGAGCCCGATGCCGGTGTCGACCAGCACGAGACCGTCATTGCTCTCGACGAGCAGGCAGTGGCAGACCATCCGCGCGCGCTGGAAGATGCTGCCGCTGCCGTTCACGAGCCGCTTGCCGATCGGGCACATCGTGCCGGTGTTGAGATGATGGATGCGCATGACCAGTCCTCCGCTGTAACAAGCGCAGACTTGCCACTCGTCTTTCCATAGGTAAAATATTGTCTTTCTATCTATGCGATAGGATAGGCCTATGGATATCCGCGAACTCCGCTATTTCGCCGCGGTCTACCGCGAGCGCAACCTGACCGCCGCGGCGAAGCGCTGCTTCATCTCGCAGCCGTCGATTTCGGCAGCGATCACCAATCTCGAGGCCGAGCTCGGTACCACGCTGTTCATCCGGCACAAGAAGGGCATGGCACCGACGGAGTCCGCCGCGCGATTTCACGGCATCGCCCGCAGGATCATCGACGAGGCGGACGCGGCGCGAAACCTGTTTCGCAAACCCGCGACGAGGCAGGCGCTGACGCTCGGCCTGTTGCGCACCCTCGATCAGGCGCGGACAGTCGCGCTGCTGAGGCCGCTGACGGCCAACGCCGATCTCGCGCTCCGGCTGGTCGGCGCCGATGAGAAGGCCGACGCGCGGATCGTCGCAAAGACCATGACCCACGCCGGCGAGCACTTCATCCCGCTCTGGAGCGAGCGCTATGTCGCGGCGCTGCCGCCGTCACATCCCCTTACCCTGAAAGAGACGCTGCGGACCAGCGACTTCGCGGGCGTTCCTATGATCGACCGCTGCCATTGCGAGCAGCAGGAATTCTTCAAACGAACGTCGCCGCCGCGCAAGCCGGTAGCGATCGCGGAATCGGAGGAATGGGCGATGGCGCTGGTGGCGGCCGGGGTTGGCGTTGCGATCGTTCCCGAAGGCGTGGCGCGCGGCAATCCGGATGTGGCAGTGCGTGCGATCGATATCGACGTCACGCGCCAGGTCGGCCTCGCCTACCCCTCCGCCCAGCCGCCCTCCGATGCGCTGAAGGCGTTCATTGCGAGCCTGCCGCGGCAAGCGAACAGTCGACGCGCGAGGTCCGCAATCAGGAAGGTGAAACGGGCTTAGCCCTTGGTCACCACGGCCTGGCCTGTGACGGGACCTGAGATCAACGGCGCATTGGCGGTGAGCCGGGCAAGCTCGTTGATCTGGCGTTCGGCGTCAGCCGCCATGCCGTCAGGTGCCTGGATCACCAGCCGCTCCAGCGCCCAGCGATAGGACGCGATCCGCCGCTCCAGGGCCTGCTGGACCCATTGCACGATCAGCGTGTTCTCTTCCATCCGCGCGACTGCGTCTGCCTTCTCGCGCGGCGACACGTCGGCGATCATCCTGAGGCTGGCACTGCGCTTGCGGTCGAGTTCGATCACCTGGATCGCGGTGGCGAAGAACGGCTCGAACCGCGTGATGTCGTCGCGCACCTCGTCGATCAGGAGCGAATAGCGCGAGGCGAACGAGCGATGCGGCTCGTCGATCAGATTGCGGCCATACGCAGTGCGATCGAATAAGACCCTCTGCCGCCACGGCGAGGGCAGCGGCTGGTAGTCGCCGAACACGCTCTTCCACGCCGGGCGCGACAGCGGCGGCTCGACGAATTGATAGGCGAGATCGCGCAGCTGACGTTCGTGTTCGGTGAGCTGGAATTGCGAGGCGTTCTTGCCGACGCTGCCGGTCGCCTCGGCGCCCATCCAGCGATGCATGTCGTCGTTGCGGAAATCCGCGCGGGTGCGGCCGAAGTCGCCGCCGCTGCAGCCGGCGAGCGCCGAGCCTGCGAGCAGCAGGATCAGCGCCGGGAGTGACCGCCGAGCGGCGGTCCGCTGCACGAGCTGCGACATTGCACGATGTCCGCGATCAGGAGCGGCGTCGGCGTCGGCGACCCTGCGCAGTGCCCTGCTCCGGTCCGCGCCCCCCGCCGGTCTCCTCCGTCGTTCGCTCAATCCGGACGACGGGAAGGATCAGCACGGTCCCCATGCCTTCGCCGGCAGCACCGACAGTGCTCGGCCGCCGTGCAGCCGCATCCGCCGGAAACTCAACGATGGTGCCCATGTTCCGTTCTCTCTGGCCCCGCACGGACATGATTTGCCCCGCGCACGCCGAGTTAAGAACGCGCATGGTTAACGATATCTTAAGCCGCCGACAGGGACGGTTACGGATACGGCGCTGTGCCTTAATGGACACGCGCAAATTCGAGCGTTCGGCTTCACGGCTTGTTTTCCTTAACTGTGTCTTAAAACAGCCTGCGTAGGCTCGCGCCCAGAAGGTTTTCAACCTGAGTCTTATTGGCAAGTCGCGTACGCCCGAGATGAGCGCAGCTCCGCTATTTCCTGGTTTCGATGGGCTGATGACGCTCTCCCGCCGCGAGGGCGTCGACATCCGTCCGACTTTGCTGCGCGTCCTGACCGACCTCTATGTGCAGGCGAGCGCGCACTCCGCAGATGAAGAACGCCAGTTCGTCGAGCTCACGTCGCGCCTGATCGACGAGGTCGACGACGCGACCCGCGCCGCCGTCCGTGCGCGGCTTGCGATCTATCCGGCTACTCCGGCCAGGATCATGGACAAGCTCGGGCTGCGACGTGTCGGTCCCGACCAGCAGATGCCGGCTGCCGCTCCAGCTCCTGCGCCGGCACCGTCCACGCCCCAAGCCAAGATCCCGACCGAGGCCGAGCAGCGGATGGCCGCGAGCCTTGCGATGCGGCCGAACGATGCCGCCGAACTCTCCGACATGTTCTTTGCCGCGGGCGCCAAGGAACGCGTGCAGATCCTGCACAATCTGCAGCAGACGCCGCTGAAGGCCGCCGCGCGGATCCCGGCCGCACGCGCCGCGCGCGCGATCCATATCCTGGAGATGGCGGCCTTTGCCGAGGATGTCGACAACTTCACGCGCGAGCTCGGCGAGGCGCTGATCCTGCCGTCGCGGATCGCGGCGGAGGTCGTCAACGATCCCGGCGGCGAGCCGCTCGCCTGCGCGATGCGGGCGCTTGACGTCTCGAGCGCCGCATTCCAGCGCATCCTGATGTTCCTCAATCCGGAAGCCGGCTCGTCGGTCAACTACGTCTATCGGCTGTCGCGGCTCTACGATCGCCTCAGCGAGCGCTCGGCACTCGTGATGCTGGCGGCGTGGCGCGGCTCGACCATGGCGGTGGCGCGGGCGAAATATCGCTCACAGCTCTACGACGACGAGCGCCATCGCGTCCGCGCGACATCGTCGCAGACACGCCCCGTCGTGCTGCCCGGCAGCGCATCCGGCATTCGCAACCAGAAATCCGGAAGTTAGCTCTTCGCCAGATCGAGAAAGTGCCGTCCGGCGCGATCTTCGGTCTCGACGATCCAGGCATCGGGATCGAAGCGGAGTTCCTTGGTCAACCGCTCCTCGACCGAAGGCTCGGACACCGGCTGCGGCGCCGTCGGCACGAACAACCGCTCGGCCGGGCGGCTGTCGTCATAGACCGTCTGCGGCGCGGGCGCATACAACATCGCGTTGCCGTCCATCAGCGCCACCTTGACGAACACGGCGCCGGCTTCCTCCGCGCCTTTCTTGCGGACGGCGCCGAACACGCCCTCGGTCTGGCAGCGGCGCAGATACGCCGCGACCCATATGCTGGTTTTCAATCGCATGCGCCGACCTATAGGCCAGCGGCACGGCCACGTCCAATTGTGACAAATGACATCACGCAGCGGCGGGTTGACCGAGCCAAGCGTCGCTCATATCGTTGCATTCGCGGTGCAAGCCGCACCCGGGTCCACGGGAAGGGTTGAACCCACTTGCCCCCGACATGCGGCCAACCAAGCCTTTGTGCAGCCGGTTTTGTGGACCATCGGCGATAGATGCACGGAGGTTTCCATGGACCGATCGCCCGCGCGATTGAATCTCGAACATCTGAAGAAGCAGGCCAAGGAGCTCATTCGCCTTTACCGGCGGCAGGCGCCGGAGGCTTACGCCCGTTTCCGGCAGGCGCTTCCGGCTGCCGCCGGGCTCAGCGACCCGCAAATCGCCGCGCTCGATCTGCGGCTCCATGACGCGCAGTCCTGCATCGCGCGCGATCTCGGCTTCGCCTCGTGGCCGGATCTGCGGCGCTATGTCGAAGCGCAATTGCCGCCGGGCAAAAGCAAGGCCGAGCGGGTGCGGCGCTGGCTGCAGCTGGTCTACGCCGCTGATGTCGACGGCACCACCGATCGCGCCCATCCGCGCGTCGCGGTGCGGATGCTCGCCGAGGATCCCGATCTCGTGGCCGATGATCCCTATCTCGCCTGCGCCATCGGCGACGAAGCGACGGTACGGCGCACCGCGACCAACGATCCGGCATGGGTCAACCGTCCCGGAGGTCCGTTGAGACTGCCGCCGCTGGTCGCGGTCACGCATTCCAGCCTGCTGCAGATTCCGGAGTTTCAAGCACGGCTGCATCGCTGCGCGCGCCTGCTGCTCGAGGCCGGCGCCGATCCGGACCAGCACATCAGCAGCCGCTGGCCGCCCGGATCGCTCGACGCACCCGATGACGGCAATCCGCTGTCGGCGCTGTATGGCGCCGCCGGACGCAACCACGATCTCGGCCTGACGAAACTGTTGCTCGATGCGGGCGCCGATCCGAACGACAATGAATCGCTGTACCACTCGCTCGAAGGCTCCGTGACCACGGGCCTGCTGCTCGAGCATGGCGCGCGGATCGCCGGCACCAACGCGATGTACAAGGTGCTCGACGACGAGAACGTGGCGACGCTCGAGTTGCTGCTGCGGCATGGCGGCAATCCGAATGAGCCAGCCCGCAACGCGCCAATTACCGACTACGGCTCGCCGTTGATGTGGGCGATCCGGCGGCGACGCTCGCGCCAGTGCATCGCAACGCTGCTCGATGCTGGTGCGGATCCGCAGGTCACAACGCCCGATGGCGCCAGCGCCTACGAACTGGCCCTGAGGTATGGACTGCCGGATGTCGCCGAGCTCTTGCGCGAGCGAACGGGAGCCAGGCCGCTTCCCGACGACGAACGGTTCATCGCCGCGTGCGCCAGCGGCGACGAGCGCGAAGCGCGCCGCATCCAGACCCGGCGGCCCGATCTGCCCGGCGCGCTCTCGCCGCAGCAACTGCGCCTGCTGCCCGAACTTGCGGCCGCCGGTGCAGACGCCGGCGTACGGCTGATGGTCGAGCTCGGCTGGCCCATCGCAGTGCGCGGCGGCGACTGGGATGCCTCGGCGCTCAATCACGCGGTGTTCCGCGGCAATGCCGGGCTGACGCGTTTCCTGCTCGAGCACGGCGCTGACTGGACCGAGCAGCACGGCTTCGGCGACAACGCATCCGGCAGCCTTTCATGGGCGTCCTGTAACGAACCGGTCGAGGGCGGCGATTGGGCCGCTTGCGCGCAGGCCCTGCTCGACCACGGCATGCCGCACGCCGTTCCGGATCGCGACGATGCGGAATGGGTGCTGCTGGCCGGCCGCAGGAAGCTGTTCTCCGACGAGGTCACGGACGTTCTGCTGGGCGAGACGACCTGAGCAAGCCGTAGCGAAAACGCAGATGGCCGGGACATGCCCGGCCATCACGAAAGTGGAATCAATCTCGCCGCAAAGAGCTTACTCGATCGAATGCCCGATCATCGTGCCGAGCTCGCGCACCAGGCGATCCGACATCTGGCCGGTCACCGGCAGCTTGCGGGCACGCTCGAACTTCGCGATCGCGTGCTGGGTGTCGGCGCCGATCGTGCCGGTCGGCTTGAGCTGGCCGTAGCCATATTCGGTCAGCGTGCGCTGGACCGCTGCGATGCGCTTGCCGGTCGGACTGAGATGCTGTGTCGGGATCGGCGCCGGCGGACGAATGACGCTGGAGGGCGCGGCAGCCGCGGACGGTGCAGCGGCCGGCGGGGCGGCGGTCGACTTCAGCACCAGATTGGCCATCGGATCGACCGGCTTGGCCTCGAGCCTGGGTTCGGCCGGCTTGGCTTCAACGGACCTGGTCTCGACCGGCTTGGTCTCGACAGGCTTCACATCAACCGGCCTGGCCGGCTCCATCGCGGCGGGCTCGACCGACCGGGCGGCGGCCTCGGCCGGGCGTGGACGCGGCAGCGGGCTGGAGGCCGCGGCAAGCGGGGCCGGCGGCGGCAGCGTCACCACCGAACCGCCGAACATAGGCGACGGATGCCGGCCAGCCTGCAGGAACAGGGCGTTGATCAGGATCGCAACAATGGCAGACGTCGCCAGCAGGCCCGCAACCAGATCCTTCGGACTGTGCAGCAGCAGGCGCAGGAAGAGGCCGCGCTCCTCCTCGGCCGCGATGGCCACTGCCTTGGCGCCGCGGCGACGGCGCGGCGTTTCGTCATCATCCAAAGTCTGTCTAGGCACTCTTCTTCACCTGTTGGGTTTGCTCTTGCAGTCCGGACCGCAGCGCGGGCTTCAGGGTCGCGACATTGCTGGACGGCCCGACCGCGGCCGGCGGGGTGAACGACAGCGGCAGCGCGACCGACACGGCGGTGCCCTCGCCGACCTTGCTCTCCACATTCATCTCGCCGTTGTGCAGGCCGACCAGCCCCTTGACGATGGAGAGGCCCAGGCCGGTGCCTTCGTGGCGCCGCTGATAGGTCTTGCCGGCCTGAAAGAACGGATCGCCGATCCGCTTGAGGTCGTCGGCAGCGATGCCGACGCCGGTGTCCGAGACCCGCAGCAGCAGCCGCGATCCCTCGACGCCGGCCGACACGGTGACCTTGCCGCCGCGCTCGGTGAACTTGATGGCGTTGGAAACCAGATTGAGGACGATCTGCTTGAACGCGCGCGAATCGCCGTTCACGATCGGCAGGTCGTCAGGCACCCGGGTCACGAGGTCGACGCCGCTCTCGCGCGCCTTCAGCGCCACCAGGTTGCAGCAATTGAGCAGCGCCGGCCGCGGCGCAAACGGCTCCGGCGAAATCTCGAAATTGCCGGACTCCATCTTCGACATGTCGAGGATGCCGTTGACGACCGACAGCAGATGCTGGCCGGAGTCGTTGATGAGCTGCGCGTATTCCTTGCGGCGGGTCGCATCCAGGCCGAGCACATCTTCCTGCGCGATCATCTCGGAGAAGCCGATGATGGCGTTGAGCGGGGTCCGCAACTCGTGGCTCATGGTGGCGAGGAAGCGCGTCTTCGACGCATCGGCCTGCTCGGCCGCATGGCGGGCCTGTTCGAGCGCCTGCTCCTGCACCTTGCGATCGGTCACGTCGCGGATCACGGCAACCACCTCGGCATCGGCCGAGGGCTGCTCGAGCGCACGGC
This sequence comes from Bradyrhizobium sp. USDA 4452, assembly GCF_054063575.1. NCBI lineage: Bacteria > Pseudomonadati > Pseudomonadota > Alphaproteobacteria > Hyphomicrobiales > Nitrobacteraceae > Bradyrhizobium > Bradyrhizobium sp. USDA 4452. Next base: position 1,425,964 of record NZ_JBSSGK010000001.1, read on the forward strand.
AACGCATCTCGACCCAGATGAATTCAGCGGCGGCATCGCCACGCGCACCGTCGCGGCGCACCCGAAACTCGACGCTGCGGGACTCGCCGCGCGCGGCGTCCGACAGCGCGGTCAGATACGCCGGACGATCGGCGACATGGACGCGGTCGAACAGACCGTGGCCGGACAGCCGCGCTGCCGGCACGCCGAGCATGATCTCGGCCGCGGGCGAAATGAAGCGCACCGCGCCGTTGCGGCTATGGCGCGACAGCACGTCGCTCATGTTGTGGGCGAGCAGGCGATAGCGCTCTTCCTCGACATAGAGCAGCGCCACGCTGGTGCGCGCCAGCGACTCCGCGCCGAAGGCAAGCCCGGCTGCATAGAAGATCGCCGACACGACGCCGAAGCCGGCCAGCGTGCTGTTCATGGCAACCGCGGGATCGACCGCCGGCAGCACGTGGTAATGGCCAAGCATGCTGAGCAGCGCCGCGCAGATCATCGCCAGCGCGAACGCAAACGCCACCACACGCCGCGACGCCGACAACGCGGCCTCGATCGGTATCACGACGAGCCATACCGCGGCGAACGACGCGATGCCGCCGGTGGACGCCGCGATCATCATCACGAGACCGGCGAGCGCCAGCGACGACAGCACATGCGCGCCTTCATAGCGGCCGGTGCGCGACAGGAACCAGGACAAAAGGATCGGTGCGATCAGCCATGCGAAGGCCGCGACCTCGATCGCCGTCGGCGCCCCGCGCATCGCCAGAAAGGCGGGGAACGAAGCCAGCGCCGCCAGACTGCCGAGCAGCCGCGGCGCCATGAAGGCACGGTGGCGCGCACGCGTCAGCGCATCATACTGCGCCGACGGATGCAGCAGCGCATCCAGGCAATCGCGGATCAGACTCAAACTACTCACAGCACTCGCGCTTCGGCTTAATCGTCAGACAGACGCGCCGGAACGCCTCCTTTGTGATTGCAGGCCAACGTGTCAGAGCGAACTTAAGCGAACGCTAAGGCAGGGCGGCCTGCTGCCAAACACCGTGCATTGGCGAGGCTGCGACGCTGTCATTCACCGGTCATTCGTCCGGGATGGTGAACGGCTGGTTTCCGGGTGCGACGAACTATGGTTTCAAATTCGTAGACGCGGCGCAGCCTGCAGATCTGGCACCCTTCAGCCGCCATCAATCGAAAATTTACGGCGAATCAATTCAGGCGGATTTTCCGCGATTTTTCGGCGGATTTACCTCAATGCAGATACTTCCGATTTATCGACCGATGCTAACCGTGAAGGCAACAGCGGCATCGACCGCGCAAGAAGCAAAGACAAGATAGACGACCGGGATCGCGCCATGTTCTTCCTGCTGCGTTTGGCATTCTGGCTCGGGCTTGTGCTCGTGCTGCTGCCGAGAGACAAAACAGCTGAAGCGGACAAGACGCCGCAGATCAGCGCATCGGACGCGGTATCGGCTGCGACCGCGACGATCAACGACATGGGTCAGTTCTGCAAACGGCAGCCGTCCGCGTGCGAAGTCGGCGGCCAGGCCGCGACCGCGATCGGCCAGCGCGCCACCGATGGCGCGCGCAAGCTCTACCAGATCATCACCGACAAGAAGCCGCCCGACCACACCGGCTCGATCGACAAGGATGATACCGATCCGAGCGCGTCCCGCGACACGCTGACGGCGGACGATCAGATGATTGAATTCCGCCTGCCGCCGACGCAGTAAGCGCGAGATCGAGCGCTGTCGTGTGAGGCGGGCGCCGGCTCGCGTGAAGAAAACCCGCCAAAACAACCGGGAACCGGTTCCATTTTCGTCGCTTTCGCGGCCCGCCTTCCTATATAAGCCGTTGAGAATAGGACGCGGACCACGATGACGACGATCGACGAAATCAGGGACAATTTTGCGCTGCTGGACGAGTGGGACGACCGTTATCGCTATGTCATCGAGCTCGGCCGCACGCTGGAGCCGTTGTCGGAGGCGGAGCACTCGGCCGAGAACAAGGTGCAGGGTTGCGTCAGCCAGGTCTGGCTGTCGAAGCGGATCGATCACGATGCCAACGGTGAACCGCGCCTGAACTATATCGGCGACAGCGACGCCCACATCGTGCGCGGCCTGGTCGCGATCGTGCTGACGCTGTTTTCCGGGCGCACGCCGAAGGAAATCCTGGCCACCGACGCGCTCGCGCTGTTCGACGAGTTCGGCTTCCGCGACCATCTGACGCCGCAGCGCTCCAATGGCCTCCGCTCAATGGTCGATCGCATCCGCAACGATGCGCGCGAGGCACTGGCATCCGCCGCGTAAGCCGCTTACTTCCGCTTCCGTGCCTGCTGGCCGAGCCCCATCTTCTTGGCGAGTTGCGATCGCGCCACCGCATAGTTTGGCGCCACCATCGGATAGTCGGCCGGCAAGCCCCATTTGTCGCGATATTGCTCCGGCGTCATGTTGTACTGCGTGCGCAGGTGGCGCTTGAGCGACTTGAAGCGCTTGCCGTCCTCGAGACACACCAGATATTCCGGCGTGATCGACTTCTTCATCGACACCGCAGGCTTCGCCGGCTCGCTCGGCGCGTCGGTGCGGCCGGCCGACACCCGCAGCAGCGCCGCGTGGACCTGGCTGATCAGGCTCGGAATATCCGCGGCCGGCGTCGGATTGTTGCTGAGATAGGCCGAAACGATGTTTGCGGTCAGTTCGACCGGCGTCTTGCCTGACATATCGGACATGGCTCAATCTTCCCCGTGCTAGCGACGGCCCGGCGCCCCACCGGACAGTATCCACGTGCAGCAATACATCAATGGAATCGCGTACTACTTCGCGAATATGAGCGAATTACAGCAATTCTGACAAGAACGCCCGTGTTTTAGATTTCGGGCCGCCCGACCGCAAGTATTCCCGTAGATCTACGGCCGCTGCTCCAGATGCGAGCGGAGTTCGTCGATCGAGGCAAACCGCATCATGCCCTCCGGCATCTGCGCTTCGATCGATCCGTCCGAATAAAGCGAATAGGCCATGCCGTCCACCACGCCCGATTTGAGCACGGTCACCGGCGGCTGCTCCTGGGGCGGCGGCGGGTGGCCTGATGACGGGGCCGCGCCGGCTGACTGGGTCTCGCCGAAGATGGATGGCCGTGGCGTACGCCGTGGGGCGACATCGACCGACCGCGGCCGTTCGGCTTTCGGCCAGGCATCGTCGAATGTTGCCGGCGCGGGCTCGGCCGCTGCGGCCGGACCAGGACGCAGCTCCGGCGACAGCAGATCCGGCGTCAGCGGCTCGGCCGTACGGCTCTGGGCCCGCTCGCGTTCTTTCCGCGAGGACGAAAACAGCAGGTTGCGCCGCTTGGGCGCGGCTTCGCCCTCGGGGGGCGCGCCACCCGGCACAGCCGGCGGCGCCTCGCCCGGGGCGCCACGTGGAGCGATTTCGTCGTGCCAGGGCGGCGGTGCCGCGGACGCGGATGGCGAGACGGGCGGGGCCAGCGGCGGAGGCGCGGCAACCTTGGGCTCACGCGGCGGCGGGAAAACAGGATCCTCAAGGGCATTGCGCGGAGAAGTTGCGGACGGCAGCGGAACCTCGGCCCGGGCGCCGGCGGCAACCGGATCGAGTCGCCGCGCGATGACCTGGAGTTCCCGAAGGATGGCGGCGAGCGCCAGCACGATCGCGCCGGTGCAGACGCCGGTCACACCCGTCGTGATCAGCGCACCGCCGACGCTGAATTCCTTGTAGGGGATTCCCAAGCCGATCGCCGCCAGGCCCGCCACGACCAGGCCCACGCCGACGACCAACAGACCAACCATCATCGAACTAACCCCCGGGAGACCCGACCGAAAATCGACGCCGGCCACCAGCGCCACGATACCGTCATATTGCCCATACCGCCAACCGCCAATTGTAGGCGGAGTTCCCTAAAATCCCGCTTAACCGGGCCTGGCGCGCGTCTTGATCGCGGCTGCAGCCGCGGCCAGGAAATCGCCTTCCGTAGATTTACTGGCTACGAATTGCTGCCAATTTATTGCAACGCATCTGGGAAATTACGCCACAATTACCAATTACTCGGAAACGGAACTGCGCTATGGATGCCGGGGAATGAGGCCCTAAAGCGCCAAACTGGGCCACAGGCACGCCGGTATCACTAGCTATGTCATCGATTACGACGTCTGCCCTCGAGGCGCCTGCGCGGCGCTCGGTGGAGAAGACCTGCGACGATCTCGCATTCCTCGTCCTCGGCGTGGTCGCCGTGGTCGCCGGCCTCACGTTCCGCGATTACGGTCTCGGCTGGGACGACTACACCCACGCTGAATACGCCGACCTCCTGCTGCGCATGTACGGGTCCGGGTTCAAGGACACCGGCGCGCTCTCCTTTGCCAATCTCTATATGTACGGCGGCGGCTTCGACATGGCCGCGGCGCTGCTGCACAAGGTCATTCCCCTCGAACTGTTCGAGACGCGCCGCCTGCTCGGCGCGATCGTCGGCGTCATCGGGCTTGCCGTAACCTGGCGCCTGGCGCGCCGTGTCGGGGGCCCGCTGGCGGGACTGGCGGCGCTGTTGCTGCTGGCACTGTGCCCGACCTTCTACGGCCACATGTTCATGAACCCGAAGGACGCGCCGTTCGCCGTGGCGATGGTGGTCCTGATCATGGGCCTGGTCCGCCTGATCGAGGAATATCCGGCACCCTCGCCGCGCACGATCCTGATCGTCGGCCTCGGCGCCGGCCTGTCGATCGGCTGCCGCGTCCTTGGCGGCCTCGCTTTGATCTACGCAGTCATCGGTTTCATCCCGCTCTGGATCGAGGAATTCCGCAAGCAGGGCCCCCGCGAGGCGGCCCATCGCTTTGCCCACGTCGTCTATGTGCTGCTGCCGGGGCTCGTGCTCGGCTACCTCGTGATGGGCCTGATCTGGCCGTGGTCGATCATGGAGCCCGGCCATCCGCTGGAAGCGGTGACCTATTTCTCGCACTTCTTTGAGAAGCCGTGGAAGGAGATGTTCGACGGCGCGCTGGTGTCGGTGCCGGACATGCCGTGGTCCTATCTGCCGACGCTGTTCGCGCTGCAGCTTCCCGAAGTGCTGCTGGTGCTGTTGACCGCGGCCGTCATCACCACCTTGACGTCGCTGTCGCGCATCGATGTGCCGGCGAAGCGCAAGACGATCATGCTGATGCTGACGCTGGCGGCGACGCTGCCGCTGGTGATCGCAATGGTGAAGCGGCCGGCGCTCTACAACGGCATCCGCCACTTCATCTTCGTGATCCCGCCGATGGCGGTGCTCGGCGGCGTCGCCTTCGCCCGCGGCATGGACTGGCTCGGCGAGATCCGCCGCGCCTGGCAGCCCGCGGCGCTCGCCGTGTTCGCGTTCGGCCTGCTGCTGCCGCTCAGCGAAATGATCCGCCTGCATCCGTATCAGTACACGCACTTCAACCACATCGCCGGGACGGTGCGGACCGCCGACAATTTCTTCATGCTGGACTATTGGGGCCTGGCGCTGAAGCAGGCGTCCGACGGGCTGCGCGAGCAGCTCGCGGAGCGGCAGGAAGTGCCGCCGCAGCACCGCAAGTGGAAGGTTGCGGTGTGCGGACCGCAGCGCCCCGCGCAGGTCGCGCTCGGGCCCGACTTCACGATCGGCTGGGACAGCCATGCCGCCGACTTCGCGATGACGCTCGGCGAGTTCTACTGCAAAGGCCTGGCCGCGCCCGTGATGGTCGAGATCAAGCGCGACGACGTCGTGTTCGCCCGCGTCTACGATATCCGCGGCCGCAGCATATCGAGCCTGCTGGCGATCCCGGCGCCGTAACGCAAAGCACGCCTGTTACGCTCCTGCCCACTGCCGGAGCATGATCTTCCCGCATCGTGGGCCAGCCGTCGCATGCTGGCATGACTGTCACGCCGTTACGCCGCCTTGCCGCGATCCGGCGGCGGCGCTACGCTTGGATCAAGCAACAACATCAATGGAGCATCGGCCATGTCGCCAGCGGAAGCGCGCCTGAAGGAAGTGCCATCGGATATCAGTGCGGCGGAATGGGAGCAGCGGATCAATCTGGCGGCCTGCTACCGGCTGGTCGCGCTCTATGGCTGGGACGATCTGGTCGATACCCACATCTCCGCCCGCGTGCCGGGCCCCGAGCACCACTTCCTGATCAACCCCTACGGGCTGATGTTCGACGAGATCACCGCGTCGAGCCTGGTCAAGGTCGACCTCGACGGCAACCAGCTCTCGGAGAGCGAGTACAGCATCAACCCGGCCGGCTTCACGATCCATTCGGCGATCCACGAGGTGCGCGAGGACGCCGGCTGCGTGCTCCATCTGCACACGGTCGACGGCACCGCGGTGTCGAGCGGCCCCGATGGATTGCTGCCGCTGAACCAGACCGCGCAGCTCGTCACCCACGATCTCGCCTATCACGACTATGAGGGCATCGCGCTCGATCACGACGAGCGCCCGCGCCTGCAGCGCGATCTCGGCAGCAAGAACCATATGCTGCTGCGCAATCACGGCACGCTGACGGTCGGCCGCTCGGTCGCCTCAGCCTTCGAGCGGATGTACCATCTGGAACGCGCCTGCTCGATGCAGGTGGCAACCCGCGCGCTCGGCGGCAGCGCGTATCCAGTCGATCAGCACGCGATCGACAAGAACACCGAGCTGCTCTCCAACCCCGATCGCGCCGAGCTGCGCTCGACCCAGCTGGTCTGGCCACCGCTGCTGCGCAAGCTGGACCGGGTCAATCCCGGATATCGTGATTGAAATTTCATGATTTTCGGGTAGGCTGACCGCCAACACCCTCTACACGACCTGAATCAAAACGCCGCCCAATTCCGGGCGGCGTTTTTACGTACGGCCCTCATCCGTAGCCCGGATGGAGCGCAGCGCAATCCGGGGATGCACGCCACCATCCGCGGATCGACTATCCCGGATTTCGCTTCGCTCCATCCGGGCTACAGCGCGCTCGCCCTATTTCGCCTCGGCGAAGGCGGCGAGAATGCGCGCCCAGGAGCGGATACCCTTGTGAAAACTCTTGAGGTCGTATTTCTCGTTCGGCGAATGGATGTTGTCGTCGTCGAGTCCGAAGCCGACCAGCACGCTGTCGAGGCCGAGCGTGCGCTTGAAATCGGCGACGATCGGGATCGAGGCGCCGGAGCCGATCAGCAGCGCCTGCTTGCCCCATTCGTCGGTCAGCGCCCGGCGGGCGGCGGCCAGCGGCTTCATGTTCCAGTCGAGCGCAATCGCCGGCGCAGAGGAATGATCGGTGAACTCCGCCTTGCAGTCCGCCGGCAGGCGCGCCTTCACATAATCGCGGAACGCCTTTCGGATCTTCTCGGGATCCTGCCCTTCGACCAGGCGGAACGACACCTTCGCCGACGCCTCGGCGGCGATCACTGTCTTCGAGCCTTCGCCGGTATAGCCGCCGATGATGCCGTTGATGTCGCAGGTCGGGCGTGACGAGACCTGCTCGATCAGGAGCCGATCCTTCTCGCCGGCAGGCACCGAGAGGCCGATCGGCTTGAGGAAACTGTCCGGCGTCAAATTGAGCTGCTTCCACTGCGCCAGAATGTCCGGCGGCAAATCCTTCACGCCGTCATAAAAACCGGGGATGGTGATATGGCCGTTCTCGTCATGCAGGCCGCCGAGGATCCGCGTCAGCACGCGGATCGGGTTCTGCGCGCCGCCGCCGAACACGCCGGAATGCAGGTCGCGATTGGCGGCCTTGATCTTGACCTCATCATAAACGAGGCCGCGCAGCGAGGTGGTGATCGCCGGCGTGTTCGGGTCCCACATGCCGGTGTCGCAGACCAATGCGAAGTCGGCCTTGAGATCGGCCTTGTTGGCCTCGAGGAACGGCACGAAATTCTTCGAGCCGATCTCCTCCTCACCCTCGATGACGATGGTGATGTCGACCGGCAGCGATCCCGTCACATTCTTCCAGGCGCGGCACGCCTCGACGAAGGTCATCAGCTGTCCCTTGTCGTCTTCGGCCCCGCGCGCGACGATGATCTTGCGTCCGTCAGCATGGTCGGTCACGACAGGCTCGAACGGCGGACGATGCCAGAGATTCAGCGGATCGACCGGCTGCACGTCGTAGTGGCCGTAGAACAGCACATGCGGCCGCCCGTCGGTCGCGCCGTTCAGCTTGCCGACCACGGCCGGATGGCCGGCGGTCGGCCGGACCTCGGTCTTGAAGCCGAGGGTTGCGATATCCTTGGCGAGGTGATCGGCGGCCGCCTTGCAGTCGTCGGCAAAGGCCGGATCGGCCGAGATCGATTTGATCCGCAGCAGCGTGAACAGCCGCTCGAGACTGTTGTCGAAATCGGCGTCGATACGGTCGAGGACGGGCTGCAGCTTGGCGTTGGACATCGCTCATATCCTTTTGGTTTGGACATTGCCGACGTTGTAGCGCGCCGGCCGCCCGAGGCAAAGCCGGCTGTCCATTCCGATCGGGTGATCGCGATGCTACCTGCGCAGGATTCCACCGAGCGCGCCGCGCACCAATGCGCGACCGATCGAGCCGCCGACCGAACCACCGACCGACTTGCCGAGATCTGCGACCACGCCGCCGACCACCTTGTCGGTCACCGAGCGCGTGACGTTGCGCGCGATCACCTGTCCGGTCGAGAGCCGGCCGCGCTTGACATTGGTGCCGAAGATCGTGGCGACGATCGAGCCGATCTGGCCGAGGATGCCGCCGCCTTCGCCAGGCGCGCCGTCCGCCGGCGTCGCCGTGCCGGCGAGGCGCTTCTGGATGATCTCGTAGGCGGACTCGGCATCGATCGCGGTGTCGTATTTGCCCTTCACCGGGCTTGCATCCATGATCGCCTTGCGTTCCTCCGGCGTGATCGGCCCGATCCGCGCCGACGGCGGCCGCACCATCACCCGCTCGACCATCGACGGCGTGCCGCCGCCCTCGAGGAACGAGACCAGCGCCTCGCCCTTGCCGAGCTCCATGATCACCCGCGCGGTATCGAGCTTCGGATTGGGCCGGAAGGTCTGCGCGGCGGCGGCAACCGCCTTCTGGTCGCGCGGCGTGAAGGCGCGCAGCGCGTGCTGCACGCGGTTGCCGAGCTGCGCCAGCACCTTGTCCGGCACGTCGATCGGATTCTGCGTGACGAAATAGACGCCGACGCCCTTGGAGCGGATCAGGCGCACCACCTGCTCGATCTTGTCCATCAGCGCCTTCGGGGCATCGTTGAACAAGAGATGCGCCTCGTCGAAGAAGAACACCAGCTTCGGCTTCGGCAGATCGCCGGCCTCCGGCAACTCCTCGAACAGTTCCGAGAGCATCCAGAGCAGGAACGTGGCGTAAAGCCGCGGACTCTGCATCAGCTTGTCGGCGACGAGGATATTAACCATGCCCCGGCCATCACGGTCGGTTCGCATGAAATCCTTCAGCGTCAGCGCCGGCTCGCCGAAGAACTTGGCGCCGCCCTGGTTCTCGAGCACCAGGAGCTGGCGCTGGATCGTACCGACCGTCGCCTTGGACACATTGCCATAGCTCTGTGCGGCCTTGCGGATCGGCGCCAGCGGATCCTCTTCGCCATCGGCAGCCTTCTTGCTGCCGTCGGGCGCAATCGCATCCAGCAGGGCGCGCAGATCCTTCATGTCAATCAGTGCGAGGCCATTCTCGTCGGCGACCCGGAAGGCGACGTTGAGCACGCCCTCCTGCACGTCGTTGAGATCGAGCATTCGCGACAGCAACAGCGGCCCCATCTCGGTGACGGTGGCGCGCACCGGATGCCCCTGCTCGCCGAACACGTCCCAGAACACGGTCGAGAATTGATCGGGCTGGAAGGTCAAGCCCATTTGCTGGGCGCGCTTCACGATAAAGTCCTTGGCCTCGCCGACCTCGGAGATACCGGAGAGATCGCCCTTGATGTCGGCTGCGAAAACCGGAACGCCGGCGCGCGCAAATCCTTCAGCCATGACTTGAAGCGAGACGGTCTTGCCGGTTCCGGTTGCACCGGTGACGAGGCCATGCCGGTTCGCCAGCGCCAGCGTCAGCCAGGCTGTCTCCTCACCCTTGCCGACAAAAATCTTCTCGTCGGTATCGGCCAACTTGTTGTCGGAGGTCGCCATCGCTTCGCCTCTTCACGCAGATTCAGATCGTTTCGATCATCGCACCCGGTTCGATACTCGAACCCGGTTCGAAACAGCGAACCCGGCTCGATACCGAACCAGTGCCATCATATTGCATCTTGCCGGTCGATTGAAACCGTCACCGCAAGCTGACGTATATTGTCGCGCCACAGGTTCCTGATATTTTATTCCCGGCGAAGTGACGAAAGGCATTGCGCATTGCGACGAGATGGTGTGAATCCGCCGCTCACTCTTGCAGCGAGGCCACAGTCACGACGCGATCGAAAAAGAAAACCAACTGAAATGCGCGGATCGCTTGTATTTCGTGACACAGGCGCTCAAGATAAATTCCGAAGAACAACCCGGCAAAGTCCGGTTGAGGCGGGGCAAGATGGACGAATTGGTTGGACAGCTGGCCGCGAAGGCCGGCATCGACGGCGCTGTCGCTGAAAAAACCATCGGCATCGTTCTGGGTTTCCTCCGTAGCGAGGGACCGTCCGATAAAGTCCAGGCTTTGATCGACCAAATCCCCGGCGCCGAAGCGGCAATCGCCGCCTCCAACAACAGCGGTGGTCTATCGCGGTTGATGGGCGGCGGCTTGATGGCTGTCGGCACCCGGCTGATGGCGCTTGGCCTGAGCATGGGTGAAATTCAGAACGTCGCGCGTGAACTTTTCAGGTTCGGCCGCGACAAAATCGGAGCGGATCAAATGGGCGAGATCATCTCGGGGACGCCCGGCCTCAGCCAGTTTGCCTGAAGCGCTGTCCCAACGGCCCTGCACGCGCGCTCCCTTCTACCTGTTACCTGCATACGAGTATCATGACATACCCCCTCTCCGAGATCGAAGGCCTGTCCGCCTATTGCGCCACCAAACTGAAATCGCAGGGTATCCGCACGACCGACGCACTGCTTGAAGCCGCCCGCACCGTCAAGGGACGCAAGGCGCTCGCCGCGAAGACCGGGATCAGCGAACAACAATTGCTCGAGTGGGCCAACATCTCCGACTACATGCGGATTCCCGGCATGGGCAAGGCGAAGGTCGGGCTGGTCCGCGCCGCCGGCGTCACCACCGTACGCGAGCTCGCGCACCGCAACCCGTCGCGGCTGGCGCAAAGCATGAAGGACGCCAATGTGCGGCGTAAGCTCGTCCGGGTGATGCCTTCGGAGAAGTCAGTCGAGCTGCTGATTGAAGAGGCACGCAAGCTGCCTCCGAAAATCACTTATTAGCATCACTACTAGGCTGCCCTGACCGGACCCGCTGCCGCCGGCACCCGACATCGTCGCGACACCTTGACTTGCCGCTGCGGTCAGCGCAAAGCCACCGCATGATGGCAACCAGGCCCATAGCATCGGCGGTGACTGGCCCGGCCGCATCAGCGGTGCTGCCGGCACTGCTGTCGCGGGCCTATCCGGCGGTGATGGGCATCCTGAACGTGACGCCGGACTCGTTCTCCGACGGCGGCCAGTTCATCGCGCCCGAACAGGCGCTGGCACAGGCCCGCAGGCTGATCGCCGAGGGCGCCGACATCATCGACATCGGCGCGGAATCGACCCGCCCCTATGGCTCACGGCCGGTCTCCGCGGAAGCCGAAATGGCGCGGCTGAAGCCGGTGCTGGCCGAGGTGGTCGCGCTCGGCGTGCCGGTCTCGATCGACAGCATGAAATCGGAGGTCGTGGCCTTCGCACTCGACCAGGGCGCTGCGATCGCCAATGACGTCTGGGGCCTGCAGCGCGATGCCGGCATGGCGCCACTCGTCGCCGCAGGTGGCGTGCCCGTGATCATCATGCACAATCGCGAGCAGGTCGATCCTGCGATCGACATCATGCAGGACATTACGGCGTTCTTCGAACGCTCGCTCGAGATCGCGACGCGCGCCGGCATCGCGTCGGGCCAGATCGTGCTCGATCCCGGCATCGGCTTCGGCAAGACGCCGGAGCAGAGCATGACGGCGCTGGCGCGGCTCGCCGAGCTCGACGCGTTCCGCCTGCCGGTGCTGGTCGGCGCCTCGCGCAAGCGCTTCATCAGCACGGTCGTGGCCTCCGAGCCGCAACAGCGGATCGGCGGCTCGATCGCGGCGCATCTGATCGCGGCGCAGAATGGCGCCCGCATCATCCGCGCGCACGACGTCGCGGAAACCGTTCAGGCGCTGCGGGTGGCCGCGGCAATCGAGGGACAGCAATGACCGACACGATCTTCATCACCGGGATCGTCATCCATGCCCGTCATGGCGTGATGGAACATGAGACCGAGGTGGGGCAGCGCTTCGTCATCGACCTCGAGCTCTACACCGACCTCTCGGAATCCTCGCGCACCGACCGTCTCTCCGACACGGTCTCCTATTCCAATGTCGTCGCGACCGCGACCTCGGCATTCAAGAACACCAACTACAAGCTGCTGGAGCGCGCCGCCGGCGCGGTGGCAGAAGACATCCTGGCCTCGTTCCCGCGCGTCCGCGCGGTCAAGGTCACCGTGCACAAGCCGCACGCACCGATCGCTGCGATCTTCGACGATGTCGGCGTGGTGCTGACCCGCTCGCGGCATCCGCTGCCACATGGCTAGCGTGCTGATCGCACTCGGCGGCAATGTCGGCGACGTCCGCTCGACGTTTCGCAAGGCGATCGCCAATATCTGCGGCATGGCGCAAGCGGCGCTCCTTGCGCGCTCGTCGGACTATTCGACGCCCCCCTGGGGCGAAGCGCAGCAGGATAGCTTCATCAACGCCTGCATCGAGATCGACACCAGCCTCGATCCGCACGCGCTGCTGTTCACGCTGCACAAGATCGAGAGCAAATTCGGCCGCGATCGCAAGAACGAGCAGCGCTGGGGTCCGCGCACCCTCGACCTCGATTTGATCGCCTATGACGACGTCGCGCTCGACAAGCCGGAACTGACGCTGCCGCACCCGCGTTGGTTCGAGCGCGCCTTCGTGCTGGTGCCGCTGGCCGAGATCGTTCCCGACCGCGTCATCGCCGGGCGCCGTGTCGCGGATGCGCTGGCGGGGGTCTCGACGGAAGGTATTTTCCGTCTAGCGGACCTCGACTAAAAGTCCGGCCGCCGCAAACAAAAGTTTGGCTTGGCCGCCCGCCCGTGGCAATTTCCGGCCAAATCAAGCGCCCCGTCGCGGGGCCGATGAAGGACGATTTGGGCGGATGACGACCTCGACTGACGATTTGGCTCTGGCTTCGGATTTTGCTCCAGCGACCTATGACGACTGGCGCAAGCTGGTCGACGCCGTGCTGAAGGGTGCCCCGTTCGAGAAGCTGGTCAGCAAGACCTATGACGGTCTGAAGATCGATCCGATTTACCGCCGCGCCACCAACGTGAGCCCGCTTGCCGGCCGCGCCGCCGCGACCCCCTGGCACATCCTGCAGCGGGTCGACCATCCCGACGCCGCAGCGGCCAATGCGCAGGCGCTGCAGGATCTTGAGAACGGAGCGACCGGCCTCGAATTCGAGTTCGCCGGCGGTCCCGGCGCGCGCGGCTTCGGTCTTGCCGATGCCAGCAAGAAGACGCTGGCGCGGGCCTGCGGCGGCGTCCATCTCGATGCCGGCATCATGATCGCGCTCAACCCGGTGATCGGACGCGAGAACGCTGGCGAGACCTTTGCCGAGATGGTCGAGGCCCGCAAGCTCGATCCCGCCAAGCTCGACCTGCATTTCAATTACCAGGCGCTCAGCACGATTGCCGTGCGCGGTGCTGCGACCACAGCCTGGGCCGACTACGCGAAGCCGTTCGGCCAGGTGGTGAGCGGCCTGATCAAGCGCGGCTTCAAGGGGCCGTTCGTGCTGGCCGACGGCCGGCCGGTGCATGATGCCGGCGGCTCCGAGGTGCAGGAGCTCGCCTTCACGCTCGCGACCGCGCTCGCCTATCTGCGCATGCTGGAAGCCGCAGGGCTCGATCTCGATGCGGCACGCACAGCCGTGTCGTTCCGGCTCAGCGCCGATGCCGACCAGTTCCTGACCATGGCGAAATTCCGCGCGCTGCGCCGACTATGGGCAAGGATCGAAGAGGCCTGCGGCCTCACGCCGAAACCGATCTTCGTCAACGCGCAGACCGCCTGGCGGATGCTGACCCAGCGCGATCCCAATGTGAACATGCTGCGCGCGACGATCGCGACCTTTGCCGCCGGGCTCGGCGGCGCCAATGCGATCACCGTGCTGCCGCACACGCTGGCGCTCGGCCTGCCCGACGATTTCGCCCGCCGCGTGGCGCGCAACACGCAGCTCGTGCTGCTCGACGAGTCCAATCTCGCCAAGGTCACCGATCCCGCGGCCGGCGCCGGCGGCATCGAGACTTTGACCTCACAGCTCTGCGAGGCGGCGTGGTCGCTGTTCCAGGAGATCGAGAAGGCCGGCGGCATCTTCACCGCGCTTGAGCAAGGGTTGCTGCAACAGAAAGTCGCCGCAACGCGGGCCCAGCGCGAGACCAATGTCGCGAAGCGCCGCGACGTGCTGACCGGCGCCAGCGAATTCCCCAATCTGCACGAGACCGACCTCGCAGTGCTGGATGTAAAACCATCAGCGCCGATCTCCACCGCCGGTGCCAAGGTCAAGTTCGACGCCCTCGCGCCGATGCGGCTCGCCGAACCGTTCGAGGCGCTGCGCGACAAGTCCGACGCCGCATTGAAGGCGCGTGGCGCGCGGCCGAGGATATTCCTCGCCAATCTCGGCACGCCGGCGGATTTCACGGCCCGCGCCACATTTGCAAAGAGCTTCTTCGAGACCGGCGGGATCGAGGCCATCGACAGCGAGGGCTTTGCCGATCCGGCGGCGCTGGCCGCGGCCTTCAAGGCCTCCGGCGCGACGATGGCGTGCATTTGTTCCTCGGATAAGGTCTATGCCGCCAGTGCCGCTGAGGCGGCCAGGGCCCTTCACGGCGCCGGGGTAAGGCATATCTATCTGGCAGGGCGGCCCGGCGAGCTGGAAGCGGCGCTGCGGGCGGCCGGCATCGGTGAGTTCGTCTTCGCCGGCGGTGACGCGCTGGCGACATTGCGCGACGCCTATCGGCGGATGGAGCAGGCATGACGGCAGAGGCACCAGCGAAACCCGTTCTGACCGGCGGTTGCCAGTGCGGCGCCGTGCGCTTTGCGGTATCCGCGGCGCCGAACCGGGTTAGCATCTGCCACTGCCGGATGTGCCAGAAGGCCTCCGGTGCGCCGTTCGCCTCCTTCGCCGATATCAACAAGGAGGATTTCGCCTGGACCCGCGGCAGACCGGCGGCGTTCAAATCCTCCTCGATCGCCGAGCGCGACTTCTGCGCCGCTTGCGGCACGCCACTCAGTTTCCGCCGGATCGACGGTCCCCGCATCGAGATCATGACCGGCGCGTTCGACCGGCCCGACCGGGTGATCCCGACCCAGCAATTCGGAACCGAGTCCCGCCAAGGCTGGGTGGTCGGCATCGCCAACCTGCCGAGCCAGACCACGATGCAGAATTACGGACCGGACAAGATGGCGACCATCGTCAGCCACCAGCATCCGGATCATGACTAAGGAAGCCAAGGAATGACCCGCATTCCCAATTTCGCCGATGTCGCCTTCCAGCCCGTTGCGGCGGCGATGCCTGCCGCGAGCACCGAGCCGTGGCTGACGCCCGAAGGCATTCCGGTGAAGTCCGTCTACGGCGAGGCCGATCTCCAAGGCATCGACTTCCTCGAGACCTGGCCCGGCATCGCGCCCTATCTGCGCGGGCCCTATCCGACGATGTATGTCAACCAGCCCTGGACCATCCGGCAATATGCAGGGTTCTCCACGGCGGAGGATTCCAACGCCTTCTATCGCCGCAACCTTGCGGCCGGACAGAAGGGCTTGTCGGTCGCGTTCGACCTCGCCACCCACCGCGGTTATGACTCGGATCATCCGCGCGTCTCCGGCGACGTCGGCATGGCCGGTGTCGCGATCGATTCCATCTACGACATGCGCACGCTGTTCGCCGGCATCCCGCTCGACCAGATGAGCGTGTCGATGACCATGAACGGCGCCGTGCTGCCGATCCTCGCGCTGTTCGTCGCCGCCGCCGAGGAACAGGGCGTGCCGCCGGAGAAGCTGTCGGGCACCATTCAGAACGACATTCTGAAAGAGTTCATGGTGCGCAACACCTACATCTATCCGCCGGCACCCTCGATGCGGATCATCTCCGACATCTTCGCCTACACCTCGCAGCGGATGCCGAAATACAATTCCATTTCGATCTCCGGCTATCACATGCAGGAGGCCGGCGCGACGCAGGACCTCGAGCTCGCCTATACGCTGGCCGACGGCGTCGAATATCTGCGCGCCGGGCTTGCCGCAGGCCTCGACGTCGATCGTTTTGCCCCCCGCCTCTCCTTCTTCTGGGCGATCGGCATGAACTTCTTCATGGAAGTCGCCAAGATGCGCGCGGCGCGGCTGCTCTGGGCCAAGCTGCTCAAGCAGTTCAACCCGAAGGACCCGCGCTCGCTCAGCCTTCGCACGCATTGCCAGACCTCGGGCTGGTCGCTGACCGCGCAGGACGTGTTCAACAACGTGATGCGCACCACGATTGAGGCGATGGCGGCAACGCAGGGCCACACCCAGTCACTGCACACCAACGCGCTCGACGAGGCGCTGGCGCTGCCGACCGATTTCTCGGCGCGCATCGCCCGCAACACCCAGCTGTTCCTGCAGCAGGAGAGCGGCACCAACCGCATCATCGATCCCTGGGGCGGCTCCTATTACGTCGAGCGGCTGACCCACGATCTTGCGAAGAAGGCCTGGGGTCACATCCAGGAGGTCGAGGAACTCGGCGGTATGGCCAAGGCGATCGAGGCCGGCGTGCCGAAGCTCAGGATCGAGGAAGCTTCGGCCAAGACCCAGGCGCGGATCGATGCCGGCCGGCAAGCGGTGATCGGCGTCAACAAGTTCAAGCCGGAGAACGAAAAGCCGATCGACGTGCTCAAGGTCGAGAACTCCACCGTGCGGCGCTTGCAGATCGACAAGCTGGCGCGACTGAAGAAGGAGCGCAAACAGAAGGACGTCGATGCGGCGCTGGCTGCGCTGACCCGCTCGGCCGGCGAAGGCAACGGCAATCTCTTGGCGCTCGCCATTGACGCCGCGCGTGCCAAGGCCACCGTCGGCGAGATTTCGGACGCGATGGAAAAGGTGTTCGGCCGCCACCGCGCCGAGATCAAATCCATCACCGGCGTCTACAAGCGAGAGGCAGCGGCGATGTCCAACAAGGTCGAAAAGGTGCAGGCGCTGATCGACGCCTTCGAAGAGGCCGAGGGCCGCCGCCCGCGCATCCTGGTCGCGAAGATCGGCCAGGACGGGCACGACCGCGGCCAGAAGGTGATCGCATCCGCCTTCGCCGATGTCGGCTTCGACGTCGATATCGGGCCGCTGTTCGCAACCGCCGACGAGGCCGCGCGGCAGGCGGTCGAGAACGACGTCCACATCCTCGGCGTCTCCTCGCTCGCAGCAGCCCATCTCACCGCGGTGCCGGAACTGAAGGCCGCGCTGAAGAAGCACGGCCGCGAGGACATCATGATCATCATCGGCGGCGTGGTGCCGCCGCAGGATTACGATGCGCTCTATGCCGCCGGCGCCGAGGCGATCTTCCCACCGGGCACCGTGATCTCCGATGCCGCCGAGGAGCTGATCCACAAGCTCAACGCCCGGCTCGGCCATAGCGCGGCGGCGGAGTAACGCTGCCGCATCCCCTCTCCGGTCAGGAGCTTCCATGCGCGCCGCCCGCTCGATGACGCCTGTCCGCATCATTGGCCTCGCCGGCCTGCTGGCATGTCTCTGCCTTCCTGCTCGCGCCGCCGATCCCAAAGCCGATCCGAAGCCCGACGCCACGATCAAGAATGCGAGCATCGAGGCCAACGTCTATCTCGACGACAAGATCAAGGCAGATGACGCGCTGGCGGCCGATTGCCTCGCCGAAGGCAGGACGTGGATCGACAAAAACGCGGCGGAGGCAGCTTCCGCGCGCAAGGACGAGCCTGAGCTGTTCAAGGATCGCGGCGGCTATTCGTTGGAGCGCAAATATTCGGTGCGCTCGATCGTCGACCGCCGCTATGTCAGCGTGCTGCGCGACGACTATATGGACACGCTGGGCGCGCATCCGAACACCGACGTCAACACCATCCTGTGGGACATGGCGGCGAAGAAGCGCATCAGTATCCGCCCCTTCTTCACCGAGACAGCCGACAGCGGCCCGACCCTGACGGCGATGCGCAAGGCGATCGTCTCGGCGCTGAATGCCGAGAAGAAGCGGCGCGGCGCCGGCGAGACGGCAAACGCCGAATGGTACAAGGAGCTGAAGCCGACCCTGCTCAAGATCGGCGCCGTGACGCTGGCGCCGTCGACCGTGTCAGGTAAGAGTTCCGGCCTCACCTTCCACTACCCGCCCTATGCCGTCGGCCCCTACGCCGAAGGCCAGTATGTCGTCTTCGTGCCGTGGGAGACCCTAAAGCCGTATCTGGCGCCGGAAGGCGCCAGGATCTTCGGCGGCGCACGGCCGAAGGCCGACGCGGACGATCAGTCGCAATAGCTGCTTCGGCAGGCTCAGCCTGGCTGACGCGCCAGCGCTCTGACCAGGGAGCCGGTCCAGTCCGGAATCCACGCTTGGAACTGGCTGTGCCAGCGATCGGCGTCAGCAGGCGCCGTGTCGAGCTTGACCGACCATTCGATGAAAGTGCGGTTGCCTTCGACGACCGGCAGCAGATGCATCGTGCCCTCGTAATGGGTCGGCTGCGGCGCGTCCGAACCGGCATCCGAAAGAAACGGCAGCGGCTCGATGCTGGCATAGGTCAGCGAATGCTGCGCGTCCGAGTGGCCGGCAAGGCGTTGCCTGACCCACAGCCCGAGATAGCAGAAGCGCCTGACAGCACCGACCTGGTCGCCGCGCTTGTCGTCCTCGATCACGCTTTCGCTGACGCCCTCGATATAGGCGGGGTAATTGTTGAAGTCGCGGATCAGCGACCACACGGTGTCGAGCGGATGGTCGAGGACGGTGCTGTAATAGGCTTGGGTCATGGCAGGCTCCGGATGTTGGTCCGCAGTGATGCGGAACGCGCCCTGATCAACCGCATGGCATCGGCCGCGCCCACCCGATTTCCGATCTCGCGATTGATCGGGGACGAGTGCGGACTCCGCCCTCGCCTGCAACCGACAGCCGTTGTAAACCAAGGCCATGACCTCGCCGAAGCCTGCCGCTCCCGACATCAGCGCCCTCGCCCGTGACCTCCGCGCCGGCCACCGCGCCGCGCTGGCGCGGGCGATCACGCTGGTCGAGAGCAGGCGCAGCGACCACCAGGCGGCGGCGCGCGAGCTGGTGCAGGCGCTGCTGCCCGACACCGGCAAGGCGGTGCGGGTCGGCATCACGGGCTCGCCCGGCGTCGGCAAGTCGACCACCATCGATGCGCTCGGCATGTTCCTGATCGAGCGCGGTCACAAGGTCGCGGTGCTGGCGGTCGATCCCTCCTCGGCGCGCACCGGCGGCTCGATCCTCGGCGACAAGACGCGGATGGCGCGGCTCGCCGTCTCCGACCAGGCCTTCATCCGCCCCTCGCCGTCCTCGGGCACGCTGGGCGGCGTCGCGGCCAAGACCCGCGAGGCGATGCTGTTGTGCGAGGCCGCCGGCTTCGACGTCGTGCTGGTCGAAACCGTCGGCATCGGCCAGTCCGAGACCGCGGTCTGCGACATGACAGATTTCTTCTTGGCCTTGATGCTGCCGGGGGCCGGGGACGAATTGCAGGGCATCAAGAAGGGCCTCGTCGAACTCGCCGACATGATCGCGATCAACAAGGCCGACGGCGACAACCTCAAGCGCGCCAACCTTGCCGCCGCCGACTATCGCAGCGCGCTGCATATCCTGGCGCCGCGCTCCGAGCACTGGCATCCGCCGGTCGAGACCTATTCGGCGCTGACCGGCGCCGGCCTCGACCGGCTCTGGCAGAAGATTCTCGAGCACCGCACCGCGATGAGCGCCTCGGGCGAATTCGAGACCCGCCGGCGCGAGCAGCAGGTGAAGTGGATGTGGTCGATGCTGGAGAGCCGGATAATGGCGCGGCTGCGCTCGGACGCTTCGATCCGCGCCAAGGTCAAGAAGATGGAGGCCGAGGTCGCCGGCGGCCGCATCTCACCCGCGGTCGCCGCCGAGCAGATCGCGGAGATGCTGCATTGAGCGGCAAACTGCGCATCCTCGTTACCGGCTTCAAGCCGTTCCCGGGTGCGCCGTTCAACCCGACCACGCCGCTGGTCAAGCGGCTGATCGCCCTGCGCCGGCCGGCTTTCGACAACGTCGTGCTGACGAGCCACATCTTCGACGTCACCTATGCTGCCGTCGACCGCGAATTGCCCGAGCTGATCGCACGAGATCGCCCGCAGGCGCTGTTGATGTTCGGCCTCGCCGGCCGCAGCTCGCATCTGCGGATCGAGAGCCGCGCCCGCAATGCGATGACGACGCGCTTCCCCGATGCCGGCCGCCAGCATCCGCGCAAGGGATCGATCGCCGGCGGCGCCGAGGCGAAGCTGTTCGGGCCGCACAGCGAAAAGCTGCTGCGTGCCGCGCTGGCCACCGGTATCGATGCAGGGATGTCGCGCGATGCCGGCAGCTATCTCTGCAACTATCTGAGCTGGCGCGCGATCGAGGCCGCGAACAAGAACAACGGCCTGCACCTCGCACAATTCGTCCATGTTCCGCCGCTCGCTCGTGACGGCGCGGCAGCGCCTGGCAAATCAGACATCACGCTGGATGCGCTGGTCGATGCCGGCGAAGCCATGCTGATGGAGCTGGTGAAGCTGACGAGGCAGGCCGTGCGCCCGTGAGCGCGGACAGACCTCGAACAGCTTTTCATCGATCCTGCAACGAACGGCTAACCACGTGGCGACGGTTGCATGCGCGAGGCATGGGAAACGCCTATCAACCAGTGATAGCATGCGCCTCGTTGAACCTATCAAAGGGAACTGCCGTGGCCGGAACGACCAAAACCCGCTCTTGGATTCTGTTGGTTGCGATCTGGGTCGCGCTCGTCGGTGCTCTCCTCGTATGGTTCACGTTCATGAGTAAGCCGGGCGGCGGTTCGCCGTCTTCGGCGATCGGTCTGATTGTGTCCTGGTTACCATTCTTGGCGCTGATGAGCGTCTGGATTTGGCTCACGCGCAGGAATTCGCGCACATCATCCGGAACAGGTTGGGTCGATCTCTATGAGCAGCAGGTCGCAGAATCTCAACGCACGAATGCGTTGTTGGAGAGGATCGCAACGGCTCTGGAAAAGTGCTCGCCGTCTCCGGGTTAGCTCGAACATTAGCGTATCGGCGGAGGTAAGACATGCGCTCCGGGACGTCCGCGCCTCTCTGGATAGTTGCTCTGGCATTCGCCGCAGCCGTCAGCCGGCCAGCGGCGGCTGACGATCGACAGGAGTGCCTGAAAGGATCGAAGGAGACCGCTGCCGCGACGATCGCCGCCTGCACACGGGCGATCGAAAGCGGAGACTACAGCGAGGGGAACCTGTCCAGGCTGTATTATCAACGCGGTTGCTCCTGGTCATGGACAAACGCCGCCGATGGTGTCGACCACGCCTTCAAGGACTACACTGAGGCGATCCGGATTAATCCGAAAGATGCCGACTCGCTGCTCAACCGATCGCATATCTACAACCAGCGGCACGACTACGACCGCGCGATAGCCGACGCTAACCAAGCGTTCGAAAGCGGTTTGTCACGCTATGGAAAGCAGGTCGGATACGGCGAGCGCGGCGACGCCTATCAAGCCAAGGGTGACCACGACCGTGCCATCGCGGACTATACCAGCAGCCTCCAACTGAATGCGAACAACACCGCTGCCCTCATCGCACGGGGCAACACCTACTGGGCCAAAGGCGACCTTGATCGTGCCATCGCCGACTACGACCAGGCGATTGCGCTCGATCCGAAATATGCGCTCGCCTACTACAATCGCGCCACTGCATACCGGGCGAAGGGTGATTTCGATCGCGCCATCGCAGATTCGACTGAGGCGATCGCTCTCTATCCGAAATACGCGCTCGCCTACTATAACCGCGCTTCCGCATTTCAAGCGAAAGGTGACCTCGATCGCGCCATTGCCGACCTGAGCCAGGCGATCGCTCTTTATCCGCGATACAGAGACGCTTACTTCAGCCGCGCCTACGCTTACCAAACCAAGGGCGACTACGATCGCGCCATCGCCGACTACGATCAGATGATCGCGCTTGATCCGAACGACCGGGACGCCTACGGCAATCGCGCCGGTGCGTACCTGCTGAAAGGCGATTTCCGTCGCGCCCTCACGGACTCCGGCCTGGGTCAGGCGCTGCTATGGCTTGTTGCTGCCGCCTTCCTGGCAACCGGGGTTTGGCGTTATTGCCGAACGGGCACGCATGCAGGCGGGTGGTTGTCCGGCCCGGGAACGATTGGAATTCTAGATCGGGAGCTCGCCGAAATGCAGCGCAAGAACGCCGCCCTGGAGAAGATCGCGGTGGCTCTGGAGACGCGCTCGCTGGGTTAGTTCGAATTCCCGGCTCCACGGTCAGGTCCCACATGTCGCGGATATTGGTAACCGACCGCCCTTGCGAAGTGCCGGAGCGCATTATTTCGGAATAATAGAAGAATATCCCTGAGTTGCCCGACGTGTCAATTGCCTTGTCGAACGTCGGCAGCCGCAGCCTACGGTGCATGGGGTTGTTTTCGATATTTTGGCAGCGCGCGCCTGCGGCCGGGAGTTCCTTCGCCGTCACCCGCAGTCACGAGGCAGGCCCCATCTCGTTAACGACGCGCTCTGACCTGCTGCACCCGAGATTAACCCTACCGCCAACAAACAACCGGCTGCGGCGGCCTGTTCACCAGGCAGCGGCGCATTTCGCGTTACCTAATCGGCAACGAAGGTCACCGCTCGCGCCTTCAGCGAGGGCCATGCCCATGGACGTCAACCGCCGCCATCTGATCGGAGTCTCCGCCGCCGGCGCAGCCGGCGCGCTTGCGATGTCGCCGGATGCGGCGCGCGCCGCGCAGTCGGCCGGCACGCTCGGCCGCGACGTGACGCAATATGGCGTTCGTCCCGGCAGCCCCGACGACCAGACCCGCAACCTCCAGCGCGCGATCGATGACGCCGCGCGGGCGCAGGTGCCGCTGGCGTTTCCGCCCGGCGTCTACCGCACCGGGCTGTTGCGGCTTGCGCCCGGCAGCCAGCTGATCGGCGTGCGCGGCGCCAGCCGGCTGGCGTTCAACGGCGGCGCCTCGTTGCTTGAGGGCGAAGGCGCCGGCGGCATCGTCCTGATGGGCCTTGCCTTCGACGGCGGCAACGTCCCGCTGCCTGCGCGCCGCGGCCTCGTGCATTGCCTGTCCGGCCGCGACATCCGCATCACCGACTGCCAGTTCATCGGCAGCGGCGGCGCCGGCATCTGGTTCGAGCAGATGTCGGGCGACGTCAGCAACAACTTCTTCAGCGATATCGCGAGCACCGCGCTGGTGTCGTTCGATGCGCTCGGCCTGATGGTCGCGCGCAACACCATCAAGGGCACCAACGACAACGGCATCGAGATCCTGCGCACCGCGATCGGCGACGATGGCTCGATCGTTGCCGATAACCGCATCGAGGACATCAAGGCCGGCCCCGGCGGCTCCGGGCAGTACGGCAACGCCATCAACGCCTTCCGCGCCGGCAATGTGATCGTGCGCGGCAACCGCATCAGCAACTGCGACTTCTCGGCGGTGCGCGGCAATTCGGCCTCCAACATCCACATCATGGACAACAGCGTCAGCAATGTCCGCGAGGTCGCACTCTATTCGGAGTTCGCGTTCGAGGCCGCCGTGATCGCCAACAACACGGTCGACGGCGCCGCGATCGGCGTCTCCGTGTGCAATTTCAACGAAGGCGGCCGCATCGCGGTGGTCCAGGGCAACATCATCCGCAATTTGCTGCCGAAGCGCCCTGTTGGCACCGACCCGAACGACGGGGCCGGCATCGGCATCTATGTCGAGGCGGACAGCACGGTAACCGGCAATGTGATCGAGAATGCGCCGACCTTCGGCATCGTCGCCGGCTGGGGCAAGTACCTGCGCGACGTCGCGATCTCGGGCAATGTCGTGCGCAAGGCGTTCGTCGGCATCGGCGTCTCGGTGGTGCCCGGCGCGGGCACAGCGCTGATCAACAACAACATGATCGCCGAAACCCCGGGCGGCGCGGTGGTCGGGCTCGACCACGCGCGCCCGATCACGAGCGACCTGTCGGTGGGTGGCGCCCAGCAATACGTGCAGCTGACGGTCGGGGCGAACGCGGTACGACGCTAAAGCGCATTGCGCAGCAGCGGATAGCGGCGCTGGATAGTGTCGAGATCGAGCACCGGCGGGGTGACCGGAGGAGGCATCTCCAGCGGAGGCGCCTCGGCCATAACGGGCGGCTGCTCGAGAACCTCTGCCGCCGTTTCCAGCGCGGCCGCGACTGCGGTCATCGCGGCCTCCGCCAATGTGGCTGCCTCCGGCCGCGGCTGCGGCGCCGGCGAGACGTAGGGCGCCGACGACATGTAGGGCGGCGGCAGTTTCGACTTGCCGCGACCGAGCCAGGACAGATCGATCGGCGAATTGTCGAGCGAGGCTTCGCGGGTCAGCAATTCCCGCCAGATGTCGACGGCGGCCCGGGCTTCCCTGATGTTCTCGAGAAAGGACTGCTCGCTGTGATAGCGGCGCCAACGTCCGGATTCGAACAGCTCGTTGAGGTGCTCCAGCCTTTGCTCGGCGAGGTTGCACCAGCGTGCAACGATCTCCTGGCCTCTGGCCACGTCGGTCCGATGTGTCATTGAAGGTGCCCGCAGGGAAAGAAACGGACGCAGACGCAACCGAACCGAATCAACTGGACGTGACGCTGATATTCTGTGGAAAACGTAAATAAAGTCTAACTAAATTCTTAATCGCGGACAGGCGATGAGAGAAGTCCGCTCGACGACGGAGTTTCTTGCCCGAACCCTCGTCAAGTCATCGACTTGCATGGTTGCGATGTGCGTCTCTTTCGAACGCCGTGCAGCCGAACGATCCACAACAAACAGCCGCACCCGTCGCGCGAATCGGCCCAGTCCGCCACGTAGGGTCACCCCCAAAATGAAAGACCCGTCCGGGGGGACAACCGGACGGGTCAAAGCCATATGGGCGCTTGGGGTGGATGGGCGCTCGCGCCTGATATAGCCGGGGAGGGATAAACCGCTCCCACACATATAAGTCGTGAGAGGGCGGCACACGTTCAAATCGCCGGCGATTTTTTTAACCTTTTCGCCGCCCGGTTCCATCGCACCGTTGCAGACGCCCGATGCCGAAAATCACCGCGCAGCACCGTGATTTGCAGCGGAATCGTCCGATGCGATCGACGGCGCTGGTTCATTCAACGCACGGCTCACGGAAGTGTTATTGCCGTCCGCCGCCTGTGCAGGCTGCGACGGTTTGTCCGCGGTCGCTTCACGATCTGCGCGCCGTGCGCCACCGCGTAATCGAGGCTCTTGAGGATCACATAGGACGTGCTCTCGGCGCCGCCCGCCGGCCGCGCCAAAGGCGCGGATCGCCAAGATCCCGCACTTCCGGCGTGCTCCCCGTCAGCCTGACGCGCGCCGCGATCACGCCGGCGACGGCGGTGCCGTGGGCATGCGGGCCATCCTTGCTGCCGAGCGCATCGAACGCATCCGCGACCGTGTTGGCCAGTTCCGGATGTGCGGCATCAATGCCGCAGTCGATGACGGCGATGGTGACGTTCATGCCGCGCGCCAGCTTGTGCGCCCCGGGCAGATGCAACTGCGCCTGGGCATATTGCGCCGGGTCACTGCCGCCCGCCGCCGGTTTCTGGTCCTGCAGCGCGTAACGGTAGTTGGGCTGCACGGAGCGGACGCTGCTGTCACTCGCGAACTCGCGTGCCACCGCATCGACGGGGCGATTGCCGGCGCTGCGGATCAGGCCGATCGTGCACGGCGGCTACAATGGCCGCTCTGTCCGGCCGTGGCGGTCATGGTGACCTCGACTCGGCGCAGACCGTCAGCCGCTGACTATGGCGTCTCGACCGCGAGGCTGACGATCTTCTCTTTCTGCAAACGGGCAATCAGCGCCGCGACGCCGTCCTTGTCCAACGCGCGGAACTGCAAGCGGAACATGCCACCCTTACCGTCGACGATCGCGCCCTGGTAATTGTCGAGCAGCGACGTGATATCGCCGATCCTGGCATCCGGCGTGAAGCGCACCAACAGCCGCGTCGGCGCGGCCGACACGCTGGCGCCGAGGTCGCGGGTGATCGGCGCACTGGGTGCGACGGCTGCGCTCGGCGCACTGCGCTGTTCGGCGGCATCAAGCGAGGCGGTCTGGAACGAGGCCGGCTCGTTGCGCATCAGCACCGCACCGATCACGCCGGCCTGCAACAGCACCACAAGCGCCCCGAGGCTGGACGACCAGGCCAGCGTCCGCGGCGACAATTTCGAAAAGAACTCCGAGACGGAGGCCGACACGCGCGCGCCCGCCGACGGCTTGCGCTCCGGCTCGGCATCGATCGCGGCGAACAGCTTCTGCATGGCGCGCGCAGACGGCGCACCGAGGCTCTCGTTGAGACCGATGGTCTCGGCATATTCATCGCGGATGACGGCATACTGCCGGGCCAGTTCGGGATCGGAAGCGAGCGCGTCCTCGACGCGGCGCGCGTCGCGCGCGTTCAACGTGCCGGCCGCGTGCCAGGGCAGCAGCATCTCGACATCGTCAGGATCTGGACCCTGCACTTTCTTGTTGCTCGCAGCCGTCATGGCCAACCTCGCTCGACACCGGCTGCCTTCAGCAACTCGGCAAGTTTCTTGCGCGCATAGAACAGGCGCGTCTTCACGGTGTTCTCCGGAATCCCGACGATCTCTGCGACGTCTTCCACGGATTTCTCGTGATAATAGACAAGATCGACAATTTCCCGGTGTTCCGCCGATAGTCCCGTCAGGCACTTGCGCAGCGTGTCACCCGTGTCCTTCTTCTGCACCGCCGTTTCCGGATCGTCGGACGTGTCCTCGATCGCGTTCGCGGCCTCATCGTCCAGTTCGGCGTCCTTCCTTCGCCGCAGCGAAGACAATGCCTTGAACCGGGTAATCGCCAGAAGCCAGGTCGAAACGGCGGATCGTCCCTCGAATTTGCCCGCCTGACGCCACACGTCCAGAAAGACCTCGCTAATGAGATCCTCCGCCACCTGTTCGTCCCGCACGAGCCGAAGCCCGAAGCGGTACACCCTGACATGATGCCGTCCGTACAGCACCTGCATGGCGAGCCGGTCGCCTTGAGCGATCCGAGCGATCAGAACCTCGTCTGAAGCCGCCTGTGTCGCGCTCAATGGCCGTCTCGCAAAGTTGGTCTGAGGGGGGTGGTGCGTGGTTCGACGCGAGAGCCAAGATTCTTCACATTACGGCAATGCCCGGACCGCATGTGTGATCTATGACACAGTCGACGATCCCAATGAGGAAAAATCGCCGGCGACTCGATAAACGGTATCATAATAGTGAAAACTCTCGCGGACTCGCACCATCCGGCGCGACCTTATCAAGGCTTGGCCGGCAAGCCAGCGCTGTTGCGAAGCGGACGTCGCCGCAAGTCCCCCGCCCCAATCGTTCCCCGTCCGCTTTGGCGAACAGATTCCCCTTACGAAACAAGGGTGATGACCGGGTTCCACCGGCGCAGATTCGGTACCAAAAGATACCAAACCTAAAGGCTTTCCCACTTAGATTTTCGCCGGATTTCAGCAATGGCGAGACCATGGGCAGCGCTGCGTCGTCACTTCCCAGCCCGATCGCGGGCGCATCGGAAAGCGGCCGTCCCAGGCTGACGCAAGAGCGCCTGACCCGCCGGGCCAGGCAGCGCCGCCAGATCCAGTCGATGATCGCCGCCTGCTTCGTGCTCGATGCCGTCGTGCTGCTGATCTACGCGCATGCCGGCACTACGTCGGTCCTGGTCGCGGCCGGCTATGCCCTGACCGGCCTCTGCCTCGTCGCCATCTATGTGCTGCTTTCGGAACGCGGCTTTCACGAGCGCTTCCGCGACCACTACCTGGTCGCGCCGCAATCGGCCGTCAACATGGTGAACCTGCTGGTGTTCACCTACATCGCGCCGGAAGTCGGCGTGCTGTTCCTCTGCAATCTGTTCGTGGTGTTCGGCTTCGGTGCGCTGCGCACCTCGGCGCGGCAGACAGCGGTCGTCTGGACCATCATGGTGGTCGGCCTCGCCGCGCTGTTCCTCGGCACCGACAAGGCGATCGGGATGCCGACCGGCACCAGGATCGACCGTCTCGCCACCATGCTGGTGTTCGCGCTGACGATCGGGCGCTGCATGTATCTCGGTATCTTCTCGAGCTCGATGCAGCGATCGCTGTATCAGAGCGGCGTCAAGCTCAAGGAGGCCTACCGGCGCATCGAGGAGCTCGCCGAGCTCGATGAGCTGACCGGCACCTCCAATCGCCGCAGCATCATGCGCACGCTCGAGGAGGAGATCGCGCGCTGCGCCCGCAATGGCAGCTCCTGCGCGGTGGCGCTGATCGACCTCGACCATTTCAAGCGCATCAACGACGTCTACGGCCATCCGATCGGCGACGAGGCGCTGCGCACCTTCGCCATCGGCATGTTCGCCAATCTCCGCAGCATCGATCGCTTCGGCCGTTATGGCGGCGAGGAGTTCCTGCTGGTGCTGCCCGACCTGTCGCAGGATCAGGCGATGCGCGCGCTCGAGCGGCTGCGCGCCATCATCGCCGGCCTCGACTGGAGCGCATTCTCGCCCGGCATGCAGGTGACGATCTCCGCCGGCGTGACGACGCTCAAGCCGCACGAAAACTCCGACACGCTACTCGCCCGCGCCGATGGCGCGCTTTACGCAGCCAAGGCGAGGGGACGCAACCGCATCGCCAGTGCCTGACATCCTTTCATTCCATATTCGGCGCCGGAGAATCCGTCGCCACCGCTCCAGGACAGAGTCATGAGTTCGAAGCCCGAGACCGCCCCCGAAAGTCTGCTCGACGAGTTGCAGACGACCCTCGCGCACGGCACCGTCGCACGCCGCGTCGAGACGCTGCGCCGCGTGACCGACCTCTTCATCAACGGCTCGGTCAACTATTCGGACCAGCAGATCGTGCTGTTCGACGACGTCTTCCAATGCCTGCTCGAGCACATCGAGAATTCGGCCAAGGCGCTGCTCGCCAACCGCCTCGCCCCGATCGAGACCGCGCCACCGCAGACCATCCGCACCCTTGCATTCGACGACCTGATCGAGGTCGCAGGCCCCGTGCTGACGCTGTCGCCGCGGCTCGACGACGACACCCTGATCGAAACCGCGCGCAGCAAGAGCCAGGCGCATCTGCTCGCGATCTCCAACCGCAAGACGCTGAGCGGCGCCGTCACCGACGTGCTGGTGCTGCGCGGCAATGACGAGGTGATCCAGAGCGCGGTCAACAATCCCGGCGCTGAATTCACCGAGCGCGGCTTCACCCGGCTGGTCAGCCGCGCCGAGGGTGACGACAACCTGTCGACCTGCGTCGGACTGCGCCCGAACATCCCGCGGCACCTCTATCTCAAGCTGGTCGCCAAGGCCTCGGATGCGGTCAGGCAGCGGCTCGAGGCTGCCAATCCGCAGCAGGCCAAGGAGATCCCGATCGCGGTGAAGGAAGCCACACGACGCGCGCGCTCGGCGCCCGCCGCCGTGACGTCGGATACCACGATTGCGCATGCGCTGGTCAAGTCGCTCTACCAGGACGGCCGGCTCGACGAATTCCAGCTCGCATCCTTCGCCGAGGCCGGCAAGTTCGACGAGACGAATGCCTCGCTTGCCGCGCTCGCCAATGTCTCGGTCAGCATCGCGGAGAACATGATGATCGAAACCCGCGCCGAGGGCGTGATGATCCTGGCCAAGGTTTCGGGCCTGTCATGGTCAACGGTGCGATCGATCATCAATCTGCGCGACGACATCTCGGGCGGTGAGCCGACCGACTTGCAGGCCTGCAAGGACACCTATGAGCGGTTGCGACCATCCACCGCGCAGCAGGTGCTGCGCTTTCATCGCATGCAGCAATCCGCGCCCGCCGCTTAGTATCTCAACCTGTTTCTCGTAGCCCGGATGCAGCGCAGCGCAATCCGGGACCGATCCGTCCGCGGATAGAAACCCGGATTTCGCTTCGCTGCATCCGGGCTACATCGCGTCAATACCTGAGCGCCCGCTTCCCCATCAGCGCGCCGACGCTTGCGACGATCGCCGTCGCCAGCGTGTACCAGGTGGCAACGAACAGCGGCGAGTCATCGGTGCAGTGCGACGCATAGACGGTCGCCGCGAGGCCCGCCGAGAGCAGGCCTGCCACCGCGCCGGCGACTGCCGGCCGCGCCGGCGCGCCCTGTCGCAAGCCATACAGCGCGCCGACCAGGAGCGGCAGCGACATCGCGGGGATCGCGGTCATGCACGCCATCGAGTTCTTGCCGATCAGGCGCGTCATCATCGGCGTACGCTGCGGCATCATCATCTCGCCACTGATCGCGGCAACGAGGATGCCGGCAGGAATCAGCAGCCACCAGCCGAAGCCGCGCAGCGAGGCTTCCGGCCGCGTCAGATGCAGGCTGACCGCGATCGCCGAGGCGGCGAGCGCCAGCGTCACCGCGAACTTCAGATCGAAGAACGGATTATGCATCGCAGTCATCACGTCCGGGCGCACGCCGAGTTCGGCAAAGA
This sequence comes from Bradyrhizobium sp. USDA 4452, assembly GCF_054063575.1. Lineage (NCBI taxonomy): Bacteria > Pseudomonadati > Pseudomonadota > Alphaproteobacteria > Hyphomicrobiales > Nitrobacteraceae > Bradyrhizobium > Bradyrhizobium sp. USDA 4452. The sequence continues at coordinate 1,456,674 of NZ_JBSSGK010000001.1, forward strand.
AGATCAGCAGCGAGACCGGCGCCGCCGCCAGCAGCGCCATCATCAGCGCGAGGCCGATCGGACGAGGCCGGTACGCATTGTCGGCGGTCAGGGTTCGAATGAGTTGATCGGTGTCCATGCTCATCGGTCCCGTAATTTCGCGGTCAGGCTCGCAAGCCCGCGATGCAGCGCGACCCGTACCGCGCCCTCGGTCATCGCGAATTTCGCAGCAGTATCCTTGATCGAGGCGCTGTCGACCGCGATCGATTGCAGCACCTCCCGCTGCCGCGCGGGCAACGCCTGCAACTGGGCGGTGACCTCGCCGGGCGACGCCGTCGGCTCCGGCGTTTCCCCCGGCAGCGTCTCGGCGAAATCATCGATGTTGACGAAGATGCGCCTGCCGCGGCGGCGCAGGGCGTCGATCAGCTTGTTGCGTGCGATCGCGAACAGCCACGGCGCGAACGGCGCACTGGTGTCCCAGGTCTGTCGCTTCAAATGCACCGCCAACAAGATGTCCTGCACGATGTCCTCGGACTGATCGACCGGTTGTCCCGCGCGCGCCAAGCCGCGTCGCGCCGCGGCACGGAGTACCGGCGTGATGGCCTTGAGCAGGCGATGATACGCCGCGTCATCGCCTGAAATGGCCGACCGCATCAGGTCGGTCCATTCATCCTCACGTTCGCGCACGCAGGCTCCTGAATTGCAATTCGGCCGATCTTTCAGTTTGTTACGCGGCAAGCCAAAGATGTCACGAATTCGTGATCGTTATCCAGGCAACGCCGCGCCGAGCATCAGCCTCAAAGAATCGCTCCGGCGGGTTTCCAGTCGTCAGGGCTCATAACACCGATCGGTCCGACAAGCATCGGGGTGCTGCCGCTGAAGCCCCTATGGGATGGAAATTGCCCAGCTTTCGCCCCCTCAAGCCCGAAGATTCCCTTTTTCTGCCCCGGTGTGGACACGCAGCGGGGGCTCTTTTCGCCTTTGGGCGGGCAAGATGGGGAGATCATCAGAATGAAGATCAAAGCCAGCGGGCGCTTGGCCTTGATGGTTGCAACAGGGCTGACAGGGTTTTTCGTGTGTCTCGCCGGACCGTTGCCGGCGCATGCGGCCGGTTCGGATCCCGCCACGGCGAAATCCGACAATGCTTCGACCGACAAGTCCGCGGACCAGAGTTCGCGGCATGGCCGGCGCCACGCGCGCCACCAGTCTTCCAGGACGGCTGACAAATCCGAGAGCAGGAAGGTCACGAGCGGTGCCGGCAGCGTGACGTCGGCGGGCATGCCCGCCACGGTCGCCAATGCCAATGCGGAGCTGACGTCCGGCGACGGCAATGCGAGCACTGCGCCCGCCGGCGCCAATCCGGTGATGGCCGCCTCCGACAAGCCCGGCGACGCGCAACCCGACGGCAGCGTGGTCGCATCCGACCAGCTCAATGACCTCGACCGGGCCCTGCAGCAGGAGCAGCCGGCGGAACAACCGCAGCCGGTTCAACCCCAGACCGCCCAACAGGAGGCGCCCCCGACGCAGCCACCGCCTGTCGCCGTAGCGGCACCCAAGCCGGCCCCGGTTCTGGCGAGCAGCGACAGCGCGAGCCTGGACCAGACCTCGCTGATCGGGAAGATCTTCATCGGCTTCGGCGCCCTGCTCACGGTGGCGTCCGCCGCGCGTATGTTCATGGCTTAAGCCAAGGTCCCGCGGCTTGCGGCGCGGATGCGCCGTACCGCGGCCCAAAGCTCCTTTCAGCCACTTGAAGCGCATCCCGTCAGCGGGCACATTGCCCGGCAAATCAGGCACGGGGTTTGCGTCATGGCTACGTTCGAATTCATCATCGTCGAAAGCAAGGGACCGGTCGGCGTCATTACGCTGAACCGGCCCAAAATGCTGAATGCCCTGTCGTTCGGCGTGTTCCGCGAGATCGCCGCGGCGGTGGACGACCTTGAGGCCGACGACAAGATCGGCTGCATCCTGATCACCGGCAGCGAGAAGGCCTTCGCGGCCGGCGCCGACATCAAGGAGATGCAGCCCAAGGGCTTCATCGACATGTTCAGCAGCGACTTCACCGCCATCGGCGGCGACCGCGTTGCCCGCTGTCGCAAGCCGACCATTGCCGCGGTCGCGGGCTATGCGCTCGGCGGCGGCTGCGAGCTTGCGATGATGTGCGACATCATCATCGCCGCCGACACCGCAAAGTTCGGCCAGCCGGAAATCACCCTCGGCACCATCCCGGGCATCGGCGGCACGCAGCGGCTGACCCGCGCGATCGGCAAGTCGAAGGCGATGGATCTCTGCCTCACCGGACGCATGATGGATGCGGCGGAAGCCGAACGCTCGGGCCTCGTGTCGCGGATCGTTCCGGCCGACAAGCTGCTGGAAGAGGCGCTCGCGGCGGCCGAGAAGATCGCCTCGATGTCGCGTCCGGCCGCCGCGATGGCCAAGGAGGCCATCAACCGCGCGTTCGAGACGCCGCTGTCGGAAGGCATGAATGTCGAGCGCAACCTGTTCCACTCGACCTTCGCGCTCGAGGACCGCTCCGAGGGCATGGCGGCCTTCATCGAGAAGCGCAAGCCGGTCAACAAGAACCGCTAGAGCCTTTTCCGTTCCGATGAAATCGGAACGGGGCTCTAGATTCTTGTTTGACGCGTTTTCTAGACGCGAACCGGTATCCACTTCGCTCGAAAACGCTCTAATTCACGCGGCTTCGTTGCAATGCCGCAGTGACGAGCGCGAGATAGGCGCGCTCGGCGAGACGCGTCGGCTTGTCGAGGCCGAGCCGCGCCAGGCATTCGCGGTCGGCGGCATCGGGCGGATGCCGCATCCCCTGCCATAGCAGGCCGGCGAGTTGCAGCGGCGTGCGCTGCGCCTGCTGCAGGATCTGCAGCGCCGGGATTAGCCGTTGCTCGACGTCGGTGAAGTCGCTGCCGAACGGGAATGACGGCAACAGACCTGCGTCGCGCGCGGGCTTTAGCGCCGTGCTGATGCGCTCGGGATAATTTTCGCGGTGAGCGGCCGGGATTTGGTGATCACGCGGCAGCTTGCCGGCATCCTTGGCCTGCCGCATCAGCTCGCCCTGGAAGCGCGAGTCCGACACCTGCAACATCGCGGCGATCACGTCGGCGTCGGATTTCCCTCTGACGTCGGCGATGCCGTATTCCGTGACGAAGACATCGCGCAGATGGCGCGGAATGGTCGCGTGACCGTAGGACCAGCGGATGTTCGACTGCGTCTGCCTGCCGGATTGATGGGTTGCCTCCAGCGCCAGCACCGAGCGCGCGCCTTCGAGCGCGAATGCCTGCGCCACGAAATTGTACTGGCCGCCGACGCCGCTCACGACCTGGCCGTTGTCGAGCCCGTCGGAGATCGCAGCGCCCAGCAGCGTCGCCATCATCGCGTTGTTGACGAAGCGCGCATCGACGCGGGCGCGGCGCTTGCCGTCCTCGTCGCCGAAGATCTCGTTGGTGAAGGACACCGGCATCATCTGGATTCGCGTCAGCTGCTCGGGTGTCATCTCGCGTAGCGCCCGATAGAAGGATTGCGGCCCGAGGAAGAATGCGCCGTGCAGTATCACGCCGTCGACCTCGCGCTTGAGGATGCCGGCGTCGATCAGCCCGAGGAATGCCTCGAACAGCATCTCGCTGACGCCATAAAGGCCCTTCTCGAACGGCCCCGTCTCGGCCGCCGCGAGCTGTTCGGTACCGGGTGCGAGGCGCTGCATGATGCCGTGGAATTGGGCGTTGTCGCGGTGACGCACCACGAGCCCCTGCGCCAACGCATCGCCGACCTGCCCGATCCCGATCTGCAGCGTGCCGCCGTCGCGGACCAGACCCGCGGCATGCAGTCCGATCGCATATTTGGTGTCGCTGATCGGCTCCGACGGCGGCGCGAACAGCGGGAAATCGGTGTCGGGGCTGTCGAGCACCGCAGCGAATTCATCCGCCGGCAGGTCGCCGGGCCCCCGCATGAACGGCAGTTCGGAATTGACCTGGCCGATCAGCTTGAATGAAGCCCGCCCCTGCGCGCGGGCGCGCAGCACGTCGAGCGTCGTATCGGTGTTGCAGCTCAGGCTGTAGCGCGGCACGCCATCGACCACACGCTTGGCGACGAGCTGGGGCACGACATTCAGCCCGCGCGACAATAGGTATGACGCCGCGTGGGTGTAATTTGCGGAAATGTAGTTCTGCTGAGCGAACGGTTGATACAACCACTGTCCTGCGAGGAAGAAGAATTCGATCACCTTGATGTTGGGCGGAAGCGCGCCGCGATGCAGCGCATCCGCATAGGCGAGATCCGGGTAGCCGCCGAACAGGCGATCGATCACGGGGCCGATGAAGCGCTGTTCGAGCAGGCTCTTCGGCTTCGGCTTTTCCAGCGTCAGCGCCGAGAACAGCGTCAGGTTGATAGAGCGGTCGGCGACCGCCCGCGCATACAGCGCGTTGACGATGTGGTTGGCCTTGCCGAGGCCGAGCGGCAGCCCCACCACAAGTTCGGTTCCGACGTCACGAACAATGTGCTCCGCGATCGCCTCGGGGTCGGAGAAGAATATGGGCATCAGCAATGGACCCGGAGGAGACAGTGGGTAACCGGCGTCGCTGAATCGGCGGCCGGCGGTTCAAACTTATACTTCATATGACAGTTGCGCTCGCCTGTGACGAACCGGCAACAGACAAGACGTGAAATGATGTGCAGATGTCGTGTGGCGGTTTGCCTGTGGCGGCGTCGCCCCGTAAACAGATAGATATGTGCCGACGGCGTCCACGGGAGCGGACTGCCGGGGTTTTGGTTTGCGGGATCACATGGTTGAGCGTGCCGCGAGGGTTAGCGACGTGGCGAGGCGTGTGCTTTTGTCGGGCATCTGCCTTAGCGGTCTGGCATGCGCGCTGCTGACTGACACCGCAGCCCACGCCGAGAGCCTGCCCGAGGCCCTGGTCAAGGCGTACCAGACCAATCCGCAGCTCAATGCCGAGCGGGCGCGCCAGCGCGCGACCGACGAGAATGTGCCGCAGGCGCTGGCCGGTTACCGCCCCCAGGTCAGTGCCGGCCTCTCGGTCGGCCTGCAGGCCGTGCGCGACCAGCTTCCCGGCAACGTGATCCAGAGCGCGACGCTGAAGCCCTGGCAGATCGGCGTCACGGTCACCCAGACGCTGTTCAACGGCTTCAAGACCGCCAACAGCGTCCGCGTCGCCGAATTGCAGGTGCAATCCGGCCGCGAGGCCCTGCGCAATGTCGGCCAGGGCGTGCTGCTCGACGCCGTCACCGCCTATACCAACGTGCTGGCCAACCAGACCCTGGTCGAGGCGCAGCGCGCCAACGTCGCCTTCCTGAAGGAAACCCAGGCGATCACCCAGCGCCGCCTCAATGCCGGCGACGTCACGCCGACCGATACGGCGCAGGCGGAGGCCCGGCTCAACCGCGGCCTCGCCGATCTCAACGCCGCCGAGGTCAACTTCGCGATCAGCCAGGCGACCTATGCGCAGGTGGTCGGCAACGCGCCGTCGCAATTGCGTCCGGCCGACACCATCGACCGGCTGCTGCCGCGCAGCCGTGAGGATTCGATCGCGCTTGCGGTGCGCGAGCATCCGGCGGTGATGGCCGCAGGATACGACGTCGACGTGGCCTCGACCTCGATCCGCGTCGCCGAGAGCAGCCTGATGCCGAGCGTCACCGTGCAGGGCAGCGCCAGCAAGAACCGCGACTCCGATACCTCGCTCAGCACTTTCGGCACCGATCAGGTCTCAGTGATCGGCCAGATCACGCAGCCGATCTATGACGGCGGCACCGCGGCCTCGCAGACCCGACAGGCCAAGGAGGTCGCTGCGCAGAGCCGGCTCGTGCTGGACCAGGTCCGCAACCAGGCCAAGACCGCCGTGGTCAGCGCCTGGGTTGCCAATGAGGGCGCCAAGATCGCGGTGTCGGCCTCCGAATCCGAGGTGAAGGCCGCGGAGGTTGCGCTCGCCGGCGTGCAGAAGGAAGCTGCCGGCGGCCAGCGCACCACGGTCGACGTGCTCAACTCGCAGCAGGATCTGATCACGGCGCGGGCCCGGCTGATCGGCGCGCAGCGCGACCGCGTGATCGCGTCCTACACGCTGCTCAGCGCGGTCGGACGCCTCGACGTCAAGACGCTCAATCTCAAGACGCCCGACTATCTGCCCGAGGTGCACTACCATCAGGTGCGCGACGCCTGGCACGGCCTGCGCACGCCGTCGGGACAATAGGCGTTGCGGAACCGGCCGCACCGCGGACCGGCTCTTTCCGCCCGCTCTCTCCGCCGATAACCTCCGCCCCGCCGGCCATCAACAATGCCGGTGCGCGGAGTGCGCGCATAACAGCCGAGCACGCAGGGAGACGTCCAATGCTGACGCGACGCAGTATGATGCTGGCTTCCATCGCAGCGGGAGTGACCATGACCGGCGGCAACGCATTTTCCAAGGCATCGCAACCATCCACCCCCGTGAACTTCGACGTGCCCGCCGGTGCCTGCGACTGCCACACCCACATTCATGGCGATCCCGACAAGTTCCCGTTCTTCGCCGGCCGCGTCTACACCCCGGAACCGGCCTCGCCGGAGGAGATGAGCGCGCTGCACAAGGCGCTGCATGTCGAGCGCGTGGTGATCGTGACACCGAGCGTCTACGGCTCCGACAATTCGTCGACCCTGTTCGGTATGACGGCGCGGGGTCCCACGGCGCGCGGCGTCGCCGTGATCGACGACAAGACCAGCGAGAGCGATCTCGACGCGCTACAGAAGGCCGGCTTTCGCGGCATCCGCCTCAACCTCGCGACTGGCGGCGTCAACGATCCCGATGTCGGCCGGCAGCGCTTCACGGCCGCGGTCGAGCGGATGAAGGCGCGCGGCTGGCACGTGCAACTGTTCACCAGCCTCGCCATGATCTCGGCGATCAAGGACCTGGTCGCGGCCGCACCGGTACCCGTGGTGTTCGACCATTTCGGCGGCGCCGAGGCCGCGCTCGGCACCGGCCAGCCGGGTTTTGCCGACCTGCTCGCGCTGGTCAAATCCGGCAAGGCGTATGTCAAGATCTCCGGCGCCTACCGCGCTTCGAAGCTCGCGCCCGACTATGCCGACGCGGCGCCGCTGGCCCAGGCCCTTATCGCGGCGAATGCCGAGCGCATCGTCTGGGGCACCGATTGGCCGCATCCGGATTCGGTGACGCCCCAAGGCAAGAAGGTCACCGACGTCACGCCGTTGTACCAGATCGACGACGGCCGCCTCCTCAACCAGCTTCCGGTCTGGGCACCGGACGCCGCGGTGCGCAAGACCATCCTGGTCGACAATCCGGCGCGGCTCTACGGCTTCACCTGACGTTGTCCTTCGGCCGACGCGAGAAGTAGGAGATCAGCACCGGCAGGGTGATCAGGATCACCAGCGGCGCCAGCATCATGCCGGTGACGACGACGATGGCGAGCGGCTTCTGCACCTGCGAGCCGATGCCCTCCGACACCGCCGCCGGGAGCAGGCCGACGCCCGCCACCACGCAGGTCATCAGCACCGGCCGAAGCTGCAGCTCGCCAGTGCGGATCACCGCGCGCATCCGGTCATAGCCCTCGTCGATCAGCTGGTTGAACTGCGACAGGATAATGATGCCGTCCATCACGGCGATGCCGAACAGTGCGATGAAGCCGATCGCCGCCGACACGCTGAACGGAATGCCCGAGATCAGGAGCCCGAGCACGCCGCCGAAGATCGCCATCGGGATCACGCTCATCGCGAGCATGGTATCGACCATCGAGCCGAAATTGAAGAACAGCAGCACCGCGATCAGCACGAGGCTGATCGGCACCACGATCGACAGCCGCTTGATCGCGTCCTGCAGATTGCCGAACTCGCCGACCCATTCGAGACGCGAGCCGGGCGGCAACTGGACCTGCTCGTTGACCTTCTGCTGCGCCTCCAGGATCGCGCTGCCGAGGTCGCGGTCACGCACCGAGAACTTGATCGGCAGATAGCGCTCCTGCTGCTCGCGATAGATGTAGGCCGCTCCGGAGATCAGCTTGATCGAGGCCACCTCAGAGAGCGGTATCTGCGTGACTCCGCCATTCGGATTGTTTGCGCCGATCCGCAGGTTCTGGATCGCCTCCGCACTCTTGCGATATTCCGGCGCGAGGCGGACGATGATTGGGAAGTGCCGGTCGCTGCCGGGTTCATAAAGATCGCCCGCGGTGTCGCCGCCGACGGCGACCTTGATGGTGGCGTTGATATCGCCGGGGGACAGGCCGTAGCGCGCCGCCCGCGCGCGGTCGACGTCGATCTGGACGGTCGGCTGGCCGAGCGAGGTGAACACCGCGAGGTCGGTGACCCCCTGCACCGTCGACAACACGGATTTGATCTTGTTGGCGGTGTCGGTCAACGCCTGCAGATCGTTGCCATAGAGCTTGATCGAGTTCTCGCCCTTCACGCCGGACACGGCTTCCGAGACGTTGTCCTGCAGATATTGCGAGAAGTTGAATTCGACGCCGGGGAACTTGTCCTGCAACTGCGCCAGCAATTGTGCGGTCAACACGTCCTTGTCGTGCGTGTCGGGCCATTCGCCGGCCGGCTTCAGCGGCGCGAAGAATTCGGCGTTGAAGAAGCCGGCGGCGTCGGTGCCATCGTCGGGACGGCCGTGCTGCGACACCACCGACACCACCTCGGGACGGCTGCGGATCAGCTTGCGCATCTCGTTGACATAGGCGTTGCCCTCCTGCAGCGAGATCGTCGGCGGCAGCGTGGCGCGGATCCACAGGTTGCCCTCTTCCAGCTTGGGCAGGAATTCGAGGCCGAGGAACCGCACGAAGATGATGGTCATGACCACGAGGCCGGCCGCCCCGGCCATCACGATCTTGCGGTTGCCGATCGCCCAGTTCAACGCCGGCAGGTAGATCGCGTCGAGCTTCTTGACGATCCAGGTTTCGGTCTCGTGGATATGCGCCGGCAGGATGATCGCGCTCAGCGCCGGCGTGATCGTGAACGTCGCCAGCAGCCCGCCGGCCAGGGCATAGGCATAGGTTCGCGCCATCGGCCCGAAGATGTTGCCCTCGACGCCGCCCAGCGTGAACAGCGGCAGGAACGCGGCGACGATGATGGTGGCGGCGAAGAAGATCGAGCGCGAGACGTCGGCCGCGGCCGACAAAATTGCGTGGCTCTTCATCCCCATCACGGTGTCGTCGGAGATGTGCTCGCGTTCGGCTTCCGACAGCGCCGTGGTCTGCGACAGCCTGCGGAAGATCGCCTCCACCATGATCACGGTGGCGTCGACGATCAGGCCGAAATCGATCGCGCCGACCGACAGCAGATTGGCGGATTCGCCGCGCAGCACCAAGATGATCACGGCGAAGAACAGCGCGAACGGGATCGTCGCGCCGACGATCAGCGCGCTGCGCAGATCGCCGAGGAATATCCACTGCAGCAGCACGATCAGCAGGATGCCGACCACCATGTTGTGCAGCACGGTGTGGGTGGTGAGCTCGATCAGATCCTTGCGGTCGTAGATGCGCTCGATCTTGACGCCCGGCGGAAGGATCGAGGAATTGTTGATCTGGTTGACCAGCTGCTCGACGCGGGCGATCGTCGGCGAGCTCTGCTCGCCGCGGCGCATCAGCACGATGCCCTGCACGATGTCGTCGTCATTGTCGATGCCGGCGATGCCGAGCCGCGGCTTCTCTCCAATCGTCACAGTGCCGATGTCCCGGACCAGCACCGGATTGCCGCCCGATTGCGAGATCATGGTGTTGGCGAGATCGTCGATCGAGCGGATCAGGCCGACGCCGCGCACCACGGCCGATTGCGAGCCGATGTTCACGGTGTTGCCGCCGACATTGATGTTGGCGTTGGAAACCGCCTGCAGCACCTGCGGCAGGGTCAGGCCGTTGGCGACCAGCTTGTTGAAGTCGACCTGGATCTCGTAGGTCTTGGTCTTGCCGCCCCAGCCGGTGACGTCGATCACGCCGGGCACCGCGCGGAAGCGACGTTGCAGCACCCAGTCCTGCAACGTCTTGAGGTCGAGCACGCTGTAGTTCGGCGGTCCCTTCAGCCGGTAGCGGAAGATTTCGCCGATCGGGCTGGTCGGGGAGATGCCGGGCTGCACGTTGCCGGGCAGCGGCGCGAGCTGCGACAGGCGGTTGAGCACCTGCTGCAGCGCCTCGTCATAGGTGTAGTCGAAGGAGAACTGCAGCTTGACGTCGGACAGGCCGTACAGCGAGATGGTCCGGATGGTCTTGAGGTTCTTGATACCGGCGACCTGGGTCTCGATCGGGATCGTGATGTAGCGCTCGATCTCCTCGGCCGAGAGGCCCGGGCTCTGCGTCACGATGTCGACCATCGGCGGGGTCGGATCGGGATAGGCCTCGATGTTGAGCTGCTTGAACGCAAGCAGGCCGCCGATGAAGACGGCGACGAACATGGCCACCATCAAGTAGCGGCGATTGACGGCAAGGGCGACGAGGCGATCCATTCAGATCGGCACTTTCAACGGTGAGGATTTTTCTTGGGTGGGCATGGTCGATCCGGAAAGGCCGGTTCCCCCTGTTCCGGATCGCGCGTCTTAAGTGCCGGATGCGGCGCGGTCTATGAAGAGGCTTCCCTTCGTCACGATCTGCTCGCCCGGCTTGAGATTGCCGGCGACCTCGACCAGGTCGCCATTGATGAGGCCGGGCTTGATCTGGCGCAGCTCGATGGTCTTGTCGTCGGCCTTCGCGACCCAGACGCGAACCTGATCGCCCTCGTAGATCAGCGCCTGTTTCGGCACGCCGACCGCCGGGTGGTCGCCCTTCGAATACAGCGTCACATTGGCGAACATCTCGGGCTTCAGCCGATTGTCGGCATTGTCGATGGTGGCGCGGACCAAAAGCCGGCGCGAGGTCGCGTCGATCGCGGCGGCGACATAGTTGACCCGGGCGGTGAGCACCTTGCCCGGCAGCGCCATCACGCTGAAGCTGAGGTCCTGCCCGACCGCGACATTGTCGGCGTCGGACTCGCGGACGAAGGCGATCAGCCAGACCGTCGAGAGATCGCCGATCACATAGACCGGGTCGCTGGCCCCGGTCGAGACATACTGCCCGGGCCCGGCCTTGCGCTGGACCACCGTGCCGCCGATCGGCGCGAACACCGTCGTCTCCGGATTGAGGCGGCCCTTCTGCTGCAGGGTCGTGATGGCGTCGTCGCCGAAGCCGAGGATGTGCAACTTGTTCTGCGCGGCCTCCAGCAGCGTCTGCGCCGAGCGCGCATCGTTCTGCGCCTGCACCAGCGCGGCCTGCGCGGTCTGATAATCCTTCAGCGGGATCGCCTTGCCCTCGGACAGGTCCTTGGCGCGCTTCTCCTGGATCTGGGCCAGATCGAGCGCCGACTGGGCCTTGTTGAGGCCGGTCATCGCGGCGACATAGTCGTTCTGCGCCTGCACGGTGTCGGCCGCTTCGATCACGAACAGCGGCTGTCCCTTGACCACGGTATCGCCCGGCCGCACCAGCAGGCGGGTCACGCGCCCGGTATAGGGCGAATAGACCGGGGTGGAGCGATCCTCGTCGATCCCGATCTTGCCCTCGGTCACCAGTTCGGAGCGGAAGGTGTGCTCGGATACGGTCTGGAAGGTCAGGCTGGCCCACTCGGCCGCCGACGGTGCATAGCGCGTGCCGCCCTTGCGGGACTGGCTGGAGACTTCCGACGGCTTCTGCTTTTCTGTGCCGAACCGCGTGTAGCCATAGGCGCCCGCGCAGGCGGCGACCAGCACCGCCGCAGCCACGAGCAGACGCGGACGGCTAAAGCTCTGCATTCTCTTGGTAAACTCGTTCAGCATGCGGTCCGCTAGGTCGATCGTTGCAGCTTCCGGCGGGGCGGCCCCAGCGGTGCGCTAATAGTGCCGAATTGGCGTTGCAAACAACCTAAAAATCGCACTTCGGCGGTGCCCGTCGTTAAAGTTCGGATAGCCTGAACGGCGACTGAATGTCTCATCCGGGAAACTCCGGGGCAGGAAACTCCGGCTGGTGACTGCCGAGCGGCATGGCCGGGCGGGACCAATGGGCCGGGGTGCCCGACAGGACGGCGGCATGCCGGACCGAGCTCAGCGTGCCAAATCCGGACGGAAGCCGCTCGATGAACGGCTGCACCGCGTCCGCCTTGAGGTCTTCGGTGGCAAAGCCGCCTTCGAGGCGGCCGAGATTCCACAGCCAGCGCCCGGTCTGCGCCAGCGATACCCGGACATGCCAGCTGCCGCCCTCGCGCGCCTGGCGGGCCCTGGCCATCATGGCGCCGAAAGCCATGAAATATCCGGTGGCATGGTCGAGCATCTGGGCCGGCAGTTCCTTCGGTCCATCGACGCCGGCGGCTTGCCCTTCGGCATGATTGAAGCCGGTCGTGGTCTGCACCAGCGAGTCGAAACCGCGGCGCTGCGCCCACGGACCGGCATGGCCATAGGCCGAGAGTGTCACATAGACGAGCCCGGGATTGATGTGGGCCGCCTCCTCCGGCGAAAAGCTGAGCCGCGCAATCGCCTGCGGACGATAGCCCTGCGAGAAGATGTCGGCCTGCGCGACGAGGCCGCGCATCACGGCCCGCCCCTGCTCGCTGCGCAGATCGAGAAAGCTCGTCAGCTTGCCGCGGCCGGTGTCGATGGTAAGCCAGGGGATATCAGGCAGATCGGGACCGGAGATCAGGAGCACGTCGGCGCCGTGCGCGGCAAGCGTGCGGCCGGCGACGGGACCGGCGATCACGCGCGACAGGTCGAGCACCCGGATGCCAGCCAGCGGCCGCTTCCCCGCCGGCCACGGCTTTGGCGCGGCGTCGCCGATCTTCTCGATCGAGATCAGCGGCAGCCTTGCAAGTTCGCCTGCATGCGGCGTCGCCGACCACTCGTCATATGAGCGCATCAAGGCGACAACGCCGCCGGCCGCATAGGCCGCGGTCTCGAACGCCTCGCCGTCCCATTGCAGCAGCGCGGCCTGGACGTCGTCACGCTCGGCGCTGCAGCCCAGCACCTTGCAGACGGCGTCGCGGTGATGCGGGAAATTGGTGTGGAGGCGGACGAAGCGGTTGTCGCGGACGCGGTAGACGCCGGCGATCTTGTCCCACGCCGGCGGCGGCGGCTTGTCGTCGACCCGCAGGTAACGCTCGCTGCGGCATTCGACGATGGCATGGCGCATGTCGACCGCGACGTCCTGCTGCTCGCCGCTGCGGGCTTTCCAGACCTCGGCCGCGGCAAGGCCTGCCGCGGCAATCGATACCTGCGCAGCTGCTGCGACCCGAAACGACGACGGCAATTGCGGCTCGCTGCCGGTCAGGGTGACCGCATCAAGCGCGGACGGCGCGCCACCGGCGCCGGTCCAGACATCGGAAAGGATTTCACGGATGTCCTGCATGCGCATTCCTGTTTGCGATTAATCTATGCCCGAGCATGATGACAAAATGGCAATGCCCGATCTCAACCCGTATTTGGCATCATCTTCTGGGAAGACAGCTTCACGCTTTTCGAGACCATGCCTTTTTGGACATGATCTTTTCGGAAAACCATTTCCTGGACCATGCCTTAGCTCTGCCCGACCCAAACAGGAGTTGCAATGGCTGCCATCGATCCCCTCACCGCCGGCGGCGTCTTCCTCGCGACCGCGGCGACCGACGCGGTCTACGTCATGTTCACCTCGGCCGTCGTCGCGCGCAAGCGCGTGCCGGCGGCGACCTGGAGCAGCGTCTGGTACGTGCTCTCCTCCTACGCGGTGATCAGCTACACGGAGAACTGGCTCTACGTCGCCTTCGCCGCGGCCGGCTCCTGGGTCGGCGCCTATGCGTCGATCACCTTCCTGCATCGCCCGCCGGGTGGCCCGCCGGTCGGGGCCGCATTGGAATAGTGTGCAGCTGCGCAAGGATTGAACAATCGCTGGTGCTGGCGACGAGGAATGTTGCGCGCCTCGATCTCGATCCGTCGTCCCTGCGAAGGCAGGGCCCCATACGCCGCAGCGGGTGTCGTAAACGGGACTCGTAATCCCGACGAAGCACACCAATCAGCATTTGTGGTTATGGGTCGCGGCTCAAGGCCGGGACGACACTGAATTTGTTGCACGGTCTGTGAGTCACACATTCGCATTCTCGCGACATGAGTTGCCCGAGTCTTGCTCTTCGTTTCACCCTCCTCTCTCGCAGAGGGCGCAGGGAAAGCCGGGTGCCGATCGCACCCATGGGCCCCGAGCAAAGGGTAGAAAGCTCGGGGGTAGGACCACAGGTGTAACCGGAGCAATCCGGCTTTCCCTGCGCGATGGGTTACGGCTTACTTCGTGCTCTCCCCGGCGAGACTGGGCTTGCTTGTCACCGTCTTCGCAACGCGCGACCTGCGCAATCGGAAAAGACACCTGCCACCAGGGCGTCAGGACCACACGACTTCACCGTCCGCTTCATGCGCACTCGTCAGTCGCGCAATCCGCGTCCACCGCATCTCGACCCGCGTTCGTGACGACCGCGAAGCGCCCCTCGATCGGGCGAGACGGGCGTATTGAACATCTGAGTTGGGTCTGGCGTCAAGTTAAATTCTGAAAATCGGAACAACTCGTCGGCCGTTTGAAGACCGACAGGATGGGGGTAGAGCGAAGCGTTCCGCCCGGCCGAAGCCCGGCAGAAGCATCACTCCGTGACTTCACTTCAGCGCAGCTTGTCCCGCGAGCGAGATCACATTGTCCTGCGAGCCCGAGCCGCCGCTGACGCCGATGGCGCCGACGATCTTGCCGTCGACCATCAGGAGGTTGCCGCCGCGGGAGGCGATCACGTCGTCAAGGGTCATGAGATAGTTGAAGTAGGCGCCCTTGCCGATCAGGTTCTCGAAGGTCAGCGTGGGCCGACGATAGCGCGTCGCGGTGCGGGCCTTGTGCTGGGAGACGCCGATCGAGGCGTATTGGCAATTGTCCTGCTTCTCGAAATAGACGAGCTCGCCGGCCGGATTGACAATCGCGATGCAGAACGCATTCCAGTTTCGCTTCTGGGTCTCGGCGACCGCGGCGGCGGCGACCTTCTTGGCGGTTTCGAGGTTGATCGGCTCGCCATAGGGCGGCGGCGTCAGCGCATCGGGGACGACGTCGTTGGGGTTGTCGGGATTGGAAGGCACCTGGGCGAATGCAGCGGTGGCCGTGACGAACGCGACGCATGCCGCGCCGATGAGCGCAGAGAGATAACGCATATAGTCCTCCCCAGTTGTTGTTGCAGACCCCGGATCGATCGCCCGGGCGGCGGGACGATAGCAATTGGCGTAGGGCGCACAAGGCGGGATCGGCTGGTTGCGGTGCACATTATCGCCGTGAGGAAGGCTGCAATCCGCACCCCTCGCTCCGTGTGCTACGGGCGCATGAATGCGAAGTCCGTATCAGGGTCGCAATTGTCGGCGACGAAGCGAAGTTCCGACTGGACGTCGGCGACGCTCCGGTTTTCAAGGTATTTCGCAACGACGAGGCCGAGCAGCGAGCGGCAGATGCTGTCGTGATCGAGTCCAGCGGTCTCGGCTTCGGCAAGCGCGGCCGAGAAATGAAGTTTCGCGATCTCGGTTGCTGACATCCCGGTCTCCTTCTTGTGCCTTGTCTTACGCGAGCCCCGTGATGGCTTTGATCTGCATCAACCTCAATGAAAATCGCGTGACGGCGGCAGGATGCGGACGTTGCGGGGGTGCCGGATCCTTTGTGACGAGTTGTCACCGTGATCGCGACGATCGTCGTTGAGCGGCTCGATCAGCGCCGGGCCCGCCGGCACCGGATGCTTGCTGACAGGGGATTCGTTGGCGAGCCCGATCAGATCGTGGGAGCGATCGGTCATGCGCTGCGCCACCAGATGCGTCACGCCCTCCGGGCTGCTCTGGATATAGCCTTCGACCAGGATCAGGCGCGCACCCATCACCTCTTTCCGATACTGCTCCATCACCTTCGGCCACACCACGATGTTGGCGATGCCGGTCTCGTCCTCCAGCGTCATGAACACCACGCCCTTGGCGCTGCCCGGCCGCTGCCGCACCAGCACGACGCCGGCGCAACGGACGCGGCGGCGGTCGTTGCTGCGGTTGATGGTGTGGCAGGCAACGACCCGCTCTGTGGTGAACATCTCGCGCAGGAATTCCATCGGATGGCCCTTCAGCGACAGGCGGATGGTCTGATAGTCGGCGACCACCTGCTCGGGGCGCGGCATCTCCGGCAGCGGTTTTGCACCCTCATCCGGCTGCTCGCGCGCGGTGGCGGCCTGAAACAGCGGTAGCGGCACGTCGTCGGGTAGCCGCCGCACCGCCCACAGCGCCGCGCGGCGGTCGAGCCCGAGCGAGCGGAACGCATCGGCGTCGGCAAGCAGGATCAGCGCGCGCTTGGGGAGCGCGGTGTCGCGGGCAAAGTCCTCCAGCGAGGTGAAAGGCCGGCGGCTGCGCGCGGCGACGATGCGGTCGGCCCAGTCTTGGACGCCGTCATTCCGGGGCTCGCCACTTGGCGCGAGCCCGGAATCCATCAGGCCGCTGTTGCGCTGAGAAATGGATTCCGGGCTCGCGCTTCGCGCGCCCCGGAATGACGACTGGAGAGCTTTCAGCCGCTCCTCGTCCTCATCCAGCCAGTGAAAACCGTCGATCTGACGAAAGCCGAGCCGCACCGCGCAATATTTCCCGTCGCGCTCCTCCAGCGTATTCTGCGCAAAGCTGAAGGAGACATCGACGTCGCGCACCGTGACGCCGTTCTTGCGGGCGTCGCCGACGATCTGCGCCGGGGCGTAGAAGCCCATCGGCTGCGAGTTGAGCAGGCCGCAACAGAACGCATCGGGATGATGGTGCTTCAGCCACGAGGAGATGTAGACGAGCTGGGCGAAGCTCGCGGCATGGCTCTCCGGGAAGCCGTAACTGCCAAAGCCCTTGATCTGGTCGAAGCAGCTGCGGGCGAAATCCGGATCGTAGCCGCGCGCCACCATGTTGCCGACCAGCTTCTCCTCGTAGCTGCCGATGGTGCCGACGTTGCGGAAGGTCGCCATCGAGCGGCGCAGGCCGTTGGCCTCTTCCGAGGTGAATTTTGCTGCCTCGATCGCGATCCGCATCGCCTGCTCCTGGAACAGCGGAACGCCGAGCGTCTTGTGCAGCACGTTGTAGAGCTCGTCCGGCGGGCCGTGCTCGGGTGAAGGTGAAGGATAGCTTTCCTTCTCCTGCTTGTTCCGCCGCCTGAGATAAGGATGCACCATGTCGCCCTGGATCGGCCCGGGGCGCACGATCGCGACCTCGATGACGAGATCGTAGAAGGTGCGCGGCTTCAGGCGCGGCAGCATGTTCATCTGGGCGCGGCTCTCGACCTGGAACACGCCGAGCGACTCGCCGCGACACAGCATGTCGTAGACGTTCTTGTCGTCCTGCGGGACCGAGGCGAGCTCCCAGCGCTTGCCCTTGTGGTCATCGATCAGGTCAAAACATTTGCGGATGCAGGTCAGCATGCCCAGCGCCAGCACGTCGACCTTCATCATATGAAGCGCGTCGACGTCGTCCTTGTCCCATTCGATGAAGGTGCGGTCGTCCATCGCCGCGTTGCCGATCGGCACATAGGTGTCGAGCCGGTCCTGGGTCAGCACATAGCCGCCGACATGCTGTGAGAGATGGCGCGGAAACTCGATCAGCTCGGTGGCGAGCTCGACCGCGAGGTTGATCATCGCATTTTTGGGATCGAGCCCGGCCTGGCGCACCTGCATGTCGTTGAGGCCCTTGCCCCAGCTGCCCCACACGGTGTCGGCCAGCGCCGCGGTGACGTCCTCGGTCAGCCCGAGCGCCTTGCCGACGTCGCGGATCGCGCTGCGCGGGCGATAATGGATCACGGTCGCGATAATAGCAGCGCGATGGCGGCCGTAGCGGCGATAGACATATTGCATCACCTCCTCGCGCCGCGAATGCTCGAAATCGACGTCGATGTCGGGCGGCTCCAGCCGCTCCTTGGAGATGAAGCGCTCGAACAAGAGATCGACCTTGGTCGGATCGACCGAGGTGACGCCGAGCACGAAGCAGACCGCCGAATTCGCCGCCGATCCCCGCCCCTGGCACAGGATGTTCTGGCTGCGCGCATAGTGCACGATGTCGTGCACGGTGAGGAAGTAATGCGCGTATTTCAGCTCGGCGATCAGCGCGAGCTCCTTGTTCAGGGTGACGCGAAGCTTGTCGTCGATCACGCCGCCGAAATATTTGTCGACGCCGGCCCAGGTCAAGTCCTCCAGATGCTGCTGCGCGGTCTTGCCCGGCGGCACCGGCTCATCCGGATACTGATATTTGAGCTGATCGAGCGAGAACGAGATGCGTTCGGCAAAGCGCATGGTCTCCGCGATCGCATCCGGCAGATCGCGGAACAGCCTCGCCATCTCATGCGCCGGCTTGAGATGCCGCTCGGCATTGGCCTCAAGCCTGCGGCCGACAGCCTCGATCGTGGTCTTTTCGCGGATGCAAGTCAGCACGTCCTGCAACGCACGGCGCGCGGGATGGTGATAGAGCACCTCGTTGGTGGCAAGCAGTGGCACGTCGGCCTCCGTGGCGAGGCCATGCAGCCGCGCGAGACGGCGCCTGTCGTCGCCGCGATAGAGCAGGCTTGCCGCGAGCCAGACACCGTCAGCGGCGCTGGCTTTCAGTTGCGCGAGCAGATCAAGCGCTTTCTCCGCGTCGAAACGATGCGCCAGCGTCAGCACCAGAAGCTGGCCTTCGGCGAAATCGAGCAGATCGGACAGACTGAGACGGCAATCGCCCTTCTCGATCCGCTCGATGCCGCCGCCACGCTTGCCGCGGGTGAGCAACTGGCACAGCCGGCCGTAAGCGGCGCGGTCGCGCGGATAGACCAGGATATCGGGCGTTCCGTCGATGAAGACGATGCGGGCGCCGATCAGAAGCTTTGGCGGATGGGCGACCTTGTCGCTGTCGAGCTCCTTCCAGGCGCGCACCACGCCGGCCAGCGTGTTGTGATCGGCAAGCCCGATCACGGGAATCCCGAGTTCGCTCGCCTGATGCACATAGGCGCGTGGATCGGAGCCGCCGCGCAGGAAGGAGAAATTGCTGGTGATGCCGATCTCGGCATATGTTGGCCTGGGTGTCGTCATGCGAATAGCCCGTGCACATACCAGTTGGCGGGGAGCGGCCTGCCCTCCTCGTCCCGCAGCTCGCTCTCATAGAGGCCGTCGCGAAAGATCCAGAAGCGCTGGCCCTCGGCGTCCTCGACGCGGAAGTAATCGCGCGTCAGCGCCGCGCCGTCCTGCTTCCACCATTCCATCGCGATCCGCTCGGGGCCCTCGACCCGCACCACCGCATGCAAGGCGCGCCGCCAGGTGAACTGGTGCGGCGGACCATCCGGCACGCTCGCGAACGGCACCTTGATCGGCTCGGGCCGCTCGAACAGCCGCAAGGGCCGCAGCGGCGGCTCGCCGGCGACGCGGTCCGGCCAGGCGGCCGCGCTGGCGGCGGCCAGATGATGCTGCGCCGGCAGCGCGAGCGCCGCGCGTTCGGGGATGTGGCTCTCGAGCGGCAAATGCACGACGACGCGTTTGCCGCCGATGCGGGCTGCGATGCGGTCGATCAGCGCCGAGACCTCGTCATTGTCGTGCACCGACGTGTCGAGGTCGCGCTGCTGCTGCACCACGATCTCGGTGCGCCCGGCAGCGAGGCGGATGAGATCGAAGCCGAAGCCGGGATCGAGGGGATCGTTGAGCGCATCGAGCCGCTCGCGGAACAGGCGATCGATCATCTCCGGCCGCGTCACCGGACGCCCGGTCTCGACCATGATCGTGCGCACCGCGCCATCGGTGCGGAAGAAGCTCGCCTCCAGCTGCCGCGCACCCTTGCCCTGCTTGTCCATCGCCGCAACCAGCATCTTGGCGAGGCTCGAGAGCGTCAGAGCGATCACGGTGTCGGTCGCGATGGGCTCGGGGAAACGCTTCTCGACGATGTAATCCGGTAGCGGCTTGCGTGGGCTGATCGGGGCATCGCCCTGCCCGAGCGCGTAACCGAGCAAGGTGGTGAAGGCCGAGCCGAACCGCGCCGATATCTCGTGCGGCGCGCGCGAGGCAACATCGCCGATGGTCTTCAACCCGGCGCGGCGCAGGCCGGTGGTGACGGCAGGATCGGCGCCGAGCGCCGACACCGGCAGCGGGCCGACCGCCTGCGCCTCCGCGCCATCGGCGATGACCTGCCCCGAGGCATGACGCGTCACCGTGCGCGCCGCGATCGAGGTGCCTGATATCGCCGCACTGACGGCAAAGCCGCGCCGGCTCAGCGCATTGAGGACGATCTGCAGCAGCGCACGCTCGCCGCCGAACAGATGCGCGCAGCCGGTGATGTCGAGGAACAGGCCGTATGGCGGATCGAGCGCGACCAGCGGCGTGAAGCGGTCGCACCAGTCGGCGATGTCGTTCAGCGTCTTCAGATCGGCGGCGGGATCGGCGTCGTAGACCGTGAGCTCCGGACAGATCGCCCGCGCATTGGCGAGCGGCAGCCCGATCGACAGCCCCGCGCGCACCGCGGCCTCGTCGATGGCATGCAGCAGGATCGCGTTGTGGTCCTTTGCGACGACGACGCTGGGGAGTTCTTTGCTATTCGTAAGGGACGCATCGGCAGACGGGTTCCCTCCCCCCTTGCGGGGGAGGGTGAGGGAGAGGGGTAAGCCGCTTACGCCGTCGTTCGTGGTCCCCCTCTCTCCAACTCTCCCCCGCAAGGGGGGAGAGAGCCCTGCCAATGTGCCCGCCTCACTTGACGGTTCTCTCAGCTCGCCTGCAACAAGTTCAGCTTGCGAGGCGATGTCCTGCGCGAGCTTGCGCTTGATGCGGTCGATGGGCAGGCGCGGCAGCCACAGGCTGAGGATACGCCGACGGTTCACTGAATTGGCACTCATCACATTTCCATTCCATGATCCATCGCCCGACCGGGCCATGACGGTTACGCACGAGTTCGGCCTCGAAGCGCGGCGCGCCCCAGGCGCTTGCGGCATTGCCCGGCGGCGAATGCGCCGCGCGCACGATCCAGCGCGTCTCCGCGGTCGAAGGGATCGGCGTCGCCGCGATCCGCAGCAGCAGCGCGGTGACGCCGGAGGCTTGCGCGGCCAGGGTCAGTTTGCGGCTGGCGACGAGATCGAGCTGGCGCGCATCGCCCCAGATTTCGAGCACCACGGCGCCGAGCGCATCGCAGGCGAGCGCGTCGGCCGCGGTGCGCAGAGCGCTGTCGACATCGGCGGCGCGCACGGTGACCAAGAGGCGCGGATCGAGGCCGAACTCGGCGAGCCCGTGCATCGACAGCGCGCCGTTTTCGCGATCGGAAAAATCCTGCCGCACCCAGACCAGCGGCTTGCGCGCTGATATCCGTCCGGCGAGCCCCGTGATGAAGCCGGTCGCAGCGCCGCCCTGATGGCCGGCCGCGAACACCTCGTGCAGCGCAGCCGGAGCAAGCCCGCCGCGCAGCATCGCGTCCGCGCTGGTGTGTCCGAGCGCGAGGCGGCTTGGCATCGCCGCCTCCGATGGCGCCTCGATGCGCGCGATGCTGCCGCGCAGAGACGCAAGCGTACCCGTGCGTGCGCCATTCATATGCGCCGCTCCTTCAACTTGAAAATTTGAGGCCGTCACTGCCTGAACAGAGAACCAGCGACTGGCTCAATTGTTCATGGTATGTTCTAATATAAAGCTAACAGCCCCTGATGAGTCAATCGGATTGCGAATTTTTCTGATTCATCAGCGGAATCAAAGGGATTCACGATGGACGTGCAACGCAAGCTGGAAATCCTGGCGGACGCCGCGAAATACGATGCCTCCTGCGCCTCCTCGGGCACCGAGCAGCGGGATTCCAGCGATGGCAAGGGTCTCGGCTCGACCGCGCCCGGCATGGGCATCTGTCATTCCTATGCGCCAGACGGCCGCTGCATTTCGCTGCTGAAGGTGCTGCTCACCAACGCCTGCAACTACGACTGCCTGTATTGCGTCAACCGCGCCTCCTCCAACGTGCCGCGCGCCCGCTTCACCATCGACGAAGTGGTGAAGCTGACGCTCGACTTCTATCGGCGCAACTATATCGAGGGACTGTTCCTCTCTTCCGGCATCATCCGCAGCGCCGATTACACGATGGAACAGGTGGTGAGCGTCGCGCGAAAACTGCGCGATGAGCATCACTTCCGCGGCTACATCCATCTGAAAACCATTCCCGAAGCCGATGACGCGCTGATTGCGGAGGCCGGCAAGTATGCCGATCGCCTTTCCATCAACATCGAGATGCCGGAGGAGACCAGCCTCGCCAGGCTTGCGCCGGAGAAAGACGTGCGTGCGATCCGCCGCACCATGGGACGACTGCGGCTGAAGCTCGACGAAGCCGCGGAAAGGCCCGCGACGAAAGCGAGGCCGCCACGCTTTGCGCCCGCCGGCCAGAGCACCCAGATGATCGTCGGCGCGGACAGCGCAAGCGATCAAACCATCCTCAAGACCAGCGCCAATCTCTATGGCGCCTATCGGCTCAAGCGCGTCTATTATTCCGCATTCAGCCCGATCCCCGATGCCAGCCGCGCCTTGCCGCTGATCGCGCCACCGCTGGTGCGCGAGCACAGGCTCTATCAGGCCGATTGGCTGATGCGGTTCTACGGTTTCGATGTCGGCGAAATCGTCGATGGACACGGAAGCGGCATGCTGCCGCTCGACATCGATCCGAAGCTCGCCTGGGCACTGCGCCACCGCGAGCGCTTTCCGCTCGACGTTAACCGCGCCAGCCGCGAGGAATTGCTACGCGTGCCCGGCTTCGGCCGCAAGGCAGTCGACCGTATCATCGCGACGCGCGGCGTCACCTCGATCCGCGTCGCCGACCTGGCTCGGTTGCACATCCCAAGGAACAAGGCGCTGCCGTTCATCGTTCTCAGTGACCACCGCCCCTCGGTACGCTTGCTCGACGCTGCCGGATTGGCGGAGCGGTTTCGTCCGCCGGCGAAGCAATTGGGATTTGGGTTTTGATGCATACCATCACCCTCGACAGCGAAACCGATTTCGACGGCTGGCGACAGGCCGCACGGCGGCTGGCGCTGAACCAGGTGAAGCCCCAGGACGTGACCTGGACGGTACGCGGCGGTACGCCGGAATTGTTTTCAACCGAGACGAATGACCTTCCTGAAGCGACGGAAGGCACTTTCAACGTGCCAGCCAAATTCGTCGAACTGGCGAAAGCGGCGATCCTGCATCGCGACCCCGAGCGGTTCGCCCTGCTCTATCGCCTGTTGTGGCGGCTGCGCAGTCACCATGACCTGCTCAGCGTCGCCACCGATCCCGATGTTGCCGGGGTCAGCGCCATGGCGCGCGCAGTGCATCGCGATGAGCACAAGATGCACGCTTTCGTCCGATTCCGTGAAGTCGGCCGCGTGAATACGCATTTCGTCGCCTGGTTCGAGCCGGAGCATCACATCGTCGAACTCGCCGCGCCGTTTTTCGCCAAGCGCTTTGCCGACATGCCTTGGTCGATCCTCACGCCCGATGTCTGCGCACATTGGGACGGCCACGAGATCGCGTTCACGGCAGGCGTTGCCAAGTCCGAGGCGCCGACGGAGGACCGGCTCGAGGAAACCTGGCGGAGTTATTACGCAGCAATTTTCAATCCGGCGCGGCTGAAGGTGAAGGCGATGCAGACCGAGATGCCACAGAAATACTGGAGGAACCTGCCCGAGGCCTCGATGATTAAGCCATTGATCGCAAGCGCGGAGCGCACCGCCGGCGCTATGATCGCGAATGAGGCGACCGAACCGCACAAGCCGCAGAAGCGGCAGGATGAGCCGATGGCCCGCAAGCAAACTCACGACACGCAAGCTCGCGGCACGATCGCGGCCTTGCGCGAAGAGGCCACAGGCTGCCGCGCCTGCCCGCTATGGAAGGGCGCAACCCAGACCGTGTTCGGCGAAGGACCGCAAAGTGCGACGCTGATGCTGGTCGGCGAACAGCCCGGCGACAAGGAAGATCTCGCAGGCCATCCCTTTGTCGGACCGGCCGGGCAGATGCTCGATCGCGCACTCGAGGACGCCGGCATCGCGCGCGCCAAGGTCTACATCACCAACGCGGTGAAGCACTTCAAGTTCGTGCCGCGCGGCAAGATCCGGTTGCACCAGAAGCCGAACACACCGGAGATCCGCGCCTGCCGTCAGTGGTACGAACGCGAGCTCGCCGCCATCAGGCCGGAGCTCGTGGTGGCGCTCGGCGCCACGGCAGCACAGAGCGTGCTCGGCAGGATCACCCCGATCAATAGGAACCGCGGCCGCCTGATCGATCACGACGGAACCAAGGTGCTCGTCACCGTACACCCGTCCTACCTGTTGCGGCTGCCCGACGAGAAAGCCAAAGCGCTGGAATATCAACGTTTTATCGACGACCTGAAAATTGCCGCAGATCAGTTGCGCAATTCGGCCCGCGCGGCCTGAGTTGCGCCAAAACCGGCGGAACCGGACTTACACTTCAACGTGAAATTGTCTCTGGACGCGGACAAATACCTACAACCTTTAATTGATCCGTGGTACGGTGACGTGTTCCGCAGGTATCGGGCGTCATGTTCACGCCATGGCGTACCCTGAGGCGGGCGCGCTGCGCGGTTTGCTAGCCCCAATCGTGCGGCGCGCCACCTCGTTTCACAACCCTCACCCGTCAGCAGCACGCACCGAATTTCTGGCTATCAGAATTTTTTGCTGCAGGGAGTTCCGACGACTTGGGTTGCTGATGATCCGGCCTCGCGGGCTCGATGTCTCGCTGCCGACGTCCCCACCTCCCGAACGTCTCGCCCCGCCAAAACCCGGCGACGAATTCGATCACGATCATTGCCCGACCGGCGATCGTCTGTTGCTGAAGATTGCCACGAGGCCGCGAGGGCGCGTGGACCTTCAATGCGTTGCACAAAAATTCGGCGCGATGTCCGCTGTCGTGGGGGCCGCCTCATTTCCCGGGCGGATTTCAATTGCCTGTCATATGCATCGATCAAAATCCGAGGCATTGGGACAGGAGTTTACCATGAGCGATATGGCGTTACCCGGCTCGATCGAGCCCGCCTTGAAAAAGGGGCCGGACCTCGACAAAGGCTTTCACCCCATGACGGGGATCATCTATTTGGGCGTGGTTGCGGCCGCGCTGCTGTTCGTTGCCTACAGCATCTATGCCGACGTCGACGCCACCGGCACGCGCGTGACGTCGTTCCTGCCCTACATCATGCTGTTCGTTGCGCTGCTGATCGCGCTCGGCTTCGAATTCGTCAATGGCTTCCACGACACCGCCAACGCGGTCGCCACCGTGATCTACACCCGCTCGCTGCCGGCGCATATCGCCGTGGTCTGGTCGGGCATGTTCAACCTGTTCGGCGTGCTGCTCTCGAGCGGCGCCGTTGCGTTCGGCATCGTCTCGCTGCTGCCGGTCGAACTGATCCTGCAGGTCGGCTCCAGCGCCGGCTTTGCGATGGTGTTCGCGCTGTTGATCGCTGCCATCATCTGGAATCTCGGTACCTGGTGGCTCGGCCTGCCGGCCTCGAGTTCGCACACCCTGATCGGCTCGATCATGGGTGTCGGCATCACCAACGCGCTGCTGCGCGGCCGCGACGGCACCTCGGGCGTTGACTGGTCGCAGGCGACCAACATCGCCAAGGCGCTGCTGCTGTCGCCGCTGTTCGGCTTCGCGCTCGCCGCGGGCCTGCTCTACATCCTCAAGATCGTCCTGCAGCGCGCCACCCCGGCGCTGTTCGGCGAGCCGGTCGGCGACCAGCCGCCGCCGTGGTGGATCCGCGGCATCCTGATCCTGACCTGCACGCTGGTCAGCTTCTTCCACGGCTCGAACGACGGCCAGAAGGGCATGGGCCTGATCATGCTGATCCTGATCGGCACCGTGCCGACCGCCTACGCGCTGAACCGGGCGCTGCCGGCGAGCCAGATCGAACAGTTCGCCGCGCACTCGACCGCGGCCAGCAAGGTCATCGAAGGCAAGGCCGCCGGTTACAACGTGATCGGCAACCCGCGCCCGGCCGTGACCAACTATGTCGCGCAGCACCAGATCAACGAAGGCACCTATCCTTCGCTCGCGGTGCTGGTGCGCGACATCGGCCAGCAGGTTGCCCAGTACGGCTCGCTTGCCAAGTTCCCGGCCGACGCGGTCGGCAACACCCGTAACGACATGTATCTCGTGTCCGAGGCGATCCGCTTCCTGATGAAGGACAAGGAGGCCGAGCTGACCGCGGCAGACGTCGCCACGCTGAACGAGTACAAGGGCTCACTCGATGCCGCGACCAAGTTCATCCCGAGCTGGGTGAAGTTCGCCGTCGCCATCGCGCTCGGCCTCGGCACCATGGTCGGCTGGAAGCGCATCGTCGTCACCGTCGGTGAGAAGATCGGCAAGACCCACCTGACCTACGCGCAGGGCGCCTGCGCCGAGATCACGGCGGCCGCGACGATCGCGGCAGCCGACGGCTACGGCCTGCCGGTCTCGACCACCCACGTGCTGTCGTCAGGCATCGCCGGCACCATGGCCGCCAACGGCTCCGGCCTGCAATGGGCGACGATCCGCAACATTGCGATGGCCTGGGTGCTGACCCTGCCCGCCGCGATGATCATCTCGGGCATCCTGTACTACGTGTTCTACCACGTGTTCTGACGCCGACACGCTTGCGGCGCGACACCGCGCCGGACGCAAGGCCCGCACCTCAGGTGCGGGCCTTTTCTTTTAGCCGCGTGTCAGACGTATCCTTTCGCGATCTCGGCCAGCAGGCCGCGTGCCCATTTGTGCAGCCCGGATTTGGCCGTCCTGGCGCTCCAGTACATGTCGATCGAGATCGGCACCCGGAACGGCAGCGCAGCTGTGTGCAGGCCGCCGCGCATCGCCCGCGCAAGATAATGCGGGATGGTCGCGACAAGCCGCGTGCCGGCGACGATGCGCTCCAGACTGTCGTGGTTCGGAAGGCTGACCGCGGGCTCGATTTCGATCTCCCTCGCCTTCAGCGCCTCGAGATAAAGCGGCTGCCACTCGCCGCTATGGGTGATGAAAACATGCTCGGCCTTGGCATACGCCGATAAAGAGATCCGGCCGCGCGCCAGCGGATTGGTCGGGTCCATCACGCAGACATAGTGATCGGTCAGGACATGGCGCCGAAAGAAGCTTTCGCCGACGATCCCGACCGGACCGAGCACGATGTCGCACTGGTTCTGCTTGAGATGGATGTCGCCATGGCCGGCAGCATCGAGCAGGACGAGACGGACTTTCGGTGCGCCGGCACGCAGCCGTTCGCTGAACTGCGGCATCAGGGTCTGCCGTTCGTGATAGTTGCAGGAGATCGTCACGCTGCCCTGCGCCGTCGCCGGAGCGAATTCGACCGGTGCGGCAAGCCCGTCGATCTCGCCGATCATGTCCCGCGCCCAGCCGACCAACGCCGCGCAGCGTTCGGTGGCGGACACGCCATTGCCGCTGCGGACGAACAGGGGATCACCGAGCGCGCCTCGCAGCCGCTCGACCGCGTAGCTGATGGTGGACTGGTTGACGTCGAGCCGCCTGGCAGCCGCCGAGAACGACTGCAAGTCGTAGACCAGCACCAGCGTCCGCAAGGTCCCGATGTCGATCGGATCGATCGAGGAATTGGCCGCCAAGTTGCACCTCCCGCCTTGCCGGCGGCCAGCCTATCACGATGTCATGGAATATTTCGATGGCTGATATCGAAGCCATCGAATTGAGCGATTGCGGTCCCGGGCCCTAGGCTGGGCAAAAAAGCGCTCCCGGGAGGACCAATGACCTGCACCGTGCCCGTCGTCACTGACATCGCGTATCACGATCTGCTCGACGATCCCTATCCGATCTTCCGCCGCCTGCGCGAGCTGGCGCCTGCGGCGTTCGTCGAGGCCGCGAAGCTGACGCTGGTGACGCGCTTCGACGACATCGTGCGGATCGAGCGCGATCCGGCGACCTACTCAGCCGACAATCCCTCCTCGCTGGTCAACAAGGTGATGGGGCCGACCTTCATGCGCAAGGACGGCGCCGAACACGCCATCGGCCGCAAGGCGATCGAGCCCTCGTTCCGCCCGGCCACGATCAAGGAGTATTGGGCGCCGAAGTTCACCGCCATCGCGGCAATGCTGATCGATGATTTGTCCGCTGCCGACGAAGCCGATCTGTTCCCGGCGCTGGCCGCGCCGATGGCCTCGCTCAGCCTGATGGCAATGATCGGCTTTCGCGCGATGCCGTGGCAGACCCTGGCCGACTGGTCACAGGCACTGATCGACGGCGCCGGCAATTACGCCGCCGATGCCGAAATCGAGCGCAAGGCGATGCAGGCCAGCGCCGACGTCGATGCCGCGATCGACGCGGTGCTCGATGACCACCGCAGCCACCCCAACCCCTCGATCCTGTCCTCGATGGTCAACGCCGATCCGCCGATGCCGATCGAGAGTATCCGCGCCAACATCAAGGTGATCATCGGCGGCGGACTGAACGAGCCGCGCGATGCGATCCTGACCCTCGTGCTTGGTCTGCTGCAGAACCCGGCGCAGAAGGACAGCGTGTTGTCGGAGCCGGGGCTATGGCCCGCCGCGCTCGAGGAAGCGGTGCGCTGGATCTCGCCGATCGGCATGTATCCGCGCCGCATCACCCGCGACGTCGACCTTTCGGGCACCACGCTGCCCGAGGGCCTTCAGATCGGCTTTTGCGTCGGCGCCGCCAACCGCGACGGCAATCGCTTCGCCGAGCCCGACCGCTTCGACGTGACGCGACCGAAGCAATCGCATCTGGCATTCGGCGCCGGACCGCATTTCTGCGCCGGCACCTGGGTGTCGCGGCTCACCGTCGGCAAGATCGTGGTGCCGATGCTGTTCGCGCGCTTGCGCAATTTGCGCCTCCGCGCCGAGGCGCCGCCCGTCGTCCGCGGCTGGGTGTTCCGCGGCCCGGTGACGCTGCCGGTGCGATGGGATGCGTGAGGATCGCGCCTCCCACCATTCGTCATTGCGAGGAGCGAAGCGACAAAGCAATCCATCGTGCCGCGCACGCGGATAGATGGATTGCTTCGCTTCGCTCGCAATGACGGTCGAAGAGTGACGGCAACGGCGAGCTTCACGCCGCCAGCGCGTCCTCCACGATCTTTACGAAGTACGACGTCCCGAACACGATCGCCTCGTCGTTGAAATTGTAGGCGGGGTGATGCAGGCCGGCGCTGTCGCCGTTGCCGCAGAAGATGAAGGCGCCGGGCCGCGCTTCCAGCATGTACGAAAAATCCTCGCCGCCCATCAGCGGCGGCATCGTATGCACGTTGCCGTCGCCGGCGACTTCCTTGGCGATGCGGGTCGCGAATTCGGTCTGCGGCGCGTGGTTGACGGTGACGGGATAGCCGCGCTTGTAGTCGAGATCGATCCGGGCGCCGGTCAGTTGGGCCACGCCCTTGACCACTTCACCGATGCGCTTCTCGATCAATTGCCGGACCTCCGGGGTCAGGGTGCGGACGGTGCCGCGCAGGACCGCGGTCTGCGGAATCACGTTGCGGGCATTGCCGGCGTGAAATTCGCAGATCGAGATCACGGCGGAATCGAGCGGATCGACGCTGCGCGACACGATCGACTGCAGCGCGGTGATCAACTGTGCGCCGACCATCACCGAATCGATGCATTTGTGCGGCCGCGCGGCATGGCCGCCGAGGCCTTCGATGTTGATATTGACCTCGTCGGTGGACGCCATGATCGGGCCGGAGCGGATCGCGAACGAGCCGATCGGAATCCCCGGGCCATTGTGCATGCCGTAAACCTGCTGGACGCCGAAGCGGTCCATCAAGCCGTCCTTGATCATGGCGGCAGCCCCAGCGCCACCCTCCTCGGCCGGCTGGAAGATCACGACCGCGTCGCCGGCGAAATTGCGCGTCTCGGCGAGATAGCGCGCCGCGCCGAGCAGCATTGCAGTGTGGCCGTCATGGCCGCAGGCGTGCATCTTGCCCGGCGTCTTCGAGGCGTAAGGCAGATTGGTTTCCTCGTGGATCGGCAGCGCGTCCATGTCGGCGCGCAGGCCGATCACCTTGATGTCGCCCTTCGCCGCGCCCTTCTTGCCCTTGATGACCCCGACCACGCCAGTCTTGCCGAGCCCGGTCACGACCTCGTCGCAGCCGAATTCCCGCAGCCGGTCCGCCACGAATGATGCAGTGCGGTGCACGTCGTAGAGCAGCTCGGGGTTTTCATGGATGTTGCGGCGCCAGGCCTGGATATCGGGTTGCAGATCGGCGACGCGGTTGACGATGGGCATGAGAATTCTGGCCTCGGAGGTTGGACGTAAGTCCTCTTTAGCATGCAAGAGACGGTCCACCCAACAGATGTGGCATGCCTCCGGCTTGGGCCCTGCATTCGCAAAATGGGATGCCGAATGTTCCGAGGACGTCGGGCCGAGTGACCTTGCGTACGTTGGCCAATGTATGGCCTGACGGGATCGCGTCCGACCAAAGCCTAATAGTGCCGTGGATATCCCATGCGGATACTATCTGAGGTTTCCGCACCGAAATCCTCCAGCCTTTAAAGAAGGGCGCGGCTGCATGACGCCGGATCAAGCGGTCTTGTTCTCCACCATCATCCTGCTGGTGCCGATGGGCTACTTCCTGCTCGCGGCTCCTGCGTTCCTGCTCGTGAAGCTCGACCTCCCGCCAGTCACCCGCCTGCTGCGCGGGATGTTCAATGCCTACTTCCTGGTGCTGACGGTCTCGGGCGTGATCGGGACGCTCGCCTTTGCCGCAGCGGGCCGGCCGGCCGTCGCGCTTGGCATCGCCTTGATCGCGGCTTTTGCGGTGCTGGCACGCCGCTGGTTCCTGCGGCGGCTCGACGCCGAGGCCGAGGCGCGAGACTCAGGTGATCCGACCGCCGTGCGGCGCCTCCGCCAGTTGCACTGGGGCGGCATGCTGTGCAATGCGGTGCAGGTTTTCGTCCTGGTCGGCAGCATTCCCTACATGGCGCCGCTGCCCTGATCGGGTTTCCGATGCGGATCGTATTTTGAAAGCACGTCCTTCAGGTAATCCCGGCTTTTCCATTCCGGCGCGGGCGGCTCGTAGCCGGGCCGAGGAACGAACGGATTCGCCGGCACATCCGCTGACGCGCCCGTCAGGTCCGGAATGTAGCGCGGGCAGTTTGGAAAGATTTCGCATTTGACGCGCACGACGACCTTCGCGCCGTGATGCCGGGCAAGCGTCTCCGCGCTGTCGTCGATCGTTGCCTTGCCCCGGACGCGCGCGCGAAACGTCTTGCCGTCGAGGCGTACAAACAGCAACCCGACGTTCGGGTTGCGGTGAATGTTGCCGAGCGTGCGGTACATGTTGTTGCCGTCATACTCGGGATATTCAAGCGTGTCGGGCCCGGTGATCTTCACGAAGCCGGGATCGCCGCAACGCATCGAACAATCGACATTGTCCCGATAGCTCGTCGCAATGAAAAAGAATCGCGTCTCCTCGATGAGCTTGCGCTCTTGCTCCCAGAACTCGAAGTGGAGGCGATGCTTCTCGAGGCCGTCGGCGACACGACGGCCGTCGAAGCGGTCCTGCAACTCACGCATTCCGTCGTGGTAGAAAGGGGCGCGGACGGGATCTGCCACGTGACTTCTCCAACAAGTTGATCAAGCTACCTGCGAGTCTTGGCCTAGCCAGATTGTTCGGCAGAGCGGCAACAAATTATCCGGGCCTGCCCGGCCGCAGTCGGCTAGTTTCCCTTCGCCTGCCGATCGAACGCGCTCAGCACGGCCAGCGTCATGGCCTCGACACCGGTCTTGATGGTCGGCTCCGGCACCGGCGCGAACAGCGGCGAATGGTTGCTCGGCAATGGCGGGCCGTTGCCCTCCAGGGCTGCGGCGACGCGCTCCGGCTCGTAGACACCGATGTTGAAGAACATCGACGGCACCCCGGCGCTGACGAACTCCGAGTAATCCTCGCTGGGCGTGCCCGGCGGCGAGGTCGCGAACTTGTCGCCAAACGCCGCCTTCAGCACCTTTTCCGCCGTGCCGACCACGTCCGGATCGTTGATCACGGCCTTGGTCCCTTCGGCCAGGTTGATCTCGGGCTCCGGCGCATTCGACATGGCGGCGACCGCCTTTGCCGTCCGCTCGATACCTGCAAGCATCCTGGCGCGGACTTCGGGCTTGAAGGTGCGAATGGTGCCGAGCAGCACCACATCGTCAGGAATGATGTTCGACGCGGTGCCGCCGTGAATTGCGCCGATGCTGACCACGCCGAATTCGGTCGGGTCCTTTTCGCGGCTGATCACGCTCTGAACGTCGACGACGAATCGCGCGGCCATCATCACGGGATCGATCGTCGCCTGCGGCACCGCACCGTGCCCGCCGCGGCCACGGAATTTGATGTAGAGGCCATCGGCGGCGGACGAGCCGATCCCGACGCGATAGCGCACCGTTCCATAGGCGAACGGACCATCGTGCAAGGCGAAGCCGAAATTCGGCTTTGGAAATCTCGTGAACAGACCGTCCGCCAGCATCGCCTTGGCGCCGGCCACGATCTCTTCAGCCGGCTGGGCGATGAACATCAGCGTGCCGTGCCACTGGTCTTTCAAGCCGACCAGCGTCTTCGCCGCGCCGACCCAGCTCGCCATGTGGATGTCATGGCCACAGCTGTGGGCCACGAAGGTTTCCCGCCCCTGCCAGTTGGTCTTGTCGTGGCTGGCATAGGGAAGTCCGGTCTTCTCTTCCATCGGCAGCGCATCGAGCTCGGTGCGCGCCATGATGGTGGGGCCCTCGCCGTTCCTGTAGAGCGCGACCAGCCCGGTCTTGCCGACGTGCTCCGTCACCTCGAAGCCCAGCGCCCGCATTTCGGCAGCCAGCTTGGCCGCGGTCTTCTCCTCCTGAAACGCGATCTCGGGGTGGGCGTGAATATCCTTGTAGAGCGCGTCGAGTTTCGGATAGCCGGCCTCGACTGACTTCTCGATTGCGCCCTTCAGCGCGGCGACGTCGAGTTCAGCGTTGGCGCGGTGCGGCAGTAAGGCGCAGAGCGCGGCGGACGCAAGCAGCGTGAGAACAATCCTGTTCATGGCGATCGCTCCAACCGAAACCCGGATATTGCAACCCGGGCAACCCTTGCATCGCCAGCCCCGGCTTTGCTGCGCAATTTAAGCAGGCGCGCTGATGGGAAACAATGACTGATCCAGAGCGCGCGCCTAGCCCGAGGTGAGCATCTGGCTGCGGATCTCCTGCGCGGTGCGGCGCAGCGGCAGCAGAAATTTCTTGCGGGCGCCGGCCTCGCTGACCGTGCCGGAGATCGTATTGACGCTGAGCGCCGCGACCACCGCGCCGGCCGGGTCGCGCAACGGCACGGCGATGCCGCAGATCGCGGGATCGAGCTCGCCGTCGACCCAGGCATAGCCGTCGCTTTCGACCCGCGCGAGCAGTTCGCCGAGACGCTCCGGATCGGTCACGGTGCGCGGCGTGACTTGCTTGAAGCCGCCGCTCGCAAGATAAGCTTCCCGGCTGCCAGGCGGCAGCGCCGCGAGCATGACGCGGCCGAGTGACACCAGATGCGCGGGCAGCCGGCTGCCGACGCCGAGATTGGCCGAAAGGATCCGCCGCGCCGGCAGCCGCAGCGCATAGACGATCTCGTCCTCGTCGAGCACGGCCATCGCGCAGGACTCGCCGATCTCGTTGCGCAAATTCTCCAGCGCGCGCTGCGCATGCGCCCAGTACGGCAATGCATTGAGATAGGACAGGCCGAGCCCGAGCGCACGCGGACGCAGGCTGAAATAGCGTCCGTCAGACGCGCAGTATTTCAGTGCCACCAGGGTCGCGAGGATGCGGCGCGCGGTGGCGCGGTTGAGACCGGCAGTGTCGGCGGCCTCCGCCAACGTGTGCCGGCCCGGCGGCTTGCCGAGGGCTTCGATGATCGAGAAACCGCGCGCGATCGCGCGCACGAAGCCGTCACTCTCTTTGCTCATGGCACCGTTCTGCCGCGTTTGCTCGTCACGTCGCAGCCCGCATCGCGGCCTGCGCATGACGCGGCGCTGCCCGCTTGTCAGGGACACCCGACCGCGCTAGCGTCAATTCACACAGCGAATGAATTGTTCGCCTGGCGAACCGCCGGCGCGATCCATCGCCGGCTCGAGACGCGCTGGCTGAAGCCGGTGAAGCCCGGCGACACCATCCGCCCGGCCGGCACCATCAAGGCCAAGCAGACCACCGCCAAATCGCGCTGGGTGCTGGTCGATGTCGCCGTGCAGAACCAGCGCGGCGAGACCGTCGCCGCCGGCGAAGCGATGCTGGAGTTTCCCAGCGCGAAGGCGGGCTAGCAGCGTATTCAATTAGAACAACGGGCTCCGCTTCGCCTCTCCCCGCGCGCGGCGCGGGGCCGGAACGCGTCGCAGATGCGTTCCGGGTGAGGGGGAGCCCCCGTGAACTCGGCTATCGCCGCATTATGCGGAGACAGCCCCTCACCCCAGCCCTCTCCCCGCAAGAACGGGGCGAGGGAGCGCGCCTCCTTCGCGGCGCCAACCGACTCAACAATCAAAAGAATCACTTGGAGGTTTCGATGCAGGATGCGGCCCATTCGCGGCTTTATGGACGGATCGCCTGGCGCCTGATCCCGTTCCTGCTGGCGTGCTATACGGTTGCGATCATCGATCGCTTCAACATCGGCTTTGCCAAGCTGCAATTCCTGCACGACCTCAACATCGATGACGCGGTGTTCGGGCTTGCCGCCGGCATCTTCTCGGTCGGCTATGTCGCGCTCGAAGTGCCGAGCAATCTGCTGCTGGTCAGAATCGGCGTGCGCAAGACGCTGCTGCGGATCATGGTGCTGTGGGGCGCCGTGACCGTGCTGCTCGCGCTGGTGCAGAACCAGTATCACCTCTATCTGCTGCGCTTCCTGCTCGGCGCCGCCGAGGGCGGCTTCTTCCCCGGCATCCTGTATTACCTGACGCTGTGGTTTCCGGACCGCGTGCGCGGCCGCATGACCAGCCTGTTCGTGATGGCGGTGCCGCTCGGCGGCGTCATCGCGGGACCGTTGTCGGGCCTGATCATGGACCACATGCAGGGCGTCCATGGTCTGCATGGCTGGCAGTGGTTGTTCATCCTCGAGGGTGTTCCCGCCGTGCTGCTGGGCATCGCCGCGTATCTTTATCTCGCCGACGGGCCCCGGGCCGCGAGCTGGCTCAACGCCGACGAGCAGCGGCAGGTCGCAAGCGATCTCGCTCGCGATCGTGCCGCCGCCCCTGGCACCACCCGCAACTTCGCGGCGGCGCTGCGCGAGCCGCGCGTCTATCTCTTGTCCTTCATCTATTTCGCTTTCTTCTGCTCGCTCAACACCATCCTGCTGTGGACGCCGACGCTCCTCAAGCGCGTCGGCGTCGTCACCACCACCGAGATCGGCTGGTTGAGCGGCGCGATCTCGGTGGCGTCGGCGATCGGCATGGTCGCGATCGGCTACAGTTCCGATCGCACGCGGGAACGACGTTGGCACGTGGTCGCTTGCGGCCTGGTCGCGGCGGCGTGCTTCATCGCGCTGCAGGCCGCGCAGGGCAGCATCCTCTTGACCGTGACCCTGCTCGCCATCGCATCGATCGGCATCTTCGCGATCCTCTCCCTGTTCTGGACCATCCCGAACGCGATGCTGGAGGGCAGTGCCGCGGCGGGCGGTATCGCGTTGATCAGCGCGATCGGCTCGTTCGGCGGCGCGGTGTGCCCTGCCCTGATCGGATGGATGAATGTCGCGACCGGGAGCATCTACACACCGCTCGCCCTGGTCGGCGCCGTGCTCGCGATAGGTATGCTGACCCTGATTCTCTGTGTGCCGAGGCCCGGCCCCGAGGTCCCACTCGCCGAACCGAGCCGTCCCTGATCATCCAGCACATGCCCGGCGCCATCGGCCGGACTTGTCTCGACCCGCTGCCTCTGCCTAATAGGCAATAACAAAAGACGCTTCCCGGGAACGAGGACATGCCGCGAAGGCTCGAGGGTGATTTCGACTACATTATCGTCGGCGCAGGCACGGCGGGCTGCATCATGGCCAACCGCCTGTCGGCCGATCCGAAGAAGCGCGTGCTGCTGCTGGAGGCCGGCGGCAAGGACAACTGGATCTGGTTTCACATCCCGGTCGGCTATCTCTTCGCGATCGGCAATCCGCGCTCGGACTGGATGTTCAAGACGGAGGCCGAGCCCGGTCTCAACGGCCGTGCGCTCGCCTATCCGCGCGGCAAGGTAATCGGCGGCTCGTCGGCGATCAACGCCATGATCTCGATGCGCGGCCAGGCCGCGGATTACGATCACTGGCGGCAGCTCGGCCTCACCGGCTGGAGCTACGAGGACGTACTGCCGGCGTTCAAGCGCCTGGAGGATCACTTCCTCGGTGAAAGCGAGCATCACGGTGTCGGCGGCGGCTGGCGCATCGAGGCGCCGCGGCTGTCGTGGCAGATCCTCGATGCGGTCGGCGATGCCGCCGAGGAGATGGGCATCAAGCGCATCCCGGACTTCAACACCGGCGACAATGAAGGCACCAGCTATTTCCACGTCAACCAGAAGCGCGGGCGGCGCTGGTCGTCGGCGCGCGGTTTCCTCAAGCCGGCGCTGAAGCGCAGCAACCTGCGGCTCGAGACCGACGTGCTGGTCGACCGCCTGATCATCGAGAGCGGCCGCGCCGCCGGCGTGCTGTTTCGCCAAGGTAATGAGGCCGTGGAGGCGCGCGCCAAGGGCGAGGTGATCCTCTGCGCGGGCGCGATCGGATCGGTCCAGGTGCTGCACCGTTCCGGCATCGGCCCGGCCGAATGGCTGTCGCCGCTCGGCGTCGACATCGTGGCTGACGTGCAGGGCATCGGCCACAATCTGCAGGACCATTTGCAGCAGCGCGCGATCTACAAGGTATCGGGCGTGCGCACGCTGAACGAGACCTATTACAACCTCGTGCGCCGCGGCCTGATGGGCCTCGACTACGCGTTCCGCCGCCGCGGACCGCTGACCATGGCGCCGTCGCAGCTCGGTATCTTCACGCGCTCGGATGCGACGCGCTCGCGCGCCAACATCCAGTTCCACGTGCAGCCGCTGTCGCTCGACAAGTTCGGCGACCCCCTGCATCGCTTCCCCGCGATCACGGTGAGCGCCTGCAATCTGCAGCCGACCTCGCGGGGCACCGTGCGCATCCGCTCGACCGCGCCGGACGACAAGCCGTCGATCGCACCGAACTACCTGTCGACCGAGGACGACCGCCAGGTCGCGGCCGACGCGATCCGCACCACGCGCAGGTTGATGAAGCAGAAGGCGCTGGAGCAATATCGTCCCGAGGAGTTCCTGCCGGGTCCTTCCGTCGGCGACGACGACGCCTCGCTCGCCAGGGCCGCCGGCGACATCGGCACCACGATCTTCCATCCCGTCGGCACCGCGAAGATGGGAACGGCCAACGATCCGATGGCCGTCGTCGACGAGCGCCTGCGCTTCTACGGCCTCCACGGCCTGCGCATCGCGGATGCCTCTGTCATGCCGACCATCACCTCCGGCAACACCAACACGCCGACCGCGATGATCGCCGAGAAGGCGGCAACGATGATCCTGCAGGATGCGCGATAGAACGACGATGAACTCGAGCAAGCGCATTCTCGTTGGCGATACCGGCGCGCAGATCGCGCTGGCACGATGGGGCGAGCCGACCTCCGGCAAGCCGCCGGCGCTGCTGCTGCACGGCACCGGCTTTGTCGCCGAAGTATGGACCGAAGTCGCGGAAGCACTGGCCGCTGACTATACCGTCTACGCGCTCGATCGCCGCGGTCATGGCCTCAGCCACAAGCCTCCGGCCGACCGCTATCAGTTCCAGGATTTCGCCGACGATGTCTGCATGGTGGTCGAACGCCTCGATCTCCAGGACATCTACGGCATCGGTCACAGCGCCGGCGCGACCGACCTGATGCTCGCCACGAAGCTGATGCCGGATCGCTTCGCGCGGCTGTTCGTGACGGAACCGACCGCGATGGATCCACGCACGCCGCGCACCGGCGGCCTGAGCGAGATCGCGAACGGATCGGTGCAGGGCGTGCTACGCCGCCGCGCCGAATTCGACAATGCCGACGATTTGTTCCGACGATTGCGCGCCGCGCCGGCGTTCGCGCCGTGGACCGAGCCGTCGCTATGGGCCTATGTTCATCACGGCTTTGCGCGGCTCGACGACGGCCGCATGCGGCTGCGCTGTACGCCCGAGATCGAGTCGGCGCTGCTCGGGCCGATCTTCCAGGCCATGGAGCAGATCTACACCGGCGATGCGCGCGGCAATCCGTTCCCGTGGTTCTCCGAGATCGCCTGCCCGGTCCGCATCGCCACCGCTCAGCAGTCATGGCCGATCTACAAGGAGATGGCCGACCGCGCCGCCGCCCTGATCCCGCACGCCAGCCGCTGGACATTCGACAATGTCGGGCACTGTGTCGCGCAGGAGGCGCCGGAGTTGATGGTCACTGCGGTCAGGACGTTTGCCGAGCGCTCCGCTTAGAGCACCTGCTCATCGGCCAATTGGGGTCCGCCTTGCCTCAAGCGCGCCGATGACAATCATCACCACGTCATCATCGGTAGTCAAAGTGCCTCATCGAGTAAACCGGTGCGCGCACAGGCTGGATCGTCAACCGATAGACGATCAGGTTGGTGCCATCAAATGCCTCAAGCAGGTAGTCGCAAACCGGACAATGATACTCACCCTTGACGCCGGGTTCGGACCATAGCTCCAACCGCCGGAAACCCGCACCACAGCACGCGCACGTTACATCCGCTTTCCGCAAGTTCGTTTTCTCCCTGAAGCAATGCCACTGTGCAGAACACGGCCAAAGCGATGGAGATTGGAGAGAAGCCCGGCGGAATGTCACTGCGAGGCTGATGTCTCCGACTCCGTCCTCATCATCGCCGCTGCAAATCGCGGGGTCCTGCTGCTGCAGAACGCCTCGAATCAAAGTTGGTTCAACAATTCCGGCTGCGCAGCGGGCGAAAAAAGTTAGTGAAACTCGGCAATGAAGGGGGCTGTCGCCTGACTGAGGGATAACACGACAAGTCGCGCAGCCTCCCCGTCTCGTAGTCTAGGCAATGCCGCTTCGACAGCAAAGTGCAGATTGTGCCTGAGTAATTTGAAGTAGGCGCCTGTTGCTGGCGCGGGAGCGCCCGCGGAACCGTGCATGCTTGGCGTTCCGTTGATCTACATCAACTCGGCGTCCCGCGAGCGACGCAGTTTGACGGTTCGCAACATCGTCCACTAGGGAGGGACACGCCATGCTTCGTTGTATCCTCGCCGCTCTGGCAGCTCTGCTTCTCGTTGCTGTCTCCCTGGCTCCTGATGACGCCTATGCCCGCCGTGGCGGAGGCGGCGGCTTCCGCGGCGGCGGAGGCGGCGGATTTCATCGCGGCGGCGGCATGCATGCCGGCGCCGGAAGGATGCATGCAGGAAGGATCCATGGCGGAGGATATCGTGCTGCCGGCCGCGCGCGTCCCTCACACCCGATCGCGGGACGTCCGGGCTATCCGGGCCGTCCGATTGCCGGGCGCCCGGGCTATCCTGGCCGACCGATTGCAGGACGCCCTGGCCGTCCCGTCGCCGGCTATCCCGGTTATGGCGGAGGCTACTATCGACCCGGTTGGGGCTATGGCGCTGCGGCGGCCGGCGCCGCGGCCGCAGCCGGAGCGTATTACGGCAGCTATGGCTACTACGGCAACCAGGGCTGCTATTATAATCGATACGGTCAAATGGTCTGTCCGCAACAGCAGTATCAGTACTGATCCGGCCGACCCGTCGTCGACAGATGGTTCATGCCGTCGCGGCGCCAGGTCGGGCTGCTCGGATTCGGCGAGGCCGTCCAGAATAGGTCACGCGCCAATGGAGGCTACGATCGCAATTGTGGCCCGGTCGAGCTTGCGCCAAGGGCTTGATCCAGATCAACGGCTCCACGCGCTGACGGCTTTCAAATTGGATTGATCGGGAGCCTATGCTTGGAGGAGAGCGATGAAGACAATTTCGCGGACATTCACGCTGGCAACGGCCGTCTTCGCCTGTGCCATGCTGCTATCCCTTGACCGCTCGGAACAGAGTGGCGTCTCGATTTCCGTCCAGAGCGCGCAAGCGCGCGTCGGCCGTCCTTTGACGCCCGTGAGCGTCGCGGGCGTCGCGCGTCGCCAGACGCGAAGGGCGGTGTACGGAACCGCTGCCGTGGGCGCTGCGGCGGCAGCCGGCGCGTATGGCTATTATCACTATCCTTCGAACGGTCAGGGTTTCGTCTGCCAGCCCGGCACGTATTTTCGTGGCGAGGATGGCCGCCAACATCTCTGCCAGTAGCCGGAGCGCGAACGCTCTCGACGAGGAACAAGACGCATGAGCGTATAGAGGCTGCGTCCGGAGCGGTCGGAACAGCTCACGATCGAGCAATTCGACGTTGGTCAAACCGGAGCATGCGATCCCGGCGGCACCATGTACAGCGTCATGGCGAAAATCGCATAGATCAGCACGAGCAAGGCGCCAATGAACCATGCCGACCGTCCGCTGTTGGTGATGAAGCAGGACGTGACGGAGGCGATCATGACCATCGTCACGGCACCCGGCCAGAACTGCAGGTCCATCGGCTTCGGGCCGATAACGTAGCTTAGAAGAACTAGCGCCGGCGCGACGAACAGCGCGATTTGCGAAGCGCTCCCGAGCGCGATGCTGACGCTCATGTCGAGCCGGTTCTTCCGCGCCGCAGCGAATGCCACGGCCATTTCCGCTGCGGCGCCGACCAGCGCGACGATGATGAAACCGACGAATGCCGGGCTCAATCCCAGCGTCTCACCGGCTTTCTGCACCGAACTCACGAATATTTCGCTGACCAGGGCAACCAGCACGGTGACCGCGAGAAGTGTACCCAACGCAAGTCCGATCGGCCAGCCGGCGCTGGCAGCCTCGCCATGCTCCTCACTTGCGAACAGCTCCTTGTGCGTCTTGAGCGAGAACAGCAAGCCGAGCCCATAGGCGCAGATCAGCAGCACCGCGAGGCCCGTGCTGAGTGTCAGCGCCATGGCCTCGCCGCGTGCCGGATCAAGATCGGCGACGGCAGAGGGGGCAAGCAGCGCAATCGTTGCCATCAGCAGCAACGCTGCGTACATCCTCCCACCGGCCCGATTATACTCCTGAACATGATGGCGGAGCCCGCCAAGCAGGAACGATGCACCAAGCATGAAGAGCGAGTTGGTGACGATGGCACCGGCGATCGATGCCTTGACCAGCATGTATTCTCCCGCATGGAGCGCCGCGATCGCGATGATCAGTTCGGTCAGATTTCCCAGCGTTGCGTTGAGCAGGCCTCCGATCGCGTCGCCGGTCTTCTCCGCGACGCTCTCCGTCGCGTGGCTGAGAAGAGCAGCCAACGGCACGATGGCGAGGACAGCGAGCACGAACAAGGCTGTGTGGGCGGACGGAGCTGCCGTTTCGACCACAAGCACGATCGGCACGAAGATCAACATCCAAAGCAGCGGATTATGTCGAATTTCCTTGAGCAGAAGATGCATGGTACTGCCCCGCTGAAACGAGTTGGGCAGCAATTTCTGATCACCAAGGGCGGTTCTGTCTTGATCTAGCTCAATCCCTCTTCGCCGTCTCGCCGGCAGCGGCGTGCGCCATGGCGACCTGTCCGAAGTCCCGGCCATTTTTCGAACGGTCAGAAGCATGTCCCTATCTCGGCTCCTTGCCCCTTTGACCTAGATCAACCTGCGCCGGATCGGCCTGTGCGTTTCTTCTCGCAGATCCACGACAGCGCCCAGGAGCCCGCAATGACGAGGAACGCAGCCGCCGCAGCGATCGCACTTTTGATGACAACCTCGTCTCTCACCTTCGCAGCAGAGACATCCCCGACCGTCGGTGTGGCGTCACCCAGCGCCGCCGACCTCAAGAGCCTGACCGACATGCGCGTCGGCATCGTAAAAGCCGCCCTGCAACTCACCCCCGATCAGGAGAAATACTGGCCGGCCATCGAGGATGCGATCCGAACGAGAGCGCAAAACCGACAGGCTCGGCTGACGAAGCTTGCCGAAATGCACGACAACGATCCGATGGACGGCCTTCATGACGGCAATCCGGTCGAGATGATGCAACGCAGAGCGGACCGGCTAATTCAGCGTGGGACCGACCTCAAGAAGCTCTCCGATGCCTGGGAGCCGCTCTACAAGACATTGAGCGATGACCAGAAGAGAAGGATGGCCTTCGTGTCGTTCGCCGTCATGCGGGGCATGCGAAATGCGATCGAGCAGCACGGCGGTCCGGAGGACGAGGACGAATAAGCCCCGGATGGCGCGGTGCGCTTCGGACGACATTCCGCAGCGCACGGTCTGCCTTGCCAAGGCTTCTCGAGCGTCACGACCTGACGTTTGCGCTGCCTCGTTCAGACGACCTTCAAGTTTCGCCATCCGTCCCGCGTCGCTCTTCGCTCGCGAATTCCTGAACCCGCATGGGGGTTGAAGCATGTATCGGCATATTCTCATTCCGACGGATGGGTCGGAACTGGCGAGGCATGGGATCGCACAAGGGTTGGCGCTCGCCAAATCCATCGGAGCCAAGGTCTCCGTGATCTTCGTCGTGGAACCTCTTTCAGAATTGACGGGACATTTCCGCGAAACAGTCGCCAACTTTGCTGCCATGCGCAAAGATCAGGCGACCAACGCGCTGAACGACGCGGCCAGGTCGGCTAAGGAAGCCGGCGTGTCTTGCGAAACAATGCTGGCGGAGAACGAGCAACCCCATCAAGCGATCATCGACGCGGCCGCGGACAAAGGTTGCGACTTGATCGTCATGTCGTCGCATGGACGCAGCGGACTCTCCATGCTCCTGATCGGCAGTGTGACGAACAAGGTGCTGGCGCAGGCGAAAACGCCCGTGCTGGTTTGTCCGTGAATGATCGGACGCTCGAGCAACGCCGGCGTCATCGCACCACCCAAAGAAAACGCCGTCCCCTTGCGGGGGCGGCGGAAGCCACTCACGCAGTACTGGAACTTTTTTTAGTGTTTGCCGTGGTGCTCGGCGTGATGCCGGCTCGCTTCGGTGTGGTGATGCTGGGCATGGCTGGCGTGACCATGGGCGCTGTGCGCGTGATGCGCCGCCTTGTGGTGGTCGCCGGCTTCGTGGTGTTTGGCGGCTTCGCGGTGATGACGCGCCGCGTGCTCGTGATGCTCAGCTGCCTTGTGATGATGCTCAACGCCTGCGTGGTCGCTCATGATGATCTCCCGGTGGCGAATGAAGTCTGCCATTCATATGCCGGAGCGCTGACATTATGCTGACGGCTGCAAGACAGCTTTGTTGCGCCCGTTCATCTACGTTGCGGGGCATGACATTGCGGGGCATGACGATGTTGCGGCGCGTATCATCGCCGCTGCGCCGGCAGGTGGCCGGTCATTCCATCGGCGGAAAGCGATCGTAGGTCGGCAGCTCATGCGCCGCCTCGATCCAGCGCAGCCGCTCCGCGACCTGGATATGCATGGTGGCCGGCACCGCGCCGGGATCATCATAGGTGCCGCTCTGGATGTCGATAAACCCCGGCAACATGTTGCCGTTGGTGTAGAAGAGCCCGGTGCCGCAGTTCGCACAGAAATGACGCCGGCCATGCTCTGAGGACCGGTAGATGCTGGGCTGGCCCTTGGTCACCCTGACCATGCCTTCAGCGACCATCACCCAACCGACCATCGGCGCACCGGCATGGCGCCGGCAATCGGTGCAGTGACAGAGCGCATGGACGACCGGTTCCCCCGTCACCTCGTAACGAACCTCGCCGCAGTGACAGCCGCCGGTGACCTCAGACATATTTTCTCCGACCGATCAGTGGTTTGCCGGGTCGATAGCGTTGCAGGCCCCGGGCCTTCAATGACGCATCTTGCCCTTGCGTCCACCTGTCGCGCCGCCCGCATGGCGGCCCAACGTCACGGCCGGCTTTCCGGCTCTCACGAAATCGTCATCCCGGCCCTGAACCTCCTCCAAAGCCGCGGGAATAAACCCTTGGGCACGCCGATCACCTCCCCGGAAACCCAATCCTTGGGCCCATGGGAGACTTGTCATGAGCGGACACGATCACAATCACCACGATGAAGAGAAAGGCGTCAGCCGACGCAAGGTGCTGGAGTGCATGACCTGGGCCGGCACCGGCGTACTCTGGACGGTTACCGGCGGCGTGCCGCATTCACTCGGCATCGTCGGCTCGGCGGCAGCGGCCGAAGCCACCACCGGCATGACCTTCATGCAAATCAGCGACAGCCATGTCGGCTTCGACAAGCCGGCAAACCCGAACGCGATCGGCACACTTGAGGAGGCGATCAACAAAGTCCGAGCGATGCAGGTCAAGCCGTCGTTCATGATCCACACCGGCGACATCACGCATCTGTCGAAGGCGTCCGAATTCGACGACGCCGATCGCATCATCTCGCAGGCCAAGCTTGACGTGCATTACGTGCCCGGCGAGCATGATTTCATCGACGAGGAGGTCAAGCTCTACAAGGAGCGTTACGGCAAGGGCACCAAGGGTCCGGGCTACTACTCCTTCGACGCCGGCGGCGTGCACTTCGTCGGCCTCGTCAACGTCGTCGACCTCAAGGGCGGCGGCCTCGGCAATCTCGGCAACGAGCAGCTCGAATGGCTCGAGAACGACCTCAAGGGCCGCTCGAAGTCGACGCCGATCGTGCTGTTCGCTCATATCCCGCTGTGGACGGTCTATCCGCAATGGGGCTGGGGCACCGAGGACGGCGCCCGCGCGCTGGAATACGTCAAGGGCTTCGGCTCGGTCACTGTGCTCAACGGCCACATCCACCAGGTGATGCAGAAGGTCGAGGGCAACGTCACTTTCCACACCGCGCGTTCGACGGCCTTCCCGCAGCCGGCGCCGGGTGCCGCGCCCTCGCCCGGCCCGATGAAGGTCGAGGATGCCAAGCTGCGCAGCATGCTCGGCGTAGCAAGCATCAACTTCAAGCAGAACAGCCAGCCGCTGGCGATCATCGACACGCCGCTGCAGGGCTAACGGACAAGGCTAAGGGAAGAGACC
This sequence comes from Bradyrhizobium sp. USDA 4452, assembly GCF_054063575.1. Classification (NCBI taxonomy): domain Bacteria; kingdom Pseudomonadati; phylum Pseudomonadota; class Alphaproteobacteria; order Hyphomicrobiales; family Nitrobacteraceae; genus Bradyrhizobium; species Bradyrhizobium sp. USDA 4452. The sequence goes on from NZ_JBSSGK010000001.1 coordinate 1,501,551, forward strand.
ATGAGTTCGATCAACCGACGCGACTTCGGTATGGCTGTGGTCGCGACCATGCTGCTGCCGGCCACGGCGGCCCGTGCCGAAGACGTCGCGGTTCACATCGACAACTTCTCGTTCGCGCCGAATGCGCTCGACGTGAAGGTCGGCACCACCGTGACCTGGACCAACCGCGACGACATCCCGCACACCGTGGTGTGTGCGGGCAAATTCCGCTCCAAGACCATGGATACCGACGGCACCTTCTCGTTCACCTTCACGGAGCCCGGCGAGTACAAGTATTTCTGCTCGCTGCATCCGCACATGACAGGCAGTATCAAGGTTGGGTAACGTGACCAGCCATACGATCACTGCGATGCCCGGCCGGTGGCCCACAGCCCCCGGCCGGGCGCAAGCCGTCTCACGACATGCCGGGCAGAACACGATGGTTGTCAATGCGTCGCAAGACGATCCCGAAAAGGCGCGGCGCTTCCGCGAAGCCGCGCTGCCGTACCTTGACGACGCCTATACGCTGGCGCGCTATCTGCTGCGCGATGCCGCCGACGCCGAGGATGCGGTGCAGGAATGCTATCTACGCGCCTACAAACATTTCGACAGCTATCGGGGCCCGGCAATGAAGCCGTGGCTGTTCGCGATCCTGCGCAATGTCTGCCGCGCCGAATATGCCCGGCGCAAGACTGCCCCGACCGTGGTCGAGGAGCTGCCCGAAGGCGGCGATCAAACGCCTATGTGGAATGAGGCGCCGGAGACCCCGGAAAAGCAGCTGCTGCGCCGCTTCGACGGCGACACCGTACGCAAGCTGGTCGCGGCGCTCGCCGAGCCATTCCGCGAGACCTTTGTGCTCCGGGAAATTCAGAATCTTTCTTACCGCGAGATCGCCGATGTCGCCGCCGTGCCCGTCGGCACCGTGATGTCCCGCCTCGCACGCGCCCGCGCCATGCTGCGATCGGCCTGGCTTGCGGAACAGGAGCACGTGAAATGAATTGCGAGGAAGCCGAAGTGCTGGTCCACGCGCTGATCGACGGCGAACTCGACGCCGGCCATGCACGCGAAGTGGAAGCCCATGTCGAGGGGTGCGCGCATTGCGCCGCTCTCATGAAGGAGTATCAGGAGATCCGCCAGGCGATCGCCGAGAGCGACGTGCGCTACAAGGCGCCGCTCGAGCTGCGCCGCAAGATCGAGAAGGCATTGCCGCAACCGCAGCCGCAGGCGGCGCCGACCCGACGCTCGGTGCTGCGCGGCTTCGCGATGGGCTCCGCGGTATCGGCGATGGCCGCGACTGGCCTGGTTGCGATCGTGCTGCGCAACGACGACGAGCAGCGCATCGAGAACGAGGTGGTGTCGGCGCATCTGCGTTCGCTGCAGGCCGGCCACCTCATTGACGTGGTCTCAACCGATCAGCATACGGTCAAGCCCTGGTTCAACGGCAAGCTCGACGTCTCGCCGCCGGTGATCGATCTCACCGCGCAAGGCTTCACCCTGATCGGCGGCCGGCTCGACTACGTCAACGCCCGCGAGATCGGCGCCGTGGTCTACAAGCGCCGCCAACACGTCATCAACCTGTTCGTGGCGCAGACCGCGAACACCGAACGCAAGACCGCGAAGATCTCGACGCTGCAGGGCTTCAACATCCGGCGCTGGAGCGACCGCGGCCTGAATTACTGGGCGGTCAGCGATCTCGGCGCCGACGAACTGACCGAGTTCGGCGACAAGTTCGAGAGCGCGATGCGCGCGAACAAGGAAGGGTGACGACTTGTAGCCCGGATGAAGCGAGGCGAAATCCGGGAACAGTCTCGCAAGGATCGAAAACCCCGGATTTCGCTTTGCTGCATCCGGGCTACGGGTTCCAACTTTACGCCGACTTGCGGACCGCGTTGTCGACCAGCGTCTTGCCGAGCGACCAGATCGCGCCGGGCACCTTGTGGCTGCCGGCGATTACGTCGTCGAACGACTTCTCGATCCAACTGCAGTCTTCCTCGGTGATCATCAGCGGCGGCAGCAGTTTGATGGTGTGGAGGCCGTGGCCGGCGACTTGGGTCAGGATCTTGTGATCCTTGAACAGCGGCACCGTGATGAGCTGGCAGAACAGGCCCTTGTTGGCGGTCTCCAGCAGATTCCACGACGCCTTCAGCCGCAGCGATTTCGGCGGACCGAACTCGACGCCGATCATCAGGCCCTTGCCACGGACTTCCTTCATCAGCTCATAGCCGGGCACCATGCGCGTCAGCGCAAGGCGCAGCTCGGCGCCACGCTTGGCGGCGTTCTCGACGAGCTTCTCGTTCCTGATGACATCGAGCGTGGCGATGCCGGCAGCCATCGCCAGATCGTTCTTGGCGAAGGTCGAGCCATGCACGACCGCGCGGTCCATCTGGTTGAAGATCTTGTCGAAGATGTGCTTGCGCGTCAGCAGGGCGCCGATCGGCACGTGGCCGCCGGAGAGCGCCTTCGCGAGCAGCACCATGTCGGGCTCGATGCCCCAATGCTCGATCGCGAGGAACTTGCCGGTGCGGCCGATGCCGGTCTGGATCTCGTCGGCGATGAACAGCGTGCCGTATTTGCGGCACAGCGCCAGCGCGCCGGGCAGGAACTCGTCGGTGGGCATGTTGACGCCCTTGCCCTGGATCGGCTCGACGATGAACGCGCCGACCTGGCGTGACGACAGCGCCTTCTCCAGCGCTTCGAGATCGTTGTAGGGGATCGGGGTGCAGCCCGGCAGCAGCGGCTCGAATCCGCTGCGGAAATTCGTATCATCGGTCAGCGACAGCGCGCCATAGGACAGGCCGTGGAACGAATGCCCGCAATAGACGATGCCCGGACGGCCGGTGGCGCCGCGCGCGAACTTGATCGCTGCTTCGACGGTTTCGGCACCGGAATTGGCGAAAAACACCTTGTCTAGATATGGAACATACTCCAGAAGCCGTTCCGCGAGCACGCCGGCGAGCGTCGAGACATCGAGCTGGACCAGATTGGGCAGATCGGCGTCGAGCACGCTCTTCAGCGCCTTGCGCAGGGCCGGATGATTGCGGCCAATCGCAAAAACGCCAAATCCGCTCAATAGATCAAGGTAACGAGCCCCCTGACGATCGAAAAGGTATTGGCCTTGCCCCTTCTGGAAGCCGACGTCATAGCCGATGGTCTTGAGGACGCGCACGAGCTGCTCATTGAGGTGACGCGTGTGCATGGCACCGCGCTGCCCCTCGCGCTCCACAAAAATCTCGGAAACGTCTAAATTGGAACTTACCATTCGTTACATACGTCGGTTGATGGCCATCTCGTCAACTTAAAACGCTCGCTAGCGGCGTTTTGACCCCCGCTCGGATCGTCTAGTTAAGCACAGGTTTGGACCATGTTGCACTGCCCAAGAACTTTCGCGCGTACAATAGCCTTTTCAGGTTTATTTTTGGCCACCGTATTATCACCGGCACTTGCAGCGGACCCGACCGGCGACTGGAAGGTCGCGGACGGTGTCGCCACCATCCGCGTCGCCCAGTGTAATGGCAACATGTGGGGTGCGGTGTCCTGGGAAAAAACCCCCGGCGGCAAGGATAAGAACAATCCTGATCCGGCGAAGCAAAGCAGGCCGACCCTCGGCATGCCGATCCTGATCGACATGAAGAAGAAGGCCGGCGCCGACGCGTGGGAAGGCCAAGTCTACAACGCGAAGGATGGCCAGCTCTACAGCTCGACCATCAAGCCGGTCGGCACCGATCAGCTCGAGATCCAGGGCTGCGTGCTCGGCTTCCTGTGCGGCGGCGAGACCTGGACCCGCGTCGGTCCGCCGATCCCTCCGAGCGTCGCCGGCAACCCGCCTGCCGCGGGCAGCCCGGCACCGAAGGGCGCCCTGCCCAAATCGGCAGCGCCGCCGCAGAAGACGACAGGTGCGGTAGCGCCTGCCGCCAAGCCGGGTCAAAAGCCGGCAGCCGGTGCCCCCGGCACCGCCAATGCATCGGCTGACGTCGTCGGCGATATCTGCCTGCTCCCCGACATTGCACGATCGACGCACTGACGGAGGCCAGCGGGCGACGCCGCGCGCGAGCACGCTGGCTACCTCGTCGTGTTGACACCCGGCTGAATTTGCGGCTCGGCGGCACATTGCCGCCAAGCCGGATCAACGGTGGATCGCCTGCACGTCAGGTGACGTCGTTGGCGATATCCTCCTCCTTGAGGGCCTCGCGCGGCTTGCCCATCAGCGCCGGCTGGAACAGCAGCACTGCCGCAAGCGTCGTGACGAGCGAGAGCGCAAGCAGCTTGCCCATGCTCGCGGTGCCGGGATGACTGGACAGCCACAGGCTGCCGAACGCGGTCGCCGTGGTCAGCGCGCTGAAAAAGATCGCACGCGTCAGGCTCGACTGCAGCAGGTTTGTCCTGCCCTGCCGCCATGCCGTGACATAGTAGATCTTGAAGGCGACGCCGACGCCGAGCAGCAGCGGCAGGGCGACGATGTTGGCGAAGTTGAGCGGCAGTCCGATCAGCACGCAAATCTCCAGCGTGACGATGCCGGCGACCAGGAGCGGCACCAGCGTCATCAGCACGTCGACGATGCGGCGCAGCGTCAGCCACAGCAGCAGGCCGATCGTGACCAGCGCCAGGATGCCGGCGTGGATGAACGCATTCACGATGACATCGCCCGACTTCAGGATCGAGACCGGTCCACCGATCGCGGTCGGCTCGGCCGCGAGCACGGCGTCGGCAAAGCGGCGCAGATTGTCGTTGTCGTTCGGATCGCCCTTCGGCTCGACCTCGACACGCATCAGGCCGTCCTTGGTCTTCCAGCTCGCGATCAATTCCGGCGGCAGGTTCTGCAGCGTGACGGTCTGGGCCTGCAGCGTGTTGCGGAGCTGATCGAACACGATCTTCATCGGCGCGACGAAGACGTCCTGCGCCTTGTCGCGGATGGCCTGGCTCGAATCGGCAAGCTTCTGCAGGGCGTCGGCGAGCCGGCGCGCGGCAACCGCACCCGGTCCCTTGCCGTCGCCCGCGGTCCTGCGCAGGCTGTCGACCGAGCTCTTCAGCGACTCGACGTTCTCCTGATCCGACGGCGCCGGATCGACCGAGTCGGGGTTGAGCGCCGGGCCGAGCGTCTTGGCCGCCTGCGCGATCAGCTTCAGCTTGGCCGGCTGATCATCAGGCACGAAGCTGTCGAGCGACATCACGCGCGATACTTCCGGCAGCTTCTCGAGCTTGGCCTCGATCTTCTTGGCGTCGTCTTCCGAGCGCGTCATCACGTTGATGGCGTTGGCGCCGGTGTTCGGATCCTTCCTCAGATCGAGGAAGGTCGCGATCGATTCCGCCTGCTTGTTGCGCAGATTGATCGGGTTGAAGTCGAACTTCATGTAGTGCAGCAGCGGCAGGCCTGCGACCGTGACCAGGATCGTGCCGACGATGATCGGGACGCGATGCTTCTCAAGGAAGTGATCGAGCGGCGCCAGGAAGGCGTAGCCGACCGGCTCCTTCTCTCCGGGCGGATTGAGCAGGTCGAGCAGCGCCGGCAGCACGGTGATGCTGGTGGTGAAGGCCACCAGCATGCCTGCGCCGGCGATCTTGCCGAGCTCGGAGATGCCCTTGTAGTCGGTCGGCAGGAAGCACAGGAAGCCGGCGGCGGTCGCCATCGCCGCGAGCGACAGCGGCACCGCCGAGCGGCGCGCGGCGTTCTCCAGCGCCAGCGTCAGATTGTCGTTCTTGTAACGCTCGGAGCGGTAGCGGACGCTGAACTGGATGCCGAAATCGACGCCAAGTCCGACGAACAGCACCGCGAAGGCGATTGAGAGCAGGTTCAGCGATCCGACCATCATCAGGCCAACCGCGGTAGTGAGGGCAAGACCGATGAACAGGTTGACGAACACGGCGAAGATGATCTTGCCGGAATGCAGCGCCAGCCAGAGGATGATCAGCACGATCACCACGGTGCCGATGCCGTTGGTGATCGCGCCGTCCTGGACGGTGGCGTATTCCTCGTTGGCGATCGGCACCGGTCCGGTCAGGCGAACCCGCGCGTGATACTCGGTCGGGAATTTCAGATCGGCGGCCGCCTGGCGGATTGCGTCGGTCGCGGCCTTGCCCGGCTCAAGTGCCGAATAGTCGATGATCGGCTTGATCTCGATGAAGGCGCGCTTGTCCGAATCGGTCAGCGGCTTGTCGCTGGTCAGCTCACGCCAGGAGAAGGTCGCATTGCCTTTGGCGAGGACGGTCTCGACCGTCTCCGAGATCAGGTTGAAGGGCGGAGCGGCATTGTCGAGCTTGACCTGTCCGCGCTTGACGCCGGCAAGGCCGGTCTCGAGCGCGCCGGTCAGCCCGCGAATCGAAGGGTCGCCGGCCATGATCTCGATCAGCGGCGCGGCCGATTCGAGCTGGGCCGTGACCTTCCCGACCTCTTCGGTCGGCAGGAACAGCAAGCCGTTCTTCTCGAAGAATTCGCCCGAGCCGAGCGCGGTGATCGCCTCGAAGTTCTTCTTGTCGGCCTGCAGCTTTGCGGTGAGCGCCTTCGCGGCCGAGCTGGTCAGCTCGGGCGTCGCCGCCTCGACGACGGCCAGGATCAGCCGCTCGCGATCAAAGGCTTCCTCGAACTGGTTGTCGCGCTTGCGCCAATCCAGATCCGGCGAGATCAGCTTGTTGATGTCGGTGTTGATCGAGAAGTTGCGGGCCGTATAGAAGCCGGCGCCGATCGACAGCAGCACCGAGAGAATGACAACCGGAAGGGCAAAGCGCGTACAGGTCCTAACAACGGAGACGACAATATTTGTCAGCACTTCGTTTCTTTCTAATCTCTGGGAGCATGGCCGAAAACGCCCGCTCTGTAGCGGAGTTCCGGGGACCGATCTAATGTTGTTTTGGTTATCTTCCTCGACGGGATGGCGAGGAGGTTCCAAAATAAAGGAACGGCCACGAGTGGCCGGTATAAACCGCAGGAGTGGGCGATAAAGTGACGAACAAGTGAGGAAGACGGACCGTCGCAGGGCCCAAAATCCATACCATAATACCTTACACCTCTCGCCTCGCGGACCGCTCCCCCCTTCGAAGCGCTACCTTTTTGCCACAAATCCCTGTATTTCCATGCCCTTGAGGGCGCGGATCACGTGCAGGACCTGAGCTGGTGCGGACATTGCAACTGATGTTGCGGCGTCCGACCGAGCGGAGTGCGTTGCCGAAAAAGCCGCAGGCATGGAATGAGATTGGTGCAATTTGCGTAACGGATGTCCTATGGAAGTGTTTCTTGCCCAGCCGCGCGGCTTTTGCGCGGGCGTTGTGCGCGCGATCGAAATCGTCGAACGCGCGCTGCAGAAATATGGCCCGCCGGTCTATGTCCGCCACGAGATCGTTCACAACAAATACGTGGTCGAAAGCCTGAAGAAGAAGGGCGCGATCTTCGTCGAGGACCTGTCGGAAGTGCCGCCCAAGGCGGTCACCGTCTTCAGTGCCCACGGCGTCGCCAGGAGCGTCGAGGAGGAGGCGGAGGCCCGCGACCTGCCCGTGCTCAATGCTACCTGCCCGCTCGTCACCAAGGTCCACAACCAAGGCAAGCGCTACATCTCGAGAGGCCGCGCCCTGATCCTGATCGGGCATGCCGGCCATCCCGAGGTCGAAGGAACCATGGGCCAGGTTCCGGGGCCGGTCCTGCTGGTCCAGAGCGTGCAGGATGTGGCGGAATTGCGGCTGCCGACCGACGCCCCGGTCGCCTATATCACCCAGACCACCCTGTCCGTGGACGACACCAGGGACATTATCGCGGCGCTCCAGGCAAAATTTACAGATATTCAAGGCCCGGACATCAGGGATATCTGCTATGCGACACAGAACCGCCAATCTGCGGTAAGGGACCTAGGTAAGCTGGTGGATGTCATTTTGGTGGTGGGGGCCGCCAATAGTTCCAACTCGAACAGGCTTCGTGAGATCGGCACCGAGGTTGGTGTCGCGAGTTATCTCATTGCCGATGGGAGCGAGCTCAACCCGGATTGGCTGAAGGATGCGAAGGCTGTCGGCATTACGGCGGGTGCATCGGCACCTGAGGTTTTGGTCGACGATGTCATCGAGGCCCTGCGGCGCATCGGACCGGTGTCCGTCTCGGTCGTTCCGGGCCGCGAAGAGAATATTGAATTCCGGCTGCCGGCCGAACTGACTACGGGCTGATCTGAACCCACTTCCCTTTGAATAAGTGCAGAAAGAAAATCGTCTAATGGCTATACCGTTCTTCAAGGAAATGCGTATCGGCGGTTATCTGATCAAGCAGAAGCTGCTTGGCCGCAAACGCTATCCGCTCGTGCTGATGCTGGAACCCCTGTTCCGTTGCAACCTCGCCTGCGTCGGCTGCGGCAAGATCGACTATCCCGATGCGATCCTCAACCGCCGCATGACCGCCCAGGAATGCTGGGACGCAGCCGATGAATGCGGCGCGCCGATGGTGGCGATTCCCGGCGGCGAGCCGCTGATCCACAAGGAAATCGGCGAGATCGTGCGCGGTCTCGTGGCGCGCAAGAAGTTCGTCTCGCTGTGCACCAATGCGCTGCTGCTCGAGAAGAAGCTCGATCTGTTCGAGCCGTCGCCCTATCTGTTCTTCTCGGTGCATCTCGACGGCCTGAAGGACCATCACGACAAGGCGGTGTCGCAGAAGGGCGTGTTCGATCGCGCCGTCTCCGCGATCAAGGCGGCGAAGGCGCGCGGCTTCACGGTCAACGTCAACGCCACGATCTTCGACGGCCATCCGGCCGAGGAGATTGCCAAATTCCTCGACTTCACCACCGAGCTCGGCGTCGGCGTCTCGATGTCGCCCGGTTACGCCTATGAGCGTGCGCCTGACCAGGAGCACTTCCTCAACCGCACCAAGACCAAGAAGCTGTTCCGCGACGTCTTTGCGCTCGGCAAGGGGAAGAAGTGGAACTTCATGCATTCCGGCCTGTTCCTCGACTTCCTGGCCGGCAACCAGGAATACGAGTGCACGCCCTGGGGCATGCCGGCACGCAACATCTTCGGCTGGCAGAAGCCCTGCTATCTGCTCGGTGAAGGCTACGCCAAGACCTTCAAGGAGCTGATGGACACCACCGATTGGGACAGCTACGGCACCGGCAAGTACGAGAAGTGCGCCGACTGTATGGCCCATTGCGGTTACGAGCCGACCGCGGCCACCGCTGCGATCAACAATCCGCTGAAGGCGATGTGGGTCGCACTGCGCGGCATCAAGACCACGGGTCCGATGGCGCCGGAGATCGACATGTCGAAGCAGCGTCCGGCGCAGTACATCTTCGCCGAGCAGGTCCAGAAGAAGCTCTCGGAGATCCGCCGCGATGAGGCGGCCGCCGCCGCTGCCAAGCAGCAAGCGAAGGCTTCTACCGCCGCCTGATGCTCGATGTGAGCGGAGAGCAAGAAGTTGAAGGGCCTCGGTTCAGCGAACTGGGGCCTTTTTTCTTGGATCAGGATGCCGCCTGGTCTTGCCGGGTTCGGAGCAGTAGCTGCTCGATCTCCGCGGCGCGCGGAGCGCTCAGTGTGCCACGCTCGATTCCGAGCGGGACATTGCGCAGCGCCAGTTCGCGATAGAGCGCGCCCGAGGCGGGAAAGCGTTCGTCCAGGGCCCGCAGGTGCTTGACGATCGTTCCAACGTCGCCGCGCGCCACGCAGCCACCCATGCCGTGGGCGAGGCCACCGTCGAGCACGGCCGCGACCGTGCCTCGCAGCAGCGGCATCATGGCGCGCAGCGCGTCAGCCTCGCTGGCACCAAAACTCTTCCAGAGCTCGACGCCTTCCTTGAGCAGCGCGATCAGGAACGGGCCGACATAGTAGGCCGAGGCATGATAGAGCGCCCGCACGCCGGCCGGCAGCGCCAGCGGCTCGCAGCCGATACCGGCAGCCAGCCGCTCGAGGTCGTGCCGGAAGTCGCCTTCAGCCTCGATGCCGACCGTGCATCCGCGCAGGCCCTCCAGCGCGACGTCGGGATTGGCAAACATCTGCATTGGATGAAATCCGCCGGTTGCGGCGCCCGCGGATCGCGCGTGGTCGAGCGCCGCCAGTTCCGTCGCGCCGCTGCAATGGACCACGCGGTGACGCGGCTCCCAGCGCAGACCGCGGCAGACCGGCAGGATCGCGTCGTCGCTTACCGTGAGGAAGACCATGTCGCAGCTGTCCACGACCTGTTGCGCGTCGCTCATCGGCCGCGCCGACGGGATGCGGGATCCGAGGCGCTGCGCGGCATCGGGACCGCGGTTGTAGAAGGCCGCGACGTTCAGATCCGCGCGGGCGAACGCCGGCGCCAGCGTCTGCGCCACGCGGCCTGCGCCGATGAAGCCGATCCGCAGCGGGTCCTGCGACGTGCTCATTGTGCGTAGCCCGCGTCGATGCGGTCGAGCCCGCGCCGCAGCGCCGGCCATTCCAGCAGCCCGTAGCCGGCCTGCAGATTCTGCGTCACCTCATTCAGCACCGGATTGGTGTCGCGCTCATTGTCCAGCGTGATCTCGGTGCTGGCAAAGCAGGTCACCGTGTTGCCGATCGCCAGCTCGCTCGGCGCGTGCAGCGGCCGACCGGAGCCGAGCGCATCGACCTGGATCCGGCAGGCCTGCTCCAGCCAGTAGATCGCGTTGAACGCCTGTGGAATCGTGCTGCCGTAGACCAGCAGGCCATGATCACGCAGGATCGCACGTTGTTGCGGCCGAGGTCGGCGACGACACGATCGCATGCGTCGCGATCGATCGCCGGCCCTTCGAAATCGTGATAGCCGATCCGTCCGTGAAACCGCATCGCCGTCTGCGACAGCGGCAGCAGCGCTTCGGCAAGGGAGCTGACCGCGGGCCCCGCCCTGGTGTGAGTATGCAGCACGCACTTCACATCGGACCGCGCACGGTGGATCGGAGCGTGCAGTTAGAAGCCGGCTACGTTGACATTGTAGCCGTGGTCGGGCTGCAGCAAGGTCCGCCCCTCGATGTCTGTCTTGACGAGGCTCGACGCCGTGATCTCCTCGTACAGCATGCCGTACGGACGTACTGGCTTTCACTTCCGCGGCGGCAACCGGCCGGACACGCGCATTCATGCGGAAACTCTCGAGACAGGGGTCAATTCAGGCGGGGGATGGCGAAACAGCATGCGCGCGGAGAGCCCCGCGATCGATTGTGCGATCGCCTTCGCCGCGTCGGAGTCCGGGGCTGCCTCGGGCGCCAGCGGACCAACCAGCGCCTCCATGAAGGCGCCGGCCACGCAGGATGCCGCGACATTCGCATCGATATCGACGAACTCGCCGTCGGCGATGCCGCGCCGGACCAGCGTTGCGATCTGATCGGCCAAGGCCGCCCGGTATTTCAGCCGCGCCGCGTCGATCTCGGGTTCACAGGGTTCGGCGATCAGCGCGTAGGCCAGACGGCGGCCGCGCATCGCCCGGACTGCGAAGGTGTAGATCGCGTCCACCAGACATTGGGACGCGGATCCCTCGGCTTCGACGATCGCGGCGACAACGGCCACCTCGCGCTCGGAAACCAGGGCGAGCACCTGCGCGTACAGGTCCGCCTTCGAGTCGAAGTAGCGATACACGCTGCCGGTGGCCACGCCGGCCCGTGAGGCGATCAGGGCGATCTGGGCGTCCTTCCACCCGCTCTCCGCCACGGCGTCCCTGGCGGCATCCAGAATGCGGGCCTTGGTCTCGACCAGCTGATTGAGGCGAACCGCAGCGATTGCCATCGTGAACCTTAATTCATGAATAAAGGATTAGAGTTCATGCTCAATTGAATTGCTCGATATGTCAAGCATCTAGGGGGCGGCCGGAGGTCGCAGGACAGGGCGCACCGCTACCGGACGCTGCGGCCGGGCGCGCGGAACAATGATCGTTTGGAGACTTGTAGCGCGACGCGCTGGCAGGAACGGGCTTCGAGCGTCACCCGCCCGCAACCCGGCAGATCGCTCGCTGAATGCGCGAAACCCGGACCGGATCGATCAGGCACCAAAGCAAGAAGCCCGATCGCGATGCGATCGGGCCTCTATGTTTGAGCTTGATTGTTTTGAGTTTGGCCCGGCGAGCGTCCCGGTCCGGGACAGTTGGATCAGGCCGCCTTGGCCGTAATCAGAACGTCTTCCGCCGGCATCAGCACCTCGTTGCCGAGCAGGAAGCCGCGGCAGCTGCGCAGCGAGCGCAGCGCGCGATTGAAATCTATGCCGGTCGACACCAGGGCCCGCAGCGTCCGCGGATTGCGCACGATGCCGCGCAACACCTTGCGCAGATCGATGTCCCCGTTCGGCTTCACCGCGGATTTCGCGAGCTCGGGCAGCGCCCGGTGCGCGGGATCGCTGATCACGCGCAGCGCAGCGAACGGAATGCCCGCCTTGGCGGCATAGGCGGCCGCAATATGGCTTTCCATGTCGACTGCGGCAGCCCCCGTCATCGAGCGCAGCGCGGCCTTGCATGCCTTCGCCGCGATCACCTCCTCGACGCCGGCAAGCCCGCCGCGGACGATCCTGCGGCGCTTCAACGCGGCGCTGGCGATCATCTCTTCGTTCAGAGCGGATGCGGCCAGGAAACGGGTATCGCCGGACATCACCTCGGTCGCGACCACGACGTCGCCCGACTTCAGCGACGGATCGAGCCCGCCGGCTACGCCGAACGAAATCACGCCACGGAAGGTGGTCGGATCCAGCGTCGCCAGCAATTCACGCAGCTGCTGCGGATCGCTCGAGCTGCAAATCACGATCATGCCGGGACCCGCTGCGATACGGGCTTCCTGCACCAATCCAGTCACAATCAATACCGGCCGAGGATCAATTCTACTGCCCACGGTCTCGGCGGCCCCCGCCTCAACAATCACATCCCGACCCCTACCACCCTGCTATTGGTGCTTCTCAAATTCCGATACCGCGCCAGCGCCCAGAGCGGAAAGAACTTCGAGTAGCCATGATATCGCAAGTAAAATACCCGCGGAAACCCCGTAGCTGTGTATCGCTGCTCGTCCCACAGCCCTTTTTCCGTCTGTGTTGCCTTTAGGTACTCCACCCCCCGCACAACGGCGGGATTTTCGACCTCCCCGGCCGCCATCAATCCAAGCAAAGCCCATGCCGTTTGCGAGGAAGTCGACGGCGCAACCTCATAGCCCTTGTAATCCAGCCGGTAGCTGACGGCGTCCTCGCCCCAGCCACCGTCCTGATTCTGGACTGACACCAGCCAATCGACCGCTTTCCGAATCATCGGGTCGTTGCGATCGATCCCTGCGACATTTAGCGCTGAGAGCACCGACCAGGTGCCGTAGAGGTAATTCAGGCCCCAGCGGCCGTACCAGGACCCTTCGGGGAGCTGGGTGCGACGCAGGTAGGCAATACCGTCGGCCATCGCCTTGCTGCTCTCGGCGGTCTCGCCGAGTTGGCCCAGCATCGAGATGCAGCGCGCCGTGACATCCTCGGTCGGCGGATCGAGCAAAGCGCCGTGATCGGAGAACGGGATGTTGTTGAGGTAATATTCGAGGTTGTTGGCGTCGAACGCGGCCCAGCCACCGTCGCGGCTCTGCAGCCCCTCGATCCACTCGCGGCCGCGCGCGATCGCCTCGTCATATTCCCTGGTTCCGGTGTGCCGCCGCGCGCGGTCCATCGCCATCACGACCACGGCGGTATCGTCGAGATCGGGATAGTGGTCGTTGTTGTACTGGAACGCCCAGCCACCGGGACGGACGCCCGGCGCCTTGACCGCCCAGTCGCCCTTCAGCTCCAGCACCTGGCGCGGCTTCAGCCAGTCGAGGCCCTGCTTGGCCTTGGCCAACGTATCCTCGCCGCCCGCTTCCTGCAGCGCATGACAGGTCAGCGCGGTGTCCCACACCGGCGAGACGCAGGGCTGGCAATAGGCCTCGTGCTCGCCGACCACCAGCAGCTTGTCGATGCCGCGGCGGGTGATGGCGCGCGGCGGGAAATTCCCGTCCTTGCCGAGCGCCTCATACATCATGACGATGTTGGCCATCGGCGGATAGATCGCGCCCATGCCGTCTTCGCCGTTCAACCGCTCTTCGGTGAAGGCGAGCGCGGCGTCGATCGCGCGCTGGCGCAGGCGCTTCGGAAACATCGGCTCGATCACGCGCAGCACGGCGTCGAGCGAGCGGAACAGATAGAACCAGCCCGCGCTCTGATGCGGCGCCTTCGGCGCCATGCGGACCGATTTCGGATCCTCCAGGAACAACTCGTCGATGCCGACGCCCTTCGGATTCCTGGCGCGCGGCTTCAGCGCGGCGAGCACCATCAGCGGCACCATGGTGGTGCGCGCCCAGTAGGAGATCTTGTTGATGTGGAACGGCGACCACATCGGCAGCAGCATGATCTCGACCGGCAGCACCGGCGTCGCGCGCCAGGTCACGACGCCAAAAAGCGCGAGCAGGAAGCGCGTGAACACGTTGCTGCCCGAGGCCCCGCCGCGCGAGCGGATCGCCTCGCGCGCCCGCACCATGTGCGGCGCATCGACGGAATCGCCGATCATCTTCAGCGCGAAATACGACTTCACGCTGGCGCTCATGTCAAACGGGCCGTCATGCACCAGCGGCCAGCCGCCATGTGCGCCCTGGACGCGGCGCAGATAGTTGCCGAGCTTGGCCTCGAGCGCGGCATCGACGGGCTCGGCCAGGTAGTGACGCAGCAGGATGTACTCGGCCGGAATGGTGCTGTCGGCTTCGAGCTCGAACACCCAGTGCCCGTCGGACTGGCGATAGCCGAGCAACGCTTCGGTTGCCTTGGAGATGCTTTTCTCCAGCGCGACCGGGTCGACTGCAACGCCGTGATCTCTCGAAAGCATTTCGCTCGATATCCTCTTCATCGCGGGCCGGCTGATCGAAAGCCATTCTCGCTCAACAGGTCGAATTAACGCCTGGTCAGAACCAGATCTGCGGCACGATCACCCGACCGCACCGACCCCTCGATGGTTGCCGGCAACCCGGTAGCAGTCCAGTCGCCGGCAAGGAACAGGTTTTTTTGCGCCGTCGCGGGCCCGGGACGCAGGGCGTTCTGTTCCGGCGTCGCCTCAAATGTGGCGCGGCGCTCGCGCACGATCTGCCACGGCGGCAGGTCGCCGGAGACGCCGGATGCCTTGCAGATATCCCGCCAGATCGCCTGCGCAAGCTCCTCGCGCGGCATGTCGACCAGGCGGTCGCCGTTGCTGATCGTCACCGACAGCCGCTGCGGGAACGCGAACAGCCACTCCACGAGGCCGCCCACCACGCCGAGAATGGGCGCGGCGTCGCGCGGCGGATCTACGCGGAAATGCGCGTTGACGATGGCGCGGAATTTGGTCGGGGTTTTCAGGCCGGGCAGCAGGGTTGCCGCGGCGCGCGGCGGCACCGCGAGCACGACGGCATCGTCGGTCGCCAGCGTGATCTTGTCGCCACCGCCGAAGTCGAGCTCACTGATGCGATCACCGGACGTGCCAAGCGTACGCAATTCGTGACCGAACTGGACGCTGTGGCCCCGCTCCTGCAAGAGCTTCACGGCCGGCTCGATCAGCACCGAGCTGAGGCCGTCGCGTGCGATCAGCGGACGGCAGGCCTGCCCGCCGGCAAGCAGCGTCTCGCGCACGATGGCGCCGGCAAGTCCGGCCGAGCCCTCCGGCGGATCGACGTTCAGTGCGGCGAGCAGCAGTGGCTGCACCAGGCGGTCATACAGCGTGCCCTTGCAGGGAATAGTGTTGCCGACGAGCGCCTCGGTGCCGGCCCAGGCCAGCGGCGCCAATGCGAGATAATCGCGCAAGGTCGTGTCGGGGACGCGGCGCGCCTCGTCGAACACCCACAGCGGCAGGCGGGAATCGCCGAGGTCGAGCTGCCAGCGCCGGCCGGAGGCAAGATCGACGAACGGAAACTGCGCGCGCGCAGGTCCTACCAGGCCGGCCTCGGTGCCGATCGAACGCGCGTAGCTCAAAGCATGGCGGTTGCCCGACAGCAGCAGGTGGTTGCCATTGTCGATGGTGAGATTGGTGGCGGCGTCGAAATAGGAACGGCAGCGGCCACCGGCCTGCTGCGTCGCTTCGTGGACGGCAACCTTGTAGCCGCCATTGGCGAGCCGCACGGCCGCCGAGAGGCCGGAAATGCCGGCACCGATGATATGAACGGTGTTTTGCATCAGATGATCGCGTAACGAAGAAGAATGCCGATCTTGGCGGCCTTGGACACACGCACCGGCTCACGCGGAGCGGCGAAGCCGCGCGCGATGAGGAGATCGAGGATCGCGCGGTAGTATTTCGACATGATCCGCGGCGCGCGCACGGCACGGCGCGAATTGCGCTTCATGATCTCGTCGGACTTCTGGAAGTGCATCTTGGCGCGCTCGGCAAGCGGCGCGCACACTTTCGGCAGCGCGCGGTCGGCAGTGACGCGGGCCGGATCATTGTTGGTGATGCCAGCGTGCCAGAGCCATTCGCGCGGCAAATAGAGCCGACCGAGACCGGCATCCTCGTCGATGTCGCGCAGGATATTGGTGAGCTGCAGCGCGCGACCGAGATGGTAGGCGAGCTGGATGCCGTCTTCCTCGGGCAGGCCGAACACGCGCACCGACAGCCGGCCAACCGCGCTCGCGACGCGATCGCAATACAGATCGAGCGTCGCAAGATCGGGCGCCCGGATGTCCTGCGGGACGTCCATCTCCATGCCGTCGACGATCGCGACGAAATCCTCGCGCTTCAGGCCGAAGGCCTTCACCGACGCGACATAGTCCTTCAGCCGCGCCGGCGGATGCCCCGCATACAGCGCGTCGATATCCTCGCGCCATTGCTGCAAGGCGGCCAGGCGCTCCGGCCGCGGACCGTCGGAATCGGCGATGTCGTCGACCTGCCGGCAGAAGCTGTAGATCTGGAACATCGCCTCGCGCTGCGCGCGCGGCAGGATGCGCATCGCGGCATAGAACGAACTGCCCGACGCGGTGCTTCCATAGTTTGCGTTGGCCGCCGCCTCGGCACTCATGCGCCCGCCGCCGTCTTGGAGACCGCGCGCCGTCCGGTCGCACGCTGCGCGGCCTCGCCGGCGACGCCGCCGAGACTCTGCAGCAGCAGTTCAACCTTGCTCAAATGCACGCGCTCGCTGAGCGGGTCGCGCACCTTCAGCATGTTGACGATCTTGTCGGCGAACGCCTGGATCACTGATATCTCGAGCCCGAGCCGGAAATCTTTCACTTCGGCGGCGAGCGGCTTGCTCTGGTCGAGCAGCGCTTCGGTGCGCACCGCGAGCGCCTGCAGGCATTTGAGCAGGGCCGGCTGCGACTTGGCCTCGCCGAGCATCTCGACGGTCGCCCCCGCGGCGGCCAGCGCGTCGCGCGGCAGATAGACGCGGTTCAGGTTGCGGTAGTCCTTGCCGCAGTCCTGCAGATGATTGTTGATCTGCAATCCGGCGCAGAGCGCGTCCGACGCCGCCCAGGTCGAGATATCCTCGCCATGCACGTCGAGCATGAAGCGGCCGACCGGCATCGCCGAGTAGCGGCAATAGTCGATCACGTCGTCCCAGTTTTCGTAGCGCAGCTTGGTGACGTCGAGGCGGAACGCCACCAGCACGTCGAGCGCATGCCGCGGCGGCATGCCGCGCTCGGCAAAGGCGCGGCGCAGGCTGACCGCTTCCTTCTGGCTGTCGCCATTGCCGAGCAGTTCGGCCTCCATGAGGTCGAGATAACGCAGCTTGTCGGCAGGCTGCAGCGTGGCGTGATCGGCGATATCGTCGGCGGTGCGGACGAAATTGTAGAAGGCCAGGATGAGAGCACGATGCCGCGGATGAATGATCCACGACGCGACCGGAAAATTCTCGTCGCGGTGGGTCTTTCCGGATCGCAGGTCGCTCGCGGTGGTCATGGGAAATTTGGGCTACACTGGTCATGGCACGACGCAGGCGCGAACGGACGGGCGCATGCGGGGGATTTGCGAGCCCCATATAGGGGAATACGCCACCAAAACCAATGCTATCTGTGACCGCCAGCATATGCGACCGCGGCCGGCATGGCTGCCAGCCGCGGTGTCGATAGCGGTCCCTTGAGACCTGGATTCGGTCTTATTGGCCGTGGGTCTTCAGCACCTGTTCGCAGGCGGCGCTGATCTTGCTTCGGTTCTGCTGCAGGCAGGCGAGGATAGTGAAATCGCCCTGATCGATCACAGCGCGGCAGTGACGCTGCACGTCGCGCGTGCAGGCCTTCTGCTCATCGGGCGTACCGCGCCCTTGCTGCTGGGCGAAGGCGCCGGACGAGAACGGGATCGACAACAGGGCAACAGCCAGGAGAAATTTACGCATCGTATTCCTTCATTTCCGACAGCAGAAAATCTGTTCCCGAAACGCGTTTCGGCAGGGCCGGGGACGGATTTTGGGGATTACAGACGCCACGTAACGCGGCAACGGATTAACGACAAGCACTGCTAAATGCGGCTAAATTTGCGGCGCTGTAAACCCCCGCCTAAGACATTGATTTGCAATGCTGATTCATGCCATCACTTTGTCGCGTTCGGGTATTGCGGATCGCACTCGCGCAAAGCTAGATGCCAACATGAGGCCAGCGGCTTCTGATTCTGTTCGTTGACAACCGGGCTAGCGCGGGCCGCTTCCGTTGTTTGAACCTAACATTCTTGGGTGACACTAAACCTTCGATGCGGCGAGACGCTTTCTTGCGAAAGAGGCGTTGATTTTGATGGGAAAATTCACAATGAAGCTGTTTGGTTCCAGCCTTTATGGTCAGGCCGTCAGGGCTGTGGGCGTCGGCGCCGCACTGTTGCTGTCTGCCTCCGCAGTCCATGCCCAGGCCGGCGGCCCGTTCGCCGGCTTTGCCGGCTCGTGGACCGGTACGGGCACGGTGGCGTTGTCCAACGGCACGACCGAACGGATTCGTTGCAAGGCCGATTACAAGGTCGCGCCATCGGGCATGAACCTGAAGCAATCGCTGCATTGCGCCAGCGACAGCTACAAATTCGACCTGTCAAGCGACGTCACCAGCCAGGGCGACCGGATTTCCGGCAACTGGAGCGAGGCGAGCCGCAACATCTTCGGCAATTTGCAGGGCACCGCGGGTGGCGGCCGGATCGACGTGTTCGTCGAAGCCTCCGGCTTTGCCGCAAACCTCAACCTGCAAACCAACGGCTCCAAGCAAGTGGTGCAGATCGACTCCAAGGGTGAGATTCGCGGCGTCACCATCACGATGACGAAGACCTGACGCCTCCGCGCGATCTCATTAGCCCAAAAAAAAGGGCCCGGTTCCGATCACTCGGAACCGGGCCTTTTGCTTTCGGTCGATCAGGCCTTCTCGACGGGCGCCGGTTGCCCGCCCTTGCCGCGGAGCCTTTGCGACAGGTTGATCAGGAACATCGATGTCGGCCGCAGGATGAAGAGGTCAGCGACCAGGGCCGCGACCATCGAGAACGCGCTGAGCCAGCCGAACAGCCGCAGCGACGGCAGGTCGGAGAACACGGTGACGACGAGGCCGCAAGCCAGCACTACCGTGGTCAGGATCAGCGCCGGACCGACCAGGACCGTGGCGCGCTCCACCGCGAGTTCCGGCGTGACGCCGGGCTTGGTCTCGAGCCGCAGGCGATTGAGGAAGTGGATGGTCGCGCTCAGCCCCAGGCCGAACGACACGGTCAATGCGACGACGCTGGCGAATTGCAGCCCCTCCCCGAGCAGCCACAGCACGGTGCCCGACAGCACCACTGGGAAGATGCCGGGCAGGATGCAGGAGAACATCACCACGACCGAGCGGAACGCCAGCCCGATGAAGATCGCGACCAGCAAGAATTCGATGGTGAGGCCGTGGTTGAGCTTCTCGATCATGTTGGCGCTGTTGCGCGCGGCAATCACCGACAGGCCGGTGACGGCGATCTCATAGCCGGGATGCTCCGCGCGCACCTTGTCCAGCGCGTGATCGAGCTTGTTCACCACCGGAAGCAACTGGCTCGAATCCACATCCGGGACGCGGCCCGACACCACGACCGCATCCTGATTCTTGTCGATGAAGCGGCGCACCAAATGTTCGGGGATCAGATCGACATATTCCTTGAGCGTCGCGACGTCGTTGCTGCCGGCCTTCTCGGCGAGCCAGCGCCGCAGGGTCTCCAGCGACCAGACGTTGCCCACACCTGCGCTGTCCTCGACCATCGCATGAACGTCGGCGATCGTCTTCAGCGTCTCCGGCGAGTAGAGCGACTGGCCCTTGGGGAATTCGATCAGCACATCGACCGGATTGGCGCCGGTGAGCTTGGCGTCGAGCCGGCTCGAGGCCTCGACCGCCTGCCGCTTGTCCGGCACCTGGTCGGCCAGCCGATAGCGCGGCTCGAGATTGGCGTAGATGATGCCGAGGCCGCCGACCACGATCAGCGCGAGCAGGCTGAACAGCCCGGGACGGCCGACCATGCGCACCGCGATCCAATAGCAGAAATTGCGCAGCGCCTGCACGCCGGCATCGGCGCTCTGGAACTTGACCGCGAAGACCTTCTCGTTGCGCACCAGCAGGATGCCGAACACCGGCACCAGCGACAGCACCGCGACCAGCGCGATGATGGTCGCCGCAAGCCCGGCCTCGCCGAACTTGCGGATCAGGTCGGAATCCGAGAACTGCAGCGCGATAAAGGAAATGCCCGCCGTGCCGTGCGTCAGCACGCAGGCCGGGCCGACCACCAGCACCGCGTTCTTGAACGCGGTGAACTTGTCCTGGCCCGCGATCAGCCGGTCGCGCGCCGCGAATGTCAGCTGCATCGAATCGGAGAAGCTGATCACCATGATGAGCGGCGTCATCACGTTGAGGAACATGTTGAGATTGAAATTGGCCCAGCCGAGGCCGCCGAGCGCGAGCAGGATCGCGATCATCGGCGGGAACGCCGCCGCCACCATGAAGGATATCTTGCGGAAGAAGATGATGGCGATGACGCAGCCGGCGAGGATGCCGAGAATGTTGTAGGTCAGGCCGTCGCGCTCGACCGCATTGCGGATCTCGAGTTGCATGACCGGCACGCCGGACAGCTGGGCATTGAGCCCGCTGCCGCCGAGATCGTCGGCCATGATCTTCCTGATGTCGGCGACCACCTTGCCGAGCTTGTTGCTGCCGACCACCTCGGGTTCGAGCGACAGCACGACCAGCGCAAGCGTGCCGTCCTCCGACAGCAGCTTGCCGCGGATGATCTCGTTGCTTTTGACGGTCTCGACGAACTTGTCGTAGGCCGCGCCCTCGGGCAGCTCGTTCGGGAACAACGCCGCCGGCAGCTTGCCTCGCTCCGGCGCCTGGCGTGCGGAGAACAGCGACACCAGGCCGCGCACGCCGTCGACGAGTTGCAGATCCGTGACCATGTCACGCAGCTTGCCGAGATTGTCGCGCTCAAGCAGCGTCTTGCCTTCGACCACGACGAGGACGTCGAACTCGGTCGCCGGGAAGCGCTTGGTCACCGCTTCATATTGCTTGTAGTCCTTGGATTCGGAACGGAACAGCTGCGACAGCGAATCGTCGATCTTGATCCGGTGCACACCGAACACCGCGCCGATCAGCAACAGGACGAGCACGACGCAGGACAGGATCGGCGCCCGCATCGGGATCAGGCCGAGACGCTCGATCCCGAACGCGATGCTGGGGCCCGACCGCGGCTCTTCGACCTTCTCGACGTGGACCTGACTTTCGGAATTCTTTTCGAGCATGCCCTGTCCAGTTCTGAAAACGGCTCAATCTGTCTAGCTTGGGTCTAACGCGCGATGCGATCGGATTGAATCGTCATCGCGCTTTAGTTCCTTGTTTGCGCACGATCTTTTCGGAAAACCGCTTCGCACTTTTCCGGATCATGCTTTAGGGGCGCGAATGAGGCGGGTGAGCGCAACTGATCGGCGCTAGTCCTTGAAAACACGCGAATATTGACCGGCGCCGGTTTTACCTGTCCACCCCTTGGCTCGCAAGCGCGCGGGTACAACCAAATGCGCGGGGAACCGCCGATCCCCACGATTAAGTATCTGATTTGTCACACCCTGGTAGCGCATTCTGTGACGATCCGCTTTCATCCTTCAACGCGACCCCGGTGATCTGGCGTGCCAGGCCTTCGCGCACAAGCCAGGAAATCCTGGACGCGGCTTCCAGATAGCTCAGCCCGGCGCGGTGGATGTTGGAGATGCAGTTGCGGTCGGCATCGGTCAGGCCGATCCGCGGCGCGAAGGTGAGATAGGCGCCAAGGCTGTCGGGCGCCGACAAGCCCGGCCGTTCGCCGATCAGCATCACGAGCATGCGCGCGCCGATGATAGTGCCGATCTCGTCGCCGAGCGCGACCCGCGCGCCTGACGCTATTACCACCGCACCGGTGTCGATGGTGTCGGCCGCAAGCCGCGGCGCGAGGTGCCGGATCAATTCGACGGCATGCACATTGACGGCCGTCGGCGACAGGCCGTCCCCGATCACAATCGCGCAGGAGCAAGCGGCGATGCCGAGTTCTTCCAGCGACCGTCGCGATGCGGAATCCAGCATGCGTCCGAGATCGGGCCGCCGTAGATAGTCGCGCCGGCCGGGCGCCTGGCTCGACACGTGATACGGCGTGGTGCCGAGGCCGGCAAGACCGGCCGTAATGCCGCTGACGTCGAAGGCCGCATGAACGGCGTCGCGGGCGCGGGCGTGGTCGAGCGTGAACGAGAGCAGCGCATCGGTCGGCAGGCTGGCTCCGGATCGGCCGAGACCGACACGCGCCGGCGTCAGGTTGCGCAAATCGGGAAGCGATGGGGACGATGGCGCCGGCGGTGTCGTCATGCTGTCATTCGGCGGGGACGGAAGCCTCGCGCAGCCGGATCGAGTAGTTCGAGGCGTTCTGCCGACCGCTGGAAGCTGCGCGCGCAAACGTGATCAGATGATGCGCAACCAGCGTCGCCGATATCAGCCCCTCGATGTCGCCGCGCTTGAGTCGGCCGAGCGCAAACTTCCAGAACACGCGCCTGTAGTCGCCGAGCACGCCGACCTTCCAGAAGATGTTGCGCAGCATGATCAGGCCGCGCCGGATGTTGGCCCAGCTCTTCATCTCAGGGCTGACCGGCACCTTGATGCGGTTGGCATAGGTGTAGTTGCATTGATACAAGTACCGCTCGAACAGCTTCTCGGGCTGGTAGGCGATCTCCATGCATTTGCGCCAGGAACTGACCACGTCCTCATAAGGCAGCAGGAACTC
Organism: Bradyrhizobium sp. USDA 4452; assembly: GCF_054063575.1. Classification (NCBI taxonomy): domain Bacteria; kingdom Pseudomonadati; phylum Pseudomonadota; class Alphaproteobacteria; order Hyphomicrobiales; family Nitrobacteraceae; genus Bradyrhizobium; species Bradyrhizobium sp. USDA 4452. The sequence continues at coordinate 1,524,604 of NZ_JBSSGK010000001.1, forward strand.
GACATTGGAATCGCGGCCGTCGTCATGGACCAGCCGGCCCGCCTTTTCGAGCCGGTCCCACAGCGGCGTCTTCGGCAACGCCTGCAGCAGGTTGATGGTGAGGAGTGGAATCCGGGACTCCTCGACGAAGGAGATCAGCGCGTCGCCGGTCTGGGGCTTGTCGGTATCGAGCCCCATGATGATGCCGGAGACCACCTCCATGCCGAACGAATTGATGGTGCGGACGCCCTCCAGGATCGGAACCATCATGTTCTGATCCTTGTGCATCGCCTTCAGCGCGTCGGGATCGGGCGTCTCGATGCCGACGAAGATCGTCACGAAGAAGGCCTCGCGCATCTTCTCAAGGATCTCGGGCCGCTTGGCGATGTTGAGCGTCGCCTCGCAGGCGAGCCGCGTGACATAGCCGGTCCGTTTCTGCCACTCGATCAGATGCGGCAGCAGCTCGGCTGCCGCCTTGCGGTTGCCGATGAAATTGTCGTCGACGAAATAGACGGTGTCGGTCGCGCCGCAGGCGCGCAGCTTGTCGAGCTCGGCGATGATCTGCTGCGGCGATTTCAGCCGCGGATTGCGGCCGTAGAGCCCGGGGATGTCGCAGAACTCGCACTGATAGGGGCAGCCCGACGAGAACTGGATGCTGCCGAGGAAGTACTTCTTGGTTTCGGCGAGTTCATAGGCCGGCAGCGGGAAATCCGTCATCGGCAGGCGATCGATGGTCTTCAGCACCACCTGCTCGTCGGGGCGACTGGCGTCCTGCTCCAGACGTTTGATCAGCTCATTGGTCGCATCGCCGAGCTCGCCGACATGAAGGTAGTCGAATGCGGGATAGTAGTCCGGACAGGCGCTGACCGACGGGCCGCCGATCGCGACCACCAGGCCATGATCATGTGCGCGATGGCAGATGTCATTCATCTGCTGGCGCTGGATGTGCATACCGCTGACGAACACGGCGTCCGCCCACTCGAAATCCTCCGTCGTTGCCGGACGCAGATTCTCGTCGACGAAACGGACCGGCCAATTCTCGGGGAGGTATGCGGCGATCAGCAGCAGGCCCTGCGGCGGCATGAACGCCTTGACGCCGTCGGTCAGGGGATAGGAGTGCTCGAAGGTCCCAAAGGACGACGTATAGCGCGGAAAGACGCAGAGAATACGCCGTGCTGTCTTTATGCCCTCAGCTCTCATCAAAACGACCCCGAAACACCTGCAAATCTAACCATGGCGTCGAACGCTGGGCCAGAAATTCTTCAACATTGTGGCACTCCCTAACGTCACAACGGCGAGATAGTTGCTTTGCAGAAATTCGCTATCCCGTCAGGTCAAGAGCCTGGCGGCGAGGTCGGGCAGCCGCCCCGCATCGGCAACGAGGCGGAAGTCCTGCCCGGCAAGGCCGACGCGCGCGAGCCAGTCGTCGAATTCGGGCGCCCGCCTCACACCGAACAGGTCGCGGATGTAGAGCGCATCGTGAAACGATGTCGACTGATAGTTCAGCATCACGTCATCGGCGCCCGGCACACCCATGATGAAGTTCACGCCGGCGGCCGCTAGCAGCGTCAGGAGATTGTCCATGTCGTCCTGGTCGGCCTCAGCGTGGTTGGTGTAGCAGACGTCGATCCCGAGCGGCAGGCCGAGCAGCTTGCCGCAGAAATGATCCTCAAGCCCGGCGCGGATGATTTCCTTGCCGTCATAGAGGTATTCCGGACCGATGAAGCCAACCACGCTGTTGACGAGCAGCGGATCGAACGCGCGCGCCACCGCATAGGCCCGCGCCTCGCAGGTCTGCTGGTCGACCTGGTGATGGGCGTTGGCCGACAGTGCCGAGCCCTGCCCGGTCTCGAAATACATCACATTGTCACCGACCGTGCCGCGGCGGAGCGACAGCCCGGCTTCCCGTGCCTCTCGCAGCAGCGACAGGTCGACGCCGAAGCTGCGATTCGCCGCCTCGGTGCCTGCGATCGACTGGAACACGAGATCGACCGGCAGCCCCTGCCCGATCAGGCCGAGCGTGGTCGTGACATGGGACAGCACGCAGCTCTGTGTCGGAATTTCGAGCCGCGTGATGACATCGTCCAGCAGCCGCAGCAGGGTGCCAATGATGTTCGGATCGTCGCTCGCCGGATTGATGCCGATGCAGGCATCGCCGGATCCGAGCAGCAGGCCGTCGAGGATCGAGGCGGTGATGCCTTTGGCATCGTCGAACGGATGGTTCGGCTGCAATCGCGTGCTCATTCGCCCGTGCAAGCCGATGGTGTTGCGGAAGCGGGTCGTCACCTCGCATTTCTTCGCGACCAGGATCAGATCCTGGTTGCGCATCAGCTTCGACACCGCCGCCACCATCTCCGGCGTGATGCCGCGCGAGATCCTGTTGATCGCAACGCCGGTGGCGGCATCCGACAGCAGCCAGTCGCGGAAGCCGCCGACGGTGAGCGACGACACCGGCAAGAAGCCGGCAACGTCGTGGCTGTCGAGGATCAGGCGGGTGACTTCGTCGTCCTCATAGGGGATGACAGGCTCATCGAGGAATTGCTTGAGCGGAACGTTGGCGAGCGCGAGCCGCGCGGCGATCATTTCCGCTGCGCTGTCGGCCGCGATGCCGGCTAGGCGATCGCCGGACCGCGGCGGCGAAGCCTTGGCAAGCAGGATGCGCAGATCGTCGAATGCATAATTGGTGGCGTCGATGGTGTGACGATAAAGCATGGGAATTCGCGTCGAGGCTGGGGACAGCGTAGCCTAGCACCTCTTTGCGAAAGTCGTGCCATCAGCTTCGCTCCGTGCGCCGGAGGATGTTGATGAATGATGATGATGGCGGTCCGTCATTCAACACGACGGCAATTCGCCGCGACCCGGCCACTTGGGAGCATCTCATAAGACGTTGGTATTATTTAGAGATTTTAACGGCTGCGGCGGCGGCGAACGCACGCGTTAAGAAATTGTCCATGAAGATTTTGCATAAACTTTAATTGGCCGAAGGTGCTCCCCGGCCTCTTGGAGTGCCCGCAATGCCCACCCCCGTCACATCCCCCATCCCCACATCGCGGCCTCCCATGGCATCCCGATTCTCGCTTGCTGCAAGGCTGTACTCGACGTTTGCGCTGATTGCGGCGCTGACCGCGGCCATCACCGTCCTGTCCGACTACAACGCGCGGCGCAACGCCGAGCTGACCGCGGCCGTCGATCTCGCCAGCCGCGCCGCGCTCAATGTGGAGCGGGTCAACTCGCTGGTCTACGCGGTGGTGATGGAATCCCGCGGCATCTACATGTCGACCGAACCCGCGGCGGTGAAGAAATACGGCGACGGGCTGCTGGCGTTCAACGACCGCATCCTCGCTGTGGTGAGGAATTGGGAAACCCTGGTGCAGGCCGACGACGCCTCGGAGTTCGCGGTGTTCAAGAAGCGCATCGAGCAGTTCATCGAGTTCCGCAAGGAGCTGGTCCGCCGCGGCATCGAAATCGGCGCCGCCGCCGGGCGTGAGTGGGGCGACAACGACGCCAACCGCGACGTGCGCACCGCGCTGAACAAGGACCTCGAGGCGCTGTCCAAGGTCTACGCCGAGCGCAGCAAGAGACTGGCGCAGCAAACCGACACCAATCGTGAGCTGGCGCTGCTGCTGACCGGGCTCGGTGCGGCAGCCCTGATCGTGGTGGTGCTGGGCGTCTTGATCATCGCCCGCTCGGTGGCGCGGCCGCTGTCGCAGATCACCACCACCATCAGGCATGTCGCCGATGGCGCCGATCATGTCGACGTACCGCATGTCGGGCGCAGCGATGAAATCGGCGCACTGGCGCGCGCCATCAAGGTCTTCCAGGAGGCGATGGACCGTAACCGCAGCCTGAACGCGCAAGTTCTGCAGGACGCCGAGGCCCGCGACGCCCGCGGTCGGCATATCGAGCGCTTCGTCGAGACTTTCCGCGGCACCATCGGCGAGGTGCTCCGCGCGGTGCACGACAACGCAACGACGATGCGTCAAACCGCGCAGACCATCGCGACCGTCGCGGCGGACGCCAACGGTCGCGCGGTTGCTGCGGCAGGCGCGACCGAGCAGGCCTCGAGCAACGTCTCTGCGGTGGCGGGTGCTGCCGAAGAGCTCTCCGCCTCCGTCGAGGAGATCGGCCGCCAGGTCAAGCAGTCCTCCGGCGCGGTCGATCAGGCAGGTGCGCGCACCGACCGGTCTATCACCGAGATCGAGAGCCTTGCCGCCACCACCCAGCGCATCGACGGCGTGCTGAGCCTGATCCAGGCGATCGCCGAGCAGACCAATTTGCTCGCGCTCAACGCCACGATCGAAGCCGCCCGTGCCGGCGATGCCGGCCGCGGCTTCGCGGTCGTTGCGCACGAGGTCAAGGCGCTGGCCGGGCAGACCGCGAAGGCAACCGCCGAGATCAGCGAGAATGTCGGCCTGATCCAGGCCTCGACCCGCAACTCGGTGGCCGCCGTGCGCGAGATCGGCCAGGCGGTGCGCGAGATCAGCAACGTCACCGCCAACATCGCCAGCGCGATCGGCCAGCAGGATGCAGCCACGCGCGAAATCTCCGCCAACGCGCAGATGGCCGCCCAGGGCAACGAAACCCTGGTGACCAATGTCGGCTCGCTCCGCGACGACATGGACCAGACCAGCAAGGCGGCGGAATCGGTACTCGCAGCATCGAACGATCTGACCGCAACAGCGAAGACGCTGTCGCGCGAGGTCGAGCAGTTCTTCCGCAATTTGCGCAGCGACGCCGCCGAGGACCTGCGACGGACCGGAACCTGAACGGATCAGTCGATCTGTCCGGGGCCAACGATGGAAGCCGACCAATCCGGAATGGTTAAGACTCTGCCAAAGCACGCACGCAAATTGCCCGCGCTTGAGGTCGCCTTTCTCAATTTGATGCCCCTATAGAAAGTGACAGAGCGCGGGGGCGCGGGGAAGCGGAAGCAAGTGATGAACGGGCTGTTGCCAACGCCGAAGGCGGTGCCGACCAAACGGCTGCTCGCGCTCGGGATCGGTCTCATCTTGTGCTTTTCGGCGATCTGCGCGTCCATTCTCTGGGAAATGGCCGGCAAGGACTATCAGCATGCGAAGGAAGGCGCGACCAACCTCGTCGCCTCCATCGCCAGCGAGATCGACCGCAACATCGAGCTCTACGACCTGTCGCTACAGGCCGTCGCCGACGGCGTCAAGCTGCCGGAGCTCCGCAAGATCAGCCCGGAGCTTCGTCAGGTCGTGCTGTTCGATCGTGCCGCCACCGCCAAGGATCTCGGCTCGATCCTCGTGCTGAATACCGCGGGAGACGTCACGCTGGATTCCCGGACATTGACGCCGCGGACCGCAAATTTCGCCGATCGGGACTTCTTCCGGGTGCATCAGGCGCGAGCCGACCGCGGACTGTTCATCAGCGCTCCCTGGGTTACTTCGGACGGCGAATATCTGATCAGCCTGAGCCGCCGCATCAGCAATGACGACGGCTCCTTTGCCGGCGTCGTCGCGGGCAGCATGCGGCTCAGCTATTTCCACAATCTGTTTCGCAAGCTGAGCTTCGGCATCGGCGACAGCATGGCGCTGTTCAACACCGATGGCATCATGCTGATGCGGGCACCGTTCGACATCGACAAGATCGGGCAAAGCATCAGAGACTCACAGGTCTTCAAGCAATTCCCGGCCCGGCAATCCGGCTCCTACACGACGAAATCGCTCGTCGACCAGGTCAGCCGGCTCTATGTCTTTCAGGCCGTCGGACACCATCCCCTGCTGATCGCCGAAGGCCTCGCGCTCGACGGCATCTATGCCGACTGGTGGCAACAGCTCTGGCTGATCGGAAGCGTGGTGGCGGCGCTCTGCGGCTTCTCGATCGTCCTGATGTTCTATCTGCTGGCCGCTCTCAAACGGCGGGCCGCCGCGGAAGACCGGCTCGCGCACCTCGCGAGCACCGACGCGCTGACTGGCCTTGCCAATCGCCGCCGGCTCGACGATACGCTTGACGTCGAATGGCGGCGTGGCATGCGTGCAAAATCGCCGGTATCGCTTCTGATGATCGACGTCGATCATTTCAAGACCTTCAATGATACGTACGGCCACCAGGCGGGCGACGCAGTGCTCGCTACGGTGGGACGATGCATCGCAACCAGCACCAAGCGCGCAACCGATCTCGGTGCGCGCTACGGCGGCGAGGAGTTTTCGGTGCTCCTGCCCGGCATCGGCAAGGCAGGCGCATTGGAGGTTGCCGAGCAGATCCGCGCGAAGCTGACGGCTGCGCGCGAATCCGAGCATGAGTTGCCGACCGTCAGCATCGGGTTGTCTTGCCTCGTCCCTGATCACGAGCGCACATCGCGCGATCTGCTCAAGGCCGCGGACCTCGCGCTCTATCAAGCCAAGCATGAAGGCCGCGACCGCGTCATCGTCAGCCCGATCGGGTGGGACAAATCGGGCAAGCGCCACGTCGCCTGATCGAGATCGCGGCGGCACGGTCGGACGCGCGGCCGCCCCGACGGCTCAATCCACCGGCAACACGTCGACGGCGACGCTGAGCTTCTGCTTGCGCGCGCCGACGATGATACCGTCGACCGGCGAGACATCGGCGAAGTCGCGGCCGATGGCGAGAATGATGTGATCGTTGGCGACCATGAGATCGTTGGTCGGATCGAACCCGACCCAGCCGAGCTCGCTGCCGCACCAGACCGACACCCAGGCGTGGGTTGCGTCCGCGCCCTGCAGCCGCGGCTGGCCCGGCGGCGGAATGGTGCGCAGATAACCGCTGACATAGGCGGCCGGCAGGCCGAGGCCGCGAAGCCCCGCGATCATCACATGGGCAAAATCCTGGCAGACGCCGTGGCGCTTCTCGAACACGTCGCGAAGCGGCGTCGAGATCACGGTGGCCTTGGGATCGTATTTGAAATCGCTGCGGATGCGGCGCATCAGATCGGCTGCACCGGCAAGGATGCCGCCGCCGGGCGAAAAGCTCGCGGACGCATAGGCCGTCACCGGCCGTAGCACCGGCACCAGCGCGCTGGCGAAGACATAGCCGACCGGCGAGGTTGCATCGAGGCTCAATGCCTCGAATGCGTTATCGCGCACGCCCTCCCAGGGCGGGCTCGCCGCGTCGCGGAGCGGCGGCTGCCGCGCCACCGAGACCCGCGAGCGCGAATCGATGCGAAGGCTGCGATGCGCGGTCTCGATCAGGACGCTTTCGGTCAGCGTGCCGAAGAAGTCGCGCCGCGCGGTACGCTCCGCCGGTTTGGGACGAATCTCGACCGAATGGGAAACCAGCTGCTGCCCGTCGCCGGTGATCGGCTCCAGCCGCAGCGAGCAACGCGCGAAGCTGACCTGGGTCTCGTAGCTGTAGGTCGTGACGTGACGGATGTCGTAAATCACGCCAGCCCCGTGAGCTTCTCCGGCCGGCTGGCGTTCGGTCCGTGCGGGAAATAGTGCAGCCCGACCGAGTCGGCGAGGTTGAGCAGGTCCTGCTCCAGCGCAAACAGCGTCTTGACGTCGAGGCTACCGGCTTCCGCCGTCGTCAACATCGCCTCGACCGCGACCGCGAGCCGCTGCGGCCGCTCGATCAGGCCGTGCTCCTTCAGGCTCGGCAGCGCGGCGATATGCTCGTTCAGCGCGGCGACCTGGAACGCGACCGAGCGCGGATTGTAGGGATCGAGCACCGCGAGATCGCGCACCGGCGTCAGCAGCGGCTGCACCAGATAGCGCGAGCGATAGGTGATCTGGCAATCGACCAGCGTCAACAGGACATCGAGATCCTCGTCACCGGCTTCGTCATAGGCGAACTGGCGGGCAAAGCGCGTGGTGTTGATGGCGCGCTCGGCACGGCGGCCCATCTCGAGGAAGCGCCAGCCGGCGGCACGGTTCATGTTCTCCTGCGCGAGGCCGGCGAAGCTCGCGAGTTCCTGCAAGGTCAGCTCGGCGGCGCTGACCACGCCGTCATCGTCGTGCACCTCGATCGCGAGCCGGTCGGCCATCTCGGTGATGACCTGCCAGGCATCCGGCGACAGCCGCTCGCGCAGCGAGGTTGCGGTGCGCTGCGCCGACCGCACCAGCGACAGCGCCGAGCCGAACTTCTCCTCGCTCTGCAACGCTTCGAGTGCGACCTTTGCGGGATTGGTGCGCGCGGTCTGCGTGGCCGCGCCCCAGGTGACCAGCATGCGCTGGATGCGCTCGGCCGAATGCATCGCCGGCGTCGAACCGGTCGCATTGGCCCGCGCGGGATCGCGCAGCGGCGTACACAGCGCGCGGATCAGGCGAATGGTAGCCTCGGCACGCTCGAGATAGCGGCCGAGCCAGAACAGATTATCGGCCGCGCGGCTCGGCAGCACGCCGGCGATACGTCGGATGCGGACGGTGTCGACCGCCGGCAGCAACGTCGAGGTCGCGACCGCTTTGTCGGACACCACCCAGACGTCGGCGGACACCGCGCCGTCGCCCATCGACACCGCGCGCGCATCCGCCCGATCGGCAATCCGGCAGAAGCCGCCGGGCAGCACGGTCCAGCCGTTCGGCGTCGCCGCCGCGAACACCCGCAGCACGAACGGACGCGGCGCGATGCGGCCGTTCTCCCACACCGGCGTCGTCGACAGCCGGACCAGCTCCTGCCCGACATAGTCGATGCCGCGATGGCCGATCGCGTCCTTCAGACGGTCGCGGTCCGCGGCCGACAGCTCGCCCGGTAGCACCGGGCCATGGCCCGGAAAATCCGCAACGCCGCGGCCATAGGCGCCTTCGATCGCGAATTCGTCGAACCGCGACAGCACCTCTTCGCGGGCGGACTTCTGGCCGCACCACCATGTCGCGATGTGCGGCATCATCAGGTCTTCGGAGAGCAGGCGTCGGCACAGATTGGGCAGGAAGCCGAGCAGTGCCCGCGCCTCCATCACGCCCGAGCCCGGCATGTTGGCAACCACGGCGCCGCCCTTGCGCAGCACCTCGACGAGGCCGGGCACGCCGAGATAGGAGGAGGCGTCGAGCTCGAGCGGATCGAGCATGTTGGAATCGACCCGGCGCAGCAGCACGTCGAGCCGCTTCAGTCCGGCAACGGTGCGAATATGGATGCGGTCACCGGAGACCGCGAGGTCGTCGCCCTCGACCAGCAGAAAGCCGAGATAGCGCGCCAGCGTGGCATGCTCGAAATAGGTCTCGCTGAACGCGCCGGGCGTCAGCAGGCCGATCCGCGGCTCGTCGCGGTCGGCGCTGGCGCGAAGTGAATCGCGAAACGCCTCGAAGAACGGCGCAACGCGCTCGACATTCATCGACTTGTAGAGATTGGAGAAGGCGCGTGACAGCACCAGGCGGTTTTCCAGCGCATAGCCCGCGCCCGACGGCGCCTGCGTGCGATCGCCGAGCACCCACCAGCGGCCGTCGGGCCCGCGGCCGATGTCGGCGGCATAGAGATGCAGATAGCGGCCGCCCGGCGGCTTGATGCCGCTGACCGCGCGCAGATATTCGCTGCTGCCGGCAATCGCCGCGGCAGGAATTGCGCCCTCGGCGACGAGACAGCCATCGCCGTAGAGATCGGCCAGCACCATTTCCAGAAGCTGCGCGCGCTGCGCGACACCGGCGGCGAGCTGCCGCCAGTCAGCCGCATCGATGATCAGAGGAAGATGGCTGAGCGGCCAGATCCGATCCGACGTATCCCCGTGCGGGCGATAGGTGACGCCAGCCTCGCGCAGGTGGCGGTCGGCAGAGGCGAAGCGGCGCTCGATGTCGGCCGGCGACAGCGCGGCAAAGGCGTCGAAGAAACGGGCCCAGACCGGCCGCGGCGCGCCATCCTCTGCGAGGAATTCATCGGGAATTCCAGGCAGCCGGACATAGTCGCGGGCCCATTGCGCCATCCGGCGCTGACCGGGACGGGCCCTGCTCTCTTGACTGTTTCCTTGGCCACCCGATGCCGTCATTGCACTTCCCCTGCAGCCAATTAGTGCAGGAGCGGCGTCCGCAAGTCGAGGGTCAAGGGAAACTCAATTGTGCGTTCCTCCGGCGGCGGTTCTATCTTGCCGGGGCTATGACCGTGCTCCTGGAAGCGCGCCAGCCGCCGCGCCTCGGCCTCGTAGGAATTAACCGGCTTGGTCTCGTAGTTGCGGCCGCCGGGATGGGCGACGTGATAGACGCAGCCGCCAAGCGAGCGGCCGTTCCAGGTGTCGATCAGGTCAAACGTCAGCGGCGCGTGCACGGGAATGGTCGGATGCAGGCCGGAAGCCGGCTGCCAGGCCTTGAAGCGCACGCCGGCGACCGCCTCGCCGGCGCGGCCGGTCTCGGTCATCGGCATCCGCCTGCCGTTGCAGGTGATGACGTGGCGGCCCTCGACGAAACCGGTCGCCTTCACCTGCAACCGCTCGACCGAGGAATCGACGTAGCGCACGGTGCCGCCCGAGGTGCCTTCCTCGCCGAGCACGTGCCAGGGTTCGAGCGCCTGCCGCAGTTCGAGGCCGACGCCGCCATGATGGACACGGCCGAAGGCGGGAAAACGAAACTCGAGTTGGGCCTGATACCATTCCGGCTCGACGTCGTAGCCGGAATGCCTGAGCTCGGCGAGCACGCCGAGGAAATCCTCCCAAAGGAAATGCGGCAGCATGAAGCGGTCATGCAGCGCGGATCCCCAGCGCACGAACTTGCCCTGCTGCGGCTCGCGCCACAGCTTGGCGATCAACGCGCGGATCAAGAGCTGCTGCGCCAGCGACATCCGCGGATCGGGCGGCATTTCGAGCGCACGGAATTCGACCAGTCCGAGCCGGCCGGTCGGACCGTCGGGAGAATAGAGCTTGTCGATGCAGATCTCGGCGCGATGGGTGTTGCCGGTGATATCGACCAGAATGTGCCGGAACAGCCGGTCGACCAGCCACAGCGGCGCGTCCATGCCCGGCGGCGGCACATGCGACAGCGCGATCTCGAGTTCATAGAGCCCGTCATGCCGCGCCTCGTCGATGCGCGGCGCCTGGCTGGTCGGACCGATGAACATGCCGGAGAACAGATAGGACAGCGACGGGTGCCGCTGCCAATACAGCACCAGGCTCTTCAAGAGATCGGGCCGGCGCAGGAACGGCGAATCCTCCGGCTTGCTGCCGCCGACCACAATATGGTTGCCGCCGCCGGTGCCCGTGTGGCGACCGTCGATCAGGAAACGGTTGGCCCCGAGCCGCGTCTTCGCGGCGTCCTCATAGAGGCCGAGGGTGATGTCGACGGCCTCGCGCCAGCTTTGCGCCGGCTGCACGTTGATCTCGATCACGCCGGGATCCGGCGTCACCTTGATCACCTCAATGCGCGGATCGAACGGCGGCGCGTAGCCTTCGACATGGACTTGCAGCTGCAACTCTTCGGCCGCGGCTTCAATCGCGGCGATGAGCTCGAGATAATCCTCGACCTTCTCCACCGGCGGCATGAAGGCGCACAGCACGCCGTCGCGCACCTCGATCGACATCGCAGTGCGGACCGGCAGCGGCTCGGGAATCTCTTTCAGTGCCTGCTGCAATTCCTCGGACAGCGCCTCGCGCGGCGCCATCGGATCGCGCTCGATAACGTAGGGATAGTCGTCGGGCGGGACATATTCGAGCGAGGCGATCGGAAGCCGCAGGCCGAGCGGGGAATCGCCGGGGGACAGAAACAGATGGCTGCGCCGGATCTTCCAGTGCTCGCTGCGCCAGCGCGCCGGCACGCGGTCACCAAGCGGGCTCCAGCGCTGGATCGGCAGCACGTAACCTTTCGGCGTGGTCAGCCCCTCGTCGAACACCCGCGCGAGCCGCGCGCGCTCTTCCGGATCGGTCAGTTTGGAATTCGCAGGTGTCACATTGGCCGGCAGGCCGGCCTCACGTTGCAGCCAGAAGGCGGGATCTTCATAGGCCGGCATGGCATAGTCGGCGCCGAGACCAAGCCTTGCTGCAGTCGCCTCGACGAAACGTTTGGCTTCCGCGATCTCGGCCTTGCGCGAATTCTCGACGCTTGCGATCAGATCGGAATTCTTCCAGATCGGCTTGCCGTCCTTGCGCCAGTAGAGGCCGAACGCCCAGCGCGGCAGGCTTTCGCCGGGATACCATTTGCCCTGACCGTAGTGCAGCAGGCCGCCGGGTGCGAACCGTGTGCGCAGCTTGCGGATCAACTCGTCGGCCAGCGCGCGCTTGGTCGGGCCGACCGCGGCAACATTCCACTCCGGCGATTCCAGATCGTCGACCGAGACGAAGGTCGGCTCGCCGCCCATGGTGAGCCGCACGTCGTCCTTCTGCAGATCGGCATCGACCTGCTCGCCGAGCCGATCGAGCCGCGCCCAGGATTGATCGGAGAACGGCCTCGTGATCCGCGGCGCCTCGCGGATGCGCTTGACGCTCATCTCGAAGCCGAACTCGGTATTGGCGATACCAGCAGTGCCGGTCACCGGCGCGGCCGAGCGGTAGTGCGGCGTGGCGCAGACCGGGATATGGCCCTCGCCGGTCAGCATGCCGGAGGTGACGTCGAAACCGATCCACCCTGCGCCCGGCAGATAGACCTCGGCCCAGGCGTGCAGGTCGGTGAAGTCGCTCTCGACTTCGCGTGGCCCCTCGAGCGGATCGATGTCGGGCCGCAGCTGAATGAGGTATCCGGAGACGAAGCGCGCGGCGAGCCCGAGATGGCGCAGCGCCTGGATCAAGAGCCACGCCGAGTCGCGGCAGGAGCCGGAGCCCGCGGCCAGCGTCTCCTCAGGCGTCTGGATGCCGGCCTCCATGCGGATCACGTAGCTGATCTTCTTCTGCAGCTGCGCGTTGAGCTCGACCAGGAAATTGACGGTCGAGTCGGCCTGGCGCGGAACGTCCTTCAGATAGGCCGCGAACAATGGCCCGGGTTCATCGGTCTCAAGATAGGGCGCAAGCTCGGTCTTGAGATCGGCGGGGTATTCAAATGGAAAGCTGTTGGCGTAGGGCTCGACGAAAAAATCGAACGGATTCACCACCGTCATCTGCGCGGTGAAGTCGACCTCGACCTTGAGCTCGGTGGTCTTCTCGGGGAAGACGTAACGCGCCAGCCAGTTGCCTTGGGGATCCTGCTGCCAGTTCACGAAGTGATTGGCGGGCGTGACCTTGAGCGAATAGCTCAGGATCGGCGTGCGTGTGTGCGGCGCCGGCCGGAGCCGAATGGTCTGGGGCCCGAGATCGATCGGCCGGTCGTATTTGTAGTGCGTGACGTGATGCAGTGCGACGAAGATCGACACGGACCGAGGACTCCAGCAGCTTTTTTGAGCAGAACACTGGTTCCGGTCGACATCAAGCACTAACAACGGGCAGCGATTGCCCAAGCGGCGGGCTACGGGACTAGCGGCCGATCGCGCTGGATACCTGCGACGCCAGTTGCTCGGCGAGCATGTGATAACCCTCGGGGGTCAAATGCTGACCGTCGGGCTGATGCGGGAGGCCGTGCAGCATCCCGTTGGACAGCATGATCACCGCGATGCCGCGGGCGCTGAGGCGGCTTTGAATATCCGCGGTCCGGTCGGGGCTGCCCTTGCGCCGATCGTTGCCGCCCGGCTGTAGAATCACGGCACGGGTCCCGTTCGGAACGGCGCGGTCCAGGCGCTGCAGCATTCCTTCCGTGGTGTCGCCATTGATGCCGGCGTTCACGACACGGACGCTCAAACCCTTCGTCCGCAAGATCGCTTCAAGCTGCGCGGGATAGGCCTGGCTGCGCGCCACGCCCTTGCCGTAGGTATTGCTCGCGCCAAGCGCCACGATGGTTGTGGCACCGGCCGAACCGACGCCGAGCGTCAAGGCGGCCAGCAATGCGAAGCATCCAATCAACCGCCGCACGCGCATGTTTCCTCCATTCAATCCGTAGCCCGGATCGAGCGTAGCGCAATCGGGGGGTCTCCACGGTAAGAGCGTCCCGGATTTCGCTGCGCTCCATCCGGGCTTTGCAAACACTACATCGTTGCGCCCAGCACCCAGGGCGCGAACTCGGCGCCGCCGAAGTCAAAGCTCTCGCTCTTGGTCGGCTGGCCCGAGGCGGTCTTGAGGATCAGGTCGAAGATGCGCTGGCCGCATTCCTGCACACTCTCCTCGCCGTCGAGGATGGTGCCGCAATTGACGTCCATGTCGTCTTGCATCCGCTTGTACATCGGCGTGTTGGTGGCGAGCTTGATCGACGGCGCGGGCTTGCAGCCGAATACGCTGCCGCGGCCGGTGGTGAAGCAAACGAGGTTGGCGCCGCCGGCGACCTGCCCGGTGGCGGCGACCGGGTCGTAGCCGGGCGTGTCCATGAACACGAAACCCTTCTTGGTGACGGGCTCGGCGTAGTTGAGGACGTCGACGAGGTTGGTGCTGCCGGCCTTGGCCATCGCACCGAGCGACTTCTCCAGGATGGTGGTGAGGCCGCCGGCCTTGTTGCCGGGACTCGGATTGGCGTTCATCTCGGCGCCTTCGCGCTGGGTGTATTCCTCCCACCAGCGCATCAGGCCGACCAGCTTCTCGCCGACCTCGCGGCTGACCGCGCGGCGGGTCAACAGATGCTCGGCGCCGTAGGTCTCCGGCGTCTCCGAGAGGATCACCGTACCGCCGTGGCGAACCAGGAGGTCGCTCGCGGCGCCAAGCGCCGGATTGGCCGATACGCCGGAGTAACCATCCGAGCCGCCGCATTGCAGCGCCACGGTCAACTCGCTTGCCGGCACCGCCTCGCGCTTGACCTTGTTGGCGTCGGTGAGCGCTTCCTTCACGAAGGCCACACCGGCTTCCACGGTCTTGCGCGTGCCACCGACCTCCTGGATGTCCATCGCACGCAGGCGGCCGGCGAGCTTCTGTTCCTGCATCAAGCCGCCGATCTGGTTCACCTCGCAGCCGAGGCCGAGCACGATGACGTTGGAGAAATTGACGTGCCGGGCATAGCCGCCAAGCGTGCGGCGAAGCAGCGCCAACGGCTCGTCCTGCGTCATGCCGCAGCCGGTCTTGTGGGTCAGCGCCACGACGCCGTCGACATTCGGGAAATCCGCCAACGGGTTGTCGCCGGTGAACGGGTTCTTCTTGAACATGTCGGCGACGATTCCGGCGACGTGAGCGCTGCAATTCACAGAGGTGAGGATGCCGATATAGTTGCGCGTCGCGACGCGGCCATCGGCGCGGCGGATGCCCTCGAAGGTCGCCGGCAGATCGAAGTTCGGCACCGGCTTGACGTCGACGCCGTAGGCGTAGTCCTTGGCAAAATCGCCCATGCCGCAGTTCTGCGTATGCACATGCTGACCGGGCGCAATCGGCTGGGTTGCAAAGCCGATGATCTGGCCGTAGCGCCGGATCGGCTCGCCCTGCGCGATCGGCTTGATCGCGACCTTGTGGCCCGCGGGGATGCGGTCGACCGTGGTGATACCGTCGGCGACTTCCAGTCCTGGCGGCAGGCTCGCGCGCGCGATCAGGACGCTGTCGTCGGCGTGCAGACGGATCACTTGTGCCGAGGCCATGGGAGTTCTCCTTGGTGTTTTCTTCACCTCCCCCGTCCTTCACGGGGAGAGGTCGGACCGCGTCAGCGATCCGGCTGAGGGGCAAGGCACGCCGGCGATCACGAAAACACTGCTCGCCGGATGGAGGCCCTGACCCCAACCCTCTCCCCGCAAAGAGCGGGGAAAGGAGGAGGATAGATTTACGCCTTGCCGCCGGACTTCTCGCGGGTCTGGTTGACCTGCATCTTCGCGTAGACCTGCATCAGGCCGACCTCGTTCGACAGCGTCACGAGCTTGAAGCCCATGTTGATCGCGCGCACCGCGCCCTCGGCGCCCGAGCAGTGAATGCCCGGGTTGAGGCCGCGCTTGCCGCATTCCTTGATGATCTTCTCGTAGATCTTGAGGATCTCCGGCTCGTCGCGATCGAGCTTCGGCACCAAGCCATAGGAGAAGCCGAGATCGGACGGGCCGATATAGACACCGTCGATGCCTTCGACATCGAGGATGGCTTCCATGTTCTCGACCGCGGTCTTGGTCTCCATCATCGGCAGCAGCACGATCTCGTCGTTGGCGGTCTGCTGGTAGGTGCCGGCTGAGCCGTACATGCCGGCGCGGATCGGGCCGTTGGAGCGTACGCCCTTCGGCGGATACTTTGCGTAGGAGACAAGGTTCTTGGCTTCCTGCGGCGTGTTGACCATCGGGCAGATCACGCCATAGGCGCCGCCATCCAGCACCTTGCCGATGATGCCGGGTTCATTCCAGGGCACGCGGACCATCGGCGTGACCGGATGGGCATGCATCGCCTGGAAGCACTGCACCATCGACTGATAATCCTGCACACCGTGCTGCATGTCGACGGTGACGCTGTCGAAGCCGCATTGCGCGATCACTTCGGCCGAGAACCCGGAGGGGATCGCGAGCCACGCGTTCACCACGGCCTTGCCCGATGCCCAGACCTGTTTGACCTTGTTCGCCATTGATCACGTTTCCTTTGTGCTTCTTGAAGGTTTTCTTGGAGGGCAGACCTCAGCTGGTCGCCCGCTGGATCGAGACTTCGCTGACGCCGACCTCGCGCGCGGTATTCACTATCGCCGCCCAGGTATCGTCAGGCAAGGGGATGCCGTTCCTGGTGCGATCGGCGCGGGTTTTCCGCTCGGGATCGCCCGGAACCAGCACGGACTCCGTGCCTGCGATCGGCTTGGTAGCGCGGATGAAATCGGTGTAGCGGGTGATTTCGCCATCGAAGAAATTGCTGGTGTCGATCACCTTGGGGTCGATGTAGAACGCCATCATGCCGTTGGCGAAACGGCGGTCCGACGACGTCGCGCCGGTGCCGGTCAGCGCGCCGCCAAGCAATTCGCAGATGAAGGCAAGGCCCGAGCCCTTGTGATCGCCGAAGGCGCGGATCGCGCCGGTTCCCTTGGTGTGATCGCGCGGCCCGTCGGGCGTGTACGGACCATACAAAACATGCGGATCCTCGCTCAACGTGCCGTCGGCATCGACCAGCGCGCCGATCGGCAACTTCTTGCCACCGCGGCTCGCCACCAGGCACTTGCCTTCAGCAACGACGGAGGTTGCGAAATCGAGCACGATCGGGTCCTGGCCCTGACGCGGAATGCCGACACAATACGGCGCGGTCGACAGCCGCTTCTCGACGCCCCCATAAGGGGCGACCAGGAGCGAGCCCGCCGCCGTCACGAAATGAATAGAAACGAGGCCTTCGGCAGCAGCCATCTCGGCCCAGTCGCCGACGCGGCCGAGATGGCCGGAGTTGCGCAGTGCGACGGCGGCGAGCCCCGCCTTCTTGCACTTCTCGATGCCGAGCCTGACTGCGATCGGGGTGACGGTCTGGCCATAGCCGAACTTGCCGTCGACCACCGCGAGCGACGGCGTGTCGACCACGACCTCGGGGGTTTGATTCGGCACGATCGAGCCCATCTTCTTCCACCTGACATAGACAGGCACGCGGATCACGCCGTGGCTGTCATGGCCGGTGAGGTTCGCGGTCGTGAGGTAAGTCGCGATGCGCTTCGCCTCCTCCGGAGAGGACTCCGAATGGGAGAACACCTCGGACACGAAGTTGATGAGATTATCGACCTTGATGGTGACCATGAAAAACTAGCTCGCTCGATACAGCACAGTGAGGTGTCAGGCGTGGGTCTTGGCGTGACCGCCGAGATAGGCAGCGGCGATGGCTTCATTGCCCCACAATTCGTCGGGCTTGCCGCCGAGCACGATCCGCCCGGTTTCGAGAACGAAGCCGTGATCGGCGACCGAAAGTCCCATGCGCGCATTTTGCTCAACGAGCAAGACCGTGGTGTCCTTCCTGATCTGCGAAATGATGCGGAACACCGCCTGCACGATCACAGGCGCGAGACCGAGCGAGGGCTCGTCGAGCAGCAGCAGCCGCGGCTTGGCCATCAGCCCGCGCGCCACCGCCACCATCTGCAGCTGGCCGCCGGACAGCGTCCAGCCGAGCGCATTGGAGAAGGCACGGATATCCGGGAACAGGTCGAACATCGCATCGGCCTCGCGCGAGATCTGCGACGCCCCGACCTTTCGGTTCGACGCGCCGAGCATGATGTTCTCTTTCACGGTGAGACCGGGAAACACGCGGCGGCCTTCCGGCACATGCGAGATGCCGAGCCGCACGATCGCTTCCGGCCCGAGGCCCGCGATCGAATGACCGTCGAACAGGATGTCGCCGGAGGCGGGCTTGGCGAGGCCAGAGATTGCGCGCAGCGTGGTCGACTTTCCGGCGCCGTTGGCGCCGAGCAGCGTGACCACCTGGCCCTGCTCCACGGCGATGGTGACGCCGCGCAGCGCTTCGATCTCGCCGCAGCGGACCACGAGATTGCGGATTTCGAGCAGCGGCATCATTCGCTCCCGAGATAGGCGGAGACCACGTCGGGATGACGCAGCACCGCCATCGACTCGCCGTCGGCGATACGGCGTCCGAAGTTCAGCACGGTGATGTGTTGGGCGGCTTCCGAGACCAGCGTCATGTCGTGATCGATGATCAGGATCGTAAGTCCTTGCGCCGCGATGCGCTTCAGCAGCTCATGCAGTTCGAGCTTCTCGGTCGAGTTGAGGCCGGCGGCCGGCTCGTCGAGCAGCAGCAGGGTCGGGTTCGACGCCAGCGCCCGCGCGATCTCGATCAGGCGCTGGTGGCCGTAGGAGAAGCTCGAGATCAACTCGTTGGCGCGATTGCCGAGGCCGACGAAGGACAGAGCCTCCATCGCGCGCTCGGTCAGCGCATCGTCGCCCTTCCCGATCATGGTGTTGCCGGGGCGCTCGGCGCCGATCTCGACGTTCTCCAGCGCCGTCATCGAGCGGAACAGGCGGATGTTCTGGAAGGTGCGTCCGAGCCCCGCTGCAGTGCGCTGATGCGGCGCCATGCTGGTGATGTCGGTGCCGTCCAGCAGGATCTTGCCTGATGTGGCCTTGTAGAGCCCGGACAAGACGTTCAACGTCGTAGTCTTGCCGGAGCCGTTCGGTCCGATCAGCGCATGCACGCTGCCGCGCTTCACCGCGATATCGACGCCGTCGACCGCCTTGAGGCCGCCGAAATGCTTCGAGAGCCCGGTGACCTCGAGCACGATGTCGCCGCCGGCGCTCGCGGGCTTGAGCTGGAGCGCTCCGGCAACGGGCGGCACCTTGGTGTGGGCGCGCCAGCGCGTGAACGCGTCGGACACGAAGCCCCAGATGCCATCAGGCATGAAGCGGATGATCAGGATCACCGACAGGCCGTAGATCGCAAGATAGAGGCCCGGCACGCTCTTCAGGAAACGCAGCCATTCAGGGATCAGGATCAAAAGCCCGGTGCCGATCACCGAACCGATCGGCGAGGCCACGCCGCCGAGCAGCGACATGGTCAGGAACTGAATGGATTCCGCAAACGAGAACTGATCCGGGCTGACATAGGCAAAGCCGCCGGCGAACAGGCCGCCCGCGAGGCCCCCGAGCACCGCGCACACCGCGAAGGCATAGACCTTGGTGCGGAACACGTCGATGCCGTTGACGCCGGCCGCGAGCTCGTTGTCGCGCACTGCACGCATCGCCCGGCCAAGCTTGGTGTCAGGCAGGTGCCAGACCAGATAGCCGACGATGGCGAGCATCGCGACGCAGAAGGCGAGATAGCTCTGCGAGGACTGGAACAGCTCGGGCCGGCGAATATTGGCGACGCCGTCCGGTCCGTGGGTCACGCCGATGGCGTTGATCATCACCAGCGTTACGATCTGCTGGAACGAGATCGTCACCATCGCAAGGTAATGCCCGCCGAGCCGCAGCGTCGACATCCCCAGGAACGCGCCGGCGATCAGCGTGATCACGCAACCGCCAACCAAACAGAGCCAGAAGTTCAGATGCAGGTCGGCGGTGCCGAGGCCGACGGCATAGGCGCCGAAGCCGAAGAATGCGGCTTGCGCCAGGTTGATCTGGCCGCACAGGCCGAGCACGACCGACAATCCGAATACCGCGATCGAGAAGGTCGTGGCCTGCAGCAGGATGTTGAGGATGTAACCGTCGAACTGCATGCTGGCGGCGAGCGCCACCAGCACCGCAACGCCGAGGAAATACGGCAGATGCCGGACGATCAGCGGCTTCGAGCGCACGGCCGGCGCCTGGATCATGTTGTCGCTGGCGCTCATGCTTTCTCCGCGACACGTTCGCCGAAGATACCCTGCGGCCGGAACACCAGGAACGCGATCAGCACCAGGAAGGCAAAGCCGTCCTTGTATGGCACCGAGATGTAGGCGGCGCCGAACGTCTCGATGACGCCGAGCGCGAGGCCCCCGACGATGGCGCCGGCGACATCGCCGAACCCGCCGATGATGGTCGCGGCAAACGCCTTCAGCGCGATCGTCGAACCCATCTGGATCGAGACGAACAGCACCGGCGCCACCAGGATGCCGGCGAGACCGCCCAGCACGGCCGAATAGATGAAGGTGATCATGATCATGGTGGAGACGGAAATGCCGAGCAGCGAGGCCATCTCCTTGTCCTGCGAGGTCGCCTGCAGCTTCTTGCCGAGCAGCGTCTTCTCGAAGAACCAGAAATTGAACAGCACCAGCAGGATCGTGACGCCGATGATCAGAAGATACTGGCTGTCGAGATAGACGGGGCCGAGCTGGATACCGGGCGTGTCGAACCAGCCCTGCAGAACCTGCGGCTGCGGACCGTAGATCGCGAGCACAGAGTTGGAGAGCAGGATCGAGGCGCCGATGGTGGCGATGATGACCGGCAGATAGGTGCGGTGGCGCAGCGGATAGTAGACGCCCAGATTGAAGATGACGCCGAGCAGCGCCATGCCGGCGAGCGCGATCACGAAGGACAGCCAGTAAGGCAGCCCCAGCTCGACGCAGACCACCATCAGATAGGCGGCGACCATCGAGAATTCGCCCTGCGCGAAGTTCACCACGTTGGTGGCGCGGAAGATCAGCACGAAACCGAGCGCCACCAGCGCGTAGACCGCGCCGATGCCGATTCCGGTGAACAGCAGTTGTAGAACCAGATCCATGACAGCGCTCGATTGAGAGGCGAAGCGAACATCCCGGCACCAGCCGGATCGAAGTGATTGTCGTTCGGGAGGTGGTAGGGCTCTCTCCCCCCTTGCGGGGGAGAGTTGGAGAGAGGGGTAAGCCACGAATTCCGCCCGTGCGTCTTACCCCTCTCCCTAACCCTCCCCCGCAAGGGGGGAGGGAACCCATCCATTCGTGCCTCCCTGACTGTCAGATCAGTCGTTGAAGTCGATGTGCTTGTCGTAGACGATCTTGCCCTTGTCGTTCTTCACGACATTGTAGCCGTGCAGGCCGTCGCCGTTCTTGTCGAAATTGTACTCGCCTTCGGCACCGGCGAACTTCTGCGTCGCCAGGATGGCGTCGCGGATCTTGTTCGGATCGGTCGAGCCTGCCTTGTTGATCGCCGCCGACAGGATGGTGATCGCGTCATAGGGCCAGGCGCTCTGGTTGTCGGGCGCGGTCTTGTAGGCATCGCGATAGGCCTTACCGAACGCCTTCGCGGTGTCGCTCGAATCTTCAGCGAAGTCGGCGACACCGTAGGTGCCGAACAGCGCCGGACCGGCGAGCTTGGTCGAGGAGACCGCCACCACCGAGGGCGAGCCGACCCACGGGATGTTGACGCCGAGCTGGCGCAGCTGACGGGCAAAGATGCCGAGATCGTTCTCGAAGGTGAAGTAGGTGCCGAGCACGTCGGCGCCGGACTGCTTCACAGCCAGCACGACCGGGGTGAAGTCCTGGCTCTGGTTGGCATAGCCCTGGTCGAGCACCGGCGGCGCGCCGAGCTTGGTCAGAGCCTCGGTGAGTGCCTTACCGCCCGCGGTGCCGAAGGCGTCGGTGGAATGGACGATCGCCCATTTCTTCTTGCCGAGCGTGTTGACGCCGTAATCGGCGATCACGCGGCCGGAATAATTGTCGTTGGGGCGGAAGCGGAACAGCCAGGGATTGCCGGAATGAGTGAGATCGGGATTGGTGCCGCCGATCATCACGGGTTTGCCGACCTTGATCACGTCGGGCGCCATCGCCTGCACCTGGGTCGAGCGGATCGAGCCGAGGAAGGCGACGATGTCGGATTGCGCGGCGAGCTTGGAGAACGCCAGCACGATGCCCGGATTGGTGGTCTGGTCGTCCTCGATGACGAGCTCGACCTGCTTGCCGAGCACGCCGCCGGCCTTGTTGACCGCCGCCAGCGCCAGCTTGGCGCCGTTCTGGGCCCACAGGCCCTGCTCCGCCGCCGGCCCGGTCACCGGCACGCACATGCCGATCTTGATGGTCGCCCCTTGCGCCCAAGCGCCGCGCATCAGCGCAGGAGCAGCGAGACCTGCCGCCAAGCCGGCGGAAAACTCACGCCTCGTCAGTTTCATTCAATCCTCCCTTTGGTGCGCCGAACTTGCATGTCGGCTGCGTTGAAACGAGCTGACGCGTCGATCCGTTGCGCTATCCGCAGCCATCAATCGGCGCGGCGAACAAACGTGAGCGCCGCTGCAGCGCACAAGACGCGCAACGGCGGCCAGCGATCTGGCGTTTGACACAGCTAAACATGATTGCACATTGCACGCAATAGTCAAAAGTTCGCTGGCAACGGTGCGTAAATGCCTGCTACCAGCGACCATGACGGGATCACATGATAGTGTGACCGACGGGCAGTCATCGATGTCGATTCCAAGAGCGAAATCGCAGACCAGACGGAAGCAGCCGGCCTACGCGCTGATCAAGAGCGCGTTGGCAAAGCACATCCGCGCTGGCAACGTGCCACCTGGCACGGTGCTTTCCGAATCGGCGATCGCGACCCTGTTCGGCTCCAGCCGCTCGCCGGTGCGGCAAGCCTTCGAACAGCTCGAGCACGTCGGACTGGTGCGCCGCTTCGACGGCCGCGGCGTCGTCGCCGGCAAGCGCAATGTCGAACCGCGGCGCGTCCCGATCACGCCGGAGATGTTTGGATTGACCGACGGCCCGGTCGAGGCGGTGCGAAGCGACGCCTGGGACACCCTCTATTACAAGCTCGAACGCGAGATCATCTACCGTTCGCTGTTCGGTCGCTTCCGCGTCAGCGAGCTCGCATTGGCACGGCACTTCCGCGTCGGGCGCACGGTTGCGCGCAATCTGCTGTTACGCGCGCAGGCGATCGGAGTCCTGGAGAAAGGCGCCAAGGCTCATTGGTATGTCGTGCCCTTGGACGAGGATCGCCTCCGCGACATCTTCGAGGTGCGCGCCACCCTAGAGCCGCTACTGCTCAAATCCGCTGCGGCAAAGATCCCTGCCGCGCTGCTAGACCGGATGGCGGAGCGGCTGCGCGAGGGAATCCAATTCCGCAGCCGTGTCGGCGTCGGCGAGCTCGACGAGATCGAGGGTGATCTTCATATCCGTTGCCTCGGCTACGGTGTCAATCGCGAGATGATCGAAGCGCTCAAGCGCACCCACTGCGCGTTCGTGATCGGCAAGCATATCCAGGTGGCACTGACCGCGCCGCAGATCGATTCCTTCATGGACGAGCATCTGGTGATCATCGAGGCCTTGCGCGCCCGCGACGGCGATGCGGCCGCCGCGACCTTGCGCCGCCATATCGAATGGTCCCACTCCAAGGTCGCCGGCTGGATTGCCCAATTCCGCGCCATCAACGTGATCTCGCGCGTGCCCTATATGGCCTGAGCGGCATGGCCGCGCAAAGCCCCGGTACTACTCGTCGGTATGGGCCGCGGCATCATCGGTCGAGTTCATTCCAGCGAGACTTGCTTCCAGCGTGCCCAGCATTTCGTGAAGCTCCGCAAGCTTGCGCGCGCCATACCGCCGTGTGATCTCGGCGTAGATCGCTTCCGATGTCGGCGCCACCGCCTCGATCAGCTTCAACCCCTTGGCCGAGATCGAGACCACCGCGCGCCGCCCGTCGTTCTCCGCCGCCTTGCGCTCGATCAATGCGCGGGCCTCGAGGTCGCGCAGGATTCGCGACAGGCTCGGGCCGAGCAGAAACGCCACACGCGCGAGCTCGGTGACCTCGATTTCGTCGACCGCGGTGAGCGCCCGCAGGATCCGCCATTGCTGCTCAGTCAGCCCGTGATTGCGCAGCGACGGCCGGAACTGCCGCATCACGGCCTCGCGCGCACGCAGCAGCGACATCGGCAACGAACGCGAGAATTCGCGCATCGGGGCCCGTCGTGCCGATGCGTCGTCGCCCTGCCCTGGCCGAATGTCGTTCGAATTCTTTCGCGCCATCGCTCAATCCATCGCAACGAACTTTTGCGCTGCAGCATGCCCTGATTCAGTTTGCGGAAATTCATTTAACATGTTAATCATCTCCCGACATCCACTTTTGTGTAGCACGCATGGCCCTTTCCAAGGACGATATCCGCGCTGCCGCCGAACGGCTCGACGGCGCGGAAAAGACCCGCAAGCAAATCCGCCAGCTGTCGCTGGAATACCCCCGCATTACCCTCGAAGACGCCTACGCGATTCAGAAGGCCTGGGTCGGGATGAAGGTGGCGCAGGGGCGCGTCGTCAAGGGCCACAAGATCGGCCTGACCTCGAAGGCGATGCAGAGCACGCTCAATATCGACGAGCCGGATTCCGGCATCCTGCTCGACGACATGTTCTTTGCCGATGGCGGCCTGGTGCCGACCGACCGCTTCATCGCAACCCGCGTCGAGGCCGAACTCGCCTTCGTGATGAAGCATCGCCTCGCAGGGCCGAACTGCACGCTGTTCGACGTGCTCAACGCCACCGACTTCGTGGTGCCGGCGCTGGAGATCCTGGATACCAGGGTCGAGCGCGTCGATCCCGAGACCAAGGCGACACGCAAGATCTTCGACACGATCGCCGATAACGCCGCCAATGCCGGCATCGTGCTTGGCGGCCGGCCGATCCGCCCGCTGGAAGCCGATCTGCGCTGGATCGGCGCGCTCTGCTTCCGAAATGGTCAGCTCGAGGAAACCGGTCTGGCTGCCGGCGTGTTGAATCATCCGGCGACCGCGGTGGCGTGGCTCGCCAACAAGATCGCCCCGAACGGGCTGGCGCTGGAAGCCGGACAGATCGTGCTGGCCGGCTCCTTCATCCGCCCGATCGAGACCCGCAAGGGCGACACCATCCAGGCCGATTACGGACCCTACGGTTCCGTGAGCTGCTACTTCGCCTGACGCCATCAGTAGGAGCGCTGCATGCCGCATTTCACGATTGAATACTCCGCCAATCTCGACGATCTCGTCGACATGGGTGCGACCGTCGAACTGGTCCGCAAGGCCGCGGTCGAGACCGGCATCTTCCCGCTCGGCGGCATCCGGGTCCGCGCCATCAGGTGCGAGCACTACGCGATCGGCGACGGCCGCAAGACTTACGGCTTCCTCGACATGGTGCTCCGCCTCGGCGAAGGCCGCGACCTCGCCACCCGCAAGAAGGCTGGCGAGCACATCTTCCAGGCGCTGTCGGCCCATCTCGATCCGGTCTTCGCCAAAGCCAAGTTCGCCCTGTCTTTCGACATGCAGATCAACGACAAGGAAACCAGCTGGAAACGCAACAACATCCACGACGCACTGAAAGTGGAGACGGTCAATGGATAAAGCGACAGCGAAATCGTCAGCCGACGTGTTCCAGGCCAACCGCGATCGCGCCGGGCCGCTGTTGGCGAAGCTGAAGGCAGAAGGCATTGGGAATGTGATCGACGGCAAGGTCGTCCCATCCGCTTCCGGTCAAACCTTCGAGACGAAATCGCCGATCGACGGAACGGTGCTGGCGACCGTCGCGCGCGGCAACGTCGACGATATCGACCGTGCCGCGACCGCCGCGTCCAAGGCCTTCAAGACCTGGCGCGACATGCCGGCGGCGCAGCGGCGCAAGCTGCTGCATCGCGTGGCTGACGCGATCGAGGAGCGCACCGACGACATCGCCGTGCTCGAATGCATCGACACCGGCCAGGCGCACCGCTTCATGGCCAAGGCCGCGATCCGCGCCGCGGAGAATTTCCGCTTCTTCGCCGACAAATGCGCCGAGGCCCGCGACGGCCTCAACACCCCCTCGGACGAGCACTGGAACATCTCCACCCGCGTGCCGATCGGCCCGGTCGGCGTGATCACGCCGTGGAACACGCCCTTCATGCTCTCGACCTGGAAGATCGCGCCGGCGCTCGCCGCGGGCTGCACGGTGGTGCACAAGCCGGCGGAATGGTCGCCGGTCACCGCTGATCTGCTGGTCAAACTCGCAAAACAGGCCGGCATGCCGGACGGCGTCTTCAACACCGTGCACGGCTTCGGCGAGGACGCCGGCAAGGCGCTGACCGAGCACCCCGCGATCAAGGCGATCGGCTTCGTCGGCGAGAGCTCGACGGGCTCGGCAATCATGGCGCAGGGCGCGCCGACCCTGAAGCGAGTGCATTTCGAGCTCGGCGGCAAGAACCCGGTGATCGTGTTCGACGATGCCGACCTCGACCGCGCGCTCGATGCCGTCGTGTTCATGATCTACTCGCTCAACGGCGAACGCTGCACCTCATCGAGCCGGCTGCTGGTTCAGGAGAGCATCGCCGACAGATTCATCGAGAAGCTGACCGCGCGCGTGAAGGCGCTCAAGGTCGGTCATCCCCTCGATCCCGCAACCGAGATCGGGCCTCTGATCCACGAGCGGCATCTCGCCAAGGTTTGCAGCTATTTCGACGTCGCGCAGAAGGACGGCGCCACGATCGCGGTCGGCGGCAAGCCGCATGACGGCCCCGGCGGCGGACATTATGTGCAGCCGACGCTGGTCACCGGCGCGAACGCAAAGATGCGTGTCGCCCAGGAAGAAGTGTTCGGTCCGTTCCTGACCGTGATCCCGTTCAAGGACGAAGCCGACGCGATCGAGATCGCCAACGGCGTGCAATACGGCCTGACCGGCTATGTCTGGACCGGCGAGATGGGCCGCGCGCTCCGTGTCGCCGATGCACTGGAAGCCGGCATGATCTGGCTCAACTCGGAAAACGTCCGCCATCTGCCAACCCCGTTCGGCGGCATGAAAGCCTCCGGCATCGGCCGCGACGGCGGCGACTACTCGTTCGACTTCTACATGGAAACCAAGCACGTCTCGCTCGCGCGCGGGACGCACAAGATCCAGAAACTGGGAATTTGATTGCACGTCGTTCCGGGGCGGCGCGTAGCGGCAAACCCGGAACCTCGAGATTCCGCGTTCTCGCTTCGCGAGCCCGGAATGACGAATAAAATTGAGGGGAAACACCGATGCCCGTTCCGATACACGTCTTCGATCCGCCGTTCAACATCATCCGCTGCAGCCATGCCGTGCTCGACGTCACGGACCTGGAGAAGAGCGCCGCCTTCTACGAGAAGACCGTCGGCCTCCACATCGAGGACCGCGACGACAAATCGGTCTATCTGCGCGCCAGCGAGGAGCACCAGCATCACTCGGTGGTGCTGCGCAAGGCTGCGAAGGCTGCCTGCAACCGGCTCGGCTTCAAGGTCGGCAATGACGGCGACCTCGACAAGGCGGCCGCCTTCTTCTCGGAGAACGGCATCGCCTACGCTTTCGTCGACCAGCCGTTCCAGGGCCGCACGCTGCAATTCGCCGATCCGTTCGGCTTCCAGATCGAGCTCTACGCTACGATGGAGAAGCGCCCGCATCTGTTGCGGCGCTACGATCTCTACAAGGGCTGCCATCCGCAGCGGCTCGACCATTTCAACGTATTCGCCGCCGAGGTGCAGGACACCGTCGACTTCTACGCCCGGCTCGGCTTCCGCCTCACCGAATATGCCGAGGAGGACGGCGACCAGGGGCGCATCGCCGCCGCCTGGATGCATCGCAAGGGCAATGTCCACGACTTCGCCATCACCAACGGTCGTGGCCCGCGCTTGCACCACATCGCCTATTGGGTGCCGACCGCGATGAACATCGTGCACCTCTGCGACGTGATGGCCTCCTCCGGCTTCCTCAAGAACATCGAGCGCGGCCCGGGCCGGCACGGCATCTCCAACGCCTTCTTCCTCTACATCCGCGATCCCGACGGCCACCGCATCGAGCTCTACACCAGCGATTATTTCACCGGCGATCACGACCACGAGCCGTTGCGCTGGTCGCTGCGCGATCCGCGCCGCCAGACGCTGTGGGGCGCGCCGGCGCCGCGCTCCTGGTTCGAGGAAGGTTCGACCTTCGCCGGCCAAACGGTGCGCGAACCGCGCTTCGTCGCCGACGTGCTGGTCGCGGATTAGTGCACAAGACCCCATCCCCTCACCGTCCCGGCGAAAGCCGGGACGACACCAATTATGGGACTGCTGATGCCCTCTCCTCGCCTCGCCACCTACTCCGTCAACGGCACCACCAGCTATGGCGCCGTCACCGATACCGGCATCGTCGACCTCTCGTCGCGCTTCGCCAAGAACTATCCGACGCTGCGCGAGGCGATCGCCGCCGGCGCGCTGCCCAAGCTCGTTGAGGACGCCGCCAAGCACGCGCCCGACCACGCGCTGGACGCGGTCACCTGGCAGCCGCCGATCCCGGCGCCGGACAAGATCATCTGCATCGGCGTCAACTATCCGGATCGCAATGCCGAGTACAAGGACGGCTCGGACGCGCCGAAATTTCCGAGCATGTTCCTGCGGGTGCCGCGCTCCTTCGTCGGCCACAACACGCCGGTGGTGCGGCCGCGCGTCTCGCCGCAGCTCGACTATGAGGGCGAACTGGTGCTGGTGATCGGCAAGGCCGGCCGGCACATCCCGGAGAGCGCGGCGCTCGATCACATCGCCGCGATCACGCTCTGCAATGAAGGCACCATCCGCGACTGGGTGCGCCATGCCAAGTTCAACGTCACCCAAGGCAAGAATTTCGATTCCACCGGCAGTCTCGGCCCGTGGATCGTGACCTACACCGGCGAGGCGCAGATCGCCGATATCCGGCTGACCACGCGGGTCAACGGTGAGGTCAGGCAGGACGACCGCACCTCGCGCTTGATCTTCGGCTTCCGCTACCTCATCAACTACATCTCGACCTTCACGACGCTGGTTCCCGGCGACATCATCGTCACGGGAACGCCGACCGGCGCAGGCGCGCGGTTCGATCCGCCGCGCTATCTGAAGCCCGGTGATGTCGTCGAGGTCGAGGCCGAAGGCGTCGGCATCCTGCGCAACGGCGTCGTCGACGAAGCCAACTAATCCCGCAAGCGAGTGGACAGTGCCATGACATCAACATCCGGCGGCGAAGCAATCGTCAACGGCCTCGTCGCCCACGGCGTCGACACCGTGTTCGGCCTGCCCGGCGCGCAGATCTATGGCCTGTTCGATGCGTTCCACCAGGCGCAGCTCAAGGTAGTCGGCGCCCGGCACGAGCAGGCCTGCGGCTACATGGCGTTCGGCTATGCCCGCTCCTCAGGCCGGCCCGGCGTGTTCAGCGTGGTGCCCGGCCCCGGCGTGCTCAACGCCTCGGCGGCGTTGCTCACTGCGTTCGGCTGCAACGAGCCGGTGCTGTGCCTGACCGGCCAGGTGCCGACGCAATTCCTCGGCAAGGGCCGCGGCCATCTGCACGAGATGCCGGACCAGCTCGCGACCTTGCGCACCTTCGTGAAATGGGCCGACCGGATCGAATATCCCGACAATGCGCCGGCGATGGTGTCGCGCGCGTTCCAGGAGATGCTGTCGGGCCGGCGCGGTCCCGCGTCGCTCGAGATGCCGTGGGATGTGTTTACCCAGCGCACTCAGGTTGCAGCGGTCAAGCCGTTCGACCCGTTGCCGGCGCCGCAGCCCGATCCGGACCGCATCAAGGCCGCCGCCGACCTGATCGCCGGCAGCAAGGCGCCGATGATCTTCGTCGGCAGCGGCGCCATCGAGGCAGGCGAGGAAATCCTCGAACTGGCCGAGATGATCGACGCACCGGTGGTCGCATTCCGCAGCGGCCGCGGCATCGTCTCCAACGCGCACGAGCTCGGACTCACGATGGCCGCGGCCTACAAGCTGTGGCCGAAGACAGATTTGATGATCGGCATCGGCACCCGCATGGAGTTGCCGACGATGTCGCGCTGGCCCTATCAGCCTGCCGGCCTGAAATGCGTGCGGATCGACATCGATCCGGTCGAGCTGAGACGTTGGCCCGCCGACGCCGGCGTGATCGCGGACGCCAAGGCCGGCACCGCCGATCTCGTCTCGGCCGTGCACAAGGCGGGCTACAGCAAGATCGCGGGACGCCGCGCCGCGATCCGCGAGGCGACCGCAGCCGCCGAACACGAGATACAGCGCATCCAGCCGCAGATGGCCTATCTGAAGATCCTGCGTGAGGTGCTGCCGGCCAACGCCATCGTCACCGACGAGCTGTCGCAGGTCGGCTTTGCGTCGTGGTACGGTTTTCCGATCTACGAGCCGCGCACCTTCATCACGTCGGGCTATCAGGGCACGCTCGGCTCGGGTTTCCCGACCGCGCTCGGCGCCAAGGTCGCCAACCCGGACAGGCCAGTGGTCGCGATCACCGGTGACGGTGGCTTCATGTTCGGCGTGCAGGAGCTCGCTACCGCCGTGCAGTTCAAGATCGGCGTGGTGACGCTGGTGTTCAACAACAATGCTTACGGCAATGTCCGCCGCGACCAGCGCCAGCATTTCGACGGCCGCGTCGTCGCCTCGAACCTGGTCAATCCTGATTTCGTCAAGCTCGCGGAATCCTTCGGCGCCGGCGCCGCGCGCGTCACCTCGCCGGATCAGTTCCGCCCGGTGCTGGAGAAGGCCCTGGCCGACGGCGGGCCCTACGTGATCTCGGTGGAAGTGCCGACCGATTCCGAAGTCTCGCCCTGGGCGTTCATCCATCCGGCACGAAACAACTAGGCACCCTGCACGCCGCGTTGCGCCCGCGACGCGGCGATCACCAGCAGGCCGGCGCCGGCGACCGACCAGCAGGCGACCGGCGCCCAATGCACCAGCGGCGCATAATCCGGCAGCTTCTGCAAGCCACCGGCAACCGCCGCCATCCGAGCAAACGTCGCGAGCGCCAGCGCCGAGAACACGAGGCCCGTGACCTTACCTTCGGCACCGGTCTCCCCGATCGCAAGCGCCGCGGACACTGCGCTCATCAGCATGCAGCCCCAGGCCGCGCCCGCCATGAACTGCGCCACGATCAGCACGTTGAGGCTGCCGGCGATCTCCGCGGCAACGATGGCGAATGCGCCAAGCAGTCCCGCCGCGCCCATCGCGATCAGGCCGCCGCGATGCTTGACGACTATACTCGCCGGGAACATCGCGATGTTGAAGCCGATCCAGAACACCGGCATCAACCATTGCAGCTCGTCCGGCTTGGCGAAGCGGAGATAGAACGGGGCGCTGTTGATGTTGAAGTGCAGTTGATAGCCGAGCGAGAGCAGAACCAGCGATCCGATAAGGAACATCGGCACCGCGCCGAGCCGCTGGGCCGGTGGCGGGAGCCGCTCCGGCTGCACATCCTCGGCGACGCGGCGTTCGATCCCTGAGAACGCCAGCGCGGTCAGCAGCAGCACGGCGCCGGACAGCACGAACGGCAGCCGCGCATCGTGATCGCGCAGCACGACGGCGAGGTAGGGCGAGACCGCGCCCGCGATGCCGTAGCCCAGCATCGCCAGCGCCGCGAGGAACGGGACGGAAGGTTGCGCGCGATACTTGCCGAGCAGCGTCAATGGCGGCGCGCGTAAGGCCGACGACGTCACGGCCCAGATCACGATCGACGCGATCAGCCAGACTTTTGCGCCCGGCCCAGTGTCGGCGACGTAAGGCAGCGCGATGAAGGCGGCGCAGGAGATCGAAGCGAGGATGCCGACGAACACGCCGAGACGACCGACCAGGATCGATATCCTGTCGGCGGCCATGCCCATCGCAGTGTCTGACACGGCGAAGATGGCCTGGTCCATCATCAGGATCAGGATGACGGTTGAAGGCGCGATGCCGACATCGGCGCACAGCTTGGGCAGGTAGATCAGGTAGGTGGTCCAGCCCAGCGTGAACACGAGTTGCAGCACGGCGAGATAAGCGCCGGCGCGGTTGACCGCGCGGTCGGCCTTGGTGGTCATCTACCAAGTCTAGATCACCCGGCGGTTCAGCGCACCTTGCGGAAGGTCAAATTGATGCGCTGGCGGCCGAGCACGCTGTGCTCGCCATCAGCGAGCGCTGCGACACCGTGATAAAATAGCCGCGACGGCCCGCCCCACACCGCAACATCGCCGTGTTCGAGCCGATAGCGGCGCGGCGTATCGCTCCGCTTCAGGCCGCCGAACAGGAAGATTGCCGGCAGCCCGAGCGAGATCGAGACGATCGGTGCGCCGTAGTCGAGCTCGTCCTTGTCCTGATGCAGCGACAATTTTGCGCCGGGCACATAGCGGTTGATCAGGCAGGCCTGCGGCGCAAAGCCATCGAAACCGGCTGCAGCCGCGGCATCGGCAGCGACCCCGCGCAACACCGCCGGCATCGTGGGCCAAGGCTGTCCCGTATCAGGGTCGATCGGATCGTAGCGATAGCCGCTGGGATCGGAAACCCAGCCGACGCTGCCGCAATTGGTCATCGCGACCGACATCCGATGGCCGCCCGGCGTGATCAGATGCCGGAACGGCGCCTGCTTGACGATGACACGCAAGGCCAGGATCAGCTCGGCCTCGAACGGCCGGACGAAGCCGCGCAGCAGCACCGCGCCGTCCGCGATCGTCTCGCGCGGCGGCCTTGCATCGCCAATGGACTCGAACAGATCAGCAGCCACGCCTTGCGCGCTCACTTTGCGTCGTGGAAGATCACGCCAACGGTGTGGCGATGGCCGGATCTGATCCGGCTGACGCCATGGCGCAGATTGACACGATACGGCCCGCGCGTCCCCTGCACCGGACGATGATGCACGGCAAACGCTACCGCATCGCCCTTGGTCAGCGGCACCACCTCGGGCCGCGACTGCATCCGCGGCCGCTGCTCGGTCAGCACGAATTCGCCGCCGGTGAAATCGCTGCCCGGCTGCGACAGAAGGATCGCGACCTGGATCGGGAACACGTGCTCGCCATAGAGATCCTGATGCAGGCAATTATAGTCGCCCTCGCCATATTGCAGCAGCAGCGGCGTCGGCCGTGTCTGCCCGGCGTCATGGCAGCGCTTCAGGAACGCCGCATGCGACGGCGGGTAGTTGATCTCGATCCCCATCGTCTGGTTCCAGCGATTGGCGGTGGCGGTCAGCCGCGCATAGAGCGCCGGCCGCAGCTCGCCGATCAGGTCCGGCAGCGGGTATGAGAAATACTTGTACTCGCCGCGGCCAAAACCGTGGCGGCCCATCACGACCTTGCTGCGGAACCGGCCGTCATCGGGATAGAGCGCGGCGATCGCATCGCATTCCTCCGGCGTCAGCAGGCCGCCCAGGACGGCGCATCCCTGCCCGTCGAGGTCGGTTGTGATCTGTTCCCAGGCGAGCCCGTCGACGCGGGCGGGAATGCTGGTGGCTGGGCGGGTGAGGGTTTTGGCTGCTGCTGTCATAGGGCAGAATCTGGCCCCTGATCGCGGTCGGCGCCACCCGATTTCCGGTGGGAAATGCCGGAGAACTGCGCCCCATCACCGCCGTCGCCCCGGCGAAAGCAGGAACGACGGGTGGAGAGAGTCTGGTCACCTCTGCGCGACGACGCGCGGAAAGAGCTCAACCCCTGACCGGCAGCGTGACCACGTCATATCCGTGGCTGATCTTGCGCTTCATCACCGGGTCTTCCAGCTCGAACTCGAAGCGGCTCGCGGGGCGGATGCCGCCCTTGGCCGCGAACGTGCCGCCGAACATGGCGCAGCCGTCGGGCAACGCGCCCTCGTCGAAGCCGCGCGCGATCAGGTCCTTGACCGGGAGCATGTGATCGAGCGTGCCCTCCTGGTAGAGCACGCGCTGTCCGCCGATCGTGGCCCAGGAGCGCAGGATAAGCTGGTCCCAGTGATCGATGACGTCCTCGAGCTCCCACAATTCAGACGCGACAGGCTTGTCGCACATCTGCTTCGACACCGTGACGCTGTAGCTCTCGACCTTGCGATCGGTATGGTCGGAGCCGCAGCCAACGAAGGTGCGCCCCTGCCAGCCGATCAGCACGAACTCGGCCTCGCCGCTGGAGTCCTCGCCGCAGACCTCGATCGTATCGGCGAAAGTGAGCCGGCGTGCCGAGCAACGATAATAGATCGGCGTGGTCGCGGGCCGCGCGATACCGAGCGCCTCGAGCTCGGCGATGTGCTTGTCGCGCGCCACCGGATCGCGGCCGGTCCAACCGGCGATCACGGCCTGTTTGATTTCCAGCGTGAGCGGCGTCGCGACGCCCTTGTCGTCGATAGTGAAGGTGAGATCAAACACGGATGACGGTCTCCATTCCGGCCGCAAGCTCGAAGATGCGGCGATCCGAACCGCCGGCGGCGGCGAGCATCAGGCCGACCGGTGCCTCGCCCTCGCGATGCGCGGGCAGCGAGATGGCGCAGCCGTCGAGCACGTTGATCAGCGAGGGATTGCGCAGCGCGCGTAGATTCTCGGTGGCGAATGCCTTGTCATCGGCAAGGCTCGCAATGGTCGGCGGCAGATTCGCCGTGGTCGGCAGCACCATCGCATCATAGGGCGCGATGCGCGCCTCGGTGCGGGCGATGAACGACCGCCGCGCGTTGACGATGTCGATATAGTCGGCGGCCAGGAAGCCCTCGCCGCGCTGGATCCGCACCGCGACGCGCGGATCGTAGATGTCGCCCTTGCTCGCCAGCAGGAAGCGGTGCCAGGCATAGCTCTCGGCCGCGGAAAACCCGCCCTTGGCGTTCATCACGCCGACATCGAGCAGTTCCGGCATTTCGATCCGCTCGATCAGAGCGCCGGCACGCGACAGCGAGGCCAGCGCGCGCTCGAAGGTCTTTGCGACGCCATCGTCGAGGTCGTCGAGCACGACCGTGGTCGGCACCGCGAGCCGCATGCCCTTGACCGGGCGCGGCGCGAGCGGCGTCACCGGCTCGTCGGCCAGCACCGCGTCGAGCGCGGCGCAGCAGGCGACTGAATTGGCCAGGGGGCCGTAGCTATCCAGCGTGAACGACAGCGGCACGCCGCCATCGAGCGGAATCCGGCGCTGGGTCGGCTTGTAGCCGACGATGCCGTTGAAGGCGGCCGGAATGCGGCACGAGCCGCCGGTGTCGGTGCCGAGCGCGCCGAACGCCATGCCGTCGGCGATCGAGACCGCCGCGCCCGAGGATGAGCCGCCGGGCACATGGCCGACGCTCCGATTCCAGGCGCTCTTCGGCGTCCCGTAATGCGGATTGATGCCGATACCCGAATAGGCGAACTCGGTCATGTTGGTGCGGCCGATCACGATGAAGCCGGCGCGCTTGAGCCGCGCCACCACGGGTGCATCGGCATCCGCCGGCGCGGAATCATCCAGCGCGCGGGAGCCGGCGCGCGTCACTTGCCCCTTGATGTCGAACAGGTCCTTGATCGAGACCGGAATGCCGGCAAAGGGCGACGGCGCGGCGTTGGCCTTGCGCAGGTGGTCCATGGCATCGGCGGCTTCCAGCGCCGCGTCGCGGTCGACCAGGGTGAAGGTGCGCTGGCCCTCGCCCGACGGATCGGCGATCCTGGCGATGCATTGCTCGACGAGCTTGCGGGCAGAGGTCGCGCCGCTGGCGAGGTCGGCGGCAAGGGAGGCGAGCGTCGGATTTTTCGGCATGGCTTTCACTTCACGGCTTGCTGGCTGGCAATTCAAACGGTCTTGCAGCTGATTGTGGCGCGAACCGGCGCTGATTGCCAGATCGGCGCTAGCGCTTCTTTTTTGACGCGTTTTCTTCACGCGAACCGGTGTCCACTTCGCTCGAGAACGCTTCCGCCAGCGTCACTTCAGCCCGAAATAGGCCCGGTGCAGCTCCTCATTGCCGCTCATCTCGGCAACCGTGCCGGAGAACCGGATCCGCCCGCCTTCCAGCACGAATACGCGGGTGGCAATCTCGAGAAAACCGATATTTTGCTCGGCGATCAGGAGCGCCAGTCCGCGGCCCTGCAGGCTCGACAGGGCGCGGAGCACCTCCTTGACGAACAGCGGCGACAGCCCGGCCGAGGGCTCATCCATCACAAGCAGCTTCGGCTCGGCCGACAGCGCCTTGGCGATGCCGAGCATCTTGCGCTGGCCGCCGGACAGGCTGGAGGCCGGGTCGCGGCGCTTGTCGCGCAGCACCGGGAACAGGCCGTATAGTTCGTCGACCCGCGCACCTGGATTGGTGTGGCCGAGCGCCTGCGCGCCGACGCGGATGTTCTCCTCGATCGACAGATCGGGAAACACCGCAAGCTCCGACATGTAGGTCATGCCGCGCTTCATGCGATCCGAAGATCGCATCTTGGTGATGTCCTCGCCGCCGAGCTTGATGTGGCCGCTACGGGCCTCGATCAGGCCGACCAGCGACTTCAGGAAGGTGGTCTTGCCCGCGCCATTGGCACCGAGCAAAAGCACGGTCTCGCCGGGGCGGACGTCGAGATCGACGCCCCACAATACCTGCATGGTGCCGTAGCCGGCATCGACGCCCGTGGCGTCCAAAAGCGACGCCGCATCAGTGGGCATGCTCGCCTCCCAGAAACACCTCGATCACCTGAGGCTCGCGCACCGCGGTGGCGAGCGTGCCCTCGAAGATCTCCTTGCCCGCATTGAGCACGATGACGCGATCGGTGATCTGCTCGATGAAGCCCATCAGATGCTCGACCACGATGATCGCCATGCCGGTCGCGGCCAGCGCCTTGATGCGGCCGGCAATCCAGTCGAGCTCGGCCGGGTTGAGACCGGCGGCGAGCTCGTCGAGCAGCAATAGCCGCGGCCGTGTAGCCAGCGCACGGGTCAGATCGAGCATCTTCTGCTGCGCGCTGTTGAGATCGGCGGCAGGACGGTCCGCGACCTCCTTCAGTCGGTATTCCTCAAGCAACTCGGCAATCGGCGGCGGCGTGCCAGTCGCGCCGCCATAGGCCAGCGCCACCTGGATGTTCTCGCGCACCGTGAGCGACAGGAACGGCTTCGGCACCTGGAAGGTGCGGTTGATGCCGCGGTGAACGAGCTTGTGCGAAGCGACGCCGCCGGAGGACGCGCCGTCGAACACGACCTCGCCGCCATCGGGCGCATAGAGACCCGAGATCACGTTGATCGCCGTGGTCTTGCCGGAGCCGTTCGGGCCGACGAGGCCAAGGATCTCGCCGGGCACGACGTGGAAGCTCAGGCCGTCGAGCGCATGGAAGCCGCCGAAGCGCTTGACCAGCTTGGAGACCTTGAGGATGGAGTTCTGCTCAGGGGACATGCCACCCCCTGCGCGTTGCCAGCGACACCAGGCCTGCCGGCAGGAACAGCACCAGTCCCATGATCAAGAGGCCATAGATCAGCTGGAAATATTGCGGCGTAGTGAAGCCGATCAGATTGTAGATGCCGTAGAGGATCAGCACGCCGACGATCGGTCCGGTAATGGTGGCAACCCCGCCGAACAGCGCGAACACGATCGCGAAGATCGAGAACTCGCCGGAGAACACGTTATCGGGATAGAACACCGAGACGTACCAGGCATAGATGCCTCCGGCGAGGCCCGCGACCAGCGCCGAGGCGAGCCAGGCGATCACCCGCATCTTCACGATATTGACGCCGGCCATCGAGGCCGACACCGCATCCTCGCGCACCGCCTGCAGTGCCAGCCCGAACGGCGAGTTCTTGAGATAGATCACCGCGCCAACCGTCAGCGCCATCACGATGACGGCAGCGTAATAGGCATGGGTCGGGTTGAACGTGCCGGTCAGCGACACGCCGTAGGGGCCCTTGGTGATCCCCTCCAGCGCCGGGTTGGCGACGAAATGCAGCACCGCGAGCGAGGCCGCAAGGTTGGCGATCGCGAAATACGCCCCCGACAACCGCAGCAGCGGCGTCAGCAACAGGCCGAGCGCCACCGCGACGAGGCCGCCGACCAGCACGGCCAACGGCGCGGGCGTCTGCAGATGCATCACCATGATGGCGAAGCCATAGGCGCCGGCCCCGAAGAAGCCGACATAGCCGAACGGCAGATAGCCGGTGAAGCCATAGATGATGTTCACGCCTTGCGCGAGGATCAGGAAGATCACGAAGTTGAACAGCAACAGATGATTTTG
This sequence comes from Bradyrhizobium sp. USDA 4452, assembly GCF_054063575.1. Taxonomy (NCBI): domain Bacteria; kingdom Pseudomonadati; phylum Pseudomonadota; class Alphaproteobacteria; order Hyphomicrobiales; family Nitrobacteraceae; genus Bradyrhizobium; species Bradyrhizobium sp. USDA 4452. Next base: position 1,562,511 of record NZ_JBSSGK010000001.1, read on the forward strand.
ATAGACGCCGGGCAGCAGTGCGAACACCACCACCAGCGGCGCCAGGATGAACAGCAGATGCTTCGATGCATTATGCAACGCGCACCCGCCTTCCGAGCAGACCGCTCGGGCGCAACAACAGGATCACGATCAACAACACATAGGGCAACAGGTCGGCCCAGGAACTGAGATAGGTCTGCACAAGCATGTAGCAGAGGCCATAGACGACGCCGCCGAGCGCGGTGCCCAGCGGATTGCCGAGCGAGCCGAGCACGACGATCGCAAACGAGGTCACCGTCGCATCGGCGCCGAAGGCCGGCGTCACCGAGCCAAACATGAAGGGCGCGAACACGCCGGCGACCGCCGCGATGCCGAGCCCGATGCCGAACGCCGCCGCCGAGACGCGATCGACATCGATGCCGGTCGCCAAGGCCTCGTCACGGCGTGACATCACCGCGCGGGTCAGGGTGCCGAGCCGCGTGTGGTAGAGATAGAGATAGACAAATCCAATCGCGATCAGGCTGGTGATGGCCGCGATCACCCAGGGTGCAGGAAAGCCCTGGCCGAAGATCTGGATCGGCCCTGCCCCGCCGGCCTTGCCGCCGAACCACTTGACCTTGATGGTCGTGAACACGGTGCCGAGCAGCCGGCTCTGGATCGAGCGCTCGCTGGTGCCGGCAAAGATCGTGGTGACGGCTTCGATCACCTGCGACAGGCCGAAGAACAGGATGATCGACAGCATTTCCGGATTGGCCGAGCCCTGCAGCCGCGGCACCAGCACCCAGTACAGCAGCACGCCCGCCAGCACGAAGACCCCGAACGCCAGCGGCACCGCGAACAGCGGGTCGATGCCGGCAATGCCGACCACGCCGAGCGCGATGAAGGCGCCCAGCATCAGGATGTCGCCATGCGCAAGATTGACGATGCGCATGACGCCGAACACGAGATTGAGACCGATGCCGACCAGGCTGAAATACAGCCCGAACAGCACGCCGGCAACGAGCGCATAGGTCATGCTATCGCTCGCCGCCGGAGATTGCGCCTGCCGCCCCAGACTGCATCACGGCGCCGGATAGATCGGCTTGCCGGTGGCGGTCTCGTGCGGATAGATCGAGACGAACTTGATGTGATCGTGCTCGTCGACCGTGAGCTGGCCGAGCGGCGTCAATTCGCCGATCTGCCCGCCCGTTTCATCCAGCGCGAAGGTCCCGTCCAGCGTCTTGAGCTGGCCTGAGAGCGAGAATACCGCGCGGCGCAGCTCCATCTGGTCGAGGCTGGTCGCAACCGACAGCGTCTTCTCGATCACCAGCGCCGTGGTGTAACCGGCCACCGCGTTGAAGCCGAACTCCATCTTGCCGTCATTGTACTTCTTCAGCCAGGCGGCGCGGAAATCCTTCATGGTCATCCCGAAATTGACGGGATAATCCAGCTCGGACGGCGGCACATAGGTCCAGATGTGCTCCAGCCCCTTGGCGCCGACGTTCTTCTCGAGCAGCTCGGTCTCGAGGCCGGCATAGATCGCGAACAGCATCTTGAACTTGGTGCCGACATCCTGGACGTTGCGCAGGAAGGCGATGTCGTTGGGTGCGTAGCCGAAATGGATCACCGCGTCGGGATTGGCGTTGCTGATGTTGTTGATGATGACGTTGTAGTTGGTGGTCTCGGTCGGCACGCCCTGATCGTAGACGATCTCGATCGGCGCGCCGGACTCCTTGACGAACTTGCGGAACGCGTTGGCCTGGGTGCCGGTGAACTCGTTGGTCGCGTAGAGGATGGCGACCTTCTTGATGCCGAGGCCCGGACCATCATGGCTGATGAAATCAGCGACCGGCTTCGGCCAGACCGTCGACACCGGGTCGGCCATCAGCGCGATGTAGGGATTGTCCTTGGAGAAGAAGCTCGCGCCGGTGCCGGTCTGGTCGAACAGGAACATCTTGTGGTCGCGCGCGATCGCAACGGCCGGCGCGGTCAGCACCGACCCGGAATCGGCGACCAGGAGGTCGACCTTATCCTGGGTGACGAGCTGGTTATAAAGCGTCGAGGCCGTCGCGGTGTTGCTCTGGTCGTCGTAGGAGATGAGCTTGATCGGGATCTTCTTGTCGAACGCCTTCACGAAGACGCCACCCTCGGCGTTCTTCTGCTCGACCCACAATTTGAGCGAGCTGTAGACCGGCATCGAGATCGAGGCATAGCGCCCCGAGGATGCGTAGAGCGTGCCGATCTTGATCTCCGACGGTGCGTCGGCGGCGACCGCCTGCGTGGCAAATGCGAGGCTGGCAGCGAGTGCCGCGCCGATGATCCTCAGCATGATATGATTCCTCCCGGGTATCTTGGACGTCTCGTGGACCGCGGCCCTTCTACGCGCCGGACCGGAGCGACACAAGCATCGCGGCCTTAGCAATTGTGCGAGGGGCGGAATATGCGGCATGCGCGGGACACAGGCCGCTGCGCGGGGCGTGGATGGACCGTTGACGGCCCTCGGTCCGATGGCGCATCAAGACCGTAACGATTTCGGGAGGAAGTATCAGACATGGCCGAGCCCGCGCGCGCGAAACCAAAGCCGACACCTGAGACCCAGCATTTCTGGGACGGCACCAAGGCCGGCGAGTTGCGCCTGCAGCGCTGTGACGCCTGCGCCAATGTCTACTTCCCGCCGCGGCCGTTCTGCCCCTCCTGCGCCTCGCGCAAGGTCTCGGTCTTCAAGGCCAGCGGCAAGGGCAAGCTCTACAGCTACGTCATCAACCACCGTCCCGCCGCCCCCGGCTTCACGCCGCCTTACGCGATCGCCATCGTCGAGCTCGACGAAGGCCCGCGCATGATGAGCAACATCATCGATTGTCCGCAGACGCCGGAAGCGCTCGAGCTCGACATGCCGCTCGAGGTCGCCTTCGAGGCGCTCGATGACAAGATCACCCTTCCTTTGTTCCGCCCGGCAAAGGGGTAATGTGATGCGCAGGAACCAGGTTGCCGTCGTCGGTGCGGCCGAAACCACCGAACTCGGGGTCATCCCGAACATGTCGCAGATTCAGCTGCACGCGGACGCGGCGCTGAATGCGATCGCGGACGCCGGCCTGAAGCTGTCCGACATCGACGGCTTCGCCACCGCGGTCGAGACCCCGCAGCAGATGGCGCACTATCTCGGCATCACGCCGACCTGGGTCGACGGCACCTCGGTCGGCGGCTGCTCCTTCATGCTGCATGTCCGCCACGCCGCCGCCGCGATCGAGGCCGGCCTCTGCAACACCGTGCTGATCACCCATGCCGAGAGCGGCAAGTCGATGATCGGCAAGCAGCCCCGCTTCACCGCACCCGACAGCCTCAACGGCCAGTTTGAGTCGCCGTTCGGCGTCTACGGGCCGCCGAGCATGTTCCCGATTCCCGTGCTGCGTTTCATGAAGACGCACGGCATCACGCATGAGCAGCTGGCGATGGTCGCCGTCGTGCAGCGCGAATGGGCGGCGAAGAACCCGCGCGCGACCATGAAGGACCCGATCACGGTCGCCGACGTCCTGAACTCGCGGATGATCGCCTACCCGTTCCGGCTGTTGCAGTGCTGCCTCGTCACCGATGGCGGCGGCGCGCTGATCCTGACCTCGGCCGAGCGCGCCAAGGACTTCCCGCAAAAGCCGGTCTACATCCTCGGCACCGGCGAGAGCGTCGAAACACCGATGGTCAGCCAGATGAAGACGTTCGACTCGTCGCGCGCCTTCAAGGTGGCAGGCCCGCTCGCCTTCAAGGAGGCCGGCATCACCCACAAGGACGTCGATCATCTGATGATCTACGACGCCTTCGCGCATCTGCCGCTCTACGGCCTCGGCGACCTCGGCTTCATGCCCCATGAGGAAACCGGCAAGTTCATCGCCGACGGCAACACCCGCCCCGGCGGCAAGCTGCCGCTCAACACCAATGGCGGCGGCCTGAGCTACATGCACTCGGGGATGTACGGCATGTATGCGCTGCAGGAGAGCGTGCGGCAGATGCGCGGCATCGCGCCGGCGCAGGTGCCAAATGCGAAGATCTCGGTCTGCCACGGCGTCGGCGGCATGTTCGCCGCGTCGGGCACGATCATCTTTACGAACGAGAAGTAACACCCGTCGTTCCGGGGCGTGCGAAGCGCGAACCCGGAACCTCGAGATTCCGGGTTCGATGCTGACGCATCGCCCCGGAATGACGGACAGCAACAAGGAGAATCGACATGGCAAAATCACTGCAGGACAAAGTCATCATCGTCACCGGCGCGGGCCGCGGCATCGGCCGCGAGATAGCGCTGCTCTGCGCGGCGGAAGGCGCCAAGGTCGTGGTCAACGATCCCGGTGGCGCGGCCGACGGTGGCGGCTCGAGCGCAGCGGCCGCCGAGGAGGTGGTCGAGGAGATCAAGAAGCGCGGCGGCACGGCCGTTGCCAATTTCGAGTCGGTGGCGGAAGCCGTTCCCGCCAGCAAGATCGTGAAGACCGCGACCGATCATTTCGGCAGGCTCGACGGCGTCGTCAACAATGCCGGCATCCTGCGCGACATGATCTTCCACAAGATGAGCGTGGAAGCCTTCGAGGCCGTCATCAAGGTGCATCTGATGGGCTCGTTCTATGTCTCGCACGCCGCCGCGCGCATCTACCGCGAGCAGGAGTCGGGCTCGTTCGTGCACTTCACCTCGACCTCCGGCCTGATCGGCAATTACGGCCAGGCCAACTACGCCGCCGCCAAGCTTGGCATCGTCGGCCTGTCGAAGTCGATCGCGCTCGACATGGGCCGCTTCAACGTGCGCTCGAACTGCGTGTCGCCGTTCGCCTGGACCCGCATGATCGGCACCATCCCGACCGAGACCGATGCCGAGAAGGCGCGCGTCGAGAAGATCAAGCAGATGGGCCCGGAGAAGATCGCGCCGGTCTGCGCCTATCTGCTTTCGGACGCCGCCAAGGACGTCACCGGGCAGATCTTCGGCGTGCGCATGAACGAGATCTTCCTGTTCGGCCAGCATCGTCCGGTGCGCTCGGTGCATCGCGGCGAAGGCTGGACGCCGCAGACCATTGCCGAGCACGGCATGCCGGCGCTGAAGGGATCGTTCGCCAAGCTCGACCGCTCGGCCGATGTCTTCACCTGGGATCCGATCTGACAGTTATATGAAAAGTCGCCTCGGCGAATCCGTCGAGGCGGCGCTCTCTTTGGTTGTTTCTTTATAGCACGCCCGCATTGTGCCCGAATTGCCGGCGCATGATCGTCCTCCCGATAACAAAAAGCCTGGGAGGACTTTCGTGACAAATCCAAACAACACAGAGCAACACGAGAGCGACGGCGCGAAGGCGTTCGACCGTCGAGCCATCTTGCGCGGTGCAACCGCGCTTGTTGCAACTGCGATGGCTGCATCCGATGCCGCCGCGCGCGATTACGGCCGCAACGCGGAGCCGCAGCGTTATCCCGATCCGGACATCGTCGTGATCGACGACAAGCGCTTCAAGGCCAAGGTCGGCAACACCGCGATCAAGCGTCTGTACACCGGCTGCCTCTGGGCTGAAGGCCCGGCCTGGAACGCGCAGGGCCAGTATCTGGTGTGGAGCGACATCCCGGCCAACCGGCAGTTGCGCTATCTCGACGATGACGGCCACATCTCCGAGCAGTTCCACAAGCCGTCGAACGAGGCCAACGGCTCGACCTTCGATTTCGAGGGCCGCCAGATCACGGCCGAGCGCACGCGGCTGGTGCGGTACGAGCACGACGGAACCGTCACGTCGCTGGCCGAGCAGGCCAATGGCAAGCAGCTCAACGGACCGAACGACATGGTCGTCCATCCCAACGACAAGTCGATCTGGTTCACCGATCCCGGCTACGGCGCAGTCTCGATCTACGAGGGCCAGCGCGCCAACACCGGCTCGGTTCAGCCCTACCAGAAGGAAGCCGTCTACCGCATCGACGCTGCGACCGGCCAGATCACCAAGGTCGCCGACGAGCCATTCAAGCCGAACGGCATCGCCTTCAGCCACGACTACAAGAAGGTCTATGTCTGCGACACCGGCACCACGCACTATCCGAACGCCAAGAACATCGTGTGGCAGTACGACCTCAACGGCGACAAGCTCTCGAACCCTCGCACGCTGATCGACATGACGCTGGACGGCAAGTCGGGTTTCCCCGACGGCCTGCGCGTCGACATCGACGGCAACATCTGGGTCGGCGCCGGCTGGGTCGGACCGGGCTATGACGGCGTGCAGGTGTTCGCGCCCGACGGCGCGCGTATCGGCCAGATCCTGCTGCCGGAAACCTGCGCCAACCTCACCTTCGGCGGCAAGAAGCGCAACCGGCTGTTCATGACTGCGAGCCAGTCACTCTACGCGGTCTATGTGGAGACGAAGGGCGCGCACAACTGCTAAGCACTCGTCGTCCCGGCGCAGGTCGGCTTTCGCCGGGGCGACAATCAGCCGCTATTCCTTAACCCCGCCGAGATTCCGTTGATCGTGATCTGGATCCCGCGCAGTACCTGCTCGTCCGGGTTCTGCGCGCGATGCTCCTTCAGCAGCTCCACCTGCACGTGGTTGAGCGGATCGAGATAGGGAAAGCGGTTGCGGATTCCGCGCTCCAGCAGCGGGTTGCCCTGCAGCAGGCGGTCGTGACCCATGATGTCGAGCAGCGTCTCGATCGCGAGGTGCCACTCGCGGCGGATCTGACCGAAAATCTTCTCGCGTAACGCGACGTCAGGCACCAGCTCGGCGTAGCGCGAGGCGATCGCGATCGAGCTCTTCGCCAGCACCATGTCCATGTTGGAGAGCAGCGTGCGGAAGAACGGCCATTCCCTGTAGAGCTCCTGCAGGAACGGCATGCCCTGCTCGGAGTGCTCGGCGATCCAGGTCTCGACCGCGCTGCCGAAGCCATACCAGCCCGGCAGCATCAGCCGGCATTGCGCCCAGGAGAACACCCAGGGAATCGCGCGCAGGTCCTCGATCTCGCGGGTCTTCTTGCGCGAGGCCGGACGGCTGCCGATGTTCAAGGTCGCGATCTCGTTGATCACGGTCGAGCCCCAGAAGTAATCGGCGAACCCCGGGGTCTCGTAGACGAGCCCGCGATAGGCCTTGAAGGCGAGCGCGGAAATTTCCTCCATCGCCTTGAGATATTCGGGGCGTGGCGCGCTCTGCCGCGGTTGCAGCAGGCTGGTTTCCAGCGTGGCGGCGGCGAGGATTTCGAGGTTGCTGCGGCCGACCTCGGCATTGGAATATTTCGACGAGATGATCTCGCCCTGCTCGGTGATGCGGATCTGGCCGTTCACCGCGCCGCCGGGCTGCGCGATGATCGCGTCATAGCTCGGACCGCCGCCGCGGCCGACCGAGCCGCCGCGCCCATGGAACAGGCGCAGCCGCACGCCGTGCCGCTCGAACACCTCGACGAGGCCGATCTCGGCCTTGTAGAGTTCCCAGCCCGAGGTGACGAAGCCGCCGTCCTTGTTGCTGTCGGAATAGCCGAGCATCACCTCCTGCACGCTGCCGAGGCTGTCGACCAGCTTGCGATAGTCGTGCAGCACCAGCATGCGGTCCATGATGCCACTGGAGGCCTGCAGGTCCTCGATGGTCTCGAACAGCGGCACGATGTTGATGGCGCTGCGGCCGGACGGATTGACCAGCCCAACTTCCTTCAGCAGCACCGCGACCTCGAGCATGTCGGACATGCCCTTGCACATCGAGATGATGCATTGAGGGATCACCTCGTGGCCGAACCTGGCGTGCGCCTCGGCCGCGGCCCGGAACACATCGAGCTCGCTCTGGGTCTCCTCGGAATATTTGACGAAGGGCGAAGCCAGTGGCCGCGCGTTGCGCAATTCGCCAAGCAGCAGGCTGACGCGCGCATCCTCGCCGAGCGCCAGATAGGACATGCCGGGATTTGCGGTATCGAGCAGCTCGGCGATTGTGCGCTCATGCACCGCCGAGTTCTGGCGGATGTCGAGCCGCGCCAAATGGAAGCCGAAGCAATCCACCGCCCGCCGCAACTGCCGCAGCCGGCCGCGCGCGATCACGCCGGAATTGTTCGCGATCAGCGAGCGATTGAGCACGTCGAGATCAGCCTGGAACTCGCTGACGCTCGCATAGGGCTCGGCCTTGCCGACCGGCGGACGCGTAGTCTCGACCTCGAGCCGCATCGCGGTCGCCGCGAGCCGCGCATAGATGCCGGATACCGCCAGACGATAAGGCTCGCCGCTGCGATGCGGCGAGGTGTCGGGCGAGCGCTCGGCAAGGATCCGCAATTCGTCCGAGACGTCGGCGAGATGCGCCGCCAGCGACAGCTCGGCGCCAAGCGCGTGCAGCTCCTCGAGGTAGAAGCTGAGCACCCGGCTCGACTGCAGCCGCAGCGTGCCGCGCATCACCTCCGCGGTAACGAACGGATTGCCGTCGCGGTCGCCACCGATCCAGCTTCCCATCCGGAGGAACGAGGCGAGTTCGCCAGCCTCGCCGCCCTCCTTGTTCAGGCGGTCCTCCAGCGCGCAGTGCACGCGCGGGACTTCCTGCAGGAAGGTGTAATCGTAGAACGACAGGCCGTTGGCGACCTCGTCGAGCACGGTCAGCTTGGTCCGGCGCAGCAGGTTGGTCTGCCATAGCGTCACCACCGCGCGGCGCAGCTGCTCGTCGCTGGCTTCGCTCTCCTCAGGCGTCATCTGCAGCCGCTCGCGACGGTCGAGCAGCTCCGCGATCTCCATCTCGCGGTCCATCGTGCTCTTGCGGCGGACCTCGGTCGGATGCGCGGTCAGAACCGGGCTGACCAGCGCACTTTTGAAGAAGCTGCGCAGGTCGGCCGGGCTGATGCCGGCCTGGCGGGCATGCACCAGCGTCTGCTCCAGCGTGCTCGGCCGCGGCGCCCCGCTGGGGCCGCGGCTGCGCATCTGGCGGATGTTGTTCTGGTCCTCGGCAATGTTGGCGAGGTGGGAGAAATAGCTGAAGGCGCGGACGATCCGCAGCGTCTCGGCGATCGACATGCTGTCGAGGATGCCTTCCAGCTCCCGCCGCGCCAGCTTGTCCTCGTCGCGATGGAACCGGACCGAGGTCTGGCGGATGCGCTCGACCAGGTCGAACACGTCGGCCCCCTCCTGGTCGCGCACGGTGTCGCCCAGCACGCGCCCCAGCAGCCGGATATCGTTCCGGAGCCGTGCATCCTCCTCTTGCGCTGCCTTCTCTGCGGCACTCCTGGCACCGAGGTCGGTCTCGGAAAGCATAGTCTGGGGTGACATGGCGGGCTACTCCAGAGGCTGCCGGGTTCCTTCGGAGTGTGCGCTTTTTTTGCCGCAGCGCAAGATGAACTTGGAAGCGGTGCACACTCGGCCGTCGTCCCGGCCTGGCGCGCGATTGCGTGCAGGGGCCGGGACGTCAGTGGGTGCGGCCTAAATCCTCCGTCCCGCCCGCTCCCAAAATGGATCGCGCAGCCGACGCTTGAAGATTTTCCCGGAATCCTCGCGCGGCAGGTTGGACTGGATCTCGATGTGCTTGGGCACCTTGTAGTCGGCCAGTGCGGTCTTGAGCTGGGCGCGGACTGAGGCGATGTCGAGCGTGACGCCGGGCTGCGGTTCGACTACCGCCATCAGCGCCTCACCGAACTCGGCGTCGGGAATGCCGAACACCGCACAATCGTGCACGCCGGGCACCGCATGCAGCACCGCCTCGATCTCGGCCGGATAGATGTTGACGCCGCCTGATATCACCATGTCGCGCTTGCGGTCGCAAATGAAGACGTAGCCGTCGGCGTCGATATAGCCGACGTCGCCCGAGGTGATGAATCCCTGCCGGTCGATCTCGGCGCGCTTCTCGGACTTGTTGTGATAGGTGAAATCGGGATTGCCCGCGATCCGCGAATAGATCTCGCCGATCTGGCCCGGCGCCACCTCCTTGCCGTCGTCGCCGATGAAGCGAAGCTCGGCGCCGGGCGCGATCTTGCCGACCGTGCCGGGCTTCTTCAGCGCGTCCTCGGAATTGGCGAACGTCACCGCACCTGACTCGGTCGAGCCGTAGAATTCGTAGATCACCGGCCCCCACCATTCGATCATGGCGCGCTTGACGTCGGGCGGACACGGCGCAGCGGCATGGATGATGTGGCGCAGCGACGACATGTCGTATTTCCGGCGAACCTCCTCCGGCAGCTTCATCAGGCGGATGAACATCGTCGGCACCATGAAGATGGTGTCGATCCTCTCCCGCTCGATCAGCGCCAGGAATTCCTCCGCGTCGAAGCGGGGCATCAGTACCAGCGCGCCGCCGAGCCTGCCCGAGCGCAGCCCGAAGGAATTCGGCGCCGAATGGTAGAGCGGCCCCGGCAGGATCGCGCGCGCCCCCGGCTTCAAGCCATAGATCATCTGGCGCATCGCTTCCGCATTGGCGGTCTGCTCCGGCGTCGGCGCGAAGCGGCGTACGCCCTTCGGATGGCCCGTGGTGCCTGAGGTGTAGATCATGTTCTGCGGCTGCGGCACCACAGGGCCGTCATAGCGCGGGAACTGCGCCAGCCAGGATTCGAAATCGATCGCGAAGTCGGGCGCCGCGAGATGATCAGGATTGATCTTGTAGTGGCTAAGGATTTCCGGCGGCGTCGGCACGCTGAGCACGGTGACATCATCAGGGATCGCGCCGCGCAGCGCATGCAGCATGTCGGCATGGCCGATCAGCACGCGCGTGCCGGAATCCGTCAGCACGTAGTTGATCTCCTCCGGCTTGAAGTGCCAGTTGATCGGCACGCCGTAGGCGCCGAGCCGCATCGCGGCGTAGGCCGCCTCGATGAACGCGATGTCGTTGCGCATCAGCATGCAGACGCTGTCGCCCGGCTTGACGCCGAGCTGGTTCAGGCCGCTGGCGATACGCTCGGTGCGCTCGGCGACCGCTGCGTGATCGCGGCGGCGATCGCCAGAGATGATGCCGAGGAACGGTTGGGTCGTTTCGCTCATTTTTTTCTTGTTCTTCGCTTGTCGGTTAGCAACGTTGATTGACTCCGTCATGACCGGAACATTCGCGCACGCGGTTCGCGCGCTTGCCCCGGCCATGACCGTAACGGCGGCTACCCCACGTCCGCAAACCTTGGCGCGCGCTTCTCCAGATTGGCGCGCACGGATTCGGTCTGGTTCGGGCTGCCGAGCAACTTCTGCTGCTCAACGGACTCCGCAAGCAGCGCAGGGCCCGGATCGACCGACAGATTGTTCAGCATGCGCTTGGCGGCACGGATCGCATCCGGGCTCTTGCCGGCGATCTCGCGCGCGAGTTCGAGCGCCGCCGCGCGCGGATCGTCACAGACGCGAGTGGCGAGGCCATAGCTTTGGGCCTCCTGCGCCGAGAAGATGCGGCCGGTATAGGTCAGCTCGCGCAGGATATCGTCGCGCACCAGGCTTGCCAGGATCGGCGTACCGGCCATGTCGGGGACCAGGCCCCATTTGATCTCCATGATCGACATCCGCGCGTCCGGCGACAGGAAGCGCATGTCGGCGCCGAGCGCGAGCTGGAAGCCGCCGCCGAACGCAACGCCATGGACCGCGGCGATCACGGGCACCGGAAGCTGCCGCCAGCCCCAGACCGCCTGTTGCGGGAAATTGGCCTTGCCATGGGTGCGGATCGTGAGATCGCGCTTCTCGCCGCCCGGCACCCCGTTACCGCCGTCCTTCATCGCGGCGAAACGGCCCATGTCGAGGCCGGCGCAGAAAGCACGGCCCTCGCCGGAGAGCACAACCACCCGCACACCTTTTTCCTTGGAAAGACGGTCGGTTGCGGCCACCAGCGCCTCGAACATCGCGGCATCGAGCGCGTTCATCTTGTCCGCCCGCACCAGGCGGACATCGGCGATACCGTCCGAAATCGATATCGAAACGCGATCTTCCATTGAAATCTCCTCCGCTTTTCCTCGTTGGCGCTTTACACAAAGGCCGTTGTCCGCTTTTAGTCAATCGACCAATTAACTGACAACCCCCGTGGAGGAAACGATGTTCACCAATCAGCTTCTCGCCGGGCGGCGCATTCTGGTCACCGGAGGCGGCACCGGCCTCGGCAAGTCGATGGCCGCGCGGTTCCTGCAGCTCGGCGCCGAGGTCCATATCTGCGGCCGCCGCAAGAGCGTCTGCGACGAGACCGCCACCGAGCTGATGGCCGAGCATGGCGGACGCGTCGTCAGCCACGGTGTCGATATCCGCAACGCGATGGCGGTCGACGAGATGATCGAGTCGATCTGGACTACCAGCGGTCCCCTCACCGATCTCATCAACAACGCCGCCGGCAACTTCATCTCGCGCTCCGAAGAGCTGTCGCCACGCGGCTTCGACGCGGTCGCCAACATCGTGATGCACGGCACCTTCTACGTGACGCATGCGGTGGGCCGGCGCTGGATCGCCGGCGGCCATCGCGGCAATGTGGTGTCGATCACCGTGACCTGGGTGCGCAACGGCTCGCCCTACGTGGTGCCATCGGCGATGAGCAAGTCGGCGATCCATGCCATGACGATGTCGCTCGCGATCGAATGGGGCCGCCACGGCATCCGCCTCAACACCATCGCGCCGGGCGAGATCCCGACCGAGGGCATGAGCAAGCGCATCAAGCCCGGCGACGAGGCTGGCGCCCGGACCAAGGCGATGAACCCGATGGGCCGCGTCGGCACCATGGAGGAGTTGCAGAACCTCGCGGTGTTCCTGATCTCCGGCGGCTGTGACTGGATCAACGGCGAAACCATCGCCATGGACGGCGCCCAGGCGCTGGCGATGGGCGGCAATTTCTACCAGCTGCGCGACTGGAGCGACGACGACTGGACCAAGGCGCGCGAGTCGATCAAGGCGCAGAACGAGAAAGATCGCGCGGCGCGGGGCTGAGGAACGCGCGCCTGCCGCAATCACCGCCGTCGTCCTAAGCCAGGACGACGATATTGAAGTGATGTGCGCACTTCCCCCATATTGTTTTTCCCGCGCGATGCCGCCACACTCCGCGCAACCAAAACAAGACGTCACGGGGGAAGCAATGTCCGACACGCCGAAACTGAGCAACCTTGCCGATATGGTGCGCGACCGCGCCAAGGGCCGCGGCGCTGCGCTGGCCTATGAGTTCGAGGGCCGGCAGACCTCCTTCGCCGAATTCGACACCAACACCAACCGCGTCGCCAACGCGCTGATCGCGATGGGCATCAGGAAGGGCGAGCGCATCGCCTATCTCGGCAAGAACAGCGACTTCTATTTCGAATTGCTGATGGGCGCGATGAAGGCCGGCGTGGTGATGGCGCCCGTGAACTGGCGCCTCGCAGGCCCCGAGGTCGCCTTCATCGTCGACGACTGCAGGGCGCCCGTGCTGTTCGTGGGCCCCGAATTCATCACGCAGGCGCGCAACATCCGCGACAAGTTGCCCAGCGTTCGCACCATCATCACCACCGAGGGCGGCGCGCCGGAATGGCCGGACTATCTCGCCTGGCGCGACGCGCAGAGCGGCGCAGACCCGCGGGTTGCGATCGAGCCGAAGGACATCGCGATCCAGCTTTACACCTCGGGCACCACCGGCAAGCCGAAGGGCGCGATGCTCTCGCACGCCAATTTCCTCAACTTGGTGCAGAGCGGCAACGAAGCCGAGAAACCGGAATGGAACCGGTGGACCACCGACGACGTCTCGCTGGTCGCGATGCCGATCTTCCACATCGGCGGCTCCGGCTGGGGCGTGATGGGGCTCTATCACGGCGCCCGCGGCGTCATCGCGCGCGAGTTCGATCCGACCAAGGTGCTCGACTTCTTCGAGCAGTCCGGCATCACAAAACTGTTCATGGTGCCGGCGGCGATGCAGTTCGTGGTGCGGCAGCCGCGCGCGCGGCAGGTCGACTTCTCCCGCCTGAAGTACATGCTGTACGGCGCCTCCCCGATCCCGGCCGCGCTGCTGAAGGAGTGCATCGAGGTCTTCAAATGCGGCTTCGTGCAGATGTACGGCATGACCGAGACCACCGGCACCATCGTCGCGCTGCCGCCGGAGGATCACATCGAGGGCCTCGACCGCATGCGCTCCGCCGGCAAGGCATTGCCCGGCATCGAGCTTGCGATCCTCGATCCGGACGGCAAGCCGCTGCCACCAGGCGAGGTCGGCGAGATCGCCACCCGCTCCGGCTCCAACATGGCCGGCTACTGGAACCTGCCCGAAGCCACCGCACGCACCATCGATAGCGACGGCTGGCTGCGCACCGGCGATGCCGGCTACATGGACCGCGACGGCTACCTCTACATCCACGACCGCATCAAGGACATGATCATCTCCGGCGGCGAGAACATCTACCCGGCCGAAGTCGAGAGCGCGCTGTGCGATCACCCCGACGTGGCGGAAGCCGCAGTGATCGGCATCCCCGACGACAAATGGGGTGAGGCTGTCAAGGCCGTGGTGGTGATGAAGCCGGGCAAGAGCGCGACCGCGACCGACATCATCAACTTCACCCGTGAGCGGATCGCCGGCTACAAGACGCCGAAATCGGTCGACTTCATTCCCGCACTGCCGCGCAATCCCTCGGGCAAGATTCTGCGGCGGACCTTGCGTGAGCCGTATTGGGCGGGCAAGGACCGGCAGGTGAACTAATCCGTCATTGCGAGGAGCGAAGCGACGAAGCAATCCATCACTCCGCAAGCGGCAGCAAGGATTGCTTCGCTTCGCTCGCAATGACGGAACGACAGTCCGCACCTATTGCTTCATCTTCTCCCGCAGCACTCGCCAGCGCGCCTGCGCCTCCTCCGGCCAGACCTCGTTCCGATCGTAATACTCGACGAACGCTTTTGCGCCCGGCGGCAACGTCACCCAGGGCTGCTTCGTCGACGTGAAGATGTGGACGTCGGGCGGGCACCGGCCCGGATCATCCAGCGTGCCGACGCGGACGAAGCGCACCGCCGCGCCCGAACCCGGATAATTGCTCCAGACCGCGACCTTGCAGCGCGGGCAGCGGGCGATCTTCTGGCCCTTGCCGCTCGCCGAGGGCGTGTCAACAATCTCCGGCTCGGCCGCGATGTGCTCGACCCGCTCGGCCTCGTACATCGCGTTGAGCGCGTGCACGGTGCCGGTCTCGCGCTGGCACCAGGTGCAGTGGCAGGCATGCACGATCAGCGGCCCGCCGGTGAGGCGATAACGGACGTTTCTGCAAGTGCATCCACCTTCCATGTCGTACCGCCTCCTTCACCCACGCTTTAGTGCTTTCCCGCTCCCATGTAGCCGAACAGGAAGCCGGCTACCTTGCGCTTCTGGATCTCCTCGCTGCCTTCGGTGATGCGATAGCGGCGGTGGTGGCGGTAGATGTGCTCGAACGGCTTGTGGCGCGAATAGCCCATGCCGCCATGCACCTGCATCGCGCGGTCGGCGGCCTCGCAGCACAGCCGGTTTGCCCAGAAATTGCACATCGAGACCCGGTCCGACAGCGTGTGCTCGACCTGCGCCTGGGTCAGCTGATCCATCTCCCACGCAGTCTTGCGGATCAGCAGCCGCAGCATCTCGGCCTGGGTCGCGAGCTCGACCAGCGGCCACTGGATCGCCTGGTTCTCGGCCAGCGCCTTGCCGAACGGTTTTCGCTCGCGCGCGTATTTCACGCTCTCATTGATGCAATACACCGCAGCGCCGAGCGAGCTCGCCGCCTGGCGGATGCGGTTCTCGTGGACAAAGCATTGCGCCAGCGACAGGCCGCGACCGACCTCGCCGAACTGCGCATCCTCGGGCACGAACACGTCAGTGAAGCTGACCCGCGGATGATCGGTCGGCATGTTGAAGGTCCACATGTATTCCTCGACCTTCACGCCCGCCGAGTTCGCCGGCACCAGGAAGCAGCTGATGCCCCGGGCGTCGCCGTCATTGCCTGACGTGCGGGCAAACAGCGCGCAGTGGGTTGCGACATGCATGCCTGTGGTCCACATCTTCTCGCCGTTGATGATCCAGCCCTTGACGTTGTCGCGCGTGGCTGGCACCGCCCTGGTTTCCATATGCGTGGCGTCGGAACCATGCTCGGGCTCGGTCAGGCCGAACGTGATGCGGTACTTGCCGGTGATCGAGCCGTCGATCATCGCCTTCTGCTCGTCGGTACCATAGCGGTCGAGCATGGTCACGATCGGCAAATTGCCGACGATCGAGTGCTCATTCTGCAGATCGTTGTGCAGGCCGAGACCCTTTGAGGCAAAATGTTCGCGGATCACGGCCATCCAGAGATTGGAGCCGTCCTTGCCGCCATAACGCTTCGGGATCGCGAAACGCAGATGGCCTGCGGCGTCGGCGAGGTTCTTGACCTTGCGCAGCAGGAGCTCCCACTCACGGCGCGGCAGGCCGCCTTTGTCGAAATCGGTGCGCGCCCATTCGCGGCGATGATCGAAGAAGCGGATGTTGTCGTCAGCCTCTTCAAGCGGCTTGATCTCGCGTTCGATGAATTGGTCGAGCTCGGCGAGATAGGCTGTCAGGTCAGCCGGCAGATTGAAATCCAAGGCGGTCACTCCCGAAGAACTTGTTGATTCTGGTTTTGCGTTTAGGCGCTATCGCGCAGCCGCGTTCGGATCGATTAAGGTGAGAAGCAGGCCGCCAAGTCAAGCAGGGCGGTGAGGCTTGCGCGCGCGGTGGCGTTGCGTAATTGGATGGCGCGGAACGAAGCGCAGGCGCTAGGATAGTGGCCATATTCTTCGCTGCAGAAAATCAACGGGAGCAAACATGGATCTGAAATTCTCCAAGGTGACGCGCAAGGGTCCCATCACCATCGTGACGCTGTCGCGGCCCGAGGTTTACAACGCGCTGCATATCGACGCGCATTTCGAGCTCAACAAGGTGTTCGACGACTTCTCGGCCGATCCCGAGCAGTGGGTCGCGATCGTCACCGGCGCCGGCGACAAGGCGTTCTGCGCCGGCAACGACCTGAAATGGCAGGCCGCGGGCGGCAAGCGCGGCTGGGACAAGGGCGGCTTCGCCGGCCTGACCACCCGCTTCGACTGCGACAAGCCGATCATCGCCGCCGTCAACGGCGTCGCGATGGGCGGCGGCTTCGAGGTCGCGCTGGCCTGCGACCTGATCATCGCCTCGGAGAATGCGACCTTCGCTTTGCCCGAACCGCGCGTCGGCCTCGCCGCGCTCGCCGGCGGCCTGCAGCGGCTGCCGCGCCAGATCGGGCTGAAACGCGCCATGGGCATGATCCTGACCGCGCGTCATGTCAGCGCCAAGGAAGGCCTCGAGCTCGGCTTCGTCAACGAGGTGGTGCCGCAGGGCGAGGCGCTGGCTGCCGCCGAGCGCTGGGCCGAAACCATCGCCAAGAACTCGCCGATGTCGATCCGCGCTTCGAAGCAGGCGATCCAGAAAGGCCTCGAAGTCTCGCTCGAGCAGGCGCTGGCCGAGCAGCGCGAGTATCCGGCGGTGAAGGCGATGGCCGCCTCGCAGGATTACATCGAGGGCCCGAAGGCATTTTCGGAGAAGCGCCCGCCGAAATGGCTGGGGCGGTAGCGCCTTCGCCATTGCGAGCGAAGCGAAGCAATCCATCGCACAGCTTGCGGAGATATGGATTGCTTCGTCGCTTCGCTCCTCGCAACGACGACGGCACACCCTACTTCGTCCCCAACTCCCTCTTGTAGGACGCGTAGTTCGGCTGATCGACCGCGAGCTTGTCCATCGTGGTCTGCCAGAGATGCTCCGGCAGACCCGGCGTTGTCAGATCGACCTCGCCGCTCGCGATCTTTTCCGACAGCGCGCGGTTGAGCTCCATCAGCGTGCCATCGGCACCGAGCAGCGCCTTGAGCCGCGCGGCCTCGGTCGTATCACCGGCTTGGGCAAGCGCGAGTTGCCGCGTCACCAGATCGAGCGCGTTGATGCCGACGCGCAGCTTGAAGCCGTTGTGGCCCTTGATCGCGGGCGCGATCTCGTTACGCAGGAAATCGGCGACGGCCTTGATCAGTTCGGTGGGTGTCGGTTCGTCCTGCATGGTCATTTTCCCCGCGGAGCTAGCAACCGCAGCAGATCGATCTCGGTCTCCGAGGCGCGCCGCCCGATCATCGCGCGCTCCATCGAATGATCCGGCCCGAGGCGGAAGCGCTGCATCATCCCGCAGCACATCACGCCCCAGCGTAGCGTTCCCATCACTTCCCAGAACATCACGCGGTCGGGGTCGACCTTGCGGCCGGCCTCCGCGTAGCCCGCGAACAAATCCTCGCGCGTGCCGAAGCCACCGACCGGCTTGTCGATCTCGCCGAAGCGCCACGAATTGACGCAGATCCAGCCGAGATCCTCCATCGGATCGCCGGTATGCGCGAGCTCCCAGTCGAGCACTGCGCGCACCCCGTCGGGACCGATAATCAGATTGCCGTGGCGGAAATCGCCATGCACCAGCGTCACCTCCGAGGACGGACCGGGATCGTGATCGCGCAGCCAGCGCAGCGCCAATTCGAACACCGGGCGCGGCCAGTTGAAGCTCTGATACTCGCGGGCGAGATCCTCGATCTCCTTGGTCGCCGTCAGGCTGCGCAGTTGCGGCAGTTTTGCCTGCGGCAGGCCATGAATGCCGGCGATGACGCGACCGAGCTGGCGCGCCAGCATCGGCCGCGCCTTGGCAAATTCCTCGTCACGCAAAATTTTCCGCGCGATAGTCTCGCCTTCGACCCGCGCCATGATGAAGCCGCGGCCAAGGCCGTCTTCCGGCGTCAAGACATGCATCACCTTCGGCGACGGCAGGCCCGCGTCATGCGCGAGCTGCATCAACGTGGCCTCGGCATCGAGGCCGGCGGCGCGGCCTGGCGCCGCACCGTAGCCCGGCGGCGCCCGGCGCAGGATCGCACCGACATTGCCGCTCGGGTGCACGATGTCGAACGTCCAGGTCTCCTGGCTGGCGCCGCCGGAGAGCTTGGCGGCGCCGGTGACGCCGGTCGCGCCAGGATGAAACGAGGCGACGCAGCGGGTGAGTTCGGGCTCGATCATTTGCCCGTGAACTTCGCCGGCCGCTTCTCGAGGAACGCGGTGACGCCTTCCTTGAAATCCTCGGCACGGCCCGCGATCCGCTGCGACTCGAATTCCAGATTGAGCTGATCCTCGAGGGTGTTTTCCGGGCTGTCCCAATAGAGCTTGCGGATCAGCGACAGCGCCACCGTCGGCCCGTTGGCGAGATCGTGCGCGAGCTTCATGGTCTCCTCCATCAGCGCGCCGTCGTCATAAACGCGGTTGACGAGACCCCATTCCAGCGCCTTCTCGGCTGGCAGCCGCTCGCCGAGCAGCGACAGCTCGACCGAACGCGCCTTGCCGATCAGCCGCGGCAGCAGCCAGGTCGAGCCGCAATCCGGCACCAGGCCGATGCGGCGGAACGCCTGCAGGAAATACGACGAGCGCGCGCACAGGATGAGGTCGCCCATCAATGCGAAGCTCATGCCGGCGCCGGCGGCCGGACCGTTCACCGCCGTCACGATCGGACAGTGCAGCTTACGCAATCGGCGCAGGAACGGGTGGAATGCGGTCTCCAGTGCCGCACCGGCGTTGCTCTTGCCGGGCTTCTGCTGCTGGTTGCGACCCTGCAGATTGGCGCCGGTGCAGAAGGCGCGGCCCGCGCCCGTGATCACCAAGCAGCGCACCTCGTCGCGCTTGTCGTCGATCGCATCGAGCGCCTCGGCAAGGCCGCCCAGCATGTCGATCGAGACCGCGTTCATGACTTCCTGATGGTCGAGCTTGAGGATCGCGACCGATCCGTCGAAGTCGAGCGTGACGTGCTTGAACTGCATGATTTCCTCTTTGCGTTGCCTCGGCGGTTGGTACCGCGGTAGGTCGATGGGTCCACCCATGTTTGGACCCATATTTGATTTTTGTGCCGGGCTTGTCCATGGTCGGCGTCAAGCCCATCCGTGAACGCGTGATTAGCGCGCAGCAAACCAAATGGAAACCCCAATGAGTGGCATCTTCGATCTCACCGGCCGCGTCGCTGTCATCACCGGCGGCAATGGCGGCATCGGCCTCGGCATCGCGCAGGCGCTCAACGCCGCCGGCTGCAACGTCGCGATCTGGGGCCGCAACGCGGAAAAAAACGCCAACGCCGCGGCCTCGATGAAGGCCGGACCCGGCAAGGTCGCAACCCAATTCTGCGACGTCAGCGATCCCGGCTCGGTCAAAACCGCGATGAAGGCGACGCTCGACACCTTCGGCCGCGTCGACGGCTGCTTTGCCAATGCCGGCATCGGCGGTGGCGGACGCCGCTCCTTCATCGACCGCACCGAGGAGGAATGGCGCAAGATGTTCGCGACCAATCTCGACGGCGTGTTTCACGTATTCCAGGCTGCGGCACGCCACATGACCGAGCGCTCCGAAGCCGGCGACAAGTTCGGCCGGCTGGTCGCGACTTCGAGCCTCGCCTCGCTGTTCGGCACCGCGCGCAACGAGCACTATGCCGGCACCAAGGCGGCGCTGAATGCGCTGTGCCGCGCACTCGGCGTCGAACTCGCCCGCCACGGCGTCACCGCGAACGCGATCCTGCCCGGCTGGATCAAGAGCGACATGACAGCAGGCATCATGGCCAACGACAAGTTCGTCGCCAACGTGATGCCCCGCATCCCGGTGCGCCGTTTCGGCGAGCCGAGCGACTTCGGCGGCATCGCGGTGTATCTCATGAGCAAGGCGTCGTCCTATCATACGGCGGACTGCTTCGTGATCGACGGCGGGTACACAGCGTTCTGAGGCGCAGCGACCGCTACACTCCCTGCCGTCGTCCGGCGAGTGTGTTGCGTGGTCTGTGCGTCATACATCCACGCGACGCCGCGTCGCTTCCGTCGCGACAGAACTGCTGCTAGCGTTCGCGCTGTAAGGACGCACAAAGCGGCTTTCAACAAGCAGGGAGGATATTTCAGATGTTTTCACACGTGATGGTTGGCACCAACGATCTGGACAAGGCCAAGGCGTTCTATGACGCGCTGCTTGGCACGCTCGATGTCCGGCCGGCCCGGGTCGACGGTCACCGCATCATGTATTTGACCAAGGCCGGCATTTTCATGGTTTCCAAGCCGATCAACGGCGAGCCGGCAACGCACGCCAATGGCGGCACGATCGGCTTTGCCTGCTCGTCGCCGGAGCAGGTCGAGGCCTGGCACGCGGCCGGCGTCGCCAATGGCGGCAAGCCCTGCGAGGACCCGCCGGGCGTGCGCGAGGGAGGCGGCATCAAGCTCTACCTCGCCTATTTGCGCGACCTCGACGGCAACAAGATCTGCGCGATGCATCGGATGACATGACCGGTATCGGCCGGGACCTGTCACACTGTCGGCGGCGGCGTTCAAACAACGTTTGAAACGCCGTCGCCAAATTCCGCGATGCGGTAGAGATGTCGGGAAAATCGGTGCTCGCGCTTCGCGCCGCACGCGTCTATTGTCCGCCGCGAAACGCGCCTTCGCGAGGGAGAAAAGTCAATGAAGCATGCCTATGTGCCGCGCACCACGAACTACACGCTCAACCCGGGCGACGAGCTCAATGACCTCCGGATGTCGGACAAGGTCCGCCCGCTCTACGATCATGTGAAGCAGTTCATCCGCGACACCGTCGACCCGATGTCGGTCGAGTTCTATCGCGCCGGCGAGAAGAAGACCAACCGGTGGAGCTTCACGGACGAGCAGCTCGCGATCCTGCAGAAGGCCAAGGACAAGGCGAAGGAAGTCGGTCTCTGGAACTTCTTCCTGCCCGACGCCGAAACCGGCGAAGGCCTCAACAACCTCGACTACGCCTACATCGCCGCCGAGCTCGGCAAGAGCCCGCTGGCTTCCGAGACGATGAATTGCTCGGCGCCGGACACCGGCAACATGGAAGTGCTGGAGCGCGTCGGCACCAAGGCGCAGAAGGAAAAATGGCTCAAGCCGCTGCTCAACGGCGAGATTCGTTCGGCCTATGCGATGACCGAGCCGAACGTCGCCTCCTCCGACGCCAAGAACATCTCGACCACGGCAAAGCTGGTCGGCGACGAGTGGGTGATCAACGGCGAGAAGTATTACATCTCCGGTGCCGGCGATCCGCGCTGCAAGATCATGATCGTGATGGTGAAGACCAATCCCGACGCGGCGCCGAGCAAGCAGCAGTCGCAGATCCTGGTGCCGATCGACACCCCCGGTGTCGAGATCCTCGGCCCGATGCACGTGTTCGGCCACGACCATGCGCCGCGCGGCCACATGCATCTGCGCTTCAACAATTGCAAGGTGCCGAAGGAGAACATGCTGCTCGGCGAAGGCCGCGGCTTCGAGATCTCGCAGGTCCGCCTCGGACCGGGCCGCATCCATCACTGCATGCGCACCATCGGCAAGGCCGAGAAGGCGCTCGACATGATGGTGCAGCGTGGCCTGACCCGCGAAGCGTTCGGCAAGAAGATCGCCCATCTCGGCGGCAACATGCAGATCATCGCTCAGGCGCGCTGTGAGATCGAGGCGATGCGGCTGATGGTGCTGAAGGCCGCCAAGGCGATGGACGTGCTCGGCAACAAGGAAGCCCGGGTCTGGGTCTCGATGGTCAAGGCCATGGTTCCCGAGCGCGCCTGCAAGGTGATCGACCAGGCGATCCAGATGCACGGCGCCACCGGCATCTCGCAGTGGTCCCCGCTTGGCGAAATGTACCAGGACGTCCGCCATCTGCGCTTCGCCGACGGTCCGGACGAGGTGCACTGGATGGTGGTCGGCCGCCACGAGCTGAGCATGCCGTAGTTTCAACTCCTCCCTCTCCCCGCTTTTTGCGGGGAGAGGGCTAAGGTGACGGGCGCACGGCCAAAATATCGAAAACAACCCCATGCACAGTAGCCGGCGGCGCGCCGGCATTCGACATGGCAGCTTGACTTGTCGGGCAAATCAGCGGCATAATTCTATTATTCGGAAGTTATCGTAAGGCGGGTTGGCGCAAGCGTAACCCGCCTTTTACTTTGCGGCCCGTGAGCGGCGGGTTACGCTTCGCTACCCACCCACCAGAATTCCGGACAACCGCATGGAATACGCACCAAGCGACCTCACCCAGCGCGAATGCTACAAGGTGCTGACCTCCTTCGTGCTGCCGCGGCCGATCGCCTGGGTGACGAGCCTCGGCGCGGATGGCGTGGTCAATGCGGCGCCGTTCTCGTTCTTCAACGTGTTCTGCGAGGACCCACCGCTCTGCATGTTCGCGGTCAACCGCAGGCCCGACGGCCGCGAGAAGGACACGCTGGTCAATATCCAGCGCTTGGGCGAGTTCGTTGTCAATCTTACCGACGAGCCATTGGCGCGCGCGATGCACGAGACCTCGGGCGACTTCCCGCCCGAGATCGGCGAGCCCGACTATCTCGGCCTCAAGCTCGCGCCCGCGCGCAAGATCGCGGTGCCCCGGCTCGCCGACGCGCCGTTCGCGATGGAATGCAAGACCTGGAAGCTGATCGACGTCAATGGCGACCGCCAGCTGGTCATGGGCGAAGGCATTCACTTCCACATCCGCGACGAATTGTGGGACCGTGATGCGATGCGCGTCCACATGGAGCGTTACCATCCGATCGGCCGCATGTTTGCGGATCGCTACTGCCGCACCGACGACCGCGTGGTGTTTCCCGCGGCCGAGGGCGCAAAGAGGAAATAAGACAAGACAATGAGCGAAGCATTCCGCGACAACCCGGCACAGAGCCGGTTCGAACTCTCGGTCGATGGCGCAACCGCCTTCGTGGTCTACCGCAAGACGCCGGATACCATCACGCTGGTTCACACCGAGGTGCCGCCGGAGCTCGGCGGGCGCGGCATCGGCTCCAAGCTCGCCCGCGCCACGCTGGATGCGGTGCGCGGGCAGAACATCAAGCTCATCGTGAAGTGCGAGTTCATCCAGGGCTTCATGAAGAAGCATCCGGAGTACAACGATCTGCTGGGATAGGCGTGGGGCGGGTTAGCGAAGCGTAACCCGCCGATCTTTGTGAGGGCACACGCTGGCGGATTACGCCTTCCGCCTTCGCTCGTTGAGCTACGGCGGACGTGGTCGGCTAATCCGCCCTACGCAGCTACGACGCCGCCTGCTCGCCGATCTTGTCCTGCGTCCTGGTCTCGAAATCGCTGGCGTCATGGCGCTCGTGGAGCTGGCTCGACGGCTCGCCCCAGGTGCGATTGACCATGCGGCCGCGCTTCACCGCGGGTCGTGCCGCGATCGCATCGGTCCAGCGCTGCACGTTCTTGTAGTCCTGCACCGAGAGGAATTCGCCGCCGCCGTAGAGCAGGCCCTTGGCGAGGCTGCCGTACCACGGCCACACCGCCATGTCGGCGATGGTGTAGACGTCGCCGGCGAGATATTCGTTGTCGGCGAGCCTGCGGTCGAGCACGTCGAGCTGGCGCTTGACCTCCATTGCGAAGCGATCGATGGCATATTCGATCTTGGTCGGCGCATAGGCATAGAAATGTCCGAAGCCGCCGCCGAGATAGGGCGCTGAGCCCATTTGCCAGAACAGCCAGGAGAAGGTTTCGGCGCGGGTCTTGACGTCGGTCGGCAGGAACGCGCCGAACTTTTCCGCGAGGTACACCAGGATCGAACCCGATTCGAACACCCGGATCGGCTCCTTCCCGCTGCGGTCCATCAGCGCCGGAATCTTGGAATTCGGATTGACCGCGACGAAGCCGCTACCGAACTGGTTGCCGTCGATCTTGATCAGCCAGGCATCGTACTCCGCGCCCTTGTGGCCCGCCGCCAGCAGCTCTTCCAGCATCACGGTGACCTTGACGCCGTTCGGCGTCGCCAGCGAGTAGAGTTGCAGCGGATGACGACCGACCGGCAGCTCCTTGTCATGGGTCGGACCGGCAATCGGCCGGTTGATGCTGGCGAAGCGCCCGCCGCTCTCCTTGTTCCAGGTCCAGACTTTCGGCGGCTCGTAGGCAGGGGTGTCAGTCACGTCGTTGGCTCCCGGTTCATGTTCTTCCAAGGTGGCGCGGCGGCCGCCGGGCCCATCCCCATGTCCGCACTAGATGGTGCGCACGCTCGGCTTTGCCCACCCCGCCGGATCGCATTTTCTACCTTGCGGAATGCACTGAGAGCGATGCAGCCAGGCAGCGCCTGCACGCAAGATCGCCGTTGCCGAAACCCGCTTGGCTTCGCTGACCGCGATGCGCTAGCGTTGCAGGGGCTGATGCCAACAAGCACAAGAAGCAGCCGCCGGGAGAAAACCAGTCCATGAAATCACCGATCTGCGACATGTTGGGAATTGAATTCCCCCTGCTCGCTTTCAGCCATTGCCGCGACGTGGTGGCGGCGGTCAGCCGCGCCGGCGGCTTCGGCGTATTCGGCGCGACCCGGTATCTGCCGGAGACGCTGGAGCAGGAACTGAAATGGATCGACGATCACGTCGACGGCAAGCCCTACGGCATCGACGTGCTGATCCCCGAGAACATCTCGACCGCGGGTGAAAAGAACGTCACCTGGAAGAGCCTGGAGAAGCGCGTCTCCCAGGAGCATCGCGATTTCACCCGCAATCTCCTGAAGAAATACAACATCGAGCTCACGACGCAGAGCGTCGCCGACAACCAGCCGCAGCCGTTCGATGCCGAGACCGCGCTGCAATTGCTCGAGGTCTCCTTCCGCCATCCGATCCGGCTGATCGCCAACGCGCTCGGCGTGCCGCCGAAGGCGATGATCGAGATGGGTCGCAAGCACGGCGTGCCGGTGGCGGCGCTGGTCGGCTCCAAGGAACACGCGTTGCGCCAGGTCGCGGCCGGTGTCGACATCCTCGTCGCGCAAGGCACCGAGGCCGGCGGCCATTGCGGCGAAGTCTCGACCATGGTGCTGGTGCCCGAGGTGATCAAGGCGGTCAAAAAGATCCGCGACGTACCGGTGCTCGCCGCCGGCGGCATCATGACCGGCAGCCAGATGGCAGCCTGCATGGCGATGGGCGCGGCCGGCGCCTGGACCGGCTCGGTGTGGCTTGCGACCGTGGAGTCGGAGACCTCGGAGATATTCCGCGAGAAGATGATCGCGGCCTCCTCGCGCGACGCGATCCGCTCGAAGGGCCGCACCGGCAAGCCGGCGCGGCAGCTCCGCTCGGTCTGGACCGACGCCTGGGACCGCTCGCCGGACAGCCCCGGCGCGCTGCCGATGCCGCTGCAAAGCATCATCAGCCGCGATGCCTTCAACGCCATCGACCGCGCCGCTGAGGCCGGCAACGAGAAGGCGCGCGACCTGGTCAGCTATTTCGTCGGCCAGGGTGTCGGCCTGGTCGACAGCGTCAAATCGGCAGGCGCCGTGGTGCAGGAATTCAAGGAAGATTTCGTCGAGGCCGTCGAGCACATGAACGCGCTGGTGGCGGAGTGATCGAATACGTGGACCTCCCCGTCCTTGCGAGGAGCAAAGCGACGAAGCAATCCGCCTATGCCCGTGTGGAGATGTGGATTGCTTCGCTTCGCTCGCAATGACGCCTAGAACAACCATCGAGTCCAATACCGCAGAGTGAAATAACAAGAATGTCGAACAGCATCCCCGAAGACCGCATTCCCGTCATCATCGGTGTCGGCGAGGTCGTCGATCGTCCGAAGGACATCGCCGCCGGCCTCGAGCCGCTCACCTTGCTGGAAGAGGCGCTGAAGCGCGCCGAGGCCGACAGCGGCGCAAAATTGCTCTCCGATGTGCAGTCGCTCGACGTCGTCAACTTCCTGAGCTGGCGCTACCGCGATCCGGAGAAGCAGCTCGCGCAGCGGCTCGGCATCGCGCCCGCGCATCTCTATTACGGCCCGGTCGGCGGCGAGAGCCCGATCCGCTATTTGCACGAGGCGGCGCAGCGCATCGCGCGCGGCGAATGCAGTGTTGCCGCGGTGTGCGGCGCGGAGGCGCAATCGACCGCGACCAAGGCTCAGCGCGCCGGCGTCGAGTTGCCGTGGACGCCGTTCGCCCATGACGTGGAGGAGCCGAAGCGCGGCGCCGCGTTCCAGAAGCCGCTTGCGGTTGCGCTCGGCGTGTTCCGGCCGATCACGGTCTACCCGCTCTATGAGTCCGCAACCTCTGCGCACTGGGGCCAGACGCCGCGCGAGGCGCTGAAAGAGTCGGGCGAGTTGTGGTCGACCTATGCACGCGTTGCCGCCGACAATCCGAACTCCTGGCTGAAGAAGCGCTTCACCGGCGACGAGATCACCACCGCGACCCCGGACAACCGGATGATCGCCTGGCCCTACACTAAGCTGATGGTGGCGAACCCGACGGTGAACATGGGCGGCGCGCTGATCCTGACCAGCCTTGCGAAAGCCCGCGCCGCCGGCGTGCCCGAGGACAAGCTGATCTATCCGCTCGGCGGCGCTTCGGCGGAAGAGCCGCGCGACTATCTGATCCGCGACCAGTTCGTCGAGAGCCACGCGCAGAATGCGGTGCTGAAGGCGGTGATGGACCTCGTCGGCGGCGACGGCAGGAAGTTCGACGCGATCGAGCTCTATAGCTGCTTCCCCTGCGTGCCGAAGATGGCGCGCCGGACGCTCGGCCTCGGCGCCGACGTGCAGCCGACCGTGACCGGCGGTCTGACGTTCTTCGGCGCGCCGCTCAACACCTACATGACGCATTCGGCCTGCGCGATGGTGCGCAAGCTGCGCGGCGGCGGCACGCTCGGCCTGCTCTACGGCCAGGGCGGCTTCGTCACCAAACACCATGGCCTCGTGCTGTCACGCGCGGCGCCGACCGCGGCACTCGAGCAGGACACGAGCGTGCAGGCGGAGGCCGATCGCAACCGCCGCAAGGTGCCCGACTTTACCGCCGATGCAGCGGGAAAAGGCAAGGTCGAGGCTTTCACCGTGATCTATCGCGCCAATGGCGAGGTCGAGCACGGCGTCACCGTGCTGCGCACCGAGGACGGCCGCCGCACGCTCGGCCGCATCCCCGCGAGCGACACGGCGACATTGGGATATCTGCAGGACCTCGACCGCACGCCGGTCGGCAGCACTGGCGACATCGTCACTGCGAGTGACGGCGTGCTGGAATGGCGGGTGGGTTAAAGCATGATCCGGAAAAGTGCGAAGCGGTTTTCCGAAAAGATCATGCTCAAACAAGGAGCTAAAGCGCGAAGGTGATTCAACCGAATCTCATCGCGCTTTAGCAGTTCTCCCTCGCCCCGCTCTTGCGCGGAGAGGGGCTGCTTCGGCGAGTTCTGAACATGGTTAGACCTGTACCACCTCACCCGGATCGCATCTGACGATGCGATCCGACCTCTCCCCGCAAGCGGGGCGAGGTAAGAGGGCGCCTTGCGCCCTACCCCTTCACGTCCTGCTTCTCGGACGCCGTCGTCGGCTTGCCCTTGGCGCCGGCGCCGGTGACGCGGACGTGGTCGCCGTCGGCGAGCCCGTCCGGCGGGGCGGTGATGATGCGGTCGTCGGGCGCGAGACCCGAGGCGACCTCGATCTCCTTGCCGAGGTCTCGGCCGATCTTCACGGTCTTGAACAGCACTTTGTCATCAGGGCTGACGGTCGCGACCCGCAGGCCGTTGCTGTTGAAGATCAGCGCGCTGGCGGGAATGCTGAGCGGCGAGGACTCGCGCTGCAAATTGAGCTTCACGCTCGCATAGCTGCCCGGCATCAGCTCGCCGGACGAATTGTCGAGCCCGAGCTGCATCCGCGTGGTGCCGGAGGCAACATCGACGGCCTGCGAGGAGGCCTCCACCGTCGCCTGGAAGCTGCGGTTCGGGTAATCCGGCAATGCCAGCGTGGCCTTGGCGCCGATCTTGATCGCCGGCACGTAGTTCTGCGGCACGTTGACATAGACGCGCAGCTTGGTGATGTCGGAAATCGTGAACATCGCGGGGCCCGAGCCGCCGCCGGCGTTGATCAGCGCGCCGACGTCGGTGTCGCGCGAGGTCACCACGCCATCGAACGGCGCCGTGATCTTCTTGTATCCGGCAAGCGCTTCCAGCCGCTCGACATTGGCCTGGCCGGCCTTGACCGCACCGTTCTTGTTGGAGAGGTCGGCGGTGCGCTCGTCGATCTCCTGGGCGGAGACGAAGTTCGAGGCGACGAGCGTCTTGCGCCGGTTCAGCGTGGCCTCGGACAGCTTGGCTGAGGCCTGAGCGCTGGCGAGATCGGCGCGCGCCTGCAGCAGTTGCTGGTCGAGGTCAGGCGCCTCGATCTCGGCGATCACCTGGCCGGCCTTGACGCGGGCGCCGATGTCGGCGTCCCAGTTCTTCAGATAGCCGGACACCCGGGCATAGATCGGCGCGCGGGAATAGGCCTCGAGCCGGCCCGGGAGATCGATCGTGGGGCTCAACGCCTTGGCGTTGGGTAGCGCCACCGCGACCGTCGGAATGGCTTGGTCATCGGTCCATTGCTTCAGCCGGTTGTCCTGCTCCTCACGGGCACGGATGCCGGTGCCGACGATCAGCCCGGCACCGACCAGTGCAACCACGCCGAAAATGCCCAATCTCCGGTGAGACACCGGTGGGCGCTGTTCAGTGGGCTGCATGCGGAATCTCCGATGAGGCGGCGGCTTTGGCGCCTTGCTTCTTGTGTACCATACTGAATACCACGGGAACAAACATCAGCGTCGCGAAGGTTGCAAAGATCAGGCCGCCGATCACGGCGCGGCCCAGCGGAGCGTTCTGCTCGCCGCCCTCGCCGAGTCCCAGCGCCATCGGCGCCATGCCGATGATCATGGCGAGCGCGGTCATCAGCACCGGGCGGAACCGGACGAATCCGGCCTCCAGCGCCGCCGCGACGGGATCGCCGAGCTCCTCGTAGCGCTCGCGGGCGAAACTGATCACCAGCACGCTGTTGGCGGTCGCAACGCCCATGCACATGATGGCGCCGGTGAGCGCCGGAACCGACAGCGTGGTCTCGGTCGTGAAAAGCATCCAGACGATGCCGGCGAGTGCGGCGGGCAACGCCGTGATGATCACGAACGGATCCGACCACGACTGGAAGTTCACCACGATCAGGAAGTAGATCAAGACGACCGCGCCGAGCAGCCCGAACAGCAGGCCTGTGAAGGCCGAGTTCATGGTCTGCACCTGACCGAGCAGCACCACGGACGAGCCCTTCGGCACCTCCTTGGCGGTGTCCGCGATCAGCTGACGCACGTCGGTGGCGACGCCGCCGAGATCGCGGCCCTGCGTCGTGGCGTAGATCTGCACCAGCGACTGGATGTCGTATTGCGAGACGACCGCGCTCGAGGTCGCGCGCTTGATGTCGGCGATGCCGCCGAGGATCGGCGCCTGGGTGTTGCCGGACGCGGTGATCGGCAGCGTCTGCAGCGCGCTCAGCGAGTCGATCTGGTACTGCGGCGTCTGCATCACGATCGAATAGGACACGCCGTTATCGGGATTGAGATAATAGGTCGGCGCGACCTGCGAGGAGCCGGCGAGGTTGACGACCAGCGCGTTGGTGACGTCGCGCTCGGTCAGACCGACATATTGCGCGCGGGTGCGGTCGACATCGATGTTGAAGGTCGGGTTGTTCGGCGACTGCTGGATCCGCGCGTCGGCGATGCCGGGAATCCGCTTGATCTTCGCCAGCAGCTTGTTGGCATAGGCGTAGTTGGCCTCGAGATTGGCGCCGCGGATCTGCAGGTCGATCGGCGCCGGCGCGCCGAAGTTCAGGATCTGGCTGACGATGTCGGCCGGCAGGAAGGAGAAACTGGTGCCCGGGAACAGCCGCGGCAACTGCTCACGCAGCGTGCGCACATGCTGCTCGGTCGGCCTGTGACCTTCCTTCAGCTTGATCTGGATGTCGGCATCCTGCGGGCCGATCACGCCGGTGTTGTTGTAGGTCAGGTTGATGCTGGAGATCGGCATGCCGATGTTGTCGGTCATGGTCTCGATCTCGCCCGGGATCAGCTTGCGGATCGCCTTCTGGACATCCGCCATCTGGTTGGCGGTCTCCTCGACGCGGGTGCCGACCTGGGTGCGCACATGCATCAGGATGTTGCCGGCGTCGACCGCCGGGAAGAAGTTGCGCCCCAGGAAGGGCACCAGCAGGAACGACGCCGCGACGATCGCGAGGAAGCCGCCGACGAACACCTTGCGATGGCCGAGCGCCATATCAAGCAGCCCGCGGTAGCCGGCGCGAATGCGCTCGAACCGCGCCTCGAAGCCACGCTGGAACCAGACGAAGGGATTGCGCGACTTCGGCGGCGGCCCGTCGTGATGCACATGCGCCTGCAGCAGGTAGTTCGCCATGGTCGGCACCAGGGTGCGCGACAGGATGAACGACCAGATCATCGCAAACATCACGGCTTCGGCCATCGGCACGAACAGGAAGCGCGCGACGCCGGTCAGGAAGAACATCGGCACGAACACGATGCAGATGCAGAGCAGCGAGACGAAGGCCGGCGTCACGATCTGGTTGGCGCCGTCGAGGATCGATTGCTCGACCGGCTTGCCCTGCTCCAGATGGTAATTGATGTTCTCGATCGTCACCGTGGCGTCGTCGACCAGGATGCCGACCGCGAGCGCGAGGCCGCCGAGCGTCATGATGTTGAGCGTCTCGCCGATCGCCGACAGCATGATGATGGCACCGAGCACCGACAGCGGGATCGAGACCGCGATGATGACGGTGGAGCGCCAGCTGCCGAGGAACAGCAGGATCATGACGCTGGTCAGCAGCGCGGCGATCACGCCTTCGAAGGCGACGCCGGTGATCGCGCCGCGGACGAACACCGACTGGTCGCCGACGAAGCCGATCTTCAGCGCGTCGGGCAGCTGGTCCTTGACGTCGATCACCTTCTGCTTGATGCCGGCAATGATATCGAGCGTCGAAACCGCGCCGGCCTTCAGCACCATCATCAGCACCGAACGATTGCCGTCGACGTGAACGATGTTGGTCTGCGGCGGGTTGCCGTCGCGGACGGTGGCGACGTCGCGCACATAGACCATGGCACCGTTGACGGTCTTGATCGGCAGGTCGCCGAGCTCCTCGATGCGGAGCGGCGAGTTGTTCAGGTTGATGGTATATTCGAAACTGCCGATCTTCTGGGTGCCGACCGGCGTGATCAGGTTCTGCGCAGCGAGCGCATTGGCGACATCCTGGCCCGACAGGCCGCGCGCCTGCAGGGCGGTCGAATTGAGGTCGATCTGGATCTGGCGCTGCTTGCCGCCATAGGGATAGGGGATCGCGGCTCCGGGCACCGTGACCAGCGGCGTGCGCAATTGGTTGATGCCGATGTCGGCGAGGTTCTGCTCCGTGAGGCCGTCACCCGACAGCGCGACCTGAATGATCGGAACCGTCGAGGCGCTATAGTTGAGGATCAGCGGCGGGGTCGCGCCCGGCGGCAGCTGCTTGAGCAGGGTCTGGGCGATCGCGGTGACCTGCGCGTTGGCGGTGCGGATGTCGACATTGGGCTGGAAGAAGATCTTGACGATGCCGATGCCGTTATAGGAGTTCGCAACGATGTGCTCGATGTCGTTGACCGTCGTGGTCAACGTACGCTCGAAGGGCGTGGTAATGCGTCCGGACATCTGGTCCGGCGGCAAGCCGGTGTACTGCCAGGCCACGCCGATCACGGGAATGCGGATCTCGGGAAAGATGTCGGTCGGCGTGCGCAGTGCTGCCAGCGGTCCGATGATCAAAAGCAGGATCGCGAGCACGACGAAAGTATATGGCCGGCTCAGCGCGATACGAACCAGTGCGATCATAAAACCAGCATTCCCGAAATGAAGCCCGCCCAGGCAGAGGAATCGGCACTGCAAAAGCCGTTCCGCAGCGGCCGATTTACCCGATGCCGGGCAAAACGCCAACCTGTGGAGCCGCGACGGCCTTCACTTCCTTGGCATAGTGCGTGAAGTCGTGCGCTCCGATCGGGTACGCCGCGCACCGTGCCGCCGATCGCGCTGGGATCATCGTCAGAAAAGAGACAGTCCTGCTGCGAACAGGCGCTGGCCGAGCACGCCGTTTCGGCTGTCAGGAGGCTAACGCATCGCTGCCCTGCAAAAATGCAAAACGTGGTGAGCCGGTCGGCTCACCACGCCTGGATCGGTTGCCCCGACAACGATGTCTGTATGGCCCGACCGGCGACGCCGGATCAGGCCGCGCGGACGGCCTCAAGGAACCTGCCGACTTCGAGCTTGAGGCGGTTGCTGTCACCCGAGAGCGACTGTGCCGCCGATAGCACCTGGGTCGAAGCCGAGCCGGTTTCGTTGGCGCCGTGTTGCACGTCGGTGATGTTGGCCGAGACCTGCTGGGTGCCCTGCGCCGCCTGCTGCACGTTGCGGGAAATCTCCTGCGTCGCCGCGCCCTGCTCTTCGACCGCGGCGGCGATGGTGGACGAGATCTCCGACAGCCGCTCGATGGTCGACGAGATCTCCTTGATGGCGCCGACCGACTCCTGAGTTGCGGTCTGGATGCCGGCGATCTGCTGACCGATCTCGCCGGTCGCCTTCGCGGTCTGCTCAGCCAGCGCCTTGACCTCGGACGCCACGACCGCGAAGCCGCGGCCCGCCTCGCCGGCGCGCGCCGCCTCGATGGTGGCGTTCAGCGCCAGCAGGTTGGTCTGGCCGGCAATCGTGTTGATCAGTTCGACGACGTCGCCGATGCGCGCGGCAGCCTTCGACAATTCGCTGACGCGATCGTTGGTGGTTCGCGCCTGGCCGACGGCGTCGCCCGCCATCCGCGCCGACTCCTGCACTTGACGGCTGATCTCGGTCACCGACGACGACAGCTCTTCGGTCGCCGACGCGACCGACTGGACGTTGGTCGAGGCCTCCTCGGACGCCGCGGCAACCGAGGTGGTCAATTCCTGCGAACGCCTTGCGGTCGACGACAGCGTAGCGGCCGAGGCTTCGAGCTGGGTCGAGGCCGACGACACGGTCTGCACGATCTCACCGATCATCTGCTCGAAATTGCGGGTGATGGTATCGACGCGGCGACCGCGCTCGATCTTGGCCTCGGCGTCGGCCGCTGCGGCCTCATCCGCCGCCCTCTTGGCGATCAGCGCCTCCTTGAACACCTGCAGCGTGTCGGCCATGGCGCCGATCTCGGTCTTTTCGCCCTGGTGCGGCACCTCGGCGGTCAGGTCGCCGCGGCCCAGCGCCTGCATCGGGCTCACGATCGAGGCGATGCCCGACGAGATGTCGCGGACGGTGTAGAAGCTGACGCCGACACTGATCAGGATGGCAACGCCGAGCAAGATGGCGACCATCATCAGTGCCGAGCCGTAATTGCTGGCGGCATCCTGCGCGGCCTTTTCGGCTCCGATGTTGTTGAGCTCGATGTCCTTGTTCAGGATCTCATCGGCCTCGAGACCGATCTTGTTCACAACCTTGGTGTTGAGCTCGTGCGCCTCATGCGGAAGTTTGCCGACTTCCTTGCGCGACAGGCTCATCACTTCCTCGGTGCCCTTGCGGTACTTGTCCCAGGTGTCGGACCACTGCCGGTAGAGCGCCCGCTCTTCGGGTGAGGTGATCATCGGCTCGTACCTGGCGCGCGCCTTTGTGTTCATCTCGACGACGCCGGCGAGCGTCTTTTCGGCGGCCAGCTTCTCTTCCAGCGTTTCCGAGAGCATGTGTTCGCGGATCACGTTGCGGTAGGTGATGACGCCGGCGCGCAGCTCGCCGAGCACGCGCACGCTCGGCAACCAGTTGGTCGTGATGTCGACGGTGCTGGCGTTGATCGCCCGCATATTCCAGACTGCAAGCAGGCCCATGCCCGTCAGCGCGACAAGCAGGAACGCAACCGCGGCAATGATCTTGGCGCGGATCGAGAATTTGGCGAACATCGTGGGGTCTCTTGGGTGCCGGGCTCGCGAGGCCCGTTCGTGCGGAAGGAAGGCTGGTGGCGCGGCGGTGCGCCGCAGATATCAAAGCCAGCCCCCCTCCTTAAGTAGGGTTAATTTGGCTCACCGTTGAACTACGGAGATATCAGTCATCAGCCCGACATGACGCGCGACAGGCGCATCAAGGCATCAATGCGAGCGCATCCGAGAAGAATTCCGGCCCGCCGAAATTGCCTGATTTCAGGGCAAGCACCATCTGGCCTTCTCCAGCGCCGACCGCCCGCAGAACCGGCACGCCCGCAGCGATTTCCGCCCCGACCAGGAATCCCGGGATACCCAGGCGATCGACCACGGCGCCTGAAGTTTCACCACCGGCGACCACCAGCCTGCGCACGCCCGACTGCACCAGCCCCTCCGCGAGGTCTGCCATCGCCTGCTCGATCGCATGTCCGGCTGCATCACGGCCATGACGGGATTGCAGAGCAGCCACCTC
This sequence comes from Bradyrhizobium sp. USDA 4452, assembly GCF_054063575.1. Taxonomy (NCBI): domain Bacteria; kingdom Pseudomonadati; phylum Pseudomonadota; class Alphaproteobacteria; order Hyphomicrobiales; family Nitrobacteraceae; genus Bradyrhizobium; species Bradyrhizobium sp. USDA 4452. The sequence continues at coordinate 1,597,527 of NZ_JBSSGK010000001.1, forward strand.
GTCCGGCGTCGAACTGCTGGCGATCAGGATTGGACCCGCCCCGAGGCGCTCCTTCGCCCAGGCGAGCGCGCGCTGCGCCTCGTCCCTGCCGGCGATGAGCTGCTCGGGATCGAGGTGCAGCACCGGCATCACCTTCTCGGCGCTGGCGATCTGGCGCAGCGTCGCCTGCGAGCAACTGCCGGCGAGGCAGGCGGCCGGCCCGCCGATCGCGGCGCTGGTCAAAGCATTCACGGCAGCCGATTTGGCCTTGCCAGCGGCCAGCGTCCGCGCCAATCCAAGCCCGATGCCGGAGGCGCCGACCGACAGACCGTGATCGAGCGCTACCTGCCCGATGGTCTCAAGATCGCGGTCGAATACCGCATCGACAACAGCAGCGCCGACGCCAGCGCGCACGAGCTCGGCGAGCTTCGCCCGAACCGCATCCGCACCACGGCTCAGCGTCGCCAGATCGACCAGGCCGACCTTGTTCTTGCTCTGGCGCGCCAGCACGCGGACCAGATTGGAATCATGCATCGGGTTGAGCGGATGGTCCTTCAGCGGGCTCTCGTTCAGCGGCACCGAGCCGACGAACAGATTGCCCTGATAGACGGTGCGGCCGGTTTCCGGGAACGCCGGCGTCACCAGCACGATGGCGTCTTTCGAATCGGCGCGCAGCGCGTCCATCACCGGACCGATATTGCCGGCATCGGTGGAATCGAAGGTCGAGCAGATCTTGAACAGGATATGCCCGGCGCCCCGGTCGCGCAGCCAGGCTTCCGCCGCGCGCGAACGCGCCACCGCGAGGCCGGCCTCGATCGAACGGCTCTTCAGCGACACCACGACGGCGTCGACCTCCGGCAGCGCGAGATCGTCCGCAGGCACGCCGATGGTCTGCACCGTGCGCAGGCCGGCGCGGGTCAGCGTGTTGGCGAGGTCGGAGGCGCCCGTATAGTCGTCGGCGATGCAGCCGAGCGACAGCTTTCCGGCTTGCGTCACGGCTTCACTCCGGCATAGGGCTTGAACCAGGCGAGACCATCGGTGGTCTTGCCGCGCGGATTATATTCGCAGCCGACGAAGCCGTTATAACCGAGCCGGTCCAGCTCGCCGAACAGGAACGGATAGTTCAGCTCCTCGCCGTCCGGCTCGTTGCGCGAGGGGATCGAGGCGATCTGGATGTGGCCGATGATCGGCATCATCTCACGCAGCCGCATCGTGACGTCGCCATGGATGATCTGGCAGTGATAGATGTCGAACTGCAGCTTGAGATTTGGAATCTTCAGCTCGTTGATCAGGTCGTACGCGAAGTTGAAATCATTGAGGAAGTAGCCGGGCACATTGCGCGGATTGATCGGCTCGATCACGACGTCGAGGTCGTGCGGCGCGAAGAACTCCGCGGCGGTCGCGACGGATTTGTAGAAGGCCTCCACTGCGCGTCGATCACTGCGGTCGGCAATACCTGCCATCAGATGCAGGCGCTTGACGCCGGTCGCCTGCGCATAAGGCAGCGCGGTCTTCAGGCTCGCTTGCAGATCGGCGAAGCGATCCGGCAGCGCCGCAAATCCCTTCTCGCCGGCGTTCCAGTCGCCCGGCGGCAGGTTGAACAGCGCCTGCGTCAGCCCGGCGGCCTTCAGCCGTTTGCCGACCTCCTCGGCCGGATGGTCGTACGGAAACAGGAACTCGACCGCGGTGAAGCCCGCTTTCGCCGCCGCGTCGAAGCGGTCGAGGAACGGGACCTCGTTGAACATCATGGTGAGGTTGGCGGCAAAGCGGGGCATTTTTCGATCCTCCTATTTCGCGCCGGGAAGCTTGGTGCCGGTGACCTGCGCATACATCCGCGCCACCGACGCATCGTCGTCGCGGCCCATGCCGGCCGCCGACGTCATCAGGAACATCTGCAACGCCGCGGCCGACACCGGCACCGGAAAGCGTGCATTGCGCGCCATGTCCTGGATGATGCCGAGGTCTTTCACGAAAATCTCCACCGCGCTGCGCGGCGCATAGTCGCCGTCGAGCACATGCGGCATCCGGTTCTCGAACATCCAGGAATTGCCGGCGGAGGCCGTGATCACCTCATAGACCTTTCGGATGTCGAGGCCTTGCTTGGCGGCAAAGGCGATCGCCTCCGAAGCAGCCGCGATGTGCACGCCGGCCAGCAATTGATTGATCATCTTGAACGCGGCGCCCTGCCCTGCCGCATCGCCGAGCTCGTAGAGCTTTGCGGCCATCGCATCCAGCGCCGGCCTCGCCTTCGCAAACGCCGCCGCACTGCCGGAGGCCAGAATCGTCAATTCGCCCTGCGCCGCGCGCTGCGCGCCGCCGGAGATCGGCGCATCGAGATAGTGCCGCGCGGTCGCCTCCAGCTGCTTGGCCAGCCGCCGCGCGATATCGGGATCCATCGTCGCCGAGGAGATAAAGACCGCGTCCCTGGCCAGGGTCTCGGCGACGCCGTCCTTGCCGAACAGGATCGCCTCGGTCTGCGCCGCATTGACGACGACGCTGACGACGATGTCGGCGTCGTTGGCCGCCTCGGCCGGCGTTTTCGCGCCCCTGCCGCCGTCGGCCACGAAGCGGGCGACGGCATCGGCCGAGACATCGCAGCCGGTCACGACGAAACCGGCGCGCTTGAGCGAGGTCGCCATGCCGTATCCCATCGAGCCCAGCCCGATGACGGCGACGTGCGGTGTTGCGGAACTGGACATGCGGCGATCCCTCGAACGTTCTTGGCTGCTTTGACGCTTGCCTATCACGGCTTGGCCGTGCTGCCAAAGCATGAGACAACGCGGAAAATGGATGGCTCAAGGAGCGGCACCGGATGAGCGAGACAAAGCTTCGTGAAGACATCTGCCGCTTCGGCCGCTCGCTGTTCGAACGCGGGCTGACGCCGGGCTCCTCGGGCAATATCAGCGTCCGGCTCGAGGACGGCGGTTGGCTGGTGACGCCGACCAACGCTTCGCTCGGCTTCCTGGATCCCGCGAAAATGTCGCGGCTCGACGGCAATGGCCGCCTCGTCTCCGGCGATGCCCCGACCAAGGAGGTGCCGCTGCATACCGCGCTCTACCAGACGCGCGCCAGCGCCGGTGCGGTGGTGCATCTGCACTCGACCCATTCGGTCGCGCTCTCGATGCTGCCCGAGATCGACCCGCGCGCCGCGCTGCCGGCCATGACCGCCTATTACGTCATGAAATGCGGCGAGACCGCGCTGGTGCCCTATTATCGCCCCGGCGACCCCGCCGTCGCCGACGCGATCCGGGGGCTGGCCGGCAAATATTCATCGGTGCTGCTCGCCAATCACGGCCCGGTCGTCTCCGGCGACACGCTGGAAGCGGCGGTATTCGCGACCGAGGAGCTGGAGGAAACCGCCAAGCTCTATCTGCTGCTGCGCGGGCTGAACCCGCGGTATCTTTCGCCCGAACAGGTGGCGGATCTGACGAAAGTGTTTGGGCTGACGCTGCCGGAGCATGGGCACTAGCGCTTCCTCGGGTCGCGCTGACGCGCACATCGACGTCGTCCTGAGGTGCGCGCCCTCGCGCGCCTAAGGATGAGCCGCGAGCGCTGCTGTAACCCCATCCTTCGAGGCTCGCTCCGCTTGCACCTCAAGCGGCAAAGGCTTTGCCTTTGCGCGGGGATGACGCCCGTGTTTACGGCGGCATCGTCAACGATCAGAGCCCGAGATACGCCTTGCGGACGTCGGGATTGCCGGTGATCTCGGCCGCGGTGCCCTGCATCAGCACGCGGCCGGTTTGCAGGATGTAGGCGCGGTCCGCAATCTCCAGGCACTCGGCCATGCGCTGCTCGACGATCAGGACCGTCATGCCGGCGTCGCGGATGCGCTTCACGGCCTGGAAGATCTCATCGACCAGCTTCGGCATGATGCCCTGCGACGGCTCGTCGAGCATCAGAAGCCGAGGCCGCGTCATCAGCGCGCGGCCGATCGCGAGCATCTGCTGCTCGCCGCCGGACAAGGTCTCCGCACGCTGCTCGAGCCGTTCGCCGAGCCGCGGGAACAGATTGAACACCAGATCGAGCGGCGCATCGCGGTCGGATTGGCTGCGATAGAGATAGCTGCCGAGCCGCAGATTGTCGCTTACCGACAGCCGCGGAAACAGCCGGCGGTTCTCCGGCACGAAGGCAATGCCGCCGGCGGTGATGACGTGCTGCGGCTGGCCGTCGATGCGCTTGCCATCGAAGGTGACGGTGCCGGCGCGCGGACGCTCGGCGCCGGCGATCGATTTCAGCAGCGTCGACTTGCCCGCGCCGTTGGCGCCGGCGACGCAGACGATCTCACCCTTGGTGACGTCGATCGACACCGAGGAGATCGCAACCAGGCCCTGATAGGCGGTGGTGACTTCACGCACCGACAGCATGACGATCCCCGAGATAGGCGGAAATGACTTCCGGATTGCGGACGACCTCGGTCGGCTTGCCTTCGACCAGCACCTTGCCGAGGTTGAGGACGATGGCGCGATCGACCAGCGGCATCACGATTTCCATCACGTGCTCGACCATCAGCACGGTGACGCCGGTGGCGCGCACCTTGCGCACCAGCTCGACGCCAGTCTGCGCCTCGACCGGCGTCAGCCCGGTCAGCACCTCGTCGAGCAGCAGCAGCTTCGGTTCGGTCGCCAGCGCACGGGCAACCTCGAGCCGGCGCTTCTCCGACGGGACGAGATCGGCGGCTAGCTTGTCGGCGCGCGCCGCAAGTCCGCAGAACTCCAGCACCTCATAGGCCTTCTGCCGCGCGATCCGCATCTTGGTGTTGCGGATCAGCGCCCCGACGATGACGTTGTCGATCACGGTCATGGTCTCGAAGCTCTTGACCACCTGGAAGGTGCGCCCGACGCCGCGCTGGCAGCGCTCGGCCGCCGGCAGCTTTGTCACGTCCTCGCCGTCGAAGAGGATCGAGCCCTGGGTGGGCGGCAGCACGCCCGCGATCAGGTTGAACAACGTCGACTTGCCGGCACCGTTCGGGCCGATCAGGCCGACGATCTCGCCGCGCCCGACCGAGATCGAGACGTCGCTGTTGGCGACGAGGCCGCCGAAGCGCTGCCAGACGCCGCGAGTCTCCAGCAGTGCCGTCATCGTGCGGCCTCCTTGCGCCCGGAGAGCATGCCGAACACGCTGACCAGCCCCTTCGGCAGAGCCAGCGAGATCGCAACGATCAGCGCGCCATAGACGATCAGGTCGACGCCGCGGCCGGAGCCGCCGACGAAGGATCGCGTCAGTTCGGTGAGCGGGATCAGGATCACCGCGCCGAGCACCGGCCCCCACAGCGTGCCGATACCGCCGAGCACCGCGGGCAGCGCCATCAACAGCGAAAACTGGAAGCCCATCACGCTCTCGGGATCGATATAGGAGACGAACTGGGCGTAGAAGCTGCCGCCGACGGCAACGAGGAACGCGGAGACCGCCGCCGCGCCCATCTTGGAATTGAACACGACCACGCCGAGGCTCTCGGCAGCGTCGGGATTGTCCTTCACCGCGCGCCACCAGTAGCCCCATTTGGAATCTTCCAGCCACCAGGTGACGAGCCAGGCGATGCAGGCCAGCGCCAGCGCAAAATAGAAGTAAGGCAGCTTCGAGCGAGCGAACTGGAATTTCAGCCAGCTGTCGCCGCGCACCGGGATATCGATGCCGAGCGCCGCGCCCGCCCAATCCCAATTCTGGATCAGGAGCAGCGCGATCTCGGCGATCACGATGGTCGCGATCACGAAATAATGCCCGCGCAGGCGGAAGCAGGGATAGCCGAGCGCCATCGCGATCACGGCGGAGATCGCCCCGCCCGCCAGCATGCCGAACCACGGCAGCACGCCGAACTTGGTGAACAAGAGCGCGGTGGTGTAGGCCCCGAGCCCGAAATACAGCGCATGGCCGAGCGATATCTGTCCGCAATAGCCAGACAAGATGTTCCAGCTCTGCGACAGCGCGGCATACATCAGGGTCAGGACCATGATGTTCTGGACGTAGACGTCCTTGACGAACAGCGGCACCAGGGCTGCGACCGCCGCAAGGCAGGCCGCCACGATCAGGTCACGCCTGCGGCGTTGGGCGAAGTGGGTGTCCATCACAACGATCCGAACAGGCCGCGCGGGCGGACGAAGACGACGAGCAAATAAACGGCGTAGATGCCGACCGATTTCAGCGACGGCGGCAGGATCATCGCGGTGGTCGCCTCCACGAGGCCGACGATGATGCCGCCGGCAAAGGCGCCGAACACGCTGCCGAAGCCGCCGAGCGCCACGGTGACGTAGGCGATCAGTGCAAACGACGCGCCGACGTCGGGATAGATGTAGAAGAAGATCGCCATGATGGCGCCGGCGAGACCGACCAGCGCTGCGCCGAGCCCCCAGCCGAGCGCGAACACCCGGTTCTTGTCGATGCCGACGAGGGCCACCGCGCCGGCATCCTCGCGCGTCGCCTCCAGCGCACGGCCGAAATCGGTGCGATTGATGAAGAAGTAGAGCGCGACGAAGGCCGCGATCGACAGCATCGCGCCGATCAGCTGCGGCTCCGGCAGATAGATCCCGGCGATCGAGATCGTCTTGCCGCCGACCCAGGAATTGGTGACGCTGCGATAGTCGGGCGTGAAGAAGAACTGGGCGAGGCCGCGCATCACGATCGCAAGGCCGAAGGTCGAGAAGATCTGCACCATGCCGGCATTGGCCTTGGCGCGCATCGCGAAGCGGACCACCAGCAGGTAGACCACTGCGCCGAACACGAACAATGCCGCGGCGACCAACGGCGCCGCGAGCAAGGGATCGATCGCGAAGAACGCGAACAGGAAGAAGGTCGCGTACATCGCGATCATCAGGAACTCGCCGTGCGCGAAGTTCACGACGTCCATCAATCCGAAGATCAATGCGAGGCCTGCGGCGATCAGTCCGTAGAGCAGCCCCATCAGGAGCCCGCTCGCCAAACTCTGGATAATGGTCTCGGCTGTCACCGTCGTCTGCCCCCCTCTAGCGTCCGACCGATCAGCTGTTCATCGGCCAGATCGCCTCGGAGACAGCGGCCTGTTCCGGGAAGATCGTCACGAAGTTCTTCGCGGTGTATTGCAGCAGCACCGGATCGGCGAAATTGTTCTGCCCCATCTCGTCGAACTTGACGCGACGCCACGGCATGATGGTCACGTCGCCCGGCATGTCGGTGGCGACCAGCGCCTCGCGGATCTTGTCGCCGTCGGTCGACTTGGCGCGATTGACGGCATCAGCCATGATGATGAGACCCATGAACTGGCGCGAGGTGTAGTCGTTGAAGTCCTTGCCGGACTTGGCGCGGTACATCTCGTTGATCAGGCCGACCATCGGACGCTTCTGCGCGAGGTCGAGCGAGAAGCTGCCGCGCGAGATCACGCCCTCGAGCTTGTCGCCGACCGCGTCATAGGTGGCCTTCTCCGAGAAGCCGGCGTCCTGCGCCATGATGTTCTTCGGCTTGTAGCCGAGCTCGGCCATGGTCTTGACCAGCAGGATCGCGTCGGTGGTGTAGCTCGACGGCATCAGCACGTCGGCATTGGCCGCCTTGAGCTGCTGCACCTCGGCGGTCAGCGACGGCGAGTTGGCACGGTACTTGATGTCGGCCACGATCTTGTAGCCGCGCTCGGCGGCGAGCTTGGTCTGGGCGTTCGCCGAATCGGTGCCGAAGATGGTGTCCTCGTGGAACAGCGCCAGCGTTTCGATCTTCTGGCCCTTCTTCTTCAGCGCATCGAAGAAGTCGAACATCGCAGCCGAGAACATCTCGTCGTGCGGCGAGGCGCGGAAATAGTATTTCAGGCCGCGGCGATGCAGGCTCGGCGAGGAATTGTCGGCCGAGATGAACGGCACGCCGTAGCGCTCGCAGGTCTGGCTGACGGTGACGGCAACCGCGCTCTGATAGGTACCGACGACGGCGCAGACCTTCTCCTGGGTGATCAGCCGCTCGGTCTCGGCGCGGCCCTTCTGCGGATCGGCTTGATGGTCGGCGAACACGAGCTTGACCTTGGCGCCGCCGAGGCCGGACAGGCCCTCGCCCTTGGCGAGCGGCAGCGCGAAATCATGGTTCTTGTTGATGATGTCGGCGGCGGTGTTGAAGGCATGCTGCGCGTCGACGCCGATCGCGGCGCTGGAGCCGGACAACGGATAGATCACGCCGATTGCAACTTCGCTCGTTTGCGCGCGCGCGGCCATCGGACCGAGCGCAGCGGCGGCGGTAGCACCCAGCAATACGTTACGGCGAGAGATCGTCATCGCAATTCCCCTTAGGTCAGCTTGTTATTATCGATGTGACGCTTGTAGCGCGCAGTAAAGCCTCAATGAATTGCACGAATTGCCTATTCAGAGCACAGCCAACTGCTTGTTCCTGAGATCGGTCACCAGCATCAGGCCCGGCGAATGCGTGATCGCGAACGGCAGCTTCGCACTTGCGATCACCGATTGCGGCGTGACGCCACAGGCCCAGAACACCGGGATCTCGTCATCGGCCACCGGCACTGCATCGCCATAGTCGGGCCTGGCGATATCCTTGATGCCGATCGCATGCGGGTGACCGAGATGAACCGGGGCGCCGTGCACCGACGGGAAGCGCGAGGTGATCTGCACCGCGCGGATCGCATCCGCCGGCTTGAACGGGCGCATCGACACCACCATCGGTCCCGCGAACGGCCCCGACGGCTGGCAGGCGATGTTGGTCCGATACATCGGCACACGCAGGTTGCGTTCGATGTGACGGATCGGCAGCCCGTCCTCCAGCAGCGCTTCCTCGAACGAATAGGAGCAGCCGAGTACGAAGGTGACGAGATCGGCGGGCCAGTATTTGGTGATGTCGGTCGGCTCGTCGGCCACCTCGCCGTCGCGCCAGACCCGATAGCGCGGCACATCGGTGCGGATGTCGAGGTCGAGGCCGAGCGCCGGGATGCGGGGATCGCCGACGTCAGACATGCCGATGATCGGGCACGGTTTCGGATTGAGCTGGCAGAAGCGGTGGAAGGCGCCGGCCAGCTTCTCCGGCAGGATCGCCAGGTTGCCCTGGACGAAACCGTTGGCGAGACCGGCCGTTGTGGCCGAGGCCATGCCGTTGCGGCAGGCGCGCCGCGCTTCGACGCTCGCCAGCACCGGTTCCCCCTGAGATCGCTGCACTGCCGCAAAAACAGTCATGGGATTCTCCTGCCCATAATCTCGACAAGGACAAACCAACACCAAGCGTGATATAATGTCTAATCGTCCTTTCTAATCAAAATCGATAAATATAATTTATCGATCGGGGATACGCTTCCAATGACGGACTTCCGCTCGATCGAAACCTTCCTCTGGGTCGTCAAGCTCGGCAGCTTCCGCGGCACCGCCCAGCGGCTCAACACCACCCAGCCGGCAATCTCGCAGCGCATCGCCCAGCTCGAGCGCGAGATGGGCGTCAAGCTGCTGAACCGGGATCACCGGGTGGCCTCGCCGACGCCGAGCGGAAGGCTGATGATGACCTACGCCGAGAAGCTGATCGGGCTGCGCTCGGAGATGATGGCGGAGGTCGGCGACCGTTCGGCGATGCGCGGCGCGCTGCGGCTCGGTGTCGCGGAGACCATCGTGCACACCTGGCTGCCGCGGCTGGTCAAGAGCGTCAACGAGATCTACCCGAACCTGTCGCTGGAGATCGAGGTCGACATCACGCCGAACCTGACCCCGCGGCTGCTGGCGCAGGAGATCGAGCTCGCCTTCGTGCTCGGGCCGGTCTCGGCGTCCGGCGCGCACAATCATGTGCTGTGCGATTACCCGATCGGCTTCCTGGCGAGCCCGTCGCTCGGTCTCGGCCCCGGCCCGGTGGCGCGGCGGGACCTGGCGCGGTTTCCGATCATCACATTTCCGCGCAAGACCCAGCCTTACGAGACCGTGCGCGCGCTGTTCAATGCCCCCGATCTGCCGCCGATCCGGCTGCACGCCTCGACCTCGCTCGCGACCGTGATCCACATGGCCAACGAAGGCCTTGGCATTGCGGTGATTCCGTCGGCGATCGTCGAGAACGAGCTTGCCGACGGCCGCCTGCAACTGCTCGATACCGACCTCAAGCTGCCGCCGCTCACCTTCACCGCGAACTGGCTCGCCTCCCCCGATGCGGTCGCCATCGAGCGTGTCGCCCATCTCGCCAGGCAGATCGCGCAAGCGAGCGTAGCGGTTGACGCGATGGAAGCGGCGCGCCATTGAACGAGTGCCGGATATGAACTGTCATTCCGGGGCGATGTGCCAGCATCGAACCCGGAATCTCGATATCCCGGGTCTGGTCCTTCGGACCATCCCGGAATGACCGACCACAAATGGAATGTCAGCATGAGCCGAGCCGCCACCAACCTGCAGATCGATTCCGCCCGCCTCTGGGGCACCATCCACGAAACCGCGCAGTTCGGTGCAACGCCAAAGGGCGGCGTGCGGCGGCTGACCCTCAGCGCCGAGGACAAGCAGGTCCGCGACTGGTTCCGCAAAGCGTGCGAGGACGCCGGCCTCGACGTGCAGGTCGATGCGCTCGGCTCGATGTTCGGCTTGAGAAAGGGACGGGACATGTCCAAGCCGCCGATCGGCGTCGGCTCGCATCTCGACACCCAGCCGACCGGCGGCAAATATGACGGCATCCTCGGCACATTGGCCGGGCTCGAACTGGTGCGCACGCTCAACGATGCAGGGATCGAGACCGAGCTGCCGATCTGCATCTGCAACTGGACCAACGAAGAGGGCTCGCGCTTCGCACCGGCGATGATGGCGTCGGCCGCCTATGTCGGCGATTTCACCACCGACGACATTCTGTCGCGCAAGGACGCCGAAGGCGTCACGGTGGCGCAGGCGCTGGACTCGATCGGCTATCGCGGCGATGCCCCGGTCGGCCGGCAAAAGTTCACTAGCTTCGTCGAGCTGCATATCGAGCAGGGCCCGATCCTGGAAGCCGAGGGCAAGACCATCGGCGTGGTCGATTCCGGCCAGGGCGTGCTGTGGTACGACGGCAAGATCACCGGCTTCGAGAGCCATGCCGGCTCGACCCCGATGCCGCTGCGCCGCGACGCGCTGGCGACGCTGTCGGAGATCGTGCTGGCGATGGAGAGCATCGCCAAAAAGCATGGCCCGAAGGCGGTCGGCACCATCGGCGAGGCGGTGATCGCCTCGCCCTCACGCAACGTCATCCCCGGCGAGATCGCCTTCACGGTGGATTGCCGCAGCGCCGATGCCGCGATCATGGACGCGCTGGACCGCGACCTGCGTGCCGCGGTCGCCGAGATCGCAGCAAGACGCAAGGTCGAGGTGCAGCTTGATCTGGTCTGGCGCAAGGCGCCGACGCATTTCGATCCGAAGCTGGTCGACGCCGTGGAGAACGCGGCAACGCAGCTCGGCTATTCGCACCGCCGCATCACCTCCGGCGCCGGCCACGACGCCTGCAACCTCAACACGGTGATGCCGGCGGCAATGGTGTTCGTGCCCTGCAAGGACGGCATCAGCCACAACGAGCTGGAAGACGCCACGCAGGCCGATTGCGCCGCCGGCGCCAACGTCCTGATGCATACGGTGCTGGCGCTCGCCGGCGTCGCATCCTGATCATCCACGTCTCCCTTTGATGGAGGTTTTCGTGCGCGCAGTGTTTGTCGACGCCAATGAATCGCTCGCTGTCATCACGGAGCGATTGGAAAAGCCCGGCGATCCCAGGATGCGGATCAACCGCAATCCGGACATCAAGCCGGAGGATTATCCGGCGGTGCTCGACGGCGCCGAGATCGCGGTGGTCGATCACACCGCGCTGCCGACCGACGTGGCAAGGAAGTGCGCCGGCCTCAAGCACGTCGTGTTCCTCGGCACCGGCGCGCGCAGCTACATGAACCCGGAAGAGCTCGCTGAGCTCGGCATCTCCGTGCATCTGATCAAGGGCTATGGTGACACCGCGGTCGCGGAGTCCGCGATCGCGCTGATGTGGTCGTCGGCGCGGGTGATCGCGCAGATGGACCGCGAGATGCGCGCCGGCAACTGGCTGCGCGAGGACGGCATGCAGCTGACCGGCAAGACGCTCGGCCTGGTCGGCTTCGGCGGCATCGCCGCCGAGGTCGCGCGCATCGCGCTCGGCAGCGGCATGAAGGTGATCGCCTGGAACCGGTCGCCCAAGAGCCATCCGGGCGTCGAATTCACCGAACTCGACACCGTGCTGGCGAACAGCGACGTGGTCTCGATCCATCTGCTCTTGAACGACGAGACCCGCGGCCTGATCACGCGCGACAAGATCGCGAAGATGAAGCAGGGCGTGGTGCTGATCAACACCGCGCGCGGCGCGATCGTCGACGAGCAGGCGATGATCGATGCGCTCAACTCGGGCCACATCCGCCACGCCGGGCTCGACGTCTACAACATCGAACCGCTGCCGAAGGATCATCCGCTGACGAGGATCCCGAACGTGACGCTGTCGGCGCATTCGGCGTTCCGCACGCCGGAAGCGAGCGAGAACCTGATCCACGCGGCATGGGAGCATTGCCGGCGGATCGTGAAGGGGTAGGATCGGCCTTCTTTCCCTTCTCCCCTTGTGGGAGAAGGTGGCGCGGACGCAGTCCGCGACGGATGAGGGGTTTGTATCCGCGGAAAGATACCCCTCACCCCGCTTCGCTGCGCGAAGCGACCCTCTCCCACAAGGGGAGAGGGTGACATCAGCCTAATCCACCATCTCCGCCACCGCCTTGCCGCACGCCGTGGTATCGGCGTTGCCGCCGAGGTCGCGGGTGCGCAGCGTTCGTTCGCCGAGCGTGCGCTCGATCGCGCCGACGATGGCGCTAGCGGCCTGCTTCTCGCCGAGATGCTCCAGCATCATCGCGCCGGACCAGATCATGCCAATCGGATTGGCGATGCCTTGCCCGGCGATGTCGGGCGCCGAGCCGTGCACCGGCTCGAACACCGAGGGAAAATTGCCTTCCGGATTGATGTTGCCCGACGGCGCGATACCGATGGTGCCGGTGCAGGCCGGGCCGAGGTCGGAGAGAATGTCCCCGAACAGGTTGGAGCCGACCACGACGTCGAACCAGTCCGGATGCAGCACGAAATTCGCGGTGAGAATGTCGATGTGGTACTTGTCCCACTTCACACCCGGATACTTCCTGGCCATCGCCTCCACGCGCTCGTCCCAATAGGGCATCGTGATCGAGATGCCGTTCGACTTGGTCGCCGAGGTCAGATGTTTCTTCGGCCGCGACTGCGCCAGATCGAACGCGAATTTCAGGATGCGGTCGACGCCAATGCGGGTCATCACCGTCTGCTGGGTGACGAATTCGCGGTCGGTGTCCGGGAACATGCGGCCGCCGACCGAGGAGTATTCGCCCTCGGTGTTCTCGCGCACCACCCAGAAATCGATGTCGCCGGGCTTGCGGTTCGCCAGCGGCGACGGCACGCCGGGCATCAGCCGCACCGGACGCAAATTGACGTACTGGTCGAATTCGCGGCGGAACTTGATCAGCGAGCCCCACAGCGAGATGTGATCCGGGATCTTGGCCGGCCAGCCGACCGCGCCGAAATAGATCGCATCATGCTTGCCGATCTGGTCCTTCCAGTCGGCCGGCATCATCTCGCCGTGCTTCTCGTAATAGTCGTAGGAGGCGAAGTCGAAATGATCGAACTTGACGTCGACGCCATGCTTCTTCGCCGCCGCCTCGATGACGCGCAGGCCCTCCGGCATCACCTCCTTGCCGATGCCGTCACCGGGAATGACCGCAATCCGATACTGCTTCTTGCTGCTCATCGAGAACACCCTTGTGATTTGCTCGGCCGGCAATGCCGCCTATGCTGATGGTCCTGCAATGGACCAAACTTCGCGCGAGCGCAACGCTGCAGTGCAGTGTTGACCGCGGCGCGACCCTGCCCCACCAATTTCGCCGACATTCGCTCCTCATACCGAACGAGACATCCCATGGATCTGCATCTGCGCGGCAAACGTGTCCTGATCACCGGCGCCTCCAAGGGCATTGGCGCGGCCGCCGCCGAAGCCTTTGCCGAGGAAGGCGTCAATCTGCTGCTCGCCGCTCGCAACGGCGAGCAATTGAAGGCGCTGGCCGAGCGGCTGCGCTCGGCACATCAGATCGATGCGGCGATCAGCGTCGTCGACCTGCGCAAATCGGAAGATCTGGCGCGATTGGCAAGAGAGGCTGCCGATATCGACATCCTCGTCAACAACGCCGGCGACATCCCGGGCGGCTCGATCGACAAGATCGACGAGGCGACCTGGCGGCATGCCTGGGAGCTCAAGGTGTTCGGCTATGTCAATCTGACGCGCGCGATCTATGCCCAGATGAAGGCGCGCGGCGGTGGCGTGATCGTCAACGACATCGGCGCGGCCGGCGAGAAGTTCGACGCCAATTACATCTGCGGCAGCGCCGGCAATGCGGCGCTGATGTCGTTCACCCGCGCGCTCGGCGGCAAGAGCCTCGCCGACAACATCCGCGTCGTCGGCATCAACCCCGGCCCTGTCGGCACCGACCGCCACGTCACGCTGCTCAAGACCCGCGCCAAGAACCAGTTCGGTGACGAGAGCCGCTACAAGGAATTCCAGAAGGGCCTGCCGCTCGGCCGCCCCGCGCATGCGCGCGAGATCGGCGACCTGATGGCGTTCCTGGCCTCCGATCGCGCGGGCTATACGTCGGGCGTGATCTACACGGTGGACGGCGGGCTGACGTCGGGGTGGGGTTAGGCGCGCTCTCCGTCATTGCGAGCGAAGCGAAGCAATCCATGCAGAAGCAATCCATGCATCGGCATATGCGGCGCGATAGATTGCTTCGTCGCTTCGCTCCTCGCAATGACGTGTTACCCCGCCGTCCGCTCGAACAGCTGCCGGATCAGCGTCGTGACACGCCCTTGCGGCGCCAGCATCTGGTTCATGATCGAGAAATGATCGGCCCCCGCGATCTCCTCATAGGTCACCGGCAGGCCGTAGCGGGCGCGGTGGCCGGCGAAATCGGCGGTCTGCTTGCGCAGCAGCGGCAGCTCGGCGCTGCCGACCACCAGCGACAGCGGCTTTGCCGTGCCGCCTTGCTGCATGACAGGCGAATTGCGCCGTGAGCCGGCCTCGTCGAGCCTGAGCTTCTCGTTGAGGTAGGAATGCCGGATCGGCTCGAGGTCATAGATGCCCGAGATCGCCATGCCGGCCCGGACGTGGGCGTTCGACAACACCATCGACGTCAGATGTCCGCCGGCCGACCAGCCCGACACCACGATGCCACCGGCCGCGGCGCCGAGTGCGGGCAACTGCCCGGCCAGAAAATCGATGCCGGCGTGAATCTCGGCGACGATCTCGTCGAGCGTGGCATCCGGCGCCAGCGTGTAGCCGATCAGCGCGACATTGAGGCCATGCGCCATCGGTCCCTCGGCGAAGATCGTGAACACCTCCTTGGCGCGGGTCTGCCAGTAACCGCCATGAATAAACAACAACGTCGGCGCGCCGTCGCGGGCTTTGAGGAAATCGATCCGGTTGCGTTCACGAGGACCATACCGCAGGTCGAGATGGTCGGGATGCTGCTGCCGCATCGCCGCCGAGCGCTGCTCCCAGCCGGCGGCGATCTCGGCGCTACCCTTGACCGCAACGCCATTGTTCAAACCGAGGTCCCGCTCCTGCTGGCTCATCGCGCGCCAGTCCAGCGCCGAAAACAAACCTGCCATCCCTGCCCCTTCGGTTCTCGTCGCATTGCCACGACGCCAGGAAATGTTCTACAGCACAAGGAAACAGAAGACATAGGAGCAACGGTGCATGGCTGATCAGGGCCTGGTGAAGGAAACGGCGTGTGCCGTCGTAGAGAAACTGAAAGCCGGCGACGTCACGCCGCTCGACCTGCTCGATGTGCTGGAGAAGCGCATCGCCGAGGTCGACGGCAAGGTCAATGCGCTGCCGACGCTCTGCTTCGACCGTGCCCGCAGCCATGCCAAGGCCATGATGCAGAAACCGGTCGGCGAGCGCGGCCTGCTCGCGGGCCTTCCGGTCCCGATCAAGGACCTCACCGCCGTCTCCGGCGTGCTGACCACACTGGGCTCGCCGATCTTCAAGGACAATGTCCCCACGAAATCCGACATCCTGGTCGAGCGTCTCGAACAAAACGGCGGCGTGATCTACGCCAAGTCGAACACGCCGGAATTCGGCGCCGGCGCCAACACCTTCAACGAGGTGTTCGGTCCGACCCGTAATCCCTGGGACACTTCGCGATCGGCCGCCGGCTCCTCCGGCGGCGCCGCGGCGGCGCTCGCCAGCGGCACGGCGTGGCTCGCCCACGGCTCCGACATGGGCGGCAGCTTGCGTAACCCGGCGAGCTTCTGCGGCGTCGTCGGCCTCCGGCCGTCGATCGGCCGGGTCGCGCAAACGCCGAAATTCGGTGTCGACCGCACCCTCGGCCAGCAGGGACCGATGGCGCGCAATGTCGAGGACCTCGCGATGCTGCTCGACGCGATGAGCGGCGAGCATGCGGCCGACCCGCTGTCGCTGCCGGTGCTGCCGACCTCGTTCCTGTCTGCTGCGCGTTCGGGCAGCAAGCCGAAACGCATCGCCTACTCACCCGATCTCGGCATCACGCCGGTTGATCCCGAGGTCAAAGCGGTGACCCGCAAGGCCGCGGAACGTTTCGCGGAGGCCGGCGCGATCGTCGAGGAGGCGCATCCCGATTTCCGCGAGGCCCATGAATGCTTCCATGTGCTGCGCGCATTCGACTTCGCGATCAGCAAGGCCGAATTGCTGCGCACCAAGCGCGATCTCTTGAAGCCCGAAGTGATCTGGAACATCGAGGAAGGGCTGAAGCTCAGCGTCGAAAAGCTGGAGCGCGCCGAGGCGCAGCGTGTGGCGATCACCGCGCGTGCGCTCGAGTTCTTCGAAAAATACGACCTGCTGCTGGCGCCCGCGACCATCGTGCCGCCGTTCCCGGTCGAGAACCGCTACGTCGCCGAATGCGACGGCAAGAAGTTCGACAATTACGTCGAATGGCTCGGCATCGTCTATGCGATCACGCTGGCCTGTTGCCCGGCGCTGTCGCTGCCTTGCGGCTTCACCGCATCGGGCCTTCCGGTCGGCCTGCAGATGATCGCCAAGCCGCGTGCCGAGGCGCAGCTTCTGGCCGGCGCGAAAGTGCTGGAGGACATTCTGGGCGTGCGCGGCACCACCCCGATCGATCCGCGCGCGCCGAAGGCATGATCCGGAAAAGTGCGGAGCGGGTTTCCGGACCGATCCTGCCCCAGCAATAGGTTAAGGCGTCTTACGCCTTTTCTTCCGTCGCGTGCAGCGCGGCTGACAGCGCGAGCTTGGTCTGCTCGACGATCTCGT
Source organism: Bradyrhizobium sp. USDA 4452 (assembly GCF_054063575.1). NCBI lineage: Bacteria > Pseudomonadati > Pseudomonadota > Alphaproteobacteria > Hyphomicrobiales > Nitrobacteraceae > Bradyrhizobium > Bradyrhizobium sp. USDA 4452. The sequence goes on from NZ_JBSSGK010000001.1 coordinate 1,614,768, forward strand.
CCATCAGCTCCTCGCGGCTGATCTGGCCGACCTCGCCGGTGAGCAGGCCCTGCTCGGCGAGCATCACGATGCCGTGCAGCCCGGCCCAGATCTTCAGCGCCTGCCGTTCGCGCAACAGCCCGACCGCGGGCGCCTCGAACGACTCGATCAGCAGCGCCAGCGTTTCCATCGCCGCGACGTGCAGCTCGCTGCCGACCGGCGCGCAGGCCATGGTTCGGGATGCGAACATCAACCGGTAGATGCCGTGGCGCTCGAGCCCGAAGGCCAGCGCAGCCTGGGCAAAGCGCGACAGTTTCGAGCCCTTGCCAGGCTCCGCGATTGCCTCGCGCATTATCACGTTGAACTGCCGGAATGCCTCCGCGGTCACCGCTTCCAGCAGCGCTTCGCGGTCGGCGAAATGCCGGTACGGCGCCGGCTGCGAGACGCCGAGCTGCTTGGCCAGCGCCTTGATGCTGATCGCTTCCGGGCCACCGAGCTCGACCTCGCGCAGCGCGGCCTGGATCAGTGCCTCCCGGAGGTCGCCATGATGATAGGTTTTGAACGACTTACGAACGATTTGTCCCATCAAGATGCTGATCACCCGTCGGCCAAGCTATAGCGGATACGCCACAATAGCGACATCGGGCGTTCAGGTCACTTCCATCCGCGGACGAGACGTCCATTGGCAATTAGCCGTAAAACCGGCCAGCGCGTCCATTAGAAAGTCTATCAAGATCGCCGGTGGAGTCTGACTTGCTTAACGGGTTCCCTGCCCGGGGCCGAGGGCGCGGGGCAGCGCGCTCGCTACGCCAACGTCGTCAAGCGTTGGCGCCGCCATCGACGGTGAGACCGGCGCCATTGATCGAGCCCGCTTCGGGACCGGCGACAAACGCGACCAGGGCAGCGACGTCATCGGCCTTGCCGTAGCGCTTGATCGCCATGCGCGCGCGTTGCGCCTCGGCCTGCTCGCCATCGGCAGGGTTCATGTCGGTGTTGGTGGAGCCGGGATGGACGATATTGACCGTGATGCCGCGGCCGCCGAGGTCGCGGGCCAAGCCCTGGGTCCAGGCAATCAACGCCGACTTGCTCATCGAATAGAGGCTCATGCCGGCGTCGGGCACCCGGCTGGCGAGGTTGCTGCCGATGTTGATGATGCGGCCACCCTCGCCCATATGGGCGACCGCGGCCTGCGAGGCGACCACCACCGCCCGCACGTTCACGGCCAGCGTGGCGTCGATTTCCTCCAACGTGACGGCATCGATCGGACCGCCGCCGCGGAAGATGCCGGCATTGTTGACCAGGATGTCGAGACCGCCGAACGCCTTGGCGGCCGCGTTCACCGCGCCGCGCACGGCGCTGGCGTCCGCGCTATCGGCCTGTAGCGCAAGCGCGCGGCGGCCCTGTTTCCTGATCTCGACTCCGATGGCTTCGGCGCGCTCGGCCGAGCGTTCATAAGTGATCGCGACGTCGGCGCCTTCGGCGGCGAGACGTTTGGCGATGGCTGCGCCGATGCCGCGGCTGCCGCCGGTGACGAGGGCGCGCTTTCCTTGCAGGGACAGGGTCATGTTGGGGCTCATTCGTTGGGGGTTACATATCTGTAACGACCGACACAGAATTAGAAAGCTTGCGCCGAGGCGTCAAGTGAATTATTTAGTGATCGACACAGAAATGGACCGACCGATGGCTGAGCGTGGCCGCCCGAGGAATTTCGACAAGGACGCCGCTTTGGCGCGCGCGATGGAGGTGTTCTGGCTGAGGGGTTATGAGGGCGCCTCAATGGCCGACCTCACCTCGGCGATGGGCATTGCCTCGCCCAGCCTGTATGCGGCCTTCGGCAGCAAGGAGGACCTGTTCCGCAAGGCGCTCGACTATTACGTGGCGAGCGAAGGTGGACTGATCTGGGGTGCCGTGACCAAGACGCACACTGCCTATCAGGCGGTGGAAGCCTTCCTGATGCAGACCGCGCGCGTCTTCACCCGCCGCTCACGCCCGCCCGGTTGCCTTGTGGTCTTATCGGCGCTGCATCCGAACGAACATTCCGAGACCGTGCGGCGCGAACTCGTGCAGCGGCGCGCGCAGGCGGTGACGGAGCTGCGCGAACGTCTGCGCCAGGGCGTCGAGCGCGGCGAGGTCTCACCCGCGGCCGACCTTGACGCGATCGCCCAATATTACATCACGGTGCAGCAGGGCATGTCGATCCAGGCGCGCGACGGCGCCAGCCGCAAGCAGCTCGAGCAGATCGCAGCCGCCGCCCTCGCCGCCTGGGGCCCGCTCACTGCACCAACGGCGCGCACGCATTAGGGGCCGCCTCCCCGGGGCGTGCGGCCATCATGTCGCGCGGCCGTCGCAGAACACCCGTCCCGCACCCCGAATTTTCGCTTGACGCGCACACCAGTCGATAATGTAATATGCTATAACTTAGTGAGCTGGTTGTTGACCGGCCGCCCAAGCAAGCTGGAACTTGCATAAACCAAAATGAGGAACCCGGCGCGCCCCACCTGTGCGCCAGAGCCGAGGGAGAGTGCTTGCATGTCCAAGCTCAGAATCCGCGTCGACCAGGACAAATGCCAGGGTCACGCCCGCTGCAAATCGCTCGCCCCCGAACTGTTCGAGCTCGACGAATACGGCAACGCTCATGAAGTCGGCGACGGCACCGTTCCGGCCGGGCTCGAGGACAAGGCCTGGCTCGCGCAGACCAACTGCCCGGAAATCGCGATCGAAGTCACCGAGGAATAGCCGCCAGCGGGGATGGCCGCGTGGCCTCCCGTTGAGCCGGCCAGCATTTGATCGAACGAGAAGGAAACGAGCCGATGTCCGATTCCCCGTCCGCAAGCTATCTGCCCGAACATCCCCCGGTCACCGACTGGGTCCATGATTTCGACCATACCGATCCGGTCTGGACCGACGACCCGTTCCCGATCTGGGAGACGTTGCGCGCGGCCTCGCCTGTCGTGCACACCGAGCGCTTCCTCGGCTGCTACATGCCGACCACCTATCAGGCGGTGAAGGAGATCGCCTACGACACCGAGCATTTCTCCTCGCGCCGCGTCATCGTGCGCGACGTCCGGCCCGAGATCTCCGCCCGCGCGCCGCCGATCACCTCCGATCCGCCGGAGCACAAGCCCGCCAAACAGGTGCTGCTGCCGCCGTTCACGCCGGACGCGATGAAGCGGCTGGAGCCGCGGGTGCGCGCGATCTGCAACGAGCTGATCGACGAGTTCATCGCCGACGGACAGTGCGACGCCGCGGCCCGCTACACCAAGCACATCCCGGTGCGCGCCATCGCCCATATGCTAGGAATCCCCGAGAAGGACGGCGACCTCTTCATCAAGTGGATCCACCAGATCCTTGAGCTCGGCATCAAGGACGAGAACGAGATGATGAGCGGCGTGCGCGAGATGACCGGCTACTTCATGGCCCATCTCGAGCAGCGCAAGCTCGAGCCGGGCGACGATCTGATCTCGCAGCTGTTGCGGGCCAAGGGCCCCGGAGGCCAGCCGCTGACCGACGAGCACGTGCTCGGCTCGTTGCGGCTGCTCCTGATCGCCGGGATCGACACCACCTGGAGCGCGATCGGCTCCTCGCTCTGGCACCTCGCCAGGACGCCCGCCGACCGCGAGCGCCTGGTCGCGGAGCCGGCGCTGATCCCGACCGCGATCGAGGAATTCCTGCGCGCTTATTCGCCGGTGACGATGGCGCGCGAGGTGATGAAGGAAACCACGATCTCCGGCTGCCCGGTCAAGCCCGGCAACATGGTGCTGCTGTCGTTCCCCGCGGCCAATCGCGACCCTGCGATGTTCCCCGATGCGGACAAGGTGGTGATCGACCGCAAGGAGAACCGCCACGCCGCCTTCGGCCTCGGCATCCACCGCTGCGTCGGTTCCAACCTGGCGCGGATGGAGATGCAGGTGGCGATCGAGGAATGGCTGAAGCGGATTGCGGATTTCCGCCTCGACCCGGCCGGCAAGGTCACCTGGTCCGAAGGCACGGTGCGCGGCCCGCGTCAACTGCCCGTTCTGTTCGGCAAGAACGCCTGAAGGACCAGGACAGCAGTTACATCGCACCACGCAAATGAGCTAGGTTGCCCCGGAATCGCGCCAGAGAATCCGGGGAGGCCTGCCAATGTCCGAACAAACCGCTCAATCCGCGAGCGATCATCTCGACATCCATGACGTCGAGCGGCGGGTCAAGGCGATCTTCATCGGTTCGGTCGGCAATCTCGTCGAATGGTACGATTTCTACGCCTACACCGCTTTCGCACTGTATTTCGCGCCGGCGTTCTTCCCGCACAGCGATCCGGTGGTGCAGCAGCTCAATGCTGCCGTGCTGTTCGCCGCCACCTTCCTGATGCGACCGCTCGGCGGCTGGCTGTTCGGCTTCATCGCCGACCGCTACGGCCGGCGGCTGTCGCTGACGCTCTCGGTGGTCTGCATGTGCTTCGGCTCGCTGATCATCGCGGTGACGCCGACCTATGCCACCATCGGCTTTGCGGCCCCGGCGATCCTGGCACTCGCCCGCGTCATCGAGGGCCTGAGCCTCGGCGGCGAATACGGCGCAAGCGCCACCTATCTCAGCGAGGTCGCCGATCCCAAGCATCGCGGCTTCTATTCCAGCTTCCAGTACGTCACGCTGATCGGCGGCCAGCTGACCGCGATCATCGTGCTCTTGCTGCTGCAGAAGGTGTTCCTGACCCCGGACGAGCTGAAGGCCTGGGGCTGGCGGATTCCGTTCGTGATCGGCGCCCTGCTTGCGATCTTCGCAGCGGTGATGCGGCGCGGCCTGCACGAGACCGAGGCGTTCGAGGAGGCCAAGAAGGTCTCCAAGCCGACCGGCTCGATCGTCGGCCTGTTGAACTATCCGCGCGAATTGCTGCTGGTGGTCGGTCTCACCGCCGGCGGCACCGCGGCGTTCTATACCTTCACCACCTACATGCAGACCTTCGTGAAGCTGTCGGTCGGCCTCACCGAGGACCAGACCACCTTCGTGATCTTCGGCTCGCTGATCTTCGCGACCTTCCTGCAGCCGATCTATGGCGGGCTCTCCGACAAGATCGGCCGCAAGCCCCTCTTGATCTTCTTCGGCGTCGCCGGCACGCTGGCGACGATCCCGATCCTGACCGCGCTGAAGGAGACCAAGTCGCCCTTCATCGCGTTCCTGCTGATCTGCTGCGCCTGGATCTTCGTCGCCGGCTACACCTCGATCAATGCGATCGTGAAGGCCGAGCTGTTCCCGACCAACGTCCGCGCGCTCGGCGTCGGCCTGCCCTACGCCATCACGGTATCGATCTTCGGCGGTACCGCGCCCGCAGTCGCACTCTATTTCAAGAGCATCGGGCATGAGGACTGGTTCTACTATTATCTCAGCGGCATGATCTTCCTGTCGCTCTTGATCTACTCGACCATGCGCGACACCAAGCACGACTCCGCGATGCATCGCCACGAATGACGGCATGACGCCATGACCGACGATCACGAACCGCCCGAAAGCAAGCTGACGCGCAGCAAGCAGCGCTGGGCGCGCGAGGGCAAATTCCTCACCGGCAAGGTCACAAGGCCGGAGGAGCAGCGCCTGCCGCCGGGCCAGCATCTGACGGCGGACTGGCCGGTGCTCGATCTCGGGCTGCTGCCGAACGTGACGCGGGAGCGCTGGCGGCTCGACGTCTACGGCGCGGTCGAGCAGACGATCTACTGGGACTGGCCGCAATTCTTGGCGCAGCCGCAGACGCAGTTCGTCTCCGACATCCACTGCGTCACCACCTGGTCGCGCTACGACAATCAGTGGGAGGGGCTTGCGACGCGCGACCTGCTCGCCGCCTGCCAGCCGCGTGAGGACGCGCGCTTCGTCGTGCTGCATTCGTATGACGGCTACACGACAAACCTCGCGCTCGAGGATTTCGCCGCCGAGGACGCGCTGCTTGCCCATAGCTGGTCGGGCCAGCCGCTGGAGCAGGAGCATGGCGGCCCGGTGCGGCTGGTGGTGCCGCATCTGTATTTCTGGAAGAGCGCCAAATGGCTGCAGCGCATCGAATTCCTCACCGAAGATGCGCCGGGCTTCTGGGAGGTGCGCGGCTATCACAATCGCGGTGATCCCTGGGCCGAACAGCGCTATTCTGGCGACTGACAACACCCCACCGATGGAGCCTGCCGTGCCGCATGAACGCTTTCAATTCACCGGTGTCGGCGGCCATCAGCTTGCCGCCGCGCTTGATACGCCCGATGGGCCGGTCAAGGCCTATGCGCTGTTCGCGCACTGCTTCACCTGCGGCAAGGACGTGCTGGCGGCCAAGCGCATCGCGACAGCGCTCGCCGCCAAGGGCATCGCCACGCTGCGCTTCGACTTCACCGGCCTCGGCTCCAGCGAAGGCGATTTCGCCAATTCGACGTTCTCATCGAACGTTGCCGACCTCGTCCGCGCCGCCGACCATCTGCGCGAGACGCGCAAGGCGCCCGCGATCCTGATCGGCCACAGCCTCGGCGGCGCCGCAATCCTCGCGGCCGCCGGCCGGATTCCGGAGGCGAAGGCGGTCGCGACCATCGCCGCGCCGTCCGATCCCGTGCATGTCACGCATCTCTTCAAGGACCGCATCGAGGACATCCGCGCGCAGGGTGAAGGCGAAGTGTCGCTCGCCGGCCGTCCCTTCCGCATCAAGCGCGAATTCCTCGACGACGTCGCCGAGCAGAATTTGATGGCGCAAGTCAAGCAGCTGCACAAGGCGCTGCTGGTGATGCATTCGCCGACCGACGACACCGTCGGCATCGACAACGCCACCAACATCTTCATCGCGGCCAAGCACCCCAAGAGCTTCGTCTCGCTTGCGGGCGCGGACCATCTGCTGAGCGGCAAGCAGGATGCAGCCTATGTCGCCGGCGTGATCGGCGCCTGGGCCGAGCGCTACGTCGATCTCGCGCCGCAGCCCGTGGCCGACACCGGCAGCGCGCCGCGCAATGTCGTGGTGCAGGAGACCCGCAACGGCAAGTTCCAGCAGATCGTCACGACAGGTCCGCACCGGTTAATCGCCGACGAGCCGGTGGCCGTCGGTGGCGATGACACCGGCCCCGGGCCGTACGATTTCCTGCTCACCGGATTAGGCGCCTGCACCTCGATGACGATGCGGATGTATGCCGATCGCAAGTCGCTGCCGGTCGATCGCATCACCGTGACGCTGCAGCACAACAAGATCTATGCCAAGGATTGCGAGGAGTGCGAGACCCGCGAGGGCATGCTCGACCAGATCGACCGCGTCATCCGGATCGAGGGCGAGCTCGACGCCGACCAGCGCAAGCGGCTGATGGAGATCGCCGACAAATGCCCGGTGCACAAGACGCTGACGTCGGAGGTACGGATCGTCACCAAGGCGGCGGAGTGAGGGGCGGACTGAAAAAATCGAAAACAACCCCATACACAGTAGCCGGCGGCCGCCCGGCGTTCGACAAGACCGCTTGACACGTCGGGCAACTCAGCGATACATTTCCAATATTCCGAAATCGTGCAGCGGCACCTCGCGGCCTAAAGCGCGATGAGATTAGGTTAAGCTGGATCGGCATCGGAGGTTCACCTCTCCCTTGGGAGAGGTCGATTTGCGCAGCAAATCGGGTGAGGGGTTACGGTCTATCGAGAGCAAGAGCCCTCACCCGGATTGCTTCGCAATCCGACCTCTCCCCAACGGGGAGAGGTGAACCGAGACCGCGGCAAGCCGATTCAACCAAAACTCATCCTGCTTTAGCCACGCCCGGCCCGCTTGCCGGCCAGGCAGTTCGCCATGATGCGCACCGCGGCGCCGATCTCGTTCTCGCGCCAGGCGGCGAAGCCGAGCAACAGGCCGTGGTCGTGTGGCCGCTCCAGCGCGAGGCTCGACAGCGCACGCACCTCGACGCCGGCGGCCACCAGCCGCGCCACTGTGCTGTGGTCCGCGGCGCCATCCCTGAAGCGCGCGATCAGTTGCATCCCACCGGGCGGGACCTCGGCCGCGAGCACCTCGCCGAGCTGGCTCGCCAGCGCCGCAACGAGGTAATCGCGGCGCGCGCGATAGATCCGCCGCATCCGCCTGACATGCGCCAGGAAATGTCCGTCGGCCATGAAGCCGGCCAGCGCCTCCTGGACGTGCACGGAAGCGATCAGCCCGAGATGGCGCTGCGCGATCTCCATCGTCCGCGCCAGTTGTGGCGGCACCACCAGATAGCCGATGCGGATATCGGCAGTCATCGCTTTTGCAAACGTGCCGAGATAGAGCACGCGTCCCTCGCGATCGAGCCCCTGCAGCGCCGGCATCGGGCGGCTGTCATAGTGAAACTCGCCGTCGTAATCGTCCTCGACGATCCAGGTCTTGCCGGGCTCGGCCGCCGCCAACAGCTCGGTGCGGCGCGCCACCGGCATCACCCGCCCGGTCGGGTGCTGATGCGACGGCGTCGTGAAAATGAGCTTCGGCGCGCGCGCCGCACGCATCCGCATCATGCCCCATTGATCGAGCCTGATACCGACGACATCGGCGCCGGCCGCGCGAAACGCCGCCGCGGCGCCGGGATAGCCGGGATCCTCGGTCCACACCGCATCGCCGGCGACGACGGTGGTCGCGGCGATCAACGTCAGTGCCGCCTGCGCCGCCGGCAGGATCAGGATCTGATCGGCCTCGGCGCGCACGCCGCGGCTGATCTCGAGATAGTCGCGCAAGGCCTCGCGCAGGCTCGGCCGGTTGACCACGGTCTGGTCGTTGAAGCGACGCCGCAGCGCGCTGCGGCGCAGGCAGCGCGCCCAGATCTCGTGCTGAAACTCGCGCGCATCCGCTAGTCCAGGGCGCAGCGGCCGAAAATCGGCCTGATAGGACAGCGGCCAATCCATGTCGGAGAGCTGCAGAGCCCAGGGCGACAGCAACGGCTTACGAGCGGCATCGCGCCGCGGCGCGGGCACAGGCTTGGCAAAGCGCGCCTCGATATCATCCGTGACCACCGGCCGCCGCCGCGCGGCGACGCGCAGATACCCCTCGGCCACGAGCTGCTCATAGGCATGCGTCACCGTGTTGCGCGACACGTCGAGCTCGGCCGCAAGGGTGCGGCTCGACGGCAGCACGGCTCCGCTCCTGATCCGGCCCGCCGCCATCAGCGCCCGCAATTGCTGCGTCAGCTGCGCGGTCAGCCCGGCATCATCCGCACGCTTCAGCGCGAGCAATTCGGCGAGGATCAATCTGGCTCCTTCGATCTGTCCAATCTGGCTCTTTCGAGAGAGCCAGCGTGATCCTATTCACAAGCGGTATCGCCTGCAAGGACCCCGCCCGTGAACCAATCCCTATCCCCTGCCAAGGCCGCCGCCCTGTTCGTCGTCGTGGTGCTGGCCTGGGGCATCAACTGGTCGGTGACGAAATCGCTGGTCGAGGCGGTGCCGCCGCTGTGGACCGCATCGATCCGCAGCTGGATTGCTCTCGTCGCCCTCTTGGTGATCCTGCGCGCCAGCGGCAATCTGATCATTCCGCGGATCGCCGACGTCCCCGTCGTGCTCAGCGTCGCACTGCTGCACATGACGTTCTTCTCGACCCTGGTCGCGGGCGGCCTGCGCTACCTGCCGGCCAGCAAGGGCATCGTGCTCGGCTACACCACGCCGCTCTGGGTCGCGCTCGCCGCCGGCGCAGCGCGGACCGAACGGCTCGGACCATTGAAGCTGGTCGGCGTCGCCTCCGGGCTTGCAGGACTCTGCGTGATCCTCAACCCGACGTCGCTGGACTGGAGCAATCTGCACGTCATCGTCGGCGCCGGCATGATCATCCTTGCGGCGATCTGCTGGGCCGCGAACATCATCTACATCCGCTCGCACCGCTGGATCGCGACGCCGCTGCAACTCCTGCTGTGGCAGGTGCTGGTCGCGACGGTGGTGCTGACGGCGACGGCGCTGGTCACCGAGGGCGTGCCCACGGTGACATGGTCGCCGCACCTCGTGCTGCTGTTTCTCTATTCCGGCTTAATCGGCACGGCGCTGGCCTATTGGGCGATGTCCATGGTCAACAAGAGCCTGCCGGCGCTGACGACCTCGCTCGGCACCACGGGGACCCCGATCGTCGGGATCGTGACCGCAGCATTGCTGCTCGGCGAGCCGATCGATCTGTCGCTGGCAATTGCCGCGGCCTTGATCGTCGGCGGCATCGCGCTGAGCGCGCTGGCGGATGCGCCGGCGCGGGCGTAACTAGGGCCTGTACTCATAGATTCGTCACGTCCGCTTCGGTCTCGGAAGCTGACGTCGAACCGACATTGCTGCATGTCGGCCTTGGGCCACAATCGGTCATTTGATGGTCCCGCTCGAGTTGCTACGAAACAGAACCTCAATGGACGCTTGCCGCAAAATGCTACGGCCGGGCACAGCCTCAGACTGCAAGACGATCCAGAGGAACCGTAACCCTCAGCCTGAGCCCGCTCGGCAGCCAACTGTGTTCAACCTTGCCGCCGAGCTGACCAGAAATGCTGCGCTCTGCAAGCACGCTCCCAAAACCTTTGGCTGATGGCGGAGCAACAATTGCGGGGCCGCCGGTTTCCTTCCAATCAAGGTGTAAGTTGCCGCCCTTGGTCGCCCATGTGACACTGATCGAACCGGTCGGCTCCGATAGCGCGCCATACTTGGCCGCATTCGTTGTGGTTTCGTGCAGCGCGAGAGCGAGACCGGTCACGGCCATAGCACCCACGGGCACAGTGGGTCCTGTTAAGATGACGCGTTCGCGAAACGTGTCATCTTCGTACGGTCGCAAGACCGTTCGCACGACGTCTCCTACGGTCGTTCGCTCGCTGTGGATCTCCGTACCCATAATCCCGGGACGGATCAGATCCTTGGCCTGCATGAGAGCGTTCAGACGGCCTCGTAAGGACTGAGCCATTTCCTGCGGCGTTCGAGCTGACCGAGCGCTCAGACTTATGATGCCTTGGAAAACGGCAAACATGTTCTTTACGCGATGGTTTGCCTCCCGAGCGAGCAGCCGTTGGCGCTCTTGCGCAGATACACGTTCGGTCGTCTCACTGACGATGCAAAGTACACCGCCAATTTCGCCCGCCTCGTTTTGAACAGGAGAATAGGAAATGTCGAAGTAGACCGTTTCTGGGTAGCCGTGGCGCTCGATGTAGAAGGGACGATCCTTGGCGAAGACAGTTTCGCCGGTATTGAGGACGCTTCTGAGTAGCGGTTCTAAATCATCCCACAACTCGGCCCAGTTCTCGCGTGCAGGCCGTCCAAGAGCCGTTGGGTGCTTCTGACCTATCGACGGTGCATAAGCGTCATTGTATAGCGCCACAAACTCCGGCCCCCAGAACAGCACTATCTGTGCTTTTGCCGGCAGCATAAGGCTGACTGCACTTTTGAGGTGTGCAGGCCATTCCGCGATGGGCCCCAGGCCGGTGGCAGACCAGTCAAGAGACCTGATGAGTGCGGCAGCTTCGCCCCCACCTTGGGGAAAATCGCCTTCGACGTTGCGAACGGTGCCCATGGTGTCCATCAAGCAGGTTTTACCATCGGGAACAAGGCTCGCGACACAGCTCGTGTCAAGTCCGTTGCGGGTCAACCGCGCCGTTTTGACCAGCGCTGGGGAGCTTCCGCTCTACCCCGGACCCCGGACATCTCGCCGCAACACCCTAACGGAAGCGAAGGGCCAATAAGAGACGCATGCAACGCAACCGGGCGCTGCCCGGCTCGCGAAGGTAGGTTTTCTAACTTCTATTTCGTTCTTTCGAACACAAGAAGGCTTCTCTGCATCCCCCTATCTGCCCAATTGGGCATTATTCGCCACGTCGAGGTGACCTGAAGGCGATCACCGTCTAATTTGAAGAAGCGTGTTTGCTCAGTACCCACCCATTCAGGGTTCCAAGCGACATCGACCTTCGTAATCCATTTGTCACCTTCGAGACGATAGATGCCGGTATAGGCAGCCATGCTGTTCAGCAAATCGGCGCGATCTTCGACCGTTTGCGGCGGCTTGCGCCCCTCTCCGGTCAGGACAAACATCACCCGGCCCTCGGCCGTGAAAATCGCGTATCCCGTAGGAGAACTTCCGAAGACAGGTTCTTTCTGCCCCGTGGCCTGAATTTCAATCTCTTGAGAAACAAGTTTCCAGATGCCGATCACCTTTTCACGGTCGTCGGCGAAGCTCGCATACGCTGGAATAAGCCAACCAGCGAAGACAGCAAGGCACTTCAACTTCGACATAAGAAGCCGCCCTCCAATGCTCTGCCCTTCTTGTAGCCCAATATTAGCGCAGAAGTTTAGAAGCTGGAATGTCCGTTCAGGGTCAAAGGCTGCCCCCGGCAGCCAGCATGCCCTTGTTCGAGTCACCTCGCAGAAGCGGACATCGCCCCGCTCTGGGTTAAGGTCAGCCACGGGCCAATTGCGGAAATTCGTTACTCGTTCTCCGGTTCGTTCTGCGGTGCAGGCTTCTTTTCCGACACCAGCTTGATCCTCTCCATCACCGGGGGAGGTTCGACCTCTTTCGATCGGGTAACCAAGTCCCGCAACCTGGCTCGCGCGCGCTTAGAGGACGTGTTTAGTCGATCGCCGGGCTTAGTGCCCTTGGCCATGCCGGTCTTCCTCTGCTGGGAAAGGCTCTTGCGTCTTGTGGCCCAGGAAAGTGTCGGGTTGTTTCAGAGCAAGGGATTTTCGCGATTGGCAGATGAGGTCGATGATCTGCTTGACTTGTTCGCGGTCACATTGCTCCACACGATAAATCTGCCGATCATTCGCCATGATCGCGCTCCGTCATCGTTGGTCAGAAAGCAACGCCTGCGCCGCAGTGATGTTTCTAGAGGAACTTATATCAGGGGATTGGATACGCTCATCGCTTTTTGAACCTCGTCCGCCAGTGCTCGGTGATGTGCAGCCAACTTGGCGAAGAGGTGCTTTTTAGCCCCGTTGGTCGCGAGCTTGCTGATCAGTTCGCACTCTTCCGCTTCTTGCCGAAGCTTCTCTAGATGTGCCCTCATATCCTGCATTGGATGAACTCCACGAAACCGCCCGTGAGATCATCACACTCCCGGAACCAGACAAACAATAATCCATGAAACTTTTCCGGAACTCCGTTCACCCGGGAACCCGGTCTTCTCTTGCTCGAACGAAAGAAACCCAACTGCCGCGCCATAAGGGGCTTTTAACCTATGCAATGCTCGCGCGCGTTTTCAGTTGTTACCGTGTACTCGGAGTCGCTGATCGATTCTTCTGGTCGGCGTGCAACCGTGCAAACCTTAGAGGGCTCAATGGCTTGGAACATTGCACCCTCCTGCGGTTTGACTGACAGCATCCGAGGAGCCAACGATGGTCCCCCAAGAGCAGCAGCTAAGGAGCGATCGGGTTAGGGTTTTGCTCGTGGAGGACGAATGGCTTATCCGCTCCGACCTCGCTGAGCAGCTTCGAGGCGCAGGGTTCCAGGTCATCGAGGCGAGCACTGCAGATGATGCGATGGATTACATCTCATCAGGCGAGCGGATTGAGGCACTCATAACCGACATTCGAATGCCCGGAACCCTTGATGGTCTTGATTTGGCTGAGAAAGTGCGCGTCATGCAACCGATGCTGCTTGTCCTCGTTGCATCTGGAAGCATAGAACTGGAGAGCGCAGCGAGCCGCGTAGGTCGGTTCATCAGCAAGCCATACGATCCCAAGCAGATCGAAATGCTGATCGCGGAGATGCTCGGCTCAGCGCTATAGTATGCATGCAAACAGCAACTGTATTGGTCGTCGAACGGGACGTGCTCGTGCGCCATCCGCTGTCCGAGTACCTTCGCGAGTGCGGCTATCGCGTAGTAGAGGCAACGGACCACGACGAGGCACGTGAATTCCTCGCGGGTGGCAAACACAAGATCGACGTTGCGTTGATCGACGCAGGCGGTCCCACAGGTTCCGGGTTTGCTCTTTCTGCGTGGATACGGAACAACCACCCAACTGTGAAGACGATGCTGGGCGCCACAGTCGGCAAGGTCCTCGCGTTGGCCGGCGATCTTTGCGAGGAGGGTCCGCAGGCGGGGAAGAAGCCGAATTACCACCCCGTGCTGGACCATATCCGTCAACTGTTAGCGACCCGAAGGAGGCCGTGAGTTCCAAGGATTTGCCGCGAACAGCCGAGGTCCGCTCAGGGTCAAAAGCCGCCTGGAAGCCGACGGTCATGAGTACACGCCCTAGGCCGTCGCTAACGGCCTGACCCGCAAGCTCCCGCGCAGGCCGGCGCCGGTGCCGAGCATGATGCCGGCGACCGCGATGAAGGACGACAGCGACAGCGTCGACAAGCCGGTCAGCCCCTGCCCGACCGAGCAGCCGAAGGCCATCACGCCGCCGGCGCCCATCAGCGCGGCGCCGCCTGCCGAGCGCAGCATGTGCTGCGGCGATCGATAGCCTTCGAGCTGGAATCGCCCGGTGGTAACAGCCGTGACCAGACTGCCGGCGAACACGCCGAACACGGTGACGATGCCGAAATTGAGCGTCGAGCCGGTCGACAGCATGACATATTGCAAGGCATCGGCGATCGGCGCGATGAAGGTGAGCGACGTGACCGGCACCGGATTGAAATCATCGGCGCCGAGAGTGCCGGTCGCGTACCAGCCGCCCGCCACCAGCAGGCCGACGATCAGGCCGGCCGCGATCTGGCCCGGCGACTTGCGGAACGGCGCGTGGGCAAAGGCGAAGAGGATCAGAACGGCTGACAGCACCGAGGCTGCGATCATCCGCGCGGGTATCGCGCCAAGGCCGGCGCCTGCCAGCAGCGCCGGCACCGAATTGACCGAGACCGCAGCCTGCGACGCCTGCACCATCGCGATCCGCATGGGCGCGATCAGACCTTTCAGCGTCATCTCGGCAAAAATACCGAGCACGATCACGACCACAAAGGAACGCAGATTGCCGCGCCCGAGCAGCACCAGCGCGCGCGAGCCGCAGCCGTTCGACAGCACCATGCCGTAGCCGAACAAGAGACCGCCGAGAAACATCACCGGCGCCGAGAACGACGGCTGCAGGTAGATCGACTTGCCGAGATCGACGAGGCCGGCTGCCGCCAACAGCTGCGAGGCCGCGATCGCAATCCCCATCGCCAGCGCGTAGGTGCGCACCAGCCGGCCGTCGCCGTCGGCCCACCAGCCGCGCAGGCCGCTCATCATGCAGAAGCCGCTGACGAGCCCGACCGAGCCATAGATCAGGCCGATGATCAGGGCGGCGAGGATGACTGTTGTGGCGGGGTCCATGGGAAGGTCCTCAAGAGTTCGTCATTGCGAGGAGCTCGCGACAAAATTGCAAGGGCAATTTGCGCTGAAGCGACGAAGCAATCCATTGCTTCCGCGCACATGGAACGATGGATTGCTTCGCTTCGCTCGCAATGACGGTCGTTCATGGCCGCAAGATCACGCGGTCGCGCGACGAGCCTGCCACGGCAACAAACGCCGCCTTGGCCTGCTCCAGCGGATAGATCGCGCCCGGCTTGATCGGAAAAGGCTGCAGATGCCCGCCGGCGAAGCCCGGCGCGAGCTCGCGCAACACCTCGCCGGTCGCAACCGACGACAGCGCGAGCGTGTCGATACCGACATAGGTGTGCTGTCCGCGATAGAATTCGAGGATGTTGAACTGCACGATGCGGTCGACCGCGGCGATCAGGATCTGCCGGCCGCGCAGCGCCAACGACTTGTGCGCGGCCTGGAAATAGGGGTCCCCCACCGTGTTGTAGACGATGTCGGCGCCCTTGCCGCCAGTGAGTTCGCGCACTCGCGCGGCGACATCGGTGGCAGAGGCGTCGACCACTTCGACCGGCGCATTGCTGTGGCCCTCATAGGGCTCGCGCTTGCGCACCACGCCGATCACGCGCGCGCCGTGCCAGCTTGCGATCTGCACCGCGGCCTGGCCGACCTTGCCGTTGACGCCCATGACAAGCACGGTCTCGCCCGCCTTCGGCAGACCGGCGCGGCGCAGGCCTTCCATCGCAGTGACGAAGGGCACGCCGATCCCGGCGGCTTCGTCCCAGGACATGCCGGCGGGCTTTTCCACCACGGCATCTTGCTCGACCACCAGATGCGTGGCGTGGGTGCCGTCGCGGCGGATGCCGAGGTCGCCGGACGAGCCGAACACCTCGCGCCCGATGAATTCAACGGGGCCGTCGATCACAACGCCGGCGTAGTCGCGGCCCGAGGTGCGTGGGAACACGGCGTAGGGCATCAGCCCGGTTGCGGCCTTGACGTCGGACGGGTTGACCGCCGCGGCCTTCACCTCGATGAGCAGATCGTCGGCGCCGCGCGACAGCGCGTGCCTTTCGATCACCGGCGCGACCGCTGCCGCGTTCTCCGCCTTGGCCAGCAGCCGGACACAGCGCGCTTCGACCGGGCGACCATGAGGTTCAGGGATAGGCATCAAGGGCTCCGGCTCGCACAACTGACGGCATCTTGGGGCCGCATGGATCGATACCATGACAGCTTTTCCCGTAACTACCGAATTAAGCAATTAGTTCAAGAGGGGCAGCGGCTAGCGCGTTGCGGAATGCTTGGTCGGATGTTTGGAGCGCCGAGCGGAGAGCTGGCGAAGAGCTGCGAAGTCGCCTTTCACAAAGGCTTCCTTCTTCGCGCGGCTCCATTTCTTGAGCTTGCGCTCATTTTCGATTGCATCCGTTGTGCGATCGAACCATTGAGAGAACACCAAAGTCACCGGGCGACGCGTCGCGGTGTAGCCCCCCGAGTGAGCCAGCATTGTGCTGAGCCACCCTGATTTCAAGCGCCGTCCGGGTGGTGCCGATATAGAAACTCCCATCAGCGCATCGGAGGATGTAGAGAAGCGCGCCGCCCTCGGACATTTCCGCTCCTGATCACTCGCTCTCTCCCCTCGTCCTGAGGAGCCGCGAAGCGGTGTCTCGAAGGATGAGGCCACGAACGGGCCTCATGGTTCGAGACGGCGTTGCGCGCCTCCTCACCATGAGGGGATAGAGCTAATCCTTCGGCCGCTTGTCGTAAACACGTTTCGCCTTGCCGAGCGAACGTTCCAGCGTCTCGGGCGCCACGACGCGGACGCGGGTGGAGATGCCGATCGTGTTCTTGATGAAGGCGGAGACCTTCTCGGCGTGCGCGACGAGCCCTTCGCCGTCCCAGCTCTCCGGCCGGGCTTCGGCGAGCACCGTCATCTCGTCCATGCGGCCCTCACGAGTGAGTTCGATGACGAAATGACCGCCGCACCAGTCGGTCGCCAGCAGCGCTTCCTCGATCTGGGTCGGGAACACGTTGACGCCGCGCAGGATGATCATGTCGTCGGAACGGCCGGTCACCTTCTCCATCCGCCGCATGCCGGGCCGCGCCGTGCCGGGCAGCAGCCGCGTCAGGTCGCGGGTGCGGTAGCGGATGATCGGAAAGCCTTCCTTGGTCAGCGAGGTGAACACCAGTTCGCCCTTCTCGCCGTCGGGCAAGACCTTGCCGGTCAGCGGATCGATCACCTCCGGATAGAAGTGATCCTCCCAGATATGCAGGCCGTCCTTGGTCTCCACGCATTCCTGCGCGACGCCGGGGCCGATCACCTCGGACAGGCCGTAGATATCGGTGGCGTCCATGTCGAAGGCCTGCTCGATCTCGACGCGCATCGCGTTGGTCCAGGGCTCGGCGCCAAAGATGCCGAACTTCAGCGACGATTTGCGCGGGTCGAACCCCTGCCGCTTGAACTCGTCGAGGATCGCCAGCATGTAGCTCGGCGTCACCGTGATGATGTCGGGCCGGAAGTCGTTGATCAGCTGCACCTGCCGCTCGGTCATGCCGCCGGAGATCGGGATCACCGTGCAGCCGAGCCGCTCGGCGCCGTAATGCGCACCTAAGCCGCCGGTGAACAGGCCGTAGCCATAGGCGTTGTGCATCAGCATGCCGGTGCGGCCGCCGGCAGCGCGGATCGAGCGCGCCATCACATCCGCCCAGGTGTCGATGTCGGCTTTGGTGTAGCCGACTACGATCGGCTTGCCTGTTGTCCCCGAGGAGGCATGGACCCGCACCAATTGCTCGCGCGGCACCGCGAACATGTTGAAGGGGTAATTGTCGCGCAGATCGGTCTTCACCGTGAACGGAAATTTTCCGAGATCGGAAAGCTGCTTGAAGTCCGTCGGATGCACGCCCGCCGCGTCGAAGCTCTTTTTGTAGTGCGCGACATTGTCATAGGCGTGCTTGAGCGACCAGGCGAGCCGTCTGGTCTGCAGCGCCATGATCTCGTCGCGCGAGGCGCGTTCGGCCGCATCGAGCTCGGCGTGATAGCCGCTATCCTTGACCGTCTTTGCCGTTGCCATCGACGTTTCCCCTGAAGCCTTATGCCTTGATGTCGGTGTCCGGCAGCCAGGTGCCGGGTATCACCCGCGAATGTCCGCGGAATTCGGCGATCACGCTGTCGCCGGCGGTGACGCGCACGTCGTAGATTCCCGACCGGCCGCTGCGCGAGATCTCGCGCGCGGTCGCCACCAGGCGGTCGCCGAGCTTGCCGGGCCGGATGAAAGTGATGTTGCCCTGCGCCGCCACCGCACGGTCGTTGCGGCTGTTGCAGGCAAACGCGAAGGCGGAATCCGCCAGCGTGAAGATGTAGCCGCCATGGCAGATGCGCTGGCCGTTGACCATGTGCGGCTGCACCGTCATCGCCATCATGGCCTGCCCCGGCTTGATCTCGACCAGCTCCATGCCGAGGCCCTTGCTGGCGTCGTCTTCCTTCCACATCGCATCCGCGCAGGCGCGGGCGACATCTTCGGGCGATAGCGTGGCCTTGACGTTCACATCGAACTCCCTGTGCGCGGGCCCGTTTGCTAAGGGCCTCTTGGCGTTAAGCTAGTGTTGGGCGCGACACCTTGAGTGTCAACGCGCAGAAACAATTAGACGTGGTCGTAATCGACCACGACCTTGCCGGAGCAGGGCTTGGCCTGGCAGGTGAGGATGAACCCGGCCTTCAGCTCCCACGGCTCCAGCGAATAGTTCAGGTCCATCGGCGCCTCGCCTTCGACCAGCTTGGCGCGGCACGTCGAGCACATGCCGCCCTTGCAGGCGAACGGCAGGTCCATGCCGGCGCGCAGCGCGGCGTCGAGGATCGACTCGCCGTCGGCCACCGGGACCTCGCGGCGCTTGCCGTCGATGATCAGGGAGGCGATCGCCTTGGGCGGCGCTCCGGCCGGGACGACGACCTTCGCTCGCGGCTTGCCGCCGAACTCCGAGACGAAGCGCTCGACATGGATGCGCTCGTCGGCGATGCCGATTTCGCGGCAGGTCGTCTCGATGGTCTCGCTCATCGCGGCAGGGCCGCAGACGAAGACGTGATCGACCGTTGCGGCCGGCACCAGCGAGCGCAGCAGCACCCGCACCTTCTCGCCGTCGAGCCGGCCGTGCAAGATCGGGATGTCCTGCTCCTCGCCCGAGATGACGTGGAACACCGACAGCCGTTGCATGAAGCGGTCCTTCAGCTCCTCCAGCGCCTCGCGGAACATGACGCCTTCGGTGGTGCGGTTGCCGTAGAACAGGAAGAAGCGGCTGTCCGGCTCGCGCGCCAGCACGCCCTTGATGATCGAGAGGATCGGCGTGATGCCACTGCCGGCGGCGAAGCCGACATAGGTCCGCGCTTCGCCGGGTGCGTGGGCGATGCCGAAGCGGCCGGTCGGCGTCATCACATCGAGCTCATCGCCGGCCTTCAGCTCGTCGGCGGCCCAGTTCGAGAATGCACCGCCGTCGACCTTCTTCACCGCGATGCGCAGTTCGCCGTCGTCGGGGCCCGAGCAGATCGAGTAGGAGCGGCGAACCTCCTCGCCGTCCATCGTGGTGCGCAAGGTCAGGTACTGGCCGGGCGTGAAACGATAATCGCCTTGCAGATCGTCGGGGATCGCAAAGGTCATCGAGATTGCGTCGGACGCCTCGCGGCGCAGATCGCTGACGGACAGTCGGTGGAATCTTGGTGTCGACATGGTCAATGACACTTGAAGTAGTCGAAGGGTTCACGGCAGCTCTTGCAACGCCAAAGCGCCTTGCAGGAGGTCGAGCCGAATTCGGACAGCAGTTCGGTATCAACAGAGCCGCATTGCGGGCATGCGACCTGCTGCTCGCCGAACAGCGCGCGGCGCGAGGAGCCGGGCTGCGGCGGCGCGATGCCGTACTCCTTCAGCTTACGGCGGCCGTCCTCGCTCATCCAGTCGGTGGTCCAGGCCGGCGACAGCACGGTGCGGACCTTCGGCGCATGAATGCCCTCGCGCTCCAGCGCGAGCTCGATCTCGAGCGCGATCATGTTCATGGCAGGACAGCCGGAATAGGTCGGCGTGATCGCGACCTCGACATGGCCGTCATGGACCGCGACATCGCGCAGCACGCCGAGATCGGCGATCGTCAATACAGGAATTTCGGGATCGACCACCTGCGCAGCCGCGTGCCAGGCGCGCCGGCGCAGATCGGCATCGCTGAGCGCAACGGTCACCATGTCGCCCCCGGGAACGTCCGCTGCAGCGACTGCAGTTCGCTGAGGAGATGGCCGAGATGCTCGCTGTGGCTGCCAGAGCGGCCGCCTTGCTGCATCCAGTCGCTGTTCGGCAGCGCCAGCGTCGCCTCGTTGACGATGCCGGTCACGGTCTTCAGCCAGCGTGGCTTCAGCGTTGCAGGATCGATCGCGATGCCGGCGTCGATCAGGCCGCGCTCGCCGTCGTCGACCGCGAACATCTCGCCGGTATAGGCCCAGAGATCGTCGATCGCATTCTGCGCGCGGCGATGGCTCTCCGCGGTGCCGTCGCCGAGACGGACGATCCATTCCGACGAGTGCCTGACATGATAGGCGCTCTCCTTCTCCGATTTCGCCGCGATCGCAGCGAGCGTCGGATCGTTGGATGCCATCATCGCGCGCCAGTAGAGATCGGCGAACACCGCGTAGAAGAACTGCCGCACCATGGTGCGGGCGAAATCGCCGTTCGGCTGCTCGACCAGCAGCAGATTGCGGTACTGCCGGACGTCGCGCAGATAGGCGAACTTGTCCTCGTCGTTGCCACGGCCCTCGACCTTGGCCGCGTAGCTGTAGAGCTCGCGGGCCTGGCCGAGCAAATCGAGCCCCATATTGGCGAGCGCCATGTCCTCCTCCAGCGCCGGCGCATGGCCGCACCATTCGGACAGCCGATGGCCGAGGATCAGCGCATCGTCGGCACGGCGCAGCGCGTAGAGCACCAGCGGCGTCTCGGAGACTTCAATGTTGGCGGTTGCCATCTTTTCAACTCGCTGTTCAGCCGTCATTGCGAGCGCAGCGAAGCATCCATGCTTGCTTGTTGCTTCGCGGCCCGATGGATTGCTTCGCTGCGCTCGCAATGACGAGCGGAGGCGCCGTCACATATGCCCGACTTCGTCGGGAACGTCGTAGAAGGTTGGGTGGCGGTAGATCTTCGACTCCGCCGGCTCGAACATCATGCCCTTCTCGGACGGATCGGACGCGGTGATCGCATTCGAGGGCACCACCCAGATCGACAGTCCCTCGCCGCGGCGGGTGTAGATGTCGCGCGCGGCTTGCAGCGCCAGCGTCGAGTCCGCCGCGTGCAGCGAGCCGACATGCTTGTGCGCAAGCCCGTTGCGGCTGCGGATGAAGACTTCCCAGAGCGGGGTGTTCGGCGTGGCCATCTCGAGCGCTCCTTATTCTGCGGCTTGCGCGAGCCGGCGGCTCTTGCGCTTCTCGGCATAGGCCGCAGCCGCCTCGCGAACCCAGGCGCCTTCGTCATGCGCCTTGCGGCGCGCGGCGAGGCGGTCGCGGTTGCAGGGGCCGTTGCCGGCCAGCACCTGCTTGAACTCGTCCCAGTCGATCGGGCTGTGCACCCAATTGCCGTTCTCGTTCTGCTTCATGCCGGGATCGGGGATCTTGAGCCCGAGGAACTCGGCCTGCGGCACGGTGGCGTCGATGAATTTCTGGCGCAGCTCGTCGTTGGAGAAGCGCTTGATTTTCCACTTGGTCGAGGTGTCGCTGTGCTGGCTGACCTGGTCCGGCGGGCCGAACATCATCAGCACCGGCCACCACCAGCGATCGAGCGCGTTCTGCGCCATCGCCTTCTGCTCCGCTGTGCCGCGGCACAGCGTCACCATGATCTCAAAACCCTGGCGCTGATGGAATGACTCTTCCTTGCAGACGCGGATCATCGCGCGCGCATAGGGGCCATAGGAGCAGCGGCACAGCGGGATCTGGTTCATGATCGCGGCGCCGTCGACCAACCAGCCGATGGTGCCGATGTCGGCCCAGGTCAGGGTCGGGTAATTGAAGATCGAGGAATATTTCGCCTTGCCCGCGAGCATCGCGTCGACGAGCTCTTCGCGCGAGGTGCCGAGCGTCTCGGCGGCGGCGTAGAGATAGAGGCCGTGGCCGCATTCGTCCTGCACCTTGGCGAGCAGCGCGGCCTTGCGGCGCAGCGACGGCGCGCGGGTAATCCAGTTGCCTTCGGGCAGCATGCCGACGATTTCGGAATGGGCGTGTTGGGAAATCTGCCGTGTCAGCGTCTTGCGGTAGGCCGCGGGCATCCAGTCGTTCGGCTCGATGCGCTCGTCGGCATCGATGCGGGCCTGGAACTGACTGGCATGGGCGACATCCTCGACGCCGCGATCGTCGCCGTCGGATGAGTTGAGCGCCTGCGTGTACATGGCCGACCTCCCAGTGCGTTGTTAGGTGGAAATATATAACACAAATTTCAGAATGCAAGATATTTCTGTAATATGTTCAGATGCCCTCGAAACGTCGCGCCACCGCCCCGTTGGGCTTTGGCAGCGGCCCGTCCTCGTTGGTCGCATGATCGTCAAGCCATTGTTCCGACGCCGGAAGCAGCCCGCGATAGATCTCGCCGCAGAGTTTGCGGGCCGCCCGGCCCGGCCAATCCTTCGGCAGCAGCGGCGGTGGCAGCAACGGATCGCGCAGCACGACCCGGCGGTAATGATGGATCAGCAGGATGCGCGCGGTGAAGGCATCGGCATCGCTCAGATTCTCGCCTCTTGTGATCGAGCCGTGCAGCGGCTCGAACGTCTTCATGAACTTCAGATAGGCGTCCGCGGTGCGATCGAGCGGCCAGCTCTCGCTGAGCAGCCGACGCCCGCTGTCGTCTTCCGCGGAGACTTCGAGACGGATTGCGCGCGAGGCTTCATCGGGGATCGGCGCGCCCGACGGCGCGACCCACACGCCCGGCAGCGGGCTGCCGAAGCCGGCATTCTTCAAGGCCTCGCGCGCGGCGTCGCGATCCTCGGCGTTGCCGATCAACAGCAGTTCGAAGCGGCCGGTCCAGTCCGATGGCGGCGGATCGTAGATGTGCCGCGTTGCGGTGTCGAAGGTCTGCCGGCCCTTGGCATTCAAGCGGTAGAAACTGTTGCGACCGACCTTGCTGCGCTCGAGCCAGCCGTCGGCCGCAAGCCGCGACATCGCGGTGCGCACCACATTGCCGTCGATGTCGAGCGACTTGAAGAATTCCAGCAGCGTGCCGAGCCACACCGAGCCGCCGCGCGGCACGATGGCATCGCCGAACACGGTGATGATGATCGAGCCGGTGCGCGACGGCTCGCGCTTCAGCTGATCGACGATGCGGGCAAGCGGCTGTGGCATGCGCAACGCATAGCGCGTTTTGTCGAGGAACGACAATGCAGCCGCCTGAGCTAGCCTCTCCCCGCAAGCGGGGCGAGGCAAGAAAGAAGCCTCAGCGGTTCGGATCCGGATAGACCAGGCTGCGCCAGCCGCTGCGATCGAACGGCGCCCACTCGCCGTCCTTCTGCGCGAGGCGATCGGCGACCGCATAGACCACGGCCGGATGATGGCCCATGCCGCAATGGCTGCTCTCGACCTCGATGCTGTCGGTCATCGACGAGGCCTGCTCACGGCACCCCTGCCAGGCGCAGACGCCGTCGGTGCGGCTGAAGATCGCGGTGGTCGGCACCGGCGGTGCGCTGGCGAGCGAGCCGCCGAAACGCTGGTCCTCTTCGTCGGCACGGCGGCCGCTGGCCATCTCGTAGACGCGCCAGGCGTTGGTCGATTTCGGGCCGGCGGCAAACGGGCTGCCGAGGGTAATCACCTGGCGCACGCGCTCCGGCATCATCTTGGCGAGCTGGCGCGCATAGAGGCCGCCGAGGCTCCAGCCGACCACCGAGACCTTGCGGCCGCTGGTCTCATTCATCTCCTGCAGCAGATCGACCATCCCGTCCTGCACGCCGGCGCGAAGCCCGAGGTTGCGGCCCTGGCGCCAGCCGCTGACGGCGTAGCCCTTGCTCTTGAGGAAGTCGCGCAGCGGGCGCGTGGACATGTCGGAGGCAATCAGCCCGGGCAGCACCAGCACCGGATGCCCATCGCCGCGCGGCGCGAGGCTCAGCAGCGGCAATGCACCAAGAAAGGCACCGAGCTCGTGAATGGCGCGGCCTTCCAGGAACATCAGCGTCCTGGACGGCGGGCGTAGCGTCTGCGCAGCAAGGGACATTTCAACTCCTCTTCCGGCACGACGTCTCCGCGGCCGGCAATGGGATCAACAGGATGGGTCAATCGGATTGACGCAAACCCGGCGGAATCGTTCCGCAACGCAACAATCAACCTTGAAAAGCTAGGGAACCGATCACTTTCGTGCAAGCGGCCCAGGTCACACTTGCCACAACTAAAGTCACTTGCGTGCCCAATCGGTCACAGCAGCCGCAGCACGTATTCCAGCGTGTAAAGCGCCAAACCGGCAAGCCCGCCGATCAGCGAGCCGTTGAAGCGGATGTATTGCAAATCCTTGCCGACATTGACCTCGATCAGCGAGATCAATTGCTCCATGTCCCAGCTCTTCATCTGGTCGGCGATGAAGCTCGAGACGCCGCTCTTCTGCTCGGCAACGACGGTGCGCAGGATCGCGACCAGGCCCTGGTTGATTTCGGTGCGCAGCTCGGCGTCGCCGTCGAGCGCGTCGCCGGCCTCGACGAACATCCGCGCCAGCTGATGCTGCAGCACCTGCGACTCGCCCGAGGCGCTGCGCTCGATGAAATCCTTGACGTTGGCCCAGATCGTGCGTCCGAGATTGGCAAGCTCCGGCCGCGCCATCAGGTCGCGCTTGAGGCCGTCGATGCGATCGGCGAACGCGTTGTCGCTGCCGAGCCGATCGACGAACGACAGCAGCATGCGGTCGAACTCGCCGCGGAACGGATGCTGCGGATCGTTGCGCACCTCCTCGAAGAACTTCGTGGCCGAGGCGATGATCCGGTTCACCACGAACTTGTCGGCGCGATAGAGTCTCAGCAGCGTCGGCATTTCCGCGCGGACCTTGTCGCGGATCACCGTCATTGTCTCCTTCTGCGTCAGCGTCTGGTGCAGCACGCGCAAGAGGTCGTCGAGCAGGCCGCCATGCTTGCCCTCCTGCACGAAGCCGCGCAACGCGCCGGCCGCGAGCGGCGCAAGGTCGATCGAGAGCACCTGCGTCGTAACGCGGCGGCTGATGAACTGCATCAGGCCCGAGCTCTCGGTCGCCGCAAACGCTTCGGGCAGCATCCGCAGCACGAAGCGGGCGAGATCCTCCGAACGCTTGCGGTCGCGCAGCCAGTCGGCAATGAAGCTGCCGAAATCGATCTCGCGCAGCTTGGCCTCTACGGGGCCGGATTCCAGGAAATTGTTCTCGATGAATTCGCCGAGCTTCTCGGCGATGCGCGCCTGGTTGCTCTGGATGATCGCGGTGTGCGGGATCGGCAGCCCCAGCGGCCGCTTGAACAGGGCGACGACGGCATACCAGTCGGCGAGCCCGCCGATGGTCGCGGCCTCGGCGAAGGCGGCGATGAAGCCGAAGGCGGGATGCACCGGCAGCAGCGCCTTCGCTGCGATGAAGATGACGAGGGTTGCCGCCAGCACGCCGGTCGCCAGCCACTTGACGCGCCGCAGTTCGGCGGCGCGTTCGGCATCGACGGGCGTTGCGATGAGGGCGGCGGGAAGGGTCATGGGGATCGAAGGGTTCTCGCACTGGCAGGACACTAGCCGTCATTGCGAGCGGAGCGAAGCAATCCATTTCACCGCTTGCGGAGAAATGGATTGCTTCGTCGCTATTGCTCCTCGCAATGACGGCAGTCGCGGCATCAACGATGTATGAGAAGCACCGCAAAAAAGAAGGCCCGCAAAATGGCGGGCCTTCGAAAAGGGCGGTTGGTCAGCGCAGGCGCGATCAGGCGGTCTTGCTGTAGACCTTCGAGAAGTTGTCCTGCGCGGTCTTCGCACCGTCGGTGACGAGCTTGCCGAGATACTCGGTGGTGGCCTTCGCCCGCGAGACGAACAGTTCGCCGCGCGCACGGACCAGGTCCGACTGGATCTGGGCAGCTTCGCTCAACGACTTGGCGGAAGCGAGCTTGTCGATGCCGGCGAAGAACGCCTCGGCGTCCTGGTAGAGCGCCTGCTGGATGTTGCGGCTGATCTTGGCGGCTTCGGTCACCGAACCGGCAACAGCCGTCTCGATCACGTTGGTCACCTTCTCGGAGCCGGCATACGCGTCGGCGGCACGGGTCTTGGCGGCCTCGGCCTGCTTCTTCACGAACTCACGGGCGGCTTCCGGAACTTCCAGGTTCTGGAGCTTGGTGAACGCCTCGGTGACGGGCGCGAAGGCTTCCTTGACGCTGTTCAGCACGGAATTGGTTTCGGTGGTCATTGGGGTCTCTCCATCCTCAGGTTTGAGCTATGGGCTCACCCCGTCCGGTTTGGCCCGGGGCAAGGCTGTTGTGCCACAATTCATGGTGCGTCGCAACATCAATGTTGCACCGCGATATCACGAGCCTGTGAACAGCGTGAATATCCGGCAGATTGCCTCTGGAACCGGCAGTTAGAGGTATTTAGACACCCCCAACCGCGCCGGGCACCCCATATGCCTCCATTTGCGCCCGGACCTGCGCCACATTGTGCCCGAGCACGACGATGTCGTGGGTCTTGCCCTCGACATCCCTGACATGGTCGCGCAGCAGGGCCTCCGCCTTGAAGCCGAGGCTCTCGAACAGCGCGATCGCCGCCCGCTGGTCGACGGTCATCTGCACCGAGAACTTCTCCAGCCCGGCGCCAAGGGCGATCGCGAACGTCTCCTGCGACAGCGCCCGGCCGACGCCCTGCCCGCGCACGTCTGTTGACACCACCATCCGGATCTCGCCGACATGTGGCGACCAGGAGTGCGGATCGCGCACCAGGGTGCCGCAGCCGACCACTCTGCCGTCCTTGATCGCAAGCAAGCTCGTGATGTCGCCGCGTTCGATCTCGTTGATCCAGGCCGACAGCACCTTCGGCTGGCTGATGTTGCGCGGCAGGAACAAGAGATCATGCGTCGGTAGCTTCTGCGCGAAGGCCAGCACCGCGGCCTCGTCGGCCCGCCTCATCAGGCGGAACTCGATGTCGCCGGCCTCGGTCTTGACGTGGCGCGGATAGGAACGTTGTTCGGTCATGTCGATCTCTCTCAAGTGTGCTGAATGCGAAGTTCGTGCGATTTCGCGGCAGGCGCTTTCACGAACTTCGCATTCATAAAGCACACTAGATTCATAAGTTTGCTAGTGTCCTTATCGAATCCGAAGTTCGCTCCGAAGGTGCGGCAAATGATGCGAACTTCGGATTCGGGACACTAGTCGACCCTTCTCAGGTCGATCTCTTGCCCAACCAGGAGTCCAGTTTCGGCCACAGCCGCTTGATTGCATTGGCGCCGGCGACCAACGAGACGTGACCGCCTTTCAGCATCACCTCCTCCTTGTCCTCGGAGCCGATCTTGGTGATGAGGTGCTTTGCCGCATCATACGGCACGATGTGGTCGTGCTCGGCGACCGCGTGCAGGATCGGCACCTTGATGTCGGCAAGCTTGGCCGGGCGGCCGCCGACCGTCATGGTGTCGTTGAAGAGCTTGTTGTCCCACATCAGGTCCTTGGTGATGGCGCGGAAATATTCGCCCGCCAGCGGCAGCGTATCGGTCGCCCAGCGGTCGAACATCCGGTACGACTTCACGAACTCGTCGTTCCAGATGTTGTCCCAGAGCTGGATCTGGCCGACGACGCGCGCGGCCGGCCGCAACATGTCGAACGATTGCAGGATCAGTTCGGGCGGCATATTGCCGGTGCTGTCGATCAGGCGGTCGACGTCGAAGTAGCGGCGGTCGGCGAAGTTCGAGAACAGCTTCATCTCGCGGAAATCGATCGGCGTGGTGAAGCAGATCAGGTTCTTCATCGGCCCGTCGTTGAAGATCGAGCCATAGAGCAGCGACAATACGCCGCCGAAGCAATAGCCGATCACGGAGACGTCCTTTTCACCGGAGTCCTGCTGCACGCGGCGGACCGATTCCGGGATGAAGTCGAGGACGTAGTCCTCCATGCGCAGCGATTTTTCCTCGGGCTTCGGCGCGGTCCAGTCCAGCATGTAGACGTCGAAGCCGCGCTTCAGCAGGAATTCGATGAAGCTCTGCCCTGGCACCAGATCGAGGATGTAGCCGCGGTTGGTGGTCGCCATCACGATCAGGACCGGCACGCGATAGACTTCGTCGGCCTGCGGCCGGTAGTGATAGAGGTTCATGGTGCCGCGCGAATACAGCACGTCCTTCGGCGTCGAGCCGAGCTCGGGGCCGGAGCTCGAGAAATACTCGACACCCTTGATGCTGCGCTGGATCGCGCGCTGCACCTCGGACTGTACCCGCTCGGAGATCGAGGCGAAATCAAAGGGGGTGGAGGTGGGAGCATTCATCTGCCGTCTCCCTCCGATGGCGGGCGCCTCGTGCGCGGCGGCCGTGGCGTTGCGCCGTGGCCGTCGTCCGGCGCCAGCGAATTGTGGTGCACCTGCTGCAGCAGCGTCTTGATCTCGTTGAGCTGGGTCTCCATCGACTGCAGACGCTCGGCCATGCCGACGAGCTGGGCCCGGCTCGGCAGGTTCATCGCCAGCAGATATTTCTCCATCAGTTCGCCGAGCTGCTTCTGCGCGCCGGCCGCAGCGCTGCCGGCCTGGTTCATCACCTTCGAGAATTCAGGCGAGCTCATCAACTGGTTGCCGAAGGAGTTGAACCCCTTCTCCATCTCGCCAATCATCGTCTGCCAGATCACGGCAGGGTCGTTGCCCTTGTCGGCCATGCGGCCCTCCTCCACACCAATTGCGAGCGCTTGCCGCGCTTCCGTTTGTTTGTGCCATACGACACTGTTGCCGCTGATCGGTCAACTGCGCGGTGCGCCCGGCGACGTCGAAGCTCTTCTGCGCTGCGTCAATCCATGGCAGCATGCAGCTTCCTGACCGCGAATCCAGGAGAGGACGCCCGTGACCACGCTCGCCCATCAGTTGCCGCAACTCACCCGCGCCAACGGCATAGACATTTGCTACGAGATATTTGGCGATGCGAATGCCGAGCCGCTGCTGCTGATCATGGGGCTCGGCGCCCAGATGATCCATTGGGACGACGAATTCTGTCGCCGGCTTGCTGCGCGCGGTTTTCGCGTGATCCGGTTCGACAACAGGGATATCGGCAAGTCCTCCCGCATGAGCGGCGGCAAGCGGCTGACTGCGCTCGAGCTGCTCAAGCTGCGCTTGCTGAAGATTCCGGTCGCAGCGCCCTACCGGCTGGCCGACATGGCGCGCGACACGATCGGATTGATGGATGCGCTCGGCATCCGCAAGGCGCATCTGGTCGGCGCCTCGATGGGCGGCATGATCGCGCAGGAGGTTGCGATCACCTTTCCCGAGCGCGTGCTCTCGCTGACCTCGATCATGTCGACCACGGGCAATCCGAAGATACCGGGTCCGACCCGCGAGGCCACCGCGGTGCTGATGGCGCCGCCGCCGAAGAGCAAGGAGGAGTATTTCGTGCGGTTCGGCCAGACCTGGAAGGTGCTGCGCAACGGCTCGTTCCCCGAAGACGAGGCGCTCGATCCCGAGCGCGCCCGGCGCACCTTTGAGCGTGGCCTCAATCCGGAGGGCGTCGGCCGCCAGCTCCGCGCCATCCTCGCCTCGGGTAGCCGCAAGGAGCGCTTGCGCAGCGTCAAGGCGCCGACGCTGGTGATCCACGGCACCGTCGATCCGCTGGTGCACCCCGAGGGCGGCAAGGACACCGCGGTCTCGATCCCGGGAGCGAAACTCCTGATGATCGAGGGCATGGGCCATGCGCTGCCGATCCCGATGTGGCCGCAGATCATCGACGCGATCGACAAGCACGCGCATGGGGCCGCGGCGAAGGCGGCCTAGGCAGGTATCTTCTGGTAACCATGTGAACCGGGGGTGCGTTCTTCCGGCGGCCGCGCGGAGGCTGTAGACAGCGCGATGCACCGCGCGGGTCGCGCGTCATCAGCCACCG
This sequence comes from Bradyrhizobium sp. USDA 4452, assembly GCF_054063575.1. Lineage (NCBI taxonomy): Bacteria > Pseudomonadati > Pseudomonadota > Alphaproteobacteria > Hyphomicrobiales > Nitrobacteraceae > Bradyrhizobium > Bradyrhizobium sp. USDA 4452. Next base: position 1,644,943 of record NZ_JBSSGK010000001.1, read on the forward strand.
GGAGCTACCAGATGAAGACCCTTCTCAGGCCACGGACAGCCGTTGCCGCTCTCCTCCTCGCGCTCGCGTCTTCCGCTGCGATGGCCGCGACCAGCGAGGCGCAGCAGGAAGCCAACCGCAAGGCGGTGCTGGCCTTCTACGAAAAGGGGTTGAACCAGAAGGACGCCGACGCCGCGCTCGCCTATGTTGGCAACCGCTACGTCCAGCACAATCCGGGCGCAGCGGACGGGCCCGAAGGCTTCCGCAAGTTCATCGGCTTCCTGCGCGAGAAGTTTCCGAACTCGCACAGCGAGATCAAGCGCTCGTTCGTCGATGGCGACTACGTGATCCTGCACGTCCACGCCGTGCGCGAGCCCGGCACCCGCGGCAATGCGATCATCGACATCTTCAAGCTCGAGGACGGCAAGATCGTCGAACATTGGGACGTGGTGCAGCCGGTGCCGGAGAATCCGGCGAACAACAACACGATGTTCTGAACGTATCCACGTGTCTGGCCGGCCCGGCGCACCGGACACATGATATGATCAGGATGATGAGCGCATCGAAATGCCCGCTAGTCCTTGGCCGCGATCCAGATCACGTGGCGGACGCCGCGGCCGCGGCCCGTGGCGCGGACGGCAATTTCGTTGACCGCAAATCCGGCCCGCGACAGCGATTTGGGGAATTTCGCATTCGGCCCTGACGACCAGACAGCGAGCACGCCGCCGCGCCGCAAGGCGGTGTGCGCAGCCCTGAGTCCGGCGACATCGTACAGCCCGTCATTGGCCTTGCGGGTCAGGCCTTCGGGGCCGTTGTCGACATCGAGCAGGATGGCATCGAAGCTCGAGGGATGGCGCCTGATCACGTCGGCAACGTCCACCTCTTCGATGCTCACGCGCGGATCGCTCAGGCTGTCGCCGAAGATCTCCGCCATCGGGCCTCTTGCCCAGGCAACCACCGCCGGCACCAGTTCGGCCACCACAATTCTCGCTCCGGGTCCGAGCACTTTGAGCGCGGCCCGCAGCGTAAAGCCCATGCCGAGGCCGCCGATCAGGAAATGCGGCGTTGCGACCTGCTCGATCTTCTTCGCAGCAAGCGTCGCCAGCGCCTCCTCCGAGCCCGACAGACGGCTGTTCATCAGCTCGTTGGTGCCGAGCATGATCGAGAATTCGCGGCCGCGCCGCATCAGACGCAGTTCACCTTCGGTGCCGGGAATGCGCCCGGTGTCGATCTTTTCCCATGGAATCATGCGGCGGGTTGTAACATGGCGCGCACATCTGCCGTAGCCCGGATGGAGCGGAGCGCAATCCGGGACGGTGTCGCACGCAGGTCGACTGGCCCCGGATTTCGCTTCGCTTCATCCGGGCTACAACGTAGCAATTACCCGCCGGCCCAGACGTCGAGCACGTAGCGGTTCCCTGTGCCCATCTCCTCGATCCAGCGCGCGGCAGCGTCGGCGTCGGCTCCAGTGCGCTCGCGATAGATCGACATCAACGTCGCCTTGACGTCGGGTTCCATCTTGCCGCCATCGCCACAGACATAGACGATCGCGCCCTTCTCGATCAGCTCCCAGACGCGATCCTTCTGCGCGGCGACGAGATGCTGCACGTAGGTCTTCGGCCCGTCGGCGCGCGAGAACGCGGTGTAGAGCTCGCTGATGCCATCGGCGGCGAACGCCTTCAGTTCGTCCGCATAGATGAAGTCCTGCTCCGGATGGCGGCAGCCGAAGAACAGCATCGCGGGGCCCAGCGTCGCGCCCTTCGCCTTGCGCGCGGCGCGCTCTTGCAGGAAGCCGCGGAACGGGGCGAGGCCCGTGCCCGGCCCGATCATGATGATGGGGACAGTGTTGTCGTCAGGCAGGCGGAAGCCGGCCTTGGTTTCCTTGATTGTGGCATGGACGGTGTCGCCGGCGCGGCGGCGCGCCAGATAGTTCGAGCAGACGCCTTTATAAATGCCGCGACCCGAGCTTGCAGGTGCTTCCACGACACCAACGGTGACGCTGCAACGCTGCGCCGCGACGGCCGGCGACGACGAGATCGAGTAATAGCGCGGCGCCAGCAGCGACAGCATTTCGAGGTAGAGGTGGAACGGCAGCTCGCAGGCCGGATATTCCTCGAGCAGGTCGAACACCGATTTGCGCTTCGCCAGCACCTCGGCGCGATAGCGCTCGGCCGCGGCCTCGTCGTCGCCGACATAGGCCACCAGCTTCGGCTTGGTCACCGGGCAGCGGGTGTGCTCGGCCATGATCTGGATCTGCTTGCGGGTCGCGACCTGCTGCAGTTCGACGAACTCGGTGAGCAGCCGCCCGACCGACACGGCGTTGCCGACCGGCAGCTGCGCGCGGCGGCCTTCGGAGACCTGCAGGCGGATCTGGTCGGCCGGCAGGAAACCGAACCGGCGCGCGACGGAATCGACGAGGGTCGGATCGTTGCGCGGCACCACGCTGAGATGGTCGCCGACGCGATACTTCAGGCTGGCCGGCAGTTCGACTTCGATATGCCGGGTCGAGCGCTCCGACGGATGGGCACCTTCCTTGTTCTGCAGCTCGTTGTTGGCGAGCACCTTCATCGGCACCGCGCCGCCCTGCGTCACGATGGTGTTGACCGCGCCCTGCGCCACCGGCTCGATCGCATAGAGCGGTTCGTCCTCGGCGGTGCGGGTGAAATTCCAGTCGATGCCGAATTCCTTGGTCGCGACCTTCGCGGCCTCCGGAAACCATTTCTGGAACTGGCCGTCGAGATCGCTGCGCGCATCGCCCTCGCCGCGCGGATAGACGGCGCGGGCGCCATGCTTGGTCAGCTGCTCGTCGATGAAGCGCGGTACCGACTGGTAGGTCGCGGCCCAATCGCTGTTGCCGCAGCCGAACACCGCGTAGCGCACCTTGGCGAAGGCGTCCTTCGGCAGGCCGCTCTCAAGCCATTTGACGAACTGCGTCGCGTTGTCGGGCGCCGCGCCGTTATAAGAGGCGCAGATGATCAGCACGCCGCCCTCCTCCGGGAGCTTGCCGACATAGTCGTCCAGCGGCCCGAGCCGTACCGCGAAACCATTGATCTCCGACAGATCGGCCATCCGGGTCGCCAATTCCTCGGCCGAGCCGAGGTTGGAGCCGTAGAGCACCAGCATCGGCGTGTTGTGGCCGGGGCGCGTGGTCGGCGCGCGCGGTGCCTTCGGCGCAGCCGCGACGGCGCTCGTGCCGCCGGCGAACGCGCCGCGATCCCTGTCGTCACGCGGCCGCACCTTGATCCTGAAGCCTTCGGGCTTGATCGTCAGCGTCTCTTTCAGGTGCATCTGGTAGCGATGCACGTCGAGCAACTTGAAGCGCTGCAGGATCATGCCGATCGCGAGCGCCGCCTCGTGCATGGCGAAGCCGCGCCCGATGCAGGCGCGCTGGCCGTTGCCGAACGGCTTCCAGGCATTGATCGGCCGCTTGGCCTCCGCCTCGCGGCTGAAATTCTCCGGATCGAACGCGTCGGGGTTCGGGCCCCAGACCGAGGGATCGCGATGCAGCGCCATCACCAGCACGGTGATGAAGGTGTTCTTCTTCAGCTTGTACTTGCCGCCGATCGTCTCGTCGTTGAGCGGAGCGATGCCGTAGGCCGGCGCCGGCGGCCATAGCCGCAGCGCCTCCTTCAGGCACTGGGTGATGTAGGTGAGCTGCGTCACCTGCTGATAGGTCGGCCGCGCATCGAGGTCGGGACCAAGCACGCGGTCGACCTCCTCATAGGCCTTCTTCAGTACCTCGGGATGTTTCAGCAACGCATAGATCGTGCACGACAGCAGGCCGGAGGTGGTCTCGTGGCCGGCGATCAGGAAGGTGTTGATCTGGTAGCGGATGTTGACGTCGTCGAGCTGCTCGCCGGTGGAGCGGTCGACGCCGGTCATCATCGCCGCCAGCATGTCCTTCTTGTCGCTGGTCACGTCGGTGTTGCCGCGTCGCTCGGCGATGATCTCGTCGACCATCTTGTTCATGAAGGCGACGTCGTCGGCGAGCGTCTTGCGCCGCTTCTGCATCCAAAGACCCTCGAGCGGCAGGCCGCGGGTCATCATGATGGTCTCGAGCGAGCGCACCAGCGATTCCACGAAGGGATGGTAGTCGCGGCGATAGAACGAGTTGAAGCGATAGTCGAAGCCGCACAGCCCGATGGTGTCGAGGGTGAGCGCCGTCATGTCGTGGACGACCTCGATCTCCTCGTCGGCGTTGAGGCGCTCCCATTTCTTGACCAGCTGCTCGGCGATATCGACCATGCTCGGGTGATACGACTGCATGGCGCGGTTGCCGAACGGCTGCATCAGGATGTTGTGCGCCTTGCTCCAGTTCGGCTCCTTGGTGTCGGCGGTGAACAGCCCGTCGCCACCGACCGCGCGCACCCGGCGCAGCGAGCCGCGCACCGCCTTGTCGAAGCGCTTCTCATCGGAGAGCTCATCGACCAGATCGTGACCGGAGACGATCACGAGCGGCGCGCCCATCATGTCGAGCCAGAAGATCGGTCCGAGCTCCTTGGAGAGCTTGACCAGATGCTGCACCGGTGCGTTCGAATCCAGCGACAGCATGTTGCCGACCACCGGCTTCGTCGGCGGATGCGGGATCGGACTCAGTCTGTTGCCGGATGCCATTGTCGAAGTGCCCCCTGCCTTGCCTCTCAGCCGTCATTGCGAGCGAAGCGAAGCAATCCATCGTGCCGCAAGCGGATAGAATGGATTGCTTCGTCGCTTCGCTCCTCGCGATGACGGCAAGAAATTACCCAAATCGCTTTCTGCGCCACTCGATCAGCTTGGCGCTGACCTCGTCAGGCTTTTCCTGCTGCGTCCAATGGCCGCTGTCGCGGACAAGGTATTTTTCGAGATCCGGCACCAGTCTCTCCATGCCGTCGGCGGCCGAGGGCGGCAGCACCGCGTCATTCTCGGCCATGATCATCAGCGACGGCACCTTCACGTGATGGTCCAGTCCCGCCGATCGTTCCCAGTTGCGGGTGAAGTTGCGATACCAGTTGATGCCGCCGGTGAAGCCGGTTTTGGTGAAGGTGTCGACGAACACCTTCTTCTCTTCGGCCGACAGGATCGGCGTCCGCGGATCGTGCCTGGCGTCGTAGTTCGCGATCATCTGCGGGAACGCCAGATTGAGCCGCGCCGAGGCGCCGACGCCGGCGATCGGCTGTTCGGGCGGCGCATCGGCGGCGCGCGGCGCCGGCTTGCGCATGAAGGCATCGAAGGTCTGCTCGACCCGGCTGCCGAAAATCCGGTCCGGCTCGCGTGCCGGGTCCTGGAACTGGACGATGTACATCTGGTCGCCGAAGCGCTGGCGGAACAGCGCGATCGGATCCATCGGCGCGCGGTCCCAATGCGGCGTGTTGACGCCGACGACGCCGGCGACCCGGGACGGATGCCTGAGCGGCATCTGCCAGACGACGAAGCCGCCCCAGTCGTGGCCGACGAAGATCGCCTTGTCGATCTTGAGGCGGTCGAGCAGGCCGACGAGGTCGCCGGTCAGGTGCTCCATGTCGTAGGCTTCGACCGGCTCCGGCCGGTCGGTCGCGCCATAGCCGCGCTGGTCCGGTGCAATCACCCGGATGCCGGCCTCGGCCAGCGCCTTGATTTGATGACGCCAAGAGAATGCCAGTTCTGGCCAGCCGTGGCACAGCACCACGGGCGGTGCGTCGGTCTTGGGGCCTGCTTCGTAGAACCCCATGCGGATGCCGTTCGTCTCGGCGAACTGCAGCGGTGGCATTTCGATCATTGACAGGTCTTTCTATTCGGCCGCGCCCTTGATGTCGGCAGGCGCGGGCGCAAACGCCGCCTCGAGTGCATCGAATTCGAGCGGCAGCATGTCGCACATCACCTGCACATGCGGAATGATGTTGGCACCGACGATGAAGCCGAAATCGAGCTGATCGCGGTAGCTCTGCACGGTGATGTTGAGCGCAATCCCGTGGGTCGAGATCGAGACCGGGAAGATGTGCAGCAGTTCTGCGCCCGCCGCGTACAGCGTCTGCCGCGGCCCCGGCACGTTCGACACAGTGATATTGGTCGCCGGCGGCAGCACGTTCGACAGGTCGGAGCGGCTATAGAGCAGCGCCATGATCTGTACCAGGATCGGCGCGCCCAACAGGGAGATGTTGGAGACCTGCGGCACCAGGGCACGCAGCGGATGCGACATCTCCTTGGATTTGGTGGACTGCGCGATGATGGTTTCCAGCCGCTTCTTCGGGTCCTCGACGTCGGTCGCGATCGAGCAGACCATGCCGAACACCTGGTTGTTGGATTCGGCGTTGCCTTCCTCGCGCAGCGAGATCGGCACGCCGGCCGTCAGCGACTTGTTCGGCAGCGCACCCTGGCTGATCAGATAGCGCCGCACCACGCCCGAGGCGAGCGCCAGTACGACGTCGTTGAGCTTGCCGCCCGATGCCTTGGCCAGCGCCTTGGCGCGCGACAGCGAGATCGAGGTGCCGGCAAAGCTGCGCTCGGACGAGATCGCCTTGTTGAGGATGGTCGGCGGCGAGGACATTGCCTGCAGGCTCTCGCGCGACCGCGGATCGGCGACCTTGGCGACGACGTCGGAAAGGCTCTTGAGCACGGTCGGCATGGAGCCTGCGAACTTCACCGCGCTCTCGATCTGGAACATGGCGTTGTCGAACAGGATCGAGCCGAGGTCGCTCTTGCCGGAGCGCGGCAGCTCCAGGCTCTTTTGCGCGGCGGCGGCCGCCTCGAACGGCTGGGTCCAGAGCTGCTGATAGGCGTCGATCAGATTGGCCGCGATGTCGCGCGGCTCCTGCGCGACCTTCTTCGCGCTCGGCGGCGCGATCTGCCGCGGCACCGGCGTGAGGTCGTAAATCATGCTGGTCAGCGCCGCGCCGGCGCCGCCGTCGATGCAGGCGTGGTGCATCTTGGAGTAAAGCCCGATCTCGTTGTCCTTCATGCCCTCGAAGACATAGAACTCCCAGAGCGGGCGGGCGCGGTTCAACAGCTTGGCGTGCATCCATCCGACGATGCGCTCCAGCGTGGCGCGATCGTGCGGTGCGGGCAGGCTGGCGCGGAAGATGTGGCGGTCGATGTCGAACTGGTCGTCCTCGACCCAGGAGGGGTGGTCGATGTCGAGCGGCGCCTTCTGCAGGCGCGACTTGAGGATCGGCGCGATGTGCAGCCGCGAGGCGATCATCGCCTTGAACTCCTCGAAGAAGTCCCCCTTGTAGCCGTCGGGCAGGCGGAAGATCGCCATGCTGCCGACATGCATCGGCATCTCCGGCGTTTCCAGATACAGAAACGATGCGTCCAGCGAGGACAGCTTCTTGGCGTCGCTCATGATCTCCTCCCGAGAGCCAACTCACGCGGGCGCCTTGGCGGCGCTTCTCGCCGTTAGGATAGTGCCTGTTCTGCCGGCCCATAAGCAATGCCAAAGGGGCCCGAGCGGTCAAAATGCCGGAACTCCCCTTCCGGCTGTGCCAGCCGGTCCGCAATCGCCCATAGCGCCGCGGGATTGACGCCGAGGCCGAGATGGCTGGCGAGATGCACCTCGATGTTCTCGGCGGTCGCCGACGGCCGCACCCGCGAGGTCCGCCAGTTCACGATGCCGTCGGTGCGTGAATAGATCGAGGTTGCCGGCACCGGCATGTCGCCGGCGATCGCCGCGCGAATCTCGGGGATGTCGTCCACCTGCTCGCCGGACAGCAGTTCGTACAGCCGGGTCGCGTTGGTGGCGCGGATGTCGTCGGCGAACGGACTGCCCAGCGTGATGATGGAGCGCACCAGTTCCGGCATCTGCGACGCCAGGTCGCGCGCATAGACGCCGCCGAGGCTCCAGCCGATGATCGAGACCTTGCGCCCGGACGCCTCATGGACCCGCTTCAACAGGTCGCGCAGCGCAGCCCGCCGGCTGGAGATTCCGCCAAGATTGCGGCCCATGTTCCAGGCGTAGGCGTCATAGCCGAGTTCCTTCAGATAGCGACGCATCGGCGCCATCGACAGGTCGCTGGCGAGGAAGCCGGGCAGCGCCAGCACCGGATGACCGTCGCCCTTCGGCGCCTGCATCAGCAGCGGCGACAGCAGCAGGCTCGAATTCAGCTCGAGCACGCCGCGCGCTTCCGCCAGCATCAGAAACACGCTGGGTGGGCGCAATCGGCGTTCGGCCGCATCAACGCTCCCTTTCGCGGCCACCACTATTTCTTGTCCTTCTTGCCCATGCCGCCGAGGCCGGCCATCGTCACGAACATGTCCTGGAAGCGCTCGGCGAGCTTGGGATCGAAGGTGAACCAGCTTTGCATCAATGCTTCCGGCGAGACTTTCTCGATGTTCGACAGCATCTGCTGCTGCAGCCTGTCCATGACCGCGTTCTGCATCGGTGCCACGTCCGGCAGGCCGAAGAACTGTCGCGCTTCAAGGGGCGTGCAATCTATCTCGACGTTGACTTTCATTTCCGCCTCCTCAAATGCGCCTTGTTCGCCTTGGCGCGTCGCAGTATCGCCGGGACCGGGTCCGTCGCGCAAGCGAGCCGTATCCGCCCCGATCTATAGTCGGCCTCAATCATCCGCTATGGTCAACCAAACCGTTTGGAGCGACGGCTCCAAACCATTTGGAACGACCGGCCCGAACTGGGCTCGCCGGCGATCATTCGGCGACCGGCAAGCGGCACACCGAAAGTCGCATGTCACGCGCCCGCGCTGGCCGCCTACCCTCATATCTCATTCATTGCGCTGCACCCGCGCGAGGCGATTAACCCTTTGGGAAATCGCGCTTGCGCCGTCGGTAAACTCTGGCAACATGCATCAATAATACCAGCCGGACAAAGCAGCCGGCGGACAAAAACGGGGACGCGGGATCACATGTCGGTACGTTGGAGTTTGTTTGCGGCGACTGCCGTCGCGCTGGTCGCCTTTGCCTTGCCGGCATCGGCTCAGACGCTGAAATATGCCAATCAGGGTGAGCTGAAGTCGCTCGATCCGTACACCCTGAAGGAGACCACGACGATCGCGCACCACGCCCACGTCTACGAAGGCCTCACCGCGCGCGACAAGGACCTCAAGATCATTCCGGCACTGGCGGAAAGCTGGGAGACGCTGACCCCGACCAAATGGCGCTTCCATCTGCGCAAGGGCGTGAAATTCCACAATGGCGACCCCTTCACCGCCGACGACGTGCTGTTCTCCGCCGACCGCGTCCGCGCCAAGGGCTCCAACTTCCTCAGCAACGTCCCGGCCGACGCCAAGTTCACCAAGGTCGACGACTACACCGTCGACGTGACGCTGGACTCGCCCAATCCCATCCTGACCTCGCAATGGGATAGCTGGTACATCATGGACAAGAAGTGGTGCGAGGAGAACAACTCGGTAGCACCGACGCCGGCCTCCGCAACCACGCCGAGCTACGCGGCGCTGCACGAGAACGGCACCGGCCCCTTCACGATCGAGAGCCATCAGCCCGGCGTGAAGACCGTGTTCAAGGCGTTTCCGGATTACTGGCGCAAGGTGGAGCACAATCTCAAGGAGATCATCTTCACGCCCATCGGCTCCGACGCCACCCGCGTCGCCGCGCTGCTCTCGGGCGAGGTCGACGTCATCGAGCCGGTTCCCCTGCAGGACATCCAGCGCGTCAATTCCAGCGGCGTCGCCACCGTGATGACCGCACCCGAGATCCGCACCATCTTCATCGGCATGGATATGGCCCGCGACGAGCTGCTGTATTCCAACGTCAAGGGCAAGAATCCGTTCAAGGACATCAGGGTTCGCGAAGCCTTCTACAAGACGATCGACGTCGACCTGATCAAGACCCGCGTGATGCGCGGCATGTCGACGCCCTCGACCCTGATGATCGCGCCCGAGCTCTATCCGCTGTCGAAGGAGTTCACCCGGCCGAAACTCGATCCGGATGGTGCCAAGAAGCTGCTGGCCGACGCCGGCTATCCGAACGGCTTCGAAGTCACGATGGATTGCCCGAACGACCGCTACGTCAACGACGCCGCGATCTGCCAGGCGGTGGTCGGCATGCTGGCCCGCATCGGCGTCAAGGTGAACCTGTTGGCGCAGCCGAAGGCGCAGTATTTCGGCAAGGTGCTGAAGCCCGGCGGCTACCAGACCTCGTTCTTCATGCTGGGCTGGACGCCCGCGACGTCGGACTCGCACAACGTGCTGCACGACATCCTCGGCTGCCGCGACGATCCGAAGGATTCGACCCGGGGTGAGGCCAATCTCGGCGGCTATTGCAATAAGGAAGTCGACGCGCTCACCGACAAGATCCTGGTCGAGAGCGACACCGCCAAGCGCGACCAGCTGATCAAGCAGGCCTACGAGATCGTCATCAAGGATTACGGCTACATTCCGCTGCATCAGCAACCGCTGGTGTGGGGCGTGTCGAAAAAAGTCAAATTGACCCAGCGCGCGGACAACCAGGTGCTGCTGTACTGGGCGACCAAGCAGGGTGAATAGTGGTTGCAGCGAATTGGGTCCCGGAAGCGCAGGCTTCCGGGACCTCGCGTTTTCCGGCCGCGCGAAGCCGCGCGCCAAATGTCAAAAGCAGTGAAAGGTAGAGATGCTCGCTTTCACTCTTCGGCGTTTCCTGCAGGCGATCGGCGTCATGCTTGCCGTCGGCGTCATCGCGTTCGCGATGTTCCGCTTCGCCGGCGACCCGGTCAACCAGATCGTCTCGATCGACACTTCGGCCGCGCAGCGCGCCGAGATCCGGCACTCGCTCGGCCTCGACGATCCCGTGCTGGTGCAGTTCGGCCGCTACTTCATCAATGCGCTGCAGTTCAAGTTCGGCGTGTCCTACCAGTTCCGCCTGCCGGTCTCCTCGCTGCTGGCTGAGCGCATGCCGGCGACGCTGGAGCTTGCGATCGTCGCCACCATCTTTGCGATGGTGGCCGGCATCCTGATGGGGGTCTATTCGGCGCTGCGCCGCGACACCATCCTCGCCAGATTATTCCAGGCGGTATCGCTGATCGGCATTTCGCTGCCGACATTCCTGATCGGCATCCTCCTGATCTATCTGTTTGCCGTGACCTTGGGCTGGCTGCCCTCCTTCGGCCGCGGCGAGGTGGTGAAGCTCGGCTGGTGGTCGACCGGGCTGCTCACCGTCTCCGGATGGAAGGCGATCATCATGCCGGCGATCACGCTCGGGCTGTTCCAGATGACCCTGATCATGCGGCTGGTGCGCGCCGAAATGCTGGAGGTGCTGCGCACCGACTATATCCGCTTCGCCCGCGCCCGCGGGCTGACCACCCGCGCGATCCATTTCGGCCATGCGCTGAAGAACACCCTGGTTCCGGTGATCACGGTGGCCGGCCTGCAGTTTGGCTCGGTTATTGCTTTCTCGATCATCACCGAAACCGTGTTCCAGTGGCCGGGCATGGGGCTTCTGTTCGTGCAGGCCGTGCAAAACGTCGATATCCCGATCATGGCCGCGTATCTGTTGATGGTCTCGCTGATCTTCGTCACCATCAATCTCGTGGTCGACATCCTCTACACCGTGGTCGATCCGCGCCTGCGTTCGACCATCGGCCGCGCCGCGTGAGGGGCTGACCGATGTCCGACGCCGTCGTCCCCCATCGCAGCGAAGGCCACCAGGCACCTGCCGGCTGGTTCAGGCGCGCGCTCGACAGCGACATCTTCTATTCGTTCCGCCGCTCCAGGCTCACGATGGTCGCCGCCGCGATCACGCTGCTCTTCTTCCTGCTGGCGATCTTTGCGTCCTGGCTTGCGGTGCAGAACCCGTTCGATCCGGCACAGCTGCAACTGATCAACTCGCGGATCGCGCCGCTGTGGACCGCCGACGGCCAGAGCCCGTTCCTGCTCGGCACCGACGAGCAGGGCCGCGACGTGCTCTCCGCGATCCTCTACGGCCTGCGCATTTCGCTTGCGGTCGGCATTGCCGGCGTGGTGTTCGCCGGCGCACTCGGTATCGCGCTTGGGCTGGTCGCCGGCTATTTCGGCGGCGTGGTCGACAGCGTGATCATGCGGATCGCCGACGTCCAGCTCACCTTCCCGGCGATCCTGATCGCCCTGCTGGTCAACGGCGTCGCCAAGTCACTGCTCGGCAACCGGCTCGACGAGATGAGCACGCTCGGCGTCCTGATCATCGCGATCGGCCTCAGTTTCTGGGTGCAATATGCCCGCACCGTGCGCGGCTCGGTCATGGTCGAGAAGAACAAGGATTACGTGGCGGCGGCGCAGTTGATCGGCCTGCCGGCACCGAAGATCATGCTGCGGCACGTGCTGCCGAACACGATGGGCCCGATCCTGGTCATCGCCACCATCAACCTCGCGCTCGCGATCATCACCGAGGCGACGCTGTCGTTCCTCGGCGCCGGCATGCCCGACACCATGCCCTCGCTCGGCACCCTGATCCGGATCGGCAACAATTATCTGTTCGCCGGCGAATGGTGGATCGTCGCCTTCCCGGGCATTGCCCTGGCCGGCCTGATCCTCTCCATCAACCTGCTCGGCGACTGGCTGCGCGACGCACTCAACCCAAAGCTCCGATGACCCAGCCTGTTCTCTCCGTGCGCAATCTCGAGGTGGAATTCGTCACCCGCCGCGCCACGTTGCGCGCCATCAACGGCGTGTCGTTCGACATCGCCAAGGGCGAGGTGCTTGGCGTGGTCGGCGAGTCCGGCGCCGGCAAGTCGGTCACCGGCCTTGCGGTGATCGGGCTGATCGATCCGCCCGGCCGCATCTGTAGCGGCGAGATCGAGCTGTCGGGCACGCGGATCGACCATCTTCCGCCGGAAGAAATCCGCCGCGTCAGGGGCAAGCGGATCGGCATGATCTTCCAGGATCCGCTGACCAGCCTCAATCCGCTCTACCGGATCGGCGACCAGATCATCGAGACCATTCGCACCCACACCAACTTGAGCGAAAGCGCCGCGCGCCGGCGCGCCATCGACCTGTTGGCCGAGGTCGGCATCCCTGCGCCGGAAAAGCGCATCGACGGCTACCCGCATAAATTCTCCGGCGGCATGCGCCAACGCGTCGTGATCGCGCTTGCGATCTGCGCCGAGCCCGAGTTGATCATCGCCGACGAGCCGACCACCGCGCTCGACGTCTCGGTGCAGGCGCAGATCATCGCGCTGATCAAGCGGCTCGGCCGCGACCACGGCACCGCCGTGATGCTGGTGACCCACGACATGGGGGTGATCGCCGAGACCTGCGACCGCGTCGCAGTGATGTATTCCGGCCGCATCGCCGAGATCGGCCCGGTGCAGGAAGTGGTGCGCAACCCGCTGCATCCCTATGCCAAGGGCCTGATGGGCGCGATCCCGACGCTCGCGGGCGAGGACAAGCGCCTCGTCCAGATCCCGGGCGCGATGCCGCGGCTGTCGGCGATCCCGCCGGGCTGCCCGTTCAATCCGCGCTGTGCGTTCGTCTTCGATCGCTGCCGCGTCGAGCGCCCCGAGCCGATCCGGCAAGGTGACCAATCGGTCGCCTGCCACCTGTTCGAGCCGGCGAAGGAGACCGCGGCATGAACGGGACCTTGATCGAGGTCAGGAACCTGCGCCGCGTCTTCGACGTCTCCAAGCCATGGCTCAACCGGGTGATCGAAGGCGGCCATCTCGAATTCCTGAAGGCCGTCGACGGCGTCAGCTTCGACATCAAGCGCGGCGAGACGTTTGCGCTGGTCGGCGAATCCGGCTCCGGCAAGACCACGGTCGCACGCATGGTCGTTGGCCTGCTGCCACCGAGTTCGGGCGAAGTCGTCATCGACGGCATCTCGATGACCGATCCGCGACAAGGCCAGGCGCGCCGCCGGCTGCGCCGGCGCATCCAGATGATTTTCCAGGACCCTTATGCGAGCCTCAATCCACGGTACCGAGTCGCCGCTATCGTGGCCGAGCCGATCCGCGCCTTCGACCTGATCGAGGGCGAGCGCGACATCAAGGCCCGGGTCGGCGAATTGCTGTCGCTGGTCGGTCTGCACCCCGACGACGGCCAAAAATTCCCGCATGAGTTCTCCGGTGGCCAGCGCCAGCGCATCGCGATCGCCCGCGCGCTGGCGTCGGAGGCCGAGTTCATCGTCTGCGACGAGCCGACTTCGGCGCTCGACGTCTCGGTGCAGGCGCAGATCCTCAACCTGATGCGCGATCTGCAGGACAAGTTCGGCCTGACCTATCTCTTCATCAGTCACAATCTGGCAGTCGTCCGCCACATGGCGAGCCGGATCGGCGTGATGTATCTCGGCCGCATCGTCGAGATCGCCGAGGGCCGGAAATTGTTCGAGAACCCGCGGATGCCCTACACCAAGATGCTGCTCGGCGCGGTTCCGGACCTTGCGATGTCCGGCCGCCAGCGCATCCCGGTCAAGGGCGAGATTCCCAACCCGATCGATCCGCCACGGGGCTGCGCGTTCAATCCGCGCTGTCCCCTCGCCTTCGATCTCTGCCGCGAGAAGGCGCCGGAACTGATCGACGGCGTCGCCTGCCACGCGGTCAACAGCCCCGCCGCCGCCGTTCCGGCATGATCACGCGGATGGGAGCGGCCATGTCCACCAAGCGGTTGGCATACCAGCCCGCCTGTGATCAAGTGCGCGCGCCAAGAGACCTGTCGAGAGACCTTTTAGAGACCCAGCCGGAAGCGCAGCATGAGCAACGTCAATCCCGATCCGTTCACCACAAGGCCCGAGATCGAAGGCACCTTCGGTGTCGTCACCTCGACGCACTGGATCGCGACCGCGGTCGGCATGGCGGCACTGGAGAAGGGCGGCAACGCCTTCGATGCCGGCGTTGCGGCGGCGTTCACGCTGCAGGTGGTCGAGCCGCATCTGAATGGCCCAGGCGGCGACGTCCCGCTCATCGTGCACGACGTCAAGCGCGGCAAGACCGAAGTGATCTGCGGCCAGGGACCGGCGCCGGCCAAGGCGACGATCGCGCATTATCGCAGCGAAGGCCTCGAGATGGTGCCCGGCACCGGCCTGCTCGCGGCGTGCGTGCCCGGCACGTTCGAAACCTGGATGCTGCTGCTGCGCGACTACGGCACATTGAGGCTGCGCGACGTGCTGGAGCCCGCGATCGGCTATGCCCGCGACGGCCATCCGCTGGTCGAGCGCGCCTCCGCCACGATCAAGACCGTCGAGCAGCTGTTCCGGAAATACTGGAGCACCTCGGCCGAGGTCTATCTGCCCAATGGCGAGGTGCCGAAGCCCGGCACCATGTTCACCAACAAAAAGCTTGCTGAGACGTACGCTCGCATCCTGACCGAGGCGGAGAGCGCGGGAAGTGACCGCATCGCGCAGATCGAGCGCGCGCGACAGGCCTGGTCGAAGGGCTTCGTCGCCGAGGCGATCGACAGGTTCTGCCGCACCCAGGAGGTCATGGACGTCTCCGGCTCGCCGCATCGCGGCGTGCTGTCGGCCGACGACATGGCGCGCTGGCAGCCGACCATCGAGGCGCCGCTGACCTATGACTACGGCCGCTACACCGTGCAGAAGTGCGGCGTCTGGAGCCAGGGTCCGGTGATGCTGCAGCAGCTCGCGCTGCTGAAGGGTTTCGAACTCGACGGGCTCGATCCCGCAGGCCCGGACTTCATCCATTTGCAGATCGAAGCCGCCAAGCTCGCCTATGCCGATCGCGAGACGTTCTACGGCGATCCGAAGTTCACCGACATCCCGATCGAAACGCTGCTGTCGGATGCCTACAACAACGAACGACGCAAGCTGATCTCGAAGGACAAGGCGTCGCTCGACTTCCGCCCCGGCTCGGTCGCAGGCTTCGGCGGTGTCGTGAAGCTGCGGCACGCGGAAGGACATCGCGAGGCGGTCGGCGCCATGGGCGCGGGCGAACCGACGGTCGGCCGGTTCGGCGAGGTACGCGGCGACACCGTGCATTTCGACATCATCGACAAGGCCGGCAACATGATCTCGGCGACGCCATCCGGCGGCTGGCTGCAATCCTCGCCTGTGATTCCCGAGATCGGCTTCTGCCTCGGCAGCCGCGCCCAGATGTTTTGGCTGGAAGAAAATCACCCGGCCTCGCTGGCGCCGGGCAAGCGGCCGCGCACCACGCTGTCGCCGACCATGGCGCTGCGCGACGGCGAGCCTTATCTCTCCTGGGGCTCGCCGGGCGGCGACCAGCAGGATCAGTGGATCACGCAGTTCTTCCTGCGCCATGTCCACGCCAGGCTCAATCTGCAGGAGGCGATCGACGCGCCGGCCTGGCACTCCGAGCATTTCCCGATCTCGTTCTGGCCGCGCACTTCGCGTCCCGGCGTGCTGGTGCTGGAAAACCGCGTGCCGAAACCGACCATCGATGAATTGAAGCGCCGCGGCCATGTGGTGGAGATTGGCCCGGATTGGTCGGAAGGCCGCCTTACCGCGGCTTCGAAGGTCGGCCCCCGTCGCCGCGCCGCCGCCAATCCGCGCGGCATGCAGGGTTATGCCGCGGGCCGCTAGAGGTTTCGGATGACCTGGTCGATCATCGCCCGCGACAGCGCCACCGGCCAGCTCGGCATCGCGGTCGCGACGCGGTTCTTCGCGGTCGGCGCGCTGGTGCCGCACATCGCACCGGACATCGGCGCCATCGCGACACAGGCGCTGGTCAATCCCTATTACGGCATCGACGGCCTCGCGCTGCTGCGCGACGGCAACAGCCCGCATGAGACGATCGCGGCGCTGCTCGCGCCCGACAGCGGCCGCGAGAGCCGGCAGGTGCATGTCATGGACAGCAAGGGCCGGATCGCCGCCCACTCCGGCAAGGATTGCATCGACTGGTTCGGCCATATCGCCGGCGACGGCTTCTCGATTGCCGGCAACATGCTGGCCGGCTCCGCCGTGCTCGACGAGACCGCGCGCGTCTATGCCGCGAACCAGAAGCTGCCGTTCGCAGAGCGGCTGATCAAGGCGATGTTTGCCGGTGAAGCAGCCGGCGGCGACAAGCGCGGCAAGCAATCGGCGGCGCTGCTGATCCACGGCACCGAGCAATGGCCGTTGCTCGACCTGCGGGTCGACGACCACGCCGATCCCTTGCGCGAGCTCGAACGGCTCGAAGCGGTCAGCCGTGAACACTGGGTTCCATTCCGGACCTTCATGCCGACCCGGGACAACCCGGCCGGAATCAGCGACCGCGCCAGGATCGAGGCCGGCATCGCAGCGGCAGCCAAGAGCCGCGCATGACAGCCGGCCCGCTGATCGAGATCGAGGGCCTGCGCGTCACCTTCCATGGTGACGACGGCCGCATGACGCATGCCGTCGACAGTGTCGATCTGTCCGTCGCCAAGGGCGCCACGCTCGGCCTGGTCGGCGAGTCCGGCTGCGGCAAGAGCGTCACTTCGCTCGCGATCATGGGGTTGCTGCCGAAGCAATCCGCCGCGGTCTCCGGCGCGATCCGCTTCGACGGCTTCGACCTGCTCGACGTGCCGGACGCGACGCTGCGCGACCTGCGCGGCAATCGCCTCGCGATGATCTTCCAGGAGCCGATGACCTCACTCAACCCGAGCTTCACCATCGGCGACCAGATCACCGAGACGATTTTGCGCCACCGCGGCGGCTCCCGGCGCGCGGCGCGCGAGCGCACCATCGAGCTGCTGCGCCGCGTGCATATCCCCTCGCCCGAGAAACGCATCGACGACTATCCGCACAAGCTGTCCGGCGGCATGCGCCAGCGCGTGATGATCGCGATGGCGCTGGCCTGCGATCCGCAGCTCCTGATCGCCGACGAGCCGACCACCGCGCTCGACGTCACGCTGCAGGCGCAAATCCTCGACCTGATGCGCGAGCTGAAGGCCGCGAGCGGGGCTGCGATCATCCTGATCACCCACGATCTCGGCGTCGTCGCGGAGGTCTGCGACGAGGTCGCGGTGATGTATGCCGGCGAGATCGTCGAGCGTGCCCCGGTGGATGAGCTGTTCGCTAACCCGCAACATCCCTACACGGTCGGCCTGCTCGGCTCGATCCCGCGGCTCGACCGTCGCACCAGCCACCTCGCCACCATCGAGGGCATGGTGCCGAATATGGCGAACCCGCCGACGGGCTGCCGCTTCGCCGCGCGCTGCCCGTTCGTGGAAGATGCCTGCACCCGGTTGCCGCCGCCGCTCGCGCTGCTGAGCGCAACCCACGCCTCGCGCTGCCTCCGCGCGCCGCTGGAGCGGCTGGTGTCATGACTGCGCTGCTCGAGGTCGAGGGGCTGGTGAAGCATTTCGTCGCCGAACGTTCGGTGTTTGGCCGGCCGACCGCGCATGTGAAGGCGGTCGACGGCGTCAGCTTCACGGTCGAGGCCGGCAAGACGCTGGCGCTGGTCGGCGAATCCGGCTGCGGCAAATCAACCGTCAGCCGGCTGGTGCTGCGGCTGATCGAGCCGGACGCTGGCCGCGTCACCTTCGAAGGCCGCGACCTCGGCACGCTCAACGCCGCGCAATTGCGCGCGTTCCGCCGCGATGCGCAGCTGATCTTCCAGGACCCCTACGCCTCGCTCAACCCGCGCATGACGGTGAGCCAGATCCTGACCGAGCCGCTGGCGCTGCACAATCTCGTCCCGGCCGCAGACCGCCGCGCGCGGGTCGAAGAGCTGTTGCGTCTGGTCGGGCTCGAGCCGCGCTTTGCGCGCCGCTATCCCCACGAATTCTCCGGCGGCCAGCGCCAGCGCGTCGCAATTGCCCGTGCGCTCGCGGTCGAGCCGAAGCTGATCATCTGCGACGAGCCGGTGTCGGCGCTCGACGTCTCGATCCGCTCGCAGATATTGAATTTGCTGCGCGACCTGCAGGATCGCCTGAAGCTCGCCTACATCTTCGTCTCGCACGATCTCGCCGTCGTCAAGCACATCGCGGACCGCGTCGCCGTGATGAATCTCGGCACCATCGTCGAGACGGCGGAGGCGCAAGCACTGTTCGCCGCCCCGCGCCATCCCTACAGCCGCGCGCTGCTGTCGGCGATCCCGGTGCCGAAGCCGCGTGCCAAACGCAGCCGCATCGTGCTGGAAGGCGAGCTGCCGAGCGCGCTCAATCCGCCGACGGGCTGCCGCTTCCATACCCGCTGCCCCTATGTGGTCGCGCGCTGCCGCAGCGAAGTGCCGCAGTTGCGCGAAGATGGCACCGGATATGCAACGGCCTGTCACCGGACCGGCGAGCTGCCCGGCGCGGAGGCGATCGTGCCGTCCGACGGCGGATTCTCGCCGGCACTGGAAAAGCTGGTGGCGGCGTTCAATGCGGCGGAAGCCTCGGAGCGGCGTGGGGTTATTTCACAGGAAATAAAGACGTAGGAAATAAGGGGTTGGCGATGAGATTTTGGCGCTTGGCGGTCCTGATGGCGGCCCTCGTGACCTGGTGCGGAGCGAGTGCGCGTGCCGAGACGACGCTTCGCATCGGGATCGCCGAGGACCCCGACATTCTCGATCCTTCGATCGGGCGCACCTATGTCGGGCGCATCGTGTTTTCGGCGTTCTGCGACAAGCTGTTCGACATTGACGAGAAGCTGAACATCGTTCCGCAGCTCGCGCTATCCTACGAGAACTCGGCCGACGGCAAGGAGATGACGATCAAGCTCCGGCCGGGCGTCAAGTTCCACGACGGCGAACCATTCGACGCCGAGGCCGCCAAATTCTCGCTGGAGCGTCATCTGACACTGCCGGCCTCGTTTCGCAAACCGGAATTGGCGGCGCTCGACCATGTCGACGTCGTCGATCCCCTGACCATCAAGCTGGTGCTCAAGACGCCCTACTCGCCGCTGATCGCCCAGTTGACCGACCGCGCCGGCATGATGGTCTCGCCGAAGGCGGTGAAGGAGGCGGGCGACAAATTCGGGCTGCATCCGGTCTGCGCCGGACCCTACAAATTCGTCGAACGCGTGCAGCAGGACCGCATGGTGTTCGAGAAATTCGCCGATTACTGGAACAAGGACAACGTCTTCATCGATCGCATCGTGTTCCTTCCGATCGTCGATGCCACGGTGCGGCTCGCCAATCTGAAATCCGGCGGGCTCGACCTGATCGAGCGCGTGCTCGCCACCGACATCAAGGACGTCCGCGCCGACAAACGGCTGGTGCTGTCGACTGCTCCTGAACTCGGCTATCTCGGCCTCACCATCAACATCGCCAACGACAAGAGCAAGGGGCCGCTCAGCCAGTCGGAGAAGGTGCGGCAGGCGCTCGATCTCTCGATCGATCGCGAGGCACTCAACCAGGTCGTCTTCAACGGCGAGTTCACGCCGGGCAATCAGTGGGTCAGCCCGACGCATCCTTACTATCAGAAGGCATTTCCGGTTCGGGGACGCGACCTTGCCAAGGCCAAGGCGCTGCTCAAGGAGGCCGGCGTCACCCTGCCGGTCGCCATCGACTACATGGTCCCTAAAGGGGCCGAGAACGAAGCCGTGGCCCAGGTCGTGCAGTCGATGGCGGCCGAAGCGGGCTTCGACATCAAGATCCGCGTGGTCGAATTTGCGACGACGTTCAAGCAGGCCCAGGCGGGCGAATTCCAGGTGTTCCAGATCAACTGGAGCGGCCGCATCGATCCTGACGGCAATTCCTACGTCTTCCTGCACACCAGGGCGCCGCAGAACGATGGCGGCTACTCCAACCCGGAAGCCGACAAGCTGATGGAAGATGCGCGGCTGATCAACGATCCCGCCCAGCGCAAGGCGATCTACGAGAAGATGACCAGGATCGTGCTCAACGACGAGCCGATCATCTATCTCTATCACCGCACGCTCCTGATCGCGCACTCCACCAAGGTCGAGGGATACCGGCAGATGCCGGATGGATTGGTGCGCGTGGTCGGGCTGAAACTGAAATGATCGCCACAGCGCAGCGCATGCGAGACCGACCATGCTGAACTTCCTCGCCAAGCGGCTGGTTCAGCTGGTCCCGACGCTGTTCTTCGTCTCGCTGCTGATCTTCTCGCTGCAACATCTGCTGCCCGGCGATCCGGCACTCGTGATGGCCGGCGAGGAGCGCGATCCGGCCGTCATCGAACAGATCCGCCAGCAATATCACCTCGATCAACCGATCCCGGTGCAATATGCCTATTGGGTCAAGGGCGTGCTGACGGGCGACCTCGGCGAGTCCCTGCGCAACAAGATGCCGGTGTCGAGCCTGATCGCGCAGAAGCTGCCGGTTACGATGCAGATCGCCGGCATGGCGATCGTGGTCGCCTTCCTGATCGGCATCCCCGCTGGCATCATCTCGGCGGTGAAGAAAGGCACCGCTTGGGATTACGGCGCCAATTTGTTCGCGCTGTGGGGTATCTCGACGCCGAATTTCTGGCTCGGCATCATGCTGATCTTCCTGTTCTCCGTCGAACTTGGCTGGCTGCCGGCCTCCGGCTATGTGCCGCTCACCGAAAACTGGCGCGCCAGCCTCGCCGCGTCCGTGATGCCCGCCTTCGTGCTCGGCAATGCGATCGCGGCGGTCCTGATGCGACACACACGAAGCGCGATGCTGCAGGTGCTGGAGAGCGACTATGTCCGCACCGCACGCGCCAAGGGCCTGTCCGAGCGCACGGTGATCCTCAAGCATGCGATGCGCAATGCGCTGACGCCGATCATCACGCTCGGTGCGCTCGAGCTCGGCACGCTGCTGTCGGGTGCGGTTCTCACCGAGCAGATCTTCTCGATCCCGGGCTTCGGCAAGCTGATCGTCGACGCCGTATTCAACCGCGACTATGCGGTCGTGCAGGGCGTGGTGCTGACGACGGCGACGATCTACATCACGCTCAATCTGATCGCCGACATCGCCTACATCCTAGTCAACCCGCGGCTGAGGAGCTGACCGGATGACCGACGCCGTACTCAGTCCCCTCGCTTCGCATGCAGCCGCCGAGACGCTCGAGAGTCCGGCACGGCGCGCCTTGCGGCGGCTGATCCGGCGCAAGGGCGCCGTGCTGGGCCTTGCC
The DNA here is from genome assembly GCF_054063575.1 of Bradyrhizobium sp. USDA 4452. Classification (NCBI taxonomy): domain Bacteria; kingdom Pseudomonadati; phylum Pseudomonadota; class Alphaproteobacteria; order Hyphomicrobiales; family Nitrobacteraceae; genus Bradyrhizobium; species Bradyrhizobium sp. USDA 4452. The sequence goes on from NZ_JBSSGK010000001.1 coordinate 1,666,713, forward strand.
GTGATCGCGCTCTTTGTTCTGCTTGCCGTCTTCGCGCCGCTGATCGTGCCCTACGATCCGGTCGCGACGAGCTGGTCGCTGGTGCGCAAGGCGCCGTCGATGCAGCACTGGTTCGGTACCGACGAGCTCGGCCGCGACGTGCTCGCGCGCGTCGTGTTCGGCGCCCGCGCCTCGCTGCTCGCCGGCGTCATCTCGGTCGGCATCGCGCTTGCGATCGGCGTGCCGCTCGGCCTCGTCGCCGGCTATCGCGGCGGCTTCATCGACGCGCTGATCAGCCGCATCACCGATGCCATGCTGGCCTGCCCGTTCCTGATCCTGGCGATTGCGCTGGCCGCGTTCCTGGGCCCAAGTCTCAGCAACGCCATGATCGCGATCGGCGTCTCGGCGACACCCATTTTCATCCGCCTGACCCGCGGCCAGGTGATGAGCGTCAAGGTCGAGGATTATGTCGAGGCGGCGCGCGCCATGGGCAATCCGCGCTGGCGCATCGCGCTGGTCCACATCCTGCCCAACATCCTGCCGGCGCTGCTGGTGCAGGCCACGCTGTCGATCGCTGCCGCGATCATCGCCGAAGCCGCGCTGTCCTTCCTCGGCCTCGGCCAGCAGCCGCCGGCGCCGTCCTGGGGCAGCATGCTCAATGCCGCGCAACGTTTCCTGACCAGCGCGCCATGGATGGCGATCTGGCCGGGGCTTGCGATCTTCCTGGTCGTGCTGTCGTTCAACCTGGTCGGCGACGGCCTGCGCGACGCGCTCGATCCGAAGGCGCGGTGAGGCCCGTCGCTGCCCTACCGCAGCGAACCCCATTCTTCCCCCGTCACCCTGAGGAGCGCGGTACGCGCGTCTCGAAGGGTCGACGGCCCGGCTGGTGGCCGTGCATCCTTCGAGACGCGCTACGCGCTCCTCAGGACGACGGGCCTAGCAGTGCGCGCGTCAGATTACTCGGCTAAATTACCACCTCGCGCAGCACCCTGCGGCAATCCATCTCGTATTCGAGATCGATCACCGGCGGCCGGCAGAAGTGCCAGGTCAGGCCCGAGCGCGTGGCGCCGCGGCGGACCAGCTGGTCGACGATCACGGGATGGATGTCGTGCACGGTGTAGGCCTGCACCGCGGTCGTGTCCTGCCAGCCGAAGCTGAATTCGGCAAGGCGGCGCTCCATCTCACTGGCAGTGAAGCGGACCTTCTCGCGCCACGCGCCGGGGCTGAGATCGCGATAGCAGACGATGCGGTCGGGGTAGCTCGCCGTGCCGCTGCGTGCCTCGGCGCCGCCGGCGATCACGAAGGACGGTGACGTGCTCGTGCTCGGCCGCGTGAACGAGAACGCGTGGAACGACGGCTCGGCCGGCGGATCGATCTCGGGACAGACATTGCTGCGCGCCACCGGATTGATGGTGCCATCGAACAGACCCCATTCGGCGAGCGTCTTGACATAATGCTGGTTGAAGGCGCGGAAGCCGTCCTCGGTGAAGGCAGCCGGCGAACGCAGCTCGCAGGCGCAGAACGAGGTCAGCGGCCGGCCGGCGTCCTTGATGTAGGCCGCAATCCGCGCAAAGCCTTCCGCAAGCGGCACTAGGCGATCGAAGCGCACCCGCTCGATCTCATACCCAGCGTTGGCCTGCGCACCGCTTGAATACTGGAACACGGCCGGAATGAACCGGTAATTGCCCGCCGCAAATTCGCTCGCCATGCCTGCTTCCTCCCAATCTTTGCGGCGAGGCTAGCACGAGACGAAGAAAAGGCGGCAGTGGCTTTCGCCAGTGCCGCCTTCCCTGCGAGCATGAGCTTGGAGGGCTCAGGTCGGTTTCAAGGCGCCGCCGCGGCCTTCGAGCTCGTAGTCGGCGATCTGCTTGGCGCGGTCCGAACGGGCGGCGGCCTGGTGGTCGGTCGCGATCACGGTGTAGACCATCGGCAGCACGAACAGGGTGAACAGCGTGCCGATCGTCATGCCGGTGACGACGACGAGTCCGATCGAGAAGCGGCTCGCCGCTCCGGCGCCCGAGGCCGTGAGCAGCGGCAGCAGGCCGGTGACCATGGCCGCCGTCGTCATCAGGATCGGACGCAGGCGAATCCGGGCCGACATCTCGATCGCCGAACGGCGGTCCAGTCCCTCGTTGAGCTGCAGTTCGTTGGCGAACTCCACCATCAGGATGCCGTGCTTGGTGATCAGTCCGACCAGCGTCAAGAGGCCCACCTGGGTGTAGATGTTCATGGTGGCAACGCCGAAGAACAGCGGGATCAGGGCACCGACGATCGCCATCGGCACCGAGATCATGATCACGAACGGATCGCGCAGGCTCTCGAACTGCGCCGCCAGCACCAGGAAGATGATGATGATGGCGAACGCGAAGGTGACCAGCAGCTGGTTGCCTTCATGGACGTACTGCCGGGAGTCGGCGAGGAAGTCGTAGCTGAAGCCGGACGGCAGCTTCTTGGCTTCACCCTGCAGGAACTCGACCGCCTGGCCCATCGAGACGCCGGGCATCGGCACGGCCTGGAAGGTCGACGAGTTGAGCTGGTTGTAGTGCGTCAGCGCGTTCGGATCGACGCCGGTCTCGACCGAAACCACGGTCGACAGCCGCACCAGCTGCCCGGTCGCGGTCGGCACATAATAGTTGTCGAACGATTCCGGCGCGAGGCGGGCGGCGCGCGGCACCTGCGGGATCACCTGATAGGAGCGTCCTTCCAGGTTGAAGCGGTTGACGTAGTTGCCGCCGAGCAGCGTCGCCAGCGCGCCGCCGATCGACTGCATGGTGATGCCGAGGTCGCTCGCCTTGGAGCGATCGACCTTCACGCGGACCACCGGCTGGTTGAAGTCGAGGTCGCTGTCGGTGACGATGAACAGGCCGCTCTTGCGCGCGGCTTCCTTCAGCTTGTTCATCTGGTCGAACACCTGCTGGAAGCCGGCGGTCGAAGAGATCACCATCTGCACCGGAAGACCGCCGGGGCCGCCGGGCAACGGCGGCAGGCTGAACGCGAACGCGCTGACGCCCTCGATCTTCGACAGCTCGGCCTGCACCAGCGGCTGCAGCGTCTGGGCCGAGCGCTTGCGCTCATCCCACGGCTTGAGCAGCATGCCGGCGAAGCCGCCCTGCGGGCCGGTGATGCCGTTCAGGATGAACCGCAGGTCGGTCTCGGGGAACTTCTGGAACTCCTTGTCCATCTTGTCGCCGTAGAAATCGATGTAGTCGATGTTGGCGTATTTCGGCGCCTTGGTCACCGCGAACACGATGCCCTGGTCCTCCTGCGGCGCCAGTTCCTTCTGGATGTGCATGTAGAGGAAGCCGACCAGACCCAGGATGGTCACGGCGAACAGGGCCGTGATCGGGCGGTAGTCGAGCGAACGGTCGAGCTGGCGGCCGTAGGCACGCGTCACCGCGCCGAACACGCGATTGACCAGCTTGGCGAAACGGCCCTCTTCAGCGCTCTTGAGGAACACCGAGCACATCATCGGCGACAGCGTCAGTGCGATCACGCCCGACACGATCACCGAGCCGGCCAGCGTGAAGGCGAATTCGCGGAACAGCGTGCCGGTGACGCCGCCGAGGAAGCCGATCGGCGCGTACACCGCGGCGAGCGTGATCGTCATCGAGATGACCGGACCGACGATTTCGCGCGCACCTTTCAGCGATGCCTGCACCGGTGGCAGGCCCTCCTCGAGATGTCGATGGATGTTCTCCACCACCACGATGGCGTCGTCGACCACGAGACCGATCGCCAGCACCATCGCCAGCAGCGTCAGCAGGTTGAAGCTGAAGCCTGCGGCCAGCATCAGGATGCAGACGCCGACCAGCGACAGCGGAATGGTGACGACAGGGATGATCACCGAGCGGAGCGAGGCCAGGAACAGGAAGATGACGACGACCACGATCAGGACCGCTTCGGTGAGCGTCTTCTCGACCTCGTCGATCGACGATTGGATGAACTTGGTGGAGTCGTAGGCCACCTTCATCTTCATCGAGGGCGGCAGGTTGCGCTCGAGGTCCGGGAACAGCGCGCGGACGCCCTTCACCAGGGTCAGCGGGTTGCCCTGCGGCGTCGCCTTGATGCCGATGAAGATCGCATGCTCGCCGTTGAAGGCGACGCTGGCGTCGGTCGACTGCGCCGCGAGCTCCACCGTCGCGATGTCCTCGATGCGCACGAAGCCGCCGTCCTTCGCCTTCACGATCATTCGCTTGAACTGATCGATGTTCTGCAGGTCGGTATTGGCCGAGACGTTGGAGACGATGAAGAAGCCCTTGGTCTGGCCGGCGGCCGCCTGGAAGTTATTGGCTGCGATCGCGGCCGCAACGTCGTTCGGCGACACGCCGCGTCCGGCCATCCGAGTCGGATCGAGCCAGACGCGCATCGCAAAGGTCTGGCCGCCGAGGATGTCGGCCGATGCGACGCCGTCGACCGTCGAGAGCACCGGCTGCACGACGCGGGTCAGATAGTCCGAGATCGCCGATCCGGTCAGCTCCTCGCTGGAGAAGCCGAGATACATCACGGCGATGGTGTCACCGGTCGCCTTGGTCACGACCGGATCGAAGGCTTCCTTCGGGATCAGATATTTGACCGAATTGACCTTGGCGAGGACTTCGGTGAGTGCCTGGTTCGGATCGTGATTGAGCTTGACGTAGACCTGGATCGTCGAGGTGCCGAGCACCGAATTCGACGTCATGTAGTCGACGCCTTCGGCCGACGCGACCGCCTGCTCGATCGGCGTGGTGATGAAGCCGTTGATCAGCTCCGGCGACGCGCCGGGATACGACGTCGTGATCGTCACGACGGTATTCGACAGGTTCGGATATTGCCGGATCGGCAGCACCATCGCCGCGCGCAAGCCGATCAACAGGATCAGCAAGCTGACGACGACCGACAGCACCGGGCGCTTGATGAAAATATCAGTGAAGGCCATCGCCAACTCGATTCGTGTTGTCTGCCGGTTGCGGCAACATGTGGCGGAGGGCCAACCGGCCCTCCGAGTTCAGATTGTGAAGATCAGTAGCGCGGCGGCTCGGCCGGAACCGGCGGCGCCGGATCTTTCGAGATCTCGACAGGCATGCCCGATTGCAGCTTGATCTGGCCGACGGCCACGACCTTGTCCCCGGCCTTCAGGCCCTTGAGGATCTCGACGCGGCCCTGCACACGATTGCCGGTCTTCACGAAGGTGCGCTCGGCGGTCAGCGTGGTCTTGCCGTCGTCGCCCTTCTTCTCCGTGATCAGGAACACCGAGTCGCCGTACAGCGTGTAGTCAACCGCGGTTTCGGGAATGGTCACGACGGGTGGCTTCTCGGGCATCACGATCGTGGTGGTCGCGAACATGCCGGGCTTGAGGATGCTGTCCGGATTCTGGATCGTGGCCTGCACCCGGATGTTGCGGGTCTCGGTCGCGATCTGCGGCTCGACGGTCGTGATCTTGCCCTCGAAGGTGCGCCCCGGATAGGCGTCGACTGCGACCCGCACGAGCTGGCCGACCTTGATCTGCGAGCTCTGCTTCTCGGTCACGGTCAGGTTCGCATACAGCACCGACAGGTCGGTCAGCGACACGATCTGCGTGCCGGCCGTCAGATACTGGCCGACTTCGACCTGGCGCACGCCGAGATCGCCCTCGAACGGTGCACGCACCAGCTTCTGCGAGATCAGGGCTTCGGTCTTGGCGATGCCCGCCTTGGCCTGGTCGTAAGCAGCCTGCGCCGTGTCGACGGTCGACTGCGGACCGAACTGGCGCGACGCGAGCTGCTTGGCACGATCGAGTTGCAATTCGCCCACGGTCGCCTGCGCCTTGTAGTTGGCAAGGTCGCCTTGCTCCGGAGCATCGAACAGCTGGACCAGCGGCGTGCCCGCCTTCACATGGCTGCCGGCCGTGAACAGGATCTCGGTGATACGGCCCGACACGTCGCTGGTGACGTTGACCTGATGCACCGCGACGAGATCGCCGACGGCGGTCAGCAGATTCGGAATCACTTCCGTCTTCGCCTCGGCGACCGAGACGTTCGACGGCGGCGGCTTATTGTTGGCGAAGAACTGCGCGATCATGTGGCTGCGGAAGGCGTTGAAGCCGACCAGCGCGCCGACCAGCAGGGCCAGCAACAATCCCACGATGATGAACCAGCGCACCAGACGGACGGGACGCTTGGCCTGCTTCTCCTTGATCGGTTGCCCCGAGATGTGGCTTTCGGTCTGAATATTCATGTCATGCACTTTCTGCAGTTACCGACGGTCCTGCGCTCGGCGACGGCTGGCGGCCCAAATGAGTTGAAATTGCGGCTTCGGTAAGTCCGATGCCGCGAAGAATGAACTGGCAGAGCTGCCGCTCGGCCGCAGCGGCATCGCCATAGGGGAGACATGGTGTCGCAGGCAGCTGCGTCAGCGCGCCCATAAGCACGGTATGGTGCGCAAACCAGAACAGGTTGAGCGGCTCGTCGCCGATCCGCGTCGCTTCGCCGGCGGCGATCGCGCGCTCGAGCGAGGCAGCGAAGGTCGGGCCGATCAGCTTGCCGACCTTGTCGTAGAGCAGGCGCGCAAACTCGCCATCGTCGAGATGGCTCGTCACCATCAGCCGCATCCGCTGCGCCTCTTCCTGGTCCGGCGCGTCGCGCAGCTGCATGAAGTGGCCGACCATGCCCTGCACCAGTTCGACCAGCGTCGCAGTCGACGGCTCCTGGCCGAGCAGATGCACGAGATCGGGATCCGCCTCGCACTCCTCGGCAAGAATCTCGGCGTAGAGTGCCGCCTTCGATGGGAAGTGCTTGAACAGCAGCCCTTCTGAAATGGCAGCCGCGGCCGCCACGCTCTTGGTCGTGGTGCCGGCAAAGCCGTTGCGGGCGAAACACCGCTTTGCGGCGCTCAGGATCAACTGACGCCGCAAGTCACTCGTCATGCGTAAGGTCGACATTTGGGTCGTGAGTAATCACTCACTTTACCAAAAGTCAAGGTTCTATTGCACCGCGAGAGCTACTTTAAATTGGAGTGTGGCCGATCGACCCTCTGATGCGGTTGACGATGTAGGTGCCGTCGCGGCTGGACAGCACGCGCTCCAGATTGGTCCCATCGATCTTCGCGCTGGCAAACCGTGGTCCGGCCGTAACATCTTGCAAAGACGACGCAAAAGCCTCGACCTCAGCCATCGTGCTGATCGCGCGGCTATCGGCGATCCCGCAGGCTTTGGCAACACCCACGAGATCGGCGGTTCCGCCGGTATGGCTGGCCTGGCCGCCGGTCTCGCCATAGGCCTCGTTGTCGAGCACGATGATCGAGAGGTTTTTCGGCTGCTGCAGCGCGACGGTCGCAAGGCTTCCCATGCCCATGAGCATCTCGCCGTCACCCGTGATCACGACGACCGGCAGCGTCGGCTGGGCCAGCGCGAGGCCGAGCCCGATCATCACGGCGCCGCCCATGCCGCCCCAGAGATAGAAGTTGCGGTCGTGGTCGCCGGCGGCGGCGATGTCATAGGTCGAGGCGCCGAGGCCGCCGACGGCGAAGGCGCCCTTGCGATCCCTGAGCAGTTCGGAAACCACCGCGCGGCGGTCGAGGAGATTGGCTTTGCTCATTTGGTGAAGACCTTTGCCCCGATCAGACGCTGCGACAGCAGCACGGCGGTTGGCGTGCAGGCGTTGTAGGCTTGCGCCGCGCCGGCCTCGACGACCTCGCGCACCTCGTCCGGACGCGAGGCGCGCAGCACCTTGATCCCCGCCAATTCGAGAATGCCTTGGGTGTTCGAGCCCATCGGCACCTGCCAGGGATTGAACTCGCCCCACTCGCCGCGCATCGTCACCAGGGTGAGGAACGGCAGGCGGAAGATCTGCACCAGCGACAGCATGTTGATGCAATTGCCGACCCCGCTCGACTGCATCAGCAGCACGCCGCGCTGGCCGCCGGCCCAGGCGCCTGCGAGCAGCGCCACGCCCTCCTCCTCGGTGGTCAGCGCAATGCCGCGCATCGAAGACGATCCCAGTACGCGCTCGATCAGTTCGGAATGCCCGGCGTCCGGCACATAGGGCACCTGACGCACCTCGAAGCGCTGCAGAATCGAAAAAATCTCCTCGGGCCAGGAGGCCGCGGACTCGGCTCGGGCGTGCATCGGCGTTTCCGGCTCTCTGTTGTTTGGCCGCGACTGTAGAGGCGCGCGCAAGCTTCATCAAAGCGCAAAACCGCATATGGCTCTGCGATTTCCTCGCATCGCGCGGCGCACGGCGCGCTGCTCCCGATCCTGCAAATTGTGTTGCGCGGCCCTTGCCCGCAGCTTACGATAGTTGCAAATGAAACTAATAAAGGGCTGGATATCCGCCATGAACGGGCACGCGCGAGAGCTGGCTGACCGCTTCGACCTGGAAAAGCTGACGGCTGACTTCTACGCCGACCCCTACCCGACCTATCGCGCGCTGCGCGAACACGCGCCCGTCAAGCGGCTGCCGAACGGCTGCTATTTTCTCACCCGCTACGACGACCTGATCGCCGCCTACAAGAACACCAGGACGTTCTCCTCCGACAAGAAGAAGGAGTTCCTGCCGAAATACGGTAACTCGCTGCTCTACGAGCATCACACGACCAGCCTCGTCTTCAATGACCCGCCGGCGCACACCCGCGTGCGGCGGTTGATCATGGGTGCCTTGTCGCCGCGGGCGATCGCCGGCATGGAGCCGGACCTGATCGCGCTGGTCGACAGCCTGCTCGACCGGATCGAGACCCGCGACCGCTTCGAGCTGATCGGCGACTTCGCCTCCGCAATCCCGGTCGAGGTGATCGGCAATTTGCTCGACGTGCCGCACGACGAGCGCGAGCCGCTGCGCGACTGGTCGCTGGCGATCCTGGGCGCGCTGGAGCCGGTGATCGGCAAGGACGCGTTCGACCGCGGCAATGATGCGGTGAAGGATTTCCTCGCCTATCTCGAAACCCTGGTCGAACGCCGCCGCGCCAAGCCGGGCAATCCCGAACGCGACGTGTTGACGCGGTTGATCCAGGGTGAGGACAATGGCGAGCGGCTGACCGCGAAGGAATTGCTGCACAATTGCATCTTCCTGCTCAACGCCGGCCACGAGACCACGACCAACCTGATCGGCAACGGGCTGGTGACGCTCACCCAACATCCCGAGCAGAAGCAGCGGCTGATCGCGCAGCCCGAGCTGATCAAGACCGCCGTCGAGGAGATGCTGCGCTACGAGAGCTCGAACCAGCTCGGCAACCGGATGATCGTGGAGGAGACCGAGCTCGGCGGCATCAAGCTGCCGCCCGGCACACTGGTCACGCTGTGCATCGGCGCCGCCAACCGCGACCCCGCACAGTTCCCCAACCCTGAAGACTTCGACGTCGCGCGCACGCCGAACCGCCACCTCGCCTTCGGCACCGGCGCGCATCAATGCGCCGGCATGGCGCTGGCGCGCCTCGAAGGCGCCATCGCGATCTCGCGCTTCCTCAAGCGCTTCCCCAACTATGTGCTCGACGGCGAGCCGGTGCGCGGCGGCCGGGTGCGCTTCCGCGGCTTCCTCAGCGTGCCATGCCGGCGCGGTGCTTGATCCGATGACGACAGGGCAATTGCGCGAGCGCTGGGGCGATTCGCTGCTGACGGTGCTCACCGTGCTACTCGTGATCATGATGTTCGTGGTGGCGCCGCTGCAGGCGCTAGGCCTGTTCGAGTTCCAGGTGTTCGAGCTGTTGCTCGCCATCTTCCTGGTCGGCGGCGTATTCGTGATGTCGGGCAGCGCCATTGCCGTCGTCACGATGCTGGTCGCGCTCGCGATGATCGTGACCGGCGCGATCCTGCGGCTGCGCTCGCCCTCGATCCTCGATCTCAATCTGTTCGCCGCCTCGTGGCTGCTGGTCGGCATCACGATGGCGGTGACGGTCGCGCGCGCGACCTTCGCGCCGGGACGCGTCACCTATCACCGCGTGATCGGCGCGGTGCTGCTGTATCTTACGGTGGCGGTGATCTTCGCGGCGCTCTACACCTTCATCGGCACGCTGGTGCCGGATGCGTTTGCCGGCATGAAGGTCGAGGACCGGCCATCGCTCGCGAGCCAGCTGATCTATTTCTCCTTCGCCACGCTCACAACGACTGGCTATGGCGACGTCGCGCCGCTGCATCCGATTGCGCGCAGCCTCTGCAATGTCGAGGCGATCTTCGGCCAGCTCTATCCGGCGACACTGCTCGCCCGGCTCGTCACGCTCGAGCTCGCGCACCGCGATCAGGATTCGTAGCGCAGCACGAACAGAATGGACCGAATTTGGTCCACAGCAATCCTTTAAGCCGCGCGGGCCGATACCCAAATCAGTGATAATATGCAGGGCGGCACCCATCGTGCCGGCGCAACTGGAGTGACGAAGCATGCGTCCGCCAGTCTCCGATTTCATCGCAAGGGAAGCGCGGTTCGGCGCCCAGAACTACGCGCCGCTCGGCGTCGTGCTGTCGCGCGGCGAAGGCGTCTGGGTTTGGGATACCGACGGCAAACGCTACCTCGATTGCCTGTCGGCCTATTCGGCGGTCAATCAGGGTCATTGCCATCCAAAGATCCTCGCCGCCATGGTCGAGCAGGCCGGCCGGCTGACGCTGACCTCGCGAGCCTTCCACAACGACCAGCTCGCCCCGTTCTACGAGGAACTCGCCGAGTTGACCGGATCGCACAAGGTGCTGCCGATGAACAGCGGCGCAGAGGCGGTGGAGAGCGCCATCAAGTCGGTGCGCAAATGGGGCTACGAGGTCAAGGGCGTGCCTGACGACCAGGCCGAGATCATCGTCTGCGCCGACAATTTCCATGGGCGCACGCTTGCGATCGTCGGTTTCAGCACCGACCCTGATACCCGCAAGCATTTCGGTCCGTTCGCGCCGGGCTTCAGGATCATTCCGTTCGGCGACGCCAGGGCGCTGGAAGATGCGATCACGCCGAATACCGTCGCCTTCCTGGTCGAGCCGATCCAGGGCGAGGCCGGCGTCATCATTCCGCCCGCCGGCTATTTCGCCGAAGTCCGCGCGCTCTGCACCCGCAACAACATCATGCTGGTCCTCGACGAGATCCAGACCGGGCTCGGGCGCACCGGCAAGCTGCTGGCGGAACAGCACGAAGGCATCGAGGCCGACGTCACGCTGCTCGGCAAGGCGCTGTCCGGCGGCTTCTATCCGGTCTCCGCAGTGCTCTCGAACAACGAGGTGCTCGGCACGCTGAAGCCCGGCCAGCACGGCTCGACCTTCGGCGGCAATCCGCTCGCCTGCGCGATCGCGCGCGCGGCGCTGCGCGTGCTGGTCGACGAAGGCATGATCGAGAACGCGACCGCCCAAGGCGCGCGCTTCCTCGAGGGATTGCGGATCATTCGTGCCCAACACGGTTCGCGAAGTGCGCGGACGCGGGCTGATGCTCGCGGTCGAGCTTCGCCCCGAAGCCGGTCCTGCGCGCCGCTACTGCGAGGTGCTGCGCGGGAAGGGCATCCTCGCCAAGGACACCCATGACCACACCATCCGGATCGCCCCGCCGCTGGTGATTACGCCCGATCAGGTCGATTGGGCGCTGGAGCAGATCGGCGCCGCGTTGACGCAGGACCGTTCGTGATGGCGGGATAATGGGCGGCTATCTGAACCGCAGGTTTGCACGGGAGAGCTGGCTGACCGAGGAGCATCCCATCAGCCGCATGTCCCGCACCAGCTCCGCCTGCAACAGACCAAGCGCCCGCTCGACTCCGGCCTGGCCGGCCGATGCCAGCGGATAAAGATAGAATCGTCCGAGCCCGACGGCCTTGGCGCCCAGCGACAGCGCCTTCAGCACGTGGCTGCCACGCTTGATGCCGCCGTCCATCATCACGTCGATCCGGTCGCCCACGGCATCGACGATCTCGGCCAGCTGATCGAACGCCGCCCGGGAGCCATCGAGCTGTCGGCCGCCGTGATTGGACAGGATGATGCCGGTGCAGCCGATCTCGACCGCGCGCTTGGCATCATCGACCGACATCACGCCCTTCAGGCAGAACTGGCCATTCCACTGCCGGACCATTTGCGAGACGTCGTCCCATGTCATCGCCGGATCGAGCATTTCGGTGAAATAGCGCCCGATCGACATCGTGCCGCTGCCCATATCGACATGCTCATCGAGCTGCGGCAGCTTGAAACTCTCATGCGTGACGTAATTGATGGCCCAGGCTGGCTTGATGGCGAATTGCAGCATGCCGCCGAGCGTCAGCCGGAACGGAATCGAGAACCCGGTCCTCAAATCGCGCTCGCGATTGCCGCCGGTGATGCTGTCGACCGTCAGCATCATCACGTCGACGCCGGCCTGCTTAGCGCGCTGCATCATCGCCGTGTTCAGGCCGCGGTCCCGGTGGAAATAGAACTGATAGACCTGCGGCGTCGCATAGGCCTTGCGCAATTCCTCCAGGCTCACGGTGCCAAGCGAGGACACGCCGAACATCGTACCGTATTTCGCCGCGGCAGCAGCGACGGCCCGCTCGCCCTGATGATGAAACAGGCGCTGCAACGCGGTCGGCGAACAATAGAACGGCGTCGCCAGTTTCTGGCCCATCACGGTGACCGAGAGATCGACGTTCTCGACGCCGCGCAGGATATTCGGCACCAGATCGCAACGCTCGAAGCTCGCGGTGTTCTGCCGAAGCGTCGCCTCGTCGTCCGCCCCGCCGTCGATATAGTTGAAGATCGGCCCCGGAAGCCGCCGCCTCGCCAGCTCGCGGAAGTCGTGGAAATTGTGGCAATCGCTCAAACGCATGTCGTGCTCCGAAGGTCCGGACCGCGGGGTTCAACGGCCCTTAGCGCCGTTCATACCCACCGCATCCGGAATACCGGGCACACTTCGCCTTGTCCACCGAACCTGCCGTCGGATCAAACCACCGTCCGATGCCGCTCGATGCAGGTCTGCAGCACCTCATCCAGCGGCCGGCCCCACCAGTCATTCGAGAAGATCTCGATCTCAGAATAGCCCGCAAAACCCTGCGCCTCGACCATCGCGCGCGCCGATTTGATATCGATCACGCCGTCACCCATCATGCCGCGATCGTTGAGGATGTCTTTGGTCGGCACCAGCCAGTCGCAGACATGGAACGCGAGCAGGCGATCCTTGCCTGCGCGCGCGATCTGGCTCTTGAGCTCGGGATCCCACCAGATGTGATAGACGTCGAGCGCGACGCCGATCGCGCCGGTGCGGCCGGAATCGAGCGCGTCGCAGATGTCGAGCGCATGCTTCGTGGTGTTCACGCAGGCGCGGTCGGCGGCATAGGCCGGATGCAACGGCTCGATCGCAAGCGGCAGCTTTGCCTGCTTCGCATAGTCCAGCAGCTCGGCAATGCCGTCATGCACCTGATCGCGCGCCGCCGCGATGTCCTTGGACGCTGCGCTGCCCGGCCGCGAATATTGCGGCAGGCCGCCGACCACCAGCACGATGCAGGACGCGCCGAGCGCTGCCGCCTCGTCGACCGCACGGCGGTTGTCGTCGCGCGCCTCGCTGCGATGCGCGCTGTCAGCCGTGAACATGCCACCGCGGCAATAGCCTGACAGGTCGAGCCCGGCGTCCTGCACCGCACGCGCGGCGCGCTCGAGGCCGACGGCGGCGACCTGGTCGCGCCAGGGATCGATGGCGCGGATGCCGTGACGCGCACAGGCATCGATGATGGCGAGGAGATCGCCCTGCTTGCGGACCGTCGCCGTATTCAGCGACAGCCAGCGATGATCGTTGGAGAAGTCGCGCATCAGGCGTCGATGCCCCGCGTCGCGAGCACGGTCTTCATCCGCTGCGTCGCCAGCTCCGGATTGGCGAGCAGCCCGGCCTGGTCGGCGAGCCGGAACAGCTCGGCGAGATGAACGGTCGAGCGCGCGCTCTCCTGCCCGCCGACCATCGTGAAATGATCCTGATGCCCGTTGAGATACGCCATGAACACGATGCCTGTCTTGTAGAAGCGGGTCGGCGCCTTGAAGATGTGGCGCGACAGCGGCACCGTCGGGCCCAGCACGTCGTGGAAGCCGGCCGCGTCGCCCGCAGCCAGCCGCGACAGCGCATAGGACGCTGCCGGCGCGATCGCGTCGAAGATGCCGAGCAGCGCATGCGAGAAACCCTTGTCGTCGCCGGCGATCAGCTCCGCATAGTTGAAATCGTCGCCGGTGTACATTTTCACGCGCGGATCGAGCCGCCGTCGCATGTCGATCTCGCGCTGCTTGTCGAGCAGCGAGACCTTGACGCCATCGACCTTGGCCGCATTGGCGTTGATGATCGCAACTGCGGTGTCCATCGCCGTGTCGAGATCGGCCGTGCCCCAGTAGCCAGATAGCGCCGGATCGAACATGTCGCCGAGCCAGTGAATGATCACGGGCTCGCGGACCTGCGAGAGCACGCGGTCATAGACCCTTGCGTAATCCTCCGCGCTCTGTCCGAGCTTCGCGAGCGCTCGCGAGGCCATCAGGATGATGCGGCCGCCGGCTTTCTCCACCGCCGCGATCTGCTCCTCATAAGCACGGATCACGTCGTCGATCGACTTCGCGTCCTCGACCGCGAGATGATCGGTGCCGGCGCCCGAGAACACCAACGCGTCGCCTCTGGCCTTCGCCGCCTTCACCGAGCGCCGGATCAGCTCGAGCGAGGTCGGCCAATCGAGGCCCATGCCGCGCTGCGCGGTGTCCATCGCCTCGGCGACGCCGAGGCCGAGGTCCCAGACATGCTCGCGGAACGCGATTGTCCGGTCCCAATCGATCGCAGCCGTCAGCCAGGGATCGACATCGGCACGCGGATCGGCGACCACATGGGCGGCGGAGAACGCGACGCGATTGAGCGCACCCTCGAGCTTTGCCGGAAAGCTCCGCGACGCCGCCAGGCGATAGGTTTCGAGGCTGCCGCCAGCGGTCGGCAGCTTCAGCGACAGCGACGACATCGGCAGGACCGGCTTGTTCATGACAAAGCCCTTTCTCAGACCACGATCGGGGCGACATCGATCCAGCGTCGCTCCTTCCAGCTCTTCAGCGCGCATTCGGCGAGTTGCACGCCCTTGGCACCTTCCAGCAGGGTGTATTTGTAGGGCGCATCCTCGCAGACGTGGCGGATGAACATCTCCCACTGCTCCTTGAAGCCGTTGTCGTAGATGACGTTCTCCGGCAGCTTCTGCCAGTCGGCATAAAAATCGTGCAGCCGCTTCTCGTCCGGATTCCACACCGGCCGCGGCGTTGCCTGGCGGGCCTGGATCATGCAGTCGGTCAGGCCCGCCACCGCCGAACCATGGGTGCCGTCGACCTGGAAGGTGACGAGGTCGTCGCGGTAAACCCGCGTCACCCAGCTCATGTTGATATGGGCGATCACGCCGCCCTTCAGCTTGAAAGTCGCGTAAGCGGAATCGTCGGCGGTCGCCTGGTACTTCCTGCCCTTCTCGTCATAGCGCTCGGGAATGTCCGTGGTGCCGATGCAGACCACGCTCTCGACCTCGCCGAACAGATTGTCGAGCACGTAGCGCCAGTGGCAGACCATGTCCAAAATAATGCCGCCACCATCCTCGGCGCGGTAGTTCCAGGACGGCCGCTGCGCCTCCTGCCAGCTTCCCTCGAACACCCAGTAGCCGAACTCGCCGCGTACCGAGAGCATGCGGCCGAAGAAGCCGGAGTCGCGCAGGAAGGCGAGCTTCTTCAGGCCCGGCAGGAACAGCTTGTCCTGCACCGTGCCGTGCT
The DNA here is from genome assembly GCF_054063575.1 of Bradyrhizobium sp. USDA 4452. NCBI lineage: Bacteria > Pseudomonadati > Pseudomonadota > Alphaproteobacteria > Hyphomicrobiales > Nitrobacteraceae > Bradyrhizobium > Bradyrhizobium sp. USDA 4452. Next base: position 1,682,326 of record NZ_JBSSGK010000001.1, read on the forward strand.
TCAACCCCTTGGCGTTGGCGAGCTTCACCACCGCAACGGCTTCCTCGAGATTGGTCGCGATCGGCTTTTCGCAATACACATGCTTGCCGGCGTTGATCGCCTTGGTCAGCAGCGAGGGCCGCGCCTGTGTCGTGGCCGCGTCGAAGAACACGGTGTCATTTCTGTCGGCGAGCGCGCGATCGAGATCGGTGGTGTGCCGTTCGATGTTGTAGCGCTTCGCCAACGCGCCGACCTTCTCGGCGTCGCGGCCGACCAGGATCGGATCGGGCATGATGCGGTCGCCGTTGGCGAGCAGCACGCCGCCCTGCTCGCGGATCGCGACGATCGAGCGGATCAGGTGCTGGTTGAGACCCATCCGGCCCGTGATGCCGTTCATGATCAGGCCGAGGCGTTTGGTCGTCATATCGTCTGCTCCTGCGAAAGGCGTGGTGTTGGCCGCTTCAGCGGCTGCATGGTGGACCAGTCCGGATGGATCGAACTTGCAAAGCCTGATGCTGCGGCGATCGATCCCGTCAGCAGATCGCCGTCATGGATCGCAAGGCGAACCTTGCCGCCGGCGCGCGTGTAGAGATCGGGATGCGCGGTGAGGAAAGCGTCGGCTTCGTCGGCCGGGGTGTCGGCAAAGCCGTCGACGTAATGATGTCCGTTGCGCTCGGCATGGGCGACGCCGATCAACGCACCAAGCGCAAGGTCCTGCTGCACGCCGAGCCCGGCCTGGCAGGTCAGGTCCTCGCCGCTGATGAAATATTCGCCGCCATCCGCGCTCCACGCTGCCGCGCGGGTGGCGTTGATGACCGACTTGTAGATGCCCTTGCACGATTTCGAGGAGATGCCGCGATAGCCGAGCGCCCGCGCCTGCGGGAAGGCATCATAGAAATCGTCCGCCTCATCGATGATGAAGCTGCGCGTGGCCAGCCCCCCGAGCGGCGAGGCTTTGGTGATATCACGCGGCATCGGCTGCTCGATGTAGAGCAGGTTTGCCGCGATCGGCCGAAGCGCCGCGTCGTGATCGAGCCGGTCGACAAGTGCGCTCAACGCCGCAAGGTCGGCATATTGCTCGTTGGCGTCGAGCGTGACCTTGGTGGCGTAAGGCAGCCTTGCGAGCTCTCGGCCGATTCGCGCCAGCCGCGCGGCGTCATGGGCGGGATCGCCGTTTAGCTTGAGCTTGAAATAGCGCGCATCCGCATTCTCGTTGGGGTCGGCGACGCCGCCGTCTCCCTCAACCGTGTCGTCCATCCCAACCGTATGCCTGATGGCGACACGATCCGGCCGCCTGCGCGTCGACAGGAACCGCGCGATGACCGCGTCGTCGAGATCCGGCGTTAGCCGCGCATCGATACCGGCGATATTCCCGGCCATCCCCTCGAAGAAATTCACGCCGGCCGCGCGCAGCAACGCATCCAGGATCGCCTTGTCGATCTCGGCCGGGCCGAAGCCGGCGGTGAGCGGCGGAATATCCTCCGCGGCGCAGGCCGCAACCTGCGGGCCGATACATTTGGCATGCCGGCCGAACGCGGTGTCAAAGCCCTTCGCCAGATAGAGTTCGCGCGCAATCGCAAGCGAGCGGCGCAGGCCGTCGAGCGACTGCGCTTCCGTCAGGTGCGGCCGCTTGTCGAACCATTTCGGCGCCAGCATCTCGGCGCTGGCGCCGGTGGCGCGGCCCTTGCTTTCCACCTCGATCTCGACGCGCACGAACAGCTGCGTCGATGCCGTGATCGTCACCGCGCCGAATCGGAACGGCCGGACGAACGGCAGCGGCCGTTCGAAGAAAGCGATATCGTTGACTCTGAGGCGAGGCGGCATTGGAGGCTCGGTGTTAGTCCAGCGACCCCTGGGTAAAGAAATGCTTGCGGATCCGTTGCACCAGTTCGGTGAAGACGGGATCGGACATCGTCTCTAGCGAGCGTGGCCGCGGCATCGGCACGTCGTAGATCGCGGCGATCGCGCCGGGCCGCTCGGTCATGACAAGCACGCGGTCGGCGAGGAATACGGCTTCGGGGATCGAATGCGTGATCAGCAGCACCGTCTTGCCGGTCTCGCGCTGGATCCGCATCAGCTCGACATTCATGCGCTCCCGCGTCATGGCATCGAGCGCGCCGAACGGCTCGTCCATCAGCATGATCTTGGGATCGTGCACCAGCGCGCGGCAGATCGAGGCGCGCTGCTGCATGCCGCCGGACAATTGCCACGGCAGCTTCTTCTCAAAGCCCTCGAGCCCGACCAGCTTCAGCAGCGCCTTGGCGCGGGCGAGATATTTGTCGCGGGCGAGCTGCTTCATGTCGATCGGCAGCATCACGTTGGAGAGGATGTTGCGCCACGGCAGCAACAGCGCGTTCTGGAACACGATGCCGACATTGCCGTGCGGTTTCGTCACCGGCTCGCCGTCGACCAGCACCTCGCCCGTGGTCGGCGGCAGCAGACCGGAGATCATCTTGAGCAGCGTGGACTTGCCGCAGCCGGAGGGCCCCACCACGACGAAGAACTCGCCGTCGTTGATGGTGAAGTCGAGCGGCCGCAGCGACGGCACGTCGCCGTCGCGCGAGCGGTAGGTCTTCGACACGCCCGACAGCTTGATGCCGGCGGTGGCGCCGGCCGCGCGGTCCGAGACCAGGCGCAGATGCGCGGCGGGCTGCTCGGCAGCGCTCTTGATTGCCGATTTCATGGCTTACGAGTCACCCTTCGGCAGATAGTCGTTGGTGTAAAACGCCTTCGGATTGGCTTTCGCCTTGGCGTCGAGGCCGCCATACTCGACCATCAGATCGACCGACTCGGTCATGTTCTGGTCGGTGACCTGGAACGGCCGCTTGGTCTTGGTCTCCGGCGTGCGATAGAGCGGGATCGTCAGCTCGAAGCCCTGCGTCAGCGTGTCGAGCTTGCCGCCCTTCGGATTGGCGTCGAGGATCGACTGCGCCGCCGCCTTCGGCTCCTTCTCGGCTGCCTCCACCGCCTTGGTCGTCGCCGACATGAAACGGCGGACCAAATCGGCATTGGCCTTCACATAGTCGGAGTTCGCGATGATGCCCGACGACACCATGTTGATGCCGTAGTCGGCGAACTTGATCGGATAGACGTCCTTCCCGGTGGCGTCCTTGATCTTCATCGACTGGTCCATGACGTAGCCGAGCAGGAGATCGGCCTGGCCGTTGATCACGGCGTTGAGCTTGGTCTGGCCGTCGCCGGCGACGGTATTGAAGTCGCTTTCCTTCAGGCCGGTCTTCTTCAGGAACAGCGGCCAGATCTGGGTCATCGAATCCGCAGGGGTGATCGCGACCGTCTTGCCCTTGATGTCTTCCGGCTTCCTGATGTTCTTGTCGACGAAGCCCATCGCCGACATCGGGCTGGTCTGCAGCAGCACGCCGGTGGCAATCACAGGCGCGCCCTTGACCGCGGCGCGCATCATCGTCGGCACGTCGACATAGCCGAAATCGGCGGTCTTGGCCGCCACCGCCTGCGTCGTCGCAGCCGAGCCGCGGCCTTCCTGGATCTCGAGGTCGATACCCTCGGCGGCATAGATGCCCTTGGCCTTGCCGTAATAGAACGGCGCGTGCTCGCCATAGACGTACCAGTTCAGCATCAGCACGACCTTGTCGGCCGCAGCAGCCGGCGCCACCGCGAGCGCGGTCCAGGCCAGTGCGGCGCCGGCGACCGCAATCAAACGCTTCATGGTTGTTCTCCCTTTATTGTACCGCGGTCCTTGCGTGGGCCGCTTGTCCGGTTGCTGCGCTAGGACGCGAAGCTGATGTCGTCGCGCTGGCTGACGTGCCAGGGGATCACCAGCCGCTCGATGCGGTCGACGATCCAGAACAGGATGACGCCGAGCAGCGCCAGGATCACCAATGCGGCGAACATCGTCGGCAGGTCGAAGGTGCCGATCGAGCGCTGCATCACGTAGCCGATGCCGGAATTGGAGCCGACGAATTCGCCGACCACGGCACCGACCACAGCAAGCGTCACCGACACCTTCAGGCCGGAGAAGATCGCGGGCATCGCATGCGGCAGGTTGACGGCGCAGAACACCTTGAAGCGGCTGCCCTGCATCGCGCGCGCCAGGTCGACCATATCGGGATCGACCGATTTGAAGCCCTGCACCGCCGAGACCACGACGGGGAAGAAGCCGAGCAGGAACGCGGAGATCACCTTGGGGATGATGCCGAAGCCGAACCACACCACGAACAGCGGCGCGATTGCGATCTTCGGCACGGATTGGGAGAACACCAAGAGCGGATAGACGTAGCTCTCGACAGTCCTCGAACCCGCGATCAGCATGGCTGTGGGAATGCCGAACAACGCCGAGAGCAGGAAACCGCAGATCGTCGCATAGGTGGTCGGCCAGGACTGCCGCAGCAGCTCCGGCCAGTCGCTCCACAGCACCGCGACGACGTCGCCAGGCGACGGGATCTGATAGGCCGGGATGTGGAACAGACGGATCGCGAGGTCCCAGGCCACCACGATGACCACCAGGAACAGGAACGGGCGCACCCACGCCGCATTCAGCACCCCCGACAGGCCCGAAGGGCTCTTTGCCTCCGCCACGCCACACTCCCTTGCAGTTTTCTCTGTTCGTGCAGAAATTAACCCGTTGGATAAATACTGTCCAGCCCCTCGCGCGCGGTAAAATCGCGGCAAGCACGCGACTTTCGTCAGACGAAATTTTTATCGATGAAGGACGCGTAGCCCGGATGAAGCGAAGCGCAATCCGGGACCGATCTGTCCACGGATAGAGTTGCCCGGATTGCGCTTCGCTCCATCCGGGCTACAGGGCTGCGATGCGTTCACACCGCCCTGTGTTCGGCCGTGCGCAGCACCGGCATCGCGCTGCCAAACGTTGCAGTGGACTTGCCGGTCAGCGCCGCCAGCACCAGCGCGGTCATGTGCTCGAGGCGCTCGTCGCGGGCGTCCTTCTTGAGCAGGTCGCGGCCGAAGATCACGCTCAAGGTGGCGCTGTTGGAGAGATAGAAGAACGCCAGCCCCGCAATCGAGATATAGAGCTGCACCGGATCGACCGCGTCGCGGAAATCGCCGCTTTCGACCCCGCGCCTCACCACGGTGCGGATCATCTCGACAAAGGGCGAGTGCATCGACTTGACCTTGGTCGAGCGCTTCAGGTGCTTTGCCTTGGCGAGGTTTTCCGTGTTCAGCAGCGCCAGGAACTCGGGATTGCGCAGAAAATAGTTCCACGTAAAATCAATCAGCCGTCCGATCGCCTCGGGCGGATCGAGATGCTCGAGATCGAGGTTGCGCTCCTCGGCACGGATCTTCTCGTAGGCGCCTTCCAGCACCTCGAGATAGAGATCCTCCTTGTTGCCGACATGGTAGTACAGCATGCGCTTGTTGGCGTCGGCATTGGCCGCGATCCGGTCGACCCGCGCGCCGGCGAGGCCGTGGGCGGCGAATTCCTGCTTGGCCGCCTCGAGAATCCGCAGCCGCATCCCCTGGGGATCGCGCTGCCATCTCTGTATCCGCTTTGCTTTCGCCAAATCGATCGCCCGGTGATGCTGAACTGTCAAGTGTAGCATGACGCGCAGCGTTTGAGAACGAATGTTGTCGTGACGGCCATGCGGGAATATTTCTCTTTCGTCATTCCGGGGCTCGCGCAGCGAGAGCCCGGAATGACGAATAGAACTCATTTGCGCGCCACGCACGCTGCCGTGACGACACGCAGAACGAACGCCCCTAGTCTGGCTTCCCCTGTGAGGGCTGCACCAGGAGCGTCGGCACGCCGCATGTGCCGTTGCGTACGGTCATCACGCGCGTGCCGGGCTTGCGGCCGGTGCGAATCTCCGAGACGTCGACCCCGGCGGCAACCAGCCGGGCGCGCGTGGCCTCGATATCGGCGACGCGCCAGCAGATGCCGCGCAGCCGGTCCGGCGCGTCGGTCTCCGCCTTGCTGCTGTCCTTGGCCGGCCGGTGCGTGACCTCGACCACGAGGTCGCCGCAGCGGAAGAACATCAGCCGGCCCCATTCCGGATGCGAGCGGTCGAGCGCCATGTCGAGCCCGAGCCGCGCGCCATAGAGCGCAGCAGCGCGTTCCGGATCGGCGGTCGACACCACCACATGATCCATCGCGGTGATCGAGGCCGGCGTGGTGCGCACCGACAGCGGCCGCTCCTGCTCCCGCTCCAAAAAGAACATGCGCACACCGCGCGTCGCATCGGTCGCCGCGCGCGTCCGCTTCCATGACAGCGTGGCGCCGCTGGCCTCGTCGCGGCTCTCGACCTCGGCGACGGGCTCGGGCTTCAGCGTCAACCGATCCAGCCTGCGGTGCGTCCGGGCGATATCGCTGGTGCGGAAGCAGAGGCTCGCAAGCCCCTCGCCTTGCGTGACGAGCGCGCTGCGGACGCGCTGGGCGGCCGCGTCGTCGCCGCGCGGCGCCATCAATTCCAGCGTCGTGTTGTCGAGCGTGAACAGCACGCGGTCGGCGCCGTCGCCGCTGTTGCGCCAGGCCGGCGCCCGCGCGAACAGCGCCTCATAGGCGGCGCTGGCGGCAGCGATGTCGCCGGTGAGGACGACGACGTGATCGAGACCGGTAATCATGGCATTGGCCTCCCCGAATCTGCCGTCATTGTGCTTCTCCTTGCGAATCCCGGAACCGCGACCTGCTACCGGCCGTTATGCCGCATACCAGAACGGGACGGCACATCCATCATCTCTACCTGTAAACCAAGCAGGGTTGCGAATAATTTCAGCGATATCGGCCGACCAGCGGTGCTAGTCTCATCGTCGGCCGGGACCACACCAAGCGACGACGGGAAGCGAATGCAGGCTCTCTTCATTGGACAGACCTATATCGACGTCACCTTCATCACGGATCACATGCCGGTCGGCGACGAAAAGCACGTCGCAGACGCCTACGCCGTGTCGTTCGGCGGCAACGCGGTGACCGCGGCGTTCTGCTGCGCCAAGCTCGGTATCGAGCCGGACCTGATCGCCACCATGGCCAACGACTGGCTGGGACGGATGTTCTGGGACATGGCCGACAGGTACGGCATCTCGTTCCATCCGCGCAAGGTGAACTCCTCCTCGCTGTCCTTCATCATGCCGAACGACGGCAAGCGTGCCATCGTGCGCTGCCGCGACGACCAGCACATCCACCCCTTTCCGCTCCTGAACATCAAGGGCTGCCGCGCGCTGCACATCGACGGCCACCAGCCGGACGCCGCCATCCATTATGCGAAGCTGTGCCGCGAGGACGGGATCCTGACCTCGCTCGACGGCGGCGGCCTGCGCACCAACACCCACGAGCTGCTCGCCTTCATCGACGTCGCGATCGTCGCCGAGCGGCTGTGCGAGCAGATGGACAAGACCCCGGAGCACATGCTCGACTATCTCAAGAGCCGCGGCTGCAAGGTCGGCGGCGTCACCATGGGCGAGCGCGGCCTGCTCTGGTACGACGAGGCGGGCAAGGTGCAAACGCTGCCGGCGTTTCCAATCCCGCGCAAGCGCGTGATCGACACCAACGGCGCCGGCGACGTCTTCCACGGCGCCTATATCTATTCCTATCTCGCCAATCCCGGCAAAGCCTGGCATGAGCATTTCGAGTTCGCGCGCGCGGCATCGACCTTCAAGATCCAGAAGCTCGGCAACGAGGCCGGCCTGCCGACGCTCGCCGACATCGCCGCGGTCAAGCAGGAGTTCGGCGCGGCGGTCTGACAGGGCTGAGGGGGCAGGTCATGGGGCGCGTCTTCGTCGCCGGCAGCATCAACATGGACGTGGTGGCGACCGCCGAGCGCCATCCGAAAATAGGCGAGACCGTCGCCGGCGAGGCGGTGCTGTATTTCCCCGGCGGCAAGGGCGCCAACCAGGCGGTGGCATCGGCCAAGCAGGGCGTGCCGACCACGCTGGTCGGCCGGCTCGGCATCGACGCGTTCGGCAAGGAGCTGAGAGCCTTCCTCGCCGCGCAAGGCGTCGATCTCCCCTTCGTCAAGGACACCGGCGGCACCCATTCGGGCACGGCGATCATCACGCTGGCCAATGCCGACAACACCATCGTCGTCGTGCCGGGCGCCAACGGGTTGGTCGATGCCGACGATGTCGCAGCACCCGTGCTTGCGAAGGGCGACGTCGCTGTCAGCCAGTTCGAGATCCCGCTGCCGACGATCGCCGCGTTCTTCAGCCGCGCCCGCGCCGCCGGCGTCACCACGATCCTCAATCCGGCGCCGGCGAAACAGGCCGACAAGGCACTGCTCGATCTGGTCGACGTTTTGATTCTCAACGAGACCGAGCTTGGCCTGCTGACGGGAGCCGAGCTGCGCGACAGCGACGATCCATCCCGCTTCGCCGAGGCGGCCCGGACCCTCGGGCATGGCAAGACCGTCTGTGTCACGCTCGGCAGGCGCGGCGTGCTGGCGCTGGTCGAGGATCAACCGCTGCTTGTGCCCGGACGCGAGGTCAAGGCCGTCGACACCACAGGCGCCGGCGATTGCTTCGTCGGCGCCCTCGCCTCGCAGCTCGCCATCGGCAAGCCGCTCGGCGACGCGCTGGCTTATGCGAACATTGCTGCGTCGATCTGCGTGCAGCGGATGGGGGCCGCGCCATCGATGCCGACGGTTGAAGAGGTGAAGGCCGTTCTCTCCACACGTCGGGATCCATAGCCACCGGCCACAGTTTGGGGCACGCGCGCAGTGACAGCGTTCGTCTCCACCAACCAGCGCCGCGGAGTATGGGTCCCGGCCCCGTGCGCAATCGCACACGACGCCGGGACGACGATTCAACTAGCCAGCGCGCTCTTCAAATCGAAGCTCGCATCCGCCGCCTGCTCCGGCGTGATCGAACCGCCGGCGCCGAGCAGCCGGCGGCCGAACATGTGATCGCCGGCGCGATTGACCGATTCGATGCCGAGCAGCTTGTCGCCGCGGTAGCAGAACGCCGAGAACGCCCCCTGCGCGCGGTCGCCGCGCACCACGACGCGGTCGTAGCCGGTGGTGAGACCCGCCATCTGCAGCTTGTCGGGCCCCTGGTCGCTCCAGAACCACGGCAGTCCGTCATAGACCTCGGTTTTGCCGGTCAGCCGCGCCGCCACGCAGCGCGCATGGTCGGTCGCGTTCTGCACCGACTCCAGCCGGAGCGATCCGCCGAAGCGCTTGCTGGTGTAGAGCGCGCAATCGCCGATTGCGGAGACGTTCGGATCGGCGGTCAAGAGATGCTCGTCGACGATGATGCCCGATGCAACCGGCAGGCCGGCTTCTGCGGCGAGCTCGACATTCGGCAGCACGCCGACGCCGACCACGACGAGATCTGCCGGGATATGCGTCCCGTTGCTCAGGCTGACGCCGGTGACCTTCGTACCATCGGCCTCGATCGCCGTGACCTGCACCCCGAGATGGATCCGTATGCCGGCAGCGCTGTGACGCGACTGCGAGAACTCGGAGATCTCGGCGGTCACTGCGCGCGCCATCACGCGCGAGGCGAGCTCGACGACGTCGACCTCGAGGCCCTTGGCCCGCGCGGTGGCGGCAAATTCGAGCCCGATGAAGCCCGCGCCGATCACGACGACGCGCATGCCGGGTGCGATCAGATCGCGCAACGCCTGGCTCTCGTCGAGAATGCGCAGGTAGCGGACAGCGTCGAGCCTGGCGTTCGGAATATCGAGCAGCCGGTTCCGCGCGCCGGTCGCGAACACCAGATGGCCGTAGTCGAGCGACGTGCCGGAAGCGAGCGCCACCTTCCTCGCGTTGCGGTCGACCGCATGGGCGCGGTCGGTGATCAGCTCGATCTTGTTGTCCTGGTAGAACTTGTCGGGCCGGAACATCAGGGTCTCGGGCCCACCGGTCCCCTTCAGATAGGCCTTCGACAAAGGCGGCCGCTGGTACGGCAAATGGCCTTCGTCATTGAGCAGGGCGATGCGCTCGGCAAAGCCGGCCTGGCGCAGCGATGCCGCGAGCTGGAAGCCGGCATGTCCGGCGCCGACGATGACGACCGAGCCTGTCATCGGAACAACCCACATACGCGCGAGCAGGAGTGACCCATGCCGTTTCCTCTTGTCGATGTTAGCTTGCTTGCCCCGTCCCCACAGCGCTCGTGTCTGCGTACCGAAGGCTGACGGCCATTTGGCCTCATGGCTCGCGCCGATGCAAGGGGGTCTCGGGGGATTCTGGCCACCCGATACCGCGCCTTCGCGCGGAGCCGGATTGCCACGGCTGCCGCCTAGGCCTTAAATGCCCGGAAACAACAAGCCCAAGGTCTTCAAAAATGCCAGCACCCGCCTCCGCCAACGACCCCGCTTTGCTCCGCATCGACGGCGCCATCGCGACCATCACGCTGAACCGGCCGGCCGCGTTCAACGCGATCGATATGACGATTGCCAAGAAGCTCGAGCAGCTCGCCGCCGAGGTCGAAGCCAACAAGGATGTCCGCGTGCTGGTCATCGAGGGCGAAGGCCGCGCCTTCTGCGCCGGCGGCGATCTGCAGACCATCGGCGCTGCGACCGAAGCCAACAACGTCGCCCCCGTGGTCGGCGAGATGCTTCATCACTATCACGCCTTCATCGAGGCGGTGCGGCGGATGCCGAAGATCGTGCTGTCCAGCGTGCATGGTTCGGCGGCCGGCGCCGGCATGGGCCTCGCCTTCGTGACCGACCTGTGCATCGCCGCGGAGGATGCCCGCTTCACGCCCGCCTATGCCAAGATCGGCGTGTCGCCCGACGGCGGCAGCACGGTCGGCATCGTCGGCACGGTCGGGACCCGCCGCGCGCTGCAGATCTTCCTGGCCGAGGACGGCTTCACCGCGCAGCAGGCCTATGAATGGGGATTGGTGGTCAAGACCGTCCCCGCTGCCGAGCTGAAGGCCGCGACGCGGCAGCTCGCCGAGCGCCTCGCGAAAAACCCGCCCGCCGCGATCGCCGGGACCAAGGCGCTGGTCTATCAGGCGGCCACCACGCCGACCAAGCAGCAGCTCGATGCCGAGGAACACAAGATCATCACCTCGATGCACACCGACGATTTCCGCGTCGCGGTGAAGAAGTTCACCAGCAAGTCGAAGTAGGCGTGCGACGGCCTTCCCAAGGCGGGTATGCATAGGTCCGGGACCGTCCGCCTTGCGCGCTTGCGAAGGGCGACCATCGACCAGAACTGGTCTTCATTTGAAGGTTTAAGCGTGCATGAGGCGATCGGGCTCAGCATTTTCGTGCCGCATGCAAAGTCTTCGCTGCTGCTCCATGCACCTTGCGAGGAATTCGAGTGGCGCATTTTGAGCCGCAGCGGACTTCGACGCTAGTGACACTGAGTGACAAGCAGTGTTACGATTTCTGTATTGGCAAGCGCCTCGCAGTATTAGCCGGGGTGCGCGCGAGAAATTAATATTTTGATCCATATGAGCAAAAGAGGCGGGGCATGTCGAATTTTAGTGTGCGCGCTACGTTGGTTGCAGTTTTACTATCAACGGCATTGGGTGGGTTAAATGAGAGCGCCTATGCCCAGAGTGCAAAGCCGAATGCAGAGGCGAAATCGAAACCTCAGCCGACAGGGCAAATGATATGTAGTTCGTCGGGAGGGTGTCGGCCAGTCAAACCGGGCTGTCACCTTGAAGCGGTCCGAACTGGGAATTCCGGCCTCACGTCAAACGTGGAAGTTTGCAAATAAACGGTGCCGCTGCAATGTGAACGCCATCAGTAGCGACCCTTTCTTTCAAGAACCGATGCGGAATTGAATGAGGTGACGACGAATTGGTCCAAACCGGCGGTTGGTACAAAGATCTCTCGTTAATCCAACCGCGCGGCGGACTATTTCTGATGTTGGCCCAGAGCCGCTCTCGCCCTTCGACGCCATGATGTCCGCTTTCAGCGGTGGAGCGGTCATCGCTTGTCGCATGCGTAGTGGATTGATGAGCACACGCCTAATTCGGGCAGATGTATCCGGTGCCGCCGGGCGCCTTGAAGCAGCCGACCGATTCCGGGATTACCTGCTTGGGCAGCCACAGCACGACTTTCGGAAAATAGATAGTGAAGCAGATCGTGACCAGGAACACGACATAGATCGGCAGCGCCGCCCGCAGCGCTCTGGCAAAGCTGATGCCGACGAACTTCGAAGCCATCAGCAGCACCAGCCCGTAAGGCGGCGTGATCAGGCCGAAGGCGAGCGTTGCGATCAGCACCACGCCCATGTGGACGCCGTTGATGTCGCCGGCCTGGGTCAGCGCGTTGACCAGCGGCATGAAGATGATGATGGTCGGCACCGGCTCGATGAAATCGCCGACCACCGTGAACAGCAATACCATCAGCAGCATGATGAGATGCGGATCGTTGCCGGCGATCGAGGTGATCCAGTCGGCGATGTAGATCGCACCGCGCAGATAGGCCAGCATCCAGCCGAACGCGTTCGCCGCCCCGATCGTGATCAGCGGCAGCGAAAAAATGAGACCGGCGAGACAGAAATCGTACGGGATCTTCTTCAGATGACCACGATTGAGCGCCGGGATCACCACGGCGATGATGTAGACAACGGCGACCACGCCGGCCTCGGTCGGCGTGAACCAGCCGGTCAGGATGCCACCCAGCAGGATCACCGGGATCATCAGCGGCAGCGCAGCGTCGCCGGCGGCGAACGCGATCTGGCGCAGCGGCGCGCGCGGCTTGCGCAGGCCTGACGGGCCGAAGAAATAGCAATAGATCATCAGCCCGAAGCCGATCATCAGGCCGGGCACGACGCCCGCCATGAACAGGCCGGCGATCGAGACGTTGCCGACCGCGCCGTAGACCACGGCCGTGATGCTCGGCGGCACCAGCGCCGCGATGGTCGAGGCCGAGGCGATGATCGCGGCGATGAAGGCCGGCTCGTAGCCTTCCCTTCGCATCGGCCCGCCGAGCGCCCGGCTCATCACAGCGACATCGGCGGTGGTCGAGCCCGACATCTCCGAGAAGAACATGCTGAAGACGACGACGACCTGCGATAGCCCGCCCCTGATATGCCCGACCAGCGACACCGACAAATTGGCGATGCGGACCACGACGTTCGCCGAGCTCATCAGTTCGCCGACCAGCAGGAAGAACGGGATCGCCAGCAGCGCCTCGGAATCGACGCCGTCGAAGATCTTCTGGATGATCGCGGCGAGCGACACATCCGACAGCACCGCGCCGATGAACACGCCGGCCATCAGCGAGAACGGCACCGGCACGCCGAGATAGCCGAAGAACAGGAAGCAGGACGACATCAGCACCAGCACGACCGGCGCGCTCACGGCCGCACTCCCGTGGTCGCGCCGGTGTTGATCGCTGGGATCGCAAGGTCCTCGTCCGGCGGCTCCGAGTGCTCAAAGCCGTTGCGGATGCCGTTGACGAGCTGCTCGATCGTGAACAGGCCGATCAGGATGCCGGACAGCGGGATCACCGCATAGAGCGAGGCGATCGGCGTACCGGACGGCAGCCGGAAGCTGCCGAAGCCGCGAAGGTAGTTTTGATAGCCGTACCAGACCAGGCAAAACGCGACGCCCAATACCACCAGGCGGATGACGATCTCGACCACCAGCCGCGACCGGCCGTGCATCGCCTCCGAGAGCGCGGTGAGATAAAGATGATCGTTGCGCCGGGTCGCGACCGCAGCCCCAATGAAGATCGCGTAGATGAACAGCGTCGAGGTCACCTCCTGCAGCCACAGCCAGGGGTGACCGATGGTGCGCGTGACGATGTCGGCGGTGACCGAGAGCGAGAAGCCGAAGCACAACAGGCCGCACAGCATCATCAGGATCAGCTCGAGCCGATCCAGCGCCCGCCACTTCAGATGCCACTGCCGTTGCAGCACCAGCCTGTCGGCGATGGCCATGGCGCGCGCTCCCGTCGACCCGGGCTCTAGTTGACCGCGCGGATCAGGTTCTTGATCTTCTCCGCATGCGGGCCGAGCTCCTTGGCGAGCTTGTCGAGATAGGGATCGGCGATCGCGGTGAAGCTCTTCTTGTCGACGTCCTCGACCACCTTGACGCCGAACGATTTGAGCTTGGTCAACGCAGTCCGCTCCAGCTCGAAGGCCTTCTGCGGCTCCTTGGCGCTGACCTCGTTGGCAGCGGCCTGCACCCATTGCTTCTGCTCGGCGGAGAGGCCCTGCCAGAGCTTGTCGGAGACGAACAGCAGCGCATTATTGGCTTCGTGCTCGGTGATCGACAGCACCGGCGCGACCTCATAGTGCTTGTTGACGAGATAGACGTTGATGCTGTTCTCGGCCGCATCGACCACGCCGGTCTGCAGCGACGTGTAGACGCTGCCAAACGGCATGTGCACGGTCTGCGCGCCATAGGCCGGGAACATGGCGTCCTCGGTCGCGGTCGCCTGCACGCGCACCTTCATGCCCTTGAGGTCGCCGACGTTGTGGATCTCCCGCTTGCTGTAGATGTGCCGCACGCCTTGCGAGCCGGTGCCGATCACATGCAGGCCCTGCGCGGTCTCGTCGATCATCGTTCTGATGGCGTCGAACACCTGCGGATCCGCCAGCGCCTTGATCACATGGGCGTCGTTGCGGAACAGGAAGTGCAGCGACATCACGCCGGCCTGCGGCGAGATCGTCGCGGTGTTGGCCGAGGAGATGATCGCGAACTCGATATCGCCTGATTTGACCAGCTGCAGCAGCTGCGGTTCCTGGCCGAGCTGCGCGCCGGGATATTGGTCGACGATCATCGTGCCCTTGCTCAACTCCTTGAGCTTCTCGGCGAACAGATCGCCGGCGACCGAGTAGCCGGTGTTGCGCGGCTGGTCATAGGCGAAGCGGAAGTGCTTGACCTCCTGCGCGCTGGCGCGCGCCGGCAGCAGCAGCGCTGCCGCGGCCATGGCGATCCCGACGATCCCAGCTGAATAGCCCATCGCGACGTTCCCCCTGTTTTTGATTGACGCGATCATCCCACCAGTCCCGCGGGATTGTCAATAAAACCGAGATATTCAGCTCGCAGTAGGCGCCAACGAGCGCTGCGTCGCTTAAATTATCGACAATTCGGCAGCCTCGCCGAACGACGCGCGCTACTTCCCCTTGGCACGCATGAAGTCGAAATCGCAGCCCTCGTCGGCCTGCAAGATGGTTTCGTTGAACAGATGCGCGTAGCCGCGCTTGGCCCAATCCGGCGTGCCGGTCGGCGCAAGCGCGGCGCGGCGCTTCTGCAATTCGGCCTCGTCGACCAAAAGATCGATGCTGCGCCTCGCGACATCGAGCCGGATCATGTCGCCGTTCCGCACCAGGCCGAGCGGTCCGCCGACCGCGGACTCCGGTGTGATGTGCAGCACGATGGTGCCGAACGCCGTGCCGCTCATCCGCGCATCGGAGATGCGGACCATGTCTTTGACGCCGGCGCGCGCAAGCTTCTTCGGGATCGGCAAATAGCCCGCCTCGGGCATGCCGGGCGCGCCCTTCGGGCCGGCGTTGCGCAGCACCAGCACGTCATCGGCAGTCACGTCGAGCGCGGGATCGTCGACCCGCAGCGTCATGTCCTCGACCGACTCGAACACCACCGCACGCCCGGTGTGCTGCAGCAGTTTTGGACTCGCCGCCGACTGCTTGATGACGGCGCCGCGCGGCGCGAGATTGCCGTGCAGGATCGCCATCGCGCCTTCGGACTTGATCGGGTTCGCCTTGGAGCGGATCGCATCCTGCCCCGGCACGTCCTCCGCATTGGCGACGACCTCGCGCAGGGTCTGGCCGGTGATGGTCCTGGCATCGAGATCGATGAGGTCACCGAGCTGCGCCATCAGCTTCGGCACGCCGCCGGCATGATGGAAATGCTCCATATAGTGTTCGCCCGACGGCTTGAGGTCGACCAGCACGGGCACCTCGCGGCCGAGCCTGTCGAACGCCTCGAGGTCGATCTTGTGCGGCGAGCGGTTGGCGATCGCGGTCAAGTGGATCAGCCCGTTGGTGGAGCCGCCGATCGCCTGCATCACGATCTGGGCGTTGCGGAACGAGGCCGGCGTCAGGATTTCGCTCGGCTTCGGTCCCTTGGTCTTGGCCATTTCGGCGGCGACGCGGCCACTGGCCTCGGCGGAGCGGAAGCGTTCGGCATGCGGCGCCGGGATGGTCGCGCTCATCGGCAGCGACAGGCCGAGCGCCTCGGTGATGCAGGCCATGGTGGAGGCGGTGCCCATCACCATGCAGGTGCCGACCGATGGCGCGAGGCGGCCGTTCACCGCCTCGATCTCGGCATCGTCGATCTCGCCGGCGCGATACTTGCCCCACAGCCGGCGACAGTCGGTGCAGGCGCCGAGCACCTCGCCCTTGTGATGGCCGACCACCATCGGCCCGACCGGAATCACCACCGTCGGCAGATCGGCGCTGATCGCGGCCATGAGCTGCGCCGGCAGGGTCTTATCGCAACCACCGATCACGATCACCGCATCCATCGGCTGGGCGCGGATCATCTCCTCGGTATCCATCGCCATCAGATTGCGCAGATACATCGAGGTCGGATGCGCAAAGCTCTCGGCGATCGAGATGGTCGGGAACACGAACGGCATCGCGCCCGACAGCATCACGCCGCGCTTCACCGCCTCGATGATCTGCGGCACGTTGCCGTGGCAGGGATTGTAGTCGCTGTAGGTGTTGGTGATGCCGACGATCGGGCGATTGAGCGCATCATCCGAATAGCCCATCGCCTTGATGAACGCCTTGCGCAGGAACAGCGAAAAGCCGGCGTCACCATAGCTGGTCAGTCCCTTGCGAAGTCCGTCGGCCATTTTCTTCTCTTCCCGTCATTGGTCGGCCGCACTTAAGGAGCGGCGGGAATTATTGTCAATACGAGATAATCTGGCGCAGAAGCCTGGCCGCTTTGCGGCAAAATCGCCCCCATTATTGACAATAGCCATAGCGTCATGCTGACCTCCGGCATCGACCCGAAGCCGAGCGCGCATGACAGCCGAGCCCACCTTGCCCGAACTCCAGGCCCCCTCGCGCGAGGAGGAACAGGCGGAAGTGATCCGCCGGCTGGAGGAGGACATCATCTTCGGCCGCTTCGCGCCCGGCCTGCGGCTGGTCGAGGATACCCTGATGCAGCGCTACGGCGCGAGCCGGCATTTCGTCCGCCAGGCGCTGTTCCAGCTCGAGCGCCAGGGCATCGTGCTGCGCGAGAAGAATGTCGGCGCTACGGTGCGGTTCTATTCGGCGGAGGAAGTGCGGCAGATCTACGAGGTGCGCGAGATGCTGACACGCCAGGCCGCACTGATGATCGCCCTGCCCGCGCCTGACAGCCTGATCGACCAGTTGAGCGAGCTGCAACGGCACTACTGCCTCAAGGCCGACGCGCAGGACATGCGCGGTATCCATGAGAGCAACGATGCATTCCACCTCGCGCTGTTCTCCGCCTGCGGCAATCCCTATCTGGTCCGCTCGCTGCAGGACTACATGAACCTGACGCTGCCGATGCGCGCCAAGAACCTCGCCGACAGCGAGGGGCTCGCATTGTCGCGTCGCCAGCACGAATTGATGATCGAGCTCTTGAGGGGCCGCGACAGCTGGGCGCTGGCGCAGCTCTGCGTCGATCACATGCAGTACAGCAAGGCGGACTACCTCGTGCGCATCTCCAACGACAAAAAGCCGCAATAGCGCGATACGCGGCCTCCTCGTGAAGGAGACGGCGATGCGCTACGTGGCTTTGTTGATGGGATCGATTGCCGCACAGCTCGCGCTCGGCGGAATTGCCGAAGCGGCCGATCCGCGCGCGAGCGAGCTCACCTATGAGCCCTGGACCAAGACGTGCCTCACCGAGGCGAGCTGCTTCGTCGCCGCCGCCGCACGCGGCCAGTGCGCGCCGTCGGGCGGCACCATCAGCATCTCGCCGCAGACCAGCACGCGCGCGCTGCTCACCGCCAATGTCGGCACGCGGACCATGCTGGAAGGCACCATCAGTCTCAAGATCGATCAGGACGAGCCGATGCAGGTCGCGAGGACGCACTGCTACACGCTCGGCTGCGGCGGCACGCTGGAGGCCAATGGCGAGCTGATCGAACGGCTGAAGCACGCGCAAACGATCGTGGTCGAAGCCAAGAACCTGACCGGGCAGAAGATCAGCCTCACCTTCCCGCTCGCGCACTTCTCCCAGACCTATGACGGGCCCGGAAGCGCACCGAAGGCTTCGGGGCAAAGCTCGAACGAGCCGCAGCGAGAGCACACCGAAGCGGTGAAGCAGCTGCCGCAGTGCGACGACTGATCACTTCTTCCAGTCGATCACCTTTGTCCTGTCGCCGTCGAACTCCATGCTGCAGAACGTGCCGCCCTGGTAGAAGTCGCCGACCGGGTCCGGCGGCAGCTTGGCCTGCTCGGCCATCGCGTGCTCGCGGAAGTCTTCGCCACGCCCGGTCGGCCGATAGCCGAGATCATAGGCGCGGTGATTGTCCCACCAGGAGCGCTCGTTGTAGGACGCGCCGTACAGCACCTCAAAATGGATGTCGGGATGTTCGAGCCCGATGCGGCAGAGCTGCACCAGATCTTCCGGCTTGAGCCAGATCGAGAGCCTGCGGTGATCGAGCGGCGCCTCGCCGAAATTGCCGATCCGGATGCAGGTCACCTTGATGCCGTGCTTGTCGGCATAGAGCGCGCCGACGCCCTCGCCGAACACCTTGCTCACGCCGTAACGGCTGTCCGGCCGCGCGGTGACGTCGGTGCCGATGCGGTGATGGCGCGGGTAGAAGCCGACCGCATGATTGGACGAGGCGAAGATCACGCGCTTGACGCCCTGCTTGCGCGCCGCCTCGAACAGGTTGTAGGTGCCGATGATGTTGGCCTGCAGGATCGCGTCCCACGAGCCTTCGACCGAATAGCCGCCGAAATGCAGGATGCCGTCGACGCCCTCGCAGATCGCCTCGACCTCTGCGAGATCGGCGAGATCGGCCGCCTTGAACTGTTCGTTGCTGCCGAGATCGGAGGGCGGCTTGATGTCGCTCAGAAGCAGGTCCGCATAGATCGGCGGCAGCAGCTTGCGCAGGCTCGTTCCGATTCCGCCCGATGCGCCGGTCATCAATATGCGTGGCATGCCGTCCCTCGTCTTTCCGGTTTGCTGCAGCCGAATTGCGGTCGCAGGCCGACAATGATAGCAAACCATGCGCTCAAGGAAACACCATCGATACACAACAACGAGAACAGCAAATGTCCGATGTTCATTCTGCCGGCTGGCGTCCCGCGACCTGTTATCCCGATCCCGCGATCCACGCGCTCGATCCGCGCTTCGAGAAATACTGGCTGAAGCTTTCCGCCGTCGAGCGCATCGCCACCGGCCTGCGCTGGGCCGAAGGTCCGGTGTGGTTCGGCGACGGGCGCTATCTGCTGTGCAGCGACATCCCGAACCAGCGCATCCTCAAATGGGAGGAAGAGACCGGTGCGGTCAGCATCTTCCGCAAGCCGTCGAACTTCGCCAACGGCAACACCCGCGACCGCCAGGGCCGGCTGATCACCTGCGAGCATGGCGGCCGTCGCGTGGTGCGCACCGAATATGACGGATCGATCACGGTACTGATCGATTCCTTCGGCGGCAAGCGGCTGAACTCGCCGAACGACGTCGTGGTGAAATCAGACGGTTCGATCTGGTTCACCGATCCGATCTTCGGCTTGCTCGGCAATTACGAAGGCTACAAGGCCGATCCGGAAATCGCGCCCAACGTCTACCGGCTCGATCCCGCAACCGGCAAGGCCAGCGTCGTCGCCGAAGGCGTGCTCGGCCCGAACGGGCTGTGCTTCTCGCCGGACGAGGAGATCCTCTACGTCGTGGAATCCCGCGGCGAGCCGAACCGCAAGATCCTCGCCTATGACGTCTCCGCCGACGGCAAAACAATCTCCAACAAGCGCGTGTTCATCGATGCCGGCCGCGGCACGCCCGACGGCATGCGCTGCGACATCGACGGCAATCTGTGGTGCGGTTGGGGCATGGGCGATCCCGAACTCGACGGCGTCGTCGTGTTCGCACCTGATGGCGTCATGATCGGCCGCATCGCGCTGCCGGAGCGCTGCGCCAATCTCTGCTTCGGCGGATTGAAGCGCAACCGCCTGTTCATGGCGGCGAGCCAGTCGATCTATGCGCTCTACGTCAACACCCAGGGGGCGCCGGGAGGTTAGCCCGGCCGTCATTGCGAGGAGCGAAGCGACGAAACAATCCATCTGTCCGCGCGTGGGGAGAGATGGATTGCTTCGCTTCGCTCGCAATGACGGCGAAACTACAATCTTCATCTTCGCAAGATTCGCACTTTCAAGATCTTGCGTCTCCAAAACGTCTGACGCCGGAGCAGTTGCCTGCCCCGGCGCCGGAAATCGTGTCTCTCGTGGATCGAGCTTACGCGGCGTTGTAGCCGGCGACGGCCTTGGCCTCGAGATATTCTTCCAGACCGTAACGGCCCCACTCGCGGCCGTTGCCGGACTGCTTGTAACCGCCGAACGGCGCGGTGCGCTCGTTCGGCACGCCCTGCAGGTTGATATTGCCGGCGCGGATCTGGCGGCCGACGCGGCGCGCGGTTTCCACGGTGTCGGCCGAGACGTAACCGGCGAGACCATAGGGCGTGTCGTTGGCGATCTTCACCGCCTCGGCCTCGTCCTTGGCGCCGATGATGGTGAGCACCGGTCCGAAGATTTCCTCGCGGGCGATCGTCATGTCGTTGGTGACGTCGGCGAAGATGGTCGGACGGACATAGAAGCCCTTGTTGACGCCCTCGGGCAGGCCCGGGCCACCGGCGACGAGAGTTGCGCCCTCGTCGATGCCCTTCTGGATCAGCGCCTGGATCTTGTCCCACTGACCGCGGTTGACCACGGGACCGATCGTGGTGCCGTCGGCGCGTGGATCGCCGGCCTTGGTCTTGTCGGCGACGCCCTTCGCGATCGCGGCCACTTCCTTCATCTTGGAGAGCGGCACGATCATGCGCGACGGCGCGTTGCAGGACTGGCCCGAGTTGTTGAACATGTGCATCACGCCGCCGGTCACCGCCTTGGTCAGGTCGGCGCCTTCGAGGATCACGTTCGGCGACTTGCCGCCGAGTTCCTGGCTGACGCGCTTCACGGTCGGCGCCGCACGCTTGGCGACGTCGACGCCGGCACGGGTCGAGCCGGTGAACGAGATCATGTCGATGTCCGGGTGCTCGCTCATCGCCGCACCCACCTCCGGGCCGAGGCCGTTGATCAGGTTGAACACGCCCTTCGGCACGCCGGCTTCGTGGAGGATTTCCGCGAAGATCAGCGCCGAGGTCGGGGTGAACTCCGACGGCTTCAGGATCATGGTGCAGCCGGCGGCGAGCGCGGGCGCGACCTTGCAGGCGATCTGGTTGAGCGGCCAGTTCCAGGGGGTGATCATGCCGACGACGCCGACCGGCTCGCGCACGATCACGGCGGTGCCCATGGTCTCCTCGAACTCGTACTTCTTGAGCACTTCGAGGGTGTTCATGAGGTGACCGAGGCCGGCGCCGGCCTGCAGCTTCTCGGCCATCGGTAGCGGCGCGCCCATCTCGTCGGAGACGGCGGCGCCGATCTCCTTCATGCGGCCCTTGTAGACCTCGACGATCTTGGTGAGCAGCGCGACGCGTTCCTCGCGGCTGGTCTGGGAATAGGTCTCGAAGGCGCGCTTGGCGGCGGCGACTGCCTTGTCGACATCGGCCTTGGAGCCGAGCGCAATCTCATACATCGCTTCTTCGGTCGCCGGATTGACGACGGGGGTGGACTTGCCTTTGACGACGGGATCGACCCAGGCGCCGTCGATGTAGAATTGCATGCGATTGACCATCGGAAACCTCTTGTAGGGGGCGTATGGATAAGGGGAACGGAAAGCGTTCGGCAGGCATCCTTGCACGAAAGCAGGGCGAATTGAACCCGCCATATGCGGGGCGCGGCTCGTGCACGCGAACGGCATATAATGTCGCTGCCGCTGGCGTGGCAAGGCTTGCTCCAACCGTCATTCCGAGGCGCGACGTAGTCGCGAGCCCGGAATCCATTCCTCCACCAACTCCGCAGCCCGATGGATTCCGGGCTCATGCTTCGCATGCCCCGAAATGACGAGGGCAGAATGACGGCTCACACCGCCATCTTGCGATGCCGCACCGGAGCGCCGACCGACACGCTTTCCGCCGCGTCGATAATGGCGTTGGCGTCGATGCCGTAGTGCCGGTAGAGGTCGCCGATCGTGCCGGTCTGGCCGAAATGTTCGACGCCGAGCGCCTCGAGGCGGTGGCCGCGCACGCTGCCGAGCCAGCCGAGCGAGGCCGGATGGCCGTCGATCACGGTCACGATGCCGCAGTCGCGGCCGAGCGGCGCCAGCATTCGCTCGATGTGACTCAGATGCTGCGTGCCGCGGCGGTCGCGGCGTAAATTCCGCGCGGCGGACCAACTCGCATAGAGCCGATCGGCAGAGGTGACCGCCAGGAGACCGACATCGCGGTGGCTCTCGCCGATCAGGCCGACCGCCTCGATCGCCTCCGGCGCGACGGTGCCGGTATACGCAACGACGATGTCGCAGTTCGGGCCCGGTCTGCGCATCCAGTAGGCGCCATCGGTGATGTCGCGTTGCAGGTCCGGTGTCATGATCCGTTGCGGCTGCTCCAGCGTTCTCGTCGAGAGTCGCAAGTAAACCGAACCACCTTCGGCGCCCTCGCGCTGCATGTGGCCAAAGCCCCAGCCCATGATCACGGCAAGTTCATCGACGAAGGCCGGATCGAACGAGGCGAGCCCGTCCTGTCCGATCCCGATCAAGGGCGTCTTGATCGACTGATGCGCGCCGCCTTCCGGCGCCAGCGAGATGCCTGACGGAGTCGCGGCCACCATGAAGCGGGCATCCTGGTAGCAGGCATAGTTCAGCGCATCGAGGCCGCGCTCGATGAAGGGATCATACAGCGTGCCGACCGGCAGCAGCCGCGCGCCGTTGATCTGGTGCGACAGGCCGAGCGCAGAGAGCATGATGAACAGGTTCATCTCGGCGATGCCGAGTTCGAGGTGCTGTCCGTCAGGCGAGTATTCCCAGGTGTAGGCGGACGGGATCTTCTCCTGCCGGAACAGGTCATGGTTCTCCGCCTTCGCGAACAGACCGCGGCGGTTGACCCAGGCGCCGAGGTTGGTCGACACCGTGACGTCGGGCGAAACGGTGACGATGCGCGACGCCAGCTCGGTCTCGCCGCGCGCCAGCTCGTGCAGCACGAGGCCGAAGCCCTGCTGCGTCGACATCTGCGCGGAGGCTTTGAATGCCAGCCGCTCCGGCACGTCGATTTGAGGCGCCGAGAGCCGGCGGCGTCCTTCGCGGTTGAACGGTGCCGCGGCGAGGAACGCCTCGAGCTGCGCGGGCTCCTGCGACAGGCCCTCGAACTTGTCCCACTCATGGCCGGTGCGGATGTTCTGCGCCGTGCGCCACTTCTCCATCTGTGCCACGGTCATCAGGCCGGCGTGATTGTCCTTGTGGCCCTGCATCGGCAGGCCGACGCCCTTGATGGTGTAGGCGATGAAACACACCGGACGGTCATGGTCGATCGCCTCGAAGGCCTCGATCATGCTCGCCATGTCGTGGCCGCCGAGGTTCGACATCAGCGCCAGCAACTCGTCGTCACTGCGGCGCTCGATCAGCGCCGACACGTCGCCCTGGTCGCCGATATCGTCGCGCAGATGCTTGCGGAATGCCGCGCCGCCCTGGAAGCAGAGCGCCGCGTACATCTGGTTCGGGCAGTTGTCGATCCAGCGCTTGAGCGCTTCGCCGCCGGGCTCGGCGAACGCCTCCAGCATCAGCTTGCCGTATTTCACGATCACCACGTCCCAGCCGAAATTGCGGAACATGGTCTCGAACTTGGCCCACAGCCCCTCGCGCACCACGGCGTCCAGCGACTGCCTGTTGTAGTCGACCACCCACCAGGTGTTGCGCAGGCCATGTTTCCAGCCCTCCAGCAGCGCCTCGAAGATGTTGCCCTCGTCCATCTCGGCGTCGCCGACCAGCGCGATCATGCGACCCTCGGGCCGGTCGCCCATCCAGCCATGCGCCTTGACGTAGTCCTGCACCAGCGAAGCGAACAGCGTCTGCGCCACGCCGAGCCCGACCGAGCCGGTGGAGAAGTCGACATCGTCGACATCCTTGGTGCGCGACGGATAGGACTGCGCGCCCTTGTAGCCGCGGAAATTCTCCAGCTTGTCGCGGGTCTGGTGGCCGAACAGATACTGGATCGCGTGGAACACCGGGCTCGCATGCGGCTTCACCGCGACGCGGTCCTGCGGGCGGAGCACCGAGAAATACAGCGCCGACATGATGTTGGCGAGCGAGGCCGACGAGGCCTGGTGACCGCCGACCTTCAGCCCGTCGGTCGAGGGCCGCACATGGTTGGCGTGGTGGATGGTCC
Organism: Bradyrhizobium sp. USDA 4452; assembly: GCF_054063575.1. Lineage (NCBI taxonomy): Bacteria > Pseudomonadati > Pseudomonadota > Alphaproteobacteria > Hyphomicrobiales > Nitrobacteraceae > Bradyrhizobium > Bradyrhizobium sp. USDA 4452. The sequence goes on from NZ_JBSSGK010000001.1 coordinate 1,706,561, forward strand.
ACGACGACAGCCACAGCACCTTGCGGGCCAAAGCGGACAGCATGTCGAGGCGTTCAGGCGCAATACCCATGTCAGTGTTCCTGGCAATCGTCCGGGCGATATCTCCGATGTTACTGCCGCGGCAGCCGCCGAAAATCTCAATTCCACGCGACAGCAGAGGAAAAATTGGGATAAATTCCCACGATCCGGCCTTAACCTACGAGTTCATCCCAATGCCTGCCCTCGATGCCATCGACCGCAAGATCCTGAGTCTGCTTCAAACCGACAGCCGCATGACCATGCAGGACCTCGCCGACAAGGTCGGATTGTCGGTGTCGCCCTGCCACCGCCGGGTCAAGCTGCTCGAGGAGCGCGGCGTGATCTCCCGCTACATCGCAACCGTCGACCAGAAGTCGATCGGGCTGCATGTCTCGGTCTTCATCTCGATCAAGCTGGCGCGGCAGAAGGAGGAGGACCTCAACCGCTTCGCGCGCGCGATCTCGAAATGGGACGAGGTGCTCGAATGCTATCTGATGACCGGCAACCGTGACTATCTGCTGCGCGTCGTCGCCGCCGACCTCTCCTCCTACGAAGCGTTCCTGAAGAACAAGCTGACCCGGCTCGACGGCATCGCCTCGATCGAGTCGAGCTTTGCGCTGAGCCAGGTGAAGTATTCGACGGCGCTGCCGGTGTAGGGTTGGTGAATCGAACTGCAGCTACACCACAGTGTCGTCCTGGCGAAAGCCAGGCCCATAACCATCGCATTCGGTGATGAACGGGATCGTGGCGCCGGTGTCGCACAACGATTGCCATTTGGGGTAATCGGTCCTGGCTTACGCCAGGACGACGGCGGTGAATGGTTCGCGGTTCAAAAGGCACCAGGGCGATCCGGCAAATATCCGCATCGCCGCTGGAACCCGGCGGCGGCGTGCGATGTTGACATCAGGCATCACTGTTCGAAGGGTGAAACCCATGCTGACGGGCGCCCGCAGCAAATACGCCGTGTTGGCGTTCGCCGCGATCATCGCAGTGGCGGCATCGACAGCGCTGTTCGCAGGTCGTGCCGATGCCGCGCGCGGCGGCGGAGGCCATGGCGGCGGAGGGGGAGGTCATGGCGGTGGCGGCTCCCATGGGGGCGGCGGTGGATTTCATGGTGGCGGCGGTTTCCACGGCGGCGGAGGATTTCGCGGTGGCGGCGGCGGGTTTCATGGCGGCGGCTTTCACGCCAGCGCTCCGCGCGGCGGCGGCTTTCACACCATTCGTCCCGCAGCAAGAGCCGGGACGAGGTTCAGCGGCGCCGGCGCGCACCACCCTCAATTCCGTCCTGCCGCTCGCGCCGCACGCAGCGCGCCGGGCATAGCCGCCGGCCGGCATGCCGCCTCACCCGCCGCGATGCGGCACAATGCGAACGTCGTCGGACGCTCGCTGGGCTCACGCCAGATCAGAACCGCGATGGGCAGACCCGGCGGCCTGCGCAACCCGATCACGCGCGCCGCGATCACGACCGCCGCCGCCGGCGCTGCCTGGGGCCATCAAGCCTGGGGCCATCAAAACGGCGGGTGGTGGCGCCATCCGCATGGCGGCTATGGCTGGGTCGGCCCGGTGTTCTGGCCGTATGCCTATTACGATCTCTATGACTACACCTGGTGGGGCTGGGGCTATGACCCGTACTTCTGGGATTACGGCTATGGCGACCTCTACACCGGTCTGTTCGGTCCCTATGACTACGATGCCCTGAGCGGCTATGCCGACTACCTGCCCGGCCGCGCCGGTCCGCCGAGAACAGGCCGGTCCAGCGCACGCGCGCAAGCCACCACCCTTGCCGACATGTGCGGCAGCGACAGAGGCGATATCGCGGGCTTCCCGATCGAGCAATTCCGCAGCGCCATTCAACCCAACGCGGAGCAGAGCGCCGCGCTCGACGACCTCGCCAACGCTTCGCAGAAGGCGTCCGCGACCATCCTCAATTCGTGTCCCAAGGACGTGCCGCTGACCGCACCGAGCCGCCTCGCCGCGATGCAGCAGCGGCTTCAGGCGATGCGCGACGCGGTCGGCATTCTGCAGCCGGCGCTGGAGAAGTTTTACGGGCTGCTCAGCGACGACCAGAAAGCCAAGGTGACCGCGCTGGTGGCCGGTCAGCACCGCGGCCAGCGTGAGGCGACGTCGGACAACGCCACCTGCAACACGGCGCAGCCTTCTGCCATCTCGTGGCCCGGTGACGTCATCGAACGCGACGTCAAGCCAACAGACGCGCAGCGGGCGAGCCTTGATGCCCTGCGCGACGCGGCGACAAAAGCCGAGGACATCTTGAAATCGTCCTGTCCGCCCACCGACGCGCGCACGCCACCGGCACGCCTTGCAGCGGTCGGAGCCAGGCTCGACACGATGCTTCAGGCGATCGGCACGGTGCGTCCGGCGCTGGACACCTTCTACGGCTCGCTCAGCGACGAGCAGAAGGCCGCGTTCGACGCGGTCGGCCCAGAGCAAGACGGCGGCAGGACCTCGATGGCCGCAGGCAACGACGAACCTCCGCGAGGCCGTCATCGGCGCCACCACCATCATGGCCCGAATATCGGAGGCATGATCTTCCGGATGATCGGCCTGTAAGGCGCGGCATCGCCGCGTAGGCCGCGGCAGCTACGGCGCGATCCAGATGCCCATCACGATGATCACCAGTGCGACGGCGATCACCAGCATGTCCGTCGTGAGCCAATCGGGCATTCCGTTTGATGGCTGCTCGCTCATGTCCGCGACTCCTTCTGTTCGCGTCGAGCCCATATGCTGAAACGGATCGGCGCGAACGAGGATGAACTGGTTCACATAACGGCGCGACAAGCGGTCGCTCCGAGTTTCGCGCATCTGCGCGCGCACAAGTTGCGGCATGCGATTGATCTGCCGCCCAGGTTTCTGAACATGTTCGACAACGAGGGCGGCAGCAGCGAAGTATAGCACGTCACAGAGCAGCGTGCATCGCCACGTGACAGGACGGGTTGCGCCGGAGCCCGTCCAACACACCCTGCGCGCGACGTTTCTACGTCACAGCACCTTGCGCTGCGCGAGGTTCTTCATCAACGCGCCAACGCCGAAGGTCCATGGCTCGCATTCGTCGCTGCCCCGCATGCGGTTGACGAGCTTGCCGAGCTGCGGCGCGTCGATGGTGACGATGTCGTCGCGCTTGTGGGTGAACCCCTCGCCCCTGGCGTCGCGGTCCTTGACCGGCGCAAACATCGTGCCCAGGAACAGCGCAAATCCATCGGGATATTGATGCACGGGCCCGATGGTCTGGGCGACCAGATCGGTCGGGTCGCGGCTGATCTTGCTGATCGAAGAATGCCCCTCGAGCACGAAGCCGTCGGTGCCCGTCACGGTGAGGCCGACATCCATCTTCCTGACGTCGTCGAGCGAGAAGGTCCCGTCGAACAGCCGGAGCAGCGGGCCGATCGCGCAGGAGGCGTTGTTGTCCTTGGCCTTCGACAGCAGCAGCGCGGAGCGGCCCTCGAAATCGCGCAGGTTGACGTCGTTGCCGAGCGCGGCGCCGACGATCTTGCCGGCGGCGGAGACGATCAGCACCACCTCCGGCTCCGGATTGTTCCAGGTCGACTTCGGATGCAGCCCGGCATCCATGCCGGTGCCGACCGAGGACAGCGTCGGCGCCTTGGTGAAGACTTCGGCGTCGGGGCCGATGCCGACCTCCAGGTACTGGCTCCAGGCGTTCTGGTCGATCAGCACCTGCTTCAACCGCATCGCCTGCTCGGAGCCGGGCTTCAACTTGGAGAGATCGTCGCCGACGAGGCGCACCACCTCCTTGCGGATCGCCTCCGCCGACGACGGGTTGCCGCGCGCCCGCTCCTCGATCACCCGCTCCAGCATCGAGATCGCGAAGGTGACGCCGGCGGCTTTCAGCACCTGCAAATCGACCGGCGCGAGCAGATGCGGTTTTGTCACGTCGCGCCCGTCGGGCGGCGTGTTGGCGAGAATGGCCTCGAAATCGCCGATCCGCTCGCCGCGCGTGCCGCGCAACGCCGCCGCGGGATCGGCTTCCTCGCACAACGCGCTTACGGTCGGGAAACGCGCGGTGACATCGAACACGCCGTCCGCCCGCACCGCGACCACGGCCGGGCCGCCGGCCTGCGGCAGCCAGACCCGTCCGACCAGCGTGCCGGCGGTGCCGTCCTCCGGCAGGATATCTTTTGGCGTGAGCGAAATCATCGGCGTCTCCTTTTTTGATCTTGTCAGCGCTTGATAGCACAGTCCGCGCGCTGGCGTGAAACAGCGGTCATGCCGTTGTCATAGAGGGGTAACATCGCCCGTCAATGCTTCCGTCGCTCCATCTAACACACTGAAAGACGGACCTTCATGACCGCCTCCGACCTCACCGACGAAGCCGCCCGTGATGAAGCCTCCCGCGACGAAGCCTTGCGCGACGAAGCCTTGCGCGCCCGCATCCATCAGGAGATGGCCGACAGCCTCGACGAGGAGCTCGAGCTCGAGCTCGACGACATGAGGCTCGACGAGCTCGACCACGACGGCGCCGCCGGCAAGCCGTCGATCGACCGCAAATTCTACTTCCGCGAATTGCTGCGGCTGCAGGGCGAGCTGGTCAAGCTGCAGGACTGGGTGCAGCACGAGAAGCAGAAGGTCGTGGTGCTGTTCGAGGGCCGCGATTCCGCCGGCAAGGGCGGCGTGATCAAGCGCATCACCCAGCGGCTCAACCCGCGCATCTGCCGCGTCGCGGCGCTGCCGGCACCGAACGAGCGCGAACGCACGCAATGGTACTTCCAGCGCTATGTCTCGCACCTGCCGGCCGGCGGCGAGATCGTGCTGTTCGACCGCAGCTGGTACAACCGCGCCGGCGTCGAGAAGGTGATGGGGTTCTGCACCGACGAGCAGTATGAGGAGTTCTTCAAGTCGGTGCCGGAATTCGAGCGTATGCTGATCCGCTCCGGCACCATCCTCTTGAAATACTGGTTCTCGATCACCGACGAGGAGCAGGCGTTCCGCTTCTCGATGCGTATCCAGGATCCGCTGAAGCAGTGGAAGCTGAGCCCAATGGACGTCGAGGCGCGGACCCGCTGGGAGCTCTACACCAAGGCCAAGGAGACGATGCTGGAGCGCACGCACCTGCCGGACTCGCCGTGGTGGATCGTCGATGCCGTCGACAAGAAGCGCGCCCGGCTCAACTGCATCTCGCATTTGCTCAGCCAGATTCCCTATCAGCAGGTCGCCCACCAACCGGTGGTGCTGCCGCCGCGGGTGCGCAACCCCGACTATCACCGCGGCCCGATCCCGCCGGAGATGTACGTGCCGGGACGGTATTGAGCTGGGCAGTCTCGATTTCTCCTCCCCCGCTCTCACGGGGAGAGGGGAAGGCCGCACCTGCGCAGTTTCGGAATAATAGAATAGTGCCACTGATTTGCCCGACATGTCAAGTCGACGTGTCGAATGCAGGTACGCCCCGGCTACTGTGCATGGGGTTGTTTTCGATATTTTGGCAGTGCGCCCCTGCGGAAGCCGGCTGTATGCGATAGCTTGGCGCAAGCTGGGCCAGGCTAAGAGATAGGCATCTCCTCTTCGGCTCGCCTACTTTGGGCGCAGGCCCGCGCCCTTGCTGGCGCCGGATACCGACGCTAGGCTTCCCCGATCTGGTGCAGGGAGGCCCGCTTGACTCAATCCGACGACATCGCAATTTCCGAAGATCGCCGCGACGCGCTGCGCTATGCGCTCGGGATCGGCAGCGGCGTGGCACTCGCGGCCGCGATGGCAACCCCGGCCTCGGCGCAGACCGCCGACAACACCCTGGATCGCATCCGCGCCAACAAGGTGCTGCGGATCGCGGTGCTGCCGGGCGAGCTGCCGTATTTCAACAAGGACCTCGCCACCGGCACCTGGTCCGGCTTCTCGATCGAGATGGCGAACGACCTCGCCAAACTGCTCGACGTCAAGCTGGAATATGTCGAGTCGACCTACGGGAATTCGATTCTCGATCTGCAGGCCAACAAGATCGATCTCGGCTTTGCGCTCAACCCGACGCCGCAGCGGGCGCTGGTGGTGGACTTCACCAATCTGGTGTTCCCGCATCCGTTCGGCGCGATGCTGAAGAAGGGCCTGGAGGCCAAGACCTGGGCCGACATCAACAAGCCCGACGTCAAGATCGCGGTCGACGTCGGCTCGGCCAACGAGGCCGTCGCGCGGCGCTTTGCGCCGAACGCCACCATCAAGTCGCTGAAGTCACGCGACGAGGTGATGCTGGAAATGTCGTCGGGCCGCGTCGATTGCGTGGTCAATGCGCTGGTGCTCGGGCTGACCGCGATCGCCAAGAACCCGAACCTCGGCACCTACAAGATCCTGGCCTCGCCGTCGGTGACGATCGCGAGCGGCACGGCGGTGCGGCGCGAACAGGACAAGCGGTGGCGCGATTTCCTCTCGGTGTGGATCGACTACAATCGCGGCATCGGCCAGATGCGCGAATGGTTCGTCAAGGGCCTCGGCCTCGCCGGCGTCAAGGCCGAGGACGTGCCGGTGGAGCTGAATATCTGACGTCAGGCTGACTCCGCCTCACCTCTCCCCGCGAAGAGCGGGGAGAGCGAGAAGGGCCGTCTCAGACCTTGTCGTAGGTCAGCCCGCGCTCCAGCCGCCTTGCCACCAGCGTCGAGGGAAACAGGATCGCAAAGTAGATCACCGCCACGATGGTGTAGACCTCGAGCGGCCGGTAGGTGTCGGCGTTGATCAGGGTGGCGTTGTAGACGAGATCGGGCACCGCGATGATCGAGACCAGCGAGGTGTTCTTCAGTTGCGTCACCGACTGGTTGACGTAGGGCGCCATCATCGGTTTCAGCGCCTGCGGCAGGATCACGAGCCGCATCAGCCGCCAGCCGCGGAAGCCGAGCGCCTTCGCCGCGTCCCACTGCCCGACCGGCACGCTCTCGATCGAGCCGCGGACGATCTCGGCATAAAACGCGCCGCCATAGAGCGACAGCACGCTGACGGCTGCGACATGCGCCGGGATGTTGACGCCGATCACGACCGGAAACGCGTAGTAGAACCAGATGATCTGCACCAGCAGCGGCGTGCAGCGGAACAGCTCGATGTAGGCGATCAGCAGCCAGTCGATCACGGGAATGCGCCGCAGCCGCAGCATGCCGACGATCAGGCCGATCAAGGTGCCGAGGATGATGGTGCCGATGGTGTAGGCCATGGTCCAGCCGAGCCCGAGCCAGAACAGATGGCTGTACTTGGCGAGGATTCCGAAATCCCAGACGTAGTTCATCCTGCCCCTCGGTTGCCGCGCGCCTTGCGCTCGCCTCGCGTTCCCAGCATCGCAGGCGGCCTCGCGCAAGTCACGCGATATACCGGGCAGGCGAAAACGCCCTCACGTCGAACGGCGGCGTGGCGCCTGCGATCATCGCCGCGACCGCAGCGCCCGTTCCGGGGCCGGTGGTGAAGCCGATATGCTGGTTGCCGAAGGCGAGCCAGAGCCCGCGATGCCGTGGCGCTTCGCCGATCATCGGCAGGCTGTCGGGCAGCGTCGGCCGCGCGCCGCGCCAGCGCTCGCCGACCGCGTCGCCAAATTCCACCACCTCGCGCGCCATCGGCACCACCGCCTCGAGCTGCGCATAGTTCGACGGCGCGTCGCGCGCGGTGAGCTCGACGCCGCTGGTGACGCGAACGCCCTGCTCCATCGGCGTCATCAGGAAGCTGCCCTCCGCATCATGGATCGGCCGCAGCAATTTGCGTGCCGGGTTCGGCACGAAATGCTGGTGATAGCCGCGCTCGAATGCCAGCGGCACGCGATAGCCGAGCGGCCGCAACAGTTCGGCCGACCATGGCCCGAGCGCGACCACGACATGTCGCGCGGCGATCTCGCCGTCGACAAGCTGCACGCGCCAGCCGGCGCCTTGTTGTGCGATCCGCCGGATCTCGGATTGCCGCACCGTGCCGCCGTTGCCGGCGAGCATCTGCGCATAGGCCTTGACCACCGCGCCCGGTGAATCGACCGATGCCGTCTGGCTGTGCAGCAGGCCAACGCTGTAGGCAGGGATGATGTTCGGCTCGAGTGCGGAGATCGCCTGGCGATCGAGCACTTCGCTTTTGATACCGAATTCGGCGAGCGCCGCTTGCTCGGCCTTGGCGGCCGCGAGCCCGTCGCCGCGCCAGGCCTTCAGCCAGCCGGTCTCACGGATGCGATGGCCGGCGCCCGCCTGCACGATCCAGTCGCGATGCAGCGTCAGCGACGTCCCGATCAGGCCGTGCAGCGCGGCGGCGCGCGGCTTGGTCTGGGCCGGCGTCGCCGCGGCGAGGAATCGGATCACCCAGCCGGCATTGGCGACCGCCCACGGAAGATTCCAGCGCAGCGCCGGATGCGTGTTGGTGAGGTATTTCGGCAGGTTCTTCAGCAGCGATGGCGTGTTGAGCGGCAGGATCGAGCCGGACGAGATGATGCCGGCATTGCCGTAGGAGGTCTCGCTGCCCGGCTCACGGCGGTCGACGATGATGACGGAGTGCCCGCGCTGCCGTGCGGCAAGGCCGGCAGAGACGCCGACCATGCCGGCGCCGAGCACGACGACGTCAACCTGTTGTGCGGACGCGGCTTCGCTCATGCCGTCACATCAAGGTCAGACCGCCATCGACCGGCAGCGTGGCGCCGGTGATGTGGCCCGCTTCCGGCGACAGCAGGAAGGCGACGACCGCGGCGATCTCGTCGGGTTCGGCCAGCCGCTGCATCGGATTGGCCTTCGCCACCCGCTCCCAGGTCGCGGTGTCGAGCGCGCCGAACAGGCCGGGATCCTTGCGCGTATAGCCGGGCATCACCGCATTGGAGGTCGCGCCCGATGCGGCAAGCTCGATTGCCAGCGACTTCACCAGCACTTCGAGCGCAGCCTTGGCGGCGGCCGATCCCGGATAGGTGGCGCCAGGCACAAAACGATGCGGCCCGAAGCTCGATACCGCGACGACGCGGCCTTGCGCGCTGCGCGCGAGATCGGGCAGCGCAGCCGCCGCGATTTCATGAAATGCAGCCGCCATTACGGCAAAGGCACGCTCCAGCGCCTCGCGCGGCAGGCTGGCGAATTCGCGGCGGTCGGCAAAGCCCGCGGCATGCACGATGCCATCGATCGGCCCGAACGCGGCGCGCGCAGCCTCGACCAGCGACGTACCCGCACCGATCCCGGCGAGGTCGCCGGTAGAGACCGCAACCTTCGCGCCCTTGCTGCGGCATTCCTCCGCAACCGAATTCAGCCGCGCGAGCCCGCTGGCTTCGGCGCCCTGGCCATGCAGCATCAGCCCCTGATCAGGGCCGGCAAGCCGGCGTGCAACGGCGGCGCCGATGCCGGAGCCGCCTCCCGTGATGATTGAAACGCGCATGAGGTGCGTGCTGTCGGTGCGATATGAGACGGCGAACTATAGGTTCGGCGTCGCGGAATGCAAACCGGCGCCGTCAACTCAACGCCACGGCTCGACCAGGATCTTGGTGTGCGCCTCGGGATTGGCGAGATCGGCAAAGGCCTGCGCGACGCCGTCGATGCCGACGCGGCCGGTGACCAGCGATGCCGCATCGACCTGGCCTTCCGCGATCAGCCGAAGCGAATAGGCGAACTCCTCCGGCGTGTAGCCGAGCACGTACTGGACGTTGAGCTCCTTGATGATGCCGAGCATCGGCTCGGACTTGTCGGTCTCCATGCAGACCCCGACCACCACGACTCGGGCGCTGCGCGGGGCGCCCTCGAACACCTGCTGCAACACCCCGGGCACACCGACGCATTCGAAGATCAGCGCCGGCTTCAGCGGCGGCAGCAGTGCCTGCATCGGCGGCCGCGCCGCCTTCTCCGCCTGGGTCATCTGGGCGTGCTCGGCCCAGCTCGCATAGGGCTGCGTCCTGGCGGGATCGACCACGACATCGGCGCCCATCTTCTCGGCGAGAGCGCGCCGCGCCGGCGAATAGTCGGCGGCAACGATCGGGCCGAGGCCCCTGATCTTCAGCGCCGCGATCACCGCAAGGCCGACCGGCCCGCAGCCGATCACTAGCGGCACCTCGCCGCCCTTGATGTTCGCCATCGCCACCGCATGGACGCCGACCGCGAGCGGCTCGGTGAGCGCGGCGTGCTCGGCGGCAAGCCCGTTCGGCACTTCGAGCAGCAGCGGCTCGCTGAGCAGCATCTGCTCGGCATAGGCGCCGACATAATCGTTGGAATAGCCGATGCCCTTCGGGCCCTCCGGCGTCAGCAGCGCCGGCAGCGAGCAGACGCGCGTGCCGGGCTTCAGCTTGCGCGTGGTGCCCGGGCCGTAATCGAGGATCTCGCAGCAGAACTCGTGGCCGAACACGACGTCGCGCGACAGGTCCATCGGCGTACGGCCCGGCAGGAACTTGCTCAGCTCCACCATGCGGTGGGCGTGCTTGCGTGCGTGCAGATCGGAACCGCAGATGCCGCAGGCGAGCGATTTGACCAGTACCTGGCCGGCGCCCGGCTTCGGCTCCGGCATCTCGTCGACGACAATCTCGCCGTTTCTGAAGATCGCTGCGCGCATGTTTCCTCCCGCGTGGGTTTCGTCCCACTCATTTTGATGCGTATTTCGTCTCGCGAAATACATGGTCGCGGATCAAGTCCGCGACAGGCGTTGGCTGCGGGAGGCTATAGCACGGAGGGTCACCACGTATAGCGCATAACGCCCTTGCCGGCGTAGGACTGGGTGACGCTGGAGAATTCACCCTCGAAGGTCGCAGCCGCCGACCAGCCGTTGCGCCACTTGATCTCCGCCGAGGCGGTGGTCAGCGCGGCCTCGCTGGCCTGCGCCGCACTGTTGACCACGAAGGCCGCCCCCGGCAGCGCCTGGAACACGGCCGCGGAGCTGCGGTTCGGGTTGAAGTCGTGCGCCCAGGCGACGCGGCCGCGCAGCGTCACGATGCCGCCGTCGACCGCGAAGGATTTGTCGGAGCGGATGCCAAGTTCGCTCCTGACGTCGGTAACGCTCCTCGCCGCATAGTTCAGCGCGAAGGCACCGCCACCGGCGACCACGCTCTCCGCATAGCCCGGCAGCTCGAAGCTGGTGAATTGCGCCGCCGCGTAAGGTGTCAGCCCGATCCAGGGCGTGGCGGCACGATAGCCGCCTTCGAGCCGGCCCGACCACGCATTGGCGTTGAAGTTCGCCCGCAGGTGGTCGACGCCCGCGGCGGTCACGATGCGGTCGGTGGTGATGTCCTGCCAGCCATAGGCGAGCGCGGCGCTCAGATACGCCGCGCCGACGGTGTGGCGAACGAACGCGCCGGCCTGGAACAGGTCGGAGCGGCCCCAACCGAGACCGTTGGTGCTGAAGCTGGTAGCACCGCCGGCGAGCGCAAAGCCCGCAATGGTGTTCGGCGAGAAGCGGTAGTCGGCTCCGACCGCGGTGCCGTAAACGCTGCTGCTGGTGTTGTTCGAGCCGAGCACCGCATTGCCGCTGGTGGTCTGCGAACCGCCATAGCCCGCTGTCCAGATGCTCCAGCGCTGCTCGAAGTCGGGCTGCAGCGGCGGCGGTGCCTTGGCGTAAATCGCGGCCAGCGCATCGCGTGGCTCGGTCGTGCGCGCCGCGTACGCCAGCGACGCGCTCTCCTCGGCAAACGGCGTAGCGCTCGCGCCACTACCGAAACCACCATCGCGCTCGGCGACGAACGGATCGGTCAGCAGACCTAGGAACTGGTTCATCGCGTTGAACGTCGCCTGCTGCGATCCGGTCGCCCCCTCGCCCGAGGCCTGGGTCAGGCCGTTCGGCGAGAGTCCCGCATAAGCCACGTTGATGCCGCCATTGCCACTAAAGAAGTTCTGCAGCGTCGCGGCAACGTTGCTCTGGTTGACGTTGAGCTTCGATTTCACGGCGTAATCGAGCGCGAAATTGAGATAGGCATTGTTTGCGTCGTAACCGAGCGTTGCAACCAGACCCGACGGCAGCCCTGTTGAAGCGACACCGGCGAACACGCCGTTGCGACCGCCGGCCGCCGACAGGATGGTGTATTGCCTGGCGATCGTGCTGCCGGCAGCGATGCTGACACCCACCGATCCGGCAAGCGCCGCGGTGCCGGTCACCTTGGCTGATGTGGCGGCGGTCGCATTGAGCCCGACCAGATACAGCGCACCAGACTGGAAGGCGACATTGCCCGCTACGTTGAGGAATGTGCCCGGTGTCGCATTGCCTGGCAGCAAAATGCCACCGCTCGCAATCGTCGTATTGCCGACGGTGCCGATACCGGAGAGCGCGCCGCCTGAATTCACCGTGACTGAACTCGACGACGCGATCGAACCATCGACTTGCAGGACGCCGCCATTGACAACGGTAGCTCCGGTATAGGTGTTGACACCCGAGAGAGTCAGCGTGCCACTGCCGGTCTTTTCCAGATTGCCAGGCCCGGCCGGGCCGCAACCGCAGGGATTGGAATCCGCGATCACGCCGCTGACGACTGTCGAGAGATTGTTGCCACCGACCGCGAGCGTGTTGCCCCCACCGATGTAGTAAGTGCCCGAGCCCGCGATCGAACCTGCGGTGATGCGACCATCACCGTTCGGCCCAAGGCTGCCGCCGAAGTCGACATAGCCGGTTCCCTGGGTGATGAACTGCGCGGCACCGCCGGTCGCGTTGTCGACGAACTTGACGCTCGCGCCGCTCTCGGTCGTGATCATGGCGTTTCCGGCCGTCGCATATGCGGCAAAGATCAGCGCGCCGCCGGACCGGTTGGTGATCGTCGCGTTGCCTGCGGTCGGCGCTTCGGTCGCCTCGCCGAACGGGCCGAAATAGGTCACGCCGCTGTTGTCGATGGTCGCGTTCGCCGCGGTGCTGCTCTGGAAGAAACTTATATAGCCGGTGGCGGACGTCGTCATCTTCGCCGACGCCGCCGACGAAAATTCGAGGAAATACGTCGAGCCGACGTTGTTACCATTGGTGTTGTCACCATTGGTAATGGTGGAATTGCCCGCGGTGCTGCTGTCGCGAAACACCGTGGCGCCGAAATTCCGGTTGACGATCACAGCCGTCGACGCCGTCGTGGAATTGTGGAACGTCGTGCTGGCGCCGTTGGAGCCGTCGTTGACGATCTTGGTGATGCCCGCCGTGTTGGCGTTGACGATCTCGAACCTGCCGTTGACAGCGACTTCGCCGACGATCGAGGCGGTGTGGCTGGCGTCGCCGAGTTGCAGCGTTGCGCAATTGCAGATCGTGGTGCCGCCGGCATAGGTGTTGGTGCCTGTCAACACCACGCGGCCGACGAAGGCCGAAGCGCCCAGCACTGACAGTCCACCGGCGCCGCCAATGTTGCCCGAGTAAGTGAAGGTGGATCCGTTGCCGTCGATGCTGCCGCCGGTAGCGTTGACCTGTGCGTTGTTCGCGATCGTGTAGTTGCCGCCGGCCTGCAGCGTCCCGCCGTCGAAGCTCAGCAGGCCGGTGCCGATCGCCGACGAGACGATCGCGCCCGGCGTACCCACGGTGTCGACGCCGACTAGCAGCACGCTGCTGCCGCCGGCAACGCCGCACGCAGTGCCGCAGATCGTGGTGCCGCCGGTATATGTATTCGCTCCGGACAGCACCAGCCTGCCGCCCCCGTTGAGCACGATATCGCCGGCACCGCTGATAGGCCCCGACATCGCGTTTGTGGTACCGGCGGCGACGGTGATGATGGGATCGCTGTTGATGACGATGGTGTTGGCGATGTTGACGCCGTTGCCGTCCAGCACCAGCCTGGTGAGACCGGCAAGCGTCTCGCCCATCTTCAGCGTGCCGCTGCCGAGTGCATTGCTGTTGCGGATGACGAGCGTCGATCCGTCGCTCACCGAGGTGCCGCCGGTGTAGGTGCTGGCACCGGTGACGATCAGCGAGCGCCCACCATCCAGCTTGACGGCAACCGAGGCGTCGGTGGCCAAGCCATTGAGGCCCGTGATGCCGGAGATGGTGACATCGCCCGACGCGCCGGCCGCGCTGGTTTGCAGGAACGTCAGGCTGGCGCCGACACCATTTGCAATCGCAAGATTGCCACTGAGCGTTCCACCGACCGACGTCAGCGTATTGGCTCCGCCGGTGAAGCCGATCGCGTTGCCCTGCGCACCCGGGCCGCCGCCACCGGTGATCGTTCCGCTGTTGATGATGGTCAAGCCGCTACCGACGATTCCGGAACCGCCCGTGCCTGCTGCGCCGGGCTTCCCCCGCGTGCCGCCGGTGGACGGCTCGCCTTGATTCGCGTCGACATCGGACACCTGCGCGCCGCCACCACCGCCCGCGCCACCCGAGATCGAGCCGGAATTCCTGATCGTTGCGCCTGGCGCACTGACGACGATGCCGGTGCCGCCGTCACCGCCGCCGCCACCGACATCGCCGGCGCCGCCCGCACCGCCATTGCCGCCTGTGATGCTGCCGCTGTTTGAGTGGATTCCTGCGCCGGTGATGGTGAATGCACTGCCGCCCGCACCACCACCACCGCCGCCGCCAGCGATTTGGGCTGAAGGGTTCGAGGCGTTGACGCCACCGTCGCCGCCCCTGCCGCCATTGCCGCCCATCACTATCCCGGTGTTGTTCAGCGTCGCGCTGGACGTTCCGCTGAGCCCGCCGCCGCCACCGCCACCACCACTCGCGGTAAATGAACCGATCGTTCCAGCAACGCCATCCTGTCCGGCCGCGCCACCGGCACCGCCGCCGGGAGAGGCGTTATTCCCGCCGGGGCCGCCGGCACCTCCGGCGGCGCCCTCAGCGCCGCCGCCGCCACCACCACCGGTGCATTGGCATGAGCGATTCGGAGCGCCGCCGTCGCCGCCGACGCCACCGCTCACACCGGGAATGCCGCCGGCACCGCCATATTGTCCTGTCGACTGATAGTTACCCTCGCCGCCGGCGCCGCCGTTTTGTGCGACAACCGGCCCGGCGAGCAGAGCGGTTGAAGGGATGATCGCGACCATCAACCAGCCTCGCAGACGGATTCGCGCGCAGCCCCACTCTCGCATTGCCCCAGCCCCAAATCGATAGCGCCGCGCGGACGCGGCTTGACCCGAATGGGCTATCTTGCAACTCGCGGGAGGCGCGTCTTCTCAAGCCGTGCACAGTCAGCGCATCAGGTCGGATTCAGGGCATCTGTTGTAAAATGGATACGCGTTGGTCAGGCGTTCGGCGAAGGCTCGTTGGCCACGTCCAGCAACTGCGACCGTCGGACGCGCTCGCGATGCGCGGTGTAGAGGCCGGAGGCGACGATGAAGCCGGCGCCGAGGATGGTCCAGCTATCGGGCACTTCGCCGAAGATCAGGAAGCCGAGGATGCTGACCCACAGCAGCTGCGTGTAGGAGAACGGCGCCAGCACCGAGGCATCGCCGTAGCGGAACGCCAGCACGACGATCCACTGTCCGACGGTGGACGCGACGCCAATCAGGATGCCGAACATGATGTCGTGCCAGCTCGGCGTGACCCAGACGAACGGCACCAGCGCGCTGACGATGGCGACGCCCACGATCGACGAATAGGTCATCACCGTGATCGGACGTTCGCTGCCGCTCATCATGCGCGTCAGGATCAGGGTGGCGGCCCAGGCCAGCGCCGAGACGAGCGGGAAGACAGCCGCTGGATGGAAGGCGCTGGTGCCCGGCCGCAGGATGATGAACACGCCGGCGAGGCCGACCGCGGTCGCGACCCAGCGGCGCATGCCGACCTTCTCGCCGAGGAAAGCGATCGACAACGCAGTGACGAACAGCGGCGAGACGAAGCTGGTGGCCGAGGCCTCGGCGATCGGCAGGAAGCCGAGCCCCGTGATGAAGATCAGGGAGGAGCCGAGCAGCGCAGCGCCGCGCAGCACGTGCAGGCCGGGGCGGCTGCTGCGCAGCGCGAACAGCGGCGAGCCCGGCAGCATCGCCGGCGTCATGATCAGCGCGAACACCAGGAAGCGGATCCAGGCGATCTCGATCGAAGGCAGCGACGACGACAGATATTTCGCGGTGACGTCGGAGGTGCCCAGGAACACGGTCGACAGCAGGATCAGCGCAATGCCCTTGAACGGCCGGTCGGTGTGGGCCGGCGCCTTGCGTGCAACGGACGTTTTCGCGGGCAATGCAAGAGGAACGCTGTCCAGCCTGGCGGCTACGGCGGGGGGCGGTGTCACGGCAATCTCGATGAGCAAAATAAGGGGAATCTGCTGTTCGTACAGAACGCCAATTCCGCTGCGAGAACAATGCCCGAAAACGGGACTCCGATATGCACCAGCGCGCGCGACCGCCCGCCGCAGCCGGTGCGCGGCCGCAACCGCAACAGTTTGTTAAGAACTGTGTGGAGCGGAGCTTCTCGTGAATCCTCGAACTAGAGCATCGGCAGCGAGCGCGGCTTTGGCCCGCGCGGGAACGCCGCATCGAGCGCGGCGATCTCGTCGCCGCTGAGCTTGAGCGTTCCCGCCACGGCATTCTCCGCCGCGTGGTCCGCGGTCGACGCCTTCGGAATCGCGAGCACCGGCGGCAGCCGCGTGAGAAAGCTCAGCGCGACCTGGCGCGGCGTCGCCCGGTGCGCCTGCGCGATCGATTGCAGCACCGCACCTGACTTGCTCGACGGGGACGGAAAATCATTGTGGCCGAACGGTGAGTAGGCGACCACGGCCACGCCATGCCGCTCGCACCACGGGATCACGGCGTGCTCGATGGCGCGCTCGCGCAGATGGTAGAGCACCTGGTTGCAGGCGATCTTGCCCTCGCCCGTGACATCGCGCAGTTCATCGAGATCGTCTGCGTCGAAATTGCTGACGCCCCAGGAACGGATCTTGCCGGCCGCGATCAATTCGTCGAACGCCGCGACCGTCTCGGCGAGCGGAGTGGTTCCACGCCAGTGCAGCAGATAGCAATCGAGGCGATCGGTCTTCAGCCGCTTCAGCGAGCGCTCGCAGGCGGTGATGGTGCCGCGCCGCGACGCGTTGCTCGGCAACACCTTCGAGACCAGGAACAGCTCGTCGCGGCGGCCGGCGATCGCATCTGCAATCACGAGTTCAGCGTCGCCATACATCTCGGCGGTGTCGATATGCGTCATGCCGGCATCGATACCGCGCTTCAGCGCAGCGATCGCCGCCTTGCGGTCACCGCGATCGAGATACCAGGTGCCCTGCCCGATCACCGAGACCTGCGGGCCGTTGCTGCCGAATTTTTTTGTCTGCACGATCGCCTCGTTGTGCGTGGGTCGCCTCTCGCCCCATACGACGATAGAGGAAATGGGCAGCAATGTCTCGTCATCGTCGCCCCGGCGTAGGCCGGGACTCATCACCACAGGGGCAGATGCGAAAGCAAATTGCGGTCGCAGCGTCGTCCGGCAACGTAGATTTGGGGTTATGCCTCGCGACCTCGCCGGGACGACGGCGGACCGTAGCTAACCGTCGATCCCGCTGATGTCGGCGACCAGCACCGTGCCCGTCACCGATTCCGTGATGTAGAGGCGGTCGCGGCTGGCGCCCCCGATCGCGACATTGGTGCAGCTTGGTCCGGCGCAGGACTTGATGCGCGCGATGCACTCGCCGTTCGGTGCGAACACGAAGACGTGGCCGAGCGAGGCGTGGGCCACGAACAGCCGTCCCGCTTTATCCATCGTCATTCCGTCGGGTCCACTCGTGCCGAACAGCGAGCAGAAGCGCCCGACCTTGGAGACGCTTCCGTCCTTCATGAACGGCGCGCGCCAGACCGCATTGTCCCGCGTCATGGCGACGAACAGCACCGCCTCGTGCGGATCCAGTACCAGCCCGTTCGGGCTGATGCCGGTATCGATCAGGCAGTCGAGCGCACCGCTCGCCCGCAGACGATAGACCCGGCCGGTCGGATCGTGCAGCCCGGTCTGACCCTGGTCGGTGAAATAGATGTCGCCGTTCGAGGCGATGTGCAGGTCGTTGCAGCCGCGGAACGATTCCGAATTGCGCGAACGCAGCAGCGGCGTGACCTCGCCCGATTTGGCATCGAGTTCCATCAGCCCGTGCCGGTAGTCGGCAATCAGGATGCGGCCCTTCGCGTCGATCTTCAGCCCGTTCGGCCAGCCGTCATACTCGGCGACCTGCGTCCATGACTTGTCCGGCGCGATCCTGAAGATGCGGCCGAACGGAATGTCGACGATGTAGAGATTGCCCGACGCATCGAACGACGGCCCCTCGATGAAACAGTCGGTCACCGCGCCCGGCCGGTTGGCGTCGGCCCATTCGCTCGCCACCTTGCGGCGGAATTCGGCGGGCACAGCAGAGAAGATTTCGGTCGGGATCAGTTTCGGCGGCGTTTCCAGGAACATCATTTTGGGCTCGCACTCGTTGGCAAACGGGTGCGACCATAGACGGAATCGACTGAGCGGCCAAACCTCCTCACGCGTCATTGCGAGGAGCGAAGCGACGAAGCAATCCATTCGCGCCGCCTGTACGACCGATGGATTGCTTCGCTGCGCTCACAATGACGTGGACGGATCGTTGTGCCGGTCGCCAGTGGTGGCTCAAGGCGACTCCCTACTCCGCCGCCTGCGCCCCATAGGCCTCCGAAATCATATAGCCGGACAGCGTGCCGTAGGCCGCGGTCCATGCCGCGGCGACGTCAGGTGTCCAGGCGTCGCCGAGCCCCTTCTCCAGCGTCCACAGCAACGCGCCGCCGACCACCGGATAATGCTCAGGCCTGGCGCCGTAGCCGACATGGCGCTTGGCGAGCACACTCGCGGCCGGAAGCACCGACGGCAGATTGCTCAATCCATTGACGACGACGGCAAGCGTTGCCATCAGCTTCTTGCGCTGCTCGGTCATATCGGAGGGAAACATCTCCTTCACGCCGGGCGCGACCTCGAACAGGCGGTCATAGAAGATGACTGCCGCCTGCTCCGACATCGGTGCGACCTTGGCGAAGGTCTGCTGGACGAGCCTGACCTGGTCTTCCGTCATGTGTGCCTCCGTGCACGCTGCTTCCTCGCCGCGCCATTGCGGCGAGGCAGAAAGACTGTTCACGTGAGCCGAGGGCTGCTCATGCCGCCTCGACGAAAGCTGTGGCGCTCATAGAGGAATTCGAGCACGCGCTGCCGGCATTTCAGATAGCCGGGGTGGGTCGCGAGCTCGAGCCGTTTGCGCGGACGCGCCAGCGGCACCTCGAGCACCTCGCCGATCCGCGCGCTCGGGCCGTTGGTCATCATGACGATACGGTCCGACAGCAGCACGGCCTCGTCGACGTCGTGGGTGATCATCAAGATGGTGTTGCCGAGCTTCTGGTGCAGAGCCATCACCGAATCCTGCAGATGCGCCCGGGTCAGCGCGTCGAGCGCGCCGAACGGCTCGTCGAGCAGCAGCACCTTCGGCTCCATCGCGAGCGCTCGCGCGATGCCGACGCGCTGCTTCATGCCGCCCGAAATCTCGCTCGGCCGCTTGTCCCTGGCGTGTGCCATCTGCACCAGGCTGAGATTGTGCATGACCCAGGCATTGCGCTCGGCCTTGCTCTTGGTCTTGGCGAACACCTTGTCGACGCCGAGCTTGACGTTCTCGTAGACGGTCAGCCACGGCAACAGGCTGTGGTTCTGGAACACCACGGCGCGATCGGGCCCCGGCGAGTTGATCTCGCGATCCTCCAGCAGCACGCCGCCATTGGTGGCGCCGGTGAGGCCGGCCACGATATTGAGCAGGGTCGACTTGCCGCATCCGGAATGGCCGATGATCGAGACGTATTCGCCTTTCCCGATCGTCAGGCTGATGTCCTTCAGAACCTCCGTGGTGGTGCTGCCGCGGGTGAAAACCTTGTCGATGTGATCGAGCTTCAGATAGGCCTGCATGACTCGTCCCTCAGTTTGCAGCCGTGCCGCGGGTCACGACTTTGCCGAGGCCCGCAATGAGCCTGTCGAGCACGAAGCCGATGATGCCGACATAGAACAGCGCCAGGATGATTTCGCTGATGTGCGAGGAATTCCACGCATCCCAGATGAAGAAGCCGATGCCGACGCCGCCGATCAGCATTTCCGCGGCGACGATCGCAAGCCAGGACAGGCCGATGCCGATGCGCAGGCCGGTGAACATGTAGGGCGCGGCCGCCGGGATCATGATCTTGGTGAAGAACTCCAGCGGATTGAGCTGCACGACCGCGGCGACGTTGCGGTAATCCTGCGGGATGTTGCGGATGCCGACCGCGGTGTTGATGATGATCGGCCACACCGAGGTGATGAAAATGACGAAGATCGCCGAGGGCTGGCCGTCGCGGAACGCCGCGAGCGACAACGGCAGCCAGGCCAGCGGCGGGATGGTGCGCAGCACCTGGAACAGCGGATCGAGCCCGCGCATCGCCCAGACCGATTGTCCGACCAGCGTGCCGAGCGCGATGCCTGCGATCGCCGCCAGCGAGTAGCCGTAGGCGACGCGCTGCAGGCTGGCGGAGAGATGCCAGAACAGGCCCTTGTCGATGCCGCCATGGTCGAAGAACGGATCGAGGATCAGCTCTTTGGTATCCCTGAACACTTTGGAAGGCGGCGGCAGGCTGGAGCCGGCGCGCCGGCAGATCAGCTCCCACACCACCAGCAGCAGCGCGCCCACGATCAGCGGCGGCACCACGCGCGCCGCGGTCTCCTTCGCCATCCTCGCATAGGCTTCTGCGCGCGGCGGGCGCTTCGGCGTCATGGTCACGACCGGCGCCGCGGCAGCGGCTGGCGGGATCGCCACCGCCGACACTTCGGTCTTCATGGCATGCATCGACATTGACAGACAATCTCCGTGGTCATGCGATGGGCCGCGCAGGCGAGCGCGGCCCTGTGAGAGTTCAGACATCGACGCGCTTGATGGACAGCGACTTCAGATAGGCGGCGGGATTCTCCGGATCGAAGACCTTGCCATCGAAGAAAGTCTCCTTGCCGCGCGAGGTCGAGGCCGGAATGTCGGACACCCCCAGCTCCTTGGCGGCCTCCTTCCAGAGATCCTCGCGGTTGACCTTGGCGATCAGTGCCTTGGTATCGAAACCCGCCTCATACTTGCCCCAGCGGATGTCCTCGGTCAGGAACCAGAGGTCGTGGCTCTGATAGGGATAGGACGCATTGTCCTTCCAGAACCGCATCTGCTGCGGCGAATTCTCGACCACGCGGCCGGTGCCGTAGTCGAACTTGCCCCTCATGCGATCGGTGATGTCCTCGACCGGACAGTTGATCCACTGACGCTTGGCGCAGATTGCCGCGGTCTCCTCGCGGTTCTCCATCTTCTCGCACCACTGCTGCGCTTCCATCACAGCCATCAGCAGCGCCTTCGCGGCCTTCGGGTTCTTGTCGACCCAGGCGGCGCGCAGGCCGAACGATTTCTCCGGATGCTTGTCCCAGAGTTCGCCGGTCGTGATCGCGGTGTAGCCGATCTCCTGATGGATCAGCTGCAGATTCCACGGCTCGCAGACGCAGAAGCAATCCATGGTGCCGACCTTCATGTTGGCCACCATCTGCGCGGGCGGCACCACGATGGTCTCGATGTCCTTGTCGGGATCGATGCCGCCGGCGGCGAGCCAGTAGCGGATCCAGAGGTCGTGCGTGCCGCCCGGGAAAGTCATCGCGGCCTTCACCGGCTTGCCGGAAGCCTTCTTCTTCTCCAGCGCCGCCTTGAACGGCGTGGTGTCGACGCCGACCTTGAGATCGGCATAATCCTTGGCGACCGAGATGCACTGACCGTTCAGATTGAGCCGCGCCATGATGTACATCGGCGTCGGCTGATTGTTCTGCGTTACCTTGCCGGCCGAGATCAGATACGGCATCGGGGTCAGGATATGCGCGCCGTCGATGCCGTTGCCCTCGGAGCCGAGCACGAGATTGTCTCGCGTGGTGCCCCACGAGGCCTGCTTCTGCACCTCGACATCGGGCATGCCGTATTTGGCGAAGATGCCCTTCTCCTTGGCGATGAACAGCGGCGAGGCATCGGTCAGCGCGATGAAGCCGAGCTTGGCGCCCTTCACTTCCGGGCCTGCGCCTTCAGCGAATGCACCAGCGGGAAAGTTGAACCTGGCCGCGGCGAGCAGCGCGGCGGCGCCGCTGCTCGCCTTCAGGAGCCGGCGACGGCTGATCGCATCGCCTGGGCGCTTGTTGATGGGTTTGGTCATCGGTCGTCCTTTGCGTCGTTGCGTTGCGGTGATGCGTCTGTGCGTCGAGCGCCCTCCGTCGGGTGGCGACGCGCGCAGGGCGCAAAAGGGCATGCACCGGGGAGGCCCGGACGAGCGGCGTCAGAAATCCGATGGGGTGGCCTCGAGGGACGACTTCAATGGCGTCGGAGCTTGACTATTCAAGCCTTGTGCCAAGCTACTGCAGTGCAAAAATCGATTTTAATGCAATGTTTTGCGCAACTTGTCGCGGCGCGCAGGGGTCGCAGCGCGTGCGCCGCCAAAAAATGCGACTCGCTCAATTCTTGTGCATCGCACATGAATTGAGCAGAGGGTTTGGTCGACAGCGATCAGGCGTCTTCGGCGACCTTGGTGCCGAGCGGCGCGGGCGCCATTCCGCCGCCGGGCTTCACATGGAATTCGTAGGTCATCAGGCTCCACGGACCATCCGAGCGCTGGCCGTCGGGCATCACGGGATCGGTGCGCCGCTCGACCTTGGCGATCAGCTCGTCCTTCACGCCGAACACGACGTCGGAGTCGATATATTTGTCGCCTTCGACGAACACATGCGTGATCAGCGGCTCATGGTCCTTGGCGTTGACCAGGAAGTGCACATGCGCCGGCCGCATCGGGTGACGGTTGGTCTGGGTGATCATCTGCCCGACCGGGCCATCGGTCGGGATCGGATAGCTGCACGGCACGATGGTGCGGAAGAAGAAGCGGCCGTCGGCATCGGTGATGAAGCGCGCCCGTGACGAGGGGCCTTCGCTGGCATAGCTCGGCTTCTGCGAGTCATAGAACCCGTCGTCGTCCGCGTGCCAGACGTCGACTGGCACATTGGCCAGCGGCTTGCCGTCAAGGTCGGTGACGCGGCTTTGCACGAACATGCGCTCGCCGGGCAGGCTTGCGGAGATGTCGGTGCCGTGCGGCGTCACCTTGTGCTCGCCGACATAGAACGGGCCGAGCACGGTGGTCTCGGTCGCGCCGTCGCGATCGCGGTGATTGACGGCATCGACCAGCATCGACACGCCAAGCACGTCGGACAGCAGGATGAATTCCTGGCGGATGTCCGTGCACTTCTGCCCGGTGCGGGTCAGGAAGCCGATGGCGTGGTCCCATTCCTCGAAGGTCAGATCGGTCTTGCGCACGTAATCGTGCAGCGACTTCACCAGTTCCTGCAGCAGGAACTTGGCCCGCGGATCGGGCGTCTGGTCGAAGCTGCGGATGACGGCTGTCGTGAGTTCGGTTTCGTTGAACTGGGTCATCTCGGCGTTTCCCGTATCCCTAGAGGGCGCGATTGCAGGGGCGAGCGTACACTACCGGCGAGGTGCCGGTAAGCGGCGGCCGATTGCTGCAGCGGACACTTTTCGGCTATCAAGGGCTGCCTCGCCAGCCGGAGAAAATGCCCGATGTTAGCTCCCACGCCTGCCTCACCCGAATCCGCGGGAATGTCGACCACCGCCCTCAACCGCCTCGAAGCGCATCTGAAGAGCCGCTACATCGATGCCGGCCGCTTTCCGGGCACCCAGGTCCTGATCTACCGCCGCAGCAAGATCGTGCATTCCACCGTTCAGGGCTTTGCCGATCTCGAGCGCAAGGCGCCGATGAAGGACGACACCATTTTCCGCATCTATTCGATGACCAAGCCGATCACCTCGGTCGCCTTCATGATGCTGGTCGAGGAAGGCAAGGTCGCGCTCGACGAACCGGTCGCCAAATATATTCCGGAATGGAAGAACCTCGGCGTGTTCGTCGCGGGCACCGCGCCGGCCTTCCTGACCCGCCCCCCGACGCGGCCGATGCTGATCGTCGACCTGCTGCGCCACACCTCGGGCCTCACCTACGGTTTCCAGCAGCGCTCCAACGTGGACGCAGCCTATCGCGAGAAGAAGATCGGCGAAGTCATCAAGGCCGGCACGCTCGACAGCATGATCGAGGACCTGGCCAAGATCCCGCTGGAATTCTCGCCGGGTGAAGCCTGGAACTACTCGGTCTCCACCGACGTGCTCGGCTATCTCGTCGGCAAGATTTCCGGCATGCCGTTCGAGCAGTTCCTGAAGGAGCGGATCTTCGAGCCGCTCGGCATGAACGACACCGACTTCTTCGTGCCTTCGGACAAGGCGCACCGCTTTGCCGCCTGCTATTCCGCCGACCCGCAGGGCGGCTTCAACCCGCTCGCTGCCGAGCGCAAGGGCACGCTGACCTTGCAGGACGATCCGGCCACCAGCTCGTTCCTGTCGCCGCCTTCGCTGGTCTCCGGCGGCGGCGGGCTGTGCTCGACCGCGGCCGACTATCTGACCTTCTGCCGGGCGCTGCTCAATGGCGGCGAACTCGGCGGCGTCCGGCTGCTCGGCCCGAAGACGCTGAGGCTGATGGCCTCCAACCATCTGCCGGGCGGCGTCGACCTGCCGGCGATGTCGCGCTCGATGTTCGCCGAGGCCGCCTATAACGGCATCGGCTTCGGCCTCGGCTTCGCCGTCACCATGCACCCGGCGCAGACGCTGATCGCGGGCAGCCCGGGTGAATTCAACTGGGGCGGCGCGGCGACGACATCGTTCTTCATCGATCCGGCCGAGGAGCTAATCACCATCTTCATGACACAGGTGCTGCCGTCGAGCGCCTATCCGCTGCGGCGCGAGCTGCGCACCATGGTTTATGCCGCGATCACAGAGAGCAATCTCTGACCAAGGGTTGTTCTGCGGCGCACACCGTGCGCCACAGAATTTTCAGATAACCATCATTTGCTTTAGCGGAACCTTCCCGCCGCCCCTACGCTCACAGCGAAATGGGCGCCGCCCCGGGGACTTCGTGCCGAAACTGACATTGCCAGTGCGTCTCGCGCTTCTGGTCGCGGGGACGATGTTGCCGCTGATCGTTTTCGCGGTCGGCATCGTCTTCCACAATTACCAGCGGGATCGTCAGGCTGCGACCCAGCGCGTGCTGGAAACGGCGCGCAGCATCCGCCTGCTGCTCGATGCCGAAATGCAGCGCATGACCGGCGGGCTGCAGGTGCTGGCGTTGACCGACTCGCTGCGCGACAGCGATTTCGGCAATTTCCGCCGCGTCGCGACGGGCTTCCTCGACCAGTATGGCAAGGACGGCGTGGTGCTGGTCGCCGACCGCCGGGGACGCCAGGCGTTCTCCTCGCTGACGCCGGACACCGCGAGCCTGCCGCCGCGCAACAATCTCGAGATCGTCGAGAAGGTGTTTACGACGCGGCAGCCGCAATACTCCAACCTGTTCTTCGGCGAGGTGAAGCAGCAACTGATCATCACCGTCGAAGTGCCGGTGATCCGCGACGGCGAAGTGCTCTACGACATCTCCTTCAGCCCGCCGATCGAGGTCTTCCAAGCCATGATCGAGAAGCAGCGCCTGAACCAGGACTGGACCATCTCGATCTTCGACGGCGACGGTGTCAATCTCGCCCGCGTGCCAAACCCGCACGCGACCATCGGGCAGCGCGCCTCGCCGACGTTGTTTGCCGAGATGTTCCGCCGCAGCGAGGCGACACTGCCGACGGTCTCGCTCGAAGGCGTCGCGCTGATCACCGGCTTCACCCGATCGCACGTCACCGGCTGGACGGTCGCCGCCGGGATCGCCGAGAACTCGCTGGTGGCGCCGCTGTGGCGCTCGCTCGCGATCACCAGCGTGATCGGCAGCATCCTGCTTCTGGTCGGCCTCGGCTTTGCGGTGCGGATGGCGACCACGATCGCGCGCGGCGAGATGCTGCACGACCTGCTGATCGAGGAGCTCAACCACCGCGTCAAGAACACGCTGGCGATCCTGCAATCGATCGCCACACAAACCTTCCGCAGCGCGAGCCGCGCCGAGCGCGACAAGTTCGAGGGACGGCTCGGTGCGCTGGCCGAGGCGCACAATCTGCTCTCGACCGACAAATGGCAGGGCTCCGACCTGCAGGACGTGATCAGCCGCGTGCTGCGGCCCTATCTCTTGAATGCCTCCGAACGGGTCAGGATGTTCGGACCCCGCGTGCCGCTGTCGCCCCGGCTTGCCTTGGTGCTGTCGATGCTCCTCCACGAGATGGCGACCAACGCCGCCAAATATGGCGCGCTGTCCAACGACACCGGCACGGTTACGCTGGACTGGGAAATCCTGGACGATGGCCCCGGACCGAAACTCCGGATGATCTGGACGGAGGCTGGCGGCCCTCCGGTCGCAGAACCGGTGCAGCGCGGTTTCGGCTCCCGGCTGATCGAGCGCAGCGCCCGCGACCAGCTGGGCGGCGAGGCCACGGTGGATTTCCTGCCCCACGGCGTCGTCTACACGGTGACCAGCACCCTCGAATCCGGCGACTGAGCGGGCAAATGCCCCTAAACCTGCGACATCTTGGCACGCAAGTTGCTAAGATGGGACAGGTTCGGCCGACCAGGACACCGGCCAAGAACAGGGGGAGTTCATGTCGACCATCGCCGCGGACGCTACAGTTGCACGCAAGCCGCTCTACACATCGCTGTTCGTGCAGGTGCTGGTCGCGCTGCTGCTCGGCATCATCATCGGCATGGCCGCGCCCGATTTCGCGATCGGGCTGAAAATCTTCAGCGATGCCTTCCTCAAGCTGATCTCGATGATCGTGGCGCCGATCGTGTTCTGCGTGGTGGTGCACGGCATCGCAGGCGCCGGCGACCTCAAGAAGGTCGGACGCGTCGGCGTCAAGGCGCTGGTGTATTTCGAGGCGATGACGACGGTCGCGCTCGTGGTCGGCTTGATCCTGGCCTATTTGTTCGGGCCCGGTCACGGCATGAACATCGATACTTCGACGCTGGATGCCAAGGCACTCGGCAACTATGCCAGCAACGCGCAGAAGCTGAAGGGCGAGGGCATCGGCAGCTTCCTGCTCAACATCATCCCGACCACCTCGTTCGACGCGCTGTCGCGCAACGACGTGCTGCAGGTCCTGTTCTTCGCCATCATCTTCGGCGTCAGCCTCGCGCTGGTCGGCGGCGAGAAGGGTGAGAAAATCTCCTCGTTCATCGACGCGGTCTCCACCGTGCTGTTCCGCGCCATGGGCCTGATCGTGCGCTTCGCGCCGATCGGCGTGCTCGGCGCCGTCGCCTACACGGTCGGCAAATACGGCGTCGGCTCGCTGAAGCAACTGCTGTCGCTGGTGGCGCTGTTCTACGTCTCGGTCGCCATCTTCGTGCTCGGCGTGCTCGGCGCCGTGATGGCGCTGGCCGGCATCAATATCCTCAAGTTTCTCGGCTACCTGCGCGAGGAGCTGATGATCGTGGTCGCAACGGCATCCTCCGATGCGGTGCTGCCGCAGGTGATGCGCAAGCTGGAGCATTTCGGCGTCAAGGATTCGGTGGTCGGCCTCGTGATTCCGACCGGCTATTCATTCAACCTCGACGCGTTCTCGATCTACCTGACGCTGGCGGTCGTCTTCATCGCGCAGGCAACCAACACGCCGCTGTCGTTCGGCGACCTGATGCTGGTGCTTGGCGTGTCGCTGATCACGTCGAAGGGCGCGCACGGCGTGCCGGGCTCGGCGATCGTCATCCTGGCTGCGACGCTCAATGCGGTGCCGAGCATCCCGGCGATCGGCCTCGTGCTGGTGCTGTCGGTCGACTGGTTCATCGGCATGGCGCGCGCAGTCGGCAATCTGATCGGCAACTGCGTCGCCACCGTCGTGGTCGCGGCCTGGGAAGGTGACCTCGACCGGGATAAGGCCCGTCGCGTGCTCGAGGGCACAGAGGCCGTCGACGTCACCGCGGGCTGACCCGCACGATACAGGGCCGGAGGCGTCCCGCGCATCGCGCGGGCCGCTGACTTACTTGATCAGCCGCAGATACGGCGGCAACTGCCTGGTCGCCGGTTCCTGCACTGGTTCTTCCGACGCGATCATGTCACACAGTGCCTTCAGCTCGGAATCCGTCACCTTGTGCAGTTCCATCCGGAGCTCGAGGATGGCAAGGGACAACAGCCGCGCCGTCTCCGTGTTCGCTCGGTCAGTCAGAAACGCCTGACATTCTTCCAGGGTTGCCAGCAGCGCCAGCAACCGTTCTTCCGTATTTGCGACCGGCATATCTTCCACTCCCGAAGCCGCGAGGTAGAGTCGAGGTGTTCCCCTCTTCCGCTTCATTTGGCCTCTCCTGCCAGAGTTCGCCGGCTTTCCGTAGGCGCACAATTGTTTCTGATGATTCAGAACTTTTAGGCAATTGTCCAGCAACATTCCGAAAGCCTGACTTGGACTTACGGCAAACTTTTCGCGTTTGCGGCGCTTCCGTCAAGCAACCGCAGACCGTCGCCGCGACCTCAGGCTGCACTAGCTGGGGTTGCATCCATACTAGGACGCTCGTACAATATTGGCTGCCCGTAGAACTACGGGCGCAGTGCAATGCCGCCCAGTAAGCATGCGCGCAAAATCTGTGTCGATCAAACTCGCGCTAGTTGTGGTTTGGTCAATATTTTGCCAAATGTAGAGGGCGGGGTGTCGACAGACACCTCGGCGCGGTCGACTTCAGGTAGTCGACCGAGTCGGTACTTGGGTGCTTCCAATGCGCGCAAATGCGTTTGGATACCATCCCGCGATCTTCTTGGATTTCGTCGTTCGGACGAACTGACGATCCACTCGAGCTTAACGCGGTACATCATCAACGTGTCCCTGACCCGACCGGGCCAGGGATTCTCGATTTGAAGGACGGGTCACAAGAATGAACAGATCAGCAGCAAAGAAGATGAAGCAGCGCAGCGCCGGCAAGCCGGACATTGAGTTGGGCAAGCGGATTCGTCTGCGCCGTGTCGAGCAGAAGATCTCGCAGGCGGAACTCGGCGACAAGCTGGGCGTCAGCTTTCAGCAGGTTCAGAAGTACGAGAAGGGTGTGAACCGCGTCGGCGCCGCGCGCCTTCAGCAGATCGCGAGCGCGCTCGATGTGCCGGTGACCTTCTTCTACGACGGCGACAACAAGGCCCGCGAAGTCGAGAGCCTGCTGTTCCTCGATAGCGCGTTCAGCCTCCGGTTGCTGCGCGCCTACAGCAAGATCAAGGATCAGACCGTGCAGCGCCAACTGGTGTCGCTGATGGAATCGATCGCCGCAAACGAAGATTGAACGGCAGCACGGGTACGATCGCGACACCGCGAACGCGATCGACCAGAGCGAGCGGATCGGCCGCGACCGGTCATCGGGATCGCCACGCGCCGGTCGAACCGGGAAGATGTCAAAGCGCTGCCATCGGCGATGGCAGCGCTTTTTCTTCGTCCGTTCGGCGCCGCTAGCCCCGGGCCGGCAGGACGGTCACGGTAACGTTCTGACTGCAACCAAAACTTAACCAAGACGCAACGGTCTCGAGATAGATCATCACCTCCGAACGAACGCGCTGCCTTCCATTTTTCGCGCAAGGGACGCAGTCCGGAGAATCGAGATATGCAGAGAGTGACACTCGTCGCCGTGGTTACGATGCTTGCGGCTCTGCCGGTATTCGCACAAACCGCGGGTGCGCCCGGCCCGACTGCAACCGTGCCGCCTCATCATGCGCTGTTGCCTGCGGCACCGGCCGCCCAGCCGGGCCAAGCCAAACCGGCCGCGTCGGCCACGGGCGCGGAAACGCGATCGGCTGCCGCGCTCGCGTTGTCGCGCGAGCCGACCTACGACCAGGGCAGCGCCCAACGCATTCGCGACGTGGTGAAGAGCTATTCCGATCTCGCCGCCCGCGGCGGTTGGCCCGCGATCCCTGCGGACGCGAAATTTGCGTTGGGTGTCCAGGGCGCCAATGACGATCTGTTGCGCAAGCGTCTGATCATCACCGGCGACCTTTCCGCCGACAAGGCCGCCGGCGCCTATGATGAAGTCCTGGCCGACGCCGTGAAGCACTTCCAGACACGCCACGGGCTCGCGGCGACCGGCACGGTGACGCCGCGGACGCTGGCTGCGCTCAACGTGCCCGTGCAGAAGCGGATCAAGCAGCTGGAGGCTTCGCTGGAGCGGCTTGAGCAGATGGATTTCCAGTTCGGGCAGCGCTATGTCGTCGTCAACATTCCCGCCACCTTCGCCGAGGCCGTCGAGGACGACAAGGTCGTGCGGCGCTACCGCGTGATCGTCGGCAAGACCGAGAAACCTTCGCCGACGCTGACGTCCGAGATCACCGACGTCATCCTCAATCCGACCTGGACGGTGCCGTCATCGATCACGAAGACGGAGATCGCGGCGCATATGCGCAAGGATCCGACCTACCTCTCGCGCATGCACATGGACGTGCTCGACGCCCACGACAACCTGATCGATCCGCGTTCGCTCGACTGGTCGGGCGATCACGCGCCGAACATCACGGTGCGTCAGCAGAGCGGCGCATGGAATGCGCTCGGCGCGGTCAAGATCGACATGCCGAACTCTTATTCGGTCTACATGCACGACACCAATCAGCACAGCCTGTTCAACGACGACTATCGCTTCGATTCGCACGGCTGCTCGCGCGTCGACAATGTCCGCGATCTCGCGGCATGGTTGCTGAAAGACCAACCGCAGTGGACCCGCGCTGCCATCGATGCCGCGATCACCACCGGACAGCGTCAGGACGTCCGCATGCTGAAGAAGGTGCCGGTAGCCTGGGTCTACCTCACGGCGTGGATGACGAAGGACCGGACCATCCAGTTCCGCAACGACGTCTACGACCAGGACCAGCAACTGCTCGAAGCCACCGCCGAGGAAGCTGCCTTCTTCAGCAAGGCAGCCGAACATCCGCTGACCACGCAGTAGAGCGCTTTTCCGCGAAGCGCGACCAAACGTCGCCACGTTTTGTTTGCGCCTCGCCAATCTGTCGCGCGGCCAATTGTCGCCCGCGCATGGAGCGACCTCACAACTCCCGCATTTCCTGCGTTGAACCGCCGTCGCCAGAACCGAGTGTGCGTGCCTGTCTTTTTGTCGCAGCAACGAAGCGGCCACACGGACGTTTTCAGGCTTCAACCAAGGAGATCTCAATGAATATCAAGCTTGCAATTATTGGACTGGCCGCGCTCGGAAGCGCAGCGTTGATGTCCGGTGCGGCATCGGCGATGCCGAACGGGCTTCCGCAGGCTAGCCACATCGCAGGCGAAACGTCCAATGTCGACAAGGTGCGCCAGGTCTGCGATCGCTGGGGCCGCTGCTACTGGCAACCGGGCTACGGCTATGGACCGCGCCATCACGGATGGCATCATCGTCCGCACTACTATCCGCGCCATCATCATCACGGGCACCGCCATCACGGCGGGCATCATGGTGGCGGCCATCACGGCGGACATCGGCGCTAGTCGTCCACGAGGGGGCTTCGGCCCCCTCACCTTTTTTGTTAGAGCGCCGCCAGCACGGCCTTCGCGACATCGGCGGTGCCGTTGCTGCCGCCAAACTCGAACGGCTTGATACCACCGGCATAGACCTTGTCGACGGCACGCTCGATGCTTTCGGCAGCTTCGGCAGCGCTCTCGAGGCCGTGCTTGTCGGCGAGCCAGTCCAGCATCATCGCTGCCGACAGGATCATCGCAGTCGGGTTGGCCTTGCCCTGCCCCATGATGTCGGGCGCCGTGCCATGACACGGCTGAAACACGGCGTAGCGGTCGCCGATGTCGGCCGACGGCGCCATGCCCATGCCGCCGATCAGGCCGGCGGTGAGGTCAGACAGGATGTCGCCGAACATGTTCTCGGTCACCATGACGTCGAAGTCCCACGGGCGCTTCACCAGCGCGGCCGCAGCAGCGTCGATGTAGAGGTGATCGGCCCTGACGTCGGGATGACGCTTCGCGGTCTCGTCGAAAATGCTCCGGAAGAACGCGAATGCCTTGAACACGTTCGCCTTGTCGACGCATGTCAGCCCGCCACCGACGCGGCCGCGCGCCTTGCGGCGTTCGGCAAGCCGGAACGAGAAATCGAACAGCCGCTCCGAGGTCCGGCGCGTGATTACCATGGTCTCGCGCGCCTCGCTGTCGGTAACGACGCCCTTGCCCATCGAGGCGAACAGGCCTTCGGTCGATTCTCTGATCACGACGAGGTCGATGCCCTTCTGATCGGCGCCGACGATCGTGCTCGGCACGCCCGGGATCAATCGCGCGGGCCGCACGCCGGCATAGAGATCGAAGATGATGCGCAACTCGATCTGCGGCGCGATCTCGGTGTTGTCGGGATAGCGCACCGACGGCAGGCCGCACGCGCCGAGCAGGATCGCGTCGGCCTCCTCGCACAGCCGGATCGTACTCTCCGGCATCGACCTGCCGGTTTGCTTGTAATGCCCGGCGCCGGCCGGCGCCTCGGTGAAGCGGAATTTAAGGCCGGACGACGGCTCGATCCTGCGCAGCACCTCGAGTGCCGGCGCCATCACCTCGGGGCCGATGCCATCGCCACCGAGAACTGCGATGTGGAGTGCGTCGTTGGCGGCCATGGAAATCTCCGGAATCGGCAGGGAATATTGCACCCGTCATTGCGAGCGAAGCGAAGCAATCCATGCCGCCGCTTGCGGAGAGATGGATTGCTTCGTCGCTTCAGTGCAAAATTGCTCTGCAATTTTGTCACGAGCTCCTCGCAATGACGGATGGGCCGGGCCGCGTTACGGCGTCAGCACCGCGCGGCCGACGAGCTGGCCCTTCTGCAGATTGGTCAGCGCCTCGTTTGCCTTTGCCAGCGGCATCGGCGTGACTGGGATCGCCGAGATCTTCTTGGTCCGCACCAAATCCAGCAGCTCCTGCGTCTCGCGCAGATTGCCGACATAGCTGCCCTGGATGGTGACCGCCTTGATCGGGATCAGCGGCAATGCCCAGGTCGCGCCGCCGCCGAACAGGCCGACGATCACGAGCTTGCCGCCCTTGGTCAAGCAGTCGAAGCCGAGTTGCGAGGTCTGGGCGTTGCCGACCAGGTCGATCGCGGCGCGGATCGGCTGACCCGCCTTCTTGATGAGTTGCTCCAGCGCGTCGGGCGCCTTGCCGTCGACGGTGGCGAGCGCACCGGCAGCTTCAGCCGCCTCGCGCTTCCTGGCATCGATATCAACCACGATCGCGCCCTTGCCGCCCATCGCCTTCAACAGCGAGAGCGCCATCAGGCCGAGACCGCCGGCGCCGAAGATCACGATCGGGGTGTCGAGATCCTTCTCGACCTTCTTCAGCGCGCTGTAGGTCGTGACCCCAGAGCAGGCGTAAGGTGCGGCCGTGACCGGATCGAGCCCCTTGAGGTTGAGCAGATATTTCGGATGCGGCACCGTCATGTGATCGGCATAGCCGCCATCGCAATAGACGCCGAGCGCGTTCGGCTTGATCGCGCACATGTTCTCGTCGCCGCCGACGCAGGTCGGGCATTTGCCGCAGCCGAGCCAGGGATAAGCCAGCGTGACGTCGCCGATTTTGAGGCCACCCTTGTCGGCGTCCTTGACGTCGGGGCCGAAGGCGACGATCTCGCCGACCGTCTCGTGGCCCATCGTGCGCGGCAGCGAGACGCCGCGGTCCTTCAGCGACAGCGGCTTGCGGCCATGGCCGAGATCATAGCCGCCCTCCCAGATATGCAGGTCGCTGTGGCAGACGCCGGCGGCCTTCACCTTGATCAGCACCTGGGTGCCGGACGGCTGCGGCGTCGGCTGATCGACCTCTTTCAAGGGGGCGTTGAAATCGACGACCTGGAAACTCTTCATCGCTGTTCTCCCGAAGCTTGTTCTTGCGGCGGACCTTGCCACGCCTGCCCGCCCGGGACAAACGTTCAAGACCCCCATATTCGAGCAAGCCGCCATGCAGCTCGTTCGAAGGCCAACGCGCTACCATTCAGAGGCGTGAGTATTCAGATCAGTGGATGATGGCAAGCCGCGAACTGGCCGGGCGCAACCACGCGCAGTTCCGGCACTTCGCTGGCGCAGCGCGCATCGGCGCGCGGGCAGCGGGTGCGGAAGCGGCAGCCCGACGGTGGCGCGATCGGCGACGGCGGCTCGCCGACCGGCACGCTCGTGGTCGGCCGGACATCCGGATCCGGCACCGGAATCGCCTCGATAAGCAGCGCGGTATACGGATGCGCCGGCCGCGCAAACAGCTGCTCCGACGGACCGACCTCGCAGAGTCGGCCGAGATACATCACCGCAACGCGATCCGAGACCGCCTTCACCACGGCGAGGTCGTGGGCGATGAACAGCAAGGTCAGGCCGTAGCGCGCCTTCATCTCCTCCAGCAGATTGAGGATTTGGGCGCGGATCGAGACGTCGAGCGCGGACACCGGCTCGTCGCAGATCACGAATTCCGGGTTGAGCACCAGCGAGCGAGCGATGCAGATGCGCTGGCATTGTCCGCCGGAGAATTCGTGCGGCAGGCGCCCGCTCACCAGCGCGGGATCGAGGCCGACCGCCGAGAGCACCTCGCTGACGCGCCGCTTGCGCTCCTCGGGATCCCTCACGCCCGCGATCACCAGCGGCTCGGCGACGATATCGCCGATCCGCCGCCGCGGATTGAGCGATGCAATCGGATCCTGGAAGATCAGCTGCACACGCCGGCGCATGTGGCGCAGCGCCTCGCCCTTCAAGGTGGTGAGATCGTGGCCGTCGAACAGCACCTTGCCGGAGACCGCCTGGCGCAATTGCAGCAAGGCGCGGCCGAGCGTGGACTTGCCACAGCCGGATTCGCCGACCAGCCCCAGCGTCTCGCCGCGCGCGATCTCGAGGCTGACATCGGAGACGGCATGGATGGTCTTACCCCCGACCGAATATTCAACGACGAGATTTTCCACCTGCATCAGCGGATCGGATGCGACCTGCAACATCATGCGCCACTCCCCGCCGCGAGCGGATGGAAGCACGCATAGAGATGCTCCAGTGTCTCGGCCGGACTGAGCCGCGGCTTCTCGGTGCTGCAGCGCCCGGCGGAATAGCGACAGCGCGGCGAGAACGAGCAGCCTTTCAACGGCCGGGTCGGATCCGGCGGCCGTCCCGAGATCGCCGGCAACGGCGTATGCGGCGGCACGTCGAGCTTCGGCAGCGCGGCGAGCAGCGCCTCGGTGTAGGGCATCCGCATCTGCTTGAACAGCGCAGGCGTCGGCGCGCGCTCGACGACCCGCCCCGCATACATCACCGCGACCTCGTCGGTGCGGCCGGCGACCACGCCGAGGTCATGCGTGATGATGATCATCGCCATATGGCGGCGCTGCTGCTCGCGCGCCAAGAGATCGAGAATCTGGGCCTGGATCGTGACGTCGAGCGCGGTGGTCGGCTCGTCCGCGATCAGAAGCTGCGGCTCGCAGGACAGCGCCACCGCGATCGCGACGCGCTGGCGCATGCCGCCGGAGAGCTGGTGCGGATATTGCGCCAGCCGCTGCTCGGGCGCGGGAATGCCGACCGCGGCCAGCAGCTCGATGCTGCGCTGCCTGGCCTGGGCAAGATCGAGCTCGAGGTGCTCCTGAATGGTCTCGATCAGCTGGGTGCCGATGGTAAGCACCGGATTGAGCGAGGTCATGGGATCCTGGAACACGACCGCGAGCGAGCGGCCGCGCAGCTTGCGCAATTTCTCCGCCGACAGCGTCGTGAGATCCTGCCCGTCGAACATCACGCGGCCGGACAGCCTGGCCTTCTTGGGCAACAGCTGCAGGACGGCCCGTGACAGCATGGTCTTGCCGCAGCCGGATTCGCCGACAATACCGAGCGTCTTGCCGGCGCCGACGGCGAGATCGACATGATCCACCGCCCGCAGGTTGCCGCGCGGCGTCGGCAGGTCGACTACTGCGTCCTCGACCGAAAGCAGCGCCCCGCTCATAGCGCGCCCTGCCTCGGGTCGGTCAGCGCGCGCATCGTATCGCCGATCAGGTTGAAGGAAAGCACCGTCAGGAACATCGCAATCGCCGGAATGAAGGCCAGCCGCGGCGCCACATCGAGGCTTTCACGCCCCTCCCCGATCATGCTGCCCCAGCTCGAGATCGGTGGCGGCACACCGAGGCCGAGGAAGGACAGCGAGCCCTCGACCACGATGGTGACGGCAACGCCGAGCAGGAAGAAGGCGATGAGCGGCAGCAGCACGTTGGGCAGCAGCTCGCGCAGCAGGATGCGCGCATGGGTGGCGCCGAGCGCCTGCGCCGCGATGACGAATTCGCGCCGCGCCAGCGTCAAGGTCGCGGCCCGCGCCACCCGCATGAAGGCGGGAATGCCGAGCACGCCGAGGATGCAGGTCAGGTTGAAGATCGACTGGCCAAGATAGGCGGTGACCGCAAGTGCCAGGATCAACGGCGGGAATGCCAGCAGCACATCCATGCTGCCGACCACGAAGGATTCGAAGCGGCCGCGGAAATAGCCGGCGAGGATGCCGAGCGCGCCGCCGATCGTGACCCCGATCATCGGCGCGCAGAGGCCGACGATCAGCGAAATCCGCGCGCCATAGATCAATCGCGCCAACTCATCCCGGCCGAGGCCGTCGGTGCCCAACCAATGTTCGGCCGAGATCGGCGCCCGCCGCTCCAGCATGTCCATGTCGGTCGGGCTCGGCAGCGGCAGCAGGTCGGCGAAGATCGCGACCGCGAACACCAGCACCGTCCAGCCGATCGCACACCAGAACAGCGTGCCCAGCCGGCGCCTCCGCTGCACTGGCGCCGCTTCGGTCTCGTCGAGGCTGAGCTCAAGCGTGGCCATGGCGGATCCTCGGGTCGAGCACGGCGTAAAGCAAGTCGACGATGAAGTTCATGATCACAAAGCCGGCGGCGACCAGCAGCACCACGCCCTGCAGGATGATGAGGTCGCGGGTATAGATCGCGCCGACCAGTAGGCGCCCGATCCCCGGCAATGCGAAGATCGATTCGACGATCACGGCGCCGCCGATCAGCCGACCGATGTTGATGCCGGTGATGGTGACGAGCGTCAGCGACGACGGCTTCAGCGCATGCACGAACAGGATGCGCGACGGCTTCAGGCCCTTCGCCTTGGCGAGCGCGATATAGTCCTCCTGAAGCGCTGCGATCATGTCGGAGCGCAGCACCCGCATGATGCCCGGCCATTCCGCGAGCCCGAGCGTCAGTGCCGGCAGCACCATGAAGCGCAGGTTGGCGACCGGGTCCTCGGTGAACGGCACGTAGCCGGTTGCCGGCAACAGGCGCAGCTCGACCGCGAACAAATAGATCAGGAGGATCGCGGACAGGAAGGTCGGTACCGACAGCATGCCAAAGGCCGTGCCGGTCATAAAGCGGTCGAACGCGGAGCCCGCCTTGGCGGCGCAGGCGATCGCGAGCGGCACGCCGATCGCAAGCCCGATCAGTTCAGCGAAAATCATCAGCTCGAACGAGACCGGGACGCGGTCGCTGACCGCCTGCCACACCGTCTGCCCGGTGCGGAAGGATCGTCCGAAATCACCCTGCAGGATGTGCCACAGCCAGCCGAGATAGCGCAGCCAGATCGGCTGATCGAGCCCCATGTCGTGACGCAGCGCCGCGACATTCTCGGGCGTCGCCTGGTCGCCGAGGATCACGTATGCGAGATCGCCAGGCAATAGCGAGGCGATGACGAAGGTCAGCACCGAGACCGCAATCAGCACCGGCACCAGGTATAGGAGCCGGCGCGCGACAAAGAACAGCATGAACCGCTATTCCTTCCAGGCGTAGGAGACGTCGAGCACCCCATTGAACATTTTAGGCACGCCCTTCACCTTCACGCTCGATATCGCGTAGTACGTATTCTGGAAGGTCCAGAACCAGATCGCCTCCTTGTTGATCAGGCGGCTGATCGCGCAATAGTCCTCGGTACGTTGGGCGACATCGGCGGTGGTTCGCGCATGCTCCAGCAGCCGGTCGAGTTCCGGATTGGAGTAGTTCGCCAGCGCAACCGGGCTGCCTGTGTGGAAATTGGCATACATCTGCGGATCGGGATCGGCGAGATCGACGATGCGCCACGGCGTGAGCTGGAACTGGCGCATGAAGGCGCGCGGCGGAATGGTCGCCTGATCGACCTGCTCGATCTCCATATTGGCGCCGATGCGCTTCCAGAATTGCTGCAGGACCTGACCGCCGGTGCGGCCGCGCGGCGTCGCCGTGACCAGCATCTTGAATTCGACCGGCTTGCCGTAATCCTTGAGCAGCGCCTTGGCCTTTTCGACATCGTAGGGCAACGCGCCGTCATCCTTGCACTTCACCCAGGAACCGTCGCCGTAGGGATTGCTGGCCGGTCGCGCCAGGCCATTGGTAATTGCTTGCGACATCTTGTTGCGATCGAGCGCCATCACCAGCGCCTGACGCACGCGCACGTCGTCGAACGGCGGGACCTTGGTGTTGAAGGCAGCGACTGCAGCCCCCGAGCCGTGATAGGTATGCACGGTGAGACTCGTGTCTTTGCGCGCCTTGATAATGTTGTCGGCGTCGGCCTCGTCGTCCCAGACGATGTCGGCCTCACCCGACTGCAGCGAGGCAAACCGCGACTGCGCATCCGGCAGCGGCTTCAGGATGATGCGATCGAGATAGGGCTTGCCCTTGTCCCAATAGTCCGGGTTCTTCTCGAGCACCATGCGATCGCCGGCATTCCAGGATTTCAGGATATAGGGACCGGTGCCGACCGGATTGCGGTTGTAGTCATCGCCCTTGGTCTTCCACGCGGTCGGCGACTGCATCACATTGTTGGAGCTCTGGATCGACTGGGTCGCCGGAAAGTTCACCGACGGGTCGCTGAAATTGTAGCGCACCGTGAGGTCATCGACGACGTCCACGCTCTTGATGCTGGTGATGTAGAACGCACAGCGACACTTGTTGGCCGGATCCTTCTGGCGATCGAAGTTCTCCTTCACCGCCTGCGCATTGAACGGCGTGCCATCGTGGAATTTGACGCCGGGCCGCAGCTTGATGGTCCAGGTCTTGAAGTCTTCGGCGTGCTCCCACGACAGCGCGAGCTTCGGCTTCGGCTCTCCCTTCTCGTCGAGCGTCATCAGCGTGTCGAAGATCGCGGCCGCAGCGGTATTGGCTGACGTGTCGTAGACGCCGACCTTGAGAGGGTCGAAGCCTGGAATGTCCAGTTCCTGGCCGACGGTGAGCGTGCCGCCCTGCTTCTGCGCATGGGCCGGTGCAGCTGACGCCACTGCACCTAATCCCGCCACAAGAAATATACGCGCAACTGCGTGCGCGCGCCCGGCCAGCTTCATCGATGCTCCCTCCCAAGTGGGCGACGTCCGGTGTTCCGGATCGTCGTACGTTGGCAAGCAGCTTGTCCGGAATCGCCGCGCACGACAAGACCGTAAAACGGATGAAAAGCCGCAGGCTTAACTGCTCGCCGTGTTAGCCGGTCGCGCTGCGAAGCCTGCGATCTGATCCTCGGAGAGGCCGATCTCCTTCAGATAGGACCGTGTGTGCTCGCCGAGTGTCGACATCCGCTTGCGCGCGCCGACCGCAGCGCCGGACATTCGGAAAGGCAGATTGAGCACCTTGAAGCTGCCGCCGCCGTCCTCGACCTCGGCCAGTGCTCCGCGATGAGCGATCTGCGGATCTGCGAGCGCCTCGCGCACCGTGCGATAGGCCGACGACGGCACGCCATATTCATTGAGGGCAGCAAGACAGGCCTGCGTGTCGACCGATCGCGACCACGCCTCCACGCCCTCCATCAAGCCCGCCCAATTCTCCCGCCGATCGGAATATCTGGCGAATCGCGGATCGGACACCCATTCCGGCCGGCGGATCACCTGCATCAGGTTCTGGAACGTCTTCTCGCTGGCGATCGCCACCATCACGTAACCGTTGCTGGTCTCGATCGGGCCGAACATCGGCCGCTGGGTTTGCTTCACCTCGAATTGCGACCACTGCAGTTCGTTCAGGGTCAGGCTCAGCATCGATTCCAGCATCGAGACGTCGATATGCTGGCCCTTGCCGCTCGCTCCGCGCTGATAAAGCGCCGCCGAGATCGCCCCGAAGGCGTAGACCCCGGTCAGCACGTCGGCATGGTAGATTCCGCAATAATCCGGCCGGGTGCGGCCCGGTTGATAGGCGAGATGCGCCATCTCGTAGCCCGACGCGGCATGGATCACCGGGGCATAGGCCGGCAATTCCGCCGACGGGCCGGTCTGGCCGTAGCCGGAGATCGAGCAGAAGACCAGCTTCGGATTGATGTCGCGGATCGAGGCATAGTCGAGCTTCAGGCGCCGCATCACGCCGGGGCGGAAATTCTCCACCAGCACGTCGGCGGTCGCGATCAGCCGGCGCACGGCTTCGACGCCGGCCGGCGACTTCAGGTCGAGCACGAGGCTGTGCTTGCCGATATTGAGCTGGCCGAACGCCGTCGAGCAATGGTTGCGCAGCGGCGGCCGCGTCCGCATCGTCTCGCCTTCGGCGGGCTCGATCTTGATCACCTCCGCGCCCATGTCGGCAAGCATCCGCGTGCAATGAGGTCCGGCGATCGTGGTCGAAAAATCGAGCACGCGAAGGCCGTCAAAGCTCCGTGTCAAATTCCCCTCATCGTCGGCGGCTATTGTCGTTGCCAAGGCTTCCTCCAGCTTCGTCGTTTCCATTGTTCGGCGTCGCGCGACCCTAAAGTGAGCCGCCCTGACAGGAAAGCGTCTCGTCCAGACCGGGACCGCGGGCTGTCTTGCATTTTACTCAAAGGCAGATTGGACCCGATCTTGCATGGGCCCTGTCACGGGCTGGAATGAGGGCGCTTGTTGAAGGTCTTATTCGTCACGACGGAGATGGACGATTTCGTCCGCGTGGGCGGGCTCGGCGCCGTTTCCGCCGCACTTCCCCGGGCGCTCCGCCCCTGGAGCGACGTCAGGATCATGCTTCCCGGCTACCGGGACGTGGTCGAACAGTTCACTCATATTGAAATCGTTGGACATTGCGAGGCCCTCGCCGAGATGCCGGCCTGCACGCTCGGGCGCGCTTCGACCAAGGACGGGCTGCCGGTCTATGTGCTGCTGTGTCCGCAGCTCTACGACCGGCCGGGCAATCCCTATGGCGACGAGTCCGGCCGCGATTGGCCCGACAACGACATCCGCTTCGGCCGCTTTGCCTCCGCCGCTGCCGAACTTGCAGCCGGAACGCTGGACAAGAATTGGGCAGCGGACCTCGTTCACGCCAACGACTGGCAGGCCGCGCTCACACCCGCCTACCTCGCATGGCGTGAGCTACGGATTCCGTCGATCCTGACCATCCACAATCTCGCCTATCAGGGCCTGTTTCCGCGCGACTCGCTGCGACGGATCGGCGCACCGGAGAGCTCGTTCCACATCGACGGGCTGGAGTTCTACGACAAGCTGTCCTTCCTCAAGGGCGGCCTCGTCTACGCCTCGCATCTGACCACGGTCAGCGCGACCTATGCGAGGGAGATCACGACCGCCGAGCTCGGCTGCGGGCTCGAAGGTCTGCTCCGCGTGCGCTCCGACGCCGACCAGCTGACCGGCATCCTCAACGGCATCGACGAGAGCTGGGACCCACGCCACTGCGCACAGCTCGCGCAGCCGTTCGGTGCCGGCGACTGGAAGGGCAAGCAGGCCAACGCCGACTACGTCCGCCGGCAGTTCGGCCTTGCGGTCTCGCGCGGGCCGATCTTCGGCCTGGTTGCGCGGCTCGTGCATCAGAAGGGCGTCGACCTCGTGCTGTCGGCCGCCGACGAGATCATCCGGGACGGCGGACAGATCGTCGTCACCGGCAGCGGCGAACCCGCGATCGAAGACGCGCTGGTGGCCGCGCACCGGCGCCGGCCCGACGCGATCGGCGTCATCATCGGCTTCAACGACGCGCAGGCGCGCCGGATCTTCGCCGGCAGCGACTTCACCCTGATGCCGTCGCGCTTCGAGCCCTGCGGCCTCAGCCAGATGTATGCGCAGCGCTTCGGCTCGCTGCCGATCGGCCACCAGACCGGCGGGCTGGCGGAGACCATCGCCGACGGCGAGACCGGCTTTCTGTTCTCGCAGCCGTCAGCGGAATCCTTCCTCGGCGGCGTCAGGCGCGCCTTCGACGCCTATCGCGCCAAGGATCGCCTCAATGCCATGCGCGCCAGCGCGATGGCCAAGTCCTACAGCTGGGACCTGTCGGCCGCCTGCTACGGCGCGCTGTACAGGAAGCTCATCATGCCGCGGGCAGCAGCGTAAGGCGTCCGCCTCGCAGGCTTGTGAAGTCGCCAAGCTGGTATCCCAGCCGCCTTGTGACATTCAGCCTGCGCCGCCGACCCCATTCGTGCGATCATGTCGGCGCCCAAGGCCTTCTGCCTGGACGATAGCGCACACATGAAATTGGCAATGATGGACTTTTTGCAAAAACCCAATTGCGATGGAGCGACATCATGGACGTCAACGAGGAGCGTCTTAATTCATTCATGGGAAAGATGATTGGCGATGTCGGCGCGGCGATGAACGCCTCGCTGATGCTGCTGGGCGACAAGCTCGGACTCTACAAGGCTCTCGCCCAGCAAGGACCGATGAACGCGGCGGCCTTGGCCAAGGCAACAGGAACAGCCGGGCGTTACGTTCAGGAATGGCTCTCGGCGCAGGCCGCTTCCGGTTACGTCGAGTATGACAGCGCCACCGGAAAATTCTCGATGCTGCCCGAGCAGGCGCTCGCGCTCGCCCAGGAGGACAGCCCGGTCTTCCTCGGCGCCGTCGGAAGCCTTGTCGGAGCGACTTTTCTTGACGAGCCGAAAATCACCGACGCGTTCAAGACCGGCAAGGGCGTCGGCTGGAACAAGCGCAGCGAGTGCCTGTTCTGCGGCACCGCCCGGTTCTTCCGCACCAGCTACAAGCACTATCTGGTGCAGGAATGGCTGCCGGCGCTCGAAGGCGTCGTCGACAAGCTGAAGAAGGGCGCGGTCGTCGCCGATGTCGGCTGTGGCCACGGCGTCTCGACCCGGTTGATGGCGGAGGCGTTTCCGAAATCGACCTTCTACGGCTTCGACTATCACGACGGCTCGATCCAGACGGCGCGGATGGCCACGAAGGAGGCGGGATTGTCGGACCGCGTCCATTTCCAGACGCACTCCGCCAAGGACTTCCCAGCCAACAGGTATGACCTGGTGTGCTTCTTCGATTGCCTGCACGACATGGGAGATCCGGTCGGCGCGCTCAGGCACACCCGCTCCACCCTCGCTGACGACGGCACCTGCATGCTGATCGAGCCGTTCGCCAACGACCGGCTGGAGGACAATCTCAATCCGATCGGGCGCGTCTATTACGCGGCGTCGACGATGATCTGCACGCCGGCGTCGCTGGATCAGGAGGTCGGGCTTGCACTCGGCGCGCAGGCCGGGGAGACCCGGTTGCGCGAGGTGGCGCGGCAGGGTGGCTTCTCACGTTTCCGCCGCGCGGCGGAAACGCCGTTCAACCTGATCCTGGAAGCTCGCCCGTGACGGCGCCAACGCGATTGGACGGCCGGTGTCACACCGCCGTCCGACACGCAGAGTGTTCGCTGATCCCGCCGCAGCGCCCTGCTACCAGTCCTGCTGCGACTGCCAGTAATTCTGGCCGCCGCGGCGACGCGGATTGGCGGCTTGGGGATTGCCGTAATAGGGGGAACCGTACTGGGTCGGTGCTTGCGGATTGCCGTATTGGGGATAGCCGTATTGGGTGCCGAACTGGGGATTCCAGCTGCGCTGAGAGAAGAAGCCGAAACCGTCCCCGTCCCCGCTCGCAACCATGTCGTCGGGTTCCATCGGCCGGGTCGGCTTGCGTGTGATGAAACCGCCCTGGGGCTGGTTGCTCAGCACGGCAACGAACTCGGTGCGGTAGTTGGTCTCGGCGCTCAGCGGCTCGTCCGAGATGATGATCGATGAGCGCGGCACGGCGGTCGGCGCAATGCGATCGAGCACATCTTGCGGGATGGTGACGCGGTCGAGCGCGTTCTTGGCATTGTCGCCGTCGTCGATCGTCACCTCGGTCCAGCGCAGGCTGCCGTCGTTATTGCGGGCCATCGCCGTGAAGATATGCGTGCCGATCGGCTGGTCCGGATCGCGAATGGTGACGGGAACCTCGATGCTTGAATCAAACACCTCGCCGCCATCGGCCCAGGGCTTATGGGTGTTGCGCCGGACGTAAAGCCTCTGCGTCGCGCGGCTGATGTAGACTGACACGGGCTCAAGCGCGAGTTTCGCCTCGGTTGCCGCCTTCTGGGTATCGGCCTTCTTGATCTCGGCCGCCTTGGCGGCGTCCTTTGCGGCCGCTGCGGCGTCGAGCTTCGGCTTGGCGTCGCCCTGGGCCGCCTCGAACTGCGTCGTCGCTTCGGCGGCCTTGGCGGCGGCCTTCTGCTTCAGATCCTCGGCGCGTGCCTTGGCTTGGTCGGTCTTGGCATTGGCGAGGGTCTTGTCGGCGAACGCAAGCTCGGCCTCGGCACGGATCTTGGCCTTTTCCAGCTTGCGCAATGATGCCGGTGTGAACAAGGCGGCTTCCTTCGTCGCGGCCACGGAAGCCTTCTTTGCCTCGTCGGCCACCTTGGCGGCATCCGCGGCTTCGCGGGACAGCGTCTCGGCGCGTGCCGGTGCCGCCGCGATGGCCTGGGCGTTCGGCACGAACAGCGCGGGATGGGTGAAATCCTCCGGGGCCGGATCGTTCGGCGCGATGATCACCCGCATCCCGATCCGTGTCCTGTCGAACAGCTTCTCGGCAAAGTCGT
Source organism: Bradyrhizobium sp. USDA 4452 (assembly GCF_054063575.1). NCBI lineage: Bacteria > Pseudomonadati > Pseudomonadota > Alphaproteobacteria > Hyphomicrobiales > Nitrobacteraceae > Bradyrhizobium > Bradyrhizobium sp. USDA 4452. Next base: position 1,751,049 of record NZ_JBSSGK010000001.1, read on the forward strand.
AAGGCATCCGCACGCAGCCGTGCGAGGCGGCATAACCGGGCAACGGACCGCCATGCAGCGCGATGCCGTTCCAGGTGATGCGCTGCATGTTCGGCATCCAGGCATCGTCATAAAGGGTCGAGTGGTGGTCCTTGTCCTTCTCGATCAGCGCAAAGACACCGGCCGGCGTCTCGCGTCCCTTGACGCCGCTCGACACCGGTGCGCGGTAGATCCAGCCGTCGGCGTCGTAGAAGGTCACCTTCTGGGCCTTGATCGACACGATCGCCATGATCGGCTCGCCCGCGGCGCGCGGCGCGGTCGCCTCGACCGTTGCTGCAGGACGCTGCTGCTTTGCCGCGACGCCGCCGGTCAATGACGCAAGTGTGACCATCGCCGCGAAGGTCACAAAGGCGGGAGGCCCCCAACGCCGCATCGCTCCGGTGATTTGCGCCGTCGTCGTTCGATTTACCATGCGATTCCTCGGTCGAAATGCCTGCCCGCGCTGCGTCGATCCCTACCAGATCACGATTTTGGATTGATTAATCCACGGGACTACCGGCTCGTTCCGCCAGCAAATCACTCATATATGACTGCGCATGCAGGAGGAAGAGCGCCGCAGGGCCAAACCTGCCTGCGTCATGCCGTCCGCCGCGTCTCCGGCATTACCAGCCAGATCATGAACAGCCCCAGCGCGGCGACGCCGGCCAGCCCCATGAAGGCGGTGCTGCTGCCGAGCTTATCGCTGACATAGCCGGCCAGCACCGTACTGAGCGACGCGCCGATCCCGACCGCGGTTCCGACGATGCCCTGCGCCAGGTTGAAATGGCCGCTGCCGAACGCCACGTCGGCCACGATCAGTGGCACCATGACGCTGAAGATCGCTGCGGTGATGCCGTCGAAGATCTGCACCATGACCAGCAGGTAAGGATCCCGCACCGTTGCGAACAACAGACCGCGGATCGCCAGCGCGGCGAACGCGATCAGCAGCAGCGGCCGTCGGCCCCAGGCCTGCGCCTTGCGGCCGACCGACGGCGAACATAGCGCGACAATCGCTTGCGGCACGATGATGCAAGCCGCGATCAGGACCGGCGCCCATTGGCTCGACCGTGTCGTGACGACGCCTGCCATCAGCGGCAGCATCGCGGCATTGGCGAGCTGGAACAGCATCATCGCGCCGGCAAAGATCAGGAGCGACCGCTGTCGCACCAGACCGATGATACTGGTCGCTCGTTTGTCCGGAATCTCGCGCTTCACCTCGCCATGGGCCTGCGCATTGTCGATCTCGCGCTCGCGGATCCGCGCCAGCGACAGCAACGTCGGGATCGCCAGGATGAAGGTCACGAGGAACACCGATCGGCTCGACAGGAAATAGCCGCAGGCGCCCATCAACGCCGCGGCCGAGCCGCTGCCGAGCGAGGCAAAGCGCGCATTGCGGCCGAGCCGCTCGCCGATCGCCAGCGGCCCGACCAGGCCGAGGCTGATCGCGGCGATCGCCGGACCTAGCACGCAGCTTGCGAGCGCGTGCAGTATCGCGGCAAGCGTCACCACCGGAAAGATCGGCCAGAGCGCGTAGGCAAGCGCGGCGGCGCCGATGGCGGCGACCGCCCAACCCGCGACCACCCGCTCCGAGCGTGCTGCGTCGACGATCGCGCCGCCGGGCACCTGGCCCAAGAGGCCGATGATGCCGCCGATCGAGAGCACGAAGCCGATCTCGACCTGGGTCCATTTCTGCGTCGTCAAATAGACCGCGATGAAGGGGCCGAAGCCGGTCTGCACGTCGGCCAGAAAGAAGATGAACCAGTCGAGCCCGCGCTGGCTTTCGCGCGACGGCCGGCGCGGCTGCTCTGGATTGGACTGATTGGGAACAATTGACACAACGTTGGCGCCGCCGGCAGATCGCTCGCCACGATCGTCGCCAACCGTCTCGAAGGAAGAGTTCGGACGCGCGACCAGCTTTGGCCCCCTAATGTTCGTAGTCCCATGGATGGAGATTGCCGGCCGCGCCGAGCACGATCAGCGGCGTATCTTCCTTGTATTCCGGCGCAGCGCTCACCTGCTGCTTGTTCAGGTCCAGCGTGATGCTGTCGCTCTTGCTGGAAACGCCGGCGAAACGCAGCGCGTTCCAATCGACCACGATCTTGCGGCTGCCGACGCCGAGGAAGCCGCCGAAATCGATCACCGCGGCGCGGACCTTGCCATCGCGATCGACGATGACGTCGACGATCCGCCCCATGTCCTCATTGGCGGAACTGCGCACGTCGCGCCCGAGAATGCCGTGCGCATCGCGCGCACCGATCACCGTCACCGAGGGTGGTGGCGATGGCTCCTTGGACGATTCTTTGGACGGCTCCTGCGGTGCCGCGGAGGCTGCCGGCGGCGCGGGCGTGGCCGACGGCGCCTGCGTTGCTGGCGGCGCCTGGGTTGCTGGCGGCGCCTGCTCCGCCGGCGGCGATGGCGTCGGCGACGGCGATTCATCATCGGCGGCGCGGACACCAGCGCATGTCAGCAGCGCCGCTGCGACCAGCATCACCATGATCCTCAAACGCATCCTACTCTCCCCACGATTTTCCGGCGCGCGCCTGCCGTGCGACGACGCTCAATGCGTCAGCACGATCGACACCTGGATCTGGCCGCGCGTGCGCAGCACCTCGAGTGACACCTCGTCGCCATGGCGGCGCAGCCGCAGATCGACGCTGGACGCGCCGAGCCTGAGGTCGCGCAGCACCACGTCGTTGAGGAATTCCGGCAGCCGCGGATCGCGCAGGCGGATCTCCCCGCGCGCGATGTCGAACTCGAGGCCAAGCGCGGCCTCCAGCAGCGTGAACGGCGTCGCGCTCGCCCAAGCCTGCGGTGCGCAGGCCACCGGATAAAGCACCGGGCCGCGCCGGCGCTCGCGGCGGAAGCCGCAGAACAGCTCGGGCAACCGCCGCAGCTCCATATAGCTCGCTGCATCGAACAGGCCCTTGAACAGATGGGCGACCGAATGTTTCAAGCCGTAGCGCGCGAAGCCGAGCGCGATCAGCGCATTGTCATGCGGCCAGATCGAGCCGTCGTGATAGGACATCGGATTGTAGCGCGCTTCCCCCGCGGCGACGGTGCGGATGCCCCAGCCCGAGAAGAATTTCTGGCTCATCAAATCGGCGGCGACCCGTCGCGCACGATCTTCCCGCACCATACCCGAAAACAATGTCTGTCCGGCATTCGACGTACGCACCCTGCACGGCTGCTTGGCGCCATCGAGCGCCAGCGCGTAGGTGCCGAGCTCCTCGCACCAGAATGCCTGCTCGAACTGCTCGCGCAGCCGCTCGGCTTCGGCATCGAGCTTGGCGGCCTTGTCCGTAAAGCCCAGCCGGCGCGCCGCGCGCGCTGCCAGCTGCTTGCCGGCGAAAACATAACCCTGCACTTCCGCCAGCGCGATATTGCCCTCGGCAAGCGTGCCGTCGGCGTGGAAGATGGCGTCGAAGGAGTCCTTCCAGCCTTGATTGCGGAGCCCTTCATCGGTCGCGCGCTGGTACTCAATGAATCCATCGCGATCCGGATCGCCCGGACCGTCGATCCATTGCAAGCCGGCCTCGACCGCCGGCCACAGCTCGCGCAACGTCTCCAAGTCGCCGGTGCGCTCCAAATAAAGCCCGGCGAGCAGCACGAACAGTGGGGTCGAATCGACGCTGCCGTAGTAATGCGCGAACGGCACCTCGCGCAGCGCGGCCATCTCGCCGCCGCGCATCTCGTGCAGGATCTTGCCCGGCGCAGCATCGGACAGCGGATCGACCGCCTTGGCCTGGAACAGCGCAAGCCGCTTCAGCACGCCCTTGGCGATCCGCGGATCGAGCCACAGCATCTGCAGCGCGGTGATCAGCCCGTCGCGGCCAAACGTCGTCGAATACCAGGGAATGCCGGCATAGGGATAACGGCCCTGCGGCGTCTCCGTCATCAGCATGTTGAGGTCGGCCATCGCCTGGCACAGCACCTCGTTGAAGATGTTGTTCGAGGTCTCGATGCTGGCGGCGCCGGCCGATGAGTTCCGCATCTCGCGGCGATGCGCCAGCAGCCCGCGGAAGAACGGCACCGGCTTCTGCATGATCGGCTTGTTGCAGGACACCGCGACGAACAGCGAGGTCACCTGCCCGGGCTCGAGATCAAAATGATAGGTCGCGGCGTTGACGGACAGCCGGGTCGGCCGCGGATCGAAATGCAGCGCGGTGATCCGCGTCTGCTCGTCGAGGCCGCAATATTCCAGCACGACGTCGGTCGGGCCGAGCAGCTTGCTCGAGCCGATGCCCCGCCGCGGCCGCCGCTCGCCGCGCACCTCGAACAGATCGGCGAAATCATTGTCGAACAGCAACGAAAGATCGAAGCTTGCCGCGTGATCGCCGTGGTTCTGCAGGCCGATACGCTGATAGGCGGTGCCGCGCCACAGGAAGATCGAGCGGACGATATGCAGCGTGTCTTTCTGCAGCGTGAGCCGGCCGTCGCGATAGACGTCGGAATTGGTGAGATCGACCGTCAACGCCGAATTGTCATCACGCATGTTGGAGCCGAGCAGCAACGGCTGCACGTCCTCCAGCACCATTTCCAGCCGCGCGAGGTAGCGCGTATCGGCATTGAACAGTCCGTCCGGCCCACCGGCCGAGGCTCCGATATCGCCGTGGCTGTCGAGCACGATGAAAGTGTCGTCATGCTTGAGCGAGCGCCGTGGCCGCGCCGCGGGGCCCGTCATCGGAATGTAGAACGGCGATTCGGCGACGTGCTCCGTGATGCGAGCAGTGATGATCTGCGTAACGACGTCAGCTGCCATCTGAACCTCTGGCGACTTTTATTGGCCGTTTTCCTGATTCGAACGAACGCACTGGAACGCAAGAACAGGCTTCGATGACGCGGGGTCAGGCCGCGCTGGTGGAGAGGCGCCCCATCTCGCGCGCGACCAGGTCGCGGTAGGGACCCCTGCCCTTCACGAGGATATCGGGCGGACCGTCCTCGACGATCCGGCCGCCCTGCAGCACGACCACGCGGTCGAAGCTGCGCAGCGTCGCGAGCCGGTGCGCGATCGCCACCACCGTACGCCCGCGCATCAGGCGCGACAACGCCTCGCGGATCGCCTCTTCGGATTCAGCATCGAGCGCCGCGGTGGCCTCGTCGAGCAGCAGGATCGGCGCGTCCTTCAGGAAGGCACGCGCGATCGCAATCCGCTGCCGCTGGCCGCCCGAGACCTTGACGCCGCGATCGCCGACAATGGTGTTCATGCCTTCCGGCAGGCTTTCGATGAAGTCACAGCGTGCCGCGACCGCCGCCCGCAGCACCTCGTCGTCGGTGGCGTCAGGCCGGCCGTAGCGGATGTTCTCGAGGATCGAACGATGGAACAGCGAGATGTCCTGCGGCACCACCGAAATCGCCGCGCGCAGGCTCTGCTGGGTGACGCGGGAGATATCCTGGCCGTCGATGGTGATGTTGCCCTGCTCGACATCGTAGAAGCGCTGCAGAAGAGTAAACAGTGTTGACTTGCCGCCGCCGGACTGCCCGACGAGACCGACCCGCTGGCCGGGCTGGATGCGCAGGCTGAACCGCTCGAACACCTGCAAGCCGCCGGGATAGCGGAACGACACATTGTTGAACGCGATCGCCGCGCCGCTCTTGACCAGCGTTTCGGCCTCCGGATGGTCCTTCAGCTCGTGCGGCTGCAACAGCGTCGCCAGCGCTTCGGTGAGGCGGGCGACGTGCTGGGTGACGTCGACCAGCGCAACGGCGAGATCGCGGGTGGCGCTGAGGATCGAGATGCCGAGCGTGCAGACCAGCACGACATCGCCGGTGGTGGCTTGGCCCTGCTGCCAGAGCGAGAGCGCCCAGGCCAGCATCGCGATGGTCAGGATGACGGTCACGCCGGCGTGAACCAGGCGGAGCTTTTCGAGATAGCGCAGGGAGCGGCCGCGCGCGACGAGTTCCCGATTGACGGTCGCGTCGAAGCGGTCGTGCTCATAGCCGAGGCCGCAGAACGCGCGCACCAGCGGGAGGTTGTTGATGACGTCGACCATTTCGCCATCCACGGCCGCCGCCCTGTTGGCGAAGTCGTCATGCAGCGGCCGGCCGGCGGCGGCCATGCGGAACATCGCCACCACCATGGTTCCCGCGATCAGGATCAGCACTGCTGACATTGTCAGGCTGACGGTTCCAACCAGGGTGATGGCCGCGAAAGTCGCGATGCAAGGCGGCAACACGTTCCATACGAACATGTTCTCGACGGTGTAGACCGCGTTCGACGTTGCCGTGATCCGGCTGGTCAGCATGCCTGGCAGCCGATCCGTGAAATAACTTGGCGCGTGGCCGGTGAGATGCCGGAACATGTCACGGCGAAGGTCGCCGCTGACGCTGACGAAGGTGTAGCTCGCGGTCCAGCTCGCGATCCGCCACAGGAAGTTGTCGGCTGCGATCAGCGACATGAGCAAAGCGAATGCCAGCCATACGCCGCTCGCGGCCGACGGCCCTGCCGACAACGCATCGACCAGATTCTTCACGCCGTACTGCGTGCCTACCGAGCAGGCAACCGCCGCGACGACGGCCGACAAAATCACGACATGCGACGGCAGCCGCCGACGCAGATAGCGCAGCACAAAGGGGAATGGGCGATGCGCGTATCCTGACAGATGGTCCATGACGTCCTGCAAAGCTGTTGAAGGTGAACGAGAAAATTCTAGTCGACACTCTCGTGCACGATGACATGAAGGGCGGCGGTGGGATTCCTTGATGCAGCCATTAGTGCGCAACAATTTTGCAACGCTGGCGTCGGCAAAAACCTGTTGGAGCGTGATGGCATCAGCAAGACCACAGTGTGATGGAAGAAAGAAGCGGCAAATCTCCCACATCTAAGGAACCTCGCACGTGCGAGAACGTTCCCGTCTTTGGCATGTCGGTGCCATCAGAGGGCTGAGGGTTCATCCACATTACAAACATGGAGACGGAGAAATGCGCATCGCGCAGGTTGCCCCGCTGACGGAGGCTGTTCCCCCCAAGCTCTACGGCGGCACCGAACGGGTCGTGCACTGGCTGACCGAAGAACTTGCAACACTTGGACATGACGTGACGTTGTTCGCCAGTGGCGATTCCCAGACCTCCGCGAAGCTCGATGCGACCTGGCCGAGGGCACTGCGGCTCGACGGTTCCGTCCGCGACCCTAATGCGCTGCACATGGTGATGCTGGAGCGCGTGCGGCAGAAAGCCGACGACGATGAATTCGACTTCCTGCATTTCCATCTCGACTATTATCCGTGGTCGCTGTTCGCGCGGCAGCCGACGCCGTTCGTGACCACGCTGCACGGACGGCTCGACCTGCCGGAGCACCAGCCCGTCTTCAACACTTTCTCCAAGGTCCCGGTGATCTCGATCTCCAACGCGCAGCGCCGGCCGGTGCCACAGGCACACTGGGTGCGCACCATCCATCACGGCCTGCCGGAGCATCTCCTGACACCGCAACCGGCCAGGCAATCCTATCTCGCCGTACTCGGGCGCATCGCGCCGGAGAAGGGCGTCGATCGCGCGATCAAGATCGCAACCCGCTGCGGCATTCCGCTGAAGATCGCAGCCAAAGTCGATCGCGCCGACCAGGAATATTACGATGAGTTGATCAAGCCGCAGATCACCAACAATCCGCTGGTCGAGTTCATCGGCGAGATCAGCGACCGCGAGAAGCCGGACTTTCTCAGCGGCGCGATCGGGCTCCTGGTTCCAATCGATTGGCCGGAGCCGTTCGGCCTCGTGATGATCGAGGCGATGGCCTGCGGCACGCCCGTCATTGCGTATAACCGCGGTTCGGTGCCGGAAATCATCGAGGATGGGCTGACCGGCTTCATCGTCGAAGACGAGATCAGCGCGATCTCCTCGGTCGGCCGGCTTTCGACGCTCAACCGCGATGCGATCCGCAAGCAGTTCGAGACCCGCTTCACCGCACGCCGCATGGCGCTCGACTATCTCGCCGCCTATCGCAGCCTGATGGAGGCCAAGCCGCGCTTCAAGCTGGTGGCGAGCGCGGAATAGAAGTTGCAGCGGCCAATCGAATGATCCGGCGGACTGTCGGCACTATCTGCGCCGGTCCGTCGGGTCATTCGATTGTCAATAATGCCGTCGTGTTCTGCGCAACTGCCACGCAACGAAGCGCGCGCGTCGGGCGATTGCTGCGACGCACCCGTCGCAACGCGTTTCCCCATGACCGCGACCGATATCGCCTTTGCGATTGCCGAATTACGTGCTCTTATGCACCCCGCTTGAGCAAAGAATAATAAGCGCGCGGACGGAGCAACCGTGCCGTGGTCGCACAGGGGGAACGCCATGACAGGGGACCGCAAGCCGTCGGCCATTAATAATGCCGCGCCGACCAAAGCCTCACGGAAGCTGACGCGCCGCAAGTTCCTGGCCAAGACGGGCGGCGTGCTTGCGGCCGGCGCATTCGGCGCCGTGCCGTTGCGCGGTTGGGCCGCCGACCCGATCAACATCGGCGCGCTCTATCCGAGCACCGGCAGCATGGCGCAGATCGGCATCGGCTGCGTTGCAGCAGCGAAGCTCGCGGTCGACATGGTCAACGAGGCCGGCGGCATCAAGTCGCTCGGCGGCGCCAGGCTCAACCTCATCGTCTCCGACGTGCAGAGCGACACCACGGTGACGCGGACCGAGACCGACCGACTGATATCCGGCAACAAACTGTCGGCGATCCATGGCTGCTACGCCAGCGCGCTGACCCTGATCGCGAGCGAGGTCTGCGAGCGCGCTCACGTTCCGATCATCACCGGATCGAGCTCCGACCAGCTCAACAAGGGACGCACCTACACCTTCACGCCGTTCGCGCGCGCCTCGCAATTCGCCAAGGCGCAGTTGCAGATGGCCAAGCTGGTCAGCGAGCAGGCCAAGGTCGCCGTGATCTTCGAGAACACCGCGTTCGGCACCTCGACCTCGAACGGGCTGAAGGAGCTGGCGCCCGGCGAAGGCGTCGAGATCGTGATGTTCGAGCCCTACTCGGCCGGCTTCACCGATGCGAGCCCGCTGATCAACAAGGTCAAGGCCTCCGGCGCCAACACGCTGTTCTCGCTGTCCTATCTCAACGACCTCATCCTGATCGTGCGCACCGTGAAGCAGGTTGGGCTCAACATCGCAATCAATGGCGGTTCCGGCGGCTTCGTGATGCCGGACTTCTACAAGAATGTCGGTAAGGCCGCCGAGGGCCTGCAGGGCGTGGCGCACTGGAACCACGACGTCAACGACGATGCGCAGAAGGTCAACGCCGAGTTCAAGAAGCGGACCGGCGAGTTCGCGTTCGAATATGCCGGCGGCCTGGTCGCGCAGACCTTCATGCTGGCCGACGCGCTGGAGCGCGCCGCCTCTGCCGATCCGAAGAAGGTCCGCGAGGCGCTCTCGACGCTCGACGTCTCCTCGGGTTATGCGGCGATGGCGCCCGGCGGCAAGGTGAAGTTCGGCCCCGACGGCAAGAACGTCTATGGCCGCCCGGTCGGCGTGCAATGGCAGAATGCCGACCTCGCCAGCATCTTCCCCAAGGAAGACGCCCGCGCCCCGCTGATGAAGACCTGAACCGCGGTCGCATCGCATGTGGGAGACACTGGCCCAGGCTGTCATCAACGGCCTGCTCATCGGCGGCATCTACGCGCTGGTCAGCATCGGCGTCACGCTGATCTTCGGCGTGGTCAAGATCGTCAATTTCGCCCAGGGCGAGTTCGTGATGATCGGGATGTACATCTCGTTCTTCCTCGCCACCCAATTCGGCGTCGATCCGCTGGTCTCGCTGGTGATCTCGATGCCGGTGCTGTTCATCGCCGGCGTCCTGATCCAGCATTTCCTGATCCGCAGAGTGCTCGGGCCGAACGACATGCCGCAGATCTTCCTGACCTTCGCGCTGTCGCTGCTGCTGCTCAATCTCGCGCTGATGCTGTTCAGCGCCAACTACCGCACCGTCCACACCTCCTATTCGGATGAAGCGTGGCACATCGGCGGGCTGTACATTCCGGTGGCGAAGCTGATCGCCTTTGCGGTCGCGATGGCGCTCAGCGGGCTGCTCTGGGTGTTCCTGCACACCACCGACCTCGGCCGCGCCATGCGCGCGGCGTCGCAGAACCGCGACGTCGCGATGCTGATGGGGATCAATCCGAACCGCGTGTTCGCAGTCGCGTTCGGCACCGCGCTGGCGCTGGCCGGTGCCGCCGGCTCGCTCTTGATGCCGTTCTATTCGGCCTATCCGTTCGTCGGCCAGGTGTTCGTGCTGATGGCGTTCGTCGCGGTCGTGATGGGCACGCTCGGCAATGTGATGGGCGCGCTGGTCGCGAGCCTGATGATGGGCGTGGCCGAATCGCTCGGCATCCAGTTCGTCGGCGCCGATTCAGGCCTGATCGTGGTGTTCGCGCTGCTGCTGTTGACCCTTGCCTTCAGGCCGAGCGGGCTCGGCGCCAGGAGGGGCCGTTGATGCAGTCCTCAGACCACATGAAATGGCTGCGGCTGGCGATCGGGGCCGCCGTCATGCTGGCGCTGCCCCTGCTCGTCACCTCGTCGTTTGCGATCGACATCTTCATCCGCATCCTGCTGTTCTCCTTTATCGGCGTCGCCTGGAACCTGATGGGCGGCTATGCCAAGCAGCTGTCGCTCGGACACGCCGCCTATTTCGGGCTCGGCGCCTACACCTCGACCATCATGCAGGTGAACTACGGCATCTCGCCATGGATCGGGATGATCGCAGGCGGCGTGGTCGCGATGCTGGCGAGCCTGCCGATCGGCTGGCTCTGCTTCCGTCTGCGCGGCCCCTATTTCACCATCGCCACCATCGCGACCGCGCAGGTACTGATGCTGATCTTCCTGAAGTTCCGCGATTTCGCCTGGGGCGCCGAAGGCACCACGATCCCGAATCTCGGCAGCGCGCCGCTGATGATGCAGTTCGAGGAGAAGTCGTCGTATTACTACGTCGTGCTCGGCCTGCTCGTCGTCGGGCTGTGGATCACCCACCGGATCGAGCAATCCTGGATCGGCTATTACCTCGTTGCGATCGGCGAGGATGAGGACGCGGCCGAGGCGATCGGCGTCAACGCACCGAAGGTCAAGCGCGACATCTACATGATCAGCGCATTCCTGACCGCGCTCGCCGGCACCTTCTACACCCAGTACATCTACTTTATCGATCCCGCGACCGCGTTCAGCTTCAACGTCTCGATCGAGGCGGCGCTGGTGTCGATCGTCGGCGGCATCGGCACGCTGTGGGGGCCGGTCATGGGCACCGTGCTGCTGGAGACCACCTCGGCGCTGCTGCAAAGCTGGCTCGGCAGCTCGGTCGGCGGCATCCAGCTCACGGTCTATAGCCTGATCCTGATGGCGGTGATCCTGTGGCGGCCGACCGGGCTGATCGGGTTTGCGACCGACGTCTATCACCGCTATGTCCGGCGCAAGCCGGCACGGGCCTGAGGTTACGATGGCGGAAGCACTGGTCATCAAGGGTCTCAGCAAGCGGTTCGGCGGTCTGCGCGCGGTGCAGGACGTCAGCTTCACGGTGCAGGAGAACGAGACGGTGGCACTGATCGGGCCGAACGGCGCCGGCAAGACCACGAGCTTTCATTTGATCACGGGATTTCATCGGCCGGACTCCGGATCGGTGCTCGCCTTCGGTCACGAGGTCGTGGGCCTCCGGCCGCACGACGTCTGCGCACTCGGCATGGCCCGCACCTTCCAGGTGGCAAAGCCGTTCGGCGCGATGACGGTGCTCGCCAATGTGATGACCGGCGCCTTCCTGCGCGACCGCCATGTCGCCGCCGCGCGCGACAAGGCGCTTGAAGCAATCGAATTCGTCGGTCTTAGCGCCAGGGAGCAGACGCCGGCGAAGGACCTCACCACCATCGACCAGCGGCGGCTGGAGATGGCCCGCGCGCTGGCGACGCAGCCAAGGATCCTGCTGCTCGACGAGGTGATGGCCGGGCTGAACCCTGCCGAGATCGACCAGGCGGTGGCGCTGGTGAAGAAGCTCTCCGCCCGCGGCCTGACCATCGTGATCGTCGAGCATGTGATGCGCGCGATCATGGCGGTCGCCCGCCACATCGTGGTGCTCGACCACGGCCAGAAGATCGCCGAGGGAGCGCCGAAGGAGATCGTGGAGAACCCGGAAGTGATCCGCGCCTATCTCGGCTCCTACGTGCATCCGCCGGCGCAGGGAGACGCCCATGCTTGAGCTCTCCCGCGTCAGCGCCAGCTACGGCTCGGTCCCTGCCATCACCGACGTCAGCATCTCGGTCGGCGAGGGCGAAGCCGTCGGCCTGCTCGGGGCCAACGGCGCCGGCAAGAGCACGACGCTGCGCGCGGTCTCCGGCCTCGTCAAACTGTTCGCCGGCAAGGTCACGTTCGACGGCGTCGACCTCGCGACGCTGCCGCCCTACCGAATCCCCCAGCTCGGCATCGCGCACGTCCCGGAAGGCCGCCAGGTGTTTCCGGACATGACGGTGCAGGAAAATCTCGAGATCGGCGCCTACACCCCGAAAGCCAAGGCGGATCGCGCGCGCACGATGGAGCTGGTCTACGGCATCTTCCCGCGCCTTGCCGACCGCAGGAAGCAACTCGCCGGCACCATGAGCGGCGGCGAGCAGCAGATGGTCGCGGTCGGCCGCGGTCTGATGCTGAAGCCGCGCCTCTTGATGCTGGACGAGCCCTCGCTCGGTCTCGCCCCCGTGATGACCGACGTGACCTTCGAGAAGATCGGCGAAATCCACAAGATGGGCACCGCGATCCTGCTGGTCGAGCAGAATGTCAGCCGCGCGCTGTCGCTGGTGCAGCGCGCTTATGTGCTGGAAAGCGGCAACGTGATCATGCAAGGCACCAGCGCCGAGCTCGCAGGCAATAAGCAGGTACAGGCGGCGTATCTCGGGATTTAAGCGGGCACTTATCGACCCGTCACCCTGAGGAGCCGCGTAGCGGCGTCTCGAAGGATGCACGGTCCGACCAGCCGGGCCGTCGACCCTTCGAGACGCCGCTACGCGGCTCCTCAGGGTGATGGTTCTAATTCCGCGAGCGTGGCCTAGGTCACCGCCGTCCGCTTCGGCTCGACGATCTCGAACATCCGCGGGAATTCGTCCATCAGCGCCATCAATTCGCCGAGCCGCAGCGGCTCGCCGGACGCCTTGATCCTGCCGGCGCCGACAGCGTCGGGGAATGTGGTCAGCTTGGCAATGACCTCGTCAAGCACGCTGCGCGCCAGCGTGAAGCTGGCGTGCGCATCGGCGGCCTGCGCGCCTTTGACGTAGGTCAGCGCCGAGTTCTCGAGGTTGAGCACGAACGTCTCGCCGGTGTCGGTAAAACTCCAGTTCAGCACGATGCGCTTGCCTTCGGCCTTGGGGCCGTTGAGGCGGATGCCGAGCACGTCCCAGAGCTGCTCGGTGCGCAGCGCAGCGAGCGTCTCGCGCGGCATCGGCGAGCGCGGCGGCGTCTTCGGCATGCCCTGCCGCAGCTCCTGCGCGCCGAACAGATAGGCGTTGCGCCAGGTCGAACTTTCAGCGGCATAGCCGAGCTGTTCGAATGTGTCGGCCAGCAAGGCGCGGGCCTCCTGGTTGTCGGGCTCGGCGAACACCAGATGGCTGACGGCCTGCGCGACGAAACGGAATTCACCCTTGGCGAAATCCGCGGCGGCACGTTTCAGGATCGCATCGGCGCCGCCCATATATTCGACATACTTCTTGCCGGCCGCAACCGGCGGCAAGGCATCGAGATTGACCGGATTGGCGTCGTACCAGCCGAGATACTTCTGGTAGATCGCCTTCACATTGTGCCTGATGTGACCGTAATAGCCGCGGCCGTGCCAGGCGCCTTCCAGGCTCTGCGGCAGCCGGATCGTCTCGGCAATCTCGGCCGCGTTGAGCCCGTGGTTCATCAGGCGGATGGTCTGGTCATGCGCGTATTTGTAGAGGTCGCGCTGCTGGCGGATCATGGTGTCGATCCGCTCTTTTCCCCAGACCGGCCAATGATGCTGACCGCACATCGCCTCGGCCTTGCCGCCCCACATCTGCAGCGCCTCGCCGAGATATTTCGACCACGCCAGCGCATCGCGGACGTCGGCGCCACGGAACGGCAGCAGATTGTGGAAATTGTGCGTGCAGTTCTCCGCGAGGTTGAGCAGCTTGTAGCGCGGAATGAAGAAATGCATCTCTGCCGGCGCTTCGCTGTTCGGCGCCATCTGGAATTCGAACTCGACGCCGTCGATGACGCGCCTGTCGCCGGTCGCGATGATCAGGTCGGTCGGCCGCAGCAGCGCGACGCCACCGGCCGCCATCGTCTTGCCGAGGCCGCAATCGACCTGGCCGCGCACGCCCTTGGCGAGGAACGGTCCGAACTGGTATTGCGCGCGGCGCAACATCGCCGGTCCCGCGATGATGTTCTCGGAGACCGCGTGCTCCATGAAGAAGTTAGGCGCAATGATCGGCACGCCCGCCGCCAGCATGGCGTCATCGAGCACGCCGCGCGCGCCGCCCCAATGGTCGGTGTGGGTGTGGGTGAAGATCACGGCGGCGACCGGCTTCTTGCCGCGGTGCCGGAAGTACAGCTCCATCGCGGCACGGGCACCCTCGATCGAGGTCAGGGTGTCGACCACGATCACGCCCTTGTCGCCCTCGATCAGCGTCATGTTGGCGATGTCGAGCCCGCGCACCTGGTAAACGCCCGGCACCACCTCGAACAGGCCGTGATGCATGTTGAGCCGCGACTGCCGCCACAGGCTCGGATCGACGGTCGCAGGCGCCTTCTCCTCGGAGAGGAAGCCGTAAGGCTCGAGGCTCCAGACAACCCTGCCCTGGGCCGAGGTGACGCGCGCGTTCTCGATCGTGCCGAGAAAGCCGCGCGCGGCGTCGTCGAAATCCCTGGTGTCGGCGAACGGCAGCGCCTTTAGCGTCGCCTCGTGCTGCGCAATGACCGGCGCGGATGCCGCCTTCGGACCTTCGTGCGACGTTTCACCTGCGGTCGTCTGGGTCATTACTCAAGCACTCCCTCGTTTGGCGAAGATCAGTCCCGTTCGCTTAGCGAAACTGCAGGCCTTCGAACCGGCCGCTGTTGCGCCACTCGTCGATATATTTGAAGTAGGCCAACGCGCCCGCCGGATAGCCGACATTGAGCTTGGCCGCAGGCCCTGGCTCGCGTCCCTCGTTGTTGTAATAGCCGGGCGTGCAATCGGGTCCGCCGATCATGCGACCGACCGCGGTCAGCAGCAGCTCGACCCAGCGATCCTCGGCTTCCTTGCTGACTTCGATTTCCTTGAAGCCGTTGTCCTGTGCATGGCCGACCATCAGGGCGATGGTGCGCGCCGCCTCCGTCAGATTATGCGGCACGTTGGAGATCAGGTTGGCGCCCTGTGTCGGCTGCACGAAGAACAGGTTGGGGAAGCCATGCACATGGATGCCGTGCTTGGTGCGCATGCCCTCGGCCCAATACTCCGACAGCTTGATGCCGTCCCTGCCCGTCGCGTCGAACCCCGCCCGCCGCTTGTACTCGGTGCCGACCTCGAAGCCCGATGCGTAGATGATGCAGTCGAGCTCGTATTCCTTGCCCGCGACGACGACGCCGTTCTCGGTGATCTCCTCGACACCCTTGCCATCGGTATCGACCAGATGGGTGCCCGGCGTGTTGAACGCCTGAAGATAGGCGTCGTGGAAGCATGGCCGCTTGCAGAGCTGGCCGTACCAGGCTTTCAGATTCCTGGCTGTCTCGGGGTCACCGACGATCCTGTCGACCCGGTTGCGGATCTCCTCCATCTTCTCGAAGTCGGAATCCTCGAACACGGCCCGCATGTTCTCCACGGTCCGCTGCTCGCGCGGCAGCAGCATCACCTTGGCGCGAATCCGTTTCGACAGGTCGGTCCAGCCGTCCTGCACCAGATCTTCTTCGGCCGATCCACCGGCCTGGTTGGCGGTGAAATTCTCCAGCCAGCGCTGTTGCCAGCCCGGGGTTGCGATATCGGCGAACCAGTCCGGGTCGATCGGGCCATTGCCGCGCACGTCGACCGACGACGGTGTGCGCTGGAACACGTAGAGTTCCTTGCAGGCGCGCGCGAGATGCGGAATGCACTGCACCGACGTAGCACCCGTGCCGATGATGCCGACGCGCTTGTCGGCAAGCTTGTCCATCAACGCGCCCCGGGGATCGCCGCCGGTGTAGTCGTAATCCCAGCGGCTGGTGTGGAACGAGTGGCCCTTGAAGCGTTCGATGCCGGGAATGCCGGGCAGCTTCGGCACATGCAGCGGGCCGGTGCCAATGCCGACATATTGCGCGCTGAAGGCGTCGCCCCTGCTGGTTCGGATGATCCAGCGCGATTGCGCCGCGTCCCAGTCGAGGCTCGTCACCTCGGTATGAAACAACGCGTTGTCGTAGAGATTGAACTGCCGCCCGATCCGCTGGCAGTGCGCCAGGATTTCCGGCGCATGCGCGTATTTCTCCGACGGCATGTGACCGGTCTCTTCGAGCAGTGGCATGTAGACCATCGACGCCGTGTCGCATTGCGCGCCGGGATACCGGTTCCAGTACCAGGTGCCGCCGAAATCGCCGCCCTTCTCGACAATGCGGACGTCCTTGACCCCGGCCTCGGTCAGCCGGGCCGCAGTGGCGAGCCCGGCAAAGCCGCCACCGATGAAGGCGAAGGTGACATGGTCGGTCTTCGGCGCGCGCTCCACGACCGGCGTGTATGGGTCGTCGAGATAATGCGCGAGTTGGCCCTTGATCTGGAGATACTGGTCATTGCCGTCGGGACGCAGCCGCTTGTTGCGCTCCTCCTGATACTTCAGGCGCAGCCGCGCCTTGTCGATCGCGGGCTTTGCGTCTCGGGCTTGCTCGGTCATCGTCATCGGAAGGCGCCTCGCTCCAGCGGTTCTTTGTCTTTATGTCCGGCAGATAACCTGACATCGACACGATTTGCAAATTCATTTCGATATATTGACAAATCAGCCAGTCAGAGACCAATATTCCGTATGACAGCATCTTCTCCTGCCGAAATTCAGGCGGATCCGTCCTTTGCGACCACTCTGGCGCACGGGCTCGACGTGCTGGCGGCGTTCCGTCGCCACCCGGGCTCGCTGTCGAATGCCGAGCTCGCGCTGCATACCGGCCTGTCGCGGCCGACGGTGTCGCGGCTGACCTACACCCTGGAGCAACTCGGCTATCTCCGGCGCGATGCCAAGGGTCGCTTCGTGCTCGGGCTCGGCGCGCTCGCCGCCGCCTATCCCGTGCTGTCAGCCCTGAAGGTGCGCCAGCTCGCCCGTCCGCTGATGCGCGACTTCGCGACCTATGCCGGCGGCACCGTGTCGATCGCGATGCCGTTCGGGATCGACTTCATCTATGTCGAAACGCTGCGCACGACGGACACCGCACCGCATGTGCCCGATGTCGGCTTTGTCAGCACGCTGGCGCCGACCGCGGTCGGGCGCGCCCTGCTGTCGCTGTTCACCGAGCCGGAGCTCGGCGCCTATGTTGCGCGCGTCAAGGCCGAGCGTCCCGACGAGTTCGACTACGTGCAGAAACGCACATTGCCCGATGTGGAAATATGCCGCGAACGCGGCTTTGCCATCTCGCTCGGCGAATGGCGGCGCGAGATCTTCGGCGTCGCCGCCCCGCTCTATCGCACGCCGACCGGCGAATGCCTGTCGGTCAATTGCGGCGTTCCCTCCTACCGCTTCAGCGCCGAGCAGATCGAGCGCGAATGCGGCCCGCGCATCCTTGGACTCGCGCGCAGCATCCGCGCGCTGGCGGAGGAAGGTTAGACTCCGTCATTCCCGGGGCTCGCGCGGCGAACCCACAGATGCACAATCGCGCATCGGGAAATGTCGTCCCGGCGGTGGGTACGGCGCTGCCCGCGTCCACCCGTATGCAATTGTACTCCCGGCAGGGCCGCTTCGCATATGCATCATGCAATGGCGCGGCTGGGGAACGGACTGCCGGCGTAGTACATGGCGGTCCCGGAGACAATTTCAGGCATGCTCGAGAAGACCCCGACCACCGGCGCGGCTGCTGCGCCGATCACCGATGGACTGCCAGATGGCTTGCCTTGGGAACGGCGGCGCTGGGCGGTGGCCGCGATCTTCACCGCGCTGGCGATGGCCTCGCTCGACACCGCGATCGCCAACATCGCGCTGCCCGCGATCGCCAGCGATCTGCATGTCAGCCCTGCCGAAGTGGTCTGGGTCGTCAACGTCTACCAGATCGCCCTGGTCGCGACGCTGCTGCCGCTCGGTGCGCTCGGCGAAATCGTCGGCCACCAGCGAATCTATCTCGGCGGCCTCCTGTTGTTCACCTTGGCGTCACTCGGCTGCGCGCTGGCCTGGTCGCTGCCGAGCCTCCTGGTCGCGCGCACCTTGCAGGGGCTCGGCGCCAGCGGCCTGATGAGCGTCAACACTGCGCTGGTCCGCTTCGTCTATCCGAGCCGGATGCTCGGCCGCGGCTTCGGTCACAATGCGCTCGTGGTCGCGAGCGCCATGTCGCTCGGACCGACGATCGCCTCCGGCATCCTCGCGCTCGGGCCATGGCCCTGGCTGTTCGCCGTCAACATTCCGTTCGGCATCGTCGCCTTGCTGATCGGCGTGAAGACGCTGCCGAAGACGCCGCGCGCCACCCACGCCTTCGACTTCGCCGGTGCGGCACTGGCCTGCGCTTGCCTCGGGCTCTTCATCATCAGCATCGGCAGCGCCGCCCACAAGACGGCGCCTGCGCTCGTCATCGCCGAGCTCGTCGGAGCCCTGCTGTTCGGCTGGATCCTGACCCGGCGGCATGCCGATCATCCGGCGCCGATGCTGCCGATAGATCTGTTCCGCCGTCCGATCTTCGCGCTGTCGGCCGCGACGGCCGTCTGCTCATTTGCTGTGCAGGGGCTCGCCTTCGTGTCGCTGCCGTTCTACTTCGAGGACATATTGCACCGCTCGCAGGTCGAGACCGGCTTCTTCATGACGCCCTGGCCGCTGGTGGTCGCCTTCATGGCGCCGATCGGCGGCCGACTGTCGGATCGCTATCCGGCCGGCATCCTCGGCGGCATCGGCATGCTTCTGCTCGGCGCGGGGATGGTGCTGCTCGCGACCCTGCCGGCCGAGCCCGGCATCGCCAACATCGTCTGGCGCACCATGATCTGCGGCATCGGCTTCGGCTTCTTCCAGACGCCCAACATGAAGGCGATCATGTCGAGCGCGCCATCGCATCGCAGCGGCAGCGCCAGCAGCATCGTCGCGACCGCGCGGCTGACCGGACAGACCACCGGTGCTGCGCTTGCCGCGCTCTGCTTCGCGCTTGCCGATCGCGAGGGCGCAACCGTGGCGCTGGCGCTGGGCGCCGGATTTGCCGTGCTCGGTAGCGTCATGAGCTTCCTGCGGCTGGCCGTCGCCTCACCGCAAAAGGCATGACAGGCATGTTGCATGCGCGGAGTGCGACCATACACCGCGCCATCAACTTTCTTCCGCGCTGCAAGCGCATATTCTTGATTTGAACCGTTCCAGTTTCAAGGCCAACATCGCCCCGAAGTTCAATCGGAGGATTGGACCATTCAGGGAAAAGCGATGGCAAACCTCAAAATCAACGGCAAGACGATCAATGTGGACGTCGAGGACGACACGCCCCTGCTCTGGGCGATTCGCGAGAATGTCGGACTGACGGGGACCAAATACGGCTGCGGCATTGCACAATGCGGTGCCTGCACGGTGCATATCGACGGCGTTGCGATGCGCTCCTGCGGCGTGACGGTGAGCGAAGTGGCCGGCAAGGACATCACCACCATCGAGGGCCTCGCGGCTGGCGGCGTGATGCACAAGGTGCAGCTCGCCTGGATCGCGAGCGACGTGCCGCAATGCGGCTATTGCCAGAGCGGCATGATCATGGCCGTCGCAGCGCTGCTGAAGGACAATCCGAAGCCGACCGACGACGACGTCAACGACGCCATCACCAATATCTGCCGCTGCGGCACCTTCCAGCAGGTGCGCGAGGCGATCCATGCTGCCGCGAACGCATGATGAGGAGGCAGCCATGAACCAGCACGTCACGCTCAATCGCCGCGCCTTCGTGATCGGCACGGCAACCGTCGGCGCCGGTCTCGCGCTCGGCCTCGATCTCCCGTTCGGCGGCCCCTCCGTGGTGCGCGCAGCCGATGGCGCCCCTGAAGTCAACGCTTGGGTGGTGATCCGGCCCGATGATACCGTGGTGATCCGCATCGCCCGCTCCGAAATGGGCCAGGGCACGCTGACCGGCCTCGCCCAGCTCGTCGCCGAAGAACTGGAATGCGACTGGTCGAAGGTCACGACAGAATATCCGACGCCCGGCCAGAGCGTCGCCCGCAAGCGCGCCTGGGGCGATTTCTCGACCGGCGGCAGCCGCGGCATCCGCACCTCGCAGGACTATGTCCGCAAGGGCGGCGCCACCGCGCGCGTGATGCTGATCCAGGCCGCGGCCAATGAATGGAAGGTGCCGGCCGCGGAGTGCAAGGTCTCTAACGGTGTCATCACCCACACGCCGTCAGGCAAGACCACGACCTACGGCAAGGTGGCGGAAGCCGCCGCCAAACTTGAGCCGCCGGCCGACGTCAAGCTGAAGGACCCGAAGGACTGGACCATCGCCGGCAAGGGGTTGAAGCGTCTCGATACTGTCGACAAGACGACCGGCAAGATGATCTACGGCATCGACGTCAAGCTGCCGGGCATGCTGAACGCGGCGATCAAGGATTGCCCGGTGTTCGGCGGCAAGGTGAAGAGCTTTGACGAAGCCAAGATCGCCAACATGAAGGGCGTCAAGAAGGTGGTGCCGGTCGGCGACAGCGCCGTTGCGGTCGTCGCCGACACCTGGTGGCACGCCAAGACCGCATTAGACGCGCTGCCGATCGTCTGGGACGAAGGGCCCAACGCCAAGGTCTCCAGCGAGACGATTGCAACATGGCTCGCCGAGGGGCTCGATAATGCGCAGCCGGCCTACATCGGCAACCAGAACGGCGACGCAAAGGCTGCAATCGCGGGCGCGGCCAAGAAGGTGGAAGCTGTTTACAGCTACCCCTACCAGAACCACGCCACGATGGAGCCGATGAACGCCACCGTGCTCTACACGCCTGAGAAATGCGAGGTGTGGTGCGGCACGCAGAATGGCGAGGCAGCGTTTGCGGCCGCGCTCGAGGCTTCCGGCCTGCCTGCCGACAAGGTCGACGTGCACAAGCTGATGCTCGGCGGCGGTTTCGGCCGGCGCGGCATGACCGACTATGTCCGGCAGGCGGTCGCGATTGCCAAGCAGATGCCGGGCACGCCGATCAAGCTGTTGTGGTCGCGCGAAGAGGACATGCAGCACGGCAAGTATCACCCGATCACGCAGTGCAAGCTGACCGGCGCGTTCGACGCCGACAACAACCTGGTCGCGCTGCACTACCGGCTGTCGGGCCAATCCATCCTGTTCTCGGTGCGCCCCGAAGCCCTGCAGAACGGCATGGACCCCGCCGCGTTCCAGGGCGTCGCACAATCCGGCGAGGCCGCGATCGGCTATTCGGTGCCGAATTTGCTGGTCGAGCATGCGATGCGCAATCCGCACGTCCCGCCGGGCTTCTGGCGCGGCGTGAATGTGAATCACAATGCGATCTATATGGAATGCTTCATGGACGAGCTGGCCCAGGCTGTCGGCCAGGACCCGCTCGAATTCCGCCGCAAGCTGATGGGTAAGAATCCCAAGCATCTCGCGGTCCTCAACGCCGTGGCCGAGAAGATCGGCTGGAGCACACCGGCGCCAAAGGGAATCTATCGCGGTATCGCGCAAGTGATGGGCTATGGCAGCTATGTTGCCGGCGCCGCCGAGATCTCGGTGACCGACGGTAGCAAGATCAAGGTGCATCGCATCGTCGCCTCCACCGATCCCGGCTATGTCGTCAATCCGGCGCAGGTGGAGCGACAGATCGCGGGCTCCTTCGTCTACGGCCTCAGCGCGCTGTTCTACGGCGGCTGCACCGTGAAGGACGGCCGCATCGAGCAGACCAATTTCGACACCTACAACTCGATGCGCATCAACGAAATGCCGAAGGTGGAATCGGTGATGGTGCCGAGCGGCGGGTTCTGGGGCGGCGTCGGTGAACCGACGATCGGCGTTGCGGCGCCAGCGGTGCTCAACGCCTATTTCGCGGCGACAGGAAAGCGCATCCGCAGCTTTCCGCTGCGCAACCAGAACATCTCCTTCGCCTGATCAACCGGAAGCGGCGGCCCCGACCGGCCACCGCTTCCTTTTTCGGAATCTCGTGCATGACCGTCACGCGTCGTCCGACGCGCAGGGATCTGGTCCGTGGCGCCGCCGTCGTCGCGGCGGCCGCGCTGGCGCGTCCGGCGCTGGCGCAAGCGGCGCCGCGCATCGCGGTTATTGGCGGTGGCTTCGGCGGCGCGGCCTGCGCGCGGGCGCTGCGGCGGCTCGATGCAAGACTTCAGGTCACGTTGGTCGAACCGAACAAGACCTTCACCGCCTGCCCGTTCAGCAACGAGGTGATCGCGGGTCTGCGCGAGCTTGCCGTGCAGCAGTTCAGCTACGACAAGGTTGCGGCCGACGGCATCACGGTTGCCGCACAGGCAGCCACCAAGGTCGACGCGCAGGCGCGCAGCATCGCGCTCTCTGACGGCACAACGCTCTCCTATGACCGGCTCGTGCTGGCTCCCGGCATCGACCTGCAATTCGACGCCTTGCCCGGCTATGACGAGGCTGCGGCGGAGAAGATGCCGCACGCCTGGAAGGCCGGCGAGCAGACCATGCTGCTGCGCAGGCAGCTCGAGGCGATGGACGATGGCGGCCTGGTCGTGATCGCGGTGCCGGCCGCGCCGCTGCGCTGTCCGCCGGCGCCCTACGAGCGCGCCAGCCTGATCGCGCATTACCTGAAGGCCAACAAGCCGAAATCGAAGATCCTGGTGCTCGACGCCAAGGACAATTATTCGCAGCAGAAGCTGTTCGAGAAGGCCTGGGCGGAGCTCTATCCCGACATGATCGAGCGGATCGCGCTGTCGCAAGGCGGACGCGTGACGTCGGTCAATCCGGCGACGAGCGAAATCGTCACCGACTTCGGCAACTACACCGCCGCGGTCGCCAACGTGATCCCGCCGCAACGCGCCGGCCGCATTGCGGAGATCGCCGGCGCCGCCGACCACACCGGCTGGTGTCCGATCGATCCGGTCAGCTTTGCCTCGAAGCTCGTGCCCAATATCCACGTAATCGGCGATGCCGCGATCGCCGGCGGGATTCCGAAATCCGCCTCCGCGGCGGCGGCGCAAGGCCGGGCCTGTGCAGCCGCGATCGTGAACGCACTTGCGGGCAAGCCGCCGGAGACGCCGCGGCTCGACGGCGCCTGCTACAACACCGTCGCGCCGGGCTATGCATTCTCGCTGAAGGGCATCTATCAGCCGAAGGAGGATCAGTACGCCGAGGCCGAGGTGACCACCAGCCCGGTGGACGCGCCGCGCGAGGTGCGCCAGCGCGAGGCCGACCAGGCACTCGCCTGGTTCGGGACGATTACGGGAGACATCTTTGGCTAGGCTCGCCCTCGCAACGTTGCTCGCCGCGGCACTGTTCGCAGCCTGTGCGCCCGCCGGCGCCGAAGAGCTGCGGCCCTATACCGTGATCGGCGATGCGATCCCCGCTTCGCTAACCGGAGCCAAGGGTGACGCAACCCGCGGCCGCGCGCTGGTCGTCGAGCGTTCCTCCGCTTGCATCCTCTGTCACAGCGGCCCATTTCCCGAGCAGGCGTTCCAGGGCGACCTCGCGCCGAACCTCACCGGCAGCGGCAGCCGCTGGTCGGAGGGACAGTTGCGGCTCCGGCTGGTCGATGCGGCGCATCTCAATGGTGCGACGATCATGCCGTCCTACTATCGAGTCGACGGGCTCACACGGGTCGGCGCGTCATGGCGCGGCAAGCCGATCCTGTCGGCGGAGCAGATCGAGGATATTGTGGCCTATCTTGTGACACTGCGGAACTAGGACAGACCAATCGATGGCGAATTCAAACCACACGACACGCCGCACGGTTCTGGGCCTTGCCGGAGGTGCCGCAGCGCTGGTGATCGTGCGTCCCGTGGACGCAACGCCGGCGATGCTGCAGGCCGCGATCCGCAATGTCGTCGGCGAGGCCAATGTGCGCACCGGCAAGGTCAAGCTCGACATCCCGCCGCTGGTCGAGAACGGCAACACGGTGCCGATGACAGTCAGCGTCACCAGCCCGATGACGGCGGATGAGTATGTGAAGAGCATCCACGTCTTCAACGAGAAGAACCCGCAGCCGAACATCGGCAATTTCTATCTGGGACCGCGCGCCGGACGCGCCCAGATATCGACCCGCATCCGCCTCGCCGACAGCCAGAAGGTCACCGCCATCGCGCGGCTGTCCGACGACACGTTCTGGTCGGCGACCGCAGAGGTCGTGGTGACGCTCGCCGCCTGCACAGAGGAGGCGATCTGATGCCGTCGGCCCTGATCAACATACCGAAGAAGGCCAAGCGCGGCGACGTCGTCGAGATCAAGACGCTGATGTCGCACATCATGGAGACCGGCTATCGCCACACCGCGTCGGGCAGCGTGGTGCCGCGCGACATCATCACGAGCTTCACCTGCCGCTTCAACGGCACGGAAGTGTTCCGCGCCGATCTTTATCCGGCGATCGCGGCCAATCCGTTCATCACCTTCTTCACCACGGTGACCGAGAGCGGCAAGTTCGAGTTCGAATGGATCGGCGACAAGGGGTTCTCGGAGACCGCACAGGCTTCGATCACGGTCGAATGAAATTTGCGGTCTGCATCGCGCTGCTGACGGCGATGGCGGGCACGGCGCTCGCCACGGAGATCCCGCTGGCCGAACGCCGCTCCGGCTATAGCTTCATGAGCGCGGACACCAAGGCGATGCAGGACGAGGACACCGCCAATCCCGGCATGCTGTTCGTGCTCGACGGCGAGGCTTTGTGGACGCGCAAGGCCGGCAGCGCGGACAAGGCCTGCGCCGACTGCCACGGTGACGCGGGCGTCAGCATGAAGGGCGTCGCGGCGCACTACCCCGCCTTCGAGAAGACGCTGGACAAGCCGGTCGACCTCGAAGGGCGGATCAACCTCTGCCGCACCAACCATCAGCAGGCTTCGCCGTTCGCCTATGAAAGCCGCGAGCTGCTGGCGCTATCAGCCTATGTCGCGCAGCAATCGCGCGGCATGCCGATCGCCGCCGGCACCGATCCCGAGCTGGCGCCGTTCGTCGACAAGGGCCGCGAACTGTTCATGCAGCGGCAGGGCCAGCTCAATCTGGCCTGCGCCAATTGCCACGACGACAATTGGGACAAGAAGCTCGCGGGCAGCGCGATCACGCAAGGGCAGCCGACTGGCTACCCGCTGTACCGGCTGGAATGGCAATCGCTCGGCTCGTTGCAGCGGCGGCTGCGCGCCTGCATCACCGGCATCCGGGCGCAGGCCTATGACTACGGCTCGCCGGAACTGGTCGAGCTTGAGCTCTATCTGATGACGCGGGCGCACGGCATGCCGATCGAGACGCCGGCGGTCAGGCCCTAGCGCATCGGCTTGATCCAGCGAAGCGAAGCAATCCATTGCTCCCGGCTGTACCGGAAGATGGATTGCTTCAGCCTTCGCAGCGAAGATCAGCGTTCGGCGAACGCCTTCTCCACCACGAACTGCGCCGGCTCGCCGTGATTGCCTTCGATGAAGCCGCGGCTGCCCAGCAGCGTGCGGGTGTCGGCGACCAGCGCCGGCGAACCGCAGATCATGACGCGGTCATGCGCGGCATCGAGCGCCGGCAGGCCGATATCGGCGAACAGCTTGCCCGAGGTGATGAGGTCGGTGATGCGGCCGCGGTTGCGGAACGGATCGCGCGTCACGGTCGGGTAGTAGATCAGTTGATCGCGCACCAGATCGCCGATCAGTTCGTCCTGCGGCAAGTGCTCGGTGATCATCTCGCCATAGGCGAGCTCCTTGACGCGGCGGCAGCCGTGCAGCAGCACGACCTTCTCGAAGCGGTCGTAGGTCTCGGGATCCTTGATCACGCTGAGGAACGGCGCCAGCCCCGTGCCGGTGCCGATCAGATAGAGGTTGCGGCCGTCCTCGAGATTGTCGATCACCAGCGTGCCGGTGGCCTTGCGGCTGACGATGATCTCATCGCCCTCCTTCAGGTGCTGGAGGCGCGAGGTCAGCGGGCCGTCCGGAACCTTGATCGAGAAGAACTCGAGCGTGTCTTCGTAGTTCGCGCTGGCGACGCTGTAGGCGCGCAGCAACGGCTTCTCGCCGACCTTGAGCCCGATCATGGTGAACTCGCCGTTGCGGAAGCGGAACGACGGATTGCGCGTGGTCTTGAAGGAGAACAGCGTGTCGGTCCAGTGATGAACGCTGAGGACGCTTTCCTGGTTGAAACTGCTCATCGCACCAACCCCTGATTTGTGCTGCGGCGGGGCAAGGGCTTGAACCAGTTGACCGGCCGGATCGTTTGTATACGATCATTCGTATACAAACGAATAATCCGGCTTGATCGAAAAGTCAAGCCGGGCTCAAATTCCCGGGCAATTCCGGAAAGAAAACAGAAGGAAAACACCCATGGCTCACGACGCGCCCCAGGCCACCGGCCCCAGCAAGCTGGTGATCCGCAATATCGGGCTATTGCTGTCCGGAGCCCTGGAGCGGCCGATCCTGGATGCCGACACCATCGTCGCCGAGAACGGCAAGATCACCGCGATCGGCCGCCTCAAGGACGTCGACACCGAAGGCGCCACCACGATCGTCGACGCCATGGGCACGACGGTCGCGCCGGGCCTGATCGACAGCCACGTCCATCCGGTCGCCGGCGACTGGACGCCGCGGCAGAACCAGATCAACTGGATCGACAGCTATCTGCATGGCGGCGTCACCACCATGATCTCCGCCGGCGAAGTGCACATGCCCGGCCGGCCGCGCGACGTGGTCGGCGTGAAGGCGATGGCGATCTTCGCGCAGCGCGCGTTCTGGACGCTGCGGCCGGGCGGCGTGAAGGTGCATGCCGGCGCGCCCGTGATCGAATGCGAGATGGTGGAAGACGATTTCAAGGAGATGGCCGCCGCCGGCGTCAAGCTGCTGGGCGAGGTCGGGCTCGGCGGCGTCAAGGACGGCCCCACCGCGCGGAAGATGGTCGGCTGGGCGCGCAAATACGGCATCCAGAGCACGATCCATACCGGCGGCCCCTCGATCCCGGGCTCCGGCCTGATCGACAAGGACGTGGTGCTGGAGGCCGACACCGACGTGGTCGGCCACATCAATGGCGGCCACACCGCGCTGCCCGACGATCAGATCCGCTGCATCTGCGAGGGCTGCCAGCGTGGCCTCGAGCTAGTGCACAACGGCAATGAGCGTTCGGCGCTGTTCACGCTGCGCACCGCGCGCGAGATGGGCGATCTGCACCGCGTGATCCTCGGCACCGACGCGCCGGCCGGCTCCGGCGTGCAGCCGCTCGGCATTTTGCGCATGGTCTCGCTGCTGTCGTCGCTCGGCGAGCTGCCGGCCGAGCTGGCGTTCTGCCTCGCGACCGGCAACACCGCGCGGATGCGCGAGCTGGATTGCGGCCTGATCGAGGTGGGCCGCTCCGCCGATTTCGTGCTGATGGACAAGGCGCAGCATTCGCCGGGCAAGAACATCCTGGAGAGCGTCCAGCTCGGCGATCTGCCCGGCATCGGCATGACCATCATCGACGGCATCGTCCGCACCCAGCGCAGCCGCAACACACCGCCCGCAGGCAAGGTGCCGGAGATCGTGGCGAAGTAAGCAGGTTCGATATCCGGGGCGCGCCGGCATCCGTATTACCGCACCGGAACGTTGCTTTCGCACGTCATCATTGAGGTATATCGTGCCGCCACGCGAACCCAGCCGGCGGCGCTCGCAGGAGCCGCGCGACGATTAGTTCCCGTCGCATGCCGCCGTGCCGTGTTGGTCCACACCAGGCAAACAGGAGGCAGCACGATGACGATGAGGCCAGATCCCACGTTTCACGCGTCGCCGAAGCTTGCGATGGAAGCTCCGGCCGAGAACTTCGCCTACACTGTGCTGCTCAGCCCGGACTTCTCCAAGCCCGACGCGCTCGCCGTCATCGACGTCAAGCCGGGCTCACCCACCTACAGCAAGATCGTCTACACCGTGACGATGCCCAACAAGGGCGACGAGTTTCACCATTTCGGCTGGAATGCGTGTTCGTCGGCATTGTCCCCGCTTGCGGGACATGCCTTCATCGAACGCCGCTATCTCATCGTGCCCGGCATGCGGTCGTCGCGGATCTACGTCATCGACACCAAGCCGGATCCGACCCAGGCGAAGATCCACAAGATCATCGAGCCCGAGGAGGTGTTCAGGAAGACTGGCTATTCGCGGCCGCATACCATCCACTGCGGACCGGATGGCATCTATGTCTCCACGCTCGGCGGCGGCGGCAAGGACGGCACCGACGGGCCGCCCGGCGTCTTCATCATGGACTGCGAGACCTTCGAGGTGCTCGGACGCTGGGAGATCGATCGCGGTCTCCAGACCAAGCACTATGACTTCTGGTGGAACCTGCCGCGTGACTACATGGTGAGTAGCGAATGGGCGCTGCCGCCGCAATTCGAGAACGGCATCGTGCCGGAGGACCTGCTCTCGAACAAATACGGCCACCGCATCCACTTCTGGGATCTGCGCGCGCGCCGCAACGTGCAGACCATCGATCTCGGCGCCAACCACCAGATGGCGCTGGAGGTGCGTCCTGCCCACGATCCGGTTCGCGAATATGGCTTCGTCGGCGTCGTGGTCGACACCACCAACCTCGAGGGCTCGATCTGGACCTGGTGGCGCGAGGGCGGCAAGTTTCATATCGAGAAGACGGCGACGATTCCGCCCGAGCCCGCGCCGAAGGAGCAGCTGCCGCCGCTGCTGCAGGGCTTCGGCGCCGTGCCGCCGCTGGTGACCGACATCGACCTGTCGATGGACGACAGGTTCCTCTACGTCTCCTGCTGGGCCACCGGTGAGATGCGCCAATACGACGTCAGCGATCCGCGCAAGCCGAAGCTCGCCGGATCGGTCCGCATCGGCGGCATCATCAGCCGCACTCCGCATCCCAACGGACAGGCATTTGCCGGCGGTCCGCAGATGGTCGAGATCAGCCGCGACGGCAAGCGGGTCTACTGGACCAATTCGCTGTACTCGACCTGGGATGACCAGTTCTATCCGCAAGGCATTCCCGGCGCCGAGGTGATGGCGCATGCCAGCCCGGGCGGCGGCCTCGAACTGGCGAAGGACTACTGGATCAGCTTCCCCGACGGCTACCGCGCACACCAGATCCGGCTCGACGGCGGCGACTGCTCGACGGATTCGTTCTGCTATCCGTCGGCCTGAACGTGAGTGCGGCCGACTGGACACCGGTCTGGCTGTGGCTGGCGGTGATTGCGAGCGGCGTCTACCACGGGATCAACCCGAGCATGGGCTGGCCGCTCGCGGTTTCGGCCGGATTGATGCAGAGGAGTTCGCGCGCGCTGCTCGCCGCGCTTGGCCCGCTCGCAATCGGTCACCTGCTGGCGATGCTGCTCGTGATCCTCCCCTTCGCGCTGCTGATCACCCTCGTCGAATGGCAGCGCACGATCCGGATCGGCGTCAGCCTGCTCGTGATCGCCTTCGGCATCTATCGGCTGATCGACCGGCGCCATCCGCGTGCTTTGGCGCGGATTCCGCCGACGCAGCTCGCCTTGTGGTCGTTCGCCGTGGCGATCGCCCATGGCGCGGCGCTGATGCTGGTGCCGATCTATCTCGGACTATGCCGCGCGGCCGAGCCGGACCACGGCCACGCAGCCGCCGGCGCCCTGATCGACACCAGTCTCACCATGGCCGTGCTGGTCGCCATCGTCCATGCCAGCGCGATGATCGCGGCCGGCGGATGTCTGGCGTGGCTGGTCTACCGCTATCTCGGTCTCAAATTCGTGGCCCGGAGCTGGTTCAACCTGGACACGGTGTGGGCCCTCAGCCTGGTGCTGGTCGGCGCCGTCGCGCTGGTGCTTGGCCTGGAATCGAAGGGTGGGTAGAGCGCAGCGAAACCCAGCATCTCGATCCGCGGAACGAAGCCGACGGGTCTCGCTGCGCTCTACCCATCTCCTGCGCCTGCCGATCACCGCAGCTTGCCGAGCAGCGCCATCAGCGTCTCGCGCTCCTTGGCGTCGAGCGGCGCCAATGTCTCCCGGGAGATCACCAGCGCATTCGGAGCTGCCTTGTCGGCCATCTGCTGGCCGGCGCGCGTCAGGCTCACCAGAAGGCGGCGGCCGTCGTCGGGATCGGGCGAGGTCTCGGTCAGGCCGCGTGCGGTCAGGCGGTCGATCACGCCCTTGATGGTCGCAACGTCCATCGAGGTCAGCCGCCCGAGCTGGTTCTGCGAGCATGCCCCGACCTCCGACAGTTTCGACAGCGCCGCCCACTGCGTCGGCGTCAGGTTGATGCCGATCTCGCGGGCGAAGATCACGGCGTGGCGCTGCGACACCTGGCGCAGGATGAAGCCGATCTGCTCGTCGAGAACGTATCCGGACTTGGCCGCCTTGACGCTTCGCTTCTGTGCCGCACTCCTCGCCATCGTCCCACCTCGCCGTTACAGCGACAGATGTGCGTCGCGGACATCCGGACGCGCATCGAGTTCCGCCATGGTGCCGCCAAAGCAGATCCGGCCGCGCTCGATGATATAGGCGCGATCCGAGATCAGCCGGGCGAAATGCAGGTTCTGCTCCGAGACGACGATGCTGACACCCTCTTTCTTCATCGCCAGGATCGCATCGACCATCTGCTCCACGATCTTCGGCGACAGCCCTTCGGACGGCTCGTCGAGCAGCACCAGCGACGGGTTGCCCATCAGCGTGCGTGCGATCGTCAGCATCTGCTGCTCGCCGCCGCTCATGCGCCCGCCGGGCCTGCCGCGCATCTCGCCAAGATTTGGAAACAGCTTGAACAGCTTGTCGCGATCCCATTGTGGCGCGCCAGGCCGCTTAGGCTGGCGGCCGACTTCGAGATTCTCCTCGACGGTCAAATCCGTGAAGATGCGCCGCTCCTCCGGCACATAGCCGAGCCCGCCACGCACGATCGCATGCGTCGGCAGATCAGAGACGTCCCTCCCCTCGAACATGACGCGGCCCGAGCGGTTCTCGACCAGGCCGACGATGGAGCGAAACGTGGTCGACTTGCCGGCGCCGTTGCGGCCGAGCAGCGCGACCACCTCGCCCTCGCCGACCTCGAGCGCAATGTCGAACAGGATGTGCGCCTGGCCGTAGAAGCTGTTGAGGTCCTTCACCGTGAGCTTCATGCGGATGCTCCCTCGCGGTGCCGCGCATCATAGACCAGGCCCTCACCGAGATAGATCGCGCGCACCTGGGCGTTGCCGCGGACCTCCTCGGGCGAGCCTTCGGCGATCAAGGTGCCGCGGTTCAGGACCAGGATGCGGTCGGCATGCTCGAACACCACGTCCATGTCGTGTTCGGTGAACAGCACGCCGATCGACTGCTCGCGCGCGATCCGCGCCGTTAGGCGCATCAGCTCGACCCGCTCGCGCGGCGCCATGCCCGCGGTCGGCTCGTCCATCAAGAGCAGCTTCGGCTGGTTGGCGAGCGCGATCGCAAGCTCGAGCCGCTTGACGTCGCCATAGGCGAGCTCGCCGCAAGGCCGCTCCGCATAGGCGCCCATGCCGACCAGGTCGAGCAGCCGCCCGGCCTCCTCGCGCGCGTGCCGCGCGGTCGAGGCCCACAGGTTGAACAATTGCCCGCCATGCGACACCAGCGCGACCTGCACGTTCTCGCGCACTGTCATGGTCGGGAATGTCGCCGCGATCTGGAAGGTGCGGCCGACGCCCATCCGCCAGATCACGCGTGGCTTCTTGCCGGTGGTGTCCTCGCCGAGCAGCTTGACGCGACCGGAGTCCGGAATGATCTGGCCGTTGAGCACGTTGAAGCAGGTGCTCTTGCCCGCGCCGTTCGGTCCGATCAAAGCGAGGATCTCGCCGGCGCGCAGCTCGAACGAGACGCCGCGCACGGCATGCACGCCACCATACGATTTGGTCAAGTCCTCGACCGACAGCAATGTGGGGGCCATGCTCATTCGGCAGTCTCGATGCGGGAGGTCAGCACGGGCGATGCCGACGATGAGGACTTGCGCCGGCGATACATGAAGGCTTCCAGCGTGCCGACGATGCCCTTCGGGAACGCGACCACGATCAGCACGACGAAGGCGCCGAGCACGAGTTTCGACCAATCGGTCTGGCTGACCAGCCAGATGTTGAGTGCCTTGTAGACGATCGCGCCGACCACCGCGCCCGACACCGTCTCGACGCCGCCGAGCAGCACCATGACCAGCGCATCGACCGACAGCGAGATGCCCATATTGTCGGGGAACACGCTGCCCTTGAGGTAGGCGAACAGCGCGCCGGCGAGACCGGCAACGATGCCCGCGATCACGAACGCGGTCCACTGGATCCGCTTGCCGTTGATGCCGACGGCTTCACTGCGCAGCGGCGAGTCGCGCGTGGCGCGCAGCGCAAAGCCGAACGGCGAGAACACGATGATGCGGAGGATCACGACCGCGAGCGCGGCGATGCCGAGCGACAGCCAGTAGAAATGCGACGGGCTCGCCGCCCATTTCTCCGGCCAGACCCCGAGAATGCCATTGTCGCCGCCGGTGACCGACACCCACTGGAACGCGATCGACCAGACGATCTGGGCAAACGCCAGGGTCAGCATCGCGAAATAGACACCCGAGAGCTGCACCGCGAAGAAGCCGAACACGGCAGCGCCCAGCAGCCCGAGCAGCGGGCCGAGCAGCAGGCAGGCGATCATCGGCAAGCCCGCCATCTTGGCGAGCAGCGCCACGCCATACGCGCCGAGGCCGAAATAAGCGGCGTGGCCGAACGAGGCGAGCCCGCCGACCGACATCAGGAAGTGCAGGCTGACCGCGAAGATCACGAAGATCGCGATCTCCGAGCCGACCGTGAGCACATAGTTGCCGGCGACGAACGGCAGCGCGGCGGCGACGACGAGTACGGCGATGGCGGCCAGCCGTTCGTTCGCTGTCAGCGGCCGCCACGGATTGACGGTCAGGCCAGGCGTGCGCCGCACCGGCGCTTCCGGCTTGCCGAACAGCCCCCACGGACGGACGATCAGCACCACCGCCATCACCAGGAAGACCAGGATGATGGAGATCTTCGGGAAGATCAGGATGCCGAAGGCATTGAGCTCCGACACCAGTACCGCCGCGACGAAGGCGCCGATGATGCTGCCGAGGCCGCCGATCACGACGACGACGAAGACCTCGACGATGACGCGCAAATCCATCGCGTGATTGACCGCATCGCGCGGAATCTGCAGCGCGCCGCCGAGCGCGGCGAGGAAGACGCCGAGCGCGAACACGCTGGTGAACAGCCATTTCTGATTAACGCCGAGTGCGGCAACCATGTCGCGGTCCTGCGTCGCCGCGCGCACCAGCACACCCCAGCGGGTGCGCTGGAACAACAGCCAGAGCACCCCGAGTACGACCGGCCCGAGCACGATCAGGAACAGATCGTAGCTTGGGATATTCTGGCCGAAGAAATCGATCGCGCCCTTGAAGCCTGGCGCGCGGCGGCCGACCAGATCGTCCGGCCCCCAGATCAGCACCACGAGGTCCTCGACCATCAGCGTGAGGCCGAACGTGGCGAGGAGCTGGAACAGCTCGGGCGAATGATAAATCCGGCGCAGCAGCACCATCTCCACCAGCACGCCGATCGCGGCAACCGCCAGCGCCGCGACGACGATGCCGCCCCAGAAGCCGAACGCGCCCGAGAAGCGCTCGGTCAGCGTGAAGGCGACATAGGCACCGAGCATGTAGAACGCGCCATGCGCGAAATTCACGATCCGCGTCACGCCGAAGATGATCGACAGGCCCGAAGCGACCAGGAACAGCGACGCCGCGCTGGCAAGACCGGTCAGGAACTGGACGACGTAGAAGGCCATGGGCGGTCCGCTTTGACGTGAACTTGCATCGGGGCCTATCCTTCGAGACGGCGCTTCGCGCCTCCTCAGGATGAGGGGCAAGACCCTCATGGTGAGGAGCGCGGCAACGCCGCGCGTCTCGAACCACGAGGCTCCGCTCTATTCGCAGCCTCAATCCTTCGGCCGCAGCTTCTCGATTTCGGCATCGCTGGGCAGATAGTCCGAACCCTTGCGGTAGGCCGTATCGACCATGATGCCCTTGCCATCCTTCAGCGCGGTCTTGCCGGTGAAGGCCCCGAGCGTCGACTGGTGGTCGATCTTGCGGAAGGTGATCTCGCCGAACGGCGAGGACATCGAGATGCCTTCCGCCGCCGCGATCAGCTTCTCCGGATCGCTCGAACCGGCCTTGGCGAGGATTGCGGCCGCCGCCTTGATGGTCTGGTAGCCGACGATCGAGCCGAGCCGCGGATAGTCGTTGTACTTGGCCTGATAGGCCTTCAGGAATGCGTCATGCTCGGGCGTCTTGATCGAGTACCAGGGATAGCCGGTGACGATCCAGCCCTCCGGCGTCTCGTCCTTCAGCGGGTCGAGATATTCCGGCTCGCCGGTCAGAAAGCTGACCACGGTGCGGCCCTTGAACAGGCCGCGGGTGTTGCCTTCGCGCACGAGCTTGACGAGGTCGGCGCCGAAAGTGACGTTGAGGATCGCCTCCGGGTTCGCCGCGGCAGCCGCCTGCACCACCGGGCCGGCGTCGATCTTGCCCTGCGGCGGCCACTGCTCGTCGACCCACTGGATGTCGGGCCGCTTCTCCGACATCAGCTTCTTGAATACCGCGACGGCCGACTGGCCGTATTCATAGTTCGGCGCGATCGTCGCCCAGCGTTTTGCGGGAAGCTTTGCCGCCTCCTCCACCAGCATCGCCGCCTGCATGTAGTTGGACGGACGCAGGCGGAAGGTGTAGCGGTTACCCTTCGACCAGGTGATGGCATCGGTCAAAGGCTCGGCCGCGAGGAAGAACACTTTCTTCTGGTTGGCGAAGTCAGAGACAGCAAGGCCGATATTGGAGAGGAACGTGCCGGTGAGCATCGCGACGTTCTCGCTCGACACCAGCTCGTTGGCCGCGGTTTGCGCATCGGCCGGCTTGCCGCCGTCATCCTTGGAAACGACGATGAGCTTCTTGCCGCCGATGCCGCCGGCCGCATTGATCTCCTCCACTGCAAGTTGCCAGCCCTTGCGGTAGGGCTCGGTAAACGCCGGCAGCAAGGAGTAAGAGTTGATCTCGCCGATCTTAATTTCGCTCTGCGCCATGGCCTGCGTCGTCATGGCGCTCGTTGCCATGGCCGCGACCGCAATCGCCAATCCCGCCCCTACGAAATAACCACGCATCCCGTCCTCCAGTTTTTCTTTCAAAGAGATTATCGCAATCCGTCTTCGCCTTTGACCTCGTCGACCGTCAGCCCGCCGACGCGCGGCAGCGGCCGGCCGCTGTCGGTCACCGCAACCGCGACCATGATCTCGTTGGCGCGCGGCGCGTCGTTGATCTGCACCTCCATGCCATCGAAATGGCTGCGCACGAAGGCTGCATCCTTGTGCCCGAGCGGAATATCCAGCGTGGTGCCGGGACCCGAGCGCTTCTTCGACGACGGGATCAGCGCCGCGCCCTTGGAGAGCACCTTGCGCACCGGCGCCCCCATTTTGGGATGCAAGATCGCTGCCGCATGCTCCAGCTCGCCATTTTCACCGACGGCAGCGGCCTTGCCGTAGCTGTGCGCCTTGGCGCCGTCGATGCCGAGCGCGGCGACGGCCCGCTTGGAAAGCAATTCGCCGAGTTCCTCGCCGATCGCGATCAGCGGCGATAGGTCCTCGACATAACGGCCGGCAAAGGGATTTTCGATCACGGCGATCGCGGCCGCGCGGCGGGTCGGCGGGGCGATGGTCTTGCCCATCTCCAGATGGGTCTCCTCGACCACGGTGACGATCTTGCGAATGACGGCGCTCATTGTGCCTCGCTCCCGGTCATGCCTGCAGCACGATTTCTGACTCTCTTCTTTTAAACGCGTGCGGCGCCGGCGTCCCGTTCCCAGCTGCACCGACAGGGCGCGTTTCGCCCAGTAGACGCAATGCCGCGCCCTCGATCAATCCCGACGTCAGGAGATCGCGCGCCCGCACAGCTCCTGCCTCGAGCGCCTGCTCGATCTCGTGGTCCGACAGCGGCCCGACATCGCGTGTCACCAGCCGTACGCCGAGATCGCTGTCCGGCTGCAACTCGCTCGCGGGAACGCGCAGGATCGCGGGATGACCCATCAGATCCACCGCATTGGCGATCACGGTCGCCGCGGCATCGGCCGCTGACGCCGTCCGCGCCAGCACGGTGACGGCATCGGCAATCCCAAGCGAGAAGCTGCGGCCATGGCGGCCGCTGGTCGCGATACCGCGGACCGGCATGTCGCTATCCACGGTGATGGTGCGCATCACGCCATGGCGGTCGGGCCGATCCATCAGGCCGACGCTGAATTGTTCACCATCGCCGAGATGCAGGGCGATGTCGCCGCCATTGTTGACATAGGCGCGGTCGAGCTTCGCGGCCTGCAGCATCGCACCCAGAATTTCTTCGGCGACCGAGCCCGCAACCGCCGCCATGGGCGTGATGAAACCGTCGGCGGCAAACGGCGCGACTGCCGCATGCATGCGCCGCGCAACCACGCCGCTAAGCGTGCAGCGCTGCGGATCAGCCGCACTGCGCAGCCCGGCGAGTTCCACACAGAGTTCGTCCAGCAAGCCGGTGAAGCGCTCTATGGCGGCCTGATAGGCAGCGCCGACGTCCGCATCCCTGCCGCTTGCCTCGATGACCAGATCAATCGGACCGTCCTGCAAATGCAGCCGCTTGCCGTCAGGAAGAAGCGCGATTTGCGGCAGCCGGGTCATGCGCGCCGCCCGGGCAGATACGGCATCGGCCGGACCTCGGCGCTGTCGCGCAGCGACGACAGCGGCCGGACATAGTCCATATGGCCGCCGAGCGCCGCGTAATCCGACAGCTTCATCGTGAACTCGATCGGCGCCACCAGCGCAGGCGTCGGCACATAGCCGAAGGCGCCGGCCGGCATCTGCGTGACATCGACCATGAAGGTGATGCCGCCGCCCGGCCAGACATAGACCGGCGCGCCGCCGCTGGTCACCCGCGTCAGCGCGTCCTTCACCGAGCGGGTCAGCCGCACCGGATTGTCGGTGACGCCGGCCCGCAGCGATCCGCCCGCACCGCCCATGAACAGTACGGTGCATAGCGCCGGCTCGCAATTCTCCTGGATGCGCTCGACCGAGAATTTGAGGTCTGGCGGCATCTCGGTCTCGATCGGCCTGAAGGCCTCGTCCAGCACGTAGTAGGACGCGTGCTCGCCGGTCGTCGACACCATCAGCATGGTGAGCCCCGGCCGCGCCTCCTTCGCATTAAAGGGACCGAGGATCGACAGCGGATCGGAGATGTTGGTGCCGCCCCATCCGGTGCCGGGATCGGCGACCTGGAAATAGCGGCCGGGCGTCGAGCGGCGGCCCTTCATCTTGATGCCGGTGTCGGCGATATCGAGCAGCTTGCCGGCCTGGTGCTCGCTGAGCACGCCGGTGATGTGGTCGTCGACCACCACGACCTCATCGACCTTGCCATGCCATTGCTTGGCGAACATGCCGATGGTCGCCGAGCCGCAGCCGACCCGCATCCGCTCTTCCGCCACGCCGTTGACGATCGGCGGCTTGCCGGCTTGCACCACGACGGTGGCGCCGCCGTCGATGGTCAACTCCACCGCCTTGCAGTTCGAGAGATCCATCAGCGTGTCGCAGGTGACGCGGCCCTCCTTCTTGGAGCCGCCGGTCAGATGATGCACGCCGCCGAGCGAGAGCATCTGCGAGCCATATTCGCTGGTCGTGACATGCCCGACCGCCTCCCCGTCCGCCCGCACGGTCGCGGTCTCCGGCCCGAGATAGCGGTCGGTGTCGATCTTCACCTTGACGCCGCAATACGAGAAAATGCCCTCGGTCACCACGGTGACCATGTCGACACCATCGACTTCCGACGACACGATGAAGGGCGCCGGCTTGTAGTCGGGATAGGTGGTTCCGGCGCCGATCGCGGTGACGAACAGTTCGGGCTGGCGGACGATCTTGCCGTCCCAATCGCCGCTGACCTGAAACGGCACCAGCTTGCCGCCATGCGAGACCGTGCGCTCCAGCACCACATGCGGATCGACGCGCACCAGGGTGCCGTCGTGATTGGCATAACGATCGCACGCACCGGCCGCGCCCGGCTTGATGTAGCACATCACCGGACAGGCATCGCAGCGGATCTTGTCGCCGGCGGCGACGGTCATTGTGTCAGCCATCGTGACCAAGCCTGGACTTGTGGCGGCGGTCGATCATACTGCGCTTCCGCCTCCCTGCCTATATCGTTCGTATACGAATGATCCTGCGCGCAGGTCTCAAACCTGTCAAGCGGGCTTTGCGATCAAAAGCTGCCGTTCGCTTGCGCACCCTGTTCATAAAGCGTGCACTCGCTGCAGCGCGGCATGCCGCCGCTTGCACGTTTGTATACAAACGTTATCCTCATCGGCGGATTTGACGCTGACATTGCAGCGCAAACATCAAGGGGAGAACCGGGGCAATGCGCCTGACCGTGAACGGCAGGAATCATGATGTCGACGCCGCTCCCGACACCGCATTGCTTTACGTGCTGCGCAACGACCTCGCATTGAACGGACCGAAATACGGTTGCGGGCTCGGCGAGTGCGGCGCTTGCGCGGTGCTGATCGACGGCGTCGCCGCGCGCGCCTGCGTGATTCCGATCGAGGGCTGCGCAGGGCGTAGCATCGTCACGCTCGAAGGGCTCGGCAGCCGCGAGCATCCCGATCCCGTGCAGGATGCCTTCATCCGCGAGCAGGCCGCGCAATGCGGCTATTGTCTGAACGGCATGATCATCGCCACCAAGGCGCTGTTGACCCGCAATCCCAATCCGTCCGAGCACGAGGTGCTGGAAGCGCTGCGCTACAATCTCTGCCGCTGTGGCGCACATATCGAGATCATCCGCGCAGCGATGCGCGCCGCCGGCCACGCGCTCGAGGCGCGCGATTGATGTTGGACGCAAAGGCTCCAGAGCAACGCAAGCGCGGCTCGCTGTCGGTCGTCCGCCCCGCCGTGCTGGGCGCGGAAGGCGCGTTCGAGACCTTCATCACCATCACATCAGACGGTTCGGTCAATGCCTATAACGGCCACGTTGATCTCGGCACCGGCATCCGCACCGCGCTCGGGCAGATCGTTGCCGATGAGCTCGACGTCTCCTTTGCCCGGGTGGTCGTGATCCTCGGCGATACCGCCGCGGTGCCGAACCAGGGCGCGACGATCGCAAGCGAAACCATCCAGATCACCGCCATTCCCTTACGCAAAGCCGCAGCCCAAGCGCGGCATTTTTTACTCGCGCGCGCGGCCGAGCGGCTGGAGCTGCCGGTCGATGAGCTCATGATCGAGGACGGCCTGATTCGCGGTCACGACAACCGCAGCATCAGCTACGGCGAGCTGATCGCGGGCGAGACCATCCGGCTCGAGCTCGCCGACGACGTCGCGGTCAAGGAAGCGAGCGCGTATTCCGTGGTCGGCAAATCGGTGCCGCGCGTCGACCTGCCGGCGAAGGCCACCGGCGAGCCGGTCTATGTGCACGACGTGCGCGTGCCCGGCATGCTGCACGGCCGCGTCGTCCGTCCGCCCTATGCCGGCGTCGACGCCGGCCCGTTCGTCGGCACCAGCCTGATCGCGGTCGATGAAGCCTCGGTGCGTGATATCCCCGGCCTCGTCGCGGTGGTGCGGATCGGCGATTTCGTCGGCGTCGTCGCCGAGCGCGAGGAGAACGCGATCAAGGCCGCTGCGCAGCTCAAGGTGAGCTGGAAACCGGGACCTGATTTGACCGATCTTTCCGACATCGAGCAAGCGCTGCGCGCCAATCCCTCGACGCCGCGCACATTGATCGACAAGGGCGACGTCGATGCCGCGATCAAGGCGGCAGCCAAGCCGATGCAACGGACATACGTCTGGCCCTACCAGATGCACGGCTCGATCGGCCCGTCCTGCGCGGTCGCCGACTACAACGAAGGCGCGATCCGGGTTTGGTCCGGCACGCAGAATCCGCACATCCTGCGCGGCGATCTGGCGCTGTTGATCCAACGGCCGGAGTCCGAGATCGACGTGATCCGGATGGAGGCCGCCGGCTGCTACGGCCGCAACTGCGCCGACGACGTCTCCGCCGATGCGCTATTGCTGTCGCGCGCGGTCGGCCGTCCGGTGCGCGTCCAGCTCACCCGCGAGCAGGAACATGCCTGGGAGCCGAAGGGCACCGCGCAGCTGATGGACGTCAATGGCGGGCTCAACGCCGACGGCAGCGTCGCCGGTTACGACTTCTCCACGCGCTATCCCTCGAACGGTGCGCCGACCCTGGCGCTGCTGCTCACCGGGCGGATCGCGCCTGAAGCGGCAGTGTTCGAGATGGGCGACCGCACCGCGATCCCGCCCTATGATTACGAGAACATGCGCGTCGCCGCCCACGACATGGCGCCGATCGTGCGTGCGTCCTGGCTTCGCGGCGTCTCGGCGCTGCCCAATACGTTCGCGCATGAATCCTATATCGACGAGCTTGCCGCCGAGGCCAAGGTCGATCCGATCGAATACCGGCTGCGCTATCTGAAGGACAAGCGTGCGGTCGATCTCGTCAACGCGGTTGCCGAGCGCGCCGGTTGGACGCCGCGCCCGGTATGGAAAGAGCCCGAGGCCGAGGGCGACATCGTGCGCGGCCGCGGCTTTGCCTATGCGCTCTACGTGCACAGCAAATTTCCGGGCTACGGCGCGGCGTGGTCGGCCTGGATCGCCGACGTCGCCGTCAACAAGGCGACCGGCGAGGTCAGCGTGACGCGCGTCGTTGCCGGCCAGGATTCCGGATTGATGATCAATCCGGACGGCGTGCGGCACCAGGTCGAAGGCAACGTGATCCAGTCGACCAGCCGCGCGTTGATGGAGCAGGTCTCGTTCGAGCGCGGCGCGGTGACGGCGCGGGAATGGGGCGCCTACCCCATCATCAAATTCCCCGAGCTGCCCAAGATCGACGTGCTGATGCTGCCGCGGCAGGACCAGCCGCCGCTCGGTGTCGGCGAGTCCGCCTCGGTGCCGAGCGCGGCTGCGATCGCCAATGCGATCTATGACGCGACCGGCGTCCGCTTCCGCGAGCCACCGTTCACGCCGGAGCGCATCTTGAAGGGACTGCGCGGCGAGCAACCCGCAGCGCCCGCCCCTCTTCCGCCGCCTGCGCCGACGGCCGACCTCAACAGATGGCAGAATCCGTTTGCAAAACGCGGAGGGGTGCTCGCCGGCATTGCCGCGCTCTGCGCAGCGGCAATCGGGATCGGCGCATCGGTGCTGCCGTGGCGCGCGATTGCGCCGATCGCCCGGCCTGATGCCTCGGTCTATTCAACTGCAACGATCGCGCGCGGCAAGGAGCTCGCCGCACTCGGCGCCTGCGCGATCTGCCACACGTCGGAGCACGGCATCACCAACGCCGGCGGCCGGCCGCTCGATACGCCGTTCGGCACAATCTATACGACTAACATCACGCCCGATATCGACACCGGCATCGGCGCCTGGTCCTATCCCGCGTTCGAGCGCGCGATGCGCGAGGGCATTCATCGCGACGGGCGGCATCTCTATCCGGCGTTTCCGTACACGCATTTTGCCAGGACCAGTGATGCCGATTTGCAGGCGCTCTATGCCTACCTGATGGCGCAAAAACCGGTGCGCGCCGAGACGCCGCCGAACGCGCTCGCCTTTCCGTTCAACCTGCGGCCGCTGCTCGCCGGGTGGAATGCGCTGTTCCATCAGCCGCGCACGTTCCAGCCCGATCCATCGAAGTCCGATATCTGGAATCGCGGCGCCTACCTGATCGAGGGGCTCGGCCATTGCGGCGCCTGCCACTCGCCGCGCAATGCGCTCGGCGCCGAACGGCAAAGCGCCTATCTCGCCGGCGGCTTCGCGGAGGCCTGGGAGGCGCCGGCGCTGACATCGCTGTCGAAGGCGCCGATCCCCTGGAGCGAGGACGAGCTTTATACCTATCTGCGCACCGGCGAGTCCCGCCTGCACGGTGTCGCCGCTGGGCCAATGGCACCGGTCGTGCAGGAACTCGCCGCGCTGCCCGACCAGGACATCCGCGCGATGGCGGTCTATCTCGCCTCGTTCAACGAGGCCGCCGATCGGTCGGCCCACGATGCGTTGGCCGCAAAGCTCGAGACACGCACAGCCGTCACCACCGCGGCGTCAGCGGGCGCACGGATCTATCAAGGCGCCTGCGCGGTCTGCCATGAGGTCGGCGGCCCGCCGCTGTTCGGCAGCCGGCCGTCGCTGGCGCTGAACAGCAATCTGCACAGCGACGCCCCCGATAATCTGATCCAGGTGATCCTGCACGGCATCGCCAAGCCCGCGGTGACCGATCTCGGCTACATGCCGGCCTTCAAGGACAGCATGAGCGACGGCCAGGTCGCCGAGCTCGCCGCCTTCCTCCGGCAGCAATTTGCCCCGGGCAAGCCGGCCTGGGCCGATGTCGCCGCCACGGTCGGCCGTATACGGCGGACCATAGCGCGCTGACCTGCCATGTTCCGCCCGATACCCACTGGGCGGGCGGCGCGGGGCAGGCTAAGGTTCCCGCATGACCGTGACAGACATCGCGACCCGGACCTACAACCACGGCTGGCGGCTCGACCCGATCGTGCGCAGCCTGCTGGACACCGATTTCTACAAGCTGTTGATGCAGCAGATGATCCGGGAAAGCTATCCGGACACGCGCACGACCTTTTCGGTGATCAACCGGTCGACCCATATCCGGCTTGCCGAGGTCATCGACGAGGGCGAGCTGCGCGCCCAGCTCGACCACGCCCGCACCATCCGCTTCTCCAAGAAGGAACTGATCTGGCTCGCCGGCAACACGTTCTACGGCAAGACCCAGATGTTCTCGCCCGATTTCATCAACTGGCTCTCGACCTTCCGCCTGCCCGAATACGAGCTGCACAAGGTCGACGGCCAGTACGAGCTGCATTTCCACGGGCCATGGACCCACACCACGATGTGGGAAATCCCGGCGCTCGCGATCCTCAACGAGCTGCGCTCGCGCGCGGCGACCAAGACCTACGGCCGTTTCGCGCTCGACGTGCTCTACGCCCGCGCCAAGGCCAAGCTGTGGGCCAAGGTCGAGCGGCTGCGCAAGCTGGACGGCCTGCGGCTGTCCGATTTCGGCACGCGCCGCCGCCACGGCTTCCTGTGGCAGCGCTGGTGCGTCGAGGCGGTGAAGGAAGGCCTCGGTCCGTCCTTCACCGGAACGTCGAACGTGCTGCTCGCGATGGACAACGACCTCGAGGCGATCGGCACCAACGCGCACGAGCTGCCGATGGTTGCCGCAGCGCTCGCCAACGACGACCAGGAGCTGCGCTGGGCGCCCTATCGCATCCTCGATCAATGGCGCCACGCCTATGGCGGCAACCTGCTGATCGCGCTGCCCGATGCGTTCGGCACCAAGCCGTTCCTGCGCGATGCGCCGGACTGGGTCGCCGACTGGACCGGC
Organism: Bradyrhizobium sp. USDA 4452; assembly: GCF_054063575.1. Lineage (NCBI taxonomy): Bacteria > Pseudomonadati > Pseudomonadota > Alphaproteobacteria > Hyphomicrobiales > Nitrobacteraceae > Bradyrhizobium > Bradyrhizobium sp. USDA 4452. Next base: position 1,794,587 of record NZ_JBSSGK010000001.1, read on the forward strand.
TTTCGTCCCGACAGCGCGCCGCCGATCACCGCCGGCGAAGAGATCATCAAGTGGTGGAAGCAGAAGGGCCGCGATCCGAAGGAGAAGCTGCTGGTGTTCTCCGACGCGATGGATGTCGGCTCGATCGAGGAGACGTTCCATCACTTCAAGGGCCGCGTGCGCGTCAGCTTCGGCTGGGGCACCAACCTCACCAACGATTTCGTCGGCTGCGCGCCTGACGGCACCGCCGAGCTCGATCCGATCTCGATCGTCTGCAAGGTTACGTCGGTCGACGGACGCCCCGCCGTCAAGCTCTCCGACAACCCGGAGAAGGCGACCGGCATCCCGTCCGAGGTCGAGCGCTATCTGCGCGTATTCGGCAATGTCGGCCGTGTTCGCACCGCAGTTCACGTCTAAACCAACGCACCGATCACTCCGATCGACTGACCTGACGAGCTTCGCATGCCCGCACCCAAGCCGCCTGCCTTCGAAACCCTGAGCCTGCACGCCGGCCAGCGCCCCGATCCCTTAACCGGCGCGCGCGCGGTGCCGATCTATCAGACCACATCCTACGTGTTCCAGGACGCCGACCACGCCGCGGCGCTGTTCAACCTCGAACGCGCCGGCCACATCTACACGCGCATCTCCAATCCGACGACTGCGGTTCTGGAGGAACGGATCGCCGCGCTCGAATGCGGCGTCGGCGCGATCTGCACCGCGAGCGGCATGGCCGCGATGCATCTCGCCATCGCGACGCTGCTCAATGCCGGCGACCACATCGTCGCCTCCGCCTCGCTCTATGGCGGCACCATCAACCTCTTGGCGCACACGCTGCCGCGCTTCGGCATCACCACGACATTCGTGAAGCCGCGCGCGCTCGATGAGTTTCGCGCCGCGATCAAGCCCAATACGCGGCTCGTGATCGGCGAGACCATCGGCAATCCCGGCCTCGAGGTGCTCGACATCCCGGCGGTGGCACAAATCGCGCACGACGCGAAGATCCCGCTGTTGATCGACAATACCTTCGCGACGCCGTATCTGAGCCAGCCGATCGAGCTCGGCGCCGACATTACGATGAACTCGGCCACCAAATGGATGGGCGGTCACGGCATCGCGATCGGCGGCGTCGTCGTCGACGGCGGCCGGTTCGACTGGCGCGCATCCGGCAAGTTCCCGCAGCTCACCGAGCCCTATGCCGGCTATCACGGCATCGTCTTCGACGAGCAGTTCGGCAAGGCCGCCTTCATCATGCGCGCCCGCACCGAGGGCCTGCGCGACTTCGGCGCCTGCCTGTCGCCGACCAATGCCTTCCAGCTGCTGCAAGGCATCGAGACGCTCAGCGTCCGCATGGACCGCCACATCAGCAACACCCATGCGGTGCTCGACGCGCTGGCCGCGAACAAGGCAGTCGACTGGGTGCTGCATCCGTCGCTGGAGACCCATCCGGACTACGCGCTGGCCAAGAAGCTGCTGCCGCGCGGCGCCGGCTCGATCATCAGCTTCGGCATCAAGGGCGGCCGCGCCGCCGGCAAGAAGTTCATCGAGCAGCTGAAGCTGATCAGCCATCTCGCCAATGTCGGCGACGCCAAGACGCTGGTGATCCATCCCGCCAGTACCACGCACCAGCAGATGGATGCCGAGCAGCTCAAGGCCGCCGGCATCGGCGAGGAGCTGGTGCGGCTCTCGGTCGGCATCGAGACCGCGCAGGATATCATCGACGATCTCGGCCAGGCGCTGCGCGCCTCGCAAAGGACTTGAGCCCATGCAGCTTTCCGTCAACGGGTCAGACACCTTCATCGCGACCGGCGGCAAGCCGTTCGATCCATCGCTGCCGGCCGTGGTGATGATCCACGGCGCCGGCTTCGATTCCTCGACCTGGGCGCTGCACAGCCGCTGGTTCGCCCATCACGGCTATTCCGTGCTGGCGCCGGATCTGCCTGGCCACGGCCGCTCCGTCGGCAAGCCGCTCGCGACCATCGCCGAGATGGCCGACTGGATCGCGGCGCTGATCGCCGCCGCCGGCGCAGCGAAGGCGCGACTGATCGGCCATTCGATGGGCTCGCTGATCGCGATCGAGACCTCGGCGCGGCATCCCGACAGGGTCTCCGGCCTCGCGCTGATCGGCACCGCCGCGACCATGACGGTCGGCCCCGATCTGTTGAAGGCCGCCGAGGCCAACGACGTCGCCGCGATCGACATGGTCTCGATCTGGGGCCTCGGCTTCAAGGCCGAGCTCGGCGGCAGCCTCGCGCCCGGCCTGTGGATGCACCAGGGCGCGCAGCGGGTGCTGCAGGAGGCGAAACCGGGTGTACTCTACAACGACCTCAACGCCTGCAACGCCTATCAGAACGCGCTGACCGCCGCCGCTGCGGTCAAGGTGCCCGCGACCTTCGTGCTCGGCGAGCGCGACATGATGACCCCCGCCAAGGCCGGCAAGGCCCTCGCCGCCGCGACACCGAATGCGCGCATCGTAGTGCTGCCGGGCGCCGGCCACATGATGATGGTCGAGCAGCCCGACGAGCTGCTGGCGGCGTTGCGGTAGCGACGCACTTCCCTTCTCCCCTCGTGTCCGCCGTAGCGTTGGCGAAGGCGGATGTCGGTGAAGGTCGCGGACACAAGTCCGCGCTGGATGACCGCCACCAAAATATCGAAAACAACCCCATGCACAGTAGCAGGGGCCGCCCCGGCCCCAGGACAAGCTACTTGACACGTCGGGCAACTCAGCGATATCTTCTATTATTCCGAATTTTCTGCGAACCTGACAGGGGCATCAAGCAGCTGCTTCAGGCCCGCGTTGGCCTTCATCCAAGAACAGGCGCTCGTCGCCGCGATGCGGGATGACGTGGTCGCAGACCAGCTGCGACGTGTTCGGCTCGACCCTGCCGCGGCATCCACAAAAGGAACGGCCGATCACCTTGCGATGATCGGCCGAAGTCCAGGGAGGAAAAAGCCAAGCCAACGGAACGAAGCGAAGTCGCCTCACTCGGCGGGCCCCCTTTCATTTCTGCTCAGCGCATTCTTGAAATCGCGGGAAGCACGCTTGTCGCGTCCGCCTTCGGCGGACCTAGCAGAGCCCAAACGGCTACGGCCAAGACAAGCGCGCTGAAGAAGCACCACGAGACCAAGCGCATTACGGCATCATCGTCATGGTTGCCAGATCGGCATCAGTGAAGCTTGGCCCGCTCGATGCAAAATAGATTGTAGCGAGCATCAGTACTGAAAACGCTATGTAGCCAAAAATAATCAAGCCGTCATGACTGCGAACAGAAGACGGCATGGTGTGCGAGATCGCCATGACCAATTTCCTATTCAGAACAGCGCTTCGTTGCGCGTCATCATCTTAGGCTTGATCTGCGAAAGCGCTGTGAAGCAATTCACAGCATTCGCGCACAAATTCGCGCCATTCTCGTTAGCCCCTGGCAATTTCCTGATGTGATCTTCATTATTCGAACAACTTGCTGTGACCCCTGCCCAGCGGGCGTCCCCCGGGCATCCCAAGCCGATCGGCACCCTCCTCAAGTGTCAGGAGCCAGCGATCTTTCAGGACATCCAGCTCGCCATCACCAGCAAGGCAGCGAAGCAGGCGATCGGCGCGAGATGGGAAAAATCCCGATGTCGCAGGACGGTCAAAGCTGCCGCTGCGAGGATGACAGCGCAGAGGACCAGGCCCGCTGTGCGGGTTGCCGGTAGTGCGACCAGGATTGCGGCCGATATCTCCAATCCGGCGGTGACCCGGCACCACCACGCCGGATACCCCCATCGGACAAAGTTGCTCCGCGTCGTCGACGTCGCGATTGCATTGAACAGACCTGCACTGGCGAAGGCGGCGGCTAGCAGCCTGATGAATATCACGTGCATGACCTAAGCCACCGCCAACGCATAAGCGCGCAACTCGTCGATGATCGATCCGCGTGAAGGATTCCAGCCGAGCTCACGCTTCGCCTTGTCGCCCGAGATGGTCTGATCGGAGGCGATCGCATCGGCGAAGCCCCGGAGCACCTTGCGCGCCTCTTCGAGCGGCCATGCCGCTACGCGGCCCCTGGCACCGCCCAACTCGCTCGCTGCGCGTGCGATCTCGATGAGCCGCGGCGCCGACCCGTGCGCGCCATTGAAGACGGATCCCGCCGGCGCCCGTTCGAGCGCGAGCGCATAGAGATCGGCCAGATCGTCGGCATGCACGGTCGACCAGCGATTTTGACCGTCACCGACATGAAGCGCTGCACCATGTTCCTTCGCCGATGCGACCATCATCATCGCGGCGCCGCCCCAATTGCCATAGACCCAGGCGGGCCGGATAACGACGGGATGGACGCCCTCGGCTTCGGCGGCGAGGATCTCGCGTTCCAGCGCCTGGCGCCAGCGGACCATCTCGATCGGGTTCAGCGGCGTGTGCTCGGTCGCTGGCGTGTCACCCGTGGAACCGTAGACCAGCGCTGCCACTGGTATAGATGAAGCGCTGACCCGTTCCACGCTGGGCTGCGAGGATCGCACGTGTCGCAATTTCATCGAGGGACGCAGCGTTCTGATCGTTGGGCGAAGCGGCATGGACGACGGCGTCCACGCCCCGCACCGCCGCGACCAGGCTCGCCGGGCCGGCAAGTTCACCCATCTCCGCCGCGAAGCCTCGGTCGAGCAGCTTGGCCGCACTGGCTTGCGACCGGGCCAGCCCCACGACGTCATGACCTGCCTCTTTCAATCGGTGCGCGACCGCACCGCCGATCAAGCCGGTCGCGCCTGTTACCAAAACTCGCATCTCGATCACCCTTCAATTTCGGTGAACCCAACAAAGCGGAACGGCCATGCGGATGGAAATCGCGAGTTCTGATGTGGCGTTATCGATCGCGCCGATGGCGTCAGGCCGAGGCGGCGATTTTGGTGATGATGCCGCGCAGCCAGGCAATGGCCCCATGGGTATCCGCCCGCCGGTGCCACATCAGGTGGAGCGGCCAGGTCGGCAGTTCGAGCGGCGGATCATAAATTGCGATGCCTGCTCCGGTCCCGGCGAACCTCCGTGCGACCCGCGAGGCCAGCGTCGCGACGAGGTCGGTCCCGGCGATCACGAAGGGCGCGGCCAGGAATTGTGGCAGGCTCAGCACGACGCGCCGTTCGAGGCCGAGATCGGCAAGCCTCAGATCGACGATCCCGGAGCGGTCGCCTTCCGGAGAGACCAGAAGATGCGGCGCCGCTGCGAAAGCCTTGAGGCTTGGACCATCCGCGAATGCCGGGTGCCCCTTCCGCACGACGCAGGCGAAACTCTCAAAAAACAGCGGGCTGCTGATGATGCGCGCCGACGTCTCGACGGGGAAACCGATCGCCAGATTCGCCTCGCCGCTGTCGAGCAGCGTGACGGCTTCGTCACGCCCGAAGATCCCGCAGACCCGCACGTTGACGTGCGGGGCATCGATGCTGAGGCGGGCCATGAGCGGCGGCAACAGAACGAACGCCGCATAGTCGCTCATCGCGAGCGTGACGGTATTGTCGGCCGTCGCCGGGTCGAAGCTATCGGCCTGCAGCGCGCTCCGGAGCAGCCGGAGCGCATCCGAGACGGGACCGGCAAGGTCATGGGCGCGGGGCGTCGGCTGCATGCCTGAAGGCGTTCGCACGAAGAGCTCGTCGCCAAGAAGCTCTCGCAAGCGCGTGAGCGCCCCGCTCATCGCCGACTGGCTGAGGCCGATCCGCGATCCGGCGCGCGTCACATGGCGCTCCGCGTACAGCGCATCAAAGGCCTTCATCAAGTTGAGGTCGAAGCCGGCTATATCCATGTGGCCGACCATAGGCGAATGCGCCGAACGGGGATAGGCGGCCATGCCTCGAACGCTCGCCGCCTGGAAGGCGGCGCAGTCTGCAAAGGGTCGATAGGCGCCGCCTTTCTTTCAGTCTATGCTAATGTGGTGCGTCATTTGGTGCACATGGAGCGTGCACTCTCAGGTCAGGAGGCCGATGCATGAAGATGAAGATTGCGAGCTTCGCGTGCGCTCTCGGAGCAGCCCTGGTGCTGTGCAACCTCGGAGTGTCCAGTGCTGAAGCCCGGGCGCGGAAGGCACAAGTCGTTCATGAACGGGCGAGGGTCGTTATCACGACGCCCATGATCACGCCGACTCCGTGGGATTATTATATTGTTCCACGCTATCGCTATCGCCCTGAAGACGACCGGGTCGATCCCTATGCGCCACCCCTGGTGTCGTCTTGGGATCTCTATGAGGGGTGGCGGTGGCCATACGGGTGGTGAGCTGCGATCACGCGCAGCGGATCGCATTCCGACGAACTGCTGGCGGCGCCGCCGCAAACCCCTCTTCCCTTCTCCCCTTGTGGGAGAAGGTGGCATAGGCGGCCAACGGCCGCCGTTTCTAAACAACGCCGACGCTCAGCGTCGGCTACGGCGCTGGCTGAGGGGTTGTCTCCACAGATGAGCTAGTGGAGGGGAACCCCTCACCCGGCTTCATCTCGCTCCGCTCGATTTCGCCACCCTCTCCCACAGGGGGAGAGGGTGCATCTCGTGCGCGGATCGCGCAACGCTCACTGCTTCGCCGGCTTCCTCCCGATCGGGTGGATGTCGATCGCGCGCAGGCGGCCAAGGCGGAGCACGTCCATCGACAAAGTGCGGTCGATCCGGCTGTGATCGAGTGCACGGATCAGGTCGTCGACGCCGTGGATCTCGATGCCGTCGAGCCCGATCACGACATCGCCGGGCAACAGGCTGGCGCGCGCGGCCGGGCTGTCCGGCTCGATCTGCATCAGCAGCGCGCCCATCTTGTTCTCGACGCCGGCAAGCACCGCATGACGCCGCGGCACCGGCGCGGTCTGGCCGGCGACGCCGATATAGGCGCGGCGGACATGGCCGTGGCGGATGATCTCCGACAGCACGAACTGCGCGGTGTTGGAGGCCACCGCAAAGCAGATGCCCTGCGCGCCGTTGATGATCGCGGTGTTGATGCCGATCACCTCGCCGTTCGACGACACCAGCGGCCCGCCTGAATTGCCGGGGTTGAGCGCGGCGTCGGTCTGGATCACGTCCTCGATGGTGCGCCCGCTGACCGAGCGGATCGAGCGGCCGAGCGCCGACACCACGCCGGCGGTGACCGTCGATTCGAAGCCGAGCGGATTGCCGATCGCGACCACGAGCTGACCGCGCCGCAGCGTCTTGGAATTGCCGAGCGAGGCATAGGCCAGATCGCGCGCGCCGTCGGCGCGCAGCAGCGCGAGATCGGTGTCGGGATCGACGCCGAGCACGTGGGCATCGGTGACAAAGCCCTCGGTGTCGCGCAGGCGGATCTCCTTCGACGATCCGACCACGTGGCTGTTGGTCAGCACGAGCCCGTCGGGCGAGATTACGATGCCCGAGCCGAGCCCGCCGCGCTCGCGGGCGCTCCGCACCTTCGGCCCGGTCTCGACCCGGACCACGGCGGGACCGACGCGGTCGGTGACGTCGATCACGGCATTGGAATAGGCATCCAGCAAGGCCCGGTCATCGACTTGAGATGCGACCTGGGCAGCGTCAGCCGTTCGCGGTGACAGCGCGTCACCGGCGGCATCTGAGGTAAAATCCAGCATGGCGAGAATCCTTTGGTCCCCTCAGATGGTGACCGGCTCCCGCCGTCGCAAGTGGTTACGCCCGTGCCTGCCCTGCACCTGCCCGATCGGCTAGGTCGCCCGCCGCAACGTGCCGCCGCGCGCCTTGACCGGATCGAGCAGCGACCAGTCGCCGTCCGGCAGCACATGGCCCTTTGGGAACGGCGCGCGCAGCTCGAGCCCGAGCGAGCGCAGCACGCGGTCGTCGCGGTAGTAGCATTGCAGCACGACGCGGACGAGCGTCGCCGCGGCGACGCCGCCAAGCTTGCGAAACTCCTGCGCCACCGCGTCGCGCCGGGCCTCATCGAGCTCGGCGAGCGGCTTGCCGGCGAGATCAGCCAGATGATCCAGCGCCTGCGCGACCAGCGCGGTGTCGCGGCCGAGCGTTGCCAGCATGTCGGCCTGGATCGCCGGATCATCGGCCCCGGGCACCTTGTACTCGGCGCTTTCGGGCACAATCATCGCGGCGACGGTGCGGAGATCGGCGCGCTGGGCTGCGGTCAGTTGTTTGCTATCGGACATGTCGGTCTCTGGCGGTCTCAGTCGAACAGATTGGCGAGGCGCTGCTTCATCTGGTCGGCGATGTAGAGCGCGAGGGCCTGGATGGTGGAGGTCGGGTTCACCCCGCCCGAGGTGACGAAGATGCTGCCGTCGACGATGAACAGGTTCTTCACGTCGTGCGCGCGGCCCCATTCGTTGACCACGGAGCGCGCCGGATCGGTGCCCATCCGCGCGGTGCCGAGCAGATGCCAGCCGCCCCAGGGGATCGGATCGTTGATGCAGATGTCGGTGGCGCCGGCGGCCTCGAGGATCTCCCGGCCGCGCGCCAGGCCGTGGTCCATCATCTTCCGGCTGTTCGCGCTGATCGTGTAGTCGATCTTCGGCGCCGGGATGCCGTGGCTGTCCTTCAAAACCGGATCGAGCGTGACGCGGTTGTGCTCCTCCGGCAGATCCTCGCAGATCGCCGACACCGCGAGGCGATGGCCGTTGAGCTTGCGGAAGACGCGGTGGTGATCCTTGCCCCAGGGCAGGATCCCCTTCTGCTCGCTCGCGACCGCCTCGAACACCGGCCCGGCGCCGCGGCCGAACTGGATGCCGTAACCGCGGACGAAGCCGCGCGACAGATCGGTGTCGTAGAACTCCTTGCTCCACAGGCAGGTCGGCGGCGCGCGGTTGCTGTCGGTCGGCTCCTTCACGTAGCCGTAGATCTGCGCATAAGGATGGAACATCAGGTTCTTGCCGACCAGGCCCGACGAGTTGGCGAGGCCGTTCGGGAATTTCCCCGACACCGAATTGAGCAGCAGCCGCGGCGTGCCGACGCCGTTGCAGGCGATGATGACGACTTCGGCCGGTTGGAATTGCTCGACGCCGTCCTTGTCATAGTACACGACGCCGGAGGCCATGCCGTGCTCGTTGGTCAGAATCTCGCGCACCCGGCAATGCGTCTTGAGCTCGACCCCGGCGCGGATCGCGTGCGGCCAGTAGGTAATGTCGGTCGAGGCCTTGGCGCCTTGCGCGCAGGCCGGCGTGCAGTGGCCGAGATTGATGCAGCGCGCCCGGCCCTCGTAATCCGTCGTCGCGACCGTGGTGTCGGACGGCCACCAGTGCCAGCCGAGCTTGTTCATGGCCTTACCGATCAGCGGGCCGGACAGCCCGAGCGGCTGCTGCGGCATCGGCGGATGGCTCAGCGGCGACAGCGGGTCGCCCGACAGGCCCGAGACGCCCATCATGCGATCGTTCTCCTCGAAGAACGGCGTCAGCGCGTCGTAATCGATCGGCCAGTCGTCGGCGACGCCGTCGAGCGTCTTCACCTTGAAGTCGGAGGGATGGAGCCGCGGCCAGTGCGCGGTGTACATCACGGTCGAGCCGCCGACGGCGTTGAAGTTGACGACCTTGATCGGCGAATTGTCGTCATTGATCGGGTAGTCCTCCGGCCGTTTGCGGACATTGGGGCTCGACGACCATTCGCCGTAGAATTTCGCCTCCCAGTCGCGCCCGGTGCTCGGATATTCGGCAGGATTCATCCAGCCGCCCTGATCAAGGCAGAGGATGTGCATCTTGGTATCGGCGAGGCTCCAGGCCATCGCGGCACCGGAGGCCCCGGCGCCGATGATCAGGACGTCAACGGGATCGTTCTTCATTCTTGTTCCTTGGGCTTTATGACCCCGTCATTGCGGCGCGATGCGAAGCATCGAATCCGGAATGACCTGCACAAATCGCAGCGACGATAGAGGAAATTCCGCGGCAGAGTAAAGCCGCGCAGCGGGCAGCCCGCCGCACGGAACGGATGCAGCGAAGCTGCACCCGGCAAATCGCGATGGCTGCCCCGCGCCGCGATGTTTGTCGGCGGCAGCAGGACCGGCTAGCCTTGCGGGCAATCAACCGATCAGGGAGCGACGACAGGTGGCAGCCTTGCGCCAGGACAACAGCCTCGAGACGGCTGCGCTGGACTACGACGTCATCATCATCGGCGCCGGCCTATCCGGCATGTACCAGCTCTACCGGCTGCGCGAGCTCGGCCTCACGACGCGGGTGTTCGAGGCCGGCACCGGCGTCGGCGGCACCTGGTACTGGAACCGGTATCCCGGCGCGCGCTTCGATTCCGAGAGCTATTCCTACGGCTACTCGTTCTCGAAGGAGCTGCTCGAGGAATGGGAATGGTCGGAGCATTTCGCCGGGCAGCCCGAGACCCTGCGCTACTGCAACTACGTCGCCGACAAGTTCGACCTTCGCCGCGACATCCAGTTCGAGAGCCGCGTCACGTCAGCGATCTACCAGGACGACACGCGAAGCTGGCAGGTCACGCTGGAGAACGGCGCGCAGCACAGCTGCCGCTTCCTGATCACCGCGATCGGCCCGCTGTCGACCCCGACCTTGCCGCGGATCGAGGGCATCGACGATTTCAGGGGGCAATCGTTTCACACCGCGCGCTGGCCGAAACAGAAGGTCGATTTCACCGGCAAGCGCGTCGCCGTGATCGGCACCGGCGCCACCGGCATCCAGACCATCCAGACCATCGCCGGCGAGGTCGGACATCTCACCGTGTTCCAGCGCACCGCCAATTGGGCGGCGCCGCTGCACAACGGCAAGATCGACGCCGAGACGCAGGCGAAGATCAAGGCCGGCTATCCAGAAATCTTCGCGCGCTGCAAGGAGACCTTCGCCTGCTTCGTCCATACGCCAGATCCGCGCGGTGCGTTCGAGGTCAGCGACGCCGAGCGCGAGGCGTTCTACGAAAAACTCTATGGCGAGCGCGGCTTCGGCATCTGGCAAGGCAATTTCAAGGATATCCTGATCGACCGGGCGGCAAACGCCACGATCAGTGACTTCGTCGCGCGCAAGATCCGTGAGCGCGTCAAGGATCCGAAGGTTGCCGAGATGCTGATCCCCACAAACCACGGTTTTGGCACACGGCGTCTGCCGCTCGAGACTTTCTATTACGAGGTCTACAACCGCGACAATGTCGAGCTCGTCGACCTGAAGGCGACGCCGATCGAAAAGGTCACACCCGAGGGCATCCGCACCTCCGAGAAGGACTACCCATTCGACATCATCATCTACGCCACCGGCTTCGATGCCATCACCGGCAGTTTCGACAAGATCGATTTCCGTGGTGCCGGTGGCGCGCGGCTCAAGGAGAAGTGGGCGCACGGGCCGGAAACCTATCTCGGGCTAATGGTCGACGGCTTCCCCAACATGATGATGCTGATGGGCCCGCACACCGCGCTCGGCAACATCCCGCGCAGCATCGAGTACAGCGTCGACTGGGTCACCGGCCTGCTCCGCTTCGCTCAACAGAGAGGCCTGACCTTCCTCGATGCCACGCCCGAGGGCACCGCAGGCTGGACCGATCACGTCAAGGCGCTCGGCGTCGGGCTGCTCTCGAACGAGGTCGATTCCTGGATGACGGGCATCAACCGCAATGTCGAGGGCAAGCAGACCCGCATTGTCGCCCGCTACAGCGGCAGCGCGCCGGCTTACCGGGCGCGGTGCGACGAGGTGGCCGCAAAGGGGTATGCGGAGTTGCAGTTGGGCTAACTCTCGCACCGACGCGAGGCGCGCGCCGATCGACCGCCGTCGTCCCGGCGAAGGCCGGCACGACACCAAGTTTGATGCACGCTTCGTCAGCCCCTACCACGCATCGATGCACGGGCGCTTGCGGTGCGTGCGCGGCTCCGGCTTTGGCACCGAGCGGAGGCCGGCCATGATCCAGTGCCTGGTGTCGGCGGGATCGATCACCTCGTCGATCTCCAGCACCGAGGCGATCGAGACCGCCTTGCCGTTGGCGTAGAGCTCGGCGACCTTGGTCTGGAAATACGTCTCGCGCTCGATGGGGTCCGCGATCGCCTCCATCTCCTTGCGGAAGCCGAGGCGGACATAGCCTTCGAGGCCCATGCCGCCGAACTCGCCGGTCGGCCATGCCACCGTGAAGAACGAGGCGTGGAAGCCGCCGCCGATCATCGATTGTGCGCCGAGACCATAGCCCTTGCGCAGCACGACGCCGAACAGCGGCACGGTGATGCTGGCGCCGGTGACGAACATCCGCGCGACATGGCGCACGATCGCGGTCTTCTCGGCCTCGGGGCCGACCATGAAGCCGGGCGTGTCGCACAGCGAGACGATCGGGATGTCGAAGGCATCGCACAGCTGCATGAAGCGCGCGGCCTTGTCGCCGGCCGCAGCATCGATCGCGCCGCCGAGATGCTTCGGATTGTTGGCGATCAGGCCGAACGGCTTGCCCTCGATGCGGATCAAGGCCGTGATCATGCCGACGCCGAAATCGCGCCGGATTTCCAGCACCGAGCCTTCGTCGGCCAGCAGGTCGATCACGTTGCGGATGTCGTACACCCTGAGGCGATTTTCCGGGATCGCACGGCGCAGCAGCCGCTGGTCCGGCGCCTTCCAGTCGGCCACCGCGCCCTGGAAGTAGGACAGATATTTCTGCGCCACCGTGGTCGCCTCTTCCTCGTCCTCGACCAGGATGTCGATCACGCCGTTCGGCGACTGGAACGAGACCGGGCCGACCTCCGCCGGATGATAAACGCCGAGCCCGCCGCCCTCGATCATCGCCGGGCCGCCCATGCCGATCGAGGCATTTTTCGTAGCGATGATGACGTCGCAGACGCCGAGCATCGCGGCGTTGCCGGCGAAGCAATAGCCCGAGACCACGCCGACCACGGGCACCAGGCCGGACAGCTTTGCGAACTGCACGAAGGACGGGCCGTCGAGGCCGGTCATGCCGAGCCGGTCGGTATCGCCGGGACGGCCGCCCCCGCCCTCGGCATAGAACACCAGCGGCATGCGCCACTGCTCGGCGAGGCCGAGCATGCGGTCGATCTTCTTGTGGTTCATGTGGCCTTGCGTGCCGGCGAGCACGGTGTAGTCGTACGAGATCACCATGCAACGCGCGCCGTCGGCGCCGAAATCCTTGGCGTTCACGGTGGCTACGCCCGCGATCAGGCCGTCGGCCGGCGTGTTCTTGATGAGGTCCTCGACCTTGCGGCGGCGGCGCTGTGCCGCGATCGCAAGCGAGCCGTATTCGACGAACGAGCCCTCATCGACCAGCTGCGCGATGTTCTCGCGCGCGGTGCGCTGGTTAGTCTTGCGGCGGCGCTCCACCGAGGCCGGGCGGTTCTCGTCCAGCGTGATCGCCTTGCGCGCGATCAACTCGGCCAGATCAGGACGGATGTGATCGAGATCGGTCGCGGCTTCCTCCGCCGTGTGATGACCATCGACCTCGGCAGGCTCGAGGAACAGGATCGGCTCGCCATGCATCAGGGTGACGCCGACGCCGCCTGCGACCTTCGTCACCCGGCCGCCATGCGGCGCGGTGACGAGATGCTCCATCTTCATCGATTCCAGCACCGCGATCTGCTGGCCGGGACGGACCAGATCGCCCTCCGCGACCTCGATCGCCACGATGGTGCCCTGCAACGGCGCGGGCACCGGGAGCGAGCCCTCCGGCGCCGCCTCGCTGGCGGCCGCCTTGACCGTAGTCGCCTCGCTCACCTCGAGCAGCGGCGCGGCATGCGCCTGCGCGGCGCCGACCAGCGCCGCCACATGTGTATCGATGAAGTTGGTGCTGATCTTGTTCCGCGCAAAACTCTGATGCGCCAGGATCGCGCCGAGGAACGGGATGTTGGTGGCGACGCCGCCGATGCGGAATTCGCGCAAGCTGCGCGACGCCTTGTGCACCAATTCGGTCCATTTCGGGCTCGGCGAATGCACGATCACCTTTGCCAGCAGCGAGTCGAACGCCGCAGAGGTCCGGTAGCCGGAATAGCCGAACGTATCGACGCGGACGCCGGGGCCGGACGGCAGGTCGAACACGCTGAGCGTGCCGCCGGTCGGCTTCGTCACGCCCTTCTCGTCCATCACCTCCATGTTGACGCGCAGCTGCATCGCATAGCCGCGCGGCAGCGGCACGGCTGCTTGCGCCAGCCCAAGCGAGGCCAGCGTCGCGCCGGCGGCGACCGCGAGCTGCGCCCGCACGAGGTCGATGCCGAGCACTTCCTCAGTCACGGTGTGCTCGACCTGGAGCCGCGGATTGGCCTCGATGAAGGCGAAGGCGCCCTCGCCCTCCCCGGCTTCGTCATCGACCAGGAATTCGAAGGTGCCGAGATTGTCGTAGCGCGCGGCCGACGCGAGCTGCTTTGCGGCCTCGATGATGCGGGCGCGCAGGCTCTCGCTCAGCGACGGGCTCGGCGCCACCTCGATGAGCTTCTGGTTGCGGCGCTGGATGGTGCATTCGCGCTCCCAGAGATGGCTGATCGCGCCATGACGATCGCCGATGATCTGCACCTCGATGTGGCGCGCCTTGCGGATCAGCCGCTCGACATAGACGGCATCGTTGCCGAACGCGGCCTTGGCCTCCGACTGGCAGCGCGCATAAGCTTCATCCAGCTTCGCCAGGTCCTCAACCACGCGCATGCCGCGCCCGCCACCGCCGGCGATCGCCTTGACCATCACGGCGGCATTGGCGCCGAGCGAGGCGAAGAAGGCCTTTGCCTCGTCGAGTGTCGTTGCACCCGACGTGCCGGCAATGATCGGCACATCGCACTTTTTAGCCAGCGCCTTTGCCTTGGCCTTGTCGCCGAACAGATCGAGCGCGTCCGGAGACGGGCCGACGAAGGTGATCTTCTCGTCGGCACAGCGCCGCGCCAGCTCTGTGTTCTCGCTGAGGAAGCCGTAGCCCGGATGCAGCGCGTCGCAACCCGTGGCCTTGGCGGCCGTGATGACAGCCTCGATGTCGAGATAGGCCCGTGCGCCGCGGCCCGGGATCTCGTGGCTCGCGTCGGCGGATCGGACATGCAGCGAGGCCGCATCGTCGGCGGGATAGATCGCGACCGTCGCGATGCCGCTCTCGGCGGCGGCGCGGGCAATGCGGATCGCGATCTCACCGCGGTTGGCAATCAGTAATTTCTTGAACGACATGATCATTCCACCAGAGGTCAGCGATCCTTCATCGTGGGATCGAGCACGACACGCAAGGATTCGCCCAGCGCGTTGAACGCCAGCGAGACGACGAGAATGGCAACGCCCGGCGCATACATCTGCTCCGGAGCGATTTCCATATATTGATAGGCACGCGCCAGCATGGCGCCCCAGCTCGGGTCCGGCGGCTGGATGCCGAGGCCGAGGAACGACAGGCTGGCCTCCGCCAGCAGCGCCGCTGCGAGCAGCAAGGTCACCTGCACGATGACCGGCTGCAGCGTGTTCGGCAGCACATGTCGTACAAGGATATGCCAGGTCGGCGCGCCGAAGCCGCGGGAAGCATCGACATAGAGCTCCTGCCGCACGATCAGGGTGCGGGCGCGGACGATGCGCGCCAGCGCCGGAAACATCGTGATGCCGATCGCGATCATGCCGTTGGTGAGCCCGATGCCGAGCGCACCGGTGACGGCGATCGCCAGCACGATGGCGGGGAACGACAGGAAGGTGTCGATGATGCGGCTGATGATGTCGTCGATCCAGCCGCCGAAATAGCCGGCGACGAGGCCGACCGGCAGCCCGATCAGGACCGCAACGCCGACCGCGAGCAGGCTGGCATAGACGGTGGCCGGCGCGCCGTAGATCAGGCGCGAGAACACATCGCGGCCGAGATCGTCGGTGCCGAGCAGATGCGCAGGCCCCGGCGGCGCCAGCATGTTGTTGACGTCCTGCGCGGTCGGCGCATAGGGCGCGATCCAGGGCGCGCCGATCGCGACGATGACGAGCACAGACAGCACCAGGATCGACAGCGCCGCACGGAGATCACCGGCGAGCCAGCGCAGCAAACGCCGCAGCCGGGTCGGCCTGGCCGGAGCCTTCGGAAAGGCGAGCGCCGTGTCGGTCATTGCTCGATCCTCGGATCGACAGCGGCACACAAGAGATCGGTGACCAGATTGACCACGATCACCACCACCACCATGGTGAAGACGACGCCTTGCACGATCGGGAAATCGCGCTGGATCGCGCCGCGCACGATCAGGCTGCCGAGGCCGGGAATCGCGAACACCGCCTCGATCACGACGGTCGCCGCCAGCATGCGATTGACCAAAAGGCTGATGATCGTCAGCAGATTGACGCCGACATTCTTCAGGCCGTGTTGCCAGAGAATCCGCGACATCGACAGGCCCTTGGCATGCAGCGTGCGGACATATTGCGATGACAGCACCTCCAGCAACGCGCCGCGCAACTGGCGCGCCACCTCCGCCATGCCATAGGCCGCGATCGCGATCCCCGGCAGCAGCGCGTGCCTGATGGCATCGATCGGCGAGGCGCTGAAGGATTTCGCGCCGGTCGCCGGCAGCCAGTTCAGCTTCAGCGAGAACTCCGCCACCAGGATCATCGCAAGCCAGAAGCCGGGCACCGCGACGCCGAGCGAAGCGATCATGCTGATCAGCTTGTCGATCCAGCCGTTCGGCTTGATCGCGGCGATCACGCCCATCGGAATGCCGGTGACCACTGCCAGCATCAGCGCGATCACGACGATCAAGAGCGTATTCGGGAAGGCGCGCCCGATCGAATCGGCGACCTTCTCGCCGGTCAGCAGCGATTGCGAGAGGTCGCCCTGCACGACATGGCCGAGCCAGGCGCCGTATTGCACCAGGAACGGCCGGTCGAGGCCGTAGAGCTGCCTGATCTCGGTGATCCGCGCATCGGTGGCGTTGTCACCTGCCAGCGTCACGGCGATGTCGCCGGGCACCAGCTTGAGCAACGCGAACACCATCAAGGTCGCGAGCACGATCACGGGCAGCGCCTGCAACAGGCGGCTGCCGATGACCTTGACCGGTGACCGTCGCGCCATCGATTAACTCTCCAGCCAGACGTCGTCGTATTTCGGCTTGCCGAGCAGGTTCGGCCGATAGCCTTGCACCTTCTTGTTCATGGCGACCAGTTCGAACTGGAACGCGAGCGGCACCACGAAGGCGTTTTCCATCACCAGCCGTTGCACGGCGGCGAAGGCCTTGCGCCGGACCTCGATATCCTCCGAGGCGCGCGAGTCCTTGATTGCGGCCTCGAGCTCCGGAGGCACCGAGGCGCGGCCGGCATTGTAATAGGCTTCCCTGGTAAACATCAGCGAATAAGTGAGGCTCGGGTCGGGCCGCCCGGTCCAGGCCGAGAGCAAGCCGGCACCCTTCTTCTCCGCACCGAAGAATGCAGCAGAGGCTTCCGCGACCGTTCCGTTGACGAACTTCACGTTGATACCGGCCTTGCGCAATTGCTCGATCAGGATCTCCTCGCGCTGCACCGAATCCTGATCGGTGTAGCCGCCGATCTCGATCGGGGTGCCTTCCTTGAAATCGGCTTCTGCTAGCAGCTTGCGCGCCTTGTCGGGATCGTAAGGATAGAGCTTTGCGACCTCGGCATCATAAGCCCAGTGCGCCTTCGGCAAGTTCATGCAGGCCGGCTCGGCGAGGCCGGCGAGCGCAGCCTTGACGAAGGCCTCGCGATCGATCGCGAAGTTCAGCGCCTGGCGGACCTTGACATTGTCGAATGGCGGCTTGGCCCAGTTCAGGAAGATCTGGAACACGTAGAGCGTCGGGCCGTGCACCACCTTGACGCTCGACGCGCGTTCGATGATCGCCTTCTGCCGCGGCGGCAGCTGGTAGATCAGGTCGTTCTGGCCCGCGGAAACCGAGCGCGCCCCCGTCGTCAGTTCCGGAATGATCGAGAATTCGATGCCGTCCGGATAGGGCCGGTTCGGCTTCCAGTATTTCTCGTTGCGCTTGACCACGATCTTTTCGCCGTCGGCCCAGCTCACGAACACATAAGCACCGGCGCCAACCGGCTTGCGGGTCACGACGCCACCGTCAGCTGCCTTCAGGGCGGTCGGCGACACCATCATGCCGGCGCGATCGGAGAGGATGCCCGGCAGCGCGGTATCCGGCGTCTTCAGCTTCAAGGTCACCTGCTGCGGGCCGGTGACTTCGACCGCCTCCACCGACAACAAATCGGCCTTGATGTTCGACTTCGCATCGCTCCGGTTGCGATCGAGGTTGAACTTGACGGCTTCCGCATCGAGCGGCGTACCGTCATGGAAGGTGACACCTGAGCGGATGTTGAGCACCAGCGTATTCGGATCGGTAAACTTCCAGCTCTCGGCAAGCCCCGGCTTCGGCTTCAGCGTGTCGAACTCCCATTCGGTCAGCGTGTCGTACATCGTGAACAGGAAGGCGTGGTCGGAGCCGGCGCCGCCGGTCGCCGGATCGAGGCTCGACGGATTGGCCGGCGCCGAGATCCGCAAGGTGCCGCCCTTCTTCGGCGCGCTTTGTGCGAAGGCGCGGCCGCCAAGCGTGGTGCTCGCCAGCGCGCCCGAGATCAGCGCCATGGCCTCGCGTCGTGTCGTCATCGTCATGGCGTTCTCTCCGGTACGTTGGGCAAATAATTCGGGCGGTCGGCGAAATGACAGGCCACCCAGTGATCGGGCATCAGCTCGCGCCACTCCGGCACGCGCTCGGTGCAGAGCGGCTGCGCGTGCGGGCAGCGGGTGCGGAAGCGGCACCCCGCCGGCGGATCGATCGGGCTCGGCACCTCCCCCTGCAATACGATGCGACTCTCCTGTCGCATCGACGACGGCAGCGGCCGCGGCTCGGCCGACAGCAGCGCGATTGTGTAGGGATGCAGCGGCCGCTCGGCGACCTCTTCAGTGGGCCCAAGCTCGACGAACTGGCCGAGATACATCACCGCAACGCGCTCGCTGATATGCGACACCACGGCGAGATCGTGGGTGATGAAGACGTAGGTCAGGCCGAGATCGCGCTGCAGATCGGCAAACAGGTTGAGCACGTCGCCGCGGATCGACATGTCGAGCGCGGCCACCACTTCGTCGCAGACGATCAGTTTCGGCTTCAGCGTCAGTGCACGCGCGATCACGACGCGCTGCTTCTGGCCACCGGACAGCTGATGCGGATAACGCTCGCCGAACTCCTGCGGCAGGCCGACGCGCTCCAATGCCTCGCGCGCCTGCCGCTCGCGCTCGATTCGGCTGCCGACACCGGCAAGCTCCAGCGGCTCCAGCACGGACGCAAGGATTGTCATGCGTGGATTCAGCGCGGCATTTGGATCCTGGAAGATGATCTGGTAGTCACGGCGATGATTTTGAAATTCCCGGCGCGACAGTGCCATCGGGTCGATGCCGTCATGCAGGATGGCGCCGGCGCTGGGGTTCAGCAGGAACACCAGCGCGCGGCCGATCGTGGTCTTGCCCGAGCCGGACTCACCGATGATGCCGAAGGTCTCGCCGCGGCGAACGTCGAAATTGACGCCGTCGACCGCCTTCACGGTGGCACGGCGGTCCGAGGTCTGGAAGCGAACCTGGAGGTCGCGCACCGAGACGATGGGCTCGTCGCGTTGTTCAGCGGATGCCGCGGTCATTGCGTCGCGACCTTCGCAGCAGTAGGCGTATCGGGCGGGTGCAGCGCGCCCGGCAGATTGAGCTCGGCAAAGCGCCAGCAGCGCACCTTGCGGCCGCCGCCGGCATCCTGCAATTTCTGCTCGGCCTCGCAGCCTTCGGCCGCATGGGCGCAGCGGGCACGGAAGCGGCAGCCGGCCGGCATCTCCGCGATCGACGGCACCCGGCCGGGGATCGACGGCAGCCGGCCGTGGCGCGGGCTCAGATGCGGCAGCGAGCGCAACAGGCCGGACGTATAGGGATGCAGCGGCCGCACCAGCGCCTCGTCGACGGTGGCGTCCTCGATCACCTCGCCGGCATACATCGTAATCATCCGCGTGCAGGTCTCGGCGACGACGCCGAGATCGTGGGTGATCAGCATCAGCGCGGTCTTCGAGGTCTCGCTGATGTCGCGCAGCAGCTCGAGAATCTGCGCCTGCACGGTGACGTCGAGCGCGGTGGTCGGCTCGTCCGCGATCAGCAGCTGCGGCCCGCAGATCAGGCTCGCCGCGATCATCACGCGCTGGCGCATGCCGCCGGAGAGCTGGTGCGGATAGTCGTCGATCCGTCGCTCCGGCGAGGCGATGCCGACGCGGCGGAGCATCTCCAGCGTTTTGGCGCGGGCTTCCTCGTAGCTGACATCGGTATGGACGCGCAGCGTCTCGGCGATCTGGTGGCCGACGGTGAAGACCGGATCCAGCGCGCTCATCGGCTCCTGGAAGATCATCGCGATCCGCTTGCCCCGGATGGCGCGCATCTGTCGCGCGCTGCAGGAGGC
Source organism: Bradyrhizobium sp. USDA 4452 (assembly GCF_054063575.1). Classification (NCBI taxonomy): domain Bacteria; kingdom Pseudomonadati; phylum Pseudomonadota; class Alphaproteobacteria; order Hyphomicrobiales; family Nitrobacteraceae; genus Bradyrhizobium; species Bradyrhizobium sp. USDA 4452. Next base: position 1,814,788 of record NZ_JBSSGK010000001.1, read on the forward strand.
GAGATCGGTGCCGTCGAACAGGATCTTGCCGTCGAGCCCGGCGAAGTTGCCCGGCAACAACCGCAGGATCGACAGGCCGGTGATGGTCTTGCCGCAGCCGCTCTCGCCGACGATGCCGACGCGCTCGCCCGGCGCGATATCGAAATCGATCCGCCGCGTCGCCTGCCAGATGCCCTGCGTGGTCTTGAAGCGGATGCCGAGCCCGCGCACGGACAGCAGCGGCTGTGCGCCGTCGCGCGCAACCTCCGTCCTGCGCTGTGCCGGTGGCCCTGCTGCCATCAGCCCGCCGCCCGCTTCTTCTCTTTCACCAGCTGCTCCTCCATCAGCATCTCGGTGCCGATGATGCCCTCGCGGGTGAGCTCTTCCAGCTCGGCGTCGGAGAGGCCGAGCATGCCGGAAAGAATCTCGCGATTGTGCTCGCCGAGCGTCGGCGGCACCGAGCGGATCGCAAACGGCGCATCGCCTTCGCGGAACGGCATCGATGGCTGCGGATGCTTGCCGATGAAGGCGCGATCGACCTGCTGAATGAAGCCGCGGGCGTCAAGCTGCGGGTCGTCAAGCAGATCGATCGGCAGGCGGGCCACGCCGGAGGCGACCCCAGCAGATTGCAGTGCGGCCATCGCCGCATCGGCCTCGCGGTTCGAGGTCCATGCCGTGATCGCAGCCTCGATCTCGGCCTCGATCGCGCGGCGGCCCGCGGCCGTCCTGAGCGTGTCGTCCGCCGCCCAATCCTCGCGGCCGAGCAGCCGCGCGAGTCTCGGCCACATCGCGTCGTCGGATACCGCGACCACGATCCAGTTGTCGTCGCCTTCGCAGCGAAAGCAGCCATGCGGCACGAAATCGGGATGGCGGTTGCCAAATTTGGACGGCGGCTTGCCGTCGATCGAATGCGCGACGATCCAGGGTGCGGCGAACGGCATCATGCATTCGATCTGTGCGAGATCGATGAACTGGCCCTGCCCTGTGAGTTTTGCATGGATCAGCGCGGTCAACACCGCGGCAGCGCCGTTGAGGCCGCCGACGGCGTCGCCGAACGCGGTGTGGCTCATCACCGGCGGGCCGCCGGGATCGCCGACCACGCTGGGCAGGCCGGAGCCCTGCTCCAGGGTCGAGCCATAGGCGCGGCAATCGCGGTGCACGCTGCCCGCGCCGAACGCCGACATCGACATCATCACGAGCTTCGGATTGAGCTTGCTCAGCACCTCGTAGCCGAGGCCGAGCTTGGGCAGCACCTCGACCGAATAATTGTCGACCACGAGGTCGGCATCGGCGAGCAGGCGTTTTGCGAGCGCAAGCCCCTTCGGCCGGGTCAGATCGAGCGTGATACCGCGCTTGTTGCGGTTCATGATGCAGTAGCGCACCGACTTCTCGTACATCTGCTCCAGCACATAGGCCGGACGGCGGTCGACGCCGCGCCACCAGTCCGGATATTGCGTCGCCTCGATCTTGATGACGTCGGCGCCGAGATCGGCGAGCGTGCGGGTGCAGATCGGCCCGGCCCAGCCCATCGAGAAGTCGACGACGCGGATGCCCTCGAGCGGGAGGCGATCGGTCGGAGCCGGCTTCGGCCCCGACACACGCGGCGCGGCCTCACGCCTCGCCTGCTGCTCACCGAGATCGGGTACCCGGCCGCCCCGCAGCGGCGGCGTTGCCGTCAGCCGCTGCATCGTGCCGGCGGAGAAGCCGGCCTCGTCACCGACCGTGATCGGAACGATGGCACCGCGCGCAAGTTTCTCTTCATCGGCGATCAGGTCCGATATCTCCGGCACCGGCACGATCGGGATCTTGCGCTTGAGGCCTTCAGTGAACCATTCCTGCGCGGTGCGCTGCTTCAGCTTCGGCAGGATCCTGCCTTCGATTTCGGCGACGTGGCGCAGCCGGTCGACGCCCATGACCAGCGTCGGATCGTCGCGCAGCTCATCGAGCCCGAGCATCTCACAGAACGCGCGCCACTGCGCCGGGGTCACCGTGGTAACGCCGAGCCAGCCCTGTTTGGTCTCGTAGATGCCGACCGGAAAGGTCGGCCAGAACCGGTTGACGCCGATCCGCCGCATGATGTCGCCGCGCTGGAACGCCTCGAACATGATGTATTCGGTGACGGCGATAGAGGCCTCGAACAGGCTGAGATGGCTTTCGCGGCCGCGCCCGTCCTGCATACGTCCCAGCACCGAAGACGCCGCAGCGATGAAGCCCCACAGCCCACCGAGGATCCCGGTCTGAAAATCCGGCGCGTGCATCGGTGGTCCCTGCTCGGGTCCGACCAGCTTCACGAGGCCGGTGAGCGCGCGGATCGTGGAGTCGGTTGCCGCGAAATCGGCATAGGGACCGCGATCGCCGAACCAACTGAGATCGAGATGGATCAGGCCCGGGTTGTCGCGCTTGATCGCAGCGAGTTCGATGTCGGGACAATCCGCCGCAGCGATGCCGCGCCCGTCGAGCAGGATGTCGCAGCCCGTGACCAGCTCGCGCAGGCGCGCGGCGTCGCCCTGTTGGAGCACGACACTCGATTTGTTGAAATTGAGAAACGCAAACCACGCGCTGTGCCCCTGCGGCGTCAGCGGCGCGGTGCGGCGGAGCGGATCACCCTCCGGCGGCTCGACCTTCTGCACGTCGGCGCCGAAATCGGCGAACAGCCGCGCGCAATAGCTCGTCGCCGCTGCACTTCCGATCTCGACAATCCGCAGATGCGACAACGCACCCATCAGGCTTCCTCGCGAACAACATGACCAGCCGGAGACAGCGGCTGATTCAGTTTCTTTGTTGAGTTGAACTTGAAGCCGCGCCGACTGTGTGATGCAAGTGGAATTTTCTTCCGCTTGACGGAATTAGCGTGTGCATGATCGGCGCTGCTGCGCAGCGCGAAGCGTGGATTGTGCAGCTAATTGCAGGTCAGTTGCGCTTCGAACCAGCCTTGCAGCCGATGCGACAGTCGCGGCCATGCGCGCAAGACATGCGCGTATGTGGCCGCGCTCGCGCGATGGATGCCGCGCAGTTCCTGCTCAATGGCGGGAAGGTCAACACCAAGGCACCGGCCGGCCTGGGCGACGGTGCGACCATCGACCACAAGCTCAGAGAGCAGCGACGCATTGCCGCGTGCGAACAAGAGGTCGAGCGGATCAGCATCAACAATCTGATCGCGCTCCAGCCGGTCGAGATCGATGCTGACGAAATCGGCCGGCGCGCCGACGGCGAGCTCGCCGGTGCCGGGCGCACCGGTGGCGCGGCGGCCATTGCGGATCGCGAGCGCAAAAAACTCCTGCGGTGTCCACGTTCGGTTGAAGCCGAGGCCGCCGTGCATCATCTGCACCAGCCGCATCTCGCGCAGCACGTCGTCGTCTTCGTCGAGCGCCAGGCCGTCGACGCCGACCGCGATGGCGCAGCCGCACGCGTGCGCGGCGGCGATCGGCGCCAGGCCGGAGCGCAGATGCAGGTTTGGAGGAGAAATTGGTGACGATGCGCGCGCCCGACGCCGCGATCATCTCGATCTCGTCGGGCCGGGCGTGGATGCAATGCGCCAGCGTCAGCCGTTCGGAGAGCAAGCCGATGTCGCGGAGATAGCGGACGATGCCGCCGGGAAAGCGCTCATCAGCCCAGGCACGCTGATAGATCGTCTCGAGCAGATGCATGTGGACGCGGCGGCCGGTCTGCGCGGAATTCTCGGCAACCGCTTCCAGCAGCGGCTTCGAGCACCACTGCACGCCAGCAGGACCAAGCTGCACGTCGACCTTCGGCCCGCCGATCGCGGCGGCAATCGCATCGGTCAGCTCGATGTAGGCTTTCGGCGACATCGGTGTGCGGACGAACAGCTCCTCGATCGTCTTGCGCTCGTCGCTGGCGAGCCCTGCCAGCACCGGCTCGCTGTCGCCATAGACGATCGGATTCTGGTCGCGCACCGCGATGGCAAAGGCGATGCGGATGCCGACATCGCCGGCGGCGCGGCCGATCGCCTTGACCTCGTCGAGCAACGGCATGGTGCCGCTCGGCCGAGTGTAGTGCACCATCATCGCCGCGCAGCCGGCCTGCGCTGCGCGGGCAAGCGCCGACGCTGCGGTAAGATAGGGATCGACCGGCGTGCCGACCACCGTGCGCAGGATCCAGCTCTCCAGGGGCATGCCGACCGCGCCGAACGAAGATGCGCGCGGGCGGGCGTGGTCGTGGGCGTTGATGAAGGCCGGGAGGATCAGAGAGCGTGGGGCGGCCTCCGGGCGCGCGGCTTCGGATATCTCGGTAATGACGCCGTCGACGTGACGGAGCATGACGTTCTTGCGGATGCCCTGGTCAGAACCGCTGAACAGACGAGTTGCCGTGACGTTCATCAACATGCTCCGCTTGGTCGCCATTGCGAGCGAAGCGAAGCAATCCATGCCTCCGCATGCGGAAAGATGGATTGCTTCGCCGCGGAGCCTGTCATCGGGCGCGCGTCGCGCGACCCGTTGGCTCCTCGCAATGACGGGCCAGTCAGTTCGCAGTATACACCAGCTCGCGCTCCGTGCGCGGCGGCAGGAACTCGCGCGAGAACACCTCGGCCGGCGTCGGCGTGCGGGCGAGCTGGTAGCCTTCGACGATGAAGCCGATGGCGCGCGCCATGCGGTCGTCCCTGACGTCGCCGATCCCGATGTCCTTCATCTCCGGCGAAACGATCAGTTTCTCGAAGGAATATTGCAGCCGGCGCTTCTCGACCTCGACATTGATCAGATTGTCGTAGTTGAGCGCCGCCTTCATCGCGGCGTTCTGGTCCCTGGCGACCGCGATCGCGCCCTTGTTGATGGCGCGGACGAGGCCGGCTACCGCCTTCGGGTTCGCGGCAATCAGCTTGCGCGAGACCATCACGCCGTTGGAATAGAGATCGAGCCCGTAGTCGCCGAATGAGAACCATTTGAAGTCCTTGTCGGGGTCCTGGCGGTTGAGCACCAGGTTGAAGTAGCTGGTGATGTTGAACACCAGCGCGGCGTCGATGTCGCCCTTGATCAGCATCGGCTCCTGCAGGTTCGGCGCCATATTGGAGATCTTGATCTTCTCGCCGTCGAGCCCGTTCTTGTGCACGAACACCGGCAGCAGCCGCGTGGTCGGCGTGCCCTGCGCGCCGCCGAGCGTACGGCCCTCGAAATCCTTGATCGACTTGATGCCGCTCGAATTCTTGGCGACGATCGCGAATGGCGGCTGGTTCCACATCATGTAGACCATCACAGGCGCATCCTGCGGCTTGGTTGCGGCGTTCTGGATGATCGCGTTGATGTCGCCGAAGCCGGCGTCATAGGCACCCGACATGATGCGCGTCACCGTCGCGCCGGAGCCCTCGCCCTGGTCGATCACGACGTTGAGGCCTTCCTCTTTGAAATAGCCGTTGTCCTTGGCGTAGAAGAACGCAGCGTCCGAGCCTTGCGTCTTCCAGCCCAGCGTGAACTTGATGGTGGTGTCCTCGGCGCGCGCGGGCCCCGCGACCACGGCCAATCCCAATAGTGCAGCGCTTATTGTCTTCAGCATGACGACCTCCTCAACTCCAGTGAACGGCGATGACGAAACGATTCAGGTGGCGATGACGTTGTCCTTGCGCGTCGCCCAGCCCGTCACCCGGCCCTCGATCAGCGAGAACAGGACGTAGAGCGCGACGCCGAGGCCGGCGAGCACGAACAGCCCGGCGAACACCAGCGGCACGTTGAAATTGGAGGATGCGGTCATCATGACGTTGCCGATGCCGCGGTTCGAAGCCACGGTTTCCGACAGCACCGCGCCGACAAAGGCGTAGGACACCGCGACCTTCAGCGAGGCAAAGAAGAACGGCATCGTCCGCGGCAAGCCGACATTCCACAGGATGTCGAACTTGCTGGCGCCGAGCGCCTTCAGCACGTCCTCGAGCTCGGGCTCGGTGGTGGCAAGGCCGGTGGCGATGTTGACGACGATCGGGAAGAAGCAGATCGACAGCGAGGTGAGCACTGCCGGTACGGTGCCGGAGCCGAACCACAGCACGAAGATCGGCACCACCGCCACTTTCGGAATCGAGGAGAAGCCGACCAGCAGCGGATAGCAGGTATCATAAGCGGTTTTCGACACCCCGATCACCGCGCCCAGCGCAACGCCCAGCGCCACGCCGAGCACGAAGCCGATCATGGTCGTCAGCAATGTCTGGATGATGTGCGGCCAGAGGATCGGGAATTTCTCGAACAGCGTGACGAAGATCTGCGACGGTCGCGGCAGCACCAGGTCCGACATGCCCGTCATCAGGCAGAACAATTCCCAGGCGACGAAGAACAGCACGATCAGGGCCGCCGACCAGGCCTTCTGCCTGATGTCTGACATGGGCATGGTCAGGCTCCCTCGCGCGCCGCGGTGCGCGCATCGACGATGAAGGCGCGGAGTTTCTGGTTGAGCGCGACGAAGTCGGGCTCGAACGTCATCGTCACGGTGCGCGGGCGGGCGAAATCGACTCTGGAATCATCGAGGATGCGGCCGGGACGCGCGCTCATCACGCAGATGCGGCTGGCGAGGAAGCCGGCCTCGCGCAAATCGTGGGTGACCAGGAGCACGGTCGGCTTGTGGGTGATCCATAGCTCTTGCAGGATCCCCCACAGCTCCTCGCGGGTGAACTGGTCGAGCGCGCCGAACGGCTCGTCGAGCAGCAGCATGCGCGGCTCGTGGATCAGCGCCCGGCACAGATTGGCGCGCTGGAGCATGCCGCCCGAGAGCTGCCAGGGATAGCGGCCGCCGAACCCCTTCAGCCCGACCTGCTCCAGCAGCGCATTGGCCTTGTCGCGGAATTCGGTCTTGCGCAGCCTGCGGAATTGCGAGCGGAACGGCTCGACGATCTTCAGCGGCAGCATGATGTTCTTCTCGATCGTCATCCACGGCAGCATGGTCGGGTTCTGGAACGCCATGCCGACCCGCATCGCCCGCGCCGCGACCTCGCGGCCGCCAACGATGACGACGCCGGTGGTCGGCCGCGCCAGGCCACTGACCAGCCGCAGGATGGTGGACTTGCCGCAGCCGGATGGCCCGACCAGCGCCACGAACTCGCCGTCGGCGATCCGCAGCGTGGTGGTCGACAGGGCCGGCACGGCACGGGCGCCGCGGCCGAAGGTGACGGAGGCCTCCGACAGCTCGATCGCAGTCGGCGCGGATCCGGCGGCCATCGGCTCGCCGGCAAATTCGGAGTTTGGTTGCATGCGCATCACGGGCAAAGTGCATGCAAGCTGGATGCCAGTGCCGAACCCGTTGGAAATCAGGGGGATCGCGCGCCTAGTGCCTTGGAGAGCCGGCTTCCTTTTGGGCAATCCACAGCCAGAACTGCATGCAATTCGGGCGGTCGATTGTTTTTGCGGTATGATAAAGAGGCGTTCTAAGCACCTTTCGAGAAGGATTCGCGGCAATGGCGGGGCGCGACCGCACCAGCAAAACGGCTGAATCGACCGACAAGGTCAGCGTGATCTGCCGTGCATTGCGGCGCGCGATCATCGAGCAGGCATTGGAGCCCGGCGCCAAGCTGCCGGAGGATTCGCTCGGCGAGCGTTTCGGCGTCAGCCGCACCATCGCGCGCCATGCGCTCGGCCAACTGGCCGCGGAGGGCCTCGTCGAGCTGCGCCGGAACCGGATCGCGGTCGTTGCAACACCGAGCTGGCAGGAGGCGCGCGATGCCTTCGACATCCGCATCGAGCTGGAGCGGCTGGTGGTGCGGCAGCTCGCGGGCAAGCTGACCAAACCGCAGATCGCCGAACTCACCGCCCATGTCGACGCCGAGGATCGTGCCCGCGACGGCACCGACGCGGTGTCGATCCGGCTCGCCACCGAATTCCACATCCTGCTCGCCCACATGACGAGCAGCCCGATCCTGGTGCGCTACGTCAGCGAGGTCGCCTACCGCTGCTGCCTGACGCTGTCGCTGTACAGCCGGCCGCATTCATCGGAATGCGCGATCAACGAGCATCGGGCGATCATCGCGGCGCTGGTGAAGGGCGATGTGGCGAAGGCGATGGAGCTGATGCACCACCACCTGGATTCCGTGGCGACGCGCGCGCTGGTCGCACCGAGCCCGCAGCGCGGCCGCGATCTGCTGGATATCCTCGCGCCCTACGCCGACGAGGCGAGCGGCGAGAAGGTGGTGAAGCTGCCGAAGGCCGCGCGGCGCTGACAGTTGCCTCGACTCTATCCCCGTCATTGCGAGCGAAGCGAAGCAATCCATCGCGCCGCTTGCCGTGACATGGATTGCTTCGTCGCTTCGCTCCTCGCAATGACGGCTGCGCGTTCCCTACGCCTCGATCCCCCGCTGCAGCAAAATCCGCTCGGCACTGTCGTTCCAGACGTCCATCTTGACGATCTGCCCGCCCTTCACCACGAAGCGGTCGACGTAGCGGTTGCCTTCGAACGGCGTGCCGTCGATCCATTCGCCGTAGAGCGTGCCGACGCTGTAGACGACGGTCTCGCCGGCGCCGGGGCAGACGTCGAAGCGGTCCATCTTCTTTTTCACCCAGCGATAGCGCCTGGCGTTGAAGCCGGTCGGCCCGCGCGGATGGTCGAATTCGCGGCCGCCGGTGAAGGTGATCGCCGTGCCCGGCTTCATGAAGGCCGCGGCCGCGTCGGGATCGGGGATCATCGACGCCGTCAGATAGGCCTCGACGATCTCGGCATCGGACATCGGGCGGGCGTCGGCTTTGGCGGTGACGGGCATGGCGGGCCTCCTGGCATGATCAGGACTCTACAATCTGGCTGAAAAAGTGTATGCATCTTTTTTAGACAATTCGGCAGTCAATCTGCACACAATCTGGTGCTGCTCCTTCCCCGCCCTTCCGCTAGGCTCAAACCAGCCCATGTCGCCTCCTCCGATGAACGCGAAACCTGCCTTCGACTTGGTCCTCCGTCGTGCCGCGACGCGCGGCTCCGCGTCGGCGGTCGATATCGGCATCGCCGATGGCCGGATCGCCGCGATCGCGCCGCAGCTGGCCTGCGAGGCCGTCGAGGTCGATCTGGGCGGACGGCTGGTGCTGCCGGGCTTCGTCGACACCCATATCCACCTCGACAAGGCCTGCCTGCTCGGCCGCTGCGGCCACGACCACGCCAGCCTCGCGGAAGCGATCCGCGCGGTGTCGGCCATGAAGCGCGACTTCACGGTCGAGGACGTCTATGCGCGCGGCTCGAAAGTGATCGAGCGCGCGATCACCGCGGGCACCACGCGAATGCGGAGCCATGTCGAGATCGATCCGCGGATCGGCCTGCGCGGCTTCGAGGCGGTGAAGGCGCTGAAGCGTGACTATGCCTGGGCGCTCGATCTGTCGCTCTGCGTCTTCCCGCAGGAGGGCCTGACCAACGATCCCGGCGCCGACGAGTTGCTGGTTACGGCCCTCAACGACGGCGCCGAAGCGATCGGCGGCTGCCCCTATGTCGACACCGATCCGAACGCGCACATTGCGCGCATCTTCGATCTGGCGCAGGAGTTCGACATCGACGTCGACTTCCATCTCGACTTCGACCTCGATCCGTCGTGGTCGCACATGGAGGAGGTCTGCCGGCAGACCGAGCGGCGCAACTATCAGGGACGCGTCGCGATCGGGCACGCGACCAAACTATCCGCATTGCCGCCTGACAGCCTGAGGGCGGCCAGCACGCGGCTCGCCGCGGCCGGCGTCGCAGTCACCGTGCTGCCGGCGACCGACCTCTATCTGATGGGGCGCGACGCCACCCACAACGCCCCGCGCGGCATGACCGCCGCACATCGGCTGGTCGCCGATGGCGTGCTCTGCTCGGTCGCGACCAACAACGTGCAAAATCCCTTCACACCGTTCGGCGATGCCTCGCTGCTGCGGATGGCCAATCTCTACGCCAACGCCGCGCATGCCGGAATCGGCGAGTTCGACACCTGCCTCGACCTCGTCACCGAACTGCCGGCGCGGCTGATGAACCTCAGGGATTACGGCATCGCGGTCGGCCATCCCGCCGACATCGTCGTGCTCGACACCGACAGCGGAACCAACGCCATCGCGGAACTGCCCGACGTGCTGATGGGCTTCAAGCGCGGCCGCAAGACGTTCGAACGGCAGCGGCCGACATTGTTCCGGCCTCAGAGCTGAACACTCCCTCACCGTCATCCCGAGGAGCCGCGAAGCGGCGTCTCGAAGGATGCACGGCCCCGCTAGACCCACACGGAGAGAGCCGGCCGTCGACCCTTCGAGACGCGCGCAAGAGCGCGCTCCTCAGGGTGACGGCTGGTGCATACGTTCGCTCCCCGTCATTGCGAGGGTAGCGAAGCGATCCATCGCATCGCTCGGGGAAAGATGGATTGCTTCGTCACTTACGCTCCTCGCAATGACGGGGCTGCATTGTCGCCCTGCCCTGGCGCGAATTGACGCCTCGGCCGATCCGTTGTTGGTACTTCCCAACATCAACAACGGCCCGGGCAGGAAACCATGAGCAAATCCACCACGATCAAAAGCGTCGAGACGCTCGCCTGCGATGCCGGCTGGCGGAATTATCATTTCGTCAAGGTGACGACCACGGACGGGCTGGTCGGCTGGAGCGAATATGACGAAGGCTTCGGCGCGCCCGGCGTGACCGCGGCGATCGAGCGGCTATCGGCACGCGTTGTCGGCAAGAACGCGTTCGAGCACGAGCGGATCCATGTCGAGCTGTTCGCCGCAACCCGCCCCGCCGCCGGCGGCGTGGTGGCGCTGGCGTTAGGCGCCATCGAGAACGCGCTGCTCGACGTCAAGGCCAAGGCGCTCGGCGTGCCCTGCTACGATCTGCTCGGCGGCAAGATCCGCGACCGCGTGCGGGTCTACTGGTCGCATTGCGCGACCTGGCGCATCAATCACCCCGACTGGTACAAGCCCGCCATCACCGACCTCGACGGCGTCAAGGCGATCGGCGCCGAGGTGCGCGAGAAGAAATTCTCGGCGATGAAGACCAACATCTTCGTCTACACGGACGGCAAACCGCAAGGCTGGCGCCCCGGCTTCGGCTCGCCGTTCCAGCCCGAGATCAATGTCGATCGAACCGTGCTGCGCAATCTCTGCATGCATCTGGAGGCGATCCGCGACGGCGCGGGGCCGGATGTCGACCTGCTGCTCGACCTCAACTTCAACGCCAAGACCGAAGGCTATCTGAAGATCCTGCGCGCCATCGAGAAGATGGACATGTTCTGGGTCGAGATCGACACCTTCAACCCGCAGGCGCTCGGCTATATCCGCCGCCAGAGCCCGCACCCGATCTCATCCTGCGAGACGCTGCTCGGCCTGCGCGAATTCCTGCCCTACTTCTCCGAGCAGGCGATGGACGTCGCGATCATCGACACGCCGTGGAACGGGGTCTGGCAATCGATGAAGATCGCCGCCGCCGCCGAGCATTTCGAGGTCAACGTCGCGCCGCATAATTTCTACGGCCACCTCTGCACCATGATGAACGCGCATTTCTGCGCCGCGGTGCCGAACTTAAGGATCATGGAGACCGACATCGATCGGCTGGCCTGGGACCACGAGCTGTTCACCCACGTGCCGGAGTTCGTCGACGGCCATCTCGTGATCCCGGATCGCCCGGGCTGGGGCACCGAGCCGAACGAGGAAGGCCTGCGCGCGCATCCGCCGAAGAACAAGGGCGGGCTGCTGAATTACGGGTTGAAGAAGTAGCGCTTATCGCCAACAGCACCACTTTTGCTCCGTCATCCTGAGGTGCGAGCCTTGCGGCGCAATTGCGCCGCTGGGCGAGCCTCGAAGGATGCACGGCCACTTAGCCGGGCCGTCGCCCCTTCGAGACGGCCGCTGCGCGGCCTCCTCAGGGTGACGGTGTTGGAGCGGCTGCGGTGCTCAATTATCCTCGCGCACCGGTGTGAACGCGCTCTCGATCACGTCGCCGATCGGCTGCCAGGCGTTGCCGTCGAACTGCACCAGCCGCATCTGCTTGATCGGACGGAAATCCTTCGGCCCGGTGTTGATCACGATCCCGGGCAGCGCGATCGGACTTTGATAATCCTTCAGCGAAGCGGCCTGCCGCATGATGTTCGCGCGCGACAAATCGTCGCCGCACTGGCGCAGCACCTGCATCAGCGTGTCGGCGGCGGCATAGCCGAACACGGCGTAGATGTCGTCCTTGTCGCCGTCGGGATAGTACTTGTCCATGAAGGCGTCCCACGCCTTGATCTGCGGATCGTTCTTCCAGGAAGCGTCGCCGGCATCCTTCAGGAACGAGGTCGAGATCACGCCCAGAGAATTCTGCAGGCCAGCTGGCTGCAGCGCGCTGGCGATCGAGGCCGAGGCATTGTCGAGGATGAACACCGGATGCCAATCCATCCCGGCCACGATGCGGATCGCGCGCGCCGCGATCGCCGGCGCGCCGTCGAAAACGAGGATGTCGGCGCCGGAGTCCTTCAATATCCCGAGTTGGTTCTCGATCCTGGTCTCCGATGCGTCGAAGGCGAGATCGGCGACGATCATGCCCGCGGTATCGCCGAGCCCTTCTTGCAATCCCCTGAACAGGTCGCGGCCGAACTGGTCGTTCTGCCACAGCACCGCGATCTTGCGCGAGGGATACGCCGCCTGGATGTAGTTGGCATAGATCCGGCCCTCGGCGCGGAAGGTCGGCTGCCAGCCCATGGTCCAGGGAAAGGTTTTCGGATGTGCCCACTCTTCGTCGCCGGAGGCGACGAACAGCTGCGGGATGTTCTTCTCGTTGAGGTACTTCCGGACGGCGAGGTTGCTCGGCGTGCCGAACGAGCCGAACATCAACAGCACGTCCTGTTTCTCGACGAGATCGCGGGTCTGCTCGACTGCGGTCTTCGGATTGGAGCTGTCATCGACCGAGATGAACCTGACCTTGCGGCCGTTGATGCCGCCATGCTCGTTGACCATGTCGAAATAAGCCGCTTCGGCGCGCCCGATGGTCGCGAACGCCGCGAGAGGCCCGGTGTAGGGCATCACGTTACCGACGCGGATCTCGCCGCCGGCCGCGTCCTGCGCCTGCTGGGCGTGCAGCGGCGCCGTCGCGAGAACAGCTGCGAAGGCCAGTGATATCGAAAGCGCAGTTTGTCTTGTTGTTTGCATCAACATCGCCACAACGCCGGCACCGACCGGCGCTCCCTCCCAGCGCGCAGAGCTTATCGCCCAAGCCAATGCCGGAAAAATGAATTGTTGATGGCGGAGACGGCGCTCAGCGCAATGTTATGTCGAGCCAGCCCAGCGGGTTGACCGTAATACGATCGCCGCTATCGACCAAAACCGTGGTGGTTTCGGCCTCGATGATCGCGGGACCGGCCAGCGCGTGGCCGGGCTTGAGATCGTCGAGCGCATAGACCGGCACCTCGCGCCAGGCGCCGAGCCAGGCCTGCCGCTTGCCGCGCGGCACGCAGGGTGCGGCTGAGGCGGCCTCACCAACACCGCCGCCGCCGGGCGCGACCTTGCCGACCGCGGCCACGCGGGCGTTGACGAACACCACCTCCTGCCCGCGCGAGGCATAGGTGTAGAGGTCCTCGTGGCGGCGATGGAAACGCTCCTCGATCTGCGCCACGAGATCCGCGGCGCCGAGGTCGAGGTCGCCGAGCGGCACGTCGATTTCGAACACCTGCTCGCCATAGCGCATCTCGGCCGAGCGCTCGATCGCGATGTCGCCCTTGAACCAGTCGCGCAAGCGGCCGGCCGCCTGCTCTTCCAGTCCGGCGAACAGCGCCCTCACCTCGCCGGCGGAAATGCGCCCCGTGCCGTAATGGGTCCGGCTGACCTCATAGCGCAGATCGCTGGTCAGCATGCCCCAGGCCGACAGCACGGAGGCGACCGTCGGCACGATAATGCGCTTGATCTCGAGCTCGCGCGCGACCTCGGCCGCATGCATGCCGGCGGCGCCGCCGAAGCTGAGCAGCGCGAATTTTCGGGGATCGACGCCGCGGCGCAAGGTCATCAGGCGGATGCCGTCGGCCATCTTCAGGTTGATCATCTTGTAGATGCCGGCGGCGGCCTCGATCCGCGACAATTCGAGCGCTTCGGCGATCCGGTCGACCGCGGCTTCCGATGCCGCGCGATCGAGCGGCCGTGCACCGCCCATGAAGGCGCTCGCATCGAGATAGCCGAGCACGACATTGGCATCGGTAACGGTCGCGGCCAGGCCGCCATTGCCGTAGCAGGCCGGCCCCGGCACCGAGCCCGCGCTCTCCGGCCCGACCCGCAAGGTGCGGCTGCCGTCGACGCCGGCGATCGAGCCGCCGCCCGCCGCGATGCTGGCGATATCGAGGCTGCGCAACGCGATGCGCTGGCCGGCCAGCATGCCGTCGGCCGACAGCGACGCCTCGCCGTCCGCGATCAGCGAGATGTCGGTCGAAGTGCCGCCCATGTCGAACGGCACGAGATCGGGAATCCCGAGCATCTCGGCGCAGCGGCGGCTGCCGGAAATGCCGCCGGCCGGGCCCGACAGCACGGTGCCCGCGGCGAGCCGCGAGGCCTCCTCGACCGGCGCCATGCCGCCATGCGACAGCACGACGAACAGCGAGCCCTTGAAGCCGGCCTCGTGCAGGCTGCGCTCCAGATTGGTGAGATAGCGCCGCACCGTCGGCGCGACATAGGCGTTCACGATGGTGGTCGAGACGCGCTCGTATTCCTTAATCTGCGGCAGCACGTCGCTCGAGCGCGACACGCTGACATCGGGCAGCTCCTTGCTAAGCCGCTCGACCGCGGCGAGCTCATGCGCCGGATTCAGATAGGCGTGCAGGAAGCAGACCGCGACCGAGTTCGCGCCCGACCGCTTCACCTCGGCGATGACATCGCCGAGCGCTGCGGCATCGAGCGCAACCGCGGCGCTGCCGTCGGCCTTCAGCCGCTCGCGTACACCGAAGCGCCGCTCGCGCGGCACCAGCGGCTCGGGCGGCGGCGTGCGCAGATCGTAGCGATCCGGCTTTAGTCCCTCGCGCATCTCGACGACGTCGCGATGGCCCTCGGTGGTCAAGAGCGCGACTTTGGCGCCCTTGCGTTCCAGCAGCGCATTGGTCGCAACCGTCGTGCCGTGCACCAGCCGATCGGTCGCAGCCAGCATCGCCGCGCGCGTGACGCCGAGGCGGCGCGCCAGCTCTTCGAGTCCCGCCATGACGCCGACCGACTGATCGGCCGGCGTGGATGGTGATTTCGCGAACACGGTGCGCCCGGTTTGATCCGTTGCAACCAGGTCGGTGTAAGTGCCGCCGACGTCAACCCCAATCGTGTACATCGCTGCCCTATACCGCCTTCGAAACCAGACCCTGCTCTGCGTCGCGCGCCCGCGCTTCCGCCGAGCGCTTCTCGGGCGGCCCCCAGCCCCCACCGCCGGACGAGCGGATCTCCAGGCAATCGCCGGGGCGCAGCTCGATGCCGACCTCCTTGGTCTTCAGCACCCGCGGCGCGCGGCCTTCCGACAGGAGGCGGTAGCGATGCGGCTGGCCGTCCTTGCCGCCGAGCATGCCGCAGGGGCCGTGGCGCGCGCCGTCGCCGGCGGTGTTGCCCTTGGCGAGTTTCTCAGTCTCCAGCACCATGTCGAGCGCGACGCCGAGCCCGCCGCGATGCTGGCCGTCGCCACCGGAATCCGGTCGGAACTCATGCTGGCGGAAATGCAAGGGAAAGCGCACCTCGGCAACCTCGATGCTGCCGAATTTGAGTCCGCCCACCGAGTGCCACTCACCGATCGAGGAATAACCGTCACCGCCCGGCGATGCGCCGCCGCCGGGCCGCGCCTGGAACATGTGCCAGATGAAATTGCGCCCGTTGCGCGGATCCTCGCCCTGGATCGCGATGCGGAATCTGCGGCCCCAGCCGCCCATCACGCGATCCGGGCAGGACGCCGACATCGCCTTGATGATGGCCTCGACGATCTCGTTGGAGGGATGGCTGGTACACAAGGTCACGGGACGGCCGGGATCGGCCCACACGATGGTGCCTTGCTTCGCCACCACCTTCAGCGGCCGCAGCGCGCCGGTGTTCTTCGGGATATCGGCGTCGATCAGATAGGCAAACGCCATCGCGACCGCAGCCTGCATGTTGGCATGCGACGAGTTGACGAAACTGGTCGACTGCGAATCGGAACCGGTGAGATCGACTTCGATGTCGCTGCCCTTTTTCGTCACCTTGGCGGCGATCTTGATGTCGGTGCGGCCGTGGCCGTCATCGTCGAGCAGCGCCTCGCCGTAGAACACGCCGTCCTTCCAGGTCGATACCACGGCGCGGGTCTGCTGCTCGGTGGCATCGAGGATCGCCTCGATCGCGGCCGCGACGGTGTCCGCGCCGAACTCGCTGAACAGCTTCGACACGCGCCGCTCGCCGAGATGCGCGGCACCCAGCATCGCCGCAAGGTCGCCGCGGAATTCACGGGGATTGCGGATGTTGAGCGCCAGCAGGTCGAGCAGGTCCTCGCGCGGCTTGCCGGCCTCGTAGAGCTTGATCGGCGGAATCCGGATGCCTTCCTGGTAGATCTCGGTCGCGGCCGGATTGTAGGCGCCATGGGTGGCGCCGCCAATGTCGCTCTGATGCGCGCGCACGATGGTCCAGAGCAATCGCTTGCCGCCGTCGAACACCGGCACGAAGGCGGTGAGATCAGGCAGATGGCTGCCGCCCTGATAGGGGTCGTTGAGCAGAATGACGTCGCCGGGCGCGACATCCTTGAAGCGTTCCTCGACCGCGAGCGTCGCCCACGGCAGGGCGCCGACATGCACCGGGATATGGTCGGCCTGCGCGATCAGCCGCCCGCGGGTGTCGCAGATCGCCAGCGAGAAATCGCGACTGGAATTGAGGATCTGCGAATAGGAGGTGCGAAGCATGGCTTCGCCCATCTCCTTCACGATCGACGACAGGCGGTGTTGGACGACGGAACGGGTAATCGGATCGATCTTGGCAGGCGTGGACACGTGATTTCCGGGAGCGGTGGAACAGACCGCTATCTTATCGCCACCGCCGCCGAGGTATAGAGCCAAAACAGCACGATGCCGATCACCAGCGCACCGGCGATGAACAGCAGCACCGCGGGCAGCCCGAACAGCGCGGCAACGCCAGCGGTGCTGAATTGCAGCAGCGCCGCGCCGAGGAAGAACGCGAGATTGACCGACGACAGCGCCTTGCCGGTGTCCTTGGCGGCGACGAGTTGCCGCGTCATGCCGTAGATCAGCGGCTGCGCCGAGGTCGCAAACCCGATCAGAACCAGCAGCACCAGGTCATATTGCACCGGCATCACGGCAACGCCGAGCAGGTTCGAGACCGGGAAGTGCGGCGCGCCGGCGGCCATCAGCACCAGCAGCACCGCGGCAATGGCATGGGTCGACGCCACCATGGTGCGGCGATGCCCGAACTTGCGATCGATGGCGCCGATACAGGCCGGGCCAATGATCATCGCCAGCGTGAACAGGCCGAGCACATTGCCGGCCTCGATGCGGCTGAGCCCCTTCATATCCATCAGCCACGGCCCGCCCCATAGGCCGCGCAGCACCAGCGAGGCACCGAGCGACACCAGCGACAGCGCGATCAGTCCGCGCAGGCCGCGCGACAGGCCGAGCCGCAACACCTCGGCCATCTGCAGCAAGGGCGAGGAATCATCGGCATGCGCCGCCGGCTGCCGCGGCACCAGCGCGAACACCGCGATCAGCACCACAATGCCGAAGCCGGCCGAGCCCCAGAAGCCGGCGCGCCAGCCGAACTGATCGACCACGAAGGCCAGCGGGCTTGCCGACAGCAGCATGCCGATATTGCCGATCGAGAGGATCAGGCCGGACCACAGGCCGAACTTCGCCGCCGACATCTGCTTGGCCGCCAGCGTCATCGGGCACATCAGCATGCCGGAGGTGGCGATGCCGAGCATCAGTTGCCCGAGCACAAAGCTCGCACGGCCCGTGGCGAGCGCCGAGACCAAAGTCCCGACCACGGTACCTCCGAGAAGGCTCAGCGACACCGGCCGCACGCCGAAACGGTCCATCGCGGCGCCAACCGGGATTTGCGAGGCGGCAAAGGAGAAATGATAGATCGAGGTGAGGCTCGCCAGCGCCTGCGGCGAGGTGCCGAAATCTCGCGCCATCAGATCGAGGCTGATCGCAGGGATCGTGCGCAGCAGCGTCGACAGCATGTGGCCAGAGGCCAATGCCAGAAGTGCAAGGACCAGGGCGCGGAACCCGATCCCCGCTGCTTCCTTCGTCACCACGCCGTCCATGAGCAGCCCTTTCCCCGAGCAGTTGCGGGGGCGGGCGTAACATTATTGGGCTGATGGTGCCAACTTTGGCGGCAGAGCTGGTGGGTTCAGCCTATCCGCAGGCTCATTTCACCTCTCCCGCTTGCAAGCGGGAGAGGGAGCGCACCTGTGATGACTGCTACTGCTTATGGAACACCAGCGTCCGCAGCTCGATGCTCTCGCGCGGCGCGGCGTCCGCAGGCGTGGTCGGGTCGACGAAGGCGGTATGCGGCCCGAACCGGGTCCGGCCGTCGGTCGCCGAATCGTAGCACTTCAGCAGGATCGCCTCGTCCGGCGTCATCTCGGGAATGTAGAACCAGCGATGGTTCGGATTGTACTTCACCGAATAGGTCTCGCCGCTGCGGTTCGGGTAGATCAGGTCGGAGGCGACCAGATCCTCCGGGGCGACCGTGGTGCCGTCGGCCATCGCGAGCGGTGAATCGCGCAACGGGCCACGGATCGGGCGCCACAGATTGATCACCTGGACGCGGCCCTTGACGAGTTGCTCAGCCTCGTCCGGCAAATGCTCGAACACCCGGTTGCGGCCGGAGACGGCGGTCTGGTCGACATGGACCCGGGTTGCGGGCTGGCGCGGGCCGCCGCCGCGGATATCGGCCGCACCTTCGACCCGCTTGCGCACGGTATGATCGAAGATGAAGACGCGATCCGCCTTCAGCGTTGCCTTGAGGAAGGCTTCGACGGCCCGGTAGTAGACGTTGCGGACTTCGTTGTCGTCGTAATAATCCTTCACGATGGTCGGATGCTTGACCAGCGCAAAGCCCTCGCGGTCGAGCGAGAAGCTGTCGGCGATCAGGCGCCCGTCGAAGATCGGGACATTGCGAGGTTCGGGCAGCGCGGTGGATTTGGGTTCGCCGGGCGGCGGATCGAAAGCGTAGGTCCGGGGCTTGCCCGGCGTCGGCGCGAGATAATTCAGTTCAGCGGTCACAAACGGCAGCGACTCGATGCGAGTTTCTTGAAGGCCCACGGTGATCTCCCGGACTCGATTGTTCGTCTGTTTGATCTTGGCGGTGCCGGACGACGCCGCAAGGGCGTCCGGAAAATAGCAACGTTGCTAGTCCCCCCGGTAAGAAACCGGAAAAATCCTTCCGGCGTCGCCATCGCGAAGTGGATGGTTATTTCGCGATCACGCCAACAGGCGCGCCCGCGGCTTACCCCTCTCCCCAGCCCTCCCCCGCAAGAGGAAGCCCGACCAATGTGTTCACCTCACGAAGGTAAACATCCTGCGCTAGCTGCATCGATGTGAGGAAGGCACCAACGGAAGGGTTCCCTCCTCCCTTGCGGGGGAGGGTTAGGGAGAGGGGGTGTCACACGCCGCGCTCTCTCAAGATGTGCAGCAAGCAGCAGAGATCGCGCATTCGCAAAGCTACAGCCCGGCGCCCTTCTCCACCGCCGCGCCAAACGACCGGTCGACGACATTGGCCGCGTTGATCTTCTGCCGGATCAGGCCCCAGCGGTCGTAGAGGTCGATGGTCTTCTGCTCGTCGGCCACCACGCTGTCGTCGATCGGCGCGATGCGGATCTTGGCCCGCGTCAGCCAGTTCACCGCCACCGCGGGCGGGATGTTCATCAGCCGGCCCCAGGTCGCAGCGTAGCCCTCGATATTGTTCTGCGACCAGGCGCGCGCGGCTGCCAGCCGCCGCACGAAATCCTCGAGCTCGGCGCGCTTGTCCTTGATGGCATCAGGCGTTGCGACCTGGAAGCCAAGACCGGGCGTGATGCCGTCGGCCGTGATCACGCGGCGCGACTTGAACAGCACCTCTTCCTGGCTGACATACGGCTCCCAGGTCGACCAGGCATCGACCGAGCCTTGCGTGTAGGCGACCTTGGCATCCGACGGCGCGAGGAACACGATCTGCACGTCGCTCGCCTGCCAGCCCTTGGACTCCAGCGCCGCCAGGATTAGCTGATGGCCGATCGAGCCGCGGCCGGTTGCGATCTTCTTGCCGCGCAGATCGTCGAAGCTCTTGATCGCGGAATTCTCCGGCACCACGATCGCAAGCCCGTCGCGCGATTGCCGCACCGCCGCGATCGCCTTGACCGGAATCTTCGCGGCAGCCGCGAACGTGAACGGCGCGTCACCGACGAGACCAGTATCGATCGCGCCGGCGCCAATCGCCTCCAGCAGCGGCGCCGCGGCGGCGAACTCCTTCCACTCGATCCTGTAGGGAACGTCCTTGAGCACGCCGGCCGCTTCCATCACGGCCTGCGAATTGCCCTTCTGGTCGCCGACGCGCAGCGTCACTTGCGCGAAGGCGGCGTCGATGGCGGCGAGCGCAAGCGCCGCCGCGACAATGAGACGGATCATTCGGCGGCGATCCCGCGCTGCTGGTCGCGCGCTTCGATCAGCTTGCGCGTGAGCGGGATCAGCTCGCGGCCATAGTCGATGGCATCGACCAGCGGATCGAAGCCACGGATCAGGAAATGGCTGACACCAAGATCATAGTAGTCCGCGAACACATCGGCGACCTGCTCGGGCGTACCGACCAGCGCGGTGGTATTGCTGTTGGCGCCGGTGAGCTTTGCGATCTCCGTCCACAGCCGCTTGTCGATGCGTGTACCCTGATCGGCCAGCGCCAAGAGCCGCTTTGCGCCGTCGGTCGCGTGATTGGGACGACGGTAGCCGGTCTGGTCCTGTAACGCGGTGGCGCGCGCGAGGATATGCTCCGCCTTCGCCCATGCCTTCTCCTCGGTGTCGGCGAGGATCGGCCGCACCGACAGGCTGAAGCGTGGCGTCGGCCGGCCGTGCTTGGCCGCCGCGGCGCGAACCCGCGCGGTGACGTCGCGCACCTGCGCATAGGATTCGCCCCACAGCGCGAACGTGTCGGCATGCTTGCCCGCGACCTCGACCGCGGCGTCCGAGCCGCCGCCGACGAAGGTGTAGATGCCGCCCTTCTGCAACGGCTTCACCTGCGAGAAGCCGTTTTCGACGTTGTAATACTTGCCGCTGTAGTTGAACGGCTTCTCGCTGGTCCACTCCAGCCGCACGATATCGAGGAACTCGCTGGTGCGGGCGTAGCGCTCGTCCTTGTCGTCGAGCGTGTTGCCGTCCTGGCGCAGCTCGATGGCGTTGCCGCCGGTGATGACGTGCAGCGAGACGCGGCCGCCATAGAACTGATCCAGCGTCGCAAGCTGGCGCGCCAGCAGCGTCGGCGCCGTGAAGCCCGGCCGCTGCGCGATCATCACTTTCAGCTGCTTGGTGATGGTCAGGACATGCTGCGCGACCTGCAGCGCATCGGGCGTGGTCGAGTGGAACGCCAGCAGCGCGCGGTCGAAGCCGGCGAGCTCATGGGCCTTCGCCACCGTCTCGATATAGGGCGGATCGAGTACCGGGCCGGACCGGACGATGGTCTCGGACGAATTGTTGTTGGTGATGAAGCCGATGAACTCGACCGGCATGACTGGCAACTCCGTTATTGTTGGCTGTTGTTTTCAGACGCCCAGCGCGAAGCGTCCGGCGGAGACGCGGGTGGCATCGTCTTGCGGGGTATGGACGCGGCCGCACAGCACGTCGCGGTAGTGCCGCTCCAGCGGGTTGGTTCGCGACAGGCCGTGATTACTGGTCAGCGACAAGGCATCCTCCACCACTGCTGCGGCGTTATTGGTCACCGTCAGCTTGATGATGTTAGACTCGATCGCGGACAGCGGGAAGCCGTTATCGAAATCGGCGGCGAAGCTGTCGATCAGGCGGGCATTGACCGCAAGCCGGGCCTCGATGCCGCCGACCACCTCCTGCATGCGCGGCAGCGTCGCCAGCGGCGCGCCGAGATTGGCCGGCACCCGCTCGTTGAGGAACTTGACCAGCCAGTCGCGCGCGGCGCGGGCGATGCCGTCATAGATCGCGGCGACGAAGATCGCGTGCACGGTCGCCTGGGTGACGTCAGGAACCTTCCAGTCGTCGAGCTTGCGGACGTCGATCTCGTAATCCAGCGGGAACACGACGTCGTCGAAGACCACGGTGTGGCTGCCGCTGGCGCGCAGGCCGAGATGATCCCAGGTCTGCTCGATCCGCGTTCCCGGCAATCCGGCAGGAACCAGAAACAGGCCGACACGGGCGTCCTGCTCGTCGGTCTTCGCCCAGACCGAATACCATTTCAGGATCGGCGCGCCGGTCGAATAGATCTTGCGGCCGGTCAGCCGCCAGCCGGTCTCGGTACGCCGCGCCGTGGTCGCCGGCAGGCCGCCGCGCGCGGGCGAGCCCAACTCGGGTTCGACGCGGAGCGCGTTGATCAACGCCACGCCCTCGACCGTCTCCTTCGCAAGCTTGCGCGACAGCCGGGTAGGCCAGCGCGTGCTGCGCGCCATCACCAGATGCTGGATGTAATGCATCGACAGCACCAGCGCGGTCGACGGATCGGCCTTGCCGATGATGCCGAGCACGCGCGTGGCATCGCGGGCACCGGCACCTGCGCCGCCGAGCGCGGCGGGTACCGTCAGCGCCAGCAGGCCTTCGCGCGAGAGATCGGCGAAATTCTCGAACGGAAAGCTGGCGTCGCGATCATGTGCGGGGGCGCGCGCGGCAAACACCTCGGCGAGCCGCAATGCGCGCGCGATGTGCTCAGGCTCGTTCGCTGGCGGCAGCTCCCGCGCCGCTGTCGTCACCATGTCGCCTCCAGTCCGAGCAGGCCGAGGATCTGCTTGCGCAGATCAGCCAAATATGGATCGCCGCGATGCCGCGGATATGGCCGGGCGACCGCGATGTCGGCCTTGATCCGCGCCGGACGATCGGAGAGCACGATGACGCGGTTGGCGAGCACCAGCGCTTCCTCGACGTCGTGAGTGACGAGCAGCGTGGTAAAACCCTTGCGCTGCCACAGCGCCACGAGTTCGGCCTGCATCGCGATCCGCGTCAGCGAGTCGAGCTTGCCGAGCGGCTCGTCGAGCACGAGGATCTTCGGATCATTGACCAGCGCGCGCGCCAGCGCCACGCGCTGCGCCATGCCGCCCGAGAGCTGGTGCGGATAGGCGTTGCGGAACGACGACAGCCCGACCAGCTCGATCACGGCATCGACCCGATGCCGCTGCGCCTTCAGGATGCCCTGCGCTTCCAGCCCGAGCGCGACATTGTCCCACACCGAGCGCCACGGAAACAGCGTCGGGTCCTGGAACACGACGACGCGCGATGGGTGCGGACCACTGATGCGGACCTCATCCTCGCGCAGCGAGCCGCTGCGCGGCTTCTCCAGCCCTGCGACCAGCCGCAGCAGGGTCGACTTCCCGCAGCCGGACGGGCCGAGCAGCGCGACGAACTCGCCCGGCACGATCGAAAGGTTCACATTGTCGAGCACCGGCAGCACAGCGCCGTCGATATCGAACGCGTGGCTGACGCCTTCGATATCGAGCTTGGCGCCGACCGCGGGATAGGTGATCGCTTCGGCGGCGGATTGCACTACCATTTGACGACGCCCTTCTGCCAGACCAGCAGGCGATCACGGGTCTTGAACAGCAGCGTGATCGCGCCGGAGCAGAGCAGCGACATCACGATCAGCGCCGCGTACATGTTGGCATAGGCCGCCCAGCCTTGCGCCCATTGCAGGTACCAGCCGAGGCCGGCCTTGACGCCGATCATCTCGGCGACCACGAGCACCGCAAAGGACGAGCCGAGCCCCATGAACAGGCCGACGAACACATGCGGCAGCGCGGCGGGGATCGCGACTTTCAGCACCAGGAACGACGGCTTGGCGCCGAGCGTGCGCGCGACGTCGTAATAGGCGCTGCTGACGCTCGCCACGCCGGACCAGGTCAGCACCGTCACCGGGAAGCCGGTGGCGAGCGCGATCAGGAAGGTCGAGGCGCTCCAGCTCGACGGGAAGGTGAAGAACGCGATCGGCAACCAGGCGGTCGCCGGCAACGGCCCGATGAAGCGCAGCACCGGATGCACCCAGTAACCGATCTTCTGCGACCAGCCGATCGAGACGCCCGTGATGAAGCCGACGGTCGCGCCGATGATGTAACCGCCCAGCTGCAGCTTGATCGAGGCGAACACGCTGTCGAGCAGTTTCGGCAGATCGTCGGTATAGACCTCGAGGATCGACTGCGGCGGCGGGAAGAACGGCAGCGGCAGCCAGGCGAATTTCGCGGTCGCAACCTCCCACAGCGTGATGAAGGCGCCGAACGCCACCAGCCATGGTGCGCGCTTGCGCAGCGCCTGCCCGGCGCCGCCGAGATAATCGGCGCTGAACGTGCCGAACAGGATGAAGGCCGCGATGACGATCGCGCCGATGCCGAGCGAAGAGGTTCGCGACCAGTCGCCGACATCGGGCCAATAGAGGCATGACAGCCCGAACGCGAGCCAGACGAGGCTCGCCGCAAGCCCGACACCATAGCTGCCGGACAGATTCGAGAAGGTGACCGCGGCGCGCGGCGCGGCGGCGGCCGCCGTGTCAGACACTGAATACGTCGACATAGATCCGCTCCGCGAATTTGGCCGTGTCGGTGCTCTGCTTGAACACCTGCACCGATTTCAGGTCGTCGGCGTAGCCCTTGAGCTCGCGCTTCAGCACCTCGCCGGTCGGATGATGGTGATGAGTGTGGTAGCGCGCCATCGCCTCGAGATCGGCGAGGCTCGCCGCCTTCGGCGCATAGGGCTGGAACGACTTTGCCGCCTTGTCCGGATTCTGCGACGTAAACATCGCGGCATCGAGCAGCGCCTGGGTGATGGCGCGCGCGACGTGCGGTTCTTCGCGCACCAGGCTGCCGCGCAGGCCGACGATGCAGCAGCTCTTGTCGCGGTACTCGCCGTCGAGGTTGGAGGCGACCTCTTTGTACTGCGTGTCCTTGAGCCAGAGATAGGCCAGCGGGTCCGACGACAGGAAGGCCTGCACCTCGCCCTTCTCGACCGCGACGTTCAGGAGATTGCCGGGATAGGCGCGCCAGTCGACATCCCTGACCGGATCGATGCCGAGCTTGGAGAGCTGGATCGAGAAGAAGTTCTTGTCAGGACCTGCGAGATCGCCGACCGCGACGATCTTGCCCTTGAGATCGGCGAGCTTGTCGACACCGGAATTGGTCCGGGTCAGGACGCGCATGCAGCCGCCATGGGTGCCGGCGGCGATCTTGACGTCGAAGCCCTGCTCGAGCGGCTTCAGCCAGCGCAGCGCCATGCCGAGCCCGGCATCGCTCTTGCCGGTGGCGATGGCCTCCAGCAGCTGGTCGGTCGAGCCGGAATAGTTGACGAGCTCGACGTCGAGATTCTGCTTCTGGAAGAAGCCGTGGTCGATGGCAACCGGCAGCGGCGCAAGGCAGACCGCGCCGGCGTTCCAGGACAGTTTCAGCTTGCGCGGCGCGCCGGTCAACGGCGGCGCATCGGATGCGGTCTTGCAGATCGGAAATTCGGAGAAATCGATCGCCGGCGTGATCGCCCGCGGCGCGAAGGCCTGCGCGTGATAGGCCCCGATCGGCGCCGCAAGGGCTGCGGCGGCGCCCGCGCGGAGCAAGGTGCGGCGATCCATCACCGTCTTCTTGTTGTCGACAGACATTCATCACTCCTGCATTCGGCAATGCTCCGCCCCGCGCGCAAACGCCTCCGTCTGCGCGCCCCGTCGTTCGAAGCTCATGGTTCAGAAAAAGCGGATTTCTCCGGCGCTATTGCACTCAAAGCAACCCGGGAATGATGCGGCGCGGCAACTTCATCGTCAATGAAATGGAATTTCGAATGTGGTCGGCGCGGCAGCCGAACTCTCCACGATCGTAGCGCGCGACGATGAAAGGATTTTCGCCCTCATAACGGCGCAGACCTGAAACAGAACGCCTCCGGTTGCACCAAATTTGAGCGAAACATCGCCGCTTGCGCGATGTCTTCTACGCATGACGGTCCGGCGAGATCATCCTTGCTGCGCGCGGGCTGATTTCAGTTTTCCGTTTCGTTGACGGCGAACGGCTTGCTCATAGACTTGCTCGAACGCTGCCGCGCTTCCCGACGAGCAGTGAATGAATCAGAAAGAAAATGCATATGCCCAAACTGACCCGCTCGGGTTCTCCCAACACTCTCACACGCCGCACCGCGGCCGCGCTGATCACCGCCGTGATCACGCTGTCGACGTCGGCCGCGGCGTTCGCGGCAGACCCGATCGTGCTGCGCGTCGGCGACCAGAAGGGCGGCAACCGCTCGCTGCTCGAGATTTCCGGCTTCGCCAAGGACCTGCCCTACAAGATCGAATGGTCGGAATTCCCGGCCGCAGCGCCGATCCTCGAAGCACTCAATGCCGGTGCGCTCGACGTCGGCTACACCGGCGACCTCGCCTTCCTCACGGTCTATGCCGCGGGCGCACCGATCAAGGCAATCGGTGGCACGCGCGCCGATCCGAAGACCCAGGCGATCCTGGTGCGGGCGGATTCGCCGATCAAGACCGCAGCCGATTTGAAGGGCAAGCGCCTCGCCGGCACCCGCGGCGGCTGGGGCCAGTTCCTGATCGACGCGACCTTGGAGAAGGCCGGCAACAAGATCGAGGATGCCAGCTTCGCCCCGCTCGGCCCGGTCGACGCCAAGATCGCGCTCGTTGCCGGTTCGATCGACGGCTGGGCGGTGTGGGAGCCCTACGTCTCCTACGCGACGCTGAAGGACAACGCGCGCGTGGTCGCCGACGGCGAGGGGCTGACACCGACCGTCACTTTCATCGTCGCCTCCGACAATGCGATCGCGACCAAGCGCGCGGCGGTGCAGGACCTCGTACAGCGGCTGAACAAGGCGCGGCTGTGGTCGCTCGACCATCTTGCCGAATACGCGAAGAGCACGGCCGAACTTACGAAACTGCCGGAAGACGTGCTGCTCGCCGCCTACACCGCACAGAAGACGAGCCCGATCGCGATCGACGAGGCCGTGGTGAAGGAGGTTCAGGCCGCCTCCGACCGCGCCACGCGCTACGGTATCCTCGGCAAGACGCTGGATGTTAGCAAGGCCGTCGACCGCAGCTTTACCGCCGGCGCGAGCCTGAACTAGCGGCGGTTCTTCACCTCCCCTTGAAAAGGGGAGGTCGGATTGCGCGAAAGCGCAAACCGGGTGGGGATCCTGCCTCCGCGAGCGCCGGCGTCCGTGGAGAGCAAACCCCCACCCGGCCCTCCCCCTTCCAGGGGGAGGGAGACAGGCAGCGGTGCTCGCCTCACCGCGCAACCGGGAGAACGCACATGCAGAGCCACAGCAGACAGGTGTCCGGCCCGCTCCATCTCGCGATCATCGTCACAGCACACCTGCTCTGCATGACCTTGTTGGTCGCGCTGTCGGTTTGATAGCGTTCTCCGAGGGCCAGCCCCAGGGAGAACAACAATGAACCTATCCATGAAGGACCGCGTCGCGGTGGTCACCGGCGGCAGCAAGGGCATCGGGATCGCGGTGGCACGGCGGTTTGCGGAATCCGGCGCCAAGGTCGCGATCCTCGCCCGCGGCGCGGCCGATCTCGCAGCGGCGCGCGAGGCACTCGCCAGGGACGGCCTCGTGGTGCGCGACTACGTCTGCGACGTCGCGAAAGCCGCCGACATCAACAAGGCTCACGACCAGATCGTCGCCGACCTCGGCAAGATCGACGTGCTGGTCAACAACGCGGGCACCGCGCGCACGCTGGCGTTCGAGAGCATCAGCGACGAAGCCTGGCAGGAAGACCTCGACCTGAAACTGTTCGCTGCGATCCGCTTCAGCCGGCTGGTGTGGCCGGGCATGAAGCAGCGCAAATGGGGCCGCATCATCAACGTGCTCAACACCTTCGCCAAGGCGCCGGCCGGCAATTCCGCGCCGACCTCGGTGTCGCGCGCCGCGGGCATGGCCCTGACCAAGGTCATGGCCAATGAAGGCGGCGAGCACAACATCCTGGTGAATGCGCTCCTGGTCGGGCTGATCATGAGTGATCAGTGGGTCAAGCGGCACGCCGCCCAAGCGCCGGACACCGATTTCGGGGAGTTCGCCAAGAACCTTGCCAAGGGCACGCCGCTCGGCCGGATCGGCACGGCGGAGGAGTTCGCCAACCTCGCCTGCTTCCTGGCCTCGGAGCAAGGCTCCTACATCACCGGCACCGCCATCAATGTCGATGGTGGCCGGTCGCCGGTGGTCTAGAGCTTCGGCTTCGATCCAGCCGAAGTCGAAGCTCCAGGGTCTTGCTTTGGCAGGCAGCAACCTAGGGCAGGTAGCGACGGCTCAAAAGCAAAAGGCCTCCGTCACCGGAGGCCTTTCCATCTTAAACCGCGTCCTTGGCGGCCTTGACCGGCCGTGCGCGGACGATCTTCCGGGCCGGCTTGGCCTTGAACATCATCTCTTCGCCGGTGAAGGGGTTAGTGCCCTTGCGCGCCTTGGTCGCAGGCTTCTTGACCACAACGAACTTCGCGAAGCCGGGGACGAGGAACACCCCGGCCTTCTTCAGCTCCTTGTGGCCGACATCGACGAGCGAGTCCAAAACGTTCTTGACGTCGCGCTTGGAGAGTTCGGTGGTGGTCGCGATCTTCTCGATCACTTGCGACTTCGACAGTTGGGTAGCCATGGTTGCTCCATTGATTCTGGAGTGGGCACGATATGGCGGAAAACGCCGAGAAAAACAGTGTTTTCTGCACTCGCCACGACAATATCGCTGTGGACAGCCCCCGAATCAGGGTTTTTTCCAGTGTTTTCTTCAGTCAATTCGCTTCCGACCCCTAAAATTACAGCGTTTGCGCGGCTTCGGGGCTCCCGAAACGGCCCCCCTCCGAGAGAATCACTCGACGCATCCCGCGCCGCCCGCGCGCGACAATGTTGCGTACTGTTCGGGTTGCGGCGCGTCGCAGCGCGCCACTTCAGGTTTCGGAAACGATCCTCCAAAAGACCGAGGCATTAGAAAATGACTCGGGTTCCCATTCCATCGTAACATCGTAAAGGGCGCCACGGCCGATCGGCCGGCCCCTGCCGCAAGCCTTTATGTATGTTCTGGAGACCCCGCGTATGGATTTGTCCCGCCTCGAGATCAACCGCCGCACGGCCCTGCTGACCTCGGCCGCGATTGCGGCCAACGTCATCAATCCGATGCGGGCATTCGCGCAGGAAACCCCGCGCAAGGGCGGCGTGTTCAACGTCCATTACGGCGCCGAGCAGCGCCAGCTGAACCCGAGCATCCAGGCCTCGACCGGCGTCTACATCATCGGCGGAAAGATCCAGGAGAATCTGGTCGACCTCGACGCCAGCGGCCAGCCGGTCGGCGTGCTCGCCGAGAGCTGGGAGGCGACGCCGGACGGCAAGACCGTCACCTTCAAGCTGCGCAAGGGCATCACCTGGCACGACGGCAAGCCGTTCACCTCGGAGGACGTCGCCTTCACCGCGATGAACATGTGGAAGAAGATCCTGAACTACGGATCGACGCTGCAGCTGTTCCTCACCTCGGTCGATACACCCGATCCCCAGACCGCGATCTTCCGCTACGAGCGGCCGATGCCGCTGAACCTGCTGCTGCGCGCCCTGCCCGACCTCGGCTACGTCTCGGCCAAGCATCTCTATGAGAGCGGCGACATCAGGCAGAACCCGACCAATCTGGCGCCGGTCGGCACCGGCCCGTTCAAATTCGTCAAATACGAGCGCGGCCAATACATCATCGCTGAACGCAACCCCGACTACTGGCGTCCGAACGCCCCCTATCTCGACCGCATCGTCTGGAAGGTGATCACCGACCGCGCCGCCGCGGCCGCGCAGATGGAGGCCGGCGAACTGCACTACAGCCCGTTCTCGGGGCTGACGATCTCGGACATGGCCCGGCTCGGCAAGGACAAGCGCTTCATCGTCCAGACCAAGGGCAATGAGGGCAACGCCCGCACCAACACCATCGAGTTCAACTTCCGCCGCAAGGAACTGTCCGACATCCGCGTCCGCCGCGCCATCGCGCATGCGATCAACGTGCCGTTCTTCATCGAGAACTTTTTGGGCGATTTCGCCAAGCTCGGCACCGGCCCGATCCCGTCGACCTCCACCGATTTCTATCCCGGACCGAACACACCGCAATACCCTTACGACAAGGCCAAGGCGATCGCCCTGCTGGATGAGGCCGGCTTCAAGGCCACCGGCGGCAACCGCTTCGCGCTGAAACTGCTGCCGGCGCCGTGGGGCGAGGACATCTCGCTGTGGTCGACCTTCATTCAGCAGTCGCTCGGCGAAGTCGGCATCCAGGTCGACATCGTGCGCAACGACGGCGGCGGCTTCCTCAAGCAGGTCTATGACGACCACGCCTTCGATCTCGCCACCGGCTGGCACCAGTACCGTAACGACCCCGCGGTCTCGACCACGGTGTGGTACCGCTCCGGCCAGCCCAAGGGCGCGCCGTGGACCAACCAGTGGGGTTGGGAGGACAAGACGGTCGACAAGACCATCGACGATGCCGCGACCGAGGTCGATCCGGTGAAGCGCAAGGCGCTCTATGCCGATTTCGTCAAGGAGGTGAACACCGAGCTGCCGGTCTGGATGCCGATCGAGCAGATCTTCGTCACCGTGATCACGGCCAAGGCGCGCAACCACTCCAACACCCCGCGCTGGGGCTCGGCGAGCTGGCACGATCTTTGGCTGAGCGCGTGAGTTGACCGCAGTTTCAATCTCAATGGAGCGCGGATCCATCCACACCGTCATTGCGAGGAGCGAAAGCGACGAAGCAATCCATCCTTCCGCGCGCGCTGCGCGATGGATTGCTTCGCTTCGCTCGCAATGACAGAGTAAAAGTCATGCGTATCCTGAGCCTTGCGGGGCGGCGGCTGGCCGCCTCGATCCCGACCCTGTTCCTGATCCTGATCGGCGTGTTCCTGCTGTTGCAGTTCGCGCCGGGCGACACCGTCGATGCGCTGATGGCGCAGATGGGCGGCGGCGACGCCGCGACCGCGCAACAGCTGCGCAAATTCTACGGGCTCGACCTCTCGGTTCCGGCGCAGCTCGGCAACTATCTGTGGCACCTGGTGCGGCTCGACCTCGGGTTCTCCTCGATCTACGGCAAGCCGGTCGCGACCGTGATCCTGGAACGGCTGCCGCCGACCATCCTGTTGATGACCGCCTCGCTGTCGTTCGCGTTCTTCTTCGGCCTCCTGTTCGGTGTGATCGCCGCGCGCGGCGTCAACCGCTGGCCGGACACCCTGATTTCGACACTCGGCCTGATCTTCTATGCGACCCCTTCGTTCTGGTTCGGGCTGATGGCGATCGTGGTGTTCTCGGTCTATCTGCAATGGCTGCCATCCGGCGGTTTCCAGGACATCGGAACGGTACAGACCGGAGTCCGGGGCGTGCTCGATATCGCCGCGCATCTGGTGCTGCCGACGCTGACGCTCGGGCTGATCTTCCTGGCGATCTATCTGCGCATCATGCGCGCCTCGATGCTCGAGGTCCTGAACCTCGATTTCGTCCGCACCGCCCGCGCCAAGGGTCTGGACGAGACCCATGTCATCACCCGCCACGTGCTGCGCAACGCGCTGCTGCCGATGGTGACGCTGATCGGGTTGCAGGCCGGCACCATGCTCGGCGGCTCGGTCGTGGTCGAGAGCGTGTTCTCGCTGCCCGGCCTCGGCCGCCTCGCCTATGAATCCGTGGTGCAGCGCGACCTCAACACCTTGCTCGGCATCGTCTTCGTGTCGGCGCTGCTGGTCATTGTCGTGAACTTCGTGGTCGACCTGCTCTACGCACGGCTCGATCCCCGCATCGCGGCGGAGGGCTGACGATGGACGCGGCGAAACGCTACTTCCGCAGCCCGGCCGCCGTGATCGGCCTGATCCTGCTGCTGCTGATCGTCGCAATGGCGGTCAGCGCCAGCTTCCTCTATCCGCGCGATCCGCTCGCCCTGGCGGGCCGGCCGCTAGTCTGGCCGTTCTCCAACCCGCGCTTCCTGCTGGGTACCGACAATTCCGGCCGCGACATCGCCGCGCAGATCTTCTACGGCGCGCGGATATCGCTCTTGATCGGCGGCGTCGCCACCGTGATCGCGATTCTGATCGGCATCCTGGTCGGCGCCTTCGCCGGCTATTACGGTGGCTGGGTCGACAACGTTCTGATGCGGATCACGGAAGCGTTCCAGACCTTGCCGAACTTCGTGCTGCTACTGGTGCTGGTCGCGGTGTTCGGCTCGACCTTGACCACGGTGACGATTGCGGTCGGCGTGGTGTCGTGGCCGGCGCCGGCGCGGCTGACCCGCGCCGAGTTCCTGTCGCTGCGCAACCGCGAATTCGTCCAGGCCGGCAAGACGCTCGGCATGAAAGACCTTCAGCTGATTCTCGGCGAGATCCTTCCCAACGCGCTGCCGCCCGTGATCGTCTATGCCAGCGTGGTGATGGCGGTCGCAATCCTATTGGAAAGCGCGCTGGCGTTCCTGAGGCTGTCCGATCCCAACGTCGCCTCCTGGGGCAATCTGATCGGACTCGGCCGCGACGTGCTCCGGGTGCAGTGGTACGTCTCGGCGATCCCCGGCATTGCGATCCTCGTCACCGTGCTCGCGGTGTCGCTGGTCGGCCAGGGCCTCAACGATGCACTCAATCCGAGGCTGAAGAGCCGATGAGCGACACCGTCCTTTCGCTCGACGGCCTGACGGTGCGCCTGCCCAAGGGCGCCGACCGGCCGCATGCGTTGTCCGATGTCTCCCTCTCGGTCGCCTCCAACGAGATCCTCTGCGTGGTCGGCGAGTCCGGCTCCGGCAAATCGATGATGGCGAACGCCATCATGCGGCTGCTGCCGAATGAGGTCACGATCGAACGGGGCCGCATGATGTTCGACGGCCGCGACCTCTGCGCCGCAGATAGCGCCGAAATGCGCGAGGTGCGCGGCGCCGGGATTGCGATGATCTTCCAGGAGCCGATGACGGCGCTCAATCCGCTGCGCACCATCGGCGACCAGATCGGCGAGATGTTTGCGATCCACACCGCTCTCTCGAAAGCCGAGATCAATGGGCGCGTGCTCGCGCTGCTTGAGGACGTGCGCATCCCCGATCCCAAGGCCGCCGCAAAGGCCTATCCGCACGAGCTGTCTGGCGGCCAGCGCCAGCGCGCCATGATTGCGATGGCGCTGGCGCTGGATCCGAAGCTCTTGATCGCCGACGAGCCGACCACCGCGCTCGACGTCACGACGCAGGCGCAGATCCTGAAGCTGATCCGCGATCTGCAGCAGCGCAAGAAGACGGCGGTGCTGTTCATCACCCATGATTTCGGCGTGGTGGCCGAGATCGCCGACCGCGTCGTGGTGATGCAGCACGGCGCGATCGTCGAGCAAGGCACGGCCGACAAGGTGCTGAACGACCCGCAGCATGTCTATACCAGGCAGCTGATCGCGGCGGTCCCGCCGCTGACGGCGCCGCCGCCGCGCATCCTCTCCGGCAAGGACATTCTGACCATCGACGGCGTCTCGAAAACCTACCGCACCGGCGGCTTCCTCGGCCGCGGCGCACGAGTGACTGAGGCAGTGAAGAACGTCTCGCTGCGCCTGCCGCGCGGCGCGACGCTCGGCATCGTCGGCGAATCCGGATCGGGCAAATCGACGCTGGCGCGCTGCATCGTCCGGCTGATCGATCCCGACAGCGGATCGATCGTGCTCAACGGCAAGGACTGGGCGAGGCTCGGCCGCGAAGAGATCAGGCGCGCGACCCGGCACATCCAGATGGTGTTCCAGGATCCGTTCGCCTCGCTCAATCCGCGCCGCAAGGCGGCCGAGCTGGTGGCGCAGGGACCGATCGTGCACGGCGCCGATCGGGCGATCGCGATCGCCGAAGCCCGACAACTGTTCGAACTGGTCGGCCTCGATCCGTCCGCCGGCGACAGATTCCCGCATGAATTCTCCGGCGGCCAGCGCCAGCGCATCGGGCTCGCACGGGCACTGGCGCTGAAGCCCGATGTGCTGGTGGCGGACGAGCCGGTCTCGGCGCTCGACGTCTCGTTGCAGGCCCAAGTCCTGAGGTTGCTCGCCGAACTGCGCCAGCAGCTCGGCCTCTCCATCATCTTCATCACACACGATCTGCGGGTCGCGGCGCAGATCTGCGATCTCGTCGCCGTGATGAAGGACGGCGCCGTGGTCGAGCAAGGGCTGACCGCCGAGGTGTTCGGCCGGCCGCAGCATCCCTATACGCAGGCGCTGCTGTCGGCGATCCCCGGCGGCGACTTCACGCGCAAGCGCGATGCCTTGATCGCCTGATCGGGCCGCTCACCTTTGCTGCGAGCGGCGCGAGGCGAGCAAATGCTCCGCCCAACGCAGCAGCTCGAAGCGATCGCCCTTGACCAGCTCCTGCGCATCGCGCTGCCGGTACAGCACCAGCATCCAGGGCGCGAGCTTGCGCAGCAGTCCGTGCGCCATGTACTGCACCGGCTCGGTGAACGGCAGCGCCAGCTCGCTTTCCGGCACGCCCTGCACCGCTTTCGCCAGTTCGCGGCCGAGCGGAATCGTCAGCGCGACGGCGCGACCGTTGCAGCCGGTCCAGCCATAGGCGTTCGGTCCGAGCCGATGCATGCGCGGCAGGAAATCCGCGGTCATCCCGACATAGCCGTTCCAGACATAGTCGAAGGAGACGTCGCCGATCTGCGGCCACAGGCGCTGCAACCGCTCGGTCACTCGTGTCTTGAGCCGCCCGGTCTTGTCGCCCGGACCGAGCACGGCCCCGCCGGTGACGAGGCGATTGCGGGCGTCGTAGCGCGCGAAATACAGCTCGCCATGGGTATCCGACATCGCCTGCCTGCCGGGGATGATGGTCTTGCGGACATTGTCCGACACCGGCTGCGTCGCCATCTGCCACGACAGCACCGGCATCACCTCGGTCGCGATCTCGGGCACCAGCGATTTCGCGAACTCGCCGCTATAGGCATTGGTTGCGACCACCAGCGCGCGGCCGGAGATCTCGCCCCGCTCGGTCTTCACCACCCAGCGATCGCCGCGACGCTCGAAGCTCAGCGCGGGCGAACGGGCATAGATCCGCGCGCCGAGGTCGAGCACGGTCCGCGCAAGGCCCCGCGCCAGCGCCAGCGGATTGACGTGACCGCCGGTCCTGTTCCAGAAACCGCCGTACCAGGCATCCGAGCCGAGCATGTCCCTGGTCTGGTCGCGCGACAGCGTTTCGACCGGCGCGCCGAATTTCGACCATTGCTGCACCCGCCTCTCGGCGATCTTGATACGGCCAGGCGAATGCACCGGCTGCACCCAGCCCGGCTGCTCCTGCTCGGCCTCGATATTGTAGCGCTTGACGACGTCGAACAGCATGGCCGCGCAGTCGCGCAGCATCGCGACGAAGCGCTCGCCGGCAGCGCCGTGTCGCTTGATGATGTCATCGGGATCCGGGCGCGACAGCGTCGGGATCACCTGGCCGTTGTTGCGGCCGGACGCGCCCCAGCCCGGCTCGGCGGCCTCGACGATCGCGACGTCGACATTGGCCTCGCGCAGATGCAGCGCGGTCGACAGGCCCGTGAAGCCGCCGCCGATGATGACGACATCGGCTTGCTGCGCACCGGTCAATTCGGGACAATCAGGGCCTGAAGGCGTCACTGCTGCCCAGAGCGAATTGGGCCAGCGCACGGCATTGCTGCTCATCATGATCCTTTCTTGCGGGCGCCCGGCCATTCTGGTTAGCTTTACTCTACTCTCCTATTTCAGCCGGGAAGACAACAAGTGGCACTCAAGAACGTCATTGGAATCGATCACGCCGTGGTCATGGTGAAGGACCTCGACAAGGCCGCCGAGAACTACAGGCGGCTCGGCTTCACCGTGTCGCCGCGCGGCACCCATAGCGCGCATATGGGATCGGGCAATTACACCATCATGTTCGACCCCGACTACATGGAATTGCTCGGCGTGCTGACGCCGACCGAACACAATGCGCCGGCGCGCGCCTTCCTCGAGAAGCGCGGCGAAGGCATCGAACGCATCGCGTTCACCGCCGTCGATTCCACCGCCGGTGCCGAGGAGATCCGCGCGCGCGGCTATCCGCCGGTCGGGCCGACCGATTTCGAGCGCCCAGTGACCTTGCCGAACGGCACCGTCTCGGCGGCGAAATTCCGCACCTTCCAGTGGCCGACCGCCGAGGCGCCGGGCGGCGTCCGGATCTTCGCCTGCCAGCACAAGACCCGCGAGACGGTGTGGATTCCCGAATTGATGACGCACGCCAATG
Organism: Bradyrhizobium sp. USDA 4452; assembly: GCF_054063575.1. NCBI lineage: Bacteria > Pseudomonadati > Pseudomonadota > Alphaproteobacteria > Hyphomicrobiales > Nitrobacteraceae > Bradyrhizobium > Bradyrhizobium sp. USDA 4452. The sequence continues at coordinate 1,850,988 of NZ_JBSSGK010000001.1, forward strand.
GGGCAAAACGTCTCAAGCAGGTGCTGATCGTCTCGCCCGATCCCGCAACCGACGCCGCGCATCTCTCCAGGATGATCGATATCGCGGTCAGGAATGATTCCGACAGTGCGGTTGCGGTGCCGTCCGGCGGCGATCGCGCCGAACTCGTGTTCCTGACCAGGGACCAGCTCGGCAAGCGCTATCCCGGCGTATCGCTGGATGGCCTGCCCGAGCGCGGCGGCGCCGGTCTCGTGATCGCGGCCGACCTCGCCGCCACCGAGAAGGCGCTGGGCTCTGCCGGCGTCAAGAGCAGCGGCGGCATCACCGTGCCGCCGGCGGCGGCGAACGGCACCCTGCTCGCCTTCGTCAAGGCATAACTGCCATACCATGCGCGGCGCAACGTTATGCAGCGGCGCCGCGCATGTGGGGGCTAGGCACGGAAAGTTGAGACGCTAGTATCTCTCCCAAACAAGAACCGTCCTGGGAGGGAAGAATGTCGCATCACCTGATCTCGCGCCGGCAGATGCTTGCCGGCACCGCCGCCGCGGGCGCCGTTGGATTGACCGGTTTTCCGGCCCGTGCCGAGGTCAACTGGAAGAAATATTCCGGCACCACGCTGGAAGTCAGCCTCGTCAAGGGACCGCGCGGCGACAATCTGCAAAAATACATCAAGGAATTCACCGAGCTCACCGGCATCAAGGTCGAATCCGAGCAGGTCCCCGAGCAGCAGCAGCGCCAGAAATGCGTGATCGAGCTGTCGTCGGGCAAGCCGAGCTTCGACGTCGTGCATCTGAGCTATCACGTGCAGAAGCGGCAATTCGAGAAGGCCGGCTGGCTCGCCGACATGTCGGGCTACCTCAAGGATCCGAGCATGACGCTGCCGGACCTCGTCGAGAGCGATTTCTCGGCCGCCGGCCTGCAATATGCGCGCAACGACAAGGGCCAGATGCTGTCGCTGCCATGGTCGGTCGACTATTTCATCCTCTACTACAACAAGGAGCTGTTCCAGAAGAAGGGCGTCGAGGTCCCGAAGACGCTGGATGAGATGGTGGTCGCCGCCGAAAAGCTGACCGATCCCAAGGAAGGCATCTACGGCTTCGTCGGCCGCGGCCTGCGCAACGCCAACATGGCGATGTGGACCAACTTCTATCTGAACTATGGCGGCGAATTCCTCGATGCCAAGGGCAACATCCTGACCGACGGCCCCGAGGCGATCGAGGCCACGAAACTCTATCAGCGGCTGCTGACGAAATGCGCGCCGCCCGGCGTCGCCGGCTTCAACTGGATGGAGTCGATGGCCTCGTTCACACAAGGCCGCGCGGCGATGTGGATCGACGCCGACGGCTGGGCGCCGCCACTGGAAGACCCCGCCGCCTCGCGCGTCGTCGGCAAGGTCGGCTACACGCTGGTGCCCGCCGGCCCCAAGGGCAAGTTCTCCTCGACCTATGGCGACGGCGTCGGCATCGCCGCGGCCAGCAAGAACAAGGAAGCCGCCTATCTGCTCTGCCAATGGGTGGTTTCGAAGGGACAGGGCGCGCGCCTGCTGCAGGCCGGCGGCGGCGTGCCGTTCCGCAATTCGATCGTCGACGACGCCGAGGTCGCCAAGGGCGTCAAGACCAAGGAATGGCTGCAATCGGTGGTCGATTCCGCCAAGATCTCGAAGCTCGGCCTGCCCGTCATCATCCCGGTCGCCGAATTCCGCGACATCGTCGGCGCGGCGCTGACCGCGACCCTGTCGGGCGCCGATCCCGCCACCGAGTTGAAGAAGGCACACGAGCAATTCCGCCCCATCCTGGAGCGCAGTGAAAAAGCGTGAGCGTGGTGACACAGGCTGAGCTGGCGGCGGTCGAGAACCAGCCGCCGGCGCGTGAATGGCGGCCGCCGTCCTACTGGCCGTTCGTGATCCCGGCACTCGTCGTGGTGCTGGCGGTGATCATCTTTCCATGGGTGTTCACGATCTGGATGAGCCTGCAGGAATGGAAGGTCGGCTCGCCGACCGTCTTCGTCGGGCTCGCCAACTATTTGCGGCTGCCGACCGATCCGCGCTTCGTCGAGGCGGTCGGGCACACGCTGTCCTACACCGCGCTGTCGGTGGTGCTGCCGCTGGTGTTCGGCACGCTGGCGGCGGTGGTGTTTCATCAGAAATTCGCCGCGCGCGGCTTCCTGCGCGGCATCTTCATCATGCCGATGATGGCGACCCCGGTGGCGATCGCGCTGGTGTGGACCATGATGTTCCACCCGCAGCTCGGCATCCTGAACTATCTGCTGTCGCTGGTCGGCCTGCCGCCGCAGCTCTGGGTGTTCAACCCGACGACGGTGATCCCCTCGCTGGTGCTGGTCGAGACCTGGCAATGGACGCCGCTGGTGATGCTGATCGTGCTCGGCGGCCTCGCCGCGATCCCGACCGAGCCCTATGAGAGCGCGCAGATCGACGGCGCCAATTTCTGGCAGGTGTTCCGCTTCATCACGCTTCCTCTCATCATGCCGTTCCTGTTCATCGCCGGGATGATCCGCATGATCGACGCGGTGAAGAGCTTCGACATCATCTTCGCGATCACGCAAGGCGGACCGGGATCGGCGTCGGAGACCATCAACGTCTATCTCTACAGCGTCGCCTTCGTCTATTACGACCTCGGCTACGGCTCGGCGATCGCGGTGGTGTTCTTCCTGCTGATCGTGGCGCTGGCGGCGCTGCTGCTCTACTTGCGCAAGCGCCTGCTGTGGACGTCGCAGCTCGGGAGCGAGGCATGAACCCGCGCGCTATCCTCGGCCGGATCGGGCTGTGGCTGTCGGTGTTCGTCATCGTCTCGCCGGCGATCCTGTTCTTCCTCTGGATGGCCTCGCTGTCGCTGAAATTCGAGATCGACAACGCCTCCTATCCGCCGGTGTTCATCCCGGAGCATTTCGCCTGGAGGAACTATGCCGATGTGTTCGCATCCAACCGCTTCCTGACCTATTTCAGCAACAGCCTCGTCGTCACCGGCTGCGCCACCGCGCTTGCGATGCTGGTCGGCGTGCCCGCGGGCTACGGCATTGCGCGGATGGCCGCACATAAATCGGCGATCGTGATCCTGATCGCGCGCATCACGCCGGGCCTCTCGTATCTGATCCCGCTGTTCCTGCTGTTCCAGTGGCTCGGCCTGCTCGGCACGCTGGTGCCGCAGATCATCATCCACCTCGTGGTCACGGTGCCGATCGTGATCTGGATCATGATCGGCTATTTCGAGACCACGCCGCTGGAGCTCGAGGAAGCCGCGCTGATCGACGGCGCCACGCGCTGGCAGGTGTTCCGCCATGTCGCGCTGCCGATCGCGAGGCCCGGGCTCGCGGTCGCCTTCATCCTCGCGGTGATCTTCTCCTGGAACAACTTCGTCTTCGGCATCGTGCTGGCCGGGCGCGAGACCCGCACGCTGCCGGTCGCGGTCTACAACATGATCTCGTTCGACCAGCTGAGCTGGGGCCCGCTCGCCGCCGCAGCGCTGATCGTGACGGCACCGGTGCTGCTGCTCACCGTGATGGCGCAGCGCCAGATCGTCGCCGGTCTCACCGCGGGCGCGGTGAAAGGCGGCTAGGGCAAGATGATGATATCGGGCTGTCGCAGGGGGCCGCTGCCAAAATATCGAAAACAACCCCATGCACAGTAGCTGGCGGCAGCCGGTGCTCGATCAGGCAACTTGACACGTCGGGCAACTCAGGGATATATTTCTAATATTCCGAAATTGTGCGGCAGGCTGCGCTTACCCAAGGGTGAGGTGAACTTCTGCCGCCGCTCCGCCGGGCCAGTAGCCCGGATGCAGCGCAGCGCAATCCGGGATTCCGGGCCGCGGAGACCGGTCCCGGATTTCGCTGCGCTGCATCCGGGCTACGAACTCTTCTCCTTTCCGCAAGCGTAAGAGGATCGGAGTGTCTTCGCCGTCGCACGCTCCAGCCAGCCAGTGCCTCCAGCAGCGCGGCTGAATCGGCGACCCAGCCAAAGATCCCGCCCTGGGCCCCGATCATCTTCAGGCCCATCTCGTCGAATTCCGGGAAGTAGGATGCGCAGCCGTCAGAGATCACGACGCAGCGTTAGCCGCGGTCGTTGGCCGCCGCGGTGTTGACAGCGGCGCGGGATCCGACGTCTCGGTCTCCGCCTTTGGGCCGTTAGCCGATGCGCAGAAATGAAGAAACCGCGAACCGAGGCCAGCTTCTCACATAAAGATTGCGATCGCAGCGAACGCAAATGGGGTTAGTCCCAAGATCACAATGCTCGCCGTATAAAGGATTTCGTCGTCCATGAGACAACTCCCGCGTCTTGGAGCTGAATCATACTGCTCAAGGCATCAGACAATTTTGAGCCGCGTCAAATCTTTGGAGTCCTCTTACTCAGTCTTGGGCGTTGAGTTTCCCGCTCTCCCAGCTGAATTCGCCGGAATTCTTAAGCCGAACCCTGACGCGCGGCAGATGAGAACACTTCGCGGGACGGCTATCCGCGTTGTGTCGACGAGCCGCGCAAGGCACTGGCCAGCCGACGAGTGAGGCAACGGCGTCCGCTCTTCCCTCGCAAGCGCTGCATGCCTCCGCTTGATATGAATCAAGCAATCCCTTGAATTTCCGGAATTACACTCCCGCAAGGCTGGTCAGGAGAAATGCAATATGAGCACCATCAGGTGGATCATTTCCGCTGCTCCGGAAATCTTCTTGCTGTTGGCCATTGCCGTCGGCACGATCCTGGGCCGCGTCAAGATTCACGGATTTGCGATCGGGACCACGGCATGTGTTCTCGTCGTGGCGGTGCTGATCGGGCAGTTTGGCAGCTTTGCATTCCCTCCCGTGCTCCGCGTCATCCTCTTCAGCCTCTTTGTATTCACGATCGGCTACCGCTCCGGGCCTGAGTTCTTCGCTTCGCTCAGCCTGCGTACGCTGGCGCAGGTCGCGATGGCGCTGGTGCTGGGAGGCACCGGGCTTCTGATCGTGCTTGCGTTCGCATTCAGCTTCAGACTTGATCCTGGCACGGCATCGGGAATCGCCGCGGGTGCGCTGACGCAATCCTCCGTTATCGGCACCGCGTCGGGCGCGCTGGCCCAGCTCGGCCTGCCAGACGACGTGCTGAAGCAGCAGGAAGCCAATATCGCAGCCGGCTACGCCGTCACCTATGTGCTCGGCTACATTCTGACACTGCTATTTGTACCGTTCGTCGCACCGAAGCTGATGCGCGTCGACCTTAAAGCCGAGGCCAAGAAGCTGGAAGCCGAGCTTGCCGGGGGCGAAGCACCGCCAGCCGAAAATCTCTCGTACCGGAAGTTTCAAGCTCGCGCCTATCTCGTGTCGACCGCCGCTGGGCGATCGGTCAAATCGATTGAGGAGCAAATCGGCAGCCGAACCGTCGTTGAACGCATCGTTCGTCAAGGGATCGACATAGAGCCGCATCTGGACACCGCGCTGGAGGCTGGCGACAACATCGTCATCGCCGGACGCACCGCAGCCCTCGTCGCCGCCAGACCTATCATAGGCAACGAAATCGACGCCGACGAGATCCTCAAGGCAATTCCCGGCAATGTGATCGAAGTGCTGGTCGACAATCGCAAGCTTCACGGTCGGTCGCTCAGAGACGTGGCCGAACAGGTCGGCGGCAATGCGCGCGGCGTCTTCCTGCGTGCGCTGACGCGGATGGGCCGCGAAGTGCCGTTGAGCGCGGATACGCGTGTCTATGTGGGTGACGTCATGACGTTGGTCGGCAGCACAAGGAATATCGAGCGAGCCGCCGGCAACGTCGGCCAGATCCTGCGGACAGGCGACCGCGCCGATATCGCCTTCCTTGCCGCCGGTATCGCCGTCGGCCTGCTGGCGGGTCTTGCCAGTATTAAAGTTGGCGGCGTCGCGCTCACTCTTGGTGGCGGCGGCGGCGCGCTGATCGCCGGCCTCGTCTGCGGCTGGTTGCGTTCGCGCCGGCCAACCATAGGCGCGCTGCCGCCGGCCGCGCAGCAAACGCTGATCGATGTCGGACTGGGCGGCTTCATCGCGGCGATAGGTCTTGGCAACGGCGCAGCCGCCTGGACCGCGATACAGGCGCACGGCCTGATGCTTGTCGGCATGGGCCTTGTCATTACCATCGTGCCACTGGTGGTCGCCACACTGTTTGCCTTTTACGTGCTACGCATGAATCCCGTGGTGACCTGCGGCGCGCTGGCAGGCGCGATGACCGTCGATGCCGCCGTAACCGGCGCCTGCGAGATGGCGGAGAGCCAGACCCCGGTCCTCGGCGTTGCCGTTCCCTACGCCGTTGGCAATGTGATCTTGACCGTGCTCGGCCCGATCATCGTGGCCAGCACATATGGCGGCTGAGGGCTTGTCACATCGTCTGCTGTCTGATCGATTTCGTCGGCCGGAGCGATTGATGTTCGGCTTCGGAGCGTTGCCGCGAAGTCCGGTTGGACCATAAGCCAACAACAGGACGTTACCCGGCCGCGCGCCCCACGTGGAAGCGGAGTTGATCTCGCTCAAGTTGGCCGGCGGTGGGTGGGCTAATCAGAAAGCGCGTAGCCCCCACTACGCGAGCAATACCCTGCCCCAGGGCCGCTGGCTTCCCCAAGGGCCGGCGGCCTTTTTGTCTGGATTGACGCGGAGCCCTTTGGTGCTAACAGCAGCGGAATGCCGAGACTTGGCCCGGAGCTACAGGAGTCAATCAAAAGACCGCGCAGTCTCCCCAAAGCAGGCGAATGTGCTGCGTAACATCGCCAACAGCCTTTCGGGGCTCGCAAAACAACTCGAGATGCTAGCCGATGATGAACAAGAAGGCCTGGGCCGGGGAGCCAGACCATCAGAGTTCGGCCGCTGCGTGCTGTTGGCGCGCGTGGGCGTTGCTAACGAGGAAGCATTCTAGAGCATGATCCGGAAAAGTGTGAAGCGGTTTTCCGAGAAGATCATGCTCAAACAAGGAGCTAAAGCGCGATGACGATTCAACTCAATCTCATCGCGCTTTAACCAGTCAGTGCCTGCAGCACCGCGGCTGAATCGGTGACCCAACCAAAGATGCCGCCCTGGGCCTTGATCATCTTCAGGCCCATCTCGTGGAATTCCGGGAAGTAGGACGCGCAGCCGTCGGAGATCACGACGCAGCGGTAGCCGCGGTCGTTGGCCTCGCGCACCGTGGTGTTGACGCAGACCTCGGTGGTGACGCCGCAGACCAGGAGATTCTCGATGCCGTATTTCTGCAGGATGTCGCCGAATTCGGTGGCGTAGAACGCGCCCTTGCCCGACTTGTCGATCACGATCTCGCTCTCGAGCGGATAAAGCTCGGGGATGATGTCGTGTCCGGCCTCGCCGCGGATCAGGATCCGCCCCATCGGTCCGGGATCGCCGATCCGCAGCGACGGCGCGCCGCGCTCGACTTTCGCCGGCGGCGCATCGGAGAGATCGGGCAGATGGCCCTCGCGGGTATGGACCACGAGCAAGCCGGCGTCACGCACTGCCGCGAGCACCGCGGCGATCGGCTGCACCGCACGGGCAAGCTGGCTGACGTCGTTGCCGAGCGTTTCGCCGAAGCCGCCCGGCTCCATGAAATCGCGCTGCATGTCGATGATGACGAGCGCGGTCCTGCTCCAGTCCAGCGTGATCGGCGCCGGCTCCGCCGCGATTGTCCCGCTTGAATTCGCCATGACGCACACCCCGACTGCGAGAAGACCTGCGCCTGATTAAGCAAACCGCGTGCCATCGCGCAATGATACGCCCGCCGACCGCAACGCCCGAAACGTCCGGCATCTCAATCTGTTGGGACACGCGCGCAGCCGTTCTCCGCGCCATCCTCCCGCGCTCTCACCGGCACCTGATTTGCCGGTCGTTCGATCTTGCTGGCATGATCGTTGCTAACCGGAAGCCGGACGGGAAGCCCGACCGAACGAAAACCATCGTTCGCGAAAGACAGCCCATTTCAAACAGGCGGGAGGACAGGCATGAATGGACTTGGCGGCCTCAACAAATCACCCAACGGCGTGGTGATCGGACTGGTGCAGCTGCAGCTGCCCGCGGTCGCGACCAAGGCCGATCTGGCACGGCAGACCGAGCGCATCGTCTGGATGGTCGGCAAGGCGCGGCGCAATCTCGCCACCATGGATCTGGTCGTCTTCCCGGAGTATTCGCTGCATGGTTTATCGATGGATACCAACCCGGAGATCATGTGCCGGCTCGACGGGCCTGAAGTTGCGGCGTTCAAGATGGCCTGCATCGACAACAAGATCTGGGGCTGCTTCTCCATCATGGAGTTCAATCCGCACGGCAACCCCTACAATTCCGGGCTGATCATCGACGATCACGGCGAGATCAAGCTCTACTACCGCAAATTCCATCCCTGGATTCCGGTCGAGCCGTGGGAGCCGGGCGACATCGGCATTCCCGTGATCGACGGGCCGAAGGGCGCGAAGATCGCGCTGATCATCTGCCACGACGGCATGTTCCCGGAGATGGCCCGCGAATGCGCCTACAAGGGCGCCGAGATCATGATCCGCACCGCAGGCTACACCGCGCCGATCCGCGACAGCTGGCGCTTCACCAACCAGGCCAACGCGTTCCAGAACCTGATGGTGACGGCCAATGTCTGCATGTGCGGCTCGGACGGCTCGTTCGATTCGATGGGCGAAGGCATGATCGTCAATTTCGACGGCAGCATCATCGCGCACGGGACCACGGGGCGGGCCGACGAGATCATCACCGCCGAGGTGCGGCCCGACCTCGTGCGCGAGGCGCGGATCAACTGGGGCGTCGAGAACAACATCTATCAACTCTGGCACCGCGGCTATGTCGCGGTGAAGGGCGGCGCGATGGATTGCCCCTACACCTTCATGCAGGACATGGTGTCCGGCCGCTTCCGCCTGCCCTGGGAAGACCAGGTCAAGATCACCGACGGCACGTCCTGCGGCTTTCCTGCACCGACCCGGCTGTTCGGCAAGACCGCGAAGGCCGCCGAGTAGCGCCCCCTCGCGGCTACTTGAAGAAGTGCACGAGGCCGATGCTCAGGGCCAGCAGCAGCATCAGCGACAGCGTGACGGCCGCCGTCACGCGGCCGCCGACGGTCGAGAGCACGCGCACATCGACGCCGAGCCCGAGCGCGGCCATCGACACCACGGTGAGAATCGCGGCCGTCTTCGTCACCGGCGCGATTGCGATGTCGGGCACCAGCTGGAACGAACGCAGGGCGGCCAGCACCAAAAAGCCGATGATGAACCAGGGCACCAGCTTGAACGGGCTGATCGCGGCTGCCTTTGCAGGACCCTCCTCGGCCGTGCCGGCCTCGGTGCCTGCCTTGCGCCGCCGCGCCACGAGCAGCGAAAGGGTAACCACGATCGGGCCCAGCATCAGGACGCGCACCAGCTTCACCAGCGTGCCGATCTGGGTCGAGACGATGCCGGCCGGCACGGTCGCCGCCAGCACCTGCGGCACGGCATAGACCGTGAGGCCGGCGAGGATGCCGTATTGCGTCGCCGTCAGCTTCAAGAGCGGGATCAGCAGCGGCAGGCCGAGCACCATCAGCACGCCGAGAATGGCGGTGAACGAGATCGACGAGGCGATGTCATCGCCATCGGCCTCGATCACCGGCGCTACCGCCGCAATCGCGGAGTTGCCGCAGATCGAGTTGCCGCAGGCGATCAGGATCGCGAGCTTGGCCTTGAGCCCGAGCAGGCGGGCGAGGCCATAGCTCACCGCCAGCATGATGACGACGGTCAGCGCGATCGCGCCGATCAGGAGCCAGCCCGAGGCCAGGATCGCGGCGAAGCTGATGGACGCGCCGAGCAGCATCACCGCGACCTCGAGCAGCTGCTTGGCGCTGAAGGCGATGCCCGAGCGCCAGCGCTCCGCGGGCTCCCAGGCGGTGCGGACCGCCATGCCGAGCAGGATCGCAACGACCAGGGCCTCGATATAGGGGTGCTCGAAAACCCGCTCTTCGGCGGCCTGGATGCCGAGCGAGACAATCGTGACCACCCCGCAGAGCAGAATGCCCGGAATGAGCAGGAATACGCGCCTCAGCACGCCCTGCTTCTGCCCCTGGTCTTGTTCTTGTTGCGGCACGAAATCCTCTTTTCAGAGAAGATTTTATGCGCCTACGGGCGCCTCTTGGCTAATATCTTTTCGAACTGCCCCGATAGAGAGAAGTTATGTCCCTCAACCTGCACCTGCTCCGCCTGTTCGCGGCCGTGGCGAGAACTGGAAGCTTCTCCCGCGCCGCCGATCTGCTGCACATCAGCCAGCCGGCGATCTCCAAGGGCGTGCGGGATTTCGAACTGCAGGTCGGCTGCCGGCTGCTCGACCGCACCCCGAAGGGCGTGCGCCCGACCCGCGAGGGCGCGGCGCTGGCCCGCCATGCCGAGACGCTGTTCGCGGCCGAGCGCGCCGCCGAGGACGAATTGCAGGCGCTGCGCAACCTCGACAGCGGCTCGCTGCGGATCGGCGCCAGCACCACGATCGCGACCTACATGATCCCGGAATATCTCGGCGTGTTCCACCGCGCCTTTCCCGGCATCGACCTGCATGTCGTCAGCGCCAACACCTCTGATATTGCCGCGTTGATGCTGGGGCATGAGATCGAGATCGCGCTGGTCGAGGGGCCGGTCGAGGACGAAAACCTGACCAGCGAAGCCTGGCGCGCCGACGTGATGGTCTTGATCGCAGCGCCCGATCACCGCTTCGCGGCCGCCGCAGGCCCGATCGACGTCCGGTCACTGAACGACGAGATCCTGATCGTGCGTGAGCCCGGCTCGGGCACGCGCGAGGTGGTCGCGCAGGCGCTCGCCGCTCACCGCGTCGAGCCGCAGCGCACGCTCGAGATCGGCAGCACCGAGGCGATCAAGCAGGCGGTGGCCTCAGGCGTCGGCGTCGCCATCGTGTCGATCGCGACCATCGACGATCAGGTGAAGCTCGGAAAGCTGAAGGTGATCCCGATCAAGGGCGTCCATATCGAACGCACGCTATGGCAGCTCAAATCGCCCGGCCGGCTCGACGTGCCGGCGGCGGTGGCGTTCGAGGGGATCATTCGGGAGACGCGGGCCGCGAAGACGGCGCCGCGCATGCCGGCGGCTAAAGCGCGGCGAACAGACCCTGCGCCCACGCAATCGCGTGCTCGAAGCTGAACACGCCGGGCTCGAAATAGACCGCGCGCGCCAGCACGATGCCGACCACCAGCACCCAGAACACGCTGGTGCCCGCGGTCTTCAGCCATTTCGACAGGCCCTCGCTCGCGGCCGAGGAATCGACCGCGGGAACCGGCTCACCGAAGGGCTCGAATGCGGATTGGCTCATCGTCGTACCATCAAAGAATACCGCAACAATGTCGCGACGACGGGGGCAGAAGCAAGGGTCACGGAGTGCCTTTTGCGCCGGTACCTTGGAAGGACGTTTTCCAGCCCGAAAGCCGGAGAGCATTTCCTTCTCAGCCCGCCAGTCCGGCCTCAATGATCGATCGCGCGCTGCGGCGCCAGGCGCGGCAGCGTGATCCGCACGCTGGTTCCCATGCCCGGGGCGCTGTCCAGAAGGAGCTCGCCGCCCAGCCGGTTCGTGACGATGTTGTGCACGATGTGGAGGCCGAGCCCGATGCGGCCGATGTCGCGGCGCGTGGTGAAGAAGGGATCGAAGGCCTGCCGCAGCACGTCGTGGCTCATCCCGCAGCCATCGTCGGTGAACAGGATCTCCACCTGGTCGGTACCCAGCGCGCGCAGCCGGATCGTGATGGTGCCGCCCTTGCCGTCCGGAAATGCGTGCACGACCGAGTTGACGAACAGATTGGTCAGCGCCTGGCCGTACGGGCCGGGATAGCTGTTCATCGCAAGACCGGACGGGCAATCGACCCCGAGCGCCAGATTGTTCTTCGGCAAGGCCGGACGCAAATTCGAAAGCACCTGCTCGGTCATCTCGCCGAGATCGAACTGGCTGCGGTCGAAATAGCTGCGATCGACCGCCACCTGCTTGAAGGATTGCACCAGGTCCGCCGCGCGCTTGAGGTTGCCGACCAAAAGCGCCGACGCGCTTTCGACCACCTCGATGAAATCACTGAGGGTCGAGCGCTTCAGCTTGCCGCGCGCGGCCTCGGCGGCGAAGGCGGCGCATTTCTGCTCCAGCACCGAGGCGACCGTGAGGCTGGTGCCGACCGGACTGTTGATCTCATGCGCGACGCCGGCCACCAGCCTACCCAGCGCCGCAAGTTTTTCCGCTTCGATCAGCGACGCCTGGGTCTCCTGCAAATGATGCAAGGCCTTCTCGGCTGCATCGCGCGCGGCGCGGATCTCGCGTTCGCTGCGCTTGCGGTCGGTGATCTCTTCGGCCGCGACGTTGACCCCGACGATGCTGCCGTTCGGCTCGCGCTGCGGATGCCAATGCGTGATCCAGCATCGTTCGTCATTGTGGCCCGGACGCTGGCCGTACACCTCGACGCCGGTCACGGGTTCTCCGGTCTCCATGATCGAGCGAACGATGCCCTCGACCGCGGTGGCGAGTCCGGGCACGCAATCATGCACCGTGCGTCCGAGATGGCCTTCGACCGAGATGCCACATATCTCGGTGAGCCGCTGGTTGATCTGGAGGTAACGGCAATCCGGAGAGAGGTAAGCAAGACCGATCGGCGCCGTGTCATAGATCAGCTGCAGCGCCGGTTGCTTTGGGAACTGAACGTCCTGGACGACGGACGACTGCATGTCCTTCCCCCCGTTGACGCCAAGTCTAGCGGTTCACGATGTTCCCGCAATAGGCGGAGCCAAGCCGGCATTGGCGTCGGCCCTGTCCAGAATCGGCACGGGTTGAGGTTGGCGGAGCCGGGATCGGTACCTGCCGCCTCGCGGCGGCCTCAGCTATTCACTGTACCGTGCGCTCGGAAATTCTCGACGAGGCGCAGCAGCACGCGCGCGCCGGTGTCGGCGTCGGCGAGCTCGACATGCTCGGCGGGATTGTGGCTGATCCCGCCGCGGCAGCGCACGAAGATCATGCCGATATCGGCGACATCGACCATCGCCATGCCGTCGTGGCCGGCGCCGCTCGGCAGCTCGAACACGGCGTGCCCCTCGGCCGCGACCGCCGCGGCGATCTGCGTCTTGAGCCATGGCGCGCAGGGCACACTGTGGTTCTCGTGGGTGACGTCGATCTGCAAGGCGAGCTCGCGACGCCTTGCGATCGCCTCGATCTGCCGCACGATATCGGCGACAGCACGCTTGCGATGCGTGTCGCTCTGGGAGCGGATGTCCATTGTGAACGAGACCTTTCCGGGGATCACGTTGGTGGCGCCGGGCATGGCGTTGATGTAGCCGACGGTGCCGACCAGGCCGGCCTCGTCGCTCCTGCAGAATTGCTCGATCGCAACGATGCATTCGGCAGCGCCGGCCAGCGCATCGCGCCGCAGCTTCATCGGCACGGTGCCGGCGTGGCCGGCGACGCCGGTGAGATTGGCAGCGAGCCGCGTCGCGCCTGAAATCGCTGATACGACGCCGACCGGCAACGCGTTCTGTTCCAGCACCGGCCCCTGCTCGATGTGCAGCTCGACATAGCCGAGCAGCTCGCGGCGGGCGCGCGCCGCCTTGCCGATGTGATCGGGATCGAGCCCGAATTGAATCAGCGCATCGCGCATCGAGGTGCCGGCGCGATCGCGCGTGTTGAGCACGCTCTCGTCGAAGGTGCCGGCGACCGCGCGGCTGCCGAGCAGGGTCGAGGCGAAGCGCACGCCCTCCTCGTCGGCAAAACCCACGATCTCGATCGCGAACGGCAGCCGCCTGCCGCGCCGGTTGAGATCGGCGACGCAGGCGATCGCGGTGATGACACCGAGCGGGCCGTCCCACCGGCCGGCGTCGCGCACGGTGTCGTAGTGCGAACCGAGCATCAGGGCCGGCAGGCCTGGCCGCTCACCCTCGTAGCGGCCGCAGACATTGCCGATGGCGTCGAGATGCGCGCTCATGCCGGCCTCGCGCATCCACGACAGGATGAGATCGGCCGCCTTGCGATGCTCGTCGGTGAGGAAGACGCGCGCCAGATGCTCCGGCGTCTCGGAGATCGCCGCGAGTTGATCAATCCGCGCCACGATCTCCTCGCCAAGGGACGACGGATTCGAGGACGGTTTGGTCTCGCTCATGCTGTTTCCCATCAGTCCGCCCCGGCGCTGCAGCCCGCCTCACTCGTAGCAGGCCCGATCCGATTCACCAGCCGGCAAATCGCGGTTTGAGCATCCGTCCCATTAGGACTCGCATCGGCCGTCCGGCGGTTAGCGACTGCTTAACGGTATTGCATACAACACCGATAGATAGCTCGAAAAATAGGCAAATCGACGCCGATCGCGGTCCGAACCGCCACATGCCGTTCAACGTTCTATTTCATATTCAAACACTTATGGAATTGTGATCGCCAAACAGGCTCTGGCACGAAGCTTGCGACACTCCGTCAAGCGCCGCCGTTATGGCGGCTGCGGCAAGGACAGGCGGGCCGGCCCGCCGGAGGGAGCAGGCGATGGATTTTGGCAGGATTTCAAGAAGGCATTTATTGCAGGGAAGCGCAGCATTGGCGCTCGGCAGCACGCTCGGCGTTCGCGGCGCAGCGGCAGCGGAAACCACGGTCGGATTCATCTATGTCGGGTCGCGCGACGACTACGGCTACAACCAGGCCCACGCGCAGGGCGCCGCGGCGCTGAAGAAGCTTCCCGGCATCAAGGTGGTCGAGGAAGAGAAGGTGCCGGAGACCGATGCGGTCGAGAAGACCATCGAGTCCATGATCAACCTCGACGGTGCCACACTCTTGTTCCCGACCTCGTTCGGCTACTACAACCCGCACGTTCTCAAGATGGCGGCCAAATTTCCGAAGCTGCGCTTCGAGCATTGCGGCGGCCTGTGGTCAGACAAGGACCCGAAGAACGCCGGCAGCTATTTCGGCTACATCGACGAGGCGCAATACATCTCCGGCATCGTCGCCGGCTATTCGACCAAGAGCGGCAAGCTCGGCTTCGTCGCGGCCAAGCCGATCCCGCAGGTGCTGCGCAACATCAACGCGTTCACGCTCGGCGCCCGGCTCGCCAATCCCAAGGCGACCACGCAGGTGATCTTCACCGGCGACTGGTCGATGCCGGTTAAGGAAGCCGAGGCCACCAACAGCCTGATCGACCAGGGCGTCGACGTGCTGACCTGCCATGTCGACGGACCGAAGACGATGGTCGAGAACGCAGCGCGCCGCGGCGCGATGGTGTGCGGCTATCACGTCAACCAGTCGCCGCTGGCGCCGAAGGCCTATCTCACCGGCGCCGAATGGAATTGGGAAGCGCTCTATCCGAAATTCGTCAAGATGATCGTGGCTGGAGAGGCGATCCCGAACTTCTATCGCGGCGGCCTCAAGGAAGAGATCGTCAAGGTCTCGCCCTATGGCGAGATGGTCTCGGCGGAGGCGCGCAAAGCTGCCGACGACGTCAAGGCCAAGTTCATGTCCGGCGACTACACCATCTTCAAGGGTCCGATCGCCGACAACAAGGGCAAGACGGTGATTGCTTCCGGCACCGACCGCGGCCAGCAGGATCCCGAACTCGAGAAGATGGACTATCTGGTCGAGGGCGTGATCGGAGCCACCGCGTGACGACCGAGGCGGCGGAATCGGTGGAGGCGGCCGGCGTTGCTCCGGCCGCCGATCCCGGTTTCCTCCAGCGCTACGGCGCGAGCATCGAATACATCCTGATCCCGGGCGCGGCGCTGGTCGGCGCGCTCGCGGTGTTCGGCGGCTTCATCGCACTCTACGGCAAGAACCCGCTCGACCTCTATTTCTACATGTATTACGGCGCGTTCGGAACGTGGTTCTCCTGGCAGAACACGCTGACCCGCGCCGCGCCGTTGATCCTGACCGCGCTGTGCACGGCGCTGCCGGCGCAGCTCGGCATGGTGATCATCGGCGGCGAAGGCGCGCTGCTGATCGGCGCGCTGGCGGCGACATCGGCAGCGCTGGCGCTGCAGGGCGCGGCGCCGATCGTGGTGCAGGTCGCGATGGTCATCGCGGGCATGATCGGCGGCGGTCTCTGGATCACGCTGTCCGGGGGCTTGCGGCAATATCGCGGGGTCAACGAGACGATCTCGAGCCTGCTGCTGGTCTATATCGCGCTCGCGGTTCTGAACCATCTGGTCGAGGGACCGATGCGCGATCCGGCGAGCCTCAACAAGCCGTCGACCCGCGAGATCGGCGCCGCCAACATGATCGGCACCATTCCCGGCACCGACGTGCACTGGGGGCTGGTGTTCGGCCTTGTTGCGGCCGTCGCCGCCTACATCCTGATCTATCACACCACCTTCGGCTTCGCCGCGCGGGTTGCCGGCGGCAACATCCGCGCCGCCAAGATCGTCGGGCTCTCGGTCGGCAAGCTGATCCTGACCGTCTGCTTCCTTGCCGGCAGCAGCGCGGGCCTCGCCGGCATGATCGAGGTCGCGGCCGTGCAGGGCCGCACCAATGCCAACCTCGCGGCCGGCTACGGCTTCACCGGCATCCTTGTCGCGTTCCTGGCGCGGCAGAATCCGCTCGCGATCATTCCGGTGGCGATCCTGCTCGGCGGCATCTCGGCCTCCGGCGGCCTGTTGCAGCGGCGGCTCGGCCTGCCCGACGCCTCGGTGCTGGTGTTGCAAGGCATCATCTTCGTGTTCGTCCTGGCGAGCGACGCGCTCTACGGGCGGATCGGCTTCCTGAAGGGAAAGTCCTGACATGGCGGACGCATCGCTCGGGCTCTGGACCGTTCCGCTCGCCGTGTTCGGCGGCGCCATCCGCGTCTCGACGCCGTTCCTGTTCGTCAGCCTCGGCGAGTGCATCACCGAGCGAAGCGGCCGCATCAATCTCGGCCTCGAGGGCACGCTGGTGATGGGCGCGATGAGCGCCTACGGCATCTCCTATCTCTCCGGTTCGCCTTGGCTCGGCGTGCTCGCGGCCGGGATCACCGGCGCGCTGTTCGGCGCGCTGCATGCCGGCATCTGCTCGCTGCCGCGCGTCAACGACATCGCGGTCGGCATCGCGCTGATGCTGCTCGGAACTGGCTTGGCGTTCTTCCTCGGCAAGCCGCTGATCGAGCCGACCGCGGCACGGCTGCCGGCGATCGATTTCGGCTGGTGGAGCGACGTGCCGCAGGTGCGCGCGGCGCTGCGCATCAACGTGCTGTTCCTGATCGGCGTCGCGATCGCACCGCTGCTGTACTGGGCGTTCAAAACCACGCGCTGGGGCCTGTTGATCCGCACCGCCGGCGAGAGCGCCGACGCGGCGCGCGCGATGGGCCATTCCGTGTTATTGATCCGCTTGCGCGCCACCATGGTCGGCGGTTTCCTCGCCGGCATCGGCGGCTCGTTCCTGTCGTTGTTCTATCCCGGCAGCTGGAACGAAGGCCTCTCCTCCGGACAGGGCATCACGGCGGTGGCGCTGGTGATCTTCGCGCGTTGGGATCCGATGCTGTGCCTGTGGGCCTCGCTTGCGTTCGGCGGCGCCGCAGCCCTCGGGCCCGCGCTGCAATCGGTCGGCATCACCTCCGGCTATCATCTGTTCAACGCCGCGCCCTACATCCTCACCTTGGCGATCATGATCATTACCTGCTCGCCGAAGCGCACGCTGACCGGCGCGCCCGCCGAATTGTCGATCACCCGATAGAGCCAGCGAGATCATTCCATGTCCGAGCGCTTCATCAAGTCCGAGCCCTACGCCTGGCCCTATAATGGCGATTTGCGGCCAGAGAATACCGCGCTGATCATCATCGACATGCAGACCGATTTCTGCGGCGTCGGCGGCTATGTCGACAAGATGGGCTACGACCTCTCGCTGACCCGTGCGCCGATCGAGCCCATCAGGAAGCTGCTCGCGGCGATGCGCGCGCAGGGCTTTCACATCATCCACACCCGCGAAGGCCACCGGCCTGATCTCGCCGACCTGCCCGCCAACAAGCGCTGGCGCTCGCGCCAGATCGGCGCCGGCATCGGCGATCCCGGCCCGTGCGGCCGCATCCTGGTGCGCGGCGAGCCGGGCTGGGAGATCATTCCCGATCTCGCGCCGCTGCCGGGCGAACCCATTATCGACAAGCCCGGCAAGGGCTCGTTCTGCGCCACCGATCTCGAGCTGATGCTGCGGCTGCGCGGCATCGAGAATATCGTGCTGACCGGCATCACCACCGACGTCTGCGTCCACACCACGATGCGCGAGGCCAACGATCGCGGCTTCGAATGCGTGCTGGTGGAGGATTGCTGCGGCGCGACCGACAGGAGCAACCACGACCATGCGCTGAAGATGATCAAGATGCAGGGCGGTGTGTTCGGCGCGGTGACGAAGTCCGCCGATCTGATCGGGGCGCTGTCGTGATCATCGGCGAACCGCCGCTACCCACAGGCGCGTTCGGCGTCGACGCCATCGCCATGACGATGCGGTTCGGCGACTTCCTTGCGCTCGACAATGTCGAGCTCAAGGTGCGCCCGGGCTCGTTCCACGCGCTGCTCGGCGAGAACGGCGCCGGCAAGAGCACGCTCGTCAAGTGCATCATGGGCTATTACCACGCGACCGAGGGCGATATCATCGTCGGCGATCGCCAGCAGGCCATCGCCAATCCCAAGGACGCGCATGCGCTCGGGCTCGGCATGGTCTACCAGCATTTCACGCTGGTGCCGGCGATGACGGTCGCCGAAAACCTGGTGCTGGCGCGCGACGATGTGCCTTCCGTGGTCGACTGGCGCAAGGAGAAGAAGGAGCTCGAGGCCTTCCTTTCGCGGATGCCGTTCAAGGTGCCGCTCGACGCAAAGGTCTCCGACATCTCCGCCGGCGAGCGGCAGAAATGCGAAATCCTCAAGCAGCTCTATCTGAAGCGCCGCTTCCTGATCCTGGATGAGCCGACCTCGGTGCTGACGCCGGGCGAGGCCGACGAGGTGCTCGGCATGCTGCGCGCCATGGTGGTCGCGGGCGAACTGACCATCCTGATGATCACACACAAGTTCCGCGAGGTGATGGCGTTTGCCGATGACGTCACGATCCTGCGCCGCGGCAAGCTCGCCGGCACCGGCCGCGTTGCCGACCTCACGCCCGACGAGATGGCCCGCACCATGATCGGCGCCGAGCAGCTGACCGTGCAGCCGCCGCGCACCGGCGAGACCGGCGCGCCGCGGCTCGAGCTCGACAAGCTCACCGCGCTCGACGATGCCGGCGCGATCGCCGTGCACGGCGTGTCGCTGACGGTGAAGAGCGGCGAGATCGTCGGCATCGCCGGCGTGTCCGGCAACGGCCAGCGCCAGCTGGTCGAGGTGCTGGCCGGCCAGCGCGAAGCCGAGAGCGGCGTGATCCGCGTCCAGGGCGAAGCCTATGCGGCGAGCCGCGAGGAGATGCGCCGCCACAAGATGTCGCTGCTGCCCGAGGAGCCGCTGAAGAACGCCTGCGTCGGCGGCATGAGCGTCGCCGACAACATCGCCTTCCGCGAGTTCGACCGCGCCCCGTTCGCACGCGGCGGCTGGTGGCTGGATCGGTCGGCGTTCCGCGAAGACGCCGAACGCAAGATCAACCGCTACAAGATCAAGACCCGCACGCCGGAGACGCCGATCGCGGCGCTGTCGGGCGGCAATGTGCAGCGCGCGGTGCTGGCGCGCGAGCTCTCGGGCGACGTCGAGGTCCTGATCGCGGCCAATCCGTGCTTCGGGCTCGATTTCGCGGCGGTGGCGCAGATCCACGCCGAGATCATGGCGGCGCGCAATCGGGGCGCTGCGGTGCTCTTGGTCAGCGAAGACCTCGACGAGCTGCTGGAATTATCGGACCGGCTGGTCGTGATGTTCCACGGCGCGTTCGTGCACGAGGCCCGCGCCAGCGAGGCCGACCTCACGGAGATCGGCCGGCATATGGCCGGGCACTGAAGCAGGTCATGGGCTAGTTGCCTGACGGCGCCGCCCCGCGCTGCCGTGCCGGCGCACCGCGCAGGAACGCCCGGCCGAAATCATCGACGGCAGGCGCGAGGATCGCCCGATCCCGCGGCAGCGCGTCAGGCATGTCGTCGCGGATGAACGCCAGCAGCTTCTCGCGGATTTCGCAGCGCAAGTCCCAGGACTGTGGCGCATTGCGTGCGCTGACCAGCGCGCGCAGCTCGATGGTGCGCGGATGGGTGTCGATCACCTGCAGATTGACGACGGCGCCGTCCCAGAGCCGCGACTCCTTGGCCACCTGCTCCAGCCGCTTGCGGATCGCCGGCACGTCGGCGCTGTAGTCGACATGCAGCGCGATTGCGCCGATCAGCGATTGCGCGTCCCGCGTCCAGTTCTGGAACGGACGCTCGATGAAATAGGACAGCGGCACCACCATGCGCCGCCAGTCCCACAGCCGGATCACGACATAGGTCGAGGCGATGTCCTCGACCCAGCCCCACTCGTTCTCGATGATGACGGCGTCCTCGATCCGGATCGGCTGTGTGACAGCGATCTGCACACCGGCGATCAGATTGCTGAGCAGCGGCCTTGCCGCAAGGCCGACGATCAAGCCGGCGGCGCCGGCAGAAGCGAACAGGCTGACGCCGTATTGCCGGACCGAGTCGAATGTCATCAGCGCGGTGGAAACCGCAATGATGACGATCAGCGTGTCGGTGACCCGCTTGAAGACGCGGACCTGGGTGACGTGCTTGCGCGCCAGGAAATTCTCGGCGACGTCGAGGCGAAATCTGTCGAGATACCTGGCCGACGCCATATCGACGGCCCGGATCGAGATCCAACCAACCAGCGCGATCACGGCGACGCCGAAGACATGGCTGAGCGTCTGCCGCAGCAGATCGTCGAGCGGCGCCAGCGGTAGCACCAGCGCGACGGCGGCAAGACACAGCGCCAGCCGTGACGGCCCCGATGTCCGGTCGAGCAGCAACGGCGCGACCGAGTTCTTCGATCCAACCATCCGATGGACGAGACGCTGCGCGATCGAGTGAACGATGAGCGCAACGACGATCGCGCCCGTAATCAGGCCGAGACCTACGACCCAATCGGGAACCCATCGAAACGTGTGTTCCACTTCGGCAAGGATATTCCGCATCAACCCGCCTGCTCCCGCATTGCAGGCCGCTAACGCGCGGAATCCCGGATCGCTTCTGACGTCTGTGCAACGCAGCAATTCGTTCGGTGCAACTCGGACACTCGGGATGCGGCGTTGGATCGGCTGACGCGGAACCGCGCTAGGCGATCTCGAACGCGTCCGCTGCGAGATGCTTCAGATTGGCGTGCCAGTGCTCGGCGATCTGAAGCCGGGTCGGCACCCAGACGTGGTCGTGCTTCTGGATGTAATCGAGGAAGCGCATCAGCGCGGCAGCGCGGCCGGGACGGCCAACGACGCGGCAGTGCAGGCCGACCGACATCATCTTGGGTGACGTTGCGCCCTCGGCATAGAGCACGTCAAAACTGTCCTTCAGATAGGTGTAGAACTCGTCGCCGCCGCCAAAGCCCTGCGGGTTGATGAAGCGCATGTCGTTGGCGTCGAGCGTGTAGGGGATTACGAGATGCGGCTCGGTGCCGGCGGCCTTGATCCAGTACGGCAGATCGTCGGCATAGGAATCGCAGAGATAGCGCAGGCCGCCCGCCTCCATCAGAAGCCGCAGCGTGTTGATCGAGGAGCGGCCGGTGTACCAGCCGAGCGGCCGCGCGCCGGTCGCCTCGGTGTGCACGGCGATGGCGCGGCCGATCTCCGCGCGCTCCTCGTCCTCAGACATGTCCTTGTGCTCGACCCAGCGCAGGCTGTGGCTGGCGATATCCCAGCCTGCTTCCTGCATCGCCGCGACGACATCCGGATTGCGCTTCAGCGCCATCGCGACGCCGAATACCGTGGCCGGCAGCTTGCGCTCGGTGAACATCCGCCACAGCCGCCAGAAGCCGGCGCGCGAGCCGTATTCGAACATGGTCTCGATATTGGCGTGTCGCTGGCCGACCCAAGGCTGCGCGCCCAGCACGTCGGACAGGAACGCTTCCGAGGCACGATCGCCGTGCAGGATGTTGTTCTCGCCGCCCTCCTCGAAATTGACCACGAACTGCACGGCAACGCGCGCCGCGTCGGGCCATTTCGGATCCGGCGGATTGCGGCCGTAGCCGCGGAGATCGCGCGGATAGCGGGCCTCGGTCACATCAGATTTCCTCGAAGCGGATGTTCTGCGCGCCCTTCCACAACACGGTCTTGCCGAACGCGGTGAGGTTCTCCAGCCCCGAGGTCAGCGTGATGAAATGATTGCCGGCGAGCTGGCCCATCTTGCTGGCGAAATGCACGCCGCCATAGGCGAGCAGGATCTCGGTCTCGCTGATGCCGCCCGGGTAGAGGATGATCTGGCCCGGCGCTGGATAGCTGGTGTGGTTCTCGTAGGAGACGCCAAAGTCGAGATCGCCGAGCGGCATCCAGACGCCCTCGCCGCTCCAGCGCACATGGATCGCCTGGCTCTCGAACGGCATCGCCTTGCGGAACGCGGCGACCGTCTTCGGCGCGAGCTGTTCCTCGAAACGGGCGTCAAAGGTGAAATCGCCGGCACGGACAATCAGTTTGCTCATCGAACTCTCGTGGGTGGGCTGGACAGAATGATGCCGCAACCTTTGACGCCGGCCCGCGCCGGACGCAAGGCCGATTCCGGCTCCGGATGCCGGTTTTTTGCCCGCAAGAGCGCCTGCGGCAACGCAGATTTGAGCAGGGTTGCGTTGCTCCCCGGCTCCCCGTTTGCGAACCTCTCCGCATTCGCAAGGGAGGACGGCCGATGACGACAAACAGCCTTCACGGACATGTGGCGCTGGTGACCGGCGGCTCGCGCGGCATTGGTGCGGCCATCGTCAAGATGCTGGCGGAGGCTGGTGCTGCCGTCGCCATCAATTACCGCGAGCGGTCGGCTGAAGCGGAGACGCTGGCAAAGGGCATCATCGCTGCCGGCGGCCGGGCCGTGGCGATCGCCGCCGACGTCTCGGATGCGGCGGCCGTCACGGGCCTCGTCGCGCGCGCCAAATCCGAGCTCGGCCCGGTCGACATCCTCGTCAACAATGCCGGCATCGCCATCGTCAGGGGTGTCGACGATCTCACTGAAGAGGATTTCGACCGCACCATCGCGGTGAACCTCAAATCGGCATTTCTCTGCACGCAGGCCGTGCTGCCGATGATGCGCACCCGGAAATGGGGCCGCATCGTCAACATCTCCTCGGGCGCGGCGCGCGGCGGCGGCGCGATCGGGCCGCACTACAACGCGTCGAAGGCGGCGATGGAGGGCATGACCCGCGGCTATGCCGCGCGCCTCGTCAAAGAGGGCATCACCGTCAACGCCGTCGCGCCGTCGCTGATCGAGACCGACATGATGAAAGGACAGAGCGGCCTCCTCAGCCGGATCCCGATCGGCCGCTTCGGCACCGCCGAGGAAGTCGCACAGGCCGTGATGCTGCTGGTCAACAATCCCTACATGACCGGTCAGACTATCGCGATGAGCGGCGGCATGGCGTTCAACTAGGTTCCCGAGCAGCCTCGACGGCATCGAACGTTGGACCTGCGGCGCATCACCGGCGTTGTCATCAAACCATGGCAGGAACTGTGCTTGGCTGTAACAGTTGTCCGCTAGGCGAAACCGGATTTGGAGCCTGTCGTGATCGATCCGAAAACGCTTCTCGAACGCGCCGCGCAGCTGGCCGATCAGGCCAAGGACGAGGCAAATGCCGGGATCCGGGAGCGGCTGCTGCGCATGGCCGAACACTATCGCGACCTGGCCGCGCACGAGACTTGGGCGCATGAAAACCCGCCATCGGTCGGCGCCATCACGAGCGTGCTCAGCACCCGCGCAGCGCATTGAGCCGATCGGGAAAACGGCCCCTCAGCTGACGCGAATGCGATAGCCCAGCGACCGACGTGCGCCCGGCGCAATGTGCATCAGGCCGGGCTTGTCGGCGAACTCACCGTCGAATTCCGCGGGGCTGGCAAAGCCGTGCCACGGCTCGATGCAGAGGAACGGCGCGCCGCCAGGCTTCGACCAGATGCCGAGCTCGCGGAAGCCGCGCCAGGACATTTCGATCGCCGGGCCTTGGGTGGCTGCTGCTGGGCCCAGTGTCGCCGTGAAGAGGATCGATGTACTTGCGACCTGATCGAAGACCATCGCGTCGTCATCGAACTGTTCCTCCGACAGCGCAAGCGTTCTGCCCTTGACCGGATTGGGTTCAGGCTGCTGGCGCATCAATCCACCCGTCAATCGCCGGATCGGCGCGCGTTCAGCCTTGCCGAAGGTCAGCGTGTAAGCCTCCTTCGGCAGTCCCTGCACCAGCGGCCAGTTGAAAGCGGGATGACCGCCGAGCGAGGCGGGCAGGATGTCGTCGCCGGTGTTGACGACGTCGAAGGCGACGTCGAGATCGGCGTCACCGACGGTGTAGGTGACCTCCAGCCTGAACGCGAAAGGATAGCGTGCGCGCGCTTCCGCATCGTCGGTGAGTGCGAGCTTGCACGATCGCGATCCCTGCTCGACCCAGACAAAGCGGCGATCGCGCGCAAAGCCGTGCTGCGTCATCGGATAGGTCTTGCCGTTGTGGCGCAGCGTGTCGTCCTTCAGCCGGCCGACGATCGGGAACAGGATCGGCGCGTGGCGCGGCCATTGCGCGCCGGCCTGCCACAGCAATTCGGTGCCTTGGGCATTCCTGAGCGACGACAGTTCGGCGCCCTGGGCTTGAATGATTGCGGCGATTCCATCGCCGCGCAGCGTGTAACTGTCGCCCATGCCTCGCCTCGCGGGTTGCGTCATGCCCCGACAGGAGATGTTCGATGCTGGCGATGCCGTCAACCCCAAAGCGATCGGGCCGCCCCGGCGGGGCGGCCCTGCTTGCCTACCCGGCGATCCTGGAAAAATCAGGCTGGCGGCGCTCGGCAAAGGCGGCGAAGGCCTCGCGGGCTTCCGCACTCATCAGCCGCTGCTGGAAGATTTCGCTCTCGCGCGCCATTTGCGCGCTGATCCCTGCGGGATCCCGCATCAAGGCCTTGGTGTGCTGGAGCGAGCCGAACGGCCGCTTCGCCAGCGCGTCCGCCGCCGCACGTGCCTTGGCGCGGAGATCCGCAAGCGGCACCACGGCATTGGCAAGGCCGATGGAGACCGCGGTCTCCGCCTCGACCGGCTCGCCGAGCGCGAACATCGCATAGGCCCGCGCATGGCCGATGCGCTGCGGCAGCAGATAGGTCGAGGCCGCTTCCGGCACCAGCGCGAGATTGACGAACGGTGTGATCAGCCGCGCGGTCGGCGCGAGGTAGACGAGGTCGCAATGCAGCAGCATGGTGGTGCCGATCCCGACCGCATTGCCCTGCACCGCGGCAACCAGCGGCCGCGTCGCCTTGGCAAGCCCGGCGAGGAAGCGCGACACGTGACGCTCGCCCTGCACGCCGCGCGACACCGCCGCGAAATCGGCAAGGTCATTGCCTGCGGTAAAGCTGTCGCCGTCGCCCTGCAGCAGCACGGCGCGGATCGCAGTATCGCTTTCCGCGCGCTCGAGCGCGTCGGCCATCGCGCCATACATCGCGTTGGTGATCGCGTTTTTCTTGTCCGGACGCGCCATCGTCACGGTGAGAACGCCACCGTCCAGCGCTACGACCACTTCACTCATCTCTCGCTCCTGTTGCTTGCTTCCTGTTTGATGCGTCTGCTTGACGCGAACTGGTACCCGTTTCGCCTGAAGGCGCGCTAGCCGTCTTTGTCCTTCGGAAACTTGTCTTGCAGGCTGGTCAGCCAGCGCGACACCACGTCGATCTCGGCTTCCGAAAATCCGTCCATCAGGCGATTGTTGATCACCCGGGTCCTGGTTGCGGCGCGCTTGCCGAGTTCCTGCCCCGCCGCGGTCAGATGCAGCCGCTGACTGCGCCCGTCCTCACCGTCGCGGCGGCGCTTGACGAGGCCGGCACGCTCCATCCGGTCGGCGAGTCCTGTCATCGCCGACGGCACGATGTCGAGCGCCTGCGAGACGTCGCCGATCAGCGCGCCGTCGTTGCGCCCGAGGAAGAACAGCACGCCCGCCTGCGCCGACGTCAGGTCGTGCGCGGCCGTCTCCTGGTCGATGGCGCGCTGCAGCCGCCGATAGGCCACGGTCAGGAGAAAGATCAGCCGGTGTTCCGCTTTCATGGCGTTGTTATATATTTCGCATGCGAAATATCAAGATGTTTCGCGCGCGAAATATCTGATGATTGCCGAAATCCACTGTCACGTTCTGCGGCAGCGCCAAAACTCCGGCGCCTCCGACAGTGCGAGCTCCGCACTTGACTGGAATGAGCCCCCGCGACAGGATTGATTGCGACATTTTGATTGCGCCGCTGGATCGCTGCATTGCGTCCCAGCAGAAAACCCTTGATCGACAACGATCAAACGGGAAATCTTCCGCCCGGAGCCATGTGTCGCGTTGCGACTGCGGCGGCGCCACGGGAGTGTCATGACGTCAGCGGCAAGTCCGGACAGGGGGCGCGTTGTCCGCCCAAAGCGGCCGCGCCACCTCAGCGAAGCCATGCGTTGCGAAACCGCGTTTCGCCTGATCCTGTCTGAATGTCTCGAGGAAGTCGCGACCAACCACGAGGCCGTGAGCAATGGCGACCCGGCTGCGCTCCACCAGACCCGTATTGCACTGACGCGGCTGAAGGCCGCGGTCGCCTTCTACGGCCCGATGGTGGCGGACACCGAATGGAAGCGGCTGAAGTCCGAGCTGAAGTGGCTGAGCGCGCATCTGGGTGCGACGCGCGATCTCGACGTCGCGATCGAGAACAGCAAGGGCTTGCCGGAAGAACTGATGCTCAGGACGGCACGCGCCGATGCGTTCGAAGCCCTCAAGGAAGCCTTGCAGAGCGACCGTTACTGGCAATGGTTCGACGGCATGTGGGACTGGGTCGGCAGCGGCCCCTGGACCACGCGGCAGGACCGCCGTGCCGCGCAACGGCGGGCCGTGCCGGTGTCGGTGTCTCATGCACGCCGGCTGGCACGGTGGCATGGCAAGCTGTGCCAGAAGAGCCGCGGGCTGCAGGGCATGGGCAAGAACAAGCGGCACCGTGTCCGGCTTGCCAGCAAGCGGCTGCGCTACGCCATCGAGTTCTCGGAAGGCGGATTGCCTCCCGACGAATACGCGTCATGGCGGACCGTCCTGAAGCATCTGCGCAAGGGACAGCAGCTGCTGGGCGAATTGAACGATGACGAGGTGCGTCGCGAGTTGTTCGAGAGCGCCGATGCGCTGGCGCAACGCGCCCGGCAGCGCAAGGCCAAGCACCAGCGCATGCACGCGCGGAAGCGCAAGGGCCGGCTGCTGCGCCGCGCCGCGGCGATCTACCGAAAAATCTCCGATTGAGCGCGCAGCCGTGCATCTTCCGTCGGCGCGCCGCTGCGGCCCAAGCTCCGGCCGCCCAGAATTGATGTATGAAACATTATTTATTACTCTTGTAGCATTACTACTTATTGTGCATAACTGATATTCAAATAAACTCGACTCTCGGCCTCAATCGATGATCACCGCGGCCCAGCTACGAGCTGCCAGAGCCTTGCTCGGCATCGACCAACGGCAGCTCGCCGAGCTGTCCGGACTTTCGGTGCCAACCATCCAGCGCATGGAGGCGAGCGAGGGCACCATCCGAGGCAATGTCGATTCGCTTGTGAAACTGATCGACGCGCTCGGCACGGCCGGGGTCGAAGTCATCAACGAGGGTGCCGCCAGCAACGGCGGCGGCCGCGGCGTGCGATTGAAGGCCGGATCCGGCTCGCCCAAGGTGCAGACATGATCCCGGCGGTCACTCAGCAGGTCTGGTGTGTTGCTGCACTGCTGGGAACGACCGCTCTCGCGATCGCAGCAGGCGGATCGCGTCGATCGACGGCCATTGTCTACGGCACGACCTTTGCGATCTCGTTGGTCGCATTGGCTGGCGCCCTGTTCGCGCTCATCGCCCACCCCGGCACGACCGCACTGACATTACCTGTCGGCTTGCCGTGGCTGGGATCGCATTTCCGCCTCGACGCGCTCGCCGCATTCTTTCTCGCAGTGGTCAATCTCGGCGGTGCGGCCGCAAGTCTTTATGGCCTCGGCTATGGCAATCACGAGTCAGCGCCAAAGCGCATCCTGCCCTTCTTTCCGGCGTTCCTGGCCGGAATGAACCTCGTTGTGCTGGCCGACGATGCGTTCACCTATCTGCTATGCTGGGAATTCATGTCGCTCGCATCCTGGGCGCTCGTCATGGCGCATCACCGTGAGGCAGACAACACGCGCGCAGGCTATGTCTATCTCGTGATGGCAAGCTTCGGGACGCTGGCCCTGTTGCTCGCTTTCGGCCTGCTGGCGGGAGCGGGCGGGAGCTATAGTTTTGTGGCTATCCGCACCGCCCAGCACACCCCGTCCGAAGCCGCACTGGTGCTCGCGCTGATGCTGCTCGGCGCCGGATCGAAGGCCGGCCTGGTTCCATTGCATGTGTGGCTGCCGCTGGCCCATCCCGCAGCACCGAGCCATGTCTCGGCGCTGATGAGCGGGGTGATGACGAAGGTCGCCATCTACGGATTCATCCGCGTCGTGTTCGATCTGCTCGGGCCGCCTAGCTGGTCAGCCGGTGCCGTCGTGCTCATCCTCGGCGGCGCGACCGCCGTGATGGGCATCCTCTACGCATTGATGGAGAAGGATCTCAAGCGCCTGCTCGCCTACAGCACGATCGAGAACATCGGCGTCATCTTCGCAAGCCTCGGCCTTGCGCTGGCATTTCAGGCGAGCGGCCTCGGCCTGGCCGCGGCCCTCGCCTTCACGGCCGCGCTGTTCCATGTGCTCAACCATTCGTTCTTCAAGAGCCTGCTGTTCTTCGGGGCCGGCGCCGTGCTGATGTCGACCGGCGAACGCGACATGGAGAAGCTCGGCGGCCTGATCCACCGCATGCCGCTCACGAGCTTCGCCTTTCTCGTCGGCTGCGTCGCTATCTCGGCGCTTCCGCCGTTCAACGGGTTCGTTTCCGAATGGCTGATGTTTCAAGCCGTCCTCCAGAGCCCCGATCTGCCGCAATGGGTGCTGAAGATCATGGTGCCCGCGGTCGGCGCCTTGCTGGCGCTGGCGGCGGCGCTCGCCGCCGCATGCTTCGTCAAGGCCTTCGGAATCACATTTCTCGGCCGCGCGCGCAGCCCGGCCGCGGAAGCCGCCGGCGAGGTCGATCGCTATTCGCTTGCCGCGATGTTCTGCCTCGCCGCGCTCTGCTTCCTCGCCGGCATTCTGCCGGGCCTGGTGATCGACGCGCTCTCGCCGGTCGCGCAGGCCATGACCGGCCACCGGATGCCGCTCCAGGCGGACGATCCCTGGCTTTCGATCGCGCCGATCGCGGAGAGCCGCAGTTCCTACAACGGATTGCTCGTGTTTGTATTCATCACTGCGGCGGCGTCGCTTGCGGTGTATTTCATCCATCGCTTTGCGTCGCGCGCGATCCGGCGCGGACCGGCCTGGGGCTGTGGCTTCACCGATCCGACGCCGGCGGCGCAGTATTCCGGAACGAGCTTCGTCCAGCCGATCCGCCGCGTGTTCGGCACCCTGGTTTTCCAGGCCCGCGAGCATGTCGACATGCCCGCGCCGGGCGAATTGCGGCCGGCCCGCTTCAAGGTCGAGATGCACGATCTGGTCTGGGAGCGGCTGTACACGCCCGTCACCGAAGTCGTCTGGTTCTTCGCCGATCGGCTGAACCAGCTCCAGTTCCTGACCATCCGCCGCTACCTCAGTCTGGTGTTTGCAACCCTGATCACATTGCTGCTGGTGCTCGCGATATGGTCGTGATCTCGGACATCTTTGTTCAGCTGGGCCAGATGGCGCTCGTGCTGCTGCTCGCGCCGCTCCTGACCGGCGTCGTGCGCAAGGTCAAGGCCCGCCTGCTGCGCCGGAGGGGACCGTCGGTCTTCCAACCCTATCGCGATCTGCTGCGGTTGCTGCGCAAGGAGGTGGTGCTCGCCGAAAACGCATCCTGGCTGTTCCGCGTCACGCCTTATGTGACGTTCGCGGCCATCTGGGTCGCCGCGGCGCTGGTCCCGACATTCGCAACCGGCCTGGAGTTCAGCTGGAGCGCCGACCTGATCGCGATCGTCGCCCTGCTCGGCAGCGCGCGCTTCTTCCTCGCGCTTGCCGGCATGGATGTCGGCACCAGCTTCGGCGGCATCGGCTCCAGCCGCGAGGTGATGATCGCCGCGCTGGCCGAGCCGGCCATGCTGCTGATGGTGTTCTGCGTCGCGCTGATTGCCGGCTCGACCCAGCTGTCGACGGTCGCGACCTTCATGGCGTCGTCGGAAGTCGGACTGCGCGTTTCGCTCGGCATGGCGATGATCGCCCTCATCATGGTGGCGCTCGCCGAGAATGCCCGCATTCCGGTCGACAACCCGGCGACGCATCTGGAGCTGACCATGGTGCACGAGGCGATGATCCTCGAATATTCCGGACGTCACCTCGCCATGATCGAGTTCGGCGCCTTCCTCAAGCTGCTGCTCTACATCTCGCTGATCATCTGCGTGTTCTTCCCCTGGCGGATCACCACCGAAGGCGCGGGTCCGCTGTCCTATCTGGTGAGCGTTGCCGCCTATATCCTCAAGCTTGCGGTCGCAAGCTTCCTGCTTGCCGTGTTCGAGACCGCGACGGCGAAGGTGCGGGTTTTCCGTGTCCCCGAGTTCCTCGGCGCCGCGCTCATGCTCGGCCTGCTCGGTACGCTGCTTCGTTTCGTGTCACGGGGCTTCTGATGCACAACCTCGCCTTCGACATCGCCCATCTGCTCGCCGGCGGGCTCGTCCTGATCAGCTTCATGATGCTCTACCAGGACCGCCTGTATGCGCTGCTCAACATCTTCGCGTTGCATGCAGTGGTGCTCGCGCTTTCCGTGGCCTGGCAGGCATTCGTCCAGAACGCACCGCATCTCTACGTAACGGCCGTGATCGCGCTGGTCTTCAAGGCGACCATCATCCCGGTGGCGCTGCACCGGATCGTCAAGCAGCTCGGTATTCATCGCGATATCGAGACCTCGGTAGGTATCGGCCTGACCATGCTGGCAGGCATGGGGCTCGTCGCGCTTTCGATGATGGTGATGCTCCGCGTGACCGGCGCCGCCGATCCGCTGGCGCGCGAAGACCTCGCCTTCGCGCTGTCGGTGGTATTGCTGGGACTGCTCGTCATGGTGACGCGTCGCAACGCCGTCAGCCAGGTCGTCGGCTTCATGTCGCTGGAGAACGGCTTGGTGCTGGCCGCGACCGGCGCCAAGGGCATGCCGCTCGTCGTCGAGATCAGCGTGGCGTTCTCTATCCTGATCGCATTCATCGTCATCGGCGTGTTCCTGTTCCGGATTCGGGAGCGGTTCGACACCGTCGACGTCGGCGCGCTCGATGAATTCAGGGGGGAGCGTCGATGACCGCCGCGTCGGATGCCGTCGCCTGGATTCTCCTGATACCGATCTGTGCCGCGGCCGTGCTTGCGGCGCTGCCCGGTTACCGGCTGACCGCGGCGCTCAATATCCTGGCCAGCCTCGGCACCTTTCTGGCGGCACTTTCGCTGCTCGTCATCGAGCGCCCGCAGCCCGGCCAGTACCTGCTGATCGACGACCTCAACATCGTCTTCATCGTGCTCAACAGCTTCGTGGGGTTCACCACGAGCGTGTTCAGCGCGAGCTACATCGCCCACGAACTCGAGACCGGACGACTGACGCCGGGCTATCTGCGATTCTACCATGCGATGTATCAGGTCATGATGTTCGGCATGAACCTCGCATTCGTGTCGAACAATATCGGCCTGATGTGGGTCGCGGTCGAGGTCGCCACGCTCACCACCGTCCTGATGGTCGGCATCTATCGGACCCATGCGGCGCTGGAAGCAGCCTGGAAGTATTTCATCCTCGGCAGCGTCGGCATCGCGCTCGCGCTGTTCGGCACCATCCTGGTGTACATGGCCGCGCTGCCGGTCATCGGCGAGGGCCAGGACGCCATGGTCTGGACGGTGTTGATCAGCCGCGCCGCAACCTTCGATCCGGCATTGCTCAACGTCGCCTTCATCTTCCTGCTGCTCGGATACGGCACCAAGGTTGGCCTGGCGCCGCTGCACGCCTGGCTTCCCGACGCGCATGCCGAAGGACCGACGCCGATTTCCGCCGTGCTGTCCGGCCTCTTGCTCAATGTCGCGCTCTATGCGGTGCTCCGCTTCAAGATCCTGCTCGCCGTCAATCCGGATGCGATATCGCCGGGCCCGCTGATGGTGACGATGGGACTGACCTCGCTGCTGTTCGCGGCCTTCATGCTTTACCGCCGCCGCGACATCAAACGGCTGTTCGCCTATTCCTCGATCGAGCACATGGGCATCATCGTGTTTGCGTTCGGGATGGGCGGGCCGCTCGCCAACTTCGCCGGCCTGTTGCACATGGTGATGCACAGCCTCACCAAGTCGGGGATCTTCTACGCCGTCGGCCACATCGCACAGGTGAAGGGCACGCAGCGGATCGCCAACATTCGCGGCCTGACTGAATCCCATCCGGCCCTCGGCTGGAGTCTCGTGATCGGCGTGATCGCGATCGCCGGCCTGCCGCCGCTCGGCATCTTCATGAGCGAATTTCTGATCGTCAGCTCCACGTTCGCACGCCAGCCGCTGCTCGCCATCCCGCTGGTGTTCGGCCTGCTGCTCGCCTTCGGCGCGCTGATCCTGCGCCTGACCAGCCTTGCGTTCGGCGAGCCGCGCGGCAGTGCCGCGCCGGCTGATGCATCCTATCTGCCGATGTTCGCGCATTTCGCGCTGGTGCTGACTGCGGGCATCTACCTTCCGGGACCGCTCGTCGTCTGGTTCCAGCACGTCGCCAACCTCCTGGGTTAGCGAGGGAGAACGGGATATGCCGACGTTGATCGATTTGATCCGGGCAGGCCGCAAGGTCGAACGGCACCATCCATGGCCGCGTGCGGTGGTGGACAGCGATGCCTGGCGTGCCGCCGCCGGCGCCCTCGCCGATGGCGACTTGAGCCTGCTCGGGCTTTGGGGCGAACCATCCTGCGTGCATATGGCCATCCTCGACGAGCGCACCTCCGACATCGGCGTGGTCAGCCTCGATTGTCCCGACCGCCGCTTCCCCTCGGTCGCGGCCTGCCATCCTCCGGCGCTTCGCCTGGAGCGCACCATCCACGACCTGTTCGGGCTTCAGGCCGCGGGCACGCCGGATCCCCGTCCCTGGCTCGATCATGGCCGATGGCCGATGCGTTTCCCGCTGGGCGAGCGCCTCGATGCAGCACCGGATCCGGCGCCTTATCAATTCCTTCCGGCCGAAGGCGACGGTCTGCATCAGATTTCGGTCGGCCCGGTGCATGCCGGCATCATCGAGCCCGGACATTTCCGCTTTACGGCGAGCGGGGAGACGGTGGTCCGCCTCGAGCAGCGGCTCGGCTACACCCACAAGGGCGTCGAAGGACTGATGACGGGGAGCGCCGTCGAGCAGGCCGCGCGCCTCGCCGGCCGGGTCTCCGGCGACAGCACGGTCGCCTATGCGCTGGCATTCGCGCAAGCGGTCGAGGCCGCGCAGCAGATCGCGGTGCCGCCCCGCGCGGTCTTGCTGCGCGCACTGATGGCCGAGTTCGAGCGACTGGCCAATCACCTCGGCGACATCGGTGCGATCTGCAACGACGCGTCATTTGCACTGATGCAGGCGCATTGCGCCGTGCTGCGCGAAGCTGTATTGCGCGCGGCCGACGCTGCATTCGGCCACCGCCTGATGCGCGACCTTGTCGTTCCCGGCGGCGTGGCGCGCGACATCGCCGGCGATGGACCCAACGCAATCCGGGCCGCGCTCGACCAGATTCGCCGGCATTTCCCTGCGCTGATCGAACTCTACGACAACACCGCCTCGTTGCAGGATCGCACCGTCGGCACCGGCATCGTGACCGCGGCGCTCGCCCGGCAATTCGCCGCCGGCGGCTATGTCGGGCGTGCGAGCGGCCGCGACCATGATGCCCGACGCAAGCCCGGCTATCTCCCCTATGATGGCTTGCGTTTCGAAGTCCCTGTTCTCGGCGACGGCGACGTCAACGCCCGGGTCTGGATCCGGATCCGCGAGGTCGAGCAGAGCCTTGCGCTGGCGTACCAGATCCTCGTTGGCCTCGAGGCCGGCCCGGTCAGGGTGTCGCTGCGGGCTGCGAGCGAAGCGGCCGAAGGCATCGCGCTGGTCGAAGGTTTCCGGGGCGACATCCTGGTCTGGCTCCGCCTGAACGGCGATCGGATCGACCGATGTCATCTGCGCGATCCGTCATGGTTTCAATGGCCCCTGCTCGAGGCGGCCATCGAAGGCAACATCGTGGCGGACTTCCCACTCTGCAACAAATCGTTCAACTGCTCCTATTCGGGGCAGGACCTCTGAGGACCGGGGGCGATGCGCAAACTTTTGTTCGAGAGCCTGTTTCGCCAGCCATTGACCGAACAGGCGCCGCGGCCGGACGATGCGGCGCTTGCAGAGCTCGCGGCCGCGGTCGGCCGCACCGCACGACGCCGTCTCGGCCGCAGCCTCTCGATCCGCGAGGTTGATGCGGGCTCGTGCAACGGATGCGAGCTGGAGATTCACGCGCTCGGCAATGCCTATTACGACGTCGAACGGTTCGGAATCCGGTTCGTGGCCTCGCCCCGCCACGCCGATGTCCTGCTCGTCACAGGTCCGGTCACGAACAACATGCGCGAGGCGCTGGAGCGCACATACCGGGCGACGCCAGATCCCAAATGGGTCGTCGCTGCGGGCGATTGCGCAAGGGATGGCGGATGCTTTGCCGGCAGCTATGCGGTGGTCGGCGGGGTCTCCGCGGTCGTTCCCGTCGATCTCCACATTCCGGGTTGTCCACCTTCGCCGATAGCCATTCTACGCGGCCTCATCGGTCTGCTCGAGGCGGTGGACTCCGGCGTCGCGGCACGGTGAGAGCACGCGCGCAGATTTACCTCTCCCTTGGGAGAGGTCGGCGCGAAGCGCCGGGTGAGGGGTTACGGTCTCTCTGTGGAGCTGCAGCCCCTCACCCGATTTGCTTCGCAAATCGACCTCTCCCATCGGGGAGAGGTGAGCCGAATCCGTGGCCGAACCGATTCGATCCAAACTCATCGCGCTTTAGCCGCTGTCGCGCAGCACCAGCTCGAAGCCGAGATCGATGCGGCGCTCGCCACCGCGCTCCAGTGTCAGTGTCGCCGCGGTGCGGCCGATCGCATCGCCATGCACGCTGATCGTGCTCAATGTCGGCGAGATCAGCTGGCCCATCTCGAGATCGCCGAGCCCGATGACGGCGACCGGCTGCACTGTCGCAGGCCCGTCACGCAGCAGGCCGGCCTTGCGCAGCCCGGACATGAAGCCGATCGCATGCGCATCGTTGGCGGCGAACACCGCATCGACGCCGGGCAGGCGTGCATGCGCCGCCACGCTGCCGGAGTCCTTGCGGTCGAGGATCAGCCGGCGCGGCTCGGAGAGGCCGCTGGCCAGCGCCTCGTCCCTGAAGCCGAACCAGCGCCGCGTGCCGCGCGGATCGTCGCCGCCGATGAAGGCGAGCTGCTTGCGCCCTTGCGCAACCAGATGCTTGGCGACCGCGACACCGGCCTTGTAATTGTCGAAGCCCGCGACCGCATCGATCGGATTGGCCGGCAGATCCCAGGTCTCGACGATCGGAATCCGCGCATTGCGCAGCAGGCGACTGCCCTCCTCCGTCGCGGGCGAGCCGACCATGATGATCGCCTCCGGCCTGCGCGACAGCAGCGCCGCCAGCATGCGGTCCTCGCGCGTCGCATCGTAGCGCGACTGCGCCAGGATCACCGAGAAGCCGAGCGGTTCGAGCTTGTCGGACAGACCTTGCACCGTGTCGGCAAAGATCGCGTTGGCGATGGTCGGCACCAGCACGCCGACCGAGTTGGTCCGCGCGCTCGCCAGCGCGCCTGCGACCAGGTTCGGGACATAGCCGAGGTCGCGCATCGCCCGCTCGACCCGCGCCTTCGTCTCAGGGGCGACCAGGTCCGGCATTCGCACCACCCGGCTCACCGTGATCGAGGAGACGCCGGCGCGCTTGGCCACCTCTGAAAGGGTGGGCGCGGCACCGGCCGGGCCGGTCCCAGGGGCGGTTAGTTCGGAGCTCATAGGCCGGAGCCTGCACGATTCCGGATTGCCAAGCCATGATGTTAGCGCTAGCATTGCTCAATGTTAGCGCTAACATGAAGCAAATAAGGGAGAAACGGCATGATTTCGGACGAACAGGCCGAAGCCTACAAACGCGACGGTGTGATCGTGGTCCCCGAGGTGCTCAACCAAGAGACCCTCGCCAGGGTGCGTACCGTGCTCGCGGAACTGGTCGCCGGGGCCTCTGCCGTGACCGAGCACACCGACGTCTACGACCTCGAGCCCGGCCACACGCCGGACAATCCGCGCGTCCGCCGCATCAAGGCGCCGCACAAGGTGCACCCGATCTTCGACGAAATCGTCCGCAGCCCGGCTGTGATCTCGATCCTGATGAAGTTGATCGGTCCCGGACTCCGGCTGCATGGCTCCAAGCTCAACATGAAGTCGGCGCAATACGGCTCGCCGGTCGAGTGGCATCAGGACTGGGCGTTCTATCCGCACACCAATGACGACATCCTCGCGATCGGCGTGCTGCTCGACGATTGCGACATCGAGAACGGCCCGATGCTGGTGACGCCGGGATCGCACACCGGCGATACGATGTGGGATCATCACGGCGAGGACGGCTGTTTCGCCGGGCTGATCGATCCGGACCTGATCCAGGACGACATCAAGCGCGCGGTGCCCTGCATGGGCAAGGCCGGCAGCATGTCGTTCCACCACGTCCGCGCGCTGCACGGCTCGGCGACCAACACGTCGAACCGGCCGCGCAATCTGCTGCTCTATGAAGTGGCGGCCAGCGACGCCTGGCCGCTGATGGGCGTGAAGGATTTCGACGAGTTCAACAGCCGGCTGCTGGCGGGGCCGCCGGTGGTCACCCCGCGGCTGACCGACGTGCCGGTGCGGATGCCGCTGCCGCCGGCCAAGCGACAAGGATCGATCTACGAGACGCAGTCGGCGTCGAAGAAATCGTATTTCACGCGCGCCGCCTGAGACTGACGACGATGCCCGCGGCCAGCCGCGGGCATTGCTGATTTCACGGGCACGATCCCACGCGGCAAACGCGGAGATCGTGCTCGATCAAAATGACCATAAAAACAGACATAACGGGGAAACGAATGACCGAGATGGCAAGAGATGGTGCTCGCACATCGCGCCTGCGTGTGATCCTGGCCGCTAGCATCGGCTCCGCGCTCGAGTGGTACGACTTCTTCCTCTACGGCACGGCGGCCGCACTGGTGTTCGGCGAGCTGTTCTTTCCGAAGAGCGATCCTGTCGTCGGCACGCTGCTGTCGTTCCTGACCTTCGGCGTCGGCTTCGTGGTGCGGCCGTTCGGCGGCCTCTTGTTCGGCATCCTCGGCGATCGCTACGGCCGCAAGCCAGTGCTGGTCGCAACGCTGCTGATGATCGGCATCGGCACCACCGCGATCGGCTTCCTGCCGACCTATGCACAGATCGGAATCTGGGCGCCGATCCTGCTGGTCGCGATGCGCGTCATCCAGGGCCTCGGCGCCGGCGCCGAGTATGGCGGCGCGGTGATCTACCTCGTCGAGAACGCGCCGCCGAAGCATCGTGGCTTCTGGGGCGGCTTCGCGCCGCTCGGTGTTTCCGTCGGCAATCTGCTCGCTGCCGGCGCCTTCGCGCTGGTGACGATGCTGCCGCGCGAGCAGCTGATGAGCTGGGGTTGGCGCCTACCCTTCCTGGAGAGCTTCCTGCTCATCGTGGTCGGCATCTTCGTCCGCGTGCGCATCACCGAGACGCCGGTTTATACCGATGCGGTGGTGGCGCGCGGCAAGGTCGAGAGCAATCCCGCGATGGAGGCGCTGCGCCGGCACCCGCGCAACTTCTTCGTCGTGCTCGGCGCGCGCATGGCCGAAAACGGACTCGGCTATTTCTTCCCGGTATTCGGGCTGAGCTACGTCATTACTGCACTCGGCGTGCCGAAAGCCGATGCGCTCAGCGCGCTGATGCTGGCCTTCACGGTCGAGCTGTTTGCGATCCTCGGCTTTGCCGCCTTGTCTGACCGGATCGGACGGCGGCCGGTCTACATGTTCGGCGCACTTGCCGGCGTCGCGCTCGCCTTCCCGTTCTTCTGGATGGTGGGCACCAAGGAGTGGATCATGATCGCGCTCGCCTTCATACTGGCGCGCGCCGTGGTGACGGCGGCAATGTTCGGGCCGCAGGCGGCGTATTTCGCCGAACTGTTCCCGCCGCAGCGTCGCTTCGCCGGCTTTGCCTTCGCGCGCGAGCTCGGCTCGCTGCTGTCGGGCGGCCCGGCGCCGTTCGTCGCCACCGCACTGGTGGCGGCTTACGGCACCTGGTGGCCGGTCGCCTGCTACGCGATGTTCCTGTCGGCCTGCACGGTGATTGCGATCTGGATCGGTCCGGAGACCTATCAGGAGAACATCGCCGCCGACATGAGCGAACAGGCCGAGCTGCCCGCGGCGATCCCGGCGCGGGCCTGATCGGTGACGCAGCAGCTGCGCGTCCTGCAGTCGCTCTGGGCGATGGAGCGGCGGCTGGCCGATGAGGACGAATGGCCGCTGCAAACCCAGCTCGCGATGATCCGCGATGCCGGGTTTGACGGCGCCGGCGTGCGCTTCATCGCTCCTAGCTTTGCGCGCGAGGTGACGAGTTTCCTGCGCGCGCACGGCATGATCTGGCAGGCGCAATGCTATCCGAAGAACGTCGACGACCTGAAGCCGGTGCTGGAGCTGGTCGCCGAACTCGGCGCCGATCATGTCAACCTGCAGCCAGACGTTCGGCCGCGCCGGCTTGCCGATTGCGTCCCGCTGCTCGAGGGCTGGCGACGGCTCGCCGCGGAGGCCGGCGTCGCCGTGCATGTCGAGACCCATCGCGACCGCATGACGACCGACCTGTTGTTCACGCTCGATCTGCTCGACTGCTTTCCCGATCTGCGGCTGACTGCCGATCTCTCGCACTATCTGGTCGGACGTGAATTCGCCTGGCCGGTCGACGACGTCAATCATGCGATGATCCATCGCATCCTCGACCATGCCTGGGGCATCCACGGCCGCATCGCGAGCCGCGAGCAGGTGCAGATTTCGCCCGGCTTTCCGCAGCATCGGGACTGGGTGTCGCTGTTCATGGACTGGTGGGACTACGGCATCCGCTCCTGGCGGAAGCGCGCCGGCGCCGATGCGACGCTGACATTCCTGTGCGAGCTCGGCCCCCCGCCCTATGCCATCACCGGGCCCGACGGCCGGGAATTGTCCGACCGCTGGCAGGACGCGCTGGTCATGAAGGGCATGATCCGCGCGTTGTGGGATCGCATCGCGAACGAGCCGCAGGGCGGGACATAGCGTTGATTCAGGCGGATCGCGGCGGCATTGTGAGCCACCGCAACTCGAACGCCGCGAGGAGCCGTGCGCGTCGTAAGCGCATATCCGCGTCGCCGCATCGCATGCGTCGCCTGGGCCATGGCCGCCGTCTTCGTCTACGCGAGGGCAACCGCGGCAGAACCGACGCTTGACGTCGCGACGATGCCTCGCGTCGCGACCATCGACCCGCGCTTCCAGTCCTACAACATCGAGATGGTTGAGGTGACCGGCGGGCAATTCTGGAAGCCCTATGCCGCCGCAAGGCCGGGTGCAAAGCCGGAACGGTTCGCGGCGCGCACGCCGATCGATCTGCACGATGGCCGGCTACGCAAGCTCGCAGCGGCTCTCGCGCCCGCATACCTACGCGTCAGCGGGACCTGGGCCAACAGCACGTTCTTTGCGGATTCCGACGCGCCACTGGCTGCGCCGCCGGCTGGCTTCAAGGGCGTGCTGACGCGACAGCAGTGGCGGGACGTGATCGACTTCTCGCTTGCCGTCGGCGCTCCCATCGTCACGTCCTTTGCGATCAGCACCGGCACGCGTGACGCTGGAGGGCGATGGACCTCCGAACAGGCCGGGCAACTTCTCGCTTTCACGAAATCGACCGGCGGCCAGATCGCTGCAGCTGAGTTCATGAACGAGCCCGATCTGCCGGCCATCGGCAGCGCCCCCGAGCACTACGATGCCGCAGCCTACGGCCGCGATTTTGCAACGTTCCGCGCATTCATGAAGGAGGCCGCACCCGACGTGGCGATCCTCGGCCCGGGCACGATCGGCACCGGCGCGGATGCTCGAGCGCGCTTCACCGTCTCGGCACAAGGCATCGACGCGGTCTCCTACCATCATTATGGCGCGCTCTCGGCGCGATGCGCCGGCGATCGCACG
This sequence comes from Bradyrhizobium sp. USDA 4452, assembly GCF_054063575.1. Classification (NCBI taxonomy): domain Bacteria; kingdom Pseudomonadati; phylum Pseudomonadota; class Alphaproteobacteria; order Hyphomicrobiales; family Nitrobacteraceae; genus Bradyrhizobium; species Bradyrhizobium sp. USDA 4452. The sequence goes on from NZ_JBSSGK010000001.1 coordinate 1,891,175, forward strand.
GCGACGCGGGCATTGTCGGACCAATGGCTGTCACGAACCGGCAGGACATTCGCCTTCTACCGAGCGCTGCGCGACCGGCTTGCGCCGGGCAAGCCGATCTGGCTGACCGAGACCGCGGAGACTGCATGCGGCGGCAATCCCTGGGCCGCGACCTTCACCGATACGTTCCGCTATCTCGATCAGCTCGGGCGGCTCGCCAAGGCCGGCGTTCAGGTGGTAATGCACAACACGCTTGCCGCGAGCGACTACGGGCTGCTCGACGAGGAAAACCATCTGCCGCGGCCGAACTACTGGGCCGCGCTGCTATGGCGACGGCTCATGGGAACCACCGTGCTCGATGCCCGCGTCGCCGAGCAGCCTGGTCTGCACGTCTATGCACATTGCGCGCGTGATGCGCCTGATGGAATGGCCCTGCTCGTCATCAACAATGATCGGCGGATGCGGCGCAGGCTGACACTGCCGGCGGCCTCGCAACGCTACACATTGGCGAGCGAAAGGCTTGTCGACGGCAATGTTCGGCTCAACGGCAACACGCTTGCGCTCGGGCCTTCCGATCAGCTGCCCGCCCTGAATGGCGAGCCGGCTCCCGCTGGAGCGATCGTCTTCGCTCCCGCAACGATCACGTTCCTGACCGTTGCCAATGCGGGCAACGCCGACTGCCGGTAGCGATCAGCGATCCGACCTCGCCTATGCCGCGTCGCGGTTGGCGTCGACCGACTCCGCCGGGCGCGCCACCAGATGGCTGAGCATGATCGCCGTCATCAGTCGCTCCATCTCAAGCCATGCGGTGACGTGCGACATGGTCGGCCGGCCGCCGAGCGCGAGCTGATTGACATCGTCGACCGCGGTCAGTCCGCGTGGATAGAACTCGCGGAAGATCACGCGCTCGGCCAGGCCGTCGACCAGGCGGAAATTCAGCGTCTTCGACAGTTCGCTGAGGGCCTCGCCGACCAGACGCTTGTTGCGCGATCCGAGCGTCGAGAGGCGGTTGCGCAGCACCACCCACTCGAATGCCGGCTGATCGTGCGCGCTGCGCTCGCGGCGCGCTTCCTCCACCATCTTCGAATAATGGCTGATCCCGGTCACCTTGAAGTCGTTCGGATCGACGGTGCCGAGCACGTCGAAGTCGACGAAGCTGTCGTTCAGCGGCGTAATCAGCGTGTTGGCCAGCGAATGCGTGAACGTCGTCAGATAGGTGTCGTGGCCGGGGCAGTCGATGACGACGAAATCATGCGACCGGCTGAGCCGCTCGACGATCTCACCAAGTGCGCTGCGCCCGAGCGTCTCGACCTCGCTGCTCCGGCCGCTCACCGTCTCGAAGCACATGTGTGCGGGAATACCAAGATCCAGCGAGGTTTCCCGCGCCCAATCCCGACGGTTCTCGACGTAATGCGTCAGCGACTTCTGCTTGTTGTCGAGATCGATGGTGGCGACACGCTGACCTGCCTTGATCAGCGCGATGGCGACGTGCATGGCAATTGTCGACTTGCCCGAGCCGCCCTTGTTATTTCCGATTACAATTACTCGTGCGTTTGTCATGGGAATCCATACCGGACGCTTGAGTGAAAGCGGGACGAAATCGAATTTAATGAATGGATTCGAATCTCCCTGATTCGATGAATCCCGACAAGAGTCGTCGTACGGTCGTCGCGATCGAAATAGATGCGGCTGCGACAACATTGTCACAGCCGCCATCCGTGCACGTATCGTGAACGCAGCGTGTCTCGCTAGGCTTGCGCCCTGGGATTAGCGTCCCTGGAACACCGCGGCCCGGCGCTCCACGAATGACTTGATGCCCTCGGCCGCGTCAGCCGTGTTGAGCACGCGTTCGCGGATCTGCGGGATGATCGCAATCGCCGCCTGCTCGCCGGCTTCGATGAACTTGCGGCCGGCCTCTTTCGTCACCTGGATTCCGAGCGGCGCGTTGCGCGCGATGATCTCGGCTAGCGCCATCGCCCGTTCGATCTGCTGACCGGCCGGCACGACTTCCTGCACGAGGCCGATCCGATGCGCTTCCGCGGCGGTGAACTCGTCGCACAGCAGGAGGTGATACATCGCATCGCCCCAACCGGCGCGGCTGATGTAGCGGAAATGCGCCCCGGCCAGCGGCGCGATGCCGCGCTTCGCCTCCATCTGGCAGAAGCGGCTGTCGTCCGCGGCAATAACGATATCGCCGGCCAGCATCATCTCGATGCCGACGGTGAACACGATGCCCTGCACCGCCGTGATGATCGGCTTGCGGCACCGCTTCGACAATCCGAACGGATCGACGTTGCCCTCCGGCAGCGGCTTGCGCGACGCGGTCGGACCGAAGAATTTCGGCATGTCGAGGCCTGCGGTGAAACTGCCGCCGGCGGCACAGAGCACGCCGACCCAGAGACCGTCGTCAGTGTCGAGCAGTGTCAGCGCGTCGGACAGCTCAGCCATCATCTCCGGGCTGAAGGCATTCTTCTTCGCGGGATTGTCGATGATGATCTTCAAGATGCGGTCGTGCCGCTCGTGACGGACCCGCCCCTCGCTCGCGCTGCCGGACATCTGCTCCTCCCTGCCTTGTGACTGACAATTTTTCTGGATGATGCTTGTCATCCAGATGCATGATGGTCATAATCCAGAATGAGAGTCAAACAGGGGTTGACCGACATGGGCCATTCCCAGGCCGACAAGGCCAGGAGCCGTGAGCGGATTCTGAACGAGGCGGCGAGCCAGATCCGCGACAAGGGGCTCGACGCGCTCAGCATTGGCAGCCTGATGCAGCAGGTGAAGCTGACCCATGGCGGCTTCTATGGGCATTTTGCCTCGCGTTCCGAGCTGATCGCCGCGGCGCTGCAGCAGGCGCTAAATGCAGGCGAAGCTTCGGCGCACGCAGCGCGCGATCCCGACAAGCCGGTCAGCGTCAACGCCCTGGTGCGAAGCTATCTCAGCCGCGCCCATCGCGACTCGTCCAAGTCGGGCTGCGCGATCGGCGCGCTGATCTCCGATGTCGGCCGCGCCGACGAACAATGCCGCGCGGTGATGGAGCCGCACATCGAGTCCTTCATCGCCAAGGTCGCCGAGACGTTCGGCGACGATGACGATTCCCGTGCGATCGTCGCGGTCAGCGCGATGGTCGGCGCGCTTGCGATCTCGCGCGTGCTGACCGATCCGAAGCGATCCGACGCGGTTCTGCGCACGGTGCGCGACGGCATCGTCGCGATGGCGTCCGACGAATGATGTCGCCTGCACCGCGGGCACCTGGATGGAGCAAGCCATGAACGACCGATCCAACCTCGAGCCGACCGCGGTGCAAGGCAGCGTGCTGATCGCCGGCGTCGGCGCATCCAACGGCCTCGGCGCCGCGATTGCGCGCCGCTTTGCGGCCGGCGGCTATCCCGTCGCGATCGCCGGGCGCAATGCCGAGAAGCTCGCCGCGACTGCGGCCGAGCTCGCAGCAAGCGGCGCCAGGGTCACCCATGTCGTCGGCGATGCCTCGACGGCAGCGGGTGCCGCCCGCTTCGTCGAGGCGGCCGGGAAGCTCGCGCCGCTCGCGATGGCGGTGCACAACGCCGGCTCCAACCGGCCGGCGCCGTTTCTCAAGGTCAGCGAGCAGCGCTTCGAGGAGCACTGGCGCGAGCACGCGCTCGGCGGCTTCCAGCTCGCGCAGGCCGCCATCCCCGCCCTGCTGGCGCGCGGCGGCGGCACGCTGGTGTTCACCGGCGCCAGCGGATCCCTGCGCGGCAAGGCCAATTACGCACCGTTCGCCTCCGCCAAGGCCGCGCTACGGGCGCTGGCGCAGAGCGTGGCGCGGGAATTCGGGCCGCAAGGCATCCATGTCGGCCATGTCGTGGTCGACGGCGGCATCGAGGGCGATCGCCTGCTGAGCCTGCGTCCGCAATTGAAGGACGACCGCGGGCCGGATGGGCTGCTCAACATCGCGGCGATCGCGGACGCCTATTGGGTGCTGCATCACCAGCATCGCAGTGCATGGACGCTGGAGCTCGACCTGCGGCCATGGGCGGAGCCGTTCTGACGGCGCGCGCGTCATTTTCCGGGGAGAAATGGGTTGCGATCCCGCGAAATCTTGTCAGGCTAAGTGGCCATATCCGAGGAGATCACGCCCATATCCCGGGAGAAGGCCATGTCGCAGCCCATGCCGATCCTGCATCATTTCGATCAATCGCCGTTCTCCGAGAAGATCCGCGTCATCTTCGGATTCAAGAAGCTGGCCTGGAAGTCGGTGCGGATCTCCCGCATCATGCCGCGGCCGGACCTGATGCCGATGACCGGCGGCTATCGCCGCACGCCGACGATGCAGATCGGCGCGGACATCTATTGCGACACCCAGATCATCGTCCGCGAGCTGGAGCGGCGCTATCCGGTGCCGACGCTGTTTCCCGCCGGCAATGCCGGGATGCCTTGGGCGCTCGGCATGTGGAGCGACCGGCCGTTCTTCCAGAGCACGGTGAACCTCGTATTCGGCTTCATCGGCGACAAGGTCCCGCAGGAATTCATCGCGGATCGCGAGAAGCTGCGCGGCGCCAAGTTCGACGTCGCCGCCATGACTGCAGCGCTGCCGCAGATGCGCGACCAGTTCCGCGCCAATGTCGACTGGATCGAGACGCAACTCGGCGATGGCCGATCATGGCTGTTCGGCGAGTTCAGCCTCGCCGACGTCAACGCTTACATGAACGTGTGGTACGCGCGGCAGAGCCTCGCCACGATGGACGAGATCATGAAGCACTTCCCGCGCGTTGCGGCCTGGGAGCAGCGCATCCGCGCCATCGGCCACGGCACGCGCACGGAGATATCGTCGGCCGACGCGCTCGAGATCGCGGCGAAGGCGCAGCCGGAGTCGCCGGTTTTCGGCGACCCCGCGGATCCGAACGGCCGCAAGCCCGGCGATATCGTCAGCGTGATGCCGGATGACTACGGCAAGGTCCCGGTCCGCGGCGAGATCGTCTCGCTGTCGGCACAGCACATCGCGATCCGCCGGTCAGACGATCGCACAGGCGAGGTGGTGGTGCATTTCCCGCGGGCCGGCTTCCTGGTCATCCCGGGCTGACTGGTCACCGCGGGCTGATCGCCGCAGCCTCGAAACCACGGCCGGATACAAGCGGCCTGGAAACGCTGCGTTTCGCGACGTGACCTTGCCGGTCGGCGAACAGGCCATAGTTCTGCTGCATCTCCAACCAGAGGCTCCACAGCGCAGGCTTGCGGATATCTCCGCAGCACCACGACCTTTCGGCCCGCGTGCGATGGGTGGCCCGTGGCGGATGCTCCGCCACGCCGACAACTGGACTATGCGATGACGACCTCTCTCGAATTCGGGCTCGACACATTCGGCGACGTCACCAAGGGTGCGGCCGGCGCGCCGCTGCCCCACGCCCAGGTGATCCGCAACGTCGTCGACGAAGCGGTGCTGGCCGATCAGCTCGGGATCGATTTCATCGGGCTCGGCGAGCACCACCGGGCCGACTTTGCGATCTCCTCTCCCGAGACCGTGCTGGCGGCGATCGCCGCGCGCACCCAGAACATCCGCCTCGGCTCCGCGGTGACCGTGCTCAGCTCGGACGATCCGATCCGCGTGTTCCAGCGCTTCGCCACCGTCGACGCGGTCTCGAACGGCCGCGCCGAGGTGATCCTCGGCCGCGGCTCGTTCACCGAGTCGTTCCCGCTGTTCGGCTTCGACCTCAGGCAATACAACGAGCTGTTCGAGGAGAAGCTCAATTTGTTCACCGAGCTCCTGAAGCAGGAGCCGGTGAGCTGGGAAGGCAAGCTGCGGCCGCCGCTCAAGGGCCAGTCGGTCTATCCGCCGGTCGAGCACGGCCGGCTCAAGACCTGGATCGGCGTCGGCGGGAGCCCCGAATCGGTGGTGCGCGCGGCGCATTACGACCTGCCGCTGATGCTCGCGATCATCGGCGGCGATCCCAAGCGGTTTGCGCCCTATGTCGACCTGCACCAGCGCGCCTACCAGCAGTTCGGCCGGACGCCGCAGCCGATCGGTGTGCATTCGCCAGGCTACGTCGCCGAGACCGACGCACAGGCCCGCGAGGAGCTGTGGCCCGACTACAAGGTGATGCGCGACCGAATCGGCAAGGAGCGCGGCTGGCCGCCGATGGGCCGCGACGAGTTCGTCGCCGAGGCCGAGCATGGGTCGCTCTATGTCGGCGCGCCGGAAACCGTCGCCCGCAAGATCGCGGCGACCGTGAAGGCGCTCGGCGCGGCGCGCTTCCAGCTGAAATATTCGGCGGGGCCGCTGCCGCACGAGAAACTGATGAAGAGCATCGAGCTCTACGGCAGCAAGGTGGTGCCGATGGTGCGCGACATGCTCGCCGCCTGATCGACGAGAGCCAGCTCTTGAAAGGCAAAAACCCCCGGCGTTTTAGCGCCGGGGGCTCTGTTAGATCATCTCAGTGGTCGACCGGGATCCACCAGTTGCGCTGGACTTTGAGCATCATGGTCAGGGTGTTCTGGCAAGCGGATTGCTCCGGTTGTCATCATGTCGTGCTTTCACGAGACTGTTGATGGACGCGCAGAGGGGCGCAGGCTAAGTCCGAATGACATTCTCTCTCGCATTCTCCGGAAGCTTCCCGTGAGTGGCAGGCAAAACAATTTCCTCGCTCAAGCGCTGCAACAAGGCGCAATGGCGTTACGAACGCAGCAATTCGCTCAGGCGGAGCAGATTGCAGTCAATATCCTGAAATCCAGCCGCACAGACAGGAACGCGGCGCTTCTGCTCGCCCATGCTTTGAGGGGACAGAAGCGGGAAGCCGAGGCGATTGCGCCGCTCGAGCGGGTTGCGCGCCGCGGCGACGATGGCGAGGTCGAGACGTTGCTTGGCGCATTGTTGTGCGGTGCGGGGCGGGCCACGGACGGCTTGGCACAGCTTCGGCGCACGGTTGCACGCCGCCCGCCATATCTCCCTTCATTTCAGGAACTCGCCGGGCAGCTTGCCAAGGCCGGTCAATACGACGAGGCGATCAGCACGGTCGAGGCCGGCCTCGCGCTGGCCCCTGACAGCGTCGATCTGAAGCTTGATCTCGGGCGGCTGCTGCATGATACCAATGACTTCGCGCGGGCTGCGCGTGTCCTGACCGCCGCGCGCGATGCTGCGCCGGGACGCCCCGACGTTCTCAACCAACTCGGGCGGGTCCTGATCCTGCACGGCGACTACACCGCGGCCGCCGATGCGTTCCGTCGCGTGCTTGCCCAGTACCCCGATGATCGCTCGACCCGCGCCTACCTTGCCACATCGCTATTCGAGCAGGGTGAGCGGGACGCTGCCGAAGCGGAGCTGCGTTCCGTCATTCGTGGTCAGCCCCAGCTTCTGGGACGCGCGGCGTTCGTCATGGCCGCGGGATCGCGTGGCCGCTTCTTCTTCGCGCAGAGCGACGCTGCGAAATTCCTCGGCGGGGAAGCAGGCTGAGCGGATTGAACGAAATCTCGTCGCGCCTCAGGCCCTGAATTTTCTGCGGTAGAGGTTGGGCTGGCGCTTGAGCTCACTCCGGAATTCACCGACGCGCTTGGCTTGTTCCGCGGTGAAGGAAGATGTCTCTGCGATCCAGTCGTCTCGTTTGACCGGAATGCATTGCGCGATGGGGGTCCCCTTCGGGAGGACACCTCGGAAATTCCGGTCGTGCCAGTATGCCGGGAAGTGCACCCAATTGTCGGTATAGAGGTCGGAATTGACCAGGCCGCTGAGTGTGGTGAACGGCAGGTCGAAGCGGTTGACGGGATGCGTGAAGTAGATCGCGTAGCCTTCGGGCGCCTCGACGGTCCACAGATTGTGGAATTTGAGAAAGAAGCGGCCCGCTTCGAACAATGGTGTGCCGCTGACCTGACCCGGATCGTGAAATCCGATCGGCGAACGCGGAAATTCGGGTGTGCCTCCCGGCGGCAGGTCGTGGTCCCAGGTGATTTCGCCATCCTCGACCTTGAGATCGCAGACCAGCGGCAGCAGGAACCCGCAGGTCATCGCGTCCACGAATGGCGGGCAGCGCTTGATGGTGTCCTCGTCGTGCAGGTTGATCGAAGAGAAGGCCGTCGCAGGCATGGCCTTGAGCCAGTCGGGAATGCCCTGCGCTGCCGGAATGGGCCGCGGTATCAGCCCCTCAAGCTCCGCCGGGCAGCGGAAATTGAGCGTCAGCCTGTTGGTGGTGGACATTGGGCGCTCCGATCTCCTGATGGACGACATCAATGCGTCGCAGCCATTAAAGCGTGTTTTCGCGAACAAGCGTGAACGTCTACGGTCGCTAGCAGACTAAGAAGTGGCTGGAGGACAGGGCCTTTTGTTGGCTCTGACACACACCAGCGGAACAACTATGGGCTTAAAAGTTCTTTGTCGGTTTATGGAATTCCGGGGGGAGAGCAAGCTTCAACGTCATAGAATCTCGTTATGCTGGAGCGTTCGTTTAACGAGCGTTAGATCAATTTGTAACTCGCCTTATCGACGCCTCCCTATGGGCAATTTCGAATCCTTGCGATAGCCCTTCATCGCGATAAACGGATCAGCCGAACTCTCTCGGCTCAGAGGTTAGGTTTCGCAGGATGATAGGTGAACGGATCCGCCGCCCATCCTCGGCCATGCCGTTGCAGCCAACCCATCGCCACTAACTTTCGGCACGTTGGATTGACGCGCTGTATGGAGGCTCCCTCCCCGAAGATGCGCTCAGCAAGTTGGCGCTCTGTGAGACCTGGCTGCTCGCGGATTATACGAACTATTTGTTGGGCTACCGTCATGGCAGGACAAACGTCCGCCGTGGATTGGTCTGCGTCAATGACCCAATTATGACGTCGCGCGAAAGAAAAATGGCTAGTGAGCAGTCACCACCGGGTAAAGCAAAAACCCCCGGCGTTTCCACCGGGGGCTCTGTTAGCTTGCAGTCAGATCAACCGGTATTACCAGTTGCGCTGAGCGCGGAGCAGCAGGGTAACCGTATTCTGGTCCTTCAGCTCGTAAAGAGCAGCAGGCTTGCCGATCGTGGCGCTGGGCGCCGAGACCGTACCAGCGTACTTCTGATCCAGGTGGGTGTAGGTCAGGTCTGCCGTGAAAGTCAGGTTCTTGACCGGGGTCCACTGGGTCTGGGTACCAATCTGCGCGATGTTGTAGTCGGGGTTGCAGGTGGTGATCGCGCCGCCCAGAGCATTGAGGGTGGTACGGACCGAGCCGCCCACGCCACCGACGCCGCAGAGCAGGGTCTTAGCCGTATCGTTGTAGGTGATGCCGGCATAAGCACCGTAGATCGAGGTGTTCCAGTAGGGGTTCCAGTTGTGCACGTATGCACCGCGGAAACCCCAGGTCGTGACCAGCTGCTGCCCGGTGTTCACGCCGCCGATGGCACCGAACACGCTGTCAGGAGCAATACCGAGACCAACGCTCTGGTACACGCCCGGCAGATTGGTTCCACCATAAATGGTGTTGGCACCAGCCGAACCAGCGAGGTCCTGAATGTTGTAGCGCGTCGCACCGTTGGTGTAGACGCCCTGCAAGTTGATGGTGTCGCCAGGTCCGGTCGGGATGTTCTTGATCGACAAGGCCAACTGACCAGCCCAGCCCCACTTGTCGTCCGGATGACCGGTCAACTCAGTGCCGCCGTAGTAGGCCGCGTGGTTGTCATGCGCCGCGAACGACGCCTGGAACAGACCCCAAGCCTGGTCGACGCGCAGCATCGCGACGAGGTCCGGCGAAATCGTGCCGGCGTAGTCGCTGGTGCCGTAAGCGCCACCCGCGAGGATGTTGTTCACGCCAGCCTGATAGTAGGCCGTCTGATCCTGAGCCGACAGAGACAGCGACACGCCGTTGCCGAACTGAGCGGTGTAGGTGAACTGGTTCACACCAGTGATCGTACCGCCGCCGCCGACGAGACCGTCGAAGTTGTTGCCCGGATAGTTGGCCCACGGAGCCGAGAACTGCGAGACCGCCTTACCCATGGTGAAGCCGGCGAACTGGATGAAGGCGTAGTAGACGCCGACGGTACCGGCGGCCACGTTGCCCGAACCAGCGTTGTTCGGCGCACCAACCGTACCGATCGGCGAGTAAACGGTCGCGCCGGTGCCCAGACCAGCGTAGGTGTCCGTCGTCCACGAGAACGTCGCATCGAAGAAGGTGCGGACGACGCCGTACTCGGTCGCGGTGCGCGTATCGATGTTCAGGTCTTCACGAGAGCGCCAGGTGTAGCCGTTGGTGAACCGGTTCTGTGCGCCGGCGGCACCCGAGGTGTTGCCGGTGTGGTCCGAGTTGGTGTTCGCCAGGACGTCGACGCGCAGGTAGCCGCCCAGCTTGATACAGGTATCGGTGCCCGGGATGTAATAGAAACCGGGACCATACAGGGAGCAAACCTTCACGTACTCGACCGCTTTGGCCTTGACGGGAAGATCGGCCGCCTGAGCTCCGCCGACCGCGACGAGAGCCGCCGCCGAGCCGAGGATAAGGCTCTTAACCATCTTCATGTTAAACCTCCAAGTTGCTCTTTCTCAGGGAAGGTTCCGGTTCCGCCGGGTAGCAACACCCTCAGGTTGGTTCCCTTTGTCCCTTAAATCCCCGCTCAGTCGCTTCGCGCCTTCGGACACACCCGCATGAACGCGAGGGACTTAAGCGAACCACCTAGAACGGGACGACCTTGGGATGCCCCCCTCCGTCGCAGTTCCATATGAGACAGAAGGCCCCCGATCACGCAACAAAAGACCGCTCGCGTTGAGGTAAGTTACGGCTGTTTTCGGGCAAATGTTGCACAAATATCACGGGCATTTGAACTGCGGTATTTCGTCAAGTCATTGAAATACAACGGAAATATTTGAGATACCGCTAGCGGGCACAAGTTTGGGCAACACCGGGCGGAACGATGTGCAAAACGCGTATTCCTACTGAGAAAGCGAAAATCGAAGCCCGCTCCGGCGCCGCTGATTCCGGCTCCGTGCACAATATTTGAGCTCAAAAATGCCGGTATCTGAACGACATAGCCCGCTCCAGATACCGTCGACTCACACCTGGAAGGGGGCATTCCGATTGCTCGGAGCAGGCTGGAAGACGGCGGACGGACCGCCTCGCATCTGCACTACCGGCGCTACATGTCACGGCGATGTCAGCGGACGGAATCAGTCGATTTGTTCTCTGCAGCCGCCGCGCGATGAAGTCCGTCGCTGAAAAGAGAGAGCACGAGCCGCGAAGCGGCGGCGTGATCGTTCGCGTCAGGGAATACCGACGATGAAGGCGTGGCCAGGAGTAACGTCGTACTCACTCGTCCAATATATCGAGCAGATCATCGATCCGCTCGAACGGCGGTTCGTTGGTCTTGCCTGAGTAAAAAACGCGATCGCCGTCGCGTTGTAATGATCGTGCTCTGGATTTCGGCAGCCGCCCCGGGAGGAACGTCGCTGCGACGGCCTCCGGCCCGACGTCGAGCCTCACGATACCTCGCCGCTTGCAATCAATCCTGAGCCTTGCCGCCGTGAAGAAATCCCTCCCGGCCGACGGCAGCTTGCCGAAACGGCGAGAGGTCTCTTCCTCCAGATCTTCCAGATCGTCTTCGCTCCGGCACCGCGCGACGCGGCCATAGATTTCGAGGCGCATCGATTCCGATTGCACGTAACTCCTGGGCAGCAGATCCGCGAGTGGAAGGTTGAGATCGGGCACCCAAAGATCCGCAGCCCGGTCGTTGGTCTTTTCCGAAGCCTGTTTCAGAAGGTGGCTGTAGAGCACCGGCCCGAATACCTGCACGTGGCCGGATTGCCGCTCGGAAAGCAGATCCCCCGCACCTCTGAGGTCCAGATCGCGCTCGCTGATCGCGAAACCGGCGCCTGGTTTGCTGAACTCCTCGAGAACGGCTAACCGCTTGCCCGATTGCTCCGAATTCGTTTCCGTCAGCATGTACGCGAAGGCGCGCGTGCCGCCGCGTCCCACCCGCCCCCTGAGTTGGTGGAGCTGCGCCAGACCAAACTTCTCCGGCCAACAGACCACGATGGTGTTCGCCCGGGGAATGTCGAGACCGCTTTCCACGATGTTGGTCGCGAGCAACACGTCGGCCTCGCCTTCGACGAAGCTCATCATTCGGTCGTCAAGCTCGTCGGCCGGCAGCCTGCCATGCAGGCAAACGATGCGCAGCTCCGGGGCCACCGCCTGCACGCGCGCCAGCAGCGGATCTAGGTCCTGGATGCGCGGACAGATCAGGAAACTCTGTCCGTGACGTCGCTGCTCGCGCAGCAGGGCGGCGGCAATAGCGGCATCCGAAAGCGGCGCAATCTTGGTCACGACCGGAAGCCGATGCACCGGCGGGGATGCGATCACGCTGAGGTCCCTGAATCCGGCGAGACCTGCCGCAAGCGTGCGCGGGATCGGCGTAGCACTCATCCAGAGCGTATGGACGCTCTTCGCCAGGCCCGAAAGCTTGGCCTTCTCCGCCGCCCCGAAGTGTTGCTCTTCGTCGACAATGACGAGGCTCAGCCTGGCGAATTTGACGTCCTTCGCGGTGATCGCCTGGGTGCCGACCACGACCTTCATCTTTCCGCTTCGCAGAGCTTGCTTCGTCTGCTTCATCTCCGCAGCCGACGTTGCGCGTGACAAGCTGCCGACGTCGATGCCGAGCGGCGCGAACCGTTTGCGGAACGTTGCGACGTGCTGTCTTGCCAGAACGGTCGTCGGCACGACGACGGCAACCTGCTTGCCTGACAGGGCAACCGCCGCCGCCGCGCGCAACGCAACCTCGGTCTTGCCAAACCCGACATCGCCGCAGACCACCCGGTCCATCGGATGACCCGATGCAAGATCATCCAGCACGTCCCGGATTGCCTTTGCCTGGTCGACTGTCGTGAAATACGGAAAGCGCGCGACGAACCGCTCGTATGCGGGACCGGGAGCGACCAGCTTGGGCGCGCGCCGGCGGCGGCGCTGCGCGATGTGTTTGGCAAGCGCCTTGGCGGCAAGCTGAATCTCCTGCTCCGCTTTGGTGCGTCGCGCCCACCACGTGCTTCCGTCCGCTTTGTCCAGTGTCAGTCTGCCGCGCTCGGCCGCATACGGCCAGATCAGCGCAAGGTCGGCGGGCGGAACGAGCACGGCGTCATCGCCGGCGAATGCCAGGCGGATCATCTCGCGCGATGATTCCTTCCCCAGGTCGTAGGTTTGCAAACCATCGAGCACGGCCAGCCCGCGCTGCAGATGAACGACGACCGCGCCGCGGTCCGGCACGTCGGGATGATCGAAAGCCGCACTCCAGGCTCTGGCCATCGGCTGCGGATGATGCGCGCGGCTGCCGAGCACGTCGGTCGCCGTCACGACGACAAGCGGCTTGCGGCCAGAACCGACGAAGCCGGTGTCGAAGTCAGCCAGCAATGCCGCTTCGCCGCTCCGCCCCTTCGCCGCCTCGCTCCAATCTGCGACGCGCTCCGCCTTGATCCCGCTCATGCGCTCCATCGCGCGCAGGTCGTCCTCCACCGCCGCAACAAACAGCAGCCGCGATCCGGCGCGCTGCGTGTCGGCGACGAATGCGCGGAGCGCTTTTCGCGACGAGGCCACCTTCGAGAAATCAGGCGTCGGAGTGAACGCCGCCTTGCGAGGCAGCGCAGTCATGCGCTTGGTCAGCCGCTTCCAGTCGGCGGGCGCAAAATACTCGCGGTCCGCCTCTCTGCGGCCGGCCGCCTCCTTGATCGTGCTCAGCCAGCTGTCGGCGTGACCTGCGACGCCCGCGTCAGCGATCCAGCGGGCGCGCTGACAATAATCCGGCAGCGCCGCCCGCTGGGCCCGCTTGCCTCCCAATGCGATCCGTTCCGACATCGGATCGATCAGCAGCTCCTCCGTATCGAAGACGACGTCGTGTTCGTTGGGATCCACCCCCGCGATCCTGCGGATCACGCCATTGGAATGCTCGATCCTGAACGGCCCAAGCGCGCCGGCAGGAAACACTTCGAACGTCATGCCGTGGAACAGGACGCTTCCGGGATAATCCGCCTCTTCGTCGAGATCGTATCCCAGAGCTTCCAGACGATCCTTGAGATCCTGCTCGGAATGGCGCGCACCGACCTTCAGGCTGATGCTGAGGCGGCCCCAGCTGGCGGGCAGCGGCAACCGCTCCATGATCGCCTCGGCCGTCGACACCAGGAAGACCGGCTTCCTGCTCTTCGCAAGACGCCGCAACACCGAGCTCCGCCGGCCGGCGATCTCGCGCGACGGCTCCAGCCCGTCGAACGGCAAGGTATTCAGCCTCGGAAACACCAGCACCTCGAGCGAAGGATCGAGCGAATGCAGCACGCTGCCGAGGCGCTCCGCCCTGTTCTCGCTGTCCGCAAGGAAGACGATGCCGTCACGCCCGGAGTTCTTCCACTGCTCGAGAAGATGCAGCGCCAGCATGCCGAGTGGCGAGGAGGATGAGATCCCGGAACGCGTCGATCCCTTGCTGTTCTTCTTCGCGCCAGCAGCCGCGCGGGCCTTCTTGGTCTTCGCCACGTCAAATCCATCGTTATTGCGCAAGTTCGATCGCCCGGTAACAAGCAGCCGAGGTCGATCGCGGACCGCCGGCGCCCCCCGACGCCCGCAGCCGGCGACCTCAATACAGTCTCGCACTCGCGTTGGATAGCGTCGGGTTCGGGATCAATTGCGGCGTTGGGGATGTCTCGCTCCGCGCCACCGTCCTTATTGTAACTCAACCCGCACATCGGATCAGGCCGCGCGGAGTGACGCCCGAATCGTCTTGCATGTGCCGTGAAGTTCATCTGAGCGAGATGGTAAGCCCGCCCAGATTTGCCGCAAATTCCAGTCCTGCTTTCGGCCCTTTGAGCGTAAGCAGAACACCGTGTTCATTTCGCATGCTCACGCCGCCGACACCGGCGGCCCACGCACCGCCTCCTCCGACCAGCGTATAGCTGCCGGCGAAATCGTTGACCTCCCTGATGCCTGAGGCAGTACCTTCCAGCCAGGTCACTGAGGCACCCGCGCTTACGCCGAGGCTGAAGCCGGACACGATGAACCGATAGTGACGGCCGCGGTAGATGAGCGTGCCGCTCCCTCCGCCGCCGCCCACGACGAGAGCTGCCTTCACGAACTTGACTTGGACATGACCGGTCGCCTGCGCCGAGCATGGCGTGACCAACGAGACCATCGCCACGAGCGCCAATACGACGGAGCGGATCATGCATCGCATCGCGGCAGCTCCTCCTCGTTCAAGGATTGGTAAGATCCACTTTCTTCCAGGTGTGATCCGGATCGAAAGCGATCATGCGCTTGGCGAGAAAATCGGTGCGTGGGCCGAGGTCCTTCTGGTAGACAATGCCTGCGTGGTTGACCAGGAACGTCATGACGCCGGAATTGCCGTACTCGGCGGGCCAGGCGACCAGTGCAAATCCACCGATCATCTTGCCCTTCACGACATAGTTCAGCGCACCGCCCGGAGCATCGGAGCCCTGGGCCTTCAGGATGCGATAGTAGTATCCGTGGTACGGCTCGGCCTGCTCGCCGACCTTGTAGCCTTCCGCCGCGGCCTGGGCCGCCAGCTCACCGAGCGGGCTCGGATCCTTGTCGTCGCGCCAGAACAATCCGTCGGTCTTGCCCGGCCTGCTGACGATGCGCTGGGCATAGGTGCCCACGCCCTCGCCGCGATCCTTCTCGGCATATTCATTCTGCGCGTCGACATAGGCGAGACAAGTCTGGATCGCCGCAAGCTCGTTGCGGCCGATCCTGCGGTAGAGGATTTCGCGACGTCCCGCAGCCGCGTCGAAACTCCAGCCGTCCTGATTGTTGACGAGGGGGATCGGGAACGGGAAATCGTCCGGCCCCAGTATCAGGGTGGCCTTCTTGTTGCCGTCGGCCTTGATCGAGTGCCTGGCGTCGTAGGCCGACAGGAAGCGCTCTCGCGCATTGGCGTCGGCGACATCGTCGCCGGACTCGATGATGTCGGCAGCATCGCGACCCAGCACCTTCAGCATGGCCCGGCTCGTACCGGCCTTGACGGCCGCTGCCAGCGCCGATGCCGCATCTTCCGGATTGGGGAAGCCTTGCTGGGCGCGAGCCGGAGCTAGCAGCAAGACGAATGCCGCTACCACCGTGATGCCGATCAAAGCCAGGCGATCCAATCGCAAGTACGAAGTGCCTGTCATCGTGAAGCCTCCGACGGAGATGGAATCTTGGCACCGGCGGCAAGCCAGTCGTGGTAGCTGCGGAATTTGAGCCCGAGCTTGTCGTAATAGACCCTGAGATAGCCGTCGGCGCCGCGTGTCACCGCCGCCGGCATTGCTTGCTCGACTTCCTGTGCCATCACGCCGACATAGGCTTTGCTGCTGCCGAGATAGCTGAAACGGTAATAGCCGAGGCCGTTGGCGAGATATCCAAGCAGCTCGATATCGTGCTTGAGCGCGATGTCGGAACGCCGTCCACCCCCGCCGCCACGGAAGCCACCACCTCCTCCACCGCCTCGGAAACCACCTCCGCCGCCACCGCGGCCGGCGAAGCTTGCGCCGCCGCCGCGCGGCATGCTGGCCATGCTCGATCGCCCGCGCGCCGACGCCGCCGCAGCTGCCCGTCCGGACGACACGTTCATGGCACCGCCGCGGTTCCCACCGCCGCCACGGTTTGCCGCAGCCGCGCGATTGCCCGTATTGCCTCGGTTGGCGGCCTTTGCGCGATCGCCACCGCCCTTGTTGCTGGTCCCCCTGCGGTCGCCACCCTTGGCACGATCGGTTGCACCGGCACGGTCGCCACCCTTGGCACGATCGGTTGCACCGGCACGGTCGCCACCCTTGGCACGGTCTCCGCCGCGATCACCACCGCGGTCTCCCGCCCGGTCGCCTGCGCGGTCCGCGCCTTGCCGATCGCCGCCGGGGTTGAGGACCTGCTGACCGTCGCGGCCGCGGTAGTTCATCCGGTCGCTGACACCGGCCCGGTTGGTGTTGCCGCCGAAGCGCTGCTGCACACTGCTGTTGTTGTAGCGAACGCCCTGGCGATGCGCGGAATTGTGCTGCCAGCCATTTGCGATGTTGGCGGTCCGGTGATTGACATAGACGTTGCGATTGCCCCAGTTGCAGCCGCCGCCCCAGTAATTGCCCCAGCGTCCGATCGCCCATCCTGTGCCGAAGGCCAGGCCTGCCGCGATGACACCGGCACCGATATAGGACGGATAGCCGAAATAGTACGGCGGGTATTCAGCGTAAGGCCAGGTGCCGTAGACAGTGGCGGGATCGTAATACGGCACGTAGACCGTGTCCGGATCGGTCTGCTCGATAACGATGACCTGTTTGTTCTCCTGGGTCTGGACGCTGACCTTCTGCTGCTTGGTTGTCACTAGCTTGTTGTTCGCCTGCGCCTTGCTGCGCAGGCGCTGGATCGCGTCCATCACGTCGGCCTGCTGGGCCAGCACCGCATCGCTGAGATTCTTCGTCCAGTCGATCTTGTCGCTCATCATCGCGAGCACGTCGGCGGTGCTCGCAAGCGCCTTGACGCTGTCATCCCAAGCTTGCTTCTCGACCTCGGCCTTCAGCGCGTCGCCTTTCAGGCTCTTGCGCTCCTTCAGCCAGCGATCGGCCTGCACCACCTCCAGCGGATAGGTCGAAGCCGCCAATACGTTGGCGAGCAGCGAGTCCGGATAGAGCGCGATCGGCGCCACCAGTGCTTCTAGCTGCTCGGGCTTCAGCAACTGATCAGCCGGCTGCGCCGCTGCCGCGGTCGGCTGGCTGGCCTGGACCGGCGGCTTGTCAGCGGTTTGCGCGACTACCGCAACTGATGTCACCGACACCAGCGCAACCGCAAGCAGGGTCTTGCCCCAACGGAACATGGCCACCTCCATCGACACGACGGTCGACAGCATCGGGCACGGCCACGTCCGCCCCTTGATCGAGATCAAGGAAAGCGCCAGCTCGCTCAGCTTCCGACCTGGTCCGCTTGCCGCAACGCAAGATGGGCACGGCGATCGTGGATCAGACTTTCGAGCCGATGGGCCGCAACGTTCACCGCGGTGACGGCACGCTCGCCCTTGTCGTCCCCGACCGGCCGGCTGCGCTGCATCCGCAGCACCTGGTCGATTTCCCGCTCGATCTCTTCCAGTTCCGGCACATGCTCGGCCGCCCGGATCCGAGGTCCCAGCGCATAAAGCATGTCGAGCGCTTCCTTGCGGCTCGGGGTCTCGGCCGGCCGGAGAAATTTCCAGGCGGCGGCAAGCACCGATGCAAGGCCCCCAGCGATCATCGGCGCCAGGAAAATCGCATTTCCCCATTGATCGAGAAAGCTCTCCCGGGTCCCTTCGTAGAACGCGGCAGCGCCTGGATGTACGGGGATGTAGGCGTCCGCGTCGGTGTCGGGCGTCACGATCTGCGCCAGCCCGGGCAATTCAGCAAGCAGATCGTGCCGTGCGGTCATGATCGACTGAGTCAGGTCGCCGATCAGGTCGTTGCCGAGCGTCTTCTGCGCCACCAGGTAGAATGAGGTCCGCAGTGTCGTCAGGTCATCGGGAGGAATTGGCGGCGAGCCCCGCAATGTTCCCTTTGGCACGTCAAAGCTTTCGTAGGCGCGCTCCTTTTCTGCAATCGCGCCCGCGGACTCGATGGCAATCATCACGGGGCCGGTTCGCGATGTGTGCGGGACAACGCCCCGCAGGAGGGACAGATATTTCTCGGTCAGAGGAATCACGAGCAGGATGGCGCGGACTTCCTTAGTTTCCAGCGCCCGGCGCGCGTCCGAGGGCAGAAGCGGCTTGAACGTCACGCCTGCGCGCGCAAGATCGTATTCGCCCGACAACACCTTGATCAGCTTCTGATTGGTGTCGACCCCGATCACGCCGAGCGTGGTGCGCTTCAGCTCCGTCACGTCAGATATCGAAACCCCGGGCGGAGCAACGATCAGCACGGCGGCATGGGCCAGCACGGTCACGGCCTGGGCCTGTGACAGGTCGCCGACATCGCCACGCACCACCGCGAGATCAACCTTTCCGGACGCGAACGCAGCGGCAGACTCGAGCGGCCCCGTGGTCTGGACCAGGCGAAGCCGGACCGTGGCCTTCGACTCCGTGAGCTTGCCGGCGATCGCCGAAACGAGCTTGTTCGCCTCGCCATCGAGCGAACCGACCGCCACCGTGAGCGTTGTCGGCCGAAGATACCAGCGATAGGCCAACAAAGTGGCCCCCGCGAGCATCAGCACGAGCCCGGCGACCAGGGCGATGCGCAACGACCTTGGCAAATTGCTCGGATCCACGGCGCGCTACTCGGTCAATCCGGTGATCGGATTTTGCTTCACAACGCTCAATATATCGAGCCGCGGAATTTGGTCAAAGGCTGCATGCCGCTAGAGCTTGCAGCGATAATAGGAGACCTGCATCCCCTCGATACCCGGAAACTCGCGCGTGATGGTGTCGTCGTCGACGACCTTGAGGAAGAACTGCACGTTGGACACCATGATCCCCGAAGCGCAACCCACGATGATATTGATGTCCTTGCCGTCATCTTTGCGCGATTTGATCTTGCAGTTCTCGAACTTGCCCCTCAGGCGATCGGCCTCTGCGATGAAGCCGCCGCCATAGACCCCGGAGAAATTCGTGAACGTGACCTGGTTTGCCCTGCCCTTGCGGGCGAACACCTTGCCGCATTGGTTCGCGCTCGTGGCCCAAGCGCCGGCGAGATCGAACGCGAGCGCATGATCCGGCAATGCGAAGATCATGCCCGTCACCACGATTGCGCGAAGCTTGCCATCCGGCTTCATCTGCTGTCTCCCTGTTCGCGCCCGTCAGTGGCCACTGAGCACCAGCGTCTTGATCGGTAGCAGCAGAGCCTGGATCCGAAGCAGCAATGCATGAACGAGGGCCGTCGCATCGACGGCGTGCAGGGCGAAGCCCTTCAACGCGCCGGTTTTCGGATCGGCGATCTGGTCATGGTTGCTCGTGTAGGCATTGACGATGCAGGTGCTGCCTGGTGTCACGCCGTCAAGGCCGTTTTTATAGAGCGGCTCGAGGAATACGAGGATCGAACCTGGTTGTTGCAGGTTCTGCGGGTCGATCAACAGCTCGCTGGCGCGAAACTGGCCGGCGGCGATGAAATCCTGAACGCTGGTGACAACCAGAGGAATGATCACCCAGGGTTTCGACATGCAGGCGGCTTCCGCGATCATGCCGGGCTTCATCACCTGGGCCTCGATCTGCCCGAATCCTGCCTGTAACTTGTTGCGGCCCGCCTCGTTCGGTATCATGATTCCGGCCGGCCGCATGATCTGGGCGACGAGGTCGCCGGGGCGAACCAGGAATTGTTCGACACGGCCATCGACGCCGGCACGGACGAAGGTCTTGTCGAGGTCCACTTGCGCCTGCGCGCGCGCGGCCTCGGCGCTCGCCTTCTCGGCCGGCAACAACGTGGAGACGCGCAACGCCGCCGATTCCTTGACGGCATTGGCCGCGTCGACGCCGGATTGCCGCTGGTCAACCAGCACCTGCAGCTTTTCGATGTCCCGTTGCGGCACGATGCCCGGATTGCGGCGCTGCAAGTCGCTCTTCACGTCCAGTTCATCCTTGGCTTGCTGCAAGGATGCTTTCGCCTCCCCGATCTGAGCATCCGCCTTGACGACGTCGGCCTGCGCCGAGACCAGCGACGCATCGACTTCGGCGACCTTTCGCTTGGCTGTCTCGAGCGCAGCCTCTTGCTTCGAACTATCGAGCCGGAACAGGACGTCGCCCTTCTTCACCGGCGCGGTGAAGTCGACATTGACCTCGACGACCCGGCCGGAACCTTCGGGCAGGATCGGCACGGTCCTGAAGTAGATCGCCGCGGAGGTTGTCGATGGATGGAAGTAGAAGATCATCGTGATCAGCGAGATCGTAAGCATCAGGCAGCCGGTGATCCCCCATCTCAGTTCGTACCAGACGGAAAAGAACGTGATCTCCTTGCCGAACCGCTTGCCTTGCCGATAGCGGCGGTAGAGGTAATCCGGCAGGATCGTCACCAGCGAGCAGATCATGAGCTCAAGCATGGTCGTGCACCTCCTGCTTCGAGGGCGTCCGGGCGTCGGGGCTGCTGTCAGATGCGGCTTCGGATTCCGGTTCGGCAGCGGGCGCGCCCGGCGTGGCATCAGCGATGCGCTCGACGGAGCCGGCAATGCTGCGGATCGGCGTGCCGAAATCCGGCAGGTCGATGAGTGCCAGCAGCAGGCCGGCGATCCAGAAGATATGCATGTGGGTGAAAAGCGATATCAGGCCGAGGACGGCGACGAATTCAAACTGAAGCTTCTGGCTTTTGTGCGCCATGCGTTCCGGCAGGCTGTGCAGTTTCCAGTAGAGCGTGCCGACCCACAGGACAGTCGCTACAAGGAAGATGCCCATCACCACCATCAGGGTATCCGACCCGTCGGCGCCGGGAATGAAGAACGGCAGATGATGCGGGGCTGCCGGATGGATTTGTTCGTTCAAGCCAAGTCTCCCGGTTGCAACATAACCGCAGGCAAATCTTGATCGACACTGCTGATCATCCTACCGCGCTTGCTTGATCTGGATCAAGGAAGCTGGTCGGCTCGCCCCTACCGTTCGCAGGCACGGTGGAAGATCGGGCCCAGGAGACCCCAGCCATGCGAGAGAAAATCGATGACCTGATCCCGAACGCGCACGAGATCCAGAAGCAGGCAGCGCTTAAGGAAACGGAAAAGGCAGAGGAGCATGCCAAGCGCGCGGCGGCTGTTGAGGCCGAGAAGCGCGCCCTGATCGAGCGGTTGAGCAAGCCGTCCGGCCTCAGCGAGGACGAGAAGGTCAAGCTGGCCTCGACCGTGATTCAGCGCGCGGTGCGCAACGGACTGACTGAAGTGCAGGTCTATCGCTTCCCCAACACGCTGTGCACCGACAACGGGCGGGCCATCAATCAGATGGAGGCTGGCTGGGAGAAGACGCTGACGGGCATTCCCAAGGAAATATACCAGCTCTGGGCGGACTATCTGCAGCCGCGTGGCTACCGCATCCGCTACCAGGTCGTCGACTACCCCGGTGGCATGCCCGGCGACATCGGCATCGTCATTGCCTGGGGCTAAGAGTTCAAACGACGGACGGGTATCGATGGCGAAAGACAAGTCCGCAGAGAAGATGAAGCGCAAGGATTATGAGGAAGAGCTGCAAAAGCTGCAGGTCAAGCTCTGCCATCTGCAAGAATGGGTGCAGACTCACAAGCTCAGGGTCATCATCCTGTTCGAGGGACGCGATGCGGCCGGCAAGGGCGGAACCATCAAGGCCCTGACCGAGAAGGTCAGCCCGCGCGTGTTTCGCGTGGTGGCCCTCCCGGCACCATCTGACCGTGAAAAGACCCAGCTCTTTCTCCAGCGCTACATGCAGCAATTTCCGGCTGCCGGCGAGATCGTGATCTTCGATCGTAGCTGGTACAATCGCGCAGGCGTCGAATACGTGATGGGATTCTGCACGCCGGCGGAGCACAAGCGCTTCCTCTCGCTTTGCCCGCAGATGGAGCAGTACATCATCGAGGGCGGCATCATCCTGATCAAGCTGTGGCTCGAGGTCGGGATGGACGAGCAGGAACGCCGCTTCAGGGCCCGGATCGACGATCCGCTGCGGCAATGGAAGCTGAGCCCGATGGACACGGAATCCTACCGGCGCTGGTACGATTATTCCCGGGCACGCGATCTGATGTTCAAGGCGACGAGCTCGAAGCACGCGCCCTGGCACATCATCCGCTCCGACGACAAGCGGCGGGCGCGGCTGAACTGCATCTCGTTTCTGCTGAAGACAATTCCGCACGGACGGATCAAACGCGACAAAGTCAAGCTGCCCAGACGCTCCAACAAGGGTCGCTACAACGATCAAGCCGGTCTGCGCGGGATGAAGTTCGTCGAAGAACGCTATTGAAAGACGAGGCCGCGCAGGGCGCGGCCTAGTCTTTCAGACCTATTTCAAGCGGATGGAAACGCCGCCCACCGCGGCCGATACCTCGGCACCCACCTTGGGCCCGCTAAGCTGCAAGATCACGCCATTGGCATTCTGCAACTGCACGCCGCCGGCACCCGCGGCGATCGCCCCGCCGGCGCCTGCCGCGCTGTAGGAGCCTTCGATCGACGCGGGGCCTCTGAGGTTGAAGGCGCGACCGACAAGCTTGGTGGTCGAGGCGCCGATCGTGAAGCCGACGCTCATGCCCGATACCGTGAACGGATAGTGCTTGCCGCGCAGGGTCAAGACGCCCTCGCCACCTCCGACACCGACGATGAAGCCACCCTTGGTGAAGATGACGGCGACCGAGCCGGTTTCGGCCAGCGACGGTGTGCTGAAGCCGGCCAATCCCAACAACAGTGCAGCAAGAGCTCCGATCAAACCCACTTTCCTCATAGTGTCCCTCCGGTTGCGTTACGACCTGTTGCGCAAGGATCATCGCCGCAAGAATGCGAAGGCGCCTTGCGGGATATCTTCCCCTTATGACGCAGCCTTCAGCTTCGGCGCGGCTGCCCGCGGCCTGCCCATCCTGGCCAGCGCCTCGGTGGTCACGAGCTTCAGACCCTCGGCCGCGTCATAGCCATGGATCTCCTTCACATCGAGCTTGCGCATGAAGTCGATGGTCTCCTGCGTGATGACCTGGCCAGGGACCATGATCGGGAAGCCCGGCGGATACGGGATCACGAAGCTCGCGGAGACGAGAGCCGGACCGTTCTTCAGGCGCCGGTCGATCTCGGGATCGTTCAAGCGAATGTATTCACATCCGGCAGCATCATAGGCTGAATAGAACCCGCTGCGGATGTCACCTTCGTTCGTCTTCGTGCCCGCATCGCCGCGATAGGCCTCGTGGAAATGCGAGAAGTTCGGCAGGTCGGGCACGTCCTTCATCAGACTGTTGACCCGCATGTCGAAATCGACCCTGGCGTTCGCTCCGCCTTTGGCCAGGCCGCGATCGATTTCGCCGGAGATTTCGGCCAGCACCCGGACCAGATGCGCGACGTCGCTCCGCGTGTTGTTGATGTTGGACTGGATCAGGACAGAGTTACGCGAGGTCTTGTTGACCTGGATGTTGTAGCGGCTGGCAAGCAGACCCTTGAACTGCGTTCCGTCGTAGCCGGCCGTGCCGCAGACCAGCGTCATGCGGGTCGGATCGAGGCAAAACTCGTCGTCGTTTAAACTCTTCAGCGCGCTCGCCCAGTTGGTGCCATCAGCGAGGTAATCGGTGAACCCGCTCTGGCGATATTGCTTCGGCACCATCGCGTCCGCGCCGAGGACACGGAAATACTTGGAGATCAGTGGATTGGTGTTGACCGCATTGCGTATGGCA
Source organism: Bradyrhizobium sp. USDA 4452 (assembly GCF_054063575.1). Lineage (NCBI taxonomy): Bacteria > Pseudomonadati > Pseudomonadota > Alphaproteobacteria > Hyphomicrobiales > Nitrobacteraceae > Bradyrhizobium > Bradyrhizobium sp. USDA 4452. Next base: position 1,915,349 of record NZ_JBSSGK010000001.1, read on the forward strand.
AACGCGATTTCCATGGCATTGGCCACTAGTCCGTAACCTTCGAGCTCCATCTGGCGCCGCGAGACGTCGAGGCTTGCAATCAGCTGCTGGTTCGGACTGGTCGATGCGTGCGTGAATACGGCTTCCTTGAACTGCGCTTCGACCGTGTGAAACTCGATGTCCTTGACCGCCAGCATCGAGCCCTGCCGAATCGCCGACATCGACTTGTGCGTCGAGTTGGTCTGGTAGACCCGCAACCGGATCTGACGCGGATCAGGAATAAGCCTGGTCTTGAGCAGCACCTCGTCCGACGGGTTCTTGCCGAGCTCGGCCTGTTGCTTCTCGTAGGCGGCAACCGATTTTGGATCGCGCATCCAGGCTTCGATCTCGTTCGCCGCGCCCATCGCGGTTCGCCGCCGCAGGAATGGCGAGAACCGCGCGAAGCCGAACCAGGCCTCATCCCAGAGGAAGATCAGGTCGGGCTTGATCGCGAGGCATTCCTCCATCACCCGCCGAGTGTTGTATATGTGACCGTCGAAGGTGCAATTGGTCAGGTCGATCATCTTGACCCGGTCGAGCCGGCCATCGGCCTTTGCGTTCAGCAGCGCCTGCTTGATCGTCTTCAGGGGCACCGCGCCGTACATCGAGTATTCCGTCATCGGGAAAGCCTCGACGTAGAGCGGCTGCGCGCCGGCGAGCACCATGCCGTAGTGGTGCGACTTGTGGCAGTTGCGATCGACGATCGCGATGTCGCCGGGACCCAGCAGCGCCTGCACCGCCATCTTGTTCGAGGTCGAGGTGCCGTTGGTGACAAAGTAGACGCGATCTGCGCCGAGCGCGCGTGCGGCCTTCTCCTGCGCCTTCTTGATGTTGCCGGTCGGCTCCAGCATGCTGTCGAGGCCGCCGGTGGTGGCGCTGCTCTCGGCCAGGAACAGGTTCAGCCCGTAAAATTCACCCATGTCGCGGATCCAGTCGGACTTGAAGACCGACTTGCCCCGTGCGATCGGCAGCGCGTGGAAGGTCCCGATCGGCCGCTGCGCGTATTTCTTCAGATTGTCGAAGAACGGCGTGTCGAAGCGATCCTGTACGCCTTCGAGGATTGAAAGGTGCAGTTCGAGGATATCCTCGACCGAGTAGAACACCCGGCGCACCACGTCGGCCGCGGGATTGCCAGCGATGGTTTCCACGTCGCGGTTCGACATCAGGTAGATGTCGAGCTCCGGACGAACCCGCTTCAGGATGTGAGCCAGCCCCAATGCAGACGCGTCGGATTCATGGCTGAGCCCCATCGCGGTCATCATGGATCGAAGCACCGGCGCGTCGTGACGCGAACGCAGGGCGAAGCCCTCATTGATCACGACCGCTGCAATATTGGGGTTCAGGATGGTGGCGCAGAACGCGTCCTCGAGGCTGCCGACGACCACAGGCTCATAGATGAAGGCGTCGAACGGACGCCGCAGCTTGCGCCATTCCGCCAGGAGTCCCGGCCAGTTGCTGGCAGGCACTCCCGTCACGATCAGGGTCTCGAAGTAGGGACGGCGCGCAGCCGAATGTCCGAGCGTTGGTGGGAGCAAATCCGGAACGTCGCCGTTGCCGTCGTCCTGCGTGCTCCAGTCACCGGCATGCTGGCGGAACGATTTTGTCTGAAGCGCCTGCGCGATCCGCGCCGCGAGCATATGCGAGGCGGCGACGTCGCCCGCCGCCGCGGCTTCCTTCAGCGCCGTCATCAAGCGCAGGCCCGGGTAGCCGTGAAACTCCTCCGTGACCGCAATCGCCGACAGCGCCGCGTCATACGGCGCACGGTCGCCGCCGCCGCTCCACGCCTTTGCCGCCTCGACCAGATCGCGCCAATTGTCCGCGCGCCCGCCGGGTCCGGAGAAGAACTGGTCGATGCGCTGCTGTGCCGGCTTCGCGTCGTTGGCCATCGATATCTCCCGATTTTGGCGCTGGTTCGCTCCAATCGTAGGAACGGTGCCCACCGCCCGGCTTGATCCAAGTCAAGCCGCAACCAGATTGAGACAAACCCTATTGGCTGAGCGACCGGGATATCTTGCGATGCAACCGAGCTGGAGCCGGGAGCGGCCCGCCCCGCCACAGGCGTCAGTGGCTTGCCGATGCCATTCTGCTGCTCAATACGATGTCGAGCGTGCGCATCCAGTCTCCGCTGTCGGTCTTGTCGGCAAGACCATCCGCCTGAAGCAGATCGCGCAACTGCGCGTGTGCGCCGACAATGCAGAACGTGATTCCGCGCGATGTGAGTTCCTGGTGGAGATCGTGCAGCATGCGCGACCCCGCCAGGTCGATGAATGGCGAGGCCGACAGGTCACAGGCCACCAGCTTGACGTTGGGGGACGTCTGCAGTGCGGTCAGCACCGCTTCGAAGATCGTCTCGGCATTGACATAAAGCAACGAGGTCTCAGGGCGAAAGGCGACCACCCCGTTTAGCGGCTCCACGCCGTCATGGCGCGCCCGGTCGGAATAGCGGCCGCTACCCGGGAGACGGCCAAGAAACGCGACGTTGGGTTGGGACGCTCGCAGCAGCAGGAGGAAGATCGAGGCGGCGGCCGCCAGCAGCACGCCCTGCAGGATTCCGAGGAACAGCACGGATACGAGTGCGATGACCGCCGCATAGAAATCGATCCGGCTGATCCGCCACATTCGGGCGAGTGCTCGAATATCGACCAATTTGTAGACCGCCGAAAAGACGATCGCGGCAAGCACGGTCTTCGGCAGATTGGTTAGAAGACCGGTGAAGAACAGCAGGCAGAGTGCAAGGGTCACAGAGCAGAATACGAGAGCCAAGGGCGTCCGGGCGCCGGCAGCGTCATTGACCGCCGACTGCGACAGGCCGCCGGCGACGGGATAGCCATGCCCCAACGCTGCAGCGAGATTGGCCGCGCCGAGTCCCAAGAACTCCTGCCGGACATTCAGCGGGTAGCCGTGCTTTGCCGCGAAGCTTCGCGCAGCGGACACACCTTCCACATAGGCCAGCACCAGGCATCCGGCGGCAATCGGAAAGAGGTCGTCAAATTCGAGCAGGCCGAACGTCGGCAGCGCGAGCGCCGGCAATCCGGTCGGAATCTTTCCGGTCACCGGCAATCCTATTTCCGCAAGGCCAAGGATGGAGACGGTGAGGATCGAGAGCGCGACCACGGCGAGCCCGACGGGCTTTCCGGGCAGCCTGCGCTCGCCGAGCAGGAGCAGCATGGTCGCAGCCACACCAATTCCGAGCACCAGTGGCCTTGTATCGCCGAGCTGGCCGGCGATCTTGATCGCACGGTCGAAGAAATTGTGGCCGCCGCCCGCTACGCCGAACAGGCTCGGCAGCTGGCTCATGATGATGGTGAGCCCGGCCCCGGCCTTGAAGCCGACCAGGATGCTATCGCTGATCAACCGTACCAGCAGGCTGAGCTTGAACAGCCAGGCAATCACGCAGAGCACCGCGACGCTGAAGGCAACGAGGCTGACGATTTGTTCATAACGCGTGGCATCGCCGCCGGCGAGTATGCCAACGGCGCCGGCAATCATCAGCGAGATCGCCGAGGTCGGTCCCACCGCGAGCTGCCGGGACGAGCCGAACAAGGCGTAGCCCGTGCCGCCAAGCAGATAGCCGTAGACGCCGATCTGCGGCGGCAGGCCGGCGAGCCCGGCGTATGCCAGCGACACCGGAATCGCGTAGGCCGCCAGCGTGACTCCGGCGATCGCATCCGCTCCGAGCCAGGATCCGCGATAGCCAGCGAGCCAATTCGCCGGCGGAAACCAGCGGATCCAGCTCGTCTCATCCTGGACCGACATCATGCCCGCCATATGAAACGCAATGGTCGGATGTCGTCGCGCCGCAAGGGCCGATACTCGTTGACTCAGATCAAACCTCGTTGCCGGCGATGTGCTTCTCACCAGGCTCGGCTTGATTATCGTGACCCACACGTTTGCCGGACGACCGCTGGAGCGCATGGCATGCGTCAGCACCGCTTACGGATCCTCGCAACCGCAACCGTTGTGCTGCTTGGCCTGACCGCTCCGGCACATACCGATGACCAAGGCGCATCCCAACGCATCCAGGAGGAGATCTGGGCACTGCCGCTCCCACTGCCGATGTTCGCCTACCTAGTCCGCCCGGTGGGTGACGGCCCCTTCCCGCTGGTCATCATGAATCATGGCGTGTCGCTGAACGCTAGGGATCGGAGCTTCTTCCCGCTGGTCGAGTTTCGCGACGCCGCGATGTGGTTTGCACGGCGCGGTTATCTCGTGATTGCGCCAGTCGGTACCGGCTACGGCGCGGCGGCCATCGATATTCCGGAACGCGGTCTCTATGGTCCGTTCTTTTCCAAGGTCGGGAAATGCAGCAATCCCAATTTCCTCGATCCGGGCCTCGCGGTCGCCCAGGTCGATCTCTGGATCATCGACTACATGGCCGCCGAACAGCGCACCCTGCGGGATGGCGTCATCGTCGTCGGGCAATCGGCCGGTGGTTGGGCCGCAATCGCACTGTCGAGCCTCAATCCTCCGCAAGTCAAGGCCATCATCACCTTTGCAGCCGGCCGCGGCGGCCGGGTCGATGGCAAGCCCAACAACAATTGCAATCCCGATCGTTTGGTCAAAGCGACCGGCTTCTTCGGCCATACGTCACGGGTACCCATGCTGTGGCTCTACATCGAGAACGACACCTTCTTCGGTCCGGCCCTCTCGAAGCGAATGTATGAAGCGTTCACGAGCGCCGGTGGCCGAGCCGAGTACCACCTGTTGCCGCCATTCGGCGACGAAGGGCATTTCCTGATCGGTTCTCCCGATTCCATTCCCATCTGGTCGCCATTGGTCGAGCGATTTCTCGACAAGGTTCGCTAGGCGCAATTTGCTGGAGGAGTGCCCATGGTCCGATCTCGTACCCTGTACGGTGCCTTGGCGACGTCGCTGCTGTTCGTTGCCGGCACCAGCGCTGCGCACAGCCAGCAGTCGCCCCCGCCGCCCGCGGCAGTCAAGGACGGCGCCGAGGTCGTCTCGCGAGGCGCACGCGTGGCGCGGGACGTCAAATTTGGCGATTGGCGGAAGCTCTGCTTCACCGCAGGCGGCGCCAAGACATTATGCCGAACGACGATCACCGGCACTTTCGGGACCGGCCAGACCGCCGTTCGCGTCGATCTGATCGAGCGCGAAGACGGGTCTTCCCGTCTCCAGCTGTTCCTTCCGGTCGGGATGTACCTGCAAGCCGGGGTCAAACTGTCCGTTGACCAGCAGCAGGTCCATCGCATGCCTTATACCTGGTGCCTGAGCAACATGTGTATTGCGGCTGATATTGCCGATCCCAGGCTGATCGAGGAAATGGACGGCGGAAAGGCGCTCGCGATCGACGTGGTCGACACCAGCATTCTGACGGTGACGACATCTGTGCCACTCGGCGGCTTTGCGACCGTGCGCAAGGGCGCACCGGCGCTGACACTCGACCAGGCCATTGACGAATGATCGAGACCCGCGATCGCTAGACCACCCCAGCCAGCAATTGTTCGATCGGCTGCATCAGCGATTTTGCCGTGAACGGCTTGGTCAGATAGGCCACGCATCCCGATGCCATTGCGGCCATGCGCGTCGCCGGGTTGTCATTTCCGGTGATGTAGATGACGGGAACCTCGATGCCCCGATCCGTCAGGCGGTGTCGCAGTTCAATCCCTGAACCATCGCTGAGATTGACGTCCAGGATCAGGCACAATGCGCAATCCAACTCACCATCCATCAACAAGGCATTTCCGCTCTCGAACAATCTGGATGCAAATCCGCATTCCCGTAGCAGCCGCCCAATTCCGCGGAGCATCGACGGATTATCGTCTACGACGAGGACAATTTTCGCGGTCGGCAAATCGGGCGCCTCTACCTTATCGCTGAATCTCGACGTGATGCCCAGCGTCCGCGCCTTGGCGACGGACGCATCGACGTCTCGCCGGCGCGCGACATCGTCGCGGCCAATATTGGAAATACGCGCCGTCACAGAGCTTTCATATTGTACCATGGGACATGGACCGCCTTAGGCCGCCCGCACCGGTCAACCCTTGACCTCATCATCGAGCTCCCGCGCGCCGAGCCGCTCGGCGATCGAGACCAGTTCGGCAAGCGACTGCACCTGCATCTTCTCCATGACCTGGTGACGATGCGCCTTGATGGTGCGCTCCGTGGTACCGAGCTCATAGGCGATCTGCTTGTTGATCCGACCGCGCACGATCTGATCGAACACCTGCCGCTCGCGTGGCGTCAACCTCGCCAGCAGCGCGCGAAGCGCGTCGAGCCTGGTTCGCCGGCTGCGGACCAGCTCGTGTCGGGCAACGGCGCGATTGATTGCCTCGATCAGCTGTCCCGACGCGATCGGCTTGGTCAGAAAATCCTCGGCTCCAGCCTTGATCGCCTGCACGGTGGTCGCGGTGTCGGCATGTCCGGTGAGGAAGACGATCGGAAGCGTCGACTCCAGCTCGTTAAGACGAGTCTGCAGCTCCGGGCCACTCATTCCGGGAATGCGAACGTCCAGCAGGATACAGCCGGCTTCTTCGTCGCCTGGCAATTGATCGAGCAGTTGCCGGGCCGATGCATATGTCGCAACCTGGTAGCCGGCGAGCTTGAGCCGCCGCTCGAGCGCTGTGCGAAACGAGGCGTCGTCGTCGACAATATGCACGTAAGCGTGCATTGCCCTCTCTCCTCCACGACCGCTTTAAATTAGCACGGCCTCCTGCCGAAGGAAGAGCCCAAACGGACTATGCCGCCAGCGGCAATGAAAGATGGAAAGCCGCTCCGCCGCCCGATTGGTTCTCGGCCCAGATTTGACCGCTATGCGCCAGCACGATCGTCCTGGCGATTGACAGGCCGATGCCCATTCCCTGCTCTTTGGTGGTGAAGAACGGATCGAAAATCTCGTTCAGCCGCTCCTGGGGAATTCCGGGACCGGAATCGCAGATCGAAATCACGGCCGACGCCGCGCCGTTGACTTCGGTACGCCCGATGATCGTGCGCCCGTATGGCATTTTGGCCATCGCGTCCATGCTGTTGACCGCGAGGTTGAGGATAACCTGCTGCAACTGAACCGGGTCACCCTTCACCCACAGGGTCTGCGGCGACGTCTGCAGGTAGATCGCGACATTGCGCGCCGAGGCCTGCAGCTTGAGGAAGTCGAAAGCCTCCCGCATGGTCTGGTTCAGGTCGATCTCCTTCTTCTCGAACGGCGCACGCTTCAGCAGGCTGCGCATCCGTCGGATCACCTCGCTCGCGCGCAGATCGTCGCGCTTGATGTCGGAAATGATCTCCCGCACCTCCTGAAGGTCCGGCGCGGGCGAACTGAGGATCAGCTCCGCGCTCTCCGCATTGGTCAAGATCGAGCCGAGCGGCTGATTGAGCTCATGGGCGATCGAGGACGACAGCTCTCCGGCGGTCGCCTGACGATTGATGTGGGCAAGCTGGGACTGCTGATTGCTGGCGTCGACCTCCGCCTTGCGCCGCATAAGCCGCTCGTGCAGCAGGAATCCAATCAGCAAGGTCTGGACCAGCAGCGCGGTGCCGAGCGCAATCGCGCGCCAACGATATCTTTCAAGAAAACTCGGTTCGCGGAAGCGAATTTCGCTGCCTTGCGGCAGATTGGCTTCGCTCACGTTCCAGCGCCGCATCTGACGCCAATTGAAGATCGGTTTCACGGCATCGATGACCGACGGCGGCAGGCTCTCCGGCGCTTCGCCATCCAGTATCCGCAGCGCCCGCTGTGCCGCGTCGGCGCCGATCAGGGACGGCACGATGACAAATCCGCCGATGCCGCCCGGCTCGAGCAACGTCTCCGCCGCGACTACGATCGGACGATGTGCCTTCGCTGCGACAGCGGCGAGGGCATCCGAGGGCGGATAGTAGTTACCCTTACCGTCGCTGTAGAGGCCGGTGTAAATGATCGCGCTGTGGTCGGGAAGCGCGGCGAGCTGTTCGATGACGTCAGGCATCGGACGTCCGACGATCTCGACAATGTCGAGGCCCGGGATGCCGGCCGCAACCTGGTCCTTCCAGTTGTGAAACAGGACCTGCTGTTCCCAATCCGCGCCAACCACCACGACGGTATTGAGCTTGGGCACGACGGCTCGCGCGGCCGTGACGGCATCCTTGAACTTCAGGCTGAGTATGCCGCCGGTGACATCGGGAGGCGGTCGCATTCGCCTGAAGTCGGCTTCCTCGACCAGTGCGAAGACGATCGGCGTATTGGGCCAGAGCTGGGGGCGCCAGCGGATCGCAAGCTCAAGCGCCGCTGCGCCAACGGCAACCACGACGCCGATCGGCCGGTCCCGATATTTCTCCTCGAGAAATCTGCGGAAACCGTCCTGATAGGTCTCACCGCCGAAGCGATTGAGATCGAGACTTTCGGTATAGACGGTGGTCGGAGCGTGACCGTGCGCGCTCACGGCATCGCGCAGTCCGGCGAAAACCTGATAGTAGAAGGCGTCCCGCCGATCGGACTGGTCCAGCACCAGCATGGAATGCCGACGTGTCTCTTGCGCCGCGAGACCAGCCGGCGCCAGCAACGTAGCCAGCAGGATGATCAGTCCAGAGAGCCGAATTGCCTTGCCCATAGCGTTCGGAGCCCGAAGACCAGTGGTTCAGAAAGCTAGCACCAGGCTATCGTCGTGAAAATTGAAAAGTAGTCCAGGACTTGCGTAGCAATTACGAACAAATTGCCGCATTCCGCCCCTGTCCTTTGGGACAATGGCCTCAAGATCAATAGAGCCCCGGTCGGGAGGTGTCGTAGTCATTGCGCGCGGACAAGCATTTCGAGGCGCGACCCGCGCCGCAAGTCATCGTACAGAGAGTTGGTCCATGTTCGCTCGCATCAATGTCAGACCGGCCGATGTACCGAGCGTCCTCGGTGGGCTGACCGCTCCGCACGCCACCTTCATCACCAGCGAATTCCATTACAGAAGGGGCGCCGAGATCTACGGCGAGAGCGAGCCCGCGGAATATGTCTACCAGGTGCTTTCAGGAGCTGCCCGTAGCTACAAGCTGCTCTCCGACGGACGGCGCCAGATCGGCGCTTTTCATCTCGTCGGAGACATTTTCGGCCTTGAGAATACCGAATTCCATCGCTTCACAGCCGAAGCGATCGTCGACACCGATGTGCGCCTGATCAGGCGGAGCAGTCTCGAACGGGTGGCGCATTCCGATTCCGCGCTGGCTCGCAACCTGCTAATCATGACCACCAGCAACCTGCAGCATGCCGAAGACCACATGCTGTTGCTCGGCCGCAAGACAGCGTTGGAGCGGGTGGCCGCGTTCCTGCTCGAAATGGATCGCCGGCTGACCGGTGTCGGCGTCGTCGCCCTGCCGATGTGCCGGCGTGATATCGCCGACTATCTCGGACTCACTCTGGAGACCGTCTCGCGGGCGCTATCCAAGCTGCACGCCTACGGAGCGCTCAATTTCCTCGGCTCGAACCAGCGTGAAATCATGCTGGTTGACCGCGACCAGCTCTCCAGGCTGGACGACTGAGCGGGACGCTACGAGGACCGCATCCCGTGACGCTCGATGGTCTTTTGCAGCACCTCGAACAGCACCGCCGTCGACCAGCCGAACATCAGAATGCCGTTCATGGCAGCCATCGGTCCGAGCAACAGCCATGCCTTCACCGGGGTCACGTCGCCGTAGCCAAGCGTGGTGTAGTTCACAAAGGCGAAATAGATCAGATCGCTACCCTCGGGTGCTGCACTCATTGCATAATAGGCCAGTGACCACACCATGATCTCCAGCGTGTGAGCCACCATCAGGCTCAGCGCGGTCGCAACCATCACACCGCTGAGCAGCAATCCAAACCGGCCCGGGGAGCTGAGGGCGACGTTCCGCACCAGCCGGATTACCATGACGGTGAACAACGAGTGCAACACGATATTGATCGCGCTGACCGTCGATCCCACGATGAGTTGCAGCAGTGTCATCGCGCGCCTGCCGGGCGGGCACGGTCGTCGCGGATCCACGCCGTGATCAACTCCCAGGCGACCGCGAGAATGATCGGGCCGATGAACAGCCCCACAATGCCATGGGCGAGCGTCCCGCCGATCACCCCGACAAAGATGACGAGCGCCGGCGTGGTCAGGCCTCGCCCCATCACCAGCGGCTTCAGCACATTGTCGAGGACGCCGACCACCAGGAAGAACAGCGTCAGCGCGAGCGCCGTCGTGAAGTCTTTGGTCGACCAGAGCCAGATGATGACGGGGAACAGCACGATCGCCGCTCCGATCTGCACGATCGCCAGCAGCATCACGACGAACGCCAGCAGGCCGGCGTTCGGAATGCCCGCCAGCTTGAAGCCGACGCCGGCCAGCAATGATTGCAGGACGGCGACGCCGATCACGCCTTGGGAGACGGCCCGGATGGTCGCGCCGGCAAGATCGAGGAAGTGCTCGCTCTGCTCCGGCACGATACGGGACAAGAAGCCGCGGCACGCGGCGGCAAGCTGCCGTCCGTTCGGAAACAGAAACCCGGCCACGACCACCGCCAACAGAAACTTCAGCGCCCCGACCCCGGCATTGCTCGCAAACGCAAACAGGATCCCGGCCAGGGGCTTGAGATGCGGCACGGCTTCCCGCAGCACGGCGCGCAGATTGGTCGAGGCCCGATCCCAGAAGTCATAGAGCGGGCCGCCGATCAACGGCCAATCCTTGATCTCCGGCATTGGCGATGGCACGACGACGTTGCCGGCGCTCAGTTGTTCGGCGAGCTCCCTCACCCCCTCCACTGCCCCGATTCCGAGCCAGGCCGCCGGTCCGATGACGATTGCCAAGGCGGTCAAGGTCAGCACGAGGGCCGCGATGCCTGTATGGCCTCCAAGCATGCCGGTGAGCCAGTTGAACACCGGATACAGCGCAACCGCGAGCACCACGCTCCAGGCCAGGATCGGCACGAACGGGCGGACCAGGACGAACGACCAGTAGATCAGCAGCGCCAACAATCCGAGACGAATTGCGAGCTGGATGAATTCATCTCCGGCCACGAGCTGGCGAATGGTTTTCAAGAGCGTGCTTTCGATTGCGCGTCAGCAGGCAGATGGGAAGCGGTGCCATCGACTCGACAGACGCTGCTTGATCCAGATCAAGCGTCGAATGGCGCGGGCTGACAGGTTTGCCTCCGGCGCTTCGATGACAGTTGCGCGCGTCACCCAGATCTGGAGGATGTCATGAAGAACACCAAAACCTTGCTGGCTCTGACCCTGCTTGCGAGCACGGTCGGGATTGGCGTGAGCCAGGCGGCGCCACTACCGACCAACATCGCTGCCATGAAGAGCGCGGTCGACAACGACGCCGTTCAGGTCCGTTGGGGTGGTGGCTGGCGCGGTGGCTGGGGCTATCGCGGTTGGAGAGGAGGCTATGGCGGCTGGGGCTATCGCGGCTGGGGCGCGGCCGCTGCCGGTGCGATCGTTGGCGGAGCTATCGCGAGTTCGGCCTACAGCGGATATCCCTATTACGGCGGATACGGCTATGGCTCCGGATACGGCTATTGTCCGCCTGGCGCAGGTTACGGCTACGGCTATTCGCCGGCCTACTACGCCCAGCCGCGTTACTACGGTTGGTGAATCGACCGTCGGGCGCCTGGCTCGCTCAGGGTGAAGTCATCGCAGGCCGAACAACGAACGACGGTAGCCGCTCTCTCGGGCTTCGGTCCCGCACACGAAACCGCCGTCGAAGCCTCTGGCGTAGCGGCTCTGCCCCTTGAAGTAGTAGCGTCCCCGGCGAAAATCGAGCCAGACCACGGTATCGCCAGGACAATGCCGCCGAGCCTGGGTCTCGGAACCGAAAGGCGTCAGCGGCAACGCGACGGTCTGCTGCGCACAGCAGAACAGCGCAATCGCGGCCGCGGCGCCGATCCCTGCCCTTGCCGCCGGACGGGTCCGGCGTCCGGTCGAATGTGCCGCTATTTTGAAGCGCATTGATCGCCACCGGCTGGGCCTTGAGCTGCAGGCGGCCAACTCATCGCCGACATGAGTTCGTTCGCTCCGGACGGAAGGCTCAGAGCGACAGCAAGCCGAAGGCAAACGCGACAGTCGACAGCATCCCGGCCAGCACGACCGTTATCCTGAAAACAAAATCGCCGTCGATCGCTTCAAGCCGGCGATGCAGCCAATTGCGTACGTCGCCCGCCTCCCGGGCGTGAAACGTTCGCCGAAATATGTCGCTGCCGTTCTCCATGATGATCATGGTAGATCACGGATACCACGAATGACCAGTGCAGCTTGTGCCAAACAATCCGTCTGGCGTGCGACAAGCAGGCTCACCCAATCGGACTATATCGCCGGGTTGACGGCCCGACGCCTCAATGGCGAACGCCTGGGCAGCATCATCCGCGACAGCTTTCGCGCCGGGGCGCCAACCACGGTTCAATCAGCTGGATAACTCAACGCCGCGCGCCGCCCTGGGTCCCGGTCGCCGCCTCATAGGCATCGCGATAGCCTCTGGCGATGGTCCGGACGCCTCGACCGATATCGTCGTAGACATCGTCAGGGAGGTTCGCAAGCGATACACGAAGTGACCACTCGGGTGCATCGAAGCCGCCTCCGTTCAGCAGCACGATTCCGTGAGCTTCGGCCAGCCTGAACGCTAGGTCCAGCGGGTGAACATTCTTCTTCAAGTATTCAACGGCATCGTCGCCGATGTTCTTTCGGGCCCAGAACTCGAAATCGATCAGGGCGTAATAGGCATCGTAGTTCGGATTCGGGACTAGCTTGTCTGCAAGACCGAGCCCGTCGAGCAGTGACCACAGGCGCTTGTTGACGATTTCCATGCAGGCAGCCTGATAGGCCTTGTTCACGTCCATCATTTCCGAGAGCGAAAACAGGCTCATCATCACCTGTTGCGGCAACGACAATCCGGCGGTGTGATTGAGCGCCACGTCGCGGCTGTCGGCGACGATGCGATCGATCAGCTTGAGCTTGCGCGGCTCAAGCGTCAGCGGCCCATAGCGCTTGTCGAGCGCTTTCACGGCCTCGTCCGGAAGATTGGCGATCTTCTTGTCGAAGATGTTGTCCTCGTGGATGGCGATGGCCCCGAGCCGCCATCCGGTGCAGCCGAAGTATTTCGAATAGGAGTAGACGCCGATGGTGTTGTGCGGCAGCTCGCCGAGCAGCGAGCGGAAGTCGTGCACGAAGGTTCCGTAGACATCGTCGGTGAGGATCATCAGGTCGGGGCGCTTGGTCCTGACCAGATTGGCCAATTTGGCGACCGTCTCCTTGCTCAACGCCATCCCCGGAGGGTTGGACGGATTGACGACGAAAAAGGCCTTGACCTTCGGATCCTCCAGCTTCCTGATTTCCTCGTCGGTGAACTGGAATTTGTTTTCCTGAGGAGCCCTGATCTGAACGACCTTCAGATCGTAATCTTCCAGATGCGTCATCTCGATGTAGGGTGTGAAAATCGGCGTAGCCAGCGCAATTGTATCACCAGGCACCAGCAAACGATTGGCCTTCAGCGACTTGAACAGGTAGCACATCGCCGCCGTACCGCCCTCGACGGCATAGATGTCGAACTTCCCGGCCGGCCGGGGCTCGCCGCAGACTGCCCACATCAAATATTCGTGCACGATCTTTTCGTTGTGCACCAGCATGCGGTCGGGCACCGGGTAATTGTCGCCGATGATCGAATCGACCAGTTCGTGGACAAAGGCGTCGGGATCGAAACCGAATTTCTTCACCGCAAAGGGCAGCATCTCTGTCAGGAAGCTCGCGCCCGGCATGTCCTTGTGCTGTGCGAGCCAGGCCTCGAACCGCCCAGCAATGCCCTTTGCCTGCGGCATGCCGCCGATCCCCGCCGGATGCTCCATCACCCGCTTGCTCTCGGTGACGGCGAATTGGCCGAGCAGGAAGAAGCCCTCGCGCGGCGTCGTGGCGATCCAGTTGGGGTTGCCCCGGCCGGCGTTCAGGAAGGGCATCTGACTGCGCTTCGAATTGCTCTTCGCGAGGTTGATCAGCTCATCCTTGATCTCGAACGGGCTCAGCGCCTCGAATTTCTTTAAGGTCAGAAGATCGGCCATTTTTGACACTCCCGGGGCGATGCAAGCTGGTGGAATGGAAACGACAGGCTCTGTCGCCTGCGCAATCGCGCGCAGCATGATCGGCAGCCGCTGACGAGGCTTGATCTATGTCAACGGTCTCGTGCAGGCCTTGCGATCACGGAGGCGCACGGATGCGTTGTCGGCAAGACAATGGAATCACGCGGCTCTGGCAGTTGCGGTTGACATAGATCAACATCGTCATCCCCAGCCGCCGTCTGATGTCGGTCGATACGGTTGCTCGCCCTCTTCGGCTACCCCGCGAGATCGAAGCGATCGCATGCCGAAGCCCCGGGACAGCATGAACGGGTGACATCATGATCAATTGGTTCTTCCAAACGCTCCGCACCTATCCCGAAATCGCGATCTTCCTTTCGCTGGCCCTCGGCTACTATTTCGGATCCTTCACCTACAAGGGCCTCGGCCTGGGCGCAGTCACCGCGACGCTGGTCGCCGCGGTCATCATCGGCCAGATCGGAATCACGATTTCCGGTCCACTGAAGCCGTTCTTCTTCCTGATGTTCCTGTTTGCGATCGGATACGGCGTCGGACCACAATTCGTGCGTGGCATCGCGCAGGACGGCATTCCGCAGGCTGTCTTCGCGGCCGTGGTTTGTGTCTTCTGTCTGCTCTCGGCGTATCTCGGCGCGAAGCTCGCCGGCTACGACGTCGGGTCGGCCGTCGGGCTCTATGCCGGCTCGCAGACGATCTCAGCATCGATGGGGCTCGCGACCGACGCCATCAATCGCCTTGGCCTGCCCGCGGACGAAGCCAAGAAGCTGCTCGATGCCATGCCGGTCGCCTACGCCGTAACCTACATCTTCGGCACGGTCGGGTCGGCGATCGTGCTGGCGCTGCTCGGACCGGCGCTGCTCGGCATCGATCTCGAGACCGCATGCAAGAAATACGAAGAGCAGCACGGCGGCAAAAAGGAGCTGGGCGGCCCTGGAACGGCCTGGCACCAGTTCGATTTGCGCGCCTACCGCGTTCGCGAACGCGGACCTGTGGTCGGCAAGACGGTCGCACAGGTTGAAGCACTGATTCCTGATCATCGCGTCTTCGTCCTCCGGCTGCGGCAAGGAGGGAAGATCGAGGAGGCGACCTCCGACACCGTGATTCACGCCGGCGACGTCGTTGCCGTAGCGGGCCGCCGCGATGTGCTCGTGCAGCTGATCGGCGAGCAGGCCGAGGAAGTCGACGATCGCGAGCTGCTGGCGGTGCCGATCGAGGGCGTCGATATCTACGTGACCAGCAAGGACGTCGATGGCAAGACGCTGGAGCAACTGGCGAAAGAACCGGGCGCCCGCGGCGTTTTCCTGCGCAGGATCGCCCGCGGCGCGATCGCGACCGAGATTCCGATCTTGCCGAACACGAAGATCAACCGCGGTGACATCGTCACCCTGGTCGGCCGCACGTCCGATGTCGCGGCCACCACAAAGATGCTGGGCCGCCCGGATCGTGCGACCGACATTGCCGACGTCGCCTTCATCGGCGCGGCAATTGCGATCGGCGCCCTTGTCGGTGCCTTCGTCTACAAGATCGGAAGCGTGCCGCTCACCCTCTCCACCTCCGGCGGCGCGCTGATCTCGGGCCTGTTCTTCGGCTGGCTCCGGTCCGTGCACCCGACGTTCGGTCGCATCCCGTCACCCACCGTGTGGTTCATGAACTCGGTCGGCCTGAACGTCTTCATTGCCGTGGTCGGCATCTCCTCGGGGCCGGGATTTGTCGCCGGACTGCAAAAGCTCGGCTTCAGCCTCTTCCTGTGGGGCGTCGTGGTGACCACCGTGCCGCTGATTCTGGCGATGTTCGTCGGCAAATACCTGTTCCGCTTCCACGACGCGATCCTGCTCGGATGCTGCTCCGGCGCGCGCACGACGACTGCTTCGCTCGGCATGATCAACGATCGCGCCAAGAGCCAGATTCCCGGCCTCGGCTATACCGTCACTTACGCGGTCGGAAACACGCTGCTGACCATCTGGGGCATGGTGCTGGTGATGATGATGACATAGCCGCAGCGCGCGACGATGTTGATCTGGCTGCAGCAGTTCCTCGTCCGTTATCCAGAGCTCGCGCTGTTCCTGGTGATCGCCGCGGGCTACTGGATCGGAAGCTTCAGGATCGGCGCTTTCAGCCTTGGCCCAGTCACGGGGGCGCTGTTCGCGGGCCTTGCGGTCGGCGATTTCGCGCATGTGCCGGTCTCCGGCATGACCAAATCGTTCTTGTTCCTGCTGTTCCTGTTCGGGGTGGGCTATTCGGTCGGCCCGCAATTCGTGTTGGCGATGAAGCGCGATGGGCTGAAGCCGATGCTGATGGCTGTCGTCGTGAGCCTCACCGGTCTTGCCGCCGCGATCGTCGTGGCACACGTGCTGCGACTTGACCCCGGCTTTGCCGCCGGACTCCTGTCCGGCGCACTCAGCCAGAGCGCTGCAATGGGTACGGCGACCGACGCCGTCAATTCGCTGCCCGTGTCCGACGCTCAGCGCGCGCTGTTTGTCTCGCACATCGCAGTGGCCGATGCGGTCTGCTACATCTTCGGCTATGCCGGCGTGATCACGTTCTGCACGATCGTCGTTCCGGCGCTGCTGAAGATCGATCTGAAGACCGAGGCGCTCAAATTAGAACGAACCCTGGGCATCACGCGCGCCCGGCCTGACCTGGCGTCCGCCTGGCGCAAGTTCGAGCTGCGCGCCTACCGCCTTGATGACCACGCGGCGATCGCCGGACTGACGGTTGCCGCCGCCGAAGCGCGCGTCCCCGGGCAACGCGTCTTTATTCACCGCATCCGACGCGCCGAGCACATCCTCGAGGCGGACCCCGGAACAATGCTCGCGGCAGGCGATGTTGTCGCGGTGTCCGCGCCGCGCCAGATGATCGTGGAACTGATCGAACCGCGCGGCGCGGAGGTGGAGGACCGGGAACTGCTCGATATCCCTCTGGTCCCGGCTGATGTGTTCCTGATCAATCCCAAGCTTGCGGGGATGAGTCTCGGGCAGGCCTCGGAACAGAACTGGGCGCGCGGCCTCTATTTGCGCTCATTGAGCCGAGGTGGTGAATCGCTCCCGATCGCGGCCGGCGTGGTCCTGCAGCGCGGCGATCTGCTTCGCCTCGTAGGTCCTGAGCCGGTGGTGCAGAATGCGGCCAAGAGCATCGGGGTCATCATCGCGCCGAGCACCAGCATCGATTTCGTCGTGCTGGGGCTCGCGATTTTCCTCGGCGGGCTCGTTGGCGTTCTCGTGAGTTTTACGGTTAGCGGTATCACGATCTCACTGAGCACCAGCGTCGGCACTCTGCTCGCCGGACTTCTGGTCGGCTATCTCCGCACTCGTCTGCCGTATTTCGGCCGGATCCCGGATGGCGCCATCAGCCTGATGACGTCGCTCGGACTGGCGGCTTTTGTCGGCCTGACCGGGATTCATGCGGGGCCGATTTTCCTTTCCGCCATCCGCGAGGCGGGCATCGGCTTGCTTCTGGGCGGCATGATCGTGACCCTGTTGCCGCAGATCGTCGGCTTCTGCTTCGGTCATTTCGTGCTGCACATGAATTCGATCCTCCTGCTCGGCGCATTGACCGGAGCGCAGACGGTCACGGCTGCGATGGCCGCGATCCAGGAGCACTCCGGCAGCTCGGTGGTAGTGCTGGGCTATACGCCCGCTTATCCGATCTCAAACATTCTGCTAACCACCTGGGGATCGGTCATGGTGGTGGTTTTCGCTGGATGAGCCGACGCGCACGTAGTGGCATAGCCAAACATGGTTACACTGCCGATCAGAAGCGCGGAAAGTCCGCTGCGCCCGCGCGAGAACGTGACCATGAGGTCGCAGCCCTATCCTTGGCCGGTGCATGATGCCCCAATGGGATTGCCGGCTCCCCACTTGAATCGTCTCGCAAGAGCACCCGGCCTCCTTGGCCGCAAGCACCGCGCGATCCAGTGCGCTGGCGGCCCGTTCCTTGCGCACCTCGGCGTATCCTGCGAGCATCTCGCCATTCCGTGCTCCTATTTCCGAAAGGAGCGCTCCACGACGAAGATGACCGATACTTTGGCTCCGAGGGATTTTGCGAGCGCCAGCCCTTGCGCTACCCCGCCATTTCCGACCCATCGGTCCGTACGAAAATATGCCGGTACTTCCTTGCCTCCGATTGTGGGAACGACTTATCGAGGCTTTCGACGCACGTTTGGCATGGCCGTAGGGGAAGTCGACCGCCACCGAAATCCACTTCCAGCCTTCGGTGGCGACCTGTTCGGCTTCCATTTCAGCTTGTCGGTGACAAGGCGGTCCAACAAGGCAACGTCTTGCAAATGTCCGCTATTGTCATGCTCGAACAGATCACGCAAAACGCCGCCGTCAGTCATGCTTTTTGCGGTAACGAGAATCGGGACATCACGGCCGGTTGGGCGTTTCACGATTGCCGAGATGATCGGGCTCAGATTCGGCTGATCCGCGCCCGTAACAATCATTCTTCGATTGAGTTTGACATCATTCCATACAGAGCATCACCTGCCGCGGTTAATGTCGGAAATCGGCGCCAGCAAACGATGCCATCGGCTTTGAAAGTCAGCACCGATGGGTTCGCCAGGGGGTCGTCGAGACGGTGCAGGTTTCCAGCCACTTGTCCGCGCGTCACCGCCTGTCCAAGCTCCACGAAGGGCTCGAACAGACCGGCATGGACAGCAAAAATCGAACTCGCTGGTCCCAAAGATCGCGCGAAGCGCGTGACAGGCGCTTGAACGACGTCCAGATCAGGCGCGATCCCGTAGTCGCGCAGCACGCGTCGAAGTCCGGCTTCGGCTAATTCCAGCCCTTGCCGCGAAAGCGTCGTTCCGCTGCCTAGCTCCGTCGTGATGGCGGGAACACCAAGCTGCTCGGCAGCTGCATAAAGCGTGCTCGCCGCTCCTCCCCCAGTGCCCTTGGTGATAACACTGAAGGGCGCTGCAAAACTTCTGAGAAGGCGATGGATCTGCTTTGTTTCTTCCTCGGCCTTCCCTTCGCGGGCCAGCGCCAATGGCAAATGATCAAGCGACGAGCCGCCCGAATGAAGGTCGATAATCACATCTGCCATAGACAATAATTCGGTGACCACATAATGCGCGATCATTTCTGTCGGCGTGCCTTGGGCGTCGCCTGGAAACAGACGATTGAGGTTACCGTCGTCCAATGGTGAATTGCGGCGTCCCGCAGCCACGGCGGGCTGATTCAACGCGGGAAGAATGATAACACGTCCGGCAATTTTGGCCGACGAAAGTTCGCGAGCGAGTTTGAGAAGGGCCACTTGTCCCTCATATTCATCACCATGCGTACCCGCGGTAAACAACGCTGTTGGGCCGCTTTGCCCATTGATGCAGACCATGGGCACGGGAATCCAGCCGTAGGCCGAGGTGTTAGAGGAATAAGGCACTCGGGCAAAGTCGGATTGCACGCCCGTTTTGCCGAAATCGATTTCCGTCCAGATCCGACTTTTCATCATCGATCCATCACCCAATTCCGTTGAGGAAGGCGCGAACGCGCATGTTTTCCGAAGCGCCGAAGAAGCGCTCAGGAGGATTGGTTTCGACGATAACCCCATTATCCATGAAAACGACCTGATCGGCTATATCGCGCGCAAACTGCATCTCATGAGTCACAACAATCATGGTTGTCCCTGACTTGGCGATGTCCCGCATCACAGCCAGCACTTCGCCTCGAAGTTCGGGATCCAATGCCGATGTCGGCTCATCGAACAACATGACCTCCGGTTTCATGGCAAGACTGCGGGCAATGGCGACTCGCTGCTTCTGGCCGCCCGAAAGCCTTGAGGGGTAGACATCGATTTTGTCCATCAACCCCATCAGAGTGAGGAGCCGCTTGCCTTCGTCGGCGGCTTCCGGTCTCTTAACATTCTTGACGCTGACGAGGCCTTCGATGACGTTTTGGAGCGCGGTCATATGCGGAAAAAGATTGAAACTCTGGAACACCATAGCGGTTTTGGATCGGATGTCGCGAAAGAGCCTTGCAGCATGCGGCGATATACACTTGCCGCCTTCGAACACCGCCTCGACGCCGCAGACGGAAACCGAACCCGATGTCGGCATTTCCAAAAAATTGAGCGACCGCAATAGCGTCGTCTTGCCGGAACCGGAGGGTCCGACGATAACGACGACTTCCCCGGCCCGGACGGAAAAATCGATGCCTTTAAGCACCTCGAGATCGCCAAAGCGCTTAGTGAGATTAGAGACGCAAACCAAATCTTGATCGGTCGATGTCATCACATGTGCCTCGACAGGCGGTCTTCAATTATCATTTGCAGGACGGTCAGAAGCTGATTGATGGTCCAGTAGATCACGCCGACCATGAGAAACATATCGAGGTAGCGGAAGCTCGCTGCTCCCACCTGTTCGGCGACGCGCGTGAGTTCTACCACCGTGACCGTCGATGCGAGGGAGGTGTCTTTCATCAGTGCGATCAGACGACTGCCCACTGTCGGCGTAGCGATGCGAAGCGCCTGCGGCATAATTATCCGTGTGAATGTCTTGATGCGGCTCATCCCGAGGGTTGCGGCTGCCTCCCATTGTCCCTTTTCAACGGCAAGGATGCCGGAGCGGAAATTCTCGCTCAAATACGACGCCGAGAATAACGTTAGCGCCAGAATGGCAGACGCAAGCGGATTGAGTACAATGCCCAGGCGCGGAAGCCCGAAATAGACGAGCAGGATCTGCACCAGCAACGGCGTTCCGCGAAAGATGGAAACATAGGCGAAGGCGCCCCATCGCAACAGTGTCACTCCCGACAACCGCATGAGCGCGACCAGCATTCCCAACACAGACCCGAAAATGAAGGACGACGTTCCCAGAAATAATGTGATGGGAAGCGCCATTGCAAACAACGGCAACGCGCGCAGGAAGAGATCCATTATTGCGATTCTCCGGCTGCTTCTTTTTGTGCCGTCGCAATCGCCTGCGTGATCGAATAGGTCACGCCCGTTAGACGATGGGCAAAACTGTCGAGTGTTCCATCCCCTGACATTGACTTGATCGCCGAACTGAGCGCCGCCTTGAGCGATGGCTCACCCTTGCGCAACGCTGGCGCAGCGATCGAATAAGTCAGAGGATCACTGGCTTCCTCGACGCCCATATTTGTTGCCTTCGCGTATTTCAGCCCGCCGAAATGAGAGATGATCACGGCGTCGAGCCGGCCGTTGTTCAAATCCTGAAAGATGAAGCTGCCATTATCGTATCCCTTGATGGTCGCGCCCGGCAGATGCGAGATTGACCATGCCTCATTGGCGCTACCCGTGGTGACGCCGACCGATTTTCCTTTGAGATCGTTTATGCCGCGAATGGATTTGTTGCCGGCTTTAACGAAAATGCGAAAGTCCTCTACGCCATAGGGCTCGGCAAAATCCACGCGCAGACTGCGTTCTTTGGTCGGCGATAGATCGTTGAAGACCGTATCGTATTTGTCCGCTTCCAACCCTTCGACAAAATTCTTGTAACTGTCGATAACGAATTCCAACTTGGCGACGCCCATACGTTTGGCAACTTCCTTGACAACTTCGACGTCGTAACCGGCAGGCTGATTGTCATCTCCGAGATAGGTCCAAGGAGGACTTGTCTGGGTGATTGCGACACGCATGACGCCCTTGCTTCGAATGCTCGCCAGCTTAGTATCGTTGTCAGCGAATGCCGGTGAGGTGATAGCCAAAGCGGCCAATGACGATGCGAACAGCAATGGGACATACTTCGACTTCATGCGTGCTCTCCCTGTGACAGCTAGTAGGTTAGACGTTCGAGCGATCGCGAGCTGTCTCAACGCCCGATCGCCTTAGCTGAAGCGCTTCAAAGAAGTGAACGAGATCGAGCCAGAGATCCTCGGGATCTTCGAGACCGACACTGATGCGTATCAGAGGACGGGCTTCGTCCCAGGGCCGCACGCTGCGATCGCCTTCCATGTTCATTGGCGCAATCAGGCTTCTCGTGCCCCCCCAGGATGCGCCGATTGCGAAAATTCTGAGAGCGGACAATCCCGCCGCCAGCCGATTTCTAAATTCGGGCCTCAGCTGAATGCTGAACACCGCACTGGAGCCCGCAAAATCGCGTACCCAGATGTCGTGGCCGGGACAGGATGGCAGGCACGGATGGAGGACGTTTTCCACGGCGGGAAAGGCGCCGAGAAGTCTCGCGAACTTTTCGGAAACGTGTCCCATGTGCTTGACGCGCACGCCCATCGTCTCGATGCCGCGTAGAGCAAGGGATCCCTCGTCTGGCGAGACGCCAATGCCGAGCATGCGCATGGTGTCCTTGAGCGCATTGCGGAGTTCGAGGTCGGCCACGGTGATCGATCCAAGCAAAAGATCAGAATGGCCGCCGACGTATTTCGTGAGCGCCTCCGCCGCAAAGTCGACGCCATGCTTCAACGGCTTAAACAAGAGCGGGCTGGCCCAGGTGTTATCACAGCCGACCAGCACGCCCCGCGCCTTGGCGGCGCGAACGATCGCCGGCACATCCTGGACTTCCATGGTGCCGGAGCCCGGCGACTCCACCCAGATCAGACGGGTCCGGTCATCGATGAGACCGGCAATATCGGCACCAATCAGGGGATCATAGACCTCGAACAGGATGCCGCGCGGCACTAGATAGTCCGAACAAAACCGGCGCACCGGCGGATAGACCGTATCGGGGATGAGCACCTTGTCGCCGGGCTTTAGTACGGAAAGAAAAACGACCGTCACCGCGGCCTGGCCCGAAGGTACCAACACGGTCCGGATACCCCCGTGCAGTTCCGTTAGTTGAGCTTCTAGCGTCCGCGTTGTCGGCGTGCCGTGCAGGCCGTAACTGTATCCATCCGGACCGCGCTTGGACCGTTCGGCGAAAGATTGCGGATCGGGATAGACAATGGTCGAGGCGCGATAGGTTGGGACTGCCAGGCTGGCGAAACCTTCATGTGAGACGGCAGGATGATGGACGCAGCGTGTCAGATCATGCATGGAACCTCGGCTCGGATCGGATCGGATAGGATCGGATCGAGGATAGCCAGCTGGGGTATGCATTCAATTGACGTAATGGTATAGACCTATGAGTTCATCTTATAGGCTGAGCGATGCACTATCGGCAGATCGATACATTCCGGGCCGTCATCATCTCGGGCTCGGCTTCGCGCGCCGCGAAAATGCTCGACATAACTCAGCCGGCGGTGAGCCGCGCGATTGCTGAACTCGAGAAATCTGTCGGTTTTCCCCTTTTCGACCGAACGAGTGGTCGGTTGACGCCGACCGCCGAGGGAAGCCTTCTCTTCACTGAAGTCGACAAAGCTTTTGTCGGTCTCGACAAGCTGCGCGCCGAGGCCGCGCGCATTAGGGATTTCGGCATGGGCGCGATCCGCATCGCAAGCCTGTCGGCCCTCGGTAACACGCTCGTGCCTCGTGCAATCCGCGCGTTTCAGAAGCGGCATCCCCGTATTCCGCTGACGCTGCAGATTCACGCCTCGTCCATGGTTCGGGAACTGGTGGTCAGCGGAAGCTTTCATATGGGGTTGGCCGCCGACGAGGTCGATCTCACTGGTGTACACCACCAGGACTTTGGGATGGTGCACGCGGTCTGCGCGCTACCCCCCGGCCATCCACTTGCCAAAAAGCCGTTCGTTGAAGCCGCCGATTTGCATAAGCGCAATTTCATTGCCTTGGCGCCCGAGGACCGCGCGCGGCACCGGTTGGAGGCGGTGCTGCGAAATCAGGATATCCGGCCGCAGATCGTGGCGGAAACGCCGAGTTCTATAACGGTGTGTGCGCTGGTTCTCGCAGGCGTCGGAATTGGCATGGTGAATCCGACCTCCGCTGCGGGTCTCACTGACACTGGGTTGATTTTGCGGCCACTTCGGCCGCAGATCGAGTTCCGCAGCGTGCTTCTGTTTCGCGAAGACATCCGCACCTCTCAAACCTACAAAGGCATGATTGACGAGCTCTTGAAAGCGCGCAGCTATTTTAGCTTCAAAGGCGCCGGTTGACGGCTTGGAGTTCGTCCGGGTGTCGACGACGTGGCCGCTGCCCTTAGTGAGGATACGGCGGGAGCGGTCGGTGAACCATGTCGCGGCTTTGTGGTCGCCGATTCCCGCTTCGGAGGCTGCAGTTGGAGCGAAGTTGGTAACGAAACGGAGGAGATAATCCGCGACCCTTGCTCGCCAGCGACGCGGTTGAGACGCGATGCATGGCCGCTGGCATGCGCCAACTCGTGCAAGGCCGTTCGATGCCAGTTGATCGGCTCGAGATAGGTTTGCGGTGGCGGCACCTGTAGTCCTCCGCCGGCACGTAGAAGGCGCGATTGCCGCAAATGCGGAAGTCGATCCCGCTCGCCTTGATCAGGTATTCAACATCTGGCGCGATGAGGCCCGACGGCGGAGGTGGCGCCGTCACTGCGATCTCAGAAGGTAAGCCATCGCACTGATCGATGTTGAACACCGTGAAGCGCTTCAGCAACGGGATGGCCTGCGCATCGTCGACTGTTTCGCTGGCGCGCCGCTTTTCGTCGACTGGTACAAAGCGGTCGGCATAAACAACGGTGGTCCCTCGCTCGCCCTTGCGGACGTGACCACGGAATGACAGCGCCTGGCGGAACGTAAGCCAGCTCTGGCCTGTGAATGCGCGTTCGGTGGCAGTGAGAACCTTGATGCCGCTGTATTGACGGCCGGTCGCGGCGCTTTTCGGCATGGCCAACGACGCCGCGCCGGCGCACGCCCGAAGATGGTGTCTGGACATCGCGGATCTCCGCGACGGGCGCCGCGAGCCTCTCTCGCAGCCTGTAACCCGTCACGGCAGAACCCGGCCGGCACTCTATGTATATGAACTCTATCCGTCGGCGCGTCCGGGCCTCGCAACTTATCATTGCAGACTGGCTACTTGCTGTGAATGAAGGCCTCGCAAAGCCCAGATTGGCGCGGTCGACCGCCACAATGGAGTACATCGAAAAATGGCGCCGAGAACGAACAGCGGAATCGAGTTGGTGAGCCGGATCGTTTGCTGAGCAAACTGGCAGTCAAGCAATCGCCGTTTCTCTCAACCGAAGAGACCGCCCGTGCCTAGTCGTCACCATTGCTTGGCCCCGCGATACTCCGATCTGCTCCCCTCAATGAGGGCTGTTGAGCCTGCTGATTAGCTTGGCCGAGTTCGCCAACGTTCGCCGAAGCTCATCAACCGATATTCGACGACTTTGCCAAAATGAATCTAAGTCATTGAGATTTATGGCGCGCCACCCAGAACAAAACTGCGAACTCCTATAACATTGAAATTGCACTGTAATCTTTGGACATCCATGAGATGAAGCTGGAGCCCTGAGCGAAGCCATCTTTAGAGTCGGTTGTTTCGCGGGTTTGGGCGCTTCATTTGGCGCGGCGAAAGACCGAGCTCCGCCTGTCGCGCGCCGCTTGCAGCATGACGGCGTGCCGACGCTGTCGATGTTCGTGCATCCCGACCCGACTTCCCGCAACTGCGGTCCCGATTTTCTCCCCGATCAACGATTGCCGTGCGGAGACCCAGTCAAGTCACCCAGCCCGATGACCTGGAAAGCACTGTTCTCGTTGTAGGTCCGCCTGTCGCGCGGGTTGCGCTGCTGCTCCGGCGTCGCCTCGGACGGGGTGCCGTCGCCGCCGCCGTAACCCATGACCTCGACGATAATGATCGAAGGCTGGTCATTCGTCTTTGGCGGCGGCGCAGCGGCTTGCTGGCTGGCTGCGGTGGTGTTTGACGCGGCTGTCAGCGCAGCGACCGGCGGTCCCTGCACCGTCGGAATGCCGGTCGAGGTGCCCTGCACCTGGATGTTGGCAGCATTGATGACTTGCAACGCGGCGAGATTGACGTTGCCGGAGACGCGGATGCCGGCTTCGCCCGCATCGATGGTGCCGAGCGGCGCGATCAGGTCAACGTCGCTCGGCGGCGTGCCCGGGATGGTCGCCAGCGCGGCAATGCCGGCGCCGCTCGCTGGCGCAGCCGGCGACAGCGTGACATTGCCGTAGCTGTCATGGCTCAGCAGCGGCGGCGTGAAGATCGTGGTGGTCTTCGAGCCGCGGCCGGCGTTGATGTCGCCGGTGGCGGACCAGGCGAGGATGTCGCCGCCGAAGGTCGTCATGATGCGGCTCTGGCCGAGCAGGATGCTGCCGAGCGAATAGATGTCGATCGGACTGTCGCGTCCCTGCGTGATCAGGCCTGAACCTGCGCCCGGCACAAGGCCTTCAACACCGAGGATGGTTTGCCCGCCCGGATTGAGGACCTGGATCGCGCCGCCGTACTGGGTGTGGATACCGGTATCGGCCTGATACGGATTGTTGGAAGCGTCCTTCGCGAAGCCGCTGAACATCGTAAGCCCGCCTGAGTAAGTGAGCGGCCTGCCGTTCGCATACTGGTCGGGAAACAGCATCGCGATCGCCTCGCGGCCGCGCAGATAGCTCTTGTAACGCGGCCCGGCCGTATCATTATACTCGCGACCGCCGAGGGTGAGTTCTTCATAGAACACCTGGCGGACGAACACGCCCTGCTGCTCGCTCGGCAGCGCCAGGAAAAAGGCGAGCGCATCGGCTGCGCTTCCGCTGTAGCCGTAACGCTTCTGGAGCCATGCCAACAGCTCGGCGCCATAGGCATGCACCACCTTGCCGCTGCCAGCGAGCGGTGTGCCGTCGCTTGCCAGCTGATTGGCCGGATCGAAATAGCGCTTCGCGAAATCGGCGTAGTCCGGGCCGTTCGCGCCGACGCCGGTCAGCACCGTGATGCCGGCGCCGCCCGCATTGTTGGCAGGGTTGACGACGTCGCCGACGCTGGTCAGTGAACCATAATAGCCCTGGTACAGGTTACGGCCGGCCTGGATCTGAAGCAGGCCCGGACCGGCCACGTTGACCGACTGGTAGATGATGTCGCGGCCGGCCTGTATCAGCGAAACACTGGCGGGATCGGTGTTGAAGAACACATCCGGCACAGCACCGAGGCCGACGATGTCGCGGCCGGCGATCACTTCGAACGGCTTGGCCGCAAGATACCAGGTGCTGTGCAGAGGAAAGAAGCCGCTGGAGGCACTGCGGAACATGCTCAGCGTCGCCCCAAGCTCGAGATCGTCGATATCGACCCCCGCATAGACCCGCGCGGGCTGGGTATCCCCCTGATGCAGGTTGGAGACGGGCGTGTCCTCGCCGAAGGCGATCGGATTGAAAGGCTTGGTGCGGTAGGCCGCGTCCGGCGACGCGTTGGTTCTTGTCGCGCCGAGGTCGAGCACCGGATGGAGCGGCGTCGCGAGTGAGGTCATGTCGGCGCCCGACATCGACAGTACCTGGCCCTGCCCGTAGATCGAGCCCGCCGCCAGCAAATCGAGCTGGCCGTATTGCGACGGTATCATCTCGATCGAGAGACCCCCGCCAAAGCGGATATCGCCGTTGGCGGCTGCCACGATCAGCGTTCCCGGATAGAAGCCGTTCGCGTTCTGCCTGCCGGCGCTGTCTCCCGCCAATAGCGCCACATCGCCGCCCGCCGCGTAGAGATCGATCGCGGTGGCTGACGTCCACAGCGTGAAATTGGTGCGCCCGCCCGAACTCATCAGCGTGGTCGATCCGTCGCCGTTGACCTGGGTGTAGGGCCCGCCATTCACGCTGACCGGTGCCGCCATGCCGGCGTCGCTCGCCCCGCCGATCACGAGGTCCCCGCGCGTCGTGATGCTGACCGTGCCGTCGCCCGGCGTGAACGTCGGACCCTGCGTCTTCATCGAATCCTTGAAGGTCAAGGGATCGAGCGTGCGCGGATCGACCGACGAGGCGCCTCCGCTCCTGCCATTTTGCGCCACGTCTCCGACCGCCCCGGCACGAACGGTGATGTTGCCGCGCAAGTCGGCGACCGAACCGAAATAATCCGGCACCAAAGCCCCCGAGGCGGTGAGCGCGTTCATCGGATTAAGAATGCCTCCGACGCTCAGCGTCAGGTCGCCGCCGCCGGTCTGCAGCAACGTCCCGTTCGGCAACAGCCGCCCGGTCGAAGCGACCGCAAGGTCGAGCCCTGTCGAGGTGTTTGCGCCGCCGCCGTCGGACGCGCCGGCATTGCGGCCCGCGATGACGGTGAGGTTGCCGCCGCCGAGCGTGCCGATCCCCTGGAAGCCGACGAGCGAAGGGCCGGATGCACTCTGGTCGGCCTTGACGAAGGTGCCGAAGTTGATCCACCACGCGGTCGGATCAGCCGACAGCCCGCCGCCGCCCTGGGTTTGCAGCCAGTTGCCGATCCGATTCGAGTCGACATAGTGAGACGTGTTGTCGGCGGTCGCGATATAGCCCGTGACATCCTGTTGCGCGACGAGCAGCAGATCGCCGCCATGCTCCGGATACCAGGCATGCGTGACGTCGCTTCGGATCGCGCCGACCAGGTCGTAGGGATTGCGGCCGTTAACCAGAA
The DNA here is from genome assembly GCF_054063575.1 of Bradyrhizobium sp. USDA 4452. Classification (NCBI taxonomy): domain Bacteria; kingdom Pseudomonadati; phylum Pseudomonadota; class Alphaproteobacteria; order Hyphomicrobiales; family Nitrobacteraceae; genus Bradyrhizobium; species Bradyrhizobium sp. USDA 4452. The sequence continues at coordinate 1,943,747 of NZ_JBSSGK010000001.1, forward strand.
CCGGGGCCGCTTGCGTGCCCGCGGTGTAGACGCCATAGGGGGTTGCTTCGCTGAAGCTGCCGCCAGCGAGCAGTTCGAGACTGCCGGTGCCGGTGCGAACCACACTGAAGAAGGTGCCATTGACGGAGTCGCTGTAGGCGGGATCGTTGAGCGTCAGATTGCCCCCGCCGTTGAGCGCGCGAGCCGGTTGCAGCGCGCGTTGGTCGGCGGCGGAGAGGTCGGCGCCGGCCGCCAGGCGCAGCGATGCAGATTGCGAACCGCTCGCCAACATGGTGGACCAAGGCGAGGTACCGTCGCTTGCGGCCGGGATGGCGGGCCCCGACGGCGCGGCGAATACGCCGCCGACGGAAGATGCCTCGGAGACCGGAACGACCACCAGGTTAAGAATAGTATTGGCCGGAATGGTCTGCCCGGGGGCATAGCGATGGCCGCTTAGGTCCCTCGGATAGAACGGCACCAACAGGCCCCAGCTTGTCGGAACAGTCCAGGCGGCAGTCGTTTGCACCGTCTGACCAATGCTCAACAGATAGTTTGTGCGGACAATCCGGAAGGCAGAACTCACGGTGATGTCGGCAACCGCCGAATAGAGCGCTGGCGCCTCGCCTGCCATCTGGAAGCCGTCCGAGATGCTTCCATTGACGGCGAAATTGCCGGCGGCGCGAACCACGAGAGCCATCGGCTCTCCCGCACCGTAGGTCGCCGACGCCGTATTGGTATCCGCACTCGGTCCGTAGCGATATATCGAGAGGTCGATGTTGCCCGACGTCGAAAGGTCGCCGCTCGAGGTGATTTCGACACCCGGACGCAGATGGAACCTGCTGCCGTAGGCGGACAAACCGGCTAAGTTCGCCGTCAGGCGCGTATTGCCGAGCGCCGCGTTGATGAACGCCGTGCTCGCCACGTCGTAACCATCGAGCGTTGCCTGGTTGATGGTGCTGCCAGCAGGCAGGTCGTAGGTCCAGAACGCATTGAGCGCGATACTGTTCGCTCCCTTGATCGTGAGCGAGCCTGAGGCGCTGATCGCGATGTCACCAGAGGTTTCGCCGGTGCGCTGCGCGTTCAGCACTACGTCACCGTAAGCAATGCCGTCTGGCGTCGAGAGATCCATGGTTGCGCCCGAAGACAACGTGAGCGCACCGCCCGCCGCCGTCAATTCGATATGGCCACGGTTCTTGGCCTCGATCGGCTGGCCGTAGCTGTCCGTCTGCAGCACCGTGCCGTGAACATCGAGCGCGGAGTTCGATGCAAGCGTGAGGCCGTTGCCGGCGGAAAGGCGGATCATGCCGGGGGCGGCGCCGCTGGCGTCGATCGTGCCGGCGACAATCAAGCCGCCGCTGTCGACCGACACGGTCACGCTGTGCGCCTTGACGCCGTCGCCGATCACGAGGTCACCGGTCCTGATGTCAAAGCTGCGGGCGTCGAACAAGCCGCCTTGAGTCAGGAGAGCATTGAGCGCGGCGAAATCGGCGCTGCTCATGTTCGCGGCGGTGACGCTGAAATCGCCGCTGGTGTTGCTGCCGGTGGCACTGCCGACGAGGCGACCGCCGAACGAAACGGTGCCGTTACGCGCACTGACGCTGATCGATCCCGCGCTGGCGTTGGTAGCGGACACATCGATCACCGAGCCGGCCGCCTGCGTGAATCCGCCCTGGCTGGTGGTGAAGATCGCGGTGCCGCCGAAGCCGTAGACGGTCGCTCGCTGGATCGTCGAGGGCTGGCCGGAGAGGTCGATGCGGCTGGCGCTGCCGAGCGAGATGCCGTTGGTCGCGTTCACCACCAGCTTGCCGCTCGGCAACAGGACGGTGCTGGCGATCGCAACGCTGTCGCCGGTCAGGTCGATCTCGGCGCCGGAGACCGTGGAGGTCGCCGCGCTCGGCGCGAGCCCCGCGGGCACGGTGATATCAAGCGCGCCGCCGGCGGTGTAGTTCATGATCGACTTCTGCGTGCCGGTCAGCAGCGGCGTCGACAGCGTCAAATTGCCGCCGGTGCCGCTTTGGCCGAACACCGCGCCGGCCGCCGTGCTCGGCGCCTGGAAGACGTAGAGCGAGCTGTTGCCGGCGGAGACGATCTGCGAGCTCGCGGTGAAATTGACGTTGTCGAAGCCGTAGATGACGCGGCTCGGGGTGGTCGAGTCCAGCGATGCGAACTTGCCGAGGTCGATCTCGCTTGCGACGAGATTGAGCGTGCCGAGACCGCTCCCAAGTCCACCCGCGCCAAGCGCCGGCGGGGTCGCGCCGGCGATACCGTTCCAGGTGATCTTGCCAGCTGCAATGGTCGCGGTATCGCCCGCGCTGCCGTAGCCGTAGATCGCCGGCGTATTCAGCACGAGATTGATGCCGGTGCCGGTGGCGTCGAGTCCGGCCGAACCGAACAGGTTGACGGAACTCGCCGCGCTCAGCGTGATCCTCTCCGGCGCCGGCGCGGCATGGGTGGGGTCGCCGTGCACGAGCACATCGAACAGGGCCTGATTGAAAAGGAAGCCGGCCGGCGCGCCGGCCGCGGCAATCGTACCGCTGTCCCCGATATTGATGCTGCCGACCGCGAGCGTGATGTTGCGCGATCCGAAATGCGCGGACGGATCGATGCTCGATGCACCGTTGGTGGCGAACACCAGCGTGCCTTCGGAATAGAGCTGCGAGTTGGCACCGATCGTGATCGAACCGGAACCTCCGTTCGACCCGAGAAAATTGAGGTTGCCGTTCGACAGCGCCAGCACCGTGGTGCCGCTGGCGGTGGTGTAGCTCATGCCGAGGGAGGTGGAGTCGAACGGCGCGGGCCCCTGCCCGATGGTGCTGAGCGTGACGTTGTTGCCGATCGTGATATTGCCGCCGACTAGGAACACTTCACTTGCCGTCAGCGTAACCCCGTCGCGGATGAAGATGTCGCTCCCGCCGATATAGGTCACCGTGCCGTTGACGATGGCGTCGTAGCCGTTGACGATCAACCGCGGCGCGCCGATCGCATCCAGGTCTGCCGCACGGACCGATACGCCGGCAAAGCCCGCGGTCGGAGCATCGGCGTAGATCTCGCCGACGCCGCGGGTGAGCAGCTGGCCGGCAAAGCCGCCTTGGCCGGGTTGGAACAATGCGGTGCCCTCGAACGACAATGCCTCTGCAGCCGGCGTCGTCGATGGCTGCTCGAACGCGACGACCAGCGTCTTGCCGTCCGCAGGCAGCAGTGGCCGCACGCCGCCGAACTGCGTCGTGTTCGCGATCAGGAAGTCGCTGTAGTTCTGCTCATTGTATTGAGAATACTTGCGTACCGCTGCTCCGGCTGTGATCAACGCCTGAGATGCAAGTGCGCTTCTGATCCCGGTATTGGCAACCCCCGTGTAGGCGGAGACCGCGTAGGTGCCGTTGCCGACCGCAACTGGACTGCTGATCGGCGTGCGCGCGGCCGCACCAAGTTCGATGCGATAAGCCCCGGACAATAGCGCGTAGTTCGACGGCAACAGCGTGTAGGTGCCGGCAGGCAGGCCCGGCACGCCTGCCGGAATCGTGATCTGCTGGCCGATCGCCGGATCGCCGGCGCCATTTTCCGGCGCAACGGGCGCATAGGCCGACGTGTAGCCGGGCAAAATGGCATAGACCTTGTCGCTTGCCTTGCTGACAGGCGTAGCCGGGTTGGCGTTGATCAGCGGCGTGTTGAGCACGTTGACCGAGCCGCCGCGGCCCGAGATGAAGCCCGCGCCGGTCAGATTTCCGCCACCGGACAGGTCGAGCGTGGCGCCGCCCTGGACGTTGACCGATTGCCCATCCAGCATGATGCCGGAGAGCGGATTGCCTTCCGAGGTCAGGTTAGTCAGCCCGATTGGACGAACACTCGCGCCGTTGTAGCTGTAGGTCACGCCATCGACGGTGCCGCCATAAGGGATGGTCATGCCCGCCATCGAGACCGAGGTCAGGCTGCCCGGCAGCACGTCGACCCGTTGCGTCGGAATTCGGTTGTCGAACGGATTGTTGTTGCCGAGCACGACGCTGCCGAATGGCGCACGGACGATGCCGCCCTGTTCGACAATTGGCGCGGCGAGCGCGAGGCTGCCGAATACGGATAGCGGTGCATCCGGAATGGTGTCGGTGCTGCGGCCGATGGTCAGCGTGGGCGGCTGATCCAACTGCGCAGCGGTAAAATTATTCTGCCCGGCGGTGACGATCGCGACAACGCCCGTGGCCGGATAGAGCTGGGCGGCGATGAGTTCAAGATTCCAGTCGGTCGAGAGCCTCGTCGGCTGCCCCGGCGTGGGGATGCCCAGGAAGCGGATGTCGCCTTTGCTCACGAACCTGATGTCGGCAAAGCCGGGCGCATACATGCTGTTCGGCGAGGACGCGGAGAACTGGATCACCCCCTGCACGTCGATCTGGTTGGCATCGACCTCGAAACTCGCCCTGCTCGGCACGCCGGCCGAGCCGGGATTGCCGATGAATCCGGCGGTGGTTGCCACTGGTTCGCGCAGCAATACATAGGGCGCCGACAGCAGGACATCGCCGGTCGGAATCGGCGCGGAAGGATCTGGCTGGCTCGGCGAGCCGACGGGCACCGGCAGGCCCGGCACCGCGGCGCCCGACGTGAAGGCCGCAGCCGTGAGCGTAATGCTTTGGCCAAGCGCGAGCGACACATTGCCGGAGAACTGCATGTAGTCGCCCGAGCTCAGCAACAGATTGCCGAAGCCGCCGGCCTTGACCATGTCGGCACTGACCAAGGCCTGGCCGAATGTCAGGTTCGAAGCATCGGTCCCCGGTGCGATGTCGACGGGCAGCAACGCTTGGTGCGTCTGGGTCACGATGATCGTGCTGGGTACAAGCGCATTTGCCGGCACGAAGGAGCCGTCGGCGGGGAAGACTGCGCTGAGCAACGAGATCGACAGGCTGCCGCCCGCCCCCCCTGCACCGCCGGCCGCGGCGTGAATATTGCCGTCGAGATAGAGGCCGCTCGACGAGCTGAGCGCGATGGAGCCGCCATTGCTCACGAGCGCCTGCGCGCTGCCGACCGCATTTGGTGACATGCCGGCAGCGGAATTGACGGTGATGTTGGCGCCGTCGGCGTTGAGTTCGGCGCCGGGCCGGACGATTACGAAGCCGGTTGCGCCGCCCAGGTTGATGCTGCCGCCATCGGTGACGGTGCCATAGGCCCGCCCCGCATTGTCAGTGGCCGTGTAAGCCGCGCCCGACACGTCGAGCGCGGCGTTTGCGCCGATCCAGAGCGACAGGGCACGGCCTTGGCCGTATGCGTCGAAGTTGCGCGAGGCCTCCAGTGAATTGTCGGACTCGTTGATCAGCGTGATGCTGCCACCATGCGCGGTCAGCCGGCCGTCCATCGTGATCTGATTATAGGCATCGAGCTTGATGCTCTGACCGGGATCGACCGTGATCGACGCACCGTCGCCGATCACGATCGGGCCGCCGCCGTGTTCCAGGCCGCCCTTGATCAATGCATGCAGCGTTACGCTGGCGCCGGTCCGCTGCGTCAGCGTCGCGCTCAGCGGGTTTTCGGTGAACAGCGGCGGCTGCCACAACGTCAGTGCCGTTGCCGGATCGGCACCGCTCCGCGCGGCGTAGCTGCTGGCCGTGAACCGGTAGACCGGCATGGTCGGCGCAACGGCCGTCCCATTCGTCACCAGCGTCTCGGTCCCGCCGTTGACGTCGTAGTTGGCGAAACCGGATGCGAAGAGGCTTGGTGTGAGGACGACCGGCGACTGGACCGCGACGGTGACGCCGAGGCTGGTTCCGGCAGGGATCACGGCGCCGGGCGCATACGTGGTGGCCGTCGAGCTCACATTCCCGGCGGCAATCGTGTAGGTGAAGGCCGTCGTTCTGATGCCATTCGGAAATGTCCCGGACGGGACGACATAGCCGACCGGGAAGGCGCCACCGAAAGCGGAAACGTTCGTGCCCGCCGGAATCGTCTGGCCGGACGTGTAGTTTGTGAGAGTATTGTAATCGATGGCCGACATGCCAGTCGGCACGATCCAATCCTGTTGAACGGTGACGCCGTTCTGCCCGCTGCCATCCGTGCGCTGATCTCCTGGCACAACGCCGCCCGGCAGCGGTGTATCGAGAGGCGTCTGCGTCAGCACCGTGCTGTACGGCATCGGCAGCGGCTGGCCGGCGGGAATCGTCAGCGGCTGCGCCAGGACGAGGTTCGCCTTCGCGGGCGTGTTCGCTTGCAGCGTGCCGCCGAACAGGCTTGCTTGATCGCTGATGACCACGGTCCCCGGCGTCGAGATGGTCAGTGTGCCTCCGCCGCTGACGCCGGCCGCACGAATGCTGCTGCCGAGCGTCAACGTTCCATTGACGGCGGTGCCGCCGCCGGCGGGATCCACGGCGATGAGGGTGACATTGCCGCCCTTGCCGCCTCGGGTCTTGCCGTTGGCAAGAATGGCTCCGCCCGATGAGACATCGATCGCGCTGCCACCGGCGAGCGTCACGTCGCCGGTGGAATCGAAGGTGACGTTGCCGCCGTCGAGGAAGCCGAGACCTGATGCGCTCGTCGGATCGGTCTGCGCATTGACCCAGAGGCCACGCGTATCGATGGTCGCGCCGGATTCCAGCGTCAGCGCTGCGCCCCCCGCCGCATTGGTCAGCGTGACCGTGCCGGTCGCGGTGTTGAGGATGTTGCTGACCGTGACGCTGCCGGAGCGCGCGATGATGTCGGCTGCGATATCGACGGTCGGCGCGATCAGCTTGACCTGCGCCCCGGCCGAGAACTCGAGCGGTGCATTGATCGCGATCTTGTTTGATGTGTTGATGTTGAACGCCGCCGAGGCCGAAGCTGTTGAGCGTCGGCGCGTCGAACCAGGCCGTGTTGGTGCGGTCGGATGGCAGCGCCGACGTCAAGCCGAGATTGCCCGACACCGGCGCGATATTGCCGAACGTCACATCGGTGGTGTAGGCGCCGGCGAGGCCGTAGCCGTTGTACTGCCCGAGCGCCAGCGTGCCGGCGAGCGGCACGGTGTTCTGGGTCAACTTGTAGCCGTCGGTGACGCCGGCCGGGCGTTTGGCGATCTGGGTTTCGCCGTCGATCACACCGGCGAGGATCGTGCCCTCGAAGATCGAGGTCGGGGTCGCGAGAACGAGGCTGCCGGCGTCGCGGCCCACGGTATAGCCGTTCTCCCAGCGCGAGCCGCCTTTGCCGAACGGGCTGAGATAGACCTCGACGACGTTCCAGTGGGCGTGATTGACGATGAAGCCGTTGGCCACCGCGACATAGGTCAAATTGGCCGGCGCATTGTCGGCATTGTAGATGCGGCCGTCACTGCCGAGCAGCATCGTCTGCTGCACATAGCCGCCCTGGTACTGCACCGCGCCGCCGGAGATATTGAAGATCGCGCCGCGCTGCGCCACCACCTCCGGCGCAGACAGGGTGATGGTGCCGCCGAGCGCGGTCCATTCGCCGATCCTGTGGCCGGTGTTGTTCAGATAGCCCGACACCTCGAGCAGGCCGCCGGCGGTGTAGTAGCGGTCGGTCGCATAGCCGCCGGTGCCGGCCGGCACCAAGGTGAGATCGCGGGCGTCGATCCACATGTTGCTGTTGATGAGCGTGCCGCTGTCGCGGTTCTGCGGACTGTCGCGCAGCTCGTTGCCCTGGACGTTGACCTTGACCATGTTGGCGGACGCCGGCAGCACGGTGCCGGTGGTGCCGGAGACGTCGATCACGGCGCCGGTCTCGGCGAACACCCGCTTGCCGGCGGAGGCCGTCACCTGGCCGCCCTGCGCCATGGTCAGCGAGCCGTTCCTGAAATCGATGGTGCCGCCGGTGACGATTTCGATGCGCGACTGATCGGGCCGATCGGCCAATGTCGAGAGGTTGTCGAACTGGCCGGTCGCCAGCAGGTTCGGCTTGGCCGAGGCGATCAGGGCATCGCGCTGCGAATTGAACGCGGTCACACTCGGATCGATGCCCGAAACCAGCGCGGCTGCGGCATCGGTCTCCGGCAGGATCAGGCTGATGCCGTTGTTGGTCAGCGTAATGCTGCCGGTGGCGTCGGACGTCGAGTTGAGCAGATGGATGCTGCCGCGCTGATTGACCGAGGTGGTGGAGAGAACAATGCCGTCCTGGGTGACGGCATGCCCGGCCAGCGTGATGTCGCCCTGCTGGGCGAGGACGAGACCGGTGTTGGTGACGGTCCCGCTGGCGCTGCCGCTGCGCAGCAGCGGCGCGATCTCGTTGCCGCGGGTAGTCGAGTTCTGGTTGGTGTTGGTGCCGTAGCCGGCACGCAGGATGAAATCGTCGCCGGCCGCGAACTGGGTCTGGCCCTTCGGCGTAGTGATGGCGCCGGCATTGTCGACCTCGGTGCCCATCATGAGCACGAAGCCGCCGCCTGACGTGACCGAGGACGGCGCATTGGTGGTGATCAGCGCGCCGCTCTCGACCACGATCTTGCCGCCGGCGCCGGTGAAGCTCGGCAGATAGGTCGTGCCGCTCTGGATCGAATAGAGCCCATTGGCGAGGAATTGGCCATCGGTGATGTTGGCGGTCGAGGCGATCAGCGAACCGACATTGATCTGGCTGGCGCCGCCGAAGATGATGCCGTTCTGGTTGATCACCAGCACCTGGCCGGGCGCGGTGATGCGGCCGAGGATCTGGCTCGGTCCGATGTTGCCGACGACGCGATTGAGCGCGGTCCAGTTGCCGGCCTGCTGGTTGAAATTGAGCGTGGTCTGGCTGCCGACGTTGAAGCTCTGCCAGTTGAGGATCGCCTGCGGCGCGGTCTGATTGACGGTGACCGTGGTCTGGCCGCCGCTGGCGCTCTGGCTCGGCAGCGCGGCGCCTTGCCAGAGGCCCGAGCCGGGCGCAGCGCCCGGCGCCACCTGAAGCCCGCCCGGCCCGAGGCCGTTCGGCACCGCGACCTGCGGCAACGTGGCCGATCGCTGCGAGGCCGCGGCGGCGCTGCGTGCGGCGGACTGCGCGGCCTGCAGCCCCTGGATGGCCTGGGTCGCCCGCATCAGCGCGCCCTGGCTTTGCCTGGCGACTTCCGTCGCCTGCCGGGCCGCGGCGGTTGCCGCGTCGCTGGCGATCGCCGGCGCCGACGTCGTCGTCGCGAAATTGCCGAACGGCCGCGCGGAAGCGTCCTCAAGCCCGCTCAGCAGCAGCGCCAGCGTGCTCGTTCCGGCGAGCAGCACGGAACGGGATACCAGTCCGATCCGCTGCCGCGGAGGAAGCGGCGCGACCCCACGCAGGTCAAGACGAGAACGGCGGATGGCTTTCCGGCGAGACGGCATGGGATATTCCCCGGGAACAACGGACGGAGGGATGCACAGATCCGATCTGCGCAGATGCTCGCCATACGGCTTCACCGCATGTCAGGCTTCTCGTCCCCAAGGACGCCATTGGATCGGCGGGACCGAACGACAAAATCGCAACCTGCTCACAATTCCTGCGCACAGGCGATCCGCGCTTTCATGGGTTCGCTCGACATCAGCTCAGCAGCACAATGCCGCCGGGCAGATGCCGCGCCTTCGCGCCAAAGATCTGCTGGAACATGGCCAGGATGCCATCGACATTGTCGATGCGGAACCGGCCGTTGACGAGACGGCGTTCCAATTCCGCGTTCGTCACCATGACCTTGCCCGATCGGTAACGGTTGATTTCGGTCACGACGTTGCCGAGCGGAGCGTCATGAAAGATCAGCATTCCGTCGCGCCAGGCTGTCACCTCGGCGGGATCGACCGACATTGGCGCCGCGAGACCAAGCGCTGCATAGCTCACCTGTTGCCCCGCGCGCAGCGCCGCGACGGCGCCGTGACGGGTGACCTGGACCTCACCTTCGAGACATGTCACGCAGGTGTTGCGCTGCTCATGACGGACGTTGAACTGCGCCTGCCGCGCACTCATCTCGCCGTCACCGGCAACCACGCGCAGCTCGCGGCTCACCGAAGCTGTCGCGATTACGGCTTCCCCGGTCAGGATCTCGATGCGATCGAAGCTGGCTTCGTCCGACTGAACATTGACGCTGGTTCCGGTGTTCATCGTCACCTTGACACCGCCATCGATCGCGAGCTTGCGCTGCTCGCCAGCAGCGGTGCGATAATCCGTCATCACGTCCTGCAGCGACGGCCACAGCTGCAGCGGCGGCGACACCACGAGATACGCGGCGGCCGACGTCGCCAGTGCGCCGCCGAGCACTGCCCGCCGCGTCATGCGTGGCTGCCGCCGGATATCCCCCAGCATGGAATCGCCACGCCGCTTCAATAGGTTGGCGCCGGCCGGGCCGAGCTGATCCCACAGCAGGCTGGCCTGTGCGAGCGCCTCCGAATGAGCGGTGCTTTGGCCTCCCCAATGCCTGGTTTCCTCAATGTCCCGCCAGGTGGCTTGACCCGATCCAAGCCGCTGGACGCGTGCAAGCGCCTCGCTCTCGATCGCGGTCAGCTCCTCCGACGGTTCGTCGTTACGTGTCATCGGTCGGGCGTTTCCCTCGACAGCACTTCCATCCAAATACGCGACACTCGGACCCTCTCCTATCAGGACGTTTCCCGCGGTGCCGGACCGAAACGCCTTGTGACCTTTTTATTAAACCGCCTGGCGCAATGCTCGAGCGCGGCTTTCAGCTCAAGCTCCACCAAGCGCTGCGAAACCCCAAGACGCTCGGCGATTTCCCGGAGCGGCGCGCCTTCCAGGCGGGATGCGAGCAGGATCGTCCGGCGGCGCGGCGTGAGTTCCTCGAGCACCTGCTCCAGGTGCGCAATCTGCTGCCGCGATTCGACCTCGCGCTCCGGCCCGGGCGCCGCGTCGGCGATCTCGAGCATCGGCTGCACCTCGAACCGCTTGATGCGGCGCGTCTCCTGGCGCTCCCGGCTGATCGCAAGATTGACCGCGCTGCGCAGCAGATAGCCGATCGGGCGATCGATCACACCCGGGCCGCTCTTGTCGCGCAAATGCAGCCACGTCTCGTGAAGTGTCTCACGCGCCTTCTCATCTCCGAGACGCCGCGCGAGGTGCCGGCGAAGCTCATCGTAACGCTCCACCAGCAATTGCCGGAGCGTCGTCCAGGTCGTTTCGGTCATCGTGCAACCAATCCCCGGCGTCTCGGGTCCGAGGCAACGCAGTCTCCGGTCTCGGAAGGTGGGCGAGCCGATACCGCCATTGTAACGGGCTGCGGCATGTCCGGCGGTGGCGGCCGGCCAATCACAACAGCGCGCAACATTGCAGCAATAGCCTGGTCACGCGCGTCGTCATCTGTTGAACCAAGCAATTGGGGCTGCAAGACTTCTCCGGCAGGGCCGATCCAGAACCTGAACTTGATCCGATAGCTGCCCGGTGCGGTCAGCGCAGAGCGACAGAATACTTCCTCAACACGGCTCTGGACACTCGCAAGATATGGCTTGAAGAGGTGTATTGGTGTCGTTTGTCGCTCCGCCACCATCGGAGCGATCGTGAAGGCATTGGTCCCGACATAGATCGCGACCAGACCGGTTCCCTCGAGCAGAAGCTGGAGCGCCATATCAGGCTTGACCGATCCCCTGACGGCTTGCCCGCGGCGGCCTGCGGCCAGGGTGGCATCGTAGACGACCTGAAGTCCCGAAGCAGCACTGTAGGCGTCCAGCGCGGCGGCCAGAGGTTGGGCGCCGATATCAAAGTCGACAGGCGCCGATGCCCGACTTGATTCAAGACTCTCGGCCATCGTCACCGTTTGGATATTTCCGGCAACGACAGTGCCTATGATCAGCGCAAGAAAACGCTGCCACATCGGATAATGACTCGTGCGCAGCGCAATCTATCGACACAAAGAGGAGCTTGAAGACACCGCATTTGACCCGCCCCGGCAGGATAAGTTTGACGTGCCGATGATCGATGCAGTGTCCGTCGGAACCCCAGGGCACCCGCAATATAAGAATAGAATATGACAATCTGCTAACGACGGCGGCAGCCGCTGCGCGCCCTACAATGCCGCGAGAATGAGTTCGCATGGGGCTGCATCAAGGAAGGCCGGCCTGAGCCCGCGGCTGTGGCGGTGATCTGTTTTTGAATGGCTGCAGCGGCCTGAGAACGTGGTAGCTGGGTTTTTCACTTGACTGGCCTCATGCGGTGCGTATCGAGCACCACAAAAACAAGGCGCTGGTCTGACACCCGCTCGAAGAGATCCTCGAAGGAGAGATCGTGAAGTTTTATGCCGAAGCGGAGGAGGTTTTGGGCCATCTGCCGAAGCTTGGCGTTCCGTTGATCATGCGCCGGATCGAACGGGGTGAGCGCAAGGGCGACGCCAAAGTATGGTCCTATCCCGGCATGGAGAAGGTCGTGCAGCAGATGCGCAAGAAGATCGATGGCGTATCGAAACTGTTCACGCTTGACGCCTGTCGACACGGCGGCATGACAGAGCTCGAGGAAGCCGAGCTGACAGACGGTCAGGGACGCGCACTCTCTGGGCACAAGACCGCACAGGCCTATCGCGGCTACGCTAAGTAGACGATGGCACGAGCGTTAGCTGCGACCCGGAAACGCCACGCGCATCTCCTAGAGCAAAAGGAGCTCGATCAGGTTGTTGACGAAGCGGCCTCGGCTCAAGATGAGACGCGCCAACTGTCTCCAGCGACCAAGACCGGAACGGGCTCGCAGAGATAGACTTCAACCTTCGCTCAGCGCGGCAAATCGCAGGTGGCATTTTAGCTGCCGGCATCGCGCCAGGTCGCAATCGGACTTGTCGAAAGCTCGAATTCCCCAACCGAATTCTGACATCCAATCGGCGGCCGATTGAGCGGCGCTCAATTCTGGCGTGATTATCCGCGGTCGATTCATCGGAAGACAAACCCGGCACAGAATTTCCAAATGCGGGGTGAATCGAATTTCCAACCGCCTAAAAATCTCCGACGTAGCAAATCTAATTTACGTAACTAATTCAGATGCTTATCTATGGCTGGGGCGGGAGGGATCGAACCTCCGAATGGCGGAATCAAAATCCGCTGCCTTACCGCTTGGCTACGCCCCAACGCGCCGATCGAAGGCCACGCCGGTCTATAGGGTGAGTCCGGCCTTTTCAACAGGGCGACGCGCGAAAAGGCACGAAAGCCGCGGGTTGATGCCGGCCGCCTTTATCATAGGGCGAGGCCGCGATGGCCGAAACAGACCGCGCGATGTCCGCTCGGACAGTTGAGAGCCCGCTTGTTTCATGGGAAGACAATTTCCAAACGCCTCGTCGGGAGTAACGCCATGACCTACCGTGCGCCGATCAACGATATCCTGCTGTCCCTCAACCATGGTGCGGGGCTCGCAGCCGCCCTGGCGGCCGGCCACTACGGCGATTTCGACGGCGACATCACCGCCGCGGTGCTGGAGGAAGCCGGCAAGTTCGCCTCCGACGTGCTGGCGCCGCTGAACACGGTCGGCGACGAACACGGCATCAAGCTCGACAACGGCAAGGTGACCACCGCGCCGGGCTGGCCCGACGCCTATCAGCGCTGGACCGCTGCGGGATGGAACGCGGTGTCGGGACCGGAAGCGTTCGGCGGCCAAGGCCTTCCGCTCGCGATCAACGCTGCCTGCACCGAGATCTGGAGCGCATCGAACGTCGCCTTCGGCCTCTGCCCCTTGCTGACGCTGTCCGCGATCGAGGCGCTCGAGGCCCATGGCAGCGCCGAGTTGAAGAAGGTCTATCTCGAGAAGCTCGTCACCGGCGAATGGACAGGCACCATGCAGCTCACCGAGCCCAACGCCGGCTCCGACGTCGGCGCGCTGCGCACCCGCGCCGAACGGGCAAGCGACGGCACCTACCGCCTCAAGGGCACCAAGATCTTCATCACCTATGGCGAGCACGACATGACCGACAACATCGTGCATTTCGTGCTGGCACGATTGCCCGACGCGCCCGCCGGCACCAAGGGAATCTCGCTGTTCCTGGTTCCGAAATTCTTGGTCAATGCCGACGGCTCGCTCGGCGAGCGCAACGACATCCATGCCTCCGGCGTCGAGCACAAGCTCGGCATGCACGCCTCGCCGACCTGCACCATGACCATGGGCGACAAGGGCGGCGCGATCGGCTTTCTGATCGGCGAGGAAAACGCCGGCATGCGCTGCATGTTCACGATGATGAACCAGGCCCGGCTCGGCGTCGGCCTCGAAGGCGTCGGCATCGCCGACCGCGCCTATCAGCAGGCGCTGGCCTATGCGCAGGAGCGCCGGCAGGGAAAAGCGATCGGCCACAAGGGCGACGGGATGGATCCGATCATCGTGCATCCCGACGTCAAGCGCATGCTGATGCAGATGCGCAGCATGACGGCGGCGGCGCGCACGATCTGCTACGCCACCGCGGTCGCGCTCGACGTCTCGGTACGCGCCAAGGACGCCAAGGTCCGCGCGGATGCCGCGGCGCGCGGCGCATTGCTGACCCCGATCGCCAAGGCATTCTCCACCGACATCGGCAACGAGGTCGCCTATCTCGGCGTGCAGGTCCATGGCGGCATGGGCTTCATCGAGGAGACCGGCGCCGCGCAGCATTACCGCGATGCCCGCATCACCTCGATCTATGAGGGCACCAACGGCATCCAGTCGATCGACCTCGTCACCCGCAAGCTCGGCGCCAATGGCGGCGCTTCGGTGTGGGCGCTGCTCGACGAGCTCGCCGCCACCATCAAGCAGGTCGAAACCTCCAACGATCCGGCGTTCGGCACCACCGGCGCGAAGCTCCGCGACGCCCACGCCGCGCTCGAGCGCACCAGCAAATGGCTGCTCGAGCGGCTGGCCTCCGCGCCGAACGAGGCGCTGGCCGGCGCGACGCCCTATCTGCGGCTGTTCGGCGCCACGCTCGGCGGCTGCATGCTTGCCGGCGAGGCGCTGGCTGCGAAAGCAAACGGCGAAGCCGAACCGCAGCGCTACGTCGCACTGGCGCGCTTCTTCGCCGAGAACGTCTCGGTGCAGGCGCCGTCGCTGGAAAAGACGGTGACGGAGAGCGCCGAGGCGGTGACCGGCGCGGACGCAGTGCTGGCGGGCTAGGACCCTTTCCGCTGTGATTGCGAGAGAAGGCGCAGAGCGTTGTACGCGCCACAGGCGGTGTCCGTTCGTTTGATGCACACGTCCGCCTAGTGATCGGACAAGCTGCCGACGATCGATGCACGGCGCGACAGTTCGATCCAGTTGCCGTCGGGATCGAGGATCATGGAGATCCGCGCGACCTCGCCAAGCGTCACCGGCGCGAGGCCCTCGCGCACGCCCTTGGCGCGCAGCTCGCCATGCACGGCGTCGATATCGGCGACCTGCAGCGTGATGTAGCGCCAGCCGCGCGCGCCGCGAACCGGATCGGCGGTTGCGCCACGATCTTCACTGAGCAGGATCAGGCTGTCGCCGAGGCGGAACGCCGGACCGTCAGACCAGGATTGCTCGGCGAAGCCGAGAATGTCGCCGTAGAACCTGCGATGCGCGGCGAGGTCGCGCACCGCCATGGAAACCGCAATCTGGGTGATGCCGTCATGCCCGGGCGCCACCAGGCAAACGCTGTTACCGTCGGGATCGGCCATGCGCTGCGGCGCTCCAACGCCCTCTCGCGCGATGATCAGTTCGCGATAGCCGCTCGGCGCTGCATCGCCCAGCGGCTCGACATGATGGTTGAGCTTGATGACCGAGCCTTGCACGTCATGCCGGTATTGCTTCTGCCCGCGCCGGATCGGCAACACGTGGTCGAAGCGAACGCCGGCGTCCTGCTGCCAGAACCGCAGCATCGGCTCCAGATTGTTGGTGGAAAGGCCGACGTCGATCACGTTCTTCGCGAGTTGCATGCCCGGTTTCCCCAGCCGCCGTGCGCGCTCGCCGGACCGGCTCAACCGGGAAAGCGATCACCAAACATCGGCAAGCCGCTGCGCGACTGTTCGCGCGTCGCCTCGTCCTGGATGACGTCCCAGTGCTCGGCGAGCACGCCACCCTCGATGCGCACGATGTCGGCGACGACTGATGCCGCCGGCAGACCATGACCGCTGAACCGTGCAGAATGACGGAAGCGCCGCTCGCCGCGTCGACATGGTTCTCATAGCGCAGCGTCGCGGGCAAGCCCTTGACGAGACCGAACAGCCCGTCCCGGCCGGGCGCAATGTGCGCTGTGCTGGATGTAGCGCGGCGACCGGAGCCGCTCGGCGGCATAATCGCGCTTGTTGAACAGGATATCGAACGCGGCGAGCACGAACTGGACGCGGCGATCCTGGTTCGACGCATTCATGGCTTCGCTCCCTTGAGAATATCAGGCTACTTGCGGACCAGCGGGATCTGCAGATTGGTCGGACGATTCTGCTCGGTGTCGAATCCGCGGCCGTCGACATTGCGAGCACCCCAGAATAGCAGGTCGCCCCTGAGATAGACCAGGTCGTATTCCATGAAGTTGGTCCCTTCCTTGAGGCCGAAGGGGAGGAACGACTTGCCGAAGATGCTCTGCGGCACATCGACCGCCCACGGCGCGTAGCCGGCGACCGCGACCTTGTTGAGCACGTCGACAAAGCCCTGCGCCAGCGGCGTGACCTCGTAAGCCTCGTCGGCAACGAAATCGACCTTCGTCGCACCCGGTGCGATCGGGTGTGCGCCCTGCCACTGCATGTGCCCGACGATCCTGATCCGCGCCAGCGGCACCTTGCCGTACGGATCGGCCGAGTTGACGACCACGAGCTCGAACCGGTCGGAGGACTGATAGGTGAAGGCGCGTTTGAGATAGAACGGCTTGATCGAGCCGTCCGGATTCTTGCTCGGCCGGATCTCGGGCGCGATGCTCTCCCAGTTTCCGGCAAGTGCCTGCTTGATCGTCGCGACGTCCGTATCCATGGCGCTTGCCCTCGTTTGAATGCCGGGAGATTGCGCGGCGACACGGCCGAGCCCCGTCAGCACCAGCAGCGACAACAGCAATGCTCCGAGGCTGATCCGCATGCACAAGCTCGAGGCTGGCCTCGCGACGCTCCTCTGCCCGCGAGGCAGAGCCGCGCTGGGAATATGCTTCGCTATAGTGGGCGCTGGCCGGCTTGAAAAAGACTTTGTAAGCTGGCCCCATGCCTGCGAGATATGCCCACAAGAGATGGCAGCGCGATTGGGCAGGCCGTGATTGGGAGATTGCGATGGAGCTCCGGCATCTGCGCTACTTCGTTGCCGTGGCCGATGCCGGCAGCCTGACGGTCGCCGCCGAACAGAAACTCCACACCTCGCAGCCTTCCCTCAGTCGGCAGATTCGCGATCTCGAACAAGAGGTCGGCGTGCAACTCTTGAATCGCGGCGCTCAGGGCATCGAGCTGACCGCCGCAGGCAAGGCGTTTCTCGACCATGCCCGCATGGCGCTGTTGCAGGCCGAGGCCGCCAAGGAAGCGGCGCTGCGCGCAGCCCAGCCGCCAAAGCCCGTCTTCTCGCTCGGCTTCCTGTCGGGCGCCGAAATCGATCTGCTGCCCGAGGTGACCCGCGTGTTGCGCGAGGGATTTCCCGGCATCGACATCCGCCTGTCGAGCGATTACTCGCCCCTGCTCGCCAAGGCCCTGATGCGACGCAAGCTCGATGCGGCCTTCATGCGGGCCGACGAGAGCATGGAGGACCTGGCGTACAAGCGCGTGCGCACCGATCCGCTAGTGTTCGTACTTCCGAGCAACCATCGGCTGGCGGCGCAGTCAGCCGTCGCGCCGGAACACGTCACGGACGAGACCTTCTATCTGCCGTCCAAATCCGCGCCGGCGGTGCGCCGCGCCGTGCTGGACTATTTCAACCGCGCCGGCATCGATCCGAGGCCGGAGCACGAGGTGCATAATGTTGTGCACGCAATATCGATGATCACCTCGACGCATGGCGTGATGCTGCTGCCGGCCTACACCGCGCGCTATCTGCCCGACAGCATCACCACCCGGCCGGTGCAGGGCCAAGCACCGACGCTGGATCTCGTGATCGCCTATCACAAGGCCAACAAATCCCCGATCCTGAAGCTGTTGCTGTCGCGGGTCGGCCGGCTGGCCACGGCGCCGGCCGGAAACAAGCAGTGAGGACCGATATGCCAGCGGGCCTCGTTCAGACCTTTCGCGCCTTTGCTTACAACAACGCCTGGGCCAATCATCGCCTGCTCACGGCATGCGCCGGCCTCGGCCAGGCGGAGTTCGCCGCTGCGCGGACCGGGTTCTTCCCGAGCCTGCAGGCGACGCTGAACCACATCTACGTCATCGATCTCTTCTACGTCGACGCGCTGGAAGGCGGCTGGCTCGGGCCGCAGGCGTGGGCGAACGAGGTGCCCTACCCGGCGGTCGCGGCGCTGCAGGCTGCGCAAGGCGCGATCGACCGGCGCCTGATCGCTCACTGCGATGCGCTGACGCCCGAACGGCTCGATGATGTGGTGAAGGTCAATCGCGACACTTCCGTGCAGACCGAGCGGCGCGACCGCCTGCTGATGCATCTGTTTCAGCACCAGATCCATCACCGCGGCCAGGCCCACGCGATGTTGTCCGAGACCACAGTCAAACCGCCGCAGCTCGACGAATTCTTCGCCGCCGGCGAGGCGCCGCTCCGGGCCGCCGAGTTCAAGGATCTCGGCTGGAGCGAGGCCACCGTCTGGGGCGGCTAGTGCACCGTTCTGGGTATCCACCTCGCTCGAAACGCCTTCAAATGACAGGTCCCGCCGGTTACCGTGGAATGGTTCCCGATCCGGAACAAGGCCTTGAATACCGACGTCTCCGCGCTCACCTGTGGTGAAACGTGGGGAACTCTGTCAATGCCTTTCGCCAATCATCGGGGCCAGCGCATCCATTACACCGTCGAGGGATCCGGGCCGTTGATCGTGCTGCAGCACGGCCTGTTGCTCGACGCCGCAAGCTGGAAGCAGTGTGGCGTGGTCGACGCGCTTGCCGATCGCTTCCGTGTCGCCTGTGTCGATTCGCTTGGACATGGCCTGAGCGACAAGCCTACCGATCCGGCCTTCTATAATCAGGCACAGCGCGCCGGCGATGTCGTCGCCGTGATCGACGATCTCGGCGATGAACGGGCGCATGTGGTGGGACATTCGATGGGCGGCTGGGTCGCGGTCGGCGTCGCCCGGTTCTTCCCAACGCGGCTGGCGTCGCTTTCGATCGGCGGCTGGGATTTTCTCACCGGGCTGCCGCGCGGCAATGCCGGCCCGCTGACCTACGGCGCCTTCATCACCTTTGCCCGCCGCACCGTACCGGAACTCGCCGAATGGGTGACGCCCGATCTCGAGGACGGCGTGCGCGCCTGCTTCAATGCGCTCGGCCAGGTCGACGGCGCCAAGGACGCCGTGCTGTCCTCGCGGGTACCGGTGCTGCTCTGGAACGGGCAGGACGACGGACCGCACGCGCCAATGCAGCGTTTTGCCGCGGAGAATGGCCTGTATACGATGTCGGTCCCCGGCGACCATCTCGGCGCGCTGCTTCAGCACGGCGACGCAATCGGCCGCGGCATCGGCTCGTTCGTCGGGCGCGGCTAGAGCGTTTAGGTCGAACAGCGCCCCCGACTCCGCTGTGCTCCCCCCCGTCCTTCACGGGGGAGACGGTGTGCTGAGGGACTTTCTCTATATAAACGTTGATAGCTGTGTGCGGAGGCTCCCCCTCACCCGGAACGCATCCAGCAATGCGTTCCGACCTCTCCCCGCACGCGGGGCGGGGTGAAGCGTCCCCCGCGCTAGACCGGCTCCGGCATCCCCGCAAGCAGCTTGTCGAGCGTGATCGGGTAGTCGCGCACCCGCACGCCGGTGGCGTTATGGACCGCGTTGGCGACCGCGGCGGCGACGCCACAAATGCCGAGCTCGGCGACGCCCTTGGCCTTCATTGGCGATGACATCGGATCGGTCTCGTCGAGGAAGATCACGTCCTGATGCGGGATGTCGGCATGCACCGGCACCTCATAGGCGGCGAGGTCGTGCGTGATGAACAGGCCATGACGCTTGTCGACCACCAGATCCTCCATTAGCGCGGCGCCGACACCCATCGTCATCGCGCCGATCACCTGACTGCGCGCCGCCTTCGGATTGAGGATGCGGCCCGCCGCGCAGACCGCAAGCATTCGCCGCACCCGGATTTCCGCGGTGTCGGCATCGACGCCGACCTCGACGAAATGCGCCCCGAAGGTCGATTGCTGATAGGTCTTGGCGAGGTCGCCGTACTCGATAGCGTCCTCGGCCACGAGATCGCCTTGGCCGGCTGCCTGCGCCAGCGGCGCGCTGCGATTACCCGATCGGACCACGCCATCGGCGAATTCCGCCTCTTCCGAGTTGAAGCCGAGCTTCTGCGCAATGCTCTCGCGCAACTTGACGCAGGCGGCATAAACGCCAGCGGTGGAGTTGTTGCCGCCCCATTGCCCACCGGAGCCACAGGACACCGGAAAGTCGGAATCGCCAAGCCGCACCACGATCCTCTCCAGCGGCACGCCCATCATCTCGGCCGCGGTCTGCGCGATGATGGTGTAGGAGCCGGTGCCGATGTCGGTCATGTCGGTCTCGACTATCACGGTGCCCTGCTGGTCGAGACGAACGCGCGCGGCCGATTTGGTGACGAGATTGTTGCGGAACGCTGCGGCAACGCCCATGCCGACCAGCCAGCGCCCGTCGCGGATTTGGCCGGGCTTCGGGTCGCGCTTGTCCCAGCCGAACCGCGCCGCGCCATCGCTCAAGCATTGCACTAGTTGCCGCTGCGAGAAGTGCCGCTCTGGATGCTCGGGGTCGACCTGGGTATCGTTGCGGATGCGCAGCACGACCGGATCGATGCCGAGCTTGTCGGCGAGTTCGTCGATCGCGATCTCGAGTGCCATCATGCCGGAGGCCTCGCCGGGCGCGCGCATCGCGTTGCCCTCGGGCAGATCGAGCGCCGCGAGCCGCGTCGCCGTCATCCGGTTGGCGCCGGCATAGAGCAGCCGCGTCTGACTGACCGCCATCTCGGGCTCGCCGTCCTTGACGTTGCCGGACCAGCTTTCGTGCCCGATCGCGGTGATCCTGCCATCGCGCTCGGCACCGATGCGGATGCGCTGGATCGTCGCCGGACGATGCGTGGTGTTGTTGAACATCAGCGGACGTTGCAGCGCGACCTTGACTGGACGGCCTGCTGCGCGGGCGCCGAGCGCGGCGAGCAATACGTCGGCGCGCAGGAACAGCTTTCCGCCGAAGCCGCCGCCGATATAGGGCGACACCAGGCGGACATTCTCCTTCGGAATGCCAAGCGTCTTGGCCATGTCCTCCGCGCCCCAGGCAATCATTTGGTTGGAGGTCCAGACCGTGAGTTTGCCGTCGTCCCAGGCCGCGATCGATGCATGCGGCTCCATCATCGCGTGGCCCTGATCCGGTGTGGTGTAGGTGGCGTCGAGCTGCACGGGCGCCGCGGCGAAGGAGACGGCGAAATCGCCGACCGCGGTATCGGCCGGGCCGCCGAATGACGGCGTCGGCGTCCCGGCGGCGTCGATGGCCGCGGCAAGATCGAATTTGCCATCGCCCTTGACGTAATCGATCCGGACCAGTTGCGCCGCGGCGCGGGCTTGTTCGAAAGTCCCGGCGACGACGACGGCGACGGCCTGGTGGTAATGCGCGATCTCGGGGCCGCCGAGCAGCGGCGCCGCGTTGCGCTCGCCTTTGCCGAGCTTGCCTGCGTTCTCGGCGGTGACGATGGCGAGCACACCGGGCGCCGCGTTTGCGGCCTCAAGATCGATCGCTGCGATCCGACCTTTGCCGATGGCCGATCCGACAACATAGCCATAGGCTTGGTTGGTCACGACGTCGTGGCGCTCATAAGCGTAAGGCGCGGTGCCGGTGGTCTTCAGCGGTCCTTCGATCCGGCTGGTCGGATGGCCGATCACCTTGAGCTGGTCGATTGGATTGAAGGTCGCGGGATGTTCAAATCGCATGATCTCAAGCCCTTCTTAAGCTCTGGCCTCGCGCAACACCGCCGCCAGGGTTCGCTCGGCGA
Source organism: Bradyrhizobium sp. USDA 4452 (assembly GCF_054063575.1). Classification (NCBI taxonomy): domain Bacteria; kingdom Pseudomonadati; phylum Pseudomonadota; class Alphaproteobacteria; order Hyphomicrobiales; family Nitrobacteraceae; genus Bradyrhizobium; species Bradyrhizobium sp. USDA 4452. The sequence continues at coordinate 1,965,574 of NZ_JBSSGK010000001.1, forward strand.
GTTGCAGCTTGTACGCATTGTCCTTGGTCGGCTTTGCATCGGCAAATAGCCGCGCGGCGACGGCCTTGGCGCCATCAGGCAATTTTGCTTCCGCCGCCTCGAGCCGCCACGGTTTGTGGGCGACACCGCCGAGCGCGACGCGGCCAGTGCCGTCCGGCTGCACGATCGCGGCGACCGAGACCAGCGCGAATGCATAGGAGGCGCGGTCGCGCACCTTGCGATAGGCCTGCTTGCCGCCGACCGGCTTTGGCAGCGCCACCGCGGTGATCAGCTCACCGGGCTGCAGGACGGTTTCGATCTCAGGGCTATCGCCGGGTAGCCGATGCAGGTCCGCGATCGGGATGCTGCGCGTAGCGCCATCGGGCCGCACGGTCTCGACCACGGCGTCGAGCGCGCGCATCGCCACCGCCATGTCGCTCGGATGGGTCGCGATGCAGGCCTCGCTCGCACCGACCACGGCAAGCTGGCGGCTGAAGCCGCCGATCGCCGCGCAGCCGCTGCCGGGCTTGCGCTTGTTGCAAGGCAGATCGGTGTCGTAGAAATAGGGACAGCGCGTCCGCTGCAGCAGATTGCCGGCGGTCGTCGCCTTGTTGCGCAGCTGGCCAGAGGCGCCGGCAAGCAGCGCACGCGACAGCACGCCATAGTCTCGCCGCACGCGGGCATCCGCCGCCAGATCGGTGTTGCGCACCAGGGCGCCGATCCGCAAACCGCCGTCCGCGGTTTGCTCGATCCGGTCGAGCGCAAGGTCGTTGACGTCGATCAGATGCGCCGGCGTCTCGATCTCGAGTTTCATCAGGTCGAGCAGATTGGTGCCGCCGGCGATGAATTTGGCGTTCGCGGTGCTGGCAGCGGCCGTGGCCGCCGCGCCCGGCGAAGTGGCACGCTCGTAGCTGAATGCTCTCATGCACTCCTCCCGGCAACCTCGCTGATCGCCTCGGCGATGTTGGAATAGGCGCCGCAGCGGCAGATGTTACCGCTCATGCGCTCGCGGAGTTCGGCATTGCTCAACCGCACTGGCGCATTCAAATCTGCCGTGACATGGCTCGGGATGCCGGCCTTGACCTCGGCGAGAACAGCGACCGCCGAGCAGATCTGGCCCGGCGTGCAGTAGCCGCATTGATAGCCGTCGTGCTCGACGAACGCCGCCTGCAGCGGGTGCAGACCGTCCGGTGTGCCGAGGCCCTCGATTGTCGTGATCTCGTCGCCCTGGTGCATCACGGCAAGCGTCAGGCACGAATTGATCCGCCGCCCGTCGACGATCACCGTGCACGCACCGCATTGGCCGTGGTCGCAACCCTTCTTGGTGCCGGTCAGATGCAGGTGCTCGCGCAGGGCATCGAGCAGCGTGGTCCTGGTATCGAGCTCGAGCTGATGTGTTTCGCCGTTCACGTCAAAGGATACTCGCGTCATCACGGGCTCTCCGGTCGGTACAGATTGGGCGGCAGCAGGCTGCGGTGTTGCGATCGACGACGCCACAAGCGAGGCGGCGCCAACGATCAACATATGGCGCCGGGATAGTTCCAAACGTCCGGATATCTGCATGCTGCCACGATCCTCATGGTCAGCCGAACGCGGAACCACGACAACGACGGGTCGGCTCGGTCTGTCAGTTGAGGGGAAATGCCGCGGCGAGCGGAATGTTTCTCGCGGAAGGCTAAACTGCTCGGGAGCGCCACGGCGGCTGCGGGCGGGCGATGTGCGCCAAGATGGCGCGACCGCCGCCACCGGTAGCATCGTCGTGCACCATCCAGCCTACGACCAACGTCCCTCGCCCCGAAATCACGACATTCCGGTTAACTGCATTGCGCCGGCCTCATGCTCGCACAGGGGGAAAAGCGATCCAGAACACTTGGGACCTGCACGGGATCATGTAGGATGGCGATCGCGACCTCCGCCGGCGGCGCTGCCGGCCGACACTCGAACCGCTCACTCCGGGACTGCCTGATGACCGCGCATGTCATAGTCACCGACGAAGCCGCCACACGCGTAATCCGGCTGCGCAGGCCCGAGAAGAAGAACGCGATCACCCAGGAGATGTTTCGCGCGATCAGCGACGCTATCGACAAGGCGCAGAACAATCCGAAGATCCGCTGCCTGATCATCACCGGCGGCTCCGGCGTGTTCACCGCGGGCAACGACATCGAGGACCTGCTCGCGCAGGGCACCTCGACCGGCGAGACGCCACCCGCGTCCGACCTGGTCAAGCTCCTGTATTCACTGGCCCACAATGTGAAGCCGATCATCGCCGCCGTCGACGGCGTCGCGATGGGCATCGGCACCACGATGCTGTTTCACTGCGACTATGTGCTGGCGAGCAAGACTGCGCTGTTCTCGACGCCGTTCTCCAATTTCGGTCTGGTGCCGGAAGGCGCCTCCAGCCTGCTGATGCCGCGGACGATGGGCCACCAGCGCGCCTTTGCGATGCTGGTGATGGGCCGCACCATGTCGGCCGACGACGCCCGCGTCGCTGGTTTCGTCAACACCGTGGTGGCGCCGGGGCATGCCGAGGTTGAGGCGCACAAGGTGGCGCGCGAAATCTGTGCACTGCCGGCCGAGGCGGTGGCGATCTCGCGCCGCCTGATCCGGCTGCCGCCGGAGGACGTCACCCGCCGCATCGAGCAGGAGAACCATTTGTTCAGCGAGCGGATGCGCTCCACGGAAGCGATCGGCGCCTTCAAGGCCTTCATGGCGCGCACGAAGGCTTGAAACGAAGCGTCGCAAAATTGTAGTGGCGTCGCGCCATGATCGTGTGTTCCATGATCGTGCACGCCATGGACAGGTCATGAGACAGCACCGCCTTACGCCCCTCGCCGCGCTCTGCGCACTTGGCCTTGCCGCGGCAAGTCCCTGCCAGGCGCAGACCGCAGCGCCGGTGAACCTGCGCGTCCTCGCGATCAACGATTTCCACGGCTATCTGCGGCCGCCGCCGGGCGGCATCCGCATCACCGATCCGGCTGATGCGACCAAAAAGATCATGGTGCCCGCCGGCGGCGCCGAGCGATTGGCAACCGTCGTCAAGCAGCTGCGTGAAGGCCACAAGAACAACGTCTTCGTCGCGGCCGGCGACCTGATCGGCGCGAGCCCGTTTTTGTCGGCCATGTTCCACGACGAGCCGACCATCGAGTCGCTCTCCATGATGGGGCTTGCGATCTCGTCGGTCGGAAATCACGAGTTCGACGAAGGCAAGGACGAGCTCTTGCGGATGCAGAATGGCGGCTGCCACCCGGTCGACAGATGCCAGGGGCCGCACCCCTTCCTGGGGGCCAAATTCCGTTATCTGGCCGCCTCCACGATCGACAAGGTCTCCGGCAAGCCGGTGTTTCCGCCCTACGAGGTCAAGGAGTTCGACGGCATTTCGGTGGCCTTTATCGGGCTGACGCTAAAGAACACGCCGAACCTGGTGTCGCCGGCCGGCGTCGCCAGCCTCGAATTCCGCGACGAGGCCGACACCGTTAACGCGCTGATCCCCGAGCTGAAGGCGAAAGGCGTCGAGGCGATCGTGGTGCTGATCCACGAAGGCGGCTTTCCGACCGGCGACTACAATGAATGCCCCGGCATCTCCGGGCCGATCGTCGACATCGTCAAGAAATTCGATCGCGCGGTCGACGTCGTGATCTCCGGCCATACCCACCAGGCCTATGTCTGCGAGATCGACGGGCGGCTGGTCACATCGGGCGACAAATACGGCACGCTGGTCACCGCGATCGACCTTCAGCTCGATCCGAACAGCCATGACGTGACCAGCGCCAAGGCCGACAACACCATCGTGAAGATTTCAGCCACCGCCAAGGACCCGGAGCAGAGCGCGCTCCTGGAATCCTATGACCGGCTGGCCGCGCCGATCGCCAACCGCGCGGCCGGCTCGGTCACCGAAACACTGTCGCGTACGCCCGCCGAGACCGGCGAAAGCGTGCTCGGCGATATCGTCGCCGACGCGCAGCTGCGCGCCACGAGCTCCGAGCCGAACGGCAACGCGGTGATCGCCTTCACCAATCCCGGCGGCGTACGCACCGACATCGTCAAGCGCGAGGACGGCGCCATCACCTATGCCGACATCTTCGCCAGCCAACCGTTCCGCAACCAGTTGGTGACGATGACGCTGACCGGCAAGCAGCTCAAGGACGTGCTGGAGCAGCAATGGGCCGACCCGAAACGGCCGCGCCCCCTGCAGGTCTCGAAGGGCTTTGCCTATGCATGGGATGCGAGCAAGGGCGATGGTGCGCGCATCATCGCCGCGCGGATGTCGCTCGACGGCAAGCCGATCGACCCGGCCGCGAGCTATCGCGTCACCGTGAACAATTATCTCGCCGAAGGCGGCGACGGCTTCACGGTGTTCAAGGAAGGAACAGCGCAACAGTTCGGCATCTACGACGTCGATGCGCTCTATGCCTATTTCAAGGCCAACAGCCCGGTCGGACCGGCGGCCGGCAAGCGGATCGAGCGGATCAACTGAGTAAGGCTTCGCATAGGGAACACTCTGCCCGTCATTGCGAGGAGCGCAGTGACGAAGCAATCCATGCTTCCGTGCGCGGGCAATCGATTGCTTCGCTTCGCTCGCAATGACGAGGAATGAGCTTGCCTTAATCTAGGCCTTTCCGGGGGGCCGCTAACGGCCTAGATTACGGGTACTCCTCGCACGCGCCCCCATTGCGCCGGGAATTTGCATGACACTGCTTCTGACGCACCCCGCCTGCCTCGACCATTTGACCCCACCCGGACATCCCGAACGCCCCGACCGGCTGCGCGCGGTTGCCGAGGTGCTCGGCGAAGAGCGTTTCAAGGCGCTGGTGCGCGACCTCGCGCCGGAAGGTGACCTCGACACCGTGCTGCTCTGTCACGGCGAGCACTATGTCGGCGAGCTGCGCCACATCGCGCCGACCTCCGGCATGATCTATATCGACGGCGACACCTCGATGTCGCCGGGCACCTGGGAAGCCGTGATGCGCGGCGTCGGCGGCGCGGTGGCGGCGACCGATGCGGTCATGGCGGGCAAGCATCAGAACGCCTTCGTCGCGGTGCGCCCGCCCGGGCATCACGCCGAGAAATCGACGCCGATGGGCTTCTGCTTCTTCGACAACGTCGCGATCGCCGCGCGCCACGCGCAGCGCAAATACGGCATCAAGCGCGCTGCGATCATCGATTTCGACGTCCATCACGGCAACGGCACGCAGGATATCTTCTGGGCCGATCCGACCGTGATGTACTGCTCGACGCATCAGATGCCGCTGTTCCCCGGCACCGGAGCTGCCGGCGAGCGCGGTGAGCACGACACCGTCGTCAACGCGCCGCTGGCGCCCGGCGATGGCGGCGCCAAATTCCGCGCCGCCTTCGAGAACCTGATCCTGCCGCAGCTCGAGAAGTTTTCCCCAGAGCTCGTCGTCATCTCGGCGGGCTTCGATGCGCATCACCGCGATCCCTTGGCCTCGATCAACCTGACCGGCGAGGATTTCGGCTGGGTCACGCGCAAGCTGATGGACCTCGCCGACAAGAGCGCCGGCGGCCGCGTCGTCTCCGTGCTGGAGGGCGGCTACGACCTCGAGGGCCTGAAAGAGTCGGTGGCATCTCACGTCACCGCATTGATGGGCGCGTAAAACCCCGCCACAATACGCCCGCAAAAATTCGATTGATTCTGCGCCGGGGCAAGCATGGCCTGCGACGGGTCATGTTTGGACGACGAGATCCGATCACGGTCCGATCGGCGCACTGGGAACATATAATGGCCGAAAATACTCAAGCCGACGTCAAGAAGCTCTCCTTTGAACGCGCGATCGAGGAACTCGAATCGATCGTCAAGCGGCTTGAGGACGGCAAGGTCCCGCTTGAGGAATCGGTCGCGATCTATGAGCGCGGCGAGGCGCTGAAGCGGCGCTGCGAGGAATTGCTGCGCCAGGCCGAAGCCCGCGTCGACAAGATCACCACCGACGCCTCGGGCCAACCGAACGGCACCGAGCCGCTCGACGTCCAGTAGCGCCACCAGAGCGTTTCGAGCGACAGGGCTCGGCGATACGCCGGATCGTGCGGTCCGATGTCCGCTATAGCGGGCGATTGTTGCTGCGCATTTCTATCGGTTCACCACGCCGCGCCGCGACCGCGGCGACCGGGTGTGGCTGCGAATCAGGCCGATCCGGACCCTCCCGGCTGCCGCTAAAATAGCCAAAATGGAACCCGGTCCCAGCCCAAGCATTGAAAAGCCTAGGCTTTTCAGGACAACGCATAGGAACCCTGCACCGCCTATCGGGTTGGCTTTGGCTGCGGCTTTGGTGTAATGCTTCCAGTTCTATGGGCATTTGAGGGTGGCGGGCGGCCCGGATTTTCGGGCGGCATGCACCTCAAATGGTTCGACAAAACTGAACCGGGACGGGTGAAGAGCGACCAAGGTGATGCATATCACGTGGTCCAATCCGGAGTGAATCTAGGCTTACAACCAGGCAGGGCCTGCCGGGACGGCACCCAGTGTCTGGCATTCGCTGCGCGGTGAGCGCGCCAACCCATCTCGCGTCGGGCCGTTCGTTCCGACAGGCAAAAATTGGAAATTCGCTGTGACCACATTTAGTAAAACGCCGCTTCTTGACACTATTCACACGCCGGATGACCTGCGCAAGCTGAAGGTCGAGCAGGTGCGGCAGGTTGCCGACGAGCTCCGCCAGGAAACCATCGACGCGGTGTCGGTGACCGGCGGCCATTTCGGCGCCGGCCTCGGCGTGGTCGAGCTGACCACCGCCATCCACTACATCTTCGACACCCCGCGCGACCGCCTGATCTGGGACGTCGGCCACCAGGCCTATCCGCACAAGATCCTGACCGGTCGTCGCGACCGCATCCGCACCCTGCGCACCGGCGGCGGCCTCTCCGGGTTCACCAAGCGCACCGAGAGCGACTACGATCCGTTCGGCGCCGCGCACTCCTCGACCTCGATCTCGGCCGGCCTCGGCATGGCCGTGGCGCGCGATCTCTCCGGCGGCAAGAACAACGTCATCGCCGTGATCGGTGACGGCGCGATGTCGGCGGGCATGGCCTATGAGGCGATGAACAACGCCGGCGCAATGAACTCGCGCCTGATCGTGATCCTCAACGACAACGACATGTCGATCGCGCCGCCGGTCGGCGCGATGAGCGCCTATCTGTCGCGCCTCTACTCCGGCAAGACCTACCGCTCGCTGCGCGAGGCCGCCAAGCAGATCAACAAGCGCCTGCCGAAGATCCTCGCCAACCGCGCCAACCGCGTCGAGGAATATTCCCGCGGCTTCATGATGGACGGCGGCACGCTGTTCGAGGAGCTCGGCTTCTATTATGTCGGCCCGATCGACGGTCATAACCTCGACCACCTGCTGCCGGTGCTGAAGAACGTCCGCGACATGGAGACCGGGCCGATCCTCGTTCACGTCGTGACCCAAAAGGGCAAGGGCTACGGCCCGGCCGAGGCTTCCGCCGACAAGTACCATGCCGTCGTCAAGTTCGACGTCGCGACCGGCACCCAGGCCAAGGCCAAGCCGAATGCGCCGGCCTACCAGAACGTGTTCGGCCAGAGCCTCGTCAAGGAAGCCCAGAAGGACGACAAGATCGTCGCCATCACCGCGGCGATGCCGTCGGGCACCGGCGTCGACATCTTCAACAAAGCCTTCCCGGAGCGCACCTTCGACGTCGGCATTGCCGAACAGCACGCGGTGACCTTCGCCGCCGGCCTCGCCACCGAAGGTTACAAGCCGTTCTGCGCGATCTACTCGACCTTCCTACAGCGCGGCTATGACCAGGTGGTCCATGACGTCGCGATCCAGAGCCTTCCGGTCCGCTTCGCGATCGACCGCGCCGGCCTGGTCGGTGCTGACGGCGCGACCCATGCCGGCTCGTTCGACAACGCCTATCTCGGCTGTCTGCCGAACATGGTGATCATGGCCGCCTCCGACGAGGCGGAAATGGTCCACATGGTGGCGACCCAGGTTGCGATCAACGATCGTCCGAGCGCGCTGCGCTATCCGCGCGGCGAAGGCCGCGGCGTCGAGATGCCGGAAGTCGGCGTTCCGCTGCCGATCGGCAAGGGCCGCATCATTCGCGAGGGCAAGCAGGTCGCGCTGCTGTCGTTCGGCACCCGCCTCGCCGAGTGCGAGAAGGCGGCCGACGAGCTTGCTGCCCACGGCCTCTCCGCCACGATCGCCGACGCGCGCTTCATGAAGCCGCTCGACGAGGAAATGATCATGAAGCTCGCCCGCGACCATGAGATCCTGATCACGATCGAGGAAGGCTCGATCGGCGGCTTCGGCTCGCATGTCATGCAGTTCCTGTCCGACAACGCGATGCTCGACAGCGGCATGCTCAAGTTCCGCTCGATGATCTTGCCCGACGTGTTCCTCGACCACGACATACCGGCGGCGATGTATGCCCGTGCGGGTCTCGACGCCAAGAGCATCGTTGCCAAGGTGTTCGAGACCCTCGGCAAGGACTACAAGACCGAGACCGTCAAGCTCGCGTAATCGCTTCGGGCGGCACCTGCGGGTGCCGGCAAGTTCATGAAGATCTATCTGGCAGGTCCTGACGTGTTCCTGCCGGACGCCGTGGAGATCGGCCGCCGCAAGGCGGAGGTTTGCGCCTATCACGGGCTGACCGGGCTGTATCCGCTCGACAACAGCATCAATCCCACGGCCGTGGGCGCCTCGCTCACCATCTTCAAAAGCAACGAGGCGATGATGGAGTCTGCCGACGCCGTCATCGCCAATTTGACGCCGTTTCGCGGCCCCAGTGCCGACGCAGGCACCGTCTACGAACTCGGCTACATGGCGGGACGCGGCAAGCTGTGCCTCGCCTATTCGAACGATCCCACGTCCTACGCCAATCGCGTGGCGCGGCTGCAGCAGGTCGTTCCGGCATCCGACGGACGCCTGATCGACGCGGAGGGGCTGACGGTGGAAGAGTTTGGCTTGCCCGACAATCTGATGATGATGCACGCGCTCGATCTGCACGGCAGCCCGCTGGTGACCCCGCGGGAGCCTGCGGCCGACCTCTGGCACGACCTCACCTCCTTCGAGGCCTGCGTGCGGCTCGCCGCCGCACAGCGCCGGCAGGGCGCCAAATGACCAAGCAAGTGACCAAGGCAGGCGACAATGACAACAGCGCCTCAGCCGGCAGGCGCATCGACGTGCTGCTGGTCGAGCGCGGCCTGTTCGAGAGCCGGGCGCGGGCGCGTGCCGCGATCGACGCCGGCCTCGTCACCGCCGACGGCAAGCAGATTGCGAAGGCATCCGAGCTCGTCGCGCCCGGCGCCGAACTCACGGCCGAGCCGGCGCATCCCTATGTCTCGCGTGGCGGCGTCAAGCTCGCCGGCGCGCTCGAGCACTATCCGATCGACGTCGAGGGCCATGTCTGCCTCGATGTCGGCGCTTCGACAGGCGGGTTCACCGAAGTGCTGCTCGCCAACGGCGCGAGCCTCGTCTTCGCCATCGATGTCGGCCACGGCCAGCTGCATCCCTCGCTGCAGGGGCATCCGAAGATCATCTCCATGGAGGAGACCGACATCAGGAATTTCGAGGGCAAGCGGCTGCCGGCGCGGCCCGACGTCGTCGTGATCGATGTCAGCTTCATCTCGCTGAAGCTGGTGCTGCCGGTGGCGCTGTCGCTGGCAGCAGCCCCGATGCATCTGCTCGCGCTGATCAAGCCGCAATTCGAAGCGGCGCGCAAACACGCCAAGCGCGGCGTCATCCGCAACGCGATGGTGCACCAGGAGATCTGCGACGACATCGCCGCCTTTGCCGGCTCGCTCGGCTGCACCGACATCCAGGTGTTCCCGTCGTCGATCACGGGCGGCGACGGCAATATCGAGTTCTTCCTTGGCGCGCGCCGTGGCTGAGCTACTCACCATCGACCATGTCGGCCATCGCGGCGACGGCATCGCGATCAACGCCGCGCAGTCGATCTTCGTGCCCTATACGCTGGCCGGCGAGACCGTCGAGGTCGAAGACGTCCCGGGCAATCATCCCGACCGGCGGCGGCTGATCCGGGTGACGCAGCAAAGCCCCGAGCGGATCGCGCCGTTCTGCCCGCATTTCGGCGTCTGCGGCGGCTGCGCGATCCAGCACTGGAATGACGCGCCCTACCACGCCTGGAAGCGCAACATCGTGGTCGAGACGCTGGCGCAGGCAAAGGTCGCGACCGACGTCGCGCCGCTGCTCGACTCCCATGGCGCGGGCCGCCGTCGCATCACGCTGCACGGACGCATGGGGACCCACGAGGTGCTCAAGGTCGGCTTCGCTGCGGCCGGTTCGCATGACATCATCCCGGTCGACCACTGTCCGATCCTCGATCCGGCGCTCGATGGCGCGCTCGAGGCCGCCTGGGCCACAGCCGAGCCGCTGATCGCGATCGGCAGGCCGCTCGATATCCAGGTGACCGCGACCCTCAACGGGCTCGACATCGACGTGCGCGGCTCCGGCGCGCTGCCGACCAGCCTGATCACCACGCTGTCGCGGGTCGCCGAGAAACACCGGCTGGCGCGGCTGACCCGGCATGGCGAACTGGTGCTGCAGCGTGGTTCGCCCGAGGTTGCCATCGGCAAGGCCAAGGTCGTGCTGCCGCCGGGCTCGTTCCTGCAGGCAACCGTCAAGGGCGAGGAGACGCTGGCGGCGCTGGTTCGCGAGCGCTGCGGACGCGCCAAGCACGTCGCCGATCTGTTTTGCGGCGTCGGTCCGTTTGCGCTCCGCCTCGCCGAGAAGGTGCGGATCGCGGCCTTCGACAACGACGCCGGCGCGATCGCGGCGCTACAGAAGGCCGCGCAATCGACGTTGGGGCTGAAGCCGCTCAAGGCCGAGGCGCGCGACCTGTTCCGCCGCCCGCTGATGCCGCAGGAATTGCGCGACTATGACGCCGTCGTGTTCGATCCGCCGCGACAGGGCGCGCAGGCCCAGGTCACCCAGCTTGCGGCGAGCAAGGTGCCGGTGATCGTCGCGGTGTCCTGCAACGTCGCGACGTTTGCGCGCGACGCAAAAATCCTGATCGATGGCGGCTACAAGATATCAGCCGTCACTCCGGTCGATCAGTTCCGCCACACCCCACATGTCGAACTGGTGGCGCGCTTCGCGCGCTGAGGCATTGCGGCGACTATCGCAGCAGGCGGCGGTCTCGATATAATCCGCATCTCATGTCCCACGATTCGCTGCTCGCACGCATCATTCCCGTGCTGGCCGACGTGCCGGGCGTCGCCGCCATCGTGCTCGGCGGCTCGCGGGCGCGCGGCACGGCGGGCCACGCCTCCGACACCGATCTCGGCCTCTACTATCGGAACAGCACCGCGCTGGATATCGACCGGCTGCGCGCAGCGGTGACGGCCCTCGTCGACGATCCCACGACCGCCCATGTGACGCCGGTCGGCGATTGGGGTCCGTGGATCGTCGGCGGCGCCTGGCTCAGGATCGGCGGCCAAAAGGTCGATCTGCTCTACCGCAGCCTCGATGAGGTCTCGGCGGTGATCGATGCTTGCCGAAACGGCGAGATCAGCATGCACTACCAGCCGGGCCATCCGCACGGCTTCTGTACGGCGATCTGGATGGGCGAGGTCGCGCTGTGCCGCGCCCTGCATGATCCCGATGGCCGCGTCGCGGCGATGAAATCCAAGACTGTGCCCTACCCGCCCGCGCTGCGCGAGGCGTTGATCCGGCGCTTTCAATGGGAAATCTTGTTCGCAATCGAGAATGCCGAGCTCGCCGTGCCGCGCGGCGACGGCACGCAGATCGCCGGCTGCGCCTATCGCGCGCTGGCGTGTATCGCGCAGGTGCTGTTTGCCCTGAACGGGCAGTATCTGATCAACGAGAAGGGCGCGCTGGCAGAGGCGGCGAATTTTCCGGTGACGGTTCGCGACCTCGCCAGGCGCGTCGCCGAGGTCTGGCGGCAGATCGGAGCCGGGCAGCATGCAGCCGCGTTGCAGACCTTGCGCGAGCTCGAGAATGACGTTCGGAAGATATTGTAGTCCCGCAGGGTGGGTAGAGCGCAGCGAAACCCATCAAGCTGTCACCGCGTTGAGAACTGATGGGTTTCGCTTCGCTCTACCAGGCCTGCGCGAGCGCTACCGTCCCCAGCGATCCTGCCAGATCTTCTCGCCGATCGTGCAACTGACTCGCGGCTCCTTCTCTGCGGTCCGCACGATCGGGCGCTCGGGGGTACGGCCGGCGACCTCGAGCAGCAGTTTGGTGCGGATCGCCTCCTTGAACTTCTCGCGATCCTTGATCGACACCACGAAGGAGCCCGGCCCGCCGATCACGCAGTCCTCGTAGTACCAGTCGAGATTTTCGATATCCATCGTCGAGTAGGACGGCTCCTTCACCATGATCGGCAGGCCGTTGATGACGATGCCCTTGTCGAGCGCCGCATCGCGCGCAGGCGTGATCGGCGTGCCGTTGTTGTTGGGACCGTCGCCAGAGATATCGATCACGCGGCGCAGGCCGCGATGCGGATTCTCGTCGAACATCGGGATCGCGAAATAGATCGCGCCCGAGATCGAGGTGCGCGAGGCGCGGCGCACCGGCGTCTTCATGATCTCGGCGGAGACCGCATCGGCGGATTCGGGGCCGTCGATCACCCGCCAGGGAATGATGACCTTCTGGTCGTTGGAGGCGGCCCACTCGAAATAGGTGATCGAGATCTTGCCGTTCGGGCCGGCCTTCAGCGCCTGCAGGAATTCCTTGGAAACGATCGCTTGCGCATAGCCCTCGCGCTGGATCGCGAGCTCGTCCATGTCCATCGAATAGGAGACGTCAACCGCGATGATCAACTCGATGTCGACGCTCGGCGTGGATTCCTTTTCGGCCAGCCGGCCTGTCTGTGTTCCCGGGCCGGGCGCGGCAACACCGGCCACATCGCCGCTGGCCAACATGCCCGCGACAAGCACCGCTCCGATCGAGACATACCAGCGCATTGCGGCCCTCCCGTCGTGTCCTGTCATGGTGACACGCAAATCAGGCGCCGAAAAGCGCAGATATCATCTGTCCTTCACATTCAAGTTAGAGGCCTGCAAGTTAGAGGCCTGCAAGTTAGGGGCCTGCAAGTTGGACGCCTGCAGGCTCGTCGATTGCAGACCAGTCAACACTTGCCATGCATGAGGCAACGCGCGCCGTGCCGTTGCCGCAATGACGCCGTGCAAATCGAACGGTTCCAACACGCGCGGGAAGACGGTATTCTTAGGGAGCAATCGCGAGGGAGTGCGATGCCCGATACCGTCGCCAAGCCGAAAACCAGGACCAAGACCAAGGTCGAGCGGCCACGCCTGCACAAGGTGATCCTGGTCAACGACGACTACACGCCGCGGGAATTCGTGGTCACCGTGCTGAAGGGCGAATTCCGCATGACCGACGATCAGGCCTACAAAGTGATGCTGACCGCGCACCAGCGCGGCGTCTGCGTGGTTGCGGTGTTCACCAGGGATGTCGCGGAGACCAAGGCGACCCGCGCCACCGATGCCGGCCGCGCCAAGGGCTATCCGCTGCTGTTCACCACCGAGCCCGAGGAGTAGCGGCCCTCATCGCTCCGCTGGCGCGGGCTGCGCCCGCTGGCCGAGCACAATGTCGGCGACGACCGCCCCCATCACCAGCGCGCCGCCGATCACGGCACGGAGCGACGGCACCTCGGCGAACGCCAGCCACACCCAGAACGGCATCAGCGGCGTCTCGAGCGTTGCGATCAGCGAAGCCTGCGCTGACGGCAGCAACCTCGAGCCGACCGTGAACAGGGTGAGGCCGAGACCGACCTGGCATGCGCCGAACATCGCAAGCACGTCGAGATCGGCGCTGCTGACCGCGCCGATGCCGAGCCCCAACGGCAAGCTGACGGCGCTGCCGAGAAAGTTCGAGAGCGCCGCCGCGGCAATCATCGGCGTACCCTTGTGCCGCCGGATCACCACCGTCATCAGGGAGATCGCCAGCACCATGACGCAGGCAAGGCCGATACCCCTGTAATCCGTGATGCCGCCGGCGCCGCTGACGGTGATGGCCACCCCCGCGAGCGCGACGAGGCTCGCCAGCAATGTGCCGGGCCGCGCCCGCTCGCCGAGCCAAAGCCAGGCGATCGCAGCCGCTGCAAACGGCTGCATCGCGATGAGAATGGCGACATTGGCGACGCTGGTCAGTTGCAGCGCCGGAATGAACGTCACCATGCCGAAGGTCGAGAGGCCGGCCACGAGCCATCCGCTCGCGGGCATCGCGACGAGATCGCGCACGCCACGGCGGCCTTGCGTCGCGACCAGGAACAGCGCGATCGCGCCGCCCCCGAACAGACCGCGCCAGAACAGGATGGTCCAGGAATCGAAGTGCAGCAGCCGGGTGAAGAACGGCGCGGTGCTCCAGGCAGCCGCTGCCGCCACGACCAGCGCGATCCCGATGCGATGCTGCGCGGCTGCGTCAGTCACGTGGCACTGTCGCTAGCTCGCAGCGGCAACCGGCGCCTCGTCGAACAGGCCGTAGACCCGTTCGGCCTTGGCAAATCCCGCGATCGGAAACTCGCCGAGATCGCTCCAGCCGCCGTCGTGAATGCCGGCGAAGCGCTCGGAGGCCACGACGGTGCGGCCGAGACGGCCGGCGATCTTCTCGAGCCGCGCGGCGAGATTGACCGCCGGACCGATGCAGGTGAAGTCGAGTCGGTTGCCGCCGCCGATATTGCCATAGAGCACGCGCCCGAGATGCAGCGCGACGCCGAAGCGGAAGCGCTCGACGGCGTCGCCATTGGGGAATTGCAGCGCCTCGACCCCGGCACGGGATGCGCGCGCCGCCTCCAGCACCCGCGAGCACACCTGCACCTCGTCGCCGAGATATTCGTCGACCGGGAACACCGCGAGCAGTCCGTCACCCATGAACTTGAGCACCTCGCCGCCATGGTCGCGGATCGCGGTGACCTGGCAATCGAAATAGAGGTTGAGTATCTCCACGACGGTCTCGGACGGCAAGCGGTCGGACAGCGCGGTGAAGCCGCGCAGGTCGGACAGCCAGATCGCGGCATCCATCGTGTCGGCATGGCCGCGTCGGATCTGACCGCCCATGATGCGCTCGCCGGCCCGGTTGCCGACGTATGTGTCGAGCAGCAGCGAGGCGGTTCGGCGCAACGTGACGATCTCGATATAGCGCGACAGCGGGACGGTGATCGAGCGGATCGCATCGAGCTGCTCGTCGGTGAAGCCGCCCGGCTGCTTGGTGGTCCAGCTCGAGGCGTTCGGGGGACCGGCGGTGTTGATCAGCGGCAAGCCGATGTAGTCAGTGACGCCCTCCGCCTGCAGGTCGACGATAATGGGAAAGCGTCTGCTGGCGGGGTCGTCGAGTCGCGCGCGCACCTCGACGCCCTGCTTGAGAACGATCGCCAGCGGGCTGACGGCAAATTCCGGGGTGTCCTCGATGTTGTGATCAACGCTGCCGGTGTCGACCTCGGCGCCCGGCTTCCAGATGAAATGGCGGCCGTAGATCTCGGGATGTAGCGTGCGCACGAAGACGCCGATCCGCCACAAGGGCAGCCCGGCCCGCACCAGGCGTTCGCAGCATTCGGCCATCATCTGCGCCGGGGTCGGCGCCGATCGCGCGCCGCCGATCATCCACGCGATGATGTCCCGAAGCTCCGACGCGTTCATGGCATTCCCCAGGCGAGCAGGCGAACCGGCACTTGCCATTATACAGGGGTTCAGCGCCCGGTCTGCCCGCGGTCGCGCAGAAAATGATCCGCCAGCACGCAGGCCATCATGGCCTCGCCCACCGGCACCGCGCGGATGCCGACGCAGGGGTCGTGGCGGCCCTTGGTCAGGATGTCGGTATCGGCGCCCTTGCGGTCCACGGTCCGGCGCGTGGTCAGGATCGAGGACGTCGGCTTGACGGCGAAGCGCACCACCACCGGCTGGCCGGTCGAGATGCCGCCGAGCACACCGCCGGCATGGTTGGACAGGAAACGCGTCCCATTGTTGCCGGTCCGCATCTCGTCGGCGTTCTCCTCGCCGGACAGTTCGGCCGCGCCGAAGCCGGCGCCGATCTCGACGCCCTTGACGGCGTTGATGCTCATCATCGCCGCAGCCAGATCGCTATCGAGTTTTGCATAGATCGGCGCGCCGAGCCCGGCCGGCACGCCCTCGGCGACGACCTCGATGACCGCGCCGATCGAGGAGCCGCTCTTCCTGATGCCGTCGAGATAGCTTTCGAAGAACGCCGCCTTGTCCTTGTCGGGACAGAAGAACGGGTTGTTGGCGATCTCGTCCCAGTCCCACTTCTCGCGGTCGATCTTGTGCGGCCCCATCTGCACCAGCGCGCCGCGCACCTTCACCTCGGGCAGGACCTTGCGCGCGATCGCACCGGCTGCGACGCGGGTCGCGGTCTCGCGCGCGGACGAGCGCCCGCCGCCGCGATAGTCGCGCAGGCCGTATTTCGCCTCATAGGTGAAGTCGGCATGGCCGGGGCGGAATTTGTCCTTGATCTCGGAATAATCCTTCGAGCGCTGGTCGGTGTTCTCGATCAGGAGCGCGATCGGCGTTCCGGTCGTCACCTGCACGCCGCTTTCCGGATGCGCCATCACGCCGGACAGGATCTTCACCGCATCCGGCTCCTGGCGCTGGGTGGTGAAGCGCGACTGGCCGGGCCGGCGGCGGTCGAGATCGTGCTGGATCTCCTCCACCGTCAGCGGGATCATCGGCGGACAGCCATCCACCACGCAGCCGATCGCGACCCCATGGCTTTCGCCGAAGGTCGTGACTCGGAACATATGGCCGAAAGTATTGAAGGACATGGCGTGTCGTAACGCGCAGGGTCGGCAGCGTCAAACGGGTTTCATGACCCCCAGGACGCGGCTGACCCGGTGCCCTTAACTATGTTTCCGCAGGCCCGCCGCGCCGAACACGTAGACCGCGCCCTGCTCGATCGTAAGGTCGGCGGCCGAGGCCGGGGTCTCGAAGCCGAGCGCCACCATCAGCGCCCGCGCGGTGCCGCCATGGGCGACGGCGACCGTGTCCGAGGTCACCGAGCCGTACCATTCGGTCATCCGCGCCTGCACGTCGACATAGCTCTCGCCGCCCTCCGGCGCGACCTGCCACTTCTCGGCAAGGCGGCGGGCATAGACGACGGGGTCGGCGGCCTTTGCCTGCGCCAGCGTCGAGCCTTCCCACGTTCCGTAGGCGATCTCGCGCAGCCGCGCGTCGAGGGTGTAGTCGCCCGGCGGCAGGCCAAGCTCGCTGCGCACCAGCTCCATGGTCGCGCGCGCCCGGATCAGCGGGCTCGCGACGAACGGCAGCGTCGTCTTGTCACGGCCGTCGCGCACCAGGAGATCGGCGAGGATGCGGCCGGCGTGTGCCGCCTGGACGCGGCCGCGCTCGTTGAGAGCAATATCCTGCACGCCCTGAAGCCGGGCTTCGGCGTTCCATGAGGTCTCGCCGTGACGGATGTAGTAGATCGTTGGCACCGGCATTCGCTTCGCATTTTTCCGGCCCGGAGGTACACCAGCACTTCGGCTGGCGACAAGCCCTAATCGGCCGCAGCGGAGGCGCCATGCGCACAGGTCGGCGCAACCGGAATAGCCACGCCGTCAGGGTGTTATGTTTGATAAGGCGGCTATCGCCGAGACCATCGAAGACTGGGATGCATGACCGCGTTTCGTCAAAGTGTCGAAGCCATGATTCCGGCGCTCCGCCGCTATGCGCGCGCGCTGGTGCGTGACACGGATATCGCCGACGATTTGGTGCAGGACACGCTGGTGCGCGCGCTGCGCTCGGAGCGGCTGTTTCTCGGCGGCGACGTCAGGAGCTGGCTCTACACGATCCTGACCAATTTGAACAAGAACCGGCGGCGCTCGCTGGCGCGGCGGCCGCCCCTGATGCCGCTGCTCGACAACAATGCCGACGCCAGCGGCACCGAGGCCGAGGGACGCGACATCGAGCGCGCGCTGTCGACGCTGGTCGAGGAGCAACGTTCGGTGCTGCTGCTCGTGATGCTGGAGGGCATGAGCTACCGGGAGGTCGCCGATATTCAGGGCGTGCCGATCGGCACGGTGATGTCCCGCCTCGCCCGCGCGCGCGCCCATGTGCGGGCCTCGATCGAGGGCCAGCGCCCGGCGCTGAGGCGGGTGAAATGATACTGTGCGCGATGACAGGCATTACGCATGAGCGATTTTCGAACGAGATTTGGCAGAGACGACTGATATGACCGATCCGAACATCCCCGTCACCGAAGACGAGCTGCACGCTTACGTCGACAACGAACTGCCGGCCGAACGCCGCGGCGATGTCGAGGTGTGGCTCGCCACGCATCCCGACGACGCGGCACGGGTGCAGTCATGGCGTGCGATGGCCGAGATGCTGCATGCGCGCTACGACACCGTGCTGGACGAGGCGGTGCCGAAGCGGCTCGAACTCGAGCGGCTGGTGCGCCAGCCGCGTCGCTGGGTCTATGGCGCGGTGGCGGCGACGCTGATGGCCTTCATCGCCGGCGGCGGCGTCGGCTGGATCGCGCGCGGCGCGACCGCTGCGCCGTCGACCTTCCAGAGCTTCACGCTCGATGCGCTGGATGCGCACCGGCTCTACGTGGTCGAGGTCCGTCATCCGGTCGAGGTGCCCGGCAGCGAGCGCGATCATCTGCAGCAATGGCTGACCAAGCGCTGCGGCTGGGACGTCCGGGCGCCCGACCTCACCGGGCTGAAGCTGGTCGGCGGCCGCCTGCTGCCGGGGCCGAGCGGGCCGGCTTCGTTCCTGATGTATGAGAGCACGTCCGGCGAGCGCTTCACGGTCTACACCGCGAAGGCGAGAACCGAGGCGACCCAGATGCGCTATGCCGTGCAGGGCAACGACGGCGCGCTGTTCTGGGCCGATCGTGGCGTTGCCTATGTCGTCAGCGGCGGCACCGACCGCACGCGCCTGACCCAGGTCGCGCGGGCCGTCTACGACCAGATGGAGAAGAACGGCGGCTGATCTCCCGTAGATTTACGGGAGATCAGCCGCGAGCATTGTGCCGTTTCGAGTAAGTGAATCCAGCCTCACTCGGCGTCCCAATTCCGACATCGAAAATTTCGATTCGCGTCATGGACGCGTCTCATTGTCGTACCGGATGCTCACGCGAAGATGATCCGCGCCCGATCCGCCGATCGGCGCACGCGGCCTCGATTGGGGTTTTGTGTACCGCGCTGGTCCCCCTCTCGAGGCCGCACTTTTTTTCCGCAGTCCGATCTGCACGCCGCAGATTTGGACGTCGGACGGCCGGTCATCCATTGACGCTCTCGCAACGGCCGCGTCTACCCCGATAGAGTCCGGGGTAGTGCAGTTTCGCGTCTATAGCGTCTTTTGGGGCGCGCTCCCGGCGGTCAGCCGAGATCGCTGCGCGGATTGTAGGAATTTCGCTCCCGCCACGTCTGCATCAATGCCTCAAGCTCGGCATCGTTCCCGTCGGGAAGGATGATGCGGGTCGTGACGTAGAGGTCGCCGACGGTCCCCGCCTTCGCCAGCCCCTTGCCCTTGAGGCGGAAGGTACGGCCGCTCGAGGTGTTCTTCGGGATCGACAGTTCGACCGCGCTGCCGAGCGTCGGCACCCGGACCTTGCCGCCCAGCACCGCCTCGTAGAGGGTCACAGGCAGATCGATCCGGAGATCGTTGCCGTCGACCTTGAAGAACGGATGCGGCGCGATCGAGATCGTGATCAGGAGGTCGCCGGGCGGATGGCCTGGCGCGGTGTCGCCCTGCCCCTTCAGCCGGATCTGCTGGCCCGCGGTTACGCCGGGCGGAATCTTGACGTTGAGCTCGCGGCCGGTCGGCAGGCGGACGCGCTTGTCGCCGCCCCTCATCGATTCCTCCAGCGATACCGTCATCGCTACCGAAAGGTCGAGGTCGACGCCGACCCCGCCGCCATCGAATTCAAACGGGCTGGCCCGTCCGCCGCGCGCACCGCCACCGCCACGCGCAGCGTTGCCGAACATACTGTTGAGGATGTCCTCGAAGCTGCCGCCACCCATGCCACCGCCGGGGCCGCCGCGGAAACTGTACTCGAAGCCGCCGGGACCGGCACGGCCGCCGGCGCCGCCGCCAGGGAAGCCCTGGAAGCGCGGCTTGCCTTCGGCATCGATCTCGCCGCGGTCGAACTGCTTGCGCTTGTCCTCATCGCCAACGATCTCGTTGGCCGCGTTGATCTCGGCAAAGCGGGCAGCCGCCTTCGGATCGTTCTTGTTGTTATCAGGGTGATGCTTCTTGGCGAGCTTGCGATAGGCGCTCTTGATCGTCGCAGCGCTGGCGCTCCGCTGCACCCCCAAGACCTCATAGGGGTCACGCATCCGTCACGTCTCCTTCACGGGAAAATCAGTTCTGGCCGGGAACCCATCCGGGCCCGCTTTGTCTTCATGTGGGGACTCAGTGGCATTTTTGCAACTAGCGCCTTTCCGCTCCGATCGATCAGAATGGGGCTGAGATTATCGTTCTGAGCCGTTTCTTCACCCCAGCCGCGCCTTCGCTCGAAAACGCGACCGGCGGCATCGGCCGGAACTTTCAGGACTTGCTCCAGGGCTTCATGCTCTGGATTTGCCAGCGCCCCTGTCCGGCCTTGCAGGCAGCGCCCTGCAGCCAAGTCTCGGTGGCTCCATTAACATAGCTGGCAAGGAAATCCCGGCACGTCTTGCCATCCTCGCCCGCATAGGCCTGGGCCAACGGCGTCACCGAGCCGCGCGCGCCGGTCTGGGGATTTTCCCAGGGCTGGCTGGAATCCTTGTCGCCCTTGGTGAGCACGTCGGAGGCGGCGTTGCGGGCGAAGGCAAGATCGCTGTCGGTCGGCATCGCCGTGTTGACCCGGGTCAGGCTGATTGAGCCCGTCACATCCGTGTCGTCCAGTTTGGCGAAGGCATCGGTGCGCGACAGGCTGCAGCCGCTGGCGCCGACGCCGATCAGGATCAAGGTCACCACCGCGCCCGCGGGATGGATCGCCGATAGGCCAACGCGCCCCCATGCCCTATATAGGGCTAGAAACGCGCTCTCGGACGCGGGGGAATGCAAATCGGGACTCCTGACATGACCGACACGACCTCCATCAAACACCCGACACCGTTAACATCGGGTGATTTCACCGCGGCGGAGGAGCCGTTCGCCCTGTTCGGCGAATGGTTTGCGGAAGCGGCCAAGTCCGAGCCGAACGATCCGAACGCGATGGCGCTCGCCACCGTCGATGCCGACGGGCTGCCCGACGTGCGGATGGTGCTGATGAAGGGCTTCGATGCGGACGGCTTCGTGTTCTACAGCCATATTGCCAGCGCCAAGGGCCGCGAATTGGCCGCAAACCCTAAGGCCGCTTTACTGTTTCACTGGAAATCGCTGCGCCGCCAGGTGCGCATCCGCGGGCTGGTGACGCCGGTGACCGATGCCGAGGCCGACGCCTATTTCGCCACCCGGCCGAAGCAGGCGCAGATCGGCGCCTGGGCCAGCAAGCAATCGCAGCCGCTGGAGAGCCGCTTCGCCTTCGAGCAGGCGATCGCCAAGGCCGGCGCGAAATACGTCATCGGCGAGGTGCCGCGTCCGCCGGGCTGGAGCGGCTGGCGGATCACGCCGCAGCGCTTCGAGTTCTGGCACGACCGCCCGTACCGCCTGCACGACCGCATCGAATTCCGCCGCGACGGCGCCGGCAGCGCGTGGTCGAAGGTGCGGCTCTATCCCTGAAAAACCGCGACCGTCATGGAAGGGCGAAAGCACGAAGCGGGTCTTCGTGTAAGATGACCCCGGCCATCGACGTCCCGATCCCCAATCGTTCGAAGATGTCGATATCAGGCACGGCGCCGCGCGCGGCGAAAACGAAAGAAACTGTCGATGACCCGCCCCTCCAATGCACCGCGGCGCACGCTGCTCCTGACCGGCGCGAGCCGCGGCATCGGCCATGCCACCGCGATCCGGTTTTCATCCGCCGGCTGGCGCGTCATCACGCTGTCGCGGCATGCGTTCCCGGAGGTTTGCCCCTGGGGCGCCGGGCCGGAGGATCACATCGAGGTCGACCTCGGCAGCCATGACGACACCGTGCGCGCGATCTCGGAAATTCGGCAGCGGCTGGACAACGACGAGCTGCACGCGCTGGTCAACAATGCTGCGATCTCGCCGAAAGCTGCGGGCGGCGGCCGGCTCGGCACCATGGACACCGACATCGAGACCTGGACCCACGTCTTCCACGTCAACTTCTTCGCGCCGATCATGATCGCGCGCGGGCTGATCGAGGAATTGAAGCACGCCAAGGGCGCGGTGGTGAACGTCACCTCGATCGCCGGCTCGCGCGTCCATCCGTTTGCCGGCGCGGCCTACGCGACGTCGAAGGCGGCGCTTGCGGCATTGACGCGCGAGATGGCCTCGGACTTCGGCCGCGTCGGCGTTCGCGTCAACGCGATCGCGCCAGGTGAGATCGATACCTCGATCCTGTCGCCGGGCACCGAGAAGATCGTCGATCAGCAGATCCCGATGCACCGGCTCGGCACCCCGGACGAGGTCGCCAAGATCATTTACGTTCTCTGTACGGAGACCAGCTCTTATGTGAACGGTGCGGAAATCCACATTAACGGTGGTCAGCACGTCTGAGCTTGCCCTGGATGTAAATTCGGGGGAGAGAGGTTCGAGGCGATCCCGGCCGCCGCCGCGGCCGTACTCCAAGGATTGCTTCGATTGCAGGCGTAACGACGCAGACGAGGCTTCTGCCTCCGATAGGCCTCAGCCTCTAGTCGGCGTAGAACCGGCGAGACTTCTTCTCAAACGGTTGCAGCGCGATGTCGTTCAACGCGCTGGAGCATTCGTCTTCGTCCTCGCCATCCAACATCGCAGCGCCACAGTAACGGCAAAGTCTCGGCGAAATCGCCTGCACCTTGCCTGCTGCGCGGTCCTGTTGATAGCGCGCAAAGTCGATGACGTTACGCCGTGGCGTTATGATCTTCTCAACCATTGCTGTCCTCCGGCTTCGAGGCGGGCGTTATCGCAGACAAGTTTCGCCCAAACGTTCAGCGCAACGCTCAAATTTTAGCAGAGGAAATAAGGCAGAAAACGCGTCCCAAAACGCGACGTATGGAACCGGTTACAGCCACTTCTTCCACCTGAATATCCAGTACGGCACGATCGCAGCGAACAGCATCATCACCAGCGCGATTGGATAGCCGTGTGTCCATTCGAGTTCCGGCATGATTTTGAAATTCATGCCGTAGATCGAGGCGATCAGCGTCGGCGGCATAAGCACCACCGCCATCACAGAGAACAGCTTGATGATGTTGTTCTGTTCCAGATTGACCACGCCGAGCATGGCGTCGAGCACGAAGGTGATCTTGTTGGAGAGATAGGACGCGTGGTCGGTCAGTGAGGCGACGTCACGCTGCATGGTCTTGAGCTGCTCGCGCATGTCCTTGGACCATTTCACGCCCTCCACGACAGCCGAAAGGAACGTGACGAGGCGGCCGATCGAGACCAGGCTTTCGCGGACCTTCGAGGTCAGGTCGCCCTTGCGGCCGATCGCGATCAGGATCTGCGAATATTGCTTGGCGTGGCCGTGGCGTTCGCTCTCCGGCTCGAAGATGTCGTGGGAGACCTGGTCGATGTCGGCGCCGCAGCGCTCCAGCAGGTCCGCGCAGCGGTCGATCACCGCATCCAGCAGTTCCATCAGCACCTGCTCGCCGGTGATGCCGGGGGCACAGGCCCGGGCCAGTTTGTTCTCGACCAGCGCGAACGGTTTCGGCAGGTCGTAGCGCACCGTGACCAGGCGATGGCTGGTCAGGATGAAGGTGACCGCCGTGGTCCGCGGCATGTCGGTGTCGGATTGGCACATCAGCGTCGCGGTCATGTAGCGCGCGCTGTTCTCGATATAGAGCCGGCTGGAGATCTCGATCTCCTGCATGTCTTCCCGGGTTGGAACCGCGATCCCGGCGAGCTTCTCGACGGCCCGGTCCTCCTCGACGGTCGGGTTCACCAGATCGACCCAGACCGCCCCCTCCGGCAGCGCGCCGAGGTCGGTCGCAGCGGCCTTCTTGAGGGAGTAATCGGAGGGAACGAACACCGACAGCATCACGAGCTCCGAGACACAGGATTGGAAAAAAGGGTTGGCAAGACCCGTCGATCTAGCGCGATTCTGGCTGGCGCTTCATGACCGGGCGATTAACCGGACATCCACCTTGTGGCGGCCGGGCGGCGGTGAGCGTGACGTTGAAGCGGCTTCGATTGAACGACCGTTGCCTGTTTGCACAAAAACTGGCCCCACACCAGAAGACTTGCGGCAAAAAAGCCACAGGCGAGGTCCCGCGATGCGGCAAAGGCATCTAAACTCTGGGAATAATGGCACGTTTCGGGCAATAATGCGGTTCATGGAATCGTGGCGTTTGGGGCGCAATCGTGGCGCTTGGAGACGCGGATTTTCGATTGGAACGTAATCATGTCGTCGTTCAAAGTTACCTTTGGGATACTGGCCGCAGGCCTGATGTTGTCAGGCTGCATGCAGGCCACGACCTATGAGGCAACCAACACTGCAGCCTTCAAGCCGCGTGACAAGGAACTGCTGGCCAAGACCACCTACGTCAAGACGCCGGTAGCCGAGCCGTTCCGCCGCGCCATCGTCGAGTATCACCGTAAGGAAGCCCCCGGCTCGATCGTGGTCGATTCCGACAATCATTACCTCTACTACGTGCTGAACGACGGCAAGGCGATCCGCTACGGCATCACCGTCGGCGAGGAAGCCATGGCCTGGTCCGGCATTGCCAAGGTCGGCAGCATGACCGAATGGCCGGCCTGGCATCCCACCCCAGGTGAAATCTCGCGCCTCGGCGTTCCGACCTTCGTGGCACCCGGCCCGGACAATCCGATGGGCTCGCGCGCGATGTATCTCTACTCGGGCGGCAAGGACACGCTGTTCCGCATCCACGGCACCAACCAGCCGGAATACATCGGTTCGTCGATCTCCTCGGGCTGCATCCGCATGACCAACGAGGACGTCATCGACCTCTACAACCGCGTCAAGCTCGGCACCATCGTCGTGGTGCTGGAGCCGAAGCACGGCGACTCGCCCTACAAGCCGCAGATGGCGCTGCAGGGCGGCGGCAACGTTCCCTACTGATCCCAGTCACGTCGCAATCGCGATCAAAGGCGCCGGCTTTGCCGGCGCTTTTTTGTTGGCCGCGGCTTGGTCTCGGCAGCGCCTTCAGGCGCGGCCGCATCATCTGATTTCGCCGCATCCGACTCATCGGCCTTGCCGCGGTCGGCTTCGTCCGGCTTGGATGAGTCCGGCTTGGACCCGTCTGATTTAGCCGCGACCTCGCGCGGCGGCGCCGCTTCGGGGCGCCCGGCCGGCAACAGCGGCGCGACACGCGGCAGCGGATCGTAAACATTCCACTGGCAGATCCGGTAATTGTTGCGACGCTCCGTCAGGTCGAGATGGATGTGGTCCTCGTGGTACCAGTCCGAGCCCGGGCCGAGCACGGTGGAGAAGCGGGCGCAGACCGAATGCAGCACGGTCTCGCGCAGATCGCGTGGCACGCTGCGGTCGGTCAGCGAGATCGATTTGCCGTTGGCAAGACCGAGGGCGCGGACGTCGAGCGCATTGGCGCGGCCATGTTCGGAGAGCTGCGCGCCAACGACGCGATTGCGGCCGCGGCACTCGAACGAGTCGAAATTGTCGAGGTTGCTGATCCCGCCCCCGAGGCTCTGCGCCAGCGGCGCGATATCGGTGCGGACCCAGTCGGCGACCGCACTTGCCATCTTGCAGCGGAGGATCGCCGCGGGCTTGACTGCGACCTTGCGCTTGTCGGGCAGCACGATGGCCTCGAGCCGCACCAGATCCTCGCCGCCGCAGCCGCCGGCGCCATGGATATCCGGAATGCTCGGTGCGATCGCGATCTCCTCGGTGAGGGCCTGCCGGCAGGCCGATAGCTGCGGCCTGGGCGGCTCCACCGGTTTTGCAACTTCGGCCGGCTTGGCCGTTTCGCCGGGTGTCGCAACCGCCGGAGGCTGCGTCTCGGCCGCGGGCGGCGCGGGCTCGGCCGCAGGCGGCGCCTGGTCTGCTGGCGGCCCTTCCGCTGCCGCCGGCGCCTCTGCCGGACGCGGCTTTGGCAGCGGCACCGCCGAGCGGCGGACCGCCTTGTGTGCCCGGTGCGGCCGGATGCCAAGCAGATCGTCCCATGGAAAGCTCGGCGCGCCGCGGGTGGCCCCGGCGGGCCCCGCTTGCATGCCAAGGCACAGCAGCGCGGCGGCAGCGGTAACCATTGCCGCGCGCCCGCGACGAAACGCGCCATCAGGCCATTTTCGGCTTGCTTTCTCCGCGCTACAGTTCATGTCAGTTCCATGATTTTACTGCCGGCCGCCCAAGATGCCGGCAGATCATGCGTGAGGATCGAGGAGGGATTTGCGTATGCTTGGCTTGATGCAAGATTGGCCCTTGCTGTGTCACAAGATTATTGAGCACGCCGCCAAATATCACGGCACGCAGGAAGTCGTGACCCGGTCGGTCGAAGGCCCCATTCATCGCACCAACTATGCCCAAATTCACGCCCGCGCGCTGAAGGTCTCGCAGAGCCTGGAGCGCGACGGCATCAACCTCGGCGACCGCGTCGCCACCATCGCCTGGAACACCTGGCGCCACCTCGAGGTGTGGTACGGCATCATGGGGATCGGCGCGATCTGCCATACGGTCAATCCACGACTGTTTCCGGAACAGATCGCCTGGATCGTCAACCACGCCCAGGACCGCATCGTCATCACCGACCTCACCTTCGTTCCGGTGCTGGAGAAGATCGCCAGCCAGCTGCCGAGCGTCGAGCGCTACGTGGTGCTGACCGACAAGGCGCACATGCCGCAGACCTCGCTGAAGAACGCGGTCGCCTATGAGGACTGGATCGCGGCATCCGACGGCAAGTTCAAGTGGAAGACCTTCGACGAGAACACCGCCGCGGCGATGTGCTACACCTCCGGCACGACGGGCGATCCCAAGGGTGTCCTGTATTCGCACCGGTCCAACGTGTTGCACGCGCTGATGGCCAACTCGAAGGACGCGCTCGGCACCTCCGCCTCGGACACAATGCTTCCGGTGGTGCCCTTGTTCCATGCCAACAGCTGGGGCATCGCCTTCTCCGCACCGTCGATGGGCACCAAGCTCGTGATGCCGGGCCCAAAGCTCGACGGCGCCTCGGTGTACGAATTGCTGTCGACCGAGAAGGTCACCCATACCGCGGGCGTCCCGACGGTGTGGCTGATGCTGCTGCAATACATGGCCGCCAACAATCTCAAGCTGCCGGATCTGCAAATGGTGATCTGCGGCGGCTCGGCGATGCCGCGCTCGATGATCAAGGCGTTCCTCGACATGGGCAGCCAGGTGCGGCACGCTTGGGGCATGACCGAGATGAGCCCGCTCGGCACGCTGGCGACGCTGAAGCCGCCGTTCACCGAACGCACCGGCGAGGAGCGGCTCGACATCCTGCAGACCCAGGGCTATCCGCCGTTCGGCGTCGAGATGAAGATCACCGACGATGCCGGCAAGGAGCTGCCGTGGGACGGCAAGACCTTCGGCCGTCTCAAGGTCTCCGGCCCCGCCATCGCCAAGGCCTATTTCCGCGTCGATGCCAACATCCTCGACGATGCCGGCTTCTTCGACACCGGCGACGTCTCGACGATGGACGAGCACGGCTACATGCGGATCACCGACCGCTCCAAGGACGTGATCAAGTCCGGCGGCGAATGGATCTCCTCGATCGATCTGGAAAACCTCGCGGTCGGCCATCCCGCGGTGGCGGAAGCCGCCGTGATCGGCGTCCATCACCCCAAATGGGATGAGCGGCCGCTGCTGATCGTGCAGCTCAAGCAGGGCCAGAGCGCCACGCGCGAGGACATCCTGAAGTTCATGGACGGCAAGATCGCCAAGTGGTGGATGCCCGACGATGTCGCCTTCGTCGACGGCATTCCCCACACCGCGACCGGCAAGATCCTGAAGACGGCGCTGCGCGACCAGTTCAAGGACTACACTTTCCCGACCGCCGCGGCATGAGAATTCACCCTCTCCCCTTGTGGGAGAGGGTGCCGAGCAAAGCGAGGCGGGTGAGGGGTTCTCTCCGCGGATAGAGACCCCTCATCCGTCGCGGACTACGCTTAGCCGATGCAAGGCATCGGCCTCCATTTCGAAGGACGGCGGCCAAAGGCCGCCTATGGCCACCTTCTCCCACAAGGGGAGAAGGGAGGTGTCGACCGCCACATCACGCCCAAATCCCTTGAATTCGCCGCAGGTCCGTGGTCTCACACGGGTCATTGGCGGCGGCTGAGGTCGCCGGGGGCAATCTCAACCGGCAGATTATTCGACGATGGCGCGCAGGTTTTCCGCTCCCTACCAGCAGGAGCCCGTGTCCGGTCTCGCCACTTGGTCGCGCAATCTCGCCATCTTCTCCGTCGTCGCGGTGGTGGTCTCGATCATCATCGTCCGCTTCGGGTTCCTGGAGGTCAAACCGGCGCTGGCGACCTTCTTCGGCGCGCTGGGCCTCGCCGGCCTGTCGATCCTGCTCGGGCTGGCCGCCTTCGCTGCGATCTGGCAGAACGGCACCCGCGGCATGGGCCGGATCCTGCTCGCTTTCCTGATCGACGCCGCAATCCTCGCCTACCCGGGCTACCTGACCTATCAATACCGCAAGCTGCCGCGGCTCTACGACGTCACCACCGATCCGATCGACCCGCCAAAATTCGAGGCGCTGGCGCGGCTGCGCACCGGGGAAGGCACCAATCCGGCCGCCTACGCCGGCCTCGCTTCCGCCGAGCGGCAGCGCGCCGCCTATCCAGATATCGAGACCGTCGAGTTGGAAACCCCGGTCGACCGCGCCTATGAGATGACCCTGCGGCTGGTGAACCGCCGCAAATGGCTCGTCATCGACGCACGCGCGCCGCAGCCGCCGCGCCGGATCGGCCGCATCGAGGCGGTGGCACGCACGCCGATCATGGGTTTCCGCGAGGACGTCTCGATCCGGGTCACGCCCGATGACGAGGACTCGCGCGTCGATATCCGCTCCGCCTCGCGCTATTTCGACACCGATCTCGGCAGCAACGCCGCGCGGGTCAAAAAGCTGATCGAGGACCTCAACGCCGCCGCCGAGAACGACAATTCGAAGCCTGCCAAGAAGGCAGCCCCGGTCGCGCCCAAGGCGCCGCCGGCGAAGTCGGTGAAGAAATAATTCACCCGTCATTCCAGAACATCGCGCAGCGATGAACCCGGAATCCATTTCACGACACAGCCTGCGGTCTGATGGATTCCGGGCTCGTGCTTCGCACGCCCCGGAATGACGAGTCAGGCCATCCGGTACGTGCCGCCGATTACGGGATCGCCATCAGTCGCCACGACACCGCGCGCGACCAAGTCCTCCAGATGCGCCAGCACCGAATAGCCGGCGGCATTGGCGAGGCGCGGATCGAGCCCGATATAAATCGCTCGCACCATGGTCGGGATGTCGGCCTCGCCCTTGGCCAGGCGATGCAGGATCGACGCCTCGCGCGCGCGGCGATGCCGCGCCAGGAAGCGGACAAAGCGCGGGCCTTCCGGAATCTCCGGACCATGGCCGGAGAGATAGAGCTGCTCGGGACGCTGCTCCAGCCGCTCCAGCGAGGCCATGTAATCGATCATCGAGCCGTCGGGCGGCGCCACGATCGAGGTCGACCAGCCCATCACATGGTCGCCGACGAAATTGATGCTGCGCTCGGCCCAGGCGAACGCCAGGTGATTGGCGGTGTGGCCGGGGGTTGCCACCGCCTCCAGCGCGAAGCCCGCACCCTCGATGACGTCGCCGTGCTTGACCTCGATGTCGGGCCGGAAATCGCGGTCGGCGCCGGATTCCGGATTGTGCTTCTCGCTCTCGAAGCGCGGGCGCGAGGCGCGGTGCGGCCCCTCGGCATAGACGGGCGCACCAGTCGCGGCCTTGATCCGCGGCGTGTTCGGCGAGTGGTCGCGATGGGTATGGGTGACCAGGATGTGGGTCACGGTCTCGCCCCTGACCGCATCGAGCAGCGCCTTGGCATGCGCCGCATCGTCGGGACCGGGATCGATGATCGCGACCTTGCCCTCACCGACGATGTAGCTGACCGTGCCGGTAAAGGTGAACGGGCTTGGATTGTTGCAGAGCACGCGGCGCACGCCGGGGCGGACCTGTTCGACCACACCGGGCTGCAGCGGAAATTCGCGGTTGAACGGGACGTCGTCGTTGTCGGCCATGGGAGGTGCCCCGAATGCGATCTTGCAGGATGGGTAGAGCGCAGCGAAACCCATCATGCCAGCCGCATGGTGGGCAGTAAGATGGGTTTCGCTTCGCTCTACCCATCCTACGCTGTCGGGGATGGCGTCCCTTACGAGAACGCCTGGATGCCGGTGATGGCGCGGCCGAGGATCAGCGCGTGGACGTCGTGCGTGCCCTCATAGGTGTTGACCGTCTCGAGATTCGCGGCGTGGCGCATCACGTGATACTCGATCTGGATGCCGTTGCCGCCGTGCATGTCGCGAGCCATGCGGGCGATGTCGAGCGACTTGCCGCAATTGTTGCGCTTGACGATCGAGATCATCTCGGGCGCCATCTTGCCCTCGTCCATCAGGCGGCCGACGCGCAACGAGGCCTGCAGGCCGAGCGCGATCTCGGTCTCCATGTCGGCGAGCTTCTTCTGCACCAGCTGGGTCGCGGCGAGCGGCCGGTTGAACTGCTTGCGGTCGAGCGTGTATTGCCGCGCGCGGTGCATGCAGTCCTCGGCGGCGCCGAGCGCACCCCAGGAGATGCCGTAGCGGGCGCGGTTGAGGCAGCCGAACGGACCCTTGAGGCCGGAGACGTTGGGCAGCAGGGCGCTTTCCGGCACCACCACGTTGTCGAGCACGATCTCGCCGGTGATCGAGGCGCGCAAGCTGAGCTTGCCGCCGACCTTCGGCGCCGACAGGCCCTTCATGCCCTTCTCGAGGATGAAGCCGCGGATCTGGTTGTCATGGGCGGCCGACTTGGCCCACACCACGAACACGTCGGCGATCGGCGCATTCGAAATCCACATCTTGGCACCGTTCAGCTTGTAGCCGTCGGCGACCTTCTCGGCGCGGGTCTTCATGCCGCCGGGATCGGAACCGGCGTCCGGCTCGGTCAGGCCGAAGCAGCCGACCCATTCCCCGGTCGCAAGCTTCGGGAGATATTTCTTGCGCTGGTTTTCGTCGCCATAGGCGTAAATCGGGTACATCACCAGCGACGACTGCACCGAGTTCATCGAGCGATAGCCGCTATCGACGCGCTCGATCTCGCGCGCCACCAGGCCATACGCCACGTAGCTCGCATTGGCGCAGCCATATTCCTCGGGCAGCGTCACGCCGATCAGGCCGAGCTCGCCCATCTCGTTGAATATCTCGCGGTCGGTCTTTTCTTCCAGATAGGCCTTGGTGACCCGCGGCAACAGCTTGTCCTGCGCATAGGCCCGCGCGGTGTCGCGGATCAGGCGCTCGTCTTCGGTGAGCTGGTCGTCGAGCAGGAACGGATCATCCCACTGAAAGCTGGCGGCAGCCGGCTTGTCCTTGGCCTGGGGGCGCACGCTCATGAAACATCCTTTCGCATCGTCACTCGGAAATTGGCGGATAAATTAAAGCGCTATGCTGCGAAGCGCAATTGGTGATCCTCTCACCGTCCTTCCGGGGCGATGCATGGCATCGAACCCGGAATTTCGAGATTCCCCGGGGCGCAATCCCGCCCCTGTGGTTCTCGCTTCGCGAGCCCGGGAATGACGGGTGCTAGCACTCCAGCCTCTCGTTCGACACGATCTCGATGCCGAAACCGGACAGACCCTTGTAGTCGTGCACCGACGAGGTCAGGTGCCGGATCGAGGTGATGCCGAGATCGCGCAGGATCTGCGCGCCGACGCCGACCTCGCGCCATTGCTTGTTGCGATCGGCCTCCGCCGATTTCTGCTCGCTCACCGGCTGCACCGGAACTCCGGCTGCACCGTCGCGCAGATAGACCAGCACGCCGCGGCCGGCATCCTTGAAGTGCCGCAGCACGGCTTCCATCCGTGCCGGACCGGTGAAGAGGTCGGTCACGATATTGGGCTTGTGCAGCCGGGTCAGCACGTCCCGGCCGTCGCCGATGCCGTTGTAGACGAAGGCGGCGTGCATGATCTCGTCGAACGGCGAGCGATAGGCATAGCCTTGCAGCGGGCCGATCGGGCTTTCGGTGGTGAAGGTCGCGACCCGCTCGATCAGCTTCTCGCGCGCCTGGCGATAGGCGATCATGTCCGCGATCGTGACATGCTTGAGCTTGTGGGCAGCGGCGAATTTCGCGACCTGCTCGCCCTTCATCACGGTTCCATCGTCGTTCATCAGCTCGCTGATGACGCCGACCGGCGGCAGGCCCGAGAGCCGGCACAGATCGACCGCCGCTTCGGTGTGACCGGAGCGCAGCAACACGCCGCCATCGCGCGCGATCAGCGGGAAGATGTGGCCGGGCCGCGCGAAATCGTTGGCGCCGGCATTCGGATTGGCGAGCGCGCGGCAGCAGGAGGCGCGTTCGTCGGCCGAGATGCCGGTGCCGCCATCGGGCTTGTAGTCGATCGAGACGGTGAAGGCCGTGGTGTGGTTGGACTCGTTGTGCGCCACCATCGGATCGAGCCGCAGCCGGCGGGCGTCCTCGGTGGTGATCGGCGCGCACACGATGCCGGAGGTGTGACGGATGATGAAGGCCATCTTTTCCGCCGTGCAGAACGACGCCGCGACGATCAAATCGCCCTCGCCTTCCCGATCGTCATCGTCGGTGACGACGACGAGTTCACCCTTCGCAAAGGCTTGCAGCACTTCCTGGATCGTATCGGCCATTGTCCTGACATCTCGCTTTATGCAGGCAGTGGATTAGCCGGGTTCCGATGTCAGCGCCAGTATCATTATGCAACCCGCCATGCGTCCGGCAGGCATACCAGCGCGTGACAAGCACGGTCCCCTACGGCAGCACCTCGCGCCGGTCGCTGAGCTGGGCGTCCAGCTCGGCGCGCTTGTCGTCGAGCAGACCGGCGTCGGCGGCCTCGATCACCGAATAGAGCTCGCCGGCGTCGCTGAGCCGGGTCACCGTGACGTAGTCGGCGCCGGCCGCATAGAGGTCGTCGACGCCGCTCAGGAGGTCCGCGGTGGCGACGACCTTCGCGGTCGGATTGAGGGCGCGGACGTGGCGCACCAGCTTCTCATTGTCGGCGCCGACCAGCAGGAAATCCGGCACGCTCAGGATGATGATCTCGGCCTTGCCGATCCCGGCATGCACCAGCGTATCGACATTGCTGATGTCGCCATAGATCACGTGCATGCCGCGGTCGGTCAGCGTGCGGAACACCAGCGGGTTGAAATCGATGACGCTGATCTGCTCGAGCAGCGACTGGTTCTGCCGCTCGATCTGGCTGATCAACGCACTTGCGGCACGGAAAAAGCCGAGGATGACGATGCGGCGGATCTCGCCATGCCCGCCCTCCTGGGCGGCCTCGCCGCGGCCTTCACCCTCCTGGTCGAGGTCGCGCAGCCCGATCCGCTTCAACGGGCCGATCAGGCCGCGCACGATCTGGTCGCTGCGGCCCATCGCGAAGGTCGAAAGCACCGCCAGCACCACGAAGGCGAAAGAGGCCGCGTTCGCGGTTTCGGCGCTGATATGGTTGGCGGCGACGCCGGTCTGGATCACCACCAGCGAGAACTCGGAGATCTGCGCCAGATTGATCGCCGGCAGCAGGCTGGCGCGCAGCCCCTGCTTCATCAGATAGAGCGGCGTGAATGTCGTGACCAGGCGGCTCATCACCGTGAAGGCCGCGATCACAAGCGCGAGCCAGATCACCTGCAAGCCCGGGATCGGGATCGTCATGCCGAGCGCGACGAAGAACAGCGTGATGAAGAAATCCCGCAGCGTCGTGACCTTGGCGGTGACGTCGAGCGCGTAGGGAAAGGTCGAGATCGAGACGCCGGCGACCAGCGAGCCCATCTCGCGCGACAGATGCAGCCGCTCGGCGATCTCGCCGATCAGGAAGCACCAGGCGAGCGCACCGAGCAGCACGAGCTCGGGCCGCCGCGCGATCTGGTGGAACAGCCGCGGCAGCACGTAGCGGCTGAGCACCAGCGCCGTTGCGACCAGCACCGCAACGCGGGCGATCGACAGCAGCACGACGCTGATTTGCAGATTGTCGAGGCTCGGCTGCACCGCCAGGAACAGGATCGCAAAGATGTCCTGCAGCACCAGCACGCCGAGCGTGATGCGGCCCGGCAGCGTGTCCAGCTCGCGCTTCTCGTAGAGCACCTTGACGATGATGACGGTCGAGGACAGCGCGCAGGCGACGCAGAGATAGACCGCATCGAACTTGCCGCCGCCGATCGCAAGCCCGATCCCGGCAAAGAACGCCGCGCCGATCAGGCAGCCGCCGATCAGTTCGCCGGCGCCGGCGAACAGGATCACCTTGCCGGCACGGATGATCTTCTTGAGGTCGATTTCCAGCCCGATCATGAACAGCATGAAGATCAAGCCGAGCTCGGAGATGACGCTGATCGATTCCTGGGACTTGACCCAGCCCATGCCGAATGGACCAATGAAAAAGCCGGCGATAAGGTAGGCCAGTATCAGCGGTTGCCGGGAGAAATGGGCCAATAGCCCAATCCCCCAGGCAAACAGGATACAGAGCGTGATATCGGGAATCAGTTCATGCATGCGTCAAAGACTTCCTGTTGCCGCAACCTAGAGGGCCGGGCGTGAGGATCAACCGAGCAATGTGTCACATCCGCGCAGGCGGCATTTTTCTGGCAGTTCTGCTCTGCCTGCTCACCGTGCGCATGACGGAGGCGCTAGCACAATCCTCGGCAAGTATTGAACAAAATTTCGCGAACTCGCTGACGGCGGTGCCGTCGGAAGGCCTCACCGCATCCGGTGCATTCTACGTGCCGGTGTATTCCAGCGTGTCGATGAGCCAGGGCAAGCTCAGGGCCGATTTCTCGGCGACGCTCAGCGTGCACAACGCCTCCGAGACGAAGCCGCTGGTGCTGAAGCGGATTGCCTATTTCGACACGGCAGGCAGGATGGTGGAGAGCTACCTCAAATCGCCGGTCGCGCTAAAACCGTTTGCGACCATCGAGGTCGCGATCGCCACGTCAGATACCCGCGGCGGCACCGGCGCGAATTTCGTGGTGGATTGGGCGGCCGCCGGCGAGATCGCGGAACCGGCGGTCGAGGCATTGATGGTCGGCAGCGTCGGCGCCGGGCACTACGCCTTCATCAGCCAGGGTCGGCCGATCAGGCTGACCGGCAAGAACTGACTTCACAGGAGGCCGCTTCCCGCGGACCTTCTCAACGACAACAACACGGAGCGAAACGTCCATGTCCACCTCAGCCCAGTTCGACTTTGCACCGCTGCTTCCGGCCGGCCTGCCTGCGCCGGCTGCGCGATGGACCGGGCTTGCCAAATACTCCTTCGTCGGCGGCAACAACGACCCCGATCAGGTCCCGGTCGACGGGTTGCTGGAAGCGGTCAATGCCGTGCTGAAGCGCGAGGGCAGGAATCTGGCGACCTATAACCTCGCGCACGGGCCGCAGGGCTATCTGCCGCTCCGCCAGTTCCTCACCGAGAAGCTGAAGCGCGATGCCGGCATCGCCTGCACGCCGGAGGAGATCATGATCGTCTCCGGCTCGCTGCAGGCGCTCGACCTGGTCAATCAGACGCTGCTCGCCAAGGGCGACACCGTGCTGATCGAGCAGGAGACCTACCAGGGCTCGCTGAACCGGCTGACCCGGCTCGGCGTCAGTGCGGTCGGCATCCCTCTCGACGGCGATGGCATCCGGATCGATGCGCTGGCAGCAGCGCTCGCCGACCACAGGCGGCGCGGTATCACGCCGAAATACATCTACACCATCCCGACGGTGCAGAACCCGACCGGCTCGATCCTCCCCGAGAGCCGCCGCGCCGAGATGCTGAAGTTGTCCAAGGAATACGGCGTCCCGATCTTCGAGGACGATTGCTATGCCGATCTGATCTGGAACGGTGAGCGGCCGCCCGCGATCTATGCCATGAGCAAGCATGGCGGCGTGATCCATATCGGCTCGTTCTCGAAGTCGATCGCGCCGGCGCTGCGGGTCGGCTTCATCGTCGCGCCCTGGGAGATCATGTCGCGGATGCTGCCGATGAAGACCGATGCCGGCTCCGGCGCGCTGGAGCAGATGGTGCTGTCGGAATATTGCACGCCGCATTTCGCGACCCATGTGCCCAAACTGACGCGCGGACTGCGCGCCAAGCTCGACACGCTGATGGAGGCGCTGAACGAGCAGTTCGGCACGTCGGCCGAATTCGAGGCCCCGAAGGGCGGCATCTTCCTCTGGGTCAAGCTGCCCGACAATGTCGACACCATGAAGCTCTATCAGGCGGCACTTGCCGCCGGCGTCTCGATCAATCCGGGACCGGAATGGTCGACCAGCAAGGCGCATTCCACCAGCCGGCTCCGCCTCTGCTTCGCCAGCCCCTCGCACGAGCAGATCCGGGAGGGCGTCGCCGTGCTGGCCGAGGTGTGCCGCAAGGAGTTCGGCGTGCCCGCACGCAGCAGCAATGTGGAGAAGCGCGGCTAGAGCATGCTCAGAAAAAGTGCGAAGCGGTTTTCCGAAGATCATGCCAAAGCAAAAAGCCCGATGACGCTGCAACCAGACCTCATCGCGCTTTAGCAGGCCACATTCGCCGCCTCACGCGGCCAGGTGAAACTCCACATGCACCTGTCCGCTGCCGCTCGACGGGAAGTAGTCGCAGAGTTGCTCGGCGGCGCCGCGGAAATCGTACCAGCCCAGCGCGGCAAACAGCATGATGGTATCGGCCATTCCGCCCTCGCCGTTGCACCTTGTGGCGTAATCCGGAAGCATGTCGAGGAACTCCCGGTAACGGCGCTGCTGCCACAGCTCGAGAACGCGCAAATCGACCTGCCGGTTGAATTCGCTGGCGATTGACGTCCAGGCTTCGGGCCCGAGCTGCTTGTTCGGCAACAGCCGATGCGACAGCGATCCGCTGGCGAGCAGCGCGACCCGCTCGCCGGACAGCGCAACCGCACGGCGGGTCGCTTCGCCGAGCAGCCTGCTCTCCTCGATCGACGTGAACAGCGGCGATGCGACGGAGACGACCTTGGCCCGGCCATCCTGGTTCAGGTAGTGCATCGGGACGATGGTGCCGTATTCAAGACCGAGGCTTTCGACCCGGTGCGCCATCACATTG
This sequence comes from Bradyrhizobium sp. USDA 4452, assembly GCF_054063575.1. Lineage (NCBI taxonomy): Bacteria > Pseudomonadati > Pseudomonadota > Alphaproteobacteria > Hyphomicrobiales > Nitrobacteraceae > Bradyrhizobium > Bradyrhizobium sp. USDA 4452. The sequence continues at coordinate 2,002,712 of NZ_JBSSGK010000001.1, forward strand.
AGCCCATCGCCCGCCGCTTCGCGTGCAATCGCCTCTCCAAGCGCAGTATTCCCCGGCCAGTCGTAGCGCAGGTCCTTGATCATCTGCGGCGCCTCGTGGCTCGTGAACGAGCCGCGATGCCGGGCATTGGCGTTGACGTGGTAGCCGAAATTGGACAGCCAATGGGTATCGAACACCACGAAGGTGGATACATCGCGGTCCCTGGCGCGGCGGCCGAGTTCGTGCAATGCCGCGACCGCGCCGGCCCTCGCGTCATGCAGCGGGTGATCCGAACGTTCCGACAGCATCAGGGATGGTACGTGGCTGACCTTGGCAGCGAGAACGAGTTCACCCATCGACGCGATCATCCCCTTGCTTGTCAGGCCGCCTTGGGGGCGTCGCTGCGGAACGCATTCAGAATGCGCAGCAGCAGCACGATCGAGACGTTGCCTTTGCCTGCCTCTATGAGAGCAATGTAGCGCTGCGACACGCCGGATCGGCGGGCCAGTTCGCGACGCGTCATGCCGATATTCGCCCGCGCCCCCCGCATGGCCTCGCCCAGTTGCCGCAGGAAATCGCTTTCGGAAAACGACTCAACGCCAGGCCTGGACGAACGTGCCGATCGGTCTATGGAGGAACTATTTCCGGTCACGACATGCCCCTTTTGATTGCTCATCATCGACGAGCGGGATTTCCTGTCCTTGACGCGGATCAATGACAGGAAACCGGCGGGGCCTGCCACTTATCGTACCGAAAACGGCGCCTGATAGGGCCGGCCGAACGGCACGCCGTTGACCACGGTCTGCACCGGCTTCAGCAGCAGATTGCCGTCGCGCTTATTGTTGCGGGTGTCGACGAAGGTGACCGGTCCTTCGATCAGGTCCATGATCGCGACATCGCCGGGCGCGCCGCGCTGCAAGGTGCCGATTTTCGGGGTGCGGTTGATGATCCGCGCCGGCACCGAGGTCGCCATCGCCACCACCTGATCCAGCGAGGAGCCCATCGCCAGGAACTTGCTCATCACGTTCGGCAGGAACGGGATGCCGGGCGAGTTGCCGGAGAAGACGTGGATGTCGGAGGAGATCGTGTCGGGGGTGCAGCCGGCAGGGATCGCGATCTCGGCCACCGTGAAATCGAAGCTGCCGCCGCCGTGGCCGACATCGAACAGCACGCCGCGCTGCTTGGCGGCGAGCGCCGCCGGCAGCAGCTTGCCGTCCTGCACGATGTTGGTGAAGGCACCAGACATGTTCGGCGCGCCGGAATAGGCGTGGGTGAGGATATCGCCCGGCCGCAGCAGATCGAGGATGCCGGACATCAACTCCCTGGTCTCGACGCCGCCGATATGCACCATCATCCGAGCCGGCCAGCCGCACATCTCGCAGGCCTGGATGCCACGCTTCAGCGGCTCGATGCCGTGCTTGAAGATGACGTTCTCCGACATCCGCACCTTGACCCCGATCAGGAAGTCAGGGTTTTCGGCCAGCGCCATGGCGCAGGCTTCGACCTGGGCGTTGTCGATGTTGTAGAGCTCGGCCACCGGGAAGGCCGACAGGCCGTTATTGGCGATATGGAGGAAGGCGAAGATCCGCGTCCGCGACTGCGCCACGATGAAGCGCCGCAGCGCCGCGAGATTGTTGACGCCGGCATCGCCGGCCGAGACGACGGTCGTGGTGCCCTGGAATTGCACCAGCTCGTCGGCGGGAATCCCGATCGCCGAGCCGTACGGGTAGACGTGGCAGTGCAGATCGACGAGGCCCGGCATCACGAGCTTGCCCGACGCGTCGATGGTCTTGACGGCGCGCGCGGCCGGGATCTCGTCCTCGATCGCTTCGATCAGGCCCCAGCGAATGCCGATGTCGCGCCTGCCGCGCAGCGACTGGCTGGGATCGATCACGTCGCCGTTCCTGATCACGAGGTCGAACTTGTCGTCCGGTCCCATCGCCGCAGCGGCCGGCCCCGCGATGGCGGCAGCAGCGGCCGATCCCGTACCCTTCAAAAAATCCCGGCGTGAAAATTTGCTCACAACGTCCCCCCGAACATTGATTTTTGTGGCGCGATGATGCGTCGGACGCAGTGGTTAAGCAAGGCCGCCGAAAGAGGCGATAACGCTCATTGCTCAGTCGCCCAGCGAACGCACTCGTGCGTTGCGCTGCGGCAGTTGCTGAACAAGCGTTCAGAAAACTCCACCGGTTCCTGAGGAACGTTCCGATATCTGCACGGTTTTCTCCTCGCATCATTTGAGGAGGATGAAATGAAAAAGATTGGTTTTGTTGTTGCGGCGATTGGTGCGCTTGCGATAGCCGTTCCATCGATCGCGAGCGCCGAGACCGTCGTGATCAAGCGCGGCCATCACCACTGGGACCATGGCTGGGGCGCGCGCGCCGAGATGCGCCATGACCATGGCTGGCATCGCGGCTGGCATCACGACAATGACCGCGCAGTGGTCATCAGGCGCGATCGTTATTAACCATCGGCAGACACGAAAGACCGACACAACGGAAAATGGCTCCTCGCGGAGCCATTTTCTCGTTCTTCGTCCTGATCAGGTGCTCTCGGGATTTAGTCCCACGCCGGAGCAAAGCCCGGATTGACGCAGCGCATGTCCTTGCGCAGCGCGGCGATCGCCTTGCGGTCGTCATCGTCCAGCCTGACCTTGAGCGCATCGAGATTGGCCTTTTGGCTCTCGGCGCGCGAGGCTTTCGGAATCGCCGCAACGCCGTCCTGGTCGAGCAGCCATTTCAGCGCCACCTGCGCTGCCGTTGCATTATGCTTGCTGCCGATTTTCGCCAGCGTCTCGTCGGTCGCGAAACGGCCCTGCGCCAGCGGGCAATAGGCCACCAGCGGGATCGATTTTGCCGCGAGATATTTCCGCACCGCCGTCTGGTCCAGCATCGCGTGGTATTCGATCTGGTTACAGGCGATCGGCGCCTTGATGTCCTCGACCACGGTCTTGAGCAGCGCGGTAGTAAAATTGGCGACACCGATCGCGCGGGTACGGCCTTCCTCCTTCAGCTTCATCAGCGTCTCGAACACGGCCGGCAACTTCATGTTCCGCGACGGCCAGTGCACCAGATAGAGGTCGACGTGATCGAGCCGCAGCTTGTTCAGGCTCGCGTCGAACGCTTTCCGGATCGCATCCGGAGCGAGGTTCTCGTGCCAGACCTTGGTGGTCACATGCAGGTCCTTGCGCGCGATCTTGGCGTCCGCGATAGCGGCCCCGATCGCCTCCTCATTGCCGTACATCTCGGCGGTGTCGATATGCCGGTAACCGAGCCCGAGCGCGCTCTCGACCGCCGCGCGGCAGGCATCGCCCTGCATGCGGAAGGTGCCGAGCCCGAGCTGCGGCAGGCTGATGCCCTGTGTCTGCAGATTGTCCATGGATAGCTCCTGACGCGTGGGACGCCGATGTCATCGACGACGTCACGCCAGCAAATGGTCTGTAAGGAATGAAATTGGCAGAACTGCCGGCGCACAGTCTGCCCGCAAACCGCCACGTTGGGCAAGGCGCCCGCAATCAAGATGTCGCGACGGCCTATGCGAGCCTAAATATGTTCCGCCATGATCTGGCCGGGCCGCGCATCCGGCCGCGGCTCGATGTCGACCGACCAGAGATCATGGTTGTCGACGTCTTTCAGCGTCACTTTCATCACGCCGGTCCTGCCGTCGATATCGACGCGGCCAAAGAATTGCAGGCCGAAGCACGGCGCGAGATTGTCGCCCTGCTCGGCCGTGCAGCCCTTCTGGTACATCGCCTTCGGGCCAAAGGTATTGTCCAGCTCGCCCGGCGACCAGGTGCCGGCGTGCAGCGGGCCGGTGACGAACTCCCAGAACGGCTCGAACTCCTGGAACACCGCCCGGTTCGGATCATAATGATGCGCGGCGGTGTAGTGCATGTCGGCGGTGAGCCACAGCGTGTTGCGGACGCCGGCGCGCTTCATGAAGGACAGCAAGTCGGCGATCTCGTGCTCGCGGCGCTCAGGCGGGCCATCGCCGAGCGCCACCGCATCGAGGCTGACGAGGCCGATCGGCAGGTCCGCCGCGATCACCTTCCAAACGGCGTCCGACGCCACCAGCTCCCGCTTCAGCCAGGCGAGTTGGCTCTCGCCGAGGATGAACGCCTGGTCGGGATTGCCCTGCTTGTTCCAGCTGGAATCGCGGTACGAGCGCATATCGATGAGGAAGACGTCGAGCAGCGGCCCGTAGGCGATCTTGCGATAGACCCGGCCATCGCGCTCCGGCATCAACCGCATCGGCATGAATTCATGGAAGGCACGGCGCGCCCGCGCCACCAGGCGCGAGGTGCCGTCCGTATCATAGCCGGTCGCGTCAGCAGTGCCGATCGGCGACCAGTCGTCGGCCACCTCGTGATCGTCCCATTGCGCGAACATCGGGACCTCGGCGTGGAAGGCGCGGAAATTCTCGTCGAGCCAGTTGTATTTGTAGTTGCCGCGAAACTCTTTGAGGCTGTGCGCGACGACGGATTTCTCCTCCGTGACGACATTGCGCCAGACCTCGCCATTCGGCAGCGCCTGCTCCGACGGCACCGTGCAATCCGCATAGATGTGATCGCCGGAATGGATGAAGAAATCCGGGCGTTCGTTCAGCATGGTGCGGTAGCTGCGCAGGCCGCCGCGCGCGGGGTCGATGCCCCAGCCCTGCCCCACCACGTCGCCCGACCAGACGAACGAGACCGAGCGGCGGTCGGCCGGCGCGGTGCGGAAATGCCCGACCCGGCTTTCGCCGGCGATGCCGTCGCGATCCTCGAAGCGGACGCGATAGAACAGGTCCTGGCCCGGCGGCAGGTCGTCGAGCAGCAGCCTTGCGGTGAAGTCGCGCTCGGCCAGCGCGTCGGCGGTCACGCTGCGCAGGATAGTAGCAAAGCTCTCGACCGCGGCGCATTCGATCTGCATCCGCGCGGCGCGATCGGCCCGGGCCCAGATGACGGCGGAATCGCTGGCAACGTCGCCGGACTGGATGCCCGCGATCGCGGGCCGGTCCGCGGCGCGGCTCAAATAGGGCCTTGCCAGCGCGCCCAGTCCTGCCAGCGCGGCCGTCGACGCCGAGCGCACCAGAAGCTGACGCCTTGTGAGGCCTCGCCTCTTCGCGGAGATCGCTGTCGGCATCGAATAACCTTCGTCGAATCGCAACGAAGGTTTTGCCTGCGCCGTTTGACTCCGCCCTTACGGTTTCTTGACTCTGGGCCGACGGTTTTGCGACGGCGGTGTGACTCGGGGGAGATTGAGATCGGAACGTGTTGTTCGGCTGGAGCGCTCAAACGCCAAGCCCGTCATCCTGAGGATCTCACCGCTGCCAGTTACAGATGCCGCCGGTGCGGCAGGGCCAGGTCTGGATCCTTGTGTCGCGGGCTTCGGCGTCGAGCGGGTTCGAGTGCCGACGTGCGAGCTTGGCGCGAGCATGCACGTGTGCGGTCGCGCGCTTCTTCTCAGGTTGTGGCGTTACCCGGGTCGTGCGGACGGGCTTCTTCGGCGCGACTTTCGGCTCCTCAATCTGCGGCTCGACATTCGCATGCTGATCGGGGCCATGGTCGCCCTTCGCCTCGACCGGAACCGGCTCGAACTGCGCCGGGGGGCCGAGCGGCCTCGGGGAAAGCACGGCGCGGGAGAGATCGAGGCTGAGGAATTCGCCCGGGCGGTGGTCGTCGGCCATCGCCGCGCCGCCCCAAGCCAGGCACGCGGTACAAACACTTGCAACAAAAACGCTTTTCAGGACCGTCAAAAGGGCCTCCTGAAACTACTCGAACGGAACAGCCATCATGTAGGAGCCCGGCCGCGCAAATCCAGCCGCTGGTTGCGGGCGGGTTATCGGTCAACCAGGGCGGCCGAGGAAAGTTCCGCGGCCCCGTTCACGCCAACCGGTAGCGGCGTCGCTCGAAACCCCTCTGCCCTACTCCGCCGCCTGCGCCAGCGGCTGGCCGATCGCACGCTCCAGCCGCGCGCATTCGGTGCGGAACCGCGCGACATTGCCTTCCTTGATGTGGCCGTAGCCGCGCACGAGGTCCGCTGCCTTCGCCAGCGCCACCAGCCGCGGCAAATCGAGCGGCTTCTTGCCGTCGAGGTGACGCAGGACCATCGATGAGTACTCCACCGGCAGCGCGCGCTCCATCTTGCGCTCGGCAGTATAGCCGAAAATGTCGAACGCGGTGCCGCGCAGGCCCTTCAGCCCGGCCAGCAGGCCGAACGCCTTGAAGATCCACGGCCCGAACTCGCGCTTCTGCAAGCGACCGGTGACGGGATCGCGCTGCGCCAGCAGCGGCGGCGCCAGCAGCACCTTCAGGCCGGAATTGCCCTCGAACTGCTCTCTCAGCGCCTTGCTGAACTCGCCGTCGGAATAGAGCCGCGCGACCTCGTACTCGTCCTTGTAGGCCATCAGCTTGAACAGGCCCTTGGCGAAGGCCTCGGTCAGGTCCTGCGAGCCCGGCGCTGCTGCGGCTTCGGCTGCGCGGACGCGCGCGACGTCGTCGAGATAGCGCTTGGCGTAGGCCGCGTCCTGATAGTCGGTAAGGAACTTGGCGCGGAACGCGATCGCTTCGTCCAGCGTCTTCTTGGCGGGTGCGGTGCCTGCGTTCTTGAAGCGCGCGGCGCTGACCACGCGCTGCAGATCATGCGCGGCGAGCCGGCCCCACGAGAATGCGGTCTTGTTCATCTCGATCGCGGCGCCGTTGAGCTCGATCGCCTTCAGGATGGCCTCGAGCGACAGCGGGATCGCGCCGCGCTGGAATGCGAAGCCGAGCATGAAGGCGTTGGTCGCGATGCTGTCGCCCATCAGCGCGGTGGCAAGCCCGGTGGCATCGAGGATGTCGAGATCGTCGGGCCGGACCGCGCCGTTCAGCGCATCGCGCATCGAACTGGCTTCAAAGTCGATGTCCGGATCGATCACGAAACTCGCGGTTGGCAGCAGGTCCGCGTTGACGACGGCGCGGGTGACGCCGCGCTCGGCGCGGCTCAGCGCCGGCACGCTGGTGGCGACGACGAGGTCGCAGCCGAGGATCAGATTGGCATTGCCGGGCGCGATGCGGACCGTGGTCAGCATGTCGGACGAGGGTGCGAGCCGGACGTGGCTCATGACCGCGCCGTTCTTCTGCGACAGGCCGGTGAAGTCGAGCGTCGAGCAGGCGAGCCCCTCGACATGCGCGGCCATGCCGAGCAGCGCGCCGATGGTGATGACGCCGGTGCCGCCGATGCCCGTGATCAGGATGTTGTAGGGATTGCTGAGCGCAGCCGCGGACGGCGTCGGCAAATCCGCGAACAGCGCCTTGGGATCGGCGGCGGTGCGGTCGGCCTTGCGCAGCTTGGGATCCTGCACCATCACGAAGCTCGGGCAGAAGCCCTCGATGCAGGAGAAATCCTTGTTGCAGTTCGACTGGTCGATGCGGCGCTTGCGGCCGAGCTCCGTCTCCAGCGGCTGCACCGAGACGCAGTTCGACGCCACCGAGCAGTCGCCGCAGCCTTCGCAGACGCGCTCGTTGATGAAGACGCGCTTGGCCGGATCGGGAAACAGCCCGCGCTTGCGGCGGCGGCGCTTCTCCGCGGCGCAGGTCTGGTCGTAGATCAGGACGGTGAGGCCCTGGATCTCGCGCAAGGTGCGCTGCACGGCATCGAGCTCGCGGCGATGGTGGATGGTTGCGCCGGACGGGAAGTAATTGGCGGGATATTTGTCGGGATCGTCGGAGACGATCGCAAGCTTCTTGGTGCCCTCCGCCCAGACCTGATGCGCGATCTGCGCCACCGTAAAGCCGCCCTCCGCGGGCTGGCCGCCGGTCATCGCCACCGCGTCGTTGTAGAGGATCTTGTAGGTGATGTTGACGCCGGCCGCAGCCGCCGCGCGCAGCGCCAGCAGGCCGGAATGCGTGTAGGTGCCGTCGCCGAGATTCTGGAACACGTGCTGTTCGCTGGTGAACGGCGCCTGCCCGATCCAGCTCACGCCCTCGGCGCCCATATGCGAGATGGTCTGGGTGTTGCGGTTCGGCACCGACAGCGCCATGCCGTGACAGCCGATGCCGGCCATGGCGCGGCTGCCCTCGGGAATCTTGGTCGAGGAATTGTGCGGGCAGCCCGAGCAGAAATACGGCGTACGCTGCAGCTTCGCCGTGCCAGTGCCTTCGGCCGGGCGATCGAGCGCCTCGAGTTTGGCCAGCCGCTGCTCCAGCAGCGGGCTGTGGTGGCCGAGCTTGCGCAGCCGTGCGACCACCGCGGCCGCCACCATGGTCGGCGTCAGTTCGCCCTCGCTCGGCAGCAACGGCGCGCCGCTCTCGTCACGCTTGCCGACTACCGATGGACGCTTCGAGGCATCCATGTTGTAGAGGATGCGAACCAGCTGGTCCTCGATGAAGCCGCGCTTCTCCTCGACGACCAGCACGTCCTGCAGGCCTTCGGCGAAGTCCCGCGCGCCGCGCGCTTCCAGCGGCCAGGTCAGCGCCACCTTGTAGATGCGCAGGCCCAGCGCCTGCGCATCGGCGTCGGTGATGCCGAGATCGGCGAGTGCCTGGCGCAGATCGAGATAGGCCTTGCCGGTCGCCATGATGCCGAGCCGCGCCGGCTTTGAATCCAGCACGATGCGATCGAACCGGTTGGCGCGGGCGAACGCCGCGACCGCCTCCATCTTGGGCCCATGCAACCGGCGCTCGGCCTCCAGCGGCGGATCCGGCCAGCGGATCGACAGCCCGCCCGGCGGCATCTCGAAATCGTCGGGCATGATGATCTTGATGCGATCGGGATCGCTGACGATCGAGGCCGAGCTTTCCACCGTCTCCGAGATCGCCTTGAAGCCGACCCAGCAACCGGAATAGCGCGACAGCGCGAAGCCGAGGATGCCGAGGTCGAGATAGTCCTGCAGCGTCGCCGGATTGACCACCGGCATCAGCGCCGAGGCGAACACCTGCTCGCTCTGATGCGCCAGAGTGGAGGACTGGCAGCCATGGTCGTCGCCGGCGAGCGCGATCACGCCGCCATTCGGCGAGGTGCCGGCCGAATTGGCGTGCTTGAGCGCATCGAGCGAACGATCGACGCCGGGGCCCTTGCCGTACCAGATGCCGAACACACCATCGACCTTGGCGCCGGGGAACATGCCGACCTGCTGGCTACCCCACACCGCGGTCGCCGCCAGATCCTCGTTGAGGCCGGGAACGAAAGCGATGTCATGCTCCTTGAGGAAGGATTTCGCCCGCCACAGCGCGTGGTCATACATGCCGAGCGGCGAGCCGCGGTAACCGGAGATGAAACCCGCGGTGTTCAGCCCATGCGCGCGGTCGCGTTCGCGCTGCAACATGGGCAATCGGACCAGAGCCTGGGTACCGGAGAGGAAGATTCGTTTGGTATCCAACCGGTACTTGTCGTCCAGTCCAACTTCCATCAACGCCATCAGTTTCAGGCTCCCCGCCGATCAGGTCACGCCGGTCCGAACCGGTCTCATTATCTTCCGAATGATCATGCATCAGCATGCACTGATTTTGTTATGCATGAACAGCCCCGTTCCATGGCCGCAGCACATATCTCCGCCGAGCGCGCGAGGCCTTGCCGAAGCCCGGCATCTTTGAAACGGTGGCGCGCAAAAGGAGACCAAGGATGATCAAAGTCGAATCCGCGTTCACGACGGAAATCGTGGAGAACGGCGGTTTGTTGGTGGGTCCCTGGCGCAGCCCGAAGCAGATGCTGCAGGCCCAGACCTACGACTCCCACGCCTCGATCCACGACGATGCAACCGCGCAGAAGCTCGGCTTCCGCGGCGGCACGATCGAGGGACCGAACCATTTCAGCCAGTTCGCTCCACTGTGCGAGCGGATCTGGGGCCGGGCCTGGTTCATGACCGGATGCCTGTCGGCGCACTATCGCAATCCGGTGTTCGAAGGCGAGGAGGTGCAGGCCCAGATCGAGAAGCCGAAGCCGGGCCAGACCGTTTGCACCATCGGGATGATCAAGCGGGACGGCACCGAGATCCTGCGCGGCACCGCCTCGATCGACGGTGACGGCAGCGAGACGGCGCTGAGCCGCCGGCTCGGCGAATTGAGGCCGCTGGCCGATCCCGTGATCCTCGCCGACATCAAGATCGGCATGAAGACGCCGCGGCAGGCGATCAGGATGGATTTCGACCAGAACATGGGCGATCTCTATCCGTTCTCGCTGGCCGACAAGCTCAAGGTGATCACCGAGCCTTCGGACTATTATTCGCTGGAGCACAATCCCTGGGGCCGCGCCATCATCCCGATGGAGATGCTGAGCGTGCTGTTCCAGTACCGCGCGCGCGAGGACCGGCTGCCGGTCCGCGGTCCGGCCGTCGGACTGTTCGCCGACCAGGAGATCCGCCTGCTGCGCGGGCCACTGTTCCCGGGCGAGACCTATTGGGTCGAGCGCGAGGTTGTTGCGCTCTCGGGCAGCAAGCGTACCGAGAGCATGTGGGTGCGCTCGACCGTGTTCGATGCCGACAACGCCGTGGTCGCGACCATGCTGCTGAACGGCGCCAGCATGAAGGATTCCTACGCCAACTACGAAAGCGAGCACAAAGCGCTTTACGGCTGACGCGACAGCCAACTCACCCGCAAGCCGCCGAACCAAGGACAACAACAATGGCCCGCCTGCCCTATCTCGAAGCCGATCAGGTCGCTCCCGAGTATCGCGACATGCTCAAGCGCAACACCAATTTGCACAAGCTGCTGGTGAACTCGCCGGACATGGCGCGCGCCTTCAACGGCATCGGCGGCTATATCCGTTTCAAGAGCAAGCTCGATTCGCGGCTGCGCGAGCTTGCGATCCTTCAGGTCGGCTGGCTCGAGAAGTCGGAATACGAGTTCACCCACCATGTGAAGATCGGCAAGGAGTTCGGTGTCACCGACGCGGACATCAAGGGCCTGATCGCCGAGACCGCGGGCGAGCCGTCGCAGCTCGAGCCGCTGGCCAAGGCGATCCTCAAGGGGGCCCGCGAGATAGCGCGCGAGCTGGCGATGTCGGAGGCGACCTTCGCCGAGATCAAGCGAGAGCTGTCCGACGAGCACATGACCGACCTGGTGCTGACCATCGCGTTCTACTGCGCCGTGGTGCGCGTGCTCGCCACCATGCAGATCGACAACGAGCCAAGCTACAGAGAGGTACTGCAGCAGTACCCGATCCCGGGAGTGAAGTGACATGCGCCTCAACGATCGCGTCGCCATCGTCGTCGGCGCCGGCCAGAGCCCCGGCGAGGGCATCGGCAACGGCCGCGCCACCGCGCTGACCTTCGCGCGCGAAGGCGCCAGGGTGCTGTGCGTCGATCACAATCTGGCATCGGCGCAGGAGACCGTCGAGCTGATCGCGGCCAAGGGCGGCACGGCGATCGCCTTCAAGGCGGACGTCACCAGGAATGCCGACATCAAGGCGATGGTGGCGGATGCGCATGGCCGCTGGGGCAGCGTCGATATCCTGCACAACAATGTCGGCGTCAGCCTCTCCGGCGGCGACGCCGAGCTGCTCGACATCACCGAGGAGGCGTTCGACCGCTGCGTCGCAATCAACCTGAAGAGCTGCATCCTCGCCGCCAAGCACGTGATCCCGATCATGCGCCAGCAGCAGAGCGGCTCGATCATCAACATCTCGTCGATGGCCGCGATCACGACCTATCCCTATGTCGCCTACAAGGCGACCAAGTCGGCGATGATCGCCTTCACCGAGCAGCTCGCCTACCAGAATGCGCAATATGGCATTCGCGCCAACGTGATCCTCCCGGGATTGATGAACACGCCGATGGCGGTGGACACACGCGCGCGCGAATTCAAGAAGAGCCGCGCCGAGGTCGAGGCCGAGCGCGACAGCAAGGTGCCGCTGCGTCACAAGATGGGCACCGGCTGGGACGTCGCCAACGCTGCGCTGTTTCTCGCCTCCGACGAGGCGAATTTCATCACCGGTGTGACGTTGCCGGTCGACGGCGGCGCGAGTGTGCGGCGCGGTTAATCGGTACGGCCAACAACCCAATTAACCCCAGGCGTTAACCTATGTAATCATTTGCGGTTAATCACTGTGACGATGTCATGTGTTGTGCAGCGCAATGATTCGAAAAAAATTGAAGTATTCCAATGACACGGCGATGTGACGACGCTTCCACATAAATCGAAATCCTGACTCGTTATGGTCGCACGAAATTCATCTGCGCCCGGTATCTGGCAGCCCAAGTCTATTGGAGCGACTAGACCGATGAGCGAAGAATTCGAACTCAGACCAGATCAGTGGGATGCATTGAAAGCGTTGCGGGCTCCCGCAGCAAACCCTTCACGGCTGAACCGGTTCGCCGTCGAAAGCCTGATCACGCTCGGCTATGTCGCCGTGCGCGGCGAGTCGTTTGAACTGACGCCCGCAGGCCGCAAGGTGCTGGTCCGCGGCTCGTCACTCCTGCTGCTGGATATCGCGGCCTGATTCCCGCCAACTGACACCAACGAGAGCTTCAGTTTTGAATAGATCGAAACCGAAGCTCTCGTTTCTTGTTTTGACGCGTTTTCTTTACCCGAACCGGTATCCATTTCGATCGAGAACGCCCTGCACACGCGGCATCATGCCGCGTGTGCTTTTCCGGGAATGGTCGCCTCGCCGTGCTGGGTCAGCGGCTTCATCCCGGTGACGGTGCGCAGCAGTACATAGAACACCGGCGTCAGGAACAGGCCGAACACCGTGACGCCGATCATGCCGGAGAACACCGCGACGCCCATCGCGCGCCGCATCTCCGAGCCCGCGCCGGTCGACAGCACCAGCGGCAGCACGCCCATGATGAACGCCATCGACGTCATCAGGATCGGACGCAGCCTTAAGCGGCTCGCCTCGATCGCGGCGCGGATCGGCGAGCGCCCGGCGAATTCGAGCTCACGCGCGAACTCGACGATCAGGATGGCGTTCTTGGCCGACAATCCGACCAGCACGATCAGGCCGATCTGGGTGAAGACGTTGTTGTCGCCCTTGGACAGCCAGACGCCGAACATCGCCGCCAACAGGCCCATCGGCACGATCATGATGATCGAGAGCGGCAGCGCCAGGCTCTCATAGAGCGCGGCGAGCACCAGGAACACCAGCAGGATCGCGAGCGGAAACACCCAGATTCCGGAATTGCCGGCAATGAACTCCTGATAGGTCAGGTCGGTCCATTCGAAGGCGAAGCCCGGCGGCAGCGTTTCGGCGGCGATCCGGGTGGCTGCCTCCTGCGCCTGGCCGGAGGAATAGCCGGGCGCCGCGGCGGCATTGATGTCCGACGACAGGAAGCCGTTATAGCGGATGGCGCGTTCCGGACCCGCGCTCTGGCGGACTTTCAGCAGCGCCGACAGCGGCACCATGTCGCCCGACGACGAACGCACCTTCAACTGCCTGATGTCATCGGCGCGCGCGCGGAAGGGCGCGTCCGCCTGCACATAGACCGAATAGGTGCGGCCGAATTTATTGAAGTCGTTGACGTAGTAGGAGCCGAGATAGATCTGCAGCGTGTTGAAGACCTCCGTGACCGGCACGCCGAGCTGCAACGCCTTGGTGCGGTCGATGTCGGCGAACAGCTGCGGCACGTTGACCTGGAAGCTCGAGAACACGCCGGCGATCTCCGGCGCCTTCTGCATCGCCGCCATGAACGCCTTGGTCGCGTCGTTCAGCGCCTCGTAGCCGAGGCCGGCGCGGTCCTCGATCTGCAGCTTGAAGCCGCCGATCGTGCCGAGGCCGTTGACCGGCGGCGGCGGGAACATGGCGATGAAGGCATCCTGGATCCCGGCATATTTCTTGTTCAGCGCCATCGCGATCGCCGGACCGCTGAGCGACGGATCCTTGCGCTCCTCGAACGGCTTCAGCGTCGAGAACACGATGCCGGCGTTCGACGAGTTGGTGAAGCCGGAGATCGACAGGCCGGGAAACGCCACCGAGCTCTCGACACCCGGCTGCGTGAGCGCAATGTCGCTCATCTTGCGGATCACTTCCTCGGTGCGGTCGAGCGTGGCGCCGTCGGGCAGCCGGGCAAAGCCGACCAGATACTGCTTGTCCTGGCCCGGCACGAAGCCGCTCGGCACCTGCTTGAACAGCACGCCGGTCAAGCCGATCAGCAGCACATAGAGTCCGATCACCACGGCCTTGCCGTAGATCACCTTGGTGACGGTGCGGCCGTAGTTTTCCGACGACTTCGTGAAAACCTTGTTGAAGCCGCGGAAGAACCAGCCGAGCGACCGCTCCATGATCCGGGTCAGCCAGTCCTTTGGCTCGTGATGGCCCTTCAGCAGCAGCGCCGACAGCGCCGGCGACAGCGTCAGCGAGTTGATCGCCGAGATCACGGTCGAGATCGCGATGGTCAGCGCGAACTGCTTGTAGAACTGTCCGGTGAGACCGGAGATGAAGGCGAGCGGCACGAACACCGCGATCAGGACCAGCGCGATCGCGATGATCGGGCCGGACACTTCCCGCATCGCCTGGTTGGTGGCGTCGCGTGGCGACAGGCCGGATTCGATGTTGCGCTCGACGTTCTCGACCACGACGATGGCGTCGTCGACCACGATGCCGATCGCCAGCACCAGGCCGAACAGGCTGAGCGCATTGATCGAGAAGCCGAACACATGCATCACCGCGAAGGTGCCGACGATCGACACCGGCACCGCGATCAGCGGAATGATCGACGCACGCCAGGTCTGCAGGAACAGGATCACGACCAGCACGACGAGCGCGATGGCCTCGAGCAGTGTGTGGATGACGGCCTCGATCGAGGAGCGCACGAATTGCGTGGGGTCGTAGACGATCTGGTACGACACGCCTTCCGGCATGTTCTTCTTGATCTCGGCCATCGTCGCGCGGACATGGTCTGAGATCTCGAGCGCATTGGAGCCCGGGGCCTGGAAGATCGGGATGGCGACCGCCTGCTTGTTGTCGAGCAGCGAGCGCAGGCCGTATTCGGAGGCGCCGAGCTCGATCCGCGCGACGTCGCGCAGCCGCACCACTTCGCCGCTAGAGCCGGTCTTCACCACGATGTCGCCGAACTGCTCCTCGGTCGACAGCCGGCCCTCGGCATTGACGGAGAGCTGGAGGTCGAGGCCCCTGACGCTCGGCGAGGAGCCGACCACGCCGGCCGCGGCCTCGACGTTCTGGGCCTGGATCGCGCGCACCACGTCGCTCGCGGTCAGCGAATGCTCGGCGGCCTTCTGCGGATCGACCCAGACCCGCATCGAATAGTCGCCGGCGCCATAGAGCTGGACGTCGCCGACACCGTCGATCCGCGCCAGCCGGTCCTTGACGTTGAGCACTGCATAGTTGCGCAGATACGTCATGTCGTAGCGGTTATTCGGCGACAGCAGATGCACGACCATGGTGAGGTCGGGCGAGCTCTTCTTGGTGATGATGCCGAGCTGGCGCACCACGGCCGGCAGGCGCGGCTCGGCCTGCTGCACGCGGTTCTGCACAAGCTGCGTTGCCTTGTCGGGGTCGGTGCCGAGCCGGAACGTCACCGTCAGCGTCATCGCGCCGTCGGTGGTCGCTTGGCTCGACATGTAGAGCATGCCCTCGACGCCGTTGATCTGCTCCTCGATCGGCGTTGCCACCGTCTCGGCGATCACCTTCGGATTGGCGCCGGGATAGGTCGCGCGCACCACGACCGACGGCGGCACCACATCGGGATATTCCGAGATCGGCATCGCCACCAGCGAGATCAGGCCGGCCAGGAAGATCAGGATCGATAGCACGCCGGCGAAGATCGGCCGGTCGATGAAGAATTTGGAGAGATTCATGGCTCCGCCCCCGCGTGCAGCGCCTAGCGCTGCACGACGTGCTGGTTGGTTTCGGTAGATGCCTGCTGCATGCCGCGCGCGCCCATCTCGGCGACTTCCATCTTCAGAAGTGCGCCGGGGCGCACGCGCTGCAGGCCGTTGACGACGATGCGGTCGCCGGATTTCAGGCCGGCGGTGACGATCCGCAGGCCATCGACCGCGCCGCCAAGCGTGACGGAGCGATAGACCGCGCGGCTGTCGTCGCCGACCAGCATCACGAATTTCTTGTCCTGGTCGGTACCGACCGCGCGCTCGTCGATCAGCACCAAGGTCTGCTGCTTGGGTTGGCCCATGCGGACGCGGGCGAACTGTCCCGGGATCAGCCGGCCGTCTTCGTTCTTGAACACGGCGCGGACGCGGATGGTGCCGCTCTGCCCGTTGACCTGGTTGTCGATGAGCTGAATGTGGCCCTTGGCGCTGAGGCCGCCCGAGGTGACCATCTCGACCGGGATCTGATCGAGGTTGCCGCGCTTGCCGGAGGCATCCGCGATCGAGTTCAGCGCGCGCAGCACGACTTCCTCATCGGCATCGAAGCTCGCATAGATCGGATTGACCGAGACCAGCGAGGTCAGGACGGGCGACGAGGTGCCCGCCGCGACGAGGTTGCCGACCGTGACCTCGATCCTGCCGACCCGGCCGTCGACCGGTGCGCGGACTTCGGTGTAGTCGAGATTGAGCTTTGCGGTCTGCAACGCGGCTTCGGCAGCCTTGACGTTGGCGATCGCCTCGCGATTGGCGTTGTCGCGCTGGTCGAAATCGCGCTTGGTGACGATGTTGTTGCCGACCAGCTGGGCGCCGCGCTCGACCTCGCTCGTGGTGAACACCACGCGGGCCTTGGCGGCCTCGAGCTGTGCCTGGGCCCGGTCGACCTCGGCCGCGTAGGGCGCGGGGTCGATCTTGAACAGGATGTCGCCGGACTTCACCAGCGCGCCCTCGGTGAAGTTGGTCGAAAGGATTGCGCCCGCCACCCGCGGCCGGAGCTGGACGCGATCGACGGCCTCGAGCCGGCCCGAGAAGTCATCGAACAGGGTGGTCGGGCGCGGCTGGATCACGGCGACGGTCACCGGCACCGCCGGTTCAGGGGCGGCAGCTGACGCGGTCGCCTGTGCGGCATGGAAATAATGGCCGGTCGCGATCGAACCGGCCACCGCGAGGGCACCAAGGATCACGACACCGCCGACGATGCGCCGGAAACGGCCGGAAGGGGGGTTTTGGATTGACGAAGGCATTTACGCGCTCCAGATATCTGTAGTGTTCGCTACAAATGTGGAGCTGGACGCCGGTTCGCAAGATACTTATGTATCGAGCACTATGAATTTATTATCTCATCCGTGGGGAAGTGGGAAGACGCGGAAAAACATCACGTGCAACAAGAGGATAAGCCAGGGACAATTCGTCACAGAAACGGCACCCGGCTTACGGAGCAACGAAAAATGGGAATGGGACGCCCCCGCGCCTTCGACGCGGACGCCGCTTTGGACCGGGCCATGGACGTATTCTGGCGCCACGGTTACGAAGGCGCCACGATCGCGCAGCTCACCGAGGCGATGAGCATCAATCCGCCCAGCCTTTATGCCGCCTTCGGCAGCAAGGAAGGCCTGCTGAAGGCCGCGCTCGACCGCTACACCGAAAAGCGCGACGCCTGGATGGAAAAGGTTCTGGGCGCCTCCACCGCGCGCAAGGTGGCCGAACGATTTCTGATGGAGCACGCGGACGCCCAGACCGATCCCGCCAACCCGCCCGGCTGTCTGCTGGTCCAGGGCGGCCTTGCCTGCGGCACCGGCTCGGAAAACGTTCCATTCGAACTGGCGGCGCGCCGCACCCGCACCGAGGACCAGTTGCGCGAACGCTTTGTCCGCGCCAAGGCCGAACGCGACCTCGGCGACAACGCCGATCCGGCCATGCTTGCCCGTTATCTCTCCGCGGTGACATCAGGCATGTGCGTGATGGCCTCCTCGGGTGCTAACCGCGAGACGCTGCGCGAGATCGCGGCGGTGTCGCTGAAGGCGTTTGAGGAGCAGACGAAGGGGTAGAGCGGTTCACGCCAAGCGCATGCGAGCTGCAACGGGGTTGGGAGTGACCGGCGATGAATCAATTAACCGGCTGGCTGCCAGGTCTCAACACCCTCCGTCGATATCAGGGGGCTTGGCTTCCACACGACATCTTCGCCGGGCTTGTGCTCGCGACCATGCTGGTGCCGGTCGGCATCGCCTATGCGGAAGCGTCGGGCTTGCCCGGCATCTACGGACTTTATGCGACGATCATCCCGCTCCTCGCCTATGCCTTGTTCGGGCCGAGCCGCATCCTCGTCCTGGGACCGGACTCGGCGCTTGCAGCCGTTATCCTTGGCGTCGTCGCTCCGCTATCGGGCGGCGATCCGATGCGCGCGGTAACCTTGGCCGCCATGATGGCGGTCGTCTCCGGAACGATTTGCATCGCAGCCGGCATCGCGCGGTTGGGATTCCTGACCGAGCTTCTCTCCAAGCCGATCCGCTACGGCTACATGAACGGAATCGCCTTGACCGTTCTGATCAGCCAGCTGCCGAAGCTGTTCGGGTTCTCCATCGACGGTGATGGACCGCTGCGCAGCCTCTGGGCGATCGTCGGCGCGATCCTTGACGGAGAGACAAATTGGGTCACGCTCGCGATCGGCCTTGCGACGTTGGCGGCGATCCTGCTGCTCGCGCGCAAAAAGCGGTTGCCGAGCATTCTGATTGCCGTTGTTGCGGCGACGGTCGTCACCGGTGTGCTCGGTCTCGGGGCGCGCTATGGCGTGAAGGTTCTGGGCCAGCTTCCCCAAGGCCTGCCGGGTTTCGCCATTCCCCGGATCGGCTATGGCGATATCGCGCAGGTGCTGATCGGCGCTTGCGCCGTCGCGCTGGTTTCATTCGCCGACACCAGTGTGCTCTCGCGGTCCTACGCGGCAAGATTGGGCGATCGCGTCGATCCCAACCAGGAGATGGTGGGGCTCGGCGCTGCCAATCTGGCCGCCGGATTCTTTCAGGGCTTTCCGATCAGCAGCAGCAGCTCACGCACGCCCGTCGCTGAAGCTGCGGGGCGCGCGCACCCAATTGACCAGCGTCATCGGCGCGCTCGCCATCGCCTTTCTGCTGCTGATGGCGCCGAACCTGCTCCAGCACCTGCCCAACGCCGCGCTGGCCGCCGTCGTGATCGCGGCCGCGCTCGGCCTGTTCGAGATCAGCGACCTCATGCGGATCTACCGCATTCAGCAGTGGGAGTTCTGGCTATCGATGGTCTGCTTTGTCGGCGTGGCCGTGCTAGGCGTGATTCCCGGAATAGGCCTCGCCATCGTGCTCGCCATCGTCGAGTTCCTGTGGGACGGCTGGCGGCCGCATTCCGCCGTGCTGGGCCGCGCCTCTGGCGTGAAGGGCTATCACGACATCACGCGATACCCGGATGCGCGCCAGATCCCCGGGCTGGTGCTGTTCCGGTGGGATGCGCCGCTGTTCTTTGCCAATGCCGAGTTCTTCAAGGAGCGCGCGCTGGATGCTGTGGCGAAATCCCCGACGCCGGTGCGCTGGCTGGTGGTCGCGGCCGAACCTGTCACCAGCGTCGACGTGACCGCCGGTGACATTCTCGCCGAGCTCGACGAGGCGTTGCACGCACAGAAGATCGAGCTGTGCTTCGCCGAGCTCAAGGACCCCGTCAAGGACAAGCTGAAGAAATTCGGCCTGCTGGCGCAGCTCGGCGAGAACAACTTCTTCCCAACCATCGGCGTTGCCGTTGCGCGCTACCTCGAGATCAATGACGACGTGACCTGGGAGGACTGGGAAGACCGGGCTGGCGCCTAGTTCGTTCCCCAGCCATCTGCGCGGATCACCACATCGTCTGCCGCGCGCGTTCCGGCCATTCGCGATCGTATTTCTCGCCGCCAACCGTGTGCTCGCTCATCTCGGCAAGGATCTGACCGGGCGTTGGCAGGGCCTTCGGGTCGATCCGCTTGTCCGGGTTCCAGAGGTCGGAGCGCACGATCGCGCGGGCGCACTGGAAATAGATTTCATCCACATTCATCACGATCACCGTGCGCGGTGCCTTGCCCTCCATCTCGAACGAAGCCAGCAGCTCCGGCTCGGCCGTGACATAGGCGCGGCCGTTGACGCGTAGCGTGCTGCCCGAGCCTGGGATCAGGAACAGCAGCCCGACGCGAGGATCGCGGACGATGTTGCGCAGCGAATCGCAACGATTGTTGCCGCGGCGATCCGGCATCATCAGCGTCTTCGCATCATGGATGCGCACGAAGCCCGGCAGGTCGCCGCGCGGCGAGCAATCGAGCCCTTCCGGGCCCGAGGTCGCAAGCGACACGAATGGCGACTTCTCGATGAGCACACGATAGAGCGGCGTCACGTGATCGGCGACCTTCACGGTCGATGCGTCGTTCGGGAAGCCGTAGATCGCCTCAAGCTGCTCGATCGTGGAAATCACCGACATTCGTGCTGTTCTCCTCTGTGGTTGATCGTCTCTTGCTAGCCGTCCCAGCGTTCGCCCTTGATGATGCGGACAAGCTGTCGCGCGTGATACTCGGCGGTGCCGGAATTGACGATGGTGAAATCGGGCGTCGATGTGCTCTCGTCCACGGTGCGCGCCAGCCGCTGCGCGAGCAGGCCGTCGCTGCTGCGCGCCCGCGCCGCCAGCCGCGCCGCGAGCACGTCCGGCGGCGCCGTGACCGACACTACGACCGCGTTGGCATAGTTGCGGCGCGCTGCCGCGATCACCATGCGCGAAACGTTCGCGATCACGGTGCGCCCGGCACGGATTTCGTCGTTGATCGCCCGCGACAACGCATAGCGATGGCCGTGCGCTTCCCAATGCATGGCGTAGTCGCCGGCGGCGATCGCGCGCTGGAAGGCTTCCGCACCGACCTCTTCATTGTCCTCCGACGCCGAGGCCTGGCGCGTGATCAGGCGGCGGGAAAACACGATGTCACGGTCACCTGCGCAGGCCGCCTTCGCGAGCCCCAGCAGCGTATCCTTGCCGGCGCCGCTCGGGCCGACCACCAGGATCAACCGGCCAGGACCGATCGCTGTGCGCGGCCCGGCGATGACCGGCGTGTCGGTCACGCGACCCTCCCCCCTTCGCGCCAGACGCTGCGCACGACCGGCAGGTCGCGCGCGACGTGGACGCGGATCAGATCGGCACGCCGGCCGACCGCGATCTCGCCGCGATCGGTGAGGCCGACCGCCTCGGCCGGCGTCTTGGTCACGGTGCGGACGGCGGAGGCGAGATCGATCGCCGGCACATGCCGCGGCAGCTGCAGCGCCGCCATCAGCAGGCTGGAGGGGATGTAGTCCGACGACAGGATATCGAGCATGCCCTCATTGGCAAGATCGACGGCGGCGATGTTGCCGGAATGTGAGCCGCCGCGCACCACGTTCGGCGCGCCCATCAGGATGTCGATGCCGGCAGCGTGCAGCCCGCGCGCCGCTTCCATCGTGGTCGGGAATTCCGCGACCGCGACCTTGTCGTTGACGGCGTCGACCACGTTTTCATCCGTGGTGTCGTCATGGCTCGCCAGCGGAATCCTGTACTCATGCGCCAGCGCGACGATCGCGCGGGTGTTGGCGACGGCATATTCCTTCTGATAGGCGAAGCGCCGCGCGAACAGCACGTCGAGCTGGGCGTCGGTCATGCCGCCGCCCTTGCCGCGGTAGTAGTCGCGCAGCTTGACCTCGTCGCGGAACTGGCGCTGGCCCGGCGTATGATCCATCAGCGACATCAGCCGCACGTCGGGCCGGTCGATCAGCTCCTTGGCCTCGGCGACGACATCAGGCATCGGCACTTCGCAGCGCAGATGCAGGAAGTGATCGGCGCGCAGCAGATTCTCCTCGCGCGCGGCCGAGATCGCCGCCGCCAATATGCCGGCGCGGCCGTCGACATCCTCCGCGCCGTCCTCGCGCCAGACCCGCAATGAGTCCAAAACGGTGGTGATGCCCGAGGTCGCGAGCTGCCCGTCATAGGAGATCACGGCCGCGACCGGATTCCAGAACACCTTCGGCCGCGGCACGTAGTGCATCTCGAGATGGTCGGTGTGCAGCTCGATCAGCCCGGGCATCAGCAGATCGCCGGCAGCATCCTCGGCGGCCGCGGGCGCCCTGCCCTCGCCGAACTCCGCGATCCTGCCGTCCGATATCGCAACCCAGCCCTGATCGATCACGCGATCGGCGAGGACCAGCCGGGCGTTGCCGATGATGGTGTCTTGCTTGGCGGTCATTTCAAACGGTCCTTCAGGCGGCAGCGGCGAACGAGGTCACGTCGACGATGCGGTCGGCGATCAGATGACGGATTTCGTCGTCATGGACAATCGCGACCATCGCGACGCCCTTGGTCTTTTTCTCCGCAATCAGCTCGACCACCACTGCGCGATTCGCCGCATCGAGCGAAGCGGTCGGCTCGTCGAGCAGCAGAATCGGCAGGTCGGAGATGAACCCGCGCGCGATATTGACGCGCTGCTGCTCGCCGCCGGAGAAGGTCGAGGGCGGCAAGGTCCAAAGCCGCTCCGGAATGTTGAGCCGGCGCAGTAGTCTGCCGGCGCGCTCGCGGGCTTCCTCGCGCGCCACACCGTTGACGATCAGCGGCTCGGCGACGACGTCGATGGTCGCGACCCGCGGCACCGCGCGCAGGAACTGACTGACATAGCCGATGGTCGAGCGGCGGATGCTCAGCACCTGGCGCGGCTCGGCGGTCGCGAGATCGACGACCTTGCCCTGGTGACGGATGCCGATCCGGCCGCTGTCGCAGCGGTAATTGCCGAAAATCATCTTCAGGATCGAGGATTTTCCGGCGCCCGACGGGCCCGACAGCACTACGCATTCGCCCGGCTCGACGTGGAACGAGACGCCGCGCACCACGGGCAGCTCTACGCCGCCCTGCAGATGCATGGTGAAGGTCTTCTCGGCGTTGGCAAGTTCGATCATCGCGGTCATTGGCAAGCTCATGGCGGAAGTATCGAGGAAACGAGCAGCTGGGTATAGGGCTCGCGGGGATCGTCGAGCACCTGGTCGGTGAGTCCAGTCTCGATGACGCGGCCACCCTTCATGACCATCACGCGATGCGACAGCAGGCGCGCGACCGCGAGATCATGGGTCACGACGATGGCGGCAAGACCAAGCTCGCCGACCAGGTTGCGCATCAGATCCAGCAGGCGCGCCTGCACCGAGACGTCGAGGCCGCCGGTCGGTTCGTCCATGAACACCAGCCGCGGCTCGGTGACGAGGTTGCGCGCGATCTGCAGCCGCTGCCGCATGCCGCCCGAATAGGTCTTCGGCGCATCGTCGATGCGGCCGATATCGATCTCGACCCGATCCAGCCAGGTCGATGCGGTATCGCGGATCCGGCCGTAGTGATTCCACCCCACAGCCATCAGCCGCTCGCCGACATTGGCGCCGGCCGAGACGCCCATGCGCAGGCCCTGCGCCGGGTCCTGATGCACGAAGCCCCAGTCGGTGCGGAACAGGAAGCGCCGCTCCGCCTCGCCGAGTTCGGCGAGATCGCGCAGCACGCCGTCGCGCATCCGGTAGGATACCCGTCCCGCGCTCGGCGTAAGCTGCGCCGAGAGCAGCTGCAGCAGCGTCGACTTGCCCGACCCGGACTCGCCGACGATCGCCAGCACCTCACCGGGATAGAGCGCGAACGAAACGTCGCGGCAGGCCGCAAGCCGGCCGTAATTCTTGCCGAGCCCTTCGGCCACCAGCAGTGGCTGATCGTCGTCGAAGTTTGCCAGCTCAGACATGCGCCTTCTCCTTGTGCGGCGCCGCGCTCTCGGTGCCGTGATGGCCGGCGGCCTGGCGCTGCTCGCAGAAGTCGGTGTCGGAGCAGACGAACATCCGCCCGCCTCTGTCGTCGGTGACGATCTCGTCGAGATAGGAATTGTCCGCGCCGCACAGCGCGCAGGGCGCGTTGAAGCGGTAGCGCGTGAACGGGTGATCCTCGAAATCCAGTGACACCACCGTCGTGTAGGGCGGGATCGCATAGATGCGCTTCTCCCGGCCGGCGCCGAACAGCTGCAGCGCCGCGCAATTGTCCATCTTCGGATTGTCGAATTTCGGCGTCGGCGACGGGTCCATCACGTAGCGCGCGTTCACCTTCACCGGATAGGCGTAGGCGGTCGCGATGTGGCCGAAGCGCGCGATGTCCTCGTAAAGCTTGACGTGCATCAGCCCGTATTCGGCGAGCGCGTGCATGCGCCGCGTCTCGGTCTCGCGCGGCTCCAGGAAACGCAGCGGCTCGGGGATCGGCACCTGATAGACCAGTACCTGTCCGGCGTGCAGTGACGCCTCGGGAATCCGGTGCCGGGTCTGGATCACGGTCGCGTCCATCGTCGAGGTCGTGGTCGCGACGCCCGCGGTCTTGCCGAAGAATTTTCGGATCGAGATCGCGTTGGTGGTGTCGTCCGAGCCCTGGTCGATCACCTTCAGCACGTCGTCGGGACCGAGGATCGCCGCCGTCACCTGCACGCCGCCGGTGCCCCAGCCATAGGGCATCGGCATCTCGCGGCTCGCGAACGGCACCTGATAGCCGGGGATCGCGATCGCCTTCAGGATGGCGCGGCGGATCATCCGCTTGGTCTGCTCGTCGAGATAGGCGAAATTGTATGTCGGCGCATTCATTCCGCGGCCTCCTGCATTTCAACGGCCTCGTTGGCCTCCGCGAACTCCTGCCGCAACTTGCGGAGCAGGCCGAGCTCGGACTGGAAGTCGACGTAGTGCGGCAGCTTGAGATGCTCGACGAAGCCGGTCGACTGGACATTGTCGGAGTGCGACATCACGAATTCCTCGTCCTGCGCCGGCGCGCCGACCTCCTCGCCGAGTTCGCCCGCACGCAGCGCACGGTCGACCAGCGCCATCGACATGGTCTTGCGCTCGCTCTGGCCGAAGGCAAGGCCATAGCCGCGGGTGAAGCACGGCGCCTCTGATGTCGAGCCCTTGAACTGGTTGACCATCTGGCACTCGGTCAGCTCGATCGAGCCGAGCGGCACGGCGAAGCCGACATCCTCGGCAAAGAACTCGACCTCGACCTCGCCGAAGCGGATCTCGCCGGCGAAGGGATGGTTGCGGCCATAGCCGCGCTGCGTCGAATAGCCGAGCGCGAGCAGAAAACCCTCGTCGCCACGCGCCAGATTCTGCAGCCGCAGATCGCGATCGGCCGGAAAGCTCAGCGGTTCGCGCGTGAGGTCGCCGACCGGCGCGTCGCCATCTGCCTGCGGTGACGGTTCGATCAAACCATCGCGGCCGAGAATGTCGGTGACCCGCGGCGTCGCCGCCTGCGAGGCCTCCGCGATCGCCGGCTGCTCCGGCACAAAGCCTTCCGCGAGCTGCGGATCGAGCAGGCGATGGGTGTAGTCAAAGGTCGGCCCCAGGATCTGGCCGCCCGGAACATCCTTGAAGGTCGAGGAGATGCGCCGCCGCACCTGCATCTCGCCGGTATTGACAGGCTCGGTGGCGCCGAAGCGCGGCAGCGTGGCGCGGAAGGCGCGAACCAGGAAGATCGCTTCGATCATGTCGCCGCGCGCCTGCTTGATCGCGAGCGCCGCGAGCTCGCGATCATAGAGCGAGCCTTCGGTCATCACCCGGTCGACCCCGAGCGCGAGCTGTTCGGAGATCTGCGCCAGCGTCACCTCGGCGACATCGCGATCGCCGCGCCGCTCATGCGCGAGCAGCCGATGAGCGTTCTCGATGGCGCGCTCGCCTCCCTTGACAGCTACATACATCGCTCACACTCCGCTTGCGATCAGCCGCGTGGTGCGCGGGATCGCGACAATATTGTCGTCATGGACCAGCACGACATCGATGCCGCGCGGGAACAGGGCTTCGTTGATCGACAGCCGCTGGAACAGGTCGCGCGGCTTGATCATCGCCTGCAGCAGCGCGCTGCCGTCGATGCCGGGGCCTTTCAGCTCGAAGGCCGGACCCTGCGTCAGGCTGTCGACCTGCAGGATCAGCGTGGTCGACCGGTCAGGATATTCGCTGCTGCCGAACGCGAAGCGCTCCAGCGCCGGCAGGTTCGCGGCATCGCCGATCAGCGCGAAGCTTGCGATCGCGGAATCCGCAACCACCGGCGCGCTGGCGTGGAACTTCAGCCAACGGGCGACGTCCGGCGTCGCCGACATCGCGGCATCGAGCCAGATCGGCGTGTCGTGATCGAACAGCGTCAGCGCGATCGCGGCCGAGCCGCGCATCATACCGGCCGGCGTTCCGACGCTGGCGGCGACGCGCTGCACGCTGCCCGGACGCGCCATCGCGTCCATCACGGAGCGGAACGTGGATTGCGCCGACAGCACCTTGTCGGCAAAGCCTGCGGGCATTTCGGCAATCGTCGTCATTGCATCACCCCTCACCGCGCACCATCGTGTAGAAATCGACCCGCGTTGCCGCGGTCTCGGCGGCCTTGCGGGCGCGTTCGGCATTCATGGCGACGCGCAGCGGCGCGATCACCTTGGTCTCCACCTCGCCGGACAATGCCGCCGACTGCACCATGGCGTCGCACAGCGCGATCATCTGCGCCTTGTGCGCATCGCGGCCGAGCGTGTAGCCGAAGCCGACCTCGCCGCTCGCAAGCCGCACCGCTGCGCGCGACACCGTCGCCTCGCCAAGATTGAACGGCGCACCGTCGCCGCCGATCCGCCCGCGCAGCATCACGAGGCCGTTCTCCGGCTCGCGCAGGTTCTGATGGCTAGGCACAGCGATCGCCGCGAGCCGGCCTGCGATGTCGGCCGCGGCGGAGTGCGCCAGCACGGTCATCGCCGCCTTGCGCTGGGCCTGTTTGCTGTCTGGTCCGGTCAAGCTCATGGGCAACCTTGCTTGTATCAAGTTGTCTATGATAATAGACAACTTGATAGCCGAGCGCCATGACTGTTTCGTGACAAACCAAAGATTTCTGGTATCACCGCGCCATGAGCATGCAGGAAAGTTCCGGCGTCGCCTTGTGGCGGCAGGTCGCCGACGGCATCGAGCGCGGCATCGCTGACGGCCGCTTTGCCGCGGGCGAAAAGCTGCCCGGCGAGATGGAGATCGCCGAGACTTACCGCGTCAATCGCCACACCGTGCGGCGGGCGCTCGCCGCATTGGCGGAGCGCGGCCTGGTGCGCGCCGAGCGCGGCAGCGGCACCTATGTCGAGGCCCAGCGCCTCGCCTACCCGCTGCGTTCACGCACGCGATTCTCCGAGATCGTCGGTGCCGGCGGCCACGAGCCGCGCGGCCAGCTCATCGATGCCGGCAGCGACGTCGCCAACCGCGAGATCGCGCGCGAGCTCGGCCTGAAGATCGGCGCGCCGCTGACCCGGATCGAAGCGGTGCGGCTCGCCGACCGGACGCCGATCTGCGTCTCGACCACCTGGCTGTCGGCCGAGCGGTTTCCCGATGCCGGCAACGTCTTCGCCAATGTTCGCTCGATGACCAAGCTGCTCGGGCACTACGGCGTCAAGGACTACCGCCGTTCGTCGACCCGGATCACCGCGGCGATCGTCGATGCGACCGACGCCGCACGGCTCGATCTGCCGCTGGGCCGGCCGGTGCTGGTGGTCGACGCCACCGACGTCGACATGCTGGACCAGCCGCTGGCGACCAAGCGCTCGCGCTTCGCCGCCGAGCGGGTGGAGTTTCTGGTCGAGAACGGCTGACTGTGCCGGCGCACTGACGGGGCAGCTCTCCCCTTGCGGGAGAGGCTTAGGCCGCCTACGGCGGCCGTCCTCAAGAACGCCGAAGCGAAGCTTCGGCTATGTCGCATCGCCAGATGCGATCCGGGTGAGGGGTATCTCTCCCCGGACACGTCGGCTTCTGAATTCGCTGAGCGATACCCCTCATCCGGCGCTTCGCGCCACCTTCTCCCACAAGGGGAGAAGGCTTGAGCGCGCGGCAAGCTACACCACCGCCCTTTGACCGATGATGGCAAAGCGCAGCTTGCTCGAGATGAAGTCGATCGCGGCGACCGCGATCAAGATCATCAGGATCAGGAACGACACCTTCTGCCATTCCAGCACGCGGATCTGCTCGGCGAGCTGCAGGCCGATGCCGCCGGCGCCGACGATGCCGATGATGGTGGCCGAACGGGTGTTCGACTCGATGAAATAAAGTACCTGGCCGGCGATCACGGGCAGCACCTGCGGCAGCAGGCCGAAGCGGATTTCATGCAGCGCGTTGCCGCCGGAGGCGCGGATGCCCTCGACCTGCTTGCGGTCCGCCGCCTCGATCGCCTCCGAGAACAATTTTCCGAACGCGCCGAAGTCGGAGACCATGATCGCCAGCACGCCGGCGAACGGACCGAGGCCGACCACGTTGATCCAGACCAGCGCCCAGATCAGTGTATCGACGCCGCGGATCGAATCCAAGAAGCGGCGCACCGGAAAGCGGATCAGGTTCGAGGGGATGATGTTGCGTGCGGCCAGCAGGCTCACGGGCAGCGCGAGCAGCGCCGCGAGCGTAGTGCCGAGCAGCGCGATCGAAAGCGTCTCGCCGAGCGCCTGCATGTAGAGCGGGAACGACGTGCCGGGATTCGGCGGGATCATCAGCATGGCGATCCAGCCGAGTTGGCTCATCCCCGAGATCAGCTTCGTGGGCGAGAAGTCGAGATCGACCAGACCGTAGACGAAGATCGCGAACGCCGCGGCGATCATCGCCGGCATCGCCAGCCGTGCCGACGCGGGACGATCGAACACGCCGGGATATTTCGCGCGCAGTTCCGCGGTGTCCGGCCTCGGCAGCTGGCTCATCGCCGGGTCTCCTTGCCGAACAGCCGGCCGCGCAGCCAGCCGGTCGAGATGTCGATGATGAAGACGGTGACGATGATGGTGATGAGGATCGCGCTGACGTCGGAATAGTAGAATTTGCGGATCGCGACCACGAGCTCCTGACCTATGCCGCCGGCGCCGACGAAGCCCATCACGGAAGCTTCGCGGACGTTGATCTCGAAGCGCAGCAGCGCATAGCTGGCGTAGCCCGCCGAGACCTGCGGCAACACGGCAAAGCGCATGCAGGACAGCCAGCTCGCGCCGGTGGAGCGGATGCCCTCGACCGGCTTCATGTCGGCGTTCTCGACGATCTCGGCAAACAGCTTGCCGAGCGCCCCGGTGGTGTGGATCGCGATCGCGAGCACGCCGGCCATCGGCCCGAGACCGAAGGCGATCACGAAGATCAGCGCGAACACGATGCCGGGCACGGTGCGGGCGAATTCCAGCAGGCGACGGACCGTGAAACGGACCCACGAGCCCGGCGACGTATTCTGGGCCGCGAAGAAATTGAGTGCGAAGGCGAGCACGGCACCCGTGAGCGTGCCGACATAGCTGATCAGGATCGTCTCGCCGAGCATCTTCAGCCATTTGTGCCACCCCCAGAACCATTCGGCGGGATCGGTCCAGACCCGCGCGCCGGAATCCAGCGTCAGGATGCGATCAAAATAACTGACGAAATTGCCGAAATAGGTGAACAGCGTGCGCAGGTTCACTTCCGCGCCGAACGCTGCGATCACCAGCACCGCGCAGAATGCCGCCGTTGCCAGCGCGGCCTTCGACCGCTTGCGTGCGACGGACTTGCGGTAGGCGCCCTCCAGCGTCGCCAGTTGCTGCGCTGGAAGAATGGATACGGCGGTCGCCATCGGCGCTTGCAGTCCGGTTCGGAGTTGAGTGGAGAGAAAGGGCCGGGCCATGCGCCCGGCCCTCGTGACGTCAGGCGCGCGATCAGCTCGCCTTCTTGCGCAGTCGGTCGACGAACTTGATCAGTTCGATCGTGCTGTCCCAATCCTTGGTCGTGGCCGGATGGAAGCCCTTCTTCTGGCCGTCGGATAGACGGTCGAAGGCGGCCTTGTCCTTGGTCGGCGCTTCGAAGAAGGCCTTGGCGATCGCCGCCTTCAGGTCTTCCGGAAGGTCGGAATTGTAGGCGTAGGGGCCGTTGATGATGGGCGACGACTTGTTGATGATCCGGAAATCCTCCTTCTTCATCGCCGAGCCGTCGGCGTTCTTCAGCATGCCCTTGGTCAACATCTGCGCGAGCGTCGAGTCATCCTCGTTGGTGCACTGGTTGGCCGCCATGTCGACGGTGCCCTGCGCCAGGGCGAGGATCGCGTTCTCGTGGCTGCCGGTGAACACGACCTTCCCGAAAAAGCCCTCGGCATCATGGATGCCCATCTTGTCGAGCTCGAAGCGCGGCACGTTGTTGCCCGAGGTCGAGTTCGGATCGACCAGGCCGAGGTTCTTGCCCTTCAGGTCTTCCACCTTCTTGTAGGGACTGGAAGCCTTGACGAAGAACACCGAATAGTAGCCGGTCGAACCGTCGGCGTTCATGTCGTTGGCGAAGGCGTCGGTCTTGACGCCGGTCAGCCGCGCGCGGGCGAACGAGGCCGAGCCGTAGCTGGCGATCTGGATGTTGCCGGCGCGCTGGCCTTCGATGACGGCCGCGTAGTCGTTGGCAATGCGCAGCGTGACCTTCACGCCGAGCTCCTTGGACAGATAGGCCGTGAACGGCGTCCAGCGCTCGGTGACGCCGGAGGCGTTCTCGGCCGGCACCACCGCGAAGGTGAGCTCGGGATATTTTGCTTTCCAGTCCTGCGCGAATGCCGAGCCGGTGAACGCCAGCACGGCGGCGCCGGCCAGAATGATGCGACGAGTGAACATGACTACCCCTCTTTTGTAGTTACACCTGTTGGCCAGGCAAAACGCCCGGCCTCGCAGATTGGAAAATGCGCGCCGCTCAGGCCGCGGCAGCGGTGCCGAGCGCCGGAACCGTCGTGCCGTCGGGCGCGGGCATTGGCGCGCCGCCCATGACGTCATTGGCCTCGAGGTCATAGAGCTCGCGCGCGATTTGGTCGGTGAGCGCCGCCGGGGCGCCGTCGAACACCACGCGCCCTGCCGCCATGCCGATCAGCCGGTCGCAATAGGTTCGTGCGAGATCGAGCGAGTGCAGATTGCAGAGCACCGTGATGCCGAAATGCTTGTTGATGCGCAGCAGTGCGTCCATCACGATCTTGGTGTTGCGCGGGTCGAGCGAGGCGATCGGCTCGTCGGCGAGAATGATGTCGGGCTCCTGCACCAGCGCGCGGGCGATCGCGACGCGCTGCTGCTGGCCGCCGGAAAGCTGGTCGGCGCGTTGCGCCGCGAGCTGGGCGATGTCGAACTGATCGAGCGCGGACAGCGCAAGCGCCCTGTCCTGCTCCGGCCAGACCTGCGCCAGCGAACGCCAGGACGGGATCTGGGCAAGCCGGCCCATCAGCACGTTGGTCAGCACGTCGAGACGGCCGACGAGATTGAACTGCTGGAAGATCATCGCCGAGCGCGCCCGCCACTGCCGCAGCTCCTTGCCGCGCAGCGCCGTGACGTCGGTGCCTTCGAACAGGATACGGCCGGAGGTCGGATCGGCGAGACGGTTGATCATCCGCAACAACGTCGACTTGCCGGCACCGGAGCGCCCGATCACGCCGACGAAACTGCCCGGCGCGATCGAAAAGGATGCGTTATCGACAGCGGCTTTTGTGCCGAACCGGCACGTCAAACCTTCCACCACCAGCATGCAATGCTCCAACCGCGTCACCTTGGGCCATCGCTATCCCCGGCGTTTTACAGTTATGTGACGCTGGCGCTGCGGTGCGGCGATCGTTCACACCCGTCTTTGCTGATCCCTTGCCGTCATCGCAACGTCATGATGTTGTCATCAAGCATCCAGATGACGAACGCGCATCCCCCCGGAAGCACAAGATTCCTGATGATTTGCGGAGGCCCTGATGGCCGGAAAAACACTCTCGGTTGTGCCGACGATCGACCCGACCGCGGCGGTGCGCGAGAGCAAGCTCGGCAGATATACCGAGGTCGGCGCGCGCACGATCCTGCTTGAGGTCAGCATGGATGACTATTCTTACGTCGTGAACGACAGCCAGATCACCTACACCTCGATCGGCAAGTTCTGCTCGATCGCGGCGATGACCCGGATCAATCCCGGCAACCACCCGATGCATCGCGCGACCCAGGCGCATTTCACCTACCGCGCCAGCGCCTATTTTCCCGGCGAGAGCGACGACACCGACTTCTTCAACTGGCGACGTACGCATCATGTGAATATCGGCCATGACGTCTGGATCGGTCATGGCGCGGTCGTGCTGCCTGGGCGGAACATCGGAACCGGCGCGGTCGTCGCCGCCGGCGCGATCGTGACCAAGGATGTGCCCGCCTATACCATCGTTGCCGGTAATCCGGCGCGTCCGGTCAAGCGGCGGTTTTCGGACACGGTCGCGGATCGCCTCACCGCGCTCGCATGGTGGAACTGGGATCACGAAACACTTCGGCGTGCCCTGCCCGACTTTCGCAAGCTCGCGGTCGAGGAATTCCTCGACAAGTACGAGGCCGAGGCCGTATCCCAATCGCACGACAAACAACGGAGCGCCGCATCGTGACGGACATTTTCATTGAAGGCGGTCGCACGCTGGTTGACGGTGCCTTGGTCGAGACCTCGCTGCGGACCTCGGGCCGCGACATCGGCGCGCTCGACGCCGAGCAGGGCCGCGCCGCGCTCTACATCGATGCCGGCGGCCTCCTGGTGCTGCCCGGCATCATCGATTTGCATGGCGACGCGTTCGAGCGGCAGATGATGCCGCGCCCCGGCGTCGACTTCCCGACCGACGTGGCGCTGATCGACAGCGACCGGCAGGCGATCGCCAACGGCATCACCACCGTCTTCCATGGCACGACCTGGTCGTGGGAGCCCGGCCTGCGCAGCGCGGAGAATGCGCGCAAGCTGCTCGATGCGATCGAGGCGCTGCGGCCGCAGCTCGCCGCCGATACCCGCTTCCATCTGCGCCACGAGACCCATAATCTCGACGCCGAGGCCGAGATCATTCAATGGCTCGGCGAAGGCCGCATCGACCTGTTCGCCTTCAACGACCACAGCAACGTCAAGCCGAAGAAGCGCAACCAGCTGGCCGAACGCGCCGGGCTCTCGCTCGAGGCCGTCAACGACATGCTCGATCGGGTCGTGGCGCGTCGTCCCGAGGTGCCAGCCTCGATCGCGCGACTGGCTGCCGCTGCACGCGCGGTCAACATTCGGATGCTCTCGCATGACGACAACAGTCCGGCGATGCGCCAGGAGTTTCGCGCACTGGGCGCCACGATCGCCGAATTCCCCGTCAATGAAGAGACCGCGCGCGATGCCGCGGCCGCGGGCGACTTCATCGTGTTCGGCGCGCCCAATGTGGTGCGCGGCGGCAGCCACACCGGCTGGACCAGGGCATCCGACATGATCGCACACGGCCTCTGCTCGGTGCTGGCGTCGGACTATTATTATCCCGCGCAACTGCTCGCCGCCTTCCGCCTCGCCGGCGACGGCATCCTGCCGCTGACCAAGGCCTGGGACCTGATCTCGTCGGCGCCGGCACGCGCGGCAGGGCTCGCCGACCGCGGCGTGCTCGCTGCCGGCCGCCGCGCCGACATCATCGTCGTCGACGACAAGGTGCCGCTGCGGCCGCGCATCATCGCCGTGATCGCGGCGGGACGGCTGGTGCATCTGGCGGACGCGAACTGCCTCGTCCATTCACTGGCACCGCGCAAGACGGTTGCGGCAGCATAGTCAGGACCTATTCTGCCGCCATGGCCAACACTCCGCGCTACGCGATCTATTATGCGCCGTCACCCGACAGCGCCCTGCACCGCTTCGGCTCGACGCTGCTCGGCTACGACGCCGTGTCGGGCGACGACCTGCCGTTTCCCGCCGGCGTCACGCCCGACTGGCGCGAGGTGACGGAGGATCCGCGCAAATATGGTTTTCACGCCACGCTGAAAGCGCCGACCGTGCTCGCCGATGGCCGGAACGAGTTCGAGCTTCTCGACGCCTGCGCCGCCTTCGCCGGCCGTGCGCGGCGCATTCCGGTGATCGAACCTGTCGTCGATGCGATCAGCGGCTTCATTGCCGTGATCCCGTCGAGCCGTTCCGATGATCTGCAACAGCTTGCCGCCGACTGCGTCACCGAATTCGACACCTTCCGTGCGCCGCTCACGCCGCAAGATCGCGCGCGGCGCAAGCCCGAACGGCTCACGGAACGGCAGCGCGATTATCTCGATCGCTGGGGCTATCCGTACGTCATGGAGGAATTCCGCTTTCACATGACGCTGACCGGACGGCTGAGCGAGGAGCGGCGCGGCCCGATCGTGGCGCGGCTGCGCGAGCGCTTCGCGGCGATCGACCTTGCGACGCTCTCGATCGACCGCATCGCGCTGTTCAAGCAGACGGATGGCGCATCGCGCTTCCGGATCATCGGCAGCTGGCCGTTGCAGGCGAGCTAATTCGGCGGCGCCAGCTCGGCCAGCAACCACTTCTTGAATGTCTGCAGCGCACGATTGCGCTGCGCGCCCGGCGGATGAACCAGCCAGTAGCTGCCGGTCACATGGCCGACCGGCAGCAGCCGGCGGATCGTCCCGCGCCGTTCACTCTCGGCGATGAAGGGTTCGAGCGCGAGCGCAACGCCCGCGCCGCGTTCGGCGGCCTGCAGCGCGGCCACAAAGCTGTCGACCGAGACCGCGCGCGTTGCGAGCGGCACGGGCTCGCCGGCATGCCTGAACCAGAGCGGCCAGGCTGCGGGGAACGTCGTCACATGGATCAGCGCGGCGCGGCCGAGGTCGGCGGTGGTGCGCAGCTTCAACCGCCGCGCCAGCGCCGGCGCCGCGACCGGAACGGTCCTCACCTCCATCAGGCGATTTGCGACGACGCCTTCGGGCTTGTCGGGGCCGAAGCTGATGCCGGCATCAAAAGTCTCGGTATCGAAATCGACATTGCGGTTCGAGGTCTCGATCGCAAGATCGATCCCGGAATGCCGGGTGAGAAACGAGGATAGCCGCGGGATCAGCCAGGCCGACGCGAACTGCGGCAGCACCTTCAGCCGCAGCCGGTGCTGGCCGGCCGCCTCGACGGCCGACTCCGCCTGGGCCAGCAACGCGAATGCGCGACCGCTCGCAGCCGCCAGCTTCTCGCCGGCATGGGTCGGCCGAACGACGCGATGGGCGCGGTGAAACAGCGCGGCGCCGAGATGGACTTCGAGATTGCGGATGCGATGGCTGATCGCCGAGGCGCTGACATTCAGGACGCCGGCAGCCTCCTTGAAGCTGCCGAGCCTGACCGCGACGTCGAACGCTTGCAGGGCCAGGAGATGCGCCGGCCGAAGACTCGCTGCCGCGAGGTCGTCCCTTCCCTGCAATGGTCGCCGGCGCCCCGGCTTCGGGTTGTTCCTGCTCATGCGCCGATCCTAGCGGCCGGCCACTGTCGATGTCCCGCGAAAAATCAATTCGGATGAATGTCATTCATCCGAACCCGGTTCGTTTCGCTTGTCGCGCGAGGCTCAATGCGAAATCCTTTCGCTCGAAGCGGACCGGCGGCAAGCCCGGCCGACAGAGCGGGACGGCGATGACGACACAGCTCGCGGACGAAGCATCCATCGTCGATCGCATCCTCAGGCATATCGATACCAGATCAACCGATCTCAGCGACGGCGTCTGGCATGAACCCGTCGCGCATTATCTGTCGCAAGATCGCTTCGCGGCCGAGATCGAACATGTGTTCCGCCGCACGCTGACGCCGTTCTGCCCGTCGGCCGCGCTCGCCGAGATCGGCGCCTATGTCGCGCGCGACGCGGCGCTGACGCCCGTTGTCGCGATCCGCGGCGCAGACGGCATCGCACGCGCGTTCCGCAATGCGTGCCGCCACCGCGGCGTGCAGCTGGTCGACGGCGCCGGATGCCGGAAGGCGCTGACCTGCCGCTATCACGGCTGGACCTACGGCCTCGACGGCCGGCTCCGCGGCATCCCCGATGATTACGGCTTTCCCGGCCTCGACAGGAGCGCGCACGGCCTCGTGCCGGTCACCTGCATCGAGCGCGACGGCCTGGTGTTCGTCTCGCAGGACGGTCCCGCTGCCACGTCGGACGCCGGCGACATGCCGACGCTGTTCGGTGACGACTGGAAGCTCTACGCGACCACGACGCAGGAAGTCGAAGCCAACTGGAAGATTGTCGCGGAAGGGTTCCTCGAAGGCTATCACATCCGGTCGACGCATCAGGATACGTTCTATCCGCTGCAATACGACAATCTCAACGTGATCGAATCGTTCGGCCGCAACAGCCGGATCAGCTTCCCCTATCGGCGCATCGAGAAGCTGCGCAACGTACCGCCCGCCGAACGCAGGACGACTGGCATGCTGACGCATGTCTATCACCTGTTTGCGAACGTGATGCTGTCGACCTTCCCGACCAACCGGCTGATGACCGTGCTTGAGCCGCTGGCGGTGGACCGCACTCGGCTCGTCACCTATACCCTGTCGAACCAGATCGCCGCCGAGGATGGCCGCGCCGCGGTCGCCCAGGGACGCGACTTCGTCACCGCAGGCGCGGCCGAGGATCGCGAGATGGCCTGCGCCGCGCAGCGCGGGCTCGCAACCCGGGCCAATGCCCACTTCACCTTCGGCCTGTTCGAAGCCGCGATCAGGCGTTTTCACCAGAACCTGGCTGCGGCCATCGAGAGCCGCACGGACGCCCGCTGATCCGCTCCAACATTACCTATCGAGGACAGAGCATGCTGGACCATCCGGCCGTCAAATACCGAACCGAGCAGGCCATCGCGATCGTGACCATCGATCGCTATGACGAGGCGCGCAATGCGGTCAATCCGGAGACCGCGCAGGGGTTGGCGCAGGCGTTTCGTGCCTTCGACCGCGATCCGTCGCTGTCGGTCGCAATCCTGACCGGCGCTGGCGGCGCGTTCTGCGCCGGCTTCGACCTCAAGCGCACCGCGGCCGGTCATCGCGGCCACCGCGTCGAGAACGGCGACGGGCCGATGGGCCCGACGCGGATGAAGCTGTCGAAGCCGGTGATCGCCGCCGTGGAGGGGCCGGCCGTGGCGGGCGGGCTCGAGCTTGCGATCTGGTGCGATTTCCGCGTCGCAGCAACCGATGCCATCTTCGGCGTCTATTGCCGGCGCTTCGGCGTGCCGTTGATGGATCTCGGCACCGTGCGCCTGCCGCGGCTGCTCGGGCACAGCCGCGCGATGGACATGATCCTGACCGGACGCGGCGTCTCCGGCGAAGAGGCCGGGCGGATCGGGCTCGTCAACCGCGTGGTCGCGTCAGGCACGGCGCTCGCCGAGGCGCGCAGCCTCGCCCATGATCTGTGCCGTCTGCCGCAGGCGGCGCTGCGCAGCGACCGGCTCTCCGCGATCGAGCAATGGGAGCTCGGCTGGGAGCAGGCCACGCTGAACGAGTTTCGTCTCGGGCTTGCGACGGTCGCGAGCGGCGAGACCGAGGCCGGCGCACGCCGCTTCGCAGCGGGCAAGGGCCGCCACGGCGATTTCGCCGACATCGCCTGAGAAACCGATCGCGACGACGGCCGACGCTATTCCTCCACCCGGGTCCGCGCGATGATCTCGGCGGCGCCCTTCGCGAGCAGGTCCATGCCGACGGCGCGGCCGAGTTCGCGCGGCCGGTCCGCCGGTCCACGCCGGGTCACCTGGATGAAGCCGGCACCGGCCTCGTCGAGCACCGAGGCGCGCAGGGTCAGCTCGCCTCCGGCGAGCGTGGCGTGGCCGGCGATCGGCGAATTGCAATGGCCGTTGAGCACCCACAGCACCTCGCGCTCGGCCTCGGCGGCAAGCCGCGACGGCGCATTGTCGATTGCAGCAAGGCGCGCCCGCGTCGCCCAGTCGGTCTCGACGCACTCGACCGCAACGATGCCCTGGCCCACGGCCGGCAGCATCTCGTCGACGGAGAAATCATGGGCGATGCGCGCGGTCATGCCGATGCGCTCGAGGCCGGAACGCGCCATCACAAGCGCATCCGCCGGCCCCGCCTCGCCGCCATCGGGCAGCCGCTGCTTGTCGCCGCGATCCAGCTTTGCAACTCGCGTGTCGGCGGCGCCGCGATAATGGATCACGGTCGCTTCC
This sequence comes from Bradyrhizobium sp. USDA 4452, assembly GCF_054063575.1. Classification (NCBI taxonomy): domain Bacteria; kingdom Pseudomonadati; phylum Pseudomonadota; class Alphaproteobacteria; order Hyphomicrobiales; family Nitrobacteraceae; genus Bradyrhizobium; species Bradyrhizobium sp. USDA 4452. Next base: position 2,040,349 of record NZ_JBSSGK010000001.1, read on the forward strand.
GGAAACAGCCGGCGCAGATAGGCCGCGCGGCGCACCGCGTTGGTGCCGATCATGAAGCCCTTGCCGCGCGCGGCGCGGAGCGTCTCCAGCGACAGGCCCGGCCGCAGCACGAGACTGTCATTGGCGGCGTCGCGCGCCAGCATCGCCGCGAGGACGAGACCCGGCGTCTCCTCATTGCCCGGCACGTCCTTCAGCGAATGCATCGCCGCCTGCAGCGTGCCCGATCGCATGGCTTGGCGGATCTCGGCGACGAAGGCACCGCCCTTGCCGCCGTGACGCAGCAGCTTGCTGGTCTGGTCCTGGTCGCCGCGGGTCTCGAACTTGACGATTTCGACGGCAAGGTCGCTCGCCGAGGCGCGCAGCAGCCGCGCGACCTCGTCCGTCTGCGCGAGCGCCATCGCGCTCTTGCGCGTCCCTATCCGCAAAACCTGTCCCGACACGAAAGCTCCGCTGGCGTGATCATCAACGGCTGGGGATTAGAACAAAAGGTCAGTCAAAACAATGGTTTTTGCCCCGGCTTGGCCACGCTCAGGGAATCTCCTCGACCAGCGCCACGCCGGCCTCGCGCATCGCGGTGGTGGCAGCGGCAAGCGAACCGCCGAGATCGATGCCGCGGCAGCCCGGCAGCACGACCGCGGTCTCGAATCCGAGCCGCCGCGCATCGAGCGCCGAATACTGCACACAAAAATCCGTGGCGAGGCCGGCCATCACGACCCGCCTGAACCCACGCTCGCGCAGATAGCCGGCGAGCCCGGTCGGAGTTGTCCGGTCATTCTCGAAGAACGCCGAATAGGAATCGATCGCGGCCCGGAACCCCTTGCGGATCACGAGCTCGGCCCGCTCGGTCGCAAGGTCCGGACGAAACGCGGCGCCCGCAGTGCCCTGGATGCAATGATCCGGCCACAGCGTCTGCGGCCCATAGGGCATGGTGATCGATGAAAATGCCGCCGCGCCCGGATGCGAGGTCGCAAACGAGCTGTGACCCGCTGGATGCCAATCCTGGGTCAACACGACATGATCGAAGTGCGCCGCGAGCCGGTTGACCACGGGCACCACGGCATCGCCGTCGGCCACCGCCAGCGCGCCGCCGGGGCAGAAATCGTTCTGCACGTCGATGATCAGCAAGAGATCGTCGGGCTGGATGTGCATCACGTGCCGATCCGCAACGATGCGCGCAGCTTGCGCAGGCAGGCGATCACCGACAGCGCGGTGATGCGGCCGGTCTTGGGGTTGTCCGAGGGGATGTTCTCGATCATCATCGAGAACCGTGCGGAATCGGAATCGACCTCGATGCGGTGGGTGTTGCGCGTCACCGTCGGATCCGCCCAGATCTCGACCCTTGTGCGATCGGGGCCGATGCCGGCGAGCGACAGCGCCACGGCGACGTTGAGATTGGCCGGAAAGCCCTTTGCGGCGTCGCGCGCACTGCCCTCGAAGATGCGCAGCGGCTCGGTGATGCCTTCGATCCGGATGTTGTTCTCGACCAGATGCGGCGCGCCGACCAGGCCCGCGACCGGCTTTCTAGTCACCAGCTTCGCCGAATGGATGGTACCGATCGCCGCCGCGGTCACCGCATCGAGCCCGATCAGCGCGCCGGTCGGCACGATGATCTGGCCGCCATGGGCTTTGGCGAGATCGATCAGGTCCTCATTCTGCAACAGCGCGCCGACGCTGAGCACGACGGCGGTCTTGCCGCGCGCGACCACCGGCGCCACGATCGCGCGCACGACCTTGCTCGGCGCGCACTCGACCACGATGTCGGCGACATCAGCGAGCTCTTCGATCGGCACCAGCTTCGGCGCAGACTTGAGACCTTCGACCCAGGCGCGGTGCTTGTCGGGGCTGTTCGCGGACACCGCGACCAAGGTCAGGCCTTCGATGCTCCGATCGAGCGCCTTGACGACGTCCGTGCCGATTGCGCCGAGGCCGGCGACCGCAACCCGCGTCTTCGTCTTGCTGTCAGCCATCATTTCCCGCCAGCGAGCATTTTGACCAGACGATAGAGATATTCCTCGCCCTCGTAGAACGACTTGACCAGCACGCGCTCGTCCTTGCCGTGGGCACGGTTGTCGTCGACATCGGATCCTAGCCCGGAATGGCCGTAGGTCGGAATCCCGGCATTGCGCAGATAGCTGCCGTCGGTGGCGCCGGTGCTCATCACGGGGACGATTTCGGCATCGGGCCAGAACTTCGACAGCTTCTCGATCGATCCCATCACCTCCTCGTTCAGCGGTGACGGCGGGCTCAGAACGGCCTTGCCGGTCGGGGTCACCTCGATCTGCTTGTCGGCGAGCACCCGCTCAATCGTCGCCTCAACGCCTTCGACCGGCTCGCCGGGCAGGATCCGGCAGTTCACCTTGGCGGTTGCCAGCTGCGGCAGCGCATTGATGGCGTGGCCGCCCTCCAGCATGGTCGCGACACAGGTGGTGCGGAGCTGCGCGTTGTAGCCCGGATTCTCCGACAACCGCGCCAGCGCCGCCGGGTCAGGCTGCGGCGCAAGGATCGCCTTGATATCGTCGGCATGCGACTTGTCGACCTCGGCGGTCTTGGCGAAGTAGATCCGGGTCGTCTCGTTGAGATTCATCGGGAAGTCGTATTTGGAGAGCCGCACCAGGCCCTCGGCGAGCCGATAGATCGCATTGTCCTTGCGCGGCAGCGAGCTGTGGCCACCACGATCCTTCACCGTGAGCAGGTAGCCGATCGAGACCTTCTCGCTGGTCTGCACGCTGTTACGGATCGCCTTGCCGTTCTTCAGGCCGACGCCGCCGCCTTCGTTGAGCGCGAACTCGGCATCGATCAGGTCGCGGTGGTTCTTGATCAGCCACTGGATGCCGAGAGCGTTGGCATCGAGGATCTCCTCGTCGGTCTCGAGCGCGACGATGATGTCGCGATCGGGCTTGTAGCCCTCCTTCTTGTAGCGGATCAGATTGGTGATGAAGGCCGACGCCATATACTTGTCGTCGCCGGAGCCGCGGCCGTAGAAATAGCCGTCCTGCTCGGTGAGCTTGAACGGGTCGACCGTCCAGTCCTCGCGAAGCGCAGGGACGACGTCGATATGGGCAACCAGGAGGATCGGCTTGCGCGCGCCGGAGCCGTGCAGCCGCGCCACCAGATTGCCCTTGTGAGGCGCCGGCGAGAACACGTGCACGTCGCTCTCGGGGAAGCCCGCGGCCCGGAGCCGCGCGCCCATCGCCTCGGCCGCCTTCTGGGTGTCGCCGGTCGCGGTGGTCGTGTTGATCTCGACCAGCTCCTGGTAGATGCCGCGGGCGAATTGCTGCTGCTCGGTCAGTCCCTGCGCGCCGGCGCCGGACGCGAGCAGGAGCGGCGCGACCGCTGCCGCAAGCTGCAGCGATCGAACCATGTTTCGGGTCTTGTGCGACATCGTGCTCTCCCAGAATTCCACCATCTCGGGCGCGAATTCAGACAGGCAGCACGCGTTTTGGCAAGACGCCGAGCCCTTCAATTTCCGCGCGCATGCCCAGCGCTTTCGCGCACGCTATTTGGGGTCCTTATTTCGCATCCTTGACCGCGATCACCTCGATCTCGACCAGGAAGCCGGGATTGGCAAGTGCGGCGACGCCGACCACCGAGCGCGCCGGCAGGTTCGGCTGGCTGCCGCCGAAGAACTGGGTGTAGCCCTCCATGAAGGCCTTGAAGTCCATCGGCGCCGCCGCGCTGTGCACCAGGAATACCTGCATCTTGACGACGTCGCCCATGCCGAGCCCCTGGCCTTCCAGGATGGCCTTGATGCGGCCCAGCACGCCGACGGTCTGCGTCTTGGTGTCGCCATAGGCCTGCGGGCTCGACGGATCGGCATCCTTGTTGATGACCGGCGGCACCTGGCCGCTGACATAGACCGTCGTGGTGTTGCCGGTGACGGTCACGGCCTGCGCGATCGGGAATGTCGAGTTGGGAATCGGATGCCTGACCACGTCAGCCGAAGCGGCAGTTGCTATCGCCGACAGTGCGGCGCCCAACACGATACCGATGAACTTCATCGAACTCTCTCCAAAATGGTTAGCGGCGGGCGTCCTGGACGTCCTTGGTCGTCACCGCGTCCTGATAGCTGTTGCCGAAGTGCGTCCGCAGATAATTCACAACCGCGGCGACCTGACCATCGGTCATCATGTCGCCGAATGCCGGCATGCCGCGGCGGCCGTTGACGACGAGGTAGATCGGATAGCTGCCGGTTTCGAGACTCTTGTTGCCGGCGAGCGAGGGATAGCTGCCGGCGCCGCTCGCGCCCGTCGCATCCGGCATGTGGCAGCCCTGGCAGACATTGCCGAACAGCTCTTCGCCGGTCATTTCCACGAAACGATAGCCCGAAGAGAAGGTGCGCTTGCCCGCCCCGCTGTCCTCGCCAAGCGCCGCGGTCGCCGACATGAGCGCCAGCGCCGCGATCACGGATGTTGCTGTCCGCACCTTCATGTCTTCACCACACGTTCGTGCAATCGGGTAATGGCATCGAGCGCCGACAGGATGGCGCCCTCCTGCCAGGCCGGAAGCTGCGAAGCGTGCTCGCCCGCCAGCGCGATGCGGCCGTCGATCTGGCAGAGATTGCGGTAATGCTGCGCCCGTCCGGCTTCGGTCCACTCGCCGGCGCAGCCGAGCGTGAACGGCACCCGATGCCACGCCACCGCGACGCCGTTCTCGAACTCGCTCTTGTACTGCGGATGGATCTTGGCGCCGAACTCGACGGCGCTGGCGACCCGTTCGGCCGGTGTCATGGCGGTGAACTCGAAGGAATTGGCGCCCTCATACAGATAAGCGCCAAGCAGGACGCCGCGGCCGCCGCGGTTGAAGCCATAATTGGGATAACCGATATTGCGGATCGGCAGGTCGGTGTAGCTGATGCCGCCGTAGATCGCCTCGTCCTCTTCCCAGAACCGCCGCTTGAACTGCAGCCCGACCTTCACCGAGGCGGCGTAGGGCAAGGAATCGATCGCATTCTTCATCGGCCCGCTGACGTCGAGCGGCAGCTGGCTCAGGATCGGCAGCGGGATGGTGCAGATGCACCAGTCGGCGGTCGCCTGCTGCACCGCTGAGGGACTGGCGGTGTCGACATAGCTCACGGTGACGCCCGAGCCGTTCTGCTGGATCTGTGTCACCTTGGCGTTGTAGCGGATGAGATCGCCGACCTCGCGCACGAACGCCTTGCCGATCATGTCCATGCCGCCGACCGGCTGGAACAGAGTGGTCTGGAAATCGTAGCGCGCGTAGGACTGCAGATAGCGCCACATCCGCGACCGCAGCAGTTCCTGCAGCGAGACCGGGTCGCTGGGCAACGGATCGCCCATCAGGCCGCCGCCGGGATCGCGCGCATAACCGCGGACGTCGGCGGAGCGCAGATTGGCATTGTACTTGTAGTCGCGATCCAGCGCGCCCCAATCGCGCAGCGCCTGCAGCAGGATCTCCTGATCTTCCTTGCTGACGAACTCGTCGAGCCTGCCCTGCTGGCCGACTTTCGCCAGCAGCTCCGAAACCCCGCCCTGGAAATCCGCCTTGATGCTGCGAAAGCGTTGCGGCTTGCCGTCGAATGCGCGCGTCGCGTGCACATAGGCATTGTGGTTGAGCTGGATGAAGGGTTCCAGCGTCACGTTGAGCCGGCGGCAATAGTCGAGCAGCGCGCGATGATGATAGGGAATCCGCCACGGGCCGGGATTGAGATAGAGCCCCTGCTCGAACTGGCAGGTCTGCTTGAAGCCGCCGAGCTCGGTAAAGCTGTCGCCGCCGCGGATCGTCCAGTTGCGGCCGCCGGCGCGGTTGTTGAATTCGAGGATCTGGACCTTATAGCCGGCCTTGCGCAGCTCCAGCGCCGCCGTCATGCCGGCAAGCCCCGCGCCGAGAATCAGCACCGAAGCGCCCTTCACATCGCCCGCGAGCTTGAGCGGCCCCTTGTAGGCGGACTCGGATGCGAAGCCGAGGCTCGTCATCGCCTGATACATCGCCGAACTGCCGGCGATGGTCCCGATCAGCGCCAGCAAATCCCGCCGCCTGATCACAGATTCGTTCTGCACCCGCGTTCACCCAGCCACTGGTTTCGATGGCGAAGGGAAACGGTTGACGCGACCCGTGTCAAGAAAGCGCACGCGCTTGCACATGCACCCACACGCGCTTTTGATGCGTCACGCGACCGAACCATCACACCACGCGTTCGAGTTGCACGCGCCGGCAGTCCATTTCGAAGTCGAGCCCGACCACCGGCGGCCGGTCGAAATGCCAGGTCAGGCCGTTGCGCAGTGCGCCGCGGCGGCCGAGCTCGCTTTCGAGCACTGGGTAGGCGTCATGCACGGTGTAGAGCTGCACCGCGGTGGTGTCGCGCCAGGAGGCGCCGAACGCGCTCATCCGGCGTTCCATCTCGCCAAGTACGAATTTGGCTTTGGCCAGGATGCCGGCCTGGCTGGTATCGCCGAGCGCGACGGTGTGATCGCGATAGTTGGCCTTGCCCTCGACCGACTCGCCGCTGCCGGCGACGACGAAGCTCGTCGGTGCGTCCTTCGCCGCCGGCACCGTGTAGCAGAAGGCGTGGAACGACGGCTCCGCGGGCGGATCGAGTTGTGGACAGACATTGCTGCGCGCCACCGGATTGACGCCGTCGCGCATCACGCCCCAGGCGATCAGCGTCTTGATGTAGATCTCGTTGAAGGCCTTGAACCCGTCCTCGGTGAACGGCGCCGGCGAGCGCAGTTCGCACGCAGCGAACGCGGTCAACGGACGGCCGGCGCCTTTGATGATGTCGGCAATCTTCTCGAAGCCCGCGCTCAGCGGCACAGGCTCGGAGAACCTGGCTCGCTCGATGGCATAACCGGGCAGCGCACCGATGCCACAGGAATACTGACTGACGCCAGGCATGAAGCGGTAGCCGCCGTCGGGAGCCTCGATGGTGTTGGTCATGGTGCCTCTGTTGGATGCGTTCGTCGCGATGATGTTCTGCCAGGGAGGATACGGTGGAATATTGCGATGTCATCACCGCTGGTTACCAGTCCCTGCTTTCGCAGGGACGACAATGCTTTGCGCAGCCGCCGAGCCAAACGTTCGGTTTCTCGCGGCATGATTTGCCGAGGCCTGCATCTCGTTCCCCCTTTTCACCTCGAAGAGGGCGCAGGGAAAGCGAAAGGGCTTGCGCCGCGGGGCAACGCAGTGGGCGCGCGCACGTGAGGCGGGCACCGGCGGCCGGGTTCCCTCTCCCGTTGCGGGAGAGGGTTAGGGAGAGGGGTGCCACACGGCGGGCTCTCTCCGAATTTATCAAACAGCAAGCGAACGAAATTGCGAGGGCGCGCCCTCATCGATCGTCGCGCCCGGGGCCACCCCTCACCCCACCCTCTCCCGCAAGTTGAGAGGGAGCCCAAGAGACGTGCTCAACTCACAACGTTCCGCGGCATCTCGCGCCCTTAATGCGCCTTGGCGACGTAGGGGCAACCGCCTTCATCGAGCGGACGGAAGGCCTGGTCGCCCGGCACCGTCGCCAGATATTCGTAGAGATCCCACTTGCTCTTGGACTCTTCCGGCTTCTTGATGCGCATCAGGTACATGTCGTGTACCATGCGGCCGTCCTCGCGCACGACGCCGTTCTGGGCGAAGAAATCATTCACAGGGGTCTTGCGCATCTGCGCGATCACGGTCTCCGAATCCGCCGAGTTGGTGGCGGCGACCGCCTTGAAATAATGCCGCAGCGCCGAGTTGACGCCGGCCTGGTAGGCCGTCGGCATCGCGCCATGCCGCTTGAAAAACTCCTGGGCGAAGACGCGGGTCTCGGGTGTGCGATCCCAATAAAAGGAATCGGTGAACAGCAGATCGTGGGCATGCGCGAGGCCGAGCGCCGGCACGTCGGTGAGCGTCACCTGCAGCGCGACGAGCTGCATGCTGGCGCGGATGTTGAACTCGTCGGCCTGCGACACCGCGTTGCGGAAGTCGGAGCCGGCGTTGGCGAGCGCCAGGATTTTTGCGCCGGACGACTGCGCCTGCAGCAGGAAGGAGGAGAAATCGGCGGTGTCGAACGGATGGCGGACCGCGCCCAGCACCTTTCCGCCGGCCGATGTCACGGCCTTGCTGGCGTCGCGCTCCAGCGCCTGGCCGAACGCATAGTCCGCGGTGAGGAAGAACCAGGGCGTGCCGCCGCGCGCGACCACGGCCTTCGCCGTCGCGTTCGAGGACGCATAGGTGTCGTAGGTCCACTGCACGCTGGTCGGCGAGCACTGCTTGCCGGTCAGGTCGGACGAACCGGAGCCCGAGATCAGGAACAGCTTCTTGCGTTCGCGCGTCACGGTCTGGATCGCGAGCGCCACCGCCGAGTTGACGCCTTCGGCGATCACGTCGACACCCTTGTTGTCGATCCAGTTGCGCACGATGCCGGTCGCCACGTCAGGCTTGTTCTGGTGGTCCGCCGAGATGATCTCGATCTTCCGTCCGGCGACCGTGCCGCCGATCTCCTCCGCGGCCATTTGCGCCGCGATCACCGAACCCGGGCCGTTGCCGTCGGAATATTGCCCGCTCATGTCGGTGATGATGCCGACGCGCAGGACACCGTCCTCCGCGCGAGCCGCGCCGGCGGCAAGAGAGAGACACGCGGCAGCGATTGCGATCAGGACAGGCGAGCGTTTCGTGGTGGACATTTCGTTCCCAGGGATTCGGATGGTTCGGACGAACTCCTGAAGGAATCAGGGGTCGCGGGCAACCCCGCGGCCAGCATGGCGCTCTGCGATTCAGCGCGAGAATTCCGGGAGGAGGAACATGCGGCGTCGCAGGTCGTGCGAACGCCGCGACGAAATTTAGCCGCGGCGTTCCCTATAGTGCTGAATGGTTTCGCGATCGCCTCAGCGCCGCTCCCACAACTGCCGCGTCAGAATGCCGACCTTGCGCTCGATCGCGTCGGCCGCATCGAGGCACATGTCCTCGCGATAGCGCGAGCCGACGATCTGGACGCCCACCGGCAATCCCTCATGCAGGCCGACCGGCACCACGGCCGCCGGCAGCCCCAGCACGTTGATCGACGAGATGAAGCGCAGATCGTTCCAGAACAAGTCCTTGACGCGCTGGTCGCCGCCGAGATCGGCATTGACCTCCGGCGTCTTGCGCACCGAAGTCGGCATCAGCACCAGCGGATATTGCTCGAGGAAGGTCATCCAGCTCCTGATGTGGCGCGAGCGTTCGGCGATCGCCTTCATGTAGCCGGCCTGATCCAGCGGATTGGCCAGCGCCATGAAGCCGCGGAACGTCTTCTGGAAGTCGGCGCTGGAGGTCGCCAACATCTGCTCCTGCTGCAGGATGCGGGTCTCGGTCATGATCAGGTCGCACCAGAGCTGCCAGACCTTGTTGAGATCGGGTACCTCGACCTCGCTGACTGCGTAGCCCGTATCGGCCAGATGATCGGCCGCCTTGCGCTGAAGCGCGATCACGCCGCGATCGGTCACCATGTCCTCGGGGATCTTTGCGAGCGCGACCTTGACCGGTGCGGCGGGCTTCGGCCCGGTCAATGGCGCCGGAACGTACCAGGGATCGCGCGGGTCGCGCCGTGCCATCACCTCGAGGCCGAGGCGGACGTCGGCGACGTGGCGCGCCAGCGGTCCCTGCGACGACATGAATTGCGCCATCAACGGCCGTTCCGCCGTGGCGCTGGGATTGAACGCCGGAATCCGGCCCTGGGTCGGCTTGATGGTGGCGATGCCGTTGCAATGCGCCGGCCAGCGCAGCGAGCCGCCGATGTCGTTGCCATGCGCAATGGTGCCGATGCCGGCCGCGATCGACGCGCCGGCGCCGCCGGAGGATCCGCCGCAGGTCACCTCCGCATTCCAGGGATTGCGGGTCAGGCCGTGCAGCGGATTGTCGGTGAAGCCGCGCAGCGAGAATTCCGGCGTGTTGGTCAGGCCGATGATGATGGCGCCGGCCTTCTTGAGATTGGCCGTCACCGGCGAGTCGCCCGGCGCGATATTGTCCTTGAAGGCAACCACGCCGTTGGAATTGGCCTGGCCTTCGACGTCGATGTTGATCTTGATGGTGACCGGCACGCCGTGCAGCGGCCCGACCGCGTCGCCCTTCGTCTTGCTCGCCGCCAGCGTCTCGTCGGCGGACCTGGCCGCCTTCAGCGCAGCGTCGCCGAGATCGACGACGACGGCGTTGAGCGCCGGGTTGGCTTCCTTCTTGCGGTCGAGATGGGCGCGAACCACCTGCTCCGACGTCACTTCGCCTTTCCTGATCGCCGTCGCCGTCTCCACGGCGGACCATTGCCAGATCGGTGTAGTCGTCACGTTGTGCTCTCCCATGATGCTCAGTGCTTGTTGTTGGCTTCGAAAACCGCGTGCCTTCAGTCGCGTGGGTCGATCGGCGTCAGCGTCGAGGCGCGCGCCTCGATCACCTCGGCAACAGTGAGACAGACATCCTCGCGGAAGCGGCCGGCGATCACCTGAACCCCGACCGGCACGCCGCCGGCGGTCCCCGTCGGCACCACGACCGACGGAAAGCCGAGCGCGGGGACGGCGAGCAGCGGCCGCTGCGCATCGAGCAGCGCCCGCACGACCGTTGCGTCTTCCTGATCCTGATCGAAGCGAAACGGCAGTTGCGCCGAGACCGGCAGGATGATGACCGGGCACCGTTCCTGGAACAGCTGCCAGGCCCGCACGATCGAAAGCCGCTGCTCGAAGCAGGCCAGCACCTGATCGCCGTTGAGCTCGGGTGCATAGGCGATATGGCCGTCCAGATTGTAGCGGCTGCGGTCGTCGCCGAACTTGCGGATCATCGGCGCCAGCACGCGCCGCTCCTCATTGATGACGAGGCGATGCCAGAGATCGGCGGCCTCCGCGAGCCGCGGCGGGGTGGTCTCCTCCACCGCAAAGCCGGCTTCCGCAAGCCAGCGGCCGGCGGCCCGCATCGCTGCGCTGACCTCCGGCGCTTCGTCGCCGAACGGCGTCGCCGCGATCGCAACGCCGACCGGACGCTTGAGCGGCGCGCCCTGCAGGGGTACCGGCAGCCACGTGCCGTCGCGCGCATCCGGTTGCGCCATCGCGGCGAGACCAGCGCGCAGATCGGCGACCGAGCGCGCGAGCGGCCCCTGCACCGACATCATCTGCGCGGTGATCGGACGATCTGTTGTCGCCGACGGATTGAATGAGGGAATTCGGCCCGGCGTCGGGCGCAGACCGGCGACGCCGCAGGCATAGGCGGGATAGCGGATCGAGCCGCCGAAATCATTGCCATGCGCGATCGCGCCCATGCCGGAAGCGACCGCCGACGCCGCGCCGCCGCTGGAGCCGCCCGGCGTCAGGTGCCGGCCCCAGGGATTGTAGGTCGCGCCGTGCAGATCGTTGTTGGTGAACCAGCGGTGCGAGAACGCTGGCGTGTTGGTGCGGCCGACGATGACGGCGCCCGCCTTGCGGAAATTCGCGACGACCGGGCTGTCATCGGTGGCGATCACGTCGCGGAAGGCGACGACGCCGTTGGTGGTGGCGTGGCCGCGTTGATCGACGTTGACCTTGATGGTGACCGGTACGCCATGCAGCGCGCCGAGCTCCGCGCCTGTCTTCACCGCATCATCTGCGCTATCCGCCGCGGCCAGCGCTTCGTCCGCCAGCACCTCGACGGCGGCGTTCAGCGCCGGATTGACCGCAGCGATCCGGTCGAGGCTGGATTGCACGGCCTCCCGGCTCGAGATCGCGCGCGTCGCGATCGACCGCGCCAGATCGACCGCCGACCAGCTCCACAATTCATTCTCGCGCCGCGTGACCATTGTTGTTCCCTCCAACGCGTATGCAACCGTCATCCGGTGCGGTTCAGTCGAGCCGCAACGGCTGGTGAAAGACCGGCAGATCCATGCGCCGGTCCTCCGCGGGGACGACCACCGCTTCGGCGCTCAGCACATGCTCGAGCATCACGCGCCGGGCACGCGCGGCGTTGCCGGAGCGGAACGCGGCCATCAGGCGCTTGTGAAACTCGATGTTCTCGCAGGTGAAGCTGGATGCGAATTCCTGCACGCCGAGCTTGCCGATCAAATGCCGGATCGCCTCGTTGACGAAGCGGGCGACCAGGCCGAGCAACGGATTGGGACAGGCCTCGATCAGGATGTCGTGGAAATCGATCTCGGCGTGGCGGTGGTGCTCCCAGTCGGCAATGCCGCCGGGATGATGCTCCTGCACCGCGATCGCCTTGTCGAGCGCGGCGAAATGCGCCGGCGTGAGGTGGCCCACCACGCTGAAGGCGAGCTCCGGCTCGATCAGGCGGCGGATCTGGTAGATCTGCGCGGTCGAGATCGACTGGAAATAAAAGTAGTTGCTGAGCAGGCCGACGATCCGGTTGATCGACACCGGCGCCACCCGCGCGCCGCCGCCGGGACCCGTGGTGTTCTGCACCAGCCCCTGCACTTCCAGCGATTTGAGCGCCTCGCGGATGGTCGAGCGGCTGCAACCGAACATCTCGATCAGCTCGACCTCCTGCGGCAGCCGATCGTTCGGCTGCAAGCCGGCCTGGAAGATGTGGCTGCGGATCAGATCGGCGACCGCGTCCGAACGCTTGCGCTTGATCGCGGCGCGCCGCGACGGGTCCAGGGAGGGCAGAGCCGATTTATCCATTTTATGATCATAAATAGGATCGAGACAGCTTGGCAAGCCTCCAGTGGCCTCAAGGGGACAATCCTGCCCTCAAAGCGGACTTTGGCTCACGGCGTGGCGCATCTGGCGACAGAATCCTTCGACGAGCTGGGCAAGCGCGTCGAAATTGACGAGCAGCCGTTCGGCCTGCTCCCGGTCAACCGAACCAGGCGCGAACGATTCCGTCAGACGCCGCTGACGATCTGCACGATCCCGGCACATTATGGCCCTGCTTTCGGCAAACTCGAGTTGCTCGCGTCGGCGGCCGAGCTTGTCTTCTTCCTCGAGCAACCGCTTGTTGAGCAGCGATCTTGTGCCGGTTGGAAGATCCGGACGTTTCAACAGATCCAGGTGGTGGTCGATGTTTACGCGCGCGATGGACTCATTCACGTCGGTGCCCCCCGCCAGTCGCAGGCTGGGCCGGCGAGGCTTGGCTTCAAAGTGCAAGAACTGCTCGATCTCCGCAAGGAGTTGAAGAAGCTCATCGGTCGAAAACCGTTGCAGGGCATCGAGGACCTGGCTTCGGGAGCTCTCCGGATAGACGTCGTCGTCTTCGGCCATTGGCGTGCAACAAATCAGAAAAAAGCCCCGTCAGGCGGGCACCATGCATACGTATGAAAAAGTAGCGACAACCATTGCGCGGCGCTCGGTCCAAGCAGGACAATGCCCACGCAAACAATGAACTTCTCTCATCGCGCGCGCTCGCGAATCCAATCGCCTTCAAGATAAGTTACGGGCGGAACAGCGCCAAGTGCACTCTGTGCCAGCCGCGCTCTGCGCCAGCCATGGGCCAAATTTTTGGTTGCCGCATCCTTAAGGCCAGAACGGGCCGTTGCAAAAATCAAAGCAGGAAGTTGCGATATGCCCGGCATGGGAGATGCAGCATGTGAGCGGAGCAAACGGCGGCGAGTCCAGATCGCTCAGTTCGTTCCGCGCTGCGCCTCAAGCCTGCGGCTGTAGCGCGACATCGCAAAGCAGAACACGAAGTAGATCACCCCGACGAAGATGTAGACCTCGACGCTGAAGGACTGCCAGGCCGGATCGACGATCGCGGTCTTGGCGGTGGTCAGGAGATCGAAAATGCCGATGATCAGCACCAGGCTGGTGTCCTTGAAAAAGGCGATGAAGGTGTTGACCAGCGGCGGGATGACGTGGCGGATCGCCTGCGGCAGCACGATCAGCGCGTTCTTCTCCCAGTACGACAGCCCGAGCGCGTCGGCGGCCTCATACTGTCCGCGCGGCACCGCCTGCAGGCCGCCGCGCACCACCTCCGCGAGATAGGCGCCGGCATAGAGGATGAAGGCGATCTGCGCGCGCAGCAGTTTGTCGATGTTGACGCCGTCGGGCATGAATAACGGGAACATCACACTCGCCATGAACAACAGGCTGATCAGCGGCACGCCGCGGATCAATTCGACATAGAGCACGCAGAGCGAGCGGATCGCCGGCAGCTTCGAGCGGCGGCCGAGCGCGACTAGGATGCCGAGCGGGAAGCCGAAGGCGAGCCCGAAGGTCGCGAGGATCAGGGTCACCGGCAGTCCGCCCCAGCGGTCCTGGGTGACGAAGCTGAGGCCGAGGAAGCCGCCCCACATCAAACAACCGATCACGATCAGGGCGGCGGCCCACAGCAGGAACAGCTCCTTGCGCCAGAAGCTGCGGCGGCTCGACACCGCGAACAGCGCGATGAAGATCACGACCACGAGTGCCGGCCGCCACTGCTCGTCGAACGGATAGGTGCCGAACAAGATGAAGCGGTACTTCTCGGGCACGACGGCCCAGCAGGCGCCGGCGCCGCGCAGCGCGCGGCAGGCGCTGGTGTCGTTTCCGGAGACGGTCCAGATCGCGTTGGCAATGCCCCATTGCCAGAGACCGATGAGCGCCTTGCCGAGCAGGAAAAGCATCACCAGCGTCATGATGCTGGACGGGATCGACGCGAACAGGTTGGCACGCAGCCAGGCGGTGAACTGACCGCCCAGCGCCCGGGGTGCGGGCCGTGGCGCGATCGGCAGCGGATCCTGCGGAAGGTGGGCGACCGAACTCATGTCAGCGCTCCACCAGCGCGATCCGCGCATTGTACCAGTTCATGAACAGGCTGATGCCGAGGCTGATGGTGAGGAACACCATCATGATCAGCGCGATCGACTCGATCGCCTGCCCGGTCTGGTTCAGCGTGGTGTTGGCGATCGAGACGATGTCCTGATAGCCGACCGCGACCGCGAGCGAGGAGTTTTTCGTCAGGTTCAAATACTGGCTGGTCATCGGCGGGATGATGACGCGCAGCGCCTGCGGCAGCACGATGTGCTGCAGCACGAAGCCGTGCTTCAGCCCGAGCGCCTTGGCGGCCTCCGACTGGCCGCGCGGCACCGCCTGGATGCCGCTGCGCACGATCTCGGCGATGAACGCCGAGGTATAGGTGACGAGCGCGATCAGCAGCGCGAAATATTCGGGCGCCAGGGTCAGGCCGCCGACGAAGTTGAAGCCGCGCAGCTCCGGCAGCGTGATGCTCCAGCTCGCGCCCACAAGCCACGACACCAGCGCGGGCAGCGCGACGACGAGCCCGAGCGCGTAAGGCCAGGCCGGCCGCGCGCGGCCATCGCGCATCTGCTGCGCGATCAGGCGGCGCCTGACGAGATGGAACGCGATGAGGCCTGCGACCAGCGCCAGGACCGTCCACCAATTGGCCTCATGCATCGGCACCGACGGCAGGATGAGCCCGCGGTTGGACAGGAACACGCCCTCGACCGGCTTCCAGGCCTGGCGCGCCGCCGGCAGCCCCTGCATCAGCACGTACCAGAACAGCAGCTGCAGCAGCAGCGGCAGGTCGCGCAGCACCTCGACATAGACGGCGGCAAGCCGCGCCAAGAGCCAGTTCGACGACAGCCGCGCGATGCCGACCAGCGTGCCGATCACGGTGGCCAATATGATGCCGATCACGGCAACGCGCAGCGTGTTGACGATGCCGACGATGAAGGCGCGCAGATAGGTGTCCTTCGGCGTGTAGTCGATCCACGAGTCCGCGATCGGCATGCCGGCTTCGCGGCCGAGGAAGGCAAAGCCGGTCGAGATGCGCCGCACCGAGAGATTGTGAACCGCGTTCGACCACAGAAAGGTGACGATCGCGACCGCGATGGCGACCACCAGGACCTGCCAGAACAGGCCGGCGACGCGGGGATCGCTGAGCGAAAGCCGCCAGTGTCGCGAGGGAGGGCGTTTCGGCGTCGATGTCGTCACAGCACAAGGATCCCGGTGAGAAGCGATCTTCTGCCATGCGCGAGAGCATATTCGGGTCTGCGCACTTCATATGTTGCACCAAATCAATGTTTGTGCAACATATGTTTCATGGCCCAGGCTCAGCCGAAACCATCGCCCCTGAACGAATTGTGCAGCGCATTGCCGTCGCTGCCGATGCGTTTGCAGGAGGTCGGTCGGTTTGTCGCAGCCAATGATTACGACGCCACCACCCGCTCGATGCGCGAGCTCGCCGCGGTCGCCGGCGCCGATCCTGCATCCTTCACCCGTCTTGCCAAGGCGCTCGGCTATTCCGGCTGGGACGAATTGCGCGCCGCACTGACCGAGGCGCGACGGCCGGCGCAGGGCTCGCCGTTCTCCGGCCGCGCCAAGAGCCGCCGCGCCGGGCCGAACGCCGATGTCAAACTGGTGCACGACAAGATCGAGGCTGAAGCCGCGGGGCTGGCGCGGATTTCCGCGAGTGCGATCGCCGACGCAGCACGTGCGCTGCACGCCGCCGACCGGATCTGGATCACGGGCTTTCGCAGCTGCCGCAGCGTCGCGGAACTCTTGACCTACCAGCTTCGCCTGTTCCGCCCCGACGCCGTGCAGCTGGTCGGCGGTTCCGGCCCGTTCGATCTCGACCACGGCGCCTTCCGCGCCGACGACGCCGTGGTCGTGATCGGCTTTGCGCCTTACACCTCGGTGAGCGTCGAGACAGCGCGCGCGGCGCATCAGGCGCGCGCCACGCTGATCGCGATCGCCGATACCATCAGCGCGCCGATGGCCGAGGGCGCCGATCATCTTCTGCTGTTCGAGGCCGCCGCCTCGCCCGGCTTCTTCCCGAGCCTGACCGGCGCGATCGCGGTGGCGCAGTCGCTTGCCGCCGTCGCCTTCACGCTGGGTGGCGCAAATGCAAAACGCAAGCTGGAGGAGACCGAGGGCCGGCTTGCCGAGATGTCGCAATATTTCGTCGAGAAAGGATAAGTATCATGGCCGCCAACAAGAGCCGCGTGATGCATCGCAGCCTGCGCGAGACCCCACCGAAGGCGATTGGCGGTGAAGGCGTCTGGTTGATCGCGGAGGACGGCCACCGCATCCTGGATTCCTCCGGCGGCGCCGCGGTCTCGTGCCTCGGCCATCAGCACCCACGGATTCTTGCCGCGATCGCCAAGCAGGCATCAAAAATTGCCTATGCCCACACCGGCTTCTTCTCGTCGGAGCCCGCGGAAGAGCTCGCCGAACGGCTGGTCGGCCACGAGCCCGGCGGCCTCGGCTATGTCCATTTCGTCAGCGGCGGGTCGGAGGCGATCGAGGCCTCGATCAAGCTGGCGCGGCAATATTTCATCGAGCGCGGCGAGCCGCAGCGCGCCCGCTTCATCGCGCGCCGCCAGAGCTATCACGGCAACACGCTCGGTGCGCTGTCGGCCGGCGGCAATGCCTGGCGCCGCGAGCCCTATGCGCCGCTGCTGTCGCCCTCGTTCAGTCACGTCACCCCCGCTTTTGCCTATCACGAGAAACGCGACGATGAATCGGAGGCCGCCTTCGTCGCGAGGCTCGCCGCCGAGCTCGAGGCCGGATTCCAGCGGCTCGGCCCCGAGAACGTTGCCGCCTTCATCGCCGAACCCGTGGTCGGCGCCACCGCCGGCTGCGTGCCGGCGCCGGAGGGTTACTTCAAGGCGGTGCGCGAGATCTGCAACCGTCACGGCGCGCTCTTGATCCTCGACGAGGTGATGTGCGGCATGGGCCGCACCGGCACGCTGCATGCGTGGGAGCAGGAAGGCATCTCGCCCGACATCCAGGCGGTCGCCAAGGGGCTCGGCGGCGGCTACCAGCCGATCGGCGCGATGCTCGCGAGCGGTGCCATCGTCGACACCGTGCGCAACGGCTCCGGCGCGTTCCAGCACGGTCATACTTATCTGGCGCATCCGCTCGCCTGCGCCGCCGCGCTCGAGGTGCAGAAGGTGATCAGCGAGGAGAAGCTGCTCGACCAGGTCAAGGAGCGCGGCCGCCAGCTCGAGCAGCGGCTGATCGAACGCTTCGGCAATCACCGCCATGTCGGCGACATCAGGGGCCGCGGCCTGTTCTGGGGCATCGAGCTGGTGGCCGACCGCGGCACGCGGCAGTCGTTCGACCCCAAGCTGAAGCTGCATCAGCGGATCAAGTCCGCGGCGTTTGCCGGCGGCCTCGGCTGCTATCCCTCGGGCGGCACCGCCGACGGCCAGCGCGGCGACCATGTGCTGCTCGCCCCGCCCTATATCGCAACGTCCGGCGACATCGACATGATCGTCGAAAGGCTCGGCGCTGCGGTCGACAGCGCGCTCAGGGACATTGGACATTAGGAGGAGGACAGAATGTACAGGGCATTGATCACTGCAACCGTTCTTGCTGCAAGCATCACCGGCGCAAGCGCGGCGACGCTCGACACCGTCAAGCAGCGCGGCACGCTGGTGTGCGGCGTCTCGACCGGCTTTGCCGGCTTCTCGGCGCCGGACTCGCAGGGCAACTTCAAGGGCCTCGACGTCGACTATTGCCGCGCGCTTGCCGCCGGCGTGCTCGGCGATGCCAGCAAGGTGCGCTACGTAGCGCTGACCGCGCAGAACCGCTTCACCGCGCTGCAGTCCGGCGAGATCGACGTGCTCTACCGCAACTCGACGCAGACTTACTTGCGCGGCACCACGCTCGGCCTGCGCCAGGGCCCGGTCAATTTCTACGACGGCCAGGGCTTTGTGGTGAAGAAGGACCTCGGCGTGAAGGAGCTGAAGGATCTCAAGGGCGCCACCGTCTGCGTCGCGCAGGGCACTACGCATGAGGTGACGCTCGGCGACTACGGCCGCGCCAACGGCATCGACTGGAAGCCTTTGGTGTTCGATCGCCCCGACACCATGTACCAGACCTTCTTCGGCGGCCGCTGCGATGCCATGACCCAGGACGCCTCCGCGCTCGCCGGCGCAGTCGCGACCGCGGCGCCGAAGGCCGACGACTATGTCGTGCTGCCGCAGACCATCAGCAAGGAGCCGCTCGGCCCGTTCACCCGCAACGGCGACGAAGTGTGGAGTGACATCATCACCTGGCTGCACTATGGCCTGGTCGAAGCCGAAGAGCTCGGCGTGACGCAGGCCAATGTCGACGAGATGGCGAAGTCGCAGGTCCCGGCGGTCCAGCGCCTGCTCGGCGCATCCGGCGATCTCGGCTCGCGGCTCGGCCTCGACAACAAATGGCTGGTCGGGGCGATCAAGGCCGGCGGCAATTACGGCGAGATCTTCGAGCGCAATGTCGGCAAGGCCAGCCCCCTGAAACTCGAGCGCGGCCTCAACGCCACCTGGAGCAAGGGCGGCTTGATGTACGCGATCCCGTTCAAATGATGATCTGAAAGATCTCGAATCTATCCCTTCCGTCATTGCGAGCGAAGCGAAGCAATCCATCGCGGCACAAGTAGAGAGATGGATTGCTTCGTCGCTATCGCTCCTCGCAATGACGAGGTTGATAGTTTCATAGCCTCTGACATCCCCCGCACGCGGGGGGAGCCCCCTCACCCTAACCCTCTAAGAGCGAGCTTCGCTCGTCTCGCCCCCGCGAAGAGCGGAGAGGGAGCAGAAGTAGCGACCCCATGCGCATCACGCTCATTCACGCCCTGAAGCACTCGATCGTGCCGATCGAAGCGTCATTCGCAAAGCATTGGCCGGAGGCGCGGCTGATGAACTTGCTCGACGACAGCCTCTCGGCCGACCTCGCGCGCGACGGCAAGCTCACCGAGCGCATGACCGAGCGGTTTCTTGCCATGGGCCGCTACGCGGTCAGCACCGGCGCTGACGGCATCCTCTTCACCTGCTCGGCGTTCGGCCCCTGCATCGAGGCGGTGGCGCGCGCGCACGCGCCGATGCCGGTGCTGAAGCCGAACGAGGCGATGATCGAGCAGGCGGCGGCGAAGGGGAAGCGCATCGGCCTGCTCTCGACCTTCCCGCCGACGCTGGTGTCGATGCCGCCGGAATTTCCGCCAGAGGTCACGCTGGTGCCGAAACTCGCCGAGGGCGCGCTGGCGGCGCTCGATCGCGGCGACCGCGCCGAGCACGACCGCATCGTGGTCGAGGCAGCCACGGATTTGCGCGACTGCGACCTGATCGCGCTCGCGCAATACAGCATGGCGCCGGCGGCTGAGCGCGTCACTGATGCCACCGGCCGCGAGGTGCTGACGACGCCCGACAGCGCGGTCAAGAAACTGAAGGCGATGCTTGGGGCATGATCCCCGTCATTGCGAGCCAACGGGTCGCGCGAACGCGCGCCCGATGACAGGTTCCGCGAAGCAATCCATTTTACCGCATACCCGGATCGATGGATTGCTTCGTCGCTTCAGCGCAAAATTGCTTTGCAACTCTGTCGCGAGATCCTCGCAATCACACAAAGTCGTCGCCTACGCGCCCGCATCATTCACATTCAGATCGACGCCTTGCGGATCCTTGATCGTCGACACCGCGATCAGCGAGATCAGCGCCAGCAGCCCGATATACACGCCGACCCGCCACGACTCGCCGTAGGTGCCGATGATCCATTGCGCGATCATCGGTGCGAAGGCGCCGCCGAAGATGGCGCCGAGCGCGTAGCCGATCGAGACACCGGAATAGCGGACCTTGGCCGGGAACAGTTCGGCATAGAGCGCGGCCTGGGGGCCGTAGGACAGGCCGAGCGCGATGGTGAGGCCGACGGCGCTGATGAAGAACAGCAGGAGATTCTTGCTGTCGATCAGGAACCACATCGGCACCGCCCACAGCACCATCAGGCCGTAGCCGATCTGGAAGCAGCGCACGCGGCCGATCCTGTCGCCGAGGATGCCGCCGAGCAGCGTGAAGATGAACCAACTGACCGCCGCCAGCGTGCCGATCAAGAGCAGCTGCTCCGATGGCATCTTCAGCGTGTTGGCGCCGTAGCTGATGATGAAAGCGATCAGGATATATCCGGCCGCGTTGTTGGCCATGAAGATCAACGCGGTGCGCAGGATCTCCTTGGCATGATTGCGCGTCAGGTCGCGGAGCGGCGCGGAGGATTCCTTGTGCCGGCGCTGCATCGCCTTGAACACCGGCGACTCCTCGACGGTGCGGCGGATCACGATGCCGACGACGATCAGCAGGATCGAGAGCAGGAACGGAATCCGCCAGCCCCACTCGATCATCGCCTGCTTGCCGAGCGTGGTGGTCAGCACCCACAGCACGCCGGTTGCCAGGATCATGCCGAGCGGCGTGCCGACCTGCGGAAACGAGCCGAAGAAGCTGCGCTTGTCGACGGGCGCCGACTCCACCGACATCAGCGCCGCGCCGCCCCACTCGCCGCCGGCCGAGAAGCCCTGCAGGATGCGCAGAAGAATAAGCAGTGCCGGCGCCCAGGCGCCGATCTGGGCATAGGTCGGCAGCAGGCCGACCAGCGCGGTCGCAGCACCCATCAGCAGCAGCGTGACGACCAGCATGTTCTTGCGCCCGAAGCGGTCGCCGAGATGGCCGCAGACGATGGCCCCGAGCGGACGGAACAGGAAGGAGAGGCCGAGCGTCGCGAACGAGACGATCTGCGCCAACAGCGGATTGTTGGCGTTCATCGGCGCGAAGAACAGCGCACCGAACACCAGGCCGGCGGCCTGCGCGTAGACGAAGAAGTCGTACCACTCGATCGTGGTGCCGACGAGCGTTGCGGTGAGGACCTTGCGCTCCTCATCCGACAGCGTAGCGCCGCGCGAGCGCGCGGAGATTTCGATGGACATGTGGCCTCCCCAAACCCGTTCTTGGCCGTGCGGGCGCGGTCGGCGCGATGCGCCCGTCCCGCACGGATGCTGGTACCGGGATAGCAGAGGTTTTCGCGCGGCACGAGTTAAATAGTTGCAGCAGCAACGATAATGCGCGAGCCCGCGCGCCCCGGACCGGGCTACCTCACCCGTGACCGGCGGGCAGCCATCCCGAAACGCCGATTGTGCACCGCAACAAGATCGTTACGATGCGAGGATTCCCAAGAGGTTGCTAAGTGTCTGACATCAATGCCGATGCCTGGGTTTCCTCAGGCCACCGCCCGATGGGCTTTCCGGAATTCGTCGTCGTCATCGCCTCCATCATGGCGCTCAACCCGCTGGCGATGGACATGATGCTGCCGGCGCTGCCGAACATCCGCTCCGCGTTCCAGATCGCCGACGCCAATCGCCCGCAGATGGTGCTGTCGATCTTCCTGGTCGGCTTCGGCGTCGGCCAGTTCGTGATGGGCCCGCTGTCGGACCGCTTCGGCCGCCGCCCGGTGCTGCTCGGCGGCATGACCGTCTACACCATAGCCGGCCTGCTCGCGATCATGGCGCCCTCGTTCGAGACGCTGCTACTGGCGCGCGCGCTGCAAGGGCTCGGCACCGCCGCGACCCGCGTGATCGCGACCTCGATCGTGCGCGACTGCTACGCCGGACGGCGGATGGCGAGCGTAATGTCGCTGGCGATGATGGTGTTCATCGCGGTACCCGTGATCGCGCCGTCATTCGGCCAGGCCGTGATGCTGCTGACGCACTGGCGCGGCATCTTCGTGCTGTTGATGATCTACGGCGTGATCGCGCTGGCTTGGAGCGCAGTGCGAATGCCGGAGACGCTGCCTAAGGAGCTGCGCAAGTCGCTGGCAATCCCGGAGGTGCTGTCCGCGTTCCGCCAGACCGTCACCAACCGCCAGACGCTCGGCTATGCGCTCGCCGCCGGCGGCGTGCAGGGCTCGCTGTTTGCCTTCGTGTTCTCCTCGCAGCAGATCTTCACCGAGATCTTCAAGCTCGGACATTATTTCCCGGTCGCCTTCGCCGCCTGCGCGGTCGGCGTCGCGATCGCCGGCTTCCTCAATTCGCGCATCGTCGGCCGCATCGGCATGCGGGTGATCTCGCACGCCGCGCTGACCGGCTTTGCCGTGGTCGCCGGCGCGCTGTTCCTCGCGGTGAAGACCGACACGCTGTCGCTGGCGCTGTTCATGGTGCTGTCAGTCCTGATGATGTTCGCGTTCGGGCTGATGATGGCGAACTTCACGGCGCTCGCGATGGAGCCGCAAGGCAAGATCGCCGGCACCGCCTCCTCGCTCTACGGCACCATCACAACCCTGCTCGGGATCGGCGTCGGCACCACGATCGGCCAGGATTACGATGGCACGCTGCTGCCGTTCGCGACCGGCTTTTTCCTCTGCACGCTGGCGGCGCTCGCCGTGGTGCTGGTGACGGAGAAGGGCCGCATGTTCCGGCCGCATCATCATCCGATTTGACGGTACGTAGCCCGGATGCAGCGAAGCGCAATCCGGGACGGTTTTGCCTGCGGCACGAGCCCCGGATTTCGCTACGCTCCATCCGGGCTACGATTTTGAGATCGCGTCAGGCTTCGCGAGTCCGTCCAACGTTGGCCCGCACCGGCGCCGCCACCCGCCGCGTCGCCGCAAATCCCTCCATCCCGAGCTGCCATTGCAGCCCGACGATCGCGCCCTTGGTCGGCTGCAACAGGCCGAGTGCGCTGAACAGCGTGAACGGCAGCCAGATCGCGAGCTGCAACCAGGCCGGCGGCGCGTAGGTCATCTCCATCCACAGCAGCGCCGGCACCACGATGTGGCCGACCACGACGATCACGAGATAGGCCGGGAAATCGTCGGCGCGCTGCGGGGTGAAGTCCTCGCCGCAGACCTCGCAATGGTCAGCAACTTTAAGGAAGCGGCCGAACAGATGGCCCTGCCCGCAGTTCGGGCACTTCATCGCAAAACCGCGCAACATTGCCTTAGGCAGGGAAACCGTCTCGGTCATTGTCGTTTTCCTTTCGCCGTTGTCCTTGACCTGATCTGATGATCCATACAATATGCCCTATGTAGCATACAATCAAAGACAAAGCCGCTGGATTGCATGGATTGGATCCCTACAGTTTCGGAATGGCACGGCCCGATGTTCCTGCGCATCGTTGACGCGCTGGCGGCCGATATCGCGAGCGGACGTCTGGTGCGCGGCCAGCGGCTGCCGACCCACCGCGCGCTGGCGACGGCGCTCGGCATCGACCTCACCACGGTGACGCGCGCCTATGGCGAGGCGCGGCGGCGCGGGCTGCTCGATGCCCGGGTAGGTCAGGGCACCTTCGTTTCGGAGACCACCGCGCGCGCGGCGTCCGAGCTGGCAGCGCCCGTCAACATCGACCTTTCAATGAACCTGCCGCCGCAACCCGTCGAGGCCAATCTCGACCTGCGCATCGCACAGGGACTTGGCAACATCCGTTCCGAGGCCGGGTTTTCGGCCTATCTCGGCTATACGCGTCCGGGCGGCACCGCCGAGGAACGCGAGGCCGGCGCCGCGTGGCTGCAGCCGCGCGTGCCGAACGCATCGGCCGACCACATCGTGATCTATCCGGGTTCGCAGGCGATCATCTTCAACGCCCTGCTGGCGCTGACCTCGCCCGGCGACGTCGTGCTGACGGAGGCGTTGACGTTTCCCGGCATCAAGGCTGCCGCGGCGCGGCTCGATATCCGCCTCGTCGGCATTGCGATGGACGCCGAGGGCGCGCGGCCCGACGCGCTGGATGAGGCCTGCCGCAAGCACAAGCCGAAGGCGGTCTATCTGGTGCCGACGCAGCAGAACCCGACCACCGCGACGATGGGCGCGGCACGACGCAAGGCAATTGCGGACATCATCAGGAAGCGCGGCTGCGTCCTGATCGAGGACGACGTCTACGGCCCGCTCGAACCACAAATGGCGCCGATCGCCAGCTTGATTCCGGAACGCACCTACCTTGCCGCGAGCATCGCCAAGTGCATCGCGCCCGCATTGCGCGTCGCCTATCTGCTGGCACCGGACGCGAGCGCCGAGCAGCGGATGCGCGCCGGCATGCAGGCCACCATGCAAATGCCGCCATCGCTGATGGTCGCGCTGGTCACGCAATGGCTGCGCTCCGGCGTCGCCACTGAGATCATCCGCGCCATCCGCAACGAGGCGGCCGCGCGCCAGCAGCTCGCGGCCCGTTTCCTCAAGGGCGTCGCCTATGCGGCGCGGCCGGCGAGCCACCATCTCTGGATGCCGCTGCCGAAACATTTCGACGGCACCGACCTGCTGTCGCATCTGATGCGCAACGGCCTTGCCGTGGTCGGCGAAGATGCGTTCGCGACAGGCGACGCAGCGCCGCGCGGCCTGCGCGTCTCGCTGGGCGCCGCACGCAACCGCGCCGAACTGAGCCAGGCGCTGCAGGTGCTGTCGAATGCCGTGCGTTCGCCGGTCGGCGCCATGCAAATTGTATGAATTTCGACCATCGTCAGGGAATAAACTCGCTCGAAAATGATTATGGTGCGGGGACGTCTGCGCTAAAACCGCGGCGTTCGATGCAGCAGGCGGGGGCGGGCTTTTCAATGTCGTGCAGATATGTCGTGCGGACACTTCGCGGAGCGGCGAGTGCGATCGTGTGTCTTGCATTTGTCATGTCCGGCGTGGCGCACGCCACCGACGCCCCTGCCCCGTCGCCGGAGAAGCTCGAACGCATCACCGCGTTCTTCGACAACGAGGTTGCGACAGGAAAGATTCCGGGCGCGGTCATCCTGATCCAGCAGCACGGCAAGCCGGTCTACCTGAAAACCTTCGGCTATCGCGACGTCACGACCAAGTCGCCGATGCGGCCGGACACGATGTTCGCGCTGCATTCGATGACCAAGCCGATCACCAACACCGCCGCCATGATGCTGGTCGATGAAGGCAGACTGTCGCCGCAGGATCCGCTGTCGAAATACATTCCGGCCTTCGCCGACGTGATGGTCGGCATCGAGCCGGATGGCGGCAACGATCTCGGCAAGCTCGAACTGGTGCCGCCGATCCGCCCGGTCACGATCGAGGACCTGATGCGGCACACCTCGGGCATCACCTACGAATATATCGGCGCCGACTGGATCCAGAAGCTCTACCGCGCAGGCCATCTGTTCGACGGCAAGTTCGACAACAAGGAATTCGTGGCGCGGCTGGCCAGGCTGCCGCTGTCGCGGCAACCGGGCACGATGTGGCGCTACGGTCATTCCACCGACGTGCTCGGCCGGGTGATCGAGATCGTGACGGGCAAGTCGCTCTATCAGTTCGAGAAGGAGCGCATCTTCGATCCCCTGAAGATGAACGACACAAGATTTGTGCTCGATGCCGAGACCGAACGATCGCGGCTGGCCGAGCCGCTGCCCTCCGACACCATCCTGATCGAGGGGGAAAACGACCGGCGCGCGCACCCGGAGTGGGAATCCGGCGGCGGCGGCCTGGTGTCGACCATTCTCGATTACGCGCGGTTTGCGCAGATGCTACTCAATGGCGGCGAGCTCGACGGCAAGCGCTATCTCAGCCCCACGGCTTTCAAGACCATGACCACGGACCATATCGGGCCGGGCTCCGGCGTCGGCCGCGACTACTGGTACTTCCCCGGTGACGGTTTTGGTTACGGCTACGGCATCGCCGTGCGCACCGATCCCGGCATTGCCAAGCCACCGCCGCCCGGCTCGATCGGCGAGTTGAAATGGGACAGCGGCAGCGGCACCTATTTCGGCGTCGATCCGAAGCTCGACATGATCTACATCATGCTCGAGCAGACCCAGAACGAGCGCCAGCGCATCACGCCGGCGTTCCGCAAGCTGGTCTACGACGCGTTCGGCCCGGACTAAATCACTATCAGCGCGTCCGTCATTGCGAGCTCCGCGATCTCTGGAATACTGAATTGCCCGCATGCGCATGGTCGAGTGATGACCATGCGAGAGACGTCTGCACGATTTCGGAATAATGGAAATATAACGCTGAGTTGCCCGACGTGTCAAGCCGCCATGTCGAACGCCGGCAGCCACCGGCTACTGTGCATGGGGTTGTTTTCGATATTTTGGCGGCGTGCCCCAACAACTCGGCACCGGTGCGGTCGCGCCGCCGTCACACTTCAGCGGCTAGATCACGTAAAACCCGTGCGTGCCGTCACGGCGCAGCTGGTCGACCAGGCCATACTCCCAATCGAGATAGGCCTGCATCGCCTGCTCCGCGACGCCGGTGCCTTCATAGGGGCGCCGGTAGCGGTGCGCGGGATCGGGCCGCGGCACGACGCGCGGCGGTCCGACTTCGAGTCGGCCCTCATAGCCGCCGTCGAGCACATAGACCTCCCAGCCCATCTGCGCGAGCCAGGACGCCGTCATGTCGGCACGGATGCTCCTGTCGTCGGTCAGCACGATGCGCCCGCCGCGCACCGGGGCGGCCATGTCGATTTCCTGCACCAGCTGGCCGCCCGCATAATGCCGGAAACCAGCCAGATGCCCGGCGGCGTATTCCTCGGCGTCGCGCACATCGAAGCGATACAGCGTGCGCTGCGCATCACCTTGCAGCGCGGCGAGTTCAGCGGCGCCGATGTGACGGACGCCGGCGCGATAGGCCACGTCGCGTGCATTGTCGGCGGCGCCCTCGAACGGCCCGACGTCGCCGCGCTTGCCGGCGCCGTGCTCGAGCTGGTGTTTGGCCAGCGTCCAGCCGATCGTGCCGTTGCGCAGCGCCCGCACCTTGTTCGGCAGTCCGGCATTGATCAGCGATTGCGTGCCGATGATCGAGCGGGTGCGGCCGGCGCAGTTGACGATGATGGTGGTGTCGGGATCGGGCGCCGCGCGCCCTGCGCGCAGCACCAGCTCGGCGCCGGGCACGCTGACCGAGCCCGGGATGTTCATGGTGGCATATTCGTCGAACCGACGCACATCGAGGATCGCGATATTGGCCTTGTCCGAGATCAGCGCGGCGACCTCGTCGGCGCTCAGCGACGGCGTGTGCCGGCGCGACTCGACCAGTTCGCCAAAGGCCTTGGCGTAGGAATTGACGTCCTCGAATACCTCGTAGCCGGCCGCCTTCCAGCCCTGCAAGCCGCCGGCAAGCGCCGCGACGTTGCTGTAGCCAAAGGTGCGCAACTCGCCGGCCGCGGCAGCGACGAGGTCCTCGCCATTGTCATAGAGCACGATCGGCACGTCCTTGCGCGGCAGCCGCAACTCGGCTTCGAACGCGATCCGGTCCGCCGCCATGTTGGCGGCAAACAGCGGATGGCCGGTGGCGAAGTCCGCCTCGTGCCTGACGTCGAGCAGCGCAATCTCCTGGCGCAGCAGCAGCTTTGCACGGACGGTCTGGGGCGTGACGGAAGAAACTGTCATGAGATGCTGGCCTGGGCAGGAAATGCGCAGGCCTGCTCTAGGCCGAAATCGCGCGCCGTCAATAGCCTTAACCCGCCCGCAACCCCGATCTTCACGAGAAGGGGTTGCGGGAACGAAAGTCTGTCATCCCGCTTTGCTCAACCGGGGCGCGCTTGCTACGTTCCAATCGGCCCCGTTGGCGCCGATCAGGCCTTCCGGACGAGAGAAGGCAGCGGGGCCGGCCTGAAGTTCTGGGAGGATGACCGTGAGATCAGTCGGAAATGAACCATTGTCGCGTCACGCCCTCGCTTTCGTGTTGGCCGGCGGACGCGGCAGCAGACTTCAGGAGCTCACCGACAGGCGCGCCAAGCCGGCGGTGTATTTCGGCGGCAAATCCCGCATCATCGATTTCGCGCTTTCCAACGCGGTGAACTCGGGCATCCGCCGCATCGCGGTGGCGACCCAGTACAAGGCGCACAGCCTGATCCGCCATCTGCAGGGCGGCTGGAACTTCTTCCGCCCGGAACGAAACGAGAGCTTCGACATCCTGCCCGCGAGCCAGCGCGTCTCCGAGACGATGTGGTATGTCGGCACGGCGGACGCGGTCTATCAGAACATCGACATCATCGAGGCGCACGGCACCAAGTACATTCTCGTGCTGGCCGGCGACCATGTCTACAAGATGGACTACGAGATCATGCTGAAGCAGCATGTCGAGAGCGGCGCCGATGTCACGGTCGGCTGCCTCGAGATGCCGCGCGCGGAATCCTCCGGCTTCGGCATCATGCATATCGACGAGACCGGCCTGATCCAGTCGTTCCTGGAGAAACCGGCCGATCCGCCGCCGATGCCCGGCAAGCCCGACAAGTCGCTCGCCAGCATGGGCATCTATGTCTTCAACTCGGAATTCCTGTTCGACGAATTGCGCCGCGATGCCGCCGACCCGAACTCGGCGCACGATTTCGGCAAGGACATCATTCCCTACATCGTCAAACACGGCCGCGCGATCGCCCATCAGTTCAACGATTCCTGCGTCCGCTCCGGCGACGATCCGCGCGCCTACTGGCGCGACGCCGGCACCGTCGATGCCTATTGGGGCGCCAACATCGACCTCACCGATGTCGTTCCGGAGCTCGATCTCTATGATCGGTCGTGGCCGATCTGGACCTATGCCGAGATCACTCCGCCCGCCAAGTTCGTTCACGATGAGGAAGGCCGCCGCGGCCAGGCCGTGACCTCGCTGGTCTCGGGCGCCTGCATCATCTCGGGCGCGTCGCTGCGCCGCTCGCTGCTGTTCACCGGCGTCCACGTCAATTCCTACGCCAATGTCGAGAACGCGGTGATCATGCCCTATGTGAATGTCGGCCGCGGCGCACGGCTCAGAAACGTCGTGATCGATCGCGGCGTGCGGATTCCGGAAGGGCTCGTGGTCGGCGAGGATCCCGAGTTCGACGGCAAGCGCTTCCGCACCACCGAGAACGGGATCACGCTGATCACCCAGTCGATGATCGACAGGCTCGAGACATGACACCCATCCGCGTCCTCGCGGTCGCCTCGGAAGTCTACCCGATCGTCAAGACCGGCGGCCTTGCCGACGTGGTCGGCGCGCTGCCGGCGGCGCTCGGGCAGCACGGCGTCACGACGCGGACGCTGGTGCCCGGCTATCCGGCCGTGCTGAAGGCACTCGCCGCGTCGGAAACGCTGCTGCACTGGGGCGAGTTCTACGGCGGGCCGATCCGCCTGATCGGCGGCTCGCATGGCGGCATCGATCTTCTCGCTCTCGACGCGCCGCATCTCTATGCGCGCCCCGGCAATCCCTATCTCGCTCCCGACGGACGCGACTGGCCCGACAACGGCATCCGCTTCGCGGCGCTGTCGCGGATGGCGGCCGAAATCGGCCGGGGTGCAATCGAGAGCTTCGTGCCCGACATCGTGCATGCGCATGATTGGCAAGCCGGACTCGCGCCGGCCTATGTGCATTATGGCGGCCAAAAGCGGCCGGGCACGGTGATGACCGTGCACAACCTCGCTTATCAGGGGCAATTCCCGCCGGACATGCTGGCGACGTTCGGCCTGCCCGGTGAGGCATATTCGCTGCACGGCGTCGAATATTACGGCACCATTAGTTTGCTGAAGGCCGGCCTGCAATTCGCCGACCGCATCACTACGGTGTCGCCGACCTATGCGCAGGAGATCCAGAGCGACGAAGGCGGCATGGGACTCGGCGGCCTGCTGCGCGAACGCGCCGGCGTGCTGAGCGGAATTCTCAACGGCATCGACATCGATGTATGGAATCCGGCCACCGATCCCGACATCGCAGCGCGCTTCAGCGCCGGGGACACGGCCGGGCGCGCAGCCAACAAGGCGGCGCTGCAGCGACGCTTCGGGCTCGATCCGGCGCCGGATGCGATGCTGCTCGGCGTCATCAGCCGGCTGTCGTGGCAGAAGGGCCTCGACCTGCTGCTGGAGAACATTCCGACATTGCTCGGCGAAGGCATTCAACTCGCGCTGCTCGGCAGCGGCGATCGCGACCTGCAGGATCGCTACGCCGCGCTGGCGCGCGACAATCCGGGGCGGATCGCGGTCGTGATCGGCTATGACGAGGCACTGGCGCATCTGATCCAGGCAGGCTCTGATGCGCTTGCGGTGCCGTCGCGGTTCGAGCCGTGCGGCCTCACCCAGCTCTGCGCGCTGCGCTACGGCGCGGTCCCGATCGTTGCCAATGTCGGCGGCCTTGCCGACACCGTGCTGGGCTTCGACGATGCCGCGATCACAGGCAGTGCCGCAACCGGCGTCAAATTCGCGCCCGTGACCTCGGAGGCGCTCGCCCACGGCCTGCGCACGGCGAACCTGCTGTTCAACGACAAGGTGACCTGGCGCCGGCTGCAACAGGCCGGCATGGCCACCGATGTCTCCTGGCACAATCGCGCCGGCCGCTACGCTGCGCTCTACCGCGAGCTCGCCGCGGCGCGGGGATGAAGCGCGATCAATTCAACAGATCGCAGGACGCGATGCGGTTGATATCGGCCAGGCGCCGGTCGGGATTGCCCTTGAGATCGAGGCTCGCGACGAGATCGAGCAGCCGGCCATAGGCACGGTCGGCGACCGCGACGGGCAGCGGCTCCTCGTCGAAGATTTCGACGTAATTGCCGACGAGACCGCTCAGCAGCCGGCAAACGCCGCGTTGCTCCGGGTCGTTCTTGCCCAGGGTCTCGAGTTTTTGCTGGAAGGTCCTGAAGGTTCGCAAGCCGTGCGGCTGTCGCGAAAGCCAAGCGTGAAGATCAGGAGCGTGTAGATCAGGAGCGTGCAAATCGGGATTATGTAAATCAGTCATATCAGCCTCTTCAAGCAGGAGAAGAAGCTACCGGCTTATACGGCCGATCTCGGTTCCGCGCCATGACAGTTTTTGCATGCACCCCCTGCCCGGCCGCGCAGGCCGTGTCATCGGATTGGCACGCAGCGTCGCTAGGCTATTCTGGTTTGGTTAGAGCCGCGCGAGTGCCGGCAGAATCCTGTAGCGCGCGATCTCGTGCGGATAGTCGCCGCGATTGGCGAGCAGCACGATGCCGAACCGGCGCGCCGGCACCAGGCCGATATAGGCCGAGGCATTGTTGAGACCGCCGGGCTTGTCGATGACGGTGACGCCGTCCAGCCGCACATGCTCCCACGCCATCGCCTGCCCAAACTCCGCATCGACACGAAAGCTCTCGCGCATGGTCATCTGCAATGCCGCGCGCAGTTGCGGATCGATTACCGCGCCGTCGAGACAGGCGCGCAGCAAGATGCCGAGATCGCGCGCCGACGAGAACATTTGGCCGGTGCCGGGAAAATCGTAATAGCTCTGCTGATTGCCGGGTGGACCGATCGCCGTGCCGTCGTGGGCGTAGCCCTGGACCATGCGCTGCATGATCTCCGGCGGCATCGCCGCGCGATTGTCCTCGTCGCGGTCCGGAACGAAGGTCGAGGTCATGCCGAGCGGCTTGAGGATGCGACTCTCGATCAATGTCGCGATCGGCATGCGATAGCGCTGCTCCAGCACCAGCTGCAGCAGGACATAGCCGGCATGGCTGTAGACGCGCTGCTTGCCCGGCTGCTGCCCTTTCTGGGGCGTCCAGGCATTGAGCATCGCGATGAACTGATCGCGGCTGAAGCTCTCGTTCGGCCAGGGCGGATGATCGGTCGGCAGCAGCAGCCCCGATGTATGGTTGACGAGCTCGCCGATGGTGACGCGGCCGACATAGCCGGCGTGCAACTCGGGCAGATACTTGCCGACGGGATCGTCCAGCCGCAATTCGCCGCGCTCGGTGCCGAGTGCGACCAGTGTCGCCTCGAACAGCTTGCGCAGCGAGGCGAGGTTGAACAGCGTGTCGGAGGTGACCGGCCGCTTTGCCGCTGCGTCAGCGAAGCCGTAGTTGAAGAAGGCGACCCGACCACCAGCATAGACCGCCGCGGCCAGGCCACCCGGATCGACCGCGGTTGCGGTCGGCGCCAATTCCGTCGTGACGATGTCCCTGATCTGCGCATCCATGTCGGGATCAGCCCGCGCTGCCGTCAGCACGCTGGCGGCAACGGCAAGCAGGACAGCCGCGATCCGGGCGAAGAGCCATTGTCTGAAAGTCCAGTGTTTCATGAAGAACGAATCGGGACGCCGTTTTGAAGTGACCGGCAGGAGAAGCTGTTCAGCCATCCAGAGATGGCGACACCGTGATCCTGCCGGGTGCAATTCACGCGCCCGAGTTCACGATCGTGCGTGTTTCACCGTTACCCGTTCCGTCCGGGAAGGGGCGGCCCGATCGCTGTTCCGGCGGTCACTGCCGGAAACCGCGATCGCGACCGCCCTCCCACTCCAGCCACGGCGCGGGAACTGCAATGGAACTAAGAAATGCGGTGCATTTAAAAATGCGGGGAGCGTGCCGCGACGGAGAGGCAATACCAACGCTTACCGCTCTCGCCGCCGATATATCTGGTCTCGCCACATTCCGCTCCCGATCGGGGACGGTTTCTTACTAGCAACAATTCGTCAATCAACGGTTGAGTAGGCCCATCAGGTTCGATTTACAAGACACGGCTGCGTGTGACGAATTGTCCTGTTCCAGATGCCCGATACAAGCGATGCGCGGTTAGGCGTGGATTAACCATCGATCACACCACGTGTGAGACTTATGTCGCGCGCGACCCGACGATCGACCGCGGCAACGACGCCAGCAGCAGCACCAGGCAGACACAGAGCAGCACGATGTCCTTGAACAGGAACTCGCCAGCCAGATTCCAGGCCATCGGGTCGGTCGACAGGCTCCATTTCACTACACCCGGTGTCGTGAAGAAGAACGACCAAGTCACTGCAAAGGTGATCACGCCCATCAAGGCGCCGATCGCAGACAGGATCGGGCTGAACGCGCCGGCGGCAAGCAGCACGGCAATGCCGAACTCCGTGACGCCGAGCACATAAGCCTCGCCGCGAAGGCCGAACACTGACAGCCACGAGACGAACGGGCTGTTGCTGATGAATTGCACGATGCCTTGCGCCGACTGCAGCGTGAACTTCTGCATGCCGAACGACACGAAGATCACCACCATGACCCAGCGCAGGATCGCAAGCAAACGATAAGACCCCTCGCCGTGTTCGGCGATTTTGAACGACAGATCCATGCGGATGTTTCTTTCCTTGCTACGGTGCCACCATCGGCCGCGGCTGCGGCGCTCTTGGCAGGACTACGCAGCCTGCCTCCAGGCGCGTTACGCACGGGACCGGCAGCAGCCTTCACAAGAATGTGCGGACGGGGTGAAGGGCGGTCGCCGCCGCGGCGACGGCCTCACGCGCGCTGGCGCAGCGGCCGCGCGGCATCCTTTGCCGGCACAGGCATCGTGAAGCCGTACAGGAACAGGTCCACCACCATGTCGGCGAACTCGCCGGGGTCGACGCCGCCCTTCGGATCGTACCAAGTGTGGCTGAAGTTCAGGATGCCGAACAGCATCATGCTGTAGATCTTCTTGGTTCGCTTGACGATCTTGCCTTCCTTGTCGAGCTTGACCAGGAGGTCCGAGACCGTGTCGACCAGCTGACGCTCCAGCGCCTTGATCGCATCCTGCTCGGTCTCGCCGAGGAACGAGAGGTCGTTGAGGATGACGCGCTGCTCGTCGCTCGAGCGCGCATTGAGCGCGACGATGGCCTGGATCGCGGCGCGGAACTGCTCCAGCGTCGCCGTCTTGCCGGCCATCGCGGCCTCGACGTCGGCGATCATCTCGCGGATATGTGCATCGAGGATCGCGAACAGGATCGCTTCCTTGGAGTCGAAATAGTGATACAGCGCGCCGCGCGACAGCTTGCAGGCATCCGCAAGGTCGGCGATCGAGGCGCGCATGTAGCCCTGCCGTGCGAACAGGCCGCAGGCGGTGGTGAGGATGCCCCGCTGGATCTCGTCGTAATTTTCTGAGCGCGTCCGCGCCATTACATTCTCTCTTGCGCACCTTCGGGGCCGCCGGAATCGGACGGCGCCCGTCTCTCTATACTACCTCAGCTCCACGCCCTCCTCCTCTTTGCGGGCACCATCCACCAGAACTGATCGAGTAAGCCACGCCGGTTCATTGACCTGCGTCAAAAAATAATTTGAACGACCGGTCGGATTATATTAGAGTGCCCGCCATCAAGCAAGCGGATTGCACGCCGGGACCAACCCGGCGGCATCGAGGGAGGCTGCCCGTGGATTCTCAGAAGGTCGATGCTGTCGTGATCGGAGCCGGGGCCGGCGGGCTGTGCGCCGCGGCGCGTCTCGCCCATGGCGGGCTGCATACCCTCGTCGTCGACGACAAGGATCGGCTCGGCGGACGCGCCTCGACCGAGGAGATCGACGGCTTCAAGGTCAATATTGGCGCGATCGCAATCGAGTTCGGCGGCGTGTTCGAGGAAACCTTCCACACCGTCGGCGCCCAGCTCGATATCCGCGCGCCGGAGCCTGCGAGCTCGTTCTTCATCGACGGCAAGGTGATCGATGTCGGCCGCGGCGGCTGGTCGCTGCTGCTCGGGCAGCTGACCAAGCAAGCCTCGCGCATCCTGGAGAAATTCGCCGATGCCCGCTCCGGCAACCTGCCCGACGGGCGGCAATCGACCGAGGACTGGCTGAAGGGCTACACCAGCAACGCCACCGTGCACGCGCTGTTCCGCAATCTCTGCGCGGCGATCTTCGCCTGCAACGCCGCCGAGCTGCCGGCCCGCGCCTTCCTCACCTACTTCACCAGCAAGGGCGCCTTCAAGAAGTTCGGCTTCTGCCCGCAGGGCACGATCGGCGTC
Source organism: Bradyrhizobium sp. USDA 4452 (assembly GCF_054063575.1). Classification (NCBI taxonomy): domain Bacteria; kingdom Pseudomonadati; phylum Pseudomonadota; class Alphaproteobacteria; order Hyphomicrobiales; family Nitrobacteraceae; genus Bradyrhizobium; species Bradyrhizobium sp. USDA 4452. The sequence continues at coordinate 2,075,560 of NZ_JBSSGK010000001.1, forward strand.
TGGAACAGTCTTGGGAGCGCGATCCGGCGCAATGGCGACATCTGGCTCGGAACGCCCGCGACCACGATCCACACCGCCAACGGCCGCGTCGAGGGCGTCACAGTGCTGCGCAACGGCGAAAAGACGCGGATCGACACCGATCTCGTCATCAGCAATGCTGGACCGAAGGCCACTGTCGCGCTGGCCGGCAGCGCGGCGTTCCCGGCTGATTACATCGCGAAGGTCAAGAACGACCTTCGCCCGGCCGCCAATATCGTCATCAACGTCGCGAGCCGCGAGCCGCTGATCAACCATCCCGGCATCGTCACCTTCGGCAAGACGCGCCGGCTCTGCAACATGGCGAACCTCACCGCCACCTGCCCCGAACTGGCGCCGCCCGGCTGGCATCTTTACGTCGCATATGCCGTGCCGGTGCCGGCGCTCGGGGATTTCGACGCCGATACCGAAGTCGCGCTCGCGCTCGAAGATCTTCGCGAGCAGTTCGGCAATTTCGACCAGGCAAGAATCCTGTCGATCCGGGTGATGCGCGACGATTGGCCGGCGCAACGCAGCTGTGCCGGTTACGACCTGCCGCGCGAGACCGGCATCGAAGGCCTGTGGTGCGTCGGCGATGCGGTGAAGCAATACGGCAATGGCGGCACCCAGGCTTGCGCCGAGACCGCCAAGATCGTGACCGATGCGATCTTCGCCGCGCGGCCGCGTCGATCAGCCGGCCGGGTCTGAGCACGATGCCGACGACCATCCCGCATCCGATGCCGCAGGCAGCGCCCCACGCCGTGCCGGCGCTGGATGCCTTGCTCGAATTCCGCAACATCCGGATCGTCTACGACAACGCGATCGAGGCGATCCGCGATGTCTCGATCGCAGTGCCCGAGGGCAACATCGTCGCCCTGCTCGGCTCCAACGGTGCCGGCAAGTCGACACTGCTGAAAGCGATGTCCGGAATCCTCTACACCGAGGAAGGCGTGATCGAGAACGGCAGCATCCGCTTCCGCCACGACGAGGTGCATCGACTCGCGCCAGACGAGCTGGTCCGCCGCGGCATCGTGCAGGTGCCGGAGGGCCGCCGCGTGTTCGCGGCGCTGACCATCGACGAAAACCTGCAGATGGGCGGCTACATCAGGACCGGCGCCGAAGCACGCGAGCGCCGCGACAAGGTGTTTGCGCTGTTTCCGCGGCTCTACGAGCGGCGCGACCAGATCGCCGGCTATATGTCCGGCGGCGAGCAGCAGATGCTCGCGATCGGCCGCGCGCTGATGACCGATCCGGCGTTGCTGGCGCTCGACGAGCCCTCGCTCGGCCTCGCGCCGCTGATCATCGACCGCATCTATGAGGTGATCGTCCGGTTGCGCGATGAGCTGAAGATGACGGTGCTCTTGGTCGAGCAGAACGCGCAGCGCGCGCTCGACATCGCCGACTACGGCTACATCCTGGAGACCGGCCGCGTCGTGCTCGACGGTACGGCAAAGAAGCTCACCGCCAATGAGGATGTCCAGGAGTTCTATCTCGGCGTCTCCTCCACTGGCCGCAAGAGCCTGCGCGACGTCAAGCACTACAAGCGCCGCAAGCGGTGGCTGTCGTGACGACGCTGCTTACAGTCGAGAACCTGTCAAAACGCTTCGGCGGCCTGCACGCAGTCGCCGATGTCAGCCTGCGTGTCGCACCCGGCGAGATCTGCAGCGTGATCGGCCCGAACGGCGCTGGGAAGACCACGCTGTTCAACATGATTTCAGGCGTGCTGCGGCCGAGCGGCGGCCGCATCAGGTTCGACGGCATCGACCTTGCGACCATATCGCCATGGAAGTTCGCCGCCGTCGGGATCGGCCGCACCTTCCAGAATCTGGCGCTGTTCAAGCACGGCACCGTGGTCGAGAACATCCTGACCGGACGCCACACCCATCTGCGCTCGACCGTGCTCGACGCCGTGGTGTTCTTCGGCCGCACCCGCAAGGAGGAGATCGCGGCCCGGCAGCGCGTCGAGCACATCATCGAGTTCCTCGAGATCGAGCATGTCAGGGACGCCGTGGTCGGCACGCTGTCTTACGGCCAGCAGAAGCGCGTCGAACTTGCCCGCGCGCTCGCCTGCGAGCCGAAACTGCTGCTGCTCGATGAGATGGTTTCCGGCATGAACCAGGAGGAGACCGAGGACATCGCGCGCTTCGTGCTCGATATCCGCGACGAGCTCGGCATCACCGTCGTGATGATCGAGCACGAGATGCGCATCGTGATGGACATCTCCGACCGCATCCATGTGCTCAATTTCGGCCGCAAGATCGCCGAGGGCACGCCCGACGAAATCAGGCGCGATCCGGCCGTCGCGGACGCCTATCTCGGCGGCCAGCGCGCCGAAGCGATGAAGGCGGGCGCCTGATGTCGACGATGGACAGCCTGCGCACCACCCATCCGCCGCTGCAAGCCAGCGCCCCGCGCATCGCAACCGTGGCAGGAGCCGATGCGCTGCGGGCGGCGCTTGCAGATGCCGCCATCACCATCCCGCAATTGCTGCGGCAGCGTGCCGCCATGCATGGCGATGCGCTGGCGCTGCGGGAGAAGGATTACGGCATCTGGAATCCCTATTCCTGGCAGCACTATTACGAGACCGCGCGCGCGGTCGCGCTCGGCCTGCTCTCGCTCGGCATCAAGTCCGGCGACCGTGTCGCGATCGCCGGTGAGAACACGCCGGAATGGTTTTATGCCGATCTTGGCGCCCAAATGATCGGCGCGGTCGCGGTCGGCATCTATCCGACCAATCCCTGGGTCGAGCTGCAATATATCGTCAAGCACTCGGGTGCCCGTATCGTCGTTACCGGCGATCAGGAGCAGACCGACAAGGTGCTCGATGCGATGGCCAATAATGGCGGCCTGCCGGACCTCGAGGCCATCGTCTGCATCGACATGAAGGGCCTGCGGCACTACCGGCAATCGGAACTGATGTCGTTCGACGCACTGTGCGAACGCGGCAAGGCCTACGCCGAGGCGAACCCGGAGGCCAATGTTACTCTCGACCGCCTGATCGGCCAGGGCGCGCCCGACGATGTCTGCATCCTCGTCTACACCTCCGGCACGACGGGCCCGCCCAAGGGCGCGATGCTGACCCACCGCAATCTCGTCTACGCCGCCTATGCCTACGCCAAGACCGTCGGGATCGCTGACAAGCCGCTCGAGGCGGTCAGCTATCTGCCGCTGTGCCACGTCGCCGAGCGCTGCTACGGCACGGTGACGCATCTGGTGCTCGGCGGCACCGTGTCCTTTGCCGAGTCGATCGATACGGTCGCGATCAACATCCGCGAGATCGCGCCGACCTTCTTCGTCGGCGTGCCCCGCATCTACGAGAAGCTGCAACAGGGCTTTTTGTTTCGCCTTGGCGAAAGCGGCCGGCTGCGGCAGGGCTTCACCAAGGCCTGCCTCGCCTGGGGCCGCACGCTGTCCGATCGCCGGCAGGCCGGCAAGGCCAATGTGCTCGATCGTGCCGCCTACGGGCTGCTTTATCTCCTGATGTTCCGTAATCTGCAGCGCCATCTCGGCTTTGCTTATAGCCGGCACCGGCTGTGCGCCGGCGCTTCGATCTCGCCGGAGACGTTGCGCTTCTTCGACATCATCGGCCGCCCGGTATCGCAGGGCTATGGCCTCACCGAAAGCGGCGGCGTCGCCTTCATCCAGACCGAGAGCCACCATAGGATCGGCGGCTGCGGCGTGCCGCTGCCGCAGACCGAGTGGAAGTGCGAGGCCGACGGCGAAATTCTGTTGCGCAACCCCGGCGTCTTCAAAGGGTACTTCCTCGACGAGAAGGCGTCGACAGCCTCGCTGGAACAAGGCGGCTGGCTGCGCACCGGCGACATCATCGACATCCTCGACAGCGGCGAGATCGCCGTGGTCGACCGCAAGAAGGCGATCATCATCACCGCTGGCGGCAAGAACATCGCCCCGTCCGAGATCGAAAACGCGCTGAAGGATTCCGAATTCATCAAGGAAGCGATCGTGGTCGGCGAGGCCAAGAAGTATCTCGGCGCCATCGTCCAGGTCGACTACGACAATGTCGGCCGCTGGGCCCGCGATCGGGCGCTGGCCTACACCAACTACAAGTCGCTGTCGCAGCTGCCTGAAGTGCACGAGCTGGTCGAGCGCATCGTGGGCGAGACCAACAAGCGCTTCGCCCGGGTCGAGAACATCCGGCGCTTCGCCATCCTCGAGAAGGAGCTTGACCATGACGATGGCGAGCTCACCGCCACACAGAAAGTGCGCCGCGCCATGATCGAGAAGAAGTTCGCGCGCGAGCTTGCCATCATCTACCAGGCGGAGGGTTGAATGCAGTATCTCATCGAGCTGCTGATCTCCGGGCTCGCGATCGGCGCGATCTACGGCCTGATCGCGATGGGCTTTGCGGTGATCTACAAATCCACCGGGCTGGTCAATTTCGCGCAGGGCGAGATGACCATGATCACGGCCTATATCGCCTGGACGATCTCGACCACGGTCAGCGGCAATGTTTTCGTCGTCGCAATCGGCGCGATCCTGGCGGCGGTCGTGCTCGGCCTCGTCATCGAGCGGCTGGTGATGCGGCCGATGCTGGGCGAGCCGGTGTTCGCGACCGTGATGGTCACGATCGGGCTTGCTGTGATCCTGCGCTCGGCGATCAATTTCGTCTGGGACGCCTATCCGCACGCACTCGACATCGGCATGGGCCGCGGCATCGTCCACCTCGGCGGCATCGGGCTGCGCACCGGGCAAATCGCCGTCATCGTCACGCTGCTGGCGCTGCTTGCTGCGATCTGGGCGTTCTTCCGCTACAGCAAGGTCGGCGTCGCGATGCGCGCGGTCGCGTCCGACGATCGCACCGCGCTGTTGATGGGCATCAGCGCCACAAAGGTCCATGCGCTGGCCTGGGCGGCGTCGTCGGTGATCGCCGGCATCGGCGGCGTGTTCTTCGCGCTGTCCTATGACCTGTCGCCAGCGATGTTCCAGCTCGGGCTGAAGGCGTTTCCGGCCACGATCCTCGGCGGGCTCGATGCCGTGCTCGGCTCCGGCCTCGGCGGCCTCCTGATCGGCATCACCGAAAACCTCGCCGGTGGTTATCTCAGCTCCGGAATGAAGGAGGTGGCGGGCTTCGCCATGATCATCGTCGTCCTGATGGTCCGCCCGTTCGGCATTTTCGGCGAGCGCGACATCGAGAGGGTGTGATGCGGACCGGTGATTACAAGCAAACCTATGGCGAACTCGTCGCGCTGATCGACTCTCCGCCAGTGTGGCTCTGGTCGGCCGTGCTGCTGCTGGCACTGATCGCAGCGCCCTATCTACTGAACTCTTACGCGTTGTCGTTCCTGATGATCATCCTGATCACGACGACCGGCGCGCTCGGGCTCAACATCCTGACCGGCTACACCGGCCTCATTTCGCTCGGCCATGTCGGCTTCCTCGTCACCGGCGCCTATGCCTACGCGGTGCTGGTCTCGAAGTACCACATGCCACCACTGGTCGGCTTCCTCGGCGCCGGCGTGGTGCCGGCGCTGGCGAGCCTGATCGTCGGCGCGCCATCGCTGCGGCTCAAGGGGCTCTATCTCGCCATCACCACGCTCGCCTTCTCGTTCATCATCAACACCGTGATCCTCGAGATGCGCTGGCTGACCAACGGCGCCCGGGGCATTCAGGTGCAGCGGCCGGAGATCCTCGGCATCAGCTTCGACAGCGACGCGGCTTTTACCTATCTCTGCCTGGTCGTCGCGGCGCTCACGCTGTTCGCCACCCTCAACATCCGCCGCAGCCGGGTCGGCCGCGCCTTCGTCGCGATCCGCGACAACGACACCGCGGCCCGCGTGATGGGTATCAACCTGCACGCCTACAAGCTGTACGCCTTCGTTACCTCGGCCTTCATCACCGGCATCGCCGGCGCGCTCTACGGCATCTATCTGTCCTTCGTCAGCGTCGAAGGCTTTCCGTTCCTGCTCTCGATCGAGGCGCTGGCGATCCTGATCGTCGGCGGCCTCGGCTCGGCGCTCGGCGCCGTGCTCGGCACCATCTTGATCGTGCTGCTGCCGGAGGCGACCAGGCTCGTCTTCAGCCTGTTCAGCGCGCAGATGGACGCAACCTTCACGACCGGGGCGCAGGAGCTGAAGAGCATGCTCTACGGCCTGGTCATCATCCTGTTCCTGCGCTTCCAGCCCCGCGGACTGGTCGGCGCCTGGCACGACATCAAGCGGGCCTGGGTGCACTGGCCGCTGCGCTACTAACAAAAAAAACACGTAACACCATGAGGAGGAGACAATGATCAGACATCTGGCGGCAGCCGCGCTGCTGCTTTCCACGGCCTCTCTTGCCATCGGCCCTGCTGCCGCCGCCGATCCCGGGATCACCGACACCGAGATCCTGATCGGCGACGTCGAGCCCCTGACCGGGCCGCCCGCGTTGCTCGGCGTCGCGGCCTCGATCGGCCACAAGATCGCGATCGCAGAAGCTAACGCCGCCGGCGGGATCAACGGCCGCAAGATCAAGTATGTGCTGGAAGACGACGGCTACGTCACCGCGCGCACCATCCAGGGCGTCAAGAAGGTGATCGACGTCGACAAGGCATTTGCAATGATCGGCATCTCCGGCTCCGGCCAATCGATCGCGGTGATGCCGCTGCTGGAGAAGTCGGGCATTCCGACGGTCATCGACGTCGGGCCCGTCAAGCCGCTGTGGGAGCCGCCGCGCAAGAACGTGTTCGTGGTCGGCCAATCCTACGAGGAAGGCATCGTCGATCTCGTCAACTTCCTCGCTGACAAGAACCCGGGCAAGAAATGGGGACTGATCACCCAGGACGACGATTACGGTGTGGCTGTGCGCGACGGCTTCGATTCGGTGGTCAAGGCCAAGAAGCTGAATGTCGTCTACAGCGGCAACTACAAGAAGGGCCAGCAGGACTTCTCGTCCGACATGCTGCAACTGAAGGAATCCGGCGCCGAGGTGTTCCTGGCCGGCGGCATCATCGCCGAGAACATCGCGATGATGAAGGAGATCGAGAAGCTCGGCATCAAGCCGGTGACCGGCATCTTCTGGCCCGGCCGCGTCGAACCGGTGCTGAAGCTGATGGGCCCGGCCGGCGACGGCATCTACGCGGTCGACTATGTCGAACCGTTCGCGGGCGCCGCCGGCAAGGCGTTCCTCGAGAAGGCCAGGCCGCTGGTGTCGGAGGCCGAGTTCAAGGGCATCAACCGCTACACCATGACCGGCTATGCTGCCGCCAAAGTGCTGATCGCGGCGATCGAGCGCTGCGGCAAGCAACCGACCTGGGCCTGCACCATCTCCGAGCTGGAGAAGACCAGGAATGTCGAGACCGGCGTGATGGCGCCGATCAGCTTCGGACCCGGCGTCCGCTTCTCCAACCAGAAGCTGCAGATCATGCAGGCCGACACGGCGACGCTCAGCTTCAAGCCGGTGAACTAGAACCATGAAGGTCCTGATCGTCTTTGCCCATCAGGAGGCGCAGTCGTTCAACGCCGCACTGCTGGCGCGGTCGGTGGCGGAACTGAGCGCACTCGGGCATATGGTCAGGATCTCCGATCTCTATGCCATGCGCTTCAACCCGGTGGCGACCGCCGAAGACTTTGGCGAGCGGCGGTTCCCTGACCGGCTGCAATATGACCGCGAGCAGAAATACAATCTGCAACAGGGGGCGCTCAGCGGCGACATCGCCGCCGAGATCGAGAAGCTGCTGTGGTGCGACATGCTAATCCTGCAGTTTCCGCTATGGTGGTTCTCGGTTCCCGCCATCATGAAGGGCTGGATCGACCGCGTGTTCGTCAATGGTGCGGTCTATGGCGCCGGCCGCCGTTACGACACCGGCGGCCTTGCCGGCCGCCGCGCCATGGTCGTGACCTCAACCGCCGCCTATCCTGGAATGTGCGCACCCGACGGGCTGGTCGGCGCGCTCGACGTGGTGCTGTGGCCGATCCAGAATGGCACCCTGGCCTATGCCGGCTGCAAGGTGCTGCCGCCCTTCGTGTCGTATTCGGTGAACTTCGTCGACGAGGCGACGCGACATCGCTACCTCGACGACTACGCCGAGCGGCTGCGTCAAATCGAGATCGCCGAGCCGTTGTTCTTCCATCCGCTTGCGGATTTCGGCCAGGATTGGCGGCTGAAGCCGGGGATCACGCCAAGGACTGTTGGGCAGGGCAAGCCGACGGCGCCGTAGGTCAATCGCTCACATCCGCTTGGCGACTTCCTCCAGCATCACTTCGGTGGCGCCGCCGCCGATCGTCAGGACCCGCGCGTCGCGCGCCATGCGCTCGATCGGCGTGCCGCGCATGAAGCCTGAGCCGCCGTGCAATTGCAGGCAGCCATGCACGACCTCGTGCAGCACCTCAGGCGACAGCGCCTTCACCATCGATACTTCGCGAAGACAATCCTTCCCGGCCGCCGCGAGCTCGGCGGCCTGATAGGCGAGCGCCCGTGCCGCTGCCGCCTTCGCGGCGAGCTGGGCGAGCTTCAGCCGCACGCCCTGCTGGTTCCAGAGCGGGCCGCCGAATGCCTGCCGCGTCTTCACATAGTTCGTCGTCAGCTCGATCGCCTTGGCCGACTCGCCTGCGCAGATGCCGCCGATGCAGATGCGCTCGTTCTGGAACGTCTCCATGATGCCATAGAAACCCTTGTTCTCCTCGCCGAGCAGGTTTTCCGCCGGCACGCGCACGTCCTGGAAGCCGAGCTCCGCGGTGTCCGAGCAGAGCCAGCCATGCTTGTCGAGCTTGGTTGCCGTGATGCCCGGCGTGTTGCGCTCGAGGATGAACAGCGAGATGCCGCGGCTGCCCTTGGCATGCGGATCGGTACGCGCGGCGACGATCAGGATGTCGCCATAGACCGCGTTGGTGATGAACATCTTGGCGCCGTTGATCACCCAATGATCGCCCTCGCGCCGCGCGCGCGTCTTGAGGCCGGCAACATCCGAGCCGGCGTCGGGCTCGGTCACGGCGATCGAGCAGACCGTCTCGCCGCGGATGATCGCGGGCAGATATCTCTGCTTCTGTTCCGGCGTGCCGCGCAGGCTGATGTGCACCGCGGACATGTCGGTATGAACAAGGATCGACGAGGTGAAGCCGCCGAAGCTCGAGCGCCCGAGCTCCTCGGCGAACACCATCGAGGCCAACGGTCCCATATCGGTGCCGCCATACTCCGTCGCATGGCGCATGCCGAGGAAACCGAGCGCACCCATGCGGCGATAAATCTCGCGCGGGATCTTGCCGTCGCGCTCCCACGCCTCGGCATGCGGCACCACCTCCTTCTCGACGAAGCGGCGGACCTGCTCGCGCAGCATACGCAGTTCCTCGGGCAGATTGGGCGGCTCCGGGAAATGGAATTCGGTCTCAACGAGCTGGCACGGATCAGAGGTCATGACGTTCATTGTGGTGCCCTCTCGTAGCTGATGTGAAGATGGCTGCGCAGAAAAGCTGCAAGGGATGCGATCGCCTCGCGCGCGTGCGGAATCTCGGGGAACATCTGGAACACGTGAATCATGCCGTCCCAGACCTGGAGTTCGACTTCACAGCCTGCGGCCCTGGCCCGCGCGGCAAGGTCAACCGAATCGTCGCGCACGGTTTCGCGGTCGCCAACCTGAACAAGGAGCGGTGGCAGACGAGTGAGATCGGCATAGAGCGGCGAAGCCAATGGATTACGGGGATCGCCGTCCTTGCCGAGATAGTTCCTCGCCAGCGCCAGAATCATCGCGCGCTGATGGATCGGATCGGCCTCAGCCCGGCTCTCGTAGCTTGCGCCGCTCGCGGTGAGATCGGTCCAGGGCGACATCAGCGCGCCGGCAGCGGGGAGCGGCAGGCGGCGATCCCTCGCCGCGAGCATCGTAGCGAGCACAAGATTGCCGCCGGCGGAGTCGCCGGCGAAGACGATATCGGCAGGACGCAGCCCTTGGCGGCGCAGATAGTGGTAGGCAGCCAGTACGTCATCGAGCGCCGCCGGAAACCGGTGCTCCGGCGCCAGGCGATAATTGATCGAAAGCACACGGCAGCCGGACGCATCGGCAATTCGCGCGGCCAGGTCGCGATGCGAGGCGACCGAACCGATGCGGAAACCGCCGCCGTGAAAATAGAGGATCGCCTTGTCGTGCGGTGCGCCCGACGGGACGAGCCATTCGCCGTCGACGCCGCCGGCGGAGACCGGCTGGCACATCACCGGCACCGAGCAGCCGTCGAAGGCCGCATCCCAGTCGCTACGCATCTGCGCGACGGTGGTGTCGCGGGTCCAGCTGCGATAGATCGCACGCAAGCGCTCGATCGCGCGTTCGACCGGATCGATTGCGATATCGTCGCCGCCGCTCGCCATCTCAGCCGCCGATGCCCATGCCGCCGGACACGCCGAGCGTCTCGCCGGTGACATAGGCGGCCTGGTCGGACGCCAGGAACAGCGCGGCGGCCGCAACCTCCTCCGGCTCGCCGAGCCGTCCGAGCAGCGTCGCGCCAGTCATCGCCTGCAGGATCTTGTCGCCGCACTTTGCGACGGCCTGTTCCAGCATCGGCGTGCGGATCGGCCCCGGCGCGATTGCGTTCGCGGTGATCCGAAAGCGCGCATTCTCGCGCGCGATGCTCCGGGTGAAGGAGATCACGCCGCCCTTGGCCGCGGAATAGACCGCGCCGCCCTTCGAGCCGAGCCGGGCCGCCTCCGAGGTGACATTGATGATGCGGCCGAACCGCGCCGCCTGCATCGCCGGCAGCGCCGCGTGGGTGCAGGCCAGCACCGAGGTGAGATTGACCGCGATCAGGCGCGTCCAGTCCTCTGCTGACGTGTCGGTGAAGAAGGCATGCTGATCGATGCCGGCATTGTTGACGACGATGTCGAACGGGCCGTCCTGCGCCATCACGGCTTGCACGGCCGTGGCATCGCTGACATCGAGCCCGGCAGCCACTCCGCCGGTCTCCCGCGCAAGTTCCGCGGCCGTGGCGACGTCGAGATCGGCGATCACGACCCTGGCGCCCGCGCCGGCAAAACTGCGCACGATCGCGGCGCCGATGCCGCGCGCACCGCCGGAGACGAAGGCGCGGCGGCCATCGAGACGTCCGAATGGCAAGGCCGCCACGTCAGCGCCCCTTGAATACCGGCTTGCGCCGCTCGATCACCGCGGCGAGCCCTTCGCGCGCATCGGCCATCCCCGAGAGCTCGGCGACGGTGCGCGCCTCTTCCGACAGGCATTGCTCGATGCTGCTGCCGGTGCCGGCCCAGACCAGGCGCTTGGTTGCCGCCAGCGCTTTCGGTGCACCGGCCGCAAGCTCGCGCGCCAGCGCAAGCGATGCAGCGGCAAGCTCGACATCGGGCACGACCTTCGTGACGATGCCCATTTGCAGCGCCTCGGCGGCCGGGATCACCGGGTTGGTCAGCAGGATCGACATCGCCCGCCGCAGGCCGACCAACCGCGACAACGTCACCGAGACGCCAGCATCCGGCGCCATCGCCACCCGCGTCGCGCCGGCGAGGAATTTTGCCGATTCCGCCGCGATCACGATGTCGGACGCGCAGACCAGGCCGAAGCCGCCGCCCCCCGCCGCGAAGCCCTGCACCGAGGCGATCACTGGCGCCTCCAGCCGCAGCAATCCGGTCACTGCATTCTGAAGGTACGCGGTGGCCTGGCGGATATAGTCCGGCAGCTTCTCGCCCTTGGAGGCAAAGGCGCGGACATCGCCGCCGGCACAAAAGTTCGTGCCCTCGCCGCTCAGCAGCACGACGCGAAGATCCGGATGGCCGTGACAGACCATGATGGCGTCGCACAGCGCGCTCAGGAGCTCGGCGCTCATGCCGTTGGCCGCGTCAGGCCGGTTGAGCCGCAGCCGCGCGATGCCGTCGGTGATGTCGAGCAGGACGGGACCCTTGTCGATCATGGCGAGACCTTCCCTAGACCAGGAATGACAGCGTGTAGATCGCCTTGTCGTTGTTGACGAGGATGACCTTCTTGCTGGCCATCCGCAATTCGCCGTCGACATGGCGCAGCCGGTATTCGTTGCGCGCCGCCCACAGCGTGTCGTCGCGCAGGCTCGATTCGAAGATCAGGCTGTTGCTGGCTACCGCGATATCGCCATCGTCCGGCTGCTCGTCCATCAGCTCGATGTTGGAGACCAGCCGGCGCAGGTTCGACTGCGGCGTCTGGGTGAAGTGCTTGCCGGTCATCAATTGCCGAACGCGCAGCGCGATCCGCGAACGGTTGTCGTAGATGATCGACATCTGCCGCTCCGGATCGATGTCGGCGCCATTGGCCGGCACCCAATAGATCCCGTCGTCGGTCCAGAGCCTCTCCCAGGCCTCGTACTGATGCTCGTCCTGCAATCGCGCCTCGCGATAGAGGAAGGCGGTGACGGCGCACATCAACGTGGCGCTGCTCTCGCGCGACAACATCAGGCCGGCTCCATCAGCTTGCGATAATGGGTCCAGATGCCGCGCGACGGCACCTCGTCCGTGACGTGGCCGACCGTGAAGCCGAGCTCGTCCTGCCGCTGGCGCTTCTCGCCGCGGCCAAGGAAGATCCATTCCGGATTGCGCGCCAGCACGCCGCGATGGCAGCGCTCGTACATTTCGGAATCATCTGCCAGCAGGAAGCCGGCCGGGCCGACCGAGCCCATGGTCTGCTGGCGCAGCCTCCGGTTCAGGTCGGGCGCGCCCTTGAACTGCAGTGCGGTGACATGCTGCACGCTGTCGTCGACGCCGAGCGGCTGGATCACGAACATCTGGATCTCGGCGATGAACAGGTTCGGGAAGATCATCACATGCGGCGTGCCGTCGATCATGATCTCGCGCGCCGCGGTATCGCCATAGGCGGCCTTCATCCGCGCTGTATAGTCCGGCAACCGCTCCTCGCTGGTGCCGAACCAGCTCATCGGCGCGTCGCGCTTGCGGAACTCGGGCCGCAGATCGATCTCGGTATGGCCGTTGCCGTAGTCTCGGGTCAGCGCGGTCGAGGCGCCGCCATAGAGCTTGCCGATCATGCTGTCGGCGACACCGAAGATCGAGGTGTGCACGAAGGCCGGGTGATAGCCGTCGCACTCGTTCTCCAGGATGAACTTCCAGTTCGCCTTGACGCGGTGCTTGAGGAAGCCCGCGGTGATCTCGACCTCGCCCTCCGGCGACGATCGTACCAGGCGATCGATAGTCTCGGCGGCGCCGCCGAGATGTTCCCTCAGGGTCGGGCCATCGGCCGCGAACGAGCCGAACACGAAGCCGCGATAGGACTCGACGCGCGTCACTCGCCCGAGCGCCAGCTGCGCCTTGTCCTGCCCCTCGTAGCCGTCCGGGAAGGCATAGCCGACCAGGCGGCCGTCATTGGCGAAGGTCCAGGAATGGAACGGACAGGTGAAGGAGCGCGCATTGCCGCGCTCGAAAGAGCAGACCTGGTTGCCGCGATGCGAGCAGCGGTTGAGCAGCAGATTGACCTTGCCCTGCTCGTCGCGCGTCATGATCACGGATTGCGGGCCGATCGACTTGACGACGTAGTCGTTGGCGTTGGGCACCTCGCTCTCGTGCCCGACATAGACCCAGGTCCGGTACCAGATGTTCTTGAGTTCGGCCTCGAAGATCTCCGGATCGGTGTAGAGCGATCCGTGCACCCGGTCGGGTCGGATCAGCCGCTCCCATGGCGAGACGCCGGTCATCATATTCATCGCTCCGTCTCCCTCGCCGGCCGCTTGCGCGGATGCTTTCACCGGCCGCCAATAATAATCCGAACGACCGTTCGGTCAATAAATAGCACGGGCGCGACGAGCGGGCAAGCTTCTTTGCGAACCCAGCGCCGATCGCCGGAACAGCGCGCAACGATGCAATCACCGGTAGTTGGCGACGCAACCATCTCAGCCCTGCGCCGCGCCGCTATCACCGCCTGCGATTTGCTGCAGCATCGACTTCGGCGTCGTCGCAAGCTCGATCTTGAGCTGGTCGCAGATCGCCCGGCGCAGCAGCCGCTCGATCCCCGCGACATCGCGATTGGCCGCACGCGCGCCCTCGCCGCTCGCCCAGAGCAGAAGCTGTCCCAGTTGCCGGTCGCCATCGTCCCGCATCGCCTCGATCGCGGCGACGTCCAGCAGATCGCCCCCGATGCGCGGCGTCGCCGGAAGCTCCGGATGCGCCATGCCGTCAGCCAATCGTTTGACCGCAGCAAAAGTATCGTCCTGCAGACGCACCTGCTCAAGCAGCGGTCCAGCCTTCCAATCGGCTGCGAGCTTCAGGCCGTTCAGCGCATAGATCGCCGAAAACACCTGGCCGCGGACGAAATCGTCACGGCTGTTCGGCACGACATGGCTTTGCAGGGCATCGACGATGCCGTCGATCAGCCGTTCGAAGGATGCACTCATGCCGCGGCTTCCAATGCGCGTTCGAAGGCCCGCACGATCGAGGGCATCTGGCTTGCCATCACGGCAAGCCGCATGTCGTTGAAGCGATCGACCTCGAAGGCGCGCACCGCGCACATCTGGATCGCCGCCGCCTGATACAGCGCGTAGGCCTCGTAGAAGGCGAGACTCTTGTCCGACACCGCAATGCCTGAGGCGCGCTGATAGAGATCAATCACCTCGGCGCGCTCGAGCACGCCATAGAGCCTCCGGCTCCCGGCATTGAAGGTCGGCATCATCGCCCAGGCCAGATCCTCATGGGGATCGCCGAGGTGCGCGAGCTCCCAATCGAGGATGGCGGTGATCCGCCCGTTGCGCTCGATGAAGTTACCGATCCGGTAGTCGCCATGCACGATGGTGCGGCATGGCGGCTGCGGGCAGTTGTTCTCAAGCCAGCGCCCGCCCCAATCGAGCAGCGGATAATAGCGCGCGGTCGGACGCGCCAGCGAAGCGCGCCAGCCGGCGATCGCGCGGACTTCGGCGCGTTCTCCGCCCAGTTGCATCGATGCAAATGGCGTTGTGCCCGTATCGATCCGGTGCAGCGATGCCAGGATCTCGACGAATTGCCGGGCGATCGCACGCTTGCGGTCCGGATCGAGCTCGCTCGCCGCCCATGGCGCGGGAACGTCGCCCTCGACATGGGTGCAGATGAAGAAGGGAAAGCCGATCTCGGCGCCGTGCTGTTCTGACGACACCAACGCCGGAACCGGCACGCCGCTGCCGGCCAGCGACTGCAATGCATGGACTTGCGGCAGCACGGAGTAAGGTGCAAACAGCCCGTTCGGCGGACCGACGCGCAGGATCAGTTTGCGATCCCCGTCGGCCGCAGAACGCGCCACGAAAGCATAGGTGATCCACGAGAAGCCGGATGATTTGCGGCCAAAGCTCGTGATCTCCGTCCGGCTCCCGGAGATCCGCGACAGATGCTGTGCGAGCGCCGTTTGCACCACGTTGTCATTGACCGCGACCTGACGAAGAAGCTCCGGCGCGGCCGACACATCATCGGGTCGTTTCGCAACGTCCTGCATCAATTGACCGACCTCGCATAGCCCTGCCACTTCTCCTGGCGCAGCGCCGACTTCATGATCTTGCCGGAACCGGTCAGCGGCAGCGGTTCGAGACGGATGTCGACCGAGCGTGGGCACTTGTAGCCCGCGATCAGGGTGCGGCAATGCGCGATCACCATGTCGGAATCGAGCTGCGCGCCGTCCTTCGGCACGACGATCGCGTGCACTGCCTCGCCCCATTGCGGATCTGGTATCGCAATGACAGCGCATTCCTTGACGTGCTCGTGCTGGAAGATCGCGTTCTCCACTTCTCCCGAATATACGTTCTCGCCGCCGGAGACGATCATGTCCTTGAGGCGATCGACGATGTAGACGAAGCCGTCCTCGTCCATCCAGGCGCCGTCGCCGGTGTGCAGCCAGCCATTGCGCAGCACGCGTGCGCTCTCCTCGGGCTTCCGCCAGTAGCCGAGCATCACGCCGGCGCCGCGGATCGCGATCTCGCCGACCGTGCCGCGCGGCACTTCGTTGCCCGCGGGGTCGATGATGCGGATTTCGACACCAGGCGCCGCGCGCCCGGCTGATTTGCGCTTGCTCGCCAGCGGTCCCTCCAGCGCGTGGTATTCCCACGGCAAGATGGTCGCCAGCGCCGCGCTCTCGGTCATGCCGTAGCCCTGGTGGAAGCGCCAGCTCGGCAGAACGCGCATCAGCTTGACCAGCAGCGCATCCGGCATCGGCGAGGCGCCATACTCGCAATCCCTGACGCTGCTCAGGTCATACGTGCCGAACGACGGATGATTGAGCATCATGTTGAGCATGGTCGGCACGAACAGGCAGTAATCGACCTTATGCTCGGCAATCGTCTTCATCGCGAGCTCGGGCTCGAATTTCGGGATCGTGACGTGGGTGCCGCCCACCAGCGTGAGCGCGATCATCGGCGAGGTGCCGGCCAGATGAAACATCCCGGCCGAATGTAGATACCGCGTGTCCTCGCGGAACCGGAGCGCATAGATCCAGACCAGCGATTCATAGATGATGTTGGCATGCGAAAGCATCACGCCCTTGGGAAAGCCGGTGGTGCCGCCGGTGTAGAAGATGCCTGCGAGATCGTTGTAGGCGCCGGATGCATCCTCGATCGGCGCATGCGCGACGAGTTCGTCATAGCCCTGCATCCCTTCGGGGACCCGTCCCTCGTCCAGACAGACCATCGCGGTGAGTGATTTCGCGCCGCGCAGGCCCGATGCGATCTCGGCAAAGGCCTTGTCGACCAGCAGCAGTTTTGGCGTGGAATCGTCGATCGCGTAAGCATTCTCGGCGACCGCCCAACGCGTATTGAGCGGCACCGCGACCGCGCCCGCCCAAGCGATGGCATAGAGCGCTTCGATATAGAGATCGCTGTTGTGCGCAAGGATCGCCACGCGATCGCCTGCCTCGATGCCGAGCCGCCGCAACCCGCCCGCGGCGCAGGCGACGCGTTGTCCGATCTCCTTCCAGCTTCGCGACCGTCCGGCGTGGATGGTGCCCGGTGAATCCTTGCGCAACTGCACCGCCGAGATAAGCGCTTGCGTCAGCTTCATGTTTCCTCCTCAACCGCCATCCGGCCGCGCACACCTGCGGATGTTTCCGTCATGCGTGAAGCCGATCTGCCGCCCGGAAATTCTCCAGTTGATAATCCGGACAGACGGTCTATTATTGCATGGCCGACGCGACCGGTAAAGCCCTTGAGGGCACCGCCGCAGGGATCAACGAGCCCCGCAAAAGAGGGCGTCATGGGAGGGGAAGATGCGGAAGCCAATCACAACGCTTGCCGTGTGGGCGTTCGCGCTCACCGGCGCGCTCGGAACAGCGAACGCCCAGAAGGCCTATGGTCCCGGGGTCAGCGACACCGAAATATTGCTCGGCGCCAACGCGCCCTACAGCGGACCGGCGTCGATCTATGCGAGCTTCCCGAAGACCATGCTCGCCTATTTCACGATGCTGAACGAAAAGGGCGGCATCAACGGCCGCCACATCAATTTCGTGATCCGCGATGACGCCTACAGCCCGCCCAAAACCGTGGAGGTCACGCGCGCGCTGGTCGAGAACGACAAGGTGCTCGCGATCATGGCGCCGTTCGGCACGCCGACCAACGCCGCGATCCAGAAATATCTCAACAGCAACGGCGTCCCGCAACTGCTCGTGCAGAGCGGCGGCACCCGCTGGAACGACCCGAAGCAGTTTCCCTGGACGACGCCCTACTCGCCGACCTACGTCAACGAATCCCGGATCATTGCCCGCTACGTGCTGCGCGAGAAGCCCGACGCCAAGATCGGCGTGTTGCTGCAGGCCGACGACATCGGCAAGGATTTTGTGCTTGGCTTGAAGGAAGGGCTGGGTACGAAAGCCGACACGATGATCGTCAAGGAGGCGATGTATCAGTCGACCGAGCCCACGATCGACTCGCAGATCGTGAATCTGAAGGCATCCGGCGCCGACACCATCCTGATCGCCGCTCAGAACAAATTCGCCTCGATGGCGATCCGCAAGATCCATGAGCTCGGCTGGAAGCCGCTGATCTTCCTCGGCTCTACCGCCAATTCGATTGCGGGCGTGCTGGTGCCGGCGGGCATCGAGGCCTCGAGCGGAATCCTGACCACGACATCCTACAAGACGCCGAACGATCCAGCCTGGACCAACGACAAGGGCATGACCGACTATCTCGCCTTCGCCGCCAAATACATGCCGGGAATGGACCCGAACGACGTGATCGCGGTGACCGGCTACACGACGGCCCAGCTCGGCGCCATCATCCTGCAGCGCTGCGGCGACAATCTCACGCGGGAGAACGTGCTGAAGCAGGCCACCAACCTCAGCGGCATCGAGCTGCCGATGCTGCTTCCGGGCATCACGATCCAGACCACGCCGCAGGATTACGCCGCGATCACCGAGCGCCGCTTCGCCCGCTTCGACGGCAAGACCTGGGTGCTGTTCGGCGACATCGTGGGCGCGGGCCCGGCCAAGGACTGATCCCGCTCCGCCCATCCGACTGACCGAACCGGCTCAAACACAAGGACAAGAACAATGCTGACAGCCCAGGACGATCTCATCGGCCATCAGACGCCGCAGCCGTTTGCCAAGGCAGGCGGCGGCGATGTCAGGTTCACCGAACGCTACTGGTACACCGCACATCCGATCGACGACCGCAAGCTGCTGATCGACATCGGGCTCGGCTATTACCCGAATCGCAACGTGATGGACGGGTTTGCCGGCATCACGATCGGCCGCCGCCAGCACAATTTCCGTGCCTCGCGCCGGCTCGGGACACGTCCACTGGAGACGGAAGTCGGCGGCCTCAGGATCGAGATCGTCGAGGGCAACAGCCTGCACAGGGTCTCGCTCGCCGACAATCCGTCCGGAATCAGCTTTGAGCTCGAGTTCAAGGCAAGCTTTCCTGCGGCACAGGAGAAGCAGAATTTTCGCGAGCGCAACGGCGTCGTCGAGGAGGACCTTGCGCGCGTCTCGCAATTCGGCCGCTGGCGCGGCTGGATCGTCGCCGACGGCAAGCGCTACGACATCGAGCCGGAACTATGGTGGGGACAGCGCGACCGCTCCTGGGGCCTGCGCTCGGAGATGCGCACCGACGAGACCACGCCGCCGGTTGCAACCCATCGCAATTTCTTCTGGACCTGGTCGATGTTCCAGTTCGAGACGTCGGCGCTATCGATCTTCATCAAGGAGCGTACGCCGGGCAAGCCGCATTATCTCTCGGGCACCGAGTTCCGCCGCGAAGCTGACGGATCGGTTTCGCATCGCGAGGTGACTTCGGTCGAGCACAGGATCGAATGGGCCGACGATCCGCTCGGCCAGACCATCACGGCGGCCGACTTCACTTTCAGCTTCGATCGCGGCGAGCCGCGCCGCGTCAGGATGCACGGGCTACCGACCCGATTTTATCTGAAGGCCGGCATGTATGGCGGCCTGCAAGGCTGGACCCATGGCGACGACCGCGGCGAGAACCATGCCGCGCACGACATCTGGAACCTCGACGACGCGGCGACGCGCGCTGTCGCGCGCACGCTATCGGACCATGTCGTCCGGCTCGAGAGCGGCACCGAGACCGGATTTGGCATCAGCGAGTATGGCGTCGCCGCCGGCTATCCGCTCTATCCGGGACCTCAGAAATTCCCGGCGATGTGATCGGGATGGACGGGCAAGGCACGCGCATCGCGCAGGGTGTCGATACCGCGTGCGATCCTTGGGATGGCAAGGCGGCGGAGGCGCTGGTCTCGCTCGAGACCGTCGCCCCGCTGCGCTATCGCAGCCGCTTCGGCGACGGCAATCTCAACGGGCGCTCTTACGGCGGCCAGATCCTTGGCCAGGCCATGATGGCCGCGACGCTCAGCGCGCCCGAAGATCGCCCGGCGGCGATGCTGCAGCTGTTGTTCCTGCGCGGCGCCGATCCCACCCGGCGCATCACATTTGACGCGACGGTCCTGCAGGATGGCAAGCGGTTCTCGTCGCGTCATGTCGTCGGCAACCAGGGCAACGGGCACACCGTGCTGAGCGCGCAGGCGACGTTTTGCGCACCGCAGCCGGGCCCGCGGCACGCGGTGCCGTTCGCGCCGTTGGAGGATCCTGAGAGCCTGCCCGATCTGACCACGATCCCCGACGGGCTGATGGCACAGTTGCGACCGCTCGGTCCGTATTCGCAGCACATCAAGCCCAGCATGGATTTCCGCATCCCCGAGATCGAACGTCAGCTGTCGGCCGCGACGGCAGAGCCACGCCTGCGCTTCTGGATCAGATGCCGACAACCGCTCGCCGCCGGTTCGCGCACCCAGGCCGCGGTGTTCGCCTATCTCTCGGATTGGTGGCTCAACTTCTCCAGCGTCAGCGGCCATCTCCGCGACCTGCAGGAGCGCGCGCCACTTTATCTGTCGAGCCTCAACCATTGCATCTGGTTTCATCGCGCATTTTCGCCCGACGCCTGGATGCATGTCGAAACCGAGAGCCCCTGCGCCGATGGTGGCCGCGGGCTGTCGATCGCGCGCGTCCATGGCCGCGATGGGGCCATGCTCGCGACCTCGATCCAGGAAACCTTGATGGTGCATCCCGACGGGGATGCGTAAGCCACGCCGTGATAGTTGAGCGCATGTCGTGATCGCGGCTGAGTTGCAGCCGTTGCCAGCTATCGGTTCCATCACCTGTTGAATCCCGGCAACACCGCCAGACAAAATGCGCAATCATGCCGATTGCGCACTTTGAATCATGAAGGCGCCGCATCGCTGTCAAATCCTGTCTGCGGGCGACGCAACAAGAACACGATTGGGGAAAACCACCATGCAGCAGGCAGTCTCGGGCGCACGGAATGCGGAATCGCCTGGATACGTCCTTTACTTCCAGCTCGCCAGCAACGGCGCGAGACGCGCGTGCAGCCTGACGATCCAGGCGGAAAGCGCCGACGAGGCGGCGCGGATTTTCCGCGAGAACTGGGGCACGATTGAATCGATGGCACGCGACGGCGTGAGCACGGGAATGGTCGGCTCGGCGCCCGTAAGCCTCGCGATGTCATGAGGCGCATCGCGCCTCACACGAGCGATCCTACGCTTGAGGCGTGACAGGGCAACGGCCGCTGACCTCAAGCCAGGATCGCGCGACCATTTGACGCTCTAACGTGACAATCAAACATGAGATGCGGGGCTCGCCCACAAGCGCGAGCCCCATCGCGTCTTAGAACGATTCAAATCCAATCCGGTTAGAGGGATTCAAGTCTGCTCCGGTTCTTTTCGCGCGCGCCGACTGCTAGAGGCGCGAGGTGAATACGTTCGTGTGAATCGGAAGTGCAAGAGTGCCTGTGAATGCTGATGGCCGGAATGTCGGCGACCGTCGAAATGCCGCCGACAAGGGCCGCACCCACCTGCTGATCGGCGCGGCATTCCTTATCGCCGATATCTCCTCCGCGGTGACGCCGGCAAGCGCCCAATCGAGCGTCCCCTTGCCGCCGGTCACGGTCGACCAACCAACACAGAAGCGCAAGCCCGCCGCTGCGGCGAAGCCGGCGCAGCGAACGCAGGCGGCCGCCGCGGCACGGCAGCGCAGTCGAAATGCGCAACCGGCGCCACCGACACCTTCGGAGCGCGCTGCCGCTGCCGCCGCCATGCTGAACGAAGCCAAGCTGCACTATCGCGCGATGCCGAGCTCGACCACCTTGCGCAGCGGCGCCTCACCGCTCGACACCGCGCAAACCGTCAACATCGTGCCTGAGCAGGTGCTGAAGGATCAGCTGCCGCGCAATCTCGATGACGCGCTCGCCAATGTCAGCGGTGTCACCCAGGGCAACACTTTGGCCGGCACCCAGGATGCGGTGATGCGCCGCGGCTTCGGCGACAACCGCGACGGCTCGATCATGCGCAACGGCATGCCGCTGGTGCAGGGTCGCAGCCTCAACACGGCGGTCGAGAGCGTCGAGGTGCTGAAAGGCCCGGCATCGCTGCTCTACGGCATCATGGATCCCGGCGGCATCGTCAACACCATCAGCAAGCGCCCCGAGCTCTATCAACATGGCTCGGTCACCCTGCTCGGCTCGACCTTCGCCAACAACAAAAACGGCGCCGACGGCAACATCGACATTACCGGCCCGATCGGCAATGGCGGCCTCGCCTATCGCTTCATCGGCTATGGCGTGAGCGAGGACTATTGGCGCAATTTCGGCCGTCACCGCGAAATGCTGGTGGCGCCATCGCTGGCCTGGTACGGCGACAGCACCACCGTGCAGCTGAATTACGAGCACCGCGAGTTCATCACGCCGTTCGACCGCGGCACGGCATTCGATTCCGCGACCAAGGCGCCGCTAGCGATCCCGGCGACGCGCCGGCTCGACGAGCCCTTCAACAACGTGTGGGGCACTTCCGACCTGATGCAGGCCTCGGTCGAACACCGCCTGAACCAGGACTGGAAGCTGTTCGCGGCCTACAGCTACAACACCGAGACATTCAGCGCCAACCAGCTTCGCATCACCGGCATCAATACCAAGACCGGCGTCGAGACCCGCAGCAATGACGGCACGCAGGGCTCGCTCAGCAATGCGAGCTACGGCACCTCCTATCTGCAGGGCAATGTCTGGCTCGGCAGCATCCGCAACGAGGTGCTGTTCGGCGGCGACGGCCAGTATCGCACGATCTACCGCGACAATCTGATCCGGCAGGCGACGCCGAGCTTCAACTTCTACAATCCGGCCTATGGCCTGATCACGCCGGGCACCACGGTGTCCGCTACCGACAGCGCCCAGACCGACAAGCTCGGCCAGTGGTCGCTGTTCTTCCAGGACACGGTGCACCTGACCGAGCGCTTCGCGCTGGTCGGCGGCGTGCGCTACATGGAATACGACCAGATCGCGGGCAAGGGACGCCCCTTCATCACCAACACCAACGTCTCGCAGGACAAGGCGCTGCCGCTCGGCGGCGCGATTCTCAAGCTCACCGACGAGGTCTCGCTCTATGCGAGCTACACCCAGTCGCTGAAGCCGACCTCGACCATTGCACCGCTCAGCGGCGGCGTCGTGATCGGCTCCAACATCGCCCCGGAAGAGGGCACCCAGTGGGAGACCGGCGTCAAGTTCGACTTCAACAAGCGTATCTCCGGCACGCTTGCGCTTTACGACATCGACAAGAAGAACGTGCTGGTCTCGCAGCTCAACGCTGCGACCGGCATCGTCGAGTACCGCACCGCGGGCAAGGTTCGCTCCCGCGGTGTCGAACTCGACGTGACCGGCAGGCTGACCGACAATTGGAGTATGATCGGGAGCTACGGCTATACCGACGCGCGCGTCACCGACGATCCGGTGCTCGTCGGCAAGGCGCTGCAGAACGTCGCGCTCAACACCGCCTCGCTCTATCTGGTCTATGATTTCGGCACCACGCTGCCTGGTCGGCTGCGTCTCGGCGGCGGCGCGCGCTATGTCGGCGACCGGCCCGGCGATGCCGCCAACAGCTTCGCGCTGCCGGCCTACACCGTCGCGGATGTCTTCGCCACCTACGAGACCAAGGTCCAGGCGTTCCCGGTGATCTACCAGTTCAACGTCAAGAACCTGTTCGACACCGTCTATTATCCCTCGGCCGTCAGCAATCTGGCCGTGGCGATGGGCGACGCGCGGCGTTTCTCGCTCTCGGCGACGGTGAAATTCTAGCATGGCCACGGCACGGATAGCGATCGGACTGCTGGCCGCTCTGGCCGCGCTCGCGTACGCCTGCACCGCGGTCCGCGCCGACGAGCTGACGCTCTACTCCACCCGCGAAGCCAATCTGCTCGAGCCTGCCGTCGCGGCGTTCACGGCAGCGACCGGCACCAAGGTCACGACCGTCTTCGTCGAGGACAGCCTGGTCAAGCGACTGATGTCCGAGGGCGACAATTCCGCCGCGGATGTCCTGCTGACCATCGGTCTCGACAAGACGGCCCAGCTTGCCGCGCGCGGGCTGACGCAGGCGCTGGCATCACCGCCCCTCGAGCGGGCGGTGCCGGCGAACCTGCGCGGCGGCGACGGCAGCCAGTGGATCGCGCTCGCAATCCGTCCGCGTGTGGTGTTCGCACGCAAGGATGACGCGCTCGCCGCGATCACCTATGAAGAGCTCGCCGATCCCAAATGGCATGGCAAGCTGTGCATGCGGCCGGCTGCGCACCAGAACAATGTCGCGCTGATCGCGGCCTACCTCGCGCATCACGGAACAGATGCGACGGAGAGCTGGCTTGGCGGACTGAAGCACAATCTTGCCCACAAGCCGGCCGGCAAGGACAACGACGTGGTCCGCGAGATCGCGGAAGGACGTTGCGACATCGGGATCGGCAACACGGTCGCGCTCGCGCAGCTTCGCGACGGCCGCGAAGGCAATGACTGGCGCGGATGGGCGGAGACCGTGAAGGCGGTGCCGACGGCGTTCGCGGGCGGCGGCAGTCACGTCAACCTGACGGGTGCCGCGATCGCCCGCCACGCGCCGCATCCGGCCGCGGCGCGCGCGTTCCTCGAATTCCTCGTCACACCCGAGGCCCAGACGATCTTCTCCGCCGCCGAGCTGGAATACCCGGTGCTGGAGACCGCAAAGCAGGCGCCGATCGTGGCGGAAATCGGATCGTTCGCTGCCGATGCTCTGCCGATTGACCAGATCGCTTCACATCAGGCTGCCGCAATCGCCCTGATCCGAAAGGCCGGATTCGATGAGTGATGTCCGACGCCCAATCAAGGCCGCGCTGCTGCAGGTCCATTCCCTCGCCGGCCTCGCGCTGGCGCTGCTGTGGGCGGTGGTCGGCCTCACCGGCGCGACGATGGCCTTCGAGGACGAGATCGAGGCCAGCCTGAACAGCCACATCATGCGCGTCGACGCCAGTGCGAGGCGGCGGCTGACACCGGATGAGCTGGTCACACGGCTGCAGTCGGCGGGCGACTTCGGCAGGGGCTCCGCCGTGACGATGGCAAGCGACCCGTCAGCGGCCGCACGCATCCGCTTCGCCCGCAGCGAAGGCGGCGCGCGGCCATCCTCGGTCTATGTCGACCCCTATGACGGACATGTGCTCGGCTCGCCGTCCGGCGAGGACTTCTTCGCGACCGTCCGCAAGCTGCATCGCTGGCTGCTGTTGGCCGGCGACGGCAACGGCATGGGACGCAAGATCACCGGCACTGCCGCGATTGGCCTGATCGTGATGCTGATCACCGGCCTCGTGCTGCGCTGGCCGCATCGCGCGCGCAGCGTGAAGATATGGCTGAAGCCGAACCTCGGCCTGCGCGGGCGCGGCCTGCACCGCTCGCTGCACGCCGTGATCGGCACCTGGGTGCTGCCGGTCTATCTGGTGATGACGCTGACCGGCCTGTGGTACTCGTTCGAGTGGTACAAGGCCGGCGCCAACTGGCTCCTGGCGCGGCCTCAGCCCACGGATGCTGGGATGCAGCCCAAGCCACCGCGCGGCGCGGCTGCGGACAAGCGCGAGGCCAAGACCGACAGCAGCGCCGAGGCAAAATCGCTCGCCTTCGATCGGGTCTGGACCACGTTCCTGCAGCAAGAGAAGAACGATTACGGGCGGGTCCTGTTGACCCTGCCGGCCGGCGCGGGCACGGCCGTGCGCGTGCGGTCATGGCCACGGGATTCGTCGCTCGAGAGCGTGCGTGACGAATTCCGGATCGATGCCGTCACCGGGCACGTGATCTCGTCGGATCGCTACGCGGACAAGACGTTCGGCGAGCGTGTCCTTGCCGGCGTGCTCGACATACACCGCGGCGCCATCCTGGGGTGGCCCGGCAAGCTCGCCTTCATGCTGGCCGCCGCCATGATGCCATTGTTCGCCGTGACCGGCTTGCTGCTCTATCTGTCGCGCCGCAAGCACCGGCGCCTCGTTCGGCCGCCGATGGGCCGCCTCGTTCCGGGCGAATAGACCGCGCCATCAGCCGAGGCCGCACGCCGCGAGCCGTGCCCGCAATGCGTTGTCCGTTTCAGTCGCGAGTTCGAGCAATCCACGATAGGGATCGCCCGATATCCCGAGCACGGCGGCGAACGCAGGCTCGGTCTTGAGGCCGTCCGCCCGCAATTTGCCGACGGCTCGCCGCAGCCGTCCGTCATCTAGCGCAAGCAACCGCCGTTCGACATCGAAATGAATCCAGCCCGGCTGCCGGTCGACCGGGCGCCGGTCACCGAACAGTTCGAACGGCCAACCGTCCCACACGAATCGGGCAATCACCGGCCGCGCTTCCGAGGTCCATCGGTAGAGGGCGAAATCAGCGGCCGATCGATAGTGGGCCCAGACGGTCTCGGCAAACGCGTCCGGATCGAACGCATGACAGACGACATCGATGTCGCTGCCGGCTACGGCCAGGTCGAGCGGCAGCGTTCCGACGACGCGTGGATCGAACGGCTTGAGCCGCTCCATCACGGCGGAGCTGGTGACGGCAGATGCGTAGTGCCCGATAGCCATCGCACGGCATTCCCTCAAGTTCGTAGGGTATCATGCGCGCGTGGAATACGTGAACCTCCACACATGCTCGAGGCCTTGAGAGGGTTTGCAAGCGGAACGGGTCGATCCCGACCGCGTCAGCATGGTCGAAACCGCCCCGCCAAATAGAGAACAGGCGGGACTGCCTCGCAATCCCGCCTGTCCAGCCGATGGTCGCTATGACCCGTCGAAAAATTAGCCGAACTGGTTCATCGTGTTGTGGGCGCCGCCCGCCTTGAGGGCAGCCTCACCGGCGAAGTACTCCTTGTGATCGTCGCCGATGTCGGAGCCCGCCATGTTCTGATGCTTGACGCAAGCGATGCCCTGACGGATCTCCGCGCGCTGCACATTCTTGACGTAGCCCAGCATGCCCTGCTCGCCGAAATACTCCTTCGCGAGATTGTCGGTCGACAGCGCAGCGGTGTGATAGGTCGGCAGCGTGATCAGGTGATGGAAGATGCCGGCGCGCTTGGCCGAATCCGCCTGGAAGGTGCGGATACGCTCGTCGGCTTCCTTGGCCAGCGGGGTGTCGTCGTACTCCGCCTTCATCAGTTCGGCGCGGTTGTACTTGCTGACGTCCTGGCCGGCTTCCTTCATCGCGTCGTAGACCTGCCAACGGAAGTTGAGGGTCCAGTTGAACGACGGCGAGTTGTTGTAGGCAAGCTTGGCGTTCGGGATGACCTTGCGGATGCGGTCGACCATCGAGGCGATCTGCTCGATATGCGGCTTCTCGGTCTCGATCCAGAGCAGGTCGGCGCCGTTCTGCAGCGAGGTGATGCAGTCGAGCACGCAACGATCCGCGCCGGTGCCGGGGCGGAACTGGTAGAGATTGGAAGGCAGCCGCTTCGGACGCATCATCTTGCCGTTCTGGTTGATGATGACGTCGCCGTTGCGCGCATTGGCAGCCGTCACTTCCTCGCAATCGAGGAAGCTGTTGTACTGGTCGCCGATGTCGCCGGGCTTGTGGCTCACAGCGATCTGCTGGGTCAGGCCGGCACCGAGCGAGTCGGTACGGGTCACGATGATGCCGTCTTCGACGCCGAGCTCGAGGAATGCGTGGCGGCAGGCGCGAATCTTGGCGATGAACACCTCGTGCGGCACGGTGACCTTGCCGTCCTGGTGGCCGCACTGCTTCTCGTCGGAGACCTGGTTCTCGATCTGCAGCGCGCAGGCGCCCGCCTCGATCATCTTCTTGGCGAGCAGGTAGGTCGCCTCGGCATTGCCGAAGCCGGCATCGATGTCGGCGATGACGGGCACGACGTGGGTCTGGAAGTTGTCGATCTTCTCGATCAGCGCCTTTTCCTTCGCCTTGTCGCCTTCCTTGCGCGCCGCATCGAGCGCGCGGAAGATGTCGTTGAGCTCACGGGAATCCGCCTGGCGCAGGAAGGTGTAGAGCTCTTCGATCAGCGCCGGCACCGAGGTCTTCTCGTGCATCGACTGGTCGGGCAGCGGGCCGAATTCGGAACGCAGCGCAGCGATCATCCAGCCGGAGAGATAGAGGTAACGGCGGTCGGTATTGCCGAAGTGCTTCTTGACCGAGATCAGCTTCTGCTGGGCGATGAAGCCGTGCCAGCAGCCGAGCGACTGGGTGTACTTGGTGCTGTCGGCATCATAGGCGGCCATGTCGGCGCGCATCAGCGCAGCCGTGTAGCGGGCAACATCCAGACCGGTCTTGAAGCGGTTTTGCAGGCGCATGCGCGCCACGGCCTCGGCGGTGACGCCGTTCCAGGTGTCTTTGGTCTTGAGCAGCGCTTCGGCCGCCTCAATCTCGCTCTGATACGAAGCCGGTCCCTGGATGGCCCGGTCGCTGATCCCGCGCGGTTGGAAGTTCATGTCCGTGATCCCTTCGGTGACGAAATAACTGCACCGTTTGTGACGCGCGGCGTCATCGGGAGCTAGACCTGGCGCGGAAAACTTGTCATAACTTACAAGATACCGATGTATTGTTGTAAGAATTTTACAAGTCTTGGATGAGACAATGGTAACCTCAAGCGCCCGTTCCGTTTTCATGGGCCCGCGGCTGCGACGGCTGCGGCGCGACCTCGGGCTGACCCAGGCCGACATGGCCGCCGACCTCGAAATCTCGGCCCCCTATGTCGCGCTGCTGGAACGCAATCAGCGGCCGGTGACGGCCGACATGCTGCTTCGTCTGGCCCGCACCTACAAGATCGATCTGGCCGACCTCGCCGGCGACGGCGGCGCCGATCACACCGCGCGCATGCAGTCGATCTTGAAGGAGCCGATGTTCGCCGACATCGACATCCCCGCGCTCGAGGTCAGCGACCTCGCGGTCAGCTATCCCGGAATGACCGAAGCCTTCCTGCGCCTTTACACCGCCTATCGCGAAGAGCAGCTGGCGCTTGCCGAGCGGCGCGCACCGGATCTGGCGGGAGCTGCCTTGCTGCCGGGCGAGAATTTTGACGCCAACGATCCCGTCGCGGAGGTCAGGCGATTCCTCGCCGCGCGCCGCAACAACTTCGCCAACCTCGACGATGCCGCCGAGCGCCTGGTCCACGAACCTGCGGGCCCGGCCGGATTCATCGAACGGCTTCGCGAGCGTCACAAGCTCCAGGTCCGCTATTTGCCGCCCAACGTCATGCTCGGTTCAGTCAGGCGACTGGACCTGCATCGCAGGCAATTGCTGCTCGAGGATTCGCTCGATACCGCGGGCCTCAATTTCCAGCTCGCCAAGCAACTCGCCTATCTGGAACTGGAAGGCGAGATCAGCGCGGCGGTGGAAGACGGCAAGTTTACCAGCAAGAGCGCCGAGTTGCTGGCCCGCCGCGCACTCGCGGCCTATGCGGCGGCCGCGCTCATCATGCCGTACTCGGTGTTTGCTAAAGCGGTCGAGACGCGCCGTTACGATCTCGAGGCGCTGGCGCGCCAGTTCGGCACCAGCTTCGAGCAGACCGCGCACCGCGTCACGACCCTGCAGCGGCCGGGGCTCGAGAAGGTGCCGTTCTTCCTGATCCGCGTCGATCCCGCCGGCAACATTTCCAAGCTGCTCGACGGCGCCGGCTTCCCGTTTGCCAAGCACGGCGGCGCCTGTCCGCTATGGTCGGTGCACGATATCTTCAAGACGCCGCGGCAGATCGTGACGCAATGGCTGGAATTGCCCGACGGTCAGCGGTTCTTCTCGATCGCCCGCACCGTGACCGCCGGCGGCGGCGCGTTCGGCGCCATCCGCGTCGAGCGTGCGATCGCGATCGGCTGCGCCGCCGAGCATGCCGGCCAGTTGATCTATACGCGCGACGGACAGGGGCCGAACGCGGACGAGCCGACCCCGATCGGCGTCGCATGCCGGGTCTGCCATCGCCCGAGATGCGCGGCGCGGTCGGCGCCGCCGATCGGACGGGAGATTCTCCCCGACGATTTCAGAACCTCGAGCGTTCCGTTCGGCTTCTCGGCGGATTGACGCGGTCGATCAGCCCTGCGGCCGGGTCTGGTCGTACAGCACCCGCGCGCGGATGGTGCCGTCGATGGCTCTCAGATCGGCGAGCAGTGCCTCGCCCTCACCGCCGACAACGTCGGTTTCGAGCACGACATAGCCGACTTCCGGATCGGTTTGGAGATATTGTGCCAGGATGTTGATCCCGTGCCGGGAAACCGCGTCGTTGACCTGACGCATGACGCCTGGAACGTTGCGGTGAACATGGATGAAGCGAGTGCCGGTCGGCCGCGCCGGCAATTGCACCTGCGGAAAATTGACCGCGCCGAACGTCGACCCGACATCGGAATAATCGATCAGCTTGCGCGCGACTTCTCCGCCGATGCGATCCTGCGCTTCTTCCGTCGAACCGCCGACATGCGGCGTGAGAATCACATTGGGCAGGCCCTGCAACGGCGAGACGAAACGCGCCTCGTTCGACACCGGCTCGATCGGAAACACGTCGACCG
Organism: Bradyrhizobium sp. USDA 4452; assembly: GCF_054063575.1. Lineage (NCBI taxonomy): Bacteria > Pseudomonadati > Pseudomonadota > Alphaproteobacteria > Hyphomicrobiales > Nitrobacteraceae > Bradyrhizobium > Bradyrhizobium sp. USDA 4452. The sequence goes on from NZ_JBSSGK010000001.1 coordinate 2,105,756, forward strand.
CGGCACCCGCCAGCCGCTCCTCGCGCAGGGCGCTCGCCAGCGCATCGAGGTCGACCACGGTGCCGCGCGAATTGTTGATCAGATAGGCTTCACGCTTCATCAGCTGGAGCTGGGCTGCGCCGATCATGTTGGCGGTGGCCGGCGTCTCCGGCACGTGCAGCGATACGACGTCGCTTGCTGCGAGCAGCGCGTCAAGCGACTCAGCGGGCTCGGTATTGCCGTGGCGGAGCTTGTCGGTCTGATCGAAATAGATCACGCGCATACCCATGGCTTCGGCGAGGTTCGACAGCTGCGAGCCGATGTTGCCGTAGCCGACGATGCCCAGCGTCTTGCCGCGCACCTCGCGGCTACCCTCGGCAGACTTGTCCCAGCCGCCGGCATGCGCAGAGACCGAACGCGGAAAGATCCGGCGGAACAGCATGACGATCTCGGCGATGGTCAGCTCCGCCACGCTGCGGGTGTTGGAGTATGGCGCGTTGAACACGGGGATTCCGAGCTTTCGCGCGGCGTCGAGATCAACCTGATTGGTGCCGACCGAAAAGCAGCCGACGACGAGCAATCGGTCGGCGGCCTCGAGGATTTCTGCGGTCAACTGCGTCCGCGACCGAATTCCCAGCATATGGATGCCCGACAGCGCTTGCTTGAGCTCTTTGGGCCCCAGCGCCTTGGGCAGACGTTGCAGCTCGGTATAGCCGTTCGCCTCGAACATCCGGACCGCGGAATCATTCACGCCCTCCAGCAGGAGCACGCGTATTTTGGTCTTGGGAAGCGACAACATCATCAATATCCAGGCTCGTGGGCTCGTGCAGGTCATGCACGGGCAGTTTCGACGGATCAGGTGATAACATGGAAAACAATCGCGTCAGAAGCCGCCATGGGCGGCTCGCCGTGCGATTTCCGATGAAGCCGCCTCGATTCGCGCCCAGATGCAGGGCAGGAACCGATTCAGCCCATGTTCTGGTCAATTCGCCGGTAAAGCCCCCGTTGCGGCTCCGAGGGCGTTCGAACGCCCACTCTGGCTCGCCAGCCGGAGGTCAATCTCAGTCGTACCCTGCTCGGGGCCGAGCGTTATGTCCGGAGCGCTGGTCTCTTCTTTCCAGTGCCGGCAAGCCTGCTGCCGTTGCGAGAGCAGATCAGCAAATAGCCGCCCCTGACGTCTTGTCGAACAGATGCGTTCGCTCGAGATCGAGCGCGACGTCGATGACGTGATCCGGCTCGGCGGCGACGCCGACCGGCATCTGCGCCGTGAACGCGAATGCGCCGACGGTCCCGATCACGAGCGTGTGCGGCCCCAGCGGCTCCACGTCTTTCACGAGCAGGCGGATCGAAGAACCCGCCGGCGCGCCTTGCGGCAACACATGATCGGGCCGCACGCCGAGCACCACGGGCTTGCCGACGCTGCCCGCATAGGCTGCCTCTCGCGATTTGGGAAATCTCAACGCCGTACCGGACGGCTCGGTGAAGGTGAGCGCGCCGTCGCGGGCTACGATTTCGCCATGGATGAAATTCATGCTGGGCGCACCCATGAAGCCCGCGACGAACAGGTTAGAGGGCTTCTCGTAGATCGTGATCGGATCGGCGGCCTGCTCGATCCGGCCTTTGTTCATCACCACGACGCGATCGGCCATCGTCATGGCTTCGACCTGATCGTGCGTGACGTAGACAATGGTCTTGGCGAGCCGGCGATGCAGCGCCTTGATCTCGGTCCGCATCTCGATGCGGAGCTTGGCGTCGAGATTGGACAACGGCTCGTCGAACAGAAACACATCCGGGCTGCGCACGATGGCACGGCCGATCGCGACGCGCTGGCGCTGTCCGCCGGAAAGCTGCTTGGGCCGGCGTTGCAGATATTGCTCGAGGTCTAGGACGCGCGCCACGTCACCCACGGCCTTCTCGATGCTGGCGCGCGACTCGCCCCGCACCTTCATGCCATAGCCGATGTTCTCGCCGACCGTCATGTGCGGATAGAGCGCGTAGTTCTGGAACACCATCGCGCAGTTGCGCAGGCCCGGGCGCAACTGCGTGACGTCGCGGCTGCCGATGCGGATGGTCCCTTCGGTGACGGCCTCCAGTCCCGCAATCATGCGCAATGTCGTGGTCTTGCCGCAGCCGGACGGGCCGACCAGCACGACGAACTCCTCGTCGGCCACCTTGAGGTCGAGCCCTTCGATGATCTTGTAGGGTCCGTATGCCTTGCTGACGTTCTCGATCTCGACGTGCGCCATGGAATCCTTTTCCGTCCCTTCGACGGCAAGTCAAGTCCCGGATGAGGCTCGCGCATCATCCGGGACGCCTCGGTTGAAAGCTAGTTCTTGGGCGGCAGGCCCATCGCCGCACGATAGGCCGCGAGCTGCTTGGCCCGGCCGAACTCGTCGGTCAGCCGGTTCCACTCCTTGGCCATCGCATCGAGCGCCGCCTGCGGCGTGGTCTGGCCGGCCAGCGCCTTGCCGAGTTCGATCTCCACCACCTCGGTGTAGGAGAAGTAGCCCGGCAGCCGCATGTCGAGCGCGACGTTCTTGGCGTTGATGGAGTCCGACTGCGCGCCGAGATATTCCTTGGCCTCTTCCGGCGAGAATATCTTGCGCCACAGTTGCAGGTTGGCGGTGTGCGATTTGCGATAGGGATTGACGCCGCTGCCTCCGGTGATCGCCGCCTGGCCCGACACCTCGGGGCTCGTCAGCGTCTTGACGAAATCCCACGCCGCCTGCTGGTTCTTGCCGGCCTTCGGCACCGCGATCTGCCAGCCGCCGAATGCCATGAACGGGCCCGGAAGCACGCTCGGGAATTTGTCCCACTTCTTGGTCTTGGCGTTCCAGATCTCGTCCGAACCGGGCAGCATCGCCGAGCCGACCTTGCCCGAGATCTTCGACTGCTTCGGGTCGGCCGCGATGACACCCGTGTCGCCCCAGCCGATCGATTCCGCCACCTGGCCGCCGGCCACGGCAGCGTTCACCTCGCCGAACGAGAAGTTCAGCGCGTTGGGCGGCCCGAGCTTCGACGCGCGGATGTATTCCTCGAGCCCCTTCACCCAGCCCGGGTTGTTGATCTGCGCGTCCATCGTCTCGGGGTCGAAGAACATCGCGCCCGGATAGTTCGGATTGTTGGTGTAGGCGGCCGCGTGGCTGAAGAAGAACCAGAACTGCTGACCACCGCGGCGGAAGGCTTCCGCCGTTCCCCACAGGCCCTTGTCCGGCCGCTGGAAGAACTCCGCAATGTCGAGATACTGCTTCCAGGTCTTCGGCGGCGCGAGGTCGTAGCCGTATTTGGCCTTGAACGCGTCCTTTTCCTTGGGATCGCCGAACAGGTCGGTGCGGTAGGTATAGGTGTGGACGTCGCCGTCCATCGATTGCGAGTAGATCTTGCCTTCCCACACCATCAGCCGTTCGCGATAGGCCGGCTCGATGTCGTCCCAGTCCTTGCCGGACTGCATCTCTTTCGGCATCTCGCTGAGATAGGGAACGAAGTCGGGCAGCCAGGCCGGCGCGAAGCTGACGAGATCGAACGTCGCGTCCGACGCCGTGAGCGATGTCGCGATCTTCGGATAGAGCTCGGACCACGGAAACTCGACGACATTGACCTTGCCGCAGGTCTTCTTGGCCCATTCGTCAGCGCCAAGCTTGAGCGCGGAGGCGATATACGGTCCGGTCTGCGACGCCACCGTCAGGGTGACGCCGGTGTAATCCGGACTACAGGCCGCATTCGCCTGGCTCGCGGCACAGGCCATCGCCAGCGCGGTGGTCAGCATCAGGAACTTTCGTCGCAACATCGTCTCATCCTCCCTACACAGTTTTTTGCTATTTGATGGCCCCGAGCAGCAGGCCCGACCGCATCATCCGGCTGAGCAGGCCCGCCATGATCATCATGGGAACGATTGCGACGAGCGCCGCAGCCGAGATCGCCCACCATTCGTCGCCGCGCTGGCTGTTCTGTCCCGCCACCAGGATGGGCAGCGTCTGCCATCTGGAATTGGTCAGGAACAGCGCGAACAGGAACTCATTCCAGACGAAGGCCAGCGTGATCATGAACGTCGCCAGCAGCCCGTTCATCAACATCGGCATCACGATGCCGAAGAAGATGCGCCAGCTCGGCACGTTGTCGACCATCGCCGCCTCTTCGACCTCGATCGGCACCGCCTCGAAGAAATCGCGCATCAGCCAGACCACGATCGGCAGCGAGAAGGCGACGTAGCACAGCGTCAGGCCGACGAAGCTGTCGATCAACTGGAAGCCGAGCCGGCCGATCTCGCTGTAGAGCAGATACAGCGCAAAGGCGGTGACGATCGGCGGGAACATGCGCTGGCTGACGAACCAGAACAGGATGTCCTCATTGCCGAGGATCGGCCCGGGCAACGGCAGCCGATTGGCGACGACGGCAGCGACCAGCGCGATCGGAAACGCGAGCAACAAAGCCTGCGGGCGGGTGAATCCGAACGTCGCGTTGAACAGCAGATAGCCGCCGAGCGCGAGCACGAAGAACACGAGCCCCGCACCAAGGCGGACCTTGAATTCGAACCGCACCAGCGCGTAGGCCGCCATCGCGCCAATCGCGGTCGCGATTGCCGCCGCCGACAGGCCCACGATCGTCGAGTTGAGGAAGGTCCGGAAGAACTCGCCGCGGATCCCCTGATAGAGATCGATGAAGGGCTGCAAGGTCGGCGTGAAGTCGATGAACGGCAGATAGGTCGGCCCGCCGACCACGCCCGGCGGCGTCTTGAACGCGGTCACCACCACCCAATAGAGCGGGAATACTGTGATCAGGCACCAGAGGAAAACGCCGACGGCGACAACGCGGCGGCTCCATGGCGACAGTCCGGTCAAGCCATGTCCGCTCATCGGCGCTTCTCCAGATGCGGCCGCAGCAGCGCCAGATAGGCGACGCCGATGATCGTGATCGCAATCAGGAACAGGAAGCTGAGCGCCGACGTGTAGCCGAGATTGAACTTCTTGAAGCCCTCCTGATAGGCGAACAGGGTCAGCGTCTCGGTGTCGACGCCCGGCCCGCCGCCCGTCATCACGAACACCGTGTCCATGATCTTGTAGCTCTCGATCAGGCGGATGAAGACGATCGCGGCCGAGATCGGCAGCAGCATCGGAAAGGTGATGCCCCAGAACTGCTGCCAGGCGCTGGCATTCTCGAGCTCGGCGGCCTCATAGACGTCTTCGGGAAGCGTCTGCAGACCGGCCAGCATCATCAGGATCACGAACGGGGTCCATTGCCAGACCTCGACCGCGATGATGCAGGCGAGCGCCCAATGTCCATTGGTGAGGAACGGCAGGTTGACCAGACCGAACTTCGACAGCAGCTGGTTGAGCGGCCCCATCGTCGGGTTGAACATCATGCGCGCGACCAGCGCGACCGCGACGGGCGCGAGCAGCATCGGCAGCAGCAGGGCGACACGAAACAGCCGTTCGCCCGGCACCCGCGCATTCAGCGCCAGGGCGACGCCGAAACCGATCGCGTATTGCAAGGCGACCGCGATGAAGGCGATCAGCGTCGTCGTGAATAGCGCACTCCAGAACCGCGGCTCCTGCAACAGCGTGGCATAATTGCCGAGCCAGACCACCCGCGGCGGGATCGGCGGAATCAGGCGATAGCTCAGGAAGCTCGTGGTGAGCGAATAGATCAGCGGAAAGATCGAGATCGCCAGCACGACGAGCACCGCCGGCCAGATGAAGACATGCTTGATCGGATCGTTCCGCATCATCGCGCGATCATCCCTTCAGCAGCGCGTCGATCTCCGCGCGCTGCGGCATAGCGGGCGCGGTGCCCGGCCGCGTCACCGAGATGCCGGCCGTGGCCGACCCGAACCGCGCGGCCTCGAGCGGGTCAGCACCGTCCGCGAGCGCCGCCGCGAAGCCGCCGACGAAGGCGTCCCCCGCGCCGGTGGTCTCGACCACCTTGCCGGCGGCAAACGGCGGCACGTGCAGCGAGCGGTCCCGCGCATGAAACAACGCGCCGCGCTCGCCGAGTGTGATCAACGCCGTTCCGGCGCCTTTCGCCAGCAAGGCATCGCCGGCGCGGCGGGCGCCGGCGAGATCGCTCACCGCAATGCCGGTCAACCCTTCAGCTTCGGTCTCGTTAGGAACGACATAATCGCAGAGCGCAAACAGGCTGCTATCGAACTTGATGGCCGGCGCCGGGTTGAACACCGTGATGCTGCCGGCGGCGCGCGCGATCTCGAGCCCGCGCCGCGCCGCATCGACCGGTTGCTCGAGCTGGGTCACGAACACGCTGGAGTCGCGGATGGCGTCCGCCACCGCATCGACATCGGCCGGACCGATCCCGCCCGCTGCGCCCGGCACCACGATGATCGCATTATCGCCGCGTGTCTCGTGGACGTAGATGAATGCCGCGCCGGTCGGCGCGTCCGCCGTCCTGGCGACGCGCGGCCGGATTCCCTCGACCTCCCAGGTCTTGATCGCAAGCTCGCCGAAAGCGTCGCTGCCGATCCGCGAGATGAAGCTCACGCTGGCACCGGCCCGTGCGGCCGCGACAGCCTGGTTGGATCCCTTGCCGCCGGGCCCCATCGCGAATCCCGAGCCGGCGATGGTCTCGCCGATCGCCGGCATGTTGCCGGCGCGGAACGCGAGGTCGACGACGAAGACGCCGAGGACGGCGACGCCTTTCTTGCTCATGTTGTCACTCCCCGTCCGGCGCGATGACGCCCTTGCTGAACAGGAAGCAGCCGTAGAAGCGCCGCTCGCCGGTCGCGATCACGCAATAGGCCGCCTTGGCCTTCTCGTAGAATGCATGGCGCTCGACGCCGACCAGCGGCCATGATCGTCCTTCGGCGCGATCGATCGCGGCCTGCACCTCGCGCTGCACGGCGGGCACTTCCTGAGGCTGCCCGACGATCTCCATGCGAACAGCGGCATCGTCCACGAATGTATCGAGCGGCATCACGGAGAGAACGGCTTCGACCGCCTTGGCGGCACTCACATTATCGATGCGCAGCAGCCGGCCGAGCACGCTCTGACGCGCGATCGAGTCGGCCGGGAAATTGGTGTCGCACACCACCAGGCGATCGCCGTGCCCCATCGCCCGCAGGGCATAGAGCACGTCGGCATTGAGCAGTGGATTGATGCCCTTGAGCATGTTGCGTCCCTCCCTTGTCTTCAAAATCGCCGGACTCTGACGGTCCGGATCCCTCAATCGTATCACCGTCGCGAGACGCCTCTAGTCACCATACGGAATCCAGATGTTCTTCACCTGCACCGCATGGCGGAGCAGGATCGGCCCCTCGCTCGCCGCCTTGTCGTACCAGTCGATCGCGTGGCCGTGATCGACCAGCGTGCGCTTGAGATTGCCGATCGAGTATCGTTCGGCCGCCGTCGAGGCGTCCTGCGATCCGAACGCCCAGAGCGCGTCGACATCGTCATGCTCGGCAAGGACCTTGACCAGCTCATTGCGGTCACCGGTGACGATGTTGACCACGCCGCCCGGCACGTCCGAGGTCTCGAGCACCTGGTAGAAGTCGGTTGCGGCGAGCGGATGCCGCTCGCTCGGTACAGCGACGACCCGGTTGCCCATCGCAATCAGCGGCGCCACGAGGCTGATGAAGGCAAGCAGCGGCGCCTCGTCTGGACAGGCGACACCGACCACGCCGATCGGCTCATGCATCGCCAGCGCCACGCCGCGCAGCGGCGGCGCATGGATGGCCCCTTCGAATTTGTCCGCCCAGGCGCCATAGCTGAACAGCCGCTCGATGCTGGCATCGACTTCCGCGCGCGCCTTTGCTGCCGAAATGCCGGTCATGTCGGCGATGCGCCGGGCGAACTCGTCGTCGCGCGCGGAGAGATTCTCGGCAAGGTAGTAGAGGATCTGGGCACGATTATGCGACGTCGCCCGCGCCCAGCCCTCGGCGGAGCGCGCCGCGGCCACAGCATTGCGGATATCCTTGCGATTGCCCTCGCCGGCTTCGCCGAGACGCCGGCCCTTCGGCGAGAGCACCGCGCGCGAATAATTGCCGTCCGGACGCACCTGCTTGCCGCCAACGAACAGTTTTGCGGTCCTATCGATCGGCGGCACGTCAAATCCGGCGCCAGCAGCGGACGCCGTCGGCAGCGGCGATGCCTTGGCCCGCGCCTTGCGCCCGCTCCAGGCCTTCGGCTTGAGATACTCGTACATGCCTTCACGACCGCCCTCGCGGCCGAAGCCGGACTCGCGATAGCCGCCGAAGCCGACGCTGGCGTCGAACAGGTTGGTCGCATTGACCCAGACCACGCCCGCCAGCAGTTTCGGCGCGATGTCGAGCGCAAGCCCGATCGTCTCGCTCCACACGCTCGCGGCAAGGCCGTAGCGCGTGTTGTTGGCGAGCATCACGGCCTCGTCCGGCGTGCGGAATGTCATCGCCACCAGCACCGGCCCGAAAATCTCCTCGGTCGCAACCGTCGAGGATGGGTGCACGTTCCAGAGCAGGGTCGGCGGATAGAAGCATCCTTCCGCCGGGAGCGCGGCGGACGCCTGATATTTCTCGGCGCCCTCCTTCACCCCGGTCTCGACCAATGCCTTGATCCGCTCGAGCTGCACGGGGGCGACCACCGCGCCCATGTCGATCGCCTTGTCGAGCGGCATGCCGACGCGAAGCGTCTCCATGCGGCGGATCAGCCGCCTGCGGAAGGTCTCCGCAATGCCTTCCTGGAGCAGCAGCCGCGAGCCGGCGCAGCAGACCTGGCCCTGGTTGAACCAGATGGCGTCGACCACGCCTTCCACCGCGCCATCGATATCGGCATCGTCGAACACGATGAACGGCGACTTGCCGCCGAGCTCCAGCGTCAGCGATTTTCCGGTCCCTGCGGTCGACTGGCGGATCAGCCGCCCGACCTCGGTCGAGCCTGTGAAGGCGATCTTATCGACACCGGGACTTTCTACCAGCAGTGCACCCGTCGCGCCGTCGCCGGTGACGACGTTGAGCACGCCCGGCGGTAGCCCGGCGTCCGCAGACAGTTCGGCGAACAGCAGCGCGGTGAGCGAGGTGAACTCCGCCGGCTTCAGCACCACGGTGTTGCCCGCGGCGAGCGCCGGCGCGATTTTCCAGGCCAGCATCAGCAGCGGGAAATTCCACGGAATGATCTGGCCGATCACGCCGATCGGCACCTGATCGGCGAATTCACGGTCCTGCAACTGCGCCCAGCCCGCGTGATAGTAGAAATGACGCGCGGCGAGCGGCACGTCGAGATCGCGAGTTTCGCGGATCGGCTTGCCGTTGTCGATCGCCTCCAGCACGGCGAACAGCCGGGCGTGACGCTGCAGCATCCGCGCCAACGCATAGAGATGACGCGCGCGGCCGTGACCGCCAAGCTTGGCCCACGCGACTTGCGCGGTGCGCGCGGCGCTGACCGCCGCCTCGACATCGGTAGCGTCGCCCTGCGCGATGCGCGCCAGCGTCTTGCCGGTGGCAGGCTCGCTTGTCGTGAGATGTTTGCTCGCATGCGGCGCTGTGAACTTGCCGGCGATGAAATGCCCGAACGTGGCGCCATGTCGCGCCAGCCAGGCGCGCGCCTCGCCATCCGCCTCGGGCGCGGGGCCATACTCCATGGTCTCGAAATAGTTTGCGACGCTCATCGCTGGAGTCTCATCCCACGGGGTGGCGGTTGAAAGCCGAGTAGCGGCCGGTCACATGATGCTCGAGCTGCCGCTCGATGTCGGCGAGCAGGCTGGAGGCGCCGATGCGGAACAGATCCGGCTCGAGCCAGTCGCGCCCCAATTCCTCCTTCATCAGGAACTGGTAGGTGAGCACGTCCTTTGCCGTCGAGATGCCGCCGGCCGGCTTGAAGCCGATCTTGTAGCCGGTGCGCTCCTGATAGATCCGGATCATCCGCAGCATCGCCAGCGTCACCGGCAGCGTCGCGTTCACGCCCTCCTTGCCGGTGGAGGTCTTGATGAAGTCGGCACCGGCCATCATGCAGACCATCGAGGCCTTGGCGACATTGCGCAGCGTCTTGAGGTCGCCCGTGGCCAGGATCGTCTTCAGATGCGCGTTGTCGCAGACCGCGCGGAAATCCCGGACCTCGGCGTAAAGCGCCCGCCAATCGCCGGTCAGCACGTGCTCGCGCGTGATGACGATGTCGATCTCCTGCGCGCCGTCGCGGACTGAGGCCTCGATCTCCTTCAGCTTCAGCTCATGCGGCACGAGGCCTGCGGGAAACCCGGTCGAGACCGCAGCGACCGGGATGCCGGATCCATGGAGCGCTTCGACAGCTGCGCCGACGAACCGATGGTAGACACACACTGCGCCGGTATGCAGGGCGCGCCCGACAAAGCCGAGCTTCTCCATGACATCGCCGCGCACGGGCGCCTTGGCCTTGGCGCAGAGGCGCTTGACCCGCTCGGTCGTATCGTCGCCGTTGAGCGTCGTCAGGTCGATGCAGGTGACTGCCTTGAGCAGCCACGCCGCCTGCGCGTCCTTCTTCACGGTTCGCCGGCCCGGCAGGCTCGCAACCCGGCGTTCGGCGGCCGACAGGTTGATCCTGATGTCGTCGATCCAGTCCATCTCTAACGCACGGCCGCTGTTGCGCGGCAGCGGAGGAATATGCTCGCCTCCCGGGGAAGGCGATTGCACGGCCAACGGGGATGGATTTTGTATGAAGACGCTTTGCGTCATGGCGGCGCCGTGCAGTCCTAGCGAATCGACGGGGCGGCCAGATAGATTGAATGTGCCGATCGCAACATGTGATCCTCCTCTGACCTTGCCGCGGGCTTTGCCGCATGCCGAGAACGACGTCGTCTCGTCACCGGATCAGCCCGCCCGGACTGGATGTTATTATTATAACAAATCGACGTTGCTAAACTCACAACATTGTAAGATCATTGTCAATCGGATAAGCAAGCTCGGCGAACAAAATGGCTGAAACTTCCAACGCACGACCAAGCGAGACACGCGTCCAGCGCCTGCAGAGGCTGCGCCGCGCCGTCGAATCGAGTGGCGCGCTGCATCTGAAGGACGCCGCCGAGCTTCTCAAGGTTTCCGAAATGACGGTGCGGCGCGACCTTGCCGGTCCGGAAGCCGCACTCGCCTTGCTCGGCGGCTACGTCGTCAATGCCGCGTCGCCGACCGGGATCAAGTACACGTTCGAGCAGGAGATCGACCAGCACACCCAGGACAAGCGTCTCGCCTGTCGGGCTGCCGCCGCCTCCATCAAGGAAGGCGATACGATCTTCATCGACTGCGGCACCACGATGCAATCGCTGGCGGACTGCCTGCCCGAGGATCTGCCGCTCTCGGTGATCTGCTATTCGATGAACGTGGCCTCGATCGTGACGCGGCGGCCGGCCACGCAGGTGATGCTGATGGGCGGGCTCTACCATCCCTCGTCGCAGTCGTTTGCATCGGACGACGGCCTGTCCTATCTGCGGCGGCTCGGCATCAACAAGGCCTTCATCTCCGCCGGCGGCGTGCACTGGACCCGCGGCGCGAGCTGCTCGAATTTTCACGAAGTCGCCGTCAAGCAGGCCGTCATCGAGACCGCGATGGAGAGCATCCTCGTCATCGACGCGAGCAAGCTCGGCAGCCTCAAATCGGCGTTCTTCTCCGATATCGGCGCGTTCTCGCGGATCATCGTCGGTGGCGCGGCGTCAGCGGACATGCGCAAGCACTTCCGCAGCCTTCCCGTCGAGTACGTCACCAGCGCAACCTGACCCGGGCGGGGGCTGGCACGCCCGGATCAGGCTGCATACGATGCGCGGGCTCGCGGGACCACGCATCGAACTCCTTCGGCTTAGTTGCAGGCCGGCTTCGCCTTGTTGCAGACGTCGGTCAGCTCCGGCGGCGGCTCCTTCTTGAACACCGTCTTGTAGGATTCCAGCACATTGGACTGCGTCACCGGCAGCGACTGCACGCCGACCCAGGCCGGCGTTTCCTTGCCCAGCAACGCATTCATCATCGCCATCGCCTCCGCGACGCCCTGATCATAGGGGCGTTGCGACCCGGTCGCCTTCAGCGGCCCGCCTTTGGCGATCTCGATCGCCGATTGCAAGCCGAGGTCGACGGTCGTGACGGGAATGTCGATGCCCTGCGCGCGCATCGAGCTCAGCGTATCGAGCGCCGGCTGATCCCAGACCGCGTACAGGCCCTTGATGTCAGGATTGCCGGTGAGGAAGTCACCCGCGATCTGCGACACTTTCGGAGGGTCGGTGAAGTCGACCTGCTTCATCTTGATGTCGGGACGGTTCTTCTGCATCCACTCGCGGATGCCCTTGGTGCGCTCGTTGGTGCTGAAATAGACGACACCGAAATTGACGAGGCCGATGGTGCCGCCCTGCGGCATGCAGGAGGCCAGGATCTGGGCTGCGATTTGCCCGTTGCCCAAATTGTCCGCCGAAATCATCGAGGCGTATTCCTCGGGATGTTTCAGACCGGTCGGAATGCTGTCCATCAGCACCAGCTTGATGCCGGCCTTGGCGACCTTCTTGTAGGTCGGTGCGGTCGCGGTGAAATCGACCGGAATCGAGATGATGCCGTCCGGATGCTGCTGGATGGTGTTCTCGATGTCGGCGATCTGCTTGTCGACCTGATATTCGGCAGATGCGACGCCGGTCACCGTCACGCCGTACTTCTTCAGCGTATCGGTGATGCCCTGGATCTGCAGCTGCGCCCAGTCGAGGTTGACGGTCTGCATCGAGATGCCGACCTTGAAATGCTTCTCCTTGACCTTGGCGGCGTCGGCGTCCGACAGCGCGAGCACCTCGGGCGAGGCAGCCTTCTCGCCGTGCGGCCCCTGGCCGACGATCGATTTCGGTCCAAGCGTCGCGAGATCGACGCCCTTGACGCAGGTTGCCGGCACTTCGGCGCGCGCCGAGGGGGCGATCGAAATGGCCGTCGCCGCGATCAGCGCGGTCAGCGGCAGGGTTTGTCGCAAGATTGGCTTCATTGTTTCCTCCCTTTTTTGGTCGCCGATTGACCGGAGGCCGGCGACCTTGCCCCTACACTTTTCCGGGTCGTGCTCTAGCGCTTCGTGAAGGCGACCGCGGCGACGATGATCGCTCCCTTGATGACTAGCTGCAGCGGCGAGCTGACGCCGAGCAGCACGAGGCCGTTATTGAGCGTGCCGATGATTAGGCTGCCGAACAGCGTTCCGAGGATGTAGCCGCGCCCGCCGAACAGGCTGCAGCCGCCGAGGATCACGGCGGCAATGACGTCGAGCTCCATGCCCTGCACGACGTCGGGCCGCGCGGCGTGCGAGCGCGCGGACAGCACCAGCGCCGCAAGCCCGGCCAGCGCGCCGGTCAGCACAAAGGCCGCGGTCGTCACCCATTTGGTGTTGATGCCGGAATAGAGCGCTGCGGTCGGATTGCCGCCGACCGCATAGATGCGACGGCCGAACACGTTGTAGTGCAGCAGCAGGATGCCGACGATCATCGCCACCAGCGTCCAGGCGATCGGAACCGGTATGCCCAAAAACGTGCCTTCGCCGAAGATTGCGAAATAGGTCTCGTTGGTGATGATGACCGGCTTGGTGTTGGTCACCATCATCGCCAGCCCCCGCGCCATGCTCAGCGATCCCAGCGTGACCAGGAAGGACGGGATCGAGAGCTGCGTGGTCAGGATGCCGTTGAGCAGCCCGACCAGCGCGCCGGTGCCGAGCCCGGCGGCGGCGCCGACGATCCAGCTGTTGCTGATCTGGCTCATGGCGAGCGCAGCCGCCATGCCCGACAGCGCCAGTGTCGATGCGACCGACAGATCGATCTGACGTGCGATGATCACGAATGTCATGCCGACCGCGATGATCGACACCAGCGTGGTCTGGCGTCCGATATTCAGGAAATTGTCCACCGACAGGAACCACGGCGATGACAGGCTGAACACGACCAGCAGCACGACGAAGGCAAGGTACAGCATGTAGGGGCGCTCGCCCCGCAGCAGATTCTGCAACAGCTTGCGGCGCCGATCGGTTCGGGTCGACGCGGCGACGACATTGGGCGCGGTGAGTTCGGTCATGCGGGCAGCTCTTGCAATACGCCTTGTCCTGAAGCCTGGTAGATCTGCAGGAGATGATGCAGCTCTTCGGCATCATCGATCTCGCCGCGATTGAGCGTCCGCGCCACGCGTCCGTTGACGATCACGGAGATGCGGTCGCAGAGTTCGATCAATTCGACGAGATCCGACGAGACGATCAGGACTCCAGTCCCTTCGCGGGCGGCATTGCGGATCACGCCGTAGATTTCCTCGCGGGCGCCGACGTCGACGCCGACCGTCGGCTCGTCGAGCAGCAGCACGCGCGGCCGTGGATCGTTCCATTTTCCGAACACGACCTTCTGCTGGTTGCCGCCGGACAGCGTCCTGACCAGGCTGGACGCACCTTGCGCCTTCACCGAAAGCCGCGCGACGGCCGTTTCCGCACGCCGCGCGGCGGCGCGTTGCTGCATGAAGCCCCAGCGCGAGAAATGCGGAATCCGCGGCAACGTGATGTTGCGTTCGATCGAATGATCGAGGACCAGGCCCTGCACATGCCGATCCTCGGGCACCAGCGCGACGCCCTGTTCGATCGCATCCGCAGCGCTCTTCGGCAGCCACGGCCGGCCGTCGATCTCGAGCGTGCCGCTCCCGGCCGGCCGAAGCCCGAAGATGGTCTCCAGTACCTCCGTGCGCCCGCTGCCGATCAAACCGGCAAGGCCGTGGATTTCACCCTTCATCACCGACAAGTCAACGGCGGACAGCCGGTCGTTGGAGACGCCCGACAGGGACAGAACCGGCGCTGAATCGAACGTGCGCGCTGCCGCTGGTGCGGCCCGCGATACTGCCGGCGCCGACCGATCGGTTCCGATGATGGCATTCACCAGCCGCTTCATGTCGGTATCGGCAGTGACGAAGGTGCCGGCATTGGCGCCGTCGCGCAGCACCGTGACACGCTGCGAGATCTCGAACACCTCGTTGAGCCGATGCGTCACGTAGATCACGCCGACGCCGCGGCGCGTCGCCTTGCCGATCGCATCGAACAGGATGCGGACCTCATCCGAGGTCAGCGAGGAGGTCGGCTCATCGAGGATCAACAGCCGCACCTCGCCCATCAACGCCTTGGCGATCTCCGTCATCTGGCGATAGGCGAACGGCAGGGAGCCGACCGTCGCCTTGGTATCGAGCGGAATGCCGAGCTCGCTCAGGAACGTCTCGGCCCTGGTCATCAGCTCGCGCTTGCGGACAAAGCCGAACCGCGCACGCGGCTCGCGGCCGAGCAGCAGATTGTCGGCGACGCTCAGGGACTCGACGAGACTGAGGTCCTGATAGACGACGGCGATCCCCGCCTCGCGCGATCTTGCCGGGCTGTCGAACGTCGCGGCTCTGCCCGCGATCTCGATCGTGCCGCTGTCGGCGGCATGAACACCGCTGAGGATCTTGATCAGCGTGGATTTTCCGGCGCCGTTCTCGCCCAGCAGCGCGTGAACCTCGCCGGAGACGACCTCGAGGTTGACGTCGCGCAGCGCGCGCACGCCGCCGAAGCGCTTGTTGATGCCACCGACCATCAAGAGCGACGCCGACGGCCGGGGCTCTGCCGCGATCGAACCGGACAATTCCATCCTCCTCCCGTCGCCCGCGCGAGACGCTGATGCGATGATGACATCGTGTTATTTTTGCAACTTATTGTGTTATAATTCTATCACATCGGGTGGGCTGTCCATGGGAGATCGCGCCGTCGGGCGCCCGATTTGGGGACCGGCCGGTGGCGATCAGGCCCGGCACCCCCGACACACGCGAGCGGCCTCCCCATGCACAGTGGAAGCCGGCAGGTTGTGCTAGGCTGCCGTCGCTCACCTCATCAAAGCCAATACCGGTGCATCACGATGAAACTGAGTGCCGCGATTGCCGTCGCCCTGATCTCGCCTTGCCTTCCTGCGACGGCGCAGCAAGGCGGAGCCGCGCTCTACGCACAACGCTGCGCGCAGTGTCACGACAGCAGCAACACCGATATCCGCGCCCCGAGCCGCACCGCGCTGCAATCGAAGTCGTTCGATGAGGTTCTCGGTGCGATCACCACCGGTGCGATGGCATCCTTCGCGCAGGGGCTGACCAATGACGAGAGGGCGGCGATCGCCTCGCTCGTCACCGGCAAGACTGCCTCGCAGGCGTCGGCCGACAGTGCAGGCCAATGCGCGCAGGGCGAGGCCGGTTTCCCGCAGCCGATCGACGGACCACGGTGGAACGGCTGGGGCGTGGATCTCAGCAACAGCCGGTTTCAGCCGGCGGCGATGGCCGGCCTCGCGCCAGACCAGGTCCCGCGGCTGCGTCTGAAGTGGGCGTTCGGGTTTCCTGACACGTCGGTCGCCTTCGCTCAGCCGACGGTCATCGGCGGCTTGCTGTTCGTCGGCGGCGGCGACCGCAAGGTGCACGCCCTCGATGCCAAAACCGGATGCACCCGCTGGGTGTTTCCGACCGACGCACCGGTCAGGGCGGCCATCAGTTTTGCGCCGATGAAAAACGGCCAGTCCGCGATTTTCTTCGGCGATGTGCTCGCCAACGTCTACGCGGTGAATGCGACGACCGGTGCGCTGATCTGGAAAAGCAAGGTCGAGGATCATCCGGCTGCCCGGATCACCGGTGCGCCAACCTTCTATTCCGGCGTCGTCTATCTCGGGGTGTCATCGATCGAGGAGGCCACGGGGTCCCGGCCAACCTACCAATGCTGCACGTTTCGCGGCAGCGTCGTTGCGCTGAAGGCCGAAACCGGCGCGCAGATATGGAAGACCTACAGCATTTCAGAAGCTCCGCATCCCACCCGGACCAACGCCATCGGGACCCAGCTCTTCGGTCCGGCCGGCGCGTCGGTCTGGTCCGCACCGACGATCGATGTGGAGCGCCAGGCGCTCTATGTCGCGACATCGAACAGCTATGCCGATCCGGCGACCGACACCAGCGATGCCATCCTCGCGCTTGATCTCGCGACCGGGCGAATGCTTTGGCATCAGCAGGCAACACCCAAGGACAGCTTCGTCGTCGCGTGCTTCGGCACCGACCAGAGCAACTGTCCGCAGGACCGCGGCCCCGACCACGATTTCGGACAATCGCCCATCCTGGTGACCTTGCATGACGGTCAACGCGAGCTGGTCATCGGCCAGAAATCCGGCGTCGTACATGCACTCGATCCCGACCATGAGGGCAAGATCCTGTGGCAGACGCGGATCGGCCAAGGTGGCCCGTTGGGAGGGACCGAATGGGGCTCCGCCGCGGACCAGGACCGAATCTATGTCGCCAATTCCGACGTGCGGTTTTTGAGAGACGGCTCGAGGCGCCTCAGCTCGAGCGAAGGCGGCGGCCTGTTCGGACTCGATCTTGCGACCGGGAAAATCGAAATGCAGGTGGCGCCGGTTGCCTGCGGCGACCGCCCCCAATGTAGCCCCGCCCTCTCCGCAGCGGTCACTCTCATTCCCGGCGTCGTCTTCTCGGGCGGCGTGAGCGGCTTCCTGCGCGCCTATGCCACCGATGATGCGCGGCTGCTTTGGGAGATCGACACCGCGCGCGACTATACGACGGTGAATGGTGTTCCGGCCCGTGGCGGCGCCATGGACGGGCCCGGATCGGTCGTCGTCGACGGCATGCTGTATGTCAATTCAGGCTATGCGCAATGGGGCGGCCTGCCCGGCAACGTGCTGCTGGCCTTCGAGGTCGGCACGCCCTGACAACTGCTATTTTCGGATTTGCGCTGGCACGTTGAGCACTACTCGCGACGGACTATTCGTGCTTTGATGTCGGCCAGGATCGGCTGATAGATCCGACGGGAGGCCTTCTGGTGCTTGGTGACGTGCTACGCAACATCACGTCAGGGGCCGCTTACTCCGCGCCCAACAATCGTCCCTTGTCAGGTTCCGAGCGCCGTAGAATCGGAGCGGCTCGCTGTTGCGATTCCCCGATAGCAGGGACATGTCTCACGAGATCGACCGACATGGCTGCCGCGCCACAAATCGACGCGCATGTCGTTGCGCGCAAAAAACACAGAAACTATAAGTGCTTGGAAAGATGGTCGGAGTGGCAGGATTCGAACCTGCGACCCCTGCGTCCCGAACGTAATCAGCGGTCGAAAAAATCAACAAAAACAATGAAGGTCGATCCTGATTGACCACCTTTATCGCTGTTTGTTCACGGGGTTTCGGTGGTCAATCGGTGGTTGGCGTCGGATCTTAAACCAGCGAAACCGACGGTGTGCATAACGATCCGTCGGAGGTTCGAGTCGCTAGAGCGCTACCGCCTTTCCCCAC
This sequence comes from Bradyrhizobium sp. USDA 4452, assembly GCF_054063575.1. NCBI lineage: Bacteria > Pseudomonadati > Pseudomonadota > Alphaproteobacteria > Hyphomicrobiales > Nitrobacteraceae > Bradyrhizobium > Bradyrhizobium sp. USDA 4452. The sequence continues at coordinate 2,123,942 of NZ_JBSSGK010000001.1, forward strand.
ACCAACCAACCTGCCGTACATCATCCGATCGTGTGCGTGAGGCCATTCGTAACTTCGTAACGCGCGAGCGAATTCGAGATCCCCAGCATGGTCGGTTTTCTTCTATTCACTTGCCTAGTCGCTTATCGCCTTTTCAATCTCGACAGCCACTTGCCTAAAGTGAGCCGCCAGGCGTTCGTATAGCTCGCGCTTTTTATCGTCCGTAGCGCTCATAGCGATCTGGTGCGCCAGATCGGCTTCAGCGCGAAGCTTCTTCACGCTCGATACCATGTCTTCCATGGCGTTTTCCTGCACGCTAGGAGCGACCAGTTCGCCTTGATAAGAAACGGCCTCTCCTTTGGCTGGCTTCAGGACATGAGGAGGAAGAAGGCCGCGCTCACGGCGAGCCCCATCAGCCCGAAGCTGAGCACCACGTATTCAACAACCTCAATCTGATCGAACATACGCTTTAGTCTGCGCCGCTTGGCAGGCGACCGCATTTAAGTATGCACGTCAGCGTTGTTGCTGTAACGGGTAACTAGTTCGCTTAAAATCGACTACTGCGATTCACATAGTGAAATGACCGCGGCGCTCGCCAAATGCCCCAATGTGCAGATTGCATGTGTCAATTGGGGTATCCAGTGAATTACGCTGAACTGCCTATGCAGGCCAGGTTCCTCGTTCGAATTGGAACCACCGGCTGGATGGTTTATGACCGAGAAGGGCCCCGCTCTTCTCAAGAACGGCGATATCGCCGAGAAACTTACCAAGGAGCAGGCCGAACTCATTAAAGGGCGCCTCGTTCTCCAGCAGCACCGGCACGAGGGAAAATGAAGCAGACTTCGCGTCGCCCGGCCACCTCGCCCTCTACCACGGTGAGCGCTTCCTGCACTGGATCAGACTCGCGTCCGGCGATGGCGCGGAGCTTCGAGTGAGCGAATTGGCTTCGGTCTCGCTGAAGAACTTGGCCCCCTATGCGATGATCGCTACAGGTTTCGTGATGGTGCTGGCCGGCCTGATTGCCCGATCGCGGCAGAAGCGATTTGAGGCAGAGCTGGAGAAGACGGAGCCGAGACCACCGGGACAGAAGCCACTAAAGAAGGTGGCACCCGTTCCGCGTTCATCGAACGCGAAGACAATCGACGCCGATTAGGGCGCCGGGCAAGTCTTAGAGGATCAGGGCTGAAGACAGGCCGTAGTACGGCCGTCGCAGACATGCCGACGGATTCTCGACCTATCCCAGGTCCGTGAGATCGATGCACAAAAACGGCGCGCTGGCAGCATTCTAGAACGACGTTCTCCGACTTCAAGATTATGTGCTGACTCGCATAGGATTCTTTGCCTGCTCCGCCAGATCCTTTGCAGGATCGCAGCGTCCTCCGGCTGGCCAGACCCCTGCGTCAGGGTATCGAATGGAACAGCACGGGGCAGTCCGAGTTCATCCGCATGAAAGGCCAGGAGCCCTCCCGTGCCCGTCACAATGGCATGCGCGAAAAATCTCGAACTCATCGCTCTGCGCGAGCTGCGCAGTCTCCCGGGCGGAGAGCATGTCTGCCACGTCGAAATCATCCCCTCCGGGACTGATTGGACTTTGGTGCCCGTCATGCGTGATGGCGCCGATCAAGCGCAGGTCCTCATCTCGGCAAAGGCCACCGAACTGCGGCTGAAGCAGCGGTACTCGGTCCGATTCGATTGGTGAGCGACACGATTTCATTGCAGCGTCTCCCGCCGAGCAACGGCTGGTTCGAGTACCACGAGAGCGGAACCTTCGTGAGGATGCTCAAGCCAGGCAGATCTCCTGGCCTGACAAGAAACGGCCCCAGCGAGGGGCCGATGTTGATGGCATCGAAGTTGCGCTCGTTCATTGTCTATGCTCCGTACGAAAGGGCGGTTGCGGCGGCGCGCGAGCGCTTCGGACGTCTTGACAGTTTGTCAACAACGCAGGCTGCATTAACTACCGCCCTCTGAGACTACCCGCGAAGCGAGGGAAAAAGTCATGGCTATCAATGTGACGGGCTATTTCCTGTTCTCAACAGAGGCCGTATGACTGCGTTCCCCCGCTGCAAGACGCGGCGCGCGGACCACGCCAGCTGAACGCTTCTCGGCCGCCCTCCAGGGATCCGCATCGCGATAGCTGGAACGGTTTTATGGCGATGTCCAGGTCGGCTGGATCAGGCAACGCGCAGGCGTAGGTCGTCGCGTTCGAGACCCAGGTACTGTGCCGATCGGCGTGTTAGAAGTTGCCGGGTTTCGCGCGATCACCACCGCGCCTGCATCAGCTCGATTGCATGATGAGACCGCCGTTTGTCCGCAGCGAAGATATCACCGCGACTTGGCCGGCTCAGCGTGCTGTGGATACGTAGCGCCAAAACGGCCCGTCCATTTGGGACGAGCCGCTTCTGATCAAATGGCACTAGTGCATGTGAACTAACCAGTATCCAGCACCGCCAACAACAATAAGCGTGGGAATCCCCCACAATAAGATTACGGGCATTCCTATGCCTCCACTATGGGTGATCCAGGTTTACTGCTCAGTGCAGACCTTGGTGGTCTTCACCGCGGACTCAGCTTCCGTCTTCGTCTTGTAAACGCCATCGCCCACTACAGTCGTGGTTGTGGTCGTCGGCTTGGTGTCGACGACCGTGCACTTCTTGGTGCTGGCATCGCGCACGATGTAGAACTCAGCTGCGCTGGCTGCCTGCGTAGCAAATGCGAAAGCTGCGAGGGCACCGCATACAACGAGTTTCTTCATTTCAGTTCTCCTCCAATGGACGTCAAAGTAGTCATTGCGAAACAGCGACCTGGGCCCAAGGTTCCAGATTTTCCCGATAATGGTAAATGAAGTCGGGCGCTCGCTGGACGGCTGGCGGGACGTGCCCGCGGACGACGAAGCTTGGCTGCTGCGGCAAGCGCATTATCATTTTAACGAGAACGCCCGCTCGGCGGCACTAGCGGCGGCCGCCGGCGTCATCGTCTTGAATGATTAGTTGGAATAACCCACAATCTACCCACAAAAAGAAGCGACCCCAGCGCGGGGAGCGCCAGGGCCGTTGAAAGCTCCCGGTCGGGGGGGGCGATCTTCGCGGGAGCATAAGTATGACTCCCGGCATTGCCACTTGTTCCTGATGACGTTCAGCCCACCCTGAGGTTTTCAGCTGATGTCTTGCCGCGGTTTTCCCGCTCTTCGTAGCTGACCTTTGCTCCCTCGTTGAGAGTGCTCAGTCCCGCCTTCTCGACCGCTGAAATGTGTACGAACACGTCCTTGCCGCCGCTGTCGGGCTGGATAAATCCAAATCCTTTGACTGGATTGAACCATTTCACGGTACCTGTCGCCACGTCGCTCTCTCCCTTTAAAATGGTGAATGGTGGTAGAGCCTAAGTCGACAGCGCGGCCATCTGCAAGAAAAACCGGCCGAGCGTGACCCCGGCCGGCTATCGACCTCTGGCAGGCCCTTCAATTTAGGCAGCGCCACCCGGGAACAAGTGGCAATGCTGAGAGTCATCTGGCGCTTGGGAATTTTCAGGGCCCAGGTTTTGGAGTGAACGCCGCCGGGCATGTATTTCTGAGACCGGCGGCGTTTTTTCCTGTTGCCGAAAAACGATGTTGCTTCCTTGCAATTCACTTCCGGCCGAGATGAGGCCGATAGCAAATCAGCAAGCAGATCGGCGCAGGCTCCTCGAAGGGACGGGACTGATCTGGGGAATAGTTGAGTACAGTCTCGTTTCGGAGGAGCTGGCGCTTAGGCCCTGGCGTCGGCTCCTCTCTTAGAGGCTGTGTGAGTGAGGCAACAGCCATTTCGCTGTAAGCCTGCTAGGTAACGGAGACTGGGAATTTCAGAGCCCCAGTGGGGGGAATGACGGGCGCGGCCGGGACAAACCATTTCGGGCCCTGCGGCGTACTTTTTTGGATCAGCATGTTCCAAAGAGGCCCGACTTCGGGCTAGGGCCATGACAAGACCCTGCTCGACTCCGAGGCCCCAACCGTGCGTCTCGGAACTAGCGGCGCGATCCCGGGTTGAGGCAAATTGATTGATTAGGAGAAACCTATGCTCAGGATCGCTGCGGCGCTATCTCTATCGCTGCTCATTTCACCAGCACTTGCTGACGACAAAGGGGTCGATTCCACTGCCCTGCAGGAATGCAAGCCTATCGGACAATCTGCCAAGGGTGAGCTCATTTACGGCATGGACTGCGCCGCGCTCAAGCCGGAGAACAAGGTCGAGGTGCTACCGAACATGCCCCCCACCAATATGAAGGACACTGTGATCCCAAAGGCTGGCGGGGCGCAAATCCTGAAAACACGCCGACCACTGGCGAAGTGAAATAAGCGACGCCGATGCGCCACGTCGAAGGCGGCTGGAAGATTATGCAGTGGAGCGTTGAGGAGGAATAGAAACTCCTCGAACTCCCGCAGGCAGGGTAAAACCATGCGCGAGATCGCACAGAGCCTTGGGCGTACCGAAGCATCCTTGCAGACACCGCAAGCTCACCGCACCACGTCGGATACAGGAACTCCAGCCTTCAAAATCCTCTCTCAGGCCCTTGAAGAAGGGATCCCGAGCCTTCCCCTCGTCTGCTTGGGCCCGATACTCGATCTGCGCCATTAGCCAGGGGGCTCGACGCAACGCCTCGTGTGCGATGCGCCCGGTGAAGGGTTGCGTCTTGCGGATCAGCGACTTGAGAAGCCCGCCAAGGTCAAGGTCTCCCGCTGCGCGCACGTCACTTTCACCCAATCCCGATTACGTCCGGCTGGGTGTCGGCTATCATCCAAGAACCAATTAGCTGCACTAACCTTCAGCTCACCTACCAGAGGATCATTATGCGATTTACATTTCTAGCTCTGGCGCTAACGACTATCGCACCCTCCGGGGCAATGGCGACCACATGCTCTGCGGCCGTGCAGAAATGCATTTCAGCCGCTGGCGGCAAAAACATTGAGGCGGGCTGCAAACAAGCCGGTGAGACCTGCATGAAGACAGGAACGTTTGTCGGTCCTGTGACTGGTAAAGTTTGGAACAACCTACTGAAGAAGTGAGCAGTTCCTTTGGGTAGGAGAACCTCCGGCTCACCCGGCCTTGCGCTTCTTGGCCGGGGCCTTCTTGGCCGCCTTAGCGGGCTTCTGAGCGGCCTTGGCTGGCGTTCTCGCTCCGTTGTCGATGCTCTTCTTGAGCGCATCCATGGCGTCTACAACGTTGCTGGGAGCCTGCCTCTTAGCAGCCCTCACCGGCAAGCCCTTCTGCTTCGCATTGAGCAGCTCCGTCAGCGCAGCCTCATAATGATCCTCGAACTTGTCGGGCTCGAAGTGGCCTGACTTCTGCTCGACGATGTGCTTCGCCAGATCGAGCATATCCTTGGTGATCTTCACGTCTTGAACGTCGTCGAAATACTCGGCCGAGTCGCGAACCTCGTAGGGATAGCGCAGCAGCATGCCCATGAGCCCCTTCTCGCGAGCTTCAAGGGCGATGACGTGCTCCCGGTTCGTCAGGACGACGCGCGCTCACCAAATTGTTGGGTTGGACGCCGAAGGTCCCGCTGCGCGAGGGCTTGCAGTCGCTGCATGCCTGGCTCGACGGCCGGTTCGGGCCATCCGTCGTACACAAGGGAGCCTCGGCATGACCCGCGTTGCTCTGATCAATCCGAATTGGAATTTCGACGATGGTCGGTATGCCGGGCAGCGCTTGCACGTAGGGGCCGCGTGGCACATGGACCGTTGCACGTGCGGCCGCGAACGCCGCAGGCGCACGATGTGCCGGCAACCAGCCGCAATAATCCATGCCCGCCGCCTCGATCACACGCAATGCGGCCTCCGAGTAGCGCACGCCGTGAATTTCGCCGCGCAATCCCAGCTGTGACGCAGGGGAGATGAGGAATTCGTCGGTTGCGCGCTCTCCATCGCCCCAAATTTCCGATCCAGACCACGTCGTTCCGTCGCGGGATGCGCGGCATCGGCCGATAGAGACTGGTTACCGGCACGCGGGAGCTTCATGGCCTTCCCCAACGCCTTCGCCGCATTTAACGACCTCCTTCTGAAATGCCGTGTCCTGCGCGAGCGCCTGATGCGAGGTCGCATAGGGCTCCCTCTACCGAGAGCATTGCCGGTTTTTCCCAATCCAGGGAACGAACTGATACCTGCGACGTTCACGGCTTGAAACAAACGTGGAATGGCTGGGATGGGCGCTGGTGATCAGTTTGCATGCATGTCGGTGGTGGCTTTTTTCTCTCTAGCCCTGATCGTAACCTCCGGCCTATTTGTGCAATCGAGAGCCGCAAAGAGCCTCACGTTGCCGGCTGCCCAACACGTCCGGGCGCCGCTCTAGCGCGAGTCTTCCATTATGTCTGCTGTCACAAACTATGCGTGCCACATGGTAACCTTCGAAACGACATTCTTCGCTTAGGCTCGGACGCAAACGTTAGCTCCGGCGCAGCCGAGGAACTGCACCGGAGCCATTGGGGAAGTTGATTGTGTGCCAAGCACAGGCCATCAACCGCGGCACGGGCCGACAGTTCCCAGCTGAGTTGCATATTATTCCCGAAAGCCAGCAACAGCCTTGAATCCGAAGTGTTGGCGCACGGGGAAAGGTTGCGAGTGAGGAGTGATGACATGAAACTGATTGGCAGAACGACCGTCGGCGCGATTCTTGGGGCGGCTTCCTGGTTGCCTCCGCGATGAGCGCATCTGCTGTGATCGTATGCTCTGGGCAAGTGTGCTGGCACACCCACTAGGTTGGGATTATCCGAGGGGCCCTCGCGTCGTTGTCCACGAGGACAAGCTGCGGTGGAGACCGCACGGACGGTTCACTTTCCGCGAGCACGAGGGTCGCGGCTATTGGCGCGGGCGACAGGTAGATCGCTTTGTAGTCAGTTTACCGGTTAGACGAAGAGGCCGCCAAGCGGTGGCCTCTTTTCGGCGAGAAAGACGCCAGGAACGATTGCCGCTTTTTCCCGTTAGTCGGCGCCGGTGCCGATATGCGGTCCGGAATTATGGACGGTTTGATGCCTCTGTTTCGATACTTGCTGTTTACAAGCGCGATGCTGCTCGGTTTGCTGTTTGTCGCGGATTGGTACTTTCCGGCACCACCAGCTGCCGTTGCCCTCAACGACATCGACCGCGCAACGATCCGCATTCACTCGCGGCACAAATGGCCGGAAGCGATACGGATGGATACAAGCGCACCGCTCGTCTCCGCCTCACCCGCGCCCTCGGCTCCCGTCACTGCCCAAGCTCCCGCACCGCGGCCCGCGGCTGTCGCAGAAGCCGACCCGCCTAAGGCACCTGAGCAAATCGCGCGACATGCAAGGCCGACCCGGCACGCGCAGCGCGACAGAAGCCCACGGTTTGCCCAGCGCGGTCAGCGCGTTGCGAGCTACCGCGATTCGGATGGGCTAGGGGAATGGCAAGGCTGGTCATTGCCCCGGTGGTGAGCCGTCCGGAGCCTTTCAAATCAAAGCTGCTGGAAGGTGCATTCGTCGCTTCCATTGCCCCGAGAATGCAACCCGTATTCCAATGAAGGACTGGCCCTCCCATTGACGCGGCCAGCTCAATTCGCGGCAGGGTCAGCTAAGTTCCATTTCGACGGCGATCCGCACCAGGTCGGAATGGCTCTTCGCGCCGAGCTTCTGCTTGAGCAGAGATGTGGTGTTGGCAACGGTCTTATAGGAGATGCCCAGCGCCGATGCGACGTCGACGATCTTGTCGCCACGACCAAGCAACCGAAGGATTTCCAGTTCTCGCGCCGACATCTGCGAGGCCGGGTTTGCCTTGATCGCGGCACCGCCGAAAGCAATCGCCTCGGCGAGATGTGGCGAAACGAACCGCTCCCCGGCCGCGACCTTGCGCACCGCCTTCACGAACAGGCGAGGATCGTCGCTCTTCGACAGATAGCCTTGCGCACCCATCTCCACAGCCCGCACGACGAATGCGGGATCGTCATTCATGCTGAACATGATGACGAGGGCGTCCGGATCTTCCTTGCGAATCTTACGGAGCAGCTCGAACCCGGAAACGTCGGGGAGCTTAATATCGATAACGGTCACATCTGGCCGCTTCTGCAGGAAAGCTCGATGACCGGCTTTAGCGTCCGCGGCCTCGTCGATCTTCACCGTCTTGTCTGAGGCGAACAGGGATCGGCAGCCCGACACCACCACGGGATGGTCGTCGACGATCAATATCCTCGTGGCTGATTTGGCCGTATCGTGCACGCTTCCTCCTCAGCCAAAATAGAACTTCGCGCGGAAATTAAAAGAGAAGAATCGCCGAACGGAGCCCGCAGTGCCAAGAATTTTGAACCGACTGTGGAACCGCCGCTCGCTTCGCGCACGGCTGTTGTTGCCCATGGCCGCAATGGTTGTCGGCGCACTGCTCCTCGGCGGCCTTGCACTGCAGACCTTCTCGCCTGAGCAGTTCGAGGATGAGAATGCCCAGGGCGCCCGCTCTGCACAGCGCGTAGCCGAGGCGCTGAATGCTGCGCTTGCGGCCGCGGACAATCCGCAACAGACGCTCAATGCGTTCGCAACCTCCCTCCGCGCGCCTGCCGCGATAGCGTTCGTGCCGTCGGGTGCCGACTGGCAGGGCGCGGCCTCGGACACTTACCGTGGCAGCGTTCCCGCCTGGTTTACCGCCCTGCTGCAGATTCCCGAGCTCGGCTCAAGCCATCCGGTCGCAATCCGAACGGCGCATGTCGGTGATATCGTCTTTAGACCGGACCTGTCGGCCGAGATCCTGGAAAAATGGGTGGGCTTCCTGGCCATAGCCGGCTCGAGCGCAGCGTTGATGCTACTCGCCGGGCTCAGCGCCTATTTCACGACAGGCTCGGCGCTTCGTCCCCTGGAGCAGCTCGGTGCAGGACTGACCCGGATGCGCAACGGCGTTTACGATGCCGCGATCCCGCTGGCGGGCCCACCCGAGATCCGCAAGAGTTGCGCGGAGGCAAACGAGCTCGCCGCGACGCTGAAGCGCCTCAGCCGCGACAACCGAGATCTGCTGCGCAAACTGGTCGCAGTCCAGGACGACGAGCGCCGCGAACTGGCACGGGAGCTGCACGACGAGCTGGGCCCGCTTCTGTTCGCGATCCGCGCCAACGCGACGGCGCTGTCCGACCCAGAGGCCGAAGGTCCTCCCGAGCCAGGTTCGCCAGCGCACGGCATTCTCGCCGCGACGGAGGCCCTGCAGCAGGCGAACCGGCGTGTGCTGGAGGGCCTGAGCCCGGTCTACATTGCGGAACTGGGATTGGCTGCCAGCGTGCAAGCACTGCTGCGCAATGCGCAATCCCAGGCCCCCAATCTCCAAGTGACATCCCGGATCGATCATCGCTTGAATGACCTCGACGGCCTGCTCGCGCAAACTACCTATCGCGTGATCCAGGAGGGTGTGACAAACGTGCTCCGGCATGCCAACGCGACAGAAATGGACGTCACGGCGACGGTCAACGAAGATCAGATCGAGATAGAGATCTCCGACGACGGCATTGGCCTGCCACAAGACCTGACGTTCGGCAGAGGCCTGACCGGTATGCACGAACGCGCGCGTGCGCTCGATGGAGACCTGCAGCTATGCCGCGAGCAAGGCAAGACCATCGTCCGCTGCGGGCTTCCGCTCGACCATCATGACGCACAGTGACCGAGTATTCTTAACGCGCGTTCCCGGTTGGGCCTCCGCGACCAGACCCGAACTCCTTGAGCACGGTCGCGACCGGTGTGAAACCGTAACGTGACGACAAATACGAACACATATTCGCGACAGGGCTCGCAGACGAACTGAGTGTCGAGGCCAACCTTCATCAAGCCGGTGCATTTCGGACATGTCATGCCGGCGCGATGCAGCATCGAAAACATTGTTCCTCAAGATTGCGAGTGGGCTCGCGATCGATCCGCCACTGGCTCGATCTGAGCATGTCGTCGACCAATAGCCAACTCGACGGACGCATCCAGGGCGGACGCCGACCGCTCAATAGAACTGTGAGTGAGCCTCGCTGCATCCGATGTCTTTGATCGCTCTTTCATCGGTGTAACGTTCAGCTCGAGAGGAAGCCGCTGAAAAACTCGCGAATGCCGGGAACGCATTCCGCAGATCAGCCAATCACCTCTCTGGATCAACCTGCGCCGGCGCCTCAGCCGCCGGCACCTTCACCAAGCTCAAAGCCATAAAGCCAACTCCTAGCTTGCGCACTGTCACGACCGCCAGAACTCCGGCAACGCTCTCGTGCGCAGAAGTGACCCGTCCATTCAGGACGAGCCGCTTCTAATCGGATAGGGGAATTGGGCCCCCTGTTTCAGCCTTAAAAGAAACCGCTGCCTGCTGCCGCCGCCGACGTTGTTCGAGTGGGGCGCCAGCACATCAAGGCCGGCAAGCTCTCAATGCGCAGACAGAAAACGAACGTGCTCTTTGTCATTCCGCTTTTGCCCGCATTGGAGCGGAGTTTGATCAACACGCGATGACGGATCAGCTCAGTTTCTGACCATGAGTTTCGATAAGCCATTTATCCGTCAATTTCGCCGAATACGCCCCGGAACCGCCCCCGAGACGAAGAAAAAGGATGTCGTTTGGTTCGCCCTCGCTGATGATCGGCCGCTGACGGCCTTCGCCGGCATCTGGACCGAGTTTAATGGCGATCGTTGGACCAAGTCGAAGCCGATACCAGCCCACCTCGTCTACGGATTTCTCACCACCGCGCCGAATGCGATGGTCGAGTTCATCCACCTATGTCTATGCCCGTGATCTTGACGACCGACGAGGAGCGCAATGTCTGGATGCGCGTTCCGTAGGATGAGGCGAAGGGATTCAGCGTCCATTGCCCAACGATATGCTGAAGATCTTCGCCCGCGGCCAAGCGAAGCAAAACATCCCGGGCCCCTAATGAGGGCACGGCCACGGGGGTACCCCTCCCTAGGTAAGAAACGTTTGCACGCTAACGCAGTTCTCTACTCGTCAGGATTTTGCACTTTAATCCTGGGGCTAGAGCCAACGCTGCCCGTGTGTATTTTAAGCGGGCAGCGTTGTGCCCTGGTCGTGATCACCTGAAGACCGATCGAGACCCTCTAGGGAGGCGAAGGGCCTCCGCAATCGCGACCGAATCGGATGTGGCCATATTGTATTGTTGTCCACAGTGGGTATCGCGCAACACCGCGGGGGGTTGGAATCGCTGTAACGTTCGCAGTGTTCTCCCACTTGAACCCGTTAGGGGTTCGAATGCCTTTTTCTGTGGGGGCGGCCGATGCTGATCGAGCATTTGCGAGACGATTGTAACGTATCGCGACTTCATTTCAAAAACCAATGGCTCGGTTGGCGTGGACCTATTTCGAGCTGAGAAGATCGCCACTGTTCCGGACCGATCGCATCATGACTGCCGCTTTTGCAGCGCTAGGCTCACCCTTGTCCGAACAATCATGGAATCCGAGAGCGGAGTTGTCATTCATACGTTTGAATGCGAGCGGTGTGGAGACCGTACTTGGACCGACTAAAGGTCAGCAGGAAGCCACCGGGTCCAGAGATCAATCGCGCTCCCTTCAGGACAGCACCGATCCTCATAAAAAAACACCAGCGCCCCTACGGGGCGCTGGTGCTGTAGTTCCGCAAGCGTTGTAGCATGCCGCCGCGTGTACCGACTTTCCACAAATTTCCCCTCCCAGAACAATGCACAATTGGTTTATCTGGAACTCGCCAAACCGGCGCGAGCTAAGGTCAACGCTCAACGTGACGTCGGTCACATCGTGCATCAAGGCTTGGACATAAGGTCTCCCATCGCCGGAATGATCCGGTCAGCAGGGAGCGATCAGATGAACAGGTATATTGCTGCGGTTGGTGCCACTATCGCACTTTTCTCGGGATCGTCGGCTTTCGCAGGCGGTCACGGCGGAGGCATGAGCACCCATTCTTTCGCTGCGCCACAAGTGGCTGTTGTCCGCGACCACCGCGGCTCTACGCAAGGTGAAGGCGGAGTGTCCGTCACCAACGCGTCGCGCGCTGACAACGGCCGACACTGCGGAGTGAGCTACGCGTGCGGAGCCAGCAATTATCCCGAAACAGGCACGCGGGATCATCGCACAGGTCATTGATGTTGGCGCTCAGTACAAGGCGCGTTTTGCGCCGAAAACTACGCCGTCGGGCGTGATGTCGTGTGCGGCGGCGCTCTCGCCAATCCGGTACCTCGGACCTATCTTGCGGTGCTGCCGATCACGCGAAAATAGATCCGACCGGAGGCGGCCGCAGGTTTGCTGCGAAGATGCAGGCGTTTCATGCCGAGCGCGATCCGCTTAAGCGGGGCGGCTGCGTTTCGGCGAAGCGCAATTGAAACAATCGGCGCAATCCGCTGGTAATATTTAACTACTAACCTCTCCGCATTCGATTTGGGGAGAATTTCAGGTGGTTGCTCTTTCGAAGCCCGTAACGGATCTCCGGGCCACGCACCGGCCGATGTCGAGCCTTGCGGTGGTCACTCTATTCAGCCTTTTCGGTTTGGTGCTGTCGATCGCCCTTGCGCGATACGGAATCGACGTCGGCGCCGGCCTGTAACGAACATTGCATGGCGCTATGCTGGCACGGCCTTACGGTCCGAACGAATGTCTCATCTGAGCCGCCATACGCTGGACGGCGTCGGTGTACTGACCGTGGTTGAAATGCTGGTCGGCGACGTAAAGTGCCAAAAGGATGCCGAAAGCGAGCAACAAGCCCTTCATGAAATCACGCTCCTTTAAGGTCTGGGCGGCTCCGGATGTCGTGACGATTCTAGCTGGCGCTTCGGTCCGCGTCGGCTCCGGCAATCGGCTTGCCTCCACCGTTCTGTTGTCGCGTACCATCCAACCCGCCAGTCGAACGTAACCGCGCCTCAACAAGGGCACGAGCCGTTCCCGTGGCGGGTCTTGATCCATCGATAACCAGGATCGCAGCGCGGCTTTAAAGAGTTTTTATGGATGTATCCGGAGAACTCCGGGGTCGAATGGAAAGCAGCCCCCGCCAGCAGCTTGGGGAGAGTGGAAGCGCCACCAATCGAGCCGCCCTTACGCTAAAACGCGATAAAGAAAAAACCCAGGAGCAATAGGGTGAGCAAAACAGACACTCCAGCCGCCATTTTTAGCGCGTTGCTGGGCTCCGCGGATCGGTTCATATCGTAGACCGTAGTCTGGGACCGCGCAGCCATTCGGTCATGCTTGCACCAGCCTCAGCTTGCCGCGCCAGCTTCAACAGCGCTTCCTTCTCGATCCCTGGGGCCAGCATTGCGGCTTGGTCGCATAGTTCCTTGGCTCGCTCGAAAAGGCGCTCTTCAAGTGAGTTGGTTTGCTTGACGCGACGGCGTACCTGACCCATGCATTCCCCTCCCAGCTAGGTTCCTGCGGAACGGAAATGTAAGTTTCATGTAAGCTATAGGTTCCCCAAATCGTCGAGCTAGAACTTCAATAGGTCCGCTCTGAGGTGGCCAACCGCTCGGGCGTTTGATGCGAGGAGAACCTTCCCGAAGCTTTATGCGTGACCGTCAGCGAGCTGCCTGGCCCGCTCACCGCGGCGAACGTTTGTGGGACTATCAATTTTGATAGGAATCAAACGTCGGATCAGGTTCACCGCCGCCTCGGTACCCTTCCGACGTTCAGGCCCGGTTTCGCTGGTCGGGCACTTCGGACTGATTACAGGGTGTCAGGCGTTCGGAGCGGTGAGGATCGGTCTTCGTTGATCAACTCCTGCTCGGCCAAGCGCCAAAATTCTTCGTCGCGACCATCGGGCTTTCCCGCTTTTTCCCACAGCTCATAAGCTCGCACCGCTACCGCCTCGTCAATCCGTTTGTTCATGCGGCTTGCGTCCTGCTCCGCCGGTAGGCATCGATGGCGCGGTTCGCCAGCATAAGTTTGCGCCGCTCACCAGCCAGCGCGAGCTTTCCTAGGCCACGAGGAAATTGGTTGCTTCATAGCCATCAATAATCTCGCCGGAACCATGAAGGAAATTCCAAGCGAACCGACGGCATCCTCTATAGTTGCCTGTACGCTCACTGGTCATGGTGAACTAACTCTGGACGGAACACCGCGTTCCTATAGCGAAGGGCGCAGTCGCTGAAGCCAAGTCTGCATGATGAGAGGAAGGCGTTCAGCCGACCCGATCAAGCCCTGTCCTACGACTAGCGGCGAGCACCGAAAACTAAGAGCCTGAAGGATCCGGCTGGTCGCGCCGATCGTTCGATTCCGCTTCCACTTCTTGGGAAGCCGCGAGGGCCGCGTCGCTAGCCGCAAGGACGGGATAATTGTGCCCCATCCGCTCAACAAAATAGCGTGTGAACAAGTCATCTGCGGTCTCTTTGGCCCCACGGTAGTGTTCGCCCTCTCGAGATAGTCGTTCGCACTCCATCTGCATCCGGTCCGTTCCAGAGCGCTAAGGGGGCGCCGCACTAGCGGTGCCTCCCAAGTACCCGGCGGCGCGTCGAGCAACTGCTGAGGCCCCAGCAAGCGCATGCAGGAGCAGCTCACGTCGTCGTCAAAACCGCACGGACGAGCCTCCTTGGCCTCACCTGGCAGCTATTAGCTGCGCCGCGTGCTGCGCTCCCTTCACCGCCCCTTTTAGGAACGACTCGGACCCGATTGGCTTGCCGGATGGGGCACATTCGGAGGAATACCCATGAAAATCACGAAAGTGGTTTTGGCGACGGCGTTTATCTTTGGATCGATTGCAGCCGCGTTCGCTCAAGGTGGAGGCGGCGGTGGCGGTGGGGGTGGCAACTCGCCCTCTCAGAAGAGCGGTCAGGGCGCTTCAAGCAGCCCGTCGTCGGCAAATCCTGGCGCAACGGCCAATGACACTGCCGAAAAGGGTGGGATGAAGAGCGGAACGGGAATGAAGAGCAGTTCTCATAAGCGCCATAAGAAATCGATGTAGTGCTACGTTGACCCGAATTTTGGTCCCGCCGCCAAAGAGCGTCGGGACCATTTATGCGGGACGTGCGATGCGTGCGCCCGCCGACCAGAACGTACCGTGGATTGACCATCTCGCGCACGTCCTGAATCCTATCAATTGGTCAGCAATGCAGCTGCTGAGAGCCATGGGCTCAGAAACGTTATGAGCTTCTGGCCATGAGGCATGCCGGTTGGCTGATTCGGTTAGCGCCGCCGGGCGACCCAGATCCCGATCAGGAAGGCGACGAAGAGCGACTGCAGGGGCGCTTTCACGGCAACCTCACGCAAGCGCTCGGCCCAGCGCAGAGCAACGTCCTGCGAAGGCTGCCGCGGCTGGCGACCGGGCGTTTCGAAAGTCCGACTGCTGCCGTCCTGCTCCTCGATTAGCCCAGAAGCTTCCGTCATGGCCGAGGTTTCTTTTATGTCCATGCGGCTCTCCTTATTGGCAGGGCCAGGCGGACCTCCGCGTCGGCTTCGCGGTGAGCCGCTTCGCTGTCGTTCTGGCAAAACGCAAGGTAAGATCGCCAGTTCCAATTGCGGACCGGAACGATTCCGACTGTGACAGTTTGGATCAGCTCATCGTTTGTGGAGTTCCGTTGTGGCGGTTCAGCGGAGGAAGCCCGAGACGATCGGAGCGAAGGCGCTCTTCCCCGGCTTCATCTCGCCTGCGCTGGCGACGCCGATCGACAGGGTGCCGCGCGGTACCCGTTGGATCCACGAGATCAAGTTCGATGGCTACCGCGTCCAGGTCCACCTCGCCAACGAGGAAGTGAAGATCTTCACCCGCCGCGGCCACGACTGGACCAAGCGCTACAAGAAGGTCGCCGAAGATGCCTGGCACATCTCGGCCGCCTCGGCGATCATCGACGGTGAGATCGTCGTTCCGGCTGCAGATGGCACCGCCGATTTCTCGGTGTTGCAGAACGAGTTGCGCGGCCACTCGACCAGGATCGTGCTGGTGGCCTTCGATCTGCTCTATCTCAACGGTCGGGATCTCCGGAAGCTGCCGCTGAAGGAACGCAAGGCCGTGCTGAAGAAGCTCATTGCTAGCACCAACATCCAGTTCAGCGAAAGCTTCGAGGTCGACGGCCCCGAGATGCTCGCCCACGCCTGCAAGCTCGGATATGAGGGCGTCGTATCGAAGGTCGCCGACAGCCCCTACCCGACCGGCACCCGCAGCCGCGACTGGGTCAAGAAGACGTGCGCCCAGCGCGAGACACTGACCATCGCCGGCTTTGCTATCGACGGCAATGATTGGGATGGCATCTATGTCGGCCGGCGCGAGGGCGACGCACTGCTCTATGCCGGCAAGGTCGACCACGGCTTCGACAAGGCATCGGCCGCTGATTTGCGTAAGCGCTTAACCCCGCTGATCCGCAAGACGCAGCCCTACACCAAGCGTATCCGGCACAAGGGAATCTGGGTCGAGCCAAAGATCCTTGCCGAGATCGAGTACCGCGCGAAATCAGCCGAGGGCAAGGTGCGGCATCCATTCTTCCGCGGTGTCAGGGAGGACTTATGAGTGAGCCGGCCTGCATCCTCTGCGACGATACCGGCTGGGTGCGCGAGCGTCACCATGACCAGCCTCGGACCGGACCACATGCCTGCACCTGCGGCGGCGCTGGCGCGCCTGCTCGGCCTGCAACAAGCCGGATGATGGCGAGGTGCCTCGGCTGCCTCGGTGCTTTCAGAACATAACCGGCAAGCCAGAACGGCCCTAACCTGATACTGTCGTTCTCATGTGTAATCTCTACTCGATCACGACCAACCAAGCCGCCATCCTGAATTTGTTCCGCGTCGTCAACCGCTTTGTCGGCAACCTTGCGCCTATGCCGGGAGTGTTTCCCGACTACCCTGCCCCGGTCATCCGCAACGCTGGTGACGAGCGCGAGATGGTCCTGATGCGGTGGGGCATGCCCTCTCCGCCGCGCACGGGCGGCCCGGCCGTCACCAACATCCGCAACACGTTGTCGCCGCACTGGCGAGGCTGGCTCAAGCCCGAGAACCGATGCCTCGCGCCATTCAACAGCTTCGCCGAGTACGCGCCGGAGCCAAACCCGGAGACCAAGAAAAAGGACGTGGTGTGGTTCGCGCTCAGCGATGACCGGCCGCTCACCTCGTTCGCTGGCATCTGGACCGAGTTCAAGGGCGAGCGGGGCACGAAGTCCAAGCCCATCCCCGGCCCTCACCTCGTCTATGGATTTCTCACCACCATGCCGAATGCGATCGTCGAGCCCATCCACCCCAAGGCTATGCCTGTGATCCTGACCACCGAGGAAGAACGGGACGTCTGGATGCGGGCGCCGTGGGATGAAGCGAAAGCGTTGCAGCGGCCATTGGGCGACGACGCACTGAAGATTGTGATGCGCGGACCTGACAAAGAAGATCTCTTGTCGGCTGTTTAAGGTCTCAAAGCGGGTCGGTGCCTGAGGCGATCGACGGTGGACTTTCCGGGTTGGTCGTGCATACGCTTAAGGAAGCGGTGACGGCGCTCGGGGCCGTCGATGCTATCGGTCGTCGACCCCGCCGGCGGACGCATCTCTTGGAGCCCGG
The DNA here is from genome assembly GCF_054063575.1 of Bradyrhizobium sp. USDA 4452. Classification (NCBI taxonomy): domain Bacteria; kingdom Pseudomonadati; phylum Pseudomonadota; class Alphaproteobacteria; order Hyphomicrobiales; family Nitrobacteraceae; genus Bradyrhizobium; species Bradyrhizobium sp. USDA 4452. The sequence goes on from NZ_JBSSGK010000001.1 coordinate 2,141,339, forward strand.
CCCGAACTTATGTCGGCCTGAATTCGGATGGAGCGCATGAGTATCTTCGGTAGACAGCAAGGAACTCTAGTCTCCATCCATGAGGACAACGCGAATACGAAGGACTGGCTCATTCTTCTGGAAGCCGCAACCATCGTCGGGCACGAACGCGAAAAGCTGCGTGTTGCCCTCACTACGCAGGACCGGCAGCTGGTGAAGAAGCGAAGGCTTTTTTTGTAAGCCGGAATACTTCCTCGTTCTGGACGGCTATGACCCGCGGATCCACGCGCTCTATTTCTGCCCCCAGCTCTACAAGCATGAGGATGGCAGTCTCGTCCCATTGACCGGACCTGAGATCGGCCAATTGATGGCGAAGGCGCTGGAAGGCGGAGCCATTGAAAAGGCGCCGTGGTACGCCCCCAACGACTGCCTGCCCGCCGATCCCGTGATTAAGGCTTCGTCCAAGATGGAATTCGACAGCCTTGTGGTCGAGCCACCGGGCACGAGGGCAGATAAGATGCTGCGCGCCGTCGGGTCTCCCGACAAAACCTGACGCCCTCTTTCAGGCATTGCCGTGCTAACCCTGTTCAGCATCTTCGGCTTGGTGCTGTCCATCGACCCCGCACGGAACGGGGATTGATCTTCAAGGCCGCATTCACGTAAGAGATGAGCCATCTAAAGCATTGACCAGGTCAGTGAACGAAGCGCTTTCACACCGGCGCCCCTATTGGTGATGGTGTTGGAGTTGCGCAAGCGCGTAGTTTGCCGACTGACTTGTACCGGCTGCCGTATCCTCTATTCAGCGGTCCAGGAGCGGAGTGCGACCCACACCAACACCTCCGGGTCCTTTGCTTGCCGGCAATGCGGAAAGCTTGTTCACCACTGGGCCGGGCTTTACGACTAAAGCGAATGGAGAATCGCTTCGTTGCTTCCGTCAACTAAAGCCAAGTGAGAATGAAATACGCCGGCGACAATCCCTACTCCGACCCCGAGAAGACTGCGCGCAGGATCATGGAGCATGCGCGGGCGTTCGAGCCAATCCAGGACGGCAGGATCTACATCGAGAAGATCAACTATCCGATGCTCTACCAGGACAAGGCGACGCCGGCCGAATACTGGCTGGGCTGCAGCACGCGATCAGCCAAGGCTGGCTCGAATACCACGAGAGCGGGACCTTCGTGAGGATGAACCAGGCAGGCAAAGACCTGTTCGCCTAAAGTTCATACTCGCGATTCACATACTTCAATGCCGGGTACACCATTCTGCGAGCTAGCTACCGAACTGGTTTTTACAGGTGGTTTGCAATGGAAATTATTGGACGCCCGATGCGGGGTCGGTTCCTCGTTCGGCAAGGTGGCAAGGGCTGGATGGTCTACGACAACGAACTCAAAGGACCAGCCCAGATAGAAAAGGACGGGGCATTCGCAGAGAAGCTGACAAAAGAAGAAGCCGAGGCTCTGGCGAAGCGGCTGGCAACTCGCAAACCCGGCTCATAATAACTACCTTCGGGTCATGCCAAAATTCGACTTCTATTGCCAAGGTCGCGAAGACGACGTCGTCTCTCTGCGCTGGAGAAGCGACGCAAGCTGATGGATGAGTGGCGGAGTATTGCAGCAGCGCGAATTAGAGCTGGCTCCTTTCTGATCGGATGCGCCTGCGAGGCTCTGAGTAAAATGAGTAACTCGCCAAACTTGAGTGGTTCTCAAAAAATTTCAATGACTTAACGCACGTTATAGCAACCAAACTGCCCATTTGTTAGTCGTGGACCATCACCGCCCGACCCGTGGCTCCTATCGGTGATGAGATCGCCGCTTTGCGCTCCCGCCTTCTCCAACAGAAAGGTGCAGCGTGATCAAGCGTCGCAACCGAACCAAGCATACCAAGACATTCGAAGAGCGATTGGCTGAAGAGGCCACGAGGTTCAAAGAAGCTGCAGCAGAACTGCCTCCAGGCACCCAGCGCGAGTTATATCTTAGACGCGCCCGTCAAGCGGAAACGGCCTCGCACATCAATGAGTGGCTGAGATCGCCAGGACTACAGCCGCCCAAGACGCTGGGCACTTTGCATGAAGGTTTAAAGGTGAATCGCGGTCGAGGGGACGGCGCGTCGGAATAGAAACAAGGGGCGCGTTAGTGTATTGAACGAAATGGCCCAGTCGTTCGGTACATCCTTCACCGTCGTCGAGGTAACTGGCGACGACAGGCGAACGCAAATTTGGATAGCGCTGGCAAAGCCAAGCCAAGCGACCACCCTCGTGCTTGCCGCCGTCCCAGAGGGCTGGACTGCGGACGTGTTGGACATTCCACTGACGCCAGAGCAGCAGAAACTGTTCGCGGATTTGCATCTGGAGCCGGGTGACGTTCATAGGATTGATCGCGACTAAAATCCTAAACGCTGGGGCGCCTACCGAGGCGCATACTAACGGCTCCCTCGCTCGCAGAGGTTAACGTGACCTCGACCGCGTCGCGCCTAGCGACTTCTTCATTGCCGATCCGAGCCGACGCTCCACTTGCTTACGGCTATTGCCGACCTTCTTGACCGCCTTCTTCACAGAGGCGGCAGACTTCCCGGTCTTTTTCGCCTCGTAGCTGACTTCGTAGTCTTGCCCCCGGCGACCCGTGCCCGGTCCTGCTTGCGACCGCGCGCCGTTTGCTTCTTCGCTTTCTTTGCTCATTCTAGCCTCGCTCATCCACCGCACTCGTTTTGTGGCAAATCCGGGAACTGCGACTCACCGGCGTTGGTTCCTAACCAGCATAGCGGGCATAACCCTTGCCTGCGCCGAGCGGCGATTGACGCAGATGCTATAACCAGCGGTGTCGATTGATTCGAGACCACGGCATGAAGAGCAATGCACAACGTCGCCTGCCTCTGCAGGCCTCCCGACCCGCTTATCGCACCCTGAAGGGCTGGGCGCTCAGCACTCTCATCGAGCATCACGCGGTGCGCGAATGCGAACACCACGGCCATGCCATCGACCGCGCCGATCCAGAGGCACGGAACCAGGCCCGCGAGGCGGCCTGGAACCATCCCTTCCCCGGCACCACGCCTGAGCAGAGCCAGGCCGCGATCGACGAAGTGCTGCGCAGCGTCGGCGACACCTGCCCTGAATGCTGACGGGCGGACTCCACTTCCCGCGGCCTCTGCCTATATTTGGGTCATTGGGTACAAGTGGAGTTTTGAGTATGGCCCCGCGCGCCAACTGGAAGGGCTTTTTACGGCTATCGCTTGTCACGTGCCCGATCGCACTGTTCCCGGCGACGTCTGAAGCCGACAAGATCAGCTTCAACCAGATCAACAAGAACACCGGCCATCGGATCCGCTACCTCAAGGTTGACGCCGACACCGGCGAAGAGGTCGCCAACGAAGACATCATCAAGGGCTATCAGGTCGACAAGGATCAGTACCTCGAGGTCACCAAGGACGAGCTTGAGAACATTGCCCTCGAATCCACGCGCACGATCGAGATCGACGAGTTCGTGCCGAAGAAGGAGATCGATGATCTCTATTTGGTCCGTCCCTATTACATCGTGCCCGACGGCAAGGTTGGCCACGACGCCTACGCCGTCATCCGGAAACCATCCGCTCGCTCGACAAGGTCGCCCTCGCCCGCGTCGTGCTGACCAACCGCGAGCATGTCATCGCGCTAGAGGCGCGCGACAAAGGTCTAATGGGCATGCTGCTGCGCTACCCCTATGAAGTGCGCGATTCAGCCGAATATTTCAACGACATCCAGGATGTGAAGATCACCAAGGATATGCTGGATCTGGCCAAGCATATCGTCGAGCAGAAGTCGGGACACTTCGAGCCGGACAAATTCGAGGACCACTACGAGCAGGCGCTGCAGGAGCTGCTCGACCAGAAGCGCAAGGGGCAGCCCATTGCAGCGACGCGGAAGCACGCGCCGAGCAACGTCTTCAATCTGATGGACGCCCTGAAGCAGAGCATTCAGAGCAGTAGCAAGGCCGCGCCGGCGGCGAAATCCACTAAGGGGAAGAAAGCTCCGGCCAAGCCTCGGCGCAAAGCGGGCTAGTGCCTATCCGGCCGTGCCTTCCCAGCGCGAGCTATTGCTGCGATCCGTTTTGTTGGCTGTTCGAAGAGCCTGAGTTTTGGGTTTGGGACGCAGGAGGATTCGGCTCGGACGCACCCGCCGACCCAGAACTCTTGCCCACGGTCCCTGAATTGCTACTTGCCTCGCTCATAGCCTCAAATACCGACATCCCATGCGGCCCGATTGTCATGAGGACCGGATTGCCGTCGCTCGATTTCGCCTGCACGACGAACGAACGTGCGACGACCTTCACATCTGTGAAGCCCGCCTTCTCAAGATCTTGGCGGATTTTCTGAGTTGCGTCTGCATCCTGACTCTGGGAGCTATTCCAGGCGGGATCCGCCGGGCTGTTTCGATCGTTTTTGCTCGATGCAGCATCCATTTGTGAGCTGTTGGTGGGCGCAGTTGTTTGCGCAAGCGATGGCGACCCGAGCACTACTAGCAAGGCTGCCGCAGCTAGGGTTGATTTCATCGGCGTTCTCCTTAGTTGAAGACACGCGTAATTCTCGTGCAGCCTTTATCGTTCCTAATCTACCGGGGCCGCTGTGTCGGCCGGCTTCGTACTCTCTTCAAGACGACTGAATGCCAAACGACCCGCCCGACCCGCTGTTCGCTTGGAAGGCGGCATTCAGCTTCGCGCGTTGCGCAAGACAAGTATCGAACGCTCCTCGGCATATTAACCCCGCGCCGGCCGCAGTGCGGCTTGCAGCCGCTCGTTTTCCTTTTCCCATCTGTCGGCCTCAGCCCGCGAGCGTTTCTCGATAGCTTCGGCTTCGCCCTGAAGGACCGCCGCCTTTTTGCATGCCCACGCTCGGCTTTTTCCAGCGCGGTTTCGGCCTTAGCCGTCGCCTTCTCGCGCCGCTCGCGATCGCGTTGCCTGGGGCGTCCTCGCGCCGGCGGTTGGCCTCACGCCGCTTCTGCTCCTTCTCGAAATCGGCGGCGGCCCTGCGTGCGGCCTTTTCACTGATCTTTGGAGCCGCTCGCTTCGGCGGCTTGGACCGGCGCTTCTCCGGACGGTCGGCGTATGACCCAAGTCCAGGTCGGAAGGGAGGTCTGAATGTTCGCCGAATTGCCCGGTCGAGCCAGCAGGACGTTTGAGCACCACACCCGGTTGGACATGGTTGCTGCCACAACATCCGGGTCGTCCGTCGCCTTGGTGAGGCCTTGGTGAAGAGGTTGCTTCCGGCACCCCATGCGTCGAGGGCCGCTTTCATCGATGGGGCCGCGATCGCAAGATCGTAGAAACCCAGTGAGGTCTGAAATGTCCTGAGCTTCCTGGCCATGAGGCGCCGGTTCGCGGATTCCGTTAGCGTCGGCGCGCGACCCACATCCCGATCAGGAAGGCGACTAAGAGCGCCTGCAACGGCGCCTTCCTGGTAAGCTCCCGAAGCTGCTCGGCCCAGCGCAGCGTAACATCCTGCGAAGGCTGCTGGGGGTGTGGACGGGGCGTCTCGGAAGTCTCGCCGCTGCCGTCCTCCTGCTCCAGTAGCCCCGAGGCTTCCGTCATCGCCGCGGCTTCTTTCATGTTCATACGGCTCTCCTCCCCACGGTTATCAAGCATAGCCCGAACGAGCATCGCGACATCGGGGAAATGGTCGGTCCTCGCATGTCGCGGCGCTCATGCGTGCTACTTGCTAGGCGGCCTTCTCATGGGCCACGTAGTCCATTGTGACCTTTTCGACATTCGCGTCGATCCAGGCAGCCATGCTCTCCTCCTCACGAAGCGACGCCTCGAGCGGAGCTCGTGCGGCCTCCATGCCGGCTGCGGGGCAAAGTGCCAAAAGTGACTTGTAGGCGGCTATCTCGAAGTGCTCGAAGGCATTGTTGGCGAACGTATTCTTTAGGACCTCATCGCCCGCCATTGAATGAGCCATGGCCATCATGTTTGCCGCGACAGACTGCGTAGCATCCTTCAGCGTTGAGGTGGTTTCCCCGCACGTTTCCAGGCACTTCTCCAACCTGGCCAGTTGTACCTTCGTCTCCTCAAGATGGTTGGCAAGTTTTTGCTTTACCTCTGGATAGCCGTCCAGCCGCTCCGATTGCCGTTCCATCAGTTCACGCGCCTGGATCTCCATCGCGTGCGCGTTTCTCAATCCGACAACGAAGATGTCGCGAGCTGTCTGTGTCATCTCTTTTCTCCAATAGATTAACTGAAAGAGAAAACAGCCCGGATAAATCAACGTTCCTACCCCAGATTTAGCGAAAGCTTCGAGGTCGACGGCCTCGAGATGTTCGCCCATGCCCGCAAGCTCGCCCGAAGCTCGCCGGCAGCATCTACCCGACTGATACACGCAGCCGCGACTGGATGAAGAAGATGCGTGCCCAGCGCTGACCGTTGCCGGCTTCGCGCTGCATGGCTCGGCCACATCGCCGTCATGCAGGGTGGGGTCATTGCACGTCCGAATCCCGCCGGGGCCACCAAGAAGATCAATATATTACTGGATACGGATATGCCGCGCGATACCGAGGAAACGGCCTTCGAAACAGGGGTGCGCGGCCACCGCGCACTTCGCCACGACCTCTCTGGGCTGCTGCACGAGCGTGATCCCCGAGCCGAGCATCCGCCAGAGCCCAGCTGGAATCGCGCTGCCGATTCGGATAGGAACGCGAGTTGATCTGCCCCGTTGACGAACATCGGATCGAAGTCGGAGCTGACTGGTCTGACGATGGAGACTTCCAAAAGTGGATGGTGGAAGGGTGCGGTCACCTACGAGATCGTTCCGCACTCATTCCAGGACAGTGATGGCGATGGCAAGGGCGATCTTCGCGGCTTGTCTTCCCGCCTGGATTATCTGCAATGGCTCGGGGTCGACACACTGTGGCTGACGCCGATCTATCCGAGCCCTTTCCTCGATCTCGGCTATGACATCGCCGATTTCTGTGCGGTTGATCCGTCGATCGGCAGCCTTGGCGAATTCGACCTCCTGGTTCGCACGTGCCATGAAGCCGGCATCCGCATCGTGCTCGACCTCGTTCCCAATCACACTTCGGACAAGCACACTTGGTTCGCCGATAGCCGCAGTTCCCGCAACAATGCCAAAGCGGACTGGTACATCTGGGCGGGGTCACGGGAGGTCCGCCGAATAATTGGCGCAGCCTGTTCGGCGGCAGCGCCTGTGAATGGTGCGAGGCCCGCCGGCAATACTACTACCATCTTTTCCTGAAAGAGCAGCCAGATCTGAATTGGCGCAATGACGCCGTGAAGGCAGCCATCGCCGAGGGCATGAAGTTCTGGCTGGAGCGTGGCGTAGACGGCTTTCGCGTCGACGCCAGTGCCGTGCTGATCAAGGATGAGATGCTGCGCGACAATCCGCAAAATCCGGAAGCCAACGAGAGCACTCCGCCGCCGCAGCTTACAAGCCGGTCTTCACCGACGATCGGCCGCAGACGATGCGCTGCACCGAGTTCATTCGCAGTGTGCTCGACGAGTTTCCGGACCGGCTGCTGTGCGGCGAGGTGCAGGGCAAGACCGACCGTATCGGGCACTTCTATGGCAACGACTTTCCTCGCCTGCACTTGCCGCTGAATTTCGCACTGCTCGATTCGCCTTGGGATGCGCCGTCACTGCAGGCTACCATTGATGCCTATCTCAATGCCCTACCCCAGGACGCGTGGCCGTGCTGGGTGATCGGGCGGCCACGACAAGCACCGCGTCGCAAGCAAGCTCGGCGAGGACCAAGCTCGCATCCTCGCCATGCTCCTGTTCACGCTGAAGGGCACGACATTTTTCTACATGGGAGACGAGATCGCCCGCGAACGGGTGCACATTCCCCCCGACCGCCTCCGCGATCCCTTCGAGAAGCTTGTCGGCGGCTACGAGCTCGGCCCCGATCCGGAGCGTGCGCCAATGCGCTGGGACGGCAGCCCGAACGGCGGCTTCACCAGGGGTGAACCATGGCTGCCTCTGGAATCGAACGGCGCACGAAATGTGGCACAACAGCGCGACGACAAACGCTCCGTGCTTCAACTGTACCGAAACTTGATCCGGCTTCGTCAGCAGCATCCTTGTTTGCAGCAAGGCGACTATCATCCGATCCGCGCCGAGCACGATGTGCTCCGTTTTAAGCGCGTTCTCAACGACCGCGCCGTCTTGATCGGCCTGACCACCAGTGGAGAGCCGCGTTATCTCAATGGATGCAACGGCGGCACGCTGCTGTTGACGACATATCTCGATTCGACTTCGCAGATTTTGCAGGAGCCGACATTGCTTCGTGCCAATGAAGGCATTGTCGTAGAGCTTGCGGTCTGACCGCTCGCTGCAATGGTGGTTTACATCTCTGTATGTCTGCGAAGCATTATAGTTGGTGCCGTGTTGAACGGCGGCGAACGGCCGCGCCACGTGATCGAGGGTACGCTGCATCGACACATCCCCTTGACCGGCATGTCTGCTTTTCCAGCAAACTGCCGCAGCGGAGGAATGGGCGCCGGCGAGGTCGCGGTTGTATCCTCGAATATAGGCGACTGGTCGTCTTCCACGCGTCGGGCTGGCCTTCTTGACCTCGAGGACAACCCGTCCTTCGGGTGTGATCTTCCATCCGCCGCTTGTGCGTTCGATGTGTGACCGTCCAACCTTTCTGGCAGCGCCGTCAGGGCCGTGCGACAGGTAACGTTCGGTTCGCTGTCGGACCGGTCCGCGAGATCACACGTTTTGAGAACGGACCACATGCACTTTGCCTATCGCGGTCCCTTGTCTCTGGAACGGAGGGTTACGCCAGGCAGTCACCTCGTTCTCCAAGCGGGACGCCTCGTGAACTTTCCTTCGTATTAGATGGTCGCGCCCTGTTCCTTCTCAAGCCCCCGCACACTCTAAACGAGAACTGGCGACGTACGTTCCGTTACCTGGAACAATCCGAAGGCTGCCGTCGTTCTTTTGCCCGGAGGAGCACGCCATGAGCTTAAGACGGTCGATCGAAGGACTCGGCCCCTACCCATCGCTCTTCTTGCTGGCGATCCCGACAGCTACCGTAGAGCCGCTGAAGCTCGTCGCGGTAGCGTTCGCGGGAGAGGGCCATTGGATCACCGGGACGACGATGATCGTGGCGTGCTACGCGTTCAGCCTTCTGGTGGTCGAGCGGCTTTTCGTCATCGTGAAGCCGAAGCTTCTCACGATCCCTTGGTTCGCGAAGCTTTGGAAAGCTTTCGTTTTGGTTCGGACGCGCGTGTTCAGTGTTTTTCGGGCCGGCCGAGCCCATGGGAGCACTCTCGATCGGCCAGCCTCGAAATGAGCCGAAAGTCGACCTTGCCTAAACGTCTGCAACCGATGCTGGCCACGCTCACTGATGCTCCCTTCGACGATCCCGATTGGGTGTTTGAGGACAAGTACGACGGATTCCGGATGGTCGCCGAGATCCGCGGGGGCAGGGTGGCCTTGTACAGCCGCAACGTCAAGATCATCAGCCATTCATATGTGGAGGTCGCACAGGCCCTGGAGAGCGTGAAGGGTGATGTCGTGGTCGACGGCGAGCTCGTTGCTATCGGCAAGGACGGAAACTCGCACTTCCAGTTGCTACAGAATGCGTTGAAACACGAAGCCAAGCCTTTGTATTGCGCCTTCGATCTCATGTTCGTCGATGGCGAAGACCTCCGAAAGCTTCCTCTCCTCGAACGCAAGGAAAGGCTGAAGGCCATCCTGCCGCGCCACAAGCTGATCGCATTCAGCCGGCACCGAAAAGCCGACGGCAAACAGTTTTTCGCGGGAGGCCGGAAAGAAAGGCCTTGAAGGCATCATGGCGAAACGAGCCGATAGCGCGTATGCGTCCGGAGGCCGGACCACCGGTTGGCTGAAGGTGAAGACCGCTCAGCGACAGGAGGTAGTGATCGCCGGCTTCACGGCGCCTCGGCGAACACGGCATTTCTTCGGTGCCCTCGTGCTGGCGGTGCGCGAAGACGATGGCTGGCGGTACATCGGCCACGTCGGTACCGGCTTCAGCCACCAAGTTCTCGAAGAGCTTCACTGCAAGCTCGTGAGGCTCAAGAGAGCAAAGTCGCCCTTCCCTGACAAAGTGAAGGATGAGCGTCGTCACGACCTGGGTCCGCCCTTGGTTAGTCGCGGAAGTGAAGTTCGCGGAGTGGACCAGCAAGGGCGAGCTGCGCCAGCCGGTCTACCTCGGCCTCCGGTCCGACAAAAACGCCAAGGACGTCGTTCGCGAGAAGAAGTGGTCGCGAAAATAACGCCGCCGAGACGAAGCGTACGGTTCAGCCGGCATCTCGCTCGGATGCCGAAGGCCACGGCGGCAGGGGCGGCAACCCCAGAGCTTTTCGTACAGGTCCGAACGATCTCCGGTGAGCTGCGCATGCACCGAGCCTGGCGAGTGCTCCATAGTGAGCCGGCACGGGGTAGCCCTTATGATCCGCGAATCCGTAGCCAGGGTGATTCACGTCTAGCGCTCGCATTACATTGTCGCGCTCGACTTTCGCGAGGATCGAGGCGGCGGCGATGCTGGCGGACTTGCCGTCGCCTTTAATGATGGCCTGCTGAGGGATATCGATTTCCTTCAACCGCTTCGCATCGATCAGCAAGTGCTGCGGCGTCAACGCTAGCCCCCGGACTGCACGCTGCATAGCCTGGATGCCTGCCCAATAGATGTTGATCGCGTCAATCTCCTCGACCTCGACGAACGCTACACACCAACTCTCTGCTTTTTCCTTGATCTCCTTCGCGAGTTCTTCCCGAGCCGCGGCGTCGAGCTTCTTCGAGTCGTCGATCCCGACTATCCGCGTTCCGGGTTTCAGGATCACGGCGGCAGCGGAAACTGGCCCGGCGAGAGGGCTCATTCCGGCCTCATCCACGCCTGCCACGGCAAAATGGCCGCTTTTCCAAAGTGAGGTCTCGAAGCGAAGCATCTTGCGGAGCCGCTGCCCCTCGGACCTATTTTCAAAGCGGCGCTTATCGATCGCAGCCAAAATGGCACGCGCTCCCGCGCGGCTGTCGGCGCGCAAGATCTGCTCCACGTTAGCCTCGAGTGGCCTTTTCTCGACGACATAACGGTGACGCAAGACGTCGAGGGAATATTGGGTCATAGCGGACTTGGTGAAAGCCTGACTGTCGGGGATCGTGTCGGTGAACTTTGAGGCGATTGTCTGATAGCTTACCGCCCCATTAACCGCGAAGAGCCCCTTCGAAAGGAACCCGATCCGCTCTCATTGAGCTTCGGATATTTTGCGCTACCACCGACCTTTGAGCGGAACGAACTCATGTATTCGTCCTTGCGCCATTTTTTTGGCCGAGCTGAGGCGTTAGCCCTCGCTCGTTCACGGGCCTCGCGGCGGCGTCCTCTGCGCTCGCGCCGCCGCTTGGCACGCTCGGCCGCCTGCCGCAGCGGAGGAACCGGCATTTGTTCTATATTCGGTACGGTGATCTCGCTGATTGCCATCGCTTGGATTGGCTCCGGCATCGGCCGGGCTTCCATGAACTCCAGCACTTCCCGCCCCTTGGAAGTCAGCCTCCATCCGCCGCTGATGCGTTCGACCAGCCCTTGCGACCAGATGTCGAGATCCGGGACCCGCGCCGCAAGGCGCCTGGTCCGATCTGCCCAATCGCGACCGCTGGTCGTCAGAATCGCCATGTCCCTCTTGAGGTCCTCCATCACGGCAAACCCTTCCGGATAAGCCGCCAGGATCTTGAGGACTGTCACCTGGAAGTTCACGCCCGCTCCTCCGGATCAGCGCCACATCGTTGGCGCGTGCGAGAGGGCATCGTGACCGACCCGCTTGAGAGCTTCCGGAGCAACCTCGCCCCTGGTTGCAGCCTCCAAAATCTTCGAGGCAACGTGGGTACGTACACCGATCTCGCGCTGCGAGACGCATTCGCAGACTTCATCGAGGACCGCGCGCAAAAGCGCGGTAGTTGCCGAGTCAAACATGGGCGCCCCCCGTCCGGGAAAGCCCCATCGTAACCCGACTTGAGCCTGTATCCGGCCGCAGAAAGCCGCCTGCAGACAGTGTCGACCTCGAACGTCGTCGGTCGGGCGCTTCTCGGCTCAAGGCCGATCAGCCCAGCAATATCTCGAACGAGACGCAGTCCCTCGTCGCGCAACAGGACGGCAGCTGCCCGGCTCTTCGGATCGTCAAGCAGAAGTTCGAAGATCAGCGCGAGGGTCCATGAGGCTGCCCAGCGCGCCTGGCCAGCCGGCGCCGGTGCCGACCGACCGGAAGTAGATCAGCGAGGGATAGGAAGCGTGGCTCTGTAGTACGGAGGCGCACCAGTCCCGTCCCTCGTACAAGGTTCGCTGCATCTCCTCGGGAGCATCGAGTTCCGCGTAGCGCTCCAACATCCCGAGCGCCGAGGGCGGCTGACCGGAGGTGGTGGTGATCTTGAGGACGCCGCGATCACGCCGGGAAATGCCGTCCTGCACCTCGATCAACTGGCTGGGAGAGCAATCGTGAGGATCACGCAGACCGGGAACGACCTCGCTCTTTAACATACGATAAGCGATCCATCTGATCCGCCACCGCTTAACGCACTTAGCAACCAATCGAATTGTCGTTCATTTGCCCTCGGCAATCACCAAGCCAGAGGACAAAAAAATATGTTGCGAGTGTTCGTTATCATATCCACGGCAGCTCTGCTGAGCTCAGCATCGGTGTCGGCGCAAACACAGCCGGCGCAGAACGGCCCGAACAACAGCGCCGTCAATCGTTCGGGCGAAAACAACTCGACTGCACCGGTGGCGGGCCGAAACAGCTTCACTGAGGGCCAGGCGAAGTCGCGGATCGAGGCCGCCGGCTATTCCGATGTGTCCGATCTCAAAAAGGACGACAGCGGCGTCTGGCGAGGCAAGGCCAAGAAAGGCGACAAACAAACCGAGGTCAGCCTGGACTTCCAGGGCAACGTGAACCCGGCGAATTGAAGGAGACCAGCATGACAACCACGATTTCTCGCCTCTATGACAACTATGCCGACGCCGAACGTGTCGTCCGGCAACTGGAGCAGAGCGGCGTCCCCTCTTCCGATATCAGCGTCGTTGAAAACAACGGAGAGGGCTGGCATGGCCGGGGTGGCAAAGTCGATCGAGACCGCGATGGCGTCGACGACCGGGCAGAAGGCGCCGGCGCGGGTGCAGGCATCGGCGCAGGACTGGGCGGAGCCGCGGGTCTGCTCGCCGGCCTCGGGCTGCTTGCAATTCCTGGCGTTGGACCGGTCGTCGCCGCTGGATGGCTCGTCTCCACAGCAGCCGGTGCTGCCGCGGGCGCCGCAACGGGGGGGATCATCGGCGCGCTAACCCAAGCGGGCGTTCCGGAAGAAGACGCTTCGCGATACGCCGAGGGCGTGCGTCGTGGCGGAACACTCGTCTCTGTGCGCGTGAACGACCAGAATCGCAGTCGAGCAGAGGCAGTGCTCGACCAGTCATCAGTCGACATGAGCAAGCGCACGGCGACGTGGCAGCAGTCCGGATGGAAGGGCTTCGATCCGGCGGCACAGCCACTCAGCAGCGACCAGATACAGCGCGAGCGGGAGCTCTATGGCGAAGGGACAGGACTAGGCCGCTAATCGGCTCACTTTCCGCAGTTCGCCTCGAAGGCCCCGACGCGCTTCTCCTCCGGTCGGGGCCTTTTCGACTCCGTAGAATCACGGACTGGAAAAAGCCCTCGGCGCGTGGCCGCGGGTCGGCAACTAAAAATCGGGCGTGACCCGATGCGATTAGGACCAGGCGTCACGGTTCCGTTCAACGATAGCGATTGCCACTTTCAGGTTGCGCCAATTGTCCGCCGAACTGAGGCAGGCGAAACGGCTCCAGACGGAGAAGTTGAACGAGAAGTTCCACCCCTCGCAGTGAGACGGCAAGAGAGTAAGGCCGCTTGCCCCTTTGAGCCAGATCAACGTTGCTTCGACGCGGTATCCTTATAGTTGAGGACCGGAGCTAAAAAGCGAATGCCAGCGGCCATGAAGACATTTGAGGAAGCCGAAGCCTTGATAGAAAGCATTGAACGCGATCTCGACGCACTCAAGTCGAGACAACTGCGCCAGTTTGCGCGAGAGACCGTCGAAGAATATCGGAAAATAGTCCAGCATCTACGCAGATGCGAAAACGTCCAGCATTTCCTGGAAGACTATGATACGGGCGAAGAGGATGCTTATGACGCAGTAGACTGCCCGGCGTGCGCCAATATGCACTTAGTCAACAGGGCTACAGGAGAGGTGCTCGGTCGAGGGTGAGGGGCGGAGTGCTGCGAGTACCTCCGACCTTGCACAGCTCTATGGCACGTTTTCCGATTGTTCCGAGATCAGCGCGAAGCGCTCCCTACCCAGGGACGATGCGCTCCTCTCCTGATTTCATGAACATGGATCAGCTTTGGCTCACGCTCATCGTCAGCAGCCTCTGCGTACTCCATCATTTCGGGCATCGCGGCGCTGCAGCTTGCCATGCTGGTCTAGCGCGGAGCGCTTCGCTACATTGCGTCAGCTGAGCAGCAAAGGCCATCCGATCACCGTGGCATTTTAACCACCGGATTGGCCTCGATGCGCTGCGGCCCCTATCTTGAGGCTGTTCATCGCGTGAAATTGCGTATGCGCCGGACTGGCTGGATTCCGTCGATCGTCCCTTCGACCGATCAGACCGTCTACCTGGTGGCCGGCGACTTCGACCCGATCGGCCAGGCATGGAGCGAAGCCGACCTCAAGGCGGCCGATCTCGAAACGGTCATTCAGGACCTGACGGCCGGCGAATATTCTGACCCGCTCGGGTCGTCGGCTTCAACACCGCCAGCGCTGGGTCCGAGGATGTCTCCGAGGACGTCGCCCGCGAGATCCAGCGGCGCTGCGACCTGCGGCAGACTGAGGGCCGGCGCGGCTGCATGGCATCATTGACCGGCACATCGGCAATTGCCGGCAGCTAAGCCTGCGGCTGGTTTAGGAGCGGGCTCGCGAACCGCCTCCGATAACGGCCACCGCATGCGCCTGGAGTGCCACGGAGCGTCTTCGGAGATGATTGCATCGAGGCGCCTGAATTGGGCAAGCGTAATCCACACAAGCCCTAAGTAAAAAGCCAGCATAAGCAAGCAAAGTGCAATTTTCTCGGTGGTCAGACCGGGCATTGTTCGAGAGCGCGGAGCCCGGCGTCTCTCAAATCGCTGGCAGTCGTCTTGCCGTTTGCTGCTGTTTCAAGCAGCTTTGACGCAACGTAAGCTTTGGTTCTGTTACCGGCGGAAACAGTACAGACCTCGTCCAATATTGTGCGCAGCAATGCCGTAACTTCGGTGCCATACATGGCGCGTCCCTTAATTGAATGCCGGCACCATAGGGGTTGCATCGCTCCCATCCATTTACATAAGTGAAGCGCATAAGCAGTTCGGAAATGATTTCTAAGGACTGCCTTCTTCATGAAGCGGCCAGATCGCCCCTATCGAGGCGTCAGGTATCCGCATTGGTCAAGGTGGAGAACTGGCCACCCCGGCAATTTTCGCGCAAGTTCGAATGATGAAACTTTGGAAGCCAAGCTGTTCACTCACACGAGAGCGGATTAGGATGCTCCAGTTGAGGAAAGATCCGCTGGCCTGACGAGAAACGGCCCGAGCGGAAGGACCGGCTGAGGCAAGTGGAGTTGAGCCCACGCTCTTGGCCACCGCAGCGCATTTGACCAACCGAACTCACTTGCCCGTTCCTCGACGTTAGCCTTGTCGAATGCAACCCATGTTATTTATTTTTGCGCGGTGATCTACCACGATCCCAGCTTGGTTCCGAGGCTTGTCCATGCGTCACAGTTCCTGCATCGTAGCGAATGACCGCCTAATCTACCGCCCGCCGGATGACTCCGAGCGGTTGGAGCGCACCCTCAAATTGGTAGGGGCATCGTTGAAGCTCTTGTTCGAGAGCATCCCGGCTACTTTCGCCGGGCACAAAACGCACGAGCCGTTCCCGACCGAGGAAGACGCGAAGTGGGAGCTGATTGCGTACCCAAAGTAAGCTACTTGCAACGCATGCCACATCGGCTCATTATCCCGCTATCACCGACCGAGGCTCTGCCCGTAGGCGTCGGTGGCTGAGAGACCGAGCGCGCTCCCGCCTGCATAAGCGTGCGAGCGCGGCGAATGCCGGACGACCTTCGATCAGCACATCGCGAAATGCAGCTTCAGCATTTGGAGCAAGCCGAGCGGCACGTTGAGCAAGGCAAGAAGCACATTGCGGAACAAGAAGAGCTTATAGAGCTGCTCGCCGATCATGGTCACGACCTGACGCAAGCCAGGAAACTGCTCGGAAACTTCTACTCGTGCCAGGTGCTCCACATTCAGCACCGCGACCGCATCCTAAGAGAGCTAGCGGGGTAAGGACGCCGGGTCGGCGCCCTCTTTCTAAATCATGGTCAAGCCGCTCATATTTCTGTATTTCTGTGCCCAATCACGAGCGAAAACGTCCAGCATTTCCTGGAAGACTATGATGGGGCCTACGAGGCAGTCGATTGCCCCGCCCTGCTCCGATATGCACTTCGTCAACGGGGCCACAGCAAAGGTGTTGGGTCAAAGCGTCAGTGGCCGAAACACCCTATTCGCCTGAAAAAGAAAGGAACGGCCCCAGCGTGGAAACTAGCTGGGGCCGTGGGCGACGCCTGGAGGTGGCGAGCGTCACCAGATGAGGAGACAGATCACGCTGACGACAAGCGCGATGGACGATCCGGCCGCCAGTCCGACGAAGCTGTACTCCACACCATCCGTGTGATCGAACCTGAACATGCTGCCTAGTCTGAGGCAGGATGGTGGTTCCTGCATTTACTTATGCATGGCAGACTCGGCGACTTGTTGCTCGTGTAGTTTTCCGGGTCCACGCTTTTCATTCACCGGGACCGAAGCGCCTTCCACCAGAAGGAACCTTTCCTCTGCTGTTCAGTTCCCTCAGTCGCCGTCAGCACGGCCAACTGGAGGAGAAACATCAGAACATTAAAGCTATTGTAGCGACTTCCGTCATCGCCGCCTTTGTTACCCCGGCGTTCGCCGCTGACTCGTACTACGTCGTACAGGACGTGGAGACCAAGAAGTGCACCATCACCGAGACGAAGCCGACTACATCTGAGACGACGGTCGTGAACGGCGATACCGTTTACAAGACGCGCTCTGAGGCAGAGACGGGCATGAAGAGCATCAAGGTCTGCACATCCAACTGAGCGGCGAAGATCCAATGAAAAATCTTGTTATCGGGTACATCGCGGCGGCAGCACTCGCCTCTGGCGCACATGCGGAAACTACCATGGTGGCCGCTCCAACGGAAAGCTGGACGGTCACGAACTACTACAAACAGAACGTCTATGATCCTAAGGAGTCGAAGAGTGGGAGCATCGACGACGTTCTCGTGGACAAGTCGGGCAAGGCGACCGGCCTCGTCATCGGGGTCGGTGGCTTTCTGGGTGCCGGCGAAAAGGACGTGATCGTACCCTTCACTGCGGTAAAGGCCGAAAAGAAGGACGACAAATGGTACCTCACGCTCGACGATACAAAGGACGATCTCAAGAACGCTCCTCGTTTCAAGTATGATCGTGCGAGCACCACTTGGATTCCCGAAGGCAAGTAAAGCGGGAGTTCAGAAATGGATTGTAAGGATCAGGCCGAAAAGGAAGTCAACGACTGGTACGATCGCCAAAAGTGGTGACCGAGTGCACCCCTAACGAGAAAGCCTCGGAAGACTGGGGTTTTTTGTTCGCTTCGGATGCGAAGGTTGGGAAGTACGAAAATCCTCCTTTCGATTGTCGTTCCACGTTCTTGAGGCACGCTTCGGGACGACGTCGACGCGGGTCATGGCGCGGCTACGGTCTCGCCTCCTCATCTCCGTTCATCCGCGCCGGCCATCCCTTTTCGCAGACGACCGGATGCGAGCTTGGAAGCGGGGCTCAATCGCGCGCCTCCCTCGTCCTCCTGCCATGGAGGGCTGTTGAGCGGAAATCACCAAGCGGAAAAGCGGCCGGGAAAATTCGTCGGTGACTTCCATTTCCCAATCGCGGCCCGGCTTAAGTTTGCCGTCAACGTCTTGCAGCATCCGACCCGCCATGAACGTTGCCTCGCTCCAAGCAGCAAGTCGGTCTGCCAGCTCTTCCCCTCATGGTCGCGCGTGATCGTTTCGTGTCGAACGTGAAAGAAGTATTTCCTGGGGCGCGGTCTGGTCTCGCCCTACCAACATCATCAACAAGAACCAGAGCATCGGGGGCGGCAGACCAGGCTCTCGATATCAGAAAGCCGAGCCAGGCCGCGATCCGCTACGAACAGCAATTGACTAGGAAGCTGCATGAATCGGCGATCAGCCGCCAAAGACATCCCGTCGGACTTGCAGAGCGGTTGGCGAACAAGGTCACGCGGCCCTAGGACAGCGTAGTGGTCATGGCCCCCGCCGCGTGTTAATCTTGGTCATCGCCATTGTATGTCGAGGGCTTTGCACCATGATTAGCAAGGCCGACGCGATTATTGTTGGTTCTGGCGCATTGGGCGCGGCGACTGCCTACTACCTCAGCAAACGCAAAGGTCTCAGCGTCGCTCTGATCGATAAGCATGAGATCGGATCGCAAACGTCACCCCGCGCGGCAGGCATGGTGAGCTGCGTTCGCAAAGGCGACTTAATGATCGGCCTCATCAAGGACGCATGTCGGAAGATCGAAACGTTCACGGAAGAAACCGGGCAGCCTCTAGATTGGGTGCACTCGCGCAGCCTCAGAATCGCACGTCGCCCGCAAGACGCGCAGGTTATCAAGGGCGACCTTGAGCGAGGTCGCCGCATGGGCCTTGATGTCGAGTTGGTCTCTCCAGAGGAGGCCAATCGGCTCAATCCATTCTTGAAGCCGACAGGCGTTGAAGCGGCGATGAGGATAGGTGACGACAGATACTTCGACCCGGCGCAGGTTGCCATTGGCTTCGCCAAGGCCGTCTGCGACTATGTCCATAACCGGCTCGAGTTCGGCTATCACCATGCGCGCTGCGATCGAACAGCCGCGGAGGGACATGACGAACAACGAGGCGTATGCCGGGATTTTACTCATCTAGCCATCACACTTTGTCGATGCCTCAACATTCCCGCTCGTTATTGCACAGGTTATCTCGGCGACATTGGTGTCCCAAAAGATCCTGCCCCAATGGACTTCAGTGCTTGTTTTGAAGCCTATCTTGGCGGCCGATGGTACACCTTCGATGCTCGACACAATCATCCGCGCATCGGTCGTATTGTGATTGCGCGAGGTCGCGATGCTGCGGACGTTGCTATATCGACGGCCTTTGGACCCGCGCAACTGTCGAGCTTTGCCATCATCACCGAAGAACGCTCCACGCCAAAAGAGCAGCAGACCTGCAATCATGCTCCCCCTGAACGCGAGGCAGCGTTTGCCTGATTGGGATATTCCTGCGCCTTGACACTCCAGCGCCTGCTCAGCTTTACCGGCCAGGTGATCGCAGAACGCTCGCCGCTGCGGTTCACATTGAGCTCCAAGGAATCCGTGAGCGTACCTTGAGGAGCAGGTCGTCGCCGACATACGATCAAAGCGGAAAACTAATCCGGCACACCATCCCCTCGGGACGCCAATCAAAAGTCACGGCTCCCTTTCGCTCGACAGCCATTACCTGAATGATTTTGCTACCAAAGCCTGTATGGCTCGGCGCCTCCACTTTCGGACCATTGCTCTCAGCCCAGACAAGCTGCAACTTCCGGTCGGAATCGGACCACGTCACGTCAATACAGCCGTGGCTTGTGGATAGAGCGCCGTATTTAGAAGCGTTCGTCACCAATTCGTGGACGACAATGGCAATCGCTTGCGCCAGGTCCGGTTCAAGCAATACTTGCGGTCCGTTCGTGCGAACCCGATCATTCGCGCCAAATGAATAGGGGGCCATCTCCTGCTTCAGGATCAGCGTCAGTTCCGCTCCGATCCAGCGACTCGCTGCAAAAAGCGAATGAACGTTCGCGAGAGCCTGGATGCGTCCCTGCACCGACTGTTTTAGTTCATCGACAGAATCGGCCCGCGACAGATTGACCATAGCGCTCACATTGGCGAGCACATTCTTGCTTCGGTGCTCGGCCTCCCGTGCAAGTACGGAAATTCGCTCCTGTACGCGTTTCTGCTCGGTAATGTCGCGAGCGATCTTAGAAGCGCCAACGATAACGCCCGCTATGTTTTTGATAGGAGAAACAGTCAAAGAAACCACAATCTGCGTACCATCTTTACGCTGACGAATTGTCTCGAAATGTTCGATGCGTTCTCCGCGCCGTACCTTTGACAGTATTTCCCGTTCCTCAGCATGGCGGCTTTCCGGAATGACGATTGTAATGGGCTGTCCGATTGCCTCCGCCGCCATGTAACCGAACGCGCGTTCGGCACCTTCGTTCCAGCTCGAGATGATGCCATCCAAAGTTTTGCTTACGATGATGTCATCGCTTGAGTGGACTATCGAGGCAAGTAATCTCAGCTGCTCTTCGCTATCGCGAAGCGCGTTCTCGATCTCTCTGCGCTCAGTAATATCAGTGTTCGTTCCGCACCAACGAATTATCTGGCCCGCGGAATCACGAAATGGAAGCGCTTGCGCAAGAAACCATCGATAAGTGCCGTCCCTACCCCGCAACGGAAACGTGTCTTCCCACGGCGTCCCGTTTGCGAATGACACTTTCATCTTCGCGACGACGCGATCCACATGGTCTGGGTGATGAACCTTCTGCCAACCCCAGCCTCGCATCTGTTCGAAATCAGTGCCCGTGTACTCGTACCAGCGACGATTGTACCAATATCTGTCGCCGGAGGCGTCTGCGATCCACGCAAGTTGTGGGATGGCGTCGACCAACGCGGCAAGCGCAATCCGACTAAGCCCATCCAAACGATCGTCCGACATCCGCCCTCGCTCGTGCCATCTCCTCTCTCTACGACGGCCGCAGTTAAAGACGAGAGATGGCTCGGTTGGGACATTTTTACCCCAAAAGAGGCCGCTTTTAAATACTTGCAGCTCCTTATTGCCTGAGGGGCCCGCGCGACTGGCTGGTCATTGACGACAAATGCCGCGGGCGGCGGACGGCAGGGAGATGCGCCCGGCGGGCTATGTTAGCCATCAAGCGAGGCAAATCTAGTCAGCGAAGGTTCTTCATCGCATTTTCCAACCCCTGGCGGAGAGACTCTGGGGTGTAAGGCTTCACGATTAATAGCGCGCCCAGTCGTGCGGCTTCAGCTTTTACTCCGCTGTCACCTGTTGCGAGAACCAAGCGTAGATCGGGCCGACGCGCCTGGACGTCCCTTGCGAGCTGCAGTCCCGAGACTCCAGGAAGGCCGACATCCGTAAGTAAAACGTCCACAGGTTGCTCATCAAGGATCTTCAGGGCCTCCTGTGCCGTGCTGGCCTCTTTTACCTCGCACCCGATGTCGCTCAGCATCTCCGTCGTCGTTAGGCGGATGAGCGGGTCGTCTTCGACGAGCAACACGGTCGCATCCCTAATAGTCTTTGCATGGGCCGAGTGTTGTGACCCTTGAGCCACGCGCCGTTGAGCTTGATTCGCCAATACGTGTCTGATTTTCCGCGCGAGTGCCTCGCGCGTGTAAGGCTTGGCCAGGAGCTCCACCCCGGGATCGAGCCGTCCGCCGTGCACGATGGCGTTCTGCGTGTAGCCGGATGTGAATAGTACGGCGACGTTGGGCAATCGCTCCTTGGCCTTTCGCGCCAAGGCCGGGCTACGCAGGCTGCCGGGCATCATCACGTCGGTGAATATCAGGTCTATCGGAATGCCACTGTCCACGACGACGAGTGCGCTTGCCGCATCTCGCGCCTTAACCACGCGGTAGCCGAGCTCGCTGAGCATCGAGACCGCAACCTCGCGAACCTCATCGTCATCTTCAACCACGAGTACGGTTTCCTCTCCGCCTCGAACCTCACCGGCCGGAGCCCCGATTAGCGTGTCTTCGCTCGCTACCGCTCGCGGGAAGTATAGTTTGACCGTAGTCCCGGCACCGACCTCGCTGTAGATTTTAACGTGTCCGCCGGACTGCTTGAGGAAGCCGTAAACCATAGCGAGGCCGAGGCCCGTGCCCTTGTCCTCCGTCTTGGTTGTGAAGAATGGTTCATAGACACGTTCCAGAATATCTGGCGGAATGCCGACGCCGGTATCGGTGACCGCGATCATCACGTATTGCCCCGCAGACAATTCGTCATGCTGGCGGACATATTCGTCGTCGAGGAAGGCATTGCTTGCCTCGATCGTGAGCCGGCCTTCGCCATTCATGGCGTCGCGAGCGTTGATTGCGAGGTTCAAGACCGCATTTTCCAGTTGATCTGGATCGACGAGGCTGTTCCACAGTCCACCCGCGACCACCGTTTCGACTTCGATCTCTCCACCGAGGGCGCGACGAAGCATCTCGTCCATGTTCTTGATGAGACGGCCGGCGTTCACAACTCTTGGCTCCAACGGCTGTCGCCTCGCGAAGGCAAGCAATTGAGAGGCAAGTTTCGCGCCGCGGGCGACACCGCCGAGGGCGTTTTGGACCCGCATCTCGGCCCGGGGATTGCCCACTATGTCTTTGCTCAGCAGTTGCAGGTTTCCACCGATGACCTGGAGCAAGTTATTGAAGTCGTGAGCAACGCCACCGGTGAGCTGCCCGATCGCTTCCAGCTTCTGCGAGCGGATCATGGTCGCCTGCGCAGCGTGCAGCGCGGCTTCCGCCTCGCGCCGTTCGGTGACATCTCGTGTAATCTTGGCAAAGCCGAGGAGGGTGCCTGTTTCGTCCCGTATTGCGTCGATTACGACGTGTGCCCAGAACACAGTGCCGTCCTTTCGGACCCGTTGGCCTTCGTGCTCCCAGCGTCCGTTTTGCGTTGCCGTCTCCAGGCCAATCCGCGGCAGCCCAGCGGCGCGGTCGGCTTCCGTGTAGAAGTCGGAAAAGTGCCGGCCTATGATCTCTTCAGGGGCATAACCTTTAATGTGCTGCGCGCCGGCGTTCCAACTCGCCACGTGGCCGCTGGTATCTAGCATGAAGATGGCGTAGTCGGTAACACTTTGAACCAGCAATCGGAACTGTTCTTCGCTTTCGCGCAGCTTTGTCTCGGCAGCCTTTCGCTCGGTCAAGTCGCGGGTGATTTTGGCGAAGCCGACAAGCTCTCCCTGAGGCGAGCGGATCGCGTCGATGACAACATGCGCCCAGAACTGAGAGCCGTCCTTGCGAACGCGCCAGCCTTCGCGCTCGAAACGACCGGTACGCTCGGCCTCTGCCAGCGCTTTTGCAGGCACGTTCTGCGACCGTTCAGCATCTGTGTAAAAGGTCGAGAAATGTCGACCAATGATCTCATCCGCTTCATACCCCTTGAAGCGCCTGGCGCCGGGGTTCCAACTGGTCACGCGACCCTCGCGATCCAGCATGTAGATCGCGTAATCAGTGATTGCTTCGACGAGAAGACGGTACCGGTCGTCGCTAGTCTGTGCGGCTTCGAAGCGGTTTGAGGTGTCCATGCCAATCCTATCCCTGACCCCTCGGGTTAGGACCTAATTTAGAGAAACACCGCCCGATCAATTCGGTTCCGTAGAAATGGTGCGGTACTGAAAAGAGCCACCGATTGCGCAAGGGCAGCATCCTGTTCTTGATGGCAGGTATCCGCGACCACCGCCACCTCAAGCATGATAGGCTTCGTGTATGGGATGTTATGGAAGAAGTCAGCCGCTGGCCGACCAAAGGAAGGTGACCCAGCTTCCCGCGCCAGGACACTAGGCTGCGGTGCCGCACTGGTCAGGTAGGGATCGACGAACTGATCTGCTGAACCGTCCCTCGATGATTTTGGCAGCTGCCTCCACCCTGCACATTCTTTTCATTCTTGTCGATCTTCATCGGCCTTCGTCAACTCGGTAAGAAACCGAGTTCGAGCAGATGGCCGCGCAGCCGCCCAGGCCATCCGGAGCACCTGAATTTCCGTCGCCTCTCCCGAAGCGGCTTGCATCCCATCTCGAATTCGCTTCCTCACTTCAGGATCTGCCATTCGCTCCTTGGTAAGCCTGCTTATTTCGGCACTACGCGAGCGCATAAGTTCTGCCATGCGAGCTTTGGTTTCAGGCGAGTGTTTCCGCTTGATCATGCATATTCTCCGTCGTCTTAATGGACGCCTACGTGTGGCTTTTTGTATTTAATTCCAGAACTTTGCGTACGAACCACCCACACCGGTCGGGTGGTCGGGGCGTCCTAGACTTTCGCCCCCCCGGGCCTCCGCGCCCGTCACCCTTGCGATCGCGCCAGGCTGCGCGCCGCAAACACCACGCTGCGAAGCGTCTGATCGTCCAAATTGCCCTGACGCTCGAGTCTGGTGAGCCGTTGGCGCTGGTTGTCATTCATATCGCCCAGAACAAGCCAGCCATCATAGCCAATCCTTTGAGCTATCCGATGTTGAATGACCTCCACGGACTCCTGCTTTGCCTGGAAGGCCTTGAGGCGGGCTTCCACGCCCTCGAAGGAGCCTTTTGTGCGTGAATGTTTATCTGAAGGTTCTATGGAAGGTTTGTACCGCAGGCTCTGCGGCGTGGGCTCTCGACATTTTGCGGCCTGGTCGGACCGCAAGCCGAGCGCTTGCGAACCCATTTCTGTCCCCTCTCGTTGGTCTGCGTGCATGGCCAGGCTATAGCGATAGCCAGCGTAGTGCCCCCGTCGCTTTGGCATGGCTTCTCGCTTGATGAGCTTTAGCTCCTCTAGTGCATTTGAATGACGCTGAACGGAATCAACGGACTGCTCGGTGTCCCTGGCGAGCCTCTCCTGGGAAGACCAACAGACTCCGTCCGCGTCCGCGTAGTTGGCAAGCGCAAGCAAAACTGCTTTGCGCCTCGCTGATCCGGTTTTCTGCTTGATCGCCCAGGCGGTGGCTTGCCAACTCATAGGCATCGATCCACTGCTGCACGAATTGCGCTAACCGCTTCTTTTTGTTTGGGGAAGGTGCCCAACGGTTGGTCGCCCCGGTCGAACGCATCGAACTCATTCCGACCAATGCGAACAAAGCGTCCGAGTCGCTCACGCCCCAGATATACCGAATATGTTTTCGGCTCTTCGTCCGAATGATCGCTTGATGGGTCAGGGAGCTTTATCTGCACGACTGACGCTCCACGGATCCGCCGCAGGTGTTCGCTTCGATCCAGCCAATTAGATCGCGTCGGCGGTATCGGACGGCGCGGCCAACCTGCACAAACGGCGGACCGGCGCTTCGGAGACGCCACGACTGCAGCGTGCGAATGGAGAGGTTCAGAATTTCGGCTATTCGAGCAGCACGGAGCGACCTTCGTCTCCGTGACTCAGTCCTTCAATACCAAAGACGCCATGGGCCGCATGGCCTTGAACATCCTGATCACGTTTGCCCAGTTCGAACGGGAGGTTATCGGTGAGCGCATCCGTGACAAGGTTGCCGCGTCCCGCAAGCGTGGCAAATGGATGGGAGGCTGGACACCCCTCGGCTACGAGGTCCGCGATCGCAAGCTACTCGTCCATGAGCAAGATGCTGAACGGGTGCGGTCAATTTTTCAACGTTTCGTCCAACTTAAGTCGGCAACGCTGCTGGCTCGCGAACTCGTCGCCGCCGGCGCGAAAAACCGATACGGCCACGTGCTCGACAAGGGCGTCCTGTACAAGATCCTTCACAACAGGGTCTATATCGGCGAAGCCGTGCACAAAGGCACATCTTATCCCGGCGAGCACGAAGCGATTATCGATCGCAAGCTCTGGGACCAGGTGCATGGCATCTTGAAGGAGAGCCCCCGCAAGCGGGCGAACAATGCCGCGCGCGATCGCCAGCGCTGCTGAGAGGCCTCCTCTTCGCTCCTGACGGGGCAGCCATGACGCCAACCAACACACGGAAATCTGGCCGGCTCTACCGCTACTACATCAGCCAGACAGCTCTGAAGCAGGGCAGGTCCGACTGTCCGGTCAGAATGGTGCCGGCTGCCGAGATCGAGCGTATCGTCGTTGATCAAGTTCGCCTTCTACTCCAAACGCCTGAGGTGATCGTGCAGACTTGGCGTGCAGCCCGCAAGCAGCGCAAGGACGTTACTGAAAACGAAGTCCGCGACGCGCTAGTCGGGTTTGACGAATTATGGAATGAGCTATTCCCGGCCGAGCAAGCTCGCATTGTTGAGCTGTTCGTTGAACGTGCCGATATTAGGTCTAACAGTCTGGACACCACCCTTAGGGTTGAGGGGCTCACTTCATTAACCGCCCAACTCACTACACAGCCAAACCTCCTACAGGCCGCGGAATGACTCGCCCAGCTCCCATCACCATCGGCTCACCCGGCCGCCCCAGATTGAGCCGTGATGGACGCTCGATTGTTGTGAGCATCCCAATTGCGCTCCGCCGACAGGGAGGTCGGAAGCGCGTTGTTACCCCGGCTGACGCATCGCCCTGGTCCCCGGCTCCCACACGCATCGACAACACCATGATCAAGGCGCACGTTCGCGCTCATCGATGGCGGGGCATGATCGAGTCGAACCTATTTACTTCAGTCCGCGAATTGGCAAAGGCCGAGAAGATCAACGAATCCTACCTCTGCCGGGTGCTCCGCCTGACGCTGCTCTCGCCAACGCTCACGGAAGCAATTCTCAACGGCCAACAACCCGTCGGGCTTGACCTGGCAAAATTGCTCAAGTCGCTTCCAGTCGAGTGGGACCAGCAAGAACCTCTCTTGCAGCAGATGGCCGCACGTGACTAGCTGAACGCAAGCCATTCCATGCCGCACGGCGATTTACAGCGATTGCAGTGCGCCGGCTGCCCGAACGTACTCGTCAATTGCCAGTCTTGAGCCTCATTGCTCCACTGGATCGTTGCGTGACAAACAATGTCATCTGAGCCGCAACGATCGCACACCGGTGTGTATCTTTGAGGCGGATCCGCGCGCTGGCCGGGCGTTTCGGCGAGCAGATGGAAAGGATTGATCAGCAGTGTCCGCCGCATGTGGCCGGTCCCGCCCTGTGAGCCTGTGACTAATTTACGTTCGTTAGCTTCCTTCGAAAGCCCGAACCTCGTTGTGCGACGCAATTGTGCACCGTTCACGACGATCGCTCTCTGACCGACGTACCGTCAGAGCTTAGGAAGATGAGCGCGATCCTTTCGGCGGATCTGCCGCCGGCCAGGTGTATGTCGTAAAAGGAACCGTCGAGCTCGAGGCTTGTTTTGCTTCTATGAGCGAGCCGCTGCCAGTCCTCGTGGAGAAGTCCATTCAGATCGCCTGGGACTTCCTCGAGCGCTCCGGCGAAATCACAGACGCAGCCGACGCGAGCCGCTTCCTTCTCCGAAATATCGACGACATGGCGCGGGCTGGTGAGCATCGGCCGCTGATGCTTGCGAACAACGCCATTGACGCTTACCGGCGCTACAAGCGTCTGCTCGCGGCATGATCAACCCCAATTGTCCGATCTGCGGCGGTCTGGGCTGGGTCTGCGAAAACCATCCACTCCTAGCCTGGACGAAAGACCCGAGGGGTTGCCAGTGTGGCGCAGGCATGAGATGCGCGTGCAACAGCTCCGATGATATTGATCAGGGCGTAGCGGAGCCAGATGTGAGCGGGGTTCTCTCGGAGACCCACCCAGGAAGAACTAGCGTGCTTCTTGCGACGGTGAGGCCTGGTTGATCGGCCGGAGTCAGGTGCCCCCGCGCTGCGCTTTACTCGCGATCAGGCCCTTGGGTTTCTCCAGCTGTGACGCCTTTCGAGCGATCGAAGCTGGCTGACCTTCCAAATCAGACCGAGGCTGACGCGAACGGCGTTTGAACTTGAGATTTGCCTTTTACACGCGCTTTTGCCGATAGGTCCGGTCGCTTCCATACTGCTTTTGCAGTGCCCGCACCTGCTCAAGGAAGCGGCGGCCGGTTCCTACTTAGGAACGGAGCGCCCGATCCCGGGTTATTCGGGAATGGACGGCCTTACAAAGAAAGATCAGTTTGAGCGTTCAAAGATCAACGTGCACGCGCCTGATCAAATGAAATGCTGGGCTCACGCGCTCGGTGTCTCAAAGGAAGAGCTTCGTAAGGCGGTCGATAAAGTCGGGAATTCTGCTGCGGCCGTCCGCAAGGAGCTGGAGGCGAGCCATGACGAGAGAGCAAGAAGTCAGCTCTGAATGTGCACACGAAGCACGAAGACAGGCCGCTCTTCTTCCGCCCGGCCCGATTAGAGACGCACTGCTGGAGAAGGCTCACCAGTACGAATTGGCCTCAAAGACTGATTTGCATCACGATGCCGAAGAACCGACCCTGGGATCCCGCTGAAGACGGCACTCTGCAAAAGCTCATCGCTGAAGGCCGTTACGCCGTCGACATTGCCGTGGAGATGAACCGAAGTGAAGCCGCGGTGCGGCCCAGAGCTAAGGTTCTTGGGCTAAGGTTCGCCACCGCGCCGCGGAGGCGCCGGCCCCGGTAATGCGCAGCCCGCCATCTCAAGCCGGCGGAACTTTAACGCTGCCGTGAAGTTCCATCCGGCGGAACCTATTTCGGTTGGGCTGGAGAGGTTTGTGTGAGCAACCAGGATTCGACGCGGCAAGGCATTCTAAAGACACAACAAACGCTGAAGATGGCCCGTTCGGCCCACGCTTATGTTCGCGGAAGCACGGTCAAGTTCTATGAGTGGCTGGACGCTCAACGACGAGGCACTTTGCCGGAGGGGCCTCCGGTCTGGATCTGCGGCGATTGTCACGCAGGCAATTTGGGGCCTCTGGCGGACGCAGATGGCAAGATACGGGTACAGATACGTGATCTTGACCAGACCGTGATTGGCAATCCGTCTCACGACCTGATCCGCCTGGCTTTGTCGCTCACGACAGCCTCGCGGGGCTCCAACCTACCCGGTGTCACCGCGGCCAAGATGATGGAAGCAATGATCGCAGGCTATGAGGAGGCGCTTCGTTCAGAAGACGATTTGCGCGACATGCCGAAAACAATCCGCCTGGTGGTGCGGCAGTCAGCACGGCGCACCTGGAAGCAACTCGCTGAAGAGCGGATCCGAAACACAAAACCCACGATCCCGCTAGGCAAAAAGTTTCTTTCGATATCGGACTCGGAACGCCAACGAATCAAGAAGCTGTTTGCAACTAGCCCCCTTCAGCATCTGATCACAACGCTCAAATCGCGCAAGGATGATTGCCGGCTCAAAGTCGCCGATGCTGCTTACTGGGTAAAGGGCTGCAGCTCGCTTGGGCTTTTGCGCTACGCCGTTTTGGTCAAAGTCGGATCAGGCCGGTCGGCCGAATACGCGTTGATGGATATCAAGGAAGCGGTGACGGCATCGGCTCCGCGGTACAAGAAGACTCGCATGCCCAAGTCGAATGGCGACCGAGTCGTCGAGGGAGCTAAAAATCTTTCGCCAAACCTGGGAGAACGGATGGTGGCCGGCAGTATCGGAAACCGCTCGGTATTCATTCGGGAGCTGCTGCCGCAAGATTTGAAATTCGATTTCGATTCTATGGCTCAAGATGAAGCTGAGGATGTTGCTAAGTATCTAGCGACGGTCGTGGGCAAGGCACATGGGCGCCAGATGGACGGTGCAGAGCGAAAGCGATGGCTTCGAACGCTTGCCGGATCCAAGAGCAAGTCGCTGGACGCGCCAAGTTGGCTCTGGAGCAGCGTCGTTTCCTTGGTTGCGTCGCACGAAGCAGCTTATCTTGAACACTGTCGTCGATTTGCTTTGGTGGCCTAGACGCAAAGTGGCCACACCATCGGGTCAGATTTGGCGCCTGAGGGAAGCCGCATTCACAATTTTGAAACGATTCGCGTTCGCCCATCGAATGTTATGGAATACGCCGACTGATAAGCTTTGCGACCAAACCTTATCGGTCACATCTTGGCTCCCCACTAACATTGGTCGAGTCCGCTGAACCGTCCAGTGGCATGCTGTGCCAACAAAAAGGATCCCTGTTGGGTTTATGGTGCGCTCGGAGGGCGTTCGACGGGCAATTGCAGGACGATCAAAGTTCCCGCAAGCTAACGCACGATATAGAAACTTTCTACCCGACCCGACAGTTTACATCCCATCACCGCTTGATGACCATGCGCTGTCCCTTCCGTTGGAGGGCGGGAGCGCGGTGATGGCGTTCTCATCACCGATGGGAGCCACGGATCGTGCGTCGTCGTTTCAAACAGTCTCAATCCCTCCATGAACGCCTCTGCGACGAAGCGCAGCGCCTCAGAGCGATGGCTCAGGAATTGCCGATTGGCGAGGCCAAGCATGCCGCTCTTAAAAAGGCCAGACAGGCGGAGACCGCATCCAATATAGAGGAGTGGCTCCGATCTCCCGGCTTGCAGCCGCCGACATGAGCGAGGGAGCCATGAACGATGATACTCGGTCAGCACAAGCTTCGCAGGCATGGCGGCGAAGTCTAAATCGCCTTGCGGAGTGGATGGCGCGCGGCAATCGACGTCCGGAGCCGTCACGTCCGGTTGACTCGGCTCGCACCGAAACCCCGAGCCGGACGGAAGTCCCCTCACGGCAGCCCTCACGGCCGCGCCAGTGAGGCCCGCCTCAAGATGGGCGCCGTCCGCCGAGCGGACTGGCCTACACCTTGCGGGGGTGAGTCCGAATATAAGACGTGTCCTGCCGAAGTGGAGTCCGTGATCAGCAATCCGGGCAGCTATCGCCGATGCCCCGGGCAATCTCGTCGAGCGCTGCGATGCAGGCCTCCGGCGACGCTCCGGGGAAAGGATTACGCCACGCCTCCGCCCTCGCCCGGTTCCAAGCGTCGGGGTCAGCGCGGTCGATCCGGTGGCCATGGTGCGGGCATTCGACGACAGCGCCCTCGTCGATCAGGGTTCCCAATGCCCAGCCTGCAAGCGTCCTATAGGCAGGACGAGCAGCATTCAGCGGAAGTTTACGTTGGGGCTTGCTTGGCATGGTGCGGGCTCGCGACTCAAATGGTGCCCGCCGAATATAGCACCGAGGTCAACAGGCCGACCCCAGAGCTAGAGTTTTGCCCGCTATCCGCGTTGGAACCGAGAGGCCCCGGCCTTGTTTCGAGCTTCAAGAACACAGCGGGAGGCGCTTAGCAGCAAAGAAAAAGCAGACAGCACGCGGTCGCAATCAGGATCGGGCGCGCGTTGCTGGCGGTCAGAAGTATGAGGTCGATCACGAGGCCAAGAAGACGCGCCGGTCCACGCCTGCAATCAAGAAGACCATCAAGAAGGTCGGCAATCTGCGCACGCGGATCGAGACAAGCCTCGGCTTCGCAAAACCCAAGAAGGCGAGGAAATCGTCGAAGCGTTAGGAACGTCCCCCGAGACAGCACCGTTCCCAACTTCAGCTCTAGGTCAGCACCTGAGCCGTCGGCCCCAGCCCCTTGCGCCTCCCGGGGGACTGGGACCGACTTCGCGCGCAGAGACTAGCGCCCCTCGGTAGTCATGGAGCGTGTGATCGAGCACAAACCTGAGAACCATCACAGAGCCGTTGAAGTGTGGCGCATCCTGATTGCGATAGCAGCCACCGCCGCGGTGGCTTTCAGCGCCTACTTTGTCCTTCGCTTTATTATCGCCAGTGCTTGAGCGATCCGCGGTCACGATTTTCATCGGCGTTAGTTTCAAAATTCCCTTCACGACATTGAAATGTATGCCGAGGAACGTTGATTGCTCGGCTCCGTTGGCCCTTCGCAAAGACACGGAGAATGCAAAATGAAGAAACTGTTGATTGCAGTCGCGACGACCACCCTCGTGTGTGGCCCGGCTTTCGCGCAAGGCACCGGACCGCAGCCCCAGACTGAGAGGCCTGGCATGAACAACATGGAGCGAGGCTCCATGGGCAACACGGATCGAAGGTCCAGAACCAGCGGCACGGTTGGAATGAGCAACGACAGGTCGCGGCGTGGAACGGTAGCTCCCGACGCATCGGGTCAAGGCGGCTCCGGCCCGGGCAGCGATCAGGGCGGCACTCGGACAGCGCCTCATCGCTGAATAGGTGCAAGTTAGTCCAAAAGGCCCCGGCGCTCTTGCGCGTTGGGGCCTTTTACTTGACCTACCCTCGGACCGATTGCGAAGCTTGGCCCGCTTGTCCAGAATGGGCGATGGCCCTGAAACACCACCCTACTCCACTCAGTGGCGGCGAACGCAAGGCTCTCTCGAAGGAGCTGCGCAAGGCCCGCGCTATGGCCACGATCCTCGCCGAACGCGCGGCGGAAAAGCGTGCTCAGGGCGAGGCCCTGATCCGGGAGGCTGATGGCTTAGACTGTCAGTCGTGGAACGAACGCATGTGGTCTGATGGTAGCCCCGTCGATCCCAGCCCTACGATAGATCAGGCCCTGAATGCTGGGCTCGTATGGCTTGAGATAAAGTGCAGTCGGTGCGGGGCGAAACGTGATGTCGATCTTGCCGCCCTGCGGCACGTGCCCACCACCTGCGTGCACGATCTAGCTAGTCGATTGGTTTGCACGAAGTGTCGCGCACTGGGAAGCGTCCCCCGGGCGGCACTGCTGCAACTGTGGAACAGGCCGAAGCACCTCGATCCAGATAGTTCCTCCGCAAAATGAAAATAAAAATCTGGCGTAAGTTCCCAGGGGAGATAAATCTCGCTTTAGGGAGAACTGCTAATGACTGTTCCACGCCGCCGCACTAAGCACGCTACACCGCTGGAGGCTCGCCTCGCCGAGGAGGCCGCACGACTCCGGCAGAAAGCGGACACTTTGCCGCCCGGCGAGCAGCGCGAGGCACTCCTCACGAAGGCCCGCCAGATGGATGAGGCGATCCAGTTAGTCGAACGGCTCAACGCGCCGCCGTCGCCCGAATGAAGGACATGGTCGCAAGCCTTGAGAAACTGCGCCGCGATGCCGCGGAGGCCGCTCTTGTGCGCGATCTCGCGACCAACAAAGCCAAGCGAGCGTTATACACACGCCTCGCCGAACACTTTGCGAACCTCGCGGACCAAGTTGAAATAGCGCTGGCTGCCGACAGTGCCGGCATAGGGGAGTAAGCCGCGCTGCCTCTTGTGCGACAATTCGAGCACAGCAGTGTGTCAGTCTGGGTCGTCAATCACTGCATGCGAAGCGAAGTCAGTGGGTCATGGCACGAAAGCTCAATGCCGCGTTCTATGGCTTGGATGCGAACGCCAACGGCTAAATACAGCCGCGCCGCCCTGATAGCACGATCTCTCGTACGGTTGTCCGGAAGAGTCGCAAGCAGACGCTCGAAGCGGCTCCGACGCCATGTCTCGACGCGCCGAAGACGTTCCAGCAGGCTCAGTCCGGTTGCCGGGGCAACCTTACCGATCTTCCGAGACACAGCCCCTCCTCGCTTCCCGGTTGAGATGCTATCCAAATTCTCGGCCTGTCCATAGCCACGGTGGATTAGTGAAAATGGACGCGCGCCCAACTTTACCAGTTTGGTCCACCGAGGACCTTGCCTTTCGACTTGGGCAGCGCGGCCTTGAGCCGGTCGCGCTCAAGGCAGAGCGCATTGATCTTGTCGAGCATGCGCTGCAGCAGGGCTTCCGCTGAGTTGGTCGCGATCCCGGCGCGCGCCAGTGTCAATATCTCTTTCCGTTGTCGGCCTACTTGCACGCGCATGCGCTCGATTTCGCCGCGGATGAACTCTAGGTCCGGCATCGCCGCTCCTACCGATGAGAGAAAGCGTACTAGAACAAATAAGGAACATAAAGTCCAGCCGGATGTTAATCGGGGAAAGGAGATCACGATGGCAGATAACACCGAGAAAGACCCCAAAGACTGGGTATCCGGCGACGATCCGATGACCGGAGCTCAAGCGTCCTATCTCAAAACTCTCGCCGAGCAGGCTCACAAGCCTCTGCCCAACCGCGACTGACCAAGGCCGAAGCATCTGACTTGATCGAGAAGATGCGGGCTGAGGCCGGGGTGGAACGGTAGGAACGTAATCTCATGCTACTCGTTGGCCGGTCGAGTGGACCATCGGGGGCAATTCCTGCGGCAGATCAACTCTCAGCGTCTCCGTATGAAAACGGGGCGTTGACGGGCGTCAAGTCATAGGATGCAGCGACCGAGTCACATCCGTGCCCATGGCAAAGCCGATCATATTTCGATGCCCGACCACCGGTGAAAACGTACAGCATTTGTTGGACGACGAGGACGCTGGCGAAGTGGGCTATGAGGCCGTCGAGTGCCCAGCCTGCGCCAATATACACTTCATCAATAAGGCGACCGGCAAATTGCTGGGAGAGAAATAGGCCGCCTCAGTTGGCGGCCCGTTTCATATCATCGGAAGTCTGGGCGTCCGCAAAGAAACGGCCCCAGTGAGGGGAACACCGAGGCCAAGTCTACATACTTATGTCCGACGTACCCGGCGGGAAAACATCGGACATAAAATTAACCGATGCCGCATGCATCTCGTTCCGCAAGTAAGCGAAATTAACCTGTGTAACTGACTTGGGCGAGTTCCCGGCGCATCTTTTAACGCGCGTGGGTGGACCCTCTTTTGAACGAGCACCGAATCTACATTCTGGATGATCAAGGCCACATTGATGCACCGTCCATCAACGTCACATGCATGTCCGATGACGAGGCCCTATCAGCCGCCCGCAAATTCCTGGACAGAAACATTGTCGAAGTCTGGCGAGGGACGCATCGAGTGGGTCGGCACGTACCGACCACGCGCAATAAAACTTAGGGCCGTTCTAGTTCGTCCTTGAAACTGAGGGTTCGACCTGAAGGCTCCGCGCCCCTTTTTAGCGCGGGGCCTTTTTTCCCGGGTTGCTATTCGACATTCGTATGCTTGCGAACGACACCTCAGAGGTGAATATTCGCGCGCATGAAGGGGGGAGTTGTCGCCGTACTTTTGGTTGTGACTGCGCTTGGGGCGTTTGCCTTAGGCCGACAGGTTACGCCTCATGTGAGCTCCCCGCCTGCCGTAGCGTCGGCCAGAGCGGTGGCGTTCGCAGAGACTCCCAATCCTTCATCCCTGCAACCTACCACCGTAGCGCCCACACCGGCCGCTCACAGCATCGCCAAGCCCACGCCTCTCGCACCCGTTCGCGAGGCATCACGGGATGCCGAGAAGCCCGCTGAAGCCAAGCGGAAGGTGGAGGTAGCACTAACTGTCGCGGCCATAGCGGCAATCCTGATCAAGGCGAGCCGGGATCAGTATTATGCGACGGGCCATCCGTGTGCGTGTCCGGATGATACCATGCGCAACGGCCGGGCTTGCGGTGGCCGAAGTGCCTATTCCCGTCCGGGAGGAGCAACACCGCTTTGCTATCCTCACGACGTGACAACGGCGATGATTGATGCCTATCGCCAACGAGCAGCAAAATAATAGCGGCCGTTCTAAATCAGCGACCCAACAGTCAAATCAAACCCATCGAAGCAATCCCGGTCTGCGGGACGATGACGCTCCATCTCGGCACGGCGGTTGCGAGCTGATCTGCGTAGCGGTTTGTGCGGATCATCAACGTCACGCCGTTCATCTGGCGCGCCGGCATCTTCCCACTTGCTCGGGCGAACATGTACCCGTTGCTCTCTAGCTAGGTTCTCCTCCTGCTCAAGCGTGAGGACGCTGCCAACAATCCCCTTGAGTTCGATTTCCTGCGATTCCAGGTCTCGGTAGCGAGCACGCCAGTACCAAAGCGAATACATCCGATCGATCGCGGGCCTGGCCTCGGCTGATACACTCGCTGCCTTCCCCTCGAGCAGGGTTCCTACTGCAGCTTGGAACGCATCTTCGATCTGTTTCATAAATCCAGTTTCGGCCCGTTGGTCCCATGAACGATCGGCACAAAAAATTGGGTTATTTGGCTTCGCCCGGACCGATTTGTTGCGTTCCAGCAGCTGTGTAGACACGCGACCGTCCGCACCGACAAAACGCTCGATGCTCTTGGCCGGGAAGACGTGCTGACCGACGGTCAGCCGGCTAGGATTGCGTGGCCGGGTCTTTTCGCCCCGTGCCCGCTTCCGGCGTGGTCCACGGGGTATTTCCGGTCCAGACGTCATGGCGAGTACCTTCGCGAAAACGGCTGCTCCAGTGTGCGATTCCGGCTGGGACGTGCCCACCAGTGGACCGAAAACTTTGATGGGCATGTAGCAAGCCCCAATTGGACCCTCAAAATACTAGGCGAGGCCGACCGGTTGCGCAGACGCGCACCAGACGCGTCGCCACCGACCATTTCTCTAATGATCGCATCGTCTTAGACGTCACCCGAAACGAACGATACGGTAAAAAATCCGCAATCTAAAGCGGAAAAAGCGCCCTTGCGTTGCTCAACGGTATGGTGTGATCCCAGCATCGGCGCGTTCGTCGCGAGTTGAGTTGCAGGACATTCATCAGGTCAGGGATTCAATCGGTACGCCCCTTATCCGTCGATGGAAGCCGACTTTACTGCGCGTCCGTTAGATCGACAGGGCTCCTTGCGCACACTCAACAGACCGCTACCCCAATCAGAGTGAGCTCCATCTCTACGGTGTCCTCTGCGTTAGTCTCGTCGCCCTTGCCGATTTCAGGATTCAACAAACAGTTTGGTGAGGGGAACGGACAGCGCCCGCGCGATTCTCGCCATGACCAACAAACTGGGATTGCGGCGGCCCCGCTCAATGCCACCGACGTAAGTTAGATCTATTTGCGCCTCGAAGGCGAGTTCCTCTTGCGTCATGCGTCTCGATTGCCGCAGCCGTCGCACATTTCCCCCTACGATGCTGCACCAATCCTGCATTGCAGGATCGGGCACGATGGGGCATATAGTCTCTAGGGAATATAGTCCATATCGCCTCTTTTTTGCGATATAGACAGCGCGCAACTATCGAGACGTTATGAAGCCTCAGGCGTACGACCTAGAGCCCTTCATTGAAGCACCCAACGCGACCTCGCCTCACGCCGGCGTATACCGGTTTGGGTATCGGTTGGACGGGGCGGTCGTTTCGGCTGTCGATCTGCCAGTGGAGACTGTCGAGAAAGCCCTGCTCTCGAGAACCATGCTGTCGGTACGCATCACGCCATCTGGCGAGATTGTCCCAGGATTATCAACTCCGAACGTCCTTGGTGAACTTGGCCAGGCAGCGGGGATCGTCTCTTCAATTGACGACCTTGTGAGAGAAACATTGAGTGCGGAAACGCTGCGAATGGAGGAGGCGACCCCGGAAGACCTCGCACTTCTATTCAGCCGGCTCGAACGCGCGATCGCCTTGGTAAGAACCGCCATAGATCGGGCGTCGAATAATTGACGCCCAACTCAACTTCAAGGCGCCTTAACATCCATCGAGACAAAACGCCGTCGAAACTGCGCCTGAGCTCGGCTGGTACCGGTGCTGAACTTCGGACTTGATCGCGTCTTCAGTCACCAAGTGCTTCCCGCCGATCGTGACCTCCTCGATCATGCCAGCAGGGCCACGGATGAGGCGGCAGGCCTCGCCCAGATCGCCGAATGCCTGCGCCGACGTAACGACCGCCTCGTCGATCCCGGATGGACTTAGTTCGGTCGCATCCAGGAAAGGAGACAGTTGGCTAGGCGTCGCAACCAACGCCCTGTCTTTCCCGGGCAAGATCCAAAGGACCCCACAGGGTCCACCAGCGGCCGCGCCAGTGAGCAGTCTCAGCTACTGGGGCGCCGAGATCGCGCACGGTCTTTAGGATGTGAATCACGCTCTCGAACCAGACGTTCGCTAGACCGTCTATGGCATTGGTGAGGATGCTGATCGCAATATCCTGCTCCGGCAGAACCACTGTGCAACGTTCCCTGGAAACCACCGGCATGACCGACCCAACTCCAAGGCCCTGGCGAACCGGAAATCGTACCCAGACCATAGTAGCGCTCCAATTGCGAGTGGGCATCGCGCCAATGGCGCCGCGTCATCTCGCGGCGGCTTGCCGCCGTCAAAACGCTCGATTGGGCTCCGGGAGAAAGCTGACCGACAAACCGCGCGAGGTCACCGGCGGTTGCCGTAAAACCTGTCGCCGAAGCCATATCGTTCGTCACATTGTCGCCTGGGATGACGAAACGCCGACCATAGGGTTGGCGGGTCGAATGGCCACGGGCGAATGGACGACAGACGATCGGATCGAAGTCAGGCGTCGTCTCTGTGAGACCGGCTGGGACAACGACCTGATCATAGATCCAGCGCCCATAGGACTCACCCGTCACTTTCTCGATGACTTTGCCTAGCAGCGCGAAGCCGTGATTGGAGTATTTGAACGTGACGCCGGCCGCGAGGGGCTGCGGCGCAGAGAGATCGGCACGAAACTCCGTCTCACTGAGGAAAGGCCGGCGGTCCGAGAACTGACCGCTGTCGAGCCCATCGCGGGTCAGGCCAGCGGCATGCGAAAGCAGTTGCAAAATGGTGACGTCAGAAACCTCCGGCGTAAGATTTGCCAGATACTGACCCAGGCGGTCGTCAAGCCGAACTTTGCCGCGCTCGCGCAACAACATGATCCCAGCCGCAGTGAACGTCTTCGAATGCGAGGCGACGCGAAAGCGATGACGAGGAGTGAGTGGTTCGCGGGTTGCAAGATCGGCCATACCGCTCGCGTGCTCAAGCAGCACCTGCCCCTTGCAAGCGATCGCCAGCGAGACACCTGGTTGATCGAATAGTTCCCGCTGATAATCAACCCAGGTGGGAATGTAATCGAGCGCAGAAGAGAGCCAGTCTGACATGGATGCTCAAAACCTACCGGAGATGAAATCTGCGAGCCGTTCGGCGAGATATTGCAGGCTGGATCTAACGCGCGGTCAAGCCTCGATTTACGCCCCCGTCTTATCGTCCTAATCGCTCGTCCTTTGGAAGAGCGCGCGCATCACAACTCAGAGAAGCTTCAGCGGGTGCCAAACCGTAGCACCCGATCAAAGCAGTCCCGAGAATGGTTGGACGTAACTTGGGAGCGACCGCAACGAGGCGGGCTCCATCGGTATGAAGTCCATTCCGGGAATTCGCATTCACCGCGGGCGGCACGATTCCAGAATCTTCCGCACGAAAACCCCGAACGGAGTATGCCGATAAGACTTTCGCGAAGACTAAGTCACTTGAAGACGTTGTGGCGACGCGTAGCGCGCCAATAACGCTAACTCTTGGATGTGCAGACAATCACTTAGTCGCCCTTCGGCGCCAGTGCTTTTATCTTGCGCTCTCCTATTCTTCACGTTCACCCCGCTCACGCTTCCTCTCTCTGCCGCGACGAGGCAATTGCATCGACGTCACGCAACATCGCCGACCGCGCGAATCCCGGTGCGCCGTGCGGGTTTGCACGCTCTTCAACGGCACAATTTCGCCGCCGCAACGGTGCGTCGGCGCACCTGGAAGCCGACGAAATGCCACCTGCGGACGTCGAAAATCGAACCAGATCCGACGTGAAATTCCGTCCGTTGAACTCGAAGTACCGCGCAAAAATCCGTCGCATCGATCGCATTTTTGCTCGCGACGAAGCCCTCTTTTCCGATAGCAAAATGCGCTTCAGCCTCCTGCCAAAGCAGCGCAAGCACGCAAGAAAGCCCCGCCTCCGAGGAGGCGGGGCCGATGGTTGCGGCCGATCAGTCGCCGCTGCGACGGGACCAGATCAGACTGAAACCGTCCTCACCTTCGATCCTGACCAGCGAGGCGTAGATCGGGGCCGGGAAGCTCGGATCGTCGAGCTTGACCGAGAGGTATTCGCGCTCGCTGTCGCGGACGGTCTTCTTCCAGGCGGCGCCGAACTCGGTCGCGCCGGCGAAGATCCGGTAGTCGGGAGCCTTGTCGTTGTCCTTTTCGGATGCGACGAGCTTGGCCTTGATGTTGAGCGTCAGCGTCTTGATCGAGCCGGTGTAGCCGTTGTCGGAAGCGGTGAAAGTGCCGATGGTCGCCATGATTATCTCCGTCTGTTTGCTCGGGCCGCGTCCATCGCAGCCTCGATGGCGATCCCTTGCCCGGGGAGCGATCGGCCCGCAGCCTTTAGGCCCGCAGCGCCAGCGGAGGACGGCGAAAGCCTGCTTTTTTGTCTTTCCGCGAGGAATGCCGCCACTTCGCGGCAGGGGAAAAAAGCAGGCGTGAGCTGTTGCGGGAAGGCGATCGAGGCGCTTGCCGTCCCCCGGGCCTGATCAGCCCAATCGTGACTGCGTTGGACCCGAGCCCCATGACGGAAACTGAAGGAGATTTCCGTGGCGACGGCCGGCTACACCGCTTTGGTAACGGCTACACCGGCTCGATCAAGGCGATATCCGCACATCAATGCCAGTGAAGACTCAGCCGGATTAGCGCATGGGAACCCGCCAGATGTTCGCATGGAAAACCGGTCACACCGCCAGAGCTATTGTCCGCCCTAATGCGCTCTCGACAGGCACGGTGAAGGCACGATCTGAGTTTTCCGGCACCGGTCTGCGCCTCGCTGGTGAAGGTCGACGGGTACGCGGTACAGCCACCTGGCTGCAGTAATCTACGTCGATCTGCTGAATCGTGCCGTCGATCGGAAGGAGGGCTTGCGTGGAAATTGCCGCTTTGCACCGGTGAACCGGCCGCGCGCCGTCAGGTGCGCGGCCACAATTTTTGATCACGCCGGGGCCGCCCACGCGGCCCCGGCGAGGGTTTCACTCAGCTGCTTGCGGATGCGGTTCAGAGCCCTCCACCTTGCTTTGCGCATCGGCTTGCCCCTGCGGCACGGCCGTTCGCAGCAGCGACGGCAGCCAGTCAGTTGCGGCCAGCAGCTGCTCGGCGGACTGCGCCATGTCGGCCTTTTTCATGTCCGAGAGGCGCTCCGCCGCCTCCCCGCCGACGCCTTCGCGGACAGCTTCCAGGATGTTCGCCTTGGTGACGCGGCCAAGATAACTGCGCACCGTCGGGTGCCAGTAGGCGGTCATGTCGAGGGCCACGGCCTCGGCCAGACGGCGGCCCGCCGCCAGCGCACGCGGCCTCCGGTCGAACGGCAATTTGACCGCATTGACCGTGAACGCGACGCAATACGCGAACAGCGCCATGCGGCTGTCGTGGTCGAGCTCGGCCACGAACTCCCACAGTCCGGCGACGTCCTTGGGCATCTGCCGTGCCCAATTGGCATGGCGATCCGACCACAGCTTGCCGGCGGGTGTGTCCTCGATCCCGTCCGCATGAGCGGCCAGATCGGTCTTCACCGGCTGGATGCCGGCCACATGCGCGGCCGCGCCGACATAGAAGATTTGGGCGGCAAGTGCATGGGTGACCGCCACGATGGCGACGTCAGGCTGCTCGCTCAAATTGAGGCGCAGCCCCAAGGTTCGGTGCGCGGTCAGGTCGCGAATGAGAGCGTCGGACAGCTTCTGATCCTCGTCGTCCTCGTCGCTCGCGCCCTCGTCGTCTTCGTCATCCGGCGCGCCCTCCTCGCCTCCTCCGTCCTCTTCATCCCGCGCCTCGGCGCCACTCTCGGGGTCGGTTTCGGCCCCGGGCTTTTCGTCCTCCGGGCGAATAAAACCCCGCTCGACCCGCACCGTGCCGTCGTGATTGAGGACCACAAAGGCGCCGCCGCGCGCGACGTCGGCGGCATCGTAGGCCTGTTGTTTCGCCTCCAGCCGCACGATCTCGGACTCCAGTTCACCGAACCGTGCGTCCACGTCGTCCGGCAGTTCCTCGGCCGTCTGATGCTGCTCGGTCAGCCGGTCGAACTCGTTCTGGACTGCCAGAAGAGCGGCCTGATCCTCCGCCGACAGC
The DNA here is from genome assembly GCF_054063575.1 of Bradyrhizobium sp. USDA 4452. Taxonomy (NCBI): domain Bacteria; kingdom Pseudomonadati; phylum Pseudomonadota; class Alphaproteobacteria; order Hyphomicrobiales; family Nitrobacteraceae; genus Bradyrhizobium; species Bradyrhizobium sp. USDA 4452. The sequence continues at coordinate 2,182,825 of NZ_JBSSGK010000001.1, forward strand.
TCGACCGGATGCGGGTAGACCCGGCGCATGCCATGGGCATGCGGGAAGTCGAGATGGGCTTCCGTCCACTTCCATCCCTCGGCCGCCCGCAAGGTATCGGCCTCGCGGCCGAGCCTTGCCGTCACCAAGAGATCGAGCAGCGCGACGTCTTCCAGATAGCCGCCGCGATCCTCGGTAAAGAGGTCACGCAGCACGGTGCCGCCCGCCTCCGTATAGGCCTCGAGCCCGACGAACCGCGCGCGCCGATCCGTGGCAGGAACGTGGGTTTCGGTGAGCAGACGGCGGATGGTACTGGCATCCGGATCGAAGGGGAGGCGCTTATAAACGGCCTCCTGCCGGGCATGATCATCCGTGATGGCAAACGCCATCAGCTGCTCAAGGGTCAGATCGCCGTCGCGATAGAGCTGCACCAATCTGGGCGACACCGCGCCGAGCCGCAGGCGTTGCCGCACCACATGCGCGGTGACACCGAAGCGGGCCGCGATCTCCTCCGCACCGAGCCCACGCTCATCCGCGAGCTTCCGGAATGCCTCGAACTCGTCGGCCGGATGCATCTTCTTCCGGGTGACATTCTCGTCCAGGCTGATTTCGTGGGGGTCGTTCGCGGTATCAATGACGCAGCGGATCGGCTCGTTCTTCTTGATCTCCTTGCGCTTGACCCGCAGCAGCTGGGCCAGCCGCCTGCCCTCCCCGATGGTCACGCAGAAGAACCCAGTGGCTGCCCCCTCGTCATCGACCTCCGGCTCGACGACCAGATTCTGCAGGATGCCTTTGGCGGCGATGCTCGCCGCCAAAGCCTCGATCGCCGCCTCGCTGTGCGGCGTCTTGCGCGCATTCTTCGGAGACTTCTTGAGCTTGCCGAGCGGAATGCGAACCTCAGTTCCATCAGGTATTCCAATTGATTTGGCCGACATGATCATTCTTCCTTTTGCTTACATGGGTGCAAGGCGCACTCCGCGCCTGCGCCCCTGCCCGTCGGCGAGACCGGGGGTAGCAAGTGCCAGGGCGACCCGGGCGGAGGGGTATCACCCGCCCGAAGGGCCGCTTCGCGAGAAGCGGGTCTGCACAAGCGCATGCCACGTCGTCCAAGGTCGGCAGAATGAAAACAGCGCGGAAGACCGGGGAGACCGCTCGGGTCGGCGCCGGCATAAGCCGGCGCTTCACCCTGGCGCGCGCGAGGGGCAGCGCCCCATAGCCTCGACGATGAGAGCGCTGCGCAACCCGAAAGAAGTGAAATCAAGCCAGGAGTGATAAGATCAAAGGGCAGCCGACGACAGGGCAGTGATAGCGACGCGGGCATGCAATGCCCGCGGGCACCGAGGCGACTGCGGTCGCGAGACCGGTCAACAAGGCACCCGAGCGCGGGACAGCGATAGCGACGCCGGCATGCAATGACGGCGGGGCCCGCGGGCGAGTGCCTCCGGCGAGCGACACATTATATATCTATACGTGATACATCTATAGTTGCGCGAGGGATCGCAGCCGGGATGGCCGAGACGCTACGCGGCTCGGTGCACAAGAGCCCGCTGCGGTCATTGCCGCACGCGCCCAAGCGGAAAACCACGAAGATGTAATTCAGAGAATCTGGGCTCCGCCGGGCGCTATTGTCTGCGCATGATAGATTAAAAATCCGGAATCCACGGAGATCACCTCTTCAACTCTTCTTACCCGCCTGGCGTCGTCCCTTCGCAAATGTCGGCCTTCAGCCGGCTCCCCACTGAGAGAGAACAGTTCGCCGCGGCCGGGCATGGAACTCTGCAGTTTGAGCTCCGCCGTTGAGAATCCCGTTGTGGTAGGAAGGGAACGAATGGCGGACACAACGATTCGTCGTATCGGGAGCCATTTCGATGCTGACGACGAGTGAACGAAGGCCGCCGATACGTACGCTGCGCGGATGGGCCATCAACGTGCTCCAGGAAGCGGGTGCTATCCGAGAGTGTGAGGAGCACGGTTGGATGAAGGACCGCGCCGACCCGCATGCGCGAGAGCGGGCCCTCGATATCGCACGTCGAGACCCGCCAACAGCCCTCTCCTCTGATGCAGCGGAAGCCGCGGTTCGCGACGTGCTGGACGGGATCGGTGATACCTGCCCGGAATGCCCTTCTGGCGAGGAGGACCGGCGCTAAGCAACCACGCCGACCCGTCTCGTGCTCAGCGGCCTAGCCGTTTCTCCACGCGCTTGCGCGCGTTGCCGACCTTCTTGACGGCCTTTTTCACCGCCAGCGCCGACTTTCCAGTCTTCTTCGCCTCGTACCGCACTTCATAGTCCTGCCCGCCGGCCACCCGCGCTCGGTCCTGCTTTCGTCCGCGCGCTGTCTTGCTCTTCTTCGCTACTGCCATGGCTGTCTCCTGTCGTACATCGACGCAACGCGACAGGGATTCCGAGGTTCCGGAACGATTCGAACTGTGCCAATTTGAATCGGCTGTAGCGTGGAGTTCTTCAGTGGCGTTTCAGCGTAAAAAGCCGGCGGCTATCGGCGCCAAGGCGCCGCTGCCCGGCTTCATCGAACCGGCCCTGGCCACCTTGATCGAGAAGGTGCCGTCCGGAGAGCGCTGGATTCACGAAATCAAGTTCGATGGTTACCGTGTTCAGGTCCATGTGGGCAACGAAACGGCGAAGATCTTTACCCGGCGCGGCCACGATTGGACGCATCGCTTCAAGAAGGTCGCTCACGACGCCTGGCGCATCAAGGCGAACTCGGCGGTGGTCGACGGCGAGATCGTGGTACCGGCTGCCGACGGCACGACCGACTTCTCGGTCCTGCAGAACGAGCTCAAGGGCAAATCGAAGACCATCGTGCTCGTAGCATTCGATCTGCTCTATCTGAACGGCCGCGACATCCGGAAGCTACCGCTTTTTCAGCGAAAGGCCGAACTCAAGAAGATTGTAGGCGGCACCGACATCCAATTCAGCGAAAGCTTCGAGATAGAGGGTCGCGAGATGTTTGTACATGCCTGCAAGCTCGGCCTCGAAGGCGTCGTCTCGAAGGTCCGGGACAGCGCCTACCCGAAGGGACGCACAAATGACTGGGTCAAAAAAACCTGCGTGCAGCGTGAGACGCTGACCATTGCCGGCTTCGCACTCGATGGGACGAAGTGGGACGGGCTTTATGTCGGCCGGCGCAAGGGCGACGATCTGGTCTATGCCGGGAAGGTGGACCATGGGTTCAACAAGGCGTCAGCTACCGACCTTCAGAAGCGTCTGATGCCGCTGATCCGCGAGACGCAGCCTTATGCAAAGCGGATTGCCCACAAAGGAATCTGGGTCGAGCCCAAGCTGCTGGCCGAGATAGAGTACCGCGCGAAATCGGCGGAGGGGAAAGTCCGCCACCCCTTCTTCAGGGGGCTCCGGGAGGATCTGTAATGGACGCCTTTGACCGCTTCTGGCCGTGGGTGGAGAAGCCGCTTGATAGTCCTCTGACGATCCCCGCGGAGCTCCATCGAGCGTTGATGGAGCTGTCGCCGGAGGACAGGCGGGACCGCGCAAAGGTCAATCAGGCCGCAGCACGGGCGGTTTCCCACCGATAGTTTACAAGCGATCGCTGAATCCGAGCACCCCGGGCGATGCCAATCTCAGTGATCTAGCTTGAATTGGCCAGTATCCGAACTCTTGACGCGGCATATGATCCAGTCATCACGGCAAAGGCACTTGCCGCGCCCACCGGTGGCTGAGAGACCGATCGCGCTGCCGCCTTGAGCCACCAATGTCTCATGAGTCCGAACGTTTCATCCTCCCCGCCGCCATGTTGCCGGAGGACGTCAGATCGTCGAAAAGCAGAAAAATGGTGATCCGCAAGCGCGGTGCAAATACCGAGGAAGCTCTGAAGCTCCTGGCTCTCTTCGAAGCAACGCAGAATATCTTCGAGGATGATCTTGAGCGCATCTTGCGGGAAGACAGCAACGGTTAAGCTGAAGATCTGGCAGTTTGGATTGGCGATTTCCGATCTGGGCGGCCAATCAGGCGTAGTCTCGAGATGCTCGCTTCGAGATTCAACCTCGTGCCCGTCGTAATGCGGCTTCCAAGCGGGCCTTCTCCCTTTCCCAACGCGCTTCCTCGTCCCTCGCACTTTCCTCAAGAACCTCGAACTGTCGTTGGATGTCAGCGGCCTTTCCTTCGTGCTTGCGACGGGCCGCGTCGAAGACACCTTGCGCCCTGTCGACGGCGTGCTGCCGTCGCTCGCGCTCCTTCTGCCGGTCGGCCTCTTCCTTGGCACGTTCGCGCTCCCGCCGCTGCTGCTCCTTCTCGAAAGCAAGTGCAGCCTTCCGATCGGCCGCATCGTCCTGGGTCCGCCTAGAAGGCTTCCGCGGTTGACGGCGGCCCGTCTTCTTTAAACTGCCGCTGGCAAGGTCAGTAGGTAACTCGGCATGCTCCCTGAATGGCCCGTTGGAACCGACGGGTCTCTTCAGAACGACGCCCGGCGCAGCCATGGCAGCCTCGATGACGTCCGGATCGCCGCTTTCCTTCGCCGCGCCCTGATGGAAGAGATTGCTGTCGGCGCCCCAGGCTTCGAGGGCCGCTTTCATGGAGGGAGCGGCGATCGCCAGATCGAAGAAGCCGAGAGAGGTCTGGTAGGTTTTCAGTTTTCTGGCCATCGGTCTGATCCGCCCTCGCCCGGTCAATCCTCGAGGTCTCGCAAGCCACGATGCTTTCGGAACACGACGCTGCCCCGAAACGTTCCCTAATCCTTGAAGGACGTCCATGCATTTCGCAACCTGCTTTTAAGGATTGGCCTCGAATGAGCCGGACGTCGACCCTGCCCAAGCGCCTGCAGCCGATGCTCGCCACGCTCACCGACGCGCCGTTCGATGACCCCGGCTGGGTATTCGAGGACAAGTACGACGGCTTCCGGATGATCGCGGAAATCCGGAAAGGCAAGGTTGCGCTCTACAGCCGCAACGGCAAGATCATCAGCCGCAGCTATATTGAGGTCGCCAAAGCGCTGGAGGGCGTGAAGGGCGACGCCGTCATCGATGGCGAGCTTGTCGCGCTCGGTAAGGACGGCGTTTCGCATTTCCAGCTGCTTCAAAACGCGCTGCGGCATGAGGCGAAGCTGCTGTACTGCGCCTTCGATCTCATGTTTGAGAACGGAGCGGACTTGCGCAACCACCCGCTCCTCGAGCGCAAGAAGCGGTTGAAGGCAATTCTGCCGCGCAACAAGCTGATCGCCTTTAGCGCTCACCGTAAAGGCAACGGCACAAAATTCTTCGCCGAGGCCGAGCGGAAGGGCCTTGAAGGCATCATGGCAAAGCGCGCCAACAGCGGGTATGCGTCCGGCAGCCGGACCCCCGATTGGCTGAAGATCAAGACGGCAAAGCGGCAGGAAGTGGTGATCGCCGGCTTCACGGCGCCCAGGCGCACCAGGCCGTTCTTCGGCGCCCTGGTCCTTGCCGTGCGGGAAGGCGACGCATGGCGCTACATCGGACATGTCGGCACTGGCTTCAGCCACAAGGTCCTGGAAGACCTCCATGCCAGGCTCGTGAAACTGACGGCCCCGAAGTCACCCTTTCCTGCCAAAGTGAAGGACGAGGCCGCCACGACATGGGTCAGGCCTTCGCTGGTCGCCGAGGTCAAATTCGCGGAGTGGACCAGCAAAGGCGAGCTCCGCCAGCCCGTCTATCTCGGGCTCAGGTCCGACAAGCGGGCGAAGGATGTCGTGCGCGAGCGAGAACGTTCACGTAAATAGCGATCCCTTCGGTCCGAACCGGCAAACGGAACGCATTTGCGCATTTGCCCATTATGTACGAGGGTGGATTTCGGCCGGCGCCTGGATGAGGAATCCTGCTCCGACGAAGCAAAGATGAATCATGACCGAAGCAGCGTCCGACGAAGGTCTGCGAGCCGGTGGGATAACGTCCCTGATCGCTCCAGCTCGCGAGCAACAAAGCGAACTCCATGCCGCGCGGCATCGTCGCCGCGACAACGCCCCCTCCAGTCCGACGGATCAATGGACCACCTCCTGGAATTCCCTGCTCTACAAGGATCAGTCGTCACTGTTGCGATCGACGCCAAGCATCGGTTCAGCAAGACTCCCTGCCTCTCCATCGTTCTGAAGACGGGAAAAGGCGTCGAAGGCGACGCCCACTACGGCCAGTTAGTCCGGCATCGATATCTGGCGCGCCAAAACCCCCGGGCACCAAACCTGCGGCAGGTTCACCTCATCCCGAGCGAACTGTACAAGGCACTGCGAAACTCGGGCTTTGACGTTGGCCCCGGGGATCTCGGCGAGAACATCACGACGACCGGGCTCGATCTCGAGAGGTTGCCTCTCAATACACAATTCCGCATCGGCGCCTCGGTGAACATTCGGCTCACTGGCCTCCGCACGCCCTGCATTCTCATCGATCGCTTCAAGTCCGGATTGAAAAGCCGATTACTAGCCGAAACGCCGAATCCGCCATTCCGGGCTGGCGTCATGGCGGTTGTGTCCGAAGGCGGCGAAATATCACCAGGCGATCCCATCCGTGCCGTCCTTCCGGATTGCCCTCATCGGCCTCTTCCTCCGCTGTGAACTCCCTTCGCCGCTGCGTGTTCAGCCGCCTCCAAGATCGTGGATTTCCGGTCGCAAGCCCTCGGGTGTGATTTCGAGCGTCGCAACCGTGATCGGAAGGTTGAATCGCCGCGGTCCTGCGCTACCGGGATTGAGGTAGAGAACGCCGCCGACCGTCTCGATCTTCGGTACGTGGGAATGCCCGGAGACGATCACATCAATCGCCGCGCCGGGATCGGCCTGCAGCGTCTTCAGGTCGTGCAGGACATAGATCGCCTTCCCCGCCAGACGGACGAGCTTCGTGTCGGGATATTCGCGGGCCCATGCGCCGCTGTCCACGTTTCCACGGATGGCGGTGACGGGCGCAATCCGGCGAAGCGCGTCGACGATCTCGGGCCGGCCTATATCACCAGCATGAACGATGTTGTCGACCCCCGTTAGGCGTCGCTCCGCCTCGGGCCTCAACAGGCCGTGCGTGTCCGAAATGATTCCAATCCTGAAGCTCATTACCCAGCGCTCTCACCCACGATCGCCAAAAGTCGATCGAGAAGCTCGACCTGCCCGGAAAGTATTTTCGTGCGTGCAGACTCGATATCGAACCATTCCGCACGGTCGACTTCGGGAAAGCTCTGCCGCCGTCCGCTTCGGGGCGGCCATTCGATATCGAAGGTATTGCTGGTGAGCTCCGCCGCGTCAAAATGGCCCTCTCCGGCGAATGCCATGACGCGCTTCCCGCCTTGCTGTCGGACCTCCCCTAGTTCTTGCAGCCGACCAACCGAGGCAGTGTGGCCGAGTTCCTCGGCAAACTCGCGTCGCGCGACCTGCTCTGGATCGTCCAGTGCATCGATTTCGCCCTTTGGGATAGACCAGGCGCCCCTATCCTTGTTGCGCCAGAACGGACCGCCAGGATGTACGAGCAGCACTTCGAGCCCGCGACCTCCTTCACGGTAAGCCAGAATGCCCGCGCTCACTGTCGATCTCGTCGAATTTCTGCGGGGAGCCATCGGTGCTCAAAACTCCGTCTCGGGGTAGGCCTGGAATCAAGACGAACGACATGGGTCGGTTCCGATAGCGTCTCGTTCTCTTTCCTCTGCTGATGACCGACCCTCAAGTGCGATCCTCAGATTGGAGCCAAACCCGCACGGGGCTCCGACAAGAACAAAAAATCAGGACAAACGTTAGATCGATATGTCGGATGCTTTCCACTATTTTAGGGCCCACGCCATCCGAGCCCTCTGCAAGGCACGGGCGATGCCGCTCGGAAGAATGAAGCATCTCCAGGCCGTGGTAGGCAGAGTATACCACCTCCTGATGAAGGAGGCCGCGTTCGGCCCGAACCTGCATCACATGGACGATTTCCGAGCGGCACAGAAGCTTGAGAAATCGCTGGGCTCAGGTTCGGTACCGAACAATGCGTTTCGTCCGCTCGACCACACGGAGCGGACTGAGGGCGACGGGAGGCCGCTGAGTGGCCGTCGCTGAGGCCCAGCAAGTAGCAAAACTCCTGCGCGAGTACGCGCAACGCACCGCCATGCGGGGCGGCAATCCCTACCGTGCCAAGGCCTATGCCCGCGCCGCCGACAATGTCGCAGCGCTCGCAATCCCACTCGAAACGTTGATCGAGGAGGACCGGCTCACCGAAATTCCGGGCGTTGGCGAAGCCATTGCCGACATCATTTCCAAGCTTCATCGGACGGGCAGCCATCCAAGCCTGGAGAAGCTGCGCAAGGAGATCCCCGCCGGCGTACTCGAGATGCTGACGGTGCCCGGGCTGAGGCCGGAGAAGGTACTGCGGCTTCACAAGGACCTTGGAATCGCCTCGTTGGCGGAGCTTGAAGCCGCCGCCAGGGACGATCGAATCCGTAAGGCCAAAGGACTTGGCGCGTCGCTTCAGACCAAGATCCTGCAGAATCTTCCGATCGCAAAGAGCGGCGAAGGCCGATTGCATCTGCATCGCGCCGCGGCCCTGATCGAACATGCGCAGGCATCCCTTGCAAAGTTGCGCCCCGACCTAAAGCACATCGCCGTCGCCGGCGACTTCCGGCGCGGCTGCGAACTGGTGGCCGAACTCGTCCTTGTCGCAGAAAACTGCCAAAGACGAAGACGCCCCCACGGCTCTGAATTCTTCGGGACTGAAGGTCCACCTCACCGACCGAAAACATTTTGGAGCCACGCTGCTGCAAGCGACCGGATCGGCCGAACACCTCGAACAGCTTCGCACGCTCGCCCAGCGCAAGGGCATGACGCTGCAAACAGACGGCCTCCGGAAGGGCCGGCGCATAATGGCGGCGAAGGAAGCGGACATCTACGACGCGCTCGGCCTGCCGTTCATCGAGCCCGAACTGCGCGAAGGGCGCGGCGAGATCGAACGGGCGCTAAGGGGCAAACTGCCCGAGCTCGTCACCGACGGCGATCTTCACGGAATTCTGCACTGTCATACCGACGCGTCCGATGGCACAGAGACACTCGAGACGATGGCGAACGCCACGCGAAAGCGCGGTTATCAATATTTCGGAGTGGCGGACCATTCCAAGTCCGCACACTACGCCGGGGGGCTCTCGGTCGAGCAGATCGAGGAGCAGCACCGCGAGGCCGACCGGCTCAACAGGAAGTTCGGAAAGGAATTCCGGATCCTGAAGGGGATCGAATCCGACATCCTGGCCGACGGCTCCCTGGACTATCCCGACGATGTCCTCGATCGGTTCGATTTCGTGGTCGCCAGCATCCACGGCCGCTTCAAGCTGGATCGGAAAGCGCAAACCGACCGGCTTCTGCGAGCCATTTCCAATCGTTATACGAGGATCATCGGACATATGACGGGACGCCAGCTCCAGCGCCGCCCCGGATACGACATCGACATCGAAAAGGTGTTGCGCGCCTGCGCCAGGAATGACGTTGCCGTCGAGATCAACGCCCATCCCTGGAGGCTGGATCTTGACTGGCGATGGCACCAGGCGGCTTTAGACTTCGGCTGCATGATGAGTATCAATCCGGATGCTCATTCGATCCGCGAACTCGACCACATGCACTGGGGCGTCGAGATGGCGCGCAAGGGCGGTGTATCGCCGAATCGGGTTTTGAACGCGATGTCGTTGCCGGACATCCTCCGCTACCTAAAACACAGGGGACGCGCAGGCGCACGGGCCGCGTAGTCCTGCCGAGAGCGATAAATAACCACCAATGGTTTATTCAGAACCTATCGTCCGTGATTAACTCTCGGTCGTATTTCGACACCAGAATGTTGCATCCACACTTCGGAGAAAAATCCGGATGCTTCACGATATGCTCAAGCCGACTTCCGCTGCGGCTTGGCCGCCGGCTTCTTCGCCGAAGCCTCTTTCGCCGGCTTCTTGCCTGCGATCGGCATCAGCATTTCCTTCTGCCCAGTGGCGGCCTTACGCGGCTTTTTGCCTGATTTCTTGGGTGCCTCTGTCGCGGCTCCCTCTCTTCCAATGCTCTTGCGTAGCGCGTCCATCAGGTCCACCACGTTCTCGCCGCGAGGACGCGCCTTTGCTGTGATGGGTTTACCCGCTCGCTTCTGGTTGATGAGATCGATGAGGGCGGTTTCATACTGGTCTTGGAACTTGTCCGGCTCGAAGTGACCCGACTTTTGATTGACGATGTGCTTGGCTAGTTCGAGCATGTCCTTGGTGACTTTGACATCCTGGATGTCGTCGAAATACTCATCGGCGGAACGGACTTCGTACGGATAGCGCAACAGCGTCCCCATCAACCCCTTGTCCAGCGGCTCCAGCGCGATGATGTGCTCCCGATTGGTCAGCACCACGCGACCAATCGCGACCTTGTTCATCTCGCGGATGGTTTCCCGAATGACAGCAAAGGCATCGTGCCCGACTTTTCCGTCCGGACGCAGGTAGTAGGGGCGAATGAGATATCGCGGATCGATCTCGCTGCGGTCGACGAACTCGTCGATTTCGATGGTTCGCGTCGATTCCAGCGCGACGTTCTCGAGCTCCTCCTTGGTCACCTCGACGAAGCTGTCGTCGTCCACCTTGTAGCCCTTGACAATGTCCTCGTTGTCGACCTCCTCGCCGGTGTCGGCATCGACCTTGGCATATTTGATCCGGTGGCCGGTCTTTCGGTTCAACTGGTTGAAGGAGACCTTCTCGGATTCCGACGTGGCCGGATAGAGCGCGACCGGACAGGTGACGAGGGAAAGACGCAGGAAGCCTTTCCAGTTAGCGCGGGGGGCCATGCCGAGGGAACTCCGATACTGATAACGGATTCAAGACGAACGACCCGGCTTGGTTCCGACATCGCGACCCGTCCTACGGGAGGAATTTTCTAAGCGGCTGGCTGGTCGGACTCGACATTTGTTCTTGTTATGTTCTAATTCGGACATGACCGACCGACCCGCGAGCTGGCGCATGCCGACCCCGAAACAGATGGGCCGCCGCTGCGAGCGGACCGTGGAAATCCAGAGCGCCGATGCAGTCCGGTTGTATGGCCGCAACGCAGCCTGGAAGGACGTCGCGCAGCGGCTGCTCGACAACACCTGCCAGCAGCGCACCGGCAGGCATGAAGAAGACGGGTGCTGGCCGGCGTTCGAGACGCCGTAGCCAGCATCAGGTCGCCGATCGGATCTCTTTGCGCCGGTGTCCGGATGACCCCGAAATATCACCCTACGCCCTTGTCGGGCAGCGGCCGCAAGGCGCTGAAAAAGGAACTTGGTAAGGCGCGCGCAATGGCCAACATCCTGGCCACCCGATCGGCAGAAATGCGGGCAAAGGGGGAAGCGCTCATCCAGCAGGCGGACAAGCTGCTGTGCGAGAGCTGGAACGAACGCATGTGGTCCGACGGAGAGCCTATCGATCCCTCCCCGACGATCGACCAGGCCTTAAATGGAGGCTTCACCTAGCTCGAAATCAGATGCGAAGCTTGCAAGACGCCAAGTGACGTTGACCTCACGGCGATGAAGAATCCGCGGGCCACCTTCGTACATGATCTCGCCAGCCGGCTGCGCTGCCGAAAATGCAGCACGGCCGGCCGGCGTCCCTCTGCGACTCTGTTACAATTGGCGGGGCAGCCGCGCCACTCTCGGACCGAAGCCTGACCGATGTGCAATCTCTACTCGATCACGACCAATCAAGCCGCCATCGCCGCGCTGTTCCGCGTCGTGAACCGGTACATTGGCAATCTGGCGCCGATGCCAGGGGTCTTTCCCGATTACAAGGCGCCGATCGTGCGCAATGGGGCCGAGGGCCGCGAACTCGCGACGGCACGGTGGGGCATGCCGTCTTCGCAGCACGCCATGATGGAAGCAACCAAAAAGCGCGCGGCAAAGCTCGAGGCGAAAGGCAAGGCGGTCGAATTCAAGGAATTGCTGCGGATGGAGCCGGACGGCGGCACGACCAATATCCGCAACGTAAAGAGCAAGCATTGGACGAGATGGCTCGGCCCCGAAAACCGCTGCGTGGTGCCGTTCAACTCCTTCAGCGAGTTCAATAAGGCTGAGGGCGGCGATATCTGGTTCGCGCTCGACGAGAGCCGTCCCCTCGCCTGCTTCGCCGGCATCTGGACCAGCTGGACGTCCGTCCGGAAGGTCAAGGAAGGCGAGACGACCAATGACCTCTACGCGTTCCTGACGACGGAGCCCAATGCAGAGGTCGGTGCCATTCATCCGAAGGCGATGCCGGTGATCCTCACATCGCCGGTGGAGGTAGACGTCTGGATGACGGCACCTCCGGACGAGGCACTGAAATTGCAGCGGCCGCTTGCCGACGGAACACTTCGGGTCGTCGCCCGCGGCGTCAAGGAAGATACAGCCGGGCTCGGGACGTGACCATCGAGATCGATGACGACCAGGCGGTTGCGCCGGTCAGGCAGCGCAAGATCATCCACATCGACATGGACGCATTCTATGCGTCCGTCGAGCAGCGGGACAATCCAGACCTGCGTGGCAAGCCGGTTGCCGTCGGAGGATCCCGCGAACGCGGCGTCGTGGCGGCAGCCAGCTATGAGGCCAGAAAGTTCGGAGTTCGTTCGGCCATGCCGTCCGTCACGGCAAAACGACAATGTCCCGATCTGATGTTCGTCAAGCCGCGCTTCGAGATCTACAAGGCCATCTCGCAGCAGATCCGCGACATCTTCGCAGAACACACACCGATTATCGAGCCCCTGTCGCTCGACGAGGCCTATCTCGACGTGACCGACAACCTGCAACGCATCCCATGGGCGCGCGACGTCGCGCTCGCTATCCGGGCCAAGATCAAGGCCGAGACAGGTCTCAACGCTTCGGCCGGCATCTCATACAACAAGTTTCTGGCAAAACTCGCATCGGATCACCGCAAGCCGAATGGCCAGTACGTCATCACGCCTGAAATGGGCCCGGCATTTGTGGAAACCCTGACCGTCGGCAAATTCCACGGCATTGGTCCTGCGACCGGCGCCAGGATGAATGCCCTGGGTCTCTACACGGGGCTCGATATGCGCAATCAGTCGCTCGCATTCATGCAAGCCAATTTCGGCAAGGCCGGCGCGTACTACTATTGGATCTCAAGGGGCGTTGATCATCGTGAGGTCCGCGCCGATCGAATCCGGAAGTCGGTCGGCGCAGAGACCACCTTCACAAGCGATTTGACGGAATTCCAGACATTGGCCGCCGAACTGCAGCCACTCATCGACAAGGTCTGGCGGCACTGTGAAGACAAGGCAGCGCGTGGCCGAACGGTGACCCTCAAGGTAAAGTTCAACGATTTCGAGATCATCACGCGCAGCAGGTCGGTACCTGCTGCGGTTTCAAGCCGCGCAGAACTCGAGCGACTGTCGATCGCGCTCCTTCAAAACGAGATGCCCTTTTCCAGGTCAGTCCGGCTGCTGGGGGTTTCGCTTTCGTCCCTACAGAACGACGATGCGGCGCCGCAACTTGACCTGCCGATCTGAAGGTCGCGGCTAACGGACACCGCCAAATCCGGACGATACGGCCAATCGCCATGCCGCGGGAATCCGAATTGCCCAAGCAGCACTATCGCATGGTTGCAACAGGTTCGGCAGGGGCGCCGAGGATCGGCCGGCGGCAACACCTGCGATCGGGGCAGCGGCACACGCATGAAGAAGACGGTGCTGGCCGAGTCTTGATCGATGCATTGAAGGCCTCGACCAGGCGTCATTTGTCCGTATCGACGAGCCCTGTACCGAGTGCCACCTTCCGCGCCGGGCCGGCGAGATGAGCGCGACAAGCTCTCATCTCGCCGCGCGTCTTTCACGAGCGCATCATACGCTCGAGACGGGAGCAGCCTTCATCGCTGGCTCCGAGTCCGCATCGGCCTTGAAGCCCTTCGCAGACAAATCCCGACCGAGCGTCTCAGGAAGCAGAAGAGAGGCCAGAACGAAGACAGTTGCGGCGGGAAGGGCCACGGCGACCATGCCGTTCAGCAGGCTTCCGCCGAAATGAGCGGCCGCAAGGGGCACGATAACCGGCGCGATGCTGCCAAGACCACGACCGCCCATATAGAACGTGGACACCGCCGTCGCGCGCAAATTGACCGGATAGAGCTCCGAGATCCAGACGCCCGTCACGCCGAGCGCAACGTTGCCAATCCCGAAACCGATATAGAGCCAGAACATCGGCCACTCGGTCTTCGAGCCGGCATAGAGCTGACCTCCCCATACCGCCATGCCAACCAGGGATCCGATCCAGAACAACGCCGGCACGAGAGCACCGAATCGGCGGCCAGCCCTGTCGTTGAAAAAGCCGTTGGCGAGATAGCAAATGCCGCTGACCACGGAAAGAAGAACGGCCGTGGTGCGAACCACGTCGCCCGGCGTGTGCATGTCCCGGAGCAACAGCGTCGGAATGAAGGAGACGACGCTGTAGTAGCAAAGCATGTAGCTCATCAGCCACACGCAGGCAGTGACGGTCTGGCGCGCCAGCCCGTTGCGAAACAGATCCGCCAGGGGAAGCGTGCGGGCCGCCTCTGCAACCTGACCGGCCTTGCGTTGCGCCTCGTACTCCAGCCAGATTTTCGATTCAGGCATGAAGAAGCGGATGAAGATGATCAGCAGGATCGGCATTCCGCCGCTCAGCAGGCCGATGCGCCAGCTCCACTCGTCGCTGAACGTCGCGATAAGCCAGATTCCGACGATCGACGCCGTGGACGATGCGATCACGGCGCAGCCCTGAAGCGCAGCCGCGCCCAGGCCGCGGCTGCCTTTTTTCCAGGCCTCGTTGAAGAGCACCATGCCAACGCCGTACTCGCCGCCAAGACCGATGCCGGTGATGAACCGCAGCACCGCAAGCGACCAGTAATTCCATGCGAACGCGGAAATAATCGCCGCGACCGAGAACAGCGCGATCGTGAGCTGAAGCGAGGTCTTTCGGCCAAGGCGATCACCGATGACGCCGAACAGGGCCCCGCCGATCGCTGATCCGAAGAGCGTCAGGGCCTGCAGGGAGCCGATCTCGGTCAACGATAGCGACATTGACCGCTGGATCGCTGGCAGCAGAAACGGAAAGATCAGGACGTCGTAGAAGTCGAGAATGTATCCCAGCATCGCCGAGATCATGATCGAATAGCGTTGCCTGGCCGTGTAATCTTCCACACCTGAGACGGTCTTAGACATGCAATGCGTTTCCCGTTGAAAGAGCTGAACAGTGGATGATCGTCGCCGAAGCGCTTTCCGCGTCATTGGGAACCGCAATTGCGACTCCGGGTCCCGGTTCGATGCCGAGGCCTAGCGGCCGGGCGCCCTCAACTCCGGGTAGGCAAACTCGCCCTTGTCGAGGATGTGAATATCGTCGAGCCAGAGACTGCAGCCGCGAAGCGGGATATCGAGATGACACGGCGTGTCGTTCGTGCCGCCAAGCTCGGTATTCGGTCCCGTCGAGAACAGAACGTTTCCATAAAAGGAAAGCGCGTTCATGATGTGCTCCGACGCGAGTTGCTGAGATGCAGCTATATGGTGCCAGTCGGCGCGCTCATTCGATCCCCACCCGATATGCGAGATTGCCCAACCTCGCGGATCGCCGAAACTGTCGATATAGCTCCTGATGAGCGTCGCGTCGGTGCCTTCGCCCTTGAGGTCGACGATGTAGCCGTCCTTGATGGTGAGCGTGACCGGAGACTGGATGTAGCGCTTGAATGCGCAGAGAATGTCGCCCGGCATCAGGACGACAGTGCCGTTGACGTCCCCATCCGTGGCCTGCGTGAAAGCAAATCCTGACGGGAAATGATCCCAGCGGCCCGGTTCATCGGTGTATCCGTACTCGGAAATGACCGGATATTGCTTTAGGCCGTAGGTCACATCCGTTCCGCCCGGCGACGTGATGCGCATGGTTCTGGCTGACTGCAGGAGCGTTCGTGAGAGCTCGGTCCGCCGGCGGAGATCCTCAGTCGGGAACATCTTCTTGAGAATGTGGAACGGCTCCATGACGCGCAGAATGCGCGTGCCTGCCTCCTGAATTTCGAGTTGCTCGCGCGAGAACAGCAGGCCCAGAAGATCAATCACCATGTCCACGCGCTTGAGCGTGTCGATCGCCGGCTGGTTGCCGCTCAGCGCGTGTCTGCCCTGCTGGCCCGCAACCTTGCTCTGGCCGTACTTTGGAACATTGAGGTGGAAAGTTGTCGCGCCAAGGCTCCGCGCGGCCAGCATGAACGTCTGGGCATACTCCGACTGATCCTCGCCGCCGCTCAGGACAGCCACGACCTCGCCTTCGCTCACCTTGCAGAGTGCAAGTTCGGCCTTGAACAGTTCGAGCATATCAACATCGATGCGTTGCCGGGTCATCTTCAGTCATCTCCTTTGCCGGGCATGTAATCGCAGCGCTCCGACCGGTCTTTCGAGCGGTCAGGCGAGGACGTCACTGACGATCGAAAGGAAGCCTTCCGTGTCGTCGATGTGCATTTGGTGACCTGCGCTCTCCAGTCGCTTGATCTCGATGGACGGCAATAATCGTTGAATCTCTCTCTCATCTTCGGGACGGATGACGTCGCCTTTGCCTGCAACGAGCAGCCAGGTGCGGACGCTGAGGTTGGCGAGATCGTTGTGAATGTCATCGTGATGAAAACCCTTGTGACTTTCGATCAGGGCGCGCTCGTCGCAGGTGTGCATCCACTCGGCCCGGGCACGGATGTGCTTTTCGGGCCAGCGCGGCGCGGAGGGGCTTCGCAGCGCCGCGTCCGCTTCTCCAAGCCTTGCGCTATGAAGCAGCTTCAGAAGAGGCCCGATCGGACTTGGATAGGCGCGGCGTCCGGGGCCGGAGACCGGAGGATCGACCAGGATCAACTGTCTCATGGACGATGGCCGCCAGCGCGCGGCACGAATTCCGATCCGGGCGCCCATGGAGTGGCCGAGCAGGGTATACGCGCCTATTTCCAGCGCCTCGGCGAATGCGACCAGATCCGAGGCGCAGGCATCCAGCGAATAATTGAGATGCGGCCCGCTTTCGGAAAGGCCGCGTCCCCGGACGTCGAGTACATAGACGTCATGTCCGATGCACAGACGTTCCGCGATGAACGCCCATTGTGCCGCGGCCGTCGAGATGCCCGGGAGGATGATGATGGCAGGACCGGCTCCGCCGAAGCGCAGGTAATGCTGGCGGACGCCATTTGCGCGCACGTGAGCGCCGTAGAGCAGACCGGAGACCTGGGCGACACTCATGTCGGGCGATCCTGCGTACGATCGGCTGGCAGCGCATGAAGCCGCTCGGTGACTTCCGAGGTGGGCATCACATCTGCGTACTTGCTGGCTATATCGAACAGGTTGACGGCGTGCGAAGTCGGCGAACGATCGTAGACAGCATCGCTCGGCACGACCGATTTGAAATTTAGCGCGCATGCATCGACGACCGATGCCCGGACGCAGCCGCTTGTCGTGCAGCCGGTCACCACCAGTGAATCGATCCCGGCCCCGACGAGATATGTCGTGAGCGGGGTGCCGAAGAACGCGCTTGCCTGCGTCTTTGGCAGCAGCAGCTCTCCCGGCTCTGGAGCCACCTCGCGAACAAAGTCGTAGCCCTCGGGCGGAATCTGCATGATGGCTGGAATTTTTGCCGCGAATGCCCCCTGGTCATGGCTGACCTTGCAGGCGACATGCGGAAATATCACCGGCCATCTTCTGCCGCGAAACAACCGCATCAGATCGGCAATCTGCGCTATGGCCTGCCAACCAGCCTCACCGCAGCTGGTTGGATATTGCTTGATCGCCTCGCGGATCGGCATCGGCCGGTCACCGACCGAGCGGTACTGCACGTCAATCACCAGCAGCGCGGGCCGCTTGCCGAATCCAGCCGCGCCACCCAATCCTGCGATCGCGTAGGTCTCGCGCTCTTCGAGCGGTATCACCCTGTCCCAGGGCTGCGCTTTGCCGATCATCCTTGTGCACCGGTGCTCGTGGGGAGAGATGTCAATGAAGAGGAATGGCGGTCGCGTCGTACTGGTAGATCCAGTCGTAACGAGCGGCGGTCGCTTCCGGCGCCCACTGCGTCCTGATGTAGTCTCCCGCCGTTTCGGCCCTGGATAGCGCCGGGTTATGAAAGATCGGCAGCATCCCAGCCGCGGAGTTCGCAACCCTGGTTGTGCGATCCAGGCGCAGGCTTTGATATGTCTGGAAAGCTCTCGCAGGATCGCTTGGGTGCTGCTCGAGGCACCGGGCGAGAACGGAGGCGTCCTCCAACGCCATGTTCACTCCCTGACCGAGATATGGCAGCATGGAGTGGCACGCATCTCCAAGAAGCGTGACCCGTCCTTGCGACCAACCAGCCAGCGTGGGCCGCACGAACAGGCCCCATTTGTGAAGGCTTTCGACGTCGCTGACGAGCGCGATGATGTCGGGATGCCAGCCCACGAAGTCCTTCAGGCACTCCTCGACAGACCCCTTCTCCGACCAGGATTCCAGGAGCCAGTCGTTGCGATCGACCTGCCCCGAGAACGTCATCAATTCCGTGTTCTGCCAGCGGACCGGATATGCCGTGACATGTGCGTTCGGCCCAATCCATGTCGACACCACGGGCTCGCGCTGATGCGGCTCGAGCCGGTCGACCGGCACCAGACCACGCCAGGCGATTGCGTTGGTGTACTGGCTTTCGATCTGGCCGATCAGCCCGGTTCGGACCTTCGAATGCGAACCGTCGGCGCCGATCAGCGCCCGACCTTCGACCTCGCGGCCGTCCGCGAGCCGAAGTCGAATCCCGTCCCGGCTCTGGCTGAATCCGACAACATGGGCGTTCAGATGGATGGCGTCCGGCTTCAATCGCCGTACACCGTCGACAAGGATCTTCAACAGGTGCGCGCGCAGCAGAAGGTAGGGTTGGTTACGGGCTGCGTCGGTGGACCGGTCATACAGCGACCACGTTTCACCGGTGTTCCAGAGCCGGATGGAACGTCGCTCGGCCGCGATGCAATTCTGTTCGACTTGTTCGGCGAGGCCGAGATCGCGAAGTACGCGCACGCCGTTCATCGAGACCCAAAGGCCGGCGCCGACTTCACGCAGCTCGGACGCCTGCTCGAAAACGTCGCAATCGATCCCGCGTCGAAGCAGCGATAACGCCATCGCCAAGCCGCCGATGCCCGCGCCCGCAATCAAGACGCTCGTTCTTTTGACCTGATCAATACTCATGGTACCTCCAGAAAGTAGCTGCGCCGTCTCGCGCGGTTTCAAGCGGCATCCCGCCGGACCGCAAGGCTCTTCACGGCTTCGAAAATCTTGGTGTAACCGGTGCAGCGGCAAAGATTGCCGTCGAGATAGTGCCGGATTTCCGCGTCAGTCGGATGTGGCGTGGTCCTCAAGAGCGCCGTGACCGCCATGATGAACCCGGGCGTGCAGAAGCCACACTGCAGGCCGCCATGAAGCACGAACGCCTGCTGGATCGGGGATAGCCCGTCCGGCGGCGTGACACCCTCGATTGTAGTGACGTCGCGCCGGTCCACATCGACCGCGAGCGTGGTGCAGCTCGAGATCGGCTCGCCATCGAGAAGCACCGTGCAAGCGCCGCATACTTCCATGTCGCAGGAACGTTTCGTTCCCTTCAGGTCCAAACGATCCCGGATGAGGTCGATCAGGAGCATATGGGCCGGGACGTCGACGGCGATCGTCTTGCCGTTCAACGAGAAGGAGATCGCCAATACTTGTGTCATTTCAGCCAGCTCCCGCCGGCGATGACAGCCTCATCGGCGTTACGCAGCAGAAGCACGCCTGCAAGGTGACGCTTGTAATCGGATCCCCCATGCCGATCGGCGTTGACTTCAAGCTGATCCAAGGCTGCGGGAAGAGCGGTCTCAATCGCCTGACGGGCCTCTGTGACCCCTACGTTTCGGAGGGCATCCTCGACGACCGGCAAAGGCTGTGGCCGCGAACCGAGCGCACCGACCCGCACACGGGCGCTCCTGATCGTGCTTCCGCCGGCGTTCAGTGACCAGGCCATCGCGACGTTCACGGAAGGCCTCTCACCATGCTTGAACCTGCGATAGGTTACGGGTCCCGCGGGCCGCGGGAACACGATCACTCTCAGCAGCTCGTCAGGCTCGCGCACCGTTTCCATTTCGCTTCGGATGAAATCATCAGCGTGAACTTCACGCGTCCCCCGGGATCCCTCGAGCACCAGCCGTGCGTTGAGAGCGGCGAGCATCGTCGGCGGATCGGCGTGAGGCTCTCCGAAGCAGAGATTGCCGCCGATTGTTCCAACGTTCCGGACCCTGATGTTTGCGACCTCGGCGCAGAGCGACGCGAGCGCCGGCACCTGCTTGTGGATAACGGGATTGCCGCTGATCTTTCTGTGCGTGCAGCGCGCGCCGATCTCGATCTCGTTCATGCCGTTGACGGCAATGCAATCGAGCCCGGGGATACCCTTGATGTCGATGAGGCGGTCTGTACGGATGACGCGCATTTTCAGCGCGAGCAGCAATTCGGTCCCGCCGGCGTAGAACATACCGTCCCCGGAATCGCCGACGGCACGCACGGCATCGGCAATCGTCGAAGGCCGCTCGAATTGGAAGGGTGACGGCAGCATGATCAGGCCGCGCCCAGCATTTCTTTGAGCCGCCTCTCGAACTCTTCGAAGTTCTGATCGACCCGGCGCTTGATGATGCCGAACCCCATGCTCGCAAGCCGGCCCTGCACGTCGACTTTCGCGTCCACGGCAAATGTGGACCCAGAACCGGCCTGCGTGACGGTCACGTCGAGGACAACGGCCAGCCGCGTTCCTGTGATCTTGTCGCGGCCCGTAGCGCGGGTACGCACGTGAGACGGCTCGGTAATCGATTCAACGATGATGTCAGCCGGCACTTCGAGCTTGAAAGGACCGATCTTCTGCTTGACGGTCGCTTTGTAGGTTGCAAGCCGCTGGATTTCCTCGACGCTTTCGCACCCGGGAATGCAGCTCGATATGCGTGGAACGTCGAGCAGCGTGCTCCAAAGCTGCGCCGGGGTCGCCGGCACCGCCATTGACATGTTGAATTCCATGAATTCAGTTCCTCTTCCGGAGTGCGCGCCACACTTTTTCGGGTGTCATCGGCAGATCGGTTATTCGGACGCCGTAGGCGGCGAACAGCGCGTTGGCGATCGCCGGTGCGACCGGCAGGATCGCTCCCTCGCCCATTCCTTTGGCGCCGCCAGGCCCGGGGCCGTCGCCGTTTTCGACAAGTATCGTGTCGAACGAGGGCGGCACGTCGGTGATCCGCGGGATCGAATAATCGATCGGCGTCGCGTTGACGGGTTGCCCGTCCTCGAACTCGAGCGCCTCGTGAAGCGCGTGACCGAGCCCCATGACAGCAGCGCCCTCATCCTGACCTTCCGCAGCGAGGCGATTGATCACACGGCCGACGTCGGCGGCGCTGGCGTACCGAGGCACACGGATCTCGCCGGTTTCCTCATCGACCACGATCTCTGCGAGACCCGCGGCTGTCTCCCAGAACAGAGGTGACTCCGCCAGGGAGCCTTTCTTCGAGCGCGGCGTGATGGCGCCGCGGCCGACGACTTCTCCCGAATCGACACCCAGGCTGCGGTGAAATATCTGATGGAAAGTGAGAACGTCTGGACCGGTCGAGACGCCTCCCTCGACGAGTGACAGGCCGGCGCGGGGAAGCTCCCAGACCTCTGCAACCATGTCGAGGATCTGATCGGCTGCGTCGAGAGCGGCGCTCTCGACAGAGAGGCCGACGACGACGGTCGAGCGGCTCGCGCCGGTACCCCAGTCGTAAGGGGCGACCGCTGTATCCGAGCGCAGGACGGTGACCGCAGACATCTTCTGCTTCAATGTCTGCGCCGCGATTTGGGCCATCGTCGCGTGCGCACCCTGACCAACCTCGATGCTGGAGACCGCAACGAGAATCGACCCATCGATCTTGAGACGCACAATCGCGTTGCTGGTCGGCGTATTCGCCGGATCGGTTGCGGCAAGTGCCAATCCTTGCGCCTTGCGGTTGGAGGGTTGCGCGTCCGGCGCGAACGACCGCCTCACCCGGCCGATCAACTCGCTCATGTCCATGTCGAGCGCGCGCAGGTCGGGGCGGATGCGCTCGCCACGGGAGGCCAGGTTCAGCATGCGGAACTCGGTCGGGTCCATGCCGATTGCCGCAGCCACATTGTCCATGTGCGATTCCTTGGCCCAAACCGCCTGTGGGCCACCGATTGAGCGGAACGCCGCGCCAGGGACGGTGTTCGTGTAAACCGCACATGCTTCGAGCCGCATGTTCGGCACCACGTATGGGCCCATGATGCGGTTCGCCGATTTCGTGGCGACTGCTGAGCCCGTATCTGAATACGCTCCGCCGTCGAGCAGAAGCCTGGCGCTCTTCGCGAGGATCCGTCCATTGGCATCGACCGCGGTGCGAATCGTGATGTCAGCGCCGAGCCTTCGGCAGGTGAGCATCGATTCAGCTATGGATTGAGCCACCCGAACCGGGCGGCGCACCTTCCAGGACGCGGCGGCGACCAATGGTTCGATCTTGACGGATGCCTTGCCGCCGAATCCCCCGCCAAGGAACGGGACGATCACGCGGACCTTGGCCAGCGCCAGGCCAAACAGCCTGGAGAGCACCTTCTGAACCGCGGTCGGCGTCTGCGCACCTGCCCAGACCGTCAGAAAGTCTCCCCGGAAGTCGGCGATGACCGCATGCGGCTCCATCGCGAAATGCGAGATTGCCGGAAACGTGAAGTGGTCCTCGTGAACGTGCGCCGCGACCGCCTCCGCAGCTTCAACATCTCCGACGTTGTTCCTGTAAGTGTGGAAGATGTTGCTGCCCGGTGTCGGCCGGGCGCCGCCCTTGAAGTAGAAGTCTTCGAGGTTTTCGTGATGCTCATGGATGAGCGGCGCATCCGCCATCATCGCTTCACGGATGGTCGTTGCGTGCGGGAGTTCGTCGTACGCGACGTCGACAAGCTCCGCGGCGGCTTCGGCGATCTCGATAGTCTCAGCGATCACGACGGCGACCGGCTCGCCCACATACCGCACCCGGTCGATTGCCATGATCGGCCGGTCCTTGAGCACGACACCCCAGCAACCCAACGAGACGACATCCGCTCCGATGAGCACGTCGACGACCCCTGCTACGGACCTGGCGACGCTCACGTCAATCGACGAGATGCGCGCGTGAGGAGCCGGCGAACGAACCACAAAGCCGTGCAGCATCCCCGGGATCACGAGGTCGGTAACGTATTCTGCCCGCCCCGTAACCTTCTCGATGAGGTCGGGTCGTACGGCACTCATACTGTCAGTCACCGACATGCTCGGATCCGGGGTGCGAGGTCACAGCCGATGGTCAGGAAGCCTGCGCGGCTCCTCCCAGGGGGCGATCCCCAACCTCTACCCCAATTATCACTCGTATGCAAGCGCTACACTCGTATACGAGTGATACCCCTATCCGCCGGACGGATAGGGCTCGCGGTCAGACGGCATGGATTCTTAGGGGCAACGAATGTACACAAATGAAGCCATCCAGCTTTGTTCAAGCCGAGCCACGGCCACGTGCCGCAAGAGGACGAAAATCGTGCAACCGAAAACCAAGACGGCTCCGACGGAGAAGCCGAAAGAGACCGCACAGTCTTACAGGTTGGACGATGCACCAGGATTCCTGTTGCGCGTCGCGCTCCGTACCCACACATCGATCTTTGTCGCGAAAATGATCGAAGAACTAACCCCGCCCCAATTCTCGACGCTGGCGAAACTGAGGGAAGTCGGATCATGTTCTCAAAATCACCTGGGCCGACTGATCCACTATGATTCAGCAACGATCACTGGCGTCATCAATCGCCTCAAATCGCGCGGGCTGATCAAGAGCTCCAAGGATCCTCTGGATCCACGACGACGGCAGATCGAACTAACGGATAAAGGGAGGCGGACGGCGGACGCTGCGATCGAGACCATTGCTGAGATTTCCGGCGAGACATTTGCCCCGTTGACGAGGGAAGAATTTCGGACCCTGACCGAGATCTTGAAGAAAATCATACGCCGCTGAGCCCCACAGCGCTGAGCCGGCCGACAAGCTGATCCCGTAAGCGCTTCAGCCGCCGCCGGGCAAAAAAATGGCCCGGCACGAGCCGGGCCAAGTCCAGGGAGGACGCGAAGGATGTGGATCCTTCGCAAACGCCGAACGCGGATCTCGATCGAAGACAGCCCAACGAACGATCTCCGCGACAGAACTATCCGGTATGCCGGCCGGCATTTTGTGCTGAAGAAGGCGGAACTGCGCTAGCTTCCGGCATTTTCGCGTGACAAGGCCGGGATGAGCCAGATCGGCGCGCCATGCTGCATGGACCGAAGGCCAGTTGGGTCGTAGCCGATGAAGGCACGATCAAAACAATTGATGGAGCCCATCACCGGCCATCTACCGAATGTCGCCTGCATCGCACGATCGATCGACGCCGATCCCTGAGCGGCTATCCCGCGCGCCTGCGCAGGGCCCGGACAATTTTTGTCCTGAAGCGTGCGAGATCGAACAGCAATCTGGGTGCTCTCCTGACCGCGATCGCTTTACCCACGATCGCGAGCCGCAGAACGCGGACGAATCTAGCCAGGCCCAATTCCATGAATGCCTGCCGGACATGTGGCTGGTCAGCGATCGAAAGCATATTGTCCGCTAAAACGATGGACGATCTGAGTTCGGGTTTCTTCTGCAGAACAAAGTCACGGCATGCTACCGCGAACTCCAGCTCCTGAGCGCTCAAGGATATGCAGAAGACAGTTCGATTATCCTCCACCATATTCAACTGCCCCCGAACGATCGCACGGCGCGGCCTTCTGTCTTTCGACGTCACGGCCTGCGCGGGCCTGGCTCTCGCCTTCCAATCGGCAACACGCCCGTGCCAGCTTTCTGCGAAATGGTAGCATCGGGGGTCGCGGCATTTTCCGGCGAATACCCCTGCGGACAAGCGCGATCGGTGGACCCAATTGGCGCGGGAACGCGGCATTTTCCACCGTCGGGGCGGGGGTTGCGGTCTGGCGCCGTGAGACGTGTCTTGTCGCAGCAGCTCCCTGCGTTGAGCCTTCCGGTTGTTTTCCCCATCGCGGAGCCAGTCGATGAGCGGCCGTGACAGTCACCATCCGGGAAGGAACGAGGCTAACCCGCAGGATCAGATTCTTGCATCCTCGCGTTACTTTTCGGTGACGAGCATTTCCCGGAGCGCTATCGTCGCCCGGACTCCAGGCGCGCCCCTTATCTCCGCCTCCTGAATTGCGGGAGCCGTAGCCAGTAGCGAGCGAATTCGATGAGCATGTTGTCCACGTCCGAAATGGATCCTGGTTTTGCCAGAATGAATTTGCCCGAGCTTCGGATCAACTACGATCCGATTGATCCGGATCAGTTCGATCGGCCGATCACCTCATTCTGCATCGAAACCGGTGAAGACAATGACGAGCTTCCGCTCCACTCACACAAGAAAGGGCAACTCGTTGTCGCTTCACATGGATCGGTGATGTGTCGTGCCCCCGGCGGACTATGGATCGTTCCGCCGCAGGGTGCCGTGTGGATACCGGCAGGCGTCATGCATAGCAATTGCGTCTCGGACAATGGAAAGGTCTACGTCGTCTTCATCGATCCGCAGGCGAGTACGCTTCCGAGCACGTGCTGCACGTTCACGATATCATCGCTCGTCCGTGAACTGATCCATCGGCTCTCCGTTTTTCCTCCCCTGTATCCAGTCGAGGGGCCGACCAGCCGGCTCGGACGCGTGCTGCTCGACGAATTGGTGCAGATGTCCACCGAACAGATGTACTTGCCCATCTCCACCGACAGCCGGCTTCAGCATCTCGCGGCATCGCTGCTCAATGACCCCGGCGATCGCAGCACGATCGACGAATTGGCGACCAGATATGCGATGAGTGTCCGGACCTTCGCTCGCCTGGTCTTGAAGGAAACCGGGATGACGTTTGGACGCTGGCGACAGCGCCTTCACATCCTCGTCGCGCTGCAGAGGCTGTCTGCGGGATATTCCGTTCAGGCCGTCTCGCTCGATCTGGGCTATGAAACCCCCAGCGCCTTCATAACCATGTTCAAGAAGGCGATGGGCAAGAGTCCGCGCCGCTTCCTTGCCGAGCGATCCAGCTTCGTCGGCCGTGAGCCCTCGGCTTGAAGACTCTCGCCCGGCAGCCCTGGCTCCCAACATCGCAAGCTGGGGCCGCAGCTCGCGGCGTCTCCTATCGCGTGTTGAAAGGTACGAGAGGGTATTGGAGCGAAGCTTCGGCGACCGACTGCGGCGCCACCACGCGAGGCTTCCCGTTCTGCCCTTGAAGCATGGTCACGTCGCTGCCCATATTCTGGCCATTGGCGTCGAACTTGATCTTGCCGCTGGACATCAGGATAGGCGTCATGTCCGTTGCTTTTAGCGCGGCGTGGATCGCAGCGGATTCGGAAGAACCGGCGCGGCTTACGGCGTCCGCAACAATCTGAACAGCTTCGAAGGCACAGCCTGAATTCCCGTCGACCCAGTCATTTGGATAATCGGACGCAAATCTCTTCAGGATCGCCGCGGCGTCAGGCGCCTTCGGATTGTACCACAGGGTCGAGAGTATCGCGCCGTCGCCGTACTTGCCCAACGCGTCATAATACGCTTTGTCCTGCGCGCCATTCGAGTTGGGGGAGAAGATCATTTTGGGATTCCACCCCTGCTTGGTGCATTCCCGAATGATCATGATGGCGTCGTTGACGCGGGTCACGGAGACCAACGCGTCCGCGCCTGACGCTTTGGCTTTTGCAACCTCGACCGAGAGATCCTTGGCTCTTTCATCGTATGGAATATACTCGGCAATCCTGAGGGGCACTTCGACCTCCTTCCAGGCCTGATCGATGCTCGCCGCGGTCGACTGTCCCATCGTATTGTTGAGGTGCATGACGGCGGCGCTTGTTGGAGCGTCCTTGATCGAGGACAGGATGGACTTCAGCTCCATGAGCGACTTCCTGACGATGGTCAGCGACGTCGGGTAGTACCTGAACACCTCGGTGAATCCTTGAGAGGTCACCTGGGTCGCGCTCGCGATGTGAACGACCATAGGCACTTTTGCGGCCTCGGCGGCCTGAAGCGCGGAGATGGTTGCTCCGGAATCCCACGCGCCGATAAGTACCGTGCACCCCTGCCTGATCAGGTTCTCGGCGGCAATCCGTCCGTTTTCCGGCCGGCTTTGCGTGTCCGCGTGGATGATTTCCAGCTCTATACCGAACTTCTCCTTTGCGAACTTCGCACCGACATCGATGCCGCGTAGGCAAGCCTGCCCCGGAAACGCCAGGACGCCACTGCTCGGATTGATTGCGCCGACGCGGACCTTGGCCGGGCTGGCCGCTCTTGACTGCCACGATGCGAGTCCGACTGCGGCGCCAATTCCGCTACCGATCAAGGACCGACGGGTCAAACCGCTTTCGATATGCTTTCTCATGTAGTTTCCCCTTTGGTTGGCTGCAAGAATACCGGATGCGGTCTGACAGCCGCGCTCGACGAACAATGAGGCGCTATCGCGCCAGGACAAGCACTCGCGCTCGGCGCTTCACGAGATGCGCCGACTGCGTAGTTTGGCTCAGGGTTTGACTTCCGCCTTGACGAGGTTGTCTTCGCTCTCGTCATAAAGCGTATCGATCAACGACCGATACCTCTCCATGATCTGCTTCCGACGCTTCTTTCGAGTCGGCGTCATCATGCCGTTCTCGGGAGAAAGCTCTTCCGGCAATATCCGGAACGCCTTGATCTGCTCGGCCCTGGCAAGCCTGCCATTCGCCTTGCCGATCTCTGCTTCGATCATCCGCACCACGATTTCGGAGCTTGCCAGTTCCGAGTACCGCTCGACGCGAAGACCGTGCGATCTGGCCCAATCCATCGTCGCGGTCGCGTTCACCTCGATCAGCGCGGTGAGGTACTTCTTTCCTTCTCCAAGCACAGCCGCCTCAGAGATAAACGGGCTGCGCCTGAGCTCGTTTTCGATCTGCGTCGGGCTGATGGATTTTCCATTGGAAGTGTTGATGATCTCCTTTTTTCGATCGACCAGCCTGAAGAGGCCCGTCGAATCGACATCCACGATGTCTCCGGTGTAGAGCCAGCCATCGCGCAGAGCGGATTTGGTTTCTTCCGGCTTATTCCAGTAACCGACAAAAAGTCCGGGTCCCCTGACAATCATTTCCCCGTCTTCGAGAACAGCGGTCTCCCAAGCCGGATCCCGCAGGGGTACGCCCACGGTGCCAGCTTCCGGCCATTCCGCCATCTGCACCAGATTGGCGCCGACCAGTTCCGTCTGTCCGTAACATTCCTTCAGCTGCAATCCCCATAGCTGCCACAGCGACATCAGCTCGGGAGGCATCGCCGCGGACGAGGTGTATGCGACCGTGAGTTCCTCGAACCCGACCTCACCAAGCAGCGGACGGAAGACCTGTTGCTGGCACACGGCAAAGAGGCCGGAAATGAACGGGTCCGGCACGCCTCCGGCCTGACGATCATCAAGGGCCTTGCGGGCGATAGTCATCGCGAGCTGATAGTCCTGCTTCTGCTTCTCGGACCCGGCGTGAACCTTGCTGAGGATCTGGGTGGCATACCGCTGGAAGAACCGCGGCGGAGCCATGAAGTAGGTCGGCTTCACTTCCTTGACGGTTTGAGCGAACTCTGCGCTGTTCTCGCCGAAATACGGCACCAGGCGGATGAGCAGAGGCAGTGTCGTTGCCTGTGCGCGTGCCACCGTGTGTGACATCGGCAGGTGCACGACGACACGGTGGACATCGGAGCGCAACTTCGACGTGAACAGGGTTACGCTGTGCGCACCAGCAAGCAGCGACAGATGGGTCAGCATCGCTCCCTTCGGAAATCCCGTCGTGCCGGACGTGTATCCGATGCTGGTCAGGTCGCTCGCCTTTGCTTTTGCGACCTGCTCCTTAAGAAAGATGTCGGCGTCAATCGATGTTTCGCTCCAGAAGTCATGAAGAGAGACGACGTTCGCCGGCCCGCCTGTCTTCTTCCACGCGGGATCGAGCACGATGATTCTTTTCAACTGGTCAGCATGGCCCGATGCAAGGACGGTACCGAGCTGATGTTCACTGCCAACGAACATGAACGACGTTCCGGAGTCGCCCAGATAATAGCCGACCTCCTCCGCCGATGAGGTGAAGTAGACGCCGACCATGATGCCGCCGGCACAAATGATCGCCATGTCCGCAAGAAGCCATTCCTGGGACACATCCCCCATGATCGCCGCGCGATCGCCGCGTTCGAATCCAGCCTTTTGCAGAGTCGCCGCCAACTTGGCCACCTCGTCCGAATACTGCTTCCAGGTCGTGGCAATCCACTCACCGCGACGTTTTTGCTTGAACGCGATCTCGTCAGAAAGCTCCACCCTCCGCCGGCTCAGGAGCTGCGGAATGGTCACGTCGGCGAGTTGGGCGCCTGACGCAAAACCCTCGGCGCTCACCTCAACGCTCCGCGAAGCGCTTGCGCTTTTCAGCGAAGGCGGCCACGGCATCGCGCCGGTCGGGCGCGGCAAAGGTGATCGTCTCGAGGGCGGTCGAGGTGTCAAGGAGCAGATGCGCGTACTGCTTGATGATCTTGTTCACGCAATACTTGGTCCAGATGATAGATTCTCTTGGGCCGCTCGCGAGCATCTCTGCGTACTCGATTGCAGCATCCTTGACGTCCCTGTTCGAAATCACCTCGTTGATCATGCCGATGGACGCGGCCTTTTCCGCGGAGATGAAGTCACCGGTCATCAGGTAGTGCTTCGCCCGGACGGGTCCCATCAGCAGTGGCCACATCACCGCGCCGCCATCGCCCGCGACCACGCCTGCGGTAACATGCGTATCGGCAAACCTCGCGGCCGGACTGGCGAATATGACATCGCAGAACAAGGCGAGAGTTGCCCCGAGACCGACCGCGACGCCGTTGACCGCGGCGATGATCGGCGCCTCGACCTCCAGCATGTTCCGGATCAGATGGCGTCCGCCCCGGGTCGGCGACGGGATCGGACTCTTGTCGAGCGTTTTCTGATCGCCGCCCGAACAGAACCCCCGCCCCGCCCCCGTCAGAACGATCGCGCGGACCGCCTTGTCCTCGTCCAGCTCGACGAAGACCCGTTCGAGCTCGCTGTGCATATCCCAATTGATCGCATTGAGGATCTCCGGCCGGTTCATCGTGACGATGGCCACACCGCTCGGCCGCTTCTCGACGATCAGATATTTGTAGTTCTGCTTCGACATGGCTATCTTCCATTTGTTCCGGTTGGCTTACTTCTGCGGTCGCATGGCGCGGATCTGTCCGAGAATATCTTCCGTAGGCCGGACGACATTGTTCCTATCGTTGAAGTGGGGGATCACATAGCGGCCGCACATGTCGATCGCTTGCATGATCTTCTCGTGATCGACGGAGTCGAGATGGAGAAGCACCTCGTCGACGCCCATCGCCTGAAACTTCTCGATCTGACGAATGACGGTGTCCGGGCTTCCGCAGACCGTTGTCGCGGAGTGGTTGAGCAAGTAGTCCCAGTCCTTTCCCGCGCGCTCCATGGCTGGCACGCTCTCGCTCATATACGCATAGTCGTCGGCGAGCTTTGCGAGACGGGGATAGGCGTCAGTCGAAATCCTCGCATAGTGCATGAGGGGCTCAGCGTAATCGTCCTTCGCTTTCTGATCGGTTGACCCGATGCCGAAGAAAAGCGGAATGCCGATGCGCGGCCGATCGAGCGGACCTTGCTCGTCACGCTTCCAGCCGCGACGGTAAGTGTTTAGAAGCTTTTCCTGGACCTCCCATCCCTGGTAGATGCAGTTACTCATGACGGCGAGGCCTTCGGATCCGGCCCAGCTGTGGCTCCGCTCGCTGGTCGCAGCGATGCCGATCACCGGATGCGGCTTCTGTATCGGCTTGGGCACCAGCATCCGCGGCGGGATCTGATAGTACTTGCCTTCGAAGGTGAAGATATCTTCGCGCATCGATTTCTTCAGGAGCGCGATGCCTTCCTCCATCTGAGCGAGAGTTTCGCTCGGATCAACGTTGAAGGCGCGCATGGCGATGGTCGTGTTGGCCCGGCCGGCGTAGAATTCCATGCGGCCATGCGACAGGATGTCGGTTACTGCCAATCGCTCCGCCGATCGCAAGGCATGATTGATCTTCTGGGGCATCAGCGTCACCGCTGACCTCAGCTTCACGCGCGACGTAACGGCTGCAAGGTACCCGTAGACGACCTCCGGCGCGGAGCTCGAGATGCCGCCGAGCGCAACGTGCTGCTCGGAAAGCGCGACGCAGTCGAATCCGACCTTTTCGGCCAGACGCACCTCGTCCACGAGTTCATGGAGCCGGCGGGCATAGCTCTGCCCGACCTGGGTTTCTTGCTCCGACCAAAACCCGAACGTAAGTGCCATCTTCTGGATCCTCATGGAGTGTCAAGATGGCGAAGCATTTCATGGGCGCGGCAACATTTTTGTTCGAATGCGCCACGCAGTTAGATGACTTTCCAAATTTTGTGCTGTGAGCAGTCAACGCCTGCCCTTTCGCAGCCAACGCCGCTGAACGTGGCGCGACAATCATTCTCGGCGTCCATCTGAGGAGGAGCACGAGAGATTCAGACGGCGTTGCTTTGGCTTCCAAACGAGACAGCCAGAAGATCTGTTATCGCCGCGAGACATCGCTCGCCGATCCCCGCCGTCGAGCCGAACGGGTTGCCGATGATGCCGTTGGCCGTGACGGACTTGATCCCGTTTCTCCACATTGCCTGAAGCTGCTCCTCGGATAGCGCACCGAGATGCCCGACCTCGAACCGATCGAGCCTGACGCTGTCGGGGCGGAGCAACATCATGAGCGACGTCTCCGCGATATCGGCATGTCCTCCAACAGCATTCGGGTCACCACCCGCTTGCTCGACGGCGCTTCGCCATCTCTCGATCCAGGCAACGGCATCGCAGTACGCGTCGATCTCGACGTCTACCGGAACGGCGCTCCTCAGCCGGGGAAGCATCTCCTGGAGCGCGGGAAAATTCCCGATATGGCCTGAGAACAGCAGAATGCGCCTGAAGCCGTGCCTCGCGAGACTTGTGCAATAATCCAGGCAGATCGATTCGAAC
The DNA here is from genome assembly GCF_054063575.1 of Bradyrhizobium sp. USDA 4452. Classification (NCBI taxonomy): domain Bacteria; kingdom Pseudomonadati; phylum Pseudomonadota; class Alphaproteobacteria; order Hyphomicrobiales; family Nitrobacteraceae; genus Bradyrhizobium; species Bradyrhizobium sp. USDA 4452. The sequence continues at coordinate 2,214,782 of NZ_JBSSGK010000001.1, forward strand.
GTCTCCGGACGAATGGAGATCGTCCCCGGGAAGACCAGATGATGGGCTGAACAGCCGACCTTGATGGTGGGAGCGATCAGGGTACGTCCCAGCTGCCGCGCCAGGCTTGCCGCGATGGCGTCTGCATGATCCGCATCCATGCAGAGCGGAAGGTGCGGTCCATGTTGCTCCACAGCTCCGCAGGGTATCAGGACGGTCGATGCCCCCGCAGCAAGGGCAGCCGATACCTGTTCGAAGCTCAGCAGTTCAAGACGGAGCTCATCAGGCAATGCCGGTGCGGTCATTCACGCTTTCCTCGGCTGTTTCGACAGGAAGAGCGAACGCGCCTGTGCCGAACTATCGTCTACCAGATAGGCCGCAAGATCCTCGATCGTCACCGCCTCGAGCGCAGCATCGTCCATTTGGCCCGTCAGGTTCAGCGAACGCTTGATCGCCGTAAACAGCTTGCGCTCCTTTCCACGAAGATGCCTGCATACCTCCCCGGCTCTCACCATCACTTCCGCGGTGCTTGCGATCTCGTTGATCGCCCCAATTTGGAGTGCCTTTTTGGCGTCGGTCAAGTCGCCCCAGTAGAGCAATGCCTGCGCCTCACGAAGCCCAAGCTTCTGCACTGCCTTCCGGATTCCCTTGGCTGCAGGCAACAGGCCGTGGTTGATTTCCGGGAACCCGACTTTGCATTCATGGTTCGCTACGACGTAGTCGGCGTGAAGAAGGAACTCCAAGGCCCCGCCAACGGCGTATCCACGCACGGCACACACGAAGGGCGCGGGGTATCTCTCCATCTCGCAAAGAAGCGCGTGGAAGCTCCTCATCCGAGGCCGCGATATTTCGATGCCGGCGACCTCCTTTATGTCTCCGCCCGCGCTGAAGAAGCGCTCGCCCTGGCCGGTCAGGACAATGCCCGGCGGCGACGCCTCGCGAGACAATGCGCGAAACGTGTCCAGCAGCCGGCTAACAAGCGCGTTGTTCAGTGCGTTTGCCGGCGGCCTGTTCATGGTCATGGTGACCACATCGCGGTCGCGTTCGATCAGAATGGCGTCATCGGCTTCCATGGAAATAGCCTAGGCGAGGCCTTGTGGAATTGGTTGCGGGACACCCCTTCCCCGACGCCGCTGCTCGACACAAATGGTCGCGCCCGGGCTATTTCGCGGCATCTTCTGCCGCGACCGTTCGGCCGCCTTTTCGGATGACGGGCTGGTCGCGCCACAGGACCGTTACAGTCCAAGATAAGCGCGCTGAATCTCGGGATTGTTCAGCAACTCGTCGCTGGATCCGTGGAGCACGATTGAGCCGTTCTCCAGAACGTAGCCGCGACTGGCCAACGCAAGCGATTTCGCCACATTCTGCTCTACCAGCAGGACCGTGGCTCCCTGCTCGTGCAGGGACTTCACCACACGAAACATGACGTCCGTCAGCGCGGGCGACAGCCCGATGGAAGGCTCGTCAAACATGACGACCTCGGGCTTTGACATGATTGCACGGCCGATAGCCAGCATCTGCTGCTCGCCGCCCGATAGCGTACCGCCCAATTGCCCCTGGCGCTCACGAAGCTTTTCAAACAATTGATAAACGAAGTCGAGCGTTTCGGACTGCCCGCCCTTCGCGCGCTTCAGCGCCCCTCCGAGGAGCAGGTTTTCTTCCACAGAAAGACTTCCGAATATCTGCCGACCTTCCGCGACCTGGGCAATGCCGCGCTCGCAGATCTCCCATGGCGGCATCCCGGTGATATCAACACCGTTCATTTTGATGGCACCGCTCGACGACCGAACGATGCCCGAGATTGATCTGATGAGTGAGGTCTTCCCCGCACCGTTCGCGCCAACGACGCAGATCAATTCGCCTTTGTGGATCTGCAGGGAGACGCCGTTCAAAGCGCAGGATCCATCGTACGCGACACAAAGTCCGTCGATCGTCAAAAGCGCACCACTAAGCATGGAAGCCTGCCCCCAGGTAGCTCTCGAGGACTTTCGGATCTGCAACCACCTCTCCGGGAGGTCCCTCTGCGATCTTGGCGCCGTGATGCAACACCACCACATGCGAGGCAACTTCCATCACGATGCGCATGACGTGCTCGACAAGGAGGATCGTCAATCCACCTTCGGCAAGCTTCTGCAGTACGCCTACGATACCCGCAGCTTCAGTCGGTCTCAGACCCGCCATAACCTCGTCCAGCAACAGCAATTTGGGCCGGGTCGACAGCGCCTTGGCCGTTTCCAGCATTTTCCGGTCCGGCAGCGTTAATTGATCCGTCCTTGCATGGGCCTTGGCGGCCAGACCAACGCTTTCAAGTGACTCGTACGCCTTCGATCTGGCCTCGCTTACGTTTCTGGTCCAGCTGAAGGCTCCGATCATGGCATTCTCAAGCACCGACATGTCACGCATCGGCCGCACGATCTGAAATGTTCGCGCGATACCCATCCTGCAAACAGTCTCGGGTGGCGAATTGTCGATCTGGCGGCCTTCGAACAGCACCCGGCCGCCGGTCGGCTTCAGGGCACCAGCGACCAGGTTGAAGCATGTCGTCTTTCCCGCTCCATTCGGTCCGATCAGCGCTGTGATCCGCCCCGCTCGAAGTGAGAAGCTTACATCCTTCACCGCGACCAGGCCTCCGAACGATCGGGACAGGTTCTCGACCTCAAGCAGGGCTGTCATTCTTCGACCTTTCGGGACTGCCACAGCCATGCCGTGGGTGGCGCCTGGATAGCTTTGCAAAAGCGCGCAATCGCCGGCCAGATGCCGTCTGGCAGGAACCAGACGACCGAGATCAGGACAACACCGTAGGTAATATTGTTCAGTCCCGGGATCCGGAGACTGTCGCCGAGCGCGCTCATCAAGTGATTGAGCGGAATCGCGGCGAGCGACCCGACCAGCGGACCGAACGTGGTCCCCAGCCCCCCGACTACGGGCCCTATCAGGACGTCTACCGATAGCCCCATCCCCATGATTGAGTCCGGGAATATCGACCCTTGCACGAGCGCCAGAACGCCGCCGCCGGCGGCGGCCGTTGCAGCCGATAGCGAGATCACGAGAATCTTGTGCTGGAACGTCCGGACGCCGAGCGCGCGTGCGGCCGATTCGTCGTCGCGCATCGCCCGCCATACGTATCCGAGGTAGGATCGTGAAATGAATTCGGTTCCGATTATTCCCAACGCCGCCAGTGCAAGCGCGACGAAGTAGTAGAAGCGGGCATCGCCGCGAAGCATGGAGATCTCAATCCCGCCTGTTGGCGCAGGAAAGAACAATCCCTGCATTGCGCCCACGAACTCCCAGCCACTGAACATGATCCTGGCGAACTCGGCGGCGGCAATCGTGAGCAGCGCGAAATAGATACCGCGAACCTCGAACCGAAAGCTCAACCAGGCGATCGACGCGCCAACGGATCCGGCGAGGATCATTCCGGTCAAGAGCCCGACCCAAGGCGAAATGCCGTACTTTACGTAGAGGACACCGACGGAATAGGCTCCCAGCCCGACAAAAAGTGCGTGACCGATCGATAGCTGCCCGCCGATCCCAAGCATCAGGTTCCAGGACTGTCCGAGGAAGGTGAACAACAATACGATCGTCATCAGCGAGATGACGTACGGATTTGCCAGCGTCCCGACCAATCCCAGGACAGCGAAGACCGCTATCCCAGCAAGCCACCGTGTCCTTTCCAGCCCACGGTCAAATTTCTTTTGCACCAAAAAACCCCCTCGGACGGAAAACCAGGATGATGATCAGCAGCGCGTAAGGAAGCGCCGTCTTCATCGAAGGCGTGAACATCAACGCCGCGATTGCCTCGGCAACGCCGATCACCAGACCTCCGAGGAGTGCTCCGCCAAAGCTGCCAAGCCCGCCCACGATGACCGTCACGAAAGCAAGGAGAGTGAAATCGACGGCGAGATATGGTTGAGCGTCGAACAGGGGAGATATCAGGGCGCCGGCGACCCCTGCGCAAGCTGCCCCGATGCCAAAGGTAACCGCATAGACTCGTGGAATGTTCAGTCCAACGATGAGGCCGCCCAAACGATTGTCCGCCGCCGCCCGCAGCGAGCGGCCGAACGAGGAGAACTTCAGATAAGCTCCGAGCAGAGCTATAAGCAGCCCGGCGGTCGCTGCCGCCTGCACTCTCGCCAGGTCGAGCGTCACAAGGCCGAGAGACACGGTCTGAAACGACAGCTGCGAGGCAGTTGGACGCGGATCCGGCCCGAACGCGACCAACTGGGTTCCGCTAAAGAGCAACGACAGGCCGATGAAAACAATGAATTGATAGTGATGCGGCCGGTTTACGAACCGACTTACAATCAGCGCTTCCAACAGATATCCGAAGACGAACATCACGACCGCAGCGATAGCTGCCGCCACGATGATTGGCACGTTCCACAGGCGAACCGTCCAGTAGCCGATGTAGACACCGAACACGACCATCTCGCCGTGAGCAAAATTTACGACGCGCATGACGCCGAATATAATGGTGAGGCCCAATGCGACGAGGCCGTAAACGAGACCGAGCAGAATGCCGCTCGCAAGAACATTGAGCCAGAGCGAGAGCATCAGCAACCACTGACTGGCGCGAGCGAATGCCGGGTATTGGACACCGCAACACTCAGACGGACTGCTAGCCGCGGCTGGCCGCGCTCGGACGGGATCGAGACCACCCCGGCGCAAAATTCCGACCTGATCTGGTCAGCGAACTTGTTCCCCCGCATTGGTATTTCTCCTGCGTTTGCGACAGATATCCTCTTGGCCGCCGGACCCTATGACCTGAGCCTTTGCTTCGCATTCGCGGTCGGCGTCCGGGCGCTATTCTCACTGAGTGCGACACTCATTCGGCAGCCCATGCGCCGGACCCTCTAATGCTTCGGTACGGTGAATTCACCGTTTACGTAGACAAGCGGCTCGCGATCGAGGTTGGTCGTTTGGGCAACAACTTCGCCGACGAAGATCGTATGGCTGCCGGCATCGTACGAACCGGAGACGCGACAGTCGAAGCTGCAAATTGCCTCGATGAGGCTCGGCGCACCTGTCGTGAGCTGACGCCACAAACCGTCAGCAAAGCGTATGTCGCCCTTGCTTCCGTCTTGCCCGGCAAACTTCTTTGCGAGTTCAGCGTGATCCGCCGTGAGAATGTTCCAGCAAAATGATCCGCTCTGCTTTATTGTGTCGTGGCCCCCGGCGGTCTTGTTGACGCAAACGAGCACGCTCGATGGTTCGGTTGACAATGAGCACCCGGCCGTCAACGTCAAACCGTGTCTGCCCGGTCGCACACCCGTCGTCACGATAGATACCGCACCGGGCACGTGGCGCATTGCGCTCCGGAATTCCGCGCTGCTGAACACCGGGGATGGTTGGTTTGGCATCGGTGACACTCGGAAGTTCATGGTGATGGATTCCCGCAAATACTCGAACCGAGTTGCCCGGAGCCGGCTAGCCGCCCTGCTTCTTCGACGCTTGAAAGAGCTGGATCGTGTTGTTTTGCGGATCCTTCAAGCAAGCCACACGACCATGCGCCCCCATGTCCCGCACTTCGCTGAAAATCTCGGCTCCCAGGGCGCGAGCCCGATCGAGTGTCAGCTCCAGATCATCCACTTCAAATACGACGACCGCGTTCCGAGCCCCTTCGGAGGCCGACTCTCCGGGGCCTGCGATGCAGAAGGCGGCCTTCTCTCCGGCGAATTGAATCCATTTGGCGCCGTCGGCAAAGCGGATCGCCAGTCCAAGCGCTTCATAGAAGCGGGCTAACGCTTCAGGTTCCTGCGCGGTAAGATAGATGTGCTTGAGCTTCATCGCTTGCTTTCAATTCCGAGCGCACCATCAATCCGTGACCTCCGGCCACGCTTGTATGATGATACTTGCGCCGCCCGGTCGGCATTAATGTTCGAAGATTTCACCGCGCGCATCGCCCATCAGCATAATATGCTGCAGACTATCCAGGCCGGCTTGTTTAATTTCCAGCGCATGCGACGACGAGAGACGATTCATGGCGTCATTCGCAACCCTGCCGTTTTTTCGGCAGAGCGTTCGAGCGCGTAGCATCGCTTGCGCCGATTGCGATTTGCCTGACGCTGATCCGTTGAATACGTGTGAACCCGCCGCCGCTGAGCGCTTGCGCAGCTCGCGAGTTATCCGATAACCGATTTTTCCTTTATTGGACCCTGCCGGCGCATTCGCGCATATGCGAACAAGCTTTCTCGTATCGTGGAACTGCGCTACGCGTTGATGTGGCGCTGACTGAAAGCCAGATGCAGGCAAGAAATTGGTCAACCTTGATCGCCCGCAGCCCGTTGCATATGAGGGCGGTCGCCCTTTTTCCGCCTTGGGTTGCCGACATCTCCTTACGGTAGAATGCGAAGATCGCGATCCCTATTGTCAGGCGAACTCCAGGATCAGCGCATCGACTGCGAGCGTGGCGCCGGCGGCGGCGTGGATCTTCTTGACCGTGCCATCGCGCTCGGCGCGCAGCACGTTCTGCATCTTCATGGCTTCCACGACCGCGAGCGTCTCGCCGGCCTTGACCTCCTGCCCCTCGGTCACCGCGATCGACACCACGAGACCCGGCATCGGGCACAGCAACTTCTTGCCAGTGTCGGCGGCCGAGACCAGCGGCATCAGCCGCGCCGAGGTCGCTTCGGTCTCGGTGAAGACATAGACCGGCACCTCAAAACCCTGATGCGCGAGACGGAAGCCGTTGTTGATGGCCCGCACCTGGACGGCGACGAAATTGCCGTCGATGGCACCTTGCCAGACCGGCTCGCCCGGCGCCCAGCTGGACACCAGATTGTGCGGATTGCCCGGCAACCCGTCGGTGCCGATGAAGCGCACCGCGATGGCGTCGTCCTCGCGCGCGACATCGAGCGCGATCTCGGCTCGGTCGAGCCATACCGCGCGGCGGCGCTCGCGCTGCACCACGCGGCCGCCCATCTGGCCGGATATCTGCCGCTTGCGTTCGCCCAGCACGTGATCGATCGCGGCACCGACTGCCGCGAGACGCCGCGCGATCTCGCCCTCGGGGGCACGCGCGGAAAATCCCTTCGGGAATTCTTCCGCGATGAAGCCGGTCGAGAGCCGGCCCTCGCGCCAGCGCGGATGGTTCATCAGCGCCGACAGGAACGGAATGTTGTGCCTGATACCGTCGACATAGAACGCGTCGAGCGCGGTCGCCTGCGCCTCGATCGCCGCCGCGCGCGACGGCGCGTGGGTAACGAGCTTGGCGATCATCGGATCGTAATGGATCGAGATCTCGCCGCCTTCCTGCACGCCGGTGTCATTGCGGATGGTGATGCCGTCATGGCTGGCCTCGGCCGGCGGACGGTACTTCACCAGGCGGCCGATCGAGGGCAGGAAGTTGCGGAACGGATCCTCGGCATAGACGCGGGATTCCACCGCCCAGCCGGTCAGCGTGACGTCCTTCTGCGCGATCGCGAGCCTTTCGCCGGCCGCGACGCGGATCATCTGCTCGACGAGGTCGATGCCGGTGATCAGCTCGGTGACGGGATGCTCGACCTGCAGGCGGGTGTTCATCTCCAGGAAGTAGAAGCTCTTGTCCTGGCCGGCGACGAATTCCACTGTGCCGGCCGAATCGTAGTTAACCGCCTTGGCCAGCGCGACCGCCTGCTCGCCCATCTTGCAGCGGGTGGTCTCGTCGAGCAGCGGCGACGGCGCCTCCTCGATGACCTTCTGGTTGCGGCGCTGGATCGAGCACTCGCGCTCGCCGAGATAGATCACATTGCCATGCTTGTCGCCGAGCACCTGGATCTCGATGTGCCGAGGATCGACGATGAATTTCTCGATGAACACGCGGTCGTCGCCGAACGACGACTTCGCCTCGGCCTTGGCGAGGTTGAAGCCCTCGGCGACCTCGGCCTTGGAATGCGCGATGCGCATGCCCTTGCCGCCGCCGCCGGCCGAGGCCTTGATCATCACGGGATAGCCGATCTCGTCGGCGATCTGGACGGCGTGCTTGTCGTCCTCGATGACGCCGAGATGGCCCGGCACGGTCGAGACTTTCGCCTTCGCAGCGGCCTTCTTGGATTCGATCTTGTCGCCCATCGCGGCGATGGCGCCGGGGTTGGGGCCGATGAAGACGATGCCGGCGGCTTCCAATGCACGCGGAAACGCCTCGCGCTCGGACAGGAAGCCGTAGCCTGGGTGCACCGCCTGCGCGCCGGTCTTGCGGCAGGCCTCGACGATCTTGTCGATCAGAAGATAGCTCTCGGCCGCAGCGGGCGGGCCGATCAGCGCGGCCTCGTCGGCCATCTCGACATGCAGCGCGTCGCGGTCGGCCTCGGAGTAGACGGCGACCGTCTCAATTCCCATACGGCGCGCAGTCTTGATGACCCGGCAGGCGATCTCGCCGCGGTTGGCGATCAGGATTTTCTTGAACATGATCACAGAGGCAGGTTGTCGTGTTTCTTCGCGGGGATCTCGACCTTCTTATCGCTGAGCATCGCCAGCGCCCGCGCGATCCGCTTTCTTGTTGAATGCGGCATGATGACGTCGTCGATGTAGCCGCGCTCGGCGGCGATGAAGGGGGACAGGAAGCGGTCTTCGTATTCCTTGGTTCGCGCCGCGATCTTGTCGGGGTCGCCGATGTCGGAGCGGAAGATGATCTCGACCGCGCCCTTGGCGCCCATCACCGCGATCTGGGCGGTCGGCCAGGCGTAGTTCATGTCGGCGCCGATCTCCTTCGAGGCCATCACGTCGAAGGCGCCGCCATAGGCCTTGCGGGTGATGATGGTGACGAGCGGCACCGTGCACTGCGAATAGGCGAACAGCAGCTTGGCGCCGTGCTTGATCAGGCCGCCATATTCCTGCGCGGTGCCCGGCAGGAACCCCGGCACGTCGACGAAGGTGACGATCGGGATGTTGAAGGCGTCGCAGAACCGCACGAAGCGCGCGGCCTTGCGCGAAGCATCCGAGTCGAGCACGCCCGCCAGCACCATCGGCTGGTTGGCGACGAAGCCGACCGTGCGGCCGGCGATGCGGCCGAAGCCGGTGACGATGTTCTTGGCGAAGGTCTCCGATATCTCGAAGAAGTCGCCCTCGTCGACGACCTTCAGGATCAGCTCCTTCATGTCGTAGGGCTTGTTCGGATTGTCGGGGATCAGCGTGTCGAGCGAATTGTCGACCCGCTCGATGGAATCGAAGCTCGGCCATTCCGGCACGCCATCCGAATTATTCGACGGCAGGAAGTCGATCAGCCGGCGCATCTGCAACAGCGCGTCGACGTCGTTCTCGAAGGCGCCGTCGGCGATCGAGGAGCGCGTCGCGTGCACCGAGGCGCCGCCGAGTTCCTCCGCGGTCACCACCTCGTTGGTGACGGTCTTCACCACGTCGGGGCCGGTGACGAACATGTAGCTGGTGTTCTTCACCATGAAGATGAAGTCGGTCATCGCGGGCGAATAGACGTCGCCGCCGGCGCAGGGGCCCATGATGACGGAGATCTGCGGGATCACGCCTGACGCAATGACGTTGCGGCGGAACACATAGGAATAGCCGGCCAAGGCCGCGACACCCTCCTGGATGCGCGCGCCGCCGGCGTCATAGAGGCCGATGATCGGCGCCCTCGCCTTCATCGCCATGTCCTGAAGTTTTGTGATCTTCAGCGCGTGCGTTTCGGAGAGCGAGCCGCCGAACACCGTGAAGTCCTTGGCGAACACGAAGGTCTTGCGGCCGTTGACGGTGCCCCAGCCGGTGACGACGCCGTCGCCGGGGATCTTGCTCTTCTCCATGCCGAACTCGATCGAGCGGTGCTCGACGAACATGTCGAATTCCTCGAACGAGCCCTTGTCCAGCAACAGCTCGATCCGCTCGCGGGCCGTCAGCTTGCCGCGGGCGTGCTGCGCCTCGATTCGCTTTTCGCCGCCGCCCAATTTGGCGCCGGCGCGACGTTCTTCAAGAGCTTCAATTGTGGAGATCACACAACACCCCGGTGGGTCCGCGAGCAGGTCTTACCCCGCCATACACAAGCGATCCGAGGCCCGAGAAGGCTTGAAGACGCACATTTGCACATGTTACAGAAATGAAAACAGCAAATTGCGAAGTTGCAAATGGCAGGAAAGCTTTATATCGGCCGCAGATTCCGCGAGGTAAGGGAGAGCAAAATGCTCACCCAGGCGGCATTCGCGGAGCGGCTGGGAATCTCGCTCAGTTACCTGAACCAGATCGAGAACAATCAGCGGCCGGTCTCGGCCTCCGTGCTGGTGCTGCTTGCCGAAAAATTTCAGGTCGACCTGAGCTCTTTGTCGCTCAACGACAGCGACAAAGTCATTTCGATGCTGGCCGAGTCATTGGCTGATCCGATCTTCGCCTCCTACGCGCCCAGCATACAAGAGTTGAAGCTGGTGGTTCAGAACGCTCCCGGTTTTGCTCAAGCGCTCCTGAACGCGCATCAGGCATATCGGCGCAACAGCGAGCAACTCGCCAGCCTGGATAGCCAGATCGCCAACCTGGCGGGAGAACCGACGGCTTATGAGGAAGTTCGCGATTTTTTTCACCTGGTCGACAATTACGTCGATGAGTTGGATACCGCTGCCGAGGCTCTTGCCGACCGGCTGAATATTCCCGACAGCAACCCGACGACCGCGTTGATCAGCTACCTGGAAGCGAAACATGGCGTACGGATTCGCCAGAGCGGCCCGAACGAGACTTCATTGCGGCAATTCGATCGCGCATCGCGCACGCTGTTTCTGAGCCAATATCTGCCGACACCAACCCGGACCTTCCAGATCGCCCTGCAAATCGCAGCTCTCGAACAAGAAGAGCGGATTGGTCAGATTGCAGATAAAGCTACATTTCGATCAGTCGATGCCCGAAACGTGTGCGCCGCCGGATTGCGAAACTATTTTGCGGGCGCCCTCGTTCTACCGTACCAACGATTCCTGCAATCCGCTCGAGAGCTGCGGCACGATCTCGAATTGCTCGCGACCAGGTTCGGCGCAAGCCTGGAGCAGGTTGCTCATCGCCTGTCGACGCTTCAACGGCAGGGCTCGAAGGGGGTGCCCGTTTTCTTCGCCCGATTGGACCGCGCCGGGAACATCACCAAACGCCACAGCGCGGCAAAACTGCAATTTGCACGCTACGGAGCCGCCTGCCCGCTCTGGAATGCGCACCAGGCATTCGAGGCCCCAAGCCAAATCATTCGGCAACTCGCCGAGACACCGGACGGCATTCGATTTCTTTGCATCGCAACCGAACTTTCGAAAGGCCGGGGCGGCTTCGGCTCTCCTCGCCCGCGCTATGCCATCGCGCTGGGATGCGAAGTCTCCTATGCAAAAGATTTCGTATATGCAGACGGGCTTGAGCTCACAAGCAAAGGCACTTTCGATCCGATCGGAATTTCTTGTCGAATCTGCGAACGGACCAACTGTCCTCAACGCGCGATCCCGCCGCTCAAGAGCAGATTGAGAATAGACCGCGATCGCAGGGACATACTGCCCTACCAATTACCCGGCTAGATTCGTCGACGACAAAGCCGGGCCCTCCAATGACCGCGGGCTGGGCTGGGACCGGTTCAGTTCCCGCGACCGGATCAGTGCACAGATTGCAATCGCGTTGCTCATCACGACGGCAGCCGCCAACTGCGCGCGGGCCACATGTTCGGGCGGCAAGATCAGATTGACCGTTTTTCGATACAAGTCGTCATTTTATCGAAATTCTACACGCCCGGGCGAGAGATAGCATTTGTTTCATCGAGATGTCACCTCGCGGAATAACGCGAGGGGCCGGGCCTCGATGGGACGACGAATGCTTGCCCATGGGAGAATGAAATGACGACGACGGCTTTGGACAGGATCGACATAAAGATCTTGAATGAACTGCAGCAGAACGCAAGTTTGACCAACGTTGAACTCGCTTCCCGCGTCAATCTCTCACCGTCTCCGTGTCTCGCTCGAGTTCGAACGCTCGAAAAACTCGGGGTCATTGACCGGCGAATTGCGGTGCTGGATCCCGCAGTTCTCGGCATCGGCGTTACAGCATTCATACAAGTAAAGCTTGAAAGGCAGGCCCAGCCATCACTCGAGAGCTTTACGCGTTCAATCGATCGCCTTGGCGAGGTGATGGAATGTTATCTCATGACCGGCGACAACGATTATCTTCTTCGTGTTATGGTGTCTGATATCGAGGCTCTCGAGGATCTCATCGTAAACAAGCTCTCCCGCATAACCGGCGTTTCGAGCATTCGCTCGAACCTGGCCCTGAAGCGGATTTCCCACAAGACGGTGCTCCCTATCGACACGAACCGGCCAGTTCAGGTCAAGCCGTGCAGCTCTTCCAGGCGCCTCGACAGGCCCGCCAAACAGCATTACGACGCCTCGCCCCAGGCGAGGATCGATGGCGGCATGAATCTCGAGACTTCGCGGATTTCGCGGGGTGACGGGCAGTACCCCTCAAGCCTTCCTTAGGCAAAGCCGCGCAGGAGAACAGTCTCGACCTTGCGCTCGTTGTTCGTGCTTTTTTGCCCAACGCACAAACATCGAATGCCGTTCGGCGTTCGATCGCGCACGCTTAAGCTGGCCGCTGGAGAAAGGCTCCCGCGCGAGGTGCGGGAGCCCAAGATCCCGGGCTAGTCGCCGGGATTCCAGATCAGGAAAAAGCCGTTGTCGTCGCCCAAGCCGACGGCTCGGCCAAGGTTGGCGTAGAGCTTGCGAGACCCGAGTTCAGGTGCCGCAAGTGACAGGCTGACGTAGTCCTTGCCGCTGCTTTCGCCACGCCGAATCCAGCCGGCTCCGATCTCAACGCCCTGGGCGAGGATGCGGAAGTCCGGCTGAGCCTCAGTCGACTTGGCGCTGTTGGGAACGATGTCGATGTGGGCTCGGATGGACAAGGTCTTGAGCTCGCCCCTAAAGCCGCCGTTGTCGTTGCGGGTGACGAATCCGATCGCAGTCATGGTCTGTCTCCTTCGCTGCCGCAGGGCGGATCCCCTGCGATGGCGAGACCGTCATGGCGGCCGGAACGCCGCCGAACCCCTGGGGCGAAGCGTCAGCGGCGCACCCGAGCTCGCGCCTTTTTTGCAGCGAAGCGGCCGCGAGGAGCCGGCTTGCCGGCGGGGAAAAAAGAAGCATGCGAGGGTTTCGGACGGCGGGACGGTTGCCATAGGTCGTACAGCCATGAGCAGGGAAATCGTCCCCGAAGCAGCGGCAAGACAGACATCGAGCGCACCGGGATCCCGAACCGAAGAGCACCCATGGGGCCGTCAGGCCGAGCCCCACCTGTCGAATCTACCAGTAGCGACAAAACATCCAACCCGATAGAATCTAGCAAGCCGTGTCGAGCCCGCAATTGGGTTCAAGGAACCCATTCTGCGATTGCGTACGGGTGGACTGCCCCGGCCCAGTAAGCGCCGCATATTGTTGAACCGGATAGACCTATCGGCCGGCGTGTGAATCGCTGCGCATAGCCAGGTCAGCGGCCAACTTCGTCGAGCCTGTTTCGCCCGCACCGTTGACGGTAGCAAAGATTGACCAATTGAAATTTAGCCGAAACGAACAACGTGAAAATGAGGCCCTTCGCAAAAGTGATCGATATCCGCACCTAAGCTAACGCTGGCGCTTCCGTCCCAGGCATTCTTCCTGCCCGCTCATGTCGGCCCAAACTGCGGCTCGTCGCAATTGAGTTGCCGTCCACGGGTTGATTGTATGTGCCGATGGGCTCTGACAATCCCGAGACGTCCAGCACCACGGGGCGGCTGATCAAAAGCGGCAACGCTGATCAGGGCCGCACCTTTGATCAATGCAGGATAACATGTCCGGCTCCCGTCACCCCCGAGACAAACACACGCTCTAAACAATCAGAGAAACAAGAATGTCACTCGCCTAAGGCCCGATCATCGTCAATGCGTTCGCGATTTCGCGATGCCGCTGACATGATCGACACAAAGCACCGCGAAGCTGTTGGTCTGCATGATCCGCTTCGGCTTTCTGTAGCAGCGGCCGTGGCATTTCCCGATGGTTCGATGACCGCCTCCGGGTTGCGCAGAGAGAGTTCTCGCGGAAGGCTCGTCATCGAGCGCATTGCAGGCAAGGATTACACGACACTCTTTCATATAGAGAGAATGAGGGAATTATGCCGCGTCCAAGCAAAGGAGCCCGGCTCTACAGACGCAAAGCACGGTATCGCGGAGGCGACCTCGTCGCCCAGTCCGTTTGGATTATCAAAGACGGCGACCGGCATATCGCCACAGGATGCATTGCGAGCGCGTCTGAAACAAAGCCTCCGCAGAAAGCAGAGCAAGCGCTAGCAGACTACATCGCGCAAAAATACCAACCGGAGCGCAGCCGACGAGATATCGACGACATCGATTGCGCCGACGTGCTGTCGATCTATCTGACCGATATCGGCGAGCCCGGTGATCAGTTTGAAATCGAAGCGAGGATCGACCGGCTTAATGACTTCTGGGGCGGCAAGAAGCTGGCGGCAGTCAACGCGCAAACCTGTGCCGGTTACGTCAAACATCGCGGCAGCCGGGGCGGCGCGCGTCGTGACCTCGAGACTTTTCGTGCCGCGATCAACCATCATGCAAAGGAGGGATTTCACCGCGGCACGGTTCGCGTATCCCTCCCGGCAAAAGGTGAGGCACGCGACCGATGGCTGACACGCAGCGAGGCGGCGGCCCTGATTTGGCAATGTTGGCGCTATCGCGAAAAGCAGACCGTCCATGCCGGCAGCTCAAGGGGCAACCCGGTCCGGACAGACCGCCGGCCGCTGCGACACGTGGCCAGATTTATCCTGATCGGCCTCTACACCGGCACCAGGGCCGGGGCAATCGCGGCGGCATCGCCTTACCCCGAGCTTGGACACTCGTACGTCGATCTCGAGCGTGGTATCTTCTACCGAAGGCCGATCGGGAAGCGAGCTACCAAGAAGCGTCAGACGCCAGCCCCGCTCCCACCCCGGCTATTGGCTCATTTGCGTCGTTGGCAAGACCGGAAGCTGATCAACACCTGCTTCGTCGAGTTCAATGGCAAGCCGGTCGCTTCCGTGAAGAAAGGCTTCAAATCTGCCGTGGATCTGGCCAGGTTACCCGGGAAAGTCACTCCGCACACGTTGCGCCACACGGCAGCGACCTGGTTGATGCAGCGCGGCGTGCCGATTTGGGAGGCAGCCGGGTTCCTCGGCATGTCGGCGGAGGTCCTGCAGGAAACCTATGGCCATCACCATCCCGATCATTTGCACGGGGCGGCGGCAGCCATTGGCCAGAAAGCGCGGTATGTTTCGGTGGTCAAATCGGTGGTTGACTTGGGAACAGCCACCGATGAGAAGAAAAAACCTAAGGAAATCTGGTCGGAGTGGCAGGATTCGAACCTGCGACCCCTGCGTCCCGAACGCAGTGCTCTACCGGGCTGAGCCACACTCCGACTAGGAGGCCGGCTTATAGCGTCGGGTTTCGGGGACCGCAAGGGACCAAAGGCAACCAATTGAGGAATTGAGTCACAGTGGATACAGGCCTGAAAACGCACGTTTTGCCCGCCGGCGCCGCCGCCACGGCGACCGCGGCCGGGGTTCTGGCCGAGGGCGGCCTGGTGGCGTTTCCGACCGAGACGGTTTATGGCCTCGGCGCCGACGCCGGCAACGCCGCCGCGATCGCCCGGCTCTATCAGGCCAAGGGCCGGCCGGCCTTCAATCCGCTGATCGCCCATGTCGCCGATCTCGGCGCCGCGCGCCGGATCGCCCTGTTCGACGGGCAGGCGTTACGACTGGCGGAAGCATTCTGGCCCGGTCCCCTGACCCTGGTGCTGCCGAAGGCGCTCTCCTGCCCGGTCGCCGAACTCGCGACCGCCGGGCTCGATACGGTCGCGATCCGCATTCCGGCCCACAAGGTGGCGCGCGATATCATCAAGGCCTTCGGCGGTGCTGTGGTAGCACCGTCGGCCAATCTCTCCGGCCACGTCTCGCCCACCACGGCCGAGCATGTGAACGGCGATCTGGCGGGCCGGATCGACATGATCGTCGATGGCGGCCCCGTCGAGGTCGGCGTCGAATCCACCATCGTCGGCTGCTTCTCCGATCCGGTGCTGCTGCGGCCGGGCGGGCTGACGCGCGCCGAGATCGAGCGCGTGCTCGGCCATCCCTTGCGATCGCCGCCGCAGGATGCCGAAAGCGACGCTCAGCCGATCGCCCCGGGCATGCTCGCCTCGCATTATGCGCCGCGGACGCCGGTGCGGCTCAATGCCATCGATGTCCATGTCGGCGA
The DNA here is from genome assembly GCF_054063575.1 of Bradyrhizobium sp. USDA 4452. Taxonomy (NCBI): domain Bacteria; kingdom Pseudomonadati; phylum Pseudomonadota; class Alphaproteobacteria; order Hyphomicrobiales; family Nitrobacteraceae; genus Bradyrhizobium; species Bradyrhizobium sp. USDA 4452. The sequence goes on from NZ_JBSSGK010000001.1 coordinate 2,230,953, forward strand.
AGCCTTGCTGTCGTTCGGACCGGTCAAGGTCGCGCGGCGCGAATGCGCCTCCGTCGAGATGAACCTGTCCGAGCGCGGCGATCTGGCCGAGGCCGCTGCCAATCTGTTCGGCTACCTTCGCACGCTCGACAAGAGAAACGCGGATGCTATCGCAGTGATGCCCATACCCGAGGACGGGCTCGGCGAAGCCATCAACGACCGGCTGCGCCGCGCAGCGGTTGGACGTTGATCCGGAAATGTGCCAGCCGGTTGTCCGCGCGACAGACCCCAGGCGTTTGCGCCGCGGTCATGCCACAATAAAGATCCCGACTGAGTGAAAGACCAAGAAGAAATGAACACCGTCCAATCAGCGGTGCCGCCGCTTCCGCCCGAATTGCTTGCAAGATTCCGCGCCATCGTCGGCGACAAATATGCCGTGACCGATACCGCCGACATCGCGCCTTACGTCACCGAGGAGCGCGACCTGTTTCACGGCCGCTCGCCGCTGGTGCTGCGGCCGGGCTCGACCGCCGAAGTCGCCGCGATCTGCAAGCTTGCGAGCGAGCACCGGATCGCGCTGGTGCCGCAGGGCGGCAACACGGGCCTCGTCGGCGGCCAGACGCCGCACAATGGCGAGGTCGTGGTGTCGCTGCGGCGCCTCGACAAGATCCGCGACATCGATGTCGAATCCAACACCATGACCTGCGAGGCCGGCGTCGTGCTGCAGATCGCGCAGCAGAAGGCAGCCGACGTCGACCGGCTGTTCCCGCTGTCGCTCGGTGCCGAGGGCAGCTGCACCATCGGCGGCAACCTCTCGACCAATGCCGGCGGCACCGGCGCGCTCGCCTATGGCGTGGCGCGCGAGATGGCGCTCGGCGTCGAGGTCGTGCTCGCGGATGGCCGCGTACTCAACGCCTTGTCGAAGCTGAAGAAGGACAACACCGGCTACGATCTGCGCAACCTCTTCATCGGCGCCGAAGGCACGCTCGGCATCATCACCGCGGCAACCTTGAAGCTGTTTCCGAAGCCGCGCGCGGTCGAGACCGCCTATGTCGGCCTGAAATCGCCCGCGGCGGCATTGAAGCTGCTGTCGATCTCGCGCAACGAGGCGGCCGGCAGCCTGACGAGTTTCGAATTGCTCGCCGACATCGCGGTCGACTTCTCGATCCGCCACGGCATCGACATCCGCGATCCGCTGGAGAGCAAGCATCCCTGGTACGTGCTGATGGAATTGTCGTCGTCGCGCGACGACGCCCGCGATGCGCTGGAGGCGATCCTCGCCCAGGGCATGGAAGACGGCATCGTCGACGACGCCGTCATCGCCGCCAATCTGAGCCAGCGCCAGGCGTTCTGGAAGCTGCGCGACGAGATGTCGGCAGCGCAGAAGCCGGAAGGCGGCTCGATCAAGCACGACATCTCGGTGCCGGTCGCGGCCGTGCCCGCCTTCATCGAAGAGGCCAACGCGGCGGTCGTGAAGCTGATCCCGGGGGCGCGGCCGGTGCCGTTCGGCCATCTCGGCGACGGCAACATCCACTACAATATCAGCCAGCCGGTCGGCGCCAACGCGGCCGACTTCCTGGCGCGCTGGCACGACGTCAACGCCGTGGTGTTCGAGATCGTGCTGCGGATGGGCGGCTCGATCTCGGCCGAGCATGGCATCGGCGTGCTCAAGCGCGACGAGCTGCCTGACGTCAAGGACAAGGTCGCGATCGAGCTGATGCGGCAGGTCAAGGCGATGCTCGATCCGCTCGGCATCATGAACCCGGGCAAGGTGCTGTGACCGTGCAGGCGACAATGCCCGCCTCCCTCGCCATTGCAGAGATCACCGACGCCGACGTCGGCGCTGTCGTCGCGCTGTGGCAGGCGTGCGGCCTGACCCGGCCTTGGAACGATCCGGCCGCCGACATCGCGCTGGCACGGCGCGGGCCAAGCTCCGCCATCCTGGTCGGCCACAGCTCGGGCACGATCGTCGCAACTGCGATGGTCGGCCATGACGGCCATCGCGGCTGGGTCTATTACGTCGCCGTCGATCCCAACTGCCAGGGCAAAGGGCTTGGCCGCGCCATCATGGCGGCCGCCGAGGACTGGCTGCGCAATGCCGGCGTGCCGAAGCTGCAATTGCTGGTGCGTCGCGAGAACGCCAAGGCGGGCGGCTTCTATCAATCGCTCGGCTATGAGGAATCGACCTCGGTGATGCTGGCCAAATGGCTCGACGGTCGCGAAGCTATTCCGTGATAGAACTGAGGATCGACGCATGAGCATCGCCGACCGCGTCCGCGTCAAGGACGTCGAGCTGCTGTCGAAACGCCGCTACGAGCTGAAGAGCGCGACCTTCGATTACCGCCGCAGCAATGGCGAATGGCAGACCCAGGTGCGCGAGGTCTATGACCGCGGAAACGGCGCGGCGCTGTTGCCCTACAATCTGAAGACCCGCACCGTGGTGCTGGTGCGCCAGTTCCGCTATCCCGCGTTCGCCAACGGCTATGACGATCTCCTGATCGAGGCCGCCGCCGGCATGCTCGACGACGCCGCGCCGGAGGCGCGCATCCGCGCCGAGGCGGAGGAAGAGACCGGCTACCGGCTCGCACATGTGCGCAAGGTGTTCGAAGCCTTCATGACGCCGGGTGCGGTGACCGAGAAGCTGCATTTCTTCGTCGCCGAATACGACGCCGCGATGCGCGTCAGCGATGGCGGCGGACTCGCCGACGAGGGCGAGGACATCGAGGTGCTGGAGCTTGCGATCGACGATGCGCTCGCCATGATCGGCGATGGTCGCATCGTCGACGGCAAGACCATCATGCTGCTGCAATACGCAGCGCTGCATTTGTTCAGGTGAACGCTGCGCCGTCCCTGCGTGGACCGAGGCGGCTCACGCCATCAGCTAGACAAAATATCGAAAACAACCCCATGCACAGTAGCCGGCAATGGGCCGGCGCTCGACTTGACACGTCGGGCAACTCACGGATACATTTCCAATATTCCGAAATCACCCGGTCGCGCGCTGGCCCCTGGAGCCATTTCCGTTCCGATGCAATCGGACGGGGCTCTAGAATCTTGTCTCGACGGGCTTTTCTTCACGGAAGCCGGTGGTCACTTCGCTCGACAAAGCTCTAGATCGCCAATGGGATGCCACCTTAATACGGCACCGGCCTGTATCGATGCCGTGAGATCCCGGCGGCTTTGCAGGACCTGGTGATCCAAACACCGATCCAAGGCGTATCTGCATCGGTTCCCATGCTGTATTCGCCGCTGCCCGCATGTCGGCCGCATCGGGATCGTGCTCACGGATGATCGATGATCGGGGTTTTCGTCTCCGTTACGGGGTTCAAGCCGGCCAGTCGGATCAAGCTGGTGCCGTTCTGGTGGCATACGCTCAGATGCCTGGCGCAGGCACGCCGGGCGCCGGGCAACGTTTCCGTGTCGGCAAGGGTCGCGAACGGCTATTACCACACAGTCACGGTGTGGACAGACGAGAACAGCATGCGGGCTTACATCAGGGACGGCGCGCATCGAAGGGCGATGGTGAGCCACAGGTCGCTCGGCACCGGGCGTGTCCATCATTTCTATCATGGCCGCCCGCCCAGCTGGGGCGAGGCCTACACGGAGTGGCTTCGGTGCGCCAGGGAAGTGTGACATCCGCTAATTCAGGCGGACGATCTCGACATTCAGCAGCGAGGCGAACGCCACCCAGCATGCGTAAGGGGCGAAGAGAAGGGCACTGACCTTGTCTGCCTTCCACGTCGTGACCTGGAAGATGACGATTGCGGACAACAAGGCAAGGATGACGGCAAGCGCCGTGAGGGGCCGGTGCAAGCTGAAGAATATCGGCGACCAGGCGAAGTTCAGAGCCAGTTGCGTCAACCAGATTCGCCGGCTGATGCGCAAAGCCCGCTCCCAAACACGCCAGCCCGCGATGGCGATCAACAAGTAGATGATCGACCAAGCCGGAGCGAACACCCAGTTGGGCGGATTGAACGCAGCCTTGTTCAGGGCTGCGTACCAGACATCGGGCCTGTTCAGATACCCCATGGCAAAACCGGCCCCGAGCACTGCCACGACGAACAAGACCAGCCTTCCAAACCTCATGAGCGATGTATCACGATGCCAGACATCATGACTGCCCTTCCCGACGATTCCGTGCTGGTGAAACGAAGGCTCGATGAGGCTGGATCACCCGTTTCGCAATTTATCTGCGAACGGTGATCCGGGAGCATTCAGGCAGCGTTCCACGTGAAGTCAAGGCGCGATCTGCGTCCTGATTTTCGCGCGATGGTCCACCGTCATTCGACTGTGGCGCGCCTCGTACACATCGCATCGATTGCAAACGGGCAATGCCCGACCTCACGAATGGAGACGCTCACATGAAACTTTCCGTGCTTGGCTCTGCCGCGACTGCCGTGCTGATCGCGTTTGCAGGTCCATTGCCTGAAGCCTCGGCCAAGGAAAAGACCGTGATGGTCGGAGGCGCTGCGATGTATCCGTCGAAGACGATCGTCGCCAACGCCGTAAATTCGAAGGATCACACGACGCTGGTCGCGGCGGTCAAGGCTGCAGGGCTTGTCGACACGCTGTCGGGACCGGGACCTTTTACCGTGTTCGCACCGACCAATGCAGCGTTCCGCAAGCTTCCCAAGGGGACGGTCGAGACACTCGTGAGGCCCGAGAACAAGGCGACGCTCACCAGGATTTTGACGTACCATGTCGTTCCCGGCAAGCTGAACGCCGATCAGCTGATGGACGGACAGACCCTGATCACCGTCGAGGGCGAGCCGCTGAGGGTACGGAAGACCGGCGGCAAGGTGATGATCGTCGACGCCAAAGGCGGCGCAGCGACCGTGACAATCCCGGACGTCAACCAGTCGAACGGCGTCATTCACGTCGTCAATTCGGTGCTGATGCCGGCAAGCTGAGGTCTGTCGGAGTGATCGTTATTGCAGTGACGGCGCACTAGACCGCGAACGCGACGTTGAGTGCACCGTCACCGCAACTCAGCAACAGAGCGATCGACGGACAGGAACGATGCGGACACCATTGGCCGCCCTGCCCGGCAGCCTCCTCGTGCTGGAACGATGCGTCGGAAGGCTTTACCACCTGCTTTGAATTTTATCAGCGGGCGGTGATCCAGGCGCAGTGCACGCCGCGGCATGAAGGCAATGCGCCGTCCGCGTGGCTTAGCGGCGCCACGCTTTTGCGCGGTCGACGAGCTGCTCGTCGGCGAAGCCGTTGCCAAACAGCAAATAATAAGTCCCGGCACTCCGGGGAGGAGCGCCGGGACTGAAAGTGAATGCGCCAACTTGGGGGCCGGGAACGCATCCACGCTCGGTTAATTTTCCCGACCCGCAACCGTTCCTAAGAATTGGCCGCTTTGTTTCGGCCTGTGGCTTTTCGGCCGGTACCCGGCGTCCGTCGGGCGGTCAGCCGATCTGTCGTTCGCCTCGTGGAGAGGCCGCCCAATCGAAGCCGCCCTAATCGTCCCACGTGCGTTCACCGCATCTGCATTCGAACATGCGGACTTGGCGGCCGGTCTGCACGCTGAGCATGGTCCGGACCAGCTCCGGCTGCCTGCCGCAGCGGCACAGCTTGGCCGGCAGCTTTTCCATCTCCTCGCTTTGCGACCTTATTGCACTCATCAGACCCGTCCCGTGACGCACGAGTCTTAAGTTACAAAGTGAACACTTGTTCCTGGGACGCGAGACAGATACCGGAAAATGCATGGAACGGCTTGGGAGATGATCGGCGACTGCCCGGGCCCGGCCTGCCCGGGCATTCGCCGCTGTCACGGTACCAGTTCCACAAGTCCCGTCATCCCGCGCAATGGCAATGCCATTGCGCGGGGGTGACGGAGATGGATCGCGTCCACCCAAGCTGCAGATGTGGGCTGGGCTCGACGATCAGCTGTCGCTGGCCCCGCTCCACACCGTCAACCCTACTGCATCGTGATCGCAAGCCCGCTCAGATCGGCGTTGGCCATCAGGCCGACCTGGTGGCCGGTCAGCTCGAGCACGGCGCCCTTCTGATTGGTCAGCACGATCGCACGGGCGCCGCGGCCGAGGGCAAGCCCGGCGCCCGCCGCGCCGTAGACGCCGGCGACGTCGGACGGACGGTTGATGTTGCTGACGCGGCCGCGCAGCACGGTCTTGGAGCCGCCGAACACCAGGCCGTAGTCGAGACCACCGGTGGACAGCCGATAGGAGCGGCCGCGGAACGTCAGCACGCCGCTGCCGCCGGAGCCGCCGATGAACCATCCGGCCTTGTAGATCGTGAGCGTCACGAAGCCGCTGTCGGCGCGCGCGGCAGTGGAGAACGCGAGGCCCGTGAAGGCCAGCAGTGCGACCAGCGCGGCGCGAAGGGTGGATGAAAATTTCATGTGCGGTTTCCCCAGGATCGTCGATTGGTTCACGTCGATTTGCGCGTGTCGCGAGGCGGCACGAATCGCGACGCGCCGACTGTAGCAAGCGCGTCGTCAGGCGCAATTTGGCACAACAGGCGCCCATCGGTGACGGAAATGTCCGCGCAAACGGTGTTGAACCTGGTCCCGGGGTTGCCACACTCACTGCATGTCCGGGGCGATCGACCCCTGAGCTCCGGGATTTCCCCGCCGAGCATTCACATATTCAAACCGGAGATTTCCCATGCGTCGTCTTGCGATTGCCTGTGCCGTCATTGCCGCCACCGTGTCCGTGCTTGCCGCGGCAAGCCCGGCCAGCGCCACGCCCTATCATCTGATCCGCTGGCAGGACACCGGCTTCTGCCAGATCTGGGACCAGAGCATCCCGACCACGCCATGGCCGGCGAATTTCGCCGTCGTCAGCGAGGAGCTGCCGACCTTCGACGCCGCGTTCAGCTACAAGACCGGTCTCCTCAACAACGGCACCTGCTCGTTCTGAGCGATTCCCGATCGCGCAGAGGGCGGGCACGCGGCAGCAGCGCGGCGTCCGCCCTTGTGCTGTCAGGTATCACGTGATCTGACGTCAGTGATGCTTGATCAGCGCGTCACGCGCGGCGGCGAGTTCGAGGAACGCCGCGCCGTTGCCGCCGCCATCAGGATGCACCGTCTTGGCCGCGCGCTTGAACGCCTGATGGACCTCGTTCGCGGCGAGGCGGCGACCGAACGGCAGGCCAAGCAATTGCCGGTAGCGCTCTTCCTGCGTCAGCGCCTTCGGCGTCAAACCACGCCGGCCGAACTGCGGCGCAGACAGCATGTGCAACGCATCGCTAACGATGCCGAGACGGCGCATCGCCATCGATCTGGTGCGGCGGTCGGCTGATTTCAGCGCCGCGTGGCGCAGGATCGGCAGCACCTGTGCGGCCGCATGCCGCAGCGTGTCGTCGATGTCGGTCGTGGCGATCTCGGCGATCAGCCTGACCATCTCGCGATAGTCGGGATCGGGCGACGCGCAGAAGCGCTCGATCGCAACTTTCCAGTGTCTGATATGCGGGTCCATGATCGGTCCGTACTGTCATCCGAATCCGGATGACAGCAACGCGCAAACGCGGCTTGGCGTTTCGGTTGGGGCAGTTTTGAATAGTGTTGTCGACAACGCTTACAAATCAGAACGAGGAAACGCCATGGCCCTTCTCGACAATCACATCGCCGTCATCACCGGCGCAGGCTCGGGCATCGGGCGCGCCATCGCTCTGGGCTATGGCCGAGAGGGCGCGCGCGTGGTGCTGCTCGACATGAACGGCGATGCGGCGGCCGAAGCGGCCAAGGAGATCCGCAACGCCGGCGGCAAGGCTGAGAGCTTTGCGCTCGACGTGACCGATCGCGACGCCTGCGTCGCGATGGCGAAGCAGGTCGCCGACAAGGTTGGCTCCGTCTCGATCCTGGTCAACAATGCCGGCATCGCGCGCCGCAACGGCATGCTCGGAACCGACGAGGCCGTGATCAAGGATTGGGAAGACATCATCTCGATCAATCTCACCGGCGTCTTCAACGTGACGCATTCCTTCCTCGCACCGCTGCGCAAGAACAAGGGACGCATCGTCAACATCGGCTCGATCCAGTCCTTCGTGCATCTGCGCACGCCGAGCTCGCCGGCCTACACCGCCTCCAAGCACGGCGTGCTCGGGTTCACCAAGGCGCTTGCCGCCGAGCTCGGCAAGGACGGCGTGCGCGTCAACGCGATCGGCCCCGGCTTCATCGAAACGCCGCTGAACGAGAAGGTGCGCGCCACCAATCCCGACCTCGTGAAGGTCTTCATGGATCACACCCCGCTCGGCCGCGCCGGCAAGCCGGAAGACATCGTCGGGCCTGCGATCTTCCTCGCCTCGGACCTGTCGGCCTATGTCTCGGGATCAATCGTGATGGTGGATGGCGGTTACCGGACATTGTGACCGATGGAACCGCAATCGTGGCGATTTCTGGGTATTTTGCTTACAAAGCAGGGAGTTAGCGGCGCGTTAAGGTCTTGTTAACCAAACCGGCACACCGTGGATCTACGGGGTAGTTGGTTTCTCGATGTCTCCGCCTCATCGACGAGGCGGGCGTTGATCGGGAGGAGTTCATGTCTTACGCGTCCACCGTACCGTCGCCGGAAGCGCTGCTGCCGTCGCTGGCTCCAAATGAAATCGTTCCATTGCTGATCGGTGCGACCGTCGATGAGGTCGAGCGGGAACTGGTGCTGCAAACGCTCGCGCGCTGCGACGGCAACCGCACCCGTGCCGCGCGCGTGCTCGGACTGTCGGTCCGGACCTTGCGGAACAAGATCCGGGAATATTCGGCCGACGGCATCGACGTGCCGCACAGCGAGCACGCCGCGGCCTAGTTCTGCTGTGTCAGGAATCCCTCACGGTGAGGAGCGCGAAGCGCGTGTCGAACCATGAGGCCCGGCCGGTGGCCTCGTACTTCGAGACGCCCCGCTTCGCGGGCTCCTCTTAGGATGAGGGGATGGACCGGTTGTGACGCAGTAGACCTAAAGCGCGATGCGATTGTGTTGAATCGTCATCGCGCTTCAGCTTGTCGTTTGAGCATGATCTCCGCGCAAACGCGTTCCGCGTTTGTCGCGAGGGAAAACCGCTTCGCACTTTTCCGGATCATGCTCTAGCTCAGATCGGCAGGTCGATGGCAAGACGCCGCCAGCGCGACAACAACGCGCCGTCCTCCTCACCGAGGCAGCGCGCGAAATGCACGTCGGTCGTCGCTGTCCGTTGCAGCGTCTCGGCCACCAGCGTGGTCGCATAGTCCCAATAGTCGCGGCGTCCGTTCGGATCGTCATCGACGAGGGACTTTGCGAGGATCTCGATGTAGATCGCGGTGACGGCAACTTGCCAGAACTCACTTGCGGGCCTCTTTGCGGAGGGCACGCCGGCCCGCGCCTGCCACATCAGCCAGTAATTTTCTTCGCCTCCTGCCCAATGCGATGACGGCAGGCAGGGATCGAGGCATGGTGAGCGGCACAGCAGTGGCTGCGTGGTCCGCGCGTCGCAGAACACGGCATGGTCGAGCTTGTCGTACCAGCTCACGCGCAGCAACCGGCGGATCTCGTCCTGCTCGTCCGCAGCAAGCTCTCGCCTGCCCGCCCGCTCGAGGTCGCCGACGATCGCAGCCACGCGATCGCGATCGAACGGCTCGACCTCGAGCACCACGCCGATGTTGCGCGGAAACAGCGCATCGAGCATGACGATCATCTGGCGATAGAACGCGCGCGCCAGGCCGCCGCCGCGCCACGCCTTCGCAACACCGACGTAATTGCAGAAGATCAGGTCGCTTGCGTGATCGTAGGTGAAGAAGCCGAGCCCGATCGCGTGCCCGCCGGCGCGCAGGATGAAGCAGCGCGAGTCGAGACGATATGAGATTGCCTGACTGCCGACGCTGAACTGTCGCCGCTCTCCGACATCGTCCGACAGCACCCAGCGCACGATGTCTTCGGAGCTGTCGCGCTCGGTTGGCGGGAACAGCTCCTCATAGAGCTCGAGCACACCCGTGCCGCGAAGGGCTGCGTCGTCGCGCACGTGTTGGCGTGCCACGACGATGTCGAGCGGTTGCGATGCTGCGCCGTACCTGCCGTTCAGAAACCGCAACGCGTCCTCCGTCACGATCTTCGCATCGAATTATGACTGTTGATCGCTTGCATCGGCGCCGCCGGGCAGAATTGAAGCCGTCGTCCAACCTCTGTTACAAGCGGCTTCACATCGCGACGGAGCATATCAGTGGCTGACGAGACAGTTTCCCGCCGGGGGGCACGAGGAGCGCAGGGGCCGCAGGGCCGTCAAGGCGAGCCGGGAAAGCCCGGTCCTCAGGGACATCCGGGACGCCCGGGGCCGGAAGGTGCGCGCGGCAAGCCGGGTCCTCAGGGCAAGCAAGGCCCGGTCGGTAAGGCAGGCCCCCAGGGCAAGCCGGGGGCGCAAGGCAAGGCTGGCGTGCAGGGTCCGCGCGGCGAAGCTGGTCCACAGGGCCCGCAGGGCCCGGCCGGCCCGCGCGGTGAAGCCGGCCCGCCCGGCCAATTGCCGTCGATCGAGCAGGTGATGCCGTGGCTGCACCTGATCTTCGACGCCTGGGAAGACTACAAGCGCACCAAGGAGCGTGAAGCCGCAGAGCTCGCCGAACGCGATGCCGCCGAACGCGCGGCAGCGGAAGCGATCGCCCTCGACGACGCGATCGATTTCGCTGATGATGACGACGAGGACGACGATCGCAAGAAAAAGAAGAAGCACCGCAAGAAGGACAAGAAGTAACCCGTCTTGTCACCACGCCACGACCCGGCCGGCGCTGTCCGCGTCGCGCTTGACGTTCAGCGCTCCGCGCCCGGATTGGCCGGAGGGTCGGAAGGCCGGCCGAGCTGCATGAGCTGGAAGACCCAGCGCATCGCGTAATGCCAGGCAACACCCGCGAACGCCCCGCAGGCCGACAGGATAATGACGTTGGTGAGGTCGATCGTGCCGCTCGACCACAGCATGCCGCAGGTCCAGAGCACGGCGAACGCAATCGAACACAAAGTGAGCGGGGCGGCGGGCTTCATGGCGGTGCTCCCGGGTCGGGGTGAACGGCCATGATCCCCGGGAGCGCAGCGCCTCACCGTGACCTGCGTCACGGTATGGCTCGTCCTAGAGCATGATCCGGAAAAGTGTGAGGCGGTTTTCCGAAAAGATCATGCGCAAACAAGAAGCTAAAGCGCGATCACGATTCAACCCCATCTCATCGCGCTTTAGCCGAACCGCAGCCGCGAACGCTCCCTCGCCTTTTCCGCCTCCACCTCGCGATCACGCGCCGGCGCCGTGGTGTGCAGCGAGATCAGCAGCCTGCGGGCGGCGTCCGAGACCTCGGTCACGGCAAGATTGAAGGCGGCCTCATTGGACTGCGACGGCTTGTTGAAGCCGGACAATTTGCGCACGAATTGCAACGCCGAGGCGTGGATCTCGTCCTCGGTGGCAGGCGGCTCGAAGTTGAACAGCGTCTTGATATTACGGCACATATCGGTCTCCCTTGCCCGCATTTCGGGGCTCGTGTCTCAAAGACGATCGGCTGCTGCAAAATACGACATCGTGGTCTATTCTGGCAGCCTCATCGTCCACGGCGCGAACGAGGTTCCGGATGAGCCACGTGATCTACAAGGTCGTCCAGCACGATGGCGGCTGGGCCTATACCGTCAACGGGGTGTTCTCGGAGCCGTTTCCAACCCATGCCGCGGCGCTTGCCGCCGCCCGGCGCGCCGCTAACGAGCAGCGCGTTCCGGGGCGCACCGAGGCGATCCAGTACGAGACGTCGGACGGCAAATGGCTGACCGAAACCGCCTCCGGCAACGATCGCCCGGAGACCGAGGTCGAGGACGGACGCTAGCAGGGCAGCAGCAGGCCGAGCTGGCCCGCAAGGCGATGCGAGCAGGTGCGCATTGCCTGAGCTGCTCGGCGGGCATCGCCCGTTTGCACCCGGCAGCGGCCTTCGCCGCAGCGACGGCGGTTCAAGCATGCTACCAGGCGCCGGCGCCGTCAGCGCCGCAAGCCGACAGGATGGTCGATGACCAGCTGGCATTGCCGGTCACCGCAGACGCCAACGACTACATCTATCAATGGGAGGCCTCGCACGATTACGATCCGCCGGCGGGACTGGAGAAGATCGAGGCCAGCGTGCTTGCGATCAACGCGGCCGACGGCGAGCGCAATCCGCCGAAGACCGGCGTCACCGAGGGGGCGGTGAAGCGGATCAAGAATGGCAAGGTCTATCTGATCCCGGCGAGCAGCGAGACGCGCGGCCACTTCACGACCGGCGATGCAAGATACTATGCCAGGCAATTGCTCGAGCTGCTGCAGAGCGCGCCGCAACGTACGATGTAAGAGAGCATACGGCCGGCAGCCGCAATTTGCAGCCCGGACCGTCGTTCTTCCTATCGTTGTCTTTACATAAAATGCCATCATAAGTATAATGACTGCATTGCCCAGTAGCCGCGTTTCGGAGCAACGATGCCCGGCATTTCCAGGGACCAGGCTGCCCAGACCAGCCCTTTTTCGATTGCCGATCTGGATGCGATGATTGCCGATGGACGCTTGTCCAGCGAGACGGCGCCTGATGGCACGGTGCTCGTCGATCCGGTCGCCGTGACACAGCAGGCCGTGCTGAAGGAAACACAGTTGCAGAACGGCGGCCTGACGCGCGAGATCGACGCGCTCAGGCTGGCATTGGCGCGCCCTCAGGACCGCGCCGTGCCTTGGCTGGCCCTCTTCGTTGCAGCCATCGGGGCCGGCATCGCGATCGTTCAGATCATGAATGCGATCGACTTCTATCGGACCAACAATGATTACAAGATGCAGTCGGACTATACGGATTTCTTCCGCGCCGTGATCGATGCGCCGTCCGACAAGATGCAATCCTATGCCGGACTGTACGACGCAAAATTCTCCAACATCTACGATCTCTACCGGCACGGTGGCATTTCCGCGGAATCCTGGCGCGCGATCGCAACCCAAGCCTGCCCGAAGTTTCGCAAGGAAGGCTTCGCACTCAGCGGAGTCAAGCTGCCGGCAGTCGAAAAGATCTGCGAACAGAACAAGATTCAGTAGGAGGCGACGATGCTGGTGCGAAGGATAGCTACTCTCGCAATCATGGTGGTTGTCTGCTGCACCGGCGCCAGCCGCATCGCGTTCGCCGACACCGTCGAAGATTTGATCAGCAAGGGACGACAAGCCGATCAGGACAGGCAGGTCGCCCAGCCGATCTCAAACCTGGCGCGAGCGAACTGTGCGGCCGGCAACGGCGTTCTCGGCGGGATCGCCGAGCAAAATCCAGAAGCGGTCCGGCGCGCGCTGAACTCGGCGAAGGAGGGATATGACGCCTCCTACAAGATTCTGGTCGATCAGGCTGGATCTCGTGCATTCAAGCAGCCTTTCGACCAGACCAGGTTGCGGACCCTGCAGAAATACACCGGCACCGACCTGAGCAAGATCGTTACGCGCGAGGACCTGTTGCGCAGGATCGCCGCGATCGTCAGGCAATCGAGCGAAGCCCTGGAGCGGATTCAGTCCGGCAAGGCCGAAAAGGATGATCTCGCGCTGGTGATCGCAAACTCCACCGAGATCACCCGTCTGATCGCTGCATTCTACGATCTGACCGGCGTGTGACCGCAGCTCGGACGTGATATGCCGAGCGAATGAGAGCAGCGCGCTCACAATGGCCCGGGACAATATCGCGGCAAAGCCTGCGAAGAAGGCGCGCGCGAACAAGCCGGCCTGAGCGGCGATTCCGCACTGCATCACGGACAACGGCGCTGCTCGCTCATTCTTTGAGCATGCATCTCGTGTGCGGATCGTGCCTAATCGCGCCAACATCGGATTCGCGCGCGAGACGATGCGCGCGCATCACGCACAAGGCTGTCGCGGAGGGATGCAATGCGAAGACTCACGCATGGCGCGGTGCTTGCGTGGCTCGCCATGATGGCGGGCGCAGCGCTGGCGTTCGACAACGGCCAATACGACAACGTGCCATCAGATATCCGCGCCTGGTTCAAGAGCGTGATCGCCCCGAACGGCGTGCCGTGCTGCGATATCTCCGACGGCCATCGCACGAGCTATGACGTTCGCGGCGGCGCCTACTGGGTGCCGATCGAGGGCGAATGGATGATGGTGCCGGAGCGCGCGATCATCCGCGATCGCGGCAACCCGGTCGGCGAGGCGGTGGTGTGGTACGTGCACCACCGCGGCAACATCATCATCAGCTGCTTCGTTCCGGCGGATGCGGTCTGAGGCGCAGTCGCGCCAATTTGAAACAGATACCTTCTGTTAACCTTACTTTTTAACCAATAATTAAGGATGAGTTTGCGGGCGCCCTCGGGCGCGGCCTAGCGTCTGCAGAATGCTCCGCAATCGATTGGTGCGTGCCATGTGCTTTCGAAGGATGGCGTATCGAACATATGGGGCGCTAATGGCGTCCCTGATCGCTTCCCTTGGCGTTGCAGCGCTGCTGCTCGCTTCCTCGACCGAGACCTATGCGAGATCCGGAACGGCGCCGCGCGGCACGTTTTCCGCGCATCACCCGGCCTTCCGTCATCATGTGCGGGTGCCCGGCATCGTGTTGCCGGGGACGAGCGGATATTACGAGGACGCCGTTGCCGGCGTTCCGTTCGCCGCCGAGGTCCCGGCGCCGGCGCCGGCATCGAACGACGTTCGCTACACCTACACCCAGGACGTGCCCTGGGATTGGGCGCATCGCTATCCGCCGGCCGTGGTGCCGTCGGATCGGCCCTACGTGTCGAGCTGCCCCACCGAGAGCGTGACGGTGCCCGGCCGCGACGGCGATCGCACCATCAACATCATCCGCTGCTATTGACCGATCACTCCATCCTGATCGCGAAACGAAGAGGCCGCCCGCAAGGACGGCCTCTCGCATTTTGAAAGCCACTCTTCCGAGCGCGAAGGAGCCGATCAGGACTCCTCGCCCTTCAGATGACCGACGTGTTTCTGGGTGTAGAGCTCAAGACCGATGCGCTTGATCAGGTCGAGCTGGGTCTCGAGGAAATCGATGTGGTCTTCCTCGTCCTTCATCAGCCGCTCGAACAGGTCGCGGCTGACATAGTCCTTGACGCCGTGGCAGTAGGTCGCCGCCTCCTGGTAGAGCGTGCGGGCGCCGATCTCGGCGGCCAGGTCGCACTCGATGATCTCCTTGACGTCCTGGCCGATCTTCAGCGGATCGAGCACCTGCAGGTTCGGGAAGCCGTCGAGGAACAGGATGCGGTCGACGAATTTGTCGGCGTGCTCCATCTCCTCGATGGACTCCTTGCGCCAGACCTTGGCCATCTCCAGGAGGCCCCAATTGTTGAGCATCCGGTAGTGCAGCCAGTACTGGTTGATGGCGGTCAGTTCGCTGCGCAACCCCTTGTTCAGATAATCGATGACCTTCGGGTCGCCTTGCATGATCCACTCCGCCTGTCGTGGCCGAAACCGGCCAGCGCTTAAGTTTAGAACGCTTCTAAGTCAGATTACCGGAGAGAGCAACCCTTCGCGGAAGCAGCGCGTGGATAACCGGATTTGGGGTATTTCCAGCGGCGTGGCAGCCGGATCGCGTGAAGAAAGCGGGAAAGCTTCGGTTCTCTTTTGATGAGAACCGAAAGTGGCCTAGCAGGCCGCGAGCGCGAATTCGGCCGGCTCGGCGTCTTCATTGGCGGCGTGCGGATGGGTGCTGTGCGGGCAACCGGAGCAGCAGGCCTTGGCGCAGGGGCCAAGCGCCTCGTCGATGATCGCCTTGATGGTGCGCGCGCAGCGGCCACATTCGGCGCTACAGCCGAGGCAGCCATACACCTGCTTTGCGTTTCGTGTCACAGACCCGCCGCCATTGACGGCATTGCGGACATCGTGGTCGCTGAGGACGTTACAGGAACAGACAATCATCAGAGGAGGCGGGTCCAACGGGTGATGCTCGCCAATATGGATATTGTCGGCCCCGGCCGGATGCAAAAGGAAAAAGCCGTTCTTGTAGCAATTCCAAACTGATGCGGGATTCATATTGGAATGAATCTAAATCGGTCGACCCCTCCTTTCGGAAATGAGAAACCGGTCGGGCCGGTCCAATCCAGGCTGCCGTCGCCACACGTACCGGTTCACTGCGGCTACGAGCTTGTGCGTTGCAAGATATGCCAAAAGCTGCAAGCATTTGGACGCGAATACGGCGGCGTCGTTCATTGATCATTCAAGCGGAATATGGAACCCTCAAGGGCGAGACAGATCGCCTACGCACGCTGTCCCTGCTCCCGTGAGAAAGGTGAGGTCATGAAGAAGACATTGCTGGCGCTTTGCGCCGCCGCCACTCTGGCGGCATCGGCCGTGGCGGTGCCCGCCCCCGCCCAGGCACAACGCGGTGTCGCCGCCGGCGTCGCTGCGGGATTGATCGGTGGCGCCATCGTCGGCGGCGCGATCGCTTCGCAGAATGGCTATTACGGTCCGGGCTATGGCTACTACGCGCCCGGTCCGGCCTATGTCGCCGAGCCCGGCTACGGTCCCGATTGCTTCTGGCAGCGCCAGCGGTTCTGGGACGGCTACACTTGGCGTGTTCGCCGCGTCCGCGTTTGCGATTGATCGCCGTTCATCTCGATTAATTCGAACCAGATGTCCCGGAAAACCGACTGTTTCTCCGGGACGTCTGCTGTAATAGGCCAGAAAAAACCGCTTTTCTGCGCGATGAGCCTGCGGACGTTTACTTTCGGTTGACTGTTCTGCGCTGTTTAGCAAGACAGCAGTTCGAGATCAGCGTGTGAGTCACCTAAACCCGGCGCCGGACCACGACGCCACCATCTTCCAGGAGAGCCAAAGACATGAAGAAGACTTTAGCTGCCCTCGTCGCCGTTACCACGCTTGCCGGTTCGCTGGCGGTTGCTCCGGCTGCCAAGGCTGGTGACGGCGGCGCCGTCGCGGCCGGCGTTGCCGGCGGCCTGATCGGCGGCGCCCTGCTGGGCGGCGCGATCGCAGGCGCCCGTCCCGCCCCGGTCTATGTTGCACCGGCCCCGACCTACGTCGAAGAAGCTCCGTGCCGCTGGGTTCGTGAGCGCTTCTGGGACGGCTACGGCTGGCGCTTCCGTCGCATCCAGGTTTGCGACTGATCGATCGACGCTATCAGCATCACACTCGAAAACCCGGCCTTGCGGCCGGGTTTTTGTTTTCTGCCGCGAAGCAGTCCTGGCGGTCGTCCTTAGAGAGCCCTTTGTTTGCGCATGATCTTATCGGAAAACCGCTGCGCACTTTTCCGGATCATGCGCTAGCGCTGCCCGTTCATCGCGCGCAGCACCGCCTCGCTCGGCCAGCAATCGACCTTCAGCCCGGCCTGCTTCTGATAGGCGCCGAGCGCGGCACGGGTCTGCATCCCGGCCTTGCCGTCGAGCTTGTCCTTGTACAGTCCGATCTTCGTCAGCTGCTGCTGCATCGCCTCGACATCGGCCGAGCGCAGCTGCTTCGACGCCGCCCATGGCGTCGCGAATGGCTGCGGGCTCGTCATGCGGTCGGCGAGATGGCCGACGAACAGCACGTAGAGATCGGAGAAATTGTACTCCTTGATCACGAAGTAGTTCGGCGTGGTCAGGAAGGCCGGACCGTAGATGCCTTCAGGCTGCAGCAGCGAGGCCGATTGCGCCTGCTCGGTGGCGCTGAGCCTCGCGCCGCGCACCGGCACGAAGCCCGCCCGCAGCCACTGGCTGATCGGCTTTGTCACCTCGGGCACGCCCATCGTGCAGTCGGCATTGGCGGGTGCCGTGACCTCGTAGGCCCAGCGCACGCCGGGCTGCCAGCCCTTGTTGACGAGCTGTTGCGCGGCGGAGGCGAGCGCATCCGGCACCGAATGCCAGATGTCGACCTTGCCGTCGCCGTCGAGGTCGACGCCGTGCTTGTAATACTCCGACGGCAGGAACTGGGTGTAGCCGGTCGCGCCCGCCCAGGATGAGCGCAGCTCCTTGCGCGTCACGGCGCCCTCACTGAGGATCTTCAGCGCGAGGATGAACTCGGTGCGGTACTGATCCTTGCGGCGGCCAACATAGGCCTGCGTCGCCACCACGCGGAGCGTGTCGTAGGGCAGCGAATAGCGGCCGTAGTCGGTCTCGCGGCCCCAGATCGCCAGCACGATGGTCGCGGGAACGCCGAACCGCTTCTCGATCGCATCGAGCGACGGACGATACTTCTGCAACAGCCGCTGCCCCTCCGCGGCGAGCCGGGCGATCGAGGCTTCCTTAATGTAGTCGGCCGGCACCTGCACGAACTCGGCCTGCGCCGGCGCGCCGGTCTTGGGACGCCCGGGCAGGATCAGGTCCGGCAGCTTGTAGTCGGGCTCGAGCCCGCGGGTCTCGCGATCGAAGGTTTCGCGCGACACGCCCGCCGCCTTGGCCTCCGGCCACAGCGAGGCGATGAACTGGGTGAACGCAGCGTCGGCGGCGAATGCGGGCCGCTGCAGCGGCGCACACAGCAGCAGCACCGCGCATGCGACGATAGTGGCTGGCCATTTCGTGATCGACTTCGTGATCGATTTCATGATCGATCTCACCTCGCGGAAACAGGCATTGCAACGTGGATTCGGCAATGTCAGAATTCAATTCTGGGTGGTAAGTTTTGCCATGCGCATATTTTTGTCATTTCCCTCCGAACTGGAATCGCAGGCTGACAACATCGCTCAGTCCCTGCGCAATTGCGACCATGACGTTTTCTTTTCGCACGACGATCTCCCGCCGGGCGACAGCTTCGATGCGCGGGTCGAAAAAGCCATCGAAAGCAGCGATTTTATGGTGTTCCTGATCAGTCCGGAATCGGTGACCAAGGGACGCTACACCTTGAGCGAGCTCGCCTTTGCCAAGGGGAAATGGCCGAACCCGAGCAACCGCGTGCTGCCGGTGATGATGGCGCCGACCCCGCTCGACCAGGTCCCGAACTATCTCAAGGCGGTCACGATCCTCGAGCCGCAGGGCAGCGCCGCGGCCGAGACGCGGGCCGCCGTGGACCGCATGCTGGCGGCCAAGGACGAGCAGTCGGGCGACCGGCCGAACTTGCCCTTTGTCGTGCTGGCGCTCGCGTCCGCCATCGTGTGCAGCCTGGTCACGACCTACGCGCTCAACGTCCTGCAATACTCTTTCGTCGTCTCCGACGCGGGCGGGATCACGATCCTGCCCGGGGTGATCTTCGGCGCGGCGATCGCGACGTGCAACGTCGTGTTCCGGCGCCAGGGACCGGTTCCAGCTGGCGCTGGTGGTCGCAATCACGACCGCGGCATGGATCGCGGCATATGATGCCAGCGCCATCACGCTGCAGGCGCTCGGCCAGTACGCGAAGACCGTCCCGGCCGACGGCAACGCCGCGAGCCCGGCCCAGATCACGGAAACGCTCGGCAACAACCCGCTGATGGGTTATCTGATCGGCGGCATCGGCGGCGCGGTCGGCGGCGCGATCACCATTCTCGGCGTGCTGCTGACCAACCCGGCGTTCAGGCGGATCGACAGCGTCGTGGTGACCTGGATCGCCGCCATCGCGGCCGGCACCATTTACGGTGCAATCATCAGGCTGCCGACCCTGCTCGGCTGGCTGGTGCTGTTCGGCGTCTGGCAGACCGCGTTCATCCTTGCCCTGGCCCGCGGATTTCCGCGCGGTGCGGCGCAGATCCCCGAATGGCTTGGCAGATCCGCGCCGGCCTTGTTCGGCTCACGCGCGGCGCGCTGACGCCGCGCGTGCTATCGCCTAATGCCCACCCTGCTGCTTGGCGCCCTCGATCGAGTCGTTCGACAGCTTGTCGACGATGGCGATGCCGATCGCAGACAGGATGAAGACGCAGTGGATGATGGTCTGCCACATTACGCCGGTCTCGGTGTAGGTGCCCTTGCCGGACGACAGCGCACCGGCCTCGATGAAGGTGCGCAGCAGATGGATCGAGGAGATGCCGATGATGGCCATCGCCAGCTTGATCTTCAGCACGCTGGCATTGACGTGGCTGAGCCATTCCGGCTCGTCCGGATGTCCCTGCAGATTGAGCCGCGACACGAAGGTCTCGTAGCCGCCGACGATCACCATCACCAGCAGGTTCGAGATCATCACGACGTCGATCAGGCCGAGCACGGCCAGCATGATCTGTTGCTCGCTGAAATCGAAGGCATGGGCGAACAGGTGCCACAACTCCTTCAGGAACAGCACGACATAGACGCCCTGGGCGATGATGAGGCCGACATAGAGCGGCAATTGCAGCCAGCGCGATCCGAAGATCAGCATGGGAACGGGACGCAGCGACCGGCCCTTCAGGGGGGCGCGCGCGTCTGATAGTGCGGACATGTTGGAGGGCTCGCGAAATTGAGAATTGCGGAGCGCTCTATCTACGCATTCCCGTGCGCTTGAAAAGCGACAACTGGCCGCAGATTGCGCCGCGATGCCGTCACGATCCTGCAACGAGGAGCGGTCGAACGCGCCGCGATGGCCGCGCTCGACCGCTTGAATCGATCACCGCGTCAGCTTCTTGTACTTCACGCGGTGCGGAATGATGCTGTCCTGGCCGAGCCGGCGCATCTTGTCCTTTTCGTAGTCCTGGAAGTTGCCCTCGAACCATTCGACATGGCTGTCGCCCTCGAAGGCCAGGATGTGGGTCGCGATGCGGTCGAGGAACCAGCGATCGTGGCTGATGATGACGGCGCAACCGGCAAAATCCTCCAGCGCCTCTTCCAGCGCGCGCAGCGTGTCGACGTCGAGGTCGTTGGTCGGTTCGTCGAGCAGCAGCACGTTGGCGCCCGACTTCAGCATCTTGGCGAGATGGACGCGGTTGCGTTCACCGCCCGACAGCGCGCCGACCTTCTTCTGCTGGTCGGCGCCCTTGAAGTTGAACGCCGAGCAGTAGCCGCGCGAGTTGACTTCCTTCTTGCCGAGCAGGATCAGCTCGTTGCCGCCGGAGATTTCTTCCCACACCGTCTTCTTGCCATCGAGCGCGTCACGCGACTGGTCGACATAGCCGAGATGCACGGTCTCGCCGACCGTGATGGTACCCTTGTCGGGCATCTCCTGCTTGGTGATCATCTTGAACAGGGTGGTCTTGCCGGCGCCGTTGGCGCCGATCACGCCGACGATGCCGCCGGGCGGCAGCTTGAAGCTGAGATCGTCGATCAGCAGCCGATCGCCAAAACCCTTGCTGAGGCCCTCGAAGTCGACAACGTTGGCGCCGAGCCGCTCGGCCACCGGGATGATGATCTGCGCGGTCTGGGTCTGCTTCTCGCTCGCCTGCTTGAGCAGCTCCTCATAGCGCTGGTAGCGCGCCTTCGACTTGGCCTGGCGGGCCTTCGGCGAGGACGCCACCCATTCCTGCTCGCGCGCCAGCGTCTTCTGGTGCGCGGCGTCCTCGCGGCCTTCCTGCTCGAGCCGCTTCTGCTTCTGCACCAGCCAGGACGAATAATTGCCCTCGTATGGTATGCCGCGACCGCGGTCGAGCTCGAGGATCCAGCCGGTGACGTTGTCGAGGAAGTAGCGGTCGTGGGTCACGATCAGGATCGCGCCGGGATAGTTGCGCAGATGGCCTTCCAGCCATGACACAGATTCGGCGTCGAGATGGTTGGTCGGTTCGTCCAGCAGCAGCAATTCGGGCTGGTCGAGCAGCAGCCGGCACAGCGCGACGCGGCGGCGTTCACCGCCCGACAGTTTTGTGACATCGGCATCGTCGGGCGGGCAGCGCAGCGCATCCATCGCCTGGTCGACCTTGCTGTCGAGATCCCACAGGCCCTGTGCCTCGATCTCGTCCTGCAGTTTTGTCATCTCGTCGGCGGTCTCGTCCGAGTAATTGACGGCGAGCTCGTTGTAGCGGTCGAGGATCGCCTTCTGCTTGGCGACGCCCTGCATGACGTTTTCACGAACCGAGAGCTTGGGATCGAGCTGCGGCTCCTGCTCGAGATAGCCGACGCGGGCGCCCTCGGCGACCCAGGCCTCGCCGCTATATTCCTTGTCGAGGCCGGCCATGATCTTGAGCAGCGTCGATTTGCCCGAGCCGTTGACGCCGAGCACGCCGATCTTGGCGTCCGGGTAGAAGCTCAGATGGATGTTATCGAGCACCTTGCGGGTCGGGTACGCCTTGGTCAGACCCTGCATGAAATAGATGAACTGGCGAGCCATCCGCTGTCCCTGGAATTGATCCGATTTGTGGAAATTTTGCTGCCGCCGATGTAACGGCCGGCCCCCGAAAGCGCAACCGCGGGGGGTGCGTTTTCCATCCGTTCACCACGTTCCGTCCATTCGCCACGGGTGATACCGGTTCGACACCATGCGCGCGCCGAATCACGACAATTGAAACTATCTTTTAATAAATCAGGCCAAAACTCGTTCTCAACGCCGGAAAACGGCGATTTTCGCGGCAGAACCGCGACCAGAACAGTTGAGGCCACACCATGGCTACCATCATTTCAGCCCCTCTTTCGCGTCCGACGACCAAACGCGAGGCGACGCTGTTCGCCGAATTCAGCGCCTTCTGGCGGGCCTTCGTTGCCAGGGCTTTCAATCCCTACCGGCCGGAACTGCACTATATGCGCGGCCCGGGTCCGGCCTGCCGTGCCAAGCAGATGGCGCTGTCGCCGGCGGTCCGCTCGATGCTCGCCGACATCCGCACCGCGAAGGCACGCAAGCCATCCTGAGCCGCAAGCAATCCTGAGCGGCGCGGCAATCGCCGCTTTTTGAAACCGCGCCCGCTTGCGCACCTGCCGATTGCGCGCGACCATCCGGGGCTCTCCGACGGTTGATTTTCCGCCGTCGCCCTCACCCTGAATGGACTTCCGATGACGCGGCTCCGCTGTGCAATCCTCGACGACTATTTCGACATCGCGCGCTCGCTGGCCGACTGGCCACAGGTCGAGGACCGCGTCGAGGTCACCGTGTTCGACCAGCCGTTCGCGAGCGAGGCGGAAGCCGCGGCCAAGTTGAAGGATTTCGAGATCATCTGCGCGATGCGCGAGCGCACGCCGTTCCCCAAGAGCCTGCTCGACGCGTTGCCCAGGCTGAAGCTCCTGATCACGTCGGGCATGCGCAACGCCGGGATCGACATGGAGGCCGCCAAGGCGCGCAAGGTGGTGCTGTGCGGCACTCAATATAGCCGCGATCCCACCGCGCCCCTGACCATCGGCCTGATCCTGGAATTGACCCGCGGCATCGGCCGCGAGAATGCGCGGATGCATGCCGGCGAGGCGTGGCAGAGCTTTGCCGGCACCGAGATCGAGGGCAAGACGCTCGGCGTCATCGGCCTCGGCAAGCTCGGCAGCAAGGTCGCCGGCATGGCCAAGGCGTTCGGCATGAACGTGATCGCCTGGAGTCCCAATTTGACGCCGGAGAAGTGCAAGGAGGCCGGCGTCGGCTACGCCAGCAAGGACGAGTTGTTCGCGACATCAGACATCATCACCATCCACGTCGTGCTGAGCCCGCGCTCGCGCGGGCTGGTCGGCGCCGCCGATCTCGCCCGCATGAAGCCGTCGGCCTATCTCGTCAACACCGCGCGCGGGCCGATCGTCGACGAGGACGCCCTGCTCGCGGCGCTGCGCGAGAAGAAGATCGCCGGCGCCGGCATCGACGTGTTCTCGGTCGAGCCGCTGCCATCGGATCATCCGCTCCGCAAGCTCGACAATGTCGTGATCACGCCGCATCTCGGCTACGCGACGCGCGAGAGCCTGCAGGCGCATTATCAGCAGATGGTCGCGTGCATTGATGCCTTCACCAAAGGCAGCGAGCCGCCGCGGCGGCTGGCCTGAGCCGAAGCCCTACTTGGCCCAGCGGAACGCGCGCTCAAGCTCGGCGCGGCCGTTTCGTTCATACCAGCGGCCATGGGCGAGGATGATCCGTTCCGGGTCCCATCCGAGCATGCAGGCGACGGCCGCCTTCAGCGCCGCCTTGTCACGCCGGAAGGTCAATCGCATGTCGCGCGGCGTGCTGCCGTCCGGATCGCGCACGCCGCCGATCCAGGTCAGCAGTCGCATCAACGGCGAACCAATCCGTTCGGCTTCAAAGTTCTCGATCAGGTCGGTCAGCAGCAGGGTCCGCGATTTCAGATGGAAGAACACGACCTCGGTCATATAGCTGCCGGCCACCGGGAGCGTCGCGATCCACTCGTCCCACGGATAGCCAGATCGCGCCTCGAGCGGCTCACCATCAAGCGCGAGCCGGTCGCCGGCCTGCTCCGCGATTCCCCGCGCGAGAAAGACGCGCGCGTCGGGATAGGCCGCATGCCACTCGGGTACCACCAATAGTGCAGGCGGTTCGGCCCGATGATCCAGCTCGGCGTACCCAGCCGCGCGATCTCGGCCTTGAGTTCATCCACGAGCGGCGTCGGCGAGTGAATGAAGAGCTGCGCGCCCGGCAGACGTAGGATCGTGGCGCGGGTCGGAAACGGCATCCTGAGCCCGCGCGGACCGAACCGGATCACCGGTCCGTCGACGATCCACACGTCATCGGCAACCGGCTTCGGCGTGTTCAGCGGAGGATAGACCAGGCGGGATTCCAGCATCGCATTGACTCACCGCGACAACGTCGGAACAGGCTGGCTTGTTGCAACAAAAAAGGCGCGCTGTTCGCGCGCCTTTTTCAATGACGGGTTTGCCGGTCGGCCTAGCGCACCGTGACCGGCGCGGGCAGCGGCTGCACCGAGGTCGGCTGCGTGCCGGGCAGCGGCGCGGCCTGAGCCTGTGTCGGCGCGGGGGCCATCGGATTGGGCGGCGGCGCTGCGGAAGCCGTTGTCGTTCCCGGCGGCGGGCCACCGGGCAGCACGACCACGCGGGTGCCGACCTTGGCGCGCTCGAACAGGTCCGAGACGTCGTCGTTCAGCATGCCGATGCAGCCCGACGAGACGAACTTGCCGATGGTCGACGGCTGGTTGGTGCCGTGAATGCGGTACACGGTCGAGCCGAGATACATCGCGCGGGCGCCGAGCGGGTTGCCGGGTCCGCCGGCCATGAAGCGCGGCAGATAGGGCTGACGCTCGATCATCTCGGTCGGCGGATGCCAATCCGGCCATTCGGCCTTGCGGGTGATCTTCTGCACGCCGGTCCAGGTGAAGCCGTCGCGCCCGACGCGGACGCCGTAGCGGATCGCCCGGCCATTGCCCAGGATGTAATAGAGGTAAGTGTTCGGCGTATCGACCACGATCGTGCCGGCCGGTTCCTTGGTGGCGAACGCCACTTCCTGGCGACGCAGATTGGGGGCCAGTTGCGCCGTGCCGTCTTCCGGCTGCTCGTCAGGCGGCAGCGCCGCGATCTGCACCGGCTTGCCATTGGCATCGACCGGCGCCTGCTGCCGCGGCACGGCTCCGGTCACGCCTTCGGGCGGACGCATCCCGCCGCGGTCGTCACCATAGGACACGCCGGCGGCCGGAACACCGTTGTCGCGATTGGCTTGCTGCGCGCCCGGACGGTCGCCGTAGATCACCGGCGGCGGCCCCATCGGACGGCCATAGCGCGGATCATCGGGAGACATCACCGGACCGGTCGGCGCGCCGCGGTCGGAATAGACCGGGGGAGCGTTCATCGGACGGCCGTAGCGCGGATCGTCCGGCGACATCACGGGACCAGTCGGCGCACCGCGATCGGAATAGGTCGATGGGCGGCCATAGCGCGGGTCGTTCGGCGACATCACTGGGCCGGGCGGCGGCAGCGCCGCCGAATCCTGCCCGTCGTCGTCATTGAGCGCATCGAAGTCCGGCATGCTACCCGGCGGATAGGGCTGGGGGGCGGTCGAATAGGCCGTGCCCTGCGGGGCCGGATAACCCTGCTGCGCATGCGCGAACGAGGTTCCTGCCACGCCGAGAGCCGCGGCAGCGCAAATCGTCAGAATGCGGTTGATCATCATTGCTCTATTATAGTCCCCAAGCCACACCGGACTGTTAACGGCCCAATGCAGGAAGATAGCGGCGCATTCAAGACAAATCCGCGAAATCCGGGCCATTTCGGGCTTTTGTGATTTGGCATCAACGCTGCGGCAAAGATGTCTCATGGGTCGGGAATGTCTGTCCACCTGCCCAAAGTCATCAATCACGCGCATTTTGTAACAAACAGTCTCGGAGGGTTGCGATATCTTCGAATCGGCCTGATTCGCTCTCGCGACGCCGGCTTTCTTATTAGTGTGGTCACCGCGTTCCCTCGACACCAGAGACCCTCCCGCAGAAGGGGGAACCCGCGCCCATGCTCCCCGGCCTTCGTTTCTTGTTCGCCGCGATCGTGCTGGCCACGTCGCTTCTGGTGTTCGGGCTAGGCGCAGCCGCGCTGTTTCGCGCGGCGCATGAGGAATTCGCCAGCATTCCCGCCCGCCGGGCCCCGCCCGAGCCGCAATTCGTGCAACAACCGGAGACACCGCCGGTGCTCGCGATGGTTCGGGTCGAGTCGCCGGCGGACAAGACCGCGGCCGACGCCCCGGCGCCCTCGATGCCGTCCGAGCCAGTTGCCGCATCCGAGCCGGTTGCTTCCGTCGAAGCCGCGCCACCTGCCGAGCCGGCGAAGATCGCCACGGTGCAGGTGGAAGACTCGTCCCCGACCGTGCCGCCCAAGCCCAAGCCGGAACCTCAGGCCGCGGAGCCGCCAGCGCCAGCGCAGTCCGCCGAAGCCGCTCCCCAGGCCCTCGCTGCGGATCCCTCGCCCGCATCGCAGCCGGCGCCGGCTTCCGCGGAAGCGACACCGGAGCCAACCGAGCCCAAGGTCGCCGCGGTGGCCGATCCGCCAGCCACACCCAATGAACCTGCGCTCGCAGCACCGGCACCTGCGATAGCTGTGCCGGAGCCGGCGCCGCCGCCGTCACCCGAGGCGATCGCAGCCGCGACCAGGATCGCAACGCTGGGCGGCCCCGAAGTCGTCGTCGAAGCGCCGGGGGCGCCGAAGGTCGGTGAGGCGAAGAAGCCGGAGCGCCGCGCGGCCAGCAAGCCGGCGCATCGCAAGCAGCGGCGGCGCGTCGTCCGCGCGGCGCCGGTCCGGCAGGCGGTTCAGCAGCAGCAGCTCGACCCGTTCGGCAACACGATCCCGGTGCCGCTTACGCGGCGTTGATCCTGCAGCTTTAGGCCGGCCCCGTCGCGATCGGCGGGCCGCTCGCCTGTCCCCATTCCGACCACGAGCCGTCATAGAGCGCGGTGTCGGTGACACCGAGCCGGTAGAGCGCCAGCGTGAGCACGCCGGCCGAGACGCCCGAGCCGCAGCTCGTCACGATCGGTGCGTCGAGCTTGACGCCGGCACCGCTGAACGACTTGCGCAGATCGTCGAGCGGCTTCATCTCGCCGCTCGCGGCATCGAACAATTGGTTGTAGGGCACGTTGCGGGCGCCCGGGATGTGGCCGGCGCGGATACCCGGCCGCGGCTCGGCCGCGCGGCCCTCGAAGCGCTCGGCGGCGCGCGCATCGATCACCTGCTCGGCACGGCTTTCGACATTGGCGATCATCTGCTCGATGCTGCGCACACGCCTCGGATCGTAGCTCGCCTTGAAAGTCGCGGGCTTCGGCTTCACCTCGCCGCTCTCGACCGCCCTGCCCTCGGCGCGCCACTTCTTCAGGCCGCCGTTGAGGATACGCACGTTGCGATGGCCATAGGACAGGAACATCCACCAGGCGCGCGGTGCCGCGACCCAGCCGCCGGCATCATAGATCACGACAGTGTCGGCATTGCTGACGCCGAGCGCGCCGACGTCGCGGCCGAACTGTTCGGCGCTCGGAAACATGTGCGGCAGCGGATTGGAGTGATCCGACACGGCATCGACGTCGAAGAACACCGCGCCGGGCAGATGCGCGGCGAGATAATCGTCCTTCGGCAGCGGCAGCACGCCGGGCAGCTTGAAGGTCGCGTCGAGCACCTTGACGTTGGCGTCGCCGAGATGCGCAGCCAGCCATTCGGTCGAAACGAGCGGATCGTCGGTTGCGGTCATGATCTGATGTCCTTGCGGGCGAAAGGCATTTCAGCCCTTCTTCTTCGGCTCCCACGCCTCGATCGGACCGCCGGCCTCGCGCCAGGCGGCGAAGCCGCCGCCCATATGGGCGACCGGCTTCAGGCCCATGTCCTTCGCGGTCTTGGCGGCGAGCGCCGAGCGCATGCCGCCGGCGCAGTGGAAGATGAACTTCTTGTCTTCCTGGAAGATCGGCTTGGCGTAGGGGCTGTTCGGATCGATCCAGAACTCGAGCATGCCGCGGGTGCAGGAGAATGCGCCGGGAATCTTGCCGTCGCGCTCGATCTCGCGGGGATCGCGGATGTCGACGATCACGACGTCGTTCTTGCCGATCAGCGTGATCGCATCGGCCGCGCTGATGGTCTCGATCTCGGCATTGGCCTCGTCGATCATCACCTTGATGCCGCGATGGATGTTCTGGGGCATGGGGCTCTCCCTGGATGTTGTTGGCACGCCCGCCGGCGCGCGACGCCTTGTGCGGTTAGCGCACCAGCTCCCGCATTGCGTTCTCCAGCCCCTCGATCGTGATCGGATACATGCGCTCGGAGAACAGGCGGCGGATGATGGTGGTCGATTCCGAATAGTCCCAGTGCTTCTGTGCCACCGGATTGAGCCACACCGCATGCGGATAGGTGCGGGTGATGCGGTCGAGCCAGACCGAGCCGGCCTCCTCGTTGACATGCTCGACCGAGCCGCCGGGCACCATGATCTCGTAAGGCGACATCGAGGCGTCGCCGACGAACACCACCTTGTAGTCGTGCGGGTACTTGTGCAGCACGTCCCAGGTCGGCGTGCGATCGGTGAAGCGCCGCTTGTTCAGCTTCCAGACGCCTTCATAGAGGCAGTTGTGGAAGTAGAAATACTCCATGTGCTTGAATTCGCTCTTGGCGGCCGAGAACAGCTCCTCGACCTGCTCGATATGCGAATCCATCGAGCCGCCGATATCGAAGAACACCAGCACCTTGACCGCGTTGCGCCGCTCGGGCCGCATGTGCACGTCGAGATAGCCGTGGTTGGCGGTCTCCTTGATCGTGGTGTCGAGGTCGAGTTCGTCGGGCGCGCCGGTGCGCGCGAACTTGCGCAGCCGCCGCAGCGCGACCTTGATGTTGCGGATGCCGAGCTCGACATTGCCGTCGAGATCCTTGAACTCGCGCTTGTCCCACACCTTGACGGCGCGGTTGTTGCGGTTCTTCTCCTGGCCGATCCGCACGCCCTCGGGATTATAGCCGTGGGCGCCGAACGGCGAGGTGCCGGCGGTGCCGATCCATTTGCTGCCGCCCTGGTGACGGCCCTTCTGTTCCTCGAGGCGCTTCTTCAAGGTCTCCATGAGCTTGTCCCAGCCCATGGCCTCGATCTGCTTCTTCTCTTCCTCGGTGAGATACTTCTCGGCGAGCTTCTTCAGCCACTCCTCGGGGATCTCCGCCTTGCCCATGGCGTCGAGCAGGCTCTCGAGCCCCTTGAACACGGTGCCGAACACGCGGTCGAACTTGTCGAGATTGCGCTCGTCCTTCACCAGGGCGGCGCGCGACAAATAGTAGAAGTTCTCGACGGTCTGTTCGGCGAGATCGGCGTCAAGCGCTTCCATCAAGGTCAGATATTCCCGCAGCGTCACGGGGACCTGGGCGTCGCGCAGCGATGTGAAGAACTGCAGGAACATACTCACCTAGATCGCCCGCGGGGCCGGTGGCGTCAAGGGGCCGAGCCATGCCGGGACCGGCGATCCGCCCTGATTTGGTCCCCTGCGCCGCGTCCCGCGGGGTCCATTCAACGACGCCCGCCGCGTATCCGTGCAGCGGTCATTCCGCGTGACGGAAACATGACGGTCGACATTCCATGCGTGCCGCGCCGTTCAGGGTACCGCTGCGCTGCGGAATCCGCCCTAGACCGCCCGGCTTTTTCAATTACAATTGCGCCTGACAAGACATTGGGCAGGACGTTTGAATGGGCATCATTGCGGCACTGGTGATCGGTGCGATTGCCGGCTGGCTCGCTGGGCTGATCGTGCGCGGCGCGGGCTTCGGTCTGATCGGCAACATCGTCGTCGGCATCATCGGCGCGCTGGTCGCAAGCTGGCTGTTGCCCCGCCTTGGCGTCAGCCTCGGCAGCAGCGCAATCCGCGACATCGTCAACGCGACCATCGGTGCTGTTGTCGTGCTGGTGATCCTGTCGCTGATCAGGCGAGCCTGATCGAACAATTTGCATTCCCGACGGCCGCTGCGAAGGCGGTCGTTTCATGTTGAGGCCGAAGTGGAGAACCATGCGGCCGACGAACGAAGCAAGGCAACCAGATAGATGAAATTCACGGGTACCAAGGACTACGTCGCCACCGATGACCTCAAGGTCGCCGTCAATGCCGCCATCGTGCTCGAGCGCCCGCTGCTGGTGAAAGGCGAGCCCGGCACCGGCAAGACCGTGCTGGCCGAGGAAGTCGCCAAGGCGATCGATGCGCCGCTTCTGACCTGGCACATCAAGTCGACCACCAAGGCGCAGCAGGGCCTTTACGAATACGACGCGGTGTCGCGCCTGCGCGACAGCCAGCTCGGCGACGCGCGCGTGTCCGACATCAAGAACTACATCAAGCGCGGCAAGCTGTGGGAGGCCTTCACCAACGAGAAGCGCCCGGTGCTGCTGATCGACGAGATCGACAAGGCCGACATCGAATTCCCCAACGACCTCTTGCTCGAACTCGACCGCATGGAATTCCACGTCTACGAGACCGGCGAGACCATCAAGGCGAAGCTGCGCCCGATCGTGATGATCACGTCGAACAACGAGAAGGAACTGCCGGACGCGTTCCTGCGCCGCTGCTTCTTCCACTACATCAAGTTCCCCGACGCCGACACGATGGGCAAGATCGTCGACGTGCACTTCCCCGGCATCAAGAAGCGGCTGGTGGAAGAGGCGCTGCGCATCTTCTTCGAGGTCCGCGAGGTGCCGGGCCTGAAGAAGAAGCCCTCGACCTCCGAGCTGCTCGACTGGCTCAAGCTGCTCTTGAACGAGGACATCACGCCCGAGATGCTCAGGGAGCGCGATCCGCGCAAGCTGATCCCGCCGCTGCATGGCGCGCTGCTCAAGAACGAACAGGACGTGCACCTGTTCGAGCGGCTGGCGTTCCTCAGCCGCCGCGAAGTCTAGTTCATGCAAACGCCGGGGCATCCGCTCCGGCGTTTTGCTGACCGCTCCAACCAAGAAGAAGACCAGGGAAGATGAACGTCCAGACCCAAATCCGCGCCGCCGAGCCCGTCACCACAGAGCATTTCGACGTCCTGATCGCAGGCGCCGGCATCTCCGGCGTCGGCGCCGCCTACCACCTCACCACGCAATGCCCGGGCACCAGCTTCGTGGTGCTGGAGACGCAGAAGACCTTCGGCGGCACCTGGTCGACCCACCGCTATCCCGGCATCCGCTCCGACAGCGACCTGCACACCTTCGGCTATCGCTTCAAGCCGTGGACCAGCGCGCCGATCGCGAGCGCAGCCGAGATCCTGAAATACATGGGCGAGGTGATCGACGAGAACGATCTCGCCCGCCACATCCGCTATCGCCACACCATCACCGCCGCGAACTGGTCGAACGAGACCAATCTCTGGACCATCGACGCGACGCGGATCGATACCGGCGAGCGGCTGCGCTTCACCACCAACTTCTTCTGGATGTGCCAAGGCTATTACCGCCACGACGCGGGCTATACGCCCGAATGGACCGACATGGCGAAGTTCAAGGGCACGGTGGTGCATCCGCAGACCTGGCCCGACGACCTCGCCTACAAGGGCAAGCGCGTCATCGTGATCGGCTCCGGCGCGACCGCTGCGACATTGATTCCGGCGATGGCCAATGACGCCGGCCATGTCACCATGCTGCAGCGTTCGCCGACCTATTTCCGGACCGGCCGCAACGCGATCGAGATCGCCGAGGAGCTGCGCCGGCTGCAGGTCGACGAGGCCTGGATCCACGAGATCGTCAGGCGCAAGATCCTGTTCGAGCAGGACGCCTTCACCAAGCGCACCTTCGCCGACCCCGAGGGGGCCAAGAAGGACTTGCTGGCCGCGGTCGAGGCCGTTCTCGGCAAGGACTACGATATCGCCACGCATTTCACGCCGAGCTACCGGCCGTGGCGGCAGCGCATCGCCTTCGTCCCTGATGCCGATCTGTTCCAGGCCATCAAGAGCGGCAAGGCCTCCGTCGTCACCGACGAGATCGACCGCTTCACCGAGAAGGGCATCCTGCTCAAATCCGGCAAGGAGCTCGAAGCCGACATCATCATCACCGCGACCGGCTTCCACCTCTCCGCCAATGGCGGCATCGACTTCGCGATCGACGGCAAGCCGCTCGACTTCAAGGATACCGTGACCTATCGCGGCATGATGTTCACCGGTGTGCCGAACCTCGTCTGGGTGTTCGGCTATTTCCGCGCCAGCTGGACCCTGCGCGTCGACCTGGTCGGCGACTTCGTCTGCCGCATGCTCAAGCACATGAAGGCGACCGGCGCGAAGAAGGTGACGCCGGCGCTGCGCCCCGAAGACCATAACATGCCGCTGCTGCCGTGGATCGATCCGGAGAACTTCAACCCCGGCTACATGATGCGCGGCATGCACCTGCTGCCGAAGCGCGGCGACAAGCCGGAGTGGCAGCACAACCAGGACTACTGGGCCGAGAAGGACGAATTCCCGGCGATCGACCTCAAGGACAAGGCGTTCGTCTACGGCTGAGTTCCTCTTCTTCCCCTTCTCCCCGCCTGCGGGGAGAAGGTCGGGATGAGGGGCACTCTCCGCGAGTTCAATGCGCGGAGAGTCCCCCCTCACCCGAAATTCGCGTCCCGCGAATTTCGACCTCTCCCCGCAAGCGGGGCGAGGTAAGCAAGCCTCCTCACGCATACTCCGGCAGCTTCGCGGCGGCCTCGGGCTCCTTGCCGCGGATCATGTCTGAGGCCTTGTCGGCGATCATCAACGTCGAGGCGTTGAGGTTGGCGGAGATCATCCGCGGCATGATCGAGGCGTCGATCACGCGCAGGCCCTCCATGCCGTGGACCCGAAGCTGGTCGTCGACCACGGCCCAGGGCGCGTCGGCCGGGCCCATCCGGCAAGTGCAGCCGGGATGGAAGGTGGTGGTGCCGCGCTGGGTCGCGGCCGCGAGCAACTCGTCGTCGCTTTGCACCTTCGGACCCGGAAAGTCCTCATAGGCGTAGTACGGACTGAGCGGCTCGGAGGCGAGCAGCCGACGCGCCAGCTTCATGCCGGCGACGACGACGCGACGGTCGATCTCCTCGGCGAGATAATTGGTCTGGATGATCGGCGGCGCGAACGGATCGGCGGAGCGGATGCGGACATAGCCGCGGCTCTCCGGCCGCTGTTGCCATGAGGCCACTGTCATGCCGGGCTCGTCCTCGAGCTGGCCCTGCACGCCTTCCTTGTAGCTCGCGGGCGTGAAGGTGAGCTGCAAATCGGAGCTCTCGGTGGTCTCGCCGGAGTGCCAGAAGCAGTAGACCATGGTCGGCGACAACGACAGCAGGCCGCGCCGCGTCGTCGCCCATTTGATCGCCTCGCCCCACAGGCTGAAGCCGCGGCGAAGCTCGTTGATGGTCCGGATGTTCTTGACCCGCGCCACCGAACGCGGCGCGTAGTGATCCTGCAGGCCTTCACCGACACCCGGCAGCGCATGGCGCACTTCGATGCCGTGCGACCGCAACAGCTCGGGCGAGCCGACGCCGGAGAGCTGCAGCAGCTGCGGCGAGTTGTAGGCGCCGCCGGAGAGGATGACCTCTTTGGTGGCGCGGATCTCCAAGGGATCACCGTGCTTGCCGCCGCGGTTGTAGCGCACGCCGACCGCGCGCTTGCCCTCGAAGATGATGCCGGTGACATGCGCATGCGTGCGCACGTCCACATTCGGCCGCTTCCTCGCCGGATGCAGGAATGCAGTCGCGGCACTGACCCGGCGGCCGTTCAGGATGGTGCGCTGGCAGTACGACACGCCCTCCTGGATCTGGCCGTTGTAATCAGGATTGCGTGGGATGCCGAGGCTGACCGCGCCGGCCATGAAGGCCTCGCAGAGCGGGTCCTGCCAGTCCATCGTGGTGACCGTGAGATTGCCGTCACGGCCGCGATAGGTGTCGTCGCCCTCGCCGATACGCCGCTCCATGCGCCGGAAATAGGGCAGCACGTCGGGATAGCCCCAGCCGCGATTGCCGAGCTGCGCCCAGGTATCGAAATCCTGGCGCTGCCCGCGGTTGTAGATGTGGCCGTTGATCGAGGACGAGCCGCCGAGCGTCTTGCCGCGCGGCGCGTAGATGCTGCGTCCGCCGGTATAGGGACCCACCTCCTGTTGGTAGGCCCAGTTCACGCTCTTCATGTGGAAGGTCTTGATGAAGCCGGCCGGCAGATGGATGTAGGGATGCCAGTCGCTCGGCCCCGCCTCGAGCACGCACACCCTGACGCCTGCGTCTTCGCTCAACCGGTTGGTCAGCACGCTCCCGGCGGAACCCGCGCCGATGATCACATAATCGAACGTTTCCATCGTCTCGTTTCTGGCGCCGACCGAAATGTCAGCGCGGCTTTTCGTTGAGTTGATAGTTCAGATGCGCCTTCACCGTCGGCCACTCGCTGGCGATGATGCTGTAAACCACGGTGTCGCGCAACGTGCCGTTGGGCGCGATCTGATGGCTGCGCAGGATGCCGTCCTGCTTCGCACCCAGGCGCTCGATGGCGCGCCGGCTCTGGTGATTGAAGAAATGCGTGCGGAACTCGAGCGCGATGCAATCAAGTGTCTCGAAGGCGTGCGTCAACAGCAGGAGCTTACACTGCGTATTGAGCGCGCTGCGCTGCACACGGTTGGCGTACCAGGTCGAGCCGATCTCGACGCGGCGATTCGGCGCGTCGACGTTCATGTAGGTTGTCATACCCGCGATCCGGCCGTCAGCGTCGAATACCGTGAACGGCAACATCGTGCCTGCGGCCTGCAGGCCCAACCGGCGGTCGATCTCCTTGCCCATGGTTTCCGCCTTCGGGATCGCGGTGTACCAGATCTTCCAGAGATCACCGTCCTTCGCAGCCTCGATGAGGCCGGCGGCGTGATCATGCGAAAGCGGTTCGAGCCGCGCATGCGCGCCGCGAAGGGTGACAGGTTCGAGCCAGGGCATTTTCGATCCTTTCCGTCATTGCGAGCGAAGCGAAGCAATCCATCTGTCCTCAGATGCGGCGCGATGGATTGCTTCGTCGCTTCAGTGCAAAATTGCGTTGCAATTTTGTCACGAGCTCCTCGCAATGACGTTCTTACGTTACTTGTTCAAGAAATTCAGCGGCAATCCCGGCCGCGGCCAGTCCATCGCGATCAGTTCGCCCTTGCCCGACAGCGTGATGTAGGCGGTCTTCAGGTCGGGGCCGCCGAATGCGATATTGGTGGTGACGCGGTCACCGGTCGGCACCTGCTCGACCAATGTGCCGTCGGGTGCGATCACCGAGATGCAGCCCGAGATCAGCGTCGCGACGCAGACATTGCCCGACGCTTCGACCGCGAGCGAGTCGAACATCTGGTAGCCGCCGAGGCCGGCGATCGGCTTGCCGCGCTCGCCACGATAGATGACGTCGCGCGGCTTGATGGTGCCGGGCTCGGACACTTCATAGGCCCACAGCCGCGCCGTCGGCGTCTCCGCGATGTAGACGGTCTTCTCGTCCGGCGACAGGCCGATGCCGTTGGCCGGCAGGATGCCGTGCACGGCCTCGACGATCTCGTTCATGCCGGGCTTCAGATAATAGAACGCGCCGACGTCCATCTCGCGGGCGCGGCGCTTGCCGAGATCGGAGAACCACAGGCCGCCGTGTCTGTCGAACACCAGATCGTTCGGCCCGCGCAGCTCGTGCTCGCCGCACTTCGTCACCACGGTCTCGACCTTGCCCGATTGCAGATCGACGCGCTGGATCGAACCGCCGAGATAATCCTCCGGCTGCGGTCCGGGCATGATCAAGTTCTTGGTCGGGATCCAGGAGAAGCCGCCATTGTTGCAGATGTACATTTTGCCGTCGGGGCCGAGCGCGGCGCCATTCGGGCCGCCCGGCACCTTGGCGACGATCTCCTTGCGCCCGTCGGGATAGACCCGGGTCAGCCGCTGGCCGCGGATTTCGACCAGCACGACCGAACCGTCGGGCATCACGACGG
Source organism: Bradyrhizobium sp. USDA 4452 (assembly GCF_054063575.1). Lineage (NCBI taxonomy): Bacteria > Pseudomonadati > Pseudomonadota > Alphaproteobacteria > Hyphomicrobiales > Nitrobacteraceae > Bradyrhizobium > Bradyrhizobium sp. USDA 4452. The sequence continues at coordinate 2,266,887 of NZ_JBSSGK010000001.1, forward strand.
GACCTTCGGGAAATTCCAGATCGGTGGCGAGAACTCGGATATTGGCCATGGCATCCTCCCGGCTCGTTGTGCAGGCGGATTCCGAACGGTCCCGCACGCGCAATGCTGTTGTTTCGTGCTGTTATGGCAAAGAGGGTTTGGCTTGCCAAGCAATCCGGGGCGCAACGCTGCCCGGCGTTGCGGTGGGAAGCGCTGCAATGCCGCTCGGCATCATGCAGAATGGCCAGCGGTGTCATCAGCCGCGAAAGCGGGTGGTCCAGTATTCCAGAGACGGCAGTGCTTGAACCGAGAAGCCGCGGCGTACTGGATCGCCCGGTCGAGCCGGGCGATGACAGTTGAAGTTGGGGACGCGGCTTAGCGTTCTTGTCGCATCTCTCCAGATGTCATTCCGGGGCGCGCCACTTGGCGCGAGCCCGGAATCCATTGGGCCACAGAATTGCGCACCGGGGAATGACGATGGAGAGGAAGGTCGCGGCACCGCGATCGCGCTAGCTCAGCGAGCCGGCATGCACCCACCAGCCGGGATGCCCGGCGCGGAGCTGTTCGCCGGCGGCCTCCGCGTCGGCATCGGTGGCAAAGACCGCAAAGCAGGTCGCGCCGGAGCCCGACATGCGCACCAGACGAGCGCCCGTGGTCGCGCGCAGCGCGGACAGGACGTCGCTGATGACCGGCTCGATGCGCGCGGCCGGGGCTTCGAGATCATTGGTGCCGCGCGACAGCGCCGCGATCCAGTCGTCGACCGCCCGGCCGGCCTCTGGCCAATCCTGCGCCTGCATCATCACATCGGTAGCGCCGATCAGGAGCTCGCCATGGCGCAGGCCGAGCGCATTGAAAACATCCTTGGTTGCAACCGGCACGCGCGGATTGACCAGCACCGCGGGCATCTTCGGCAGATCGAGCGGCAGCAGGCCCTCGCCGACGCCGGTCATGTCGCAGGCGCGCGAGGCGACGCACACCGGCACGTCGGCGCCGGTCTGCAGCGCGACTTCCATGATCCTGCTGTCGTCGAGCGAGAGCTCGTTGAGCCGCGCCAAAAGCCGCAGCGCCGCCGCGGCATCTGCCGAGCCGCCGCCGATGCCGGCCGCAACGGGCAGCACCTTCTCCAGCGTGAAGTGGCCGACCTCGAGATCCGCGACGCGTTCGCCGAGCAGGCGTGCGGCCTTGAGCACCAGATTGTCAGATGTATCGCCGCAGGCATCGGCCAGCGGTCCCAGCATCGCGAGGGACAGCTCGGGGCCCGGCTCCAGCGTGAGACGATCGGCGCAATCGGCAAACGCGACCACACTCTCCAGGTCGTGAAACCCATCGACGCGCCGTCCGACAACCCTGAGCGTCAGGTTGACCTTGGCACGCCCTTCTTCAATCAGCGCCGGCACGGCGATAAACCCCTAAAAACAAACATCGTGTGCGATTAGCGTAAATCGCCACACGATCCTATCCCTTTGTTTGGATAGAAATTCCGCGGTTTTGGCATGCGCCTGAAGCACACCCACCGTCATGCCCGGGCTTGACCCGGGCATCCATCAACCGAAACTTCATCTCGCGAAGGGGATGGATGGTCACGAAGCGGATGGATGGCCGGGTCAAGCCCGGCCATGACGATTTGGAAACGCCGATGCCCGGGACAAGGCCCAGGCATCACGTCTCAATTGGCAATGCACCCTGGCGGCTATACCGGACCCTAGCCGCCCTTGCCGTCGTCGTCCTTCTTCTTGTCGGCGGAGGCGGCGTTCGAGGTGTCGTCCGGCAGGCCGTTGTCGATCTTGGCCTGGATCTTCGGCAGCTCTTCCGGCTCGGGCTTGAGGTCGCGGGCATGCGCCCACTGGAATTTGGCTTCCAGGGTGCGGCCGACACGCCAATACGCGTCGCCGAGATGGTCGTTGATGGTCGGATCTTCCGGCTTCAGGTCGATCGCGCGTTCGAGATTCTTCACCGCCTCGTCGTAATTGCCGATGCGATAATAGGCCCAGCCGAGGGAATCGACGATGTAGCCGTCGTCAGGACGCTGATCGACGGCGCGCTTGATCATCTTCATGCCTTCGTCGAGGTTGATGCCCTGGTCGATCCAGGAATAGCCGAGATAGTTCAGCACATGCGGCTGCTCGGGCTGCAGCTCGAGCGCCTTGCGCATGTCGGCCTCGGCCTTGTTCCACTGCTTGGAGCGCTCCTCGCAGATGCCGCGGTAGTAGTAGGTGACCCAGGCGTTCTTGTCGCCGCTGGCGGCCGGCAGCGCGTCGATCGCCTGCGAATAGGTGGTGGCGCAGTCGGCGAACTTCTTGCGGCCGCGCTCGATATTGCCGAGCGCCAGGATCGCCTCGATGTCCTTCGGCTGATCGGCGGTGACTTCCTTGAGGATCTTGATCGCCTCGTCGCTGCGGTCGGCGGCGTCGAGATTGGTCGCGAGCTGGATCTGGGCGTTGCGCTTCAGCGGCGAGGACGCCGGCATCCGCTCATAGACCTTGATCGCCATCTGCGGCTTCTTCACCGATTCATAGAGATCGGCGAGCGACAGCAGCGCCAGCGGATGGTTCGGCTGCAGATAGAGCGCGAGCTGCAGATAGACCAGCGCGAGGTCCTCGCCGCCGCGGCGGGTCAGCGTCGCACCGATGCCGTACAGCGCCTCGGCGGCGCCGGCCTGCGGTGAATCGACCAGCGGCGGCAGCTTCTTGCCGGCCTTGGTCTCCTTGATGCCTTCAAGCACCAGCGGATGCCGCGGCAGCTTCTTGTCGAACGCCTCGTATATCGCGGTCGCGGCGGCGGCATCCTTGTTGCGCGAGGTCCAGCGCGCGTATTCGTCGACCGAGCGCAGCATCGAATCGTCGAGCTTGTAGACCTTCTCGAAGCGGGTCCCGGCATCCTTCTCCTTGCCGGACAGCTCGTAGATCATGCCGGCGTGCAGATCCTTGAAGATCGGATACCACTCGGGGCCGGTCAGCTTGTCGATCGAGGCGACCGCGCCCTTGCTGTCGCCGGCGCCATAGGCGGCCCAGGCCGACAGCAGCGTCGCCACGAGATCGGTGATCGGGCCGCGCACCGACTGGTTGATGTTGGACTGCGCGGCGGCGTATTTCTTCAGCTTGAGGTCGCGCACGCCGACGACGAGGCGGGCGACGCGGTTGGCCTTGTCCTGAGTCAGGATGCGGTCGGCGAGCTTCACTGCCTCATCGATGTCGCCGTCGGCGAGCGAGGAGATGAAGGCGCGGTCGAGCAGCTCGGAATTCTTCGGGTCGGTGCGCAGCGCCGAGCGGTAGAACGCCGCAGCCGAGGCCGCATCGCGCTCGACACTGGCGTGGCGGGCGGCGAGATAGCTGCCGGCCGTGGTCAGCGACTTCAGGTCCGTCTTGGACGGGAATTGCGCGGCATTGTCGGTCGGATGGTCGGGCGTCTGCGCCGCCAGCTGCGCAGGCACGACAAGCGCCGCGGCAGCTAGAACGGCAATCGTCAGGCGGTTGAAACGGGTGGACAGCATCACGGTCGCCTTGCTCCAGGGGTTTAAGGCCACGAAGGATTTACGGCCAAGATCTTCGCGACGAGATCTTCGCGACAAGATCCTGCGATCAGTCTCAAAATGCGAACCCAAGCGGCGGCATCATGGCGAGCGACAATGCCGCTTTTGGCTTTTATCCGCAAGGATCGCCCGGAGGTAACCCATGCCGAATCAATCGGCAGATTAGGCCCTTACGCACGCCGATCCAGCCAGCCGCACCGCAAGACGCTCCCACTATGGCGGTATCGTGACCGGGCCCGGCATATTCGCGGGCGGAAGCAAAAAGCGTCTCGGGAGGCCCGCCACACGGCCAGTTCCACCTCTCCTCTCGTGGGAGAGGTCGGAATTCAAGCGAAAGCTTGAATTCCGGGTGAGGGGTTCAGCTCAATCCGTCGATCGAAGGCCCTCGATGGACCGGTACCCCTCACCCGGATTGCATCTGTCGATGCAACATAGCCGAAGCAAAGCTTCGGCGCGCTCAAGAAACGGCCGCCAAAGGCGGCCTATGCCTCTCCCACAAGGGAGAGGCGAAGAGGGGTGCAGGGACCGGCTGTCCCCGCCTCACGCAAATGTGGTCGGCCGTCTCGCCCTACCCTTGGCCCTACCCTTGACCTTACATCGCCTCGTAGTTCGGACCGCCGCCGCCCTCCGGAGGAACCCAGGTGATGTTGCCGTTGGGGTCCTTCACGTCGCAGGTTTTGCAGTGGACGCAGTTCTGGGCGTTGATCTGGAAACGCGGGCCTGCGGATTCCTCGACCCACTCATAGACGCCGGCCGGGCAATAGCGGTTGGAGGGACCGGCGAACACGTCGTGCTCGGAGGTCTTCTGCAGGTTCATGTCGGCGACCTTGAGATGGACCGGCTGGTCCTCCTCATGGTTGGTGTTGGACAGGAACACCGACGACAGCTTGTCGAACGTGATCTTGCCGTCCGGCTTCGGATAGGCAATCGGCTGGTGCTGCTTGGCAGGATCGAGCGTCTTGCGGTCCGGCTTGGCGTGCGACTGGGTGCCGAACAGTGAGAAGCCGAGCGTGTTGCACCACATGTCGAAGCCGGAGAGCGCCATGCCGAGCAGGTTGCCGAACTTCGACAACAACGGCTTGGCATTGCGGACCTTGAACAGGTCCTTGCCGATCGCGGACGAGCGCCAGGCATTCTCGTATTCGACGAGCTCGTCATTGGCGCGTCCGGCACCGAGCGCGGCCGCGACATGTTCGGCGGCGAGCATGCCCGAGCCCATCGCATTGTGGATGCCCTTGATGCGCGGCACGTTGACGAAGCCGGCCGCGCAGCCGATCAGCGCACCGCCCGGGAAGGAGAGCCGCGGCACCGACTGGTAGCCGCCCTCGGTGATGGCGCGCGCACCATAAGCGAGCCGCTTGCCGCCTTCGAACAGCTCGCGGATATCGGGATGCGTCTTCATCCGCTGGAATTCGTCGAACGGCGACAGATACGGGTCGTTGTAGTTCAGATGCACGACGAAGCCGACCGCGACGCGGTTGTCGTCGTAGTGATAGAGGAACGAGCCGCCGCCGGTCTTGTCGTTCAGCGGCCAGCCCAGCGTATGCTGCACCCGGCCCTTCTTGTGCTTCGCCGGATCGATCTGCCAGACCTCCTTGAGCCCGATGCCGAATTTTGGCGGCTCGGAGTTGGCATCGAGCTTGAACTTCGCGATCAGCTGCTTCGACAGCGAGCCGCGCGCGCCTTCGGCGAACAGCGTGTATTTGCCGAGCAGCTCCATGCCGCGGGTGTAGGAATCCTTGTGGCTGCCGTCCTTGGCGATGCCCATGTCGCCGGTCGCGATGCCGCGCACCGCGCCCTTGTCGTCATAGAGCACTTCAGCGGCGGCAAAGCCCGGATAGATCTCGACGCCGAGCGCTTCCGCCTTCGGCGCCAGCCAGCGACAGACATTGCCGAGCGAGCCGATGTAGTTGTGATGGTTGTGCATCAACGGCGGCATGATGAAGTTCGGAATCCGGAACCAGCCCTGCGACGTCGCCCAGTAGAAGCGGTCGCTCGTGACCTGTGTCTTGAGCGGACAATCGGCATCCTCGCGCCAGTCGGGGATGAGCTTGTCGAGGCCGGCCGGATCGATCACTGCACCCGACAGGATGTGCGCACCGACCTCGGAGCCTTTCTCCACCACGACGATCGAGAGCTCGGGATTGAGCTGCTTGAGCCGGATCGCGGCCGACAGGCCCGACGGGCCGGCGCCGACGATGACGACATCGAATTCCATAGACTCGCGCGGGGGAAGGTCTTCAGCACTCATGATCTTGGTCTCAGCCCATTGAGAACGCTTCTAAGCTTTTCAAAAGTCGTTGTTTCCGATTTTTGGCGGAAGGACAACCATGGAATTGCGCCTCGCCGCCTTTGCACGGTCCGGATACCTCAGGAGAATAATCTTTTCCGAAATCGAGCCTCCACTTTTCTCCACCATGCTCTAGATTGCGCCGATGGCCCTGATGCCCGAGCCCACCCCTACACTGCAGCAATTGCTGGCCTTTTACCTCGAGGCCGGGGTCGATTGCGCGCTCGGCGACGAGCCGATCAACCGGCTGGAAGAGCCCGAGCCAGTTCCCGCCCCGGCCGCGCCGCGTCCAGCCGCGCTCAATCCGCTGCGCCCGCCACCGATGCCTGCCGTTCCGCGCAGCGAAATCACCATCGCGCCGGACGCGGCGATCGCCTCCGCACGCGAGGCCGCACGCACCGCTCCGACACTTGAAGCCTTGCGCACGCTGATGGAGACGTTCGACGGCTGCGCGCTGAAGCACACCGCGACCCGGCTGGTGTTCGCCGACGGCAATCCACAGGCGCGCGTGATGTTCGTCGGCGAGGCGCCGGGCCGCGACGAGGACATCGAGGGGCTGCCGTTCGTCGGCCGCTCCGGCAAGCTGCTCGACCGCATGATCGCTGCGATCGGGCTCGATCGCAGCAAGGCCTATATCGCTAATGTCATCCCGTGGCGGCCTCCGGGCAACCGCACGCCGACGCCGCAGGAGACGCAGGTGTGCCTGCCCTTCATCCAGCGCCATATCGAGCTGGTCGATCCCGACGTGCTGGTGACGCTCGGCAATCCCTCGACCCAGGCGCTGCTCGGCACCCGCGAGGGCATCATGCGCACGCGAGGCAAATGGATCGACTACGACACCGGCACGCGCACGATCCGCGCCGTCGCGACCTTCCATCCGGCCTATCTGCTGCGCTCACCGTCCTACAAGAGATTGTCGTGGCAGGACTTGCGCGCGATCGCGAAGGTGCTCGCTTCGTAGGAAGGTGCTGCTTCGCAGGATGGGTAGAGCGCTGTGAAACCCATCATTAGCGCAGCCGGCGTGAATGGATGGGTTTCGCTGCGCTCTACCCATCCTACAGACCGACTGATCCCTACCCCTTCGGCCGCACGATCGCCCAGCCGATCCGCAGCACCGGCTGCCTTCCATTGACCAGCCGGTCGAACGAGCGCGGCACTTCCGGCACGAGGCCGGGGAAGCGTTGCGCGAGTTCGGGCGGCGGCGTGCCGGCGGTGTCCTGCGCGCGCCACACCACGACGCCGCCGGTCTCGTTGAATTTCGCCACCGACAGCCAGGGCGTCCGTTGCGGCGCGGCGTCGAGCAACAGATGCGGACGGCGCCCGTTCATCGCGATCAGGCTGGCGAGTTCGGGATCGCCGGCGACCGCGCGCAGGCGCTGGTTGGTGCGGCGTTCATAGCTGTCGTCGAAGAAGCGTCCCATCGCGGCTGCCGGCAGCGAGGTCGGGACCTCCGTGGTGCTGGTCCATGGCAGGAACAGCGCCGTCGCCAGCGCGGCCGCGGCGGGCGCAGCGACAGCGAACGCCCACACCGAGCGCAGCAGCCGCTGCCGCCTGAGATGGATCAGATCGCCGGTCGCGACCACGACCGCGAGCCCCGACATCAACAGCGCAACGCCGGCGCCGCCGAAGGCGCGATCCAGATCGAACAGCCCGGCGACGAAGCTGCTGACGATCGCCGGCGCGAACGCGAAGAAATAGACGAAGTGCTGCGCCAGCGGACTGACCGGCGGACGGTAGATGATCGGGGCATCCTCACGGTCGCGGGCGAACCAGCGCGAATTGAGCAGCGCCAGCACGACGATCGCTGCGGTCGCCACGATCAGCCCGCCGAGCACGACGCCCCAGCGCAGCGCGCGCGCCTTGAGCTCGGCGAGCACAGGCAAGGGCGGCAGCGCCAGCGCGTCGGCGCGGATCAGCCAGATCAGATAGGGCAGCGCCAGCACGATGATGACGAGCAGGGCATAGAGCGGATCGACCGCGCGCAGCGTGCGCCGCCCGCGCTCGGTTGCGACCGCAAAGCCGACCACGAGCAGGATCATGCCGAGCGCCGCCGGTGTCGTCAGCAGCAAGAGGCCGCAATCGATCGACCAGGCGAACCAGGCGGCGCGCCGGTTCTGCCCGATCAATTGCCAGGAATGCAGCAGCAACAGCGCCCACAGCGGACGCGCCAGGATCAGCGGGCCGAACTCGACGCTCGGCGAGGAGAACACCACGACTGTCATCGACAACAGCACCGCCAGCACGCCCTGCGGGCCGCCGACGATGGCGCGGGCCAGCTGGTAGAAGGCGATGAAGGTGACGATCTCGCAGACCTGCGCCAAGAGATAGACGCCGAAGACGTGATTGCCGGCGGCGCGGAAGGCGATGTCGGCGAGCCAGAACGAAAGCGGCGGCCCCATGTCGGTGCCGACCTGATATTCGCGGCCGAACGCGAGCACGGTGGCGAGATTGCCGGGCGGGCTGCCGTAGAAGATCAGCGGCAAGAGCAGCCATATCGCGGCCTGCACCAGCACCACGACCCACACCACGAGGCGCGGCCGGGCGCGGATCAGTTCGACAACCAGGGAGGTAAACCGCATGAAACGCCTGAAATGCCCCAGCCACGCCGATCCGGCGGCGCCATCTGATCCCGAAGGTTTTGATAAACGGCGGCGGCGGTGGAGGCAACGGTGAACGGCGTGGGGGATTCTCTCCGTGCGAACGACCAGCGCTACTCGCGGCCCCCTCTCCCCACCCTCCCCCGCAAGGGGGGAGGGAGCCAAACCGGCGTGCTCACCTCACCGCGGGTCACGGCATCGAGGTGTTGCGTCCCTTTTCTTCTGGCTCCTTAGCGAATGTGAGTGGGGCACTGGCGGAAGGGCTCCCTCCCCCCTTGCGGGGGAGGGTTGGGAGAGGGGTGCTGCAAGCGATGGCGCACGTCGTAGCCCGCGCTGCGGCAAGCTACGCCGCTTCGGATGCCGCGGCCTCGCTTGTCGCATCCACCGTGAACAGGTCGGGCTCGGCTGACACCGGGAAATGTTTCAGCCGCGCGGCGACGACCGGTGCGAAGAAGCTGCGGTGATGGGTGCTGGGGCCGAGCCGGTCCAGCGCCTCGAGATGCTCGGGGACGCCATAGCCCTTGTGCTGCTCGAACCCGTAGCCGGGGCAATCCAGCGCTAGCGCGCACATCAGGCGGTCGCGCGTCACCTTGGCGATGATCGAGGCCGCAGCGATCGAGGCCACGATGCCGTCGCCGCCGATCACCGCGTCGCAGTCGCAGGGCGTGGCGAGCTTGTCGCGGCCGTCGACGAAGACGTGCTTCGGCATTTCCGGCAGCGCATGCACCGCGCGCGCCAACGCCCACAGCGAGGCACGCAATATATTGTCGCGATCGATTCGCGCCGGCGAGGCCACCGCGACCGAGAACGCCGCGGTCGCGCAGATTTCCTCGAACAGCTCCTCGCGGCGCTCGGCGGTCAGCCGCTTGGAATCGTCGAGGCCCTTGGGAACGCGATTGGGGTCGAGCACCACGGCAGCGGCGACCACCGGACCTGCCAGCGGGCCCCGCCCGGCCTCGTCGCAGCCCGCGACCGGCCAGACGCCGCGCTTGATCAGCGCCCGCTCGCGCCGAAAGCTCGGCCGCGTCACGGCGATCACGCGCTTGCCCGGCGCGGCCGGTTCAGCCGACTTCTTCTTCGACACGCTTTTGGACTTATCCCGAATCATACGGGGATCGTGATCAAGCAAGGCCGCCGACGCAACCGGGAACCCGCTTCCCTTCCCCGCTATTCAATCCATATCTCTCTCTAATCCGGGATCGATACCCGCCCGTTTTCGAGAACCTCAAAGCCCGGTGCGCGCACCACTTCCCAGGCGTGGCCGTCGGGATCGCCGAAATAACCGCAATAGCCGCCATAGCTGGTCGGCTGCGCGCGCTTGAGCAGTTTGGCGCCTTTCGACAGCGCGAACGCCATCACGCGATCGACCTCGGCATCGTCATTGCAGTTCCAGGCAATCGAGACGCCGTGGAATGCGGCCGGCCGCGGCTGATCGGACAGTCCGGCGTCGTCGGCGAGCAGATGCCACGGGAACAGCCCGAGCACGCTGCCGCCGGTGTCGAAGAAGGCGACCTCCTCGCCGGTCGCGCGCATCTTCCTGGTGAAGCCGAGCGATTCGTAGAAGGCGATGCTGGCGCGCATGTCGCTGACGCCGAGCGTGAGGACGGTGAAGCGGGCGGTCGGGGCGTTACTCATGGTCGCACTCGCTGTTTTGACTTCTTCTTCGTAGCCCGGATGCAGCGAAGCGCAATCCGGGGAAGCTCTGGCCGCAGACACGAGACCCCGGATTTCGCGGAACCTGTCATCGGGCGCGCGTTCGCGCGACCCGTTGGCTGCATCCGGGCTACGGGTCTCACCTAAAACAAGCTGAGTTGCTCCCCGCTACGCTTCGGCTTGGCGAAGTGATCGGTGGTCAGCTTGGTGCGCCGCTTGTTGAGGCCGAGCTTCTCGCAGGCGATCTCGAAGCGGCGGCCGATCATCCAGGCCATCGGGCCAGTGCCCTTCATCCGTGTGCCCCATTGCGAGTCGTAATCGCGGCCGCCGCGCATGTCGCGGATCAGCGTGAAGACGTGGCGATAGCGATCCGGATAGTTCGCCATCAGCCATTCGCGGAACAGATCGCGGACCTCGAGCGGCAGCCGCAGCAGCACGTAGCTCGCCTCCTTGGCGCCGGCATGGGCTGCGGCATCGAGGATGCGCTCGATCTCGGAATCGTTCAGCGCCGGGATCACGGGCGCGACCATCACCGTGGTCGGGATGCCGGCATCGGCGAGCCGCTTGATCGCCTCGAGCCGCTTCGGCGGGGTCGCGGCGCGCGGCTCCATGGTGCGGGCGAGCTTCGGGTCGAGCGTCGTCACCGAGAGCGCGACCTTGGCAAGATTGCGCTTGGCCATCCGCGCCAGGACGTCGATGTCGCGGGTCACCAGCGCCGACTTCGTCACGATGCCGACCGGATGCCCGGCGCGCTCCAGCACCTCGAGAATGCCGCGCATGATCTTCCGGTCGCGCTCGATCGGCTGATAGGGGTCGGTGTTGGTGCCGATCGCGATCATCCGGGCCTCGTAGTCGGGCGCCGCCAGCTCCTTCTCGAGCAGCGCGGGCGCGTCCGGCTTGGCGAACAGTTTCGATTCGAAGTCGAGCCCCGGGGACAGGCCGAGATAGGCATGGGTGGGCCGCGCGAAGCAATAGACGCAGCCATGCTCGCAGCCGCGATAGGGATTGATCGAGCGGTCGAAGCCGATGTCGGGCGAGTCGTTGCGGGTGATCACCTTGCGCGAGGTGTCGAGCGCCACGCTGGTCGAAAACGGCGGCAGGTCCTCGAGGCTCTGCCAGCCGTCGTCGAAGGCAACCCGCGCCTCGGCCTCGTAGCGGCCACTGGCGTTGGACTGCGCGCCGCGACCGCGCCGTCGCTCGCGCTCGATCGCAACCGCAAGCTCGGGAAAGGGAGGGGGTGCACCCGCCGGGTTATCGGAGGGCGCCGTTACCGGCGGGTGCTTGAGGGCATGAGAGGATGCTCGGCTCATGTTTTGAAGCTAACATAGCTTTAGAACAAATCAAGAACATGAGCCGAGAAAATCCACAAAGTAATGGCGTAAAAATCTGCAGGCGAACAGGCTGCTTTGAATATGACAAGGTGATAACACGGCCTGAGTTCTCCAGTTTGAGCCATCGAAGCCTCAAAGTTCATGTTGAGCGTGATCATTCCAACCGACGGAGTCGAGCGCACCGCGGTCGCGACGCTCGCAGCGCTGGTGCCGGGCGCGGCCGCCGGCGTCGTCCGTGAGGTGCTGCTGGTCGACCGCACCGATACCGACGTGATCGAGCGCGTCGCCGACGTCGCCGGCTGCCACTTCCTGCGCTTCAAGGGCACGCGCGCCGCGGCGCTTGCGGCGGGCGCACGGCAGGCGCGCTCACCCTGGCTGATGTTCCTGCATCCGGGCGCGGTGCTCGATGCGGGTTGGATCGAGGAGACCACCCAGTTCATCCAGATGGTGGCGGCGAGCGGCAAGGACCGCGCCGGCATCTTCCGCTACGCGCGCGCCCCCTATACCGACCCCGGCCTCCGCGACGGCCTCAAATTCGTCGCCCGGATTATCGCCGGGCCCTCGGCCGAACAGGGCCTTCTGATCGCGCGCGAGCATTACGAGCGGATCGGCGGCTACCGGCCGGATGCCCGCCGCTCCGAGGCGCGGCTGCTGCGCCGGCTCGGCCGCTCATCCCGCACCATGCTGCGCAGCCGGATCATGGTCGCGTAAAATCGCTTGCAGTTTATTTGATTCCGTCAAATAATATGTTTGATGAAATCAAATTCCAATGACACCGCGCTCGAGAGCCAGGTCGCCGCGGTCCGCGGCTTCAGCCGGTTCTACACCCGCAAGCTCGGCATCATCGAGCCGAAGCTCCTGCACTCGACATTCACGCTGCAGGAAGCGCGGATCATCTACGAGCTCGCGCACCGCGAGACCTGCACCGCGACCGATCTGGTGCGCGATCTCGACCTCGATGCCGGCTTCGTCAGCCGCACGCTGACGGCGCTGCAACGCCGCAAGATCGTGACGCGCAAGCCGTCGAAGGCCGACAAGCGCGTCAACGAGGTGGCGCTCACCGCCAAGGGCCGCACCGCTGCCGCCGATCTCGACCGCCGCTCGCGCAGCGAGGTCGGGGCGCTCTTGAAGCAGATGGACGGCGACCGCCGCGCAGCCGTGGTGCGCGCGATGGGCACGATCGAGCAGTCGCTGGAGCCACCGGCCGAGAAGCCGGCGGCCTTCCTGCTGCGCAGCCACCGCGTCGGCGACATCGGCTGGGTGATCTCGCAACAGGGACGCGCCTACGCGGAGGAGTATGGCTGGGATATCAGCTACGAGGCGCTGGTGGCCGAGATCTGCGCGCAGTTTCTGCGATCGTTCGATCCGGCCTGTGAGCATTGCTGGATCGCGGAGGTTGACGGCGAACCGGTCGGCTCGGTCTTCCTGGTCAACGGCGGCAACGGGATCGCCAAGCTGCGGCTGCTGGCGGTCGAGGAGAAGGCCCGCGGGCTCGGCGTCGGCCGCGCTTTGGTCGACCAGTGCATCCGCTCGGCACGCGAGATGGGCTACAGGAAGATGACGCTGTGGACCCAGAGCATTTTGGTCGCCGCGCGCGGCATCTATGCGCGCGCGGGCTTTGAGCGGGTCAAGGAAGAGAAGCACCACAGTTTTGGCGTCGACCTGGTCGGGGAGACCTGGGAGATGGAGCTTTAGGACACCACATCCCCGTCATTCCGGGATGCGCCGTCAGGCGCAGGCCCGGAATCCATCGGGCCACAAAACCTGCGGCAAAATGGATTCCGGGCTCGCGCTTCGCGCGCCCCGGAATGACGATGGAGACTACGCGCTCGCGCCCTTCGCCTTGGCGCGGCGCAGGTGCTCGTCGAGCCGCGGCATGATCTCGACGAAATTGCAGGGCCGCGTGCGGTAGTCGAGCTGCGCGGCCAGGATGCCGTCCCAGCCGTCGCGGCAGGCGCCGGGCGAACCGGGCAGGCAGAAGATGAACGTCGCCCCTACGACGCCGGCGGTGGCGCGGCTCTGGATCGTCGACGCGCCGATCTTGGCGTGGCTCAACATGTGGAAGACGATCGAGAAGCCGTCCATCCGCTTCTCGAACAGCGGCTCGACCGCCTCCGGCGTCACGTCGCGGCCGGTGAAACCGGTACCGCCGGTGGTGATGACGGCATCGACGCCCGCGTCCGCGATCCAGCGCCGGATGACCGCGCGGATCGCCTCGACGTCATCGGTGACGATCTCGCGCGCCGCGAGCTTGTGGCCGGCCGCGGTGAGACGGTCGGCCAACGTGGTGCCCGATTTGTCATCCGCCAACGTGCGGGTGTCGGAAATCGTCAGCACCGCGATGTTGAGCGGGATGAAAGTTTTGGATTCGTCGATCGAGGACATCTCACACCTCTTTCCAAACCCACAGACGTCATCCTGAGGTGCGAGCGCTCGCGAGCCTCGAAGGATGGGCCACGGGCGTTTTATCCTTCGAGGCTCGCCGAAGAGGCGAGCACCTCCCGAGTGAGCGCGTTCGCGCTCATCCGGGGATGACGCGACGTAGAGCTACGCACCGCCGCCGAACGTGTTGCAGGCCTGCACCGTGCCCTGCTGGTAGCCGGTCATGAACCATTGCTTGCGCTGCGCGGCGGAGCCGTGGGTGAAGGAATCAGGCACCACCCTGCCCGTCGCCTGCCGTTGCAGCGTGTCGTCGCCGATCGCGTTCGCGGTGGTCAGCGCGGCGTCGATGTCGCCGGCCTCGAGGAAGCCCGGCCGCTTCTTCTCCTCGCGGTTGACCCAGACGCCGGAGAGACAATCGGCCTGCAACTCGACCTTGACCTGCAGCGCGTTGGCCTCGGCCTTGCTGCCGGCCTGCTGCTGCAACCGGTTCACCCGCGGGATGATGCCGAGCAGGTTCTGGATGTGATGGCCGGCCTCATGCGCGATGATATAGGCCGCGGTGAACTTGCAGGCGTTGCCCGAGCAGCCGCGGAAGCGCGTCTCGACCTCGCGGAAGAAACCTGTGTCGAGGAAGATGGTCTTGTCCGGCGGGCAGTAGAACGGTCCCATCGCCGACTGCGCCATGCCGCAGCGGCCGCCATTGGTGGCGTTGCGGAACAGCACGATCTTCGGACCGGTGTAGGACTGGCCTGAGGCCTGGAAGATCTCGCTCCAGCGATCGTCGATCTCGCCCAGGATGCCTGAGATCATACTCCCCATCTCGTCGGTCGGCGCGCCGCGCTTGACCTGGCCGCCCGACGCCTGCCGGTCGGTCTGATAGGTCGGCGCCTGGCCGCCGCCGGTGAGAATCTCGGCGCCGCCGATCAGGATGCGCGGATCGATGCCGAAAGCATAGCCGAGGAGGCCGAGCACGATGATGGTGCCGATGCCGAGCCCGCCACCGCCGCCCATCGGAATCCCGAAGCCACCACCGCCGCCGCCACCACTGTCGTCGCGACGATCTTCAATGTCGTCGCTGCGGCGGAAATCATCATAGCGCATGGCGGTTTCCCTTCATTCCGGTCGGCGCCCCAATGCGGGACACACCAACCTAAAATTTCCATTCTGTTAATCAATATCCTGCCCGGCAAAAATTGCCTAGTCCGTTGGACGCGCATCCTGCGCGCCGCGAAGAGTGCAAGCGGCGGGCAATTTACCGGCCGAATCGTGCCCGTTTGATGATCCGCAAAATTTTTCGCCGAACGCGCTGATGTTGCAGCACAACGCCAACGACACCGCGCCACGTCACGCAAAAGATGCAGCAATCTTTTGCATGAACATTTCCAATTAAGTCGATTTTTACTTTGCCGGGTCAATGTGACGCCAGTCGGTTGTTTAGTCCCGCGTCGCCGACAGCGTCGCCTGAGTCAGAGTTCTTGAGTCATGGTAGTGTCGCGTCGCGGGGCGTCTGCAAGGGCGCCCCGCACTAAATTTGAGAGTGCCCCGTCGAGCCACATCGTCATTGGCGATTGCGTGGCCGAATTATCGAAGCTTCAGGCCGGCTCGGTCGACCTAGTCTTCGCGGATCCTCCTTACAATCTGCAGCTCAAGGGCGATCTCAAGCGCCCCGACGAATCGCATGTCGATGCCGTCAACGACGACTGGGACAAGTTCTCGTCGTTCGCTGCCTATGACGATTTCACCCGCGCCTGGCTGCTGGCCTGCCGCCGCGTGATGAAGCCGTCGGCGACGTTGTGGGTGATCGGCTCCTATCACAATATCTTCCGCGTCGGCGCGATCATGCAGGACCTCGGCTTCTGGCTCCTGAATGACATCGTGTGGCGCAAGTCCAATCCGATGCCGAATTTCCGCGGCCGTCGCTTCACCAACGCGCACGAGACCATGATCTGGGCCGCGCGCGACGAGAAGGCCAAGGGCTACACCTTCAATTACGAAGCGCTGAAGGCGTCCAATGAGGACGTGCAGGCGCGCTCCGACTGGCTGATCCCGCTGTGCACCGGCGAGGAACGCCTCAAGGGCGAAGACGGCAAGAAGGTCCATCCGACGCAGAAGCCCGAGCAGCTGCTCGCCCGCGTGCTGCTGTCGTCGTCGAAACCCGGCGATCTCGTGATCGATCCGTTCAACGGCACCGGAACGACAGGCGCGGTCGCCAAACGGCTCGGTCGCAACTATATCGGCTTCGAGCGCGACCGGACCTATGCCGCCGCAGCGGAAGCGCGCATCGCCGCGATCGAGCCGCTGCCGGCCGAGACCTTGGCGCCGTTCATGACGGCGCGCGAGGCGCCGCGGGTGGCGTTCTCCGAGTTGATCGAGCGCGGCATGATCACGCCCGGCGCCAAGCTGGTAGATGCCAAGAAGCGCCATGGCGCCCTGGTGCGCGCCGACGGCGCCATCATGCTCGGCGACAAGGTCGGCTCGATCCACCGCATCGGCGCCGTCGCGCAAGGCTCCGGCGCCTGCAACGGCTGGACCTTCTGGCACGTCGAGACCAAGACCGGCCTCAGGCTGATCGACGAGCTACGCGCCGAGATCCGTTCCGAGATGGCGGTGGGCTGAGGCCGGCGGAATTCACCTTCCTCGTCATTCCGGGGCGCCCAAAGCGCCGAACCCGGAATCCATTCATCCACCTGTTCTGCGGTCCAATGGATTCCGGGCTCTCGCTGCGCGAGCCCCGGAATGACGAGAAAGATGACGCCGTCTTGAACCCGGGCCGCCTTGTTGCGCCGTCGGGGCGAGCCTACATTGGCCTCCGTCACTCGCCGTTTCGATTGGTCGCCCGATGCGAAGACAATCCGAGACCTTGCTGCTGGTGCCGCTGCTGCCGGTCTTCCTGCTCGGCATGTTTCCGATGCTGCTGATCGGCCTGCTCGGATTCTTCGGCCTGATCATTTTCGGCATCCTGCTGGTCTGCGTCGGCCTGACGCTCGCCCTCGAGGCACATGGCGAATTCAATGAAGAGGTCATCGTGCACGGCTATGCCCGCGGCTCCGAGCGCGCGACGCAGCTTTCCAACCTGCATGCGGCGACCCGCTCCGCCGCCGTGCTGGAGGTCGCGGGAGTTGCGCTGGTCGTCGCGGGTATCCTGGGCTTCCTCTGGGCCGGCTGACCGGCGCGGCACGCGACCCTGATTCACAAACTCGTCGCTTGCGCATTGCAGCGAATTTTGCGCATGAGGGGCCATGCGGCCTTGCCCCGCCGCGTCCCGATTTGCCGGTCACAGAACCAAGGGAGTCCCTTCATGATCAAATTCTATTTCAATGGCGCGCCGAACCCGAACAAGGTTGCACTGTTCCTGGAAGAATCCGGCCTGCCGTTCGAGGCGATTCCGGTCGACACCCGCAAGGGCGAGCAGTTCGCGCCGGATTTCCTCAAGGTCAACCCGAACGGCAAGGTGCCGGCGATCGACGATGATGGCGTGCTGGTGTTCGACAGCAATGCCATCCTGCTTTATCTCGCCGAGGAGCACGGCAAGTTCCTGCCCGCCAACACCCCGGCCAACCGTGCCGCGACGCTGTCCTGGCTGATGTTCATCGCAACCGGCCTCGGGCCCTATTCCGGCCAGGCCGTGCATTTCAAGCATTTCGCGCCGAAGGATCTCGACTACGCCAACAACCGCTACCAGTACGAGGCGCATCGCCACTACAAGATCCTCGACGATCACCTCGCGAAACAGCGCTACATGGTCGGCGACAGCTACACGATCGTCGACATGGCGTTCTGGGGCTGGGCGCGGATGGCGCCGTTCATCCTCGGCGAGGAAGGCTACGCCAAATATCCGAACGTGAAGCGGCTGGTCGACGAAATCTCGGCGCGCCCGGCGGCGGCGCGCGCGATCGCGCTGAAGGACAAGCACACCTTCAAGGCCGAGATGGACGATGCGGCGCGCGACATCATGTTCGGCCACCTCAAGAACAAGGTGGCGTAAGCCGCCCTTGAACGCCGCGCGGGGTGGGCGCCGACGCGTGGCCAACCCCGCGCATTTTTCTCGTCGCATCTCACGGCGGCCAGTACGGACTGCCCTTCCCATCACGACGATCACGGACGATGTCGGCGCGGCAGACGCCGATGTCCTGCAGCTCGCGTTCGCTCATGGCAGCGAGTTTCCGCCATGCGCGCCGGTCCTCACCCCACCGCCGGATCGAAGCCAGCGCTGCCGCGGCTGCGACCGTCAGCGCTTCAACCCGCCGCGCCAACCGCGGCCGCCGGAAACGGACCGAGCGCCTTCTCGGTCAGCACCGAGTCGCAATATTCCCGCACCTCCTTGATCCGGCCGTCGGCGAAGCGGAACACCAGGCAATAGTCGTTGTCATAGCGCTGGCCTTCCTTGGTGAGGTTGTTGCCCTTGGCCTCGACCACGACGATGTCGCCGTCGGCGATGATGCGATGGGCAATGGTGCGGCCGCGCTCGACCAGTCGTGAGCGGACATGGCCATGCAGATCACTCATGATGGATTGCTTGCCAGTGAAGGTGCGCGACCAGGAATATTGCCCGGTCACGGTCCAGGTCGCGTCGTCGGCAAGCGTCGCCATGAACAGCGATTTCTCACGCACCGCGGGATCGGGACTGCCCGCGATCACGAACATCTCCTGCACCAGTTTCTTGTTGTCGGTTGCGCTCATGCGCGTCTCCTTGCAGATGGGGTGGCTTTGATGTCACGCGTTTGCTCACGCGAACCGATAACCGCTTCGCGTCAAAACGCCTTGCCGCCCCATCCTGCGGCTCCGGTGCGCATTCTTCCAATCGATAGGTGGTATGATATATATTCACCTGATGAATTTGAATTCGCTTGACCTCAATTTGCTGGTCGCGCTCGACGCCCTGCTGCGCGACGCCAATGTCAGCCGCGCCGCGATGCGGCTCAATCTGTCGCAGCCGGCGACCAGCCACGCCTTGCAGCGGCTGCGCGATTTGATCGGCGATCCGCTGCTGGTGCGCAACGGCGCGCGGATGGAACTGACGCCGCGGGCGCAGGCGCTGCGCTCGCCGCTGGCGCAGGCGCTCGATCAGGTGCGCACGCTGTTCGTCTCCGATGATTTCGATCCGGCGCGCAGCGAGCGGCATTTCCGCCTGATGATGCCCGACCTCGCGGTAGAGCTGCTGATGCCGCCGCTGATGGAGAAGGTGACGCGGCTCGCGCCCAACGTCACCATCGACGTGGTGCCGTGGCGCAGCTCCACGATCTTCACGCCCGACTTCGCCCGCACCATCGATCTCGTGATCTCGATCGGCAATTCCTTCAAGGGATTTCACCGCCAGCGGCTCTACACTGACATCGATGCGCTGGCGGTGCGGCGCGGCCATCCCGTCGGCAGCAAGCTCCGGAAACGCGAGGCGTTCCTCGCGGCACGGCACGTCGCCGTGATCATCCGCGGCCACAACGAGGATCTGATCGACACCTGGCTGCGCGCCAAGGGCATCCAGCGGCGAATCGCGCTGGTGGTGCCTGGCTATATCGAGGCGCTCCACGTCACCGCCCGCACCGACCTCGTCGCCTTCGTGCCGCGCCGGCTGATCTCCGCGCTGGCAAAACAATTATCGCTGGTGACGGTGACGCCGCCGCTCGATCCGGGGATCGACGAGCAGCACATGTTCTATCCGACACGGGCCCAGATGGACCCCGGTTCGATCTGGCTGCGCCGGCTGATGCTGGAGACCGGGCGGGAGCTGGAGACGCGGAAGGTGTGACGGTACACTCCAACCGCACGTCGTCCCGGCCTGCGCCGGCACGACAGCGAGTTCTTGGCTTCCGCTTCGCTTTCTGCCTTACACCTTCTGCTCCGCGAGCACCTTCTGCACCGCAGGCCGCTGCTCCATCGCCGCGCGATGCGCCTTCACCTTCGGAAGGGTCGCGATGTCGACGCCGTCGCCGTCGAGCCAGAGCGTCAGGGTGTAGAGATAGGCGTCGCCCACGGAGTAGTTTTCGCCCATCACCCACGGACCCTTCAGCATGTCGCGCTCGATCAGGTTGAAGCAGGCGCCCATGGTCTTCGGGACCATCGCCTTCATGTCGGCGAACGACGTCTCCTGCGTCGCCCAGCGCGCGCCGCGCATCTTGTGGGCGTGGCAGACATGCACGGTCGAGCAGAGATAGGAATTGAAGGCCTGCAGCTTCGCGAATGCGAAGGCGTCGTCGAGCGGCGCAAGCTTCGCCTGCGGATAGGTCTGCGCGATGTAGGCCAGCATCGCCGGCGTCTCGGTCAGCACGCCGTGGTCGGTCACCAGCGACGGCACGCGGCCCTTCGGATTGATCTTGAGATATTCCGGGCTGTTCTGCTGGTTGATCTTGAAATCGAGCCGCTCGACCGAATAGGGCGCGCCGGCCTCCGCCAGTGCGATGTGGGACGCGAGGGCGCAGGTGCCGGGGGCGGTGTAGAGCTTGAGCATGTCGTTGTCCTCTGCGGGCCTTGTCGGTTCGTTGCGAACCCGGCCTGGCTTGTTATGAGATGCGGCGGACGTTAGCGGCAGCCCTCCTTGCCGTCCACCCTGCGCCGTGCCGCGGACCTTGCCCGCGGCGGGGCCGCCATGCGATGACCTTGGCCAACCGGGAGGCTTTTCATGACTGTGCTCATTGCAGGTGGCGGAATTGGCGGGCTGACGCTGGCGCTCAGCCTACACCAGATCGGCGTGCCCTGCCGCGTGTTCGAAAGCGTGCCCGAGCTCAGGCCGCTCGGCGTCGGCATCAACGTGCTGCCGCATGCGGTGCGCGAACTGATCGAGCTCGGCCTGCACGACGTGCTCGACGCGACCGCCGTGCGCACCCGCGAGCTCGCCTATTTCTCCAAGCACGGCAAGCCGATCTGGAGCGAGCCGCGCGGACTGGAGGCCGGCTACAAGTGGCCGCAATTCTCGATCCATCGCGGCCGGCTGCAGCAGCTGCTGCTCGATGCCGCGACCGAACGGCTGGGACGTGACAACATCCTGACCAGCCATCACCTCACCGGCTGGACCCAGACTGCCGACGGCGTCCGCGCCGATTTCATCGACAAGGCGACCGGCAAGCCCGCCGGCAGTTATGAGGGGACCGTGCTGATCGCCGCCGACGGCATCCATTCGGCGGTGCGCGAGAAGCTTTATCCGCAGGAAGGACCGCCGATCTGGAACGGCCGTATCCTGTGGCGCGGCATCACCCGGGCGAACGCCTTCCTGACCGGCCGCACCATGATCATGGCCGGCCACGAGATCCTGAAATTCGTCTGCTATCCGATCTCGAAGGAAGCCGGCCCCGACGGCAAGTTCGACATCAACTGGGTCGCCGAGCGGCACATGCCGCCGACCTATCAGTGGCGCCGCGAGGACTATAACCGCACCGCAAAGCTCGACGAATTCCTGCCGTGGTTCGAGACCTGGGATTTCGACTGGCTCGACGTGCCCGGCCTGATCCGGAACTGCCCGCATGCCTACGAGTATCCGCTGGTCGATCGCGATCCGATCCCGCAATGGACCTTCGGCCGCGTCACGCTGATGGGCGACGCCGCGCATCCGATGTACCCGATCGGCTCCAACGGCGCCTCGCAGGCGATCCTCGATGCCCGCACCCTGACGCGCGAGATTTTGGCGCATGGTGCAACGCAGGCGGCGCTCTCCGCCTATGAGGCCGAACGGCGGCCGGCGACGACCGATCTCGTGATGCTCAACCGCCGCAACGGTCCGGAGCAGGTGATGCAGCTGGTCGAGGAGCGCGCGCCCAACGGTTTTGGCATCGTCACCGAGGTGCTGTCGCAGCAGGAGCTGGAAGACATCGCCGCCAACTACAAGCGCGTCGCCGGCTTCCAGGTCGAGGGGCTGAACGCCAAGCCGCCGATCGTGCCGCGGGTGGGAGCCTCTTGAACGGAGCGCGAACTCCATCTCCGTCATGCTGAGGAGCCGCGAAGCGGCGTCTCGAAGCATGCACGGCCCGGCCGGTGGCCGTCGACCCTTCGAGACCGCGCGCGTGCGCGCTCCTCCAGCGACAAAGGCAAAGCCTTTGCGCGGGGGTGACGGACCAAATTGCAGTGTGCGCGGCATCATCGCAATGCCCGCGCCGCTTCGACCAGACGGATGCTGCTGCTCGCCGTGGCGAGCAATGTACCGTCGGCGGCGGTCAGCCGGCCCTCGACGAAGGCGATGGTCTTGCCAAGCTGGGTTACGGTCGCCTCGCCGGTGATCGGCCCGGGCCTGGCGGGCGCGAGAAAATTCACGGTCATCGTGATGGTGGTGGTGAAGAGCCTGCCCTCGGTCATGATGAACGCCGCTGGCCCCATCGTGTCGTCGAGCATCGAAGACAGCATGCCGCCCTGGATGAAGCCGGCCGGATTGCAGAAATCTTGCTTGCCGTCGAACACGATCCTGATCCAGCCGTCCTGCGGACGTGCATCAGCCACGCGCCAACCCAGCAGCTTTGCGACGGGCGGCATCGGGATGCGGTCGAGAGCGGTTGCGATCATCGCGGCCTCCGTTTTGGAAGTCGTAGCCGGGACCTGCCGCCAGCATGGTGTCAGCAGATCAGAGCATGATCCGGAGAAGTGGGAACCGGTTTTCCGAAGAGATCATGCTCAAAAAAATGAGCCGGCGTCAGAAGTCCAGTCCGTGCGCGACGACCTTGCGCATCACGTTGGGAAACGCCTCGCCGTCCAGCGTCGCCACCGGCACCCAGCGCATCCCCTCCGGCGCGCGGGTCCGCGGCGGCACGCTGGCCGTATAGACAACGAGCTCCAGCGGAAAGTGCGTGAACACATGGGCGACGACGCCGGTCTTGCGATGCCAGCGCGCGACGCCCTTGAGCTGCGGCGCCTGCGCCAGCGCGGCGGCATCCGCCTGCCCGGCCAGCCACTCCGATCCCGGCACTTCGGTCATGCCGCCGAGCAGGCCTCTTTCAGGACGCGAACGCACCAGCAGCTCGCTGCCCCGTGTCACGACGAAAGCGGCGCCGCGGCGGAGCGCGCCGGTCTTCTTCGGCGCCTTGCGCGGAAATGTCTCCTGATCGGCGCGGATGCGGGCCGCGCAATCGTCATTCAGCGGACACAATGCGCAAGCCGGCTTCTTCGGCGTGCAGATCGTGGCGCCGAGGTCCATCAGCGCCTGAGCACTATCGCCGGCGCGAGCGTTCTCGTCGCCGGCACGGGACGGGCCGAGCAATGTCGCAGCCATCTGCTTGATCAGCGGCTTGGCTTGCGGCAGCGGCTCCTCGATGGCGTAGAGCCGGCTGACCACGCGCTCGATATTGCCGTCGACCGGCATGGTACGGCGGTCGAACGCGATCGCGGCGATCGCCGCCGCGGTGTAGGGGCCGATGCCGGGCAGCGCGCGCAGGCCCCCCTCGGTGTCCGGAAAGGCCCCGCCATGGTCGCTCAGCACCGCAACCGCGCAGGCATGCAGGTTGCGCGCCCGCGAATAATAGCCGAGCCCGGCCCACATCCGGAGCACGTCATCGAGCGAGGCCCGGCCGAGCGCGGTCACATCGGGCCAACGCGCCACGAATTTCTCGAAATACGGCCCGACCGCCCTGACCGTGGTCTGCTGCAGCATGATCTCGGACAACCACACGCGGTACGGATCGGCCCGCTCCCCCGCCTCGGCACGCCACGGCAGCCGCCGGCGATGCCGGTCATACCAGGCGAGCAGCCGCGCCGGGCGGCTGGCTTGCTGGTCGGTCCGATTGGTTTTGGCGGCCGCGCGAGAGCTCATGGACATATCTTAAGGCACATCCCGCGACGGTATGCCGGGCTTGACCCGGGCATCCACGCCTTTCTTGTCCTGGGATGGAAGCGCGACCACATTGATGAACACGGTTTCGGCCCCATCGCTACCGCTGCTATAGTCCCGCCCATGTCCAAACCCGGCCCGATCAGCGCAAAGCCCCTGTCGATCCTGCTCAGCGATGTCTTCACCGACGCCTATGCCAAGCAGGGCTTTGCCGCGCGCGAACTGGTGACGCGGTGGACCGAGATCGCGGGCGAGCGGATCGCGGCCTATTGCGAGCCGATGAAGATCCAGTGGCCCCGGCCGGTAGAGGGGCAGCCGCAGGAGCCGGCGACCTTGGTGCTGCGGGTCGAGGGGCCGATGGCGCTGGAGATCCAGCACTCCTCCGACGTCATCCTGGAGCGGGTGAACCGATTCTTCGGCTGGCACGCGGTCGGCCGCCTGACGATCCGGCAGGCGCCGCTGACACGCCGCAGCCGCCCGGCCCGGCCGCGCCCGCCGGACGCCAAAGCGCTGGCCCGGGAGGCGGCCAATCTTGCGGCCGTCGAAGACGACGATCTGCGCGCGGCGCTGGCCCGGCTGGGTGCCTCGATCAAGCGAAATTGACGCTTTTCGCAGGCTCCGCCGCAAGACCCCGGCATTGCCACAATGGTCGTTTCAAGCTAGCGAAGGCTTCTTTTCGGGACCCCCTTCATTCTGGCGTGAACGCGCCAATCCGGGAGCTGACCTTGATCATCACGCGCCGCGCTTTCACCACCGCTCTCTCGCTGACCGGGCTTGCCGCCCTCGCCGGGCTGTCGCCGCTGCGCCTGATCACGGACGCGTTCGCGCAGACCGCCGCCGAGGTCGCCAAGCCGCAGTCGCTGCCGGACATGGGGCTCGGTCCCCAGGACGCCAAGGTGACGATCATCGAATACGCCTCGATGACCTGCCCGCATTGCGCCAATTTCAACGAGACCGTGTTCCCGAAGATCAAGTCGACCTATATCGACTCGGGCAAGGTCCGCTACGTGTTCCGCGAATTCCCGCTCGACATCAAGGCCGCCGCCGGCTCGATGCTGGCGCGCTGCATCGCCAAGGACGACGCACCGAAATTCTTCGCCGTGATCGACCTGCTGTTCCGCCAGCAGAACGACTGGGTGGTCAAGAACACAACCGAGACGCTGACGCGGATCGGCAAGCAGGCCGGCCTCAGCCAGCAGCAGGTCGAGGACTGCCTGAAGGATCAGACGCTGCTCGACAAGATCGCCGCAGACCAGAAATACGCCAACGACGTGCTGAAGGTGAACTCGACGCCGACCTTCTTCGTCAACGGCGAGATGCTGAAGGGCGAGACCTCGTTCGAGGAGTTCAGCAAGCACATCGATCCGCTGCTGAAGAGCTGATCGCACGCGGGTGAACTCGACGCCGTCGTACCCGCGTTCGAGTCGCGGCACGATAATTGTGGATGATTTGCGATCACGGTGTGCCGCCTTCGCATAATTTGGTTGTTGAAAACCCGATTCGCGCGATGCGAGTCTTCAAGGCCATGCAGAGGTCGCAAAACCCCTGCAAATCCCTTGCAAATCCCTTGGGAAAAGCTTGGTCAAGCGGTTGCCCTGACGCACGCGCATCGCCATTGTCGCCGCTCATGAGAGCTGCACGCAGCTATTCACCCCAGACACCGACATTGCCATCCATGGTATTGTCACGGCAGGGAGATTCGCGCCCGGCCAAGCGAGATTTGTGTACATGAAGCTCACGCGCCTCCGCCTGCACGGTTTCAAGTCGTTCGTTGAACCCACCGATTTCATGATCGAGCCGGGCCTGACCGGCGTTGTTGGACCGAACGGCTGCGGCAAATCCAATTTGGTCGAAGCGCTGCGCTGGGCGATGGGCGAGACCTCGCACAAGTCGCTGCGCGCCGCCGACATGGATGCGGTGATCTTCGCCGGTTCCGGCAACCGTCCGGCGCGCAACCACGCCGAAGTCGTGATGACGATCGACAATTCCGATCGCTCCGCGCCGGCCGCAATGAATGACAGCCAGATCCTCGAAATCTCCCGCCGCATCGAGCGCGAGGCCGGCTCGGTCTACCGTATCAACGGCCGCGACGTGCGCGCCCGCGACGTGCAGATCCTGTTCGCCGATGCCGCCACCGGCGCGCGTTCGCCGGCGCTGGTTCACCAGGGCAAGATCGGCGAGATCATCCAGGCCAAGCCGGAGCAGCGCCGCCGCGTACTGGAAGACGCCGCCGGCGTCGCCGGCCTGCACGCACGCCGCCACGAGGCGGAACTGCGGCTGAAGGCGGCCGAAACCAACCTCACCCGCGTCGAGGACGTGATCGGCCAGCTCACTGGCCAGATGGAAGGCCTGAAGAAGCAGGCGCGCCAGGCGATCCGCTACCGCGAGGTCGCGGCCAAGGTGCGCAAGTCCGAAGCCATGCTGTTCCATCTGCGCTGGATCGGGGCCAACGCCGACGTCAACGACGCCGCGCAGACCCATGATCTCGCCGTGCGCGAGATGGCCGAGCGCACCCAGCATCAGGCGGAAGCCGCGCGTATCCAGGCGATCCGCGCCACCGAACTGCCGGCGCTGCGCGATGCCGAGGCGCGCGCCGCCGCGGGCCTGCAGCGCCTGACCAACGCCCGCGAGATGCTCGACCGTGAGGAGCAGCGCGCCAAGGAGCGGGTCGGCGAACTCGATCGCCGCCTGACCCAGTTTGCCCAGGACATCGCGCGCGAGCAGCAGCAGACCTCGGATGCCGACATCGCGCTGCAGCGGCTCGACACCGAAGACGCCGAGCTGAAGGAAGAGATCAAGTCGCGCGTCGAGAAGCGCTCCGGCGTTGACGAGCGTGTCTCCGAGGCCGAGGAGATCCTGGCCGCGACCGAGCGCCAGTTCTCGGAGCTGACCACGCAGCTCGCCGATCTCACCGCCAAGCGCAACCAGCTCGAGGCCGGCGTGCGCACCCATCGCGACCGGCTGGCGCGGCTCGATCAGGAAATCGCCAACGTCCAGGCCGAGGAAACCAAGCTCGCGCAGGAGACCGGCAATCTCGGCGACATCGACGCGCTCGCCGCTGCCATGGAGATGGCACAGCAGACGCTCGCCGAATCCGAGGCGGCCGTGCAGGAGAGCGAAGCCCATCACGCCGCCGCACGGCAGACACTGGAGTCCTCCCGCAATCCGCTCGCCGAGGCCGAGAAGCGCGTGCAGCGGCTGGAGACCGAAGCCCGCACCATCTCCAAGCTTGTCACCAGCGAGACCAAGAATCTGTGGCCGCCGATCATCGACGGCATCACGGTCGCCAAGGGCTATGAAAAGGCGATCGGCGCCGTGCTCGGCGACGACCTCGATGCACCGGTGGATTCCTCCGCGCCGATGCGCTGGACCAATGTCGGTGAACTTTCGGGCGATCCGTCGCTGCCTGACGGCGTCGAGCGGCTGGCCGATCACGTCCAGGCACCGCCGGAACTGGCGCGCCGCCTGGCCCAGATCGGCGTGGTGGCCAAGGAACGCGGCGCTGAGCTGGTGTCGCAGCTGAAGACCGGCCAGCGGCTGGTGTCGCTCGAAGGCGACGTCTGGCGCTGGGACGGTTTTGTCGCCGACGCCCATGCCCCGACCGGCGCAGCGCGCCGCCTCGCCGAGCGCGCCCGCCTGGTCGATATCGAGCATGAGCTGGAGCAGGCCCGCATCGATGCCGCCGCCAAGCGCCAGGCGCTGGAGACGGCTGAGGAAGAGCTGCACTCTGCGTCCGCCGCCGAGAGCGCCTCGCGCGAAGCCGTGCGCGCCGCCCGCCGCGAGGCCGACGCCGCGCGCGAGCGCCATGCCGCGATGGAGCGCGAGATCAACCGTCACGCGGCGCGCAGGTCGGCGCTGACCGAGGCGCACAGCCGCGTCGCCGCCGACCGCGCCGAGGCCGAAGCGGCCCACGAGAACGCTGTTGCCGCGCTGTCCGAACTGCCACCTGGTGTCGAGACCGAGGCCCAGCTCGCCGCGGTTCGCGCCGAGATCGACAACCAGCGCCGTGCCGCGGCGCAAGTTCGCGCCGAGGCGCAGGCGCTGGCCCGCGAGGCCGAACTCGCCGACCGCCGCGTCCAGGCGATCGTCGCCGAGCGCAATGAGTGGCAGAACCGCAAGACCAGCGCCGCTTCGCAGGTCGAGACCGTCGAGGCCCGCATCGCCGAGGTGTCGGCCGAGCGCGAGGAACTCGCAAACGCGCCGGAGGTGTTCGCCGAGAAGCGCAGCGCACTGATCACGGAGATCGAGCACGCCGAGGGCGATCGCCGCATCGCCGCCGACGCGCTCGCGACCGCGGAAGCCGCGATGGCGGAAACCGACCGCGTCGCCAAGGCGACCCTCGAAGCCCTCTCCTATTCCCGTGAGGCAACCGCGCGCGCCGAGGAGCGCATGGAAGGCACCCGTCGCCGCCTCGCCGACATCGAGCGCGAGATCCACGACATGCTCGAGGTCGAGCCGAGCGCGGTCGTGGGCCTCGCCGAGATCGAGCCCGGCCAGGAGCTGCCGCCAGTCACACAGGTCGAGGAAGAGCTCGAGAAGCTGCGCCGCGACCGCGAGCGGCTCGGCGCCGTCAACCTGCGCGCCGAGGAAGAACTCAAGGAAGTCGAGACCCAGCACACTGCGCTGACCACCGAACGCGACGACCTGGTCGAGGCGATCAAGCGGCTGCGGCAGGGCATCCAGAGCCTCAACCGCGAAGCGCGCGAGCGCCTCTTGACCTCGTTCGAGACCGTCAACAACCATTTCAAGCGGCTGTTCACCGAGCTGTTCGGCGGCGGCGAAGCCGCGCTGCATCTGATCGAGAGCGACGATCCGCTCGAGGCAGGCCTCGAGATCATCGCCAAGCCGCCCGGCAAAAAGCCGCAAACACTGTCGCTGCTGTCAGGCGGTGAGCAGGCGCTGACCGCCCTCTCCCTGATCTTCGCGGTGTTCCTCACCAACCCGTCGCCGATCTGCGTGCTGGACGAAGTCGACGCGCCGCTCGACGACCACAACGTCGAACGGTTCTGCACCCTTCTGCACGAAATGACCGGCTCGACCGACACGCGCTTCATCATCATCACGCACAACCCGATCACGATGGCGCGGATGAACCGGCTGTTCGGCGTCACCATGGCCGAGCGCGGCGTGTCGCAGCTGGTGTCGGTCGACCTGCAGGGCGCGGTCGACATCCTCGACCAGAACGTGGCGTAAGGGGCTGACGCTCGCGCACCCGCTTCCGCTCCGTCATTGCGAGCGCAGCGAAGCAATCCATGTCTCGGCAAGCGGCGCGATGGATTGCTTCGCTTCGCTCGCAATGACATGCGATAGTGCGTCGCATGACCTCTCCCGATCTTCCCGCCGAACTGCGCGCGGCGCTCAACAGCCACCTCGAAGGCCTATCGCGCAGCGACGCCGCCGGCCGCGCGGCGGTGATCTCGCGGACTTATCGCGAAGGCGGCAACTCCGCGACGATCAGGACCGAGACCGATGCGCTGGCCTACGCGCTGGCGCGGATGCCGGCGACCTATGCGGCCGTGATGGCGAGCCTGAATGCGCTGACGGAGATCAGGCCGGACTTCGCGCCGGCGAGCCTGCTCGATGTCGGCGCCGGTCCGGGAACCGCGACCTGGGCCGCCGCTGAGACGTTCACCTCTCTGCAAGGCTTCACCCTGCTCGACGCCAACGCCGCGTTGCGAACGCTCGCCGAAGGGCTGTTTCACGGCAGCATCCGCCTGCACGACACTAGTTATCAACTCGGCCAGGCCCACGCCCTGATCGACAAGGCCAACCCCGCCGACCTCGTCGTCGCCAGCTACATGATCGGCGAACTTGGTGACGCCGAACGCGCGGCACTGACCGATGCCATGTGGTCCAAGGCGCGCGACACGCTGCTGGTCGTCGAACCCGGCACGCCGGCGGGCTATGCGCGGATCATCGCGCTCCGCGCACGCTTGATCGCCGCCGGCGCGCATGTAGTTGCCCCTTGCCCGCATGACGGCGCCTGCCCGCTGGTCGCGCCGGACTGGTGTCATTTCTCGCAGCGCCTGCAACGCTCGCGCGCACACAAGCAGGTCAAGGGCGCCGACGCCCCGTTCGAGGACGAGCGCTTCGCCTATGTCGCGCTGAGCCGCGCGCGCGTTGAGAACCGGCCACCGCGCGTGCTGGCGCAGCCGGATGTCGGCAAGGTCGAGGTTGCGGCCAAGCTCTGCACGGTCGATGGCGTCGTTGTCACAAAAGTGCCCCGGCGCGCCAAGGCCGAATACGCCCGCGCCCGCAAATGGCGCTGGGGCGATGCGGTAATTGGTCGTCCCGGCGAAGGCCGAGACCCATAACCACCGAAATGCGTCGTTGAAGCGAGCTGGGGCCCAACGAATTCTCACTGCACATAGCGGTGGCAATGGGTCCCCTTCGCCGGGACGACGAATATGTTGAACCGGTCTCGGCCGATCTACGACCAACCCATGCCCACCTCTTCGCGGCGGGCTGCCCTGCGCCCCGATCTTGGGCTACGGTGCCGCCGTCTCGTCCATCAGGAGCTGCCCTGTCATGTCGACCAGCTGGATCGTTATCGGCGTCATCGTCCTTCTCGTGCTGTTTGCGTTCAGCGCCTACAACCGCCTCGTCGCGCTCGGCCAGCGGGTCAGCCAGGCGTTTGCCGACATCGATGTGCAGCTCAAGCAGCGCCACGACCTGATCCCGAACCTGGTCGAGACCGTGAAGGGCTATGCCGCGCATGAGCGCGGCACGCTCGACGACGTCATCAAGGCACGCAACTCGGCGATCTCGGCACAGGGACCGGCCCAGGTCTCGGCGGCTGAGAACCAGCTCTCCGGTGCGCTCGGCCGGCTGATCGCGCTGTCGGAGGCCTACCCGGACCTCAAGGCCAACGCCAATTTCCAGCAGCTCGCATCGGAACTTTCCGATCTCGAGAACAAGATCGCCGCCAGCCGCCGCTTCTTCAACAACGCGGTCCAGGAATACAACACCGGCATCCAGCAGATGCCGGCCGCGCTGTTCGCCGGCATGTTCGGCTTCACCCGCAAGGATTTCTTCGACCTCGGCGCCAGCCGCACGGAGGTCGAGGCGGCACCGAGCGTGAAGTTCTAAAGGCGCAACGCGCGCCGGCGGGAGGCTGCTCCGTCATGGCCGCCTATGGTCTCTACACGCATATCGCATCGAACAAGTTTCGTTCGATGCTGCTGCTCGCCGGCCTGTTCCTGCTGATCTACGTGCTGGTCTATGCCGGCGCGCTGGTCGCGGAGGTGATGACCGATGGCGGCCGCACGGCCGACTACTATCTGACCCATGCCGCGCGCGATCTGGCCTCGGCCTTCCCATGGGCGACGATCGCTGCACTGGCCTGGATCGTGATCGCCTATTTCTTCCACCAGAAGGTGATCGACGCCGTCACCGGCGGCGAAAGCGTGACGCGCCAGCAGCAACCGCGGCTCTACAATCTCCTGGAAAACCTCTGCATCTCGCGCGGCATCCCGATGCCGAAGCTGAAGGTGATGGACAGCCTGGCGCTGAACGCGTTCGCGACCGGACTGAACCCGCGGCAGTACGCCATCACGGTCACCAACGGACTTCTGAGAGCGCTGAACGACCAGGAGATCGAGGCTGTGCTCGGCCACGAGCTCACCCATATCAAGAACGGCGACGTGCAACTGATGGTGGTCGCGGTGATCATCGCCGGCGTGGTCGGCTTCTTCGGCGAATTGTTCTTTCGCCTGTTCACAAATCTGTCGTGGAGCGGCGGCAGCGGAGGTGGCGGGTCGTCCTCGTCATCCTCCCGATCGTCGTCGTCCTCCTCGGACCGCGACAGCAAGGGTTCGGGCGGCGGCGCGATCATCGTCATCATCATCGCGGTCGCATTGATCATGCTGGCCTGGCTGCTGTCACAGGTGGTCAAGCTCGCGCTGTCGCGGTCGCGCGAATTCCTCGCCGATGCCGGCTCGGTCGAGCTGACCAAGAATCCCGATGCGATGATCTCGGCGCTGCGCAAGATCGAGAACCGCGGCGAGTTGCCGGGCGCCACCTCGGCGGTGATGGAACTCTGCGTCGACAATCCGCGCGAGGGCTTTGCCGACCTGTTCGCGACCCATCCGTCGGTGAAGTCCCGGGTCGATGCCCTGGTGAAATATGCCGGCGGCCACGACCCCGGACCGCTGGGGCTGCCGGATGACACGGAGCCGCAGGACCAGCCGCCCACGGCAGGCGACCAGCCCCCGCCGGTGACCCATGGCCCGTGGGGTGACACGCCGCCGGCACAACCGAACAATCCGCCGCCGCTGCCCGGCACTGCCCCCAGGCAGGGACCGTTTGGTCCGCTCCAGGGACCGCTCCAAGGCCCACTTCAAGGTCCTTGGGGCCCGCACCGCTGATCGTGCCCTAGGTCACTCAGTCCATTAAGGAAATCCCCACCAAAGCCAATGTGGGCGCGTTAAGGAATTGAATTCTCCCTCGTTTCTGCCATGTTCGCGCCCAAAGCAGTGTGGGGACTTGCCGATCGCCATCGCGGTCGGGAGCGCGCTTTCAAGGGATTTCCATGGCAAAGCCGGTTGTGATCGTGGTGGGCGCCGACAAGGGCGGGGTCGGCAAGACCACCGTCTCGCGGACGCTCCTGGACTATTTCAGCGCCAACAACGTGCAGACCCGGGCGTTCGACACCGAATCGCCGCGCGGCACGCTGAAGCGCTTCCATCCCGAGATCACCGAGATCGTCGACATGACGACGACCGCGGACCAGATGAAGATCTTCGATACGCTGAACTCGGGCCCGGCGGTCACCGTGATCGACGTCCGCGCCGGCCTGCTGTCGCCGGCGCTGGCCTCGCTGCGCGACATCGGCTTCCTCGACGCCGCGCGCTCCGGCCAGATCACCTTCGCCGTGTTCCACATCCTCGGCCCGTCGATCGCCTCGCTGGATGAGATCGCCGAGACCGCCAACTTCATGGGCGGCGCGAAATATTTCCTGGTCAAGAACTTCATCAACGACACCCAGTTCTTCCAGTGGGACCAGGCGACCTATAATTCCTACTTCCACCGCATCAAGGATGCCGTCGACCTGACCATCCCGAAGCTCAACGAAATGGCCTATGAGCAGGTCGAGGTCTCCTCGGTTCCGTTCCTGAAATTCGTCGCCAACAAGGGCATCAACGACGACGCAGCGAATTACTCCTTCGTGCTGCGCGGCTATGTCCGGCACTGGCTCGCCAATGTCTGGAGCGAGTACGACCGGATCAAGCTCACCGACCTGGTCGGCGCCAAGGCGGCCAAGGGCGAAAAATAGTCGCGCGCGAAGGCAGTGAAAAGCTCGCCCCCGGCAGCGAAAAAAGTCGCGCCCGAGGCGGCGATGGGGCTGGATTGGGCGAAAATTTGGCCTGATATAGCGGGCGATGTCGTCCACGCCCGTTTACATCATCTGCTCGCCCCGCCCGCAGGTCGGCAAGACGCTGATCGCACGGCTGCTCGGCGAATTCCTGCTGCTCAAGAACGGCGACGTGGTCTGCTACGACATCAACCTGAAGGAGCCGTCGCTGCTCGACTATCTGCCGCGGATCACGGAAACCGCCGACGTGATCGACACCTACGGCAAGATGCAGCTGATGGACCGTGTCATCGTCAATGACGGCATCGCCAAGGTGATCGACCTCGGCTACCACGCCTTCGATGAATTCTTCAAAATGTGCGACCAGATCGGGCTGATGAAGGAGGCACTGCGCCGCCGCGTCTCGCCTGTCATCCTGTATGTCGCCGATACCGACCGCGCCTCGGTGCACGGCTACCAGACGCTGGCCGGCATGATCCCGCCGAACGCGCTCATCGTCATCGACAACGAGTTCGTGGTGCGCGGCGAACTGCCGCCGGTCATGACCGCCAGCCGGGTGCTGCGCTTCCGCGCGCTGCCGGTGTTCCTGAAGACCTATATCGACCGGCTGAGCTTCTCCTTCACCGGCTATCTGCGGCAGGAGAAGGATTCATCGACCGAGCTGCATCAGTGGATCCGGAAGAACTACACCACGTTCCGCGATCTCGAGCTGAGCATACTGCTGCAGCGGGGATAGCTCTGCTCCCTCGCCCCGCTCTTGCGGGGAGCGGGTCGGGGTGAAGAGCCGGCTCCGCAGCCTCAATCAGCATTGGAGCGCCCGGAGCCTCCCCCTCTCCCGGATCGCATTCCATGCGATCCGGCCTCTCCCCGTAAGCTGGGCGAGGCAAGAGAAGTTCAGTGCCCTTCGAATGCCATCAGCGTGCGCACCGGCACGTCCATCGCGCGCAGCTTGGCCGCGCCACCAAGATCGGGCAGGTCGACGATGAAGCAGGCGGCGACCACGTTGGCGCCGATCTGGCGCAGCAGCTTCACCGCGCCCTCCGCGGTGCCGCCGGTGGCGATCAGATCGTCGACCAGGATCACGCGCTCGCCGGGCTGCACGGCGTCGGCGTGCATCTCCATCTCGTCGATGCCATATTCCAGCGAATAGGCGATCCGCACCGTGGTGTGCGGCAGCTTGCCCTTCTTGCGGATCGGCACGAAGCCAGCCGAGAGCTGATGCGCCACCGCGCCGCCGAGGATGAAGCCGCGGGCCTCGATGCCGGCGACCTTGTCGACCTTCGCTCCCGCCCAGGGGTGCACCAGCTCATCGACGGCACGGCGGAAGGCTCTCGCATCCGCGAGCAAGGTCGTGATGTCGCGAAACAGGATGCCCTTCTTCGGATAGTCCGGGATGGTACGAACGGTCGCCTTGATGTCGTGGTCGAAGGTCATTTGATCTCTCGCTTTCACCGCATCGTCATTGCGAAGAGCGCAAGCGACGAAGCAATCCACCTCTCCGCGGAGGAGAAATGGATTGCTTCGCTGCGCTCGCAATGACGGTCCAAATCAATTCGTCCCCGGATCAAGCCGGAATGCATTCTCGACAATGCGCAGGCCGACCTCGTTGCCGAGCGACATCAGCGATTCCGGGTGGAATTGCACGCCGCCGACCGGCAGGGTCTTGTGCTCGATCACCATCGCGACGCCGTCTTCGGTGGTCGCGGTCACCGCCAGCACCTCGGGCACGCTGTCGCGCTCGACATAGAGCGAGTGGTAGCGACCGATCACGATCTCATTGGGCAGATTGTGCATCAAGCGCCCGCCGCGGACCAGGACGCGCGAGGGGCGGCCATGCGCGGGCTGGCCGAGCTGACCGAGCTGCCCGCCGAAATATTCGCCGATCGCCTGCACGCCGAGACAGACGCCGAAGATCGGCAGCTTCTTCTCCAGCGCGGTGTCGATGGTCTTCGCGATGCCGAAATCCTCCGGACGGCCCGGACCGGGCGACAGCACCAGCAAGTCCCAACCGCGCTGCTTCAGCATGTCCTGGGCATGGATATGCCGGACCACGGTGACGTTGGCGCCGACCTGGCGGAAGTAGTCGGCCAGCATGTGCACGAAACTGTCGTCGTGATCGATCAGCAGCACGTTCTTGCCGGAGCCGGTGGCGTCGGGCGCGAAATCCGACAGCGGCTTCGGCGGATCGCCGCGCAGCGCCTGGAACAGCGCTGCCGCCTTGACCTGGCACTCGCGGTCCTCGGCCGCCGGATCCGAGTCGAACAGACAGGTTGCACCGACGCGCACCTCGGCGAGGGCATCCTTCATGCGGATGGTGCGGATGGTGAGGCCGGTGTTGATGCTGCCGTCGAAATTGACGCAGCCGATCGCGCCGGCGTACCAGCGCCGCGGCGAGCGCTCGTGATCCTCGACGAACTGCATCGCCCATAATTTCGGCGCGCCGGTCACGGTCACCGCCCAGGCATGGGTCAGGAAGGCGTCGAGCGAATCGAAGCCTGGCCGCAGCATGCCCTCGACGTGATCGACGGTGTGGAACAGCTTCGAGTAGGTCTCGATCTGCCGCCGCGCCAGCACCTTGATGGTGCCGGGCACGCAAACACGCGCCTTGTCGTTGCGATCGACGTCGGTGCACATGTTGAGCTCGAACTCGTCCTTCTCCGAGTTCAGCAGCTTGCGGATCTGCTCGGCATCGCCGATCGAGTCAGAGCCGCGCGCGATGGTGCCCGAGATCGGGCAGGTTTCGACGCGGCGGCCGTCGGAGCGCACGAACATTTCGGGCGAGGCCGAGACCAGGAATTCGCCGTCACCGAGATTCATCAACGCGCCATAGGGCGACGGATTGATGCGGCAGAGCCGCTGGAACACTTCCGCCGGCGAACGCTCGCAGGGCTCGGCAAACAGCTGCCCGGGCACCGCCTCGAACAGATCGCCGCGGGCGAACGCCGCGCGGGCGACTTCGACGGTCGCTTGGTATTCACCCGGGGCGTGATCGGCAAAACCTTGCCGCCCCGTCTTGGCGTAGACGCTCGGCGCGGTCTCGTGCGACTGGCCCGCGGTGGATTTGCCCTTCCAGGAAAATTCGTAGCTCAGCGCCACGCCGCGGCCGGTGGCGCGGTCATAGGCCAGCAGCCGGTCCGGCACGTAGAGCACGATGTCGCGCTGGTCGGCCTCGCGGGCGCGCTTCTGCACCAGGTCCTCGATCTGGAACACGAGGTCGTAGGCGAAGGCGCCGAACAGGCCGAGCAGCGGATCGGCATTGGAGGTGAACGCCGCCACCATGTCGCGCACCAGCGACATCACGCTGGCGCGGCGGGTGCGCTGGTCTTCCTCGACCGGCGCCGCACCGCGGATGATGTGGCCGGCGAGCCGCGTGGCGCTCCGCTCCGAGATCACGACGCAGGGCTCGCGCAACACGTCGCCGAGGAAAGCGATCAGGACCTCGCCGCGCGGGTTCAGCGCCTGCAACGAGAAATCGGTGCCTGAGGTCTCCAGCACCAGCGGCGGATCGGCAAAGCCGAGGTCAAAGCTCTCGTAGCGGCCCGGCACCGTCGTGCCCGAGGACAGCACCACGCCGCGGCGGCGGTCCAGCAGCGCGATCAGATCGTCGAGACGATTGGCGCCGCCGGTGAACTGCTCGACCACGCGCGCGACCGCAAGGCCGCCATTGGTGAGGTATTCGCTTTTGGCCGGCAGGGAGAAGACTGTCCTGTTCATGTGATCCTCTTACGAGACTTGGGAAGAGAGCGCCACACAGGACAAACGAAGGAGACCGTCGCACTGCGATGGCGACCTTCGACGTTTTTGGGAAATGAAACGCACCGGCCACCTATGAGAAGGTGGGCCACCAACGACGGGATGGACTGGCAACGGTGCTCATGGCCGTTACACACCACCCGCCGCGCGCCGTGTCAAGGGACGGCCCGACACCCCTGCCCCGAGGTGGGACGCCACTTTCGGGGTTTGAAGGCACTGGAATCCGCGTAGGATTTGTCGAAATGGCGGCCGATCGGCCGCCCAAAAAACAGACAGATGGCGGAGGCGCAGATGGCGATTTTGGGTCTCGGATATGCCGGCTTCGGCTCCGACGCGCTCGACGAGTGGCGGCAGTTCGGCACCGGCCTGGTCGGACTGCAGGCGGTCGAGCGCGGCAACTCGCTGCTCGCCTTCCGGATGGACGACCGCAAGCAGCGCATCGTGATCGACCGCGCCCAGGGCGAAGGCACAAGGTTCTTCGGCTGGGAGGTGGCGGATGCCGCAGCGCTGGACGCGCTGGCGGTACGGCTCGAGCAGGCCGGCATGCCTGTCACCACCGAGCCGCAGGGGCTCGCCGACGCGCGGCGGGTCCGCGAACTGATCTCGTTCCAGGACCCGGCCGGCAACCGCCTGGAGGCGTTCCACGGCCCCGAGATCGACGACACGCCGTTCCGGCCGGGGCGCTCGATCTCCGGCTTTCGCACCGGCGCGCTCGGGCTCGGCCACGCAGTGCTGACCGTCGAGAACATCGCACCCGTGATGAGCTTCTATGTCGACGTGCTGGGCTTCGGCCTCAGCGACTTCATCGAAAAGCCGTTCCGCGCCTATTTCTTCCACGTCAATGCCCGCCACCACTCACTCGCGCTGATCGAGACCGGCACGAACGGCATGCACCATCTGATGGTGGAGCTGTTCTCGCTGGACGATGTCGGTCAGGCCTACGACATCGCGATGAAGGAAGACCGGGTCAACGTCACGCTCGGCCGTCACACCAACGACCTGATGACGTCGTTCTACGCAAAATCGCCGTCGGCCTTCATGGTCGAGTGCGGCTGGGGCGGCCGCGAGATCGACCCTGCGAACTGGACGCCGTTCGAAATGTACGACGGCCCGAGCCTGTGGGGCCACGAGCGGGTCTGGCTGTCGCCGCAGGATCGGGCGGTCGCGCGCGAGATGCGGATGCGCGCCGCGGCCGAGGGCAAGCGCGCACCCGTGCAGGTGATCGAAGGCAATTTCAAGCTGATGTCGGGCACCTGCCCGTGGTGGGACGGGGTCAGGGCGGAGAGTTGAAGCGCAGCCCGGATGAAGCGCAGCGCACTCCGGGACGGCCTTCTGATCGGAGAGAACTACTCGAGCGCCGCCGACGTGCGATCCGGACAATCAGGCGGTAGACCGGGATGCGCGCCAACCGGCGAAGCCGGTGTGCCGCGCCTAACCAGGCTCTCGCGTCCGTGCGGTGCCATGAAATCAAGCAGAGGGCCGACGGGGACGATTCCGGTAGGATTGATCGAGCGGTGGCTCTGGTAATAATGCCGCCGGATATGCTCGAAATTCACGGTCGAGGCAATGCCGGGCCATTGATAGATGTCGCGCGCATAGCCCGACAGGTTGGGATAGTCGGCGATGCGGCGGATGTTGCACTTGAAATGCCCGACATAGACCGCGTCGAAGCGGATCAGTGTCGTGAACAGGCGGATATCGGCTTCGGTGAGGCTGTCGCCTAGCAAAAACCTGCGGTCGGCAAGCCGCTGCTCTAGCCAATCGAGCGTGTCGAACAGCGGGACGACGGCCTCCTCGTAAGCTTGCTGCGTCGTCGCGAAGCCGGCCTTGTAGACTCCGTTGTTCAGCGTGTCATAGATACGGGCGTTGACCCCATCGATCTCCGCACGCAGCCCTTCCGGATAATAGTCGCCGGACTTCGCACCGATCGCATCGAAGGCCGAGTTCAGCATACGGATGATCTCGGACGATTCGTTACTGACGATCGTGCGCGCATGCTTGTCCCAGAGCACCGGAACAGTGACGCGACCGGTATAGTGTGGATCGGCTCCACTGTAGATCTGATGCAGGAACCGTGCACGGAAGACACTATCCGGGATGACGCCCGGGCCGTCCGCGAAGGTCCAGCCGTTCTCAAGCATCAGCCAATGCACCACCGAGACGGAGATCATGTCCTCGACCCCCTTGAGCGCGCGCATGATCAGCGTGCGATGCGCCCAAGGGCAGGCGAGGCTGACGTAGAGATGGTAGCGGCCGGCTTCCGCCTCGAAGCCGCCGCGACCGCTTGGGCCGGCGCTGCCATCGGCCGTGATCCAGTTGCGGAACGCTGCGTCCTTGCGTACGAAGCGACCGCGCGTTGCGGCGGTGTCGTACCAGGCGTCGCGCCATTGGCCTTCGACCAGAAGTCCCATGTCAGCCTCCTCATTGCCCTGCGTGGTCGAGTCCTGCTCAGGTGCGGGTGATGGAAAGGCCACCGTCGATCAGGGATGCGGTGCCGGTGACGAAGCTCGAGTCGTCGGATGCCAAATAGAGGACCGATCGCGCGACTTCTTCTGATCGGCCGACCCGCTTCAACGCATGAAGATTGGTGACGAAGGCCGCCTTGTCTGGGGTGTCGTTCATCTCGCGATACATGTCGGTATCGACCGCGCCCGGCAGGATCGCGTTGACCCGAACATTCTGCGGGCCAAACTCGGCAGCCAGCGTCTGCGTCAGTCCGATCAGGCCCGACTTGCTCGCGGCATAGGCGGCGACGCCGGGAAATGACGAGCTGTGGCCGACGAAGGTGGAGGTGAAGATCACCGAGCCGCCGCCATGCTTGACCATCTCGGCGATCTGATGCTTCGCCCCGAGGAACGAGCCGGTGAGATTGATGGCGATGGCATCGTTCCAGCCGGCCTCGGAAACGCCAGTCGAGGGGCCGCCTTCGCCCAGCGTGCCGGCATTGTTGAAGGCGATGTCGAGCCTGCCAAATGTCTTGACGGCGAGCGCTACGAGGGCCTGGGCGTAGGCTTCGTTGCGCACATCCCCGGCCAGCGCCACCGCTGTGCCGCCGGTCGCCTTGATCTCGTCCACGAGGCTCGCAAGTTCGGATTCCCGCCGCGCGCCGACGACGACCTTGGCGCCTTCGGCCGCGAACAGCTTGGCCGTGGCCCGGCCGATGCCGGAGCTCGCGCCGGTGATGATCGCGACCTTGTTCTGAAGACGTCCTGTTTGCTGTTGGGCCATGTCCCTTTCTCCTTTTCGGGGCCGCGTCAATCGCGGCCGGGTGATTCTTAGGTAAACCCGTCGCGAAATTGAAAGAAGGCACGAAAACTGGCTATATTGTTCAGCTTTTATGAATGGTGCGAGGTGAGACATGGACCGATTGCGGGCTTTCGAGGTTTTCGCGGCTGTTGTCGGCCAAGGCAGCTTCACCCGCGCCGCGGACAAGCTCGACACCTCCCCCGCGAATGTCACCCGATACGTCAACGAACTGGAGGGGTCGCTCGGCGCCCGTTTGCT
Source organism: Bradyrhizobium sp. USDA 4452 (assembly GCF_054063575.1). Lineage (NCBI taxonomy): Bacteria > Pseudomonadati > Pseudomonadota > Alphaproteobacteria > Hyphomicrobiales > Nitrobacteraceae > Bradyrhizobium > Bradyrhizobium sp. USDA 4452. Next base: position 2,306,960 of record NZ_JBSSGK010000001.1, read on the forward strand.
CAACCGCACATCGCGGCGGCTGTCGCTGACCGAGACCGGAAGGATGCTGCACGAACGGGCGCTCGCCATCCTCGAGGACGTGGCCGAAGCCGAAGCAATCGCCTCTACCGCCGCGATGCAGCCGCGCGGACGGCTGCGGGTCAACGCGCCATTGAGTTTCGGCATTCTTCATCTGGCACCGCTCTGGCCGCGCTTCTGCGCGCGCTATCCGGACATCGAATTGGACGTCAGTCTGGTCGATCGGGTCGTCGATCTCGTCGAAGAGGGCTACGATCTGGCAATCCGCATCTCGCGTGGCGGGTCACCGGCGCTTGTCAGCCGCAAGCTCGCGACCGCGCGCCACCTGATTTGCGCATCTCCCGACTATCTCGCACGACACGGCGCGCCGACGAGACCCGAGGATCTCAAGGAACATGCCTGCATTGCCTATGTCTATTCGGATTCAGTTGACGATTGGCGACTGCTGGACAATGCGGGCAAGGAGCATTCCGTCGCGGTGCGTCAGATCATGCGCACCAACAACGGTGACACCGCCCGCGCAGCAGCCTTGGCCGGCCTTGGCATTGTCCGACAGCCGACATTCCTGATCGGACAGGATTTGCGCCGGAAACGGCTGGTGCCACTGTTGACCGGCTACCACATGGCCGAAACCGATGTACTGGCAGTCTATCCCAGCCGCCGCCACCTCAGCGCCAAGGTTCGCGTAATGATCGATTTTCTGGCCGAAGCATTTCGCGGCACGCCACCGTGGGAATAGGGGCAGTCGCTATGAGCTCTCGGTCGTCTCAGCGAAAGCGGGCCTCCATAACCACAGGGTGCGGTTGTTTGGCGAGATGACTGCCAGCGTGCCATGGCCGCAGCCGTGGCGTATGGGTCCCTGCTTTCGCAGGGACCAGAATGGTGACCGCGAGCGCCGCCTAACCCAGATGCTTCCTGAAGAACTCCGTCGCGCGGTCCCAGGCGAGCTCCGCACACTGCCGGTCGTGCACCGAGAGGCGCTGCTCGTTGCCGAAGCCGTGCTCGGCGTCGTAGCGGTACAGCTCCAGCGATTTGCCGGCGGCCTTCATCGCTTTTTCAAAACCATCGACCAGTTCCGGCGTGCACCAGTCATCCTTGGTGGCAAAATGGCCCTGCAGCGGAATCCGGACGTCCGCGGGCTTGGCCGCCTGCTCCGGCGGAATGCCGTAGAACACCACGCCGGCCGTCAGCTCCGGGATCTTGGTGGCGCCGATGATGGTCACCGCGCCACCGAGGCAGAAACCGGTCAGGCCGACCTTGGCGCCGTTCTTGGCGAGATATTGCGCGGCGCCGCGCACGGTCTGCGTGGTGGCGTCCATGAAGTCGAGCGAGTTCATCTCTTTGCCGGCCGCGTCGGTGTCGTGATACGGCACCACCTTGCCCTTGTAGAGATCGGGCGCCAGCGCATCGAAACCGGCCCGCGCGAAGCGGTCGCACATGCCCTTGATCTGGTCCTGCAGCCCCCACCATTCCTGGATCACGACGACCCCGGGTGCGTTGCCGCGCGCGGCATTGGCGAGATAGCCCGACGCTTCCTTGCCGTCCGGACGCTTGAAGTTGATGGTGGTACCCATGAGTTCCTCCGCAATGTTTGCCGGCTGATTGGCCGGCATTTTGTCCGTACTCGGTGGCGGACGCAATCAATTAGCCGTCATTGCGAGCGCAGCGAAGCAATCCATATCTCCGCACAAGGACGGGTGGATTGCTTCGTAGCGCTCGCAATGACGACAACAAAAAAGCCCCCGAAGGGGCTTTTTCCAACTCGCGACGATCGAGCTCAGTGAGCGTCGGCCCAGACCTTGCGCTTGGTGAAGTACATCAGGATGGCGAACACCACCAGGAAGAAGAACACCTGCATGCCGATCCGCTTGCGCGCTTCCATGTGCGGCTCGGCGGCCCACATCAGGAAGGTGGTGACGTCATGCGCGTACTGCTTGACGGTCGCGGGCGAGCCGTCGTCGAAGGTCACCTGGCCGTCGGACAGCGGCTTCGGCATCTTGATGGCGTGGCCGGGGAAGTACTTGTTGTAGTAGGTCCCCTCCGGAACGGTCACGCCCGCCGGCGGCTTGTCCTCAAAGCCCTGCAGGATGGCGTCGACATAGTCCGGGCCCTGCTCCTGGTATTGGGTGAAGAAGTCGAACACGAACTGCGGGAAGCCGCGCTTGTAGGAGCGCGCCTTCGCCATCAGCGACAGGTCCGGGGGCGCCTTGCCGCCGTTGGCCGCGGCTGCGGCCTGCTCGTTCGGGAACGGTGCCGGGAAATAATCCGCGGTGCGGCCCGGACGCTCGAACATCTCACCCTGGTCGTTCGGACCGTCCTTGATCTTGTACTCGGACGCGAACGCGGCTGCCTGCGCCTCCGAATAGCCGGGACCACCGGGATCGGCGAGATTGCGGAACGCGACGTAGTTCAGGCTGTGGCAGGCCGAGCAGACTTCCTTGTAGACCTTCAGGCCGCGCTGCAGCGAGCCGCGGTCATACTTGCCGAAAGGGCCGGAAAACGACCACTTCTGGGCCGGCGGCGCATCGCCGCCCTCCTCCGCCTTGGCGCTCTGGATGCTGCCGGCGAACACGAGCCCGCCTGCAACCATGATTGCAATCATGGTCGAGACCATCGGCTGCGGACGGCCCTTGCTCTTCGCCAGCACGTCGTCAGCGATCGAGTTCGGCACCGGGCGCGGCGTCTCGATGCGGGCGAGCAGCGGCAGCACGATCAGGAAGTAGGCGAAGTAGCACACCGTCAGTATCCGGCCGGCGATCACATAGATGCCTTCCGGCGGCTGCGAGCCGAGATAGCCGAGCAGGATACAGACCACCACGAAAATCCAGAAGAACTGCTTGGCCAGCGGACGATACTTCGACGACCGGGTCCGCGCGCTGTCGAGCCAGGGCAGGAAGCACAGGATGATGATCGCCGAGAACATCGCCACGACGCCGGCGAGCTTGTTCGGGATCGAGCGCAGGATCGCGTAGAACGGCAGGTAGTACCATTCAGGCACGATGTGCGCCGGGGTCACGCCCGGGTTCGCCGGGATGTAGTTGTCGGCGTCGCCGAGGTAGTTCGGCATGTAGAAGATGAACCAGGCGAAGAAGATCAGGAAGCACGACACACCGAAGGCGTCCTTGATCGTCGCATACGGCGTGAACGGCACGGTGTCCTTCTCGGTCTTGGCCTCGACGCCGGCCGGGTTGTTCTGACCCGCGACGTGCAGCGCCCAGACGTGCAGCACGACCACGCCGGCGATCACGAACGGCAGCAGATAGTGCAGCGAGAAGAAGCGGTTCAAGGTCGGGTTGCCGACCGAATAGCCGCCCCACAGCAGGGTCACGATGCTCTCGCCGAAATACGGCACGGCCGAGAACAGATTGGTGATGACGGTAGCGCCCCAGAAGCTCATCTGGCCCCACGGCAGCACGTAGCCCATGAAGCCGGTCGCCATCATCAGGAGGTAGATGATGACGCCGAGGATCCACAGCACCTCGCGCGGCTCCTTGTACGACCCGTAATAGAGACCGCGGAACATGTGGATGTAGACGGCGAAGAAGAACATCGACGCGCCGCAGGCATGCATGTTGCGCAGCAGCCAGCCGTAATTGACGTCGCGGACGATCAGTTCGACCGACTTGAAGGCGAGATCGGCGTGCGGCGTGTAGTGCATCGCCAGGATCACGCCGGTCAGGATCTGCAGCGCCAGCATCATCGAAAGGATGGCGCCGAAGGTCCACCAGTAGTTCAGGTTGCGCGGCGTCGGGTAGGCCACGAACGAGGAGTGGATCAGGCCGAAGATCGGAAGGCGCCGTTCGATCCACTTCAAGGCGGGGTTGCTCGGTTGAAAATCAGATGGTCCGCTCATTGATGCGATCCTGAAGAAGAAAAACGACGCGATGGGTCCAAGGGGAAGCCGAAATCCCGTGATGTCCGGGACTTAGCCGATCTGGATTTTGGTGTCGGTAAGGAAGGCGTAGGGCGGCACCGCCAGGTTGGCGGGCGCCGGCCCCTGGCGGATACGACCGGAGGAGTCGTACTGGGAGCCGTGGCAGGGGCAGAAGAAGCCGTCGTAGTTGCCCTCATGGGCGATCGGGATACAGCCAAGATGGGTGCAGATGCCGATCACGACCAGCCACTGGTCGTGGCCTGCCTTGACGCGGGCCGAGTCGGGCTGCGGATCGGGCAGGCTCGAGAGCGCCACGCTCTGGGCCTCCTGGATCTGCTTCTTGGTGCGGTGGCTGATGTAGATCGGCTTGCCGCGCCAGAACACCTTGATGTCCTGGCCTTCGGCGATTGGCGCCAGGTCGACCTGGATCGGCGCGCCGGCCGCGATCGTCGCGGCATCCGGGTTCATCTGGGCAACCAGCGGCCAGACGGTGGCGGCTGCGCCGACCACGGCGGCAGCTCCGGTTGCAACAAAGAGAAAATCACGGCGTGTCGGATGGTCCGCCGAAGACGCTGTCGTCACGATTCCTAGCCCTTTCTTTTCTGCAGCCGGTGGAACCGCCCCGGAGACGCTGGGAAGCGCCCCAAGAAAGGCTGCCGGCGCCCGCGGCCCCCGCGGCGGCAGAAAACCACTATTCCCCACCCCAAATGGCGGAACAGCAGTCCAGAATCGTTCTATTGGCACCCTTGCCGGACGAGCGCAAGCCCGCTATCGGCTCGCACACGTGCAATGCACGAAATCCGCGCCGAGCGATGTTTTATTGAGACAATTTCATCCGGATTTCACGGGTCGTCCGCACCATGCAGATCGCGCTGTTCCAGCCCGACATCCCCCAGAATACAGGGACGATTCTGCGCCTGTGCGCCTGCCTTGACGTGTCAGCCCATATCATCGAACCGGCGGGATTCGACACTTCGGACCGGAATTTCCGCAGGGCGGGTATGGACTATCTCGACCATGTGCGGTTGAAGCGTCACGACTCATGGTCGAAATTCGAGGAATGGCGGGCCGAGGCCGGATGCCGGCTGGTCCTGTTCACGACCAAGGCGGCGAAATCCTATCTTGATTTCGCGTATACGGCCTCCGATGTCCTGCTGTTCGGGCGCGAAACGGCAGGGGTGACCGACGCGGTGGTGGCCGCCGCGGACGCGCGGCTGGTGATTCCGATCAGGCCGAGTTTGCGCTCGCTCAATGTGGCGGTCACCGCGGCCATGGCGGTCGGTGAGGCGCTGCGGCAGACAGGATTTGCCGGCTCAGGACTTGCCGGTTCTGCAACTTGAGGGATTTTTGGTGAGCTACGCGGTCAAGGAGATCTTTCTCACCCTGCAGGGCGAAGGCGCCCATGCGGGCCGGGCCTCCGTGTTCTGCCGGTTCGCCGGATGCAACCTCTGGAGCGGTCGCGAGCAGGACCGCGCTGGCGCGGTCTGCCGGTTCTGCGACACCGATTTCGTCGGCACCGATGGCACGCTCGGCGGCCGCTATGCGACCGCCGACAAGCTGGCCGGCACCATTGCCGCGCAATGGACCGGGGGCGAGGCCGATCGCTACGTGGTGCTAACCGGCGGCGAGCCGCTGCTCCAGGTCGATACGGCCCTGATCGCGGCGCTGCACGGCCACGGCTTTGCGATCGCGATCGAGACCAACGGAACCATCGCCACGCCCGACGGGCTCGACTGGATCTGCGTCAGCCCCAAGGCCGCGTCCGAGCTCGTGGTGCGCAAGGGGCACGAGCTCAAGCTGGTCTATCCACAACCGGAGAACGCGCCGGAGGATTTTGCGGGGCTCGCCTTCGAGCGCTTCTCGCTGCAGCCGATGGACGGCCCCGACCTGATCGCGAACACCGAGCTTGCGATCGCATACTGCCTGAAGCACCCGCAATGGCGGCTCAGCGTGCAGACGCACAAGACGCTCGGCATTAGATGAACCCTACCTGAGCAGAACTGGATTGTTGAACGAGATGTGGGAATTGACGAAAGCGTTTCGGTTCGAGGCTGCGCATGCGCTGTCCGGAACGACCTTTGGCACCGCCAGCGAGGAGATTCACGGTCACTCCTTCCGCGCTGAAGTCACGGTGCGCGGCACGCCCGATCCGAAAACCGGAATGGTGATCGATCTCGGCCTGCTCGAACGCGCGATGGCTGAGGTGCAGAAGACGCTCGACCACAAGTTCCTCAACAAGATCGAGGCGATCGGCGTGCCGACGCTGGAGAATCTTTCGCGCTTCATCTGGGAGCGGTTGCAGCACGCGGGCAAGCTGACCCGCGTCAGCGTCCATCGCGACAGCTGCAACGAGAGCTGCACCTATTTCGGCCCACAGGGTTAGCCATGCTGCCGACAGACCCCGCCATCATCGAAGACCGCAAGGCGCGTGCGCGCGGCTGGTTCGAGGCGCTGCGCAACGACATCTGCGCGGCCTTCGAGAAGCTCGAGGACGATGCCTCCGCAACTCTCTATCCCGGCAATGCCGGCCGGTTCGTGCGCACCCCCTGGGACCGCACCGATCACACCGGCAAGCCCGGCGGCGGCGGCGTGATGTCGATCATGAAGGGCCGGCTGTTCGAGAAGGTCGGCGTACACTGCTCGACCGTGCATGGCGAGTTCGCCCCCGAATTCCGCGCGCAGATTCCCGGCGCCGCCGACGATCCACGCTTTTGGGCCTCGGGCATTTCGCTGATCGCGCATCTGCGCAATCCGAACGTGCCTGCCGTGCACATGAATACCCGCTTCGTCGTCACCACCAAGGCCTGGTTCGGCGGCGGCGCCGACCTGACGCCAGTGCTGAACCGGCGGCGTTCCCAGGAAGACCCCGATACGGTCGCCTTCCATGCCGCAATGAAAGAAGCCTGCAGCGGGCCGAACGGCGTCGCCGACTACGACAAGTACAAGAAATGGTGCGACGACTATTTCTATCTGCCGCATCGCAAGGAAGCCCGCGGTGTCGGCGGCATCTTCTATGACTGGCACGACAGCGGCGACTGGGAGGCCGATCTCGCCTTCACCCAGGACGTCGGGCGCAGCTTCCTGAAGATCTATCCTGAGCTGGTGCGGCGCAATTTCGCGAGCGACTGGAGCGCGGAGGATCGCGACGAGCAGCTGGTCCGCCGCGGGCGCTATGTCGAGTTCAACCTGCTCTACGATCGCGGCACCATCTTCGGCCTGAAGACCGGCGGCAATGTCGATTCGATCCTGTCGTCGCTGCCGCCGGAGGTGAAATGGCCGTAATGAACCTGCCACGCGCGATGCTGATCGACATGGATGACACCATCCTGTCGGCCTATGGACGCCCCGAGATCGCCTGGAACACGATCACCGCCGAATTCGCCGCGGAGCTCGCTCCCCTGCCCCCGGAGATGGTCGCGACCGCGCTGCTGGCCTACGCGCGGCAATTCTGGTCGACCGCCGAGCCGATCTGGCGGATCAGGCTCGGCGAGGCGCGCCGGCTGACCGTGAAGGGCGGCTTCGCTCAGCTGGCGGCGGCCGGCCACCGTGCGCTGCCGGACGATCTCGCAGACCGCATCGCCGATCGCTTCACCGCCTATCGCGAGGAGGAGATGTTCGTCTTCCCCGGCGCGCATGAGGCGATCGATGCGTTCAAGGCGCTCGGCATCAAGCTCGCGCTGGTCACCAACGGCGCCGCCGACATGCAGCGCGCCAAGGTCGAGCGCTTCGCGCTCGGCCATCGCTTCGATCATATCCAGATCGAGGGCGAGCACGGTTTCGGCAAGCCCGAGGAGCGCGCCTATCTGCACGCAATGCAGGCGCTCGGCGTCACCGCATCGGACACCTGGATGATCGGCGACAATCTGGAATGGGAAGTCGTGGCGCCGCAGCGGCTTGGCATCTACGCGATCTGGATGGACGTGCACGGCGTCGGCCTGCCGGAGGGTTCGACGATCAAGCCCGATCGCATCATCCGCTCGCTGACCGAACTGGTTCCGGCCGCGCGGCAATAATGCAGCAGCGGTTTTCACAGCAAATCCACCGCGCCAGGCGCCGATCGTGATTTGACTGTCATCACCGGTCGCTAGCTTGCCGTCCGCGTCATCCAGCGCGGAGGGAAAATCATGGAACTGAAACCAGGCGACGTCGTCATGCTGAAATCCGGCGGCCATCCGATCACGGTGGTCGACGTCGACGAGGACAAGGTGGAGTGCCTGTGGATGGGGACGGACGGCGATCTGTTCCGCGAAACCCTGCCGCTCGTCGCACTCGAATCGACCGAGATCGATCCGGAAGACGATGAAGAGGAAGACGACGAGGACGAGGACGACGACGAGGAAGAAGAGGACGACGAGGACGAGGACGGCGACCGCAAGAAGAAGCGCAAGGCGGCTTGATTTCCGTTGGCGCGATGCTGCCTGGCGGATGCTGGCGGCATCGTCTCCACCCGACGTTCAATCGTCGTTCAGCCAATCGTCACCGTGCCGCCGATGAGCGGCGGCATCGAGGTGCCGGCATTCAGCGGAAACTCACAGCCGATGATCGCGGGTGAAACGGGAGACGGTCTGGTCGGCGATGCCAGACAACACCTGCGGATCGAGCGGAAAATCCGCGGCTAGCCAGGCATCCTCGGCCAAGGTCAGTACATGCCCGAGCGCCGGTCCCTCGGCGATCCCGCGCGCGATGAAATCCGACGCCCTCAACGGAAAGTGAGGGGCGCGCCAGCGTTGCGGCAACGTGGCGAGCGCGCGCCACTGCTCGACGTCGCGGTTCGCGCCGGTTCGCGCCCAGGCGAGCAGCAGCCGGTCACGATAAGGCTCCTCGTCGAGCCGGTAGAGCCTGCGCTTGGCGCGTGCCTCGTCCATGCCCGGCAGGCGCCACCAGCGATGGCCCATCGAATCGAGCGCCTTGGCTTCGGCGTTGGAGAGCCGCAGCCGGCTCGCGATGCGCCGCGCGTCCTCGGTCACGGCAACCGTCAGCGCGGCCAGCCTGCGCGTCGCGCTCGGCTTGAGCGCCATCAACTGCTCGATCTCGATCATCGCCGCGAACGGCCCGGTATAGGCGACGCCGCCGAACAGCGGCAGCAGCAATCCTCCGTCGCCCATCGCCACCACCGCGCCGGCGGCGCCGTTCGCGACCACGAGCTTGAGCATCTCCATGCGGATGCGCTCGGCCGACAGGCCGGCAAGTCCGGCGCGTCCGCTGATGCACGCGAGATAGCCGGCGCGGTCGACCTCGCCGACACCATAGGCGGCGTGGAAACGGAAGAGGCGCAGGATGCGTAGATAATCCTCGGCTATCCGCTGCGCGGCATCGCCGATGAAGCGCACGCGCCGCGCCTCGATGTCGGCGAGGCCGCCGACGTGATCATGCACGACCCCCGAGGTGTCGACCGACAGGCCGTTGATGGTGAAGTCGCGCCGCTCGGCGTCGCGTACCCAGTCGCGCCCGAACGCTACCTTGGCCTTGCGGCCATAGGTCTCGGTGTCCTCGCGCAGCGTCGTCACCTCGAAGGGCTGGCCGTCGACCACCAGGGTCACGGTGCCGTGCTCGATGCCGGTCGGCACGCTCTTGATGCCCGCCCGCTTGGCGCGGCGGATCACCTCCTCCGGCAATGCCGTGGTGGCGATGTCGATGTCGGCGAGCGGAAGCCGCATCAAGGCGTTGCGCACGGCGCCACCGATCACCCGCGCCTCCTCGCCGTCAGCATTGAGCAGGCCGAGCACGCGCGCCGCCGGCCCCGAAGCGAGCCATGGCGCGTCGGACAACAGGCGCACCTCGCTCATTTCTCAGCTCCCGGCACCAGCCTGCCGTTCTCGATATGGGCGGGAACGTAGGTCGAGTTCGGCGGCGCGCCGGTCAATTCGGCAAGCAGCACGAAGCTCACGATGACCATCACCAGCGCCGCCAGCGTCAGCTTCGCGATCATGTCGAGCGGCCAGGATGCCGGCAGCGTCACGCCGGACCGCGTCGCGATGAGGAAGATGGCATAGACCGCGAACGGGATCAGAAAGATTCCGATCTCGGTCAACACCGTGCGGATCATGACAGATAGATCCGCTCATATAGCACCCGCAGGATGCCCGCGGTCGCGCCCCAGATGTAGCGCTCGGCGAACGGCATCGCATAGTAGGACCGGTCCATGCCGCGGAATTCCTTGGTGTGGATCTGATGATTCTCCGGGTTCATCAGAAAGGCGAGCGGCACCTCGAACGCATCGACGACCTCGGCTTCGTTGATCTCCAGCGCAAATCCCGGCTTCACCTTGGCGACCGTCGGCAGGATGCGGAAGCCGAATGCGGTACCATAGAGGTCGAGATAACCGACGGGATCGATGAATTCCCGCTTCAGCCCGACTTCTTCACAGGCTTCGCGCAGCGCCGCATCGAGCGGCGAGGCGTCGGTGGCGTCGATCTTGCCGCCGGGAAACGAGATCTGGCCGGCATGGCTCGACAGGTTGGGCGAGCGCTGCGTCAGCAGCACGGTCGGCTCGGGATGATCGACCACCGGGATCAGCACCGCGGCCGGCCGCACCGGCTGCTCCTGGGCGACGATCTCCAGCATGCGATCGTTGCCGGAATCTCCGGTGCGCGGAATGATATGCGGATCGACCAGGCCCGGCGGCACTTCGAAATTGAGCCGCGTGCGGGCTCGCGCGAAGAATTCCGTCGAGCTGATCGTCGCCGGCTTCACCTTCAGCAACGGCTCGTTCAAAGTGCGCCCCTCACCTGGCTGGCATCGGCCATCGCGAAAAATTCGCCGCCGGACTCGATGCCGAACATCTCCTGACCATCGACCATCCGCTCCTCGCCCATGTCAACCAGATCGTAGTAGAGCGCGCGGGTGACCTTGGCCCACAGGTCGGCGCGGACGTGCAGATAGGGCGTCAATCCGCCGTCCGCGGCGGCCTCGAATCTGAGGCCGTGGCCCTTCTCGCAATCGACCCAGTCGTCGACATTGGTGCGGAACCGGAGCAAACGGCCGCGCGCGTCTTGCTCCGTCTGCATTTCCACGGCAAGGAACGGCGCGTCATCGACGCGGATGCCGACCTTCTCCACCGGTGTCACGAGAAAGTGCTTGCCGTCCTCGCGCTTCAGGATCGTGGAGAACAGCCGCACCAACGCGGGGCGGCCGATCGGCGTTCCCATGTAGAACCAGGTGCCGTCGGGCGCGATTCGCATGTCGAGATCGCCGCAGAACGGCGGATTCCACAGATGAACCGGCGGCAGGCCCTTGCGTCCGGCTGGACCCGATGTCGCGGCTTGATTGGCGGCAGTGGTCAGTCCTTCGAGGCCCTTGCCTCCGAGACCCCTCGTTTCAGGGCCCGTAGTTTCACTGCCGGAATCGCTCTGCCCTTGCTTCGCCATTGTTTGCCCTGAAGTTTCCCACCCTCAATCTGGCACATTTGGTGCACGTATCCTGAGATGTGGTCGGGATGTCATTCTCGCCACATCGTGATGCCGTTCATACCCTGAAATACCGATAAGGTGGGGATAGTTTAATTCAACGAATACATGGCCTTCGCACAGGTTTAGCATGCAAGCCATGTAGTGACGACGCGAGAATCGAGCGCATCGTCGAGAAGGAGCGGATCGAATGGCCGGTGCAGACAGCGTCGAGAAACTGGAGGATGTGATCGTCCGTTCGGCCGAACAGGTCGCGGGCCAGATCAAGGCCGCCAAGGAAGCGGTCTCCACGGTCATTTTCGGCCAGGACCAGGTGATCGAAAACACCCTGGTGACGATCCTGTCCGGCGGCCATGCGCTGTTGATCGGCGTCCCCGGCCTTGCCAAGACCAAGCTGGTCGAGACGCTCGGCGTCACGCTCGGTCTCGACGCCAAGCGCATCCAGTTCACGCCCGACCTGATGCCGTCGGACATTCTCGGCGCAGAAGTGCTCGACGAGAGTTCGGCCGGCAAGCGCTCCTTCCGCTTCATCTCGGGTCCGGTGTTCGCGCAGCTGTTGATGGCCGACGAGATCAACCGCGCCAGCCCGCGCACTCAATCTGCGTTGCTGCAAGCCATGCAGGAGCAGCACATCACCATTGCCGGCGCGCGGCACGATCTGCCGAAGCCGTTCCACGTGCTCGCGACGCAGAACCCGCTCGAGCAGGAAGGCACCTATCCGCTGCCCGAAGCACAGCTCGACCGCTTCCTGATGGAAATCGACGTCGACTATCCCGATCGCGACGCCGAGCGGCGCATCTTGTTCGAAACCACCGGTGCCGAAGAGGCGCATGCCAAGCCGTCGATGGACGCGGAGACGCTGCTGTCGGCGCAGCGCCTGGTGCGGCGGCTGCCGGTCGGCGATTCCGTGGTCGAGGCGATCCTGACGCTGGTGCGTGCCGCGCGCCCCGGCACCGAAGGCGGCGAGGCCGGCAAGCTGATCGCCTGGGGACCCGGTCCCCGCGCCAGCCAGGCCCTGATGCTCGCGGTGCGCGCCCGCGCGCTGCTCGACGGCAGGCTCGCGCCGTCGATCGACGACGTGCTCGATCTCGCCGAGCCCGTGCTCAAGCACCGCATGGCGCTGACCTTCTCGGCGCGCGCCGAGGGCCGCACCATTCCTGACGTGATCAAGCAGTTGAAGACGCGGATCGGTTGATGGCGGCAGACAACAGGCACCAGAACGAGGAGATCCTGGCGGTTCGACGTGCCGATGGCGAAAGCCGAACGCTCGCCGCATCGCTGCCGCGTCTGGTGCTTGAGGCCCGCCGTGTCGCCGCCAACGTCATCCATGGCCTGCACGGCCGCCGCCGCGCCGGCTCTGGCGAGAATTTCTGGCAATACCGCCGCTTCGTCTCCGGCGAGCCGTCGCAGCGCGTCGACTGGCGCCGCTCGGCGCGTGACGACCATCTCTATGTCCGCGAGCAGGAATGGGAAGCCGCGCACACCGTGTGGATCTGGCCCGACCGCTCGTCCTCGATGGCCTTTGCCTCCCGCGAGGCGCGCGACTCCAAGCTGGAGCGCGGACTGATCGTCGCCTTCGCATTGGCCGAGTTGCTCGTTGCCGGCGGAGAGCGCGTCGGCATTCCCGGCCTGCTGAACCCGACCGCAAGCCTCAACGTGATCGACAAGATGGCGGAAGCGATGTTGCACGACGAGACGACGCGCGCGAGCCTGCCGCCGTCCTTCGTGCCGTCGTCGCTGGCCGAGATCGTGGTGCTGTCGGATTTCTGGTCGCCGATCGCGGAGATCACGGCGATGCTGGCCGGGCTTTCATCCTCGGGCGCGCACGGCACCATGATCCAGGTCGTCGATCCCGCCGAGGAGACCTTCCCCTATTCGGGCCGCGTCGAATTCGTCGAGCCGGAGGCCGGCAGCGTCATCACCGCGGGCCGCGCCGAGAGCTGGGCCAGTGATTATGTCGCGCGCGTCGCGCTGCATCGCGACGAGATCCGCAGCGAGACCAACCGGCTCGACTGGCTGTTCTCGACCCACACCACCAGCCGCTCCGCGGCCGAACTGCTGCTGTTCCTGCATGCCGGCATGATGGTGAGCAAGGGCGGCGGCCGCTCAACCGTCAAGGCGGGACGCAGCGCATGATCGCAGGCCTCCCGCTCTCCTTTGCCGAACCATTGCTGCTGCTGGGGCTGGTCAGCCTGCCGGTACTGTGGTGGCTGCTCCGCGTGATGCCGCCGCGGCCGCGCCGGATCGAATTCCCCCCGACGCGGCTGTTGTTCGATATCGCGCCCAAGGAGGAGACGCCGTCGCGCACGCCGTGGTGGCTGACCTTGCTGCGGCTCGCCGCCGCTGCGCTCGTCATCTTCGCCGCCGCCGGACCGATCTGGAATCCGCAGACCGGCGTTGCCGCCGGCAAGCAGCCGCTGGTGATCCTGCTCGACGACGGCTGGAGCGCGGCCTCGAGCTGGGACGCGCGGATCAAGGCGGCGGACGAATTGGTCACCAATGCCGACAGCGACCGCCGCGGCGTCGCGCTGGTGCCGCTGTCCGAGCCCGCGCGCGACATCACGCTGATGCCGGCCGGTGCCGCGCGCGTCGCGCTGCGCCAGCTTGCGCCAAAGCCCTACTCGATCGATCGCGTTGAAACCCTGGCGACGCTGGAACGTTTCCTCAAATCGACCGGCGACTGCGACATGGCCTGGCTGTCCGACGGCGTGGACACCGGCCGCGGCAGCGAATTCACCGAAGGTCTCGGCAGGGTGATCGAGAACCGCAATCTGACGATCTATGCCGGCGGTGCGCAATCGGCGCAGGCGCTGGTCGCGGCCGAGAACGCCGCCGCCAAGATGACCGTCAAGGTGCTGCGCACCGAGAGCGGCATCGCGGCGGGAACGGTGCGCGCGGTCGACGCCAAGGGCTCGCCGATCGGCGAGGCCCGCTACGCATTCGGCCCGCAGGAGCGCGAGACCGAAGCTGCCTTCGATCTTCCGGTCGAATTGCGCAACGACATCGCGCGGCTCGAAATTGCCGGCGAACGTTCGGCCGGCGCCGTGCAGCTGCTCGACCGGCGCTGGCGCCGCCGCGCCATCGGCGTGGTCTCCGGTGCGAGCAACGACACCGCGCAGCCGCTGCTGGCGTCGACCTTCTATCTCTCACGCGCACTGTCACCCTTCGCCGACGTCAGGCTCGGCGATCGTGGCGCGCCGCAGCAGGTGATCGGGCAGTTCCTCGATCAGCGGCTGCCGATGATCGTGTTGGCCGATGTCGGCACGCTGTCGCCGGAGATCCGCGACCGGCTCAACGCCTGGATCGAGCAAGGCGGCGTGCTGGTGCGCTTCGCAGGTCCCCGCCTCGCCCAGGCCGATGACGACCTCGTTCCGGTCAAGCTGCGCCGCGGCGGACGCACGCTCGGCGGCAGCCTGACCTGGGAGAAGCCGCAGCACATGGCCTCGTTCGCCGCCGACGGCCCGTTCACCGGCCTCATTGTGCCGAAGGACATCACCGTCAGCCGCCAGGTGCTGGCCGAGCCCGACGCCGTGCTCGCGACCAAGAGCTGGGCCTCGCTGGAGGACGGCACGCCGCTCGTCACCGGCGAGCATCGCGGCAAGGGCGTGGTCAGCCTGTTCCACGTCGGCGCCGACATGCGCTGGTCCGATCTGCCGATGTCCGGCACTTTCGTCGAGATGCTGCGCCGGCTGATCGACATGTCCGGTTACACCTCGAAGCCCGGCCCCGGCGTCGCCAGCGATCCCACCGCCGAGACGGTGGCGCCGCTGCGCACGCTCGATGGCTTCGGCACATTCGGCCCGCCGCCCTCGACCGCCAAGCCGATGTCGGCGGACTATCGCGACCGCGGAACGGCGGACCATCCGCCCGGCTTCTACGGCACCACCGAGAGCCCGATCGCGGTCAACACGCTGGCCTCCGCCGACCGCATCGCGCCGCTCGACACCTCCGGCCTGCGCGCGAAGCATGCGACCTACACCAACACCGAGCCGCGTGACCTGCGCGGCATCATGCTGTCGACGGCGCTGGCGCTGTTCCTGCTCGATGCGATCGTGGTGGCGATGCTCGGCGGCAGCCTTGCGGCGCTGATCCGACGGCGCGCCGCACCAGCGGTGCTTGCGTTGGCCTTCGTCCTTGCGACCATGATTGTGCCGTCGCAGACGCGCGCGCAGAACGCCAGCAGCGACGATTTCGCCATCAAGGCGGTGTCGCAGACGCGGCTGGCCTATGTCGTGACCGGCAATGCCGACGTCGATTCCATCGTCAAGGCCGGGATGTCCGGCCTGACGCTGTTCCTCGGCCAGCGCACTGCACTCGAAGCCGGCGATCCCGTCGGCATCGATCCCGCGCGCGACGAGCTGGCGTTCTTCCCGCTGATCTACTGGCCGATCGTGCCGGGCGCGCCGAAGCCGCCGCAGGACGCCATCAACAAGATCGACGCCTACATGAAGCAGGGCGGCACCGTGATCTTCGATACCCGTGACGCCGTCGAGGCGCCGCCGGGCGACAACGGTTCGTCGCAGACCCCGGGCATGCAGACGCTCCGCGAACTGCTGTCGACCCTCGACGTGCCCGAGCTCGAGCCGGTGCCGCGCGAGCACGTGCTGACCAAGACGTTCTATCTGCTGCGCGACTTCCCCGGGCGCTTCAACTCGGGCCAGACCTGGGTCGAGGCGCTGCCGCGCGAGGACGACGAGGAGAGCGCGCAGCGCCCGGCACGCGGCGGCGACGGCGTCTCGCCGATCATCATCACGTCCAACGACCTCGCCGGCGCCTGGGCGATCCGCCCCGACGGGCAACCGATGCTGCCGCTGACGCCGGGCGAGCCGCGCCAGCGCGAATTCGCCTTCCGCGCCGGCGTCAACATCGTGATGTACACGCTGACCGGCAACTACAAGGCCGACCAGGTGCACGCGCCTGCCTTGATCGAGCGGCTGGGACAATAATATGAACTACGGTATCGCGTTCACACCGCTGGTTCCCTCACTCGTGCTGTGGGTCGGGCTCGGCGCGATCGTCGTCATCGCGGCACTGCTGCTGCTGTCGCGCCCGCGCGGTGCCGCGGTGCGTGTCGCCGCGCTGGCGCTGATCCTGCTTGCGCTGGCCAATCCCTCCTTCACCCGCGAGGACCGCGAGCCGCTATCCTCGGTTGTCGCCGTCGTGGTCGACAAGAGCCCGAGCCAGAATTTCGGCACGCGCAACCAGGAGACCGACAAGGCGCGGCAGGCGCTGGTCGACAGCTTGAAGCAGATCAAGGGCCTCGAGGTCCGCGTCGTCGAGGCCGGCCAGGCCGACGGCGAAACCGACGGCACCAAGCTGTTCGGCGCGCTGACGTCGGCGCTGTCGGACGTTCCGGTCGAGCGCGTCGCCGGCGCGTTCATGATCACCGACGGCCGCGTGCACGATATTCCCGCCAACGCGCAGGCGCTTGGATTCCAGGCCCCGGTGCACGCCTTGATCACCGGCCGCAAGGACGAGCGCGACCGCCGCATCGCGATCACAGCGGCGCCGCGCTTCGGCATCGTCGGCCAGACCCAGACCATCACCTTCCGGCTCGACGACCAGGGCGTCAGCGGCGAGCGCGCCAAGGTCACGATCCGCCGCGACGGCGAGGTGATCAATGAGCGCACGCTGACCTCAGGCCAGACCTCGAGCGTCGACATCGACATCAAGCATGCCGGTCCCAACATCGTCGAGATCGAGGCTTCGCCGCTCGAGAACGAGCTGACGCCGGTCAACAACCGCGCCGTGGTGGCGATCGATGGCGTGCGCGACAAGCTGCGCGTGCTGCTGGTGTCCGGCGAGCCGCATGCCGGCGAGCGCACCTGGCGCAACCTCCTGAAGTCCGATCCCAGCGTCGATCTCGTCCACTTCACCATTCTCCGCCCGCCGGAGAAGCAGGACGGCACGCCGATCAACGAGCTGTCGCTGATCGCGTTTCCGACCCGCGAGCTGTTCCAGCAGAAGATCAACGAATTCCAGCTGATCATCTTCGACCGTTATGCCCGCCAGGGCGTGCTGCCGATCGCCTATTTCGACAACATCGCGCGCTATGTCCGTTCCGGCGGCGCGGTGCTGGTGTCGGCCGGTCCCGATTATGCCTCGACCACCAGCATCTGGCGCACGCCGCTGGATTCGGTGCTGCCGGCCGAGCCGGTCGGCGTCACCGAGAAGCCGTTCTACGCGCATCTGAGCGATGCCGGGAAACGCCATCCGGTGACGCGCGGGCTGGAAGGCTCGAATGCCGAGCCGCCGCATTGGAGCCGGTTCTTCCGCACCGTCGACACTCGCAACGCGATCAACCCGCCGGTGATGACCGGCGCCGACGGCAAGCCGCTGCTGCTGCTGTCGCGGTTCGGCGAAGGCCGCGTCGCGCTGCTGCTATCCGACCAGATCTGGCTGTGGGCGCGCGGCTATGAAGGCGGCGGCCCGCATCTCGATCTGCTGCGGCGGGTGTCGCACTGGCTGATGAAGCAGCCCGACCTCGACGAAGAGGCGCTGCGCATGCAGGTGCAGGGCAAGGACCTCGCGGTGGTGCGCCAGACCATGGCCGACACCGTCGCGCCGGTCACCGTGACCTCCCCAAGCGGCGCCACGCACGAGCTCGCCTTGACCGCCGGCGATCCCGGCGAGTGGCGCGCCACCTTGCCCGCGAGCGAGCTCGGCCTGTGGCAGGCCACCGACGGCACGCTGAAGGCGTTGATCAATGTCGGCCCGACCAACCCGAAGGAATTCTCCGAGGTCACCTCGACCACCGACATGCTGAAGCCGCTGGCGCAGGCGACCGGCGGCGACGCACGGCGCGTCGTCGACGGATCGAGCCTCGACATGCCGCGCGTCGTGCCGGTGCGCGCGTCGACGATCTTCCGCGGCGACGGCTGGCTCGGCGTCAAGATGCGCGACGCCAGCGTGGTCAAGGGCGTTGGCGTGCTGCCGATGTTCGCCGGCCTGGTCGGCCTCTTGCTGCTGCTCGGCGCGTTCGCGGCAACGTGGCTGCGCGAGGGACGCTGAGACCAGGAGCGCTCTATTTCCGATCGGTCCCGTTGCTTCAATCACACACCAGCAATGGATCGACACAATGTGTCTGAACCACCGTTGACATCGCGGTCACCCTCCGATGTTATAATGTAACATCGGATGGCCGGGGAATGAGCGCCGCCCCGATGGTGGGGTTCAATCGGCGTGAAGTGGTTCCGGAGACATATCAGGACTGGTTCGCGGCTGGCGCTGTTCGCGCTCGCCATCCAGTTCGTGCTGTCGTTCGGGCATTTCCACCCGATTGCCGCCGCGCAAGCGGCGCCCGCAATCCAGTCCGGTCTGTCGCTGCTCGATCTCGCCTATATCGGGACCTCGGCGACGCCGGACCTCGCGGTCCAGGTGACCGCGACCGAACCGCCCGCCAAACATGACAATGACCGGCATCCGGCCGACAATTGCGCGATCTGCGCCGTCATCTCGCTCGCGAGCAGCACGCTGTTCATGGCGCCGCCGGTGCTGTTGCTGCCGGAAGCCATCGAGCTTCTGTTCCGCACAACCAACGCCGAATTCGTCCATCTGAAGTCGGCGCCTGCAGCGTTCCACTCCCGCGCACCACCTTTGTCCTGACCGACTGATTGCTGCACGCCCTGAGCGGACGGCCGCGTGGCCTGCTCCCGCGGGGCGAATCGGAATCGATCCGTCATGTCGACGGGGCCTGGATCGGGACAATGACACTTCAGAAGAAACGAGCATTCCACATCGGCGGCGCGAGCTGGCTGTTGCTCGGCGCAATGCATAGCGGCGCGCTGGCCGATGACACGCCGACGCAACTCCCTGACATCACAGTGACGGCGCCAAGCCCGATCCAGCGGCATCGCACCGTGCCGACCCGCGCGCCGGTTCACGCCGTCCGGGCTGCAACTGGCCGCAACCGCGAACGCGCCGCCGCAGCGCAACCGGCACCCGCGCCCCCGGCGCCGGCACCACAGCAGGGGGTGCTGCCCGTCGTCACCGACCAGTTCGCAACGGTTACCGTGGTACCCAACGAGGAACTGCGGCGCTCCGGCGGCGCCACGCTCGGCGATCTCCTGTTCTCCAAGCCAGGCATCACCGGTTCGAGCTTCGCGCCCGGCGCATCGAGCCGGCCGATCATCCGCGGCCTCGACGTCAATCGCGTCGGCATCGTCGAGAATGGCCTACCCGGTGGAGGTGCCTCCGATCTCGGCGAAGATCATTTCGTTCCGATTGATCCGTTCTCGACCAACCAGATCGAAGTGGTGCGGGGACCTGCGGCGCTGCGTTACGGCTCGACCTCGATCGGCGGCGTGGTGAGCGCCACCAACAACCGGATTCCCGACGCCATGCCGACCTGCGCGGCGACGCCGTTCCAGACTTACGGATTACCGGTGAAGGCCCCGCTCTCCGATGCGGGCGGCCCGGGCTGCCTCAATGTCGAGACCCGCACCTCCGTGAGCTCGGTCAATCGCGGCGTTGAGGGCGGCATGCTGCTGGACGCCGGCGGCAACAATGTCGCCGTGCATGCCGACGTCTTTGGTCGCACCACCAGCGACTACAGCATCCCGAGCTATCCGTATCTGTTCGATCAGACCCGGCCGGTAGGCGGCCGCCAGCCCAACTCCGCGACGCAGTCGGACGGCGCGTCGGTCGGCGCCTCCTATTTCTTCACGGGCGGCTATCTCGGCGCGGCGATCACCCAGAACGACTCGCTCTATCACATCCCCGGCATCGACGGCGCAGATCACCATACCCGGATCGACGCGCACCAGACCAAGATCGCGGTCAAGGGCGAGTACCGGCCGGACTCCGCGGCGATCGACGCCGTACGGTTCTGGGTCGGCGCAACCGACTACCGCCACAACGAGCTCGGCCTTGCCGATCCGGCCGACCTGACCAGCGACGGCGTGCGGCAAACCTTCACCAACAAGGAGCAGGAGGCCCGCGTCGAGGTGCAACTGATGCCGTTCAACGCGCGCTTCGCCACCGTGACCACCGCGTTCGGCCTGCAGGGCGGCCATCAGGAGCTGACGGCGCCGAGCCCCGACGATCCCGGCTCGCTGTTCAACGGCCTCTGGAATCCGAACAACAACAACCGCGTCGCAGGTTACGTCTTCAACGAATTCAAGTTCACGGAAGCGACCAAGGCGCAGATCGCGGCTCGCATCGAGCATGTCGAGTTGCACGGCTCGACGCCGGATTTCCCGGCGGACTTCCTGCCGGACGGCTCGCCGCAAGCCTCGATCGGACGCAATCCGTCCTTCACACCGGTCAGCGGCAGCGTCGGGCTGATCCAGAATCTGCCCGGCGATCTCGTCGGCAGCATCACGGCGCAATATGTCGAACGCGCGCCGAAGCCGGCCGAGTTGTTCTCGCGCGGCGGACACGACGCGACCGCGACCTTCGACATCGGCGATCCGAACCTGACCATCGAGACGGCGAAATCGGTCGAGGTCGGTTTGCGCAAGGCTACCGGACCGTTCCGGTTCGAAGCCACCGGCTATTACACCTTCTTCAACAATTTCATCTATCGCCGCTTGACCGGCGTGATGTGCGGCAGCGATTTCGACTCCTGCGGCAATGGTGAGCCGGACAACGAGTTGCGACAGGCGGTCTATTCGCAGCGCAACGCCGTCTTCCGCGGCGCCGAGTTCCAGAGCCAGCTCGACATCGGCCCGCTCAATGGCGGCATCTGGGGCATCGAGAACCAGTTCGACGTGGTGCGCGCCACCTTCACCGACGGCAGCAACGTGCCGCGGATTCCACCGGTGCGGCTCGGCGGCGGCGTGTACTGGCGCGACAGCAACTGGTTCACCCGCATCAACCTGGTGCACGCCTTCGCGCAGAACGACATCGCCGTGATCGGCGAGACCCCGACCGCAGGATACAATCTCTTGAACGCGGAGATCACCTACAACACCAAGCTCAGTCAGTCATGGATCGGCGCGCGCGAGATGACGCTGGGCCTGGTCGGCAACAACCTGCTCAACCAGAACATCCGCAACTCGGTGTCCTACACCAAGGACGAGGTGCTGATGCCGGGCCTCGGCGTGCGGGCCTTTGCCAATTTGAAGTTCTGAGACAAGCGTATCCCTCTGCCATCAGCGGCAGAGGGATGGTGCCTTGACGGTCGCGCCGTTTCAGTGACCGACGACGACTTCGCTGATCTGGATCACCGGCTGCAGATCGGTGTAGTTCGGGATGTCGCCCATGATCTCCTGGGCGTGCTTGCCCATGGCGGCCCCGAAGGCCTCAACCGAGTCGCAGAAGATGTGGCACATTCCGACATAGGTCGCGGGCGTCCCCGGTGCGCCGCCGGCGAGGCCCTTGTCGACGGTGTAATATTTGCAAGCGTCGCCGAGGCGCGCCTTCACCAGCGGCATGTGCTTGTCGCGGTAATACTCGTGATCAAAGCGTGCGCCTGGATTGTTCGGATACATCACACTGACCTTGATCATGGCGCGCACTCTCCCTGTTGATATGACATGCGCCGGTCTTGTCCCGGCGCTTGCTTCAACTGTGCTTCAGTTTCCGAGTGCGCGCAACCGTTCCGCCATTGCTCGCAGCAATGTCAGATCGCCTTGCTCCAGTCCGGCTGGATCGGCCCGGATACACCCTCGAACGCGCCGTCGACCAGTTCCATGACAAGCAGGCGACCGTAGTCGACCGGGCCGGGCATCGTCATCCGTCCCTTCGGGACCGGCTTGAAGCCGACCCGCGCATAATACGGCTCGTCGCCGACCAGCACGATCAGACGATGGCCTTTGGCGCGGGCGTCGTTGATCGCGCGTTCGAGCAGCGCGCGGCCGACGCCGCGGCTGCGAAACGGCGGCTCGACCGTCAACGGCCCGAGCATCAAAGCCGGCGTATCGCCGATGCACACCGGCAGCTGACGCACCGAACCGACCAGCAGCGTGCCGATCCGCGCCGTGAAGGAGACATCGAGCAGATGATCGACATGCTCGCGCAGCCGGTAGGCGCTGAGCGCGAAGCGACCGGGCCCAAAGGTGCGCTCGTGCAGGCGCTCGATCGCCTGGGCGTCTTTCGGGGTCTCGGGCAGGATGGTCAGGGACAGTTCGGTCATTGTGGGGCGCGGGATAGCATCTGGCGCGGGCGCGGTCCATCACCGCCATGTGGCCGGCGGCGGCTTGCCTTCGAGCACCTCAGCGATCCGCAGCCGCGTACCGGGGGTGGTGTCGTCAGGCAGATCGGCCGGATCGAAGAAGCCGCAGGCCACGATCTCGCGATTCGGCCCCGGCAGGCGGTCCTGCCGGTACGTCCTGACGACATAGACCGCGACATGATCGCGCGGCGAGACGTGGCTGTTGTGGAAGATGCCGTGCAGCACCGGCTCGCCGGCAAGCTCGATCCGCCCCTCCTCCTCCAGCTCACGCCGCAGCGCATCGATAAAACTTTCACCAACCTCGACCCCGCCGCCGGGCAGATACCAGCCATGGACATAGCTGTGCTTAACCAGGAATACCTTGTTGTCGGCGTCGAGCACGACGGCGCGGACCCCGAGCGTCATGCCGCGGGCCAGGCGCCAGTAGAAATGAAACACCCGCCTGATCTGCGGTTCGCAGCGCCTGCGCAAATCCTCAAGGACCGTCACTGAACCCTCGACATCATGGTGGTTGATCCATGCTTTGATCCTTGCGCGGCTGCGCAGCTCTTGCCAATACAGGGCAGCACGTTCGGGATAGCACGACATGACCGGTGGCCGGCCACTTTTCACCGACAATCCGAAGGGAATCGCGTGATGGCGGCGTTCCGCCTCGCGCATCTGTCGGATCCGCATCTGCCGCCGCTGCCGGCGGCGCGGCTGCGCGATCTCGCCGGCAAGCGCGCCTTCGGCTACCTGAACTGGACGCGCAACCGTCACAAATATCATCGCCGCGACGTGCTCGACATGCTGGTGTCGGACATGCAGGCGCAGCAGCCGGACCACGTCGCCGTGACCGGCGACCTCGTCAATCTGGCGCTGGATGCCGAGTTCAATCCGGCGCGGCAATGGCTCGAAGGTCTCGGCGGCGCGGCCGACGTCACCGTGGTCCCCGGCAATCACGACGCCTATGTGCGCGCGACCCGGCATCGCTTCGTCAGTCATTTCGGCGACTATCTGCGCGGCGACGCCGATGGCGCGGCGACGCATTTTCCGTTCGTGCGCCGGCGCGGCCCGGTGGCGCTGATCGGCGTCTCCTCGGCAGTGCCGACGCCGCCGCTGATGGCGACCGGCTGGCTCGGCCACGCGCAGCTCGGCGCGCTCGATACGATCCTGGCGCGGCTGTCGCGGGAGGATGCCTTCCGCGTCCTGCTGGTGCATCACCCGCTGCACTCCGACGGGCGCGCCAAGCGGCTGACCGATTCGCATCAGCTGCTGGCGCTGCTCAAGCAGCACGGCGTCGAGCTGGTGCTGCATGGCCATGACCACATCCATTCGACGATGTGGTTCGACGGCCCCGAGCGCAAGATCCCGGCGATCGGCGTGCCGTCCGCATCGGCGCTGGCGCGCAAGCATTATCCGGCGGCGGCCTACAATCTGTTCTCGATCGAGCGCGACGGCAATGGCTGGCGCTGCGAGCAGACCGTGCGCGGCCTCGGCGCGCACGACGGCATTCGTGAGCTGAAGCAAGTGCGGTTGTCCTAACCGCTAGTCCCCGCCCCCGCCGCCGCCACAACCACCGCCGCAGCCACCTCCGCTGTCGCCGCCACCTCCACCGTCACCACCGCCGTCGCCGCCATCGCCGCCGCTGCTTCCATCGCTGCCGGCATCGCCGAATCCGGCCGACGATCCGTCGATCGACGAATCCGAGAAATCGCCGCCGCAATAGGGACTACTGCCGCTGATGCCGCTGCGGCGCAGCGCTTCGCAGTCGGTGTGGTAGATGAAGCCGTTCGCGATGTTCAGCTTGGCGTCGAGCGCGAACAGCAGCGGCAGCCGCGTCGGCCGGACCGGATCGATGTTCTCGTATTTGCAGCAGTACCACCAGACCCGCCGCAGCCCCTCATTGCTCCGGCGCTGCTCCTTCACCAGCACGACCGCGGGCGTGTGATGCAGGAAGGATCCGAAGGCGCGGCGGCAGAACGCGTCGTATTCGCGGGTGTAGAGAATGAATTCGTGCCAGAGGTCGTCGGCCGCCTGCGACGGCATCGAGACGTAGCGCTTGCCGCTCATCAGATGAGCGAGGAAGAACTGGCGCAAGCCGCGCGAGACCAGCGCGCTGTCCTTGCGGGCGAAGCCGGGGTGATGCCTCTCGAGCCGGGCCAGCAGGCCCGCCGGCCACTTGAAGGTGCGGATATATTCGGCGCGCCGCAGCGTCTGCCATTTGCCGAACAGCACGGCGCTCCCGACCACCGCGGCCGCGGCGAGCACGCCGAAAAATGCCGAGGCGGGTGTTATGACCACGATGCCCCCCGCCGGTCAGCGGCTAAAAGTTCTGCGAACTCGCCAGCAGCGCGAAGCCGAACAGCGCCAGCGCGCCCAGGATGAAGCCGAGCACGAACATACCGACCCCGCCGCGGCGCTTCGGCGCCACCACCGGCACGGGCGGGGGTGCCGGCGGCTCGGCAACCGGAAGCGGCGTTGCCACCATCGCGTGCTCGCGCTCGATCAGGCGCCGCGCGACATAGTCGGTGACCGCATCGACGATCACGGGCACATCGTGCGATTCGGCGAGCACGATGCGGCCGAACCTCGTGTCTTGCACGAAGCGATAGATGCGCTTGCCGCGGCCCATCAGCACGTGGGCGACGACGTCGATCCACAGTCGCGGCGTCTCGCCCTGGCTGATGCCGCGATCGAACAGATCGACCTTCTCCGGCACCTGCGCAAACAGCGGATCGAGCGCATCGTTGAGGATCTCGAGCCGCGCCACTTCGGCGTCGCGCAACTCGACGACGACGCCGGTGCGATCGGCCGCCTCGATCCGCGCCCGCCGCAGCGCCTCTCGCAGCGTCGGCCGCATCTCGCGCGCCTCGCTGCCGGTGTTCTGCGGATCGGACATGCCTTACGGCCTCGTGCTGACGGGTTGCCTCGCTCATTAACCTATCAGCAACCATGGCGTCCGCAAAGGACGTTGGTTCCCAAGCACTTAGGTGACCACTTATCCCCAGCTGAAAGTTCCCGGCACCGTCCCAAAGCGGTCGACCCCACCCGGATGAACCGGATGGGGCCGCCGTCCTTGGACGTTTCTTAGCTCAGATAATTCTGGCGTCAGGCCGAAACCCGCGACGGCTCCTCGACGATCGAGAAGCGCACGCCGGCCTTGTGGCGGCTCTCTTCCGAGACTTCCTTCCAGCACTCTTCGGCTTCCTTGCGGGTCTTGAACGGACCACGGACCTGGGCGGAGCCTTCGACGAGCTTGTGGAAGTTCATCGAGCCGAACTCGCCGCCGATCACCCAGAAATTGCTGCCCTTGCTCATCGTCAGTCTCCGCTAAAATCTTGTTGCCTTTGCTCAGCCGCCCGAAATTCTGATCCTCGCGATCGCTCGCTTTACCGACATTCTTGACAAAGCATCGCGAAGTGCGTGTCAGGAGATAAACGCGAAAACGGGAAGTTCGTACAGATGGCTTGTCTTTTATTTGTGATGTCATGTAACATCTGAACTTGTAATAAATGTCGATTTGTAAATTTTGTCACAATACGGGTCAGGAAGGCTGCCATGCCGGGCGAGTCCGGAAAGAAGCTGTTCGTCGGTCCGCGGTTCCGGCGAATCCGTCAGCAATTGGGGCTGTCGCAGACCCAGATCGCCGAGGGACTCGGCATCTCGCCGTCCTACATCAACCTGATCGAGCGCAACCAGCGCCCGGTGACCGCGCAAATCCTGTTGCGACTGGCCGAGACCTACGACCTCGATCTGCGCGACCTCGCCACCGCCGACGAGGACCGCTTCTTCGCCGAACTCAACGAGATCTTCTCCGATCCCTTGTTCCGCCAGATCGATCTGCCGAAGCAGGAGCTGCGCGACCTCGCCGAGCTCTGCCCCGGCGTGACGCATGCGTTGCAGCGGCTCTATGCCGCCTATACCGAGGCGCGCCGCGGCGAGACGCTGGTCGCCGCGCAGATGGCTGATCGCGAAGGCTCGCAGTTCGACGCCAACCCGATCGAGCGGGTGCGCGACCTGATCGAGGCCAACCGCAATTATTTTCCGGAGCTCGAGACCGCGGCGGAGAGTTTGCGCGACGAGCTCAGCGTGCCGACCGAAGGCCTGTTCACGGCGCTCGCCACGCGGTTGCGGGAAAAGCATTCGATCGTCGCCCGCGTCATGCCGGTCGACGTGATGCGCGAGACGCTGCGCCGTTTCGACCGCCATCGCCGGCAGATCCTGATCTCCGAACTGGTCGACAGTGCCGGACGCAGCTTCCAGCTCGCGCTGCAGATCGGCTTCGTCGAATGCGGCGCTGCGATCGACGCCATCGTCAGCCGCGCCGGCCCGCTCGACGACACCGCGCGCCGGCTGTACCGCATCACGCTCGCCAATTATTTCGCGGCGGCCGCGATGATGCCCTACCAGGCGTTTCACTCCGCGGCCGAAGCCTTGAGCTACGACGTCCACGTGCTGGCGCAGCGCTTCAATGCCGGCTTCGAGCAGGTCTGCCACCGCCTCACTACGCTGCAGCGGCCGAACGCGCGCGGCGTGCCATTCTTCCTGCTGCGGGTCGACAACGCCGGCAACGTGTCGAAGCGGTTTTCCTCCGGCACCTTCCCGTTCTCCAAATTCGGCGGCACCTGCCCGCTCTGGAACGTGCATTCGACCTTCGACATGCCCGACCGCCTGCTCAGCCAGGTGATCGAGCTGCCGGACGGCACGCGCTATTTCTCGATCGCGCAGACGGTGCGGCGGCCGGTGGCGCCCTATCCGCAGCCGCAGCCGCGCTTTGCGATCGGGCTCGGCTGCGAAATCCGTCATGCGGCCAAGCTCGTCTATGCGACCGGCATGGATTTGGAGAAGGTCGAGGGCACGCCGATCGGCGTCAACTGCCGGCTCTGCGAGCGCGAGAATTGCAGCCAGCGCGCCGAGCCGCCGATCACGCGCACCCTGATCCTGGACGAGACCACGCGGCGGGTGTCGTCGTTCGCGTTCTCCAATGCGCGGGAGCTGTAAAGATCAATCCACCGCGGCGAACGCCTTGCACCAGCCGTCCTTGCTGATGGCGCCGTCCACCACCTTGCAGCCGTCGGGCGCGACGAACAGCGTGCACAGGCCGCAGGAGTAGATGCCGTTCGGCGTGTCCTGGTATTCCGCCTGAGGTTTTGTCATTTTGTCGGAGGCTGCGGCAGGTCGCGGCAGAAGTGCCGCGGGAATTGCTGCGATGGCAACGGCGATGAACGCGCGTCGCGAACGTTCAGACGGTTGTTTGGCCATGGTGTTCACCCCATGCGTCGTCCCGGCGGAAGCAAGGACCGATACGTCGCGGCAGGCATTGTAAACGGAACTCGCCGTTACGGCACTCCCACGTCATTCCGGGGCGCGCCCTAGGCGCGAACCCGGAATCGATCATGCCGCACAACGCGCGGATCAATGGATTCCGGGCTCTCGCTTCGCGAGCCCCGGAATGACGAGGAAAAGCCCAAGTGAACAGCTCAGGGTTTGCGCAGGTTGAGCGAGAAGCGCAGGTTGAGCGGCTGCAACATTTCCGGCGGTGGCGCCTCGCCGACATTGCCGCGCTTCAGGATGGTGCGCAGATCCTCGGTGGCACCGGCATCATTGAACGCGGGAAACGTGACGCGCTCGACGGTGCCATCCGGGTTGAGCCAGGCCCGCACCACGAGCGTCGGCGGCGGCCCGTTCTCCTTGCCGGAATGCTCGATGACCCAGTTCCGGAAGCGATTGGCAACCGTCTCATCGGCGGCGATCCACTCCTCGAACCGGTATTTGACCAGCTTGGCAAACTGGGCCCATGACGGCGGCGCCTGTTCGGGATTGCGAAAATTGGCGTCCTGAGCGTGGCCCGGCGCTGGGGACAGGATCAAGAGGCCGAACGAGAGCACGAGCGTGCCCCGCAAGATGAGCATGGTTCTCGACAAGGGTTGACCGCGGACAGCCGGCTGACAGGACAACGCAGCAACTAGTCGCTCATTGTTGCAGGCATGTGACGCGCGCCGAGATGCTGGCGGCGCGATGCGCGCGGGACGCAGTGCCGCTCATCTGCGGCCGGTCGTCTTCCTGGAAGCGCACACCATGCGCGCCAAGAAAGGATTTGGCGTGCGCGGCATCCACCGCCAGCACGCGATCGATCGTGGTCCTGCGGCTTACCACGCCTTCGACGAGGCCGCGGGAATCCAGCACCGGCGCTCCGCTGGTGCCGAAGGTGACATTCGAGCGCAGCACGAGGTGCTCGGGATCGCGCAGCGTGGCGTCGACGAACGCATTGCCGAGCGACCCGCCATGCGCCAGCATCAGCTTCAGGCGCTCATAGGCCTCGGCAAACACCATGTCGTTGGCGGCGGACGTGCTCACGCGCGGGAACACCGCTGCGAGACCCAGCGTGCGGGGCACCTTGATCAATGCAATGTCGCTCGCGGCAAGCGCCACCACGCGCGCTGCAATAGACCTGCCCTCCTTGCTGACGATGATGCGGGCGCAGTCTACGACCGCATGCCGCGCGGTCAGCATATGTCCGAGGTCGTCGACAAAGAAGGCGGTGCCGTCGAGTCGCTGGCTGACGGCTGGCGGGCCGGTGACGTCACGCGCCAGCGGCTTCGCCGCTTCGATCTGTCGCGCCGGTTGAAATGGGGAGAATGGCACCTGAGCCGCAGCCCCGTCCGGCGTAATGCCATTGAAAGCCCAGCCGATCGCGATACTGCAGGCCAGCCGGACAATGCGGACAAGCAATTTCGCGCGCGCCGTCGGAGCCGCGCCCAGGATCGAAACCAAGTGATGCCCCCCTCAAACCCCAACCCGCCCTTCAACGTCGTCACGCAAATCGCTTGCAGGCAATGTCTGTACATACACCGTACTCAAGGATGGATGAAGACCCGCCGAACGAGACGTGCGCGAGAACGCTTCGAGCAAAAGACAGTCGGTCGATGCATCGAAACGTGAAACGATGACTTTCCATGATTGCCCTCGTGAGCGGTGGTGGCGCGGGTGCCGGAATCGCCGCGCCGAGGACATATCGAACGAGGGCGGCGGACGTCGTGCGACGGCACAGCCGGCCGGGGCTATGCGAGCCAGCATGCGCGCGCGACGTCCGCCCGAGCGACTACCCGCCGTTGACCGCGCCCCGGATCAGCGGCGCGGAACGGCCCTCGCCTCCGCGCGGGACGCTGCGAAGCGCCGCCGCGCGAGAGTGACAGCGGTGGTCAGATCATTCTGCGTCGTTTTTGATCGCCCGCCCGTTAGCTACCGGGCGGCGAATAGGCAGCCTTGAGCTTGCCCGCGTGCTGACGCACCACCTTGATCTCGTCCTGCGTGAACAGCCGGACCAGCTTCACGTTCTGCATGGCACCGGCCGCCACGACAACGCCGGCAATGGCAGGTGCCACGTTCGGATCCGGCACGTCGAAGATCACCATCACGCCGGGGCCGTCAATCGCCGTACTGTACATCGAAATCAATTTGCCGCCGCCCGACTCGATCAGCTTCTTGGCGGCCTCGTAGCGATTGGTCGCGGGGTTTTCCAGAATGTTGTTGATAGAACGCGGGGTGTATTCACCTGAGAAGCAGAAGTGCATGGCAATCGCTCCATTTGGCTGAACATGAAAACAGACAGTCACCCGGGCGTGACCCAGGCAGAAGGTTTTTCGTACTGAAAATTGAGACCGTAAGGCCTGCCGATGGCCATGAGCGCTGCCGCTCATTCTCCGGATTTCGGCGTAACCGGTGGCAGCTCGCTCCGCAATCTACACCAAATGACAGGCAAATGAAATTGCGTTTCGCGGCTTCGGAAAAATCACCCTGTCATAACCGACCGTGAAGGGCAGCCCGCCTGACCTGACGGGCGAGCGAACACGGCCGGATGTCTCGGAGGGCGGCGCCTAACGCATGCAGCACGACGCCTCGGCGGACAAGACGCACCAGGTCTCGTGGCGATAAACGTCCTGTGGTAAGTGTCACCCGCGCTCATTGCCGAGCGTGTAGCCCGATTGAACTAGGAGTTTTCAGACATGACTTTCCGTGCATTTGGCTTTTCAATTGTTGGATTGTTCGCGGCGGTCTCCGCGACGGCGGCTGCGGACGCTCCGCCGAGCTATCAAGGCGATCCCGACACCTACAAGGTCATCTTCGAGGATCAGAATTTCCGCGTCATCGCCGCGACCTGGAAGAAGGGAACGACGGACAAGCCGCATTCCCACCCGGTGCCCTTCGTGGTCTATCCGCTGACCGACTGCACCATTCGCCTGCACAATGCCGACGGCACCACACGGGACAGCCCCAGCAAGGTGGGCACGCCGTTTGCCGGACCGATCGTGGTCTCCCATACCGCCGAGAACATCAGCGGCGACGACTGCAAGGCGATATTCGTCGAGCGCAAGTAGCCAACGAGGTCTGCGCGGTCATCCATCGGCAACCCGACCATGGAGTGCTGACGGATTCGGTGACAAATGACACGCAACGTTGCTCACCAGGCTGGCGAGCAGCGTTGCGGCTTGCGACTGGCTCTGGTCGCAACCGCCCGGAAACAGCAGCGCAATCCGCAGCCAGCGCCTTGCAATCAAGGCCGATCTGCCTCAGTCTCCCGCGCCTCCCGTTAAGAACAAGAGAAAGAACACGCATGAAGCATCGCGCGCTCGGCCGCTCCGGCCTCACCGTCCCTCCCCTCTGCTTCGGCTGCAATGTGTTCGGCTGGACGGTGGACGAGGCTGCGTCCTTCCGGCTGCTCGATACCGTGCTGGAACATGGACTGACGTTCCTCGATACGGCCGACGTCTATTCGCGCTGGGTGCCGGGTCATCACGGCGGCGAGTCCGAGACGATCATCGGCAAATGGATGAAGGCGCGCGGCAACCGCAACCGCATCATCCTCGCCACCAAGGTCGGCATGGACATGGGCGGCGGCAATATCGGGCTGAAGCCGGACTACATCGCCCGCGCCGTCGAGGACTCGCTGCGCCGGCTGCAGACCGACCGCATCGACCTCTACCAGTCCCACAAGGATGATGAGACGACACCGCAGGAAGAGACGCTCGCGGCCTACGACAGACTGATCAAGGCCGGCAAGGTCAGGGCGATCGGCGCCTCGAATTTTTCGGCCGAGCGGCTCAAGAGCGCGCTGGATATTTCCAAGGCGAATGGGCTGCCACGCTATGAGAGCATGCAGCCCGAATACAGCTTGGCAGAGCGGTCGAGCTATGAGGGCGCGCTGCAACGCGTCTGTGTCGAGAATGACGTCGGCGTGATCACGTTCTTCTCCCTCGCCGCCGGATTCCTGACCGGCAAATACCGCTCGGAGAGCGACTTCGCCAAGAGCCCACGCGGCACGCGCAGCATTCCCAAATACATGAATCCGCGCGGCATGCGCATCCTCGCCGGCCTCGACGAGGTCGCCGCGGAGACCGGCGCCGAGCCGGCCGCGGTCGCGCTGGCCTGGCTGATGGCGAAGCCCGGCATCACCGCACCGATCGCCAGCGCCACCAAGCCCGAGCAGGTCGCAACGCTGGTCGCGGCGGCGAAGCTCGAGCTGAGCAAGGCGCAGGTCGAGCGGCTGGACGCAGCGAGCGCGTAGCGGTGCTGCGCTTCACCTCGCCCCGCGTGCGGGGAGAGGCATAGGCCGCCTTTGGCGGCCGTTCTCAAGAACGCCGAAGCGGAGCTTCGGTTATGACGCATCGTTAGATGCGTTTCCAGGTGAGGGGGAGCCTCCGCAAATACAGCTGTCACCGAATTCGCGGAGACAGCCCCTCATCCCAACCTCTAAGAGCGAGCTTCGCTCGTCTCGACCCGGTAAGAACGGGGCGAGGGAGCACGTCGCCTTTGCGGCCGCTACTCACCCCGCCCTAACCCCACGGCCCGCGCTGGCCCGAGGCACCGCCCCATGGGCTACGCGGCGGGTAGCCCGCGCCGGCGGGGCGCGGCGCGGTCTGGGTGCCGAGCTCGGCGGCGAGCTGCTGCAGCGCGGCGATCCGGTTCGCGGTCGAGGGATGGGTGGCGAACAGATTGTCGACGCCGTGGCCCGACAGTGGGTTGATGATGAACATGTGCGCGGTGGCAGGATTGCGCTCGGCTTCCATGTTCGGCACCTGATGCGCGGCATTCTCGATCCTGGCGAGCGCGGACGCCAGCCACATCGGCTGGCCGACGATCCGCGCGCCATAATTGTCGGCGGCGTATTCGCGGGTGCGGCTGATCGCCATCTGCACCAGCATGGCGCCGAGCGGCGCCAGGATCATCATCGCGATCGAGCCGACGATGCCGGGCCCGTTGTTGTTGCGGTTGCCGCCGAAGAACATGCCGAACTGCGCGAGCATCGAGATCGCGCCGGCGATCGTCGCCGTGATCGTCATGGTCAGCGTGTCGTGATGCTTGATATGCGCGAGCTCGTGCGCGATCACGCCGGCGAGCTCCTCGCGGCTGAGCTGCTGCATCAAGCCCGTGGTGACGGCAACCGCGGCGTTCTCCGGGTTGCGGCCGGTCGCGAACGCGTTCGGCTGCGCCTCGTCCATCACGAACACGCGCGGCATCGGCAGGCCGGCGCGCTGCGCGAGCTCGGCGACGAGATTGTAGAGGTCCGGCGCCGAACGCGCATCGACCTGATGGGCGCCGTACATCGACAGCACCATGCGATCGGAGTTCCAGTAGGTGAACAGATTTGTCGCAGCAGCAACGATCAGCGCGATCACGGCGCCGGTGCCGCCGCCGATCAGATAGCCGACCCCCATGAACAGCGCAGTGAGACCGGCAAGCAGGAGCGCGGTGCGGAAATAATTCATCGTTGTTCCCTCACGGCGAGCGGAATGCTGCCACAACTGACGCCGCTGAGGTAGGGATTTTGCGGCCGAAGCCGCAAGGGGAAGGCGTGCGTCGCAGCGACGCGGCGGGGATTAACGATTGGTCATCTGCAGAGGCAATCGGTAGCCCTCGTTACTCCGCCGGCTCCTGGGCGCGCGCGGTCTCCTCCTCGCGCAGCGCGACACGCAGCATCCGGGCGAGCTGGGCGCGGCTGTAGGGCTTTGCCAGGAACAGGATGCCCTGCTCGAGCTTGCCGTCCTGGTCGATGGCGTTCTCGGTGTAGCCCGACGTGAACAGCACGCGCAGCCCGGGGCGCCGTTTCTGCGCCTCGGTGGCAAGGTCGCGTCCGTTCATCGCGCCGGGCATGATGACGTCGGTGAACAACAGATCGACCGGCGCGCCGCTGTCGAGCACGGCGAGCGCCTCGCCGCCATTGTTGGCCGACAACGTCGTGTAGCCGAGGCTCTCGATCTGGGTCAGTACGTAGGAGCGCACCAATCTGTCGTCCTCGACGACGAGCACGATCTCCTGCGCGCCGCGTGCCTCTGGCTGCCGCCGCTCGGGTACGGCGGCCGGCGAGAGCTCCGCCGCGCGCGGCAGATAGAGCATGACCCTGGTGCCGCGCCCGACCTCGCTGTCGAGCGCGATGTGGCCGTTGGACTGCTTGACGAAGCCGTAGACCATGGAAAGCCCGAGGCCGGTGCCCTTACCGACGTCCTTGGTGGTGAAGAACGGCTCGAACACTTTTGCCAGATCGGGTTCCGCGATACCCTGGCCATTGTCGATCAGAGCGATCGCGACATAGTCGCCGGCAGCGAGCCCGTCATGGCCGTGCACGTCTGATGGCTTGAGCTCGGCCGTGCGGGTCTCGATCCGCAGCCGGCCGCCCTTCGGCATCGCGTCGCGCGCATTCAGCGCGAGATTGATGATCGCGGTGACGAGCTGGTTGGAATCGACCAGCGCGCGCGGCAGATCGGGCATCGGCCGGAAATCGATATCGACATGGTCGCCGATCGTCGGCCGCAGCAGCTCGATGGTGTCGACCATCAACGCATTGACGTCGACGTCGCTCGGCTGCAGCGGCTGCTTGCGCGCGAAGGCGAGCAGATGCCGCGTCAGCGACGCGCCGCGCTCGGCCGCATCGCGGATCAGACTGGTGATCTCGGTGAGCTGGCGATTATGGGTGACCGCCTCGGCCAGGATATCGATGGTGCCGGTGATGACGGTGAGGATGTTGTTGAAGTCGTGCGCGATGCCGCCGGTGAGCTGGCCGACCGCTTCCATCTTCTGCGCCTGGCGGATCTTGCTCTCATTGACCTCGGCCTCGCGGAAACGCTCGAGCAGGACTTCCGAGCGCTGGCGCTGCCGGCCCTCCTCGGCGAGCGCGACATGCGCCTCGCGCAGCTGTGCCTCGGTCGGGATCGCGAGCATTCTCGGGATCAGCGGCCAGAGCAGCACCGCGGTGAAGATCGAGGCGACGGCGGTGAGCGCCTTGACTATTCCTTCGAGACCGTAGATCGGCACCCACAGCGTGTAGATCGAGAACACATGCGTGAGGCCACAGGCGAGGATGAAGGCAGCGAACGGCCAGGCCATCCAGCCGAACTGGAAGTCGCGCCGCTTGGAGACGAGGATCGCCAGCGCAAACGGGATCGAGAAATACGAAGCGGCAATGATCGCGTCTGAAATCACGTGCAGCCAGATCAGCTCCGGCTCCCACAACAGGCAGATGCCGTGTGGCGAAAACGTCGACGAATCCAACAGACGCTCGAGAAAACTCCACATGGGTCCCTCCGGGCGTGATCGATCCGCTAACACCCCTGCCCGCGAATCATCTGCCGATCATAGCGGCGACGACTCACTCTGCCGAAGCCCAATTGGTCAAACGGGGGCGCCCCCGTTGTTGTCCGGTGTCGCCCTGGTGTATGCAGGGCAGGTCTTATGCCCCTATTCAAGCCGGTGATATCGATGCCAGCATCTTCCCCCCGCGCCCCGATCGTGATCGCTGTGTTTGCGGCAGCGCTGGCGCTCTCGACGACCGCCCTGGCGCAGCAGCTGCTGCCCAATTCCGCTGGGCCGGCCCCGGCCAGGGCGCGGCCGGCCGCGGTGGCATCGCCGAGGGCTGCGTCCTGCCATAATGGGCAGAGCTTCGATCGCTTCCTCACCGATCTGAAGCAGAAGGCGGTCGCTGCCGGCGTCTCGCAGCGCACGATCGCCGAGGCCGCGCCTTACCTGGTTTACGACCAGGGTATTGTCAACCGCGACCGCGGCCAGCGCGTGTTCGGGCAGATCTTCACCCAATTCGCCGGCCGCATGGCCGCGAACTACCGAATGCAGCAGGGCCAGCAATACATCCGGACCTATGCGGCCGCGTTCGCGCGCGCCGAGAAGGAGTATGGCGTGCCGCCGGCGGTGATCGCCGCGTTCTGGGGACTGGAGAGCGATTTCGGCGCCCAGATGGGCAATCTGCCGACGTTGAAATCGCTGGTGTCGCTGGCCTATGATTGCCGCCGCTCGGAGATGTTCCAAAGCGAGACCATCGCGGCGCTGAAGATCATCGAGCGCGGCGACCTCTCGCCCGACGAGATGATCGGCTCATGGGCCGGCGAGCTCGGTCAGACGCAATTCTTGCCAACGCACTACTTCAACTATGCGGTCGACTATGACGGCGACGGCCATCGCAACCTGCTCGCCGGCGGCCCCGACGTGATCGGCTCGACCGCGAACTACATCGCCAACGGATTGAAATGGCGGCGCGGCGAGCCGTGGCTGCAGGAGGTGCGCGTGCCGCAGGCCGCGAACTTTCCTTGGGACCAGGCCGACCTCACCATCAAGCTGCCGCGCTCGAAATGGGCAGCGCTCGGCGTCACCTTGACCGACGGCAAGGAGCTGCCGAATGACGAGATGCCGGCCTCGCTGCTGCTGCCGATGGGCCGGATGGGTCCGGCGTTCCTCGCCTACCCCAACTTCGCGGCGTATACCGAGTGGAATAACTCGCTGATCTACTCGACCACCGCCGGCTATCTCGCCGGCCGCATCGCTGGCGCACCGCCGATGCAGCGGCCGCATGCGCCGGTGACGCAACTGCCGTTCGGCGAGATCAAGGAGCTGCAGTCGCTGCTGGCGCGCGCCGGCTACGACGTCGGCAAGATCGACGGCGTGCTCGGCCAGGCGAGCCGCAGCGCGATCAAGGCAATGCAGATGAAATACGGCCTGCCGGCGGATTCCTGGCCGACCGCGGAGCTGCTGGCGCGGATGCGCGGCGGTGGCCGCACCCAGCCGGCCGCGGATGCCGCGGCGCCGGGGATGCGGTAGTCTCGCCGCCTATTTTCCGTAGCCCGGATGCAGCGAAGCGAAATCCGGGACGGTCCCTCCGCGGATGCAGGCCCCGATTACGCTACGCTCCATCCGGGCTACGCAGCCTCGTGTCCGTCACCCTGCGGTGCGAGCGCAGCGAGCCGCGAAGGGTCGACGGCGGCCTCTGACCGGGCCGTACATCCTTCGAGGCTCGCAAGGGCTCGCCCCTCAGGATGACGGATCAACATCCGGCTCCGTGGGAAATATTTGACCAAGTGCTAAAGCTCCCCGCAGTTGTATTCTTCCCTTCGCGGCCCCACTTGCAGCATCGCCGTTCGGTAACATCCGGATTTCATCAGAACAGGGAGCATCACATGTCCTTTCATGACGCCGTCGTCCCGGCCTATTTGCAGATCCTCAACAGCCTCAGCGGCGAGCTGACCAAGGCCGAAGCGCATTGCGAAGCGAAGAAGATCGCACCCGAGGTGCTGCTGGGATCGCGGCTCTACCCGGACATGCTGCCGCTGACAAAGCAGGTCCAGCTGGTCTGCGATCACGCCGCACGCGGCTGCGCGCGACTGACCCATAGCGAGGTGCCGTCGACGCCCGACACCGAGAAGAGCTTCGGCGAACTGAAGCAGCGGCTGGCGAAGACGATCGACTACGTGAAGTCGTTCAAGCCCGAGCAGTTCGACGGCGGCGACACCAAGGACGTCACCTTCCCGATCGGCCCCGATCGCACCATGACCTTGAAGGGCCAGCAATTCGTCAGCGCCTTCTCGTTCCCGAACTTCTATTTCCACGCCGTCACCGCGCACGGCATCCTGCGCCACAACGGCGTCGAGGTCGGCAAGCGCGATTTCCTCGGCGTCAGCTGACGCGATATTCCCCGCGGCGGGATTTCCCGCTTCGGTGCGACAAGTCGCGTCACACGCACAGCCATGCTACTGCTCCCTGACAACAACAAGACGTCAGGGAGCACGCCATGTCGACCCACGCACCGAAAGCCATCGATCCGTCCGCCTCGCTGCACGCGGAATCGCTCGGGCTGGCCAAGAACCACGGCCGCCTGGCCGGACGACGCATCATCGTGGTCGGGGCCGGACAGCGCACAACCGTGGACGAAGCGCCGCCGATCGGCAACGGCCGCGCGATGAGCGTGCTGTTCGCGCGCGAGGGCGCCGCGGTCGCGTGCCTCGACGTTAACAAGGACGCCGCCGACGACACCGTCGCGCAGATCACGAGCGAAGGCGGCAAGGCCTTCACCGATGTGGTCGATGTCTCCGAGGTCGCGGCGATCGCGCCGGCGGTCGAACGTTGCGCCGAGAGGCTCGGCGGGCTCGACGGGCTGGCGCTGAATGTCGGCATTTCCTCCGGCCTGTCGCTGCCCAAGATGACGGCGGAAGCCTGGGACCGCGATTACGCCGTCAACGTGCGCAGCCACATGCTGTTCGCGCAGAAGGCGCTCGAGGTGATGGCGCCGGGCGGCGCGATCATCCTGATCTCCTCGATGGCGAGCCAGCGCGCCGGGGGCCGCAACCCGGCCTATGAATCCTCCAAGGCGGCGCAGATCGCGCTGGGACGGGCGATCGCGCGGGCCGGCGAGGACAAGGGCATTCGCTGCAACGTGATCGCGCCCGGCTTCATGGACACGCCGATGGGCCGCGATGCCAGCCGCAGGCGGTCGGACCGCGCCCTGACGGTGCCTTTCGGCCGCCAGGGCACCGGCTGGGAGGTCGCCTATGCTGCGCTGTTCCTGATTTCGAACGAATCCTCCTACGTGAACGCACACACCTTGTTCCTCGATGCCGGCCACATGGGCGGAATTGTGCGCGGCTAGTCTGCAAACTGCGAATAGCCCGGCCATTGCGCTTCTCGCCGCAATGCACAACTCTCCCCCATCCGTCATTTCCTGGAACATTCCTCATGAGCCAAACGACCAAACTCTTCGAGCCCTTCAAGCTTGGCGCAGCGACACTGCCGAACCGCCTGGCGATGGCGCCGCTGACGCGAAATCGCGCTGTGCCGCCGAGCTTCGTCCCGGGCCCGCTCGCAGCGGAATATTACAGCCAGCGCGCCTCTGCCGGCTTGCTGATCACCGAAGCGAGCCAGGTTTCGCAGCAGGGCCAAGGCTACCAGGACACGCCCGGCATCTATTCGAAGGAGCAGGTCGAAGGCTGGCGCAAGGTGACCGATCGCGTGCATGAGCGCGGCGGCCATATCTACATCCAGCTCTGGCATGTCGGCCGCATCTCGCACGTCACGTTGCAGCCGAACGGCGGCGCGCCGGTGGCGCCGAGCGCAATCCGCGCCAAGACCAAGACCTTCGTCAACGGCACCTTCGCCGACGTCTCCGAGCCCCGCGCCCTCGAACTGTCGGAGATCCCCGGGATCATCGACGACTTCAAGCGCGCCACCGCCAATGCGCTGGCTGCCGGCTTCGACGGCGTCGAGATCCACGGCGCCAACGGCTATCTGCTCGACCAATTCGCCAAGGACGGCACCAACAAGCGCACGGATGCCTATGGCGGCTCGATCGAGAACCGGGCCAGATTGATGTTGGAGGTCTCCAAGGCTGTCGTCAGCGAAGCCGGCGGCGACCGTACCGGCATCCGCATCTCGCCGGTGACCCCGGCGAACGACGTTTCCGACTCGAATCCGCAACCGCTGTTCGATTACATCGTCGACAATCTCAATGCGCTGAAGCTGGTCTATATCCACGTCATCGAGGGCGCGACCGGCGGCCCGCGCGACATTGCGCCGTTCGATTACGCATCGCTGCGCAAGCGCTTCAAGCAGGCCTATATCGCCAACAACGGCTACGACTTCGCGCTGGCGGAGAAGGTGCTGGAGGCCGGTGCCGCCGACCTGATCGCGTTCGGCAAGCCGTTCATCTCCAATCCCGATCTGGTCGAGCGGCTCAAGGCCGGCGCCCCGCTCAACGAGTGGGACAAGGCGACCTTCTACGGCGGCGGCGCCAAGGGCTACACGGATTATCCGACGCTCAAGGCGACCGAAGCGGCGGAGTAACACGGGTCCGCTCCTCTCCACATCGTCATTCCGGGATGCGCCGCCGGGCGCAGACCCGGAATGACGAAAGAGGAGTGCTGGAATTGCGACAAGAGAAACGAGGCCGGGTGCAATCCCGGCCTTTGCTCATTGTGCGGTCGGATTTTCATGCCTCGACGGCCTCGCCGCTCTCCACCTCCTCTGCGACCATGCGGTCGAGGTTTCGATTGAGCCGCCGCAGCAGGTCGAGCAGGGTTGCGGCTTCGGCCGCGCTGAATCCGGCCAGCGCCTCGTCCTGATTGCGATGCAACGCCTTGCGTGCGGCCGGCAGTTTGGCCTTTGCCGCCTTGGTCAGCGAGACCAGCTGGCTGCGGCCGTCACCCGGCATCGGCGTGCGCTGGATGAGGCCATCGCGCTCCATCCGCGCCAATATCTGCGCCATTGACGGCTGCTCGACCTTCGCCGCGCGGGCGAGATCGCGCTGTGACATCGCCTTGCCGTCACGCAACAGATAGATCACCGGCAATTGCCCGATGCTGAAGCCGTGCGGCTTGACGCGCCGCTCGCCGAGCCTGAGGAAGCTGCGCGAGGCCATGTTGACCAGCGGCGCCGGACGATCGAACAGGTCCCAGTCGGTCACGATCCCACCATTTACATAGGTACCTATTCATATTAGATAGGTACCTATGTATCCTGTTGTAATCGTGGTGTCCATGAGTTCAGATCCAATTCGCATTGCCATTGTCGGCGCCGGCCCCGGCGGACTGACGCTTGCCCGGCTGCTGCATGTTGCCGGCATCAGCACCACGGTGTTCGAGCGGGAGACGAGCCCGACCGAGCGGCTACAGGGCGGAACGCTCGACCTGCACACCGAGAGCGGTCAGCTGGCGCTGGCGCGCGCCGGGCTCACCGACGGCTTCCTGCGCATCGCACGTTACGAGGATCAGGGCAGCCGGCTCTACACGAGCGATGGCCGGCTGCTCCTCGCGGATGACGACACGACCGGCGACCGTCCGGAGGTCGACCGCACGGCGCTGCGCGACCTGCTGCTGCAATCCTTGCCGACGGATGCCGTCGCCTGGGCGCGTTGCCTACGCGAGGTCGCGCCACGGAACGACGGCCGTTACGATCTCGTCTTCGACGGTACGCACGAAGGGCCGTTCGATCTCGTGATCGGCGCCGACGGCGCTTGGTCCCGGGTGCGGCCGCTGGTGTCGCGCTATCAGCCGCAGTACAGCGGCCTGACCTTCATCGAGTTCGGCATCGACGATGTCGACACGAGGCACCCTGCTTTGTCGCAGCTGGTCGGCCGCGGCAAGATGGGCGCAGAGTGCGCCGGCCGCAGCCTGATGGTCCTGCGCAACGGCAATGCCCATCTGCGCGGCTATGCGGTGTTCCGGGTGCCCGTTGAATGGGCCGAGCG
Source organism: Bradyrhizobium sp. USDA 4452 (assembly GCF_054063575.1). Lineage (NCBI taxonomy): Bacteria > Pseudomonadati > Pseudomonadota > Alphaproteobacteria > Hyphomicrobiales > Nitrobacteraceae > Bradyrhizobium > Bradyrhizobium sp. USDA 4452. Next base: position 2,347,870 of record NZ_JBSSGK010000001.1, read on the forward strand.
GCGGTTCGACGTCAGCTCGCCCGCCGCGATGCGTGACGCGCTGCTCGGCGAATTCGCGGGATGGGCCGATGCCCTGCTCGACCTCCTCCGCGCCAGCAACGATCAATTCGCGCTCCGGCCGATCCACGCGCTGCCTGTCGGGCATCATTGGACCAACCGCGCCGGCATCACCCTGCTCGGCGACGCCGCGCATCTGATGTCGCCGTTCGGCGGAGAAGGCGTCAACGCCGCGATGCTGGATGCGGTGGAACTGGCGGCGCATCTGCTGGGATCAAAGGATTGGCGCGAGGCCGTTCGCGCCTACGAGGCCGGGATGTTCGTACGCGTCACCCAACCCGCAAGCGAGGCTGCCGAAGCCGCCGCGACCGAGCTGTCGCATATCAGCCAAGAACTGACGCTGGCGCACCATTACGCGCACATGCAGACGCGCGCGGCGTCCGGGCACACTGCGGCGCGGTAAGCGCTGGTCATGAACTCCGGCGCCGCATAGCATGGACCGCATCGAGCAAGCCTGAACACGGTCGCACGCGGAAATGAGCCAGGACAACGCCGAGGATATCGTTCGACGCGCCACTGTCGCCTTCAATGCCGGCCGGCATGGCGAGGCGATCGAGCTCTGCGAACGCGGGCTCGCGCGCCAGCCCGGCGAGGCGATGCTGAGCCATCTGCTGGCCGCGTTGCTGTTCGCCAAGGGCGAGATAGCGCCGGCGCGAAGGCATGTCGAGACCAGCCTGGCGCGGCGCCCGGACAATGCGGCGGCGCAGCTGCTCGCGGCGCGCCTTGCCCGCAGCGGCGGCGAATTCGATGCGGCACTGGCGCATCTCGACCGCGCCATCGCGCTCAAGCCGCAGCGCGAGGCCTTCGTCGAGAAGGCACGCACGCTGGAACTGGCCGGCCGCAAGGCGCAGGCCTGCGAGGCCTGGCAGGCGATCCTCAAGGCCATTCCCGAGCATCAGGAAGCCAATGCAAGACTTGGCCGGTTGGCCTGGGAAGATGGCAATCTCGCCGATGCGGTGAGCCTGCTCGAGCGCGCCGTTGGGAGCGCGGCGCCGGCCTCGGTGTGGTTCGATCTCGGCGTCGCAAAGCAGGATCTGCGCGATCACAACGGCGCTGCACGCGCCTATCGCAAGGCGCTCGAGATCAGGCCGGATTACGCCGAAGCCGCGCTCAATCTCGGAATCACGCTGCAGGAGCGCGGCGAGCCGGACGCCGCGATGCAGGCTTTCGCGCACGCCTATGCGTTGCGCCCGCGTTTGTTCGGATCGATCGCAATGGCAATGACCTCGGCCCCGCACGGCCGCCTCTGGCTCGACGAGCGCGCGCTGCGCATGGCGCTAGGTGGTTAGGCGCCCGCGCCTGGCGCGGAAATGCTTGCGGTAGACATTGGGCGCGGCCAACACCTCGCCGACGACTTTCGAATAGGCTTCGCGATGCGCATCGTCGAACGGCTCGAACACAAGTTCGGGGGTCGCGCGCGGCACCGCGAAGCATTGCACGACCGGCATCCCCTTCGGCAGCACGCCGGCAAAATCCGGCCGGGTCCAGATCGCCGGGAAATTGATCCCGCCATCGTGAAACCGGTCGGCGTCGACCAGCCCCGAGATCACGCGGAACGGCAGGTCGTCGCGATTGACCGGATGGGTCGCGAACAGCGACCAGCCCGGCTCGAGCTCGATGGTCCAGAAGCTGTTGAATTTGAGCGCAGCCTGCCCGTTGGCGAACGGCGCGCCGGCGAATTGCGCCACGGGATGGAAGCTGAGCGGCGCGCGCGGATGGCCCTGCGTCGCCGGCTCCGGAATGTCCCAGTCCCACGCGAAGGCGCCGCGCTCGACCCTGACATCGCAGGGCAGCGGGACCATGACCCCATGGGCCATCGCATCGACGAAGGGCGGGCATTGCTTGACCGTGCGGATCTCGCGATCGTGGATGTCGGAATGCGCCTTCGCCGGCATCGCGCGCAGCCAGTCGGGCAACGCGCTGCGGGCCGGAAACGGGCGCGGCAGATGATCCGCGAGCCGCGGATCGCAACGAAAAGTCATGCGCATGGCGAAACTCCCCGGTCATGATGCGACGACAAGCAGACGCATGATGACCTCATCGCGTCATTTGAGCACAATCCCGACCTGGTCTCCACAGCCACCGATCCAGCAAAAAAGGCCGGGATTGCTCCCGGCCTTTTGCAGTCTGCGGATGGCGTGGGCGGTCAAGCCCAGCCGTCTTACTTCGCTTCGGCGCGCTTCGGCGGGCTCGCCGGCCACGACTTGATCAGCGTATCGTAGTCGACCGTTTCGCCCTTCGGCTTCTCGTTCGCGAGCTTGCGCTGCGGAGCGATGGTGCCGTCCTTCTCGGCCTTCTTGTACCAGTACTCGGCGGTTTCCTTCTTGTTCAGCTTCGGTCCGCAGGCACCCTGCACACCGGACTTCTCAAGACGCTCCATCACCGAATCCTGGGCCGCGGCAAGCGCGTCCATCGCAGCCTGCGGCGTCTTCGCACCGGACGACGCATCGCCGATGTTCTGCCACCAGAGCTGAGCGAGCTTCGGATAGTCAGGCACGTTGTTGCCTGTCGGGGTCCACTGCACGCGCGCGGGCGAGCGGTAGAACTCGATCAGGCCGCCGAGCTTCGGGCGCGCGCTCGGTGAACGACTTGTCCCAGATGTCGGATTCACGGATGAAGGTGAGACCGACATGGCTCTTCTTCAAGCTCACCGTCTTGGAGACGATGAACTGCTGGTAGAGCCAGGCCGCCTTGCGGCGATCAACCGGGGTCGACTTCAGAAGCGTGAGCGAGCCCACGTCCTGGTAGCCGAGCTTCATGCCGTCCTTCCAGTAGGCACCATGCGGCGACGGGGCCATACGCCACTTCGGCGTACCGTCCGCGTTCATCACGGCGATGCCCGGCTTCACCATGTCGGCGGTGAAGGCGGTGTACCAGAAGATCTGCTGGGCGATATTGCCCTGCGAGGGCACCGGGCCCGACTCGGAGAAGGTCATGCCCTGCGCCTGCGGCGGGGCATACTTCTTCATCCAATCGAGATACTTGACGATCGAATAGACCGCCGCCGGGCCGTTGACGTCGCCGCCACGCTCGACCGAGGAGCCGACCGGACGGCAGCCTTCCATGCGGATGCCCCATTCGTCGACCGGCAGGCCGTTCGGGATGCCCTTGTCACCGTTGCCGGCCATCGACAGCCAGGCGTCGGTGAAACGCCAGCCGAGCGAGGGGTCCTTCTTGCCGTAGTCCATATGGCCGTAGACCTTAACGCCGTTGATCTCCTTGACGTCGTTGGTGAAGAAGTCGGCGATATCTTCATAGGCCGACCAGTTCACGGGCACGCCGAGATCGTAGCCATACTTGGCCTTGAACTTGGCCTTGTATTCCGGGTTGGTGAACCAGTCGTAGCGGAACCAGTAGAGGTTCGCGAACTGCTGGTCGGGCAGCTGATAGAGGTGGCCGTTCGGTGCCGTCGTGAACGACTTGCCGATGAAGTCGTCGACGTCGAGCATCGGATCGGTGACGTCCTTGGCTTCGCCCTTCATCCACTCGGTCAGGTCGACGGCCTGGCCGTAGCGGAAGTGGGTGCCGATGAAGTCCGAGTCGTTGATCCAGCCGTCATAGACGTTCTTGCCGGACTGCATCTGGGTCTGGATCTTCTCGACGACGTCACCTTCCTGGATGATGTCGTGCTTGACCTTGATGCCGGTGATTTCCTCGAACGCCTTGGCGAGCGTGCGGGATTCATATTCGTGCGTCGTCAGGGTCTCGGAGACGATATTGATCTCCATGCCCTTGAAGGGGGCAGCGGCCTTGATGAACCACTGCATCTCCTTCATCTGGTCGTCCTTGGAGAGGGTCGACGGCTGGAATTCGCTGTCGATCCACTTCTTGGCGGCCGCCTCGTCGGCGCGGGCCGGCGCGACAAGAGTGACCGATGCTGCGACGAGCGCGACCGCGCTGGTCATCGTCAAAAGCTTATCTTTAGTCATTCGTAAATGTCGCATGTGATTCCTCCGGTTGCAGCGACTAAATCCAGGCCCGGGTAGACCCCGGATCTGCTCTTTTTTCGCGTTCTTCAGACGGTGCGAAAGATCACCACGGCTGCAAGAAGCGAAAATACCGTTCCGAGCCACAGGCTCGAAATCTCGACGCCCTCCCCGATCGGCAGGGTGAAAATCGGATCGGTGCCGACGAGCCCGATCCACAGCAAATGGATCACCGCCGCCAGCACCAGCGAGACGAACAGACGGTCGCCGCGCGTGGTCGGAATGCGTAGCACGCCGACCCGCTCCGCCTCGGGATAGGCGATCGCGAGCCAGGTCATCATCCCGAGCGTAGAGGCAAGCAGCACGAAGAAGACCGCGGTAGGCCAGGTCCATGCCATCCATGCGATGCTGTCCATGAGCCCTCCTAGACCCGGCCGAGCGCGAAGCCGCGCGCGATGTAGTTGCGGACGAACCAGATCACGAGCGCGCCGGGGATGATGGTGAGCACGCCGGCCGCGGCAAGCAGGCCCCAGTCCATGCCGGCGGCCGAGACCGTGCGCGTCATGATCGCGGCGATCGGCTTGGCCTGCACCGAGGTCAGCGTGCGCGCCAGCAGCAGCTCGACCCAGGAGAACATGAAGCAGAAGAACGCGGCGACGCCGATGCCGCTCGCGATCAGCGGCACCAGGATCTTGATGAAGAAGCGCGGGAACGAATAGCCGTCGAGAAAGGCGGTCTCGTCGATCTCGCGCGGCACGCCGGAGACGAAGCCTTCGAGGATCCACACCGCCAGCGGCACGTTGAAGATGCAGTGCGCAAGCGCCACCGCCCAGGGCGTATCGAACAGGCCGATCGCCGAATACAGGTTGAAGAACGGCAGCGCGTAGACCGCCGCCGGCGCCATGCGGTTGGACAGCAGCCAGAAGAACAGGTGCTTGTCGCCGAGGAAGCGATAACGCGAGAACGCATAGGCCGCCGGCAGCGCCACCGCGATCGAGATCACGGTGTTGATGACGACATATTCCAGCGAGTTGATGTAGCCCGAATACCAGCTCTCGTCGGTGAAGATGCGCCTGTAGTGTTGCAGCGTCGGCGTATGCGGCCACAAGGTCATCGTCGAGACGATCTCGGCGTTGGTCTTGAAGCTCATGTTGACGAGCCAATAGATCGGCAACAGCAGGAAGATCAGGAACAGGGCCATGATCAGGCGGCGGTCGGGGATCGAATGCATCACGCCGCTCCTTCCTTGACCGGACGCTCGGAGCCGGCATTGGTCATCACGGTGTAGAACACCCAGCACACGATCAGGATGATCAGATTGTAGACCAGCGACAGCGCCGCGGCCTTGCCGAGGTCGAACTGGCCGAGCGCGATCTTGACGAGCTCGATCGAGACGAACGTCGTCGAGTTGCCGGGGCCGCCGCCGGTGACCACGAACGGCTCGGTGTAGATCATGAACGAGTCCATGAAGCGCAGCAGCACCGCGATCAGCAGCACGCGGTTCATCTTCGGCAGCTGGATCGCCTTGAACACCGCCCAGCGCGACGCACCGTCGATCTGGGCCGCCTGGTAATAGGCGTCGGGGATCGACTTCAGGCCGGCATAGCACAGCAGCGCGACCAGGCTGGTCCAGTGCCAGACGTCCATCACGATGACAGTGACCCAGGCATCGACGTCATTGGAGACGTAGTTGTAGTTGAAGCCGAGATGGTTCAGCACATAGCCGAGCAGGCCGATATCGGGCCGGCCGAAGATCTGCCAGATCGTGCCGACCACGTTCCACGGAATCAGGAGCGGCAATGCCAGGATGACGAGGCAGGCCGCAACGCTCCAGCCCTCGCGCGGCATCGACAGCGCGACGACGATGCCGAGCGGCACCTCGATCGCGAGGATCACGGCAGAGAAGAACAGGTTGCGGCCGAGCGAGGCCAGAAAGCGGCCGCCGAGATCGGTCGAGGGATCGAGCAGCTCCTTGAACCAGCCGACGCCGTTCCAGAAGAACTGGTTGTTGCCGAAGGTGTCCTGCATCGAATAGTTCACGACGGTCATCAGCGGCAGCACCGCCGAGAACGCCACCACCAGGAACACCGGCAGCACCAGGAACCAGGCTTTTTGGTTGATGGTCTTGTCCATCAGGCGACCCCTTCCACCAAATGGCTGTCGGCATAGACGTGGACGTAAGCGGGATTAAAGATCAGCCCGGCGGTATCGCCGGAGACCGAGAAGCCCGGCGGCACACGCGCCGCGAGTTTGGTGTTGCCGACACGAACGCGGGCGAACTGGATGCGGCCGAGATCGTCGATCCGCTCGATGGTGGCCGACAGCAGCCCCGATGCGGGCGCCGCGACGTCGACGAATTCAGGCCGCACGCCGATTTCGATCTTCTTGCCTGCCGGCAGGACACCATAGTTGCGATGCAGGCCGATGACGTGACCGTCGATCCGCGCCTCGTGGCCGGAGACTTCGGCCGGCACGATGTTCATGCCGGGCGAGCCGATGAAATAGCCGACGAAGGTGTGCGCCGGCTTGTCGAATAGTTCGGCCGGCGTGCCGCTCTGCACCACGCGGCCGTCATGCATCACGACGACGGTGTCAGCGAAGGTCAGCGCCTCGGTCTGGTCGTGGGTGACGTAGATCATCGTGAGGTCGAGCTCGCGATGCAGTGCCTTCAGCTTGGAGCGCAGCTGCCATTTCAGCTCGGGATCGATCACCGTGAGCGGCTCGTCGAACAGCACGGCAGCGACGTCGGAGCGCACCAGGCCGCGACCGAGCGAGATCTTCTGCTTGGCGTCGGCGGTGAGCCGCGTCGCCTTGCGGTTCAGATACGGCGTGAGGTCGAGCAGATCGGCGATCTGCCTGACCCGCGCATCGACCTCGGCCTTGGCGACGCCGCGGTTCTTCAGCGGGAAGGCCAGGTTCTCACCCACCGTCATGGTGTCGTAGATGACAGGGAACTGGAACACCTGCGCGATGTTGCGCTTCTGCGTCGACAGCGGGGTGATGTCACGGCCATCGAACAGGATCTTGCCGCGCGACGGCGTCACGATGCCGGAGATCAGGTTCAGCAGCGTGGTCTTGCCGCAGCCGGACGGCCCGAGCAACGCATAGGCGCCGCCCTGCCGCCAGGTCATGGTGACCGGCTTCAGCGCAAAGGATTCCAGCGGCGCGTCATTGCCGTTGTAGGACTGCGCGAGATCGACGAGGTCAATGCGGGCCATGAAGCATCTCCCTCACTTCGAGAAATTTGTTGCGGGTGAAGCGACGAGGCGGTCGGCCGCGTCGAACACGAAGATGTCGTCGGGATCGAGCGCGGCGTCGAGCACCTGCCCGGGTTCATATTCGTGCACACCATGCAGCACCGCGACCCAGTTCGAGCCGTGGACATGAACGTGGACGAAGCTCTCCGAGCCGGTGATCTCGGTCACCGTCACGGCAGCGGAGAATTTGTGGCGATCGGGCGCGACGTTCCCGACCTCGAGCTGGTGCGCGCGGAAGCCGATCTTGTACATGCCGTCAGGCAGCTTGGCGTAGAGCCCGGCCGCGGGCGCCTGCTCGCCGCCGGCATAGACCACCCGGTCGCCCTTCTTCTCGATGCCGATGATGTTGAGCGGCGGATCGGAGAAAACCTGCGCGACGCGCAGCGTGTCGGGATGGCGGTAGACCTTCGGCGTCGCGCCGGTCTGCAACGCCCGGCCTTCCCACATGCACACCGTGTCGCCGCCGAGCAACAGCGCCTCCGACGGCTCGGTGGTGGCATAGACGAAGATCGCACCCGACGCCTCGAAGATCCGCGGCAGCTCGGCGCGCAGCTCCTCGCGCAGCTTGTAATCGAGGTTGGCGAGCGGCTCGTCGAGCAGCACGAGGTCGGCGCCCTTGACCAGCGCGCGCGCAATCGCGGTGCGCTGCTGCTGGCCGCCGGAAAGCTGCAGCGGCGTGCGCTTGAGGTAGGGCTCGAGCCGCAACAGGGCGGCCGCCTCCGCCACCCGCTTCTCGATCTCGGCCTTTGGCTTGCCCTGCACCCGCAACGGCGAGGCGATGTTCTCGTACACCGTCAGCGAGGGATAGTTGATGAACTGCTGATAGACCATCGCGACCGAGCGCTGCCGCACATCGGCGCCGGTGACGTCCTTGCCGTCGACCAGCACGCGGCCGGTGGCCGGCTTGTCGAGGCCGGCGAGCAGCCGCATGATCGAGGTCTTGCCCGACAGCGTCGGCCCGAGCAGCACGCTGAGCGTGCCACGCTCCAGCGTCAGCGAGACATCGCGGATGGTCGCCACGCCATCCACGGTTCGCGTGACATTCTGCAGGGTAACGCTCATGCCCGTCCTCCCGCTTCGCGGAGGGGACGTTCACCGGACACGCGGTTGGCGGCCATCCACTCGTCGAGCGCGGCGATTTCACCCGCCGTCATCCGCAAGCCCAGCTTGGATCGTCGCCAGACGACATCTTCCGCAGTCCGAGCCCATTCGTTCGCCATCAGGTACCGGACTTCACTTTCCGTCAAGGTGGCGCCGAAGGAGCGGCCGAGATCTTCGGCCGATGCTGCGTTGCCCAACACCTTGCCGGCGCGCGTGCCATAGGCGTGCGCGAGACGATTGGCGTGGGACTGCGCGAGGAACGGATAGTTGCGCACCAGCTCGGCGCTCAACGCTGCGACCGCGGAGACATCCATGTCGCCGCCGGGCAGCGGCGCCTTGCCGGTCCAGCCCTCCTGCGCCTTCGCGCCGCGCAGATAGGGCGACAGCCGCTCCAGCGCCTCTTCGGAGAGGCGGCGATAGGTGGTGATCTTGCCGCCATAGATCGACAGCAGCGGAGCACCGCCGGGCGTATCGAGCTCGAATACATAGTCGCGAGTCGCGGCCTTGGCCTCGCTCGCACCGTCGTCATAAAGCGGTCGTACGCCGGAGTAGTTCCAGACCACATCCTCCGGCCTCACAGGCTTGGCGAGGTATTCGCTGGCGGAGGCGCAGAGGTACTCGATCTCCTCGCGCGTCGCCTTCACCGCGGCCGGATCGCCGTCATAGTCGCGATCGGTGGTGCCGATCAGGGAGAAATCGTTCTGGTAGGGAATGACGAAGATGATGCGGCCATCGGCATTCTGGAAGATGTAGGCGCGGTCGTGGTCGTAGAGCTTCGGCACCACGATGTGCGAGCCCTGCACCAGGCGTACCTTGGCCCGCGCGTTGACGCCGGCGCCCGACGCCAGCACCTGCTCGACCCAGGGGCCGCCGGCGTTGACCAGCACGCGCGACTTGATCGTCTCACGCGAACCGGTGGCCGTGTCCTCCACCGTGACGTGCCAGACGCCGTCGACCTGCCTGATCTCGACCGCCTTCGTGCGGGTGCGGATCTCGGCGCCGCGATCGGCGGCATCGCGCGCAGTCAGCGCGACCAGCCGCGCGTCGTCGACGAAGCAGTCGGAATATTCGAAGCCCTTGGTGTAGCGCCCGGGGATCAGCGGCTTGCCGACCACGTCGCGGGTCAGATCAAGCGAGCGCGTCGCCGGCAACAGGTGCCGGCCACCGATATGATCGTAGAGGAAGAGGCCGAGCCGCAGCAGCCAGGCCGGGCGCAGGCCCGCGTGGTGCGGCAAAACGAAACGCAGTGGGCGAATGATATGCGGCGCGATCTGCCAGAGGATCTCGCGCTCGATCAGCGCCTCGCGCACAAGACGAAACTCATAATACTCGAGATAGCGCAGACCGCCATGCACGAGCTTGGTCGACCAGGACGACGTCCCGCTGGCCAAGTCATTCATTTCACAGAGGAAAACAGAATTGCCCCGGCCCGCCGCATCGCGCGCGATGCCGCAGCCATTAACGCCGCCTCCAATGATGGCGAGGTCGTAAATTCGGTCCAAAGAACGCTTCCCCCGGCAACCGCCTTCGCTTTGACGGTTTTACTTTCGGATTGGAGTAGATCACAACCAAAAACGAAAGCAAAGTGAAAATGGGGAACTTCTGCTGGGGATTTTTTGGGCGAGGTGACCGCGGCAGGGGCAACCTTTCCCTCGGCCCATCCAGTACAAGACCCGTCACCCCCGCGCAGCGACTTCGCCGCTGTCGCTGGAGGCGCGAGCGGAGCGAGCCTCGAAGGGTGCGCGGCCCGAGCAGTGGCCGTCGACCCTTCGAGACGCGCTACGCGCTCCTCAGGGTGACGGGTCTGATAGTGAACGCTTTGATCAGAGAGTCCGGAATTACGCGCTGCGCAGCGTCGCGGGTGCGGCGTCGGCGCCGTTGTCGTCGATGTCGACGGCCGGCTTGTCCATCGCCACCACCACCTCGATGCCGCGGCTGTGGCAGATGTTGGCGAGGCCCGCAGGCAAGGGCGAATCGGTGACGAAGGTCTGGATCTGGCTCATATGCGCGATGCGCACCGGCGCGCTGCGGCGGAGCTTGGTCGAATCGGACACCAGCATCACGTTGCGCGCATTGGCGATGATCGCCTGCGCCACCTGCACCTCGCGATAGTCGAAGTCGAGCAGCGCGCCCTCCTCGTCGATCGCGGACGCGCCGATGATGGCGTAATCGACCTTGAACTGGCCGATCAGCTGCGTCGCGGTCGAGCCGACCACCGCGCCGTCGGCGCGGCGCACCGTGCCGCCGGCCACCACCACCTCGATCCGCGGATGGCGATACAGCAGCATCGCGACGTTGAGGTTGTTGGTGATGACCAGGAGGTCCTCATGCGAGGTCAGCGCGCTTGCGACCTCTTCCGTCGTGGTGCCGATGTTGATGAACAACGAGCAGCCGTTCGGAATCCGCGCAGCCGCGGCGGCGCCGATCGCCTTCTTCTCCTCGGCGGCGACGAAGCGGCGCGCCTCATAGGCGAGGTTCTCGACGCCCGAGGCGATGATCGCGCCGCCATGGATGCGGGTCAGCGACCGCTCGTCGCAGAGATCATTGAGGTCCTTGCGGATGGTCTGCGCCGACACTTCGAATCGCTTGGCGAGGTCCTCGACCATGACCCGGCCGAACGCGCGTGCGATGTTGAGGATTTCAGTCTGGCGATGGGAGAGTCCGGCCACGGCGGCCCCCTTGAAACGGCAATTGGTCGGGCATGGTCGATTCGGAAAACCGTTTTCCGCCTTTCCGGGATCATGCTCATGCCCATGGTGCGACCGATCGGCACTGACGTCAACGAGCAAGCACCGGCGCGGTCAAGAACTGCATTGCAGCAATCTCGCGCCGGTGAGTGCCGCCGCGATTCCTCACCACGCCATTGCCGATGCAACCAGGCGAATCAATTCCGGATCATCGAATGCCGCCGCGCTGGCAACGGCACCGGCCGCGACCAGATCGGCATGACTGAGCCCGGTTCGCATCCCGATCGTCGCGATGCCCGCCGCCGTCGCCGACTGGATGCCGGAGCGCGAATCCTCGAACGCCAGCGAAGCCGACGCCTGCGCGCCGGCGAGGCGCAGCCCCTCAAGATAGGGCAATGGGTGCGGCTTGCCGTGCGCCAGCTCATCGCCGATCACGACGGCCTTGAAGCGGTGCGCAATGCCCAGTCCCGCGAGCAGCAGCTCGGCGTTCGGGCGCGGCGCGTTGGTCACCGCCACCATCGGCACGCCGGCGCGATCGGCCGCCTCGAGCAGCGCCATCAATCCCGGCACCGGCGCGATCTGGCCGGAGACCAATTCGCGGAAGATCCGCTCCTTCTCGCCGAGGATGACGGCGCGGCGTTCGGCCGGCTCGTGCGCGAGGAAGCGCTCGCCGATCGACGCGTTGGAGAAGCCTTGCAGTTCCTTGCCGAAGCGCGCGTGATCGAAGCTGTGTCCGTGAGGACCGAGCACCCGGTTGAACGCTGCCAGATGCAGCGGATCGGTATCGGCGAGCGTGCCGTCGATATCGAACAGCAGCGCTTTGTTTTGTGTCTGCGACATCCGAAAAACGTTTCCGTGAATTCGGATGCATCAATACAGGCTATCGCAGCGCGCGCAAACGCCGCGCCGCAAAGCTCCTTGTCAGGAAGCCAGCTGAAAATCCTGCCCAGTGACAAGCCGCCGCGCCGCGCGCTCGGCCTCGCGTGCATTGCGGAAAATCTGGCCCTCCAGGGCCTGGAAGCGTTGCGAAGCGGCGAAAAACGCGTAACCCTTGGCATCGCGCACCACGATACCCGCGGTCTGTGAACTCACTTCGATGACGCAGCAGTCGGACATAGTCGGCCTCGGTTTGATTCCGGCCCGACAACGGTGTCGCCGTCTGATTGTTCCTCGATTTATTTTCGAAACGACGAGCCCTTTTTGCAACCGGATCGCACGACTGTCTCAGTTTCGACGCGTTTGCTCTCGCGCCGAATCAGCGGCGTTATTCGCGCAAAAGACGTCAGGTCGAAATCGTCGCACCATCGCGCTGGATCGGTTGCGGATGGCCCTGCTCGTCGATCGACACGTAGGTGAAATTGCCGTCGGTGACGAGGATCGACTGCTGCTCACGGCGGCGCAGCACCCAGGCTTCGAGATGCACCGTGATCGAGGTGCGGCCGACGCGCACGAGATTGGCATGCACGGAGACGAGGTCGCCGACATAGACCGCCTTGCGGAAGTTCATCGCCTCGATCGCGACCGTCACGGTGCGCGACTTCGCAACCTTCGAGGCGAACACGCCGCCGCCGAGATCCATCTGGCTGAGCAGCCAGCCGCCGAAGATATCGCCATTGGCATTGGTATCGGCCGGCATCGCCAGCGTGCGGATGCAGAGGTCACCCTGCGGCTCGTTGCCGCTGATCGGCGGCGCGTGAACATGAGCATTGGGCGTTTGGGTGTCGGTCACTTGAAAGTCTCCCAGCCGGGATCCGGCGCAAATCGTCCGCCGAACTTGCGCATCAGCGTTTGCATGGTCGACACCACATTGTCGACGCCGCGGCTGCGCGCATAGTTGAGCGGGCCGCCGCGGAACGGGGCATAGCCGGTGCCGAAGATCATCGCGCCGTCGACCATATCGGGATCGTCGACGATGCCTTCGCGCAGGGCGGCGACGCAGACATTGGAGATCGGCAGCACCAGGCGGTCGATCATCTCGTCGCTGGCTTTCGGACCGGTCTCCGGCAGCGGCACCCTCTCCGCCTTGCCGTCCTTCCAGGTGTAGAAGCCCTTGCCCGTCTTGCGGCCGAGTTCGCCCTTGGCGACCTTTTCGCGCAGCCACGCAGGCGTCGGCGGCAAGGTGTCGCCGAACTTCGAGCGCAGCATGTCGCCGACATCGAGGCAGATGTCGAGGCCGACCTGGTCGGCAAGCTCGATCGGCCCCATCGGCATGCCGAACTCGACGGCTGCCGCGTCGATCAGGCGCTGGTCGGTCTTCTCGTCCAGCATCATCATTGCTTCCAGCATGTAGGGCGTCAGCGCGCGGTTGACGAGGAAGCCCGGCGAGCTCTTCACCGGCAGCGGCAGGCGATCGATGGCGCCGACGAAGGCGCGCGCCTCTTTCAGCATCGCAGTGTCGCTGCCGTCATGGCTGACGACTTCGACCAGCTGCAGCCGCGACACCGGGTTGAAGAAATGCAGGCCGAGCAGCCGCTCCGGCCGCGCCAGCGTGGTACGCAAGTCCTGCAGCGGGATGCTCGAGGTGTTGGTCGCAAGGATCGCGCCTGGTTTCATCCTCGGCTCGAGCGAGGCATAGACCTTCTGCTTCAGCTCGAGCTTTTCCGGCACCGCCTCGATGATCAGATCGGCGTTGCGGACGCCCTCGCCGTCCATGTCGGGGATCAGCCGGTCGAGCGCATCGCGCTGGTCGATCTTCCTGCGCATGATCTTGCCGAATAGCTCGGCGGCGCGCTTCATCGCGCCTGCGATCGGCTCGGCCTTCATGTCGGCGAGTGTGACGCGCATGTCCTGGTTGGCGCACCAGGCAGCGATATCGCCGCCCATCGCGCCGGCGCCGATGACGTGGACGTGCTCAACCTTGTTGCCGCTGCCGGCCATCTTCTTCATCTGCTCGCGCAGGAAGAAGACGCGGATCAGATTCTGCGCCGTCGGCGTGACCATCAGATTGGCGAACGAGGCCTTCTCCGCATTCAGCATCGCCGCGCGGTTGCCGGCGTGCTTCTCCCAGAGATCGATCAGCGCATACGGCGCCGGATAGTGCTTGCGCGGCGCCGCCTTCTCGGCCTCGCCGCGCATCCGGGAGGCGAGGAAACCGCGCACCGGCCCCAGATTGAGGATCGAATTGAGCACGCCGGGCTTGGCGCGCTTCAGCCGGCCGAACACCGCGCCCTTCACCGCGTTGCGGGCATGACGCTCCTGGGTGACGGCGTCGACCAGGCCGAGCGCCTTGGCGCGGCGCGCGTCGATCGTCCTACCGGTCAGCATCAGGGTCATCGCCTGCATCGGGTTGATCAGCTCCGTGAAGCGCACGGTGCCGCCGAGGCCGGGATGCAGGCCGAGCATCACCTCGGGGAAGCCGAACCTGGCATCGTCGATCGCGATCCGCATCTGGCAGGCCAGCGCCACCTCGAGGCCGCCGCCGAGGCAGAAGCCGTGGATCACGGCAACTGACGGCACGCGCAGCCCTTCGAGCCGGTCGATCACCGCATGGGCCCGGCCGATCTGGGTCTCGACCGCGCCGGGATCGCTGACGCCGCGGAATTCATTGACGTCGGCGCCGGCGATGAAGCCGCTCTTTTTCGCGGAGCGCACCACGAGCCCGGTCGGCCGCTGGTTTTCCAGCGCGGTGACGACAGCATCGAGCTCCTCGAGCAGATCGGCGGACAGCGTGTTGGCGCTGGTGCCGGCGCGGTCGAACAGCAGCCAGGCAATGCCGTCCTCGTCACGCGTCAGCTTGAAATTCCTGTACGGGCTGTCGGCAACCGGCTTCGGCCCGAGTTCGAGCTCGCGGTCGGCGAGAAGGTCCATGATCCGTGAATCCATGATCACACCGTCTCAATCAACATCGCGCCGCCCTGCCCGCCGCCGATGCATTCGGTGGCGACGCCGCGCCTGGTGCCGAGCCGCTTCATCGCATTGACCAGATGCAGCACGATGCGGTTGCCGCTGGTGCCGACGGGATGGCCGAGGCTGATCGCGCCACCATCGACATTCAGCTTGGTGCGGTCGATCTCGCCGGCTGCGCCGTCAAGTCCCAAAATCTCGCGGCAGAATTTGTCGTCGTTCCAGGCCGCGAGACAGCCGAGCACCTGGGTGGCAAAGGCCTCGTTGAGCTCCCAGGTCTCGACCTCCTGCAAGGTCATCCCGTTGCGCTTGAGCAGCGCACTCGCCGACAGCACCGGACCGAGCCCCATGATCGAGGGATCGAGCGCCGACCATTGGCTGTCGAGGATGACGGCCTTCGGCGTCAGCCCGTGCTTGGCGACCGCGGTCTCGGACGCCAGGATCACCCAGGACGCGCCGTCGGTGATTTGCGAGGAATTGCCGGCGGTGACCTGGCCCCAGGGACGCTCGAACACCGGCTTCAGCTTGGCCAGCGTCTCGGGCGTCGAGTCCGGGCGGACGCCGTCGTCATGGTCGTAGAACTGGCCGTCGCGGGAGAACGCGGTCTCGACCTCGCCCTTGAGAAAACCTTGCTTCTGCGCGTTGGCGAGCCGCTGGTGGCTCTCGGCGGCGTAAGCATCGGATTGCGCCCGGGTGATGCCGAAGAGATGACCGACCTTCTCGGCGGTCTGCCCCATGTTGAGCTCGGTGATCGGGTCGGTCAGCCCGCGCTCGAGGCCGATGATCGGCTTGAAGTAGCTCGGCTTCACCTTCAGCGCCGCGGCGATCTTGGCCCCCAAGCCCTTGGCGCCGGCAAAGCCGGCAAACCAGCGTACGCCGGAATTCGGCCAGACCAGCGGTGCGTGGCTCAGCGCCTCGGCGCCGCCGGCGAGGATCAGATCGGAGATGCCTTCCCGGATGTAGCGGTAGCCGGTATCGATCGACTGCATGCCGGAGCCGCAATTGATCTGCACCGTGAAGGCGACCATCTGCTCGCCCATGCCGAGCCGGAGCGCGGCAACCCGCGCCGGGTTCATCTCGTCGGCGATCACGTTGACGCAGCCGAGGATGACCTGGTCGAAGGCGGTGGGCGCGAAAGGCTGCCGCGCCAGCAGCGGCCGCCCGCATTGAACGGCGAGGTCGACCGGGGTGAACGGGCCGGGACCGGAGCGCGCCTTCAGGAACGGCGTCCGGCTGCCGTCGACGATAAAGACTGGTCGCGCCATCAGCTCGCCGCCCTCTGCTCACCCAGCTCCTGGAAGAACTGATGCACGTCGGCGGTTTTCTTGTAAATCGGGGACAGCGCCTCGGGCGCAAAATCATCGACCTCGATGACCTTGGCCACCGCCTCATGGGCGGCGGCGAGCTTGTCGCCGTCGGCCTCGGTGATGACGCCTTTCTTGACGGCATCCTTCCAGTCATGCAGCCGCGCCGCGCGCAGCTGCTTGGCGGCATCCTCGGCCTCGGTGACGAGGCGGAAGGCCTTTTCCAGCCGCGGGATGCCGCCGTCGTCCTCGACAAAGGCGAGGTCCGGCGTCAGGCGGTCGCGCGCCGCTGAGGGCGACAGCACGAGTTGTGCGCAGAGATGCACGACGCGGTCCGACGGGCCGGTGACGCGTGCGCCGAACGGCTGGATCAGGAATTTCAGCAGCCATGCCACCGGGCGGTTCGGCAGATTGGCAAGGATTTCCGCAAAGCGGTTCTCGATGGTCTTGAAGCCGGATGCCATGCACCATTCGAGCGCAGGCAGATCCTCCTTCTGCCGGCCCTCATCCTGCCAGCGTTTCAGCGCGGCGGAGAGCAGATACAGTTCGGAGAGGATGTCGCCGAACCGCGCCGAGAGCATCTCCTTGCGCTTCAACGCGCCGCCGAGCGTGAGCAGCGCCATGTCGGCGCACAGCGCGAATGCCGACGAATAGCGCGAGAGCTGGCGATAGAACTCCGTTGCATCGCCGGCATCCGGCGCCGGCGCAAACAAACCGCCCGCCCAGCTGCGGCCCCAGGCGCGGAACATGGTCGCAAAGCTGTGGCCGACATGCTTCCAGAACGCGGTGTCGAACGCAGTGAGCCCCTTGTCGCGATCGGTCTCGCTGAGCGCATTCATCTCCTGCAACAGATAGGGATGCGCACGGATCGCGCCCTGGCCGAACACGATCAGGTTGCGGGTCAGGATGTTGGCGCCCTCGACCGTGATGCCGACCGGCACCGAACGGTAGAGCCCGCCGAGATAATTCTGCGGCCCGTCGATCACGGCCTTGCCGCCATGGATATCCATGGCGTCGTCGATCGCGATCCGCATCCGCTCGGTGGCGTGCAGCTTCATGATGCCGGAGATCACCGCGGGGTGATGCCCCTCGTTCAGCGCGGCGCAAGTCAGCCGCCGCGCGGCGTCGAGCAGATAGGCGGTGCCGGCGATGCGCGCGAGCGGCTCCTCGATGCCCTCGAACTTGGAAATAGAGATCCCGAACTGTTCGCGGATGCGGGCATAGGCGCCGGTGGTGCGCGCGGCATAGGCGGCGCCTGCGGCCGATAGCGAGGGCAGCGAGATGCCGCGGCCGGCGGCGAGCGCCGTCATCAGCATCTTCCAGCCCTGGCCGAGCCGCTCCTCACCGCCGATGATGTAGTCGAGCGGGATGAAGACGTCCTTGCCCCAGTTCGGACCGTTCTGGAACACCTGCATCGCCGGCAGATGGCGGTGGCCGATCGAGACGCCGGGCAGATGGGTCGGGATCAGCGCTACCGTGATGCCGAGCTCATCCTCGTTGCCGACCAAATGATCGGGATCATAGGCCTTGAAGGCTAGGCCGAGCAGCGTCGCGACAGGTCCGAGCGTGATGTAACGCTTGTGCCAGTTGAGCTTGAGCCCGATCACCTCGCGGCCTTCGAAATTGCCCTTGCAGACGATGCCGCTGTCGATCATCGAGGCGGCATCGGAGCCGGCCTCGGGGCTGGTCAGGCCGAAGCAGGGAATGTCCTGGCCGGAGGCGAGGCGCGGCAGCCATTTGTCCTGCTGCTCCCTCGTGCCGAAGCGCATCAGCAGTTCGCCCGGTCCGAGCGAGTTCGGCACCATCACGGTGACGGCCGCGGTCAGCGAGCGCGAGGAGATCTTGCGCACCACTTCGGAATGCGCATAGGGCGTGAAGCCGAGGCCGCCGAACTCCTTCGGGATGATCATGCCGAAGAATTTCTTCGCCTTGATGAAGGCCCACACCTCGGGCGGCAGATCGCGCCATTCCCAATTGATCTTCCACTCGTCGAGCATCGCGCAGAGCTCGTCGACCGGGCCGTGCAGGAAGGCGTTCTCCTCGTCGGTCAATTTGGCCGGCGCGAATGCCAACAATTTCGACCAGTCCGGATTGCCGGTGAAGAGATCGGCGTCCCACCAGACGTCGCCGGCCTCCAGCGCCTCGCGCTCGGTGTCCGACATGGTCGGCAGCACGCCACGCGCCCAGGAGAAGATCGGTTTTGTCACATAGTCGCGGCGGAAGCTCATGGTGGGACCCTCATGCAACGGCAGCGTGGATGGGTGATCTTACCGAAAAGTGCCGTTCACCGGTGAACACTTCGCTGTTCAAATAAAGCGAAATTGACGCGGCCGAGCCGCCGTTTGTTAACGGCAGGCCGCGCGTCCGGTTCCGAAAGCTGAGCTGCGACAATCACGTAGCGGGGATTGCGCCGGCGGCTCGTGCCGGCGCCGCCCTTTCACGGCTAGGCCGGTCCCGCACCCTGGGTCGCTGTATAGACCGCGTAGAGCGACTGGCTTGCGGCCATGAACAGGCGGTTGCGCTTGGGGCCGCCGAAGGTGATGTTGCCGCAGACCTCGGGCAGCCGGATGCGGCCGAGCAGCTTGCCTTCCGGCGACCAGCACGTCACGCCGTTGTAGCCGACCGCGCGGCCGGCATTGCTCGAGCACCAGACGTTGCCGTTGACGTCGCAGCGGATGCCGTCCGGCCCGCACTTCACGCCGTCGATCGTGAAATCGCTGAACCGCTTGCCGTTGGAGACCTTGTTGTCGGCGCCGACATCGAACACGAACACGTCACCCTTGCCGCCGGGGCCGGTATCGCCCGGTCCCTTGCCGGTCGAGACGACGTAGAGCTTCTTGTAATCGGGCGAGAAGCAGATGCCGTTCGGATCCGGCACCTGGTCCTCGGTCACGACGACATCGACACGGCCGGAGGGATCGATGCGATAGCAATTGGTCGGCAGCTCCCGCTTGGCGGCGACGAAGCCCGCCGGCTGGCCGATCCGCGGATTGAGCTTGCCGGCGGCGTTGCTCGCTCCACCGGCCGCGTCCGGCTCGCCCTCATAGAGCTGGCCGCCATAGGGCGGATCGGTGAACCAGTAGCTGCCGTCGGGATGCGCGACGACGTCGTTCGGCGAGTTCAGCCGCTTGCCTTGATAATTATCGGCGAGCACGGTCGCTGTGCCGTCATTCTCGTAGCGCGTCACCCGGCGGGTGAGGTGTTCGCAGGACAGCTGGCGGCCCTGGAAGTCGAACGAATTGCCGTTCGAGTAGTTCGATGGCATCCGGAAGACGCTGACATGGCCGTCATCCTCCGACCAGCGCATCTGCCGGTTGTTCGGGATGTCGCTCCACAGGAGATAGCGGCCCTGCGAGCTCCAGGCCGGGCCTTCCGCCCAGAGCAGGCCGGTATAGAGCCGCTTGATCGAGGTGTTGGGCTGGGCCAGATCGTTGAAGGACGGATCGACCGCGATGACGTCGGGGTCCCAGAAATAGGTGGTCGGCGCACCGCGCGGACTGAAATCGCGCGGCGGGCTGGTGATCGTGGTCGGCGGCCCGACCGGCGCCGGCGCGTTCTGGGCCAGCGCCTTGCCGGCTCCCGCGGCGGTCGCGGCCGCGGCAACCGCCAGTCCCTGGACAAGTGTTCGTCGTGAAACGTCCGGATCGCGCCGCTCTTCTGTTGGATTGCTCCGCTCTTGGCGTGTCATCGCATCCTCCCACTGTTGGCCGGCCGTTGATCCGGCCTGGCGCGCGGGAGGTTAGACTGCTCGCTCGGAGGTTGCGAGTGACGGTTTTTCATCACTGCGCGCGGGAATTTCACATTGTCGTGGTTCCGCTTCCGTCATTGCGAGGAGCAAAGCGATGAAGCAATCCATCTATCCTACGTGTGGAGGGATGGATTGCTTCGCGGAGCCTGTCATCGGGCGCGCGTTCGCGCGACCCGTTGGCTCGCAATGCCGGCTACACGGACCGCTTCAATCCGGCCGGATCATCTCGAACATGTTTTCCGGCTTGATCTCGAAATAGTCCCCTCTCCGGCCGGCGCGGACGATCGGGTGGGCGAGACCGGTCTGATAGACGCCGTCCTTGATGAAGGCCTTGTCGATGTGGACGGCGACCACCTCGCCGAGCGTCAGCCAGGCCTCGGCCTTCCTGCCGTCGGCGCCCTGCAGCTGGATGATCTGGCTCACCTTGCATTCGAACGACACCGGGCTTTCGGCGACTCGCGGCACGTTGACGAGTTTGCCGGCGATCGGTGTCACGCCGGCGAGCTTGAACTCGTCGACATCGCGCGCGACATGCGCCGCGGTCGCGTTCATGTGCTTCGCCAGATCCATCGTCGCCAGGTTCCAGACGAACTCGCCGGTGTCCTGGATGTTGGCGACGCTGTCCTTCCAGTTGGTGGAGGAGAAGCCGATGATCGGCGGGGTGTAGCAGAAGGCGTTGAAGAAGCTGTAGGGCGCGAGGTTGACGTTGCCGCCTTTGTCGCGCGAGGAGATCCAGCCGATCGGCCGCGGCGCCACGATGGCGTTGAACGGGTCGTGCTTCAGGCCGTGGCCGTTCTTCGGCTCGTAGAAATGCAGGTCTTTTTCGGTCACGGAGCGCCCCTCTTGCCGTAGCCCGGATGGAGCGCAGCGCAATCCGGGACAGTGTCACAAGCGGAAATGACCCCGGATTGCGCTGCGCTCCATCCGGGCTACAAACTCGCTTTGCCTGCTATACGGAAAGAGTCAACTGACGAAAGCGTCAGTGCCGGCGCTCAATGGGCGCGCGCGCGCGGCGACAGGCCGGCGATCACGAAATCGATCATCTGGTCGATGGTCGGGCCCGGCTTGGTGGCGCATTGGGCGATCATTTGCGGGTGGAAGAACCGCATCATCGCCGTGCCAGCGCACAGCGCGGCGACCTCGAGGTCCTGGACTTCGAATTCGCCGGAGGCCACACCCTGCGCGATCACCGCGCCGATGGTCTGGCCGATCAGCTCCATATGGGCGACACAGACCTCCCAGTCCTCCTGCATCGCGATCTCGACCATCTCGTGCAGCTTGGAATCGCCGACATAGCGCTCGGTGTTCATCCGATTGATGGTCGTCATCATCTGGCGCAAGCGGGTCGCCGCCGGCCCCTCCGATCGGGCGATGCGCTGCGCCTCGATCTCGACCTCGCCCATCAGGCTGCGCGCCACGCCCTCGTGGATCGACTTCTTCGAATCGAAGAAGCGGTACACGTTGGCGGGGCTCATCCGCAGCTCTTTGGCGATGTCGGCGACCGTGGTCTTCTGGTAGCCGATCTGTCGGAACAAGCGCTCGGCCACCACGAGGATGCGCTCGCGGGTGTCGGTTTCGCTATGTTCCGTGATCAGTGTCATGTTGGCCTGCTCAATGTTCAATTATTCAGCGGCTTCAGCAAGCGGAAATGCGCGTTGCGCATCGCCGGCATGCTGCGGCGCAGTATCGATTTGCTCGGGGCCGCTCTCCTCGAGGGTCTTGCGGAACCAGAGGGCGTAAAGGCCCGGCAGATACAGCAAGGTCAGGAAAGTCGCAACAAACAAACCGCCCATGATGGTGATCGCCATCGGGCCCCAGAACGCCGAGCGCGACAGCGGGATCATGGCAAGGATGGCTGCCAGCGCGGTCAGCACCACCGGCCGCGCGCGCCGGACGGTGGCCTCGACGATCGCCTCGCGCCGGGTCAGGCCGGACGCCACGTCGCTCTCGATCTGATCGACCAGGATCACCGTGTTGCGCATGATCATGCCGGCGAGCGCGATCAGGCCGAGCAGCGCCACGAAGCCGAACGGCTGGTTGGCGACGTTCAAGCCAAGCGAGGCGCCGACGATGCCGAGCGGCGCGGTCAGGAACACCAGGGTCAGGCGCGAGAAGCTCTGCAGCTGGATCATCAGCAGCGTCAGCATCACCATCACCATCACAGGGAAGAGGATGAAGATCGACGCATTGCCCTTGGCCGATTCCTCGAACGCCCCGCCCGGCTCGATCCGGTAGGCCGGCTCGAGATGGGCCTGGATGTCCTTCAGCTTCGGCGCGATCTGGTTGGTGACATCGGGCGCCTGCACGCCGTCGACGACGTCGGAGCGCACGGTGATCGCCATGTCGCGGTTGCGTCGCCACAGGATCGGCTCCTCATGGGCATACTCGATCTTGGCGATCTGCTGGAGGGGCACCGCCACGCCGTTGCGCGTGGTGATGGTGAGATCGCCGACCCGGCTGAGATCGAGCCGCTCGGACGGCACCGCGCGGGCGACGACGCCGACCTTCTCGATGCCGTCACGGATCGTGGTGACCGGCGCGCCCGAGATCAGCATCGCCAGCGCCTGCGAGACGTCCTGCGGGGTCAGGCCGAGCGCGCGCGCCCGGTCCTGGTCGACCGCGAGCTTCAGGTAAGGCGACTGCTCGTTCCAGTCGAGCTGGACGTCCTTGACGTTCTTGTTCTGGCGCATGACGTCGCGGACCTGATAGGCGATGTCGCGCACCTTGTTGGCATCCGGCCCGACCACGCGGAACTGGACCGGGAAGCCGACCGGCGGACCGAAATTGAAGCGGTCGACCCGGACCCGCGCCTCGTTCAGCGCGCCGTCGGCGGCGGCCTGCTCGATCTTGGCCTTGACGCGCTCGCGCGCCTCGACGTTCTTGGCGAGGATCACGATCTCGGCGAACGCCTCGTTCGGCAGCTGCGGGTTGAGGCCGAGCCAGAAGCGCGGCGAGCCCTGCCCGACATAGGCGGTGTAGGTCTGGATGTCCTGGTCGTCCTTCAACAGCCCTTCGGCCTGCTTCACCGCCTTTTCGGTCACGTTGAAGGCCGTGCCCTCCGGCAGACGGAGCTGCAGGAACAGCTCGGGCCGCTCGGACAGCGGGAAGAACTGCTGCTGGACGTGACCGAAGCCCACGATCGCGGCGACGAACACGCCGACGGTCGCCGCCACCACCTTGATGCGGTGATCGACACACCACTGCACGACGCTGCGCAAGGCCCGATACATCCGCGTCTCGTAGATTGCGTGCGGATCGTGGTTCTGGTGCACCTTGATGTTCGGCAGCAGCTTGACGCCGATATAGGGCGTGAAGATCACCGCGACGAACCAGGAGGCGACCAGCGCGATCGCCACGATCCAGAAGATGCCGCCGGCATATTCGCCGACCGCCGAATTGGCAAAGCCGATGGGGAGGAAGCCAGCGGCCGTGACCAGCGTCCCCGTGAGCATCGGAAACGCAGTAGATTCCCAGGCAAAGGACGCCGCCTTCATGCGGTCCCAGCCCTGTTCCATCTTCACCACCATCATCTCGACTGCGATGATGGCGTCGTCGACCAGCAGGCCGAGCGCAATGATCAGCGCGCCGAGCGTGATGCGGTGCAGATCGAGCGACATCGCGTTCATCACGATGAAGACGATGCCGAGCACCAGCGGCACCGACAGCGCCACCACGATGCCGGTGCGCCAGCCGAGTGCGACAAAGGAGACGAACAGCACGATCGCGAGCGCCTCGACGAAGGAGTGCACGAACTCGCCCACGGCGTGCTCGACCACCTTGGGCTGGTCGGCGATCTGCTTGACGTCGATGCCCTGCGGCACCGCCTTCATGAATTCGGCGGTCGCCTGCTGGACCTCCTTGCCGAGCTCGAGGATGTTGGCGCCCTTGGCGGTGACGACGCCGATGCCGAGCGCGGGCTTGCCTTCCTGACGCACCTTGAAGCTCGGCGGATCGACATAGCCGTGGCTGACGGTTGCGATATCGCCGAGCCGGAACACTCGGCCGTTGCTTTCGACCGGCGTTTCGGCAACCGCCTTGACGCCGTCAAGCGCGCCGGTGACGCGCAGCGGCACGCGCTGCGATGACGTCTCGACCGTCCCGGCCGGCGTGACATTGTTCTGCTTGGCGAGCGAATCGAACAGCGCTTGCGGTGTGATGCCGAGCGTTGCCAGCTTGGCATGCGAGAACTCGACGAAGATGCGCTCGTCCTGGATGCCGTAAAGATCGATCTTGGTGACCCCGGGCACCTTCAGCAGGCGCTGGCGAAAACCTTCCGCGACTTTCTTGAGCTGCGCGTAATCGGCGCCGTCGCCGGTCATCATATAGAGGATCGAATCGACGTCGGAGAATTCGTCGTTGACCACGGGACCGAGGATGCCGGAGGGCAGCTCGCCCTGCACGTCGACCAGTTTCTTGCGGATCAGATAGAAGAGATAGGGCACGTCCTTCGGCGAGGTCGAATCCTTGAAGGAGACCTGCATCGCCGTGAAGCCCGGCTTGGAATAGGTCTGCACCTTGTCGAAGAACGGCAGCTCCTGCAGCTTCTTCTCGATGGGATCGGCGACCTGCATCTGCATTTCCTGCGAGGTCGCGCCCGGCCACATCACCGAGACGTTCACGACCTTGACGGTGAAGAACGGGTCCTCGGCGCGGCCGAGCTTCTCGTAGGAGAAGAAGCCGGCGGCGCCGAGGATGATCATCAGGAACAGCACCAGCGTCGGATGGCTGACCGCCCAGGCCGAAAGGTTGAAGCGCTTCATCGAACTCTCCAGGTCCAAATCGTCTCGACTTCAATCGTCATTGCGAGCGAAGCGAAGCAATCCACACTTGTTTTGCGGCGAGATGGATTGCTTCGCTTCGCTCGCAATGACGGACGGTTAATCAGAACGACAGCGACGACACGACCCGGACCTTCTGGCTCGGATCGAGTTTCTGCACGCCGAGGGCGACCACCTTGGCGCCATCGTCGACGCCGCCGGAGATGACGACGTTGTTGCTCTCATAGGCCTTCACCTTGACCGGCTTCAACGCGATGTCGCCCTTGTCGTCGACGATGTAGAGCGAGGGATCGCCGCCCTGGCTGTACAGCGCCGACAGCGGCAGTTTCGCCACGCGCTCGGTCGCCTTGTCGGCCAGGGTCAGCGTTGCGGTCATGCCGAGCGAGACGGCCTCGTCGGCGTCGGGCAGCGAGAATTTTGCGAGATAGGTGCGGGTGGCGGGATCGGCCTGCGGCGCAACCTCGCGCAGCTTCGCGGCATAGGTCTTCTTGGCATCCGACCACAGCGTCACCGTGGCAACGCCCGACCTGGCACGAGCAAGAAGCGTCTCGGGGATCGCGACGACAGCTTCCTTCTCGCCAAGTCGGGCGACACGGATCGAGGCCTGGCCCGCGGCAACCACCTGGCCGGGCTCGATCATGGTCGCTGTGACGACACCCCTCGTGTCGGCCACCAGCGTTGCATAAGAGAGCGAATTCCTGGTCAGTTCGACCGAGCGCTCGGCGCGGTTCAGCCGCGCGCGCGCCTCGTCGCCGGCCGCCTTGGCGGAATCGAGCGCCGCGTCGGTGGTCCAGCCCTTGGCCTTCAGATCCTTGGCGCGCTGCTCGGCAGCCGCGGCCTGCGCCAGCACGCCGGTGGCGGCGCGGAACTCGGCCTCGGCCTGCTCGGCCTGCAGCTTCAGATCGACCTCGTCGAGGGTGGCCAAGGGCTGGTCGACGTCGACTGTCTGTCCGACCTCGACCAGCCGCTTGGCCACCTTGCCGGCGACCCGAAAGCCCATATCGGCTTCGATACGGGGCCTGATGGTGCCGACAAAGCTGCGCTCAGGTGTTTCGGCTTCGTAATGGACGGTCGCCACCAGAACGGGGCGTCCGGGATCGGCGTTTTCGGCTGCTTTTTCATTGCAGCCGGTCAGCGCGAATACCGCGAAAGCCAGCGTTGCTCCGGTCAAGAGCCTGTAATAGCTCGACAAAACGGAACGAACGAACATCTGAAATCTCCATCAGGCTGACGATTGATGAAGAGTATCGATTTATCACTGATGAATGTCAATATTCGTCAATAGTAACCAATTCGTGAGAACGGCTGCATTTGGGGGAGCTGGCGAGCGGAATTCGAGATGCGTAGTCCGGATGAAGGCAACGGGTCGCGCGAATGCGCGCCCGTGGCTTCGCGCAATCTGGGACTGTGCATGGGGTTGTTTTTGATTTTTTTTCTAGGGCGTAGCCGTAGCCCGGATGAAGCGCAGCGAAATCCGGGGCTCATGCCAGTGGCGAGAGCGTCCCGGATCAAGCTTCGCTTCATCCGGGCTACGCAGCTGTCACGACGCCAGCTACTTCGCGCCCGCGAACTCGGTCTTGGTTTCGTGGCTGCCGAGGAACACCAGGAGGCCGGCCGCGAGCGGCAGCAGCGACAGCACCAAAAGGCCGGTCGACGTGCTGCCGGTCGCCTCCTTCACCCAGCCGATCAGATAGGGCCCGCCGAAACCGGCGAGGTTGCCGATCGAGTTGATCAGCGCGATCGCGCCGGCGGCGGCAGTGCCTGACAGCCAGGCGGTCGGCAGCGTCCAGAACACCGCGAAGGTGCAGAACACGCCGATCGCGGCAACGGTCAGCACGACCATCGTCGTGGTCGGATCGGTGATGTAGCTCGAGACCGCGAGCGCCAGCGCCGTGAGCAGAAGCGGCGCGCCGACATGAAACACGCGCTCCCGCGTGGCGTCGGAACGGCGCGCCCACAGGATCATCGCGACGGTGCCGACGGCATAGGGGATCGCGGTGACGAAGCCGGTCTGCGCGTTGGTCAGACCGAACGCCTTGACGATCTGCGGCAGCCAGAACTGCATGCCGTAGAGCGAGGCGACGAAGCCGAAATAAATCGCGCTGAGCGCCAGCACTTTCGGCGAAGACAGCGCCTCGAACAGCGTGAAGTGCTTGGCCGCCTGCTTGGCCGCGACCTCGGCATCGAGCCTCGCCTTCAGCCACGCCTTCTGCTCGGCCGAGAGCCAATCGGCCTTCTCCGGCCGGTCGGTGAGATAGAACCAGGTGACGATGCCGAGCAGCACCGAGGGGATGCCCTCGATGATGAACAGCCACTGCCAGCCCTTCAGCCCCATGACACCGTCGAGCCCGAGCAGAAGGCCCGAAATAGGCGCGCCGATCGCCGTCGAGACCGGAACGGCGATCGCGAAGGCGGCGAGGAAGCGCGCGCGATACTCGGCCGGATACCAGTAGGTGAGATAGAGAATGATGCCGGGGAAGAAGCCGGCCTCGGCAACGCCGAGGAAGAAGCGCAGCGCGTAGAAGCTGTGCTCGTCATAGACCGCCGCCATCAGGGCCGAGAGGATGCCCCAGCTCACCATGATGCGGGCGATCCACTTGCTGGCGCCGAACTTCTCGAGCGCCAGGTTGCTCGGCACCTCGAAGATGAAATAGCCGATGAAGAAGATGCCGGCGCCAAACGAGAACACAAGCGGCGAGAACTTCAGCTCCGTGTTCATGGTGAGCGCGGCGAAGCTGAGATTGACGCGGTCGAGATAGGAGAAGAAATAGGCCAGGATCAGGAACGGGATCAGCCGCCAGGAAATCGCGCGGATCGTGGACGTCTCGATCTCGCTGCGGGCGCCGCGCTCGGGCGCAACGGTTGCGATCTGGCTCATCAGTTCCCCCCAAAGCTATTGCTTGCCTCGAGGATTATTGGGTGGCCCCGCATAGGGCAATGGTAAAAACTCACAGCGCACAGCACAAACCGGAGCCGGGGCGTTCTCCATTCGTCATTGCGAGCCAACGGGTCGCAATGACCAATGGAGAAAGCCAATCCTACTCCGCCAGTTGGAAGCGTTCGAAGCGGTCGAGCTCCTCCTCGATCCTGCGCTTCAGCTCCTTGCGCCCCGCCTGCTTCTTGCGGTTGCCGACCCAGCTCCATTTCTGCATCAGCAGCTTCCGTTTCTGCCGGTCGGTCTTCAGGTCGATGGCGGCAACGATATCGTCACCGACCAGCACCGGCAACGCGAAATAGCCGAACTGGCGCTTCTCCTTCGGCACATAGGCCTCGAACCGATGGCCGTAGCCGAAAAACAGCTCGGTGCGCTTGCGCTGGATGACCAGGGGGTCGAACGGCGACAGGATATGAACCAAAGCTGGATCGCCCTCACCGGTCTCCTCCAGCACCTCGGGCCGCGCCCAATGCTCCTGCTTGCCGGCGCCATCGAGCGCGATCCGCACCAGCTCCTTGCGGCGCACCCTCGCCTCGATCAGGCCGCGCACCGCCTTCTTGCTCGGCGCGTCGAGATGGCAGATCGAGTCCAGGCTGACGATACCCTGCGAGCGCAGCGCGCGGTCGAGCAGATAGGCTGTTCTGGCCGAGGCCGGTGCGGGCTTCGGCGGCCTGTCCCAGCCGAAATGCCGGGTCATCAGCTCGTAGGTTTTCAGCATGCCGGCGCGCTCGCTGATCGTGACCACACCGCCATAGAAGGCGAGTTGCAGCGCCCGCTTGGAAGGTTTGCGGCTCTGCCAGAGATGCTCCTTCTCGGTCAGCACATCGTCGTCGATATCGCGGATGGTCAGCGGACCGGCCCGCAGCAGCCGCATGATCTTGCGCGTATCCGATGGCGTCACCGACGAGAACCATTTATGGCCCTCGCGCTTGTGCGCCCTCATCGCCGGCAGGAAGATGTTGATGTCCTTGGACGGCACGTAGGACAGCGCGTGCGTCCAGTACTCGAACACGCTCTTGTCCTGGCTCTGCGCCTGCTTGAGGTCGGCGCGGCGATAGTCCGGAATCCGGGTGAACAGGATGTGGTGGTGGCAGCGCTCGATCACGTTGATGGTGTCGATCTGGACGTAGCCGAGATGATCGACGGCGGCCGCCACGGCTGATGCCCCGTCCCCGAACGGTGCCGTTGTATCGAGCCGTTGCGCACGCAGCCAGATATGGCGGGCGGCGGTATTGGCCAGGGAAAAGGGTTCGGCGGCGCGGGGCATTGCCCGAGCAATGTAGTGAGATTCGCACGGCTGTGGAGGGTATGGGGTTCCACCCAGGTCCCAAATCATCCGTGATCTGGATCACATTCCGGATTTTGAACCCGTCCTAGGTTCCCGGCATCAAAACGATAGCAGCCGGATTGGCTGGCCCGACATTTAAGGACGAAAACCATGACCCGCTCGTTTTCCCTGTCTCTCTTGACGATCGGCGCTGCGCTGTCGATGACGGCGGGCGTCGCACTGGCCGGCAGCGACACCGTTCCGGCCGCCCAGATCCTCAATGCGTTGAAGCCGAAGTCAGCCACCCGCGGCCTCTCCGCCGGCACACAGGTCGACCCGGCCGCCTCGGCCAAGGAAGCAAGCTTCCTCAACACCGTTCGCAACCGGCAGACCCGCTCGCTGTCGCTGGGCGAACGCCAGGAGATCGCCGACATCGCCGCCAACAAGCCGAAGATCGATCTGGAGATCCACTTCGACTACAACTCGGCCGAGATCGCCAAGGGCTCGACCCAGGCGGTGCAGGAACTCGGCAAGGCGCTCTCGGATGCCAGCATGAAGGGCTCGACCTTCGTCGTCGCCGGCCACACCGATGCGATCGGCAGCGAGGCCTATAACCAGGATCTTTCCGAGCGCCGCGCCGACACCATCAAAACCTATCTGGTCGAGCATTACGGTCTGAACGGCTCCGATCTCGTGACCGTCGGCTACGGCAAGACCCGGCCGAAGGACCCGAACGCGCCGATGGACCCGACCAACCGCCGCGTGCAGGTCGTCAATATGGATACCAAGACAGCGCAGCAGTAACCTCCCGTGGCCTGGAGCTTCGGTTCCGATCGCAACAAAATCGAGGCTCCGCCTTTTTCAGAGAGATTCAAATCCAGTTCTGGAACAGCATCAGCCGATTGAAGGTCGCCATCGACGTCCCGACGGCGGCAACCGTGATCGGCAGCATCGCGATGAAGCCCGCGCATCCGACCGCCACGAAGGTCCACAACAGCCAGCGCGGCGCACCCTGCCGCGTCAAGGCGTAGACCAGCACGAAGCTCGCGGTGGTCGCGGGCGGCAGGTAGTAATAAATGAAGCCGAGCGTGCGCGGCAGCAGCGCCCAGGCGAGATACGGGCCGAGATAGAACGCCAGCACGAGAAACGCCTCGCGGCTGCGGGTCACGATCCAGTCGCGCAGCGCGATGATCAGCGCGATCAGCGCCGGCCACAATACCAGCGGATTGCCGAGAAACACGATCGCGGCGAAGGCGTCATCGCCGGTCTTCTCGAACAGGTACCAGACCGGACGCACCAGGAACGGCCAGGACGGCCATGCGCTCATATAGGTGTGGCCGGCGATCGCGGTCGTGGTGTTGTCGGCAAAGATGCGGCGCTGCGCCTCGATGAGATCGGTCAAGGAGAAGCCGTACAGCGGCACGAAGCTCGCGAGATAGATGGCCGACGGGAGCAGCACGAAACAGCCGATGAAGTGGGGAAGACGGAAGTCCGGCCACAGGTCCGGCCGATACCAGTCCTCCGCATTGGCGTCGGCAAAGCGCGCGCGCCAGCCCTGCATCAGACGGATCACCGCGACGATCGCGATGCAGGTCGCGAGCACGAACAGCCCGCTCCATTTGCAGGCACAGGCAAACCCGGCGAAACCCCCTGACAGTGCGAAGGCAAGTCGCGGCCGCTTCTGTCCGAAGCCGTGGAT
This sequence comes from Bradyrhizobium sp. USDA 4452, assembly GCF_054063575.1. Lineage (NCBI taxonomy): Bacteria > Pseudomonadati > Pseudomonadota > Alphaproteobacteria > Hyphomicrobiales > Nitrobacteraceae > Bradyrhizobium > Bradyrhizobium sp. USDA 4452. The sequence goes on from NZ_JBSSGK010000001.1 coordinate 2,378,472, forward strand.
GAAGGCCGCGATCGCGAACAGACAGAAGGCGAGCGCGAAAATATCCAGCATCGCGATCCGCGATTGCACGAACAGCATCTGGTTGCAGAAGGCGAGCAGCACGGCCGCGACGGCACGTTCCTGCGAGGCGAACAGCGCAAGCGCGCCGAGATAGACGGCGACCAGCGCGAGCGCGCCGAACAGCGCCGCGGGATAGCGCCATCCGAGCGGCTCATCACCGAATGCCTTGATCGACAGCGCGATGATCTCCTTGGCGAGCGGCGGATGCATCGGGTTGAGGATCGGCCCCTCGATCACCGGCAACAGCATCTGGTGCGCTGCCGGCACGTAATGCACCTCATCGAAATAGAGCTTGTTGGGTGTGGTGATCCCGAGCAGCAGAACGACATGGGCGACGATGAAGATGATGGCCGCGACGATCGCCGTGCATGTGGCGGGACGCCGCAGAACAGAAGGAGATTTCGATGCGATGATCAAGGGACGAGCACCCTGCGAGGGGAGCCGGTGTGAGCGAAGTGTGAGCTACGACGGCCGCGAGTGTGATGTGTGTGACGAGTGTGATCAGATCTCACGTTGATGTCCGCAGCCGCGCGCATTCTTGAATCCATCGCCCCCAACCATCTGGCGCAACTCAACACGGCTTGTGACAATTATACAATATCAGCTGCGTCCGCGATCCGGTACGATGAGAAGGTAGGTCGATCGGTATTGCAAATGAATTCGCGCCACAGCTTTTTCTCCGTGCTTGCACTCGGTCTCGCGATCGCACTGACGGCTCATCCCGTTCGGGCGCAAACGCGCGTCGGCGAAGCGGCGATGGTGAAGAACGAGGTCGTCCGCGTCGCCGCCGCGACCACACCGATCAATGTCGGCGACGCACTACTGCGCGACGAGACGGTGCGCACCGGCCTCGAGAGCGCAGCGCGGCTGGTGATGGCCGACAGCACCAACCTGTCGCTCGGACCGAATGCTTCGCTCAAGCTCGATCGCACCGTGTTCGACGACGAGCATCATTATCGCGATGTTGCTATCCGCCTGACCTCGGGAGCGTTCCGCTTCGTCACCGGCCATTCGGAGAAGGCCGCTTACACGATCACCACGCCGCTTGCGACCATCGGCGTTCGCGGCACGGTGCTCGACATCCTGTCGCAACGCGGCAAGACCACCGTGGTGTTGCAGGAAGGCGCATCGACGGTGTGCACGTCAAATCGGCAATGCATCGACCTGACGCAGCCCGGCGACACCGCGATCATCACCTCGAGCGGCGGCCGCACCACGATCCAGAAGACCAACAACCCGCCCTGGACCTTCGCCGCGACCTGCACCCAGGCCGCAGGCCTGTGCACCGTCACCCAGTTCGCAGACGCGTCACCGCTGACGCCGCCGGTCGACGACCCGACCGGCATGTTGTGCGGGCGGTGAGCATGCTGCGGCATATTCATCATTTGGTCCTGTCGGCGGCGCTGACAATGGCGCTGTCGCTCGCGATGCTCCATGCACTGGCTGCGCCCGCCGAGGCGCAGTCTCCGACGCCGAACTGCACTCCGAATCCCGATAGCAACCTGTCGAACTGCACATCGAGCCCGACCCCGACGCCGACACCGACACCCACTGCCACACCGTCGCCAACGCCGACGCCGACCCCAACGCCCACGCCGACACCAACGCCCAGCCCATCGCCGACGCCGATCACCGGCGCGCCGTCGAGTGGCAGTTCGATCAACAACCTCGCCGACCAGCGCTTCAACCAGATGATCACCAACCGCGTGCTCGGATCGGTGCTGCTCGGCGTCAACGAGCAGGTCAATTGCGACGACTGCATCAGCGCGTTCGGCTCGGCCGGCTCGTTCTCGGCCGGCATCCACGGCCGCAAGACCATCACGCCGAATTTGTCGCTGCTCGCCGGCATCGCCTACACCCAATATGGCGAAGGCGGCTACAACGTCACCAGCGCGCCGATCGGCGCCTTCGCGCTGCGCTACGACTTCGTCGACTGGGGCTCGTCGCGCCCGTTCTTCGACATCGGCACCATTCTCTCGCCGTCGGAGAAAGTGCGCTACACCCGCAGCTACGCGACCAGCCTCGGCCCGGTGTCGGTCACCGGCGAGACCTCGAGCGAGAATTACGGCGTGTACGGGCGCGCGGGCTGGATCAGCCGGCTCTCGGCGCGCGACGAGGTCGCGGCTTCGATCGAGGTCTGGCAGCTGTGGCAGCGGGTCAAGGGCTACAGTGATCCTGCCGTTGCCTTCAATCCGTTCGACGCCACCATCGCCGACGGCACCGATCGCACCAGCCTGGTCAAGATCGGCGGCCAATGGACACATCTGTTCGGATCGAACATCGAAACCAACATCAATGGCGGCTGGGTGCAATCCTTCGCCACCCGTTCCGGCATCGTCGCCACCGTTACCGGCGACGGCACCATCGTGCCGACGATCGGCAACCAGGGCTGGTTCGAGTATGGCGGCCGCGTCGGCTTCCGCATCACCAAGGGCTGGATCGCCGACCTGTTCGTGAACGGCACCGCCGGGCCGCAACCGGTCGGCAACACGCTTCACGGCGGCGTGGGCTTGCGGATCAGTTATTAGGACGGGGCCGCCGCTGGTCCGGACCCGTACCGTCGAGCAACCGGATCAGCGACACCGACCTACGTTCAATCGTGGTCCCAATAGCCGTCCGAGTAGCCTTCCCGGTACCCCGATCGATAGCCATAGTAACCGCCCGGATATTCGTCGCCGTATTCGTAGACGTGACGATGGTAGTGCACGACGGGGGGCGGCGAATAATAGTCCCTCTCGTAGACATAGGCCGGAGCCGCACCGGCAGCCATGGTGGAGCCCAACAGGGCGCCGAGGGCCAGGCCGCCGACGATCCCGACGGCAACCGCATCTCCCCGCCGGCCGCGTGCCGTGGCTTCGCTCGACGCAAGACATCCCACAGCGACCACCGCCATGGCGGCAAAAGCCGCTACTCGTTTCATTGACGCATATCCTATTCGCGTTCGATAACCGCGCCCGCCCCTCGGCAGCGATCGACAAAGCCCCTCTAGAACGTGACGAGCTCCTTGAGCTCGCTCCTGACGTATCGCGGCACTACACGTCGGGCCACGAAATCATTCCAATCCTTGAACTTCGACTTTGCTCTCGCCTCCGTGATCGCAGTGACGCCGCGCACGCTGAGGTGCGGAAGCTTCACCAGTTCGCTGACAGGCGCGGTGTTGAGGTTGATCTTGTCGGCGCGACTGATCGGCGCGCGTGTTGCGGGGGCCTGGTGAGTTGAGCCGGTCATCGATGGAGATGTCTGCGCGACCGCGGTGGCGCCGATGATGCCGCAAACGCCGAGGCTGATGCAAACCAACCTGATAAGCATGGACCGCTATCCTTCGTGATATGACGCCCTTGACCCCGCCGCAGATAAAGCGGCGGCCGATTACCGCAAGATTACGCGCGCGATCGGCACGGCCGCGTTGCGGATGAGCTTGATCAGCGCATCAAGACGAAGAGCTTTGCTGCTCCATGATGCACCAGCATGTTGGCTCCCGGATCGTTCGTCTGCGGCGCATTTCCCGGCGGCTGATTTTCCGGCAGCGCGACATCCGGCTCAGCGCGGGGCGGCGAATCCGCTTGCGGAGAGACATGTCCTCCGCCCTGATCGGCATCGTTGACGAGACTTGACGGCGCATCGGCCGGCTCACGACGGGGCGCGACCAGGAAAGCAACGAGGTTCCGCTTGACGCCCGGAATTCCAAACAGGCTCGATTGAACGGAAAATTCGCGTTTGACATAATCTCCGGCGTGGGCCGCCATTCGCCCGGTCCATTCAAGGCAATCGTCCTGGTCGTCAAAGCAGAGCGCCGCCCAGCCGCGCTCCGGTGTTACCTCGCGTGGCAATGCCAATGAATATTGGTAGGCGAAAGGGTCGCCATAATGCGGGTGATCGGAGCTGTAGAAGGCCACCGCGACCCCAAGGCTATCGTTGCCGCCGGCGATCGACAGCGGCGTACCCATCTGCTCGTGCCACAGCCGGGTGAGTTTGTCTGCAGCCTGGTGATAGACGTTTCGCCCTTCATCGTAGCCGTAGCTGTTGCGGTAGAGCGCATGGGCCGGGGCTGCCAGCACGGTGGCGACGATTGCTATTCCGGCAACCAGCAGCGCGGCATTGACCGTATAGAACCGCTCGATCGGGTAACGCGTGCTGCACACGACGGGCACAACAAGCAGGAACAATCCCTGAAGCGCCCAGAGCGACGGCAAGTCGGTGCCGAGCAAGATGGACGTGATGAAAGGAAGAGCGATCGTGCCGATCGCGACATGGCCGAGCAGCTTCAGGTTGGGATTTGCCGCCGCGAGATCCCGGGGAAGGCGCTTGATGCGATACCCTGTTATCATCATCCACGTTACGGCCGAGACACTCGTCGCCGCAGCAAGACCCAACAGGAAATTGACGGCATCCCGCAGCGACGAAGGGAAACCGGCGCCCACATGCGTCGCGGCATAGTGGACGGGTTCCGCGCCCGTCGTGGCCAGCCAGTGCAGATGCGGAGACAGCGCAATCAGCCCGACAGCTGTGGAGATCCAGGGCGAGCTGGACGCGAAATAGGCTCGTCGCAAGGGATGGATGATTGCCGCCAACGCGAAGCTGGCGATCAGAAAGATGGAATAGTACTTGCCCAGCATTGCAAGCGCTGCCGCGACACCCGCGGCAATCGCCCAGAGCGGCGCCCTCGTTTCAAAGGCACGCAGGAAGCAGTAGGTTGCAAGCGGCCAGACCGCGAGCAACACGGCGTTGGCGTTGAAGCGCTGCGCGTGAAACTGGTATGCCGGGGTCAGCATCAACAGGAACAGCACGATCAGGCGCTTGTGCCCGGTCACAAACCTTCTTGCGATGCGATCGACGAACCACAGGGCCAACGCCGCATTCGTCATCGCCATCAGCTGCAGCGACCAGTCGGAGAGTGGAAAGACCAAGGTCCACGCGCCGGTCGTCCACCCCATCAATGGCGGGTGCTTGGGATAGCCCCATGCGAAGTGCCTCCCATAGGTCCAGGTCTCCAGCAGGTCCGGATGCAGACCGGCGCCGTGATAGGCGACTGACAGATACACCGTCCAGATGCCGACGAAGCAAACCAGCAGCAACGGCACCGACCATCCCGCCTCGACTCCATCCAGCCATCGATTGAACGGACGACGCCAAGACGCCGGGCTGCGATCCGACCGCTTGGCCATCGCTGAGAACGCAAAATCGACCGGCATATGTTCGGAAGCCTGGGGACGGAGATCGGAAAGCGCGATGCGAGCCGCGTTGTCCGACATGCTTTTCACAGCGACCATTACGATAGCCTGACGCAGGTCCGTTTCACGGCTCCGTCGACGTATCCTCGCAAGCGCCGACGCGCCGTCATTCGCCGGTCATGTTGATCGACGCCCCTGGCGCTGAAATCGCTGAGCGGGAATGCCATGCGAAAGCTCGCTCACGGTCATGACGCCGATCGGCTCCGAAGCGCTGGTGTGCGTGGCGTTCGCGCCGGTTACGGCGCGGCAGTAACGCCGGGGCTCATTGGCGGCTCGGCGATCGCCGCTGCCTTCGAGCACGGCTGATCGAACCACAAGGAAAAGGCCAATCACGTCAATGTATTCGCGTGGACACCGCAGTTTTCCTACCGGCCGTAATCTTATTGTAATCCGTCTGTAATGGTAGAAACAATGGCTTACAATTGGGAGAACGTGGTGCGAGTTCTGGTCGTGGAGGATGATCCTCAGCTTGGGCCATGGCTGCGGGATACGTTGGCCACGGCCTTCGGCGCATCCGACATGGTCACGACGCTCGAGGAGGGGCGCGCCGCAGTCGCCGTGCGTAGCTTCGAACTCGTGGTGATCGACCGTGGACTGCCGGATGGCGACGGTCTGGCGTTGCTGCGCGACCTGAAGCAGCAGAAGCCGAGCCCCGCGACGATCGTGCTGACGGCGCTCGATGACCCCCTTGATATTGCTCGCGCCCTCGACGACGGGGCGGACGACTACGTGGCCAAGCCATTCGAACCGATTGAGCTGATTGCGCGAGCCAAGGCGGTGCTGCGACGTCTGTTTCTGGATAGAGGGGCGATCGTGCGCATCGGCAATCTGAGCTACGACGTGCTCAATCGCGAAGTCTGCGTCGATCACGCCCCCATTGTTGTCCCGCGGCGTGAGCTGGCGATTCTGGAAGCGATGGTCCGGCGCATCGGGCGCGTCGTCCTGCGCGAGACCCTTGAAGTTGCCGCTTACAGCTTTGATGACGAGATTCAGTCAAACGCGATCGAGGCACACGTTTCGCGGCTGCGCCGGCGCCTCCGCGCGGCCAACTGCAAGGTCGTCATCAAACCGGTCCGTGGCCTCGGATATCTGTTGAGCGGCGAATGATGATCTTGAAGTGGCAAAGGCTCAAGCGCGTCCATCGCTCGATCGCGGTGCTGTCCGCGACGCTGATCGGCGCCGTGACGACCATCATGCTGCTCTGCGCGGCAGCGCTGCTGATCCGATTTGGCGGTGACGATGACGGCACCTGGGCCGCCGCCGACGTCGCCGATGCCTTGAAGGAAGCCGTCATCCGCAACGAGACCGGGCAACTGGCGCTCAAGCGGACCTCGAGACTGGACGAGATCATCCGCGAATTCCCGACATTCTGGTATGTCGTGTCCGACAAGAGTGGAGAGGTCAGCTACGGCCCGGTCCCGAAATGGCGTCCGCAAAAGACCCAGACATCGCGTGACGGGACGAGCTTCCTCGCCTACGCGTTTGACGGCGAAACCACCAATCTGAAGAAGATGTCGGCCGTCAGAAATACGCCGGTGGGTGAAGTGTGGATCGAGACCGGTGGCGTGGCCTATACGGCCGCGCAACTGACGACCGGAATGCTGACCGATGCGACGATCGTCGCGCTCCCCATCATCCTTGTGCTGGCGGCGACGGCGTTCACCGCGATGGTGTTCGTGCCGACGCTGATCGCGCGTCCGGTCCGCGCCGTTGCGGCGGCCGCTGAAATGATCGACGGAGTTTCGGATGGCCGCCGACTGCCGGAAGAAGATGCTCCGGCCGAGCTCTTGCCGCTCGTCGCGGCCTTCAACCGCGCGCTATCCCGAATAGACGTTGCTTCAAAAGCGCAGCGAAATTTCCTGTCGAATGCGGCACACGAGTTGCGTACGCCCTTGACCAATGCGCGCACCATCCTCGAGCAGGTCGAAGACGGTCCGCTGCGTGCCAGGCTGATCGCCGAGAACCAGAAGCTGTCGTCGATCGTCACCATGCTGCTCCAGCTGGCGCGCATCTCCGCGGAGCCTGCCGAGCTGATCGAAACGGACCTTGCGGCGCTTGCGCGCAGGGTTGCGGCCGAACACGTGCCGATGGCATTGAAGAACGGCAGCGATGTCGAGTTTACCGAGCCTCGTCACCCGGTCTGGGTGCGTGGCTCGGAAGCCGCGATCGCCGTCGCGCTCTCGAACCTGATCCGAAACGCCGTGACCCATGGCGGCGCGGGCGGCTCCGTCCTGATCGAAGTCGGAGCGCCAGCGCGGTTGAGCGTCATTGACCACGGATCGGGACTGCAACTCGGTCAGCCCGAATTGCTGCTGGAGCCTTTCAAGCGCGGAAGCACCCGCGCGGAAGGAACGGGACTGGGGCTTTCGATCGTGTCCCAGGTGATGACCACACACGGTGGCACCGTTGCCCTCTGCGAGACGCCCGGCGGCGGCACCACGGTCGAACTGAACTTTCCGGTCCCTGGCTGCCGGCAAGGCGACCTGCCTCCAGCCAGAAATGCCGTCCAAGCCATGACCGAAGTCCGGCCGGACGGCATTTCCATCGCCTGAAGTGCTGTCTCAACGCATCGTGCGGCGGCTCAGGCAGTGGCCGCGGCAGCCTGCGCCTTCGCAGCGGCCTCGAGGTCCATCCACATCACTTCCCAGATGTGCCCATCCGGATCCTCGAAGCTGCGGCCATACATGAAGCCGAAATCCTGCTTCGGCGACGGATCGGCCGTGCCGCCCGCCCCCTTCGCCTTGGTCACGTAGCCGTCGACGGCGTCGCGGTTGTCGGCGGAGAGGCAGACCAGCACTTCGCTCGTGGTCTTGGCGTCGGCGATTGTCTTCGACGTGAACTGCCTGAACTTGTCGTGAGTCAGCAGCATGACGAAGATGGTGTCGGAGATCACCATGCAGGACGCAGTCTCGTCGGAGAATTGCGGATTCCTGGTCGCGCCGATCGCCTCATAGAACGCGGTGGCATGGGCGAGATTGCTGACCGGCAGGTTGACGAAGATCATCTTGGGATTGGCCACGCGAAGAACTCCTGTTGGCGGGTTGTGCCCCGAGGACGAACCGAATAGCCGGATCCCGACATCGCCGCGCAGATTTTTATTGCGGCGTCCTGCCGCAGGCTTCAGGTCACGATCGGCGTTGGCATGGTCAGAAACGCCCGCGTCACATGCCAGAACAGCTCGCGATTGGTCGCCAGCGCGACCGAATGGGCGGTGCCGGGCAGGATGATGAACTGCCGGTCGCCATTCGGCAGCTTGTTGAAGAACTCCTCGAGATCGGGGACTGCTGCGATCCCGTCATATTCACCGCGGACCAGCAGCACCGGCGCCGGCACCTTCTCCGGATGCACCACCGGCAGATTGGCGGTCATGTCGAGATAGGTGCCGGTCGGGACCTGGTCGCCGAACTGCATCTCGACGTCGGCCAACGCTTCCATCACGGCGGGGTCGGATGTGCCCGGCCGGTCGCGGGTCGCGATCGAGCGGATCATGTCGCGGTCGCGTTTGCGCATGTTGTGGCTGCGATAATACGCCAGTTGCTCGGCGCGCTTCGCCAGTGTCGGCGAGCCCTCGCCCTTGTAGGTGAAGGCGGCGAACACCAGGCGATCGATCCGCTCGGGCGCGGCCATCGCGAAGGCGCCCGCGCGCAGCGCGCCGGAGGATTCTCCGACGAAGTGATATCTGGCCTGCCCGGTCTCGCGCGCGATCACCTCCACCGCCGCCTTCAGGTCCTCGACGCCGCTCGCGATATCGGCATTACCAGAGGTGCGGCCCGACTTGCCGTAGTTCTCGTGGTCCATGGTCCAGCAATCGAAGCCGTAGCGCGCAAAGACGTTGAGCAGCGAATACTCGCCCTTGCCGGGCACGGTGAGGTCGAATGCCCTCGATGTCACCGACGAGCCGTGGACGAAGAACACCACGGGCCGCGCCGGCTCGCCCGGTTTGGGCGCGCCGATCCGCTTGCGAAACATCCACAGCGGAATGTCAGCCTTCTTCGCCCAGTATTCGTTGCTCCATATTTCTCCCTCGGCTGGAACTGCGTTCGCGGCCTGCGCCGGTGCTGCGCCGAGCACACCGGCTGCCGTCGCAACGCCGATGCCGGTGATGATGGTGCGCCGCGAATGATCTGCTGGCATCATGGTTCGCTCCCTTCCGGATTTCTTCGTCCGACCCGGTGCGATCGAGCATAGCAGCGCGCAGGACCGGTTGTGCGAAGCCGGCATGTCGCGGCCACAGCTGCGACGCACGATTTTGTGAACACGGTTTCAGGCAATCGGCGCGGACGACGGACGGACTTGGTCCTAGTCTCCGCCGCGGTCCGACCGGAAAAATCCGGCGAGAGCGGGAGCGAAGAATGAGCAGCAATCTCACCGACGAAGAACTTGCCGCCTTGATGCCCTCCGAACTGTGCCAGTACCAGACGCCGATCCCGACCCAGCTCGTCTCCAGCGACGAATTCTATCCCGACCCGCAGAACGAACGTCAGCGCGAGGTCGAGGCACGCCTGCTGGCGATGGCCGACGATCTCGGCGGCAAGCAGGGCCTCGATCGCCGAAAATTCTTCCAGACCGCGGCCGGCATGGCCGCCTCGTTCGTCGCAATGAACCAGGTCTACGGAAATCTGTTCGACGTCACGCCGGCGGAAGCCGCAACGCCGGCAATGGCGCAAGAACGCGCCAACGGCCTGAAAGACCAGTTCATCATGGATATGCACACGCATTTCCTGCGCGACGACACCCGCATCATGGGTTTTGTGGAAATGCGCAAGGCGGTCGGCAAAGCCGGCTGGAACAAGGAGCTCAACGATCACGAGCAGACCATCGAGGATCTGAAGTTCAACAACTACAAGAAGGAGATGTTTCTCGATTCCGACACCAAGATCGCGCTGATCTCCTCGGCGCCGTCGGACATCGAGCAGGACTGGTTCCTGACCAACGAGCAGATGGCGGCCGCGCGCAAGCAGATCAACGACGAGGCCGGCTCGCGCCGCGTGTTCTGTCACGCGATCTTCACGCCGGGCCAGCCGGGCTGGCTCGACAAGCTCGACGCCGCGTTGGCGCTCGGGCCGGAGTCCTGCAAGGGCTACACGATCGGCGACAACACCCACAAGGAAATCAGCCGCTACCCCTGGCGGCTGGATGACGAGAAGGTCGCCTACAAGGGCTATGAGAAGATGGTCAAGGCGGGCATCAAGAATGTCTGCGTCCACAAGGGACTGTTTCCGCCCGGTATCGAGAAGCAATATCCGAACCTGCGCGGCTTCGCCGACGTTGCCGATGTCGGCCAGGCGGCCAAGGACTGGCCGCAGCTCAACTTCGTGATCTACCACTCGGCCTACCGCCATGTCGGCGGCGATCCCAAGGTCGCGCTGGCCGAATTCGAACGCACCGGCCGCATCGCCTGGACTTCCGACCTCGCCGACATCCCGGCGCAGTACGGCGTCAGCAACGTCTACGGCGACGTCGGGCAACTGTTCGCGACCACGCTGGTCGCCGAACCCAATGTCTGCGCCGCGCTGATGGGCACCCTGATCAAGGGCCTCGGCGTCGACCACGTCTGCTGGGGCACCGACGCGTTGTGGACCGGCGCGCCGCAATGGCAGATCGAGGGCCTGCGGCGGCTGGAGATCCCCGAGATGATGCAGAAGAAATTCGGCTACGCGCCGCTCGGGCCTGCCGACGGACCGGTCAAGACGGCGATCTTCGGCGACAACAATGCCCGCCTCTACAACATCCAGCCGAAGCGCGCGATGCTCGACATCAAGGGCGACCGCTTCGCAATGATGAAGGCGCAGTATGAGAAGGCGGGCGTCGAGCCGTCGAACACGCGCTACGGCTATGTGGTGCCGACCGGCGCGATCGATCACCGGGTGTTTGCGTAGGGTCTCACCACCTGCCATTCCGGGGCGACGCGCAGCGTCGAGCCCGGAATCCATTTCGCCGCAGGCCGTGTGGTGGAATGGATTCCGGGCTCTCGCTTCGCGAGCCCTGGAATGGCTGCGTCACTTCCCCGTAAACCTCGGCTTGCGCTTCTCGCTGAAGGCCTTTACGCCCTCCTTGAGATCCTCGCTGTCCTTGACTTCATCGAGCAACCGCCGCACGTCGGCCACGGTTTCCAACGGTCCCTTCGGCATCGCTTCGCGGGCGAGCTTCTTCAACGCGCGAACCACCAGCGGTGCATTGCCGGCGATCTTCGCGGCCATCTCCTGCGCCAGCGCGAGGTGCTGACCCTTCGGTGCGACCTTGTTGACGAAGCCGATCTGGAAGGCGCGCTCCGCCGACATTTCCTCGCCGACCAGCAGAAACTCCATCGCGATCTTGTGCGGCATCCGCGCCATCACCGACGAGACACCGCCCGCGGTGGTGCCGATCTTTCCCTCCGGGTAGATGAAGCGCGTTGTCTCGGACGCGACGCACAGATCGGCCATCTGCACCAGAACGAAGGCGCCGCCCACGACCCAGCCAGAGGTCGCTGCTATCACCGGCTTGTCGAGCTCGACGCCGAGGCCGGGCACCGCGTGCCACATGTTGACGGGAAGGTCGGCCACGTCGGCGCCGACCGAGAAATACTTCTCCTCCGCGGAGGCAAGTACCGCGACGCGATCCTCGCTGTCGCGGAAGCGCAGCCAGGCATCACGCAACTCCGTGCACAACGCGTTGTTGAGCGCATTGTGCTTCTCGCTTCGGTTCATCGTGATGGTCGCGACGTGGTCGGCGCTCTCGTAGCGAACGAGCGTCATGCTGACCTCCTCCCTGCATTGTCATTCCGGGCCGACGCGCAGCGTCGAACCCGGAGTCCATTCATCCGTCAACGCTGCGGCTCGATAGATTCCGGGCTCTCACTTCGCGAGCCCTCAGGTGCGCAATTGCGCACCGGGGAATGACGAGACTCCATCATTTCTTCTCGTCGGGATGCCGGTGCACCGGATCGACCCAGAGCACGTTCTCCGGCTTCTCGACCGGCTCGATATCGAGATTGATCGCGACCGCCTCGCCGTCGGAGCGCACCAGCACGCATTCAAGCACCTCGTCGGGACTGGCGTTGATCTCCTGATGCGGCACATAAGGCGGCACGAAGATGAAATCGCCGGGACCAGCTTCGGCGGTGAATTGCAGCTTCTCGCCCCAACGCATCCGCGCCTTGCCCTTCACGACATAGATGATGCTTTCGAGATGACCGTGATGATGCGCGCCGGTCTTGGCGTCCGGCTTGATGCTGACGGTGCCTGCCCACAATTTCTGCGCGCCGACCCGGGCGAAGTTAATCGCGGCCTTGCGGTCCATGCCGGCGGTCGACGGCACGTTCGGATCGAGCTGGTTACCCGGAATCACCCGGACGCCGTCGTGCTTCCAGCGCTCGTCGTCGTGATGATGATCATGGTCGTGGGAATGGGTGTGATCGTGGGAACCGCTCATCGTACTTGCTTTCGTTGGTCGAGTTTGCGTGCGTGGAACGCTACCGAAAAGCATGCGCGCAGGCGAGCGGAAAATCGGAACGTTGCCAAATCGGAACATCGCCATGTGCCGGCGCGTTGCCTCAGCATATTCCGAAGGAGTAATTTCATGAGTGGCACAACCGACAAGATCAAGGGCACCGCCAACGAGGCGATCGGCAGGTTCAAGCGGCATCTTGGCAAGGTCACCGGCTCTCCAGCGATGCAGGGCAGAGGCGCGATTCTGCAGGCCAAGGGCAAGGGACAGAAGGCACTCGGCGGCTTCAAGAGGATCGTCGGCAGGGTGACCGCAGCGGCTCGCTGGCCTCGCTGAACGAAAGATGACGTGGCCGCCCATCGAGCCGGCCGCTCGATCATGAGCGATGCCGGTCAGCCGCGCGGACGCGGATGTGCCAGCACATCCGGATGTGCCAGCACATCCGGATTGACAACATTGGTCGGCGTACCGACCACGTAAGCCAAAATCTGATCGAAGATATCGGTGAACTGGATCTCGTATTCGTCGCGCGAGACGTAGCCGAGATGCGGCGTGCAGACCACATTGTCCATGTTGAGCAACGGGTCCGTGGTGTCGCGCAGCGGCTCCTTCTCGTAGACGTCGATCGCGGCCATGCCGGGCCGGCCGGCGTTGAGCGCGTTGACCAGCGCGCCCGGCTCGATCAGCGGCGCACGGCTGGTATTGACGATCAGCGCGGTCGGCTTCATCCGCGCGAGATCCTCCGCCTTGACGATGCCGCGCGTCGCGTCGACTAGCCGCATATGCAGCGACAGCACGTCGCAGCGCGCAAAGAAGTCCGCCTTGCTAGCGGCGGTCTCGTAGCCGTCAGCGCGTGCCTTCGCCAGCGCCGGCTCGCGCGCCCAGACCAGCACGTTCATGCCGAACGCCCTGCCGTAGCCCGCGACCACGGCGCCGATACGGCCGTAGCCGTAGATGCCGAGCGTCTTGCCGCGCAACGTATGGCCGACGCCGATCTGCCATTTGCCCGCCTTCAACGCCGCCATCTGTTGCGGGATCGCGCGCATCGCGGCGAGGATCAGGCCCCAGGTGAACTCGGCGGTGGCGTAGGACGGCGTATCCGCGTGCTGACTCGACGACACGATGATCCCGAGCCGCGTGCAGGCATCGATGTCGATATGCGGATAGACGCTGCGCTGGCTGATCAGCTTCAACTTCGGCAGCCGTTCCAGCAGCGGGGTGCGGATCTGGGTGCGCTCGCGGATCAGCACCAGCGCCTCGGTGTCGCGCAGCCGTTCGGCGAGCGCATCGACGTCCTGGACATGGTCATTCCAGATCGTGACGTCGTAGCCGTCGAGCTTGCGGAAGCAATCGAGGGTGCGCAGCGTGTCGAAATAATCGTCGAGGATCGAGATCTTCATCGCTGCGCCCCTCTTGTCGTGGGCCGACTAACTGACGGCCAGTGGCTTACTTTACACCCAGCAGCTCGACATCGAACATCAGCGTGGCGTTCGGCGGGATCACGCCGCCGGCGCCGCGCGCGCCATAGCCGAGGTTCGGCGGGATGATCAGCGTGCGCTTGCCGCCGACCTTCATGGTGGCGACGCCCTCGTCCCACCCCTTGATCACGCGACCCTGGCCGATCGGAAACTCGAACGGCTCATTGCGGTCGACGGAGGAGTCGAATTTCTTGCCCTTCTGGCCGTTCTCGTAGAGCCAGCCGGTGTAGTGCATGACGCAGGTCTGGCCGGTCTTCGGCGAGGCGCCGGTGCCGACCTGGCTGTCGATGATCTGGAGGCCTGAAGCTGTGGTCATGGGCTTTCCTGCAGTTTGAGCCATTGCCGTCTCGCCGGCAACGGACGTGGAGACTGCCGCCGCAAGGCCGGCAAACGCAGTCTTGATGATCGCTCGTCGTGAAGATTGCATCCTGGACGTCCTTCCCTGATTGATATCGATCGCGATCAGTAGCCGAGCGCGCAGCCGTCCTTGCGCGGATCGGAGCCGCCGGTCAGCGTGCCCTTGTCCCAATCGATCCAGATCCCCTGCCCGCCGCCGAGCGGCGCGACCACGCTGGTGGTCTTGTGGCCGATCTTCTTCAGGCCCTCGACGATCTCCGCCGGCACGGAGTCCTCGAGCTGGTAGACGCCCTCGTAATGCAGGCCGCGCGGCATGTCGATCGCTTCCTGGATATCGCAACCATAGTCGAGCATGTTGGTCAGCAGGTGAGTCTGGCCGACCGGCTGATACTGCCCGCCCATCACGCCATACGGCATCACGGCACGGCCGTTCCGGGTGGCCAGCGCCGGGATGATGGTGTGCAGCGGGCGCTTGCCCGGCGCGATGCAGTTCGGATGGCCGGGCTGGATGCGGAAGCCGCCGGCGCGGTTCTGCAGCAATACGCCGGTCTTGTTGGAGACGATCGCCGAGCCGAACGAGTGCGCGATCGAGTTGATGAAGGAGCAGACGTTGCGGTCCTTGTCGACCACCGTGATGTAGACGGTCGAGGGGTTCATCGGCGGGGCGACGTTCGGCAGTTCGAGCAGCCGGTCCATCCGGATGTTCCTGATGTGCTCGTCGGCGAACTCCTTGGAGAGGATGCCGGCGACGTCGACATGGGCGTGCTGGGGATCGGCGATATGCTGCTCGCGCATCATATAGGCGATGCGCGCCGCCTCGGCCTCGAGGTGGAAGCGCTCGACGCTGAGCGGCTTGAACTTGGTCAGGTCGAAGCGCGAGAGGATGTTGAGCATCACCAGCATGGTGATGCCGGGGCCGTTCGGCGGGCACTGCCAGACGTCGTAGCCCTTGTACATCGTGCCGATCGGCGCAGTCGTCTCGGTCGAGTGCGCGGCAAAGTCCTCCAGCGTGTGCAGGCCGCCGATGCCGCGCAGCGTGTCGACCATGTCGGCGGCGATCTCGCCGCTATAGAAGGCATCGCGGCCCTTTTGCGCGATGGCGCGCAGCGTCTTGCCGAGCTCGGGCTGGCGGATCACGTCGCCGGCAACCGCAGGCTTGCCGTGCGGCAGCAGATAGCGCTCGGTGTTGGTGCCATTCTTCAGCTTCTCGAAACCGTTCTTCCAGTCGAAGGCGATGCGCGGCGCGACCACGTAACCCTCTTCGGCGGCCCTGATTGCCGGCTGCAGCAGCCGGTCGAAGCCGAACTTGCCGTGATCCCGGAGGATCACGTCCCAGGCATCGACCGCGCCGGGGACGCTGACGGCATGCGCCGAGGTGAGCGGCACCGAATGGATATTGCGTTCGAGATACCACTCGGCGGTGGCTGCCATCGGCGCCCGGCCGCTGCCGTTATATGCCGTGATCTTGCCCTCGCCCTTCGGCTGGATCAGCGCGAAGCAGTCGCCGCCTATGCCGGTCGATTGTGGCTCGATGACGCCGAGCAGCGCGCAGGCCGCAACCGCAGCGTCGGCGGCCGTGCCGCCCTCGCGCATCACCTCGATGGCGACCAGGGCTGCCTCCGGATGCGACGTCGCGACCATCGCGTTCTGGGCGTGGACCGTGGAACGGCCGGCGAAGTGGAAATTCCTCATAACGGAGAGCTCGCTTGATCGTGATGGTCTGATGCTGCTGCGTGCGTGGACGCGACGTACATGGCATATTCATCCCCGGCAGGGCAATGCATGGTATGCCAGAGGAATTATCCCGATAATGCATGGCTTTGCGGGGTTTCGCCGATCTGCCCGGCCTGATAAACCCCGGCCATGCCCCTCAAGGTCGCCGCCTTCTACCAGTTCGCCGCACTGCCCGACTTCCGCGCATTGCGCGAGCCACTGCGCACGCTCTGCGCCAACCTTGATCTCAAGGGCAGCGTGCTGCTCGCGCATGAGGGCATCAACGGCACCATCGCCGGCAGCGACGAAGCCGTCGATGGCTTCGTCGCTGAGCTCAGGCACGGATCGCTGTTCGGCGGCCGCCTCGACAATCTCGAGCTGAAATTCTCCGAAGCCGCGCAGATGCCGTTTCAGCGGCTCAAGGTGCGGCTGAAGAAGGAGATCGTGACGCTCGGCGACACCACGGTCGATCCGACGCGGCAGGTCGGGACCTATGTCGACGCCGCGGACTGGAACGAACTCATCGCCTCGCCCGACATCATGGTGCTCGACACCCGCAACGCGTTCGAGGTCGCGATGGGCAGTTTCGAAGGCGCGGTCGATCCCAAGATCGCGAGCTTCGGGCAATTCAAGGAATTTGCCGCACGGCAGCTCGATCCCGCGAAGCACCGCCGGATTGCGATGTTCTGCACCGGCGGCATCCGCTGCGAGAAGGCCAGCGCCTATCTGCTCGCGCAAGGCTTCAGCGAGGTCTATCACCTCAAGGGCGGCATCCTGAAATATCTCGAGGAAACCCCGCGGCAGGATAGCCGCTGGCGCGGCGACTGCTTTGTGTTCGACGAACGGGTCGCGCTCGGTCACGGCCTGCGTGAACGTGGCCGCGAGGACGCCGTGCATGAATGACGCGGCAAAGCTGAGCGAGCGGATCGATGCGCTGGAGGTCCGCCTGACCTACCAGGACGAGGCCATCGAGACGCTGAACCAGACCATCACGGCGCAATGGAAGCAGATCGACGCACTGACGCGGCAGCTCGCCGAGCTGCGCGACCGGCTTCAGGAAGCCGAACGCCAGGCGCCGGGCCCCGCCAACGAGCGCCCACCGCACTACTGATCGGTGCCGCCCGGCGCGGCACCGGATTACATGTTGCTCACCTGGCGCATCGGCTTCGCGCCGCTGAAGAACAGGCTGGACAGGCGCTGCACCATCGCCGTCGCGCGGCTTCCCTCGAGGCCCGGGCGAACACACAGCAGGCGCTTCTGCATCGGAAGCTCCGGAAGATAGTAGTCCTTCGCCGAAATCAGCGAGGACGGGATCATCCGCTCGGGGCACGCCGTCAGGCCGTATCCGGCCCGTGCTGCGTCAAGTCGCAATTGGTAGTTCGGGCTCCTGAACACGATCTTGTAAGAGATGTTGTGCTTGGCGAGCGTCCGGATCATCCAGTCGTCACCCGGCCACGCCAGGATCGGAATCGGGGCGCCCGGCCGCAGCACAAAATCGCGTGATCGTACCCACACCGAGCGCTCGTCGGCCTCGGCGGCGATCGTCACTTCATCTTCGTTCTCCAGCGAAGGGTTGCTGTAGACGAAGGCGATGTCGATGTAGCCGTCGATCAATCCCCTGATGACGATCGGCGACATGTCGGCGTGAACCAGCACGTCAGCGAGTGCGTCGGCCGGATGCAACTTGAGGAACTCCTCGGCCAGCAAGGCGCTTATTCCGAGCCGCAACGGCTGCGGTCCTTCATGATTGCCGCCGAGCCGAAGCAGTTGATCGTTCGCTTCGAGGATTCGCCTTGCCTGCTGCACGGCAACCTTGCCGAGTTCGGTCGTGGTGGTGCCGTTGGCAGTCCTGACGAAGAGCGCCCCGCCGACCAGGCTCTGCAGTCGCTTCACCTGCGAACTGATCGCCGGCTGACTGAGGCCGAGGCGCTCGCCGGCCTTCGATAGACTTCCGGTCTCTGCGATCGCAACGACCGTGCGAACGATCTCCGTAGGAATATTCAAATGCTGACGTGGTCTGTGCATCGCGAGCCCTCCAGTTTCAGCACGGGGCGCAACTACGTTCTCCATTATGCGATTCAGCTATACTAACATTTGGTTGCACTTTCCTTTAGGTTCAATTCGCCGCGATAGTGCAATAACTGCTCGGTATATGTATTGTTACGTGCATTTCCGCGTAGTGCTACGGTATCAGACGACTGCATCTGCATACGCACGCAGCACTTCAACACCGTCAGACCCCGGGTTTCTGCGGACACCTCATCAAAGATTCTGATCGCCCCATAACGCATCGAGCACCCAATCAGTTTGAACGCTCCTATTCATCTGAATTGACGTCACTGATTCGCGGAAGCGTTTTCATAGTTTTCCTTAATCAAAGCCTCGCAACGTGGCGCCCTGGCCTGCGTTTCGAGGTGTGCAATGACCCGGTTCCTTCGCTGTCGAAGCGGCGCTTCTGCTGTTGAATTTGCGCTAATGCTGCCGCTGTTTCTCGCCTTCATTTTCGGCATCATCGTATTCGGTTCCTATCTCGCGATGGTGCATGGCGTCCAGCAACTCGCCGCCGAAGCGGCGCGGTCGTCGATCGCCGGAATGACCGACACCGAACGCAACAGCCTCGCGACGAACTACGTCACCGCCAACGCATCGACCTACCCGCTGCTGGTGGCCAGCAATCTCACCGTCAGTGCCGCGCCGTCCCCCGCGAATGCCAACGTCTACGTCGTGACGGTCAACTACAACGCGGCCGGCAACTTCATCTACAAGCTGCCTTTCGTCCCCGCTCCGGCGAGCACCATCGTCCGTTCCGCGGCGATTCAGTACGGGGGATTCTAGCATGAGCGGCATCCTCATGCTGGTGCGGCGCTTCGGCGCCGACGAACGAGGGAACTTCGCGATGATCTCGGCCGGCCTGATGACGCTCCTGATCGGGTGCGCCGGCCTTGCCATCGATCTCGGCACGATCTTCGCCGACCGGCGCAAGACCCAGAGCACCGCGGACCTCGCCGCGATCGTCGCCGCCGCCAACCTGAGCAACCCGGTCAACGCTGCCACCGCGACGGTGACGCAGAACAACTATCCGGCCAGCGCGCTGGTCAAGGTCGAGACAGGGACCTACACCGCAGACAAGACCATCGCGCCGCAATCCCGTTTCGTGACCCCCGCGGTGGGCATTCCGAACGCTGCGCGCGTCACGCTGACGACCAAGACCCCGCTCTATTTCGCACGTTACATCACAGGCGCGAGCAGCTTCAACATCACGACCACCGCCACCGCGACGTCGACCGAAATGGCCACGTTCGCGATCGGATCGCGCCTGCTCTCGGTCAACGGCGGGGCGCTCAACGCGCTGCTCGGCGCCATGCTGGGCACCACGCTGTCGCTCTCGGTGATGGACTATAATGCGCTGATCAGCGCCAAGATCGACGCGCTGGACTTCCTGTCGGCGCTGGCGACCCGGGTCAACCTGACCGGCGTCACCTATAGCGACCTCCTGAGCAGCAACATCAAGGTCGGCGACATCATGGCGGCGGCGTTGAACACACAGCAGATCACCAACGGCGCGAACGCAGCAACGACCGCGCTGTCGACGATCTCCCAGGCTCTCACCGGCTCCTCAGCCAAGATTTCGCCGGGCACCCTGATCGATCTCGGCCCGTTCGCCAACCTGACGGTAGGGCAGAAACCCAAGGTCGGCGCCAGCGTTTCGGTGTTCGACCTCATCAACACGGTGGCGCAGATCGCCAACGGCAGCAATCAGATCGCCACCTCGATCAATCTCGGCCTGCCCGGCATCGCCAACGTGTCCGTGATCGCAACGATCGGCGAGCGTCCGGTCGGCTCGAGCTGGATCGCGATGGGCACCCAGGGTGTGAGCGTCCACACCGCGCAGACCAGGATCCTGGCGACGATCAACGTGCTCGGCTCCGGCAGCGTTTCCGCGATCAACCTCCCGGTCTATGTCGAGGTCGCCTCGGGCACCGCGACGCTCAACGCGGTGTCGTGCGGCCATCCGAACATCAACACCTCGCAGGTCACGATCGGCGTGACGCCGGGGATCGTCGATGCCTGGATCGGCAACGTCACGGTTGCCGACATGACCAACTTCACGACCAAGCCCAATCCACCGCCGGCGATGCTGGTCAATCTCGGCCTCATCACCGTCACCGGCCTTGCCCATGCCGGCATGGGCAACACCACGCCGACCAACGTCAATTTCAGCTACAGCGACATCCAGTCGGGCACGAAGAAGACGGTGACGACGACGAACTTCCTCACCTCGCTCACGTCAACCCTACTCGGCGACCTCTCACTCACCATCAATGTCGGCCCGCTCGGGCTTCCGATCCCGGGACTGGGCGCGCTCGTCATGGGTATCCTCAACGCCGTGACGAGCCCGATCGATCAGGTGCTGGCGACACTGCTCTCGACGCTCGGCATCGGGCTCGGCCAGGTCGACGTCTGGGTGCTGGGCATACGCTGCGACGGCGCGGTGCTGGTGAACTAGGGCATTCTCCGGGGAACGATCGCGAGCGGGCATCACATCGGGATAGGAGACTGCCGTGAGCGCAACAATAAAAAGATACAAGATCGACAGCCAGCGAACCGTCCTGATGAAGCGCGGAACGATCTTCTTCCGCAACACCAGCGTCGGATGCCTTGTGCTCAACATCTCGACCGGCGGCGCGGGGCTGGCGGTGGAAAGCGACGTCGCGCTTCCGTTCGCGTTCGATCTCGAGATCGAGAGCGAACCGATCCGGCGGCACTGCATTCAGGTCTGGCGGCTGGAGCGCCGGCTCGGCGTGACCTTCGAATTCGACCGGGTGCAGCGGCCAGAAGGCGGCCCGGTCTAGCCTTCCGTCACGATATCCGGGCGGCTTCGCTGATCGAGGCCGCCCGCAAGCGTGTCAAGCGTGCAGCGTCAGCCACAAGCTCACGGCAATTGCAGCCACGACGATCCCGCTCCATACCACGGGCGCGGCGCGCTTCGAGCTACCGCTGCGCGGCGAGTCGTTCTTCGCATGATTGAACTCATTTCGCATCGTGGTTAGCAACCGCTGGGAAATACCAGCTAATTGTCCCGATTGCCGTCGTGCTTCGTCGGTGCGGGCTGCGTGACGCTGACCGGGTCGGAGGCTGGGAAGGTATCCTCTAGTCCTTCCTTCAGCCGGGAGTGCGCCTTGCGGTCGGCAGCCTGCGCCTCGTGCGGCTTCTCGGCATGCTTGTCATGCGCGGCTGGATCGAATTTCTCGGCCATGTCGTCCCTCCATCTCCTGGACAACGCGCCCACGCAAAGGAGGGTTCCAGAACCGCCTTGGCGCATTGCGCCGCAGCGTGTATCAGGGGCCAAATCTTGACCGTGACCAGGAACTTTCGCGTGCCCCAGGACCCCATCAAGCAGCCGCTCATCGACCTCCTGTCGGGCCACCGCCAGGCCGTGCCGCCGCTCTGGATGATGCGGCAGGCCGGCCGCTATCTGCCGGAATACCGCGAGCTGCGCGCCAAGGCCGGCGGCTTCCTCGACCTCTGCTTCACGCCCGAATTCGCCACCGAGATCACGCTGCAGCCGATCCGCCGGTTCAACTTCGACGCCGCGATCATCTTCTCCGACATCCTGGTGATCCCCTACGCGCTCGGCCGTTCGGTGCGCTTCGAGGCCGGCGAAGGGCCGCGGCTCGATCCGCTGGCAACGCCCGGCGAGATCGCCACGCTGGCGACAAAGGCCAATTTCGACCAGCTCGAGCCGGTCTTTGAGACCGTGCGCCGCGTCCGGCGCGAGCTTGCGCCCGAGATCGCGCTGATCGGCTTCTGCGGCGCGCCGTGGACGGTTGCGACCTACATGGTGGCCGGACAAGGCACGCCGGACCAAGCGCCGGCGCGGATGCTCGCCTACCGCCATCCGGACGCGTTCGCTGGGATCATCGACGTCCTGGTCGAGAATTCGATCCATTATCTCGTCGGCCAGCTCAAGGCCGGCGCCGACTGCCTGCAGATCTTCGACACCTGGGCCGGCGTGCTGCCGCCGCGCGAGTTCGCCCGCTGGTCGATCGAGCCGACCAAGCGCATCGTTGCCGGGGTGCGCGAGCAGGTCCCCGGTGCCCGGATCATCGGCTTTCCGCGCGGCGCGGCCGGTATGCTGCCGGCCTATGTCGAGCAGACCGGCGTCGATGCCGTGTCGATCGATTGGGCCACCGAGCCGTCGATGATCCGCGAGCGGGTGCAGAGCCGCGTCGCCGTGCAGGGCAATCTCGATCCGCTGGCCCTGATTGCCGGCGGCGCCGCGCTCGACCGCGCGGTGGACGATGTGCTGGAGAATTTCGGCCGCGGCCGGCTGATCTTCAACCTCGGCCACGGCATCCTGCAGGAGACGCCGATCGCCCATGTCGAGCAGATGGTCGCACGGGTGCGCGCGTATAAGGGCTGAGGCCTGCTACCTTGCATCCTCCAGGATCATGTCCGACGCCTTCTCGGCGATCATGATCGTCGGCGCGTTGGTGTTGCCCGACATCAGGTCCGGCATCACGGACGCATCGACCACGCGCAGCCGCTCGACACCGCGCACCTTGAGCCTGTTGTCGACGACCGCGAGCGCATCGTTGCCCATCCGGCAGGTCGAGGTCGGATGATAGACCGTGCTGCCGGTGCGGCGGCAGAAATCGAGCAGGTCGTCGTCGCTGACCACCTTGGCGCCGGGATCGACCTCGCCGACCGAGTATGACTTCAGCGCCGGCGCGGCCAGGATCTTGCGCAGGATGCGGATGCCGTCGATGAAGGCGCGGCGATCGGTTTCGGTCGCCAGATAGTTGATGCGGATTTCCGGCGGCACGCTGGGGTCCGCGCTGCGGATCTTCAGCGAGCCGCGGCTCTCCGGACGCAGCTGGCAGACCGACGCGGTGAAGCCCGAGAATGGATGCAGCTTCTCGCCCATCTTGTCGGTCGAGAACGGCAGGAAGTGGATCTGGATGTCGGGTGATGCCAGCCGCGGGCTGGTCTTGAAGAACGCCCCCGAGGTGCCGGCCGCAATCGTCAGTGGCCCCTTGCGCAGCGCCGCGTAGCGCAGACCCGCCATGACGCGGCGCACCGGATGGTTGACGACGTCGTTCAGCGTGACGGTCTGGGCGCAGCGCGTGACGATGCGCACCTGCATATGATCCTGCAAATCGTTGCCGACGCCGGGCGCATCGAGCAGAACCTCGATGCCATGCTGCTTCAGCAGATCGGCGGGGCCGACGCCGGAAAGCTGCAGCAATTGCGGCGAATTGTACGCGCCGCTCGACACCAGCACCTCCTTGCGCGCCTTGGCGGTGCGCAACTGCCCGTTCTGCCGGTACGCGACGCCGCTGGCGCGCTTGCCGTCGAACAGGATGCGCTGCGCCAGCGCCGAGGTCTCGACATGCAGATTGCCGCGCGTCAGCGCCGGCCGCAGATAGCACCGCGCCGTCGAAGCGCGCCGGCCGCGGCGCGTCGTGGTCTGGAAGAAGCCCGCGCCCTCCTGGGTCGCGCCGTTGAAATCCGGATTGGTCGGGATGCCGACCTCGGCTGCGGCATGCACGAAGGCTTCGGACAGCGGATCGCGATGCCGCCAGTCCGATACCGGCAGCGGACCGCCGGTGCCGTGGTATTTGTCGCCGCCGCGCTGCTGATCCTCGGCCTTCCTGAAATAGGGCAAGACGTCGTCATAACCCCAGCCGGCATTGCCGCGCTGCCGCCAGCGGTCATAATCCTCGTGCTGACCACGCACATAAAGCAGGCCGTTGATCGAGCTGGAGCCGCCGAGCACTTTTCCGCGCGGCTGGAACACCTGCCGTCCGTTCAGGCCGGGCTCAGGCTCGGTCTGGTACATCCAGTTGACGGATTTTTCCTTGAACAGCTTGCCGTAGCCGAGCGGGACATGGATCCAGATGTTGGTGTCCTTCGGCCCGGCTTCGAGCAGCAGCACCGAATGCTTGCCGTCGGCGCTGAGGCGGTTGGCGAGCACGCAGCCGGCCGAGCCGGCGCCGACGATGACGTAATCATACTCGGCGGCGTCGTTGGTCGACGCGCCATGATTGTTGTTGTTCATTGGTTTCCCCCGGCCATGCGGCGCGGCCGGCAGGGTTGCGCCCCTGCCCAGCATTGGGAACAGACCTAGCGAGCGTGGCAGATACGGTCAAGAAAGTTAGGGCGATCCGGAGCGGTACCGCCGGACCTTCGAGCGCGGGATCGGCGCGCCGCAGACCATCAACGCGACGGGCGCGTTCAGCTCTCGGTTTTCTGCCGCCGCGTAGCGGTGCGCTGCTGGGTCCGGCGCGGCGGCCTGGTCGTTGCCTGATCCACGCGGGAGCCGGACGGCAGGCCGTATTTCGCCGACGCCGCCTCCAGCGAGGTCTCCTCATCGGGCACATGGAGGGTGGAGAGAAAATCCGCACCGGCCCGCATCACGTGCTCGGCGGCAAGCGTGGCGGCGGCGCGCTCGTCGCCGGCGATGATGGCGCGCAGGATCGCGGCGTGTTCGTCCCAGGTGCGCGCCTGGCGCACCGGATCGGTCGGCGAGAACAGCATCGCCGTGCGTTCGCGCAGCCGCTTGAGCAGATCGGCGAGCACGCGGTTGCGGCCGGCCTCCGCCAGTTCATGGTGGAATTGCTGATTGAGATCCGGCAACAGCTCGTAGCGCCGTGCCGCGACCGCCTCGTTGCCCTGCTTCAGCACCGCCGCGATCCGCTTGATGATGCTCTCTTCGCGGCGGCGCGCGGCGAGGCGCGCGTTTTGTCCCTCGAGCAGCGCGCGCACCTCGATCGTCTCGCGCGCTTCCTCGTCGCTCATCGTGATGACGGAGGCACCGCGCCGCGCGGTCACCTCGACGAGCCCCTCCGATTCCAGCACCCGGATCGCCTCGCGCACGGGATTGCGGGAAACGCCGAGCTCGTCGGCGAGGCGGCCCTCGACCAGCCGCTCGCCGGGCTTCAGCCGCCGGCTCAGGATCGCCTGCCGCAGCTCCTCGATGACCTTGCCGTGGAGGGAGAGGTAGTCGTCGCCGAGACGTTTGGAGCTTCCGAGCTTGCCTGCCATGAACCGACCTGTCCGGCCGCGCTTCGCTCAATGCATGGACACCGGAGGTCCAGCGAGCTGCCAGAGTCCTGGCCGAATGACCGCTGCCCGGTATTTAGACCGCCGGCGGCATGCCATCAAGCTGCGCTCATTCGCCGTCAACAGCTACGGGTCGCGCCGCCGGCACGGCGGCTTTCGGCACCCACGAGACGCTCACGCTGCCGGTGAGAAAGGTCTGGCACGCCATGCGGTAGCCGGCGGCGAACTGCTCCTCGGTGAGGTGCTTGCGCTCCTTCGGCTTGATCGCATCGGTGTTCTCGATGCCCTTCTCGATCAGGCATTTGCAGGTTCCGCACAGGCCACCGCCGCACTTGAACGGAATGCCGCCCTGCTCGCGCAGCGAGACGCGCAGCAGATTGCTGTTCTCGGCGGCAGTGACGGTTTTCCCGCCATTGGTCAGAAACGTGACTTCGATCATCCCGCGATCCACTCAGCGCTTGCGCAGCTTGGTGTCCATGTGACCGAACGTGACGAGATGCTCGAGCTCGTTCAGCGCCCGCTCGGGCGTCTCGAACTTCTCGAGGAATTTCGAGGGCACCTCGTTCACGACCTGTGGCGACCAGGCCTCGTCGATCACCCTGACCTTGGTCTCCTCGAGCAGTTCGGCAATCACGAACGTCGCTTTCCTGATGCCGTAGAACAGGTAGTCATAGGCCGCGAGCGGCCGTAGGCCCCCGGCGATCTCGGTACGAAACTGCCCCGGCTTGCTCGTCAGTATCACGTACATCGGTCACGTCCTCCCAACGGCGGCGCCGGCCGGCGCGACGACGTCGGCCAGCGGGGCTGCCTCCTGCGACAGTTCAATGTCATGCGTGAGCCAGAGCTGGCAGGCGAGGCGATATCCCTGCTCGATCCTGGCACCGAGGCGCTTCTTTTCCTTCCAGTTCGGCTCCGGCAAATGCTCGCCGCCCTTGATGACCAACGACGCGCACTTCCCGCACTTCCCCATCCCGCAGCCGTAAAGGAAGTTGGGATAGGGAAACTGGCGGATGCCGGCGCGGACGACGAGATTGGTGTTGTCCTTGACCTCGCCGACAAAGGTCTCGCCGTTGCGGTGAAAGATGACGTTGGGCATCGCGCCGCTGCTCCCTGCGGCTCAGGCCTGCAACAGCACACGCTCTTCGGCGGAGACGCCGCTGGCAAGATCGAGCTCCGCCAGCGGAATGTCGCTTGCGACATAATCGTGGTACAGCGCAGTGGTGTAGAGCAGCCGCATCTGCGCGCCGATCTCGCAGATCTTGAGGCAACGCTGCTGCAGCTCGACCGTATTGGCGTGCTCGAGCACGATCTGGTAGCCGCGCTCGCCGTGAATCTCGTCCGACACGATGTGAAGGTCGAAGAACTCGACTTCCTCGTCGGTGAATTTGTACTTTTCGCGCAGGGTCGGCGTCTGCTTGCGATAGATTGAGGGCACCTGCGACTCCAGGCCGACCACGAGGCCGGCCACCGCGACGATCGGGTCCTCGCGCATCGCGACCGAATAACACCAGCTCTGCAGCCCGCGCGTCGTCGGCGTCATGTTGTCGGGGTTCTTGACGCGTGCCGCGGTGGTGCCGCAGGCCTCGGCAAAACGGATCAGCAGGTCGGTGTGGCGGTCGCCGCCGATCTCCTCCTCATACATGTT
Source organism: Bradyrhizobium sp. USDA 4452 (assembly GCF_054063575.1). Taxonomy (NCBI): domain Bacteria; kingdom Pseudomonadati; phylum Pseudomonadota; class Alphaproteobacteria; order Hyphomicrobiales; family Nitrobacteraceae; genus Bradyrhizobium; species Bradyrhizobium sp. USDA 4452. Next base: position 2,405,450 of record NZ_JBSSGK010000001.1, read on the forward strand.
GGCGAGGAGGAAGTCCTTGGCTTCCTGATACTGCTCCGGCATCCGCGCATAGATGTAGCCGAGGTAATCGGCGAACGGACCGACATAGTGGTAGTGGTTCTCGGCCCAGCGCGCGAGATGCGCGCGGCTGAGCTTGCCGCTGGCCCAGGCGACGCTGAACGGGGCCTTGTTGGCGCTCTTTCCCTTGATGGCATTTTCGAGGGCCGCTCGAAATTCCACGTGATCCATCAGCTTCTGCATCGTGGTGCTCCTGTGCCGTGAAGAAATCGCCGTCCACCAACGGGCCATTGGGCGCATTCTGATCGGCTATTCCGGTATACTGTATACTAAACCAATGACTGTCAACACCGAAACCCGGGTTCTCCTCCGTTCATCCCACCTGGCGGCAGCCGTGCTTTATCGCCTCAATTTAGGGCATATTTCGCACAAAATATGATCGGAAGTGCTTTCACCCCTCTGCGAGGCACAGAGCGATGGCTCGCAATTTGCGCTTGCTATCGCGGCATACAGTATACATTATTCGCCGCATCAGAGGGGGAAGCAACAACCATGCAGCACGCTCCGATCGTTGCGGCACATTGGGTCTATCTGCTCGGCGTCGCCGTCATCGTTCTCACCATGGTCTGGCGCGCCAACGTCGTGGTGCCGTCGGTGATCGCGACGCTGCTGGTGGCGTTTGCCTGGACGCACAGCCCGGTCGCAGCGCTAGCCAGCGTGTTCAATGCGAGCTTCACGGCCGCCAAGGAGCTGTTCAACATCTTCCTGGTGATCGCGTTGATGACGGCGCTTTTAAACGCGCTGAAGGTGCTGCGCTCGGACATCCGCATGGTCGAGCCGTTCCGCGCCGTGATGAAGACCGGACACACCGCCTATTTCGTGCTTGCCGCCATCACCTATGTGATCTCGCTGTTCTTCTGGCCGACGCCGGCCGTGCCGCTGGTCTCCGCGGTGCTGCTGCCCGCAGCGATTGCGGCCGGCCTGTCGCCGCTCGGCGGCGCCATCGCGATCGCGATCGCCGGACAAGGCATGGCGCTGTCGTCGGACTATGTGATCGGCGTCGCGCCCGGAATCAGCGCCAAGGCGGCCGGCGCCGCGGTCAGCGCCGCTTCCGTCGCGGACCGCGCACTGGTGCTGTCCCTTATCACCGGCGGCATCGCGTTGACCCTCGCCTATCTTTCGATCCGCAAGTCGATCACCAAGGCCGACGAGAGGCTGCTGGAGCGCTGGCAGGCGCAGTCGAGCAACGGAGAATTGGCGCGGCTGGAGCAGGAGGGCACGTTCGACAAGGCGGAGATCGCGCGCGGCACCGCCGGCTGCCAGCCGCCGCTTGCGACCCAGGCGCAGATCGACAAGGCGCTCGCCGGGGTGCCGACGCGCCGCGAAGGCTGGTCGAAATTCTTTGCGGTCGCGACCCCGCTCGCCTTTCTCTGCGTCATCGCGGTGATGGTGCTTGCCAAGCTCGGCATCGGCCACGACCTCAAGGGCGGCGATGCTGCGGCCCTCGTCGGCGGCGTCGCCGCGATCCTGATGATCTGCGCATCCTTCATCACCGATGATCTGCGCAAATTCCTCGACACCAGCGCCGACCACGTTACCGAAGGCTTCGTCTTCGCATTCAAGGCAATGGGATCCGTGCTGCCGATCGCGGGCTTCTTCTTTCTCGGAGCCGAGCCCGGTCTGTCCGCGCCGATCCTCGGCGTGCCCGCGGCGCAGGCGCCGAGCCTGCTGTTCGAACTGATCCAGACCGCACAGGCCTGGATACCGGGCAACGAGTTCTTCGTCGCCTTCGGCATCCTGATATCAGGCATGATCACCGGCATCGACGGCTCGGGCTTTGCCGGCCTGCCGCTGACCGGCTCATTGTCGGGTGCGCTGGCCCCGTCGGTCGGGATGCAGCCCGCGACGCTCGCCGCGATCGGGCAGATGGGCGCGGTGTGGACCGGCGGCGGCACCCTGGTGGCCTGGTCGTCGCTGATCGCAGTAGCCGGCTTCGCGCGCGTTCCCGTGTTCCAGATCGTGCGGACCGCGATGGTCCCCGTGTTGACCGGGCTCGCGGTCTCGACCGTCTGCGCGGTCCTGATCTGGCATTGAGGAGAATCTTGTGACGATAGCTGAAACGACGATACGCAACGCGCACCCTTCAGCGGAGGGCGGCGCCGGGATCGAGCAATTTCCGAACCTGATCGCCGGCGAGCGGATCGCGAGCGCCTCCGGCAGATCGTTCGCGAACATCAATCCCGCCGACACCAGCGACCTGGTCGGACGTTTCCAGGACTCGACCGCCGCCGATGCGCAGGCGGCCGTCGATGCCGCGGCCGCCGCTTTCGCGGGGTGGCGGCGGACGCCGATCACGAAACGCGCCGCCATCCTGAACCGGGCCGCCGATCATCTCGAGGCGCGCGCCGATCAGATCGCCCGCGAGATGACGCGGGAAATGGGCAAATCGCTCGGTCTCGCGCGCGACGAGGTGCTGCGCTCGGCCCAGACCCTGCGATTCTATGCCGTCGAGGGACAGTCGCTGACCGGCGAGGTGTTTCCGAACGACGATCAGGACATGACGGTCTACACCTTGCGCGAGCCGCTCGGCGTCGTATCGGTGATCACGCCCTGGAATTTTCCGATCTCGATCCCGGCGCGCAAGATCGCACCGGCCCTCATCACCGGCAACACGGTGGTGTTCAAGCCGTCGTCCGATGCACCGCTCAGCGGCTATCGCCTGGCGGAGGCGCTGATCGCCGCGGGCCTGCCGAGCGGCGTGCTCAACTTCATTACCGGCAAGGCCGGCGAGATCGGGCCTGCGATCACCGAGCCGCCGGTCATTCGCGCGATCTCCTTCACCGGCTCGACGTCGGCCGGCGAGCAGATTTGCCGCGCGGTCAGCTTCACGACCCGCACGCAGATGGAGCTCGGCGGCAAGAACCCGCTGATTGTGATGGACGACGCCGACCTCGATCTGGCGGTCGATCTGACCGTCAAGGGCGGCCTGTCGCTGGCCGGCCAGGCCTGCACCGGCACCAGCCGCGTGCTGGTCATGAAGCAGGTGCGCGCCGAGTTCACCGCGAAGCTGCTCGCCAAAGTGAAGGCGATCAAGATCGGCAGCGGCCTCACCGGCGGAATAGAGATGGGACCGCTGGCGACGGCGAGGCAGCTCGACACCGTGCTGCGCTACGTTGCGATCGGGAAGAAGGAGGCCACGCATCTGTACGGCGGCGACCGGCTCACCGGAGCTCCCTATGACGGCGGATACTTCGTCTCCCCTGCGATCTTCACCGACGTGACCCAGGACATGACGATCGCACGCGAGGAAATCTTCGGCCCGGTGATCGCGATCATCGAGGTCGACAGCTACACTGATGCGATCGCCACGGCCAATGCCAGCGAATATGGATTGTCGGCCGCGATCGTGACCCGCAACCCGCGCGCGATGCATGATTTCGCCAGCGACATCCAGTCCGGCACGGTGAAGATCAACCGCACCACGACGGGCAATCTGATCAACGCGCCGTTCGGCGGATTGAAGCGATCGAGCACCTCGACCTTCCGCGAGTCCGGCCGCACCGGACTCGAATTCTACACCCAGATCAAGACCGTCTATCGCGGCACCTGAGCCGCGATCGACCACCTACTCCAATTCCGAAAGATCGCGATGAGACAGTCATTCAAACTCGAACTTGCCGAAGCCCGCCACATGATCGCGGCCGCGATCCGCAAATCCGCCGAGATGGGCGTTGCGGAAACGGTCTGCGTGACCGACGAGGGCGGCCATCCGCTGGCGCTGGAGCGGATGGACGGCGCGCGGATCACGGGCCCGCAGATCGCCTGGAACAAGGCGTTCACGGCGGCCGGACACAAGCGCTCCACCCATCTGTTCAACCAGCCGCCGAACGGACCCGCCCTGCCCGGCAACGAGGCGTTCGGCATCCAGTGGAGTTTCGACGGAAAATTTGCCGTGTTCGTCGGGGGCTTTCCGATCGTGGTCGACGACGAGGTCGTCGGCGGCATCGGGCTGAGCGGCGGCAACGGCGAGCAGGACACCCAATGCGGCGTCGCTGCCCTGCAGGCCTTGCAGGAGCTGCTGCAGGGCCATCGCGTGCTGGTCGCGGCCGACATCAAGAAGTGACGGGCGCCGCCGGGAACGACGAACGTCTGGCGTGATCTCGGTACCCTCGCCTGATGCGCCAATAGAGCGCATCGTCCTCCTCCGCGGTCGGGGGATCGGGCAGATCGCGTTTTCGTGGAATTGCCGACTTGCCGTGAGATCAGGGACAGACGACGTAGCTGGCCCGCGCGATCCGGAACCCGGGATCGTGATCGGTGGTCGGCGAGCTCTGTGCAGCTGCTGGTTCTGCCGTTCGCGGAACCCGACTCATCGCCGAAAACCGGCGGGCGATCGAGCAGCGCGGCGGGTCATATCTGCCGGTCCGTGACACCCGTCACGGCCCGCCGTGACGTCACATCACGCATTTCTTCGATTTGTGCGCGATGCCTGCCGGTGGAACAAGATCGTGAGCCAGACATGGCACGGTCCGTTCCAATAATTCACAGTTTGTCAAAGGTTTGCAGAGAATTCTTGGTCCCTGCGCATGGTCAAACCACGCAAGCGACGTGGTGACGCGCAGGCAATGTAGTGAGATGCGTATCGATCTCAGATCATATTTCGCGGCCTTGTTCGCGGGTGACCTCGCGGCATTCGGCGCATCGCCGACAGACGAAGCGCTTGCCGGCCACATCCGCGCCGAGCAGGTTTCGCTCGTGCTGGGCTATTCCTTCGGCATGATGCTGGCCAACGCCTGCAACGCGCTGGTGCTGGCGGCTGCGCTGTGGCAGTCGCCGGATCGGGCCTTCGCGCTGGTATGGGCCGCCGCCGTGAGCGGCGCGGCACTGTTCTTCGGCCTGCAGGCGCGCGCCTCGCGCCGCATCGCCAAGCCGCAATTCGTGTCGCGCCGGACCATGTACCGGCTGGTGCGCAATGCATTTGCGCTCGGCGCCGCCTGGGGCGTCGTCCCGGTCGCCTTCTTTGCGAACGCATCGAGCGGCGCGCAACTCGTGATCACGTGCCTTTGCGCCGGCATGCTGGCCGGCGGCGCCTTCGCCTTCTCGACCATCCCGATCGCCGTGATCGCCTTTACCGCGCCGATCTTCGTCGGCACCGCGATCTGCCTCGGCAGGGACGGCGACTTCATCTACCTGCTGATGGCCATCCTCGTCCTGGTCTACGGCTCGGTGCTGCTGCGCGGCGTGTTCGTCAATGCGTTCGAGTTCAGGCGGCGGATCATCGCCCAGCACGAGGCCGAACGGACGGTGCGGCAGGATCCCTTGACGCATCTGCCGAACCGCGTCGCCTTCAACGAGGCGCTCAATGGTGCGCTGAGCCGGCTGGAGCGCTCGGGCGAGGAATTCGCGGTGCTGCTGCTCGATCTCGATCGCCTCAAGGAGGTCAACGACAGGTTCGGCTATCCGGCCGGCGACGAGCTCCTGGTGCAGCTCGCAGCGAGGCTGCAGCGCTGCACGCGCGCGGCCGAACACGTCGCACGGGTCGGCGGCGACGAATTCGCACTGCTCATGTCGAATCTGACCCGGCCCGACGATGCGCTCGCGATCGCCGAGCGGTTCGTCGCGGCCCTCGCCGATCCCTTCCCGATCGACGGGTTCGAGATCACCAGCGCCATCAGCGTCGGCATCGTGCTCGCGCCGCGGGACGGCAACACGTCCCACGAGCTGCTCAAGCATGTCGACATTGCGCTGTTCCGGGCGAAGAAATCCGGCCCCGGCACGATCTGCTTCTTCGAGGCCTCCGACGACCAGTCGGCGCGCGAACGCCGCACCCTGCAGCGCGACCTGGAACAGGCCATCGAGGAAGACCAGCTGTTTCTGGTCTACCAGCCTTTCCTCGACATCCGCCAAGGCCGCGTCACCGGCTTCGAGGCATTGCTGCGCTGGCAGCATCCGACCCGCGGCCTGATCCCGCCCAGCGTCTTCATTCCGATCGCCGAGGAGAGCGGACTGATCCACCAGCTCGGCGAGTGGGTGATCCGCCGCGCCTGCGCAATGCTGTCGCGCTGGCCGGATGACATCAGGATCGCGGTGAACTTTTCCGCGGTCCAGTTCCAGAATGTCGGCATTCTGCAGACCATCGTGGAGGCGCTTTCCGAAGCCAACGTCGCGCCGAGCCGGCTGGAGATCGAGATCACCGAATCGATGCTGATCTCGAAATACGGATCGGCGCCCGCGATCCTGAACGGGTTGCTCGAGCTTGGGCTGACGGTCGCGCTCGACGATTTCGGCACCGGCTTCTCGTCGCTGACCTATCTGCGCAAGCTTCCGTTCAGCCGCATCAAGATCGATCAATCCTTCATCCGGGACATGCTGACCCAGCCGGATTGCGCCGCGATCGTCAAATCGGTGATCGGCCTCGCGCAGGACCTGCAGATCGGCGTCGTGGCCGAAGGCGTCGAGACCGCCGATCAACTCGAATATCTGCGCCAGACCAGTTGCGACGAGGTGCAGGGTTATTTGATCGGCCGGCCGATGTCGGGCAGCGAGATCTCCGCGCTGCTCGATCGCAATCCGCAGCACTCGGTGCACGCGGCCTAAACCGGATCTAGCGCCGCGTCCGAGCGCATCGGTCGGATTGTGTCACTTTTTCTGCTGATCCCGGGAGCCTGTGAGAAAACTCCGCCGTCATTGCGAGCGAAGCGAAGCAATCCAGCTGTCCGCAAACGCGGCTGGATGGATTGCTTCGTCGCTGTCGCTCCTCGCAATGACAGCGGAGAAAGAGTCGCTCCGCAGTAAGGTTAGAGCGCGTCGACACGATGCAGGGTATCCACTGTGATGGTGCCGCGGGCACGCGAGACACACGCGCAGATCTTGCGACTCTCCTGCTTCTGATGGTCGCTGAAGAAGACGTCGCGATGGTCGATCTCGCCGTCGACGACGACCACATCGATCGCACAGACGCCGCATTCGCCGCGCCGGCAGTCGCTCATCACCTCATGGCCGGCTTCGCTCAGCACGTCCAGCATCGAGCGGTCGCGCGGGATCACGAACTCGGTCCCCTCACCCCTGAGCCGCACGCGGAACGCCTCGGTCGGCAGCAGCCCGCTCGATCCGAAGGTCTCGTAACGCAGATCGGTCGGCGGGCGGCCGGACGCTTCCCACGCCCGCCGCGCCGCATCCAGCATCCGCATCGGACCGCAGAACAACGTCATCGTGTCCTGCGGCAGGCCGGCGAAGACACCGGCGAGGTCGAGCCGCCTGCCTTCATCGCCGGCATGGACGACGAGACGTTCGCCGAGCAGGCGCTCGAGCGTATCGAGGTAGGCCGCATCGCTGCGCGCGCGCACGGCATAGTGCAAGGTCACGCCGGCATCGCGGCGGACCAGCGCCTGTGCCGCGCCGACGATCGGCGTGATGCCGATGCCGCCCGCGATCAGGCAGAAATGCCTCCGCGTCCAGTCGAGCTGTACCAGCGAGACGGGCTGCGTGATATTGAGCCGAGCCCCCGGCACGAGCGACCACATGTAGCGCGAGCCGCCGCGGGACTCCGCTGCGTGACGCACCGCGATCCGGAAACCCTGCGGATCGACTTCGCCGACCAGCGAATAGGACCGGGTCTGCGGCTGGCCGTCGATGGTGACGCCGACGTCGATGTGGCTGCCGACGGGATATGGCGCGCCGGTGAAATTATCCGGCCGCAGCAGGAATTCGCGGATGCCGGGCACAAGGTCGCGCACAGCAAGCAGCGTGGCTGACGTCCAGGTGTCAATGAATCGCATCGCGCGCTCCGTTCAGCCTGATGTGACCAGCGCCAGCGCCGGCAGCAGATCAAGGTGCGTGCGGTTGCGCAGCGCCAGCCGCAGATTGCGGGCCGCAAGCCTTGCATGCTCGCGCATGATCGCTTCGGCACGCGCGCCCTCGCGGTTCTCGATGGCGTCGACCACCACGCGATGATGGTCCTGCGCGATCAGCAGGATCTGGCGCGCCTCGGGTAGGGCCGATTGCGCCATCACGAAACCGCTCGGCGAGGCGAACGGCAGCGCCGAGGCGCGGTCGATCTGCCGGACCAGCGGCGAACTGCGCGACAACTCGGTGAGCAGCGCGTGGAAGCGCGCATTGAGCGCGACATAGGACGAGAACGCTTCGACCGAGATCGGGTCCTGCCGCACCAGGCCGTCGATCTCCTTGAGGCACTCCTTCAGCGGCTCGAGATCGCGCGACGACACGCCGCGCTCGGCAGCAAAGCGCGCGGCAAGCCCTTCCAGCGTGCCGCGCAGCTCGATCGAATCGAGAATGTCGCGCTCGGAAAATGCCTTGACCATGAAGCCGCCGGACGGGATCGCCTCCAGCAGGCCCTCCTCCTCCAGCCGGACCAGCGCCATCCGCACCGGCGTGCGCGACACTCCGGTGATCTCGACCGCCTGCAATTCCGAGATCCGCTCGCCCGGCCGCAGCCGGCCCGAAAGAACCAGGTCGCGCAGCGCGAGCTGCGCCCGCACCGTCTGCGACACTGAGCGATCGGTTTCGCGCTCCGCCATGGCTTGCCTACTCCGCCGCCTGCAGCTGCGGCGGCGGATTTTCCTTCGCCACCATGCGGTCGATGACGCGCCGCGCCCACATCGCGCCGGCATCGATGTTGAGGTTGTAGAATACGCGGTCCGGATTCTCGTCCATCGCGCGCTGCTGCGCTTCCAGGATGATCTCGTCCTCGTGGAAGATGCCGGCGACGCCGTCGCGGATTTCGCTGGTGAGGCGCTGCTCGGTGATGCGGTGGTTGCGGACGAAGGCCCAGAAATAGTGGCAGGTCTTCTCGGTCTCCGGCGTGATGGTGTTGAGCACATAGCCGTTGACGCCCTGCGAACGATCGCCCTCCGGGGCGCCCGATCCGGCCGGCGCGACGCCGACGTCGATATTGACGGTGCACGGCGCCTCGAAGCGGATGATCTGCCAGCGATCGACCGGGCCCGGCTTCTGGAGCTGCTTGGCCCAGAACGGCGGCGCCTCGATGCCCTTCATCCAGCGCGTGACGGTCACGGTCTTCTCGCCATGGGTGACGTCGAACGGCGCTTCGGCGACCGCATCATTGCCGATGCTCGAGCCGTGCACGAAGGTCTCGTGGGTCAGGTCCATCAGATTGTCGACGACGAGCCGGTAGTCGCATTTGACGTGAATGGTCTTGCCGTCGCCAGCCCAGGCAGGATCGTGGTTCCAGTGCATGTCGGGCACCAGCGCCGGATCGGCCAGCGCAGGATCGCCCATCCAGAGCCAGATGAAGCGATGGCGCTCGACGACCGGATAGGCGCGCACGCAGGCCGACGGATTGATCGTCTCCTGCGAGGGCATGAAGGTGCAGCGGCCCTGCGCGTTGTATTTCAGGCCGTGATACCCGCAGACCACGGTGTCGCCGTCGAGCCGGCCCTTGGACAGCGGCACGAGGCGATGCCAGCAGGCATCCTCCAGCGCCACCACCTCGCCGTCGCCCTTGCGGTACATCACGACATGCCTGCCGCAGATCGTCCGCGGCAGCAGCGCGTGCTTGATCTCGGCGTCCCAGCCGGCCGCGTACCACGCGTTCATCGGAAAGGGTTTTGGCATCGGTTCTCCCTCCGGAGTCTCCCTAGATACCGACTGTATACATAATATGGCTATCCATAGCAAATTAAAGTAGTATAATACTGTTTATTGGCCTTCGCGTATACATGTATCGGAAAACACGCGCTCTTGGCGGCCCGCGTTCCGCCGCGCCAATAGCGCATCGCCCGACGCTTTCGCGCCGGAAACAAAGAGATTCACTGAGGATTTGATGGGTTCGATGAACCGGCCGCGCCGGCCTGCGGCTTACGAGTTCGACGCCGCGCGGGTCGAGGCCGACTTGACGTCCTTGATGCTGACCACGACGGCGATGCGCTTGATCATGCCGCTGCGGTAGGCCTGCAGGAACTTGTCGTAGTGCTTGACCGAGATGCAGCCGTTGGAGTCGCCGTTCGGTCCGAGCATGTAGCTGTGCACGAGCAGGCCGACACGCCCGAACGTATCGCTGCCATCGACCGGGGTCATGCGCAGCGCGGGCACGCCGTGGAACAGCTTCTCGCGCGGCTTCATCTCGTAGATGCCGGGCGGTGTCGCACCGGCGTTGCGGGCGGTCACATGCGACGGATCGTCGAGCAGATTGCCGAGCCCCGAATGCGCCTCGAACTTGGTGCCGTCGGGCATGTAGACGATGCGGCCGGTGATGTCGTAGACCGCCGTGGTGCTGTCGTAACCGAGCGCACCGAGATCGGGGCTCGGGCCGGACAACAAGCCGTCATTCGGATCGATCGAGGCGAGGTGCAGCTTGCCCGGCATCATATCTGCGATCTTCTGCAGGAACGTCCGGTTGTCGCCCTGCTGCACCGGCGCCTGCGGCGGCAGCGGCTGATCGTTGCGCGCAAGCAGATTGGCTTCGGCCGGCCGCGATCGCGGCATCGGCACGGCGGGTGCCGCTGTCGTGGTCGTGGCCGCGACGGATGCCGTCGCCGGCTGGCTGGCGGGCTGTTCGGTCTGGGTGTCACGGAGCTGGCCGGCCAGCGCGTCCTCGATCTGACCAAACTCGGAATCGAAATCGCCGCGGCTCGAACGGAACCCGCGGCGCAGAGGATAATAGAGCGAAGCCGTATTGATCGTGGAGCGCGAGCCAAAGCGGTCGTCGAAATTCAGCGAGGCGGTGGTATTGGCGAGTGCCGGTCCATGCAGCCAAGCGGTAGGGTCGATGCCGACCACCCAGGCGGCAAGGCCAGACGACAGGACGAGCGCGCTCACGGCGAACGCCGTGCTGCCCACCAGAGACACGCCGCGGTTCGACTTACGCGCGGCAGCTTTCGTCGTTCGTTGACCCATCATCCCCAAGTTCGGTGCTCTGGGGCCTGTTACCCGGCCCACGTGGGATTCACCGATCACTCATCATATCAGGGAATTAGAGTAAGGCATAATCGAGACGAAGCGGGCAACGACAGGTTTTTTAAACGTTTTTCGGATGGAAAGTGCCGGAGAATCAGCCCCGAGCGAGCTGGAATGGTCGAAAAAGTCCCGATTCGGGACAATTTCGGCGACCTCAGGCGATCTTTTCTTCCCGGAGGGTGAGCACCGGGACCGGCTTGCCGATCGCGTAACCCTGGGCGTAGTCGACCCCGATCAGGCGCAACTCGTCCAGGATCGCGAGGCTCTCGACGAATTCGGCGACCACCTGCTTCTGCATGATCTTCGCGGTCTTGGTGATCATCTCGACCATCGCGCGATCGACCTTGCTGTTCAGGATCTCCTTCACGAACGAGCCGTCGATCTTGATGATGTCGACCGGCAGGTGCTTCAGATACGCGATCGAGGACATGCCGGTGCCGAAATCGTCGAGCGAGAAGCTGCAGCCGATCTCGCGCAGCCGCGCGATGAATGCCTGCGCCTCGTCGAGATTCGAGATCGCGCTGGTCTCGGTGATCTCGAAACACACCAGTGCCGGCGAAAAATCATGCTGCGCAAACAGCCTGGCGACGAAGTCGACGAAGTCGCCGTCGCCGATCGTGGCGCCGGAGAGGTTGATGGCGTAGCTCGCCACCTTGCGCGGGTGGTGCTTGCGCTCGGCGATGATCTCGAAGGCGCGGCGCACCACCCAGCGGTCGATCAGCGGCATCAGCCCGTAGCGTTCGGCCGCGGGCAGGAAGCTGCCGGGCGGCACCAGCGCGCCGTTCTCGTCGCGCAGCCGCAGCAGCAATTCGCGCCGCTCGCTGCCCTTCAGCGCAGCGTTGATCGGACGGATCTCCTGCTCGTAGAGGCAGAAGCGCCCCTCGTCCAATCCCTTGCGGATGCGGTTCACCCAGCTCATCTCGGCGACGCGCACCGCCATGCCGGTGTCGGTGGGACGGTGCTCCTGGACGCGGTTGCGTCCCTTGTCCTTGGCGAGGAAGCAGGCGACGTCGGCAAGCCGCAGCGCGTCCTGCACGCCGGCGCTGTCGCAAAGCGCGACCAGGCCGATGCTCGCGCTGATCCGGAAGCTCGAGCCTTCGTGGACGAAGCTCGACTGCTCGACCACCGCCCTGATCCGCTCCGCGACATCGGCCGCAGCGTCGTGCGTGACGGAGCCGTCGTCGCGCAGCAGAATGCCGAACTCGTCGCCGCCGAGACGCGCAACCAGCCCGCTGTCGCCGACCTCGGCGGCCAGCATCTTCGCCACCTGCTTCAACAGTCGGTCACCCGCCATGTGGCCGCAGGTGTCGTTGACGATCTTGAACTGGTCGAGGTCGATCAGCATCAGATCGGCGCCCACGACAGGCGAACCCGACATCGTCTTGTGCAACTCGAACTCGAATTGCCGCCGGTTCGCAAGGCCGGTGAGCGCGTCATGAGATGCAGCCCACGCCAGTTCCTCGACCAGCCGCCGCTCGGCGGTCATGTCGTGAATGATCATGACGCGGCCGGCCGGTTCGCCGGCATGCACGATCGGGGTCTCGACCACCGAGACCGGCACGCTGGAATGGTCCGGCCGCATCAGCAGCCGCTGCTGGGGCCGGCTCTCGTCGTCGGCATCGGTGCTCTGGAACGATCCCCGCACCGGCTGCTCGGCAATGTTGAACAGCGATGACAGCTGCCATCCGGTCACGTCCTGCCCCGGCGCGATCAGCCGCTCTGCGGCGCCGTTCATGTAGCCGACCCGATCGTCCTGCGTGGTCACGATGACAGCGTCGCCGATCGAGGCCAGCGTGAGCTGGGCCCGCTCCTTCTCGACGGCGAGCGCGGTCTCGGCAAGCCAGCGTCGCCACAGCATCCGCCGCGTGTGGAACAGCACGATGCCGGCAAGGCAAGCCGCGATCACGAGATTGACCAGCAGCAGCAGCGCGGAGACCTGACGCGACGCCTTCCCCAACTGGTCGGAGAAATCGACGGCGAGCGTGCTCAGCGCGGCGTCGACCGCACCGATCCGCTCGGCCCAGTGCTTGATGGTCGCAGCCGAGGGATCATGCAGTGCGACGTCGTTAGCAGCCTCGTTCCTGATTTCGATCAGTTGATCGAGCAACGCATCCGAGTTGCGCCAGGCCGTCACCGCGCCGGCCACGTGATGCATCGTGCGGAAATATTTGAACAGCCAGATCAGGCCGCCGATATCGTCATCATGATTGCCGGCTTTGGCGAAGCCGCTCCTCGCCACGGCGTCGTTGTTGCCGGGCGCTTCCAGCGCGCGCCGCGCCGTGCGATCGGCCAGCGGCACCGCGATCGCGTCATCGAACTTCTGCAGATAAAGCGGCGCGCCGGTGCTGACATAGGTCTGAAGGTAATAGATGGCGTCCTTCTGGCCCTTCGACCACATGCTCTCGCCGGCTACGTAGGCGCGCACCGCGGACATCACCTGCAGGCTGCCGGCCGACAGACCGCCGAGCAACAGCACGATGGCGAGCAGAGGCCCAACCACCCGCCACAGTGACCAGCTTCGAAACGAAAAGAACATGCCCAATGCGCCCGACCCTGAAATGCCGGGTAAGCCTAGGAATGCCGGCTTAACCTCACGTTGCAAAACGCGATGAGTTTGAAACGACTTGGCTGTACCGCAATTGCGTCAAACTTTACCCATCGTGTCGGCCGGGGCCAAAGCATGAGCGAGACTAGGTTGAATTGTAGCGGCATCGGAGGTCCACCTCTCCCTTGGGAGAGGTCGGCGCGCAGCGCCGGGTGAGGGGTTACGGTCCCTCGTTGGAGTTACGGCCCCTCACCCGATTTGCTGCGCAAATCGACCTCTCCCCGCCGGGGAGAGGTAAACCGAACCCGAGGCCAAACCGATTCAAGCTAACGTCATCCCGCTCTAGTACTCAGGGACGCAATGTCGGCGACGTGTTCGGGGCCGGCGCCTGCTCCATGTCGGCCTCTTCGGGCAGCTTGTCGGCATGGACGGCAAGCGGCGTGCCGATCCAGAGCGGATCATCGCGATGATCGCGGCGCGGATTGGTCGTGTTGGGATGGACCAGGATGCTCAGGCTGCCGTGGTTCAGCATCAGCCACGGCACCAGGGTGGCAAACAGCTCGGCCGCGAACGCCACCTGATACATCGCCTGATCGTGCGGGCCGACCTTGACGTCGTGCCAGCGCCCGAGCGTGACCAGGAAGCGCTCGCCGATCCAGTTGCGCAGCCGTTCGGCCTCGCCCCGGCTGGTCGCGGGATCGTAATAGACGTGGGCGTGATAGCTCGCGATCTCGCCGATCGCCCGTGGCCCGTCCGTCATCTCGCCTCTCCTTCCGCGGCCGGTCACCTGCGCCGCAGCACACTGAACTGGAACGACTGCGTTGCGCCCCAGGGCGTGACGTGCCGGTGCGCCTCATGCGCGATCAATTCGAATGCCGGACCGATGGTCCGGCTGAGTGTTTCCGGATCATAGCGTTGCACCGGCAGGCCGCTGCATTTTTCCGGACCGTCCAGCGCGAAGGTGCCGATCACGGCGTGGCCGCCTGCCTTGACGCCGCGATGCAGCCTTTCGAGATAGGCCGCGCGGTCGCCCTCCGCGACGAGGAAATGAAACGCCGCACGATCGTGCCAGATGTCGAAAGCCTGCTGCGGCTGCCAGGCCGTCGCATCGTCGGCAACCCAGCGCACCGCCGCGCCGGCCGCGCCGATCCGTTGCCGCGCGCTCGCCAGCGCAGCTTCCGAGAGATCGAGCACGGTCAGATCATGAAAGTCCCTCGCCAGCAGCGCATCGACGAGGCGCGAGGCCCCGCCGCCGATGTCGATGATCGACGCGTCGCGGCGAGGTGCGATCTGTTCGATCAGACGCAGCGATGGTTGCGGATCGGCCTGCGACCAGCTTACCTGCTGCTCGCCCTTGGTCAGATAGACGGCCTGCCAGCGATTGTCGATCAGAAGCGGTCATGGCGATACGTCCTGTAAGCGACAACAAGTTGCGTTGCGCGCCATTAACCATCAGCTAGGCGCGGCGGTCTCCCGCGTCAACCGGCAGCGGCGGACACGCACGGCGGCGTCGCAGCAAATGCCGCATTTGCATCGCCGCATTTTCCATCTAACCTGATGGCCGGGTTGAGATCGGGGCGTCCGGGGATGGCCAATTTCGGCTGGACACGCGGCAACAAGCCTGCACAGACGGAGGACGCCGCCAGCGACTTGCGCGGCCTCACCGATCCCTCGGCGTTCCTCGCCGCGCTCGACAAGGTGGTGCCGCGCTATCTCGACCTCGCCGACAACGGCGTGCTGGTCTATCCGGCCTGCAAGCGCAAGCCCGGCGACCTGCTCGGCGACAGCAGGGCGATCTGGGAGCACACCCGGCTCGAAGCGATGCGTTACATTCCGATGGTGCCGCGGCAGGACACGTCGCTGCTGGTCGATCCGGCCCGCCAACCCGAGATGATCGACGCCTTCCTGCGCCAGCGCGCACACGACAAGACCGTCGTCGATTTCACCGGCACCACGATCGAGGACTACGGGATCGCGATCTACGCTGCGCTGAACTGGCTGAACCATTGCGGCACCATCGTCGGTGCCGATCCGCAGAAATTCTCCGGCACGCTGCGAAGTTTCCGCAAGGTCATGGTCGTCGCCCGGCAGTGGTGGGCGCTCGACGGTGCGGCGGAGCGCTGCCGGCAGCTGCTGGAGGCGCGCGAGCGGCCGCCGCTGGTGTTCTTCCTGCTGTGGGCCGAATGCACCAATCTGGCGCGCGAGATCGCGATCGCGGCCGCCGGTGCAACGGCGACGGAGGACCTCATCGCGGGCATGCGCGCGGCGGATGATCCGGAAGAGCTGACGTAACGCGCGGAACGGACGCGCGGCCACAGGCTAGGGTGAGCACTCATAGATCCTGTCCGCGTTCGAGACTTAAGAAAGCGGACTCGCGGCCCGACCAAAGGAAAGTCGCCTTTTTGACCCATTGGAGACATCAGATGCAATGCGGAGAACACGCGGTTTGCGGCGCGGCATAACGCTCTTGTGTTGCTAAGTGAACGCCGATCGGTGCGGCTCCGACCTATCTTCGTGGAAGCGTCGCACTCGAAGCGCTTTCGATGAAAAAAATGCCAGATAACCCGCTGCACTACCGCGTCGCCGCTTCACTCATCTTTGGGGGGATGTCGTTATTCTTGTTCGGCGTGGTCTTTGCTCTGGTGCGACAAGCAGGTCATGCCGCGGAAAATCAAGCTTGGGGTTGGTTGGTGATAGCGGCACTTATCGCCTTGGTCGCGGCTACGGGCGCTTTTTTTGCTTTAGTAGCCTGGGGAGCCTTGAGTGACCCGAAGTCACGGCTCGGCGCTTGGGTTCAGAAAAGGCCTTTGACCGACGCCGTACATTACTTTTTCGTCGAGGCTGCAATGCTCGTACTTCTGCTTTTCGGGTTCTGGTTTTCGGGGATCAAATAGTTCTGAGACCAAGGCCGCCCCAGTTGGTCTCGTTCATTTGAAGTGCGCGCAGAGATCGCCTTGGGCGCTCTCGACATGTCGGCTCTTGGCCCTTTGCGGACATTCACCTAGGCGCCGGTGACGTCTGCTTTGGAGAATATCTCCGTCCTCGCTATTGCCGCACGCACGCACCCGATTTGTGAGTACTCGCCCTAGGCAACCGGATCCGCGTCGGCGGAGGCCACCAGCAGCTCCTTGGACTTGCGCGCGATCAGGCGCGCCAGTTCGCTCTGCTTGTAGGTCTCGACGAACTTGATGGCGAACCCGTTCGGCAGATGCCGGACAACGCGCCCGACGCAGGCGCCGATCGCCAGCGGCATGCCGATCGGCGGCTGCACCTCGGAGGACACTGCCGCGCCCGACAGCGACATGTCGATGATGAAGCAGCTCTGCATGGTGCCGTCCGCGAGCGTCAGCATGGCATGCGGCGCGACGGGAACGAAGCGCGGATTGTTGCGCGCCTCGCGGACGCTCGGATCCTTCTGCTTCTTCTCGATCCAGGTCAGCTTGTCGGCGAACTTCTCGCGCCTGGCATGCGTCATCTCGAGCTCGAGCAGGAAGCTGCCGCTCATCGTGTCGGTGATGCAGCCTTCGAACTTGCCGAACTCCTCGAAATACGACGTCAGCCGGTCGCCGACCTTGCCGACGACAGGCACGTCCACGATCATCCGGAACGGCGAGACGCGCGTGGTGCGGCAGGCGAAGGTGCGCAGCTTGCCCTGCGCATCGTACCAGCTCGGCAACGTGTAGCTGCCGTTGACGGTGATCCTGACCGCGCGTTGCTTGAGAAACTTTTCGACGGACACGACTGAACCTCGCCCGGGGCGATGTGAGTGCACGGAGGTCGGGGATGACCGGCTTGCCTGCCGGTCCGGTGGGGGACGTCCGCTACCGGCGCGATGGCAGCGGGAGGCTGCGGCACGCACCCCAGCGCGTCGGGGAACGGTCCTGGCGCGCAGGTGCGTACAGTCGTACCGTCGAAACACTAGGAAACAGTTAAACTGGCACAAAGTGCACAGTCTATCGCGCAACCCTTTCGCGGCAGTTTATTTCGCGAGCCGTGCAACTACCGGGAGAGTTACCGCGCGCCGATGCAATCGCGCCGTGCCATAAACCGCCTGCCCCGGCTGGCAACTGCCTGCTAGCCTCGGCTCAAATCAGTCCGGCCACTCATAGGCTCAATATGTCAGACAAATCGCTCGCCGACGGCAAGATCCTGCAAAGCGTGGTCGACGGCGTCGGCGTCGTCACCTTCAACAACCCCGACAAGCGCAATGCGATGTCGCTGGAGATGTGGGAGGGGCTTGGCGAAGCGCTGACCGCCTTGCGTGACGATCCTGACGTCCGCGTCGTGATCCTGGTCGGCGCCGGCGACAAGGCCTTCGTGTCCGGCGCCGATATCAGCCAGTTCGAGAAGACCCGCCACAACGCGGCAGCTTCCGAGGAATATTCACGCCGCAGCGCCGCCCAGCGCGCGCTGCTGGCCGACTACCCGAAACCGACCATTGCCTGCATCCGCGGCTTCTGTCTCGGCGGCGGCATGCAGGTCGCGATGCTGACCGACATCCGTATCTCCGGCACGAGCGGCCAGTTCGGCATTCCCGCCGCCAAGCTCGGCATCGCTTACGGGTATGACGGGCTGCGCCATCTGGTCTCGCTGGTCGGCCCGTCCTGGGCGCGGCTGATCATGTATACCGGCATGCGGATCGACTCCGCCGAAGCACTGCGGATCGGCCTCGTCGACCGCGTGCTGCCGGATGCTGAGCTCTGGGACGCGACCATGGAGATCGCGCGCACCATTTCAGCCAACGCGCCGCTGGCGATCAAGGCCGCCAAGATCACCATCGCGCAGGTGCTGAAGGATCCCGCCGATCGCGACATGGCCGCGATCAGGCAGATCGGCATCGATTGCATGGACAGCGCGGATTTCCGCGAAGGCCGCAACGCCTTCATGGAAAAGCGCAAGCCGCGGTTCAAGGGCCGGTAGCCATCCGATGTTATCACCCGCGCATGCCGCGGCCTACTGGATCGCCCGGTTAACCGGGCGATCCAGTTGGTGATGCCGCGAGGTTTCTGAAAAGTAAAATAATACCGCAAATTAGGCCCGGCACCCCGACACAGGCCGCCCGCGGCTACTGTGCATGGGGTTGTTTTCGATATTTTGGCGGCGCGCTACTTCTTCTCGTTGACCGGCACCGTGTAGTTGAGGATCAACCGCCCGCCGTCGGGATAGATGGTCTGGCCGGTGATGTAGGAGGCGTCGTCGCTGGCGAGGAACGACACCACCGAGGCAACTTCGCTCGGCTCGCCGCAGCGCCCCGCGGGGGTGCGCGACAGCACGCTGCGCCGCGCGTCCTCCGACGAAAAGATCGCGGTCGCCACCATCTCGGTCAGGATCGTGCCGGGCCCGACTGCCACGACCCGAATGCCGTGCGGCGCCAGCGCGACGGCGGCCACCGAGGTGAGCTGCTTCATCGCACCCTTGGACATCGCGTAGGTCGCAAGCGAGGGGATCGCGAGCAGCGCATTGACCGAGGACATGTTGACGACGACGCCGCCACCGCCCTGCGCGATCATCTGGCGGGCTGCGGCCTGAACGCCGAAGAACGCCCCCTTGAGGTTGATCCCCATCACGTCGTCGAACTCGGCCTCGCTGATGTCGAGGAAGTCGCGGTTGCGCGCGACGCCGGCGTTGTTGACCATGACGTCGAGCCGGCCGAACTCCTTCACCGCCGTGGCCACGATGCGATCGACGTCGGCGCGCTTGCTGACGTCGGCCTCGACCGCCCGCAACCGATCCTCATGTCCGAGTTCCTGGGCGGCGTGGACGAGCCCCGCAGCGTCGACATCCGAGATGACGACCCTGGCGCCATCGGCCAGGAAGCGCGCCGCGCAGGCCTTGCCGATGCCGCGCGCCGCCCCGGTGATGGCGACGACCTTGCCGGAATTCTTCATGGGAGTGCCTCCAGAACCAAAGCTGTTCGCAGAGCAATAGCGCATTGCGCGTCGGCAGGGAACGCGGCGGATTCTCCGCGCGTCACCGCCTGGACGTGCGGGTGATTGCCAAGCACGGTGCGCAGCCGAAGTTTCTCCATGGCGACGAACTCCGCGGGGTCAGGTCAGCGCGCGCCCAGGATTCGCGCTTGCGGTCTTCCGCGGCACAGGCGTTGGTTGATCGAGCGGCGCAGCCTGCAGCGCGGCGACCGTCGCGCGTACCAGCTCCTCGATAGCGTGGCCGGCATCGGTGCCGTCGGCGCTGCCGCGCGACAGCCGCGAGACGCGCTCCGGCGTCACCAGCGTGTAGTACAGCGCGCCGAGCAGGAAGTGGCCGCGCCAGACCAGATCGGTGCGCGGAATATGCGGCAGGCTGTCATGGATCGCGTCGATGAAGGCATGGCTGGTGTCGTCGAAAGTCTGCGCGATGATCTTGCGCACCACCTCATTGCCTTCGGTCGACATGATCGCGCGCAACCGCGTGAACTGCGTTCCGCCGCCGGCGAGATCGCTGCCCGAGGTGAAGGCCGGCAGCACATAGGCGCGCACGATCGCCTCCAGCCGGTCTTGAAGATCGCGCACCCGCCGCGCTGCCGCGAGCAGCTCGGAGCGCCGCCGGTTCATCGGGCCGCAATGCCGCCGATAGATCTCCAGCAGCAGGCCGTCTTTGGTCTTGAAGTGATAGGTCACGCTGCCGGGATTGGCGCCGGCGGCCTGCGCGATGTCGCGCACCGAGACGGCGTTGAAGCCGTAGGTCGAGAACAACTCCTCCGCCGCGGCGAGGATCGCCTCGCGCATGTTCGGCTTGGTGCTGGTGGCCTTGGCGTCGGGCTTGATGCCGGACCTGGCAGGTTTACGGACCATATTTGTACTGTCGTCCAAATATTCAGGTCGCGTCAACGAGGCGGCAGCGAGCCGCGTTCAGGAGAGCTTGACGTCGGGCTCGGCACGGCCGCGTGCCGCGGCGTCGAGCAGGAAGGTTTGGCCGTGGCCGGGATCGGCTGCGCGCTGCGCCTCGTCCATGTCCTGCCAGGCCGAGGTGACCAGCACGCGCGAGAAATCGCGGCCGACAAAAGCCGGACAGCTCGACTGCTTCGCCGGCACCTTCAGCGAGCGCAAATGCCGGCCGCCGGGATCGTAGACGTCGACACAGCCACCGCCCCAGCGCGCGTTCCAGATCATTCCATCGGCATCGACAATCGCGCCGTCGATCCCGCCGATGCCCTGATGTCTGATCAGGTCGACGGGCTCGCCGGTCGGCAATCCCGTCGATGGATCCAGCGGTACGCGATACAGCACGTTGGTCGCGGTGTCGGCGAAGTAGCCGACGTCGCCTGCGGGCGAAAAGCAGATCGCGTTGGGAATCGTGATCCCGGGATAGAGCCGCGTGATGCGGCCGTGATGCAGCGCGTAGATCGCGCCGGCGTTATGCTCGGCCTGACGCCCCATGGTCCCGAGCCAGAAGGTGCCCGACGGATGCACGCGCGCATCGTTGGAGCGCGTCACCGGATTGTCGGCTTCGAGTGCGGCGAACAGCTCCAGCCGGCCGCCGGCGACCTGCCGGACGTAAAGCCCATCCTCGGTGAGGATCAGCTGCCGCTCGCCGTCGATCCGCGCCAGCGCGCTCGCCATTTTCGGCAGCGCGTGAATGACGGTGCGGCCGCTGGCAAAACGATGCTCGAACAGGCGACGCTCGCGGATGTCGAACCACCAGGCGGTGTCGGTCGCTGCGTCATAGGTCGGGCCCTCGCCGAGGTGACAGCGCTCGGCTGACAGCACCGATGTCGGGACCCGTTCGATCAGCGGCTCGGCGGCAGGATCGGTCATGGCGTTACTCACATGGTCGAGAATCGATAGGTTGCAGTTCGCCGATAGATCTGCCCGGGATCGAGCCGCGCTGGCGGGAAGTCGGGCCGGTTCGGCGTATCCGGCCAGGCGTGCGGTTCGAGACACAGCGCATCGGATTGGCGATAGAGCCGATCGCCCTTGCCGGCGGTCGAACCGTCGAGGAAATTGCCGGAATAGAACTGCAATCCCGGCTGATCGGTGAACAGCTCCATCACGCGGCCGCTATGCGGTGCCTCGAGCCGCGCGGCGAAGCGAATGCCTGTCCCCGAGGCCAGACAGAAATTATGGTCATAGCCGCGGCCGAGCCGCAGCTGCTCATCATTAATTCTGATCCGCGCGCCGATCGCGATCGGCTTGCGGAAGTCGAACGGCGTGCCGTCAACCGGCCACGGCGGCCCCGGTAGCGGAATTGCGGTGGCGTCCACCGCGAGGAAATGATCTGCGGCGATCGTCAGCCGATGATCGAGGATCTGCGTGCCTGAACGCGCGCCGTCGAGATTGAAGAAGGTGTGATTGGTGAGGTTGACGCAAGTCGGCCGGTCGGTGGTCGCCTCGTACGTGACTGCGAGTTCCACCGGGTCGCGCACCTGATACGTCACTCGGGTCTGAAGATTGCCCGGATAGCCCTCTTCGCCATGCGGGCTTTCGCGCTCCAGCACCAGCGTCGGCCCCGGTTGATCGACGAGCCGGGCAATCCGCCACAGCTTGCGATCAAAGCCCTGGGGGCCACCGTGCAGCGCATTGGGGCCGTTGTTGGCGGCGAGATTTACCGTCTCGCCATCGAGCGCGAAGCGCGCGGCGGCGATCCGGTTGGCGTAGCGCCCGATCGTCGCGCCGAAGAATTTGCGCTGAGCGAGGTAGCCTTCGAATTCGTCATGTCCGAGCACGACGTCGGCGCAATGGCCGCCGCGATCGGGCGCGAGCAGCGCTTGCAGCGTGGCGCCGAAAGTGAGGATGCTGGCCTCGAAGCCGTGTTCGCCGCGCAGCGTCACGCGCTCGACCACGGTGCCGTCGGACAAGTTGCCAAAGGGCGCGCGAGCAATTTTGGCTGATGTCATGGTCAGTCCCCGAACGCCTCGACAAGGCGCCGTCGCCCCAGCATGAAACTATCGGCGACGAGCCGCAAGGGCGCGAGGTCGACCTCGGACTTTCCGTCCGAGGTCAGCACGACGAATCGGAACGGGATACCAACGGCTTGATCCGGCCTTGGTTACAAACCGGCAAATTCACGACGCCTTGTTGTGCGACGCGCGGCTGGGGCATCGGTCCTGATCGATCAAAACCGATGCTCCAGATTCGTTGTCTTGACAGGCTTTTTCGCGCGGACCGATCACCAGTCGAAACCACGCTAGCGCGCAGCTTCGAATCCGCCGAGCACCGCCGTCAGATTGGCACCGAGGATGTCTGAGAGATAGCCGCCTTCCTGCACCAGCACCGTCGGCAGGCCGAACCGGGCGAGCGCCTCGCCGATCCGGCGGAAGCCGTCGGTGGTGACGGCGAGGCCTGCGAGCGGGTCCTTCTCGGAGGCGTCGAGCCCGAGCGCGACCACCAGCGCGGTCGGCGCGAAGGAGCGGATCGCCCTCTCGGCGGCGGCGAGCGCCTTGATGTAATCGTCGTCGCCGGTGCCCTTGGCGAGCGGAATGTTGAGATTGGTGCCAAGACCGGGCCCGGCGCCGCGCTCATGCGAATGGCCCCAGACGAAGGGGTAGAAGAACGACGGGTCGGCGTGGATCGAGACGGTGAAGACGTCGCCCCGCTCGTAGAAGATGCCCTGCGTGCCGTTGCCGTGATGCACGTCGACATCGAGGATCGCGACGCGCTCGTGCTTCTGGCGCAGATGTTCGGCCGCGATCGCACTGTTGTTGAGGAAGCAGAAGCCGCCGGCGAGATCGCGATAGGCATGGTGGCCCGGCGGACGGCACAGCGCGTAGACGGCATCCTCGCCATCGAGCACCATCTGCGCCGCGGTGACTGCGACGTCGCTCGAGGCGCAGGCGCCGGCCCAGGTGCCGGGGCCGATCGGCGCCGCGGTGTCGACCGTGTGCCAACCGAGCTTGCCTACGATGTGGGTGGGATAGGTGCCGGCGTTGCGCACCGGGTGCATGTTCGCGATCATCTCCGGCCCGGCGTTGCCGAGTGCCGACCATTCGTCCCAGGCGTCAGCAAGAAAGCTCAGATATTCCGGACTGTGCACGCGCGCCCGCGGCCCCTGCCCGAATTTGGTCGGTTCGATCAGCGAGTGCTTGCCGGCCTTCAGGCCCGCCAGCAGGCGATCGGCGCGCTCAGGCTGCTCCGTGGTGCGCTGGACCACACCGCGGACCAGGAAGAATTGCGGATCATGGCTGCGGTGCAGATCACTGTAGACGGCCTTCACGGGATACTCCTGTTCGATGGGGGCAATTGAGCTGAGCCTTCGCTGGCGAATTGTACAGTATCAGCGGCCGCGATGATCTGAAACAGCGCGCGATTTCATGCTATGTCCGCAGGCAACGCACTGATTCAAGCACGCAGGACACCAATCCCGGCCATGGCGGCAAGCAAGGCGGAGACGGAGGATACGACGACGGGACGGCGCGGCCGGCCGCGCTCCGCCGCGACCACGGCCGCGATCCTGCACAGCGCCTATACGCTGATGGCAACCACGGGCCTTGCCGCCACCACCATCGACGCGATCGCGAGACACTCCAACGTCTCGAAGATGACGATCTACAAATGGTGGCCGTCGCGCGAAGCCTTGCTGATCGATGCCTTCCTCGACCAGGCCTCGCGCGCAGTGCCGCTGCCCGAAGCGGGCAATCCGGTGGCCCGCATCCGCCGGCACGTCGCGACCTATGTCGAGGCCTTGCAGGGCGAGTTCGGACGGGTGCAGCTCGCGGTGATCTCGGAATGCATTTCGCAGACCGGCACGGCCGAACTGTTTTATGAGCGCTACCTCGGCCTTCGCCGCGCCAGGATGCTGAAAATCATCGCCGCCGGCCAGAAGGACGGCAGCATCGGCGCGCCTGGCGTGCCCAGCGACATCTACGACGCGATGTATGGCAGCCTGTTCTACCGCTATGTCTTCGGCATCAGGCCGCTGACGCCGGCCTATGCCCGCAATCTCGTCAATCTGGTGCTTCGGCCACACGCCGAGGCTTGAATATCAAGCGGAGCGTTGCCGCTGACGGCGGAACCAGGCCCAGGTCTCGCGTGTCACGGCGCGGTAGTTGCGACCGCGATAGACGATGTGGCCGTCGACGATCGCGTTCAGCTTCGGCAAAGCATGGAACGGCACCGTCGGATAGGCATGATGCTCGACATGATAGGGCATGTTCCAGGCGAACCATTTCATGATCCGGCCGGTCATCGTGGTGCGGGTGTTCTCGAACGCACTCCGCGTCCGCTCGCAACCGGTGTGCTCGGCGTAAAGATACGGGCGCAGGATGAGCTGGCCGGCCAGCAGCGGCACGATCCAGACCCAGAGCAGGATCGCGCTGTGCAGCGCAAGCGATGCCACGAGCAACAGCAGATAACCGGCGAGGTAGAGCCTTGCCTCCAGCACGATCGCGGCGCGCTTGTGCTGCGGAATCCACGGCACGATCACCTTCCCGGTGAGTGCATGCCGGAACATCAGGCGAATCCGGACCAGCACCTGCAGCAGTCCCGAATAGGCGATCGCGAGCTGGGTGTCCGACGCGGGCTTGGGGCCGACGATCAGCTCCGGATCCTTCTCCGGATCCTGGGTGTAGCGGTGATGGTCCCAGTGAAACAGGCAGTAATATTGGTAGGGCAATCCGATCATGAAGGCGGACAGGTTGCCGACCACAAGATTGAGTGCGTGACTGCGGAACGCCGTCTTGTGCGCAGTCTCGTGCACCACCATGAACAGGAATGCGACGAAGTAACCCTGGATGGCCATCAGCGGCAGCGCCCAGACGAGACCATAACGCGACGAGATCAACGAGATCAGCGCGCCGACGATGACGATCATCCCGTAGTGGCTTGCCCCGCGCACCGCGCCGGCAAGGTTCGACCTGGTCGACAGCTCGCGCAAGGTCAGGGGGCTGAGCGGCTTGAGGCGAGGCCCGGCATCACTGGTTTCTGCGGTGCTCATAGCGGTCTCACATATTAGCGTTGCAGGAGCGCCGAGATTTCGGCGTTGATGAAGTCGTGGTCTTCGGCGTTGTTGACGGGATTGCCGGCGCGGTGCCCATGGATCGATGGGATCGCGTGCAGCGCCGCGGAGCGGGCATTGACGAGGCGTCCAAGCTCATCCGCGTTGTCGCGCGGGTCGAAATAGCGGTCGGCGCGGCCGGGCATCAGCAGCACATACGCCTTGATCGCCGCCAGCGCACGGTCGAAGTCGCCGCCGAATTCGTTGCAGCGGCTGATATCGCCGGCCTGCCAGATCGCGATCTGCGCCAGCAGATTGTTCGCGTCGCGCCGCGCGAAAGCACCATCCCACGATCCCGCGAGGTAGTCCTCCAACGAGTTGAAGCCGGCCCCGCGCCAGGCTTCCTCGCGAAAAAACGCGTGCGACATCGCCCAGCCGGCATAGACGCGCCCCATCGCGCGAAGGCCTGCTGCCGGCCTGGTGACGAAGCGGCCATCCTGGTAGGCCGGATCGGCGGTCAGCGCGGCCTTCACGCCTTCGAGGAAGACATGATTATACGGCGAGCACCTCGCGCTGCCGCAGACCACCGCCGCGCGTTCGACCATGTCAGGATAGCGCGCGGCCCAGTGATAGGCCTGCATGCCGCCCATCGACCAGCCATAGACCAGTGCGAGCTTGGTCACGCCGAACCGCTCGACGAGCAGCCGCCGCTGGATAGCGACGGCGTCATGATAGGTGAAGTCTGGAAACGGTGCGCCGCCGAGCACCTCGCTCGAATTCGACGGCGAGGACGACAGGCCGTTGCCGAACAGATTCGCGATGACGATGAAATAGCGCGCGGGATCGAGTGCCCCGCCCGGCTGCACCAGCCATTCGATGTCGGTGTGCTGTGCGGCGAACGACGTCGGATAGAGGATGACGTTGTCCCTGGCCGCATTCAACGTGCCGTAAGTCTTGTAGGCGAGCGCAAGCTGCGGAAACACCGCGCCGCCCTGCAAGGTCACCCTGCCTGCCTCGAACACCTCATAGTCGCGTTGCGTGGTCATGCGCATTCGACCTCGAAAGGCGGGCGCAAACGCCGCGCCCCAATAACTGTACTAATAGTACATTAATCTGGAACCGAAGCAAGAGCGACGAAGGTGGAATGACACCGGGCCGATCCATTCAAAATCGGCATCGATCAATACCCGTTTCGGCTTGGACCCATTGCCGTCATCTCTCTAGGACAGACCCCGAGGAAATTTCCAAGGAGGCGCGAATGAGCGCAATTGTGTCCGCCACGGACGCGCGGCGATCCCGCGTCCGGCTGTTGATCGTGACGATGCTGTTCCTCGTCACCACCGTGAACTATGCCGATCGCGCCACGCTCTCGATCGCCGGCCCTGCGCTCTCCAAGGAATTGCATCTCGACCCCGTCGCGATGGGCTACGTGTTCTCGGCGTTCGGCTGGTCCTATGTAATCGCGCAGGTGCCGTGCGGCTGGCTGCTCGACCGCTATGGCTCCAAATGGGTCTATGCGATCAGCATCATCGTCTGGTCGATCTTCACCGCGATGCAAGGCCTGGTCGGGTTCCTGTCGGCCGGCGCGGCCGTACTGGCGCTGTTCGCGCTGCGCTTCCTGGTCGGCTTTGCCGAAGCGCCATCGTTCCCGGCCAATGCCCGCATCGTCGCGGCCTGGTTCCCCGGCAATGAGCGCGGCACCGCATCGGCGTTCTTTAACTCCGGACAGTATTTCGCGACCGTGATCTTCGCGCCGCTGATGGGCTGGATCGCGCACGAATATGGCTGGCGCCACGTGTTCTACGTGATGGGCGGGCTCGGCGTCGTGATGGGTATCGCCTGGATCAAGACGATCTACGAGCCGAAGGACCATCCCGCGATCAACGAGGCCGAGTTCGACTACATCAAAGAGGGCGGCGCGCTGGTCGACATGGATGCCGCCAAGACCGGCAAGACCCAGGTCGGCGGCCCGAGTTGGGATCATATCCGCCAGTTGCTCGCCAACCGGATGATGCTCGGCGTCTATATCGGCCAGTACTGCATCAACACGCTGACCTACTTCTTCCTGACCTGGTTCCCGGTCTATCTGGTAAAGGAACGCGGCCTGTCGATCCTGCAGGCCGGCTTCGTCGCGACATTGCCGGCGCTGTGCGGCTTTATCGGCGGCGTGCTCGGCGGCGTGATCTCGGACTACCTCTTGCGCCGCACCGGCTCGTTGACCATGGCGCGCAAGATCCCGATCGTCGGCGGCATGCTGCTGTCGATGACGATCATCGCCTGCAACTATGTCAACAGCCAGGCGCTGGTGGTCGGCTTCATGGCGCTCGCCTTCTTCGGCAAGGGCATCGGCGCACTCGGCTGGGCTGTCGTCTCCGACACCTCACCGAAGGAGGCCGGCGGCGTCTCCGGCGGGTTGTTCAACACCTTCGGCAATCTGTCCTCGATCACGACGCCGATCATCATCGGCTACATCCTCGCCGCCACCGGCTCGTTCAACGGCGCGCTGGTGTTCGTCGGCGCCAACGCGCTGGTCGCGGCGATCGCCTATCTGTTCATCGTCGGCGAGATCAAGCGGGTGCAGCTGAAGGCGGCCTGAGCAAAGTCTAGGCAATAAGGCTGCCGCGAGTTGCAACAACAGATCAACTGGCTTCGGCCGCCGTCTTTGTCTGCTTGTTCGTCTTCTTGGCCAGTGGGAGGCATCGATGCTAGAACGAACAAATCCTCGACCGATCCATTCCAGGCTAGCATCGATGTTCGACCTGAACCAGCTCCGCTGTTTCGTCACCGTGGCCGAGGAATTGCACTTCGGCCGCGCCGCGGCGCGGCTCAACATGACGCAGCCGCCGCTCAGCCGGCAGATCCAGGTGCTCGAGCACATCATCGACGCGCCGCTGCTGGAGCGGACCAGCCGTTCGGTGCGGCTGACCCCGGCGGGACGCAGTTTCCTGCCAGAGGCGCGGCGCATCCTCAAGCTCGCAGAATCCGCTTCGCAAGTCGCCCGCCGCATCGCGCTCGGCAAGACCGGCTCGCTCAAGATCGGCTTCACGGCCGCCGCCGCTTACGGCTTCCTGCCCGATCTGATCGCAGCCGCCCGTTCCCGCCTGCCCGAGGTCGATTTTTCCCTGAAAGAGATGGTGTCCGGCGATCAGTTCGAGGCGCTCACCACCGGTCAGATCGATGCCGGCCTGTTGCGCCCGCCGATCGCGCGGCCGGAATTCGCCAGCCGGCGCGTCGTGGCCGAACCGCTGCTCGCTGCGATCCCGAAGAAGCATCCGCTGGCCACAGCCGGCACCGTCAGCATCAAAGATTTCGACGAGCAGCCCTTCGTGATGTATTCGCCCTATGAGGCGCGCTACTTCCACGACCTGCTGGTATCGCTGTTCACGCGCGCCGACGTGCTGCCGCGCTATGTGCAGCATCTCAGCCAGATCCATTCGATCCTCGCGATGGTTCGCGCCGGGCTCGGCGTCGCGATCGTGCCGGAAGCCGCTGCCAGCCTCAAGATCGCCGACGTCCGGCTGAAGCCACTGAAGCTGCGCACGCCCGTGCCGGTCGAGTTGTTCATGGTATGGCGGCGCGATCACGAGAACCAGTTGCTGCCGTCCCTGATCGAGATCGCAAGCGAACTCGCGGCCCCGCATTTGCGCGGCGATTGATGCAGATTGCGCATCGCTCGATACCGCGATTGGCTTGGACGTGCATCGAAGCTGCCCTTAAGAAATCGGCCATGGACGCGCGCTGCTCGCGCATCCCTTATCCCAATGTCATTCGAGGAGTGGCGCCATGAGCAAGATGACCCCTCAGGAGATGGCTGCCAGAATCGGTAGCGGCCTCCTGTCTTTTCCCGTGACCCCGTTCAAGCCTGACTATTCGTTCGACGAGGCGACCTATCGCGCCAACATGGACTGGCTGTGCGGCTATGACGTCGCCGGCCTGTTCGCCGCCGGCGGCACCGGCGAGTTCTTCTCGCTGACGCCGGCTGAAGTTCCCCATGTCGTGAAGATCGCGGTCGACGAGACCAAGGGCCGCGTTCCCGTGCTGGCCGGCACCGGCTACGGCACCGCGATTGCGCGCGAGATCGCAATCGGTGCCGAGAAGGCGGGCGCCGACGGCCTCTTGCTGCTGCCGCCTTATCTCACCCATGCCGAGCAGGACGGCCTTGCCGCCCATGTCGAGGCGGTGTGCTCGTCGGTGAAGATCGGCGTCATCGTCTACAATCGCGACAATGCGATCCTGCAGCCCGATGCGCTGGCGCGGCTGTGCGAGCGCTGCCCGAACCTCGTCGGCTACAAGGACGGCATCGGCGACATCGAGCTGATGACCCGCGTCTACACCAAGCTCGGCGACCGCCTGACCTATATCGGCGGCCTGCCGACGGCGGAAACCTTCGCGCTGCCCTATCTCGACATGGGTGTGACGACCTATTCGTCGGCGGTGTTCAACTTCGTGCCGGAATTCGCCACCAGGTTCTACGCCGCGGTGCGCCGGCGCGATCATCAGACCATCCATGCGGGGTTGAAGGATTTCATCCTGCCGCTGATCGCGATACGCAATCGCAAGAAGGGCTACGCAGTGTCGATCATCAAGGCCGGCATGAAGGTGATCGGCCGCGATTCCGGCCCGGTGCGGCCGCCGCTGACCGATCTCACCGAGCAGGAGATCGCCGAACTCGCGGCGCTGGTGGCGAAGCTGCCGCAGGCCACGACCCAGCAGGCGGCGGAATAAGCCGGACGACAAACGACAAAGGGAGGAGCAGATGATTCAAGACACGATCCGCAGCGGCTTTGCCGGCGCCCCCGTCGTCACGGCGATGGAGGTGATCCCGGTCGCCGGCCGCGACGGCATGCTCCTCAATCTGAGCGGCGCGCACGCGCCGTTCTTCACCCGCAACCTCGTCATCCTCACCGACAACTCCGGCCACACCGGCGTCGGCGAGGTGCCGGGCGGCGAGAAGATCAGGAAGACGCTCGAGGACGCCCGCGACCTCGTGGTCGGCCAAACCATCGGAGGGTGCAACAACATCTTGGCCTCGATGCGCCAGGCCTTCGCCGACCGCGACGCCGGCGGCCGCGGCAAGCAGACCTTCGACCTGCGCGTCACCATCCACGCGGTGACCGCGGTGGAATCCGCGCTGCTCGATCTGCTCGGCCAGCACCTCGATCTCCCGGTCGCAGCCTTGCTCGGCGAAGGCCAGCAGCGCGCCAGCGTCGAGACGCTCGGCTACCTCTTCTTCGTCGGCGATCGCCAGAAGACCAACCTGCCTTACGTCGAGGGCGAGACCGGCAAGCCTGACTGGTTCAATCTGCGCCATCAGGCGGCGATGACGCCGGAGGCGATCGTGCGGCTCGCCGAGGCGACGCAGGCGCATTACGGCTTCGCCGATTTCAAGCTCAAGGGCGGCGTGCTCAGGGGCGAAGAGGAGATCGAGGCCGTCACCGCGATTGCAAAGCGCTTCCCCAAGGCCCGCGTCACGCTCGACCCGAACGGCGCCTGGTCGCTCGACGAGGCGATCCGGCTTTGCAGCAACATGCATGGCGTGCTTGCCTATGCCGAGGATCCCTGCGGCGCCGAGGCCGGCTTCTCCGGCCGCGAGATCATGGCCGAGTTCCGCCGCGCCACCGGACTGCCGACCGCGACCAACATGATCGCGACCGACTGGCGCCAGCTCAGCCACGCGCTGCGGCTCGGCGCGGTCGACATTCCGCTCGCCGATCCGCATTTCTGGACCATGCAGGGCTCGGTGCGGGTGGCGCAGACCTGTCGCGACAACGGCCTGACCTGGGGCTCGCACTCCAACAACCATTTCGATATTTCACTGGCGATGTTCACCCATGTCGGCGCCGCCGCGCCCGGCAAGGTGACCGCGATCGACACTCACTGGATCTGGCAGGACGGCCAGGCGTTGACCAGGGAGCCGCTGCTGATCAGGGGCGGCAAGATCGCGATGCCGGATCGGCCCGGCCTCGGCATCGAGCTCGATCGCGGTGCCATCGAGGCGGCGAACGCGCTATACAAGCAGCATGGCCTCGGCGCCCGCGACGATGCGCTGGCCATGCAGTTCCTGATCCCGGGCTGGACTTTCGACGACAAGCGTCCCTGCCTCGTGCGCTAACAAGAAAGGTTGGAGAGAAACATGACCGCTCACCAGAAGAACTTCATCGCCGGCGAATGGGTCGACGGAACAAGCATCACGCGGGACATCAACCCCTCCAACACCAAGGACGTGGTCGGCGAATACGCCAAGGCCGACAAGGCGCAGACCGAAAAGGCGATCGCCGCGGCGAAGGCCGCCTTCCCGGCCTGGGCGCGCTCGACTCCGCAGGAGCGCTTCGACGCCCTGACCAAAATCTCCGTCGAAATCCTCGCCCGCAAGGAAGAGCTCGGCCGCCTGCTGGCGCGCGAGGAAGGCAAGACGCTCCCCGAGGGCATCGGCGAGGTGGCGCGCGCCGGGCAGATCTTCGCGTTCTTCGCCGGCGAGGCGCTGCGGCTGATGGGCGAGAAGGGCGCATCGGTGCGCCCCGGTCTCGATGTCGAGATCACCCGCGAACCGGTCGGCGTCGTCGGCATGATCACGCCGTGGAATTTCCCGATCGCGATCCCGGCCTGGAAGATCGCGCCGGCGCTCTGCTACGGCAACACGGTGGTGTTCAAGCCGGCCGAGCTGGTTCCGGGCTCCGCGCATGCGCTGTCCGAGATCATCGCGCGCTCCGGGATTCCGGCCGGCGTGTTCAACCTTGTGGTCGGCTCGGGCTCGGTGGTCGGCCAGACGCTGCTCGATCATCCCGACGTTGCCGCGATCTCGTTCACCGGCTCGGTGCAGACCGGTCGCAAGATCGCGCAGGCCTGCGTGCTCTCCAATCCGATGAAGAAGTTCCAGCTCGAGATGGGCGGCAAGAACCCGCTGGTCGTGCTCGACGACGCCGACGTCAAGGTCGCCGTCGAGGTCGCGGTCAACGGCGCCTATTTCTCGACCGGCCAGCGCTGCACGGCCTCTTCGCGCCTGATCGTCACCGCAGGCATTCATGATCGCTTCGTCGATGCGATGACCGAGCGGATGAAGGGGCTTGCGGTGGATGACGCGCTGAAGAGCGGCGTGCATGTCGGCCCTGTGGTCGACCAGAGCCAGCTCGACCAGGACCTCCGCTACATCAAGATCGGCCAGGACGAAGGCGCCCGTTTGCATTGGGGCGGCGAGCTGCTGAACCGCGAGACGCCCGGCTTCTACCTGCAGCCGGCGCTGTTCACCGAGGCCAACAACCAGATGCGCATCGCCCGCGAGGAGATCTTCGGACCGGTCGCCTGCGTGATCCGCGCCAAGGATTATGAGGAGGCGCTGGCGATCTCCAACGATACCGAATTCGGCCTCGCCTCGGGCATCTGCACCACGAGCCTGAAATACGCCTCGCACTACAAGCGCAACAGCGAGGCCGGCATGGTGATGGTCAATCTGCCGACCGCCGGCGTCGACTATCACGTGCCGTTCGGCGGCCGCAAAGGCTCGAGCTACGGCGCGCGCGAACAGGGCGCCTACGCCCGCGAGTTCTACACCACGGTGAAGACGGCCTATACATTCCCGGGTTGAGAATCGTAGGGTGGACTAGCGTCAGCGCAATCCACCATCGGCACCGCACACCAAGCATGGCGGGTTACGCCTTCGGCTAACCCGCCCCACAAATCCGGGAGCCCTCATGGACCAGTCGATCGGCGCGCAGGAGCAGCCCCGCTACATCAAGCTCAACGCGCGCGACAATGTCGCGATCGTGGTGAATGATTTCGGCCTGCCTGCCGGCTCGCGCTTCGCTTGCGGCCTGACGCTTCGCGCCTACGTTCCGCAGGGCCACAAGACCGCGCTGCAAGACATCGCCGAGGGCGCGCCGATCATCCGCTATGGCGAGGTGATCGGCCATGCGCTGTCGCCGATCCTGGCCGGCGAATGGGTCGACGAGGCGCGCATCCGCATGCCCGACGCGCCGCCGCTGGATCAGCTCGAGATCGCAACCGCCGTGCCGCCGGCGCTGCCGCCGCTCGAAGGCTTTACCTTCGAAGGCTATCGCAACCCCGACGGCTCGGTCGGCACCAAGAACATCCTCGGCATCTCCTCGTCGGTGCAATGCGTCAAGGGCACCATGGAATATGCGGTCAAGCGCATCCGCGCCGAGCTGCTGCCGAAATATCCCAATGTCGACGACGTCGTGCCGCTGACCCACGCCTATGGCTGCGGCGTCGCGATCACGGCGCCCGATGCCGTGGTGCCGATCCGCACGCTGCAGAATCTCGCACTCAATCCGAATTTCGGCGGCGAGATCCTGGTCATAGGGCTCGGCTGCGAGAAGCTCGCGCCGGAACGGCTGGTGCCCGAAGGCATCAATGATGCCATCGTGCGGATGCAGGACGAAGCCTTCGACGGCTTCGGCGCCATCGTCGACGCGATCATGACCCAGGCGGAGGCCCGCCTGAAGGTGCTCAACGCCCGCCAGCGCGAGACCTGCCCCGCCGCCGATCTCGTGATCGGCCTGCAATGCGGCGGCAGCGATGCGTTTTCCGGCGTCACCGCGAACCCCGCGGTCGGCTTCGCCGCAGATCTGCTGGTGCGCGCGGGCGCGACCGTGATGTTCTCGGAAGTGACCGAGGTGCGCGACGCCATCCAACTGCTGACTCGCCGCGCCGCGAGCGAGGATGTCGGCCGCGCCCTGATCCGCGAGATGGCCTGGTACGACGCCTATCTCGCCCGCGGCGGCGCGGACCGCAGCGCCAACACCACGCCGGGCAACAAGAAGGGCGGCCTCGCCAACATCGTCGAGAAATCACTCGGCTCGATCGTCAAGTCGGGCTCGGGCCCGATCGCCGGTGTGCTGTCGCCCGGCGAGAAGGCGCGGCAGAAGGGCATGTTGTTCGCAGCGACACCCGCGAGCGACTTCATCTGCGGCACCTTGCAGCTCGCCTCCGGCATGACCCTGCAGGTTTTCACCACCGGTCGCGGCACGCCCTATGGCCTCGCCGCCGCGCCCGTCATCAAGGTCGCAACCCGCAGCGAGCTGGCGCGCCGCTGGAAGGACCTGATCGATTTCGACGCCGGCTGCATCGCGACCGGCGAGAAGACGATCGAGGAAACCGGCTGGGATCTGTTCCGCCTGATCCTCGACGTCGCGAGCGGGCGCACCAAGCCGTGGTCGGACAAGTGGGGCATCCACAACGATCTGACGCTGTTCAATCCGGCACCGGTGACTTGAGCATCGGCGCCAGATTAACCACCCGTTAGCCACGTCTCCACGGGCCGGGGAACGTCGCAGTTCGATTCAAATTGTCTGGACATGGAGGCAGCCATGAGCCCGACAATCAACGATCTCAAGGACGCGGCCGAGCGCGCCGAGCGGCTGGCACGCACCGGTCTGGACCAACTGACGGCCGAGCGGCTGCGGGCGTTCGCAGCTGAATGCCGCAGCCGGATCACGAGCGTCGAGCGAGAAAGGCCTGACATCCAATCGGCGGTATGCAGCCCTCGCTCATGAAAAGTCCGCCGCGGCAGATCCAGCGGCGGACTTCTGCTGCAGACGAGGCTTCGATTGCCGTCAGTCGTCGTCGTGATGGATCACGGTCTTGCTGCGGTTGCCGAACTCGTCCTGCTTCTTGATGACGGTGGTTCGGTCACTGCGCGGCTCGCGCTCCCTGATTACGGTGGTGCGGTCACGATCGTGGTCGCGATATTCGGGCGCCCGGCCGACGGTCACGCCGGCGCCGACGGGACCGGCGCGGACACCGATTTCATCGGCGAACGCAGGCGATGCGATCGCCGTGACCATGGCTGCGGCGAACAGATACTTCCTCATGGCGTCTCTCCTCCTCCAGTTGCGACGTGAGGGACGAACGCCGAGTGCGACATAGTGTTCCTATATCGAGTATGGTGCAGATGCTCACGCGCGCCTTGCGGAACATCGCACGGGAACTCGCTGAACAGGCATTCACCTGTATGGCGAAATGCTCATGTTCCAAGCGTTGAATAGCCGGATTTGATGTCCCACGTCCTTACCAACAGGAGGACGTTCCATGAAGCAATCGCAGCACTTCCTCGACAATGCAGAGAACTGCGCGCAGCTTGCCGAGCACGCCAGTGACGAGCCGACCCACAACCGCTTCAAGCGCATGGAAGCGGCCTGGCGCGCGCTGGCCAGGGAGCAAGATTGGCTCGACGGCGAAAGTTCGCCGTCGGAAAACGCAGCTTAGATCCACGCCGTGGCGGCCGATACGCCGCTACGGCGCCACCTGGTCTACTCGGCGCTGCGCTGCCGCTGCCAGCGCAGCAGATAGGCCTGCAGCCGCCAGATGATCGCCGACAGCACGACGCCGACCAGCATCAAGACCACGACTGCGACCATCATGCCGGAGGCCTCGCCGCGCGCCTCGGACTCGATGATCAGGCGGCCGATGCCGCGCTCGGCGCCGATGAACTCGCCGACGATGACGCCGATCAGTGCGAACGAGATCGCGGGCGTCAGCGAGGCGAACACCCAGGCCATGGTCGAGGGGATCACCACGGTGCGGGTGATCTGCCACTCGCTGGCGCCGAGCAGTCGCGCCGCGTTGGTAAAGCCCTCGTCGATCGAGCGCGCGCCCTCGAAGGTGTTGAAGAACACCAGGAACACCACGACAATCCAGGACGTCACGATCTTCGACATGTCGCCGATCCCGAACGCCAGCACGATGATCGGCGCCAGCGCGATCCGCGGGATCGAATTCACCGCGGTGATGAAGGGCTGGAAGATCGCGCTGAGACGGTCGGACCGTCCGAGGATCAGCCCAGCGACGAAGCCAGAGACCACGCCGGTGATGAAGCCGAAAAAGGTGTTCTTGAGGGTGATCGCCGTCGCGGCCCAGAGATTGTTCTCGTTGCGCGTCAGGCACTTTGCGAACTCGCCGTTGAACCAGCCATTGAAAACACCAAGCTTCGATTTCAGGCAACTCTGGATCAGGAAGTTGTCGAAGATCATCGACGGCTTCGAGGTGAAATAGGGGTCGAGCAGATCGGGCACCAGCCACGGCAGCTTGGCGCGGAGATCATAACCCCATTGCCACACCGACAGCACGATGGCGCAGATCAGGACCTGCCAGCCGATCGTTCCGAGCGTGCTATATCGCCTCATGCGCTGCGGCCCTTGATGAATTCCTCGCCGAGCGAGTGCCAGATGTGTTGGAACAGCTCGGCATAACGCGGGGTCTCGCGTACCTTCACCGCGTCGCGCGGACGGGCGAAATCGACCGCGAACATGTCCTTGATGCGGCCCGGCCGCGCCGAGAACAGGATGATGCGGTCGGCCAGGGTCAGCGCCTCGCCGAGATCGTGGGTTACGAACAGCACGGTCTGCTGCTCGCGCTCCCAGATCCGGAGCAGCACCTCGTGCATGTCGATCTTGGTGTGGGTGTCGAGCGCGCCGAACGGCTCGTCCATCAACAGGATCTGCGGCTCGACGATCAAGGTCCGCATCAGCGCCGCGCGCTGCCGCATGCCGCCCGACAGCGCCGATGGATAGGCGTTCTCGAATCCCCTCAAGCCAGCCCGCGCGACGCATTCCGCGATGCGCTCTTTCCGCTCCCGAGCCGACACGCCGGACAGCTCCAGCCCGTAGCCGATATTATCGGCGACGGTTCGCCACGGAAACAACGTATCGCGCTGGAACACGTAACCGACATTGGGTGTCGCCCTGCCGGAGACGACTCGCTTGCCGTCGATCAGGATCTCGCCGGCGGTGGGGCGGATCAGCGAGGCGATCATGTTGAGCACCGTGCTCTTGCCCGAGCCGGACGGCCCGAGCAGCGCGACGAACTCGCCGCGGCGCACGTCGAACGTCACGTCGCGCACGGCTTCGATCGTGGTCTTCGCAAGCTGGAACGACTTGCTCAGGCCCTTGACCTCGACGCGGCGATCGGCCGAGGCGCGCGGCGATGTGGTTGCGCTCGTCTCGAGCGCGCTCAACCCGGATAGGCCTTTCGCGCCGCGTCGATGAAGCTTGGGTTGATCACGTCGGCGATCTTGAGCGGCTTGATGCCGGTCATCTCGCGGAACCAGACCTTTTCGCCGCGCGCGAAGCTCGCCGCATCGACCGTACCCTCATAGTCCGCGACCTTCTGGATCGCGGATATCTCGAGCAGGTTGGCGTCGCGCGAGGTGCTGCCGACATAGGGCTCGATGGCGTCGTAGACCTCGGCCGGCTTGTGCGCCTTGATCCATTGCGAGGCGCGCCACAGCGCGGTGACATAGGCCTGCATCTTGGCGGGGTCCTTGTCGATGGTCGCCTGCAGCGTGAAATGCGCGGTCACCGGCACCTTGCCGCCGATATGCTCGTTCCAGATCGCTTCATCGGTGCCGTCGAACAGCAATTCGCCCCAGCCCTGCTGCTGCGCCTCGTTGAGCAACGACAGCGAACTGACGAGGATGTCGACCTGCTTCGACTTCAGCGATCCCAGCATGGTGTCGACATTGCCGGTGCCGATCCAGGTCACCTTGTCGTCGAGCCCCATGGTTTCCATGTAGTAGGACGCCCAGACATGGTTGGTGCCGCCGAGCGAGGAGACCGAGACGATCGGCTTGCGGCCATCTGGCCGCTTCCATTGCGTGAAAGCCTCCAGCGTGCTGATGCCCTGGTCCTTCAAATCCTTGCGCAGGATGAACATCACCGAGTTCGACCGTGTGTCGACCGGCAGCAGCACGCGCGCGGCGCGGCCGTGATTGGTCAATTGCATCGGATGGGTGACGTCGCCGATCCCGATATCGCCCTGCGACGAGGCGATGATCTCGCGGGTCTTTACCCCGCTGCCGCCCTGCACCAGCTTGCAGTCGAGCCCGGCGTCCTTGAAATAGCCGATCCGGTCGGCAACGAATTGCGTCTGATAGACCGGCACCGCGACCGGATAGACTACGCGGCCGGTGGCCGCCTGCGCCCATGCCCGCCCGCTCGCCAGCGCCGCACCGCCGGCGATCACCGTCAGCACCGATCGCCTCGACAGATGGGGCATGGAGGGACGGGCCATCACGCGTGCTCCCTGGCCGAGATCTTGTCCAGCGCGCTGAGTACAGCATCGCCCATCTGCACGGTCGAGAGCTTTTTCGCCCCCGCCTCGGCGATATCGGCGGTGCGTGCGCCGGAGGCGAGCGCGGTCTGCACCGCCCGCTCCAGCAGCTCGGCATCCTCGGGCCGATTCAAGGTCAGGCGCAGCAGCATCGCGACGCTGAGGATCGAACCGAGCGGATTGGCGATGCCCTTGCCCGCGATATCGGGCGCGCTGCCATGCACCGGCTCATACAGCGCCTTGCGCCGGCCGAAGCGATCGACCGGGCCGAGCGAGGCCGACGGCAGCATGCCGAGCGAGCCCGAAGCCATCGCCGCGCAGTCCGACAGGATGTCGCCGAAGATGTTTCCGGTCACCATGACGTCGAACTGCCGCGGCTCGCGCACGATCTGCATCGCGGCGTTGTCGACATAGAGATGGGTCAGCTCGACGTCGGAGAACTCCTCCTTGTGCAGCCTGATCACCTCTTCGCGCCAGACCACGCTGGTCTCCAGCACATTGGCCTTGTCGACCGAACAGACCTTGTTGCGGCGGGTCCGTGCCAATTCGAACGCCGAGCGCGCCACGCGGCGAATCTGGTTCGTGGTGTATTGCTCGGTGTTGAAGCCGCGGCGCTGACCGTCAGGCAATGTCTCGATGCCGCGCGGCTCGCCGAAATAGATGCCGCTGGTCAATTCGCGGATAATGACGAAATCGACGCCGTCGAGCACCTCGGGCTTGAGCGGCGCCGACGCCGACAGTGCCGGGCTCGCCACGATCGGACGCAGATTGGCGTAGAGATCGTATTTGCTGCGCAACCCCAGGAGGCTGCCGGCCTTGCGCGCGGCGGCCGGCACTTCGGTCGTTTCCGGACCCCCCGTTGCACCCCACAGGATGGCGTCGGCCTCGTCCATCGCCTCCGCGGTGTCCTCGGGCAGCACCTTGCCGGTCGCCAGATACGGGATCAGACCGTACTGCGCCTCGCGCAACGTCATCGGCACGTTGCGTTTGGCTGCGAACCACTCGAGCACGCGGCGCGACTGCGCGGTGACCTCGGGGCCGATGCCCTCGCCGCCGACGACGGCGACCTTGATCATGTTGGATTGCGTGCTCATGCGGATGTCCTTGAAGCGGGCGTTTTCTGAAAATGAATCCAGGGCCGCGCGGTGCGGTCGGCATCCTGGAAGGCGTGGATCTCGTCGTCGCGCTGCAATGTCAACGCCACCTCGTCGAGCCCCTTCAACAGCCCCTCGCGCCGCCGCGGGTCGATCTCGAACGAATGCCGTTCGCCCGACGGCGAGACGATGGTCTGGGCCTCGAGGTCGATCGAAACCTTGCCGGCGCCCTGCGTCGCCTCGATGTCGGCGGCGAGCTGATCGACCACCGCCTTGTCGACGACGACGGGCAGGATGCCATTCTGGAAGCAGTTGGCGAAGAAGATGTCACCGAAGCCGGAGCCGATGATGGCGCGGATGCCGCGCTCCTGCAGCGACCACACCGCGCCCTCCCGCGACGAGCCGCAGCCGAAATTCGGGCCTGTCACCAAAATCTCCGCTTCCCGATACGGCTCGCGGTTGAGGATGAAATCCGGATTCTCCGAGCCGTCGGCCAGATAGCGCAGCGAGCTGAACGCCCATTTGCCGAGCGTGCCGCGGACCCCGTTGCCGACCAGGCGTTCGATCCGGATGATCACGTCGGTATCGATATTGGCGCGCATGATTGGCGCGGCGGTGGCGGTGAGCTTGTCGAACGGCTTTGGCATCGTCTAGCGCCCCATCATCCTGACATCGGCGATCGCACCGGCAATGGCCGAGGCCGCCGCACTCGCGGGGCTCGCCAGATGGGTCCGCGCGCGCGGCCCCTGCCGGCCGACGAAGTTGCGGTTCGAGGTCGAGACCGAGCGCTGCCCGGGCGCCACCACCTCGCCATTGGCGGCCAGGCACATCGAGCAACCCGGCTCGCGCCACTCGAAGCCGGCCTCGATGAAGATCTTGTCGAGCCCTTCGGCCACCGCCTCGCGCTTGACGTTCTCCGAGCCCGGCACCACCCAGGCGCGGACCCCGGCGGCGACCTTGCGGCCGCGCGCGACCTCGGCCGCGGCGCGCAGATCGCTTAGGCGGCTGTTGGTGCAGGAGCCGATGAACACCCAGTCGACCGGCGTACCGGCGATCGGTGCACCGCCTTGCAGGCCCATATACTCGAGCGCGGTCTCGATCGCGGCGCGGCGTGCGGGATCATCGACCGCCTTGGGATCGGGAATGACGCCGTCGACGCCGACGACGTGCTCGGGGCTGATGCCCCAGGTCACCTGCGGGATGATCTTTTCAACGTCGATCACGACCTCGCGGTCGAACACCGCGTCGGGATCGCTCGGCAGTTCGCGCCAAGCCTTGACCGCGAGACCCCACATCTCGCCTTGCGGCGCATAGGGACGGCCGCGCAGGAATGCGAAAGTCTTCTCGTCCGGCGCGACCATGCCCATCTTGGCGCCGAGCTCGATCGAGAGGTTACAGATCGTCAGCCGGCCCTCGATCGGCAGCTCGCGGATCGCACTGCCGGCATATTCGACCGCGTAGCCGGTGCCGCCGGCGGCGCCGATCTGCCCGATCAGCGCCAGGATCATGTCCTTGGCGGTGACGCCGAGCGGCAGCTTGCCCTCGAACCGCGCGCGCAGCGTCTTCGGGCGCTTCTGGATCAGCGCCTGCGTCGCCAGCACGTGCGTGAGCTCGCTCGATCCGATGCCGAAGGCGAGCGCCCCCAAGCCGCCATGGGTGCAGGTGTGGCTGTCGCCGCAGACGATCGTCGCGCCCGGCAGGCTCAGGCCGAGCTCCGGCCCGATGACGTGAACGATGCCCTGGCCGGGCTGGTCGACATCGAACAGCGTGATGCCGCTCGCCGCCGTCTCGACCCGCAGCGCGGCCAGCAATTCCATGCCGATCTTGCTGGTCCCGGCGCGGCCGGGCGCGGTCGACAGCGCGTGATCCGGCGTCGCAAAGGTCAGCTCGGGATTGTGAACCTTGAGACCGCGGCTCTTGAGATCAAGCAGCCCGCGCGAGCCGCCGAGATCGTGTAGCAGATGGCGGTCGATGTGAAGCAGGTCAGTGTCCTCGCTCAGGCGAGCAATGACATGCTGATCCCAGATCTTGGCCAGCATCGTACGACCGGTCTTTTCCAAGACGGTCCTCCCTTCGGCTTCTTGAGGCCAGCGGCGGCGCTGATCGCCGCTTCGCGCGGCTTACGTTGCGCATCAAATCACGCAGTCGACCGCCCGGCCAGAGCCGAGTGAGGAGCATGAGATGGAGGGAGGGCTGCGCTGGTGCAGCTTGACAACGCCGTAGCCCGGATGGAGCGAAAGCGAAATCCGGGCTACGAATCTAGCCTCAGTATCCGCAGCGTGAGCCAAGCCTCACGACGCCAGCGCTTCCTCCGGCATCACGGCCGACAGATGCTGGCTCTCGGCAACGGCGCGGTTGGTGATGCGGCCGCGATGGACGTTGAGGCCGGCGCGCAGATGCGGATCCTCGACCAGCGCGCGCAGTCCCTTCGAGGCCAGCGCCAGGCCGAACGGCAACGTGGCGTGGTTGAGCGCGTGGCTCGAGGTGACCGGCACCGCGCCCGGCATGTTGGCAACGCAATAATGCACGATATCATCGACCAGATAGGTCGGCGCCTGGTGCGTGGTCGCCTTCGAGGTCTCGAAGCAGCCGCCCTGGTCGATCGCGACATCGACCAGCACCGCGCGGCGCTTCATGCCTCCGAGCTGTGCGCGCGAGACAAGTTTCGGCGCGCTGGCGCCGGGCACCAGCACCGCGCCGATCACAACGTCAGCGGCGAAAACCTCCTGCTCGATGGCTTCCAGCGTCGCGTAACGGGTGCGGACGCGTCCGAGGAAGAGGTCGTCGAGCGCGCGGAGCCGCGGCAATGAGCGGTCGAGGATGGTGACGTCGCTGCCGAGCCCTGCCGCCATTCGCGCCGCGTGGGTACCGACCACGCCGCCACCGATGATCGCAACGCGCGCCGGCGGAACGCCCGGCACGCCGCCGAGCAGCTTGCCCATGCCGTCGGCGGACTTACGCAAGGCGGCGCCAGCGGCCTCGATCGCAAGCCGGCCGGCGACTTCGCTCATCGGCGCGAGCAGCGGCAGCCCGCCATGCGCATCGGTCACGGTCTCATAGGCGACCGCGGTACAGCCGGAGGCAATCAGCCCCGTGGTCTGCGGCACGTCGGGCGCAAGATGCAGATAGGTGAAGAGGATCTGGCCCTCGCGTAGCCTGCTCCATTCGGATGGCTGCGGCTCCTTCACCTTCACGACCATCTCGGCAACCGAGAACACCTCTTCGGCGGTATCGGCTATCCGTGCTCCGGCCTGGGTGTAGACGTCATCGCCGGCACCGATGCCGTCACCGGCCCCGCGCTGGACCACGACTTCGTGGCCATGCGCCACGTATTCCCGCACCGAGGCAGGCGTCAGCCCGACCCGATATTCCTCGACCTTGATTTCCTTGGGCACGCCGATGCGCATGATCCGCTCCTTGAAGCATTGGATTCGTTTCCGCCGCCCTCCAGGCTATGCCCCGTCACACGGCGTTTCTCAGCGAATTCCGGCTTGCTCACAACCAAATACGCTCATATCCTTCGCACTTGGCTCGGCTCTCGAAGGAAAACTGCGTGGACGGTTTCGATCGTATCGATCTCAGGATCCTTGCCGAGCTGGTCGCCGATGCTCGCGCGAGCCAGATCGAGCTTGCCGAGAAGGTCGGGCTGTCGCCGACCGCCTGTGCGCGGCGCATCCGTCATCTCGAGGAGATCGGCGTGATCCGGGGCTACCGGGTCGACCTCGAACCGACGGCGCTTGGCCTCGTGACGACCGTCGTTGTCACCATCACGCTGGAGAAGCAGAGCGAGGATTATCTCGCAGCCTTCGAGGCCGCGATCGCGCGCTGCCCCGACGTCGTGTCCTGCCATCTGATGTCGGGCAGCGAC
Source organism: Bradyrhizobium sp. USDA 4452 (assembly GCF_054063575.1). Lineage (NCBI taxonomy): Bacteria > Pseudomonadati > Pseudomonadota > Alphaproteobacteria > Hyphomicrobiales > Nitrobacteraceae > Bradyrhizobium > Bradyrhizobium sp. USDA 4452. The sequence continues at coordinate 2,448,819 of NZ_JBSSGK010000001.1, forward strand.
GATTATCACCTGCAGGTGATCGCCCGCGACATCGCCGACTTCGAGCGCATCCACAAGCAGCATCTGTCGCGGATGCCGGGCGTCGCCCGCATCCATTCCAGCTTTGCGATGCGCGAGGTGGTCCGCCGCACCATTCCAGAAACCGCCCTGCGCGGCTAAACGCGCGCTAGACGGTCAGGATGGATGGCGGCTCACGCGCGGCCACATCCGCGCCAGCGTCTCATCCTTCTTGACGACGACATGCCAGAGCGTCGCGGCGACATGCAGCGCGACCACGCCGTAAACGAAGTAGGCAAGCACGCCATGCGCAAGCTCGCCCGCTTCCGCGACCGCCTTGTTGTCGGCGAACAGGCGCGGCCAGCTGAAGGTCCAGAAATAGCGCAGCGAATAGCCGCCGGCCGACGAGAACATGTATCCGGTCACCGGCATCACGAACAGAATTGCGTAGAGCGCCCAGTGATTGAGCCGTGCGGCGATCCTGACCAGCGGCGAGTATGAGCCCGGCTCCGGCGGCGCCGTGGTCGCAGCCCGCACCATCAGCCGCAGGATCGCCAGGAAGAACAGGGTGACGCCGAGCGACTTGTGCACCTCGAGCAGCTCGCGCCGCGGCGAAGTTCCCGCCGGCTGCAGCCCGCAATAGAGCCCGATCAGCATCGCCGCGATGAACAGCACCGCGGTTGCCCAGTGAATCCGGCGGAGCAGCGGATCGTAGCTGGGTGTCATCTCCATCGTCACGGGGTGCCTTCGTTGAAGCCAGCCCACGCGGGTTCGGCCGTTAAGGAAGGCCGTTCATAGAGGATCGCGCGGAACCTGCCTACCGGCGCGAGCGTCAACTTCGATCACGATCGCGAAGGCCGGAGGGTTCGTCTCTCCCGTCGTCATTCCGGGATGCGCCGAAGGCGCAGGCCCGGAATCCATCGGGCCGCCGCGTTGCGGTCGAATGGATTCCGGGCTCGCGCTTCGCACGCCCCGGAATGACGAGAGGAGGTTTGGTGGGCCGCTCCTGTCACAAACGCCGCGCTGTCACAAACGCTGTCACAATCGGAGCCCGCCCGGCCCCGTGCCACACGCATTTTTTAGTCGTGATTCGCCACCTTCTATGACAGAATTACTACAACTCGATATCAGTTCGGTTACACGCGGAGCGGTGAATGAGCATGGAGTGGCGGGCGCGGCCGGTTACGCTGGCGTGGTCAAATCCAGTGGTCCGGTGGTGGGGCTTCCTGAGCCTCGTCAGCGCCGCCAACATCGCGGTGTGGTTCGCGCTCTACCGCCAGTTCCATGAGCAGGCCAATGGCAGCTTCAGCAACACCTCCGGCATCGGCCTGATGATGCTGCTGTGTGCGGCCTACGTGTTCGGCTGCGCGTTCCGCTCGGTGCTGCCGCGCGCCGACGTGCAGCGCATTTGTCTGTTCGATCACTGGCTATCGAGCGTCGTGGTCGGCCGCACCGTCGCCACCATCGCCGAGGTCTGCTTCGCCGCGCAATGGGCGATCATCCTGCATCAGCTCGGCACCATGACCGGCGCCGAGACCACCGTGACCATCGCCTGGGTCATCGTGCCGCTGATCGTGATCGCGGAATGCTTCTCCTGGTACGCGGTGCTGACAACGCATTATCTCTGCAACGCCATCGAGAACTCGATCTGGGCCGTGGTGTTCTTCCTGGTCGGGATCGCGCTATGCCGGCTGCTGCCGGAGTTTCACGGCCCGGTGCGCTGGGCCTTCATCGTCGCGATCGTCGGCATCGCCGCCTTCCTCGCCTTCCTGATGACCGTCGACGTGCCGATGTACCTGAATCGCTGGCGCGCCAATCTCGCGGCCGGCGGCACCCTGCTGCATCCGCTCGAGGGCCTGCGCGACGTCAGCCGCCGCTGGGTCGTGACCCACGACATCGCCGAATGGCGCGAGGAGATCGCCTGGATGTCGCTGTATTTCAGCATGGCGGTTTGGTCGAGCCTCGCGCTCTGCGTCGGCTATTCGCTCGAGGACCAGCTGCCGCGCTACCGCACCGAGCCCGCGATCGTGGCGACGACGCCGGCGATCGTTACGACACCGGCAGCGCAGCACACCGCGACGATCGACGCTGCGGCACCGTCGCAGAATTGATCCAAGCAAGCCGCGCGCGGCTTGTAGCCGCGAGCGCTTTCGGAGTAAGGCAGGAGCATCCCCGCTCCTCCGTCATCGCGTTCCATGCCCCGCATCACCATCATCGAAACCGGGCTCGTCAGCCCGCAATACCGCGAGCGCCACGGCAGCTATCCGCAGATGTTCGAGCGGATGGTTGCCAATTCAGATCCGTCGGTGACCTCCGACGTCGTGAGCGTCGCCAAGGGCGAGGCGTTGCCGGATCCGGCCACATTGGACGCGATCCTGATCACGGGATCGGCGGCAGGCGTCTACGACGATGTCGAGTGGATCGCGCCGCTCGAAGCCTTCGTGCGCACAGCCCATGACAGACATGTTCCGATGGTCGGCGTCTGCTTCGGTCATCAGCTGATCGCGCAGGCGCTCGGCGGCACCGTGCGCAAATCGGACAAGGGTTGGGGCATCGGCCGTCATGTCTATCAGGTCGCGCCGGACAACGGGCTGCTCGACGGCGAGACGATCGCAGCGGCCGCCTCGCATCAGGACCAAGTGATCACGCCGCCCGCCTCCGCGCGCACCATCATGTCGTCCGACTTCACCCCGCATGCCGGGCTGCTCTACGCCAACGGCACGACGCTGTCGGTGCAGCCGCACCCGGAATTCACCGTCGACTATGCCGACGCGCTGTGCGACCTGCGCCGCGGCCTCGCGCCCGACGCTGTCGTCGACGCCGCCAAGGCATCGCTCACCGGGCCGCTGGACCACACGACGCTCGGCGGCGTGGTCACGCGCTTCCTCACCGCCAAGCGCCCGGCGTAAGATTGCGGCCTCAGGTCATGCTGCCCGGCATGAAGCAGCGCACCCGCGGGTGGCCGTCGATATAGTGTTTCCACACCATGGTTCGGCCGATCTTGTTCGGCTCGGTGATCACGGCCTCGCTCGGCACAACCACCCATTCGTCGTCGATGTGCACGCGATAATGGCCATGATCCGACTCCCAGTCGGGGTCGGCGACCACATATCCGTCGGCATCCGAACAGCATTGTCCGTAGCCGCTGTGCAGGCTTTCGAACCAGGGTTTCAGGGGTGAATTGGCGTAGCGGCCGTCGTCGCGCGCCAGGGTCGGCGATGTCAGCGACATCGCCGCAAGCAGCAGTACCGCACGTGTGATGACGTGCATGTCGTCGTCTCCGTCAATGTCGATCCAGCTATGGGCGCACATCACCTCCTGTTCGCCGGCAACACGGCCGTTCCGGGCGAAAACACGACGAATCGGCGCCCCAGCACCTTGCATTGAGCTATGCAAGAGCGACGCCAGACTGCATTCCGGGAGACTACTGGCGACGAAAGTATGGGGTATGCGGACTGTCGCGTGCCACGCGCGGCCCCCTCACGCCGCCACCTCAAGCGCGAGCTTTCGCCTTTCACACAGCTCGATCAGCGGCCGGCCGCGGCGACCTCGGAGACGAGCGGCGGTGCGCTGCGCGACGCCGCCTGCAGCGCGCAATCGACGAACCGGCGCGGCAGGAGCGAGGCGTTCGAGCGCATCGCCACCAGCATGCGGCTCTCCGCATCCGGCGTGTCCAGCGCTTTGGCGACGACGTTCATGACGCCGGCCTGCTGGTAGCACGACGGCAGGATCGAGAGTCCGATCCCGGCCGCGACGAGGCTGAGCACCGTGCGCAGCTCATGCGCCTCCTGCGCGATCCGCGGCGCGAAGCCGGCGCGCCGGCACAGCATCGCGGCCTGATCGCCGACGCCGCAGCCGCTCTCGGCCATGCCGACGAATTCGTACTCGGCAAGGTCCGCGACGCCGAGCTTGCCGGGTACCGCAGCCAACGGATGATCGATCGGCAGGAACACCATCAAGCGGTCGCGCCAGACGACATGAACTTGCAAGTCAGCTGCGGGCCGGAAGTCCAGCGGCGGTCGCATGATCGCGACGTCGAGCTCAGCGTCGGCCAGCGCCTGCAGCTGCTTGGCCGTCGACATGTGCCTGAGCTCGATCTTCACCCGCGGATAGCTGCCGCGAAAGCTGCGGAACAGTTCGGCGAACATGTCGAGCATCGGCACCGAGTCGGTAAAGCCGACACGAACGGCGCCGGCCTCCCCGCGCGCGGCGCGGCGCACCGTCTCCGACGCAAGATCGAGCTCGCTGACGGCACGCCGTGCGTGCTCAAGCAGCAACTGGCCGGCCTGGGTGAGCTCGACCGCGCGCCGCGTCCGCGACAACAGCCTTGTGCCGAGCTCCTCCTCCATCGCCTTGATCTGGGTGCTCAGCGGCGGCTGGCTGACATGCAGCCGCTTGGCGGCGCGGCTGAAGCTGAGCTCTTCGGCCACCGCGATGAAGTAGCGAAGCTGCCTGTAATCCATCGCTTATTCCGTTTCCCTATAAGTGGCGGGTCAAAGCGGTATTTGACCTCCCACGGCCGTTTCCCGATCCTGGCGGCAAAACGCCGATGCTCCAAGGGGCAACACGCGCAGCCGGTCAGCCATGCGAAATCGCCGCGAATAACAGGCGCTCCGCCCGGTTCGGATCACAGGCGCGATAACAACAAGCAAGGGAGGAATCCAATGGACCAGGCGTCCGTCAGCGAACTCGAACAGCAAACCATCCGCCGGGTCTATTGGCGACTGATCCCGATCCTCTTCGTCATGATGTTCTTCAACTATCTCGACCGCATCAACCTCGGCTACGCCGGGCTGACCATGAACAGGGACCTCGGCCTCAGCCCCGCAATCTTCGGCTTTGCCGCCAGCATCTTCTTCCTCGGCTACATGGTGCTCGAGGTGCCGAGCAATCTGATGCTGCACTGGCTCGGAGCGCGGATCTGGCTGGCGCGCATCCTGATCACCTGGGGCCTCGTCGCCACGCTCACCGCCTTCGTCTGGAATCCGCTCAGCCTCTACGTGATGCGGTTCGGCCTCGGCGTCGCCGAGGCCGGCTTCATGCCGGGCGTGGTGCTTTACCTCACCTACTGGTTCCCCTCGCGCTACCGCGCCCGCGCGGTTGCCGGCTACATCATCGCGGGTTCGTTCTCTGCCGTCTTGGGCGGGCCGATCTCGACCAGCATCATGACCTGGTTGGACGGCGCGGCCGGCTTGCATGGCTGGCAATGGATGTTCATCGCCGAGGGCGTGCCGACCATTCTGCTCGGCCTGTTCACGCTCTATTATCTGACCGACAGTCCCGCCAAGGCGAACTGGCTCACCAAAGAGCAGGCCATCTGGTTGGAAGGCGAGCTCGCCGCCGAGCGGGCCGAGATCGAACAGCAAGGGCAGCACAGGTTGGTCGAATGCGTGCTCGACATCCGCGTCTGGCTGCTGGCGGCGCTGTTCGGCTGCGCGCTGGTCGGCATCTACGGCCTCTTGCTGTGGTTGCCGCAGATCATCAAGGGCATGGGCGATCTCAGCAACATCGAGGTCGGCTTCCTGTCGGCGATCCCGCCGCTGCTCGGCGTGGTCGGCACCATCATGGTCAGCCGCAGTTCGGACAAGACGGGCGATCGCAAGTTTCATCTTGCGGCCGTCTATCTGCTTGCCGCGGTTGCCATGCTCGGCAGCGCCTATGTCGCGAGCCCGGTGCTGGCCTTCATGTTCCTCTGCATCGTCGGCTTCAGCCTGAACGCCGGCAATCCGCTGTTCTGGAGCATCAACGCCTCGCTGCTGACCGGGGCGGCCGGCGCCGCCGCGATCGCCATGGTCAACACGCTGGCCCAGTTCGGCGGACTGATCGGCCCGTGGTGCATCGGCCTGATCAAGGACTCCACCGGAAGCTTCTCCTGGGCGCTGGTCGGCATCGCCGGCTTCCTGTTCGTCGCCTCCGCCATCGCCGCCACCATGCGCGTCAAACCGCGCGAGACGGAACTTTCGGGCGCGATCCCGTCATCCGTCGCACACTGATGACCCAGCAAGGAAGCAACCATGATCATCGACTGTCACGGCCACTACACCACCGAGCCGGCCAAGCTGCAGATCTTCCGCGACAAGCAGCTCGCCGGCCTCGCAGACAGATCGCGCCGGCCGCTCACCACCAATCTCGGCATTACCGACGACGAGATCCGCACCAGCGTCGAGGGCGCGCAGCTCCGCCTGCAGAAGGAGCGCGGCACCGACGTCACCATCTTCTCGCCGCGCGCCGCCGGTATGGCGCACCATGTCGGCAAGGAAGCGACCAGCCGGGAATGGACCACGATCTGCAACGACCTGGTGCACCGGGTCTGCACGCTGTTTCCGCAGAATTTCGTGCCCGTGTGCCAGCTCCCGCAGAGCCCCGGGGTGCAGCCCAAAAACTGCATCGAGGAGCTGGAGCGTTGCGTGACGCAGCTCGGCTTCGTCGGCTGCAACCTCAATCCCGATCCCGCCGGCGGTTATTGGTGCGATCCGCCGCTATCAGACGAATGGTGGTATCCGCTGTATGAGAAAATGGTCGAGCTCGACGTGCCGGCGATGGTCCATGTCTCGTCGTCCTGCAATCCGTGCTTCCACGGCACCGGCGCGCATTACCTCAACGGCGACACCACGGCCTTCATGCAGTTCCTGACCTCGGACCTGTTCAAGCGCTTCCCGACCCTGCGCTTCATCATCCCGCATGGCGGCGGCGCGGTGCCCTATCACTGGGGCCGCTACCGCGGCCTCGCACAGGATATGAAGCTGCCACCGCTGTCGGAGCATCTGTTGAAGAACGTATTCTTCGACACCTGCGTCTATCATCTCCCCGGCATCGAGCTGTTGACCCGGGTGATCCCGGTCGAGAACATCCTGTTCGCCTCCGAGATGGTCGGTGCGGTCCGCGGCATCGACCCTGAAACGGGTCATCACTTCGACGACACCCGCCGCTACATCGATGCGCTGCCGCTGAGCACGGAGGACAAGGCCAAGATCTTCGAAGGCAATGCCCGCCGCGTCTATCCTCGCCTCAACGCCCATCTCGACCGCCGCGCGCATTGAGCGATCGCGCCGCCAACACACCGGAGAAAACCGATGGCCATAGGATTTGCTATTCACAAGGCGAAGCGGAAAGTCTCGTCCGACCTCGTCGCGCGCTACCGCACGCTGCCGGTCGCCAATATCAGCGATTCGATGTCGCGGATCGCCGGCACCAACCGGCTGCGGCCGATGCATAAGGGCGGCTGGCTGGGCGGTCCGGCGCTGACGGTGAAGACCCGGCCCGGCGACAATCTGATGGTGCACAAGGCGATCGACCTCGCCCAGCCGGGCGACGTCATCGTGGTCGATGCCGGCGGCGTCCTGGTCAATGCCATCATCGGCGAGATCATGTCGACCCTGGCCGAAAAGAAGGGCGTCGCGGGTTTTGTCATCGACGGCTCGATCCGCGATGCGGGCGCGATCCGCGCCGGATCGTTCCCGGTGTTCGCCGCCGGCGTCGCCCATCGCGGGCCCTACAAGGACGGCCCGGGCGAGATCAATTGCGCCATCTCGATCGACGGCATGATCGTCGAGCCCGGCGATCTCATCGTGGCCGACGACGACGGCGTGCTTTGCGTGCCCCATGACGATGCCGAGGCGATCTGCAAGCTGACCGAGGCCAAGAAGGCGAGCGAGGAAAAAGCCATCCAGCAGATCCTAGCCGGTACCAGCGACCGCCGTTGGGTCGATGAGGCCCTGCACCGCCTCGGCTGCGAGTTCAAGGACTGACCAACTCGCTGCCCAGGCGGCGGGATGCCTGTCTCTTGGGCATAAATTGGCGAGAATCGCTGTCGCGCAGCCGGTTGGCGGGTCCGTCGACCGGCATCGGGAATTTTCCCGATTATGGATGGAAAAGAATCCCGCCCCTCCGGGACACATCTTGTTTGCCAAAGCAAACGCGCTCCCCCAGTCTCGGGACCAAGGTTCGTCGGGGATAAAAGCCGAACCGGGACAACAGGGTGGGCGTTATGGCTGGTACGTTGTTGCGTGCGGCAACACGGTTTTTGTCTGGTTCGGTCACGACGCGCGGCGCTGCGGCCGTGCTCACCGCCATCGGAGCCGCATCGCCGCTGACGATGGTGCAAGCCCAGACCTCCACCCCGACGACCGAATTACCGCCGGTCACCGTGATTGCCCCCTCGCCGCTGTCGGGTACGCGCAGCATCAAGCCGTCGTCTCGGCCGGTGGCGCGAACCTCACGAACCGCCCGAACACGGGCCGCGCCCGTGCAAACGGCCGCGGCGCCGGAGGGCGGCGCCGGGGTCCCGGGCCCCTCCAAGCGCGATTCGAGCCTGCTCGACCGTGACAAGATCCCGTCCAATACCGAGGTGCTGACCTCGGCCGATTTCAGCCGCAACTATTCGACGAACTTTCTCGACTCGGTGGATCGCAAGCTGCCCGGCGTCACGCTGACCGACCAGACCGGCAACCCGTTCCAGCGCAATCTCGACTACCGCGGCTTCACTGCCTCGCCGGTGCAGGGAACGCCGCAGGGCATTGCGGTCTATCAGAACGGCGTGCGCATCAACGAATCCTGGGGCGACGTGGTCAACTGGGATTTCATTCCCGAAAAGGCCATCGACCGGGTGTCGCTGGTGCCCAACAACCCCGTATTTGGCCTCAACGCGATCGGCGGCGCGCTCAGCATCCAGATGAAGAACGGCTTCACCTATCAGGGCTCCGAGACCGAACTGTTCGGCGGCTCCTACGGGCGCGTGCAGGGCAGCGTGCAAGCCGGCGGCCAGCGAGACAATATCTCGGCCTATGCCGCATTCGAATCCGCCTATGATCGCGGCTGGCGCGACTACGCCAATTCCTCGCACGTCAACCGCATGTATGTCGACGTCGGCGCGCGCAACGACGACACCGAATTCCACGTCAATTTCACCGGCGCCAGCAACCTGCTCGGCAACGTCGCCGCAACGCCGGTCGAGATGCTCAACCAGCGCTGGTCGAGCGTCTACACCTGGCCGCAGTCGACGCTGCTGCAGCTTGCCTTCGTCAACGCCACGCTGAGCCATAATTTCTCGGACACCTGGTCGTTCCAGGGCAACGCCTATTTCCGCGGCTTCCGGCAGACTCATGTCGACGGCAACGGCACCGACGTTGCGCCCTGCGACGATCCCACCACCTTGTGCATCGGCGACGGCCTTCCGGTTTTCGGTCCGGCGGACGGTCCCGCGACCCCGAACACGCTGGGTAACGCTTTCCTTGGCGAAATCGATCGCAACCGGGCCGCGACCAACAGCTTCGGCGGCACCGCACAGCTGACGAATTCGGACAAGCTGTTCGGGCTCGACAACCACGTCGTGATGGGCGTCAGCGTCGACCACGGCAACACCAAGTTTACGGCGACCAGCGAGCTCGGAACAGTCGACCCGAACAACCTGTTCGTGTCCGGCACCGGCGTCTTCATCAATCAACCAGACGCCGGCCTCAGTCCGGTCGACCTGCGCGCCACCAACACCTACACCGGCGTCTACCTCACCGACACGTTCGACGTGACGAACAGGTTCTCGGTAACAGCCGGTGGGCGATTCAACTACGCCCAGATCGATTTGCACGACCAGACGGGGACCAATGACCTGCTCAACAGCAGCAACCGCTTCCAACGATTCAATCCGGTGATCGGCGGCACTTACAAGATCACCCCGAGCCTCACCGCCTATGCCGGCTATTCGGAAGCCAACCGCGCGCCGACGCCGCTCGAGCTCGGCTGCTCCGATCCCAACCATCCCTGCATGATCGACACCTTCCTGGTGGCCGACCCGCCGCTCAAGCAGGTGGTGTCGCACACCGTCGAGGCGGGCCTCCGCGGCAGCTGGGGCCGCGATGCCAGGACGGGCGTGCTGGGCTGGGGGTTGGGCGCGTTCCGCACACTGTCCGACGACGACATCATCCAGGTGGCGAGCCCGCTCGGCGTCAACAATTTCGGCTTCTTCCAGAACGCCGGACAAACCTTGCGGCAAGGCATCGAGGCCAAGCTCGACTATCGCCTCGACCGCTGGAACGCCTACGCCAACTACACCTATGTCGACGCGACCTATCGAAGCGCGATCACATTGTCCTCGCCGAACAATCCGAATGCCCTGACCAACGAGGCCGGCGCGCAATTCGTCAACGTCAAGCCGGGTGACCACATCCCGGGCATTCCTGCGCACCGCTTCAAGGCCGGCGTCGACTACAACGTGACCGATGCCTGGAAGGTCGGCGCCGACCTCAACGTCGTGGGCAGCCAGTGGCTGATCCATGACTACACCAACCAGAGCCCGAAGGTGCCGGCCTACTCGGTCGTCAACCTGCACACGTCATATCAGATCACGAAGAACATCGAGGTGTTCGGCCTGATCAACAATGTGTTCAACCAGCACTACTATCTGAGCGGCGCGTTCTATCAGACCGGCGGCTTTACCAGCGCAGGCGGTCTGCCCAACCTGATGGCACAGCTGAGCGACCCCCGCACCTTCGTGCCCGGCATGCCGCTCGCCGCGTACGCCGGTATCAGGGCGAAGTTCTAGGAAGTCCTGTGGGAGCGCAGCGCCGTCTTGATCTCGTCCTTCTTGGTTCTGGTTGAAGTTCTGGTTGGATCAGGACCGCAACACTGCGGTCTTGCGCTGACGCGCTCTATTCGTGTCGCGCTAGCGGCCGCCGAACAGAACCGGAGACTGGCCGGGCAGCAGCTGTGAATGGATATCGCTGTCCATGCGTTCCGCCCCTTGCTGGGTTAAACCGGCTCCGAACGACAGGGTAACGTTTGAGGTCGGGCGGAACTCGACGCCCGCACGTGCGCTATACCCGGCGTTGACGCCGGGATTGCCGCTGAACGGCGCCAGCGGGCCGCCGGCGCCGGGAGGATTGTATTTCAACGAGTCGAACCCGGCGAAGAACGTCACGGGTGTGTTGCCGAAACCCTTGAAATTGTAGCCGACCTGCGCACCCTGATATTCGAGCGAGCCGAATGCCGCCGATTGGCCAAGCGCGCTCCAGCCGGCGCGGCCGCCTTCGCCGCCGATGAACCAGCCGTCCGGACGGCCGTTCAGGTACGAGAAGTCGCCGCCTTTCGCGGCGGCCGCGTCAAAGCCCGGAAAGTTTCCGTAGGTATCCGCCTTCTGACCGTCGGCCAGGCTGCCGCCGAAGCCGAACAGCGAGCCCGGCGTCCAATAGCGCACAGGTCCGGCCTGAGCGTTGGCCTGCTGGGCGCCGAGGCAGAGCACTGCAGCGATGATGGCGAGACCGGATTTGCTTGCGAAGATCGACATTCGGGAGACCGTCACTTGTGCCCGCGAACTATACCCTCCGGAGGTCGACTACACCAGCGTGGCGCTTCGGCGCGACGGCCCCGCCTCTTGCCAATCAGGCGACCACCCCTTATGTACAAGCCTCCTTTGTAGAGCGAGCGATCCAGGTTTCCAACATGCGGCAGTCACAGCGAGCATCAGTGCTGATGACGGGAGGGCTAGTGCCCTCGTCCGCCGCCATTCTGCTTTGGACCTGACCTCACGTCACACCTGACATTGGAAGGCAGCCCGGAGCGGAAGCGGCTCCTGGCGCCGAGCGGGCTCTCGCGGTGCCTCGAGTCGTGCAAACCCAGCACGGGAGCTCGAACACCACAGGTGTCCCATGGCCAAAGAGAAGTTCATCCGCCTCAAGCCCAACTGCAATGTTGGCACGATCGGCCACGTGGATCATGGCAAGACGACGCTGACGGCAGCGATGACGAAGGTTTCAGCCGATCTCGGCTGGGGCGCGTTCGTCTCCTATCAGGACGTTGCCAAGGCGTCGGCCGCGCAAGGTACGCGTGACGATTCGAAGATCCTGACGATAGCAACGAGCCACGTCGAGTTCTCGACGGCGGCGCGCCACTACTCGCACGTCGACTGCCCGGGCCACGCCGATTATGTGAAGAACATGATCACGGGTGCGGCGCAGATGGACGGCGCGATCCTGGTCGTCTCGGCCGTCGACGGACCGATGCCGCAGACGCGCGAGCACATCCTGCTCGCGCGCCAGATCGGCGTGCCGCGCATCGTGGTGTTCCTGAACAAGTGCGATGTCGCCGACGATCCGGAGCTGGTCGATCTCGTCGAGATCGAGGTGCGCGATCTGTTGTCGAAGTACCAGTACGACGGCGACAACGCGCCGGTGGTGCGCGGGGCGGCGATGGCGGCGCTGCGCGGCGAGCACGGCCCGCTGGCGGATCAGGCGATCCTCAAGCTGTTCGAGGCACTCGACAACTACATCGAGGTCCCCGAACGGCACCAGGATCGTCCGTTCCTGATGCCGATCGAAGGCGTGCAGTCGATCGCCGGGCGCGGCACTGTCGTGACCGGGCTCGTCGAGCGCGGCTCGATCAGGATCGGCGACGAGGTCGAGATCGTCGGCCTCGGCGAGACCCGCAAGTCGGTCGTGACCAGCATCGAGAGCTACCGGAAGATCCTCGACCAGGGGCAGGCCGGCGACAATGTCGGCTGCCTGCTGCGCGGGATCGACAAGGCTCTCGTGCAGCGGGGTCAGGTGCTGGCGCATCCGGGCGGTGCGTCGCCGCACCGGACCTTCCGCGCGGAAGTATACGTGCTGACAAAGGATGAAGGCGGCCGTCACACGCCGTTCTTCGCCAATTATCGTCCGCAGTTCTACTTCCGAACCGCCGACGTCACCGGCACCGTCCAGCTCGCTGACGGCGCCGAGATGGTGATGCCCGGCGACAGCGCCGAGTTCACGATCGAGCTCAACAAGCCGATCGCGCTCGAGGCGCGGTCGCGCTTTGCGATCCGTGAAGGCAGCCGCACCGTCGGTGCCGGCGTCGTGACCGCGATCGTGGAGTGAGGAATGGGGGCCTGGCGCGCGCCGGGCCCCCATTTTCAACGCTGCGATGTTGCATAATCGTCCGGACGGCTGGAAATCGATCAGGCCGCTCGGCAATGCGGATTGACAGGCTGGCAGGTTTTCGAAAATGTGCGACACCGCGTCGCACATGCCGTCCGGCGGTCTTGTGACCTCACGGCGCGGGAATGGCGGCGTCATGAAGTGGTTTCGCTCGAACATCAGGCACGGGGCTCGGCTGGCGCTTTTGGCGCTGTCGATCCAGTTCGTGCTGTCGTTCGGGCATTTTCACGCCATTGCTCCGGCGCGGGCCACAACGTCGGCGGCGGCGCACGTCGAGAACGCTTCGCGCAACGCGCCGCGTTCAGCTCCGGATACCGATCAGGCCGCGGATCTCTGCGCCATCTGCGCCGTTGTGGCGATGGTCAACTCGGCGACGCCGTCGCCGACGCTGCCTCCACTGCAGCTGCCGGATACCGCAGCTCTGCTCTCCTGGCGCATCGACAATCATGCGGCCCCGCTCGACCTCGGCCGGCTGCACTATCAGCCGCGCGCACCTCCGATCTCCTGAACTCCGTGCACGACTGAACGTCGAACGCGGCCATATGTCGGCCGCGGTTCGATCAATGGGGAATTTCGCCGTCGCGGATCGACGGCGGGCTGGACCGCATCCTTCGGAAGGATCCGGATCGTGGCCTCGCGAGATCGGGAACCAACATGTCAGCACACATCCGACGGCACGCCGCCGCAGGCGCGGCTTCACTTCTGGTCTGCGGGATGAACGGCGCCGCCTTCGCGCAGACCACGGCGCCGACAACCAAGCTTCCGGACATCACGGTGACAGCGCCGCAACATCGCGCCGCGCCGTCCGGACCGAAAAAGCCGAGGACCCGCGTTGCGACCGGAGGCGGCCACCGGGCGCGACGAGCCGCTGCGGTATCGACGACGCCGGAATCTCCGGAGCAGTCCCAGGCTCAGGCCGTTGCTGGCCAGAACACACGGCTCGACCAGGCCCGCGCCGCCCTGCTCGCGCCGACCGGCGCAAACAGTTACCAGATGAGCCGGCAGGCGCTCGAGTCGTTGCCGCAGGGCACCAACACCACCCTCGACAAGGCGCTGCTGCAGGCGCCGGGCGTCTCACAGGATTCCGCCGCAAGCGGCGAGCTGCACGTGCGCAACGAGCACGCCAACCTGCAATACCGCATCAACGGGATCATGCTGCCCGACGGCGTCGGCGCCTTCGGCCAGATCATCGACACCGGAATCGTCGGCAGCATGGCGCTGATCACCGGCGCGCTGCCCGCGCAATACGGCCTGCGCACCGCCGGCGTGCTCGACATCCAGACCAAGGCCGATGCCTTCAACAATTCCGGCAGCATCAGCGTCTATGGCGGCAGCCATGGCAACTTCACCACCAGGGTCGACTATGGCGGCACGACCGGGCAGACCCAGTATTACGTCTCCGGCCGCTATTTCGGCAGCGATGTCGGCATCGAGAACCCGACGCCGGCCTATAGCGCCATCCACGACCGGACCGATCAGGAGAAGGGCTTTGCCTATGTCTCGACCGCGATCGATCCGACCAGCCGGCTGACCTATATCGGCGGCGTCTCCAACGGCGCCTATCAGATCCCCAACAATCCCGGGCAAACCCCGGCCTTCACCGCCTACGGCGTCTCGAACTTCGATTCCGCGCTGCTCAACGAGCGGCAACACGAGTTCAACCAGTTCAACGTCGTGGCCTATCAGAAGTCCGGCGACGGGTTCGATTACCAGGTCGCCTATTTCAATCGCTACAGCCAGCTGCACTTCATGCCGGATCCGGTCGGCGATCTCGTGTTCAACGGCGTCGCGTCGGACGTCTATCGCCAGAGCTTCATCAACGGCATCCAGGAGGACACCTCCTACCGGCTGGGCTTCGCGCACACGCTGAAGTTCGGCGTCGCGTTCAGCGCCGAGCGTTCGCTGGTCAACAACGGCTCGACCGTGCTGCCGCTCGACGACACCGGCAACCCCATCGATGCGCCGCTGTCCGTGTTCGATACCAGCGCCAAGACCGGATATTTGTTCTCCACCTACATCGCCGACGAATGGAAGATCACCAACCAGCTGACGCTCAATGCCGGCCTGCGCTTCGACCAGATGTGGCAATATGTCGATGCCAACCAGCTGAGCCCGCGGATCAGCCTGACATGGAAGCCCTACGATGGCACGACCTTCCACGCCGGCTATGCCCGCAACTTCACGCCGCCCGAGCAGGTGCTGGCGGCCCCGACCAACCTCTCGCTGGTGCAGAACACGACGGCGGCGCCGGCGACCACCGCCAATGACCCAGTGCGGCCGGAGCGCTCACACGTGTTCGACATCGGCGTCACGCAGAAAGTTGATGCGATCCCCGGCCTCGAAGTCGGCATGGACGCCTACTACAAGATCGCGACCGACCTGCTCGACGACGGCCAGTTCGGCCAGGCTTACGTTCTCACCGCCTTCAACTATGCGAAAGGCACCAACGAGGGCGTCGAGCTGACGGCGAGATACGACCACGACAATCTGCATCTCTACGGCAATGTCTCGATCGCAAGACAGGTCGCCACCCAGGTCGTCTCGAACCAATATCTGTTCGATCCGGACGAACTGGCCTACATCGCCAACAACTACGTCAACACCGACCATGCCCAGACGCTGACCGCATCGGTCGGCGGCTGGTACCAATGGCGCGATACCAAGTTCAGCGCGTCGGTGATCTACGGCTCAGGCTTGCGCGACGGCTTTGCCAATACGGGCACCGTGCCGCCCTACGCGCAGGTCAACGTCGGCGTCTCGCACGATTTCAACATCGTCGCACCGAACAAGCCGACCACGCTGCGCTTCGACGTCGTCAACCTGTTTGACACCGTCTACCAGATCCGCGACGGCTCCGGCATCGGCGTGTTTGCGCCGCAATACGGCCCGCGCCGCGGCTTCTATGCCGGCATCACCCAGAAGTTCTAGCGAGGTCGGCGTTCGTTGCTGCCGTGCCGGCTCACAGTTCGGCGACCAGTTGGACCAGCTGGTCCCGCAACCATACATGAGCCGGGTCGTGGTGGTAGGACGCATGCCACAACAGTGACACCGTGACGTCTTTCACCTTCACCGGCGGTGGACTGAGGCTGAGCCCGAGATCGGCAGCGAAGCGGCGCGCCAGCCGCGCACCCATGGTGACGATGACGGGCGCTTGCGCCACCAGATATGGCACGGTGAGGAAACGCGGCGTGGTCAGCGCGACGGAACGCTGCAGGCCGAGCTCCTCGAGCGCGTCATCGACAAAGCCGCGCACCGTGAGCCCTGGCCGCAGGCTGGTCAGCACGTGCGGAAGCCGGACGTAATCCTCGAGCGAGATCGGCGGCTTGATCCCGGTCTTCTCGGCATTGAACATGCAGAGGAAGCTCTCGGTGAACAGCACGCGCTGCTTGTGATGCAATTGGCCGTGCTGGATCTGCCCGTAGGACAGCGCGATATCGACTTCATCGGCGTCGAGGTCATCGAGCAGCCGCGAACTATCGACATTGTAGAGCCGCAGATGAATACCCGGTGCGATCTCGCGCATGCGCGCCAGCAGGCGCGGCACGATCAGGATTTCCATGCTGTCCGACAGGCCGAGCCTGAACGTCCGCACCGCCGTGGCCGGATCGAAGGACTGGTCGCGCAGCAGCACCGTCTCGACCTGTGCGAGCGCGGTCCGTACCGGATCAACCAGGGTCATCGCGCGCGGGGTCAGACGCATCCCATCGGCTGCCCGCGTGAGCAGCTCATCATCGAACAGTTCGCGCAGGCGGGCGAGATTGTGGCTCATCGCGGATTGGCCAATGCCGACGCGTCCCGCCGCGCGCGTCACGCTCCGCTCGGTCAGCAGCGCATCGAGATGAACCAGCAGATTCAGGTCGATGCGACCCAAATTGACGACATCGATGGCCATTATCGATCCCATCTGTTTGATCGATGATCATAGCCTGACCATCTCCTCCGGCAAGGGAGCAGGCGGGCAATCGCCCGCCGCCCAGGTTCCAACCGTCAAGCCAATGGAGGATCCCATGTCGATCCGCAGCACCGCTCTCGCCGCCTTCACCCTCGCCGCACTTGCCACCACGACTGGAGTTGCAGAAGCGCGCGGCCTCAGGCCGATCGAGGCCCAAAGCATCCATCTCGGCGACGTGTCCGGCGTAGCCTATTACACGGTCGAGCCCGATGGATATCGCGTCGTGACCACGCTCGCGCAGGGCGAGACCGGCACGCCGGTGCGCTTCGTGTCGGTACTGGCACCTGGTCAGCGTGCCGTGCTCTCGACGCCGAACCGGGCAGGCGCCCTGGAGATCAGCCGGACCGGCGACAGCGTGACGGTCCGCACGTCGCCCGCACTCTCCAATTGATCCGCCACCCGTGGAGGAGCGACAGATGTCCACGATCCACCTTCACCGAACGACGACGTTAACGCCCGAGCAATACGTCGCCGGCCTCACCGACTTCGGACCAGGCCGTTCCAAGCTGTTCGGCAACAGCGCCGACGCCTATCTTAAGGTGCATGACCGCGGCCCCTCGGATGCGGACGTGACGGAAGGCTCGAACAGCATCTGGGAGCGTCTGTATTACGACTGGTCAGATCCCGACCATGTCATCCTGACGACGACCGACTCCAATGTGTGGGGCGGCAGGTCAGGCCACACCTACAACTTCGTACGACGGCCAGACGGGACGACCGATATTGACGTGGTCGTGGTGCGCGACGGCAAGAATTTCAAAGGATGGATTCTGGGTCTCGTGCTCGGATCCATCGGCAAAGGCGTGCTGGAAAAGGCATTCGAAAACTCCGTCAAAGCCATCGAGCAACGGCACGCACCGCAGCGCCGGATCGCTGCCTAGGCGAGAGCATTGAGAGTATTGCTCCGAGATCAATGTTTCTATTGTACCGAGCAATGTACCGGATCATATTTAGCTTTGTAGAGCGCATTGCACCGGGTCAGCCCGGTACAAGCCGAATGGAGACAACGAAAATGGAGATTAACTTTCTGGATACGTTCCTGGCATTCCTCGGAATGACCTTCGGACTGGTCTCGGTGATGCCCGGCCTTTTTTTCGAGCCCAAGGCCGAGGTGAAGCGCGCGACAAGGACAGCCTCGACCCGCCCCGGCAACAGCCGGCGATGACGCGACGCGGCTTCCGGGCCCGCATCACGCTGGAGCCCTAGCTCCCGACCAGCAGCTGCTCTTTCAGCAGTGCGGTCAGCCAATCGGCAAACACCTGCAGTCGCCGCGACAGATGCTGGCGGTGCGGATAGAGCAACGTCATCGGCATCGGCGTCGCGCGATGCCGCGGCATCGCCTCGACGAGCTCGCCGGCATCGAGATGCCGCTCGTCGTAGGCTGGAATCTGGATCAGGCCGAGACCGGCGAGGCAGCAAGCGATATAGGCTTCCGCACTGTTGACGGTGACGCGGCTGCGCATCGCGATGGTGCGCAACGCGCCCTGCTCGCGCCATTCCCACTCTTCGATACGGCCGGTGGATGGCGAGGCGTAGTTGACCGCCCAATGCGCGCCGAGATCGTCGGGCGTCTGCGGCGTGCCGTGGCGCGCGAGATATCCCGCGCTTGCGACATTGATCAGCACGAGATTGCCGAGCGGCCGCGCGATCAGACCGGAATCGCCGAGCGGGCCGACGCGCACCACGCAATCCGCGGAGTCCGCGATCAGGTTGATGGCGCGATCAGTGACGCCGAGGTCGATGTCGATCTGCGGATAGCGATCCAGGAAAGCCGGCAGTGCCGGCGCGATAATCAGGCGTTCGATCCGCCCGGGCACGTCGACCCTGAGCCGGCCCGACGGTTCGGCGGCGGCACGGCGGAACAGGGTCTCGGCTTCCTCGACGTCGGCGACGACGCGCAAGGCTCGTTCGTAGAACGCCGCGCCATCATGGGTGGGCGACACCTTTCGCGTCGTCCGGTGCAGCAGCCGGGCGCCGACGCGCTGACCGGCCTCACCGACATCAAGGATATCGTGCCCTGGATTCGCCTGCTGGTGTCGGACGGCTGGTGGATGACCGGCCAGACCATTCTGGTCAACGGCGGCTACACCACGAAGTGAGGTCGCTGCTCCCTGCAGGCAGGCGTCTATCCTTGCAGGGGAAATGGACCCCGGCGGAATTTGACCGCCGGTTTGGCCGGCGATATCGTTCGCCCCGCTGGGCCCTTCGCAGTGACGGTCTATTCGAGGCGCACATGGAATGGTCGACCAGGCCGGCCCGTCCGGATCAGCCCTTCGGCAGTTGGGCCGACGACCTCGCAGCCGCCTTCGTGCGCCTCGCCGCGCAGGATTGCCGAGGAATCGTTTGCCGGTGCGATCTGCAAGGTCGACGCCGCGCCGCTGCAGATATCGCGGGTCACGGCGAGCGGGCACATCGTGCACCGTCTCGCCTCGCACATCGCAGCGAGCACCGACGACCTTTGTTTCGTCAACCTGCAGCTCGAAGGGCTCGGACGCACCTCGCAGCGCGGCCACGAGCAGATCAGCGCCCCCGGGGATCTCGCGGTTGCCGATACGACGCAGCCGTTCGAGATCGCCCACCGGCATCACTTCAAGCTGTTCTGCTTTGCCGTACCGCGGCGTCTGCTGCCGGACGCGCTGTTCGATCACCCGCGACTCGGCCTGTCTGCGACCGAGACCGGCCGCGCGTTGTCGCGGACGCTGGCGAGCTACGCCGAGCTCTGCCTGAGCGGCGGTGGCCTCGCAGCAACCTCGTCGATGCTGGGAACACATATCGCCGAGCTGATCGCGCACGCACCCGACATTCTCGCCGACGTGCCGGCGGAGCGCGTGCATACGCCGGTGCTGTTGTCTGTCATGCTTGACCATATCGCCCGCTACAGCGACGATCCCGACCTCGGCGCGCCGGCGCTGGCCACGAAATTCCGCTGCTCCGAGCGCTACGTACACCGCCTGTTCGCAAGCACCGGCCGCTCCGTGGGCGAACATGTCAACGAGCAGCGGATCGCCGCCAGCACGCGCACTCTGCTCGATCGCGCCTCTGCCCACAGGACCATTGCCGAAATCGCCTTTGCCGCGGGCTTCCGCGACATCTCGCATTTCAACCGCCTGTTCAAGCGCCACAATGGCCTCGCCCCGCGCGAATTCCGCCGCGCCGCCGCGCACTGAAGCGCGGCGAGATTAGGTTCACTCCGCGCCAAGAAATCAGGCACTGCCATCCAAGATTTCCCGACCATGCCGCGATAGCCATTAAGCCCGAACCGCCGACACGGAGGGCATTGGCATGGCGATCGATTTCACGCTCACGGCACAGCAGCGCGAGCTGCAGCTCGAGTCCCGCAAATTTGCCAGCAAAGTACTGGCCGAGGCCAGGGCCGCCGAAAGACTGGCAACGCCGGAGCAGCGCTTTCTCGCCACCAAGCCGACCTACGAAGCGATGGTGGCGGCCGGTTACTTGCGCAAATGCATTCCGGCGCCTGCCGGCGGCGACAACGCCGGCATGATCGACATGGCGATCCTGGCCGAGGAATTCTATAGCGTGAACCCCAGCGTGACCCTCACCATGCTCGGCAGCGTGCTCGGTCTGCTGCCGCTGCTGCTCGGCGGCACGCCGGAGCAGTGCCAGCGCTTGCTTCCGCCGTTCCTGAAGACCAGCGGCGCGCCGCTCGCCGCCTTCTGCTCCAGCGAGCCGGGCGGCAGCGCCAACGCCGCCTCGCCGTCGCCCGGCGAAGGCGTCCGCACAACGGCCCGGCGAGAAGGCGACAACTGGATGATCAACGGCCGCAAGAAATGGGTGTCGTCGGCGACCGGCTGGAATCGCGAGGGCGCCGATCTCCTCACCATCGTGTGCCGGACCGATCCGGCGGCGGCGCCCGATACAGCCATCTCGATCATTGCCGTGGAAGGACCGGTAAACGGTCTCGTGTTCGAACGTGCGATCGACAGCGTCGGGCATCGCGCGCACCTTGTCCCGCAATTTGGTTTGCACAACGTCGCGGCGCCGCATCGCAATCTGCTGGGACAGCAAGGTGCCGGCCTGGCGCTGGCCGCGGCGTCATTCACCGGCACCGCGGCGCTGGTCGGGATATTCGGGGTGGCGCTGATGCGGGCGGCCTTTGCTTTCGCGCTGGATTTTGCCCGCAGCGAAAAGCGCGGCGGCGTCCATCCCATCATCGAGCATCAGGCGGTCGGCTACGCGCTCGCCGATGCCAAGACCACGATCGAAGCGGCGCGCGCTCTGAGCTGGCGCGCCTGCCATGCTCTCGACACCCAGTCGCCGGCTGCCGAGGAGCTTTCGGTGCAGGCCAAGATCTTCGGCTCCGAGGCCGCCGTGCGCGTCATCACTGATCTGATGCGGGTGGTCGGGATCGACAGCTACGATCATGAGACCCCGTTCGGCGGCTTGCTGCAGGACGCGCTTGCGCTGCCGATCTTCGATGGCGGCAATCTCGGCATCCGCCGGCGGCAATTGCACACGCTGTTCAAGAGCCACGACTACAGCCCGCTCGCCGCAAGTGGCGCGGCGTAGCATTGCAAAGGAGCGCAATCATGAGCACGGAGCGGAAAGTAGCCGTCGTCACCGGGGCGTCGCAGGGAATCGGCGCTGGCATCGTGCAGGCCTTCAGGGATCGCAACTGCCGGGTGGTCGCGACCTCGCGCGCGATCAAGCCGGCGGCTGACGCGGATATCGTCACGGTGGCGGGCGATGTCGGCGCAGCAGAAACAGCGGAGAGCGTATTCAAGGCAGCGCTGGAGCGCTTCGGCCCCGTCGACACGCTGGTCAACAACGCCGGCATCTTCCTGGCAAAGCCATTCACCGCTTATACGCAGGAGGACTACGCCAGCTACATCTCGACCAACGTGACCGGCTTCTTCAACATGACCCGGCGCGCGCTGGAGCTGATGAGCAAGCAGGGGCACGGTCACATCGTCACCATCACGACGAGTCTCGTCGACCAGCCGATGAGCAGCGTTCCCGCCGCCCTCGCCTCGCTGACCAAGGGCGCCCTGAACGCCGCAACCCGCGCGCTCGCCATCGAATATGCAAGGAGCGGAATCCGCGTCAATGCGGTATCTCCCGGAATCATCAAGACCCCGATGCATCCGGCGGAGGCGCATCAAGCGCTGGCGGCGCTCCACCCGGTCGGCCGGATGGGAGAGATCTCCGACATCGTCGGCGCGGTGCTCTACCTCGATGGCGCGGGCTTCGTGACCGGAGAAGTCCTCCACGTCGACGGCGGGCAGGCCGCCGGCCACCATATGCCCTAGCAAGGCGATGCCTGGACCGGATTGCCGCTTCGCGCCCCGCAATTCGTTTTTTCAGAATACGTTCTTGACATGACGCCCAACTCAGCTGTTCAATGTACCCGTCTCGCCCGAACGAGGGGCGCTTCGCGGTCGTCACGAACGCGGGTCGAGATGCGGTGGACGCGGTCGTGCGCAGTCGACGAATGCGCATGAAGCGGACGGTGAAGTCGTGTGGTCCTGACGCCCTAACGGCAGGTGTCTTTTCCGATTGCGCAGGTCGCGCGTTGCGAAGACGGTGACAAAAAAGCCCAGTCTCGCCGGGGAGAGCACGAAGTAAGCCGTAGCCCATCGCGCAGGGAAAGCCGGGTTGTTTCCGGTTACACCTGTGGTCCTACCCCCCGTGCTTTCTACCCATTGCACGGGGCCCATGGGTGCGATCGGCACCCGGCTTTCCCTGCGCCCTCTGCAAGACAGAGGGCGGAACGACCAGCAAAGCTCGGGCAATTCATGTCGCGAGAATGCAGAATTGTATCTCATTCTCATCTGTCATCGCCGGCTTGACCGGGCGATCCAGTACGCCGCGGCTCCTCGGTTCGAGCATTGCTGTCTCTGAAATACTGGACCGCCCCCTTTTTCGTTGATGACACCGAACAGACCGAACAACCACCGCGACATTGCGCCGCGAAGCTCGTTGCGGCGCAACAATCAAAATGAGACTGCCCGTTAAGCACCCAAGCGACGACGACATCCGCGCTGCGCCTGCCTTCGGCTAGCTTTGCCGGCAACAACCGGACACCCATCGGCCTTCGTCAGGCCATGTGGAGATCGGCGACAACACAGAGGGAGGAGAGCGATGTTGAAAGGCAGTTTGGGACTGATTGCGTTGAGCAGCCTGTTGCTTTCGGGCACGGCGTTCGCCCAGGAGAAGATCAAGGTCGGCGTCACCGCGACGCTCGAAGGCACTTACACGGTGCTCGGCGAGGATGGCATGCGCGGCCACCAGACCGCCCTCAATGTGCTAGGCAAGAAGATCGGCGACAAGGAGCTCGAATTCGTCGTCGCCTCAACCGACGCGACGCCGGACTCCGCGGTGCGCGCGGTGCGTAAGCTGATTGAGCAGGACAAGGTGCAGATCCTGCTGTCGCCGCTGTCCGGCGACGAAGGCATCGCGGTGAAGAATTTTGCCAAGACCCATCCGGAGCTGACCTTCGTCAACGCCGCCTCCGGCGCGCAGGAGACGACCTACGTCGATCCGGCGCCGAACTTCTTCCGCTACAACATGGACGGCGCGCAGTGGCAGGTCGGCCTCGGCAAGTACGCCTACGAGACCAAGGGCTATCGCAAGATCGCAACCGTCGGCGAGGATTACTCGTTCATCTACACCCAGGTGTTCGGCCTCGTGCTCGAGTTCTGCGGCGCCGGCGGCCAGGTCACCAACCGCCAATGGGTGCCGCTCGGCACCAAGGATTTCGCCTCTGTCATCGCCGCACTGCCCGACGATGTCGATGCAATCTATCTCGGCCTCGGCGGCGCCGACGCCGTCAACTTCCTCAACCAGTATCAGCAGGCCGGCGGCAAGGCGCATCTGATGGGCGGCTCGATCATGATCGACCAGACCATCCTGTCGTCGAAGGGCAGTGCCAAGAACGCGCTGATCGGCACCATCGCCGCGAGCGGCCAGGCCGATACCTGGGAGGATCCGGGCTGGCAGAAGTTCGTGAAGGCCTATCAGGACTCGTTCCCGGAGAGCAAACGCTTCCCGAGCCCATCGCTGCTGGCCACCAACTATTACGGCTCGACCATGGCGCTGATCCTGGCGCTGCGGCAGGTCAATGGCGACCTCTCCAACAATCAGGCCAAGCTCAAGGACGCGCTGGCCAAGATCGAGATCGACGCCCCGAACGGCAAGATCAAACTCGACGCCAACCGCCAGGCGATCGGCACCAATTTCGTCACCGAGGTGGTCGATGACGGCAAGGGCGCGCTGTTCAGCAAGGTCGTCAAGGTGATCCCGAACGTCAACCAGACGCTTGGCTACGATCCAGCGGTGTTCGCCAAGATCGGCCTGCCGAGCCGCACGGTCCCGGAGTGCAAGAAGTACTGACGTATTTGTTGCAGGTGCGAGCAAGCCAGCCGTGACGAAGGCGCGCGGTTGCATCAAGAGCCCTGCTCGCCCTTGCTTTCCGCGGGCGGATGATGAACGCTTGTCGAAAAGACAAGAACATCCCGCGGGAGGGGAGGCATGAGCAGGGCGCTTGCCGTCTTCCACGGCCGGTTCGGTCGCGCGACGGTCTACCAGTTGAACCGTCCCTTCAACGTGCATGCGCACCGCGAAGGGCACTTGATCTTTCATGTCGGCGGCACGCCGGCGCAGATCGACGTCTCCGAGCAGCGCCTGCTGCTCAAGGACGACACAGTGGTTGCGGTCAACCCGTGGGAACCGCACAATTTTCTGCCGACCGACATGGACCATGGCGCGATCTTCTTCGTGCTCTACGTCAATGCCGAATGGTTCGCGCCGCAGCCCGCGAGCGCGCAGGGCCTGCGGTTCGGCCGCACCTTCTTTCCGCGCACCGAGGCGCTCGACCGGCTGATCCGCCGCACTGCAGCACTGGTGTGCGGCGCGCCGTCGCTGCGCAGCCTCGACTGCGAGCTCAGGCAGCTGATCGATTCCTGCTACGAGGAGAGCTGGCAGGCGGCACAGGACACGCCGGCCGCCGCCGCGGTGACCGATTTCCGGGTGCGCAAATCGATCAAGCTGATGTCGGAAAGTCCCGGCGCCGAGATCGAGCTCGATGCGATCGCGCGCGAGGCCGGCTTGTCACGGCCGCATTTCTACCGACTGTTCCGGACCCAAACCGGCGTCACCCCTCACCTCTACATGAACACGCTGATCATGGAGCAGGCGCTGGATGCGTTGGTGGCGACGGAAGCGCCGATCGCCGATATCGGCTTCGATCTCGGCTTCTCCTCACAGAGCGGCTTCACCCGCTTCTTCGCTGCCAATGTCGGCATGGCCCCGACCGACTATCGCCGCGCCGCCAAGGTGTTGCGGCCGTGAAGGGAGTTCCGGGCAAACGATAAAAGATACTCTCGATCAAATCCGAAGCTTTCGCCCTCGGTAGGATGCAAGGACACGCGGCCCGGCAGACGGTCGCGACGTCAGAGGGAACGCGACGGAGATGGCCAGGTTCATCGAACGCCATCCAGCCTGGGCGCTGATCGTGATCATCGCGGTCGCGGTGCTGCTGTGGCTGGTGTTCGCGATCTGGCCGCCGGGGCTGGAAGCCGCGATCGGCCGCAAGCGCGTGTTCCTCAACGCCGTGCTGAACGGCATCACGCTCGGCGGGCTGTATTTCCTGGTGGCGAGCGGCTTCACGCTGATCTTCGGCCTGATGCGCAACGTCAACCTCGCGCACGGCTCGCTGTATTTGTTCGGCGGCTATATCGGCTACGCGATCAGCACCTGGACCGGGTCGTGGATCCTCTCCTTCATCATCGCCTTCATCGCGGTGGCGCTGGTCGGCGTGATCCTGCAGCTCGCCGTGTTCCGCCGGATGGAGGGGCAGGATCTCCGGCAGACCATGGTCACGATCGGTCTCTCGATCGTGTTCGCCGACCTGATGCTGTGGGTGTTCGGCGGCGACTTCTACCAGGTCCAGACCCCGAGCTGGCTGATCGGCCCGGTGCAGTTGCCGTTGCTGACCGCGATCAAATCATCGGGCGAGCCGGTCTATCTGCAGTATCCGCTGGTGCGGCTGGTGATCTTCGCAGCCTCCGTCGTGATCGGCATCGCGATGTGGCTGGCGCTCAACCGCACCCGGATCGGCATGATCGTGCGCGCCGGGGTCGACGACCGCGACATCCTGGCCGCGACCGGGGTGCGGATCCAGCTCGTGTTCGTGCTGGTGTTCGCGCTCGGCGCAGGGCTTGCCGGCATCGCCGGCGTCGTCGGTGGCACCTTCCAATCGCTGTCGCCGGGCGAGGATACGCGCTTCCTGCTCGCATCCCTGGTCGTCGTGATCGTCGGCGGCATGGGCTCGATCCCGGGGGCCGCGCTCGGCGCGGTCATCATCGGGCTCGCCGAGCAGCTCGGCTCGGTCTACATCCCGACCTATGCCATCGTCGTCACGTTCCTGATCATGGTGCTGGTGCTGGCGCTGCGGCCGCAGGGCCTGCTGGCGAGGCGATGAGATGTCGTTGCTGCAGAGCACCCAGTTCCGCCCCGATCCCTCCGCCAGCGCGACCCACCGCGCCCTGATCCGCGCCCGGCCGGAATTCCAGAACCCCGTGGCCTGGCTGGTCGCGCTGATCCTCGTGATCATGCCGCTGATCGCCAACGGCTTCTTCCTGATCGAGATCTTCGCCACCACGCTGATCCTCGGCATCATCGCGCTCAGCCTGATGTTCCTCGCCGGTTATGGCGGCATGGTCAGCCTGATGCAGCTCACCATCGCTGGCTTCGCCGGCTACATGGTCGCGGTGTTCGGCGTGAGCGGCAACGCCAATATCAGCCTGGGCTGGCCGTGGTGGCTCGCAACCCCCATGGCGCTGGCGCTGGCGACGCTGTTTGGCACGCTCGGCGGCGCGCTCGCGGTGCGCACCGAGGGCATCTACACCATCATGATCACGCTGGCGATCGGCGCGGCGTTCTACTACTTCAC
Organism: Bradyrhizobium sp. USDA 4452; assembly: GCF_054063575.1. Lineage (NCBI taxonomy): Bacteria > Pseudomonadati > Pseudomonadota > Alphaproteobacteria > Hyphomicrobiales > Nitrobacteraceae > Bradyrhizobium > Bradyrhizobium sp. USDA 4452. Next base: position 2,475,583 of record NZ_JBSSGK010000001.1, read on the forward strand.
CAACCAGAACTGGGCGATCTTCAACGGCCATACCGGCATCAACACCGTCGCGACGCCGCATTTCTGGGGCGTCGACTGGCGCGCCGATATCGCGTTCTACTATCTGACGCTCGGCGTCGCCGCGATCTGCTACTTCGCCGTCCAGTACGTCTCGCGCGCGCCGTTCGGCCTCGCGCTGCAGGGCGTGCGCGACAATTCCCGCCGCATGGCGGCGCTCGGCTTCAATCCCAACGCGCACCGCATCGCAGCCTACGCCTTCGCCGCCTTCATCGCGGCGCTCGGCGGCGTGCTGCAGGTCTGGAACTATCGGCAGATCTCGCCGGGCTCGGTCAGCGTCGGCGCCTGCATCGACGTGCTGATCATCGCCGTGGTCGGCGGCATCACGCGGCCGATCGGCCCGTTCATCGGCGCGCTGATCTTCGTGCTGCTGCGTACCTTCGCGCTCGATGTGCTGATCAAGTTCGGGCTCGACGGCAACCGCTTCCGCCTGCTGATCGGGCTCGGCTTCCTCGCCATCGTGTTCTGGTCGTCCGACGGCGTGATCGGCCTCTGGGAACGCTGGCGGCGCAGCAGTGCATCCTCGACGCAACGTTCAGGCGGAGGCCGCCGTGGATAGCGTCGCGCAGCGGCTGTCCGTGGTCGGCGCCGGCGCAGCGCTGGAGCTGCGCGGCGTGACAAGGTTGTTCGGCGCGCTGGCGGCACTGACCGACGTCACCATCACGGTGCGCCCCGGCGAACGCCGTGCGGTGCTCGGCTCGAACGGCGCCGGCAAGACCACGCTGTTCAACTGCATCACCGGCGACTTCCCGCCCTCCTCCGGTACGATCCGCTTCTTCGGCGAGGACATCACCCAGTTCCCGCCCTATGAGCGCATCCGCCGCGGCTTGCGCCGCACCTACCAGATCTCGGCGCTGTTCCCCGGCCTCACCGTTCAGGACAACGTCTATCTCGCCTGCCGCGGCGTCTCGCGCGGCCGCTTCTCGTTGCTGCGTCCGGGGCAGAACGACGCGCTGATGCATGCCACCGAAACGCTGGTGCAGGCGGTGCACCTCGCCGGCGTCAAGGACCAGCGCGTCGCCGAACTCGCGCACGGCCAGCAGCGGCAGCTCGAAATCGCGCTCGCGCTCGCGGGCGCGCCGCGCTTCATCCTGTTCGACGAACCGGCGGCGGGGCTATCGCCGACCGAGCGACGCGAGCTGATCGAGATCCTGACCTCGCTGCCCGCCCATATCGGCTACATCATCATCGAGCACGACATGGACGTCGCGCTGCGCGTCGTCGAGAGCGTGACGATGATGCACAACGGCCGTATCTTCAAGGAAGGGCTGCCGCGCGAAATCGAATCCGATCCCGAGGTGCAACAGCTCTATCTCGGAGGCGGCCATGAATGACCGCCGCGCCGCCCCAGCCCTCGAGGTGAAGGGCCTCGACGTCTATTACGGCCATTCGCATGCGCTGCAGGGCGTCGACCTCACGCTCGATACCGGTGTATTCTCCGTAGTCGGCCGCAACGGCATGGGCAAGACCACGCTGTGCAAGGCGATCATGGGCTTGGTCCATGCCAGCGGCGGCTCGATCCGGATCCGCGGCGAGGAGGTCACACGGCTGAACCCGGCCCGGATCGCCCGGCTCGGCGTCGGCTATGTGCCGCAGGGCCGGCGGCTGTGGCGCTCGCTGACGGTCGACGAACACCTTGCGCTCGCCGGCGGCCTGCGCCGCGGCGCCTGGACCATCGAGCGCATCTACGACACCTTCCCGCGGCTCGCCGAGCGCAAGAACAATGGCGGCAACCAGCTCTCCGGCGGCGAGCAGCAGATGCTGGCGATCTCACGCGCCTTGCTGACCAACCCGCAGCTCTTGATCATGGACGAGCCGACCGAAGGCCTTGCGCCCGTCATCGTCGCGCACGTCGAGGAGATGCTGCTGCGTCTCGGCGACGAAGGCGACATGTCGGTGCTGGTGATCGAGCAGAACATCGGCGTCGCGACCGCGGTCTCGCAGAACGTCGCCATCATGGTCAATGGCCGCATCAACCGCATCATCGACTCCGCGCGGCTTGCGACCGACCGCGAGCTGCAGCAGCGGCTGCTCGGCGTCGGCACCCACGGCGCGGACGAGACCGACGCCGAGGCTGCGCCGGCGAAAGTCGAAGCCGCCGGCACGCCGCAGCCGGAGCGCAAGGGATCGATCCGCATCTACATCTCCAATCCCGTGCTGCCGACGCGGTGGTCGCAACCGGTGCCGATCGCCCGTATCGAGGCCGCCGCGCGGACCCAGTCCGCCGCCGTCACGCGTCTTGAGGAGACAACGCGCGCGCGGCACGAACCGGCGACGTCGAGGACATCGGGACCTCCGGTCGTGCTGGTCGTCGGCACGCTCGACACCAAGGGCGCGGAGCTGCGCTTCATCCGCGGCATCGTCGCTGGCAGCGGCCTGCGCACCCGGCTGGTCGACGTCTCGACCAGCGGCAAGGCGGCGAGCTGCGACGTCACCGCGCAGGAGATCGCGCTGAACCACGGCCGCGGCGGTTCCGGCGTATTCGGCGCCGATCGCGGTGCCTCGGTGACGGCGATGGCAGAAGCATTCGAGCGATGGCTGCGTCGGCAGAGCAATGTCGCCGGCATCATTTCCGCCGGCGGCTCGGGTGGCGCGTCGCTGGTCGCACCGGGCATGCGCGCGCTTCCAGTCGGCGTGCCGAAGCTCATCATCTCCTCGGTCGCGTCCGGCGACGTCGGCCCCTATGTCGGTCCGGCCGACATCACCATGATGTATTCGGTGACCGACGTGCAGGGCCTCAACTCGATCTCACGCGCGGTGCTCGGCAACGGCGCCCATGCGCTGGTCGGCATGGTCAAGGCCCGGCTCGACGAACAGGCCAGCAAGCAGCGCGATACCGGCGCTCATCTTCCGGCTATCGGCATCACGATGTTCGGCGTCACCACGCCGGCGGTGCAGAGGATTGCCGCCGATCTGCGCGAGGATTTCGAATGCCTCGTCTTCCACGCAACCGGCGTCGGCGGCCGCTCGATGGAGAAGCTGGTCGAGTCGGGCCAACTCGCCGGCGTCATCGATTTGACCACGACTGAAGTCTGCGACCTGCTGATGGGCGGCGTGTTCCCGGCGACCAACGATCGCTTCGGCGCCATCATCCGCAGCCGAGTGCCTTATGTCGGCTCGGTCGGCGCTCTGGATATGGTCAACTTTGGCGCGCCCGACACCATTCCGGAGCGCTACCGGCAGCGCAAATTCCACATCCACAATCCGCAGGTCACATTGATGCGGACCACGCCGGAAGAGAACGAGCGGATGGGCCGCTGGATCGGCGAGCGGCTCAACCAGATGGATGGGCCGGTGCGCTTCTTCCTCGCCGAAGGCGGCGTCTCCGCGCTCGATGCCCCCGGCCAGCCGTTCTGGGACCCCGACGCCGACGCGGCGCTGTTCCGCGCGCTGGAGCGCACCGTGCGCCAGACCGGCAACCGGCAGATCATTCGCGTCAAGCGCAACATCAACGATCCCGAGTTCACCGCCGCCATCGTCAGCGCGTTCCGTCCATTGCTCGGACGCGCCGGTGGCCGGCGCAGAGTGGCGAGGTGACCCATGCCGAGGTTTGAACGCGCGGCGCTGTTGAAGAAGTTTCACGCCATGATCGCGCGCGGCGAGCCGATCGTCGGCGGCGGCGCCGGCACCGGCCTGTCGGCAAAATGCGAGGAGGCCGGCGGGGTCGATCTGATCGTGATCTACAATTCCGGCCGCTATCGCATGGCCGGCCGCGGCTCGCTAGCCGGATTGATGCCCTATGGCGACGCTAACGCCATCGTCGTCGAGATGGCCGGCGAGGTGCTCCCCGTCGTGACCAAAACGCCGGTGCTCGCCGGCGTCAACGGCACCGATCCGTTCCGCGACATGGATGTGTTCCTCGACCAGCTCGAGGCGCTCGGCTTCGCCGGGGTGCAGAACTTCCCGACCGTCGGGCTGATCGACGGCACCTTCCGCGCCAATCTCGAAGAGACCGGGATGTCCTATGCGCTCGAGATCGACATGATCGCAAAGGCGCATGACAAGAACATGCTGACCACGCCCTATGTGTTCAGCGAGCAGGAGGCCACAGCGATGGCGATCGCCGGCGCCGACATCATCGTCTGCCATATGGGGCTGACCACGGGCGGCACGATCGGCGCGCAGACCGCGCCGAAGCTTGCCGACTGCCCTGCGCGGATCGAGGCCTGGGCCGAGGCTGCGCTCAGCGTCAATTCAGACATCATCGTGCTCGCGCATGGCGGTCCGATCGCGGACCCCGAAGACGCCGATTTCATCATGAAGCAGACCCGCAACTGCCACGGCTTCTACGGCGCCTCCTCGATGGAGCGCTTGCCGGTCGAGCGGGCGCTGACGGATCAGGTTCGCAAGTTCAAGGCGATCGGCGCGCGCTGACGCGCCGTGACCAAGGGAGGAAGATATGTCGGGGATGCTGGTCGGTGAATTGGTCCTCTGGCTCATCGTCGCAATCGTCGCGATCGTCATCATCGTCTACGTGGTGAACTGGCTCTACCACCGTTCATCGAAAGAAACCTCCTTCGTCCGCACCGGCTTCCTCGGCGAGCGGGTGGTGATCAACGGCGGCGCCTTCGTGCTGCCGTTCATCCACGACTACACGCCGGTTAACATGAACGTGCTGCCGATGGGGATCGTGCGCTCCCGCGAGGACGCCGTGATCACCCGCGACCGCATGCGCGTCGACATCGAGGCCGATTTCTACGTCCGGGTCCAGCCGACCCGCGAGGCGGTCTCGATCGCCGCCGCGACGCTCGGCCGCCGCACCATGGAGCCCGAACAGCTGCACACCCTGCTCTCCGGCAAGTTCATCTCAGCGATCCGCTCGGTGGCTTCCGAGATGACGATGGAGCAGATGCACGAGCAGCGCGGCGACTATGTCGCGCGCGTCAAGGCCAATGCCGCGGAGGCGCTGGCGCAGAACGGCCTCGAACTCGAATCGGTCGCAATCACTGATCTCGACCAGACCGACCTCGAATATTTCAATCCCTCGAACCGGTTCGATGCCGAAGGCCTGACCCGCCTGATGGAGGACATCGAGGCCAAGCGCAAGCTGCGCAACGACATCGAACAGGACTCGATGATCAAGATCCGCTCCCGCAACCTCGAAGCCGAGCGGCAGGCGCTGGAGATCGAGCGCGAGAGCGAAACCGCACGCCTCGAGCAGGAACGCGACATCGAGATGCGTCGCGCCCTGCAGCGCACCGAAGTGGCGCGTGAACGTGCCTTGCGCGAGACCGAGTCCGAGCAGGCTCAGATCGCGGCACGAGAGGCTATTGAAAAGGCGCGCATCGCCAACGAGCAGGCGATCACCGAAGCCCGGATCGCCTCCGAGCGCGAGACCCGGCATCGCGAGATCGAGCGCACCCGCGCGGTGGAGGAGCGCGAACTGCTGGCGCGCGAGGAGATCGAGAAGGCGAGGATCGCCAACCAGCGCTCGGTCGACACCACCCGCATCGCCTCCGAACGCGAGGTCCGCCAGCGCGAGATCGAGCGGATGCGCACGGTCGAGGAGGCCGAGATCGCCGCCCGCGAGGCGATCGAGAAAGCCAGGATCCAGCAGGACCGTGTCGTCACCGACGCCCGCATCGCCAATGAGGAAGAGACCCGCCGGCGCGAGATCGAGCGCACCCGCGCGGTCGAGGAAGCCGAGATCGCGGCCCGCGAGGCCACCGAGAAGGCGCGCATCGCCCAGACCATGATTGTCAATGTCGAGCGCATCTCCTCCGACGAACGCACCCGCGCGCTGGAGATCCAGCAGGTCCGCACCATCCAGGAAGCCGAGATCGAGGCGCAGAAGGCGGTCGAGGCCGCCCGCATTGCGCGCGAGAAGACGCTGGCGGCCGAGCGTATCGCCGCCGATCACACGACACGCAAGCTCGAGATCGAGCGCAACCAGGCCATCGAGATCGCCGGAATCGCCGCGCGCGACGCCACCGAAGCGTCTCGGATCGCCCAGGAGGAGCACGTCCGTGCACTGGAGATCGCGCGCACCCGCGCGATCGAGGAAGCCGACATCGCCTCGCGCGAAGCGATCGAGGCGGCACGGATCTCGCAGGAGAAATCGGTCGCCGCGCAGCGCATCCGTGCCGAGCGCGAGACCCGCGGGCTCGAGATTGCGCGCACCGAGGCGATCGAGGCCGCCGAGCTGAAGCGCCGCGACGCCATCGAGCGGCAGCGGATCGATGTCGAACTCGCGCTGGAGAGCGAGCGGATCGCTTCCTCCAGGACCCGCGAGGTGCTCAACATCGACCAGAAGCGGGCGATCGAGCTCGCCGACGAAGAGCGCGTGATCGCGCTCGCTGCCAAGCGTTCCGAGCGGATCGATGCCGACCGGCAAGTCAGGCAGGCCGAGATCACGGCGCGCAAGGAGGTTGAGACCACCGATGTGACCCGCGAGCAGGCGCTGGAGGCGGCGCGGATCGAACGGCGTCGTTCGATCGAGCAGCTTGAAGTCGCGCGCAATCAATCGCTGCAGGAGGCCGAGATCGCTGCGCGTGAAGAGGTCGAGCGCGCCCGCATCGCCGCCGACCGCGGCCTCGACGAGGCGCGGATCGGCCGCGAACGCGAGCTGCGCAAACTCGAGGTCAACCGCGAGAAGGATGTCGAGACCGCCCTGATGGAGAAGGCCATCGTGCTGCACCAGAAGTCGCTGGAGGAATCGGCAGCGCGCGCCGCCGCCGAGGACGCGAGGGTCCACGCCACCGAAGCGGCCGAGCGCGTCGTCACCGCGCGCGAAAGCGAGATCGCCAAGCGGCGCAAGACCGTCGAGGTGCTGCTCGCCGAGAAGCAGGCCGAGGAAACCCGGATCGCCGCGGAAGCCGAACGCGTCCGTGCTGCGGTCGAGGCCGAGGCCCAACGCATGCTCAACGAGGCCGAGAACGTGCTGACCGACCAGGCCCGCTACTCGCTGTTCCGCCGCAAGCTGCTCGACCGGATCGAGGGCATCGTGCGCGAGAGCGTCAAGCCGATGGAGAAGATCGAGGGCATCCGCATTCTCCAGGTCGATGGCCTGAACGGCAACGGCCAAGGCGGCGGCAGTGGTCGCAGCGCGACCGACGAGGTTATCGACTCGGCGCTGCGCTATCGCGTGCAGGCGCCGCTGATCGACTCGATCCTTTCCGACATCGGCGTCGAGGGCGGCAGCCTCGCGAAGATGCCCGGCCTGATCCGCGAGGCGCGCGACATGCAGGGCATCAAGGACTCCGCACGCAAGGGCGGCGGCGAGGCCAAGCCGGCGGCGCCTGAGGGCGGCGGCGAGCCGCGTCCTGAACGCACGCCGCGCAAGAAGGACTGAGCTCGCAACATGGCACGGGTTTACGTCTCCACTGTCGTCAATGCCCGCAACGACCGGGTCTGGGCGCGCGTCCGCGATTTCAACGGACTGCCGAACTGGCATCCCGCGATCGCGGAGAGCCGGATCGAGGGCGGCGAGCCGTCGGACAAGATCGGCTGCGTCAGGGATTTCCGCCTGCGCAACGGCGATCGGATCCGGGAGAAGCTGCTCGGGCTGTCCGACTACGACATGTTCTGCACCTATTCGATCCTGGAATCGCCGATGGGCGTGGAGAACTACGTTGCGACGCTACGGCTGACGCCGGTCACCGATGGCGACCAGACGTTCCTGGAATGGACGGCCGAGTTCGACTGCGCTCCGGAGCGCGAGACGGAACTGGTCAACAATATCGGCAGCGGCGTGTTCCAGGGCGGATTCGATGCGCTGAAGCGGGCGTTCGGGGGCTAGCGGGATGCATAAGCAAGATATCGCCGAGCAGACGGTCCACCTCTCCCCCTGTGGGAGAGGTCGGATCGCATCGCGCGATGCGATCCGGGTGAGGGGCGGCGGTTCATCGTGGGGCCTGATCCCCCTCACCCGCGCCTTCGGCGCGACCTCTCCCCGTTGGGGAGAGGTGGTTCACGCGGTCACATCGACGCAAACGATTGGCATTGGATGCTAGTCATGCCGCATATCGTCAAAAGCACGATCCTGGATGCACCGACCGATGCGGTGTGGGCCGTGCTACGCGATTTCAACGGCCATGACCGCTGGCACCCGGCGGTCGCGAGCAGCGGCATCGAGCGGGCGCAGCCGTCCGACAAAATCGGCTGCGTCAGGCGCTTCAAGCTGATGGACGGCGCCGAGCTGCGCGAGCAGCTGCTGGCGCTGTCCGACCTGGAGCAAAGCTTCAGCTACTGCCTGCTCGATACGCCGATCCCGATGTTCAACTACGTCGCGCATGTCCGCCTGCTGCCGGTCACCGACGGCGACCGCACCTTCTGGCACTGGGAATCACGCTTCTCGACCCGGACCGAGGACACGGATCGCATCACGCGAATGGTTTCGGAAGACATCTACCAGGCCGGCTTCGACGCCATCCGCCGGCATCTGAAGGAGGCCGCGTAAGCGGGAGAGGACATCATGCCAGTCACGGTGAAGACCTTTACCAGCACCCATGACGCCGCGGCGGCGTTGTCGTCGGATCGCGGCGCCCGCTATCTGGGCGGCGGCACGCTGGTGATGCGGGCGCTGAACGAGGGTGACATCTCGATCTCGACTATCGTGCGCGCCAGCGACCAGGCGATGACAAGGATCGATACGTCAGGCTCGCGCATCACGCTCGGCGCCGGCATCACTTTCGCGCGCATCCTGGCCGAACGCGAGCTCGGGTTTCTGCACGCTCCTGCCCGCTCGATCGGCGGACCGGCGGTGCGCAACATGGGCACGGTCGGCGGCAATCTGTTCGCGCCGGTGCCGTATGGCGACTTCACGGTCGCGATGCTGGCGCTCGACGCAACGGTCTCGGTGCAGGGCGGCCTCGGCGGCCGCGAGATCCCGATCGATGAGTTCCTGCAATCGCGCGACCGGCAGACCGGCGCGCTGGTACTGGCGATCTCCTTTGCCAAGCCCGGCAACCCTGATGCCTTCCGCTACCGCAAGATCGCGCGGATCAAACCCAAAGGCGGCGCAGTGATCACATTGGCGGCGCATCTGCCGGTCAACGGCAGTCGGATCGGCGGTGCCCGCATCGCGCTCGGCTCGATGGCGCCGACCCCGATCCGCGCCCGCGCAGCCGAACGTGCACTGGAAGGCCGTTCGCTAGACGCTTTCACGATCAACGCGGCCGCCGCGGCCGTCGTCGAAGGCACATCGCCCGGCGACAATGCCCTCGCCAGCGCCTGGTATCGCCGTGAGATCGTCGGCGTGCATCTCCGGCGCCTGTTGTCCGGGCAGGAATAAATCGCGATGGCCAAGACCCCTCTGCAATTCAGCCATAACGGTCGCGACGTCGCGATCTTCGTCGACGGCGGCACCAACCTGCTGGTCGCTCTGCGCGAGCTGATCGGCGACATGACGCCGAAATTCGGCTGCGGCCAGGGCGGCTGCGGCACCTGCAGCGTCCTGATCGACGGCGAACTGCATCTCTCCTGCCTGACGCTGGCCGAGACGGTTGCCGGCCGCTCGGTCGAGACGCTCGACGGCATCAAGGACGGTCCCAATCTGCACCCGCTGCAGCGCGCCTTCGCCGACAATTTCGCCGCGCAGTGCGGCTATTGCACGCCGGGCATGCTGATGGCCGCCAAGGCGCTGCTCGACCGCAACCCGCAGCCGAGCCGCGCCGAGGTGATCGAGGCGATCTCGGGCAACATCTGCCGCTGCACCGGCTATGAGCCGATCATCAACGCCGTGCTGGCAGCCGCTTCCGGCGGCCGCGCCCGCGCGTAAGGGAACAGTGCCATGCTGGAATTGCGCAAGGACCTCTTCGCCGACGAACGCGACGACAATCTGAAGGAAATCGGCAAGGGCACGCAGCGCCAGGACATGCTCGGCCATGTCACGGGCACCTCGCCCTATTTCGACGACTACAAGCTGCAGGGCATGCTGCACCTGAAGGTGGTCCGTAGCGCGCACTCTCATGCAAGGCTGCGGCGCATCGACACTTCGGAGGCCGAGCGGTCGCAGGGGGTGCGGCGGGTGATCCGCGCCTCCGACGTGCCGCACAATTTGAACACGCTGCTCAGCCTGATCAATTTCGGCAAGGACGACGAACCGTCGCTCGCGCTCGACAAGGTGCGCTACAAGGGCGAACCGATTGTCGCGATCGTCGCCGACAGCCCTCGCGAGGCCTTTGAAGCCATCGCGAAGGTGAAGATCGACTACGAGCCGCTGCCGGCGGTGTTCGACGTCGAGGACGCGCTGAAGCCGGGCGCGCCCGTGGTCAACGAAGTCTATCCCAAGAACACCTTCACCTATCACGAGAGCTACGATCGCCAGCAGCTGCGCTTTGGCGACGCCGACCGCGCGCTTGCCGCGGCCGACCATGTGCTGGAGCAGCGCTACCAGATGTCGCCGATCGAACACGCCCCGACCGAGACCAACGGCTCGATCGCAGCGCCCGATACCAACGGCCGTTACATCGTCTATACGTCGACGCAGGCGCTGTTCTTCTCGGTCGACACCTGCGCAAAAATCCTCGACGTGCCCTCCAACACCTTCCATTTCATCGGCGGCACGGTGGGCGGCGGCTTCGGCGGCAAGGTCGATACCCTGACCGAGCCGCTCTGCATCCTCGGCGCGATGCTGACCGGGCGGCCGGTGCGCTACGTGTTCGGACGCGAGGAGGAGATGCAATATGGGCCGCCGCGCGGCGCCGAGCGCATCTACATCAAGGACGGCGTGATGCGCGATGGCCGCGTCGTCGCCCGCAAGGTGCGCGCCTACTTCGACAGCGGTGCCTATACGCGGCTGTCGAGCTATGCCGCGGTGAAATGCGCCGCGCATCTGCCCGGCCCCTACACGATCCCGAACGTCCATGGCGACGTCTACTGTGTGTTCACCAACCGCACGCCGGCCACCGCGATGCGCGGCTTCGGCGTCACGGCGATGGATTTCGCGATCGAATGCCAGATGGACAAGCTCGCCCATCTCGTCGGCATGGATCCGATGGAGTTCCGGATCCTCAATGCGTATCGCGACGGCGACATGAAGGCGCACCGCCGCGAGGCCAAGAACACGGCGTTGATCGAATGCGTGCAGGTCGCCGCCGAGAAGGCGAAATGGCCGCTCCGCGAGGAGTTCAAGCGGATGTCGTCGCGCAAGGATGGGGGCGGCGCGCGTGCCGCCGTGCCGCTGACACCGCGTGAAACGCACGCGCCACCGCCGGCCCCGTCGCAACAGCGCACCACCTATGACCGCGCGCCGGCCGCGACCCGCGAGCCGCCGCCTCCCCCGCCACCGCCATCATCTCCGCCACCGCGGCCGAGCGCGCCGTCGCACGGCGCCACCCGCTTCTCTTCCGTCTTCGGCACCAGGAGGCGTTGACCATGACCCGGCATCGCGGACGCGGCATCGCGTCGGTCAACTATCCCATCGGCATGAATCTCGGCGGCGATCCGAGCCAGGCGCTGGTGCATTCCAACCCCAGCGGCAAGTTCACCGTGGCGCTGTCCTCGATCGATCTCGGCCAGGGCATGAAGTCGGTGACCCGGCAGATCTGCGCCGAGACGCTCGGCGTGCCGGTCGAGGACGTCTATGTCGATACTGCCGACTCCGACACTGGCCCGCACTGCATGGGCTCGTTCGCCTCGCGCGGCACGCACCGCGTCGGCAATGCCGTGATGGCGGCAGCGCGGGAGGCCCGCGGCGTGATGATGGAGGCGGCCGCCGAGGAGCTCGAGGTGAATGCCGCCGATCTCGAGACCGACGGCCGCGGCAATATCCACGTCAAGGGCGCGCCACATCGCTCGATCTCGACCAAGGACGTCGCCATCGCCGCGCAGTTCAAGCAGGGCAAGACGATCTCCGGCCGCGGCATTTTCCTGGTGCCGCTGTCCGATGTCGACCCCGAGACCGGCGAGATGTCGCCGGCGACCTGTTACGCGCACGCCTGCCTGGTCGCCGAGGTCGAGGTCGACGACGAGACCGGTGAGGTCGACATGGTCAGGATGGACTCGGCCTATGAGCTCGGCCGCGCGCTCAATCCGCGGCTGGTCGAGCAACAGCTGGTCGGCGGCGCTTGGATGGGCGTCAGCCACGCCCTCTACGAGACGCCGGAGCCCTATTATCCGGAGCCGATACACGGCCCGCGCGATTTCGTCGAATACCTGATGCCAGGGCCCGGTGACATCTGTCCGCACGACATCGCAGTGCTGGAGCGCCCCGCACCCGACGGCCCGTTCGGCGCCAAGGGACCGGGCGAGATGTGCGCCAATCCGGTGCTGCCCGCCGTCGCCAATGCGATCTTCAACGCGGTCGGGGTGCGGATCGACGATCTGCCGATCACGCCGGAGAAGGTGTTGCGTGCGATCAAGGCGCAAGGCGGCGCGCGGCCGCAGCCGCGGCGCTGAGGTCTCTCCATGCCGGTCCGCAGCAACATCGTCGGCATCGATAGCCCCGAGGCGCTGGAGAAGACGCTGCGTGCGGCCTATTACCTCGCCGACGACGGCATCGCGACGGCGTCCTATCTCTCGCTTGCGCTCGGCAAGCCGCTGCTGCTCGAGGGTGCCCCGGGCGTCGGCAAGACCGAGGCAGCGAAAGCGATCGCCGCCGTGCTCGGCCGCCGGTTGATCCGGCTGCAATGCTATGAAGGCATCGACGCCGCGGCGGCGCTCTACGAGTGGAACTATCCGCGCCAGATGCTGGCGATCCGGCAGGCGGGCGAAGAGAGCATCGACATCTACGGCGAGTCGTTCCTGATCGAGCGCCCGATGCTCGCCGCGCTGCGCGCGCCCGACGCGACCGTGCTCCTGATCGACGAAATCGACCGCGCCGACCAGGAGTTCGAAGCCTTCCTGCTCGAATTCCTCTCCGACTTCCAGATCTCGATCCCGGAGCGCGGCACCATCCGCGCCGCCGAGCATCCCGTCGTGGTGCTGACTTCGAACCGGACCCGCGACCTGCACGAGGCGCTGCGGCGACGTTGTGTGTATCACTGGATCGACTATCCGAACGCCGAGCGCGAGGCCCGGATCGTGATGATGCGCGCCTCCAGCGTCGCCGAGGCGACCGCCCGGGCCGTCGTCGCCGCGGTCGGCCGGCTGCGCCGCGAGCCGCTGAGCAAGGCGCCGGGCATTGCCGAAGCGGTCGACTGGGCCGAGGCCGCGACCTTGCTCAACAAGGGCGGCGCGCGCTGGCCGGACGCCTTCAAGCGCTCGATCGGCGTCGCGCTGAAGGACGAAGAGGACCTGCATTTCATCTCGCCGCGACTCGATGCGATCATCGCGGAGGCTGCGGCGTGAGCGACGATCTCAGGCTGCCGCGCGCCGCGCAGTTCTTCGTGTCCTTTGTCGCGCTGCTGCGCGCCAACGGCTTCCTGGTGGCGCCGGAGCAGACCACGAGCTTCCTCGCCGCGATCGAACTGCTCGGGCCGCGCAGCCTCGAGCACATCCGCCGGGCCGGTCTGGCGACATTGGCGCCGCCGCCGGAGCGCCGCGCGACCTATGACCGGCTGTTCAATATCCATTTCCGTGGCGCTGAGGCGATCGAGCACGCCGAGGGCGAGGACGAGGACGAGGAGACCGTCCGCCTGCAGGAGGAAGGCCGCGGCGAGAACGAGCCGCCGCTTGCCGACGAGGCCAATGAATCAGGCCTCGCCGCGGCGCGGGCCGAGGCGCTGGTCGAGCGCAGATTTGCGCAAGTCCCGACCAGCGATCCGTTGCGTCGGCTGTCGCGCGAGGCGGCAAAACGGCTGCCGCGGCGCCGCAGCCACCGGCGACGGCGCGCGCGCAGCGGTCCATTCGCTGACCTCCGCCGCACTTTGCGTGACAGCGTACGCAATGACGGTGAGGTGCTGCGGCTCGGCCGGATGCGCCGTCGCCAGCGGCCCCGCAAGATGCTGCTCCTGATCGACGTCTCCGGCTCGATGAAGGTGCGTACCGAGGAGAACATGCGGCTGGCGCATGCGCTGGTGCAGGCGGTTGGCAATGTCGAGGTCTTCACCTTCGGCACACGGCTGACCCGCGTCACGTCGGCGCTGCGGCTGAAGCGCCGCGAGCAGGCACTGAGCGCGGCATCCTTCCTGGTCAGTGACTGGGACGGCGGCACGAGGATCGGCGACGCGCTGCAGGCCTTCCTCGCCGTACCGAGGTTCGGCGGATATGCCCGTGGCGCCGCTGTCGTGATCGTTTCCGACGGTCTGGAGCGCGGCGATCCGGCCGCGCTGAGCGACGCCGTCGCAAAACTGTCGCGCCGAGCCTGGCGCGTCAGCTGGCTGACGCCGCTCGCGACCGCGCCAGGCTTCAAGCCGCAAACCGAGGCGCTGATCGCGATCCAGCGCTTCGTCGATGATCTCGTGGACGGCGGATCGAGCGCGGCAGTCGTCGCGCATCTGCTGTCGCTTGCAACAAGGAGAGCGGCGTGACCGGCATTGTCGACGGACATCATCACATCTGGCGTCAGGCCGATCTCGCCTGGCTGTCCGGCCCGATGCAGCCGCGCATCTTCGGCCCCTACGAGCCGATCCGCCGCGACTATCCGATCGAAGAGTATCTCGACGACCTCAAGGGCACCGGCGTCACCCGCTCGGTCTATGTCCAGACCAATTGGCCGAACGTCCAATTCGAGGACGAGGCCGCCTGGGTGCAGCAGACCGCCGACGCTCACGGTTGGCCGCACGCGCTCGTCGCTTATGCCGACTTCTCCGTCGACGACGTCCGACCGCAGCTCGATCGATTAAAGCGCTATCCACTGGTGCGCGGCGTGCGCATGCAGCTGCACTGGCACGAAAATCCGCTCTATCGCTTCGCAGCTCGTCCCGATCTCTGTACCGATCCGGTGATCCGGCGCAATATCGGCCACCTCGCCGACTATGGTTGGAGTTTCGACTTGCAGGTGTTCGCGCCGCAGATGGTTGCTGCCGCCGGGCTTGCGGAGTCCTGCCCCGACGTGACCTTCATCCTGCAGCATGCCGGCATGCTGGAGGATCTGTCGCCGCAAGGCCGCGCCGCATGGCGCGCCGGCATGGCGCGGCTCGCGCAATGTCCCAACGTGGTGTCCAAGCTGTCCGGGCTCGGCACCTTCATCCATCGCAACGATGCCGCGCATATCGCCGGTGTCGTGATCGATACGGTCGCGATCTTCGGCGCAGAGCGCTGCCTGTTCGGCTCGAACTTTCCGATCGAGAAGCTGTGGACCAGCTACCGCGATCTCATCGCGGCCTTCGAGGCGGCAGCCGAACGGCTCAGCCGCGAACAGCGCGAGGCGATCTTCAGCACGACGGCGGCGCAGGTCTATCGGCTGGGGCCATAGCCGCGCTGCGAACACGAACACAACAACGAACACGGGAGGGCGAGCGATGCCGTTGGAGATCAAGATTCTGGACTATGGCGATATCGAGCTGGAATCGAGCTTCCTCGTGCTCGGGCACAATTGCGGCCGCACCCGCCGCGTGCTGACGCTCGGATTTCTGATCCTCGGCGGCCCCTACCCTGTGCTGGTCGACACCGGCTATCGCTCCAACCAGATCATGGAGACGCTCGGCATGCGCGGCCTCCAGTTCCACGAGAACATGATCGAGAACCAGCTCGCCCGCCACGGCGTGCGGATGGGCGACGTCCGCTTCGTCTGCCACACCCATCTGCACATCGACCATGCCGGCAAGGACGATCTGTTCCCGATGAACACGACCGTCGTTCTCAACCGCAAGGAGCTGGAATATTCCGTCTCCGGCCTGATGCACCCGCAATATCCCGCGCCTGACATCAAGCACCTGATCGACCGCCTGCACACCAAGAGCGCGCTGCGCCTCCTCGACCTCGAGATCACCGGCCCGGTCGAGCTGATGCCGGGCGTCTATTGCGACGCCGCCAACGCCCATACGGAAGGCTCGATGAACATCCACGTCCACACTGCCGATGGAATCGCCACGATCTGCGGCGACGTGATCTACGATTTCAACGACCAGATCGTGAATCCATTCAACGAAATCCACGACGCCGAGCCACGCACCACCGGCAATCATGGCACCAGCAAACGAGCGGAGAAGGCGTCGATCAAGAGGCTCCTGAACAACTCACGCTATCTGCTGCCGGTGCACGATCGCCCGGCGAAGATCGAGGGCGGCATGGTGGTCGGCCGCCTGCATGACCAGGTGCCGGGCCCGATCGTGCAGAGCCTGCCGCAGCGCAACTGGTTCCCGGCGTAGGGGCGGAGGCTTGATGCGATGACGCATGTCACGCTGCGCAGCGAGTTTGAAGACCTGATCGACCCCTACGCGCCGGTCGGCCAGGTCGGCACCGGCTTCGATTTCACGGAAGGACCGATCTGGCATCCGGTCGATCACTTCCTGCTGTTCTCCGACATGCCGGGCGACGTGCGCCGGCGCTGGGATGCACGACGCGGCGTAGTCGAGGTCAGGCGCCCGTCGAATAAGTGCAACGGCATGACCTATGATGCCGAGCTCAACTTGATTGTCTGCGAGCACGCGACGTCATCGCTGATCCGCGAGCGCCCCGACGGGCGGCGCGAAGTGCTGGCCTCGCATTACGAGAACCAAGAGCTCAACAGCCCGAACGACGTCTGCGTTCATTCGAGCGGAGCGATCTACTTCTCCGATCCCTGGTACGGCCGCATGCCGGTCTATGGCGTCGAGCGGCCACGCCAGCTCGGCTTCCAGGGCGTCTATCGCGTGCCGCCCGGCGGCGGTGCGCCGAAGCTCTTGGTCGACCGCTATCTGTTCGAACAGCCGAACGGGCTGTGCTTCTCGCCCGACGAGCGCATCCTCTACGTCAACGACACCGTGCAAGCGCTAATCCGCGCCTTCGACGTCAGCCCCGACGGCGCGCTCGGCAATCCGCGGGTATTCGCCTCAGGCATCCGCTCCGAGCTTGAACCCGGCCTGCCCGACGGCATGAAGTGCGATCAGCGCGGCAATGTCTGGGTTACCGCGCCCGGCGGCGTCTGGGTCTACTCGCCCGCTGGTGATCTGCTCGGCAAGGTCCGCCTGCCCGAACTCGTCGCCAACCTTGCCTGGGGCGGCGCCGATTTCCGCACGCTCTATCTGACCGCGACCCATTCGGTCTACGCGATCCCGACCAAGGTCGGGCCGCGCAACGAGCCTTATATGACCGGCAAGCGCGGCAGCACCGGCGCCGTAGCGTCGTCCTCGCCCGCGCCCAATCTTGCCGCCGGCGAGATGCAGATCGATCCGCAGCGCTGCGCGATGATCATCCAGGACATGCAGAACGACGTCATCATGGAAGGCGGCGCATTCGCCGACTCTGGCGCGCCGGCCCATGCCCGCCAGCAGCATGTCGTCGAGAATGTCCGCCGCGTCGCGGAGGCTGCGCGGGCGCGCGGCGTCGCCATCATCCATGTCTGGTTCGTGGTCGAGCCGGGCGCGCCCGGCGTGACGCTCAACGCGCCGCTGTTCGAGGGGCTGGTCGACAGCAAGGCAATGGTGCGCGGCAGCTGGGGCGCCGCGCCGGTCTCGGGGCTCGAACCGCGTCCGGGCGACTTCGTGGTCGAGAAGATGCGGATGAGCGCATGGGAAGGCACGAGGCTCGAGACCATCCTGAAAGCCACCGGCCGCGACATGATCATCAACACCGGGGCTTGGACCAACATGTCGGTCGAGCACACCGCGCGTACCGGCGCCGACAAGGGCTATTTCATGATCGTTCCGGAGGATTGCTGCTCGACCATGAATGCAGACTGGCACAACGCGGCGATCAATTTTGCGCTCCAGAATGTCTCCGTCGTGACCAACGCCGACACAGTTATCAAGGCGCTGGGCTGAGGAGGCGCGGTGCCGAAGCTGCTGCATCTTGACTGCTCTCCCCGCGCCGATTCGGAATCGGCGGCCGGCGCGCGCGTCTTTCTCGATCACTTCCGGGAGGTACGGCCGAACTGGGAGATCGACGCGACGAACCTGTGGCGCGAGCCGTTGCCGGAGTTCGAGGGCCATCTGCTCGAAGCGAAATACGCCCGGATCGGCGGCAAGGCCTTCACCAATTCGCAGCAAGATGCCTTTGCCGTCGCCGAACGCCTGGCCCTGCGGCTGTCGCTGGCCGACCGCGTGCTGATCTCGACGCCGATGTGGAATTTTTCGATTCCCTACAAGCTCAAGCAGTGGCTCGATGTCATCATCCAACCCGGGCTGACCTTCCGCTTCGATCCGGCGCTGGGCTATCTGCCGCTGCTCAAGGACCGCCCGACGGTTGCGATCATCGCCAGCGGCAGCGACTTCGTCACCGGCATGAACCGCGGCCGCATCGATATGGCGACGCCCTATCTGCGCGAGGTGCTGCGCTTCATCGGCATCAGCGACGTGCGCTTCGTCCCGATCGGCCCGACCACCGGACCCACCGAGCCGATCCGCACGGCCCGCGAAGCCGCGCACCGGAGGCTCGCGGAGATGGCGGCGCGGTTTTAAGCTCCTCTCACCACATCGTCGTCCTGGCGAAGGCCAGAACGACGGTTAGTTTGCGGTGGAAGAGTTGCCCGTCGGGTTGTCGCCCTTCCCCTTCGTCATTTTGGGGCGACGCGAAGCGTCGAGCCCGGAATCCATCGAGCCGAATTATGCGCGGAGCAATGGATTCCGGGCTCGCGCTGCGCGCGCCCCGGAATAACGAAAGATCTACGTTTCCGCTGCTGGAAACACCAGCCTGCACAACAACCCCGGCGCGTTGTCGCGCAATTCGATCTTTGCGCCGTGCAGGCTCGCGACCGCGGCGACCAGGCTGAGGCCGAGGCCGTTGCCCGGCGTGTAGCGGCTCTGCTCGAGCCGGTAGAAGCGCTTGAAGACCTGATCGTGCTGTTCGGCGGGAATTCCGGGACCGTTATCGGCGACCGAAATCACCGGCTCGCCCTCGTCGTTGTCGCAGGTCACGGTCACCCGTCCGCCCGGACGGCCATGCTTGATGGCGTTGTCGACGAGATTGGCGATGGCGTCGAACAAGAGGTCGCGATCGCCGGTGACCAGCACCGCCGGATCGCCGGCAAGGTCGAGATGGGTGGTGACCTCTTCGGCGGCGGCATCGTAGAGCTCGACCACCTCGCCTGCGATCTCGACCAGGTTAACGATGCGGAACGCGCCCTTGCGGGCCCGCGTCTCGATCTCGGAAATCCGCGTGATCGATGCGAACATCCCGAGCACCGCGTCAAGATCGGCGATGGTGTCGCCGATCAGCGCCGCATCGCCCTCCCCGTTGCGTGGGGCGTGATAGGCCTTCTCGAGCCGGCCGCGCATCCGGGTCAGCGGCGTGCGCAAATCGTGGGCGATATTCTCGCTGACCTGCTTGATGTCTCCCATCAGGGTCTGGATGCGATCCAGCATCAGATTGAGGTTCTCGGCGACGCGATCCCATTCGTCGTGACTGCCATGGAGCGGGATACGCTGATCGAGGCCGGAGAGCATGATGGCGCGGCTGGTCGCATTGATCGACTCGATCCGCCCGACGGTTCGCCGTGTGACCCCGATGCTGGCGGCCGCCGCAAGGCCGATAATCAGCATGACGACGGCGATGCCTGCGGCCCTGATCTGTGCCATGAAGCCGTCGAGATCGCTGATGTCGCGCCCGACCAGCAGCCGATCACTGCCCGGCAAAGTCTTGGTCACAGCGCGCACCAGCGCGGTTGCCGAAGGCCGCTGTGGCAGCGAGGTTCGAAATTCGGTCCATCCATCTCCAACGGCGTCTGCTGGCCATTGCGTGAGATTTCCCGCAAGCACCACGGATCCGGGGCCGACCAGCAGATAAACCTGATCGGCAAGACCCTTGTTCGCGATGCGTTGTGCGATCAACGCGGTCAGGCCATCGCGGCCGGACCGCGCATAGGTGTCATACAGGCTCGCTTGCTCGGCCATAATGGCGCGGTCGGACCTGTCGCGCACGTACGACAGCGTCGACCAGTAGACATAGGCGAAGATCGCGGACACGATCAGGCCGAACACGCCGATGGCGATCAACGCCAGGCGGAAGGTCGACGATCGGAGGGTTTTAGCCAGGAGCACGGAGGCAGTACCCGATGCCGCGGATCGTGTGGATCAGCGGATAGGCTTGCTGGTCGTCAACCTTGCGACGCACCCGACCGACATAGACGTCGATGATGTTGGTCGAGGGATCGAAGTGCAGGTCCCAGACATGCTGCAGCAGCATGGCGCGCGACACCACTCGGCCTTCGTTGCGCGCGAGATATTCAAGCAGCTGGAATTCCTTCGGCAGCAGCGGAATCTTGCGACCGCGGCGGCTTGCCGTCCGCGCAATCAGATCGACCGCGAGATCGCCGACCCGCAGGATGGTCTCCTTTGCAACGGTCTCACTGCGGCGGCCAAGCGCTTCCAGTCGCGCCAGCAGCTCGACAAACGAAAACGGCTTGACCAGGTAATCGTCGCCGCCCGCGCGCAAGCCACGCACACGATCATCGACCTCGCCGAGCGCGCTGATGATCAGGAACGGCACCGCGATGCCGTCGTCGCGCATCTGGCGCATCACCGTGATACCGTCGATGTCGGGCAGCATGCGATCGATCGTGATCACGGCATAGTCGCGCGCCGCCCCCTGACTCAACGCCTCGCGGCCGTTCGCCGCCAGATCCACCTCATAACCGCTGGTGGTGAGCTCCTCGACGAGCTGACCGGCGGTTTCCGGATCGTCCTCGACGACGAGAATGCGGCGGTGAGCTCCAGTCATGTTCTTGAACTCTCCGAGTTGTCCTGAACTCCCCGAGTTCTCGAACTCTCCGAGCGCCCCGCAACGGTCGCCGCCAGACTATCCCATTCCGGGGCTGGATGGAACGCCTGGCGACGACCGCGACAACGGTGCGGTTGATTGGGCGATCACCAATAGTCGCCGCACACATTGATCCACTGCGGACCGTAAGAGGTCCATACCCTGCGGTAGCAGCCGTTGTAGTAATCGGCATAGACGTAGGGCCCGCCGAAGAAGGCGAAGCGATGGAAGCGGTGGTGGTGGAAGAAGCCGCCATGATGGAAGAAGCGCGCGCCGTGGAATCCGGCGCCGGCAAAGCGCGGGCCGAATGTCGGTGCACCTGCGAAGCGAGCGCCGCCGAAATGCCCACCGGCAAAATGCCCGCCGCCGCCCATCGCGGCGAACGCCATTCCGCCACCATGCATGCCGCCGAAGCCGCCGCCATGCATACCACCACCCATGGCACCACCAAAGCTGCCGCCATGGCCGCCACCGAAGCCACCGCCGCCGCCATGTCCGCCGCCACCGCCGCCTCTAGCGAGGGCAGCGGGTGCAAGTGCAACGCTTACGGCGAGCGTCGCCGCGGTGAGAAACGTGAAGAGCCTGTTCGTCATGAAATCCTCCCTGATTGGGACCGCGGCGAACCTCGTGGCGCGGCATGCAGAGCATGATCAGAAGACGCAAGCGTGAGGCCGACTTCAACTGACAAATGCGCCAGATTCTGACGCCGGATTTAGTTTCGGCGAGACCTGCTCAATGACGGCGCTCTTCAACCCGACTTCGTCGCGCTTCAAGTGCGGCTGGTGTCGTATCGCTGACGGTTTTCACGAATGATTGTACGGTGCGCGACCGCCCATTCCGCAAGCTGCCGCACTGTCCCTGAAAGCGAGAGCCCGAGTTCGGTCAATGCATACTCGACCTGCGGAGGCGTGCTGGAGCGGACCGTGCGCGCGACCATGCCGTCGCGTTCAAGCGCCTTGAGCGTGCGCGTCAGCATCTGCTGCGAGATGCCGGCGACGTGACGCTTGATGTCGTTGAAGCGCCGCGGCCGATCGCGAAGCGCCACCACGACCTGAATTGTCCACTTGTCGCCGACCTGATTGAGAATCTCGCTCACCCAGCGACAACCGGCGGAAGCATCGACCGACACGGGCACATCCATATGACCTGGTCCTGAAGATATGCGTTTGACGACATAGTCACGCATCTGCTGTTGGTCAACAAGTCGGACCACGTACGGAGAACTATGATGATCCTCTACTACGCCCCCGGTGCCTGCAGCCTGGCGGACCACATCGCACTGATCGAGACGCGCCTTCCCTACAAGCTGATCAGCATCAATCGCGACAAGCGGACCGAAGACGGGCGCGACTACCTGACAGTCAATCCCAAGGGCTACGTGCCCGCGCTGGAGCTCGACGACGGAACGGTGCTGACCGAGAACCTCGCCATTCTGGCTTACATTGCACACCGGAGCGAGGCGTTGCTCCCCGAGGATGGTCTCACGCGCTGGCGCGCGCTTGAGGCCATCTCCTTCATGGCCACCGAGATCCATGGCGGCTTGCGACCCTTCTTCAAGAACCTGCCAACGCCCGAGAAGGAACGCGCGCGGAACCTGCTGATCAAGCATTTCGCTGTTCTCGCGCAGCAGCTCGGCGACAAGGCTTTCTTGTTGGGCGATCGAATGACGATCCCCGACCCCTATCTTTTCTGGGCGCTGAAATGGGCGCCCGTACACGGGATCGAGGTCCCAGAACGGCTACAGGCCTATTTCGCCCGCATGAAAAGCTTGCCGTCCGTCGAACAAGCGCTCGTCGAGGAAGGACTGGCTTGACCTAGGTCGGCTTGCCGCGCCCGCTCTTCTCGGCGGCGCGGCGCAGCGCGTCGGCGAGCGCGCCCCCGCCGGACTGTTCCTGCGGACGGCGCGACGCCGACGACGTCATCTTGGCCGAGCCGCGCGAGAAATCTCGTGACTGTCCCGCATTGTCCTTCTTGGCTCCGACCTCATCGTCGAGCCGCAAGGTCAGCGCGATGCGCTTGCGCGCGACCTCGACGTCCAGCACCTTAACCTTGACGATGTCGCCCGGCTTCACGACTTCGCGCGGGTCCTTGATGAAATTCCGCGACATCGCCGAGATGTGCACCAGGCCATCCTGGTGCACGCCGATATCGACGAAGGCGCCGAAGGCGGCGACGTTGGTCACCGTGCCCTCGAGGATCATGCCCTGCTTGAGGTCCTTGACCTCTTCGACGCCATCCTTGAACACCGCCGCCTTGAACGCGGGACGCGGGTCACGGCCGGGCTTTTCCAGCTCGCGCAGAATGTCGGTGACGGTCGGCAGACCAAACTTGTCGTCGACGAAGGATTGCGGCTTCAGCCCGCGCACCACGTCGGCGTTGCCGATCAGCGCCTTGATGTCGCTCTTGGTCGCCTCGAGGATGCGGCGCACCACCGGATAGGCTTCCGGATGCACGCCGGATGAATCGAGCGGGTCCTCGCCATTGCTGATGCGCAGGAAGCCGGCGCACTGCTCGAACGCCTTCGGCCCGAGCCGCGGCACGTCCTTCAGCGCCTTGCGCGACTTGAACGGGCCGTTGGCGTCGCGATGCTGCACGATGCTCTGCGCCAGCCCCGCGCCGATGCCCGACACCCGCGCCAGCAGCGGCACCGAGGCGGTATTGGCATCGACCCCGACCGCGTTCACGCAGTCTTCCACCACGGCATCGAGCGAGCGCGCCAGCTTGGCTTCGCCGAGATCGTGCTGGTACTGACCGACGCCGATCGCCTTCGGTTCGATCTTGACCAGCTCGGCCAGCGGATCCTGCAGGCGCCGCGCGATCGAGACCGCGCCGCGAATGGTGACGTCGAGATCGGGCAGTTCGCTCGAGGCAAAGGCGGAAGCCGAGTAGACCGACGCGCCGGCTTCGGAGACCACGATCTTGGTCATCTTGCGCTCGGGCAGCCGCTTCACGAGCTCGGCGGCCAGCTTGTCGGTTTCGCGCGAAGCGGTGCCGTTGCCGATCGCGATCAGCTCGACGCCGTGTTCGATCGCAAGCTTGCCGAGGATGGCCAGCGCCTCGTCCCAGCGCCGCTGCGGCTCGTGCGGGAAGATCGCCGTGTGCGCCACCACCTTGCCGGTGGCATCGATCACTGCGACCTTGACACCGGTGCGATAGCCCGGATCGAGCCCCATGGTGGCGCGCGGGCCGGCCGGCGCCGCCAGCAGCAGGTCGCGCAGGTTCGAGGCGAACACGCGCACCGCCTCGGTCTCCGCCGCGGTCCACAGCCGCATCCGCAAATCGATGTTGAGATGGATCTGGATCTTGGTGCGCCAGGCCCAGCGTACCGTCTCCGTCAGCCACTTGTCGCCCTTGCGGCCCTGGTTGGAGATCGCAAACCGGTTCATGATCCTGAGTTCGTAGAGGCCGGGCACGCCGGCGACCGGCTCCTGTGCTTCCGGCTTGATCGCGAGGTCGAGGATCTCCTCCTTCTCGCCGCGGAACAGCGCCAGGATGCGGTGCGACGGCAGCTTCGGCAGCGGCTCGGAGAAATCGAAATAGTCCTTGAACTTCTCGCCGTCGGTCTTCTTGCCGGTGCGGACGGTCGAGACCATGATGCCGTTCGACCACATCTCCTCGCGCAGGGCGCCGATCAGGTCGGCATCCTCGGCGAAGCGTTCGACGAGGATGGCGCGCGCACCGTCCAGTGCAGCTGCGACGTCGGCGACCTGCTTCTCGGCATTGACGAAGGGAGCAGCCGCCTCGTTCGGATCGTTCTGCGGTTGCGTCAAGAGGAGATCGGCGAGTGGCTCGAGTCCGGCCTCCTTGGCGATCTCGGCCTTGGTGCGGCGCTTCGGCTTGTACGGCAGATAGATGTCTTCCAGACGACCCTTGCTGTCGGCCGCCATGATCTGGGCTTCGAGCGCAGCGTCGAGCTTGCCCTGCTCGCGGATCGAGTTGAGCACCGCGGTGCGGCGCTCCTCAAGCTCGCGCAGATAGGTCAACCGCTCTTCCAGAGTGCGCAACTGGGCGTCATCTAGCGCGCCGGTGAGCTCCTTGCGGTATCGCGCGATGAATGGCACCGTGGCGCCGCCGTCGAGCAACGTCACCGCCGCCTCGACCTGCTCATCGCGAACCCCAAGCTCCTGCGCAATCTGATGATGGATCTTTGCCACGCCTGTCTCTCTCACCCCGTTGCGCCGCCAAATCACCGGCGTCGCGGACGCCGCTTATGAACCATCCCGGATTGATTCATCAAGGCGCGCTGTGGATCAAATGAGGCGCAGGCTGCGATCTATTTCCGGGATGGCGACCGCCCGCGGCTTGACAAATAGATGCGCGCCGCATTGCCGCCGAAAATCGCGCTCCTCTCGTCACTTGACAAATCAGCCAGCAAGGTCTCCGCCGCCGCGAACCAGTGCGCATAGCCGCCGGCGAGATTGACGACCGGCCAGTCACTGCCCCACAGCATCCGCTTCGGGCCGAAACATGCCAGCGCGTGATCCACCGCCTCGCGCAGATCGGCAACCTGCCAGTTTGGCGCTGCCTCCGTCGCAAGGCCCGACAGCTTGCAGGCGACGTTGGGCCGTGACGCAAGGTTCGCGATGTGGTCCTTCCAGGCCGCGATGTCGCCGGTTGCGAGGTGCGGCTTGCCGAAATGATCGAGCACGAATTGTAGATCCGGATGGCGATCGACCACCTGAACCAGCCGCGGCAGATGGCGCGGCAGCGCCAGCGCGTCGAAGACTAGATCATGCCGAACCATCGCCTCGAGCGGCGCCGCCAGTTCCGGCCGCAGCAGCCAGTCGTCGTCGGCGATGTCCTGCACCATCGGCCGCAGGCCGACCAGCAGTTCGCGATCGGCGATCGCATCGATCCGCGCCGCGGCATCGGCGGCGTCGAAGTCGATCCAGCCGACCACGCCGCGCACCAGCTCGGCACCGTTGGCGACGTCGAGCATGAACGCCGTCTCGGCCTCGGTCGGCGCGGCCTGCACCAGGATGGTGCCCTCGATGGCGGCCGCGGCGAGATGCGGCGCGAGATCGGCCAGGCCGAAGTCGCGATAGATCGGCCCGCGTTCGGGCGTCAGCCAGCCGTAATCGGCGCGCGCCAGCGTCCAGACATGGTGGTGGGCGTCGATCCGCATCATGCCGGCACCGGCGCGTGCTGGTCGAGCAGCTCCTCGGTCTTCAGATCGCGCCACAGCGCGGCCGGGACCGGCGACGACAAGGCGGCGACGTTGCGCTCGACCTCCTGCGGCGTCTGCGCGCCGAGCACGAGGCTCGCGACCGCCGGATGGCCCAGCGCGAAATGCAGCGCCGCGGTCGGCAGCGGCACGCCATGCGCGCGGCAGACGTGCTCGATCGCCGCGACCTTCTGCATCACGTCGGGTGGCGCGTCTTTGTAGTTGTATTTGGCGCCGGCAACCGCGCCGGTCGCCAGGATGCCCGAGTTGAACACGCCGCCGAGCATCATGCCGATGCCCTGCTGCTCCGCCAGCGGCAGGAACTCGGCGAGCGCCGGCTGCTCCAGCAGCGAGTAGCGGCCGGCGAGCAGCATGGTGTCGAACGTCCCCGCCTTGGCGAAGCGCACGCACATCTCGGCCTCGTTGACGCCGATTCCAATACCCCGGACCACGCGCTCGGAGCGGAGCTTGTCGAGCGCGACATAGGCGCCTTCCATCGCCTCGCGAAACCGCGCCTCAATGGCCTCAGCTCCGTGGGTCCAGACGTCGACGTCGTGGATCAGCAGCAGGTCGATGCGATCGGTACCGAGCCGCAGCAATGACTGCTCCACCGAGCGCATCGTACCGTCATAGGAATAATCGACCACCGCGCGATGCGGCGCGCCCCCGACGAAATTCGAGCCGTCGCCGCGGCTGCGGAACGGGTCCATCCAACGCCCGACCTTGGTGCAGACGACGATTTCGTCGCGCGCCACGCGGCGCAACGCCGTGCCGCTGCGGTGCTCGGCGAGGCCATGGCCATAGAGGGGGGAGGAATCCAGCAGGTTGATGCCCAGCGTGAACGCCTGCTCCGCCGCGGCGATCGCGGTGGCATCATCGAGCTGCGCGAACAGATCGCCGAGCGGCGCGGTGCCGAAACCGAGTATGGAGACATCGAGCCCGGTGCGGCCGAGCCTGCGACGTGGTAGCGCTGGACGTGAGGATGGAGATTGGTTCACCGTGACGGCTCCCTCGCAGTTTTCTTACTTGCAGGGAAAGTAGCCTTGCGGACGCCTCCAACACAAGCAGATGCGCCCGGCATGCGCCGTCAAGAGTTCCGCGCCCTTTGAATTTGACGTGACGATGCAATACTATTCGTGGTCGGCAACGATCTGCTCGGCGACATTGTCGACCACGACGGGGCTTTCGAAATAGGCGACGGTCGGATCGGCGCCATATTTCTCGCGGGCACGGGCGCGCCAGGCATCGGTGTACAGCGCTTCCGCCTCGCTCCGCGAGTTCCAGAAATAGATGCCGCCGGCCGTCATGCCGTCCTCCGACAGCACATAGGTCTTGCGAAACAACCCCTGGACGCCGCGATAGATCGGTGCGGTGCTCAGGAAGATGCTGCGCGCTTCCTCGCGCGTGACCGGCTTCGGCAATCTGAACGTCGTGACGGCGGTGATCATCTGGACCTCCTTGGCATCATTCTTGACATCATTGTTAATCTTGACGACAGTGTCAAGGATGGTTTGATGGAGCGAACCGAATGGTGGGCATACGACAGTTTGACGAGGACGAGGTCATCGCAACCGCGCTCGACGTGTTCTGGCGCAAGGGCCTGCACGATGCGACCATGCTAGACCTCGCGGCGGCGACCGGCGTGCAGCGCGGCAGCCTCTACAACGCTTATGGCGACAAGGAAGCGATCTTCCTGCGCGCCTTCGATCGGTATGCCAGGCAATTCCTGGAGGCGGCCGGCAACGCGCTGTCCCACGGCGACGCTGCGGCGGGGCTGCGGCACTTCTTCGACATGATCATCGTTAACATGACCGACGGCTCGCCGCCGCGCGGCTGCCTGACCACGCGCACCGCGCTCGACGCGGCCATTTCAAGCGCAGATGTCCGTCAGCGCGTGCAGGACATGCTCACGCGGCTTGAACAGCAGATCGCCAAGGTCATCGGCACGGCGCCGGGCAAGCGTAGCGCGGCCGATGCGAACCGGCTGGCACGCGTCATCGTGACGTACACGCGCGGGCTGGCCGTGATGGAGCGCGCCGGATACAGCCGCAAGCAGTTGAGGGAATTGGCCACGACGTTCATCGACGCTGTCGTTGGCAACGCCTGAAGTCAGCCCGGCCGCCTGCGCGACCATGCGCCGACGAAGGTCGGCAGCGCAAAGACGCCCTGCATGGCGACGACCTCGGTGCGCAAGCGGTCGGCAAAGCTATCCAGCGCCAGCTCGGCTTCAGTGGCGACACCGAGCTTGACGATATGCGGCAGGTTGCTGCGCAGGCCGCTCGCCATATAGTCGTAACCATCGAAATCCGTCCCGCCTCCGGCCGGCGCAAACAGGCTCATGCGTGGCGCCGGAAGCCCGGCGGCGACGAAGGCGCCATGCAACGACAATCCCATCCGGTTGTTCAGACCCGCCCGGCGGAACATCTCCTTCACGGTGCCCCAAGCCTGCGACAGCAGCGGCGACGGCGGATTGGCGATCGGCCCCTCGCCCCAGTCGAGATCCTGGAACGCCACGATGCCATCGGGCTTGATATGCCCGAGCAAGCGCCGGATCAATGCCGCGGGATCCTTCACATAGATCAGCACGAGCCGGCCGACGACCGCATCGAAATCCCGATCCAGCTCGATCGTGCTGATATCTCCGACCTGGAACGAGACGTGGCGGAGGCCGAGCGAGCGCGCCGCGCCCGCGGCTTCTTCGACGATGGCGGGGTTGCTGTCG
This sequence comes from Bradyrhizobium sp. USDA 4452, assembly GCF_054063575.1. Taxonomy (NCBI): domain Bacteria; kingdom Pseudomonadati; phylum Pseudomonadota; class Alphaproteobacteria; order Hyphomicrobiales; family Nitrobacteraceae; genus Bradyrhizobium; species Bradyrhizobium sp. USDA 4452. The sequence goes on from NZ_JBSSGK010000001.1 coordinate 2,504,184, forward strand.
ACCCCGACCACCGCTCCGCTTTCGCCGACCAGGCCCGCGGCAATGAAGGATACGTTGCCGGCTCCGCTTCCGATGTCGAGCACTTTCATGCCCTGCGAGAGCCCGGCCTCCTTCAGGAGTTGCCATGTGGACGCATCATAGAGCTGCGACTGGCGCTTGAGCCTGTCGGTTTCCGCAGCCGAACGCCCCATCACGTAGTTCGGATCATAGCCGGACGTCTCTTGCATGGATCTACCCGTCTTCGGTTCGTAAAATAGAGGCTGCCGCGGCCGTGCTCACTCCGGCTGCAGGCTCAACAGGAAAGTCTGCAGATCCGCCGCGAAACGTTGCTCGAACGCGATGGAGCGGTGGGGTGAATGGCCGCAACTCTCGTAGCGAACGATGTCGGCACGCGGATTGTCGTGAGCGAAGCGCGCATCGTGGTCCTCCAGCAGGGCCGCCCCACATCCAGGGTCGGCCTGAATGATCCTGACGGGACAAAGGAATTCCCGCTTGGTCGGAATCGCCGCAAGAACCGAGGTACCAACGTTTCCGTCCGCCCAGCACCGCCCGTCCTGTCGCTGCAGCGCAGACGCATGGCTCAGCAGATGACGGGGACCGAAATGATCGCGGCCGATCCCGCCCATCGGCGTCGGAGAGTCTGCAACGAACGCCAGATACGTGCCGAGCGGCGCGCGCGCCTGCTGCCACGCGGACTGACGCGCGCTGACGATCGCAAATAGTTTTGGGAATGCCGACTTCTCCCACTCGCCTGGCTGGCCAAGATACCACGGCGGGTCTTCGAGCAAGGCGGCGCGCACGCTGGCATTGCCACTTTGCGCCAGCACCCCGGCAACGCAGCCGCCGAGCGAGTGTCCGACGATCGCCGCCGGACGCCCGATCGCGGCCAATGCGGTCTCGGCGTCCGACACATAATCGGCGAGCGAGTAGCCCGAGGCCCGATCCGAGTGCCCGTGTCCCCGGAAATCCAGCGTCCAGACCCGATATCGATCCTTCAGCCGATCGCCGAGTTCCTGCCATGTGTCCCGGCTGAGCGACAGTCCGTGCAGAAACAGGATCGGTTCACCGTCCGCCGGGCCAACGACCGAAGCAGCAAGCCTGACGCCGTCATTGTCGAGTGTAATATCGGTCACCGAACATCACCGTTACGAAATTCCATCAGCATTAGACACCGGCCGGCTGGCTTGCCGCTCGGCGCGAGCTACCGTCCGCCGATCTCAGCGTCCGATCTGCCGGAACTTGTCTGTGAGGCCGTCGAGATAACCGACCCAGGTCGAATTGATCGGCTGGTTCTCGATCAGCGCGTGGAAGCGGATCATCATGCAGATCAGGAATAGCGGCTGGATGAATGCAGCGCGCACCGTCACCGCCAGCAGGGCCGCAGTGAAGACGGTGAACATGGCGCCGTACTCCCTGACAGCCTCCGGCGACCAGACGGTCACCACTCCGGCGGGGACCAGCAGCACCAGGCAAAGCAGGATGCTCAGGATCCGCTCGACGATGACCATCCAGACCGACGTCGCCAGGATCGGCTTGGCGTTCTGGCAATAATAGACCAGTCCGTCCTGGATGTTGCGCCTCGGATCGTCGCCGCCGCGCGCCAGATCGTAGGACAGCACGACCTTGTCCAGATAGCGCGTCGCGGCCGACAGGATGGTGTTGAGCAGACCGACGATCGCCTTCATGCCCGGCGCCGGCAGCCAATCGCCAAGCGTGTCGAGCGCATTGTGAAACGCACGGAGCACGGCGCGGATCAGCGCGTTAAGCCCGAACAGGACCGCGACCTCGCCGAACCGGTCCATCACGATCCGGCGGCCATAGGCAAACTGCCCCTCGGTGCCATTGCCGATGCTGCCGCGCGTCATCAGCTCGGTCAGCACGGCGACATGGCCGCAGGCGATCATGTGAAGCGTGTAGCGCAGGATGGCGCCCCAGATCCATCCGCCGAGCAACAGAACGCCAAGCAGCCAGCAATAGCCGAACACGCTGGCAACGTGGGTGCCGAGCCAGACTGCGCCGCCCACCGCAACCACGGCCCAGAGGGCGCACGCCGCGGCAAAGGCCAGCAGCACGCCCCAGCGCGCCAGCGCGTAGGGCAAGGTTTCGACCAACAGCTTCAGCGCCGTCGCCAAACCATGATCGCGAACCAGCAACGGATAGGAGTGGGACGCCCCCTGGGACTGTCCCGTGGCGCGCCAATCGGCTGAGCCGCCGCGGCCGCCGCCATTGCTCAGGCTGATGTCAGACACGTGTTGCCTCTTGCTGGCTCTTGGGTTGCCGTGATCGATCGAAATCCGATGGAATGGGATCGTTTTGGGAATCGTTATTGCGGGATCAGCTCGACGCGCTGACTGACGCGGCAATCTGCCTTTTCGGTCGCGGACCGGGCGTCACAGCGCCAACACCTCCGGGGCTGGCAGAGGGTTGGTCCGTTGGCGCTGTGACCCGGCACAGCCGCGACATCGATCAGGGAGGAGCGCCGATGTCGCGGCCAGCGATCATTGACCGGCGGCCGGCAGCTCGGTGTAGTTGCCGTCCTTGTCGCGGCGGTACACGACGTAATCGATCAGGGTGATGTCACCCTTCGGCGTGTAGCTGATGTTGCCGAGCACGGTGTCCCAGTTTCCGCTCTTGATGGTCGCTGCGATCTTCTTGGCGTCCGTGGTCTGGGCGCGGGCGACGGCCTGGCTCCAGATCTGGAACGCGGCATAGCTGTAGAGCGTGTAGCCGTCCGGATCGATGCCCTTGTCCTTGAACTTCTTCAAGGTCGCGGCCGCGGTCACTTTCTTCCGCGGATCCGGCGAGAAGGTGAACAGCGAGCCCTCGGCAAGCGGACCCGCGATCGCGGCGAACTGCTTGTCGACCAGGGCGTCGCCGCCCATCAGCACGGCATTGACGCCCTGCTCGCGCATCTGGCGCAGGATCAACGCTGCTTCGGCGTAGTAGCCACCGACATAGACGAAATCGATCGATTCCTTCTTGAAGCGGGACACCAGCGCGGCGAAATCCTTGTCGCCCTTGGTGTAGGCTTCATAGAGCTTTTCCTTCACGCCCGCCGCGTTGATGGCGTTCTTGGTCTCGTCGGCAAGACCTTTGCCATAGGTCGTCTTGTCGTGGATGATCGCGACGTTCTTGGCCTTGTAGTTCTTGATGATATAGGCCGCCGCGACCATACCCTGCTGGTCATCCCGGCCGCAGACGCGGAACGTGTTCCACAATCCGCGCTCGGTGAACAGCGGGTTGGTCGAGCCGGGCGTGATCTCCAGCACGTTGCCCTCGGCGTAGGCGTCCGAGGCGGGGATCGAGGTCGACGAGCAGAAGTGCCCAACCACGAACGGAATCTTCGCGCCCGCCATCTTCTCGGCAACCGACACCGCCTGCTTCGGATCGCAGGCGTCGTCACCGACTTCCAGCTTCAGCTTCTTGCCGAGCACGCCGCCCGCCGCATTGATGTCGGCGATGGCAAGGTCAGCACCGTTCTTGAACTGCTGGCCGAAGCTCGCCTCCGAGCCGGTCATCGGCCCAACCACGGCAACACTGATATCTTGGGCCATGGCCGCGCCGGACAATGCCAAGCTGACGCCAAGCGCAAGAAAGTATCCTCGAAGTGCAGACTTCATCACATTCTCCTCGATGGTCTCAAGTCGCCTCAATGCATCGCAGCCGACTCATATCGCCGACCGCAACGATCACCGGGGGCTGCCTTGTATGCGCGCGATGGCAAGCAGGCTCGGACTGGGGCGACGGGGGATTGGACATATGCGACATTGGGCAACAATGTGAAACACGTTGCCGTGCATTGGTGCCTGGAATCACCCTGTGTGCGCGACAGCACGTAGCTGGTCGTTGTCCGATCACGGCCGCACCAGCGGTTCGGGCTCGGCCGGCTTGACGTTTGCGCCGACCGGCGCCGCGGCCTCGACCGCGCCTTTCAGCTCGATCTCGTAATAGCCGCCGACCTTGATCGCGCCCCATTGCGTCGAGACCGCAAGGTTGATGCGCTGTCGCGCCGGCAGATCAGCATCGGTGTGGCGGTGAGCGACGGCGCCCTGAGACAGGACTTCGATATGCGACAGCCGAACGCCGTCCGCATTCCAGAAGTCGAAGTTGAGATACTGCGGCAGCGGACGACCGAACACGCCCATCTCTTTGAAGGCCAGTTCGACGTCGACATGGCCCGGCCCCGCCATGAAGGTGTAATAATGGCCGCGGACATCATTGGTGATGTTGGCGCGATTGACACCCAGGCCGAGCACCGTCGGATGATGCGGATCGGTGGACTGCGCCGATGCCGGGCCAGCCAGGGCGCAGGTCCAGAGCAGCAGGCAGAGGGCCGCATTCGTCATGGCTGGAACGCGCCGGCGCTAATTTGGATTCGGAACGAAGATGACAATCTTCAAATCGCGCGACGGCCTGAAATTGGTGTGCCTCACCTCGAAGCGGGTTGGTCCGGTCTTCTTGACGCCATCGGCACAGAAGCTGACGAGATTGTTCGGCTCGCCCTTGTCGATGGTGAGGTGGAAGTCGCCGATCGGTGCCGCCCAGTTGGCGCCGGTCGAGAGCACATAGGCAATCGACCGTTCACTGAACGGCGGATAGGGTGCGTGCCTGGTCGCACGCGCCCGCTCGATGCTGCGGATCAGGTCGTCGTCGATGCAATAGGACGCGAGGAATTCCCGCGCTTCCGGATTGTTGCGCCAGTTGTCGGCGCCGATGATCGTCTGCACCGAGCCGCCGACGCTCGGACGATAGGTCTGCTCGAACGTGATCTCCCGGCCCGCCGGGAAGGTCTGCGTCCAGGTATAGGCCGAGCGCAACGTCCAGGTCGGCACCAGGTGATCCTGCATCGGGCCACCCGACCCGTAGGTCTCGATGGCACCGACGCCGAGCTTGACGAGTTCCGGCCAGTTTGATTTCGGGACCTTGTCGAGCAGTTCGCCCGCGGGCCCCCTGATCGGCATCAGCGGAATTCCGAGCTTCCGCAGCAGCACCGTCTGGTCGACGTCGTTCGCGAGCGCCGTCTGCTCGAGACGCGTCGCGGCCGCCTTGCCGTCGACGCTGACGTGGAAGTCAAAGATGTTTTCGGGATCGTCGGTCGGAAGCCCGATATTCTCATCCCCGTCCTTGCCGACGATGTCAGGCATCGGGAACGCGATCATGATGGTCTTGTCGGCGGCCGAGGTGTTGAAGAAGCGGTAGACGATCCGGATCTGCTTCTCGGAGATGAACAGATCCTCCGAGCGCATCACGATATCAGGGTCTTGCTTGAAGCGCAGGCCTCCGGTTTCCAGCGCGGCGGAGGTGTCGTTCGCCCGCGCGCACCAGGGCATCAGCCCGGCAAGCAGGACTAGAAAAGCCCCTTTGGCTCTCGGAGGCATGTTCATTCCCTCTCTCTTGATTGGGGAAGCAAACTCGCGGCAGTCAATCGCATCCGTCCTTGACCGGGAAAAAATCGGAGACGTCGACATGCGTCGTCTCGATCGGCAGAACGACCCAACTGTTTATCTCGAGATGAGCGCAAAGCTTGACGACGGCGATCGATTTCCGGCCCTGCCAGGCCGTCACCGTGAATCCGATCGGGACAGCGCTGCGCTCGAGAACATGCAGCTTGGCGATACCGGCGGCAGGGCCGGCCGCAAGCGAGATCGTGATTTCGCCGGCGCTGGTGCCACCAGGCTGGATCGCCGATTGCCGCGGTGGTCCAAACGAGAGTTCGCTCCCGGCCGAGACCACGACGGTCTGCTGGAACCCGTTCTCGATCCTGAGCACAGGTTTCGCACCCGCGGCCTCGGTCGGCGCTATTCCCGCTGGAAGGCAGAGAAGCACTGATGCTGATCGAATGAGCGAAACCGACATGAGCGCAATCCTTCCTGAATGAGTGCGCGCAGAGCCGAACAGGTTCGCTGCATCGCGAGCTCTCCCTGCGTTCAGTATCGATGCACGCGCAGCCTTCGCTGCGAACGATCTTGAACGGCAACCACTCCTCCTATCGCGCAACGATTACATTCCAGGCCGTGTCAGGCTCGGGACGATGGATCTCGACTGCTCGGAACCCCGCCTGCCGCAAGGCATGTTCAACATCGCCTGTGGTTCGAAAGGTGAAGATGTCTTTGGGAAATCCCAAGCGCCCCATCGCATCGGCCGGCAGGAAGCCGAGCGCAAGCACGCCACCTGCCTTGAGCACCCGCCTGAGCTCGCCGGCACCTGCAGGCAGCGATCGCCAGAAGTACACCGTGTTGACGCTGCATACCTTGTCGAACTGACCGCTCTGAAGCGGCAAGGCCTCGATTTCTCCGATCCGGAAGTCGGCGCGTCCGGCATCGATCGCAATCCGATATCGCGCAGTCGCCCACGCCACCACATCCCGCGAGCGATCGACCGCCGTCAGATGAGCAGCGCGATCCAGCAAGGGGCCGAGCGTAGCGCCGCCACCGAACCCGATCTCGGCCACGCGGTCGGAGGACTTCACATCGAGCAATTGCAGCGCAAAGCGGTTCATCCGGCTGTTGCGCCGGTTCATCAGGCCGCCGACAAAACGGCCGAAGACGCCGCGCGGGTGAGCGAGATGGCGAGCGATCAAGCGAGGCGGAGCCATTATTCTTCCCGAACCGATTTCAAGACCCGTGATGCAGGAGGCTGATAACCGCGCAGCCGACCGATGACCGCCAGGCCCGCGAGCGCGGGACGAAGCAGCCACTGCGGACCGGCGAGGCAAAACACGTCGCGATAGGCAGTCAGATACACGCCGAACGCCAACAATCCTGGCATTCCGTCGCGGCCGACGCGCCCCGTGCGCTGCAAACCATCCAGCGCCATAAACCGTTCGAGGGTTCGCTTCGGCGGCGTCGTGACCCAGACCGCGCGTACCGGATCGCTGCCAGCATTCCACATGCGATGTGGCGTACCGCGCGGCACGTCACATGTTGCACCCGGACCGAGTTCCTTCTTCTGTCCGTCAAGCACGACGTGAAGGCGGCCGGCAAGGATTTCGAAATGCTCGTCCTGCGCGGGATGGAAATGCGCGGGAGGTGGCCGCCCGCCCGGCGAATAGACGACCTCCACAGTCAGATGATCGGAACGCACTTCACGGACGGTCACCGACTCGTGCGGGGTCAACTTGAAGGTTCGAGCCGCGGCAGCGTCACGCGACGATGGCAAGGTGATGTGATCCATTGATTTCCTCGTCGCACCCCGCTCCGTTCGAAACTGCCCGTGCATTCGTGGAATCGTCCCGAAGGCAAGAACAGGCGGGAACGGCCTTTTAGGTGCTTCGCGGACGTGCGGCACGGACCGACGCGACAGTGATTTGGACATATGCGACATTTGTCGCCGCCTGTCGCAGGCTTATCAGGCGGCAGGGTCGTCTCAGACCAGCCGCCCGCTCATGATCGCCCGCTCGGACGCCGCGATCGACGGCAGCATCGCATGGCCTGCCGAACCGAAGGCTGCGTGCGGCGCGATGTTGATGTGCGCGAATGAGCCGGTGTTGTCGGCAGAACGTCAGCGGCGGCTGATCGAACAGGTCCGGCGGCTGCCCGGATGCGGCGAACCGTAGCAACCCGCCACGCGTCTGCGCGGCCGAGGACCCGAGACATTCGGTCAGGAACGCCGCGGCACCGTGCGAATATCCGACGGCGTCATGCCGTATTGCCGGCGGAAGGTGCGATTGAAGTAGGACAGGTCGCCGAACCCGACCTCGAACGCGATCGTGCCGATGGTACTACGGCTGTGGCGCGGGTCGGTCAATAAATGATGCGCGCGTGCGAGGCGCTGGCCGAGCACGAATTCCGAGAATGTCGAACCCGCGTTCTCGAACAGCCGCTGAATACGGCGCGGCGTCAGCTTCAGCCGGGCAGCCACCGCGGGCAGCGAGAGGTCGCCATAGCTGAGATTGGCGCTGATGTCGGCCTTGACCGCGGCGAGCCGCGCAGCCGCGAGTCCGCCGTCTTCCGCAGCAGCCGCTGCATCCCGGTTGGCGCCGATGATCAGCGCGCCGAGATCGATCAGATGCTTGACAACGGCGCCGCGCAACTCCGGAGTCGAAAGCTGGTAGCTGTCGTCGAGCTCCCTGATGTAAAGCGCCAGGAGGCGCATCGCCTCGGTGTTCGCTGGCAGCGCGCGGATCAGCATGTCCTCGGGATCGTTGACCAGCGATGCCAGCGCCATGCGTGGCAGCCGGAGACCGACGAAGCGGCTCGGCGACACCGGGACCACCATGTTGCCCGCTTCCGCGCTCGAATGCAGCACTGCCTGACCCGGACCGAGCTCAATATCGCGGCCGCGCTGGGAGGCGCGGGTGTTGCCGCTCGTGATGATCGTCAGCACCAAATCGTCGGTGCCGTCCAGCAATTCGCGCGGTCTTGCGATCTTGAGATTGCTGCACGCCCAGGATCCGATGCCGAGCCCGGACAACTCGCGTACATTCGCTTCGGCGTGAAACGCGCCGTCGTGGAGCGGCTCCGGATCGAGCTTGACGATCATGCGCCCGATCTGCTCGCGAAAGATCGGCAGGCGATCGCGCTCGCCGAAATGCGCGGTCGAGAACCGGAATCCTGTGATATCGCCCGACTGCATTGTCATCGGCTCGCCCTCATGGCGGCGGACGTCGCCGCTCATATACGGCTGATTTGTGGCGGCGCACACCGCAGCATGGGGGCCATGCAACGCGACGTTGAATGTGAACCTTTCACCGGTTCCACCGATGCTTCGATCTGACAAGTGTCAAGGGTTGCGCATAAGCTTCGCAAATGCGCGGTCTCGTGCAACGCGCGCGAAACTGCTCCGATCAAATTGTATTTGTTGCGCCCGAATTCGCGACCGGGACTAAAATCGTGTTCGCTCCGATCGGCCCGAAGACGCCGTCCGACTGGGCGCGCGGATAAATATAATTGACTGACCGGACGGTCAATAGTAATCCGGTTCGCAGGTCATGCGACCTCGGTCATCAGAAGCCGCAACGGGAGGTAATCATGGTCAGCAATTTGGTGTTGACCGATATCCGCGCCGGATATCGCGTCCTGACCCTCAACAGACCCGACCGCCTGAATTCATTCAGCGCCGATCTGCACAAAGCGTTGATGGCCGCGTTGACCGCGGCCGAGCAGGACAAATCCTGCCGCGCGCTGATCCTGACCGGAGCCGGGCGCGGATTCTGCGCCGGGCAGGATCTCTCGGACGACGTGTTCACGCCGGGCGAAACGCCTGATCTCTCGGTGCCGATCGAAAATTACTACAACCCCCTGGTGCGCAAGCTGCGCAGCCTTCCGATGCCGGTCGTGTGCGCCGTCAACGGCGTGGCCGCGGGCGCCGGCGCGAACGTGGCGCTTGCCTGCGATATCGTGATCGCCGCGCGATCGGCCAAGTTCATTCAGGCCTTCGCGAAGCTCGGCCTCGTCCCGGATTCCGGCGGCACCTGGTTCCTGCCGCGGCTCGTCGGCCCGGCGCGGGCTCGTGCCTTGGCCATGCTGGCCGAACCGGTTTCCGCGGAGCGGGCGGAGACATGGGGCATGATCTGGAAAGTGGTCGAGGACTCCGACCTGATGATGGAGGCCCATGCGCTCGCCGCCTCGCTCGCGACGCAACCGACCGATGGTCTTGCGTTGATCAAGCAGGCGCTCGATGCCTCCGAGACCAACACGCTCGATGCGCAGCTCACGCTTGAGCGCGACCTGCAGGGACGCGCGGGCCGGTCGGCAGACTATGCCGAGGGCGTCACCGCGTTCCTTGAAAAACGCGCGCCACGCTTCACCGGACGAGCCTAACCGCAGATTGAACATTCCGCCGGCAAGTCGATACGCATCAATGATCACCAGTCAGAGGATCCCAATTTCGATGACACAGCCTCAGCCCAGCGGCGCGCAGTCGTCCGACAAGACCATGAAACTCGACAGCTTCGTTCGCGGAAAGTGGTCCGGCGCGGGAGAATTCGCCACCGAGATCCGCAGCGCCGTCACCGGCGACGTGGTCGCGCTCGCGACCAGGAGCGATCTCGACATGCGCGAGATCCTCGCCTATGGCCGCGCGATCGGCGGCAAGAATCTCCGCAAGCTGTCGTTCCACCAGCGTGCCGGCCTGCTGAAGACGCTGGCCGACTATCTGAGCCAGCACAAGGACCGGCTTTACAAACTCTCGCTCCATGCCGGCGCGACCCGCACCGACGCCATGATCGACGTCGATGGCGGCATTGGCACGCTGTTCGCCTATGCCAGCAAGGGACGCCGCGAGCTACCGAATACCAGATACCTGCTCGACGGCAATGTCGAGGGGCTTTCCAAGGGCGGCGCATTCGCCGGCCAGCACGTCGTCACGCCGTTGCACGGCGTTGCCGTGCATATCAACGCATTCAACTTCCCGTGCTGGGGTATGCTGGAGAAGCTGGCGCCGGCGCTGCTCGCCGGCGTACCCGTCGTCACCAAGCCCGCGACCGTCACCTCCTACGTTGCCTACGAGCTGGCGCGGATGATCACCGAATCCGGCGCGCTGCCCGAAGGCGTCCTGCAATTCATCGTCGGATCAACCGGCGACCTGTTCGATCACCTCACCTGCCAGGACGTGGTGTCCTTCACCGGCTCGGCCGACACATCGCAAAAGCTCCAACGGCATCCGGTCATCGCGCGCGAAGCGGTCCGGTTCATCGCCGAGCGGGATTCGCTCAATGCGGCAATCCTCGCGCCGGACGCCGTGCCGGGAACCCCGGAGTTCGACCTCTTCATCAAGGAGGTGGCGAAGGAGATGACGGTCAAGGCCGGGCAGAAATGCACCGCGATCCGCCGCGCATTGGCGCCGTCGGCGCAGATCGACGCCGTTGTCACGGCGCTGCGCGAGCGTCTCGCCAAGGTCACGATCGGCAATCCCGAGAACGACAAGGTCAGGATGGGACCGCTGGTCGGCCTCGCCCAGCGCAGCGATGTGCTTGCCCATGTCGCGAAGCTTCGCACCGAGGCCGAACTGGTGGCCGGCGATCCCGACAACTTCCCGCTGGTCGACGCCGACGCCAAGCGCGGCGCCTTCGTCCCACCGCTGCTGCTGCACTGCACGAAACCGGTGGCCGCAACCGCGGTGCATGAGATCGAGGCGTTCGGGCCGGTCTGCACCGTGATGGGCTATGACGATCTCGACCAGGCCATCGCGCTGACCAATCGCGGCGGCGGCAGCCTCGTCGCATCGGTCTACACCCACGACATCCCGACCGCGACCGAACTTGCGTTCGGCATCGGCAGCTTTCACGGCCGGGTCGCGATCATCGACCGCGACTGCGCGACCGAGCACACCGGGCACGGCTCGCCGATGCCGCAGATGGTTCACGGCGGCCCGGGCCGCGCCGGCGGCGGGGAGGAACTGGGCGGAGTCCGCAGCCTGCAGCATTACATGCAGCGCACTGCGTTGCAGGGCTCGCCGGCGATGCTGTCCGGCGTCACCGGCCGCTGGTTCAAGGGCAGCCCGATGCTCGAAGGCGACCTGCACCCGTTCCGCTACCACTACGACGATCTCGAGATCGGCCGCACGCTGGTCTCCAAGGCGCGGCAGATCACGCTCGACGACATCGAGCACTTCGCGCATTTCACGGGCGACACCTTCTACGCCCACATGGACGAGGAAGCGACCAGGGGGCATCCGTTCTTCCCGGGTCGCGTCGCGCATGGCTATCTGCTGCTGTCGTTCGCAGCCGGCCTGTTCGTCGATCCCGACTACGGACCGGTGCTCGCAAATTACGGGCTCGACTCGCTGCGCTTCGTCAAACCTGTGCAGCCGGGCGAACAGATCCAGGTGCGGCTGACCGCGAAGGAGAAGACGCCGCGCAACAAACAGTACGGCGAGGTGCGCTGGGACGTCGAGATCACGACCGGCACCGGCGAGACCGCGGCGACCTACGAGCTTCTGACGATGAACGCGATGCGGTCGTAACGCTCAGAGCAACTCGGCCTGCCGGCTGCGGCCGGCGGGCTTTGCCTTGCTGCGCGGCCGGGTGATGGCCGCCTCTTCCGCGCCGGCCAACACCAGTTGCGCGACGAAGTCGGCGTATTCGGCGCGGGTCATCGGCCCGCCCTCGCGAAACCACATGTAGTGCCAGTTCAGCATGCCGAAGACGCTCATCGTTAACGGCTTGAGCACGCGCTTCTGCTTGGCCGTCGGCACAGCCGCGGCGAGCGCATCCGACATGATCCCGACCAGGGTCCGCTCGCTCGCAAGCAGCGGCTGTTGCTTGTCCTTCGGCAGCAGCTTGAGGCTCGCAATCTGGACCTGATGCTCGGCGTCAGCATGCCGGTAGAGCTCGAGCAAGGTCGCCACGATCGTCCTGAAGCGCTCAACCGGATCGCCGGCCGATGCGCTCGCCTTCCGGACCGCCGCCACGAGCTTCTCGAGATGCGACGACAGGATATCGAACAGGATCGCCTCCTTGTCGGGGTAATAGTGATAGAGCAGCGCCTTCGAGACACCGCAGGCGTCGGCGATGGTGTTCATCGACGTGCCGACATAGCCCGACGCGGCAAACAGCTCGGCGGAGCGATGCAGCATCGAGAGACGCTTGTCGTCGTAATCCTTGGCGCGCGATCGGGCCATGTCCTGTCAGTTCCACCTGCCGGCTATTCGGCGCTCGCCTCGAGGGGCAAATCACCACCGGCCCAAAGCCATGTCCGGCGTGGCGATTCATTGACCATCCGGTCGGACAATTCTACGACGTATACGGAATAGGTGGCGACGTTGCAATCCGCACCTTGCAAACCAGCGCGGGAACATGGCGGTACGTCGCCGACGAGATGGCGAGCCGCGGTCGACCGCCCTGCCATCTCCACAAAGAGCGCGACACGCGCGTCAGGACGGCATCGGCCTGACGGTCGACGAACTCGTCACGCTCAACAAGCGCGTCAGGCGCTTCGCGACGCGTTGACCGCCTCAGGCGCGGGCTGATCGACGAGGGTCCTTCCCCCAGTTGTGATGCGATCGCTAGACCCAGCCGCCATCGACGATGTGGCTCTGGTTGGTGCAGGCGCCGCTGTCGTCGGCGGCGAAAAACAGGACGACACGGGCGATGTCGTCCGGCACGAGCTTGCGCTTGAGGCATTGGCGCTGCATCAGCTCGGCCACCCCTTCGGGCGTCAACCATAGATCCTGCTGCCGCTGGGTCATGATCCATCCGGGCAGGATGGAGTTGACCCGCACGTTGTGCGGCCCGAGATCGCGGGCCAACGCGCGGGTGAGGCCCTGAACCGCAGATTTGGCCGTGGTGTAGCAGGGCATGTTGCCCTGACCGATCACCCAGCTCACCGAGCCGATGTTGACGATCGAACCGCCCCCTGCCTGTTTCATGTCGGGTGCGACCGCCTGGGCGCTGAAGAACTGATGCTTCAGGTTGACGGCGAAGCGCTCGTCCCAGAATTCCGGTGTGACGTCCTCGATCGCGTGACGGTCGTCGCGCGCCGCGTTGTTGACCAGGATGGTGATCGGCCCGAGCGCCTCGCGGATACCGGCAACCGCGCGTCGCAGCGCGCCGATGTCGCGCAGGTCGGCGTGCTCGAAGTGCACGCGGGCATGCGCTCCCAAATCGGACAGCAGCTGCTCCGAAGACGTCACATCGATATCGATGAAGCCGACCCGCGCGCCCTGGCTGATGAACTGGCGGACGATGGCCTCGCCGATACCGGAACCGCCACCGGTGACCAGGACGGTCCGGTCCTTGAGGCTTGGATAGATGGCACCCTGCATTGGCATTCTCTCGCTTTGGCGCCTGAAGCGCGTCGGTTGCGTTGCTGCGGCTCAAGACAGGAGCCGCAGCTCCCGAGGTTCACTCGGTCGTCTCCATGTGATTTCGGTCCACAACCCGCAGCGTGCGCCGCACCATGCCGTCGACAATCGTCGCCGACTCGCTCGGACGAACATGGATCGCAGTGGACTTGAGCAGCCACGGCAACACGGCCTGCTCGAGCCGCTCCTCATAGGCAGCGCGCATCATGTCAAACGCCTGCAGGCCGGGACCTGCGAGGATCAAATGATGCGGGCGCAACACCGAGATCGTCGTGGCTACCGCTTCGGCAAGTGCGTAGCCCGCCTGCCGGAACAGCTGTTCGAGACGGGGATCGCCGGCGCGTGCCCGCGCGCGCAACAGGGCCATCTGCGCCTCGGATGGTTGCTGGGACACCGCCGGTGGCAGATCGAGAAAGGTGCGGGCGTCGCGGTAGAGCGCATAGTCGGCGAGATGGGCCTCGATGCAGCCGCGCTGACCGCAGCGGCATTGCGGACCGTTCGGCGTCAACTTGACATGGCCGATCTCGCTGCCCGCGCCGGCCCCCCAGCGCGCTTCACCGTCGACGACGATGCCCATGCCGATGCCGTGACCGACCATGAGCGTCGCCGTGAGGCCCTGCGCCAGCGCCGGCTCGGCCGCCACGAGGGCCAGCGCCACCGCGACCGCGTCGTTCGCCATCACGACGTCAACGCCGAATGCCTCGCGGATCGGTTTTGCCAGATCGACGTCGGTGATCGACAGCGCCGGGCTCCACAGATGCCGGCCGGTGTCGGCATCGACGATGCCCTGCAGCGCAATCCCGATTCCGAGCAGCCGGTCCCGCGGCGTGGCCGTCTCATCGAGCATGGCGTCGATCTGCGCGGTCACGAGGTCGCATAACCCGCCGGCATCGAGCCCGCGGGTCGTGAGCTCGAGCCGCGATTGTGCCCGGGCAGAGCCACTGAAATCGGCGAGCAATGTCTCGATCAGGTTCATGCGCAGCGAGACGGCAATGATGCGGCCGAACTCGGGGTTCAGGGTCAGCAGGACCGCCGGCCGGCCGCGGCGGCGGCCGTTCAGCCCATCCGCGTCCTCTTCGTCGGTATCGTCGGGCAACGACGCCGCCGCGTCCGTCTCGGCTTCGCACAGCAGGTCTTCCGCCATCAGCTTTGACGTGATGGCCGAAATGGCCGGAAAGCTCAGTCCCGTGCTGCGGGCGAGCTCGACGCGCGGCAATGGCCCCTGACGCCGCAAGACTTCGACGAGACGGCCACGGTTCGATCCGCGGGCCAGACTAGAAGCACGTCTCAGCGGTTCGGACTGCTCGTTCATGCCGGCTTTTTTAATTCGCTTGATAAAATTATTCAACGGATGAGCCTCAGACGTTGGCCAAAAAGCGTCGATAGCGGCCGAAATACATCACATTCCCACTATTTTTGCTTGAATACGCAAACGCGAACATCCTTGACTGGACATTTCGTCGCGCTAATTTATTAGTTACGTGAATAAAATAAGGCGCGAAAAGCGCCGGGCGTGAAATCCCCTTACCGGGGGTGTCGACAGGGAGGTGCATATGAATGACTCAATGAAAAGATTGATCGTGCCGCTGTTGGCGGGCGCAGCCGCGCTCGCGATGACTACGGGGATAGCACAGGCGCAGCAGAAAAAGACCATCGCGCTGGTGACCAATGTCGCGGCCGATTTCTGGACCATCGCGGGCCGCGGGCTTGAGAAGGCGCAGAAAGAGCACCCGGAATACAATATCGAGCTGATCGTCACCAACGAAGGCACCGCGGCTGGCCAGCGGCGCGAGCTGGACGACCTCTTGGTTCGCGGCGTCGCCGGCATCTCGATCTCGGTCGACGATGCGCCGCATGCGACCGAAGAACTCAACAAGGTCGCGGCCAAGACCGTGCTGATCACGACGGACAGCGACGCACCGCAGAGCAACCGTCTCGCCTATATCGGCACCGACAACGTCGCGGCCGGACGGCAGGCCGGCGAGGAGATCAAGAAGGCGCTGCCGAACGGCGGCAAGATCGCGCTGTTCGTAGGCACGATGGATGCCGACAACGCCCGCGAGCGCGTCCAGGGCATCAAGGAATCGATCGCCGGTACCAAGGTCGAGCTGGTCGACGTGTTCACCGACCAGGTGGATTTTGCCAAGGCCAAGGCGAACATGGAGAACGTGCTCGTCAAATATCCCGACATTGCACTGCTCTCCGGCCTGTGGAGCTACGAGACCCCGCTGATCTATGATGCGGTGAAGGCCGCGGGCAAGGCCGGCAAGGTAAAGATCGTCGGCTTCGACGAGGACCAGCGGACGCTGCGGGGCATTTCCGACGGCACGATCGAATCCACGGTCGTGCAGCAGCCCTACGAGTTCGGCTATCTCTCTGCCACCAACATCATCAAGACGCTGAACGGCGACAAGTCCTGGATTCCGAAGGACAGCAAGCTGATCGTGCCGACCAAGGTGATCAGCAAGACCAACGTCGCGGAGTTCGCCGCAAACCTGAAAGAACTGCTGAAGAAGTAACTTAAGTCGGCTTGACCGCCCGGCCGCCTCAGGCCGCCGGGGGGCTGCAGGAGGACGTGCCGAATGGCGGAGACGCTGCTCGAACTCAGCGGAATCAGCAAGACCTACCCCGGCGTCAGGGCGCTCGACGATGTCAATTTGCGCGTCTGCCGCGGCGAGGTGCTGGGCCTGATCGGCGAGAACGGCGCCGGAAAATCGACGCTGATGCGCGTGCTGGCGGGCGTGATCGCGCCGAGCGCGGGCGTGATCCGCATCGGCGGCATCGATCACGCCAGGATGACGGTGAACGAGGCGACCCTCGCCGGCATCGCCTTTGTGCACCAGGAGCTGAACCTGTTCGAGAATCTCGACGTCGCGGCCAATGTCTTCATCGGGCGCGAGAAGCTTGCCGGCGGCCCGCTGAAGCTAGTCGACAATGCAGAAATGCGCGCCCGCGTGACACCGCTGCTGGAGCGGCTGGGCGCCGATTTCACGCCGAGCACGCTGGTCGACAATTTGTCGATCGCGGAGCGTCAGATGGTGGAGATCGCCAAGGCGCTCTCGATCGACGCCCGCGTGATCATCATGGACGAGCCGACCTCCAGCCTGACCATTTCGGAGACCGAACGGCTGCTGGAGGTGATTGCCGACCTGAAGGCCCACGGCATTTCGGTGATCTACATCTCTCACCGGCTCGGCGAGATCATGAGCTGCGCGGATCGCGTCGTGGTACTGCGCGACGGGCGCACCGTGGGCGAGCTGGCGCGCGCCGAGCTGAGCCATGCCGCGATGATCCGGCTGATGATCGGCCGCGACCTCAAAGCGCTGTACACGCCGCCGGCGCACGCGCCGCAGCCTGGCGGCTGCGACATCGCCGGCGTTGTGACGACGGCCTTTCCCGACCGGCAGATCGACCTTTCCGTGCGGCGCGGCGAGATCCTCGGCCTTGCCGGACTCGTCGGTGCCGGCCGCACCTCTCTCGCCCGCGCCGTCTTCGGCATCGACCCGCTGCTGGGGGGCGAGATCAGGATCGACAATGCAGCGGTCGGTATCGCCTCGCCGCGCGATGCGATCAGGCAGGGCATCTACCTGGTGCCGGAGGACCGCAAGAAATCCGGCCTGGTGCTGGAGCTGCCGATCCGGGAGAACGTGACGCTCGCGAGCCTGCTGGATTATGCGCGGATGTGGCTGGTTAACGGCACGTCCGAGCGCAAGATCGCAAAGGAACAGGCCAGACGGCTGTCGATCAAGGCGCCGAGCATCGACATCGAAGCCGTGACGCTCTCCGGCGGCAACCAGCAGAAGGTTGTGCTGGGCAAGTGGCTTTCCATGCAGCCGCGCGTGATGTTCTTCGACGAGCCGACCCGCGGCATCGATGTCGGCGCCAAGAGCGAAATCTACGCCCTGATGCGCAGCCTCGCCGACCAGGGCGTCGCCATCGTGATGATCTCATCCGACATGGAAGAGGTCATCGGCGTCTCCGACCGGGTCGCGGTGATGCACGAAGGCAGCGTCAGCGGCGTGCTCGAGCGCGACCAGTTCAGCGAATACAACGTGTTGAGGCTGGCGGTCGGCCAGGCGCTCGAAAACCTGGAGACCGCTGCGCCATGATGAAGAAGGAACTCGGCCTGTTCTTGCTGCTGGCGGTGATCTCCGCCATCACCGGCGCGATCAATCCGGCCTTCCTGTCGTTCGTGAACCTGTTGAACATGGCCAATTTGATCGGCCTGTTCGGTGTGTTCGCGCTGGGCGAAGGATTGGTGATCATCACCGGGGGCATCGATCTTTCGCTCGGCTCGATGTTCGCGCTGCTCGGTGTCGTCTTCATCGACCTGCTGACGACGTACCAGGTGCCCTGGCCGTTCGCGCTGTTGCTGGTGCTGATGGGCGGGCTCGCGCTGGGCGGCATCCAGGGCTTCCTGATCACCCGGCTGAAGATGCAGCCCTTCATCGTGACGCTGTGCGGGCTGCTGATCTATCGCGGTGCCGCGCGCTACTATACCAGCGATTCCACGCGCGGCTTCGGCTACGGCGACGAGGCCAGCACGTTGAGCAACATCGCCTCCGGCAATGTTGCAGGCATTCCGAACACCTTCATCTTCCTGATCATCCTCGCGGTGGTCCTCGGCGTGCTGCTGCATCGTTCGGTCTACGGGCGCTGGCTTTATGCGGTGGGCAAGAACGAGGAAGCGGCGCGCTACTCCGGCATCAGGACGAATCTCGTGATCGCGACCGCCTATGTCATCAGCGGCGGCCTCGCCGGCGTTTCGACGGTCATGTTCGTCTTCTACACCAACTCGGTCTCTCCGAGTTCCTTCGGTAATTTCTACGAACTCTATGCGATTGCGGCTGCCGTCCTCGGTGGCTGCAGCCTGCGCGGCGGCGAAGGCTCGATTCTCGGCATCGTGCTGGGGACAGCGCTGCTGCAGGTGCTGCAGAACCTCGTGAACATCCTGGGCATTCCGAACTCCCTGAACTTCGCGGTGATGGGAACCGTGATTCTGATCGGCGTGCTGGCGGATCAGCAATTGCAGGCCCGGCGCAGGCGCAAGGCGGCGCTGGCCGGCCTCGCCCGCACGGCGCCTCGATCAAGGGAAACCACAATTCTGCAAAACGCATCTCCCCGTGGCGCGTCAGCGTTGCCGACGAGCGCGGGCGACCAGGCTTAACTCGATGACGAAGAATCAGGATCGGGAATACGACCGCGGCGACTTGGGTAGAGGGACAGGGGAAGAGTTCGATGCGCAAGACTGATCGGGCATCCGACGTTCGCGTCCATGTCGGCGCTGTGAGCCGAGCCCGGCCGCGGGCAGACCTCACCACCGTCCCGAATGGTTTGGTGCGCGTAGATTTTCTATCTCAAGTTGACGTGTCGCTACACTGACGGGGGCACGTTCCAGGCTGAAGGGCTTTGGGCAGGAACGTGACGCAAAAATGGACAAAGCCGGGGACGCTGGGAGTGCAGAAAATGTCACCTTGGTCTGTAAACATCGCGCGAGCGTGCGGCGTGGGGATCGCCTTGTTATCTCTGTCCAACGTCGGCGCGCATGCGGCCGATCTCTTAACGAAGGCTCCGCCTGTGCCCTACACGGAGACCGATGATTTCTGGACAAGACCGTATCTGTTCGGCGATCTCGGCAGGACGCAGCTGAAGGAGCGGGGTATCTCGCTGGCCCTGACGCTGGGCGATGAAGCCGTCGGCAACCTGTCGGGTGGCAACAGGAACACCGCGACCCAGGCCGGGCAGCTGTTCTTCCAGGCCAAGTTTGACATGGCGAAGCTGGCCGGCATCCAGGGCGGTACGGTCGGCCTCACGCTGGTCGACCGCTTCGGCCGCAACCTGAATGACGAGGCAGGCATTCCGGCGCTGCAACTGACCAACGAAGTGTTCGGCCGCGGCAGTATTCTTCGCCTCACCGAACTCTACTATTCGCAGAAGCTGTTCGATGACCGCCTTGAACTGAAGGGCGGCCGTCTTCCGGTCGGCTCCGACTTCTTCTTCGGCCTGTGCGAATTCATCAACCTGACGTTCTGCGGCGGCCAGCCCGGCAACATCCAGGGTGGCTACATCTACAACTGGCCGGTGAGCCAATGGGCCGGTGTTGCACACTACAACTTCACGAAGGAATGGCAGCTTTCGGTCGGCGTCTACGACGCCAATCCGAACTATCTGACGACGTCGGACTCCGCGACTTACTTCCTGCCGGGCGTCCCCGGTTCGAGCCGGGCCTCCGGCGTGCTGGTGCCGGTCGAGGTGGTCTGGGCGCCGAGCGGTCCCCTGAACGGGACCTGGAGATTCGGCGGCTGGTATGACAGCGCGTCGACGATCGACGGCGGCCTGCCCGGCATCATCGCAATCGCCCCCGGCATGGGTGGTGTCTCGGATCAGAATCTGGGCGATCAACGCGGCCGCTACGGCATCTACGAATCGATCCTGCAGCGATTGACCGTCGAGGGTGCAAAGGCACAGGGTTGGTACATGTTCCTCAATACGACCGTCGCCGATCATCGGACGTCGTATCAGGACTACCAGGTCGCCCTGGGCTTCAGGCACACCGGAACGTTCTCTTGGCGCCCGGAAGACGAAGTCGGCTTCGCGGTGGGTACGACGCACGTGAATTCGGCGGCGCTCACCCTGAATGCGGGTGGAAACGAAGTGCCGATCGAAGCCTGGTACGGCTGGCAGGCGACCGGCTGGATGAACCTCAAGTTCGACGCCCAGTACGTGATCAATCCCGGCGGGCGCGGCTACAACGCCGCGGGTATCAAGACCGAGAATGCCTGGGTCCTTGGTCTGCGCACGCTGGTGCACTTCTGATCGGGAGGGGTTGCCAGCATGTCTGAGCGAAACCAACCATGGTAACCCCTCACGATGCCGGGCTCGCGGTCCTTGAGTTGAAGGGCATCGGCAAGGAGTTCGGCGCCATTCGCGCGTTGCATGGCGTCGACCTGCGCGTTTCTCCCGGCGAAGTGGTCGGCCTGATGGGAGACAACGGTGCCGGCAAATCGACGCTGGTCAAGATCATCGCCGGCAATTTCCCACCAAGTCACGGCGAGATCCGCTTTGACGGCAAGGTGGTTCATTTCGCCCGCCCGATCGACGCCCGCGCGATCGGCATCGAAGTGGTCTACCAGGACCTCGCGCTCGCCGACAATCTCACGGCAGCGGCCAATGTCTTCCTCGGCCGTGAGCTCAAGCGCAAGCTTGGTCCGTTCGCGCTTCTCGACCACAAGGCGATGGCGGCCCGCGCGCTGGAGCTGTTCGGCGAACTGCGTTCGGAGACCCGGCCGCACGATCTCGTCAAGCAGATGTCGGGCGGCCAGCGCCAGGCGGTCGCGATCGCACGGACGCGGCTGTCCAATGCCAAGCTCGTGATGATGGACGAGCCGACGGCCGCGATCTCGGTCCGCCAGGTCGAGCAGGTGTTGAGCCTGATCCATCGCCTGAAGGAACAGGGCGTCGCGGTGATGCTGATCTCGCACCGCATGCCCGACGTGTTCGCGGTCTGCGACCGCGTCGTCGTCATGCGCCGCGGCGAGAAACGCGCCGACAAGGCGATCGGCGACACCAGCCCCGAGGAAGTCACCTCCCTCATCACGGGAGCGAAGGAGGCTGCGTGATGGCCACGCCCCTGGAATCTCCCATCACCTTCACCAATGTCGGCAAGGCCAGATGGTGGCAGAGCGGCCTATTTGCCTCACAGACCGGCTACGTCCTGCTCGCGCTGGTCGCGCTGTTCGTGGTGATGAACTTCGCCAGCCCCTATTTCCTCACCGAGGGCAACATACAGAACGTGGCGAAGAATTTTTCCTTCATCGCCATCGCCACGCTCGGCGTGACGTTCGTCATCATCACCGGCGGTATCGACCTCTCGGTCGGCTCGGTGATGTGCTTTTCCGCGATGATCACCTCGATGGTCATGACGCAGATCTCGACACCGGGCCTGCCCGGCGCGGGATGGTTCGTACATCTGGCCGGCGACGGCAAGACCGTGATCGCCAATGTGCCCGGATTGATCCTGTTGGTCTCGATCCTCGCAGGACTCGGCGTCGCGCTGATCGTCGGCCTCGTCAATGGCTTCTGCATCGCGGTGCTCGGGCTGTCGCCGTTCGTCACCACGCTCGGCATGCTCTCGATCGTGCGCGGCCTCGGCTACGTCGTCTCCAATGGCCGCGGCAGCTTTCCCAGCGGCCCCGAAGCCGATTATTTCTACACGCTGACGTCGGGCGTCGTATTCGGCTTGCCCGCACCGTTCATCTACCTCGTCGTTCTTGCGGTGGCGATGGCGGTCGTGCTGCACCACACGAGTTTCGGCCGCCACGTCTTTGCCGTCGGCGGCAATGAGAAGGCGGCCGCCCTGACCGGCATTGCGGTCGTGCGGGTGAAAATCGGGATCTACGTGATCTGCGCGCTCGCGGCGGGCCTGCAAGGCATCATCATCTGCGGCTGGCTGGGATCGGCGCCGGCAAACATGGCGACGTCCTACGAGCTCAACGTCATCGCTGCTGCCGTCATCGGCGGCGCCAATCTCGCCGGAGGCGCCGGCGGCCCGCTCGGAGCTATCGTGGGCTGCGTGCTGCTGGAGGTGATCCGCAATGGCCTCGTGCTCGCGCAAGTCAACTCCTATTGGCAGCAGACCTTGGTGGGCGTGATCATCATCGCAGCGGTGCTGGTCGATCGCCTCCGCTCGCGCATGGCCTGAAGAGTTCGTCCCCGGAGGACCACCAATGTCGGCCTATCCGCCTCCGGGAATTGCTGATTTCAAGGAATAGGCACAAGAAAATGTGGAGGGAAGCAATGAGGAAGACACTTCTTGCCGCCGCGGTCCTCGCCATGATGGCGACGCCCGGCTTTGCCCAGAGCTACAAATTCGTGATCGTGCCCAAGGCGATGAACAATCCGTTCTT
Organism: Bradyrhizobium sp. USDA 4452; assembly: GCF_054063575.1. NCBI lineage: Bacteria > Pseudomonadati > Pseudomonadota > Alphaproteobacteria > Hyphomicrobiales > Nitrobacteraceae > Bradyrhizobium > Bradyrhizobium sp. USDA 4452. The sequence goes on from NZ_JBSSGK010000001.1 coordinate 2,526,833, forward strand.
CGACTTCGCGCGCGACGGCTGCCAGAAGCGCGCCAAGGAGCTCGGCAACATCGAATGCATCTACAAGGGTCCCGTCGAGCACGAGCCGGCGACGCAAGCGCAGATCATCCAGGACTTCATCACCCAAAAGGTGGACGGCCTCGCCATCTCGGTCGCCGACGTCGCCGCGATGACCAAGTCGATCGAGGCGGCGACGGCGGCCGGCATCGCCGTGATCACGTTCGACTCGGACGCACCCGGCTCGAAGCGGACTGTCTATATCGGCACCGACAACAAGGAGTTCGGCGTCGCGCTCGGCAAGCAATTGCTGAAGCTCCGGCCCAATGGCGGCAAATACGCGATGATCTCCGGCGGGCCGGGAGCGGCGAACCTCGCCGAACGTGTCGATGGCGTGCGCGAAGCACTCAAGGGCTCGAAGTGGACCGAAGTCGGGGGATCGCCAACCTTCTGCAACGACGACCCTGCCCTGGGCGTCCAGCAGATGACCGATCTGCGCACCGCAACTCCCGACCTTGCTGCGATCATCCCGGTCGGCGGCTGGCCGATGTTCGCGCCGGAAGGCTTCAAGGCATTCGCCAGCAAGAGTAAGAAGGACATCGACGCCGGCAAGTTCACGCTCGTCGTGGCCGACACCCTCAAGATGCAGCTCGAGCTTCTGAACGAGGGTTATGCCAACGCACTGATTGGCCAGCGTCCGTTCGAGATGGGCGAGAAGGCGATGGATACGCTGCTTGCCATCAAGAAGGGGCAGAAGGTGCCGCAGATCATCCACACCGGTCTCGACGTCGTGACAAAGGACAATGTCGCGACAATGTTGAAGTAGGTGCCGCCGCAACCAGTTACGGCCGCAGCCGTGGTCCGCCGAGACGACGGACCACCGTGCGGCCAAGAACGGTTGCGCAGTGCCGTAAGGCCAGTCTGAGGTCATTTTCGACCGTACGAAGGCTGATTTGCAGACGGACCGCGACCTCCTGCGGCGTTACACCCTCGATCGAAATCCCTTCAAGCACCTGGCGAGGCCGGTCCGGAAGCCCGGCCAACGCGTATTTGAAGGCTGCGATCTCGGAGCGCGCCTCGACCACCCGCGCAGCATCGGGCTGCTCGTCGCAAACATCCAGCAGCGCATCGACCTCGGACACGCCGAGGCGATAGGTCTGGGCCTTGCGTCGGTCCTTCGCGACATTGATGGCGATGCGAAAGAGATAGTCGGCCGGACTGCGAACCGGGACCGCGTCTGTGACCCGATCCAGCCGCAGGAATGTCTCGTGCAGGGCCTCATAGGCGAAGTCTGAGGAGCCTAGGTGGCGCGTCAGTCTCGCAATGAGGCCGTCATAGTTCTGCACCAGCTGGTCGCGCAGCCGAGCCTGGTTGGTATCAGCCACGTTCAGGACCCCAAACTATTCCTCAGCGTGTCTCGAGGCTCGCTCTTTCCTCCACGGTGAGCGCCTGCCTTTGCGTTTCCGAAAGCGAACCATTGCCAACGAGCTGAAGAAGGCTGTTCTGGTTGTAGCTGTGCTGCTCTTGCGTACGCCGCTTCTGTTCCTCCTTCGCGGGATCCGGCGCGGCGCCATCGCCGCCGCCATAGCCGAGCACCTCGACGATGACGATCGAAGGCTGGTCATTGTTCTTCGGCGGCGGCGCCGCGGCCTGCTGGCTGGCGGCGGTGGTGTTCGACGCCGCCGTCAGTGCTGCGACCGGCGGCCCCTGCACCGTCGGAATGCCGGTCGAGGTGCCCTGCACCTGGATGTTGGCGGCGTTGACCACCTGCAGCGCGGCGAGGTTGACGTTGCCCGAGACACGGATGCCGGCCTCGCCCGCATCAATGGTGCCGAGCGGCGCGATCAGGTCGACGTCGCTCGGCGGCGTCCCCGGAATGGGGGCGAGCGTCGCGATGCCGGCACCACTGGCCGGCGCCGCCGGCGACAGCTTGATATTGCCATACGCGTCATAGGTGCGCAGCGGCGGCGTATAGATCACCGTCGTTTTCGAGCCGCGGCCGGCGTTGATGTCGCCGATTGCCGACCACGCCAGGATGTTGCCACCGAACGTGGTCATGATGCGGCTCTGGCCGAGCAGCACGCTGCCGAGCGAATAGACATCGATATTGCTGTTCTGGCCTTGCGTGATCAGGCCAGCGCCGGGACCCGGCGTCACGCCCTCGACCCCGATAATGGTCTGCCCTCCCGGATTGAGGACCTGAATGTCGCCGCCGAACTGCGTCTGAATGCCGGCGTCAGCAAGATACGTGTTGCCAAGAGCGTCCTTCGTAAAGCCGCTGAACATGGTGACCTTGCCCGAATACGCCAGCGGATTGCCTTGCGCATCCTTATCCGGAAACAGGGTGGCAATCGCCTCGCGACCGCGCAAATAGCTCCTGTAGCGACGGCTGTCCTCGTTGTTGTACTCGCGACCGCTTTCCTTCAGCTCGGTATAATATTCCTGCCGGACGAAAACGCCCTGCTGCTGTGCCGGCAAGGTCAGGAAGAAAGCGAGCGCATCCTGCTTCGCGCCCGTGAAGACGTAGGACTGGCCGTCGTACGAATAATTCCGGCTCGGCGAGAACCGGTCGCGCAGCCAATCGTACAGCTCGTCGGCGTAGGTCTTTGCGACCTTGCCGCTGCCCGCGAGCGGCGTGCCGTCGCCGGGAAGCTGGTTCGCGGCATCGAAATACAGCTTGGCGAAATCGGTGTAGTCGGGGCCGTTGGCGCCGGTACCGGCGATCGCAACGATTCCCGCACCGCCCTTCTGATTGACGATATCGCCGGCGCTGACCAGCGAGCCGTAAAAGCCCTGATACAGATTGCGGCCGGTTTGCAGTTGAAACAGACCGGGGCCGAGGACGGTGACCGATTGATAGAAGATGTCACGACCGGCCTGCATCAGCGAGATATCGTCCGCTCCGTTGTTCAGGAACACGCTCGGCACGGGACCGGTGCCGACGATATCGCGGCCGGCGATCACCTCGAACGGCTTGGCCGCGATATACCAGGTACTGTGGGTCGGATAGAAATACTGGCCGGCACTCGGGTTCTGCGGCTGCGCCTGGCCGAGGGTGAGATCGACAATGTCGATGCCGGCGTAGACCAGGGCCGGCCGATCATCCCCTGCGTGCAGGTTGGAGATGGGCATGTCCTCGCCGAAGGCGATTGGACTGATCGGATTGATGCGATTGGCGGCGTTCGCCCACGCGTTGCTGCTGCCGCCGCCGTTGACGCCGGTGGCAAAGACGGGATTGAACGGCGTCGCCAACGTGCTCATGTCCGCGCCCGACATCGCCACGGCCTGGCTCGTCCCGTAGATTGACCCGGCCGCCAGCAATTCGAGTTGGCCGCGAGGCGACGGCATCAGTTCGATTGTCGGCACTCCGCCGCCGGCCGCAGGCTCCAAGAACCGAATGTCGCCGTTGGCGGCCGCAACGATCAGCGTTCCCGGAAAGAAAGCCGTGCCGCCAAAGGAAATTCCGCCCAATACGGCCGCATCGCCACCCGCCGCGTAGAGATCGATCGCGGTCGCCGGCGTCCACAATGTGAAGTTCGATTGCCCGCGGCTCTGGAGCGTCGTAGTGCCGTCCGCGTTGCGCACCGTATACGCAATGCCGTTCAGATCGACTGGCGACGCCATGCCGGCGTCCCCCGCGCCGCCGAGCACGAGGTCGCCGCGCGTCGTGATGCTGACGCTGCCGTCGCCCGGCATGACGAGCGGCCCCGGCGTCTTGAGCGAGCGCTTGAAGACGTTGGGATCAGCGGCGCGCGGATCGTACGAAACGAAATTGGATGACCAGGTGTTCACGGCCAGCGCGCCGACCGACCCGGCACTGACGGTGGTGTCGCCACGCAGGTTGGTGATCGAGCCGAAATAGTCCGGCACCTGACCCTGACCGTCAGGTGTTCTTGGCACCACCGGATTGAGTCCGCCGCCAATCCTCACGACCAGATTGCCGCCACCGGTCTCGACCAGCGTGCCATTCGCCAGAACACGGCCGGTCGACGCGACCGCCAGGTCGAGGCCGGTCGAGCCGTTGCCCGTCACGCCGGCATTGCCGCCCGCGGTCACGGTGAGATTGCCGCCGCCAAGCGTGCCGATCCCCTGGAAGCCGATCAATTGCTGGCTGATGCTATAAGGGTAGGTCTTCGCAAGCGAGCCGAAATTGATCCACCACGCAGCCGGATCGGCGGAGGCCCCACCGCCTTGCAGCCGGAGCCAGTTGGCGGTGAGATTGGAGTCGGCGAACCGGGTGTTGTTGTCCGCGATCTGGAGATTGCCGGTGATATCCCGTTGCGCGGTGAGCAGGAGGTCGCCGCCATGCTCGGGGTACCAGGCGTGCGAGTTGCCGCTGCTGGTGACACCGACGAGGTCGTAGGGATTGCTGCCGTCGGCCGCCAGGATCGGCGCCGCCTGCGTGCCAGCCGTATAGACGCCATATGGCGTGGCTTCGCTGAAGCTGCCGCCGGCCAGCAAATCGAGACTGCCGGTGCCGGTGCGCAGCACGCTGAAGAACGTGCCGTTGCGTGACGAATTGTAGGCCGGATCGCTCAGCGTCAGGTTGCCGCTCCCGTTCAGCGCTTGTGTCGTTTGCAACGCGCGCTGGTCGGCACCGGCAAGATCCGCACCTGCCACGAGGCGAACCGATGCGGAGTGCGAACCGGGCGCGAGCATTGCCGCTGCCGCCGACGTGGCAGCTGCGCCGGGAATTCCGGGTACGACCACCGCTCCGAGGGAAGGCAAAGTCGCAATATCGAAGATCAAGTAGCCGTTCCCGCCTAACGAAGGTCCGGGATTCAGCGTAGTGCCGGCCGGAATGGTGTTACCCGGCCCATATTGATGGCCGTTGATATCGACGAATGGGATCCCATACATCGAGACCATAGACTGGTAGAACTCATCGTCCGGCACCGTCCAGTCAATCATCAGCGTCACGCTGCTGGAATAGACGTAACTGGAATTGTTCAGGCCGGTGTCGCTGGGCGACCACAGCTGCGCGTTGGGATCTTTCGAGATATCGATCGGAGTGTAGACCGCTGGCTTTCCCGGAGTCGACTTGAACCCGTCCGATATGCTTCCATTGATCGTGAGGTTGCCGGCGGCGCGGACCACAAGAGCCATCGGCTCGCCTCCGCCATAGTTCGCCGAATTCGGATCACGATCTGCGCCCGCGCCGTAGCGATATTTCGCAAGGTCGATATCGCCCAAAGTCGAGAGGGCGCCGCTCGACGTTATCTGGACGCCCGGCCGCAGATGGTAGGCACTGCCGAAAGCGGACAGGCCCGCGACGCGCGTCGCCAATCCCGCGTTACCCAATGCGGCATTGATGAACGCCGTGCTCGCGATGTCGTAGCCGTCGAGCGTCGCCTGGCTGATGCTGCTGCCGCCCGGCAGGTCATAGGTCCAGAACGCGTTGAGCGCGATGCTGTAGGCGCCCTTGATATTGAGCGGACCCGAGGCGTTGATGGCGATATCGCCCGAGGTCTCGCCGGTGCGCTGTGCGTTCAGCACCACGTCGCCATAGGCAACGCCGTTCGGCGCGGTAAGATTCATGGTCGCGCCAGAAGCCAGCGTGAGAGCGCCGCCCGCCGCGGTCAGCTCGATGTGGCCGCGGTTCCTCGCTTCGATCGGCTGGCCGTAGCTGTCGACCTGGAGCACCGTGCCGTGAACATCGAGCACGGCGCTCGGCGCCAGCGCGAGCCCGTTGCCGGCGGAGAGCCGGATGGTGCCGGGTGCGGCACCGGACGCATCGATGGTGCCGACGACGGTGAGGCTGCCGTTGTCGGTGGAGACCGTCACGCTGCTGGCCTTCACGCCGTCGCCGATGACGAGATCGCCGTTCCTGATGTCGAAGGCACGCGCGTCGAAGAAGCCGCCCTGGGTCAGCAGGGCGTTGAGCGCTGCGAAGTCGGAACTCGAAAGCGTGCCGCTGGACACGCTGAAGTCACCGCTGGCGTAACCGCCCGTCGCCGCGCCGCGAAGCTCGCCTCCCAGCGTGACCTGACCATTCGCCGCAGCGATGCTGATCGAGCCGGCACCGGCATTGGTCGCGGAGATATCGATCACGGCGCCGGCAGACTGCGTCAGGCTGCCCTGTACGCTGTTGAAGATCGCGGTGCCACCGAACCCATAGACCGTCGCCTTCTGGATCGCGGACGGCCGGCCGCCGAGGTCGATGCGGCTTGCACCGCCGAGTGCGATATCACCGGTCGCATTGACGACCAGCTTGCCGCTCGGCAACAGGATCGTGCTGTCGATCCCGACGCTGCCGCCGGTCAGGTCGATCTCGGCGCCGGCCACGGTGGACCCGGCGGCGCTTGGCGCGATGCCCGCGGGCGCGACGACATCGAGCGCGCCGCCCGTGGCATAGGCCATGATCGATTTCTGCGCACCGGTCAGCAGCGGCGTCGCCAGCGTCAGGTTGCCGCCGCTGCCGCTCTGGCCGAACACGGCAGCAGGATCGGCGCTTGGCGACTGGTAGACGAACAGCTTGCTGTTGCCGGCCGAGACGATCCTCGAGTTGGCGGTGATGTTGACGTTGCTGAAGCCGTAGATCACGCGGCTCGCGGTCGATGTGTCGAGCGAGGCAAACCGGCCGAAGTCGATCTCGTCCGCGACGATATTGAGGGCACCTGCTCCGGTGCCCGGCCCGCCTGCGGCGATCGCCGGCGGGGTCGTACCGCTCAGGCCATTCCACGTGATCTTGTTGGCGGCGATGGTCGAGCTGTCGCCGGCTGTGCCGTAGCCATAGATCGCCGAGGTGTTCAGCACCAGGTTGACACCGCTGCCGGTGGCATCCAGACCGGCACTTGCGAACAGATTGATGGAATTCGCCGCAGACAATGTGATGGTCTTCAGCCCCGGCGCGCCGTGCAGCGGATCACCATGGAGAAGAGTGTTGAACAGCGTCTGATCGAACATCAATCCGGCGGGTGCGCCCGCCGCGGCCACGGTCGCGGCGTCGCCGATATTGATGGTGCCGACCGCGAGCGCGATGTTGCTCGACCCGAAATGGGCGGTCGGATCGATCGCAGAAGCGCCGTTGGTGACGAACGCCAGCGTCCCTTCGGAATAGAGCGACGAGCCGGCGCCGATGGTAATCGAGCCGTTGCCGACGTTCGAGGGCAGGAAGTTGACGTTACCATTGGACAGTGCCAGCACAGTGAACTGGTTGACCGCATAGCTCATGCCGGTGGTCACGGAATCGAATGGCACTGCGCCCTGTCCGACGGTGCTGAGCGTCACGTTGTTGCCGACGCTGATATTGTTACCGATAAAGAACATCTCGCCGGCGGAAAGGGAGACGCCATCGCGGATGAAGAGATCCTGACCGTGAACCTGATTAAGAGACAGCGTGCCATTCGCGATGACGACGATTCCGTTGATCAGGAGGCGTGGCGCCTTGAGCGCATTGAGATCGGCGGCGTCGACCGAGGGACTGGAAAATCCCTGGGTCGGCGCGCCAGCATAGATTTCGCCGACATTCAGCAACGCCACCTGGCCGGCGTTACCGCCCTGCGCACCCTGAAACAGCGCGGTGCCGTCGAATGTGAGCACAGGTCCGATCGGGGTGGCGTTCGGCCTCTCGAACACGATCTCGAGCGTCTTGCCGTCGCTCGGCAGCAGCGGACGCACGCCGCCGAATTGCGCCACGTTGGCAAGCAGGAAATCGCTGTAGCTCTGCTCGTTGAATTGCGAATATTTGCGGACCGAGGTGCCCGCGGTGATCAGCGCCGTCACCGGCAAGCTGCCCTTGATCGCGGTGTTGGCGATGCCGGCGGCGACCGAAGCGGCGTAGGTGCCGTTACCGATGGTGATCGGGCTGCCGACCGGCGTCGTGGTGCTGCCGCCGAGTTCGACACGGTATCCGCCGGGCAGCAGCGCGTAGTTGGAGGGCAGCAGCGTGTACGTTCCCGCCGGCAGTCCCGGAACACCGGACGGAATGGTGACCTGTTGACCAATCGCGGGATCGCCGGCGCCGTTTTCGGGCGCGATCGGCGCGTAACTTGAACTATAGCCAGGCAGGATGGCGTAGACCGTGTCACTCGCCTTGCTGACGGGAGCAGCAGGGTTGGCGTTGACGAGCGGCGTGTTGATCACGTTGACGGAGCCGCCGCGTCCGGACACGAAACCCGCGCCGGCGAGCGTGCCGCCGCCCGACAGATCGAGGATCGCGCCGCTCGCGACGTTGACCGACTGGCCATCCAGGATAATGCCGGATTGCGGGCCGTTGTTGTTGAAATTGGTGACGCCGATCGGACGGATGCTGGTGCCGTTGTACGTGTAGGTCACGCCGTCGATCGTCCCGCCATAGGGAATGGTCAGGCCTGCCATCGAAACCGAAGTCAGGCTGCCGGGCAGCAGATCGACATGTGGCGTGTAGACCGGCCAGCTCGTGCCGAAGGTCAACAGGCCGAGCGGTGCACGGACGATGCCGCTCTGCTCGATCACCGGCGCCTGGAACGCGAGCTGGCCGAACACGGAGAGCGGAGCGTCCGGAATGGCATCGGTGGTGCGTCCGATGGTGAGCGTCGCCGTCGGATCAGAATTTCCACTGCCTGCGATCACGGTGGCAACCGCGTTGGTCGCGGGATAGATTTGCGCGGCGAGCAGTTCGAGATTGCCGCTGGTCGACAACTGTGTCGCGGCAACCCCGGGCATCGACAGGAAGCGGATGTCGCCCTGGCTGACAAACTTCGTCGTCAGGAAACCCGGCCCAAACATGTTTTCCGGCGCGCGCGCCGAGAATCCGATGAGACCCTGGATGTCGATCTGGTTTGCGTCGGCCTCGAACGTCGCAGTGGTCGGCAAGGCCGCACCACCGGGATTGCGGATGCTGCCGCTGACGGTATTATCGGGGACGACGGCCGTCGCTTCACGAAACAGGATGTAGGGAGCCGACACCTTCACGTCGCCGATGGTGGCCGGCATCGAGGGATCGATCGGTCCGGACACCGCGGGCCCCGACGTGAACGCCGCCGCCGTCAGCGTCAAGCTCCGGCCCAACGAAAGGGATACGTTACCGGAGAACGCCATATAGTCGCCGGACGTCAGCGTCAGGCTGTCGAACCCGCCGGCCTTGACCATGTCGGCGCTCACGGTCGCCCGGCCGAACGCCAGATGCGGCGCGGCCGTTGCCGGCGCGATGCCCTCCGGCAACGAGGAATCCGGACGCGCCTGCACCACGGTCATCAGGCTCGGAACGACCACATTGGCCGACGTCGTCACCTTGGGGAAGTAATTCGCGTCGAAGTTCGGCGTCGTGAGCGCGACCAACAGGCTGCCGCCGGAAGCGCTGCCACCGCCGGAGAAGGCGTGGATGTCGCCATCAAGATAGAGCCCGCTCTGCGAGGCCAAGGTGATGGAGCCGCCATTCGTCGCGACCATCTGCGGGCGGCTTGGAGCCGTACCGCCCGCCGCGAGATCGATCGCGACCTGCGTGCCGTCCGCACTCAGCTCGGCGCCCGGACGCACGATCACGAAGGCACCGCCACCATTGATGGTGATGGAGCCGCCGTCCGTCGCCTTCCCGAATAGATGTCCTGATGTATCGGACGCCTGATAGGCCAAGCCCGAGACATCGAGTTTGGCAGCGGCATCGACCCAGATCGAAACGCCGCGGCTGTTGCCGCTCTGGTCGAAGTTGAAGCCGGTCCGCACCGGCGAACCGTAGGCATCATTGACCAGATTGATGCTGCCGCCATGCGCGGTGAGGCTGCCGAACACACTGATCTGATCGAAGGCATCGAGCGTGATGCTCTGGCCCGGATCGACGCTGAGCGATGCGCCGTCGCCAACCAAGATCGCGCCGCCGCCCGCGAGCGCTCCGCCGCCCGACCTGATGAGCGATCGCAGCGTGAGGCTCGCGCCGCCGCGCTGGGTCAGGGTGGCCTTGACCGGATCCGCGGTGAACAGCGGCAGCGTCCACAGCGTCAACGCCGACGACGGATCGGCGCCGGCCGGTGCCGCGTAGCTGCTTGCCGTGAATCGGTAAACCGGCATCGCGGCCGCAACCACGGTGTTGTCGGCAACCACAACACCCAGGCCGCCATTGATATCGTAATTGGAGAAACCGGCGGTGAAGAACGACGGATTGAGCGCAGGTGCCGGCGTGATCTGGACCGTCAGCGGCAGCACCACACCGGCCGGAATAACGGCGCCGACCGGATAGGTCATCGGCGTTGATTGAATTGAGCCTGCCGCATAGGTGACTTGATAGGGCGCGACCGGAATGCCATTCGGGAAGACAGTGGATGGAATGACTGTTCCCGCAGGAATGCGACCCGTGCCGCTCCAGCCAGTGATGATCGTCCCGGCCGGAAGCACGCTGCCCGAACTCCAATATTGGGTTCCGCCATTGGCATCCCGGCTCTGCAGGCCGTCCATACCTTGCGGTATGGTCCAATCCGCACCGGTCGGTACGGTGGGCGCGGCGGATATCGTGACGTCCGCCGGTATCGGCGTGTCGTACACCAGTGTGGTGAAGTTCAGCGTCAGCGACGTCGGCAGAGGCTGGCCTGCGGGAACCGTGAACGATTGCTTCAGCTTCACGGCAGCGGGTGCTGGTTTGCCTGCGGGCAGCACACCACCCGCGAGTTCGGCATTGTCGCCAATGAGGATGTTGCCGGGCGTCGAAATCGTCAGCGTGCCGCCGCCGGTGACGCCGAAGGCGCGGATCGAACCGTCGAGAACCAGGTTTCCGTCGCCCGGGGTTCCGGCATCCTGCTGGGCATGGCCCGCCGTGATCGTGACGTTACCGCCCTTGCCGCCTTGCGTCTTGCCGGTGGCAAGAACGGCTGCGCCGGAGGACACGTCGATGACGCTGCCGGCGGCGAGCGTGACGTCCTGAGTGGAGTCGAAGGTGACGTTGCCGCCGTCGAGGAAGCCGAGACCTGACACGCTGTTCGGGTCAAGCTGCGCATTGACCCAGAGCCCGCGGGTATCGATGGTAACGCCGGATTCCAGCGTCAGCGACGCGCCTCCGGTCGCATTGGTCAGCGTGACCGTGCCGGTTGCGGCATTGAGGATGTTGCTGACCGTGACGCTGCCGGAGCGCGCGGCGATGTCGGCTGCGATATCGACGGTCGGCGCGATCAGCTTGACCTGCGCCCCGGCCGAGAACTCGAGCGGTGCATTGATCGCGATCTTGTTTGATGTGTTGATGTTGACGCCGCCGAGGCCGAAGCCGTTCAGCGTCGGTGCGTCGAACCAGGCCGTGTTGGCGCGGTCCGTCGGCAGCGCGGAGGTCAAGCCGAGATTGCCGGTGACCGGCGCGAAATTGCCGAACGTCACATCGGTGGCGTAGGCGCCGGCGAGGCCATAGGGGTTGTACTGCCCGAGCGCCAGCGTGCCGGCGAGCGGCACGGTGTTCTGGGTCAACTTGTAGCCGTCGGTGACGCCGGCCGGGCGTTTGGCGATCTGGGTTTCGCCGTCGATCACACCGGCGAGGATCGTGCCCTCGAAGATCGAGGTCGGGGTCGCGAGAACGAGGCTGCCGGCGTCGCGGCCCACGGTGTAGCCGTTCTCCCAGCGCGAGCGGCCTTTGCCGAACGGGCTGAGATAGACCTCGACGACGTTCCAGTGGGCGTGATTGACGATGAAGCCGTTGGCCACCGCGACATAGGTCAAATTGGCCGGCGCATTGTCGGCATTGTAGATGCGGCCGTCACTGCCGAGCAGCATCGTCTGCTGCACATAGCCGCCCTGGTACTGCACCGCGCCGCCGGAGATATTGAAGATCGCGCCGCGCTGCGCCACCACCTCCGGCGCCGCCAGCGTGATGCTGCCGCCGACCGCGGTCCATTCGCCGATCCTGTGGCCGGTGTTGTTGAGATAGCCCGACACCTCGAGCAGGCCGCCCGCGGTGTAGTAGCGGTCGGTCGCATAGCCGCCGGTGCCGGCCGGCACCAAGGTGAGATCGCGGGCGTCGATCCACATGTTGCTGTTGATGAGCGTGCCGCTGTCGCGGTTCTGCGGACTGTCGCGCAGCTCGTTGCCCTGGACGTTGACCTTGACCATGTTGGCGGACGCCGGCAGCACGGTGCCGGTGGTGCCGGAGACGTCGATCACGGCGCCGGTCTCGGCGAACACCCGCTTGCCGGCGGAGGCCGCCACCTGGCCGCCCTGCGCCATGGTCAGCGAGCCGTTCCTGAAATCGATGGTGCCGCCGGTGACGATTTCGATGCGCGACTGATCGGGCCGATCGGCCAATGTCGAGAGGTTGTCGAACTGGCCGGTCGCCAGCAGGTTCGGCTTGGCCGAGGCGATCAGGGCATCGCGCTGCGAATTGAACGCGGTCACACTCGGATCGATGCCCGAAACCAGCGCGGCTGCGGCATCGGTCTCCGGCAGGATCAGGCTGATGCCGTTACTGGTCAGGGTGACGCTGCCGGTCGTATCCGACGCCGAGTTGAGCAGATGGATGGTGCCGCGCTGATTGACCGAGGTGGTGGAGAGAACAATGCCGTCCTGGGTGACGGCATGCCCGGCCAGCGTGATGTCGCCCTGCTGGGCGAGGACGAGACCGGTGTTGGTGACGGTCCCGCTGGCGCTGCCGCTGCGCAGCAGCGGCGCGATCTCGTTGCCGCGGGTAGTCGAGTTCTGGTTGGTGTTGGTGCCGTAGCCGGCACGCAGGATGAAATCGTCGCCAGCCGCGAACTGGGTCTGCCCCTTCGGCGTGGTGATGGCGCCGGCATTGTCGACCTCGGTGCCCATCATGAGCACGAAGCCGCCGCCTGACGTGACCGAGGACGGCGCATTGGTGGTGATCAGCGCGCCGCTCTCGACCACGATCTTGCCGCCGGCGCCGGTGAAGCTCGGCAGATAGGTCGTGCCGCTCTGGATCGAATAGAGCCCATTGGCGAGGAACTGGCCATCGGTGATCTTGGCGGTCGAGGCGATCAGCGAACCGACATTGATCTGGCTGGCGCCGCCGAAGATGATGCCGTTCTGGTTGATCACCAGCACCTGGCCGGGCGCGGTGATGCGGCCGAGGATCTGGCTCGGTCCGATGTTGCCGACGACGCGATTGAGCGCGGTCCAGTTGCCGGCCTGCTGGTTGAAATTGAGCGTGGTCTGGCTGCCGACGTTGAAGCTCTGCCAGTTGAGGATCGCCTGCGGCGCGGTCTGATTGACGGTGACCGTGGTCTGGCCGCCGCTGGCGCTCTGGCTCGGCAGCGCGGCGCCTTGCCAGAGGCCCGAGCCGGGCGCAGCGCCCGGCGCCACCTGAAGCCCGCCCGGCCCGAGGCCGTTCGGCACCGCGACCTGCGGCAACGTGGCCGATCGCTGCGAGGCCGCGGCGGCGCTGCGTGCGGCGGACTGCGCGGCCTGCAGCGCCTGGATGGCCTGGGTCGCCCGCATCAGCGCGCCCTGGCTTTGCCTGGCGACTTCCGTCGCCTGCCGGGCCGCGGCGGTTGCCGCGTCGCTGGCGATCGCCGGCGCCGACGTCGTCGTCGCGAAATTGCCGAACGGCCGCGCGGAAGCGTCCTCAAGCCCGCTCAGCAGCAGCGCCAGCGTGCTCGTTCCGGCGAGCAGCACGGAACGGGATACCAGTCCGATCCGCTGCCGCGGAGGAAGCGGCGCGACCCCACGCAGGTCAAGACGAGAACGGCGGATGGCTTTCCGGCGAGACGGCATCGGTATCCTCTGGGAATGGAATGAGCGAATAAGGAGCGGATCAGAGGCGTACGGAGCGAAGCGTCGGTGCCTCGGCCCGGTTGATGCGCGACCGGGGTGTCCGAACGCCGGCCATTGCCGGAGCCGCTCTTCCGCTCACCGGACGGTTCTGCGGCGAACGAAACCACGAAGCGTTGCGCAGGGCGCGCGATACACGGGAAATCACACGATCGACGTACATTGGAAATCCTGACCAGGCCGATTTGCGATCACTGTGATGACCGCTGGCTCACTGTCGTGACACCTCCCAGCGCCGAACCCCTCAAGGGAATTTTATGAATGTTTTGTGTCACCACCCCGGAGCGTCAGAACGTGGTCGCGATGCAGCACGCTGAGACTGATCCCGGGGGCGCCGCCGGTTGGCGTGAAGGACGTGCGTGGAACAAGATCTTGGCGAGAAGGCTCAGGCGAGCAAGACCAGTCCGCCGGGCAGTGTGCGGGCGTGAATGCCGAATGCCCGCTCGATCTGCACCAAGGCCTCGTCGGGACGATCGATCCTGAAGCGGCCGTTGACGGGATTACGCCCTAACTGCGCATTCAGCAGCACGATGCGGCCGGATCGGTATCTATTCAGTTCCTGAATCAAATCCGTCAAAGGCATCATGTTGCAGATGATCAGACCCTGCTGCCAGGCAGCGGCAATCGACGGGTCGATCGCGACGACATCGCCAAATCCGCTGTCACCGTAGGTCACACACTGCCGGGATCTGAGGACCATCCGCTGTGTCCGATGCTCCACATGCGCCTCGTTCGCGAGGCAGGTGACACGGACGCCCGCCCCCTCAACGCGCATGTCGAACTGCGCTCCCGTCGACGTGGTTTTTCCACCCGCCGCGATCACACTGAATATCTCTGCGCGCCGATCGGCAACCTTGAAGGAGGCTTCGCCGGCGATCAGTTCGACCGCGCCGGACGCATCTCCCGATCCCAGCGAGATGCTGGTGCGCGTGTTCATCTGGACCACGACGCCGTCCACCACGGCCACCTCACGCTGCTCGCCGACGCCGGTGCGGTAATCAGCCCGCAGTTCGAACAGGGACGGCCACAGATCGAGTGGCGGGTGCACCACCATGATCCCGGCTGCCGTGGCCGCCAGCGCACCTCCCACCACCGCGCGGCGACTGAGGTTCGACGTTCTGCCGCCGGCGCGCGGTCCGAGGTTCGTCACTCTCTCGTCCGCGAGCAGGCTCCGACCGGCGGGCCCGAACGCCTTCCAGAAACGGCTGGCTTCGGAAAAAGCGGCCGCATGGGCTGGACTCTGGCTGCACCATCGCTGCAGCGCCGCCGCATCGGACGTCCTCGCCTCGCCGGACGTCAAGCGCCGAACCCAGGCGTGGGCTTCGCGCTCCAGCGCGGGAAGCTCGTCGTGATGTTGGTCGCTTTCAATCATCAACGTTGCATTTGCCGATCATCGTGAGGACTGCAGTTGCAGTCCGCTGCGGGCGAACCAGCGGCCCTCCCGCAACATAGACACTCCTGGGAAGCGCGAACCGCACAATTTTCTACTCCGAACGCTGGATTTTCTTGAAACGGGCAACGCAATGTTCCTGCGCCCTCCTCAATTCCTTTTCCACCAGGCTCAAGGAGATTCCGAAGCGCCGGGCAATTGCCTGCCTGGACAATCCTTCGAGCCGGGCGGCCAACAGGATAGCCCGCGGGCGCGGCGGCAGTTCGGCCATTACCCGCTTGAGCCTTTCGAGATCGGCGCGGGCAGAAATCACGCGCACGGCATCGGGCGCATCGTCGGCGAGATCAAGCAGCGCCTCGACCTCCCCCGTATTGAGGCGTCGGTTGTCGGCGCGCCGCTGATTCAGCGCGATATGGAAGGCAGATCGAAGCAGGTAGGCGGCCGGATTGTGGACGTCGCCAACGATCTCCCTGCCGTTCAGACGCAGATAGGTGTCCTGCAGGGCATCTTCCGCCCATTCCAGCGAACCCAGCCGACGTGCCAGGCGCGACTTCAAGTCCTGATAGCGCTCGATCAAGAGCGCCCGCAGCGTCCGCGAACTGTCGTTGTCCGCAGCGGGCTCATGATCGGGAGAGTTCGAGAACCTCTCGTCCTCACTCATCTTGTCGGCCGCCTTCAGCCCGCGGACAGTCGACGGTGCCGCCGGACGCTTGCGGCAGGATAACCATGGTGAAGGGTTGCGTCATCTGCGCAGGGGGAGCTTCACCTACGGCTACGCGAAGCGCTGCCTCCGCAATCGCAGCATCCCGTTGCGCATCGCCGGTCGTCCCTAAGAGCTTCACCCTCGTCACACTGCCAGAAGGTCCGACCCAAAAGCTGATTGCGGCCCGGTACGTGCCGGGCCTCGTCACACGCTGAGCGCACAAGGCATTGTTGAGCCGCTCCTGTAGCAGTGCCGAGTATCGCCGTTCAATAGCGCTCTGTTGTGACAAGGCCGCTTGCGCGATCGCCGATGGCGATCGTGTCACAGAAGTTTCATTCGGCGCCGGAACGACGACGATGGCATCGGATGCCGTGTAGTCTGCGACCAATCCGCTGCCTTTCAGAAGAAGCAGAATGGCTTGCTGAGGATAGAACTGGCCTTTCACCGGATTCGAAAGCCGTCCAACCGCAAGATTGCCATTGTAGGCGATGACGACGCCGGTCGTCTTGCCAAAGGCGTCGAGCGCCGACGCGAGCGGTTGCGAGGGAATGTCGAACCAGGCCTGACTCGCCGGCTGCGCCGACACTGCACAAGCCCAGAACATGCCTAGGGAGAAAAAGCCGCGGAACCAGAAACGCCATCGAAACGGCATGAGATGCAGACGTCATTTCCTAAATGGACTCGACCACCTCATAGCGTCTGCACGGGATTTGAACCACTCTCTGTTATGAGCCGGCTCCTGAATTGCGAAGAGTAACGGATCCGACATCCTCCGGCCGATTGGGTCGACACCGGTTTGGCGGACGGTCTGGGGAAGCGCGAGCTTCAGTTCAAGACCCGAAAAGCTCCCATCATACCGGCTGAACGTCGAGATTCGACCGCAACGGTTTCGTATCGGAGCCACGGCGGATGAAACGCCGCGAACACGATCGAACCGGACCAAGACGAAAGCAGATATCTGAGGAGTTGCAGCGCCGGCACCAAGGGAAGTTGCGCTGCATCCGTCCATCCCAAAGCGATAATGAGGCGCAGCTCGGCCGGCTTGAGGAAGCGCTAGCAGGGTGTCGGTGCGAGGCCGCCGAAGCATCAAAGGGCTCGTCGAGACCGTCACCGTCCCCCGAGATCCGCGCAGGCAGGCGGTGTAACCGTGCAGGTTGCGGGTCTGCTCGGCGCCCTGACGGAGGAAGAGGCTTATCCCAACCGCGTCAAAGAAGTGTGGGGGCAAAGGTGGTAGCGGGGGAGGGACTCGAACCCCCGACCCCAGGATTATGATTCCCGTGCTCTAACCAGCTGAGCTACCCCGCCACGGGTTCGCGATCGGCGGCATGCAAGCCGCGGGTGCGAACGCGCGGCATATAAAGAACGGTACGCGCGCCTGTCAAGCAAACCGGGGCGAGGCGGCAACTTATTGCAGGGAGAGGCTATTTCGGCCTCACCGCGGGGTCGCCGCCGGGGCTGCCGGGCGGCGGAATCACCGGCGTGTTGCCGCCTTGTGGGGTCGGCGCGCGCATTTCGGGGTCGATACCGGCCGGCGGGCACAACACCCCGTCGGATTTGGCGAGCTTGTCACCAAGCGGCTGGCCACCCTGCCCGGTTGTGGTTCCTTCCGGCACCGCAGCCCCCGGATGCGAAGGCTGCTGCGGCGCGCAATTCGCGGCGGCGCGCTGCGGCGCCGGCGGCGCGGTCTGGGCTGGCGGCGTGGCTGGCGTCGGCGGCGCCTGCGCGGCGGCAACGACGGGCGCCAGCATCAGGGCACAGGACAAAGCGAGCGTACGATTGATCCTCATGAGGGGAAAACCGGGACGATGCGCCGATGTTCCCTCGCAAAATCGCCGTAGCCTCACGATTTGCGGAAGCGGATCAGCGAGAAATGCCCCATCGGCGGCATCGGCCGGCGTTCCGCGAGGCTGACGCCGCCGTGCTTCGCGGCCCAGTTGGTCAGCCGCTCCCAGGGAAATTCCGGACGCCAGCCGAGCCGCCGCGCCAGCGGCGCGAAGGCGAGCTCGAAGATGCGGCGCGGGCCGCTCTCGGCGCCGATGTGATTGACCAGGATCAGTTCGCCACCCGGCTTCAGCACACGAATGAAATCATCGAGCGTCGCCTCGGGATCCGGCACCGCGGTGATGACGTATTGCGCGACCACCGCGTCGAAGAACCCGTCCGGAAATGCCAGGTTCTTGGCGTCCATCACCGCCAGCGTCTCGACATTGCTGAGCCCCAGCGCGCGCACGCGCTTCAGCGCCCGCCGCAGCATCGGCTCGGAAATGTCCACGCCGCACAGCTTTGTCGTGCGCGCATATTCCGAGAGCGACAGCCCGGTGCCGACGCCGACGTCGAGCACGCGTCCGCCGATCCGGTCGGCTTCCGCGATCGTCGACTGACGGCCCTGATCGAACACCTTGCCGAACACCAGATCGTAGATCGGCGCCCAGCGGCCATACGCCTTTTCGACCCCCTCGCGGTCGATGTCCCCAGCCATTCCCTGCCCCGAAGCTGCTTCTGTCTATCCTCGAACCGCTTCCGCGAGCGACGCCATCGCATCCCGCGTCGCGGCCCGCACGACGCGGCTCGCGCTGGCACTCCTGATGAAGCCACCGCCGAGCACACGCGCCTGTCCGGACGCCGCGTCGTAGAACACGCAGGCCTGGCCGGGCGATACGCCCTCCTCGCCGGCGACGAGCTCGACCTCATAGCCGGCGTCCGTGGCGCGCAACCATGCCGGTTGCGGCGCGCGCGTCGAACGCACGCGGACATAGATCTCGATACCCTCGCCGATCACGCGATCCAGCGCGCCATCACCGATCCAGTTGACGTCGCGCAGCGCGATGCGATCCATCCGCAACGCCTCGCGCGGCCCGACCACGACGCGGCGCGTCGCCGCATCGAGCTTGACCACATAAAGCGGGTGGCTTGATGCGATGCCGAGGCCCTTGCGCTGGCCGACGGTGAAATGAACGATGCCCTGGTGCTGGCCGATAACATTGCCGGCGAGATCGACGATGTCGCCCGGCGCGATCGCATTCGGCTTCAGCCGCCCGATGATGTCGGTGTAGCGGCCGGTCGGCACGAAGCAGATGTCCTGGCTGTCCTGCTTGTCGGCGACCTCGAGCTCGAAGCGCCGCGCCAGCTCGCGGGTCTGCGGCTTGGTCATGTCGCCGAGCGGGAAGCGCAGGAAGCCGAGCTGCTCGCGCGTGGTGGCGAACAGGAAATAGCTCTGGTCGCGATCGGCATCGGCCGCGCAGATCAGCGAGCGCGATCCGTCGGCGAGCCGGCGCGAGGCAACATAGTGTCCGGTGGCGAGCGCCTGCGCGCCGAGCTCGCGCGCGGTTGCGAGCAGATCGCGAAACTTGACCGAGCGGTTGCACTCGATGCACGGCACCGGGGTCTCGCCGAGCGCGTAGCTGTCGGCGAAATTGTCGATCACCGATTGCTTGAAGCGGCTTTCGTAATCGAGCACGTAATGCGGGATGCCGATCCGCTCCGCGACGTTGCGCGCATCGTGGATGTCGCGGCCAGCGCAGCAGGCGCCCTTGCGATGGGTCGCAGCGCCGTGGTCGTAGAGCTGCAGCGTGATCCCGACCACGTCGTAGCCCTGCGACTTCAACAGCGCAGCCGTCACCGACGAATCGACGCCGCCGGACATGGCAACGACGATCCGCGTGTCTCCAGGGCGGCCTTCAAGATCCAGACTGTTGAGCATCTCTAAGCGGTCATTGGTCACTGTCGCGGCGAAGTCATGCGCTCCGCGACGAAATTGGGAAAAGCCTTTGTCCAGAGAGCCTTGGAACGCGTCCAAGACCGGTTCGGTCGGTTCGGGACGCATCGAAGGCCACCTTTAATATAGGCCGTATTCCGGCGAGGCAATCCGGCGGAATCCGTAGCCGCCGTGCGCGGGGGGCAAATCTTGCCGCCGGGCAAAAACCGGGCCTGCCGGGAACCGGTTCCGGGCTCCGCGCGCGACCCTTAAACAATTGAAATAGCTGAATATTTATCACTACCGATGGTTGGCCCACTCCTTGCTGACAAAACACCGGAAGTCTCATTTGCGAGGGTTGGCGGTGGTCAGCGTGACGTCGGAAGCATTGGCAAGCCGGTCTTTTCAGGGCGCGACGCCGCGGTCGGCACGGCCAGATCCCGCCTCGCGGGCGGGGAACGACGGCTTTGCCTCGCTGGTCGACAGCAACACCGCGCCCACCAGCGACAACAACCGGTACGACCCGCAGCCAGCGCCCGCGCGCCGGTCCGACGACTCGACCTCGACGACCGATCCACGCTCCCGCGACACCAGCACGGCCCCCGACCGGGCGCCGCGGGATTCCGGCAGCTCGCGCGATGACAACAAGGTCGATAGCGACAGCGACGCGCCGCGCAAGACCAAGTCGAAATCGAAATCGGACGACTCGAAGTCGAGCACCGATACGCAATCCACCGGCGACAAGGCCACGACGCAAGCCGTGCCGGAGCCGGATCCGTCCAATGCGGCAGCGGCCAACGCCGTGGTTGCCGTTCCAGTTGCAACTGCAGCAGCCACCGACCCGACGGCGACGGCGACCCCGCCATCCGGCCAGCCGGCGGCACCGCTCGCAATCGCGGCTGCGGCTATCGCGGCAAGCTCGGCCATCGCTGGCCCTGCTGCCGCGGCCGGCAGCGGTGCGCCTGCCGGCGCCGACACCGCAACGGCGGCAACCACCGCGGCGAATGCCGACAAGGTCGCCAAGGCGGCCGGCGTCAAGACCGAGGGACAGGTCATCACGACGGATGCGGCAACGGTTTCAGGCGCAGCGACGGCGACCGGCGATGCGACCCTCGCCGCCACCGTCGCCGCCGGAACGCCGGCCACGAAGGCGACGACGCAAGCCAAGGCACAGGTGGCCGCAAAGGACGCGACCGCGACAACGCCAACTGGCCAGGACGGCGCGGCCCAGGGCAACAACGCGACCGCACAGGCTGCTCCAACGAACATTGTTCCCGCAGCCACGCAGCCGGCGGCTGTATCCGGCAAGGCGAAGGCCACAGCAGACGGCGCAGCGGATGCCATCAAGGCCGATACAGGCGGAGACGGCGACGCCGCGCCGACACCGCCGGTCGGTGGCCACGCGGCCGCGCAGGCCCAGCTCACGACGCCCGATCCCGGCGCACAGGCGCCGAATGCACTCCAGACGCAACTGCCGGCCAGCCAGACGACGCCGTCTGCGACCGCGCAATTGACCGTGACCAACGCGGCGCAAGCCGCCGTGCCGCTCAGCGGGCTTGCGATGCAGATCGCCGCCTCTGCCAAGAGCGGCAAGAGCCGCTTCGAGATCCGGCTCGACCCCGCCGAGCTCGGCCGCATCGATGTCCGCATCGATGTCGATCGCAACGGCCAGGTGACCTCGCATCTCACCGTCGAACGGCCGGAAACGCTGTCGATGCTGCGCCAGGACGCCAACCAGCTGCAGCGCGCGCTCGACAATGCCGGCCTGTCGACCGGCAATGGCGGATTGCAGTTCAGCCTGCGCGACCAGTCGCAGTCGGGCCAGAACAACAATGGCCAGTCCAATCCGAACGCCCATCGTTTGATCGTCACCGAGGAGGACAGCGTCCCCGCCGCAGCGGCAGGCCGCTCCTATGGCCGCCCAACCGGCGCTCTCGGCGGCGTCGATATCAGAGTGTAAGGAGTTCACCATGGCAGTCGATGCAACCATGCCGACGCCCGTTGTCTCGGCACCGGGCACCAGCAACGGAACCAGCTCGGGAAGCAGCACCGGCAGCGGCCTGACGACCTCGTCGCAGGGCATCGCCGACAATTTCCAGACCTTCCTGACGCTGCTCACGACCCAGTTGAAGAACCAGAACCCGCTCGATCCGCTCGACACCAACCAGTTCACCCAGCAGCTCGTGCAGTTCGCCGGCGTCGAGCAGCAGCTGAAGTCGAACGATCAGCTCAAGCAGCTGATCGCGATCGAGAAGAGCGCGCAATCGACCCAGGCGCTGGTCTATGTCGGCAACACCGTGGCCGTCGACGGCAGCAAGACCCAGTTCAACAAATCCGCGACCTGGAATCTGGTATCCCCGCAAGCCACCAGCGCCACCATCACGATCACGAGCGCGACCGGCCAGACCGCCTATTCCGGCAATTTCAACCTGAACCAAGGCAACGCCAGCTTCGTCTGGGACGGCAAGGGCACGGACGGCACGCAATGGCCGGCCGGCACCTACACGCTGACCGCGACAGGCAAGGATTCCAAGGGCAACCCGCTTGCGATCTCGACCGAGATTCAGGGCGTCGTCGACTCCGTCGACCTGACCGCTACCCCGCCGCTGCTCTCGATCGGCGGCCAGACCTACACCACCGATAAGATCAAGCGCGTGGTCCGCGGCGCGACGAGCAGCAGCAGCTAAGCAAAGGCGTCGCTGCATCCCGGCAATCCGGCGCTCGCCTCCGCGGGAATTGCGTGTGCGCTTCTGCGCGTCATGAGGCGCCGCATGCACGCCTGTCGTCCCTGCTTCGCAAGGACGACAGTGAATGGGGTGCGCGGCCTGTGATCCGCACCCCGCATTCTCGCGACATGATTTGTCCGAGCCTTGCGCTCCGTTCCGCCCTCTCCTCTCGCAAGAGGCACGGAAAAATCCTACCCGACACCCCCATGGGGGCGGCGCGCGGCATCGACAAATATCAATCAGCAATAAATTGCAACACGTCAGCTTCCTGTAAGCAAGCGGACGTTATCCTCATGTTCTGCAATTGAACGACGCTTCCGCCCTGAAACTCCGCAGCTGCCCAGGCTGCGCGCTTTGACCGCCGGCAAGAGTTAGCCAGTGACCCCGACACGCCCGATCCAGCCAGACCCCGCCCAGACCACGCCACGGCGTGCGGTGACACCTCACTCGCAGCTCGCCGAGACGATGACCGAGAATGCGCGCCTCAGAACCATCGCCATCACGGTTATGCTTGAAATCGCAGTGCTTCGGGAACGGCTGCCCCGGACTGCAGGCGAGTAACAGCGCGGCCGGAGTGAAATGACAAAGCGAGGCTATCTCGCCGCACTGACGGGCCTCGAACGCCAGTCTTGTTTGACAGGTCAGGCCTTTGCCGGCGGCGCGGCTGGCCCGATGACCTCACCGTCCCTTCGATCGATCTTCTTGGCGGGCACACGTCCTGATCACGCTTGCACGGCTCGGTTGGCCCCCCTTTGGGCAAGGCGAACGCCTCGCGGAGAATCGCCGAAGCGAATTCGGAACAAGCGATTGAAATGCGACACGTCCGAGAAGCCAACCTCGAGCGCAATATCGGAAATCCGCCGACGGCCGGCGTCCGACCCGGTCAGCAATTCGAGCGCCCGCTGGAGACGCAGTTCATTCAGGCGCTCGGTGAATGACGTTCCGGATGACGCCATCAGACGCTGGAGGTAGCGCGGCGAGATGCCCTGGCAGCGTGCGACCGTTTGAACGCTGAGCCCAGGGTCCTGGAAGTGTATCGTGATGTAGTCGAGGGCCGCATCGTGCCGCGCAGCCATGACGGCGCTCGCGCTACTCTCGCCCAGGGCAGGACACTCGTCGATCGCGAGTGCGACGAGATCGTGGATATGGGTCACGACCGTCTGACGAAGTTTCGGGGAAGTCAGTGCTCGCGCCTTGAGAACTGACTTCAGATAGGTCGCGAATAACCGGAATGCTTCCTTGCGGCGCCCAATCGGCTGCATGACCAGGCTTTCGATATCCGACACGCGCTGCTCGAGGTCCGCGCGCGGCACCGCCAGCCCGAATTGTAGTCCATCAACGTAGGTGACGATGGCTGGTTCGGAATGCAGGATAGCAATCGCATCGCCAGCACGAAGCTCGACGTCCCGACCGCACTGCGATAGCTGACTTCTACCGGGAGAGCAGAAAATGACGCCGACGGAATCATCACCATCGGCAAGACTCGCTTGCGAACGCTCAAAACGCATCGACGTGCCCCTTAGCGAGAGCATCCGCAGGCCCTGAACCGCCTGAAGCGATGCATGGGCCTCGATTGGAATATTCGACAGAGGCTCGATGTCAGCGTGCACCACGCATCGCCCAAAGTGCTCGCGCCAGAGAGGGAGACGAATGCGCTCCGGAAGGTCGCGCGTCGAAAATCGATACGATGCAAAATCGGCTGCGTCCGTAGGCATGGCGATCTCCAGCCTTCACAGAGCATCAGGATGAAATGCTGCGGCACACCATTTTCATGTCTGCATTTTGCAATTCACGCACCGGCGTTCTCTCGATCCGTGCGCGCAAGTCCAAGAAGGCATGCTACCGATCTGCTAGTCTGAATTGCCTGCGATCGATGCTGATGTGAACTGGTTCACCTGTCGGTCAGAATAATACGTTTATACTGGTCGCGAAAGTCACGGCCCTTATTTCTCCCTTAAGAGGAGACGGTCGTGATGGCTCTATCTGTAATTGCCGCCGCGGATTCATTGGACATCCCTGGCGGCGCGCTGGCGTAGAACAGCTGATGCCCCTGTTCGCAATTGATCCGGTTTACGGAGCCGCGGGCAGGTCATTTTTGAAAGATTGCCGATACCGATCTTATTTCGCCGCTTTGGCCAAACGCCAAGCAGAATTTGTCGGACATAAAATGCCTGCGGCACTATTGGCTTTTTGCCGCCGGTTGAAATGGTCGAAATCTGTCACGTGGGAAGTCAACCTCAGTGATCAGGAAGGCGTTCGATCATGTCCACTTTATTCGACATGCTTTATCACGAGTACTGTCGTGCCCGCCTCGCCGAAATGCGAAGGCAGCTTTTGATACCGCTCGTCGGCGAAGTCTTGCAGCCGCCGCCGGAAGACGGCGATCGTTCCGGGCCCTGTGATTGCGGCTGGCCGGCGAAAGCGCCGCCAACCCTCGGGTAGCCGGAGCGTCCAATCCCATGGCTTGGCCGGAGGCTAGTCCGGCACGCGCACGGCTTGGAGCATCCAAGCGTCCCATGGACCTGTGCCCGATGCGGCCGTGCGCATGACCGACGGATCGACAGATGCATGATCGAACCGACACCTCGAAGCGATTGATCGGCGATACTCCGCCGGAGTTCAGATCGACCGGCCGCGACCTGCGCATCGACGTCTGTCGCGGGATCGCGTTGTGGTGGATCTTTCTCGACCATGTTCCGAATAACGTCGGAAGCTGGCTGACGCTGCGCAATTACGGCTTCTGCGACGCCGCCGAGATATTCATGTTCATCTCGGGCGTGACGTGCGCGCTGGCCTACGGCCGAGCCCGTCAACGTGACGGCTGGAGAGGCGTGATCGGCCGTTCGTTGCGGCGCGGATGGGACATCTACGTCGCGTTCCTCCTGCTTACGCTCGCTTGCGCCGTCCTCGTCTACATCGCCGGCGGCGATCTTGCCGACGACAGCAATACGCGGGTTTTGTTCGAACGTCCGGGCGCGACGCTTGCGCACGCCGCGATTCTGCAATTCCGCCCGGTCAACACCGATGTCTTGCCGGTGTTCGTGATCTGTCACGTGATGTTCGCACCGTTGTTGTGGCTGCTGCTGCGCGCGCCAAACGTGACGCTTGCCCTTTCGTTGCTGCTTTATGCGCTGGTGCACATCCTCGGCTGGCACGTTGCTGCCTGGCCCGACGGCTTCTGGTTCTTCAATCCACTGGCATGGCAGTTTCTGATCGTGCTGGGCGCATGGTCCGTCATCGAGGGGAGAACAATCCGGGGATGGATGACATCGCGCCCCGCGCTGATCCTTTCCGCGCTCTTTCTGGCGACGATCCTCGTCCTGGCGCTCGGCCGGGACATCAAGGCGCTTCAGGCCGTGACGGACCTGGTCTTTCCATTGGACAAATCGAATCTGAGCCCGTTGCGGCTCCTGCATTTCCTGGCTCTTGCAGTCGTGACGTCATGGCTCGTCCCCGCGGGATGGCGAGGACTATCGACGCCGATCCTGCGCAGCGCGCGGTGGTGTGGCGAGAACTCGTTGCCGATCTATTGTCTCGGCGTTCTGCTCGCGCTGGCCAGCCAGCTCGATCTGCTCGACATCTCGAACCGGCCCTCGGTGCAGATCGCGCTCAGTCTCGTCGGCGTCTTGACGATGATCGCCGTCGCGGCGCTCCTGAACGCGCTCGGCGCCAAGCGCAAGCCCGCGGGGGTCGCAGTCGATCGGGACATTTCCGCCGCGGTTGCAGATCACAATGTTGGGGATCGCGCACGCAGGACCGTTCTCGATCCACAACTGAGAGCCGTCATCGCTCCATCGACGTATCGCCCTTGATCAAAATTGGACACGTGCCGGACATCGGCTGTTTGCCACGTTCAATCGTACGCGTTCGCGACGCAACCATTCCGTTCGAGCTTCGGTTTCTGCTCCGGCTGGACGCAACACGGAGGCAAGCCCATGAACGACCGCTCGGCGGGACCGGGACGCCCTCCCCTCACGCCGACCGGCCCGCGGCCTCGAGGATCAGCCGCGCAATGGGGTCGGGCTGCGAGATCAGCGCCAGATGGCTGGCCTTCACCTCGATCGTGGTGGCGCCCATCCGCTTGGCCATGAAGCGTTCGAGATCCGGATTGATGGTGCGGTCCTCGGTCGAGACCGCGTAGTAGCTCGGCTTGCTGCGCCAGGCCGCCTGGCTGGTCTTGCCTGCCAGCAGTTGCTTGTGGAACGGCTGCTGCACCGCGTAGAGCACCTTTGCTTTCGCCTCCGGCAGGTCGCCGGCGAAATCGCGCAGGAACGCGGCTTCGCTCAGCCGGCCCTCGTCGCCATCGAACACGATGCCGGCGCTCGCGGGCGGCGTCGGATAGGTCTTGGCCAGTGCGGTGTAGTCCTCGTCCGCATCGGGTGCGCGCGCGGCGACGTAGACCAGCGCCGAAACATTGGGGTGCACGCCGGCCTCGGTGACGATCATGCCGGAGAAGGAATGGCCGACCAGCACCGTCGGGCCGTCCTGACGATCGAGCACACGCTGCGCCGCGGCGACCGCCTCCGGCAGCGTAGTCAAGGGATTTTGCACTGACGTCACATTGAGCCCCGCGGCCTGCAGGCGCGGAATGACCTCGGACCAGCACGAGCCGTCGGCGAACAGTCCGTGCACCAGCACGACGTTGCGCGCCTGCGCCGGCGGCGTGGGTGCGGCGATGCCGCGCGAGGACACCAGCGAAGCGGCAGTTCCAGCAAGCAAGGCAGTCGAGAAGGTGCGTCTGTTCATCAACATGATTGGAACTCGGATCGAAGGATCAGGGGAAACGCGCGGTTGCGGCGCGCGTACAACCTCTCCTACGCAGGCAAAGGCGGTTGGTTACGCGCGCCGCCTCCGCGGTCCTGCAATCGCGATCAAGGATCAGTGAAATGCGTAGAAGATGCGACGAACGTTCATGTGACGTGCGCAACAGTGATTGCTCGAACAAATCCAAATCGATCTCTGCTTACCCCTCTCCCCAGCCCTCCCCCACAAGGGGGAGGGAGCCCGACCGATGTGCCCACCTCACGTTGCGTGGACCCGTCGCGCGAGAATTGGACGTAAAGGATGTGAAGGGGCGTACCGGCGGGAGGGTTCCCTCCCCCCTTGCGGGGGAGGGTTAGGGAGAGGGGTGCCGCTTGCTCAGCTGCTCTGACGCCGGGCGGACAATCGGCTCACCAGCCACCAACCCAGCCCCTGTTCCCGGCCCTTCCAACGAGAATCGTATTGAAGCCTTGGGCTTAGGCAAATTTTAAACCGGTGGGCGTAGGTTACCTATCGCGAGTTCAGTGGTTGAGAGTTTGTGAGTACGCCATGACAGAACCCCATCGCCCGAGGGTGAAATACGTCATCGGGCCTGACGGCAGCCCGTTAACGATTGCGGATTTGCCGGCCCCCGGTACCAAACGGTGGGTCATCCGCCGCAAGGCCGAAGTCGTCGCTGCGGTCCGCGGCGGCCTGCTCTCCCTCGAGGAGGCCTGCAGCCGCTACACGTTGACCGTCGATGAATTCCTTTCCTGGCAGTTCTCGATCGACCAGCATGGTCTGGCCGGACTGCGCACCACACGTATCCAGCAGTACCGGCAGTAAGTTTCTCCTAAAGAGTGGTATTTGACGAAAACCGGCCTCGCTTTGCGAAGCCGGTTTTTTTCATGTCCGCGTTTTTGCCGCGGTTCTTAACCTTCGTTAACCATATGGAAACCATACCCTAGGCAATATTTGCCCAGTCGGACCCGCGTGGGCCGAATCCCTGGGGGCCGTTGGTGCAAAGTCTGGTTGCTTTCTTCAGAGGTCTAGGTGCGGCCCGCCTCGCGGCCATGGTTGCGGTCACTGCGGCCCTGATTGGTTTCTTCGCCTTCGTCATCATGCGCGTCACCACGCCCCAGATGACCACCCTGTTCACCGACCTGTCGACCGAGGATTCCTCAGCCATTATCAAAGAGCTGGAGCGCCAGGCGATCCCGTTCGAGCTGCGCAATGACGGCGCTGCGATCATGGTGCCGAAGGACAAGGTGACGCGGCTGCGAATGAAGCTCGCCGAGGGCGGCATGCCGAAGGGCGGCGGCGTCGGCTACGAGATCTTCGACAAGTCGGACGCCTTGGGCACCACCAGCTTCGTCCAGAACATCAATCACCTGCGGGCGCTGGAGGGCGAACTCGCCCGCACCATCCGCGCCATCGACCGCGTCCAGGCCGCGCGCGTCCACCTCGTGCTGCCGGAAAAGCCGCTGTTCTCGCGCGAGACGCCGGAGCCGTCGGCCTCGATCGTGCTCAGGGTGCGCGGCGCGCTGGAGCCGCAGCAGATCAAGGCGATCCGCCATGTCGTCGCCTCCGCCGTCAACGGGCTGAAGCCGCAGCGGGTCTCGATCGTCGACGAGGCCGGCCAGCTGCTCGCCGACGGCGCCCAATCCGATGCCGATGCCGCGGTCGGCGACGAGCGCCGCGCCGCGTTCGAGAAGCGGATGCGCAAGCAGGTCGAGGACATCGTCTCCTCGGTGGTCGGCGCCGGGCGCGCCCGCGTCCAGCTCTCCGCCGACTTCGACTACAACAAGATCACCCAGACCTCGGACAAGTTCGATCCCGAGGGCCGCGTGCTGCGCTCGACCCAGACCCGCGAGGAAAGTAGCCTCACCGCCGACAATTCCGGGCAGGTCACCGTCAACAACGAGCTGCCGGGCAACCAGAACCAGGACAACGCCGCCCGCGCCCGCGACCAGAGCAAGAAGAGCGAGGAAACCAACAATTACGAGATTTCCCGCACCACCAAGACCGAGGTGACCGAGGCGGGCCGCGTCAACCGCATCTCGGTCGCGGTGCTGGTCGACGGCGCCTACGCCAAGAACGAAAAAGGCGAGATGGTCTACCAGGACCGCTCCAAGGAGCAGCTCGACCGCATCGCCGCTTTGGTCCGCTCCGCGATCGGCTTCGACCAGAAGCGCGGCGACCAGGTCGAGGTCGTCAACCTGCGTTTTGCCGAGCCGCCGGCCGCGCAGCCGATCGCCGAGCCGACCGGCCTGCTCGGCATGCTGCAATTCACCAAGGACGACGTGATGTACGTCATCGAGCTCGGCGTCATGATGATGCTCGGCCTCGTCGTGCTGTTCATGGTGGTCCGCCCGCTGGTCAAGCGCATCGTGGCCGCCGACGTGATCCCGGCGCTGGGCGGCGGTGCGGGCATGCCCGCGCTCGCCGAAGCCCATGCCGAAAGCGCCGGTGCGTCCGGCCAGGCGCTGATCCCGAGCGGCAGCGGCGCGGCGCAATTGATCGACGTCGCCCAGATCCAGGGCCAGGTCCACGCCCAGGCCGTGCACCGGGTCGGCGAACTTGCCGAACGCAATCCGAACGAGACCGTCTCCATCGTCCGTCAATGGCTGAGCGAGCCGGTAGAGAACTGACATGGCCGCCGTACCCCAGACCACCAACGCCAACGACATCGCCACCGTCCTCTCGACGCTGGCGAACCGGCAGAGCGCCAGGCCCAAGGGCAAGCCGCTGCCCGGCCCCAAGCGCGCCGCGATCCTGATGCTCGCGCTCGGCGAGCAGTATGGCGGCAAGATCTGGTCGATGCTCGACGACGAGGAGGTCCGCGAGCTGTCGGTCCACATGTCGACGCTCGGCACCGTCGAGGCCGACGTGGTCGAGGACCTGATGCTGGAATTCGTCTCGCGGATGTCGGCCTCCGGCGCGCTGATGGGCAATTTCGACGCCACCGAACGGCTGCTGCAGCAATATCTGCCGGCCGAGCGCGTCACCGGAATCATGGACGAGATCCGCGGTCCCGCGGGGCGCAACATGTGGGAGAAGCTCTCCAACGTGCAGGAAGAGGTGCTCGCCAACTACCTCAAGAACGAATACCCGCAGACCATCGCCGTGGTGCTGTCGAAGCTGAAGCCGGAGCACGCCGCGCGCGTGCTGGCGATCCTGCCCGAGGACATCGCGCTCGACGTGGTCGGCCGCATGCTGCGGATGGAGGCGGTGCAGAAGGAAGTGATCGAGCGCGTCGAGCAGACGCTGCGCACCGAGTTCATGTCGAACCTGTCGCAGACCCGCCGCCGCGACGCCCATGAGGTGATGGCCGAGATCTTCAACAATTTCGACCGCCAGACCGAGACCCGCTTCATCACCTCGCTGGAAGAGGAAAACCGCGAATCCGCCGAGCGCATCAAGGCGCTGATGTTCACCTTCGACGACCTGATCAAGCTCGATACCGCCTCCGCCCAGACGCTGATGCGCAACATCGACAAGGACAAGCTCGGCGTGGCGCTGAAGAGCGCCAACGAGGAGGTGCGCAGCTTCTTCCTCGGCAACATGTCCTCGCGCGCCGGCAAGATGCTGATGGACGACATGGCCGCGATGGGCCCGGTGCGCCTGCGCGACGTCGACGAGGCCCAGGCGCTGCTGGTCAACCTCGCCAAGGACCTCGCCGCCCGCGGCGAGATCACCCTGACCAAGAACCGCGCCGACGACGAGCTGGTGTATTGATGGCCGCGCCCGCAAAATTCCTGTTCGACACGGATTTCTCGGCGCCGGACCGTTCGCGCGAGCGCGCCCCCACTCCGGCTGAGGTCGCGCAGAAGGTTGCCGACGCCGAGGCGCGTGCCTATCGCGCCGGCTACGAGGCCGCGCTGCGCGAGGCCAAGGTCGAGAGCGACCGGCGGGCGGCGCAGGCGCTGGAAGAGATCGGCACCGCGATCAAGGGCATCGCCGCCCGCTTTGCCGGCATCGAGACGCGGATGGAGACCGAGGCCGTCGATGTCGCGGTCGCGGTCGCCCGCAAGCTCTGCACCGAACTGATCGCGCGCGAGCCGCTCGGCGAGATCACTGCGCTGGTCTCCGACTGCTTCTCGCATCTGGTGGCGACGCCGCATCTCGTGGTCCGCATCAATGATGCGCTGTACGAGGCGGCGCACGACAACATCGAGCGGATGGCGGCGCAGTCGGGCTTCCAGGGCCGCCTGGTGATCCTGGCCGAGCCGACGATTGCGACCGGCGACTGCCGCATCGAATGGGCCGATGGCGGCGTCGTGCTGGAGCGCGCTGCGATCGAAGGCAAAATCAACGAACTCGTCGGGCGCTATCTGGCGTCCCGCAGCGAGGCTGGCTGAAGGCGATTGAGGCTGAACCATGAGCGACACCGACACCCACGTCCCGCTTCCCGATCTCAACGCCGCCGACGCGCCCGGGATCGACGACATCGGCTACAACGAGGACGAGAATGCCGCGCGCATCGCCGCCGACCTCGAGGCCGTGTTCGACGTGCCGGTGCAGGTCTCGGCGGTGCTCGGCCGCTCCAAGATGGACGTCGGCGACCTCCTGAAGCTCGGACCGGGCACCGTGCTCGAACTCGACCGCCGCGTCGGCGAGGCGATCGACATCTACGTCAACAACCGTCTGGTGGCGCGTGGTGAAGTGGTGCTGGTGGAAGACAAGCTCGGCGTGACCATGACGGAAATCATCAAGTCAGAACGCTCGTAACAACCAGACGGTAGCGCGCGGAACCTGCGCGACCAGACGAACAGGAGATCATCATGCGGCTTCTCATCGTTGGCACCCTGAAGGGCCAGCTCACGACCGCGACCAAGATCGCGATGGACAACGGCGCCTCGGTGACCCACGCCGAGGCCGCCGAGCAGGCGATGGGTGTGCTGCGCGGCGGCAAGGGCGCCGACCTCCTGCTGGTCGATGTCGGCCTCGACATCCGCGACCTCGTGATGCGGCTCGAAGCCGAGCACATCCACGTTCCGATCGTCGCCTGCGGCATCTCCAACGATGCCCGCGCCGCGGTCGCCGCGATCCATGCCGGCGCCAAGGAATACATCCCGCTGCCGCCCGACCCCGAGCTGATCGCAGCGGTGCTCGCCGCGGTCGCCAACGATGCCCGCGACCTGATTTATCGCGACGAGGCGATGGGCCGGGTGATCAAGCTCGCGCAGCAGATCGCGGGCTCCGACGCCTCCGTGATGATCACCGGCGAGTCCGGCACTGGCAAGGAGGTGCTGGCGCGCTATGTCCATTCCCGCTCGGCCCGCGCCAAGCGGCCGTTCATCTCGATCAACTGCGCCGCGATCCCGGAACACCTCTTGGAATCCGAGCTGTTCGGCCATGAGAAGGGCGCCTTCACCGGCGCGGTGGCGCGCCGCATCGGCAAGTTCGAGGAAGCGACCGGCGGCACGCTGCTGCTCGACGAAATCTCCGAGATGGATGTCCGCCTTCAATCGAAACTATTGCGCGCCATCCAGGAGCGCGTGATCGACCGCGTCGGCGGCACCAAGCCGGTTCCGGTCGACATCCGTATCATCGCGACCTCGAACCGCAACCTGTCGGAGGCGGTGCGCGAAGGCACCTTCCGCGAGGACCTGCTGTTCCGCCTCAACGTCGTCAACCTGAAGATCCCGCCGCTGCGCGATCGTCCGGCCGACATCCTCGAATTGGCGCAGCATTTCGCCAAGAAATATGCCGAGGCCAACGGCCTGCCGGTGCGCCCGGTCTCCGCCGAGGCGCGCCAGATCCTGACCGCCAACCGCTGGCAGGGCAACGTCCGCGAGCTCGAGAACACCATCCATCGCTCGGTGCTGATGGCGCAGGGTGACGAGATCGGCCCGGAGGCGATCCTGACCCCGGACGGCGACCGTCTCGACCTCGCCAAGACCGCGCCCGCGGTCGCGCATGCCACGCTCGCCGCCGAGCAGGTCACCCGCGCGCTGGTCGGCCGCACCGTTGCCGACGTCGAACGCGACCTGATCCTGGAAACGCTGAAGCACTGCCTCGGCAACCGCACTCACGCCGCCAACATCCTCGGCATCTCGATCCGCACGCTCCGCAACAAGCTGAACGAATATGCCGACGGCGGCATCCCGATCACCCCGGCCGGCAATGGTGCGCCGGATTATCAGCGCATGGCGAGCGCCGGCTAAGAAAGGGAGAGCGGCGGAGAAAGCCCCGCCGCTTGCCGAGCCTCACGAATAATTGGGCGCATCCGGCTTGCGAAAGATCCGGATTGGATCGCCGGGTGTGATGTCGCGGCCGGTGAAGGTCACATACGCATAGAGCGCGAGATAGGCGACGGCGATTGCGCCGACGAGATAGAACAGCCAGGTTCCCACGCGCTTCATCAAACCGTCACGTCTCCAACACGTCTGCGGCTTTTAGAGCGCTTGCCGTGCCAGCGCCACGGCCAACATGCCGCGCCGGCCGCCTTCGCCGTTGATCGCTTGAATCTTGCGGCTAGTTGCCTTATTCAATCTCCTATTGCTCTTTCATATTTAAACAACTGGAGAGTGATATGGCTCTTTACGCGCAGACCAGCGGCACCCTGTCCACCAACTCCGGCACTTTCACGCCGATGCAAGGCCTCAACCTGACGATCCCGGAGGGCGTCGGCACCACCGCGATCATTACGCTCAACGTTCCGAATCCCTACGCCACCGGCACCGATATTCCGGGCGGCATGTTCGGCGTCACCATCAATGGCAAGGTCTCGCCTGTCGTCGCGAGCTTCACCTATAACGAGACCCCGTCGAGCTTTGGCCGCATCCCGACCACGCTCGTCGTCGGCATTCCGCTGGGCAATGCGGCTCAGACCATCCAGGCCGTATGGGCTGGCGTCCGTGGCAGCACTGTGATCATCGACAGCCCGGCGTCGCTGAGCTCAGTCTACTAAAGTCCGATCCGGACCAGCGACGAGCGCTAGCCCACGCCGCGGGCATGGACGTGCCGTGACGGCAGGCTGACCTCGGCCAGCCGCGCCGCATCTTCGTTACGGTCGATCGCGACATACTCGCCGTGCCAATACGCCAGCGCGGCGGTGCGCTCCGATGCGATCACATCGAGCACGCGGCCGATGACGATCGCGTGCGAGTGCCGCTCGATGACCTCCTCGACCTCGCAGTCGATCGCAGCCAGGGCTCCGACCAGCAACGGCGCGCCCGAGGCGCGCGTCGTCCATTCGGCGCCGGTGAACCGGTCGGCGCCCTTCAGGCCGCCCTTGCCGGTGAAGCGTTCGGCGATGTCGAGCTGATCCGCGGTCAGGATGTTGACGCCGAACACGCCGTGGCGCGCGATCAGCGGCCATGAGGAGGCAGCGCGGTTGATGCTGACGATCAGTGACGGCGGCTCGACCGACAGCGACGAGACGGAGGTCACCGTCATTCCGGAGATGTCCTTGCCCCGGCCCGCCGTGATGACGCTGACGCCGCCGGTGAGATGGCGCATCGCGCCTCGGAATTCATCGGCCGCCACCGCGGGCTCGATCGAAACATTGCGGACGATGGAATTCATGGCGGCCTCACAGATCGAATGTGTCTTCGCTGCCCTCGAGCAGATGTTTCAGTATCTCGCCTTCCAGCGCGGCGAGTTCGGCCGAACCGCGCCGGCGCGGGCGCGGCAGGTCGATGGTGACATCCTCGGCGATCCGGCCGTCCTCGATGACCAGCACGCGGTCGGCGAGCGCGACCGCCTCGGCGACGTCATGCGTCACCAGGATCGCGGTAAAGCCCTGGTCGCGCCAGACCCGCTCCAGCAATTGCTGCATCGAGATCCGGGTCAGCGCATCGAGCGCGCCGAGCGGCTCGTCGAACGCCAGCACGCGCGGCTGGGAGACCAGCGCCCGCGCCAGCGCCACGCGCTGCTTCTGGCCGCCCGAGAGCACCGACGGCCACTGCTCGCGCTTGTCGCCGAGGCCGACCTCGACCAGCGCCCGCTCGGCGCGCGCCTGCGCGTCCGCCGACGCGCGCTCGCGCCCCAGACCGACCTCGACATTGGACAGCACTCGCGCCCAAGGCAGCAGGCGCGGCTCCTGGAACATGACGCGGACGTCCTGCGCCCGGGGTTGTTCACCGAAGGCGATGCTTCCCGCCGTCGGCGCGTCGAGGCCGGCGACCAGGCGCAGCAGCGTGCTCTTGCCGCAGCCGCTGCGGCCGACGATCGCAACGAACTGGCCGGCCGGGATGTGCAGGTCGATGCCGCGCAGCACCTCATTGTCGCCGAACGCCTTGCGCAGGCCCCGGATGGTCAGCGACAGGCCGCGGGCCGCGCCTTCCGCCACGCGCCGCAAATGCCGCGCCTTCACGACGATGTCGGCCTGGCCGACCGGTTCGGCACCTGCGGGCTGGAAACGAAGCGCTTCTTGCATTCTCATTCTCACTTCTTCTGGAAGGCGGGGTGCCACGACAGGGTCAGCCGTTCCAGCGCCCGCGAGGCGCTGTCGGCGAGCTTGCCGAGCAAGGCATAGATCAGGATCGAGAGCACCACGACGTCGATCAGCATGAACTCGCGCGCCTGCATCGCCATGTAACCGAGGCCCGACGAGGCCGCGATGGTCTCGGCGACGATCAAGGTCAGCCACATGATGCCGAGCGCAAAGCGCAGCCCGACGAAGATCGAGGGCAGCGCACCCGGGAAGATCACCCGGCGAAACAGCTCGCCGTCGGTCATGCCGTAGATGCGGCCCATCTCGATCAGCTGCGGATCGACGGTGCGGATGCCGTGCAGCGTGTTGAGATAGATCGGGAAGAACACGCCGAGCGCCACCAAAAACAGCTTGGCCGACTCGTCGATGCCGAACCACAGGATGACCAGCGGGATCAACGCCAGATGCGGGATGTTGCGCACCATCTGCAGCGTGGTGTCGGTGAGTTTCGCCGACAGCTGCGAGAGCCCGTTGGCGAGCCCGAACGCGAAGCCGATGCCGCCACCGATCACAAAGCCGATCGAGGCGCGCCAGAAGCTGACCCAGATGTTGCGGACCAGCTCACCCGACAGCAGCAGCTTCCATCCGGCAAGCGCAACGTCGGTCGGCGCCGGCAGCACGCGCGAGGGCACGAAACCGGTGACGCAGGCGAGCTGCCAGATCAGCACAATCGCAAGCGGCACGATCCAGGGGATCAGGCCGTCGACTTTCGGTAATTTCGGTGCGCCGACGCGCGGGAGACTGTCAATGAGACTCATGATTGCGATGCCTGTTTCTGCGGCCGATATTCGTTGCCGATGGTCTCGCCGAACGGCCCGGTGTTGACCCGGATCGGCGTCACGTTGTTGCCGTGTCCGAGCGAGAGCAGCGGGAACACCAGCTCGGCGAAGCGATAGGCTTCCTCGAGGTGCGGATAGCCCGACATGATGAAGGTATCGACGCCGACGTCCTGATACTCCTTGATCCGCGCGGCGACGGTCTCGGGATCGCCGACCAGCGCGGTGCCGGCCCCGCCGCGCACCAGGCCGACGCCGGCCCAGAGGTTCGGGCTGATCTCGAGCTTGTCGCGCCGTCCGCCGTGCAGCTGCGCCATTCGCTGCTGGCCGACCGAATCCATCCGCGAGAAGATCTTCTGTGCGGTCGCAATGGTGTCGTCGGTGACGTATTGGATCAGTTCATCGGCGGCCTTCCACGCCTCCGCATTGGTCTCGCGCACGATCACGTGCAGGCGGATGCCGAACGACAGCTTGCGGCCGCGTTGCGCGGCAACGGCCTTGACCTTGGCGATCTTCTCGGCGACCTGCGCCGGCGGCTCGCCCCAGGTCAGGTATTTGTCGACGGTGTCGACCGCGACGTCGATGCCGGCATCCGAGGAGCCGCCGAAATACAGCGGCGGGCGCGGCGACTGCACCGGATTGAACAGCAGGCGGCCGTCCTCGATCCTGATGTGCTGGCCTTCGACATTGACCGTCTTGCCCGCGAGCAGATCACTGTAGACGTTGAGGAATTCGCGGGTCACGGCGTAGCGCTCGTCGTGACCCAAGAAAATGCCGTCGCCCTTGTTCTCGATCGGATCGCCGCCGGTGACGACGTTGATCAAGAGACGGCCGTTCGACAGCCGGTCCAAGGTCGCGGTCATGCGCGCGGCGACGCTCGGCGACTGCAGGCCGGGCCGGACCGCCACGAGGTAGCGCAGGCGCTCGGTCCAGGGCGCGACGGCTGAGGCCACCACCCAGGAATCCTCGCAGCTCCGTCCCGTCGGCAGCAGAACGCCGTAATAGCCGAGCTGGTCGGCGGCCTGCGCGATCTGGCGCAGATAGTTGAAGTTGACCTCGCGGCCACCGACCGACGTGCCGAGATAACGGCTGTCGCCGTGGGTCGGCAGGAACCAGAGGATGTTGGCGTTGGTTGGGGTGCTCATGTGCCCGGCCTCCATGCGACGTCGGAAATCTTGATTGGTTTGGGGATCAGGCCGAGCGCAAAGAACGTGTCGGCGACCTGCTGCTGATCCGCGATGACAGCGTCGGTGACCGGCTTGATGCCGTAGGCCTGCCGCTTCAGCGCGACCTCGACCACCGGTACCGACAGCCCGATGCTCGGCGCCAGCTGCTCGGCCACGGCGTGGATGTCGCCCCTAGCCCAGTCATCGACTTCACTCAGCTGCGCCAGCACGAGTTCGACGATCTTCGCATCGGTCTGTAAGAACTTCTTCGAGGCGAAATAGAACTGATAATTCGCGACGATGCCGACGCCGTCGGTAACGGTGCGCGCACCGGTCGCGGCCTCGGCCGCGGCCTGGAACGGATCCCAGATTACCCAGGCATCGACCGCGCCGCGCTCGAACGCCGCGCGGGCATCGGCCGGCGCCAGGAACACCGGCTCGATCTCCGAATATTTGACGCCGGCTTTCTCCAGCGCCTTCACCAGCAAATAGTGGACGTTGGATCCCTTGTTGAGCGCGACCTTCTTGCCCTTCAGATCGGTGACCGATTTGATCGGGCTGTCCTTCGGCACCAGGATCGCCTCGCCTTTCGGCGCCGGCGGCTCGTAGGCGACATACTGGATCGGTGCACCGGCGGCCTGCGCGAAGATCGGCGGCGCCTCGCCGGTGTTGCCGAAATCGATCGCGCCGACATTGAGCGCTTCGAGCAGCGGCGGCCCGGACGGAAACTCGGTCCACACCACCTTGGTGCCGACCGCTTTCAACTTCTCCTCGAGCGACCCCTTGCTCTTCAGCAGCACCAGCTTGCCGTATTTCTGATAGCCGATGCGGACGACTTTCTCCTGGCCGTAGGAGGCGCCGACGGTCGCCGCGACGATGCTGACCGAGAGCACCGCGCGGGCAACCCAGCGTCGAAATAAACGCGTCATGGGAATATCCTCTGCATCGAATTGACCAAGCGCGCCGATCAGGTCTGGGGGTTGCGCCAGACGATGTCACGGATCGCGATCTGTTTCGGAATCAGGCCGAGCTTGAAGAAGCGATCGGCGACGCCTTGCTGGGTCGCGATGATATCGTCGGTCACGGGGCCGACCGAGAAACCGGCCCGCCGCGCCGCGATGGTCTGGATATCGAGCGGCACGCCGGTGACCGCGGCCAGCGATTTCGCGACCTCGTCGGGATGCGCCTCGGCCCATTTCGCGCTCGATGCCGTGACATCGACGATCTGCTGCAGGATCGCACCGCGATTCCGCGCGAAGTCGCGGTTGGCGATGTAGAACGCGTTGGTCTTGGTGACATCGCGGCTGTTGACCAGAATGCGGCCGTTCTGCTTGGTCTCGGCGATCGCGAAATAGGGGTCCCAGATCGCCCAGGCGTCGATGCCGCCGTTGGCGAAGGCGGGGCCGGCGTCCGGCGGCGTCAGGTAGACCGGCGTGATGTCGTCATAGGTCAGCCCGGCCTTCTCCAGCGTCTGGATCACGACATTATGTGCGCTGGATCCCTTGGTGAAGCCAACGCGCTTGCCCTTGAGATCGGCGATGTCCTTGATTGCCGAATTCTGCGGCACCAGGATGCCCGACCCGTTCATGATCGGCTGAGCCGCGGCATAAACGATGGCCGCGCCAGCGGCCTGGGCGAAGATCGGCGGGGAATCGCCGACCGCGCCGTAATCGACGCTGCCGACATTCATCGCCTCCATCATCGGCGGCCCCGACGAAAACTCGACCCATTTCACGCTGATGCCCTGCGGCTTGAAATGATTTTCCAAGGCTTCGCGCTGCCGCGTGATAACGAGCACGCCGTTCTTCTGGTAGCCGATACGAATTTCCTTCGCGTCCGCCTGGGCCTGCGCGCGCCCCGACAGCGCAACGGCAGCGGCTGTGGCGAGCGACAGCTGGAGGAACTCACGACGCTTCATTCCAAGACTCTCCTGACGATCAAGCGCGTTTCTCAACACGCGATCATGCGTTGTCAGGATGATGGGGCGCGCGAATGAAGCTGTCGAGCACCGCACAAAAATAGCGATGCCTGCACTTCGGTGCGGGCATCGCGCGTGTCGTTTCGTTCAAGTCGCAGGTCGCGCGTAGCGAATTATTTTCTTCACGGGAACGCGAGGTCGCTGCACAGGAATCGATCAGCCGGCGGCTGCGGTTTTCGGTCCGACATTGACCGCGAGTTTACCATAGCGGTCCGAGAACGCCTGGGTGTCGATCTCCTCGAGCTGGATCGAGCCGTCGAGCACGCCCTTCTTCCAGACATCGTACTCGGGATCGTGCTGGAACTCGGGCATCACCTCTTTCCCGAACAGCTCGAGCGACTCGCAGATGTGCTCATGGGTGTTCTTGCCGGCCTGGTTGAGCAGGATCACCTGGTCGATATGCGAGGCGCGGAAACGCCGCAGCTTCTTGCGCAAGGTCTCCGGCGAACCGATCAGGCCGCCGCGTAGCGCGGCCTCCTGCGCCTCCGGATTCTCCCGCTTCCACTTGTTGTACTCGTCCCACATGTTGACCGTGCCGGGCGCCGGGCGCTGCCGGTTCTGCGCCTGGCCGTAATAGCGCAGCGCGAACTGGAAGAAGGTGGCGCCGTCGGCGCGCCTGCGCGCCTCCTCATCCGTCTCCGCGCACATGAAGAACGAGACCAGCGCCATGTTCGGATTGATCTCGTAGTCGGCGAGCTTCTTCAGCCGCTTGGTGATCGCGTTGTAATAGGCGTGCACCCAGGCATGCGCCGCCTCGGCGCTGACGAACTGGAAGCCGAGCGCGCCGAATCCGTTCTGCCCGGCGCGTTCGATCGTCGGCAGTTGCGAGCAGGCCATCCAGAGCGGCGGATGCGGTTTCTGCACCGGCTTCGGCACGACGTTGCGCAGCGGGATGTCGAAATACTTGCCGTGATGCTCGGTGCCGATTTTGGTGAACATCGGGAAGATCGCACTGACGGCTTCCTCGAACACCTCGCGCTTAGTCTCCATGTCGCGGCCGAACGGCGTCAGCTCGGTGATCGAGGCGCTTTCGCCCATGCCGAACTCGCAGCGGCCGTTAGAGAGCAGATCGAGCACCGCGACCCGCTCGGCGACGCGCGCGGGATGATTGGTGGTGAGCTGGAAGATGCCGTGGCCGAGCCGGATGTTTTTGGTGCGCTGGCTCGCGGCGGCGAGGAAGGATTCCGGTGCCGGCGAGTGCGAATATTCCTCGAGGAAATGATGCTCGACGACCCAGGCATAATCGTAGCCGAGCCGGTCGGCGGTCTCCAATTGCGTCAGTGCATTCTGGTAGAGCCTGAGCTCGTCGCCGTCATTCCAGGGGCGCGGCAGTTGCAGCTCGTAAAAGATGCCGAATTTCATGGCGTCACTCCCAAGGTCGTGCCGACCACCTGTGGTGGTCCCGACCCCTGTTGTTTTCGGTCAGTCTAGTGCCACGCGGGATCAAGTCTAGCCTCGGGCGCGAAACCCCAATTCCGTGCAGCGGGAGACGGCTTGCCTGGGACGCATGAATGTTTAGCTTGTACGGGTGTGAGTCGCGGCGCTATCGATCGCGCGCTCATTCTTCCGAAAGCCCCATGACCACCTTTACGCCGCATCAGGATTCCGCGCTGAAAGCCGTTGCCGACTGGCTGAAGGCCAAGCCCGGCCAGAACGGGACGCCGCCGGTGTTCCGCCTGTTCGGCTATGCCGGAACCGGCAAGACCACGCTCGCCCAGCACATCGCCGAAGGGGTCGATGGCGAGGTGAAGTTCGCGGCCTTCACCGGCAAGGCGGCGCTGGTGATGCGCAACAAGGGCTGCGACAACGCCTCTACGATTCACTCGCTGATCTACCGCGCCCGCGAGTCCGGCGTCGAGCAGCCGAGTTTCGAGCTGTGGGACGATGCGCCGGCATCGAAAGCCAAGCTGATCGTGATCGACGAATGCTCGATGGTCGACGCCGAGCTCGGCCGCGATTTGATGTCGTTCGACTGCCCGCTGCTGGTGCTCGGCGATCCCGCGCAATTGCCGCCGATCCAGGGCGGCGGCTTCTTCACCGACGCCGAGCCGGACGCGATGCTGACCGAGGTGCACCGCCAGGCGCAGGACGATCCGATCGTGCGGATGTCGATGGACATCCGCGAGGGCCGCGAGCTCGAGATCGGCCGCCATGGCGAGAGCGAGGTGGTGTTGCGCAAGGAGCTCGATCCGGACCGCGTGATGCGCGCCGACCAGGTGCTGGTCGGCCGCAACAACACCCGCCGCGCCTACAACATGCGGATGCGGCAGCGGCTGAACATCGAAGATCCTCTCCCGGTCGCCGGCGACAAGCTGGTCTGCCTGCGCAACAACCGCAAGAAGGCGCTGTTCAACGGCGGGCTGTGGCGGGTCAAGGCGCGTGCGCAGTCGAAGTCCAAGATCATCACCATGCGCGTGATGCCGGACGAGGATTTCGGCCACAAGGTCACCAAGGTCTCGGTGCGCGGCGAATGTTTCGATGGCGGCATCGAGGGCATTCCGTGGGAGCAGCGCAAGCCCTATGACGAGTTCGACTACGGATACATACTGACCGTGCATAAGTCGCAGGGCTCGCAATGGGACGATGTAGTGCTGTTCGACGAAAGCTTTGCATTCCAGGACTCGCGCGCGCGGTGGCTGTACACGGGTATCACGCGGGCGGCGAAGCGGCTCAGCGTGGTGGTGTGAAGTCCCGCGCATTCGCGATAGACCCGTCATCGCCTTGAATGACCGGCATTTCCCTCACGAAACCGTGTGGCCGGCGCCGTAACAAAACGCGCCCTCGCCCGTATTTTGAAGCGTCGGAGCAGCCCGGCCCGGTTTGCCAATGCCCGCTCCCGCTCTAGACTGGCCCCCAATTGCGATCCCACGAGGAACCCATGCCCAAAAGCTCCCTCAGCCGCCTCACGCTTTGCGCTGCCGCGATCGGCGCGCTGGCCATCGCAGCTTTTGCCGTTGCGCCCTCGCTTGCCGCCGAGGACGCCGTGATCATCCCGCCGCCGGCCGCGAGCGCGCCGGAAACCGGCATCAAGACCGCGGTGCTCGCCGGCGGCTGCTTCTGGGGTGTGCAGGGCGTGTTCCAGCACACCGCGGGCATCGTCAGCGCGGTGTCCGGCTACTCCGGCGGCAGCAAGGCGAATGCCGACTACGAGAAGGTCTCGACCGGCACCACCGGCCACGCCGAGTCCGTCGAGATCAAGTACGACCCGCAGAAGATCTCCTACGGTAAGATCCTGCAGATCTTCTTCTCGGTCGTGCACGACCCGACCCAGCTCAACCGCCAGGGCCCGGACTCCGGCACGCAGTATC
This sequence comes from Bradyrhizobium sp. USDA 4452, assembly GCF_054063575.1. Taxonomy (NCBI): domain Bacteria; kingdom Pseudomonadati; phylum Pseudomonadota; class Alphaproteobacteria; order Hyphomicrobiales; family Nitrobacteraceae; genus Bradyrhizobium; species Bradyrhizobium sp. USDA 4452. The sequence continues at coordinate 2,569,431 of NZ_JBSSGK010000001.1, forward strand.
GCTCGGCGATCTTCACCACCAGCGACGAGCAGAAGAAGGTGGCGGACGCCTACATCGCCCAGCTCAATGCGGCCAAGGTCTACAAGAAGCCGATCGTCACCAAGGTCGGCGCGCTGGAGGCGTTCTATCCGGCGGAGAGCTACCACCAGGACTACCTGACGCTGCACCCGAACCAGCCCTATATTGCGTATAACGACGTCCCGAAGGTCGAGAACCTGAAGAAGATTTTTGCAGAGAACTACATCGAGAAGCCGACGCTGGTGGGCAGCACCAAGGTCACCAACTGACGGGAACAATCACCGTCATTGCGAGCGAAGCGAAGCAATCCATGGTGCCGCAAGCGGACAGATGGATTGCTTCGTCGCTTTGCTCGTCGCAATGACGATCAAACCGAGGAGGTTGAATGTCCGATACCAAGACCGACGGCAAGGTCCGCAAGAGCGAGGCCGAGTGGCGCAAGGAATTGACGCCGATGCAGTACGCCGTGCTGCGGGAAAAGGCGACCGAGCGGCCGTTCACCGGCGAATACGAGCACGATTCCCGCAAGGGCACCTATGTCTGCGCCGGCTGCGGCCAGACGCTGTTCGAGTCCGACCAGAAGTTCGATTCCGGCTGCGGCTGGCCGAGCTTCTCCAAGCCCGCGGTCGAGAGCCATGTCGACGAGGAGCGCGACATGAGCCACGGCATGATCCGCACCGAGGTGCTGTGCTCGAAATGCGACGGCCATCTCGGCCATGTCTTCAACGACGGCCCCGGCCCGACCGGCCTGCGCTACTGCATCAACTCGGCGGCGCTGAAGCTGAACGAGAAGTGACGGCGAAGCCGTCATCCCGGGGAGTCCCAAATCCCGGGAGTCGCAACGGGTCGGCGCTTTGCGCCGCCCGTTGGCAAGCTCCGGACTGAACCTCAGATGCGCAATTGCGCATCAGGGAATCTCGAGATTCCCCAATTCGCAGTTGCGAATTGGGGTTCGATGCTGCGCATCGCCCCGGAATGTGCTTTGCTCCGAATTCGCGGGGCCGTCGGCGTCTCGCCGAGCGGCTGCCGCCTGTTCTGAGGAGGGCGCCATGTCGCTCGGACTGATCCTCATTATCCTCCTGCTGGTTATCCTGCTGGGCGGCTATAGCGGCCGGATCCGCGGCTATGGCTATGGTCTCGGCCACTCCGGAATGGGCCTTTTCGGGGTGATTTTGATCGTGGTCGTGATCCTGGCCTGGCTCGACAAGATTTAATGGCCATAAGCCATTGAAATAAACGGATTTATTTTGATAACCCGCGTGCTATGCGCGGATTCAGCATGTGCCCTGTCGGGGGCGCTTCCGGGGTCGCATTTTTGTCAAAGAGGCCTATATTAGGGATCGAAATGACATGTACGGCGCGCCGCCGATAATAGGCCGCCGTCCCCCAAAATCCCTTTCGCCGCTCTATGCCAAGAACACAAGAGGTCGTCGACCATGCGTCCGCTGCGTCCGTTCAACTATAACACATCAGCCGAACTGTTCCCTGCCGCGATCCGCAAGAAGAAGCGGGCCGGCTTCGCTTACCGCCGTTTCGGCACTGCCGCCGAGGCCGTGCAGTTCGCGATGGAGCAGCTGCCGGCGGACTCGTTGAACGGCGCCTATCTCCAGGTCGAGGAAGCCCGTTTCGACCAGAACGGCATCCGCTCGCTGTATGAGAGCGAGGCCTTCCCGCTGCCGCGCCGCGCGCGCCCCGAACCGGCCCAGACCGACGCCGACGCCGCATAAGCTCTTCTGCTCTATGCCCAACGAAAAGCCCTCGGCGATGTCCGGGGGCTTTTGTTTGAGAGTTACAGTCTCGGCTGCTTGTCGAGCCAGCGCCGCAGCATCCGCACATTGCGGATGTTGGCGCGGAACATGACGTCGAAGGCATCGCCCGCCACCGGCACCATGCCGACCACGCCGTCGACCGCGACATTGGCAAGCATCCGCGCGGTGATGTGCCAGGGCGCGCCCAACAGACGGGCCTCGCGCACCAGCCACAGCGAGATCGCCGTCGTGATGAGATCGCCGACCACGGGGATCAGGCCGATCAGCCCGTCGATGCCGTAGCGGACATTGGTGCCCGGCACGACGAAGGCGACGTCGAGCAGCTTGGCGATCATCTCGAGCCGTGCCAGCCGCTCCTCGCGCGTCAGATTGCCGAACGGGTTGGCGGTGGAGTTGCGGAAGTCGAAGCGGAAGCCTTCCTGAAAGGCTCCCTGAAAACCTTGGAACTGCGGATGCAGCGGGCCATCGCCGAGCTCGCGCCCGTCCTGATCGATGACCTTGCCGCGCGCCTGCGCCCCGCCGAAGGGCGGCCGCGAGCGCGTGGCGTGGGGGGAGAAAATGTCGTCCTCGGGCATGGCCATCACATGGTAACGCGAGCAGATGGTTCAAGTTGCGTCACATTACCAGTGTGTCACCTTGTTGGCTGCTCAAGCCGCACCACCTGCCGTCCGCCGCCGACGGCGTCAAGCCGAAGCGGCGGCGAAAGCAACGATTGAAATCGATGGCGCGGGACGCGATCGTCGCCTCGCTCAATAGACGCCCTTGTTCATGGTCCTGAGCCGCTGGGCCAGCGTCCGCATCACCTTCAGCGCAAAGTGCGGCGTCTGGCTGACGAGGAAGAGAAACTGCTTTTCCGAGACCGGGACGAGCTCCACATCGGTGAGCGCCGTCGCGGTCGCGCTTCTTGGCTCGTTGTCGATCAATGCCATCTCGCCGAAGATCGTGTCGGCCGGCAGGTCCGCCATGGTCTTGTTGCCGACCTGAATGCGCACGTAGCCGCTCTTGATCACGAACAGCTCGTTGGCCTGCTCACCCTCGCGAAAGATGACGCCGCCGGCCCGCACCAGGCGCGTTTCGATATCGTTGCCCGTCAGAAGGCTGAAGCTTGCATCTGCCACTCGAAATTCCTTTCCCCGAACCCGGATGCAAATCTCAGGCATCCAGTTGTCTTGCTGCTCCGGCTAAAATAGATGCGCGAAAACGAAGTAGAGAACGCCCGAGATCAGCATCGCCATCGGCAGGGTCAGAACCCAGGCCATCGCGATGTTGCGGATTGTCGACCATTGCAGGCCGGATCCGTTCGCGGTCATGGTGCCGGCGATGCCGGACGACAGCACATGCGTCGTCGACACCGGCAGGCCGTATCCATCTGCCGCGGCGATGGTCGCCGCCGCCGTGATCTCGGCGCAGGCACCCTGCGCATAGGTCAGATGGGTCTTGCCGATCTTCTCACCCACCGTCACGACAATCCGCTTCCAGCCGACCATCGTGCCGAGGCCGAGCGCGATGGCGACTGCGATCTTCACCCAGGACGGAATGAATTTGGTGGCAGCATCCAGCGAGCCCTTGTAGCGATTGAGCGTCGCGACATCGGCATCGTTCAGCCCGCTGTCGCTGCTCTTCATCAGCAGGCGAAGCGCCTCCGACACCAGATACATGTCGTTACGCGTGTTGCCGACGGTCTCCGCCGGGAATTTCGCCAGCGAACCGTACTGCACGACCTGGTCGCGGATTTCGCCGACGAGAACGGAGAGTGACGGATAGGTATCGTCGCTGAGTTGCCGAAGCGCGATGTAGTTCGTCACCGCCGGACGCGGATTGCCGGTCACCCTGCGATCGGCTCCCCTATCCTCGATGACCTTGCTCGCCGCAGCCGAGTTCGCGGTGAACGCCGCGATCTGGCTGATAGGCATCGCGCGGTTGAGTGCGTAGGCGGTCGGGACCACGCCGATCAGGATGAGCATGATGAGACCCATGCCCTTCTGACCGTCGTTCGACCCATGAAAGAAGCTGACCAGGGTGCAGGTCAGGATCAGGATCAGGATGCCGCGAATCCACCACGGCGGCGGCTGATCGCCCTGCGGCTCGCCGAACAGCGCCGGCGTTGCGCGCAGCAGCGCGGTCTTCAGCCCGTAGAGCAGGACGGCCGCGAGCGCAAATCCGAACAGCGGCGACAGCAGCAGCGCCTTGCCGGTGTTGACGGCCTGCGACCAATCCACGCCTGACGTCCCCTCCCGTCCGTGCATCAGCGCATTCGCGATACCGACGCCCATGATCGATCCGATCAGCGTGTGCGAACTCGAGGCAGGCAAGCCGAAGTACCAGGTGCCGACGTTCCAGATGATGGCGGCGATCAGCAGCGCAAACACCATCGCAAAACCGGCACTGCTGCCGACCTGAAGGATCAATTCGACCGGCAACAGGGAGACGATGCCGAAGGCAACCGCGCCGCTGGAGAGCAGGACGCCGATCAGGTTGAACAGCCCAGACCAGACCACGGCAATGTGGGCCGGCATCGAACGCGTGTAGATCACGGTCGCAACGGCGTTCGCCGTGTCGTGAAAGCCGTTGACGAATTCGAAGCCGAGCGAGATCAGCAGCGCCACGAACAGCAGCAGAAACGCCGCATAAGAGGTCTTGCCGCTGCCCGTCGCACCAACGTCCGCGTAGATGCTGTAGGCCACGAACAGCAGCGCGGCGCCGATCACGCCGAGATAGATAATGCCAGTGAGAGGATGAAAGCCCTTCTCGAGATCGGGGCCGCGGCGTCGCGCGGGCTCGATCGAACCAGGTAACGCTACATCGCTCATATGATCGCCCTCACGGCCGCGGGAGGACAAAAGCGGCCATGTGACATTGGGACTACGTTTACATGACGCGCATGTGACAGTTCCATGAAGGTCGATGCGCGCCGCTGCCGGCCGGCGACTAATCCGGTTGACAAGATTATGATAACGGCGCGACCCCAACCTCGCCCCGCGTCGGGCAAAGCCTCCGGTCCGACCGCGACGCGCCAATGCGACGACAGGCCGGACATCGCCGATCGCACCAAGGCCGACGATTTCCGCTTTTCAAAAATCGGACGCGCACGCCCTAATGCTGGGATGCATGCTGTGCCGGCGCGTGCAGCTCCTCGGCATATCGATGCGCCAGCCAGGACGTGATCACGCCCGGGATGAAGCCGACCAGCCCGTAGAGGATGAACTGCACCGGGCCGCTTTCGGAGCCGTGCGAGGCGTAGGTCAGCGCCGCGCCGACGAACGCCACCGCGCCGACCATCAGCATCCGCACCGTCGGCGTGATCCGCCGCATATGCATCAGGATGTCGTCGATCGCGCCGAACATCAGCGACGGCACGATGCCGAACAGATAATTGTATTGCAGCGACTTCACGAACACGACGAGCAGCTTCGCCACCTCGCCGCCGTTGGTCTCGGTCCAGTAGCCGGACTGATAGGTGGTCATGAGCAGCAGCAGGAAGCCGCCGATGAACGGCCCGACGGCTGCGAAGATCAGATAGCGTTTCATGGCGTGCCCCTGCCCGGTGTCGGTCAAGTGTAACGCAGTCGCGCGACGGTGCTAGGGAAAATCCAAAGCGCTCCGCAATGTTTCCGGAGCCAGCGCTCGAATGCGCTGCAACAGCCAGACTTCGCTGCGATACGGAATCGCCAGGACCAAGCCGGGCGATGAGATCGTGAGCACCGAGGTGAGCTTCCGGCTGCTACTCACCCCACGCCGCAAACGCGTCGTTGAAGGCGCGCTCGCCGGGGGCGCCCTTTTCGATCGCGATGATGGCGCGGCGCTGGTTGGTGTAGACAAGAGGCACGTCGAACCAGGAGCGCTCCTTCAGGAGCTGCAGATTGCGCGAGCGGTCGGCGTCGACGTTGGAGAGGCCGACCAGGAAGAAGCCGTCGGTGACCTTGACCGCGAGCCCGGCCAGCGGCGTGCCGCGGGCCTGCTCGTTGGACTTCATCAGGATGCCCGGCACGTTGCCGACGCCGCCATTGGCGAAGTCCTGCGGCAGGATGAAGGTCAATTCCGCGGTGTGGCTCGCCGGCAGCGACGTATCAGTGTTGCGGCGGAACGACATCGTCATCTTGAACTTGCGATCGGGGATATCGATGTCGGCGCGCACGGCGATGTCGGGCTTCTGGTTGCCCGATCCCTTGACCTGCTCGGTGCGCCAGACCACCGAACCGACATATTGCTTGCCCTTCGGATCCGACGGGTCCTCGTCATAGAGCACCACGCGCTGCGCCACCGGAGCGACCGGCTCGCCCGACGACGACGGCTGGCCGACGCGGTCGGTGATCTTCTTGCTTGACGGCGTCGCCGCGGCATCCTTCGGCGCCTCGACGGGGGCGGAGGATTTGAACAGGCTGCTGACGAAGGTGGTGGCCTGCTGGTGGAACAGAAAGCCGGTGCCGATCAGGATCAGCAGGATGCCGATCGCGATCGCGGTCTTGAACGGGAACATCGATCCGACGCGCGGCCGCTTCGGCTCGCGCTCGGCATTGCTGACCCGCGTCCGCGTGGGCGGCGCCTGGGGCGGCTGCGGGGCGTAGCGCTCCGCCTCCTCGATCGACTCGTCGTAGGAATACGGCGCCTCGGGATCGCCGCCGCGGTTTTCAAGGCTCGGCTCGAGCCGGTCGAATTCCGGCGAGGGCGACGGCACGTTGGCGTAGGTCTTGCGCGCGTTGCGGCTGGCCTGCGCCGCAGCCCGCCCGAGATCGTCGGCGTCGGCGGTGATGTCACGGAAGCCGCGCACGCCCGGGGCGGCCGGCGGCACCGGCGGCTGCGCGCCTTCGGGTCCGCGGCGCGGCGGCGCCGGCCGGGCCTGCGGCGCCTGGGTATCGGAGCCGGCCGGGACCGGCGGGTTCTGCGGCCGCGGCGGCGTCGGCGGCGCATCGGGACGCAAATTCCGCGGCGGGCGCGGCTCGGCCGGAGGCCGCGGCCGCGCGGCAGTGTCGGCGGGATTGGTTTCCGGCGGCCTTGTATTTGCCTCCGGCGGTCTTGGATTGGCCCGGCGCAGCGGGTCGCTGCTGCGGGCAGCCCCGCCGCCAGGACGCGACGCGTCGCGGGCGCGCTGCGCGGCTTCGGACTCGACCTTGCGCACCGCTTCTTCCAGCGACAGCCGCTCGCGGGTGATCTCGGACTCCGAGAGCGGCGGCTGCACGCCGCGAAGTTGCTGGATCAACGCCGTCCGCGCCCGCGCGTACAGCGCGCGGCGGGCTTCGCCGGGAGCGTTGGGGTCCAATCCGGCGATGGCACGGGCGATCAGCGGGTAGTAGTCAGCCATTTCCACACAATTGGTGGGATATAGGTAATATCCCGTTAAGCCTCGAACGGATTCTGTACCAGAATAGTATCTTCACGTTCCGGGCTGGTGGAAAGCAGGGTGACCGGGCACCCGACCAGCTCCTCGACCCGGCGGACATACTTGATGGCCTGGGCCGGCAGGTCCGCCCAGGACCGCGCATTGGCGGTCGGTTGCTTCCAGCCCTCGATGATCTCGTAGATCGGCTCGACGCGGGCCTGCGCGCCCTCGCCCGCCGGCAGATGGTCGATTTCCTTGCCGTCGAGCTTGTAGCCGATGCAGACCTTGATGCTGTCGAAGCCGTCGAGAATATCAAGCTTGGTCAGCGCCAGCCCGGCAATTCCGCAGGTCCGGACGGTCTGCCGCACCAGCATCGCGTCGAACCAGCCGACCCGGCGCTTGCGCCCGGTGTTGACGCCGAACTCCTTGCCGCGGCGGCCGATTTCCTCGCCGATCTCGTCATGCAGCTCGGTCGGGAACGGTCCCTGGCCGACGCGGGTGGTGTAGGCCTTGCAGATGCCGAGCACATAACCGACCGTGCCCGGGCCCATGCCGGTCCCGGTCGCAGCCTGCGCCGCCACCGTGTTGGACGACGTCACATAGGGATAGGTACCGTGGTCGACGTCGAGCAGCGCGCCCTGCGCGCCCTCGAACAGGATGCGCTTGCCCTCGCGGCGCTTGAGGTCGAGCAGGCGCCACACCGTCTCGGCATAGGGCAGCAGCTTCGGCGCCAGCGCCGTCAGCTCGGCCAGGATGCCCTTGCCGTCGATCTCCTCCAGATTGAGGCCGCGGCGCAGCGCATTGTGGTGCGCCAGCAGCCGTTCGATCTTGTGCGGCAGGGTGTCGAGGTCGGCGAGGTCCATCAGGCGGATGGCTCTGCGGCCGACCTTGTCCTCATAGGCCGGGCCGATGCCGCGGCGGGTGGTGCCGATCGAGGTGATGGCGTTGGAGGATTCGCGCAGGGCGTCGAGCTCGCGATGCAGCGGCAGGATCAGCGTCACATTCTCCGCGATCCGCAGATTGTCCGGTCCGACCGCAACGCCCTGTCCCTTCAGCTTGGCGACCTCGTCGAGGAAGGCCTGCGGATCGAACACCACGCCGTTGCCGATCACCGCGAGCTTGTTCGGGCGCAGCACGCCGGAGGGCAGCAGCGCCAGCTTGTAGGTCTCGCCGTTGATCACGAGCGTATGGCCGGCATTGTGGCCGCCCTGGAAGCGCACGACGATGTCGGCCTGTTCCGACAGCCAGTCGACGATCTTGCCCTTCCCCTCGTCGCCCCATTGGGCGCCGACGACGACAACATTGGCCATTGCGAAGATGTTCCCTTCAGCTGTTTCAGAGACCATGATCGCGGCGAAAACGCGTCCGCCCACAGCGACCATGCATGATATGCCCAGCCCAAATCGCGGCGCCCGGCCGCGCGCACGCAAGGCGCCTACCGGATAAAGGAAGCGGGTCGGCTGCGCAAGCAAGAACGGGGTCGTTTACGCCTTTTAGATTAGCAACAAGCCTTTGATATCCCCTGAAAATTCCATGCCGGGCCGGGCTGCGCCGGCCGGGCAGGAATTTAATGTTGGGGTGGCCTTGGGCCGACCATGGGCCGACCTTGGACTGACCTTACGGCCGATTGATCGGCGGGCCCATTGCGGCGATCATTCGGCCATATCAACCGGCAGGATCCATGCCCAGTTCGACACAAGCGACGATGGCGCTGCGCAAGCTCGGCATTGCCTTCAGGCTCCACACCTATGTCTACGATTCCAGCGCCGAGAGCATCGGGCTGCAGGCCGCGGAGGCGCTCGGCGTCGACCCGAACCGGATGCTGAAGACGCTGATGGCGGAGGTCGACGGCAAGCCGGTCTGCGCCGTGGTGCCGTCCGATTGCGAGCTCAGCATGAAGAAGCTTGCGGCAGCCCTCGGCGGCAAGTCGGCGAAGATGATGCGCCCGGCCGATGCCGAGCGGCTGACCGGCTACCATGTCGGCGGCATCAGCCCGTTCGGCCAGAAAAAGAAAGTGCCGACCGCGATCGACGAGACCGCGCTCACCCATGTCACCGTGTTCGTCAATGGCGGCCAGCGCGGCCTGCAGATCGAGATCGATCCGAACGACGCCGCGCTCGCCGCCGGCGCCACGATGAAGGCGCTGGTGGCGACGCAGGACTAGAGCAGCTTCGGTCCTGACGGATCAGAACCGAAGCTCCGGATTGTCGTTTTGACCCGCTCGCGCCATCAATGCGAGGACTTGTCCCTGGTAAACTCCGCGCCAACGTAATCGGACAGGCCGGTCAATTCCTCCGCCGAAATATCGTTGACGTTGAGCCTGAGCTGCATGATCGCGAGATCGAGCAGATGTGCGGCGAAGGTCGCGCCGGAGGCCGTCACGATGCTGCGCTGCTCGATCAAGACCGCGATGACGTCGCGCAGACTGCGCATTTGCACTTGATCCATGGCCCTCTGCCCGATGCCGGCCGTCGTGATGTGTGTTGTCATTGGGATACCGATTGTAATGAGCTGATGGACGCCGCATTGGCGGGTGGAATGTATGGCAGCCGCTCGGCTTCCTCGCCGAGATGCAGGATGCGCGATGGAATCTCGCGGACTTCGATGTCGATCGTCATCGGCGGTGGAATCAGCGTCACCGAGGCTTTCGGCCAGGGCGCCGGATTCGGGCTCACGGCGGTGAAGCGATAGGCCGCGGCAATTTCGAGCGCCAGCAATTGCAGCTCGAGCATCGCAACCCCCATCCCGGCGCAGGCACGCGGGCCGGCGCCGAACGGGATGTAGGCGTCGGTGTTGTAGCGCCGCGTCATCAGGAAGCGGTCGGGATCGGGGAAATGCCTGGGATCGCGCTGCAATTGCCAGGGACAGATCAACAGCGAGGTGCCGACCTTGAGCTCGCGCCCGCCGATCGTCACCGGCTGCATCACCTCGCGCGAGAACCACCAGGCGCTGGGATAGAGCCGGCAGACCTCCTTGACGAACGTCGCGCTCAGATTGGCGTGCTTGACCGCATCAAGCCGCAGCTCGCCGTCGTCGCCGATGCACTCCGCCGCCTCGTCGGCAATGTCGTCCATCAGGGCGGGATCGGCGGCCATCTGGTAGAACATCCACGCCGCCGTCGATCCCGTGGTGTGGTGGCCGGCCAGCAGCAGTGTCAGGATCTCGTCCTCGAGATCGCGATCGCTGAGGCCAAGCGCCTCAAGGTCGCGCAGCGCGCTGCTCGAGCCCGCCTTGCGGCGCAGCCGTTGCACCACCGTCGACATCGCAAGCTTGGCGCAGACCCGGTTCTGCCGGCGCCGGTACCAAGCCACCGGACCGAACGGCAAGGCGCGGAACATCTCCTCGGCGAGATCATCCTCGATCACGCCGACGGCTTGCACCAGCGCTTCTTCGTCGCCGGACGACATCACCTGGGAGCCGAAGATCGCGACGCAGATGGTCCGCAACGCCAGCATCGCGGTGACATGGTGCGGATCGAACGAGCCGAGCCGGGCCAGACTGGCGCCGACCGCGCGGATCTCGGCGCACATATGCGGCAGGAATTTCTCGACGCTGCCCTTAGCCATGTGCTTCTGCAGCACCGTGCGCCGCCGCTTGTGCTCCTCGCCGCTCAGCATCAGCGAAGAGCGGCCGAGCACCGGCGTCAGCTTCTTGATCAGCTTGCCCTTTCCGATGTCGGTCTCCGGCGCCTTGAGGATCGGGCGCAGCAGATCGGGATCGTTCACCAGAAACACAGGCGCAGGACCGAGCCGCAGGGGCACGAACCCCGGTTCGGCCTCGTTGCCGCGCGTCAGCAGCAGACGCAGCGGGTCACGCTGGAATGCTCGAACGTCCGAGAACATGTGAGGCATCGTGGATCTCCAATTGCCGTCCAAGGTCGAGGAATTTGGTCAGGCCGGGATTGTCGGAAAGACCAAGCGGGATTTCTCCGGCGAGCGCCGTCAGCGGGCGGCCCATACGATCATTGCCGATCACCTGCGGCGGGCCGTAGCGGCGGGTGCGGATGTCCATGCGGGTGAGAAAGCGCTCGTAGGAAAGGTCGGCGAGCGCCACGAGCGCCGCCGCCCCGCGCAGCTCGGCGAAGCGGAACATCAGCGCGTAGTTCACGCGCGCCGTCCGCGACCTCGCGCCGCACGGCAGCACGCCGAAACGGCTGATTTCCCAGGCGTCGCGGCGGCTCGGAAAGCGGCGCACCGCAAGCTGCGGGAACACCGATTTGGTCAGATAGGGATAGTCGGTGCGGATCGCCCGGAAGCCGCCGACCAGCTCGGCGCCTGAGAACAACAGGCAGTGCTCGGTATACCAGCAGTCGAACTGATCGCGCTCGACGTCGCCGGTCGTGCTCAGAAGCCAGCCGCAATGGTCGACGAACAGCCGCTTGCGCAGCCGCAACATCGCCCCGACATGCGCCGGATCAAGCTCTTCCCTGGTGATGAGCGCATGATATCCGTCCAATGCATTCGGCATTATCCTTTCCTCCAAATGCGGAACATCTGGAACAAAAGGGGTTAACTGTGGTACCCCCGGAAACCGGGGGTTTTCGTCATGGGCCTGGTAGACGCGATTGCAACCATCGAGGCGTCGGATACCATCGACGAGCTCAGCTCGTCATTGCACCGTGTCATCCAGAACTACGGCTTCTCGGGCTTCGCCTTTGTCGATGCCGGCCGGCCCGATCTTGATCTGCCCTATCATGTCGGCACCTATCCCGACGCCTGGAAGCGGGCGTATGTGCAGAACGAATTCGTCCATGCCGACCCGGCGCTGGCACGGTCCCGACGCACCAACACGCCGTTCAGCTGGAGCAGCCTGAAGCTGCCGGAGCGCAGCGGGCACAAGCGGGCGCCCGAGATGAAGACGATGGATGCCGCCCGCGAGTTCGGCTTCAAGGACGGCTTCGTGGTGCCGTTCCATTATCGCGACCGGCTCGGCGCCGTGCATTCGAGTTCGACGGTGTTCTTCTGGGAAGACCAGCCGCGCGACTTCGACAAGCTGTTCATCTGCCATCGCCATGAACTGCATCTGTTGATGATCTACTGGGTGCAACGGGCGATGGACATCGTCAACCGCGACCAGCGCAACGCGCCGACCATCCTGAAGCCCGCCGAAGCCGCCGAAACCATCAAGCTCACGGCCCGGGAAAAGGAAGTGATCGCCTGGGCCGCGCGCGGCAAGACCGTGGCCGACACCGCGCAAATCCTCGGTATTTCGCCGGAGACCGTCGAAGGCTTCATCAAGCAGGCGCTGCGCAAGCTCGAAGCCTCCAACAAGACGCATGGGGTGGCAAAGAGCATCGCGCTCGGGATCATCGACCTGTGAGCGGCGCCGCGCGACCGTCGCGGCGTTCCGAGGACTGCTTTCGTGCGCGCTGCTTCCCTTTGCAAGATATCGCACCGCCCGCCGGCAACGCCGCGAACTGTGGCAAGGTCACACATCCGGGTTGGATTTGCCTCGACGACATCCCAGATTGCATTCGCGCACGATCTTGATAATAAGGCTGCGGCCCGATGACAGGGATCTTGGACTGTGGGTGCGTATTGCAGTGCCCGCCCGGTGGACCGCCCGGCCGTCGTGAAAGCGCGGATTGTCGTGGACGCCGCCCGATGCGGCGGGACCGATCGTCGATCCGGATGATCCGTAGAAATCCCGTGACGACGAACCGCAGTTCCATTTGCTACCAATCAACGTTGCGGACATGCTGTCGACGGACGTAGCTGGAGATCGCCCAAGCGCACCATGAGCACATCGCAGGACGACCAGATCGATCAACTGGTGCAGGCGCGCTGGCGCGAAATCGGGCTGTCGCAGGCAGATCTCGCCGAGATCCTGTGCGCGGGAGCCTCCCTGCAAAAGAACGGCGTGGACGGCACCGTAAAAATCGATACCGGGCGCCTGGCCACCGTCGCCGAGATGCTCGGGATCGCCGCCGATCTCCTCAATCGCCGGCCCGCCACCACGGCGCTGGCACACGGCGGCCTGGCGTCGGAATCGCTGCAATCCCTGCTCGAACTGCGCATGCTGCGGGTGTTCCGCGACGTCAACGACCCCGACACCAAGCGGATCCTGATCGAGCTCGCCGAGCAGATCGTCAAGCGCCAGACCACGCCGCCGGAAACCCGCTAGAGGTTTCCGGCAGATCGGCTGGTACGCCGCCTGGCAAAGCGTCATCGCGCCTTCCGTAAGGGGCCATCGCGCATGGTCGCGATGCGTCGATCCCCATTGATAGAACGGCAGAATCCGTGTCTGTGACGGGGCGCCGGGGAGATCCATGCCGGCCCGGCGACGGCCGGGCGGGCGGGCCGCGGCGTCGTGAACCCGGGCCTTTCGCATGTCTGCCACCGATTCCACCACAACGCCTGCGTCCGGCTCCTGGATCGCCAACCAGCCGTATCTATTGCTCTGCATCACCGCGATGTGCTGGGCCGGCAATGCGATCGTCGGCCGGCTCGCCGCCGGCCACATTCCGCCGGTGACGCTGTCGTTCCTGCGCTGGTTCGTGGCGTTCCTGATCATCCTGCCGTTTGCCTGGAAGCACCTCGCCAGCGACTGGCCCGCGATCCGCAAGAATCTCGGCGTCATGATGCTGCTGTCGATGACCGGCATCAGCGCCTTCAACACGCTGCAGTACTGGGCGCTCGAACACACCCAGGCGCTCAACACGCTGCTGCTGCAATCCTCCGTGCCGCTGATGGTCGCGCTGTGGTCGCTGATCCTGCTCGGCGCGCGGCTGACGCTGGCGCAGCTCTGCGGCGTCTTGCTGTCGCTCGCCGGCGTGCTGGTGATCCTGCTGCACGGCGATCTCACGACGCTGTCGAAGATCGAGTTCAACAAGGGCGACCTGATCTTCATCGCCGCGCTGGTGATCTTCGCGTTTTACTCGGTGCTGACCCTGAAGCGGCCCAGGATCCATGGGCTATCGGTCGCGGCCTTTACCTTCGGCTGCGGCGCGCTGTTCCTGATCCCGTTCCTGATCTGGGAACTGGGCACGCGTCCGGTGATGCAGCTCACGGCCGGCAACCTGCTGTCGCTGTTCTATGTCGCGGTGTTCCCCTCGACGGTGGCCTATCTGTGCTTCAACCGCGGTGTGCAACTGATCGGCGCCAACCGCGCCGCGCCGTTCTTCCACATGGTTCCGGTGTTCGGCACCATCATGTCGATCGTGTTCATCGGCGAGCATCCGCAGGCCTTCCACTTCATCGGCTTCGCGCTGGTGCTGGCCGGCGTCTTCGCGGCGTCGCGGAGGCAGTCGGCCTGAGCTACCCCCGCGTCCGCAGGCGCGGTGACGGGCGCCGGCAAATCCGCTATTGATCGAGCCCTGCTTCGCGAACGGATGTCTGCATGGCACGCGCCAGCAATGTTGTGATCGGCACCCTGACGCTGGCCCTGATCGCCGGCTCGCTCGGCGGCTGGCTGGGCTATCAGCGCTATGCCGGCATCAAGCGGATGGTGCCGTTCCGCGTCGTGTTCGAGGGCTCGGCGTCGGGCCTGCGCCGCGGCGCCAGCGTCAACTTCGCCGGTGTGCGGATCGGCGAGGTGGTCTCGATCAGGCTCGACCGCCACCGCGTGGTGGCGATGACGCGGATCGAGGGCAACGCTCCGATCAAGAAGGACACCCAGGCCGGCCTCGAATTCCAGGGCCTCACCGGGATCGCCTCGATTTCCTTCACCGGCGGCACCGACGAAGCCCCGCCGCCGCCGCTCGGCGCCGACGGCATTCCCGAGCTGACCGCCGACGCCGAAGGCACGATGGGCATCCAGGAGAAACTGCGCGTCGCGCTGCGCAATGTCGACCGCGTCATCACCGAGAACGAGGCCGACATCAAGGACTCGCTGCTCGGGCTCGAGAACTTCACCAACTCGCTGTCCGGCAATGGCGAATTGATCGCGGGCTTCATCGATGCCGCCGACGACGGCATCAGCACTGTCGACTCCAAGCTGACCTCGGCCGACAAGTTCCTGAAGAGCTTCGGCAGCGACAAATATGGCGGCGAGCTGTTGCCGACCGTGATCTCGCTGCGCGAGCTGATCCAGAGCTTCGACAAGAAGTCCGGCACCATGATCGCCGAGACCCGCAAGACGCTCAGCGACGTCAGCCAGTCCGTCAACACATTCAACGAGAAATTTGTCCCGCCCGCCGCCAGGCGCTAGCCTCGCTTTCCAGCCAAGAACCAAGAACAACACCCAAGAACAACGGAAACGCCCAACGTGCACGACCGGACCGCAGCGCCCTCCCCACCTCCCGCCACCGTCAACCGCGCAGCGATCGCCGTGCCCCGGCATTTGCGGCGCTATCTCACGCTCGACGATTTCGAGCCGCAGGCGCGGCGGCTGCTGCCGAAATTCCTCTACGGTTACATCTCCGGCGGCGCCGAGACCGACGCCGCGCGGTCGGACAATCGCCGCGCATTCGACGAATACGGCTTCGTGCCGCGCGTGCTGAACGACGTCTCCGGGCGCGACCAGACCACGACGCTGTTCGGCAAGAGCTACGCCTCGCCGTTCGGGATCCCGCCGATGGGCTCGTCCGCGCTGTGCGCCTATCGCGGCGACATCGTGCTGGCGCGCGCCGCGGCCGCGGCCAATGTCCCGATGATCCTCTCGGCCTCCTCGCTGATCACGCTGGAAGACGTCCGCGCCGCCAATCAGCAGGCCTGGTACCAGGCCTATCTCGCCGGGCTTCCCGAGCGCATCGAGGCGCTGGTCGATCGCGTCGCGGCAGCCGGCTACGACACCTTCGTCGTCACCGCCGACGTGCCGGTGCCGCCCAACCGCGAGAACAACATCCGCAACGGCTTCCAGGTGCCGCTCGAGATCACGCCGCGGGTGTTCTGGGACACCATCACCCATCCGGACTGGCTGCTGAACACGTGGGCGCGCACCGTGCTCAATCACGGCATGCCGCATTTCGAGAACATGGACGCCAAGCGGGGCCCGCCGGTGCTGTCCAAGAACTTGATGCGCAACATCGGCAGCCGCGACCAGCTCGCCTGGAAGCATGTCGAGCTGATCCGCAAGCGCTGGCCCGGCAAGCTCGTGGTCAAGGGGCTGATCTCGCCGGAGGACGCGCGGCTGGCGCGCGAGCACGGCTGCGACGGCGTCATGGTCTCCAACCATGGCGGCCGTCAGCTCGACTACACTGTCTCCGCCCTGCGCACGCTGCCTGAGATCGCGGCGCAGAAGGGCGGCATGACGGTCATGATGGACGGCGGCGTCCGCCGCGGCACCGACGTGATCAAGGCGCTCGCGCTCGGTGCCGACTTCGTCTGGGTCGGCCGGCCGTTCCTCTACGCCGCCGTGGTCGCAGGCGAGGCCGGTGTGTCGCGCGCGATCTCGCTGCTGCACGCCGAGATCGACCGCGACCTCGCGCTGCTCGGCATCCGCAGCCTGAAGGAGATTACCCCCGATCTGGTGCGGAAGTTCTAAGAGCGTTTTCGAGCGAAGTGGATACCGGTTCGCGTGAAGAAAACGCGTCACAACAAGAGTCTGGAGCCCCTTCCGATTCTGTCGGAAAGGAAAAGGCTCTAGACTCACGCATAGCGCGCCGCGCCCATGCAGAGCGCGGTGACCGCGAGCAGCCCGGCCGCGATGCGCTGCGCCACCGCCAGCCTGGAACGCGCAGCCGACGTATCGCCCGCGCTGCTGTGCAGCTGCCGGACCGCGCCGCCGCCGACGATGATCTGGACGGCGATCGCGGCCAGCGCGGCGCTCGCACCACCGGCCAAAATCTGCTCCGACAGAGCGAACGAGCCTTCATGGGCCAGGCGCCAGAGCGTGGCGCCGGTCACGATCGCGACCGTCGCGGCGCCGATTTGCGGAAACAGCAATTTTTCGCCGCCGAGGCCGCCGGTGCGTGCCAAAGTGAAGCTGGAGCCGGCCCAGAACACCGATGACAGGACGTGAAGGGACAGCGCTATGATGAGTGCGGTCTGCATGGTTTCGCTCCAAGGGCATTGGAAATTAGATATACATAATGTATAGTCAATCCGACAAAAGCAAGGCCGACCGATGCTGCCGCGCAGCTATGTGAGCCCGGCGCGCAGTGCCGCCGCCGCCGAAACCCGCGAGCGCGTGATCGAGGCCGCCTCGCGCACGCTGCGCGAAGGCGAGAGCATCGCGCGCTTCTCGCTGGATACGGTGGCGAAGGCCGCCGGCGTGACGCGGCTGACCGTCTACAACCAGTTCGGCTCGCGGCGCGGGCTGCTCGAAGCCGTGTTCGACGAGATCGCGCGCCATGGCGGGCTGCATCAGCTCGCCGATGCCATGGCAATGGCCGATCCGCGCGCCGCGCTCGATCGTCTCGTCGAGATCTTCTGCGGCTTCTGGAGCCGCGATTCCGCGGTCGGCCGCCTGCACGACGCGATGGCGACCGATCCCGAATTCGCCGAGGTGCTGCGCGAGCGCAATGAACGCCGCCGCCATGGCGTCGCCGCATTGATCGACCGCATCGCGCGCCAGAGCGCGTCGCCGCAGGCCCGCAAGGACACCGTCGACCTGATCTTCACGCTGACGAGCTATCCGACCTTCGCCTCGCTGAGCGCGGGGCGGTCAAGGGATGAGGTCTGCCGGGTGCTGCAGACGGCCTGCCGCGCGGCGCTTGAGCCGCTGATTGGGCCGCGGACGTGAGCCATAGCGATCCCTCAGCCGTCATTGCGAGGAGCGAAGCGACGAAGCAATCCATCTCTCCGCGCTTGGAGGTATGGGTTGCTTCGCTTCGCTCGCAAAGACGTAGAGGGAGCACGCACACCTCACCCGACCTTGAACTTGCTGTAGGCCTCGCGCGTCGCGATGATGACGTGCTCCTCGCAGCCGTTGCGGCGATGCGGGTCGCAGCGGGTCTCGTAGTCGGCCGAGGTCATCATGTCGAGGAAGGCAGCGACGCTCGGGTAATAGACCAGCGCGAGATAATCCCAGCGCTGGCCGGCCGGCTCGCCCAGCGCGACCGTCTCGGCGCTGCCGGTCCAGAGCAGCGTGCCGCCGCGCGCCTTGATCATGGGGACCGTGAGCGCGCTGTAGCGCAGATAGGCATCCCAGCCCGAGCCGTCGCCGTCGAGCGACCGCTGGCGAAATCGCATCAGGTTGACCATCACGACCGGAGCCTCTTGATCCAGTTCGCTCAAGCCTTTGACGTTCAATAGATCGACACCCATCAGCTGCTGCTCCACCCCGGAATAATACGGTCACGTCGGCCAGACCACTGCGGCCGACCGCAACGATTATGTCACATCGCCGGACTAGCCTGAAATATCGCCGGGCCGTAAGCTCGCGTCAGCTCTCGGAGGTCAATGCCGTGATGACCCTTCCCGAACTTGCGGCCGACGCGCTCGGCAAATTCCTCGGTGAATACATGCAGCGCCGGTTCGGCTCTTCGCAGACCCAGCTTGTCGAGATGGTGCCCTCGATCGCGCGGATCGCGATCGAATGCATCGGCAACAGCGACGCGCTCTACCACAATGTCGAGCACACCATGCTGGTGACCCTGGCTGGCCACGCCATCCTGCGCGGCCGCGCGCTGCACGCGCACATGAGCGCCGAGGATTATGCGCATGTCATCGTCGCCTGCCTCACCCATGACATCGGCTACGTGCGCGGACTGTTCGATGCCGACGACGAGAACGGCTATCTGGTCTCAGCCGACGGCCGCAAGGTGATCCTGCCGCGCGGCTCGTCGGATGCGGGGCTGATGTCCTATCACGTCGACCGCTCCAAGATGTTCGTGATGGAGCGGCTCAAGGGCGTCGCGCTGCTCGACAAGGAGCGCATCGTGCGCGCCATCGAGGGCACCCGCTTTCCGCAGAGCGCACCTGATGGCAATGAGGAGTTCGGCGAGGAAGCCATCCTGCTGCGCGCGGCCGACCTGATCGGCCAGCTCGGCGATCCCCATTACATCCGCAAGGCCAACGCGTTGTACCTCGAATTCGAGGAGGCCGGATTGAACCGCCAGCTCGGCTACGATTCGCCGGCCGATCTCGTCGACCTCTATCCGCGCTTCTACTGGGACAGCGTCGCGCCGCACGTGCAGAAAGCGATCCGCCACCTCAACATCACCTCGACCGGACGACAGTGGATCGCCAATCTCTACAGCAACGTATTTCGCGCCGAGCGCGACATCTCGTTGTCTGGACCGCAGAGATAGGCGGGCATCCGAGACACATGCAATACCTATCCCCGTCACCCTGAGGAGGCCGCACCGCGGCCGTCTCGAAGGGTCGACGGCCACCAGCCCGGCCGTCGACCCTTCGAGACGCGCTTCGCGCTCCTCAGGGTGACGGGGATAGTTCTGCATTCGACGTCGTGTCCTGCGGCGATGACACCGCATGCATGGCTCCAATCCGCTCTTTCGTCTTGTGGCGACTGCGGATTCGGGCACAACATCCGCCAGACAATGACCGCTTTGCCCGCACCCGCCACACCCCAGCGCCATCAGCCGCTGCACTGGCTCAATAACCAGCCCTATCTGCTGCTCAGCCTGACGTCGCTGTTCTGGGCTGCCAACATCGTGCTGGCGCGGCACGTCGGCAGCCATGTGCCGCCGGTCACGCTGACCACGATCCGCTGGCTCGGCGTGTTCCTGATCCTGCTGCCGTTCGCCTGGCCGCATTTGAAGGAGGACTGGCCGAAACTGCGCAGGGCGCTGCCTCTGATGCTGCTGTTGTCCGCGGTCGGTTTCGCGTTCAACAACGCGATCTCCTACTGGGCGATGCAATATACCGAGGCGCTGAACGCGCTCTTGATCCAGTCGGCCGGGCCGCTGTTCGTGGCGCTGTGGTCGCTGATCCTGTTCGGCGTGCG
The DNA here is from genome assembly GCF_054063575.1 of Bradyrhizobium sp. USDA 4452. NCBI lineage: Bacteria > Pseudomonadati > Pseudomonadota > Alphaproteobacteria > Hyphomicrobiales > Nitrobacteraceae > Bradyrhizobium > Bradyrhizobium sp. USDA 4452. Next base: position 2,589,324 of record NZ_JBSSGK010000001.1, read on the forward strand.
GCTGACGCCGGCGCAGCTTGCCGGCATCGCGATCTCGCTGGCGGGGATGCTGACCATCATCCTGCGCGGCGACTTCTCGGCGCTTGCCAGCATCAGTTTCAACCGCGGAGACATCATGTTCGGCGCCTCGCTCGTGTCGTTCGGGCTGTATTCGGCGCTGATCCCGCGGCGGCCGAAGATCCACCAGCTCTCGCTGATCTCGTTCACCACCTGCTGCGGCGCGCTGATGCTGCTGCCGGTGGCGATCTGGGAATTCGCCAACGGCGTGACGCTGAAGCTCGACGTTCTGACCTTTGCCACGCTGGGCTACACGCTGATCTTCCCGTCCACGCTCGCCTATCTGTTCTTCAACCGCGGCGTCGCGTTGATCGGGCCGAACCGCGCGGCGCCGTTCTTCCATCTGGTGCCGGTGTTCGGCTCGGCGATGGCGATCCTGCTGCTCGGCGAGACGCTCGCGCCGTTTCATCTGATCGGCTACGCGCTGGTGCTCGCCGGCGTCATCATCGCCTCTCGGCAGGGATCGGCGAAGCACTAGCCGAAGGCATGGCTAGCCAACCTTGCGCAGGCCGGCGGATTTGCGTGGCGAATGTGGCTTTGCCGCCAGCGTGTCCGTGATGAAGTCGATAAACCGCCTCACCTTGGCCGGCACGTGGCTACGCGAGGCGTAATAGACGTAGAGCGGAAAGCGCTCGTCGGGCCAATCCGGAAACAGCTCCACCAGCGCGCCGCTCCGCAGGTGATCGTCGATGCCGATATCGATCACCTGCGCGATGCCGAAGCCGGCCAGGCAAGCGCCGAGCTTGGTTCCTGAATCGGTCACGGTGAGCCGGCCGTGGACCGCGACCGGCACGACCTCGCCGCCGCGCCAAAACTCCCAATCGAACGGACGCCCGGTCGCCGCGTCGATGGCCTGGATGCACTGATGGTCGCGGCTCGCCAGCTCCCGCGGATCAAGCGGCCGGCCGTGTCGCTCCAGATAGATCGGCGAGGCCACGGTGAGCACCCGCGCCTCCAGCACGCGGCGCGCAATCAGCGCCGACGGCACCGGCTCGCCGAAGCGCACCGCCAGATCAAAACCGTCGCTGACCAGATCCGCGATCCGGTCGCGGGTCTCGATACGCAGCTCCATGCCCGGGTTCTGCAGCAGGAACTCGCTCAGCTTCGGCGAGAGCACCATGCGGGAGAACAGCGGGTCGACATTGACCCGCAGCCTGCCGCGGACCGCATCGCGCGATTTCGCGGTCTCCGCCGCCGCCTCGCCGATCCCGGCCAGATGCGCCGCAACCCGCTCATACAGCGCGCGTCCTTCCTCGGTGAGCTCGACGGCGCGGCTGGTGCGGTGGACCAGCCTGGCATCGAGGCGCGCCTCGAGCTTGGCGATCGCCTTGCTGACCCCGGATTGCGTCATGCCGAGCCGTTCGGCAGCGCGGCCAAAGCTGCGCGCATCCGCCAGCGCTGCGAGCACCACCAGGCCGCCGACCAGCCGACCGTCAACTTCGTCCATGCCGATGCCTCTCAGTCATCCAAGAGATGACCGTCCAGTCGTAGCACTCCGCCACCATATCGGCCACTGTCGGCGCAGATCACCGGTCTGGTCCGGTGAGTCCACCGCTACATCATCGCTTAAGGAGATTTTGCAATGAGCGACATCCAGGCCATCGCAGCCGCGATCGATGGATATTTCAACCTGATGTATGACGTCGACGACAGCCGGTTTCGTGACGTCTTCTCCGATGCCTGTATCGTGCACGGCATCCGGGACGGCAAGCACACGGTGCGGTCGGCCGCGGAATTCCGCGACTTCATCCGCAGCCGTCCCTCGCCGGCGTCGATGAAATCGCCGCGCGAGGAGGCCATCATCAGCATCGAACAGATCGCGTCCGATCTCGCCCTCGCCAAGGTGCGCGTCAGGGCCGGCCAGACCGGCTTCATCGACCACCTGGTGTTTCACAGGATCGACGGCAGGTGGCTCATTACCACCAAGGCGTTTCACGTCGCGCGGGTCTTTCCGGAAGGATCGTAGCGTCTCAACGGCCGGATTTCTGACTATCGGAATATGACGGTGAGTTGCCCGACGTGTCAAGTTACCTGAACGAGCGCGGCCGCCGCCGGCTACTGTGCATGGGGTTGTTTTCGATATTTTGGCCGCGCACCCCTGCGGCCGGCCCCGGAGTTGTGGGAGAAGCTGATCCCCTGCGCCCGGATCGGAGAAGCAGCAGGCGACTCAAAACGCGAATGCCCGAGCGAAAGCCCGGGCATTCGGATGACGTCGATCGATCGCCCAGGCGTTACGCCGCGCGGACCTTCTGCAGGAACTCGTCGACCGCGTTGCGCAGCATGCCCGACTGGGTGTCGAGCTCGCGCGCATTCGACAGCACGTCGCCGGCCGCGGTGCCGGTGGCGGCGGCCGCGGACGTGACGCCGCCGATATGGGCGGAAATCTCGCTCGAGCCGGCTGCGACCTGCTGAATGTTGCGCGCGATCTCGCGCGTCGCATCGCCTTGCTGGTCGATCGCGGTCGAGATCGAGGCAGTGATCTCGCTCATCTGCGCGATGGTCGCGGTGATGCCGCCGATCGAGGTCACCGCCTCGCCGGTGGAGGCCTGCATCGCGGCGACCTGCGCCGAGATCTCCTCGGTCGCCTTCGCGGTCTGGTTGGCCAGCGCCTTCACCTCGGAAGCGACCACCGCGAAGCCACGGCCGGATTCGCCGGCGCGCGCCGCCTCGATAGTGGCGTTGAGCGCGAGCAGATTGGTCTGGGCGGCGATCGAGTGGATCAGCTTGACCACCTCGCCGATCTTCTCGGCGCCGGTGGAGAGCGCCTGCACGGTGGCATTGGTGCGCTCGGCATCGGCCACCGCCCGGCTTGCGACCTCGCTGGAGCGCGCCACCTGGCGGGAGATCTCCGCAACCGAGCTGGAGAGCTCCTCGGCGGCGGCGGCGACGGTGCCGACATTGTTGGAGGCAGAGTCGGAAGCGGCACCCACGGTCGCGGCCCGGGCGCTGGCGTCGCTGGCGGTTGCGGTCATCGACTGCGCCGTGGTCTGCATGCCGGCGGCGGCGGAGGCGACCGTGCGGACGATGCCGTTCACGCTGCGCTCGAAGTCGCTGGCAAGGTCCTGCATCGCGCTGCGGCGCTCGGACGCGGCGCGCGCCTGGGTCTCGGCCTCGGCCTGCTCGAGGCCGCGGATACGGATCGCATTGTCCTTGAAGACCTGGACGGTTGCCGCCATCCCGCCGACCTCGTCGCCACGGCCTACGCCGGGAATGTCGCCGTCGAGCTTGCCATCCGCGATGTCGCGCATGCGGGCACCGAGCAGGTTCAGCGGCCGGGAAATGCTGCGCCCGATCAGCCAGGCGACCGAACTCGAGATGACGCCGATGCCGAGGATCGCAAGTCCGAGCAACCAGGCAATCGGACGCATCTTGGCGTCAATATCGTCGAGATAGGCGCCGGTGCCGAGATACATGTCGAAGCCTGGCACCGCGACCGCGTAACCAAGCTTTCGGATCGGCGTCTCCTGACCGGGCTTCACATATTCATAGAACAGCAGAATGTCGCCCTTGGCCTTCACGCCGTCCATCAGCTCCTGCGACAGCTTGCGGCCATTGGTCACGACGTCCATGCGGTTGGTTCCTACCTGCTTCGGATCGGGTGCCAGCACCGTGATGCCGTTGTAGTCCGTGCCGAACAGATAGCCCGAGCCGTTGTCGTAGGTCATGGCGTTGGCGCGCTTGCCGAACTCGGCGAGCGCAGCCTCCTTGGTCATCTTCCCGGCATCGACTTCTTTCTTCAGGCTCGCCGCCATGTTCTTCGCCATCTCGACGATGGCCTTGGCCTGGTCGATGCGAGCGTTCGTCATCTCACGCTGCATCAGCTGACCGGCGAGGATGCCGGCCGTGCACAGACCAAGGAGGGTCACCCCCACCAGAATGCCGAGCTTGGGGGTGATCTTCAGATTTGACAGCTTCACGGGGATCTCCAGAAGAGGCGGGAAACGCGACGCAATTGGCGGATTGATTCCGTTCACCGTAATGTGAGACCTTTTACCCGATGGTTACGGAGGTTCCCCGTAGAAGCCCGGAGAATCGGGCCGCGGACCAACCGGCAATTGTGGAGGCAACAGCACAGCTCGCGTAGAAGTATGGGAAGGCGGTGACGCAAGCCCCGCTCCGACAAGCAACAAGACCAAGAAACAAACCAGCAAGAATCAAGAACAGAAGACCTCACATCGGGAGCAGACAATGTCGAAATTCAGGGTAGTGACGCCGAAGGGCGCGAGCTTCACGGTCGCCGGCGGCGGCTACGACTATGAGCGCGAGGCGCTCGATCCAATCGGCGCCGAGATCGTCGAGGCGCCGGCCAACGAAGCCGAATTCATCGCCGCCGCACGCACCGCGGACGCGATCTACGCCAAGGGCATGCCGATCACCAAGGCGGTGATCGACGCGCTCGAGAACTGCAAGGTGATCACGCTCGGCAGCGTCGGCGTCGACTCGGTCGACGTCAAGGCCGCAACCGCCCGCGGCATCCCCGTCACCAACATCCCCGACACCTTCATCGAGGAGGTCGCCGACCACGCCATGATGCTGCTGCTCGCCGGCTTCCGCCGCCTGATCGAGCAGGACAAGATGGTGCGCTCAGGCCGCTGGGCCGAGGGCCGCCCGGCGCTCCTGAAGATTCCGCGGCTGATGGGCCAGACGCTCGGCTTCATCTCGTTCGGCCGCGTCGCCCGCGCGGTGGCCAAGCGCGCCGCGCCGTTCGGCCTCAGGATGATGGCCTACGATCCTTTCATCCAGGAAACGCTGATGTACGACCACGGCGTGATCCCGTCGACGCTGTCGGAGGTGCTGTCGCAGTCGGATTTCGTCTCGATGCACGCGCCTGCGCGGCCCGAGGTGCATCACATGCTGACCGAGAAGCATTTTCGTCAGATGAAGAGATCAGCCATCTTCATCAACACCGGGCGCGGCGCCACCGTCGATGAGGAAGCGCTGATCAAGGCGCTGCAAGAGGGCTGGATCGCCCACGCCGCGCTCGACGTGCTGGAGAAGGAACCGCCGTCACACAACAATCCGATGCTCGGGATGGACAATGTTACCTTGACCGCCCATGTCGCCTCGGCATCGGCACGTTTTGACGAGGCACGCAAGCGCCGCGTGGGCTACGAATTGTCACTAGTGCTGCAAGGCATGTGGCCGGTAAGCTGCGTCAACCCGTCGGTGCTGCAAAACACCGCGCTGCGCCGCTGGCAGCCCGTCAGCATGGATCGCGGTCCGAACAGCTAGGCGGGCGACGCGTTGCGCGCGAAGCCTCGCCTCGCTGGCAACGCGGGCCTCTCGCGCGGCGGGCGCACCGAGACGACAAGGCCCTTCACCGGCGGGCAACGCCGGGAAGGAAACAATAGAAGCAGGGAGTGCAAACGGCATGACGTACGAGGTCACGCGTCGCGACGCGCTGGCGCTGGGAGCTTCGGCGGCGGCACTGGCAATTACCGGCGCTTCGGCGCAGGAAGCGTCGAAGGTGAAGGCCGCCGACGTGGCGGCGCCGTCGCTGCCGATCGAAAAGGGCGCGGCCCTGCGCATGCTGCGGCCGGTGCGCTTCGTCCAGGCCGACGAGGACGTGTTCCGCGCCAACGTCAAGAAGTTCACCGACAAGACCGGCGTCGAGGTCAAGGTCGACTTCGTCGGCTGGGAGGACATCAACCAGCAGACCGCGGTGACCTCGAATTCCGGTGCCGGCCCCGATATCATCATCGGCTTCGGCGATGCGCCGCACATCTATATCGACAAGCTGATCGAGCTGACCGACGTCGCCGATTATCTCGGCAATCGGTACGGCGGCTGGCTGACGCTCGCGCAGCGCTACGGCATGCGCTCGAAATCGAAGAGCTGGATCGGCCTGCCGTTCGGCGCCTCCGGCGGCCCGCTGGTTTACCGCAAGTCGCTGGTCAATGCCGCCGGCTTCGACAAGGTGCCGGAGGACCACGCCGGCATTCTCGATCTCTGCAGGAAGCTGAAAGCTGCCGGCAAGCCGGCGGGCTTTGCGCTCGGCAACGCGGTCGGCGACGGCAACGGCTTCGCCAACTGGCTGCTGTGGTCGCACAACGCCGCGCTGCTGGATGAGGAGGGCAACATCATCGTCAACAGCAAGGAGACGATCGCCGCGCTGAAATATCTGAAGGAGCTCTATCCGACCTTCATCGCGGGCACGCCGTCCTGGAACGACGTCTCCAACAACCGCGCCTACTCGTCGCAGGAGATCGGCCTCACCGCGAACGGCGTCTCGCTGTACTTCTCGCTGAAGAACGATCCGGCCACCAAGGCGATCGCCGACGACACCCAGCATCAGTTGCTGCCCAAGGGGCTGGCATCGACCTCGCCGATGTCGGGCCTGACGCTGAATGCGATGGTGTTCAAGCACAGCCCCTATCCCAACGCGGCGAAGGCGTTCCTGCAATTCATGCTGGAGAAGGAGCAGTACGAGCCCTGGCTCAACGCCAATTCCGGCTACTGGTCGCAACCGCTCGCTGCCTACGTCGATGCTGCGGTGTGGTCGGGCGATCCCAAGGTCGCGATCTTCAGGAACACGATGAAGAGCCCCTACTACAACGGCTACAAGGGGCCGATCTCGACCGCGACCGGTGCCGTCACTGCCGATTATGTGCTGGTGCAGATGTGCGCCTCGGTCGCAACCGACGCCGCGACGCCGGAAGCTGCAGCCGCGGAAGCCGAGCAGCGCGCCAAGCGGTATTTCCGGCGGCAGAACCGGTAGCGGCGGTCATCGAAACTGTATCAACCGTCATTGCGAGCGAAGCGAAGCAATCCATAGCGCCACAGCGGAGGAATGGATTGCTTCGTCGCTTCAGCGCAAAATTGCTTCGCAATTTTGTCGCGAGCTCCTCGCAATGACCACAGCGGACGAGCATCGGATGTCTGTAACGACGCTACCTTCGCGAGGACACGCGCTCCGGCAACCGGGCTGGCTCGCACGCCTGTTCGACTACAAGCCGTTCCTGATCGTGATGTGCCTGGCGCCCGCGATCGGCCTGCTGCTGGTGTTCCTCACCTATCCGCTCGGCCTCGGCATCTGGCTCGCCTTCACCGACACCACGATCGGCCAGCGCGGCGTCTATATCGGGCTGGAGAACTTCCAGTATCTGCTCAAGGATCCCTTGTGGTGGAACGCGGTGTTCTACTCGATCTTCTACACCGCGGTCGCAACCTTCGGAAAATTCGCGCTCGGCTTCTGGCTGGCGCTGCTGCTCAACAACCATTTCCCGCTCAAGAGCCTGATCCGGGCCATCGTGCTGCTGCCATGGATCGTGCCGACAGTGCTCTCCGCGCTGGCGTTCTGGTGGATCTACGATCCGCAATTCTCGATCATCTCCTATCTGCTGGTCGAGGTGCTGCACCTGCGCGACAGCAATGTCGACTTTCTCGGCTCGCCCTGGCCGGCGCGGTTCTCGCTGATCGCGGCCAATATCTGGCGCGGCATCCCGTTCGTCGCGATCTCGCTGCTGGCCGGGCTGCAGACCATCTCGCCTTCGCTCTATGAAGCGGCGATGCTCGACGGCGCCACCTCCTGGCAGCGCTTTCGCTACATCACCTTCCCGATGATGATGCCGATCCTGGCGATCGTGATGACGTTCTCGATCATCTTCACCTTCACCGACTTCCAGCTGGTCTACGCCATCACCCGCGGCGGCCCGGTCAATTCGACCCATCTGCTCGCGACGCTGGCATTCCAGCGCGGCATCGCCGGCGGCGAGCTCGGCGAAGGTGCGGCGATCGCGGTCTCGATGATCCCGTTCCTGGTGTTCGCGACCTTGTTCAGCTATTTCGGCCTCGCGCGACGCAAATGGCAGCAGGGAGAAGCCAATGACTGACGTCGCAGCATCGAACGTCGCCCGCGCCGCACCGGACACGATGTCGTGGGACTCAGGCGCCCGGCGCGCAGTGATGATCTATCTGCCGCTCGCCTGCTTCGTCCTGATCCTGCTGTTCCCGTTCTACTGGATGGCGATCACCTCGTTCAAACCGAACGCGGAGCTCCTGAACTACAAGGAGCACAATCCGTTCTGGATCACCTCGCCGACGCTCGCGCATGTCAAGCATCTGTTGTTCGACACCTCGTATCCGCGCTGGCTGAAAACCACCATGCTGGTCGCGATCGGCTCGACTTTTCTGTCGCTGTTCGCCTCGACGCTGGCCGCCTACGCGATCGAGCGGCTGCGCTTCCGCGGCAGCCCCTATGTCGGGCTCGGCATCTATCTCGCCTATCTGGTGCCGCCGTCGATCCTGTTCATTCCACTCGCCACCGTGATCGTGCAGTTCGGCCTGTTCGATTCGCCGCTGGCGTTGATCCTGGTCTATCCGACCTTCCTGGTGCCGTTCTGCACCTGGCTGCTGATCGGCTATTTCAAGTCGATCCCCTATGAGCTCGAGGAATGCGCGCTGGTCGACGGCGCGACGCGGCTGCAGATCCTGTGGCGGATCACCTTGCCGCTGGCGGTGCCCGGCCTGATCTCGGCCGGCATCTTCTCCTTCACGCTGTCCTGGAACGAGTTCATCTACGCGCTCGCCTTCATCCAGAGCGGCGCCAACAAGACCGTGCCGGTCGCGATCCTGACCGAACTCGTCACCGGCGATGTCTACCAGTGGGGCGCGCTGATGGCGGGCTCCCTGCTCGGCTCGCTGCCGGTCGCGCTGTTCTATTCGCTATTCGTCGACTACTACGTGTCGTCGCTGACGGGGGCGGTGAAGGAGTAGCTGGGGCACAGCCCATCCTCGTCATTGCGATCGAAGCGAAGCAATCCATTGCACCGCATGTGCGGACCGATGGATTGCTTGGTCGCTTCGCTCCTTGTCATGACAGATGTGGCTAAGACTAAAGCGCGATGAGATTGGGTTGAATCGTCATCGCGCTTTAGCTTCTTGTTTGAGCATGGTCTTTTCGGAAAACCGCTTCACACTTTTCCGGATCATGCTCTAGCGCGGCACGAACGCCACCGGCACGCTGAAAGCCATCGAGCCCTGCGCGACCTCGGACGGAAACGCCGGAAACGGCTGAGCCTGGCGCACCATCGCCAGCGCCCGCGCGTCGAAGGTCGGATTGCCGGATGAGCCGCCAAGATGGCTCGACAGCACCTGCCCGCCGCGGCCGAGCGTAAACACCAGGCGGACCACGCCGCGTTGGCCGTTGCCGCCGGCCGGATAGGCATGGAAGCGCAAGAGATGCGCGCGGACGCGTGCGTTGTAGGCTGCGATCGCCGACGCCGCGGCGCCGGCGCTGATCGCGGATGCCGCCGGCGCCTGACGCTCGGCCCGGCTCGGCGCGCTGGTGCGTGGCGCCGGCGTCGCCTCTGACGGCCTCTTTGCTTCCCGGCGGACCACCTTCGGCTTGATAGGTTCGGGATTCCGCTCCGGAACCAGTTGCGCAGGCTCGGGCTTCGGCGGCGTGGCTTGCGGCTTCTGCTCCGGCGGCGCCGTCACCTCGGGCTTTTCCTGCAGTGGCGTCGGCGCGATCTCCTCCGGAACGGGCTGCGCGGCGGCAGGCTCCGGCGGCGTGGCGTCGGCCTCCTGCATCGCCAGGCCCGGCGGTAGCTCGGTCTCGGAAATCGTCGGCGCCGATGTGATCGGCGTCAGGTCGACCAGCACGGCGGGCACCGCCACACCGGGCGACGGCGCCGACACCCAGGTGATGCCGAGCGCGATCAGCGCCGCATGCGCGGCCAGGATCGCGGCCGCCGACAGGCCCCACCGCCGCAGCCCGGTATCGTCGCCCGCATCATGAAGCGCATACGCGTTCATCGGAACATGTCTTGTTGGCGCATGATCCTGCCGGAAAACCGGTATCCACTTTTCCGGATCATGCGCTAGCTGCGTCCGTCGAGGCCGACCAGCGCGATCTTGAGATAGCCGGCATTGCGCAGCAGGTTCATCACCTCCATCAGGTCGCCATAGCTGACCGCCTTGTCGGCGCGCAGGAAGATGCGCTCGTCCTTCTTGCCCTGCGTGGCGCCATCGAGCGCCGAGGTCAGCGCATCGCGCGCGATCAGATCCTCGCCGACCGCGACCGAAAGGTCTGATTTCACCGTGACGAACACCGGCTTGTCCGGCCGCGGCTGCGGCTCGGCGGTCGAGGCCGGCAGATCGACGCCGAGGTCGACGGTCGCAAGCGGCGCCGCCACCATGAAGATGATCAGCAGCACCAGCATCACGTCGATGAACGGCGTGACGTTGATCTCATGCGCTTCGGCCAGATCGTCGTCACCGCGACGCCGGCCACCGAATGCGCCGCCTGATCCGAGCTTCGCGCCCATTGGCTACTCCGCGGCGCGCGCCAGCCGGAACAGGCTGCGATCGCCCTCGCGGCTGACCAGCAGCATCACCATGACAGAGGCGTCGCCGAGCAGCGCTCGGTAGGCCGCGATCGAGCGGGTCAGATGATTGTAGATCACGACCGCCGGGATAGCAGCCACCAGGCCGAGCGCGGTCGCCAGCAGCGCCTCGGCGATGCCAGGCGCGACCACCGCAAGATTGGTGGTATGGGCCTCGGAGATACCGATGAAGGCGTTCATGATGCCCCACACCGTGCCGAACAGGCCGACGAACGGCGCCGTGGCGCCGATCGTGGCGAGCAGCCCGGTGCCGCGCGCGATCTGCCGCGACATCGCCGCCTCGACACGCTCGAGCCGCAGCGCGATGCGCTCCTTGAAGCCGTCGTCGAACATGCCGCCGGACAGCGCGGCCTCGCGCGACGCCGACTGCACGATCTGCGCGACGGCATCGCTGCCGTCGCGGCTAGCCTGCTCGACCTCGGCAAGCTGCGTGTCGCGCTCCAGCAGCCCGATCCGTTGCCGGGCGAGCGTGGTCTTGCGGCGGATCTCGACGGTCTTGGCGAGCCAGACCGTCCAGGTGACGAGCGAGGCGAAGGCGAGGCCGATCATGACAGCCTTGACGACGATGTCGGCGTTCTCGAACATGCCCCAGGGCGAGAGATTGCGCGGCAGCAGCGCGGCGTCGGCTGCGGCAAGGCTCGCGCCCGGCAGCATTGCGAACGTGGCCCCGGCCAACATCCCGATCCGTCGCCCAAGCCTGCGATGCGACATGGTCGCCTCCCGTCCTTCGTCGGTCTCAGCCCGCCTTCGGTGCGAGGCAGTCTGCCAGCGCGTGGAAACGTGCCAGCTGATCGCTGCGCAGCGCGCGCGTCTCGTCGCGGCCGACGAACACCTTGAACATGATGCCGCCGTCGAGATTGATGAAGGCGATGAAGGCCGACACCTTGCCCATGAAGGGCCGCTCGACGAACGCGATCGCCGCACAGCGCTCATGCCGGAGGTGGCCGTGCAGGCCCTTCGGCTGCATCAGGTTGAAATAGCCGCGGCCCACCTCGCCTTTCGGTATGGCGCCGGTGAACTCGAAGATCGCGTCATCGGTGTGCACGATCAGCATCACCTCGCCCCATTCCGCGATGTCGTGCATCGCGGCGGCGAACTCACCGGCACCGAACCGCACCATGTTGCCCGGCAGCGCCTCCAGCACCGCGCGCGGCGTCACGTTGCGCTCGCGCGCGACGTCCTCGATGACAGCGCCGGGATTGTCGGCCATGTAGGCCGTCAACCCGGCTGGCTCCGCGTTCTGCACGGCCGCCTCCGTCACGCCGGGCTCTTGGCGCGCTCGGTGATCAGCACCTCAAAGCCTTCGAATCGGGGATGGCCGAGATAGAGGCTGCCGCCGGTCTCGTTGCCGGCGCGAGAATGCGCGCGGCGGAACGCTTCGGACTTGGTCCAATCCTCGAATGCCGCCTTGCTGGCCCACACCGTGTGGGTCGCGTAGAGCGTATGATCCTCGGCCTCGGGGCCCTTCACGAGGTGAAACTCGATGAAGCCCGGCAGATCGCCGAGATAGGATTCGCGGGTCTTCCAGACCGTCTCGAACGCCTGCTCCTTGCCCCTGATCACCTGAAACCGGTTCATTGCGATGAACATGAAGCCTTCTCCTGTTTGACGGCGGATGCCTCGCATCCTGCCGGTTGATCTCGTTGATATCATGAATGCGCCAAGGAATGCGCCAAGGCCGCGCCGGGGGCACCAGCGCGGCCGGAGCAACCTGCATGGATTGATCGGCTCGTCGCGTTACGCTCCACCTAGGTGAATCCTGAGCCCGGCCTTGTAGACGGTGCCCGGACCGGGGCTCGAGAACAGCACGTCGTTTTGCGTCGTGCCGTCGCTTGAGGAACCCGGGATCGCATAGGGCCGATAGTACTGGTTCAAGAGATTGTCGACCGACGCCGTGAAGGTGATGTCCTTGGTGGCGTTCCAGGTCAGATAGAGATTGACCAGCTCGTAGCCGGTCGAGGGCAGATAGCCCGCCGGCGGGTCGTTGTTGGCACCGAACGAGGACCATTGCGCGGCGATGATCAGCGAGCGGTCGAGCAGGCGGACGCCGCCCGTCGTTGTCACCTTGCGCGGCGTGATGGTGGCGAGCCCGACATTGGTCGCGGTGTTCCGGCCGCGCATCAGATGGCCGGCGACGCCAACGAACCAGTCACCTGCATCATACATCGTCTCGAGCTCAAAGCCCTCGATGCGGGCGTGGGCGATATTCTGGTACTGGTAGAATTGGCTGAAGCGTCCGAACGGCGTCGTGGTCGGCGCCGACGCGACGAGGTCGATGTAGCCATCGACGTCGTTGTGGAACACGTTGATCTTGCCACGGAATGAATCATTCGCGGTGAAGATGCCGTCATACTTCAAATTGATGCCGGCTTCCTTGTTCTTGCCGACCTCGGGCCGCAGCGCCGCATTTGGCAGGAAGCAGAACAGGCCGCTGGTGCCGTCGGGGCAGTTGAACAGCGCCGGCCCGCCGCCGGTGGCATGGCCGCCCGCGATCAGCGTCTCGGTGATCGACGGCGCGCGATAGCCTTCGGCATAGCTGACATAGGGCGTGAAGCCGGTCACCGGCGTGACGCCGAGCGTGATCTTCGGCGACAGCCGATCGCCGCTGGTCGTGGTGTTGATCGAGCTGAGCTCGTAATGGTCGTAGCGGACCGCACTGACGAGTTCGAGCCAGCTCGAATAGTTCTGCTTCAACTGCACGAAGCCGCCGGACACCGTACGCTGGCCGCCGGGCGTCGTGATGTTGGAATTGCCGCGCGAGTCGAAGGTCTCGACATCGTCGCGGAAGGTGTCGAAGCCGTAGGTCACGGCGTTGCGCCAGTCGCCGAAGTTGAAGCGCGAGGTGTTGTTGACGTCGAGGCCGACGGTGTCGAGCGAATAGCCGCGCTTGTCGCCGACGCAGCCGGAGATGTTGTTGCCGGGATTGGCGAGCGTGCAGACGCCGCCGCCTGACGTGATACGGTTGTTGTAGGTCTTGACCTGGTCGTTATCGGTGCGGTTGCCGTAGACCGAGATGTTCCAGTCGAACAGCATGTCGTCGGGCTTCGAATATCGCCAGCTCAGCGTGCCCGTGTAATTCCTTGCATCGGAAGCGTAGACCGAGGAGCCTGCGATCGCTGCCAGCGGCGCCGCCGTGGTGGTCGGGCCGCGGTTTTGCTGGCCGATATTGTACTGGTAGTCCTGGAAGACACCGCCGATCTTGAACTCGTGACCTTCGGCCGGGCGGATCGTCACCTTCATCAGGCCGGCCGCGATATCGTTGCCGGTGTTGCCGATCTCGGTGCCTGCGCCGTCCTTGTAGTTGCTCTGGGTGCGATAGACGGCGCCGCCGAATACGTCGACGTTCGGATCGGCGCGCACGCCGCCGAACACCGAGCCCATGCCGCGGTCTTTGTTGGACCCGTAGGAACCCGACATGTCGACGCCCCAGCGTTCGCCGGGACGCACCACATCGTCGATGTCCTTGGTGCGGAACGAGACAACGCCGCCAATCGCGCCGGAGCCGTAGATATTCGCGGTCGGGCCGCGCACCACGTCGACGCCGCCGATCAATTCGGGATCGAGGAAGAACGAGCCGTTGGCGTTGTGGCCGGTGCGCTGATAGTTCTGCCGCGCGCCGTCGACCACGATGGCGACGCGGCCAAAATCCTGCAAACCGCGGATGTTGATCACGGTTGCCGGATCGTCGCCGCGTTCCTGGAACGAGACGCCGGGCACGTTATAGAAGATGTCGGATACCCGGTTCGGCTGCAGGCCCTGAATTTTCTCCAGCGTGACCGAGCTGACCGGCGCCAGCGCGTCGATCGCGCGCTCCTCGGTCTTGGACGCGACGGCCGTGATGGTGTCGAGCGATTGCACCGGCACCGCGCCGATCTGCGCGCGCGCATTCATCGCAGGCGCCGCCGCCTGCGGTTCGGCCGCGGGCTTCGGCTTCCGCTTGGCCTGCTTCGGCCGCTCGGACGCGGGGCGCGCCGCCGACGCATCGGCGGTTTGCGCAAAACCGCTTGCCGGCAGCGCTGCCGAAAATGAAAACACCGACGCACCTAAAATCAAGGCGCGCGAAACCCTAGCCCCGTCAGCCATTCTAGCCCCAGCCCGATCATCGCTCTTCTGGTTTGGCTGGCGTGCGCTCCACCGAGCGGCTTGCTGGCTACGTTGCGATGCAAGCCACAAGCTCGCATCGTGTGATGATTGGTTACGAGCCGGCAACAAAACGGTCAAGAACGCGGCGGCGCTGTTTACATCGATTGTAAAGTGCGGCCGTTGGAATGCGCCTTCGCCCGCTTATACAAGCAAGCATCATTTGAAGGTTTCGAAGGCGCAGCACCACGAGCATGTCGGCAACTTCCGGAGACAACACCGGCGCGGCGGGAAAGCCGGCCGTATCAGCGTCTGACGCCGCCAAAGCGCTCGTCATGCACGGCAATCGCCTCGACAGCCGCGAGCTGTTCTCGACCGAGCGCGAGATCATCATCGTGCATGGCGAAGAGCATTACCGCTTGCGGCTGACCTCGCAGAACAAGCTGATCCTGACCAAGTGACGGCCCCGATGACAATTTGTCGCACGCTCGCCCTGCTCGCACTCACCTGTCTGCTGCCGACGGGCGCAGCAATGGCCGAGGGCATCACCGTGCATGACGCGCGCGACCGCGACGTCGTGATCGACGATCCCACGCGGATCGTCTCGATCGGCGGCGCGATCACCGAGATCCTCTATGCGCTCGGCTTCGAGGACCGCATCGCCGGCGTCGATGCGACCAGCCTCTACCCGCCGTCCGCGCTGCGTGAGAAGCCCGACGTCGGCTACATGCGCCAGTTGTCGCCGGAGGGCGTACTCGGCCTGCATCCGTCGCTGGTGCTTGCGGTGCAGGGCTCCGGGCCGAAGGAGACTATGGACGTGCTGGAAGCGGCGAAAGTGCCGCTGGTGCTGGTGCCGGAGACGTTCTCGGAAGCCGGGCTGGTCGAGAAGATAAAGCTTGTCGGCCATGCCATGGGCGCCGATCCCCGCGCCGCTTGCCTCGCCACGGCGGTGGAGAGCGACCTCGCGCAACTGCGCGCGTTGCGCGCCAAGGTCACGAAACCGGTGCGCGTGATGTTCGTGATGTCGCTGTTGAACGGCCGGGCGCTGGCCGCGGGCCACAAGACCGCTGCCGACGAGATCATCCAGCTCGCGGGCGGCGTCAACGCGATCGATGGTTACGACGGCTACAAGCCGGTCAATGACGAGGCTATCGTGGCGGCGAAACCGGACGTCGTGCTGTCGATCGATCGCGGCAAGGACTCGCTGACGTCGGAGGCCGTGTTCGCGCATCCGGCCTTCGCGCTGACATCGGTCGCGGCCAACAAGGCCTTCATCTCGATGGATGGGCTCTATCTGCTCGGCTTCGGCCCGCGCACCGCGGCGGCGGCGCGCGACCTCTCGGTCAAGCTCTATCCGGCGCTGGCGCCGGAGGCCGCCAGCTTCAAGCCGGCGGCGCTGACCGCGAGCTGCCGGCAATGAGCGTGCTGGCCGAACGCCGCACGCGTGCGACCCAACGGCGCTCCGGCATGTCGCTGCGGCCGGCGGCGACACTCGTTTTGCTCTGCCTGATTGCGGCGCTCGCGGCAAGCGCGCTGGTCGCCCTGACGGTCGGGGCTGCCGGCATTCCATTGGCACGGCTGCCCGCCGCGCTCGGGCTATGGACCGACGGCATGGCCAACCCGCTGCTCGCGCGCGACCAGCTCGTGGTGTGGTCGATCCGGATCCCGCGGATCGCGGCTGCCGCGATGGTCGGCGGACTCCTTGCCCTATCGGGTACAATCATGCAGGGCCTGTTCCGCAACCCGCTCGCAGACCCCGCGCTGGTCGGCGTCTCCTCCGGCGGCGCGTTTGCCGCCGCAGTGGCGATCGTCTTCACCGACAGCCATCTCGGCGAGAGCCTGCGCTTCCTGCAGCATCAACTGCTGCCGATCGCGGCTTTCGCCGGTTCGCTGATCACGACCGTCGTGCTGTATGGCATCGCCAGCCGCGGCGGCCGGACCTCGATTGCGATCTTCCTGCTGGCCGGGCTCGCGATTGCCGCGATCGCCAATGCCGGCATCGGCGTCTTGGTCTTCGTCGCCGATGACCGCCAGCTCCGCGACATCACCTTCTGGATGCTGGGTTCGCTGAGCGGCGCGACCTGGAGCAAGCTCACGGCGCTGGCGCCGGTGCTGGCCATTGCTATGATCACCTGCCTCTGGATCGCTCGCGGGCTCGACGTGCTGGTGCTCGGCGAGGCCGAGGCGTTTCACAGCGGCGTCGATGTCGAACGGCTGAAGCGGATCTCGATCGTGCTGGTGTCGGCGATGACCGGCGTCGCGGTCTCGGTCTGCGGCGTGGTCGGTTTCGTCGGCATCGTGGTGCCGCATCTGCTGCGCCTGGTGATCGGCCCCTCGCATCGCCTGCTGCTGCCGGCGTCCGCATTGCTCGGCGCGATCCTGCTGGTCGGCGCTGACACGGTGGCGCGCACCATCGTGGCGCCCGCTGAGATGCCGATCGGCATCCTGACCGCCGCGATCGGCGCGCCGTTCTTCCTCGCCATGCTGCTGCGCCAGCGCGGACTGGTGTCGCTGTGAGCGCGCTGCTGGAGGCGCAGTCGGTATCGATGACGACCAGTGGCGCCATCCTGGTCGATGCGGTCTCGCTGCAGATCGGCGCCGGCGAGATGGTCGCGATCGTGGGCCCCAACGGCGCCGGCAAATCGACCTTGCTGCGGATGCTGTCGGGCGATCTCCGTCCGTCGCGCGGAACGATCCGGCTCAGGCAGCGCGACCTCAGCGCCTATGGTCCGCGCGAATTGGCGCAGCACCGTGCGATGCTGTCGCAGCACGTCAACGTCAGCTTCCCGTTCACGGTCGAGGAGATCGTCAGCATGGGCGCCGGCGAAAGCCCGCGCGCGGTGACGCGGGCGCTGGTCGCCGCCGCGCTGGACGAGGTCGCGCTGGCGCATTTCCGTTTCAGGCAGTTGCCGACGCTGTCCGGTGGCGAGCAGCAACGCGCGCATTTCGCCCGCGTGCTGGTGCAGCTCGCCTGCGGCGAGGCGCTGCATGGGCCGGGGCTGTTGTTGCTGGATGAGCCGACATCGAGCCTCGATCTGCGGCATCAGATCGACCTCGTCGAGACCGCCCGGCGGCGCGCCGCTCGCGGCACCGCCGTGATCGCGATCTTGCACGACCTCAATCTCGCGATGCGGTTCGCCGACCGCATCCTGCTGCTGCATCGCGGCCGCCTGGCCGTCGACGGCGACCGCGCCGCCGCGATGCAGGCCGATATGCTTCGCAAGGTATTCGAGATCGACGCCACGATCGGTCACACCGGGGGTGGCGTGCCGTTCCTGCTGCCGCAGACGATGCGGCCGACGGACAAGGCGACGTAACGCCGCAAGGCTTGTCCCGTCGCGACACCGCGGATTCACAAAACTGTCAGCCGGATGTAACAGGCGGCTCGGAGAACACCGCATCGTTTGTCCTTTGGGAGATCAACCATGCGCATGTCATTGCTCTGTTCCGTCGCCTCGATCCTGCTCGCCACGCCGGCGTTCGCGCAGAGCGAGGGCGAATTCCCGGCGACGCTGGCAGGACACGCCGTGATGCCGGCGGAGAGCTTCATCGACGCCCCCGCCGATGCCCCGAACGATTTGAAGACCTCGGGCAAGTACACCACAGGCAAGCGCGTCGATACGATCGCCACCGTGATGGGCAAGTCCTACGAGCGGCCGACCGGCGTGTCGCTGCCGTTCAAGGGCCAGCCGCTGCAGGGCCATTCCGGCATCAAGGCGATGCCCGACGGCTCGTTCTGGGTGATCACCGACAACGGCATGGGCGCGCGCTACAACTCGGCGGACTCGATGCTCTACCTGAACCGCTACAAGATGGATTGGGCCGGCGGCAAGATCGAACGCCAGGAGACCGTGTTCCTGCACGATCCCGACAAGAAGGTGCCGTTCCGCATCGTGCTTGAGGACACCGCCAAGCGCTACCTGACCGGCGCCGACTTCGACACCGAGGGCTTCCAGATCATCAACGACACCTTCTGGATCGGCGACGAATTCGGGCCCTATATCCTCAAGGCCGACAAGAGCGGCAAGATCCTCGCCGTGTTCGAGACGGTCGCCGACGGCAAGCCGGTGCGCTCGCCGGACCACTGGGCCGTGCAATCACCCGGCGCGCCCGGGGCCACCTACACCAACGTCAATCTGCGCCGCTCCAAGGGTTTTGAGGGCTTTGCGTCCTCCAAGGACGGCAAATTCCTCTACGGCCTGCTCGAAGGGCCGCTGTGGGATGCCGACAAGAAGGACTGGGAGAAGATCGACGGCAAGGAAGCCTCGCGCATCCTCGAATTCGACGTCGCGGCGGAGAAGTTCACCGGGCGCTATTGGCAGTATGTATTCGAGCAGAACGGCAATGCGATCGGCGACTTCAACATGATCGATCCGGTCCAGGGCCTCGTGATCGAGCGCGACAATGGCGAGGGCACCGCCGACAAGGCCTGCCCGCAAGGCCAGCGCGGCGAGAACTGCTTCCCTGATCTCGCCAAGTTCAAGCGGGTCTACAAGATCGAGCTGTCGGACGCCAATGTCGGCAAGCCGGTGCGCAAGATCGCCTATATCGATCTTATGAAGATCCGCGATCCCAACAGGAAGGCGCGCAAGCCGCTCAACGACGGTGTCTACACGTTCCCGTTCTTCACCATCGAGAACGTCGACCGCGTCGACGAGACCCACATCATCGTCGGTAACGACAACAACCTGCCGTTCTCCTCGAGCCGCGATCCGAACAAGGCCGATGACGACGAGTTCGTGCTGCTCGAAGTCGGCGACTTCCTGAGGGCGAAGTGACGGCGCGTTCGCCGCAAACACGGTGTCATCGCCCGGCCTCGACCGGGCGATCCAGTATTCCAGAGGCAGTTGTCGTTCCCGCGAAAGGCCGCGGCGTACTGGATGCCCCGCTCAAGGCAGGGCATGACAGCGAACTTACGGGAGTTGGTCCCGTCTCCTCGACGCCGGCCAGCGCGACGAGCAGATCAAGCATAATCGAAAAGTTGTTTGACGATTACACTTCTAGCAACGCGCTAGATGATGATAGCCTCGGCGGATACTTGAATCGCTTGGGGCAAATCATGAGAGAAAAATCCAGCCTGACCTACATCGAGGCGTTCATTGCCGCGGGCTTCGTTGCGTATCTGGGCTGGGACCAGAGCTGGGGACTTCCGCCGGGATTGGTCGCCTTGTTTCTCGGCGTGATCGTCTATTTTGCCTACCTCGCGTTGATGCGACGGTTGGTGAGATTTCATCAAAACAGTTATGAGGTCGTGGCAACGATTTTGGCCGCGGCGTGGGGCGTGTTGGCTTATCTGGTCACCAGCGCGCTGCAGGCTGGATTTGCCAACCAGATACCCGCCTCCCTGCTGATGCATCTATGGCCCTTGATCGCGACGGTCGCCGCTTTCATCGGCGCACTCGCCAGCAAGGTGCGGTTCATGGACGATGTTCGCGACTATGTCGCCAGCCGCCGCGCACGCTGGGACAACCAGCAATGGCTGGAGGAGGACGCCGGCTTCTAGCCCGCGCCCTCCCGCCAAGCGTCACTCCTCGTGCACCCGATGCAGATCAGCCCGCCGGCACCATCACGACGCCCTTGTCCTTGGGCCAGCGCATCCGCCAGGCGAAATTGATGTCACGGACCTCGCCGGGCTTGGCCTCGAACGCCCATTCCAGCACACCGCGCTTGTCGCGCAGATTGGTCGTCGTCGCAGGCGTCGACGACGACAACATCTCGACCACGATATCGTCGTTCTCGCTGACCGGGAGCTGGTCCTGGATCGCGACCTTGATCGGGAAATCGTGGCCGTTGCGTACCGTGGTCTTGAACGCACGCTCGTCGGTCTTCGACGTGGTCACGATCAGGCCGGCGGAGCCCTCATTGCGCTTCACCACCGTGCGCTCGATCTTGACCTTGTCGTCGGCGCCGAAGCCGAGCCGCACGGTCTCGTCCTTGGCGGCGGTCGCCATCCGGCTGCGGCCGACAAAGATGCCGTCACGATAGATCGAGACCTGCCCCGGCAATAGCGGCGCTTCGTCGGACTGCACGAAGCTCGCCTCCAGGAACGCTGTCGGATCAATCGCCGGCACGGCGCGGATTGCGAGATCGGGGGCGATCGTCACTGTGGAGATGCGCTGGCTCTTGGCGCCCTCATTGGCGGAGACGCTGACGCGGCCGGGAATCTTGAAGGTGGCCTGGAAGGCACCGACGTCGGCGGTGGCTTCCTGTTCCGCTATGAGCGCCCCTGCACCAAGGCGGAATTCCCTGAGTGCGTCGGCCGCTGGTGCGGGCGCCAAAGCCGCGCGCTGTTGCACGCTGTCCAGCACCTTGCCAGCGGCCGCCACCGGCCGCGGCTGCGGATACTGCACGATCAGCGAATGGAGATCGGGCGCGCTGCCGCCGCGGGCGACGCGCACGGTGGAGACGGCGAGCGCAACGTTCGACCAGTCTTCGCCGGTCGACTGGGTGATCTCGGCGCGGCGCACCAGCTCGATCGCCGGCTTGCGATCCTTGGCGCCGGTATCGAGGCGGGCGTCGTAAAGCGGCATCCAGCGGGCGTTGCGTACCGCATAGGTCACCCGCAATGTCGCACGAGTCGCGGCGGCGGAGGCCAACTCGATCCGCACCTCGAGCTTGCTCGGCGGCTTGGCGGCGCGATCGGCTTCGAGGCGCGCGATCTCGCGATCGATGTCGCGCTGCTTGCGCGCGGCGTCGCGGATCGCGGTGGCGGCGGTCGCGACTTCGTCGCCGACTGCGGAGAACGCGGCGCGCCACTCGCTGACCGGACGCGCCTCGCCCTTCTCGCCGATCCCGACCGGCGAAGCCTCGGCGAAATGCTCGGCGAATTTCCGCCGCGCCTCGGCCGAGGCGATGATCCCCTGCAGATCCTCGCGCTGATCCCGCAGCGCCTCGATCCGCCTGTCGATCTCGGGCAGGTTCGCCGGCTCCACCGGGCGCGGCGGCCGTGCGTCGATCGCGCCGATCGTCAGCCTGCCGCCCGCCTCGCCCTCGACGCGGAGCGAGGATGGATCGAGGCCCATCGGGAAATCCTTCGCGACCAGCGTGTTGTCGCCGGCGGGCAGGTCCAGCGTGATGAGGCGGGTGACGCTCGCGCCATCGGGATAGACGGTGACGGCGTCAACCTGCGACGCCGCGTCGAGATTGGCCGCATGCAGCGGCCCGGCAACCAGCGCACCCGCCAGCACCAGGCTGGTGGTCACAAGACAATTCGTAATCTTTCGCATCACATCCCTCCGGGAAACATCGCATCGCGCGAGACCGACGGCACGCCCGGCTCAAAGGCGGCCGTTTCTCGTGGTGAGACGCAGCGAGGAAGCGACTGGTTCGATTGAGGTTTCGGTGCGGCGCGACGATGGCGCCCTCGCGGCTGCCATGTGGCGCAGCCGCGTCCTTCGGGTTTAGCGATCCGCCTTGCGTCGGATGAACAGGTAATTCGGCACGAAGCCGGCAATGGTGATGGCGATCATGATCCACCAGCCGCGATGAAACGCCGCGATCCGCTCGGTCATCGAGACCGGCGTTGCCAGGATCGCGACGAAGATCGCGACGCCGATCGCGAGCGCCGCCTGCCGGATCATGTTGATGACCCCGGAGCCGGTCGCAAACGACGATGGTGGCAGCGAACCCGCGCCGACGCCCATCAGGGTCGGAAAGGTCAGCCCGACGCCGATGCCAGTGAACATCATGCCGACCACAAAGGCAGGCATGTTTGGCTCAATTCCAAGCCACGTCGCCCAGATCGTGAGGCCGCCCGCGAACGACGCGATCCCGGCGGACACGACGGCGGCGGCGCCAAATCGTGCGATCAGGCGGCGGGCAAACAACAACGAAGTGAACGGGACAAGCAGCGGACCCGGCGCGATCGCAAGGCCGGTCTTCAGCGCCGACCAGCCCCACACCGTTTGCTCCCACAACGCCACCGACAGCAGCATCGCGCCGAAAGCCGCCGAGTATGGCGCCATGACGAACGTCGCCCCGGTGAACGGCCGCACCTTGAACAAGGCAGGATCGACGAAGGGATTCTTCGAGTTGAGGCAGTGCCACGTAAAGGCCGCGAGCGAGACAACCGCGATGGCAAAGCCAAGCACGACACTGCGCGAACCCCATCCCCAGTCATTGGCCTTCACGATCGCAAGGGTCAGCGCGCCGATGCCGCAGGTGACCAGCAGCGCCGCCCATGAACTCGGGCGCGGCACCTCGTGACCGGGCACTTCCGGCAATTTCAGCCAGCCGACGATGAGCGCGACCAAACCGATCGGGACATTGACGATGAAGATCCAGCGCCAGTCGAAGGTGACGAGCACGCCGCCCGCCAGCGGCCCGAGCGCGGCGGCAAGGCCGCCGACCGCCGTCCAGGTGCGCACCGCCCCGGCGCGCTGGTCGGGCGGAAACGACGCCAGCAGCAGGCCGATCGAGGTCGGGGTCATCAATGCCGCACCGGCGGCCTGCGCGATGCGGGCGGCGACCAGCAATTCGACGTTGGGCGCAAGCGCGCAGGCCGCCGACGCGGCCGTGAACAGCGCGACGCCGAGCAGGAAACTCAGATTGCGGCTATGGCGTTCGGCGAGTCGACCGAAGAAAACCAGCAGCGCCGCATAGACGATCGCATAGCCATTGAGGATCCAGGACAAATCCTCGAGCGAGGCGCCGCGGAATTCCTGCGCGATGTTCGGCAGCCCGACATTGACGATGAACAGGTCGAGGTTTGCGAGGCAGATGCCCACCGATACGATCGCAAGCACCTGACGCGGCGTTGCGGCGCGGGATCGCGGCCGGGCAGCAGTCCCGACAGCCAACCCGATGGTCTCCGCCTCTACCTTCGACATCACGCCCTCCAAGTACCTGCATATGCATCTATTGCCAATAGGTGCACATGCATGTATCTGTCAAGCCTCGTTTGGAGGCAGCGATGGTGAAAACGGAACCCGGCCGGTGCAATCTCACGGCGTTGCGCAAGGCGGCGCGGCGCGTGTCGCAGCTCTACGATCAGGTCCTTGCGACATCCGGGCTGCGCGGTACGCAGCGTGCCATTCTGGTCCACATCAGACGTTCGGGCGCGCCGACGATGGGTGAGTTGGCCGCAGCCCTGGTGCTCGACCGCACCGCGCTCAACCACAATCTCAAGCCGCTGGAGCGCGACGGCCTCTTGACCATCACCGTCGACAAGAATGACCGCCGCAGCCCGCCTGGTGCGGCTGACCAAACGCGGCGAAGCCCGGCTGGACGAGTCGCAGGCCGCCTGGCGTGGGGCGCAGGAGCGCTTCGAGACCGCCTTCGGCGCGAAGCAGGCCGCGGATCTCAGGCAGACGCTCGAACGGATCGCCGCGCTCGAGTTCGGCGAACGCGCGGCGGATTTGCCGGCGTAAGAACCGACTTCAAATAAAAGCGGCCCGGCGTTGCCGCCGGGCCGCTCGTTCTGACACGATCAGGATCGATCGCGCTTAGCTGTAGATCTCGAACAGGCCTGCGCCGCCCTGACCACCGCCGATGCACATGGTCACGACGCCCCACTTGGCCTTGCGGCGACGGCCTTCCTGCAAGAGGTGGCCGGTAAGCCGGGCGCCGGTCATGCCGAAGGGATGGCCGATCGCGATCGAGCCGCCGTTGACGTTGTACTTCTCGGGATCGATGCCGAGCTGGTCGCGCGAATAGAGGCACTGGCTGGCGAAGGCCTCGTTGAGCTCCCAGAGATCGATGTCGTCGATCTTCAGGCCGTGGCGCTTCAAGAGCTTCGGCACGGCGAACACCGGACCGATGCCCATCTCGTCGGGCTCGCAGCCGGCCGAGGCCCAGGCCACGAAGCGGCCGAGCGGGTTGAGGCCGCGCTTCTCGGCATCCTTGGCTTCCATCAGCACCACCGCGGCGGCGCCGTCGGACAGCTGGCTGGCGTTGCCGGCGGTGATGTACTTGCCCGGGCCCTTCACCGGCTCGAGCTTGGCGAGGCCTTCCAGCGTGGTCTCGGGGCGGTTGCACTCGTCGCGATCGACGATGTAGTCGACGATCGATTCGGCCTTGGTCGCCTTGTCGACCACCTTCATTTTGGTCTTCATCGGGACGATTTCGTCCTTGAACTTGTTGGCCTGCTGCGCGGCCGCCATGCGGCGCTGCGACTCCAGCGAATACTCGTCCTGGTATTCGCGGCTGACCTTGTAGCGCTCGGCGACGATGTCGGCGGTGTCGATCATCGCCATGAAAATGTCGGGCGCGGTCTTGAGCAGGTCCGGATCGATCGATTCCTTCGGCGTGCCGCCGCCGGGTATAGAGATGCTCTCGACGCCGCCGGCGACGATGCAATCGGAGCCGTCGGAACGGATCGAGTTGGCGGCCATCGCGATGGTCTGCAGGCCCGACGAGCAGAAGCGGTTCACCGAGACGCCGGCGGTCGACTTCGGCAGGCCGGCGAGCAGCGCCGCCTGGCGGCCGATGTTCGGCGCGCCATGCGCGCAATTGCCGAGGTAGCAATCCTCGACGTACTCCTTGTCGACGCCGGCGCGGTCGACCGCGTGCTTGATGGCATGCGCGGCAAGCGACATCGGCGGGGTGATGTTGAATCCGCCACGGCCGGACTTCGCCAGGCCGGTGCGCGCGTAGGAAACGATTACGGCTTCACGCATTGTTTTCTCCCTCTGAGATCGCCGGATAGTGGCGCGTCTTGACGCCTTCGTACACATATTTTGGCCGCTGCAACAGGGATACCAGACGCCCCCGAACGACAAACGCCGCCTCCGGGCCCGGAGGCGGCGCCATGTTCCGCAGATCGGAATTTGGAGGTGCTTGAGCGGTATCTTCATCGTCATGTCCGGCACGTCCCGGACGATGACGAGAGCCGCTCAAACAGTGTTTGAAACGCCTTGTCCGAACGCCATTTTAGAACGTCAGCGCCTTGGCCTGCTTCACCTGCGGCAGCGATTGCACCTTGGCAAGCAGATCCGCCGGCACTGCACCGTCGACCTCGACCAACGCAATAGCGTCGCCGCCCTGCTTGACGCGACCGAGATGGAATGTCGCGATGTTGATTTTCGCATCACCGAGCAGGCTCGCAAACGCGCCGATGAAGCCCGGCTTGTCCTCGTTGGTGACGTAGATCATCGACTTGCCGAACTCGGCGTCGACGCGGATGCCCTTGATGTCGACGAGGCGCGGCTTGCCGTCGGCATAGACGGTGCCGGACACCGAACGCTCCTGGCGCTCGGTGGCGACGGTGACCGTGATCAGGCTTTCATAGTCACTCTGCGCGGCGCGGACGACCTCGTCCACCACCATGCCGCGCTCCTTGGCGACGACAGGCGCCGAAACCACATTGACCTCGCCCAGCATCGGCCGCAGCAGGCCCGACAGCACCGCGGAAGTGATCGCCTTGATCTTCATTTCGGCGACGTGGCCCTCATAGGTGATCGTGGTCTTGAGGATGCCGCTCTCGGTGAGCTGGCCCGCGAACGAGCCGAGCTTCTCGGCGAGCTCGATGAACGGCTTCAGCTTCGGCGCCTCTTCCGCCGTGATCGAGGGAAAGTTGACCGCGTTCGAGATCGCGCCCGACAGCAGATAGTCCGACATCTGCTCGGCGACCTGCAGCGCGACGTTCTCCTGCGCTTCGGTGGTGGAGGCGCCGAGATGCGGGGTGCAGATCACGTTGGGATGGCCGAACAGCACGTTCGAGGTCGCCGGCTCCTCGACGAACACGTCGAAGGCGGCGCCCGCGACATGCTTGGAATTCAGCGCATCGACCAGCGCCTGCTCGTCGACCAGGCCGCCGCGGGCGCAGTTGATGATGCGAACGCCCTTCTTCATCTTGGCGATTGCGGCCGCGTCGATCACGTTGCGGGTCTTCTCGGTCAGCGGCGTGTGCAGCGTGATGAAGTCGGCGCGCTTCAGGAGGTCGTCGAGCTCGACCTTCTCGACGCCGATGTCCTTGGCGCGCTCCGGCGACAGGAACGGATCGAACGCGATCACTTTCATGCGCAGGCCGAGCGCGCGGTCGGCGACGATCGAGCCGATATTGCCGCAGCCGATCACGCCCAGCGTCTTGGCGGTGATCTCGACGCCCATGAAGCGGTTCTTCTCCCACTTGCCGGCCTGGGTCGAGGCGTCGGCCTGCGGAATCTCGCGCGCCAGCGCCAGCATCAGGGTGATGGCGTGCTCGGCGGTCGTGATCGAATTGCCGAACGGCGTGTTCATCACGATGATGCCCTTGGCGGTCGCGGCCGGAATCTCGACATTGTCGACGCCGATGCCGGCGCGACCGATCACCTTGAGCCTGGTCGCCTTCTCGATGATCTTGGCGGTCGCCTTGGTAGCCGAGCGGATCGCAAGACCGTCATAATTGCCGATGATCTCGGCGAGCTTGTCCTTGTCCTTGCCGAGATTGGGCTGGAAGTCGACCTCGACGCCGCGATCCTTGAAGATCTGCACGGCGGCGGGAGACAGCGCGTCGGAAATCAGAACCTTGGGTTTTGTCATGGGATGTTCCATCGATGCCGCATGTATGGGATGCGTCACCCGCGGGCCTGACCCGCGGGTCCATCCTTTTTGATGGATGGCCGGGTCAAGCCCGGCCATGACAATGAAAGCGAACGAAGCTGCTTATGCCGCCTTGGGCAGTGCCGCCTTGGTTTCGGCGAAGGCCCAGTCGATCCACTGCGTCAGCAGCTCGACGTCCTTGGCCTCGACGGTCGCGCCGCACCAGATCCGCAAGCCCGCTGGCGCATCGCGGTAGTACGCGAAGTCGAAGCCGGCGTTTTCCTTCTCCACCAGCGCGACCAGCTTCTTGCAGAAGTCGGCCTGGGCGTCAGCGGGAAGCGAGGTGATCGCGGGATCGGTGAACTTCAGGCACACCGAGGTGTTGGAGCGGATCGCGGCATCCTTGGCCAGGAAGTCGATCCAGGGCGTCCGCGCCTTCCAGTCGGCGATCGCCTTGGTGTTGGCGTCGGCGCGCGCGATCAGCGCCTTCAGGCCGCCGATCGACTTCGCCCAGTTCAGTGCATCGAGATAGTCCTCGACGCAGAGCATCGACGGCGTGTTGATGGTCTCGCCTTCGAAGATGCCCTGGTTGAGCTTGCCGCCCTTGGTGAGGCGGAAGATTTTCGGCAGCGGCCAGGCCGGCTTGTAGGTCTCGAGCCGTTCCACCGCGCGTGGGCTGAGGATCAGCATCCCATGCGCCGCTTCGCCGCCGAGCGCCTTCTGCCAGGAGAAGGTGACGACATCGAGCTTCGCGAAATCGAGCGGCTGCGCGAAGGCGGCCGAGGTCGCGTCGCAGATCGTGAGGCCTTCACGGGTTGCGCTGATCCAGTTGGCATCAGGCACGCGCACACCCGAGGTGGTGCCGTTCCAGGTGAACACGACGTCGGAGCTCTGGTCGACCTTGGAGAGATCGGGGATTTCACCGTAAGCCGCGTTCAGCTTGGTGACGTCCTTCAGCTTCAATTCTTTGACGATGTCGCTGACCCAGCCCTCACCAAAAGACTCCCAGGCGAGCGTGGTGACGGGCCGCGCACCGAGCAGCGACCACAGCGCCATCTCGACCGCGCCGGTGTCCGACGCCGGCACGATGCCGATCTTGTAGTCCGCGGGCACCTCGAGCACTTCGCGCGTCAGTTCGATCGCGAGCTTGAGCTTGGCCTTGCCGACCTTCGCGCGATGCGAGCGGCCGAGGGCGGCGTCCTTGAGATTGTTGGGGTTCCAGCCGGGGCGCTTGGCGCAGGGACCGGAGGAGAAATGCGGCACATTCGGCCGCGAAGCGGGCTTCGCTGCAGTCATAGTCTACCCTTCCAGATAGCTGCCTCTCGGTGGGGAGAGGTTTCCCGCCGTCGGAAATAGTGGAAGGGCCCCAAAACGTCAAGGAAGTTCCGACTATTCCGGAACGATCGGGAGATCACGGCTGATTGATGGAGCGTCTTCGACCTGCTGCATCGTCTCCTGATCGAGCAGATCTGCCGCGAGAGTCATGATCCTAACTGCCTTGCGCCGGCTCGATATTTTCAAAATGCTCTTATCGCCGGCCTGCACGATGTACTCGTTGCCGACCCGCACGATCGAATATTCCGACATTCAAATCCCCAGTCGCCGCCGCCCCGTGGGAGACGCCCGACATACCGGACTCGTTCCGACCCGTAAATTCACGGAGGCCGGCTTAGTTTATTGGCTGTTAACCGGATCGCGCAGCAGCGGCTACCGCAGGCATTGCCGTAAGTGCGGCACAACTCGCGCAGGTCAGAAGCGCAGCGTCATGCCGACATGGCTGCGCGCGAAGCCGAGCCGCTCGTAGAAGCGCTGCGCATCGACGCGGGTGTGATGCGTCAACAGCTCGACGAGCGTGCAGCCTTGCGCGCGTGCTTCCGTGACCGCCCACTGCACGAGCTGCTCGCCAATGCCGCGGCTGCGGCAGTGCGTTGCGACGCGCACGTCTTCGAGCAGGCCGCGCGAAGAGCCCTGCGAGCTGATGCCCGGCAGGACCGCAAGCTGCAAGCATCCGACGACGGCGCCCTCCCCGTCGACGGCGACGACGAGCTGCAGGTTCGGATCCCGCTCGACCCGCGCGAAGGCATCGTAATAGCTTTGCGGCAGCGGGTCCTCGATCCGCTCACGCGAACGGCCGAGCGGATCGTCCGCCAGCATGCCGACGATGGCCGCGACATCCTCGCGGTGGGCGCGGCGGATCGTGATCGATGAAGCTTCCGTCATATCGATATTCACCAGAGCTCAGCGCACCGCCGGCAGGCCGAGCACATGCTCGGCGTCGGCGATCCAGCGGCGGATCACGGGATAGCGTTCGAGCGCAAGGCCGCCATCCTCGGCAACGCGCGTATAGGCAAGCAGCGAGACGTCGGCGAGCGAGAACGCATCGCCGACCAGGAATTTCGTACCCGCAAGATGCCGCTCAAGCTGGTCGAGCGCCCCATAGCCGCGCTTGATGAGGTTCGGATCGATCTCCGACACGGGCTTGCCGAGATACACGGCCTGAAAGCGGCAGACGGCGACATAGGGCTCGTGGCTGTTTTGCTCCCAGAACATCCAGGCATCCATCTGCGCCGCGCGATAGGGATCGCCGGGAATCAGATCGCTGCCGCGCGCGAGATAGCGGATGATGGCGTTGGATTGCGCGAGTGTGCGGCCGTCGTCCAGCTCCACCGTCGGCACCTGGCCCCAGCCGTTCAGCTTGAGGAATTCCGCGGTTCGGCTGCCGCCCTTCATGGTGTCGATCTCGACCCATGTGTACGGCAGCGCCAACTTGTCGCACACCCATTTCACCTTCAGGCAATTGCCTGAATTGGTGTCGCCGTGGATTTTCATGTGAGGTCGCTCCGCTTGCGGAGCAACATCGGATCAGCCGCAGATTGCGGTGTCAAGCGAAGTGCGCGCGTCAGAACTTGTAGCCGATGGCCGCACGAACGCTGTTCTGCGTGACCGCCGTGTTCTTGACCGGGCTGAACTTGACGTATTCCCACTCGCCGCGCACGAAAACACAGTTCCACAGCATGTATTCCAGGCCGAGACCAGCGGTCCAGCCGGCAACGTAGGCGTCCGTCTTCGCATCCGTTGCGGTTTGGGCAAACTGCGGCAGCGCAAAGGTGGTCGAAGTGCCGTCGGCAAAGTTAATCGTTCTGTTCACGGAACTTGTGACCGTGCGCGAAACATCCATCCGGCCGACCGCAAGGCCGCCGAAGGCGTAGGGCAGGAAGTCACCGGTTGCCCAACCCGCGCGGCCGCGGAACGTGATCTCGTCCTTGAGCTTCAGCGACGCGCTTCCATTCAACGTCACGCCGTCGGCGGCAGTGGCGCCGGCTGGAAGGACCAGGTTAGGCTGAGCGACTTGAATGGGGCCTAGACTTCCGGAAGTCGTAGTCGTCAATCCGGACCAATAGGTGTAGTTCGCTTCGACACCCACCACGGCGTCGTCGAACTGATAGTTGCGTCCGACAAATGCGCCGAAGCCCGAGCTCTGCGCGTTGACCCGGCCCAGCAGATTGAATTGGGACGTCGGCCCCTGCAGCGTCGTGTTGCGGAAGATGGAATTGGTCAGGGAAGCAACGCTGCCGCCGAAGTCGGTGTTGATCCATGTTTGGCCGACCTGACCGCCGGCATACCAGCCGTCCCAGTTTCTGGTCGGTGCGCTGGAGGCGGGAAGGCTGCCGCGAAGGAAATCCGGCATGTCCGCCGCCTGCGCGCCGGTCACCGCGCCCAACATCATCGCCACCAGCAAGAACCTACGCATTGCAACGCTCCATCCCACTCACCGAATGCGCGTTGATCATCGCCTGTTAACCTTAACCAATCGTTGTCGCCGGCGGCTTTCGACCACTCAAGTTGCAGAAGCTCGCGACATGACTTGGCAAAGAAGAACGGCGCGGGATGATCCCGCGCCGTTTCAATCGTTAACCGTGAAGGCTTCGAAATTAACCCTCGAATTAACCCTTGCGGATCAGTGGGGGCGGCGGCGGCGGGGGCAGCACGTCGCAGCAGGGCAAGGCGAAGCGAACGCCGAGCTTCACATCCTGCGAGGTCATGTCGCGGTACTGGAAGCTCGAGGGACCGGTCGGCGTGCCGTCGAAGAAGTGACCCTGGCCCTGCCCGACCGTGCCCATGTCGAGGTAGCGATAGGCCAGTTCAACCGTGAAGTTGTTGGTGACCTTGTAGGCGACACCGGCATGCAGCGCCCAGGCGAAGTTGGTCTTGGTCGCACCGTCGGCGATGAAGGAACTGGTCAGGCCCGACCCGCTCGGGAACGTCGTGACGTCGGAGAAGGCCGAGGTCTTGATCACCGCGGCACCGACACCGGCGCCGATGAACGGGGTCAAGCAACCCCAGGTGCCGAGATCGGCGTAGATGTTCGCGAGACCGACCCAGCTCTGAACGCCGCCGTGGTAGGTGTCACCCAGCGAACTCGGCCCGGGGAACGTGAAGAAGTCGGTGCCGTTGAAGCTCACCTTGGAGCGATACTCGCCGGTGATGTCGGCACGGAACCAGCTGTTGAACTGATAGCCGACGCCGAGGCCGAACAGCATGCCGCTGTCGAAACCGTGGCCGTACTGGTTGAACGCGGTGCCGGCCGGCAGCGTGTCGTAGGCGTTGACGTGCAGCTTGGCCTGGGTGTTGGTCATGCCGATGTCGCCGCGCAGATACCAGCCGCCGAAATCCTGGACCGGCGGAGGAGCATACGCCATCGGGGGCGGCGGCATGATCGGCATGTCGGCAGCGAACGCCGCCGAGGACAACAGAGATGCCGCTCCGGCGGCGATCAGGGTCTTTACGCTACGCATTGGCTTCGTCCTTTTGGCCCAAGTGAGGCGACACGAAAGGCCTCACGTCTGAAACTCACGGACGGACGATGGCAGCAAATGTTTAAGCGGCACTTAACCCTAATTTTTAAGGTTGATTTTCTCTCACCGAATTCCGCGGCTGTTGCTTATGGGTCCATAAACGCGCGCGTGCAGCAGTGGAAGATGGCGATCTCGCCACAGGTGCTAATGAAGCGTTGACGCAAGCGCGCGGTTTGCAGCGCACGCAAGCGCTGAGTGTTAGCGAAGGATTAAGGAAGGCACCGCGTCAGCGAGCTTCGCGACTGAGACACAGGATGCAATAGCTCGACAGGCGCGGGACTCCATCACCGTCACCCTGAGAGAATGTGAATGCATTCAGCGTCGACCTGGCGAAAGCCAGGACGACGGCGCGAGAAGAGGCCGCTCGCGACAATTCTCACACCGTCACCCTGCGGAGCAGGCGTCTCGAAGGGCGACGGCCCGCCTGGTTGCCGTGCATCCTTAGAAGCTCGCTACGCGAGCACCTCCAGCGACGAAAGCAAAGCCTTCGCGCGGCGATGACGGATCACCAACTCTTTATGCCGCGGCGGCGTGGCCGAGGGCGCTGACGATGTTGTCGACGACCTCTTCCACCAGGATGCGATCGTCACCCTCGCCCATGACGCGGATCACTGGCTCGGTGCCGGAGGGGCGGATCAACAAACGGCCATGGCCGTTGAGGCGTTTCTCGCCGTCGGTGATCGCGGACTTGACCTCGGCGTCGTCGAGCGGCTTGCCCGTGCGATAGCGCACGTTCTTCAGGATCTGCGGCAATGGATCGAACCGCCGGCAGATCTCCGACACCGGGCGGCGCAGCTTCTGCACCACGGCCAGCACCTGCAATGCCGCGACGAAGCCATCGCCGGTGGTCGAATAGTCCGACATGATGATGTGGCCGGACGGCTCGCCGCCGAGATTGTAGCCGCCGCTCAGCATCTGCTCGAGCACATAGCGGTCGCCGACCGGCGTACGGACCATCGAAAGCCCGAGACCCTGCAGGAAACGCTCCAGCCCGAGATTGGACATCACGGTCGTGACGATGCCGGGCTTGGCGAGGCGCCCCTCTTCCTTCCAGCTCTGCGCGATCACCGCGAGCAGCTGGTCGCCGTCGACGATGTGGCCGCGCTCGTCGACCAGGATGACGCGATCGGCGTCGCCATCAAGCGCGATGCCGATGTCGGCCCGCATCTCGCGCACCTTGCGCGACAGCGCTTCCGGCGAGGTCGAGCCGCATTCCTTGTTGATGTTGAAGCCGTCGGGATCGACGCCGATCGGCACCACGTCGGCGCCGAGCTCCCACAGTGCTTCCGGCACCACCTTGTAGGCGGCGCCGTTGGCGCAATCGACCACGACGCGCAGGCCGTCGAGCGAGAGGTCGCGCGGCAGGGTGCGCTTGGCGAATTCGATGTAGCGGTCATGGACGCCGTCGATACGGCGGGCGCGGCCGAGGCTCGCGCTCTGCGCCAGGCGACGGTCGAGCGATTCGTCGAGCAGCTGCTCGATCTGCTTCTCGACATCGTCGGAGAGCTTGAAGCCCTGCGGGCCGAACAGCTTGATGCCGTTGTCTTCGAAAAGATTGTGCGACGCCGAGATCATGACGCCGAGATCGGCGCGCATCGACTTGGTCAGCATCGCGATCGCCGGCGTCGGCATCGGGCCGACCAGCAGCACGTCCATGCCGACCGAGGTGAAGCCCGCGACCATGGCGTATTCGATCATGTAGCCGGACAGCCGCGTGTCCTTGCCGATCACGACGCGATGGCGATGGTCGCCACGCTGAAACACCAACCCTGCGGCCTGCCCCACCTTGAGCGCGAGCTCCGGCGTGATCAGCCCATTGGCGCGGCCCCGAATTCCATCGGTCCCGAAATATTTGCGGCTCATAGTACCCCCAAGATGGACCTCTCGAACCATCCGGCGAGAGAGTCCTGAACGCTTACCAGTGTAGCGTGCATCGGCCTTATAGACTGCCAGGCGCTAAAATGACTTCAAAAAATATGATGAATCATTACCGCGGACAAACCCTGCGCTTCGATCTTAAGGCACTGAGAGATATAACATTATTGGATCTTCGGCAACCGCGCGAACGAACGCCGTCCCCTATCCTTCCGCCTCGCTTGACGTGTTGGTCGCCCTTGCTGGGGGCCGGCTGGGTGACATTGACGGGATCGGAACCGGGAAACGTCTCCTCCAGACCCTCTTCGAGGGCCTCGTCGAGCCGGCGCTTCTCCGCGTTGTCGTCCGGTTTCGGCTTGGAGCCTGATTGCGTCATCGTGCTCTCCTATCCGTCTTCAGATTTGGTGGACCATCCAACCATGCTAGATGACGGCACGACCGAACACCCGCAAGACGTCTCCATCGAACTTGCGACATAGAAGAAGGGCCGGGAACGTCCATGAAGCACATTACTTGCATCGAAGATCTGCGCCAGCTGCACAAGCGCCGGGTGCCGAAGGCGTTTTTCGATTATGCGGACCGCGGCTCGTACACCGAGGACACGCTGCGCGCGAACTCCGAGGACCTGCAGCAGATCAAGTTCCGCCAGCGTATCCTGGTCGATGTGTCCAAGCGTACCCTTGCGACCACGATCCTCGGTGAGCCCTCGGCGATGCCGCTGATCCTGGCGCCGGTCGGCCTGCTCGGCATGCAGCATGGCGACGGCGAGATCCATGCCTGCCGCGCGGCGCAGGCGGCCGGCATTCCGTTCACCCAGAGCACGATGTCGATCTGCTCGATCGAGGATATCGCGGCCGCCGTCGACAAGCCGTTCTGGTTCCAGCTCTACGTCATGAAGGACCGCGGCTTCATCAAGTCGCTGATCGAGCGCGCGATCGCAGCGAAATGCTCGGCGCTGGTGTTGACCGTCGACCTGCAGGTGATCGGCCAGCGTCACCAGGACATCAAGAACGGCATGACCGTGCCTCCGGAATGGTCGCTGTCGAAGCTGATCGATTTCGCGACCAAGCCGGCATGGGTATCCGGCGTGCTGCAAGGCAAGCGCCGCACCTTCGGCAACATCGCGGGCCACGTCAAAGGCATGGACGACATCGTCAAGCTGTCGGAATGGACGGCATCACAGTTCGACACCACGCTGAACTGGAAGGACATCGACTGGCTCCGCAGCATCTGGCCGGGCAAGCTGATCCTGAAAGGGATTCTCGATGTCGAGGACGCCGAGCTCGCCGCCAAGAGCGGCGCCCAGGCGATCGTGGTCTCCAACCATGGCGGCCGCCAGCTCGACGGCGCGCCGTCCTCGATCGAGGTGCTGCCGGAGATCGTCGACGAGGTCGGATCACAGCTCGAGATCATGTTCGACGGCGGCATCCGCACCGGCATGGACATCATGCGCGCGCTGGCGCTCGGCGCGAAGTCCTGCATGATCGGCCGCGCCTATGCCTACGGCCTCGGCGCCGGCGGCCAGGCCGGCGTCGCCAAGGCGCTCGACATCCTCGGCAAGGAGCTCACCACCACGATGGGGCTATGCGGCGTCAACACCATCGCCGAGATCGACGACAAGGTGCTGGCGGTTTAGGGCTGCCGACGCAGCCGTAGCCCGGATGCATACTTACTTCCCTTCTCCCCTCGTGGGAGAAGGTGGCGCGGATGCAATCCGCGCCGGATGAGGGGTTCTCTCCGCGGAGACAGACTCCTCACCCCGCTTCGCTCCGCGAAGCGACCCTCTCCTACAAGGGGAGAGGGTAAGCGCA
This sequence comes from Bradyrhizobium sp. USDA 4452, assembly GCF_054063575.1. Taxonomy (NCBI): domain Bacteria; kingdom Pseudomonadati; phylum Pseudomonadota; class Alphaproteobacteria; order Hyphomicrobiales; family Nitrobacteraceae; genus Bradyrhizobium; species Bradyrhizobium sp. USDA 4452. Next base: position 2,624,808 of record NZ_JBSSGK010000001.1, read on the forward strand.
AGCGTCACATCGGCGGTGCGATGCCGTCGCGGCCGACATTGACGCGGTTGGCTTCCAGCGTGCCGTCGTCCTTCTTCATTGCGCCGAAGATGATGATCTTGGCGCCTGGCTTCAGCTCCGACTTGTCGCCGGAGACGAAGGTGACGACTGGGGTTCCGGGCGGCACCACGACCTTCTTCTCGCCGTCCTTGTATTTCACCGTGATGTTCTGTCCGTCGGTGCCCTCCACCGTCTCGGCGACGGTGGCGTTGGTCATGGTCGAGTTGGCGCGCAAGTCCCAGGGGCGAAAGCCTTCGGCGGCGCCGCGCTGGTTTTCCGGGAAGATATGCACCGCGATCGCCTTCTGCGTTCCGTCCGGCTCGGGCATCGCGGTGACGCCGATATAGGAACCCGCCTTGATCTCGGACAGATCGGTCTTGGCGACGCCGAACACTGCGACGTTGTCGGTGGTGCGCACCTTCACGTCATCGCCGTCGCGCGACTTGATCGACAGCATCGCGCCGTCGACGGCCTCGATGGTGCCGCGGATGCGCACCATCGGCGGCTGCTGGGCGGATGCGGCTGAAGTGAAGGCAACGAGAAGCAGTGCGGCGAACAGCGTCGATTTCGACATGGTGTCCCTCATGGGTTGGGCTGGCGAATCAGGGAACACCGGGAAGTTGAAGGTATTCCGCGCGGCTACCTGCTTCGTGGGAGAGGTGGCACGCACGACAACTACGAGCCAAATGAGAGGGCCGTTACCGCGGTAACGAAACTGTCATCCCGTAGCCCGGATGCAGCGAAGCGCAATCCGGGGCGATCGCACCGCGGAGATAGGCCCCGGATTTCGCTACGCTGCATCCGGGCTACAAACGACACACCAAGCGTCACATCGGCGGCGTCAAGCCGTCGCGGCCGACGTTGACGCGGTCGGTTTCAAACGAGCCGTCGGGCAGCTTCTTCATGAAGGCGATCACCTTGGCCCCGGTCTTCAGGTCCGCCTTGTCGCCGGGAACATAGGTCACGACAGGTGTGTCGGGCGTGACCTGCACCTTCTTCTCGCCGTCCTTGTACTTGACCAGCAAAGTATGACCGTCATTGCCGACGACGGATTCCGCGACGGTGGCATTTGTCATGCTGCTGTTGGGCTTCAGATCATACGGCCGCGAACCCTCACCGGTGCCCCGCATGTTTTCGGGAAAGACATGCACCTCGACCGCCTTCGGCACGCCGTCGGGGCCGGGCACCGTGGTCGTGCCGATGAAGGAACCGACCTTAATGTCGGACAGCGCGATCTTGGTGAGGCCGAGCACCACCATATTGCCTGCCATGTGCAACTTGACGTCTTCGCCGCTGCGCGACTTCACCGCCAGCGTATCGCCATCGACGCTCTCGACGATTCCGCGCACCCGCGTCGGCGTCGGCGGCTGCTGCGCAAGCGCGTAAAGTGTGGACGTCGTCACCATCGCAAACGCAATGAACGGACGAACGAGATGGGAACTGCTGGCAGGCATGGTGATCTCCGGGAGGGAACGCGGGGGGACTAACACGAGACCCCGAGCCGGAGACGCTATTCCGGGCCTCAAGTCTTTGTGAGATCGGCCTCGACAAGCGCACGCAATTCCGACGTGACCTGCGGGCGCTGGCCGAACCACAATTCGAAACCGCGCACCGCCTGGTGCAGCAGCATGCCGAGCCCATCTGCCGTCTTCAGGCCGCGCGCCTCCGCCGCCGCGAGCAGCGGCGTCACCAGCGGCACATAGACGATATCGGAAACAACCGCATGTTGCGACAGCAACCCCACATCCACCTCGAGCGCGGGCTGGCCATGCTGGCCGAGCGACGTGGCGTTCACCAGCAGCCCTGCGCGCGGCAGCAACTCGCCAACCGCGTCCCACGTCGCCGGATGAACGCGCGCGTCGAACTGGTCGGCCAGCACACGGGCGCGGCCGATGGTGCGGTTGACCAGATGCACGCGCTTGATGCCGCGCTCGATCAGGCCGAACACCACCGCGCGTGACGCGCCGCCGGCGCCTAGCACCAGCGCGTCCTCGATCTTGTCCCAGCCGGGCGCGCAGGCGTCCAGATTGTTGATGAAGCCTTCGACATCGGTGTTGGTCGAGCGCAACTCGCCGTCGGCGAACCACAGCGTGTTGGCGGCGCCGACCGCGCGGGCGCGCGCGTCCGGCGCCGTCAGCGCCAGCGCCTGCTCCTTGTGCGGGATGGTGACGTTGGCGCCGACGAAGCCGCGCAGCGACAGGCGGAACAGGAAATCCTTGAAATCCTCCGGCGGCACCGCCTCGATCACATAGCCGCCCTCGATGCCGAGCGTGCGCAGCCAGTAATGATGGATCAGCGGCGAGCGGGAATGCGCCGCCGGCCAGCCGATCAGGCACGCGGCGCGAGTTTTGCCTTGAATGTTGCCTTGGATGTTGCCTTGGGATGTCATGGTCGTGACATCGGCCAAGGCAGGCGCGCTGTCAATCCGTCCGCTTCGCGGTTGCGGCAACCAGCGCGCTGAGGGCGAACGCGGTGGCCGCGGCGAACCAGATCGCGGCGAGATTGATCCAGTGGTAGGCCAACGCGCCGGCAAGCGCGCCCGCGACCAACGCCGCCCATAGGAGGACGTTCGGCAACCAGGCCCAGCCCCCGCCGCCGGTCAGCGCCGCGGCAATCAGCTGCCCGGCCTTGATCAGCGCTCCCGTGACATAGGTCAGGCCGAGCCCGGCTCCGCCTTCGAGCTGGAACACCGCGTTCTCGAGCCCCATCGCCAATACGATGGCCGCAACCGCCGTGCCCGGCAGGCCATTTGCATAGGCCCCGGCCGCAGCCGCGAGCAGCAGCGCCTCGACGAGCAGGATCAGCGGCTGGCGACGCGCAATGCGGCTGAGCACGATCAAGCTGCCGGCCGCAGCCCCCGCGACGAACAGCACGATCAGTTCCAGCGCTTCGAGGGCATGCTGCCAATGGCCCTCGGCGAGCGTCACGCCGAGCCGCGTCGAGTTGCCGCTCATGAAGGACACGAACAGCCCGCCGAGATGCAGGTAGCCGATGGCATCGACATAGCCGGCCAGCGCGCTGAGCGCGCAGGCCAGCGCCAGGTTACGGCGGGATTCAAGCATGCTGTCCTTGCGCCCCCATCAGGGACGCAAGCTAGCTGGCTGCGGACGCGCTGCCAACGATCTCCCCATCTCCCGTCATTCCGGGACGATGCGCAGCGTCGAACCCGGAATCTCGATATGCCGGGTTCGCTCGCTCACGCGAGCGCTCCGGAATGACGGCGAGTTGTTCACGCCGCGTCGCGATGCGCGGCGATGATCTGGTCGGCGGCGCGACCCGTCACTTCGGCCATGCGGTCGAACTGGCGGGTGAAGGTGCCGGCGCCGGCGGTCGCCGAGCGCAGCTCGACGATGAGGTCGCCGATCTCGGATTCCGGCATCGTGGCGCGAACGCAGTCCCAGCCGCTCCAGCCCTCGCGAGTGTCGAAGCCGAGGATCTGGCCGCGGCGCGCCGACAGGATCGCATTGATCTTGGCGGTCGCATCGGTCGGGCAGACGATCTCGACCATGTGGATCGGCTCAAGGAGCACCGGCTGGCACTGCGGCAGTCCCTCGCTGACGCCGATCCGCGCCGCGGTGCGGAACGCGAGATCGGACGAGTCGACACTGTGATAGGAGCCATCGGTCAGCGTGACGTCGACGTCGATCACAGGAAAGCCGAGCGGGCCACGCGCCAGCGCGTCGACGACGCCCTCCTCCACTGCGCCGATATAGTTGCGCGGCACCGCGCCACCGACCACCTTCTCGTGGAATTCGAAGCCAGATCCGCGCGGCTTCGGCTTGATGTCGAGCACGACATCGCCGAACTGGCCATGGCCGCCGGACTGCTTCTTGTGCCGGCCGCGCTGGGTAATGGCCTTGCGGATGGTCTCCTGGTAGCCGATCGCCGGCGGATGCGATTTGACGTTGACGCCGTAGCGGTCCTTCAGCCGCTCCTGCGCGACGCGCAGATGCATCTCGCCCTGCCCCCACAGCACGGTGTCGTGGGTGCGCGGGTTCTGAATCATGGTCAGCGACGGATCCTCCTCGTTCAGCCGCAGCAGCGCCTGGCCGAGCTTGACGTCGTCCTTGCGGTCGGTCGCTGATATCGAGATCGACAGCACCGGCGCGGCGGGCTCGATCTTCACCAGCGAGGCCGGGGCCGTCTTGCCGCTCGAGACCGTATCGCCGGTCTTGATCGCGTCGAGCTTGCCGAGCGCAACCGTGTCGCCGGCCTCGGCCGACGGCCGCTTGCTGTCATGCGTGCCCGAGACCGCAAGGATGCCGGAGACGCGCCCAGTCTCGCCGCTTGAGGATTGCAGCGTTGCGCCGTCGTCGAGCCGGCCTGCGAGCACGCGCGCCAGAGACAGCTTGCCGCCGTGCTGCAGATGCACGGTCTTGAACACATAGGCCAGCGCATCCTTCTGGTCCTTAGCGGCGAGCCGCTTGGCGGTTTCGGCAACGCCGGGCGCCTCGTGGCGCAGCGCCTTCATCAGGCGAAGCACGCCGTTCTCGCGGCTCGCCGCACCAAGCAGCACCGGACAGATCAGTCCTTCGCGCAGTTCGCGCGCGAGATCGTCGAACACGGCATCGCGCGGCGGCTGGATATCCTCCAGCAGTTGCTCCATCAACGCATCGTCGTGATCGGCGAGCTTCTCCAGCATCGAGAAGCGCGCTTCCTTCTCGCGGTCGAGATTGCCGCCCTCCAGCACCATTACCTCCGAGGGCTTGTGCTCGCGATAGACGAAGGCGCGCTCCAGCGCGAGATCGACGAAGCCTTCGATCAGATCGCCATTCCAGATCGGGATCTGGCGCAGCACCAGCGGCACGCGCGAGGCCGGCTGCAGCGTCGCAAGCGTCTCGCGGACGCGCTTGTTGGCGCGGTCGATCTTGTTCAGGAACAGGAAACGGGGAATTCCGAGGTCCTCGAGCTCGCGCAGGATGATCTGCAGCTGCGGCAGCTTCTTCTCGTCAGCCTCGCAGACCACGACCGCGGCATCGACCGCCGGCAACGCGGCACGCATGTCGTGCGCGAATTCGATCGAGCCGGGGCAATCGATAAAGGTGTAGCTGTCCCCCATAAAGGTGGTGGTGGCGGCGGTCAGGCCTACGCCCATCTTGTGTTGACGCGCCTCGGGGCTGGCATCGCCGATGGAGGTTCCGGCATCGACGCTGCCGGCAGTCTTGATGGCGCCCGTGCGCGCCAGGATCGCTTCCAGAAGTGTGGTTTTACCGCTTTGGAAAGGGCCCACCAATGCGATGCACCGTGGACCTCGGGGACTTCTGACGTCTTGTCCCATTGCCGCCTCCTCGTGTTGGAGCTCGGCCCATGATTGGGTCGGCGACCTTTGATCGTCCGCCCGTCCCGGGATTTTGGCAAGCCGGAAAACTCGCTGCGGTGCGGCGGCGCGCCGCAAAGCCGCGCGCCGATCGCTTCGCGCCGTTAGCGCCCCGGACGGAGCTCCAGGCTCTCGAGGCCGGCGGCAATGTTGACGCCGACCTGGCCCTGCACGCTGAGCGGCTGCAGAGCGATGGTGTTGTCGGAGCCGCCAACCAGCACGTTGCCGCCGACGCCGACGCCAAGCGTCGCGCTGCCCTGCGCGCCGGCATAATTACCGGAGAGCGCACCCGGCCCGAGCCGCTCCACCGGTGCGTAGACGCCCCAGGCCAGCGCCGATTCCTGGGTGATGCCGAGATCGACGCCGACCTTCTGGATGGTCGCGATGTAGCGATCCTCAGGCAGGCCATTGGCACGCAACACGCAACCGAGATGGGTCACCGAGCCGACGATGAAGCCGACGCTCGCGCCACCACGGCATTCCAGGACGCCGACCTGTACGCGCTGGCTCGGTTGTTGGGCGCTGGCGCCAGCGATTGCGGTCAGCGCGGCGATGGCGGCACCGGCAAGGAGAGTAAAGCGACGCATGATGGAGAGTCTCCGGCTGAGAGGCATGACGCGAGCAAACAACGGAACGGCGCCGTGTCTGCGGCGCCTTGCGCATCCTATGCCACAACATCGGATGCACAGCCAGAATTTGCGGTGCTCGACCACCGATTGTTGCGGGATGTGGCGGCACTGCTCCTTCATTCGAGCCTGCCGATCCTGGTCGGGCAACGGACAGCGGACAACAAAAAAAGAGGCCCGCTTCCGCGGGCCTCTTTGATCGAACACCAACCAGCTTAGTGGTGGTGATGATGACGGTGGTGGCGATGATGACGGCGCGGACCCGCGGTGCGGACCGGCTCGAGATCGATCCCGGCGATGCCGGCCGCAACGTTGAGGCCGGTCTGGCCCTGCACGCTGATCGGCTGCAGCGCGTAGGCGTTGTTCGGGCCGCCGAACAGGAAGTTACCGCCGGCGCCGAGGCCGACCGAAGCGTTGACGCCGACGCCGCCGTAGCTGCCGGCGAGCGCACCGCGCGGAACCACCGTGGTCGGCGCGCTCACGGCCCAGGCGAGCTGGGTCGTCGCGGTGACGCCGAGGTCGACGCCGATCCGCTTCACGGTCGCAACATAGGGCTCGGGGCGGCGGCCGCCGCTCTGGAACACGCATTCGAGGCGGGCGACAGAGCCGACGACGAAGCCGACATTCTCGCCGCCATGGCATTGCAGGACCCCAGCCTGAACCTGAGGCTGCTGCGCGTTGGCAGTGGCGAACGGCGCCAGCAACGCAAGCGCTGCAAGGGTGAGAGTCGAAAGTCGCATTATCTGTCTCCGCAAGGTGAACTGAACTGGAATTTGTGCGGCGGACACAAAGCAAGGCTCGTGTCCAAAACAAGGCAGTTCGCAAAGAGGCCGTAAAAACTTCCTGCGTGTGGCATCGATGTTCGCGCACACGCACGTGAGATGAGCGGGTTGTGATTTGACTCTGCGATTTTACCGCTGCGCTTCATCAATGCACAAACAGAAACGCTCCCGCACCAGGTGCGGGAGCGTTTACCGGTTCGAAACCAACTACCGCAGATTACCGCAGAAGCGCTGGATGCGCTTGCAGGCATCCTCGAGATCCGAGGTCTTGGTGGCGTAGGAGATGCGGAACGCAGGTCCAAGGCCGAACGCCGACCCCTGCACGACCGCAACGCCTTCGCTCTCGAGCAGCTCGGTGACGAAGGCTTCGTCGTTGTCGATCACCTTGCCCGATGGCGCCTTCTTGCCGATGGTGCCGGCGCAGGACGGATAGACGTAGAACGCGCCTTCCGGCCGCGGGCATTCGATGCCGTTCGCCTGGTTCAGCATCGACACCACGAGGTCACGGCGTTCCTTGAACACCTTGTTGTTCGCGGCGATGAAGTCCTGCGGACCGTTGAGCGCCTCGACCGACGCCCACTGCGCGATCGACGACGGATTCGAGGTCGACTGCGACTGGATCGTCGCCATCGCCTTGATCAGCTGCGCCGGGCCGCCGGCATAGCCGATGCGCCAGCCGGTCATGCAATAGGCCTTCGACACGCCGTTCACGGTCAGCGTGCGGTCGTAGAGGCTCGGCTCGACCTGCGCCGCGGTGGTGAAGACGAAGTCGTCATAGACGAGGTGCTCGTACATGTCGTCGGTCATCACCCAGACATGCGGATGCCGGACCAGCACGTCGGTGATCGCCTTGAGCTCGCTCTTCGTATAGGCCGAGCCGGTCGGGTTCGACGGCGAGCACAGGATCACCCATTTGGTCTTCGGCGTGATCGCCTTCTCGAGATCTTCCGGGCGCAGCTTGAAGCCGGTCGAGGCCGGGCAAACCACCGGCACCGACTCGCCGCCGGCGAGCGCCACCATCTCGGGATAGCTGACCCAGTACGGCGCCGGGATGATCACCTCGTCGCCCGGATTGATGGTCGCCATCAGCGCGTTGTAGAGCACCTGCTTGCCGCCGGTGCCGACGATGATCTGGTTCGGCTTGTAGCTCAGGCCGTTCTCGCGCGAGAACTTGTTGATGATGGCTTCCTTGAGCTCCGGAATGCCGCCGACATCGGTGTACTTGGTCTTGCCGGCCTCGATCGCGTGGATCGCCGCAAGCTTGATGTTGGCGGGCGTGTCGAAGTCAGGCTCGCCGGCGCCGAGGCCGATGACGTTGCGGCCCGCGGCTTTCAGCGCGCGTGCTTTGTCCGTGACCGCGATCGTCGCGGACGGCTTCACACGGTCGAGCGCAGCGGACAGGAAGGCCATTATCATCTCCTGGCAAACGTCGTGAGCCGTTGGGCCACGACTTGATTTGAATGGGATCGCGGCACCCTAGGCCTGTCGCCGCTGCATCGCAAGAAGCTTGGCGGTCAAGCACGAAAACTTTCCCGCACGGTGCGCGACACGCGCAATATTCCGCAAGTTCCAGCCTCAAATGACTCATATCCGGCAAGCCCGCTGTGGCCGCTTCAGCCTTGCCGGCAAGGCCTGCGGCCGCGTGCGCTGGCGCGGATTGCTCCGAGGACAATTGCCGCGTGGCGCGTGTCTGATGGCGTCGACCGCAGGCGGTCCGGTGCGGCCGCCAAGGGCACATCGCGCGACCGGGATGGCGTTAACGTTTGTGAACTGCCGCGCGCCGGCCAACCTATCGACCTCGGCATCGACAGCATCGACCGGCACCATGCACAGCGTCGCGCGGCCGTGATCCCTGTTGTTCTGCCGTGTTGATGGAATCGTTCTGCGGGTGTGCAGTGCGGTAGACGTTTCGACTTTTTCCACGTTTCAGGGCTTGCGACGCACCCCCGTCGGCATCATTGTTTAGCGGCGTTGCGGTGTGACAGGCCGCGCAACTTTGAAGCGTACCGTCTCCTGACCCGAGTGAATCCCGACGCAATGTACAAGCTCTATTCGATGCAGCGCTCTGGCAACAGCTACAAGGTCCGGCTGGCGCTTGCGGTGCTGAACACGCCGTACCAGGCGATCGAGATCGACATCCTGCACGGCGAGAGCCGCACCCCGGACTTCCTGGCCAAGAATCCGAGCGGCCAGGTGCCGTTGCTCGAGGTTGCCGACGGCCGCTATCTCGCCGAGTCCAACGCCATCCTCTGGTACGTCGCGATCGGCACGCCGCTGGCGCCGGAGTCGCGGATCGAGCGCGCCGAGGCGCTCCAATGGATGTTCTTCGAGCAGCACGCGCTGGAGCCGAATATCGGCGCCGCCTACTTCTGGCTGTCGCTGGTCAAGGGCGGGCGCGACCTGCAGACCCACGCACTGGAGGACTGGATGGAGCGCGGCTATGCGGCGCTGCAGGTGATGGAAAATCACCTCAAGGGGCACGCCTATTTCGCCGCCGAACAATTTACGGTCGCCGACATCGCCCTCTACGGCTACACCCACGTCGCCGACCGCTGCGACTTCGACCTGGCGACCTTCCCGTCGATCCGCGCCTGGCTGAAACGGGTCGAGCAGACGCCCGGATTTGTCTCGATGGATTGGCAGCCTAGTGCCGGGGCCGAGCCTCAGGCCCGCCTTGTGGCAGGCGTTTGAACAACTCGGTCTGAATTCCGGGGATAGCGGGAAAACTGCCCAAACAACGGGCAAAACCCTCGCCAGCGCCGCATTTTCGCCGTTTTCGGGGGGCTTCGCCGCCGCAATGTTGCCGGTGACGCTGGGCAGATTCGCGCGGATGTCGCGAGTGATTCGCTCGCGGCCTGAGGGATTTACACCATGACACGGTGGTCCGGCACGGCAGGCTTCCATGGCCGCCCTGCCCCAGTGGCATCATCCCGCCTGACCAGCGCCATCGCGGCGTCGCTCGCGCTTGGCGCACTGACGCTGTGCCTAGTGGTCGCCGTGACGGTCTTGTCGAGCAACATCAGCATGGCGACATCGATCCCGGCGTAATCCAGCAAATTTCTTTGGCACCTGATCCGCGGCAAGGCGTGGGAGAGACAGCGGCGCGACATGATGAAGACCCCCGTCGGACTTGTGACCGTGACGCTGTCGGTGGCGATCCTGCTTGCGGCCTCGCTCCTGATCGTGACCGGCACGCAGGGCGAAGACCGCGCGCACCCCGCGCATGTCACGACGCCTGCCGCCAGACCGGCCCCGCACCGCTAAAGCACTTTTGAGCGCGAGCGCTAGCTCCATTTGTGGAAGATGAAGAACGCGCCGGCGGCGATGAAGGCGAATCCGAGCGCGTGATTCCAGCCCAGCGGCTCCTTCAGATACAGCACCGAGAAGCCGGCGAACACGACCAGCGTGATCACCTCCTGCATGGTCTTGAGTTGCGCCGCGCTGTAGACTTCGCTGCCCCAGCGATTGGCCGGCACCGCCAGCCAGTATTCGAAGAAGGCTATGCCCCAGCTCACCATGATGACGATGGGGAGCGAATGATCCTTGAACTTGAGATGGCCGTACCAGGCGAAGGTCATGAAGACGTTCGAGGCGAACAGCATCAGGATCGGCAGCAGCGAAGGCGAAATGGCGGGCATCGATGTCCTCTTGCAAGCACGGCACGCGGTAACCCGAAGGCCCGGAACCGGGTTCCGTGCCGATCTGCATATCATTTGATTTGAAAGCAGCGAAAGCTGGTTCGGCCCGCGCAAGGCCGGCTTAACGGTCGGGGCGGAAATCCCGGCGCCGTTGCGGAGCTGTCGTCAAACTACCGCTTTATCGTTCGTTTGACAGATAGCGAGAACGCGCGTGCGGTTTGATTGGCGTGCAATTTCAGGTCCGGCCCTCACGGCGATCACGGCGCTCGCCGCCTTCCTGATCGATCGTCTCCTTGTCCCCGTCCCCAACCCTGCGCCGCTGTTCGTCTGCATCGTGGCGCTCGCCAGCTCGGTCAGCGGCATCACCTCAGGGCTGATCTCCGCCACAATCGCGGTGGCTGCCTCGGCGCTGTTCTTCCTCGACCACCGTGCGCTGCCCGGCTACGACACCGCCGACGTCGCGCGGATGCTGATGCTGGCCGCGACCGCGGCCGGCACCGCCCTGATCACCGGAATGCTGCGGCAGAAATGGATCGACGCCTTTGCCGCGGACCAGCAGCATCACGCAAGCTCGGCGCGGCTCGCCGCCGCACTCGACCAGGTCGACATCGGCATCGTGCTGCTCGACGCCGACACCCGCGCCGAATTCATCAACCGCGCCTTCCGCGACTATTTCGCGCTGTCCGACGCGCAAGCCGACAGCAAGCCGCCGTTCGTCGCGCTGATGTATCATGGCCGCGACACCGGCGCCTACGAATTGCCGGAGGACGAGTTGAGCGCGTTCATCGCCGAGCGCATCGCGATGATGCGATCCGGCGATTCCACGCCGATCAATCTCAATCTCGCCGACGGCCAGGTGCTGCGCTTCAGCTGCACGGCGCTGCCGGACGGTGGCCGCATGCTGAGCTACACGCCGGTGACCGACCTCGTGCGGCACACCGACGATCCTGCGAGAGCCGACGAATATCGCGCACAGCGCGCCGGGCGCGAGCGCCATCTGGCGCGGCTGATGCGCGCCGCCGAGTGACGCACCGGGTGAGCCGCGACCGCGTCGGCAATTGATCCCACGCGATAGCGGCGGTAGAACCGTCGCGATCGATGCGCACGCATCGCGCAACGCGGGATCATCCAAGGTTCGTTCATGTCCGACGACGTCACCATCCGCTTCGTCACGTGCGACGATTACGCCCAATGGCTTCCGCTGTGGGACGGCTACAATGCCTTCTATGAACGATCCGGACCGACTGCGCTCGCGCCCGAGATCACCGCGATGACGTGGCAGCGCTTCTTCGATGCCTACGAGCCGATGCATGCGCTGGTCGCCGACGCCGGCGGCACGCTGCTCGGGTTGACGCATTACCTGTTTCATCGCTCAACCACGGCGATTGCGCCGACCTGCTATCTGCAAGATCTGTTCACCAGCGAGGCCGCACGCGGCAAGGGCGTCGGCCGCGCCCTGATCAACGGCGTCTACGCGCAGGCCAAGCTCGCGGGATCGCCGCGCGTCTACTGGCAGACGCATGAGACCAACCACACCGCGATGCAGCTTTATGACAAGGTCGCGGACAGACCCGGCTTCGTCATCTATCGCAAGATTCTCTGAGCGCGCCTGCGCAGCGTGTGGATCGAATAAAGATGTCACCGGCGCGTTACAAAGCCCGGCTAGGCTTCCGCTTGCGTAAGATCAGGCCCCCCGTCTCAGATCTCGCGCCCCGAGCGGTCCCCGTCCGTCGCCGCGTCTGACCGGGACCGCTTTTTTTGCGGCACTGCTTTCATGACATTGCGTTTGTGACACTGCCCTGCGCGGTCGCCGGTAGGGCAGCACCCTTGCTGGCGCTTGGTTGTGTGACAATGCGCAGCATCCTTGCCGAGATCACATATCTCGTCATTCCGGGATGCGCCGAAGGCGCAGGCCCGGAATCCATTTCACCGCCTACGCTGTGGCCCGATGGATTCCGGGCGCGCGACTAGATCGCGCCCTGGAATGACGGTAGAGCGAGTCCTAAACCACCAGCCCCTTCATCGGCTTCACCGGCGCGCTGTCCGGAAACACCGCGTCGGCCAGCACGCGCTCGCCGAGGCCGAACTGGTCGTGCAGCACGCCCTTGATCACGGCGCGCAGGTCGGTGGTCGGGGCGAGGTCGCGGGCCTGATAGAGATTGGCGGGCTTGAGGCCCGGCCAGTCGGTGATCATGCGGCCGCCGTTGACCGCGCCGCCGGCGAGCAGCGCGATGGTGCCGGTGCCGTGGTCGGTGCCCTCGGTGCCGTTGATGCGCGCGGTGCGGCCGAACTCGGTGGCGACCACGATCACGGTGTCGCGCCAGCGCGCGCCGAGACCGCTCTGAAATTCCGCCAGCGCACCGTCGAGCCCGCCGAGCAGCTGCGCGAGCCGGCCGACCGATCCGCCTTCGTTGGCGTGGGTATCCCAGCCGTCGAAGGCCAGCGCGCCGATCCGTGGGCCGTCATCCGCCGCCATCAGCTTGGCGGCGCCGCGCGCCACGAGGCGCATCGCCGCCACGGCGCCACCGCCGGGCTGCGGCTTCATCTCGTTGCCCTGCGCCTGCTTCTCGAGCTGCAAGCCTTGCGTCAGTGCGCTCGCCAGCGCCGGATCGCGATGCTGGTAGAGATCGAGCAGCCGCATCGCGGTGTCGTCAGCGGCTTGCGGCAGCGCGGTCGGCGCCCAGCCGACGGTCGGCGCGGCGCCGCGCAGAACCAGCGGCGTGGTCGGGCCGACGGCAAGCGCACTCGTCACCCGCTCGCCCTTTGGCAATGCTTCGAGCGCGCGGTTGAGCCAGCCCGATTGCACCCGGCCGGGACCGGGGAAGCCGCTCTCCAGCACGTCCTGGCCATCGAAATGCGAGCGGTCGCGATAGGAGGTCGCAACCGCATGAACCACCGCCGCCTGCTTGGCGCGGTACATCCGCGAAAATTCCGGCATCGCCGGATGCAGGCCGAAGAAGGAATCGAGCATCACGGCCGCGTTCGGCCCGTCGGCCTTCAGCGCGATCGCGCCGTGCAGGCCGGCATAGTCGGGGTCGCCGACCGGTGCCACGGTAGCAAGGCCATCGAGCGCGCCGCGCAGGATGATGGTGACGAAGCGCGGATCGCGGCCATCGGCGGCGCGCGCAAATTTCGGCAAATAAGCCCAGGCCGCGAACGAGGCACCGCCGAGCAGCAGCGCGCGCCGCGACGTCGCCTGCAGCATCAGGCTCTCGGAGCAATCCATGATCATCTCCTCTGGAATTCCGGCGACATCAACAGCAGCGCCAGCGCCTGCTGCCGCGATTCCGCGCGCTCGATGGTGCGCCGCGTCTCTGCAGAAGCGGCATCCGCCGCGATCAATTCGAGCAGGTCGCGCGGGTCGAACCGGTCGGCGAGCTGGGAGCCGAGCTGCGCCGAGATGTCGAGCCTGAGCTTGATGCCTTCAGGCGCGGCCCAGGCCGCAGCGGTGTCCGGGAAACCGTTTGGCCCGGCCGGCGACCACAGCGGCTGACCGAGCACATTGAGACCGTTGAGATAGCGACCCGGATCCTCCGGATTGCGGGCCAGCAAACGGCCGGAGGCGAGCAGGAATTCGTAAGGCGAGCGCATCTTCGTCAGCGGCGCCTGCCAGGCCTCGGTGGACTGAACGAGTGCGGTGGCCAGTGCCCTGAGATCGCCGTCGGTCTTGATGAAGGTGTCTTGCAGCTTCGCCACCAGCGCCGGCGGCGGATCGTCGGCGACGAAATGACGGGCGAACTTGGTCGCGATGAACTTTGCGGTCGAGGGATGTCGCGCGATATCTGATAGCACCGCCTCGCCCTGGGCGAGGCCGGCCTGCGCATAGGTCTTGCCCAGCACCTGCTGCGACCCGGGCTGATGCGCATTGGCATTGAACACGAAGCTGCCGGGCGCGCCTAACTGGCCCTTGCGGCCGGCAAAGGTCCAGCCGGTGATGACCCGCGCCAGCGCCGTGACGTCGTCCTGGGTGTAGCCGCCGCCGACGCCGAGCGTATGCAGCTCCATGATCTCGCGCGCGAGGTTTTCATTGAGGCCGCGGTTGCGGTTGATGCCGGCGCGCGACTCCGGACCGAGCGATTGCTGATTGTCGAGGAAGAACAGCATCGCCGGATGCTGCTCGACGGCCTTCAGCATGTCCGAGAAACGGCCGAGCACGTGCGGGCGGATCGCCTCGCGCTCGAACGAGCCGGCCCACATCCGCGCCAGCGCGCCCTTGTTGGCCGAGATGCAGAAGTGGTTGGACCAGAACACCACCAGCCGCTCGACGAAGCCGCAATCGGCGACCACGCCGCGCTGCAGCCGCGCCAGCGCCTCGGCACGAAACGTTTTCTGGATGATGTTGAGCGGCTGCGCCGGCGGCTTGGGCGGAGCAGCTTGTGGCTGCATCGTCGCGGACGGCATCATTGCCGCATTGGCGCCATCCGCCGGCTGCGGTTGCATCGCCGGATCCTTGCCGGCGATCTCCTTGGCGGCAGTCGAGAGCAACAGATTGCGCCGCTGCAGCGGCGTCGCGTCCGGCGCCTGCGGCGGCGTCTCGCTCGCGCCTTGCTGCGCGGTCTTCGCGGCATTGCGCGCCTGCTGGATCTCGAACTGATAGTCGAACACCTGCTTGCCGAGCTCCGGCGTCGAAAGCAGGCCCGGCACTTCGAGCAGCGCGCCGTTCGGACGCGCCAGCTCCGCCAGCACGAAACCGCGCGGATCGGAGGCCGCGTTGATGAGATCACCGGACGCCCCGCCGCGGGCGCCAAATCCAAACCGGTTGAGAGCAATCAGCGCGGCTTGCGAATCACGGGCCATCAGAATTCCCTTAAACGATTCCCTTGGCCGTCCATCCCGGCTATATCTGTTGCTCGGCATCATAGCGCGGTCCGGGATGAACCCGAGATTAATTCGCGCATTAAATCGCGGTTAGAATGGACCTCTCGTCACACCATCGTTCCGAACAGACATCACCGCGCCGGCTTGCGTGCACGGCATGCGGCAGTGAATTTTCCTGCTCGCTCACGGGATCGTGCTGGTGTTCCGACGAGAGCTTCCGCCTGCCGATGCCGACCGATAGCGGCGACTGCCTGTGCCCCGCATGCTTGCGGAAACTGGCGGAACAGCAAGCAGCGGTGAGCGCCTCGTGAACGCACCCTGGACCGTCGACGCCGTCCTGCTCGACATGGACGGCACGCTGCTCGACACCGAGAAGGTCTATTTCGACAGCCTGGTCGCGGCGCTGAATGCGTGCGGCTACACGGATGGCGTCGTTGCGCTGTGCCATTCGATGGTCGGGCTTCCCGGCCCGGTCTGCGAGGCGATGCTGCGCGACCGCTACGGCGTGGGGTTTCCGCTCGCCGAGGTCAATCGCGCCTTCATCATGACCCGCGACCGCATGTTTGATGCCGGCCTGCCGCTCAAATCAGGCACGATCGCGCTGCTCGACGGCCTCGCCGCCGCCGACTGCCGGACCGCGATCGTGACCTCGTCATCCCGCCGCACCGCCGAGCGCCATCTCGCGCTCGCCGGAATCCGCGACCGCTTCGAGACGCTGCTGACGCTCGATGACGTGACCCACGGCAAGCCGGATCCGGAGCTCTATTTGAAGGCGGCCGCGCGGCTCGACGTGAGGCCTGCGGCCTGCATCGCGGTGGAGGATTCCAACCACGGCGTCGCCGCCGCCCACGCCGCCGGCGCCATCACGCTGATGGTGCCGGACATGGCGCCGCCGACCGATGCGACACGCGCGAAATGCGCGGCCGTGCTGCCGGACCTCAACGCGGTGCTGGCGCTGCTGCAGGCGCGCGGCGCGCTGTAGCCGACTATTCAGGCTCATATCGCAGGTGGTATGGATGAGAGATGTCGTTCCTGTTGTGCTTGCTTGCCATCACGCTCATCGGCATTGCCGGATGGGGATTCATGTCCGTGATGGCGGAGCTCGCAAAGTCGTATCCACAGGAGCCGATAGACACCTTTTCTCGCAGATTTGAGGTCGAGGAATTCATCTGGAGTTCCCGTGCGCCGGCGGCATTGCGGAAGCAATACATCGCTACACAAGCTTGTGCAGTCCCGGCGTTTCTGTGTCTGGCCGCCCTCGTGTGGATCAACGAACCGCGTCCAGGGGTCCGCATGTTGGGGACCAGCGTCTTTTGTGCCATCTCCATTCTTGCCGCTGTTCTTCTGGCATGGAAGACCCTTCGGCGCGGAGGATGACATACTCACGAAAACGGAAGACTGTTGCTGGTCCAAAGACGACAGCACATTTCGGATCGGATTCCTTGTCGTCTCCTTGCGACCGCAACGGGCGGCCATTATGCGGTGCATATCCTAGCCCCGCTTGCGCCCGGGCCTCCCCAGCACCGTCTCGATCAGCGTGCGCGCAGCCTCACCCGCCGTTTCCATGTAGCTGGCGTCGCGATGCAGCAGCACCACGGCGAACGAGCCGTCCAGCAGCAGCAGGATCTGCCGCGCCAGTTTCAGCGGATCCTTGACCCCCTGCTCCGCGAAGGTCGCGCGCAGCCAATCCTCGAACTTCTTCTTGTGCGCGGCGCCGATCCGGATCGCGGGATGGCCGGGCATATTGGCAAGCTCGGCCGAGGTGCGCAGGAAGCCGCAGCCCTTCCATTTCGGATGCCGCGCCGAGCGCGCGAGATTCTTGAAGATCGCCTCGACCTTCCCCGGCACGCCGCCCTCGGTTTCCGAAAACCATTTGCGGAACAGCGCGAGATTGGGCTGATCGCGCGCGGCAAGGTAGGCGGCGACCAGATCGTCCTTGCTCTTGAAGTGATAATACAGCGTGCGCTTGGTGAGGCCGGCCTTGGCGGCGACCTCGTCGACGCTGACGCGGCGGATCCCTTCGCTGTAGAACAGCGCATTCGCCGCCTGGATGATGCGCTCGCGGGTCGGCTCGGAGGGTCTGGGCATCCCACGTATGTATACTCACCAGTGAATATACACAAATTCGGCCAGCCACTAGGTTCGGGCCACGAACACCCATGCCGGAGACTGCGCCATGCCCGACCCCATCCTGCTCGCGATCGACGACGGGATCGCCCTGATCACCCTGAACCGCCCCGCGCAGCTCAACGCGCTCAATTACCAGCTGATCGACCAGCTGATGGCGGCACTCGACCGCATCGAGGGCGACGCCAGCGTGCGCGCCGTGATCCTGACCGGTGCCGGCGAGCGTGCGTTCTCGGCGGGCGCCGACATCAAGGAATTTTCGGAAAGCGTCAGACAGGGCGCGGCGATCGCGGTGCGCGACTTCGTCCGCCGCGGCCAGGCCATGACCGCGCGGCTCGAAGCCTTCAAGAAGCCAGTCATCGCCGCGGTCAACGGGCTTGCCTTCGGCGGCGGCTGCGAAATCACCGAGGCGGTGCATCTCGCCATCGCCAGCGACCGCGCGCTGTTTGCAAAGCCCGAGATCAAGCTCGGTATGCCCCCGACCTTCGGCGGCACGCAGCGGCTGCCCCGGCTGGCCGGACGCAAGCGCGCCCTGGAGCTGCTGCTCGCTGGCGATCCGTTTTCGCCCGAGCACGCGCGCGAGATCGGGCTGATCAACCGGATCGTGCCGCACGATCAATTGCTGAGCGTCGCGCGCGAACTCGCCGCCCGCATCACCAGGCATTCGCCCGGCTCCGTTGCCGGCACCATCACCGCGGCGACCCGCGGCCTCAATATGCCGATCGCCGAAGGCCTCTTGGTCGAGAGCGAGCAGTTCGCCGCGCTCGTGCCGAGCCGCGATCTGGCTGAAGGGCTCGCGGCGTGGAAGGAGCGGCGGCCGGCGAAGTATGTCGGGGCGTGACTGCGCTGCTCCCACGTCCGTCATTGCGAGGAGCGAAGCGACGAAGCAATCCATCCATCCGTTAAGCCGGAGAGATGGATTGCTTCGCTTCGCTCGCAATGACGGGGAGAGAGCCTCGCCCTACCGCACCACGGCTGCGGTCTGCCCGAACAGCAGCTTGCGCTCTTCCTCGGTGCGGATCGCGGGCTGGCCGAAATTCGGGTTGACCTCCTTCGCCTTGGCATAGGCGCGCTCGGTCGCCGGGCGCTTGCCGATCGTCTCCAGCCAGCGCTTCAGATGCGGGAAGTCGTCGATCTCCTGGCCCTGGTTCTTGTAGGGCACCACCCAGGGATAGCTCGCCATGTCGGCGATCGAATAATCGCCGGCGACGAATTCGCGGTCGGCGAGCCGCTTGTTGAGCACGCCGTAGAGGCGGTTGGTCTCGTTGACATAGCGGTCGATCGCGTAAGGCAGCTTCTCGACCGCGTAGTTGCGGAAATGATGGTTCTGCCCGGCCATCGGCCCGAGCCCGCCCATCTGCCAGAACGTCCACTGGATTGCGTCATAGCGGCCGTAGAGATCGGCGGGCAGGAATTTTCCGGTCTTTTCGGCGAGATAGAGCAGGATCGCGCCGGACTCGAACAGGGAGATCGGCTTGCCGCCGCCCTTCGGCGCGTGATCGACGATCGCCGGGATGCGGTTGTTCGGCGCGACCTGCAGAAAGTCCGGCTTGAACTGATCGCCCTTGCCGATGTTCACCGGGAAAATCCTGTACTCCAATCCGGTCTCTTCGAGGAACATCGTGATCTTGTGGCCGTTCGGCGTGGACCAGTAGTGGAGGTCGATCATGGGCGTGATCCTGTTGTCGCGAGATGTCGCGCAGTGAAAGATGCGTTTGCATGAATTTGAATAATCCGGATGCCAAGTCAATGGTGCAGGCTGCCATCCGCGCGCAATTGTGATCAACCAATTGAGCGGGCGTGCGATCGGGCCTAAGCTGTCCGAACAGTTTGAATTTGTTTTCATGTCGATGTTTTGCAGAGGGAGGAATTGCGATGCTCAAGGATCTGGCACGGCGCGACTTTCTGAAGGGCTCCGCGGCACTCGCCGGCGCCGCGGCTGCGGGCGCATTCTCCTGTGTCGAGATCGCGAGTGCGGCGCCGATCCAGGTGCCGACCGTCGATAAGCTCTCGATCCGCGTGCTGGTCGATTCCAGCTACGACCTGTTCTTCAAGCCGAAGCAGTCCGGCGGCGTCACGATCGCGCCGCCGCCGCGTGCCGCCGACTACCAGAAGTCGCTGCATAACGAATGGGGCCTGTCGCTGTGGCTGGAGTCGGAGGCCAAGGGCAGCCAGCGCACGCTGATGCTCGACTACGGCTACACGCCGGACGTGCTGCTCAACAACATGGCGCTGGTCGGCGTCGATCCGGCGAAGATCGACGCGCTGATCGTGAGCCACGGGCATTACGACCATTTCGGCGGCCTCAACGGCTTCCTCGACAAATTCCGCGACAAGCTGCCGGCCGACGTCAAGCTCTATGCCGGCGGCGAAGACAACTTCTGCCACCGCGTCAGCGCGACGCCGACCAAGGGCCAGTTCACCGATTTCGGCACGCTGGACCGGCGCCAGCTCGCGTCGCAACGCATCACCACCGTGCTGTGCGAGACCCCGACCGTGATCGCCGGCCACGCCTTCACGACCGGCAAGATCACCCGCCGCAGCATCGAGCGCGTGTTGCCCAATACCTGGGTCGAGTTCAGCATGAAGGACGGGCTCGGCTGCAACGCCGGCCACTATCTGCCGGCCGAGATGGAAGGCAAGATCGTGCCCGACGAGCACATCCACGAACACGCGACCTGCTTCAACGTGCGCGACTTCGGCCTCGTCGTGATCTCGTCCTGCGGCCATGTCGGCATCGTCAATTCGGTGAAGCAGGCGCAGGAGGTCTCCGGCATCCAGAAAGTGCACGCGATCGTCGGCGGCTTCCACCTCGGGCCGGCCCCAAGGGACTACCTCACCGAGGTGGTCGCCGAGATCAAGAAGCTCGAGCCTGACGTGGTGGTCCCGATGCATTGCTCCGGGCTCAACTTCGTGCAGGAGGCGACCGCGCAGATGGGCGACAAGGTGCTGGTCACGACAACCGGCAGCCGCCTCTCCCTCGGCATATGATCCCGCCGATCCTGCGCGGCATCGTGTACGCCGGCGCCGGCCTGTGGCTGGCGCTGGCGTCCGCGCTGGCCGGCGATGCGCCACGGCAATCGACGCGTTCGGCCGCCGAGATCATGGACATCCTGATGTGGAACAGGGAGCCGGTCGGCGGCCCGTTCGCACTGACCGATCAGGCCGGTCATGAACGCACCGACAGCGAGTTCCACGGCCGGCTGGTGCTGGTCTATTTCGGCTTCACCTATTGCCCCGACGTCTGCCCGACCGATCTGCAGGCGATCGGCCTTGCGCTCGACAAGCTCGGCCCCGACGGCGATCAGGTGCAGCCGATCTTCATCACGGTCGATCCCGCGCGCGACACGGCGGCGCATCTTGCGGAGTACGTGCCGCTGTTTCACCCGCGGCTGATCGGGCTGACCGGCAGCGATGATGCGATCCGCAATGTCGCCGATGCCTACAGGGTCTACTATGCCCGGGTGCCGCTGAAGGATGCCGGCGATTACACCGTCGACCACACCGCCTACATCTACCTGATGGACCGCGACGGCAATTATCTCGGCTTCTTTCCGCCGGGCACGTCGGCCGACCGCATGGTGGAGATCATCCGGCCGCGGCTCGCCGCGCCCGCGCATTGAACCGGCGGTGATGATGGGCTCGCCGCCTTAATGCATCCGCCCATGCGCGCGCAAGAATGTCTCGCCGCGCTCCGTCACCATCACCCGCATGCCCTCGACCGAGGGACGGCGCGCGACATAGCCGCGGTCGACCGCGTCCTCCCAGATCGTCAGCCGCGGGCATGAGGTGCGCCAGACCTCGAGCACCTCGGCATAGGGCCGCGGCTCGCGCGCAACCCATTCCACGAGATCGAGCACCAGCGCGTCCGTGGTCTCAGTCATTTGGTCCTCGCCGGGTCAGCAGGGATTCATCGTCTGCGGTATTTCTGCGCCGCTTGGCCCCTGCCGGCAAACTGAGTTATCTTGCCCTTGCATCAGTTTTCCTGAGGGTTCATGCGGCGGCTGCTCTTTCTCAACGGCATCAAGGCATTCGAGGCCGCGGCGCGGACCGGCAGCTTCGCGGCCGCGGGCAGCGAGCTCAACGTCTCGGCCGCCGCGATCAGCCGGATGGTGCATCTGCTGGAAGAGCGGCTCGGCGTCGCGCTGTTCGAGCGCAAGGCAAACCGCCTCGTCACCACGCCGGCCGGCCGCGCCTATCAGGGCGGGCTGACGCCGATCTTCGACGCGCTGGCGAGTCTCACCGCACAGGTGACGGCGTCCGCGAGCGCACGCGTGCTGACCGTCGGCGTCGGACCGACGTTTGCGCTGAAATGGATGATCCCGCACCTCGCCGAGTTCCGCAAGGCGGAGCCGGACATCGAGGTGCGGATCACGACCGGCGGCATGGCGGTGCCGTTCGCCGACGACTGGAGCTGCGGCATCCAGCTCGGCGACGGCCAGTGGCCGGGCCTGGTCGCCGAGCCGCTGTTCGCCGCCGACCTGATGCCGGTGTGCACCGCGCGGCTCGCCAACGCCTTGAAGCGCCCGGCCGACCTGAAGGGGCCGAGCCTGATCCGCGTCGCGCATTCGCCCGACGATTGGCCGTCCTGGCTGAAGGCTGCGGGCGTGCCGCGCCTGACGGCGCGCGGGCCGGAATTCCAGTTCTACGGCCAGGCGCTGCAGGCAGCCAGCGACGGGCTCGGGATCGCGATGGGCATCCGGCCCTATATCGACGACGATCTCGCCGCCGGCCGGCTGGTGGCGCCGTTCGCGCTCAGCGTGCCGAAGGGGATGCGCTGGTATCTGGTCTATCGCGGCTTCCACGCCGAGCAGCGCGATTTCGCCGCGTTCCGGCGCTGGATCATCCGCGCCGCCGCGGAGCCGGCCGCGCGCCGCAAGGAAGCGCGCAATGCGTGAGGAGACCATCGACACGCTGGTGATCGGCGGCGGCCAGGCCGGGCTTACCATGAGCCATCGGCTGAAGCAGCGCGGCATCGCCCATCTGGTGCTGGAGCGGCGGCGGATCGCCGAGCGCTGGCGCAGCGAACGCTGGGACGGCCTGATGTTCCAGTTTCCGAACTGGTCGGTGCGGCTGCCGGAGTTTGCGTATCCGCACAGCGATCCCGACGGCTTCTCGGACACCGCGTCCATCATCGCCTTCATCGAGGATTACGCCGCCTTCGTCGCGCCGCCGATCCGCTGCGGTGTCGAGGTGACGAAGCTGCGCCGCGACGCCGGCGGCTTCCTTGCCGAGACCGCCAGCGGCAACATCGCCGCCCGCAACGTCGTCATCGCCACCGGCCCGTATCAGCGGCCGCTGCGGCCCGACGTGCTGCGCGAGCAGCCCGGCCTGTTTCAGGTCCGTGCCAGCGGCTACAAGAATCCCGCGCAATTGCCTGACGGCGCGGTGCTGGTGATCGGCGCCGGCGCCTCGGGCGCGCAGATCACCGATGAACTGGTGCGCGCCGGACGCCATGTCTTCCTCTCGGTCGGACGTCACAACCGCCTGCCGCGCCGCTATCGCGGCCGCGACCTGTTGTGGTGGCTGGCCGAGATGGGCATCGACGAGACGCCGGTCGAGCAGCGCGGCCCATCACGCCTGCTGCCGGTGATTACGGGCGCCCATGGCGGCCACACCATCGATTTCCGCCGCTTTGCCGCCGACGGCGTGACGCTGCTCGGCCGCGTCACGGCGGCGCGCGACGGCGTGCTCGCCATCGCGCCCGATCTCGCCACCAACATCGCCAATGGCGATGCCTACTACGCGACCTTCCTCGGGATCGTCGACGACTTCATCGCAGCTCGCGGCCTGGATTATCCCGACGATCCCTTGGCGCGCGTCCGCCTGCCCGATCCGCCGTGCCTCACTGCGCCGCTGCGCACCATCGACCTCGGCACTGAGCAGATCAGCAGCGTGATCTGGGCCACCGGCTACGGCCTCGATCTCAACTGGATCGACATACCGGTGCTGGACGGCAATGGAGCACCACGACACCGCCACGGCGTCTCGGAGGAGCCGGGCCTGTATTTTCTCGGCCTGCAATGGCTGTCGAAGATGAAATCCTCGTTCCTGTCGGGCGTTGGCGACGACGCGGCCGTGCTCGCCGATCACATCGCGGCCCGCGCCTGATTGGCGCGTTGGTGCGGTTTGGCTGAAGACCATGCCAAAGCAAAAAGCTGGAACTGCTTTGCCCGTCGGAAATAAACCGCGCGATTTGTGATCTGGTTCACATAGGGCGCCTTGCGCCCGTGCTTCCTATGAGAAGGGCATCCCGAGGTCGCGATGATTTACAGCGGTTTTGAGATCAAATCGTTCGAGGTGGGGAAGGGGCAATGGCACGCCAGGATTCAACGGGTCGATCAAAGGCCGGTCGTCATCGATGGCATGCCGTTTCCGATGCTCGACATCGGCTTTGCGTGGTCCGATCCGGATGCGGCGATCGACGACGCGAAGCGGACTATCGACCGGTTCCCACAACGGTATGGCATGACAATGCCGTCGGAGTGACCGGCAATGTCGTGGTCGCAATCGCCCCGGAATGCAAGCCGGATCCGGTCTGGCCGGCGCAGGTCAGAACCAGCTGCCCGGAATGCGCCGCCCGGCTCTCGCTGCTGCGCGTGATTCCCGGCCGCGCCGCCGAATACTGGACCATGCGCTGCGACGGCTGCGGCGCGATTCATCTCGACATCGTCGACCTGCCGCGCGCCTGAGGCGCCGGAACGCGCCGCCTGCTGACAGCCTGCTGTCAGCAGCCTCGCCTGCGCGCCAATCCCACCGTCGATTGCCCTTTTCTCGCTGCCGGACTCGTCCCATATTCCGGCCATGGCGAAAGCACCGAACACTCCGAAAAAGCCCGGCAAATCCCCCAAATCCAAGGCACACCGGCCCGAAGTCCAACCGATCGGACCGGCACTGGCCGAGCTGCTCAATCCCGCGATCAATCGCGGCGATGCCGGCATGGGTTCGGGCACCGGCCTGCAGCCGCCGCCGGACAATTCCTGGGATCGCCGCGCCGGCGGCGAGGCCGCGGCGCATCGCGCGCGGGCGTCGACGCCTAAGAACTTCCCCCAGAGTTCCGCCGATCCCTATCCGATGCCGTTGCGACAAAATCCGCAACCGCCGGGCGCGCGAACCAGACCCGAGGGGCTCGATGAAGCCCCGCAGGCCAATTACGGCACCTCGGCCACGATCCCGACGCTCGATCCGGAACTGGCGCGGCAGCTCGGCTTGCCGACCGCCGAGGACGATGACGAGGCGCTGGCCCGTCCGCCGCGCAGCAAGATGGAGGCGCTCGGGGTCAAGGCGACCGCCGACGCGCTGGAGAACCTGATCCGCGACGGCCGCCCCGAGTTCCGCAAGGACGACGGCTCGATGCGGGTGTGGACCCCGCACCGGCCGCCGCGCCCGGAGAAATCCGAAGGCGGCGTGCGCTTCGAGATCAAATCGTCCTACGAGCCGAAGGGCGATCAGCCGACTGCGATCGCCGAACTGGTCGAAGGCATCGGCCGCAACGACCGCACCCAGGTGCTGCTCGGCGTCACCGGCTCGGGCAAGACCTACACCATGGCCAAGGTGATCGAGGCAACGCAGCGCCCGGCGCTGATCCTGGCGCCGAACAAGACGCTGGCCGCGCAGCTCTATGGCGAGTTCAAGAGCTTCTTCCCCGACAACGCGGTCGAGTATTTCGTCAGCTATTACGACTACTACCAGCCCGAGGCCTATGTGCCGCGGACCGACACCTATATCGAGAAGGATTCCTCGATCAACGAGCAGATCGACCGCATGCGCCACTCGGCGACGCGCGCGCTGCTCGAACGCGACGACGTCATCATCGTCGCGTCGGTGTCCTGCATCTACGGTATCGGCTCGGTCGAGACCTATACCGCGATGACCTTCGCGCTCAAGAAGGGCGAGCGCATCGACCAGCGGCAGCTGATCGCAGACCTGGTCGCGCTGCAATACAAGCGCACCCAGGCCGATTTCACCCGCGGCACCTTCCGCGTCCGAGGCGATGTGATCGACATCTTCCCGGCGCACTATGAGGACCGCGCCTGGCGCGTGAACCTGTTCGGCGACACCATCGAGACCATCGAGGAATTCGATCCGCTCACCGGCCACAAGCAGGACGAGCTCGAGTTCATCAAGATGTACGCCAATTCGCACTATGTGACGCCGCGCCCGACCCTGGTGCAGGCAATCAAGTCGATCAAGTCGGAATTGAAGGCGCGGCTCGACCAGCTCAACGACCAGGGCCGCCTCCTGGAGGCGCAGCGGCTCGAGCAGCGCACCACCTTCGACCTCGAGATGATGGAAGCGACCGGAAGCTGCGCCGGCATCGAGAACTATTCGCGCTACCTCACCGGCCGCCGCCCCGGCGAGCCGCCGCCGACGCTGTTCGAATACGTCCCCGACAACGCGCTGATCTTTGCCGACGAGAGCCACGTCACCATCCCGCAGATCGGCGCCATGTTCCGCGGCGACTTCCGCCGCAAGGCGACGCTCGCCGAATACGGCTTCCGCCTGCCCTCCTGCATGGACAACCGCCCGCTCCGCTTCGAGGAATGGGACATGATGCGGCCGCAGACCGTCGCAGTGTCGGCAACGCCGAGTGGCTGGGAGCTGAACGAAAGCGGCGGCGTGTTCGTCGAGCAGGTGATCCGCCCGACCGGGCTCATTGATCCCCCCGTCGACATCCGCCCGGCGCGCACCCAGGTCGACGACCTCGTCGGCGAGGTCCGTGCGACGGCGGCGGCGGGCTATCGCTCGCTGATCACGGTTCTCACAAAGCGCATGGCGGAGGACCTCACCGAATATCTGCATGAGCAGGGCATCCGCGTCCGCTACATGCACTCAGACATTGACACCATCGAGCGCATCGAGATCATCAGGGATCTCCGCCTCGGCGCGTTCGACGCGCTGGTCGGCATCAACCTGCTGCGCGAAGGCCTCGACATTCCCGAATGCGCGCTGGTCGCGATCCTGGACGCCGACAAGGAAGGTTTTCTGCGCAGCGAGACCTCGTTGATCCAGACCATCGGCCGTGCCGCGCGCAACGTCGACGGCAAGGTGATCCTCTATGCCGACCAGATGACCGGCTCGATGGAGCGCGCCATCGCCGAAACCAACCGCCGCCGCGAGAAGCAGGTCGAGTACAACGAGGCCAACGGCATCACGCCGGAGAGCGTCAAGAAGTCGATCGGCGACATCCTCAACTCGGTCTATGAGCGCGACCACGTGCTGGTCGAGATCGGCGACGGCGGCATGGCCGACGACGTGATCTCGATCGGGCACAATTTCGAGGCCGTTCTCAGCGACCTCGAAACCCGGATGCGCGAGGCCGCCGCCGACCTGAACTTCGAGGAAGCCGCGCGGCTGCGCGACGAGGTCAAGCGGCTGCGCGCCACCGAGATGGCCGTGGTCGACGACCCCACCGCCAAGCAGCGCAACGTCCAGAAGCAGGCCGGCGCCTATGCCGGCACCCGGAAATACGGCGACGCCGCCAACCTGCCGGTCAGTGCGCTGAAGAACAAGTCGGCGCAGACCTCGCTCAAGGCGAGCCGCGGCGGCAAGTCCGGCTCGCGGGTGCACAAGCCCGACCTCGACGAGATGCACGGCCCGGAATCGCTGCCCTTCCGCCCGAGCGGCGCGCTTCCCGCAAAGCCGTTCGGCACCACGAGCCGCATCATCCAGCCGACCGACTCCCGGCAGTCGGGCCCGGAGTTCGGGCCGTCGCCGCGGTCTAGCGGAGGAACGCCGGGCAAGCGCGGCGGGTGGAAGAAGCGGTAACGAGAAATTCTTGCTCTAAAGCTTCTCGTACTTCTCGCGGATGTCAGTGCATTTCTTCACGTTCTTAAACAGAGGCGCGAGATATGCGTCTGCATAATCCTTGTCGATAATCTGACCAACCCCGGATAGCACGTGCGAGACAGCGTCATCCAGAACACCTTCCGAGATTGCCTCACCAGCATCGAGATCTGCACTCTTCCCAATCCGGCGCAGAATGCAGTGCAGCGTGAATCGATTGCCGTGAACAACAAGCCCTCGCTGAGTTGGAAGCGACGGATCTGCCTTCGCCTTTATCGACTTGTCGATCCTTCGCGCCAACTGGACAAGACTCCAAAGACGTCGTGACGATGTAGAAGGATTGAAAAGAGCTTTATACGGCGTCGTCGTTATGTCGGCATAAAGGCCGCCAACATATCCTTTTGACAGAGCCACAAACGACATTTCATTGCTAGCGCAGGCCAGAGTCGTCACGGCCTCGATAAATTCAAACCCGTCAACGGTGGACTCGAGCGGCTCTCCTTCTCGATACTCATAGATAATTTTCTCGATCAAAAGTTCGGTCCGAATTCTCTCCTGTTCAGGATCGAGCGCCACAAAGTTGCGCGCATCAATCTTGTTCTGAGTATTTGAGGCTCGGGTGATTTGCTTTCCGAGCAATGATTCCGGATCGCTAACTTCGATAACGCGCGCCTGAAGGAACGACACGCTCTCATCGCCAGTCAGAAAGCGGCCAATCGTACCCACCGTTTGGGCGCCATTGACAATGGTCACACCAGTGCAATCAAAAATACCGACGGATCTATCATTGCCGCCAATGGCCTGCCTCTTGAAGCCGTTGGCAATGATCGTAATTCCGTTATTGTAATACCAAAAGTGCTGAGGATCAGACGCAAGCGTATTTCCAATCGCCGTGTTTATCTGTGGATGAGGACGAGGAAGACGAAGATTGATTGTCACCTGATTCCTCGGTCAACTTGCGTTCAATCATCGGTGTTTGTAGTTGGAATTCTGTGCGACCCGCAGCACAACTGTCTCACCCCGCACTCACCACCGCAACCGCCAACAGCGACAGCATGATCATCGTGGTCACGAGTTGCAGCGAGACGTTGGGCTGGGTCCGCCACCTCGCGATCTTTTCGGAGAACGACAGGCCCGCGTTGAAGAACATCGGCGCATAGGCGTTCCCAAACCGCCTTGGGAATTTGGCGGCAAGTTTTGGCATGATCGCAGCGTAGATCAGCGAGGCAAGCACGACGAAGATCGCGGCGCCATAGCGTTCGCCGACGATCTCGCGCGCGCCAAGAATCTTCAGCACCAGCACGGCGGCGGCGAAGGTCGGCAGGCCCTGCAGGATGGCGGTGAGCGCGAAGCCTTCGAGCCGGTTTAGCGCGGATGATTTAGGTGCGGCGATGGCGTTCATGGCGGTCTTTCCCTCGTCAGGCGATCGGGTGATCCGATGCCGCCACGCTAGCCGCGCGCGCCGGGCCGCGGCGTGATGCGCGTCACGCCCGGCACGCGATCGCCGGGTGCGACAAATCACCCCGACGGGCAAATTTTCGCTTCGCGTTTGACCCAACTCAGATGTTCAATATGCATGTCTCACCCGATCGAGGGGCGCTGCGCATCGTCAGGAGTGTTGCGGTGAGATGCGGTGGACGCCGATTGCGCAACTGACGAGTGCGCGATCAGGCGACGGCGAAATCGTGCAGGCCTGACACCCTAGTGGCAGGTGTCTTTCCCATTGCGCATTGCGCGTGCGGAGACGGTGACAACAAAGCCAAGTCTCGCCGGGGTGAGCACGTATAAGCCGCACAACCATCGCGCAGGGAAGGCCGGGTTGTTTCCGGTTACACCTGTGGTCCTACCCCCGAGCTTTCTATCCATTGCTCGGGGCCCATGGGTGCGATCGGCACCCGGTCTTCCCTGCGCCCTCTGCCTGATGAGAGGGCAAGCGAAATGCAAAGCTCGGGCGATTCATGTCGCGAGAACGAGTGCGCACATCCTCATCGCTGTTTGACAGGTGAATCGGATTCCCCTCGTCGTCCCGGTGAAGGCCGGGACCCATTACCCCGGACGCGCATTGTCGCGCGACGCTGGGGCCACGATCCCGTTTACAATCGAAAGCGATGGTTATGGGTCCTGGCTTTCTCCAGGACGACGCGCCCGGGGATATGGCACCGCCTTGCCCTACCCCGACCGCTTGTTGCTGGTGTTCTGGATCAGATTGCCGTGCGCGGCCTGCTCGCGGATATTGTGCTTCTCGTCGTCGCGATGGCCCTTGGTCGTATCGAGGGGAACGCCGGGGGTGCTGCCGGGGCCCTTGTGGCTCTTGTTGTCTTCGGGAACGGGCTGGATGGTCTTGTTCGAAGGTTTCGTCATCATCGTCTCCGTTACGCAAGCGGACAACGCCGCCCAAGCGGACGGCGTTCCGGCAACGAGACATTACAACCGATCAAGCCTTACAGCTTCTCCTGCTGCGACGGTTGCGCCTGTTGCTGCTGGCGCTGCTGCTCCTTTGCCTGCTCCTTGGCGTGATGGCGGCCGTAGAGGCAGCCGGCGGCGGCGCCGAGCACGCCGTGATGGCCGGCATAATGACCGGCGACGCCGCCGACCACAGCGCCCTTGATGCAGCCCTTGGCGTCGGCGGGCGAGGTGGCGGCAATCGCACTGATGGCAATGACGGACGCGAGAAGAATCGATTTCATGATGCGGCTCCAATGGAATTCTCAGGCATTAACGGCCAAGCCACCCTGCCGGTTCCCGTCGCTTTGCCGCAGAAATTCGCTGCGCGCCTGTTACGATCATGCTCTAAATGCCGCCGCATTGCGGACAGCGTCTTGAAGATCATGCGGACATCACACATTGCTCTCCTCCCGGCCTTCATCGCGGCCTTTCTCGCGCCGGCGCTCGGCGCGGCGATGCTGGTCATACCGAGCCCGGCCCGCGCGGCCGACAACGACCGCGCGCTGCTCGCGACATTCTGCGCCACTGCCAACATCAAGGGATCGACCTGCACGCGGGCGAAATCCTATCCCGACGGCCGTGCCTGCGACGTCAAGCTGACCCAGGAGCGCTATGTCGGCCGCTTCCTCGCCGCTGGCAACGCGCTGCTCGCCGTCAATTATGAAAGCGAATGCGAGCCGCACGCGACCGATTTCGGCGGTGTCGCGCTGTTCGAGCAGAACGGCACGGCCACTCGCTTCATCCGCTTCCTGCCCGGCGCGCAGGGCCACGACTGCATCGTCCTGCCCAAGGACGAGCGGCAGGACCTGCTGATCTGCGCAGTCGGTCACATGGGCCAGGGCATCGTCGAGAGCGCGGTGGCGAGGATGGAGTTTTCCAGAAAGTCCGGCCGGCGGATCGAGATCGCGCCCGACTTCCTGCTCAGGGCCGAGGATGCGGTCAGCGCCTACGGCTCCAATGTCGTGATGTGCAACGAGGGCCCGAAATATTTCAGCCTCTCCCACCTCGCCCCGGGGCCGCGGCGCAACACGGTGGCGGTCGACGTCGACCTCGCCGACGACGAGACCATCCGCACCGCCTGCGGCGAAGGCTTTCCGAAGCCGAAGGAGCTTTACCACGACCTTGCGCCCGGCGAGGCCTTCGTGCCGCCGGGCTCGGAGAAGACGAAGCGGTTCACGATCGATCTTCTGACCGGCAAGGCCGCGCCGGCGGATTAGCGCACCGTGACAGAGCTACGGCGTAGCCCCGGAGCGAAGCGCTGGCAATATTTCTGAATAATCGAAAACATCACCGAGTTGCCCGACATGTCGAGTGGTCGGGTCGAATGCCGGCAGCCGCCGGCTACTATGCATGGGGTTGCTTTCGATATTTCGGTCGTGCGCCCTGCGACGGCAGGCCATCGTTCGTGTTGGCCGGGCTCATCCAGGACGGAAGATCGCCGCAATACACGCTGCGGTTGCCAAACCTAATTGCGTCTCGTACGTCAAAACATATGTTTGAGAGTGGAACGCTTCGGTTCACAATGCGGGCCAAGGCAAGTCAAAGGCCAGTCAAAGGCGAGGCGGACTGAACCGGCGGAGCAGATCATGGGCGAGGATTTGAACCGGCAGCGCGTCTTGAACTTCCTCGACGTCTACTATGCCGGCGGCATCGAGGGCGCGCTGGACCGCTGCAGCGACGACGTCGCATTTCTGGCCAACGCGCCGATCGACATTCTTCCGCATATGGGCCAGCACCGCGGCAAGGGCGCGCTGCGCCAGATGTGGACCACGATCCACGAGCGCTATTCCGACATGCGCTACGAGGCGCCAATGGTTGTGGCCGAAGGCGACAAGGTCGCGGCCCAGCTGCGGGTGTTCTTCCGCAAGCGCAACAACGCCCGCGTCGTGCAGTTCGACGTTGCGGTGTTCTACACGCTGCGCGACGGCAAGATCACCGAGATCCGCGAGATCATCGACACATTCGACCTCGTCCAGCAGGTGCTGGAGCGCGACGTCGCGGCGACGCTGATCGGGCCAAGCGCGGGCTAGCTCCCGGGAAATCTGGCAAAGCATGCGGGCGCCCCCGCCCCGCAAATTCGTCCCCGCCAGCGTTGAACCTCGCAGGCCCGGCGCTGACCTATCACTGGGCTTGTTGCGGTCGGGGCTGAAATCAGCATGAAAGTCGCATTGCTCGCTGTGCTTGGCCTTGCACTGGGCGTCCTTGGCGGCGCCGCTCTCGGCATCGGAGCCGGGCTCACCTGGATCGGACTCGCCAAAACCTCGGGTCTCGACAGCGGAACGCTGGTGTTTTTCACCTTCATGCCGCTCGGCGCCGCGATCGGCGGCATCGGCGGCGCGCTGCTGTTCGCGGTGGTGGCGATCCGCGACGCCGAGATCGTGATCGAGCAGCAGCCGCTGCGGCAACGCGACCGCTGAATTGCGGTGACAAGCGGGCGGGCGGTCACATTCCGGTCAAGTGCGGCGCAATTGTGCATTGCAAAAAAGTCATTTGCGTTTTGGCCATTCCGCCCTATTTGAGGCGGCAATAGTGACGTGCAGCAACCTGGCAGGGCGTCGGCGCTGACCGCCCGCCATCCGTTTGCTTTGACGATCCAGTTTCAGGACGAGACCAAAATGACAGAGCATAGCCTCTGGCGTTTTTCGCGTGCATTGCATCGCGCGATCAACGAACGCCAGCTTGCAGACATCGAGCCGTTGCTCGATGACGAGATCGAATGGGCCATCTATGGGCCGATCGACCTGTTTTCCTTCTTCGGCTCGCGCCGCGGCAAGGCCGCCGTGCTCGAGGTGATCAGGCAGATCGGCGAGAACCTCAGGGTTCACCGCTTCGATCGGGAGTCGATCATGCTGGGCGCGGATTCCGCAGCCTCGATGCTGCGCTATTCGCTGACGGCATTGGATTCCAACAAGCCGATCTCGCTCAGGATCGCGCATTTCGCGCAATTCAAGTTCGGCAAGCTCACCAGCTTCCGCGTGCTGGTCGACAGTTTCGACCTGGTCGAGCAGACGGTCGGTTACCCGATCCACCTGCCGCGCATCGCGGTCTGACAGTCCGAACGATTTCACGCCTTCGTCATGTCCGGGCTCGAGCGCGAAGCGCGTCTTCGCGTGTTCGGCGCTCCGGCGGGACGCGGCCGGTTTCACCAGCCCCGAACCGGCCGCGCGGGGGCCTTGCGTACGCGCACGCTTGTCCCGGACATGACGATCACGCGTTGATCATTTGCCTTTGCGGCGCCATTGCCACATTCTTGCACCACGGCAAATGCATGCTGCCGTTCTGGAATTTGCGGGCTGGGAATGACTTCCACATTGCGATTTGGCTGGGCAAGGCTGCCGGTGCTGGCGGCCGGCTTCAGCATGGCGATAGCGTCTTCGGCCACGGCGCAGACCTCACCATGGCCAGTCGCTCCCGCTGCGCAAGAGGTCGCGAAAGGCAGCCCCGCTGACGACGCCGAGGCTACCGCCGATGAGGCGCCGCCGGCAGCCGATGCCAATGACGCCGACATCCTGAAGGACATAGACCAGAGCAAGCTCGACTGGAGCCAGCTCGACACCGACTCCACCAGCCTGCCCACGCTGGCGCCGAAAAGTGCAGCCAAACGCAGCAGCGTCGCCGGCAACGATCCGTCCTGGTCGACCAACAACAATGCCAACGGCTCGTCGGCGGTGTCGGTCAAGCAATCGATCTCGCCGTTGCTCGACACCCGCATCGGCGCCGACATGACGGTCGCCAAACAGGGCACGATGACGACGTCGGAGCAATTGTCGGAGCGGCTCGCCAATGGCGGCAGCCTGCCGCAATCCGGCGGCTCGGCCTGGGCGTCGATCTCGGCCGGCGGCGTGGCTTCGATCTGGGACAAGACCTCGGTCGAGGCGCGGGTCGATCCGGGCGCCGACCAGAGCAAGATCGGCACCTCGCTCAGCAAATCGGTGCCGCTGTCGGAGCAGTATTCACTGACGCTGCAGAGCGGCTACAATTTGATCCAGCAGGGGGTGGTCCCGGTGCCCGGCGTCGACGGCCATCCGTCGCGCAGCTACGACACCGATCAGTCGGCACGCCTGTCCGTTACCGACACCGGCACCAGCATCACCGCCGGCCAGACGCTGTCGACGGCCGAGGACAGGTGGCTGCGCCGGGTCGGCGCCGAGCAGAAGCTGTTCGACGGCGTCACCGTCTCCGGATCGGTCGGCGAGACCGCCCAGGGCACGATCAACAAGAGCATCGGCGCCGGCTTCAAGCGCTCATGGTGAACGATCTGTTAGCCCTGTCGCGCTAATGATCAGGCATTGCCCCAACTTGGCCCAGATGCGGTCAAATTCGGCGGCACTGATAGGTCCGTAACTTCATCAATTCGTCGTGCGGGGGACAAGCCGCGCTTCGCTATTGCGAACCAGGGGAAAGCCGATGAACGCCACCAACCGTACCGAGGAAGCCGAAGTCGAAACGACTTCCGAGGTCGATTCCAACCTTGCTGCGGTCTCGGAAGTCGAAGCCGGCATCCGCGACTTCGTGCGCAACGACATCGCTTATCTGCGCCGGCCGGTGGCGAGCCCGGAGACCGCGCCGACCGACACCAATACCGATGCCACCGTCAGCAACGTCAACTCGCTGATCCAGCGCGTCGCCGGCACCTCGCTCGCCGAGATCGAGAAGCTGATCGGCGAGCTCGAGAGCCTGCGTGACCTGCTGCATGCCGAGGGCCAGCGCGTCCAGCGCGAGATCTCCGGCTATGCCCAGCTCAGCCAGGCCGCGATGAAGTCGACGCGGATGATTGCCGACAACGTCTCGCAGTGGAAGCGTGCCGCCGACGGCCTGCGCAACAGCTGATCCCGATCAGTTTTCGGGACTGATGGCCGCCGCCTCCCGAACAAGGGGCGGCGGCCTTGTTTTGCGCGGGCCGATTCGGCGCAGAACGATTCATTATTCAGCACGGCGTAAACTGTGCGGCATCGATTCTTGCAGAAGCCGATTTGAACTTGAGATGGCGAGCCCGCGTCCGATCCGGAATTTGCATCCGGACCGCGACGTGGCGGCATTCATTTGGAGAGAATTCATGCAGAGCGTCCGGCCGGAGAACGCCGATCCGATACCGCTGCGTCAGCCGCAGCAGGGCATCGGCACCATGATGATCCGGTTCATAGGCATATTGGCCACCGCGACCATCGTGCTGGTGCTGATCTGGAATCGTTAAGAATACTTGAAGGAAGTGTGACGCAGCCTGCCGACGGGTCACATTGAAGAGCGCGAATGCGCTGCCGGGCGCTCCGGAGAGCGCCGACGGTTACAGATAGTCGATCAGCGATCGATGCTCGCCGTGGTCTCGAAGGAATAATTGCCGTCGGCAAAGCCCTTCACGACCATTCCGGTGGCCAGCATCACGACAACCGTGACCGTCGCGAAGATGATTCCGACGAGTTTCAGCGCGCTACGATCTGCCATGGTATCCCCAGTAGTGCTTGCCCAGATGTCCGTGCCCGCAAACCATAGGCAGGGACAAAGGTTCAAAATGCGTTAGCAAAAAATCAGTTCCACGCAACGCACAACTACGTCGGCAGCAGAACTAGCTGCCGACCATGGCGTCCGTGCAACATCAGGGGCGCTGGAGCAACATCAGGAACCGGGATTCCGGCGCGGCACGAACGCGGTCGCGAGGAACGAGAACACCACCTCATCGCGCTGATTGACGCCGGTATTGCGGGCTTGAATGATGCCCCATTCCGGCCGCTTCTCGGACGTGCGCTTGGTCTCGACCTGGTTGGTGAAGCTGATGGTGTCGCCGGCCAGCACCGGGCGGATCCAGCGCAGCTCGCGGAAACCCGGCGAGGGTCCCCAGACCGCAACCGTCTCGCCGCGCGCGGCGGCTTCGGCGGCGAGCCGCTTGCCGTCGGCGACGAGCAGCTTCATGCAGACGCTGGCGACGTGCCAACCCGACGCGGCGAGCCCGCCGAACAGCGACTTGCGCCCCTCCTCCTCGTCGAGATGGAAGCGCTGAGGATCGAACTGGGCGGCAAACCGCTTGATGTCCTCGGCGGTAAAGGTGAATGAGCCGAACGCGCGCTGGGCGCCGATCTCCATATCTTCAAAAAAGCGCATGATGTCTCCTATGCGCTCAAACCATCACGGCGGCTGATCATGATCGGCGCCTCCATCTCGCAGAGCATCTCGCCGCGTGCGTTGCGGATCGTGCTCTTGAAGGTGACGATGCCGGTCTCGGGGCGGCTCTTCGAGACGCGCGCCTCGACGACATCGACATCCAGCGTCAAATCGTCGCCCGGGCGCAGCGGCGCCACCCAGCGCATCTCGTTGACCCCGGGCGCCCCCAACGAGGCGGTGCGGCCGATGAAACCGTCGAACATCATCCGCATCATCAGCGAGCCGAGATGCCAGCCCGAGCCCGACAGGCCGCGGAGCATGGATTTCTTCGCCGCCTCCTCGTCGAGGTGCATCGGCTGCGGGTCGAATTCGGCGGCAAAGGCCAGGATTTCCTCGCGCGAAACATGGCGCGGGCCGAACGTGCCGAAACGGCCGGGCTTGAAGTCTTCGAAGGTCAGCGTGGTCATTGAGTGAGGATATGATGGAGGGGAGCCCGATTGTGGCCGTTATTTGCAGCAATCACAACCAGCCCACTCGCATAGCTCGCCCTGGACTGCCGGCGCCCGGTCCGGGGCTTGGCTTTGGCGAGACTGATCGGGCTTCTGCGGTATCGACCCCCTTGGGTGCGGCGGCGCTTTGGTGCCGCCCCGAACCATTGGCCCGGCGAGACACGCCTCGTTCTGACGGACGCCTGCTGCGCGGCCCGCGACGAAGTGATCACGCCGGAGGTGACGCAGTAGGATGCACGCGACGCGAATCATATTTCGGCTGGCCGGGAGAACCATGATGTTCGATTTCCAGGATCTGTTTCAGTGGGACCGCTTCATCACGCCCACGATCATCAAGACGTTCTACTGGCTGGTGATCGCGGTCATCGTGCTGTTCGGGATCTCCGGCATCCTGTGGAGCCTCACCGCGATGGCGATCAGCCCGTTCGTCGGCTTCATCCAGCTGCTCGCCTCGATCGCCAGCGTGTTCGTCGGCATCGTGTTCTCGCGCATCGCCGCCGAGTTCATCCTGATCGTATTCCGGATCAACGAGCATCTCGGCGCGATCCGCGATCGCGACGGAAGCATGCACTAGAGCATGATCCGGAAAAGTGCGAAGCGGTTTTCCGAAAAGATCATGCTCAAACAAAGAGCTAAAGCGCGATGACAATTCAGCCCAATCTCGTCGCGCTTGAGGCCTTCGGCCTCCCGCCGGACGCGGCCTGCCGCCCCGGCTGTGGTTAATCCGAAGTAGCACCCGCGCGAAAATGCCAGCGAAATTCCGGGCGGGATCTTAAAGCCGCTCGCGTATCAACCTCCGCATTGCGCTTAAGACCAACGCGGGGGCGTCGTGAATTCCAGGAATGGTTTTATTGCCGTGAGGCCGGCTGCCGAGCCGGCCTTCACGACCGAGGATATTTTGTGGGCTGTCGGCATCTGGTCGGTGATCCTGACCCTGGCGCCGGTGATCGCATTCTATCTGCTGATGGTGGCGTAACGCCATCCATCGCGGAAGTACGAGCTCAGGCCGAGGCAATTCGAGATTGCCTCGTTACCTCAGCACACAAAAAACGCGCGAGTGCCGCGCGTTCTTTCCAGTTCGAACCAGAGCGGCGTTGTTACGCCGCCTGCTTGTGCATCGCGCCGGATGCCGACGCCGTGCCGCGGATCGCCTTGATCGAGCGCTCGATCGCGGCCCACAGCCGATTGATCTCTGCGGCAGCGCGGCCTTCCGCATAGTATTCGCGGGCGCCTTCACCCTGGCCGAGCGCCATCAGAAGGTCGGCGCGGTTGGTGATCTGGCCGCTCCACACCGGTGCGCGGAATTTCGCCAGCGCCTCACGGGCGATCGCGACGATGCGGCTTTCGGCGCCGTCGCGCTGCGCGGGCGCACCGTTGATCACGACGGCATAGGGCTTGCGCATCGAGCGGCAGGTCTGGATGGTTTCCTGCACCGCGTTGACGTCGAACACACCGGGCCGCGCCGGAATGATCACCATCGTCGCATTCTTGATGGAGTCGTCGACCACGGCCGACAGATTCGGCGGCGTGTCGATGAACACCCATTCGATGCCGTCGCGCTTGGCCTGGGCAATGATCCCGCTGACCGAGTTGACTGCCGTCTTGATCGCCGGCTCGTTGGTGCCGCGCAATTTATGCCAGAGCGTCAGCGAGCCCTGCGGATCGGCATCGATCAGCAGACAGGGCTTCGTTGCCTTGTGCACTTGCGCGGCGAGGTGAGCAGCCAGGGTACTTTTTCCCGAGCCCCCCTTACGCGAAGCGAAAACAATCACGTTCATACGTTGGCCTCCAGATTGACCCCAGGAGGCGAAAATGAATCAGCATGCTGATTCGCGAAAGAAGAAACTTCTTGCAATCCGCAAAGCGGCCAAGATTACCGGTGCATTCTGCTTTTTGAGTCACACTATACTTATGACGCAACCGCAAATGGAAGCGCTAAGCGTTTGATATGACTCACCCCTAGCGTTTTTCGGCAGTCTTGGCGCGCTGGCGCGCGATCCACTTGCGCTCGATCCAGCCGAGCAATTGCGCGGTCGGTTTCTGCAAGAGCGGCACATCCTGCGCGAACAAAAGGAGTCCGAGCGGCAGCATCCAGAGTCCGAGCACCGGCAGGAAGCTGAAGATGCCGCCGATGATCAGGAGGATCGCGAGCGGATTCCGCACATAGCGCGACGACGGCTTGCGCAGCCACGCGACGAAGCGTGCCGGCTTTTCCGGAAGCCTGGCTTCGAACCAGGCGAAGTGCCGATCGATCTCTTGCTTGTAGTACTGGCTCACGTGCCTCTCTCCATCCGATCCGCAAGCGGGAACGGATTTGGCAAACAACACATGCCCCAGAGATGATGCTGCGTGACAGCGTCACAAGGCGTCAGTCTGTCGCGCATCGCGGTCTTGAAATCGCAGCCAGGAATCCAGCGCGCGCCTTCGCGCCAAGGTTCGCATCGCGACAACGTACCGGACTTGCGGCTCTTGCGTGCGCGCGATGGGAACCAGCTCGTTGGTGGACGTCAGTGGGAGGACTTCTTCGCCTTGTGCGATTTGTGGACCTTCCGCTTCGCAGCGACCGGCGGCCGCTCCTCGCGCTCGCTCGCCTCGCGCGGCTCGGGACCTCCGCGGAAGAACGCGCGGCAGGCCGGCGACAGCTGCGCCTTGTTCCTGATCATGCAGGCCGTGATGCGATCGACGTCGGGAATCTCGGGCCCACAAAGCCGGAACGCATCCGGCGTACACGCCTGCTGCTGGTCGGGCGTGTAGGCCTCGCTTCGGTCCGGTAGCAACAAAGCTGCAAGGGCGATCGAGAGCATCAACGCAAACGAAAATCTCCTTGAACTGGCGATCCCCATGCATCCCCCCAAAGGTGTCACTAGGCGTCGTTAAGGCGTCGTTAAGGCGTCGTTTCGCGGAGTGTGGGTGAAGGCACGCGGAAGTGCAAGCGGGCGAGATGCCACGCCACGGGCGATGAGCAGACGGCGAGCGATCCTGCGATAT
This sequence comes from Bradyrhizobium sp. USDA 4452, assembly GCF_054063575.1. NCBI lineage: Bacteria > Pseudomonadati > Pseudomonadota > Alphaproteobacteria > Hyphomicrobiales > Nitrobacteraceae > Bradyrhizobium > Bradyrhizobium sp. USDA 4452. The sequence continues at coordinate 2,663,979 of NZ_JBSSGK010000001.1, forward strand.
CGCAGCGGCTGACCTTGTGGATGGTACAGTTGGGTGGGCTCGAACCACCGACCTCCTGTTCCACAGACAAAACAAAGGCTTCGCCGGTATTACGATATTCCCGCCGTTTGTACGAAAATCTCATTATTATCAATATGTAAGCCCGCCGCGCCTCGCCTTATCTGCGCTCCAATTGGCGCGATGGTGGTAGCTACGTGGTAGCTACAGAGGCGACCGATGGCGGTCTCGAGTATAACGATTCGCGCAGTACAAGCGCTCAAGCCAGGCGAAGCTATTTGGGACGCGGACCACCGCCAAGCGGTGCGAGGCTTTGGCGTTCGGCGTCAGCGTGACCAGGCGACCTACGTCCTCAAGTACCGAGTGTTCGGCCGACAGCGCTTCATCACGATCGGTCCTCACGGCGCCCCCTGGACACCCGAGCTCGCACGCAAGGAGGCCAAGCGGCTTTTGGGCCTGGTTGCCGATGGCAAAGATCCGGCGGGCGAGAAAGCCAAAGCCCGCATGCAGGCGGCCGACACCCTTCGGGTGATCGCAAATCAATATCTCCGGTACGCCAAACAAAGGCTGAGGCCCGGGACCTATTCGGGAATGGAACGGTACCTGTTGGTCAGTTGGAAACCTTTGCATCCTGTCTCGGTCTTCCAAATCGCGCGGCGTCATATCTCGGCTCGTATCGCTGACATCGCATCACGTCACGGACAGGTCTCAGCAGCCCGCGCCCGTACCGCCCTGTCCTCAATGTTCAACTGGGCCATTCGCGAGGGACTCGACATTCCCGCGAACCCGGTTCTCGGCACCAATCGACCCGCGCAGCCGGGAAGTCGCGAACGGGTCCTCACAGAGACGGAGCTATCAGCCGTCTGGGGGGCCTGCGGTGATGACGATTACGGACGCATCGTACGTTTGTTGCTGCTCACGGCCCAACGCCGTAATGAAGTGGGCAACATGCAATGGGCCGAACTTAATACGGGTTCGGGGCAGTGGACGCTGCCGGCTGCCCGGACCAAGAATCATCGCGAACACTTGCTACCGTTGGTTCCAGCCGCCTTGGCCCTGCTCCCGTCGCGCCAAAAAGGCCGAGACTTTCTCTTTGGTGAGGGACCGCGACGCAGCGGCGACCCGCATCGTGGGTTCTCCGGCTGGTCAAAGTCGAAGGCGGCGCTTGATGCGCGCGTTGCGGACGCCCTGGGTGGATCCCCACCCCATTGGACCGTTCATGATCTTCGCCGATCGGCATCCACGGTGATGGCCGACCGGCTTGGCGTGTTGCCCCACATAGTGGAGGCGATCCTAAACCACGTCAGCGGCCACCGGGCTGGCGTAGCTGGTGTATATAACCGAGCGCGGTACGTGGCCGAGATGCGCGAGGCACTCGAGCGTTGGGCGGAATACGTTACGGCCTTGCCAGCCCAAAAGCTGGAAAAGGTCGCATCGTGATAGTGGACTCCGCCCCTTCTCGAACTGGAGTCCTCACGGGGTGTCGCTCCGGGTCGAACGTGCTCATTGGATTTATCATGCGGCCTTAAGTTTGCTTTGCCGGTGAGCGTCAATCGCACGGTTGGCGAGCATGAGTTGACGCCGCTCCCCCGGCGAGGGCCATTTTGCCTATCGTCCCGATGAGGAATTGGCTGATGACGCCTTCCGCGGCTTCGGCTCATTCGGACGCATCAAAGCTCCGTTGATGGAGGGCATCTTCGCTTGAGCTAACGGATCTGCTGCCATCTTTTCTTGCTTGGGCGTGGAGGCCCTTGCACTGTGTATCGCTGGTGTCCTGTGCGAACGTGATCCATCGCTTTTGCCCGTATTCCAAGAAAGTGCGGGGACGCTTCATCGCATCCTAATGCAACGTCCTCCAATCCCAATTGACAACAGTGGCTCGCGAATTACCGATGGCTCGGGCACCGATCACCGGCGATCGCTCGGGCAGAGAGAATTTGGTTTGCTTGACTACCATCTCGACCAGACCAACTGATGAGATTCTAAGCGTCAGAGCGATGCTTCACGGCGTGACAGGGACGCAAGCTCGGTTTGATCGGGAACAAACTTGAATCTAGTTGCTCGCCATCCTCGTGGCGACGGCAAATGCCTCGTCCTATTTGTACGCCACAGCCACCCAGCCGCTACATCTGCCAGAATCTCCTTTTTGCTCGAAAAGTTTCGACCTTAATGTTTCTGACCGATCATGGTCGGGAAACAGGCATGGGCGGCGAGGGCGAAAAGAACCGGATTGAGGCCTTTGGCTCGCAAGTCTGCGGGAATAGCGGGCGCGCCACAAAGCGCTACCGGAAGAACCGTGGCGTGCCGCCGCCCGCGGCTTTCGATATCGAAACGCTGCCGGGAAGCTCAAATTTGACGGCATTGGAGGCGGCCGCGGTCATCCGGCGCACGCCCGGCGCTCTGGAGCAGTGGCGACGCAATCCAAACCACCCACTGAAATGGCGCCACGTCGACGGGCGCCCGCTCTATCGAGTAGACGCGGTGCGCAACTATTTGGCCGGAGGCGACAAAACCGCTAAGCCATCTCAGCCGCATAGTGCTCCCGGAGACGGCCGAGCAACTCGGCCTTGATCGGATCGAGCGGGTTCGTTCTTTGCAGGCGCACCACCTTGCCACTCCGTATCGCACCGACCAGCTCCGCGATGTAATCATGCGCCGCTTCGAACGCCATCTTGCGGATGATCCACTGTTCGTCGTGATTGTAGACCTGATCAATTCCGCCTGGCTTTTGCCCGACACACAGCCGCTGGATCTCATTGTCGTAGCCGCAGCGGGACATGATAGTACGCAGACTGCGCCTCAAATCATGCATGGTGAACTTGTCAACACCCGCTTCCTTAATCAAACGATTGACCATCTTGGTGAAGCCCGACATCTGGCCGCCGGTCTTCGGTGACGGGAAGACATAGTCTGAAGTCGCCCGCTGGAAATGTTTCGCGGCAGTGAGCACCTCATCAACGAGATGAGTACGCGGTACATCGTGGTATAGGCCCATCTTGGTCCATGCCGCATCGAAGGTGATGCGGTCCTCCATGACGTGCTTCGACCACTCGATCATGGTTGGCTCGCTCCGGCGCGGACCACCGAGCAAGCACGTCCTTGCCAGAAGCCCAAAGGTCCCTAGCTTGCCGGATGCCTGCCAGACCTTGATGATTTCTTCGTCAGTTAAGGCGCGGCCCTTCGTTCGGCGTCCGACCCTTTGCGCACGGGTTTCCTTGGGCTCGCGATAACCTGCAAGCACATTGTGGTCGACATAGCCCTCGCTAACGCACCATTCGAGGAACGTGTGGGTGTGCTTGCGCAGGTCCTTGGCTGCGCCACGCTTACCGGTCTTGGTAACCCTGTCGACCGCTGCCATGATTTGCCGGCGCGTCAGGTCTCCGACGCCACTATCTGCGTGCTCCTTGAGCCCGCGCCGCAACGCGGACATTGCCGGCTTCCAGTTGACGACCTGGCGTCCGGTCAACGACGTCTCGTAGGGACCACCTTCAACGATGAGGTCAGCAAGCATGGTGCGCAGCTTTTCGGCGGACTGTTGCCGCCTCGCCTCGCGTTTAGCATCGTTCGGGTCCACGCCTTTGAACACCTCACCAGCGGCGATAGTGGCGGCCTTGCGGGCGGCCTTCTCATTATACTTGGGCCACGGGCCGAGGGTCTTGCGCTGGGTTCCCCTCACTCCTGGCTTGGAGAAGAGATAAACCCACGTTCGACCGCCAGTGGCACGCATGCGCAAGGCGAGGCCGGGCAGCTTGTCGTCGTGGAGATAATGCTGCGCCTTGCCTGGCGGCAACGTGGCGTTGCGGATTACGGCGTCGGTGAGTGTCAGTTGCTCCGGCATGGTCCTGCGCTCCCTGTCGCGGTGTGCCCCGCAGACGCCCGGATCATCCAAGCGACGGGAAAGTGGTCATTGACCTTCCTTCGCTTTTCGCGTCTCGGGGCGCACCCAGCGTGGAAGGACGGCCTCTCAAAGAACACAAGGGCACAGACCTTCCCCGATTTGTGTGCCCCAAGGGAAAAACTGCGGTGGGCACAACGGGGGCACACAAAATGCAGTATGGCCGCTTATGGCCCATTGGGGTCAAAACGAACATAAGCCGATGTAATAGAATGAATTATTTCGACAACACTATGGCTGCGTGCGGTCTGCCTGGATCTACGGATTGTGGTTCACACGGGAGAGGTCCAAGGTTCGATCCCTTGTGCGTCCACCATGCCCTTCGGCCCCCCGAGCGCGGACGATTGTCGACATTCTGGTGGCCATCGTGACCGCCTGATCGAAAATGTCGAAAGCAACCCCATGCACAGTAGCCGACGCCGCGGCGGCCCCGGCCAATCCAGCTCATTGCCGACGGCGGTGCGGGGCGGATGACGGCCTGGCGTTACGCCGGCCAAGCTCGCCGAGCAGGTCGCGAACCGCGCCGTCGAGCTCGTCAGGCGGCAGGGTGGCTTGGTCGGCGCCTTGCGCGCCGGCCGGCCGATACCAGCCGCGGGCGGAGATGTCGTCATTCGCGGCGCGAACCTTCGGCGGGTGCACCTGCGGAGCAGACCGCCGTCTGCGGCGCGAGATCAGTTCGCGCACGCCGTACCCCGATACGAACCCGATCCCGGTGACCAGCACGACAATCAAGAATTCCAGCATCGTGTCGTCCCACCATCACCCTGCTGCAACGCAATAAGCGCGACAATGCGGCGGCGGCTTGACCGGGCCGGTTCCTTTTCACTGTGCCGAGCACAATGCTGACCCTCGGAGTCCTACGGGGTTTTGTTTGCAGGCCTCCTCGGCTACCGTCCCGGAACTCGCGGAGGCCGGGACGTCTCGATGCGCAAGGGCAACGACTACATTCTGAAGCTGCGGCCTTGGTCATTGTCGACGTTCGTCGTCGCCCTGCTGGCCGTGGTGCTCGCCACCGCGACGCAGGAGATGTTCGCAAGCTTCGGCATGCAGCTCCATTTCGCGGCCTTCGTGCCAGCGATCCTGATCGCTGGGCTGCTGGGCGGCGCGCCGGCTGGGGCTTTTGCCACCATCATCACGGTGCCGCTGGTGTGGTGGGTGTTCATGCCCCCCTATTTCGAGTTCGCCTGGCCGACGGCCGACGATTATGACAGCATCGCGACGTTCCTGCTGTCGAGCTCGCTGTTGCTCGGTTTCTCGCAGCTCTACCGGGAAGCGCTGATCATTTTGCGGAAATAGCCGACCGGGCGCAGGCCACGACCGCGCGCCGGCGTCTATCAGCCGGTCGCCTGGGCGGATCGTTCGCCCTCAGATCCCGAACATCCAGACCGCGACGATGGCGGCCAGTGTCGCCAGCCCGCTGATGGTCCAGCCCACCGTGTAGAAGGTATCCTCGGGGGCGGTGTCGAGCACCGTATTGGTGGTTTCCGTCACTGATCGCCAACGCATGGCGCCTCTCCTCGGAACTCCTGCCCAGCGATATAACGCGGCGCGCGGTTCCCGGTTCCGTCCATCTCGCGCCGGCGGCACCGTTCACGGGCAGCTCACGGACTGCTGATCGACGCTGCGGAACCTGCGACATTCTGTCCCGTTGAGGGGCGCCGGAAACCAACTTGGGAGAACCATCCGATGCGAACACTGATCCTCGCCGCCACGGCGCTTGCCTTCGTCTCGTCCACAGCGCTCGCGCAGGACAAGGCCGCGAGCCCGGCCCCCGCAGCGCAAAGCGGCGACACGGCGACCAAGGGCGAGGCGACCAAGATGGCGCCGAAGAAGAAAGCCAAGAAGAAGTCGAGCGCCAAGGGAGCGGCAAAGGGCGGCGCCGCCGCGACCGGCGACGATGCGGCCAAGCAATAAACAGAAACAAACGCGATAGCCGATCGCGAATCTGGCGATCACGGAAAAGGCCGCCCGAAGGCGGCCTTTTTTGTTGCTGTCTCGGTGCGGATGCCGCCTCGCCCATCGCATCGCGTCGCGATCACATGCGCCGGCCGCTTGGGGCAGTGATTGTCGGGGCCGCGAGAACTGAATTCAAGTGCGGGAGAGGGAGCGAAAGAGGCGCAGAGCCGATAATCCGCACCGCCATCGGATCGTTCTGAAAATTGACCACCAGCTCCAGAAATTGCTCCACCTCCCGCACGTTCTGTTTTGACGCGCGTGCAGCAGCAACGCATGATCCAAACGGGCTATCACTGCGATGCGTTGAACGATTCATCGACAGGCCTAATGCTGGGCGCCGTCGTCGCGCCCGCCTTCGAGCCCGCTCTCGCGTATCCGCGCCGCAAACCAGCGCGACGTGGCGCTGTCGACGGCGCCGCCGGCATAGATCTCGGAAAAGCTCACGCCGTGCCGTCCGACGATCACCAGAATGCCCATCGCATAGGCAAACCACACATTCGGATCGGTCAGCGCCTGCAGCTTGCGTTGATCGTGGTCGAGCGGCTGGTGATTGCTGTCCTTGCGCAGCTCGATGGCCAGCAGATTGTTCGGGATGTCGCGCTGGTGCACGACGATATCGGGATAGATCGACTTGCCGAGATGGTCGTCGGTCGAACTCCCCGAGCCGCGCGGCAGCCGCAGCGTGCGCTCGCCGAGCCGGTCGTAGTTGCAATCGACCTGCCAGCCGGGAAACTGCCGCTCGACATGGACCGCAAGCCGGTGGGTGAGCGTTCGCTCGCCGAGATCGCGCTCCAGCAGGAAGGTCTCCTGCGCGTAGAATTCCGCGACCGCGGCGATCAGCTTGTTCAGCTCGGTCTGCATTGTCGCCTCCGACTGGACTGGACCACCGCCGCGGCCTTTTCAAATTGCGCTGCTACACCTGCACTTCGATCAGCCGCGGGCCCGGCTCGGCGACGGCTTCCGCCAAGGCCTTGTTGAACTCGTCGGCAGTGGTCACCGCCCGGCCCGGCACGCCCATGCTCTTGGCGAGCGCGACGAAATCCAGCGTCGGGCTGTCGATCCTCAGCATGTCCTGCGCCCGCTTGCCCGGTTCACCGGCGCCGACGCCATCGAATTCGCCGCGCAGGATCTGGTACATGCGATTGGCGAAGACGATGGTGACGATGTTGAGCCCTTCGCGCGCCTGGGTCCACAGCGACTGGATCGTGTACATCGCGCTGCCGTCGCCGACCATGCAGATCACCTTGCGGTCCGGACAGGCGATCGCGGCGCCGGTCGCGACCGGCGTCGAATAGCCGATCGAGCCGCCCAGGTTCTGAATCCAGTCATGCGGAGCGGCGCCCGCCGTCAGCGGAAAGAAGCCGCGCCCGGTCGTGATGGATTCGTCGACCAGGATGGCATTGTCAGGAACCGCAGCCGCTATCGCCTGAGCGATCGACGCGTGGTTCAAGGCACCGGTCGGCTTCACCAGTTCGACGGTCGCCTGCGGCTTCACATCGGCCGGCTTGGCGCCAACCGCCGAGGCCAGTGCCTGCAGCGCCGCCACCGAATTCTCGCCGATCGAGGTCATGCGATGCACCTCGCATCCCTCCGGCTTCAGCAGGCTCGGCTTGTTCGGATAGGCGAAGAACGCGACGGGTTCGTTGGCCTCGACGAGAACGATGTGTCGAAAGCCCTTCAGCGCCGCGAGCGCCAGCTCGACCACATAAGGCACCCGCTCGATCGAAAACCGCCCGCGCCCCCGCGCCATCCGCGGGCTCGCCAGCTGACCCATGACCTTGCAGCCGGTCTTGCCGGCGATCTGCGCCGCCAGCGCCAGCGCCGGCTCTGCCACCGCGCTGCCGGTCATCAGCAGCAATGTCGGTTCACCGCTGCGCAGCACCTTGGCGGCGCTCTCGACCGCCTGCGGCGAATAGTTCCGGCGCTGCGATTCCACAGGCACCTGCGCCACCTCGTCGGCCTCGTTCCACGCGGTGTCGGCGGGCAGGATCAGGGTCGCAACCTGCGGCGGTGCGCCGCTGGCCGCGGCGATCGCGGCGGCGCCGTCACGGGCGACCGACTTGGCGTCCGGCGAGGTGCGCACCCAGGCCGACATCGGCCGTGCCAGGCCTTCGATGTCCGATGTCAGCGGCGCGTTGTATTCGATGTGATAGGTGGCGTGCTGGCCGACGATGTTGACGATGCCGGAATGCGCCTTCTTGGCGTTGTGCAGATTGGCGAGGCCGTTGGCAAGGCCGGGCCCGAGATGCAGCAGCGTCGAGGCCGGCGTTCCCTTCATACGGAAATAGCCGTCGGCCGCACCGGTCACCACACCCTCGAACAGGCCGAGCACGCAGCGCATGCCGGGGACCTTGTCCAGTGCCGCGACGAAATGCATCTCCGAGGTGCCGGGATTGGTGAAGCAGACGTCCACGCCGCCCGCAACCAACGTCCGCACCAGACTTTCCGCACCGTTCATGCTCACGCTCCCGTTTCGAGATGTTCTTGAGGTCGCTCCAGGGCATGATCCGATCGAATCGGAGCATGCTGGTATCCTTTTGTTTGGTCGCGTTTTCTGAAAACGCTCAAGCTTTTGCTTGGCCGCGTTTCCTTGACGCGAACCGGTTTCCGCTTCGCTTGAAAACGCTCCAGATCAACCATTCTTCGTCCGCTTCGTCAAAGGTTTGGCGGGACAATGCAGCTATCGCTTCCGGTCTGTTGCCTTTTTAAACCGTGTTGCTCGAAAGTGCATGAAGTCACGGCTTCGTCGCTTGCGAAAGGCCGGCGGTTGTGGCCTTTTTGGCGGAATATTTGATTGTTCGCGAGGACGACGACGATGCGCAAGATTGCCTTGATGTTTGCCGCGCTCACGATCCTGGCAGGCGCCGGCCAGGCCCAGGCCCAGTTCTTCGACTCCCGGGGCTACCAGTCCGAAGCCCCGAGCTTCTTCGGCGGTGGCGGCGCAAGCCCGATCCCGCGCACCACCGTCAACTATCCGACCAACTATGCCCCCGGCACCATCGTGGTGAACACCGCCGAACGCCGGCTCTATCTGGTGCAGGGCAACGGCCAGGCGCTGCGCTACGGCATCGGCGTCGGCCGCGACGGCTTCCGCTGGAGCGGCGTGCACCGCATCTCCGCGAAGAAGGAATGGCCGTCCTGGACGCCGCCGTCGCAGATGCTGCGCCGCCGCCCCGATCTGCCGCGCCACATGGCCGGCGGCATCGAGAACCCGCTCGGCGCGCGCGCGATGTATCTCGGCTCGACGCTGTACCGCATCCACGGCTCGAACGAACCGGAGACGATCGGCCAGGCGGTCTCGTCGGGCTGCTTTCGGATGACCAATGAGGACGTCAAGGACCTCTATGATCGCGTCTCGGTCGGCGCCACCGTGGTGGTGAAGAACTGACCGCGTCGATTTCGACGGAACCAGGCGCTTCCATCCGGCGAGATCGTCAATCGCAGCTTGCGCTGTCGCAAACCTTGCGGCAGCGTCGTCGCAATGTCTCAGCATCGTCCTTCGATACTTCTGCTTCTCGCCGCAGCGCTCGCCGTTTGCCTCACCGATAGCACCGTGCCGGCCGCCGCCGAGGTACCGGCCATCGCGGCGCGCCAGCGCAACGAGAAGAAGGTCTTCACCGACGCCGAGATCGTCGAGGGCTTCCTGAAGACCGCGTTCGGCGCCGAATATCATCTCGCCGGCCGGGTCGACCGCATCCGCAAATACGACAGGCCGGTGCGCGTGTTCGCCGACGGCAACCGTGCCGACCGCAAGGTCCAGCTCGCCAAGGTCATCGCCGACATCCGAGCCAAGGTGCAGCATCTTGACATCGCGATGACCGACGACAACGACGCTGCCAATGTCGTGGTCAAGCTGGTGCGCGACCGCGAGCTAAACCGCACCATCGCGACCTTCTACGGCCAGGAGCGCGCCAAGGAAATCCGCACCTCGCTCGACCCGCAATGCCTGTCCGGCTTCCGCAAGAACGAGAACTACGAGATCGAGCATTCCGACGTCATCCTCACCGTCGACAACGGCGATTTCGTCTTCCTCGACTGCGCCTATGAGGAGCTGCTGCAGTCGCTCGGCCCGATCAACGACACTGCGACGGTGCCGTGGACCATGTTCAACGACAGCGTCTCGATGGGCTTTTTCGACATCTACGACCAATACCTGCTCAACCTGCTCTACGATCCCCGCATCAAGCCCGGCATGAACGTCCAGGAGGTCAAGGCCGCGCTGCCCGAAGTGCTCACCGACGTCCGCGCCTGGGTGGCGAAGGTGAACCATCTGGAGTGAGGGTGAGCTTTTGCCGCAATGGGCACAGACGCTCGCGGCACACACCGCTGTCGTCCCTGCGAAAGCAGGGACCCATACTCCGCGGCGGATGTTATTGAGGGAACTCGTCATACCAACATTGCTCACCACAACCATTCGTGGTTATGGGTCCCTGCTTTCGTAGGGACGACATCGAGAACGTTGCACCGCTTGTGAATCAAGCGGAACGCGCACGTGAGGTGAGCACCGGCAGCAGGGCTCCCTCTTGGGGGAGAGGGGTGCCACGCGACGTGCGCTCTCCGTATGCGTCGCGACGACAAGCGAACAAGATGCGAGAGCGATGCGCTCATCGATCGATCTCGCCCGGGGGCCCCCCTCTCCCCACCCTCTCCCGCAAGGGGAGAGGGAGCCTGACCGGCGTGCTTACCTCACTGCTCAATTCGCAACGTGGGAATCACCACCCTCGCCGCTTGACCTTGCCCCTGCGGCCGCCTCCATAGAGGTGCGGTCAGACAACGCGAGGTGATTCGATGAATGCTCCTGCTGCCCGTTTCCTCAGCCCGTCCGAAGCTGCAAGGCAGCTCGGGATCTCGGCGAAAGCACTGCGCCTCTACGAGGAGCGCGGCCTGATCGCGCCCACCCGCTCGCCGGCGGGATGGCGCGCCTATGGTGCGGCCGAGATGGCGCGCGGCGCCGAGATCGTCGCGCTGCGCGGGCTCGGCCTCAGCATCAATGAAGTGGCGCGGATCCTGAGCGGCGACGCCGCCGTCCTCGATCGCGTGCTGGCCGCGCACCAGGCCGCGCTCGAAGCGGGCATCCGCCAATCCGGCGACAGCATCGCCAAGGTGCGACGACTGCGGGCTGACCTCGCCCGCGGCAAGATGCCCGCGACGCACGACCTCATCGGTGCAGTCAGGACAAGACCCGGGATCGGCGTCGCATTCGATCTGCCGTGGCCGTGGGGCGGCGAGCGCTTCGAGCTGCACGACATCAAACTGCTGAACTACATCGTCGGCCCGCTCGGCAGCGGCAAGACGCGCCTCGCGCAGCGGCTGGCCGAAGTGCTGCCCGGCGCCAGTTTCGTGGGGCTGGACCGCACCGCCGGCGGCGGCGCGGCCGTTCGCGCGCGGCTCGATGCGGACCCGGCACACAAAGCGAGGGTCGAGGCGAGCCTTGCCGTCCTGCTCGCCGATGGCGCGGTGGACTCGGTCGCGCTGACCACCCTGCTCGCCGCGCTCGAAGCCGACGGCGACACCATCCTGGTGATCGACATGCTCGAGCAAGGGCTCGATGCGGCAAGCCAGGAAGCCGTGATCGCGCATCTGCGCCGCCGCGGACCTGCGGCGCGGCCGCTGTTCTTCCTCACGCGCTCCAACGCGATCCTGGACCTCGACGCGGTCGGCGACGATGAAGCGATCATCCTGTGCCCCGCCAATCACAGCGTGCCGATCTCCGTCACGCCGGTGCCCGGCGCGGCGGGCTATGAGGCGGTTGCGACCTGCCTCGCCTCGCCGGCGGTGCGGGCGCGCACCGAAGGCATGGTTGCGTGGCGGCCATCCTGACTTCTCGCATTGGTTGTATTATAATTACACAACAATGCACTGCGCAGGTCGGATGCACGGCGAAAAAGTGTGCTATAAGCCCACACAATGACCGAGCTTCCCCGTACCCAGGCCTTGCGTTGCTTCATCACGGTTGCCCGTGAAGGCACTGTATCGCGTGCTGCAGCGATGCTGAAACTGACCCAGCCGGCGGTCAGCCTGCAACTCAAGGCGCTCGAGGAAAGCACCGGCTTGCTGCTGTTCAACCGCACGCCGAGCGGCTTCACGCTGACCGAGGCCGGCGCCGCGCTGCTGCCGCTGGCGCACCGGGCGGTGGCGGCCGCATCCGACTTCAAGGCGATGGCGGATCAGCTCAACGAGGCGCAGCGCGGCACGCTGCGCGTCGGCACCATCCTCGACCCCGAGTTCACCCGGCTCGGGCCGTTCGTGCGCAGCCTTGCGATGTCCTCGCAACGCACCGAAGTGTTTCTGCGCCATGGCGTCAGCGACGACGTGCTGGCGCAGGTCGGCCGGGGCGAGCTCGACGTCGGCTACTATGTCGACGCCACGCCGCCGGAGCAGCTGGTCCATCACAGCTTCGCGGAACGGACCATCGCCGATGGCCGCTACCAGCTGGCGCCGCTGCTCAGCTACCACTACCGCGTGATCGCGCCGATCGGCTGGCGGGATCGGGTGATCGGCAAGGGCTGGGCGGAACTCGCCGAGCTGCCCTGGCTCGCGACACCGCCGCATTCCGGCCACCGCCGGCTGCTCGACGACATCTTCCGTCCGCTCGGCGCCTTACCCAAGCGCGTCGGCTACACCGATCAGGAAGAGGCGATGATCGACTTCGTCGAATCCGGCCTCTGCCTCAGCCTCGCGCGCGACAGCGTGCTGGCGCCGCGGATGGCGCGCCCGCATCAGTTCGTGGTCGCCGACAAGGTAAAGCTCACCTGCGATCTCTCTTTCGCCTGCCTTGCCGCCCGCCGCCAGGAGCCGGTGATCGCGCACGCCTTCACGGCGGTGCGCGCGGTGTGGAATATCAAGCCGGCGATCGCCGGCGCCGGCCCGACGCGGACGCGGAAGGTCGCGAAGAACGTGTGAGGCGGCGGCGCGGCCGGTCGGTCACCGTGAACCGGGGCCTAAAGCGCGAGGAGATCAGACTGAAGCGTCATCGCGCCTGAGCTCTTTGTTTGAGCACGCTCTTTTCGGAAAGCCGGTTCGCACTTTTCGCCAACGCGGCCGTTCCGGTCCGGATCATGCTCTAGGCCGCGACCACCAACGCTCGCGCCATGACCGGCGCCGCCGACGGCGCCTCATGATCCTGCAGCGCGAGTGCGTTCATCAGCTCCTGCAGCCTGGGCGGCAGATCGGCGTAATCGCCGCGCAGCGCATGGCGCAGCCGCTCGCCGATCTCCTCGCAGATGGCGCGCGCGTGCTCGGGCGCGATCGGATGAGGCTCACCCATCGGCGTGGACTGCGTGAACTGCTTGCAAAGGCCGCGAGCCGTCAGACGGCATTTCCGCGTACGCGGATCCCGCATGCGCACATGCGATCAAGACCAGGATCCGAACGATGCTGAACATGTTCGTACTCCCTTTTCCCCTCCTTCGATAACAGCAGGTCGTTGCCGCCCGATTAGGGAAATTGGTTCTCACGGCCTTTAAGGGAGTGGTAAACGCCAGGTTTCAGCGCCCGCCCGCAGCCGATCATGTCCCCCGCGGAGGGGACAGACACATCAGGCGGAATTGGTATGATGCCAAACTGAAGGCCGGTTGGCTATCGTCGGCCACCATACGACAAAAAGCATTTGACCGGGAGGAATTGCAATGAAGTTGGCGATGGCCGGACTCTGGGTACTCGCAGGCGCGCTGCTGGTCGCGCCGGACGCGCGGGCCGACATCAAGGTCGGCGTCGTGGTGTCCGGATCCGGGCCGGGCTCGGCGCTCGGCCAGCCGCAGATGCGCACCATCGCCGCGCTGCCGAAGGAGATCGGCGGCGAGAAGGTGGTCTACATCGCACTCGACGACGAGTCCGATCCGACCAAGGGGACGCAGAATGCCCGCCGCCTCGTGATCCAGGACGGCGTCGACATCCTGATCGGCTCCTCGCTGACCCCGGTGACCATGCCGATGCTCGACGTTGCCTTCGAATCCAGGACGCCGATCATCTCGCTCGCGGCGGCGACCGCGATCGTGCGCCCGATGGACGAGCGCCGCCGCTGGGCGTTCAAGGTGGTCCCCAATGACGACCTAATGGCGGCGGCGATCCTGAAATACATCGCCAAATCGGGCATCAAGACGCTCGGCTATATCGGCGTCTCCGACGGCTATGGCGAAGGCTATTACGCCGAGGTGTCGCGGCTGGCGCCTCAGCTCGGCCTCACCGTCACGACGCATGAGGTCTATGCCCGCGCCGACACCAGCGCGATGGGCCAGGCGCTGAAGGTGATCGCGACCAACCCGGAGGCGGTGTTCATCGCCTCCGCGGGCACGCCGGCGGTGCTGCCGCAGGAAGCGTTGCGCAGCCGCGGCTATGCTGGCAAGATCTTCCAGACCCACGGCGTTGCGTCGGAGGAATTCATCAAGCTCGGCGGCGCCAATGTCGAGGGCGCGATCTTCACCGGCGAGGCCTTCACCATCGCCGACGATCTGCCGGCGAACGATCCGTTCCGCCAGGCGCGCGACGAATTCGTGGCGAGCTACGAGAAGGTCAACGGGCAAAAGCCGAACATCTTCGGCGCGCATCTGTGGGACGCCGTGACGCTGTTCAAGCGGGCGGCGGCGAACGCGCTGAAGACGGCCAAGCCCGGCACGCCGGAATTCCGCGCCGCGCTGCGCGACGAGCTCGAGCGCGGCAAGGACGTCTATCTGAACAACGGCCTCTCGACGATGAGCCCGACCGATCACAACGGCTATGACGAGCGGTCGGCATTCCTGATCAAGGTCGAGGGCGGCAAGTTCAGGCTGGTGAAGTAGCGGTTGGGTCAGTCGCCGCCCCAGCGCCAGCGCGGCGGCTCGCCCTTCCACCAGCATACGGCGGTGAGCAAGGCGCTCAGCACGACGACATAGGCGATGAAGCGAGCCGGAGCGTGCGGGAGGATCAGCGCGGCGCCGACCGCAATCAGCGCCGCGAATCCTGCCAGAACCGACCAGCCCTGCCAGTTGTTCGGAGGTCCCCAGCCCCAGCCGTAGCGCTTGGCGGGAAACCAGTATCTGTCGTCAAGCGGCATGGGATCGCTCCAGTTCTCGAAATCCCAATTCAGAAAATCGCCGGCCTCACACCTTGCCCCTGCCCGATCCGCAGATGCCCTTCAGCGCCTGCCATTCGGCTGATGACAGCAGCGGCGGGCCGCTCGGCCGGCTGCCGGCATCGGCCTTGTCCATGCGCGCGAGGCGGTCCTCGGTCAAAGGATGGCTTGAGACCAGCGAGAGCCCCTTGCCGCCTTCCTTGCCGGTGACACGGAACATCAGTTCGCCCATCGGTTTCGCCGGACGGCCGAGCTTGTGCATGGTCTCGATCGCGAAACTATCGGCATTGGTCTCGGCGTCGCGCGAATAGGACGACGTCACCAGCGAGCGCGAGGCGAAGATGAGCGCACCGGAGCCGGTGACGTCGCCGAACAACAGCCCGATCAGGAACGAGGTGCCGCCATTGTGGATCAGCTCGCGCATGCTGTCGCGATGCCGGAGATGGCCGAGCTCATGCGCCAGCACGCCGGCGATCTCGTCGGGATTTTCCGCTTTCTCGAGCAGCCCGTCGAACAGATAGACCTTGCCGCCCGGCAGCGCGAAGGCATTCGGCACCGAGGTCGCCAGCACGCCCGACTGCACCGAATTGTCGAGGCCCGCGGTCTCCCGCAGCTTGCCGACCAGCTTCGCGAACGCCGCTTGTCCTGCCGCGTTGCTGCACGGCTTGCCGTCGAACACCACCTTGACCTGCGCCTCCGCGACGTCGCCGAGCCGCCGCTCGAAAGCGTCGGGCACCAGCGGCGTCAGCCGCTCGGCGGCGAGCGGCACGCCGAACAGCACGACCAGCACGATCGACACCGCAGCCGCGAGCGACCAGCCGACGATCGCGGCGACGCCCTTGCGGTTCGGCAGGTCCGCCTCGAGTGCCTCGCAGCGCGCGACCAGCGCCGCGATCAGCTGCGCATCGCGGATTTCAAGCCGCGCCAGAGCCGGCGCGGTCAGGCAACTCAGCCGCAACAGGCCGGACGGGCTATCGGCGCGGCGAATGTCGGCAAACGGCCAGCGCCCCAGCAGTTCGCCGCCCTCCCTGATCTCCAGCGTATCGGACAGTCTGAGCGCGACGATGCGCCGACGGTTCGACAGGCCGTCGAAGAAGACGCCGCCAGGAGCCGGCGTCGCCGCGGAGTTGGTCTGGCTGGAATCGGATTCCATGGCGCTAGAAGCCACCGACGTCGAGGCCGTCGGCAAAACCTTCGCCGAGCGCATTGGCGAGATCGCCGCGCGCGGTGACGTTGGCCGCCGCCTCGATGTTGTGCACGATGGTCGAGGACAGCACCCGGAGCCAGAGATCGCGCATCAGATAGACCCGCATCACCACGTTCATCGCCAGCGCAAAGGCAAGATAGCCGATGCCGAGCAGAACGATCAGGGGAATGCTCCTGGCGAACGCCTCGGTCCTGAAGAAGCTCTCGATCGAGGAGCCGTCGATGCGGGCGGCGAGGAAGATGCAGAGCAGGAGATAGGCCGCGAACACCGCGAACAGCAGCACGATCCAGCCGATCACCTTCCAGTACAGGCCGACCAGCGCGCTGCGCGGAAGCGTCGATTCCAGCCGTACCTCGCCGAAACGGATGCCCGACAGCCACCAGCGCCACTCGATCGCCTTGAATGCGGCATAGGCGAACGGGGCAAACACGTAAGACGACAGCGCGAACGGCATCAGCAGCCAGAGCCACCAGCCCCGCTTGAAGAAATCCCAGCCGCGGCCCTCGAACGAGCCTTGCAGATCGCCGTAATAGGAATGCCGCATCTTGTAGCGTTCGAGCGCCGCCTCGCGCCATGGCAGCGCCAGGCCGAGCGTGAACACGACCAAGAGGCCCCACAGCGAGGCCTTGAGCGCATAGAGCCAGCCCGAGCCGCTCATCCAGAAGCGGACGCCGCGCCACACCGTCCGGGTCAGGCGGTAGCGCCGCGCGCGGTAGATCGCAAACTGCCCGAACAGATAGAAGAAGGCGACCAGCGGCAGCGAGGCGAACGCCTTGAGATGCTCCGCCTCGATGCCGATCAGGAAGTATCCGACATAGATCGGGATCAGGATCGCGAGCGCGACCAGAAAGCCGATCAGCAGTTCCTTGCCGCGGCCGGTATATTCCGGCGCGTCGCCATCGATCTGGGTGTGCGACCAGAGGTGACGACGGATGTCGGTGGTCAGCCAGAACCGGTAGAAGCCGAGCGTGACGAGCTCGAGCCCCGCGCCGCGCGCGACCAGGCGGAAGAAGTCCTTCCGGTTTCCTGCAAAGGCCACCGGCATCGGCGGCGGAACCGGTGGTGGTTGCGGCGGCCCCAGCGGGGTCCAGCTCATATCGTTCACGGGGTAGCTCCAAAACGTGACAATCTCTGCGCTACAAAGAGCACAGCTTTGTCGCTCTGAGTGTGATGCAGGTTTCACACAAGGTCGAGATCGCGGGGTGATTTTTTGGCGGGGTGCGGTTGGCCACGCCTTAATGGCATGCCGGAAGCACGGTCGTCGATCGGGCATCGACCACCGCCGTACCAAAGCGCCCGCTGCCGAGCAGACCGAGGAGATCATGCTCAAATCGGCCGACAAGCGGGGCGCGAAAGGCGACGTGCTGGTCGCGTCCCTGCTGCTGTGGGGCATGCAGGACACCTATCCCTGCGAAAAACCAGCGAGCCAATAGCCGCGCCGTCCGCGCGACGCTGGACCAGAATCAAACATCGTTTCAAACAGGCCGCGTCACGCCGCCGCCCCCGATCGGCGCGAAAAGCCCGGATTCGGCCGCTTTGGCCCGGCATCAATGCGGCCAAATGCGCGCTGAGGGCACTTGCGCAAACGATGGAATGAGAATGTAATTCGGTAAAACATGCCGCGCCGGCGACGCCCCGGCGCGCAACGATTGAGGAGCCGCTCATGCACGGGACCATCGATCTGGTCGACAGCACCAATCTGGATGCCGCACGCGAACGCGCCAACACGCTTCCGCTTTCGGATTACGATCCCGGCGATCCCGAGCTGTTCAAGACCGATACCTTCTGGCCGTATTTCGACCGGCTGCGCCGAGAGGATCCGGTGCACTGGTGCAAGGATTCGATGTTCGGTCCGTACTGGTCGATCACCCGCTACAACGACATCATGGACATCGAGACCAACCACGCGGTGTTCTCCTCGGCCGCCTCGCTCGGCGGCATTACCATCCGCGACGTGCCGCCGGACCTGCGCCGCGAAAGCTTCATCGCGATGGACCAGCCGCGCCATTCGGCGCAGCGCAAGACCGTGGCGCCGATGTTCACGCCGACGCATCTCGACGAGCTCGCCATCAACATCCGCAAGCGCTCGACCGAGTGTCTCGACAATCTGCCGCGCGGCGAGGTGTTCGACTGGGTCGACAAGGTCTCGATCGAGCTGACCACGCAGATGCTCGCGGTGCTGTTCGATTTCCCCTGGGAAGACCGCCGCAAGCTGACGCGCTGGTCCGACGTCGCGACGACCCTGCCCGGCGCCGGCGGCCTCGTTGCCACCGAGGACGAGCGGCAGGCCGAATTGATGGAATGCGCGACCTATTTCGCACGGCTGTGGAAGGAACGCGCTGCCCAGCCGCCGAAGAGCGATCTGCTCTCGATGATGGCGCACAGCGACGCCACGCGAAACATGGATCCGAAGAACTTCCTCGGCAATTTGATCCTGTTGATCGTCGGCGGCAACGACACCACGCGCAACACGCTGTCCGGCAGCATCTACGCGCTGAGCAAGCATCCGGAGCAGTACCGCAAGCTGCGCGAGAATCCGGCACTGATCGACAGTTTCGTGCCCGAGGTGATCCGCTGGCAGACGCCGCTCGCCCATATGCGGCGCACCGCGCTCACCGACGTCGAGTTCCGCGGCCGTCAGATCAAGAAGGGCGACAAGGTCGTGATGTGGTACGTCTCAGGCAACCGCGACGAAGAGGCGATCGAGAGGCCCTACGAGTTCCTGATCGACCGCGCCCGGCCGCGCACCCACATCTCATTCGGTTTCGGCATCCACCGCTGCGTGGGTCTCAGGCTCGCCGAGCTGCAGCTCAAGATCATCTGGGAGGAGATCCTCAAGCGCTTCGACACCATCGAGGTGGTGGAGGAGCCGCAGCGGGTGTATTCCAGCTTCATCAAGGGCTACGAGACGCTGCCAGTGCGCATCGCCGCCTGATGCGTCGCGAGCCAACCGGGATCAAGGAACCATGAACGTTCAGACCGCCATCCGTGCCGACCGGGCCGATCTGCTCCGCCAGGCGCGCGACGAAGCCTATGCGACGCCACTGAAGGACTTCCATCCCGGCGCACCAAAACTCTTCCAGAACGACACGTTGTGGCCCTGGTTCGAGCGGCTGCGCAAGGAAGAGCCGGTGCACTACTGCACCAACGCGCCGATCGAGCCCTATTGGTCGGTCGTGAAGTACAACGACATCATGCATGTCGACACCAGCCACGGCATCTTCTCCTCGGACTCCACGCTCGGCGGCATCTCGATCCGCGACGTGCCGCCCGGCTACGACTATCCGAGCTTCATCGCGATGGACCAGCCGAAGCACGCCCATCAGCGCAAGACCGTGTCGCCGATGTTCACGCCTGATCATCTCGACGAGCTGGCGAAGCTGATACGCCAGCGCTCGGCGAGCGTGCTCGACAATCTGCCGCGCAACGAGACCTTCAATTTCGTCGAGCGCGTCTCGATCGAATTGACCACCCAGATGCTGGCGACGCTGTTCGACTTCCCCTGGGAAGAACGGCGCAAGCTGACGCGCTGGTCCGACGTCTCAACCGCGCTGCCGAAGAGCGGCATCGTCAATTCGCCGGAACAGCGGCGGCAGGAAATGGACGAGTGCTACGCCTATTTCTCCAGGTTGTGGAACGAACGTGTCAACGCGCCGCCCAGGAACGACCTGCTGTCGATGATGGCGCATAGCGACGCCACGCGGCACATGGACCCCGACAATCTGATGGGCAACATCATCCTGCTGATCGTCGGCGGCAACGACACCACGCGCAACACCATGAGCGGCTCGGTGCTGGCGCTGCACGAGCATCCCGACCAGTTCAGGAAGCTGAAGGAGAACCCCGCGCTGATCGACACCATGGTGCCGGAGGTGATCCGCTGGCAGACGCCGCTCGCGCATATGCGGCGCACCGCCCTGCAGGACACCGAGCTGAGCGGCAAGACGATCAGGAAGGGCGACCGCGTCGTGATGTGGTACGTCTCAGGCAACCGCGACGACGAGGTGATCGATCGTCCAAACGAATTCATCATCGATCGCGCCCGGCCTCGCATCCATCTGTCGTTCGGCTTCGGCATCCACCGCTGCGTCGGCATGCGGCTCGCCGAGCTGCAGCTCAAGATCGTCTGGCAGGAGATGCTGAAGCGCTTCGACCGCATCGAGGTGGTCGGCGAGCCGAAGCGAGTCTATTCCAGCTTCGTGCGCGGCATCGAGAACCTGCCGGTGCGCATCCCGGGTTGAGCCTCGCTTCGTTCGCGCCAGCCTAGTGCGCGTGCTGGCCCTTGCTGGTCGGCAATGGGCAATTGGTGCAGACCCGGTCGTCGCACATCCGGCAGATGGTGAAGCGATCCATCTCGGAGGTGTCCTGCCGTCCCAGCAGTTCGCGGATCAATATCGCCAGCTGCTTGCGTTCGGCCGGTGACAGCACGTCGAGCAGCGACGTCACGGCTGATATCCGCGACGCCAGCAGTTTGTTGCGGGCCGCGGCGCCGGTCGAAGTCAGGTGCAAGGCGACCTCGCGGCCGTCCTTGCCCGGGCGGCGTTCGACTAGCCGATCCGACACCAGACGATCCACTAGGCGGACCGTTCCGGAATGCGACAGGCCGAGGATCCGCCTCAGCTTGTCGTTGGTCATGCCCTGGCCATAGCCGATGACGATGAGGGCCGCCGGCGTCTCGCCGCCGCGGCCGACCACCTCGCGCGCGCCCTGCTCGATACGATCCATGACAGCGAGCGACAGCGCGCCCAGCAGATTGGCGATTCCGTTTTCCATGCCGAGAATAATATGTGCGCTGCGCACAAAAAACAACTTGACCTGATACGTGCGCTACGCACATATTTATCCCAGAGCATAGCAACGACGAAAAATGGAGTGGAGCGATGACGATCCGAAGCACCGCATTGGCAACGCCTGATGCCGCCGGCGGCGAACCCGCCCTGAAATACGTGCAGGCCAACGGCGTGGGCTTCGCCTATCTCGAACAGGGCAGCGGGCCGCTCGTCATGTTCATGCACGGCTTCCCCGACAATGCCTGGTCGTATCGCAAGCAGTTGCAGGTGTTCGCGGATGCGGGCTATCGCGCGGTCGCGCCGTTTCTGCGCGGCTATGCGCCGACCGAGATTCCGGCCGACGGCATCTTCGATCCGATCGCGCTGGGACAGGATCTCGAAGCGCTGATCGCCGCGCTGAGCGACGACGGACGGGCATACGTCGTCGGCATGGATTGGGGCGGCACCTCGACATTCCAGGTGCTGGCCACGGCGCCGTCTGCGATCAAGGCCGCGGTGGTGATGAACACCGCGCACCCGGTCACGATCCCGAGCCTCAGGAGCGATCCCGATGCCGTTCGATCGGTCTTCCACGTCTATTTCTTTACGGTGCCCGGCGCGCACGCGGCGGTCAACATCGAGGGACTTCCCTTCGTCGACTACCTCTGGAAGTTATGGTCGCCAGCCCTAGAGAACGACGCGCATCTCCGCTCGGTCAAGCAGACGCTCTCTTCTCCCGGCACCATGAAGGCGGCGCTGAAATACTACAACGGCCTGGTCGATGCCGGAGTTGCGGGCCGGCTACCGATCAACGACATGCATACGCCGACGCTGACGATTTATGGCGGCAACGATCCGACCGCGCGCTATTCGATCAAGGAAGAGCCGCTGTTCAAGGGGCCACATCAGCGCATCGTCCTGCCCGATGTCGGTCACTTCCCGCATCTCGAGCGTGAGGCCGAGGTCAACGGCCTGATCATGGACTGGTTCAAGACCCACGCCGCCGACTGAGCGCCCGCAGGCAGCGGCCGCTCAGCCGCGACATCTTTCAAAATTCTCCAAGCGGGAGTGCGCGCAATGGACGCCACGACACAGCAGCAATACGCCGAAGCCTTTCATGCCCTTCACAGGACGGGCGATCCGCTCGTCCTGTTCAACGCCTGGGATGTCGCGACCGCCAAGGCGATCGCGAAGACCTCGCCAGCCATCGCAACGAGCAGCGGTGCGGTCGCCTCCGCACTCGGCTATGCCGACGGCGAGAATGCCCCGCTCGACATGGTGGAGGGCCTGGTGTCGCGGATGACTGCTTCCGTAACAGTCCCGGTATCGATCGATCTGGAGGCAGGATATGGCGACACTCCCGATGCCACCACGCGTTCGGCGGCGCGAATCCTCAAGGCCGGCGCGATCGGCGTCAATATCGAGGACGGGCTCTTCGGCGGCAAGCGGCAGCTCGTCAGCCCCGAACTGCATGCCGCCAAGATCAGGGCGGTGCGGGACACTGCGCGACAGCTCGGAGTTCGTCTCTTCATCAATGCCCGGACCGATCCGTTTCTGCTGAAATTCGGCTCGCCGGAGCAATGCCTGGATGAAGCGGTGCGGCGCGCGAAGGTTTATGCGGATGCGGGCGCAGATGGCATTTTTGTGCCGGGGCTCACCGAGCTCGCGCTGATCGAGCGGCTCGTTCAACTGTCGCCGGCGCCGGTCAACATCATGGTAACGCGGGGCGTTCCCGAGATCGGCGAGCTCGCCCGCGCCGGCGTGCGCCGGATCAGCCTTGGGCCGTGGCCAATGCTGGCGGCGATGCGCGTCATCGGCGAGGCCGCCGCCGCGGTCGTCGCGAGCAAGCAGTACGGCAGGTTCCTGCTGCCGAACCCCTGAGTTCGAAGGTCGCGCGCGGGTATACAAATCCGGTATAGCTGCGCGAGCCAGATGCGAAGGGAAGTAAGGCTGCCCGCGCGGTAAAGGCTTCGGCGAGGACGCGCCAATGTGCGGCCCGAGCCGAGGCCATGATGGACCAGATTGCCGTTCACCAGGACAGCGCGACCAGCACCGACTGGCCGGTTGCGATCTACCGCACGCTGAAGAATTTTGGCGTCGCGCAGGTGTCCTACGTCCCCGACGCCGGACACTCGAAGCTGATCAAGCTGTCGCATGCCGATGCCGACATCAAGACCACGGTGCTGACGACCGAGGAAGAAGGCGTCGCGCTGTCGGCCGGCGCCTGGCTCGGCGGCGACCGCGCGGTGCTGCTGATGCAATCGAGCGGCGTCGGCAATTGCATCAATATGCTCTCACTGATGGCGAGCTGCCGCTTCCCGCTGCTGACATTGGTGACGATGCGCGGCGAATGGGCCGAGTTCAATCCCTGGCAGATCCCGATGGGCCGCGCGACGCCGCAGGCGTTCGAGATCATGGGCACCACCGTGCTGCGGCTCGACCATCCCGATGACGCCGAGGAGGTGATCTCGGCGGCCGCCTTGCTCGCCTTTGACGGCGACCAGCAGGTCGCGGTGCTGATCTCGCAGCGGATGATCGGCCGCAAGAAGTGGACGAAGGAGACGCATTGATGTCGGCATCAACAGGCACGCTCGATCGCCGCGCCGCCGTGAAGGCGCTGCTCGCCGACCGCGGCGATCTACTCGTGATCTCCGGGCTTGGCTCCTCGTCTTACGATGTGTTCGATGCCGGCGAGCATCCCGGCAATTTCTATCTCTG
Source organism: Bradyrhizobium sp. USDA 4452 (assembly GCF_054063575.1). Lineage (NCBI taxonomy): Bacteria > Pseudomonadati > Pseudomonadota > Alphaproteobacteria > Hyphomicrobiales > Nitrobacteraceae > Bradyrhizobium > Bradyrhizobium sp. USDA 4452. The sequence goes on from NZ_JBSSGK010000001.1 coordinate 2,687,570, forward strand.
GGGCGCGATGGGTGGCGCCGCGATGGTCGGTCTCGGGCTCGCGCTGGCGCAGCCGAAGCGGCCGGTTCTGGTCGTCACCGGCGACGGCGAGCAGCTGATGGGGATCGGCAGCCTCCTCACCATCGCCACCAAGCAGCCCGGCAATCTCTCGATCGCGGTGCTCGACAACGGCCATTTCGGCGAGACCGGGATGCAGCTCAGCCATTCCGGCCTCGGGGCGAAGCTGGAGGTGATCGCAAGCGGCGCCGGCATCGGCCATGTATCCGATATCGCCGACATGGCCGGCATCGATCGCTTCCGCAAAAGCTTGCGCGATCTCGCTGGCGGCCCGCGGCTGGCGCGCATCCGTATCGCGGCCGGCGAAGTCGAGCGCGCGCTGCCGCCGCGCGACGGTACGTATCTCAAGAATCGCTTCCGCGGCCATCTCGGTTTCCAGGTGCGCTGAGATCACAATGCACGCACCGCCGTCATTGCGAGCGAAGCGAAGCAATCCATCGCGCGGCATGCGCGGAGGCATGGATTGCTTCGTCGCTGTCGCTCCTCGCAATGACGATGATAGGGCTACGCCGCCAGCGCGCTCAGGCGAGCTGGATATCCCAGAGCCCCTCGGCGCGGCACGCGGCGACCTCCTCGCGCAGCAATTTGGCGATCAGCGTGATCGCATTGGAGCCGGGATGCTCGACCGGCGAGGCCAGCGTCAGCTCGCGCCGCGGCGCGGGACGGGCGATCGGCGCGGTCTCGAGCCGGCCATCGGCGACCTCGCCGCGCACCGAGGACGGCGGCAGCATGGTGTATCCGAGCCCCTCCTCGACCAGACTGGTCAGCACCCGGAACGAATCCGCCTCGAGCTTGACGTCGAGCGTGACCTTCTTCTTCGCCGCCGCGTGCTCGATCATGGCGCGGAGCCCGTGCGAATGACTTGGAAGCACCAGGCGCTGGCGCAGCAGCCAGCCGATGTCGACCTGCTTCTTCTGCTTCAGCCCGCTGCCGCGCGGGCCGACCGCGACGATCGAGTCGCGGCCAAGGCTCTGCACCGCCAGATGCAGATCGACCGACGGGCCGTAGATCACCGCAAGGTCCATCTCGCCGCGATGCAGCCATTCGATCAGATGACCGCTGTAGCTTTCGACGATGCAGAGCGAGATGCCGGGATAGCGCTCCACCGTGCGCCGCGCCAGCCGCGCCGAGATCACGCAGCTCACCGTCGGCACCAGCCCGAGCACGACGCGCCCGGACGGCGCGCCGCCGGCGGACTGGATGTCGTCGCGGATCTGGTCGATCTGCCGCACGATACCGCCGGTGCGCGCCAGCAGCATCCGGCCGGCATCGGTCAGCACCATGCCGCGGCCGTTGCGCGTGAACAATTCGGTGCGCAGCTCGTGCTCCAGCAGCTTGATCTGCCGGCTCAGCGCCGGCTGCGCCACCCGCAAGGTATCCGATGCCTTGCTCAGACTCCCGAGTTCCGCGACGCACGCAAAGGTCCTAAGCTGGCGGAAATCCATACTTGCCAATCCTGGAAGGCAGGTTCATACGCTATAACAAAACAGCATAGGGAGTTTACCGGGGTCCCACAACAGCGGGCGCTTCACCCGGCGTCTGCGTAACCTCGCGACAAGAAGAACCAATGACCGCACACGAACAACACACGGACGACCATTCCGACATCCGCGACGCCGTCGCAAAGCTCTGCGCGCAGTTTCCCGGCGAATACTGGCGCAAGCTCGACCGCCAGATGGCCTATCCGAAGGAGTTCGTCGATGCGCTGACGGAAGCCGGCTATCTCTCGGTGCTGATCCCCGAGGAGTATGGCGGCGCGGGCCTGAAGCTGTCGGCCGCGGCGGCGATCCTGGAAGAGATCCAGCGCGCGGGCTGTAACGGCGGCGGCTGCCACGCCCAGATGTACACGATGGGCACCGTGCTGCGGCACGGCAACGATGCGCAGAAGGCGAAGTACCTGCCGAAGGTCGCGACCGGCGAATTGCGATTGCAGGCGTTCGGCGTCACCGAGCCGACCAGCGGCACCGATACATCGTCGCTGAAGACCTTCGCACGCCGCGAGGGCGACCACTACGTCGTCAACGGCCAGAAGATCTGGACCAGCCGCGCCGAATATTCCGACCTGATGGTGCTGCTCGCACGCACCACCCCGAAGGAGCAGTCGAAAAAGCGCACCGACGGCCTCTCGGTGTTCATCGTCGACATGCGCGAGGTGAAGGGCAAGGGGCTGGAGATCCGCCCGATCCGCACCATGATGAACCACGCCACGACAGAAGTGTTCTTCACCGACATGAAGGTGCCGGCGGAGAATTTGATCGGCGAGGAAGGCAAGGGTTTCCGCTACATCCTGTCCGGCATGAATGCCGAACGCATCCTGATCGCGGCCGAATGCGTCGGCGACGCCAAGTGGTTCATCCAAAAGGCGACCGACTACGCCAAGGAGCGCAGCGTGTTCGGCCGGCCGATCGGGCAGAACCAAGGCATCCAGTTCCCGATCGCGAAAGCCTACGCCTCGATGCGCGCGGCCGAATTGATGGTGAAGGAAGCCACCCGCAAATACGAAGCCGGCCTCGACTGCGGCGCCGAGGCCAACATGGCCAAGATGCTGGCGGCCGATGCCTCCTGGGAAGCGGCCAATGCCTGCGTGCAGACCCATGGCGGCTTCGGCTTCGCCGAGGAGTACGACGTCGAGCGCAAGTTCCGCGAGACGCGGCTCTACCAGGTGGCGCCGATCTCGACCAACCTGATCCTGTCCTTCGTCGCCGAGCACGTGCTCGGCATGCCCCGCTCCTACTGAGTTGCCAGATCATGCTGCCGCTTGAGGGACTGACCGTCATCGCCGTCGAACAGGCAGTCGCCGCGCCGTTCTGCTCGTCACGCCTCGCCGACGCCGGCGCTCATGTCATCAAGATCGAGCGCCCCGAAGGCGATTTCGCCCGCGGCTACGACGCCGCGGCGAAGGGCCAGAGCAGCTATTTCGTCTGGCTCAACCGCGGCAAGGATTCCGCCGTGGTCGACCTCGCGACCAAGGAAGGCCGCGCGCAGCTCGAGCAGCTGATCGCGGGCGCCGACGTGCTGCTGCAGAATCTCAAGCCGGGCTCGATGGACAAGCTCGGCTTCTCGCGCGAGCGGCTGCGCAAAGACTACCCGAAGCTGGTCATGTGCACCATCACCGGCTATGGCGACACCGGTCCGTACGCCGACCGCAAGGCCTATGACCTCCTGATCCAGGCCGAGAGCGGGCTGGCCTCGATCACCGGCGGCCCCGAGGGCGCCTCGCGCGTCGGCATGTCGATCGTCGATGTCGCGACCGGTGCCACCGCGCACGCCGCGATCCTCGAAGCGCTGATCGGCCGCGGCCGCACCGGAGAGGGAGCCGACATCCGGATCTCGATGTTCGACGTGATGGCCGACTGGCTCACGGTGCCGCTGCTCAACGCCGAGGACGGCAAGTCGCCCAAACGCATCGGCCTCGCCCATCCCTCGATCGCGCCCTATGGCGTGTTCCGCTCCAGGGACGGCAAGGAGATCCTGATCTCGATCCAGAGCGAGCGCGAGTGGAAGACGCTATGCGCCAAGGTGCTGGGCCAGCCCGGCCTGCCCGACGATCCGCGCTTCGCCAACATGGTGGAGCGCGTGCGCAACCGCGCGCTGACCGACGGCATCGTCAGCGACAGTTTCAGCAGACTGACGCGCGAGGAATTGCTGGCCAAGCTCGCCGAGGCCGACATCGCCTTCGCCGAGGTCAACAGCATGGACGACCTCGCCAGGCATCCGCATCTGCGCCGCATCGAGGTCGACACGCCGAACGGCAAGGTGAGCTATCCGGCACCGGCTGCGATCGTGGTCGGCGAGAACAGGCACTACGGCAAGGTGCCCGCGATCGGCGAGCGCATCAAACGTTCCTGAGATCCCTCCTGCCCGGGCAACACAGACATGACCGACAAACTCGACCTCGATCATCTCCGCCAGTGGATCGGCAAGACCACCGAATCCTCCGACGTCGTCACCAAGTATCTCGTGATGGGGCTGCGCGCGACGCTGTTCCAGGAGATCGGCGAGCCGAAGGCCGGCGATGCCGCACCTTGGACCACGCATTGGTGCCTGGCGCAGCCCGTGTTTCCGATGTCGCAGCTTGGTCCCGACGGCCATCCGACCCGTGGCGGCTTCCTGCCGCCGGTGCCGCTGCCGCGCCGGATGTGGGCCGGCGGCGAGCTGGAATTCTTCGACGCGTTGCGCATCGGCGATGACGCCAGGCGAACCTCGAAGATTGCGGACGTCACCGTGAAATCGGGCTCGACCGGCACGCTGTGCTTCGTCTCGGTCAATCACGAGGTCACGACCTCGCGCGGGCTTGCGATCCGTGAGCGGCAGGACATCGTCTATCGCGAGATGACGAGCACGCAAGCCGCAGCGCCTGCCAAGGCGCCGCCGCCTGCCCCGGCCGCGCAGCATCGCGAGAGCCACGTTTCCGATCCTGTGCTGCTGTTTCGCTACTCGGCGCTGACCTTCAACGGCCACCGCATCCACTACGATCGCGACTACGTCACCAAGGTCGAGGGCTATCCGGGCCTGATCTTCCACGGCCCGCTGCAGGCCTCGTTCATCGTCGAGCTCGCCGCGAAGCTCCGCGGCGGCAAGCCGCCGAAGAAGCTCAGCTATCGCGGTGTGCAGCCGCTGTTCGAGGGCAGCGAGTTCTCGATCAATGCCAACGACAAGGACGGCGGCATGGAGCTGTGGACCGCGAATGCCGAGGGCCAGCCGACCATGAAGGGCACAGCGACCTGGTAGTCGCGCGCGCGCCTCACATCAAGATGCGACGGGAATACGAGGCGCTTTCATCAACGCCTCGTATTCCCTATTGTGATCGCATTCAGCCACGGATCACGGGATCATGAGTCGCTTCTGGAGTTCGGTCGTCCACAATCTGTCGCCCTACGTGCCCGGCGAGCAGCCGAAGATCGGCGGCCTGATCAAGCTCAACACCAACGAGAACCCCTACCCGCCGTCGCCGCGCGCGGTGGCGGCGATCACCGCGGCCACGGATCGGCTGCGGCTCTATCCGGACCCGCGCGCGACCGCCCTGCGCGAGGCGATCGCGACGCGCTACGGCGTCACGGCAGACGAGGTGTTCGTCGGCAACGGCTCGGACGAGGTGCTGGCGCACGCCTTTCCGGCGCTGCTGAAGCATGACGCGCCGCTGCTGTTCCCCGACATCACCTACAGCTTCTACCCGGTCTATTGCCGCCTCTATGACGTCGGCTACGAGACGATTCCGCTCGATGCCGCGATGCGGATCAACCTTGCCGACTATCGGCGGCCTGGCAGCGCCATCCTGCTGTGCAATCCGAACGCGCCGACCGGCATCGCGCTGCCGCGGGCCGCGATCGAGGCGCTGGCGACCGAACAGCCCGACCGTCTCGTGGTGGTCGACGAGGCCTATGTCGATTTCGGCGCCGAGAGCGCCGTGCCGCTGGTCGCGCGCCACGACAATCTGCTCGTCATCCAGACGCTGTCCAAGTCGCGCGCGCTGGCGGGACTGCGCGTCGGTTTCGCCATCGGCCAGCGCCCGTTGATCGAGGCCTTGGAGCGCGTCAAGGACAGCTTCAACTCCTATCCGCTGGATTGCTTTGCGATCGCCGGCGCCGTCGCCGCGATCGGGGACGATGCGTGGTTTGAAGAGACCCGGCAACGCATCATCAGCAGCCGTGAGGCGCTCGCCCGCGGCCTCACGGAGCTCGGCTTCGACGTGCTGCCGTCGTCGGCGAATTTCGTGTTCGCCCGCCATCCCGGCCACCGCGGCGCCGATCTCGCCGCGAAACTGCGCGAGCGCGGCGTCCTGGTGCGGCATTTCCAGAAACCACGGATCGAGGATTTCCTGCGCATCACGGTCGGCACCGACGATGAATGCGGCCGCCTGATCGGCTTGTTGCGTCAGATGGTGTGATCCAGTTTCGGCTGCTACTGGAACCGAACGCCGGCCAGCGCGTTCCCCGCCGTGACGGAGGACGCCATGCTTAGAGACGAACAGGTCGCGGTTCTCTGCGACATCGCGCAATCCATTGCCTTTGCCGACGACGTGCAGGGTGAAGTCGACCGGCTGATCAAGGAGGGCTACGTCGCCAAGGACGGCGATCTATACGAGCTGACGCCGAAGGCCGAGAAGCTGCTGTCGGATCGCGGCGCTAGCCTCAACCAGGCGTGACGCTGCTCGCGACCGAGCTTACGCCGCGGGCGTGCACCGCGTCGCCGATATCTTGATACCGAGCCCTGCGGACTCCTCGCGGAACTGCGCGATCGAGCGCGCGTTGCGATGGGCCTCGAACGCGGCGTCATCCTGGTAGACCTCGTAGATCAGGAGCTTCGCGGCGTCTTCGCGCGGCACCAGTATCTCGAAGTGCAGCGTGCCCGGTTCATCGCTGAGCGACCGGGCGCCATGCGCCGACAGCAGCGCCAGCACCTGATCCCTCTTTTCCGGCGCGACCTCGACGTTGGCGATGAGTGCGAGCTTCGGCATGATGAATACTCCTTTCGGTTCCATTGAATGTTCAGATCAGCTGCGCAGCGGCCGAAACGCGTCCCGAACCTCTCGACTGAAGATGTCCGGCTGCTCCCACGCGGCGAAGTGACCGCCGGCTTCGGCCTGATGGAAGTAGATCAGCTTGTGGTAGGCCTTTTCCGCCCAGCTCCTCGGCGCCACGAAGCTCTCGCCGGGAAACGCGGTCACGGCAGCCGGGACCGTGACATTGGCGGGCAGATAGAAGTTGGTCTTGTTCTCCCAGTACAGGCGGCCCGACGAGATCGCCGTGTTGGTCAGCCAGTAGAGTGTGATGTTGTCGAGCACGTCATCGCGGGTCAGTGCGCCGGCGGAATGCCCGTTGACGTCGCGCCCGAGCACGGCTGATTGCATTGCGGAGGCCGGCTGCGCATAGCGGTCGCCGTGATCGAGCAGCCAGGCAGCGAGGCCGGCAGGCGAATCCGCAAAGGCCGCGAGCGACTGCGGGCGCGTGCCCATGATCTGCGCGTAGGCGCGTCGCTTCGCGAATTGAAGCTTGAGCTGGTCGAAGGCGTGCTGCTCCTCCGTGGACATGTTGTCCGGCGCAGGGCCGCCGGTGCTCACCGCCTTGAAGACCTCGGGCGGAACGACGCCAGGCAGGTTGACGTGGATGCCGAGCAACTCCGGCGCACCCAGCTTGGCCATCTCATTGGAGACCGGCGATCCCCAATCGCCGCCCTGCGCCACGAACTTGCTGTAGCCGAGCCGCTTCATCAACTGAACCCAGGCCCGCGCGATGCGCTGGGGATCCCAGCCGACCGTGGTCGGTTTGCCGGAGAAGCCGTAGCCCGGCATCGACGGGATCACGAGATGGAACGCATCCGACGCGCTGCCGCCGTGTGCGGTGGGATCGGTCAGGGGGTCGATGATCTTCATCTGCTCGATGACCGAACCCGGCCAGCCATGCGTGACGATCAGGGGCAACGCGTTGTCATGCTTGGAACGTACGTGAATGAAATGGATGTCCAGTCCGTCGATTTCGGTGATGAATTGCGGCAGCGCGTTGAGCCGCGCCTCGACCTTCCGCCAGTCGTAGTCGGTCTGCCAGTAGCGGACGAGATCTCGCAGCATCGCCTGCGGAACGCCCTGGGAGTCGTCATTGACGGTCTCCTTGTCGGACCATCGGGTCGCGGCCAGACGGCGGCGAAGGTCGGCGAGGTCCTCCTCGGGAATGTCGACGCGGAACGGGCGGATCGCATCATTCTCCGCCGCCCCGACGGGATGCGAGGGGAACAGGCTGGCGGCACCTGCGACAGCAGCCAGGCCCAGCGCCGCGCCCGTCAACAGCCTGCGCCGGGTCCGGTCGATGGCTCCCTGGGTCGATTGGCCTGTTGCGATTGCAGCCGGTGTCTTCGATGTCGCAGTCATTTGACTGTCTCCTTGGAACGAGAGGCCGCCGGCAACGCCGCGATCACCTCCGTGGTTGTCAGGATGGAATGGGCGTAGGTCGGGCCATTCAGCTCATGAGCGGCGTGCATCATGTCGTGCGAGAAAGCGGCGGTGGCATCGCGCACCAGCGTCACGTGGTAGCCGAGCTCCATCGCGAAGCGCGCGGTCGATTCGATGCAGGTGTTGGCCAGCAGCCCGACCACGATCACGTGCGTGATGCCTTTCTGCTTGAGCAGGAAATCGAGATTGGTGTTGGCGAACCCACTCTGCCCCCAATGCTCCCCGGCGATCAGGTCGCCGGGCTTGGGGGCAAAGTCCGGATGCCAATCGCCGCCCCATTCGCCGCGCGCAAAGCTATGGCGCTGCATGATCAAGCGCTGGGTCGGATTGGGATGATCCCAATCCGCATAGTCGCCCAGCTCCCAGCGGCGGTGCGGGACGATCACCACCTGGATCCCGGCGCCCCGGACCGCGCCGTCGAGCCGGCGCAGATTGTCGAGTAGCCCGACCTCGTCGGCGATCGGCTTGATGCGCGGAAACACCAAGCCGCCCTCGGAGAGGAAATCATTGTAGGGATCGACGAGAAGCAGCGCGGTTCGCTCGCGTGGATAGATGATCTGGGACATCGATCACTCCTTGGCCATCAGGCAGCGGTTGGATTTGCTTCAACGACGCGCTCCGTTCACTCGGGCAGCGGCTTGCCGGCTTGTTCGCGGACGATGTACTCGGCGTACCAATCGGGCCAGTTCGCATCGTGGCCGCCGGTCCGTTTCTCGTGTTCGCCATGGGCTGCTGCCGCGCGGCGCAACGCAGCGGCGAGATCGGCCGCGGAGGAGAAATTCGTGCTGTTGCCGTCGACCCGCCCGGGCAGGCGTTGCGTCACCTGCTGCAGCAGCCAGACGTTGCCGTCGGGATCGTTGAACGTGGCGAGCGACCCGTAGCTCGGACGTTCCGGGTCCGGGCCCTTGATGCGACCTTCCGCGCCGCGGTGAAACACCTCGCTGACATCGGCGCCGCGCGCGATCAGCTCGGTGCGCGCCGCTTCGATATCGTTGACGATGAGGAAGCGCGGCAGCGCGGGTCCCGAGCCGAGATGGATCGAGGTCGGCGAGCCTGGCGGCGTCAGCTGCAGGGCGCGCGAACCGTCAGGTCTGACGAAGTCGGCATCAAGGCGCCAGCCCAGGTCCTGGTAAAAGCGCTTGGCGCGGTCGACATCCGAGACCGGAATGACGACGACTTCGAGCTTCAAATCGACTTTGGCCGCTGTCGGCGCCTGTTCGGTGGTCATGGCTAGCTCCCTGGTGATGACAGACCGGGCCATCAACGGCCCATTGCATTTGCGACGATGCCGCGCCATATTGCTATGAAAATCATAGTAACAAGCCTGATGAAGTAAACGTGATGAGCAGAATGAAGGGCAACATGACTGACCAAACGCTGTGCCCTGTCGCGCGCGCCGAAGCCGTCGTGGGCGACCGTTGGACCGTACTCGTTCTGCGCGAATTGTTCGCGCGAAATCATCGCTTCGAGGAGATTCAGGCGCAGACCGGTGGCACGCCGCAAATGATCACCGCGCGCCTGAAGACGCTGGAAGCGGACGGGCTGGTGACGCGGCGCGTCTACAACAAGCGTCCGCTGCGCCACGAATATCACCTCACCGAGAAGGGCGAAGCGTTCTTTCCGGTGATGATGGCGCTGCGCGCCTGGGGCGAGACCTGGTGCAAGTCACCGCGCGAAGGCCGGGCAATGAACTACACCCATCTCGTCTGCGGCAAGCCGGCCGGGCTCGGTCCGGTCTGCGAGTCCTGCGGCGAGCCGGTCCGTCGCGCCGACATGGTGGGCGAGCGGACGCCAAAATATCAACGCGAGCGCGATGCCCGATGGGAGGCCTTCAAGGCAACCCGCTGAATTCCCCGACGCCGCCGGCGCGAGCGGACGACGCGAGAGCCTTCGCATCGTCGCAGCGTCTCGATCACACCGGGCCGATCCGGCCGAGCCCCGCATAGCACAGGAGACCACCATGCCATTCGTTCGTATCGACCTGAAGCGCGGCAAGTCCGCCGAATATCGCAAGACGCTCGGCGAGATCGTCTACAAGGCGATGCGCGAGGTGATCAACGTGCCCGAGAACGACAAGTTTCAGGTCATCACCGAGCACGATCGCGGCGACCTCAACTACGCCGACAACTATCTCGGCAACAATTACAGCGACGATCTCGTCTTGATCCAGATCACGCTGAATGCCGGGCGTACCGTCGAGATGAAGAAGGCGTTCTACAAGCGGATCGTCGACGATTTCCAGAGCCAGCTGCAGGGACGTCCAGACGATATCTTCATCAACCTGGTCGAGGTCGCCAAGGAAAACTGGTCGTTCGGCAACGGCATCGCGCAATACGCCAGCTGAACGCGGAACAGGCATGCGCCGGACGGACGGCCGCCTTGACTGGCGGCTTGCCGCCCGCCGCTTGCGATCGGCATTGCCAGCACGCAGAGGCGAAAACACCAGCTATGTGACCGGGCTCCAGCAGGATTTCGACAAGCAGACCGCCGCGCTGCAAAAATCCAACTAGCAGACCGCAACTTTCGGCCGTTGCTGCGGCAACTATGGGGACTGCGGCTTGACATCGTCAGGCAATCCATCGAGAGGTGGATTGCCTTTCCGCTTTTGCGACACGCAATGACGGAACGTAACAAGACAGGAATGGGAACCGCCTGATGTCATCCCGTAAACCCGAGGCCAGCAAAGGCAAGACCGTCACCGTCAAGGACGCTACCTTCGGCCTCCTGCGCGCCTGGGGCATCAAAAAGGTGTTCGGCAATCCCGGTTCGACAGAGCTGCCGTTCCTGAGCGACTGGCCCGACGACATCGATTACGTGCTCGGCCTGCAGGAAGCCTCCGTCGTCGGCATGGCCGACGGCTATGCGCTGGCGACGCGCAATGCCGGTTTCGTCAACCTGCATTCGGCGGCCGGCGTCGGCAACGCGCTCGGCAACATCTACAACGCCTATCGCAACCAGACCCCGCTCGTGATCACCGCCGGCCAGCAGGCGCGCTCGATCATGCCGCTGCAGGCCTTCCTCTATGCCGAGCGTGCCTCGGAGTTTCCGCGGCCTTACGTCAAGTTCGCCGTCGAGCCGGCGCGCGCCGAGGACGTGCCGGCGGCGATCGCGCGCGCTTATTACATCGCGATGCAGCCGCCCTGCGGGCCGACCTTCGTCTCGGTGCCGATCGACGACTGGGCGCATGCGACGCAGCCGCTCGAGGCGCGCCAGGTCAGCCGCGAGGTCGGCCCCGATCTGTCGGCGATGCAGGCGCTGGCGACCGCGCTGGGCGCGGCCAGGCGCCCTGGCCTCGTCGTCGGTCCCGCCGTCGATCGTGCCGAAGCCGTCGACCTTATGGTCAAGGTCGCCGAGAAGACGAAAGCCGCGGTCTGGGCCAGCCCGTTCTCGGCGCGCTGCTCGTTCCCTGAGCGCCATCCGCAATTTGCCGGCTTCCTGCATGCCGCACCTGGCCAGCTGTCCGACGCGCTGCGCGAGCACGATCTCGTCTTGGTGGTCGGCGCGCCGGTCTTCACCTTCCATGTCGAGGGCCATGCCGCGATCTTCGACGGCACAACGGCGATCTTCCAGATCACCGACGATCCCGATGCGGCCGCGATGACGCCGACCGGCCACAGCATCGTCGCGACCATGAAGCCGGCGCTGACGGCGCTGCTCGATATGCTGCCGGAGACCAAGCGCTCCGCGCCCGCGGGCCGCGTGCTGCCGCCGGCGCCCGCGGCCGGCGACCCGATCCCCGCCGAATATGCGCTGCATGCACTTTCGGCCGCGATGGGACCCTACGACGCACTGGTCGAGGAGGTGCCGTCGCATCGCCCGCTGATGCAGAAGGCGATGCCGATGCGCGGCCAGGACAGTTTTTACACCATGGCGAGCGGCGGCCTCGGCTACAGCCTGCCGGCGGCGGTCGGCATGGCGCTCGGCCGCAGCAAAGGGCGCACGGTCTGCCTGATCGGCGACGGCTCGGCGATGTATTCGATCCAGGCGCTGTGGACCGCCGCACAGCGCAAGCTGCCGCTGACGGTCGTCGTGATGAACAATTCCGGCTATGGCGCGATGCGTTCGTTCAGTCAGGTCATGCAGGTCCGCAACGTGCCGGGCCTCGATTTGCCTGGCATCGATTTCGTCAAGCTCGCCGAAGGCATGGGCTGCGACGCAATGCGGGTGACGAAGTCGGCCGATCTTCCCGCCGCCTACCAGCGCGCGCTGTCGCATCGGGGCGCCAGCCTGATCGAGGTGATGGTGGATTCCGCGGTGCCGCTGCTCTACACGCAGAAGAATTGAGCGGGGATCCTACGGGGGTCTCGTAGCCCGGATGGAGCGCAGCGTAATCTGGGATTCTCGCAACGACGTTCGGCCCCGGATTGCGCTTCGCTCCATCCGGGCTACCGGTCTCACTTCCCGTAACTCTCCCGCATCTTGGCCTGGATCTTGGCCATGCCGCCGATCCAGCGGTCGTAGTTCTCGGCCTTCTTGCGCATGTAGCCGAGCACTTGCGGGTGCGGCAGGATCAGGAAGGTCTCCTGCTCGATACCCTTGAGCGCGTCCTGCGCGACCTGCTCCGCCGTGAGATCGCCGTCGCCGGATTGCGGGCCCTTCGGGATCGAGCGCAGCATGTTGGTGTCGACGCCCTGCGGGCAGAGGATCGAGACCTTGATGTTGTCGGCGCGGTGCGAGATCGCGAGGTTTTCGGCAAAGCCCACTGCTGCGTGCTTGGTGGTCGAATAGGCCGGGCTGCCGACCTGCGACAGCAGGCCCGCGGCCGAGATCGTGTTGAGGAAATAACCGCCGCCGCGCGCCTTCATACGCGGCACCAGATGCCGCGCGGCATAGACATGCGCCATCACATGGATCGCCCAGCTTCGCGACCACGGCTCGTCCGAGGTGCCACCGGCATTTTTCGACAGCGGGTCGAAGCCGCCGCCAATGCCGGCGTTGGAGCAGAACAGCGCGATCGGGCCGAACATGCGCTCGGTCTCGTCGATCACATGCAGGATGTTCTTCTCCTGTCCGACATCGCATTTGAACGCGGCGCCACCCACCGAGGCCGCGACCTTCTCGGCCGCCGCATGATCGAGGTCGACCACCACGACCTTGGATGCGCCCCCGGCATGGAACGCCTCGCACAGCGCCTTGCCGATGCCATTGCCACCGCCGGTGACCACCACGACTTTACCTGCCACCTGCATGGCTGTCCTCCCGATACCTTTGCTTGCACACTGTCGTTCACTTTGCTCACCTCGCCCCCTACATCCGTCATCCTGAGGAGCGCGGAGCGCGTCTCGAAGGATGCACGGCCCGGCTGGTGGCCGTCGACCCTTCGAGACGCCCCTGCGCGGCTCCTCCAGCGACAACGGCTTCGCCGTTGCGCGGGGGCGACGGTGAGAGGGCTGAATGCGCTATCACGAAGCATGATAGCTCATCCGCTGCAGATGGCGAGAACTTCAGCTCGTCAGCACGACGTCGAATACCGCCGTATAGTGGCAGGCGGCGCCGAGCAGCACGAAGCCGTGCCAGATCGCATTCTGGAAACGCAGCCGCCGCCAGGAGTGGAAGATCACCCCGAAGCTGTAGAGAATGCCGCCCGCCAGCACAAAGCCGAGCGCCATCGCCGGCAGCGCCTTCACGACGCGGTCGTAGAGCATGATGCCACTCCAGCCCATCGCGAGATAGAGCCCAATCGACAGCCGGTCGAACCGGCCGGGGTAGCGCAGCTTCAGCCAGATGCCGACGATCGCGACGCACCACACGCCGACGAGCAGCGCGAGCGCGAAATAGCTGTCCTTCAGTTCCACGATGAACGGCGTATAGGTCGCGGCGATCAAGAGATAGATCGCGGAATGGTCGAAGCGCCGCAGCACCCATTTGGCGCGCGACACCGGCCAGAGATTGTAGGTCGCCGACAGCGTCAGCATCGCGAGCAGGCCCGCGACATAGACCGAGACCACGGCAACGTCGAACGGGCCGGCATAGACCGCGGTCAGCACGATCAGCGCGGTGGCGGCAACCAGCCCGAAGGCGACGCCGATGAGATGAACGACGCCGTCGGCGATCAGCTCGGCGCGGTCATAGTTCCACAGCGCGGCGCCGGCTGCGTGGATCGAGTTCGAGGCAAGTTGCTTCAGGCGGAAGACCGTCATGCCGTAACGCTTTCCTGTGCGGCGATGAATATGGGTACTGCGAGCGCGGCCCAGCGTTCAATCCCTCGCCCGCAAAGGCGCCGGAAATGTGAAGCTTGATTTTGCCTGGATAATCGCCACCTTGCGGGTGATCGCCCACCCTTTTGGCCCCCTTTGCCGGGTTTCCGTTAACCCTCCATGCCCCCCAGCTTCGCAGATATCGTCGAGGAAGCGCGTCTCTCGGCGCGGGCGCTGCTCGACTATGGCGAGGGTTTCTTCAACCCGACGGTGCGGCTCGGCGTCACCGGCCTGTCGCGCGCCGGCAAGACCGTGTTCATCACCGCGCTGGTGCATGGCCTGACCCGCGGCGGCCGCTTCCCGGTGTTCGAGGCCTATAGCTCCGGGCGGATCGCGCGCGGCTATCTCGCCCCGCAGCCCGACGATGCGGTGCCGCGCTTCGCCTACGAGAACCATGTCCGCACCCTGATCGAGGAGCGGAGCTGGCCGAGCTCGACCACCGACATCTCCGAGCTTCGCCTGGTGATCGAGTATCAGCGGCAAAATAGCGCGGACCGCACGCTGACGCTCGACATCGTCGACTATCCCGGCGAGTGGCTGCTCGACCTGCCGCTGCTCAACAAGAGCTATGAGCAATGGTCCGCGGAAAGCCTCGCATTGTCGCGCGAGCCGCTGCGCGCCAAGCTCGCGGCACCCTGGCACGCCCATCTGGCAACGCTGCAGCCCGAGGCCAAGGAGGACGAGCAGGCCGCACGCACCGAAGCCAGATTGTTCACCGACTATCTGCGCGCCTGCCGCGACGAGCGCTTCGCGATGAGCTTGCTACCGCCCGGCCGTTTCCTGATGCCGGGCAATCTCGCCGATACGCCGGCGTTGACCTTTGCGCCGCTCGACGTGCCGGCGGACGGCAGCGCGCCCGACGGCTCGCTGTGGGCGATGATGCGGCGGCGGTACGAGGCCTACAAGGATGTCGTGGTGCGTCCGTTCTTCCGCGATCATTTTGCGCGGCTCGATCGCCAGATCGTGCTGGCCGATGCGCTCGCCGCATTCAATGCCGGTCCCGAGGCGCTGCACGATCTCGAGGCGGCGCTGGCCGGCATCCTCGACTGCTTCCGGATCGGCCGCAGCACGATCCTGAGCGCGCTGTTCCGGCCGCGCATCGACCGCATCCTGTTCGCGGCGACCAAGGCCGACCATCTGCACCACCAGAGCCATGACCGGCTGGAATCCGTGCTGCGGCGGATCGTGGCCAGGGCCACCGAGCGCGCCGAATATGCCGGCGCCGGCATCGACGTCGTGGCGCTCGCCGCGGTGCGCGCCACGCGCGAGGCGCAGGTCGCACGCGGCCGCGACCGGCTGCCGTCGATCCTCGGCACGCCGGCTGAGGGCGAAGTTGCCAATGGCGAGACGCTTGACGGCGAGACCGAGGTCGCGACCTTTCCCGGTGACCTGCCCGACAATCCGGAGGAGCTGTTCAACGGCGGATTCCGCGGCCTCTCGAGTGCCGGCGCGGATACCGCCGACTTTCGTTTCCTGCGTTTCCGGCCGCCGAAGCTGGAACGAAGTGGCGATGCGGAGCCGGCGCTGCCTCACATTCGCCTTGACCGCGCCCTCCAGTTCCTGATCGGAGACAAGCTGCAATGAACGAGAAGACGCCCCCGCGGCGGCCGGCGACGTTCAAGCTCGACGATCCCGGCGTGGTCGTGATGGATCCGGACGAGGCCGGCCGCCTCTCCCGCGGCACGATCCAGATCGTGCCCGAAGCCGAGCCCGCGCAGCTCCCGGTGCCGGTCGATACGCCGATGCTGCCGGCGCGCCGTGGCTTCCGCTGGGGCACGCTGTTCTGGAGCGCGGTCGCGGGCCTTGTGGTGCTCGGCAGCGGGCTCGGCGTCATCAACCTGGTCGAGGATCTATTCGCGCGCAACGAGGGCCTCGGCGTGCTCGGATTGGGGCTCGCCGTGATCGCCACGGTGGCGCTCGCGGTCGTCACCATGCGCGAGCTGGTCGGCCTGGCGCGGCTTGCGACCATCGAGAAGCTGCATCTGCGCGCCGCCGAGGTGCTGATCAGCGACGACCGCGCCACGAGCCGCGCGATCGTTGCCGACCTGCTCAAGCTCGCGCACCAGACCCCGCAACTCGCCCGCGCCCGCAGCACGCTGCAGAGCCACACCGACGACATCATCGACGGCGCCGACATGATCCGCCTCGCCGAACGCGAATTGATGACGCCGCTCGACGAGGAGGCGCGGCGGCTGGTGTCATCAGCCGCGCAGCGCGTCTCCGTCGTCACCGCGGTCAGCCCGCGCGCGCTGTTCGACGTGCTGTTCGTGTTCGTGGCGAGCCTGCGGATGATCCGCCAGCTGGCGCGGCTCTATGGCGGCCGGCCCGGCGCACTCGGCATGATCCGCTTGCTGCGCCACGTCATCGCGCATCTCGCCATCACCGGCGGCATGGCCGCGAGCGACAGCCTGATCCAGCAGATGCTCGGCCACGGCATCGCGGCAAAACTCTCGCAGCGGCTCGGCGAAGGCATGCTCAACGGCCTCTTGACCGCCCGCCTCGGCCTCGCGGCAATCGACGTCACCCGCCCGCTTCCCTTCAGTGCTTTGCCGCGCCCCGCGCTGACCGATCTCGCGAAGGACCTGATCCGCAAGCGCGAGGAAGAGGAATAGTTCTTCTTTTTCCTGCCCAAAGCGGTGCCCATTACTGCGCCCTCTCCCCTTGTGGGAGAGGGCAGCTCAGCTGCTCGTCAAGAACCCGCTTGGGTGAGGAGTTTCTTTCCGCAAGCACCGCTCGCGCGGAGACATACCCCTCATCCGGCAGCCTTCGGCTGCCACCTTCTCCCACAAGGGGAGAAGGGGATCTCGCAAGGTCCGCTCAACATCGCCAGCACGCGCCAGCGGAAGAAGGTGGTGTCCGGCGGCGGCGACAGGTCCGGTGTCCAGCCCGAGATCTTCTCCAGCGCGTAGGTGTCCATCACCATGCCGCGCCAGCTCCGCGTCACGCGCTCCAGCGGCTGGCGTAGCGCGGATGTTTCGCTCCACAGCGGCAGATTGTTCTCGGGCTCGCGCCCGACATAGATGCCGGCGTGGTCGCGGATCTCGCTCATGCCGGGATCGGCAAAGCCCTGGAAACGGCCGCGCTCGTTGATCTCGACGACCGGCACCCGCCCGCGCAGCATCCAGCGCAGCATCGCATAGGTGCGATAGTCCGTGGTCGCGACCCAGCTCGCACCGGTCGCCTGCACCTGCGCCAACGTGCGCGCGGCCACCACATCGTAGCCCGCCTCGGTGCCGATCGGATCGGTGCGGCCGATCAGATTCCACGGCGCGAACATGTAATAGAGGAAGACGCAGACGACAAAGACGATGCCCGATGCGATCGCGGTCCGCGCCCAGGAGATCGTCGATTTGATGAGCCCGAGCGACCAGCCCTCGAACGGCATCTTCGTGACGTTGATGGCAACGGCCGCAAAGCCGGCCGGCCACAGGAACATCGGCCAGGTGTCGCCGACCCGCAAGGTCAGCGACTTCCAGAGGAAATAGACGAACGGCACCAGCACCGATGTTGCGAGCAGGATCGCGACCGGCTCGCGCCTGACATAGCCGCGCCATGCCGTCAGCACCGTGCCGAACAGCGTCACCGGCAGCAGCACGAAGCCGACGAGGCCGAACTGCATGCCGATGAACTCGCCGAGCGTGCGGAAGGTGAGATCGCGCTCGACGGTGGCGCGCACCGCCTGGAAGCGGAACGAGGCCCAGTCATGCTCCGCATTCCAGATCAAGACCGGCGAGAACACGATAATCGCGATCAGCGCGGCGAGGTAGGGATACGGGCTGCGCAGCCAGCGCCAGCGCCAGTCCGGCACCAGCGCAAAGGCGAGCACCGCCGGCGCGAACATGATCGCGGTGAATTTCGACAGCAGCGACAGCCCGGCGAACAGCCCCGCGGCGAGCCACCAGCGCCCGTCATTGCTCTGCGCGAGTCGCACCAGCGACCACAGCATCGCCACCGAAAACGGGATCAGCGCGGTATCCGGCGCGACCTTGGCCATTAACAATCCGTAATACAGCGCCGCCTCCGGCAGCAGCAGCGCGAGCATCACGGCGCGGACATTGTTCGATGTCACGCGGCGGACGATGTCCGCGAGCAGCAGCTGGGTCGCCAGCATCGCCACGATGCCACTGAGGCGAACGCCGAGATTGGTGTCACCGAGAATAGCTGTGCCAAAACGGATGAACCAGGCGACCATCGGAGGATGGTCGAGGAACGACAGCACGTTCTCCTTCGACCAGGTCCAGTAATAGGCCTCGTCGGTGCGCAGATCGAGCGCATGGGCATAGGCCAGCCGCATCGCGGTCATGGCGGCGATCACGGCAATGACGCCACGCCAATCCGGCGCACGCAACCGGGCCGGCTTGACGCTGATGTTATCGGGATGGGCTATCGTCACGGCGCTTTTTGTTCGACTCTTAACGGAGTGTCAACGTGCTGCAATGCCCGCTACCGCAGCGTGTCCGGACCGGCGGTGGTGTTCAGCGCGGGAATTAAGCACTAGAATTGCCGATATGAATCACATGGCGTCCCCTTCGCGCGAACATTTGCAGGACATGGCCCGCGGCATCGGCCAGCGGCAGGTTCGCCTGGTCACGGGGACGATCATGTTCGCCTACCTGATCAGCCATTTCCTCAACCACGCGCTCGGCAATATCTCGACCGAGGCGATGGCGATCGGGGTGCATTACCACACCGAGTTCTGGCAGTTCCTGCCGGTCGCGATCGTGTTCTATTCCGCGTGCCTGGTGCATACCGGCCTCGGCATCTGGGCGCTGTACCAGCGCCGCGAGTTCCGCTGGAAGGCGATCGAGCCGCTGCAGCTGACGCTCGGCCTCAGCATCCCAATGCTGATCGTCGCGCACGTCGTCGGCGTGCGGCTCGGCCAGACCCTGTACGGGCACGAAAAGCTCTACCCGCAGGAGCTGTACACCTTCTTCATCGCCTCGCCGAACCGGCTCTGGACGATGCTGGCGGTGCTGGTGATCGCCTGGGTCCATGGCTGCATCGGCCTGTATTTCTGGTTGCGGCTGCGGGCGTTCTTTACGCGCGCCGCGCCGTTCCTGCTCGCGACGGCGGTGCTGATCCCGACGCTGGCGATACTCGGCATCTATCAGGCCGGCCGCGCCACCATCGCGGATTATCAGGATCCCGACTGGCGGCGCGAGGAGCTCTCGGTGCAGAAGCTCGGGACGGCGGCCCAAGGGACCATGCTCGAGCGAATCACCGATGACCTGACGATCGGCTATCTCGGCCTGCTCGGCCTCGTGCTGCTGGCGCGCGGCGCGCGTGCGCTGCTGGAGCGCCGCGGCGGCATGATCGCGCTGTCCTACGGCAACGGCCGCACGCTGCGGGTGCCGAAGGGACTGAGCGTGCTGGAAGCCAGCCTGCGCTACAACGTTCCCCATGCCAGCGTCTGCGGCGGCCGTGCACGCTGCTCGACCTGCCGTATCCGGATCATCGGCGATCACGCCGCGCTGCCCGAGCCCTCGCCGCGCGAGGCCTTCGTGCTGCACCGGGTCGGCACCGACGATCCGTCGATCCGGCTGGCCTGCCAGTTGCGGCCGACCGGCGACCTGACCTTCTTCCAGCTGTTCCTGCCGCACACGATGTCGGCGAACGCACACGCCGGCAATCCGACGCGGGTCGGCCAGGAGCGATATCTCGTCAGCATGTTCGTCGACATGCGCGGCTCGACGCAGCTTGCCGAGAAGCGGCTGCCGTTCGACACCGTGTTCATCGTCAATCGCTTCCTCGGCGCGGTGTCGCAGGCGGTGCTGGAAGCCGGCGGCCGGCCCAACCAGTTCATCGGCGACGGCATGCTGGCGCTGTTCGGGCTGAGCACCGACCGCCAGGTGGCTTGCCGCCAGGCGCTGCGCGCGGCCGCACTGATCGCAACCAATATCGACGAGCTGAACCAGTTTCTCAGCCACGATCTGCGCGAGCCGATCCGCTTCGGCATCGGCATCCATGGCGGCGAGGTGATCGTCGGCGATATCGGCTATCGCGACCACATGGTGTTCACCGCGCTCGGCGACGCCGTCAATGTCGCGGCGCGGCTGCAGGACATGACCAAGGCGCTGGCC
Source organism: Bradyrhizobium sp. USDA 4452 (assembly GCF_054063575.1). Lineage (NCBI taxonomy): Bacteria > Pseudomonadati > Pseudomonadota > Alphaproteobacteria > Hyphomicrobiales > Nitrobacteraceae > Bradyrhizobium > Bradyrhizobium sp. USDA 4452. The sequence continues at coordinate 2,707,849 of NZ_JBSSGK010000001.1, forward strand.
TCCGAGGCGGTCATCTCCGACGAGGTGCGCGCCACCGCGGGCCTTGCCGACGATGCCCTGCCGGCGCAGGAAGTCGCGATCCGCGGCCGCAACGAGCCGATGACGGTGCGCACCGTCGAGTCGACGCGCGTCCTGTCGGCGCTGGTCGACGACCGGCGTGCCGTCGCGGCCTGACCGGGTTCAGTCCCCTTCACTCAATGTGACCTGCCGCACATCCGAAGCTGCGTTGAGCAGAGATGCTCGAACGCGTCCTATGCCGGATGCGACTGACCGGCGATGGGTAACACTGCAACCGCGCCGCGACAGAGCTCAACGCGCACCTGAAGGAGACGACCATGCTTCGCAAAGTCACGCTCGCTCTCGCCACTGCTGCAACGCTTGCTGCCGCCGCGCTGGCGCCGACCTCGGCTTCCGCCAAACCGTTCTTCTGGCATCCGTACCACCATCACTTCTGGGGCGGCCCGGGCATCTCGGTCGGCTTCGTCGATTCCGGCTGCTACGTCACCCGCCTGGTGCTGACGCCCTACGGCTATCGCTATCGCACCGTGAACGTCTGCTACTGATCCAACCTTCGTCTTGATGGAAATGCCCCGGTCGTCTGATGCGACCGGGGCTTTCGTTATTGCGACGCAGCGGCGTTGGACGCTGCGAAAGCTCAATTGACTTGCAATTGCCCGATGCGTCATTTGTCGTGCGCGCATTCCATGATGCGAAGGCGCGCAAGGCAGAGTGAGCCTGGTGATGACCAGCCCACGACAGAATAGCTTCGGAGGAAGCGGAATGCTCGATCGACGAGACTTGATGAAGCGCGCCGGGTTGGCCGCCTTGGTGACGGGGCTGGGATCAAGGGGCGCATTGGCCCTCGACACCGTGACGATGCCCTTCGGCAACGGCGAACGGCCGCTGGTGCGCTACCCGCAGAAGCGCACGATGATCGGCCTGACCGCGCGGCCGCCGCAGCTGGAAACGCCGTTTGCGATCTTCAACGACGGGCCGCTCACGCCGAACAACGCGTTCTTCGTCCGCTATCATCTCGCCGGCGTCCCCTACGATCTCGACCCGGACAAGTTCACGCTCGAGATCAAGGGCAAGGTCGACAAGCCGCTCAAGCTGTCGCTGAAGGAGATCCGGAAGCTGAAAGCCGTCGAGCTCGTCGCCGTCAACCAGTGCTCCGGCAACAGCCGCGGCTTCTTCAATCCGCGCGTCGCCGGCGGCCAGCTCGGCAACGGCGCGATGGGCTGCGCGCGCTGGCACGGCGTGCCGCTGAAGACCGTGCTCGACATGGCCGGCGTGCAGGCCGGCGCCAAGCAGGTCACCTTCAACGGCATGGACGGCCCGGTGATGGAGACGACGCCCGACTTCGTGAAAGCGCTCGACATCGACCATGCGCGCGACGGCGAGGTGATGCTGGCCTGGGGCATGAACGGCGAGGACCTGCCGTTCCTCAATGGCTTCCCGCTCCGCCTCGTGGTGCCCGGCTATTACGGCACCTATTGGGTGAAGCACCTCAACGAGATCACCGTGATCGACAGCGTGTTCGAGGGCTTCTGGATGAAGTCCGCCTACCGGATTCCGGACACGCCGAACAACGCGGTCGAGCCCGGCACCGCACCAAAGGCGACGATCCCGATCAACCGCTTCACGGTGCGCTCGTTCATCACCAGCGTTGCCGACGGCGCCAAGCTGAAGGCCGGTCGCATCACGCTGCGCGGCATCGCCTTCGACGGCGGCAAGGGCATCAAGGAGGTCGTGGTCTCGACCGACGGCGGCAAGAGCTGGACACCGGCCAAGCTCGGCAAGTATCTCGGCAAATACGCATTCCGCGAATGGAAGCTGAAGGTCGCGCTGCCGGCCGGCGCCTCGGAGCTGAAGGTGCGCGCCACCAACAATGCCGGCGACACCCAGCCGATGGACCCGTTGTGGAATCCCGCCGGCTATCTGCGCAACGTCGTCGAAACCGTGCGCGTCACCGCGGCCTGAGGAGAAGCATCATGACCAGCAAGCTGCTTGCCTCCCTCGCCGCGATCGCCATGCTGTCGATCGGAGCTACGATGGCCGCGCCCGTCAACTATACGCTTCCCGAGGAGACCGCGACCTTCAAGCCGGGTCCCAACCTCGACGTGGTGCAGAACAACTGCACCGCCTGCCACTCGGCCGACTACATCAAGACCCAGCCGCAGGGCGAGAAGTTCAAGAAGGACTTCTGGCAGGCCGAGGTGACCAAGATGATCAAGGTCTACGGCGCGCCGATCGACCAGGCCGACGTCAGCAAGATCGTCGAGTATCTCTCCGCGACCTATTGAGACGCGGCCGATTCATCCCCCGCGCACCGGCAGAAACCCCGCGCGGGGGCCGTTGATCCAAATCGGTTCACTGGAACCGATCTCTTTTGCAGCGCATCAATTGACCACGAAACAGGCAATCCGGCAGCAAAACCCTGCAAACCGGGTTGTTTCCGGGCGAAAACACACCGTGGTTTGATCTACCCAGCTTTTTTCAAACTGCTATCCTGTGCGGTACGGACAAGCCGGTTTGTGCGGGGACCGACTGGTCTGTTTTCGATTGATTCCGCGGAGACGACTGGAATGCCCAAAGGTACAGTGAAGTGGTTCAACCCGACCAAGGGTTATGGATTCATCCAGCCCGCTACAGGCGGCAAGGACATTTTCGTGCATATTTCAGCAGTTCAGAAGGCCGGTCTTCAGAGCCTCAACGAAGGCCAGTCTGTTGAATACGAAGAGATCGCCAATCGCGGCAAGACGTCAGCCGAGAACCTCAAGGTCTAGCGCACCGCGCGAGATCAGCGGCGCACTCTCGGACACGATCCGGGAGTGAGGGCCGATCCAACATCATACGACGTGACGTTCGGCGGAGCGGGCACGGCGCCCGCGCGTCACGACGCTGAACTTTTCTCCGGCCGCCTTGGATCGCGCGCGGCACGAACACTCAGCCGTTCAATCTTCCGTCACCCATTTGGCGACGGTCATGACGTCAGGCGGCTGCAGATAGCCGCGGGGCCAGAGATCGACGGCCCATTCCACCTTGGTCGCGCGCTCCACCAGCACGGCGGTATTGTGCGGCGTCTGCATCAGCTGAAAACCGCGATAGTGGGGGTCCCCCACGTCGTGGAACTTGAACAGATTCCACGACTGCATCACCAGCATCAGGCTGGTGGTGTTGCGCGTGGTGTCCCAGCAATCGTAATTGTGCTTGTCGTCGTTGGCGCGGAAGTCGGCTTTCGCCACGCGCTTGTCGGTGCCGAGGATCGGCCCCATCCGGCGGTCGAACCAGATCACGGCCTTCTGCACGGCCGCGCGTTCGGCGGCGGCGTTGGCGCGGCCAGTGGCCATGATCCTGGCCAGGGCCGCCCGGTCGGCCGCGCTGAAGTCGAGCATCTCGCGGCGCCGGCAGACGAAGCCGTAACACACCGTCATCGCCGAGGCCGACGGCGGATAGATCGAGACCGACGTATAGAGCTGCATGATGCCGGAGCTGAGCTCGGCCGCGCGGGAGGGCGTCATCGCGGATAGCGACAGGATGGCTGCGCATAGCGCGCCGGCAACCCCGGCTCGACTCGCACCTATCGGCTGATTGGCATCGTCCATGTCGCGGCCCCCAACTGAGGGGAGAATTATCGCGGGTGCGCCGCGATGCCAAGACATCCTGCGCATGGCTGTGGATCGGATCCTGCGCCTGTCAGCCGACCGGAAGCGGCGCGTCGCGCTTGACTTCCTCCATCACCGCGTAGGTTCGCGTCTCGCGCACGCCCGGCAGCGCCAGCAGGGTCTCGCCGAGAAACCGGCGGTAGGCGGTCATGTTGGCGACGCGGGCCTTGACCAGATAGTCGAAGCCGCCGGCCACCATGTGGCACTCCAGCACTTCCGGGGCGTTCTGCACGGCCCTGGCGAACTTCTCGAATACGTCGGGCGTAGTCTTGTCGAGCAGCACCTCGACGAACACCAGGAGGCCGAGGCCGAGCCGGTGCGGGTTGAGCCGCGCACCATAGCCCTCGACGAAGCCGTCGCGCTGCAGCCGCTTCAGCCGTTCGCCGACGGAGGTCGGCGACAGGCCGATCCTCTCGGCCAGTTCTACATTGGCAATCCTTCCATCTCCTTGCAGGATCGAGAGGATTTTGCGGTCTGTCTTATCTATCTCTGTCATATCCACGGCAATATTTGAGATGATCCGGATTTTCTAAGGCAACTCTGCTAATTTGTCTATCGAACTACGGTGCGACCGCGCGTAGGTGTTCCTGTGCAACCATCGAGGAACCGCCAAGGAACCGCCATGCCCGACCCATCCCCGCTCCCGCCGCCGTTCAGCGCGCCCTACGCCCCCGATGACACCGCAATCGCCGGCAGGCTGCGCCGGGATGCGCAGCTTGGCGCGGATCAGGAGGCTGGGGTCGACCGCACCGCGCGACGCCTGATCGAGGCGATCAGGGCCAATGACGATCCGCTCGGCGGGGTCGAGGACATGCTGCGCGAGTTCGCGCTGTCGACCAAGGAGGGCCTGGCGCTGATGGTGCTCGCGGAGGCGCTGCTCCGTGTGCCCGACGCGCGCACCGCCGACCAGTTCATCGAGGACAAGCTCGGCCAGGGCGACTTCGTCAACCACGAGACCAGATCGAGCGCGTTCATGGTCAACGCCTCGGCCTGGGCGCTCGGCATGTCGGCCCGCGTAATCCAGCCCGGTGAAACACCGCAAGGCACGATAGGTCGGCTGACCAAGCGGCTCGGCGCCCCTGCGGTGCGCGCTGCGACACGGCAGGCGATGCGGCTGATGGGCAGCCATTTCGTGCTCGGCGAGACCATCGAGGCCGCGCTGTCGCGGGCGCAATCGCACACGGCACGCGGCTCACGCTATTCGTTCGACATGCTTGGCGAGGGCGCCCGCACCGCCGACGATGCCCGCCGCTATTTCGAATCCTACGCCCGCGCGATCGACGCGATTGGCAAGGCGGCCGGCGATCAGGCCCTGCCCGACCGGCCCGGCATCTCAGTCAAACTCTCCGCGCTGCATCCGCGCTTCGAGGCGGTTAGCCACGCTCGCGTGATGACCGAGCTGGTGCCGCAGCTGATCGACCTGGCGCGCCGCGCCAAGGCGTTCGACCTCAACTTCACCGTCGATGCCGAGGAAGGCGACCGGCTGGAGCTGTCGCTCGACGTCATCGCAGCTGCCTTCGCCGACCCGTCGCTCGCCGGCTGGAGCGGCTTCGGGCTTGCGATCCAGGCCTATCAGAAGCGCGCCGCCGACGTGATCGATTACATCGATGCACTGACGCGCGCGCTCGACCGCAGGATGATGGTGCGCCTGGTCAAGGGCGCCTATTGGGACACCGAGATCAAGCGCGCGCAGGAGCGCGGGCTCGACGGCTATCCGGTGTTCACCCGCAAGGCGATGACCGATCTGAACTACGTCGCCTGCGCGCGCAAGCTGCTCGGCTTGCGGCCGCGGCTGTTTCCGCAATTCGCCACTCACAACGCGCTGACGGTCGCGACCATCCTCGAACTGTCGGACGATCCCACGAGCTTCGAATTCCAGCGGCTGCACGGCATGGGCGAAGCGCTCTACGCCCAGCTCGGCGACGACCGGCCGGAGATCGCGCACCGCACCTATGCGCCGGTCGGCAGCCACCGCGACCTGCTCGCCTATCTGGTGCGGCGGCTGCTCGAGAACGGCGCAAATTCGTCCTTTGTGGCGCTGGCGGCGGACAATCGCGTTTCCATCGTGGACCTGCTGCGCCGCCCGGCCGAGATCATCGGCGCCGACGACAACGCGGCGCACTCCGGAATTCCATTGCCGGCCGATCTCTACCGGCCGCAACGCGAGAATTCGCACGGCATCGAGTTCGGCGAGCGAAAGGCGCTCGACGCGCTGACATCGGCGATCGCGGCCGAACCCAAGGCGGCGTCGGGCATGGTCGCAACGTCGAGGGCCGAACAGGCGAACGCCGCGGTCGTTGCCGCCCGCGCCGGCTTCAAGGCCTGGAACGCAACGCCCGCCGCCCAACGTGCGGCGATCCTCGACAAGGCCGCGGACCTGCTCGAGCAGCGCCGCGCGCACTTCCTCGCCCTGCTGCAGAGCGAAGGCGGCAAGACGCTCGACGACGCGCTCTCGGAGGTGCGCGAGGCGATCGACTTCTGCCGCTACTATGCAGCGCTCGGTCAAAAACTGTTCGGCCAGGGCGAGGCGATGCCCGGGCCGACTGGCGAAAGCAACGTGCTGGAGCTGCGCGGCCGTGGCGCCTTCGTCGCGATTTCGCCATGGAATTTCCCGCTCGCGATCTTCCTCGGTCAGGTCACGGCGGCGCTGATGGCCGGCAATGCGGTGATCGCAAAGCCGGCCGAGCAGACCCCGCGGATCGCAGCCGAGGCCGTCGCGCTGCTGCACCAGGCCGGCGTGCCAGCATCGGCCCTGCATCTGGTTCAGGGCGACGGCACTGCCGGTGCCGCGCTGGTCAGCCATCCCGCCATTGCTGGCGTGGTCTTCACTGGCTCCACGGAGGTGGCGCGATCGATCAACCGGACGCTCGCGGCCAAGGACGGCCCGATCGTGCCGCTGATCGCCGAGACCGGCGGCATCAATGCGATGATCGTCGATGCCACCGCGTTGCCCGAGCAGGTTGCCGATGACGTCGTGACCTCGGCGTTCCGTTCCGCCGGCCAGCGCTGCTCGGCGCTGCGGCTGCTGTTCGTGCAGGACGACGTCGCCGACCGCATGATCGAGATGATCGCTGGCGCGGCCCGCGAATTGAAGATCGGCGATCCATCGGAGCCATCGACGCATATCGGACCGGTGATCGATGCCGAAGCCAAGCTGCGCCTCGACGCGCACATCGCGCGGATGAAAAAGGAAGCGCGGGTGCATCTCGCCGGCGAGGCCCCTGCAGGCAATTTCGTCGCGCCGCATATCTTCGAGCTCTCGTCCGCAAGCCAGCTGCGTGAGGAGGTGTTCGGCCCGATCCTGCATGTCGTGCGCTACCGCGCCGAACGGTTCGGCGAGGTGCTTTCCGCGATCGAGGCGACTGGGTTTGGGCTGACGCTCGGCATCCACTCGCGCATCGACGACACGATCGAGCACGTGATCGATCGTCTTCAGGTCGGCAACATCTATGTCAACCGCAACATGATTGGCGCGGTGGTCGGCGTGCAGCCGTTCGGCGGCAGCGGCCTCTCCGGCACCGGCCCCAAGGCCGGCGGCCCGCACTACCTCACTAGCTTCGCCACCGAGCAGACGGTGACGATCAACACCGCCGCCGCCGGCGGCAATGCGGCGCTGATGGCGGGCGTGGAGTAACGGATGCGTCATTGCGAGGAGCAGAGCGACGAAGCAATCCACCTATCCCGGGATGAGGTATCGATTGCTTCGCTGCGCTCGCAATGACGCTCAACAAGCCGTTGCATCGTGCCCCCGAGATGGGTCAAATGGCGGTCCGATCGGGATCATCGCACACGATAATTCCAGCTACCGGAAAAACACCAACAAGCGCCACGGGAGCGACGGCACGATGGAAAAAGGCATTTTTGACGGGCTCAAGGTCCTGGACTGCGCGAGCTTCATCGCGGCGCCCGCGGCCGCGACCGTGCTGTCCGACTTCGGCGCCGACGTCATCAAGATCGAACCGCCCGGCGCCGGCGATCCCTACCGCAATCTGCCCAACCTGCCCGGCTATCCTGCGAGCGAGCACAATTTCGCGTGGATGCTGGAGGCCCGCAACAAGAAGAGCCTCGCGCTCGACCTCACCAAACCGGACGCACAGCAGGTGCTCTACAAGCTGGTCGCCGAAGCCGACGTGTTCATCACCAACATGCCGCCGCAGGTGCGCGAAAAGCTCGGCATCACCCACGATCATCTCGCCCATCTCAACGACCGGCTGATCTACGCTTCGTTCACCGGCTATGGCGAGAAGGGCGAGGAGGCCAACAAGCCCGGCTTCGACTCCAACGCCTATTGGGCCCGCTCCGGCCTGATGGATCTGGTGCGCGCCGACGAGGACACCACGCCGGCGCGTTCGGTCGCCGGCATGGGCGACCACCCCTGCGCAATGGCGTTCTACGGTGCGATCGTCACCGCGCTGTTCCAGCGCGAGAAGACCGGCAAGGGCTCGCATGTCTCGACCAATCTGATGGCCAACGGCGTCTGGGCCAACGGCGTGCTGGCACAGGCGAAGCTCGCCGGCGCCAAATTCAAGAAGCGCAAGCCGCGCGAAGAGGCGCTCAACGCCGTCACCAACCACTACAAGTGCAGGGACGGCCGCTGGCTGATCCTGTCGCTGCTCAACGAAGACCGGCAATGGCCGACACTGGCGCGCTGCATGGGCCGCGAGGACCTCATCGCCGATGCGCGCTTTGCCACCAAGGCGGACCGCCATGCGCGCTCGGTCGAGCTAATCAATATCTTCGACGAGGTGTTCGCCGGCAAGGACCTCGCCGAATGGCGCAAGATCCTCGACGGCAATGGCCTCGTGTTCGGCGTCGTCGGCATCCTCGACGACATTCCGAACGACAAGCAGATGATCGAGAACGAGGTGCTGGTGCGCTTCGAGAACGACACCATGCTCACCGTCAACAGCCCGATCTTCATCGACGGCGCCAAGAAGGTGCAGCCACGCAAGCCGCCCGAGGTCGGCGAGCACTCCGACGAGATCCTGCGCCAGGCCGGCTACGACGAGGCGACGATCCGGAAGCTGCGCGCGTCCGGCGCGGTGGCATAGTCACGCGACACGTAGCCCGGATGGAGCGAAGCGTCCTCGAATACTCCGTTCCCGGATTGCGCTGCGCTCCATCCGGGCTACAAGGAAAGCTCAGCGCTTCATCCAGGCCCAGGCGATGGCCACCACGATGATGCCGATGATCACCGCGAGCCCGATCGCCCAGCTGCTGACGCGGACGGCGCTGACCGCCTGACGCTCGGCCTCATTGGCCGCGATCTCGCGATTGCGCTGCTTGTTGTCCTCGGAAGCACTCATCGGGCCGGTCTCCGGTCAAGAGCTGTCAGGTCCTGGGCAAGCTCGAGTGTAGCATCAAATAATGACGCGCAGCCGCTTCGGTTCCGGCAGAACTCACCGTCCCTGCACGAAGCACATCCCCATCCGTGAGGTCTTCCCCGCGACCTGGCAGGCGAGGCCTTCGGCGCAGGTCCAGCCACGAAAGCTGCGGTCGGTCTGGGCCGGTTTAGCGTCCGGCAGATAGCAATGCGCGCCCCAGCCGTCGCTGTATTCGGTGCCGGCAAGCTCGGCGCCGGCGCGCAGTTGCGGCCGGTTGGAGAAGCCGCGCGAGAAGTCCGGCGCCTTGCCGTCGCGGAAGCTGGCGAGGATGTCGCGGCGGCGAGGCTGGTCGCCGAAGAAATGCGGCGAGGCCGGCACCACGGTGGAGTTCGACGGCTTTGCCGCCATCCAGTCGACGCCGGGAAAATGGAAGCCGCCGATGCCGCGGGTCTGATGGCATCCGGCGCAGGTGACGTCGTTGAGGCGCCGCTCGAAGCCGGCCAGCGACTGGATGTTTTGCAGCTTCGTTCCGTCGGCTGCGGCCTTCTGCAACGCGTCGACCACGTCGCCTTCCGAGAACACCGCCGTGCCGGCCGTCCCCTCGCCCTGCACCATCCCGAACTCAGGCTCCAGATCACTGACATCAAAACCGGTCGGCGTTGGCGCCACCGCTGATGTCGCGAGGAAGCGATCGGGGATCAGCAAGGTGCCGCGATCGAGCTCGGCAAAATGCCCGGGATCGAGCAGCCATGCCCTGAAGTCGCGCTTCAAGGCCGCGTCGGCCAGAATACGATCGCGGTCGATCTGGTTCTCCAGCGGCGCCTCGGCAAAGCGTTTCGCCGCGGCGTCATGGTCGAACACCTTCAGGAGATAGTCGGTGCGGAAGTCGCGCACCGCGGATTTCGGCGCGTGGGCGATCTGCAGATTGGTCTCGATGCGATCGATATTACGGGCATCGATCAGGTCGAGCGGCCCGTCCTTGCCGAACAGCCTGTCCATCGTCGGCGGCGCGCTGGCGGTTGCGAGCCAGCGACGCGCGAGCTCGCGACAGGTCAGCGAGGCATCGTTGCCGTCGCCCTTCGCCTTCAACACCAGGTTCAGCGTCATCGGCAGCCGCTGCGAGACCGCGTTCTCGCCGATCAGCGGCACGTCGGTGCGGGTCAGCCGGTAGATCAACCGGATCTCGCCGCAATCTTTCGGCGCCACATAGGCGCGGTCCATGCGGTTGACGATGCCGGCCAGCACGAAGCGAACGTCAGCGGATTCAAGCAGCGCGCGATCGAACAGCTGGAACGCAAAGCTGTCGCCGACCCCGATGCTCTCGTTCGGCAGGCTTGCCTTGTGCTTTCCGACATAGTGATCGAATTCGCGGTCGAGCGCCTCGCGCACCGGCACCATCGCAGGCAATCCGAACAGGTCGCGATTGGACAGCGGCGTATCGGCGGCGCGCTCCGGTGCCAGCATCCGGCCGAGGCCGAAGCGGCCATGATCGAGCTCGCGCAGGATCGCGGGATCGATCACCGCCGCGCCGCGCTCGAGCGCGAAATGCTCCGTGGCGCGCCCAGGCACGGCGCCGCCGAACAGAACGGACATCACCAGGAGGCATTTCAGCGCGCGGCTCATGCCCCACTAACACCGCACGGCAAACCCTATTCAAGAAAAAAGGCGCTTCACATCGCGGTGAAGCGCCTTGGTATCGTCGCGTTTCACAGATCAGCGCGAGACGATCAGACCCTTGCTGGTGACGACCACCCAACGGCCATCCTGCTTGCGGATCGCATCGACGCGGCCGAGGCCGGGGACGGGATCGCCGGCATAGACCTCGTAGATGCCGCCGCGGCCCTCGATCAGTGCGCCGCCATTGCCGACGTCGCGCAGCGCCCAGCCGTCGACCACCGGCATGCGGCCGACCTCGGGCCTCGGGGCGGCGGGTGCTGCCGCGGCGGTCACCGGCGGGACCGAGCCGGTCACCTCGCGGGCGGGCGTCACGGCGGCGACGGTCGTCTGCGGGGCGCGGAGCTTGTCGACGGTCTCGCTGAGCTTGTTGAGCCTGGCGATCGGCTCGGCCTGGGCCTTCTCGACCTTCTCGATCCGGTCACTGGCCTTGCTGAACTGGGCCTGGCCGGCCTTGGCAGTCTGCTCCAGGCTGGCCTTCAGCCCGGCGATTTCGGATTCAATCCGGGCGAAGGAGGCATCGGCCGCTTCCTTGGCGGCGGCGTTGGCAGCGTCCTTGGCAGCCACATCCCTGACGGAGGCAGCGGCGGGCGCGGCGAGATGGCTAAGCCCGGCGGTCGCGAGCGCACCACCGACGGCCCCCGCGACGGTCGCCAGCGCAATCACCGCGGCCATGGCCCCGAACCGGCGCGTACCGGCCGGTTTGCCTGATGTCTTGCCGCTCTGCTCGGTGCCCGGCCTGGAGGCGGATGCCTCGTGGTCCCAGGTCCGGTCACCCGGCGCCATGATCATCAGCTTGCCCGGGAAACGCGGCTCTTCACGCTTGCCGGTCTCGACCTTGGGCACGTCCATGTTGGTCGGCTCGATCTTGGCGCCGATGTTGGCGTCAATCTTGGCCTCGATCACCGGATCAAGCCGGGACGGCTCGATCTTGGGGGCTTCAACCTTCGGCGCGTCCATCCGGGGCGCGTCGGCCTTTGGCGAGGTCTCTTCCTGCTCGGGCGCAAGCCTGACAGCCTCGGCACCGGCCGCGGCCATCACGGGCTCGCTCTTCGCCGCCGTCTCGGCGCCGGCTTGACCGCTGACCGGCTCGCTCTGCTGCTCACTCACGTTCAAAGTCTCCAGGATAGGTTGACAATTCGGTAACTTTCATTGCTTGCGAAATGGTTACCCCGCGCCGCCATTACCTAAATTTTAGGGAGTTTTCCGGGCCGGATTTGGGCGATGTTGCCGTGCGGCAATCTGCGTCAGCTCCGTTTGCGCGCGGCGCTTTCCCGATTAACATACCGCCGTCTTCCAGCCAGAAGGCAGGAGAGCGCCATGACGATCGAGAAGTGCATCAATGAATTTGATGTCGATGACGTCATTTTTGAGGAAGGCTCGACCGGCCGCGAGCTGTTCGTCGTGCTCGACGGCACCGTCGACATCGCCAAGATCGATGGCCGACACAAGACGGTCATCGTCAGCCTCGGCAAGGGCGAGTTCTTCGGCGAGATGGCCGTGATCGACGGCTCGGCGCGCTCGGCAACCGCGATCGCCTCCGCGCCCGCGACGCGAGTGATGCGGATCAATCACGCCCGCTTCGTCTATCTAGTCAGCCAGCAGCCGGCCTTCGCGCTGATGGTGATGGATGCACTCTCGAAACGGCTGCGCGCCTCCAACGCCGTCACATACCGGACGGCGGCTGCACCATGAGCGAGCGCAAGCCAAGCCCGTTCAAGACGCTGTTCGACGCCGACGTCGCGACGCTGATCCAGGCGGCCGACGACGTCTACCAGATCCGCTTCAAGAATCGTGCGGCCAACGCCTATCTCGTGCGCGGCAGCAAGCGGACCATCATGATCGACGTCGGGCTGTCGACCAACTATCCGTCGCTGGTCGCCTGTCTCAACCATCTCGGGGTGACGCCCGACATGATCGACATGGTGGTGCTGAGCCACGAGCATCTCGACCACATCGGCGCGGCCTATCATTTCCATGGCTCGGCCTACATCGCCGCGCACCGGCTCGCCGCCAACAAGATCATGCTGCGCGACGACTTCTCGATGCTGCGCAAGATGTTCAACGAACCGAACGTGCCGATCGACATCGACATCTGGCTCGAGGAAGGCAATCTGATCGACCTCGGCAATTTCCGCCTCAACGTGATGTACACGCCAGGCCACACCTCGGCCTGCATCTCGCTGTTCGATCAGGACAAGGGGCTGCTGTTCGCCGCCGACACGCTGATGCCCGGCGGCGTGATGGGCGGCGTGTTCGGCTCCGGTTCGATCGCCGACTACATCCAGTCGCTGGAACGGCTGAAGGGGCTCAATTCGAAGATCCTGCTGTCGGGTCATGGCCGCCTGTCCGACACGCCGCAGGATGATGTGCGGATCGCGCTGCAGCGCTCGCATGCCCTGCTCGAGGACACCGCGCAACTGTTCGATGCGCTCGATGCACGCGCGAATTTCGAGCCGATCATGCAGTCGGTACGCGACCTCAACAAGCTCGACGATTGACGGTCGGACCGAGCCCAAGGTCACCCGTTGTGGCCTGCCATGACTTTGCATTAGGATCGGCCCACAATGACAAAAATCATGGGCTCGGCGATGCAAGCCATTGCCGATAGCGGGGGAGACGAAACCAATGCAGGCTGACACGATGGCGCAGATGCGCCGCCGGGTGGTGATCTCCTCCACGATCGGCAATGCGCTGGAATGGTTCGACTTCACCGTCTTCGGCCTGTTCGCCGGCATCCTGAGCAAGCTGTTCTTTCCGGCGGACAATCCGCATTCCTCGCTGCTGCTGACCTTCGCGACATTCGGGATCGCCTTTGCAGCCCGGCCGTTGGGTGGCCTGGTGTTCGGGCTGTATTCCGACAAGCACGGTCGCAAGAAGGCGCTGGTCGTGATGATATCGCTGATGGCGATCGGCACCGGCCTGCTCGGCCTGCTGCCGACCTATGGCGCGATCGGAATCGCGGCGCCGCTGCTATTGCTGCTGGCACGGCTGATCCAGGGATTCTCCGCCGGCGGCGAGTTCGGCAGCGCCAGCGCGATGCTGATCGAATTCGCGCCGCCCGGCCGGCGCGGCTTTTACGGCTCATTCCAGATGGTGTCGCAATCGTTGGCGTTCGGCCTCGGTGCCGCGATGGCGATCGGCCTCAATGTCAGCCTGTCGCCCGACGCCTTCGCGAGCTGGGGCTGGCGCGTGCCGTTCATCCTCGGCATCCTGATCGGGCCGACCGGATGGTACCTGAGGCAAAAGTGCGACGAGTCGCCCGAATTCAAGGCCTATCTCGCCGAGAAGGCCGCGACGGCGCAACCGAGCAGGCAGACCACGCTCGGCCAGTTGTTCTCCGAGCATCCGCGCGAGTTGATTGCCTCGTTCTGCCTGATCGCCGCCGGTACGGCGATCAACTATGTCAATGCGATCTTTCTGCCGACCTATGCGGTCGCTGAGCTGAAGCTGCCGATCCTGAACGCGCAGCTCGGCCTGCTCGTCGTCAGCCTCGTCAATGCGGCGGTGGCGGTGGCATGCGGCGCGCTCTCCGACCGGATCGGTCGTCGCGCGGTCCTCGTTCCGGCGCTGATCATCTACAGCGTGCTGTTCTACGTGATCCTGCAGCGGCTCGTCGCCGCCCCGACCACCGCGAACCTCTGGCAGTTGCAGATCGTCGCGGTCCTGCTCGGAGCCCTGGCCGGGCCGATGCCGGCCTTCATGACCGAGATATTTCCGGTCGGCGTGCGCTCGACCGGAGCATCGCTGATGTACAATCTCGCCGTGATGCTGTTCGGCGGGCTGGCGCCGTTCATCAACACCTGGCTGGTCCAGATCACCGGCGACAAGGCTGCACCGGTCTACTACATCCTGTTCGCCGCGGCGGTGGGTCTCGTGGGTCTGTCGGTCTATCGCGGGAGACCTTCCGTGCCGGGAATCGCAACTCAGCCCGCGCAATGAGGTCCGCGTGCGCGACCACGCCTGCGGCGCTGCATTTGACAAATCCGCGCGTGGCCTGTTCAACAGCGACAAGAATAACACTGAAGAACAGGGAGCGAGGACGATGAAGCTTTACGACTCGATCGGGCCCAATCCGCGCATCGTGCGCATGTTCATGGCCGAGAAGGGCATCGAGCTCCCCAAGCAGACCGTCGACCTGCGCAAGGGCGAGAACCGTGAGGCTGCGCATCTGAAGCGCAATCCGCACGGCCAGATGCCGACGCTCGAGCTCGACTGCGGCAACTACCTCTCGGAGATCACGGCGATCTGCGAATATCTCGAGGAGAAGCACCCCACGCCCGCCATGATCGGCAGCACGCCGGAAGAGCGCGCCGAGTGCCGGATGTGGACCCGCCGCGTCGATCTCAACATCGCCGAGCCGCTCGCCAACGGCTACCGCTTCGGCGAGGCGCTGAAATTCTTCGAGAAGCGCATTCCGGTGGCGCCGGAGGCCTCGCCCGGGCTGAAGATGATCGCCGCCAACCGCATCAAGTGGCTGAACGACCAGATGGCCGACGGCCGCGACTATATCTGCGGCAAGCGCTTCACCCTCGCCGACATGCTGCTCTATTGCTGGCTCGATTTCGGCAACCAGGTCGGCCAGCCGCTGGACCTGTCGAACGGCAACATCCTGGCCTGGTTCAGCCGTGTGGGTGCGCGGCCGTCAGTGAAGGCGTAAGCCTTTCAGAGCCGTCATTGCGAGGAACGACAGCGACCAAGCAATCCACCTCGCCGCACGTAGAGAGCTGGATTGCCTCGCTTCGCTCGCAATGACGCGGGGAGAGTCGGGCCTAGATCACCACCGGCTTGTCCGGCAGCTCGTTCGGTCCGCCCTCGACGTGCGGGAAATACTTCGCGAGCTCCCGCGACACCGCCTCGATCCCCTTGATCACGCCCTGCTCGAACCGGCCGGCCCGGAAATCCGTTTCCATCGCGCGGCAAATCGCTTCCCAGCCGGCATGGCCGACCTTGGCATCGATGCCGCGATCGGCGACGATCTCGACATCGCGGTCGGCGAGCAAAAGATAGATCAGAACGCCATTGTTGTGATGGGTGTCCCAGATCCGCAGGTGCGCGAACACGTCGAGCGCCCGCTCTCGCGCCGGCTGATCGCGGAACAGCGGCACGCCATCGAGCGCGCCCTCGACGACGAAGCGGATCTGGCCCGAATGCGTCGCCTCGCCTGCCTTGATCGCCTGCTCGATGGCATGGAGCACGCGCGGCGGAAACTCGCGCCGCACGCGCCATCGGTGTTCGAGCAGATGCTTGCCGATGCGCTTGATGCCCATGTGCCTACCAGCTCCCCGAGGCGCCGCCGCCGCCGAAGCCGCCGCCTCCGCCGCTGAAGCCGCCGCTGTCGCCCGAGCTCGAGCCGCTGCTCCAGCCACCGCCGCCGCCCGACCAGCCGCCGGAATAACCGCCGCCACGCCGGTACGGTCCCGAGCCGGCCGCCGCACCGCCGAAATTCAATCCGCCGAAGATCAATGCCGCAACGGCGGCGAACAGCCCGATCACCAGGGCGGTGGCGAGCGAGCCGGCGACCATCCAGGTGAAGACGCCGACGATACCGCCGGTCGCGACCGAGCCCAATAGCCGCCCCAGCATCGCGCGCAACACGCTCGCCGCGATGATGACGACGAAGATCACCACTGGATTGGCAAAGTCGACCAGGTTCGGCCCTTGCCAATGCTCGGGCTCCGGCGCGGGCAAATGCTCGCCATTGATCAGACGGATCATGCGGTCGACGCCGGCCGAGATGCCGCCGGCGAAATCGCCGGCCTTGAATTTCGGCGTGATGTCTTCGTCGATGATGCGGTGGGTGACGACGTCGCTCAGCACGCCCTCGAGGCCGTAGCCGACCTCGATGCGCAGATGCCCGTCGCTCTTGGCGACGACGAACAGCGCGCCGTCGTCGACCTTCTTGCGCCCGATCTTCCAGGCCTCGGCAACGCGGATCGAGAACTGCTCGATGGTTTCCTCGCCCGTGGTCGGCACGATCAGAACCGCGATCTGGCTGCCCTTGCGGGTCTCCAGATCCTTCAGCCTGTCGTTCAGCGACGCAACGTCACTCGCCGACAGCGTCCCGGTCTGATCGACGACGCGGCCAGTGAGCTGAGGCACTGCGACCTCCGCCCACGCCGGGCACACGAAGCCCAGCAGCAAAGCGATCAGGATGACGCGTGCGACAGTCATCGCGGTAGGCGCCCCGCCGACGCTATTTCGACGGCGCGGGCGCCGGAGCCGGATTGAAGTCGACCTTCGGCGCGGTCGAGATCTCCTTCTCATTGTCGACCGTGAAGTTGGGCTTCTCCTTGTAGCCGAACGCCATTGCGGTCAGATTGTTCGGGAAGGTGCGGATGCCGACGTTGTAGTCCTGCACGGCCTTGATGTAGCGATTGCGCGCCACGGTAATGCGGTTCTCGGTGCCTTCGAGCTGCGCCATCAAATCGCGGAACAGCGCATCCGATTTCAGCTGCGGGTAGTTCTCGGTGACGACCAGCAGCCGCGACAGCGCGCTGGTCAGTTCACCCTGCGCCTGGGTGAACTTCTGGAACGCGGCGGGATCGTTGAGCACCTCGGGCGTCGCCTGAATGCTGCCGACCTTGGCGCGCGCGTTGGTGACGCCGAGCAGCACGTCCTTCTCCTGCTGCGCAAAGCCCTTCACCGAGTTGACCAGGTTCGGCACCAGATCGGCGCGCCGCTGGTACTGGTTCACCACCTCCGACCAGCTCGACTTGACCTGCTCGTCATTGGTCTGGATCGCGTTGTAGCCGCAGTTGGTCAGGCTCAAGGTCGCCAGCGCTGCCAGCACGGTCCAAAGCTTGCGCATGAAGATGGTCCTCCCGGTGGATTCTCGTATCAGAGTAACAGATTTCCGGCTGACAATCCCGCGCGGCGGGATACGCGGGCGGTTTTGCAGACGATAGCCCTTGCCACTCCCTCCCCGCGCCGTTCATCATGGCGGAAAAATCGGTCCCGGGAGGATCCATTGGCGTCTGAACAATTCGAGACGATCGTCGTCGAGCGGCCCGACCCCGCGATTGCGCGGATCGTGATGAATCGCCCTGAGGCGCGCAACGCCCAGAACCTGCAGATGACCTACGACCTCAACACCGCCTTCGACCAGGCAGTGCAGGACGACGCGATCAAGGTCATCATCCTCGCCGGCAACGGCCCGCATTTCTCGGCTGGCCACGATCTGCGGCCCGCCGGCAAGAACGAGGCCGGCGTCGATTTCCCGCCAGTCGGAAATTGGGGCGGCTTCGCCGAACCGAACGCCCACGGCCGCTTCGCGCGCGAGCAGGAGATCTACCTGCAGATCACACGGCGCTGGCGCAATCTCGCCAAGCCCACGATCGCGGAGATCCACGGCAAATGCATCGCCGGCGGGCTGATGCTGGCCTGGGCCTGCGACCTGATCGTCGCGAGCCACGATGCCGAGTTCTGCGATCCCGTCGTGACGATGGGCGTCTGCGGCGTCGAATGGTTCGTGCATCCCTGGGAACTCGGCGCGCGCAAGGCCAAGGAGATGTTGTTCACCGCGGATGTCTGGAGCGCCGACGAGGCGCATCGCCTCGGCATGGTCAATCACGTGGTGCCGCGCGGCGATCTCTCCTCCTTCACGCTGGCGCTGGCGCGCAGGATCGCGGCCAAGCCTGCCTTCGCGCTGAAGCTATCCAAGGAGGCGGTGAACCGCTCGATCGACATCATGGGCCAACCCGCCGCGATCGATCAGGCGTTCGCGCTGCATCAGCTCTGCCACGCCCACAACCTGCAGCAATTCGGAATGATAGTGGACCCTGCGGGCCTGCATCCCTCCGTCAAGAAAAACGCCAACGTGAAGTAATCAGATGGACCTTACCCTGAGCGACGAGCAGCGCCTGCTGCGCGAAAGTGCCGACCGCTTCGTGGCGGAGACCTTCACATCGGAGCATCGCAAGAAGGCGACGAACGATCCGCTGGGTTATTCACCCGCGATCTGGAAGCAGTTCGCCGAGCTCGGCTGGCTGGCGCTGCCGATCGCCGAAGCCCATGGCGGGCTCGGCGGCGGCGCGATCGAGATCGGGCTGCTGATGGAAGCATTCGGCCGCGGCCTGGTGTCCGAGCCGTTCCTGTCCACGGTCGTGATCGGCGCTGCGCTGGTCGCCGAATGCGGCACCGAGGCACAGCAGCAGGCGATCCTGCCCAGGGTCGCCGAGGGCGCGCTCACGCTTGCCTTCGCGCATTCGGAGCGCGCCGCGCGGTTCGACCTCGCCCATGTCGACACCACGGCCGCCAAGACCGCCGACGGCTGAACGGCAGCAAGATCGCCGTGCTGGACGGCGCGGCCGCCAGCCAGATCATCGTCTCGGCCCGCACCGCCAACGCCAACGGCGCATCTGGCAAGCTTTGCTTGTTCCTCGTGCCTCCCGGTACACCGGGTCTCACCTTGCGCGACTACGCGCGGCTCGGCGGCGGGCACGGCTGCAATCTCGATCTCAGCGATCTGCAAGTGCCCGCCGACGCGCTGCTCGGCGACGGACGGGATGCGCTGCCCGCGATCGAGACCGTGGTCGACCGGGCGATGGCCGCGCTCGGCGCCGAGGCGGTCGGCATCATGCAGACGCTGCTCGACACTACGCTCGAATACACCAAGATCCGCAAGCAGTTCGGCCGGCCGCTGTCGGCCAACCAGGTGATCCGCCATCGCCTCGCCGACGTCGCGATGCAGGTCGACGAGGCGCGGTCGATGGCGCTGCGCGCTGCGCTGATGGCGGGCGCCGAGCCCGTGGCCCGCGGCCGCGCCGCTTCCGGCGCCAAGGCGAAAATCGGCAGATGCGCGCGCTTCGTTGCCGAGCAAGCGGTGCAGCTTCACGGCGCGATGGGCGTCACCGAGGAGCTCGACATCGGCGCCTATTTCAAGCGGCTGCTCGCCTTCGACACGCTGTTCGGCAGCAGCGCCCATCATTATCGCCGCCACGCCGCGCTGAGCGGCCGCGCCCACGCGTAACGGAGAGCGCTCCATGGATCTCACCTTCAGTGCCGAGGAACGGGCTTTCGAACAGGAAGTCCGCGACTACATCGCCGAGAGCCTGACGCCGGAGATGAAGCGCGCCACCGCGCTGACGCCGTCGGTGTTCTCCGATCCCGACATCGGCATGGCCTGGCAGCGCGCACTACACAAGAAGGGCTGGGGCGCGCCGGGCTGGCCGGTCGAGCATGGCGGGCCGGACTGGACGCCGGCGCAGCGCTGGATCTTCGAGGCCGAATGCGCCCGCGCCGGCGTCCCGAATGTCAACGTGATGGGCGTGAAGATGGTCGGCCCGGTCATCATCGGCTTCGGCTCCCCGGAGCAGAAGAATTATTATCTGCCGCGCATTCTTTCCGGCGAGGACTATTGGTGCCAGGGCTATTCCGAGCCGGGCTCCGGCTCCGACCTGTCGTCGCTGAAGACCCGCGCGGTGCGCGACGGCGACGACTACGTCATCAACGGCACCAAGATCTGGACCACGCACGCACATCACGCCAACCGCATGTTCGCGCTGGTGCGCACCAGCGACGAGGCGCGGCAACAGGACGGCATCAGTTTTATTCTCATCGACATGAAGACGCCCGGCATCACGACGCGGCCAATACTGACGATCGGCGGCGATCACGAGGTCAACCAGGTGTTCTTCGACGACGTCCGCGTGCCCGTCGCCAACCGCGTCGGCGAGGAAGGCAAGGGCTGGACCTACGGAAAGTACCTGCTCGAATTCGAGCGCGGCTCCGGCATCGCCTCGGCCAAGCTGCGTGAGGCGCTGAAGACGATTGCCGACCTCGCGGAGTCCGAGGTCACCGGCCGCGCCATCGAAGACCCCGACATCGCGATACGGATGTCGGAGCTCGAGGTCGATATCGACGCGCTCGAGATGACCGAGCTCAGGGTGCTGTCGGCACTGCAGACCGGGCAGAATCCCGGCGCGGTGTCGTCGCTGATCAAGCTCAGGGTCAGCGAGATCCGTCAGGCGGTGACGCGGCTCGGCGTCGACGTGATCGGCCAAGACGGGCTTGCGGTCGAGCCAGCGCGGCCGTTCTACCGGCTCAACCACGAGCCGGCGATCCCGGAAGAACTGCTGCCGGTAGTGCCGGAATATCTCAACGGGCGGGCGTACACGATCTTCGGCGGCTCGTCGGAGATCCAGCGCGACATCATCGCGAAGATGGTGCTGGGGCTGTAAATTCTCCCTTCGTCATTCCGGGGCGCGCGTGAGCGCGAGCCCGGAATCCATTTCACCTCAGAATGCGCCGCCCGATGGATTCCGGGCTCATCGCTCGCGATGCCCCGGAATGACGTGGTGAGAGTGCGCGGGCGGCCTAAGCAGCCCCCGCTTTTGCGTCCTGGATCGCCTGCCAGATCTTCACCGGCGTCAGCGGCGTGTTGAGCTGGGTGACCCCGACTTCGCTCAAGGCATCCATCACGCCGTTGGTGATGCAAGGCGGCCCGCCGATCGCGCCCGACTCGCCACAGCCCTTGGCGCCGAGCGGATTGGTCTTGCAGGGCGCGGAGGGATCGAGCGTCACCGACAGCGGCGGAACGTCCGAGGCGCGTGGGATGCAATAGTCCTGATAGCTCGCGGTCAGCAGCTGGCCTTCCTCGCTGTAGGCCACACCCTCGAACAGCGCCTGGCCGATGCCCTGGACAACGCCGCCATGCACCTGCCCGGTCACCAGCATCGGATTGACCGCGACGCCGACGTCGTCGACCGTGGTGTAGCGCACCACGCGCGTGACACCGGTCTCGGGATCGATCTCGACCTCGCAGATATGCGTGCCGTTCGGCCAGCTCGGTCCGTCGACATTGCCCTCGCTCTCGACCGAGAGCTTTGCGCCGCTTTCCTTGGCCGCAATCTCGAACAGGCTGATGCGCTTGTCGGTGCCGACCACGGTGAGGAAGCCGTCGCGATACTCGATGTCCTCGACCGAGGCTTCCAGCAGGTTGGAGGCCTTGTCGCGCGCCTTGTTGATCATGTCGTTGGTGGAGACCGCAACTGCGGTGCCGCCGACGAACAGCGAGCGCGAACCGACGCTGCCGAAGCCGGTGGCCAGATCGGTGTCGCCCTGGACGACGTCGATCTTGTCCATGGCAATGCCGAGCGTATCGGCGATCATCTGAGTGTAGGTGGTGGCGAGGCCCTGCCCCATCGCCATGGTGCCGGAATGCAGGATGACGCGGCCTTCGGCGGTCGCATGCAGCGACACGTTCTCGGTGTGGGCGCGGCCGCCGGTCCACTCGATGTAGCTGGTCAGACCGCGACCGTAGAGCAGGCCTTTCTTCTTCGCCGCCTTCTTGCGCGCGGCAAAGCCGTTCCAGTCGGCGAGGTCTGAGGCGCGCTCCAGCATGTGGGCGAAGGCGCCGGAATCGTACACCTGCCCGACCGCATTGGTGTAGGGCAGTTGCGCCGGCTTGATGTAGTTGACCTTGCGGATGGTGCGCGGGTCTATGCCGATCTGGCGCGCGGCGGCATCGAACAGCCGCTCGACGATGAACACCGCCTCGGGCCTGCCGGCGCCGCGATAGGCGCCGACCGGCGCGGTGTGGGTCATCACCGACTTCACTTCGAAATGCACCAGCGGCAGATCGTAGACGCCGGTCTGCACGAACGGGCCGAGCACCAGCGGGATGATGTTGGCGGTGCCCGACGAGTAGGCGCCGGTGCCGCCGATCGAACGCACGCGATAGGCCAGCACGCGACCCTTGGCGTCGAGCGCAAACTCACCGGTCGAGGTGAGGTCGCGGCCATGGGTGCCGCCGACGAATTCGTCGGTGCGATCGCCACGCCAGCGGATCTTCTCGTTCAGCTTGGTCGCGGCATAGGCGACGATGCCGTCTTCGGGATACAGGCTGGTCTTCTGGCCGAAGCCGCCGCCGATGTCGCCGACCAGCACGCGCACGCTGTCCTTCGGCCGCTTCAGGATCGATTCCGCCAGCAGATCGCGGGTCGAGCCCGGGGTCTGCGACTGCACGTGGAGAATGAGCCGGCCGGTCTTCTTCTCGATCTCGGCAATGGTCGAGCGCGGCTCCATCGCCGACGGCACCAGGCGCTGGCTGACCAGGTCGAGCGACACTTTGTGCGCGGCGTTGGCAAAGGCTTCCTCGACCTTGGCTGCGTCGCCATAGCTCATCGCGGCCACGATATTGTCGGGCGCTTCCGGCCAGACCACCGGCGCACCGGGCTTGATCGCCTCGACCGGATCGACCACCGAAGGCAGCACCTCGTAATCGACCTCGATCGCCTCGGCCGCGGTCTGCGCCAGCACGCGCGAGGTCGCGACCACAGCCGCAACACCCTCGCCCGCATAACGCACCACTTCATGCGCCAGCAGGCGCCGCGGCGGCACCGTCATCGGCGAGCCGTCCGGCCGCTTGAAGATCGCAAGCGTCGGCAGCGTGCCGATATCGTCCCTGACGAGGTCGGCGCCCGTATAGACCGCCTTGACGCCGGGCATCTCCAGCGCCGCCTTGGCGTCGATCGACTTGATGTTGGCGTGGGCATGCGGCGAGCGCAGCACGTGCAGCCACAGCGCGCCGTCCTGCGGCTTATCGTCGATGAAGTGCCCCTTCCCGGTGAGCAGCCGCTGGTCTTCCAGACGCTTGACCGGCTGGCCCGCACCAAAACGCATATTGCCGGGAAGAATGTTCATCGGAGGGTCCTTGATTTCATAAATTTCGGCGGGTTTTAACGGATTTTCGGCGCGAGACAACACGCCCGGAAACGACGACGTAATGCGCCGGATGCAACCCGCAAGCCAGCTTCAGCCCAGATCGCGCAACGCGGCCTCGACCACCTTGCGCTGCTCGGCGCTCAGCGGCGCCTGCGGCGGCACGGGATCGCCGACATCGTAGCCTTGGCTCGCCAGTCCGGCCTTGATGCAGGCGGCGAGGTTGAAGCGGGCGAACGCCTCGTTGATGCGCCAGAGCTTGCGCTGCAGGGCCATCGCCTCGTCCCACCGGGCGCGGCGGCAGAGATTGTAGAGCTCGACGCTCTGGCGCGGGATGATGCAGGCAGGTCCCGCCATCCAGCCATGGCCGCCGATCAGCATCACCGCGGCCGGAATATGGGCGGACGCCGAGAATACTTTCAGGCCATCGCCGCAGCGGTTCATGATCGACAGCAGCCGGCCAGTGTTGGTCGAGGCGTCCTTGATGTAGCCGATCCGCGGGTGCTGGGCGAGCCGCGCGATGACGTCGAGCGTGAGATCGGAACGCTGGAAATTCGGATTGGTGTAGATCACGACCGGAATGTCGACGGCGTCGGCGATGGCGCGGAAATAGGATTCCACCTGGGCGTCACTGAGCGGAAAATACGCCTCCAGGATCGCGAGAATGCCGGCAGCGCCGCGCTTCTGATAGGCCTTGGCCTGCGCCACCGCATCCGCCGTCGAGGTCGAGGCGACGCCGGCGACCACAGGCACGCGGCCCTGCGCGGCCTCGATCGTGGTCGCCACCACCTGCATGCGCTGCGCATTGTTGAGATAGGCGAATTCGCCGGTCGAGCCGAGTGGCGTCAGCCCGTGGACGCCGGCCTCGATCAGGTCGTCGCAGAGCCGGCCCAGCACCTCGGTGCGGATATGGCCGGCGGGATCGACCGGGGACACCAAATAGGGAAAGACGCCGTGGAAATCAGCCATTTGCGAGCCTCGTTGACGGCGAGACATAATCGGGATCGTGCGCAAATGGAAGCGGTTCGCCCGTGCGCAGGGCGGCGAGCACGGCGGCAAAATCGGTTGCCGCGCGGAAACCGAGCAGCCGCTCGGCCTTGCTCGCGTCGTAGATCCGGCCGATCGATTTCGGCAGCTGCCAGCCGCGGCGCGCGAACAGCGCCGGCGCGTCGGGGAAGATACGCGCGATCGTGCCGGCCGCATCCGTCTTCAGGGCGGCAACGTCGCTGCGCGCAAACGGCGTCGGCGCACTGATCACGAACACCTCGAAGCCGCGGATCTTCCCCAGCGCCACGACATGGGCGTCGGCGGCATCCTCGACCGTGAGGCGGCGGTACAGCAGCTCGGTCGCCTTCAGGTTCTCGCCATGGATGTCGCGGATCGTGTCGTCGTCCTCGGGGAAGAAGCGGCTGGTGCGCAATACCGCGCAGTTCAGCCCATACTCGCGGCTGTAGAGCCGGCACAACCCTTCGGCGGCGAGTTTTGTCACGCCGTAGACGTTGCGTGGCTCGAGTGGCCCCGAGCTCTCGTCGAGCCACACCGCGGTGTGGCCCTCCTCGTCGCGGATCGCCTGCGAGATCATCAGCGAGGTCGTCGAGGTGAAGACGAAGCGGTCGTGGCCAGCGGACGCGGCGGCTTGCAGCAGATTGAGCGTGCCTGACACGTTGACGTCGACAAAGGCCTGCGGCGCGAACCGTTCGATGTCCGGCTTGTGCAGCGCGCCGCCATGGATCACGGCCTCGATGCCGCGATCGCCGAACACGCGGTCGACCACCGATCTCTCGGTCACCGAACCGACCACATCGGTCGCCTCCCCCGGAACGATGTCGAGGCCGGTCACGTCATGGCCGGCCTGTTGAAGCCGCGGCGCGAGGAACCGGCCGAGCCAGCCGGAGGAGCCGGTCAACAATACGCGCATGAATTCCGCCCCGCCCGGCGCTCAGAACACCTTGGCGATCGCGGCCTGCGCGTCGCCCTGGATCTTTTTCAGATGATCCGGGCCGCGGAAACTCTCGGCGTAGATCTTGTAGACGTCTTCGGTACCGGAGGGACGTGCGGCGAACCAGCCGGCGTCGCTCTCGACCTTGATGCCGCCGAACGGCTGATCGTTGCCCGGTGCCTTGGTTCGGACCGCGCGCACCGGATCGCCGGCGAGCTCCGTCATGTTGAGCTGGTCCGGCCCGAGCGCCTTCAGCGCGTTCTTCTGCTTCGGCGTCGCCGCAACATCGATGCGCTCGTAATAGGGCACGCCGAGCTCGGCGGTCAGCTCATTGAACAATTCGCTGGGATCGCGGCCGGTCTTGGCGATGATCTCCGCAGCCAGCAGGCCGAGGATGATGCCGTCCTTGTCGGTGGTCCAGGCCGAACCGTCGCGCTTGAGGAACGAGGCGCCGGCGCTTTCCTCTCCGGCAAAGCCGAAGCGGCCGCTGCCGAGCCCTTCGACGAACCATTTGAAGCCGACCGGCGTCTCGACCAACTTGCGACCGAGCTTCTTGGCCACACGATCGATGATCGAGCTCGACACGATGGTCTTGCCGATCGCGGCGTCCTTGCTCCATTGCGGCCGGTGCGCGAACAGATAGGCGATCGCGGTGGCGAGGAAATGGTTCGGGTTCATCAGCCCGTTCGAGCGGGTCACAATGCCATGGCGGTCGGCGTCGGTGTCGTTAGCGAAGGCGACATCGAAACGGTCGCGCATCCCGATCAGGCTCGCCATCGCATAAGGCGACGAGCAGTCCATCCGGATCTTGCCGTCCCAGTCCGCGGTCATGAAGCGGAAGGTCGGATCGACCGCCTGGTTGACCACGGTAGCGTCGAGGCCGTAGCGCGCGATGATCGGTTGCCAGTAGTGCACCGCCGCGCCGCCGAGCGGATCGATGCCGATCTTGACGCCGGCGGATTTGATCAGCGCGAGATCGACGGTGTTGCCGAGGTCGGCGATATAGGGCGTGATGTAGTCATGCAGATGCGTGGTCGCTGCCTTGCGCGCGCGATCATAGGGCACCCGCGCGACCCCCTTGAGGCCGGCCTCGATATACCGGTTGGCGTTCTTTTCGACCACCGCGGTGACGTCGGTGTCGGCCGGGCCGCCATGCGGCGGGTTGTACTTGTAGCCGCCGTCCTCCGGCGGGTTGTGTGACGGGGTGATGACGACACCGTCGGCAAGGCCGGTGCTGCGGCCCTTGTTGTAGCTCAGGATGGCGTGCGAGATGACGGGCGTCGGGGTGTAGCCGCCCTGCGCGTCGATCATGATCTCGACGCCATTCGCCGCGAACACCTCGACCGCGCTGGCCAGCGCCGGCTCGGCCAGCGCATGGGTGTCGATACCGATGAACAGCGGCCCGGTCAGCCCCTTCTCGCGCCGATACTCACAGATCGCCTGCGTGGTGGCGAGGATATGATCCTCATTGAACGAGTTCTTCAGCGACGAGCCGCGATGGCCCGAGGTACCGAAAGCAACCCGCTGGGTGGGATCGCTGGCGTCGGGCTTGCCCGCGAAATAGGCCGTGACCAGCCGCGGCACATTGGCGAGCGCTGAGGGATCAATGGGTTTGCCGGCGGCAGGATTTGGTGCAGTCACGTGACCTCTCAGATCTGGTATCGCCGACCATCAGCAAAACGAGTGATGCTCAGTGCGTAACATCTGGGCGTGCTACCATGGCGGCTGACGTTCAATCAAGCCGACGGCATTTCGTTCCGTGCGGTCTGCGGCAATTTGCTATTCGACGTCGATCTGCTGCACCTTCTCGCGCAGCTCGTCGACCAGCACCCGCTTGTTCTCGCTATAGTCGATCGGCACCACGACGAGGTGCACGCCGCCGCCGGCGAAAGCCCGCTCCAGGGTCGGCACGATCGCTTCCGTGCTCTCGATCCGCGAGCCCTTGGCGCCGTAGCTTTCGGCATATTTGACGAAATCCGGATTGCCGAAGGTCAGGCCGAAATCCGGGAAATGATCGACCGCCTGCTTCCAGCGGATCATGCCGTAGGCGGAGTCCTCCAGGATCAGGATCACGAGATTGAGCTTGAGGCGGACCGCAGTCTCCATCTCCTGCGAGTTCATCATGAAGCCGCCGTCGCCGCAGACCGCGAGCACGCGGTTGTTCGGAAAGAGCATCGCCGCCATCATCGCCGACGGCAGGCCGGCGCCCATGGTGGCGAGCGCGTTATCCAGCAGCAGCGAGTTCGCGAGCAGCGTGCGGTAGTTGCGCGCGAACCAGATCTTGTATATGCCGTTGTCGAGCGCGACGATGCCGTCCTCGGGAATCACCTGGCGCACATCGTGCACGATGCGCTGCGGCGTCGGCGGCCAGCG
The DNA here is from genome assembly GCF_054063575.1 of Bradyrhizobium sp. USDA 4452. Classification (NCBI taxonomy): domain Bacteria; kingdom Pseudomonadati; phylum Pseudomonadota; class Alphaproteobacteria; order Hyphomicrobiales; family Nitrobacteraceae; genus Bradyrhizobium; species Bradyrhizobium sp. USDA 4452. The sequence continues at coordinate 2,735,487 of NZ_JBSSGK010000001.1, forward strand.
GCCTTCTGTCGCGCGATCGGTGATCTTCGCCAGAATGCCCTCGCGCAGGCTGAGCAGCGCACTGGCATGCGGCAGCTTGCCCGCGACGCGGTCGGCCAGCAGTTCGAGGCTCGGCCCGACATCGCCGATCACCTCGCATTGCGGGAAATACACCTGCTCGACATTCGCCGGCGTGTAGCTGACATGGATCACCTGCGGCCCCTTGGGGCCCATGATGAAGGGCGGCTTCTCGATCGTGTCGTGGCCGATCGCGATGATCAGGTCGGCGCGGTCGATCGCCTCGTGCACATAGTCACGCTCGCTCAGCGCGGCGGTTCCCATGTACTGGTTGGTGCCGCCGGATACCGTGCCCTTGCCCATCTGTGTGGTGAAGAACGGGATCTTGGTCCGCCGTACGAAGTCGCCGATCCCTGCGGTCGAGCGCGGGCGCGATGCCGCAGCACCCAGCATGATCAGCGGCCGCTGCGCCTTGAGGATCATCTCGGCGGCGCGGTCGAGGGCTGCAGCATGTGCGATCGGAATTTCGATCGGATGCGGCGGGATCATTTCGACCGGCGCGGTCTCCTCGCCGGCGATGTCTTCCGGCAATTCAAGCAGCACCGGCCCCGGCCGTTCCTGGGTCGCGATCCGGAAGGCATCACGCACCAGCGTCGGGATGGTCGCGCCGCTGACGATCTGCAGCGACAGCTTGGTCAGCGGCCGGAACGTGTTGACGATGTCGACGATCTGGAACTTGGCCTGCCGACTGCTCAGGATGCCCTTCTGCCCCGTGAGCATCACCATCGGCATCGCGCCGAGCAGCGCATAGGCCGCGCCGGTCGTCAGGTTGAGCGCGCCGGGGCCCAGCGTCGTCATGCAGACGCCGGGCTTTCCGGTCAGCCGGCCATAGGTCGCCGCCATGAACGCCGCGGCCTGCTCGTGGCGGGTTACGATCAGCTTGATCGAGGATCTGCGCAGGCTCTCGACGACGTCGAGATTCTCCTCGCCGGGAACGCCGAACACCCGTTCCACGCCCTCGTTCTCGAGGGCGGCGACCAGCAAATCGGAACCTTTGACCATGTCAGCCTCGCATCGTTGATTGCATGCCGCGCACGGAGCATAGCCGCATCGCGCGCCGCCGGAAACTCCCCCGCGACCTCACGGCTTGTGCGCCGTGATCCAGGCCTCAGTGGCGGGCAGCACGCGCGCGGCGAGATCGGCCGAGATCGCGATCGCCTGCAAGGAGCGCGCCACCATCACCCGCCCGCCGCTGGTCGATTGCGACGGGGCGAACGCGGCGAGCTCCACCGCGTGGGCCTGATCGGTAAAATTGGTCATGAAGTTCGGCACGAACTGGTCGCGGAAGTTCGGCCCTTGCCTCGCCAGCAGCGCATCGAAATTGGCCCGGACGAAGTCCCAGGCGAGCTGCGGTTGATCGCCCGCGCCCGCAACCGCGTTGATCATTCCCGTGACGATGGTGTCGGGCAATTCGTTGGTCAGCGTCAACGCCAGCGTGGCGCGCGCCAGCTCCGCATCGCGGGCACTGGCCGCGGCGAAGTAATAGCGCAGCCGCTCATTGGTCGCCGTGCTCTTGCGCGCGAGCGCCAGCAGTTGATCATAGGTTGCCCGATCGGCCGTGATGCCAACGACATGGGTGACCGCATCGCGCAGCGTGGTGGGCAGCGATTTGGGATCATCGAGGAACGTTGCAAAGCGCTGCTTCGCTTCGGCGATGATGGCCGCATCCCCGAGATCGCCCAGCGTCGAGATCAGGCTCGCGCGCTGCAGCGCGGTGTCGTCGTCGGCGGGACCGCGTCTCTCCCATCCGATCCGATCGAATACCGGGCGCAGCTTGGCGCGGGCATAGGCCTGGATCACCGGTCGTTCGCTGCGGTCGCGCGACAGGCGGTTGAGCATGGCAAAGGTCGAGATCACCTGGTCCCACACCGCACGGTGGTCGCCGACATCGAGCGCGTCGAGCAGCGCAAGATAGGATGGCGCTTCAGTGCGGCCCGCCTGCACCAGCGCCCAGCTGTCGGTGACGATATTGAGCCGGTCGGTGACCTGCATTTGCGGGAAGGCGTTCAGCAATGCGGCACGGTTCTTGGGACCGTATTCGACCCTGAAGTAACCGACGTCGCCGAGATTGACCTTGATCGCATCGCCGCATGTGCCGGCCGGGACATCGGCACGGCCCTTCAGCAGGATCTCGTCGAACGGCTTGCCCTGCGCCGGTCCGGCCGCAACCGGGATCTGCCAGTCGTGGGCCGGCAACGGCGGATCGCCGGCCGGCGCGATCACGAAGCGATCCTGCCGCAACGTCAGGCGCTGTGCCGTGCCATCGCACGCTGTCTCCGCCACGACGAGCGGCACGCCGTCCTGCTCGGTGAAGGAGGCGGCGATGCCGGTGATGGGCTTGCCGCCGGACGTCTCGAGCGCCTGCCAAAGATCGGCCGTGGTGGAATTGCTGTAGGCATGCGCGGCGATGTATTTGCGGATGCCGTCGCGGAACGCCTGCTCGCCCAGCCAGGTCTCCAGCATGCGGATCAGCGCCTGCCCCTTGTTGTAGGTGATGGCGTCGAACGCCGTGACCGCTTCGCTGTGATCGGCGATCGGCTGCTGCACCGGGTGCGAGGTGCGGCGCGCATCGAGCGCCATGGCGAACTGCTTGGCGCCGTTGCCGTTCAGCCAGCTCTGCCATTGCGGATAGAATTGCTCCGACGCCTTGGTCGCCATCCAGCTGGCAAAGCCCTCGTTGAGCCAGAGATTGTCCCACCACGCCATGGTGACGAGATCGCCGAACCACATATGCGCCATCTCGTGCGCGATGATCGCGAAGATGCCGCGCCGCGCGGTCTCGGCATTGGTCGCGGGATCGAACAGCAGCCGGCTCTCGAAGAAGGTGATGCCGCCCCAGTTCTCCATCGCGCCGCCGAACCCGCCGGGAACGGCGATCAGGTCGAGCTTCGGCAGCGGATATTTCACGCCGAAATAGTCGTTGTAATAGGCGAGCAGCTTCACCGCGCTGTCGAGCGCGAACCGGCTCTGCCCGCTCTTGCCCTCCGTCGTCACCACGCCGACGATGACGCCGCCGGCATCCGCGGTGATCCGCTCGAGCTCACCGACCGTGAGCACGAACAGATAGCTCGACATCTTCGGTGTCGGCGCGAAGGTGACCTTCTTGAGATCGTCGGCGACCGGCGCCTCGCTCGCGACGGGCATGTTGCCGACCGCGAGCAGATTGCGCGGAATCACGACGGTCAGTGCGAAGCTCGCCTTGAACGACGGCTCGTCCCAGCACGGGAAGATCCGCCGCGCATCGGCCGGCTCCAGCTTGCTTGAGACCAGCCGCTTGATCCCGCTCGGGGTCGGATAATCGACCGCGAACAGGCCGGTGCCGAATTTGTTGATCTGCGCCGTGAACACGATGCGGAGCTTGTGCCGGCCCGCCGCAAGCGGTTTGGCGAAGGTCAGCGTCGCGGTCTGCGCGGTAGCGTCCGTTGCGACCTCAGCACGCTGCGCACCGTCATCGATCGTGACCTCGGCGGAGGTCGTATTGATCGCATTCAGCGTCAGCTGCGCCACGGCCTCGCGCACATCGACGTCAACGGTCTCGACGCCGGGCAGAGCAAGGCTGGTGAGATCGGGCGTCAACTCGATCGTGTAGCTCAACGGGACCACCGTCTTCGGCAGCTTTCCCGGCGTGCCGTCGAACGAAAATGTCTGCTCGGCCTGCGCGCCCGCGGCCATCGTCAGCAGCAGACCGATCGCCGTGGCAAGACGACGCAGCTGCGCGGTTCGGACATGGGTTGCTGGCTTGTTCATCGCGCACGACTCACCGGGATTTCGGGAATTTCGGATGTCATTGCGGAAGGACATAGCGGGCAATCTAGTGGAGAACATGTCGCCACAAAACTGACAACTCCGCGACATCCGACATCGCAGCGGCTCGCATCGATTGGTGCGCGGCTCGCTACGGCGCCTCGGCCGGCCCTTGTTGCTCTACGGCCGGGTGGAAGGCTAACTTGTGGCCGGCATTCCGGCCGCAAGGTCCGGCCACGGGAGACAATAATGTTCGGAAAATTCTCGCGTCGGCAATTTGCGGGCCTTGCAGGCCTCTCGGCGCTCGGCTTAACCGGCCCTGCCGAGGCAGCGAACCACGCCCCGCGGCCGGACGGCGCGAACTTTCCGGCCGGCTTCGTCTGGGGCACCGCGACCTCGTCCTACCAGGTCGAGGGCGCGGTCAACGAGGACGGCCGCGGCCGATCGATCTGGGACACATTCACCCACACATCGGGCAAGATCGAGGACGGCTCGACCGGCGATCGCGCCAACGAGCACTACCACCGCTACAAGGAAGATGTCCGCCTCATCAAGGATCTCGGCGCCAGGGCCTATCGTTTCTCGATCGCCTGGCCGCGGGTGTTTCCCGATGGCACCGGCACGCCGAATCCGAAAGGCCTCGACTTCTACAACCGCCTGGTCGACGAGCTGCTCGCCAACGGCATCGAGCCCTACGCCACGCTCTATCACTGGGACCTGCCGCAGGCGTTACAAGACCGCGTCGGCGGCTGGCGCTCGCGCGACACATCGAAGGCGTTCGGCGACTATGCCGGCTATGTGGCGCAGCGACTGACCGACCGGGTCAAGAACATCTTCACCCTCAACGAGGTCGGGCGCTTCCTCCCGTTCGGCTATGCGCTCGGCGTCGACGCGCCGGGGCTGACGCTGCCGCCGGCCGAGGTCAACCAGGCGCGCCACCACGTCGCGCTGGCGCATGGGCTCGCGGTGCAGGCGATCCGCGCCAAGGGCCGCCCCGGCACGCGGGTCGGCCCGGCCGAGAACATCACCGCCTGCGTGCCCGCGGTCAACACGCCGGAGCACATCCGCGCCACCGAGATCGCGACGCGCGAGCTCAATGCGGGCTTCCTCGGCGTTCTCCTCGAAGGCAAGTACACCGAGGGCTTCCTGCAATATGCCGGCACTGATGCACCCAAATTCACCGCGGAGGAGCTGAAGATCATCTCGCAGCCGAACGATTTCGTCGGGCTCAACATCTACGCGCCGCAGTGCTACGTCCTCGCCACCGACTCAGGCCCCGGCTGGAAGCCGCTGCCGATGCCGGGCTCCTTCCCGCATATGAGTTCGGATTGGCTGCGGATCGCGCCGGAAACGATCTACTGGGCGCCGCGGATCGCCGCCAAGCTCTGGAACATCAAGAGCATCTATATCAGTGAGAACGGCACCTCCGGCGAGGACAAGGTGCAGCCGGACGGGCAGATCTACGACCTCGACCGCATCATGTTCCTGCGCAACTACCTCGCCCAGTTGCAGCGCGCGACCGCCGACGGCGTCCCGGTCCACGGCTATTTCCTGTGGAGCCTGATGGACAATTTCGAGTGGATCTTCGGCTATGCGAAGCGCTTCGGCCTCTATCGGGTGGATTTCGAGACCCAGGCGCGCGTGCCGAAACTGAGCGCGGCGTTCTATCGCGACGTGATCGCGCGCAACGCCATCGGCGCATGATCTATCCGGCCTGCGGCCGCGCGCCGGACCACGCACGCTTGAGCAAGTCGCCGATGCCGCTCTCTTCGATCGGCCGCGGATTCCAGTAGGGATTTTTGGTGGCGAGTGCGGCCGCTTTTGCGATGCCGTCTTCGGGCATACCGATCTCGGCGAGCGAGCGCGGCGCGCCGAGCCTTGCCGACAGATCGAACAGGCCATCGGCCGCATCGGACGCTCCAAGCGCCCGTGCGGCACGGCTGATCGCATCGCGTGCCGCCGGCGTGTTGTAGGCGATAGTGTGCGGCAGCAGCACCGCATGGGTTTCGGCATGCGGCAGGTCGAACAGCGCGCCGACGGTGTGGCAGAGCTTGTGATGCAACGCCATGCCGACGGTGCCGAGACAGACCGCACACAGCCACGCGCCATAGAGCGCGTCGGACCGCGCGTCGAGATCGCGCGGCCGTGCGATCACCTCCGGCAGCGATGACGCGAGTTTTGCAATCGCCTCTTCCGCCATTAGCGCGGTGATCGGGTTGCCGTCCCGCGCATACAGCGCCTCGGCCGCATGGGCGATCGCATTGAGGCCGGAGATCGCCGAGAATTTTTCCGGCATCGAGAGGGTCAGGTTGACGTCGTAGATCACGGCCTCGGGCAATATCTTGGGCGATGACTGCGTGGTCTTGACGCCGTCCGCGGTCTCGCCGAGCACCGGCGTCATCTCGGAGCCGGCATAGCTGGTCGGCACGATCAGTTGCGGCAGGTCGGTGCGCAGCGCGATCGCCTTGCTAAGCCCGGTCGCAGCGCCCGCGCCGATCGCAACCACGCCGTCGGGTTTCAACTCGCGGACCGTCTGCATCGCACGTTCGGTCACCGCGACCGGCGTGTGCACGACGGCGCCGTCGAACGCGCCGGCGATGCGGCCGCCGGCCAGCCTTACGAGATCGCCGAGCTCGGCCTGCTGCCGCCGGCTTGCGAGCAGCAGCGCGCGGCCGATGCCAAGCCGGCCGAGTTCGTCCGCCAGCTGCGCGACCGTGCCGGTCCCGAACACGACCCGCATCGGGCTGACCTGATAGATAAACGATTGCGCCATGGCGATTACCAGAACGGTTGGTCAGCCCCGGCGCCAGTCACGCGGCGTGCAGCCGAAGCGATGCCGAAAGCGCCGGGTAAAGTGCGACAGATCGGAGAAGCCCCAGTCGAAGGCGATGTCGCCGATGGCGCGCCCGGCGACCGCCGGATCCTTCAGGTCGCGCGCCGCGCCGTCGAGGCGGCGGTCCATCACATGGCTGGCGAATGTGGTGCCGGCTTTCTCGAACAGTTTGTGGACGTAACGCTCGCTGATGCCGATTGCGGCCGCGATCGATGCGACGCTGAGCCCCGGCTGGCGCAGCCTGCGGTCCACGGCGCGGCGCAGCGCCAGCCAGGTCGCGTCCGCAAGGCCCGCACCCTCGGCAACGCCTGCGCAACCGGTCCGCGACAGGCTGAGCGCGACCAGATCGAGCAGCACACCGAACAGCCGGGCATTGTCGGCATCAGAGGCGCGAAGCGCCGAATTGTTCAGCACTTGCGCGGTCTCGGCGATGAGATGGCCGACAAAGGGATCATCGGAAACCCGCGCCGGCGTCACCTCGGGCGCCGACGGCAGCCGTTCGTCGAGCGCCTCGGCCGGCACCCAGAACGAAGCGACCTGCAGCGCCGGGCCGCGGTCATGCAGCAGCGAGAAGCGCTGCCCGCTGTCGAAGATTCCGACCTGCCCCGGCGACAGGCTGATCTCGCGCCCCGCCTGCTGGATGCGGCAACGGCCGGCGAGCTTGAGATTGAGGTAGTAGCAGCGCCGGCTGGACGCGGCGATGTCGGCTGCCGAGCGCCGCACGACATGCTCCGGGAAGCTGACCCGGTTGACCGCGCCATCGCCGAGCCCAACGGTTTCGACCCGGGCCAGGAAGCCCGGTGTCGCCGGCGGTTCCGGCGTCAGGTTCATGAAGGCCTGGCAGATCGCTTCGCGATAATAGGCGAACTGCTCGCCCGGCCGCGTGTCCGCGGTATTCCAGCTCAGCCTGCGCGAGCGATCAGCGGCGGCGATTTGCTGCATCAGTTCACTCCGAGCCCAGTCCGGTTCGGTTACAGCCAAGCGCGTTCCGTGGCCCCGGGTCAATATCCGATCGAGAACTGCTTGAACTCGGCGCGTATTCCGGACGTCGCAACCGATCTAACCAAACCACGCAGGGAGCTACAACATGTCGACCTATGTTCTCGTCCATGGCGCCTGGCATACCGGCGCCGAGTTTGAGCCGGTTGCGGCTGCGATCCGCAAGGCCGGCCATGTCGTGCACACCCCGACCATCAAGGGCAACCGCCCCGGCGACCGCAAGGATTCCGGGCTTGCCGAGGCCATCCACTCGATCGTGGATTATCTCGCCGAGCACAATCTGAATGACATCGTGCTGGTCGGCCACAGTTACGGCGGCATGGTCATCACGGGCGTTGCCGACGCCGCCGCCAACCGCATCCGCCGGCTGGTGTACTGGAATGCGTTCGTGCCCAACAATGGCGAATGCCTCAACGACATGGTGCCGCCGCACTATGTCGGCCTGTTCGATGCCGTCCATGCCGAGCGCGGCGACGGCTCGGTGGTGCTTCCGTTCCCGATCTGGCGCGAGGCCTTCATCAACGACGCCGATCTCGAGACGGCGCAGCGGGCCTATGACAAGCTCAACCCGCACCCGCTCAAGACCTTCCAGGACAAGATCGCGCTGCGGACCAATCCGGCCGAGATGCCGATCGCAAAGTCCTACGTCAACTGCACCGAGGATACCGCGATGCCGCACGGCCTGCCCTGGCATCCGCGGCTGTCGGAGAAGCTCGGGCTGTTCCGCCTGGTCCAGGTGCCGGGCAGCCACGAGCTGTGCTTCTCCAATCCCGAGCGCCTGGCACAGGCCTTCCTCGACGCCGGCCGCGATTAGGCAGCCTTGTATTCCGGCGCGGTCGCAAGGAAGCGCGCATAGGCGTCCGCGTCCGGCGGCGTGAACTTTTCGACGAGCGGGTTGCGGCGCGACGCCTTGGTGCCGATATCCGCGAGCAGCTCGTCGAAATGCTTGAAGTGATACGGCGCGACGCACAGCCCGCCATAGACGCCCGCCGCCGGACGCTCGACGCGCTTGAAGTTCAGCATCATCGCAATGTTGTCGTGCATCTCGGCCGCGCTCGGCTGCCGCGCGAGCTGGCCGTCGGCATAGCGCACCAGCCAGTTCGCGGCGAGATCCGCGCACAGCACGGTGCAGAAGCTCGAGTTGAACCCGACAAAGCCCATGTCGGGCAGATCGGGGTTGGCGATCAGCCGATAGAGCCGGTACTGCCCGTCGGGCTCGACCAGCTTGGCTTGATACTCCTCGGGCAGGAACGGCACGCCGAGCTTGTAGCCGATCGCGAGCACCGCGACGTCGGCCGCGACACGCTGGCCGCCGCTCATCACGATGGTCCTGCCGTCATAATGATCGAAAGTGCCCTGCACGGCCTTGATCCGGCCGTCGGCGACCATCGGATAGAAACCGGGGGTCGCGATCGGCACCGAGCAGTTGACGCCGTCTTCGATCCGCTGCTTCGGCACCATGCCGCACTGTTTGAGCTTGAGCTGCATCTTCAGCATGCTCTCGAGCCCGCGCCAGTTCGCCCAAACGAACGGCTTCGCCACGGCATGCGCAAGGCGCGCGATCGGGCCGATGCCCCAGCTCGCGAACATCTGCTCCTGGGCACGGATGTAGAGGATGCGCTTGAAGTTGACGAGGCCACCGACGAAATAGGGAATCCGCCAGACCGGCTCGCGAAACACGATGGTGACCTCGCTGGCGCCGGAATTGACCGCGTTCACCGCGATGTCGGTCGCCGATTTCGAGCCGCCGAGCACCACCACCTTGCGGCCCTTGGCGAGATCGGGATCGCTGTATTGCGACGAGTGCAGGATCTGGCCGCCCTGCGCCTTGAAGCCCTCCTCGCCGGGCAACGGCAGGGACTGCGGTTCGTTGAACTGTCCTGTGCAGACGGCGACAAAGTCGAAATCCTCATGGCCGGTGGCACCGTCGGTCGAGCGCAGCGTGAGCGTCCAGCCTGGTCTGCCGTCGGCGCGGCGCGTCATGCCTTCGACCCTGGTGTCGAACCGCATCGCGCCGTCGAGCCCATGGCCGCGGGCGTAGTCGCGCAGATAGGCATGGACTTGCGGTCCTTTCGGCCATTCCGGATAGGATTGCGGCATCGCCTTGTCGGTGTAGCGATAGAGCTCCTTCGGGCTCTGGGTCTGCACATCGGGATAGGAGCGCGCCGGCTCCCAGACCCCGCCGAGATCGCCGCTGCGCTCGATGATGGTCACCTTGTGGCCGCGACCGGCGAAGGCCTTGCCGGCGGCGAGGCCGGAAATCCCGGCGCCGATGACGCACACATGCTTCTGCTTGACCATGAAACGTCTCCGCGATGAATGAACAAGTCCGTTTTCCAGGCGCACGTCCCCGTAATCACCGGAGCCAGCTCCGGCGATTGCGCGTGCGTTTTGTCTGTTTGCTCGCCGCTCTAGTCGTTGGCTTCCGGCGGCAGGAAATCCACCTCGTGCTCGGCGGAAATGCGCACCACCTCGACGGGGTCCTGCAGGTTGTGCAGCTTCTCGAACAACGCCTCGAGCTTCTGCATCGGCGACACCCAGAACAGCGCCCGCGCCGGCTTGTCCGACTTGTTGAAATAGCCGTGCGGGATGCCGCGCGGCATGCGCACGAGATCGCCGGCCCTGGCCTGCACCCAGACGCCGTCGAGCTTGAGGTCGAGCACGCCCTCCTGCACCAGGATGAACTCGTCCTGGGTCGGGTGGATGTGCACCGGCACGAACTGGCCGGGATCGCTGTTGGTCTCGAACGCGAAGGTCGAGTCGGTGACTGCCTTCGGATAGTAGACCTGGCCCAGGATATTCCAGGTCTTGCCGCCGTAGCCGGTGCCGGTTCGGGTAATGCCTTTCTCGAGCGTGCCCATGTCAGCCTCTCCAGTTTTGGATGCGTCTTGCGGACACGGAGCCTGTCGCCGGCCGGTGAGGCTGTCTAGCCGATAAACGAATCCGCAGCCGGCGCGATCATGCTGCAATGCGGGAGCATCGAGCCGGCCGCCGTCTGCCTAACGACATCGCAGCCGCCTGCGTGCCGATCGGGCAGATTGCGCGACGAAACGGCGTTCCCCTTTGCCGGCGAATGCACTAGGCTGGCTGATATTTTAGACCTCAAACAACTCCGGACGGCCGGTGTGACTGCTGTTGGCAACGAGGTTTCGGCAAGGGCAAATTCCGCAAGGCTGAAGGATTTCGCACGCGTTGCGACCGCGCGCGTCGATGATGCGGCCGAAGCGATCGGCCGCATCTTCTGTCCGCACGACCTGACGCCGGTCGATCATTCGGAGCGCGATTTCTCCGCGCACCACAATTGCGCAGGGTTCAACGGCTTCTCCGTCAACTATGTCGCCTATGGCGGATCGGTCGCGATCAATCCCGGCTGCCTCGATCGCTTCTTCCTGTTGCAGATGCCGCTGTCCGGCTCGGCCTCGATCCGCACCGCCGCGCGCGAGCTCACCACCGGGCCGCAACACTGTGCCTCGCTGCTGTCGCCGACGATTCGGACCGAGATGACCTGGCGCGACAACTGCGCCCAGATCATCCTGCTGCTCGACCGCAAGCTGGTCGAGCATCGCGCCGCGGCGCTTGGCGGCGCGGCGGTCCAACCGGTCGAGTTCGATCCCGCCGTCGCCTTGCATGGCCCGCTCGGGCAGACGCTGTCGGCCAGGATCGGGCGGCTCGTGTCGACGGCGGAGCAACTCGGGCCGCACAAATCGTTGTCCGCGATCGCGGCGGCCGATTGGCGCGAACAGTTCCTCAACGTCCTGCTCAACGAGCAGCGCCACAGCCTGAGTTCGGCGATCGAGGTGTTCAACGGCCGTACCGAGGCGCAGCCGGCGGCGCTGAAGCGCGTGCGGGCTTACCTCGAAACCCGCGCGACCGAGCCGCTGGATCTTGCCGAGCTCGCCGACATCGCGGGTACCGGTATCCGCGCGCTGCAGCTGGGCTTCCGCCGCCATTTCGGCACCACCGTCTCAGAGATGCTGCTCGACATCCGCCTCGCCCATCTCAACGCCCGCCTCAAGACGGCGCGGCCGGGCGAGCGCATCGTCGATATTGCATTCGACCTCGGCTTCACCCATCTGAGCCGGATGGCGAGCGCCTACCGCGCCAAGTTCGGCGAAAGCCCGAAAGCGACGCTGCAGCGGCTGAGCTGAGCGGGCCCGGCCAACGATCGAAAACGCTCTAGCGATGAAACGGCGCCGTCCGTGCCTGAGCTGAAAAATCGGTGATCGGTTGCTCGATCCGCCTGGCCTGCCTGACCATAGTCACGCTCGGCACCTGCTGCGAACGCTGTGCGTATTTTGACGGTGCGCTGGCGGACGCGCCGGCTTGGGCGGCCGGTGCAACCAAGACGGCAATTGCAAAAGCACTGATCAGAATGGCAAGGGACTTCAGCATCGCACCCTCCGGGAGGCTGAGACACGTCCGAGCAGCAATAGGCGTTTCCGATCGACGCCTCTGCTCGGCGTCTTGTTGACGATGCGGAATGCTGGTCCCAATTTCTGTGAATCGCAACAATAATCAGCAGTTGCCGATTTTTTGGACAGCAGGCCGCGCCGGTCAGAAAAGCGGCACGCGACAAGGACCAGCCGATTGTGCTGTAACGCAAGTTGCGGACAGCGCGGCTGCCGGTGCTCGCGTCACCTGCTCCGCTCGGCCAACCCTTCCGGCGCAATGCCGCGATGGTCGTCTTCCGCCGCCAACTCGCACAGCTGCCGTGCCATCCGCTCCGCTTCGGCGACCGCCTGTCCCGGTGGAACGATCATGTCGACCAGGCCCGCCTCATAGGCTCTCTCGGCGCGCATCGGCCGCCCGGGAACCAGCATCGGAAGGGCGCGATGATGAGCAAGCCGCCCGGGTATCAGGAGGCCCATCGAATCATCCGGGATCAGATCATGAGATTCCAGCGGCGAAGCAAACGTCGCGGATGTGGCAGCGATGACCCGGTCGCAATAAAACACAATGGCCGTGCCGATGCCTTCCGACGCTCCCTCGACTGCGGCAATGATCGGCTTTGCACAGCTGGCGAGCGCGTGTAGCAGCCGGATCGCGTCCTGAAGCGGCAATCCTTCCGGCCCCGCGGTGCCGACAGCGCGATGTTCTACGGCTGCGCGGCCTGTCGCGAAGACATCGAACCCGCCGGCGACGACGATGCAACGGATGGCAGAATTGCGATGCGCCGATTCGATGGCCTTCATCACGGCGCCATACATGTCATCCGCACGCGCGTTGATCCCTTCCGGGTGCAGCACCACAATCGTCCGCACCGGTCCTTGCTCACCGACCAGGACACGTCGGGCCACCGGGTCAATTCTCCGCCGGTGCTCGCCACATCGCAGATTTCGGGCCGCCGTAGTAGCGCATTTGAGAGCCGCCGACGGTGTCCGCCGTCGGCGCCGCTATGTCGCTGGCACAGCCGACAACCGTGGCGCAGAGCCCCACGATCATGATGATGCGCACCAATGCTTGCTTCAATGTCGAGATTTCCATGCAGTCCGCCCCCGCCGCCTCAATACTTCGCAACCACCGGTCCGCCGAACTTGTAGTCGAGGCCTACCGTCACGACTGAAAACGTGTTGTCGACCGTGTAGGGAATCTGGCCGTTCAGCGGTGCCGCGCGCTCGTAGCGGCCGAAGTCGTAGTAGCGGTACTCGAACTTGCCGATCAGATTGTCGGTGAGCGCATAGGCGAGACCGCCGCCCGCAGTCAGACCGCTCCTGTTGGCGCTGAACTTATCGACGCCGAACACCGGATCGGTGTTGGTGTGCTGAAAGTCGCCATAGGCCCAGCCACCAGTGAAGAACAGCAGCAACCGGTCGACAGCGATGCCGCCGCGCGCGCGGAGCGTAACGCCGTCGCGAAGGTTGGTCGCATCTGCGGAGCCGATCGGCAAGGTGCCGGCGTTGAACTGATCGACATCACTGCCCTTGATGCCCGACCAGAAGCCGTCCGCTTCGACGCCGACAACGATGCTCCCGCTCTGCACGTTGTAGCCGATCTCGCCGCCAGCAATGCCGCCAGTGGAGGAGTAGTTGATGGTATAGTTGGCGAAGCCGGCCGGCCCGAGTGCGTTGTTGAGATTGTGATTGCCGTAACCACCGCCACCGAACACGCCGACGTAGAAGCCGGACCAATCGTATGCCGGCGCCGCGATAGCGGGCGCCTTGGTGTAGAGAGGAAGGTCCGCACTCCTTGCCGGAGAGGCGAGCAGCAGCGCTCCGAGCGCAGCGGTGGTGAAAAGAACGTGCTTCATTGTGAATCTCCTGGTTTCTGATGGGGACGCCACGCGATCTCCTCGTGGCGCGCCCGCGGATCAGAAGTGAATGATGATGTCGGCCGAGCCGATCAGAGCGAAATTTTTGGTCGGAGCGATGCCGAGGTTGGAATTGCCGTTGAACGCATTCGCATCCAGCGACCTGTAGTAGGAGACCTCGGGCCGGATCTCGATCTGCGGCGAGAACCAGTGCTGCCAGCCGATACCGGTCTCGACGTAACGCGTCTTCACGCCGGTACGCTGACCTTGCTTGTCGTCATAGAACTCGATGCGATACGAGATGTTGTCGAGCGGAGAGGCCTTGTAATTCAGGTAAGCGAGATAAGTCTGCACCGACGCCGTGCAGGCGAACACCGTCGCGCTGCTGCACTGGGCAAGGCCAGGCGCATTGAACGGCAAGTATTGCGGCGAGAACGGCGTGCCGCCCGCATTGAACGCGGCGATCGCAGCCGGGTTGTTGGCGTTCAATACATTATTCTGGTGCAGATTGTAGGTCTCGAACGAGATGTGCCACTGTTCGTTGAACTTGTGATACGCAGTCAGGCCGTACCATTGCAGGTTGTTGTAACCCCAGGTGCCGCTGTTGATCGCGTCCGCCACCACATAGACGCTGTCGTTGCCGGAATCGCTGGTCCAGCGCACGCTGCCGGTCACACTCGGTATCGCGCCCGGATCCTTCAGCATGGTGGTGCCGGGGAACAGCGGATTGGGGAACGGGTTGGCGATTTTCGCGCCGGCGTTCCACGGCATGGTGTCGCTGCCGACCGATACGCCGAGCTGCAGCATCCAGTTCTTGGTAACGGCGAGCGTGCTCTGCAGACCGGTGTTGGTGTAGTTGTCGAACGTATACGTCATCGAGTGCGTATACATGTAGTTGTTGGGCGCGAGCTGCGCCTCGATGTCGGGGATCGAGATGAAGCGGCCGAACCGCAGCAACAGGCCTTCGGCGATCTGCGGAATGAACACCTCGCCGTAAGCCATCGGCAGGTCGTAGCCGTAGTTCTTGTTCTGGTTCAGGAGCTGATTGCTCCAGAGGCCATAGGCGGTCGTGTAGCGATAGTTCTCGCCGTAAATCGGCGCGATGCGGAAGCCCCAGTCGACGTGATCCTTCTGGACGGTGTCGGGCAGACGCTCGATATAGAGGACCGCCTGGTCGAGCTGGACCGTGTTCGGATTGTAGTCGTAGGCGGCGGGCGCGTTGCCGCCGCGAACCGTGTTGGAGCTCAGATTGCCGCCGGCATTGATCCAGCCGTAGACCTGGATGTGCGCATCGTTCATCCACTGCCCGGCAGGCGTATTGCCGAGCGCCGCCATCAAGGGACTGTCGATCGAGCTCGGCCTCGTCACGCCGATGCTGGTCGAACCGCCATAAGGCCACTCCGTGAACGGCATCGGCGGCGTGCTCTGTGGGGTCGTCGGCCAGCCGTCGCGGCGTGACGGTGGCGCCTTCGGATCCGACGGCGCGGCGTCGTGGCCCCACTCGAGGCGGTAGTAGTTGACGAAGCGCGAGAAGAAGTCGCTGCCGAGATAGCTGTCGAGGCAGGAGTAATTCTTGTAGGGATCGCATGTGGAGGCTGGTGCCTTCAATAACGGCGGATTGGCGTCAGCTGCATGAGCTGTGTTGAGCAGGCTCACCGCCGCCAACGATACGCCCGCCAAAAAGAGTCTCTTCATGATTTTGCCCCAGGATATTGCTATCTACGCTTCGAGCGCTGTCGCGTGTTACGTCTGCGTCATCATTCGTGGGGCGTTGAGAAAAAGGCGATACGGGTCTCCTCGCGCTTTCATTAAGATAAAATATCCGAAACGTTTGCCGCCGCGTTGTTTGCTCGCGTAAGCGTCAGTTGCACGCGCATCTGCTCAAGAACCCGGCGGCAATCTTGACGTTTTGCGACATACGCGGGTTGCGTTGCGATAGATTTCCAAAACCCTGTGTCATTTCCGCCATAGCTCGGCCGGCATCCGATCCGTGTGCTATATTATTGCTATGCGGATCACCTTGAATCGAGATCGAAGATATACGCGCCTCGTGGCTAAGCTCGCGGCATCGAGCGAATCTTTCGCGTCGAGTGCAATGGAGCGCTGCGCATCGTGGCGAACGTTACAAATGGTGCGAACGACGTCGCTCTCACCGACGAGATCAACGACGTCGATTTCGGCTTCCTGCCGGCCGATCTTACGGCACAGTGCCGCAACCTGATCGAGAGCTATCACGACATTCATGGCTACGCCTGCCTGCCCGACATGCTGTGGCGGGCCCGGCTCGGGCCGTTCATCGAGCGGCACCACGAATTCAGGCAACGGCTGCGCAAGGCTTCGACGAGCCGAAGCGCCAAGAAGTCCAACCAGGGTTTTGTGGAGATCGCGACGGCGATCCTGTCGCTGGAGATTCTGGCAAGCAGCTTTGCAGGCTGGGCCGCACTCTATCCTGCGGCCGGCGCGAGTGCGCATGCGATCCTGAAGCGGCAATCCGGCGGCTCGCAGACCCCGCTGATGGACTTTTATCTCTACCCGCCGAAATATGTCAGCTCGGCCGCGATCGCCAAGCTGACGCCGCCGCGGGCGAGCCGGGCCGGCGAGTTCAGCCTTTACCGCACGTCGAAGCCGGAGCTTGTCGGCGAACGGCTGGCGCTCGGCTATGTCAGCGAGATGCTCCAGAAATCGGATGATGCCGCCCTGCTTGAGCGCCACTGAAGGCGCTTCGCGCCACCGTCTCTTGCCGCCATCTGATCCATCCGGCTGCGCCGGCAACCATGGCCTGAGCGCTTCGGCTATTTCTTCTATATTTCTCACC
The DNA here is from genome assembly GCF_054063575.1 of Bradyrhizobium sp. USDA 4452. Taxonomy (NCBI): domain Bacteria; kingdom Pseudomonadati; phylum Pseudomonadota; class Alphaproteobacteria; order Hyphomicrobiales; family Nitrobacteraceae; genus Bradyrhizobium; species Bradyrhizobium sp. USDA 4452. The sequence continues at coordinate 2,752,182 of NZ_JBSSGK010000001.1, forward strand.
CACCTCAACAACATGGATTTTCTATCCGTTCCTGGGGAATGCTCGGATCGCTGGGTAGTTGGTGACATCGGAGCAGCAGCCGACGTTCGAACGTTGAACCATTCGCGAGGGTATGCGCCATTGTGACGGCGCCGGACCTGCGTCTTCAGCGCTCACATCGGATGTTGCCGGGGCGGATTTCGCGCTGGCCGGGACGGCCGTGACGAGGATCTTCCGGTGTCTTGCTCTGCGAAGGCAAAATCCTTGATCTACTCCCTGACCCTGTTTCAACGGCTCGCGGATACCCGCGCGCGACGTGCCGATGCGGAGCATGTGTTCGCGCCGGCGCTCGAGGCGAGGCCACAATTGGTCATGTGGGCCGACGTCCTGCCCCTGCTGTGGTCGGTTGGATCGATCGGCATCGTCACGGCGCTGCTGTTTGCGCTCGATGAGCCGATCGCCGCGAATCTGGTGCCGATCGCCTATCTGATCCCTATCATCTATGCGGCCACCCGATGGGGTATCTGGGCTGGGACGCTGGCATCGTTGACCGCAATCACCGCGGCCGACTTCTTCTTTTTCGCGCCGCTCTACAGCCTTCGGGTCGACAGTCCGCAGGAGGCCATCGATCTCCTCGTCTTCCTCGTCGTCGCGCTGGTGAGCAGCAATCTGGCCTCGCGCCTGCAACAGGAGACCGAAAGGTTGCGGCGCCGCGAGCGGGAGATCCAACATCTCTACGAATTCTCCAAGCGCCTCGCCGCATGCTTCACCATCTCCGATCTGATCGACGCCGTCAGTCACTATCTGGCGCATACGCTCGGCCAGCGGGCGGCATTGTTCGTGGCGTCCCCAGGAGGTCATTTCGAATCCTCGCCGGAACTGGGGGCTGCCCCGCCGGCCGTGCAGGAGAGCGTAGCGGCGATGACGGCAACGCTCGGCGCAACGGATCGCAGCGTCATCGATGAAAAAACCCAGGAGGTCTGGCTGCTTCGCGCCGTCGGATCGAAGACCGTGGTGCACGGCGTCATCGCCATCAATGCCGGGCGCGGGACGCGCGACGCGATCAGGTCGCGCACGCGCCGGATCGAGGCAGTGCTGGAAGAGGTTTCGCTGACGCTGCAACGGCTCGACATCGGCAAGGCGATGGACGATGCCAGGATGCATCTGCAGGCCGAATTGTTGCGCGACGCCTTCCATGGCACGCTCTCGCACGAACTCTGCTCGCCGCTCGCCGCCATCCAGGGATCGGTGAGCGTCATGCACGCGATGCCGGCCGTCAATGCCGACGAACGGCTGCGCTCGCTGACCGAGGCGGTTTCGGACGAGGTCGCACGGCTCGACGGCCACATCCGCAATCTCCTGAATGCGACGCGCGTTACGGCCGGCGGGCTGACGCCTCGTCTCGAATGGTCCGACCCGCGCGACATCGTCAACGCCGCCGTCAAGGCACGTGCGCCGCGGCTGGCGGCGCACCGCGTCGAGATCGGATTTGACGGCGATCTCCCGCTGCTCAACGTCGATTCCGGCCTGGTCGCGGAGGCCTGCGGCCAGCTGATCGAGAACGCCGCCAAATACTCCCCATCCGGGTCGACGATCTCGGTGCAGACCCGGCACGTTCCCGGGCATGTCGTAATGTCGATCATCGACCAAGGAGTGGGCATCACACCGGACGAGCAGCGCCATCTCGGCCGCAAGTCGTTCCGCAGCCCGCGGCACCAGGCGAGCGTCCCCGGCTCCGGGCTCGGCTTCTGGATCGCATCGACCTTCGTCAAGGCGCATGGCGGCAGCGTCGAGGTCGCGAGCCGCGGCCACGGCCTTGGGGACGACGGCATCGATCTTGCTACCGGCACCGCAGACCACGGATTCGGAACTGGTGACCTGCGACGATGAGTAAGCCGCGTAACCTCGTCCTGCTGATCGACGACGAGCCGAAGATCCGCCGCTTTCTGCGCGCCGGGTTCGAGATTCACGGCTTCACCGTGGTCGAGGCCGAGAACGCCGCCGACGGATTGAAGATCGCGACCTTCAACGCGCCCGACCTCGTGATTCTCGATCTCGGTCTGCCGGACCTGCATGGCAGCGAGACGCTGGAGCGGCTGCGCTCCTGGTCCAACGTTCCGGTGATCGTGCTCTCCGTCGAATCCAACGAGGACGAGAAGGTTCGCCTGCTGCAGGCCGGTGCCGACGATTATGTCGTCAAGCCGTTCGGCATGGCCGAGCTGCTGGCGCGCAGCGACGCCGCGTTGCGCCGCTATTTCAAGAGCGCCACCGAGAATCCGGTCGTCGTCGCCGGCCCACTGTCGGTCGATCTCGTCAGCCGGACCGTCTCGCTCAACCAGGCCAGGATCAAGCTGACACGAAAGGAGTACCGCCTGCTGCACGTCCTTGCCGTACATATCGGTCTGGTGGTGACGCACGACCAGCTGCTCAAGGAGATCTGGACCGGCAACCAGCGCGACAACATCCAGTATCTGCGCATCCTGGTGCGCAAGCTGCGCCAGAAGATCGAGGCCGACCCCAACCAGCCTCGCCTGCTGGTAACAGAGTCCGGGGTAGGCTATCGGCTGGAAAACCGCCTGGAGACCAGCGTGGCGGACTAACGACCCCAACGGCCTCCGGTCCGGATATATACAAAAAAAATATAATTCCGACCGAGAAAGGCTTAGCGTGCCCGGAAAAGGGGCACATGGTGCAGTTCCTGATTCAACCGTTTCACTTCCTCGGCTTCGAGGGTCAGAACTGGATGCTGATCGTGGTCGCGCTCGTCGTCGGCTTCGCGGTGTTCGGCCGGAAGAGCCGGGACCGCAGCTGAGCGGTTCGGGCTCCGTGGAAGTTCCGCGTCCCGGCCCTGCCCATCCGGCCAGTTTCACCGCCGGCCGCAACATCCCAGATTGGGGGAAGCCAACGGAGTTTCCCATGACCGAACCGACCACGCTCGCCTCGCTGTCATCATCCCTTTCCGAGACCATTGCGCGCGCCGCGCCTGCGATCGTCTCCGTACATTCGCATCGCGCGCGCGCCTCCGGCTTCGCCTGGAAGACCGGCCTGATCGTCACCGCCGACGAAGCGCTCGCCGACGACGGCGAGGTCGAAATCCAGTTCGCTGACGGCAGCCGCAGGCAGGCCGCCGTCGCCGGACGCGACCACACCACCGACATCGCGCTGCTGCGCGTCGACGGCGACGTCGCGCCGATCAAGCTGTCGACCGACATCCCCGCGCTCGGATCGCTCGCGGTCATCGTCGCGGCCGACCGCGGCGCGCCGATCGGGCGGCTCGGCATGGTCTCGCGGTCGGGCCCCGCCTGGCGCAGCCTGCGCGGCGGCGAGATCGACGCGCGGATCGAGCTCGACGTCCGGCTGCGGCACAGCCAGCAGGGCGGATTGGCGTTGAATGCCGCAGGCGCGCCGTTCGGCATGGCGGTGCTCGGCCCGCGCCGCGTGCTGACGATCCCGGCCGCGACCATCGAGCGGGTCGCAGCCCAGCTCGAGAAGAGCGGCCGCATCGCGCGCGGATATCTCGGCGTCGGGCTGCAACCGGTGCGGCTCGACGACGGCCTCGGCGCGATGGTGATGAATGTCGACAAGGCCGGCCCGTCGGCTGCCGCCGGCATCCGCCAGGGCGACGTGATCATTGCCGTCAACGGCGAGAAGCTGTCCGGCGTGCGGGCACTGTCGCGCGGCCTCGGGCCGCAGAGCGTCGGCACCGTCATCGAGCTCACCGTGCATCGCGGCGGCGAGCCACTGAACTTCAAGGTGACGGTCGGCGAAAGGCCCGAGACGTGAGCAGCGAGCCCGCCGCCGATATCGTGATCGCACTCGAGGTCGACGACCCCGCACTCGCCGACCGGCTGGCGACGTTGCTCGGCAGCGTCGCCGGCCTGCGGCTTGCCGCGCCGGGCGAACAGGCGACGGCTGCGATCGTCGCACGCAACCGCGAGACCGCAGGCGGCGTCGACTTCGAACTGACGCCGCGCGAACTCGACGTGCTGGCGCTGCTGGCCGAAGGCGCATCCAACAAGATGATCGCGCAGCGGCTCGGGATCTCGGTCCACACCGCCAAGTTTCATGTCGGCTCCCTGCTCGACAAGCTCGACGCCACCGGCCGCACCGACGCGGTGGCGCATGCGGCGCGGCGCGGCGTGATCAATTTGTGAGGGTGGGACGTACACGGTTGATGCTGGCGGATTGATATCTGTCCCCCCGTCGTCCCTGCGAAAGCAGGGACCCATACTCCGCGGCCGTCGTTGTTGAGGGGACTCGTCGTTCCGACGTTCGTCCACCAATAACCATTCGTGGTTATGGGTCCCTGCTTTCGCAGGGACGACACCGAGCAGGTGGCGCAGCTGCCGTGTACCAACATTCTCGCGACATGATCACGCAACCACTGGACGACGCCCCCCACTCAGTGATTGTGGAAAATTCCGTCACGCGGACGCTTAGACCAATTGTGTAGGTAGTCGTCCGGATACAGACGCCTTCTTGATCTCGCTATGCAATCTTCAGCCAACAAGAAGAAACGGCATGAAGAAGCTGATCGATCGTCATCGGAACATTCAATACACGCTCACCAACATCGAACCCGACCTCTGGAGCTGGTCATTCGAAATCAACGGCAAGGTCAAGCACGGCACCACGCGCGTGCGGCTCGGCCTGCTGGCGCAGCGGCGGGTCTGCACGCTGATCGATCGCGAATTGAAAAGCGCGGAACGCGACAAGCCGAAGAAGCCTGATTAGACCATCCGCATCCTGGCTCCGCTTCTCAACCGGGCGGTCGCCGCTTATTTTGGCTCACGACAATGCGATCACGGTCGCAGCAACGTCGAGGCGCGGCCCGGCATATCGCCTGTCGTCCGGTCCACGCTCGCCGCACCCGACGCTCCAGAGCGCGGGCCACGACAATTGCTCGAGCCCCGTCGCCGATATCGCCGCGAACGACGTCCAGCTGATGTCACCGCGGCGTCGCCACAGCACGCCCCCCGGTCCCATGTCCGGATAGAGGGCGATGTCGAGGTCGAAATCCCGCGCATCGCCGAAATCGGGACCGACCCAGTAATGCGGACTGCGCCCGCGCTCGCGCCCGAGGATCAAGGTGAGCGTCTGGGCCGGCCCGCGCAGGCCGAGCCAGAGCGGCGCGATCATGTCCGGCACCGGCGTGCAGAGCAGCGTTTGCGGCGCGGCGCTTCGCGCGGCTGTGCGGCCCGACAATCTCAGAGCGACGACCGTCGCGGGCGCCGGCATTCCGGACAGTGGCGCAGGGCTGGTCCCGTGCGGCAATGGCGACCATGCGGCGTGGTCGAGAGATGGCAGCGGCCATAAGAGCCGCTCGCGCACGGCGCCTTCGGTGTCGAGCACCTGATAGCGAAGACCGTTCTCGTCGAGCGCCGCCTGCACGCAATGCAGATACTCGACGCCTTCGGGCATCCGGTGCGCGGTGCCGGCGCCTGCCGTGCAGATCTGCAGCACGCCGCGATGGGCCTGAACATCGAATGCGAGGATATGGCTGCACAGATAGGCGGTCACGCCGGCGCCGACCAGGATGTCCCAGAAGCGCGCACTGTATTCGTGGCCGATCTCGCGCTGATAGCTGCCGCCGAAGCCGTTGATCGGGTACACGGGATGATGACCCAGCACCAGTTTGTGCCTGGCGTCCCTGTGTTGTTCGAGCACCTCTTTCAGCCAATCGGTCTCGACGTGCCCCTCGCCGCCCAACCCGCTCCACAGCGTGTGCACGAACACCAACAGGAGATCGCCGCGGCGGACCCAGTAGGACAGGCCCTCCTGACCGGGCGGACCATTGCGCGGCAGCTGCAGCACCTCGCGGAACACAGCCTCGCTCATCTCGTCATAGGTGGTGTGATTGCCGGTCGTGTGCCACAGCGGCACCGCATGGCGGTCGAGCCAGCCCATTTCGACCTCGAACCAATGCCGCCACTGCGCGCGCAAGGCATCCGTATCGGCAGTGAGGCCGATGATCTCGTCGCCGGGAAAGAGGATGAATTCGGGCGCAGGATGCAGCCGGCGGACCACACTGTTCACCGACGCGAAGGTGCGCTCATGCAGTGCACCCGCGACGCCCGAACAGGCGTCGGCATAGATCACGAAATGATGGCCCGGATTTCTCGGCAACAGAGACGGAATTGCATCATGCATGGTTCGGGCCACGTCCTCGCGAGCCACATCATAGAGGAAGGCAGGCTGATCGCTCAAGGCAGGCATCGGCGCCCGCCAAACGCCATCACGCACACCAAGACGTGACGCCCCGGAAATGCAGGTCTGCTCGCGCCCGCTAGGCGGCGTTGCGCCAAGCTGCTAGCGTTTCGCGCTTCAGATTGCCTTTTGAGGATCGGAGCAAATGGACAACCGTAATGATGTTTGGCGCGGCGTCGACGCGATCAAGCGGCGTTTCATCGAATTGAGCGACCGGGTCTGGGCGATGCCCGAGGTCTGCTACACCGAGGCGCGCTCATCCGCCGAACATCTGGCCGAACTGCGGCATCACGGTTTCCGCATCACCGAAAACCTCGCCGACATTCCGACCGCGGTGATGGGCGAATGGGGCGAGGGTGGACCTGTGATCGCCTTCCTCGGCGAATATGACGCCCTGCCCGGCCTCAGCCAGGAGGCCGGAATTGCCGAACCTCGTCCGGTCGAGACCGGCGGTCACGGCCATGGCTGCGGCCACAATCTGCTCGGCTCCTCCGCGCTGCTCGCCGCGACAGCGGTGAAGGATTGGCTCGCCGCCAACAAGGTGCCGGGCCGGGTGCGCTATTACGGCTGTCCTGCCGAGGAAGGCGGCGCGGCAAAGGCTTTCATGGTGCGCTCTGGCGCATTCGAGGACGCCGACATCGCCATCACCTGGCATCCGCACAGTTTCTGGGAAGTCGCGGTGACGCCGTCGCTCGCCAATACCCGCGCCGATTTCATCTTCACCGGGCGGACATCGCATGCGGCGGCCTCGCCGCATCTCGGCCGCAGCGCGCTCGATGCAGTGGAATTGATGAATGTCGGCGTCAACTACATGCGCGAGCACATGCCGAGCGATGCCCGGGTGCACTATGCGCTGCTCGACACCGGCGGCATTGCACCCAACGTGGTGCAGGCCCATGCCCGCGTGCGCTACTCGATCCGCGCCCGAGACCTGCCCGGCATGAACGAGCTGGTCGAGCGCGTGCACAAGATCGCGCAAGGCGCTGCCCTGATGACCGAGACCAAGGTCGAGATGAAGATCATCTCCGCGGTCTCCAACATCCTGCCCAACACGCCGCTGGAGCGGACGCTGCACCAGATTATGGAAGATCTCGGCCCGCCGCATTTCGACGATGCCGACAAGGATTTCGCCGGCAAGATCCGCGCGACCCTGACCGACAAGGACATCGCCTCGGTCTATTACGCGATCGGCATGGAGCCGACCGACCGGCCGCTGGCCGATTTCCTGGTACCGATCGACGCCAAGCGCAATCCGCTGATCGGCTCGACCGATGTCGGCGACGTCAGCTGGGTGGTGCCGACGGTGCAGGTTCATGCACCGACGGTTGCAATCGGCACGCCGTTCCACACCTGGCAGGTTGTGGCGCAGGGCAAGACGGCGGCCGCGCACAAGGCGATGGTGCAGGCGGCCAAGGCGATGGCCGGCCTTGGCGTCAAGGCGCTGATGGAGCCGGAGCTGATCGCGGCCGCCAAGGCGGACCTCACGAAGCGGACCACCCGGACGCCCTATGTCAGTCCGCTGCCGGCGAATGTTGCACCGCCGTTGGACATGTCGGTCGCCTGAGCGCCGCACATGACGGGCCGGACCTGCGCTTCGATGCGCGGGACCCGGCGAGCGCCGATCCCGTTCCGATCCAATCGGAACGGGGCCTTGGATTTCTAGTCTGCACGATATCCACTTCGCTCGAAAGCGCGCCCGTGTGGCAGGAAAGCATCTCAGAACAAAGGATAACGAACAAATTTTCCGCACTGCGAGGCGTGCGCAGCCGCGCTTTGGCGCCGAAATGCCGAACCGATGTGCGATGCGGAGCCGTTCTGCACAAGCGATAGCCAAAAGACCTAGGCCCTGTGGCGTTGGAGACGTTGACCTTCGCGGTCATTCGGTGTGCCATCTGCCGCCAGCACGGCGGCCGGTTCCACGGTCCGCCGCAATCTCACGTGAGCCGGACCGAGGGGACAATGTTCGACAACAATCTGCGCGGGATGATCGACGACGTAAGGGACGGGCGGATGGACCGCCGCGCCTTCGTCAAGCGAATGGTTGCCGTCGGCCTCACCGCGCCGTTGGCTAACCAGATTCTGGCGATCGGCGGCGTCGCGATGGCGCAGAGCCCCAACCCCTACAAGCCGACCAAGCGCGGCGGCGGCGGTCCGCTGAAGCTGTTGTGGTGGCAGGGCCCGACGCTGCTCAATCCGCACTTCGCCACCGGCACCAAGGACCAGGATGGCTCGCGCATCTTCTACGAGCCGCTGGCCAGCTGGGATGTCGACGGCCATCTCAACCCGATCCTCGCCGCCGAGATCCCCTCGATCCAGAATGGCGGCCTTGCCGCCGACGCCAAATCGGTGGTCTGGAAACTCAAGCCCGGCGTCAAATGGCATGACGGGAAACCGTTCAGCGCCGACGACGTCGTCTTCACATACGAATATGCCAGCGACCCGGCGACGGCCGCGGTCTCGAGTGCGACCTACGCCGGCATGACAGTGGAGAAGGTCGACGACCTCACGGTCCGCATCAAGTTCAAGGATCCGACGCCGTTCTGGGCCAACGCATTCGTCGGCGCCTATGGCTGCGTCATTCCGAAACACCTGTTCGCCGAGTTCAAGGGCGGCAAGTCGCGCGAGGCGCCGACCAATCTGAAGCCGGTCGGCACCGGACCCTACAAGTTCATCGAATTCAAGCCGGGCGACCTGATCCGCGGCGAGATCAATCAAGACTACCACATGGCGAACCGGCCCTATTTCGACACGATCGAGATGAAGGGCGGCGGTGACGCGGTGTCGGCGGCGCGCGCGGTGATCCAGACCGGCGAATATGATTTCGCCTGGAATATTCAGGTCGAGGACGAAGTGCTGCTGCGGCTGGAGAAGGGCGGCAAGGGCAAGACGCTCTATGCCGTCGGCGGCGACATCGAATTCATCGCCATCAACTTCACCGACCCCAACACCGAGGTCGACGGCGAACGCTCGTCGATGAAGACCAAGCATCCGATTCTGTCCGACCCGCGCGTGCGCCAGGCGCTCGCCCTCCTGGTCGACCGCGAATCCATCAAGAAGGTGATCTACGGCCGCGCCGGCCGCGCCACCGCCAACTATCTCAACGGCCCCGAAGAGTTCGTCTCCAAGAACACCAAATGGGAGTTCTCGGTCGAGAAGGCGAGCGCGCTGCTCGAGGAAGCCGGCTGGAAGGCGGGCTCCGATGGCATCCGCGAGAAGGACGGCAAGAAGCTCAAACTTCTCTACCAGACCTCGATCAACGGGCCGCGGCAGAAGACCCAAGCGATCGTCAAGCAGGCCTGCCAGAAGGCCGGCATCGACGTCGAGTTGAAATCGGTGGTGGCCTCGGTGTTCTTCTCCTCCGACGTCGCCAACCCCGACACCTACGCCCATTTCTATGCCGACATCGAGATGTTCCAGATCCCGATGACGCAGCCCGATCCGGCCCTGCACATGCGCCGCTATCATTCGCGCAACGTCGCCACCAAGGAGAACAAGTGGCAGGGACCGAACTTTCCGCGCTGGGTCAACAAGGATTACGACGCCGCGGTCGATGCCGCCGATACCGAGACCGATCCGATCAAGCGCGCCGATCTCTACATCAAGTGCAACGATCTGATGTGGCAGGACAACGTGATGATCCCCGTGATGCATCGGCTCGCGGTGGAAGCCTGCTCCAACACGGTGCGGCCCGCGCTCTCCGGCTGGGCCAACCAGACCGACAATCTGCAAGACTGGTATCGTGAAACTTAAGACGTGACGGGTACAGCGTCGAACCGGTGCATCTCTTCCCTCTCCCCGTCCTTGCGGGGAGAGGGTTAGGGTGAGGGGCTCGAACTGCCAATACCGTGAGAGATGAGTTCGTGGAGAGTCCCTCTCACCCGGCATTCAAGCCGTGCTTGAATTCCGACCTCTCCCCGTACGCGGGGCGAGGTGAAGCTCGCCTTTCGACTGAAAGTAAGATCAACGTGCTCAAGGTGCGAGCGTTAGTTAGATGATCTCTCTATGAGTCAGTATATCCTGCGCCGTCTGATGATCGCGATCCCAAGCCTGCTCGGGATTTCGGTCGTGCTGTTCGTCGTGCTGGCGCTCGCGCCAGGCGATCCGTTCAGCGAGCTCGCGACCAATCCGAACGTGCCGCCCGAGGTGCAGGCCGCGCTGCGCACCAAGTTCGGGCTCGACGATCCGATCTATCTCCGCTACCTGCACTGGCTCGTGGCGATGGCGCAGGGCGACTGGGGCTTCTCCTTCGTCAGCCGGATCAATGTCGATACGCTGATCCTGCAACGACTGCCGACCACGCTCTACGTGGTCGGCTCGTCGCAACTGCTGGCGCTGCTGATCGCGATCCCGGTCGGCGTCTACGCCGCCACCCGCCCCTATTCGCTGTTCGACCAGCTCGCCAACACCTTCGCCTTCATCGGCTTCTCGCTGCCGACCTTCTTCACCGGCATCCTGTTCATCCTGGTGTTCTCGGTGAAGCTGGACTGGCTGCCGTTCGTCTACACCGACGTACCGGGCAGCGGGATCAAATGGGCCCTCGAGATGATCCGGCAGGCCATCATGCCAGTGATGGTGCTCGGCCTGTTCCAGGCGGCGTCGATGACCCGCTTCGTGCGCTCGGCGATGCTCGACGTGATCCGCCTCGACTATGTCACCACCGCGCGCGCCAAGGGGCTCGGGCAGGCCAAGGTGATCGTCAAGCATGTGATGCGAAACGCGATGATCCCGGTCGTCACGCTGATCGCATTGCAAATGCCTGCCGTGTTCGGCGGCGCCATCGTCACCGAGCAGATCTTCCGGATTCCCGGCATCGGCTCGCTGCTGATTTCCTCCATCCTCGCCAACGATACGCCGGTCGTGATGGCCGTGACCTTCGTGTTCGCGTGTCTCGTGGTGCTGTTCAACCTGATTGCAGATGTCCTCTATGGCTGGCTTGACCCTCGCATCTCCTTCCGCTGAGCGGCGCGGCTATTCGCCCTGGCGCGAAACCTGGCGGCGCTACCGCCGGCACCGGCCGGCGGTGGTCAGCGCCGTGCTACTGCTGCTCTTGATCGCGGCCGTGGTGATCGGCCCGTTCATCTGGCGCGTCTCGATCAGCGACATCGACGTGGTGGCAGGCCTGCAGGGCCCCTCGCTGGCGCATCCGTTCGGCACCGACGATCTCGGCCAAGACCTGCTGGCCCGCATGATCTATGGCGGCCGCATCTCGCTCGCGGTCGGCCTCGCCGCGATGCTGGTCTCGGTGTTCGTCGGCACGCTGATCGGCGCGCTCGCTGGCATGTCGCGCGGCCCGCTCGGCTACGCGCTGATGTGGCTGACCGACCTGTTCCTGTCGCTGCCGCAACTGCCGCTGCTGTTGATGCTGATCTATCTGTTCCGCGACGGGCTGAAGGCCGTGTTCGGCCCGGAGGGCGGCATCTTCATCCTGATCGTGCTTGTGATCGGCGGCTTGCGCTGGATGCCGGTCGCCCGCCTGGTGCGCGCCCAGTTCCTGTCGCTGCGCGAGAAGGAATTCGTCGAGGCGGCGCGTGCGCTCGGCGCGAGCCCGGTGCGCCAGGTGGTGCGCCACATCCTGCCCAATGCACTTGGTCCCGTGATCATCGCCGGCACGATCGACGTCGCCGCCGCGATCATCGCCGAATCGACGCTCTCGTTCCTCGGCCTCGGCTTTCCGCCGGACACACCGACCTGGGGCCGCATCCTCTATGACGCCAAGGACTTTCTCGACATCGGCCCGCATTGGGCGCTGTTTCCGGGCGGTGCGATCTTCATCGCCGTCGTCGCCATCAACTTCATCGGCGACGGGCTGCGCGACGCGCTCGACGCACGCAAGGTGATCTGATGGCGCTGCTCGACATCAAGGGCCTGAAAACCCATTTCACCACCGACGACGGCATCGTGCAGGCGGTCGACGGCGTCGACATCAGCATCAACCGCGGCGAGACCCTCTGCGTGGTCGGCGAATCCGGCTGCGGCAAGACCGTCACCGCGATGTCGATCCTAAAGCTGATCGCGATGCCGCCGGGCAAGATCGTCGCAGGCGAGATCATGTTCGAGGGCCGCGACCTGGCGCCGCTGACCAGCCACGAGCTCGACGACATCAGGGCCAAGGAGATCGGCTTCATCTTCCAGGAGCCGATGACCTCGCTCAATCCGGTGCTGACGATCGGCGAGCAGATCGCCGAAAGCCTGCGCCGCCACGAGGCGATGACCAAGAAGCAGGCGCTCGAGCGCACCGTCGAGATGCTGAAGCTGGTGCAGATCCCCAATGCCGCGGGCCGCGTGCATCACTATCCGCACCAGTTCTCCGGCGGCATGCGCCAGCGCGTGATGATCGCGATGGCGCTGGCCTGCCGGCCCAAGCTCGTGATCGCGGACGAGCCGACCACCGCGCTCGACGTCACCATCCAGGCGCAGATCCTCGACCTCTTGCAGGACATGAAGGAACGCTTCGGCATGGCGGTGATGCTGATCACGCACGCGATGGGCGTGGTGGCCGAGACCGCGCAGCGCGTCGTCGTAATGTATGCCGGCAAGGTGGTGGAAGAGGCGCCGGTCGACGAACTGTTCGGCAATCCAAGCCATCCCTACACCCAGGGCCTGATCCGCTCGATCCCGCGCATCGATCTCGACGCCGAGCACAAAACCCGCCTGGAAGCGATCGGCGGCTCGGTGCCGATCCTGATCAACCCGCCGCCCGGTTGCCGGTTTGCTTCCCGCTGCAAACACGCGATGAGCATCTGCACCGAGCGCGAGCCGCGGCTGCGCGAGATCGCGCCCGGCCATCGCATCGCCTGCCACCTCGGAGACGCGTCATGAGCGAGCCGCTGCTGCGCGTTTCCAATCTGAAGAAGCACTTTCCGGTGCTCGGCGGCCTGCTGTCGCGCGAGGTCGGCCAGGTCTATGCGGTCGACGGCGTGTCGTTCTCGGTCAACCGCGGCGAGACGCTGGGGCTGGTCGGCGAATCCGGCTGCGGCAAGTCCACCACCGGCCGTTGCGTGCTGCGCCTGATCGAGCCGACCTCGGGCGATGTCGTGTTCGACGGCCAGAGCGTGACTGGTCTCGGCGGCGGCGATCTGCGCGCCATGCGGCGCAACATGCAGCTGGTGTTCCAGGACCCGTTCGCCTCGCTCAATCCGCGGATGACGGTCGGCGCGATCCTCGCCGAGCCCTTCATCATCCATCATCTCGTGACGTCAGCGAGCGAGCGCGAGGACCGCGTCGCGCGCCTTCTGGTCAAGGTCGGGCTGAAGGCCGAGCACATGCGGCGCTATCCGCATGAATTCTCCGGCGGCCAGCGCCAGCGCATCGCGATCGCCCGCGCACTGACGCTGGAGCCGAAGCTGATCGTGTGCGACGAGCCGGTCTCGGCGCTCGACGTCTCGATCCAGGCCCAGGTCATCAACCTGCTCGAGGATCTGCAGGCCGAGCTGAACCTCACCTATCTGTTCGTGGCCCACGATCTCTCTGTGGTCGAACACATCTCCGACCGTGTCGCGGTGATGTATCTCGGCCGCATCGTCGAGCTCGCCAAGGCCAGCGATCTCTACCGCAATCCCCAGCATCCCTACACCAAGGCGCTGCTCTCGGCGGTGCCGGTGGCCGATCCCAAGGCGAAGCGCGACCGCATCCGCCTGAAGGGCGACGTGCCGAGCCCGATGAACCCGCCGCAGGGCTGCCACTTCCACACCCGTTGCCCGATCGCCGAAGAACGCTGCCGGCAAACCGCGCCGGAACTGCGGGAGGGAAGCAACGGGCATTCCGTGGCGTGCCATCTGGCGTAGGTGACGCGCCAGATGCGGTTGCCAGCCGTCGCTGGGGGCGCACCGCCAAAATATCGAAAACAACCCCATGCACAGTAGCCGGCGGCTGCGGGCGTTCGACACGGCCCTTGACATGTCGGGCAAATCAGCGGCATTATTCGAAAATTCCGAAATAGTGGCGACGATGATTGAAATCATGCCGCCCAAGGCTAACGCCGCTTGGTCTTGCTCAGTGGCGTCGGTCTGGCCTTTGCCTTGGCGTTCCGCCGCGGTGCAGGCGCTGCCGCGTCCTCCGTCTCGCTCACTTCCGCCCGCAGCGTATCCAGCAACCAGTCGCGGAAGGCGCGCATGCCGGGCGTCACTTCCCGCGACTTCAGCCAGGTCAGCCAATAGGAGCCCGCCGGCACTTGGGCCGCGAATGGCCGCACCAGCCGGCCCGAGGTCAATTCGTTGTTGAACATCGCTGTTGGGACCAGCCCGACGCCGACGCCGCGCGCGGCGGCCTCGGCCATCGCAACCGAACTGTCGAAGATCGGCCCCTGGATCTTCGGGCATGGCGCGCCGGCCACCGCAAACCACAGCGGCCATTCCTCGGCGCGGTAGGAGCGCAGCAGGAATTCCTGCGCGAGATCCGACGGCTTGCGCAGCCGGCCCGCCGTATCGGCGCAGCACACCGGCGAGAGCGGCGTGGACAGCAGATGGATCGCCTCGGTTCCGTGCCATGAGCCGTCGCCGAAGCGAAGCGCAAGATCGAGCCCGTCGCCCGCGATGTCGACGCGGTTGTTGTTGGTGAGCAGGCGCAGGTCGATATAGGGATGCGCACGCTTGAAGCGATCGATCCGCTGCAGCAGCCACCCGGTCGCAAAGGTCGTGACGCAGCCGACGGTAACGACCTCGCGCGTGCCCTTGGCTTCGATGCGATCGATCGCAGCCCCGATCCGGTCGAGCGCGTCGGTCAACACCGGCAGCAGCGCCAGCCCCTCGTCGGTGAGCACCAGCCCGCGCGGCAGGCGGCGAAACAGGCTCGCGCCGAGCGTATCCTCGAGCTGCTTGACCTGGTGACTGATCGCGGTCTGCGTCACGCGCAGCTCCATCCCCGCGCGGGTGAAGCTGAGCAGCCGCGCGGAGGCCTCGAAGGCGCGTAATGCGTTCAGCGGGAGGTGCCGGCGCACGGTGTCATGACCAAGTTTTTCTCATGCCTCGTTGTATAAATGATTGTTTGTGCTCCGTCACGCCGCCCGGCAGGTTCGCGCCGCCAACGGAGACGAGAGATGCTGACGAGACGGACATTGGGATTGCGCGCGCTGGGCCTTGCGGTTTCTTGCACCCTGGCGCGACAGAGTGCAGCGGCGGGACCGAGCGGGCCGGCGCAGCGGCTGCAGGACGAGTTTGCGCGCATCGAGCTCGCAACCAGCGGCCGGCTCGGCGTCGCCGCGCTCGACATGGAAACCGGATTCCGCGCCAGCCTGCGCGGCGACGAGCGGTTCCCGATGTGCAGCACCTTCAAGGCACTGGCCTCGGCCGCGGTACTGCTCCGGGTCGATCGAGGTGAATCCAGCCTCGACCAGCGCGTGCGGTTCGAGGCCAAAGATATCTTGGCCAATTCGCCTGTCACCAAGGACCATGTCGAGTCGGGCATGACGCTCGCCGAACTCTGCGAGGCTGCGATCACGCGGAGCGACAACACCGCGGGCAACATGATCCTGCGCGAGATCGGCGGGCCGGCCGGCCTCACCGCGTTCTTCCGCACCATCGGCGACAATGTGAGCCGGCTCGACCGCTGGGAGCTGGCGCTGAACGAGGGCGTATCAGGCGACCCGCGCGACACGACGAGCCCTGTTGCGATGCTGAAGAATCTGCAGCGCGTGGTGATCGGCGATGTCCTGCAGGCCGCCTCGCGCCAGAAGCTGGCGGATTGGATGGTGGCCAACAAGACCGGTGACGCAAGGCTGCGCGCCGGCGTGCCGCGCGACTGGCGGGTCGGCGACAAGACCGGCACCGGCGAGCGCGGCACCTATAACGATATCGGCGTATTCTGGCCGCCCGGCCGCAAGCCGATCGTGGTGACGGTCTACCTGACCGGGGCAAGTGCGCCCATGGAGAAATGCAACGAGGTGATCGCCAATGTCGCGCGCGCCGTTGCGAATGCGAGTACCGGACAGTCCGGCTAGAGCCGCAGGACGCAGCCGTGCGGCATCCCATCGCTGCGCGGCTTGGCAGCAACGAAGGATCATGCGACGCTGAATCCGAATGGCGATGCTGATAGCAGGCCATCCGGAGGACACGTCTTGTATCGCCGCATCGCCCTCGCCGCGCTGCTTGTCGCAGGCCACGTTCACAGCGGCTTTGCTGCGGCCGACCCGGCACGCTGCCGCGAGCTGATCCGCAAATACGAAACCGACAAGGCCCAGCTCAGCGCGATCGAGATCTCGCTGACCTTGTTCGCTGCCGCCAACGCCGATTGCATCAATCTCGCCACCGCCCTGCTCGATGGCGGCGCCTCGGTCGATGCACGGGACCGGCTCGGTGCAAGACCGCTGAGCCACGCTGCCCGCTCCGGCCATCTCGACATGGTCGACCTGCTGCTTGCCCGTGGCGCGCCGGTCGATGCCCGCAACCTCGCAGGATCGACCGCGCTGTATCTTGCCGCCGAGCGCGGCCATGTCGCGATCGTGCAGCGGCTGATCGACCGCGGCGCCGACGTCAATCTCACCGGACGCAGCGGCGCCTCGGCGGTCGCGGCCGCCGCCTATGCCGGCCGGGACATGGTGGTGCGCATGCTGCTGGCGCACGGCGCCGACGGCCGCAAGCCCGACGACACCGGCAAGCCGCCGGTCGTCTATGCGGCGGCCGGCGGCCAGCTCGGTATCGTCAAGCAGCTGCTCGCGCTCGATATCGACATCAACGCGCGCTACGCCAACGACCTAACGCTGCTGATGTGGGCGGCCGGACCGGATGAGACCGTGCCGGAGGCGCAGGCGCTCGAGGTCGTCGCGTATCTGCTGGACGCGGGCGCCAAGGTCGACGAACGCGATGCGCGGGGACGCACAGCGCTGATGATCGCCGCCGAGGGCAACCATCCGGCGATCGCCAAAGCGCTGCTCGCCCACGGCGCCGATGCGGCGCTGGCCGACAAGGCCGGCAAGCACGCCGCCGATCTCACCATCCTCTCGGCGCTGCGCGAAGAGCTGACACCGCACTGAGACGGCGGCGCCGCTCACAGCCCCGCCAGATACTCGACCAGCGCGGCGAGGTCGTCGGGCGACGTCGCGATCATGAGGTCGGACATGCCGGGATTGTTGCCGCGCGCGCGGGTGCGGAAATCGGCGATTGTCTTGGCGAGGTAGTCCCGCCCCATCCCGGCAAGCCGTGGCACCGTGCCGTCACCCTGGAAGCGATCGAGGTGGCAGGCCGGGCAGCCGACCGAAGCGCTGGCGCTGAGCGCCTTCGCCGCGACGTCCTTGGGCGCCCGCGGCTGGCCGAGGTCCGGCCATGGCTTCTGCGAGAAATATTCCGCGATCGCCAGCATGTCGTCGCGCTCGAACTGGGTCGCGATCGGCTGCATGATCTCGCTCTTGCGATCGCCGCGCTTGAAATCCCGGAGCTGGATGTAGAGATAGCCGGCCTGCTGGCCCCAGATCGTCGGAATGGTCTTGTCGATGGGCTTGCCGGCCTCGCCGTGGCAACCGGCGCAGACCGCAACCTTGTCCTCGATTGTCTCTGCCCGCGCCTGCCCCGCCATCAGCAGCAACGCCGCGCCGCACATCATCTGTTTACCGAGCATCACCTGATCCGAACGGGTTATGATTCCCGTCATTGCGAGGAGCGAAAGCGACGAAGCAATCCATGCCTCCGCACATGCGGCACAATGGATTGCTTCGCTTCGCTCGCAATGACGCGGCTGGACCTTTGGTCCGAACAAAACCGAGGCGGGACCGGAGCGGTCCCGCCTCGCCGTCAACGCTTGTACGCGCGATTATGCATTCCGCCCCGGCTCAGTCGAGCGTGAAGGCGATGATGTTGTTGCCGCGCTTGAAATCGAGCTGGACGTTGCCGCCCGCACCGACCACGACATATTGCTTGCCGCCGACCATGTAGCTCGACGGCGGCGCGTTGACGCCGGCGCCGGCGCGGAAACTCCACAGCTCCTTGCCGCTCGACGAATTGTAGGCCGCGAACTTGCCGTTGCCCTCGCCGGTGAACACGAGGCCGCCGGCCGTGGCGAGGATGCCGCCGATCATCGGCTCAGGCGTCTTGACCTGCCACTTGATCTTGCCGGTGTTGTAGTTCACCGCGGTGATGTTGCCCGACTGCTTCTCGCTCGGGATCACCTTGAAGGCGCCGCCCAGCCACAGCTTGCCGTTCGGATAGGCGGTGCTTTCGACGTGGTAGGTCATCGGCTGGTGCAGATTGATGGCGTAGGCCAGCTCCTGCCCCGGGTCGGTCGCGATCGGCGACCATTCGACGCCGCCATTGGCGCCAGGCAGCATGCGCGCGCCTTCCTTGGTCGGCAGCACCCACATGTTCTCCTGCGGCACCATCGCCTCGGAGAAGCGGATCAGGCTGCAGTCCTTGCGATCGTGCACATAGATGTGTCCGGTCTTGCCGGCATGAATGACGCCGGGGATCGTCTTGCCGCCCTTGTCCTTGACGTCGACCAGCACCGTCGGGCTGACCGCGTCGAGATCCCAGACGTCATGGGCGATGTACTGGAAGTGGCAGACATACTTGCCGGTGTCGAGATCGAGCGAGACCAGCGAGTTGGTGTAGAGGTTGTCGCCGGGCCGGTTCGAGCCGTCGAGGTCGGGCGATGGATTGCCGACGACGAAGTAGATCCGGTTGGTCGCGAGATCGACCGACGGGTTCTGCCACACGCCGCCGCCGAGCTTGGCATAGGGATCGCCGATCTTGGCGAGCATGTCCTTCTCGGCCTGGATATTGCGATGCATGTCGCGGCCGGTGGCGTCCTTGGTGGCCCAGACTCCGACGGAGTTCTCCGGAATGGTGTTGAAATTCCACAGCTGCTTGCCGGTCTTGGCGTCATAGGCACGCACGAAGCCGCGGATGCCGTATTCGCCGCCATTGGTGCCGATCAGCACCTTGTCCTTGACCACGGTCGGCGCCATGGTCTCGCTGTAGCCGAGCTCGGGATCGGCGATGTTGGTGGTCCATACCACCTCGCCGGTCTTGGCGTTCAGGGCCATCAGCTTGGAATCCAGCGTCGCCAGATAGACCCTGTCGCCCAGCACCTGGACGCCGCGATTGTTGGGACCGCAGCAATAGACGGTGATCGGGCCCATCTTGTGGGCATAGTGCCAGAGCTGCTGACCGGTCTTGGCGTCGAGCGCATAGACATGGCTGAACGACGTCGTCACATACATCACGCCGTCGACGACGATCGGCGATGTCTCGAGCGACTCCTTGACGTCGGTCTGGAAGATCCAGGCGACGTGCAGGTTCTTCACATTGTCCCGGCTGATCTGCTTGCCCGGATAAAACCGCGTCTGGGCGTAATTTCCGTTGGTGAGCAGGAAGTCCTTGGCGTTCTTGTCGGCGGTGTTGAGCTGCTCCTGGGTCACCGGCGGCACATTGGCGTTGCCCAGAACCGACTGCTTCTCCTGCTTGACTTCCTGTGCGATGGCGGCGCCGGACAACAGGCCAACGCCGACCGCTGCGGCGAAGGCCGCAAGCCCTTTCACGTACATAGTCTCCCCCGTTATTTCTTGGTTGCAGTATCAGGGATGGTGTTTGCTACTTCCCCTCGAGGCCTGGCGTAGCGAGCGCGCACCGTGGTGGCCTTGGTTGCGCTGCAATAGATGATTGAAAAATGACAACGACAGGTATCGACGGACGGGTTCCATGTTAGCGCTGTCCTTCACAAAGACAACCGATGCGCTCGATGCGAAGCCGGAACAGCATGCGTTCGCGCGCCCGAAATGCTGCGACCGCGGGCTTGCACCAAACTGAGCAATATCGGTGGCTTCCCGCGCCGTCACGCATCGCCGGACAGAATCGCCTTCGCAGGCGCAGCACGTAAAATGAGACTAAGCGTCAAGCGACGGCGTCGCGCGAGCTGCGGCGCTGAGGCCATTGCTCTCCGCCGGCGCGATCGCTTGCTCCCAGTTACTCGCAAGTTACTCCCAAGCCCAGGTCGAGAAATCATTCTCGAACTGCGGCACGTCTTTCCACACGCCCTTCAGCTTCTTGCTGGCGATCGTGATCAATTGCGGCTGGAACAGGAAGCCGGCGACCGCATCGGTTGCCAGCATCCGCTGCGCGTCGCCGAGCAGCTTGGCCCGGCCGGCCTCGTCAGGCGTCGCCATGATCTGCTGATAGAGCGCGTTGAACGCCTCTGACTTGTAGCCGAGATAGTAATCCGGCTCGGTCAGCTTCACGAGGTCGAACGGCTCGACATGCGCGACGATGGTGAGGTCGTAATTGTGCGGGCCGGTGAACACCTGCGACAGCCACTGCGCCCATTCCACGTTCTCGATCTTGGCAACGATACCGACCTTGGCGAGTTGGGCCGCGAGCACCTCGCCGCCCTGACGCGCGTAGGACGGCGGCGGCAGTTTCAGGCTGAGTTCGAGCGGCGTCTTGACGCCGGCCTCGGCCAGCAGCTTCTTGGCGAGCTCCGGATCGTAGGGGTTGATGCCGGTGGTATCGACATAGCCGAGCGATCCAGGCGTGTAGAAGCTGCCGATCGGCGTGCCGAAGCCGTCGACCGCGCCGTCGATCATCGCCTTGCGATCGATCGCGGCGAGGATGGCGCGACGAACCCGGACGTCGTCGAGCGGCTTCTTGCGTTCGTTGATGCCGACGATGGTTTTTGTTCGCGAGCCGCCGATCAGGACATTGAAGCGCGGATCGGCCTTGAACTGCGCCAGGCTGCGCGCCGCCGCAACCCGCGGAAACGCGTCGACGTCGCCCGACAGCAGCGCCGCGACCTGCGCGGCGGGATCGCCGATGAACCGGATTGTCACCTTGGACAGCTTGATCGCGGCGGCGTTGCGATACTCCGGCCATTTCACCAGCGTGATCGACGAGCCCTTGGCCCAGTTGCCGAGCGTGTAGGGTCCGGTGCCGACCGGCTGCGTCACGTCGGTCGGCGCGCTCTTCGGCTCGACGATCGAACCCGACGCCTGGCCGAGCAGGAACGGCAGGTTCGGCTCGGAATACTTCAACGCAACGACGATCGTCTCCGGGTCGGGCGCCGTCACCGACGCGAACGCCTGGTACAGGCTCCTGTCCTTGTTGGTCGAGGTCGGCGCTGCGGCACGGTCGAATGTGAACTTGACCGCGGCGGAATCGAACGGCTCGCCATTGTGGAATTTGACGCCCTTGCGGAGCCTGAAGGTGTAGGTCTTGAGATCAGGCGAGGCTTGCCAGCTCTCGGCGAGCAGCGGCGACACCGAGCCGTCCTCGTTGATCTTGGTCAGCGTCTCGTAGATGTTGTAGAGCGTGACCTCGGCGATCGCCGCGGCCGCTGCGTTGGTCGGATCGAGCCCCGGCGGCTCCAGCGTCATGCCCATCACGACGCTGTCCTTCTTGCCCTGCGCGAAGCTCGGCAGCGGCGCTGCGGCGAGCGCGGCGGCGGCCGCGATGACGCACAATTTCCTCAACATTGGTCTGCTCCCCGGGCGTGCTCATTCTTCAAGCTAGGTCAACCTCACACGAAAGACTAACCGGCCTCGGCGACCACCGGCGGCAACGCCATCACCGCTTCGGCGTGATGGCAGGCCGCCAGATGGGCGTCACCCACGCTGCGTAGCGCAGGCGCGGTCTCGCGACAATGCTGGTCGGCCAGGGGGCAGCGCGGCGCGTAAGGACAGCCGGCCGTGACCGAGGACTGCGAGACGATCGCCTGCGCGCCGCGGCGGCGCCGGACACCACCGGCCCGGGCGCGCGGAACCGCATCGAGCAGCGCGCGCGTGTAGGGATGGGCGCTGTGGGCGAACAGATCTGCGGGATGCCCCTGCTCGACGATCCGCCCGAGATACATCACCGCGATCTCGTCGCAGATCAGATCGACCACGGCGAGGTCATGGCTGATCAGGATGTAGCTGAGCCCAAATTCGTCCTGCAGATCCTGCATCAGGTTGAGCACTTGGGCCTGCACGGAGACGTCGAGCGCCGAGACCGGCTCGTCGGCGACGATGAGCTTCGGCCGGGTGATCAGCGCGCGCGCGATCGCGATGCGCTGGCGCTGGCCGCCGGAGAATTCGTGCGGAAACTTGTCCATATCGGCATCGCGCAACCCGACCTGCCGCAGCACCGTGGCGACACGCTCGCGCAGGCCGGCGCGATCGATCCGCCCGATCGCGGTCAGCGGCTCGGCAACGATCCGCGCGATGGTCTGGCGCGGATCGAGCGAGCCGTAGGGATCCTGGAACACCATCTGGAAATCGCGGCGGGCGTGGCGCAGCTCATCCGGCGGCATCCGGTTGAGGTCGCGGCCCATCATGACGACCTGCCCCGACGACGGCCGCTCCAGCGCCATCACCAGCCGCGCAAGGGTCGATTTGCCCGACCCGGACTCGCCGACCACGCCGAGGCTCTTGCCCGGCATCACCCGCGCCGTGACGCCGTTGAGCGCGTGCACCTGCGCCGCCGGCCTGAACAGGCTTTCACGCGGCAGGGTGTAACGCTGCGCGAGCTCCGTCACCTCGAGCAACGGCGTCGCAGATGATGGCTGGTCCAGCACCGTCATGCGACGACGCCTCCGTCGGCCATCGAGACGTCCGTCCTGACGCAACGCACGCCATGGCTTCCGCCGACATCGACGACTGCCGGGAGCGCCGCGCGGCAACGCGCCTCGACGATCGCGCAGCGATCGGCGAAGGTGCAGCCCGCGGGCAGGTCGGCGAGCTCCGGCACGGTACCGGCGATGGTCGTGAGCCGCGTGCCCTTGCGCGCGCCGAGCCGTGGCCGGGCGCGGAACAGGCCCTGCGTATAGGGATGGCCCATCCGCGTGAACACGGCCTGGGTCTCGCCGCTTTCGACGACGGTGCCGCCGTACATCACCATCATTCGCGCGACATTCTCGGCGATCACGCCGAGATCATGCGAGATCAGGATCATCGCCATGCCGCGCTCCGCGACGAGGTCGGCGATCAGATCGAGGATCTGGCCCTGGATCGTGACGTCGAGCGCCGTGGTCGGCTCGTCGGCGATCAGCACATCGGGCTGGCAGGCCAGCGCCATCGCGATCGTGATGCGCTGGCGCTGGCCGCCCGAGAACTGGTGCGGATAGGCATCGACCCGCTTCGCCGCATCCGGCAGCCCGACGCGATCGAGCAAGGCGATGGCTTCCTGCCGCGCTTCAGCACCCGAGATGCCGGTGTGGCGCAGCAAGGGCTCGGCCACCTGGTGCCCGATCGTGTGCATCGGATTGAGCGCGGTCATCGGCTCCTGGAAGATCATGCTGATGCGGTTGCCGCGCAGCTTGCAATAGGCCGCATCCGGCAGGCCGACCAGCTCCGCGCCGTCGAGCCGGATGCTGCCGCTGATCACGGCGCTTTCCGGCAACAGCCCCATCAAGGCCAGCGCGGTGACCGACTTGCCGCAACCGGATTCGCCGACCAGCCCGAGCGTCTCGCCGCGACGAAGCGCGAAGCTGACGCCGCGAACGGCCTGCGCCGGGCCGCGGCTGGTGTTGAGCCGGACGCCCAGGTCCCTCACCTCGATCAGCGGCGCCTTGCCCATGCTCAACGCTCCCGCGCCAGACGGGGATCGAGCAGATCGCGCAAGCCGTCGCCGAGCAGATTGAGCCCGAGCACCGCGATCGCGATCGCGGCTCCCGGATAGACTGCGAGCATCGGCGACTGGAACAGCAGGGTCTGCGCATCATTGAGCATGCGGCCCCAGGACGGCTGCGGCGGCTGGGTGCCCAGCCCGAGATAGGACAGTGCGGCCTCGGCGAGGATCGCCAGCGCGAACTGGATCGTCGCCTGCACGATCAGGATCGACAGAATGTTCGGCAGCACATGCTCGATCGTGATGCGGAATACGCCCTTGCCCGCCGCGCGCGCGGCGAGCACGAATTCGCGGGCCCAGATTGCATTGGCCGAGCCGCGGGTGACGCGGACGAAGGTCGGGATCTGGAAGATGCCGATCGCGGTGATCGACGTCACCATGCCCGGCCCTGCGACCGCCGCCAGCATGATGGCCGACAGCACGGCGGGGAAAGCGAAGGTGAAGTCGCTCATCCGCATGATGAGCTCCTCGGTCCAGCCCTTACGGGCAGCGGCGACCAGGCCGAGGCCAACGCCGAAGGTCAGGCCGATGCCGAGCGCAATGACGCCGACCATGATGGTTGAGCGCGCGCCGACCAAAAGCAGCGAGACGATGTCGCGGCCGAGCACGTCCGTGCCGAGCCAATGCGCCGCCGACGGCGGTTGCAGTTTCGAGGCGACGTCGATGTCATAGGCGGACCATGGTGTCCAGACCAGCGACAGCAGCGCCGCACCGAGCACGAACAGGCTGAGCACTGCGCCGAGCACGAAGCTGCGATGACGCAGCGCGCGGCGCCAGAAGCCGGTTACAGGCCTTGCGCCGGCTGCGAGTGCCGGCGCGCCGGCGGATGCGGTCAGTGGCGCACTCACAGGTTGGCCACCTTGATGCGCGGATCGATGAAGGCATAGAGCACATCGACCACGAAATTGACGATCACGACCATTGCCGCCAGCAGCATCACGCAGTTGCGCACCACGATCAGGTCGCGGTTGGCGATCGACTGGAAGATCAGCCGTCCCAAGCCCGGCAGATAGAACACGTTCTCGATCACGATGGTGCCGGCCAGCAGATTGGCGAATTGCAGCCCCATCACGGTCATGACCGGGATCATGGCGTTGCGCAGCACGTGACGCCACAGCACCTCGCGCTTGCCGAGCCCTTTGGCGCGCGCGGTGCGGACGAAATCCTCGCGCAGCACCTCCAGCACCGCCGATCGGGTGACGCGGGCGAGGATCGCGGCCTGCACCACCGCGAGCGAGATCGCGGGCAGCAGCAGCGAGCGGATCCCGGCCCAGATGCCGTCATCCCAGCCGGCAAATCCGCCGGCCGACAGCCATTGCAGCTTCACCGAGAACAGCAGGATCAGGAGGATCGCAAACCAGAAGTTCGGCAGCGCGATGCCGATTTGGGTCAGCGACATCACGCCGACATCCCCGATCTTGTTGTGGTTGGCCGCGGTGTAGATGCCGGCAGCGAGCGCCAGCACCACCGTGATCAGCATCGACATGATCGCGAGCGGGATCGTCAGCACCAGCCGCTCCGCGATCAGTCCGGCCACCGGCGTGCCATAGACATAGCTGTTGCCGAGATCGCCGACCGCCATGCCCTTGAGCCAAAGCAGATAGCGAACCGTGAGCGGCTGGTCGAGGCCGAGCTTGACGGTGAGCGCGCGCACCGCATCGGGCGAGGCATCGGCACCCATCAGCATCTGCGCGGCATTGCCGGGCAACGCGTCGAGCACCAGGAAAATGATCAGCGAGGCCGCGAACAGGGTCGCCACCAGGGTCAGGATCCGCCGCAGGAAGAATACGCTCATGCCCGCCCGAAGGATTGGGAACAGGCCGCAGGTTTCAACATGTTCGCGAACGAATGCAAGCCCTTCGCAGCATCATTCATGATGTCGGCGCGGGCCAACGGCCGAGCAGATCGCTCGCCTCTTCGAACAGCGCCGCGGCGCGCAAGAGTTCCGCATCGGCCCGGAAGCGGCCGACCAGATGCAGGCCGATCGGCAGGCCGTCGCGGCCGAAGCCGGAGGGGATGCTGACCGCGGGATGCCCGGTCATGTTGAACAGCATGGTCCAGGGAAACCAGTGCGGCCGCACGCTGTCGAAGTTTTGGCCGTCGATGTCGATGGTGCCGAACAGATCCTGATCGATCGGCAACGCGGTGCGGGTCAGGGTCGGCATCGCCAGCAGGTCGCCGCGCACGAACAGCGACTGTATCCGACGGAACAACGCAGTGCGGTCGAACATCGCCTGCTGGTAGTCGACGCCGCTCACCTTCGCGGCGAGCGCAAGCTGCTTCAGGAAGGTCGGGCTGAGATCATCAGGATGCTCGGCCGCGAGCTTCTCGAACCGGGTGCGCCAGACCGTGTGATTGATGGCGCGCCAGATCGGCTCGATGTCGAATCCCTCGCCGGAGAATTCCTCGAGTTCGGCACCGAGGCTGGCCATCCGGTCGAGGCTCGCCTTGAAGTTCGCGGCGACGTCTGATGTTACCGGCCGGCCCGGCGGCGACAGGCAGTACAGCACCCGCCTGCCCCTGAGATCGCCGCGCGGCGCCGCGAGGTCGAGATAATCAGGCACCGGCACGCCGATCGACCACGGATCGGACGGATCCTCGCCGGCCATCGCCTGCATCATCAGCGCCGTGTCGGCGACCGTGCGGGTGGTCGGCGTGACATAGGTCTGGTTGCCGAAGGCGTCCTGCACCTGGCTGTGCGGGATCACGCCGTTGCTCTGCTTGATCCCGACCACGCCGTTGCAGGCGGCGGGAATCCGGGTCGAGCCGCCGCCGTCGGTCGCAACGGCCAGCGGCGCGATGCCGCTCGCGACCTGCCACCGCGGCCCCGCCGCTGGAGCCGCCGCTGGACCTCGCGGCGCTCCACGCATTGCGGGTGCGGCCGAACAGCGGCGAGTCGGTCAGGCACTTGCTGCCGAACTCAGGCGTCGTGGTCTTGCCGAGCAATATTCCGCCCTGCGCACGGAGCCGGGCCACTGCGACGGCGTCGCTGTCGGGCACATTGTCCTTGTACGGCACCGCGCCAAAGGTCGTCCGCACGCCCCTTGTGCTGACGATGTCCTTCACGGTGAAGGGAATGCCGTGCAGCAGACCGAGCGGCTCACCGGCCATGACCTGCCGCTCCGCGGCCTTCGCCTGCGCCGTGGCGGCCTCGCCGCACAGGGTGATGAAGCAGTTGAGCTCCGGTTGCAGCCGCTCAGCGCGGGCCAGCACGGCGGCGGTGAGTTCGACGGGAGAGACTTCCTTGCGAGCGATGCGCGCACGAAGCTCAACGGCAGGCAGCAGGCACAGATCATCGCTCATTGGGAACACATGCTCGCTTCAGACGTGGTCGACGACCCGCATCGTGCCGCGCCGGATGCGTCAAGTCCATCGCCTCGCGCGCATGATGGTACGTGGGGCGGAGACGGCCGCGCCGTGGCCGCCTACCAGGTGCCCGCGGGCAACTCCCGGCTGCGCGGCGGATCGGCGCCCGCGCGTGTGCAGGTGAAGGCAGCGCATTTGCAGGCAAACGACAGCGCGCGCGTGAGCTCGGCCGCGCTGATCCCGCGCAGCCGCTGCCGCGCGATCCGGTTCAACCGATGCAATGCGGCGAGCAGCGCGGCTTGAAAACTGTCGCCGGCGCCGATCGTATCCACCACATTCACCACCGGCGAGGCGACCTCGATCGGGCCGGCTTGGCGATGCCAGGCCGAAGCGCCATCATTGCCGCGCGTGACGACGACGAGCGATACGCCGTTAGACAGCAGCGCCTCGGCCCGCGCCGCATAGGCCTCGTCGCCGAACAGATAGGCGAAGTCGACGTCGGACATTTTTACGACATCCGCCTTGCCGCAGAACGCCAGCATGCGCGCGCGATAGGCGTCCTTGTCCCTGACGAGGTTCGGCCGGCAGTTCGGATCGAGCGAGATCGTCACGGTCGACCGCGCATCTTCGATGAAGGCAAGCGTCTCGGCCGCGCCCCTATCATGGACCAGAGTGGTCGAGCCGGTGTGCAGGCAAGTGACGCCGTCAAGCGCGACCGCCTCGCGCCGATAGGTCCAGTTTCGCGACGCGGTCTCGGCATCGTAGAAGGCGTATTGCGTCTCGGTGCCGGTGACGCGTGCAAAGGCTAGCGTCGCCTGATGGTCGCTGCGCGTCGCGCGGCTGAGATCGACGCCGGAGCCCGCGGCGTGATCGGCGATCATCCGGCCGAAGGTGTCGGTCGAGATGCCGCCGACAAAGCCGGTGGGAATATCGAGCCGGGCGCTGCCGATCGCGATGTTGAGACAGGAGCCGCCGACCGCGGGCGTCAGCGCCTCGCGCCCATCTGCCGTCCGCGACGCCAGGAAATCGATCAGCGCATCTCCGCAACTCAGCAGCATGGACAAACAATCCCTACATTGGCGCCGCGCCGGGCGCGCGCTTCATCGCCTCGCGGCTGTCGCGATCGAGCTGGCGCAGCATCCTGTGCACGCCGCGCTTCCGGCGGTGGAAATCGGCCAGCTCGGGCCTGGTCGGCTCGCTCAGCCGACCGAGCGCCGACATGCCGGCCATCGCCGCATTGATCGAATCGTGCGCACCGCTGGCGACCGCGCCCAGCATCGCGGCGCCGAGCAAAACAGGCTCTTGCGTCTGCGGCAGCGCAACCGTGTAGCCGGTGGTATCGGCCATGATCTGGCGCACCAGCGGGCTGCGGCTCGCGCCACCGCCGATCACGATGGTCTTGCCGCTGACGCCATGGGCCTGTAGCGCCTCGATGACGTCGGCAAGGCCGTAGGCCAGCCCGCACAGGCCGGCGATGAACAGCCGCTCCAGCGCCGACAAATCGGTATCGAGATCGAGCCCCGCGATCACCGCGCGCGAGCCGGGATCGGCATAGGGCGAACGGTTGCCGAGGAATTCCGGCAACACATGAACGTTGCGCGCCAGCAGCGCAGCCGCGCCAGCATTGCCGCTGCGCGCCAGGATGCGCTTCTCAAGGTACTCGATGACATCGACGCCGTCGCGCTTCGCCGCGGCCGAAACCTCGGCATGCGCCGGATGCGACTTGAGCAGATGATCGATCGCGGCCCCCGCCGCCGATTGACCGCCTTCGTTGAGCCAGAAGCCCGGCACCATGCCTTCGAAATACGGGCCCCAGACGCCGGGCACGAAGCAAGGATCGACGGTGGTCGCCATGATGCAGGCCGACGTTCCCATGATGTAAGCGAGCCGCTGGCAGACGTCGACCTCGGCGCCGGAGCCATCGCGGCCGCCGATCGCACCGACGCCGCCGGCATGGGCATCGATCAGCGAGGCGCCGACCGCGGTTCCCGGCATGAGGGCGAGATCGCGCGCAGCATCTTCCGACAGCCCGCGGCCGAGCGGCGAGCCGGGCGGCACGATCTCGGTGCCGATGCGAGCGAAGCGATCGGCGACGAGCGCCTCGAGCCCGACCCGCTTCAGGAACGGTTCGCTCCAGCCGCCCTCACCCGCCACATAGGTCCATTTGCAGGTGACCGTGCAGGTCGAGCGCGCCAGCGACCCGGAGGCGCGGAACGAAAGATAGTCGGCGAGATCGAAGAAGTGACCGGCCGCCTCATAGGTCGCGGGCAGATGGCGCTTCAGCCAGAGGATCTTCGGGATCTCCATCTCAGGCGAGATGGCGCCGCCGACATAGCGCAGCACGCGGTCGCCGGTCGCGTTGACGAACTCGGTCTCGTCCATCGCGCGATGGTCCATCCAGACCACGACGTTGCGCGCGGAATCGCCGGACGGGCTGACGGTCAGCGGCCGGCCGGCTCGGTCGAGCATGACCAGCGAGCAGGTCGCGTCGAATCCGATACCCTTGACGTGCTCGGCGGCGACCGCCGCCTCCCGCATCGCATTGCGCACGGAGGCGACGCAGGCCGCCCAGATGTCGTCAGACGATTGCTCGACGATGTCGCCGGGCTCGTGCCAGACCCGGATCGGATGCCGCGCCGAACCCAGCAGCTTGCCGGCCTCGTCGAATACCCCCGTCCGGGCGCTGGTGCTCCCGACGTCCACCCCGATATAGGCTTGCCGCATGGCCGCTCATCTTTGCTTGCGCATGACCTCTTCGGAAAACCGGTCGCCACTTTTCCGGATCATGCTGTCCGGCGCAAGCCTACCAGCAAGTGTAGCCGCCATCGACCAGAACGATGCTTCCGGTCATCAGGCTCGCAGCCTCGGACGCCAGGAACAGCACCACGGAGGCGACCTCGTCGACCTGCCCCATCCGCGCCATCGGGGTTCCGCCGATCCAGGCGTCGTACATCTTGGGGCTGTTCTTCACGAAGGCGTTCAGCGGCGTCTCGATATAGGTCGGCGCCACGGCGTTGACGCGGACCCCGCGCGCGCCCCATTCCGCGGCGAGCGATTTGGTGAGGTGATGCACGGCGGCCTTGGAGGCATTGTAGAAGCACTGCTCCTGCGGCTTGTTGACGATGAAGCCGGACATCGAGCCGACATTGACGATGGTGCCGGATTTCGCCTTCAGCATGTGATTGCCGAACGCGCGGCAGCACCAGAAGGTCCCGTTCAGATTGACGTCGATGACGTTGAGCCAGTGCTCGTCGGTCACGGTCTCGGCCGGCGTCTCGCTGCGCGCGATGCCGGCGTTGTTGACGAGGATGTCGACCTTGCCGTATTTGCGCACCAGTTCGTCGGCGACCGCCGAGACCTGGCTGGAATCCGTCACGTCCATCAGCGCGATATCGGCGTCGAAGCCCTTGGCCTTCAGCGCCGCCTGCGCGTCACCCGCGACCTTGGCGTCGCGGTCACCGATGACGACCTTGGCGCCGGCTTCCGCGAGCGCCTCGGCGCAGGCGAGCCCGATGCCCTGCCCGGCGCCGGTGATGATGGCGGTCTTGCCGCCAAGCCTGAATTTCTTGAGGTACATTTTCTTCTTCCTTTGCCTAAAGCCCGCATTTTCGCGGGCGTGCCGCCCCGGCCAGAGCGAGATCAACTGCTGAGGATTACGCGCGGATCGATTTTCCGCCGTCGTCGAAACGATGGATGCGCGCCGGATCCGGGATCAGCGACACCTTGTCGCCGGGATGCAGGTCGAGCTCGCCGACATAGCGCGCGGTCAGCATTCCCAGTGGTCCGGCATCGACATAGAGAAAGGTGTCGCTGCCGAGATGTTCGGCGACCGCGACCGTGCCGTGCCAGCCGCCCTGCCCGTCGCGCTCGACCTTCAGATGCTCGGGCCGCACGCCGATCGTCGTGGCCCCCTGCTGCTTTGCAAGGTCACCGGTGACGAAATTCATCTTCGGCGAGCCGATGAAGCCGGCGACGAACAAATTGGCCGGCTTCTCGTAGAGCTCGAGCGGCGAGCCATACTGCTCGATCTTGCCGCCGTTCAGCACCACGATCTTGTCGGCCATGGTCATGGCCTCGACCTGGTCGTGGGTGACGTAGATCGCCGTGGTGCCGAGCTGCTTCTGCAGGCGCGTCACCTCGAGCCGCATCTGCACCCGCAGCGCGGCGTCGAGGTTCGACAGCGGCTCGTCGAACAGGAAGGCCTTCGGCTCGCGCACGATGGCGCGCCCGATCGCAACGCGCTGGCGCTGGCCGCCGGAGAGCTCGCGCGGCTTGCGATCGAGATAGGGCGTCAGGTTGAGGGTTGCCGCAGCGGCCTCGACCTTGCGGTTGATCTCGTCCTTCGGCAACCCCGCCATCTTCAGGCCGAACGCAATATTGCCGCGCACACTCATATGCGGATAGAGCGCATAGGACTGGAACACCATCGACAGCCCGCGCTTCGCCGGCGGCACGTCGACCACGTTGCGGCCGTCGATCAGGATGGCGCCGCCGGTGACGTCCTCGAGCCCCGCGATCAGCCGCAGCAGCGTGGTCTTGCCGCAGCCTGACGGACCGACGAAGACGACGAAGGAGCCGTCGGTGATCTCGAGGTCGGCACCCTTGATGATGTGGACCGGCCCGAACGATTTTTGCACACCCTGCAGCGTAATCTGACCCATGGGACAAGCCTTTCTGCTACTTGACCGCGCCGAAGGTCAGGCCACGGACGAGCTGCCGCTGACTGAACCAGCCGAGCACGAGAATGGGCGCGATCGCGAGCGTCGACGCCGCCGACAGTTTCGCCCAGAACAATCCTTCCGGGCTGGAATAGGATGCGATGAACACGGTGAGCGGCGCGGCCTCGAGCGTCGACAGATTGAGGGTCCAGAATGCCTCGTTCCACGCCAGGATCAGGTTGAGCAGCAAAGTCGAGGCGAGCCCCGGCACGGCCATCGGCGTCAGCACATAGATCAGCTCGCGGCCGATCGTGGCGCCGTCCATCCGCGCCGCCTCGAGGATGTCCTTGGGGATCTCCTTGAAATAGGTGAACAGCATCCAGATCACGATCGGCAGGTTGCCGAGGCACAGGATGAAGATCAGGCCGGTCCGGGTGTCGAGCAGGCCGAAATTCCGGTAGATCAGGTAGATCGGCACCAGCACGCCGACCGGCGGCATCATTTTGGTCGAGAGCATCCAGAGCAGGATGTCCTTGGTCCGCTTGGTCGGCGAGAATGCCATCGACCACGCGGCCGGAATTGCGATCAGCATCGCGATCAATGTCGAGCCGCCTGCGATGATGATCGAGTTGAGCGCGTGGTGGAAATAATCGCTGCGCTCCTGCACCGTGACGTAGTTTTCCGTCGTCCAGTGGAAGAACAGGAACGATGGCGGGATCGCGAACGCTTCGAGCTCGGTCTTGAAGCTCGCCAGCACCATCCAGAGGATCGGGAAGAAGATCAGGAAGCCGACCAGCCAGGCCGCGGCCGTCGAGATCGCCTTGCGCCGTGTCGTGACCATCCGCGCCATGACGTTACGCCTCCAGATTCCGGCCGACGATGCGAACGAGGAAGAACGCGACGATGTTGGCAAGCACCACCGCGACCAGGCCGCCCGCCGATGCGCTGCCGACGTCGTACTGGATCAGCGCCTGGGAATAGATCAGGAAGGCGATGTTGGTGGTCTGCAGGCCGGGACCGCCGCCGGTCGTGACGAATATCTCCGCGAACACCGTGAGCAGGAAGATGGTCTCGATCAGGATCACCACCGTGATCGGGCGCGCGAGGTGCGGCAGCGTGATGTAGATGAAGGTCGAGATCGCGCTCGCGCCGTCCATCTCGGCCGCCTCCTTCTGCTCCTCGTCGAGCGACTGCAGCGCTGTGAGCAGGATCAGGGTCGCGAACGGCAGCCACTGCCAGGAGATGATCAGGATCACCGAGAACA
This sequence comes from Bradyrhizobium sp. USDA 4452, assembly GCF_054063575.1. NCBI lineage: Bacteria > Pseudomonadati > Pseudomonadota > Alphaproteobacteria > Hyphomicrobiales > Nitrobacteraceae > Bradyrhizobium > Bradyrhizobium sp. USDA 4452. The sequence continues at coordinate 2,785,115 of NZ_JBSSGK010000001.1, forward strand.
GCGGCGCCTCGTTGAACCAGTCGATCGCGGGCAACCCGAACAGATGTGCGATCCAGGCGAACAGGCCCGACACCGGATGCATCAGCAGGTTTTTCCAGACCAGCGCGCTCACCGTCGGCATCACGAAGAACGGCGCGATCACCATCAGGCGGACGATCGAGAGCCCGACCACCTGCTGGTCGAGCAACAGCGCCAGCGGCACGCCGAGGATGATCGTGATCGCGAGCACCGAGCCGACCAGCACCAAGGTGTTCTGCAACGAGGCGAGGAAGGCCGGATCGGTGAGGAAGTAGCGGAAGTTCTCCAGCCCGACGAACGATTCGGAGCCGGGATCGAGCAGGTTGTAGTGCAGGGTCGCGAAGTAGATCGTGAGCGCCAGCGGCACGATCATCCAGATGAACAGCAGCGCCACGGCGGGCGTGAGCAGCGTGCGTGCGAGCAGTTGGGTCTGCTGGGTCGCCATCCCCGCCTCCTTCTTTCGGAAAGGAGCGACCATCCCGCTGCGGGACAGGATGGTCGCAAGTAGCCAGCTCGGGAGGTCGAAACTGGTCGGGAGGCCAGGGTGCATGCCGCGCCCCGGCTTTGGTCCAGGCGTGGTTTACTTGATATAGCCAGCGCGCTTCATCTCGCGCTCGGTCGCGGACTGCGCAGCCGAGAGCGCCGCATCGACGGTGGTCGAGCCGGATAACGCGGCCGAGAACTGCTGGCCGACCTGGGTGCCGATGCCCTGGAATTCAGGGATCGCCGCGTACTGCACGCCCACGTAAGGCACCGGTTTCACCGTCGGCTTGTTCGGGTCGGCCGCATCGATCGAGGCCAGCGTCAGCTTGGCGAAGGGCGCGACCTTCAGATAGTCGGGGTTCTTGTAGAGCGAGGTGCGCGTGCCGGGCGGCACGTTGGACCAGCCTTCCTTCGACGCGACGAGCTTGGTGTAATCCTTGCTGGTGGCCCAGGCGATGAACTTCTCGGCCGCATCGACCTTCTTCGAGCCGGCGGGGATCGCAAGGCTCCACGCCCACAGCCAGTTGGCGTTCTTGCCGAGCCCGGTGTTCGGGGCCAGCGCAAAGCCGACCTTGTCGGCAACCTTGGAATCCTTCGGGTTGGTCACCATGGACGCCGCCACCGTGGCATCGATCCACATCGCGCATTTGCCGGCGCTGAACAGCGCGAGATTCTCGTTGAAGCCGTTGGACGAGGCGCCGGGAGGTCCGGCCTGCTTCATCAGGTCGACATAGGTCGTCAGCGTCTTCTTCCATTCCGGCGAATTGAACTGCGGCTCCCACTTCTCGTCGAACCAGCGCGCGCCGAACGAATTGGACATCGCGGTCAGGAACGCCATGTTCTCGCCCCAGCCGGCCTTGCCGCGCAAGCAGATGCCGTAGACGCCGCCCGACTTGTCGGTCAGTTTCTTGGCGGCATCGACCACGAAGTCCCAGGTCGGGCTTTCCGGCATCTTCAGGCCGGCCTTGTCGAACAGGTCGGTGCGGTACATCACCATCGAGCTCTCGCCGTAGAACGGTGCGGCGTAGAGCTTGCCGTCGACGGAGACCGCATCCTTGATCTTCGGCAGCAGGTCATTGACGTCGTAATCCGCGCCGAGCTTGTCGAGCGGCACCAGCCAGCTCTTCTTGGCCCAGATCGGCACCTCGTAGGTGCCGATGGTGAGCACGTCGAACTGGCCGCCCTTGGTGGCGATGTCGGTGGTCACGCGCTGGCGCAGCACGTTCTCCTCGAGCGTCACCCATTTCACGGTGATGTCGGGGTTCTTCGCGGTGAATTCGCTGGTGAGCCCCTGCATGCGGATCATGTCGCTGTTGTTGACGGTCGCCACCGTCAGCGTGGTCTGGGCGATCGAGGGGGCAGAGATCAAAAGACTGGCCGCGCCCGCAACGGCGCAAAGGACGTTTTTCACGGTGACCTCCCTTATGTCACGTTGAGCATATGCCCACGTGTTGAGCGTATGTTCATCCTGTCGCCAAAATTTGTCAAGCACGCGGGTGCGCCGTCCCGCGCGATCGCGGGTTCCGCCACAGCCTGGAAGGGAGGTTTTTGCGGGAGCGAAAGGGCGTTTAGCGATCCAGCACCGCGCGTGCGGTGGCCTCATCGGTGATCAGGCCATTGATCACCCGGCCCGCCAGCGCGGCCTTGATCGACGGCACCTTGGCGGCGCCGACCGCCGCCGCGATCGTGGTCGAGACCGCGGGGATTTGCGGCGGAATGCTGGTCAGGCGCTTGTTGGTGCCGCCCTTGATGAGGCGGCCCTTGGCGTCATAGGCCCAGCCCGTCACTTCACCGACCGCCCCGAGCCGCATCATCTCCAGCAGCTCTTCGCGAGTGACGAAACCGTCGACATGGACCTGCGCCTTCTGGTCCATCTGGCCGATGCCGATCAGGCGCAGATCGGCCTTGGCGGCGACAGCCCTCACCCGCGCGATCGGGTCGATCCGGATCATCCGGTTGCGCTCGTCCTCGCTCGACATCAGGAACGGCAACGGCATCGGGTAGTGCCGCGCACCGGTGCGGTCGGCGAGCCGTCCGACCGTGTCGTAGAAGCTCGCCGAGCCGTCGGCGGAGATATTTCCGACCAGCGAGACGATCTGATGGTCGGGCCGCTCGATCGGCGAGACCCGCTCGACCGCGGCGCGCACCGCACGGCCGGTGCCGAGCGCCACGATGACCGGCGTCTCCGAGCGCAGCGTCAGCTCCAGCAGATTGGCGCTGCGCTCCGCAATCCCGGCATTCGACAGCGGCGCCGCCGGATCCGATGGTACGACGTCGCAATGCACCAGATCGAACCGCTCCTTCAGCCGGGAAGCGAGCTCCATGCAGGCGGCAATGGGGTGTTCGAGACGAAACGTGATCAGCCGCTCGGCAAGGCACAGCGACACCAGGCGCTGCGCCGAGGCGCGCGACACCTGAAGCATCTTTGCAATCTCGTCCTGGGTGTGGCCCGCGATGAAATACAGCCAGCCGGCGCGCGCCGCATCGTCGAGGCGAGACTTTTCGTTGTCGGGCGCAGCCATGATCTTGCGTCAGCCTTCGTTCCAGAAATCCGTCATCGCGGCGAAGATTCGATCCGCCCCCGCCTGCTTCAGCAGAGCACTGCCGTCCGTCAACCGATAGTGGGCGCCGCCGACGAATCCCCACACTTTCATCCCGGCGGCCTTCGCCGCCGTCACCCCGCTGACGCTGTCCTCGATCACGAGCGTACGGCGCGGATCGGCTCCCATCGCGCTGGCCGCATACAAGAACAGATCCGGCGCCGGCTTGCCATGCTCGACCATCTGCGCGGTGTAGAGCCGCGGCCCGAAGCTCGACGCAAGACCGGTCAACTCCAGCGAGAACCGCACGCGGTCAAGATCGCTCGATGAGGCAACACAATACGGCAACTGCAATTCCGCGAGCACGGCGGTGATGCCGGCAATCGGTTTGAGCTGCGATCGGAAAGTCTCGCGCACCTGCAGCGCCAATTCAGGCAGGAAGGTCGACGTCAACGGCTTGCCCACACTCCGGCAATACGCGACCAGGGCCGTGGTGCTGCGCCCGAGGAAGAGTTCGAGCGCCCGATCGGTGCTCATCTCGATGCCGGCCTCGACCATCGCCTCGGCGAGGCAGCGGCAGCTCAGCTCCTCGCTGTCGACGAGCACGCCGTCACAGTCGAAGATGACGAGATCGGTCTTGGGCAGCCGCGGATCCATCTCGGCATGAGATCATATGCCCACGCCACGAGCAATAGATCACCGTTTCGCGCGCGGAATGCCGCGCCTCAAATGGTCGCGGTGCACCGCCAACCATGCTGTGCGACAAGGCGAAATGCCGCATGACACACCTCTGATCGCGACCGTCGTCGCGGGCCTTGGATTAGCCTTCGTCTTCGGAACCATCGCCCAGCGCTTTCGGGTTCCGCCACTGGTCGGTTATCTGCTCGCGGGCGTCGCCGCGGGTCCGTTCACGCCGGGCTTCGTCGCCGACCAGGCGCTGGCGACCGAACTCGCCGAGCTCGGTATCATTCTGCTGATGTTCGGGGTCGGCCTGCATTTCTCGCTGAACGACTTGCTGTCGGTGCGCGCAATCGCGGTGCCCGGCGCCATCGCGCAGATTGCGGTCGCCACGCTGCTCGGCCTCGGCCTCGCGCTGTTGATGGGCTGGACCGTCGGTGCCGGCCTGGTGTTCGGGCTCGCGCTGTCGGTCGCGAGTACCGTCGTGCTGTTGCGCGCGCTGCAGGAGCGTCGCCTGATGGACACCGAGCGCGGCAAGATCGCGGTCGGCTGGCTGATCGTCGAGGACCTCGCCATGGTGCTCGCGCTGGTGCTGTTCCCGGCGGTGGCGAGTTTCCAGGGCGATGGCACGGCACTCACCTCCGACCCGCTCGCCACCCGCTTCGGCCTCGGGCTGACCGGCGTGCTTGTGCTGACGCTGATCAAGATCGCCGTGTTCATCGCGCTGATGCTGGTGGTCGGGCGGCGCCTGATTCCATGGGTGCTGCACTACATCGCGCACACCGGCTCGCGAGAGCTGTTCCGGCTGACCGTGCTCGCGATCGCGCTCTGCATCGCGTTCGGCGCCACCAAGCTGTTCGGGGTTTCGCTGGCGCTCGGCGCCTTCTTCGCCGGGATGATGCTGCGGGAATCGCCGCTCAGCCAGCGCGCCGCCCAGGAGACCCTGCCGCTGCGCGACGCCTTCGCGGTGCTGTTCTTCGTCTCGGTCGGCATGCTGTTCGATCCGCTGAGCGTGGTGCGCGAGCCGTGGCCGTTTCTCGCGACGCTGTTCGTGATCGTGGTCGGCAAGTCACTCGCCGCGCTTCTGATCGTCTTGCTGTTCCGTCACCCGATGGCGACCGCCCTGATGATCTCGGCGAGCCTCGCCCAGATCGGCGAATTCTCCTTCATCCTGGCCGAGCTCGGCGTTGCGCTCAATCTGCTGCCGAAGGCCGGCCGCGACCTGATCCTGGCCGGCGCGATCTTCTCGATCATGCTCAACCCGCTGGTGTTCGCGGTGGTCGACTGGCTGACCTCGCGGCTCGAGAAGCCGCAGGCCGCCTCGCCGACCGTTGCGACCACTGAACCGATCCCGGTCACCGACCTGCGGGATCATACCATCCTGGTCGGCTACGGCCGGGTCGGCAGCCTCGTGGGCGATGCCCTGCATCGGCGCAACGCGCCGTTTCTCGCGATCGAGGCGTCCGACGACACGGTCGCAAAGCTCAGGCAGCGCGGTATCGAGGCCCTGATGGGCAACGCCGCGCGCGCCAGCGTGCTGCGCGCGACCAATCCGGCCGCCGCGCGATCGCTGGTCATTGCGATCCCCGAAGCCTTCGAAGCCGGACAGATCGTCGAGCAGGCCCGCGCAGCCAACGCCGAGATCCGGATCATCGCCCGCGCGCATTCCGACGCCGAGGTCGATCATCTGAAGGGGCTCGGGGCCGATATCGTGATCATGGGCGAGCGCGAGATCGCCCGCGGCATGATCGAGGAGCTCGACCGGGGACATCTTGATGTTGCCTCGCAGGGTGCTGCGAGCGCGAGGGAAGATTCCGCGGCCTGAGCAACTGCGCCCACTGCGCGACGAAAGGAGATCAAGATATGGCGTTCAAGAGCCCGCAAGTTTCACTGGTGTCGTTCTCGATCGAGATCGGCGCGGGTGCCACGACCAATGTGATGCAGATCGAGACCGCCCTGCATCTGAACGCGCGTCATCCGAGCTATGACGCCGCGGCGATCGAGCGTCTGGTACGCGACGCGCAGGCCTATCTTGCCGGCAACGCCGACCAGGTCACGCAAATCCGGCTGGTCTCCAACCGCAGCGGCCAGACCTGACGAAATCAGCCGCCGAGGAATGCGGGCGCCAGATCTTCCTGCACGATGATGTTGGCGGCCTCCGTCGTCAGCTCGCTGCCGACGAGGTCGAGATTCTTTGCAGCCTCGAACAGCATCGCGCGGACGTCGTCCGGCGTCAGCACGCCCTTGGCGATCAGCTTGCGCACCAGCGCCTGCAGGATGAGAACGTCGATCTCGCCATGGGCCAGCGGCGTCGGCTTGTCCGTCATGATCGTCTCCAGGGACTGAGGTTCGCGGCTAGCGCGGCGATGACGCGATGTCCTTGTGCAATTCTTCGAATGCACGGCGCAGCCCGTGCAGCTGATCGACCAGATGCAGGATGACGTCGATCCCCTCGTCGTTGACGCCGAAGTCGCCCTTCAGATCGCGGATCAGGTGCGCGCGCGCCACGTCGGTATCGGAGAAACTGACCTCGTGCGCGGTCTCGTCCGGAACGAGCCATTGCTGCTCGATCCAGAACTCCAGGGTCTGCACCTCGAGACCCGCATCGATGAGGAACTGCTGCTTGTTCATGATGCACCATCATCGCGTGGATTGAATCCCTTGCGATCCCAGCTCGACACGAACGCCTCGAGCGCGGGATCGGGTCCCTTGGGCAGGACCACCTTGAGCTTGACGAACTCATCGCCGTGACCGCCGCCGGCCTTGGGCGCGCCCTTGCCGCGCAAGCGCAACGTCGTGCCGGTGTTCGCGCCCTTCGGAACCGTCATGGTCACGGCGCCGGTCGGGGTCGGAACGTTGACCTTGCCGCCAAGCACGGCTTCCGACAGCGAGATCGGCAATTCCAGCGAGATGTCGTCGCCCTCGCGGGTGAAGCGCGGATCGGGGCGAACATCGACTTCGATCAGCGCATCGCCGGGGCCGCCCTTGCCGCTGCCGGGCATGCCCTTGCCGCGCAGGCGAATGACCTGGCCGTCGATCAGGCCGGCCGGGATCGTCACGTCGAGCGTGCCGCCATCGGGAAGCATCAGGCGCTTGCTCGCACCGGCGATCGATTCCGCGAAATCGATCACAAGACTGTAGTGCAGGTCGCGGCCGCGCCGGTTGGCGCGCGCCTGCTCGGTGCGCCGAAGCAACTCGGCGAACGCGTCGTCCTGGTCCATATAGTCGGCATAACCGGAACTGTCGGCATAGGGATGCCCGCCATCCGCGGTGGCGAAATCCCGGTAGTAGCGATGCTGCGGCCGCTCGGTGCCGTCAGCGTCGATCTCGCCGGCGTCGAAGCGCTTGCGCTTGTCGGCATCCGAGAGCAGATCGTTCGCCGCGGCGATTTCCTTGAACTTTTCTTCGGCAGCCTTGTCACCCGGATTGAGATCCGGATGCAGCTTCTTCGCCAGCTTTCGATAGGCCTTCTGGATATCGACCGCAGACGCCGTCGGGGCAACGCCAAGAACCTCATACGGATTTCTCACAACCTGCTCCGCAACACCGTGAGTGCACCTGCGATCATGAGGGCGCAAAAGCAGGCGATTTGCAAGTGCGCTGGCAGATCGCCCGGCAAGGGGCGACGCAGGCTGCGCTCACGTCACAGCCGAGCTAAGACGTATGTCCAGGGTCCAGATAGTTCGGCATGTTCTTTTCTTGCTGCGGTGTCATCCTGGCGGGATCCGGCTTGCCCGGCACGCCTCGCGGGCCAAGCAGGGCTCGCTGCATATCGTCCTCGCTGAGGCGCGGCTTGCCGTCGTCAAGCTGTCCGCTGCCGCTGTGACTCTGTGCCATGACCGACCTCCAGTGCTGATCGCTTGCGCGGACGAGGATATCGCGCTCCGCCGGGACGAGCCAGCGGAGCGCGATCGTTCCGTTAGTGCTCCTGCCGCTTCTCCTCTGCAGGATGACCTGCGGGAGGCGCAGCATGTGGCGGCGCCTGAACGTGCGGCTCCGGCCGTGCCGCCGGCTGCGGATGCGCCTCAGGGCGGGCGATCGTCTCCGGTCGTGCTTCAGGCCTTGCCGCAGGCTCCGGTCGTGGTTCGGGCCTTGCTGCCTGCTCCGGCCGCGCGACGGGCTTCGCTGCGGGCTCAGGCCGCGGCTCCTCCTTGCGCACCTCTTCAGGACGCCTTTCCGGTGCGGCAGGCCGAGCCGCTTCGGTTGCGGGCCGCGGCTCAGCCTTCGGTTCGGCGGCAGGCGCGGCACGCTTCTCCTCGACCGCAGGCTTACCCACCTCAGCGGGCGGATGCGTCGCAGCGCCCTTCTCGGGGACCGGAAGCTCGTGCGACCCGGCCGCTGCCGGCGCAGCAGGACGCGGCTCAACCTTCGTCTCGGGAGCAGGTGCTGCGCGCTTCTCCTCGGCCGCGGGCTTGCTCTCCTGGGCGCCAGGACGCGCCGCAGGAAGCTCCTTCCCCGGGACAGGGAGCGCGTGCGAGTCAGCCGGTGTAGTTGCAGGCGCTGCTGCAGTTCCCGGCCGCGCCGGCTCCGCGGCTGCGGGCTTGGCGGCGTTGGCAGGCACCGCCTCGCCGGCCGGCCGCGCGCGGACCACGCCCGGTCCCTTCAGCTCGCCGGGCCGCGCGGTTGCGGCAACGGCCGGCACGCCATTGTTGGCCCGCTTGAACAGGCTCGGATCCTGGCTTGCGATCTCGACCTGCTTGCGTTGCAGCGGCGTCGCCGCGAAATGCTGCTCCTTGGCGATCGTACGTTCGGCGGGAGTCGGCCGTACGTCGATGCCGCCGCGGCCGCCATTGTAGCTGACGTTGTTGACGGTGGTCTGATTGATCGTGACGTTCTTCTCGTAGACGTTGGTGATGCGCGCACCCTGCAGATTGTTCACGGCGCGATTGTAGAAGAAATTGCCGTGATCCCAGCGGCCGCCTTCATAGCCTGAACCGCCGTACCCGAAGCCGTAATTGATGCCGCCGTAGAAGCCGACGCGCTCGCCCCAATAGCCCTGATGGAAAATGAAGCCGCCGCCGAACGCGCCCCAGTAGCCGGGGGTCCACAGCAGTCCGACCCGCGGCGGCTGCACCCAGGTGCCCGGCACCCAGTAGTAATCGCCGCGATCCTCGTCCCACGACCAATTGCCCGGTGACCAGATGTAACCGGGCCCGGGCACCGGCGGCTGATCGTAGGTCGGCAGCGGCGGCGGCGCGGTCTCGACAGCAGAGACCGGCGCGCATGCCGCATCCTGCGCGATTGCCGGCACGGCCGTCGCAGTGAACAGCGCCGTGGCCAGCGCGGCGCACGACACGGTCGAAAGGAAACGAGTGGTCATTGGGGAGCCTCTTCGATGAACACGTTCAACGTGAGAACCGGAACAAAAGTTCCGTGCGTCGGCAATGCGCCGACACAGTTCATCGCTAACGCCTTGACCTTACATCAACCTGAAACAGCCCCAAATGCATCGCGCAGCTATTCATCGACGGTTCAGAGTGTGCAGTGACTCATCATCGAGCGATTCAGTGGAACATTACGCGACGCAGTTCTGCATCATCGCGTGCACTCGACGAAGCGCGAGATCATCCCCGTTGAATCGCAAGGGTGACTTCGGCTCTCGCACGATTGCAACGATGCTGACAGCGTTGCGCCGTTCGCTGCGCACCGCGATCAACCGAGCCACCATCGGTGGGATGCGGACCCGTTTGTCGGCGTGCCCATAGCAGTGCCCGCGGATCAATGCCGGAAACGAACACCGCAACACCTCGAAAGCGGTATGCCGGCGGCCATGCTCCACGATTGACACACTCCTGAAACGACCACACGATACGGCCTGCGGCAGTGTCAGGCCCACGGTTTTCCGCCGGCGCGATTGCACCGGGCTGTCGCTTGATGGATGTCATCGTTCCGCCATCTGTCGCCGGCGGCAATGCGTGGCATGACTTTGATCTCGACGAGCCTGTGCTGCCTTGAGGTGCCACCATGAACATTGAAAAATATACCGATCGCCTCCGCGGCTTCATCCAGTCGGCACAATCGCTCGCGATGCGCGAGGGGCACCAGCAGTTTTCGACGCTCCATATCCTGAAGGTGCTGCTCGACGACAATGAAGGCCTCGCGGCCAGCCTGATCGACCGGGCCGGCGGCAACTCGCGCGCGATCCTCAAGGCGACCGAAGACGCGCTGGCGAAGGTGCCGAAGGTCAGCGGCGCCGGCTCCGGACAGATCTATATGGCGCCCGAGACCGCGCGCGCGTTCGCCGCCGCGGAACAGGCGGCCGACAAGGCCGGCGACAGTTTTGTCTCGGTCGAACGCATGCTGCAGGCGCTCGCCGGCGACAAGGACAGCGAGGCCGGCAGACTGCTCGCCAGGGGCGGCGTCAATCCGCAGAACCTGAACGCGGCCATCAATGCCCTGCGCAAGGGCCGTACCGCCGACAGCGCGTCGGCCGAGAATGCCTATGACGCGCTGAAGAAATATGCCCGCGACCTCACCCAGGCCGCGCGCGACGGCAAGCTCGATCCGGTGATCGGCCGCGACGAGGAGATCCGCCGCACGATTCAAGTCCTGTCACGCCGCACCAAGAACAATCCCGTTCTGATCGGCGAGCCCGGTGTCGGCAAGACCGCGATCGTCGAGGGCCTTGCGCTGCGCATCGTCAATGGCGACGTGCCGGAAAGCCTGCAGGACAAGGCGCTGCTCGCGCTCGATCTCGGCGCGCTGATTGCTGGCGCCAAGTATCGCGGCGAGTTCGAGGAACGCCTCAAGGCGGTGCTGCAGGAGGTGACGTCCGCCGAGGGCGGCATCATCCTGTTCATCGACGAGATGCACACACTGATCGGCGCCGGCAAGGGCGACGGTACGATGGACGCGTCGAACCTTCTGAAACCCGCGCTGGCCCGTGGCGAGCTGCACTGTATCGGCGCCACCACGCTCGACGAATACCGCAAGCATGTCGAGAAGGATCCGGCGCTGGCGCGCCGATTTCAGCCGGTGTTCGTCTCGGAGCCGACGGTCGAGGACACCATCTCGATCCTGCGCGGCCTGAAGGACAAATACGAGCAGCATCACGGCGTGCGCATCGCGGATTCGGCGCTGGTCGCCGCCGCCACGCTGTCGAACCGCTACATCACCGACCGTTTCCTGCCCGACAAGGCCATCGATCTGATGGACGAGGCGGCGGCCCGGCTGAAGATGCAGGTCGACTCCAAGCCTGAAGAGCTCGACTCGCTCGACCGCGAGATCATCCGCCTCAAGATCGAGCAGGAAGCGCTCAAGAAAGAAACCGATATGGGCTCCAGGAGTCGCCTGCAAACCCTCGAGAAGGATCTCGTGGATCTCGAGAAGAAATCGGCGGACATGACGTCGAAATGGCGGTCGGAGAAGAGCAAGCTCTCCGACGCGCAGAAGATGAAGGGTGAGCTCGAGCAGTTGCGCACGGAGCTTGCCAATGCGCAGCGCAAGGGCGAATTCCAGAAAGCCGGCGAGCTGGCCTATGGCCGTATTCCCGAGCTCGAGAAGAAGCTCGCTGCGGTCGAGGCCAGCGAGACCTCGTCCGCCAGCGAGACCGTGACCGCCGATAATATCGCAGCCGTGGTATCGCGCTGGACCGGCGTGCCGGTGGACAAGATGCTGGAGGGCGAGAAGGACAAGCTGCTGCGCATGGAGGAAATGCTCGGCAAGCGCGTCGTCGGCCAGGCCGAGGCCGTGCGTGCGGTGTCGACCGCAGTGCGTCGCGCCCGCGCCGGCCTGCAGGACCCGAACCGGCCGATCGGCTCGTTCATGTTCTTGGGGCCAACTGGTGTCGGCAAGACCGAGCTCGCCAAGGCGCTCGCCGAATATCTGTTCGACGACGAGACCGCGATGATCCGGCTCGACATGTCCGAATACATGGAAAAGCACTCGGTCTCGCGGCTGATCGGCGCACCGCCCGGCTATGTCGGCTATGACGAGGGCGGCGCGCTGACGGAGGCGGTGCGGCGGCGGCCGTATCAGGTGGTGCTGTTCGACGAAATCGAGAAGGCGCACCCTGATGTCTTCAACGTGCTGCTGCAGGTGCTCGACGACGGCCGCCTGACCGACGGCCAGGGCCGCACCGTCGATTTCCGCAACACGCTGATCATCATGACCTCAAATATCGGTGCGGAGTATCTCGTCAACCAGCCCGAGGGCCAGCCGACCAGCGCGGTGCGCGAGCAGGTGATGAACATGGTGCGGGCGCACTTCCGCCCCGAATTCCTCAACCGCGTCGACGAGATCATTCTGTTCCACCGGCTGCAGAAGAGCGACATGGGCCGCATCGTCGAAATCCAGTTCTCGCGCCTGCGCAAGCTGCTCGAGGATCGCAAGATCGATCTCGAGCTCGATCCGAAGGCGCGCGACTGGCTGGCGGAGAAGGGCTGGGATCCGGCCTACGGCGCCCGCCCGCTGAAACGGGTGATCCAGCGCAGCGTGCAGGATCCGCTCGCGGAGATGATCCTCGCCGGCGAGGTCCGCGACGGCTCGCACGTGAAGCTCTCGGCCACCAAGGCCGGCCTCACCTTCAACGGCAAGAAGCCGGAGAACGCCGCCGCGGACGAATTCGAACCGGTGTGAAGAGGCCGAGATTGCCGACGACGCGCCGTCATCGGCGCGTCGTCCACGGCGCATCATATGCAAGCTGAATATACAGGCTGACCTGCAACTAGGGAGAGCGCCATGACGCAGCAGAACATCAAGGACAACATGGAGGTCATCGGCGCCGACGGCGTGCATGTCGGCACCGTCGATCACGTCGAAGGCAACCGCATCAAGCTCAAGAAGAGCGAAAGCGAGGGCCTCCACAAGGGCCATCACCACTATATCGAGCTCGGCTTCGTCGCCGGTGTCGAAGGCTCCAAGGTGCGGCTCTCCGCCAACGCCGCCATTGCGGTGACCCTCGAGGAGGAGAAGTCCGGCAAGCCGGTTGGTCCGTCCGCGGAAGCCTAGCGATCCGGGCTCTTGTAAAGGTTCCGGTGGCATGCTCCTCTGCCCCGTCTGGGCGTCGATCCGGCGTTCATTCGGGATTTTTTCGCGTTAAAGTGACGTTAGTTAAGGAGAGATGCGTGCCATCAGCCGTTCCGCAACCGGTCGCTGCGAAGCTGACGCGCGCGGCGATCTTCCTTGCGGTCACGATCAAGCCCAATCCGGAATTTGATACCGTGGTGCGGTCGCTATGTGCGGACGTGGCCGCGCTGGTGCGTGCGGTAGGCTTCCGCGATCTCGAGGGCCGGCTATCCTGCGTCATGGGCATCGGCTCGGATGCATGGGACCGGCTGTTCGGCGCGCCGAAGCCGAAAGGCTTGCATCCGTTCCGCGAGATCAACGGCGTCCACCACGCCGTCGCGACGCCGGGCGACCTGCTGTTCCACATCCGCGCCGTGCCGATGGACCTGTGCTTCGAGCTCGCGAGCCAAATCATGTCGCGGCTCGGCGATGCGGTCGCCACCGCGGACGAGGTGCATGGCTTCAAATATTTCGACGAGCGCGACCTGCTCGGCTTCGTCGACGGCACGGAGAATCCGGAGGATCAGGCGGCGACCGAGGCCACCATCATCGGCGACGAGGACGCGGTGTTCGCCGGCGGCAGCTATGTGATCGTACAAAAATACCTGCACGATCTGAAGAAGTGGAACGAGCTGCCGGTCGAGACGCAGGAGAAGATCATCGGCCGCACCAAGCTGTCCGACATCGAGCTCGACGACGCGGTGAAGCCGAGCTACGCGCACAATGCCCTGACGACGATCGTCGAGAACGGCGAGGAGCTCGACATCGTCCGCGACAACATGCCGTTCGGCAATATCAGCAAGGGCGAGTTCGGCACGTATTTCATCGGTTATGCCAAGTCCCCACACCGGATCGAGCAGATGCTGGAGAACATGTTCGTCGGCAAGCCGCCGGGCAATTACGACCGCCTGCTCGACTTCAGCCGCGCAGTGACCGGCACGCTGTTCTTCATCCCGTCGGAGACGTTCCTGGAAGATGTCACCAGCGAACCACCTGCGGCCGCCCCCGCTGAGCTGTCGCTGGATGACGCCGGAGCCGACGACACGCCTGCACACAAAATACCGCCGACCGACGGCTCGCTCGGGATCGGATCACTCAAAGGAGAGGCTGGACATGAATAACCTTCATCGGGGACTGGCCCCGATCTCGGACGCGGCATGGGCCCAGATCGAAGAAGAAGCCTCGCGGACGTTGAAGCGCCATCTGGCAGCGCGCCGTGTCGTCGATGTCGATGGGCCGAAGGGCACGGACTTCTCTGCGGTCGGCACCGGACACCTGAAGAAAATCGCGACACCCGGCGACGGGGTCGAGGCGACGCAGCGCGACGTCCGCGCGCTGGTCGAGCTGCGCGTGCCATTCGAGCTGTCGCGCCAGGCGATCGACGATGTCGAGCGCGGCTCCAATGATTCCGACTGGGATCCGCTCAAGGAAGCCGCGCGAAAGATCGCCTTCGCCGAGGATCGCGCGGTGTTCGACGGCTACGCCGCCGCCGGCATTCAGGGCATCCGTCAAGGGACCAGCAACCCGGTGCTGACGCTGCCGCCGAGCGTCAAGAACTACCCCACCGTGGTCGCGCAGGCGGTCAGCCAGTTGCGGCTCGCCGGCGTCAATGGTCCCTATACGCTGCTGCTCGGCACCGAGCCCTACACCGCGATCGGCGGCGCAACAGACGACGGCTATCCTGTGCTGCAGCACATCCAGCGGCTGGTCGACGGCAAGATCATCTGGGCCCCCGCGATCGCGGGCGGCGTCCTGCTCACCACCCGCGGCGGCGACTTCCAGCTCTCGATCGGCCAGGACCTCTCGATCGGCTATCTCAGCCACTCGGCGACCTCGGTCCAGCTCTACTTCCAGGAGACCATCACCTTCCTGATGCTGACCAGCGAAGCGTCGGTGGTGCTTGCGCCGGAGGCGAAGAAACCCGCCTAGTCTTACCGGCGTTGACTCTTCCGGGAAGCCTCCGGCCAATCTGTGCCGGAGCTTCCGTTGAACTGCAACGAAGAGGAGGCGCGCAATGGACTACGATCTCTACATCAACCCGAAGAAAGCGTCGGTCGGCCTTTATGTCCGCAAGGGCGCCGGCCTCCCCGATCTCGGCGATGCCAAGGACTGGGTGTTCGACGGCACCTCGGCGCAGGCCAATCTGCCACCGAACCTCGTGAAAGAGATCGAGGCCAACGGCCACGCATTTCGCGACATGGACTGAGCTCAGCGGTTACTTCTCGCCGACCTTCACCGGGGCGGTCTCAGGCATCAGGCTCATCGCCACGATGCCGACCGCCGCCGCGAGCAGCAGATACCAGGACGGCGCCAGCGGATCGCCGGTCACGTGCAGCAGCCACGTGACCACGAGCTGCGCGGTGCCGCCGAAGGTCGCGATCGCCACCGCGTAGATCGTCGCGAACACGCCGCCACGGATGCTCTGCGGCAACGCCTCGGTGAAGGCGGCGTAGAATGCGGTGAACGGCAGCGATCCGATGAACGACAGGATGCCGAAGCCGAACAACAGCGACCACGCGCCGGGATCCCGGACGATCCACAGGAACGCCGGATAGGTCAGCACCAGCACGACGAGTTGCGGCCAGATCATGATCGGCTTGCGTCCGAGCCGGTCGGCAAGCCAGCCGCCGAGCACCGCCCCGATGATCTGGAGTCCGTTGCTCACCAGCGACACGGTGAACGCCAGCGACGGCGACACATGCAACGTGTTCTTGGCGTAGGTCGTCATGTATTGCGTCACATAGGTCGAGATCGTGCCGCTAGCGAGGATCATCACGGCCAGCAGGATCACGCAAAAATGCCGGCGCGCCAGCCTGACATGGCTCGAACGCTCAACGCTCTCCGCGGCGCGCTCGCCGTGAGGCACCGTCTCCGGCAGCGTCCGGCGCATCCAGATGCCGAACGGCAGACAGACGGCCCCGAGCAGGAATGCGACGCGCCATCCGTAAGCCTCAAGCATGTCGGGCGCCATCGTGCTGCTCAGGATGACACCGACCAGGGCACCGACGGTCGCCGCGACCTCCTGGCTGGCCGGCTGCCATGCCACCACCAGGCCGCGATTCCTCGGTGCCGCGATCTCGATGAGATAGGCCGTGGTTGGCCCGACTTCGCCGCCAAGCGCGAACCCCTGCACCATCCGCGCCAGGATCACGATAACAGGCGCCACGACGCCGACCGCGGCATATGATGGCGTCAGCGCGATGGTCAGGATTGCGCCCCCCATCAGCGCAAAGCTCAGCAACATTGCCGGCCGCCGGCCGACCCGGTCGGAGAAGATGCCGAGCACGATGCCGCCGATCGGCCGGGTCAGGAAGCCGGCGCCGAAGGTCGCCAGCGACAGCATGAGGCTGCCGTATTCGCTGTGCGCGGGGAAGAAGGTGCGCCCGATCTCGGTCGCAAAGAAGCTGTAGGTGATGAAGTCGTAGAACTCCAGCATGTTGCCGATGGTCGCGGCAAAGGCTGCGCGCTTGACATCGAACTCTTCCCTGCCCGCAATGTCCGGCAACGCTCTCGGTTCCCTCAAGGTGTCTGGCTGTCCTGAAGCGAGTATTGTTCGTCAGGCCAAGCAAGGCAAGGCGAGCCGTACGCGCGATCCCGAAGCGGTGCCGTGCATAAACCGCAAGGGCTCATCGAGCCGGAGGAATGATCGCGCGCAGGATGTCCCTGTTCCAGCGTTGCCGGGCGCCGTCGAATGCCGCGAAATCGTGATCGAATTGCCAATAGGCCCACGCCCAGCCGAAGCTTTCGGCACGCCTCGCCACGAACGACAGATACTTCGCCCGGCTCTCCGCCGGCGCGCGCTCAAAGACGCCGAACTCGCCGAGATAGATCGGCCGCAGCTCCCTCTCCGACCAGGACCTGACCTTGTCGAAATCGGCGGCGGCCTTGGCTTCGTCCTCCGCCGAGCCCCAACTCAATGGGCCGATGTTCGAGAAAGTCGCCGACCACGGCGCGCCCTGATGGGTGAATTGCAGCGGCAAATAATAGTGGAACGTGACGATGAGATTCCGGTCACCGGCCGGCAGCGCCAGTTCGTCGACCGGCAACTGCTCGGTGTTCAGGACGGCGACAACCACATTGCGCGCCGGATTGGTGTCCCTGACGATGGCGAGGCACTCTCCGAGCAGCCCGTTCCACTCAGTCGATGACATGTTCCCGCCGGGCTCGTTCAAAATCTCGAACACCAGCGCGGGGTATTTGCCCGCGTAGCGCGACGCGATCTGGCGCCAGAACGCCTTGAGCTTCGCCGTGCATTCTCCCACGTCGCGTTGACAGAGGTCGGTGTCGTGCTCATCGAGGATCGGGATCAGCCTGCTCGCCAGCACCTGCTCGATCACGGCATCGAGACGCCGCAAGACGGCTTCATCCAGGATGTTGCCGGAATCCATGTGCTTGAAGCCGAAGAAGTTGATCCGGACGTGTGAAAAACCCGCCTTGCGGATGGCGGTGAGGTTTTCCAGGCGAAAGGGCGCGTTCTGGTAACCTTCCCAGATGCCGTCATAGCCGAGAATATTGATGCCGCGCCCTAACGCCGCGACGTCCGGGGACGCCCCCTGCCCGGCCGCACGCGCAGGCGAGAGCAACACGGCGGAAAGCACTGCCGCCAGCAGCGCGCTCAACACTCTTTGCGGAAGACAGCGGAACCCGCTCATGTTTGCTCCTGCTCGCGCGGCTGCGGGCGCGACGACGGCAATGGCCGGCAGGCGGCCAGGAAAACGGCGACCAGCAGCACCGATGTGAACATCGTCGAACGCAGGAAGACCGTTTCGGTAAAATTGGTCTGGCAGTTGAGAAAGACGAACCCGATGATCAGCGCGCAATGCAGACGGTCGATCGCCCGCTCCGCGATCAGGCAGAGCATCTTGTAGGAAAACAGGAAGACGCTCGCCATGAACAGGACATAGCCCAGGAATCCGGTTTCGACGAGGATGGCGATGTAGCCGTTGTGGTAGTTGTCGAGCACCCAGCCATGGTTCTGGTTGAAATAGTCGTAGATCTCCGGTCTGGTCCAGAACCCGTTGATGCCAAATCCGAACAGCGGCGCATCGTCGAAATGGCTGATGGCGTACTGCCAGATGAAGGTCCTCTCGGTGAAATTGATCGTCGTGTCGAACACGTGGATCGCGTCGTACCCGGTGGTGTAGAAATACAGTATCAGCAACGCGGCCGCGACGCACATGGCACATGGCAGCACCGCGTAGACCTGCATGCACCTGACTGACCGCAGGGAGGTCAGCAGCAGCGCACAGGCGACCAGCGACAAGGCGCCGGCGCCGCGCGATTCCGAAAAGACGACGCAGGTCGAGGCCAGCGCGAACGTCACGAGGAACGGCAGCCAACCCTGTCCGGTTATCTTCCGATAACAGGCAAAGAACATGAGATAGGCCCCGGCGAAGCCCAGGGTCTGCTTCGACTGGAAGACGCCCTGCCATTGCCCATTGTGCATCCAGGTCTGATCCACACCGATGTCCGGCAGCGCGACCGCACAAAACGCCGAGCCCGCGATCAGGACGAACAGGCCGCGCGTGGTCGACTTCACGATGTCGTCAATGTCGACGCGACTGACCATGCAGAACGCGCCCAGCGTCGTGACCGCGAGCGCAGCGGCCTTCATCAGGGCCGCGACGTCCAGATTGGTCCAGAGCACCGAAATGGTGGCGAACGCATAAAATCCGACGATCACGAGCGTGTCGAGATTGAAGGCCAGCCGCAGGCAAGGACGGATGAACAGGCTCGCATAGATCAGCACGCCCCACATCAAGAGGGCCACGGCCTGCTGAACCAGCGTCAGCTCAGTCGGAAGCAGCGCGGGGTGGAACGTCCCCATCGACATGATCACGTTGACGGCGATCGACCAATTGACGACGGTCCGAGCGAAATCTTCCGCATCAATGCCCGGCGCCCGCCAGACCGAGCCATCGACTGCTCGACCGTCCATATCGGTTGTACTCCGCTCACTGAAGAGCTCGCCGGTCCGTTGGATCGGAGCGGCACATTGCACTTGGTACGGATTCAGTCTCGGGTCGCCGAGGACCGGGTCCGGTTGAACAGCAGGTAGAGGGCGTGTGGGTTGGTCGTCAGATAACGCCAAAACAGCCGGCGCGGCTCGAGCCAAAGCCGCCAAGCCCATTCGAGCCCGACGATCTGCATCCACCGCGGCGCGCGCGGCCGCGATCCGGACAGGAAGTTGAACAATCCGCCGGACGTCTTGATGACACCGACATTGCCAAGTCGCGACATGAATTCGTCGACGAAGGCCTGCTCATAGGGCACGCCAAGCGCCACCCAGAGAAAGTCCGGCGCCAGCGCGTTGATCTCATCCACCTTGGCCCGAAGCGCCTCGCCGCGCAGATAGCCGTGCGAATAGCCGACGATCTTGAGAGCCGGATAGGCCCGGCGGACGTTGGCGATTGCTGCCTTGTTCTCGGCCTCGTTGGCGCCGAACAGGTAGAAGGTCAGCCCGAGTTCTTCCGCCTTGCGCGCGACGTCGTGGAACAAATCCGTGGTCGCAACGCGTTCGGGAAGCGGGTTCGGCGACCGCAGCTTCGACACCATGACCAGCGGCTGCCCATCGGCATTGATCAGGTCGGCGGCACGGAACAGCCGGTCGGTCATCGGCTCGGTGGAGCAGCGCGACAACACCTCGCCATTGGCTGATGTCAGATACAGCGGCCGATTGATGCGCCGCTTCGGATACACCGCTTCGACCATGAAGTCCGCGGTCTGCTCGCGGTCGAGCACGGCGAGCCGCAGCCCGCCGACGGTTGCCCTGGCGATGCCGGCGGTCGCGGCCCTGCCGACAGGATTGATGCGCCGCTCCGGAGCGCCGTTCGGCATCGATGATCCGACTGGCAGATCCGCGGAGGCAACCGGTAGCCCAGCACTCAAACTGTTGCAAATCCGGACAGATGGAGCAGCCATGTCCGAATTGAGACGCCGAGGCCGCTCGCGATCGACTTGCGCAGGCGAAATTGCGTCGAAAACGCGGGCTTTTTGGCTGTTCGTCAACATTTCAGCAGGGCTCCAGGACTTGCGTGCCCTCAATTGCAATATCCGGTCCAGACCGCATGCGATATCGCGCGGCAGTGCGATTCGAGGCTCGTCGTAAGGAGATTGTTAACGGTGCCGGCCGTCCGGCACGGCGGCAGCATCACAGTGGGTCCCGCCAGGCCGGCGACGTTCGCGCAGCAATACTTCGCAACGGTCGACGCACGACATTAATACAAATCGTATTCTGCCGGTGCCCGAGGTCATCAGCCTTGCTATAACGGCGAGGCGCTGGCCTGACCGGCGCTTTAAAACGCCGTTTGTTTGGTTTCACATGAATAAGAATGATGACGCGTTCGATGTTTGCATCGACGACACATTCGACTTCCTGTCTGAAGAATACGCGACATTGTTTGAAGGCTCGGACGCGACCGCCTTCCAGCATCCGTTGTGGCTGGACAGCCTGTATCGCAAGCTCGCTCCCGCCGCGGCGGCGAAGCGCTTGGTCGTCGTCGTCCGGCATCGCGCGAACGGCGCGCTCGCGGCCGTGCTGCCGCTGCTGCGGGTGCGGCGCGGCCCGATGCGCGCGATCGAATTCGCGGACCTTCGCGTGTCCGACTATTTGTCGCCGGTCTGCACCGCGAGAACATTCGCCGACCTGCTGCAGGATCGACAGGCCTGCGAGAAGCTTCGCAAACTGGTCCGGCCGTTCGACCTGCTGCGCATTCCCAAGCTGCTCGATGCCAGGATGCCGATCGAGAATTTGCTCGGGGCGCCTCACCGCAGCCTGATGGACACCAATGCCTATGCGACGGTGCTGTCCGCGCCGTTCGAGCAATGGCAGATCAACGCGCTGGGAAAATCCTATCAAAAGGAACTGGCAAAGAAATGGCGCCAGATCCACAAGAAGGGCACGCTCACCTTCTCATGCTGCAACGACAGCGCTTCCGTCGCGGAGGCCATGGACGTGATGAGGAAGTTTCGCGGTCCGCGATTCCACGCGCACGGCGACGGTGACCTGCTGCAACGCCCGGAGTATTTCGATTTCTACTCGAGCGTGGCGCTTCGCGGCATCGGCTGCTTTACCCGGCTGTATGCCATGAAGATGGATGGCGAGGTCATCGCCGCCGCCCTTGGGCTGGCTCACCGCGGCAGCCTGCTCGTCGTCATGACGGCTTTCGACATCGAGGGATACAAGAGCCAGTCGATCGGCGCGTTGACGTTCGAAAGTGTCGCCAAGGACTGCATCGAGCGCGGCGACCGGGTGCTGGATTTCACCATCGGTGACGAACCCTACAAGATGCAGTTCGGAGGCCAGCCCACGCCAATGTCGAGCGTGACGCAGGCCGGCAGTGCGGCCGGATCGCTTGCGCTGTTTGCGCTGAAACAGGCGCCCTGGATCAAGCAGGCCGCCAAGCGGGTGACCGAGCTCAGGCCGGTCCGCACCTCGACCGGCACGCGGTAAGGCTCGCCCGGAGCGCCTTGCCGCCGCCTATCGGAGCGCGCTACGGACGCGCATGACCCATCCCGGATGAATCCGGTCCACCTGATGCGTGATCATGCGGCGCAGGAAGTGCAGCTTCCGCTGCATGGTCCAGCGGACATCGGTGCTGGAGGTCAGAGCCTGGCGGAAGCGCGCCAGTTGCAGCGAATGCCGGTCGGCGGCGAGCTTGTCGCGATCGGAATAGAACTGCGCGATCTTCTCCGTGCCCATGCCGTCGGTCAGGAGCCAGCGCGGCACATATTCGGTGCAGAGACGCTCGACATCCACCAGCAGGCGGCTCACGCCGGTTCCGGCCGCTGGGCAGTTGGTCTGGTAGGCATCGCCGATCAGCACGACGCCCGGCTGCAGATGGCCCTCGGTCACCGACAGATCCATGACCCAATTGTGCACCTGGCCCACGATCTCGAAATCACCGAGATAGGGCTGCAGTCCCGGCATCAGACGGAGCAGCGTCCGTCTTGTGTCGCGGCGCAGCTCGCGCATGATCGGATCGGTCGGATCGCGGAACATGAACAGGTTGGCGCGCATGCCGCCCGACATCGGAAACAGGCTGAGATAGTCGACGCCGTCAGCCGCCTGCTTGCCGTAGCAGGTCAGCGCATCGAAGCCGAATGGCGCGTGATCGTGCCGCGCGATCGTGAAGCCGAACGTCACCGAGTGGCGCGCCGCGATCACCTTCCGGCGCATTCCGAGATTGTAGCCGAGCGCGCCGGCCATGCCGGTCGCCAGAACCACCAGGCGCGAGACGACGCGTTTTCCGGAGGCCAGCGCCAGTTGCTGACGATCCTCGCTGCAGCTGACATGGGTCACCTGGTCGAGCAGGAAGCCCGACGTATCAGGCGTCAGGCCGCGGGCCATGTCGACGAGGTCGGCATAGGAAATTCCATAGGATCGCCCGACGCCGATATCGACCAGTTTGCCATCCCTGATGTTGAGCACCCGATCATAGGACGAGGCGACGGCCTCGACGCCGTCGATGAAGCCCAGGCGGCGGAAGATATCGATCTGTCGCCCGGCGATCTTTTCGACGCGGAATTCATCCGGCGGGATCGAGCGCTTGTCGATCAGGACGACCCGATACCCGGCACGCGTGAGGACGGCCCGCGCGAGCGAGCCCGCCAAGCCGGCGCCAACAATGGCGACATCTGCTTCGATCGTCTCAGCCTCGCAGGCTGCGATCGGCTGGATCATGCTTTCCATGGCAATCATGTTGGTCCGCTCCGACGGCTAATTGGGTCGGAACTGCAATTTCCTTGCCTGCCCTGCCGCCGCGCAGAACGGCCACGAGGGTTCCATTATTGAGGTTAACGACAACTCCTCGTCCGCGATCAGCCCCGTTCTCGGCACATGACTTGCAGCTCCAGCGATCATGAAACTGATGTCTTGGAGGCTCCGCAGCAGGATGGCAGGGCAATGGCCTGGCCTTGGAGCGTCGACGGGTGCCGTTGACGCGCTAACGCGGCTTCAACCAGCGGAGTCCACGCTGTCAAACCGGGCGGCGGCAAAAAATCCGATCTGCACCGTTTGGACACAGCGAGGACGGCAGCGTTCCAGAATGGAGCAGCACGACATTTTGGCCAGGTGCACCACTGCGTGGCGCCTGGGGGCCGGTTGGAAGGAACGGAATTTTAGCAAGATAACATTAACACTTCTGACTTCACCGATTGCTAGGGCCGGTGGTCCGACAGGATATTGAGACGGCGCTTGTGATTGCCTCTGTTCTTCAAATGCTACGGCGCGATGTCACGCGCGGCGTTGCCGGGACCATCCTCCTCAAGGTTGGCAGCGGCGGGCTCGCGTTCGCCCTGTTCTCGCTGGCGGCGCGGACGATGACGCCTGACGCGTTCGGAGACTTCGCAACCTTGCTCTCCGTCGCCCAGATCGCCGCGGTCGTCGGCCTTGTCGGTCAGGAGCTGCTGCTGGTTCGCTTCCTCAATGAGTACGAGGTGCGCGGTCAGACCGAGTTCACCAAGGGCGTGCTGCTGTCGAGCCTGAAGTACTCGGCGATCGGGATGTTGATCTCGATCGCCGCGATCGCCGCGGTGGCAGCCATTCGCGGCGAATGGTGGCTCTTGATCCTCTCCGTCTCGGCATTCACCGCCGTCAATGCCGGGCTGATGCTCGGCAGCCAGATCGCGCGATCGCTGGTCAGCATCCTGATGGGCGAAGGCAATCGCGAATTCTTCTGGCGGGTTGCCGTTGTCCTGCTCCTGATCGCGGCGCTGTTCGGCCACCGCCAGCTCACCCCCGCCGAACTGTTCACCGCGATGACGGTCGCGATGGCGTTGGGGCTCGTGGTACAGATCGTGTCGATCGTCCGCGTGTTGCCGAACCTGCGCGCAGTCACGGCGCGCTTCGAGACGTCGCGCTGGAACCGCAGTGCGTTCCGCTTCTGGCTCGCCTCGATTCTCGAAGCGGCGAACCAGTATTTCGACGTCATCCTGGTCTACTGGATGCTGGATCCGGCCACTGCGGGCATCTATTTCGCCGCCTCGCGTCTGGCGAACATCTTCGCGATGCTTTCCGCGGCGCTCTACACGTTCGGTGCGCGGCGGCTGCCGTCGCTGTATTTCAGCAAGAATCACCGCGAGCTCGAACATACGCTGAAGCTGATGGCCGAGGTGACCGCGCTCTGCGTGCTCAGCGGGCTCGTCATCGTCTGGGTCGGCGCTCCCCACCTGCTCGGCCTGTTCGGACCGCATTTCGCCGCCCAGCAATGGGTGTTGATCGTGCTCGCGATCGGAACGGCCTTCCAGGCGGCCGGTGGGCCGTCCGCCGCGGTCCTGCAGCTGACGGGACACGAGCGCGACTATGTTCCTGTGGTCGCCGCCAACGTGGCGCTTCGACTGGCCGGATTTGTCGTGCTGATCCCCTGGCTCGGCGTGCTCGGAGCGGCGATCTCGGCGACGGTTTCGCTCGTGTTCGCCACCATCGCGCTCAATGTGCTGTGCCGCCGGCGGACCGGCGTCGACCCGTCAATTCTGGTGCTGTCGCACCTCGCGTCGTCGAAGGCTGGCGCTTACGCAGTCCGTGTTGCGGATAGCAAGGACTAGAGCGTTTCAAGCGAGAGCCTGTCCCGCACATGACGCGGAATGGACGCCGGTTCGCATAAAGAAAACGCGAAAACTAGAATCTAGAGCTTCAGCTCGCCAATCCCAGGGCTTCGCGCTGCGGGTTGCCAGCCGCGGCATTGGCCGCCACGCGATTGACGACGAGCGCAATCGGGACCGAACCGAACTTCGACAGATCGGCCCGCGCCTTGCCGATCGCTGCCGCGTCGGCGGCGCCCTCGCGGACCACGAGGATCACGAGGTCAGCTTGTGCGGCCAGCGCGACCACGGCCGGCTGCAAGGCAAGCGACGATGCGTCGACGATGATCAGGCCGAAATCGGCGCGAATGTCGTCCTTCGGATAGGGCGGCGCCTTGCTGCTCGCGCCGAGCAGCTCGACGACCGACGGCAAATCGGCCTTGATGATCCCTGAGCCCTGCGGCGGCGCAATTTCTGTGCGCCTGGTTTCCATCTCGATCAGGACGCTGAGCATCCCGTTCTTGACGGCGGACCGGTTGAGCGACCGTGCGACGGTGCTGCCGCCCGCACCGGTCTCGACCGACAGCAGCAGCGCCACCTTGCCGTGCTCACCCGGAAGCTGCTCGATGTTCTCGATCAGCAACTGAAGATGCGCACTGAGATCGGGCTCGGCCGTTGTCGAAATCGGGGTCTGCCAGACGCTCCTGACGGCATCTGATGATATCATGTCGGGAATGCGGGCCAGCACCGGCAATCCCGGCGGCAGCGCAGGATGCGGCGCCGCCGGAGCCAGTGCGGGCGCGGGCGCCTCGGCTCTGCGAAGCGGCGGAATGCTCTTGGTCGGAAGCAGATCGAGACCGGGAACGGCGACGATCGCCGTCGACGTCAGCAGCGAGACGATCGCGAGCGCGACGAGCAGCAGCGGCAGCGGCGGAAGCGTCGAACGAATCGGCGGCGTCGCCGGAGATGCGACCTTGGTCTGCGAGTTCTGAAGACCACGCTGCTCGTCGGTCGTCCTGTAGCGCGACAGGAACTGCTCATAGATGTTCTTGTTGGCGTCGGCGTCGCGCTGCAGCTCCTGCAACTTGACGAACGCCTGGCCGTCGACCAGGATTTGCTGCTCGGCCGCCTTCAACTGGTCTTCGAGCGCCGTCTGCTGATCGCGCTGCGCCTCGTATTCCGACTTCGCGGTGTCGATGTTCTTCTTGCGCTCGATCTCGATCTGCCGGTTGAGATCGCTCAATTGGCTGAGCGCCATCACGAGGTCGGGATGACGATCGCCGAGCACACCGCGCTTCTGCGCAATCTGGTCGTTGAGCGCGGAACGCTGGGCCCGCAGCGCGCTCAGCAGATCCTGCTTGACCGGCCCATCGACATTGGCCTTCAGGTCGCGCTGCAACTGCTCATAGCGCGCCTTGGCTTCCTCGGTGCGGGCGCGCGCCGCAGCGACCTGCTGCGACAGGTCGGTGACGCGCAGCTGCTGCGTGGTGGATTCCTTGCCGGCGTTGACGATCCGGTGCTCGAGCTTGAACTTGGCGACGGCATCTTCCGACGACCGCAGCCGGTCGTTCAATGTCTTGAGCCGGCTCTTCAGCCAATCGGCCGCTTCATCGGTCGCCACGGTGCGCGTTCCGCGCTGGCTGGCGACGAACGCCTCGGCCACCGCATTGGCGTAATAGGCCGCTCGCTGCGGGTTGTTCGACGTGAACGTGATGGCGATAACATAGGTTAATCCGCGCCGGGAAATGTCGAGCCGTTTGCGAAACCGGTCGAGCAGCCGCGTGGGATCGGTCGTGCCACCGGACACATCGCTGTCCTCGGCGACCTTGAGCTGATCGATCAGCGGCCCGAGAAATCCGTCGGATTTGGCGATTTCGACGTAGCTCTGCAGCGCTGCGGCATCCTGGCCGATCCCGGGCAGGACATCTTGGTCGGTGGTGACGCGCTGCTCGCGCGGGTCGACGACGACGAGCGCCGTCGCGGCGTAGCGCGCCGGAATCAGCATCAACAAAATGATACCGACCGCGAAGATGACCGCGGCGAGCATCAGGATGCGTTGACCCTTCTCGCGAAAAAACGCCAACACACCCGGAATGCTAAGCACGCCCTTGGTGGTTTCCGCCCTAGATTGCCCGGCCGGTACGCCGGCAGTTTCCCACGACGCTGCGGGTTCCGTGACTTCGGAACGTCTCGGGCCTATGCGGCGACCGAACTTCATGGGTTCTGACTCGAATTCAACTGACAGTGCTGCTCCAACGTAAATATCTATGGTTAATCGCCGGTTACCCCCTCTCTGCGCGGCCGTAACCAATTAGTTAACGAGCCGGGTGTACCCTGCTGTGAGATAATAGCTCTCAATTTCTGACACATGTCTGATTGCTAAATGAGCGGTAACCTCAACACGCGCTACACGGTGCATGAACACGCTTTGCGTGATAGCCACGCGCGCAACAATGAAGGAGACGCATCCACTCCTTCGACGGGTGAGGAATCCGTGCTCCAATACGCGCCAAGCACCGAATTGCGCGAGGCATCGACCGCATCACGCGATCGATCGAACGAGAGCAAGCCAAAGCTGCGCGTTCTCCTGGTGCAGACCCAGGCGGAGAACGCCGGCGCGCAGGAGATCTCGCGGCTGCTCGGCGCCGGCCTCACCGCGCGCGGCTATGACATCACCAACCTGTTCTTCTTCCGCAAATCGGATTCCTTCGACGAACCGCCCAATACGTTCTATTGCGCGCAGACCCGCCCGGGAAATCCGGTGGCGCTGCTGCGCATGCTGTGGACGCTAGCCGGCCATCTCAGGACCATCAGGCCCGATGTCGTCCTGACCTTCCAGCACTTCGGCAATGTGATCGGCGGCGGCGTGTCGCGCCTCGTCAGCCGCGCGCCCGTGATCGCCAACCAGGTATCCTCGGCGCTGTCGATGAGCATGCCGGTGCGCGCGGCCGACATTATCATGGGCTCGACCGGCTTCTTCCAGTGCATCACGCTGAACTCGCGGGACATGGAGCGCGAATATGCGCGCTATCCGGCGCCCTATCGATCGCGCATGAAGCACGTCCCGCACGGCTTCGACGACAAGTCGCACAGCCTGCCGAAGGACGCGGCGCGGCAGCAGTTCAAGCTGCCGCCGGACCGTACCTTGCTCGGCTGCGCAGCGCGGCTGCACCCGCACAAGCGGCTCGATGCGGCCATTCGCCTGCTCGCCGCCGATCCATCCTGGCACCTAGCGCTCGCGGGCCAGGGCGCGGATGAGGGGCGGCTGAGAGCCGTGGCGGACGAGCTGAAGGTATCGGACCGGCTGCACTTCATCGGCGAGATTCCGCCGCGCCAGATGGCCGATTTCTTGGCCTGCCTCGACGTTTTCGTATTCCCCACGCAGGCCGAAACCTTTGGCCTTGCCGCGGTCGAAGCCGCGAGCGCCGGCATTCCCTGCGTCGTCAACAATCTGCCCGTGTTGCGCGAGGTGCTGTCCTGCCAGGGACAGCCTGCCGCGGTATTCGTCGACGCTGCGAACGAGGCCGAGTTCTCGGCCGCCGTGTCGCAGGTCCTGACCGATCGTGTGTTGAGCGACCGGCTGCGGCAAAGCGCCGTGGGCCTGAAGTCGCGTTATTCGTTGGATGCCATGATAGAGGAATACGTCCGCATTCTCGGCGACGCTGTGGGGGCGGACGCGCACTAGGAAGTTGGGCTGGCCATGATTATCGAGTTTCGCTGCGATCGCGCGCAGCCGCGGCTCTGGATGTGCCGCGAGCACCTCCGCGTCAACGATCAGGATATTCCCGTTCAGATCGCCTGGACCACGACGCCGGAGCCGCGACCTGCCGGCCTCGACATGCTGTTCGAGCTCGAACGCATCGTCCTGCGCAAGGGCAAGACCGGCGGCGCCGACCGCTTGAAGACGATCCCGGAGCGTCCGCGTGCAGGCAACCCCGACGTGGTGGTCGACTTCACCAGCGCCGCGCGGGATCCGAATTGCGCCGCCAGGCTCTATCTCCGTCCGCGGTTCAACGGGCACGTGGGAGAAAGCGCGGCACTTTCGGCCATTCTCGCCGGCGACCTGCCGGTGATCGAAATCGTCAATGAGCTCGACGGCGCGGTGATGGACCGCGGCCATCCCTCCGCGGAAATTGCGGCCGGCCTCAGCGGCGGGCTCGATACCGTGATGGCACGCACGCTGGCGATGCTGCCGCCGATACTTTCGGGAGCTCCGCGGCTGGTGCCGCAATTGGCTGTCCCGGCGAGCAGCAGCGCAGCGCCAAATCCGGCACCCTTTGTCGTGCGCGGCGTGGCGACTTCGATCGCGAAGGAAATCTATCGCCTGTGCTGCTACGCGCCGCACTGGCATGTCGGTTGGCGCTTCGCCTGGAATACGGATATCTGGAGCACCGGCGACCTGTCGGGACCGGCCTGGAACGTGCTCGGCGATCCCGGCAACCATTTCTATGCCGATCCGTTTCCGGTGAAATGGCAGGGCCGAACGTTCGTCTTCTTCGAAGACCTCGACCACCGGACCGGCAAGGGCATCATTTCCGCGATCGAGTTCGACGGCAGCGGGCCGATCGGCACGGTGATGCCGGTGCTCGAAGAACCCTGGCATCTGTCCTACCCGTTCCTGATCGAGGATAACGGCGAGCTCTGGATGATCCCGGAAAGCACTGCGCAGCGGGACGTTCCGATCTACAAATGCGTCCGCTTTCCGGACAAGTGGGAGCGGCACTCAACGCTGCTGACCGGCCTTGAACTTGCCGACGTGACGATCACGCAGCACAACGGCCTCCACTACATGTTCGGCGCCTGGCGCGACGGCAGCGGCGGCTATTCCGACACGCTGGCGATCTACTACGCCGAGCATCTATTCGGCCCCTGGCAACCGCATGCCGCCAATCCGATCCTGATGGATCGCGCGACCACACGGCCGGCCGGCAACTTCGTGACCGTCAACGGCCGACTGTGGCGGCCGGTGCAGGACTGCAGCAACGGATACGGCGCGGCGCTCGGCCTTGCCGAAGTGCTCGAGCTGTCGCCCACGACGTACAAGCAGGCCATTCGACATCTGCTCAAGCCCGGCCCGCTATGGGCCGGGCGCAAGCTCCACACCCTCAACCGGTGCGGCCAGCTCGAGGTGATCGACGGCTCGCGGGTGCAGCCGAAGACCACGGCGCTTGTGGCGAGCTTGCGGTCAGGTGACCGATCATCGCAATGGGACTGGCACAGCGCACTGGCGAAGCCGATTGCACGCCGGCTCCACTAAAGCATGATCCGGAAAAGTGCGAAGCGGTTTTCCGAAAAGATCATGCTCAGTCAAAGAGCTAAAGCGCGATGACGATTCAACCAAATCACATCGCGCTTTAGCACGCGAGCAATCGACACGACGGCTCAATTCGGCTCGGCGCTCAGCACGCCGCCGAACTGCTCCCATGAGCTCCCGGTCCAGCGCTGCAGCTGAAGCTGCGTATAGGCCATGCTGTTGGCGGGCCCGGTGTTGATCGTGATCCCCGGCATGAGTGTCGGCAGCACCAGCCCCTTGATGTTGCGCGCCTGCTTCACGATGTTCTCGCGCGACAGGTCGTCGCCGCACTGCTTCAGCACCTGTTCCAGGATCTGGCCCTGCTGGGTCCCGAACAGATAGTTGTTGTCGCCGATGTCAGCGCCGGGAAGATATTTCTCGAAGTGGGCGCGATACCATTTCATGCCGGGATCGTCGGCCCATTTCTTGTCGTTCGGATCCTTGGTGATGGTCGCGACAACGACGCCGACCGCCTTGTCCACCCCCGCTGGGACGATCGTTGCGGACACCGAGCTCGAGACGTAATTCACGATGGTGAGCGGCGTCCAGCCGATCTCGCTCGCCTTCTTGATGGCTTGCGCCGCGAATTTCGGCGTACCGGCGATCAGGAATGCCTGGGCGCCCGACGCCTTCAGCGTCACCACGCGGGATTCGATCGTGGGCTCGGTGACCTCATAGGGAGACGTCACCACCTTCTTGTCGAACTCGCCCTTCAGGGTCTCCTTGAACGCGGCCACGAAGTCGCGGCCGAGATCGTCGTTCTGGTAGAGGATCGCGATCTTCGCGTCGGGCGCCGTCTGGGCAATGTATTTGGCGTAGATCTTTCCTTCGGTGTTGTAGCTCGGCAGCCCGGTGGTGGTCAGCGGAAACTCGGCGAAGTTCGCGAACTTGGTCACGCCGCTGACGACGAAGAGGTGCGGCACCTTCTTCGCGGTCACGTATTTGATGGTCGCGCCGATGCCGGGCGTTCCCAGCGGGCTGAACAGGAACGCCACCTCGTCGCTCTCGATCAGCTTGCGGGTCTGCTCAACCGCCTTGGGCGGCGAATAGGCATCGTCATAGGTGATGAGGTCGACCTTGCGGCCGTTGATGCCGCCGCGATCATTGATGGAATGCACGTAGGCGATCAGGCCCTTGCCGGTATTGCTGAGCGGGGATGCCGGGCCGCTGAACGGGAATGTCGCCCCGATCCTGATTTCCGATTCCGAGACGCCGGGCGTTTCGGCGCGGACAGGCGCGGCGGCAAGGCCCGCGAGAACAGCAACGGACACGGCAAACGTCTTCAACGACATGCGACTCCCCTTTGGCTTTTATGAATTGACGGCTCTAGCGACCGCGCGGCGCCTACCAGGCTTCGCCGAACGGCCTGATCTCGACGTTGAACGACCACGCGCTGCGGTCCTGATGGGCGACGTGCCAGGCCTCGTCCGCGATCGCGCGCGGCTTGATGAAGAACTCATCCGGCCGCTGCGGCCAGCGCTTGCGCGTCCATTCCAGATCGATCACCGCATCGATCACGAGATAGGCGACGTGAACGCCCTGCGGCCCGAGGTCGCGCGCCATGGCCTCGGCCAGGATACGCTGCGCCGCCTTGGTCGGCGCGAACCCGGCGAAGCCGGCCTTGCCGCGCAACGCCGAGGTGTTGCCGGTCGCAATGATGGCGCCCTTGCCGGCGCTGACCATCGCCGGAGCAAACCGCCGCGCCAGATACAACAGGCCCATCGTGTTGACCTGGAAGTTGCGATTGAGAATCTGCGGATCGATCTCGCGGAACGTCCCGAACGCGCCGCCAACGGCGTTGTGGATCACGACACTGGGATGGCCGAGATCGCGCTCCACAGCGGATGCCACCGCTTCGACCTGCACCGGGTCGGAAACGTCGCACCGATAGGCCTTGGCTCCCGGCAGCTGCTGCTCGAGCGCGGCGAGACGCTCCTCGTTCCGGGCGAGAAGCGCGACCCGATAGCCGCCTTCGGCGAACCTCCGCGCGAGCGCCGAACCTGTGCCGGGTCCAACGCCGGATATCAGACAGACGGGTGCGGTCATGCAGTCGATCCTCCGCGTTGCAGCTTACAGTCCTCGAGATCAGGCGGCCGCCTTCGACCGCAGCTTCTCGACGTACGGCTTGAGGTCCGGCCTGATGTGCTCGTGCTCGACCAGCCGAGCAAAGTGAGCGAACATCCGCGGATACGCATCCAGCACCCCGGGATGCAGGATCCTGTCCAACCCCTGCCTATGCAGCTGCTCGATCCGCCCGTGCTCGTTCATGAACAGCGCAAGTTCGGCGGCCAGACAAATGTCGGCAATCGAGATGCCGTCCCCGACCAGCGCCTCTCGCCGTGGCGATAGGGCCTGCTCGATCCCCGCGGCATAGATCGCGAACGCATCCTTGGCGCGGGCATGAATCGCGGCATCGACCGTGCCGCCCGACAGCGCCAGCAGATAGATCTGCGTGTCCCGCGCAAACACCAGGCTTACGTCGAGGAAGCTGTCGATCCTCGACGCCTCATAAGCGTCACGCCCATAGAGCTTGAACTTCGCCTCACCGAGCCGCGCCACCGCCCGCATGATGCTGTTCGATTCGAAGATCCCGACCTTGCCGTCGGCGCCGAACGCGGCCGGCACATTGCCGAACGGCTGCGCCGCCATGAACGCATCGGTCTTGAACAGCTGCGCACCGGTCAGCCCGACCCGGCCGGTCCGCGCCAGCGAAGCGAGCTCAGCGCGCTCCTGCTCGGTAAGAGGATGGGCGTCGTAGTCCCACAGCCAGTCGCGCAGCTCCTTGCCGGAGGCGCCCCTGACCTCGACGTCGATGCCGACGAACCGCGCCGCGATGGTCGCCTTCCAGACCCGCGGGTTCGGCAGATAGGAGAAGATGCGCAAGGCGGCCATGATGGCGGCTCCAGGTGCTGTTGCTTCAGGCAGCCAATCTCAGGATCTTGACGACGTCGCCGGGCTCGCGGATCGGCTGCGGATTGGTCCGCGTGAAGATCGACAGCATGGCGTTGCGGCCGATCAACTCGAAGCGGTCTTCGCCGACGCCGACATCGGCCAGCCGCCGCGGCAGGCCGAGTTCCGCGATGAAGCCGGCGAACGCTTCGCTGGCGTCGCGGCCGGGCGCGCCGAGCGCGGCGGCAATCGCCTGCTGGGCGGTTTCCGTCGCGGGGCGGTTGTAGCGCAGCACGCTCGGCATCATCACCGCCGTACAGAAGTAATGCGGCACGTCGCAGGTGCCGCCGAGCACGTGGCCGATGGCGTGGCTTGCGCCCATCGGCACCCGCGACTGCAACCCGAACGCCGATAGCCACGAGCCCAATTGGCAGCTCAGCCGCGCCGCGTCGTCGTCCGGATTGGCCTTGGTGCGCAGCAGGCCGTGATGCAGATAGCGCAGTCCCTGCTGGCACACCGTATCGACCAGCACGTTGGGGCGGCTGGAGCAGATCGCCTCGATGCCGTGGTCCATCGCGCGTGTGCCGGAGCCGAGCCAGAGCTTCTCCGGCGTATATCTGGTGATCGCGGGATCGAGGATGATACTGCGCGGCATCATCATCGGGTGGTTGAAGATCTGCTTCAGCTTGCGGCTGCTGTCGGTGACCAGCGCGCCCGAATTGTACTCGCCGCCCGACAGTGTGCTCGGGATCGCGATCATCCGGACCTTCGGGTTGCGGAACGGCCCGAACCGGCGGTCCGGCGTGGTCTCGAAGCCGTCGAGCCCTGCGGGTTCGAATATCTCGTGCTCCATGCACATCAGCACGATCTTCGCCGCGTCGACCACCGAGCCGCCGCCGATCGCGACAACGAGGTCGGCCTTGGCTTCGCTCGCCTGCCGCGCGATCTGCGTCACGACATCCCGCGTCGTGTGCTGCGGCACGCCGTCGAAGGTCGCGGCGTGGCGATCGCCGAGCGCTTTGCGGATCTTCGCGATCTCGTCGGTCGTGGTGTTCAGCGTCCGGCTGGCGATCAGATAGACGCGCTTCGCGCCGAGCCGCTCTGCCTCCTCGCGCAGCGCCTCGGCCGCCGGCTTGCCGTAGATCACGGATTCCATGCCGGGATATTGATGGCTGCCGACGACGCCCATGCTTGTCACTCCCTCAATGTGTCCGTGGATCCCACTGTCGGTCAGGCCGACAGCTTGGTGAAATCCGGCTGTCGCCGCTCGGCGAATGCGGCAAAGGCCTCGCGCGCCTCGGGCGTCGTCAGCCGCTGCTTGAACAGCACGCCTTCTTCGGCAATCTGCGCTGCGATCCGCTGCTGCTCGCGCATCAGCTGCTTGGTCATGCCGAGCGAACCCGCCGGCCGCTTGGTCAATGCGATCGCCGCGTCATGGGCTTTCTTGCGCAGATCAGCCAGCGGCACCACGGCGTTGGCAAGGCCGGATGCCAGCGCTCCCTGCGCGTCCATCGGCTCGCCGAGCGCGAACATCGCATAGGCGCGCGCGTGCCCGATCCTCAAGGGAAGCAGCCAGCTCGATGCCGCTTCCGGCACCAGCGCCAGGTTGACGAAGGGCGTGATCAGCCGCGCACTCTCGGCGAGATAGACGAGGTCGCAGTGCAGCAGCATGGTGGTGCCGATGCCGACCGCATTGCCCTGCACGGCCGCGACCAGCGGCTTGCCGACCTTGCTGATGGTCTCGATGAAGCGATGCGCGGGGCTATCGACCGCGCTCTCGCCGCGCGCCTGGCTCGCGAAATCGGCCAGGTCGTTGCCTGCTGTGAAGCTGTCGCCGTCGCCCTGGAACAGGATCACGCGGACGGCTGGATCCGCCTCGGCCTGCTTCAACGCGTTCGACATCGCGTCATACATCGCGCCGGTGAGCGCATTCTTCTTCTCGGGCCGCTGCAAGGTCAGCGTCATGACGCCGGCGGCGACATCCACTTTGACATGCTCGGTCATGGCACTCTCCCGTCAGGCGACCGCGCGGGCCGCCGTGGTTTCGAACCTGCCGTCGAGGAAGCCGGTCAGCCGTTGCCGGATGATCGCTTCGGCCTCGCTCATGATGCGATCGATCAGCTCCTTGACGGTCGGAATGTCGTGGATCAAGCCGACCACCATGCCGCAGCTCCAGGCCCCGGCATCCATCTCGCCGTCGATCATCACTTTCGGGTAGACGCCGGCGACCTGCTCGTGGATGTCCTCGATCTTCAGCTTGGCGCCCTTCTCCCGCTCGATCTCGAGCAGTTCGTCGACGCCCTTGTTCTTCAGCACCCGTTCGGTGTTGCGCAGCGCACGCATCACAAGGCGGGTGTCGAGCTCGTCGGCATCGAGCAGCGCCTGCTTCACATTGGCATGGACCGGCGCTTCCTTGGTCGCGATGAAGCGCGTGCCCATGTTCATGCCGGACGCGCCCATCGACAGCGCGGCAACGAGGCTGCGCGCATCGGCCATGCCGCCCGAGGCGACGAACGGGATCTTAAGCTCGTCCGCCGCGCGCGGCAGCAAGATCATGTTCGGGATGTCGTCCTCGCCGGGATGGCCGCCGCACTCGAAGCCGTCGACGCTGACCGCGTCGCAGCCGATCTTCTCGGCCTTCAGCGAATGCCGCACCGAGGTGCATTTGTGGATCACCTTGATGCCGGCCGCCTTCAGCGCCGGCATGTACTGCTCCGGGCTGCGGCCCGCGGTTTCCACCGCCTTGACACCGCCCTCGCGGATCGCCGCGATGTATTCCGGATAGGGCGGCGCGGTGAAGCTCGGCAGGAAGGTGAGGTTCACGCCGATCGGCTTGTCGGTCATGTCGCGGCAACGCGCGATCTCCTTGGCCAGCAGTTCCGGCGTCCGCTGAGTCAGGCCGGTGATGATGCCGAGGCCGCCGGCGTTGGACACCGCGGCCGCCATTTCAGCGAAGCCGACATAGTGCATGCCGCCCTGGATGATCGGATGCTGGATGCCGAACAATTCAGTGATTGCTGTCTTCACAAGTCTCTCCCACGCTTCCGATCAGTGGACGATTTCAAACAGGCCGGCCGCGCCCATGCCGCCGCCGATGCACATGGTCACCACGCCGTATTTGGCCTTGCGCCGCCGGCCCTCGATCAGGAGGTGGCCGGTGAGCCGCGCGCCGGTCATGCCATAGGGATGGCCGATCGCGATCGACCCGCCGTTGACGTTGAGCTTGTCCGGATCGATGCCGAGCTTGTCGCGGCAATAGATCACCTGCACCGCATAGGCCTCGTTGAGCTCCCAGAGATCGATATCGTCGATCTTCAGATTGTGCCGCTTCAACAGCCGCGGGATCGCCGCGACCGGGCCGACGCCCATCTCGTCCGGCTCGACGCCGGCGGCGACGAAGCCGCGGAAGATGCCGAGCGGCTTCAGCCCCTTCTGCGCGGCGATCTTGTCGCTCATGATCACGCAGGCCGAGGCGCCGTCCGAGAGTTGGCTGGCATTGCCGGCGCTGATGGTCTTGCCCTCGAACACCGGCTTGATTTTTGCCAGACCGTCCGCGGTGGTGTCGGGACGTGGACCCTCATCCTTGGCCAGCGTCACCTGCTGGAAGCTCACTTCCTTGGTGTCCTTGTTGACCACGGCCATCTTGGTCGTGAACGGCACGATCTCGTCGTTGAAGCGGCCGCCCTGCAGCGCGGCGCCGACGCGGCGCTGGCACTCGAGGCTGTACTCGTCCTGCTTGTCGCGGCCGATCCCGTAACGCTCGGCGACGACCTCCGCCGTCTCCAGCATCGACATGTACATCTCGGGCTTCATCGCCATCAGCTCGTCGTCGACGGCATGGAACCGATTCATGTGCTCGTTCTGCACCAGGCTGATCGACTCGATGCCGCCGCCGATCGCGATCTCGACGCCATCGAGCATCACTGACCGTGCCGCGACCGCGATCGCCTGCAGACCGGAAGCGCATTGCCGGTCGATGGTGGTGCCGGCAACCGTGACCGGAAGCCCTGCGCGGATCGCGCCCTTGCGCGCGACGTTCATCACCATGGTGCCCTGCTGCATGGCGCAGCCCATCACCACGTCCTCGACCTCGCCGGGCGCGATGCCGGCGCGCTTGACGGCCTCGGCCATCACATGGCCGGCGAGGGTCGGGCCGTCGGTGTTGTTGAGCGCGCCGCGATAGGCCTTGCCGACGCCGGTGCGCGCGGTGGAAACGATGACTGCATCCTGTGACATGCTTAGCCTCTCTGATTTTAAGCGGCCGCGTCGAGCTGCGCGTAGCGCAGCACGTGGTAGGCGGGATCGCCGAACTGGATGTTGATGGAGGAAATCCGCTTGAAGTAGTGGCCGACATTGAGCTCATCGGTCATGCCCATGCCGCCATGCAGCTGCACCGCCTGGTCGGCCACGAACTTGCCGGCATAACCGATCTTGGACTTTGCGCCGGAAGCCAGCCGGGAAATCCCGGCGTCATCATCGGCAAGGCTGAGCGAGAGATGCTGCATCAGGGACAGCGCCTCCTGATGCGCGATGAACATGTCGACCATCCGGTGCTGCAGCACCTGGAAGCTGCCGATCGTGACGCCGAACTGCTTGCGCGTCTTGGAGTAGTCGAGGGTTGCGTCGTTCAACTCGCCGATCGCGCCGACTGCCTCGGCACAGAGCGCGCCGATGGCGCGGTTGCGGCAGGCTTCCAGCGCGGCAACGCCGTCGCCCTCCTTGCCGAGCAGCTCGCCGCGCACACCGCGCAGGTTGATCTCGGCCGCCCGGCGGCCATCGATCGTCCTGAAGCTCTGCAAATCGAGATTGGCGGCGTGGCGATCGATCACGAACAGGCTGACGCCGCCGCGATCGTGGCGATGACCCGAGGTGCGCGCGGAGACGATCAGATAATCCGCCCAGGGCGCGGCCATCACCGCCGTCTTCTCGCCGGTGAGGACGTAGCCGTCACCGTCGCGGCGCGCCGTGGTGGTAGCGGTAGCAAGATCGAACCGCGAGCCCTTCTCGGACCAAGCGAGGGCCCACAGCTTCGATCCCGCGATGATGTCCGCAATGAAGGCCTGCCTCTGCGCGTCGGACCCTGCCTGCTCGAGCAGGCCACCCGCAACCACGACGGCCTCGACGAAGGGCTCGACCACGAGATGCCGGCCGAACTCCTGCATGATGATCATGGTCGACAGCGGACCGCCGCCGAGGCCGCCCACGGCTTCCGAGAATGGCGCGGCGAGCAGGCCGAGCTCGGCGAATTCGGCCCAATGCTTGCGGCTGAAGCCGTCTTCGCTCGCGACGATCCTGCGGCGCGCATCGAAATCATACCGGTCGCGCAGCAGCCGCTGCACGCTGGACCGCAACAATTCCTGCTCTTCCGTGAACTGGATATCCATCCGATCCTCTGTCGTGCCGCTGTCGCCAAAGCGCAATGTGATGCGCTGCGAGTCCTTGTTTGAGCATCATGCTCTAGAGTCCAAGCACCGCCTTCGCGATGATGTTGCGCTGGATCTCGTTCGATCCGCCGTAGATCGAGAGCTTGCGCGAGTTGAGATATTTCTCCGATGCCGT
Source organism: Bradyrhizobium sp. USDA 4452 (assembly GCF_054063575.1). Lineage (NCBI taxonomy): Bacteria > Pseudomonadati > Pseudomonadota > Alphaproteobacteria > Hyphomicrobiales > Nitrobacteraceae > Bradyrhizobium > Bradyrhizobium sp. USDA 4452. Next base: position 2,823,101 of record NZ_JBSSGK010000001.1, read on the forward strand.
ATGGCCGTAGTCCGGCCCCGGCATGAAGTGATTGGCGCTGGCCGGCTGCTCGCGGATCGCAAGGCCGTAATTGCCGATCGCTCGATGCGTCAGCTCGGTGATATCCTGGAAAATCTCGGTGCCGCGGATCTTGAACAGCGATGCCGCCGGTCCCGGGTCGATGCCGCGCGCCATCTGCGCGACGACCCGCAGCTCGGTCGCCTCCAGCGCCAGCACGTCGAGCTCGACGCGGGCGATATCCCTGATGAATTCCAGATGCGCGGGATCGTCTTCCGGGATCTCGGCCTTAACGATCTTCTTCAGCCGCTCGATGTAGCGCGTCGAGCGGCCGATGCCGGCCATGCTGGTTCGCTCATTGCCGAGCAGGAATTTGGCGTAGGTCCAGCCCTTGTTTTCCTCGCCGATCAGGTTCTCTGCGGGGACACGGACGTTCTCCAGGAAGACGTCGTTGACCTCGTGCGAGCCGTCGATGGTGATGATCGGGCGGACCGTCACACCTGGCGACTTCATGTCGATCAGGAGGAACGAAATGCCGGACTGCGGCTTCGCGGTAGGATCGGTGCGGACCAGGCAGAAGATCCAGTCGGCGTGCTGCGCCAGCGTGGTCCAGGTCTTGTGGCCGTTGACGATGTAGTAGTCGCCGTCGCGCACCGCCTTGGTGCGGACGGTGGCGAGATCAGAACCGGAGCCCGGCTCCGAATAACCCTGGCACCACCAGTCCTCGCCGGACAGGATACGCGGCAAGAATTTTGCCTTCTGCGCCGCGTTGCCGAACGTGTAGATGACGGGGCCGACCATGGTGACGCTGAACGCCAGCGGCGGCATCGTGCCGGCGCGCGTCGTCTCCTGCTCGAAGATGAAGCGGCGGGTGATCGACCAGCCGGGCCCGCCATATTCCTTGGGCCAGAGCGGTGCGATCCAGCCTTTCCTGTGCAGGATGCGATGCCAGAGCAGCATCTGCTCCTTGGAGAGGTCGGTCTCCGGATTGGGGACGCGCATCTCCGCCGGATAGTTGTCCTTGATGAAGGCGCGGACTTCGTCGCGAAACGCCGCGTCTTCAGGGGATAGCGCGAGCTCCATCTGTGATGCTCCCTACCACTTCTCGCCGAAGGGCCGGATTTCCAGCTCGAAGGTCCAGGCGCTCTTCGGCTGCTGGTAGAGCTGCCAGTAGGACGTCGCGACCGAAGCGGGCGGCATCAGCAAATCGGGATTGTCGAGCGCGTTCGGACCGAGCGCCTCGATGCGGCGCTGCCGCACCCATTCGGTGTCGACGCCGGAGTCGATGATCAGATGCGCGACATGGATGTTCTTCGGACCAAGCTCGCGCGCCATCGCCTGCGCCACGGCGCGCAGGCCGAACTTGGCGCTGGCAAAGGCGGCATAGCCGCTGCCGCCGCGCAGCGAGGCGGTGGCGCCTGTGAAGAAGATGTTGCCCTCGCCGCGCGGCAGCATCAGCCGCGCCGCCTCGCGCCCCGCCAGGAAGCCGGAGTAGCAGGCCATCTCCCAGACCTTGCGGAACACGCGTTCGGTGGTCTCCAGGATCGGGAAATTGACGTTGGCGCCGATGTTGAAGATGCAGACCTCCAGCGGCGCATGCTTGTCGGCGTCGTTGAGGAAGGCCGTGATCTCCTCCTCCTTGCGCGCATCGAGCGAGCGCGCATGGATCTCGCCGCCGGCGGCCTCGATCTCCTTGACCAGCGGCGCCAGCTTGTCGCCATTGCGGCGGCCGGCGAAGATCGTAAAACCTTCGGAGGCGAACTTCTTGGCGATCTCGCCGCCGATGAAATCACCGGCACCAATGACGGCCACCGTCTTGTTTCTCTTCTGCATGGTGTACTCCGGTCGAATTTGAGTGAACTGGCTTGCGGTGACGGCCCAGCTTCAGCTGCGCAGCGACTCCGCGAGCTTGTGCTTCAGCAGCTTGCCCGTCGACGTCGCGGGCAGCGCGTCCATCAGGATAATCTCGGACGGGCGCTTGTACGAGGTGAGTTGCGGAGCAATATGGGCCATCAGGTCCTGCACGGTGGCGGTCGAACCCTTGATCAGCTGCACGAAAGCGACGACTTCCTCATTGCCCTCGACCGGCCGGCCGACCACGGCGCACTGCACAACGGCATCATGCGTGCTCAGCACCGCCTCGATCTCTGCCGGATAGACGTTGAACCCGGAGCGGATGATCATCTCCTTGGTGCGTCCGACGATATAGAGGACGTCATTGTCGAAGCGGGCCAGGTCGCCGGTATTGAACCAGCCGTCGGAATCGATCGCCTTGGCGGTCAGATCGGGCGCGCGGTAATAGCCGCGCATCACGTTCGGGCCGCGAACATGCAGCTCGCCGACCTCGCCCGGTGCAACCGGCCTGAGGTCGCGGCCGACCAGCTTTGCCTCGAGGCCCGGCATCACAGTGCCGACCGCGTGGTCGGCCCGCGGGTTGTCGGGCCGCACGCCGGAGATACCGGGCGAGCATTCGGTGATGCCGTAGCCGTTGAGCAGCGGCAGCCCGAGCTCCTGCTCGACCCGGGATTTGAGCTCAAGGTCGAGCGGCGCACCGGCCACCGAGATCACCCGCAACCGGCCGCGATCGAGCTTGGGCAGGCCGGCGTTGCGTCGGTATTCGAGCAGGCGCTGATAGGTAGCGGGCACGCCGTTCAGGATCGTGATGCCCTCTTCAGCCATCGCCTTGACCAGCGCGGCCGGATCGTACTTGGCGACCAGCCGCACCGTGGCGCCCACCATCAGGGTCATGGTCAGCAGCGAGATGCCGACGATATGCGAGATCGGCAGCACGCAATACTGCACGTCGTCGGCCGCCATCTTGCGGAAGCCCGCGGTGCCCCGGGCGCTGAACAGCAGATTGCGATGGGTCAGCATCACGCCCTTCGGCGTGCCCGTGGTGCCGGACGTGTAGATCAGGACTGCGACCTGGTTGGCGCCATCGGCCTCGACCGGCTCGGCCGTGGTCGCAAGATTCAGGCCGGTGACGGCGACGCCACGAAGCGGGCCGACATCCTGCACGGCAGCCTCGTAGCGCGCGGCATGGGCGGCCGCTTCCTGCGACACATCGGCGGTCAGCAACACGCGCCGGGCGCCGCTGTGATCCCTGATCTGATCCAGCTCCCGCGCTGACAGCCGCGGATTGACCACGATCGACCAGACATCGAGTCGGCTCGCCGCCAGCAGCAGGCACGCGAGCGGAATCGAATTCTCGCTCACGATCATCATGCGGTCGCCGGCTCGGATGCCGAGCGCCTGCAGCGCCTCGGCGACACGACTGACCGTTCGATCGAGCTCGCGATAGGTCAGCTGCCCCTTGTCGTCGATCAGCGCCGGGTGATCCGGCGTCGCCGTCACGTGATGATCGATCACCTCGTGGATGCGGTTGGGCAAGCCTTCGACACTTCCTTCGATAATCCGGATCGGCGCCTGCACTGAAACCTCCCTGTCGCTGCCCTTTGGGCTTGTTGTGTTGAGGACTTTTCCGCTCAAGCAGTCTTGCGCTGCCTCTCAGCCAACTGCGCGACGATCTCTTCCTCGACTTCGCGCACCTTGTCCTTGCCGAAAAAGATCTCGCTGCCGACATAGAAGGTCGGCGATCCGAACGAACCGCGCGCGACCGCGTCGCTGGTGTTGTCGATCAGCTTCTTCTTGACGTCATCTTGCTGGGCGCGGGCGATCAGACGGTCGATGTCGAGACCCGAGGACAGGAACGCTTCGCGGAACACCTGCGGGTCGTCCATCTTCTTCGGCTCGACCCACATGTGGTTGTAGGCCGCGCGGAAATAGGGCTCGAACACGCCCTCGAACTGGGCGGCCACCGCGCCGCGCATCAGCGCCAGCGTGTTGACCGGAAAGAACGGGTTCATGGTGAATTTCGTGATGTTGTGGCGGCGCAGGAAGCGCTCGGTCTCGAGCGCGTTGTATTCGGGCTTGTTCTTGATCCCGCGCAGCGACTCGCCGGGCGACATGTTGCCGGTCGCCTTGTAGACGCCGCCGAGCAGCACCGGGATGTAGTCGAACTTGACGCCGGTGCGCTTCTCGATCCCGGGCAGCGCAAGCTCGGCGAGATAGGCGTTGGGGCTTCCGAAATCGAAATGGAATTCGACCTTGAGCGGAGCAGCCATGGAACGCCCTTCCCTTCGATTGGCGGCCGCCTGTCGCCGCCGGTTGATCGTGGGCGGACCATAAGTTCTATTTTAGAACTGTCAATATGATATTTGTCATCCAATAGCCGGACGGTGGCTATCGCGCAGGCATCATATTGAAATGACGTCAGTTCTGTTTTAGAATTTTAGTTGCGATGCCGTCGCAGACCGCAGGAGACACCGATGAAATGGGATGCCCTCGAGGAGGAGCCGTGCTCGCTGGCCCGCACGGTGGCCGTGATCGGCGACCGCTGGAGCCTCTTGATCTTGCGCGAATGTTTCCTGCGCATCCGCAGGTTCGACGACTTCCAGGCATCGCTCGGCATCACGCGGCATCTGCTCGCCGACCGGCTGAAGAAGCTGGTGCGGTTCGGCGTGCTGCGAAAGATCCCCTATCAGGAGGCGCCGAAGCGCTACGAATACATCCTGACGCAGAAGGGGCTCGACCTCTATCCGATTATCATGTCGATCGTGCACTGGGGCAACGTCCACATGGTCGATGCGCGCGGCCGGCCGTTGCTGCACGAACACAAGACCTGCGGGAAGATGTTCGACCCGGTCATGGTCTGCTCGGAATGCGGCGCGCCGCTGAGCGCGAAGCACGTCCATGTGCATCCGGGCCCCGGCGCGCGGAAATCGTCGCCGGTGCACGCCAGCGCGCGGGAGCGCACCAAGCGCACCGCCGAGCAGGGCTAGATCGGGCTATTTGACCAGCGTCGCGCCGGTTTCGGGATGCTGCAGCCAGCCGAGCAGCGCGTCGTGGAAGCGCGCCGGCGCCTGGATCTGCGGCGAGTGGCCGAGGTCGGGAAATTCGATCAGCTGCGCATGCGGAATCCGCTTCGCGGCCGCCTTGCCCAGCAACGGATAATTGCCGAGCGTCTTGCGGATCTCGGGCGGCGCGGTGTCCTTGGCGATCGCGGTGGTGTCCTTGTCGCCGACGAGCAGCAGGGTCGGCGGCTTGATCTGCTCGAACTCGTAGAACACCGGCTGGGTCGCGATCATGTCGTAGAGCCGCGCCGAGCTCGACGCCACGGCGGCACGGCCTTCGCCGCGATACATGCCGGCCAGCATCTGCACCCAGGTCTCGTAGGACGGATCCCAGGTGTCGGCATAATAAGTCGCGCGCTCATAGGCGCGGATGCTGTCGGCGGTGACGCGGGTCTCGCGCTGCATCCAGCCGTCGAGGCTGAGCCACGGCACGCCCTTGGCCTTCCAGTCCTCCAGGCCGATCGGATCGACCAGCACCAGGCGGTCGGTGGCCTCGGGATACATCAGCGCGTAACGCATCGCGAGCATGCCGCCGGTCGAGTGGCCGACCATGATGGAATGTTCGATGCCGAGCGACGCCAGCAGCGCGCGGCTATTGCCGGCGAGCTGCTGGAAGGTGAATTGATAGCGTTCCGGCTTGGAGGACTTGCAGAAGCCGATCTGGTCCAGCGCGATCACGCGATAGCCGGCGCCGCTGAGCGCCTTGATGGTGCCGTCCCAGGTCGCGGCGCAGAAATTCTTGCCGTGCAGCAGCACCGCGGTCTCACCGTTCGGCGTCGCCGGCTTGACGTCGAGATAAGCCATGTCGAGCTGCTGCCCCTGCGAGCGGAAGCGGTAGTGCTCGACCGGATAGGGATAGTCGAAACCCTGCAATTCCGGCCCGTACGCCGGCTCGGCGGCGGATTGCGCCGATGCGCTGGACGAAGCGAGCGCGACGGTCGCAGCGACGGCAAGAAACAGGGTTTTCAGGTGCATCTTGGCAAATCCAGAACTCGGGGACGACTTGGTGATGCCGTAGCCGAACGGCTGGGCGCCATCCAGCGCCCCGCCGATGATTTGTTCGTGATCCCCGCGCAAACGCAACGCGTTTGTCGCGAAACCGCGTCACATTCTTCCGGCTCCTGCGTTACGCCGGATCGAACGCCCGGATCGGCGGCAGATTGCCGTTGAAACGTTCCACCTCGACGGTCGTGAGCTGGCCGGTGCAGCCCTGCGCGAAGGATGAGGTGCCGATGTCGCGGGTCAGCACGTTCGGATTGCCGTGCACGCAGAGCGGCGCGTCCTCCTCGGGGTCCATCGGGTCATACCAGGCGCCGGTCGGCAGCTGCACCACGCCGGGCGCGATGCCGTCGGTGACATGCACCGCGGCAAGGCAGGCGCCGCGCGCGTTGAAAATGCGGATGATGTCGCCCTCAGTGATGCCGCGCGCCGCCGCATCGCACGGATTCATGCGGGCGACCTCGCGGCCGCGATGCTTGGCCTCGAGCGAGTGACCGCCGAAATCGAGCTGGCTGTGCAGGCGCGTCACCGGCTGGTTGGCGACCAGGAAACACGGCGCATCCGGCGTCGGCGTATCTGATTTCTCGAGCCAGACCGGATGGCCCGGACAATCCGCATCGCCGTGATCGGCGATCTTCTGCGAGAAGATCTCGATGCGCCCACTCGGCGTCGGCAACGGCCGCGCCACCGGGTCTTCGCGAAAACGGCGCAGCGAGCCGCCGTCGTCGAGCTGCTGCGGCACCACCAGGCTGCCGCGCGCCCAGAACTCATCGAAACTGGGCGACTCGAGCCCGCGCGCGGCGAGCGCCTTGCGGGTCGGCTCGTAGAGATGCTCCAGCCACTCTCGCGACGTGCGGCCTTCGGTAAAGGGCTCGCGGGCCCCCAGCCGCTCGGCGAGATCGGCGAAGATGTCGTAGTCGTCGCGGGCGAGACCGAACGGCTCTGCGATGCGGTGCATCGCGACCATCAGGGGATCGTTGCTGGAATAGCCGATGTCCTCGCGCTCGAGCGTCATCGTCGCGGGCAGCACGATGTCGGCGTGGCGCGCGGTCGCGGTCCAGGCGAGCTCGTGCACGACCAGCGTATCTAGCCGCGCAAACGCCTTGCGCAGGCGGTTGAGGTCCTGGTGGTGGTGGAACGGATTGCCGCCGGCCCAATAGACCAGGCGGATATCCGGATAGGTGCGCGTCTCGCCATTGTAGCGATAGGTCGTGCCGGGCTTGAGCAGCATGTCGGCGATGCGCGCCACCGGAATGAAGTCGGCGACGCCGTTGCGGCCCTGCCCGAGCGTCGGCCCCGGCACCGCATTGACTCTGCGCCCGTAGTAGCCGATCGCGCCGAGCGAATAGGCGTAGCCGCCGCCGGAGAGGCCAATCTGGCCGAGCGCTGCCGCCAGCACCATGCCCATCCACACCGGCTGCTCGCCATGCTCGGCGCGCTGCAACGAATGCGACACGGTGATCAGCGCCCGCCGGCCGGGAAGCCGCCGCGCCAGCGTCCTGATCGTCGTGGCATCGATGCCGCAGATCGGCGCGGCCCAGTCGGCGCCCTTCGGCACGCCGTCGCTCTCGCCCATGAGATAGCGCAAGAACACCGGCCAGCCCTCGGTGTAGCGATCGAGGAAGGCTTGGTCGTGCAGGCCTTCGCTGACGAGGGTGTGGACGAGGCCGAGCATCAGCGCGGTGTCGGTGCCGGGGGTCGCCGTCAGCCATTCGGCGCCGGCCTCGACGGGGAGATCCTCGCGCAGCGGGCTGACCAGGATGAACTGGCAGCCGCGCCGATGCGCCGCTTGCATCGCGCCGCGCTCGACATGCTTGCTGATCGAGCCGCCGGCGACCATCGAGTTCTTCAGCGCCATGCCGCCGAACGCCAGCACGATGTCGGTCTCGGCAGCGATCTGCTCCCAGGTGACGTTGCGCTTGGTGATGTCCTCGTAGCCGGTCAGGATCTGCGGCAGCAGCACCGAGGACGCGCCAGAAGAATAGGAGTTCACCGAGCGGACGTAACCGCCGAGCGCGATGTTGAGGAAGCGATGCACCTGGCTCTGCGCGTGGTGGAAGCGGCCCGCGCTGGACCAGCCATAGGAGCCGCCGAACACCGCGCCCGGGCCGGCCGTGTCGCGAATCCGCGAAAGCTCGCCACCGAGCAGGTCGATCGCCCGCTCCCAGCTGACCGGGACGAACTCGTCGCGGCCGCGGCGATCGTCGGGTCCGGGCCCGCGCTCAAGCCAGCCGCGGCGGATCGCGGGCTTGCCAATGCGCGCCTGGTGGCGCAGCGCGCCGGGGAAGTTGTTGATGATGCCGCTCGGATCGGGATCGCCGCCATAGGGCCGGACTTCGAGGCCTTGTTGGCCGAGCCGCGCCGAGAACACGCCCCAATGCGAGGTGTGCGGCTTGAAACCATCGGACAGATCGAAGTCGGGATCGGGGAAGCCCACAATTTCGTTCATCGGGTCTCGCTCATCTCGTCTCCTTGATCCCAAGCCCCTGATCCCAGGGCCGGCGGTCAGGCCGCGTCCGGGTTGCAACGCTTCGGCCAGTATAATGATCCAGCCGGCACGCGATACCCGCCGGCGGGTTATCGCCCCGTGCCCTGCCGGCATGACTGCGCCTGGCGGCGGCGGAACTGCCGGCGGCAGGGGCGCCCACCAAAATATCGAAAACAACCCCATGCACAGTAAGCGGCCTCCCGCCGGCGTTCGAGAAAGCAACTTGACACGTCGGGCAACTCAGGGACATATTTCCAATATTCCGAAATCGTGCAAGCGCCCCCCTCGCCCGCCACAGCGGTCGCGACGATCGCGCTTGCCGCCAACCCCTCCCCACCATCGACATCGCACCGGCTGCCGCAGCGAGCAATCGCCTGCGCGCATGCCGCGCACACCCCAAGGACCATCGCCATGACGACTGCACCTGACATCGCCGTCCCGACGACCGCCGCCGCCCCCGTCCCGGCCCAGACGGCGACGCCGCGCATAAAACTCTCGCGGCGCGGCTACGCCATCGACCATCCCGACCGCAAGCTCGGCGAAGCGCTGATGGCGAACGCGCTGGGCGCCGCCGATCGCGACGCAATGGACGGCATCCTGCGGCAACTGGTCAAGGCCAGCGTGAGCGGCGGCAAGCCCTGCGAGGTCAACCTCGCCTTCATGATCTCGATGGTGAAGAGCATTGGCCCACGGGATTCCGTCGAGGCCATGCTGGTGGCGCAGATGGTGTCGGTCCATGTGATGGCGATGCGCTGCGCCCATCACCTCGCGCATGCCGACGACCTCGCCCAGCATGACAGCGCGGCGCGGGCGCTCGGCCGGCTCACCCGCACCTTTCCCGCCCAGATCGACGCGCTGAATCGTTATCGCAGCCAGCGCGAGCCCGCCATCACCGTGCAGAATGTGAAGGTGGAGGACGGCGGCAACGCTATCGTCGGCACCATCACTCAGCATGCAAGCGTGATCGTGTCGGACCAGACGCCGGCGTCCGCCGCGCGGAAGGCGCCGAAGGCCGTGCGCGGCGGGCGACGGCGCGAAGACGCAGATGGCAGGCAGGCCGCACAGGCATGAGCGATCACACCAGACAGGTCGGCCCGATGCAAGCGAGCTCGCGCTGCGGCGCCAGGACCCGCATCGGCGGCACGTGCCGCGCGCCGGCGGCGCACGGCAAGACGCGCTGCCGCATGCACGGCGGCGCACCGGGATCCGGCGCGCCAAGGGCAAACCGGAATGCGCGCAAGCATGGCCTGTTCAGCAGGGATGCGATCGCGGAGCGGAGGGAGATGCGAGCGTTGCTGGGGGAAGTGCGGAGGGTGCTGGAGGGGATGAAGTGAGTGGCTGGCGCAGGACCTGCTCCGTTTACCAACCTTTGAATCGCAGGAATTGTTACAGGATTGCCAACAACGACTGATTTAGTGCATAAGATGATGCTCGCGAAACAGGTGCCCTCATAGTGAAAAGAGCCTCTGGACCTGACCTATTGGAAACGGGAATCTACACGATTCCCGAGGTCGCTGAGCTCGTGCAAGCCCCTCAAGATGTCGTCCGGGTCTGGGTCGAAGGGCACACAGGAAAGCAGGTCGCGGTCATCGACAATCAGCTCGGCCGGGTTGCGGGCAAGGTAGCCGTCAGCTTCACCAACCTGATGGAGTTGCGGTTCGTAGCCACGTTCGCGACTGCGGGTGTCGGGTTACGCGAAATCCGCAAGATCATGGATGAGGTTAGAGAAACGCTCGAGCATCCTCATCCATTTGCTACTCACACTGTCTTTAAGACCGATGGCAAGAAGATCGTCGCGGAGATCGCCAAGCGTAATGGCGTGAGCATCTACGACCTCCGGACAAGGAACTACGAAATGCTTGCCGTCGTCATGAAGTCATTGAAGAACGACGTCGAGTACGATCCCGAAGGTGATGCGATCTGGTGGCGCCCTCGTCCTAAGATATCCGCCTTTGTGTAGGCTTTCTTAGCGACGGTTTTCTTCATAGAGGTCCCTTTCTGGCTTGCTGGCGGCCCGCATGCTGATGATGCAGACGGCTTCCACGCCATAGACCGCGAAGACCACCGCAATCACGCCGCGAATGTTGACGCCGATCGCTTGATATCGCTTGATATCGATTGATCTTGCCCTTGCGAACCAGCGCCGTGTCGAAGAACCGCTCGTTGAGATCGGCGAAATCCATCCCGTGCTTGTCGAGATTGGCGAGCCGCTTCGGTTCGTCCCAAATGATCTTCACAGTTATTTTGTAGCTACAAAATACTCCAACGTCATCCCCGCTGGGCTGTGGCACCGAACTGGTCTGGTCGCGGCTGCTTGCGAGGCGTTCCGGGCCTCATTAAAGCGCGATGAGATCAGGTTGAATCGTCGTCGCGCTTTAGCTCTTTGTTTGAGCATGATCTTTCCGGAAAACCGCTTCGCACTTTTCCGGATCATGCTTTAGCCCCCACCCCCGCGCCATCAGTGGCCGACGGAGCGTCGGTTCATCTCCTCCAGCGGCTCGCGCAGGCCGTCGAACTGGGTGCCGAACCCTTTCCAGTCTCCGGCCTTCAAGCGGTCCACCGCCTGGTTGTAGCGATCGAGCGCCTGCTGCGCCGGACTCGCCGCCCCGCCCTCAGGGGGCACCGCTTCCGTTGCGCTTGAACCCTTTGGCTCCGTAGCGGGCTCTGCGAACAACGCAGCCAGGGCATCAGCGAGCGTCTCCTTCATCACGACGTGCTCGCCATAGGCCGCGATGACGCGCTTCAGCTCCGGCAGGTGTCCAAGCTCGGCGCGCATATAGAGCGGCGAGACATAAAGGATCGAGTTCTCGATCGGGATCACCAGCAGATTCGCGCCGCGTATCACCCGCGAGCCCATCTGATTCCACAGCGTGAGCTGCTGCGAGATCTCGGTGTTCTGATTGATCCGCGCCTCGATCTGGAACGGCCCGTAGACCAGTCTGTCCTTGGGGAATTCGTAGACGATCAGCTTGCCGTAGTCGGGCGCGTCGCAGCGCGCCGCGAGCCAGGCGATCATGTTGTCGCGACGGCTCGGCACCATCGGAACCATCAGGAAGAACTCGGCCTGCGGCTCGCCGGGCAGCCGCATGATGATGTAATACGGGGTCATCACCGAGGTGCCGTCGCCGCCCGGCTGGCGCGGAAACTGCCAGAAGTCCTCGCGGTTGTAGAACGTTTCGGCCTGCTCCATATGGTAGGTCTGATACAGCCGCGCCTGGATCAGGAACAGATCCTCCGGATAGCGGATGTGCTTCTGCAGATCCGCCGGCATCGCCGGGAACGGCTTGAACAGGCCCGGAAAGATGCGCTGATAGGTCGCCGCAATGGGATCGCGCGAATCGATCAGATAGAAATCGACCGTCCCGTTATAGGCATCGACGACGACCTTCACCGAATTTCTGATGTAGTTGAGATCGAGCCCCGGCACCGGCTGCGCCGAAGGGAAATAGGCGCTCGTGGTGTAGGCATCCTGCATCCAGAACATCCGCCCGTTGCTGATGACGAGATAAGGATCATGGTCGAGCCTGAGGAATGGCGCGATCGTGCGCACCCGTTCGGTGATGTTGCGCCGGATCATGATCCGGCTGTCGGCCGTGATGTAGCTCGAGAGAACCAGGTTGGCGTCGTTGAAGTAGTAGGCGAACAGCGTTCGCCATCCCAATGCGCCGATCGGCACGCCGCCGCTGCCGCCATAGGCCGCATAGACGTTGTCTTTGCCCTTCGGATAATCGAACTCCGGGACGCTCGCCTTGACGATGACGTAGTCGTCGCTCTCCTCGCCGAAATAGATGCGCGGTTCGGCGATCTCGGGACCGCCGTCGGCAACGGGCGGAATATCGCGCAGATAGAAGAACGGCAGTCCTTCCGTGCTCTTGCGGGTGACCGGGCTCATCACCGCGCCGTTGCCGTGCGTAAACAGCACGTGGCGGTTGACCCAGGTCTGGGCATTCGCCGGCAGCAGCGAGGCCCGCAGTTCGCGGGCCGAGAGCATCACGCTCTGATAGGCGCCGTCGAGCCAATATCGATCGACGTCGAGATCGTGGAACTTGTAGTAGGTGCGGATCTCCTGCAGCTGCGCGTAGGTATCCGACAGCGGCGGCCAGTCCCAGAGCCGGATGTTGTCGATGGTCGCCCTGTTGGCTTCCAGCGTCCTGGAGGTCAGCCGCTGTTCGGCGGCAAACGGCCTGGCTGCGATCCGGTCGAGATTGTAGGCCTGCCTGGTGAGCGCGATGTTGCGTTCGATGTAGGGCTTCTCCAGCTGCAGCTCCGTCGGCTTGACGACGAAATGCCGGAACAGCGAAGGGACGACGCTCGACAGCACGACAGAGCCGGTGCCGACCAGGATGAAGGCGGCGGCAAGCAGCCGCCAGGTGCGGACCCGCAGATTGGCCCATGCGACGAACGCCGCGACGATCGAAAGCCCGATCATCAGCCACAGCGCCGGCAGCCCCAGATGGACGTCGGTGTAGCTCGCCCCGACCACGACGCCATTGTCGCCGTAGAGCAGGAGATAGCGGTCGAGCCCATAGGACCAGGCCTTCACCGCGAACAGCAGACCTGCCAGCGCAGAGCCATGCGCGATCGCCGTCGGCGAGATCGACCGGCTGTGAAGATCGTACTCGATGTCGCCGCGGGCCCAGTAGATCGCGCCGGCAAACAGCGCGCTGAGGACGATCGCGAGCAGCATCCAGTTCTTGATCGCGAGATAGGCGGGCAGCGCAAACAGATAGAAGCCGATATCCTTGTCGTAGAGCGGATCCTCCGCGCCATAGGGCACCTGGTAGATAAACTGCAGGAAGATGTTCCAGTTATTGGCTTCGCTCGCGGCAACCGGCACGGCGAGCAGACCCGCAGCGAGCGCGATGAACCACGGCCGGGTCAATCGCTCGCGCAGTATCGCGGACGGATCGGGCGCCGCCGCGACACCGGCGACCTGCCACGGGAGGACCGGCTTCGGTCGCGGCTGCGGCATGGCGAACCGCGTCGCCAGCACGCCGTTCAACCCGAGGACGACGCTGGTCGCTGCCAGGACGGCGAAAACGACGATCGCCTTGGCGCCGATCGCGGTCAGAAAAACCTTGAGGTAGCCGATCGAGGAAAACCACAGCCAATCGACCAGGAAGTCGCTCGCGAGCGAGAGCAGGACCAGGCCAATCGCGATGACGACGGCCGCAACGATCAGCCTGACCACGCCACTCTGCCGTGGTGCCTTCCGGCCGGGTCCGGTAATCCCGATCGTCATGGCCCCATCATAGCGGAAATCAGCAACGTCCGCCGCTGGATTCGCGGTCGAGCTTGCAACGTCTGGAAATAGCGAACATTTGGCGCGCCCTTGCGGGAAGCGACCCCCTGTTTCAGCCTCGAGAGGGCCGCGTCCTGGCCGCTGGACCAACGGCGTCGAGCGGGCAGTCAATACCTTGACGTCCGGCCGGCCGAGACCATAGATGATGGATATCATATAAATCAGACCCGACGCCCCCGGCAGTCTCGAATCCCGGCCACGCCGGGTCACCCGAAGGGCGCGACAGGAGCACCATGCGTCGCATTGTCGTAACAGGCCTCGGAACGGTATCCCCGCTGGGCTGTGGCACCGAACTGGTGTGGTCGAGGCTGCTGGCGGGGCGGTCGGGGCTTGGCGCATTGCCTGATTGGGCGGCGGCGCTGCCGGGGCGGGTCGCGGGACAGGTGCCTGGCAAGGCCACCGACGCCGAGGGCGGGTTCGATCCGGATTCCGCGGCGCCGCGCAAGGACCAGAAGAAGATGGACCGGTTCATCCTGTTCGCGCTGCTGGCCGCAACCGAGGCCGTGGCGCAGGCCGGCTGGATGCCGGCGGAGGCGCAGGCGCAGGCGCGCACCGCGACCGTGATCGCATCCGGGATCGGCGGGTTTCCGGCGATCGCGGACGCCGTGCGCACCGCGGAGACGAGCGGGCTGCGCCGGCTGTCGCCGTTCACCGTTCCCTCGTTCCTCGCCAATCTCGCTGCCGGGCACGTCTCCATCCGGCACAGTTACAAGGGGCCGATCGGCGCGCCGGTGACCGCGTGCGCGGCGAGCGTGCAGGCGATCGGCGACGGCGCGCGGCTGATCCGGTCGGGCGAGGCTGATATCGCGATCTGCGGCGGCGCGGAGGCCTGCATCGAGCCGGTGGCGCTTGGCGGCTTCGCCGCGGCGCGGGCGCTGTCGACGTCGTTCAACGAGGCGCCGGCGCGGGCGTCGCGGCCGTTCGACCGCGACCGCGACGGCTTCGTGATGGGCGAAGGCGCCGGCGTGCTCGTGATCGAGGAGCTGGAGCACGCGCTGCGGCGCGGCGCGCAGCCGATCGCCGAGCTCATCGGCTACGGCACCACGGCGGACGCCTATCACATCACTGCGGGTCCCGAAGACGGCGACGGCGCGCGGCGCGCGATGGAGGCGGCGCTGCGGCAGGCCGGGCTGCCTCCTAACGAGATCCAGCATCTCAACGCCCATTCGACCTCGACGCCGATCGGCGATCTCAGCGAATTGGAGGCCATCAAGCGCGTGTTCGGGCGCGAGGGACGGATTGCCGTGAGCGCGACCAAGTCGGCGACCGGGCATCTGCTTGGCGCTGCCGGCGGCGTCGAAGCGATTTTCACGATCCTTGCGCTGCGCGACCAGATCGCGCCGCCGACGCTCAACCTGGAGCATGCCGATCCGGCCGCCGAAGGCATCGACCTCGTCGGCACCGTGGCGCGGCGAATCGCGATCGAGCACGCGATCTCGAACGGCTTCGGATTCGGCGGCGTCAACGCCAGCCTGGTGTTTCGACGCTGGTCGTGAGGCGGCGGGCCGCTCCCTAACCGCGTCAGCTCAAGCGGACTCGCGCGCTTGGGCTGCTCACCCGCCTCTCCGCTTCGCCACGCTCGCATCGATCAGGAGCTTGGCCACCGCGAGCGCCGACTGCGCCGGCCCGTCTTCAGACTGCTGGCCGGTGCTGTAGATGCCTTCGATCAGCAGCAACAGCGCATCGCCGAGCACGGCGGGCTGGCGCGCACCCATCAGGGCTGCGAGCTCGCGCAGGCGCTTGCGAAACAGCTTCTTGTGCGCCTCGGCGACCTGCCGCGCCGGATTGTCGCGCGACGGATATTCCACGGTGGCGTTGGAAAGCCCGCAGCCGCGATAGCCTTCGGCCACGGCGTTACTGGATAATATGCGGATATAGGCCAGCACGTGCTCGCGCGCATCGGAATAGGACTTTCCGCCGGGCTTCTCGAATTTCTCCCAGAAGTTCGCCTCGTAGTCGCGCATGTAGGCGCCGGCGAGATCGTCCTTGGAGGCGAAGCTGCGATAGAGGCTCGGCTTGGTGACGCCGGCGCGCTCGACCACCTCGTCGACGCCGACGGCGCGGATGCCCTCGCGATAGAACAGCTCGCTCGCGGAGGCGCGAATCCGGTCGGCGGCCCGGGCCGGGCGGTCTGCGGATGGGTCGACGGTCTTGGTCATGACGGTTCTCCGGATCCCGCCGCGCGGCGGGGCTTGACAATGTTACTGACCGGTACGTATACACGCCCATCGCAACACGTACCGGTCAGTAACATGCCAGATCCGTCCATTCAAGCCGTCCCCGCCTCGAGACGGCCGTTCGGCCAGAACTACGCCTTCGTCGTCGTCGCCGTGATCTTCCTTTCGCTGCTCGCCTCGGCCGGCCTGCGCGCGACGCCGGGCGTCTTGATGCTGCCGCTGCAGCAGGCGTTCGGCTGGGACGTCGGCGTGATCTCCTCATCGGCCGCGGTCGGCATCTTCCTCTACGGCCTCGCCGGCCCGTTCGCCGCGGCGGTGATGCAGCGCTTCGGCATCCGCCGCACCGTGCTGGGCGCGCTGGTGCTGATGTCCGTCTCGACCGGCGCCAGCTATTTCATGACGGCGCCGTGGCAATTGTTCCTGAGCTGGGGACTGCTGTCCGGCATCGGCTCGGGCGCGGTCGCCAACGTGCTCGGCGCCACCATCGTCAACCGCTGGTTCACCACCAATCGCGGCCTCGTGATGGGGCTTTTGACGGCGTCGACCGCGACCGGCACGCTGATCTTCATGCCGGGCCTCGCGGCGCTGGTGGCATGGGGCGGCTGGAAGCCGGTGGTGCTGACGGTGGCCGCCTGCTGCGCGGCGCTCGTTCCGCTGGTGTATTTTCTGGTGCCGGAGCGGCCCGCTTCGGTCGGCCTGCGCTCCTATGGCAGCCGGCACGACGATCATGTCGCGCCGCCCGCGCAGGGCAATCCGTTCGTCGCCGCGGTCTCGAACCTCGTGCGCGCGGCGAAGACGCGGGCGTTCTGGTTCCTGTTCGCCACCTTCTTCGTCTGCGGCTTCACCACCAACGGCCTGGTCGGCACCCATCTGATCGCGTTCTGCGGCGATCATGGCATCGTCGAGGTGCAGGCGGCGAGCCTGCTCGCCCTGATGGGGTTCTTCGACCTGTTCGGCACCACGCTGTCGGGCTGGCTCACCGACCGGTTCGATCCGCGCAAGCTGCTGTTCCTGTATTACGGGCTGCGCGGCCTGTCGCTGATCTATTTGCCCTACTCGGATTTCTCGCTGGTGAGCCTGTCGGTGTTCGCGGTGTTCTACGGTCTCGACTGGATCGCGACCGTGCCGCCGACCGTGCGCATCGCCAACGAGGCGTTCGGCGACAAGAACGCGCCGCTGGTGTTCGGCTGGGTGGTGGCGGGCCATCAGCTCGGCGCCGCCTGCGCCGCGTTCTTCGCCGGCTTCATGCGCTCGGCCCAGGGCGATTATCTGCAGGCCTTCATGATCGCGGGCCTCACCGGCATCGTCGCGGCCGTGCTGTCGCTGACGATCACGCGGCGGCCGGCGCAACCGGTGCTCGCCGCGGCGTGAGCATGCGCTGATTGAGAAGCAGCCCGGCCTTCCGGCGGGCGCGCAGGTCGCCCATCACGAGCGGGTGTCCGACGTCCGCCGGTTGCTTTCGAGGCAAGGAAGATATCCAGCGGCAGGCAGGCCAAGGACCACGCGTTTCGGCCCGCCTATTCCTCGAATTGTTCCTGGAAGCCGTTGCGCAATCGAGGGCGATCTGCCAGTTTTCAACCTTTCATGGACGGGCGATCCACATCGCGGGAGCAGGATCCGACATGTCTGGCAGCGTGAGGGCCAAGACCTGACGCTCAAGGCCTGAAGCTCAAGACCTGACGCTACTGACTCGCTTGTTGCAACTGCTTTTGAAAACACGGATCGGACCTGGAGCGTTTGAAGAAACCGGATGTCCGAAACAGGTGAAGCTCAAAAATCCAGTTCGAGCGCCTTGCAGCTCGCCTTCGGGCAGGCCGTCGCGCTGCATCAGCGGGGGCAGCTGGCGGCAGCGGAGAAGATCTATGAAGAGATTCTCCGACAGCAGCCAAGCAACTTCGATGCGCTGCATCTGTTGGGCCTGATTTCCGCGCAGACCGGCCGCAGCGAGCGCGGCGTCGACCTGATCCGGCGCGCCATCAGGCTCAACGGCAACGTCGCGGACGTGCACAACAACCTCGGCAACACGCTGCGCGCGTTGCGTCGCTTCGACGAAGCGCTCGCGAGCTTCGACAGGGCGGCCGCGCTTCAGCCAGACCTTGCGCCGGCGCTCTACAATCGCGGACTCACGCTCGCGGAGCTTGGACGCCACGAAGAGGCGCTCGCAAGCTACGATCGGGTGATCGCGCTGGTGCCTGACCATGCAGACGCCCATCGGAACAGGGGCGCCGCGCTGCGAAAGCTGCAGCGGCTCGCGGAGGCCCTGGCGAGCCTGGACAGGGCGCTCGCGCTCGCGCCCAACGATGCCGGTGTGCACAACGATCGTGGCAACGTGCTCAATGACCTCGAAAGGTTCGATGATGCGCTCGCGAGCTACGACCGGGCTCCGGGAATTGCCGGCGCGTGTTACAACCGCGGCAACGTGCTGACCAGGCTGGATCGTCTGGAAGAGGCGATTGCGAGCTACGACCAAGCGATCGCTTTGCGGCCCGGCTATGCCGAGGCCTACAACAACCGCGGCACGGCGCTGTTGAGGCTCAGGGATCATGAGGCGGCGCTCGCCAGCATCGACAAGGCGATCCAGCACAAGGGCGACGATGCGGCGGCCTACGCCAACCGCGGCAAGGTTCTATCCATGCTGGCGCGCTATGATGAGGCCTTCGCGGCCTTTGACAAGGCCGTCGCGCTCAAACCGGACGAGGCCGACATCGAAGGCTATCGTCTGCACGTCAAATCTCACCTTTGCGACTGGGCCGACTTTGACGCCGAATGCGACCAATTGATCGGGTCGATCAGGAATCGAAACGCGACGACACCGCCATTCATGTTTTGTAACATTCCTTCATCGGCCGCCGACCAACTGCTCTGCGCCACGCGATGGACTGCGAAGAATCATCCGCCGTCTGAAAGCCAGCGCTGGCGGGGCGAGCGCTACGATCACGATCGAATTCGGATCGGCTATTTCTCGTCGGATTTCTGCAACCACGCGACATCGGCTTTGATGGCGGGGATGTTCGAATGCCACGACCGGTCGAAATTCGAGACGGTGGCAATCTCATGGTCGCCCAACGACCCTACGGAGATGCGCCGACGGCTGGAGGCTTCGTTCGATCGATTTGTCGAGGTCCGGGACATCAAGGACGATGAGCTCGCCGACCTGATCAGGCGATTGGAGATCGACATCCTGGTCGATTTGAAAGGCTTCACCGGGGGATCCCGCACCCGAGTCCTTGGCCGCCGGCCTGCGCCGATCCAGGTCAATTATCTGGGTTACCCGGGAACACTCGGTGCCCCGTTCATCGACTACATCATCGCCGATCGTACCGTGATCCCGGATCACCATCGCGAATTCTACAGCGAAAAGGTGGTGGCCCTGCCGGGCAGCTATCAGGCCAACGACGACAAGCGCGTCATTGCCGATCGCGTGTTTACGCGCAGCGAGGTCGGGCTGGCACCGGCGGGCTTCGTGTTCTGTTGCTTCAACAACAACCACAAGATCACGCCTGACATGTTCGATCGGTGGATGAGGATCCTCGGCCGCGTCGAGGGCAGCATGTTGTGGCTGCTCGAAGGCAACGCCTACGCTGCCGCAAATCTGCGCAAGGAGGCGGTCGCGCGCGGCGTCGGAGCGGAGCGCCTTGTGTTCGCACCGCGCATGTCGTTGCCCGACCATCTCGCACGCCATCGCCTCGCCGGCCTGTTCCTCGACAGCACTCCCTACAACGCCCACACGACCACCAGCGATGCGCTATGGGCCGGCCTGCCGGTGCTGACCATTCTCGGCGACACCTTTGCCAGTCGGGTCGCAGCAAGCTTGCTCCATGCGATCGGCTTGCCCGAGCTTATTGCGGAATCGCCGGAGGCTTACGAGCGCATGGCGGTCGATCTTGCGACCGATCCCTCGAGGCTCGCGGCGCTCAAGACCAGGTTGGCGGCCAATCGGCTGACGGCGCCGTTGTTCGATACCAAACGTTTCACCCGACATATCGAGGCCGCTTACACCGCGATGCATGAGCGTCACCGTGCGGGCATGGCGCCTGACCATATCGTCGTCCCGGCGTGATCGTTGCTGCGTCCTGCCCCGCTCGGATTATCTCGCCGGTCGGCCCGTCGGCGTTCGCGATATTCTATGGTCTCGACTGGATCGCGACCGTGCCGCCGACCGTGTGCAGCTGATATCGGTCAAGTTCCTCGCGCCCGAAACAAGCATTTGATCGACCGACATCTCGACTACGGCTGCATCTGACGGCGGCGATCCGCAATCAGCTGCTTTGCTTCGTCGATCGTGATCTCCCCGGCTCCCAGCACCTGATAACCGCTGTCGGGATTTTGGCTGCGCCGCTCGCGATCGTCCTGCTTCTGATCGCGATCCGGATTCGGCGTCGAAGACCCCTCTCCCCCGCCGTAGCCGAGAACCTCGACGATCACGATCGACGGCTGGCCACTGCCCTGCTGCTGCTGCGGCGCCGCCTGTTGGGTCGCGGCCGCCGTGTTTGATGCCGTGGTCAGCGCGCCGACCGGCGGGCCCTGCACCGTCGGGATCCCGCTCGACGTGCCCTGAACCTGAATGTTCGCGGCATTGACGATTTGCAGCGCCGCGAGGTTGACGTTGCCGGAGACGCGAATGCCGGCTTCTCCCGCGTCGATGGTGCCGAGCGGCGCGATCAAATCGACATTGCCGGGCCGCACTTCCGGGATCGGGTTGAGCGTTGCGTTGCCGGCCCCGGTCGTGGGAACGCTGGGCGACAATATCACCCGTCCATAATTGTCATAGACGCGCTTCGGCGGCGTGTAGACCTGCGTCGTCTTGGAGCCGCGGCCGTCGTTGATGTCGCCCTCCGCCGACCAGGCGACGATGTCGCCGCCGAAGGTGGTCATGATGCGCGACAAGCCGAGCAACAGGCTGCCTTTCGAATAGGCCTCGATATCACCCTTGCCCCGGGGTGATCGGGCCCGCCGAGGACGGCGGCACGACGCCGATCGCGGCCTTGGCGTCCGACAAGCTCACCACGCGCTTCTCGCCTCGCCAGCGCGACAGCGCGGCATGGAAGGCCATCTGGATCAGGTAGCTTTTCGGGCTGCGCAGTTCGCCCGACGGGGCCGCACGATCGAGCCGCAGCCAGGTGTCGTGCAGCACGTCGTTGGCAAGCTCGGCCGATCCCAGCCGCCGGGTCAGTCTGGCACGCAGGTCATCGTAACCGAGGACGAAGAACCGCCGCAGCAGATCGCGATTGGAATGGCTCATGCGCGGCCGTCACCTCGGCCCGGCGGCAGCACGGCCACACCGGAGCGGCTCGCCGGGTGCCTGCGCGAGGATCGCGATCGTGACCGGCTGCGGCATATCCGCCGGCGGCGCGGTGAGCGACAATCCGTGCAGCGCGCCGGCGACCTCGACACTCACGGGCGCGCTCGTCGAGATATCGAACAACTGGGCACGCTCGACCAGGCCGGACGCCGCAATCCAGAGCTTGAGCAACTGATCGACGTCGCGGGGCCGGGTCTCGGCGTGGCCACACAGGGCACGTGACACCTCCTTCTGAAGCGTCGCGAAATAGGATTGATCGATCCCGCCGGCGACGCGGATCGATGCCGACGAGACAAGCGTGAAGCTGCGGGTCCCGGTGCTGCGCGCAGCCAGCCCGCTGCCCGCCAGAAGTTCGCGCAAGGCGGCTTTCGGCTCCAGCACGCCATGAATGGAGCGAGAGCGCTGCCCGGCCACGAGTGCGCCATCGTAAAACACCTCCAGCCCCGTAGCGGCGCTGTAGGCATCGAGCGCGCTCGCCAACGGCTGGGCTGCGATCTCGAAACGAACCTGTTCGTCTTGCCCGGCGTCGGCACCATCGGCAAGACAGAACAGGCTCAGTCCGAAAAACACAGTTTGCCACAACAGCACGCCGGTTCGCGGCAGATGAAGAGCCGCAAACATGGGCGGAAATCCGACTTCATACAAACGTCACGCGCGGGTCACCTTAGCGAGCGTTCATTACAGTGCGTTGACAGATTTGGACACAATCCGACTGACCACGCCGTCGGGTGGCGTCTCCGAATCTACGTCGGATGCGCCAGCGATGTCCGCGGCCGCTATGGCCACGGGCTATCCTCGATCCACAAATTGCCGCGAAGATTGGCGCTCGATCGCCGACGGCTTGATCAGACGAGGGAAAGTCCCGTCGAAGAACCGCGCCGACAGATCAGCCGATGACCTTGAACAAGAAAAGAACCGAGACGACAGTGGTGCTCGCGAGGACTGACAAGCCGATCCGAAGCAGGCGCTTCTCGTCTCTCTCGCCGACCCGCCTGCCGCGGACAGCTTCGAATGCGATGAGGAGGAGGCGACCTCCGTCCAATGGCAAGATGGGGAGGAGATTGGACAAGCCGATGGAAGCAGAGAACGCCCCAATCAGCACCTCCAGTCTCATATCGAGCCAGGCAAAAGCAGACCCGCCACCCTCAAGGTTGATCGCGCCGCGGCCAGCACCAAATTGACGAACGGTCCTGCTGCGTAGATCAATGCTCGCTGCGCCAACGATGCTGTCGAGAACGAGCGCCGGTTGGCAGCATCGGAAAGCACGCAGCTGCTCCGGCAGCCAATATCACGCAATCCAGATATACGTGATCACGTCAAGTCCGCCGCCACCAGGAGGCCGTTGGTACGAAGCGATGATTGGCTCTGTTTTCAGCAGTTACAGCTGCACGTCATTTCTGGCACCGTGAGCTTCGACGGTTAGAACCGTGCCTTCCCTTCGAATCTCTTGCCCGACACTCCCATTTTCAGTTCTCGACATTTATCCTTCGTTAATGAAGCCGCCTTGATTTGCAGCCGCTGATTTTGGCGGTCCAATGTTCACTCAACGCAAGTAAGCATTGCTTAAGAGGGTATCCCAATATTGCAAGCCTGCCGAACCGATCGGCGGACGAGAAGGCTGTGCTTGCTCCGGTCCACTGTGTTGCAAGTGCGAGAAGCGCCTCTGCCGCAGCGGCTGGTCGCAATTGGGACAAGGATCATGCTCCGCCGCTTTATACTACGTTTCGCCAGAGACTGCGCTGCCAACGTCGCCGTGATCTTTGCGCTCGCGATGTTTCCGACCATCTTTCTGCTCGGCATGGCGCTGGATTACACGCATGAGCAGCACATGAAGGTCAACCTCGACGCCGCAACTGATGCGGCCGCGGTTGCCGCGGTCACCTCGGCGATGATGCAGCAGAGCCCGCAGGTCGCCCAAGCGACCGCAAAGAACGTTTTCAACATCACCGCAAATACTCTGGTGAACAACGGCAACCTGGCCGGAAACCCAACTCTCACGGTCGCGGTCAATTGCAGCAAGCCGGACCCCACAACGGGCTACTGCACCTACGCCCCCTGCCCCGGCGCGGACGTGGTCTATACTGACGCTGTCAACTCAAACAATCAGGTCGTTCGCAACGTCCAGGTCTGTTACAGCGCAGCGTCAAGCAATGCCTTCCCGGCCATCCTTCAGAAGGCGAGCTGGCCGTTCGCGGGCCAGTCGGGCACGCGCAACCAGAGCGCACCCAACATCAATTTCTATCTCTTGCTGGACGACTCGCCCTCGATGGCCATCGGCGCGACCACGAGCGACATCAACACGTTGATCGCCAACACGCAAAAGCAGGTCGATTCAACCGGCACCAAGGGGTGCGGTTTCGCATGCCACCAAACCAATCCTTCCGCGGACAATCTGGGAAATCCGGGCGGCGCCAATCAAGACAATTACGCCCTCGCCCGCAGCCTCAACCTCACGCTACGCATCGATCTGGTCACGCAGGCAGTCCAATCACTGATGAATACCGCCTATCAGATATCGAACATCAATAGGAATACTTACGGGGTCGCGATCTACTCGTTCGACTATCAGTTGAACAGCAGTTCGCCGATCTTCGCGCCTTCCGGAAAGCCTGGAGTGGTGCGAACTCCCGTGACGCCCGCCTCGACGACGAGCTACACGGTGGCGACTATCCAGAACGCAGCCGCCAGTATTCAAGTGCTGCCCGTGTACAAGAACAACTGGCTGACATCGTCGAACAACAACAGCGACGCCGACACCAGCATCGCGGGTGCGTTGAGCGGCCTCAACCAGATCATGCCGAATCCGGGGAATGGCACCAACCTCGCTAACGATACGCCACAGGAAGTGGTGTTTCTCGTGACCGATGGCGTCGAGGACGTGAACATTTCGACCGACGCTTACACGAGTTCCTGCAACAAGACTCTCACCGGCAAGCGCTGCCAGCAGCCGCTGGACCCCACGATCTGCACCACCATCAAGAACCGGAATATCCGGATCGCGGTGCTCTACACCCAATATGACGACGCAGCGCTCCACAACAGCAACGCCTGGTACGATACATGGGTCCATCCCTACAACGGGACGTCCAGCCAGGTCGAAGCAAACCTGCAATCCTGCGCCTCGCCGGGCTTGTACACCGAAGTCCAGACCGGAGGCGACATCACGGGCGCACTCCAGGCGCTGTTCCTCAAGGTCGCGTCCGATCCCCGTCTGACTCAGTAGCGAAGGCAGTCATGACCGACACGCACGCCGCGCCCACCACCAAACATCGCCGCTGGCGAACGTTCGCCGCCGACCGGAGGGGCGCAACCGCGGTTGAGTTCGCGCTGGTCGGGGCGCCGTTCATCGCCTTGCTGGTCGCGCTCATCCAGACCTTCGTGGTGTTCTTTGCCCAGCAGGCCCTGGAAACGGTGGTGATCCAATCGAGCCGGACGATTTTGACGGGGCAGGCGCAGGCCCAGAACCTGACCCAGAGCCAGTTTGCCCAGAGGGTCTGCTCAAACGTCGTGATCTTGTTCAACTGCAGTAAATTGATGATCGACGTCCAGGTGGCCGGCGCATGGACTTCGGCGAACGCGGGCGCGCCATCGCTGACCTTCGACAGCAACGGAAACGTGACGAACACCTGGCAGTTCAACCCGGGCAATCCCGGTGACATCGTAGTCGTGCGGGTGATGTATCAGTGGCCGGTTGTCCTTGGTCCACTCGGCTTCAATCTGGCAAACCTCTCGAACGGCAACCGCCTCATAATGGCGTCCATGGCTTTCAAGAACGAGGCCTTTATCAACTCATGAGCCCGAGCGTTCATCGCGTCCGGAAGTTATGGGTCGACGTTCGCGCCGTGGCCGCGGTGGAATTCGCCATCGTGCTGCCGTTCATGCTGCTGCTCTTTGTGGGCGGGATCGAACTTGGGAACGCGCTCGCGATCAGTGTCAAGGTCAGCCAGACCGCCCACACGGTGGCGGACCTGGTATCACGAAACGCATGCGTCACCGACTCAGCGCTGAGCACCATGCTTGGCGCGTCCACGGTGACGATCGCTCCCTATTCCGCCGGAAGCGCGACGGTTACGGTGTCGGAAGTATCCACGGACGCTAATGGCAAACCAACCGTGACTTGGAGTAAGGCGCTCAACGGAAGCCCGCGGCCAGTAGGTCAGCAGATAACTTTGCCGTCGGCCCTCGGCACTCCCTCGCCCGCCAACATATCGTTGATACTCGGCGAGGTGACGTTTCAATACACGCCCAACCTCGGCTATACGTTCAGCGGGACGATCCCGATCGCCGAGAGCTACTACCTGTTTCCGCGCGTTTCCTCCGTCGTGCAGTATCCGTGCAGCTGAGGCATCGCGAGCCGAGGCGCGCCGATTTCGCCAACCTGCATTTTCTGGCGGTTTTGTTCTGAGTGGCGCTCCCTAGAGCATGGAAAAGTGTGAAGCGGTTTTCCGAAAAGATCATGCTCAAACAAGAAGCTAAAGCGCGATGACGATTCAACCCAATCTCATCGCGCTTTAGGGAAGTGAGAAAGCCAAGAACGACGGGCGTAACTGGAAAAGTTTGGGAATCTGTCTCGGCATTTTGGGCCACCACGCCGAACTCCATGATTTTCGGCGGCTTTAGCCGGTACACAGCCTGGACAGGCACACAGTGGATTAGGCCCCTCGCGCCCGCGCGAGAGTCTCCGACGGCGTCTCGCCATAGGCTCGGCCATAACATCTGGCGAAGTCGCTCAGATGCCAAAAGCCGTTGGCATGTGCCGCGGCGGTCACGGTAAGAAGCGGGCTTCCTTTGACGAGGAGCTTGCGCACCGACCACATCCGCTTCGACCGAATGTGTTGGTGCAGGCTAACGCCGTGGACGTGCTGCACCGCGGTCTGGAGCGTTCGAACGGAAGTGCCGAGCGTCTGTGCGAGAGCGCTGCTGTAGAGGTCAGCATCTCCGATCGTCGCCATCAGTTCATCCAGGCGTTCGACAAGTTTCCGATGCCGGTCGAACGAGCCGGGAAGTGCCCGCTTGACACTGTCCTCGACCAGGGCGCTGTCCAGCCCGGCGACCAGCGTTTCCCGGAGCTTTCCGCTCAGCAGCTCGAATTCCCTGAGATCCCTGCAGCTGGAGGCCAGGCAGAACATGTCAAGAATTGCCGATCGTATCGCCAGCATCTTCAACGGCGCCAGCCGGTACAATTCGATTCCATCGTCGAAGTCGGCCCAGCCGCGATTGCTCATGTCGGAACCGAAGCGCAGCATGAGATAGGTGTTTGCATGCCGTTCAACGACGTCGACGGGCGCCCGGCCGCGGATGACGCCGATCGTGGAATCCTCGACCGGATTCCCGTTCATCGTCGCGTGGAAAGCCAAGGGAATGACGATCCCAACCCCGCGATTGGCGCCGAGATCTCCCTCCATTCGCCGCGCGAAGGACCGCTGCAGCACGAGAAGACAGTCCGGAAGTGCCAGAATGCTTCGCGAAACCGAGATGGGCGACGAGTCCAGCGGTGTGCTTCTCATTCCACCGATAACATCGTTGGGGCGGAATTCGTCGAAGCTGTTGAAGCGCTCGATGCGCAACACCGGCGACGGATCGAGCCAGCGGACGGGCATCGCGACCTCTTACGAGTTTGAATCGGCGAGCAGCGCCTCGCCTGCCTGCGTCATCTTTTTCATCAGATCGACGGTCGCCTGAAATCCGTCTTCGCCAAACTGCGCAGCCAGCTTCGCCTGTATTGCCCGCCAGCGAGGCAGCACGCGGGACAGGATCTTCCTGCCTTGGGCGGATATCGAGATATCTCGCACCCGACGGTCCACGCCAAATGCGACCTTAACCAGCCCACGACGCTCAAGCACCGCAATATTGCGAGCAAGCGCACTCGGGTCCATTGCCATCCTCACTGCAAGAGCTCCCATGGTCAGGGTCCTCTGCCGCGCGCAGGCGGCGAGCAGCATAAATTGTGTCGGCTCCACGCCGACGGGTGCAAAGGCCTCGGCGTACAGCCGAGTAATCACCCGACTTGCCTTTCGAACATTGAATGCGGCGCAGCAGCTTCCCACGATGGCCAATTCTTCGGGCGTCAGCGCATCGTGCTTCATGGCGAATCCTCGTTATCCGCATATACCTGTAATTTATATGCATATACCGTTTTCAACCAATTAAGCACGAAAATCCCATGCTTTGCCGAATTCCGATAAGCACGTTGATCGGACAATTAAGACACCGCCCTCAATATCCTTGGCAAGAGAATCGACACGGACCGCCAAGCCAAGGGAGAAGTCCAAAGTGCCGAACATCGCGAGCTCTCATGCACGCAGGCGCCGTAAATCTACGGTACTTGACGCATACGCAGGGTCCCGGTCGATCGACTTGTCCGGGCTCTGGGATGCCCGGCGGCGGAAAGTCCGGGAAGCACTGCAGGAGGCCGTGTTCGCCCTTCAGATCACTCACGCACAAACGTGCACTGCGATCGAACGAATCGAAAATCCGGAAAGCCGTGGCCAACTGCAGGCTCAGTCGGCCCGGATCGGGTCGCTGATCGACCTTGCCTGGTCCAGGCTTGGCGACATCTAGGCGCTGCCCCTTACCCAACGCGCAATCTGGATGCGACCGCGATTGCCGGTCATTGCGCGGGCCCGACCCCCTCGGGAACGCCGATGAGGCAGCCCGGCAGGAAGCTTTCCTGCCGGGCTGCGCCGCATAGCGATCCGATGGCTCGAATCCGATAGCGCGTTCGGCGTACTGGAGCGCACCCAGGATCGTGTTTGGCCGCTCCGACGACGCGTCCGCAATCGAGTCGAGCCCATGCCCATTCGAACCTGAGCGAGGTGCCATCTGGGACACAACGCTCTGAGCAAGACCACCACGCGGCTAGTTACCCTGGCACGAACATCATGCCGGCAGCGAACCCCATCACGAGGGTCGCGACCCACCCGAGGGCCAGGATCGGCCGGCCAGAGGTATATGGGCCCATGACGGACGACCTCGAGGCGAGGAGAAGGATCACGACCATCAGCGGGACGGCGACGACGCCGTTGATTACGGCACTCCAGAACAGCGCCTTCATGGGGCTGATCGGCGAGTACTGGATCAGCAATCCCGTCACGACGCTGAGCGTGATGACGCCATAGAACCCGCGCGCGTCCAGCGGCGTCCTCTCGAGGCCTTCGTTCCAGCCCATCGCTTCAGCGAACGCATAGGCTGCTGAGCCTGAGAGAACCGGCACGCCGATCAGACCGACGCCGACGATACCGATCGCGAACAGCTCAAAGGCGAAATCCCCTGCGAGCGGCCGCAACGCACCAGCCGCCTGGGCGGCCGTCTCGATGTCGGTGATTCCTGCGACATGTAGCGTGACCGCGGTCGCCAGGATGATGAAGTAGGCCGTAATGTCAGAGTAAAACATCCCGCTCCAGGTATCCCACTCAATCCGTCGCAACTCCGTCGATGCATTGTTCGGATCCTGCAGGAGAGACATGCCGCCTTGTGCGAGCATGTCCTCGACCTCTTCTGAGGCCTGCCAGAAGAAGAGATACGGGCTGATGGTCGTCCCGAATACGCCGACAACGACGGCGGCGGTACCTGAATCCAAGCGCAATTGTGGCCACAGCGTGCGCACGGCCACCTCGCCCCAGGGAACGTGGACGGTAAACAGCACGGCAGCATACGCCAGCAGCGAAAGGGTCAACCACTTCAGGAAGAAGACGTAGCGATGATACGGCACGAATATCTGAAGCAGGAGTGTCGTGACGGCAAACATGATTGCCATCGCGTGACGATCCATTCCCGTAACGAGCTCGCCGACCTCCCCCATGGCCGCGACATCGGCTCCGATATTGAGCGTGTTCGCGATCAGCAGGAGCAACACCACACCCTTCAGGACGACAGGCGGGAACGCAGCCCTGATATTCGCTGCCAAGCCACGACCGGTCACCCGTCCGATCCGGCCGCACATCGATTGAATGGCGGCCATGAGCGGGAACGCCAGCGGCATCGTCCACAGCATGTTCAAGCCAAACTGAGCGCCCGCCTGAGAGTAGGTGGCGATGCCGCTGGGATCGTCGTCGGCCACGCCCGTGATCAGCCCAGGCCCCAGTCGCGCCAGCGGATGGCTCTTCAATCTTGCCCAGCGAGTTCGAAACGTCTTTCCACGCGCGGTGGCCTGCTCATCCGCCAGTTCGACCATGCAAGCTCCTGCCGCTGCTGCCTCCGGACGACGGTCTCACGCTTTCCGCCGTGCCTGACGTTTGCCGATTGCCGCCCTGCACGGACAAGACTCCTGGCTGGCGAGCGTTTCGAGAATATCGCGCCCTCCCGGCTACTGGATTGAGGTGGGTCAACGGCGCCCCAGCCGTCGCACACCTGGATTGAGCCATGTCAATCACGCGAACTGCGACACGTGCGACAAGGACTAACATCGACCGGAGGCGACGTTGCATGCGCCACACACTCACATCATGGCTTCGCCGGCTCACCCTGTTCGAATGGCGAGACATCGCGTCGGCGCCATTTGGTTGCGTGATCGAACTTGCAAGAATTGATGGTGAACGCCAGCAGCTCAGCCGCCCCTGCATCCGCCACACCGAGGGATGGCTGGACGCCACCACGATGCAACCAGTTGCCGTGTCGGCGACGCACTGGCGCCATTGGCGGCCTGACGTGCTGCCGATGTGCTGCTGCTGACGATGGCCCGGTTTGGCGCCGTCAACCGGCTGGTCTCTGTCCTGCTTCTCCGCTCGCGGATGCCGCAATCGCGTCGAACGGACTGGACATTGGTGCTGGCGCTCGCCTCAACGGCAATGACCATCGCCGCGGCGGCTTCATTGGTATATTTTCATTATTTGGTCCCGCCCTGACCGCCGGTGGGCTCATCATCGACGATGGCGCGCCACGCTGCGCCGTCGAGATCGTCGTACTGGCCGCTTTTGAGGGACCAAAGGAAGCCGAGCAGGCCGGCAAAGCCAAGCGCGAGAGCCAACGGCA
This sequence comes from Bradyrhizobium sp. USDA 4452, assembly GCF_054063575.1. Taxonomy (NCBI): domain Bacteria; kingdom Pseudomonadati; phylum Pseudomonadota; class Alphaproteobacteria; order Hyphomicrobiales; family Nitrobacteraceae; genus Bradyrhizobium; species Bradyrhizobium sp. USDA 4452. The sequence continues at coordinate 2,853,249 of NZ_JBSSGK010000001.1, forward strand.
CCAGAATGACCAGGACTTCCATCAGGCTGCCTCCCTCGTTCGTGCCCGTAGCGCGTTCAGCATCACGATCACCGACGAACCCGACATGGCTGCCGCGGCGATCAGCGGCGTCACCAGGCCGGCGATCGCGATCGGCACCGCCAGCACATTGTAGACGACGGCAAGCCAGAGGTTCTGCCGCATTAGCCGCAGCGCCTTGCGCGACACCTTGACCGCTGACAGCACCGGCGCAAGACGCTCGCCGAGAAAGACCGCATCGGCGACTGCCTGGCTCATGTGCGTGGCCGTAACGGGTGACATCGATGCATGCGCCGCGGCGAGAGCCGGCGCGTCGTTCAAGCCATCGCCGACCATCAGTACCTTGCAGCCCCGGCGCGCCAGCTCCTCGATCCGTTCGATCTTGTCGACCGGGGACACCTCGGCGCGCCATTCATGCACGCCGAGCACCTCGGCCGCCAGCCGGACCGCAGGTTCGCGATCTCCGGACACGATCTCGACGGCGATGCCCATGCGCGCCAGCCCTGCTACCACCTCGGCTGCGTCCGGCCGCAGCCGTTGCCGGACCGCGAAGGCATATCGGCTCTCGCCATGGCTGAATGCGACGACGGACGCCTCCGGATCGCGGCACAGAATCTCGTTGGCGAGGTCGTCCGCGCCACAGAATGACGCTCGGCCCAGCCGGATCGGACGCCCTTCGTGAAAACCATGGACGCCCTGGCCCGGCTCCTCCTGGATATTCGACAGTGGTGCGGCGACGCCCGCCTTGCGTGCGACCGCGGCAGCGACCGGATGACGGCTCGAGAGTGCCAGTCGGCCCGCGAGCTTCACGACATCGTCCGGGATAACAGCGAGGTTGGCGACATCGAGCTCGGGCAGCGTCAAGGTGCCCGTCTTGTCGAAGATCACCCGATCGATTTCGGCGATCCGTTCGATCGCATCGCCGGCGTTGAGCAGCACGCCCGAACTAAACAGCGTCCCGGATGCAACGGTCTGCACGGCCGGAATGGCTAGCCCCAGCGCGCAGGGACAGGTGATGATCAGGACCGCAATCGCCGTCACGATCGAATCATGAAAACTCGCGCCATAGGCCAGCCACCCCAGCATCGTCAGGAGCGCGGTGGCGTGCACGACCGGGGCATAGAGCCTCGATGCGCGCTCCGCCAGACGAAGATAGCGCGAGCGCGCCTGCAGCGCTCGATCGAGAAGCCGGGATATTTCGTCGAGCAGAGTGCCGCCCGAGGCCGCCGTTGCGCGAATGCGCAGCGTGCCGGAACGGATCAGCGTGCCGGCGAACACAGCGCTGCCGGGCGTCGCCATCGCCGGCAAGGTTTCGCCCGTGATCAGGCTCTGATCGACCTCCGAGCGGCCCTCGATCACATTGCCGTCGACCGCGCAGCGCTCGCCCGGCCGCAGCAGCACGATGTCGCCGGGCCGGATTGCGGCTGCCGGGACCGTCTTGATCTCGGTCGGGCTGATGAACTTCGTCGCCGTCTCGGCCTTCAACGCAGCGAGGTTTCCGGCAAAGGCGCGGGTCCGCCGCCGCATGTTCTGGTCGAGGTAGCGGCCGGCGAGCAGGAACGCGATCAGCATGATCGCGGCATCGAAATAGGCATGTTCGGCGTGGTTGATGGTCTCGATCACCGAAGTCGCCAGCGCGAGCACGATGCCGATGCTGATCGGCACGTCCATGTTGACGCCGCGTGCCCGCAGCGCCGACAGCGCCGACGAGAAGAAGGGCTGCGCCGAATAGGCGGCGGCCGGCAGCACGATCAGCGCCGACAGCCAGTGGAAGAAGTCGCGTTGTTCCGGCAGCATGTCGGAGACGTTGCCAGACCATACCGGGACCGACAGCATCATCACGTTCATCGCGGCAAAGGCCGCGACGCCCAGCCGGCGCAGCAGGCCTTGCGCCCGCTGCGCTTCCAGCGCCTCGGCATCGTCCCGCTCGAACGGATAGGCCTTATAGCCGAGCTCCGCGAGCCGGCTCACGAACAGCGCCGGTTCAAGAGCACCCGCCTTCCATTCCAGCGCAAGGCGACTGTCCGTCAGGTTCACGCGGGCTGAGGTGACGTCAGGTATGGCTGACAGATTGCGCTCGATCTTGGCCATGCAGCCCGCGCAATTGATGCCCTCGACTGCGAGATCGAGATGAACGAGCCCGGTGCCCGCGCTCTTCAGATAGTGGGAGAAATCGATATCCGCCTGCATGGGATGCACCGTCAGTTCAGCAGGATTCTGTTCTTCGACAGGAACATGCGCCGGCCGTCGGCGTCGCCCTCGATGACGAGGTCCCACTGCCCTGCCGCGACGCCTTCGGCGCGGCCGCTATAGTTCCCACCCCTGGCCTCACCAATCTCGATTGCCCGGTCGGCGCGACGATCGATCGGCCGTTCGAGCCGGGCGAGGAAACTCATTCCCGTCAGCGGTGCGCCGGCGTGGTCGCGCGCCTCGAGTGCAAGTGCGGCGCTGCCGTCAGGCCCCCGATCGATATGCGCCTGGACCTGCCAGTCGCGCTCGTTCTGCTGCCTGGCCGCGTCGATCTCGCGTTGATAGGCGAGGCTCGCGCTGTAGGCGCTGTCGACCTCGGTGCCCGGCAGAGTCGAAATGGCAAGCCGCATCATGACCATGTTCACGCTGATGACGACGGCGAAGAACGCGATCGTCGTGACCAGGACGAAACGCCCGGTGATGGGTCGCGCGGCTGAACTGGAGGCTGCCATGGCGAGATTTCCGTGGTTAGGGAAGAACGAAGTGGTCGGTCGCGAAGGCGACCTCTCCGAGGCCGATGTCGGTGACGCGGAACGTGACCGGCACGGACTTTTCCGCTTTTTCATCGAACGGCACCGTCACCAGCACGCGAAGTTCGGTGGTGGTGTCGCGGCCAAGCACGATCATCGGGCGGTCTGGCGTCACCGAGTCCGCACCGATGACGTGCAGCTTGGCGTCGGTTGGTCCATCGACGTCGATCGCGATCACACGATCAAAGCCGCGCTTGTTGAGAAAGCGCAGCGTGTACCCATTGCGGATCGCGCCGTCGCTGAGACGCACCGCGATCGGGTTGCGGTCGTGCAACACGTTGACGTCGAGCAGGGTCCGCGACATCAGGGCATAAAGCATCACCGCACAGACCACGGTGATCAGGCTGGCGTAGACGACGGTACGAGCACGAACCGGCTTGAAGATCTCTTCCTTGCCGGCGATGCGCCGCTGAACATTGATATCGTTGTCGTAGCCGATCAGACCGGTCTTGCGGCTGACCTTGGTCATGACGGCATCACAGGCATCGATGCACAGGCCGCATTGGATGCAGCCAAGCTGCGCGCCCTCGCGAATGTCGATCCCGGTCGGACACACGGCCACGCACTGGTTGCAATCGATGCAATCGCCGGCCTTCTCGCCGAGCGAGCGAATGTCGAACGCCTTCTTCACCGAGCAACGTGGTTCGCCGCGATCGTATTTATAGGTGACGTTGAGCGCCCATTCGTCGGTCAGCGCGGCCTGGATCCGCGGCCACGGGCACATATAGACGCAGACCTGCTCGCGCATGTAGCCGGCCAGCAGATAGGTCGACGCGGTCAGGATCGCGATCCAGAGATAGGCGATCGCCGGTGCCTGAAAGGTCGCCAGATCGCGCACCAGGGTCGGCGCATCGGCGAAGTAGAGCACCCAGGCGCCGCCGGTCCACCAGGCGATCAGCAGCCAGATCGCATGCTTCAATGCACGGCGACCGGCTCGCTTCACGGTCATTGGACCAGCGTCGGCCTTCATCTGCGCGCGGCGGTCACCTTCGACCAGGCGCTCGACCGCATAGAACAGATCGGTCCAGACCGTCTGCGGGCAAAGATAGCCGCACCAGATCCGGCCACCGAGCGCATTCATCAGGAACAGGGTGAGCGCCGCCAGCACCAGAAGGCCGGTGAAGTAGTAGACCTCCTGCGGCCAGAGCTCGATGAAGAAGAAATAGAAGCGGCGGTTCGGAAAATCGATCAGGACCGCCTGGTCGGGCGCGCCGAGACCCCGATGCCAGCGCACGAAAGGCAGCAGATAATAGACGCCGAGACAGACGGCCATCAGCCGCCATTTGATCGAGCGGAACCGGCCCGAGACGCTCTGCGGGTACACCTTCTTGCGGGGCGCGTAGAGCGGCCCATCTTCGTCGGTCATGAGTTCGTCAGGCGGCACGGGCTTGTTCATGGGCTGCTCGAATGAGGCTCTCATTGAAAGCTACATCCCCGCACCAGGTCCGGGTTTGACCTCGGTCAATGATCCCGGACGCCCTCGTTGGTGGCGGCTATTTGCCGCCACCGAGCGAGTGCACATAGACCGCCAGCGCCTTCACGGTGACCGGGTCCAGCCGGCCGACCCAGGCCGGCATCACGCCGGCGCGGCCGTTGGTGATGGTCTCGATCAGGGTCTCCTCGTCGGAGCCGTAGAGCCAGATCCGGTCGGTCAGGTTCGGCGCGCCGAGCTCCTGGTTACCCTTGCCGTTGTCACCGTGGCAGCTGGTGCAATTCTCGGCAAATATCTTCTTTCCTGCCGCGGCGTCGAATTTCGGCGCGGTGGAAAGGCCGGAAAGCGAGCGCACATAGTTGGCGACCGTCACGATCTCGTCCTTCTTGAGAACGCCGTCGCGGCCGAACGCCAGCATCTGGCCTTCATGGGCCTTGGCGTGTCCGGAACGGGCACCGAACTGGATGGTCTGCATGATCTGTTCGAGCGAGCCGCCCCACAGCCAGTCGTCGTCGTTCAGGTTCGGATAGCCCTTTGCACCCGCGCCGCCGCTGCCGTGGCAGGGCGCGCAATTGTCGGCGAACACGGTCTTGCCGCGGGCACGCGCCAGCGCGAGCAGACCCGGGTCCTTCTCGATGTCGGCCAGCGAGGCGTTGCCGAGCACCGCCATCTTCTCGCCACGCAGCTTCTCGAGATCGGCAAGGTCGGTCGCGACACTGGCGCGGGTGGAATAATGGAACAGGCCGGTCGTGTAGCCCGAGACCAGCGGCCAGGCCGGATAGACGACCCAGTAGCCGATCGCCCAGATGATCGTCGCATAGAATGTCAGGACCCACCACCGCGGCAACGGCGTATTCAACTCCTTGATGCCATCCCACTCATGACCGGTCGTGCTGCGGCCGGAAATGCGGTCAATCTCGTTGTGCTCGCTCATGATCGGTCAGTCCTCCCGCAGCGGCATCCGGGCTGCAGCATCGAAAAGAGATTTGTTGCGGGGCCAAAGCGCGTAGACGACGATGGCGATGAAGATTCCAACGAAGACGGGAGTCCAGAGCGTGCCGACCAGGCTGGATGCGAAATTCTCGACTTGGATGATCGCTTTCATGCTCGTGCCCTCAGCGCAGATTGGCTTTTTCGTTGTAGAGCTTGAAATCGACGAGCGTGCCGAGCATCTGCAGATAGGCGATCAGCGCGTCGAGTTCGGTCGGATTGCCGGCCTTGCCGTCGAAGTTGCGGACCACCGCCTTCGGATAGCGCTTCTGGAACGCGTCGGTGCCGGATCCGTCTGGATCGACCTGTGCTCTCAGATCGGCGGCCGCGTTGGCGATCTGCTCGTCGGTATAGGGCACGCCGACCGCGCGGTTGGTCCGCAGATGAGCCGCGGCGTCGGACGGGTCGAGGTCCGTCCTGGCGAGCGCCGGGTATCCGGGCATCACCGACTGCGGAACGATCGAGCGTGGATTGATCAGGTGCGTGACGTGCCAATCGTCCGAGTACTTGCCGCCGACGCGCGCCAGATCCGGTCCGGTGCGCTTGGAGCCCCACTGAAACGGATGGTCGTACATGCTCTCGGCAGCAAGCGAATAGTGGCCGTAGCGCTCGACCTCGTCGCGCAGCGGCCGGATCATCTGCGAATGGCAGAGGTAGCAGCCCTCGCGGACATAGATGTTGCGGCCGGCGAGTTCGAGCGGCGTATAGGGCCGCACGCCATCGACCGCCTCGATCGTGCTCTTCAGGTAGAACAACGGCGTGATCTCGACCAGTCCGCCGATGGCAATGACGGCGAGAATGCCGACGATCAGAATGATCGAGTTCTTCTCAAAGATCTTGTGTCTGTTCCAGAGAGACATGTCGTGACCTATTCGGCAGGCTGGAGGGCACTTGCGCCCTCGGTTTCGCTGGCTCGGCCGGCATTGACCGTCATCCAGAGATTGAACGCCATGATCAGAGCGCCGACCAGGAACAGCGCGCCACCGGCGGCGCGGATGATGTAGAAGGGATGCATGGCCTCGACGGACTCGATGAAGGAATATTCGAGGAAGCCGAGCGAGGTGTAGGCACGCCACATCAGGCCCTGCAGGATTCCCGACACCCACATCGCGGAGATGTAGAGCACGATGCCGATGGTCGAGATCCAGAAGTGCCAGTTGACGAGCTTCACACTGTAGAGCTGGCGATTCCAGAGCCACGGGACGAGACAGTACAGCGCGCCGAATGACACGAAACCGACCCAGCCCAATGCGCCGGAATGCACATGGCCAATGGTCCAGTCGGTGTAGTGGCTCAGCGAATTGACCACCTTGATCGACATCATCGGTCCCTCGAAGGTCGACATGCCGTAGAAGGCGACCGAAACCACCATCATGCGCAGCACGGGATCGGTGCGCAGCTTGTCCCAGGCTCCCGACAGCGTCATCAAGCCGTTGATCATGCCGCCCCAGGACGGCATCCAGAGCATGATCGAGAACGTCATGCCGAGGGTTTGCGCCCAGTCCGGCAACGCCGTGTAGTGCAAGTGATGCGGGCCGGCCCAGATGTAGAGGAAAATCAGTGCCCAGAAATGAATGATCGACAGCCGGTAGGAATAGATCGGACGCTCCGCCCGCTTCGGAATGAAGTAGTACATGATCGCCAGGAAGCCGGCGGTCAGGAAGAAGCCGACCGCATTGTGGCCGTACCACCACTGGAACATCGCATCCTGGACGCCGCCCCAGGCGATGTAGGACTTCGAGCCGAGGAAGGAGACCGGCAGCGCCGGGTTGTTGCCGAGATGCAGGACCGCGATCGTGATGATGAACGCCAGGTAGAACCAGTTGGCGACGAAGATGTGCGGCTCCTTGCGCTTCACGAGCGTCATCAGGAACACGAGCAGATAAGTCACCCAGACGATCGTCAGCCAGAGGTCGGCGTACCACTCCGGCTCGGCGTATTCCTTCGACTGGGTCACGCCGAGCAGATAGCCCGTGCCGGCGATCAGGATGAAGAAATTGTAGCCGACCACGACGAACCACGGCGACAGGTCGCCTGCAAGGCGCGTACGGCAGGTCTTTTGCACGACATAGAACGATGTCGCGATCAGGACATTTCCGCCGAATGCGAAGATCACGGCCGACGTATGCAGCGGCCGCAGGCGGCCGAATGTCGTCCAGGGCAGATCGAAATTGAGCGCCGGCCAGGCCAGCTGCAAGGCGATGATGAGCCCCACGGTGAAACCCGCGATGCCCCAGAACATCGCCATGGCGGAAGCAAACTTGATCGGGCCGAGATTGTAGTTGGGGCGCCCGCCGATCTCCGCCGGAGGCAGCTCGGCCGGGCGGTCAAGGTAGCGGTTGCCGATCATGATCACCGCGATCAAGCTGGCGGCACACGCGAGCGACGCGTGAAAGCTAAACGCCGCATCGTGCCCCATCGCCGCGCCGAGAAAGCTAATGAAGGCAAAGGCTGCGAGTGCCGACGCCAAGCCGGCCTCGCCCATCGTCATCGACTTTGAAACGGAGGATGGACCTGTCATGTGGAGGCTCTCTTTGGATGCGATGACGTCAGGGAAATCACAGTCTCGCTGCCAGCTGCTTGATCGGCATCAATTCCGGTGCCGTACCGCGTGCCGCCGGCGCCGCGGCTCAGTGCGGTCAAGGTCATTTCGTTCGGACAGTATCTTGCCGGGCTGGCCCGGCGCTCCCGCGCGAGATCATCGGCGCAACGTGCCTTCTCCTGGCAAAGACCGCACACGCGCTGCAGATCGCGCAACACATCGCAATGGGAAGAAGCGAGCGTCTGCTCGGACAAGCCTGCATGCTCGAGACGCTTGCCGAGCAACTCCGGCGAACCTTGCTCGCGGGCAAGGGCACGAAGGTCCGGCGTCGAGAAGTTGAGCTCTTGAGCGATCTCGTCGACCTCTCGAGGAGTCATGAGATCGAATTCATGTCGACGTGCAAGAAATGCCCGCAAGCGGGCGAGAAGACTCTCGAATTGCGGCGAGCTGCTGCCTTCTGATCGGTCGGTCATTATTCAAGCCCCGTTTTGGCTCTTCACCTTTAATCGAAGGACGCAATTGTCGATTTGATCTCGGTCAAACGCGCGACGTCGCGGCAATCGATCGCGGCCGCCGCGCAAGATCATTAGCCACCCCAGGCTGATGGCAATGTCGGCGGCGTTCGAAGCTCCATGGAGTCCGCAAAGATCGTCCAGTCGCGGACACCCTTCTGTCTGCAGAAGTCGGCTTCGGCCAGCTGTGCGGCCGCAGAAAGCGAGACTGCGTCGACCTTGAACGCTGCCTGGCAGGCGCGATGTTCATGGCCGGTATCGTCGCAAACTGTTTTGATGAAACGAACGTCGAATGATGTCATGGCACCCTCGCGTGGGCTGATTCGATGCTCATGCTGTCACTGGTGCGAGATGCCCGTATTGATCTGTCGCAACGGAATGCGCTGCGGCGCGGTGCCTTGTTGCGTCGAATATTGAAGGCACCAGGGCCTTGAGCGACCTCAATCGCCAGGACCGCGAGCGAGGCACGTTCTGTCCGGGCCACGCCCTCCGGAACGACGGCCAGACCGAACGAGGTGCTATTTGTCGCGAGACGTCCAATCTGGGGCTGACGGCCGGACTGCAGGTATTGATGTTGATGTTGTTTTGCCGCCGACGGTCCATCCGGAGGCAACGATCGCGAAGCCCACGATCATACAGATCGCAAGCAACGTTGCGGCGAATCCCACGACATCGGCGCTGACCACGGCGATCACAATCAGCGGGATCAGCAGCGGTGCAGGGCGAGCGATCATCCGACCGTCTCGCTCGCCGCTTTGGCGGCCGCCGCTCGCTCGTCTTCCGCGGATTGGATATAGAAGCCGGAATAGGTGTCGACGTAGCACAGATGATCGTGCACGTCCTTGACGCCGGCGACATTCTCCGCGGCGACGATCGCCGCCTGCCTCGCCCGCTCGTCCATGATGATCCCACGAAGATGCACCACGCCATCGAGCACCGAGACTTGCAGCCCGAGCGGACACCAGTTTGCGCCATCGAGGGCTCGCACAATGCGATCGTGGATGTGCTGGTCATCCGCTGTGGGATCCGGAACCTGATGCGCGATGGACGCGACCGCCCGCAGCAGGTCCGCCCGCGTCACGAGGCCGACGAGCCGCCCGTCACGCATCACTGGCAGCCGTTTGACACCCTTCTTCTCCATAAGGTCGACCAGATCGGGCAGCGGCGTTTCTTCCGTCACGGTGACCGGGTCGCACGACATGATCTCTCCGACCTTCCGCCCTCGCTCGTGGACGAAGTCCGCGGCCGCATAGCCGGAGCCGAGAAGAAACCTAAACCAGCCGCTACGCCGGCGCTGCGTGCCGATCTCGCTTCGTCGCAGAAAGTCACTCTCCGACAGGATTCCAACCAGTCTTCCAGCCGCATCGACTACCGGCAGGCCGCTGATGTGGTGATCCATCATCAGCTTCGCGGCGTCGAGAATGGACGTCTCGGTTCCGACAGTGATGACGTGTCTTGCCATAATCTGATGTGCACGCATTGCCGCTCTCCTTGCATCGCCTGCGACCAAGGTCACACGCAATCGGCTCATCTGCGTTGATCTTCCTCAACGCCTGCGCTTGACGGAAATCAAGGCGACGCGACCGATGATCGACGATGCTGATGTCCTGTCAGGAGATCAGAATCATGCTGCAGAACCTGCTTGCCTCGATGGGAGCGTTGGTGATTGTCGTCGTGACGTTCGCCAGGATGCTCCAGCGGCCAAGAGGGCCGCTCAGGCAGCCTGCCAAATCGAGCCTCCACCAGCTCCGTCGGCGCCGACCGTTCTAGACCGCCGCCTGCCCCGATCCGACCACCCGACTGGAATTTTGACCTGCATCAAAACGGGGCGAAGCGCCACCGTTAGGGTGGTCATCCATCAGGATCGTACAAATGTCAGACATAAGGGCTTGGCGCCCCATCATCTTCTCGTGCCCAAATACCGGCGATCGAGTTCAGGGCCTGCTACCTGCCGTCGCATCCGAACTCCCGGCTGACGAACTGCACTCGATTTCCTGCGCCGCCTGCGACGGCGTCCACTTCATCAATCTGCAAACCGGTGCCGTCGTCAGTCCCAAGGGCAGCTAGCCTGGTCGCGAGAATCACGCGGACCAGAAGCTATCGAGTTGACGCGCGTCAACGCGCAGGGGCAGCCCGCATGAGAAGCAATACTCCTCACAACGAAGGATGTTGGACATGACAGACCATAGCGAAGCCCGTCCCGTCTCCGACGCGATCCAGAGCTACGCGAAGCGGGCGATGGCGGTGCAGTCGGAATTCTCGGAGAAGCTGATCGAGGCAAACCAGCACTGGTTCGAGCAGATCCAGATCGAATCGAACGAAGCTTGGGAGCTTTTCCGCAGGTTCAACTCTACCGCCTCGGTGGCCGAGAAAATCACGGCTCTGCAGGACTGGGCCAAGGGTGCTACCGCGCGTAGCGCAAGCGACGCGACGTACGCGATCGAGACCGCGCGTTCGCTGGGTACGATCGAGCTGAACCTGTTTGCACGAAAGACCAGCGGTGTCGACGAGGCTATTCAGGAGGCAGCCTGACGTGCCAACACGCGACGCTCCAGAGCGCCCAGAAGCGGGCGTCAGCGCGACATGGGAGGGGGTCGCTACGGCCCCCTTCGACCGCGACCTTGAGCTAGCCGTGATCGAAGGTAATGCGATTCACAAGCTCGTCTTCCCCTGCCGCCGCATCCTGGGCGGCTGGGTAAAGGCGGAGACCGCCGAACGCATCCTGGTGCAGCCGACGCATTGGCGTTCCTGGGTCAGATAGACCTGTCCCGCCGCCTTGGCCGGCGCGCGGTCGGTGGCTTCCGCCGTCCGGACGTTGTAGGATCGATCGGGCTGAGGGCTTCGCCGGGGAAATATGTCCGATCGTATCTGGTACCGTTATGGCACTGCCGCGGCAGCGGCCGCGCTCGTCTTCGCGGTGCGCGCGGGGCTTGATAACTATTTCGAAGACCGGACCTTCACGATCATCTACGTGCCCGCCGTATTGTTCGTGGCATTCGCCGGTGGCCGCGGCCCGGCGATCTTCACCACCCTGCTGTGCCTCATCATCAGCGCCAAATTCCTCGGCAAGAGCCTGGTCACCGACCCTGCGAATCTGATCGATATCGCTTGCTTTGCCGTCCTCGGCCCGGTCCTCGGCTTCATGGGCGACCGCCTGTTGCGCGAAAGCGATCAGGCGCGAAATCGCCAGGCCCATCTGCAATCGATCCTGGACACGGTCCCTGACGCCATGATCGTGATCGACGACCACGGCATCATTCGCTCCTTCAGCGCGGCAGCCGAGCGCCTGTTTGGCTGGAAAGCGAGCCAGGTCGTCGGAAACAACGTTTCGAGCCTGATGCCCCAGCCGTATCGCGGCGAGCACGACCGGTACCTCGAACGTTATCTTACGACCGGCGAACGGCGCATCATCGGCATCGGCCGCATCGTGGTTGGAGAACGAAGCGACGGCTCGACCTTTCCGATGGAGCTCGCCGTCGGCGAGGCCAAGGTGCGCGGAGAGCGCTTCTTCACCGGGTTCATCCGCGATCTCACCGAGCGCCGCGCGCAGGAGCGGCGGCTTCAGGAGCTGCAATCCGAGTTGGTCCACGTGTCGCGATTGACCGCGATGGGAGAGATGGCGTCCTCGATCGCGCATGAGATCAACCAGCCCCTGTCAGCCATCACGAACTACATGCGCGGCACGAAGGCTTTGCTGGCGTCGAAGACACCGGATGCTAACCGCATTCAGGACGCGCTCGAGCGCGCCGCACAGCAAGCGCTACGGGCCGGCGACATCATCAAGCGCCTGCGCGAATTCGTCGCCAAAGGCGAGACCCAACACTCCCTGGAGAGCCCTGCCACCCTGCTTGAAGAGGCCGTCGCGCTGGCGCTGCTCGGCGCCAAGGAGCAGGGCGTCCGGGTGGCGATCCGCAGCGACCGCGACATGCCCTCGATCATCGTCGACAAGATCCAGATTCAGCAGGTCGTCCTCAACCTGGTTCGCAATGCGATCGAGGCGATGGCCTCCGGCCCACGCCGCGAGTTGACCGTCGGCGTCACCAAGGCTAACGGAGTTGCGACGTTCACTATCGCCGATACCGGCCCGGGCATCAGCCCTGACATCGCCGACCGCCTGTTTCAGCCCTTCATCACGACAAAGGAGCACGGCATGGGCGTCGGCCTCTCGATCTGCCGGACCATCATCGAATCCCATGGTGGACGCATCGATGTGATGCCAAACGCGGGTGGTGGCACGGTCTTTCGGTTCATCCTACCGTTCGCGGAGGACGGAGAAGAAGCATGACGACGCGGCACACAATTCTCGTAATCGACGATGACCCGGCGATGCGCGACTCGCTGGCCTTCCTGCTCGACGTCAACGGCTTTGCCGTGACGACCTATGAGACGGCAACCGACTTTCTCGATCAGTTCAAGAGCAGCGAGGTCGACTGCATCGTATCTGATATCCGGATGCCCGGCATGAGCGGCCTCGAACTGATCCGCAAGCTCAAGGCCGACGCGGTAGCATGTCCAGTCATTCTGATGACCGGCCATGGAGACGTCGCACTCGCGGTCGAGGCGATGAAGGCAGGTGCGGTTGATTTCATCGAAAAGCCATTTGAGGACGAGGCGCTGTTGCGCGCAATCGGCGAAGCTTTGCAAGCACAGTCCGCGGCCCCGGCCGACGATACGATCAAGCGCGAGGCCGAAGCTCGCTTGGTGGATCTCTCGCCGCGCGAACGTGACGTTCTGCGGGGTCTCGTGGCAGGCAAGATCAACAAGGTGATCGCCCACGACCTTGGCATCAGCCCGCGCACGGTGGAGGTCTACCGGGCGAACCTGATGGCCAAGACCAATGTGCGCAGCATGTCGGAACTGATGCGGATCGCGATCGCTGCCGGGCTCTAGCCATCGGCCGCGTCCCTGGGCTTCAGTAATCAAACGCTGGTCGCCGTCGGTACGACAGCAGCACGCGAAATGTCGCGCGCCGGCAGCCTGCCCCCTACAATGTGGGCCGACGTCAATCGCCGGTGAGCGCTCGCGCATGCAGCAACGAAATGCGCCATTCCGCGTTGATCCCGATCAAGCGAAATGGGCCGAGGCAGATCAAGATGGTTTTTGCCGAACCATTGTTTGTGGGTGAAGTCGACCAAACGAGAAAGGGCAATCGATGGACGAGATCACACACTTCATTGCCCTGCCGTACGATCGGACCGATGGCGAACTCGTTCCAGGCCAGCAGGCCAAATGCGCCAGCCCGGCCGCGGCGATTGAGCACGCCAAGCACTTGTGGAAGACGTTCGGCCATGCTGGTGCTGCGGCAGTCGTCCGTACCGGCCATCCCGAGACGAAAACGACCGTGCTGCGGACATATGGCATGGTGCCAAGCGACCTCGAGCAGGACCAGTCTCGTCCTAGCTTCCAGTAAATCTGCGATTTGTTGCGCTGGCTCAAATCGCCACCCGGCACCGCATGCTTGAATAGGGTTGGTAGGACGAGCGATCCATTCTCCCTGGGGTTGTCTCGATATTAATGCCCGGCTTTTGCCGGGCATCTTTTTGCCTCGCCGCATGACGCCAAGAAATTGGCAGGACAGCCTGAGGCAGCACGTATTGCTCACGAGCGCGGCGCGCTACTCCGGGTCAACGCAAGGCCTCCACAGATGGCCCCGAGATAACCATCGCCGGAACTGCTGGGAGCGCGAGCTTACCTCGAAGGAGCCGGTTCCGCTTTCAAGCGATTGAGCCTTCCTTCCTTGAACGTGAGGAATTGACCGACGTCGTCGGTAACGTTGCCGTTTCGGCTCGAATTGGCGTGCATCTTTGAGCTGGCTCAAGCCATTCCCGTCATATTCGCCCTCTAACGTGGAACCGATAGCGGCGTCCGAGGTCATCTTTGAATCCCGGGAGAACGACATGCAATCTGCGACCACTCCAAACGAGCCAGCGCGTGCGGACGATCTTGTGCTGCTCGACCTCTATTGGCGAGCCGCCAATTATCTCTCCGTTGGACAGATCTACCTGCTCGCGAACCCGCTTCTGAGAGAGCCGCTGAAGCCGGAGCACATCAAGCCGCGCCTGCTCGGTCATTGGGGCACCACACCGGGGCTCAACTTCATCTACGCTCACCTCAATCGCGCAATTCGCAATTCCGACCTCAACATCATCTATATCTGCGGTCCCGGACATGGCGGCCCCGGCATGGTCGCGAACACCTATCTCGAAGGCACCTACACGGAGCTCTATCCGGAGGTGACGCGCGATTTGGACGGCTTGCGCAAGCTGTTCCGTCAATTCTCCTTCCCCGGCGGCATTCCGAGCCACGCCGCACCGGAAACGCCCGGCTCGATCCACGAAGGCGGCGAGCTCGGCTATGCGCTGGTTCACGCCTATGGCGCGGTGTTCGACAACCCCGATCTGATCGCTGTTTGCGTCGTCGGCGACGGCGAGGCAGAGACCGGCCCGCTGGCGGCCTCCTGGCACTCCAACAAGTTCTTGAACCCGGCGCATGATGGCGCAGTGCTGCCGATCCTGCACCTCAATGGCTACAAGATTGCCAATCCCACCGTGCTGGGACGAATGGATGACGAGGAGGTCCGCAACCTCTTCACGGGCTACGGCTACGAACCGCTGTTCGTCGAGGGCGACGATCCGCACGCCATGCATCGCCTGATGGCCGATACGCTCGACACCGCGCTCGGCAGCATCCGGTCGATCCAGCGAGCCGCGCGCCAGCAGACCGGCGGCTTTGAGCGGCCGCGATGGCCCATGATCGTGCTGCGCAGCCCGAAAGGCTGGACGGGACCGAAGGAAGTCGACGGGTTGAAGGTCGAAGGCTTCTGGCGTGCACATCAGGTGCCGATCGCCAACCCGCGCGGCAACCCCGAGCATCTGAAATTGCTCGAGCACTGGATGAGGAGCTACGAGCCCGAAAGCCTGTTCGATGCAGACGGGCGGCTGGTAGCTGAATTGCAAGCCCTTGCGCCCGCAGGCGCCCGTCGGATGGGTGCGAACCCGCACGCCAATGGCGGCCTCCTGAAGCGGGAGCTGAAGCTGCCGGATTTCCGTGCGTATGCGGTCGAGGTCGCCGCTCCGGGCGACACCGTCGCCGAAGCCACGCGAGAGCTCGGCAAGTTCTTGCGCGAAGTCGTGGAGCTGAATGCGGAGGCTCGCAACTTCCGCATCATGGGTCCGGACGAAACCGCATCCAACCGGCTCGACGCGGTGTTCGAGGCCACCGACCGGGTCTGGATGGAAGGCATCGCGCCTTACGACGTCCACCTCGCCCATGACGGCCGCGTGATGGAAGTCCTGAGCGAGCATCTGTGCCAGGGTTGGCTCGAAGGCTATCTGCTCACCGGCCGCCACGGCTTCTTCTCCTGCTATGAGGCCTTCATCCACATCGTGGATTCGATGTTCAACCAGCACGCCAAATGGCTGAAGGTCTCGCGCGCGCTGCCCTGGCGGCGGCCGATCGCGTCGCTGAACTATCTCCTCACCTCGCATGTCTGGCGTCAGGACCACAACGGATTCAGTCATCAGGATCCCGGCTTCGTCGATCTCGTCACCAACAAGAAGGCCGATATCGTCCGCGTCTACTTTCCGCCCGATGCCAACACCCTGCTCTGTGTCGGCGATCACTGCCTGCGTACCTATGATCGCATCAATGTGATTGTGGCGGGCAAGCAGCCTGCTCCGCAATGGCTTTCGATGCGTGCGGCCATCACCCATTGCGAAGCCGGCATCGGGATATGGGATTGGGCCGGCACTGAGCCCTCCAACGCCGAGCCCGACGTGGTAATGGCCTGCGCCGGTGACGTTCCGACGCTGGAGACGCTCGCCGCCGTCGACCTGCTCCGCAAGGCGCTGCCGGAGTTGAAGATCCGCGTCGTCAACGTGGTCGACCTGATGACGCTGCAGCCGATGGAGCAGCATCCGCACGGCCTTTCCGACCGTGACTTCGACAGCCTGTTCACCCGCGACAAGCCTGTCGTCTTCGCCTATCACGGCTATCCCTATCTGATCCATCGCCTGACCTACAGCCGCACCAATCACGACGGAATGCACGTGCGGGGCTTCGCGGAGGAAGGCACCACCACGACCCCGTTCGACATGGTGGTGTTGAACGGCCTCGACCGCTTCCATCTCGCCATCGAGGCGATCGAGCGCGTGCCGGGGCTCGACATCGCGGCAGCCCACGTCAAGCAGCAGTTCCGCGACGCGCTGACCGAGCACACCCGCTACGTGCGCGAGCATGGCGAGGACATGCCGCAGATCCGTGACTGGGTCTGGCCCTACGGCACGACCGACCACAAATCCGTTGACTGAGGCAGCGAACGCGAGAGAGACGGTCCATGTCCGACAGCGTCCTGGTACTCAACGCCGGCTCGTCCAGCATCAAGTTCGGCCTGTTCGACATCACGCCGGCTGAGCCGAAGCTGCAATGCAGGGGCTTGCTCGATGAGCAGGAGAAGATCCCACGCGTCGTGGTGAGCGACGCCTCAGGTACGCAGCTGTTCGAGAAGCATCGCACGAGCGGCACGCCGGAAGACAACGACCTGCTCAACGACGTATTTGCCTGGATCGAGGCCTATCTCGCCGGCGGCAGGCTCGCCGCCGTCGGCCATCGTATCGTCCATGGCGGGCGGGCGTTCTATCGGCCGGTCGTCATCACAGAGCAGACTATCGCCACGCTGGAGGCGTTGACGCCGCTCGCGCCGCTGCACCAGCCGCGCTGCCTGGCGCCGGTCCGCGCGGTGCAGGCGCTGCGGCCGGAGCTGCCCCAGATCGCCTGCTTCGATACGGCCTTCCATCACAACCTGGCACCGCCGGCCAGCCGTTTTGCCATTCCGCGGCAGTTCGAGGAGCGCGGCATCCGCCGCTACGGCTTCCACGGCCTCTCCTTCGAATATGTCGCGAGCCAGCTCGCCGCCATCGCGCCGCAATGGGCGGACAAGCGCGTCGTCGTGGCGCATCTCGGCAACGGCGCGAGCCTCTGCGCCTTGCAAAATGGCAGCAGCGTCGACACCACCATGGGATTGACCCCGCTCGACGGTCTCGTCATGGGGACGCGCTGTGGAACGATCGATCCCGGCGTGCTGCTCTATCTCATGCAGGGGGAGAAAATGTCGGTCGATGACGTACAACATTTGCTGTACGAACGCTCGGGCCTGCTCGGGGTCTCAGGGGTGTCGGCCGACATGCGTGCCCTGCTGGCGAGCCAAAAGCCCGAGGCCCGCGAAGCCGTCGATCTCTTCACATTTCGTGTCGCCGCAGAAGTCGCCGTGATGGCAAATACCCTTGCCGGCCTCGATGGCCTGGTGTTCACCGGCGGCATTGGCGAGCACGCCCCGGACATCCGGCAGCGTGTCTGCGATCGCCTCTCCTGGCTTGGCGTCGGCATCGATGCGGTCGCAAATGTACAGGGCGCACAGCGTATCGCCGCGAAGGACAGCCCGGTCGACGTCCTGGTCATTCCGACCAATGAGGAAATCAGTCTTGCGCGGCACTGCCGCAGCCTGCTGGTCCCCGGTCGCTAGCAACGATCTGGCTCAGTCCGTCGCCGCCACCCAGATCACGAGCTCGCGCGCGAGGACGCCGAAAGCCTGATCGAACGCCGCGGCCGCCGCAGACGGCGTCAGCGAGCCGATTGCTTCGGAACTCTCCATGAGCCTTGCAGCCTTGACCTGACCGTTTTGATCCACGATCTTCGCGGAGAAAGATATCGTCGCGCGCGGTTGGGTTCCTTGCACGATTTCGAACCGGCGCAGGTCGATCAGAAGGCGAGGCGCGCCTTCTGCGCCGCTGTCGGCGCGCAGTGGCGCATGCGCGACGTCGTAATTCTCGAAGGTCTGCAGCAACCGCGCCTGCAGCAGCACCGGCAGACTGTCGCTCCACTGCGCAGCTTCGAAACCCTGGGTTTCCTCATCCGGAGTAAACAGGAAGCGCTGGGTCTGCAAGCGTGCGATCGCGGTCGGCTCCGCCATGATCAGTCGCTCGGGCAGATTCGGATGCCGTTGCGCGCCGAAACTGTCCACCGCGTGAAGGTCGTATGCCACCTTGCGCGGCGCGGGCGCACCGCCGCCGGTCATGCGCTCAAGTCCGGCCACGATTCCATCGAGCTTCGGCGTGTTGCGCGCGAGCCCTTCGGCGAACGTGCTGAGATTGTCGATCGTACTGTGCAGCGGCGCGGCGTTGTCGGACAGGACGGCGTCGACCCGGCGCAGCGCATCGCGCGCGGCCTGCGTCATGCTCCGTCCCGCCCCCTTTTCGGCCACCAGCGGTTCGCGCGGGGGCGGCGCCTGGGGATCATCGCCGCCTTCCAGCGCGATCACCGGCACCCCAGTCAGCCCCTGGAAATCGAGGCCGACGCGCGTGTCGGTATGCACCGGCGTGCGTTCGGCGACCGCGATCGTGGCGTGAACCTCGCGTGGACGGTCCGGAACAAGTTCAAGCGCGGTCACTTCGCCAACGCGGATGCCGTTGAAGAGAACGCCCGCCCCGACCAGCAGCCCGGGCACCGGATCGGCGAAAACGAGCTGATATGTCTGCCGTTTTCCGATGCCCCCGACATTGTTCAGCCAGTAGACGAAGCCGAACACGGCGACGATCGCCGATAACACGAATGCACCAACGATGATGTAGGGTGCGCGGATTTCCATATGCGTCTCTCTCTGCCTAGTTGCCGAGGCCCAGCTTCTGTGCCCGGGCGCCATGAAAGTAGGCCTGAACCCAGGGGTGATCGGATTTGAGAACTGATGACAGCCGGCCGATTGCGGCGATCCGTCCATCGGCGAGCGCGGCGACGCGATCGCAGATGGCTTGCAGGCTGTTCAGGTCGTGCGTCACCATGAACACGGTGAAGCGCAACGTCCGATGCAGCGTCCGGATCAGGGCGTCGAATTCTCCCGCAGCGATGGGATCGAGGCCAGAGGTCGGTTCATCGAGAAACAGGAGCGAGGGGTCGAGCGCCAGTGCCCGCGCCAGCGCGACCCGCTTGGTCATGCCGCCCGAGAGCTCGGAGGGATACTTGTCCCCGTCTTCGCGCGTCAGGCCGACCATCTCGAGCTTCGCGTCCGCAATTTCGTCAAGCAACGCTGGCGACAGCCGCGCGCACTCGCGCAGCGGAAACTGGATATTCTGGCGAGCCGTCAAGGCCGAGAACAGCGCTCCCTGCTGGAACAGCACGCCCCAGCGGCGCTCGTCATCGCTGTCGTCCGCAAAATTGATCTGCCCGCTCCGCTTCGGCAGCAGGCCGACCAGTGTCCGCATCAGCACCGATTTTCCGCCGCCGGACGCGCCGACAAGGCCAAGAATTTCGCCGTCGTTCACGTCGAGATCGAGATGATCGAGGATGATCTTCTCGCCGAAGCCGACCACGAGGTTGCGGATTTGGATCGCGGGCGTGTCGGCCATGGTCACATCCCGATCGAGGCGAAGAAGACCGCGAACAACCCGTCGAGCACGATCACCAGGAAGATCGACTTCACGACCGATGCCGTCGTTTGCTGTCCGAGCGACTCCGCGCTGCCCTTGACGCTCAATCCCTCCACGGCCGCGACCAGCCCGATCACGAGCGCCATGAATGGCGCCTTGATGATGCCGACCTCAAAATGAGTGACCGAAACCGCGTCGTGGAGGCGTGCGATGAAGATTGCCGGGCTCATCCCGCCATAGAGCCACGCGACGAGGCCACCGCCATAGAGCGCCGCGAGCGAGCCGAGAAAGGCGAGGATCGGCAGCGCCACCACTAGCGCCAGGATTCGCGGCAGGATCAGGACTGCGACAGGATCGAGCCCCATGGTGCTGAGCGCATCGATCTCCTCCCGCATCTTCATCGCGCCGATCTCGGCCGTATAGGCGCTGCCCGATCGTCCGGCCACCATGATGGCCACGATCAGCACGCCGATCTCGCGCAGCACGAGAATGCCAACCATGTCGACGACATAGGATTCCGCGCCGAAGCGGCGGAAATGGAAGATGCCTTGCTGAGCAATGATGGCGCCGATCAGGAACGTGATCAGCACCATGATCGGCACCGCCTGCCAGCCCACCCGACCGAGCTGATAGACGGTCGACGTCAATCGGAACGATCGCGGATGCCTGAAAATGCCAAGCAGCGCTGCGCTGAAGGCGCCAAGCATATGCAGGAATGCCGCCGAATCCGACGCCAGCCGCCTGCTGCCGCGGCCAAGCTGATCAAGCCTCTGCAGCACGGGGTTGACCGATCTGCGTTCGGCGGGGCCGGAACGGTTCAGCCCCCGCACCTCTTCCAGCAAGTCGCCATATGGACCATCGGCGCCGGTGAGGACTGCTCTGGTCGCGCCACCACGGGCCAGCCTTTCAAGCAACCAGGCCCCGACGGTGTCGAGCGCGGTGACACGCCGCACATCGATCGAGCCGATATCCGCACGTGCGGCGTGCGCACACAGTCGCTCCAATGCCTCGACATTGGCAACGTTCCAGGCCCCACATGCGGTGAGCACACGCGGATCGTTCGGATTCGCTATCAGGGCCGGGGCATTGAGCAAAATTCTGACTCCAGTTTGCAACTCACCCTAAGGTGCTGGAGCCGGCTGTGTTTGACCCAGCGCAATCGACTTCGCAGTGGCCACCGCAATGGTGTTTGACCGAGATCAACGGTTTGGCAACCCGTGGTCTTATGATTTGAGAGATTGCCCGGCAGCCTCGGGCGTGCTCAGGAGATTTCAGATGAATCGCGCCGCCTTCAAGCCATTGCAAAACACTGCGTTGCCTCACTCGTTCAGGCAGGTCCGGCTCGAGCGCGCCCGCGAGCACGATCACCCCGAGGGCGCGTCCGCGATCGGATATATCATCATTGCCCCGCTCGATACGGCATCGCGGATCGATATCGAGACTTGGAACGACCATCGCGACGCCTGCCGCGTCGTACGCCAACGGCCGGACGAGGATGATCAACTCGGCCATCTCGTGCATGGTCCGGCCAACCGTTGGCGCTTCCATTATGATGTGGCCGGCGCGACCGCCGATGAAGCCGGGTTTCATTTCGGCAGCGAGCGCTTTCAGGTCGGCGAATATGTCTCCGTCCATGAGGCGGATGGCATGCATCCCTATCGTGTCGTCGCCGTCACGCCGCTCTGATCGCGTTGGGCCGGATCAGGATGTCGATACCCAGGGCATCCGCCACCGGAAGGGAGAGGTCGAGAACGACGTTGACAATCCTGTGGTCGGTAGGTTCAGTGGCGGCAGTGAACCCGAGTTCATGGCACATGCTCAGCATGGTGGTGTTCTCGGCCAGCACTTCGCCGGACAGGCGCTTCAGCCCTTCGGACTTGGCATAATTGATCAGGAGCTGCATCAGCGCCCATCCAAGCCCTTTGCCCTTGAGATCAGACTGCAACAGGATGGCATACTCGGCATTCTCATAGAGCGAGTCCGAATGAAGCTGGACCGCTCCAACCATGGCACCCGTGTTTGGATCCAGCGCCGCAAAGGCCATCGCGCGCGCGTAGTCGAGTTGGGTCAGCCGCGCAATGAACGCGTGCGAAAAATTCTTCATCGCCTGAAAGAAGCGAAGCCTGAGATCCTCGGCGGTCACCCGCTTGAAGAAGCTCTCGACCATGGGTTCATCTTCCGGCCGCAACGGCCGTACCACGACGCGCGAGCCATCCCGCAAGGCAAGCTCGCCCTCCCACTGCGACGGGTAAGGCCGCACCGCGAGACGAGTCTGGCCGGCAAACAACCGCGCCGGCTTGCGGATTGCCACCCGCGCGTCAAGCGCCAACAGCCCGGTTTCGTCCGCGAGCATCGGATTGATGTCGAGCTCTGCGACTTCCGGAATATCGGCCGCCATCTGCGCCAGCTTGACGAGGGTGAGCGGGACGACATCTTCCGGAACGGCGGGTACGTCACGATAGGCGGCAAGTAGCCGCGAGACCCGCGTGCGCCTTACGAGGTCGCGCGCCAGGTTCATGTCGAGGGGCGGCAGCGCCAACGCCTTGTCGTCAATCACCTCGACCGCGGTCCCGCCGCGGCCAAACACGATCACCGGGCCGAAAGTCGGATCGTCGGCAATGCCGAGGATCAGCTCGCGTGCCGCCCGCCGCTCGATCATCGGCTGGATCGTCACACCTTGCAGGGCGGCATCCGGACGCGCGGCACGGGCGCGCGCCAGCACCGTCCTGGCCGCCTGTACGACGCTTTCGCGCGTCCGCAGGCCGAGAATGACACCGCCGATGTCCGACTTGTGCCTGATGTCGCGCGAGAGCAGCTTCACCGCCACGGCAAGCCCTTGCGCCAGGAAGGGCGCTGCCTTGTCCGCGGCATCGTCGGCATCACGGGCCACGACGGTCGGGACGATTGGAATATCGTAAGCCTCAAACAACGCGACGATCTCGACCGGGTCGAGCCATTCCCGCCCATCGGACAGCGCTTTCGCGATCACGTGCCGCGCCGCCGCCGTCCGCGGCGCAAACGTCGAGGCGCTGCTGGGCGGAGTCGCGGCCAGCGCGATGGAAGCATCGCGGTATCTCACCAGATGCATGAAGGCGCGTACGGCATCATCCTCGGTCGGGAAATGCGGGACTCGCGCTCGTTCGAACGCCGCCGCGGTGCGAGCGTCGGCACCATCCCACGACGCAAGTACCAGTGCGGCTACCTCGCTCTTCCTGGCTCGGCGGTCGGCGACACATCGCGCCACCGCTTCGGCAATTCCTTCGGTCGGCGCAACGGCCGTTTCCACGTTCATGACCAGCACGGCGTCGCTGTTGGCGTCCTCGAGCAGCGCGCCGAGCGCGGCCACGTAGCGGGCAGCGTCGGCATCGCCGGAGATATCGACGGGGTTGGCGCGAGACCAGCCTTGCGGCAGCACCCGATCAAGTGCCGCAATCGTCTCCGTCGTCAGGCTTGCTGGAACGCCGCCGAGCTCGACGAGCCGGTCGATCGCGAGGATGCCGAGCCCGCCGCCATTGGTCAGGATCGACAGGCGGTTGCCGCGCGGAACGAAGCCGCGGCCAAGCAACTCGGCGCAGTCGAACAATTCGCGAAGGTCGTACACGCGCAGCATGCCGGCCCGGCGGAACGCCGCGTCATAGACGGCATCCGAACCTGCCAGCGCTCCGGTATGGGTGGCTGCGGCCCTGGCGCCCTGCGCCACCCGACCGGCCTTCACGACAATCAGGGGCTTGAGCCGCGCCGCGGCGCGCGCGGCCGACATGAACTTGCGCGCATCCCTGACGGCCTCGACGTAGAGCAGGATCGCGTTGGTGTGATCGTCCTGCGCGAAATAGTCGAGCAGATCGGCGACATCGACGTCGAGCTGGTCTCCGATCGACACGATGCCGGAGAAGCCGAGGCGCCGCTCTGCCGCCCATTCGATCATCGCGGCAGCGACGGCTCCGGACTGCGAGATCAGGGCAAGACGCCCCTCGGCGGGCTGATGCGCGGCAAAGCTCGCATTGAGCTTCGCGCGCGGCACCATGACGCCGAGACAGTTAGGTCCGATCAGACGTATGCCGTGCCGGCGCGCCGTCTGCGCAACCGTCTCGGCTAGCGAGCCGGCGCCATGCCCGAGGCCGGCGGACAGGATCACCGCGCCGGCGACACCGACTGCGGCAGCGTCCGAGATGATTCCGGGAATCGCGGCCGCAGGCGCCGTGATCGCAACGAGATCCGGAGCGAATGGAAGTGACCTGAGATCCGGGGAGGCAATCTCGCCATCGATCGCAGTGTATTTCGGATTGACCACGGCAATGCGGCCGGCAAAACCGCATGCCTTGAGGTTCATGAGCACCGCCAAGCCGAGCGAAGACGGACGCGAACTGCCACCGACAAGCGCGACCGATCGGGGCGAAAGAACCCGATCTAAGCCAAACGTAGACATCGGACAGTCTCGCAGGGAACGAGCGGAGGCGCCTGCCGCTTCGTGCAGCGCGCCAGAGCCCGCATGACGTCCTCGCGAGCAATAATACCGACCAGGTGGTGATACTTGTCGATCACCGGCAGGCTCTTGAGCCGATGCGCGACCATCAGCTGCAAGACGCGCTGCAGATTTGTATCCGGCTCGACCGCGATCACATCGGATGACATGATCTCATCGACCGTCGTTCCCATACGATCGTCGTAACGTGGCAGCATGTGATCTACCGGACAGGCGAACACCTTCAGGGCGTCCAGCTTCGTGACGAAACCGACTACGACATCGTCGCGGAGCACGGGATAGGCGTCATAGTCGTCTTTTTCGAACAACCGGTACAAGTCGCCGACGGTCATTTCGGGAGCGACGCTTCGTACCGATCTCGTCATGTTGCTCGCAACGGTTTCCTGAAGAAACTCGTACATGGCTGATCCCCTTTGGATGGATAGTTATTTCGGGGACGCGTCGCTGCCTGACGGGCGACGCGCCCCGCAAGGCGGCTACGCCGCCGTCTTGATGTCGATCTGCCTGCTCTGCTTGGGAGCCGGCTTCTTGACCGTGACCTTGAGCACACCCTTGGCGATCTCGGCGCTGACGTCTTCCGCCTTGACTCCTTCGGGCAACGCAACGGACCGCGAGAACGCGCCGAAGCTGCGCTCGACCAGGTGATAGTCCTTGTCCTTCTCCTCGCGCTCGCTCTTCTTCTCGCCGCGGATCGTCAGCGTGTTGTCGGCGAGATTGAGCTGAATGTCCTTAGCCTCGAGGCCGGGCAGTTCGGCTGAGATCTCGACGGTCTTGTCGGTTTCGCTGACGTCCATGCGCGGCATCATCGCCTGCGACGCGGTGAACGCCGGAAAATTGCGGCCGAAGCCGTCGAACAGCCGGTCGATCTCCTGCTGCAGAAACGTGAATGGATTGGTTTCCCGCCGCGCCAAGGCGCGCTCGGTTCCAACAGGGATCACGTTATTAGCCATCAATACCTCCTGCTTACGTGTTGCTTGCAAGTCGAAGCTAGTCAGGAACAGCCTCCGAGCCGTTGACCAGGATCAAAACCCAACCAATGTCATGTGATCAAAGGAGTGGCACAGACCGAAGCGAGTTCCGCCATGCACGCCATGATCCTGCCCGCGCGCGACGCGCGGCTGCAATATACCAAGCGGCCCGACCCACATCCGGGACCAGGCGAGGTCCGCGTCAAGGTCGGCGCCTGTGGCGTTTGCCGCACCGACCTGCATGTCGTCGATGGAGAACTGCCAGACATCGCCTATCCGATCGTTCCCGGCCATGAGGTGGTTGGTCGTATCGAGGCGATCGGTGAAGGCGTGGACGGCCTGCATCTCGGTGCACGCGTCGGCGTTCCCTGGCTCGGATCGACCTGCGGGCATTGCCCCTACTGCCGGGAGGGCAAGGAAAACCTCTGCGACGCCCCCCTGTTCACCGGCTACACGCGGGACGGCGGCTTTGCCACGCACCTGGTGGCAGACGCGCGTTACTGCTTTCCGCTCGGCGAAGACGGCGAGGATGCGGAGCTGGCACCCCTGCTGTGCGCCGGCTTGATCGGCTGGCGTTCCCTGGTGATGGCCGGCGACGGCCGCAAGCTCGGCATCTACGGCTTTGGCGCGGCGGGACATATCGTCGCGCAGGTGGCACGCTGGCAAGGCCGCGATGTGTACGCTTTCACCCGTGCCGGCGACGCCGAGGCCCAGCGCCTGGCATTGTCGCTCGGCGCATGCTGGGCGGGTGCTTCGGAAGATCGGCCGCCGGCCGAGCTCGATGCCGCGATCATCTATGCCCCAACCGGGCCCCTCGTCCCGCTTGCACTGCGCACGCTGCGCAAAGGCGGACGCGTGGTGTGTGCCGGCATTCACATGTCGGATATCCCGAGCTTTCCCTACGACATCCTTTGGGGTGAACGGCAGATCGTCTCCGTTGCCAATCTGACGCGACAAGATGGCGTCGACTTCCTCAAGACAGCGGCAAGGGCCGGAATCCGGACGCACGTCACCGTCTTTCCCCTGGACCAGGCGAATGAAGCACTTGCGCGCTTGCGAGACGGCAAGCTCGTCGGCGCAGCCGTCTTGAAGCCATGATGACGCCGGCATCATCAACCGGGGCTGTCGCGGGCGAGACCGGCCAGGCTGCCGTATTGTCCTTCCTGGCCAGATCCGGCCAGCCGAACGCGCCGGTAAAGCGGATCGATACCCATTGTTCGATCGTCTTTCTCGAACCTTCACGCGTCCTGAAGGTCAAGCGAGCGGTCAAGCTGCCCTATCTCGACTTCTCGACACTGGAGAAGCGGCGGCGCGCCTGCGTGGATGAGATTGCGGTCAACAAGCGCCACGCTCCCTCCGTCTATCGCGGCGTGGTTCCGATCACGCGCGGGCGTGACGGTCTTGCGATCGGGGGATCCGGGCCGGTCGCCGAATGGGCCGTCGAAATGACTCGCTTCGACGAAAACGAGACGCTCGATCATCTCGCCGAGCGGGATGCAATCCGGCCGGAGCTGGGCGAAAGACTGGCCGCCATTCTGCTCGAATCCCATCGAGAAGCGATTGGGAGCGATGGATCGCACTGGCTCAAGTCACTCCCCGTCATCATCGATCGCAACACCGAGCGGTTTCGGAACGAGTCAGCTCTTTCCTGCGGGAAGATCGATGAATTGCACGAGTTAAGCCATCGATCGCTTGCTCGGAATCTTGAGCTCCTGCGCCGCCGCGCGGTTGCTGGACAAGTCCGGCATTGTCACGGCGATGCACATCTCGGCAACATCGTCCTGCTCGACGGCGAGCCCGTTCTGTTCGATGCGATCGAGTTCGACCCCGATATCGCGACAACCGACGTCCTCTATGACCTCGCATTTCCACTGATGGACCTGCTGTACTTCAGACGGGAGACCGCGGCCAACAGGCTGTTCAATAGCTACATGCAAAGCGCCTGGGACACGCAATCGAGGGCGTTGTGTTTGCTGCCACTGTTCCTGTCGATACGCGCAGCGATCCGCGCCAATGTGCTCTTCACCAGGGCACGGCAACATCAGCTCGATCAAGCGATCGCCGCCCAAGCGAGGCACTATTTCCAGCTTGCACGCCGGCTGATTGAACCGGCGCCGCCCCGCCTCCTTGCAGTTGGCGGGAAGTCCGGTACCGGCAAGAGCGTGCTGGCGCGCGACATGGCGCATCTGATCGCGCCGCCCCCGGGCGCCCTGGTCCTGCGATCGGATGTCATTCGCAAGCAGCTCTTTCACGTCGCCGAGCACGCCACGTTACCGCCGGAGACCTACACTCCCGAATCATCAGACCGCGTCTACCAGGCCATGCTCGATCGTGCCGCGCATACATTAGGCCAGGGAGTTTCGGTAATACTCGATGCAGCCTTCCTGAAACCGGGGGAACGTGATGCCGCGAAAGCCGTTGCTCGCGACGTAAAAGTTGACTTTCGCGGCATTTTCCTGACCGCCGGACGTGGCACACGGCTGCACCGCGTGGCATCGCGCCAAGACGATGCGTCGGACGCGACGTCCGATGTCGTCCTGATCCAAGACAACATCGAAACCGGAATGATCGATTGGGATATCGTCGACGCTTCCGGTACGCCCTCCACCACGCTTGCACGCAGTACGTCCCGCCCGCCGGCGACCCCAACGGACCGGGCGAGCGGTACGTCGCCTAAGGGAAACTCCTGAATTGGTCGACGCCGTCAGGTCTGGCAACATTCCCTCATTGACAGGAGGAGTTCCATGAAACGGCGATTGACCTTCATCTTTGTCGGTAGCGCGATCCTCGCGGTCGTGCTCGCTCTATTCTGCAATTGGTACTTTCCGGATGTGGTACCGCTTGCCTCGACCGAGCCGGTCCCAACAAGCTGGCGGCTTGACGCCGCCTTTGCCGTCTCCACCGTCAGATGGACCGCGACATTTGTTGCCGCCGCATCGGCTATAGCCCTGATGTTCATGAACATCACCAGGGGTCCTACCAGGCTCGAAGGACGGTAGACCCTTCCATCCGGACGCGTCGACGACATCCGCCATCTGCTTTCCAAGGGCCGGCCTGAACAGCCGGCCCTTGGCTGGTGGATGGCCCGTGGCGATACCGTTCCGGACCGACACGATCTGCGCCGATTTGATGAAGCGGCAGACCAGTATCGGACGCCGCACGCGCCGACGTTTCAAGCCCTGCTGCATCACCGATCCGGCGCGTAAGTGAAGTGCGACTGCAAGTATCACGGGCGGATGGCGCTGATACCAGCGCACCAGGACGGACGCCACAGTTCCAGGCCTTCGACCGAGCCCGAGCCGTCACGTTTGCCGCCACAGGCTCCAGAGGCTGCCGGCCAACAGAAGCGCGATCACGAGCAGGATCGCCACGAACATTTGCATGACGTCAAAGTTCAGAGAATCGCGTGCGACGAACAGCGCGGTGACAGATCCCGCAAGTATGAAGAAAACGCGAAGGATCAGACTCATGGCTTCCTCGCTGCAACCTGGTGCACCATTTTCACCGTAGCGGCTCGCGACGGAGAGGATTTGCGACAGATCAAGCCGGCGCGACGTCAATGCTGGAGGACATACTGCCCCGGCGCGTCCCCAAGCGGCGATCGACCCTCGGGCGCGTGAAGCACCGGCTGCGCCGGCCCCCACGGCCCGGAATGCGCCGTAAGGAAACGAACCCATTCCAGCCACCAGGATCCGTCGCGATTCACCGCCTTGCGCAGCCACTCGTCGGGCCCGACATAGGGTTGGTCCGCCGCTTTCTCCAACAATTGATAGCTGCGCCCCTCCTCCGACGGCGGAGCAACGATGCCGGCGTTGTGACCGCCGCTCGCCAGCACGAAGGCGATATCGGCATCGGCCAACAGATGAATCTTGTGAACCGACCGCCAGGGCGCGACGTGATCGCGGACAGTGCCGACCACGAACATGGGGGCGCGAAGGTCGGAAAGCGCCACCGGCTGCCCGTCCGCCAGGTAGCGGCCCTCGGCGAGGTCGTTGTTGAGAAAGAGCTTACGCAGATAGTCCGAATGCATCCGGTACGGCATGCGGGTCGCGTCCGCGTTCCATGACATCAGATCACTCGGTTCGGCTCGCTCGCCCATGAGATAGTCGCGGATCAGGCGCGACCAGATCATGTCGTTCGACCGCAGCAACTGGAACGCTCCGGCCATCTGCGCCGTCTCGAGCACGCCGCGCTGCCGCATCATATCCTCGAGGAACGCAACCTGGCTCTCATTGATGAAGAGTGTCAGCTCGCCCGCATCGGTGAAATCGACCTGGGCCGCCAGCAGCGTCACCGAGCGCAGGCAGCCGGGCCGCTCCTTCTGCAGACGAGCAGCTGCAATTGCGAGCAGCGTGCCGCCGAGGCAATAGCCCGCTGCATGGATAGCGCGTTCAGGCACGAGTTGATTGATCGCGTCGATCGCAGCGTCGACCCCAAGCTTGCGGTAGTCTTCGAAGCCAAGGTCGCGGTCAGCTGGCTCCGGATTTCGCCACGAGATCATGAACACGGTGAAGCCTCGCTCGACCAGGAACCGGACGAGCGAATTCCGCGGCGAGAGATCGAGGATGTAATACTTCATGATCCACGCCGGCACGATCAGCACCGGCTCCGGGCAAACGTCGGCTGTTGCAGGCGCGTACTGGATGAGCTCCATCAGCTCATTCCGGTAGACGACCTTGCCCTTGGTCACGGCGACGTCCTTGCCGACCACAAAGGGGACGGATTCGGCTGGCTTGGCGCTCAGCAGATTTCTGCAATCTTCCAGCCAGTTATGCCAGCCCGAGACGAAGTTTCCGCCACCCGACTCCATTGCCTCGCGCAGCACCTCGGGGTTACTGAACGCAAAGTTGGACGGCGCAACGACGTCGAGGCATTGCCGGACGGTGAAATCCACGACCGCTGCATTTGCTTTCGAGACACCGTGCAGGCCGCTGGTCGCCGAATGCCACCATTGCTCCGCCAGCAGGAACGCCTGCGCCATGACGTTGAAGGCCGGCAACGTCCAATCCTGGCCCGTAAACCGGTTGTCACTCGGTTGAGGCTTGACCATGAACCAGGGCTGCCACGCCGCATGGGGCGTCGATACCATGCGCGCGAAATGCGCGCCGTCAGCCAGCGCATTCAGCGCCAGTTGAAGCCGCTTGCCGGGTGAGGCCGCAAGGTGGAGTTGCCAATCGGCGAAAGCGAGCGCGAGGCCGGCTGGTGAAAGCCCCCCGGTCCATCGCGCCATCGCCGCGTGAACGAGTTGGTCAAGCAAGTCGGTACCCGCTACCGGCTTGCTCTCAGGCTGCACTGAAGCAGGCGTTCCGGCACCCGTCACATCGTCGTTGGCAGGAGACCTGGGCTGGTCGAGGACTGCCTGCACTGTCATCGCTCGTCTCCGAGGTGGAACCGCTTCCGACCCAGCGCCACGATCTCCGCGTCAGTCGGATGATCACTCGACTCAACGTGCAAGTTGAGGTCGGGCCGCTCCGCCCTGAGATACTGCGTCAGCTCGACCTTCTCGATGCCCGGACCGATGACGAGCAGATCGCTGCAATCGCTCACGGCCTCCCCCACCCTCGCGAGGAAGGTCGCGTCGGCCTGGACGCGGCCGTCGCCGATCGTATTCGCCCTGTGATGCAGATGCTGCGACGCCAAATGCGCATGGACGGCCGTCGTGCTGATGCCTGTCAACCCAATGCCGAAAACCTTCGCAACAAGGTGATCGATCCAGACGACGGCGTGCGCATGTGATTGCAGGGCCATCTCGTTCATGATGTAACTCCGGTGCTTGCTTTCTCTGCTCCTCTCAATCGGCGCGCCAGTGCCGCAAGCAGCTCCCTGCGACTGACAATGCCGACGACGGTTCTGGCGCAGAGCACCGGAATCTGGGCGACATTGTAGACGTCCATCTGCGTGACGACGTCCTCGATCGATGCTTCGATATCGACCGTGATCGGCGAGCCGCTCATGAGCGAGCCGACCTGCAGCGTGCGCATGCGTTCGCGTTCAGGCGTGTTCTCCGCAATGCCGAGCAGAGACTCCAGCCAGTTTCCCGACGGCGGACTGATGCCCAGCTCATCGCGATGAAGGAAATCGCCTTCCGAAACCATGCCGACGAGTTCGCCGGCGTCGTCGATCACCGGCAGGCCGCGCTGATCGGTTTCAAGCAGCAGCTCGACGGCATTGAGCACTGTGGCAGTCGGCTTGATCGTCGCGAACGAGCTGCGCATCACATCGGTTGCGAGCATAGTCATCGCTCTCCTTCAGCACATGTGTTGACCGCCATTGATCGACAGCGTCGATCCGGTGATGAACCCCGCTTCGTCGGCGGCAAGAAACGCGACGGCACGGGCGATTTCCTCCGGCTGCCCCAGCCGCCCGACCGGAATCTGCGGCAGAATGGAGTTCTGCATGACGTCGGTCGGCACCGTGGCCAGCATCTCGGTGCTGATGTAACCGGGACAGACCGCATTGACCGTGATTCCGAACCGCGCGCTTTCGAGCGCGAGCGCGCGGGTGAAGCCGAGCTCGGCGGCCTTCGCCGCGGCATAGTTCGTCTGGCCGATCTGGCCCTTCTGGCCATTGATCGACGAGATGTTGATGATCCGCCCGAACTTGCGCGCCCGCATGCCCTCGATGAGTGGCCGGCACATGTTGAACAGCGAATCGAGATCGGTTCGGATCACCGCGTCCCATTGCGGCTTGGTCATTCGATGCAGCGTGGCATCGCGCACGATACCGGCGTTGTTGACCAGGATGTCGATCGGGCCCAACGCGGCTTCCACCTCGCGGACAGCGGCCGCACAGGCCTGGAAGTTCGCGACATCCCACTGGAATACGGGAATTCCGGTCTGATCCTGAAACGACCGGGCGACCGCCGCATTTCCGGCATAGCAGGCCGCAACCCGGCATCCGGCAGCAGCGAGGGCACGCGATATTGCTGCGCCAATTCCCCTGCTCCCACCCGTAACCAATGCGACGCGCGCCATGCCGGCTCCTCCAGGCTGAGAGCAACATTTGCGCGAAGTACGCGCGCGACGAATTGATCTCGCTCAATCAAAATCCGCAAACGCGCATGAGACAGATCAAATCGGCCTGCCTCGTCCCGTGCTTTGATGGCGAGTGTGCTTCCACCCCTTTGGAGAACGGTCATGTTCAAGAACATCCTGGTCCACATTCCGACAGAGCTGTCGCCGCGTCCGGCGGTCGACGGATCGGTCTCCCTCGCGCTCGCCACCGGCGCCCATCTCGACGCAATGGCGATCGGCTACGAGACTGCCAGCGTGCCGCTCGTCGTTGAAGGGAGCGTGGCGGTCGCCTCGCTGTTCGAGGTGGAACACGCACAGGCCCTCGAACGCGCCGAGGCCGCGCTACGCGTCTTCGATATCGAGGCGCGGAATGCGGGGATATCCTATGCGACCCGCGCTGTGGGCGCACTCCCCATCGATGCGCGCGAGATGATCTGCGCCAGCGCACGACTACATGACCTAACCGTGGTGGCGCAGCCGCTGGGCGAATATCACAGCTACGACAATGTGATCCCGCGGGAACTGCTGTTCCAGGCCGGTGGCCCCGTCCTGTTCATGCCCTATACGTTCCATGGCGCATTCTCGGCGAAGCGAATCGGGATCTGCTGGGACGGCAGCCGGCTCGCTGCCCGCGCCCTCCACGACGCAATGCCGCTGCTGCGCGCAGCCGACGCTCTCGCCATCATCACGATCGGCGGGGCCGATCCAATTCCCTCTGAAAGCTCCACCGACCATCTGGTGCGCTATCTTGCGAAGCAAGGGCTTCCGGCCAAGATCACGTCGTTGCCGGCGTCAAAACCGGAGGTTCAGTCGATGCTGCTGTCGATCGCGGCGGACGAGAGCCTCGACCTTCTGGTAATGGGCGGATACGGGCACTCCCGCCTGCAGGAAACTTTGCTCGGCGGCGTGACGCGCGACATGCTGCGTGCGATGACCGTCCCGGTCCTGATGTCTCACTAAGCGCGAGCCGTCTCGTGAGACATCCTGCCAGGACATTTCAGTATCATGTCGCTCGCGGCCTCGCCATCATCGGCGTGATCTGCGCCGCACTGACTCCGGCCGCAGCCGACCAGGAGCAAGGTCGTCGCCTTGCGCAGCTCTATTGCGCTCGCTGCCATTCAATCGACCGGGTAAGCCCGAGCCCGCTGAAAATAGCACCGCCGTTCCGGACATTGCACGAACGCTATCCGGTCGAGATGCTGCAGGAGGCGCTGGCGGAAGGGATTGTCACCGGCCATCCGACCATGCCGCAGTTCAGCTTCGAGCCGGACCAGGTGGGCGACTTCATGCTGTTCTTGAAATCTCTGGAGCGCAGCCAGGCAGACCGTTGAGCCAGGTCAACGTGCGGGGCGCGCGACGGTTTATGGTTCGTTTTTCAACACGGAGGTCCCAACATGCGCGCGCATCAGATCATGACCAAGCACATCATCGCCGTCAGTCCGCACACCAAGATCCTTGACGCGGCCAACATCATGCTGCGATGCCATCTCAGCGGTCTGCCGGTGATGGACGAAGACGGCACGCTCAGGGGCATGGTGTCCGAGGGAGATTTCCTGCGGCGCACCGAGATCGGCACAGGACACAAGCGATCGGCATGGCTGGAGCTGTTCACCGGCACGGGTCGTGCCGCGACCGATTTCGTGCATGAGCGCGGCCGCAAAGTCGAAGATGTCATGACAGCGAACCCAATCACTGTGGAGGAGCAGACGTCGCTCGACGAAATCGTGCATCTGATGCACAAGCATGGCGTGAAGCGGGT
The DNA here is from genome assembly GCF_054063575.1 of Bradyrhizobium sp. USDA 4452. Lineage (NCBI taxonomy): Bacteria > Pseudomonadati > Pseudomonadota > Alphaproteobacteria > Hyphomicrobiales > Nitrobacteraceae > Bradyrhizobium > Bradyrhizobium sp. USDA 4452. Next base: position 2,887,163 of record NZ_JBSSGK010000001.1, read on the forward strand.
GCCGGTTGTGAACGGCAAGACCATGGTCGGGATCGTCACCCGGGCGGACATCCTGCAGGCCGTCGCTTCGCTGGCGCGTGAAGTTCCCGATCCGACCGCCGATGACAGCCATATCCGTGAACGGATTCTGCGCGAAATCAACGCTACCGGCTGGCGCCCCGCCGGCTTCCAGGTCTGGGTGCGCAACGGCGCCGTGCATCTGCACGGCCTGATCTTCGATGAACGAGCTCGCCAGGCCGCAATCGTGCTTGCCGAGAACACCTCGGGCGTCAAGGAAGTCCGCGACCATCTTTGCTTCGTCGATGGTTACTCGGGCTACTACGTCGAATCGCCGGAAGACATCAAGGCGGCTGGCTGATCAGATCGAGGGGTCCAACATGGCACTGAGTACACTGCTTGTCGTCACGGCCGTCTGTCTGATCTTCTCGATCTTCGCGCTCGTGCTCGCCGTGACCGATCGCAGCACGACGCGCTGGCGTCAGGAACAGGACAGGAATGGAGCCAGCACGCGCGCTGCCTATCCTGACAAGAACGGGAGCTAGCCCCGCTTCGCCCCGTACCCCCAGCGACCCGCTCGGCGCGAGGCGAGGCTGCCTTGTCCGGAGCCTACGTACAAATACGTAAGTGGCTTCTACTTAGGGGAAATATCCAAATTTCCCGATCCAGGAGATGCGATCAGTCTGGCTCCATCGAACTTCCCATCCATGGAGCGTCGCCATGCAGACCCAGAACGCCATTTCTCTCGAGAACAGCCGTCACCCGACCAGCATCCTCAGCCGGCAGGCGCGCGTCGAAGGGCCCTTCGGCATGATCGGGATGCCGATGCGGTTCGCTCGCAACAGCGAGATCTACGGCGAGGACGAGGCCGCGGAATACCTCTACCAGGTCGTTTCCGGCGCGGTCCGAACCTACAAGATACTGGAAGACGGACGTCGCCAGATCGGCGCATTCTATCTGCCCGGCGACATCTTCGGCTTCGAAGCCGGCGAGACCCATATTTCCTCGGCCGAGGCCGTTTCCGAGACGCGGGTCATCGTGGTCAAGCGGGCCGCGCTCATGGTCCGTGCGACGCACGAAAAGGATCTGGCACGGCAACTGTGGGATGCGACGGCTCAGGAATTGCGTCGCTTTCAGGAGCATCTGATGCTGCTGATCTGCAGCGCAGAAGATCGCGTCGTCGGCTTCCTCAACGACATGGCCCACCGAGCCGTCAAGAATGCCGCCATCGAGCTTCCGATGTCGCGGCAGGATATCGCCGACTATCTCGGTCTGACGATCGAAACGGTGTCACGTACCTTTACCCAGCTCGAGCACAGCGGCGTGATCTCGCTGCCGACCTCGCGCCGGGTGGAGCTTCGCAACCGTGCGATGTCGAACCGGGTCATGGCGGCGTGAAAGGGCGAGCCGGGCCCCGATGATCGGGGGCGCGCGAGAGGCAAGGAATCCAATGCGGTCGAGCTTGGCAATCACCTATGGGCAGGACAGACTGCCGCGCTACACCAGCTATCCGACAGCTCCTCATTTTTCTGCGTCGGTCGGCGAGGCTGATTACGGGACATGGCTGAGGTCTGTTCCAGCTCGGCGGCCGGCCTCGATCTACCTGCATGTGCCGTTTTGCCGGTCGATGTGCTGGTACTGCGGGTGCCACACCTCCATCACCAAGCACAGCGAACCGATCGCCATTTACGCCGCCGGCCTTCGCACCGAAGCCCACCTCGTTGCGGAAGCGGTCGGTCAGCGATTGCCCGTCTCCCATATCCATTTCGGAGGCGGCACCCCGACGATCATGACGCCGGAGACCTTTGCCGACCTCGTCAGTGCGCTGCGCTACTCGTTCTTCGTGCAGGCCGACGCCGAGATCGCCGTCGAGATCGATCCCCGCACCCTGACCGAGCCGATGGCGGAAGCATTGGGTTACAGCGGCGTCAACCGCGCGAGCCTTGGCGTTCAGAGCTTCGATCCTGTCGTTCAGCACGCCATCAATCGGTCGCAGAGCCTTGAGCAGACCGCGGAAGCGGTCGAGCGGCTGCGCCATGCCGGCGTCGGCCGCGTCAACTTCGACCTGCTCTACGGCCTGCCCGCTCAGACTGTCGCTTCCTGCCTGGACACCATCGACAAATGCGTCGCGCTGCGGCCCGACCGGTTTTCCGTGTTCGGATACGCCCATATTCCTTCCTTCAAGAAGCACCAGCGCATGATCGACGAGGACTTGCTGCCGGATAGCCTCGAGCGGCATCGTCAGTCCGAGGCAATCGCGCAGGCACTGACCGATGCCGGATACATCCGCATCGGCCTCGACCATTTCGCGCTCCCCGGCGACAATCTGGCCATGGCAAAGCGCGCCGGCCAGCTGCGGCGTAACTTCCAGGGCTACACGGACGATTCTGCCGAGATCTTGATCGGTCTCGGCGCCAGCGCAATCGGCCGCATGCCGCAGGGCTTCGTGCAGAATGCAGTCGCGACACGCGACTACCTGGCGCGCATCGCCGAGAACCGGCTTGCCACCGTCAAGGGCTACAGGCTGACGGCGGAGGATCGCTTCCGCGCCGACATCATCGAACGCATCATGTGCGACATGGCCGTCGACTTGCCGCAGATATGCCGCCGGCACCGCTGGGACCCGCGTTCGGCCGTCGTCGATTGCTCCCGGCTCGACAGGCTGATCGCGGACGGCGCTGTGACGATGAGGGGTGACCGCCTCCTGATCAACGATGACGCGGAATTCCTGGTCCGCAGCGTCGCCTCGGCATTCGACGCTCACCTCGGCCGCGCCGCAGCGCGACATAGCCGAGCCGTCTAGCTCCGACCGCCGGACGAAGCGCAGTTGTCAGCCACGTGGCGAACTCGGTTGCCTGCCAAATATCAGGCAGTATCAACGCAACTGCACGACCGTCCGGTTGATAAGGATCAACGCGCGTTGCTTCTTCAAGGAGTTAGCTGAGCTTTGTCAGCTCACGTCGGAGGATCGGCGCCGTGCACGTACGGGAGATCATGTCGCGAAACGTCATCACGATCGATGCCGATGCATCGGTGATCGATGCCATCAAGACGATGCTATCGCATCACATCAGCGGCCTTCCGGTCGTCGATCGGGATGGAGCACTGATCGGGATGCTGTCGGACGGAGACTTCGTCCGGCGCGTGGAAGTCGGAACGGAGAAGCGCCGCGGCCGCTGGCTTGCGATGCTCGCCGGCACGAGCCAGGTCGCACTCGACTTCGCCCGCCAACACGGCCGCAAGGTCAGTCAGATCATGTCCCCCAATCCTATCACTATCGAGGAGGACACCCCACTCGAGCAGGTCGTTCAACTGATGGAATCGCACGGCGTCACGCGATTTCCGGTCATGCGAGACAAGAAGCTGGTCGGGATGGTCACACGCACGGATTTCATGACCGCCATCGCAAGCCTTCGTCTCGACCTATCCTCCTCCGGCAACGATGACCAGATTGGTGCATCTGTCATTGCGGCGCTGGCGCATGCGCCCTGGCGACCGGCTGCGCTGAACGTGAGCGTGCGCGACGGGGTCGTCAGCCTGCGCGGCAACATCCGGAGCGACAATGCACGCAAGGCCGCGACCGTTGCGGTTGAGAACGTCGCTGGCGTAAAGCGGGTCGACGACCAGTTGGTGAAGATCATCTACCCGCCGCCGGAGGACGACTATGGCGGTGGCGACTTTGTCTCGTTGGAGGAAGAACCATCGACAGAAGACGATCAGCCCCTGTAGGCATGCGAAAGACAGATCTGAGGTGCCCGCTTCGATTGTACGATGCACGGCTTTGACCACAAATGGATCGATCACGGCAACAAAACGAACTGAGACTTGACGACCCGAGCGATCGGCATGCTCACGCCGTTCCAACCCTTGCCTCAATGGCGACGGTCAATCAGCTTCGACGCCGGCAGCGTCGGAGCGGTCCGACCGTCTCATGGTACGGCCGTCTGCTCATCGTTGGGACATTACTGGTCGCCGCCGGCTGGGAGATCTTCCAGCTGCTTCTGACCATCATCACTCTCGACTGACCGTTTCGTTGAACGGATGTCGGGTTCAGCTGGCAATTGAGGGCGCGTCCTGCACCAGATCGACTGAACCATACGCGTCGGAATTCGACTTTCGGAAGTACACCGAACCTTCGCCCGGAACACTCACGCAGCGATGCTTCCTGGCAAACTCTGCGGCCTTGGCGGCAGCGACTTCGTTGATCCCAAACAGCCGCTCGTAATCACGATCGGAAATTCTCAAGACAGCGCCCGCGCCGAGACGATCGAGTCGCGACCGCAACTCGGCAAGAGTGAGGTTTTCATCCATTATTGTTCTCGGATTTCTAGACCGAGCTGGACTTTTGCCGAGTATTGACTCCCAACAACGTGTACAGCGGACAGTACGAGAGGAGTGCTGTCGCGATCAGAACGAATCCGAGAGTCCCGACGATCAGCCATCCCGCTCCAAGCGAGCCGTCCTTCACGGTATATGCAATCAGAGCCAGACCGATGACGATCCGGGCGTACTGATCGATGAGTCCGACGTTGCGCGTCATGGCAAAGCGCCTCCTTTTCTGCAGGCCCCATTTTGAACGCACTCCGGCCCAAAGCCCTTGATCATGATCAATTCACGCGGATGGACCGCGCGTCCTGCCACCCCGGAGCTCTACGTCCGTCGTCGGCCTAATCTGGATCCCGCCCGACGCTACGGGCCGAGCGGGCGAGTGCCTCATATCCGGCCGCGATTTTCATGAAATGATCGCGAGTCGCCTGGTCCGGATGTCGCGCGGCTTGCCGCTTCGTCCGCTCGGCGCGGGACGCCCAATATGAAGCGTCGTCCTGAAGCTTTCGGGCACGCGGCTTCTTCTGCACCGCCTCATCGGCATTCTTCGCCGCTTGACGTGGCGGCCGCCCAACGATGACGGCTTCGTTCCCATGTTGCTGCGGCAGCCGCCGCTTGCCATCTCCAGAGCACATCGCACCATTCTCCCGGCTATCGAACGACGACAGCTCCGGATCCTTCAGCAACTCGCCAACGCCTCGCGGCGCGTGGCGACGATCGGATCAATCCATCGCCGGCTCGGCAACCGCCGCGCGCTCCTGAAACTGGTCGTACGCCCCCAGAGCGTCAGCGGCGTACATCAGGGACGGTCCTCCGCCCATATAGACCGCCAATCCGAGCGCCTCCTCGACCTCCTTGCGGCCGACGCCAAGCTCTTGACCAGGGCCTCGGCGTGGAAGCCGATGCAGCCGTCGCAGTGAGCGGCAACGCCCAGTGCAAGCGCGATCAGTTCCTTCGTTCGTGCATCAAGCGCACCATTTCTGGTGGCCGCCTGCGCCATGGCCGAGAACGCTCGCATGGTTTCCGGAATGCCCTTGCGAAGCTGGCCCAGATTGTTGGAGATGTGCTTGCAGACGTCGGCATAGTCCTTTTGCATGCGACCCTCGGTCTTCGCTATTGGAACGGTCCAGAGGAAGGGCGGCTCCGCCGACGGGGGTGCAACGGCGAACGCCGCCCTTCATCCAACGCAGCCCGGCAACGCGATCTGGCCTCTCTAAAGGACGTGCGTGTTCGGCTTGCAAGGACCCCGACCTTGTAACGCAGCGATCGCGCTTGATCTTTGCGCCAGATCAAACCGCACCCAATTTGCCGCTTGTGTCAGATCAACGCGTCCCACGCATCTGGAGTTAGGCTGATTGTTACTTTCCAGGACGATGGGAGATATCGGATGTACGCGCACCAGATCATGGCCCGCAAGGTGCTCTCGACAGCGCCGGACAGCACCATCCTCGACGCGGCAAACATCATGCTTCGGCACCACGTAAGCGGCCTGCCGGTCGTCGGTCGCGACGGAACGCTCGTCGGAATCATCACCGAAGGGGATTTTCTTCATCGCAGCGAGCTCGGCACCGAAAGGAAGCGAAACTGGTTGATGACCTTCATTCTCGGACCAGGAAAATGGGCTGAAGACTACGTGTTCGAGCACGGCCGCAAGGTCTCCGAGATCATGACACGCGCGCCGGTCACCGTAGCCGAGGATGCGCCGCTGACGACGGTCGTCGAACTGATGGAGACGAACAACGTCAAGCGGCTGCCGGTTGTTCGCGGCGGCAAGCTTGTCGGCATAATCACCCGCAGCAACCTGCTGCGAACCGTGGCGAGCCTTGCACGCGGCGTACCTGCTCCAACCGAGAATGACGACCGGATCCGGCGGCGCATTCTGGACGAGATCGAACACAACGCCTGGTGCCCGCTCGGACTCAGCGTCATCGTCCGGGATGGCATCGTCCACTTGAGTGGCCTGATCACGGAAAGCAGATTCCGCAAGGCTGCGGTCGTCGCGGCCGAGAACGTTCCCGGCGTCCGCGAGGTGCATGATCACCTCTACTGGGGCGATAGCTTCTCGGGCTTCTGTCTGAAATCTCCTGAAGACCAGGAGTCGGAGAAACAGGCTCGCTAAAGGCAACCAAAACCGCCGCACATTCGGAGTTTCTGCAATGGCCAGTGAAACAGCAAAGGCAATCTTGATGATTCTCATATTCGGGTCGCTTCTGATCACCATTCACGTATCGGAAAGCATCGCGACGAAGCGACTGAGAGCATTGGCGCTACGGGCACTACGACGCTCTCGCTCGCGATAGGCTGAAGCACTCACGACATCCAATCTTCCTGACACGCAGGTCCAGATCTCGTACGCGCCATTGCAAGCGGTTGAGCCTCGTCAAGGAATGCCGTGCGAAAGCGACTGCTTTGTAATCGAAAGGTTCATCGGAGGCATCGATGCGCGCCCACCAGATCATGACCAAGAACGTCATCACTGTTACGCCTCGAACCGCGATCGAGGATGCCGCCAACATCATGCTTCGAAATCACATCAGCGGGCTGCCGGTCGTCGATGACGGCAGGTTGACGGGAATCGTCTCGGAAAGCGATTTCTTGCGCCGCGGGGAGATCGGAACCGGGCGCAAGCGTTCGGCCATTCTCCAGTTCCTGTTTGGACCTGGCCGCGCCGCCGAGGACTTCGTCCACGAGCGCGGTCGCAAGATCGAGGACGTGATGACGCCGGATCCGGTCACGGTCGGGGAAGAAACGCCGCTCGAGGAGCTGGTGCACCTTATGGAGAAGAAGGACATCAAGCGCCTGCCCGTGATGCGCGGCAAGGACCTCGTCGGCATCGTGACCCGTTCGAACCTGCTCCAGGCCGTGGCCAGTCTGGCGCATGAGATCCCGGATCCGACCGCGGACGACGACCATATCCGCGATCGTATCCTCCGGCAGATCGACGCCGTAACCTGGCGCCCTATCGGGTTCGAGGTCACCGTCCGCAACGGCGTTGTCCATCTGCATGGGATCGTCACCAGCGACCAAGCGCGCGAAGCGACCATCGTAGCCGCGGAGAACACTGCCGGCGTCAAGAAGGTGCACGACCATCTCTGCTTCGTGGATACCTATACCGGCTTCTACGTCGAATCCCCCGAGGACATGAAGGCAGCGAGCTGAAGCGACAGGCGGCTCAGCAAGCTCGTTTGGCCGAATTGTCCGGCCCGCCATCTACAGATCAAACACGTCGCCCAGACGCGGCAACTCGACTCGCTGGTCCTCCAAATGCGCGGCGAGCGCCTGCATTGCAGGCTCTTCGCCATGAACCAGGAACGTTGCCTCGCATCCCTCGATCGCGCGTCGCCATACCAGCAACTCCTGCTGGTCCGCGTGAGCTGAAAATCCGTTGATCGTGTAGATCGTGCTGCGAATCGCAACGTCTTCGCCGAACAACCGCACGAAGTTGGCCCCATCGATGATCTGCCGCGCAATCGTTCCCGAAGCGGCGTATCCGACGAACACGATCGCCGATTCCTTGCGCCAGATATTGTGCCGGAGATGATGGCGAATTCTGCCGCCGGTGCACATCCCCGAGCCTGCCATGATGACCGCGCCTCCGGTTATCCTGTTGATGGCAACCGAATCGGCGCTCTCGCGGACCAGACGCAGGTTTGCCGGCTGCAGCGGATCCCGCCCTTCGCGAAACATGGAAGCGGCTTCGGAGCTGAGAGATTCGGAATGCCGCTTGAATATCTCGGTCGCCGAGATCGCCATCGGCGAGTCCAGAAAGATTTGCATAGTCGGCGGCAGCCTGCTGTACTCCACCCCTTGACGCAGGACATATAGGATTTCCTGGGCGCGCTCGAGCGCGAAGGTCGGGATAATGACGTTGCCGCCGCGCGCCAGCGTGCTGCTGATCGCGCCGTAAAGCTCTTCGATGGAGTCTTTCAGCGACCGATGGAGCCTGTCTCCATACGTCGATTCCATGACGACAATGTCGGCGCGAGCGGGAGGACTGGGGAGCCGCAGCAGGGGCGACCGGCGTTGCCAAGATCGCCCGAGAACAGGACCGAACGCGCGCGGCCATGCTCGGCGACCTCGATCAGAATGCTAGCAGAGCCCAGGATATGGCCGGCATCGAAGAAGGTCGCACGAAGTCCCTCCGCGAGCGGCAAAGGCTGCCCATATTCAGCCGTCCTTCCAAACCGATCAAAGCAATCGAGCGCATCCACGACGGTGTAGAGCGGCGACCGCACATCTTCTTCGCCGCGCCGGCGCCATTGGCGCGCTCTCCGCTGTGCGTCTTCTTCCTGAAGATGCGCCGCATCGACCAGAACGAGGCGGGCCAGCTCGCGACTGGCCGCAGTCGTGATCACTTCACCCTTGAACCCGCGCTTCGCAAGCAATGGAATCCTGCCGCAGTGATCCAGGTGGGCATGGGTCAGCAGAACATAGTCGATCGTTGAAGGATCGAACCCGAAGGCGGCGATGTTCTCTTCCACTAGGTCGCGGCTTCCTTGAAAGAGACCGCAATCGATGAGAATGCGCCGGTTCAGACATTCGACCAGGTGGCAGGACCCGGTCACCGCTCGATCGGCGCCATGAAAGGATAATTTCACGATTCGCCCTCTTTCCTGATCGACTTGCCCCGTGAGGCGTCGTCTCCGATCGGCAGAAGCGGTCGGCCGGCCGCCTCGTACCACCGCAGAATGCCCTGCCAGGTTTCCTCGGCGGACTCCGCAAACCAGAACAGGCACCTGTCTTCCGGATTGATGACACCCTCGTCGACCAGGAAGTCCGGATCAAACACGCGACGCCAGTACGACTCGCCAACCAGCACAACCGGCACCGGCGCAATCTTCCGGGTCTGCGCCAACGACAGCACCTCGAACAGTTCGTCCATCGTGCCAAAGCCGCCAGGGAATGCCACCAGCGCGCGGGCGCGCATCAAGAAATGCAACTTTCGCATCGCGAAATAGTGGAACCTGAAGCAGAGCTCCGGCGTGACATAGGGGTTGGGGTCCTGCTCTTTCGGAAGGGCGATGTTGAGTCCGATCGATGGGGCATCGGCATCGTGCGCACCCCGGTTGGCGGCTTCCATGATACCAGGCCCGCCGCCAGTCATGATCATCAGACGGCCGCCGATGGCCTTTTCGCTTGCGGCACCGACGATCTGCCCGAACTGGCGTGCGATTTTGTAGTACTTGCTCTTCGCCGCAAGACTCCGTGCCGTCTTGAGACGGCGCTGCAGGTCGTCATCGTCAGGATTCAACGCGAGCACGTCAGCCATCGAGGCGACGGCCCGGCGTGCCGCCTGCGCTTCGCAAATGCGAGTGCTGCCAAAGACGACGATGGTGTGAGCGATCTGATGCTCCCGAAGCAGGGTTTCGGTCTTGAGGAAATCAAGTTGGAGGCGAATGCCGCGTGTGGCTTCGCTCTGCAGAAATTCTTCGTCCTGATCCGCCTCCTGATAGCTTGGCGATTGCAGGATGCTGCGCAGAGCGCCAGGCACACGGCCGTCCTCTTCGGCGCTGTTGGGCTGCCGATCCGGGAGTACCACGGCCCTGTCGACACGGTGAGCCGGCTTCGGGCTCGGACGAGTCGATGGCGGATCGTCAGTCATGCGCCGGCCTGCCGTCCGCCTCCGAGGATGTGGGCGCCGCATCGTGCTTCAGGGCCTCACGAACCTCGTCATCCTCCAACGCATCCAGTAGCCAGCGGTGATCGGTCGACTTCGCGCTACCAATATCTGCTTCAAAATTTGCCCGTTGCCTGACGGTCGGCGACTTCACTAGGTCAGTCATGGCGAACCTCGTCAGCATTTGATAGGCATTGCCTAGCATCCGCAATCGGCTGCACGGGCGCCTTGAGCGAGGTCAATTCGGAAATTTCTTTGATGGCAAGGCGCCAAACTGAGCCTAGTTTCTCGCCGCCGTTGCGGCTCGACCGGAAGCGCGTCCGGAGCAATCGCACGCTCCGCAATTGCCTGCCGGGTCTTCCGCGTCAGTTGCCCTCGGATCGCGCGAGTATCCGCTCAAGCGCGGTGATCAGCTGCACACGCCCGACGATGCCGACGACGCGTGTACCCCGGAGTACCATGACTTGCGATATCTGATGCTTGTCCATTTCGACCACGATCTCGTCCACAGTCGCGCACTCGTCGACGCAGACGGGCTTGCGGCTCATCACAGCGTCGACGCTCAGCGCCCGGGTCCGCTCGCGGACCAGCCGCCCCTCCTCTCTGCTCAGCAGCCATTCGAGCCAAAAGCCCTCCGGCCAATGCACGCCGAGTTCGCGACGGTGAAGGAAGTCGCCCTCCGAGATGACTCCGATCAACGCCCCTGCGGCATCGAGCACAGGCAAGCCGCGCTGTCCCGTTTCCAGCAATAGACGAACAGCATCGAGCAATGGTGCGCCGGGCGTGATCGTCGCGAAAGACGTGCGCATGACATCCAAGGCCAACATGGCAAATTCCCCAGAGCTTCGCGTACACGATGATCCGCCAGCATCGATCAAAAATGGAAGGTCAAGCTGATCTGGATCAATAAGCCGTGCAGCTTTTTGTAACCGCCCGTTTTCGCCGCAGGATCATTCGGCGAGCTATCGGTTCATATGGGAAGCACCGTCGAGGATGGAGCCGCAGCGCTGGCTACGCACGTCGAGAGCCACTCCCGGAAGCTCGCGGCCGTTGCGCGCCCCTACCTGCTTTGGCTTGCCTGGCAAGGATGGCGAGATGCACCACAAGAGATCATTGACGGTGTACGTCGCGATAGTGACTGCAATTCATGCGGCTGTCGTGATTTCAGCGGATCAAACGGCTGCAAATCGATCCACGGGCGCACTGAACATCTAGTTCATCCGGACGAAGAGGCGATCGATGGCATCCGAGGGAATCGCAAAGGCGCGCTCGGATTCGGTCTCGCCGGTGATGGCGGCAACAATGCCGATCACTTCGCCCCGCAGATTGAACAGCGGCCCGCCTGCACTGCCGCGATCCAGCAACGCGTCGGTCTGAATGAGATCCTGGCAGGGAACACCAGGCGACGAACGATGCAGGGCGCTGACGATGCCGAAACTAATGCTTTGAGTGAACCCCGAGGAGCCACCGACCGCAACGACGAAATCCCCAGGCTCTACGTCGATCGATCGGCCGATGCGGGCCGAGGTCAGGCCGGACGCCGAAATCCTCAGCATCGCGAGGTCGTATCGCTCGTCGGCTACCACGAACCGGGCGTCAAGCTGGCGCCCGTCCGGCAATCGGACCGCAAGCGTCGTGGCGCCGCTGACCAGATGATTGCTCGTCACGATCAATCCGGACTCCGCCTTGATGACGACGCCCGCACCATACACATCCTGCATGATGCGAGGCGGAAGCTCGGGACCAGCGTCCATTGACCGGGAAGTCTCAGTGCCGACCTTTATGCCGACGACACTTTGGATGACCTTCCCGACCAGAGGCGCAAGTGTTTGCACATCCCGGATTTCCCCAGCTTGCGCCGGTCCGGGCCAGAGCAGGAACAGCCCCGCGATGATGGTCATGGATGACAGCAGGCAGTCGGACCACTTCCGCATCAGCTCCGGATGTCGGCCTCGGACCAAGAGCGGCCGAAATCTGCTGTTCGAGCCAGAGGCGAACGGGAGCTGGGCGTTCTGAATTTGCCGGGCATCGAGCACAATGCCGGTCATCGTTGATCCTCCATTTCTATATGACCATGAGCGACTTTGCTCGCAGCGGCCTTGATGGGGATCAATGATGGGGCGGCACTTGATGCGCGTACGGCTGCCGCTCATCTATCGCCTCCGCGGCCGAGCGGCGAGCCGGCGGCACGGCGATCCCGAACGCCTTCGGCGCCGCTACTTCTGCTGGATGCGGTTCAGGTAATCGATAACGGCGAGGATGCGTGTTCGCACGACGACTTCCCGCAAGTCCCGCGAAGGATCGAGCGCGTCGTAGGTCGGATCAATCGTGTGAGGCGCGCTCTTGACGGGATTGAATCGTTCTCCCCAGATCGGCATTTCATGAGTGCCGTGCGCGGAAATTGTTCTCCGCCCATCTATGGCTTCATAAACGGCGGTTATCGGAAAGACCCCGTTGTTGTTCTTGGCCAAGGCCGTCAAATCGGCAGGCGGCACCTTCAGCTGCCCAGCAACAGGTCCTTTGCCCTTTCCATCTACGCCATGACAGCTTGCGCACGAAGCTTGAAACTCCGCCTTACCAACATCGACATCTTCAGCGTGAGCGGCCGCGGCGAAACCAGCGGTCACACCGGCAATCATGAAAGACTTCAGGCCACGGATACTCATATCATGCCCCAGTTCTTCTTCGGATAGGCTCATCTAGCGGTGTTGGCTTGGCCTCAGTTTGACGCAAGTCAATGCATCGCGCCCTCCCAGTTACGGCGGCGCGGTGCCCTCGGGGCGGAGAATAAGCAGACATCGACTGCCACCGCTATCCCCCGCTGAGCCGGAAGCAGCGAAGTCGGGTTGAGCTGGACTTTGGCCAACCACTAACTCTCGCCCTCGCAAGCAGCGCATCCTGATCAACCATTTCGGTCTCACGCCTGATCCAACCGCAGGCATCAAACGCCCAAGGGCGGCAAGATCAGATCTTGGACGGATCGAGAGATGGCCGCATTCGAGAAACGCTGGCCAATCGGAACAAAGCAGCGGACCGCATAGAGCTTGATGCTGAACAGGGCACGGCGCGCGTCGACACGCATCTGTTGACGTGGCACCAGGTCGACGGCGGCGCCTGCTACAGACGGCATAAGACTGGCGTCTTGGTCGACATGGCGGAGAGCGAAGACCTGCAGAAGGCGCTGGCGGCAACACGGCGCAAGCACGTTACCGTCATCAACACCGAGTACGGCAAGCCATGCACAGTCGATGGCTTCAGCCGATTCATGCGTGATACGATCAGCGCCGCAGGCCTTCCGCTCGACTGCAAGCCGCATGGGTTGCGTAAGACACTGGCCGACTCCTCGCTGATGCCGAATGTAGCGCGCATGACATCATGGCCGCGCTTGGTCACACCACACTGTCAGAGGCGGAGAGATATACCCGTGAGGCCGATCGCGGCCGTGGCGGCAAGCGCGCAGCAGCACGCCTCAACGAACATAGGTCGAACAGAATTCCCAAACCGCATCTGAGAATCTGGGAAAACAGGCAAAAGGCCACGGAAAAACAAGGTCATGATTTCCCGAATGGCGCTCCCTAGGGGAATCGAACCCCTGTTTCAGCCTTGAGAGGGCCGCGTCCTAACCGCTAGACGAAGGGAGCGTTGAGAGGGAAGGCAATAGCCTTGAAATCGGCCTGCCGCAAGATGGCTTGTGCATTGCGGCGGGGATTTTGTCATCCATGCTTACCATGCCGTGCCGGCGGTTTCGGCGCGGCAGCAGCCCCGGAACGCCCCTGCGCCCCGAGGGGCCGCAGCGCGCCGCACCTGCACGGGCCAGCGATGCGGCCGCGCCGCTGGCACGGCCACCTCCGGATGTCATCTCTGCATCGTGCACGGCCCTGCTTTTGACAAACCGCAAATGCAAAAACACCGTTCTGTAAACACCTGCCTGTGAAGTCACCCGGCGCCGGCCTCTGCTAACATCGCAGCCCTTCACCATGCTGCGCCCGCACGGCGCCGGACAAGCAAGAGGAGTGCTTGGAACAAAGCGCGAGACCTTGGCGCACGGCAATTTGGCTCACCAGTATCTTGGCACAACAAACATCAGCGCGGCCGCTGGCGATGGAAGATGTTCCGTCCCTGCCCCCGCACCGGTCAATAGCTTAAGCAGAGCGAGGACAGACCATGATCAAACTAAGAATCAACGGCCAGGAACAGAATTGGGACGGCGACCCGGATCTTTCGCTGTTGTGGTATCTGCGTGACGAAGTCGGCCTCACCGGGACCAAGTTCGGCTGCGGCCAGGCCCTGTGCGGCGCCTGCACCGTGATCATCGACAAGGAGGCAGTGCGCGCCTGCATCACCTCGGTCTCCGACGCGGCTGGCCGCGAGATCACCACCATCGAGGGACTGCACCCGACCGGCGACCATCCGGTGCAGAAGGCGTGGCGCCAGGTCAATGTTCCGCAGTGCGGCTACTGCCAGGCCGGCCAGATCATGCAGGCCGCGGCACTCTTGGACCAGAACCCGAAGCCGAGCCACGACCAGATCCGCGAGGCCATGTCGGGCAATATCTGTCGCTGCGGCTGCTACCAGCGGATCGAGAATGCCGTCCATCTCGCATCGACGGGGGTGTGACATGAACATTCGCACCAACCCCGGAAAGCTTCGCGGTTTCGAGAAGCAAGTGAAGGTCGAGAACCTGTCGCGCCGCAGCATCCTCAAGGGGCTCGGCATTGCCGGCTCGTTCGTGCTCGCAGCGCCTGTGATGACGCGCCAGGCATTCGCCTATGAGACCGGCGCCGGCAAGATGCCGCACGGCGTCGTGGTCGATCCGCGCGTGTTCGTCGCGATCGCCCCCGATGGCATCGTCACCATCCTGGCGCATCGCTCGGAGATGGGAACCGGCGTCCGCACCAGCCTGCCGCTGATCGTCGCCGAGGAAATGGAGGCCGACTGGTCGCGCGTCCATGTCCAGCAGGCACACGGCGACGAGGTCAAGTTCGGCAACCAGGACACCGACGGCTCGCGCTCGACCCGGCACTATCTGATCCCGATGCGCCAGATCGGCGCCTCGGCGCGTTCGATGCTGGAAGCCGCCGCCGCCAAGAAATGGGGCGTGCCGGTCACCGAAGTGAAGGCGCAGAACCATGAGGTCGTGCACCGCGCGAGCGGACGCAAGGCCGGCTTCGGCGAACTCGCCGCCGACGCTGCGAAGGAATCGGTGCCGAGCATCGAGGGCCTCAAGCTGAAGGACCCGAAGGACTTCCGCTATCTCGGCAAGGGCCAGGTCTCGATCGTCGACCTGCACGACATCACCACCGGCAAGGCGCATTACGGCGCCGACACTCGCCTGCCCGGCCTGAAATACGCTGTCATCGCCCGGCCGCCGGTCACCGGCGGAAAGGTCAAGTCGTTCGATGACAGTGCGGCGATGAAGGTGCCCGGCGTCGAGAAGGTGATGGAGGTCAAGGGCTGGCCCTGGCCGTCAAAGTTCCAGCCGCTCGGCGGCGTGGCTGTGATCGCGCGCAACACCGGCGCCGCGATCAAGGGCCGCGACCAGCTGAAGATCGTCTGGGATGACGGCACCAATGCCAAATACGACTCCGTCACCTATCGTGCTTCCCTCGAGGAAGCCGCGCGAAAACCCGGCCTCGTGGTGCGCAAGGAAGGCGACGTCGATGCGGCACTGAAGAGCGCCGACAAGGTCATTGTCGGCGAATATTACCTGCCGCATCTCGCCCATGTCAGCATGGAGCCGCCGGTCGCGGTTGCCGACGTCAAGGGCGACAAGGCCGAGGTCTGGGCACCCGTCCAGAGCCCCGGCGGCACCCGCGAGGACGTCGCCAAGACGCTCGGCATTCCCGAGGACAATGTCACCGTCAACGTGACGCTGCTCGGCGGCGGCTTCGGCCGCAAGTCGAAATGCGACTTCGCGCTGGAGGCGGTATTGCTGTCGAAGGAACTCGGCGCGCCGGTCAAGGTGCAGTGGACCCGTGAAGACGACGTGCATCACGACTTCCTGCACACCGTCTCGGTGGAACGGATCGAGGCCGGTCTCGACAAGAGCGGCAAGGTGATTGCGTGGCGGCACCGCAGCGTGGCACCGACCATCGCCTCGACCTTTGCCGCCGGGGCCAACCATGAAGCGCCGTTCGAGCTCGGCATGGGCCTGATCGACAACCCGTTCGAGATCGCCAATCTGCAGTGCGAGAATCCGGAAGCGGCCGCATTCACGCGGATCGGCTGGTTCCGCTCGGTCTCCAACATCCCGCGCGCCTTCGCGGTGCAGTCGATGGTCGGGGAAATCGCACACGCGACGAACCGCGACCAGAAGGAGATGCTGCTGGAGCTGATCGGCAGCCCGCGGATCGTCAACCTGTCCTCGGTGAAAGATCCCTGGAACTACGGCGAGCCCTATGACAGCTACCCGATCGACACCGCGCGGTTGCGCAAGGTGGTCGAGCTGGTCGCCGAAAAGGGCGAGTGGGGCCGTCAGGTGCCGAAGGGCCATGGTCTCGGCATCGCCGTGCACCGTTCGTTCGTCAGCTACATTGCGACCATCGTCGAGGTGGCGGTTGACGACAAGGGCAAGCTCACTGTGCCGCGGGTCGACACCGCGATCGATTGCGGCACGTACGTCAATCCGGAGCGGATCGCCTCGCAGATCGAGGGTGCTGCGATCATGGGACTGAGTCTGGCCAAATACGGCGAGATCAGCTTCAAGGACGGCAAGGTGCAGCAGAGCAATTTCGACGACTTCCCGGTGATCCGGATCGACGAGTCGCCTGCGATCACCAACGTCTACATCGTGCCGCCCGGAGCGGACACTCCGCCGAGCGGCGTCGGCGAGCCCGGCGTACCGCCGTTCGCACCGGCGCTCAGCAACGCGATCTTCGCCGCCACCGGCAAGCGCATCCGCGCGCTGCCGATCGGCAAGCAGCTGGAGACGTGAGGTTGGAACGTTAGGCGAGACGGGCGGTTCTCATCGATCGATACTCTGGAGCAGATCGATGAGAACCCCACCTCAGACATTCGGGACGCTCGCGGCATTGCTGTCCGCGGGCGTCTTGCTT
The DNA here is from genome assembly GCF_054063575.1 of Bradyrhizobium sp. USDA 4452. NCBI lineage: Bacteria > Pseudomonadati > Pseudomonadota > Alphaproteobacteria > Hyphomicrobiales > Nitrobacteraceae > Bradyrhizobium > Bradyrhizobium sp. USDA 4452. The sequence goes on from NZ_JBSSGK010000001.1 coordinate 2,904,158, forward strand.
TTTGCCGCACAGGCTTCCGCACAAACCAATTCGCCGCCGAGCACGACGGCAACGCGTCCGGCCAAGGTGCTGCCCGACCAGACCTCGGCTCCAAGCAATGCTCCGCCGGCGACCACCGGCCAAAGCACCGGCGAAGTCTCCAAGGATCCCACGATCAAGAAGATGAACGAGGACGAGAAGCAGAAGGTCGACACCAAGGGCAAGTAACAGAGCGGACCGGGAAGCGGCGGTCTCCCCAACCGCCGCTTCCCGATCGCATCGCCCCCTATCGGTGAGAAGTGTTTGCTGAAGCTTCGGTTCTGAATCCACAGAACCGAAGCTTTGGTTCGCGCCTTACTTCTTGTCGAGCGCGAACACCCAGATCACGCCGCCTTGCGGGACGTTGTTCTCGAAGCCCGCGACCTTGCCGGCCAGCGCGTCCTGGATGCGCTGCGCGTCGACGCCCCAGCCCGACTGGACCGCGATGTATTGCGTGCCATCGACCTCATAGGACATCGGCATCGCCATGATGCCGGAGTTGGTCTTTTGCTCCCATAACACTTCGCCGGTCTTGGCGTTGAAGATGCGGAAGGCGCGGTCGTTGGTGCCGCCGGCGAGAACGAGATCGCCGGCAGTCGCGGTCACGGCACCGAACAGCTGCGAGGTCTTGTAGTCGTGCTGCCAGACTTTCTTGCCGGTCGCCGGATCCCACGCCTGCAGCTCGCCGAAGTGATCGGCATTGGGTGCGGGTATCAGGCCGATGTCCTCCGGCTTGGTGCCGAGCCAGAGCTGGCCGGGAACCAGCGGCTGCTTCTCGCCGGTGAAGCCGCCGCAGAAGTTCTCGTTGGCGGGAACGTAGACGAGCTTGGTGTTCGGGCTGTAGGCGGCCGACGGCCAGTCCTTGCCGCCCCACAGCGACGGGCAGAACTCGACCCGCTTGCCGAGCACCGGCTTGTGGTCGGGATCGAGGATCGGCCGGCCGGTCTCGGCCTCGACGCCCTTCCAGACATTGGTCTTCACGAACGGCCAGCCGGCGACATAGTTGATCTTGTCCGGCTTGCGCTCGAGCACCCAGAAGATCGCGTCGCGGCCGGGATGGACCAGGCTCTTGAACGAGCGCCCGTCGCGCTGCATGTCGATCAGCATCGGCGCATCGACCTCGTCCCAGTCCCAGGAATCGTTCTGGTGATACTGGAAGTGGGTCTTGATCTTGCCGGTGTCGGGATCGAGCGCCAGCACCGAGCTGGTGTAGAGGTTGTCGCCGGGATGCATCGAGCCGGGCCATGGCGCCGCGTTGCCGACGCCCCAATAGACCGTCTTGGTGTCCTTGTCGTAGGTGCCGGTCATCCAGGCCGATCCGCCGCCCGACTTCCAGTCGTCGCCGCTCCAGGTCTCGTGGCCGGGCTCGCCCTCGCCGGGGATGGTGAAGGTGCGCCACAGTTCCTTGCCGCTGCTGGCGTCGAACGCGGCGATATAGCCGCGCACGCCGAACTCGCCGCCGGAGCCGCCGACGATCACCTTGCCGTCGACGGTGAGCGGCATCAGGGTCATGTACTGACCCTTCTTGTAGTCCTGCACCTTGGTGTCCCAGACCACCTTGCCGGTCTTGGCGTCCAGCGCGACGACGTGGTCGTCGGTGGTGGCGAGATAGAGCTTGTCTTCCCACAGGCCGACGCCGCGGCTGGTCGGATGCAGCTGGAACAGGTCGTCGGGCAGCTGCCGCTTGTAGCGCCAGTACTCCTCGCCGGTCTTGGCGTTGAGCGCGATCACCTGCCCCATCGGAGTCGCGACGAACATCACGCCGTTGTTGACGATCGGCGGTGCCTCATGGCCCTCGATGACGCCGGTCGAGAAGGTCCAGACTGGCTTGAGGTCCTTGACGTTGGATGTGTTGATCTGGGTGAGCGGACTGAAACCCTGGCCGTCATAGGTCCGGCGATAGAGCATCCAGTTGCCGGGTTCGGGATTTTCGAGACGCGCAGAGGTGACGGAACTGTAGTTTTCGATCGGCCCTGCGACAGCGTAGGTCGAAATGAGGCACGTGAATGCGACACAACTCGACAGTAACCACTGCTTGCTTGTCATGAGATGCTACCTCCCTGCTCTGTTTTGTTTTTAGGTCATGCAGAAATCTCGATTTGGCCTCATCCTCCCTGCTGAGCACCCACCTTCCCGACGAATGGCGCTGCGACCGTGATCGCGCCGTCGGCAACCGTCAGCGGCAAGGCCGCGAGGCGACGTGGCGCCGGCCCGAACACGACCTGCGCATTCTGCCGCGGATCGTATTCGGAGTTGTGACAGAGACATTTCAGAACGTTCTTGTCGCCCTGATCCTGCTTCACCCAGGCGGTGATCGGACATCCGGCATGCGTGCAGATCACCGAGTAGCAGACGACGCCGTCAGGCGCGCGGGCACGCGTGGCATCGTCCAGCTCGTTCGGATCGAGCTTGATCAGCACGACCTCGTTGAGCCGCGAACCTTTGCGAACGACGGAGGTTTTCGGGTCCTGCGGCCAGGCGCGAATGGGCGGTCCGCCCAAGGTCAGATCATCCGACTTGATGACCTGGCTGGCCTTGTCGCCTTCGGCACGCACAAGCACATCGGCTTTTTGCGGTCGCTCGCTGGCGCCCGGCTGTTCATCATCGTCAGCGGCTGCGGGCTCGATCGCGGCGAGACAGGCGCAGCCCGCAAGCGCAGTCAACACCGCGCGACGCGTCGGCTCGATGCAGGACGCGGCCGCTTCGGATTCAACGCACTGTTCGCTGGAAGCGTTGGGGTTGGACTCCGACATGGCGCAAGCTGAGCGTGCAACTCGGCCGAAAAGATGGCAGCACACATTCTCGATGCGCGAACGCATGCGCAAAAAATACGCTGCAGCTATTGGTTGCGGATTGCCTGCGCGGCTTCGCGACTGCTTCGATCAGGGTTCGTTGACGAAGCTCAGCCTGCCGACAGGTTTCAGTGTCTTTGCATCAAATGTGCGGATCTCTGTTGCACCGCCTATATCAAGCGTGAGCACCAGCCGTTCGCCGGCGACGCCGGTTGCGACGATGCGGGCGCCCTTCGGCAACGCAGCAGTGACGTCGGATACGGAAACGGGGCTTCCCTCGCTGCGATAAAGGCGGTAGCCGATGGCGATCAACACGACGGCCACGGCCAATGCCGAGGTCAGACCCGCGATCAGCATCATGCGCCGAACCCGCGCGATCAGCGCGGCCTGGTCGGGGGTCGGTTCGGTCACAGCGGTGTCGGTCATCACAAGGCTCTATCTTTGCAACAGGTCGATTTGAATCAGGTTTCTTCGAATGGCGGTCGGAAGCTGGAGGTCATCGTCGCAGGCGACGAGGGCTCGGCCCGGCTTGACCGCGTGCTCGCACAGCGCACTTCGGAGCTGTCGCGGTCCCGGCTGAAGGCGCTGATCCTCGCCGGTTCCGTGACCGTCAAGGACGCCGTCGTCCGCGACCCCGCTTATCATGTCGCCACCGGCGATACGATCATAATCGACGTCCCGGAGGCCGTGCCCGCCCAGCCTCAGGGCGAGGACATCGCGCTCGACATCGTGTTCGAGGACGACGACATCATCGTCATCAACAAGCCCAGGGGGCTCGTTGTGCATCCCGCTGCCGGCCACGCCTCGGGAACGCTGGTCAACGCGCTGATCGCGCATTGCGGCGGCAGCCTGTCCGGCATCGGCGGGGTCAAGCGGCCGGGCATCGTGCACCGGCTCGACAAGGACACCACAGGGCTGATGGTGGTTGCCAAGAACGACCAGGCGCACCAGTCGCTGACCGCGCAATTCGCCGATCACGGGCGCACCGGGCCGATGGAGCGCGGCTACATGGCGTTCGCCTGGGGCGTGCCGAACCGGCCCCACGGCACGATCGACGCCCCGATCGACCGCCACCCGCATGCCAGGGAGAAAATGGCCGTCCGCCCGGGCGGCCGCGAGGCGATCACCCATTTCGAGGTGTGCGAGAGCTTTGCCGGCCGCGACGGCAAGCCGGTCGCCTCGCTCCTGGCCTGCCGGCTCGAGACCGGGCGGACCCATCAGATCCGGGTGCACCTCGCCCATCTCGGCCATCCCCTGATGGGCGACAGCGTTTACGGCGCGCACTTCAAGACCAAGGCCGGGCAGCTCAGCCCGGAAGGTAAGCACGCACTTACCGCGCTCGACCGGCAGGCCCTCCACGCCTATTTGCTGGCTTTGGAGCACCCCCGCACCGGGGAACTTTTGCACTGGGAGTCGGCCCTGCCGGAGGATTTGCTTCTCCTGCAACAGGCGCTGGCAGCGGCGGTATGACGCACCCCCTGATGAAAAGCCTTGTTATGACAACAGGTTATAGCTGCCACACGGGGACGTGACGTCAGCAATCCTTCCCTATCACGGACAGTTTGGTGTATGTTGCACCTGCGTTGAATATCCAACGCGGAACATCGCAGCATGGCCGGCTTTAACCCAGCGGCCACCTGCCTGGCCCGCCGCTATCGGGGGCCTGAACCACTGGAGGGCGCTCGAATGGCCCGTACAGCTACGTTGCCGGTCCTCAATGGAGAATCCGGCCTTTCACGTTACCTCGCCGAGATCCGCAAGTTCCCCATGCTGGAGCCCCAGCAGGAGTACATGCTCGCCAAGCGTTGGCGCGAGCACGACGATCGCGACGCGGCGCATAAGCTCGTCACCAGCCATCTCAGGCTCGTGGCCAAGATCGCCATGGGCTATCGTGGCTACGGCTTGCCGATCTCCGAGGTCGTCTCGGAAGGCAATGTCGGCCTGATGCAGGCGGTGAAGCGATTCGAGCCCGAGAAGGGCTTCCGTCTCGCCACTTACGCCATGTGGTGGATCAAGGCGTCAATACAAGAGTACATTCTGCGTTCCTGGTCGCTCGTGAAGATGGGCACCACTGCGAACCAGAAGAAGCTGTTCTTCAACCTGCGCAAGGCGAAGAGCAAGATTTCGGCCCTGGAAGAGGGTGATCTCCACCCCGACCAGGTCAAGCTGATCGCCAAGCGCCTCGGCGTGACCGATCAGGACGTGATCGACATGAACCGCCGCCTCGGCGGCGACGCGTCGCTCAACGCCCCGATCCGCGACGACGGCGAAGCCGGCGAATGGCAGGACTGGCTGGTCGACAACTCGCCCAACGCCGAAGCCATGATGGCCGAGAGCGAGGAGTTCGATCATCGTCGTCAGGCCCTGACCGGGGCAATCGGCGTGCTCAACCCGCGCGAACGCCGCATCTTCGAGGCGCGGCGTCTGGCGGATGAGCCGATGACGCTGGAGGACCTCGCGGCCGAGTTCGGCGTGTCGCGCGAGCGCGTGCGGCAGATCGAGGTCCGCGCCTTCGAAAAGGTGCAGTCGGCCGTCAAGGGCACGATTGCCCGGCAGGAAGCCGCTCTGGAAGCCGCGCACTGATCGCACGGCGCAAGCCAACAGACACGAAAGCCGGCGGCAACGCCGGCTTTTTTGTTGCCTGTAGGATGGGTGGAGCGCAGGGATACCCATCATCCCGCCGCGCGGCACGAGATCGATGGGTATCACTTCATCCTACGCCGCTTGCCGTCGCGCCCTTGCGGGTGTATGTGCTGCGCCCCCGGCGCGATGTCGCGCCGTTCCAGCGCGCACGAGGGGGGCGGCATGAAGCGTAGATCGATACATCTGACCGCCCGATCGGTTGATCGGCGATCGGCCACGCGCTGAACGCCGCATCGCGGCTGTTCTTCCATTCATTTGATCCGGCTACGAGGGGCGTGACGCAACACGGCGTCGCGCCGTGTCGCCATGTATTTGCGGTTCGTTACACCGCTCATCCACCCGCACAGCCGCGTGGAGAGCGGCTTCTTTCGTGCGTCCTGGTACATCCACCGGAACGGCTGCCCGGACTGGATCCGACACGAGTTGTCGGAGCAGTTCGACTGGTTCGGGCAGCATCTGCCGATTCCGGGCCGCATCGCGCGGCACTTCAAGCGGCGCAATTCGATCTGGGGCATTTGCTGGTTCGACCCCGAAGCCCGCGAAGCGATCAGCCGCGCGCGCTACTGCGCCTGGCTGCTCGAGGAGGGCGGGCTACCGGTGCGCACGATCACGACCTCGCGTCAGCGCGAGTTGCTCTGGCGCGATGCGCACCAGATTGTCACCAAGCCGTCGGCCGATCTTCCCAAGGCGTTCGCCTGAACAAGGCCTTCGCCTCGACACAGGCCTTCCCCTCAACAGGGGAAGGTGCGGCCGCGGGAGCCAAATCGCTCCTCGCTGCCGCAAGCGGCGGGGCACTGGCGCCCCGGGTGGCCGTGGTCAGCTTCGGTCAGATGACTGCACCTGCACGTTCGTTGCCGAGGGTCGGTTCGACAGCGACGCCGGGTCCGGCGTCGAGGCGGTGTAGGGCGGCGCGCCCTGGGATGGTCGATGGGCAGCTTGTGCCGGAAGCACGATCACCTTTGCTCCGACCTTCACCCGATCATAGAGGTCCGCGACGTCCTCGTTGGTCAGCCGGATGCATCCGGACGACACCCGCTTGCCGATCGTGTCGGGCTTGTTGGTGCCGTGAATTCGATACTCGGTCTCGCCGAGATACATCGCCCGGGCGCCGAGCGGATTGCCGGGACCGCCAGCCATGAACCGCGGCAGATAAGGCTGGCGCGAAATCATCTCCGCCGGCGGACGCCAGTCCGGCCATTCTGCCTTGCGGGCCACGGTCTGTTCACCGGACCACGCGAAACCTTCGCGGCCGACACCGATGCCGTAGCGCATCGCCTGTCCGTCGTTCAGAACGAGGTAGAGGAACGTGTTTCCGGTGTCGATGACGACGGTGCCCGGCGTCTGGTGACTTGTGTAGTCGACCACCTGCCGAACAAATTTTCCGGGAGCGTCAGTGGTTTTTGGCGTTTCGATTCTTGGTGGTTCGACCCGAGGCGCCGGGACCGGAATTGGAACCGGAGCCGGCACTGCAGCCTGGACCGACGCCGCTACGCGAATGGGAGCCGATGGCACAGGCGTGGATGGTACAGGAGCCGATGGCGCCGGGACCTGGTGCGCAACCTGCTTCCGTGTCGGTTGAACGCTCGCCGGCCGCCACAGCAAACCGTACCCCAATGCGACAGCCGCCACAGCGCCAATTGCAACTCTTGCCGCCACCGGCAGCGCGAGCGCCTCGGTCTTTTTGCGTTTGGCCCGCTTACCCATACCTCTCCCCTGGTCCCGTGTCTGGAGGAGGTACAAGGCAAGTTTTAACAAGCCTCGAAGTGATGTCGGCCGGGCTGGAAATCGCCAAGCGTCGTTAACGCCGGCTCCGGTTCTGCGATACCCATCGTCCGCGATCGCCGGTTCCGGCTGAAAATGGCGCCAGCCTATTGCTTCGCCTGGTCGATCCTGATGGTGCTGCTCGGACCGACACTGGTCGCTTGAAGAACGACCTCGCCGTCCTTGGCCATCGCGTAATGGGATATTTTCGCAGGTTCGATCAAGAACGAGCCGGGCGGGTAAGCCTTGAATTTGCTCTCATCCCACTGATCACCGTTCGCGTAATAGAAGGTGCCGGCCAGAACCACGGCCGTTCGTGTCTCACCGTGCCAATGTGGCATGATCTTGAAGCCGGCCGGGATCCTCACCCGCTCCGAAAACACGCCCGCCTTCTTCGGGTCGCCAAAGAGGACAGCGATCCCCACCGCTCCGGCGGGTCCCTCGAAATGAATATCCTTGGGAAGCGTTGCGACGACCGCATCCTGGGCAACAGCCGGCGCCGACGCGCCGAGCGCGAGCAGCGCCGCGACCGCAAGGCCGATCAATGATGGTGCCAACCTTGTGGTAATTGCGTACGTCATATCTCGATCCTTGCTGGGGCGGACGGTTGGAGCCGGAGGGCGGCGCTTTCAGACCCGCGCGTACGGGGCCAAGCTACACCACGGGCGTGATGCAAGAATATGGCATCCGCAATAGCGGACGTCCCTGACGTCGATCCATCCTATGGGGCCGGCACCGGTGAACACTCCCGATAGCCGAAGCGCTCGATCAACACGCGACCTTCCAGCGTATGGAATGTTTCTGTATCCATGTGATGGCCTTCGAGCAGATAGCGCCGCAATGCTTCATTGTAACGAGAAAGCAGCGCCTGGCTCGCACGCGAGTCCGGACCGGTACGGTTTTCCGCAAGGTCATGGCCAGCGTGAAACATCAGTTGCGCATCGCGCTGGACACAGACATTGCGGATGCCGAGGAACACCGTGCAGGCTGATTTGCAGATTCCCTCGATGCGAAATTCATCGCCGCTTGCATTGTATTGACGGACGATCTTCAAGTAGTCCGGAATATAACCACCGTCGGCAAACGGCACGGACGACCCCGCCGCCGACCACGCGCGGGAAGCCAAGGCGCACAGGATCGCGGCGCCAAACCAAAACTGTCGAAACATCGAGCGGCCCTTAAATCCGGTGACCACAAATAGCAGGTCAACCGTGATGCGCCAGCTCACCCGGCCGTCCCCAGAAATGCTCGGCGCTACTCGCCCCACTCTCGTGCCATGGTCGCGAGCGCGCAGCCCTCGCAGTAGCGGGCGTCCTTGAAGTCGATCCAGTTGTGCGCATAGACCCGCTCCAGCGGGATGCCGTAACGGGCGCGCAGCAGCTTCACGAGCACCCGCCAGGCCGCGACCTGCGCGTCGGTCGGGCCCTTGGTGACGTCGGGGTAATTGCCGGCGAACTCGACGCCGATCGAGGTGTCCTTGTTGACCTGGCGATAGGTCTTGCTGTTGTCGATGTACTTGTTGTCGTTGCGGTCGGCGCCGTCGGTGTGGGTCGGGACCAGATTGTCGGCGACCGCCCAATAGACCGTGCCGTCGGTTTCGACCCAGACCATCACGCCGCGGCGTGTCGGGTTCTTGTGCTGCTCGGCGGCGCCATTTCGTGCCGAGCCGGCTGGACCTTCGGTCTGGTGCACGATGATGTTGCGCCAGGGATGGGATTTGGCGACGTCGCCCCACGGCGACAGCCACACCATATTCAACCCGGGAATCTCCGGCGTGCCCTGCGATCGCGCGATCGCCGCAAGATCAGTTTCGGCTGATGCGGCGGACGACAGGACGAGTGCAAGAAGTGTGGCGAGCAGGCGATGCATCACGGAAGGATCCTGTGTCGCTCCCAGTTAGCACGCTCAGGCGCTCTGGCGCAGGCTCGCCTTCACCAGATCGACCATGTCGGGCGGCAGCTTCGGCTCGTAGGTCGCGTAGCCGTTCTTGCCGCCCTTCTTGGCGTCGTAGAGCGCGTGGTCGGCAGCGGCGACCAGGCGGTCGGGGTGGAGGCCGATCTCGCGGGTCCATTGCGCGACGCCGATAGAGACCGCGATCGGAATGTCGTTGCCGGTGCACTGCTCGGCGTCGGCGCGGCAGACCTCCAGCACGCGGCGCGCGATCATCGCGCCCTCGCGCAGCGTCGAGGACGGCAGCACGATGCAGAACTCGTCGCCGCCGGTGCGGGCCAGCATGTCGCCCGGGCGGAGCCTCGTCTGCGCCATCAGCGTGAAGTGCTGCAGGCAGGCATCGCCGGCGGCATGGCCATGGGTGTCGTTGATGCCCTTGAAGCCGTCGAGGTCGATCACCAGCAGCGCGAAGGCCTCGCCGTTGCGGTCGGAGCGAGCGCATTCCTCGGTCAGCCGCTGCAACAGTTGGCGGCGGTTGCCGACGCCGGTGAGATCGTCGAGCAGCGCGAGGTCGGCGACCTCGTTGCGCAGCCGGTCGATCGCCATCAGCAGGAAGCCGAAATTGAGCGCCATCGACAGGAACACCATCAGCAGGATCACCAGCGACTGGCTCGCATTGAAGCGAACGAAGCCGAACTCGCCGGGCTGCAGCACGGCGCCGACGAGGCGCAGCGCATAGATGCCGATCAGCACCGAGGCGACGATGCCGGCGAGCCGCGCGCCGGGGCTGACGCGGCCGTTCTCGGGCGACAGCAGCAGCTTCAGCGTCAACGCCAGCGGCATGACCTGGGCTGTGGTGTAGACCACGATGCGCATCGGCATGCTGTCATAGGCAAAGATGAAGACGCCGAGGCCGGCGAAGGCGAGTGCGGTGGACAGCGCGGTGCTGCGCCAGCCGACCGGCTTGCCGTAGAAGCGCTCGATGCCCATCGCGGCAAGGCCGGCGGCGAACACCATCAGCGTCCCCGCCGCGAGCAGCGGCAGCAGCGAATCCGTCATCATGACGCGGAGCATCGCGCAGGCGGCCCCAGTGGACGCCGTGAGTGCGGACGCGGTCCAGAACCGCGCGGCGCCGAAAGCTGGATAGCTGCGCGCGACATAGGCCCAGATCAGGCCGAGCGCGAGAAAATTGATAACGAATACCGTCCAAAGCGTCGGAACGCTCAACATCGCCCCTGTTCGAGACCCGTATCGGCCTCGCCTCTCCTGAAATGACCGTCCGCCCCTTGAGGCGTTTCTCCCAATGGCAATCCCCGTTGCCTTGCGTGACAGGATGCGGCCGCGCCGCTTAACGGACTCTCACCCGCCACGCGCCAATCCGCGCCGTGGTTTTGAATTGATGAAGATTCCCGAACCGGCCGTTTGCGCATCGTTAAGCATGACGGATGCGACGATGCAGCGATGCGTGACACGCGCACGCTGGCGAAAAACTGGCGAAAACACGTAACAGCTGTGGATAACACGATGACAGCGTGGTGACAGCACGCGGCAGCAGCCTCCGAATCTGCTGAGTTTGCTAGTGAGGATGTTGCGAGGCTGGCCCTCCGCCAAGCATGCCTCGGAGTCGCGTTCAATCCATGAAACCCTGAGAGGATACTATGGCTAAGAAAGCGAAGAAGGCGAAGGCGAAAAAGGCCACCAAGAAGAAGGCCGCCAAGAAGTAGCGAATTTCTGGCCCGGGTAGCGGCTCTTGCCCTGCCCGGGCACCCGATCCGGACCGCCACCGCAGGCAAGGACGCAAGGTAGCAGGCGCAAGGCCTGCTTTTTTATTGCCTGCTGCAAGCCCTGGGGGCGAATGCGAACTCAACGCTCCGCGAAGGCGAGCTTGGCGCCGAGCAGGGCAAAGCCCGCGGCAAAGCTGCGCCGCAGCCAGGCCATCACCTTCGGCCGGGTGATGACGCGGTCGCGCACCGAGGCCGCGAACAGCCCGTAGACCGCGAACACCGCAAAGGTCATCGCCATGAATACGCCGCTGAGTTCGACCATCCGCGTCAGCGGGTAGGGTTCGTCGACCGCGATGAACTGCGGCAGGAAGGCGAGGAAGAAGATCGACAGCTTTGGATTGAGGATGTTGATCAGGATCGCGGTCACGATCACCCGCCCGCTGGAGCGCGGCTTGATCTCGGTATCGACGGCGAGCGCGCCGCGCTCGCGCAGCGCCTGCCAGGCCATGTAGAGCAGATAGACCACGCCGCCCCATTTCAGCGCCGCGAACGCCACGGCACTGGTGTGCAGGATGGCGGCCAGCCCAAGCATCGCCGCGATCATCTGTGGCACGATCCCGAGCGTGCAGCCGAACGCCGCCGCCACGCTGGCGCGCGAGCCGCGGGTCAGCGCCAGCGCCAGGGTGTAGAGCACGCCGGTGCCGGGCGAGGCGACCACGATCAGGGTGGTCAGCAGGAAGGACCAGGTCATTTCAAATCCTCAACGGGACATCCGCAGCCAATATCACGTCCCGCCCCCGGGACGGAAGCGGCCTCCGGTCGGCCGCCGCCCGCCCGGGCTGACAACTCCGCTATGAGGACCAGCCTGGCCCGGTCAGGATCTGCGCGACCCGCTGCCCGACAGTTCGGATGCCTTCATCTCGGCGACCCGGATGACGTCCAGCGGCGCCCAGGGCTTGGACCAGAACAGGGCGCCGTCCGGCAGGCGCTGCCGCAGCGGCCTGCCCGAGGTCACGATCACGTCGAGATCGGGTTTGTATTTCTTCGCAGCGTAAGCGAGCTCGATCCCGGTCATGTTTCCGGCCAGTTCGACATCCGTCAACATCAGCACGACACTATCGCCGCTGCCCTGCAGGACCAGTTCTGCGGCTTCCGCACTCTCACAGCAGATGACGTCGAACTCGCTCTCCGCGAGCAGCAGCTCGATCATCTCGCGCTGCATCGGATCGTCTTCGACAACCAGGGCTTTCGCACGATAGGGTCTCGACTGTCCCATGGCTGAACCTCCCTGCTGATCGCGGTTTCGAAACGAACACATTCCAAATGCCTAGAATCACTGGATGGTTCGGTTCCAATTTGAGAAAAGTGGGGAAACCGCCGTGTTCCCGTCCAGCATGTCCAACACTCTTTCATCCAACGCCTTTTCAGATGGAGCTGACATGACCGCGATCTCTGGATCCGCCGCCGCCGTGACAGGGGCCGCCAGCGGCATCGGCCGCGCGCTCGCGCATGAGTTGGCATTGCGCGGTTGCGATTTGGCGATTGCCGACCGCGACGAGGCGGGCCTGCAGGCCGGCGCCGCCGAGATCGCCAAGGCGATCGAGATCACCAAGGTCAACCCGCGCAAGGTCACGGTGCACCGCCTCGACGTCAGCGAGCCCGGCCAGATCACGGCGTTTGCCGAGGCCGCCGGCGCCGCCCATCCAGGGCTCAACATCGTCGTCAACAATGCCGGCGTCGCGCTGCTCGGCGAATTCGGCGAGATCGAGCAGGCGCAGATGGAGTGGCTGTTCAACATCAATTTCTGGGGCGTGGTGCATGGCACTCGCGCCTTCCTGCCGCAGCTTGCGCGGCAGCGCGAGGCGCATATCGTCAACATCTCCTCGATCTTCGGCATCCTCGCCCCGCCCGGCCAGAGCGCCTATTGCGCGGCCAAGTTCGCGGTGCGCGGCTTCTCGGAGAGCCTGCGCCACGAGCTTGCGGTGGCGAACAGCCCGGTGCGGCTCTCGGTCGTGCATCCCGGCGGCGTCGCCACCAACATCGCACGCAACTCACGCACCGGCGCCGGCATCACCGACAATGCCCGCCGCTCGGAAGCCATCGAGCGCTTCGACGCGCTGGCCAGGACCACACCGACCGCGGCTGCGCAACGCATCATCACCGGCATCGAGAAAAACCAGCCGCGCATCCTGATCGGCAAGGACGCCCGCTTCATGGACCTGCTGCAACGCTTCCGCCCCGGCACCTACTGGAAGGTGATGCAGCGGCTGATGGAGAAGACGGCGGCGCGGCGGATCGCGCGCGAGGCGGCGCAGGCCGGCTCAATGCGCGAGGTGGCGAAGTGAGGGGCGGCCGAACGATTGGCGATATGCAGCACACAACGTCCGTCGTCCTGCGAAAGCAGGGACCTATAACCACGAGATTGGGTTAGTAAGACACGCTGTGGCTCCAGCGTCGTGCGACACGGACATTTGTGGCTGGGTCCCCGTGTCAAGCCCGGGGCGACACCGACGATGTTGCACGAGCGGTGTGTCACGAAGCGCTGATCACCCCAACTGCTTCTTCACCCCGAGCGCCAGCTGAAACAGCGGATCGCTTTTCTCCGACGGATAGAGCGCGCTCCTCGTCACCTGCGGGAAATTGTCGTTCTTCCAGAACGAGGCCGGCGCGAACGAGAATTTTGCGACCAGCCGCCGGCCGAAATCCATCTCGTAGGGAAAATAGTTCTCCTTCTGCTCGGTACCCGACATTTCAGGATATTCGCCGAGCAGATAACCCTCCTGGATATGCGGCCGCACCGCCGCCGGCGGACAGACGCTGGCGAGACGCACGATCTGCAGGCCGGCCTCCGCGCTCGCGGTGATCGCGCCGCTCAAGTTCGGCACGCCGAGCACATAGAGGAAGGCGGTGCCGGTCTCCGCCAGCGAGGCGAACGAGGCGGCGATCCGGATCGAATGGGTGACGTCGAGCAGCGGCGTCGTGCAGACCTCATAATGCTGCAGGATCGACCAGCGCAGGATGCGATGCCGCTTCAGCCGCTCCAGCCCGAGCAGCTTTGCCCTGGCGTAGTCCGCGATCAGGATCCGCTCGGCGCGGGCCAGCGCCGCAAACCGCGTCGCCAGCGTCTCGCGGTCCGGATTGCCGCGGCCGGCGCGGAACAGAGTCGGCTTCAGCGACGAGTTGCGCTTGACGTTCCGGAAGTCGGCGCCCTGGCCACGGAACAGCAGCACATGGTCGCGGTTGAGGAATTGCAGTTCGGCGATCTTGGTTGCGAGTTCGAGATAGGAGCCAACGCGATGCCCCGGCCCCTCCCGCACCGCCGAGTTCTTCGCAACCTGGCATCCTCGGCGGTCGAAGAACGACCAGATCTTTTGGCTGCCGATGGTTTCCATGGCCCCGCACTCTCAATCCGTCGTTCCGGGGCTCGCAAAGCGAGAGCCAGAATCCATTTCTCAGCGCGTTATGCGGCTTGTTGGTAGCAGACGTCATTGCGAGGAGCGAAGCGACGAAGCAATCCATCTTCCCGCACATGCTGAAAGATGGATTGCTTCGCTTCGCTCGCAATGACGACAGACGCAAAAGCCGCGCCCTCACCGCCCCACGAGCTGATCGGCAAAATACCCGATGGTCTTGCGATAGATCACCGCCCTGTTCCACTCGCGCATCGCCTCGAAATTGGCGCTGCCTTCGCCATAGGGCGCGCCCATCTTGAAGCCGCTCGAGTGCAACAGGTTCGCGGTCGAGGCCAGCACGTCCGGCACCGAATGGCGCAGATCGACATGGCCGTCGCCGTCGAAATCGACGCCATACTTGATGTAGGACGACGGCAGGAATTGTGTCTGCCCGATCTCGCCGGCATAGGCGCCGATCATGTCATTCAGACGAAGGTCGCCGCGTTGCAGGATCTTAAGCGCGGCGAGCAGTTCGCCCTGGAACAGGTCGGTGCGGCGGCAGTCATGCGCCAGCGTCGTGAGCACGCGGAACACCGGCAGCTTGCCCATGTCGCCCTTGCCGAAATCGGTCTCCAGCCCCCAGATCGCAACCAGGATCTGGCGCGGCACGCCGTATTGCTGCTCGATCTTCGACAGCAGCGCGGCGTGCCGCTGCAGCATGGCGCGGCCGCCATTGATGCGGCCGGAGCCGACGCGGGTTGCGACATACTGCTCAAAGGTCTTGTTGAAGGTGTAGCGCTGCCGCCGGTCGAAGGCGAGCACCCCGCCGTCCTGCTGCACGCCGCCGAGCGCCGCCGAGATCACATCCTGCTGGATGCCGGCGCTGGCTGCCTCCTGCGAGAACGACTGGACGAAGGCCGGAAAACTGCCGCCGCAGCGGGCGGCATAGGAGGGGGTGGCAAGCAGCAAGGCGCCGAACACAACCGCCAAACGACACCTGAGCATGCAAACATCCCTTCTGCTTCGAATGGCCGATCATGGCATGGAGCAAACGAGGCAGTCAAAGCGTCGGCAGCGACATCTTTCCGACGGTCTCGGCGTCACGCCGCCGCACATCGGCACCCGCACTCTCGCCCCGCCACTTCCGCGGCGGATTGACCAAACTGACCAGCGTGTAGCTGATGATCAGCAGCAGGAACCAGGAGCCGAGCTTCTCGATTCCGACCATCGACCAGCCGAGCCGCTGCGACGGATAGAGCCAGGTCTTGGTGAAGGTGCCGATGTTCTCGGTGAACCAGATGAACAGCGAGACCAGTACGAGGCCGAGCAGCAGCGGCATTGCGCGGTAGGTGGTCCAGACCTTGAAATGGATGCTGGTGCGGCCGAACAGCCAGACGGCCCAGGCAAACAGCAGCCAGCGCAGGTCGATGATGTAGTGGTGGCTGAAGAAGTTGAGATAGATCACGATGCTGAGGGCGATCAGGCTGAGGTGGCGCGGATGCCGGACAAAACGGAAATCGAACAGCCGCCAGCAGCGGCAGATGTAGCTGCCGATGCAGGAATACATGAAGCCCGAGAACAGCGGCACGCCGCCGATATGGAAGATGCTGGGCTCCGGATAGATCCAGGAGCCGACATGCGTCTTGAACAGTTCCATCAATGTCCCGACGACATGGTAGACCAGGATGACCCTGGCCTCCTCCCACGTCTCGAGCTTTCCTGCCAACAGCACGGCCTGGACGGCGAGCATGCAGAGAAACAGGAAGTCGTAGCGTGCCAGCACAGCATCCGGCGGATAGAAGCGCCAGGTGCCGATCATCAGCGCCACCGCGATGCCGCCGAACAGGCAGGCCCAGGCCTGCTTCACGCCGAAGCGCAGGAATTCGTAAAGCCCCGCCGTCCAGCGGCGCTGCGCCATCACCAGGCCGAGCCGATGCTCGGCGGCGATGAAGCGGCGCAGCGGCGGCCAGTTGGCCGCGGCGCTTGCGATCGGTCCGGTCGGTGTCAGCTTGTGATGCACGCCGCGGACGATGGCGGCGGATCACGGTCGCAGCGCGGCGCAGTTGTGCAGATTTTGCCTAGACCGCGCGCCGGGCCCTCACGGACTCGACGTCGCCTCAGGCTTGCCGGTGAACTTGGCGATCCAGGACATGTTCTCGGTCGCCAGAATGTTCTCGCATTCGTTGACGAAGTCCGACCATGACGGCCGCGGCCGATTGGTGCAGTCCTCGAGCCGCCGCGCCGTCGCGCGAAAGGTCGTGACCAGGAAATCGTAGCGCGCGGCCTCGATGTGGGCGAGCACCGCGCCGCCGAGCGTGGTCAGCACCGCGGTGAAGGCGACTGTGTCGAACGGAACACCCGCGATCACGGGCTTGGCTGCCACGCCGGCAACCGCGGTCAGCAGGGTTGCCAGCGCGGCGAGCGCGAATTCGATGCGCCGCAGCCGCACGACGACCGCCTGATTGCTGCCAGCCCTTTTGGTGAACCAGTCGATGTGGCCCTGCACGCGCTGCTTGATGTATTGCTCGTGTTGCAGGCTCTGGCGCGGCAACGCCCCCTGCGTCGCGGTGCGCACCAGCTGCGGCAGCAGATCCTCGCCATCGGCCTCGATCTTGCGCCCTTCCTCGTCGAGCAGCGCATCGGCCTTGGCCGGATCGTTGTAAGGCGCTGCGCCCGCCGCAAAGCGATAGGCCTCCCGCTTCAGGCGCTCCGAGATCGCGCGCACGCGCACCCAGGCCGAGATCCGGTCGGTCCCGAGCAGACGCTGCGTGAAGAAAGTCGCGAGCGCAAGGCTCACGGCGCCTGCGATCGCAACCGTGCTGCGCGGCGCGGCCGTGTTGTCCGGCAACTGGCTCGCCACCGCGGCCAGCACCGCGCCGAGCGACGATAGGGCGAACACCGACCAGCGCGCCCGATCGATGGTCGATTTCAGGTGGTTGGCGGTCTCGGACCACTGCGCCTGGCGATTCGCAATCGTTTCCAATATGGCCATCGCAAACATCCTCGGACACGGGCAAATCCATGCCCGCGGCCAAATATCATCAAGCAATCCAAAGGATTATTTTTATCAGACAACAACCTTTGGTCAAGGCGACCGCGACGTGAAATCGCCAACGCAGGCAGCGCTCGTCAACGATCCGTCCCGGTCGAACGGACCACCGTGTCTCGTAACAGGACAGGGAGTTTGCCGGAGCTCAGTCCTTGAGCTGCCGCTCCAGGTCGACAAAATCGATCTCGGCCCAACGCTCGGAGATCTTGCCGTCGTGAATCCGCCAGAACGTCATGCCGCGGAACTCGACGTGGCGGCCGGTCGGCGCAATGCCGCGCCACGGGCTGCGGTGCCGGCCGCGCCAGACGAAACGGCCGGCGACGATGTCGCGCTCGGCCACCAGGCATTCCGCCACCGCCGACAGATCGGCGAAGGTCTCGTGCATCGCGGCCGCATGCGCGATCACCTCCTCCGCACTCATCCGCTTGCCCAGGGCATGATCGAAGAAGTCGGACGCCAGCTGCACGCGGATCGCATCGGGATCGAGACGGTTGGTCACGGCGTCGTAATGCGCAAGCACGAGCGCCTTGTTGGCGTCGAGGGTGGCGTTGGACATCGGCAGGGCGCCCTCAATCGAAAGGGTTAGTTGCAGAACAGGAAGGATGCGCCTCATACGCGAATCGGACGGGGTGGCGCAAGTGACGATGGTCAGAATTCATTTTCGCCTTCGGCCCGCGCGCGGTTCCATTCGGAAGCGAAAGGCGGTCGCCGGGAAAGTGGCGACGGCTTGCGGGCAGGCCGCGGCTCTTGAGCCCCTGCGCAACACGAACGGCACAGCCAGCCGGCATGCCGGCGGTAACATCATCTGATGGCTCGACCATGCCGGTGGCACGCAAGCGGCGGCCGACGGCATCCCGCGGCACATGGCACGGGCACAATTCGGGGATGCGATGCGTGAACGCCAGAGGCATCGGCTGCGACCAAGAAACACGAATTCGGCTCGTCGGTTCCGCGCCACGCGCAGAACCGGCCGCCCTGTCTTGTTCATGCAAAGGCGCACCGCTAAAGCGTCGCGAGCCTGTTGCGACGACGCCGTCAGGTGCGGGGAACGCGATCCGACGACGGACTGCACGATGAGGATGTGTTACTGATGAAGATCACCGGGGGTTTTGCTCACGCGCGCAGGACCGCATCGCTCAGTATCATCCTCGCATTCGTCACCGTTCTGATCGGACCGGTCGACGCTGCAGTCGCGCAGAATTTCTCCGCGAGGCGTGCGCCGGCGCAAGGCGCCGGCGGCGCGCAGGTGGTCACCGCGCAGATCAAGAACGCCGTCGCGCTGACCCGCGGTGGCAAGATCGACACGGGCTATGCACAGCTGCTTGCCGCACTGGATGCGGCAGACAAGCTCGACGACGCGCAGTTCGTCATGGAGCAGTATTTCGACGCGACCGCCGCGCTGCGCGCGGTCAAGCGCGACGATCTCGCCGAGAAGCTGTTCGTGCGCGCGTTCCAGGGCAAGGCGGCGGCGCAATCGCCGCCCGGCAATGCCGATGTCCTCCTGATGTACGCGATCCTCGTATCCGACCACGCCAGGATCGCGGAGGCCGTGCCGCTCTACATGAAGGCGATCGCGGCCTTCAACGCCTATTGGGGCGAGGGCTCCGAGGAATCGCTGATCGCCAACGACAAGCTCGCGGTCGCGCTCTCGGCCAACGGCTCGGCAGCGTCGGCAACGAATCTGGGCCGGCACAATTTCGAACGCTCGGAGAAGGCGCTGGGGCCCGACCATCGCACCACCTGGAAGCTCGCCAACAATTATGCCGACATGCTGCGCGAGATCGGCGCGCCGGCGAAGGCGCTCGAGCTCGACCTGTTCGCGATCGAGAAGCGCGCCAAGCACTATGGCGAGAACCATCTCAACACGCTGGTGACGGTCAACAACGCCGGACAGGATTTCCTCAATCTCGGCCGATTCGACGACGCCCGCCGCTATTTCCGCCGGCATCGCGCGATCGCGACTGTGCTCGCGCCGAAGGATCCGAGCTTCGCCGGGCAGGCCGACGCCTGGCTGTTCTACACCGACATGCTCGCCGCAGGCGATGCTGCGATATCGCCGGCCGACCTGGCACGGCTGGAGGCGATCGTCGCCAACGAGGAGAACTTTGCGGATTTCCTGCGCATCAAGGCCGCGGTGCTGGCCGCGGGCCAGCGCGAGCGGCGCGGCGAGCCTGATGCGGGCATGCGGCTACGCCAGACCGCGCTTTCGATTTCGACCCGCGCCTTCACCGCGCAGCATCCGCTCAGCTTCGAGATCAAGCTCGGTATCGCGGTCGCATTGATCGCGACCGATCCGAACCACGCCGTGCAGAGCTTCACCGCCCTCGATCGCGAGATGTTCGACTGGATGAAGCGCGAGGTCGGCACATCGGGCGATCGTGCCGTCGCGGAGGCGATCCGGGCCCACGCCGACCATTTGCTGTTCGCGTTCGGCCGCTTCGCCACCGGGGCCGGATCGTCGGTGGCACAGCCGGCCTTTGCCGCCGCGGTGCTGCGCTGGAAGACGCTCGGCGGCGGCGATGCCACCGCGCTGCGCCAACTCGAGACGCAAATGGCTGATAAGGACGAGGAGACCGCGGCGCTGCTGCGCGCCGCGCTGCGGCTCAACGGCGAGAAGCAGGAGCTGTTCTCGTCGGGCAATATCGACGACTGGGCACGATCGGTGTGGCAGCGGCAGGACGCGGCCGAGAAGGCGCTGAACAAGCGGCTCGACGCGATCGGCGCGAAGCTGCCGCAAGAGGCGATCCGTCCGTCACAGCTGCTCGCGCCTGACGAGGCCGTCATCAACTATTTCATCACGCGACAATGGAAGGCGGATCGGCAATCGAAGGAGCCGCTGTCCGCAACCGTGCTCTACGCCATCGTCGAGACCGCAACGGGCGAGCCCCGCGTGGTCGATCTCGGCGATCCCGGCCGGATGGTCGACACCGGCGTGCGCACCGAGATCGCGCGGCTGCGTGCGACGCAAGCCGTCGCGCCGAATCCAGACACCAAGGCAGCAGGCAACAAGACGCCCGACGACAGGGCGCTCGACAGCAAAGGCCGCTTCCAGAACCTCCACGCACGGCTGCTAGCGCCGCTGGAGCCTTTGCTGAAGGACAAGACCACGCTCTATGTCGTGCCGGACGGCTTCCTGTTTGCCGTGCCGTTCTCGCTTCTGCCTGGCGCCGACGGCGGCCTGCAGGAGGATCGCGCCACGATCCGGATGCTGACCAGCCCCGACGCGCTGATCGCGATCCATGCGCGCGAAAAGCTCGATCGCACGGGCGCGATGCTGCTCGCCGGCGGCATCGAATACGGCCAGCCGGGGCCGATGCCGCTGCCCGGCACGAAGACCGAGATCGAGGCGATCGCAAAACTCGCCCGCGCGCGCGGCGCGCCGGTCGAGATGCTGACCGGGCGCGGCGTCAGCGAAGCCGCACTGCGCGAGGCGATCGGCAAGGCGCGCATCGCGCATCTGGCAACCCACGGCTTCTATCACGACAGCACGGCGTCCGGCCTCGATACGCTCTGGCAGAGCGGCATCGTGCTGTCCGGCGCAGGCGACAGCAGGTTTCCGCTGCGCGACGACAAGGACGGCTATCTCTATGCCTTCGAGGTGATGGACTGGGACCTCTCGGGACTTGATCTCTTGGTGCTCTCGGCCTGCGAGACCGGCCGCGGCGACGAGAGTTTCGTCAGCGGCCTGCGCGGCCTGCCGACCGCGCTCGGCATCGCCGGCGCCCGCCGCGCGCTGCTGACACTGTGGCCGGTCGCCGACGAGGGCACCGCGAACTTCACCGTGCGCTTCTATGAGCACCTCGCAGAGGGCCTGACCTATTCGGACGCGCTGCGCCAGACGAGGCGTGATGCGCGCGACGGCAAGGTCGCGGGCGCCAGGGACGCCAGCGTGTGGGCGGCGTTCGTGCTGTTCGAGGGCTGAGGCGGACACCGGACGCAAGAGAACGGTGGACATCTCGCAGGCCGTTGTCATCCTGACACGTCGCCAGATTACGTCCGATCGCATCGCAAGAGCCTTCGCCGCAGGATTGCGCAGGGCAGACCGGCGCGGGTACGCAGCCGATTTGCTTTGACAGCGGCGGCCTGATCGGGGACAAGCCGCGCATGCCGAAAAAACCCGGGACCAATCCCAAAGGCGAATTCGCCTTTTTCAACGTCTTCTATGAAGACGGCTCGCAGCGCTCCAACCGCCGCGTGCCGTCGGAGCTGCTGGGCGGGCTGGACGGCGACGAGCCGGTGCGCGCCTTCCTGCGCGAGCAGGACCGCGAGATCGCCGAAAAGGGCGGCCGCCCGCCGCTCGAAATCAAGACCATCGAGCGCGTCGGCGCGAAGAAGAAGTAGCGGGGCGGATGGTATGAACACACAGCCGCCTGCAGCGTCTGGCTGAAGACACACCCACGAAGCGGAGCCAATGGTAAATCGTTACGGTCGACATCGATCAGTCGAGAAATAGCACGGCTCGCAGCGGTTAGATCGCAAAGCTTGACCTCGGCGTCGCTTAGCTCAATAGCGGGCCGTTGTGCTATAAATATCTCTCGGCCTCCTCACGCCTACCAACTGCGCGCAACGTAGAAATCAAGGCCTTCCTATATTTCCTCTTTCGAGGCGCCCGATCTACAAGATTCTCGTACAAGCGTAATGCAGAATCAAGATTTGAAGTCTTCAAATACACGTCGGCAAGCTGAAACTGCGCATCAAGGTCGCGCGGGAACTGCTCTACGATGGACTTATAGATCGAAACTGATTGGGCTACCTCTCCTATTTCGAAATATGTCAATGCCAAAAGCTTCGAGATGCGGGAATTGCTTGGATAGCGTTGCGCCAAGTTATGAAGTAGCTCAACCAGTTCATCGGGCGGGGCAAGGACAGCTACCCTACCAAACACGCCGTCGAAACATTCAGCGCCACCAAGTCTTGCACGGGTTCAAAGCGGCGCGTCATTTGAAGAGCTTTAGCCGCTCATAGAGCTTCCGGACAGTCTGGTACACTTGTCCGACCCAAACGTCACCACTGGTGTTGTGTAGCGTTCCATAAGTCTCGATTTCCTTGACGCCCCAATAGGCTAGCGCCTTCTTGATCTCGTCGTCGTCAAGATAGGGCTCGGGCAACACAACTCCGAGCAACGTGTCGCGAAAGGGAATCGCTTTCGACACTTGCACTTCTATTGCGGAGGACCGCTCATCTCGTTCGCGCCGGCTGGATTTGGCCCCTTGGACGCCCGGTAGCCGGGCTAACTCGAGAAGGCCCTGCGCCTCGAACTGTCTAGTTTCGATTTGAACGTTCTTTCGACTGCCACCATCGAAGTACTCTTTGTTGCCCGTATAGAACGCTCCAACAAACTGACTAATACCTGCAAGAGAGGGATTCAGGGCAAAGTCGTCGACCTTTGCTAGTGGATCAAAGAATTCCTCGTAGAATTTGAGAAAGAACGCCCCAGTATCGAATGGGTAAATGCGCAGAACGTTCTGTATCTTCTCAGGATCGAACAGGAGGACCACCGGCCATTCAAACTCCAGCCTCGCGTTGTTTCCGCGTTTCGCTCGGTAGGCTGGTCGCCCGTAAAACAAATATATTAGCGGTTCCTCAAAATTGTCATCGCCCTTGACCGGCTCAAGCCGCTCGGTCACCAACATTTCGTCGAAGCTGTAGGCACGCGTAATATGAACGAAGGGCAACAGCGTTTGCACCGGCGCGTGCGCATTCAAGAATGCCTGCAACCTCCCGTCCGCGCGCCTCCTCATGCTTGCCCCTCGACAAAGCTCGGACGGTCGTCCCTGACTTGTCCAGAGCAGGCCCCTTTGTTCGCCTCCGCCAAGAGCCTAGTTATCCAAAAAGCTCCGCAGCTTGCGCGACCTTGACGGGTGCTTCAGCTTGCGCAGCGCCTTGGCTTCGATCTGGCGGATGCGCTCGCGGGTGACCGAGAACTGCTGGCCGACTTCTTCCAGCGTGTGGTCGGTGTTCATGCCGATGCCGAAGCGCATGCGCAGCACGCGCTCTTCACGCGGGGTGAGCGAGGCCAGCACGCGCGTGGTGGTCTCGCGCAGGTTCGACTGGATCGCCGCATCGATCGGCAGGATCGCGTTCTTGTCCTCGATGAAATCACCGAGATGCGAATCCTCTTCGTCACCCACCGGCGTCTCGAGCGACAGCGGCTCCTTGGCGATCTTGAGGACCTTGCGGACCTTCTCCAAGGGCATGCCGAGCTTCTCGGCGAGCTCTTCCGGGGTCGGCTCGCGGCCGATCTCGTTCAGCATCTGGCGCGAGGTGCGAACGATCTTGTTGATCGTCTCGATCATGTGCACGGGGATGCGGATGGTGCGGGCCTGGTCGGCGATCGAACGGGTGATCGCCTGCCGGATCCACCAGGTGGCGTAGGTCGAGAACTTGTAGCCGCGGCGATACTCGAACTTGTCGACCGCCTTCATCAGGCCGATATTGCCTTCCTGGATCAGGTCGAGGAACTGCAGGCCGCGGTTGGTGTACTTCTTGGCGATCGAGATCACGAGACGGAGGTTGGCTTCCACCATCTCCTTCTTGGCCTGACGGGCCTCGCGCTCGCCCTTCTGCACGCCGTGCACGATCTTGCGGAATTCGCCGATCTCAAGCCCGGTCAGCGCCGCCAGCGACTGGATCTCGTGGCGCAGGTCCTTGATGCGATCCTTCTCGTGATGAACGAAGTTCTTCCAGCCCTTGGCCGACAGCTTGGAGACGCGGTTGAGCCAGCGCGGATCGAGCTCGGAGCCCTGGTAGTTGCGCAGGAAGTCCTCGCGCGCGACGCCGTGGCTGTCGCCGAGGCGCAGCAGGCGGCCTTCGAACGAGACCAGCTTCTTGTTGATGTCGTAGAGCTGCTCGACGAGTGAATCGATGCGAGCCTGGTTGAGGCGCAGCGACTTCACCTCGACGATGATCTCGTCCTTCAGCTTCTTGTACTTGCGCTCCTGCGAGGGCGACAGCGACTCGCTCTGCAGCTGGTTGGCGATGTCCTGCTCCTGCAGGCGGCGCAGCTTCTTGTACTCGGATGCGATCTTGTCGAAGGTCTCGACCACTTTCGGCTTCAGCTCGGCCTCGATGGCGGCGAGCGACATCTGGTTCTCGAACTCGTCGTCGTCCATGTCGGACTCGGCGGCGGCTTCGGCCGGATCCTTCTCCTCGACGCCGGCTTCGCCACCGGCGGGCGCGGCGCGGAACGGGGTCGGCGACGGCGGCGCGGCAGGCGGCGCGACATGGGCCGGCGCGGCGGCATCCGCGCCGTTGGCCTCAGCGGCAGCGCCCTCGCCGGCATTGTTGCCGATCAGGTTCGGATTGATGCCGCCCTTCGACTCGGGCCCTGCATAGGTGGCCTCGAGATCGATGATGTCGCGAAGGAAGATCTTGCCTTCGTTGAGCTCGTCGCGCCAGATGATGATGGCCTGGAAGGTCAGGGGGCTTTCGCAGAGGCCCGCGATCATCGCCTCGCGGCCGGCCTCGATGCGCTTTGCAATGGCGATTTCGCCCTCGCGCGACAGCAGCTCGACCGTGCCCATCTCGCGCAGATACATGCGCACGGGATCGTCGGTGCGCTCGCCCGGCTCCGATTTCTTGACCTCGGTGACGGCCTTCTGCGTGACCTCGACGAGTTCGTTGTCGGTCTCGTCGTCGCCGTCGTCCTTCTCGTCCTCGCCTTCGCTATCGTCGGCCTCGGTGACGTTGATGCCCATGTCCGAGAGCATCGACATGATGTCTTCGATCTGTTCGGGCGAGGTCGTGTCGGAAGGCAGCACTTCGTTGAGCTGATCGAAGGTCACGAAGCCGCGCTTCTTGGCCTGCTTGATCATCTTCTTCACCGCGGCATCCGACAGGTCGAGCAACGGCGACGGCGCGTCAGCGGCATCCTTCTCAGGAGCATCCGCTGTCTTGTCGTCCTTTTCCTTGTCCTTAACCTGCAGCGTCTTTGCCTTGGTGGCCATTCACTAAGCTCCCGAAACGCGGTCATGCAGAATGGCGCCACGCACGCGCATCCGCACGAAATCTAGATTTACTCTCTCGACGCACAAAGGGCGGCGCAAAATCTCGCCACCCCTGTCATCCGTCTCGACGGTTTCCAATCTGCAATAGCCGCGAGGCTATTAAGTTTCGCTTAACCCTGTTTTTGCAGCCAAACCATGGATTTGGCGAGTCTTTTTGCGGGTTTGGCGAGCGCCGTCCGCAGCATTTTTGTTATCAGACATTACGCTGGAACCGGCCCGATAATTCGCCGAACCCTTCAATCAGGGCTTCGGTCCCGTCGGCTTCTGCCATCCGGGCCTGGATATCCTGCAACCATGCCAGATTGGCCTCGCTGGAGTCTTCAGCCAAGGCCGCTTCCGCATCTTTTCTTTCCCTAAGTAAGGCGTGGGTTTTCTGATGCAAGGCAACGAGTTGACGCCAGGTTGATAAAACATCCTCGCGCGCGGCACCGATCTGCGCCCCCCACACCGCCTGGGTTGTGATCACCCGTTCAACCCTTTGAAGAATCTGCGATAATCCGCCGGCTTCAAGGTCGGCGCGCATCTTCTCGGCCTGCTCCTCGGCATCCGGAGAGTGGTGATGATCGTGGGCAAAGGCGGCGATGATGGCGGCCCGGAGCTTGTGGGCCTCGGGGTGGGCAAGCTCGAGGGCTGCGACCTCCTCGAGATGATCGTGCAGCAGCCAGGGATGATTGATCAGCGATTGCAGGATCAGCGCCTCGCGGCGAGAGATCGCGCTGCGCTGGCCGCGCATGATCGGGCTGTTGGCAAGCTGGGGGCTGGCAGCCTGATAGGGACCCCGTAAAATCCCGGGGGAGCCGCCGCCCTTGGCGCTGAACCGGCCACCCTGGGTAGGTCCCCGGGGCGTAAACTGGCGCGGTGATTCGCCGCCGCGACCACCGCCGAAATTGCCCCTGTCGCCGTAGCCGCCGCGGCCGTAACCGCCGCGGCCGCCCTCCGGGGCAAAGTTGCGTTGCAGCCGCTCCTGCAGGTCCTGCCGGTAATAGCGGCGCACCACCTCGTCGCGGATGCCATTGGTGAGTTCGCCGATGCGCGCCTCGAGCGCAGCACGGCGCTCGGGCGTGTCGAAATTGCCGCCCTCGATCTCGCGCGACCAAATCATGTCGGCGAGCGGACGCGCCGCCGAGATCACCTCCTCGATCGCGCCGCGGCCACCGGAGCGGGCGAGATCGTCCGGGTCCTGCCCTTCCGGCAGCAACGCAATGCGCAGGCTCTTTCCCGGCTTGAGCTGGGGCAAGGCAAGGTCGGCGGCGCGATAGGCCGCCTTCCGCCCGGCGCGGTCGCCGTCGAAGCAGAGGATCGGCTCGTCCACCATCTTCCAGAGCATCGCCAGCTGGTTCTCGGTCAGCGCGGTGCCGAGCGGCGCGACGGCGCCGGGGAAGCCAGAGGTGACCATCGCGATGACGTCGACATAGCCCTCGACGACAATCAACTGCGCACCGTCATGCGCGGCCTGGCGCGCGGTGAACAGATTGTAGAGATTGTCGCCCTTGTGAAACAGCGGGGTTTCCGGCGAATTCAGGTACTTCGCCGGAACGTCCTTCTCCAGCGCCCGGCCGCCGAAAGCGATGACGCGGCCGCGGGCGTCCGTGATCGGGAACATGACGCGGTCGCGGAAGCGATCGAACGGCACCGGCTTGTCCTCGCCGGACACCAAGAGCCCCGCCTCCACCATGTCCTCGGTCGAGATGCCCTGCGCGCCGAGATGCTCCTTCAGCGCAAAACGATCCGGCGGCGCATAGCCCATCCGGAACTGGAGCTGGGTCGCCGGCGAGATGCCGCGGTCGGCGAGATAGCCGCGCGCCTTGGCGCCCCCCCGCGAGGCCAGCGTGTCGGCAAAGAACTTGGTCGCCAGTTCCATCACGTCGTGCAGGGTGCGGCGATGCTGCTCGTGCCGCGCCGCATCGGGCGTCACGGCCGGCAGCGGGACACCCGCCATCGCGGCGAGGCGTTCCACCGCCTCGGGGAAAGTCACGCCCTCGGTCTTCATCAGGAAGTCGAAGATGTTGCCATTCAGCCCGGACGAGAAGTCGAACCAAGCCTGCTTCTGATCGTTGACGAAGAAGGACGGCGTCTTCTCCTGCTGGAACGGCGACAGCCCCTTCCACTCCCGCCCGGCCTTCTTGAGCTTGACGCGCCGGCCCACGACTTCCGAGACCGGCAGCCGGGCGCGCAGCTCATCGAGGAATTCGGGCGTGAAACGCATGTGGCTCGGGCTCGGAACGAATCGGTCATCGATATAGTGAGGCGGGCCTCAGCGTATCAAGTTTATCCGCCTGCTCCCGCTATCCACACCCCTCGTCACTCCCCGGTGCGATGCGAAGCATCGAGCCCGGACTCCATCGGCCCGCAGAGCAGGCGGAGGAATGGATCCAGGGCTCAGCCCTTCGGGCTGCCCCGGAATGACAGTGGAGAGGCCGCGCAGCGCGCTTGCCCCATCCGCGCTTCCGGGATTGGATAGGCCATGTTCACGACATTCAGAGGCGGGCGAAGCGGCGGCTGGCTGGTCACGTCCATCACGCGGGTGAAGGGCGAGACGCTGCCGAAGGTTGCGGCGCTGTCGGTAGTGACCAGCGAGTCGATCGCGCTGCCGCTGTTGCCGGCGCAGACCTCCTGGCGGCTCGCCGGCGTCGCCAGCTATCTGCGCTACACCGACAAGGACGAACGCGAGAAGCTTGCCGCCGTGCAGGCCGGGCTCGGCCGCAGCGAGGCAACGCATGCGGCCCTGATCCCGATCCGGAAATCCGCGGCCTGGTGGGAGCTGACGCAGCCGGAGCGCCGCGAGATCTTCGAGGACAAGTCGCACCACATCGCCGGCACCCTGAAATTCCTCCCCGCCATCGCCCGCCAGCTGTTTCACGCCCGCGACCTCGGCATGCCCTTCGACTTTCTGACCTGGTTCGAATTCGCGCCTGAGCACGTCGCCCTGTTCGACGAGCTGGTCGCCATGCTGCGCGCGACCGAGGAATGGAGCTATGTCGAGCGCGAGGTCGACATCCGCGTCGAGCGGGAAATTTGAAGCAATCAATGCTCGAGGAATTTTCCTGATGCGATCCGCGGCAGCTCGGCGACCGGCCAGTTGTAGAGATAGGTCCAGGCCTCGCTCACGCTGCCGTCGGCGCGCGTGACGTTGAGCATCTCGCGGACATATTCGGTCGGCGGCGGAAAGCCTTCGCCACAGGCTTCGTACATGTCGAATTCGCGCAACATCGCTTCGCGCTCGCGCAGGCGGAACAGTTCGCCGTGCACGATGTCGGCGGGATCGTCCGACACGACGAGGCCGGGATAATGCTTCACCAGATAGAGCCGGCCGCGGCACTGCGCCGGCCCGAGGAATTCGGCATTGCCGGCAAGCAACTTCGCCATCGGATGATCGAAGCCGCGCATCAGCGTGCCGTAGACGAAGAGAAGATCGGAGGTCATGGCCAACCTGTCATTCCGGGGCGCGGCGAAGCCGCGAGCCCGGAATGACGGAATGGGCGAAAAGAATCAAGCCGCCTCCACCTCATCGGTCACCACGACGAACTTGGTCAGCGTCATGCGGCCGAAGCTCGTGGTGAGCGCGACGTCGGCGGCGTCGCGGCCGGTCGCCATCAGGATGCGGCCGATCCGCGGCGTGTTGTGGCGGGCATCGAAGGTGTACCACTGGCCCGACAGATAGACCTCGAACCAGCCGGAAAAATCCATCGGCGCCGGATCGCGCGGCACGCCGATGTCGCCGAGATAGCCGGTGCAGTAGCGCGCCGGAATCCCCATGCAGCGGCAGAAGGTTAGCGCCAGATGCGCGAAGTCGCGGCAGACGCCGGTGCCGCTTCCGTACACGTCGTGCGCCGACTTCATGTGATGGGCGTGCTGGTAGCCGAACGTCACATGGTGATGCACGAAATCGGTGATCGCCTGCACCCGTGCCCACCCGGGCTGCGTGTTGCCGAACAGCGACCAGGCGATGTCCGTCAGCTTGTCGGTCTCGCAATAGCGGCTTGGCATCAGATAGAGCAGCATCTCGTCGGGCAGTTGCTCGATCGGAACCTGCTGCGCCGCCGGATTGACGATGTCAGGCAATCCGGAATCCCGCACCAGCGCGCTGCCATGGAAGGTGACGCCACCAGCTGGCGCAACCAGACGCCCGCAGACATTGCCGAAACCGTCGCGATAGAGGCCGATCGGAACATCGGGCTCGGCCGAAATGCGCTCGGTGCCGACGATGTCGGCGTAGCGCGACGGATGGATCGACAACATGATCACCATCGGGGTCGGCTGCGGCGCCGTGTAGGTGATTTCGAAGCCGACCTTGATCAGCATCGTCAGGCCGTCTCCCGCTCCGCAGCGCTCTCACCCACCGAGACCACCTTGATGTCGACATCCATGGCGAGATAGGCATCCGCGGCGCCGAGATAGACGCCATGCAGCGGGATCGCCTGGCGCGGATCGCGCGCCACCGCCACGCGGATCAGATCGCGCGTGCCGACGATGCCGTTGGTCGGGTCGAACTCGATCCAGCCCGCGCTCGGCAGATAGACCTGCACCCAGGCGTGGGTCGAGCCGCCGCCGACATAGCCATGCGCGCTGCCGGGCGGCATCGCGAGATAGCCGGAGACGAAGCGCGCGGCGATGCCGAGCCGGCGCAGCGCCTCGATCATGAACAGCGCGTAGTCACGGCAGGTGCCGGACTTCGTCCGCAGCGTATCGAGCGGATGCTGGGTGCCCTGCTCGTACCGCTTGCGGTAGCTGAACGCCTCGCGAATGCCATGGGTCATGTCGCTGAGTATCTTGAACGTCAGCGTCGGCGCCTCGACATCGAGGAAGCGCCGCGCCCAGGCGGACAGTTCGCCGTTCGGATCGCCATATTGCGGCGTGATGAACTGCTGCAGATCGGGGAATTCCTCATCGTCGTAGAGGAACGGATAGAAATAGGCGGCATCGTCCGGCGTCAGCGCGAACGTATCGGCCGCATTGTGCTCCACCGTCGCGGTCGAGACAAAGGACAGCGTGTCGGCGCGCTCGTCAAAGGTGGCGATCGCCACGCTGTTGCCGAACACGTCGTGGATCCAGCGCAGCGACATCGGCTGGGGGTCGATCACAAGTGCGCTGTCGAGCACGCGCAGATCATGGCCGTCGCGGGGTCGCAGCATGATGCGGTGTTCGCCGAACGCCACCGGGCGCACATAGCGATAAACTGTCTTGTGATGGATGGTCAGGAGCGGCATCTTCAAACAATCATCGTGATTTCGGCCGCCAAATCTATAGAGAATGCTGCTTGATTCCAAACCAGCATGCCCCTTGAATAGGCAAAGTTGAGGAAAAAGCCCGTGAATCACGCCGGTGGCCCGTTCTTTCTGCTGACAAACACCGATGTTTCACCGGTTCTTGAACATAATCCTGACGGCCGCTCGCCGTTCCTACTGACTTGCGATCATTACGGCAGGCTGATTCCCTCCCGGCTCGGAGACCTCGGCCTGCCCGAAAGCGAGCTCGTCCAGCACATCGCCTGGGACATCGGCATCGCCGGCGTCGCGACGCAGCTCTCCGACCTGCTCGGCGCGCACCTGATCGCG
Source organism: Bradyrhizobium sp. USDA 4452 (assembly GCF_054063575.1). NCBI lineage: Bacteria > Pseudomonadati > Pseudomonadota > Alphaproteobacteria > Hyphomicrobiales > Nitrobacteraceae > Bradyrhizobium > Bradyrhizobium sp. USDA 4452. Next base: position 2,934,988 of record NZ_JBSSGK010000001.1, read on the forward strand.
CAGCGCTACTCGCGGCTCGTGATCGACTGCAATCGTCCGCCGCATGTCGCAAGCTCGGTCCCGCTGATCAGCGAAGCCACCACCATTCCCGGCAATGAAGGCCTGTCGCGCGAGGCTGCCGAGCTGCGCCGCAGGCAGATCTTCGATCCCTATCATCAGCGCATCGACGCGGTCATCGACGAGCGCGCGCGTCAGGGCATGCCGACAGTGCTGGTGTCGCTGCACAGCTTCACGCCGATTTATGCCGGCATCGCGCGTCCTTGGCACATCGGCACGCTCTACCACCACGACGAGGCGCTGCCGCCGCTGCTGCTGAAGCATCTGCGCGGCGAGGCCGATCTCGTGGTCGGCGACAACGAGCCCTATGCGGTCAGCGACGAGACCGACTACACGATTCCCGTGCATGGCGAACAGCGCGGCCTGATCAATTCCGGCATCGAGATCCGCCAGGACCTGATCTCCGACCAGGCCGGAGAGACCGCATGGGCCGAGCGGCTGGCGCGCATCCTCGGCGAGATCGAAACGACACTGCGTAAGGACGCACTGATCTAAAGCATGCTCCGGAAAGGTGCGAAGCGGTTTTCCGAAAAGATCATGCTCAGTCAAAGAGCTAAAGCGCGATGACGATTCAACCTAATCACATCGCGCTTTAGGGCATCGAGCGCGCCGTCCAACCCATCATGGCGGTCCAATTGGAACAGCAGCGACGGCTTACCTCTCCTTTGGGAGAGGTGGACCGAAGTCGACGGCCAAACCGTTCGATCAGGGAACGGCGATCAAGCGAGCCTGATCAATTCGGCCGCCGCCGCCAGATGAACAGCAGATAGAGCAGCACCGGCAGGCCAAGCGACACCCAGGAGACGGCATCCCACCAGCCGTCGCCGACCAGCGCGCTGATCAATCCCACCGTGCTCACGATTGCGATCACGAGCGGGGCGGCGAAGATCTGGGTCAATGAACGATGTGCGACCATGCTGATGTCACGACGTGAGCGCGGGATTGTCGATCGAGGCGGCGCTGGCGATGGCGCGCTCCACGCTCACGCCCGCCTTGCGTCGGCGCATCCACAGATACACGCCGGTGGCCAGAATGAAGATGGTGAGGATGTCGAGCAGCGCCCAGACGATCTTGAGCGGCATGCCGCCGTAATCGCCGAAATGCAGCGGCTGCGAGACGTACAGCGTCGACACATACCAGGGCATGTCGCGGCTGTCGGTCAGATCGCCGGTTTCCGCATCGATCAGCGCGGGCTTCAGCAGCCGCGAGGTCAGCGGCGTATCGCCGTGCAGGAACACCGCGTAATGGCTTTTGCTGCTGAACAGGGTTCCCGGGAAGGCGACGAAGCTCGGGGTCATTCCGGGTACCGCGTGCCTCGCCACCTCGACCGCCCCGTTCAGCGAGGTCAGCTTCGACGGCACCTGTCGGTCCTTGTACTGCGCGGTCATTTCGGCGAGCTGGCCGAACTGCCACATCTTGAGGACGAGGTCGGCCCAGGTGTTGATGACCCCGGTGACGCCGACCACCAGCGTCCAGGCCACCAGCAGGATGCCGGCGAGATTGTGCACGTCGAGCCAGCGCACGACGCGGGTCCGCTGCGCGCGGTAGGCGCCGAAGCGCAGCTTCCGCATCGACGGCGCGTAGACGACGATGCCGGAAATGATCACGACGCAGAACAGGATCCCCATCAATCCGAGGAACAGCTTGCCGGGCAGCCCCGCGAACATGTCGGTATGCAGCTTCAGCATGATGTAGGTGAAGCGTCCGGTCACGTCAGGGGAATCGAGATAGGCGCCGGTATGCGTATCCATCCGGATCAGGAGGTTGTTGGTCGGATCGGCGTCGATCGTCGGGCCAACGCTGACCCAGATCGCGCCGGGCTCGTCGCGATCCCAGATCAGGAAATGCGGTACCTTGCCCGGCGCTTGGGCGAGCGCGTTGGTGAGCAGATGATCCAGATCGGCCGCCGGTGTGCCTGCGGGCGCCTCGGCCGGCTTGACCGAACTGTGCAGGAGATCGTCGATCTCATCGTGAAAGATCAGCGGCAGGCCGGTGATGCAGAGCAGCAGCATGAACAACGTGCAGATCAGGCTGGTCCATTTGTGGACGGCACCCCACCGCCGCAGGGATTTGGTCGTTGCAGTCAACTTCGCTACCTGAATTCCAGAGTCTCCGTTGTGCCGTCACTAGCACGACGAAGGACGCGCGCCGTTGCGCGGCGATTAGAACCCATCCAGTGTTGGACTTATCGGCGATCGTGTTGCGATCTCGCAACGAGCGCGTCCGGGAACTGCGACACCGCGTCCCGGCCTTCGGCGCGATTTCCTGGGATCGTTCTCTTGGGATCGTTCTAAATCGGATCACGGGGTTCAACCGGCTGACGCGGCGTGGACGGGATGCTTCGCGCGCCATTTGGGGCCCGGCCCGCGCATGTAGTGCAGCTCGGGCCGGTAGGGATCGCGCATTCGCGCGATCAGATTCTGCCAGCCGGCCGTGATCGCGTTCAGGCAACGAAGAGGCAGCAAGGACTGCAGCGACAGCATGGCTTACTCTCAGTGCGGTTTGCCGAGAACGAATGCGAAGGGCAGGATGACGATCTCCTCGCCGTCTTCGTCGCTGACATGCACGGCCCAGTCGCGCCAATCTTCCAGACTGACCGTTGCGACCAGCGAGCGCATCATGCAGGTCGCCGCCTCGCAGGCCTCGGCGAGGCTCGTCACCGAGGTGCCGCGGCGGTCCATCAGCACGCCGCGCGTGTTCGAGCAATGGAAATAGACCTGTGTCATGTCGCTATCCTCGCAAGCGCCGGGCGATCGGGCTCGCCCTTGCATGACGAAGCTTTACGGAGATCGGGCACACCCACCCGTGACGCTGCTCACACACAGGCGCGGGCACACAGCTCCCTGCCTCACCAAATCGCGATTTGACAAATCTCCTATCTTTGTCAAATTCGTCAAATGGGACCGAAAACCCGCATTCTCGATGCCACCATGCTGGTATTCCGCCGGCACGGCTTTCGCCGCTCCTCGATCGAGCAGGTCGCGGAAGCGGCAGGCCTGACGCGGCAGGCGCTCTACCACCATTTCGAATCCAAGGAGGCGCTGTTCCGCGCCGTGATCAAGCGCGTGCATGAGAGCGCCATCGCGGCCGAGGACAGCGCCGTCGCCGCGGCAGAGGCAGCGGGCGGCAATCTCGGCGACATCCTCGCCGCGGGCATGACCGCGCGGATATCGACCATGATCGCCTCGCTGGACAGCTCGCCGCATATCGAGGAATTGTATTCCGAGCACCTCGTGCACGCGCGCGACCTCTACCAGACCTATGCCGCGCGCCATACGGAGCGCGTGGCCGCCACCATCGCGCGTATCGTGCGCAAGCAGCAGCTTGTGCTGCCGCAGAGGCTGTCGCCGGAGGAATTCGCGCGGCTGGTCGAAATGTCGATGTACGCCGCGAAGTCGCAATATCCGGCGATGCAGCCGGCCGATGCGTTCCTGAAGGACATGGCGACCATGGTGCGGACGCTCTGCGCCGGCGCTGTGCCCAGATCGTTGCCGAACTCGCGACAGCCGCCCGCCAGGAAGGCGGCAATCCGCAACAAGTCGACACGCAGGACAACTGGAGGACAGTCATGACCACGACGACCGTCAACGGCCGCGCCGAACCCCTGCCCGACGATCCCGACGCGCTCCTGATCGACATCGTGCGCGACCAGCTCGGGCTCACTGGCACCAAGCTGGTGTGCGGCGCCGGCGTGTGCGGCGCCTGCACCGTGCTGGTCGACGGCGCGCCGGTCACAAGCTGCTTGATGCCGGCGCGGGCTGCCGCCGGCAAGGCGGTGACGACGGTGGAAGGCATCGGCGCCACGAGGCTGCATCCGGTGCAGAAGGCGTTCATGGCGCATGACGCGCTGCAATGCGGCTTCTGCACGCCAGGATTCATCGTGGAATCTGTCGCGTTCTGCGATCAATGGCGCGCGACCAGGGGAACGGCCGCGCCCTCGCGCGAGGAGATCGGCGCGGCGCTGTCGGGCCATCTCTGCCGCTGCGGCGCCTATGACGGGATATTCCGCGCGGTGGCGGACGCCTGCGCCGGCCGTTTCGACGGCGACAATGTCGCAGCGCCCCGCATCGAGGCGCGCGACAAGGTGACGGGAGCTGCGAAATACACCGTCGACATCAAGCATGACGGCCAGCTTGAAGGCCTGATCCTGCGCTCGCGCGTGGCGCATGCGCGCATCACCGCGCTCGATCTCGCGCCAGCGCGCGCGCTCGCCGGCGTCACGGCGGTGTCGCTGCTCGGCGACGACAAGATCGTGCGCTATGTCGGTGAGCCGATCGCGGCGGTCGCGGCCAAGGACCGCAAGACCGCACTGGCCGCGCTCGCGGCGATCAAGTTGACCAGCGAAAAGCTGCCCGCGGTGGTAGGTCTCGACGCCGGACGCAAGGATGGCGCGCCTGTCGTGTTCGACAGAGCGAACCGCAAGCGGGCCGGCAACGTCTCCGAGGCGGCCGGCGGACCGGCACCATGGAAGCAGAACATCCGCGGGCCGACCGCGGTGTTCTCGACCCGCGCCAAGAAAGCCCGCAACTGGGTCGAGGAGGCGCGCCAGGCGGGCAACAAGCTGCTCGTCGAAGGCACCTTCCGCACCGCGACGCAACAGCATGCATGTCTGGAGCCGCACGCCGCGGTGGCGCGCTTCGACGGCGACCGGCTGACCCTGCACGCCTCGACGCAGCAGGTGTTTCATCTCAAGGAGCAGATCGCCAAGCGCTACAAGCTCGACCACGACAAGGTCCGCGTGATCGCCGATCACGTCGGCGGCGGCTTCGGATCGAAGGCAAGCCTCGGCACCGAGACCATCGCCGCGATCGAGCTGGCGCGCGAGGCCAAGGCGCCGGTGCGGGTCGCCTACGATCGGCAGGAGGAGCTCTCGGTCGCCGGCTATCGGCCGGCCGCCGAACTGAAGGTCGCGCTGCTCCCTTCTGATGATGGCAAGCTGAAAGCGCTCTCGGTCACCGCGCATGCCGACACGGGCGCTGCGACCAACTCGACGATCGCGGGCCTGGCGCGGCTGATCTATCCGGCCGAGGCGAAGGACCTGTCGGATTTCGACGTCATCAGCAATCTGCCGCCCGGCGCCGCCTTCCGCGGCCCCGGCGGTCCGCCGATGGCATTTGCGGTGGAGCAGGCGATCGACGAGGCCGCGCTGCGGCTCAAGGTCGATCCGATCGCCCTGCGCAAGCGCTGGGATCCCGATCCCAACCGTCAGCGGCTCTACGACTGGGCATCCGGGCTTGAGCTCTGGCGCAATCGCAAACCGCAGCAGAGCGGGCGCTATCGCCGCGGCATCGGTGTGGCGACCGGCTACTGGCTCTATCTCTGGCAGCCCAATGTGAAGGTCGAGGTCGCGGTCAAGAGCGGACGCATCGTCGCCAGCACCGCGACGCAGGACATCGGCACCGGCACCCGCAGCGTGCTTGCTGACACCATCGCACGCGAGTTCGATCTCGAGCCTGCCGACATCGACGTGCGGATCGGCGATTCATCGCTGCCCGAAGGGCCTGGTTCCGGCGGCAGCCGCGTCACCGCCTCGGTGATGCCGCCGACCTTGCTGGCGGTGCGGAAGCTGAAGGCTGCGATCCTCGAACAGGCCGCACGAAAGCCCGCGCCCGGCTCGAACGCACCGTGGCGCGAGCTGATCGCACGCTCGCCCGACATCGCGGTCGTGGAGACGCGCGGCGAGGACGGCAAGAACACCGCGCCCGGCATCCGCTCGCCGCTGCGCGAAGTCGGCCTGATGGGCATGGTGTTCGGCTGGATGATGCGCCGCTTCTCGAACATCGCGGTCGGCGCCGGCGTGCCGAGCTCGGTGCAGGTGATAGAGGTCGAGGTCGACACCTGGCTCGGCCATGTCCGCGTGCTCAACGTGCATACCGGGATTGCGGTCGGCAAGATCGCGGCTCCCGCGCTGGCGCACAGCCAGGCCTGCGGCGCGGTGATCCAGGGCCTCGGCTACGCGCTCTATGAGGCGCGCGAGCTCGATCCTAACAGCGGCGACGTCCTGACCGCGGGAATGGAGGATTATCGCATCCCCGGCATCGCCGACACGCCCGAGATCGATGTGCATTTCGACGAAGCCGGGTTCGATCATGTGCTCGGCAACAGCGTCGGCATCGGCGAGGCCTCGACGGTGCCGACCTCGGCCGCGGTCGCCAACGCGATCCACGACGCAATCGGTGTCCGCCTCACCGAAATTCCGATCCGCCCCGACCGCATCGTCGCCGCGCTGAAAGGGAGGGATGCCGCATGAGCGTCGCAACCGCAGACGTCATCACCGCGCCTGAATTCCGTGCCGCCGGCACCGACCTGTCGGAGCGCCGCCGCAGCGGCCTGTCGTGCGGATCGGTCATCGATCTCACCGCCAGTCCCGATACGATCGGGATTGCGTGGAATGCGGACGGCGCGGCGCGGATCGGCGCCCTGACCGCAATCGCGGCGATCGCGTCCGACGCGCGGCTGGCGCAAGCCTATCCCGGCATCACTGCCGCCGCGCAGGGTCTTGCCACGCCGCAGATCCGGCACATGGCGACGCTCGGCGGCAACCTCGCGCAGCGCTCGCGCTGCTGGTATTTCCGCAATCCGCAGATCGGCTGTCTCAAGAAGGGCGGCTCCGACTGTCCGGCACGATCAGGCAATCATCTCTATCACGTCGCGTTCGATCTCGGCCCTTGCGTGGCGCCGCATCCGTCGACCATGGCGATGGCGCTCTTGGCCTATGATGCGAAGATCGTCACCGACCGGCGCAGCGGGCTGTCGATCGCCGAGGTGCTCGGCGACGGCAGCAACGGCACCGCCGACAATCTGCTCGCACCGGGCGAACGGATCGAACGGATCGAGCTCCCTGCCCTGCTGGCCAGCGAACGCGCGCTCTACAAACGCGCGATCAGCCGGACGCATGCCGAATGGCCGCTGGTCGAGATTTGCGTGCGGGCGGTGATAGAGGGCGGAGTCTTCCGTGAGGTCCATATCACCGCCGGCGGCATCGCCCCGGTCCCGCTGCGGCTTGCCGCGAGCGCTGCCGCGCTGCAGGGAAAGCCGGCCGACGCGGCGACCATCGCGCAAGCCGCCGAGCTCGCAACATCGGGGGCCAAGCCACTGACGATGACCGGATACAAGCTCGACCTGCTGAGGGGGCTGGTGCGCGACCTTGTCGAGCGGATTGCTGCGTAACCTGCAGCTTAGCGTGCCCGGGTCAGCGCCAGCCAGATGCCGCCGCCGATCATGAAGCCGCCTGAGATGCGCGACATCAGCCGCGTCCGCTCCTTGGAAAAGAATTTGCGGGCGCGGCCGGCCGCCAGCGCGTAGGCGGCGTCGGTCAGCACCGCGGTTGCCATGAAGGTGACGCCGAGCAGCGCCACCTGCGGCAAATGCGGCTTGTCCATGTCCATGAACTGCGGGATGAAGGCGCCGAAGAACACCAGCACCTTCGGATTCGACAGCAGCACCAGAAAGCCCTGCAGGAAGAACCCGCCGCGCGGCGGCGGCGGCCGGTCGTCGGTGCCGACGCCCTCGACCGGCGAACGGATCAGCTTGATGCCGAGCCAGACCAGATAGGCGGCGCCGGCAAAGCGCACCCAGTTGAACCAGTAGCCCATCGTCGCCATCAGCGAGGTCAACCCAACCGCGACGATGCCGATCACGATCGCGAGCCCGACCTGCGCGCCCAGCACGTTGGTGAGCGCGGCGCGCGTGCCGTAGCGCAGCCCGTTGGCGATCACCATCGTGACGATCGGACCGGGCAGCAGCGCCAGCGCGATGCAGGCGGCGACGAAGGCGAAATAGGCTTGCAGGGACATGGAGATCTCACTGAAGATGAGGCTGAATTATGCACGTGGGACGGGCGGAGAGGAAGCAGTTCCTGCTGATCCCCGTCATACCTGGGTGACCCGCTTTCGCTTGCGCGGGTGACGACACCATTTCGCATGCGAGAGAAGGCCCCCTCAGCGCCCCTCCATGGCCGCGATCATCCATGTTCTGATCTCTCGTGACTCCAGAAACTTCAACGTCGCCCGTTGCACCTGTGCGGCATCGCCGCTGCCCTGCGCCGCCACGGCCATGAGGTCGCAGCGATGCGACTCAGCAATACCGATCGCAGCTCGATTGCCGTCGACATCATAAGCCCTCACCCGTCCCGGCATGTCTGCCACCCGCAGGACATCACGCGCCTTCAGCGGCACAAAGCGCGGGCTGATCATGTCGACGTCGGACACGCGGTCGACCTCGTCGTCATCGGCGACGCCGCTCTCGCAGTTGCAGAAGCCGAGCTTCGGCCGGAAGTAAACCTCGACCTCAGTGCCGCACTCGGCCACACCGCAGCGGAAGGCACGACCGGCGGGCCAGCCGTCGCGCGGGAACGGCCAGGCGATCTCGCGCCATTGCGGGAGGCGCGGCGGCGCCATCTCGTAGCCGGCCACGGCCGACAGGCCGCCGAGCGCCAGGAACGTCGCAACCATAAGCTGCCACGAGCGCATCATCGCCCGCTCACGGCAGCCCGGCGACGGCCCGCGCCGCGCCGGTCAGTTCGAGAATATGCAGGCCGGTGTTGGCGCGGTCGACCGCGTAAATAAAACCGCGCTCGTCGGTCTCCACATTGTTGGTCTGGATCGCGACCTTGCAGCGCTCCTTGTCGCCGATCGTGACGCAGCGCTTGTCGGTCGCCGCGGTGATGGAGGGAATGAAGTACCCGACTTCCCTGGGATGATAGGGATCGCGGATATCGAGCGCGCGGACGCCGGCATTGAAGAAAGCGATGAACGCCAGCTTCTTGTAGTAGACCGGCGCCATGCTCTCGTTCGACGAATGTGAACCGAAGCGGCCGCCGCGCTCGCAGAAGGCGCCGGAGGCCTCGGGCACGGTGTAGCTAGAGATCAGCATCGGCCGTGCCTCGGTGGTGACGTCGGCGAACCATACCATCTGCCGCGCCTCGCCGCACTCGTTCTGGATCGCCTCGTCGACGATCATCACGATGTCGCGCGTCTTGCCGTCCTTGTCATGGGCGAATTCGGCGATTGGCATGCCGGGCATCGGAAACACCGTGTGCGCGCCGTTCATCGCTGACAGCGGCATCCGCGCGATCTCCGGGAATTTCAGATTGTCCGGTGTCGGCTCCTTGGGCCCATTCAAAAGCTTGTCGCGATCGACGATCTGCAGGAAGCCGCCCTTGTTAGTGCCGTAGCCGAAATAGACGCGGTTGCCCTGCGGCCCGGTCGGGATCGGCCCGTGCAGCTCGGTCGGCACCGCGCCGGTCGCGCCCGGCTCCTGCCCGGGCAGGCCGAAATCCCTGATCTTCCTTGGCTGCGCAGGATCGGAGAGATCATAGATTTGCGTCATGCGCCGCGTGCGCCAGTCCGGCGCCCCCGACACAAGATAGGCGATGCCGGTGTCGCATTCCCAAAAGTTCTTATGCGTGTCCTTCAACCCGCCGATCCGGGTGATCAACACGGGATTGGCGGGATCGGCGACGTTCCAGATATCATGCGCCTCGCTGCCGAAGGTGCGCAGCATGTAGACCGCGTTGCGATCGCCCTTCGGCAGATCCTTGCCGTCGCAGATCCGCACCATCTGCGCGCCGCCGGATTCGTATTTGCCTTCCTGGCCTGGAATGTGCCGCAGATATTTCGGATGCGCGGGATCGGTGACGTCGACGATCGAGGTGCCGTTTGGTTCAGGCTTGCCGGTCATCGGATTGACCGGATCGGGATTGTCGTCGGTGCCGCCGTGATGGCCGATATAGGCGATCCATCTGTCGCCCTGGTGATGGATGGTCGGCTGATAGGCGCTGCGCGCCTGCAGGTCGCTGGTTCCAACCAGCCGCATGTTGGAGGCTTCAGGCGGGTCGCCGATCTTCTGCTGCCGGGCGCCCGCAGCATTCGCGAGCAGGACGAAAAAGAACACGCAGCAAACTGCCGTAACGCGACCACCCATGCGCACCACCCCGAATTCCCAGGCCAATCTGCGTTGGCTGCGCGGAACGCTAGCACGGCGATACCGGCGCCCAAACACACGCTCTTGACATGCAACCATTTGGTTGCCTATTATCCGACCCATGGATGAAGTCTTCAAAGCCCTCGCGGATGCCTCACGGCGGACGCTGCTTGACCGGCTTCACGATCAAAACGGGCAGACGCTCGGTGAGCTCTGCGACGGTCTCGACATGACGCGTCAGGCCGTCACCAAGCACCTTGGGATTCTCGAGGAGGCCAACCTCGTCACCACGATCAAGCATGGTCGCGAGAAACTGCATTACCTCAACCCGGTTCCGATCCATCAGATCGGCGAGCGCTGGATCAGGAAGTTCGAGCGCGGCAAGCTCGCCGCGCTCAGCGAATTGAAAAGACAATTGGAGAAGCGTGATGAGTAAGCCGGACTATGTCTACGTCACCTATATCGAGACCACGGCCGACAAGCTGTGGCACGCGCTGACATCGAGCGACTTCACCGAACGGTTCTGGTTCGGCTATCGGATCAGCTCGGACTGGAAGGTCGGCTCGCCCTACCACCTGTCCAAGGACAGCAGCCGCGCCGTGCAGGGCGAAGTGCTGATCGCCGATCCACCGAGCAAACTCGCCTACAGCTGGGACGTGGTGAAGGAAGGTCATGCGCGCGAACAGGTCTCGCGCGTGACCTTCGACATCGAACCGCACGGCGGGGTCGTCAAGCTGACCGTGACGCACGACAACCTCGGTCCGAAAACGCTGCGCGACATCTCCGGCGGCTGGCCGATGGTGATTGCAAGCCTGAAGAGCTTCCTGGAGACCGGACGCGAATTGCCGGCCGACCTGCTCACGAGCGGCGCGAGGGAGGCCTACCATGCCTAAGCCCGAATTCGCCTATGTCACCTACATCGAGACTACGCCAGAGAAGCTGTGGGATGCACTGACATCCAGCGCATTCACGCAGCAGTACTGGTTCGATACCGAGGTGAGGTCGAACTGGAAGATCGGTGCGCCGCTCGCGCTGGTGACGAACGGCAAGGTCACCGACACCGGCGAGATACTCGAGATCGACCGCCCGCGCCGCCTCTACGTTCAAGCACGAAGCCGATCCCGGAATGCGCAAGGAGCCGGCAACGAAAGTCGTATTCACGCTTGAGCCGTTCGGCCGGATCGTGAAGCTGACCGTGACCCATGAGGGCTTCGGCGTCGGCAGCAAGCTGCTCGACGGCATTTCCAAGGGCTGGCCCGCGATCCTGTCCAGCCTCAAGAGCCTGCTCGAGACCGGCAAGGCGGTCACGATCCCGCCTGTCGCGCTCGGGATCGAAGGCTTCGAATGACAATGAAAATCTATCGAAGGATACGTGCGGACATGAACGTCGATAAATTCAAGCCGGCCATCGTCTATGCGATCTACATCGCCGCCACCCCGGAGAAGGTGTGGCAGGCACTGACGACCGCCGAACTCAGCCGGCAGTATTTTTCCGGCAACGCGGTCGAGGTCGATCTTCGGGTCGGTGGCGCCTACATCGTGCGCACGCCCGACGGCGCGATGCATATCTCCGGCGAGGTGATCGAGTGCGATCCCCTGAGGCGGCTGACGGTTACCTTCAACGTCAACTGGCCGCAGCTCGTCGAGAAGCTCGGGCCGACGCTCGTCACCTGGGAGATCGAACAAGCCGGCGACGGCGTAAAGCTGACTTTGCTGCAATCGCATGACCGCCCGATCAGCGACGACATCCTGTCCGGCGGCCGCACCGGCTGGCCGGCGATCCTCTCCAGCCTGAAGAGCCTCATGGAGACCGGCAGGGCCATGGTGATCCCGATGCAGCCGCCGGCGCGCATGATGGCCGCGCTGAAGGAATTGGGAATTCCGATGCCGACGTGACTTACTCCCGGCGCAGGATCGGGTCGGCAAAAGAGCCGACCGGGACCACGACGCGGCGGTAGAGATGCCAGGTAGTGTGGCCGAGCACCGGAATCGTCACGAGCAACCCCAGGAAGTACGGGATCGCCGAAACGATTAGCAGCACGACGATCACCGCCGCCCACCCGATCATGGGCAGCGGGCTCGTGACGACTGCACGCACGCTCGTTATCATCGCGGTGACGAAATCGACCTCGCGATCCAGCAGCAGCGGGAACGATATCACCGTCAGCGAGAACAGGATCAGAGACAACGCCGCCCCGTCGGCATTGCCGATGGCGAGGAACAGCAGGCCCTCATCGGTGGTCAGCACCACAGTGATGAACTCACGAAGGCTGGAAAAGGACACGTTGAGCCCGAGCAGGAGCGCGAGCAGCAGCCGCACCTGGTACATCCAGATCACGAACACGAACAACGTGACGAACGCCATCCAGCCGATTTCGCCCCGCGAGCGCAGCTTCGACCAGATCGCGCCGAGCGAGATCGGTTCGCCCGCTTCGCGGCGCCTGCTGATCTCGTAGAGACCGATCGCAACGAACGGGCCGATCAAGGCAAACCCCGCCGCGAGCGGATAGGCCAGATAGACCATGCCGAGCGCGGTCAGGCAAAGCAGGATGGCGTTGCCGCCGAGCATGTAGATCGCGCCGAACATCAATCCATAGAGCGGCACCGCCTGGAAATCGCGCAGCCCCTGCCCCAGCGCCTCCGCGATGTCAGCCACGCGGATCCTGCGCACCACTAGATCGAACTTGCCAGAGACCGACATCAGCCCTGCCGCGAATGATTGAACGCGCATCGATGCAAGCGATTGCGCGAGCCGCATTGATGCGGATCAATACCGGCGGCGTAGCCCTAGCCCAGCGCCCTTAGCTCGCGCCGCAGCACCTTGCCCGTCGCGGTCATCGGCAGGCTGTCGGCAAACTGCACGAAGCGCGGATATTCGTGGGCGGCGAGCTGGATCTTGACGAACTCCTGGATCTCGCGGGCCAACGCATCGTTCGGCGCGAAGCCCGGACGCAGCACGATCCAGGCCTTGATCGATTCGGTGCGGATCGGATCGGGGATGCCGACCACCGCCGACATCGCGACCGCCGGATGTTTCATCAGCGTGTGCTCGATCTCGGACGGGCCGACGCGATAGCCGGCCGTGGTGATGACGTCATCCTCGCGGCTGACGTACCAGAAATAGCCGTCCTCATCCTGCACGCCGAGATCGCCGGTCAGCAGGAATTCGCCGGCATATTTCTTGGCGGTCGCCTCCGGGTTGCGCCAGTACTCGAGCATGGTGCAGGGGCACGGCTGGCGCACGCCGACGATGCCGCGCTCGCCGCGCGGCAATTCCTCGCCCTTGTCGTTGACGATGCGGACGTCGAAGCCCGGCGTGGCGCGGCCCATCGAGCCCGGCCGAATCGGAAACAGGTTGGAATTGCTGCCGATCACGAGATTGCACTCGGTCTGCCCGAACACCTCATGGGCGTCGATCCCGAAAGTATCGCGCACCCAGCCGAGCAATTCGCCGCCAAGCGACTCGCCGCCGGTGAAGATGCTGCGCAGCCTGACGCCGGAATTCTTCACATCGGCCTGCCGCATCAGCTTCAGCGCGGTCGGCGGCAGGAACACGTTGCGGATGCCGAGCTCGGCCATCATCTGCATCGCCGCCTGCGGCTCGAACTTGCGGGCGCGATGGCCGACCATCGGGATGCCGTGGTACCAGAACGCGAGCAGGCCATTGATCAGGCCGCCGATCCAGGCCCAGTCGGCCGGCGTCCACATCAGATCACCGGGCCTGGGCAGGAAGTTGTGGCACATCTCGACATTGGGCAGGTGGCCGAGCACGACGCGATGCGCATGCAATGCGCCCTTCGGATTGCCGGTGGTGCCCGAGGTGTAGATGATCAGCGCAGGATCGTCGGCCGAGGTGTCGACGGTGGCGAATTCCGGCGACGCCGACTTGATTGCGCTCCAGAACGGCTTTGTCGCCGCCGGCGTCTTGTCGCCGACGAGGTAGACGCTCTTCAGCTCGGGCAGGCGGTCGCGGATTTTTGCGATCTTCTCCCAGCCGGCCGCATCGGTAACGACGGCTTTGGCCGCCGAGTTCGACAGGCGGAATTCGAGCGCATCCTCGCCGAACAGCGCGAACAGCGGGATCGAGATCATGCCCGCGCGGAATGCCGCGAGGTGCGCGACCGGCAGTTCGAGCGATTGCGACAGGAAGACCGCGACGCGGTCGCCGCGCACCAGGCCATCGGCGGTCAAGACATTGGCAAAGCGGCGCGAGGCGTCCGCAACCGCGTCGAACGAGGTGCGCGTGGTGCCGCCGTCCTCATCGACATAGAGGAGCGCGAGCCGGCCGGTGCCATCGGCATGGCGGTCGCAGCAGGCGGTCGCCACGTTGAACCGCGCGGGAATGTCCCAGCGGAAGTTGCGATAGAGCTCGTCGTAGGTTCTGGCTTCCTGAAGCATAGCTGCAGATTAGAGCATTGCAGCCAGACCACAAACCCCTGCATGAGGGGAAAGCGGTCAGGCTGTCGCCCGCTGCTGCTGCATTGCGACCTCCGCCTGGAGGCTGTCGAGGTCGCGATAGATCGACGCGACCGCCAGTACGCGGCCGCCGCGCTTGTAGCGAAGCACGCAATCCTTACCCGCAAGGCTGCCCTCCACCGCGATCTCGTCCCACCGTTCGGCGTGGCCGACATAGTTGATCGGCACGTCGTAGTGCTGGCTCCAGAAGAACGGCACCGCGTTGAAGACCTCGCGCTGCCCGAGCATATTCCGCGCCGCGGTCTGGCCCTGGCGCTCGGCCACCACCCAGTGCTCGACCCGGATGTTCTCGCCGCTGTGCGGATCGGGCCAGCGGGCGATGTCGCCGGCCGCGTAGATGCCGGAGACACTGGTCTCCAGATATGCGTCCACTGTAACGCCGCGATCGATGGCGAGCCCGGCGGCTTCCGCTAGCGCCAGCCGCGGCTTCACGCCGACGCCGACCACGACAAGATCGGCATCGAGCACGGGCCCGCTCTTCAGGTGCGCGCGCTTGCCCTCGATCGCGGTCACCGTGTCGCCGAGGTGGAAGACGACACCATGCTCTTCGTGCAGCGCGCGGACGAAATCGCCCATCTCAGGTCCGAGCACGCGCTCCAGCGGCCGCTGCTCCAGCCCGACCACGTGAACCTCGATCTCCCTCGCGCGCAACGAGGCCGCAACCTCGAGCCCGATGAAGCTCGCACCGATCACGACCGCGCGGCGCGCTCCAGCGGCCGAGGCAATGATCGCCCGGCAGTCGTCCAGCGTGCGCAACACGTGAACGTGGGGCTGGTCCGCGCCCGGGATCGGCAACCGTACCGGCTCCGCACCGGTCGCCAGCAACAGCCGGTCATAGGGAAGTGCTTCGCCGCCGGCGAGCACGACATTGCGGCCTCCGGTGTCGATCGACTTGACCTCGCTCCCCAGTCTGAGATCGATCGCCGCATCAACATAGAAATTGTCCGGCTTGAGCGGGAGCCAGTCTTCAGGCGCGCTGCCGGCGAGGAAATCCTTCGACAGGTTTGGCCGATCCACCGGCGGCGCGGTCTCGCCGCTCAGCATGACGATGCTGCCGCGATAATCCTGCCGTCGCAGCATCTCGGCGGCGGCAAACCCCGCCGCGCCGCCGCCGACGATCACGATCCTGCCGGGCGCATCGACCGGGCCCTTGATCCGAGATTTCGGCTGCTCGCGCTTCTCGCGCACGACGATGCGGTCGCCGTCGCGCTCGACCTTCCAGACGGCGAGCGCGTTGAAAGCGGGCGCTTCGGTCGCTTCACCGGTGCGAATATCAAAGCAGGCGTGATGCCAGGGGCAATGGACGGTCTCGCCCTCCACCAGGCCGTCGGCGAGCGGGCCGTGATAATGGCTGCAATGCGCATCGATGGCGAAGATGTCCGCTCCCGAGCGCACCAGCAGCACGGCCTCGTCGCCGACATGGCCGAGCAACATCGCGCCCACGAAGTCGGAAAGTGACACGCCTTGTGTCAGATCCGGACCGGAAGGAGCTTGCTGATCGGCCATGGCCTGTCTCCAGTTTATCCAGAACTTCGCCCCGAAGGCGACGCTTTCGCGAGGCCAGGCCCGTTTTCGGCAGCCGATCTCAGCTTCCCTGCATGTAGCGGACCGGGTTCTCCTTGTCCGCCTTGAAGATCTCGGCGGCCTCGGCGAACAGCGCCGCAACGGCAGCCGCCTTCAGATCAGCAAACGCCTCGAAGCTGAAATTGTTGCTGCCGGCCCGCAATTCGCCGAGCCGGCCGGCGTAGCAGGACACCAGCGGCTTCCCGTTACGGGTGACCGCGACATAGATGCTGATGTAGTTCTTCTGCAGCGCGACCCCGATCACCGGCCAGACCGCCGTCTTGCCGGACTTGATCGCGTAGCAAAACCGACCGTAGCCGATCATGTTCATGCGCATGCCGGCTTCGCCGGCCGGCGTGCCGGCATGAAAATGCCGTTTGAGCGAAGGCGCGGCCTTTCGCATCACCGCATGGACTTGTTCGAGATCCGCGGTCCGGCCGGGATCGAAGGCGAGGTAAGCTTCCAGACTGTCCGCCGCGACACGAAACATCGGAGGCCTCCGCCATCCGGCCCGCACAGGGCAGGTCATGCGTAGCCCGGATGCAGCGAAGCGTAATCCGGGGTTCTCACCGAACGGATAGATTGACCGGAATTGCGCTTCGCTTCATCCGGGCTACGAAATCAGGACGACAGCGCCGCCTTCACCAGGCCGCTGGCCTTGCCGAAATCCATCTGGCCGGCGTATTTCGCCTTCAAAGCACCGATCACCTTGCCCATGTCCTTGATGCCGGCCGCACCCATCTCGGCGATGACGGCCGCGATCGCGGCCTTCACGTCGTCGTCGGACATCTGCTTCGGCAGATAGGCGGAGATCACGGCGATCTCCTCGCGCTCCTGGGCGGCGAGCTCGGCGCGGCCACCCTTGTCGTAGAGCTCGACCGATTCCTGGCGCTGCTTGATCATCTTCTGCAGTAGGCCGAGCAGATCGGCATCGGAGAGTGGCGGCTTGCCCTGCCCGCGCGCGTCGATGTCGGCGTTCTTGATGGTCGAATTGACCATGCGCAGCGTGGAGAGCTTTCGCTCGTCCTTCGCCTTCATCGCTTCCTTGACCGCGGTATTGATATCGTCGCGCAGCATCCTGGTGTCCTTAAACTGGCAATCCTCTCATGTAGGCAGTTTGCGGCGGCGGGACAACCTAGTTCCTCAACCACTCAACCAGCGCGTCGGCGCAGGCCCGCGGCTGCTCCAGTTGCGGCAGGTGACCGCAATCGGGGATCACCACGAGCTTGGCTCCGGGAATGCCATTGGCCATCTCGTCCGACAACGCGTTCGGCACGGTGTTGTCGGTATCCGACGTCAGCACCAGGGTCGGGCATTTGATCCAGGCCATGCTCGGCCGCGAATCCGGCCGGCTGAGCACAGCGTTCTGCTGGCGGATGAAGGCCTCGGCGCCGACGTCCTGGCTCATGTCATAGACGACCTGACGCAGGCCTGCATCGCCCTGCCGCGACGGATGCACGAAGCCCGGAAACAGCTCGTCGACCACGCTCCGATACTCGCCGGTTTTGGCACGCTCGATCATGCCGCGGCGGCGTGCGGTTGCTTCCGGCGTATCAGGCCTCGCCTGGGTGCTCATCAGCGCCAGTTTCGCGACCCTCTCGGGCGCCTGCCGCATGATCTCGAAGGCGATGTAGCCGCCCATCGAGTGCCCGGCGAGCGCAAAACGCGGCGGCGCCTCGGCGAGGATCCGGCGGGCGATCGCCCCCATATTGTCGTCCCTGACATGGTTGGCGACCGTGACCGGCCCAAACCGCCACAGCGCCGGGATGACCGGGGCAAAGATCCGCGGTGAGCAGATGACGCCCGGGACGAGCAGGATCGGCATCGTGTTGTCCATGCGGGAGCTCCGGACCGGGTCATTTTCGGCAAGCAAACGGCCGCTTCAAGGAACTTTAGATTAAAAGGCCGTTCCGGCCTGTCAAATCGGCGGGCATTGCCGTGTGAATCCATGCCCTTTCGCTTTGACGCCGCAGGGTGCGGCGACTATTTAAAGGGCTCATGACAACCCCTGAAAACGCTCCCGCCTGGCCGGACCACAAACCGACCGCGCTCCTTGTGCTCGCCGATGGTACCGTGCTGGAAGGCTTCGGTCTCGGTGCGGAAGGCCACGCCGTCGGCGAGGTCTGCTTCAACACCGCGATGACCGGCTATGAGGAGATCCTCACCGATCCGTCCTACGCCGGCCAGATCATCACCTTCACCTTCCCGCATATCGGCAATGTCGGTACCAACGAGGAAGACATCGAGACGGTGAACATGGCCGCGACGCCGGGCGCGCGCGGCGTGATCCTGCGCTCGGCGATCACGGATCCCTCGAATTACCGCGCCACTCGCCACCTCGACCAGTGGTTGAAGGCGCGCGGCATCATCGGCCTCTCCGGCATCGACACCCGCGCGCTGACCTCGCTGATCCGCTCCAAGGGCATGCCCAATGCCGTGATCGCGCATTCGAAGACCAGCGAGTTCGACCTGCACGGATTGAAGGAAGAGGCCCGCGAATGGCCCGGCCTCGAGGGCATGGACCTGGTGCCGATGGTCACCTCCGGCCAGCGCTTCACCTGGGATGAGACGCCCTGGGTTTGGGGCAAGGGCTTTGGCCAGCAGAGCGCGCCGGAATTCAACGTGGTCGCGATCGACTACGGCATCAAGCGCAACATCCTGCGCCTGCTTGCCGGCGTCGGCGCCAAGGTGACCGTGGTGCCGGCAACGACCGCCGCCGAAGACATCCTGGCGATGAAGCCGGACGGCGTGTTCCTGTCGAACGGCCCCGGCGATCCCGCCGCGACCGGCAAATATGCCGTGCCCGTGATCCAGAAGGTGATCGCGTCGGGGACGCCGACCTTCGGCATCTGCCTCGGCCACCAGATGCTCGGCCTCGCCGTCGGCGCCAGGACCATGAAGATGCATCAGGGCCATCACGGCGCCAACCACCCGGTCAAGGACGAGACCACCGGCAAGGTCGAGATCACCTCGATGAACCACGGCTTCGCGGTCGACCAGGCCACGCTGCCCAAAGGTGCGACCCAGACCCATATCTCGCTGTTCGACGGCTCCAATTGCGGCATCGCGCTCGAGGGCAAGCCGGTGTTCTCGGTGCAGTACCATCCGGAGGCCTCGCCCGGCCCGCGCGACTCGCACTATCTGTTCCAGCGCTTCGCCGATCTGATGCGGAAGAAGAAGCAGGCGGCTTAGCTCCCGATCGTCATTGCCGGGCCTGACCCGGCAATCCATCCCTTGAAGAAAGATGGATGCCCGGATCAAGTCCGGGCATGACAGCTGTTGTGCGCGGCTGGCACCGACAGCGACAATGCGCCTTCGCATCACACCACGGAACTTCCGACATGACCGACAACACCACCCCGAAGCCCGTCTATGGCGTCTCCTCGCTTGCGGTGATGGCGTCGATGCCGGGGCTCGACTTCGTGCGGGGCATCTTCGCCCGCACCTTGCCGGAGCCGCCGATCATGGAGAATGTCGAACCGTTCGACTGCACCGCCGAGCCGGGCCATGTGGTGATCCACAGCGTCCCCGGCCTGCGCCACTACAATCCGATCGGCTCGGTGCATGGCGGCTATGTCGCGATCCTGCTCGATTCCGCGATGGCGCTCGCGGTGCAGACCACACTGCCGAAAGGTTCGGGCTACACCACGCTGGAGTTCAAGATCTCCTTCGTCCGCGGCATGAGCCAGGACACCGGCAAGATCCGCACCGAGGGCCGGGTACTCAACGCCGGCCGTCGCGCCGCGACCGCCGAAGGCCGCATCACCGATCAAAACGGCAAGCTGATCGCGCACGCGACCACGACCTGCATGGTGTTCGAGCTCCCCAAAAACGCCTGAAGGCAACCGCGTCCTGGCGCATTGGAGCCATGACGAAGCGCGCTGGATTGGCGCGGGCGTCCTGTGATTGAGTTTCGCGTCCGAGATCAGGCGACATGATCCGGTAGAAATAAAGGAAACGCCCGATGACCCCAGCCAACCCGGACATGATCATCCGCGACATCCGCATCACGATGCTGCGGCTGCCCTGGGCCGACGACCACTGGCTGAAGGGCGCAGCGCTCGGCGAGACGCGCGACATCCTGATCTGCGACGTCGAGACGTCCGGCGGCATCACCGGCATGGGCTACCTGTTCGTGTTCCGCCCGGCGATGAAGGCGATCGCGGCCTGTCTCGACGAGTGCATCATCCCGCGCGTGATCGGCAAGGACGCCACCGCGATCGAGGCGATCTGGCGCGATCTGTGGACAGCGACGATGACCTATGGCCGCGGCGGCATCGCCGCGATGGCCATGTCGGCGCTCGACATCGCGCTGTGGGACGCGGTGGGGAAACGCGCCGGCCTGCCGCTGCACCGGCTGTGGGGACACTATCGCTCGGAGATCCCGGTCTATGGTTCCGGCTGCTTCCGTGGCGCCGGCGGCGACGGGATGATCGAGAAGGCGCTGCATTTCGTGAAGCAGGGCTACAAGGCGATCAAGATGCAGGTCGCGCATGTCCACACGCCCGCGCAGGACCTCGACAACGTGCGCCGCATGCGCGAGGCGCTCGGGCCGGATATCGACATCATGATCGACGTCAATATGGGCTGGAGCGCCGATGTCGCCATCGAAATGGGACGCAAGTTCGAGAAGTACGATATCTACTGGCTGGAGGAGCCGGTGCCGGCCGATGATTTCGCCGGCTACCAGCGCATCGCGGCGGCGCTCGACATGCGCGTCGTCGGTGGCGAGTCCCATTTCACGCGCTACGATCTGCGACCGTTCTTCCTCAATCCCTGCCTGCCGATCCTGCAACCCGACCCGATGCGCGGCGGCATGACCGACCTGCGCAAGATCGCGGCGCTCGCAGACACGTTCGGCATCACCATCGCGCCGCATCTGTTTCCCGAACTCAATGTGCACCTGCTGGCTTCGATTCCGAACGGCATCTGGTGCGAGAACATGGCGTTGATCGACGACCTCTGGGTCGAGCCGCCGCAGATCGCCGACGGCATGATTACGGCGCCGGAGCGGCCGGGGCACGGGCTCAGGTTCAAGGACGACGTCCTGAAGTTCAAGATCTAGCAGGAACGGTTTTGGGGCCGACGGTTTGGTTTGTCCTGATATCATGGCCCCGCGAGACGCTGGAGAAACCACCATGTCGGTCGTCAGCAGCGATGCCGAGCCCCTGACTTTTGTCTTCCAGGACGACGGCTTGGTGCCGAACAATCCGATGCCGTTCCTGGTCTACAAGGGCGCCGTCAACCTCGGCAAAGATCCGGAAGCCATGATCGAGCGACTGTTCGGCGACAATGGCTGGGGCGCGATGTGGCGCAACGGCGTCTACGACTTCGCGCATTACCACGCCACCGTGCACGAGGTGCTGGGCGTCGCTTGCGGCAGCGCGCGCGTGCAGTTCGGCGGCGCGCGCGGCCGTGCGCTCGAGATTGCCGCCGGCGACATCGCGATCCTCCCCGCAGGCACCGGGCATCAATGCCTGTCGGCGAGCGGCGATTTCAACGTAGTCGGCGCCTATCCGCCTGGCCCGCCGATGGACCTGCAGCGGCCGACGCCGGAGAACCACGCCAAGGCACTGAAGACGATCCCGCTGGTGGCCATCCCCGCAACCGATCCGGTGATGGGCAAGGACGGGCCGCTGGTGCGGTTGTGGAAGCGTTGATGCGCCAACGCGCTGCTCCCCGTCCCTTCTCCCTTGTGGGAGAAGGTGGCGCGGATGAAATCCGCGACGGATGAGGGGTCCGCATCCGCGATAGAGACCCCTCACCCGGTTTCATCTCGCTCCGCTCGTGCGCCACCCTCTCCCACAAGGGGAGAGGGTGAGACTCAGGCCGCGTTGCTGCCTTCCTGGCGGCTTGCCTCAAACAGGAACCAGGTGCGGCGCTCGGTTTCGTCGATGAAGGTTTCGAGCAAACCGGCGGTGCCGGAATCCTCGTGGTCGTCGGCGAGCTTGTGCGCCCTGCGCATCGCCGCCGCGACGTGCTTGTTGTCCTCCATCAGCTCGCGCAGCATTTCGCGCGGTGGGACATAAGCCTCGTCATTGTCCTTGATGGTCTGGTGCTTGGCGATGTCGCCGATCGACCGCAGGGTCGCGCCGCCGAGCTTGCGCACCCGCTCGGCGAGCTGGTCGGTGGTCGCGAAGATCGCGTCCGACTGCTCGTCCAGCAACAAATGGTAGTCATGGAAATGCCGGCCGCTGACGTGCCAGTGAAAATTCTTGGTCTTCAGGTAGAGCGCGAAGGCGTCGGCCAGTAGCGTGTTGAGCGAGGCCGAGATCGCGTCCACTGCGGCTTGCGGCAAATCACTCGGCGTACCGAGATCGGCTGATATCTTGTCAGACTTGGCGTTACTGTTGGCTTTGCTCACGTTGGACCTTCCTGTTAGGAACCCCGTATTTCGGCGCATTGAACATTGGCCGCCGGACCGCTAACGCATCATCAGCCCACCTGTTCCTGAAAGTCAGGAACCCGTTCTGCCGGATACCAAACGCGATGGATGAATGGATCGACTATTACGATTCCACACATACGATTTATGCGAGCCGACTGCACCGCGACCTGCATTTCCAGGTCATCGCCAACGACATCATCGGCTACATCACCTCGCCCGGCGCCGTGGTGCTGGACTACGCCTGCGGTGAGGCGCTGTCGGCGGCGAAGGTCGCCAATGCCTGCGCCCAGCTCTATCTGGCGGAGCCTGCGCCCGGCGTGCGCGGCCGCCTGGTCGCGCGTTTTGCGTCCGACACCAGGATCCGCATCCGCTCGCTCGATGAATTGAAGAACATGGCGGCGGATTCGATCGACCTCGTGGTGATGAACTCGGTGGCACAATACATGACGCCGCAGGAGCTCGACGCCGCGTTCGACGTGATCCATCGCCTGCTGAAACCCTCGGGCCGCTTCGTGCTCGGCGATATCCTGCGGCCCGAAGTCGGCATGGCGAGGGACGTCATAGCGCTGCTGCGCTTTGCCGCGACCCACGGCTTCCTGCGCGATGCGTTGATCGGGCTCGCCTCGACGGCGCTGTCCGATTACCGGCAGCTGCGCACCAGGATCGGGCTGCAGCGCTACCGCGAGGACGAGATGATCGCAAAGCTCGCCGCCGCAGGCTTTGACGCCACGCGCGCGCCGCGCAACATCGGGCACAATCCGTGGCGGATGACATTCGTGGCGCGCCACTGACCCAAGGTTGCGCCAGGCATTAACGTTACCCTAAAGTAAACGTAGCCGGCGCTGAAATAATCAGTAATGATCCACTCGGCCCGGTGGCGGAAGCGTCGACGCGGCAGTGGTGCAACACTGTTTATCCTGGTTCAAATCCAGGCCGGGCCTCCAGCCTTCGCTGCTGACGCAGCTTCGGCTCGGCAAGCCTTGTTGTAGCGAAGGCTGCGGCGGCGTAGCCCACAGGGACGAAGCCGTGCCTCCCGGGCAACCCACCCCACATCCCGAGTACCCCCAACCGGGCATACGTCAGATGAGGAATTTCCCCCCGAATCGCAGTTGATTGGGCGTTTTTGGGGGTTTCGCGGGTGCGGAAACTGGTCTAAAGACCACCCGCGCGCGAGGGATCGCGCTTCCGGCGCTACAAAATGTAGCGCATGGCCCGAGGGACGCGCGGAAAGCGCGCCCTTTTTTTGTGCCCAAATTCCAGTCCGCGAGAGCTGATGCCCAAAAGAACCGACATCTCCACCATCCTGATCATCGGCGCCGGTCCCATCGTGATCGGCCAAGCCTGCGAGTTCGACTATTCCGGCACGCAGGCGGTGAAGGCTCTGAAGGAGGAGGGCTACCGCGTCGTCCTCGTCAATTCCAATCCGGCCACCATCATGACCGATCCGGAACTGGCGGACGCCACCTATATCGAACCGATCACCCCCGAGATCGTCGGCAAGATCATCGAGAAGGAGCGCCACGTCATCCCGGGCGGCTTCGCGCTGTTGCCGACCATGGGCGGCCAGACCGCGCTGAACTGCGCGCTGTCGCTGCGCCGTCAGGGCACGCTCGACAAATTCGACGTCGAGATGATCGGCGCCACCGCTGACGCCATCGACAAGGCCGAGGACCGCCAGCTGTTCCGCGAGGCCATGACCAAGATCGGGCTGGAGACGCCGAAATCGCGGCTCGCCAATGCCTCGGCGCTGAAGAAGACCTACCGCGATAAATACCTGGCCGAGCGGGAGAAGCTGTCCGGCGAGGCGCTGGAAGAACTCGAACGGCAGTGGACGCTCGGCGAGAACGACCGCCGCAAGCGCTATCAGGAGCACGCCTTCGGTGAGGCACTGATGGCGCTGTCGGAAATCGGCTTGCCCGCGATCATCCGGCCCTCCTTCACCATGGGCGGCACCGGCGGCGGCATCGCCTACAACAAGGAGGAGTTCCTCGACATCATCGAGCGCGGGCTGGACGCCTCTCCGACCAACGAGGTGCTGATCGAGGAAAGCGTGCTCGGCTGGAAAGAGTACGAGATGGAGGTGGTGCGCGATAAAAAGGACAATTGCATCATCATCTGCTCGATCGAGAACCTCGATCCGATGGGCGTGCATACCGGCGATTCCATCACCATCGCGCCGGCGCTGACGTTGACCGACAAGGAATATCAGGTCATGCGCGACGCCTCGCTGGCGGTGCTTCGCGAGATCGGCGTCGAGACCGGCGGCTCCAACGTCCAGTTCGGCATCAACCCGGTCGACGGCCGCATGGTCGTGATCGAGATGAATCCGCGCGTGTCGCGCTCGTCGGCGCTGGCGTCGAAAGCCACCGGCTTCCCGATCGCCAAGGTCGCGGCCAAGCTCGCCGTCGGCTACACGCTCGACGAGATCGCCAACGACATCACCGGCGGCGCCACCCCCGCCTCGTTCGAACCGACCATCGACTACGTCGTCACGAAAATTCCGCGCTTTGCGTTCGAGAAATTCCCCGGCGCCTCCTCCACGCTGACCACGTCGATGAAGTCGGTCGGCGAAGTGATGGCGATCGGCCGCACCTTCCAGGAAAGCCTGCAGAAGGCCCTGCGCGGGCTCGAGACCGGCCTGACCGGCCTCGATGAAATCGAGATCGAGGGGCTCGGCCGCGGCGACGACAAGAACGCGATCCGCGCGGCGCTCGGCACGCCGACGCCGAACCGCATCCTGCAGGTCGCGCAGGCGATGCGGCTTGGCTGGACCGACGAGGAGATCTTCAACTCGTGCAAGATCGACCCGTGGTTCCTCGCGGAGATGCGCGCCATCGTCGAGATGGAGGGCAAGGTCCGCAGCAACGGCCTGCCGCCGAACGCGTTCGGCATGCGAACCCTGAAGGCGATGGGCTTTTCGGATGCGCGGCTCGCCGTGCTGACCGACACCACCGAAGCCGACGTGACCGCCAAGCGCCATGCCCTCGGGGTGCGCCCGGTGTTCAAGCGCATCGACACCTGCGCGGCTGAGTTCGCTTCGCCCACCGCCTATATGTATTCGACCTATGAGCGGCCGTTCGCCGGCGAGCTTGCCGACGAGAGCGCGCCGTCCGACCGTAAGAAGGTGATCATTCTCGGCGGCGGGCCGAACCGCATCGGCCAGGGCATCGAGTTCGACTATTGCTGCTGCCACGCCTGCTTCGCGCTCGAGGACGCCGGCTACGAGACCATCATGGTCAACTGCAATCCGGAAACGGTGTCGACCGACTACGACACTGCGAACCGGCTGTATTTCGAGCCGCTCACCGCCGAGGACGTGCTGGAGATCGTCGCGACCGAGCGCAAGAAAGGAACGCTGCACGGCGTGATCGTGCAGTTCGGCGGCCAGACCCCGCTGAAGCTCGCCCGCGCGCTGGAAGCCGCCGAAGTGCCGATCCTCGGTACCTCGCCGGACGCGATCGACCTCGCCGAGGACCGCGACCGTTTCAAGCGTGTGCTCGACAAGCTCCGCCTCAAGCAGCCGAAGAACGGCATCGCCTATTCGGTCGAGCAGGCGCGCCTGGTGGCCGCCGATCTCGATTTGCCGCTGGTAGTGCGCCCGTCCTACGTGCTCGGCGGCCGCGCGATGCAGATCATCCGCGAGGAGACCCAGCTCAACGATTACCTGCTCGGCACCCTGCCCGAGCTCGTCCCCGCCGACATCAAGGCGCGCTATCCGAACGACAAGACCGGGCAGATCAACACCGTGCTCGGCAAGAACCCGCTGCTGTTCGACCGCTATCTGTCTGATGCGACCGAAGTCGACGTCGACTGCCTCTGCGACGGCAAGGACACCTTCATCGTCGGCATCATGGAGCACATCGAGGAAGCCGGCATCCATTCCGGCGACTCGGCCTGCTCGCTGCCGCCGCATTCGCTCGACGCCCGGACCATCGACGAACTGGAGCGGCAGACCCGCGAGCTCGCGCTCGGTCTCGACGTGGTCGGCCTGATGAACGTGCAATACGCCATCAAGGACGGCGAAATCTACGTGCTCGAGGTCAACCCGCGCGCATCCCGCACCGTGCCGTTCGTCGCCAAGGTGATCGGCACCCCGGTCGCCAAGATCGCGGCGCGGATCATGGCCGGCGAAAAGCTCGCCGACTTCAAGCTGAAGAAGAAGAAGCTCGACCATGTCGGCGTGAAGGAATCGGTATTCCCGTTCGCGCGCTTCCCCGGCGTCGACACCGTGCTCGGACCGGAGATGCGTTCGACCGGCGAAGTGATGGGCCTCGACCGCTCCTTCGAGGTCGCGTTCGCGAAGAGCCAGCTCGGCGGCGGCACCCGCGTGCCGCGGCAAGGCACGGTGTTCGTCTCGGTGCGTGGCGACGACAAGATGCGCATCGCAGATGCGGTGCGGCTGTTGCACTCGCTCGGCTTCAAGGTGATGGCAACCTCGGGCACGCAACGGTATCTCAGCGACAACGGCGTGCCGACGGAAAAGGTGAACAAGGTGCTGGAAGGCCGTCCGCACATCGTCGACGCCATCACCAATGGCGACGTCCAGCTGGTGTTCAATACCACCGAAGGCCCGCAGGCCCTGGCCGACAGCCGCTCGCTGCGGCGGGCTGCCCTCTTGCATAAAGTGCCATATTACACCACTCTTTCAGGCGCGGTGGCGGCCGCACGGGGGATCCGGGCCTATCGGGACGGGGACCTTGAGGTCCGCACGCTTCAGAGTTACTTTTCCGAAAGCTGACCGCCGCCTGGGCTGAAGGCCCGACGCGGTCAATTAGCCGAATGGCTGGAACTCACCGCGCGATTGGATGTTGTCACGGCCCTTAGCGGGGCTGAAAATCACTGGGCTTCCGGGCGCGTTCGCGTCCTGATTCCTGCGTTGGCTGAACTGGATATTCGTGCACGGCCGCCGGGCGCGCACGATGAAGGACGAAGATGATGGATAAGGTTCCGATGACCGCGGGCGGTTACGCCGCGCTGACGGACGAGCTCAAGAAGCGACAGTCGGAGGATCGTCCGCGCATCATCGAACATATTGCGGAAGCGCGCTCGCACGGCGACCTCTCGGAGAACGCCGAGTATCACGCCGCGAAGGAAGAGCAGTCGCACAACGAGGGCCGCATCGCCGAGCTCGAGGACAAGCTGGCGCGCGCCGACATCATCGACATTTCGAAATTGTCCGGCGACACCATCAAGTTCGGCGCGACCGTGACGCTGATCGACGAGGACACCGAGAAGAAGGCGGTGTGGCAGATCGTCGGCGAGGTCGAGGCCGACGCCAAGAAGGGCCGCATCTCCATCACCTCGCCGCTGGCGCGCGCGCTGATCGGCAAGAAGAAGGGCGCCACCGTCGAAGTGATGGCCCCGGGCGGCGCCAAGGCCTACGAGATCACCAAGGTCGAGTGGCGATAGTTACCTGACGTGACTGGTGCAGAAAAGCCGCGTGCTGCACGCGGCTTTTTTTATGCCCGCACTCTGACGGCAATGTGAGTGGAGAGGCGCCGCGGTCCGGACTAGGCAGGCCGTGACATGTTTATGCAGTATAATCATGTCGGGGGACTGAGTTCGGGCTGACGATTGCGTCGCAACACGCATCACTGCGCATCACCGTGTCACTGCCGCGTTGTCTCACACCTGCCGTTGCACGAGGAATGATTCCAGGCGCGAGGTGTTGACATCACACTCCGGTGGCGGACACCGTGTGCTTCTGCTTCGTGCAACGTTCCAGTTTGTCAAACAGGGGGTAAATGACAATGGACCAGATGTTATCCAAGTTTCAACCGGTGGCACTCAGCCTGTTCCGGTTCATCACCGGCCTGCTGCTGTTTCAGTTCGGCGTCGCCAAGCTTTTCAAGTTCCCGCCCGGGACGATGTTCGAGAAGGTCGAACTGTTCTCGTTGATCGGAGCTGCCGGCACGCTCGAGCTGGTCCTGGGCGGACTGCTGATGATCGGCCTGTTTTCACGGATCGTGGCCTTCATCCTGTCGGGTGAAATGGCTTTCGCCTACTTCATGGGGCACTTCCCGAAAGGCTTCTATCCGCTGCTCAACAACGGCAGCCTGGCGATCGCGTTCTGCTTCGCCTGCCTGTATCTCGCGACCTCGGGCCCAGGCCCGATCAGCGTCGACGCTGCAATCGGTAAGAGGTAACAGCGCTGAGCCCGTCCCGTTCAACCGGGACGGGTCCGTCGCGGTTGCTCCGCAACGGACAGCGACGATATCTGTCGAGCAATGCAAGGATAGTCAGAGAGCCTAAGGGCGCTGTCCGAGCGCGATGGACAAACCCGAAGAGCGTTGCAAAGATGGAAGAGCCGCGGTCTGGCGGACGATCTTCCTAGCGGTCAAAAACGGCGCCTAAAGCCGCTACATACTGAAAAGGCCAGTTGCTGCTCACAGTTTCTGGCTGCCTTGCGAGAAAGCCGAATATAAGCGCCAGTTTAAATGGCGTTTTGGTGGGCTCGAGCTTGTATCCCGCATCGGCTCGCATTGGATGCCAATGCAATCATCTGCCCCTTCGTCTGAAGTAGGCTCAGAAGCGTTCCCGATAACGGCTTGCCCAAGTGCAGCCGCAAGGGGGTCTTGGGCGGGAAAACTAATGATCCGAAGCGAGTTGCACCGTTTGGCGCCCGCCGTTCAGGTCTCTCAACTGGTTCACGTATTCCTCAGGCTTCAGCAAATGGAACGGAGCCTTCAAGCCCATGAAGCTGGCAATGCGACCGATAAAAGCCGTACAATTGGTCGTTTCCGCGTTCCAAACAGGCGAACTCGCCTGAAGCTCCTTGATGTAGGCAAAGACCTTCTTCGCGTCCGCCTCAGTCAGGTACACGCGATAGCTGGCCGTCAAATACTGGACGTCAAGGTCGCCGTAGCTTGCTCCCGTCTCGGAGGGCACCCACATAAGATGTCCGAGCACGTAAGGCAGGACGTCGCCCGCCGGGTGCAGCCCCGCAACTTCAACCTGCTTCTCGCTCGTCTTGCCGTACCAGATAAAGGCATGCCCATAGGAAGCTGCCGTGCGGGCACGAAAGTCCACGTAATACGGCCCTTTGGCCGTGGACCTTCGAACCGGTTTCACGTCTGCTCCAGAGACGGAAGCACTCGGTGCAGCAACGGCCGCCGCCACAACCGACCTTGACGACGGTTTACGCGACTTATCCTGCTGCAACGGGGCTTGATCCGTTTGCGCAGCCAATTGCTGCGCATGACTGGTGCCGGCTTCCAGAGCAAAGGAAGCCACCATGACACCGACTCCGGCAAGCAGCCCCAGGCCGCTCCGTTTCCGCTTCACTTCTAGCACCTTCAAACCCTCACTAGGGCACGACGACAGCCCCAAGCAGCGCCTTCAGCGGATGCTAAAGGGGCGCGCTCCAGGCAATCCTCGAGCTAACCCTTCGTTACGATCGGAGCAGGCGCTTTTCCAACCGGATACTTGCCGACCGGGTACTTGCCGACCGGGTACTTGCCGATTGGCATCTTGCCAATCGGAGCAGTTTCAGCGACCGGCTGCGGATGAGGAAGGTCGGCGGCGGTGGCAGCAGCCATGAACCCGAAAGTCGCAACTCCAACAACCAGAAACTTCAACATAGTGATCTCCGATATGGGTAGCTGAGCATGAACAACTTACCCTCTAACGGCTGCAACGCAATTAACGCTGTATCGAACCTGGTGCTCCTGCGGTCGTTTCTTTGCCGGATGTGACAAAAACGACACGGAATGATTGCCTTGTTGGTGTTGGATTATGGATGGGCGAGACCGATCTCGTAAAGCCGGCTCAGAACAGCCCCGGAATAATGCGTCCGGTCCGCGCCATATATTCGCGATACTCGTCGCCGAACGTTTCCAGCATCATCTGTTCTTCTCTGGCAACCCGGCCGAAAAACAACGTCCCAAATCCGATCAGTCCAGCCAAACCGGCTACCAAATTCGGCAAAAGCAATGCTTGAGCGACAGCCCAAAGCCAGAACGCGGAATACATGGGGTGCCGAATTTTTCGATAGATTCCATCCGTGATCAGGCGGTGATTTTCCCGCACGTCGAGACTTAACGACCAATTCCGACCAAGGGCCCGATGGGTTAGCCGGAACATGACCAGCGCCGCGACCGCCACGAAAACGCCCAGCCAGGCTTGAGCCGGCCGGAACACGTAAGATGCGAAATGAGGCAGGGTCGTTACAATGTAGATGAATGGCACAACACCGAGACCCGTGAGCGATATTAGCAGCAGGGTGTTTTCGCGAAGACCTCGCGCGCTCCTCAAGACCTTTTCACGGCGAGCACGACGTGCGTATCGGTAGCGGATGAGGTACCAACCGACCGCCATCATGACAAACACGAACTTGGCAATGTCAAGTGTCATCGTGGGCCAAACGCTAGTTTCGCTGGCGCGTCATCTTTGCCGACCATTGAACGGGCGCCGTCTTGAGCGAGCGGCTGAGATTTTACCGAAACAGGTCTGCGGACCAACATCTAGCAATCATACAAGGCTTGCGGGTCGATTGCACCGACAAGTTGGCAGCTTGCGACGGCAAAGCCTTTTCTATCTCGCCCGCGGCAGCGTCGCGATGGCTTTCCGGCCTATCATCGCCAACACGCGCGGGAGCAACTGCGACGCTATGAAGGCATGACCGTCAGCCGTCAGATGGATTAAGTCAAAAGCGTAATACTGGCGGGGAATCTCTTCGTCGTACAAGATGGTCTTGATGCCGCGCTCGCGTAGCCGCCGCTCCATTGCCGCGATGTTGGCCGCCCGCTGCTCCTTCGTGACGAGGAAACGCCTGTCATTGCCTCCAGGCTGCAAAATGACGATGTCGGTTCCCTTTGGCACATCGCTATCAAGGCGTTTGAGCATGCCGGCCGTGGTATCGAAGGGAATGCCGGCATTGACGACGCTCGCGCTGATGCCCTTCTCCCTCAGCAGGGCTTCCAGCTTGGCAGGGTAGGCGCCCTGCTTCCCGACGTACCAGCCTTGCGTATTGCTTGCGCCAACCGCCACCATATGAATCGGCCTTGTGAAGCCCGCGCACACGGTCGCCACGATACACAGGGCCATGGCGACCGAGAATTTTCTGAACGGCGTCACCGACTGCCTCCGGCCTGAAGTGCTAGAGAGAACAATACGAACACCGGTCCCCGACAGAGACGGACCCAAAGCCTTACATGCAGTGTCAAACCCCACACTTCAGCTGTGTCTTCCGGGCGTCACGCTAGGAATTGGTTGAAGCTCCGGCCGCAGGCAAATCCGAGTTCGAAGGATTCTGGCGTTGTCGTGGGCGCGCGACAGCGGGGCCGATTGCCCTGATCTTCCGTATCACCAGGCTATGCAACGCCGCGCTCTTATCGATGTTGAAGTGGTCGACGTTGACATCGCGAACCTGGAAGTTTGTAAGCTCGCCGCGGAAGCCGGGGCCGGGACTTATTCGATCGCTTGCATGCTTGTACAGATTCAAAACCCTTGCGACATTCGCCGTCGCCGCATGAGGCGATGTGCCGTCGAACGGGACAACCAAAGCGACCGGCACGCCCATTTGGCCGAGGTACTCTGCCATCGACATCACGGCATCCGCACCAAGAGAGTGGCCCACGAGTACAATGGGCCCGCGCTGGCCAGTCCTGTAATTCGCGATAATTTCGTCGGCAACGCCTCTCCACTGGGCGTGATTGGCGACGTCCGCGGCGATGCCGGTCGCGCGCAGCTGGGCGGCGAGGTCGTCCATGCCCAAGGAAAAGACGTTCAGCAATCCGCGGAACAGGTAGACGTGCGTTGCCGAGGAATGCAATCGAGCCTGCGGACCTGTCGATCTGAGTGCAATCGCAATTCCGGGACGCGCCTGAGCCCTGGTGTTCGAATACAAGCTGCTTGCAAAAAGGACCGTCAGGACGGCGCATACCAGCGCCGCGCTGTAACGTAGTCTTTCCATTTCAGGATCCCTCGCCGACTTCAAATCTGGCCGCATTAAAGCAAACTTGGGAATCGTGACAATCAAGAACGATTTTGAAACACGTGTTGAGGCACGCAATTGGTTTGCTGTCGCGGATTTGCCACACCGAAAAGAGCCATCAGGCCGCGCCGCTTCACGACCGTCCGGGTCAATTGGCTCCGATCACGGCTTGTCCCCTGCACTTTTTCGATCAAGGCCGATCTCAACCAGTGCCGCCCTCGCGGGTGGAGTGGTAATTTGATAGGGTCGGGTCCCATCGTCCATGTTAGGTTCAGCAGGGATTGCGGATCAACGCCGTATGGGTTCCGGAGTAAGCTGCCGATGCGTTCATTTTGCTGGATGAGTGGCAACCAATGTCCATGCAGATTCCGAGTTGTTAGATGATTCGACGACGGCACGTCTTCCACGTTGGCGGTTACGATCCCATCACTCCGGAACAGCAGGTTGAGCGCCTGCGCCGCTCGCTCTCCAGCTTCGACAAGATCTGGGGCGCTTCTTCACGGCTGTCGGAAATCTCGAGCACATCTGCAATCGATGCTTCGTGCAACGTGGAGGCGTGGGGTCCAAACTGGAAAACCAGCATCACCTTCGAGATGCTGCGCTGGGATGATCTCATTCGCTGCGATTCGAAAGTGGGGCTCGTGCCTCGTCTCGTGCAGTCCGTGAGAGCGCTGTTCGACTTCATCATCACGGGAACACTGTTTAGATATGCGATCGCGAGCTGGAAGTACGCCCTCTTCTTCGTCTTTCCCTATTGCAGCTTGCTGCTGATCGCATTGTGCAGCGCTGGGCTATCGTATCTGGTGATCAGGCCCCTGCACGCCACATTTTGGGTAGGGCTGCCGCTTGGCATTCTTCTGTCGCTTGCCATTTTCGTCGGCGCGGTGCTCTGGATTGGACCGAAGCGTCGGATAAACCATATTCTCGATGATGCCATTTTCTCCCACAAGTTCCTTTACGGGCGCAGAAGCGAACTTGATGCGCGCCTCGACGATTTTGCGGAGCTGATCGCAAAGAGAGCTCAGGCTGCAAAAGTTGATGAAATTCTCATTGTTGGCCATTCCCTTGGCGCCGCACTCACAATAGCTGCAGTCGCGCGCGCGCTAAAATTGGATCCCCTGCTTGAAACGCGCGGACCGAAGCTGTGCATTCTCACGGTGGGCGCCACTATTCCCAAATTCGCATTGCATCCGATGGGCGGCCAAATTCGGGAAGCGGCACAACTTGTGGCGGGAACGTCTGCCATCGACTGGGTCGAATACCAGGCACGAGATGACGCGATCAGCTTCTATCGCTTCGACCCCGTCACGCTGAAGCGTACCAGCCGGGACTATTCAGGAGAGCACCCCAAGATTCGGCGCGTCCAAATACATTCAATGATAAGTCCGATCCGCTTCAGACGGCATCGGTTCGACTTCATGCAGATCCACTATCAGTTCTTGATGGGAAACGATCAGCTTTCGGCTTACGACTATTGCATGATTACTTGCGGACCGCTCGAGTTCGATGTCGCGACTTCACCATCCGGGGCAGTTGGACTATTCGACGCAAACGGTTCGGTGGTGACTGCCCGAAGTTGACGAGGAGCCTCTTCACTCCAGCTCAAACATCGGATGCGCTACGACGCCGCCTTCACGCCCAACGGCACCGCGGCTTCGTATTTCGAATTGTGCAGCACTAGCGACGTCCTGACGTTGCGCACATGCGGCGCGGCCGTCAGGTGGGTGACGAAATCCTGGAACGTCGCCATGTCGGGGGCGACGCATTTGAGGATGAAATCGACCTCGCCCGACAGCATCCAGCATTCCCGCACCAGCGGCTCGGCGCGCACGAAGTTCTCGAATGCGCGGAGATCGGCGTCGGCCTGGCTCGACAGATGCACCGAGGCGAACACCGTGACGTCGTAGCCGAGGCGGCGCGGATCGAGCAGGCCGCGGTAGCCTTGGATGTAGCCCTCCTCCTCCAGCGCCCGGACCCTGCGCAGGCAGGGCGGTGGGGAGATCCCGACGCGTTTGGCGAGTTCCACATTGGTGATTCGGCCATCGGCCTGGATCTCGGCGAGGATTTTGAGGTCGATCTCGTCAAGGTTCTTCGACACGCGACTTGGGTTCCCTAAGGGTTTGGAATGACTTGGCAGGCCTGCCGGCAACTCTCATAGCGCAGCCAGCCGGCATTGCGCAATTTTATTGCGCGTGCAGCGCACGATTTCGCGAATGTGACTTCAGTTCCGGGGAAAAATCGCTGCCATGGATTGCAAATCTTGCATAGCTACCCAGATATCCTAGACTTGGATTTGACACTTTTGGCGCCGCCGTGACGCGTTTCCGGGGCGCTTCCCGCACAAGTCCTTGATCAAAATCCCCAAAACAGAGGGATCTCAAAATGCCCGCGCCTACCCATGCCAAGGTCGTCATCATCGGGTCCGGCCCCGCCGGTTACACCGCAGCGATCTACGCGGCGCGCGCGATGCTCGAACCGATCCTGATCCAGGGCATTCAGCCGGGCGGGCAGCTCACCATCACCACCGACGTCGAGAACTATCCGGGATTCGCGGACGTGATCCAGGGCCCCTGGCTGATGGAGCAGATGGAGAAGCAGGCCGCCCATGTCGGCACCAAGATCGTCACCGATCTCGTCAACAAGCTGGAACTCAGCCAGCGCCCGTTTCGTCTGACCTGCGATTCCGGCGACGTCTATCTCGCCGAGACGGTGATCCTGGCCACCGGCGCCCAGGCGCGTTGGCTCGGACTGCCCTCGGAAGAGAAGTTCCAGGGCGGCGGCGTGTCGGCCTGCGCGACCTGCGACGGCTTCTTCTACCGCGGCAAGGACGTCGTGGTGGTCGGCGGCGGCAATACCGCGGTCGAGGAAGCGCTGTATCTGACCAATCATGCCTCGCAGGTCACCATCGTGCATCGCCGCGATCACTTCCGCGCGGAGCGCATCCTGCAGGAGCGGCTGTTCAAGCATCCCAAGATCAAGGTGGTGTGGGACTCCGCGATCGACGAGATCTGCGGCACGGAGAACCCAAACAAGGTCACCCATGTGCGGCTGAAGAACGTCAAGACCGGCGCGCTGACCGACCTCAAGACCGACGGCGTCTTCATTGCGATCGGCCATGCGCCGGCGACAGAACTCGTCAAAGGCCAGATCAAGCTGAAACCGTCGGGCTATGTCGAGGTGGCGCCGAACTCCACGGCGACCTCGGTGCCCGGCCTGTTCGCCGCGGGCGACGTGGCGGATGAAACCTTTCGGCAGGCGGTCACCGCCGCTGGTCTCGGCTGCATGGCGGCGCTCGAGGCCGAACGCTTCATAGCTCTTCGCGCGAGCGATCGCGCAGCGGCGGAATAATCATGGCACGATCTCGCGACGGATTTACGGACATGGACTGGGACAAGCTGAAGGTCTTTCACGCAGCGGCGGAGGCTGGCAGCTTCACGCATGCCGGCGAGCAGCTTGGCCTGTCGCAATCGGCGGTTTCCCGCCAGGTCAGCGCTCTGGAGCAGGAGCTCTCGGTGTCGCTGTTTCACCGCCATGCCCGCGGCCTGATCCTCACCGAACAGGGCGACCTGCTGTTCCGCACCGCGCATGACGTGTTCATGCAGTTGCAGGCGGCGCGCGCGAAGCTCACCGACAGCCGCGAGCGGCCGAGTGGCGACCTCAAGATCACGACGCCGCCGGCGCTCGGCATCAACTGGCTGATCCCGCGGCTCGACGAATTCACCGCGCTCTATCCGGATATCCGGATCTCGCTGATCGTCACCGACGAGGACCTCGATTTGTCGATGCGCGAGGCCGACGTCGCGATCCGCACCCGCAAGCCGACCCAGCCTGACCTGATCCAGCGCAAGCTGTTCTCGATCGGCTTCCATGCCTATTGCTCGCCGGAATACATCAAGCGCTTCGGCACGCCGCGGACGCTGGACGATCTCGATTCGCACCGCATCATCATGCTCGGCGACTCGCAGGTGCCGCCGCATCTGCAGAACCGCAGCTGGCTGATCGATGCCGGCCGCAACGGCTCCGGTCCGCGCGAACCCTACTTCAAGGTCAACAACATCCTAGGGTTGGTGCGCGCCTGCCAGCAGGGCCTCGGCATCGCCGCGCTGCCGGACTATCTGGTCGAACAGAACAACCTCGTGCAGCTGTTCGGCGAGTCCGACTCGATCGCGCTCGACACCTACTTCGTCTATCCGGAAGAGCTGAAGACGGTAGCCCGGGTGCAGGTGTTCCGCGACTTCGTGGTCAGCAAGGCGCAGCGCTGGCCGTCCTGATTAAGCCAGCCTTATGGATTGGGTTATAGGCTTTCCGCGCTGCCCCAACAGGCCCCTGAATCTCCGCATGACTGACATGCGAGCTGGATAGTTGCTGCAAGGCGTCGATGGGGATCATAGTGCTGACACGCTGAGCGGTCGCGTCGCGCATATGTCCCCCTCCTCCAGTGGCGCGGAAGTTCAGTAATCCCTCTTGGAAGGTGATTGTGTCGGCCTCACGTGGCCAATACCTTAAGCCGGGCTCACTTGAGCCCGGCTTTTTTTCATCTCCATGTCTTTTCACCTCGAAGTCACGCGCAAACGTGCCGCACGTCACGGTCAGCATGCGGATTGACAACAACCTCGCAGCGCAGCATCATTCTCCAATGATCACGAGTTCGTGCGCCGTTCTGTCGTCGAAAAAAGCTCCCCTCCCGGGGACACGAGATCGCGCGCGATAAGATCACCTTCGCATTCAGACCGATCCCGAAACCCCGCCGCCTGGACGGGGTTTTTTGTTGGTCCCGTCTCCGGCTTTGCCCCTTAGGAGATGGAACATGACTGAGCTACACCAGCAATTGCAGGGCCTCTGGCTGCCCCTGATCACGCCATTCCGCGACGGCGAACTCGACGCCGCCTCGCTGCGCCGCCTCGTGCGGCACTATGCTGGCGGACCTGTCGACGGCTTCATCCTCGGTGCAACCTCCGGCGAGGGCATGGCGCTGAGTACCGATGAGCTGGAGGGGCTGGTCAGCGTCGTGCTCGACGAGCTCAGTGCCAACTCCCGCCATTTGCCGGTCTGCCTTGGGCTCTCCGGCGCCTCCACGGCCAAGATGAAGGATGCGCTGGACGATACGGCGGACTGGCCGATCGACGGCTATCTGATCGCAAGTCCCTACTACACGAGGCCATCGCAGCGTGGCCTCGTGCGGCACTTCAATGCGCTGGCCGATCACGCATCCTGGCCGATCGTGCTCTACAACATTCCCTATCGCGCGGCGGTG
Source organism: Bradyrhizobium sp. USDA 4452 (assembly GCF_054063575.1). NCBI lineage: Bacteria > Pseudomonadati > Pseudomonadota > Alphaproteobacteria > Hyphomicrobiales > Nitrobacteraceae > Bradyrhizobium > Bradyrhizobium sp. USDA 4452. The sequence goes on from NZ_JBSSGK010000001.1 coordinate 2,972,584, forward strand.
AACCTGACCAATGAGACGCTGCTGGCACTCGCGGAACATCCCAACATCGCCGGCATGAAGGATTGCTGTGCCGACCGTGCGCAGTCGATCGACTTCCTCAATCGCCGGCCCGCGGGCTTCCGCGTGCTGACCGGCGAGGACGCGCAGACCTTCGATGCGCTCTCGGACGGCGCCGACGGCGCGATCCTGCTCTCCGCGCATCTGCAGACGGACACGTTCGCCTCGATCCGCACGCTGTTGCAGCAAGGCAAGCGCGACGCGGCGCAGGCGGCCTGGCAGAGCGTCGTCGGCCTGACCCGGCTGCTATTCGCCGAACCGAGCCCCGCACCGGCCAAGCACTGGCTGTGGCGGCAGGGACTGATCGACAGCCCCGAGGTGCGGCTACCGATGGTCGAGGTAAGCGAGGATCTCGCAACCTGGCTCGATGCCGAGATGGAGCGCCGCGCCCAGCTTCTGCTGCCGGCGTGACTCTCCCAGCCCGGATCGTGTGTCCCTCGCCCAGAGCTTTCAGGGCGAGAGACAAGAGCTCAATCCAGCTTCACCCTGGATAGCCGCAGCGCGTTGCCGATCACGCTGACCGAGGACAGCGCCATCGCCGCGGCGCCCACCATCGGCGACAGCAGGATGCCGAACAGCGGATACAGCACGCCGGCCGCGATCGGCACGCCGGCGGCGTTGTAGACGAAGGCGAAGGTCAGGTTCTGGCGGATGTTGCGCATGGTCGCGACCGACAATCGCCGCGCCCGGACGAGGCCCATCAGGTCGCCGGTGAGCAGCGTGATGCCGGCGCTCTCGATTGCGACGTCGGTGCCGCCGCCCATCGCGATGCCGACATCGGCCGCGGCGAGCGCCGGCGCGTCGTTGACGCCGTCGCCTGCCATCGCGACGGTGCGGCCTTCGCCGCGCAGCCGCTGTACGACCTCGCTCTTGCGCTCCGGCAGCACGCCGGCCTCGACCTCGTCGATGCCGAGCCTCTTCGCCACCGCGCGCGCGGTGGTCTCATTGTCGCCGGTCAACATCACGATGCGGAGGCCCTCGGTGCGCAGCGCCTGCAGCGCGTTGGCCGCCGACGTCTTGACCGGATCGGCGATCGCGATCACGCCGGCCGCTCGGCCATCGACCGCGACATAGATCGCCGTCGCGCCGTCGCGCCGCGCGGCCTCGGCGGCCTGGTCCAGCGCCGATGTTGCAATCTTCAACTCACCCATCAGCACGGCGTTGCCGAGCGCAACCTGCCTGCCCTCGACCATGCCGGTCGCGCCCTTGCCGGAGGGCGAGGCAAAATTGTTGACGGCGACTGATGCCAGCTTGCGTTCCCTGGCGGATGCGATGATCGCCTGCGCCAGCGGATGCTCGCTGCCCTGCTCGACGCTGGCGGCCAGGCGTAGCACGCCATTCTCGTCAAAGCCTTCGGCGGCAATGATACGGGTCACCTTCGGCTTGCCCTCGGTGAGCGTGCCGGTCTTGTCGATGACAAGCGTGTCGATTGCCTCCATCCGCTCCAACGCCTGCGCGTCGCGGATCAGGATGCCGGAATGTGCGCCGCGGCCGACGCCGACCATGATCGACATCGGCGTTGCGAGGCCCAGCGCGCAGGGGCAGGCGATGATCAGCACCGTGACGGCGGCAACCAGCGCAAAGGTCAGGCGCGGCTCGGGGCCCAACACCGTCCAGGCGATGAAGGCGAGCACGGCGGCGGCGATCACGGCCGGCACGAACCAGCCGGCGACGCGGTCGGCAAGCCGCTGGATCGGCGCGCGCGAGCGCTGCGCCTTCGCGACCATGTCGACGATCCGCGACAGCATGGTGTCGCGACCGACCTTCTCGGCGCGCATCACGAGGCCGCCGCTCTGGTTGACCGTGCCGCCGATCACGCTCGCGCCTTCCGCCTTCGTGGCCGGCATCGATTCACCCGTGACCATGGATTCGTCGATCACCGCACTTCCCTCGATGACGACGCCATCGACCGGCACCTTCTCGCCGGGGCGTACGCGCAGGCGGTCGCCGACCTTGATCGCGTCGATGTCGATATCCTCGTCGCCGTGATCGGTGATGCGCCGCGCGGTCTTGGGCGCAAGGCCGAGCAGCGCGCGGATCGCGCCCGAGGTCTGCGCGCGGGCGCGCAGCTCCAGCACCTGGCCGAGCAGCACCAGCACCGTAATCACGGCAGCCGCTTCGAAATACACCGCGACCGCGCCGTGCATGTCGCGAAACGCCGGCGGAAACAGCTGCGGCGCCAGCGTGGCGACTACGCTGTAAACATACGCGACGCCGGTGCCCATCGCGATCAGCGTGAACATGTTGAGATTGCGCGTCGTCACCGACTGCCAGCCGCGCACGAAGAACGGCGCGCCGGCCCACAGTACGACGGGCGTCGCCAGCACGAACGAGATCCAGTTCGACCATCCCATCGGCACCAGATCCATCAGCCCGAGATGGCTGCCCATCTCGAGTACGAACACCGGCAGCGTCAGCACGAGGCCGATCCAGAACCGGCGCGTCATGTCGATCAATTCGGGATCCGGCCCGTCGTCGAGCGAGATCTGCTCGGGCTCCAGCGCCATGCCGCAGATCGGGCAAGAGCCGGGACCGACCTGGCGCACCTCGGGATGCATCGGGCAGGTGTAGATCGTGCCGACCGGCATCGGCGGCTCCGCCTCGCGCGGCTTGAGGTACTTCTCGGGCTCGGCCTCGAAACGCTCGCGGCAGCGACCGCTGCAGAACAGGTACTCCTCGCCGTTGTAGCTGAAGCGGTGCTTGGCGGTCGCCGGGTTGACCTTCATGCCGCAGACCGGATCAATCGCGAACGCCGCCTCGGCCGGCGTCGTGTCGTGTCCATGCTTGCCGCCGCAGCAGGAATGCATGGCCGCGCCTTGATCGTGGTGGTGGTGATGATCCGCGTGCGAATGATCGTGCTCTGCGTGTGCCACGAAGTCTCTTCCCGGCCGCTATCCCGGCCTCTTGATTTATATACCCTAGGGGGGTATATGAGACGTATGAGAGACGAGGTCAAGACATCCTGTTTAAAACGGCTCAAACGGATCGAGGGTCAGATCCGCGGGTTGGCCACCATGGTCGAGGAAGACCGCTATTGCATCGACGTGGTGACGCAGATCGCGGCCGCGCGCGCGGCGCTGCGCCGCGTCGAGGAAGAGGTCCTGCGCGATCATGTCGCGCATTGCGTCGAGCATGCGATCTCGTCCGGCGACAAGGCCGACCAGCGGCGCAAGATCGCCGAGCTGATGGATGTGATCGGGCGTGCGGATAGGTGAAGCGAGCGCCACCGCATACTCGATGTCGTCCCTGCGAAGGCAGGGACCCATAACCACAGGACGTGGGGATGGAGCGAGCTGGGGCCACAGCTAGCTTCAACAACACGACCCTGTGGTTATGGGTCCCGGGTCGCGCTTCGCTTGCCCGGACGACGTGGGGAGAAATCGAGTCCCAGCTCACCGCCACCGTCGCGCAGCAGCCGGCGATCGCTTCTCAGGTATTGAACCTGAAATGCATGACGTCGCCGTCGGCGACGACGTAGTCCTTGCCTTCGAGCCGCAGCTTGCCGGCATCGCGCGCGCCGGCTTCGCCGTTGCCCGCGATATAATCATCATACGCGATGGTCTCGGCGCGGATGAAGCCCTTCTCGAAATCGGTATGGATCACACCGGCAGCGGCGGGCGCCTTGGTGCCGCGATCGATGGTCCAGGCGCGGGCTTCCTTCGGGCCGACGGTGAAATAGGTGATGAGATCGAGCAGCTGGTAGCCGGCGCGGATCAGCCGGTCGAGCCCGGCCTCTTCGAGGCCAAGCGTCTCCAGGAACTCGGCGCGCTCGGCGCGCGACAGCGTCGCGATCTCGGATTCGATTTTGGCCGAGATCACGACCGCGACCGCGCCCTCTTCCTTGGCACGCGCGAACACCGCCTTGGAGAAATTGTTGCCGTCCTTGGCCGAGCCTTCCTCGACGTTGCAGACATAGAGCACGGGCTTCGAGGTCAAGAGGCCGAGCATGCGGAACGCGCGCTCCTCCTCAGGTTTGCGCTCGAGCGCACGCGCCGGCTTGCCGTCGCGCAGCAGCACCAGCGCGCGGTTGACGAGCTCGAGCTGTTCCTTGGCTTCCTTGTCGTTGCCCTTGGCCTTCTTAGACAGATTGTCGACGCGCTTCTCGAGGCTGTCGAGATCGGACAGCATCAGCTCGGTCTCGATGGTCTCGATGTCGGCGAGCGGCGCGATCTTGCCTTCGACATGGGTGATGTCGGAATCCTCGAAGCAGCGCACCACATGGGCGATGGCGTCGACCTCGCGGATGTTGGCGAGGAACTGGTTGCCGAGGCCTTCGCCCTGCGACGCGCCGCGCACGAGGCCCGCGATATCGACGAAGGTCAGCCGGGTCGGGATGATCTGCGCGGATTTCGCGACCGCCGCGAGCTTGTCCAGCCGCGGATCGGGCACCGCCACCTCACCGACATTCGGCTCGATGGTGCAGAACGGATAGTTCGCCGCCTGGGCGGCTGCCGTCTCGGTCAGCGCATTGAACAGCGTCGATTTGCCGACGTTAGGCAGCCCGACGATCCCGCATTTGAATCCCATGTCTTCCTCTATCCAGCTTGCCCGGCCTCGTGCCGGACGCGACCACAAGGGGATCAGGCGGGCTTCTCGCCGCCGTTCTCACCCTCGTCGAAAAATCCCTTGGCCTGCATCGTCAGATGCACCTTGTTGGCGAACGAGGCGTCATGGCCCGCAGCCAGCAGGCCGGCATTGTCGGCGATGGCCTGGCACAAGGCCTCCACCCACGCCCGGTCGCTCTTGGCGAAGTCGGACAGCACGTGGCTGTGCACGAGCTCCTTGACGCCAGGATGACCGATCCCGAGCCGCACCCGCCGATATTCGTTGCCGATATGTGCGGAGATCGAGCGCAGCCCGTTATGGCCGGCGATCCCGCCGCCGATCTTGACCCGCACCTTGCCGGGCGGCAGTTCGAGCTCGTCCTGGAACACGGTGATGTCGGCGGGGGCGAGCTTGAAGAAGTTCGCCGCTTCCTGCACCGCGCGGCCGGACTCGTTCATGTAGGTGGTCGGCTTCAGCAACACGACCTTCTCACTATCGACGACGCCTTCGGAGGTCTCGCCCTGAAAGCGACGGCGCCATGGTGCAAAACCATGACGCCGTGCAATCTCGTCGACCGCCAGGAAACCGATATTGTGCCGGTTGCTGGCGTATTTCGCGCCGGGATTACCGAGACCGACAAAAAGGCGCATGGCGCGGCATCCCGTGTCGGCGCGCCATCAGAGGATCGCGCGCCGACCTGATCGGTTACTTCTTCTTGTCGCCACCGCCGGCGGGAGCCTTCGCACCCGCGGCCGGAGCCGCAGCACCCGCAGCCGGAGCCGCCGCTGCGGCCGGAGCTGCAGCACCCGCGGCCGGAGCCGCGCCACCAGCAGCCGCAGCAGCCGCGGCCTTCTGCTCTTCGGCGTAGCCGGACGGCGGCACGATGGTGACCAGCGTCGCGTCCTCGCGGGTCAGCGACTTCACGCCCTTGGGCAGCGTGACCTCGGAGAGATGCAGCGAGTGGCTGATCTCGAGGCTGCCGACGTCGACTTCGATGTATTGCGGAATGTTGTCGGCCGCGCACTCGAGGTCGAGCGCGTGGGTGACGATATTCACGGTGCCGCCGCGCTTGATGCCGGGGGCGGTTTCCGCGTTCACGACGTGCAACGGCACGCTGACGCGGATGGTCGCGCCTTCGCCGAGCCGCATGAAGTCGACATGGATCGGGAAGTCCTTCACCGGGTCGAGGTGGAAGTCGCGCGGAATCACGCGGTGCTTCTTCCCCTCGAGGTCGATGTCATAGATCGTGGTCAGGAACCGGCCCGCCAGGATGCGCTGGCGCAGTTCGCGATCGTCGACCGAGATGGTGACGGGGGGCTGGTTGTCTCCGTAGATCACTCCGGGAACTCTCCCGGCGCGACGCTCTGCCCGGGCGGCCCCCTTGCCGCTCTTCGGACGCGCGGTCGCCTTCAATTCCTTGACGGTCGCCATAGCGTTAAGTCCTTGTATTTAAAAAGTTAAAGGCCGCAGCGCGGCCCATGCTCAGGTCCACAGCAAGCCTCCAGGGGTGCGGGGGCCGCGGACGTGGCGGGCTTTTAGCCCCAAAGGGCCGAAATGACAAGGAAATGAAGGGATTTTTCTCACCCTCCATCACCCTCCTCCTCCAGGGGAGGGTGAAAGATCAGCCCGCCGAACCGCCGAGCTTGGCTTCCAGCGCGGCGATCCTCGCCTTCAGCGCCTCGTTCTCCTCGCGCGCCAGGCGGGCCATGTCCTTGACCGCGTCGAATTCCTCGCGCTTGACGACGTCGAGGTCGCGCAGGATGCGTTCGGCCTGGTTGCGCATGACCGTGTCGACCTCGCGCTTGACGCCCTGGGCAGCGCCAGCGGCATCGTTCATCAGACGGCCGATCTCATCGAAAAACCGGTTGCTGGTCTGGGTCATCTGGCAAAACTCTCCGCGTTCACTGAATCGCGATAAGACAATGGCGATGTCAGCCACCGGGTTCAAGTCCGCCGCGAATGGCAGACTTCCCGGGAGCTTGCCTTGTCATGCTCCGGTTTCCTTGCAATCGTATGAACTCACAACAGAAATCGCACACATAACGCGAGCAGAAGCGCCATGATCGAAGCGACCGTCGAGATCCCGACCAAGGACGGCAGGACCACCACCTTCATCACCCATCCCGAGCGCGCCGGCCCGTTTCCTGTCGTCATCTTCTACATGGATGCGCCTGGTATCCGCGAGGAGCTGCGCGACATGGCGCGCCGGCTCGGCACCTCAGGCTATTATGTGATGCTGCCCAACATGTATTACCGCGCCGGCGTGATGGAGCTTGGCCCGATCAATCCCGACCCGGAATCGCCCGAGCGCAAGCGGATGTTCGAGCTGATGCACTCGCTCAACATCCCGCTGGTCATGGAAGACACCAAGGGCCTGCTCACCTACGCCGAGACGCAGAAGGCCGCCAACACCAAGATCATCGGCACGGTCGGCTATTGCATGAGCGGCCGCTATGCAGTGAACGCGGCGACGCATTTCGGCGATCGCGTCAAGGCCGCCGCCTCGGTCTACGGCACGCATCTGGCGACCGACCAGCCCGACAGCCCGCATCTTGCCGCGCAGAAGACCAAGGCCGAGCTCTATTTCGCCTGCGCCGAGACCGACATTTACGCGCCGGCGGAGATCATCGAACAGGTGAAGGCGGGCATGAAGGGCTCGAACAACGAGGTCGAGATCTATCCCGGTACGCATCACGGGTTCGCCTTTCCCAAGCGCCCGGTCTACGACCGCGACGCCGCCGAACGCCACTGGGAGCGGCTGCTCGCGCTCTACCGCCGCAACCTGGTCTGAGGCCCGAAGCACGGGGATGGCGGGCGCCGCGCGCATTCGAGACTACCGAAGTTCCGACGCCGACGCGGTGAACCGGCTTGCGGTGACGGCCTTCGAGCAATTCCGTGACGCTTTCAACGACTGGCCGGCGATGCGCGCCGGTCTGTCAAAAACCTCCGAATTGAGCTCCGGCGGCGAGATCGTCGTCGCCGAGCTCGGCGACCGGCTGGCCGGCGCGGTTGGCTATTTCGGGCCCGGCGTCAAAAAGGCCGCATTCTTCGATCAGGCATGGCCGGTCATTCGCATGCTGGTCGTCGACCCCGTCGACAGGGGCAAGGGACTCGGGCATGCGTTGACGTCGGAATGCCTCGCCAGGGCGCGGCGCGACCGATGCCGGACCATTGCGCTTCACACGAGCCCCATCATGACGGTCGCCTTGCCCATGTATCTGAAGATGGGCTTCAGCAAGGTGCATGACGCTCCGCCCATTCATGGCGTGCCCTACGCCGTCTACACGAAAGCGCTCTGATCCCGATGCCGTTCCTGCTGATCGACTTTCCGGTATTCAACCCCGTCGCGCTCGCGCTCGGGCCGATCGTGATCCGCTGGTACGCGCTGGCCTATATCGTCGGCATCGTGCTGGGCTGGATCTATGCCCGCTCGCTGATCAAGAAGGAGCGACTGTGGGGCGGCGAGGTGCCGATCACGTTGCCGCAGCTCGACGATTTCATCCTCTGGGTCACCATCGGCATCATCGTCGGCGGTCGCACCGGTTATGTGCTGTTCTACAATCTGCCCTTCTTCATCGCGCATCCGTCCGAGATCCTCGAACTGTGGAAGGGCGGCATGTCGTTCCACGGCGGCTTCCTCGGCTGCGTCGCAGCGGTGATGCTGTTTGCCCGCCGCAACGACATTCCGATCCTGTCGCTCGGCGACATCACCACCGCGGTCGCGCCGATCGGGCTGTTCCTCGGCCGGCTCGCCAATTTCATCAACAGCGAATTGTGGGGCCGGCACGCCGATCCGAGCCTGCCCTGGGCGATGGTCTTCCCCAATGGCGGACCGCTGCCGCGGCATCCGAGCCAACTCTACGAGGCAGGCCTCGAGGGCATCGTGCTGTTCACTGCGCTGGCGATCATGATCCGGATGGGCGCGCTCAAACGGCCCGGCCTGATCCTCGGCAGCTTCATTGCGATCTACGGCATCGCGCGGATCATCGGCGAGCATTTCAGGGAGCCCGATCCGCAACTCGGATTCCTGTGGGGCGGATTGACAATGGGGATGCTGCTGTCGGTGCCAATGATCATTGTGGGCGCTATCATCATCACGGCCGCCGTTCGCCGCAGGGCGAACGGACCGGCATCGAGTTCAACGTAGAGCAAGTGCAATCCAAGGAAGGCCGTGAGCGAACCCTCCCCACTGCTGGATGAGATCAGGAAGCTGATCAAGCTGTCCGGGCCGATGCCGGTCTGGCGCTACATGGAATTGTGCCTGATGCATCCGCGCTACGGCTACTATCTGTCGCGCGACCCGCTCGGCCGCGAGGGCGACTTCACGACGGCGCCCGAGGTCAGCCAGATGTTCGGCGAACTGCTCGGGCTTTGGAGCGCATCGATCTGGCGTGCGATCGGCTCGCCGGACACGCTGCGCCTGATCGAGCTTGGGCCCGGCCGCGGCACCATGATGTCGGATGCATTGCGTGCGCTGCGCGTGCTGCCGCCGCTCTACCAGTCGCTCAGCATCCACCTCGTCGAGGTCAACCCGGTGCTGCGCGAGAAGCAGTACGCCACGCTGACCGGCGTGCGCAACATCACCTGGCACGACAGCATCGACGACGTGCCGGACGGACCGGCGGTGATCCTCGCCAACGAATATTTCGACGTGCTGCCGATCCACCAGATGGTCCGCCGCGAGACTGGCTGGCACGAGCGCACGGTCGGAATGGATGCCAATGGCAGCCTGTATTTCGCGCCCGCCGCCGAGCCGACGCCACATTTCGAGCTGCTGCTGCCGCCGCTGGTGCGCGCCGCCCCGTTAGGTGCGGTGTTCGAATGGCGGCCTGACAGCGAGATCATGAAGCTCGCAACCCGGGTGCGCGACCAGGACGGCGCCGCTTTGATCATCGATTACGGTCATCTGCGCAGCGACGCCGGCGACACCTTCCAGGCGATCGCGCGCCACAGCTTCGCCGACCCGCTGAAGAACCCGGGACAGGCCGACATCACGGCGCACGTCGATTTCCAGGCGTTGGCGCGGGCTGCCGAGGACGTCGGCGCGCGCGTCCACGGGCCGGCAACGCAGGGCGACTTCCTCAAGCGCCTCGGCGTCGAGGCCCGCGCCGCCGGGCTGATGGCGAAAGCCTCGCCCGAGGTCTCCGCCGACATTGCCGGCGCACTGAAGCGCCTGACCGATTCCGGACGCGGCGGGATGGGCTCGATGTTCAAGGTCATGGCCATCTCCGACCCGCGCCTCACCTCGATCGCCGGCCTCAGCGATCAGACTGACGAGACCGAACAATGACATTGGGATCACCGCTGCTGTCGGCCATACCAAGCCTGCGCCATGCCTTCTTCTCGCGCGAGGGCGGCGTCTCCGAGGGGGTCTATGCCGGCCTCAATGGCGGGCTCGGCTCAAAGGACGATCCGGCCAAGGTCGCGGAGAACCGGCGGCGGATGGCCGAGCAGCTCGGCGTGCCGCCCGACCACCTGATCAGCGTGCATCAGGTGCACTCGCCCGACGTCGTCGTCGTGGACGGCCCGTGGAACGGCGCGCCGCGCCCGAAGGCGGATGCGCTGGTCACACGCACCGAGGGGCTTGCGATCTCGGTCACGACCGCCGACTGCGGTCCCATCCTGTTCGTCGACCCCAATGCGCGTGTAATCGGCGCCGCGCATGCCGGCTGGAAGGGCGCGCTGACCGGCGTGCTGGAATCGACCATCGATGCGATGGAAAAGCTCGGCGCCGAGCGCGGCGGCATCGTCGCCGCCATCGGCCCACTGATCCGCAAGGAATCCTACGAGGTCGGAGGCGAATTCGTCGAGCGCTTCATCGAGGCCGATGCCGAGAACGGCATGTTCTTCATGCCCGCCGAACGCGACGGCCACGCGATGTTCGATCTGCCCGGCTTCATCCGGATGCGGCTGGAAAATGCCGGCGTGCTGATGATCGACGATCTCGGCATCGATACCTATTCCGACGAGCGCTGCTTCAGCTACCGCCGCTCCGTGCATCGCAAGGAAGCCGATTACGGCCGGCTCGTGCACGCCATCGCGCTGCAAAGCTGACGCCTGCGGCTGCCAAGGAATTTGATCCTGACCCGCACCGTGCGCAGCCGGCTGTATCGGTTAAGTGCTGTGGCCGTCCTGCCCTAGACGTTAAGCCGTTTTAACGATATCGCAGGACGCAATGAGGGAAGCGTCAAACTACCAGTTTCAAACTGGGACAGTCGTGCGTGCGGCGATCGCGGCCACATGGCTGACGATTGCGTGTGCACTTGGCGGCTGCGCGGCCGGCGGCAACGTGGCCGACTCCTACGCAATGGCGACGCCGGCGAGCGGCGGCACAACCATCGCGTTCGAATCGATCGATGGTCCGCCGCCCCAAGTATTCGACCGCATGGTCGGCGTGCTCGACAGCGAATCCAAGCTGCGCAGCCTGGCGATCGTGTCGCGCCAAGGCACGGCGGCGTATCGCGTGCGCAGCTATCTCTCGGCGCAGGTGGTGCGCGGCCGCACCATGATCGCGTGGGTGTGGGACGTCTACGACAGCAACCAGCAACGGGCGCTCCGGTTGTCCGGCGAAGAGCCCGCCGGCAAGGCCGGCCGCGACGCCTGGGCCGCCGCCGATGATCTGGTGCTGCGCAAGATCGCCCAGGCCGGCCTCAGCGGCCTGTCCAGCATGATCAATGGCGGCCCGGCGGACAGCCCCGCGCCCGCCGCGGCACCGGAGCTCCGTGGGCCGGCGATGGTGAACGCCCCTGCCGCCGCGCCAGAGACCGTGGCCCTCAGCTATTCCGCCAACTAACCCCCGGAATCTCCCGGGGAAAGACGTTTTTTGCCCAGGAAAAGGCATGCCGGAGCGCCTAATGGGTTGCCATCCGAGCCGCCCGCCTGATATTCCCTCGCGCACCGAAAACCCGCCGGTTCTGTAAGGACTTGAGATGCTGAACGTCGTATCCAGCAAGGCGCGGGGGGAAGCATCGATGTCGGCAAAGAACGGATCAATCAAGCTCGTCGCCGGCAACTCCAATCCTGCGCTGGCGCAGGACATCGCCAAGGGACTTGGCATCGAACTGACCAAGGCCGTGGTCCGGCGCTTCGCCGACATGGAGATCTTCGTCGAGATCCAGGAGAACGTCCGCGGCTCGGACATGTTCATCATTCAATCGACGTCGTTTCCAGCCAACGACAATTTGATGGAGCTGTTGATCATCACCGACGCGCTGCGCCGTTCCTCGGCGCGCCGCATCACCGCGGTGGTGCCCTATTTCGGCTACGCCAGGCAGGATCGCAGATCCGGCTCGCGTACGCCGATCTCGGCCAAGCTCGTCGCCAATCTGATCGCCCATGCCGGCGTCGACCGCGTCATGACGCTCGACCTGCATGCCGGCCAGATCCAGGGCTTCTTCGACATCCCGACCGACAATTTGTTCGCGGCGCCGCTGATGGTGCGCGATATCCGCGAGAAGTTCGACCTCGCCAAGGTGATGGTGGTGTCGCCGGACGTCGGCGGTGTGGCGCGTGCCCGCGGCCTCGCCAAGCGCATCAACACCCCGCTTGCGATCGTCGACAAGCGCCGCGAGCGTCCCGGCGAGTCCGAGGTGATGAACGTGATCGGCGACGTCGCCGGCTACAACTGCATCCTGGTCGACGACATCGTCGATTCCGGCGGCACCCTGGTGAACGCGGCCGACGCACTGATCGCGCACGGCGCCAAGGAAGTCTCGGCCTACATCACCCATGGCGTGCTGTCCGGCGGCGCCGCCGCGCGGATTGCCTCGTCGCGGCTGAAGGAACTGGTCATCACCGACTCGATCCTGCCGACGGAGGCCGTCAACAAGGCGCCGAACATCCGCCAGATCTCGATCGCCGGCCTGATCGCCGAAGCGATCGGCCGCACCGCGGCGGAAGAGTCGGTCTCCAGCCTGTTCGATTAAGCCTCACTGTCGTCTCGGCGAAAGCCGGGACGACACCGGATATGCGGTTGCCGCTTGCTCAAAACCCCGGCCGCGGCACGTGGCTCATCAGCGTCCGCGCATAGCCGCCATCGACGATGATCTCCTCACCATTGACGTATGACGACCTGTCGCTCGCCAGGAACAGGATCGCATCCGCCATGTCCTGCGGCATGCCGATCCGGCGCATCGGCACCACGGCGGTGCGCCGCTCGGTGACCCCGGGCGTATCGTAGAACGCCTGGCTCATCGGCGTGACCACGAGGCCGGGACTGACCACATTGCTGCGGATGCCGTGCGGACCCCATTCGGCGGCGAGTTGCTGCGAAAGCATCACGACGGCGGCCTTGCTGACGCTGTAGGCGCCGCTCTGCCCCTGCGCATTGCTGGCGGCAATCGAGGCAACGTGGATGAGGCTGCCGCGCCCGGCCTTGCGCATCTGGCGGCCGAACGCCTGCGCGCAGATGAAATAGCCGGTGAGGTTGACCGCCAGCACCGCATTCCATTCGGCGAGCGGCAACGTGTCGAGTCCGCCGGGGCGCAGCACCGCCGCGGTGTTGACGAGGATGTCGCAAGAACCAAGCGTGCGCGCGACGGCATCGGCCGCAGCCGCGACGTCATCCTCGCTGGTCGTGTCGCAGCTCGCAACGAGATGACCGTCGCCGAACTCGCGAAGCTTTGCCTCGGTCTCCGCCAGGGAGTGCTCGTCACGATCGAGCGCGGCGACCCTTGCGCCGGCACGCGCGAAGCTGATCGCGGTGGCGCGGCCGATGCCGCCGCCTCCGCCGGTGACGACGGCAACGCGGCCCGACAGGCCGAGCCAGTCGGAAGATTGTTGTTCGGTCATGGGCGCCTCCCGCGCGTTCTGATTATGCGGCAAGCATAACCGAACGCGCTGGCTGCGAGAGCGACCCCGGCACGCATGCCGGAGCAGCTTTTACGTCGGACCTTGAGCTAACCAGGAATCCCCGCCGCGACCTGACCGCGCAGCCGCTCCAGGCTGAGCAACGTGTTGGCGCAGGCCTCCGCGACCTCGATCCCCTTGATCACGAAGTGCTTGCGGAAGAAGTCGTAATGCACCTCGGTCTCGTGGAATTGCTGCGGTGTCAGCACCGCCGAGAACACCGGCACCTCGGTGCGCAATTGCACATCCATCAGCGCCTTGATCACGGTATCGGCGACGAATTCATGGCGGTAGATGCCGCCATCGACGACGAGCCCCGCCGCGACGATCGCGGTGTAGCGGCGGGTCTTCGCCAGCAACTGCGCGTGAAGCGGGATCTCGAACGAGCCCGGCACCTCGAACACATCGACATTGGTGATGTGGCGCGCCTCGATCTCCTTCAGGAAGGAGATGCGGCACTCTTCCACCACGTCGCGATGCCAGGACGATTGCACGAAGGCAACGCGCTGCGGCTTCGCGAAGTGCGGATGCTCAGGCGTCGGCGGACTAGCCGGCGTATCGGGAGCGCTTGCTGCTTCGGAGGTTTGGACTTGAGAAGCTTGAACGTCTTGGTCTTGCAACATCTGATTCATGGCTTTCCTCTTTCAGGACCAGAATCAGGGCACACGGACAACGACACAAGCCCACGCGAAAATCGCGTTGGCTGCCGCAACCGTTCTCTTTCATCCGGACTGTAACCGTCGGCTTCGGAATTGCACCGAATCTGCTGACCCTTCTCCCGCTTCGCGGAAGAAGGCGCTCGCGGGCTTGGGCTCATCGCCCTTTACCGCCGGTGGGGATTTTCACCCCGCCCTGAGAACATCGGCACGCCCGGGATGGACGTGCCTGAGCCGAAATATGACCAAACCGCGACAGCGGGGCAAGCACCTTTGGCATGGGCAAACGGCATGTCCCCATGACCGCGCCGCGGCCCTCGCAGGGGGCGATCCGAGGGCCAAAAAGTTGATTCACGCGAGCGGTAAAGCGCCGGCAAATGGTTAACAAATCGTTACGACAACGCGGAGATTCCGATTTGTTCGCAAAATCACAAGTGTGGCGGAGATCAGCTGTGGACGATGCGCGCTTTGGCTGTGGACGGACTCGGCGTGCGGTTGCGCGGATTCCGCAAATCACATCACTTCATCGGCGTCAGGTCCAGGGGCATCCGGAAGCCCGGTCAAGGAGCTGTACTCGGCCACGACGCAGTATGTCGCAAGTGCCGGCTTCCGTGTGCGTATCAAGCGATCATAAGAACAAGGTCCGAGACGGCATGTCCCTCCTCGAAAGCATTATCGATTCCCGGAACAACCCGCTTGCGGTGGTCGAGGATATCGCCACCGACAACAACTGGGCGTTCGAGCGTTCCGGCGAAGACGAGGTGACGATCGTCTCCAAGGGAGACTGGATCGATTATCAGCTCTCCTTCACCTGGATGGGCGAGATCGAGGCGCTGCATCTCGCCTGCGCCTTCGACATGAAGATGCCTCAGGCGCGTCGCGCCGAGGTGCAGCGGCTGGTCGCCGCGATCAACGAGCAGTTGTGGGTCGGCCATTTCGATCTGTGGACCCACACCGGCATGGTGATGCATCGTCAGGCGCTGGTGCTACCCGGCGGCCTCACCGCCTCCACCGCGCAATGCGAGGCCATGGTGGTCAACGCGATCCACGCCTGCGAGCGCTACTATCCGGCGTTCCAGTTCGTGGTGTGGGCCGGCAAGTCAACCGCCGAGGCGATGGCCGCCGCGATGTTCGATACCGAGGGCGAGGCGTAGGCGCGTCGCATCATCGGTGCGTCCCTGCGAAAGCAGGGACCCATACTCCGCGACGGGAGTGGTTGCCCGACCTGCTTGTGGCCTGCCTCTCGCTCCACTAGAACCGCCTGTGGTTATGGGTCCCTGCTTCCGCAGGGACGACACAGAGTTTGCGGAGCCACCTGTGAGCACGACAAACAGCCCTTTGAAAGATGTCACCGGCACGATCGCGCTCGCGGGCGCGGGCAAGATGGGCGGCGCCATGCTGACCGGCTGGCTCGCACAAGGCCTCGCGCCGACGCGGGTCGCGGTGATCGATCCATATCTCTCGCCAGAAATCTCCGCGCTTGCCCCGAAGGGCGTGCGGCTCAATCCGCAGGCGAAGGATCTCGGCACGGTCGATACGCTGGTCGTCGCGGTGAAGCCGCAATCGTTCCGCGACGCCGGCGCCGCGCTGAAGGCGCTCGTCGGTCCGTCGACACTCGTGGTCTCGATCATGGCCGGGACCACTATCGCTGCGCTGGAAGAGGTGGTCGGCGGCGCGGTGGTGCGCGCGATGCCGAACACGCCGGCGGCGATCGGCCGCGGCATCACGGTCGCGGTGCCATCAACGCGCGTCACCGCCGCGCAGCGCGCCATGACCGATGCGCTGCTGAAAGCGACAGGGCTGGTCGAATGGGTCGACGATGAGAGCCTGATGGACGCGGTGACTGCCGTCTCCGGCTCCGGTCCGGCCTATGTCTTCCTGCTCGCCGAGGAACTCGCCCGCGCCGGCGTCGCGGCCGGGCTGCCCGAGCAGCTCGCGAACACGCTGGCGCGCGCGACCGTTGCCGGCGCCGGCGAGTTGCTGCATCGCTCGGATCTGCCGTCGGCGACGCTGCGGCAGAACGTCACCTCGCCCGGTGGCACCACCGCGGCTGCGCTCGAGGTGCTGATGGCCAATGACGGCATGCAGCCGCTGATGACCCGCGCGATCGCCGCAGCGACGAGGCGCTCGAAGGAATTGGCGAAGTAGTCACGTTTACTGCGCCTGGCCCGACATCCCGGCAAGTCGCTTGTTGAAACTCTCGACATTGATCAGGCCACGCGCATGGCGGCCTTCGCCGAGCTTGCGCGTGCCCTCAAACGCCTCGACCGCGAAGCGGATCACGCGGCGCTCGACCGCGATCACCGTTGCGGTGGTCCGCACCGTGGCGCCGACGAGCGCGGCGGCGAGATGGCGGATATCGACCTCGGTCCCCACAGTGACCCAGCCGGGCTGCAGCGCGGCCCGAATGGCATCGCCCGCGGCCATCTCCATCTCGAGGATCATCATCGGCGTCGCATAGACCATCGGCATGCCGGGCACGAAATGCCCGACCGTGCGCTCCGGCGGCACCACCAGCATGCGCTCGGCGCTCATGCCGATCTTGATGAAGTCGCGTGCGTCCATGTGACTGCGCTCGAGATCTGCCAATGCATTTAGTAGCGCCGTCATTCCGGGGCGCGCGTAGCGCGAGCCCGGAATCCATACTCCCGCTCGTGGTTATGGATTCCGGGCCTGCGCCAGGAGGCGCATCCCGGAATGACGAAAGCAGTTTATTTCTTAGCCGCGGCGGCACGCTCGACGAAGGTCTTGCCGCCCTTCATTTTGTGATGCAGCGGCGCTTCGTTGATCTGGATCACGACGGCGTCGGCATCGACGCCGAGGTTCTTCACCAGCGCCTGGGTGATGTCGCGCATCATGCCGGCCTTCTGCTCGTCGGTGCGGCCGGCGGCCATGCTCACGGTGATCTCGGGCATCGGAATATCTCCCTGGTTGTTGTTGAAGCGCAAACCACGCCGTCTGCCGGTTCTTGCTGGCGCGTCATCTTTTTGAAGATGGCTGCGCGGGTCAAGCCCGCGCACGACAAACCAGCTATCCCCAGTTCACGTCGTGCCGCGCGAGGACCTCGCGGACCTTGGCGACCAGATCGGCTTCCGCGCAGGAGAACTGGGCGGGGCGCGTTTCGCGCCATTCCTGGTTGGAGGCGATCGCGGCCGCCGCCTTGGCGCCCTCGATCAGGTCCTTGATCTGCACCTCGCCGCGCGCCTTCTCGTCCGAGCCCTGGATGATGACGCAAGGCGAACTGCGGCGATCGGCATATTTGAGCTGGTTGCCCATGTTCTTCGGATTGCCGAGATAGAGTTCGGCGCGGATGCCGGCCTGGCGCAGCTCTGCGACCATCTTCTGGTAGTCGGCGACACGGTCGCGGTCGAACACGGTGACGACGACAGGACCGAACGTGGCCTGCGTGTCGAGCTGGCCGAGCATCGTCAGCGCAGCCTGCAGCCGCGACACGCCGATCGAGAAGCCGGTCGCCGGCACCGGCTCACCGCGGAAGCGCGAGACGAGGCCGTCGTAGCGGCCGCCGCCGCCGACCGAGCCGAACCGAACCGGGCGGCCCTTCTCGTCCTTGGTGTCGAGCAGCAACTCAACCTCGTAGACCGGGCCGGTGTAATATTCGAGGCCGCGCACGACGGTGGGGTCGATGCGGATGCGATCCGCGCCGTAGCCGGACGCGGCAACCAGCTTGGCGATCTCCTCCAGCTCGCTCACGCCGGCCTGACCGACTTCGCTCTTCGCGAGATAGGTCTCGGCCGCAGCAATCGCCTCCCGCCAATCCGCGCGCTGCTGCGTGACGGCGAGCACGATATCGGCATCCGCCGGGCTCAGCTCGGCGCCCTTGGTAAAGTCGCCCTTGCCTTCCTCGCCGCCATCCCATCGCCCGGGACCGAGCAGCTTGCGGACCTCGTCGGCGGGAAACTTGTCGAGCTTGTCGATCGCGCGCAGCACCGTGAGCCTGCGGCCTGCATTGTCATCGCCGCCGAGACCGATCGCCTCGAGCACGCCGTCGAGCACCTTGCGGTTGTTTACCTTCACGACATAGGATCCGCGCGGAATCCCGAGCGCTTCCATCGTGTCGGCCGCCATCATGCAGATCTCGGCGTCGGCCGCCGGCGTCGCCGAGCCGACCGTGTCGGCATCGAACTGCATGAACTGGCGGAAGCGGCCGGGACCGGGCTTCTCGTTGCGGAAGACGTAGCCGAAACGATACGACCGATAGGGTTTCGGCAGCGCGTCCAAGTTTTCCGCGACATAGCGCGCCAGCGGCGCGGTCAGGTCGTAGCGCAGCGAGATCCACTGCTCGTCATCGTCCTGGAACGAGAACACGCCTTCGTTGGGACGGTCCTGGTCGGGCAGGAATTTGCCGAGCGCGTCGGTATATTCCATCGCCGGCGTCTCCACCGGCTCGAAGCCGTAGAGCTCGTAGACGGCGCGGATCTTCTCGACCATCGCCCGCGTGGCATTGATCGCGGCCGGGCCGCGATCTTCCAGCCCGCGCGGCAGGCGCGCCTTCAGCTTCTGGGGTTTTTTGGGTTTCTCGGCCATGTCATGCGCTGCAAGGTTTGTAGGCTGTGACAGCTTACAAAGGTGACGCCGAGTTACCAGTCAACGCCGCGGGCGGCAAGCGGCCCGGCCCCTCTCCCCGCAAGAGCGGGGCGAGGGAGCGAAAGGGGGTGCCGACCTTACGCCACGTTCCTGATCCAGTTATGCGGGTCGTTGGTGCGACCGTACTGGATGTCGACCAGCTTCTTGCGCAGGCCCATTGCGACCGGCCCGGCCACGCCGCCGCTGATCTGGAAGTCGCCGCTCGCCGAGCACACCTTGCCGATCGGCGAGATGACGGCCGCGGTGCCGCAGGCGAACGCCTCTTTCAGCTTGCCGCTGGCGGCATCGGCGCGCCACTGCTGGATCGTGTAGGGCTCCTCGCGCACGCGGGTGCCTGCATCCTTGGCAAGCGCGATGATCGAGTCGCGGGTGATGCCGGGCAGGATGGTACCGAGCGGCGGCGTCAGCAGCGAGCCGTCGTCGAAGGCGAAGAAGATGTTCATGCCGCCGAGCTCTTCGATGTAGCGGCGCTCGACCGCGTCGAGGAACACGACCTGATCGCAGCCGCGCTCGATCGCTTCCGCCTGCGCGCGCAGGCTTGCGGCGTAGTTGCCGCCGCACTTGACGGCGCCGGTGCCGCCGATCGCGGCGCGCGTGTAATTCTCCGACACCCAGATCGAGACCGGCGCGGGACCGCCCTTGAAGTAGGAGCCGACCGGCGATGCGATGACCGAGAAGATGTATTCCGCCGACGGCTTGACGCCGAGGAAGACCTCGCTCGCGATCATGAACGGCCGCAGATAGAGGCTGCCCTCGCCACCCGGGATCCAGGCGCGGTCGATCCGCACCAGCTGCTCGACCGCCTCGATGAACAAATCCTCGGGAAGCGGCGCCATCGCCATGCGCTCGGCCGAATCGTGGAAGCGGCGGGCATTGGCGTCGGGACGAAACAGGTTCACGCCGCCATCGTCGCGCCGGTAGGCCTTGAGACCTTCGAAAATCTCCTGGGCGTAGTGCAGCACCGCGCCGGCCGGATCGAGCGGAAAATTCGTGCGGGCCTCGACGCGGGCGCTGTGCCAGCCCTTGCCCTGGCTGTAGCGGACGATCGCCATGTGGTCGGTAAAGACGCGGCCGAAGCCCGGGTCCACGAGCTTCGCCGCGCGATCCTTGTCGGACGTCGGATTCGGCGAAGGATGGATGTCGAATTTCAAAGTCATTTTTCTTGCTTTCCGCTGTCGGAACCGGCGCCATACCGGGCGACGGCCTATTTCCCCCGGAGCCATCAGGCTCGGCTGGTCCGAACTTCACCACCGCCGGCAAGGCGGCCGGTTTCCATCGCCAACATGCCGGTTAGACATGCTTTTGCGGAGTGCTGAAGTCCAGTATGTTTGCCGAAATGCCGCTCGACAATCGCACGGTAGTCCAATTTGCGGCCCAAACCGCCACACAGGCTCTTTCAGGCCGCCTCAAACGCTGTCGGGGACGAAACGATCTAATGTTTCGTCGCGACTGGCAGTTTTGTAACATTGAACCCAAGATACGTCAATATGACTGACATAAATTTCTCAGGCATGGCTGCCAAGCCCGATTCGCAGGGAGATGACCACGCTCCTGTGGCGGGCGGCCGCGACCAGCGCTGGGACATCATCGAGCTCTTGTTCTTCGCCTACCGCGACTTTGTCGGCGACGCCGACCAGGAATTGGAGGCGTTCGGTTTCGGCCGCGCCCACCACCGCGTCATCCACTTCGTCACCCGCTATCCCGGCCTCAAGGTCGCCGACCTGCTCGACGTCCTGCGCATCACCAAGCAATCGCTCGGACGCGTGCTCAAGCAGCTGCTGGATGAAGGCTACATCGTGCAGAAGACCGGCAACAACGACCGCCGGCAGCGCCTGCTCTACGCGACGCCGAAGGGCGAGGCGCTGGTCGCCAAGCTCGCAGGGTTGCAGACCGACCGCATCAACCGCGCCGTCGCCGGCATCGATCCGGCCGGCGTCGAGACGGTTCGCCAATTCCTCCGCGCGATGATCGACCGCGACGAACCCGACAAGGTGCTCGAAGCGATCTTCGGCGGCGGCAGAAAAACAAGGGAGTGAACCTGGTGCAGGCTGCAACCCTGGTGCGCACGCCGGTCGAGCCGGCCGACGATGCGCCGCATCTTCTGCTGGTCGACGACGACCGGCGCATTCGCGACCTGTTGTCGCGCTTTCTCTCCGGCGAGGGTTATCGCGTCACCACCGCCATGAGCGCCACCGACGCGCGCGCCAAGCTGCTCGGGCTGCATTTCGACCTGCTCATCCTCGACGTGATGATGCCCGGCGAAAACGGCTTCGACCTCGCCCGCTTCATCCGCACCTCCTCGACGGTGCCGATCATCATGCTGACCGCCCGCCACGAGGCGGAAGCCCGCATCGAGGGTCTGCAGATCGGCGCCGACGACTATGTCGCCAAGCCGTTCGAGCCGCGCGAGCTGGTGCTGCGGATCGGCAATATCCTCAAGCGCACCGCGCCGCCGCAAGTCAGCGTCGTCGAGCAGATCGCGTTCGGCCCCTATATCTTCCACATCGAGCGCAGCGAGCTGCGCCAGGGCGAGGAGATCATCCATCTCACCGACCGCGAGCGCGAGATGCTGCGCATCCTCGCCAGCGCCCCCGGCGAGACCGTGCCGCGCGGCGAATTGACCTCTGGCGGCACCGTCAATGAGCGTGCGGTCGACGTCCAGATCAACCGCCTGCGCCGCAAGATCGAGCACGATCCCGCCAATCCGCTGTTCCTGCAGGCGGTCCGCGGCATCGGCTATCGCCTGGTCGCCTCGCCGTAAGATCCAGCCATGAGCACGCTCGATACCGGCCTGACCCTAATCAAGAACGCTTCGCAGCGCGTCTCGAAGGCCAATGGCTGGATGGGCAATGCGTTCAAGAGCTGGATGCCGACCGGCCTCTATGCCCGCGCGCTGCTGATCATGATCGTGCCGATGGTGATCCTGCAGACCGTGGTTGCGTTCGTGTTCATGGAGCGGCACTGGAACACGGTGACGCGCCGCCTGTCGGCCGCGGTGGTCTCCGACATCGCCGCGCTGATCGACGTCTACAAGATCTATCCGCAGGACAAGGACCGCGCGCAGCTGCGCGGCATCGCCCAGAAGCTGCAGCTGGTGGTCGACTTCCTCCCCGCCGGCGACATGCCGCCGCCGGGGCCGAAGCCGTTCTTCTCGCTGCTCGACCAGACCCTCTCGGTGCAGCTCGGCCGCCAGATCAGCCGCCCATTCTGGATCGACACCGTCGGCAAGTCCAATCTGGTCGAGATCCGTGTCCAGCTCGACGATTCCGTGATGCGGATCTTCGCCCAGCGCAGCGCCGCCTATGCCTCCAATTCGGAGATCTTCATCTTCTGGATGGTCGGCACCTCGTCGATCCTCTTGATCGTCGCCGTGCTGTTCCTGCGCAACCAGATCAAGCCGATCCTGCGGCTCGCCGACGCCGCCGAAAGCTTCGGCAAGGGAAGAGAGGCGCCGAACTTCCGGCCGCGCGGCGCGCGCGAGGTGCGGCGCGCGGCGCAGGCCTTCATCGAGATGAAGGCGCGCGTCGAGCGTTCGATCGAGCAGCGTACCGCGATGCTCGCCGGCGTCTCGCACGATCTGCGCACCATCCTGACCCGCTTCAAGCTCGAACTCGCCCTGATCGGCGAAGGCCCCGAGATCGACGCAATGCGCAAGGATGTCGACGAGATGTCGATGATGCTGGAGGACTACCTCGCCTTCGCGCGCGGCGATTCCGGCGAGGTCGCGCAGCCGACCGACATGGCGATGGCGCTGGAGGAATTGCGCAGCGACGCCGAACGTCACGGCCACACCGCAACCGTCGCGTTCCACGGCCTGCCCGTGGTCACGGTGAAACCGGCCTCGTTCAAGCGCTGTCTCGCCAACCTCGTTTCCAACGCGGCGCGCCACGCCAACACGATCTCGATCACCGGCCAGCGCGACCATCGCTATCTCAACATCACCGTCGACGACGACGGGCCCGGCATTCCCGCCGCCATGCGCGAGGAAGTGTTCAAGCCCTTCCTGCGGCTCGACGATGCCCGCAACCAGGACGAGGGCGGCAGCGGCCTCGGACTTGCGATCGCCCGCGACATCGCCCGCTCGCACGGCGGCGACATCACGCTCGGCGAAAGCCCGATGGGCGGCCTGCGCGCCGCGGTGCGGATTCCAGTGTAGCTACCAGCGGTAAGACAGGGTGCCGATCACCTGACGCCGTTCGCCGGCGTAGCAGTAGCCGGACTGGCAGGTCTGGTAGCGCGTGTCGAACAGATTGGTAGCGTTCAAGCGCGCGGTGGCGCCGAGCAAGCGTCTGTCGAGCTTGCCGAGATCGTAGTCGATCACGGCATCGAACAACGTTCTCGCTGCATTCTGGAACGTGTTCTGGTCGTTGCCGAAGTTGGCCCCGATGTAACGGACACCGAGACCAACCCCGAGCCCTTCGACCGGGACGCCGGACTGGAAGGTGTATTTGCCGAAGGCGGCGAAGGAATTCCTCGGAATGCCGGAGAGCTCGTTGCCGGTCGTGTCGGGATTGCCCCGCGTGATCACGACGTTGAGGTGGGTGTAGGCCGCGGTGAGGTCAAACCCCTGCTCGAGCGCGAGCTTCGCCTCGAGCTCGACGCCCTTCGATTCGACCTGCCCCGTTGCGGCCTGGAACGCCATGTTGCTGGGATCGGTACGCAGCACATTGTCCTGCGTGATGTCGAACACCGCGGCGGTCAGCAGCACCGGAAGCTGCGGCATCTGGTACTTGATGCCGATTTCCTTCTGCTCGCCGGTGGTCGGCCTGAACGGCGATCCCGATGCGTCGACGCCGACCTGCGGGGCGAATGAAGTGGCGTAGCTGATATAGGGCGCAATGCCGCTGTCGAACACGTAACTGAGGCCCGCGCGGCCCGTGAAGGCAGTCGCCTTCTGCGTTGACGGCACGCCATCGAGACCCGCGGTCGTCGTCTGCGAGACCCAGCTCTGGCGGCCATTGAGCGTCAGAATGAAGCCGCCGAGCCTGGCCTGCTCCTGCGCATAGACCCCGACCTCATCGGTCGACTGCTTGTTGAAGATCGAGAATGCCGGTGTCGCGATCGCCTGGGCACCGTAATTCATCGTCAGGAGGTTGAGATCGGGAGCCGCCCCGTAGCCGATCTTGTCGTTGTAGGTGGAGTGCCCGTAATCGACGCCGAACAACACCGTGTTCTTGATCGCGCCGAGCGTGAACTTGGCCTCGGCCTGATTGTCGAGCGTCACCGTATTGAAGCTATCCAGGATCCGCCATGCGGAGCGCGACGCGAGATTGGTGCTGCTGTCGATAGAGTCGATCTGGGTGTATTTCGCGTCGGTGTCGACTTGGTAGAAGCGGAAGTTCTGCCGCACCGTCCAGACGTCGTCGACATTGCGCTCGAACGCGTAACCGATACGATACTGCTTCTGATCCATGGCGCTGAAGGCCGGATCGTTCGAGTAGATGTTTGTCAATTGTCCGTCGGGCGTGCGGAAGTTGCCGATGCTCGCGGCGGTCCGGCTCTTTTGATATTCGCTGAGGATGGTGAAGGACGTATCGACGTCCGGCCGCCAGGTCAGCGCAGGCGCTATATAGGCGCGATCGTCGTCGTTGCCGGGATACCAGGTCTTGGCGTCACGGAGCAGACCCGTCAGGCGGTAATACAGCTGGTCGCTGCCGGGCACCGGACCACCGATGTCGAAGCTGCCCTGGTAACGATCATAATTGGCGGCCTGCAGCTGCACCTCGCCGAACGGTGTCAACGGCGGCCGCTTGGTGGTGACATCAACGATGCCGCCCGGAGAGCCGAGACCATAGAGGCCCGAGGCTGGGCCACGGAGGATCGACACGCTGTCGAGGCCATAAGGTTCGATCTTGGGAATGGCGAAATTGCCGCCGCCCTGGCGCAGTCCGTCGCGATAGATCCCGGTATAGGTCGCATCGAAGCCGCGGATGTAGAAACTGTCGAACCGGGGGTCATAGCCGAACGCCGAGGTCGTGACGCCGGGCGTGTAATTGACGGCGTCCTTGAGCGTCTGAACGTTGCGATCCCTGAGCTCCTTCTGCGTGACGACCGACAGCGACTGCGGCGTCTCGATCAACGCCGTGTTGGTCTTGGTGCCGGCCGTGCTGCCGGTCGCAACGTAACCGGTCGTCGTCCCGATCGTGCCGGCGGCGCCTTGCGAGCGCGGCGCCTGGGTCTGGGCCGGCGCCGCGGCAGCACGGCGCCGGCTCGCCACCGTGGTGCGCGAAGATCTCGCGCTCCGGCTTGCAGCGGCGGCACTCCGCTTCCTTGCAGCGTCGGGTTCATCCACCGTCACCGCGGGAAGCACGCTGACGTTGCTCTGCGGAGAACTGGTTTGCGCTTGCGCGCTGGCGAGGTCGGCACCCATTGGCACCAGCATGACCGAACCGAGAAGCGCTGCATTGATCGCAGCCGTTGATGCAAGCAAGCTGCGCTTGCTCCGCGACGAAGCCATTCCCACCAAGCAATCCCCACACTTCCGCAAGGCCGATCTTGATCGAGCCGCGTCTTCCTCATTGAGCGGACATCGATTGGGGCGGACTTCTATCGGCGGGCTGCGCGGAATTCCACACGCGCAAAATAGAATCCATTGAAGCGCGCGATGCACGACACTGGAACGATTCAAGATGCGCAACACTGGAGTGATTCAAAAAGACATGTTGTCGCAGCTAGCTTGCCGCGCGAGGAATGCGATGCGTGCACTCGGTCTCTCAGAGAGTGTTGAGCGCGAGGCAAGCAGCGATCATTCAACGATGTCGATGTCGTGCAGCAATGCTGTCGTGCATTGCGCACGACGGCGCCCAACACCTGATGCCTTGCTTGGGATTCGATTGAAGGCGAGGGCCGGCAGCATCGCAGCAGAGCTGCGAGCCCGGCGTAGCCTTCTTGGCGCAGCCGGCGCGGGACATCGCCGTCTTTGCCCTGATCACGGCAGAAACGCAAATGGCCGGGACAAGCCCGGCCATGACGAAGCGAACATCGCTTACAGTTAGTTGAGCGCCGCGCGCTACTTCTGTTTGGGCAGGAGGCCCTTCAGCTTTTCCATGTCCTTGACGTTCATCTTCATGCCGCCCGGCATGATGATGTCACCCGGCTTCTGGTCGCTCTTGCAGGCGCCGAGCCATTTCGCCTCGATGGTCATCGTGGTGTCGCGTGAGCCGGCCGCGCCGCCTTCCGCGTGCGAGGTGCTCTTGACGGTGTAGGCGGAATTGAAATCGCCGACGATCTCGGCATGGCTCTGCATCGACATGCCGGCGACGCTGCACACGCTGTCGCTGACATAGCCGGTCGCGGTCTTCTGGATGTCTTGCTTGGAGCAGACTTCCTTGGCCATCGGCGAGGCCGCCGCGCTCATCTCCTTGTCGGTGGTCTCGTCAGTGCAGTGCTGCATGGTGATTTCCGGCATCGGCCCGCCGGTGCGCACCATTTTCATCTCCCACAGACCGGCCTTGCGGATCGGCAGGTCGACGGCGCTCGCGGCACCGGTGGACAGGACAACGCAAACAGCAGAACCAAGCAAGGCAAGCTGTCGGGTCATGCGGTGAGCTCCCGGCTGAACGTTTGGAGGATCTGGAGCGCGCTCAGTACAGCGTGCGCACCGGCCTCTCGGCCGAACCATAGGGCACCCAGCGGCAGGCGAAGGAGATGTAGCCGCCCGGGTAGCGCTGCACCCCAAGGAACTTGACCACCTTGCCGTAGGAGGCGCAGTGGTCGACGGCGAGCTGCCGCGCGTCGGTCTGGGCCGCCAGCGTATAGGCGATGATACCGCCGGTATCATTGCCCTTGAACGGCGGCACCGGCTGCATCCAGTCGGCTTGCGCCGGACCAACGGCCAGCATCCCGCTAACGGCAACTAGGCACGCGGCCAATTTCCTTCGCATCGCAGACTCCATTTCGCTTGCGACCAACATAGAGTGCGCCGGCGAGCATGAAAAGAACGAGCGGGCTACCGGCGGTGGACTTCTCGGCAGGTGTTGCCGCGCTGCACTTGACCTTGCCGGGGCTTCACGGCACCGTCCGCGGCATCGGATCATCGGGTGGATTCCCATGCGCAACCTGTTCAACTCCCCCAATAAACTCAGCCATACGCTCGGCCTCGGCGCCGCGCTCGTGGTCGGCCTTCTGGCGTTCGGGGGTACGGCTCAGGCCGCCAATCCGTTCGAGCTGAATTTCTGGCTGTCCGGCCCGCGCTATGACGGCAATGTGGCCCCGTGCGAGAGGGCACTGCCGGTTATCAGCTCGCAATTCCACGAAAAGGAAGCCACCTTCTGGAATTCGCCGCTCGTGATCACCGGCTACAACCGGATTCACGAAACCGCGTTCCGTCCCTGGCAGTCGGATAACATTCCGCGCCGCTATTGCTCGGGCGATGCGATGCTGAGCGACGGCAAGGTCCGCAAGGTGCACTATTCGATCATCGAGGACGGCGGCTTTGCCGGCCTCAGCCAGGGCGTCGAGTGGTGCGTCGCTGGGCTCGACCGCAACTGGGCCTATAACCCGTCCTGCAAGGCCGCCCGGCCCTGATCCCCGACCAATTCGGTCAAAACGGAAGCCGCCGCCATCCAGTCGGCGGCTTTTGTTCTTGAAATGTTCCGATGGCCTGCTAGGTTCTGGACGGTCGTGTGAGGGAGCGTTTGATGCCTCGGTTGGACACAATTTCCCGGTTTCTGATTTCAGTTGCCTTTGCCCTGTGCGGTGCGACGGGGGCCTCGGCCCAGGATCGCCGGCAGAATGCGCCGGGCGAGTTCGATTTCTATGTGCTGTCGCTGTCGTGGTCGCCCTCGTTCTGCGAGGCGGCGAGCGAGCGCGGCAACAACGGCCGCGGCACGCAGGCACAGTGCGGCGGGCGGCCCTATTCCTTCGTGGTGCACGGGCTGTGGCCGCAATATGAGCGGGGCTTTCCGGAATACTGCCAACGGCCCTCGCCCCGCCTCGCCCGCAACATCATGACCTCGATGCTCGACCTGATGCCGGCGCCCGGGCTGATCTACAACGAGTGGGACAAGCACGGCACCTGCTCCGGCCTCGGCGAGCGCGCCTATTTCGAAGCCATCCGCAAGGCTCGCGCCGCAGTGAAGATCCCCGAGGAATTCCTGCAATTGACGGAGCCGAAGACGATCGCGCCCGACGACCTGGAGACGGCGTTCATCAAGGCCAATCCGGGGCTCAGCAACTCGGCGATCTCGGTGACTTGCGACAGCAAGCGACTCAGCGAGGTGCGGATTTGCCTCAGCAAGGATCTGCAATTCCGCTCCTGCGAGGAAATCGATCGCCGCGCCTGCCGCCGCGATCAGGTGCTGATGCCGCCGGTTCGCGGCGGCTGACGTCTCGTCCACGTCATGGCCGGGCAGACGCGCGTCGTCGCGCTTGTGTCCCGGCCATCGACGCCATCACGAAACCAGCGAAACAAGGCATGATGCCCGGGACAGGCCGGGCATGACGCAGTACAACATGCGCACCCTCTGGAGCGCAGCGTCATCGCATGAACTATCGCCACGCCTTTCACGCCGGCAGCTTTGCCGACGTCATCAAGCACATCGTGCTGGTGCGCATGCTCACCTACCTGCAGGAAAAGCAGGCGCCGTTCCGCGTCATCGACACTCATGCCGGCGCCGGCCTTTATGATTTGACGTCGAGCGAAGCGCAGCGCGGCGGCGAATGGCTGACCGGCATCGCGCGGCTGATGCAGGCGCGACTCACCGACAAGGCGCTGCCGCTGATCGCGCCCTATCTCGACATCGTCAGAGCATTCAATCCGAGAGGCGAACTGAAAGCCTATCCCGGCTCGCCGTTGATCGCGCGGGCGCTGCTGCGTCCGCAAGACCGTCTGACGGCCTGCGAGATCGAGCCCGTGGCGCGCAAGCAATTGATCGATGCATTGCGACGCGATGCGCAGGCGCGCGTCGTCGATCTCGATGGCTGGATGGCGTTGCCCGCATTCGTGCCGCCGAACGAGCGGCGCGGCCTGGTGCTGATCGATCCGCCATTCGAAGCGAAGGACGAGTTCGAGCGACTGGCCAGTGCCTTCACGGCGGCGTTCGCGAAGTGGCCGACCGGCGCGTACCTTTTGTGGTACCCCGTAAAATCCCGGAGAGCTTCCGACGAGCTCGCACGCAGCGTGGCTGCAGCAACGGCGACGAGCCGCCCCGCAGGTAAATGCTTGCGCTTGGAATTCAGTGTGGCGCCGCAAGAAGCGGATTCCGGCCTCGTTTCCACGGGCCTTTTGATAGTGAATCCGCCGTGGACGCTGGCGGGCGAGCTGAAGATCATCCTGCCCGAACTCGAGCGACCGCTTGGTCAAGGCGGCGCCGGACGCTTCAGACTCGAAACGCCTAAACCTTGATCGGTAGCCCCACCGAAAAGTTCTATTTGAGCATAGGCAACGCGCGCGGAACCGTATTATGCTCATCCTGTTACGACTGGCTTTACGTTCCGCTTCCGCGAATGGTTGCGGCGGAGTGACAAGGCCGAAATAAAATCCAGGCAGACCGGCGGCGTGACGCCGGCCTGTTCAGGTGGCCAAGCTTCCGACAAGCGAATGTCGGTCAACCGCTACGCGGCGTGCGCGTAGCGGTGGAGCAATACGGGGGAGGAGTTTCCCGATGGCCATGACTGGGACAGTCAAGTTCTTCAACGGAGAGCGTGGCTATGGCTTCATCAAGCCTGACGATGGCGGCCGCGATGTGTTCGTTCACATCACGGCTGTCGAGCGTGCAGGGTTGAAGGACCTGACTGAAGGACAGCGCATTACGTTCGAGGTTGAACCCGACAAGAAGGGCAAGGGCCCGAAGGCGGTCAACCTGGTGGTTTCATGATGAGCGCGCGCGGTGCGTGGCTCGTGATGAACGGCGAATGAAGCGTTGCGTGTGAGTTGACTGCACGGCGCGTGGCTCGCGCTCGCTGCACGACCAGCTGCATGATGCGGACGCGATTGACGGTGCCCGCATATCAGATGCGTGCGGCCGTCCGGCTGGTTTCGCGGACGCCGCGGCGTTCATGCAGCAGCGCGCGATGTCGACGTGATCAGCACAAAGAGAAACCCGGCCGCGCGAGACGCGGCCGGGAGTTGATGTCTGACGTTTTCTTGTTCTCAGAAATGATAGTTGATGCCGGCGCGCACCAGGCTGAAGCTGTAGCCGTTCGACGCGCCGCCGGTGATCGTGAAGTTGCTGTTGGCGAGATCGACGTAGAGATATTCGATCTTGGCGCTCCAGTTCGGGGCAAAGCCCATTTCGGCGCCGGCGCCGACCGTGAAGCCCGCGTTGGTGTGCGACTCCGTGATGCCGAAGGTCTCGCCGCGCAGTTCGCCGAAGGCGAGACCGCCGGTCGCGTAGAACAGCACGTTGTTGACCGCATAGCCGGCGCGGCCGCGCACCGTGCCGAACCACGGGTTGGAGAACTTCCACGGCGCGAATCGGTCGTCGGCCGTGGTGCCCTGGATATCGGCCTCGATGCCGAACACCCATGGAGAGCCGTTCTGGAAATTGTAGCCGGCCTGCACGCCGCCGACGAAGCCGGACGGCTTGGTCGGGTTGTTCTCGACCGAGCCCCAGCCATAGCCGACGTTGCCGCCGAGATAGGGACCGGCCCAGCTATAGGCATTGAGCGGCTGATAGACGGTATAGGGCGAGCCATAGTTGAGATCGGCCGCCGCCGCCGAGGTCGTCCAGCCTGCGACGAACAGTGCCAGCGCACGCGCAACAAACCGGGTCATAGCTACTCTCCACCACGCGACTGCCGCAGCCCGCTGGTCCCCAAGGCCCGGCGTGGTTACGGAACTCCACTTTTTTCGCTAAGGTTTATCGAGAGTTTTAAGTTAAAGGGTTGTTAAGCCCGGTTACCGGCCCGCTCATCAGTCTTAATAATGTGTTACCGCCCCGCCCCGGCGGCCTTGCCTGGCCGATAACCTGCTGCAATCGGGTTGTTTTTTCCTACGCCGCCAGCGCTGGCGACCGGTCGCCCAAGCGCTTAATTTACGGCCCATGGTTCACGATTCTCCCGAGCGCCCGACGCCGGCCCCCGAGGCTGATTCCAAGGCAGCCCTCAAGCCACGGCGCGGTTCAAAGTCCGACCTGCCGCAGGACGACCTGACGCTCGACACGAGCGACGTCGATCCCGAGAGCTCCGCCACCGAGGAGGACGACGAGGCGCGTCTGCCTGAGGCATCGGAGGACGCCTCCGAGCCGGTTGCCGAGGGGACGCTCTCGATCGGGCATGAGGCGATCGAGAACGCGGTTCGCCTCGCCCCGACCTCGCCGGGCGTCTATCGCATGCTCAACGCCGCCAACGACGTGCTCTATGTCGGCAAGGCGAAGAACGTCAAAAAGCGGCTGTCGTCCTATGCGCGGGCCAACGCACCGCTGCCGGCGCGCATCCTGCGCATGATCGCGGCGACCACGCATGTCGAGATCGTCTCGACCATGACCGAAACCGAGGCGCTGCTGCTCGAAGCCAATCTGATCAAGCAGCTCCGGCCGCGCTTCAACGTGCAGCTGCGCGACGACAAATCGTTTCCCTATATTCTGATCACCGGCGATCACTGGGCGCCGCAGATCCTCAAGCATCGCGGCGCCCAGTCCCGGCCCGGACGTTATTTCGGCCCATTCGCCAACGCCGGCGCCGTCAACCGCACCATCACGGCGCTGCAGCGCGCGTTCCTGATCCGCTCCTGCACCGATGGCTTCTTCGAAAGCCGCACCCGGCCCTGCCTGCTCTATCAGATCAAGCGCTGCGCCGGCCCCTGCACGCGCGAGATCGATTTTCCCGGCTATAGCGAGCTGGTGCGCGAGGCGACCGAATTCCTCTCCGGCCGCAGCCACGCCGTGAAGGAATTGCTCGCGGCCGAGATGGAGAAAGCGTCCGGCGAGCTCGAGTTCGAGACCGCGGCGCTGTACCGCGACCGCCTCGCGGCACTGTCGGCGATCCAGTCGCAGCAGGGCATCAACCCGCGCACCGTCGAAGAGGCCGACGTGTTCGCGATCCACCAGGAAGGCGGCTATTCCTGCGTCGAGGTGTTCTTCTTCCGCACCGGCCAGAACTGGGGCAACCGCGCCTATTTCCCGCGCGCGGAAAAGACCTTCACGCCCGAGGAGGTGCTGTCCTCGTTCCTCGCGCAATTCTACGACGACAAGCCGCCGCCGAAGCTGATCCTGCTGTCGCATGAGATCGAGGAAAGCGCGTTGCTCGCCGACGCGCTGTCGGTGAAGGCCGGATTTAAGGTCGAGGTCTCCGTGCCCAAGCGCGGCGAGAAGAAGGAGCTGATCGGCCACGCGCTCACCAATGCGCGCGAGGCGCTCGGCCGCAAGCTCGCCGATACCGCAACTCAAAGCCGGCTGCTGGAGGGCATGGTCACGACTCTCGGCCTGCCGCATACGCCGAAGCGCATCGAGGTCTACGACAACAGCCACATCCAGGGCACCAACGCAGTCGGCGCGATGATCGTGGCGGGACCCGACGGGTTCATGAAGAACCAGTACCGAAAGTTCAACATCAAGTCCGAAGGGCTGACGCCCGGCGACGATTACGGGATGATGCGCGAGGTGCTGGAGCGCCGCTTCAAGCGGCTGCTGAAGCCGCCGGAGGGCGAGGCTGCCAAGGCGAAGACCGACGACGAGTCGTTCCCGCAATGGCCAGATCTCGTCATCATCGACGGCGGCCGCGGCCAGCTCAACGCGGTCCGGGAGATTTTCACAAATCTCGGACTGACCCAGGTCTCGCTGATGGCGGTGGCCAAGGGGCCGGAGCGCGATGCGGGGCGGGAAACCCTGTTCATGCCGGACCGCGAAGCCATCAAGCTGGAGCCGCGCGACCCGGTGCTGTATTTCATCCAGCGGCTGCGCGACGAGGCGCACCGCTTCGTGATCGGCTCGCACCGCAAGCTGCGCAAGAAGGACATCCGCGAGGCCGGCCTGCAGGAAATCCCGGGCATCGGCCCGTCGCGCAAACGCGCCTTGCTGCACCACTTCGGAACGCTCAAGGAGATCGAGCGGGCCTCGATCGCCGACCTCGGCAAGGTTCCCGGCGTCAGCGCCGAGAGTGCCCGCAAGATTTTCGAGTTTTTCCACGCCCAGCCGGGTTAAACCAAAGGCTATTCATCAGGGCGTCGCCTGCGACAGGGCATCTAGGGCATGATGCAGCAAAGCGTCCCGCAATGTTACGAAAAGATCATGCATAAACAACGAGCTAAGACGCCATGACGATTCCGCGTAATCTCGCCGCGCTTTGGCGCCCGCACGGTTGACCTTCTCGCTTCAGCGGTATTGGTAGAACGGATGAACATCGCGACGACCCGGGGACAGACCAAGACCTTGTCCCTCCCGAATATCCTGACCTACGCCCGGATCGCCGCGATCCCGGTGGTGATCGGCTGCGTCTACTGGCAGTCGATCCTGGACGGCCCGCTATGGCTGCGCTGGGTGGCGCTGGCCGTGTTCATTGCGGCGGGGATCACCGACTATCTCGATGGCTATTACGCCCGGATGTGGGACCAGCAGTCCGCTTTCGGCCGGATGCTCGATCCGATCGCCGACAAGCTGCTGGTAGCCTCCAGCCTCCTGATGCTGGCCGCCGACAACTCGATCCACGGCTGGACGCTGTGGGCGGCGATCGTGATCCTGTGCCGCGAGATCCTGGTCTCGGGCCTGCGCGAATATCTCGCGGGGCTGCGGGTCAGCGTACCCGTCACCAAGCTGGCGAAGTGGAAGACCACGATCCAGCTGGTGGCGATCGGCTTTTTGATCGCCGGCGAAGCCGGCGAGCAGGTGTTCCCGGCGACCACCCTGATCGGCATCGTGCTGCTCTGGATGTCGGCGATCTTCACGATCTACACCGGCTGGGATTACTTCCGCGCCGGCATCCATCACCTCATCAAGGAGGATGAGGGATGAAGCTGAAATATTTCGCCTGGGTGCGCGAGCGCATCGGCAAGGCCGAGGAGACCGTCGAACCACCGGCCGAGGTGCGCACCATCGGCGAATTGATCGGCTGGCTTGCCGCGCGCGACGACGGCTACGCCCATGCGTTCGAGAAGCCAACGGTGATCCGCGCCGCGATCGACCACGCCCATGTCAAACCGGACGCTGCAATCTCCGGCGCCCGCGAGATCGCGTTCTTCCCGCCGATGACCGGCGGCTAAGTCTGGTCATGACTGTCACAGCGACCATCCGTATCCAGGACGCCGACTTCGACGTCGCGCAGGAGATCGCGGCCTTGAGCAAGGGCCGCACCGATATCGGCGCGGTGGTCAGCTTCAGCGGCATCTGCCGCGGCAGCGAACAGGGCGAGCCGATCGCGGCGCTGACGCTCGAACATTACCCTGGCATGGCGGAAGCCGAGATTGGACGCCATGCCGACGAGGCGCTGGCGCGCTGGCCGTTGCAGGGCCTCACCATCATCCACCGCTTCGGCCGCATCGCGCCGGGCGAGAACATCGTGCTGGTCGTGACCGCCTCGGCGCACCGGCAGGCCGCGTTCGAGGCAGCCGAGTTCCTGATGGACTATCTGAAGACCAACGCCCCGTTCTGGAAGCGCGAGGAGAGCGCGCGCGGCACCAGCTGGATCGAGGCGCAGGGCCATGACGACGCGGCCGCCGCGCGCTGGACCAAATCCTGATGGCCAAGCGCAGCAAAGTGCCGGCCACGCGCAGCCCCGCCACGCCGAAAGCTCCCAGGAACGCACTCAAGGTCGGCGCCGGGGAGCTTCACACTCTGTTCGATTTCCTGCGTTATGCGGTCAGCCGCTTCAACGCCGCCAAGCTGGTGTTCGCGCACGGCACCACCGATCCGGTGGCCGAGGCCGCGTTCCTGATCTCAGAGACGCTGCATCTGCATCCCGATCAGTTCGAGAGCTTCGCGAACGCGCGCGTCACGATTGCCGAAGGCAAGCAGATCCTCGACCTGATCGAGCGGCGGATCGCGACGCGAAAGCCGGCCGCCTATCTCGTCAACAGGGTCTATATGCGCGGCCTGCCGTTCTATGTCGACGAACGCACCATCGTGCCGCGCTCCTTCATCGGCGAATTGCTGGATTCGCATTTCGGCGGCGACGAGGACGGCACCTCGCTGATCGGCGATCCCGCTGACGTCGAAAGCGTGCTCGACCTCTGCACCGGCTCCGGCTGCCTTGCGATCCTGGCCGCGCTGCATTTTGCCAATGCCTCGGTCGACGCGGTGGATATTTCCAAGGATGCACTGGAGGTCGCCGCGCGCAACGTCGCCGACCACGGCCTCGACGATCGCCTGACGCTCTATCGCGGCGACCTGTTCAAGCCGTTCGACAACAAGCGCTACGATCTCATCATCTCGAACCCGCCCTATGTCGATGCCGAGGGCATGGCCGCGCTGCCGCGCGAGTGCCGCGCCGAGCCGAAGATCGCATTCGACGGCGGCACTGATGGGCTGGACATCGTCCGCCGCCTGCTCGACGAGGCCAAGCAGCATCTGACCCCGCAGGGCGGGCTGCTCTGCGAGATCGGCCGCGGCCGCGACAATCTCGAGGCCGCCTATCCCAACCTGCCGCTGCTCTGGCTCGACACCGAGGACTCCGAGGGCGAGGTGTTCTGGATCGCCGCCGCCGACCTCTGACCGGCGCGCCGCGGCCGGCTCCCGTCTATTACGGAGCCCGACTTCGAGGTCGGCCAAGGCGAAGCGAAAATCGTGTGCAGTTCCAGCCGGTTCGGAAGATCGCTGCCCCGTCGAATCAACAATGGTGCTAAGCTTGCCCCCCGGGGACGTTCGGAGAGAGGGCGCTAAGCGCGCGACATGATTCGCATTTCGACGATCTTCATCGCCATCTGCATGGTGCTGGTCGCAGCCTCGCTGGGCTTCGTGCTGTATTCGGTAGCGGGCATCAGCGGATCGGAATCGGCGATCGTGGCGCTCACCGCCCTCACCTGCCTGATCCTCTACAACGCGGTCTCGATGCGGCTGCGCGACCGCAGCGACGTCGGCGGCCAGATCGCCGACCTGTCGCGCGGCACCGCCGACCTCGCCCGCCAGGTCGCCGAATTCGGCCGCCGGCTGGCCGCGGTCGAAGGCCGCGTCGCCTCGGCGAACTCCACCGGTGCCGACCGGATCCAGGGCATGGCCGGCGAGATCAACGAGCTTGGCGGCCTGGTGCGGCAGCTTGCAGCGTCCGTCGCCCATCATGAGGATTTGCTGGCGGCAGCTCCGGTGGCACAGCCGGTCGCCGCGCCGCGCGACGATCTGCTGCAACCGGTCCTGCCGGCCCCGACCGTCGTGTTTGCCGCCCCGCCGCCGCCGACACCTCCGGCGGCGATCTCGCGCAACCAGACCCAGCTCATCGGCGCGATCAGGCACGCCATCGACGAAAACCGCCTCGACATCTACCTGCAGCCGATGGTGACGCTGCCGCAGCGCAAGGTGCGCTACTACGAGGCGGTGACGCGGCTGCGCGACGAGCGCGACCAGGTGCTTGCCGCCGACGATTTCATCGAGGCGGCCGAGGTCGGCGGCCTGATCGGCCGCATCGACCACATGGTGATGCTCCGCTGCGTCCAGGTGCTGCGCCGCCTGATGATCCGCAGCAAGGATGTCGGCGTGTTCTGCAACGTCTCGGCGGCGACACTGGCGAGCCCGCAGCACTTCACCCAGTGTCTCGACTTCCTCGAAGCCAACCGCGCGCTGGCGCCCTCCTTCGTGCTCGAGTTCAAGCAGGCGACCTTCCGCAATCTCGGCCCGGTCGAAAGCGAGAATCTCGCGGCACTGTCGCAGCGCGGCTACCGGTTCTCGATCGACCACGTCAGCGACCTTCGGCTCGAGCCGCGCGAGCTCGCCGATCGCGGCGTCCGCTTCATCAAGGTGCCGGCCGCGCTGCTGCTCGACTCCAGCCAAAGCGCGACATCGGATATCGATCCCTCCGATCTGTCCGACCTGCTCGGCCGCTTCGGCATCGACCTGATCGCCGAACGGATCGAGGGCGAGCGCTCGGTGGTCGACCTGCTCGACTACGATGTCCGGTTCGGCCAGGGCTTCCTGTTCGCCCCGCCGCGGCCGTTGCGGCCGGAAGGGGCATCTGCTACCGCCGAGGCTCCGCAGACTAAGCCCCAGGATCTCAATGGCGCCGGCACTTCCTCACCCGTCTCCAGCCCCGCAGTGCCACCGCGCGCAACTGGCAGCGCCGCGCTGGCGCGCCGCGCGCTCGGGCCGAATTAACCGGCGGTTCGCATCATGACATCGTTGCGTTTCGTCGAGCGGCTGCGCGACCTCACTGGCGACGTCGACGTCGTGCTGTCGGACATCTGGGGCGTCGTGCACAACGGGCTCGAATCCTTTCCGGAGGCCTGTGAGGCGCTGCACACCTTCCGCCAGCAGGGCGGCACCGTCATCCTGATCACCAACGCACCGCGTCCGGCCGATTCGGTGCAGCGCCAGCTGCGCAAGCTCGGCGTCGCCGACGAGACCTATGACGCGATCGTCTCCTCGGGCGACCTGACGCGCCATTTCGTTGCTGATCATCCCGGCCAGAAGATCTTCTGGATCGGCCCGGAGCGCGACAGCTCGATCCATCGCGGCCTCGATGCCACCTTGGTGCCGCTGGAACAGGCCGACTACATCATCTGCACCGGCCTGTTCGACGACGAGACCGAATCCGCCGAGGACTATCGCGACACGCTGCTCAAGGCGCTCGAACGCAAGCTGACGCTGGTCTGCGCCAATCCCGACATCGTGGTCGAGCGCGGCGACCGGCTGATCTACTGCGCCGGCGCGGTTGCCGAACTCTATCGCGAGCTCGGCGGCGAGTCGGTGTTCTACGGCAAGCCGCACCGGCCGATCTACGAGCGCGCCATGGCGCTCGCCGCCGAGCGTCGCGGGCGTCCGACCGAACTCGGCCGCGTGCTCGCGATCGGCGATTCCGTGCGCACCGACCTCACCGGCGCCCATGGCTTCGGCATCGACCTTTTGTTCGTCACCCGCGGCATCCATTCCGAGCAGTTCGAGGGCATCGAGCAGCTCGATCCGGCCTCGATCAAGGAATTGTTCGGCCATCCGCCGCGCGCGCTGATGCGCGAGCTGAAGTGGTAGCGGGCGCTTCGCCGACAAAATATCGAAAACAACCCCATGCACAGTAGCCGGGGGCGGCTGACGGTGGATCAGCCCGCTTGACACGTCGGGCAACTCAGGGATATTATTCTAATATTCCGAAATCGTGCAGACCCTTGCGGCAGACCTCGCTAGCGCTCGCGCAGACCAGTCACGTCTCGCCTTATCATCACCCAAAAAAGTGGATGCCCGGGACCAGCCCTGGGCATGACGCGAGTTCAGTTAGAGCGGTGAACGGATCTTACGCCGTCGCCATGTCCGGGAAGACCGCCTCGATCTTGGTCTTCAGCGTCGCCGCGTTGAACGGCTTGACGATGTAGTTGTTCACGCCGGCTTTCTTGGCCGCGATCACGTTCTCGGTCTTGGATTCCGCCGTGATCATGATGAAGGGCGTGGTCGCGAGATTCGGATCGGCGCGGACTTCCTTGAGCAAATCGTAGCCGGTCATCGGCTCCATGTTCCAGTCGGAAATCACCAGGCCATACTTCTTGCTGCGCATCTTGTTGAGTGCGGCCGAGCCGTCGGAGGCATCGTCGATATTCTCGAATCCAAGCTGCTTGAGAAGATTCCGGATGATGCGGATCATGGTGCTGTAATCATCAACCACCAGAACCGGCATGGACAAATCAACCGCCATCTTTCCCCCCAAAACGCCTGACGCAACCTGCTTCTGCACGAACGCAGCTTTCCGCCAACGACTAACAGCAGGCGTTAAACAGCGCGTTAACCGGCTGAATCCGGATTGTTACGGATTTGACGCGATTTTCGCTATGCTTGACTTCCACGCCGCCGCCGCGTCACGGTCCGGCCCGCACCAATCATGCTTAAGAATCCTTGAAGAACACCTGACATGAGCACCGGCTTTACCGTTATCCGCGACAACACGCCCGAAAGCGCCATTCCGAAGGGCGCCGTGGTCGCGATGGGAAATTTCGACGGCGTCCATCTCGGTCACCGCGCCGTGATCGGCGCGGCGCTGGCGATGGGCAGAGCGCGCGGCGTGCCTGCGCTCGCCGTGACCTTCGAACCGCATCCGCGCAGTTTCTTCAGCCCGAACACCCCGCAATTCCGCCTCACGGACGAGACCAACAAGCTGCGGCTGCTCGCGGCCACCGGGCTCGCCGGCGCCGTCGTGATGACGTTCGACAAAGCGCGCGCCGGGACCACGGCACAGGACTTCATTCACCATGACCTGATCGGCCGGCTCGGCATCAGCGGGATCGCGGTCGGCTACGACTTCCATTTCGGCAAAGGTCGTGTCGGCTCGCCGAGCCTGCTCGTCAGCGAAGCGCCGCGGCTCGGCATCGAGGTCGATGTGCAGGCCCATGTCGACATCGAGGAGCGTCCGGTCTCTTCCAGCGCCATCCGCATGGCGCTCGCCGAGGGCCAGGTCGACGATGCCACCACGATGCTCGGCGGGCCGTGGTTCGCAACCGGCAAGGTCATCCACGGCGAGAAGCGCGGCCGCGACCTCGGCTACCCCACCGCCAACATCCGCCTCGACAAGCATTGCGGCCTGAAGCACGGCATCTATGCGGTGCGGGTCGGCAAGGCGCACGGAAACGACAAGGTGCGGTTCGACGGCGTCGCTAGCTTCGGACGCCGCCCGACCTTCGACAACGGCGCGCCGTTGCTCGAAGTCTTCCTGTTCGACTTCAAGGGCGATCTCTACGACACCGTCCTCGATGTCGCCTTCATCGGTTTCATTCGCGAAGAGCTGAAATTCGACACCATCGAGGCGTTGATACGCCAGATGGATGACGACAGCGCCAGGGCGCGCGCGGCATTGGCCGCAGCGCCGGACGCGTTCCCGCAGCTCGGAGTGATCGATTGAAAACTGAAAAGCAAAAGATGCTCGCGGGCGAGCTCTATTATACCGACGATGAGCTCGCCGCCGATCAAGCCAAGGCGAAGGCCTGGATGGCGCGCTACAACGCGGCGCTGGCATCGCCGATATCGGAACGACACGCCCTGCTGTGCGAACGGCTCGGCCGGGTCGGCAAGGGTGCCGTGATCCGGCCGCCGTTCTTCTGCGATTACGGCAGCAATATCAGCCTCGGCGACGGCGTGTTCCTCAACTTCAATTGCGTCATCCTCGACGTCGTCGAGGTCACGATCGGCGATCGCACCCAGATCGGGCCAGCGGTGCAGATCTATACCGCCGACCACCCGCGCGATGCCGAAACCCGGCGCACCGGGCTGGAGTTCGGCCGCCCGATCCGGATCGGCAGCGACGTCTGGATCGGCGGCGGTGCCATCATCCTGCCCGGCGTCACGATCGGCGACGGCGCCCTGGTCGGGGCCGGCAGCGTGGTGACGCGGGACGTCGCCGCTGGCGCGATCGTGGCGGGCAATCCGGCCCGGCCGCGGCAGGGTTAGCGCGGGATGAAGTTAGGTTGAATCGGTTTGACCGCGGGTTCGGTCCACCTCTCCCCGGCGGGGAGAGGTCGATTTGCGCAGCAAATCGGGTGAGGGGCCGCAGCTCCGTCGAGAGACCTTAACCCCTCACCCGGCGCTTCGCGCCGACCTCTCCCAAGGGAGAGGTAAACCCGCCGCTCCAGCTCAACCGCTCCAGGGGCGGTCCCGCGGTACGGGGCCGCCGGCAACCGAGGGCTTTGCGATTTCCCTGGCTGGCTGCTATGGAAAACCCCATGTTTTCGCGGCGCATCATACGGATTAGCGGCCCGGCTTCCGCCTGAGCCTGAAGGCTCGGCGCAAGACCGGGACTTCGACGTTTCACCCGCGATTGATCGCGTTTCCGCGCCCGCACCTGCCAAATCAGAGCTTTCATGTCCGACAAGCCGCAAAAGACCGACTCCAACGACTATTCCAAGACCCTTTACCTGCCGCAGACGGAATTCCCGATGCGCGCCGGCCTGCCCCAGCGCGAGCCGGAAATCCTGAAATACTGGAACGAGATCGGCCTCTACGACAGGCTGCGCCGGGAAGCCGAGGGCCGCGCCAAATTCGTGCTGCATGATGGCCCCCCCTACGCCAACGGCAACATCCATATCGGCCACGCGCTGAACAAGATCCTCAAGGACGTCGTGACCAAGAGCCAGCAGATGCTCGGCTTCGACTCCAACTACGTGCCGGGCTGGGACTGCCACGGCCTGCCGATCGAATGGAAGATCGAGGAGGAAAACTACCGCTCCAAGGGCAAGCAGAAGCCCGACTTCCGCGACTCCGCCGCGATGGTCGCGTTCCGCCGGGAATGCCGCGCCTATGCGACGCACTGGATCAACGTGCAGCGCGAGGAGTTCAAGCGGCTCGGCATCATCGGCGACTGGGATCATCCCTATCAGACCATGAGTTATCCGGCCGAGGCGCAGATCGCCCGCGAGCTGATGAAGTTCGCCGCCAACGGCACGCTGTACCGCGGCTCCAAGCCGGTGATGTGGAGCGTGGTCGAGAAGACCGCGCTGGCCGAAGCCGAGGTCGAATACGAGGACTACACCTCCGACATGGTGTGGGTGAAATTCCCGGTCACCTCGCCGGCGCATGGCGCGCTGGCCGATGCCTCGGTCGTGATCTGGACCACCACGCCGTGGACGCTGCCCGGCAACCGCGCGATCTCGTTCTCGCCGAAGATCGCCTACGGCCTTTACAAGGTCACCGACGCGCCCGCGGACAATTGGGCCAGGAACGGCGATCTCCTGATCCTCGCCGATGCGCTCGCCGCTGAGGTGTTCAAGCAGGCGCGCGTCACCTCCTATGAGAAGGTCCGCGATATCCCCGGCGACACGCTGGACGCCGTCGAATGTGCGCATCCGCTGCGCGGCTTCGGTGGCGGCTACGAATTCACCGTGCCGCTGCTATCAGGTGAACACGTCACCGACGACACCGGCACCGGCTTCGTGCACACCGCACCGAGCCACGGCCGCGAGGACTTCGACGTCTGGACCGCCAACACGCGCGAGCTCGATGCGCGCGGCATCCCGACCGCGATCCCCTACACGGTCGACGAGAACGGCGCCTACACCGCGCAGGCGCCGGGCTTCACGGGAAAACGCGTGCTCAACGACAAGGGCGAGAAGGGCGACGCCAACGAGGCGGTGATCAAGGCGCTGATCGAGGCCGGCAAGCTCTTGGCGCGCGGCCGCCTCAAGCACCAGTACCCGCATTCCTGGCGCTCCAAGAAGCCGGTGATCTTTCGCAACACGCCGCAATGGTTCATCGCGATGGACAAGGACATCGCTGAGGATGGTCACGCCAAGAAGGGCGACACGCTGCGCACCCGCGCGCTGCACGCGATCTCGGTCACCCAATGGGTGCCGCCGGCCGGCGAGAACCGCATCAACGGCATGATCGCCAACCGGCCGGACTGGGTGATCTCGCGCCAGCGCGCCTGGGGCGTGCCGATCGCCGTGTTCGTGCGCGAGAACAGCGACGGCTCGGCCGAGATCCTGCAGGACGAGGTGGTCAACCAGCGCATCACCGAAGCGTTCATGGAGGAAGGCGCCGACGCCTGGTACATGGACGGCGCCCGCGAGCGCTTCCTCGGCAGCCGCGCCTCGGAGAACTGGAAGAAGGTCGACGACATCTGCGACGTCTGGTTCGATTCCGGCTCCACGCATGCCTTCGTGCTGGAAGACCGCCAGAACTTCCCGCAGCTCGGCAACATCGTCCGCAAGATCGACGGCGGCGACGACACCGTGATGTATCTGGAAGGCAGCGACCAGCATCGCGGCTGGTTCCACTCGTCGCTGCTGGAAAGCGCCGGCACCCGCGGCCGCGCGCCCTACGACATCGTGCTGACCCACGGCTTCACGCTCGACGAGAACGGCCGCAAGATGTCGAAGTCGCTCGGCAACACGGTCGAGCCGCAGAAGGTGATCAAGGATTCCGGTGCGGACATCCTGCGCCTGTGGGTCTGCGCCACCGACTATGCCGACGACCAGCGCATCGGCCCCGAGATCCTGAAGAACACCATCGAGACCTATCGCAAGCTGCGCAACTCGATCCGCTGGATGCTCGGCACGCTGCATCACTTCAAGCCGTCCGAGAAGGTCGCCTTTGCCGAGATGCCCGAGCTCGAGCGGCTGATGCTGCACGAACTGGCCGGCCATGCCGAGACCATCCGTCAGGCCTATGCCGCGTTCGACTACAAGACTGTGGTCGCAAGCCTCGCGGCCTTCATGAACTCCGAACTGTCGGCGTTCTATTTCGATATCCGCAAGGACACGCTGTATTGCGATCCGCCGTCCTCGGTGGCGCGCAAGGCGGCGCTGACCACGATCGACCTGCTGTGTGACGCGATCCTGAAATGGTTGGCGCCGATCCTGAGCTTTACCACTGACGAAGCCTGGCGGATGTACCGGCCGGGCGCGGAGCCCTCGGTGCATCTCACGCTGTTCCCCGAGGGTCTGGAGCAATTCCGCGACGACGCGCTCGCCGCGAAATGGGAGACCATCCGCAACGTCCGCCGCGTCGTCACCGGCGCGCTGGAGCTTGAGCGCGCCGCCAAGCGGATCGGCTCGTCGCTCGAGGCATCGCCGGTGATCTACGTCGCCGACCGGGCGATGCTGGCCACGCTGTTCGACATCGACCTCGCCGAGGTCTGCATCACCTCGAACTACGAGGTGCGCGAGGGCGAGGCGCCGGCCACGGCCTTCCGCCTCGATGCCGTGCCCGGCGTCGCCGTGGTGGTCGAGAAAGCGGTCGGCACCAAATGCGCGCGCTCGTGGAAGATCCTGCCCACGGTCGGCGAGGATCCTGAGTATCCCGACGTCTCGCCGCGCGACGCGCAGGCGCTGCGCGAATGGAAGGCGCTGGGGGTCACGGCTTGAGCTCGCCCGTTCGCGCCGGTGTGCTGGCGGCGGTCATCACCCTGATCGCCGACCAGGCCTCCAAGCTCTGGCTGCTCTACATCTTCGGGATCGCCCACCGCGGCGCGGTCGAGGTGACGCCGTTTTTCGACCTGGTGCTGGCCTGGAATCCCGGCATCAGCTTCGGCTGGTTTCAGAGCGAGACCCCGGCGGCCCAGATCCTGCTGATGGTGATCAAGGCCGCCGCCGTGATCGCGCTCGCGATCTGGATGGCGCGGTCGCGGACCTGGCTCGCGACGGTGTCGCTGGGCCTGATCATCGGCGGTGCGATCGGGAACGGGATCGACCGCTTCGCCTATGGCGCCGTGGTCGATTTTGCCCTGTTCCATGTCGAGATCGCCGGAAAAACCTATAATTGGTACATCTTCAACCTCGCCGACGTGGCGATCGTTGCTGGCGTGGCGGCCCTATTGTATGATTCCGTCATGGGGACCCCCGCCGTAAAAGCGCCCTGATCCCGGCCGATACGAGCCGGTCGGCGGCCGACCTGCACCCAGCGGAACTGAGCGCTAAGCCAGTGATCGCTCTGGCGAATTTTGGAAATGGGGATAGC
Organism: Bradyrhizobium sp. USDA 4452; assembly: GCF_054063575.1. NCBI lineage: Bacteria > Pseudomonadati > Pseudomonadota > Alphaproteobacteria > Hyphomicrobiales > Nitrobacteraceae > Bradyrhizobium > Bradyrhizobium sp. USDA 4452. The sequence goes on from NZ_JBSSGK010000001.1 coordinate 3,016,736, forward strand.
GCGATGCGCAGCACCAAAGCCCGCTTTTACCTGACCGAGACGGCGTCCCTGCCGCTGATGCGCGGCCTGCGCCTGGCGTTCGTCGCGGCCGGGATCGGCCTCGTGATGGCAGCCAGCCCGGTGCGTGCTGGCGACGACGAGGATGACGGCGATGACGGCCTGACCTTCGAAGAGCGGATCATCGACAATCTGATGACCGGGCTCGGCGCCAAGAGCGCCGCCAGCAAGGGCATCGACTATCGCGAGCGCTCGCCGCTGGTGGTGCCGCCGAAGCTCGACCTGCCGCCGCCTGCCACAGCCGCCCAGGTCAACGCGCCGAACTGGCCGAAGGACCCTGATATCGCGGCGCGGAAGGCCGCGATCGCCGCGCGCAAGAAGGAAGTCAAGAAGGAGCCGTGGCAGTCGGCGGTGGCGTTGACCCCGGCTGAGATCGAGGCGGGCCGCAAGCAGCAGACTGCCACCGAGGGACGCAGGGAGCCGCTCGAGCCGGGCACCAACACCAATCCGTCGCTGATGCCGAGCCAGCTCGGTTACACCGGCGGTCTGCTCGGCATGTTCAAGGGAAACAGCAGCGAGTCCAAGCCGTTCAAGGGCGAGCCGACGCGAGAATCCCTGACCGAGCCGCCTCCAGGCTACCAGACGCCGTCCTCGGGCTTTGACTACGGCACAGGCCCGATGAAGCCGAAGGTGAACGAGGGCCAATACGACGTCATGACCGGAAAACCGCTGCAGTGACGCTTGGCCTGTTTGGGCAAAGCTTGGCCTGTTTGGGCGAAGGCTGACATGAGCAAAGCTTAATGCGGAGGGACGTCCGTCTCTCCGCTTCGTGACGACTGGCACGGACTGCACCGTGTACGATGGCGTCTTTCATGCCCGGCCATCCGTCCAGGCTTCCATAAGGACCATGATGCCCTCACGCCGATCGATTGCCCTGTTCACTGCCGCCTTTATTTCAACGATCCCGCTGTCGGGCACCAGCCTCCGCGCCCAGACCACCGTCACCTCGGAACGCCCTGCGAGCTTCACGCTCGACAACGGCCTGCAGGTCGTGGTGATCCCCGATCACCGCACGCCGGTCGTGACGCAGATGATCTGGTACAAGGTCGGCTCCGCCGACGAGACGCCGGGCAAATCTGGCCTCGCGCATTTCCTCGAGCATCTGATGTTCAAGGGCACCGCCAAGCACCCGGCAGGCGAGTTCTCGCAGACCGTGCTGCGCGTCGGCGGCAACGAGAACGCCTTCACCTCCAACGACTACACCGGCTACTTCCAGCGCGTGCCGCGCGAGCAGCTGCCCACCATGATGGAGTTCGAGGCCGACCGCATGACCGGCCTGATCCTGAAGGATGAGAATGTGCTGCCCGAGCGCGACGTCGTGCTCGAGGAGTTCAACATGCGGGTTGCCAACAACCCGGATGCAAGGCTCACCGAGCAGATCATGGCCGCGCTCTATCTCAACCATCCCTACGGCCGGCCGGTGATCGGCTGGCACCAGGAGATCGAGAAGCTCGACCGCGAGGATGCACTCGCCTTCTACCGCCGCTTCTACGCGCCGAACAACGCGATCCTGGTCATCGCCGGCGACGTCGACGTCAAGGACATCCGCCCGCTGGTCGAGAAGAATTTCGGCCCGATCCCGGCGCAACGTGCGATCCCCGAGAAGCGTGTCCGGCCGCAGGAGCCGACCCCGGCCGCGCCGCGCACCGTGACGCTGTCGGACCCCCGCGTCGAACAGCCGAACCTGCGCCGCTATTATCTGGTGCCGTCGGCGACCACGGCTGCGGCGGGCGAGAGCCAGGCACTCGACGTGCTCGCGCAATTGATGGGCGGCGGCGCCAACTCGTATCTCTATCGTTCGCTGGTGATCGACAAGGGCCTCGCGATCTCGGCGAGCGCCGGCTATCAGGGCACCGCGCTCGATCCGTCGCAATTCTCGATCGCGGTAACGCCCAAGGCCGGCGTCGAGTTCGGACAGATCGAGGACGCGATCGACAAGGTGATCGCCGATCTCGCGCAGAACCCCGCGCGCGCCGAGGATCTCGAACGGGTCAAGACCCAGCTGATCGCGGAGGCGATCTACGCCCAGGACAACCAGGCGACCTTGGCGCGCTGGTACGGCGGCGCGCTGACCACCGGGCTCAGCATCGACGACATCAGGAGCTGGCCGGAACGCATTCGCGCCGTCACCGCCGAGCAGGTGCGCGCTGCCGCCGCCACCTGGCTCGACAAGAAGCGGTCGGTGACCGGCTATCTGATCAAGGATACTGCGCCGAAACGCGAGGAGAAGCGCTCGTGATCTATTCCATCACCCGCCGCACTCTCACGCGTCGCACAGTGCTGATCGGCGGCGCCTGCGCCGCGTTGCTGACGCTGACGTCAGCGCCCTCGCAAGCCGCGGCCAAGATCCAGCGGCTGGTGTCGCCCGGCGGCATCGAGGCGTGGTTCGTGCAGGATGCCACCGTGCCGCTGATCGCGATGGAATATTCCTTCGGCGGCGGCGCCAGCCAGGATCCGCCCGGCAAGCCCGGCGTCGGCAATCTGGTCGCCGACCTGCTCGACGAGGGCTCCGGCGATCTCGATTCCAAGACCTATCATGAGCGGCTCGAGCGCCGCGCCATCGAGCTCAGCTTCCAGTCCAACCGCGATCAGTTCCGCGGCTCGCTGCGCATGCTCAAGGACAACAAGGACGAAGCCTACGACCTGTTGCGGATGGCGCTGACCTCGCCGCACTTCGAGCCGAAGGACGTCGAACGCATCCGCGCCCAGGTGATCTCGAACCTGCGCCGCGAATCGACCAATCCGTCCTCGCTGTCCGGCCGCAAGTTCCTCGAGCTCGCCTTCGGCGACCATCCTTACGGCAGGACGGCGACCGGCACGCTGGAGAGCGTGCCGACCATCGAGATCGCCGATCTGAAGGAGTATGTCCGCCGCATCATCGCCAAGGACACCCTGCGGATCGCCGTGGTCGGCGACGTCGATCCCGAGACGCTCGGCAAGCTGCTGGACAAGACCTTCGGCGACCTGCCGGCCAAGGCCGAATTGACGGCGATCCCCGACGTCGTGGCGACCAAGCCGCCGCAGCGCGCCTTCGTCCCGCTCGACGTGCCGCAGACCGTCGTCACCTTCGGCGGCCCCGGCATCAGCAGGCATGATCCGGACTTCATGGCCGGCTATGTGGTGAACCACATTCTCGGCGGCGGCGGGCTGTCGTCGCGGCTTTACAAGGAAGTGCGCGAGAAGCGCGGGCTGGCCTATTCGATCTATGAGGCGCTGCTCTGGATGGATCACTCCGCGCTGTTCATCGGCAACACCGGCACACGCGCCGATCGCGCCGGCGAGACCGTCGATGCGATCGAGGCGGAGATCCGCCGCATCGCCGAGCAAGGTCCGACGCAGCAGGAGCTCGACGAGGCGAAGTCCTATCTGAAGGGCTCGCAGATGCTGGCGCTCGACACCTCCTCCAAGCTCGCGCAGGCGATGCTGCAATACCAGCTCGACAAGCTGCCGATCGACTACATCGAGAAGCGCAGCGCGATCGTCGATGCGGTGACGCTCGACGACGTCAAGCGGGTCTCCAAGCGGCTGTGGGGCAACGGCCTGCTCACCGTGATCGTCGGCCGCGCCCCGCAAGCCGCAGCACAACCGGCCTCGGCGCCGCCGAAGGCGAACTGAGGCGTTTCGGCGCCGTCCGCTTCTTTCATACACCACCCGTTGTGGCCACCCCTCTCCCCAACCCTCCCCCGCAAGGGGGGAGGGACCCTGAGAGGCGTGCTCACCTCACATCGCGTCACAACTGACATGTGAGGTGACTGAGATCAGTGAGGGACGCGCAAGCGGATAGGCTCCCTCCCCCCTTGCGGGGGAGGGTTGGGGAGAGGGGTAAGCCGCGCACGCCGACCGCGGACCCAACCAACGCTGCATCTACGCAGTTCAAGCAGGCGCAGCACAAACCCGCTATCCTGCGGCCTGCCGATTCTTCCCTCCACCGGGTGATGTCATGCTGCGGGTGTCCCGCGACCTTACGATCGACGAGAACGACATCGAGATCGTCTTTGTCCGCGCCTCTGGTCCGGGCGGGCAGAATGTCAATAAGGTCTCGACCGCGGCCCAGCTCCGCTTCGACACGAACAAGATCGTGCTGCCGCCGGACGCGGCGCAGCGGCTGGCGCGGCTCGCCGGCAGCCGCATGACCAAGGACGGCGTGATCGTGATCCAGGCATTTCGGTTTCGCACCCAGGAGCGCAATCGCACTGATGCGATCGAGCGGCTGCTCGAGATGCTGAAGGAAGCGATGGTGCGGCCGACGCCGCGGCGGCCGACCAAGCCGACGCTCGGCTCCAAGCAACGCCGCCTCGAAGGCAAGAAACGCCGCAGCGACATCAAGGCCGGCCGCGGCAGTCAACGTTTCGACGATTAGTCTAGGGGCCGCCGGACACAGCGCGCGGCGCTGCGTCCGGGATCCATCGCGCCTTAGTACTTCTTCGTTGCGGGCGCCATCTCGGAACCACCGGACTTCGGTGGCGTCGCGTGGCCGCTGTTGCTGCCGACCGTTCCCTTCGACTTGGCTGTGGCACCGCTCTTTTGCGACGGCGAAGTCGGCTGCGCCGCCATTTCCTCATCGCCACTGCCGGACATGCCGCCGCCTTGCTGCATCGTTCCTGCGCCCGCTGCGCCGCCGCGAAGCTGGGTATTCGGCGTAGCCGTTCCCTGCGCCAGGACGGGGCCGGCCATCGCGGCCGAGATGGCAAGGACGAGCACGCTGGTTTTTGCAAACGTCATCTATTTCTCCAGGACTTTGACTGACGATGGGTGGAGCGGCGCAGATCGTGCGCCGTTTGCCGCGTCGACCCTGAACCCCATCGCGCGAGACAGAATTTCCGCAAACGGCGCACACCCAATGCAAGCGGCGTCGTGTGGAGATCGTGCAGGGATTTCGCGGTCATTTTGCGGATTTGTCGTCCGCATATGCGGCAACCATCGGTTCCGCGCCAGATCAGTGCCCAGCTTTGTTCTGCCGTGAAACAGCCCGCTACTACCAACGGCCGGTTTCAGCCTCCTACAGTCATCGCACAGAGGCGGTGATGTATATGACAAAGCTGCGCGCCAAATGGACGGCAAGGTGGACGTGGGCGCTGGGATTTTGCAGCGCGATGTTTGCAGTGCAAATGACGGCTGCGCAAATGCCCTTGCCTGCCGCCAAGCCGCCCGACGGGGCGACGCTGTTCAAGCAGCAATGCGCGACCTGCCACACCACGAATATTTCCGATCCGATCCGGCAGGGACCGTCGCTCTACAAGATCGTCGGCCGCCATGCCGGCAAGGCCGACGGCTTCAAATATTCCGCGGGCTTCGCCAAGGCGGATTTCGTCTGGGACGATGCCAGGCTCGATGCCTGGCTGACCAATCCACAACAGGTGATCCCCGGCGCCGTGATGGCTTACCGACAGGCGAGGGCCGAAACCCGCGCCCTGATCATCGCCTACCTGAAGGAGCTGAACTGAATGGCGAAACCGGTGCATTCGATGATCCGCGTGTTCGACGAGGCCAAGGCGCTCGACTTCTATCACCGCGCATTCGGGCTCGAGATCGCCGACAATCTGCGATTTCCTGATTTCGCGCTGATCTATCTGCGCCATCCCTCCTCGCCGTTCGAGGTCGAGCTCACGGTCAATTTCGACCGCAAGGAACCCTACGCGCTCGGCGACGGCTACGGCCATCTCGCCGTCGTCGTCGATGATGTCGATGCCGAGCACGCGCGCTTCGAGAAGGAGAAACTGTCGCCCGGGCCGCTGCGCGACTTCAAGCACGACGGCAAGACGCTGGCGCGCTTCTTCTTCGTCTCCGATCCCGACGGCTACAAGATCGAGGTGATCCAGCGCGGCGGGCGCTTCGGCTAATCCAATCAGAAAATAAATTTTGGAGGAAACCCATGAGAGAAATCGATCGACGCAGCAAATATGACCGGCGTGTCTTCCTCAAAGGCGCGGCCGTCACCGCCCCCGCCGTCGCGATCGCGACATCGACCGGGCTTGGCATCAGCGATGCGTGGGCCGACGAGGCCGGCACGCTGACGCCGGCCACCATGAAGACGCTGCTGAAGATGGCGCGCGACATCTATCCGCACGATTTCCTCGGCGACAGCTACTACATCACGGCGGTCAAGCCGTGGGATGACAAGGCCGCCAAGGATCCGGCCATCAAATCGCTGATCAATGAGGGCGTGACCCGGCTCGATCAGGCGGCCAACGACCGCCACAAGATGCCCTATGCCCAGATCGCCTGGGAGAACGATCGCGTCGCGCTGCTGCAGCAGATCGAGCAAAGCGCGTTCTTCCAGAAGATCCGCGGCGATCTCATCGCATCGCTCTACAACAACAAGGAGGTGTGGCCGCGGTTCGGCTACGAGGGCTCCTCCGCCGAGCACGGCGGCTACATCAAGCGCGGCTTCGCCGATATCGACTGGCTGCCGAAGGCCTGAACCGGACAACGTCGGGAGGAAGCAATGGCAAAATTCGATCTGAATGACAGCGGCGTCGTCGTGATCGTCGGCTCCGGTGCGGGCGGCGGAACGCTCGGCAATGAACTGGCGCAGAAGGGCATCAAGGTCGTGATCCTGGAAGCCGGACCGCGCATCGAGAACCAGGATTTCATCAACGATGAATGGGACAGCTTCGGCCAACTCGCCTGGTCGGACATGCGCACGACGTCGGGAAGTTGGCGCGTGCACAAGGATTTCCCGAACATTCCGGCCTGGATCGTGAAGGCGGTCGGCGGATCAACCGTGCACTGGGCCGGCGCCTCGCTCCGCTTCGACGAGCACGAATTCAAGATCAAGTCGGCCTACGGCAACATCCCCGGCGCCAACCTCCTGGACTGGCCGATCACGCTCGCCGAGATGGAGCCCTATTACGCCAAGGCCGAGAACAAGATGGGCGTCACCCGCACCAACGGCATTCCCGGACTTCCCGGCAACAATAACTTCAAGGTGCTGGAAGCGGGTGCGAAGAAGCTCGGCTACAAGGAGGTGCACACCGGGCGGATGGCGATCAACAGCGAGCCGCGCGACGGCCGCGGCTCCTGCCAGCAGATCGGCTTCTGCTTCCAGGGCTGCAAGTCGGGCGCCAAATGGTCGACCCTCTACACAGAGATCCCGAAGGGCGAAGCCACCGGCAATCTCGAGGTGCGCCCCGGCAGCATGGTGATCAAGATCGAGCACGACCAGTCCGGCAAGGTCACCGGCGTGGTCTATGCGGATGAGAGCGGCGCGATGCAGCGCCAGAAGGCGCGTGTCGTCGCGGTCGCCGGCAACTCGATCGAGAGTCCGCGGCTGCTGCTCAACAGCGCCTCCAGCATGTTCCCGGATGGCCTCGCCAATTCATCGGGCCAGGTCGGCCGCAATTATTTGCGGCACATGACCGGCAGCGTGTACGCGACCTTCGAGAAGTCGGTGCACATGTATCGCGGCACCACGATGGCCGGCATCATCCGCGACGAGGCGAAGAACGATCCGAAGCGCGGCTTCGTCGGCGGCTACGAGATGGAGACGCTGTCGCTCGGCCTGCCCTTCATGGCCGCGTTCCTCAATCCCGGCGCCTGGGGCCGCAGCTTCACCAGTGCCATGGAAGGCTATCCGCGGATGGCCGGCATGTGGCTGGTCGGCGAGGACCTGCCGCAGGAGACCAACCGCGTCACGCTGGATCCGACCATCAAGGACAAGTTCGGCATGCCGGTCGCGAGCGTGCATTTCGACGATCATCCGAACGACGTCGCGATGCGCGATCACGCCTACAAGCACGGCGCCGCGGTCTATGAAGCGGTCGGCGCCACCGTGACCTATCCGACGCCGCCCTATCCCTCGACCCACAACATGGGCACCAACCGGATGAGCGAGAGGCCGCGCGACGGCGTGGTCAACAAGTTCGGCCAGAGCCACGACATCAAGAACCTGTTCGTGTCCGACGGCAGCCAGTTCACGAGCGGAGCTGCCTGCAACCCGACCCTGACCATCGTCTCGCTAGCGATCCGCCAGGCCGACACCATCGCAGGCGCGATGCAGCGCAAGGAGATCTAGGACTCTGAAGGGCGAGCTTCGGTCTGATCTCGATCAGAACCGAAGCCTGAGTTCCCTCGCAACTCAAACGGCCTTGTCCTGCCCAGGACAAGGCCGCTGTTTTCTGCACGATCAATCCGAAAGCTTATTCCGCGGCGTCGAGGATCGGCTGGCCCTGGAATGCGGGCGCCGCAGCTACGCTCTGCGAGCGATAGATCAGGCAGCAGCACCGTAACAGCGATGCAAAATTATTGACCTCGCCATGGTGGTCGAGGACTTCGCCATACAGCGTGGTGACGAACTTCGCGACGCTCATCCCCTCCTTGGCCGCGATCTCCTCCAGCGTGTCCCAGAACGACATTTCCAGCCGGATCGAGGTGCAATGACCGCCGATCCGCAGCGACCGGGTCTGCGACTCATAATTCCGCTGCGGCTGGTGCGAGAACAAATGGCACATGGCTATCCTCCCGATCGAATTATAATTTTTCTAAACGATATACCCCCGCATGCGGCGTCACAATCGCCACGTAGGGCGTAGCGGGCGCACACGCGAAGGTGAGTGTCTTCAAGGCGATAGGCCGGCTCCATCCCCAGCTAAAGCCAGTTATTCGCGGACCGCCCCATGCATTTGGCCGACCAGCCGACTAGAATGGCGCCGACCCTCGAATCTCCGTCCGATCGCGCAATCCATGCCCGTCCGCCAGCTCCCCGAACAGCTCGTCAACCGCATCGCCGCCGGCGAAGTGGTCGAACGCCCCGCGAGCGTCGTCAAGGAACTGGTCGAGAACGCGATCGACGCCGGCGCGAGCCGGATCGACATCTTCACCGACGGCGGCGGCCGCCGCCGGATCGGCATCACCGACGACGGCGGCGGCATGACGCGATCAGACCTTGCGCTCGCGGTCGACCGCCACGCCACCTCCAAGCTCGACGATGAGGACTTGCTGCGCATCCGCACGCTCGGGTTCCGCGGCGAGGCGCTGCCCTCGATCGGCGCGGTCGCAAAGCTCGGCATCACCACGCGTCATGCCAGCGAGCCGCACGCCTGGTCGCTGTCGGTCGAAGGCGGCGAGAAGTCGGAGGTCATGCCGGCCGCGCTTGGCCAGGGCACCCGCGTCGAGGTCAACGAACTGTTCTACGCCACGCCGGCGCGGCTGAAGTTCCTCAAGACCGACCGCACCGAGGCGGAAGCGATCCGCGAGGTGGTGCGACGCCTCGGCATGGCGCGGCCCGACATCGCCTTCACGCTGGCCGGCGAGGAGCGCGCGCCGGTCACCTGGGCCGCGGCGCTGCCCGGTGCGGCCGGCAGGCTGACACGGCTCGGCGATATCCTGGGCGCGGACTTTCGCGCCAGCGCGATCGAGGTGCGCGCCGAGCGCGAGGGCGTCACGGTCGAGGGCTTTGCCGCCGCGCCATCGCTGACCCGCGCCAATGCGCTCGGGCAGTATCTGTTCGTCAACGGCCGCCCGGTGCGCGACAAGCTGATCCTGGGTGCGGTGCGCGCGGCCTATTCCGACTATCTGCCGCGCGACCGCCATCCCGTCGTGGCGCTGTTCGTCACCTGCGATCCGCAGGAGGTCGATGCCAATGTGCATCCGGCCAAGACCGAGGTGCGTTTCCGCAACGCTGGCCTGGTGCGCGCGCTGATCGTGCACGCGCTGAAGGAGGGCCTGGCGCGCGAGGGCCGACGCACCGCGGCCAACACCGCCGACGGCGCGACGCTACAGGCGTTCCGCCCTGCCTTCACGCCGCCGCGCCCGGGCAATTGGGACTGGCGTGCTTCGCCGTCCTATCCGGCTGGTCCAATGCGCGCGTTCGACGGCGCGGCGGCGCCGGCTTTCGCCGAGCCCGGACAGGCAGCTTTCGACGTCGGCACGCCGACCGCCGATGTGCGCTTCGAGGCGGCGCCCGCACCCGATCTGCTCGACCGTCCGCTGGGCGCTGCGCGCACCCAGATCCACGAGACCTACATCGTCTCGCAGACCCGCGATGGCCTGATCGTGGTGGACCAGCACGCGGCGCATGAACGCATCGTCTATGAGAAACTGAAGGCTTCGCTCGCCAAGAACGGCGTGCAGCGGCAGATCCTGTTGATCCCCGAGATCGTCGAGCTCGATGAGGCGACCGTCGAGAAGCTGCTCGATCGCGCCGAGGAGCTGGCCTCGTTCGGGCTCGCGATCGAGTCCTTCGGCCCCGGCGCGGTCGCGGTGCGCGAGACGCCCTCGCTGCTTGGCAAGACCAACGCCGCCGGGCTGCTCCGCGACCTCGCCGAACACATGGCCGAGTGGGACGAGGCGCTGCCGCTGGAACGCCGGCTGATGCATGTTGCCGCCACCATGGCCTGCCACGGCTCGGTCCGTGCCGGCCGCCGCCTCAAGCCGGAGGAAATGAACGCGCTGCTGCGCGAGATGGAAGACACGCCAAACTCCGGCCAGTGCAACCACGGCCGGCCGACCTATGTCGAATTGAAGCTGAGCGATATCGAGAAGCTGTTCGGGCGGCGGTAACCGCCCCACGCGCAGCTGTCATCGCGTGGTGTGACATCCCCTTCGCCGGGACGAACAGACGGCATGGGTGATGACAGCCGTGGGATGGGGGTCGCTAGTCTACCCCTCACAACGAATTCTTGCGCGCGAACACCTCCAGCGCGGTGCGCAACTGTGCAATCCATTCATCGCCGTCCCTGAAGCCGCCTGCCCCGATCCGCTTGCAGACCTGATCGAGATCATCGCCATCGGCGGTGCGTTTGCCGACCTGCCGGACGATCGCGGCATAGCCGTCCACCAGCAGCACGAGGCCGGGCGCGCCCGCTGCACCATATTGCTCGCGCGCATCGCCGAACAGCCGGGACGCCTCGTCGTACCGGCCCAGCGCCAGATCGAACGCCCCCACCAGCCAGATGCCGGTTGCGACACGCAGCGGCTCCAACCCGAGCCTCTCGACGAGACGCAGCGAGCGCTCCGCAAGCTCGCGCGCCGCCAGCAGATGATCCGGGTTGATCGGCTTGTCGGAGACGCTCCAGCCCGGCCAGCAATCCGCCGCCGCGTTGAACGTCAAACGCTGGGCCACCTTCAGCGCTTCGGTCCGGTCACTGTCCGGCGCTCCAGGATGGCGCGCGATCTCGTCGGCGGCATCGCGCGCAGCCGCCAGCAGCGCGGCGTCATCGCCCGCGCCGCGCAATGCCTTGACGCGCGCCTCAAGCTGATTTGCAAGCACGGCAACAGACTGGGCCATGATCACGCTCCGCGAACGACGATGAGAAAGTCGAAGGCCGGATTATCTGGGCGCAGGGTCAACCATAAGGCCGGCGGATGAACGTGACGCTGATCCGCCCTACACTTTTTCGCGAAGGAACACGAACTCGGTATCGTCGTACGCGCGCCGTTCGAGCTCCTCGAATCCCCTGGGAGCCGCGAAGGCCGCGGCCTTCGCCTCCTCGACCACGAGCAGCGCGCCCGGCGCCAGCCATCCGCCGTCGCGCAGCGAGGCCAGCGCCTTGTCGGCGAGACCCTTGCCGTAGGGCGGATCGAGAAACACCAGCGAGAACGGCTCGACCGGATGCGCCGGGCCGAGATCGGTGGCATCGCGGCGATAGACCTTGGTGGTGCCGCCAAGGCCGAGCGCCTCGACATTGTTGCGCAGCAGCGCCCGCGCCTCGGCGCCATTGTCGACGAACAGCGTGAACTTGGCGCCGCGCGAGGCCGCCTCGATTCCGAGCGCCCCGGTGCCGGCAAACAGATCGAGCACCCGCGCGTCCAGAATCGGATTGTCGTAGGCGTGGACCAGGATGTTGAACACGGATTCGCGCAGGCGATCCGCGGTCGGCCGGATCTCGCGGCCCGACGGCGACGCGAGATTGCGGCCCTTCAGCCTGCCCCCGACGACGCGCATCGGCCGTTACTCGTCGCGCGGCTTGAGATCGCGCTTGCCGTGATAGCCGCGCTTGGGACGGCGCGGCGGGCCGTAGCCGTTGGCCTCGTCCTCGTTGCGGGTGCGCGCTTCCTCGCTGCCGGTGCGCTGCACCAGCACGCGGCGGCCCTTGCGGTCGTTGATCGTTTCGCGTTTGCTCGGCTTCGGCTTCCTGGCGGGTGCATCGTCGCCATCTCCGGCATCACGCTGCTCCGGCCGCGTGAAGTCCGCGCCTGCGATCTTGGCGATCTTCTCGCCGAGCTGCTCGCGCAACACCCGCGTCTTGACCTCCTCGACCTTGCCTTCCTCGAGCTCGCCGAGTTGGAACGGGCCGTAGGAGATCCGGATCAGCCGATTCACCTCGAGCCCGAGATGCGCCATCACGTTGCGCACCTCGCGGTTCTTGCCCTCGCGGATCGCGAACACCACCCAGACGTTGGAGCTCTGGTCGCGTTCCAGCGTGGCATCGATCGGCCCGTATTTGACGCCGTCGACCTCGACGCCGTCCTTGAGCTGGTCGAGCTGCGCTTGCGTCACCTCGCCATGCGCGCGCACCCGGTAGCGCCGCAGCCATCCGGTGTCGGGATGCTCCAGCGTTCGCGCCAGCCCGCCGTCATTGGTCAGCAGCAACAGGCCCTCGGTGTTGAAATCGAGCCGCCCGATCGAGATCAGCCGCGGCAGGCCTTCGGGCAGATTGTCGAACACGGTCGGACGCCCCTCGGGATCGGCATGCGTCGTCATCAACCCGCGCGGCTTGTGATACATGAACAGCCGCGTCCGCTCACGCGGCGGCAACGGCTTGCCGTCGACCGCCACCACATCGTTGTCGGTGATATCGAGCGCCGGCGAGTTGATCACCCGTCCGTTGACGGTGACGCGGCCCTGCGTGACGATCTCCTCGGCATCGCGGCGCGAGGCAAGACCGGCGCGCGCCAGCACCTTGGCAATGCGCTCGCCGGATTTCTTCGGCTTGGGCTCGGGGCGCTCGCGACGGTGGTCATAGGAGCGCTCGCGATAGGCGCCGCGGCCGCCGAAGGCCGGCCGCTTGGCAAAGACCTTGCTGTCATCCTCATTGTCGCGGCGCGGCCGATCGGAGAAGCGGCCTTCGCTGCGCGGATGCTCCTGCCAATCGGTGCGACCTTCGGTCCGCTCGCGCCGACGGTTGTCGCGACCGCCGTTCTCGTCATCGCGATTCCAGCGCGGCCGGCTGAACTTCGGACGATCACCCTGCTCGCGATCGTCGCGGGACCTGGAGAACCGCGGGCGTTCGTCGCCACCGCGATCATCGCGCGACCGCGAAAACCGCGGGCGCTCGTCACCGCCGCGGTCGTCGCGCGGTTTGCGATCACGCTTCTGCCAGGGCTTCTCGTCGCTGCGGTCGCGGCCCTCGAAGTCGCGGTCGCGCTTGAAACGCGGCCGATCGCTGAAATCGCGGCGCGGCGCATCGCCATCCTCACGGCGGCGGAACGGACGGCCCTCGCCCTTATCGCGGAACGAGGTCTTGTCGCGATCGCCGCGCGAAAATTTCCGGTCGTCGAACTTGCGTTCGGCGCGCTCGCCGCGCGGGGCAAAGGTCCGCTTCTCGCCATCGCGCTCGCCGCGCGGCGTATAGGGGCGCTTCTCGCGATCGCCATAGGATCGCTTCTCGCCGAACTTGCGGTCGGATGACCGGCCCTCCGAACGAAAGCCGCCCCGCTCGCCGCGCTGCGGACGATCGCCTGCCTCAAAGTCCCGGCGCTCGCCGCGTGGCTTGAACGGGCGCTTGCCGCCGCCCTCGCCGCCCCGGTCGTCACGCTTGAAGCGCGGCCGGTCGCCATAGTCGCGGCGCGGCGCATCACCATCCTCACGGCGGCGGAACGAGCGGCCCTCGCCTTTGTCGCCGAACGAGCGCTTGCCGCGATCCCCCTTGTCGCCAAAGCTGCGCTTGCCGAACGGCTTGTCCGATCCGCGGGAGCCACCGGGCCGCCCCTTCCCGGGCGCGCCCCGGTCCCGCCGGCCGCGCGGGGAATCGTTGTTTTTGTCGCTGTCGCGGGGCATGAATGTTCTCGCCTGGAGGTTCAATTGGGGCGCAGGGCAACCGGCGATACGCGCGCCATCAGGGCGCGACTGGCGCAAAACCGGCATCCACTTCTGCTGAAGGCGACGCTACTAGCAGGTTTCTTCCGATGATACGAGGCATGTCTGCCCCTTCTTTCATGGATTTGGCGCTGAAAACCGCCGAAAATGCCGGAAAAGCTGGCGAAGTTCCGATCGGATGCGTGATCGTGCGCGGTTACGAGGTGATCGCCGCCGTCGGCAACCGCACCCTGACGGATCACGACCCTACCGCCCATGCCGAGATTTTGGCAATCCGGCAGGCGGCAGATGCCATCGGCACCGAACGGCTGATCGATTGCGACCTCTACGTGACGTTGGAGCCCTGCACCATGTGCGCCGGCGCGATCTCGTTCGCCCGCATCCGCCGGCTCTATTACGGCGCCGCCGACCCCAAGGGCGGCGCAGTCGAGTCCGGTGTGCGGTTCTTCGCGCAGCCGACCTGCCATCACGTGCCGGAGGTCTATGGCGCGGTCGGCGAGACCGAGTCGGCGCGCCTCTTGCGCGAGTTCTTCAGGGAGCGGCGGTGAGCCACCAGTCGCCCGGATGAGGCGCAGCGCGATCCGGGGACCTTTCTCCACGGAAACAATCCCGGATTTCGCTGCGCTCCATCCGGGCTACGTAGCTCTCCGCTGTTAGTCCCGTCATCCTGAGTAGCCGCGAAGCGGGGCCGATTCATCCTTCGAGACGCGCGTTCCGCGCTCCTCAGGATGACGGTCCTGCGCTTTGCGCTAACCCGCCAGGAAAAATTCGCGCAGCAACTTCGCCGTGGCGTCCGGCGCTTCCTCAGGCAGGAAATGCCCCGACGGCACCGGCGCGCCGCTGACATTGGTTGCCCAGGTCTTCCAGGTATCGAGCGGTGTCGTTGCCGCGCCGGCAACGCCGGCATCGCCCCACAGTGCCAGCATCGGGATTGTGATCTTCCTGCCGGCGTCGACGTCGGCCTTGTCGATCTCGAAGTCGGCATAGGCGCCGGCGCGGTAGTCTTCGCACATCGCGTGGATGCGGGCGGGATCGCGGAACGGCGCAAGGTAATGCGCGAGCGCGCGCGGATCGATCGCCTCCAGCGTCCTGGTCCTAGTCTGGCTCGCCATCTTCTCCTTGAGGAAGAATTCGCCATTGCTCGCGATCAGCGTCTCCGGCAACGGAGAGGGCTGCGCCAGGAACGCCCAGTGGTAGATCTTCAGCGCCGACAGGCGATTGAGCTTCTGCCAGTAATCATAGGTCGGCGCGATATCGAGCACCGCAAGCTTCGACAGCCGGCCGGGATGATCGAGCGCAAGGCGGTACGACACCCGGCCGCCGCGGTCGTGACCGGCGAGCGCGAAATGCACATGGCCGAGCTGCTCCATCGCCTCGATCATGGTCCTGGCCCAGACCCGCTTGGTATAGGGCGTATGGTCCTTGTCGCTGTCGGGCATGTCGGACCAGCCGTAGCCCGGCAGGTCGGCGATGATCAGCGTGAATGCGTCATCGAGTTTCGGCGCGACCGTGTGCCACATCACATGGGTCGAGGAGAAGCCGTGCAGCAACAGCAATGGCGGGCCCTTGCCGCCGACGCGGGCGAAGATGCGGCCCTGCGAGGTGTTGATCCATTTCGACTCATAGCCGGGAAAAAGATCAGCGAGATCAGGCATCGGTGGCTCCCCGGTCGCGTGCGCCGTGCTTCAAACTTTGTTCGGCGTTGCCGCTGGTCCAAGTGGGGTTTATGCCATTCTCGAGCCCAAGCAACAACAACACGAAAACGAGGAAGTGCCATGTCGATCGATTTCGAGATTCCGGCCGAAGCCAAGGCGATCCGCGAGAAGGTCCGCAAATTCGTCCACGACGAGTGCATTCCGGCGGAAAAGGAACTCGACACCAAGCCGCTCGCCGAGGTGCTCGGACCACTGCGCAAGAAGGCCCGCGCGCAGGGCCTGTGGTGCCCGTTCGTGCCGAAGGAGTATGGCGGTATGGGCCTCGGCCCGCTCGCCAATGCGCTGGTGCAGATGGAGCTCGGCGAGAGCATGCTCGGCGCGCTCTCGATGAACACGCAGGGGCCGGACGACGCCTCGATGATGACGATCCTGGCGCACGGCACGGAATACCAGAAGGAGAAATTCCTCAAGCCCCTCTTGAACGGCGACAAGCGGATCTGCTTCTCGATGACCGAGAAGGCGGCCGGCGCCGACGCCACCGGCATGCAGACCACGGCGGTGAAGGACGGCAACGAGAACTACATCCTCAACGGCGAGAAATGGTTCTCCTCGTCGGCGAGCGTCGCCGACATGGCGCTTGTCATGGCGAAGACCGATCCGAACGCCCCGCGCCACAAACAGTATTCGACCTTCATCGTCGAGTTGCCCAACCCCGGCTACCGCATCAAGCGCAACGTCGCCAACATGGCGATCGAGGGACCGCATGACGACGTGATCCATGGCGGCCACTCCGAGATCGAGATCAAGGACCTCAAGGTGCCGGCCGACAACCTGCTCGGCGGCGAGGGCAACGGCTTCAACATGGGCCAGCATCGCCTCGCCTATGGCCGGCTGCGCCACGGCATGCACAACGTCGCCAAGGCGCAGCGCGCGCTCGACATGGCGGCCGCCCACGTCACCAAGCGCTCGACCTTCGGCCAGTTGCTGGCCGACCGCCAGGCGGTGCAGTTCATGCTCGCCGACTGCGCGAGCGAGCTTTACATCGGTCGGCTGATGCTGCTGCACATCGCCTACAAGGCCGAGAAAGGCCTCGACATCCGCCAGGAGAACTCGATCGCCAAGATCTTCCACGCTCACATGGTGCACAAGGTGATCGACACCGCGATCCAGCTGCACGGCGCGCTCGGCTTCAGCCAGGATACGCCGCTGGCGAAATGGTACACCCAGGTGCGCTCGCAGCGGCTGGTCGACGGTCCCGACGAGGTGCACAAGTGGAAGATCGGCAAGAATGTCATCAAGGCGTTCCGCGAGCACGGCACCACCGCGAGCGCGGCGGGCGGGGATTTGCTGTAGACGGCGGCGGCGTCCCAACACCCATCGTCATTGCCGGGCTTGACCCGGCAATCCATCTCACGAAGAGACTTTCCCGAAGGCGATGGATGCGCGGGTCGAGCCCGCGCATGACGAGCGAAGCGAGTGGAGCGCGCTAGCCCTTTTCCGCCTCCACCGCCTGCCAGGCGATGTCGCGGCGGCAGAAACCCTCCGGCCATTTGATCCGATCGACGGCCTGATAGGCGCGGTCGCGCGCCTCGGTGACCGTCCTGCCCATCGCGCAGACGTTCAGCACGCGGCCGCCGTTGGCAACGATCGCGCCATCCTTGGCCACAGTGCCGGCGTGGAAAATCTCAACGCCCTCGACCTTGGCGGCGTCATCGAGGCCGTCGATCCGCGTGCCCTTGATGTAGTCGCCGGGATAGCCCCTGGCCGCCATCACCACCGTCAGCGCCGGGTCCGGGTACCAGCGCAGGTCGAAGTTCTTCAATTGCCCGTCGATCGAGGCGAGCAGCGCCGGCACGATGTCCGACATCATCCGCAGCATCAGCACCTGACACTCGGGATCGCCGAAGCGGACATTGTATTCGAACAGCTTTGGGCCCTGCGCGGTCAGCATCACGCCGGCATAGAGCACGCCCTTGAACGGCGTGCCGCGGCTCTTCATCCCGGCCACCGTCGGCAGGATGATCCGGGCCATGATCTGGTCGTGGATCTCAGGCGTCACGAATGGCGTCGGCGAATAGGCGCCCATGCCGCCGGTGTTCGGCCCCTTGTCGTGATCGAACACCCGCTTGTGGTCCTGCGCAGTCGCCAGCGGGATCGCGGTCTCGCCGTCGCACAGCGCGAAGAAGCTGATCTCGCGGCCCGACAGAAATTCCTCGATCACGACCTCGGCACCGGCCGAGCCGAACGCGCCCTCGAACATCATCGCAATCGCCGCCTCGGCCTCGGGCAGCGTCTGCGCCACCACGACGCCCTTGCCGGCGGCGAGCCCGTCGGCCTTGACCACGATCGGCGCGCCCTGGGCGCGGACATAGGCGGTCGCATCCTTCGCATTGTCGAAGCGGCGATAGGCGCCGGTCGGAATGTCGAACTCGCTGCAGAGGTCTTTCGTGAAGCCCTTGGAGCCCTCGAGCTGCGCGGCCTGCTTGCGCGGCCCGAAGGCCTTGATGCCGACGGCGGCGAGGTCATCGACGATGCCGGCGGCGAGCGGCGTCTCCGGCCCGACCACCACCAGATCGACCGCGTTGCGCCGGCAGAACTCGATGACCGCGGCATGGTCGGCGACGTCGAGCGCGACGCATTCGGCCTCGCGCGCGATCCCGGCATTGCCCGGCGCGCACCACAGTTTCGTCACCAGCGGAGATGCGGCGATCTTCCACGCCAGCGCATGTTCGCGGCCACCGGAACCGAGCAGGAGGATGTTCATCAGAGACAGGCTCAAAAAGGGTGCAAGAGCTGTGTCGGTCGCACGAATCCCCGTTCGCCCGCAAGGGGCGACCGGGCCGATTCCCCTGTCATTCCGGCTTCACGGCTGCTTGCCGGCGATGATCTCCTGCAAGGTCGCGACATGGCGGGCGAAGGCGCCGCGGCCGGCCGCGGTGGCGGTCACGGTGGTCTGCGGCTTCTTGCCGACGAACGCCTTGTCGACCGCGACATAGCCGGCCCTCGCCAGCGTCTCGATATGGGCGCCGAGATTGCCGTCGGTGGCGCCGGTCAGCTTCTTCAGCCGGGCGAATTCCAGCCCGGTCGAAGCCGGCAGCGCATTGAGTGCCGCCATGATCCGCAGCCGCAGCGGCTGGTGAATGATCTCGTCGAGTTCGGCCATCGATCAGATCCGGCGCATCCAGAGCCCGCCGAGGATGAGTGCGCCACCGTGCACCACTGCCATCCACAACAGCAGCGCCGGACCGGCGTAGAAGTAAGCGGTCACGATCAAGGCGCTGCTGCCGAGCCCGATCACGATGAAGGCGTAGCCGAACCACAGGCCGGCGAGCGCATAGAACAGCATGGTGAATAGCGGCCAGAACACCAGCATCTGGCGCGGCCCGAAATGGCCGAGCACAACGGAGCAGAAAATGCCGAATGCGATGAACAGCAGGAACGCCACCAGCAGCCGCAGCGCGTAGGCGCCCGCCCCCGGACCGACACCGCTGAACGCCGCAATTGCGATCGAGCCTGCGATTCCGATGAGATCGACGACGGCCCAGATCGTATAGCCCTGCGGCGGCCAGGTGTAATTGGCGAGGTAGCCCACGAACACCAATGCGCCCCACATGACGATGATGAGACTGGCGATCTGGTAGATTTGCGACTGGCGGAGGCGATGCACGACGTCGTTGATGTCGTTCAGCGCCGCGCTGGCCTGCTGGCTGTCGATCATGACGTCACTCCATTTTGCTCGGCGAGCCCGGAAGAAACCGGTGGGGCGTCGGCCGGCGGGCGATATTTCCCGATCAGGACATAGGCGATCGTCATGGTGATGATCGACAGCACCAGCGCCAGCAGCCCGACCTGCCCGCGCGTCGTCAGCGGCAGCGCGCGCGCCATGATTTCCGTGGCCGCTGCCGACATCAGCGACACGTAGGACCAGGAGATGAAGTAGTAGTGGATCAGCCGCCAGTTCGGCGGACGCGGGCTGCGCAGCAGCGGAACAATCGCCGCCACGATGCAGGCGAAGTTCACGATCGCACCGACATGGAACAGGTTGAGAGCGCCGGTGAACCGGTAAACCAGCATCGCCGCCCCGTCGGCGACCAGCATGGCGTAGACGAAGAAATAGCCGCGCGCCCGGTGGCCTGCGCCGCGCTTCGGCCGCAGGAACTGGATCAGCCCGACCCCGATGCACAGCACAGCCACCACGGCATGGACCGCGCCCGCCGCGGAATGGACGAAACTCGCCGAGGTCAACTGCGGGATCATCGGTCAGCGCTCCAGCAAGGTCGCCAGTACCTTCAACATAGAGAACTCTGTACCACAGAGTTTAGGGACAAGCAAGCCCGCGCATTGGCGATGACGGGCAAAAGTCCCTACCTTGCGCTGAAGCTCACAAACAGCCGAATCACCTGCAAATGACCGCTGCCGCGCCGAATCTCGTCAACGCGCCCGAATTCACCGTCTCGGAACTTTCCTCCGCCCTGAAGCGGACGGTGGAGGACCGGTTCGGCCATGTCCGCGTCCGCGGCGAGATTTCGGGCTTCCGCGGCCCGCACTCGTCCGGCCACTGCTATTTCGCCCTCAAGGACGAGAGCGCCAAGATCGAAGCGGTGATCTGGAAATTCGCCCACGCCCGGATGCGCTTCAAGCCGCAGGAAGGGCTCGAGGTCATCGCCACCGGCAAGCTGACCACCTATCCGAACTCCTCGAAGTACCAGATCGTCATCGACTCCCTGGAGCCGGCCGGCGTCGGCGCGCTGATGGCGCTGATGGAGGAGCGCAAGAAGAAACTGGCGGCCGAGGGCCTGTTCGACGAGGCCCGCAAGCAGCTGCTGCCCTGGCTGCCCGAGGTGATCGGCGTCGTCACCTCGCCGACCGGCGCGGTGATCCGCGACATCCTGCATCGGCTCGAGGACCGCTTCCCGCGCCGGGTGCTGGTATGGCCGGTCAAGGTGCAGGGCGACGGCTCGGCCGAGCAGGTCGCCGCCGCGATCCGCGGCTTCAATGCGCTGCCGGAGGGCGGCCGGATCCCGCGGCCCGATCTGTTGATCGTCGCGCGCGGTGGCGGCTCGCTGGAGGATTTGTGGTCGTTCAACGAGGAGATCGTGGTCCGTGCGGCGGCCGAGAGCCACATCCCGCTGATCTCGGCGGTCGGCCACGAGACCGACATTACGCTGATCGACTTCGCCGCCGACAAGCGCGCGCCGACCCCGACCGCCGCCGCCGAGATGGCGGTGCCGGTGCGCAGCGAGCTGTTCGTCGAGGTCACCGCGCTCGCCCGCCGCACCATGGTGTGCTGGCAGCGTGCCCAGGAGGCGCGCCGCACCGAGCTGCGCGCCGCGGCGCGCGCGCTGCCGGCGGCGAACGAACTGCTGGCGATCCCGCGGCAGCGGCTCGATCATCTCGCTGCCGGGCTGCCGCGCGGGCTGAAGGCCAACACGCACGCGCATTTCCGCCGTTTTGCCGCGTCGAGCTCGCGCCTCACCATCGGCGTGCTGCGCGGCCAGGTCGCGCATGCGCGGCAGCGGCTCACCGCATCCGGCGAGCGCATCACGCTGTCGGCGCGCGCGCTGCTGCATCGGCGGCGCGAGCGTTTTGGCGGGCTCGAGATCCGGCTCAAGGCCTCGAAACTCGCCAATGCGAAGGCCCAGCGCACCGCGATCGCGCGCGATCTCGAGCGCACCCACCGCCTCGCCGAGCGCGCTCGCCGCGCACTGGTCACGACGCTGCAACGGCTCGAGGCGCGGGTCGCCCATCGCAGCCAGCTGCTGTCGGCGCTGTCCTATCGCGGCGTGCTGGCGCGCGGCTTTGCGCTGGTGCGCGATGCGCAGGGACACGCACTGCATTCAGCCGCAGCGGTCGGTCCGAACGCCAATTTGTCGATCGAGTTCGCCGACGGCCGCGTCGGCGCCACCACGAATTCCGATCAGCCCGCGGCGACGGCGACGCCGGAGAGTCAGCCTAAGCCGCAGCGCGAGGCGAAGCCGGCAGCGCCGAAACGCGTCATCAAGCCGGTGGACCAAGGTAGCCTGTTCTAAAGCATGATGAGATTAGGTTGAATTGGTGCGCATCGGGGCCTTACCTCTCCCTTGGGAGAGGTCGGCGCGCAGCGCCGGGTGAGGGGTTACGGTCCCTCGTTGGAGCTGCGGCCCCTCACCCGATTTGCTACGCAAATCGACCTCTCCCCAATGGGGAGAGGTGAACCGAACCCGAGGCCAAACCGATTCAAGCTAACTTCATCCCGCTTTAGCGCGCCAGCCACTCGGCGACCTGCTTCTGCGCGTCCTTGCGCGCGTCCGCATCGGTGCCGATATGGCCGCGCTCGGCGACATCGACATCGGAAGCCGCGACCGCATGCAGCGGCAGATTGGCGCGGTCGAAATCATGATAGGCCTCGGGATAGACCACGATCCGCGCCAGCGCGCTGCGGCCGCGTGCGCCGTCGACCATCTGGTGGCAGGCCGACGATGAGGTCACGTCGTCGCGCGCGCCGATCAGCACCAGCGTCGGCACCCGCGCGCTCCAGCCGAGGCCGGACGAGGTGCGGCAATCCGGATAGAACGCGACCGCCGAGCGAAAGTCCGGCTCGACACTGCGCGACCACATCTGCGGCCGCACCGCCCACAGCAAGGCGGCCGCGCCATTCCCCCAGCCGATCAGGCTGATGCGGCTCTTCGCCACCCATTTCTGCTGCACCAGCCATTGTCGCGCGGCATTGATGTCGGCAACCCGTGCCCGGCGGGTCTGGACCTGATGCTCCCTGATGCGGCACTGCGGCCCGAGCTCGCGGGAGCCGTAGCTGTCCGGCAGCAGCACCGCATGGCCTGACGTGAGCAGTTGCTCGGCCCAGTCGCGATAGCGCGGTGCGACCTGCTCGGAACCGCCGGCAAGACCGCCGCAGCCATGCAGCGCGATGACCGTCGGGAACGGCCCGTCGCCATCGGGCCGGTAGAGCTGCGCATGCAGCGTGACATTGCCTTCGGAAATTTCGACCTGATGCGGGGCGGGAAGCGGCGCCGCCGCCGCGGGCGGCACGGCAAGCATGGCGAGGCAGGTGAAAACTGACTTGAGGCGCATCCGATCCGGCCGGCTCGTTATGGCGCTGTAAACACAGCGGACCACGGCTGCAACGCTACCATGCGCATCTGCCGCCAAATCATCACAAGTCGGTGGTTTAACGGGCGGACATGCCCCCCTATCTGTGATAAACGGCTTGATGAACATTTAAGGCTGCCTCATCAGGGGCAAGGCGGAGAGCTCAAACGTGCTGAACAAGTTCGGTCCCTCGGGCCATGGCGAAGCGCAGGTGCAATATCTCGACGGCGATTTTCGCGTGATCTCGCCTGGCACCTTCGTGCGTTGTGCCATCACCGACGTCCGGATCCCGCTCGACGAGCTGAAGTACTGGAGCGTCGACCTGCAGGAGGCCTACGCCACCCCGACCGCCGTGCTGCAGCGGCATCATCCCGGCGTGCTCAAGCCGCAGGCCTGAGCTCGAAGCCCGGTTCATGTTTGCAGCCTCCTGTTCCGCGCCTTGAACAGCTGATCGGTCACCAGGCGCCGCAGCGCGCCGGCGTCCTCGAATTGCAGCGTCACCGCGAATGGCACGGTCGCCTGTGCCCAGGCCGGCATCCCCGCCGGACCACGCAGCCGCGCCAGATCCTTTTCCGTCGTCACCAGCGTCAGGGCGTCGCCTCTCGCATCGGCAACGAGCTGCGCGATCTCATCCCTGGTGAAGGCATGATGATCGGGGAACGCCGTGTTGCGGACGACGTCGATGCCGCTTGCGCGCAGCGAGTTGAAGAAGCGCGTGGGATCGCCGATGCCGGCGAAAGCGAGTACGCGCTGACCACGCAACGCATTCAATGAGGCCTCGTCTGGCCTCAGATGCGCCGACAAGATCGGCTTGCCACGGGATGCGAGATCGGCCGCAATCTTCTGCGCCGCGCTCCCCTCACCGACCACGATCAGCGCGTCGGTGCGCTCCAGCTGCGGCGAGAGCGGCGCACGCAACGGTCCTGCCGGAATAACGCGACCATTGCCGATGCCGCGCGTGCCGTCGATCACGATCAGGCAGGTGTCCTTGAGCACGCTCGGATTCTGGAAGCCGTCATCCATCAGGATCACGCTCGCATTCTGCGCGCGCGCCAGCGCCAGGCCAGCGGCGCGGTCGCGCGACACCACGACCGGCAACGTCGCGGCCATCATCAGCGGCTCGTCGCCGACATCGGCCGCCGCGTGGCTGTCGCGATCGACCTTGACCGGCCCGGCAAGCGCGCCGCCATAGCCGCGGCTGAGCACTACCGGGCGTTCGTCGAGCTCGCGCAGCAGTTTTGCCAGCGCCAGCACGGTCGGCGTCTTGCCGGCACCGCCGACATGGTAATTGCCGACGCAGATCACGGGAATGCCGGCATCGATGCCGGCTCGCTGCATCCGCCGCGCAGCCACCGCGCCGTACAGCGCGGCAAGCGGTCGGAGTAATTGCGATGTCCAAGACGATGGCCGGTGCCAGAAGGCCGGCTCACGCATTGGCCGCTCCCATCTCGAGCTGCAACTGCAACAGATAGGGCTCGAGAGCGGTCACCGTACGCTCCAGCGCGCCGCCGAGCTGTTCGACGACGCGCTCGGACGCCGCAAGCGAGGTATCGCGCGCTGCGGGATCGGCGAGGAACTGGCCGAGCTGCTTGACCAGCGCGTCCAGATCGTCGGCGCGGCGCGCGCCGCCGGCGCGATCGAGTGCCTCATAGACCTCGGTGAAGTTGAAGACGTGCGGGCCGTGCACGATCGCAGCGCCGAGCTTGATCGCCTCGATCGGGTTCTGGCCGCCATGCGCGACCAGCGAGCCGCCCATGAACACGATCGGCGCGAGGCGATAGAACAGGCCGAGCTCGCCCATTGTGTCGCCGACGTAGATATCCGTGGTTGCGACCGGCAGGTCCTCATGCGAGCGCAGGCCGGGTCGCAGGCCCCGCTCCGTCACCAGCCGCGCCACTGCCTCGCCGCGCGCGGCATGGCGCGGCACGATCACCGTGAGCAGCCCGGGGAAGTATCCGGCGAGCGACTTGTGCGCCTCGATCAGGAGCTCTTCCTCGCCGGGATGGGTCGACGCGGCAACCACGATCGCACGGCCGCGCGTCACCGACATCAGCCGCTCCAGCTTGGCGGGATCGGCCGGCGGCGCCGCGACGTCGAGCTTGAGGTTGCCGGTGACCAGGACATTCTGGCTGCCGAGCGCGGCAAAGCGCTCGGCATCGGTCTTCGACTGCGCGAGGCAGATGTCGAACCGTCCGAGCAGCGCCCCGATGGTGTTGGAGAGGCGGCGCCAGCGCGGGAACGAGCGCTGCGACATCCGCCCGTTGATCAGGACCATCGGCAGCCGCCGCGCGGCGCTCGACAGGATCAGGTTCGGCCACAAATCGGACTCGATGAACAGCGCCAGCGACGGACGCCAGTGATCGAGGAAGCGCGCGACGTAGCGCGGCGAGTCGTACGGCACGTATTGATGGATCACGTCGGGCGGAAAGCGCTTGGCGACGATCGCGGCAGACGTCACCGTCCCTGACGTGAGCAGGATGCGCAGGTTCAGCGCGCGCAACCGCTCGATCAGCCCGACCGCCGCCAGCACCTCGCCGACGCTCGCGCCGTGAATCCACACCAGCGGTCCCTGCGGCCTGGTATCGGCGCTGACGCCGCGCCGCTCGCCGACACGTTCGGGGTCTTCCTTGCCGAGCTTGAGCCGCCGCTTGATCAGCGCAGGCGCGAGCGGCACCATCGCGGACGACAGCTTGCGATAGACACGCAACGTCATCGGTAGCGAGCTAGCCAAGCGTTGCCTCCGGCCGCCCGACGGCTGCATAGGCGCGCCGGGTCGCTTCGTTAAGCAGATTCTCCACGTGCTGCCGAAGCTTCTCCATCGTCGCGGCATCGGCATCGGGCGGCACATAGACCGGCTCAATACCTACCACTGCGCCGCGCCCGAATGGCAAATTGATGGTCGTGGAATCCCAGTTTTTCAACCGGATGAAGCGGCTGGTGACCATCGCAAACGGGATGATCGGCCGGCCGGTTTCCCGCGCCAGCATGATGGCCCCGAGGCCCGCCACCCGCGCTCGCTTCGGCACATCGGCGGTGGTCGCCATATTGCAGCCGTCTTCCAGCGTCCGCACCATCTCCAGGAAGGCGCCGACGCCGCCCTTGCGATGGAACGCGCCGGAATGGTCGCCGGACCCCCTGATCGTGCCGATGCCGAGCCGCTCGACCGCCAGGGCATTGAACTCGCCGTCGCGGTGGCGGGAGATCAAGACCTTGGCGCGGTAGCTGTCCTTGGTCCTGATGAACGGCGTCATGAAGTGCTGGCCGTGCCAGAACACGAAGATCGCCGGCATCAAGGGCTCGACGATCCCGTATACGTCATGCGGCTGATAGATGAAGCGGTTGGTGTACCACACCAGCCGCAGATACTCGGCCGCAAGCACACCCAGCGCGCGCTGCACGAAGCCGCTGCGCAGCAGATCGCGAAATAGTCGTTTCAATGGGAGTGCTTTGCGTCCTGCTCGGGATCGAGCAACCGGTGGAGGTGAACGACGAAATAGCGCATCTGGGCGTTGTCCACGGTCGCTTGCGCCTTCGCCTTCCAGGCCGCATAGGCGGTCGCATAGTTCGGGTAGACGCCGACGATCTCGACTTCGTCCAGATTCTTGAAGGTGTTGTGCTCGAGATCGGTCAACTCGCCGCCGATCACGAGGTGAAGCAGCTGTGGCTGGGCATTGTCTGACATGATGGTTTTCCTAACGAGATGCCCGGCAAGCAAATGAAGTCGTGGTCGTCACAGGTCTGATCGTTATCAAGGCTGGTCGTTATCAAGTCGGCTCGTTACAAGTCTGGTCGTCACAAGCCTGTCGTAACAGGTCTGCTCGTCACAATCGGAAGCGCGGCGCGGATTGGCGGGACCTCACGGCAGTGGACGGTTGCGAAAATGCTCGACAATGCGTGCATGACGTTCGCGTCCTGCTGCCACCAGCACCCCATGCGTCACCTCCCGGCGATTGTACTCAATCGCTTCCCCCGAGAGCGCGGTCATCTTACCACCCGCTTCCTGCACGATCAAATTCGCGGCGGCAAGATCCCAGTCGCGGCTTTGCCCGCCGGCAAAGGCGGCGTCAAGTCGACCTTGTGCTACGCGGCACAACCGCAGGGCCAGCGATCCGATCCGCGGAAACAGCGTGATCTCGTCCGACGTCGGGCTGAGCCGCTGCACCAGCGGCTTCGGCCCGGCCATGCGCGGGAAATCGAAATCGGTGCCCGTTGTCGCGTGCACACCGCTGTCGTTCAGGGTGGTGCCCTGACCGCGGGCGGCGAAGAAGAATTCCTCGGTCACCGGCGCATACACCGCCGCGAGCACCGGCGATGCATTTTCAACCAGCGCCACACTGACGCACCAGTCTTCGCGGCCGGCGAGATAGGCACGGGTGCCATCGATCGGATCGACGATCCAGGTGAAACGCCTGTCGAGACGGCTCTCGTTGTCGGCACTCTCCTCCGACAACCAGCCGTAACCCGGCGTCGCCGAACGAAGCTGCTGCTCCAGCAGGTCGTTGACCGCGATATCGGCCTCCGACACCGGCGAGGACGCGCCCTTGATCCAGTTCTTCAATTCGGTGCGGAACATCGACAGACCGAGCCGGCCCGCCTCCTGCACTGTCTTGGTCAGCAAGGCGGCATCGCGCGCCTTGGTCCAGTCGTCCGTATCAGCGTCCGCCAAGCGTCAGGCCCTCGATGCGCAAGGTCGGCGAATTGACGCCGTAGCGGAACTCCAGATCGTTGGCGGCGACCAGCGACTTGAACATCGGCAGCAGATGGCCGGCGATGGTCACTTCGCTGACCGGATAGGTGATCTCGCCATTCTCGATCCAGAAGCCGGACGCGCCGCGGCTGTAATCGCCGGTCACGCCGTTGACGCCGGAGCCGATCAGGTCGGTGACATAGAAGCCCTGCTTGATGTCGGAGATCAGCTCCTTGGGCGTCACTGCACCCGGCTCCAGATGCAGATTATAGGTGCCCGGCGACGGCGAGGAGGACACGCCGCGATGCGCATGCCCGGTCGTGACCAGGCCGAGCTCGCGCGCGGTCGCGGAGTCCAGCACCCAGGTGGTCAGCACGCCCTCGTCAATCAGCGCGATCTTCTTCACCTTGACGCCCTCGGCGTCGAAGGTCTGCGAGCGCAGGCCACGCACGCGCAAGGGATCGTCGATGATGCGGATATCCCTCGAGAACAGCTGCTCGCCGAGCTTGTCCTTCAGGAAGCTGGTCTTGCGCGCGATCGAGGCGCCGTTGATGGCGCCGACCAGATGGCCGACGATCGAGCCCGCAACCCGCGGGTCGAACACCACAGGCACCTTGCAGGTCTCGACCTTGCGCGGATTCGCGCGCGCCACCGCACGCTCGCCGGCCTTGCGGCCGACGGTGGCAGGTGAATCGAGATCGGATGCATGCGGCGCGCTGGTGAAATCGTAATCGCGCTCCATGCCAGTGCCCTCACCGGAAATCGCGGTCGTCGAGATGCCATGGCTGGAACGAAGATAGGATCCGTGGAAGCCGGTAGACGTCACCAGCACCATGCCGCCGATCCCGGTTGAGGCCGACGCACCGCCGGACTTGGTGACACCCTTGACCGCGAGCGCGGCAGCTTCCGCTTCGATGGCGCGCTGCTCGAGCTCGGCCGTGGTCGGGACGTTGCGGTCGAGCAGATCGAGATCGGGGAAATCATGCGCGAGGAGCGCGGGATCGGCGAGGCCGACATATTTGTCGTCGGGCGCGACGCGCGCCATCGCGACCGCGCGCTCGGCGAGCTTTGCGATCTCGTCGCCGCTGATGTCATTGGTCGACACCACCGCCTGGCGCTGGCCGACGAATACCCGCAGGCCGACGTCATCGCCTTCGGAACGTTCGGTTTCCTCGACGCGGCCATCGCGCACTTCGACGCCTTGCGAGACGCCGCGCACCGCGATGGCATCGGCCGCATCGGCGCCGGCGCGCTTGGCGGCTTCGACCAGACGCTGCGCAAGGTCGCTCAGGCCGGACTGATCGAACAGATCGGAGGTATCGCCGTGTCGCGATGCAAATGGTGAAGAGTTCACGAACGAATTCCTGCGGATGGAGGGGGCCCGGAATGGCGTCGACAGACCTAACCAGATGTGCCGGATTCACAGGGATTTCAAGCACTTTGCACCGGCGGCCAACAAAGATTTGAGTGATTGGCGCAAGGCTTCGTCAATCATGCGGGCCAACCTCTTGTCAATCATGGCACGAGGTGAGGAGCGGTTAACCAGGCTTTTTAAGCCGAAACGGCCATCGCTCGGCTAGGCTCTCACACATCGACCGGGAACATAATCCCGGCGGGGAGACTAAGGCTTTGAGGCGTCAAACACCAACAAGCGGAATCAATTCCGCCGGGTCGAGCCGCGCACTGCGGCTCGACCCCCTTTGCCTTCCGCTTAGCTTCCACGCGCAGGATGCGCGCGCGGATGGCGGCATGCGGCAGGTCGAGCTTCATCGCGAACATGTCGTGCTGCGCCGCGCCGTTCTCGGCATGCGGATGGCGGTCAATGTTCGCGTCAGCGATTTCCTCGGCGTCGCGCTGCGCGGCATCGACGATGCGCAGATGTTGGTGCTGGTTCACCGCGATCCCGCGCTCAGCATTCCACTCGGCTCAAGTTCGGATGCCGAAGAAATCGCCTCCGCCTGGCAGATGTGGAGCGACATCTTCCGTCTGCCGCAACTAACCGAGCCGGCGCCGCGGACGCCCTCCCCGCGCCGCCGTCGCCGCAACGCGATCCGCGCGCGACGCCCGAAATTCCTGGTCCGCCGCCGCGCCGGCGTCAGCCTCAACGGCACCAGCGTGCATCGCGACGAGCGCGAGATCATCGCGCGGGACTGAGTTCGTTTCGCCGCGCTCCACGACTCTCACCTCTTTCGCCAGGACGACGATGAAAATGGCTCACGGCGCGTAAGGGATGCACCGGCGGAAGGGTTCCCTCCCCCCTTGCGGGGGAGGGTTAGGGAGAGGGGTGCCACACGACGCGCTCTCTCCGTATTCGTCACGATGACGAGCGAACAAGTTGCAAGAACGATCTCCCCTTCGATCATCTCGCCCGGGGCCACCCCTCTCCCCACCCTCTCCCGCAAGGGGAGAGGGAGCCTGAGCAGCGTGCTCACCTCACTGTTATTTTGTGGCGAGTGAAGAAAAACTACGCCGCGCGCAGCACCGCATCGACGACCAGGCTCGCGAACAGAATGAAGCCGGCGTCGCGATTGGATTTGAAGATGCGCAGGCAGAGCGCGGGATCGCTGGTGTCGAGCCGGCGGATTTGCCAGGCGAGATGCAGCGCGAATGCCGCTAGCCCGATCCACGCCGGCCAGCGGGCGCCGGCAAGCGCGAACGCTACGCCGATCAGCAGCACGGCGAGACCGTAGAAAATCTTAAGCGCCAGATGGGTGCGTGCGCCGAACAGGCGCGCGGTGGATTTGACGCCGATCAGCGCGTCATCCTCGGCATCCTGATGGGCGTAGATGGTGTCGTAGGCGATCACCCAGGCGATCGATCCGGCGTAGAGCGCGATCGCGGCCGGATCGATGCGCTCCAGCGTCACCGCAAAACCCATCAGCGCGCCGTAGGAAAAGGCGAGGCCGAGCACGACCTGCGGCCACCAGGTGATCCGCTTCATGAACGGATAGATCGCGACGATCAAAAGCGAGGCGATGCCGGTCATGACAGCAAAGCGGTTGAACTGCAAAAGCACCGCAAGCCCGATCAGCGCCTGCAGCACCATGAAGACCACAGCCTGCGTCACCGTCACCTGCCCGGCCGGGATCGGCCGCGACCGGGTGCGCTCAACCCTGGCGTCGAGATCGCGATCGGTGATGTCGTTCCAGGTGCAGCCCGCGCCGCGCATCACGAAGGCGCCGATGAAGAACAGCAGCACGACGAGCGGCAGCGCGCGAACATCATGTGCGACGCCGGCGGCGAGCGCCGCCGACCACCAGCACGGCATCAACAACAGCCAGGAGCCGATCGGCCGGTCGTAGCGCGCAAGCCGCAGATAGGGCCGCGACCAGACCGGCGCATGGGTATCCACCCAGTTGCCTGTGGAGTCGGCAACGCGGGCGGAAACATCGCTCATGACGGATCCATCAACGGGTGAGAACGTTGCCGTTCAGCGTGTCGAAGGTGCTGCCGCCCTTCTTGGTCGGGGTCGCTTCCGGCAGCGAGGCGGACGAGCCGAGCACGTCGCTCAGCGACGGTCCCGCGGGCCCGCGCGGCTGCGCCGCCGCCTGCTCCGCAACGTTGCAGACCTTCTTCAGCAACGCCTCGGTATTCTTGTGGCCGGTCTTGAGCTGCTCGGAGATCTGCGGCGGGATTCCGCACTTCGACGCGTTGGTGTCGACGTATTTGATCATCCTGACTTCGGCCTGGCTGTAATTGCCGATCAGCTTGCAGGCCTCCTGGGGGCTGGCATGCCGGTCGCTCGCCGCTTTGATCGCCTTGCCGCGCTTCTCGGTCTCCTCGCGCAGCGGAACGAAATCCTTCATGCAGGCATCACCTGCCCCGCCGGCACCGGGCGGGGGCGGCGGCGACGACAGACCGCCGCCGGCAATCGGGGCTGCACCATTGGTCGGGAATGCCGATGGCGTCGCGCCGATCCTGGCCGCCGGCGCACCGTTGACCGGCGGGAACGCAGGATCCGAAGCGGTGCCTGCCCGGCCCGGGCTTGCACGCGCGCCGTTCACCGGCGGGAACGCGGGATCGGACGCAGTGCCGGCCTGGCCTTGATTGGGCAGCGGCGCCGGAAAGGCGCTCTGGGCCGCGGCGTTCCCCGCGGACAGGGCGGTCGCGGCAACGGTCAGCACGATCAGTCGGCGGATCATCGAGGGTGTTTCTCCGGCAAAAGGTCCAGGCAACCCCAGCGCAACAAAACGAAGCAACGAAATTTGGGGGCGTTTTACGATTCCTGGGAGCCCTTAACAACCCGTGGATTTGGGCGACAGCGCGGCGTAGGGCCACACCGGCCACATTAAATTGTTCCCCGATTTGAAGCCTTTAGGTGGCGAGCAGCGGTAAAACCGGACCATCAAGTCTGCCTGAACACGATTTTCAGTCATGCCTCGCGCGGCGCGCGGGGTTGGCCGAAAGGCAAAAGGGGCCGCGTGCAAGCGACCCCTTGGATTTCAAATAAGACTTGGTGACAGAAGCAATGTATCGACACCTCGTACTTACTGGGCCGGTGAGTTCCTGACGAGTCCGCACCATTACGGGGGCGCTCAGTTTGGTAAACTTGCCCACAGCACTGAGCCGCATCGAATATGCCTGACCACGATTTTCGCAGCCCCCGCCTGTTCGTCGATGCCCCGCTCGGTGCTGGCACCTCTGTTCCGCTGGAGCGCGACCAGAGCAACTATCTCGGCAACGTGCTGCGGCTCAATGCCGGCGACAGCGTGCTGGTGTTCAATGGCCGCGACGGCGAATGGCGGGCCGAGATCTCCGGCCGCAAGCGGGCCGACACGCTGACGATCACGGCGCAGACCCGGGTGCAGGACCGCCTGCCCGACCTGACCTATGTGTTCGCACCGCTGAAACATGCGCGGCTCGACTACATGGTGCAGAAGGCGGTCGAGATGGGCGCGGCACGGCTGGTGCCGGTGCTGACGCGCTTTACCCAGGTGTCGCGGGTCAACGGCGAGCGGATGCGCGCGAACGTGGTCGAAGCCGCCGAGCAATGCGGGATCATCTCGCTCGCCGAGGTCGCCGATCCCCTCCCGCTCGACCGTTTCCTCGCGGGTCGCGATCCGGCGCGGCTGCTGGTGTTCTGTGATGAGGCCGCCGAAGTGGCGAACCCGGTGCAGGCGCTGCAGGCGGCAAGGCGCGCGAACGCCGGGATCGACATCCTGATCGGCCCCGAGGGCGGCTTTGCCGAGGAGGAGCGCGCCCTGCTGCTGCGCCAGCCCAGCATCCTCCGCCTCGCCCTCGGCCCGCGTATCCTGCGCGCCGACACCGCCGCCGTCGCGGCGCTGGCGCTGGTGCAGGCGGCGCTCGGGGATTGGCAGTGAAAAGCAGCCCCCGTTCCGTCTCCTGAGGCGCGCGGAGCGAGCCTCAAGGACGACGGGACCTGAAAGCTGAGGGGAAGCATCTTTCCCTAGCCAAGCCGTCGTAAAATCGTTAACGCACGCAATCATTAAGCCACTTGGCTGATCGCTGTCGAAACCGTGATACGGCCATGGTAAGGGCTGCCCGAACCACCCTTGGAACCCGTGCGGACCCCGAATCCGCAACCTTTGGACGTCGAGATGAGCCAAGCTGCCGCACCACGATCCGCCGCCGGATCCGCCTTATGGGCGGATGCGCTGCTGGCCTCGTTCGCGCAGGCTGGCTATCTCAGGTCCGAGCCCGCGATCCTGCAGCCGGCCGAGCCGTTCCTCGACCTGTCCGGCGAGGACATCCGAAAGAGCCTGTATCTGACGACCGACCCGAGCGGCGAGGAACTCTGCCTGCGCCCGGATCTCACGATCCCGGTGGCGCGCGACTACCTCGCCTCGCCCCGCGCCGGCCAGCCGGCCGGCTTCAGCTATCTCGGCCCGGTGTTCCGCTATCGCGACGGAGCGCCGAGCCAGTTCCTGCAGGCCGGCATCGAATCCTTCGGACGGCAGGACCGCGCCGCGGCCGACGCCGAGATGCTGGCGCTGGCGCTGGAGGCGACCACGGCGTTCGGATTGACGGACGTCGAGATCCGCACCGGCGACGTCGCGCTGTTCAACGCGCTGATCGATGCACTCGAGCTTTACCCGGTGTGGCGACGCCGGCTGATCAAGGATTTCAACCGCAAGGTTTCGCTGACCGACGACATCGAGCAGCTGACCCTGGCGACCGCGCCCGGCCGCAACGAATATGAGGGCGTGCTCGCAGCGCTGGCCGGCTCCGACCGCAAAGCGGCGCTGGCGCTGGTCACCGACCTGATGTCGATCGCCGGCACCACCAATGTCGGCGGACGAACGGTCGCCGAGATCGCCGATCGCTTCCTCGAGCAATCGACACTGAAGGGTGGCGCACTGCCGCGCGATGCGCTCGCCACCATCAAGCGCTTCCTCGCCATATCAGGCGATCCCGACGACGCGGTCGCGCAGCTGCGCGCGCTGGCCGCCGACGCCAGGCTCGATCTTGCCGCCGCGATCGACCAGCTGGAGAGCCGGGTCGGCTTCATGGCCGCACGCGGCATCGATATCCGCAAGACGCGGTTCGCGACCGCATTCGGCCGCGGCCTCGACTACTACACCGGCTTCGAGTTCGAACTGCACGCCAGGGGCAACGGCGCCGAGCCGCTGGTCGCGGGCGGCCGCTATGACGGGCTGATGTCGCAGCTCGGCTCGGCCAATCCGATCCCCGCGGTCGGCTTCTCGGTCTGGATCGAGGCGATGAACCGGCATGGCAAGGCCGGCGGAGGCGCCCGATGAGCACGCCGTTCGTCGTCGCCGTTCCTTCCAAGGGACGTCTGCAGGAAAATGCCGAAAGCTTCTTCGCCCGCGCCGGGCTGACCCTGTCGAAAGCCGGCGGCGCGCGCGACTATCGCGGCACCATCGCCGGCGTCGACAATGTCGAGATCGCCTATCTGTCGGCGAGCGAGATCGCGGCCAATCTGGCGCGCGGCTCGGTGCATCTCGGCGTCACCGGCGAGGACCTGGTGCGCGAGAGCATTCCCGATGCCGACAAGCGCGTGCTGATGATCGAAGGCCTGGGCTTCGGCTATGCCAATGTCGTGGTCGCGGTGCCGCAGGCCTGGATCGACGTCCGCACCATGGCCGATCTCGACGACGTCGCGAGCGGCTTCCGTGAGCAGCACAACCACCGCATGCGGGTTGCGACCAAATACATCAACCTGACACGCGGCTTCTTTGCGAAGCACGGCGTCGGCGACTACCGCATCGTCGAAAGCGCCGGCGCCACCGAGGGCGCGCCCGCGGCCGGCACCGCCGAGTTGATCGTCGACATCACGACGACGGGCGCGACGCTCGCCGCCAACGGGCTCAAGGTGCTCGACGACGGTGTGATGCTGCGCAGCCAGGCCAACCTCGTCGCCTCCCGCGATGCCGACTGGTCGACCGGCGCCCGCGAGACTGCGCGCGTCATCCTCGACCACATCGCCGCGCGCGCCCGCGCCAGCAAATACCGCGAGGTCCGCACCCGCTTTGCCGGCTGCAACGACGCGCTGCTGTCGGAAGCCCATACCCGCTTCGGCGTGGTCGCCCCGTTCGGCAGCCCGACCTCGTCGGGCATGCTGACGCTGCACTGCCCACCCGGCAAGCTCTACGCGCTCGGCAGTTTCCTGCGCGAGCACGGCGCCGAGACCGTGTCGGTGGTGTCGCTTGACTATGTGTTCGACCGCGAGAACCCGCTGTTCGCCAGGCTCGAGGCGTTCCTGCGCCAATGAGCCGGTGTCGCCGTTCATGTTGGCGACAGCCGGCCGTCGGTACCATATTGTGTTCATGATATCTTGTCGTGACGCGTTTTCTCCACGCGAAGGCGAAGCTCTTTTCGCCGGAAAGCGCTCTAGTTCCGGAACCTGACCGATGATGCTGGGCTCTGACGTCTCCAGCCTGACCACAACCGCCAAGACCGCCGCCGCGCAGGGTCTGTCCATCGTCGTGCCCGTCTACAACGAGGCCGCCGGGCTTGCGGCGCTGCACCAACGACTGATCGACCTCGCCGGCTCGCTGCGCGCCCGCTACGGGCTCAATTGCGAAGTGGTCTATGTCGACGACGGCAGCGCGGACAACACGCTGGCGATCGCGCGCGGCCTGCCTGCCGACGGGCTCGACCTGCAGGTGGTGTCGCTGTCGCGCAATTTCGGCAAGGAGGCGGCGCTGATGGCCGGCCTCGACCATGCCCGCCGCGGCGCGGTGCTGTTCATGGACGGCGACGGCCAGCATCCTCCGACATTGGTGGAGCAGCTGGTCGCGCACTGGATCGATGACGGCTTTGATGTGGTCTACACGGCGAAGGCGCATCGCGACAATGAATCGGCGTTGCGGCGGCTTGCGGTGCGCGGCTTCTACGCGCTGATCAACTGGGGCGCGCGGCAGCAGATTCCCGAGGATGCCGGCG
Source organism: Bradyrhizobium sp. USDA 4452 (assembly GCF_054063575.1). Lineage (NCBI taxonomy): Bacteria > Pseudomonadati > Pseudomonadota > Alphaproteobacteria > Hyphomicrobiales > Nitrobacteraceae > Bradyrhizobium > Bradyrhizobium sp. USDA 4452. Next base: position 3,052,566 of record NZ_JBSSGK010000001.1, read on the forward strand.
ACTTCCGCCTGCTGTCGCCGCGCGCGGCAGCCGCCTTGCGGCAATTGCCGGAGCGCAACCGCTTCTTCAAGGGCCTCGCGAGCTGGATCGGCTTCAGGCAGATCCGCGTCGACTACGAGCCGGCGCCGCGCGCGCATGGCGTCACCACCTTCAACGCCGGCCGGCTGATCGGCCTGTCGATCGAGGGCCTGACCTCGTTCTCGGTGGCGCCGCTGCGCTTCGCCAGCCTGCTCGGCGCGCTGCTCGCCGGCGCAGCCTTCCTGTTCGGCCTCTCGATCCTGTGGGAAGTGCTGACCACCGGCAAGCAGGTGCCCGGCTATCCCTCGCTGATGATCGGCGTGATGACGATCGGCGGCGTGCAGCTGATCATGATCGGCATCGTCGGCGAATATATCGGCAAGATCCTCTCCGAATTGAAGGCACGGCCGATCTACTTCGTCGCCGAGCACACCGAGAAGCACGCCGACGGCGGCGCGGCGCAAAGCGCCACCGAGCGGACCGCCGCCGAATGAGCGACGCTGCGCCGCGCCGGATCTGGCTGTGTGCTGACGACTATGGCTTGAGTGATGGCGTCAACCGCGCGATCCGCGATCTGATCGAACGCGGCCGCCTCAATGCGACATCGGTGATGATGGTGACGGCAGCAATCGGCCGCGAGGCGGCGGCCGCGCTGACGGCATCGGTGGCGAAGAGCCTGCGCTGCGCGATCGGGCTGCATGTGACGCTGACCGCGCCGTTCCGGCCGCTGACGATGCATTTCCGCCCGCTCGACGGCGACATGTTCCTGCCGTTCCCGCGGCTGCTGCGTGCCGGGCTGATGCATCGGCTCGACGCCGAGCTGGTCCATGCCGAAGTGCTGGCGCAGCTCGACGCCTTCCACGATCTGTTCGGCCGCGCGCCCGATTTCGTCGACGGCCATCAGCACGCGCAGCTGTTCCCGCAGGTGCGCGACGGCTTCCTGCGCGCCGTGAAGGAGCGCGCGCCGGGCGCCTGGGTGCGGCAGTGCGGACGCGAAGGTCCCCTCGCACGCCAGCTCGCGGCGCCGAAGGCGCTGGTGCTGAACGTGCTCAGCACCCAATTCCGGATCAAGGCCCAGCGATCGGGCCTGCGCTTCAATCCGGCCTTCGCCGGCGCCTATGATTTCACACGCGAGACCGATTTCGCAGGCTTGATGCGCGGCTTCCTCGACGGCCTGCCCGAGGATGGGCTGGTGATGTGCCATCCCGGCTTCGTCGATGAAACGTTGAAGAGCCTCGATCCGCTGACGACGCAGCGCGAGACCGAGCATGCCTATCTCGCAGGCGACGATTTCCCCGCCCTGCTGGCCCTGAATAAAGTTACACTCGGATAAAGTTACATCGGCCTAACGAGGTTCATCCGGTCGTATTGTCGCATACATAAATTTAATTCGGGCCCCCACTCCTTGCGCCACAAAGCCCGTCCTACATCAGCCGCGCGCCGATTCGAGCGACGCGATGGAGAACGCCATGACACCGCAAGAACGCCAATTGATCGACGATCTCTTCGACCGGCTCGCCAAGCTGGAGAATGCCCCGCGCGACAGCGAGGCCATGTCCGCGATCATGCAAGGCCTGCGTAGCGCGCCGAATGCGGTTTACGCGCTGGTGCAGACCGCGCTGGTGCAGGACGAGGCGCTGAAGCGCGCCCACGACCGCATCCAGCAGCTCGAGGCCGCGGTCGCCCAGCAGCAGCCGGCACAGCAGCAGGGCGGCGGCTTCCTCGATTCGATGCGCGATGCGATCTTCGGACAGGGCCAGCAGCAGCCGCACGGCTCGGTGCCGCCGGTGCGCGCGCCCGATATCGGCGGCAGCCGCCCGGTCTGGAACTCGGGACAGGCGATGCAGCAGGCCGGCGGCTACGGCCAGCCGCCGCAGCAATATGGTCAGCCCCAATACGGCGGCCCGCAGCCCTCGGCCTTCGGCGGCGCGCCCGGTGGCGGTGGCGGCTCGTTCCTCGGCACTGCGGCTGCGGCCGCGGCCGGCGTGGTCGGCGGCGGGCTCTTGCTGTCGAGCATCCGCGGCATGATGGGCGGCGGCGGCCACCAGTCGCTGGCCGATGCGGGCAACTTCGGCGGCGGTTCGCGCCCCTGGGGCGGTGACCAGTCGTCGAGCGATCTTGCCCGTGACGCCGGGATCAACGATGTCGGCTCGAATCGCGACAGCGGCTCGCGCGCCAGCGCGTTCGACCAGGCGCAGGCCGATCGGGACAGTGACGATGATCAAGACGCCGACGACTTCGACAATGACGACGGCGGCTTCGATGATGGTGGCGGCGACGACAGCAACTACGCGTAAGCGTACGCATGTCGCCTGAACACGAACGGCCGCTCCATCGAGCGGCCGTTTTGTCTTGAACAATCCGTAGCCCCGGATGCAGCCGTTCTCCTTCCCCCTGAAAGGGGGAAGGTCGGGATGGGGGTCAGCCACACGCATTGCTGCTCATGGAGAGACCAGATCCCCACCCGCTCTGCTCTGACGAGCAAAGCGACCTCCCCTTTGCAAGGGGGGTTGACGCACCTCTCACATCACGACGACCTTGGCGCCGACATTGACGCGGCCATAGAGGTCGATCACGTCCTCATTGCGCATCCGGATGCAGCCCGACGAGACGTTAGTGCCGATCGTCCAGGGTTCGTTGGAGCCGTGGATGCGATAGAGCGAGGAGCCGAGATACATCGCGCGGGCACCGAGCGGATTCTCCGGGCCGCCTTCCATGTGCCGCGGCAGATCGGGACGGCGTGCCAGCATTTCCGGCGGTGGCGTCCAGGCCGGCCACTCCTTCTTCGCCGAGATCGTCTTGACGCCGGCCCAGGTGAAGCCGGGCCGCCCGACGCCGATGCCGTAGCGCAGCGCGCGGCCGTCGCCCTGCACCAGATAGAGGAACTTGTTCGGCGTATCGACGACGATGGTGCCGGCGCTTTCCTTGCCGCTGTAATCGACCAGCTGCTTTTCGTATCGCGGATCGAACGGACGCTGCGTCGGATCGCCGGCCGCCTCTTCCTGCTGGCGGATCATCTGCTGCTGCGGATCCATCGGCGGCAGCTCCTGGCGGTTGCCGTAATAACCGGGCTGTTGCTGATACCTCGGCTGCGGAGAATAACCCTGCGACGACGGCGCATCGCCAAACAGGAATTCGATGAAGCCGCCGCCCAGGTTGGAGCGTTGCGGCTGCACATAAGCGGTGCGCATCGGCGGCTGCGGTGCGCCCTGGTTGGCGTAGATCACGGTGGGCTCGGGCTGAGCCGATGCGTCGATCGCCATGGCATGATGCGGAAGGGCAACAAGCGAAGAGGCGCCGGCGAGCAGCGCAAGCGTGGTTTTCCTGAACATCGACGTACTCTGTACTGGTTTCGTCGTGACGTGTGACGTGGACGGAGCGCACAAGCCCCGTTGCACGTGGTCAATAAGCAATGAAAACCGCATCGGTTTGGTAAACGGATCGGCCGTTTCGATTCACCATCTCGACACTGCGGCGCGGTTTTGCCTGACAGCGTTTATTTTGCGTGAACGCCGCGGCGACATGGTTAATCGCCGGTATCGCAGCGGTTGCGCACGGGCGGCGCAAACTGTTCCCGCGTGAACCTGACGTTAAATCACCTCTCGCTAGAACGGACGGCAGTGAAGGGGCGGGAATGAAAATCATGTCAGTGAAGCGCAAGCGTTTTCGTGTCGAGCAGGCGATGGGCGAAGTCGTGATGCCGGAGCCGGAAGTTGCCGGCAGCGCCGAGCTCGGTCCGATGCATCGGGAGATCATGGCGGAGCTTCGCTCGATCCGCGCCCAGATGGCCGCGACGCCGGCGCAGCGCACCGGCGACAGCGTCGATGCCGCGGTCGCCCGCGAAGTCGCCGAGACGCACGCACTGCTCGAGACCTACCGCGCGCAGGTCGAACAATGCGAGAAGCTCAAGGTCGAGCTCGACCTGATCCACGACGCGATCAGCCGCACCAAACGCGAGATCGCCGTGCTGCACGGCAAGAGCTTCAACGGCGAGGAGATGGCCAAGGTCAATGGCGAGCTCGGCGCCGTGGTCGGCGGCACCGAACAGGCCACCCAGCTGATCCTCGAGGCGGTGGAGGCGATCGACCAGGCCGCGACCGCGCTCGCCAACAACGTCACGCCCGATCAGCAGAAGCGGCTCAGCGAAGATATTCAGGAGCGCGTGGTCTCGATCTTCGAGGCCTGCAACTTTCAGGACCTCACCGGCCAGCGCATCAGCAAGGTGATGCAGACGATGAAGTTCATCGAACAGCACATCAACGAGATGATGAACATCTGGGGCGGCGTCGACGCCATCAAGTCGCATGCGACGCCGATCGTCGACACCCGCGAGGGCGACGCCCGCCTGCTCAACGGCCCGAAGCTCGACGGCGACGCCGGCCACGCCTCGCAGGACGACATCGACGCAATGTTCAATTGAGGCTTGTCGAACGAGAACGAAAAGCGTCGGCCTCAAGGGCCGGCGTTTTTGTTTGGGCCACAGCCTGTCCGGCCGTCATTGCGAGCGAAGCGAAGCAATCCATCGTTCCGCACATGCGGCAGGATGGATTGCTTCGTCGCTTTGCTCCTCGCAATGACCGCCCGTTCCCTCCTCCCCTGTGGGAGAAGGTGGCGCGAAGCGCCGGATGAGGGGTTGTCTCGGCGTTTTCGGACCAGAGTGGGACTCGCGGAGAGAGACCCTCACCCGGATTGCATCTGACGATGCAATCCGACCTCTCCCACAGGGGGATTGGTGCACCGCCTGCGGGGCGCTAGATCCGTAGATAGCTCGAAGCCCGCCGTTACGCCCTCGGGGCGCAGCGGACATAGACCATGTTGCCGTAGCGGGTGGCGGCGTCCTTGTCGACGAAGCGGGTGATCATGACCCGGCCGTCGAACGAGAGGATCTCACGGTCCTGCTCGCCGGGCACAGGTCCGGGCGGGCCGATATAGTTCTTGCCGCTGGGGGAACCCTTCAGCCGCAGTTCCTGCGGGGTGGCCTGGTCGGCCAGATGCATGATGACGCCGCCGTTCTGGCCCGCGCCGATCACGTAAGGCTGCTTGCACTGGCCGCGCGCGGCGGCCTCGGTGCGGGCGCGGTCGGCGGGATTCTGGAACGAGGCGAGGCCCCAGCGGCCGACGATCTCGTCGGCGCGGATGCTCGCCGGCATCTCCGGGGCCACCCCCGGCTCGACCGGCCCCGGTTCGGGATTCGACGACAGCGACGGCAGGCTCATGCTGCCGCACGCCCCCAAAAGCGTCGTCAGCGCCGAGACAGCCGCGAACCGTGCGACCAATCGCGCGTTGAGTGACCTGATCATATGCATCCCCCGAACTATCTCCCGGCCGCACCCGTCATGCAGCCAAGCGTAAAACTTAAGGCGGAGCAATGACGTCTGACAAAATTACGTCATCGCTACGATTTGGTTTCCGGTCCACCATCCTATATTGGCCTCACCAAGGCCTTAACCCGTTTGCTTGACAGAAACTGCGCCAAGCCATATTTCCCGGCGCACAATTAGCACTCTTGCACCACGATTGCTAAATGCGCCGGGCGTCCTGCCTGGCGCCGACCGGGCCGGTATTCAACGCCGGTCTCGATGAACCGGACCTGAAACCGAGCCTCCAAGAGGACCTTCAAGAGGAAACGTCATGGCTAAATCCACCTTCCGCCCACTGCATGACCGCGTCGTGGTCAAGCGTATCGATGCCGAGGAGAAGTCCAAGGGCGGCATCATCATTCCGGACTCGGCCAAGGAGAAGCCGTCCCAAGGCGAGATCGTCGCCGTCGGCCCGGGGGGCCGGGACGAGGCCGGCAAGCTGATCCCGATCGACCTCAAGGTCGGCGACCGCGTGCTGTTCGGCAAGTGGTCGGGCACCGAGGTCAAGCTCGACAACCAGGAGCTCCTGATCATGAAGGAGTCCGACATCATGGGCGTGCTGGCGTAAGCGCCAGCATCTCCGAGGGCCGCCGCGCCCTCAGCTGTCATGCCCGGGCTTGACCCGGGCATCCATCACGCTTCCGAAGAATCTTACCAAAACGATGGATCGCCGGGTCACCTAGCACGAAGACGCACTTCGTGCTTTTGCCCGGCGATGACGAGCGTCAACAGACGGCAAGCAATTCACAGACATTCCAGGAGTTCAAATCAATGGCTGCCAAGGACGTAAAATTCGCCGGAGACGCCCGCGACCGCATGCTGCGCGGTGTCGACGTGCTCGCCAATGCCGTGAAGGTGACGCTCGGCCCGAAGGGCCGCAACGTCGTCATCGAGAAGAGCTTCGGCGCGCCCCGCATCACCAAGGACGGCGTCACCGTCGCCAAGGAGATCGAGCTCGACGACAAGTTCGAGAACATGGGCGCGCAGATGCTGCGCGAGGTCGCTTCCAAGACCAACGACACCGCCGGCGACGGCACCACCACCGCGACCGTGCTGGCGCAGGCCATCGTCCGCGAGGGCGCCAAGTCGGTCGCCGCCGGCATGAACCCGATGGATCTCAAGCGCGGCATCGACACCGCGGTCGCCGCCGTGATCAAGGACATCGAGAAGCGCGCCAAGGCGGTCGCCTCCTCCTCCGAAGTCGCCCAGGTCGGCACCATCTCCGCCAATGGCGATGCCGCCATCGGCAAGATGATCGCGCAGGCGATGCAGAAGGTCGGCAACGAGGGCGTCATCACCGTCGAGGAGAACAAGTCGCTCGAGACCGAGGTCGACATCGTCGAGGGCATGAAGTTCGACCGCGGCTACCTGTCGCCCTACTTCATCACCAACGCCGAGAAGATGACCGCCGAGCTCGAGGATGCCTACATCCTGCTGCACGAGAAGAAGCTGACCGGCCTGCAGTCGATGCTGCCGGTGCTGGAAGCGGTGGTGCAGTCGGGCCGTCCGCTCTTGATTCTCGCCGAGGACGTCGAGGGCGAGGCGCTGGCGACGCTGGTGGTCAACCGCCTGCGCGGCGGCCTCAAGGTCGCCGCCGTCAAGGCGCCGGGCTTCGGCGATCGCCGCAAGGCGATGCTGGAGGACATCGCGATCCTGACCGGCGGTCAGCTGATCTCCGACGACCTCGGCATGAAGCTCGAGAACGTCACGGTCAACATGCTGGGCCGTGCCGGCAAGATCGTGATCGACAAGGAGAACACCACGATCGTCAAGGGCGCCGGCAAGAAGAAGGACATCGACGCCCGCGTTGGCCAGATCAAGGCGCAGATCGAGGAAACCACCTCGGACTACGACCGTGAGAAGCTGCAGGAGCGTCTTGCCAAGCTCGCCGGCGGCGTTGCCGTCATCAAGGTCGGCGGCGCGACCGAGGTCGAGGTCAAGGAGAAGAAGGACCGTGTCGAGGACGCGCTGAACGCGACCCGCGCTGCGGTGCAGGAAGGCATCGTGCCGGGCGGCGGCGTTGCGCTGCTGCGCGCCAAGAAGGCGGTCGGCCGTCTCACCAACCCGAATGCCGACGTCCAGGCCGGCATCAACATCGTGCTCAAGGCACTCGAAGCTCCGGTCCGCCAGATCTCGGAGAACGCCGGCGTCGAGGGCTCGATCGTGGTCGGCAAGATCCTCGAGAACAAGTCGGAGACCTTCGGCTTCGACGCCCAGACCGAGGACTATGTCGACATGGTCGACAAGGGCATCATCGACCCCGCCAAGGTGGTGCGCACTGCGCTGCAGGACGCCTCCTCGGTGGCCGGCCTCCTGGTGACCACCGAAGCCATGGTCGCCGAACTGCCCAAGGACGCTGCGCCGGCAATGCCGGGCGGTGGCGGCATGGGTGGAATGGGCGGCATGGGCGGATTCTGAGCCCGGTCAGCACATTCGCATCGCGATCGAAGGCCGCCTCCGGGCGGCCTTCTTTTTTGCGGTTCAATTACGATCGAGACGTAAGATCATCCCATGTCCCGCGACGCCAAATCCCTACGCTGGTGCTGTTCTACGCGATCGGCGCGGTGCTCGCGCTCGGCGCCTATGCCCAAGACAGCATCGACGATCTTGCGGTGGTCCTGACGTTCTGGTTCAAGCAAACGTTGACGTTTGTCGTGCTCGGCGCGGGTTATGGCCTCTACTACGTCATGTCCGGTGCCGCGGGTCGTCGCCCAAAATCGCCCCTGCGATTTCTGGACATATCGTTTCTTGCCGCACTCGCCACGCTCGGCATTCTGATGGTGATCTAGGGTTGGGCGATCCGACTGCGACGAGGCGATAATTCCGGCAGCCTGCTACGCCACGCACACGCCCGGCACCGCGACCTTCTGGAACAGGTGCGGCGACGCCACCGCCGAGGCCGGATAGGCCGCGAGCTTGGCCCTGAACTCGGGGTTCGCAAAGGCGGCGCGGAAGGCCGCGGTGGATTCCCAGATTGCGTAGTTCAGATAGGCCGGGCTGTCCCCGAGCGCGCGGTGCAGCTGGGTGGAGATGAAGCCGGGCTGCCGCTTCATGATGGCGGCGTCGGCCTGCCATGCCTTCAGAAAGATATCCTCGTCGGCCGCATCGAGCGTGAAGAGGTTGACGAGCACGATGTTGCTGGCCTCGACCGAGAGCTGGCGGTCGATCGGGAATGCGGGGTCGAGGGGGCGCATCTGCGGCATGGCTGGCTCCGTTGATATGGTGCTATGATGTCACTTCGATCAGATGGATACATAGTAATTTGACATCATGATGTCACTATCAACTTATGGTGACGAATGCCCCAAACCAAGCGCACGCCGGCGGGCGAAGCCCTGAGCGACCTGATTCTCGACCTGTTCAGGCTCAACAGCCTGCTGTTCACCGCCGGCGACCGGATGGTGGCCGGACTTGGCCTGACCAGCGCGCGCTGGCAGATCCTCGGCGCCATCGTCGCCACCGAGCGCCCGCAACCGGTGGCGTGGCTGGCGCGCGACCTCGGCGCTGCCAGACAGAACGTGCAGCGGATCGTCAACGACCTCGAGCGGGACGGGCTCGTCACCTTCGAGACCAACCCGCATCACCGCCGCGCCCAGCTCGTGGTGCTGACCGAGAAGGGGCGGCAAACCTTCGACGCGGCGATGCGCCTGCAACTGCCCTGGGTGAACGGCCTCGCCGATGGGCTGCCGGTGAAGGACATCGAAACCGTCAGTCGCGTCGTCAGCACGCTGCGCAGCAGGCTGGAGAGCGGCCAGGAACCGCACGACCGCGCATGACGACGATTATGGAAGCACCGCCGTTAGGCGGCCTTCTTTTTTGGCCAATGACACGGAGGTTTGCTAGTTACGACGGAACCGATTCTGCCCTTCGAGGACTTATCGTATGCGCGCGCTCCCGCTCCTGCTGCTCGGTGTTGCCGTCATTTCGGCACCTGCCCTCGCCCAGATGAAGCTGCAAACGAAGCCCGCGCCGACGGGCGGCCCCGAGACGCGCTACTTCACCGCGATCGACGGCCTGATGGACGGCAATGCCGACGTGGTGCTGAAGGAAACCCGCCAGGGCAAGACCGTGACTGCGGCGGTGCTCGACGTCTGCTATCCCGCCGACAAGAGCTCCGAGCGCAAGGACCGCTTCGTCGCCAACCTGACCATCAACGGCCAGACGCTCACCGGCACCACCACGAGCGTTGCCGACAAGCAGCCGGTCACCGTCAAGCTGAACCGCAAGCAGAGCGGCGACAGTTTTGAGTTCCGCGGCCAGATCACGATCGGCCAGACCGTGACCGAAGTGGCATCGACGGACAATTCCGATCTCAGCGAGAAGGAATTCCAGGACAACCAGGCCACCGAGGACGGCATCACGCCGCAGCCGAAGGATTTTACCGACGTCTCGCCGGAATCGATCGGGGTGCGGGTGAAGCTCGACGCGGCGGCCGATTTCCTCAAGAGCCTGAAGGGCGAGGCCGTCGAGGTCGGCACCTCCAGCCTCGCGGTAACCTGCGATGCAATGCGCTCCGGCGAGCAGACCCTCAACCTCACCGTCGATCCCGAGCACGCCGGCGCGCTGCTCGCCAAGGCGAAATCGGCGCCCGGCGTGACGGCAGCCGGCTGGACCAGTGGCGTGGTGGAGATGGACCGCACCATCCGCTTCGCCGCCGCCGACTGGCGCGACGGCGACAAGATCAACAAGGACAAGCTCGCGACTGCGATTTCCAATGTGCTGGCAAAGACGCTCGCGGCAAAGCCGGCGTCCGCGACCTGGAACGCGAACACCGGCAAGCTCAAGCTGGTGCTGAAGCGGCCGAGCGCGATCTATCCTGCGCTCGGCCTTACCCAGAATTACGAAATCACCGCCCTCGTCTCGCCCGACAAGCCCGGCAGCTCCGACAAACTGATGCTGTGGGTCTCGAGCCCCACTGTCTCGACGTCGGACGACAGCGCCGGCGCCAAGCTCAATCTGTCCGACGATTCCAGCAGCGACGAGGAAGGCAGCGAAGCCAAGGACGACAACGGCGCGATCGACGCGCTGCTCAAGGAGTTCAAGGGCCAGCGCTGGGACGCCGACAAGTCGGTGTGGCGGTGATCCACCCGCTTCCCGATTGCTCGACGGAGTTCGGTAAGCAGCGCCAAACGTCATATCGACACAGCGGAATTTCTCCTGAAGTCCGACAAGACGCCCGATCTGGAATCGGGTGGCACGGCACACGTCTCAAGTTGCCTAATGCGCGCATCGACACAGCGCCGGCCGCGATGCCGGCAACGCGCACATGGAGACGATCCGATGTCAGAGGAAAACAAGAACGTGGTCGGCCGCTGGTTCAAGGGCTTTTGGGGAAACCCGTGGGATCCGCGCATCATCGATGAGCTCGCGACCCCAGACATCGTCGTGCACTACCCGATGCACGAGCCGAAGAAGGGCCGCGCTGCGGTGACGCGATTCATCACCGAGTTTCGTGAAGCGTTTCCGGATCTCAATTTCTGGGGCGTCGGCGACCTCGTCGCGGAAGGCGATCTCGTCGTCGGCCGCTGGGAAGGTGGCGGCACGCACACCGGGCCTGCCTTCAGCGACTTCCGCCTCGGCTCGCTGCCCGCAGGCTCCGGCCGCAAGATGACGTTCGCCGGCACCACCGTGCTGCGGGTGCGCGACGGACGGATCGCCGAGGAGCTCGGACAGGAAGACGCGCTGACCGCCATGCTGCAACTTGGCCTCATCCGCCTGCCCGAACAGAGTGGCTACGCGGGTTGAACCGACGCTTCGCCGACTAGACACAGTCCAACGCTTCTGGGCCGGCATTGCATCTCCGGGTGTAGTGCCGGCTCAGTCTGTCCCGGTATTCCGAGTCAGGCCGGAAAGATCAGGCACGTCGTCGTGCCATGCGCGAGCAACCGCCCCTTCGCGTCGGTGACCCTGCCTTCGGCGGTGCCGACGCGGCGGCCGCAATTGAGCACCCGCCCCTCGGCCCGGATCGGGCCGGTGTCCGGCGTGATCGGACGCACCAGCGAGATCTTGAATTCGAGCGTGGTCTGGCTGATGCCGGCGTCGAGCGTCGACTGCACCGCAAGGCCCATGCAGCTGTCGAGCAGCGTCGCGGTCAGGCCGCCATGCACGGTGCCGGCCGGATTGAGATGCGCATCGGTCGGCACGTGCGTGACGACGACGCGGCCGTGCTCGGCTTCAGTGACGTCATAGCCGAGCGTGCGCGCGATGGTGTTGAGCGGCAGCACGCCAGAGGCGAGCCCCTGGACGAATGCGAGGCCGCTGATCTTGAGTTTCTGTCCGGCACTGACGGTGCCGTAGCTCTTGGCCATTGCTGATCTCCATTATTGCTTCATGAGGTTTGCCAGCCGCTTCCGTCGCAGCGAGACCGGAGAGCGGCCGTAGAGCGTTGCGAATGCGGCGTTCATGCGACGCGCGCTGGAGAAGCCGGCGCGCTGCGCCACCACACGGATCGGGAGATTGCTGCCGTCGATCAGGCGCTTGGCGCGCTGCACGCGCAGCGAGAGCGCGACCTGCAGCGGCGATGCATCGAGATGCTCGTCAAAAAGACGCGACAGATGCCGTGCGCCGATGCCGAGCCGATCGGCCAGCGCAGCGACATTGCCGCGGTCGAGCGCGCCCGCTTCGATCAGCGCCAGCGCGCGCTCGACCGTGGACCTGGTGCCCTTCCATGCCGGGCAGAACGGCGCCGCTTCGGGACGGCAGCGCAGGCAGGGCCGGTAGCCGGCGCGCTCGGCCGACGCGGCGCTGCCATAGAACCGCACGTTGCGGGCGAGCGGCGTGCGCGCCCGGCACACCGGGCGGCAATACACGCCCGTGGTCCGGACCGCGACGAACACGATGCCGTCCCAGGCCGGATCGCGGCGCTGAAAGGCAGCGTATTGTGCGGCGAAGTCGAGCATGCATCCGCTATAGCGACGTCTGCGCGCCGCGACGACCCGCTTTGCGGAGACGGCGTCCGGAAACGACCGCTGCAGGCCGGGCAACGTGGCGCCCTCTGGACGCTTCATCGCGGGCTTGTTTGTGGTGATCGCCCAAAGGACGGCATCGCTTCCGCTCGCCTATGCCCGTCGATTTACGGGGCCCTGCGACCAAAAGACTTCGTGCTGCCGCAGTTCGGTCACCGAAAATTAAGGCTCGATTTAGTTTCGAGGATCATCCTTTGCGTCACCGAACACGGGTCACGCCATGCAAGACCGCGAGCCGATCAGTCCTTCGAGCATCTGGCCAACGGATGTGACGGAGGGTCATTCGCCGGCGCAGACCGCGGACCTCTGGGACGTCTCAGGCGAGAACCATGATGCCGCCCTGCTGCTGCGGGAGCCGTTCGCCGACCGGATCGGCACTGCCCTGCTGGCAGCCACCGCACTGGCCGCAAGCTTCGTGCTGGGATGGACCGGCGGCGCCAACTGGAGCGACTTTACAGCTCCCGCCGCGGTCCCGGTGGCCCAGAAGGAAGCGCCTGTCCAGCACTTTGCGGAGGCGCCACCGAGCCGAAAGAGCGAGAGCCCGCGCCGGAGCGCCTCCAACGCCGATGTTACCGGCAGCATCCCCAAATCGGTCGCCAATCCACGCCCGCAGATGCTCGGTGCCGCGCCGACGACGCTGAACGCGCAAGCCATGGCGCTGGGGCCGAAGCAGCCCGCGGCAGCAGCCCCCGAGACCCGCCCGAGCACGATTCCCGGATGGTCGGTGGTCGAAGTCCGCGACGGCACCGCCGTGCTCGAGGGGCCGGAGGGCGTCAAGATGGCCGCGCGCGGCGACGTCGTCCCTGGCCTCGGCCGGGTCGATTCCATCGTGCGCTGGGGCAATCGCTGGATCGTCGCCACCGCAAGCGGATTGGTCGCAACGCCCTGAGCGGCCGCCCCTCGATGTATCAGTTGCTGTTGATCACGAACCGCAGCTGCTTGCTGCCGATGAACGTGACCTGATCGCCCTGCCGTTTCCAGCTCGTCATGTCGCCGAGCGCAGCCAGCAGATCCTTGTCGGCCTGCGCCCGATCCGGCGCGCAGCTGCGGTTCTCCATCGCGCCGGGAACGAACACGATGGTGTTGCCGGCGACCGAGAACTGGCCCTTGCCGCCATCGCACCACAGTTCGAGGATCACCTCGCCATTGTCGCCGACCTCGATCGAGGGAATCCGCTTGGAGCCTGGCATGCGCGCGGCATCGAGCGTCATCACGAAGCCGAACGGGAATTCTTCCTGGGCCTGCACTGGAACCGCGGCAAGGGCCGTTGCACTCAGCGCCAACGCGGCCATGCCGCCGTTCAGAATCCGCTTCATCGAGATCATGCCATTCCCAGGATCGCTTTTGAGCATGTCTAGTCGGAAAACCGGCTTCCGCTTTTCCGGATCATGCTCTGACGCCGCCCTTGTATGGGACGCGGCTGCGATTGGCCAGAACGGCGGCGCGTGAAAAAGCGCTTGAAACGCAAAATCCCCGCGGGCTCGCACCCGCGGGGATCTTGGTTTGGGCGACGCCTCGCCTCGTTATTTCAAGACCAGCTCCGTGAACGGGTAGACATAGGCCTGCAGGGTCACGAACAGACCGACCAGGCACGCCAGCACGATCGAGTGCAGGAACACGTAGCGCAGGATCGAACCCTCGTGGCCGTACCAGTTGGTCGCGGTCGAGGCGACCACGATCGATTGCGCGTCGATCATCTTGCCCATCACGCCGCCCGAGGAATTCGCCGCCGCCATCAGGATCGGCGACAGGCCGAGCTGCTCGGAGGTGATCTTCTGCAGATTGCCGAACAGCACGTTCGAGGCGGTGTCCGATCCGGTCAGCGCCACGCCGAGCCAGCCGAGCAAGGTTCCGAAGAAGGGATAGAGCACGCCGGTCGCCGCGAAGGCGAGACCGAGCGTGGCGTCGACGCCGGACAGCCGGGTCAGCGTGCCGATCGCCAGCATCGCCGAGATCGTAATCAGCGAGATCGCGCAGAGGCGGATGGTGCGGCCATATTCGGCGATCAGCTTGGCCGGCGAGAAGCCCATCAAGAGACCCGAGATGATCGCGGCGATCAGCATGCCGGTTCCGGTGAACGACAGATAGGTGAAGCTGAACACGGCGCCTTCCGGCGTCGGCTTGGCGGCCACCGGCGGCACCTTGAAGATCAGCTTGTCGAGGTCGGGCACCGCATAGTTCCAGACGAAGTTGGCATTCGCCCAGGTCTTGAAGGCGCCATTGCCCCAGATCAGCATCAGGATGCAGACGATGATCCACGGCAGCAGCGCGCTCCACAATTCGCCCTGGGTCAGCGGCGTCTTGTCGAGCGGCGGTGCGGCCGCCATCGTCGCCGCCGATTCATCGCGGCCGCGCAGCGCAGGCGACAGCCAGAGCTGCCGCGGCTGCCAGATCTTGAGGAACAGGATCAGCGCGCCCATCGAGATCAGCGAGGCGCCGATATCGACGATCCAGGGATTGATGTAGTTCGAGATCACGAATTGCGGCACCGCGAACGACACGCCGGTGACCAGGATCGCCGGCCAGATTTCCTTCATGCCGCGCCAGCCGGCAAAGGCCCACACCACCCAGAACGGCACGATCAGCGAGAACAGCGGCAGCTGCCGGCCGACCATGGCGCCGAGGATATAGGGATCGAGCCCGGTGACCGAGGCGAGGCCCTGGATCGGCGTGCCGAGCGCACCATAGGCGACCGGCGCGGTGTTGGCGATCAGCGACAGGCCGGAGGCTGCGAGCGGCGAGAAGCCGAGCCCGATCAGCACCGCGCCGGTGATCGCGACCGGGGTGCCGAAGCCCGAGGCGCCCTCGAAGAAGGCGCCGAACGAGAACGCGATCAGGAGAAGCTGCAACCGGCGATCCTCCGTGACGCCGCCGACCGCGCGCTTCAGCAGCTCGAACTTCCCGCATCTCACCGTGACCTGATAGAGGAAGATGACGTTGAGCACGATCCAGCCGATCGGGAAGAACCCGGTGACCACGCCGAGCAGGGTGGCGCGGATCGACATGCCGGCCGGCATCGTGAAGATGAAGATCGTGATCAGGTTGGTCACGATCACGGCGATGATGGCCGCGATATGCGCCTTCACCTTGCCGCTGGCGATCAAGACCAGCAGCGTGACCACGGGAATGGCGGCGGCCAGCGTCGACAGCCCCGCATTGCCGAGCGGATTGTAGATTTGATTCCAGGTGCTCATCTCGGGATCCTTCCCACATTCTTATGCAGCGCCCTCGCCTTGCGTGCAGCAGGTGCGCTGGTGCGATTGCGGGAGTCCGTCGGAAAGATTGCAGCCCCGGCTCGCGAATGAACGATCGGTAAGGATCGCTCACATCCTCGCGAAAAATCGAAGGTCCCCCGCCCCTCGCCGTTGTCGTCATGCTAGGGTTGACTCGCTTGCCGGGACAAGCCAACGCTTGCATGCCAGACCTACGACTTTAGTCGAGGTGCACTGCGATTGTCCCGATTCTTCAGGCCGTTGCGGCCGCTTCCCCGGAGACGATAATCTGTGAAAAACATTCGCTCGACGCTCGCAACGGTGTGGCGCATCGCCTCGCCCTATTTCAACTCCGACGACAAATGGGCAGGCCGCGGACTTCTGGCCGCGGTGGTGATCATCGAGCTCGCCAGCGTCTTCCTGACCGTGCTGTTCAACCGCTGGAACAATGTTTTCTACAACGCGCTGCAGGAGCGTGATCAGGCGGTCTTCACCTATCAGATCGGTTATTTCTGCGTGCTCGCGGCATTCTGGATCGGCCTGAAGGTCTACCAGCTCTATCTCAATCAATGGCTGCAGATCCGCTGGCGGCGCTGGATGACCACGCGCTATCTCGGCGGCTGGCTGCACGATGCCAACCACTATCGCATGCAGTTGCTCGGCGATGCCGCCGATAACCCGGACCAGCGTATCGCCGACGACACCCAGCGCTTCGTCGAGCAGACCCTGACGCTCGGGATCGGATTGTTGAGCTCCGTCGTAACGCTTGCGTCCTTCGTGGTCATCCTGTGGGGTTTGTCCAATCAGGCGCCGCTGCATCTGTTCGGCAACGACATCGCCTTTCCCGGCTATCTGGTATGGGGGGCGCTGATCTACGCGATCCTCGGAACGGTTTTGACCCATGTGATCGGCAGGCCGCTGGTCGACCTCAATTTCCGGCAGCAACGGTTCGAGGCCGATTTCCGTTTCAACCTGGTGCGCACCCGCGAGAACGCCGAGCAGATCGCACTGCTCCGCGGCGAACCGGCCGAGCGTACGCGATTGCTCGATCGCTTCGGTTTCGTGGTTGGAAACTGGCTCGACATCATGCAGCGAACCAAGAAGCTGACCGCGTTCACCGCGACCTATTCGCAAGCCGCCGTGATCTTCCCCTATGTGTTGATCGCACCGGCCTATTTCGCCAACAAGATCCAGCTCGGCGGCATGATGCAGACCGCGTCCGCCTTCAGCAGCGTGCAGGAATCACTGTCGTTCTTCATCACGGCCTACCGGACGCTGGCCGAATGGCAATCGGTGGTCGCGCGTCTCGATGGCTTCGAGAACTCGATCCGCGGCGGCGATGCGCTCGCGCAACGGCAGGACATTATCCACGTCAGACCTGCAGGTGGTGGCGACACCATCGATCTCGACGATCTCCTGGTCACCCTGCCGGATGGCAAGCCGCTGCTCGCGGCTGACGGCTTCAGCCTCCGCGACAATGAACGCACCCTGGTCACCGGCCCCTCCGGCGCCGGCAAGTCCACGCTGTTCCGCGCGGTGGCTGGCATCTGGCCGTTCGGTCGCGGCGCGGTCGAGATCCCGGCCAATGCCAGCCTGATGATGTTGCCGCAACGTCCCTATCTGCCGATCGGCTCGCTGCACGATGCGGTGGTCTATCCGGGCCAGGCTGCGAGCTACGATGCGGGACGGGTCCGTGAGACCCTCGCCGCTGTCGGACTGCCGCAGCTCGCGGCGCGACTCGAGGAACAGGCACACTGGAACCGGATGCTGTCGCTCGGCGAGCAGCAGCGGCTCGGCATCGCCCGCGCGCTGCTGCATGCGCCGCAGTTCCTGTTCCTGGACGAGGCGACGGCCTCGCTCGACGAGCCGTCGGAGGCCGCGCTGTACCGACTGATCGCCGAGAAACTGCCCGACACCACGGTGGTTTCGATCGGCCACCGC
This sequence comes from Bradyrhizobium sp. USDA 4452, assembly GCF_054063575.1. Taxonomy (NCBI): domain Bacteria; kingdom Pseudomonadati; phylum Pseudomonadota; class Alphaproteobacteria; order Hyphomicrobiales; family Nitrobacteraceae; genus Bradyrhizobium; species Bradyrhizobium sp. USDA 4452. Next base: position 3,070,062 of record NZ_JBSSGK010000001.1, read on the forward strand.
GCGACGCTCGACGCCTTCCACCAGCGCAACGTCTCGCTGGTCCGCGACGGCGACCGCTTCACCTTGCGCGACAAGGTCGAGGCCGCGGCGTCGTAGGCGAGCGAACTCAGCCGCGAATTCGAATAGCGAGCCCGGAAGGCACTCGGCTCCCTCTCCCGCTTGCGGGGGAGGTGGAGCTCGTCTGCCGCTTCACTCTCGTCATCACACGAATCCGCAAAACAAAAGGGGCGGCAGATTGCTCTGCCGCCCCCCGCGATCCTCGGATGAGGAAATTACTTCAGGTTGGACATCGCCGTCAGGTCGACCGAGAGCTTGGCGATGCCGGCCGCGCCGCACCAGTTGGAGCCCGTGCCGCCCGGATTGATCGGGGTGACGTTGGTGGTTCCGCCTGCGGTGTAGTCGCTGGTGAAGGCGCTGCAATTGCCCTTCGACATGTCGGTGTCGGAGTAGCGCAGATCGAGCGTGAACACCTTGTAGGTGAAGCCGATGCCGATGTTCCAGGTGTTGTAGTCGGCGTACTTGATGCCGTTCGGGAACGCCGGGACGCCGTAGAAGCTGTCGGAGGTGCCGAGCCACTGCCGGCCGAACTCACCCGACACATACATGCCGACGCCGCTGGTGCCGAACACGGTGCTGGGCGCGGTGTACTTGCCGATGATCGACGAGTAGTTGCCCCAGGCTCCGGTGTTCAGGAAGTTCGGCGAGTAGTATTCGTTGATGGTGAACGCCCAGTTGTCGTTGATGGTCCAGGTCGCCTTGCCATAGACTTCGAAGAACGAGACGTCCTTCTTCATAACGTTGCCGTTCGGCAGGAAGTTGAGGGCGCACTCGGCACCGAGCGCCTTGCCGGCGGTGTCGAACGGCGCGCCGTAGTAGCAGGTTCCACCCGGATACAGGTAACCCCAGACGCCGATGTCGAAGGCGAAGGCGCCGAAGGTCGGGCGGATACCGCCGTAGACGTCGACTTCAGCCGCGGCGCGGTTGGCGAACGAGATGCTCTCGGTCGAGGTGCCGATGTAGAGCTGCAGGTCCTTGTTGACGTTGTAGCGCGGCTCGAAATAGGCGGTGACCGACGGATTGTGGTTGGACTGGGTGACGCCGCGGAAGACGTAGTCGCTCAGGATGCCGGCACCGAAGGCGATGTCCCAGGGATCGAAGGGAGCCGGCGGCGGCGCCTTGACGGCCTTCACCGCCATGTCAGCTGCCATTGCCGAGCTCGAAATCATTGCTAGCGCCGTTGCTAACAAAGCCAGTTTCTTCATGACGATCCCCATCTACTTTTCCAGACAGCCCAGCTCCGGTGGCCCCCAGGGCGCGCGATAACGGACTGCGACTAAATCGCGTGGGCTCAATCTGAGGCCCGTGCACGGTACCGTGAAGGCGAAAAGACATGCATCTGCCGACTTTTTAGGCGTTCCAGCCGCCTAGCCACACGTTGGTTGACGGGTGTTGCATTTGCACCACAAGATTCATGGTTCCCGCGCCGGTTGAGCGGCGAGCAAGATCGGATTCGAGCAACAGTTCGGCATGCTGCAGTCGGCGGCGACCCGAATCGTGCCCCCGCAATACTACGGACCACCCGCACGGAAAAAGCCGCAGCGGCGTCCGCTGCGGCTTCGATCAGGTCAACCGTTGCTGGTTCGGTCAGTGGTGCTCGCCCTCGGAGGTCCCCCAACTCGGCGCCGGCTCGTGGCTCGGTGTGGCCCAGCTCGCGGCCGGCTGCGGCGCAGGCTCGGGTGCCGGCGGTGCTGCGGCCGGGGCGGCCGGCTTCGGCGCGGCGGCCTTCTTCGGAGCGCTCTTCTTGGCGGCTTTCTTCGCAGCCGGCTTCGCGGCCTTCTTCGGAGCAGCCTTCTTCGCAGCTTTCTTGGCGGTCTTCTTGGCTGACTTCTTCGCCGATTTCTTTGCAGACTTCTTCGCGGCCTTCTTGGCCGACTTCTTCGCGGACTTCTTCTTCGCTGCTACCGCCTTCTTGGCCTTTTTGGCCTTCTTGCTTTTCTTCGCCTTCTTCGACTTCGCCATCGTGGTCCTCCTGTTGCCGCTGATCTGAGTCCACCGCGTATTGAAGTGATCGCTTGCCGGTCGTTGGCCGCACCTCGGGAAGAGGCACCCTCCACTTCGCTTGTCGAGCATGATGGCCGCGTGATCGCTTCGCGTCTGTGGCAGGGAAGCGCCGGTCCTTCAGTTTGCGTCAGGGCAAGGCTGGGGTCCGGATCATGCTCGAATGGCAGTCGATCAATTCAATCCTGGCCGGGGACCTCCTGTCGCCCAATCGAGAAGCTCAATCGTGTGCACCACAGGAACTGACGTACCGCCGGCAATCTGAACCATGCAGCCAATATTGCCCGCAGCGATCATGTCCGGTTTGACAAGCGCGATATTGGCGACCTTGCGATCGCGCAATCTGCTCGCAATGTCGGGCTGGAGAATGTTGTAGGTCCCCGCCGAACCGCAACACAAATGGCTCTCAGGCACATCTTTCACCACGAATCCATTCTTGGAAAGCAATTCTTTCGGAAGTTGAGTGATTTTCTGCCCATGCTGCAACGAACAAGCCGAGTGATAGGCGACGGTGACGTCGCCTTTCTGCGTTGAAGGTGCGAGCTCGAGAGTTGAGAGATACTCGGTGATATCCTTTGCCAGCGCGGAGATTCGCTTGGCAGGATCGGCGAATGTTTTGTCCTCGCGCAGCAGGTAGCCGTAGTCCTTGACAACTGTCCCACAGCCCGAGGTCGTCACCAGAATGGCGTCGAGCCCTTCTCTGTCCGCTTCCCTTTGCCACACCGCGATGTTGGCCCGGGCGCGCGCCAGCGCGTCCCCGTCCTGTCCCATGTGATGGGTCAACGCGCCGCAGCATTGCTCGTCCTTGACCAGCACCACCTCGACGCCGTGCCGGGTCAGCACGTTGATCGCGGCCTGATTGATGCGCGGCGCCAGCACCTGCTGGGCGCAGCCCTGCAGCAGCGCGACCCGCCCACGCCGACGGCCGATCGCCGCAAACACGGTTCCCGCAGCCGGACCGGGCTGCGGCAGGCCGCGCGGCGCGAGCGCCAGCATGGCCTTGATCCGCCGCAGCAGGCCCGGGCTCGCCGCACCGACCGACGGCGTCGGCAGCACGGCCGTGAACGGACGGGCGAACCCGGCCAGGATCATGCTGATCCGGAACAGGCCCGGCCGCGGCAGCACGTAGGCGAGCACCGACCGCAGCAGCCGCTCGGTCAGCGGCCGCTGGTAATCCCGCTCGATCCTGACCCGGGCCTGGTCGACGAGGTGCATGTAGTTCACGCCCGACGGACAGGTGGTCATGCAGGCGAGGCACGACAGGCAGCGGTCGATATGCTTGACCACGTCCGCCGTCGGCGGCTTGTCCTTCTCCAGCATCTCCTTGATCAGGTAGATGCGGCCGCGCGGACTATCGAGCTCGTCGCCGAGCAGCACATAGGTCGGACAGGTCGCGGTGCAGAAGCCGCAATGCACGCAGGCGCGCAGGATCTTGTCGGCTTCCTTGATGTCGGGATCGGCGAGTTGTGCCAGGGAAAACTCGGTCTTCATGCAATCCCGCCTCGAATCATCCGGCCGCGGTTGAGGACCGACCTCGGATCGAAACTCGCCCTGATACGTTCGCCGAGCGCGGCGAGCCCGGGCGGCTGCGGCTGGAACACATCGACCGAGCGGCGCACTTCGTCGGTAGCGCGGATCAGGGTGGCGTGCCCGCCGACCGCCTCGACCTGGCGGCGGACCAGCGCGGCCTGCGCGTCGGCACACTGCGGCAGCGCGGCCCAGATCAGCCCGCCGCCCCAATCGTAGATCACATCGCCGCCGGTTGAGCGCGACAGCGCCTGGCCGAGCGCGCCGCCTGAGGCCGGCGGGCAAACGATGCGCCACACCGGCCAGTCCCCGAGCGCGCCGTTCGCAGCAAACGGCACCACGTCGCGCAGTGCGCTCCAGATCGCAGCCGAGGCGTCGTCAGCGAGGCTGTCGACCGGTCCATAGGACGACAATGTCTGGCTCAGCGACGCCGCCCGGTGCGCCGCCGACGCCGAAATCCCTTCGAGCCGCACCAGCGTGACCGGCTGGCCGGCGGCAGCAACGCCGGCCAGCGCGCCGGTTGCGGACCGTAGCGCCGAACCGGGCAGATGCGCCGCGCCCGACACGTCGAAGGGCGACCCCAGCGCCGCCGTCATCGCCTTGTTGGCGGCGACGTCGTCGAGACCGCGCAGCACCAGGGTGCGCTCGGCTTCCGGCTTCGGCATCACCTTGAGCGTCACTTCGGTCATGACCGCGAGCGTGCCCCAGGAACCGGTGAGCAGCTTGCAGAGATCGTAGCCGGTGACGTTCTTCACCACCCGTCCGCCGGTCTTGAAGCTGTCGCCGAACCCGGACACGGCGTGCGCCCCGAGCAGATGATCCCGGGCGCCGCCGGCCTTGATGCGGCGCGGACCGGCAAGGCCTGCGCCGATCATGCCGCCGATCGTGCCGGCTCCCGCGGTGCCGAGCAGCACGGACGTGTCGATCGGCTCGAAGGCGAATTGCTGGTTCTTGGCGTCGATCAGGGATTGCACGTCGGCAAGCGGCGCGCCGGCCTGCACGGTGATGATCAGCTCGTTCGGCTCATAGGAGCTGACGGCGTTCAGCACCGAGACGTCGAGCACCGCGTTGGTCGCCATCGGATGGCCGATGGCGCGTTTCGATCCATGACCGATGACCTCAAGCGGCTGCTCGCTGGCGACAGCGGCGCGCACCACCTCTTCAACGTCCTGGATGTCTCTGACTTTCAGCGTTTCCACCCGCTAGGCGGTAACGAAGTTTAGCGCCGAAATCAAATGCGACAAACTCCACCGCCGCAACGCCGACGGAATGGCCCCGGGAGCGGGGCTTGGCGGCCGGCAGTGGTGGGAATGGCGGTCGGGCCACCCAGCTCGAGGATTTGCCCACATCGCGCGTCCTGCGAAGGCGGAGACGCAACACTTCGACCAATGTCGAATCATTTTCACGACATCGACATTTCGACCGTCGCCTAACCGAGTTCATCGAACGATCCACTATCTCTCGCGGTGCGGTTCGGCCGGCACGTCGGTTGGCGCAAATCATCTGGAGGCGACATGAAGCGTTCGCAACTCACGACCACGACGATGATGCTCACCCGACGATCGGCCATCGGCTCGTTCGCCGCGATCATGACGATCGCCGGCATCTCGCCCTTCGCCGGATCGCAAGCTCGATCGGAGCAAAGCAACGGAGGAATGCAAATGAAGCACTATGCGATGAGCACGAGAACCATCAGCGATGCGATCAACACATCAGGCCTTCTGATCGTGGCGCAATGGGAAGCCAAGGAAGGCCAGGCCGACAAGGTCGCGGAAATTCTCGGCAGCTTCCTGCCCGAGGCGCAGAAGGATCCCGGCACCAAGCTGTTCCTGATCGGCCGCGGCAAGGACAATCCGGCGCAATTCCTGTTCTACGAATTGTTCCAGGACGAAGCGGCGTTCAAGGCGCATTCAGAGAGCGCCTACTTCAAGACCTACATCGCCGAGCAGGCGCTGCCGCTGCTCGCCAAGCGCGAACGGACGCAATACGCATTGCTGTGAGTAATGGCGCCGCGGGAGGGCTTGCGATGCAGGCCCTCCACTCCGGCGCGATATCAGACCGACGCGCGGCCGCCGAGCGCCGGTCCCAACTCGATCCGCTCGGGAGATTTGCGCCAGAAGGCTGCGATCGAAATCCGGGAGAGCACCGCCGCCTCGATCTGTTCGACCTGCGCCCTGAGCCGAAGCGCGTGTTTCTCGACGAGATGCCAGGACGCCACCGCGATGCCGAAGGCGAGCGGCAGGCTGATCAGGAGGTTCAGGTACCAGGGCTGCGCCGGCGGACCGAAAGCCGCCACGCATTGCTGGATGACGAAGCCGTAGAGATAGAGCCCGTAGGAGTAGTCGCCCGACGCCACGATCCAGCTCCGCCGCGGGTTCATCAGACCGAAATAGCAAGCGACATAGGCGGCCGGCACCGGAGCCAGCGCGTCGCCGCGTCCGGTGGCCATGCCGGCGGCGCACAGCACCAGCGCGAACAGGCAGACGGTCCGGTCGTACGGCACCTTGTCGCGCCAGAGATAGAAGCCGACGCCGGCAAGGAAGGAAAACACCAGCAGATGCGGGCGAAGCTGGATCGGCACCACGTCCCAGCGATAGATGTCGTAGCCGATCAGCCCGATCTGGGCGATCACCATGAACGCGAGATACGCCACCCGGTTGAAGGCAATCGTGGTCACCGCGAGCAATGCCAGGATGACGTAGCACCACAGCTCATACGGCACCGTCCAGAGCTGGCAATTCACGAGGCGCGGCAGCGGATTATTGAGGAACACGCCCGGCAATTCGTAATGGATGTCGCCGACGATGTTGAGAAAATAGGCGTGGAATTTCGGGTCGGCGACGTACTGCGCCAACGGCAGTTCGGTGAAGACCGAGCCGATGACGACCGCCGACAGCGTCGTCTCGACCGCGAGCGCGGGTCCGATCCGAAGCACGCGCAGGCCGAGGAAGGAAATCAAGCTCTTGCACCTCAAGAGACTCGCCGTCACCAGGAAGCCGCTGAGGGCAAAGAACAGTGCGAGGATCATCGCGACGCCGATGCGAAGCTTGCTCTGGACCTGCAGCGCCTCGCCGAGCCCGAGCGACACGTTCAGGCTGTGCAGCCCGATGATCGTCGCCGCCAGCACGACCCGCATGTAGTCGAAACCCGCGGGCCGATTGCGCGAAAGCGCCAGTTGATCAGCCAGGCTGGGCATCGATGTGTTCCCGAAGACATACATCTCGGGAAAATACCGAGGAACAGTTGAAGGCCGTGTAAACGGGCGGTCGCCGCAATTGCGGCGACGCGCAACGGCATCGTAACGGCTTGCCACGGCCGTCGCGGCAAGCATCGGTTAAGGTTATCGGCCGGCTAGCGCGATCGATCGAAATGTACCGATCGCCCTAACGCGCGATGTGATTAGGTTGAAGCGTCATCGCGCTTTGAGCTCTTTGACTGAGCATGATCTTTTCGGAAAACCGCTTCGCACTTTTCCGGATCATGCTTTAGAACCGCGGGATATCCGGAAACGCCAGCTTGCCGGCGTGGACATGGACGCGGCCGAGCTCGGCGCAGCGGTGCAGGGTGGGAAACACCTTGCCGGGGTTGAGCAGGCCCGCGGCATCGAACGCACATTTCAGGCGCTGCTGCTGGTTGAGGTCGATCTCGGTGAACATTTCCGGCATCAAATCGCGCTTCTCGATACCGACGCCGTGCTCGCCGGTGAGCACGCCGCCGAGCTCGACGCAGCAGCGCAGGATGTCGGCGCCGAACGCCTCGGCCTTCTCGATCTCGCCCGGCTTGTTGGCATCGTAGAGGATCAGGGGGTGCAGATTGCCATCACCGGCGTGGAACACGTTGGCGACGCCGAGGCCGTATTTCTCCGAGAGCTCGCGAATCCGCGCCAGCGCCTTCGGCAGCGCGCCACGGGGGATGGTGCCGTCCATGCAGAGATAGTCCGGCGAGATGCGCCCGACCGCCGGGAATGCCGCCTTGCGGCCGGCCCAGAACAGATTGCGTTCGGCTTCTGAGGTCGATATCTGGCAGGACGTCGAGCCGCAGCCCTGCGCGATCGCCTCGACCCGCTTGATCAGCTCGTCGACCTCGACCTGGGGTCCGTCGAGCTCGATGATCAGCAGCGCCTCGACATCGAGCGGATAGCCGGCATGGACGAAGGCTTCCGCGGCGTGGATCGCCGGCTTGTCCATCATCTCCATGCCCCCCGGGATGATGCCGGCGCCGATGATGGCGGCCACGCATTCGCCGGCCGCCTCGACCTCGGCGAAACCGACCATCAGCGCGCGCGCCGTCTCCGGCTTCTGCAAAATGCGCACCGTGATCTCGGTGATGACGCCGAGCAGCCCCTCCGAGCCGGTGATGATCCCCATCAGATCGTAGCCGGCATTCTCGGCCGACTTGCCGCCGATGCGCAGGATCTCGCCCGACATCAGCACGATCTCGCAGCCCAGCACGTTGTTGGTGGTCATGCCGTATTTCAGGCAGTGCACGCCGCCGGAATTCTCCGCGACATTGCCGCCGATCGAGCAGGCGATCTGCGACGACGGATCCGGCGCGTAATAGAAGCCGGCATGAGCAACCGCCTGGCTGATCGCAAGGTTGGTGACGCCAGGCTCGGTGACGACGACGCGGTTGTCGAAGTCGATCTCGCGAATCCGCTTGAACTTGCCGAGCCCAAGCAAGACGCCGTCGGCGAGCGGCAACGCGCCGCCGGACAGCGAGGTGCCGGAACCGCGCGGTACCACCTTGATGCCCTGCGCCTGGCAATATTTGAGGACCTTTGCGACCTGCTCGGTGGTATCGGGCAGCACCACGACCATCGGCGGCTGCCGATAGGCGGTAAGGCCGTCGGATTCATAGGCCAGCATCTCGGCGGCGCTGTCGATCACGCCCTCACCGGGGACGATTGCGCGCAAGGCGGCCACGATCTCGGCGCGGCGCGCAAGTACAGCCTGATCGGCCGCCGGCATCATGATGGACATCGATGTTCCCTCGGACGGGCTTTTGCCCTTTGCCGATTTGTTACGACAAATCAAACACGTCTGCACCTGTTTCAGTCGCCTTGTTTCGGGCGCCCGGCCGAAGGTCCCATTGCCCCGCCCCGCAAGGACGAGTTCTCTCTCGGACAAGCGGGCGGTCATGAAACCTGTCAAAGTTTCGTGGCTTGTCCTGTCCAAGCCGGACATGCCACAAACGATCACTACCCCCCGGGACGAAACGAAGAGAACCCCATGAACCTAAAGACCTTGAGCGCGCTGGCGGTCGTCACATCGCTGGCCACCGCATCCTCCGCGCTGGCGCAGGATGCCGCTGCCGGCAAGACCTCGTTCAACAAATGCCTCGCCTGCCACGCGATCGGCGAAGGCGCCAAGAACAAGGTCGGCCCCGAGCTCAACGGCCTCGACGGCCGCCACTCCGGCACCGCGCCGGACTACAATTATTCCGATGCCAACAAGAATTCCGGCATCACCTGGAACAAGGAAACCTTCCTCGAATACATCAAGGACCCGAAGGCCAAGATCCCCGGCACCAAGATGGCCTTCGCCGGCATCAAGAACGAGACCGAGGCCAACAATCTGTGGGCCTACGTGTCGTCATTCGACAAGGACGGCAAGCAGAAGTAATCGGCGGTATCGGACGTCGTCCGCCCTGCGCCAATGCCAGGGCGGAGCTGGAAGGGGATGCGTTTCCTCGAATCGCCATCCCCTTCTGGCTTTTCGATTTGCGCCGCCGCCGCGATCAGCGCGGCAACAGATTGGTTTTGGCGAGATCGACCACCTCGTCGCCGCGCCCGCTCATCACGGCGCGCAGCACCCATAGGCTGAAGCCCTTGACCTGCTCCAGCGTAATGGTCGGCGGCATCGACAATTCCTGCGTCGCGGTCACGACGTCGAGCACCGCCGGGCCGTCATGCGTGAACACGTCGCGGATCGCGCCCTCGAGCTCGCCAGGATCCTCCACCCTGACGCCGTGAATGCCCATGGCGCGGGCCATCGCCGCGAAATCCGGATTCTTCAGGTCGACCCCGGTCTCGATGAAGCCGGCGGCCTTCATCTCCAGCGCGACGAAGCCAAGCACGCTGTTGTTGAAGATCACGACCTTCACCGGCAACTTCGCCTGGGTCAGCGTGATCAAATCGCCCATCAGCATGGCAAAGCCGCCGTCGCCGGACATCGACACCACCTGACGCCCCGGCTGTGCCGCCTGCGCGCCGATCGCATGCGCCATCGCGTTGGCCATCGAGCCGTGCACCCAGGAGCCGACCAGCCGGCGGCGGCCATTCATCTTCAGATAGCGCGCAGCCCAGATCGTCGGCGTGCCGACGTCGGCGGTGAACACCGCATCCTCGCTGGCTTGCTCGCTGAGCAGCCGCGCCAGATATTGCGGATGGATCGGCTTCTGGCCCGGCTTGCCGCGGGCGAGATCGTCGAGCCCGGCGCGCGCGTCCTTGTAGTGCCCAAGGCTGGCGTCGAGGAATTTGCGCTCGCTCTTCAGGTTGAGCTTCGGCAATAGCGCGGCGATGGTCTCGCCGACGTCGCCGACGATGCCGAGATCGAGCTTGCAGCGGCGGCCGAGATTTTCCGGGCGCAGATCGACCTGGGCGATGCTGATGCCGGTCGGGAAGAACTGCTTGTAGGGAAAGTCGGTGCCCAGCATCAGCAACACGTCGCAGCCATGCATCGCGGCATAGCCGGAGGAGAAGCCGATGAAACCGGTCACGCCGACGTCGTAGGGATTGTCGTATTCGACATATTCCTTGCCGCCGAGCGCATGCACGATCGGACTCTTCAGCGTCTCGGCGAGCTTGAGCAGGACGTCATGCGCGCCGGCGCAGCCGCGGCCGCAGAACAGCGTGACGCGCTTCGCGCCATTGAGCAGCGCGGCCAGCGCATTCAATTCGGCGTCGGCCGGGCGCACCACCGGCGCGGGCGGCAGCAGGCCGGCGTTCGGCGCGATGTCGCGCTTCGGCGCCGGTCGCATCGCGACATCGCCGGGCAGCACCAGCACCGCCACGCCGCGCTTGCCGACCGCGGCGCGGATCGCGTTCTCCAGCATGTAAGGCAGCTGCGCCGGATCCGACACCAGCTCGCAATAATGGCTGCATTCGCGGAACAGGTCCTGCGGATGGGTCTCCTGGAAATAGCCGCCGCCGATCTCGGCCGACGGAATCTGTGCCGCGATCGCCAGCACCGGCGTGCGGCTGCGATGCGCGTCGAACAGGCCGTTGATGAGATGCAGATTGCCCGGGCCGCAGGAGCCCGCGCACACCGCAAGGTCTCCCGTGATCTGGGATTCGGCCGCCGCAGCGAACGCCGCGACCTCCTCGTGGCGGACATGCAGCCAATCGATCGTGCCGCGCTTGCGCAGGGCCTCGGTCAAGCCATTGAGACTGTCGCCGACGACACCGTAGATGCGCTTCACCCCGGCTTGGGCAAGGGTTTCGGCGATGAGGTCGGCGATGTTGTCGATCCGCATGGGGCTTGTCCTTTGGGTAAGATCTGTCTGGCCGCGCAGCCGCATGATGTTCGGCAGGCTGCAACCGCGCAAGCCTCACCGGATCACAGATTCGCGGGCGCAATCTTGTCCGCTGTTGCTGCCGGTTGGACCATCCGGCCGGCCATCGCCTCGATCTCGGACACCACGAGATCGGGCGCCGCGTATTGCACCATGTGGCCGACACCCGGCAGCACGATGAGCTTGGCGTTCGGCGCCGTGGCGGCAAGCGGCCGCGAATGGATGCGGGTCGTGACCGTTGCGTCGACGTCGCCCGCAATGATCGACAGCGGCGCCGTGATCTCCGCATAGCGCGGCGCCTGCTCGACCATGGCGGCCTTCAGCGGTGACGAGGTCGCGCGCATTGGCGATGAACTCGCGCGGCCGCAGCAGGAGCAACGTCTCGCTGTCGCGGACGAAATCGTCCGGCATCGGCTGCGGTGCGAACACGCCGCGCGCGCCTGATGGCGTGACGAGATAGCCAAGCGGCAACGTGATGGTGTGCGCCAGCAAGGGCCCGATCAGCGGCGTCGAGATCACATCGTTGTAGCGGCCGGCACCGCCGCGCCATGGATAGGCGACGGGAGCGAGCAGCACGAGACCGGCGACGCGCTCCGGATGATCCAGCGCAATGCGCAGCGCGAGCGCGCCGGCCCAGGAATGCGCCACCACGGTCGCCCTGATGATACCGAGCCTGGCGAGCGCCTCGGCGATCATCCGGCCCTGAATCGCCGGCGTCGAATCCTCAGCGCGCTCGCGCGTGCTCCAGCCATGGCCCGGGCGGTCGATCAGGATCACCCGGCGCGTTTTCGCAATGCGCTCGCCGAGCGGCTGCATCGCCCGCAGATTGGAGCTTGCGCCGTGCAGCATCACGACCGGCGGCTCCGCGGCATCGCGCGGGCCGAGCTCGACCACATGTAGCCGCGCGCCGGTCACATCGACCATGCGGCCCCGAGGCGGAAAGGCTCCCTGAATGAAGATGACGCCGATTTGCGTCACCAGAGCCAGCCACAGCCCTGTGGCCGCCAGCGCAATGATTGCGGTCAACATCGAGGGTATCCGAAGGGTCTTGGGTAACTGAAGTGTGTTGGGCACCTGAACATTACGACGAAGCCAACGCTTGGTTTCGCGTCGATTTGCCCCCTGCCCGGGCATGCTCTTGTTCGGAAAGCCAATTGTCGATTTCCGGCCCGCGGCGGAGCGCGGAGTTGTCCACAATGCCCCCAGCCTGTGGATAGCGGGTTTATCCCTGCGTCATTAGTAATTCCATAGATTGCCCGTGGCAATTTCGCCATCAGAGGCGAGGCTTCATCGAAACCGCGACGGGCTCGGGATGTCTCTTGGCTTGTACACTGAATCCACAGGAACCTGCGTCCGCACGACGTGTTCAACGGGAAGTAATCGGAGGAGTACCATGATTTCCGACCCTAGCGATGCGGCCATCGATCAGATCGTGGCGAGTTGCAATGGCGACCTGCGCGGCGCCCTGAAGGCATTGTTGCTGGTGAATGAGCACCTGGAGGCGGAGCTTCAGCAATTCTATGCCGCTGTCGCCCAGGACAGCGCGTCACGCGGCAAGTTACTGCACTAGTCTCCTGCGCCGGACCGTGTCGCGAGCAAGCATCAGGTTCGCGAGCGACGTGCCCATCGCGGCCATTGGCCCGCGATCGCGATCCATCGCACGCATTCAGTTCAAGGCAATCAGATGTCGCGGCCTTCGACCTTCTCGGTCAGCTGCTTGACGATCTGCGGCACCTTCTCGAGGTAGGGATCGACCGCCAGCGCCTTGCGGAAGGCGTCCAGCGCGCGCTTGTCGTCGCCCATGTCCTGCATGATCATGCCGACACCCGCCAGCGCGCCGAAATGGCGGGGCTCGCGGGTCAACACCTGCTGCAGATCTCCAAGCGAACGGACGTAGTCGTTCTTGAGGTAGTAGATGGTCGCGCGCCGGTTCCAGGCCTCGACATAGTCGGGCCGGAGCTTGATCACCGCGTCCAGAAGCTTCAGGGCGACATCGACATTCTGGGCGTCGAGCGCGGCCTTGGCGCGCACCATCAAAAGCGCCGCGGTATCGCTCGGGGTTTGCAGCCATAGCGCCCATATCCGCGCCTCGACATGGCGGGCGCTGTCCTCATCAGGCGCGGCCTTCAGCGCGCCGAACAGGAAATCCAGCCCGCGGGTGCGGTCGGCCGGAACCTTCGGTAGCTTGGTCGGGGCTTCCGGCAGTTTCTTCTGCGCCTTCGGCGGCGGGACCACGTGCGGATCGTCCTGGGCGGCGGCCGCGACGGGCACGGCCAGAAGGGCTGCGATCAGGATCGCCAGCCGGCGGTTGGTGGGCCGAAGGAGGTTGAATCCCATGACCGAAGTCTAGACGCACAAAGCCGCGCTGCAAAGCAGCACGGCGTCAAAGACCTGTGAAATGATGTGTTGGGATCGGCGCAATCGGCCGACCCGCGCCGGATCAACCCTGGCGCGCCTTGAAGCGGCGCTGGACCTTGTTGATCACGTAGACCCGGCCCTTGCGGCGGACCAGACGGTTGTTGCGATGGCGGCCGCGCAGCGACTTCAGCGAGTTACGGACCTTCATGGGACAATCCTGTTACTTCGAAAGGCCCGCGTTGGAGGCCGTACCTGATCAATGCCAATCGTCGGCAAAAAGCCAATAGTTGGCGAAATGGGATTATCCCGACAAGCGGCCTACCGCGCGGGACGGCCGGGTTCTAAGCCATCGGACCGTTAAATGTCAACCGAGATGGGCCGATTTTCGGCCATATCCCGGCCTGGAACCGACGTTGGCCATCCCCGTCACGTTATTGAGATCACATCAGAAACGGACGACCGCCGCGATATCCGCGCCATCGCCCCGTCCGGTCGCAGCGCTCTAACGGTGGCTTCTTGGCCGGCGAAGCGGGCTCACGCGCCGGATGCACCCCGCACCCAGGGACGACTTCGTGCCCGAACCGGGTTCGCGCCGCCACCGCGCCTTCCATCAACTCAGACCGCTTGCGAAAATTGTTATATCATATAATTATTTTCCATCACCAACAAACACGCCGCCGGGGAAGCCGAATGCCCAAGCTCAAACTGCCCGACATCGAAAAGGTCACCGCGATCGACATCCACACCCATGCCGAGGAGCCGTGCGGCATGCATGGCGACGACGGCTATGACGATTTCCAGGCGCAGATGGCTGACTATTTCAGGTCGCCGCACAAGCATCCGCCGACCGTGCCGGAGACTGCGGCCTACTACCGCGCCAAGAACATCGCCGCGGTGATCTTTCCGGTCGACGCCGAACGCGAGACCGGTTTCCGCCGCTACAAGAACGAAGAAATGCTGGAGATCGCGTCCGACCATCTCGACGTGCTGATCCCGTTCGTCTCGATCGATCCGCACAAGGGCAAGCTCGGCGTCCGCGAGGCACGCAGGCTGATCGAGGACTATGGCGTCCGCGGCTTCAAATTCCATCCGACCATGCAGGGCTTCTACGCCAACGACCGCATGGCCTATCCGCTCTATGAGGCGATCAATGACGGCGGTGCGATTGCGCTGTTCCACACCGGCCAGACCGGCGTCGGCTCGGGCATGCCGGGCGGCATGGGGATGCGGCTGAAATATTCCAACCCGATGTACATGGACGACGTCGCGGCCGATTTTCCCGACCTCAAGATCATCCTCGCGCATCCCTCCTTCCCCTGGCAGGAAGAGGCCCTGTCGGTCGCGACCCACAAGCCGAACGTCTACATCGACCTGTCCGGCTGGTCGCCGAAATATTTCCCGCCGATCCTGGTGCGCTACATCAACTCGATCCTGCAGGACAAGATGCTGTTCGGCTCCGACTGGCCGGTCATCACGCCGGACCGCTGGCTCGCAGATTTCGCCAAGCTCGACATCCGCGAGGAGATCCGCCCCAAGGTCCTGAAGGCCAACGCGCGCAAGATTTTGGGGATTTAAGGGAGTATTGTCGGCGGCAAGCTTCGGAGGTGGTTCATGGCGAACTTCACCGGACTTGCCGCTTTCCTCGCCGCGCTCGCGATCGCAAGCGCAGTGCCGGGCTGCGCCGCCGCCGCCGAGCAGCCGGCCGCCTTCGTCGAGTTCGAGAGCCCGCTTGCGAGCGCGCAACCGCTGCAAGGCCTGTTGCGGCGGCCGGAGCGACCGGGTCCCCTGCCCGCCGTGGTGTTGCTCCACGGCTGCAGCGGGCAGTGGCGGGAACTCGACGAGCGCTGGGGCAAGCGGCTCGCGGCCTGGGGCTATGTCACGCTCACGGTAGACCGGTTCGGCCCACGCGGCATCAGCAATACCTGCACCGGCGATGTTCCGGCCGCAACGGTTCACGACGCCTATCGCGCGCTGAGCTTCCTGACCCGGCAATCCCTGGTCGATCCCAGACGCATTGCCGTGGTCGGCTTTTCACAGGGCGGATGGCTCGCATTGCTCTCGGTCGAGCGCGGCGCAATCGAGGTCAACGCAACAGAAAAATTCCGCGCCGCCGTCGCCTTCTATCCACGCTGCCTCGGCATCAAGGGCGACATGACCGTGCCGACCCTGATCATGGTCGGCGAACTCGACGACTGGACGTCCGCGCAAGAGTGCCGGAACCTGGCGCAGGGCCGCGACGATGACGGCATCTCCCGGCAGCAGGGCCTTGGCTATCCGATCGAACTGATCGTCTATCCCGGCGCCCATCACGATTTTGACGAGCCGCAATATCGCATACCGGGGCAGCTGCTCGGTCATCACCTCGAATTCAACGAGCAGGTCCGCGATCAGTCCATCGACGCTCTCAGGAAATTCTTGTATGCGACCATTGGCGGGCAAGAGAAAACTCAATGAGCATCAAAGCAATCGTCTTCGACGCCTACGGCACGCTCTACGACGTTCAGTCGGTCGCCGAAATCACCGAGGACGCGTTCCCCGGCTATGGCGACATCATCACGCAGATCTGGCGCATCAAGCAGCTCGAATACTCCTGGCTGCGCACGCTGATGCGGCGCTACCAGGATTTTGCGACCGTGACCCGCGATTCCCTCGCCTACACGCTGCGCTGCCTCGGCCTGCAATATGACGAGGCGACCTTCGGGCGCATCATCGACAAGTACCAGCATCTTGCGCTGTATCCGGATGCCGTCGCTGCGCTCGAGGCGATGAAGGACAAGAAGCTCGCGATCCTCTCCAACGGCAGCCCTGGCATGCTGAATGCGCTGGTGCGCAATTCCGGCCTCGATCGCCTGCTCGATGCGACCATCAGCGTCGACGCCCACAAGGTGTTCAAGCCGGCACCGGAAGCCTACACGCTGATCGAGGAGGTGCTGAACGTGCCGCCTGCGGAGGTGCTGTTCATCTCGTCCAATCCGTGGGACGCCTGCGGCGCCAAGGCGTTTGGACTCAATGTCGCATGGATCGAACGGGTGACGCCGGAGGCGATGGCGCTGGCCTGCGTCGAAAGCGAGACAGTTGCCCCATTGACGATGTTTTGGGCGTTGCGTACCCAGATGGACGAGCTCGGCGTGGTGCCCGATCATCGGATCCACGGCCTGTCTGAACTTCCTGCCCTGGTGTCTGCCAGATCCTGACTAGCAAGGTCCTGAACAGTATGAGCCTCGCCTCCGTCCGCGCCTTCTTCGCCGAGAAGGCGCCCGAAATCTCCGTGATCGAATCCGCTGTGAGCTCTGCGACCGTCGCGCTGGCGGCGGAGGCCTATGGCGTCGAGCCGGCGCGGATCGCCAAGACACTGAGCCTGCGGGTCGGTGACCGTGTGGTGCTGATCGTCACGGCCGGAACGTCCCGGATGGACAACAAGAAGGTGAAGGCCGCGTTCGGCGGCAAGCCGAAGATGCTCGGCCTCGACGAGGTCGCCGATATCACCGGCCACGAGGTTGGCGGCGTCTGTCCGTTCGGACTGAAGACGCCGCTGCCGGTCTTTTGCGATGTGTCGCTGAAGGCATTCGACATCGTGGTGCCGGCCGCAGGCTCGACCCACAGCGCGGTGCGCATCACGCCCGACCGGATGGCGGAACTCACCGCCGCAGAATGGGTCGATGTCTGCGAGGTCAGGTCTCAGGCAGACGTCGGTTCCTAGAGATTAGTCTTCGTCGTCGCCAGGCGCCGGCCGCGGTGGCGCAACGGAGCCTGGACGCATCTGCTGTTGCACGTGCGGCCGCTGCATCGTCTGCGGCTGGGGCGCGCGCCCCTGCGTTTGGGCCTGCTGTTGCGCATTGGACTCGAACACCGCCCGGCAAGAACTGCCAAGCAGCGCCGTATTCTGCCGCAGGCAGGCGACAATCCGGTTGGTGTCGGGAATCTGATCGCTGCACAGCCGCATCACGTCAGGCGTGCAAGCCATCTGCTGTTCCCAGGTGCCACGATACTCCTGCGATAGCGCAGGCGCGGCCGTGCCAAGGCCGCCGATCGCGATCGCTAATCTCAGGACAATCCGCTGCGTCTGCATGCCCAATGCCTTCATTCGATTGGAGTTCAATTTGATCCGCGCAGGCGGGTTCCGCGCGGCGATTGCTTCAACGTGGAAAATAAATGCGGCCAAGGATCGTTCGTGCAGACAACTAAATGTGATTGCCGATCGACACAGGTTCCCTGTTCGACCTTGCCGCTTCTTCACCGCCGCGCTCAAGCGCGCGCTGTCGTCTGCAATAAATTCTTGAAAATTCCGCCGCGTCTCCTTTCCCGCAAGCGGGAGAGATGCAGCAGTTTGCCGCGAGGCCGGTTCAGCCTGATTCAAAAAGCTAGCGCTTGCGCGTCTTTGCAACCGACCGCTTCCTGGCCGCGCCGCGCTTGGTCGCTGTCTTCTTGCTGGCGGCTGCGCGGCGGACCGGAGCGGCTGCCGGTGGACGCTTGCGCGACCCCGCCTTCCTGACCGCCTTCCTGGCCGAATTCTTAGCTGTCTTCTTCGCTGCTTTCTTTGCGGCCTGCGGGCTCGCGCGCCGCGCCGTCGACGCACTCCGGCGCCGCGCGCCGCTTCCCCCGACCGGAACGATGTGGTCGTCGGCATCGAGCGTGAGCTGCTGGAGCGGATATGCCGGCAGGAAGCTCGGATCGTTGTAGAGCTTGCTCAAGCTGCCCTGGTCGAACTTGCCGCCTTGCCCGCGATCTTCACCTGCGCCGGCGCGCCAGGCCGCTTCCCAAACTCTCGCGAGCGTCTTGGCGCCGTCCTGCATGCAGGCCGCCGTCGCATCCTTCAGCTTCGACCACATCACGTCGACCTGGCCACTTCCCATGTGCGAGTTGAACAGGTCGACGATCGTCATCGGCGGCAGCCGCTTCACGGTTCGCTGCATCAGCGCGACCACGGCGACCGCAGCGTCGCGTCCGGTCGGCGTGGCGCCCGCAGCGATCTCCGCGACGTCGCTGGTCCGCGCTTCGGGGATCATCTTGATGAGGTCCTTGCCGTGGCGCCCGATCATCGTGGTCTCGTACACGCTGTGCACCTTGGCGTGCTTCTTGTCGTTCGGGTCGAGGCCATGGTGAAATTGCGAGATGTGCAGCGGCTGGCAGGCATCGCCGATGTAGTGCGCGACGATCCCCGCGGCGCAGACGAATTCCAGCTTCTTGTTGGCAGCGGCGTATTCGACCATTTCGTCGAAGATCTGCCAGATCCGGAACGGCAACGCGCCGCGGCGGTCCTCGCCGATCCCTTCGTAATAGTCGTTCCAGACCTTTGGATCGACGTTGCGCGTGGACTCGGCGCAAAGATCCAGCAGCGTCTTGCCATCCTTGCCCGGTCTATCCATGTCGGCGAAATGGTTGCTCTCGTCGGTGTGCCGGGTGAAGCGCCAGACCAGGTCGGCGACGTCGGCCAGCGGCGCGAATGCGCCGCGCTGATACGGCTTGAGATTGGCCAGCAGCTTGTCGTCGAGGCCGATATTGTCGGAATTGGCGTCCATCATGGCGGAGAGCTTGGGCAACTTCGCATCGATCAAGCCGGTGGCGTAGGCGCCGATCTTGACGTGTCCCCATTCGCCCCAATACTCGGTGTGGCCGGCGTTCCAGTCGCCGATCAATTCGACATCGAGCTCGCGGCACAGCGTCGCCATACAGATGCCGAGCGCAACCTGCATCGGGACCTTGCCGCCTGATCCGAACAATTCCTGGCCACCCCATTCCAGCGCCAGGGGACTGAGGATGCGCGCGCCGCTGGCGTTCTTCTTCGCGTCCGGATCGTCGAGAAACCAGACCGTGCCGGAGTCGCCGGGATAGTTGTTGAGCGGGGTATCGCCGTCGCGCGGGCCGATCACGAAATCGCTGACATATTCCATGCCGCCGACGGTCTTGTAGCGATAGAACAGGCCAATGATCTTGCCCTTCATCAATCCGCTGGTGGCGCCGAAGGCGATCAGCGGCTGGTTGATGATCTCGAGGCGGAAGGTGCCGACATTGAGATCGACGACGTCGCCGACCTGGCCGACGCCGTAGACCTGCGCGGTCCAGCCCTTGACGTCGTCGACGCGGATCAATCCGGCATCGAGATTGGCCACCACGCGCGCGCCGGGCCAGCCGGGATAGACGTCGCTGAACGCGCGCTTGCCGAGTTGCAGCGCATCGCTGATGCCGAGGCGGCGGTCCGTGTTCTTGAAGCCGGCGAAGATCTCGCGCCCGGCCGCGCCGACCACGTGGCGATTGGAGAGTGCAAACACGGTCTCGCCATTGGTGACGAGGCAACCGATCGAGCCGCGGTGGATCTTGCCCTGGATCATGGTCTGGACGGGGAAGCCGCCGCCGACCAGATCGCTCTTGAACACCGGCGGATCGACGACGCCGGGGCTGCCCTCGTTCGGATCGACCTTGACGACGCAGGTCGGCACGACGCGCCCGTCCGGCAGATACAGGAACGGCGGCACCAGCTGGTCCTGCTTCTCCGGATGGTTCTTCAAATCCGAGCGCTTCATCCAATCCCGCACGAAGACGAGAATGCAGGGCCATGACCAGTCCTTGACCGACGAATTGAACAGCGTGCGCGGTCCGAGCGCCTGCGGCTTGGAATGGTGCCGCCGTTCGGTCGCGTTGCGGTCGCTGTCCCGGATCAGATAGCGGCCGATCGCCGTGGCGTAGACCGATTGCAGATGGGCCAGATGCACATGATAGGCTTCGCGGGCATCGAGCAGATCCTTCACCGACAATGACGTGAAATCGTGCTTGGTCAGATCAATCATCTGATCCCTCCCAAAATGCGCTTAGCGGCAACAGGTTCAGGACACAGAAATAGACGATCGCGGCGGCCCACGATCATGGGTTAGTTCACACAGTTTATACAATTTAAAAGGGATGACACGAATGTGACGGGTCACGCGGCCTACGGCCTGCGTGCGGACGTCCGTTATTCGGATGAGCGGCCCGTTATTTCCGCTGGCCGCGGCCTTTGGCGAAATGGCTGGCGAGGAAATCCGCCAGCACCTCGACGCGGGCGGGACGCGGGCCGCCGGGCGGGGTGACGAGATGCACGGCGCCCTCGGGCTGCTTCCAGCCTTTCAGGATCACCTCGACCTCGCCGCGCGCGATCGCGTCGCCGACGATGAAGTCGGGCAGATCGGCGATGCCGAGGCCGGCGAGCAGCGCGGGCATCACGGCCTCGCCATTGTTGACGCGCAACTGGCCGGCGGGACGCACGCTCGCCTGTTCGCCAGACGCGTTGGTGTAGTGCCAGACGCCCTGGGTCGAGAGATAGGCGTAGCCGAAGCATTTGTGCTCGGCGAGATGCATCGGATGGGTCGGCCGGCCGTAGCGCTTCAGATAGGACGGCGCCGCCACCGTGTAGCGCGGCATGCCGCACAGCCGTCGCGCGATCAGCGAGGAATCCGGCAGCCGTGCGATGCGCAGGCCGGCATCGAAGCCTTCGCCGATCAGATCGACGGTGGCATCACTCAGATGCAGATCGATCGCGACCTCCGGATAGGCCTCCATGAATTCCGGCAGCAGGGGCGCCACGGTCTTGATGCCGAAGCTCATGGGCACCGCGAACCGCACCAAGCCGCGCGGCGTGGTCGATTGCGCCAGCGCCTCGCTCTCGGCGGCCTCGCCGTCGGCCAGCAGCCGCGCGGCGCGCTCCGACAGTTTCTGGCCGGCATCGGTCAGCGCCAGACGCCGCGAGGTGCGGTTGAACAGCCGCGCGCCGAGCCGCTCCTCCAGCCGGCTGACCGCTTTCGAGATGGTCGCCTTGGACAGTGAGAGCTCGGTCGCAGCCGCCGCAAACGACCGTAACTCCACGACTTTTGCGAAGATCGCGAGCGCCTCGAAGTCCGGAAGTTTCGACATGGCAGCTGCCCCGATTACCAATTTTGGAAACAATGAGTTTCAATAGTTTCTATTTCTATACCACAGCCGGAGGCATATCCAAGGGGTCAACGAGATCGAAACCAACTATCAAGCGGAGTAACACATGATCGAACTCAGACCATTCGCAGAGCTTGGCGGCGCCGACCACGGCTGGCTGAAGGCCAAACATCACTTCTCGTTCGCGAGCTACTACGATCCCGCCAATGTCAGCCACGGCGCGCTGCGCGTGTGGAACGACGACGAAATCGCGCCCAACTCGGGCTTCCCGGCGCATCCGCATGCCAACATGGAGATCATCACCTATGTTCGCGAAGGCGCGATCACGCACCAGGACTCGCTCGGCAACAAGGGACGCACCGAAGCCGGCGACGTGCAGGTGATGAGCGCCGGCAGCGGCATCCGTCACTCCGAGTACAATCTGGAGCCGTCCAAGACCAAGATCTTCCAGATCTGGATCGAGCCGACGACGAAGGGCGGCCAGCCGACCTGGGGCTCGAAGCCGTTCCCGAAGGCGGACCGCTCGGGCAAGCTCGTCACCATCGCCTCCGGCATCGCCGGCGACAACGACGCGCTGCCGATCCGCGCCGATGCGCGGGTGCTCGCCACCACGCTGAAGGCCGGTGAGAGCGCGGAATACGCCGCCGACAAGGCCCGTCACCTCTATCTGGTGCCGGCGGCCGGCAGCATCGAGGTCAACGGTGTCCGCGTCAACACACGCGACGGCGCCGCGATCCGCGATGAAGCCAAGCTGAAGATCATCGCGCTCGAGGATGCCGAGCTCGTGCTGGTCGACGCGGCCTGATCACCTCACTCTGCATGTGCGGACGGATGTCCGCGCATGCCCCTCCCCGATCATCTTCCCTTACCTCAACCCCAGAAGGAGGCCATCATGGCCAAGGTTCTCGTCCTCTACTACTCCGCCTACGGTCATATCGAAGCGATGGCCAATGCCGTCGCGGAAGGTGCGCGCGAAGCCGGCGCTACCGTCGACATCAAGCGCGTGCCCGAGCTGGTGCCGGCCGAAGTCGCCAAAGCTTCGTACTACAAGCTCGACCAGCCCTCGCCGATCGCCAAAATCGACGACCTCGCCAACTATGACGCGATCATCGTCGGCACCGGCACCCGGTTCGGCCGCATGGCCTCGCAGATGGCGAACTTCCTCGACCAGGCCGGCGGGCTCTGGGCCCGGGGCGCGCTGAACGGCAAGGTCGGCGGCGCCTTCACCTCGAGCGCGACCCAGCATGGCGGCCAGGAGACCACGCTGTTCTCGATCATCACCAACCTCTTGCATTTCGGCATGACCGTGATCGGCCTGAACTATGGCTTTGCCGGACAAATGAAGCTCGACGAGGTCACCGGCGGCGCGCCCTACGGCGCCACCACGATCACCGGCGGCGACGGCAGCCGCCAACCCAGCGAGAACGAACTCGCCGGCGCGCGCTATCAGGGCCGCGCCATCGCGGAGGCCGCGAAGAAGCTGCACGGCTGAACTGCACGGCCGAGTTCCACATCCGGCTGGATAGATGCTCGACAGGGCGGCACTCGGTGACGATTGCCGCCCCCTCGACCGCAACGGTTCCCGAGGTTCATCGCGACTATTTTCGTGATATGCCGCAAGGCTCCTTGTCGGCGCAGCCCTGAGGTTTGCCATGACCAACGCACCGAAGACCCGCTGGCCGGAACTGCCGACGGCGGAGTGGCGCGACACCTGTGCCACGCTCCAGCTCTTCACCCAGATCGTCGGCAAGATCCGGCTGGCGAAATCGCCCTGGCTCAATCACTCCTGGCACGTTACGCTCTATGTCACGGCACGCGGGCTGACAACCTCACCGATCCCGGATGGTGACCGCACGTTCCAGGTCGACTTCAATTTCATCGATCACGTGCTGCGCATCTCGACCAGCGACGGCGCCGAGCGGCAATTCGCGCTGGCCGGGCAATCGGTCGCGAGCTTCTACGCGGCGATCATGGCGAAGCTGAGCGAGCTCGGCGTCAATGTCGTCATCGACGAGACGCCGAACGAAATCCCCGAGCCGATCCGGTTTTCGCTGGACACGCAACATGCCGCCTACGATGCGGACGCCGTGCGCCGTTTTCACCAGATCCTCGTGAACTGCGACCGCGTGTTCAAGCAATTCCGGACCGGCTTTCTCGGCAAGGCGAGCCCGGTGCATTTCTTCTGGGGCAGCTTCGATCTCGCGGTGACGCGCTTCTCGGGCAGGACGGCACCGCGGCATCCCGGCGGCGTACCGCATTTGCCCGACGAGGTGGCGCACGAAGCCTATTCGCACGAGGTCAGCAGCGCCGGCTTCTGGCCGGGCGGCGGCGCGATTGATTATCCCGCTTTCTATTCCTATGCCTATCCGGAACCTGCGGGCTATCGCAGCATGCCGGTGCGACCTGACGCTGCGTTCTTCAGCGAGGCGCTCGGCGAATTCATCCTGCCCTACGACGCCGTGCGGATGGCTGCGGACCCGGACAGGGCGCTGCTCGAATTCCTGCAATCAAGCTATGAGGCCGCGGCCATCAATGCGAACTGGGACCGTGCTGCGCTGGAGTGCACACCGGGCCAGCCGGGCGTGGTCAGAGGGGTCTGAGGCCGGCGCGCCGCGCCCTTCGTTCAATCGTCTTCGCGCGAGGGCGTCGCCTTGCCGAGCGCCCGTTTCAGCCGCGCGGTCAGCTCGGGATAGTGACGCAGCGCCAGCACGGCGCGGTCGCGCAGCGCGTGAGGCTGCCCGCGCCAGCTCAAGGGTGCGCTGAGGTCGACCAGTGGCGTGCGCTGCGGTCCGAACCGCCGCTTGTAGCTGTAATTGCCGATCGAGAAATCGAACTCCCGCACACCATCCTTGTGCAGCGCTGCGATGGTGCGATCGACGATCAGCCGGCCCGGCGAACAGGCCGACCATTTGCCGCCCGCATTGCTGATGCGGATCATGACGTAGCGCGAGCCGGTGCGAATGCCGAGCAGCGTCGCCACGACTTCGTCGTGGGTCGCAAGCGCGGTCATGACGGCATAGCCGCGCGCGGTGCCTTCGCGCACGAGGTCGCGATAGAAGGCGGCGCAGTCCGCATTGTCGAGCACGTAGTTGAGCCCCAGGCTGTTCAGCCGCGCGTCCTGCTGCGCTTCCGTGACGGACAGCAGGCCCAGCGCCTCGTCGGTATCTGTGGCGATCCTGAATGATGCGGACCGCTCGCGCGCAAACACGCGCCAGCTCCGTCCCAATTCCTTGCGAACCTTCCGGCTCAGCTCGTAGCGCCAGGCGTCGTGGTCGTCGCCGATGGTCAGGAGATTGCCGTTGACGACCGACGGCCCGATGCCGTGGAGCAGCGCCAGCGGGTTGGATCGCGTCGCGAGCTTGATCGGCATCTTGCGAAACCTGATCAGATCGGCCCCGCCTTGCGCCTTGCGCAGCGCGGCCTGCAAATCGCGCCAGAACTGCCATGCGGCGACGTCGTCGCGCGGCGCAGCCGGCCCGAGCACCGGCGCGTTGAAATCGGTGAGGTTGAGGTCGGCGAATTCAACGATGCGCAGGCTGCCCAGCCGATGACGGATCAGCGGCAGCAGCGCCGCCCGCTCGCCGGTCGCGGCATCGCTGACAAGGGCGATCAGCGGCTCGACGCCGTCGGTCGACGCGAAAGCGCGGTACCAGGACGCATACCATTGCGGATGCTGGAACGCGGTAAGCGGTTCGAAAGTCCCCCAGCGGGCGACCGCCTGCGCCCAATCGGAAACCAATTCGACGCGATAGCCGACCGCATAGGAGGCGACTCGCGCCCCGAATTTCTCAACCGCTGTCGTCAAGACCGTCATTTCAGCACCTGCTACCGGCAAGCTGGCTTACGCCGCCTGCAACGCCGCATTGGACGGGTCCTTGGGCGGGTCCCTGGGCAGGTCGACGATCTTGCCGAGATCGCTCTCGTCGAGGCGGAAGTCGATTGCGCGCCGCACGGCACGTTCGCGCTTCACCCACTTGCCGTCGCGCAGCAGCTTCTGCATCACCTGCTTGGCGAAGAAGGTCGGGCCGCGGATGCTGCGGCTGCGCGGCGTGTAACCGAAGCGATGCCGCAGCATGCCGTTGGCAAGATGCAGGATCTGGGCGCGGCGGATGTCGTCGTTGACATAGGAGATCGTCATCGAGATGTTGACGGTGTCGAGGTTCTCGACACGGTGCGGCGCATTGAGCGGCCAGTTCAGCATCTGGCCGGGCTCGAGATCGATGACCTGCGCATGCCAGTCGTACCAGGGTTCGTAGGGGATATCGACCTCGACGTCGAACAGCGCGATGTTCTCCAGATGCTCGGGCCGGATGAAGGGCTGCGTGGCGGGGTAGATGTAGACCCGCTTGCGGCCGGCGATCTGGACCAGGCCCTGCCCCGGCAGATCGGCGTGGTAATAGACCTGCGCATCGGGCGACGAAATCAGGATGCCGGCCTGATGGGTCGGCGCATCGAAGCCAGGAACCTTGGCCGCGATCTCGCCGAACATCCGCTCGATCATGTCGCGGTAGCGCCGATCGATCGCGGTGACGTTGCGCAGGTTCAGCCACAGACCGCCGCGCGAAATCGCCTCGATCACCTGATGGCCGCGCAACCTGCCGATCTCGCCCTCGCGCCAGACCCGGCTCGATCCCTTGGCGCCAGTCTTGACCAGGCTGTAATGCTCGCGCGGATAGTGCTCGATCAGCTTGGCGAGATCGTCCATTGAGAACGCGGGCTGCTCGTGCATGGTGTGCTCGAGCCGGATCGGCTGATGGCTCCAGAGCCTGGAATGGTTGTCATCCCAGTTCGCAAAGATCTTGCCCGTCGTCATTGGTCGCGCTCCTGGCTGCGCCGTTTCGCTGCATTCGATGTCCCGTTCCGGGACGATCTGGCTGCTCTTGAGCAGGGATTGGCAAGAACGGTGCCGTCGCACACGCGCGCGGGGTTACGCAAAGCTAATGTCTCGCCGATATGGCTAACCGCGACGTTTCCGGAGCCGGCCGCCGTGGCCGACAGGACTGAATGACTGTACCACCCCGATATCGCGCGCTGTTCCTCGGCGCCGGGCCGCGGATGCACTGCGGCGTCGGGCAATTCACTCGCCTTTTGCAGGAGACGATCGACAAGATCGAGCCCGGCGCGACCACGGCGTTAACCCTGACCCAGACCGATGGCAGGATCAGCGAGATCTGGCGCGCGGTCGGCAGCGCGGACAGCGTGGTCTGTAACTTCCCGATCGTGGCCTGGAAGCGCGTGATCGTGCGGCCGCTGCTCGCGCTGCTGTTCGCCCGCCTGCGGCGCCGCAAGGTCGTCTTGATCCAGCACGAATGGGCCGGCCTCAACGGCATCCGCCGGCTGACCTATATTCCCGCGCTATGGTTCGCCAACGCCATTGTGATGTTCTCGCCGCTGGTACGCCGCGAACTCGCCGACGACCGGATCATGCGTGGCATGGTGCGGAAATGCGTGCTGGCGCCGCTGCCGCCGAACATCGCGGCGCCGGCCGGCTTCGCGGACTCGATGTTGCTGCAGCGGCTCGTCGCGGCACGCAGCAACGGCCAGCTCATCGTCGGGCATTTCGGCTCGATCTATCCCGGCAAGCAGCCGAACGGGCTGCTCGAGATCGGCGCGATCCTGAAGCAGCGGGGCCTGCAGCCCTTGATCGTCTATGTCGGCTCCTTCATCCGCGGCACCGACAATATCGAGCAGAAGTTCTATGCCCGCGTCGCCGAGCTGGGGCTCAAGGGCGATGTGATCGTCTCCGGCTATGTCGCCTCCGACCACGAGGTATTCGGCCTGCTCGGCGAGATCGACGTGTTCTGCTATTCGCTGGCGGAGGGCCTGACCGCCCGGCGGTCGAGCATCCTGGCCTGCGTGCAGTCCGGCCGGCCGCTGATCGTCACCGGCCCGGCGCTGCCGGACGAATTCGACCATCATCCGCGCTTCAAGGAACTGATCGACCGCGGCGCCATCCTGCTGGTGCCGCGCGACGCCGACAGTGCCGGCTATGCCGACCGGATCGTCACGGCGCTGAAGCGGCCGACCGTCCCCGTGCCGTTCGATTTCGACGCTTGGTGGACGGATGTCGCCAACGGCGTCCGCGCGCAGCTCTAGCTACGCATCCGGAACCGGGCCAGATAATGCAGCCCGAATACCGCGATCAGGAACGTCACCCAGATCGTATCGGCGCGATCGAGAAAGAAGCTCTCCATCGACGACAGATAAAGTCCGAACAGCCAGATGCGCAGGAACAGCATCGTCAGCGGCGCATCATTGCCGCCGCGATCCGCGGCCTGGAAGTCGCGCAGCGGCTTGACGACAACCGCCGCGATCAGCAGCACGAGACCCGGCAGGCCGGTCCCGAGCGCGGTATCGAGATAGCCATTGTGGCTGTGCGAGGCGTAGCCCGCCCACTCCTTGCCTTCCTGCAGGTTCTGGATCGCGCTAGTGCCCCAGAACGACTCGAAGCCGTAGCCGGTCCATAACCGCTGGTGCAGCGATTCGAGGGCGAACGCCCAGATGTCGGCGCGGCCGGTGAAGGAGGTGTCGATCGGCATCCGGTCGGCGATCGCCGCCAGCGTATCGCTCATCACGGTGCCGACGCTGAACAGGTTGAGCAACAGCAGCGGCGTCAACAGCAGCAGCGCGCGGCCCGACAGCGAGCGGATCACCGGCATCAGCGCGGTCAGCATCAGCACGGCGAGGCAGAGCACGATCGCGCTCTTGCCGGCGGTGAAGAACAGGAACACCGCGGCAAGCCCGGTCACCGCGATGCCCGACAGCCAGCCGCCGGCCCGCATCAGATAGATGCCGATGAAGATCAGCATCGCCATCATCGCGGCCGCGACGTTCTTGTGGCCGAACGCGCCGCGCCAGTTGCCGGCAAGCGCCGGTTCCTGCGGATCGGTGGCCTGGTGGATCGACAGATGCGGCGCCAGCAAGACGCCGAGGTAACACGTCACCAGCAGCACCAGGGCGGCGATGCCGAACCAGCGCATCAATTCGCCCTGCGATTTCGGCAGCAGCAGCAGCGTCGCGGTTACCACGATGACGAACACCGACAGCGTCAGGCGGCGCAGCGAGGTGGCAGGATCGGACGACAGCACGACGGTGACGCAGGTCCAGCCGGCGAACAGCAGGAAGGCCGGCGTCAGCAGCGATTTCAGCGCCGGCAGATTGTCGCGCAAGGTCAGAGCCAGCATCGCGACCATCAGCACGCCGAACAGCGCGTACAGCACCGCATCCTTGCCGGTGACGACGTCGCCGACATGGAAGCCGCTCAGATCCGCGAACGGCCGCAGCGATATCCAGACCAGCAGGAAGATGCCGACAAAGAATGCACCTCGGACGATATCCATCACAGGCCGGCGCGCAACCTCGGCGATCAGCGCCCGGCCTTCCGCGGTGACAGACATCTCACTCACGGGGCGATCTTGGAAGCCGCATAAGGCTGCGGCTCGATGCCGAGTACGGCAAGCGCGCTGCCGACCGCGACCACCATCGGGTGCATCGCAATCACCGCCTGATGCTCGCGCAGCACGATGCGCGTGAAGCGATACAGCGAGAACGGCACCAGGCCGAACATCTTGGCCTTGACGGCCGCGCGCGACCACATTGTCTGCGCCGCCTTGCGCTCGATGTGATAGTTGATCGCGCCGATCCGCAATCCGCGCCGCACGATCCAGCCGAGACTGGTTCGGGTCGAGGGAACGGTCTCGCTGATGATGGCGTCCGTAACCCAGAAGAACCGAAAGCCGGCGCGGCGCGCCCGTGCGAAGAAATCGTGGTCGCCGCCGCCGAGGAAGTTGAAGCGCAGGTCGAAGGCGGGCTGGCCGAGCCTTTCGAATACCGCGCGCCCGATCAGGCAATTGCCGCAGCCATAGATCACCGGAACCGGACCGCTGGTATGATAGGCGGGCGCAAACGCCGGATGCCGCTTGAGGCTGCGCTTGTGCTTGTCATCGAAGTTCGGCCACACCGGCCCGCCGACGATCTCGGCGCCGGAGGTCTCGGCGGCCTGCACCATCCGCTCCAGCCAATCCGGCGAGGCGACCTCGTCGTCGTCGATCATCAGGAAGTTCTGCGCGTTCGGGAAGGTCTCGAGCGCGGTCTCGAATGCCGCGTTGATCGCCTGGCAATTGCCCTGCCGCGGCTCGACGACGCAGACGCCGCGAAGCTTGCCGGAATTGAGAAACTCGGCCGCTACCGGCGCGCTCTCGCAGTGCGCCGCATCGTTCTCGACCACGACGATCGCGAAGCTGCGCTCGGTGCGCTGCGCCGCCACGGACTCCAGCGTCAGCCGCAGGTGCTTCGGGCGCCGGAAGCTCGGAATGCAGATAACGGTATCGATGGAGCAATCCAGCGCGGGCGAGTTGGTGACCCAGGCGCGGTCGGCTACAGCAAGCTTGGTCGACATCTCCATGCCCTCCTGGCAATCGCGATTCGCACGACGCATCGTCCCGGCACGGATCGGAATGGGACAGGGCCGTCCCAAAGTGACCGACACCGGTGGCAATACGGACGCGGCGCGAACGTTACGGCGACCTCATGGCAAAATCCGCTCCACAGGAGACCCGCGTTACCGCAACTTCGTCGCAAGGTTAATTTGAAGTCGAACGAAGCGATTTGCAGGCATATGCGACAGTGCGGCAGGCGGCTTCACCATCGGCGCCACGCTGTTAGCTGATCCTTAGGGTTAAGAGCCGTCACGCGCGCGTGAAGCGTGCTTTACGCTCCAGTTGGCATTCAATTTGCTGATCACCCCATAATTTTCGATCGTTCCGATCGCAACAACGCAAAACACTGCCAGAGGTTCACCTTGAAAGCGCTCGACCTCGTCTCGCTCGGCACCAAGCATGTCCGCAACGCCCTCTCGGAAGAGCTCTATTTGCGTACCGGACGCGACGTCACCCGCCCGGCCGCGATCTTCGCCGAGGTCGTCGAACGCTGCAACTACAAGTGCCGCTACTGCGACTACTGGCGCCGCCCGAACTATCGCGACGAGATGTCGATCGCCGAATGGCAGCGCGCGCTCGCGAGCCTGAAGCAATTCATCGGCGCCTATCACGTCGAGTTCGCCGGCGGCGAGCCCTACATCAAGAAGGGCTTTCTCGACCTGCTGCGGTTCTGCCGCGATAACGACATCCACTGGGGCGTCACCACCAATGGCGGCGCCTACCTCAACAAGAAGATCGTGGCGCAAACCGTCGCGGCGCGCCCGTTCAACATCAACATCTCGATCGATTCCACCGATCCGGCGATCCACGACTACTCGCGCGGCGTCGAGAACTCGCTGCACAACATCGTGCAGGGCATCCGCAACGTCGCCGAGCAGCGCCGTGTCGAAGGCTTGGATTTCCCGATCATCATCAAGCCGGTCGTGCATCGGCTGAACTTCCGCCGCCTGCCCGAAATGGTCGACTGGATCCAAGAGATCGGCGCTACCGCGCTGAGCTTCCAGCCGGTCGAGCAAGGCACGCAGGAGGTCGAGGACGAACTGTGGATCGGTGAGAGCGAGCTGGACGATCTCATCAAGGTCCGCGACGAGCTGTTGCGCATGAAGCGCGACGGCGCGCCGATCCTCAACGGCGAGGCCGTGTTGCGGGCCTGGCCGAACCATTTCCGCCGCGAAAAGGCGCCGAAGGAAGTGATGCCGTGCCGGGTCGGCATGCGCAATTATTTCATCCGCTCCGACGGCCGCCTGGAAACGTGCTGGTTCTTCAAGCCGATCGGCAACGTGCGTACCCAGACCGCACGTGAGATCTGGTACAGCGAGGAAGCCCGGGTCCGCCGCAAGGAGACCGTCGCCTGCGACAAGCTCTGCCTGTTCACCTGCCTTGCGCAGCGCACGCTGCAGGACAAGCTGAAGATGGGCCTGACGCTGCTAACCAACACCAAGGCCGCCTGACGCAGCGAGAGAAAGGCAACAAAGCCCGGTAGGTTCGTGGGACCGATCGGGCTTTTTGCTCGATCGCATTGAGTTCAGCCCGCGAACAGCCTTCGGAACAGGCTGGCCGATTCGGGAAACTGGCCGTTGTCGATCTGCGTTGGCCACAGACCGTCGACATCGAAATAGGCCGCATAGGCGATCGCAGCCTGATTGGCGGCAAACCAGTCGTGCATCTGCTGCACGAAAAACGCATTGTCGCCGGACTGGCCGACGCCCCATTCCGGATAGCTCATCAGCTTGCCGTGCTTCGCTGCAAACGTCTGCTGCCATTCGAGGCCGAACGGAGCCTTCAGGCAGGAATTGGTCCAGCGCTCGGCCGCGCTGCCGGCCGATTTGAAATCGTAGACGTCGAGGCCGATGAAATCGACGACGTCATCGCCGGGATAGGCGGCGTCGGCCGGCATGTCCTGCGCACCCCAGCCCGGACACCAGTCGAACTTGAAACGGCGGGAATGTCGGCGGAAGATTCCAACCACGCGGCGGAACGCCCTGATGTAGTCGTCTTCATGCCCCTTGGCGAACCAGCCCGAGCTGGAGATGTTCATCTCCCAGCCGAGGCGGATGATCGCTTTGGGATGCGCCGCTGCGATGGCGCGCGCGGCCGCCCCGAACTCGGCGTCGTGCAGGCCGCCCGCGACATCGGCAAGCGGCGTGCCGGCCATGGTGAGCGGCACCGACCACACCACATTGCGCGCCGGATTCAGCTTTTTCCAGAGCCCCGGCACCCAATCGAGCTTGTGAAAGTCGTCCCAGCTGCTCTGGCCGTAGAAGTCGACGCCGAGCACTGACGACCGCGGCCGATTGAGCCATGTCTCCCAGGCCTGCAGCACTTGCTCGCGGCCGGTCTCGCCCCAATTGACGAAGGCGCCGGCGAACCGTGCCGAACCCGTGCCGAGCTGCGATCGGGCCGGTGGCGCGGCCCGCGCGGTCGACAGTCCGTTCAGCGCAAGCGCCGCGAATGCGAGGGCACCTCGCCGCGTGATTCCGTGATCAGTTGGCATCCCGCGCTCCAGTCGGCTCGCTCGCGGCGCGCGTGCCAAAAGCACACAGCGCGGCCAGCGCGGATGTCTCGAAATGGACTGATGTTGCAGTCGGCCGTTTGGCCGCGCCGCTGACCCGCCGAAAATGCCACCGAATCCGCATGTGCACTCACCTGCGCCGACCTCGTCGGCATTCGAGACGGCAGCACTGCAATATCCAGGCAACATCCCGGTCCAGCGCCAAAATCGCGCAACCGAGCGATGATTGTCGATCCATTACCGACCGCGGCGGGCCATCATTTACCATTGCTTAACCATCAACGCCGCCGATAGGGCCATCAAATCTCTCCGGCACTGATCTTGCTGAACTCGGGTTCAGGACAAGTCTGGCGGCTGCGATGTGCCGCCGTGAAACGGTGTCGCCGGAGAGAGTTACGAGATGAACCCTGTCGCGTTGCTGACCCCGACCTACGGGCGCGATCTGGAAATCTGCACGCTGCTCTGCGAGAGCGTGGATCGTCACGTCACATCGTTCTCCAGGCACTATCTGCTGGTGCCGGATTGCGACCTGCCGCTGTTCGCGCCGCTGGCCAGCGAGCGCCGCATCATCATTCCGGCCTCGTCCTTCCTGCCCGACTGGCTGCGGCCGCTGCCGCGCATGATCCAGCGCAAGCGCCGCCAGTTCTGGTGGTCGCTGCGCACCAAGCCGGTGAACGGCTGGCACGTCCAGCAGATCCTGAAGATCGCGGCGACGATCGCGTTGCCCTATGAGCGGTTCTGCATCCTGGATTCCGACATCGTGTTCTTCCGTGATTTCGACCTTTCGCGCTTCCAGCATCCGAACACGATCCCGCTGCTGAAGACGGCCGATGCCGTAACCGCCGACCAGCCGCGCCATTCGCGTTGGCTCGAGACCAGCCACCAATTGATCGGCCTGCCGACGCCGCCGTTCCCGGCACCGGATTTCATCGGACACATCATCTTCTGGGACAAGCAGACCACGCGTGCGCTCACTGAGCGCATCGAGGCCGTCTCCGGGATGAGCTGGATCGAGGCGCTGTGCCGGACCCGCGAGTTCTCAGAATATCTGCTGTACGGCTTCTTCGTCGAGAACGACGAGTCCGCCGCACTGCGTCACTCCGACGTGCCGAAGACGCCATGCGTCAGCTACTGGGACGATCCGACTCTAAGCAAAGACGAACTCACCCGGCTGCTGCTGCGCGCCGACAGGGACGACGTTGCGTTCTCGATCGCGTCGTTCTCGGGGACGCCGGTCGCGACGATTCGCGAGGTCGTGGCCGAGAGCGACGCCATCCTGGCGTCGTCGGCGGCCGGGACGCTTTCGGAGTTCGCCGCGTCATGCTGATCGGACAGGCCAGCATCAACCTGACCGCCAACGTGCTCTCGGCACTGCTTGGACTGTTCAGCGTATTCATTTTCACGCGGCTGTTCGCGCCGCATGACTATGGCATCTATCTGCTCGGCGTCGGCTTCGCCTCGGTCATATCGGTCTTCCTGGTCGGGTGGTTTCGCAACCTGATCCTGAGCGGCCACGCCCGCAATGACGGCACCGACGTCCGCGGCCTGGTCGTGTCGGGCTATCTGATCTGCTGCCTCACCGCGCCGATCGCCTGGCTGCTGGCCCGCCACGTCGGGCTCGATGCCGCCGCCGCGCTCGCGGCCGTGGTCCTCGCTGTTGCAATCGGCCTGTTCGAGTTGACGCAGGATCTGCTGCGTGCACGGCTGAAGGCGTTTTCGGTCATGAAGGCGACGCTGGTCCGCGCCGCCGCCCTGCTCGGCCTGGGGGTCGCGGTTGCGCTGGTCAGCCCGACCGGCGTGCTGCTGCTGCTCGCGGCCGCCACAGCCTATCTCGTCGCCGTGCTCCTGCAATCGCGCAGCGGGTGGCGCGGCACCGTCGTCACCTTCGACCAGGCCGACCTGCGGTCGCTTGCCCGCACCGGCCTGCCGCTGACCTTGTCGCTGACGCTGCTCGCGATCTCGAGCGTGACCGACCGTTTCATGATCGCCAACCTGGTCGGCGCCGCCGATGCCGGCAAATATGTCGCGGCGCTCGACCTGGTGCGCCAGACCCTGATGATGCCGGCGATGAGCATGGCCGCGGCGTTCTTTCCGATGGCCGTGCAGATCCATGCCAGGCAGGGCGACGCCGCGGTCAGGACCCATCTCGCCGATTGCTTCGAGCTGCTTGCCGGCGTCACGCTGCCGGCCTGCCTCGGCTTCGCGCTGATCGCCCCGCATGTCGCCAACATCGTCCTCGGTCCCGCCTTCCGCGCAGTTGCTAGCGAGATCATGCCGGTCATCGCGATCGCCGTGCTGTTCCAGGTGCTGACGCAGCAATATCTGCATGCGAGCTTCCTGCTGTCGGGACGCAACTCCTTCTACCTGATCAACACCGCCTCGATCATCGCCGCGAACGTGATCCTGTCCTACGGGTTGGTCAGCCTTTACGAGACGGTCGGCGCAGCTTGGGCGCGGCTCGGCGCCGACACCACGGGCTTTGTCTGCGCCTTGGTCCTGAGCCGCTTTGCCTTCCGGATTCCGATCCCGATCGGTCGGCTCGCGCTGATCGCTATCGCCGCGCTCGCGATGGCGCTCACCGTCGGCGCACTCGACCGCATCCTCGCCCTCGCCGATCTCCCTGCCAGCATCGTGCTGATCGCGGCCGGGCTCGTCGTTTATGCCGCGCTCTGCTGGCTGTTCGACATCGCGCGGCTGCGCGGCAGGCTGAAGCGGGGCGTTGTCATGTTCCACACCAGATCCGCAAACAGCAACGTTGGATGAGCCGATGAACAGATCCCTCGCGCTTGCTACGCGTCCCGCCCCGCTCACCGAACTCACGATGCCCGTCCCCGCTGAAATCCATCCGGAATCACTGCTGGCCCTGCCGCCCGGCGAAGCCAAGCGGAGCCTGCTCACGGTTCACAGCATCCTCGAGGCCCGGCTGCCGGCCGGTCGGCTCGCGATCTACGAAGCCGGCGGCGGCTCGACCAGCTATCTGCCGCTGGGCGTGCTGCGCCGTTCGCATGTGACCGTCGTCGACATCGACGCCGATCAGATCCGCAACAACAGCTATGCGCAGGAAGCCATCCTCGGCGACATCCAGACCTATCGCTTCCCGCCAGGGCAGCGCTTCGACCTGATCATCTGCTACAACGTCATCGAGCACATCCCCGACGTGGAGGCCGTGCTGCGCGGGTTCTGCGAGGCGCTGAAGCCGAACGGGCTGCTGTTGATCGGCGCACCGAACCCGAAGTCGCTGTCGGGCATCGTCACGAAATACTCCCCGCACTGGTTCCACGTCTGGTTCTACCGGCATGTGCGCGGCGAGAAGCACGCCGGACTGCCGGGCGAGGCGCCGTTCCCGACCCATTTCCATCCGCTGGTGACTCTCGGCAACCTCGAGGCGTTCGCGGCCGGCCACGGGCTGCAGGTGATCTATCGGAAGAAATACGAGAGCCCGCGCTATCCCGAGATGCGCAGACGCAAGCCGCTGCTGGCCGCGCTGATCGACGCGGGCGCGAAGGCGATCAACACGCTATTGCCGGGCAAGATCGACGTCCGGCACGGCGACTACCACGTGATCTTGCGGAAACTTGGCTCATGAACGCATTGTGGTCGGAAGCCAGGGTCAAGGTCAGCCACCGGCTGGCGATGCATGTGCAGGTCGAGCGTTTTCGCCTGAACAATGCCACGTCGATGGTGACCTTCACCTTTGACGACCTGCCGAAAAGCGCGGCGACATTCGGCGCCGACATTTTGGAGTCCTACGGCGCTCGCGGCACGTTCTACGTGTCGGGCGGGCTGGTTGGACTGGACGCACCCGACTGGACCACCGGCAGCGCCGACGACGTCGTCTCGCTGCATCGCCGTGGCCATGAGATCGGCTGCCACACCTTCTCGCACCGCCGCGCCTGCGACCTCGACGAGAGATCGCTGGCCGCGGAGATCGCGCGTAACCGGACCTATTTCCATTCGCTCGATCCGACGATGCCGGTCGAGAGCTTCGCCTACCCGTTCGGCTACGGCTCCTACGCGCGGAAGCACCTGTTGAGGTCCGAATTCCGCACCTGCCGCAGCATCGTGCCCGGCGTGAACAGCGGCGAGGTCGACCTGCAGTTCCTCCGCGCCATGCCGCTGATCGACCGCCAGATGTCGCGCGACCGGATCGACATGGCCTTCGCGGAAGCGGCAAAGGTGAACGGCTGGTTAATTTTCTACAGCCACGACGTAGCCGAGGTACCGAGCCTCTATGGCTGCACGCCCGATCTGATGACCTATGCGCTGGAGGCGGCGGCGCGGCGCAATGTCCCGGTCCTGACGATGGCGGAGGCGTTCCGATGCGCCCGCGCTTAAACCCTTTGTTTGCCTTTCTGGTGAATAGTTGGCGAATGAGTATGGTTAATTTTTCGTGTTGCGTGTTTTTCGCGTCGTCTCGTGCGCGTTGCGTGGCCCGAAAGAGTGCTCCTCAGCCGATGCGTGCGGCCATTCAGACGAAAGCTGGGGTCGATGCTTAGCTATGACCAGCCGATCGACCGGGCCAAACCGGAGCCGCGCCGGGCCGCAATCCCGGCCGGCTTCAACCTGCTTGAGCTGGTCCGCCTGTTGTGGGCGCGCAGGGTCGCGATCGTCTCGGCCGCGCTGCTCTGCGCCTGCATCGCGGTTGCGATCGGCAAGAGCCTGACACCGAAATATACCGCCGGCGCCCAGCTCTATGTCGATCCGCGCGAGCTGCAATTGGTCGAGCGCGAGCTGACCCCGCGCGCCCAGGATGTCTCCGGACTCTCGATGGTGGTCGAGAGCCAGTCGCGCCTGATCACATCAAACAACGTACTGCTGCAGGTGATCCGCGACACCAATCTGGTGAAGGATCCCGAATTCGGCGCTGGCGCCGCAAGCCGCGGCCTGCTCGCCGCGCTGCTCGGCCTGTTCGGCATCGAGCCGCGTACGACGGCGGAGCAGCAACAGCAGATCGAGATGAACACGCTCGACACGCTGAACCGCCATATCAACGTCAAGAAGACCGATCGCACCTTCATCGTCGACATTGACGTGTGGTCGCACGATCCGGTCAAGGCGGCGATGCTCGCCAATGCGATCGCCAAGGCCTATCT
Source organism: Bradyrhizobium sp. USDA 4452 (assembly GCF_054063575.1). Lineage (NCBI taxonomy): Bacteria > Pseudomonadati > Pseudomonadota > Alphaproteobacteria > Hyphomicrobiales > Nitrobacteraceae > Bradyrhizobium > Bradyrhizobium sp. USDA 4452. The sequence continues at coordinate 3,107,462 of NZ_JBSSGK010000001.1, forward strand.
CACCGAGTCCAAGCAGTCGCAGGCGGAGGCCGCGCGGCGCGCCACCCGCGACCTGTCCGGCCGGCTGAAGGAGCTGCAGCAGCGCCTGCGCAACGCCGAAGAGGCGCTCGCGACCTACAAGGCGCAGAACAACTTCGTCGGCTCCCAGGACAATCTGCTGACCGACCAGCAGCTCTCGGTCGGCAACCAGCGGCTGGCCGCGGCGCGGGCGCTGACACTCGATGCCCAGGCCAAGTTTGACCAGATCGAAGCCAGCCGGCGCGGAGCGATGGACGCGGGCGCAATTCCCGAAGCGCTGCAGTCGCCGACCATCGCCAACCTGCGCTCGCAATATGCCGATGCCAAGAAGCGGCAGGCCGAGCTGCAGGGCGAGCTCGGGCCGCGCCATCCGGCGCTGCGCCAGGTCGACCAGCAGGTCGAGGACCTGCGCCGGACCATCAAGGAAGAGATCGATCGCTTTGCGGTATCCGCGAAGAACGATCTGACCCGGGCGCGCGACTATGAAGCCTCGCTCAACAAGGCGCTCGAAGTTCAGAAGCACCAGAGCGTGCAGATGAGCCAGGCGTCGGTGCGGCTGCGCGAACTCGAGCGCGAGGTCGATGCCAGCCGCGACGTCTATCAGTCCTTCCTCAAGCGCTCGCGCGAGACCGAGGAGCAGGAGAGCCTCAACACCTCGAGCGCGCGCGTGATTGGCGATGCGACGATCCCGCAGCAGCGCACTTTCCCGCCGCCGATGACCCTGCTCGCGATGATCGGCTTCATGCTTGGCGGGCTCGCCGCCGCGGCGTGGATCGTTGCGGCCGGCCAGCTGGCACCCGGCGCCGATCCGATCCGTCCCAGGCTCCAACCGAAACACGATGCCGCGCCGGAACGGCAGCCCATCACCGCGATGGCCAAGCCGGCCGTGCAGGCACCGCCCGCGATCCAGCCGGCCGCCGCTCTCATCGACAAGCCGGTGATCGAGAAGCCGCTGATCGCCGAGCTGCAGGAATCCGATGTCATGCGCACGCTTGGCGGCATCCTGACCGGCGACAATCCCGCCGACGTCACGCGGTTCGGCTGGCCGACGTTGCGCACCAGTTCGGCGCTCGGGCCGTTCTCCAACACGATCCGGCAGATCCATGCGGTGCTGGCGACCGGCACCGCTCCGAACGCCGTCCCCGTGCTGGCCGTGCTCGGCACCGTCGACGATCCCGACCGCAGCGTTGTCGCGCTCAACATCGCGCTCGTTGCCGCACGCGACGGCGCCCGCGTCCTGCTGATCGACGCTGACCCAACCGTCCACGCCCTGACCGACAGGGCCGGGCATCCCCTCCGGAGCAGGCCGAGCCGGCTCGACCGGCTCACCATCGGCAGCAAGGCGTCTCGCGCCATCAACACCGCAAACGGCATTGCCATACTGCCGGCGATCAAGGGCAATCCCGCCAAGGCCGGCGAGGCGATCCAGCAGGCGATCGCGCAGGCGCGCTCCGCCGGCAGCCACGACCTCGTGATCATGGACGGGCCGCCGATGCCGTGGAGTGCGGATGAACGACGGCTGTTCGACATGGCCGACGGACTGATCGCGGCACTGCCAGTGGATCGCGACATCAACGCGTCGATGGAAGACATCATCACCGCGCTCGGTGGCGCCGAGCGCAAGCTCGCCGGTGTCGTTCTCAACGAACTCCAGTCCAGCGTCGCAAGTCGGCAACACGACAGGCAGTATGCGTGAGCGACGCACCAGCCGCGCCACGTTCGGCGTCGCCGCTGCAACATTGATCGCGAGTTGATCGTCCAATGGCCCGGCTATCGATCCCCGCCATCATCGCCACCGCATCCATTCTGCTGTCCGTCGCCGCGCGGGCCTGCCCCGCCCTGATCGAAGGCGTCCCCGCGGACCGGATCAAGGCGTTGTCGCGCGGCGTCAGTGCCGACGGCTGGATCGTCGATCCGCGGTCGGCGCCGCCGCGCAGCCTGCTGCTCGAACTGCGCAAGGCCGGCCTGACCCACATCCGGCTGCCGGTGCCCGCCGACTTCGTCATGCCGCGCTTCGCTGCGAAGGCGGAGATCGACAGCCGGCTGCAAACCGTCGATGCCGCGTTGAAAGCCCTGCTCGCACTCGGCTATGCCGTGTCGATCGACCTGCATTCGGGTCAGGACTTCAACGCGCTGCACAAGGACGACCCGGCCGGCGCGATGGCCGAAATGAAGAGCGCCTGGACCGCGCTCGCGCGGGTCATGGAGCGATATCCCTTCGATCGAGTGTTTGCGGAACTCCTGAACGAGCCGGAGGTCGATGCCACGCAGTGGCAGCGCGAGGTCCGGGAGTTGGCCGGCTTCATTCGCCAATTGCTGCCGCAGACCACGCTGATCACGGGTCCGGTCAACTGGCAGCGTGCGGACTCGCTGCCGGGCTTCACGCCGCTCGACGATCCGAACGTCGTCTATGCCATCCACTTCTACGATCCGATGGTGTTCACCCATCAGGCCCACTGGGACCCGAACGAGCCGCTCCACGACGTCGTTGGATTGCCCTATCCGGCCCGTGCCGGCGATCCCAGGGTTCAACAATTGCGAGAGCAGCTGACCGCGCTGAACAAGCCCAGGGCGCTCGCGATGGTCGACCGCGCCATCCCGGGTCGCGGCATCGACCAGTGGCTCGAGCCCGCGGCTGCCTGGCAGCGGCAGTATTCCCGCCCGATCATCATCAATGAGTTCGGGGTGCTGAAGGCCGGCGCGCCGCGCGACAGCCGGCTGCGCTGGCTCGCCGGCGTCACCGCCTACGCACGGCAGCAGTGCTGGGGCTGGACCCATTGGGAGCTCTCGCAGGGCTTTGGCCTCGCCGACTCCTCTACCGGCAAGGCCGACCGCGACGTGCTGAGGGCGCTGCTCGGAACGCACTAACCGATCTGGTTAACCGGTTCTTTCACAATGCGCGGCTAGATCGACGATGCGGGTGCGGCACGCCCCCATCCGGTCATTTAGGTCAGAGCCTGTGCGAGCAGACATAGCCCCGCGGCCGCTGTTGGCCGGCGACCTCATTCCTGCGCTCGGCATCGCCGTGGCATCGATCGCATTCGCTCCGATCATGCAGGCTGCCAATGCCGGGCTCGCTATCGTGGTGGAAAGCCTGATCGGCTGCTCCATCGTGCTCGCGGCCCCGGCCTATGCGCCGTCGATCGCCGTCTTCATCATCTTCTTCCAGAACCTGTTCGTCTCGATCCTGTCGTCCACCATGACGACCGAGCAGGAGATGGATTTCGTCAAGGGCTACAATTTCCTGATCTGCGCGGTGATGTGGCTGGTGACGCTGGCGCTATACATGCTGCGCGAGCGCAAGCATTCGCCCGAGATCGACCGGATCATGAATTGGGGGCTGATGACCCTCGCGGTCGTGGGGATGTATTTCCTGCTCGGCGCCACGCAGGACACGCATGCGGCACTCGTCTATCTGCGCAACATCGCGTTTCCGCTGTTTCTGTTTCAGCTCTCGTTGCTGACCGCCGCAACCTTCGAGCTTCGCATTACACCCTTCCTGGCGACCGTCGCCACGCTGCTGATCGTCTGCGGCTATGTCGAATTGCTGTTTCGCGATTTCTGGCTCGAAATCACCAACGGCTACACGTTCTGGCATTTCGACGAACTGAAGGCGACTCGCTCCGGATCCTGGGAAGCCCAGATGCGCCAAACCGGCAATGTCCCGGTCGATCTGATCGACCGCTTCCGTTTCAGCTTTCTCAACAGCCCGCTGTTCGAGGATCTCGGACTGTCGTCGATCCTGCGCATCTTCGGACCGAATATGAGCCCGATCAGTTTCGGCTACGGGATCGCCTTTTCCATCCTGTTCCTGTTCGCGGTCGGATATCGCTGGCTGGCGCTGGCCGCAATCCCGCTCTTGATCTTCTGCAGCGTGAAGGGCGCGCTCATCCTGGTCATTTTCGTGGCCCTGGCCTGGACGGCAACCTGGCTATTCGGCGCCACCATCACCCTTGCCCTCGCACTGGTCGGACTCGTGGTGTACGCCATCGCGGCGATCCATATCGGGCTGCAGATCGGCGACTTTCACGTGATCGGCTTCATGGGCGGCTGGGACGGCTTCCTGCACAACCCGATCGGCCGTGGCCTCGGCGTCGGCGGCAATCTCTCCGAAGGTTACTTCTCGATCGACTGGAACGCCGCGCAAGCCGCCGGCACGATGGACGGCGCGGTCGAGAGCGCCGTCGGCGTCCTGCTCTACCAGATGGGGATCGGCGCGGTGGTCCCGCTCGGCTTCTTCTTTGCGGTGGCGCTGAAAGCCTGGCGCCTCTACGCCTCGTCCGGAATTCTCATTCAAGGGCTCGCTGCGTTCGGCACGATGGTCGTGCTGGTGAACGGCATCTTCCAGGAGGAGGCGCTATTTGCGCCGGCGGCGCTCGGGCTGTTGTTGTGCATGACCGGGCTCGTGCTCGGTCATCATTTGCGCACGCAAGGCGAAGATCTGACGGCCCCCCACGGATAGCACATGACACGCGATCAAACCCGGCCGCGGCGCGGCCGGGCTCTCCTCGGCTTGCGTTGTCAGAGCGGCTTGATCTGCACCTTGCGGAACTTGACCACGCCGGAACCATACTGGAGCGCGATGTAGCCGCTGGCGTGCTTGGTGTCCTGCGCGTCGACGGTCTTCTGGCCGTTCAGCGTCACGACGAAATGCGGCCCCTGCGCCATGATCTCGTAGACGTTCCACTTGCCGGCCGCCTTCGGCATCGGATCGACCTTGCCGACGTCGACGATCGCGCCGGTGCCGTAGGTCGGGTCGGGCCGCTTGTCGAAGATGTTGACCTCGTAGCAGACCTTGGAGTCGATGACCTTGTTGCCTTCGCAGCGGATGAAGACGCCGCTGTTGGCGTCCTCGTCGGTCCAGAACTCCGCCCGGATCTGGAAATCCTTGTACTGGGTCTTGCTGACGAGATAAGAGAGATCCTTGCCATCGAGCTTGTCGGCGACCAGCGCGCCGTCCTTCATGGCCCAGTTGGCCTTGCCGACCTCGTCCCAGTCGCCCTTCCTGGAGCTGTCGAGCAGCGTGACCCAGCCGTCATCGCCCGATGCAGCAGTGGAGAATTGCAGCGCGGCCGCACCGATCACGAGTCCCGCCGCCAGTATCGACAGATGCTTCTTCAAAGTTATCCTCCCGTCTTTTTGGTTGGCGCGCAACCTATCATCGTCCGCGGCGTCGTAAATGCGTTTTTCATATTGCAACTGCGTTGTGTCACGACCCGATGCCGCAATCTTGAGAGCAGACATGCGCGGGCGCGTCTTGTCCCGCGCAAGCGGGAGCGCTTAGCATCATGCGAGATACGGGCGCGGTAGTCGCCCGAACGAACCGATCTCGGAGGATACGATGGCGGCGTCGAACCGGTCCTGGCGATACCTGATGATGCCGCTGGCCCTTGCGGGCACGCTGAGCGTCAGCGCCGCGGCAGAGCTCAATCCGGCCGCCGTCACCTACAAGCTGCCGGACCAGATTCCCTGGAGCGCGGTCGACGCGCGCGGCGCGCAGAATGCCGTCGTGGTCGGCGATCCCTCGAAGCCGGGCTTCTACATGGTCTACACCAAATGGACCAAGGGCAATCACTTCAGCCGTCCGCATTTCCACCCGAACGACTGCTACATCGTCGTGCTCAAGGGCACCTGGTGGGTCGGCTCGGGTCCGAAATTCGATCCCGATCATGGCACCGTGGCAATGCCGGCGGGCAGCTTCGTCACCCATTTCGGCAAGCAGGTGCATTGGGACGGCGCCAAGGACGAGGACGCCGTGCTGCTGATCATGGGCGAAGGCCCGGCCACCGCGACCGAGGTGGAACAGAAGTAGCCGCACGCGGCTAGCAACCATTCCATCCACCCAGCGTTTCACCCCTCATCATCATGACGAGGAGATAACGCATGGCAACAGCTGCCGACATTCGGGAACATATGGACGTGATCTCGTCGGACAAGAAGACGGTCGGCAAGGTCGACCACATGGAAGGCACCGACAAGATCAAGCTGACCAAGCAGAGTTCACCCGACGGTCAGCACCACCATTTCATTCCGCTGTCCTGGGTCGATCATGTCGACCAGCACGTCCACCTCAACAAATCGGGCTCCGACGTCACGGCGCATTGGCAGCACGGTCGCCAATAGCCGCGTTGCGCGAGGTGCGTGGGATGCTATCATCCGGCTTCGAGGAAGGGCCTTCGATGCATCCCGCCGCCAAGCTGCAATTTGCCCGCATTGCCGACGAGTTCGCGCGATGGCGCGCCATTGCCGAACCGGAACGGCCGCCGGCGCCGGCATGGTGGTGGGGACCGGCGTTCGAGATGCGCGATACCGCCGAACCGCTGCCGTCGAATTGGTGCCGTCGGTTCCGTCTGGCCGACGGGGCGAGCTTTGCGGAGGCGTCGGCGGCGCTGCGCCGGACCCTGGCCGGCCAGGCGATCCCGTCCTGGCCCTATGATTTCTCGCGCCTGATCGCATCGACCGATTCCGACGTCCGCGATCTGCCCGTGCAGCCGTCAGACGACAGCGCGTTTCCACCCTAGATCCGGCCCGGCCTCATTGGTCGTCTCGCTGTCCAGCAACGGCTGCAACGGCGGCGACGTCAGCACCGGCGATTTCTTCAGCAACTCGGCGAGATCCCGCGGCGGCAGCGGCCTCGAGAACAGGAAGCCCTGCATCTCGTCGCAGGCATGCGCGCGCAGGAACTCCTGCTGCTCGGAGGTCTCGACGCCCTCAGCCACGATGGTCATGCCGAGCGCCTTGCCCATGCTGATGATCGCCTGCGCGATCGCGACGTCCTCGGAATCATCAGGCAAATCGCGCACGAAGGAGCGATCGATCTTGATTGTGTCGATCGGGAACTGCTTCATCAGCGACATCGACGAATAGCCGGTGCCGAAATCGTCGATCGCAAGCCGAATGCCGCGGTTCTGGATGGCGTCGAGCACGCGGACCGCGCGCGTCACGTTGCGCATCACCATGCTTTCGGTGACCTCGAGCTGCAGCAGCGCCGGCGACATGCCGCTCGCCGCCAGCGCCGCGTCGATGTCGTCGAGCAGGTTCGGATCGCCGAACTGCCGCGGCGAAAGGTTGACCGCCATCGTCACCGCCCTGAGGCCACGGTGCTGCCACGCCATGTTCTGCGCGCAGGCCGCCTTCAACACCCAGCGGCCGATCGGCACGATCAGCCCGATCTCCTCGGCGAGCGGAATGAACTGCCCCGGCGAGACATTGCCAAGCTCGGGATGGCTCCAGCGCAGCAGCGCCTCGACGCCGCTGATCTGTCCGCTCGCCATGTCGACCTTGGGCTGATATTCGAGCGAGAACTGGTCGCGCTCCAGCGCGCGGCGCAGCGCGCTCTCCATCGTTAGGCGCTCGATCGACTGCGCCCTCACCTCGTTGGAGAAGAAGCGGAAGCCGTTCTTGCCGTCCTCCTTGGCGAGATACATCGCCATGTCGGCATTCTTGGTGAGCGTCTGCACGTCGGAGCCGTCGGTGGGATAGGTCGCAATCCCGATCGAGGCCGTGGTGTGGCACTCATGCCCGCTGAGCTGCATCGGTTGGCTGAGTGCGACCAGGAGATCGCCGGCGATCCGCTCGACGTCGTGCCGTTCGGCGGTGTCCTCCAGGATGACCACGAATTCGTCGCCGCCGAGCCGCGCCACCACGTCGCTTGCACGCAACGATCCGCGCAGCCGCTCGGCGATCGCCACCAGCAGCATGTCGCCGGCGTCGTGGCCGAGCGAGTCGTTGATCACCTTGAAGCGGTCGAGGTCGATGAACAGCACCGCGAGCGGCCGGCGATGGCGATCCGCCGCCGAGATCGCGTGACGCAGCATCTCGTTGAAGGTCTCGCGGTTCGGCAGATTGGTCAGGCTGTCATGCGAGGCGAGATATTCGATCCGCTCATCGGCCTTGTGCTTCTCGTCGGCGCGGTCGAAGCTCTCGAGCGCGAACGCCAGATTGTCCGCGAGTCGCTGCAGCAGCTCGGCGAATTCCGGCGTGAACGTATCCTTCTCGATCGCGACGAAGATCATGACGCCGACGACCGATCCGTTGACGATCAGCGGGAACGAGGCACCGGACTGCGTTCCATCGAGGCGAGCGCGCTCATGGAAAGCGGCGGTCTCCGTATCGGCAAAATAGTCATTGATGATGCAGGCCTTGCCCGACCGGAACGCCCTGCCGCAGGCGCCGCGCCCCTCGGGGTGCGCCTCGCTAGTCGAGAGCGTCACCTGGCTCGCGCCGTCGGCCGCCGGGCCCGCGATCGCGACGATGCGGAGATAGTCGCTTCCGGGCTGCGCCAGCGCGATGGTGGTCGAGGTGAACTTGCCGCCGGTCGCTGCCGCCTCGCAGACCAGCTGGTAGAGCTCGGTGCGGGACTTCGCCCGCATGATCGCCTCGTTGGTCGCGCTCAACGCCGCGAACATCCGCGACAGCCGCTCCTTCTGCTCGTCAGCCCGGGCCTTCTCGTCGGCGCGATCAAAATTGGCCAGTGCAAACGACACGTTCTCGGTGAGCCGCTGCAGCAGCGCCATCATCTCCGGGCTGAAGGTGTTGAACTCGCCGGAGAGGAACACCAGCGCGCCGATCGCCTCGCCGTTCTTGAGCAGCGGCAGGGCTGCGCCGGACTTGCTGCCGCTGTCGCGCACGACCGGATAGACATGCGATTCGGGGCCGAAGTCGCTGAGATAATCGTTGCTGATGCAGGGCCTGCGAGTGCGGATCGCAACGCCGGTCAGCGTCTGTCCCTCCGGACGCGTCGCATCGGCCGACAGCTGGACTTCGCGGGCGCGTACCCGATCGGGGCCGGAAGCAGCCACGTTCTCCAGGAAGACCTCGCCCGGCCGCACCAGCCTGATCGTGGCCGAGATGAATTGACCGCCGACTGCGGCGGCATCGCAAACCAGATCGAACAGCTCGCTGCGGGATTTCGCCCGCATGATCGCCTCGTTGGTCGCGCTCAGCGCCGCGAACATCCGCCTCAGACGTTCCTTCTGCTCCTCCGTGCGCGCCTTCTCGTCGGCGCGATCGAAGCTGCCGAGCGCATAGGCGACGTTGTCGGCGAGCCGCTGCAGCAGCTCGGCGAACTCGGCCGAGAAGGTGTTGCGCTTGGCCGAGATGAACAGCATCACGCCGACCGGATCGTCGTCGACGATCAACGGAAATGCCGCGCCCGATCGCGCATCCTCGCGGTCGATGACGTCGCGGAACGGGCTGTTGGCGACGTCGCCCAGAAAATCGTTGTTGACGCAGGCACGCCTGGAGCGGAACGCCCTGCCGCAAACCCCGCGTCCTTCCGGACGCGCCTCGCTGCGCGAGACGTTGAGACGGCGCGCATTCTCGGCGGTCGGCCCCGCGACCGCCATCATCTCCAGGAAGTCGTCGCCAGGTTTCGCGATCAGGATGCTGGTCGAGTTGAACCCGCCGCCATGCGCTGCCGCGGCGCAGACCAGCTCGAACATCTCGAGGCGCGACCGCGCGCGCATGATCGCCTCGTTGGTCGCGCTCAGCGCCGCAAACATCCGCGACAGCCGCTCGCGCTCGGCATCGGCCTTGGCCTTCTCGGTGGCGCGGCCGAACGTGTCAAGCGCAACCGAGACGTTCTCGGCAATGCCCGCCAGCAGCGCGATGATCTCTTCGTCGCGGGCCCAGGAATTGCCGATGAAGAAGATCAGGACGCCGATGCTCCTGCCGAACCGGGTGAGCGGCAGCGCGACGCAGGCCATCAGGCCGCCGCCACCGGCTTCCGTCTGTGCGGCGCCCGCCGATACCGGAATGTCGTGCTCGATGCACGGCCGTTTGGTCCGGAACGCCTCGCCGCAGATGCCCTTGCCGTAGAGATTGTCCGGGTCGGTCGAAAAGCGCGTCTGCGTGATCAGGTCGAGCGCCTCGCCGGTGCCTGCGACCGGCTCGAGCCAGTGCGTGTCGGGCTCGGCCAGCAGCACTACGGTCGCGAAGGATTTGCCGCTGAACACCGCGGCATCGCACACCCTCTGATAAAGATCGTGCTCGGTCTTGGCGCGAAGGATCGCCTCGTTGGTTGCGCTGATGGCGCCGAACATGCGGTTGAGCCGGCGCATCGCCCGCTCGCCGCTCTTGCGCGACGCTTCATGGTCGAAATTGTCGAGCGCGTAAGACACGTTGGCGGCCATGCGCTCCAGCAGCGACACGATCTCCTCGCCGAGCGAGTCGACCTCGCGCCGGGTCACCATGAAGACGCCGACGCTGCGGCCGTTGCAGACCAACGGCATCGCCGCCGCCGCACCAACGCCAGCTGCCGCGAGGCCGCTACGCCAGGCCGACGAACGGGCATCGTTGACATAGTCGTTGCTGACGCTGGCGCTCTGATCGCGGAACGCCCGCCCGGCCACGCCCTCCCCATCCGGGGTGTTGGCGAGGGCGGAGATCGTGATGCTGCGCAGGCGCGCGACATCGTCGCCGCAACCGGCCGCGAACAGCAGCCGACCGGTATCGGGCTCCAGCAAAAAGACGGTCGCGGCCAGGAAGCTCCCACTCGAGAACGCGGCTTCGCAGACCTTTCCGTACAATTCTTCTGGTGATTTCGCGTACAGGATCGCTTCGTTGGTCGCATTCAACGCCGCGAATGTACGCCCGATGCTCGACTGCACGATCCCTGAAGGCCCCAGGGCCACCCCCTTCAACTGCCGGGGAACATTGCCCGCGAGAGGCCTAAGTGGCGGTTAGCGCATCCGGCAAGTTGTGAGACAAAGTAAACGGCTGACGAATGCCGAAGAGCGTTTTCCGGGATATTACGGACGTCAGTGTGCCAGGTTGAGGCGGAGCGCCGAAAGGCACGGACTGCCGTCTTGGTCGTCCCGCCGCGGCGCCCAAATTCCGCATCGCGACCGCACCCGTTTCACTCGGTGAAAATATCGCCGGGAGCACTCTGCTGGCGGTATGGCGGACCGGATTTTCCGCCCTTGCTCGGCAAGCTGCGCTTTGAGAGCATGAGCCTGACAACAGCAAGCAAGACCCGCGCATCACGCGGGCGGACCGCGAGGAAAATCCCATGCCGATCGTCCAGGCCGACCGTCTCACGCGCATCGGCGCGGCGCTGCTCCGGGGCGCCGGCGCATCGGAGGAGGAGGCCGATGCGGTCGCCTCCGGCTGCGTCAACGCCAACCTCGCCGGCCATGACTCCCACGGCGTGATCGCGATCCCGACCTATATCGACCGCATCAAGGCCGGCCATATCGTGCCCGGCGCGAAATGGACCATCGTGCAGGAGACGCCGACCACGACCGTGATCGACGGCCATTGGGGGTTCGGCTTCCACGTCAACGCCAAGGCGATGGAGATGACCATCAACAAGGCGAAGACCGCCAATGTCGCGGCCTGCACCGTTTTCCGGCAGAGTCATGTCGGCCGTCTCGCGCATTACCCGATGATGGCGATGCGCGAAGGCATGATCGGAATTGCGGCCGCGGATTCCGGCCGCTCGCCGAAGCACGTCGCGCCGTTCGGCGGCCGCGAGGCCCGACTCGGCACCAACCCGCTCTCGATCGCGGTGCCCTCCGATCTCGAGGCGCCGTTCTATTTGGACATGGCGACCTCGGCGGTCGCGGCCGGCAAGATTCAGCTTGCCGTGGCGCGCGGCGAGAGCATCCCGAAAGGCTGGATCATCGATGCCGAAGGGCGCGACACCACCGATCCAAAAGACTATCGCAAGGGCGGCGCGCTGCTACCGCTCGGCGGCAGCGAAGGCTACAAGGGAAGTGGCCTTGCCGCGATGGTCGAGGTGCTGTGCGGCCTGCTGACCGGCCTCGGCTTCGGCGTCGAGCCGACCGGCCGTCACAACGACGGTTGCTTCATGGCGGTGTTCAACGTCGCCGCATTCCGCCCCTTGCAGGATTTCAAGAAGGAGGTCGCCGACTTCGCCCGCTACCTGAAATCGACGCCGCCTTCGGAAGGGAGCCGCGGCGTGTTTTATCCGGGTGAGGTCGAATTCATCCGCGAGCAGCAGCGGCGCAAGGACGGCATCGAGATCGAGGACGCCACCTGGGACAAGCTCAAGGCGCTCGCCGCCGACTACAAGCTGACCGACGACCTCGATCTTCGCTGACGCATTCAGGCACAGGAGAACGACATGACACGGCAAATGGCGTTGGTTGGCTTCTTGCAGGCGCAGAACTGCACCAACCTGCCGGGCTCCTGGCGCCACCCGGAGTCGCGCGACGATTCGATGTCGGCGGACTACTACCAGGAGATCGCGCGCATCCTGGAGCGCGGCAAATTCCACATGGCGTTCTTCGACGATCGCCTTGCAATGCCCGACCGCTACGGCAATGATCACGCCCACACCGTCGAATACGGCATCCGCTGCGTGAAGATGGACCCGATCGTGGTGCTGACCACGATGGGCATGGTGACCACCAGGCTCGGCCTCGCCTCGACTGCGTCCACCACCTATTTCGAGCCGTTCGACGTCGCCCGCCGCTTCGCCACGCTCGATCTGATGACAGGTGGCCGCGCCGCCTGGAACGTGGTGACCTCGGTCAATGACGGCGAAGCCCTCAACATGGGCCGCGAGCAGCATCTCGAGCACGATCTGCGCTACGATCGCGCCGACGAGTTCATGGAGGTGGTGCTCGGCCACTGGGACGCCTGGGAAGACGGCTCGCTGGTGATCGACAAGACATCCGGCCGCTTCGCCGATCCGACCAAGGTGAAGCGGCTCGACCACAAGGGCACGTTCTTCACCTCGCGCGGCCCGTTCACGGTGCCGCGCTCGGCGCAGGGCCATCCCGTCGTGATCCAGGCCGGCGCTTCCGGCCGCGGCCAGCGCTTTGCCGGGCGTTGGGGCGAGGTGATCTTCACCGCGGCGCGCAACCTCGCCAATGCGAAGCAGGGCTATGACGCGATCCGGGGCGAAGCCGCCAAGGCCGGGCGCGATCCCGAGCAGATGTTCCTCTGCAATCTGATCACGCCGGTCACCGGCGCGACCAAGGCCGAGGCCGAGGACCGCATGGCCCTGATCCAGAAGCTGCCGCTCGAGATCGACGCGCTGTCGCTGCTCGCCGAAGGCCTCAACTTCGACTTCGGAGCCAAGGGGATCGACGAGCCGCTGACCACGGAGGAACTGCAGGGCATGCAAGGCATGCTCGGCATCCGCGACGGCGTGCTTCGCACCTCCGGCAAGGCCAATCCCTCGACCCGCGACTTCATCACCTTCTCCGGCCGCGGCCAGGTGCAGGACGCGATGGTGGGCGGCCCGAAGGAGATTGCCGACCGGCTGGAGGAAATGTTCGAAGGTCGCGGCTGCGACGGCTTCGTCGTCGCGGCGAGCTATGTGCCGGGCTCCTACGCCGACTTCGTCGATCACGTGGTGCCCGAGTTGCAGAAGCGCGGCCTGTTTCACAAGGACTACGCCGGCACGACGTTGCGGGAAAATCTCGGGCTGAAGCGCCCGGCGGCCGGCGCCTGGAAGACCCGTGCGCAGGCCGCGGAATAGAAGGACATCATCATGCGCTGGCTGAAATTCACCGCCGCGGGCACGACTTCCTGGGGCCTCGTCGAGGGCGACACCGTCACGACCGTCAACGGCGATCCGTTCGGTGAATGGAGCAGGACCGCGAAGACCCACGCCCTGAACGACGTCAAGATCGAGCTGCCGCTGATCCCGCGCACCTTCTACTGCGTCGGGCTGAACTATCTGAAGCATCTCAAGGAAGCTGCCGACAAGGCCGGCACGGTGCCGAACGTGCCCGATCGTCCCGAGATCGGCTACCGTGCGCAGAACGCGCTGATCGCCCATGACGAGAATGTCGTGATCCCGGCGAGCGCGACCGAGAAGATCCATTACGAGGGCGAGCTCGTCGTCGTGATCGGCAAGAAAGCCAAGCACCTCACCGAAGCCAATGCGATGGACTGCGTGTTCGGCTACACCATCGGCAACGACGTCTCCGAGCGCAGCTGGCAAAAGGCCGACCGCGGGCTGTGGCGGTCCAAGAATGCCGACACCTTCAAGCCGATGGGCCCGTGGATCGAGACCGATGTCGATCTCGATCGCATGGAGACCGCGATCCGCGTCAACGGCAAAGAGACCGGCCGCTTCCGCACCAACGAGATGATCTTCGGCATCGTGCCGTTCCTCGTCGAGCTATCGAAATATTTCACGCTGTCGCCCGGCGACGTGATCTGGATGGGCACCGACGGCGCCTCGCCGGACCTGAAGGACGGCGACGTGGTGGAGATCGACATCACCGGCATCGGGACATTGCGGAACAGGTTCGTGAAGGAGAAGGTGTGAGGCACGCCGCGGTGTCCTAAACCCGTCAGCGCGCCGCCGCCGATCTGCTCTTCACGTGGTCGATGAAGGCCCGCAGCTTCGGAAGGATCTGACGGTGGCCGGGATAGTAGAGAAACACTCCGGGCGTGGTCGGCGCGAAGGTATCGAGCACGCGGACCAGCTTCTTCTCTTTCACGGCGCCTGATATCAGCGGTGCGGGGACTTGCGCGAGGCCCACGCCCTCGATGGCCGCGCCGACCAGCGTCGGGAAGTCGTGACCGATGAAGGAGCCCGAGACGGCGAGCTCGATCGAACGGCCGTTGTCGTTCAGCGACCACGGCGCGAGCCCGCCGTTCGATCGCCGCAGCCTGAGGCAGGCGTGCCCGCGTAAATCGTCCGGGCGCTTGGGGCGGCCGCGGTGCGCGAGATAGTCCGGACTGCCAACGATCGCGAACGGGAACGGCCTGGTCAGGCGGACCGCGACCATGTCCGGGTTGATGAACTGGCCCATCCTGATGCCGGCATCGAAGCCGCCGGCCGCGAGGTCGACCAGCTCTTCGCTTGCGGCGAGTTCGACCTCGATCTCGGGATACGCTTTGCAGAACGAGGCGATCAGCGGCTCCAGCAGGATCGGCACCACCGAGCGCGGCACGGTCAGGCGCAACAGCCCGGCCGGTTTCTGCCCGAGTTCGCGCGCGGCCCCGCTCGCGGCAACCAACTCCTCGAACGCAGGCCTTGCGCGCGCCAGGAATCGTTCGCCCGCCTCGGTCATTCCGACGCTGCGGGTGGTGCGGATGAACAGCAGGGCGCCGACCCGCGCCTCGAGCGCGCGCACCGCCTGGCTGATCGCCGATGGCGTGACGCCGAGCTCGGTGGCCGCGCGGCGAAAACTGCGGTGCGCCGCGACGCTGAGGAACGCCTCGACGCCATCGAGCGCGCCCTGCCTGACTGTGAAGTTCTGCTTCATGGCCTGTCAACATTATCGCGAATAGTCGCCCGCGGGAAGCCGCCCTACATCGGAGCCACAGGCAGCAGCACCGCGACGCGCGGTGCTCCACGCGACATCACCACGACAGTCGTGAACGGAGACCTGCGACCGATGAAAACGATCCGTCACACCTTGCTTGCCCTCACCCTCACTTCGACAGGCCTAACCTCCATGACCGCTCCCTCTCTTGCTCAGGCCCAAACACAGGCAGAAGTCCCCTCCACCATCACCACCGGCGTGATGGTGATCCTGACCGTCAAGGCCGGCGTCACCCGCGAACAGGTGATGGCCGTGATGCCCGATGAGATCCGGCAGACCGTGCAGCTCTATCTCAACGGCAAGGTGCGCGAATGGTATTCGCGATCCGACGGCCGCGGCGTCGTCTTCCTGCTCGATGCCAGGGATACATCCGAGGCGCACGCGATCATGGAGGGGTTGCCGTTGTCCAAGCTGGACATCATGGACCACGACTACATCGCGGTCGGCCCGCTGCTGCCGCTGCGCCTGCTGCTCGCCAAGCCCTAAGAGTCGAACCCCGAGTGCCTCGCCGAGGACGGACCCCGATCGCCGGGTCCGGCCGGATCGCCAGTCAGACAGGAGCCGACCGTGCCAATCAGTCTCAACATTCCATTCCTGCTCAGCGTCGCCGGAGCATTTCTGGCGAGTACGGTGGTGGCCGCCACCTATGTCTGGCCGGCGCTCCGCACCTGGCCGCGCCATGAGGCGCTCCGGCTGCTTGCGGCGTTTCATGCCTTCCGATTCCTCGGGATGAACTTCATGGTCACGGGCTTCGTATCGCCTGAGGTGAACCCGCTGTTTGCCAGCGCCGTCGGTTGGGGCGATCTGACCGCCGCGGCGCTCGCGCTGCTCGCGATGGCGGCACTGTCGTGGCGCTGGCTAATGGCGATTCCGATCGTCTGGTTGTTCAACATCTGGGGCACGCTGGATCTTCTCAACGCCTACTTCATGGGCGCGACGAAGAATGCGGATCCCGGCCTGTTCGGCGCCGGCATCTATATTCCGGCGCTCTACGTGCCGCTGCTGCTGGTCAGTCATGTCATGGTGTTCATGATCCTGATGCGGACCAAGTGGGCGGAAGCGTAGCGCCCTCTCGTCATTCCGGGGCTCGCGAAGCGAGAACCCGGAATCCATCAAGCCGCATAGCATGTAGTGGAATGGATTCCGGGCTCGTGCTTCGCACGCCCCGGAATGACGAACTAGAACGGCAGCGCCACGCCGGTCTTGATCTCCTTCAGGATCACGTTGGTCCGGACATGGCGGATACCGGGAATGCGGAACATGAACTCGTCGAGGAATCTGTTGTAGGCGTCCATGTCGCGCACGACGACGCGCAGATGGTAGTCGGCATCGCCTGTCGTCGCGAAGCATTCCAGCACCTCGCGGCGCTGCATCACCCGCGCAACGAACTCGTCGACGAATTTGACGTCGTGGCGCTCCAGCGAGACGTGCAGGATCGCCGAGGTCGCAAAGCCTGCGCGCTCGCGCGGGACCAGCGCCGAATAGCCCGAGATGACGCCGGCCTCTTCCAGCGCGCGGACCCGCCGCCAGCACGCCGAGGTCGACATCCCGACGGTTTCCGCAAGCTGCTGGTTGGTGGCGCGGCCGTCCTTCTGCAGTTCGGCGAGGATTTTTTCGTCCTGCTCTTCGACCATCATGCGGCTCCGATTTGGTACTTTCTACCAAATTATGAGACTCACAGCAATTTTCTACCGATTATGGATTGTCATCTGAATAGATAGGTAAGACCTACCAACTTCTCGGGCGTAGCCTTGCCCCATCAGACATCGCGATTCCCGGAGGGGTCAGTCATGGGCCAGACGCCGCTGCTCGACGCCTACCAGCTCTCCGAGCGCTACAGCAGGGAATACGGCCGCGTCTTCCTCACCGGCACGCAGGCGATCGTGCGCATCGCGCTCGATCAGATCAGGCGCGACCGTGCGAGCGGCCTCAACACCGCGGGCTTCATCTCCGGCTATCGCGGCTCACCGCTCGGCGGCGTCGATCTCGAATTGTGGAAGATCGGCGATCTGCTGAAGGAGAGCCGGATCGAATTCCTCCCCGCGGTCAACGAGGACCTTGCCGCCACCGCCGTGCTCGGCTCGCAGCAGGTCGAGACGCAACGGGATCGCGAGGTCGATGGTGTGTTCGGGCTGTGGTACGGCAAAGGCCCCGGCGTCGATCGCTCCGGCGATGCGCTCAAGCACGGCAATGCCTATGGCTCCTCGCCGCATGGCGGCGTGCTGGTCGTGGCCGGCGACGACCATGGCTGCGTCTCGTCGTCGATGCCGCACCAGTCCGACGTCGCATTCATGAGCTGGTTCATGCCGACGCTGCATCCGGCCGATGTCGGTGAATATCTCGCGTTCGGCGAATACGGCTATGCGCTCAGTCGATTCTCGGGCATGTGGGTCGGCTTCAAGGCGATCTCGGAGATCGTCGAATCCGGCGCTTCGGTCGAACTGCCTGCCCCGCGGCGCTTCATCCAACCGGACTTTTCGCCGCCGCCCGGTGGCCTGCACTATCGTTGGCCGGATCTGCCGGGCCCGCAGATCGAGGAGCGGCTGGAGGCCAAGAAGCACGCGGTCTACGCCTTCGCAAAAGCCAATCCGATTGACCGCCGCATCTACAACGTCAGGGATGCGACCTACGGCATCGTCACGACAGGAAAGGCGCATCTTGATCTGATGGAGGCGCTGCGGCTGATTGGCCTCGATGAGGCTACCTGCCGCCGCTTCGGCATCGACATCTACAAGGTCGGTATGGTGTGGCCGCTCGCACTGCACGACGCGATGGAGTTCGTGAAGGGCAAGCGCGAGATTCTCGTGGTCGAGGAGAAGCGCGGCATCATCGAAAGCCAGTTCAAGGAATATTTCTACGACTATCCCGGCGCCAAGCCGGAGCGGATGGTCGGCAAGCATGACGAGAGCGGCGCGCGGCTGATCTCCTGGACCGGCGAATTGTCGCCGCGCATGCTGGCCGACGTGCTGGCACGGCGGCTCGATCCGATGTTTCCGGAATTGCAGCTCGCTCGCAGCGTCGCTGCGCTCAGGCCGGAGCAGGATCGCACGATTGCAGTGCCCGGTGCCGCGCGCACGCCGTATTTCTGCTCGGGCTGCCCGCACAACACCTCGACCAAGGTGCCCGAGGGATCCAAGGCGCTGGCCGGCATCGGCTGCCATTTCATGGCGAGCTGGATGGACCGCGAGACCTCGTCGCTGATCCAGATGGGCGGCGAAGGCGTCAACTGGGCGGCATCGTCGAGATTCACCGGCAATAGCCATGTATTCCAGAATCTCGGCGAGGGTACCTATTATCACTCCGGCTCGATGGCGATCCGCCAGGCGATCGCAGCGAAGGCCAACATCACCTACAAGATCCTGTTCAACGATGCGGTGGCGATGACCGGCGGCCAGCCGGTCGACGGCCCGGTCAGCGTACAGGCGATCGCGCACTCCGTCCGCGCTGAAGGCGTCGCGCGCATTGCGCTGGTGTCGGATGAGCCAAAGCATTTCTCGCCGGCGGATTTGCCCGTCGGCGTCACCATCCACCCGCGCGAGGAGATGGACGCCGTGCAGCGCGAGCTGCGTGCGATATCAGGCGTCACCGTGCTGATCTATCAGCAGACCTGCGCCACAGAAAAACGCCGGCGGCGCAAGCGCGGCACGATCGCAGACCCGGCGCGCTTCGCCTATATCAACGATCTCGTCTGCGAGGGCTGCGGCGACTGTTCGGTGGAATCCAACTGCCTCAGCGTCGAGCCGAAAGAGACGCCGTTCGGCCGCAAGCGCAAGATCAACCTCTCGACCTGCAACACGGATTTTTCCTGCCTCAACGGCTTCTGCCCGAGTTTTGTGACGATCGAGGGCGGCAAGCGGCGGGCGAAGAATGCGAGCATGATCGATCCGCTGGCGCGCGCCGCGGCACTGCCGGCGCCGGAACTCGCGCCGCTGGACAAGCCCTACGATCTGCTGGTGACCGGCGTCGGCGGCACCGGCGTCATCACGGTCGGCGCGCTGGTCGCGATGGCCGCACATCTCGAGGGCCGCGGCGTTTCGGTGCTCGACTTCACCGGCTTCGCGCAGAAGTTCGGCCCGGTGCTGAGTTTCCTGCGGCTGGCGGCTCTGCCCGAAGCGCTGCACCAGGTGCGGATCGACCAGGGGGCCGCGGATGCGCTGATCGGCTGCGATCTCGTGGTGAGCTCGTCGGCCAAGGCCTCCGGCACCTACCGCAAGGGGATGCGCGCCGCGGTCAACCTCGCGGAGATGCCGACCGGCGATGTGGTGCGCTTCCGCGACGCCGACCTCGCCTCGCCGGCTCGCCTGCGCGCCATCGAGCGGGTGATCGGGCCGGGCAACCTCACCACCATCGACGCCAACGCGCTGGCCGAGCGGCTGCTCGGCGACAGCGTCTATGCCAACATCATGATGCTCGGCTTCGCCTGGCAGCAGGGCCTCGTGCCGGTGTCGCTGGAGGGGCTGACGCGCGCGATCGAACTGAACGGCGTCGCGGTGGAGCGCAACAAGCAGGCGCTGGCCTGGGGCCGGATTGCGTTTGCCGATCCGGAGTTTTTGCCGAAGGCCGACGGTGCAGCCGGCGCACCGGAGACGCTGGAGCAGAAGATCGAGCGGCGCGCCGATTTCCTCACTGGCTATCAGGACGCGGCCTATGCCGCGCGCTACCGCGCCACGGTCGATCGCGTCCGCCGCGCCGAAGCGGCGCTCGGCAGCGAGACATTGACCGACGCCGTGGCGCGGTCGCTGTTCAAGCTGATGGCGTACAAGGACGAATATGAGGTGGCGCGGCTGCATATGCAGTCGGGCTTCCTCGACGAGCTCAGGCGCACATTCGATGGCGACTTCACGGTGCAGTACCACCTTGCGCCGCCCTTCCTGCCAGCGCGGCGCGATGCGCGCGGCCGGCCGCGCAAGCGGGCGTTCGGGCAATGGATCCAAGCGCCGCTGCGGCTGCTCGCGAGTCTCAAGGGACTGCGCGGCACGCCATTCGACGTGTTCGGCTACACCGCGGAGCGGCGCGCCGAGCGCGAGCTGATCACCTGGTACGAGGCGCTGGTCGAGACCATGCTCGGCAAGCTCGATGCCGCGCGGCTGCGCGATCTCACAGCCATCGCAAAGGCGCCGATGGAGATCCGCGGCTATGGGCCGGTGAAGGACGCCGCGATCGAGAAGACCAAGGTGGAGGTGGCGCTGCTGACCGCGCTTCTCACCTCCGCCCCGTCAGATACGCACGACGGCTCAGGCCGCCGCACCGCGCTTGGCGGGTGAGATCACGCCGACCACAACGGTCGCAATCACCGCCACCACGATGTTGAGCAGGAGCGCGCCAAGACCGACATAGAAGGTGTATGTAGCGTCGCCGAGCGAGATGCTGGCGAGCGGCTTCAGCCCGTTGCTCCACGCCGTGTAGGTGCCCCAGCCGATGCCGACCGCCCAGCCGAGCAGCAGACCCTCGGCGCGGAACCAAAGCGTGAACAGGCCGAACACCAGCGCCGGCAGCGTCTGCACGATCCAGAGACCACCGAGCAGTTGCAGGTCGAGCGCATATTGCGTCGGCAGGAACAGGATGAAGGCCAGGGCGCCGACCTTCACCACCAGCGAGGTGATCTTCGCCACCGAGGCCTCACCGGCATGCGAGATGCCCGGATTGACGTAGTGCTTCCAGACATTGCGGGTGAACAGGTTGGCGGCGCCGATGCTCATCACCGCGGCCGGCACCAGCGCGCCGATCGCGATCGCCGAGAACGCAAAGCCCGCGAACCATTCCGGGAACAGGGTCTTGAACAGCATCGGCACCACGTCGTTGGGCGACGTCACCTTGATCCCTGCGGCATAGGCCATGTAGCCGAGCAGCGCGATCAGACCGAGCAGCAGCGTATAGGCCGGCAGCAGGATCGCATTCTTGCGGATGGTGTCCGCCGACTTCGAGGCGAAGATGCCGGTCAACGTGTGCGGATACATGAAGGCGGCCAGCGCCGAGCCGAGCGCCAGCGTCGCATAGGGCAGATACTGCGCGGGCTTCAGCGTCAGTCCGGTGGCGCCGCCCTTCGCCGTGAAGGCGTCGTTGGCGGCCGAGAACACCGCGCCATAGCCGCCGAGCTTCGACGGCACCACGACCACGGCCGTCAGCACCACGATGTAGATCATGATGTCCTTGACGAAGGCGATCAGTGCCGGCGCACGCAGACCGGAGCTGTAGGTATAGAGCGCGAGGATCACGAAGGCGGCGATGATCGGCAGCTCGCCAGTGAGGCCCATCGCCTTGATCACGACCTCCATGCCGATCAGCTGCAGCGCGATATAGGGCATGGTTGCGACGAGGCCGGTCAGCGCCACGGCGAGCTCAAGCGCGCGCGAGCCATAGGCGCCGTGGACGACATCAGCGGCGGTGACGTAGCCGTTGGCATGCGCCTTCTTCCACAGCACCGGCATCACGGCGAATACGAAGGGATAGACGATGATGGTGTAGGGCAGCGCGAAGAAGCCGTAGGCGCCGACTGCGTAGACCAGCGCCGGCACCGCGATCACGGTGTAGGCGGTATAGAAGTCGCCGCCAACCAGGAACCAGGTGATCCAGGTACCGAACTGGCGGCCGCCGAGACCCCATTCGTCGAGATGCTCGCTGACCGGGCCGGATTTCCAGCGCGCGGCGAGGAAGCCCATCACGGTGACGAGGGCGAAGAAGAAGATGAAGACGGAGAGCGCCACCCAGGCGATATGATCGGTCATGGCTGTCCCCTCACCGCTGCTCGTCGGCATCAGGCTGCCGGCTGCGATAGACCAGCCAGATCAAGAGCGAGGAGATCGGCACCCAGGCGAGCTGGTACCAGTAGAAGAAGGGAAAGCCGAACAGCGACGGTTCGGCGAAATTATAGAACGGCACCCACAGCAAGCCGATGAACGGCAGCAGCAACAGAATCCACATGGCCTACTCTTCAATGGGCTGAATAGCTCAAGGCGGGAAGTTCCGCTGACCTCAACGATCCAGGAACTCATTTCGTTGCGTCTAGAATCACAGTTACGGCAATGCGACGCAAAAAGTTGTGATCGTCACCTGACGCATGCCGCCTATTCGGCCTTGATGCCGGCATCCTGGATCAGGCTGCGCCATCGCGCCTGCTCGCCGGCAAAGTAGCGGTCGAGCTCGGCCGGAGGCTTTGCCACCATCACGAGCCCCTCATTGACGCTGAGCTTCCTGAAGGCTTCCGACTGCACGGCCTTGGCCGCGGATTTGTTGAGGCGGTCGATGATCTCGGGCGGCGTGTTCGCAGGTGCGTAAAGGCCGTACCAGGATTCCGCTGAATAGCCCGGCACACCGGCTTCCGACACCGTCGGCAATTGCGGGAAGGACGGCGAACGCTCGGCCGAGGTCACCCCGATCGCACGCAGCTGGCCGGCCTCGACCAGCGACGCGCAACTGGCCACCGTCGTGAACATCACCTGGATCTGGCCGCCCAAGAGATCGGTGATGGCAGGCGCCGCGCCCTTGTAGGGCACGGTGGTAAGATTGACACCCGCCATATGCTTGAACAATTCGCCGGCCAGATGCGCCGAGGTGCCGGTGCCATAGGTCCCGTAGGACAGTTTTTCCGGATCGGCCTTCGCGGCCGCGATCAGATCGGCGATCGACTTGATCGGCGAGGAAGGATTGACCACGACGACGTTGAACGAGCGCGCCACCAGCGCCACGGGCGCAAAGTCCTTGTGCGCGTCATAGGGCAGCTTGCTGGTGAGGCTCGGATTGACCGCGTTGGCGAAGGTCGCCATCAGCAGCGTGTAGCCGTCGGGTGGGCTCGCCGCGACGCTTTGCGTGCCGAGGATGGTGCCCGCCCCCGGCTTGTTCTCGATGATGACGCTGACGCCGAGATCCTTCTGCATCTCCTGCGCCAGCGTGCGCGCCACGACATCGGTGCCGCCGCCCGGCGCGAACGGCACCACGATCTTCACGATATGATCGGGATAAGAGGCATGTACGGGGGCGTGCGGCAGAACGCTTGCTGCAAGCGCGAACAGAATGGCGGTCAGGACACGAAGCGGCATGGCAGGCCCCGGCAAATGACGTGCCCTTCATACACGCCTACGCCATGCAAGGGGTGGCGGGCGGTCATGATACCGCGAAGCGTAGGCAGATCGTCATTGCGGGCGAGGCGAAGCAATCCATCATTTCGCGTGCTGGGAGGATGGATTGCTTCGTGGCTCCGCTCCTCGCGATGACGGCTGCACTGCCTCACGAATACGGATTGATCAGCTTCTGCTGCTCGGTGGCGTGACGCACCAGGAGGTCGATGAAGACGCGGACCTTCGCCGAGAGATGATGGCGGTGCGGGTAGATCGCGTTCATCGTGAGCTCGACCGGCCGGTATTCGGGCAGCAGCCGGACCAGCTTGCCGGATTCGAGTTCGTCCCGGACCAGGAAGCCCGCCGCGAGGAACACGCCGACGCCGGCGAGCGCCGCGAGCTTCAGCGTCTCGCCGCTGTTGGAGACGAGATTGCCCGTCACCTTCACCGCCGCCGGCGCGCCCTTGCGGTCGACGAAGTGCCACTCGTCCCCGAACGGGTAGTTGATATGGCGAACGCAGTTGCGGGTCGTGAGATCAGCGAGCTGTTCCGGCTTGCCGTGCGCCGCGACGTAGTCGTGCGAGCAGCACAGCACGTGGCGCCAGGTGGCGATGCGGCGCACGATCAGCGCGGAATCGCGCGGCGGGATCATCTGCACGGCGAGATCGAAATTCTCGTCGATCAGGTCGGCCGAGCGTTCGCCGATCATCAGGTCGACCTTGACCTCGGGATAAGTGGCCAGGAACTCGGCCACCGTCGATGACAGGAACTGGACCAGATGGGTGTTGGTGAAGATGCGCAGCGTGCCGCGCGGCACAGATTGCTGCGCGCCCGCGACCTCGTCGGCCTGCTCGATGTCGGCGAGGATCTGGACGCAGCGGTCGTAATAGGCCTGACCGACCTCGGTGAGGCTGACCTTGCGCGTGGTGCGGTTGAGCAGCCGGGCACCGAGCCGGTCCTCCAGCGACTGGACGTGGTTGCTCACCATCGTCGTGGACATGTTGAGCTTGCGGCCGGCCGCGGAAAAGCCGCCGGAATCCACGACCCGGACGAAGGCGGTCAGACTGGTCAGGCGATCCATGTAACAAGGTCCGGATTATCAGCGCTGGCTTGATAATGCTTCCAGTTTTATCGGGATTATCACAGCGGGCAGGACATTGCATCTAGGGGTGCAGCCTGCGCCCTTTCTGGAAGGACGCGAATGTTCGGCCAGGAGACGATCATGTCGACCACGACCTATGTTACTGAAGAATCTGCCAAAATCGGCCTCCACCCATCCCGGCAGACGGTCAAGCGGGTCGCGCTTGGGCTCGCCGCAATGCTCGGGATCGCCGTCGCTGCCGACTTTGGCTACGACTACGTCACCACCGGCCGCTATCTCGAATCGACCGACGACGCCTATGTGAAGGCGGACTCCACGATCATCGCGCCGAAAGTGTCGGGCTACATCGCCCGCGTGCTGGTGACCGACAACCAGCCGGTGAAGGCCGGCCAGCTGCTGGCCGAGATCGACGACCGCGACTACCGCACCGCGCTCGGCCAAGCCAAGGCCGACGTCAACGCGGCCGATGCCTCGGTGCGCAACCTCGATGCCCAGCTCGAATTGCAGCAACCGATCATCGACCAGAGCATCGCCGACGTCACCGCCGCCGAGGCCAATCTGAAATTCGCCCAGGAGGAGCAGAGCCGCTACGACGGGCTGATGAAGTCCGGCTCCGGCACCATTCAACGCGCGCAACAGACCGACGCGGCGCTGCGCTCCAACACGGCGCAGTTGCAGCACGCGAAGTCGGCGCTGTCGGCGGCGCAGCGCAAGCTCGATGTGCTGACCACGCAGCGCGCCCAGGCTGTCGCGCAGGCCGACCGCGCCCGTGCGGTCGAGCAGCAGGCCGAGCTGAACCTGTCCTATGCACGGATCACTGCGCCGGTCGACGGCACGGTCGGCGCCCGCACGCTCCGCGTCGGGCAATATGTGCAGGCCGGCACGCAGCTGATGGCGGTGGTGCCGCTCGATGCGGTCTATGTGGTCGCCAATTTCAAGGAGACGCAGCTGACGCATGTGCGCAACGGCCAGCCGGTCGAGCTCACCGTCGACAGTTTTCACGGCACCACGCTGAAGGGCCATGTCGACAGCCTGTCGCCCGCCAGCGGCCTCGAATTCGCGCTGCTGCCGCCCGACAACGCCACCGGCAACTTCACCAAGATCGTGCAGCGCGTGCCGGTCAAGATCGTGCTCGACGATCACAGCCTCACCGGCCTGCTGCGGCCCGGCATGTCGGCGATCCCGACCGTCAACACCAAGGCGACGGTGCTGGCCGAGCGGGAAGAGAAGCGGCGGCTGGCCTCGGCGGCGCGGGCAAACGGCGGTTAGCGCAAAGCACTTCTTCAACTGGCTTGACGCGATGGATCACCGCAACGGTGGTCGATCGCGTTTTTGTATTCTCCATCCTGCTCGCTTCTCCTTCGTGCCGCAGCCGCCGACGGCAGGGCTCCCTCCCCCCTTGCGGGGGAGGGTTGGGGAGAGGGGCGATCTCGCACTGAAGCTTGTTGCTTTGCGAAGACGCTTTCGAGAGTGACGCGTGCAGCAGGATTGAAGCGGCTTGCCTGGATCCCTGCCTGTCAGCGCCCGGAGCCACCCCTCTCCCCGCCGTCCCCCGCAAGGGGAGAGGGAGCCAATCCAGCGGCTCGCCTCACCTATCGACAGGGCTGAGACCAGCCATCGTGTCGAGATGCTGGCCGCCCCACGAATGCCGGAGCGGCTAGGCATCCCGATTATCAACCTGTGCCGGACAATCCTTCCACTCCTTTCCGGATTATCGAAACCGGCCGCCTAATACATGTTGTACGGGTCAGTAAGGACGACCCCGATGACCACACTTCAGCCCACAGCTAACGCCGTCCCCATTCCCAATCCCGCCGCGCCTGCGACACCGGCGATCCCGACCAAGACCTGGGTCGCGGTGGTCGGCGCCACGCTCGGCGCCTTCATGGCGGTGCTCAACATCCAGATCGTCAACGCCTCGCTTGCCGACATCCAGGGCGGCATCGGCGCCGGCATCGATGACGGCGGCTGGATCTCGACCTCCTATCTGATCGCCGAGATCGTGGTGATCCCGCTGTCCGGCTGGCTCGCCCGGGTGTTCTCGGTGCGCCTCTATCTGCTCACCAATGCGTTCCTGTTCCTGGTGTTCTCGGCGGCCTGCGCGCTGGCGCAGGACCTGCCGCAGATGATCGCGCTGCGCGCCGTGCAGGGCTTTACTGGCGGCGTGCTGATTCCGATGGCGTTCACGCTGATCATCACGCTGCTGCCGAAGGCAAAGCAGCCGATCGGGCTGGCGCTGTTCGCGCTGTCGGCGACATTCGCGCCGGCGATCGGCCCGACCATCGGCGGCTACCTCACCGAGAACTGGGGCTGGCAGTACATCTTCTATGTCAATCTGGTGCCGGGCGCCGTGATGATCGCGATGCTGTATGTCTCGCTCGATCCGAGCCCGATGAAGCTGTCGCTGATCCGCCAGGGCGACTGGCTCGGCATCATCACCATGGCGATCGGCCTCGCCGCGCTGCAGACCGTGCTGGAAGAGGGCAACAAGGACGACTGGTTCGGTTCGCCCTTCATCGTCCGCCTGTCTGTCATCGCGGCCGTGGCGCTGACAGCCTTCCTGATCGTCGAATTCACCGTCGAGAAGCCGCTGCTCAATCTGCGCCTGCTCGCCCGCCGCAATTTCGGCTTCGGCATGCTGGCGAACTTCCTGATGGGCATTGCGCTGTATGGCTCGGTGTTCATCCTGCCGCAGTACCTGTCGCGCATCCAGGGCTACAATGCCGAGCAGATCGGCATGGTGCTGGCATGGACCGGACTGCCGCAGCTCGTGCTGATCCCGCTGGTGCCGAAGCTGATGCAGCGCTTCGATCCCCGCATCGTCATCGGTATCGGATTTGCGCTGTTCGCCGGCTCCAACTTCATGAACATCTACATGACCAACGACTATGCCGCCGATCAGCTGCTCTGGCCCAACGTCGTCCGTGCCGTCGGTCAGGCGCTGGCATTCGCGCCCCTGTCGGCGGTTGCGACCGCCGGAATCGAGGCGGAGAATGCCGGATCGGCGTCGGCGTTGTTCAACATGATGCGCAACCTCGGCGGCGCAATCGGCATTGCCGCGCTGCAGACACTGCTGACCAAGCGCGAACAGTATCACTCCAACGTGCTGATGCAGTCAGTCTCGATGCTGGAACAGGCGACCCGAACCCGGATTGAGGGATTGACCCAGTATTTCCTGAACCACGGCGTTTCCGATCACGCCGACGCGACCCACCGCGCGATCGCGGCGGTCGGCAAGGTCGTGCAGAAGCAGGCCTACATCCTCGCCTTCAGCGACACGTTCTATCTGCTCGGCGCGGCGCTGATCGTGGCGCTGGTGGCGACGCTGTTCCTGAAGAAGCCGGGCCAGCTCGCTGGCGGCGGCGGCGCACACTAGCCCTTTTCACTGTCCCCATAACCAAGGAGAACGACCATGAAACCCCGCATGAATTTCTACCAGGCTGCTCCCGAGACGATCAAAGCGCTGGTTGCGGTCGAAAGCCAGATCACGGCGAGCGGCCTCGAGCAATCGCTGATCGAGTTGGTCAAGACCCGCGCCTCGCAGATCAACGGCTGCGCCTACTGCATCAACATGCACACCGAAGACGCGCGCAAGCATGGCGAGACCGAACAGCGGCTCTATCTGCTCGACGCCTGGCGCGAGTCGCCGCTCTATAGCGAGCGCGAGCGCGCGGCACTGGCCTGGACCGAAGCGCTGACGCTGGTTGCAGAGACCCATGCACCCGACGCCGACTACGAGGCGGTGCGCGCCCAGTTCACCGACGGCGAGCTGGTCAACCTGACCACGCTGATCGGCGCCATCAACGCCTGGAACCGGATCGCGATCGGCTTCCGCGCGGTGCATCCGGTGAAGGTGAAGGTCGCGGCGTGAGGATGATACTGTCCGCCATTTACTCCGCTGTCATGCCCCGCTTCGTGCGGGGCATCCAGTACGCCGCGGCCCTTCGGCTCAAGCACCGCGGCCTCTGGAATACTGGATCGCCCGGTCGAGCCGGACGATGACAGCGCGGAGCGTGGCGCGAGTGCCTTAAACCGCCGTCGCGCGGGCGAACTCGACATAGATCTCGCGCAGGCGGTCGGTGATCGGGCCGACCTTGCCGCTGCCGACGGTCTTGCCGTCGATCGCGACCACGCCCTGCACGAACACCGAGGCGCTGGTGATGAAGGCCTCCTTGGCGGCGAGCGCCTCCTCGACCGTGAAGGCGCGCTCCTCGATGCGCAACTGGCGCTCCTCGGCGAGCTTGACCACGGCCTTGCGGGTGCAGCCGGGCAGGATCTCGTTGCCGTTCTGCCGGGTCACGATCACGTCGTCCTGGGTGACGATGAAGGACGAGGACGAGCCGCCCTCGGTGACCTTGCCGTCCTCGATCATCCAGGCTTCGCCGGCGCCGGCCGCGGCCGCCGCCTGCTTGGCCAGCACCTGTGCCAGGAGCGCCACGCTCTTGATGTCGCGCCGCTCCCAGCGAATATCGGGCACCGTGATGACGTTGATGCCGGTCTTGGCCGACGGCGCGTTGATGATGTCCTTTTCCGAGGTGAACATCACAAGCGTCGGCTTGACGTCGGCCTTCGGAAAGGCGAAGTCGCGCCCTTTGTCGGCGCCGCGGGTGACCTCGAGATAGACCATGCCGTTGACGAGGTCGTTGCGCTTGACCAGCTCCTTCTGGATCTCCTCGATCCGCTCCAGCGTCTCTGGGAGCGCGAGCTGGATCTCGCCGACCGAGCGCTTCAGCCGCGCCAGGTGCGAGGCGTTGTCGATCAGCTTGCCCTCGAGCACCGCCGCCACCTCGTAGATGCCGTCGGCGAACAGGAATCCGCGGTCGAACACCGAGACCTTGGCCTCCGAATGCGGCACGAACGCGCCGTTGACGTAAGCGATCTTTTCCACGCGAGTTCTCCTGCGGACGAAGCGGGTTTCAGGCCTTCGTATACGCAAATTGTTAACGGGGGAAAACCCTCTCCGACGTCATTCCGGGCTCGCGCCAAGAGGCGCGCCCCGGAACGACGACCTGGAAGGACCGGCGCGCCCGTTCTCAGTGCTGCAAGATCTTCGACAGAAACTTCTGCGCGCGGTCGCTGCGGGGCGTTCCGAAGAAGTCGGCCTTCTTGGCATCCTCGACGATCTCGCCGCGGTCCATGAAGATGACGCGGTCGGCGACCTTGTTGGCAAAGCCCATTTCGTGGGTCACCACCATCATGGTCATGCCCTCGCGGGCGAGGTCGACCATGACGTCGAGCACCTCGCTGATCATTTCCGGGTCGAGCGCCGAGGTCGGTTCGTCGAACAGCATCGCGATAGGGTCCATCGCCAGCGCACGTGCGATCGCGACGCGCTGCTGCTGGCCGCCGGACAATTCCGCGGGAAACTTCTTGGCATGGTCCTTCAGCCCGACGCGCTCAAGCAGCTTCATGCCCTTGGTCATGGCATCGTCATGCTTGCGGCCCAGCACCTTCTCCTGCGCGAGGCAGAGATTGTCGATGATGCGCAGATGCGGGAACAGCTCGAAATGCTGGAACACCATGCCGACGCGGGAGCGCAGCTTGGGCAGGTCGGTCTTCGGATCGTTGACCTTGACGCCGTCGAGCGTGATGTCGCCGCCCTGGATCGGCTCCAGCGCGTTGACGCATTTGATCAGGGTCGACTTGCCCGAGCCGGACGGGCCGCAGACCACCACCACCTCGCCCTTGGCGACGCTGGTGGTGCAGTCCTTCAGCACCTGGAAGGTCGGCCCGTACCATTTATTGACGTGATTGATCTCGATCATGATGGCTCAGCTTGTTGTTCAGCGAACAATGGCGATCCCCGACTGCAGGCGGCGGACGCCGAAAGACGCGACACAGGAAATGACGAAGTAGACCAGCGCGGCGAACAGGTACATTTCGACCAGGCGGCCGTCGCGCTGCGCGACCTTGCTGGCGGCGCCGAGGAAATCCGGGATCGACAGCACGTAGACCAGCGAGGTGTCCTGGAACAGCACGATGGTCTGCGTCAGCAGCACCGGCAGCATGTTGCGGAACGCCTGCGGCAGCACGACGTAGCGCATCGACTGCGCGTAGGTCAGGCCGAGCGCGCTGGCCGCCGCCGGCTGCCCCTTCGAGATCGACTGGATGCCGGCGCGCATGATCTCGGAGAAATAGGCCGCCTCGAACGCGATGAAGGTGATCAGCGAGGAGGCGAAGGCGCCGACCGTGATCGGCCGCGACGCGCCCGTCAGCCACTGCCCGATGTAAGGCACCAGGAAGTAGAACCAGAAGATCACCAGCACCAGCGGCAGCGAGCGGATGAAGTCGACATAGAAGCCTGCGATGCGGCCGAGCCATTTGTAGCTCGACAGCCGCATCAGGGCGATCAGGGTGCCGAACACGAGGCCGCCGAACGCGGCGAGTGCCGTCAGGGTCAGCGTGAAGCGCATGCCCTCGAAGAACAGATAGGGCAGCGCGCGGCGGATGACGTCGAAATCGAAATTGCCGAGCATCATCATTTGCCCGTGATGTAGCCGGGGATCGCGACGTAGCGCTCGAGGTAGCGCATCGCGGTGACCACGACGAAATTGAGGAGAAGATAGAGCACGGTCGCCGCGGTGAACGCCTCGAACACCTGGAACGAGAATTCCTGCATCGAGCGCGCCTGGCCGGTCAATTCGATCAGGCCGATGGTGATGGCGACCGCGCTGTTCTTGATGGTGTTGAGGAATTCGGAGGTCAGCGGCGGCAGGATGATGCGGAACGCCATCGGCAGCAGCACGTAGCGATAGGTCTGCACCGTGGTGAGGCCGAGCGCGGTCGAAGCCTGCTTCTGCCCACGCGGCAGCGACGTGATGCCGGCCTGCAGTTGCACGGCGACGCGTGCCGACATGAACAGGCCGACGCCGATCGCCGCGGTCCAGAATGGCGCGTTCGGCAATTGCTTCAGCCACAGCCCTGCGGATTTCGGCAGCAATTCCGGCAGCACGAAGAACCACAGGAAGAGCTGCACCAGCAGCGGCATGTTGCGGAAGAACTCGACCCAGCAGAAGCCGATCCATGACGCCGTCCGCGACGGCAGCGTGCGCAGCACGCCGATCACCGAGCCGGTGACCAGCGCGATGATCCAGGCGAGCACCGACACCTTGACGGTGACCACCAGTCCCGACAGCAACAGGTCGAGATAGGTGCCGGTCCCCATCGGGTTCGGCTCGAGAAAGATGTGCCAGTTCCAATTGTAGTTCACGGGTCTCCCGCGCTCTCGCGCCGATCACGCATTACGCCGACATTACGGGCGGCGTCTATGCAAATGTCCGGCCATTCTCCTCCAAAATGGCCGGACACGCTTGTCTTCCGGACCCGCCGCCGAACGGCGACGGGTCATGTGCAGCACTGCGATCAGTTCACCAGATACGCATCCGGATCCGGCGAATCCGACGGCTTGGCGAACTGCTTCTTCATCTCCGGTCCAGCCGGCGAATTGAGATTGAGGCCCTTCGGCGGGATTTTCTGGGTGAACCACTTGTCGTAGATCTTCAAGCCCTCGCCGCTGGTGTAGAGCGCGGCGGTGGCGGCGTCGACGACCTTCTTGAACGGCGCGTCATCCTTGCGCAGCATGATGCCGTAGGGCTCCGGCTTGGAGAACGCGTCCTTGGAGATCACGTAGTCATCCGGCGACTTCGAGCCGGCGACGAGGCTTGCGAGCAGGATGTCGTCCATCACGAAGGCGACCGCGCGGTCGGTCTCGACCATCAGGAAGGCCTCGGCGTGATCCTTGGCCGGGATGATGTTTATGCTCAGCCCACGCGCGACGTTGGCTTCGGTGAGCTGCTTGATGTTGGTGGTGCCGGCGGTCGAGACCACCGTCTTGCCCTTCAAATCGTCGATCGAGTTGATCTTGTTCGCCTTCTTCGTGACGTAGCGGCTCGCAGTCAGGAAGTGCGAGTTGGTGAAGGAAACCTGCTTCTGGCGCTCGGCATTGTTGGTGGTCGAGCCGCATTCGAGGTCGACGGTGCCGTTGGCCATCAGCGGAATACGCGTCGCCGAGGTCACCGGGTTAAGCTTGACCTCGACTTTGTCGAGCTTCAACTCCTTCTTGATGGCATCGACGATCTTGTAGCAGATATCCATCGCATAACCGATGGGCTTCTGATTGTCATCGAGATAGGAGAACGGGATCGAGGAATCGCGGTAGCCGAGCGTGATCGCGCCGGTGTCCTTGATGTTCTTCAGCGTCCCCGTCAGCTCCTCGGCCTGCGCCTGGCTCACGCCGAGCGCGGCGGCGAGCGCGAAGCCGATCAGATATTTGGATGTCATACGTCTACTCCTTCGTGGAACGTCAATCTACTGCGTGAGAATGTCGGCGAGGACGGGTGCGATATAGCGGCGAAACTGGTCCGGATTCTCGCTCATCGGAAAATGACCGAGCTTTTCCATGATCGTGACGCTGGCGCCCCCTATTGCCGCTGCCGTTCGCCTCGTGTCCTCAGGCGTGCAGGAGAAATCATACTCGCCCGTGAGGAGATAGAGCCTGCATACTTTAGTATCGATTGACGCGACCCGGCCGCGGAGGTCGCCGTCGACACGATAGAAATACAGGTCGCCCTTGAACACGCCCGGGCCGCCCTGCTTGTAGGCCCACAGCGTTTCCATCCGCGCAGGCGCCGGGCTCTGCGGCGCGATCAGCCCCGACACCAGCGCGGCGCAGACCTCGCCGCCGTGAACGTCGGGGCGGTTCAGCCAGTCGGTGTCATACCAGGGCGCCTGGAAATCGGCGGCCTCGAGCCCGATCAGCGCGCGGAACTCGGCGGCATGTTCGATCGCAAGGTTGAGCACGATACGGCCGCCGATCGAGCAGCCCATCACGACAGGCTTCTCCAGCCGCAACGCACGGCAGAAGGCGCGGATGGTCTCGGTGTAGCGCGCTGTGGTGAGTTGGTATTCATCGCCGGACCAGCTTTTCGGCGGATTCGACTTGCCATGCCAGGGCATATCGAAGGCAATGACGCGGAAATTTTCGGCAAATTGCGCGTCTGCGAGCAGATGCCGCCACTGCCGCGCGTCGGATCCCGCGGTGTGCAGGCAGACCAGCGGAATGCCCTTGCCGTTCTCCTCGAAATAGATCCGGTGCAGCTCGCCGCCGATCTCGACGTGGACGTAGCGGCCGACCATCGGCTCGATATGGCCGTTCGTGATGGTGCCGCTCATGATGCAGCCGCCGCGAAATGCTGCCGCGGCAGCGCCAGCAGGTCCTTGAAGTATTGCAGATGCGCCATGAAGGGATGCAGATCGCCCTCCAGCACCGCCTCGCCGCGCTTGGTCAGCGCCAGCAGATCGTGCCAGCCGGGTTTCGGTTCGGCCTGCCAATAGGCGGCCCAGGCCTGCGGCGTCGCGCGATAGGCAAAGCGCCACGAGCGCATCAGGCGAGGGGCGGGTACGAACTCGACGATGCGCCCCGCGCGGATCGCGGCGTGAAACGGCCGCGCCATCGGCCCGAGCAGGCAGTCGCAATCGAGCAGCCGCCCGCGCGAGACCAAGAGAGGCGCCTGGTCGAGCAATGCGGGAATGCCGGCAAACGCCGTCGTCACAGCGTCGTCGGTGGCGTCGGGCGATAGCGTCATCTGGCGGGGAAGTTTTTCCTGCGGCGAACGCCCCATGATGACCGGAAGGGAGCGATCCCGCAAGGCACCGATGCCCTTGAGTTCCCTGGATTATACGCTTGACCAAACCCGGCTTGCCGGTCAGGGCGCGCCCTCCCCGCATGCTGCCGGGAGCTGCCAATAGCCGCCACTCCGTCAGACCAAAGACCGATTGAATTCCGCAGCTCGGCAGGTTGCGCCTGACCGTGGCAGGCCAATTGTCGCAGCCGGCGCGTTCGCTCTTCCGTTGCCCGCCGCGTTCTGTCCAATGCGCATCGCGTCCCTGCGACGACAGGGACGATCATCGCCAACACTAAACAAGACATGGCCGCGATCGAACGCGGCCACACGGGAGAGATCGAGATGTCGCACCGCAATCGCTTGATGGTCCTGCTCGCCGCCGCCGGCATGCTGGCGTCGGTCGCAGCGCAAGCGCAGGAGTATCCGACCAAGCCGATCACGCTGATCGTGCCATGGCCGGCGGGCGGCTCGACCGATATCTCGATGCGCGCGATCGCCGAGAGCGCCTCGAAGGTGCTGGGCCAGCCGATCGCGGTCGACAACAAGGCGGGCGGCGGCGGCACCGTGGGCCCCGCGACCATGGCGGCCGGCGCCAAGCCCGACGGCTACACCATCGCGCAGATCCCGATCACCGTGTTCCGCCTGCCCTTGATGCAGGAGGTGTCGTGGGATCCGGCGAAGGATTTCTCCTACATCGTCCACCTCACCGGCTACACCTTCGGCGTCACCACCAATGCGGACTCGCAGTTCAAGACCTGGCAGGACGTGGTCGACTTCGCCAAGAAGAATCCCGGCAAGGTGACCTATGCGACGCCGGGCACCGGCACCTCGCTGCATATCGGCATGGAGCAGATCGCCCTGATGGCCGGCGGGATCAAGCTGACCCAGGTGCCGTTCAAGGGCGGCGCCGAGACCAACGCCGCGGTGCTCGGCCAGCACACCATGCTGCAGGCGGATTCCACCGGCTGGCGGCCGCTGGTCGACGCCGGCAAGCTGCGGCTCTTGATGGTGTGGACCGGCACGCGCTCGCCGAACTATCCGGACGTGCCGACGCTGAAAGAGCTCGGCTACCCCATGGTCTACGACTCGCCGTTCGGCATCGCCGGCCCCAAGGGCATGGATCCCAAGATCGTCGCCAAGCTGCACGACGCCTTCAAGAAGGCGATCGAGGACCCGGCCGTGATCGCAACGCTCGCCAAATACGACATGGTGCCGAATTACAAGAACACCGAGGACTACAGGAAGTTCGTGGTCGAGGTCACCGAGTCCGAGCGCAAGGTGATCGACACGCTCGGACTGGCGAAGAAGTAGGACTGGGCTGACCGCGAAGCCTCTCTCCGTCATTGCGAGGAGCGAAGCGACGAAGCAATCCATCCTTCCGCATACGCGGTGAAATGGATTGCTTCGCTTCGCTCGCAATGACGGGGATAGCTCATGCCCAATTTTGCGACGTGACGAGAGCATTCCCTATGAGCGACAAAACCGACGTCAAACTTCGCCTCAACAACTCCGAGCTCTGGGGCGGCCTGATCGGGCTCGCGCTCGGCGGCTTCGTGATCTGGTCCGGCTTAAAGCTCAAGCTCGGCACCATCAACGATCCCGGCTCCGGCTATGTGCTGTTCTACACCGGCATCCTGATGTGCGTGTTCGCGATCTCGATCATCGTCGCGGCGGTCACCGAGGGCGGTCCGACCTTCGCCTCGCGCTGGGAGAATGCGCGCTGGGGCAAGCCGGTCCTCGTCATCGTCTGCCTCGCCGCGTTCGCCTTTGCGCTGGAGCCGCTGGGCTTCCTGCTGTCGGCGATCCCGCTGATGCTGTTGCTACTCCGCGTGATCGATCCGGTACGCTGGTCGCTCGCGATCCCGCTGTCCATCCTTGCCCCGCTCGGGATGTGGTGGGTGCTGAAGCACCTGCTCGCGATCCAGTTGCCGAGCGGCCTGTTCGAGATCGGTTGAGCTGCCATGGATACTCTCGTCAATGTCGCCCACGGCCTCGGCGTCGCGCTGCTGCCGGTCAACCTGCTCTATTGCTTCATCGGCGTCTTCATCGGCACGCTGGTCGGCGTGCTGCCCGGCATCGGTCCGATCTCGGCGATGTCGCTGCTGCTGCCGGTCACGCTATCAGGCACGCCGGAGTCCGGCATCATCATGATGGCCGGCATCTACTACGGCTCGATGTATGGCGGCTCGACCACGTCGATCCTGGTCAACATTCCCGGCGAAGCCGCCTCCGTCGTCACCTGCATCGACGGCCACCAGATGGCCAAGCAGGGCCGCGCCGGCCCCGCGCTCGGCATCTCCGCATTCGGCTCCTTCATCGCCGGCACCTTCTCGCTGGTCGCCCTGATGCTGGTGGCGCCCTCGCTCGCCAGCGTCGCGATCGCGTTCGGTCCGGCCGAATATTTCGGCCTGATGGTGCTCGGCCTCGTCGTGCTGACCTTCCTGACGCAAGGCTCGATGGCCAAGGCGCTGCTGATGGCCTGCATCGGCGTCGTGCTCGGCCTGGTCGGGCTCGACAGCATCACCGCGCAGCCGCGGCTGACCTTCGGTCGCATTGAGCTGATCGACGGCATCGGCCTCGTGCCGGTCGTGATGGGCC
The DNA here is from genome assembly GCF_054063575.1 of Bradyrhizobium sp. USDA 4452. Taxonomy (NCBI): domain Bacteria; kingdom Pseudomonadati; phylum Pseudomonadota; class Alphaproteobacteria; order Hyphomicrobiales; family Nitrobacteraceae; genus Bradyrhizobium; species Bradyrhizobium sp. USDA 4452. The sequence goes on from NZ_JBSSGK010000001.1 coordinate 3,144,114, forward strand.
TGTTCGGCGTCGCCGAGGTGCTGCTCAACACCGAGCAGGCGATCAAGCGCGACATCATCAAGACCAAGATCACCCAGTTGCTGCCGAGCAAGGAGGATTGGAAGGCCAGCGGCGGGCCGGTGGCGCGCGGCACCGTGCTCGGCTTCTTCCTCGGCATCCTGCCCGGCGGCGGTGCCGTGGTGGCGTCGTTCGCCTCTTATGCGCTGGAGAAGCGGCTCTCGAAGCATCCCGAGCGGTTCGGCCATGGCGCGATCGAGGGTGTCGCGGGGCCGGAATCGGCCAACAATTCAGCGGCCGGCGGCGCCTTCATTCCGCTGATGACGCTCGGCATCCCGCCGAATGTGGTGATGGCGCTGCTGCTCGGCTCCTTCGTGATCCACGGCCTGCAGCCGGGACCATTGATGATCTCGCAGAACCCGACGCTGTTCTGGGGCATCGTCGCCAGCATGTATATCGGCAATCTGATGCTGCTGGTGCTCAACCTGCCGATGATCGGCATGTGGGTGCAGCTGCTGCGGCTACCCTACAACGTGCTGTTCCCGCTGATCATCCTGTTCACCATCATCGGCGTCTACTGCTCCAGCAACAACGTGTTCGACGTCCATGTCATGATCGCGTTCGGCGTCATCGGCTACTTCATGCGCAAGCTCGGCTACGAGCCGGCGCCGCTGGTGCTGGCCTTCGTGCTCGGGCCGATGCTGGAGAACAATCTGCGCAAGTCGCTGATCCTCTCGCAAGGCGACCTCATGACCTTCGTGGAGCGGCCGATCTCGGCGATCTGCCTCGCCTTCGCACTGGCGCTGCTGGTCGGCCCGCTGCTGCCGTCGCTGCGCAGGAAGCGCGAGTTGGTGGCGCTGGACGAGGGGGCGTAGCTGCTGCACCCCCTCTCCGCCGCACCATTTCAACCCGCCTTCACGCCCCGCCCGGCCTTCGGCGCCTGGGCCATCGCACGGGCCAGCACCTGGGCTTCCTTCTTCAGCATGTCGGCGAGCTCGCTTTCGCGGCGGCGGATGCGGTCGGTGGCCGCGCCGATCGAGAGCGCGGCGACCACCTCGCCGGCATCGTCGCGGACGGGAACGCCGACGCCGCCCATGCCGGGAAACGCGGCGTCGAGCAGCACGGTGTGGCCGGCCTTGCGCGCCACGGCGATCCGCTCGCGCAGGAATTTCGGCGTGATGCGCGGCGACTTTGCCAGCCGCGGCATGATCACCTCGATCACGGCCTCGATCTCGGCGTCCGGCAGCCATACCAGAAGCGCCAGCGCGCCGGCGCCGACCCCGAGCGGGCGGCGGCTGCCGATCTGCAGATAGTTCGGCTGCAGCGGATGGCTGCCGACCGAGCGCGCCAGATACAGCGCCTCGACCCCGGAGCGCACCGACAACAGCGCCGTATCCGCGGAGCGCTCCGACAGCCGGAGCAGGCTCGGCTGCGCCAGCTCGGCGATGTCGACCGAGCGGCGCGCGCCGACCGCCATCACCCGCGCTTCCTGGCCGAGCTCGTAGGTCTTGGCGCCCGCGACGCGGCTGACGAAACCTTCCTCGATCAGCGAGTTGAGGATGCGCAGCGCGGTCGCCTTGTTCAGCGAAGTGGTGTCGGCGATGTCGGTCAGCCGCAGCGGCGAGCGCTGCGCCAGCACGCGCAGGATCGCGCAGACCTTCTGGATCGCGTTGAACTTGTCGGGTTGGCCTGGCTCCGGCGGCCTCTTGCGGCTGGTCCGTGCGGTCGCAGTCGTGGAGGCGTTCATGCCCTGGTCTTCCTTGCCTCATCCAAATCCTGACCGGGTACGACGAGGGGAGGTGCCCGGGGACGGCATCCTAAAACGGATGACGCGCGCCGGACACCGTATACTTTCGTCAGATGAAACTATGATTTCGACAACTACGCTGCCTTGCAGCAAGCGGGATATCTTAATTTCGTTTCGCGAAATCAGGCCAACCGCATCTTCCGGATCGTGAACAGCGCAGCGAGGCTGAGAATGCAGACCGCGGTGAGATAGTATCCCGGCGCAAGTTCGCCGATCAGCGCAAAGCCGCCAATCCAGGTCATGATCGCCGGGCCCATGCCGCCGAACACCGTGACGCCGATATTGTAGCTGAGACCGAGCCCGGTCGCGCGCGTCGCCGGCGGAAACAACTCCGACATCAGCGCGGCGAGCGGCCCGTAGTAAAGCGACTTGAGCACGCCGAGCCAGAGCACGCCGAGCAGGATGATGACAGGCGTCGGCCTGCCCGTGAGCAGCAGGAAGGCCGGGAAGATCGAGACCAGCAGCAGCAGCGCAAACAGGATCATGTGCGTGGTGCGCCCGATCTTGTCGGAGACCAGGCCTGCGATCGGCGCCAGCAGCGCGACCGCGGTCTGCGCGGCGAATGCGGCGATGAAGCCGACCGAGGGCGCGAGGTTCAGCGTCTTCACCACATAGGTCGGCATATAGACGATCAGATAGTTGACCGCAGTCGACACCGCGAGCGCGCCGATCGCAAGGATCGTGGCGAGCTTCTGCCGCGCGAGCACGTCCCTGACCGGCGAGTCCTGCTTCCCGGCCGCCGGCGGCGGCGTCGCATCGTCGACATGGTTGCGGATGTAGATGCCGACCGGCCCGATCAGCACGCCGAACAGGAACGGCAGCCGCCAGCCCCAGGATTGCAAATCCTCGGGACTCATCAGCGAGGTCAGGAGTGCGCCGAAGCCCGCGCCGAGCAGGCCGCTGACGCCCTGGCTGGCGAACTGCCAGCTCGCCACGAAGCCGCGCCGCTCCGGCATGTGCTCGACCAGGAACGCGGTCGAGGAGCCGAACTCGCCGCCGGCGGAGAAGCCCTGCACCAGCCGCGCCAGCATCACCGCGATCGGCGCCAGGATGCCGATGGTCTCGAAGGTCGGCATCAGCGCCAGCACCAAGGTGCCAAATGTCATCAGCACGATCGAGAGCATCAGTGAGGCCTTGCGGCCGTGCCGGTCGGCATAGGCGCCGAGCACGATGCCGCCGATCGGGCGAATCAAAAACGACAGGCCGAAGCTGCCGAAGGTCAGCAGCAGCGAAATGGTCGGATCGTTGGCCGGAAAGAACGCCTTGGACAGATAGACCGCGAAATAGGCGTAGACCGAGATGTCGTACCATTCGAGCGCATTGCCGACCGAGGTCGCGACAATCAGGCGGGTGATGTTTTTCTTGTCGACCGTGGCTGCGTGCTGCGCGTCGGCCGAAGTTGATAGAGTCATTCGGTTTTCCTTGCCGGCGTCCTCCGCCAGCGCTCCGCTCGTCATGCCCGGTCGTAGGCCTCTTCCCCGTCACCCTGAGGAGCGCGAAGCGCGTCTCGAAGGGTCGACGGCCCTGCTGATACCGCGCATCCTTCGAGACGCGCGCAAGAGCGCGCTCCTCATCAAGATGACGGGGAACAAGCGAGCCCGGCTCGGCTCACCCCTTGTGCTTTGCCTCGCCGAGGTCCCAGAACAGCCCGGCCATGATGGTCAGCGCCTCCTCAGTCACCGGCAACAGGATGTGTTCGTCGGGCGCGTGCTGCGAGCAGCCCGGATAGGAATGCGGCACCCAGATCGTCGGCAGGCCGAGGCCTTCGGAGAACACGTCGTTCGGCAGCGAGCCGCCGAAGTTCGGCAGCACCGCCGGCGCCTTGCCGGTGGTGGAGCGGATCGAGTTCGCGGCCCAGTCGATCCACGGACTGTCCATGTCGGTGCGCGAGGCGCCGAAGCGCTGCGCGCCGGAGACCTCGACCATCGGGAAGCCGTTCTTGTGCAGATAATCGCGCACCCCATCGATCACTTCGAGATACCTGGTGCCGACGACGAAGCGGAGCTGCAGCACCGCGTTCGCCTTGCCGGGAATGGCGTTGGCAGGCTTGTCGATGTTGCCCGCCGACATCGCCAGCACTTCCAGCGTGTTCCAGGCGTAGAGCCGTTCCGCCGCGGTCAGGCCCTCCTCGCCCCAATCCTCCGCCAGCTGAGGTTCGTCCGCCGTCGGCTTGATCTCGACATCGGCGAGCGCGGCGCGGACGCGGTTCGAGATCGGCGGCGGTTTCAGGATCTCGAGCTTCATGCGGCCCTTGCCGTCGACCAGGCTCGCGATCGCGTTGACCAGGATGGTCGCGGGATTGGCCAGCACGCCGCCCCAATTGCCGGAATGGTTGCCGCCCTCGCGCAGATTGACGTCGAGATGGATGCGGTTGCCGCCGCGGCAGCCGAGGAAGATGGTCGGCCGCTCCGCTGACAGCCGCGGCCCGTCCGAGGCAATGAACAGATCGGCCTTCAGCTCCTCGCGATGCGCCTCGCAGACCTCGCGCAGATCGGGCGAGCCGATCTCCTCGCCGGTCTCGATGATGAACTTGGCGTTGAAGCCGAGCTTGCCGCCGCGGGCCTGCTTCACTGCGCGCAGCGCGGCCATGTTGATCGAATGCTGGCCTTTGTTGTCGGCGGTGCCGCGGCCGTAGACCCGCTCGCCCTTGACCGTGGTCTGCCAGGGATTGAGCCCGTCGCGCCATTCGCCGACCATGCCGTCGACGACGTCGCCGTGGCCGTAGGTGAGCACGGTCGGCCGCGCGGCGTCCTCCTGGTAGTCGGCGATCAGATACGGCCCGCGGCCGGTCGGCGATTCAATCAGCCGGGTCTTGAAATCGAGCTCGGCAAAGGCCAGCTGCAAATTCTCGACCAGATAGGCGCGCAGCGCATCGGCCTTGTCGGCGTTCAGGCTCTCGGTCTGGTAGCCGACCCTGCGGTCCAGCTCCTGCAAGAACTGTCCCGATTGAAAATGCTCTCGCACGTTTGCGATTGCGTCGGCCCGTGTCGCCATGATTGTTCCTTCGTCAGGTCGCGTCTTGGCATTAACCGGCCAGATCGCTGCGTTGCACAGCCCGGTCATGCTCTGGTGGCCGGCAACCTATCGGGATCGGCGCGCCACCGGAAGGGTGTGAATCGCGAAGGGGGCCTTGCCAAAACGTGGGAAGTCGCAACAAGTTGACAGGGAGACGTCCGGCATCTGACCGGGCCGTCATCAGCGGCGCTCAAGGTTTCGGCAATGACAAAACAAATCCGGCTCAACGCCTTCGCCATGAACTGCGTGGCGCATCAATCACCGGGGCTGTGGACCCATCCGCGCGACCGCACCAAGGACTACAACAAGCTGTCCTACTGGACCGATCTGGCGAAGACGCTGGAGCGCGGTCGGTTCGACGGCCTGTTTCTCGCCGACGTGCTTGGGGTCTACGACGTGTATGCGGGCAATCCGGATGCGGCCCTGCGCAACGCGGCGCAGACCCCGGCCAACGAGCCGCTGATGCTGATCCCGGCGATGGCCGCCGTGACCGAAAATCTCGGGTTCGGCGTCACCAGCAACCTCTCCTTCGAACCGCCCTACCCGTTCGCGCGGCGAATGTCGACGCTCGATCACCTCACCGGCGGCCGGGTCGGCTGGAACGTGGTGACCGGCTATCTCGACAGCGCGGCGCGTGGCGCCGGCAAGGACAAGCAGACCGCGCATGACGACCGCTACGAGCTCGCCGACGAATATATGGAGCTGGTCTACAAGCTCTGGGAAGGCAGCTGGGAGGACGACGCCGCGATCCGCGACGTCGCGCGCGGCATCTTCACGGATCCCAAGAAGGTGCATCGGGTGCAGCACGAAGGAGCTAACTACCGGCTCAACGCGATCCATCTGTCCGAGCCGTCGCCGCAGCGCACGCCGGTGCTCTACCAGGCCGGCACCTCGCCGCGCGGCCGGCAGTTCGCCGCCGAGCACGCCGAATGCGTCTTCATGTCGGGTCCGTCGGCCAAGGTGATCGGCCCGCGGGTCTCGGCGATCCGCGCGCTCGCCGCCGAAAAGGGCCGCAACGCCGCCGAGATCCTGATGTTCTCGATGATGTGCGTCGTGGTGGCGCCGACCGAAGCCGAGGCGAAAGCGAAATACGCCGAGTATCGCAGCCACATCAGCCATGAGGGCGCGCTGGCGCTGATGTCAGGCTGGACCGGCGTCGACTTCTCGACCTATTCGCTCGATCAGGAAGTGCGGCACGTGCAGAACGACGCCGGCCGCTCCGCGATGGACAACGTCACCCGCGCCGATCCCGACCGGGTCTGGACCGTGCGCGAGGTCGCCGAGCATGTCGGCATCGGCGGCGCCGGACCGGTGGTGGTCGGTTCGCCCGAGCAGGTCGCCGACAAGATCGAGCAATGGTTCGAGGACACCGACGTCGACGGCCTCAACGTCGCGTTTGCGATCTCGCCCGGCGATTTCGAGGATATCGCAGACATGTTGGTGCCGGAGCTCGTCAAGCGCGGCCGCTACAAGCGGGAGTATGCCAAGGGCACGCTGCGCGAGAAGCTGTTCGGCGAAGGACGCGCGAGGCTCGATGCGACGCATCCTGCGGGGCGATATCGGGTGAAGAGCGCGAAGGAGTGATTGCCGCCGTCATTGCGAGCAAAGCGAAGCAATCCATCGTTCTGCGTACGCGGGCCAATAGATTGCTTCGTCGCTTCGCTCCTCGCAATGACGCGAATAGCCCTGTCATCCTGAGGTGCGAGCGGAGCGAGCCTCGAAGGATGCACGGCCCGGCCGGTGGCCGTCGATCCTTCGAGACGCGCGCAAGTGCGCGCTCCTCAGGATGACGGTGACGGACTGACGTCCTACGTTCAATTCACCGCATTGCTCACCATCACCTCGATCAGCTTCGCGCCTGGGCGGCTGAACGCCGACTTCAGCACGCCCTTCAGCTCCTGCGGGTCGGCGACTTTGATCGCCTCGAGGCCGAGCGAGCGCGCCACGCCGGTGAAATCGACCGGCGGGTCGATGAAGTCCATGCCGACATAATTGTCGTCGCCATGGAAGGCGAGCAGGCGCTGCTTGATGATGCGATAGCCGCCATTGTTGACGATGACGAAGTTGAGCGGCAGCTTGTGGTTGGCCGCTGTCCACAGCGACTGGATCGAATACATCGACGAGCCGTCGCCGGAATAGCACACCACGGGCCGCTGCGGATTGGCGAGGCTGACGCCGACCGCGGCCGGCAGGCCCCAGCCGATGCCGCCCGACGCCAGCGCGTGATAGCCGTAGCGGTCGCGATGCGCCCGCAGCGCGAGGATCTGCCGCGACGAGGTCAAGCCTTCGTCGACCAGGATCGCATTGTCCGGCATCGCCTCCACGACCTGCAGCGCCAGCCAGTCCGGATCGATCGGCGATTTCTGGCTCGCCTTCGAGATCTGCTCGACCAGCGCCTTGCGCTTTGCTGCCCAATTCTTGCTCGACAGCGCCGCGAGGCCCTGCCTGGCGCGCGTCTCGAGCGCGTCGCCGCCGAGCTCCTTCAGTGCCGGGACCAGCGCGCGCAGCGTCTCCTTGACATCGGCCTTCACCGCGATCTCGGCGCCGTAGTTCCTGGCGAGATCATTGTCGACCAGGCCGACCTGCACGATCGAGAGCCCGTCCGGCAGCGGATCGACCTCGCTGTAGACCGACATCCGCAGCGGATCGCCGCCGAGCGCGATCAGGAGATCATGCGGCGCCAATACATCGCGGGCGACCTTCTGCAGCCGCGCGATCGCGCCCATGAAGCTCGGGCTTTCAGACAGAAAATGCGAGCCATAAGGCGTCGGGGATTGCCAGGCCGGACAGCCCAGCGTCTCGGCGAGATCGGCCGCCTCGCGTAGCGCATCGCTTTTGACGATCTCGTCGCCGACGACGATCACCGGACGCTCGGCTTTCAGGATGCGCGCGGCCAGCGCCTTCAAGGAATCTTCCGACGGCCGGACGCGGGTGTCGACCCGGGTGGTGCGGCCGAGCTCGATGCCGGCCTCGGCGTTGAGAATATCGCCTGGCAGCGAGATGAACACCGGTCCGGTGGGCGGCGTGGTCGCGATCTTGGCGGCGCGGCGCACGATGCGCGGCAGGTCTTCGAGCCGCGTCACCTCGACCGCCCATTTCACCAAGGGCGTGGCCATCTGCACCAGCGGACCATAAAGCACCGGCTCGGTCAGGCCGTGGCCCTGCTCCTGCTGACCGGCGGTGAGGATCAACGGCGTGCCGGTGAAGCTCGCATTGTAGAGCGAGCCCATCGCATTGCCGAGGCCGGGCGCGACATGGACGTTGCAGGCGACCAGCCTGCCGGAGGCGCGGCTGAAACCGTCGGCCATCGCAACCACCAGGCTCTCCTGCATCGCCATCACATAGGTGAGGTCGGGATGATCCTTCAGCGCATGCATGATCGGCAACTCGGTGGTGCCGGGATTGCCGAACAGATGCGTGACACCCTCGTCTTTCAGCAGCGCCAGGAATGCCGAGCGGCCGGTAATGCGATTCTTCATGTTCCCTCCAGGCCTGCCAGCGCATTGGCCGACGGCGCCGGCGGAGATGACCAAACTTGCGCCTCGGGAGCAATCGAGCGGCCGGTCATGGCCGCATTCCGCTGGCGCGCGCCTGGCTCTCCCAACGGGAGCCATCGAATTGCGCGGCCGACTTTAACGCTACTTTAGCGAGAGTGGCCTAAAGCGAAGGTGCTTTGCCTTCATCAAACACACAGAAAAGCATGCAGGGCCCGCAGACGGCTCGCTTCGACCGCGGGGGCTCAGTCATGGACGCGCTGACGACCTGGAGCGGAACCAGGCTCGATAGAAGACCGGGAACGATCGGGCTCGAGAAGCCGGGACTCTATGTCTTCCTGATCGCAGTCACGTCCGTGTACTACCTGGCAAACGGGCCGCTCCTGCTCGGCCACCTGGATCTCGGATGGCACCTCGCCGCCGGAGACCTGATCAGGGAACGCGGCAACGTCCCCTTTCAGGATCCATGGTCGTTCACCCTCGGCGACAGGCAATGGTACAACCTGTCCTGGCTCTGGGACGTGATCGCCAGCGTGATGTTTCAATACACGGGATATGTCGGTCTCACGCTGTCAGTCCTTGCATGTGGCGCCGTCATCACCGGATATCTTGCATCGATCTGCCTGCGCAGCAGCGCCTCGACACTTGCAGTTTGCATTTCCGTTCTCGCCGCGTGCCTGCTGTATCCTGCTTTCGTGACCGCGCCGAATTCCTATCTCGCCGCTTCGCCGAACACCCCGACCATGTTGTTCTGCGTCGTTTTCTACGCAGAGTGCCTGAAGCGAACCCGATGGTTCCTGCTGCCGGCGATGATGGTGCTTTGGGCCAACCTGCATGGCGGCTTCGTGCTCGGGCTTTTCATCATCGGCCTTTTTGGCGCTGCGTGCGTGCTCAAGCGGGACTGGGCCGGTCTTAGAATCTACGGTTTTGCAGCGGCCGGCTGCCTTGTCGCAATCCTGATCAATCCGCTTGGCTGGCACATCTACGCCGGTGTCACGACCACGCTCGGCCACTTTGCGCAGGCGAACATCACCGAGTGGTGGTCTTATTCTGCGAACTTCAGCGTGCCCGGCAGCATTCCCGGCATCGTCTACATCGCGATATTTGCGGCGTTTGAGCTCCGCCACCCGGCCGCCTCGTCCGCTCCTCTGGAGTCGCGGCTGCTGTCCTGGCTGTTCCTGCTGCTGGGATTCTATCAGTACCGGTACATGTCGTTCTTCTTCATGTTCGCGACGGTACCGCTGGCGCTTCACATCGACCGACTGCTGCCCAAGCAACTGAACGATCTCAAGGTCCAACGCTCGCTCCTGGTTGCGGGCATCGTCGGAATGTGCGCGCTGCCGCTGACGCTGATGCACGTCAGACCGGCGCTCGCGATGCCGCAACTGCTCTCGGAGCAGGACGCGCGCTATCTTCAGACCCATTTCCCGCATGCGCGGCTGCTGAACCACTGGAACGTCGGCGGGCTCCTGATCTTCTACACACGGGGTGCGGTGCCGGTATTCGTCGACGGCCGGTCTGCTACCGCCTACCCCGACGAGCTGCTGCGCGACTATTTCACTCTGAGCAAATGGGAGGTCGACGAGACCGCTTGGGACACCGTGCTCGCCAAGTACAAGATCGATACGGTGCTCTGGGTGAAGGCGCACGAGCCTCTGAAGAGGTTCCTCGTGGACAAGAGAGGGTGGACCGAGGAATACGCGGGATCGGAAGAGGCCATCTACGTGAAGCACTGACGCGGCCCACGTTTCAGGCGAACCAGCGAAAACGCTCTAGAACATGCCCTCCCGCTCGCTGCGCTTCTTCTTTTTCGAACGCTGCCAAACCACGCCGGGATAGCCCTTCAGCGGCACCAGCGGCTCGCCGGTGTAGGCCCATTCCTGCAATTCCTCGATCGCGATGTGATAGAGCGGCTGCCGGCCGGTGCGCCCCGAGAACAGCGCGCGCGGGATGTTGACCATGTGCGGCGACCGCGCGCGCTCGTAGATGACGGGGGTGCCGCAATTGCCGCAGAAGCTGCGCGCGGTCCTGGTCGCGGCATCCTCGTAGCGCGACAGCTCGCTTTCGCCTTTCGTGATGCGGAAGCGCTTCTTCCAGCTGCCGACATAGGTCGCATAGACGGCGCCGTGCGCGCGGCGGCTCGCGGCGGTGTGGTCGTGCCAGGCCCAGCGCGCCGGTACGTCGATCTCGAACCGGACCTTGCCGCACAGGCATTGCCCGGCCGCCGGCTTCGCCAGCGCCACCGGTTTTGGCTTTTTGGTCGGTTCGAACTCGTCGTCCGGAAACATCCGATGGCTCCGTCATTGCGAGCGAAGCGAAGCAATCCATTCATCCGCATGCTCGGAGCGATGGATTGCTTCGTCGCTTCGCTCCTCGCAATGACGCGCTCGTCTACGCCTGCGCCAGCTCGTCGTGCACGGGATAGTCCGTGTAGCCCTTCTCCTCGCCGGCATAGAAGGTGGCGCGGTTGTACTTGGTCAGGGGATAGCCGCGCTGCAGGCGGTGCGGCAGGTCCGGATTGGAAATAAAGTAGCGGCCGAACGCGATCGCATCGGCATGACCTTCGGCGACCGCGCTCTGCGCGCTGTCGCCGACGAAGTTGCCGGCGGTGATCAGGACACCGCTCCACATCGGGCGGAACAACACCATCGCCGACGGCACGTTCTGCCAGTCGACCTCGGCGCGGCCGGTGCCCGAGGCGCGCGGCTCGATGAAATGCAGATAGGCAAGCCCGAACTTGTCCAGCGCCTGGATGGCGTGGCTGTAGAGCGGCATCGGGTCGGCCTCGCCGCTGCCATTGGCGATGCCGTAAGGCGAGAGCCGCACGCCGACGCGGTTGGCGCCCCACACTTCGGTGACCGCCTGCGTCACTTCCAGCAGGAAGCGGACCCGGTTCTCGATCGAGCCGCCATACTGATCGGTGCGCAGATTGCTGCGCGATTGCAGGAACTGCTCGATCAGATAGCCATTGGCGCCATGGATCTCGACGCCGTCGAACCCGGCGGCGAGCGCGTTCTTCGCGCCCTGCCGATAGGCCTCGACCATCAGCGCGACCTCGCCGGTCGTAAGCGCCCGCGGCGTCTCGTAGTCGACCAACTTGCCGTCCGCCGTCATGCACTTGAACTCGGAGGGGATCGCGACCGCCGACGGCGCCACCGGCAGCGCGCCATCCGGCTGGAACGAGGAGTGCGAGACGCGGCCGACGTGCCAGAGTTGCAGGAAGATCAGCCCACCCTTTGCGTGCACCGCATCCACCACCTCTCGCCAGCCCGCGATCTGGGCCTCGCTGTAGATGCCGGGGACGCCGGGATTGCCGAAGCCGGTGGCGACCACCGGCGAGGCTTCGGCGATGAGCAGCCCGCCTTGCGTGGCGCGCTGCGCGTAATATTCCGCGTTCATCGGCCGCGGCGCGAGGCTCGGCCGCGCCGCCCGCATCCGCGTCAGCGGCGCCATCACGACACGGTGCTTCAACTCATACGGACCGACCTTGAGCGGCGAAAACAGCGATGGAGAACTCATGCCTACCCCGATTATTCTTTGTGATGCCCGTTATGTCACGGGTTCATCTTGTTCGCAAAAGCAGGTAGTGGCAATCTAGCGAACAGACAAGCAGGCTTGCCATGTCGAAAACGAGCGCCACATCGCTCCCCTCGTTGAGCGTCCGCATCGATCTCGATGCCGAAGACCGCATCGGACCGGGCAAGATCCTGCTGCTCGAGCAGATCAAGGAATGCGGCTCCATCTCCGCCGCCGGCCGCGCCATGGACATGAGCTACAAGCGCGCCTGGGACCTGGTCGACGAGATCAACCGCATCTGCCGCCAGGCCGCCGTGGAACGCCAGACCGGCGGCAAGAACGGCGGCGGCGCGGTGCTGACCCCGTTCGGCCTCTCCTTGGTGGCGCGCTACCGCAAGATCGAGCGCGATGCGGCGATCGCCGTGCGCAAGGATCTCGAGGCCCTGCGCAGCGACATCGGCAAGCCGAAGAAGGCTGCGGGCCGGTAAACGCGAGAACCGGCGGCCGCCACACGGCGCTTACGAAAATATCGAAAACAACCCCATGCACAGTAGCCGGCGAGCGACCGGCGTGCGACAAGGCACTTGACGCGTCGGGCAACTCAGGGGTATATTTCTAATATTCCGAAAAATATTCGAGCGCCGGGGCGAGAGCCTTGCGGCGCAAGAGCGCGATGATTTTTGGTTGAATCAGCCGAGCCGCGGATTCATTTCACCTCTCCCCGACGGGGAGAGGTCGATTTGCGCAGCAAATCGGGTGAGGGCCGCGGCGCTAACGAGAGATCGTAACCCCTCACCCGACGCTGCGCGCCGACCTCTCCCAAGGGAGAGGTGACACACCGCCGCGGCCGGCTCGACCTAACTCATCGTGCGCTAACCCGTCTTGATCCAGACCGCCTTGACGTTGAGGTATTCTTCGACGTGCTGCTTGCCGGACTCGCGGCCGTAGCCGCTCATCTTGTAGCCGCCGAACGGCACCGCGGGATCCATCGCCTGGTAGCAATTGACCCAGACCGAGCCGGCGCGCAGCGCCTTGGCGACCTGGTGCGCCTTGCTGACATTGGTGGTCCAGACGCCGGAGCCGAGGCCGAAGGTGGTGGCGTTGGCGCGCTTGATCAGCTCGTCCGGATCCTTGAACGAGATCGCCGAGATCACCGGGCCGAAGATCTCCTCCTGGGCGATGCGCATGTTGTCCTGCACATTGGCGAACACCGTCGGTTGCACGAAATAGCCCTTCGACAGCGCGCCCTCGGTGAGACGGCCGCCGCCGGCCAGCGCCGTGGCGCCTTCCTTCTGACCGATGTCGAGATAGCCCGAGACGCGATCGAGCTGATCCTTCGACACCAGCGGCCCGATCTGGGTGTTGGGATCGAGGCCGTTGCCGACCTGCAACTTCTTGCCGAACTCGGCGACGCGGCCGACGAATTCGTCATAGACCTTCTGCTCGACGAACAGCCGGGTGCCGGCGCTGCAGATCTGCCCGGAATTGGCGAACACCGCCATCGCCGCGCCCGGCACCGCGGCGTCGAGATCGGCGTCGGCGAACACGATGTCCGGCGATTTGCCGCCAAGCTCGAGCGAGACGCGCTTGAGGTTGCCGGCCGAGGCGCGGATGATCGACTGACCTGTGAGATGCGAGCCGGTGAAGGCGACCTTGTCGACGTCGGGATGATTGGCGAGCGCGGCGCCCGCGGTCTCGCCATAGCCCGGCACGACGTTGACGACGCCGGGCGGAATGCCGGCCTCCATGCAGAGCTCACCGATGCGCAGCGAGGTCAGCGGCGATTCCTCGGCCGGCTTCAGCACCACGGTGCAGCCGGTCGCGATCGCAGGACCGATCTTCCAGATCGAGGCGGTCAGCGGCCCGTTCCAGGGGATGATGGCGCCGACCACGCCGATCGGCTCCTTCAGCGTGTAGGAGAAGATCTCGCCGGGCAGCGAGTTCTCGATGGTCTCGCCGTGGATCGCGGTGGCCTGGCCGGCGTAGTAGCGCAGCATGCCGAGCGCGCGCAGCCGGTTGCCGCGGGTGCGGCTGATCGGCGCGCCCATGTCGAGCGTGTCGAGCTGGGACAGTTCCTCGAAATTGGCTTCGACCAGTTCGGCGAGCTTGAGCAGCATGTTCTGCCGCTCGAACGGCTTGACCTTGCTCCACGGACCCTCGAAGGCGCGGCGCGCCGCCGCGACCGCACGGTTGATGTCCTCGGCATCGCCCTCGGCGACGGAGGCGAGCAATTCGCCGGTGGCGGGATTGTGCGTCTCGAATTTCTTGCCGGAGGCGGCGTCGACCCATTTGCCGTCGATCAGCATCTGCTTGTAGGAGCCATCGGCATAAGGATGGCGCGTGATCGGAATAGCCTGCGAAACAGCCATGTTTGCACTCCCTGTCGTCGGCTGAGGTCTTTTGGAAGCGTTATATCGACGATTCTACAGCGCGGCTGCGAAACCGTAAAGCGGAGCCGGCGTTGTCGAGTGCGCCGCGCATGAAAACCTCCCATGCGCCTGCGCGATGCGTGCAGTATGATAGATAGGGTTCTCCGCGTTTCCTCACGCGAACCGGGAACCGCTTCGCTTGAAAACGCGATGCCAACCTCAGCCACAGATGTGTCCGGAGAGCTTCGATGCCCCATCCCGTGATATCAGCCAATCATGTTGCCGTGATCACCGGAGGCGCATCCGGCATCGGGCTTGCCGCAGCTACGCGGTTTGCCGAAGCCGGCATGAAGGTCTGCATCGCCGATCTCGGTGATGACCGGCTGAAGGCGGCTGCTGCAAAACTGTCATCTGCCGCGCCCCGCGGCGCCGCCGACATCATGACGGCTGCGGTCGATGTCAGCCGCGCCGACGAGGTCGCAGGCCTTGAAGCCGCCGTCGCGAAAAAATTCGGCGGCACCGACCTCCTGATGAACAATGCCGGCATCCAGCCCGGCAGCGCGATGTTCGGGCCCGCGGACAATTGGCAACGCATCCTGGGCGTCAATCTGTGGGGCGTCATCAACGGCACGCAGGCGTTTGCGCCTGACATGATCAAGCGCGGCAGGCCGGGACTGATCATCAACACCGGCTCCAAGCAGGGCATCACTACGCCGCCGGGCGATCCGGCCTACAATGTCTCCAAGGCCGGTGTAAAGGCATTCACAGAAGCGCTGCAGCACGAGCTGCGCAACACCGACGGCTGCAGGATTTCGGCGCATCTGCTGATCCCGGGATTCGTATTCACCGGGCTGACCGCACGCGGCCGCACCGAGAAGCCGGCCGGCGCCTGGACGGCGGAGCAGACCGTCGACTTCATGATCGAGCACCTCACCGCCGGCGATTTCTACATCCTCTGCCCCGACAACGACGTGCCGCGCGCGCTCGACGAACGCCGCATTCTGTGGGCCGCCGGCGACATCGTCGAGAACCGCCCGCCGCTGTCGCGCTGGCATCCCGACTACGGCGACGCGTTCGCCGCCTTCGTGAAGGGGAAGTAAATCCCCCCGTCATTGCGAGGAGCGAAGCGACGAAGCAATCCATAGTACCGCATACGCGGAAGGGTGGATTGCTTCGCTGCGCTCGCAATGACGAGGAACGTCGTAGCAACCATCAAGTCGCCCGCTCAGAGCGTTTCCTGCTTGTGGTTGCAGTTCTTGCAGGTGAATTTGACGCGGGTCTGGCCCTTTTCCGCCTGCACCCGGTTCGGCGCGCCGCATTTGCCGCAGATGGCCTCGATCCGGGTCGTGCCCTGCTTGATGACCAGGTTCCGCTTTTCCATGGTCTCGCGGATCAGGCGCTCGGCCTCCTCGCGCAGCGATTGCTTCGACATCATCCCACCGGTCATTGGTTAGCGGGCGGCGTCATAGCACGACCGCGTGAAGCTTTGACAGCGGGGATTGCAGCTTAATTTTTAGACGATGAGCCGATCGACCGGCAGCCGGAAATGCCGGGATTTCAGCGGCTTTGAGGGCCAGCCGACGCGGAACACGTTGACGAGGCGACGATCGGTGCCGATCCTGCCGAGCTTGCGCAGCCGATCGTTGAAATCAGGGTGGTCGGCCAGCGCCGAGATCGGGCACGCCGCGAGCCCGGCGCGATCGATCTCCAACCAGCTGCGGTAGAAATGCCGCCCCGTCGTGAGTGGATCCTCACCGACCGGACGACAGAACAGCACGATCGCCGCGGCCGAGGCGGTCTTGGCGCTGTCCGACAGCAGCGATGCGGCGAGGCCGAGACGATCGAGCGGCTTGAACAGGCCGCCGAGCACGTAGCGGGCGATGGCGGCCTCGACCGTATTCATGGCGAGTGCGTCGCGATTGAGACCGTCCAGCAGATAGTGCGGATGGTCGCCCGACAACCGCATCCATTCGAGCAATTCGGCCCGATAGTCGTCGCCGTGCAGAAAGGAGAACTCGGCCTGGTCCGCCCACTCTCCGATATCGGCAATTGCCCGGCGATCCCCGATACAGATCAGATCGTCACGCGCGACGGCGAGCTGCACCAGCGGCGCGGCCTCATTCGGCGACGCCGCAAACTTGCCGCGCCACGACATCCGATGCGCCACATGGCCTGCCAGCGGATCGGTCGCAACACCTTGCCTGATTGCAAAGCTGCACAGCGCGGTAAACTGCGCCGACAACGGCTGCTCGATCGTGGTCATCGCCGTGATCGCGAGGCCGCGGCGGTTGAGCGCAAGGCTCATGCCCTCGAGCGCCGCACCGTGCGACACCAGCACATCATGCCCCGCGGGATCGGCGACCGGCGTGCGCACCGAGGTGTCGTCGACCAGCGCCAGCCGCCCGTCGCCGAGCAAGCGCCAGCGGGTCGGCTGGATATTATGGACGCTCGGCGCCAGCCGCGCCTCCGCCACCAGCTCGCGCAGCAGATCCGGCGTCGGCTCGCTCATGCCGCGGCCAGCCGCTTGGTGAACAGATGCAGCCGGTGCAGCGGCGTGGCGCCGGCCTTCTCGACCTGGCGCAGCGACGGCGCGTTGATGTCTGATATCCAGGTGCCGCCGAGCGTGCGGTAGCCGGCCTCTTGCAACGCCAGCGCGGTGCGGTAGAGCATGGCGCCGTTGAGGCCGCGATTGTGCAGGTCGCGACAGACCGACTGATAGATCAGCACCGCGCGCGTGTTCAGCATGCGGTGTTTTACAAACTTGAACGGTGCTGTCAGTCCGATGCGGCCGCCGATCGCCTTGATCAGCGGGTTGAGATCGGGGATCGCGATGATCGCGCCGGCGGGCCGGCCGCGATGATAGACCACCGTCGAAATCCGCTTGTCGATGATCCACATCATGTCGCCGGCCTGGAACAGATATTCGGCGGCCGTCGGCGGCACGAACATCGGGTTGTCGGCAAAGCCGTCGTTCAGGATCAGGCGCGCATCCTCCAGCCGCACCTTGAAGGCGGAGCGCTTGATCGGCTGCCAGACGAAATCCTTGTCGGCCAGCACCGCGCGCTGCTTGTCGCCGAGCAGCTGTTCCGGCTTGCCGCCGTCGAGCGCGATCTCGAACGTCGTCATCGGGAAGGTCGCGACATAGCCGGCGCGCTCGAGGTGGCGCGCGATATGCGGCGGCGACCACATCATGTCGGTGAACGGCGCATGGTCGAAACCGTCGGTCATCACCCCGATCTGCTGCATCGCCGTGAGATTGAAATTGCCGGCGATGCGGGTCATGCCGCGCGCCGACAGCCATTGCTCGGCGGCGCGCAACAGCGCATCGGCCACTTCGGGATCGTCGACGCAGTCGAAGAAGCCGAACGCACCGTGGCGGGTGCCGTGCTTGCGGTTGGAGGCATCGTGGATCGAGGCGGCGATGCGGCCGACCGGGCGGCCGTCGCGATGCGCCGAAAACAGCGCATAGCGGCCGTGGCCTTCGGTGACGAACGGGTTCTTCGCGGCATCGAACATCCGGTCGAAATCGCTCCACAGCGGCGGCACGTAGAGGCTGTCGGGCCCATAGGCGTTGAGCGCGGCGCCGAACGCCGCTTTGCGGTCGCCCTCCCGGATCTCGATCGTCATTTGGCCTCCGGGGTCAGCGCCAAGAGCCGCCGCACCAGCGCCAGCGCGGTTTCGGTGGCGGGGTCGGCCGCGGTGACGGGCACCGCGAGCACGATCAGGTCGAGCGGATCATGCGCAAGCACGATGGCGTGGGACGCATTATTGGCCGTCATCAGCGAGACCATGCGCTCGGCGGCGGGGGCGGTCGGCGCCAGCCCCCACGGCGCCTCGGAGCGGCGCAGCACGCGCCTCGCTGACAGGAAGTCGCGGAGCAGCGGCGGATCGTAGGGTCCAAGCTCGTCTTCGCGGAAGCGCCGCGCGCTTTCGAAGATCGGATGCCGTGCGAGCTCGGCGATCAACTGCTCCCTTGTCTGCGCCGGCGAGGCCGCGACCGAGTTGAGCACGCCGGGCTCCTGCGATTCGAACAGCGCGCGCAGCGCATCCGTCATCAGCCCGATGGTCAGCACGCCGGCGATCGCGACCGCGACGAAGCGGACCATTTGGGCGGCATCGACGTCAGGCGCCATGAACGCGGCGGCGAGGCCGAGCAGGCCCGACGAGATCAGCCGCAGCGCCATCATCGCAAGGCCATGCCGGCGCGTTTCGGCGCCGCCGCCGGCGATCAGCATCACGGTGACCGTCAGCAACGCACCTAGCGCGCCGAGCCGCACCGGGATGTCCGGAAACAGCGTGCGGAAATCGGTGAGGATGAACGGGATCACCACCAGCGCCCCGACCGCCATGCGGCCGATGCTGCGGTTTTCCGAAGCCATCAGCGAGGCGCGGTCGCGCGTCGCCAGCAGCAGCGCGCAGGTGCCAAAGCCGACCAGCTGGAACAGCGCCAGCGTGATTGCATAAGGCATCACAAAACGTTGCAGCCCGAACAGGCCGCCGAGGCCGAGCAGGATGCCGCCCGCGAGCGCAGCGATCTTGACCGCGCGCGGCGCGTGGCGGCGCAGGATGCCCTCGGTGACGATCAGCGCGCCGAGCGGAATCAGCGCGGCCGGGATCACCGAGAGACGATCGAGCAGCCAGCTGCCGCTCCACCATGCCAAACCGCGGTCGAGGAACAGGAGCGCGATCACGCCGAGTGCGAGCAGCAGCCGGCGCGTCAAAGGGCTCCTCGGATCGCGCCGGTAGAACGTCATCATCGCCACTGCGACGCCGATGGCGCCGCAGAGATTGACGATGGAATCGGCGATCACCCCCGAGGTCATGCAACGCCCGTCAATTGATCGATCGCCCGCCGCACCAGCGGGCGCATCAAGGCGGCGACCAGCGCGTTGCGCGGCTTCTCGATCGCCGGTCGATGCGGGTTGAGGAACCAGCCGCGGCAATCGGTGCCGGAGGTGCGGCCGAGGATCAGCGCGACCGCCTCATAGGCCATCAACATGCCGGTCGAGATCACCATCGGCGCGAACGACATCCGGCTGCGGCGGCCGGCCGCGACTTCGCCGGCGATCGCGAGGTCGACATAGTTGCGCGAGGAGGAATGCAGCATCACGTGCTCGATCTCGGCCCGCATCGCGGCGCGACGGTCGTCCTCGGTGATCTCGGTCCAGTCCTTGGTCAGCGTCGGAAAGCCGAGGCGCTCTTCGGGCCTGGGATCATGCGGGCGCACCACGATCACCGACGGCAGCGGCGACATATAAGCATCGATCACGGTTGCATCGGCTCGCTTGGCGGTCCTGTACAGATGCACGCCGGCGGCGATGTCGTCCATGCCGTTGACGATGACCGGGCAGCGTTCGGCAATCCCGGCGAGCTCACTGGTCCAGTTCTGGCCGAGCACCTCGACCTCGATGGTCGGGTTGATACGCCTGGCGGCCTCGGCGGCGACCGCGGCCTTCTCCCGGCCGACCTCGTCGGCGAAGGCGAACACCTGGCGGTTGAGATTGGAGACCTCGAAGCGGTCGATGTCGGCAATCACGAACTTGCCGATTCCGGCGCGCGCCAGCGCCATGAAGGCCGCGCCGCCCATGCCGCCGACGCCGCAGACGAACACCCGCGCCTGGCGCAGCAGCTGCTGCTCGTGCTCGTCGATGAAGCCGATGTTGCGGCCGGTGAACGAGTAATAATCGAAATTCATCGCACCGCCCCGTTGTCCTGCCGGCGCGGCCGCAAGGTGCCGAAGGCGCGGCTGTCGTCCATCCAGTACACCACCGGCAGCACCAGCCGCTGCAGCGCCAGCATCGCGGAGGCCGCGAGCAGCGCCGGCAGCGAGCCCGACGGCACCTCGCTCATGATGTAACGGCGCGCGCCGGCCAGATCGATGCGGCCGAGCTGCAGCACATCATCGCCACGGCCGTAATCCAGCTCGCGTTCGCAAAATTCGTTGTAGACGGCATTGCGATGCTTCGGCGCGATCTCGAAGGTCTTCTTCAGCGCGTCCGAGCCGCCGGTATAGGCGTTGGTGATGACCGAACGCGCCTCGTCGAAGCCGGCCTCCTCGCCGACGCCGAACACCGCGCGATGCCTTGCCATGATGCCGCGCGCGAGCTGCAGATGCGCGAAGCTTTGCCGCGCGCCCGGCAGCGGCGACGGGAACACGTCCGAGAAGGTGTCGCTGACCATGCCAACCACCGCCGGCACCTGGGTGACGTTGGAGATCCATTTCGGCCGCAAGCCATCGCGGGCGAACAGCACCAGCGCGGTGAGGCCGTAAAGCACCCAGGACAGGCCCTGCCCGCGCACATCGGGATCGACCATGACGAGGCCGAGATGGGTGACTTCAATGGGCTCGCCGTCGAGCGGCACGTCCATCACCGACAGCGCGTTGAACGCGATCGGCCGTCCGCTGTCTTCCTCCGAGATCAACGTGATGATCGCTCGCGACAGCCGCTCGGGCTCGCCGGAGAAGATGCCATAAGTCAGGCTCTCCTCGGGCAGCGTCTTGGCGGCGACGATGCGCAACTGCGCGACCAACGCGTCGAGTTCATCCTTCGGCAGCGACAGGCCGGGCGATTCGACGATGCGGGTGCGCTGGCCGGGCTGGGTGCGCAAGGTGAGATCGATGGTCGGTTGCGACAGTGCCTTCAGCCAGAAGCCGCCATGGCTGCGCAAGCCGTCAAAGGCCGCGCGCGCCTTCGCAAGGCCTGAGCTGCCGCGCGACGCGGGCGTGGGATTGTCGGTGGACGCCATTTCTCTGTCCCTCGGGCGCGATCTCTGCACTCTCGCCTGTTAAAGAGCCATGAGTGCAACCTGGCGCTGTTTGCCGCAGGGTAAACAAGGCGTTCCGGAAACGGAACAAGTTGGTCGTAAGCGGCCTACGGTCCATCCACACCGTCATTGCGAGCGAAGCGAAGCAATCCATCCCTCCGCGTACACGGCACGATGGATTGCTTCGTCGCTAGCGCTCCTCGCAATGACGCGGAGGGAATTGGGCCGCCGTCTCACCCAGCCTTGGACACTTCCATCAACAGGCGTTCGGCCTTGGCGTCCTCGATGCGGTTCACGAGCTTGCCGCTCTCGTGGTTATCCCGGATCGTCTTGGTCAGCGTGACGCAGGTCTGGATCAGCATCACGACGCCCATTGTGAGGTAGCCCTTCATCCAGAGATCGATCGGCAGGAAGAACACGCCGACGGCAACGAGGAAAGCGGAGGCTGCGAAGGACGCGTAAGTGAATGTCACCCAGCCGCTGCTGTGGGGTTGGATCGTCTGGTTCATGGTCGTCTCCTTGATGACAGGTGGTTTGAAGTTGGCTTGCTTTCAGGCTCGCGTTCTCAGGCGGCAGGCGGGCGCTTGGCTCTCAAGCGTGCCAGCACGTCGTCGGCGGTCGATTTCATCCTTGGGCCGAAGCCCTGCTCGGCGAGCTTTTCGGCGGTGGCTGATGGGCCCGAGGCGGTGTCGATCTCGAACAGCGCATCGTCCGCCGCCTGGATCTCGATCTGCCGCTCGCGCAGCCGCTTCAGGGTCGCTTCCGCTTCCGGCAGCGTCGACTCATAGGGCCGCGCCGCCTCGATGCCGCTCCGGCGCAGCGAACGCACCGCTTCCGAGGCGCGGGCGAGGCGGCGGCCGCGATCCAGCTCGGCAATGCGCGCCTCGGCATTGGCGACGTGGCGCTTGAGCCGGGTGATCTCGGTGCCGAACAGCGTGCGCGCGGTCATCGCGGCGTCGCGTTCGGCTTCGAGGTTGGCGATCGCCTGCGCGGCTTCGCGGGCGAGGTCTTCCCGGCCGCCCTCGAGCGCCGCCGTCGCGCGCACCTCGAGATCGGCGATCCGGGCGTTGGTCGCCTCGAGCCGCCGGCCCTCCTGCTGGTCGCCGGCGATGGCGAGCGCCAGGGTCCGTTTCGAGCGGTCGACCGCGGCGGCGGCATCGCGCATTTGCTGGTCGAGCACGACCAGCGCGGTCCGATCCTGCAGTTCCTCCTCGGCTGCCGCCACGCTGCCGCGGAAAATCGTCAAAACTGTTTTGAACATTTGGCCACTCCCTGTTATGAGCATCGCTCATGAATCTCTTGTACCACATAATGAGCGATGCTCAAGAATTATTTGAGCGACGCTCAAGCGTACGGTTAAGGACGGATGAAATATGTCCAAGGCATTGGAACGACGCGCAAAGCTGCGCGAAGCGCTGATCGAGGCGGCGGAACGGGCGATTGCGGCAAAGGGGCTCGGCGGCCTGAAAACCCGCGAACTGGCCCAGGAAATCGGGATCGCCAATGGCGGCGTCTACAATCTGGTCGAGGATGTCGACGAGCTGATCCTGCGCGTCGGCTCGCGCACCCTGGCCCGGCTCGATGCCTCGCTGTCGCTGGCCGAGATCGGCGGCGCGGCGGCTCCGCGCGAGCTGCTGGTGCGGATCGCGGTCGCCTATTGCGATTTCGCCGCCGACAATCTCGAATTGTGGCGCGCGCTGTTCGAGCATCGCATGCAGCCCGGCAAGCCGGTGCCGGAATGGGCGATCACCGAGCAGATGGAGCTGTTCCGCCACATCTACAAACCGCTCGCCGCGTTGTTTCCGCAGCGCACGCCGGCCCAGCTCGGCGTCACCGCGCGCAGCCTGTTCTCCGCCGTGCACGGCATGGTCGCGCTCGGGCTCGAGCACAAGCTGATCGCGGTGCCGATCGGCGCGCTGCGCAGCGAGATCTCGACCTTGACGCGCGCGATGGTCGACGGCCTGACGGCGAAGAAGGATTAGGGCAGCCCCCAATCAGCGGAAAATCGGCGCGCGCCCCAAGTGCGGCAATAGGCGCCATGCTGCTTTGACAATTGATGTACTAGCAGAGCCACTGGTTTTCGCGACCCCGCGACTTGTCTACCGATCGCGGGGTTCTACTTATTACCGCGTGCAATGCCGCCAGAGCCGGCATTTGAGCATCTGCTGGCCGGGCGGCCCGCGCATTGAAGCAATCGAGGTCGCGAGCGTGTCCACCAATATCGATCCAGCTCCGCAGCACGACGACATCATGTACCCGCAGGTCCTCCCGTTCCTGCTGGTCCACATCGGATGTCTGGCCGCGATCTGGTCGGGCGTCTCATGGCCGGCGATTGCGATTTGCGTCGCCCTGTACTGGCTGCGGATGTTTGCGATCACGGCCGGATACCATCGCTACTTCTCGCATCGAGCCTATGCGACCAGCCGGGCGTTCCAGTTCATCCTTGCATTCCTGGCCCAAAGCAGCGCCCAGAAAAGCGTGCTCTGGTGGGCTGCGAAACATCGGCATCATCATCTTCATTCCGATACCGAGCAAGATGTGCATTCACCCCGGCACAAGGGCTTCCTGTACAGTCATCTCGGCTGGATCTTCTATCGGCAGCACGATGCAACCGATCTGACGAAAGTCGCTGATTTTGCCGCGTATCCGGAGTTGATGTGGCTGCACAAATTCGAGATTTTGCCGGCCGTTGTGGTCGCAGTCCTGTGCTTCCTGATTGCCGGGTGGCCGGGACTTCTGGCCGGTTTCTTCTGGAGCACCGTGCTGCTGTATCACGCAACGTTCTGCATCAACTCGCTGGCCCATGTTCACGGTCGCAAGCGGTATGTGACGGGCGACGATTCCCGCAACAATTGGCTGCTGGCGCTGGTTACCATGGGTGAGGGTTGGCACAACAATCATCACGCCTACCAAAGCAGTGCGCGGCAGGGCTTGCTGGTGGGAGATCGATGCGACCTACTATGTTCTGGTGGCCTTGTCCTGGTTCGGAATCGTCTGGGATCTGAAGGCGCCGCCCGCGCAGGTTCTCCGCAACGAGCAGCGCCTGGGATCGCGCGTGATCAAGCGAACGGCCGAGCAGCTCGCCGCCCGCTTCAATCCCGAATACATTGCGCAGGCGATCAGATCCTCGGTTCACGAAACCGGATTGTCGGTGCGGGAAGCACTTGTTCTGTTGCAGCACCGTGCCGACCTGCACCTGCCCAGCATCCCGACGCGTGAGCGGTTGCTGGCGGAGGCCCAGGCCATGTTCGCGAAGACGAGCTCGTTGGACGACATCGTCGATCGTGCCCATGAACTTCTGGTGGAATCGGTTTGCCTTCTGCTGGCCGTTCCCCTGCCGCTGGCCAGCGCAAATTCGAAAGCTCAAGCGAGCCAGCGGTAGCGTTCTGCAGCCTCACGGCTCCATGGTGTAGGCAAGTCCTTGCCAGCCCTGCTCCGGCGTTGCAGGATTCCCTTGCCGAAAACCTTCAGCAGTGGGCCTTGCATGAGAACGAGCATCGTTACGACGCGATTGTCGGGAGCCGTCGCCCTGGCACTCATCCTCGCCGCATCAGGTATCACGCCGGCTTCGTCGGCGCAGGCCGTGCCGGAATGCTCGATGTCGGTGACATTGGCGGATTGGGGCGAGAACTCGACCGGCGATATCGACCTCGCGGCAGGCGAAAGCTGCCAGATCCCGATCGGGATCCGCGGCACGGTGACGGACTCGTCGATCTCGCAGAAGCCGGCCTACGGCAAATTGAAGAAAATCAACGCGTCGACCTTCGAATACCGGGCGAAGGCCAAGTACAAGGGCAGCGATACGTTTGCCATCAAGGCAACAGGTCAGGGACCGAAGGCCTCCGGCACCTCGGTCATCACCGTGCACGCCACGATCAAGTGATCGCCGCCCCCCCCCCCGTTGGACTGCCGCGCTTGCGAGCGACGAGGATCTCACCGACCAGCGGATAGACGGCGGCGCGGCCGCGGTCGATGACCTCTGGCCGCCATCTTGATCACCGGTAAGCGGGGCGGGTCTCAAACCTCGATGATTTTGCTTATTTGCCGAGCTCTGTCTTAGTAAGAGAGCATGAATGACTTTACCCAAGCGCTGGACGTGGCAGCCAGCCTTATCAGCCGTTTTGATCCGGAGCTAAGCCAGATCGTCGGCCTCTCGCTCGGCGTCAGCCTGACGGCAAGCCTCGTTGCGTTCGCGATCGGGGCGCCGTTGGGGACGGCGCTGGCCATCTACCGGGTCCGGGGCAGAGTTGCGCTGATCGTTGTCGCCAATGCGCTGCTGGGGTTGCCGCCGGTCGTGGTGGGGCTTGCCGTCTATCTCTTACTATCACGATCGGGGCCATTGGGGGCACTCGGGATTCTGTTCACGCCAACCGCCATGGTGATTGCGCAGGCCATTCTCGGCATCCCCATCGTCATTGCGCTGGTGCACCGGATAATGGTGGATGTCTGGGCTCGCTACGGCGATGCCCTTCTCGTCGATGGCGCCTCGCGCTTGCGTGCCACCTTGCCGCTCATGGCTATCGGGCGCGACGGGCTATTGACCGCGTTTCTCGCTGCGTTCGGCCGGGCGATCGCCGAGGTCGGCGCGATCATCATCGTCGGCGGCAATGTGCACGGCTATACGCGCACCATGACCACTGCCATCGCATTGGAGACGAGCAAGGGAGAGTTGAGCCTCGCGCTTGCGCTCGGCATCATCCTCATCATCCTCTCGATGACCGTGAGCGGGCTGAGCTTCCTGATCGGACGCATCCTGACAGGTCGCTGAAGCACCAAGAAGAACTGTTGTTCAGAGGGAGATCGCTGGCATGAAGCACTGGTTCGGGTCACTTCGCATCCTCGCAATCATCGCGCTTGTCGTGCTTGGTACGCAGACCTTCCCCCAATCGAGTTGGGCGGAAGATCATTCGATTGTCGTGGCGTCGACGACGTCCACCCAGGATTCCGGGCTGTTCGGCTACCTGCTGCCGATCGTCAAGCAGAAGACGGGTATCGAGGTGAAGGTGCTGGCACAAGGAACGGGTCAGGCGCTCGACACGGCACGTCGCGGCGATGCCGACGTGGTGTTCGTTCACGCCAAATCCGCGGAGGAGAAGTTCCTTGCGGAGGGATTTGGCGTGAAGCGTTATCCCGTGATGTATAACGACTTCGTCGTCATCGGTCCGAAGGGCGATCCGGCAGGCATCAAGGGCAAGGATGTCCTCACGGCGCTGCAGACCATCAAGACCAGAGCTGCGCCGTTCGTCTCCCGCGGCGATCATTCCGGCACCCATATTGCCGAACTGAAGCTTTGGAAGGAGGCCGGCATCGACATCGTGAACGACCGCGGCTCGTGGTACAAGGAAATCGGCCAGGGCATGGGTGCGGCGCTGAACATGGCCTCAGCGTCAAACGCCTATGTGCTGTCCGACCGCGGCACATGGCTGGCGTTCCAAAATCGCGGCGACCTGACCGTCCTGGTTGAAAGCGACAAGCGACTGTTCAATCAGTACGGAGTGATGCTGGTAAATCCGGTCAAGCATCCCACGGTGAAAAAGGAACCCGGCCAGCGCTTCATCGACTTTCTGATTTCACCGGAGGGACAGAACGCGATCGCCGGCTATAAGATCAACGGCCAGCAGCTGTTCTATCCCAATGCGAACGATCCCAATGCTTGAGAAGACAGGGAGCGGCCCCGTCGCGTCCCGTAGGCACGCCCCAGGCCTCACCCGGCGATCACCGGCAGCTTGACCCTCACGCGCAGGCCCGAGCGCCCGGCGCCGGTCACATTCTCGAACAGGATCGAACCGGCGGCTTGATCGACGATGCGCTTCACGATCGAGAGCCCGAGCCCCGCCCCCTCTCCGCTCGGCTGGCCGCCGCGAAAAAACGGCTCGCCGATCCGCGCCAGATCCCGTGGCGGAATGCCCGGCCCCGTGTCCTCGATCTCGATCACCGCCATTCGATCCTCCCTCACGACGGCAAGATCGACAGTGCCTCCATCGGGCGTGAACTTGATTGCGTTCTCGACCAGGTTCCGGATCGCCGAGATCAGCGACAGCTCATCACCGTTCACCGCGACGACCTCGACCGTCGTGAAACCGAGATCGATGCTGCGCGCTGCCGCCTCCGGCAGCAGATCAGCGACGACGCCCTTTGCGATCTTGTCCAGCTCCACCGCCGCACGCACGACGGACGGCGCGGCGTCCTGACGCGCCAGCGCCAGAAGCTGCTCGAGCAGATGCTTGGTGCGCCGCATGCCGCTGTTCAACGCATCGAGCCGGTCGCGCGTCTCCGCGGGCATGTCGAGGGAGGCGAGATTTTCCGCCTGCAGGCTGAGCGCGGTGACCGGCGTGCGAAGCTCATGGGCAGCGTCGGCGATGAAGCGCCGTTGCTGGTCCATCATGACGCGCACCCGCTCCAGCAAGCCGTTGATCGAGCCGAGGAACGGCTGCAGCTCGCTCGGCGCGCCCGTCACCGGCAACGCACCGACGTCATCCACCCTGCTCGCATCGAGATCACCGGCGAGGCGCAACATCGGCCGGAACGATCGGGCGATCACGAAAGCCGTCATCAGCAGCAGGCACGGCACCAGCGCGGCGATCGGCAACAGCGTCCGCACCGCCATGTCGCCTGCGATCTCGGTGCGGATCTCGGTCTGCTGCGTCACCGCAAAGCGGCTACCGTCCGACCGGGTCCGAAGCAGCACGCGGACCGGCTGGCTGTGATAAACATCATTGTGCAGCCCGTCCTTCAGTCCCCACAGCCGGCGCTCGTCGGGGGAGCCGCGCGGCGCCTCACCGAGCTCGACGACGGCAACCTCGGCTTCCGCGTCGACGCCGGTGACGGGCCGGCTCTGCCGGATCGGAGCGCTCAGCGCGAAGCTGCCGATCTGGATCAGGACGGAGTCCTGCATCTCGATCGCTTCGCTGTAGGCCCATCGGTAGGCCAGGAGTCCGCCGATTGCGCCCGTCAGCAGGATGATCGCGGTAAGTCCGACGAACAGGCGTCCGCGCAGCGATCTCATCATCTCGAACGATCCACCATCCACCCGACGCCGCGCACGTTCCTGATCGCCGCAGCGCCGAGTTTTCTGCGCACGGCGTGGATCAGGAATTCGACCGCGTTGCTCTCGACCTCCTCGCGCCAGCCGTAGATCTGGCGTTCGAGCTCGGCACGGGACAGGATCGTCCCCGGCCGCATCAGCAGCGCCTGTAGCAGGGCGAACTCGCGCGCGCTGAGCACGGCCTTTTCTTCGCAGAAGATGGCTTCCCGCGTGGCCGGGTCGAGATGAAGCGCGCCGTTGGTCAGAACCGGCGGCGCCCCACTGCCCTCGCGCCGCAGCACCGCGCGCATCCGCGCCAGCAACTCCGCGATCTCGAACGGCTTGACCAGGTAGTCGTCGGCGCCGAGATCGAGCCCCCGGATGCGGTCGTCCAGCGCATCGCGGGCGGTGAGAATGATCACCGGAAGGCGCGAGGCGCGCTCCCGGATCGCCTTGAGAACATCGAGACCATCAGTCGATGGCAGGCCGAGATCGAGCAGCGCGATGTCGTAGGTCTCGCTGCGGCTGGCCTCGATGGCGAGATCGCCGTCGCGCACCCAGTCCACCGCATAGGCGGCATCCCGCAGCGCCTCGACGACGGCGGCCCCGATCATCCTGTCGTCCTCGACCACGAGCGCCCGCATCGCCTGGCGATCCATCCCGATCCGCACCGGGAGTACGCCCCGGCGAAACGGCGTCGCACCGATCAGCCGGCGACGCTTCCGCGATCATATCAGCTTCGACTTAGCCGCGGCTTAGGGCTTCGGAGCCCAAATGGCGACCGCTCCGCCCACCTAAGCCGGGG
The DNA here is from genome assembly GCF_054063575.1 of Bradyrhizobium sp. USDA 4452. NCBI lineage: Bacteria > Pseudomonadati > Pseudomonadota > Alphaproteobacteria > Hyphomicrobiales > Nitrobacteraceae > Bradyrhizobium > Bradyrhizobium sp. USDA 4452. Next base: position 3,172,906 of record NZ_JBSSGK010000001.1, read on the forward strand.
CTAAGTCTCGCCGTGCACGCTCGCTTTCGAACCCGGCGGAACCGCCGACCCTGTCAAAGCGGAGCTTCACACCGTGCTTGATATCAGACCCATCGGCCGCAGCTTGCTGAACAAGGTTCCCGAAGTCACCCTCGTCTTCTGGCTGATCAAGATCATGTCGACCACGGTCGGCGAGACCGGCGCCGATTATCTCGCCGTCCATGTCGGCCTTGGCACCGGTGTGACCGGCCTGCTCATGATTGCGCTGCTTGCCGCAGTGCTGGCCATCCAGTTGCGGATGGACCGTTACGTGCCATCGGTCTACTGGCTGACGGTCGTGCTCGTCAGCATCGTCGGGACGCAGATCACCGATGCACTGACCGACAAGCTCGAGATCAGCCTCTACGTCAGCACGGCCGCATTCGCGATCGCTTTGGCCGCGACCTTCGCGATCTGGTTCGCGGTCGAGCGGACGCTGTCGATCCACAGCATCGTAACCACGCGGCGCGAATGGTTCTACTGGGCGGCGATCCTCTTCACATTCGCGCTCGGCACGGCTGCCGGTGATCTTGCCACCGAAGCGCTGGGCCTTGGCTTCAACGTCGGGGTGGTCGCGTTCGCGGCACTGATCGCGGCGATCGCGGCGGCCTATGCGCTCGGCGCCAATGCGGTGCTGACGTTCTGGCTCGCCTACATCCTGACGCGCCCGCTCGGCGCATCGTTCGGCGACCTGCTGTCCCAGGCCCGAGAGTATGGCGGGCTCGGCTTCGGCACGATCTACACGAGCCTCGCCTTCCTGACCGTGATCGTCGCGCTGGTCGCGTGGCTATCGTTCGAAGGCGACGCCGGCAGAAGGCCCGAGGCGTCGCCCGGCGCGTGAATTCAACATGCGCCCCGACGGGACATCAACCGAACCAACCCCACACAGGAGAACCACGATGAACAAGACGACACTCAGCTTGGCGACGGCGATTGTCGCGCTCGCAATCATCCAGCCGCTCCCCGATGCCAACGCAGGCCTCAGGCTGCTGCCGCACACGCAGGCGGCCGCCGCCGGGCTCGGCGACCTGACGCGGTTCCGCAGCATCGCCGCCGATGTCGCCGCGCTGGTCGACAAGGGCGACCTCGTCGGTGCCAAGGCGCGGATCAAGGATCTCGAGACCAAATGGGACGAAGCGGAAGCCGGATTGAAACCGCGCGCCGCCGCGGACTGGCACACGGTCGACAAGGCGATCGATCGTGCGCTCGAGGCGGTGCGTGAAACCAATCCGGATGCCGCCAAATGCAGGAAAGCGCTCGCCGAGCTACTGTCGATCATGGACTCGATGAAGGCCTGATCTCCATCCGGTATTTCGACCACCCGCCGGCGGCATCGTCCGCCGGCGACCCGTTCTCTCGGAGCGAACAACCCCATGAAATTATCATTGCGCGACACCGCCACGGACGAGCGCCTGGGAAAGGTCCCCGCCGTCACGCTCGGCTTCTGGGTCATCAAGATTCTCGCCACGACGCTCGGCGAGACCGGCGGCGACGCCGTCACGATGTCGATGAATCTCGGTTATCTCGTCGGCACCGCGATCTTCGCGGTCGTGTTCGCGGTTGCCGTCGCGGCGCAGATGGCGGCGAAGCGCTTTCATCCGCTGCTCTATTGGATAGTGATCATCGCGACGACGACGGTCGGCACGACCTTTGCCGATTTCGTCGACCGCTCGCTGGGGATCGGATATCTCGGCGGCTCGTCGCTGCTCGCCGGACTACTCGTTGCGTCGCTTGTTGTATGGCATCGCACCATGGGAACGGTCTCGATCGCGTCGATCGACAACAGGGCGGCGGAAACCTTCTACTGGGTCACGATCCTGTTCTCGCAGACGCTGGGCACCGCGCTCGGCGACTGGATGGCCGATTCCACCGGCCTCGGCTATGGCGGCGGCGCCATCGTGTTCGCCGCCGGCATCGCCATCGTTGCCGCCGCCTATCTCTGGACGCGGGTGTCGCACACGGTGCTGTTCTGGATCGCCTTCGTCCTGACCCGGCCGCTCGGCGCCACCGTCGGCGATTTCCTCGACAAGCCGCTGGATCACGGCGGCCTTGCGCTCAGCCGCTATACGGCGTCGATCGCCCTTGCCGGTGCGATCGCCGCGCTGGTCTTCATCCTGCCGCAGCGGGCCGGAAAGCACGCGTGAATGGCCCGCCCCGGCAGGACCTGCTCGAAGCGTCGATCAGGCCTTGCCGGGGGTAAAGATGACCTTCCCTCTGAAGGCCGCGGCCTGGGCGATCGCCTCGGAAAATCCTTCCAGACCATATGTCCCGACGACCGGTGCAGTGATCGCTCCGGACGCGACCATCGGCACGAGGTGGTCGTACATCCTGGCCAGCGTCTCGTCGGTCGCAGCCTTGCCCCAATGGCCGAGCCAGAAGCCGCGCACCGACACTTCCTTGAAAATCACGCTCAAGGCCGAGCCGGAGAACGGCTGTCCGCTCATCGCGCTGTAGATGACGAGCACGGCCTTCGGCGCCAGGCAGTTCATCAGGTTTAGCGCCGACGCGCCACCGACGACATCGAGCGCCAGCAGGATCGGTGCCCCGCCGGTTTCCCTGGCGACGCGCTTGGCGAGATCCGGTCCGTCGACCAGCACGACATCGCCGCCGGCCGCTTTGACCTCGTCGACAACCTCCTCGCGCCGGACGACGTTGACGGTCTTGAGCCCGAGTGATTTGGCAACCGCGATCACCGCCCGTGCCGTCGCCGAATTGGCGCCGTTCTGAATCACCCAGCCGCCGTGGGGGATCTTCACGAAATCGGTCAGCAGCAGATAGGCGGTCGCCGGATTGACGCCGATCATCGAGAGTTGTCGGATGTCCGCATTGTCGGGCAACGGCCGCTGCCATGACGCGGCGAACCTGACGCGTTCGGTCCAGGTCGGAACCGTGAACGGGATCAGCGTGCGATCGCCCTCCTTCAGGTTCTTGACCTGCGATCCCGCGGCGACCACCCGCCCAACGCCCTCGATGCCGAGCGTGGCCGGCGGCGTCGGCAGATAGCCGTAGCGGCCGGCGATGATCATGAAATCCGAATTGTTGATCGGCGCGGCCTCCACCGCGACCACGACTTCATTGGGACCCGGGCTGCCGACGTCGGGCACCTCGTTGAGCTTGACCACATCCTGGGCACGTCCGAACGCAACGACCTGAACCGCCTTCATGGCACGATCTCCCGATTTCGTTATGTACTACTAAGTACAGAACGTGGATCACGTCAATGGCCGCAAATGCCTTCCCGGCAAGGTGAAGGCTTCACATCCGACGCAGGAGTACATAAAATAAGGTATGGCAAGGCCGCGCAGCTTCGATCCGGACGACGTCCTGGAAATCGCCCGTCAGGTATTCTGGCAGAAGGGTTTCCAGGCGACCTCGCTCGACGAGATCACGGCGGCGAGCGGCGTCGCCAAACCCAGCCTCTATGCAGCCTTCGGCGACAAGAACGCGCTGTTCCTCAAAGTGCTCGACCGCTATCACGACGGCATTCTGGGCTGGGCCGAGCGCACCCTGGCCCAGCCTGTACCCGCCCGCGAGGCGATCAGGCGGTGGCTCACCGGCTTCATCCCCTATTGCTCGGGCGAGAAAGGCCAGCGCGGCTGCCTGTCGATCAATTCCGCGACCGACGGCTCGCTCGACCAGGCCGACCTGCGCAAGAGCATCGAGCGCTACAACCGGCGGCTTGAGGAGCTGTTGCGCGCGCGGCTGCGCGCCGACCGCGCCCAGTTCCGGAAGGGCTTCGACCCCGACGCTACCGCGCACACCATTATGGTGGTGCATGCCGGGCTGCTGGCGCTCGCGCATCAACGGCCGGATTCGAAACAGGTGAAGGCCGTGATCGACCAGGTGATGGGCCTGCTCGCCTGAGTTTACCGGCAGCGGGGCCTTCCTGCGGAGCCGCCGCGCCTCTCACGAATTTGATTTATATGATATCCATCATTTATTGACGGATTGAACTCGATGACCATTTCCGGATTGGCTGACATGGGCTTCCGGGATTGGGAACCAGATGAACAATTCGTCTTGGCGTATGACGCTCACGATACTCACCGCCCTGCTGTCGATGCCGGCGATCGGTCCGTCCCAGGCGCATGATCACGACCACCCGGAATTGAACGGCTGGTATGAGAACCTGCACAGCGGCAAGGGGCCTTGTTGCGACGGCAGCGACGCGACGCGCGTCGATGACGCCGATTGGGACACCAGGGACGGCCACTACCGGGTGCGCCTCGAGGGCGAATGGGTCGACGTTCCCGACGAGGCCGTCGTCTCCGGACCGAACCGCGCCGGCCACACCATGGTCTGGCCTTACTACCTGAATGGTCATCCGCGGCCGCGCTGCTTCATGCCGGGCAGCATGGGCTGAAGCGTCAGCGAGGACACCGCGTGTGCCGGCGCGCCGCGTTGATCAGAGATCCAGCTGGATGCGATCCTCACCATCGGCCTCCGGCTTCGCCGGCACCGCGCAGCAGATCAGCACCTCATCATCGGCGACCTCGGCGGTCGGCTCCTTCACATAGGTCACGGCGCCTGCCAGCAGCCGGGTTCGACAGCTACCGCAATTGCCTTCCCGGCAACTGAACGCGGGGCTGAGGCCGCGCGCTTCTGCGAGTTCGAGCAACGTTCCCTGCCCCGGCGTCCAGCGTGCTTCCTTCATCGATGCGGTGAAGGCGACCGGGACCGGCGCGGACGCAGCCAGCCGACGCGGCGGCGCCGTCGTGACCAGGTCCGGCTTCCGCACCAGCGACGATGGGCCGAATGCCTCGGCGTGAATCCTGCCGTCGGCGATGTTGTAGCCGCGCAGCGCGTCATACAGCGATTGGGTGAATTGCGGCGGCCCGCACAGGTAGAAGTCGTAATCGTTGAACGGCAGGATTCGCGACAGCAGCGCCATGTCGATCCGTCCCGCGGCGTCGTAATCGACACCCTGCTCGGCGCCATCGACGTCGCTGAGAACGCGGATGATCCGCACGGCACCGCCGGCCGCATCGGCCAGTTGCTGCAATTCGCCTGAGAAAGCGCGGTCCGCTTTCGCATGCGCGGCCTGGAACAGGAAGGTCGGCCGAATGCTGCGGGTGCGCAGCCCTTCATAGACCACGTGACGCAACATCGCGAGCATCGGCGTGATGCCGACGCCACCGGCGAGCAGCACCGCGGGCCGCTTCTCGCGCGCATCGATCGTGAAGCCGCCGCCCGGCGCGCGCGCCTCGATGACATCGCCGACATGCAGGTGGTCGTGGAGATGCTGCGACACCGGCCCGTCGCGCTTCACGCTGATGCGGTACATGCCGTCCGATGGCGCGACCGACAGCGTGTAGGTGCGGATGACCGGCTTGTCGGCGCCGGGCAATGCGAGGCGGATCGGCAGATGCTGCCCGGCCTGGTGCGGCAGCCGCCCTGCGCCATCGTCTGGCTGCAGATGAAACGAGCGGATCGAACGGCTCTCGTCGACGATGTCAGTGACCTTGAACGGACGCCATTGCGTCGCGCGCTCGGCGGCCCGGATGCGGTCGGCGGCCTGCACCCAATCGCCGGTCATCAGCGCGTTCGGCGACCAGCCTTCGGCGCGGAGCGCCCAGCGCAGCGGCAGCGCGCCGCGCCTGCGTACCAAACGACGGACGCGAAAACTCCAGAGCCGTTCGGCGCCCTGAAATGCAGCGGTCTCGGGCGAGTCCAGCATCACCTCGGCGTCGCCGGTCAATTGCAGCATGTCGCCGGTGTCGAAATCGACGAACAGCAGCCCGGCCTTGCCGTTGACGAGGATGTTGCCGAGCGTGTTGAAGAACAGATTGCCGGCGAAATCGGGGATCGTCAGCGTGCCGTCGGCGGCGACGCGGACGAAGCCGGCCTTGCCGCCGCGATGTGAGACGTCGACCTGGCGACGATCCTCTCGCTCGGCATAGGATGCCACGAAGAACGTATCCGCGGCCGTGATCACCTCGCGCGCGGCCTGGTCGAGCGTCGTGCCCTGCTCGACCTCTCCGGTGAACGCGGCGTCCGGCTCGCGCACGAAGGCGAAATCGCGCAGCTGGATGTATTGCGCACAATTGCCGAAACTCTGGTCGAGTTCGAAGCTGAGCGCGCTGCCCGACGATGCACGCAGCAGTCCGTTGGCACGGTTGCGACGGCGCGTGTGCAATTCGATGCCCAGCAACGCGATCGCATCGCCCTCGCGCATGCCTTCGCCCACGGGATCGCCGGAGTCGGGCCGCGCATCGATCTCGAGGCTGCGCGGCGTCGGCGAGGCGATGAAGCCGGGCCGGCCGGCCAGCACCGAGGCCCACACATCGCCGCTGCGATCCACGCTGCCGACCACGATGAAGGGAATTTGGGCGAAGAATTCGCGATGCTGGTCGGGCATGAAGTCGCGCACCGCGCGCCGGCCGACGGCCGCCATCTTCTCGGCGACGCCGACCTTCTGCTGGATCGCCAGCTCGCCTTCATGCCAGGTCGCGAGCTTGCCCTTGGTTCGCCTGTCGCTCATCGCCTCGCCCTCCCCTTCGGGTTTGGACGGGCGCGCCCGCGGGGCACGCCCGGTCGACTCATCACGCAGCCGCAGCCAGACCGGCGCGCGTCTTGGCAAACGGCACGAAGCCCGGCAGCGCCTCGATCCGGCGCAGGAACGCGTTGACACTGACATAGGCGGAGAGATCGACGTTGCCTTCGGGCGCGCTCGACAGATAGCTGTAGAGCGCGACATCGGCGATCGTCGGCTGCGCACCGACCAGAAAGTCGCGATCGGCGAGATGGGCCTCGAGCCGCTTCAGCAGCACGTGGGCGCGCGCGATCACGTCGTCCGGATTGTGCTTGGCACCGAACACGGTGATCAGCCGCGCCGCCGCGGGACCGTAGGCAAGTTCGCCGGCGGCAACCGACAGCCAGCGCTGCACCATGGCGGCGCCCTTGGCATCCTGCGGCAGCCAGTCGGTGCGGCCGAGCTTGGTCGCGAGATAGACCAGGATCGCGTTGGAATCGGGAATGATGGTGCCGTCATCATCCAGCACCGGCACCTGGCCGAACGGATTGAGCGCGAGGAACTCCGGCGTCCTGTGCGCGCCGGACCCGAGGTCGACGTCGACCAGCTCGTGCGGAACGCCGAGCAGGGAGATGAACAGGCGGGCGCGATGCGCGTGGCCGGAGAGTGCGAAGTGATAGAGCTTCATGATGCCGTTCCTGATGTCGTGGGCGGGGTCATCCCCACCGCGACATCAAGGTGGCTCATTGCACCGGATATTATAATGATCGCCAACGGAACTTCATTATTGCAGATATAGCAATAACGGCTCGAACGTCGTGACCGGGCTCATCCCGAGCATCGGTCACACCTCGACGATCACGTAATCATCCTCGATGTGCACCGGAAACGTCTCGGCGACATACGGCCCCTTCTGCAATTCGGCGCCGCTCTCGACCGCGACCGGATAGGAGCGGATCCTGAACCGCTTGGGATCGAACCACGACTGGCCGTTGCGCATGTCGAATTCCCAGCCGTGCCACGGACAGCGCAGCATCTCGCCGACCCGGTCACGCTGATAGATGCCGGGCTCCGGCGAGGTGAGGCGCGCCACGCAGGCCGCCTTCTCCAGCGGCGCGCCCTCGTGCGGACAGCGATTGAGCAGCGCGAAGAACGCGCCATTGGCGTGGAACACGACGATGTCGCGGCCCTCGAGGCCGAACACCTTGTTGCCGCCGGCGGGAATCTCACTGGTGCGCGCGACGATGTGACGGGCCATCGGTGTCCTAGAATTTGTAGACCGCGTGGGCATTGCTGTTGAAGATCTTGCGCCGCTCGGCCTCGGTCAGCGGTGTCTTGAAGGCGTAGCGCGCGTCGTCATAGTCCCAGTGCGGATAATCCGACGAGAACAGCAGCCGGTCGATGCCGACCCATTCGATCAGCTGGCGCAGGTGCCTGGCTTCATCGGGCTCGTCGATCGGCTGGGTCGTGAACCAGAAATGCTGCTTCACATATTCGCTCGGCCTGCGCTTCAGATGCGGCACCTCGCTGCGGAAACGCTCGAAGTGCTGGTCCATCCGCCACATCGTCGCCGGGATCCAGCCGAAGCCGCCCTCGATGAACACGATCTTCAGCTTGGGGAAGCGCTCGGGCACGCCTTCCAGCACGAGGCTCGTGAGGTTCGAGGCCACCGTGTGGGCGTTCGACTGATGCTCCTCGCAATAATAGGACGGCCAGCCGCCGCCGGTCGGCGCATGCCCGCCATAGCCGCCGACATGGATGCCGAGTGGCAGATCGAGCTCTTGCGCACGCTCATAGATCGTCCAGTAGCGGCGGCGGCCGAGCGGCTCGTTGGCGCGCGGCGAGACGTTGATCTGGATGTACTCGCCGGTCTTCGCACAGCGGTCGATCTCGGCAAGGCCGAGGTCGGAGCCGTCCTGCCCGACCAGGATCGAGGCCTTCAGCCTGGGATCGCGGTGCGCCCAGAACGCGAGCTGCCAGTCGTTGATGGCGCGCTGGATCGCAGCGCCGAATTCCAGGTTCTGCTGCGAGAAGATGAAGAGATCGAGCACCTGCAGGATGCCGAACTCGACATCAAAGGGATCGAGGTGCTGCTTGCGCATGAAATCGAGATCGGAGCCGGGCACACCGCCGGTCGGCGGCCAGGCATCGCGCCGCGCGATCAGCGGCGAGGAGCGCGGATACGGCGTGGTGCCGATATAGGGCGTGCGCAGATGGCTGCCGTATTCCTTGAGATGCTGCTGCCAGCGCTTCGGCAGAAACTCGTTGAGGTCGCTATGCGAATGGATGCTCGGATGGATGTCGCAATCGATGATCTTGAGCCGCGTCGCGGCGGTCTTCTCCTGATCGAGCATCGGGCGGTCGATGACGTCACTCATGCGATCCTCCTTTGAATTGAGCCGGTGTGGCCGTCACCTCTCCCCATCGGGGAGAGGTGTGGCACCATCGATGTGGCGTCAAATCGCATCATGCCTCACGCATCAAGCTTCAAACGCGGAAAGGTTTCGAGCGGGTTGTCAGCGCACATCCGCTCGACAAGACTCTTCGGCAAATACGGCGGGACCGGATCGTCGCCGTCGAACTGCCAGTGCGGATAGTCGGATGCGAACAGGAACATCTTGTCGGAGCCGATCTGGTCGATGATGTCGGCAACGCCCGTCGCGTCCATCGGCGCATCGAACGGCTGCATGGTGACGCGGAAATGGTCGCGGATGATCGCGGCCGGTTCGCGCTCCACCCATGGCACCTCGACGCGTACGCCGCGCCAGGTCTTGTTGGCGCGCCACATGAAGGCGGGCAACCAGCTAACCCCGGACTCCATCAGTACCACGGTCAATCCCGGATATTTCCCGAACACGCCCTCATAGATCAGGCTCAGCGTCTGCGCCTGGAACGCCTGTGCCTCGGCGAGATAATATTCGTAGCGATAGGACGGCCAGCCGATCGAGCTCGGCGCGCCGCGATAGGCGCTGCCGGCGTGGATCGCGATCGGCAGCCTGTGTTTCTCCGCGGCCTGATAGATCGGCCAATAGTGCCGCCGCCCGAGCAGCATCTCGCCCTGCGAGGGCACCAGCACCGAGACGAACCTGTTATCGCCGGCGCGGCGCTCGATCTCCTCGACGGCGAGATCCGGCGCCTGGATCGGCACCACGATCGAGGCGCGCAGCCGCGTGTCCCTGGCAAGCCATTCGGCCGCGATCCAGTCGTTGATCGCCTTGCAGAAGTCCGCCGCCATGTAGGGATCGAACACCGCCTGCGCGCCGTAGACGACATTGCAGATGGCATGGCTGGCGCCGAGCTGGTCGAATGCGCCGCGCTGCACCATGGCAAGATCGCTGCCCGGCTTGCGGCCGTCGGCCGGCCGCCAGTCGGCACGGCCGGACAGCGGCATCGACGGCGGGTAGGAATTGAGGTCGAGCCCGTCGATGGCGCGGCTGACCACCTGTTCCTTCCAGTGATCGCTGAGGTAAGGCAGCAGCGTGGTGCGCGTTCCCCCCACCGCGGGATGGATGTCGCAGTCGATGCGCGTGGCCGCCATGATGCTCCCTAGAAGTTCCGTTCCCCGGATTGAGCGTCTTGTCTTGCTTGTTGGCGGCACCGCTGCCGCGGATCGGACTGTGCCGCCGATGGCGCGATCCTGCAAGCGGGTCCACGCGGGGCCGCCCTGCCCTGTGCGCGCAGCGGCCCTCACGCGAAGTTGCGGGATCGCGTGTGAACGGCATCACCCATGCGCGTCGTCAGACATGCTAGCGATTTCGCGGCGCGGAAAGAGCGGATACAGGAGATGGGAATGAGACTTGGAATGAGCCTTGGCCGACTGACGATCCTCGCATGTTCAATGTCGCTGGCCTCGTCCGCCGCATGGGCCGCGCCCGCAACCACCTCCGGCTCGGTCGCGCTGGCGCTCGCCGGCGTCGTGGCGCCGTACTCGCGGCTGCCGGCCAGGGAGAAGAAGGCGGTCGCCGCGTTCTTTGGCGGCGACAGCAGTGTCCGCATCACGAAGAAGATCACCGTCATCGCCGACAAGGTGGTCTGCCGCGCCAGCAATGTCGACATCACCTCGCGCTCCTGCGCGCTGACCTTCGGCAGCAAGACCCACACCGTGAAGGGCAGCGAGGCCAACGCAATCTACGCGACCGTGGCGCTGGCCGGCGTTCCCGGCGACGGCGCCGCCGGCACGATCTACGAGGCGCTGTCGAAATTGTCCTGCACGCTCGATCCCAAGGTGATCAAGGACAAGGCCGGCGGCGGCGCCGACTGCAGCTTCGAGCCGGGGAATTAGTCCGGGCTCAAGCTCCGACGACGACACCGAGCCTCGCGGCGACGCGGCGAGCGGTTTCCTCCCGCTGCGCCGTGATCGCGCGCACGGACTCGCGCGACTGCTGCAGGATTTCGGCTGGCGCTGTTTCCGGCGTGCCGCTGTCGAACGGCGGCTCCGGCGCATACACCATATAGAGCTGAATCGCGCGCGCGGCATCGTCGCCGCGCAATTCGGCCGCGAGCCGCAAAGCGCCATCGATGCCTGCCGTGACTCCGGCGGTAAAGACAAAGCTTCCGTCCACCACCACGCGTTCGTTCACCGGCGTCGCGCCGAAGAACGGCAGCAAATGGAACGACGCCCAATGCGTCGTCGCCCTGCGCCCCTTGAGAAGGCCCGCCGCTCCGCAGATCAGCGCACCCGTGCAGACCGAGAAGATGCGGCATGCCCCCGCCGCCTGCCGCCTGATCCAGCCGAGCACTTCCGCGTCCTCCATCAGGGCTTGCTGACCGAAGCCACCCGGCACATGCAGCACGTCGAGCGGCGGCGCCTCGGCCAGTGTCGCATCGGGCGTCAGCCGCAATCCCTTGATGTCGCGGACCGGCTCGGCGGTCTTGCCGTAGATGCGGTAGGTCGAATTCGGAATCCGCGACAGCACCTCGAACGGGCCGGTCAAATCGATTTGATCGACGCCTTCGAACAGCAGTGATCCGATCCGCAAGTGGACATCGTGAGCAATCATCGCACTTCCCTCAAACTTCGCGTGAACTTTCCCAGCACTATGGACAAAGCAAATCTAGCGCGGCACGCTTCGGCGATGACGCCAACCAGCCCACGTTTCTCGCCAAACGGCCGCCGCCTGATCGAAGTGCTGGCCTATCCGGCGGTGCAACTGCTCGATGTCACCGGGCCATTGCAGGTGTTCGCATCCGCCAATGCGCTGGCGGCAAGGGCAGGCAACGCCGAACCTTACGAGGTCCGCGTCGTCGCCAAGGATGGCCCGACGATCGAGGCATCGGCCGGTGTCGGGCTCGCCGTGCACCCATTGCCCGCCATCGGCACTGCGGTCGACACGCTGGTGATTCCGGGCGGCGACGGCGTCAACGCAGCGGCGGCCGATCGCGTCCTGGTGGACTGGGTGCGCGGACGCGCCGGGCAGGCACGCCGCACCGCATCGGTCTGCACCGGCGCGTTCCTGCTTGCGGCATCGGGCGTTCTCGATGGCCGTCGCGCCGCGACGCATTGGCAATTCTGTTCGGAACTCGCCGAGCGCTTTCCCGCTGTTCGCGTCGAGTCCGATCCGATCTTCGTGCGCGACGGATCGTTCTGGACGTCGGCCGGCGTCACCTCCGGCATCGATCTCGCCCTCGCCCTGTTGGAGGAGGACCTCGGCCGCGCGGCGGCGCTCGCCGTCGCGCGCTATCTCGTGGTGTTCTTCAAGCGGCCGGGCGGACAGGCGCAGTTCAGCGAAATCCTGTCGCTGCAAACGACGGACGATAGATTCGGCGCGCTGCATGACTGGATCAGCGGCCATCTGGCCGACGACCTCTCGCTGTCGACGCTGGCGAAGCAGGCCGGCATGAGCGAGCGCAGCTTCAGCCGGCACTACGCTGATGCAACCGGGTTGACGCCGGCACGCGCGATCGAGCGATTGCGGGTCGAGGGCGCCCGGCATTTGCTCTCGGAGACGCGCCTGCCGGTCAAGCGGATCTCGCAGCGCTGCGGCTTCGGGTCCGAGGAGACGATGCGCCGCAGCTTCCTGCGCGTCCTGTCGACCACACCGCAGGATTACCGCGCCAGATTTGCGCGCTGAACCACACGCCGGCCGCAGGGTCGACGTGCAATGATTGACGCCCGGGAGAGAACCGGGTCAGCCCTTCCAGGCATGCGCCTGCAATCCCGCTTCCAGCGGCGGATTGGTCACGCTGCCGGTGTAGTTCGTGATGGTCGATGCCGCCACGATGGTGATCACTTCAAGCACGAGGTCCTTGTAGAACCCGGCCGCCAGGAAGCGTTCAATCTCCTCGTCGTCGAGCCGCCCGCGCTTTTCGATCAGCGACCGCGCCAGAGTCGAGAGCGCGCCGAGGGTCTTGTCGGCAGGCGAGCGGCCGGCACGCATCGCATCGACGTCGGCTGGATCGAGGCCGGCCTGCAGGCCGAGCGCGGAATGCAGTGCGACCGCCCAGGTGCAGCCATTGGTCACCGCATCGGTGAGCAGCACCGTCTGGATCTGCTGCTCGGTGAAGCTGCCGCCATGCACCTTGTCGAAGATGCCGATGAAGCTCTGGATCAGCACCGGCGACGTCGCCATCGTCGCCGCAAGGTTCGGGATCATGCCGAACCGCGCCTCGACGTCACGCAACGCGGGTTTTGAGGCTTCCGGTGCGGAGTCGAGCGTATGGACAGGAAAACGTGCCATTGAAACTGCCTTTCACTGTGGTGATTGAACCCGAGGCCGCCGGACGCAACTGAGCCGTTGCGATCGATATGCGGGCGAGCGAGTTCGATGCAGGCTATCTAGTCGCGCCCCGGCGCACGCGTTCGCCAAACTCCCCACATTCCGCGCCATCCCGGTGGCAGTGCCGGGCACGCTGATATTCCACTGTCATTGCGAGCGAAGCGAAGCAATCCATGTTTCCGCGCAACGGATAGATGGATTGCTTCGTCGCTGTCGCTCCTCGCAATGACGGTTGCAAGTGCCGCTTAGACGCCGACGCGGTCCTTCACCCGCCGTGTCACGATGGCGAGCAGGCGGCCGAGCGTGCCGCCGGCGGGGCCCTTCTTGCGCACCAGTGCGAGCGGGGCGACGAGGCCGGTGGCGCGGTCGAGGCGGAGATAGGCGACGCCTGCGGTCTCCAGCCGCGCCATCGATTCCGGCACGATCGAAATGCCGAGCCCGGCCGCGACGAGGCTCAGCGTCGACACCATCCGCGTCGCCTCCTGCGCCACCTTCGGGCTGAAGCCCGCTGCGCGGCAGGCCGCGATGATGCTGTCATAGAGGCCCGGTCCGGTCGGGCGGCGGTACAGGATCAGCGACTCGTCGGCGAGCGACGTCAATGAGATCCGCCGGCGCGGGTCCTTGCGGGCGCGTGGATGATGATCCGGCAGCGCCACCAGCATCTCCTCGTCGAGCAGGTGCATGATCGTGAGGTCCTCCAGCCGCTCGCTCGGCGAACGCACGAAAGCGGCATCGAGGCGGTCGGCCGCGACCGCTTCGATCAGCTCGCCGGTCGAGGCTTCTTCCAGCGACAGCGTGATCGCCGGCGCGCGCTCGCGCATTTCGCGCATCACGCCGGTGACGAAGGGATGGAAGGCGGCCGACGAGGTGAAGCCGATCGCAAGCTGGCCTTCCTGGCCGCGGCTCGCGCGGCGTGCGGCTTCCACCGCGAGCTCGGTGTCGCGCAGGATCGTGCGCGCCTTGGCGACGAAAGCGCGCCCGGCGGCGGTCAGCTCGACCCCGCGCGGCTGCCGGCGGAACAGCGGCGCGCCGATCGCGGCTTCCAGCGCGCGGATCTGCTGGCTCAGCGGCGGCTGCTGGATGCCGAGCCGCGCGGCGGCACGGGTGATATGGCCCTCCTCGGCGACCGCGACGGCATAGCGGAGATGGCGCAGCTCGATCATCGGCGATCCATATGTGATAGATATGCGAATTCCCTTATCCATATATTGGATATTTGGCACGCGGCCAACTAAAGTCGGGTCAACAACGAACCGGAGCCGCCCCGCCGATGGACGCCATACCCGCCGCACGGACCGCCAAGCATGACGCACCTGACGTCGGCGAGTTGTTCACGGGCTTCTTCATTCTCGGGCTGACCGGTTTCGGCGGCGTGTTGCCGCTGGCGCGTCACATGATGGTGGAGAAGCGCCGCTGGCTGACCGGTGCCGAGTTCACCGACCTGCTCGGGCTCTGCCAGTTCCTGCCCGGCGGCAACATCATCAACATGTCGGTGGCAGTCGGGCTGAAGTTTCGTGGCATTCCCGGCGCATTCGCTTCGATCCTCGGCCTGATCGCGGTGCCGACCGCGGTCGTGATCGGCCTCGGCGTGATCTATGGCCGCTTCGCCGACGATCCGGTGGTGCGTCATCTGTTCGGCGGCCTCGCCGCTGCGGCAGCCGGGCTCCTGATCTCCACCGCGATCAAGATCGCCTGGCCGTTGCGGCGCGATGTGCTCGGCCTGTTCATCGGCGCGCTCTGCGTGCTGGCGATCGCGGTGTTCAGATTGCCGCTGCTGCCGACCTTGTTGACGCTCGCGCCGCTCAGCATTTTCCTCCGATCGAGGCAGGCGTCATGACCGCAACCCTCGTCACGCTCGCACTGATCTTCGCCGAGCTCTCGCTGCTCGCCTTCGGCGGCGGCAACACCATCCTGCCGGAGATGCAGCGTCAGGTGGTCGACGTCAATCACTGGATGACGGCCCAGGAGTTCACCGCGCTGTTCGCGCTGGCGCAGGCCGCGCCCGGGCCGAACATGATGGTGGTGCCGTTGGTCGGCTGGCACGTCGCCGGCTTCTCGGGTGTGCTGGTGACCTCGCTCGCCAAGTTCGGGCCGTCGTCGCTCGTCACCGGCTTCGCGCTGCGGCTCTGGGAACGCTTCAAGGACCGGCCGTGGCGCCGCACGGTGCAGGCCGGGCTGGTGCCGGTCACCGCCGGCCTCGTCGCCGCCAGCGCCATCGTCATCACCCATGCATCGGTCTCGGGCTGGGGTACGGTGCTGATCGCGGCCGGCGTCGCGATCGCGACCACCACGACCCGGATCCATCCGCTGCTCGCGCTCGCCGCCGGCGCAGTGCTCGGCCTCACCGGCATCGGCCAGCCCTGACGACAGGCTGTTGGCGATGGCGCATGCGCGCTTTCGCCGCAATGGATGCGACGTCATCAGCGGCTATGTTGATCGTGCCATGATCGACACCTTGAGCATCGACACCCGTATTGCGCGCCTCGGTTTGCGCGCCGGACGTCTGCACGCAGGCACTTAGCCGGCCGGCGATCGCGCGCCGTCCGGATTCTCGTCGTCGTCAATTCATAACCCATCAAATCATTCGGCCTGTCGCGTCGCGCGAGACATCCGCGCGCCGGCGGCGCCGCGCCTGCGATCAACCGCTGAGATCATCGATATGACCCGAACCATTCAGAACGACTTCACCGCTGCCGCATTGCCGCCGATCGTGATCACCGCGAGCGAGGCGCAGCGCCTCAGCGCGCTGGCCGATTCCAGCATGGCGGTGTTTCCCCGCGTGGCCCAGTTCCTCGCCCGTGAGACCGACCGCGCCCGGGTCGTCGCCGACGATTCCGAACTCCCGGACGTGGTCCGCATGGGCGCGCGCGTGCGCTACCGGGACGACGAGACCGGCGACGTCAGGGAAGTCGTGCTGGTGTACCCGCACGAAGCCGACATCGCGCTGCGGCGCATCTCGGTGCTGACGCCGGTCGGCGCCGCGCTGATCGGGCTTTCGGTCGGCCAGACGATCGATTTCCAGACGCCGAGCCACCAGACGCGCGCGGTGACGATTCTGGCCGTGAAGCAGCAGAGCTAGCGGCGTGTAAGGGAGCCACCGGCGGCAGGGTTCCCTCTCCCCTTGTGGGAGAGGGTTAGGGAGAGGAGTGCCACACGGCACACACTCTGCGAATTGACTACAGCAACATGCATACGCAATTGCGCGGTTAGTGACCCTATCAATGATCTCGTCCGGGGCCACCCCTCCCCATCCTCTCCCACAAGGGGAGAGGGAGCCTGACCAGTGTGCTCACCTCACCGACTCGCAACGACAAGCGCAGACACCTAAGCCGCCAGACCGCACTGCCCGATCTCGAGGCCGTGCCGGCGCCCGCGCGCGATGCCTTCGGCAATCGCCTTCACGACGATCTCGGCATCGTCAGGGGAAAGATGGTCGAGCGGCTGCCAGGCGCGCAGAATGTCGCGCGCGCGGTCGAGGTCGCTATAAATTGCAAGGAGAGGAAGCGATTTGATCGGCATGTCGGTGGCTCCCAATCGCAACTGCGCGAGCCTAGCTCAACCGGCCGGGCCGAGCCATGCGTTCGGTAGCCGCGATTGCATGCCTTGCCGATCGCCGATGCATGGCGAGGGCGCGTCCCGCCCCCGCCAACACGCCATTCGGTTACTCGGCGCCGGAGCCGCCCTGCACGATTTTCTCGTTCAGCTTCTGGTCGACGGTCTCGACGGTGCGGTCGATCTCAGCGCTCGGCGTGCCGAGCTGGTGCGAGATCAGCTTCACCAGGAGATCGACGCGCTCGATGAACGGTGCGCCGGCGGCGACCGCGCGGGCCGCCGATGACGGCTTGAGCAGGCTTTCCGCCGCCTTGGCGTATTTCGCGAACGGCACCTGATCGGCAGGATCGGCGCCGAGCTTGCGCGCAATGCCATCGACATGGTCATAGATCGCCTGCGAGCGCGTCAGGTCGCTGTGCACGGCGTCGCGGATCGATTGCGGTTCGGTCGGCGTGATGCAGCGATAATTGCCGGTCAGCAGCATCGACCATTTCGCCAGCGGCACGAACAGCGAATCGAACACCTTCAGCTTGACCGGAACGTCCTGGCCGTCGAGCGTCACCGCGTCGATATCGGCTTCGAGCTCGCGAAGCACCTTGTTGTGCTTGTCGTCGGCGAAGACGGAGGCCTTGAAGTTGGTCGGCAGGCCGACATGCAGCACGTTGGCCTTCTCTTCCGGCGGACGGAACGCCTGCGGATCCGGCGAGCACAGCGTGACGAGGCCCGGCTCGAAACGCTCCCAGACCTGGGCGTTGGTGTAGGCCTCCTCGAGGTCCATGCCGGCGAGCGCGGGGATCCGCTTCAGGTACGGCAAGGGCGGCATGTTCATGATCGACAGGCAGGGCAGCTTCGCCGCCGCGATCTTGATCATCAGCACGCGAACGGTGTGGTTGGTGTATTGCGGCTCCTGCATCGCAAGGCCGACCATGTCGTAGCGCGACACGTCGACATCGGCGGGTGTGACGGCGTCGAGCTTGCCCGGCAGGTCGCGCGAGAAGATCGAGCGATGCTCTTTCTCGTCACGGAGCTTGATGCGGACCTCCGTGCCCTCGCGGTTGATCAGGTCGGCGGTGTTCCTGCGGCACACCAGGGACACGTTGTGCCCCGCCATCAGAAGCTTGGTCCCCAGCAGGGAGCCGTAGGAAGCCCCAAGGATCAGAATGTTGCGCGCCATGCTCTCTCCAAAAGCCGCTGGTGTATGGTATACCAACGTCTATTGCAGATCGACAAGCCGCTGCCAAGGGGATTATCTCGCGTGCGGGCTTCGTTCCGCGATCAGGAAGGGCATCCGAGCTTGCAAGTCGCCGCCGACCCGACGGATCGGGCTGAAGAAATCCTCGTCTCGGCTTCCCGGCTGTTTGCCCGCCACTCCTATGCGAATGTGACGATGGAGCAGGTCGCGGCGTCGGTGCAGGCCGTGCCGGGCGCGCTGTACCACTATTTCCGCGACAAGGAAGATCTGATCTTCCACTGCTATCTGCGGGGACTTGCGATCTACCGGCACGAGATCGAGGCGGCCGCCGAACCCGGGATCGACGGGCTCGAGATCGTCAGGCGCTTCGTGCGCGGCCGGCTGCGGCCCGAGGGCCAACGCATGATCCTGTTCACCGATATCGACGCGCTGGCTGCGCCCTACAGCAGCGAGGTTCATGCCGGGCGCTGGCAGAACGCCGCGCGGCTTGCGGACATTCTGCAGCGGGGCGTGGCCGACGGCTCGATCGCCTGCGACGAACCGCTGCTCACGGCGGTGGCGCTGATCTCGATTTTGGACTGGGTGCCGTTCTGGCTGTCCGAACGCGACTACTACACGCGCCAGCAGGCGATCGATGCCATCGACGACATCATCACGCATGGCGTCTACCGGCGCGGGATCGCAGTGCCCGAGATGCCCGAGCCGCTCAGCATCGCGCCTTTCCTCGAGGCTCGCGCGGCGTTTAACAAGCGGGCCGCGAAGTTCGATCGGATGCTGTCGATTGCCTCCGACAGTTTCAACCGCAGAGGCGCGTCGGGCACGTCGCTCGAGAGCATCGCCGCGGATGCCGGCATGACCCGCGCCGGCATCTACTATCACTTCAGTGAGAAGGAGAGCCTGCTGCTGGCGTGCCTGCGACGCGGGCTCGCCGGCGAGGTCAGCATTCGCGAGCACCTGCAAGAGCACAGCCTCGGCGCCTTCGATCATATCGTGCAGCGGATCCGCCTGCTGTTGATGCTGCACGACACGCCGTGCGGCCCGAAGGCCACCTACCACAACATCAACTATCTCAACGAGGCCGACCGGAAAGCCTATGTCGCAGATGTGCTGGCGACGATCCGGCGGGATCAGGACAGCTATCAGCGCTGGATCGACGAGAGCCGCTTCCGCCGCATCGATACCTATTTCGCAGAGCGCATCCTGACCGGAATGGGCCATTGGTATCCGATCTGGTTCAAGACCAGGCGAGACTGGTCACCAACCCAGATCGCAGATCATTTCGCGCGGTTGTTTCTCGCGGGTCTCAAGCCGTGTCGGCATCGGTAGCAATCCCGGTTTTCTCCTTCCCCCTGAAAGGGGGAAGGCCGGGATGGGGGTCGGCCGCAGCCGACGCTGTATGCGGAGAGAAGAACCCCACCCGCTTCGCTCTGACGAGCGAAGCGACCTCCCCTTTTCAAGGGGAGGTTTAGAGACGAAAGGACGCTGGTTCGGAACCGCGAACAAGGATGAGTCTCATCCAAAAGTTTACTGCCAGTTCAAATTTTGGCCGCCTCTCGACGCCAAATAGCCTATAACATCATGGTACCGCCCCGCTAAAACTTTACGCAGTATTCAAAGCGAAAGTTGCGAAGGCGCGGCAATTGGGGTTATGAGACGGCCTCGATCGCTCAAGATCAAGAAACACAAGCAAGGGAGGAACGCAGGATGCATAGGCTGATCGTTGCCGCCGCGGCAGCGCTGACGGTGTTGGGAGGCGCGGCGTCCGCGCAGGAAACCCTCAAGATCGGCTATATCGATCCGCTCTCCGGCGGCGGCGCCAGCGTTGGCGAAGGAGGCCTGAAGACGTTTCAGTATCTCGCCGACGAATTGAACGCCAAGGGCGGCATCCTCGGCCACAAGGTCGAGATCGTCCCGCTCGACAACAAGACCAATCCGCAGGAAAGCCTGGTGCAGGCGCAGAAGGCGGTCGACGCCGGCATCCACTACATCACCCAGGGCAACGGCTCGTCGGTCGGTGCGGCGCTGGAGGATTTCGTCACCAAGAACAATTCGCGCAACCCCGGCAAGGAAGTGCTGTACTTCAACTACGCCGCGGTCGATCCGAGCATGACCAACGAGAAGTGCAGCTACTGGCACTTCCGCTGGGACGCGAACTCGGACATCAAGATGGAAGCGCTGACCAACTACATGAAAGGCCAGGCGTCCATCAAGAAGGTCTACCTGATCAACATGGACTACTCGTTCGGCCAGTCGGTGCGATCAACGGCGCGCAAGATGCTGGGCGAAAAGCGGCCGGACATCCAGCTGGTCGGCGACGAACTGCACCCGATGCTCAAGGTCACCGACTTCTCGCCCTACATCGCCAAGATCAAGGCCTCGGGCGCCGACACTGTCGTGACCGGCAATTGGGGCCAGGACTTCGCGCTGCTGCTGAAGGCCGCGGCCGACGCCGGCCTCAAGGTCAACTGGTACACCTATTACGCCGGCGGTGCCGGCGGGCCGACCGCGATCAAGCAGACCGGCCTCGAGAACCAGGTGTTCCAGATCAGCGAAGGCGTCCCGAACTCCGGCAACAAGGCGGCGATGGATTTCGAGAAGGACTTCCGCGCCAAGACCGGCATTTCCGTGTGGTATCCGCGCGCGGTCAACGAGATGCGGATGTTCAAGGCCGCCGCCGAGAAAGCCAATTCGATCGATCCGGTGAAAGTCGCGGCCGCCCTCGAGGGCATGAAGTTCGACGTGTTCGACGGCGGCGAAGGCTTCATGCGCAAGGACGACCACCAGTTCTTCCAGCCGATTTACATCTCCTCGTTCGGCTCACTGACCGACAAGGCCAAGGAGCCATTCGACGAAGAGAACACCGGCTGGGGCTGGCACATCGTCTCCAAGATCGACACCGATAAGACGATGCTTCCGACCACCTGCAACATGAAGCGGCCCTGATCGGCCGCCGCAAGGCACCTCCGCGACCACAGGGTTGCGGAGGCGTTCGCCTGCCGGCAGCGTCGTGGTGTCGGGGCTCATTTCATCGACAGGTTATTGATCACGTGAACCGTTCCAGTCTCAAGCGGGTGCGCCGTGGCTGAGCTCATCGTTATCTCGACGCTCAACGGCGTCCTGTTCGGCATGCTGTTGTTCCTGCTGTCCAGCGGGCTCACCGTCATCTTCAGCATGATGGGCGTGCTCAACTTCGCGCATGCGAGCTTCTACATGCTGGGCGCGTTCTTCGGCTTTCAGCTCACCCGCTGGATCGGCTTCTGGCCGGCGCTGGTGATCGCACCGCTCCTGGTCGGCGTGGTCGGCATGGGCGTCGAGCGCTACGGCCTGCGCAACACCCACAAGCACGGCCATGTCGCCGAGCTGCTGCTGACCTTCGGCCTCGCCTTCGCCATCGAGGAAATCGTCTCGATGATCTGGGGCAAGAGCCCGGTCGACTATCGGGTTCCGGCAGCGCTCGACTTTCCGGCCTTCACCGTGTTCTCGACCAACTACCCCGCCTACAAGATCTTCATGCTGGTGGTCTCGGTCGTGATCTTCATCGCGCTGCTGGTCACGCTGAAGCGGACGCGGGTCGGCCTGATCGTGCAGGCCGCGCTGACCCATCCGAGCATGGTCGGCCATCTCGGCCACAATGTCGGCCGCGTCTTCATGCTGGTGTTCGGCGTCGGCAGCGCGCTGGCGGGCCTCGCCGGCGTCATCGCCGGTCCCTCGCTGGTGACGCAGTCCGACATGGCCGCGCTGCTCGGCCCGATCCTGTTCGTCGTCATCGTGTTCGGCGGCCTCGGCTCGCTGCCCGGCGCCTTCATCGCCTCGCTCCTGATCGGCCTGATCCAGACCTTTGCGGTCGCGCTCAATGGTTCGCTCGCCAGCGTGTTCGGCCCGCTCGATCCGAGCCTCGGCCCCTCGCCGCTGACCGACATCTGGAACGTCACGATCGCGCAGATCGCACCGATCCTGCCCTATCTGCTGCTGGTGCTGGTCCTGATCTTCCGCCCCATGGGCCTGTTGGGGACGCGCGAGTCATGAGCAACGCCGCTATCCCCACCTCCGCCGCGGCTAAAGAAGAGTCCACTGGCGCCCTGAGCTTCTATGGCATCTGGCTGCTCGCAGCGGCTGTGCTGGTCGTACTGCCGCTGGTGTTCTCCTCCGGCGGCTCGCTGACGTCGTTCAGCCTGATCGGCATCGCGATCATCTTCGCGCTGTCCTACAACATCCTGCTCGGCCAGACCGGCCTCTTGTCGTTCGGACACGCGGTGCAGTACGGCCTCGGCGGCTTCCTCGCCGTGCATGTCATGAATGCGGTCGCGAGCCACAACTGGCCGATCCCGCTGCCGGTGATCCCGCTGGTTGGCGGCATCGGCGGCATGGCCTTCGCTCTGGTGGTCGGCTGGGTCATGACCAAGCGCGCCGGCACGGTGTTTGCGATGATCTCGCTCGGCATCGGCGAATTGGTCGCCTCGTCGTCGCTGATCCTGCGCAGCGTGTTCGGCGGCGAGTCCGGCGTCACCACCGACCGCACCTCGCTGATGCCGCTGTTCGGCTGGACCTTCGGGCCGCAGATCCAGGTCTATTACCTGATCGCATTCTGGGTGATGATCTCGGCGATCGCCATGTACGCGCTGACCCGCACGCCACTCGGGCGCATCTGCAACGCGGTGCGCGACAATCCGGAGCGCGTCGAGTTCATCGGCTACGATCCGCATGTGGTGCGCTATCTCGCCTACATGTTCGCCGGCTTCTTCGCCGGCATCGCCGGTGGGCTGACCGCGATCAATTTCGAGATCGCCAACTCGGCCTATCTTGGCGCAACGCAATCGGGCCTCGTGCTGTTCTCCGCGTTCATCGGCGGCACCGCCTATTTCTTCGGTCCGATCCTCGGCGCCATCCTGGTGACCTATCTGCAACTCGGGCTGACCAGCGTCACTTCGGTCTGGCAGCTCTACTTCGGCATCATCTTCATCTGCATCGTGATGTTCGCACCCGGTGGTATCGCCGGCATCCTGATGAAGCACCGTCCGCTGATCCGCGCCGGCACGCTGGGCACCGTGATCCCGTCCTATCTGGTCGCGGCGATCCCGACACTGGCGCTGGCGCTCGGCATCATCCTGACCATCGAGACCGTCGCGCGCTTCTCCGGCGGCGACGCCATCAATCTGCTCGGCATCCCGTTCGCCGCGACGGCGCCGACGACCTGGGTAACTGCTGCGGTTCTGCTCGTCGGCGGCTTCCTAGTCGCGCGCATCACCTGGCGGCGCGTCGCCGAAGCCTGGGATCGCGCCGCGACGGTGGCCCGTGATCGGGGGTATCTGGCATGACCGCCGCCATCCAAGTCAACGCCGTCGAGAAGAGCTTCGGCAACGTCCAGATCATCCGCGACCTCAATCTGAGCGTCGCCAAGGGCGAGCGTCACGCCATCATCGGCCCGAACGGCGCCGGCAAGTCGACGACGTTCAACCTGATCTCCGGCCACATCAAGCCGACCTCGGGCGAGATCCGCCTCAACGGCGAAGTCACCTCGGGGCTCAGACCGTTCGAGGTCAACCGGCGCGGCCTGTCGCGCTCGTTCCAGGTCACCAACGTGTTCGCCCGCATGACGGTGTGGGAGAACGTCCGCTGCGCGGTGCTGTGGGCGACCGGCCACCGCTACGCGTTCTGGAAGAACGTCGACACCCTGCCCGAGGTGAAGCAGCGCACCGCTGAGATACTCGACGACATCCATCTCAGCCATCGCCGCGACGTGCCGGCGGGCCTGCTCACCTATGCCGAGCAGCGCGAACTCGAGATCGGCATCACGATCGCCGGCGGCGCCAGCGTCATCATGCTGGACGAGCCGACCGCGGGCATGAGCCACGCCGAGACCGAGCGCGCCGTCGCGCTGATCCGCCGCCTCACCGAGGGACGCACGCTCGTGATCGTCGAGCACGACATGAGCGTGGTGTTCGGCCTCGCCGACCGCATCTCGGTGCTGGTCTACGGCCACATCATCGCCTCAGGCACGCCTGAGGAAATCCGCGGCAATCCGAAGGTCAAGGAAGCCTATCTCGGCGAGGAGGTCGACTGATGCTCGAGGTCAGGAATCTCCACGCCTATTACGGCAAGAGCCACATCCTGCAGGGCGTCGATCTCGACATCGCCGCCGGCGAGGTGGTCAGCCTGCTCGGGCGCAACGGCGTCGGCCGCTCCACGACCGTCAAGGCGATCATGGGCGAGGTGCCGCCGCACGGCACCATCCGCTTCAAGGGCCAGGACATCGCAGGCCTGCCGAGCCACAAGATCGCCCGGCTCGGGCTCGGCTATGTGCCGGAGCATCGCGACATCTTCCCGAGCCTGACGGTGCGCCAGAACCTGATCCTCGGCATCAAGGACCCGCGCCGCCCCGGCAAGTGGCGGCTGCAGGAGATGCTCGACATGTTCCCCAACCTCGCCCGCCGCGCCGACACGCCGGCCGGCGTGCTGTCGGGCGGCGAGAAGCAGATGCTGACCACCTGCCGCACCCTGCTCGGCGATCCCGAATTGATGATGATCGACGAGCCGACCGAAGGCCTCGCGCCGCTGATCGTGCAACAGGTCGGCGAGCTGATCGCGCGAATCGCGAAAGCCGGCGTCGCTATCCTCTTGGTCGAGCAGAAGCTGTCGATCGCGATGAAGATCTCGAACCGCGTCTACATCATGGGCCACGGCCGCGTGGTGTTCGAAGGCACGCCCGATCAGCTCAAGGCGAACGCCGCCGTCCGCGAGGAATGGCTCGAGGTGTGAGGCTCGTCAAACCGGCACGCGGGCGGGCTTCCTGAATTCTGCGGTCTCGGCACGAACCAGGTCGCAGAATTCGAGCGCAAGGCGGCTGCGCGGCCGCTGCGACGGAAACAGCAGCACGGTGGTGAGTTCCAGCCGCGGCGCGAACGGCTTGAGCACGATCCGCGTGCTGGCAAAATCCCGCGCCACGACGGGATCGACGATCGAGAAGCCCAGCCCCTGCGCAACCAGCGCGCAGCGCTGCATGCTGTACTGAATCTCCGCCACCGTCCTGACCCCGGCCCCGGCGTCCTCGAAGGCGCGTTCGAGGCGCGTTCGATGCGGCGCGCCCGGGGCCGGCGCAATCATCGCCTCGCCGTGCAGGTCTTTTGGCATGATCAATCGCTTGGATCGCAGCCGGTGCTGACGCGGCAGCACGCAGATGGCGTCGGTCGTCATCAGCAATTCGTCGTCGACCGCTGCAAAACCCGACTGGGGCCGCGCCAACCCGACGTCGCACTGGCCCGCAGCAACCAGGCTCCAGACCCGTTCAGGGCTGTGCACGGCGACCGACAGCATGATGCCGGGGTTTTTCCTGGAGAAGCTGCTGACGATCAGCGGCATCAACGAATAGGTGAATGCCGGAAGGCAGGCGATCCTCAGCGTCCCGCTGCCCCGCGCGCGAATGCCGCGCGCCGCACGCGCCAGATATTTCAGCCCGGCCTGGTTGCGCTCCACCTCGTGCAGGAAGATCTCGCCTTCCGGCGTCAACGTGACGCCGCCGCGCCCGCGTTCGAACAGCGCGAAGCCGATCTCGCGCTCCAGCCGCGCGATGGCGCGACTGACGAAGGGTTGCCCGATCCGCAGGCTCAGCGCCGCCTTGGTGATTCCGTTGTGACGCACGACCTCGCGAAACAGGTCGACGTGTCTTGGATTCAGGGACATGACCAATCCGCATATGAACTGCCAATCCGGTCATTTGACGGCATGCTGGTTCGATGCGTCAATAGGGCATGCAATTCGCAGACAGCCATGCCGCCTTGGCCACCGACCGCATCCTGCTGACCAGGATCGACTGCTCCGGGATCTCGCGGGTCGAGCCACTCGGCGACGCCGGCATGCTTCGGCAGCTCGATCGCGGCGGCTCCAGCCAGGCGGTGGCCGCGCGCCTGGCAGCCACGCTGAGCTGCGCGAACGTCACGGCCGCGTTCGCGATCGAGGACGCTGGATCGGGCGACATCATTGGCCTCACTGCTGTCGCGGCGCACGAGCCGCAGGAGAAGCGGGCGACGCTAGCGCCGATCTGGAGCAGCGGACGATTGGACGAGGTCGTGCTCATCAGCCACGTCGCGCATCTCATGACGCGGTACGCGTTCGAGGTGCTCGCCGTCGAGCGGGCCGAGGTGCATCTGGATTGGCGCTTGCGGCGTACGCTCGAGCTTTACGCCGGCCTCGGCTTCCGCTGTGAGGGACGGCTTCGCGCCTATTTTGCTTGCGACGAAGGTCCTTCCGCCGATGCTGCGGTCCTCAGCGTGGTACGCTCCGGATGGCCTGTCATCGCCGACCGACAGCGCCGGCTCCTTGCCAATGAGGCGTGGTGCTGTCGGCTTCCGTCCGATCGTCCGCCATAGCGCAATGAGGCGTGAGGCGCCGCGGGGCAGCATCAGGGGACGATCTTCATCCCAACAGCGAAAGGATGGTAACACCCCGTCGCGGGCTCGACCGAGCGCCGGAGCATCGCATCGCGACATCTTCCCGAGCAGAACACGCGTGCCCATCGGATCATTGCCGATCATGGTCCACGGATGCCTTTGGGCCCGGGCTGTTGATCCGGATCAATAGGCAATACCAACCACCTGATATCCATGCTCGAAATCCGAAAGGGTTGCGAGATGCGAACGAATTTCACGCTACCTGAACTGGAGCAAGAGCTGCGCCGTCTTCACGATGGTGCCGTCCACCACCTGACGCGGCACGATTACAGGCGGCTGTTCGGCGATAACGATGTGGCGGTAGCTCGATTGCGAAATTTCGCAAAGAGTCACGGCTGCGTGGCGAGCTTTGCCGACGAGCAAATATTGTTGCGAAAGCTGCTTCGACGTGTCGAAGGCAGCGCGTCCGCCAAATAGGCAACGGGCTCTGCGCGTCAGGGCCCATTCAAGCCTTCTGCCTCTCGTGGCGGGTGCATCAAGATCAAGCCAACCAGGCACTCTGATGATCGTCTTGAGGACAGCGTCGGCCGCGTCTTCCGGAAGGCCACCCCGCACTTGACCTCGACGCTTCGGCTCAGCTCTAATGCCTTGTCGCTCTTGGCTGGCGCTGACGGCGTGTCTGGAGAAAGCCGATTTCGAAGAGCAAGAGATTTGCCCGATGGTCCGCGGACGATGACAGAGAGCTGCTGAGGTCGTGTGCCTCTGGAATGCATCCCCGGCTGCTGGCTGACGCGTTCGGGCGAACCGAGACCGCGATCAAGGCCCGCCTCGCTTTGCTTTCCAAGCATCCGCCGTGGGCTGAGCTGTCGCCGGAGACTGACAACCTCTCGAAACCCGAGAACGATAGCTGGATAGCGGATCAAGGCTTTGTGAGCGCTTGCCGCCAGCCGCTCGCGACGACCCGGCGCGAACGCCTGCGTGCAATCGGACTGAAGGGACTGCAGCGTAGCCCCACAGCCAGGGCAGTCCCTGAAACGACCGTATCGGAGGATCGCCAGTCCGCTTCTGCAGCTCGCACCGACCAGAGACCGATCGAGGTTGCCCGGGAGTGGCTTCGCGAACGGCAGGCGCACCTGCAACTGACCAATCAGTTCACCCGCAACATGCTCGCACGGACGGCGGAGCGGTTGCGGCTATCCCGCGCAATCTTGAGCCATCCTCTTCCGCCCATCATCAAGCGCGCAGCGATGCGGATCGAGCCGGGCGGCCAATGAGCGCGTACGGTCAACCGGCTTCGCGCGGGGCCTTGGGCGGATCGGACATCGGGCGATAACCGCCCGGCTGCGCCACGGCATCGGCTATTGGTCCGAAGCGGGCGCGTCAGGACGTCGCTCGCGCGTTCAACTGTACAAATCGTGCCAGAAGATTGGTGTTGCCGAGGCGGAATTCGACCACCGAGATTGCCCCCGTATTTGTACGGGCCGGCACCATCCGAATTTTGCCACCTCACCGGCCCTATGTTAGCGTGGAACCTAGTCCCCGGCACAGTCGATCGGCGAACACATGGCAGACGACGGCAACCGTTTCCCGAAAACCTTGGGAAACGGGTCCGCAAGGCTCTCCAGGCGTTTTCGACCGACGAGCTTCGTCAGCTTCTGGCTGAGATCGAGCGCACCTTGCGTGTCCATTCGTCACACAATTCGATTGATGATCCGGGAAGTCGTCGTCCGCATCCGGCCAGAGCTCGCCAATCTGAACTGCGACTCGTGGGAGGCGCCTACATGGACAAGTATATCGCGCAGGCGAACATCGATCATTATCTGGGCCTGCTGAAGGATCCGGATGTTCCGGGCGACACCAGGACGATGATCACCAAGCTGCTGCTCGCCGAGGAAGACAAGTTGGGCCACCAAAGAGAGCAGCTCGAATTTGCCGAAAGCAGGGCCGCTGCATGCCGGCAACGCGCGGACCGTCAACGGCGGCTGATGAATGCGTTTGCTCCGGGCTCGACCGATCGGATGCAGGCCGAAAGGCTGCTCGTCAATTTCGACGCGCTCACGCAGTTTGTCGAAGGCTGCTGTCACCAGATGCGCCGCAAGGCAAATGAAAGCTCGCTTTGAGCTGCCGGTCTCCGCTTGGTGAATCGTATCGGGATTCAACTGAAAAGTAGTTCGAGATGGACCGCGTGATCCTCGAGCAACACCTCGCCCTCGCAGAGCGGCACGCCGCCCAGGGCAGGCAGCATGTTGCCCGGCAGGAGAACCTGATCGCGGAACTTGACCGGGACGGGCACGATACCACCGAGGCCCGCAAGGTGCTCGACACATTGCGGATCACGCAAGCGCTGCACGAACAGGACGTCGAGCGCATTCTGGGCGAGCTGACGAAGTAAGGCCGATCGCGCCGGGCCTGTTGCCGTCCGGAGGTGCAGCCCGGCGAGGAGCCGTTTCCTCAGTTTACGTGATCGCCGTGACGTCGATAAAGGTGATCACGACGCCGGCGATGAAATTGTCGATGCTGCGGTAGGGCAGGATGCGCACGATGTAGCGCGTGCCGGTGTCGGGCGCGGTCAGCTCGCGTTCGACGCTCGCCAGCGTCCGCAGCACGCGCCGGACATCGTCGTAGAGTTCCTCGATCGGAATACGCGCTTTGATGTGCGCGATGGGCCGGCCGACATCGGTCTCGACCAGATGCAGCAATTGGGTGATCGCCGGAGTGAAGTTCATCACCTTCAGCTCGTTGTCCAGGAACACCGTTGCGATCTGCGTGCTCTCGAGGAAGTTCTTCAGGTCGCTGGTGGCGCGAGTGAGCTCCTGTACGCGGTGCGCCAGCTCGCCGTTGACGGTCGTCAGCTCTTCGTTGACCGACTGCAATTCCTCGCGCGAGGTCTCTAGCTCCTCGTTGGCGGATTGCAGCTCTTCGTTGAGCGACTGATATTCCTCGTTGGAGGACTTCAGCTCCTCGTTGGTGCTTTCAAGCTCCTCGATCGTGGCCTGCAGCCGTTCGCGGGTGGCGCGCAGCTCGCTCTCCAGCCGCTCGACATGCTCAGTCCTGACCAGGGCGTTGGGGTTGCTCTCCGCGCGCTCGTCGGACCGGACCGGGCCATCCTTGAACAGGACGACGAAATTGCGCTGGCCGGCGAGGCCGTCCTGGACAGGCTCGACCGTGATGTCGACCAGGACGCGATGCCCGTTGACGCCGAGCTGCACCTGTTCAGCTTGCGCCGCTTCATTGGTTTCCGCTGCGCGGCTCAGCGCGGTGCGCAGCTCCAGCCTGAGATCGCGGTGCACGAGATGCAACAGGTCGAGCGTCGCTGCGCCTGCCGTCGGATCGATGTACCGGCCGGTCCGGCCGGAGAAATGCAGGATGTGAAAATGCCCGTCGGTGATCACGTAGGCCGGCGCATAGCGCTCGGCGATGCGCTGGGCGCGGCGCTCGAGACCGACATCCGTGCCGATGGAGCGCGGGGGCGGAGCGTCGATCGCCGCCCGTCCGGCCGCCGTCGTGATCGGAAATTCCGGTGGCAGCCGCGTTCCGGTCTCTAGCCTTCTGAAGATACGCGCGCGCCGATCGACCGGCGCAAACAGCTTCAGGTGCCGGGTGACGTTCTCGGAATTGCCCAGGAACAGGAAACGATCCGGGAGCAGCGCAAAGTGAAACAGCGGGATCACGCGGTTCTGCAGCTCGGCATTGAGATAGATCAGGAGATTGCGGCACGAGATCAGGTCGAGCTTGGAGAACGGCGCATCCTTTGTGACGTTGTGTTGCGAGAAGATGCACATCTCGCGCAGCTCCTTGACGACGCAATACGTGTCGCCCTCGCGCACGAACCAGCGCGCCAATCGTTCCGGAATCATGTCGCTTTCAATGCTGGTGCGATAACGCCCGACGCGCGCGGTGGCGAGCGCTCGGCCGTCGATATCGGTCGCGAAGATCTGCACCTGCGGCGCCGCATCCAGGCTGGCCATATGTTCGCGCAGAAGGATGCCGATCGAGTACGCCTCCTCACCGGTGGCGCAACCGAGCACCCAGATGCGCACCTGCTGGCCAGCGCCCTTTCCCTCGAAGATCTTCGGGATGACCTGGGTTTCCAGGATATCGAACTCCTTCTTGTCGCGGAAAAACTCCGTCACGCCGATCAGAAGGTCGTTGAAGAGATGCTGCGCCTCGTCCTTGTCATTCCTCAGGAAATCGACATAAGAGGAAATATTGTCGATCTGCACCACCTGCAAGCGACGCTGGACGCGACGCAGGACGGTGTTCTGCTTGTAACCGTGGAAATCGTTGCCGGTCTTGTTGCGAAGGATATCCGCAATGCGTGCAAGCGAGCTGGCGGCCGCCGCCAGCACCTCGTCGAACCCCTGCTTCTTCTCGAGCCGCCGCAGGTGGCGGGCGTAGACGTCGATATGTTCCGGAATATCCTCGGGCGGCAGCACGAAATCCGCAATGGCTGCGGCCGAGTTGCTATCGTCGTACGGCGCGGACTGCCCGTCGGCGCTGCGCTAGGCGATCGCCAGACCGCCATGATCCTTCAAGGTCGCGACCCCGAGCGTCCCGTCGCCTCCCGTGCCGGCCAGCACGACGCCGATCGATTGCTCGGCGCGGTCTTCCGCCAGCGACACCAGGAAACTGTCGATGGCCGCCCGTTCACCGCGCTGCTGCTCGGCGCGCCGGACCGTGAAACGGCCGCCATGAATCGTGGTGATCATATCGGGCGGACAAAGGTGGATCGCGCCGCCCTCCACGATCTGGCCATCGTTGATCTCGCACAGTTTCGCGCCTTCTGATCGCTGCAATGCTTGGTGCAGCTGGGTGTCCTCGATGGCAGCCCGGTACTGCAGCACAAGCACGATTGCCTGGTCAGGACTGAGCCTCAGCTTCGAGAAGAACCGCCCGATGCTTTCCACGGCCCCGGCGGACGCACCGACGCCGACGATCAGCGGCACCTTTGACTGGCGCTCTTCGTCTCCGCTCTGCGGTTGACCAACATCATCCATGATCGCAACGACTCTCGTTGACCTGTAGGCGCCTCGCCCTAGCCATGTTGATAGCAGAGTTCAGTTCCATCCCAATGGGATACGTAGGCATTATCCAATTTCCTGAAAAACTCGACCCGACGCGCGGTCGCCCTCCAGGAACGGAGAAGTCATGGCGCCAACAGCCAAGCCAGGAGACTGCCTTCCGGGAGTTCGCAGGCCTCCTTGCGCTCCGGCCCAAACTCGTCCCATCGCGCCTTTAGGAAGATGTGACCTGTCCTTCGAGATATGCGACCCGCTGCGCAATCAGGGTCCGATGTCGTTCCCACTCGATCAAGGTCTGCTTGAGCAGGCTGGCCAGACGCTCGGCCTCGTTGGTGTCGTGGCCGGCCCGCCGCAGCCAAAGCACCAAATCCTGCTAGCTGCGAAGGCGCTTCCAGCCCTCCTCGATATCGACCTCCGCCTTGACCAGAAGCGCCCGTTCCGACCGCAACTGCTCGGCCCAGTTCGCATGTTCAGCGCCAGCCATCACGGTTCCTTCTGCGCCGGTCGCGTCGGATCAATTCATTGTAGCATGACTTGCCCGATCATATCCGGATCTTCACGCTATGCGACGGCAAGCGCGTGCGCGCCCTATGGAATCGCGATCGACCGCTCCCGGACCAGATCGAGCAAGGCGTCGCCAAGCCGGGCGCCTGGAGCGCAGAGATCGACCGTGGTTGCTTGCAGCGCCCGGCGCGGCATTTCGCTGGAAATAGCGTCCGCGGGATCCTGCACCAGCGTGATCCCGCCGCAACGCTTGATCGCTTGCAGGCCCGCGGCCCCATCGGATAACCGCCCGCTCAGCACCACGCCGATCACCCGAGGTCCATAGTGCCGCTCGGCCGAGCGAAACAACGGGTCGATCGCCGGCCGCACTAGGTTCTCGCACGGGCCACGATCGAGCATCAGATGGCCGTCCAGGACCAGCAGATGACGGTCCGGCCCCGCCAGATAGACCTGGCTGTTCTCGATCACCATGCCGCTTTCCGCTTACCGGACCTGCAGCCTGCCGGCCGCGCCCGCGACCGTCGAGAGAATGCCGATCCCATTGGCCGGCATGTGCAGCACAATGCAGATTGCGGCCGGCAGGGCAGGCGGCAATCGCCCGAGGATTTGCCTCAAGGGTGCAATTGCCCCGGCGGAGCCGCCGATGACGATGATATCGCGATCGGGCATGGAACCCATCGTTGTTGATGTCGTTTGCAACAAAGCGAGCTTTCGTCCTCCGTTCCTGTTTTGCGATGGATTCAAGCCGAGGCGAGGCCGGTGCCGGATATCTGATCTCGTCGAACGATCACGCGAGCGCTGGCTCCTGACGTCACGTCCTCATCGTCGAAGCGGGTCCGTTGTGGGAAAGGCGAGACCGAACCGTGCGCGCCCGCACCGTCGTGTGTGACGCAGATCGCTCCGCTCGATCGTGGAACGTCCGGGAGCGGCGGCTTCATCGTTCGAGCCCTTCGTGCTACGGTCAATCCCTCACCGGCTGAGGCTTTGTCCGTAGGCGTCGGTGGCTGAGAGACCGAGCGCGCTCCCGCCTGCTAGCGATGGAGACGCCGATGTCCGGCCGCGTACCGATTTATCATCTTGATGAAGCCGATGCTGCCATTACGGCCCACACACGCGAACTGATCCGACAGGCCCGCGACCTGCTCAAGGCGCCCAACGATACGTTCCTCGGCCGAAAGACCTCCGAACCGTTTCCAAGGGAGGGCAAGCATGGCCACGCGACAGTGAAGCTGACCTGACCTGCGCGCCGGATCTCGAGCACAGGCGGGCACGGCGACAACAGCGTGGAGGCCAAGGCTACCGCTCCAGCGATGCTGAAACGACGGATGGCGTGACATCTGTTCCCGGCATAGACCTAGGCAGCCGATCTGGAGAAGGAACGCTCCGATGCCTGACGAGTGGATTGCCTGGCAGGTCGCGCGGGTGATCGCGCGGCGGCGCAGAAGCGACGCCCTGACCCAAGAGGCGCTGCAACGTTCATACCTCAGGATCAAGGAATCCTGCGAACTCTTGAATGCTGACGTGCCAAGGGTCTGGACCGCACCAGGCCGCAATGAAGGTTCGGCGCGCCGCGATACCGCAAACCTTAATGTTCGCGGCGCGACCGGGAATTGACCGGCAGTTGGCCCCGGGGACGTCACGATTCGATGAGCAACGCCACGACGTCGCCCGCGCGCAGCGTCTGGCCGGGTTTCACCGGCACCGACACGATGCGGCCCGCAGCGGGTGCGTGCACCGAGATCTCCATCTTCATGGACTCGATGATGGCGAGCACATCGCCGGCCGCAACCTTGGCACCCTCCTCAACCAGGATCTTCCAGATGTTGCCGGGCACTTCGGAAAAGGCGCCGATCTGGCCGTCGGGAATGCCCGCCGCGGCGACACCCGCATCAATCGATTCCGCCGGCACCTCATCGAGCTTCATCTCGCGCCAGCGCTGACGCTCGGCATCGAACGCGGCCTGCTGGGTCGCCTTGAATGCTGCGATCGACGAATGCGTCTCGGTCAACTGCTTCGCGTAGTCGGCGTAGCAGAATTCGCCCTGCTCGATCCTGATGTCGTATTGCCCGTGCGGGAATGCGGCGCGGGCGTCCAGCAGTTCGTCGGCGTCGACCGGGAAGAAGCGGATCTTGTCGAAGAACCGCAGCAGCCAGGGATGGCCGGGCTCGAACACCCGCGTCGTGCGCCAGGTGTTCCAGACCTGGATGGTGCGTCCGAACAGCTGGTAGCCGCCCGGCCCTTCCATGCCGTAGATGCACATATAGGCGCCGCCGATTCCGACCGCGTTCTCCGGCGTCCAGGTCCGCGCCGGGTTGTACTTCGTGGTCACCAGGCGATGCCGCGGATCGAGCGGGGTCGCCACCGGTGCGCCGAGATAGACGTCGCCGAGGCCGAGCACGAAGTAATCCGCATCGAACACGATGCGGCGAACGTCGTCCTCGCTGCCGAGCCCGTTGATGCGGCGGATGAACTCGACATTCGACGGACACCATGGCGCATCAGCACGGACCAGCTCCTGATACTTGCGCATCGCCAATTCGGCCTGCGGATCCCGCCACGACAGCGGCAGATGCACGGTGCGGCTCGGCACCCGCATCGCATCGACATCAGGCAGTTCGCGCTCGATCCGCCTGAGCACATCGAGCAGCTTGGTTCGCGGCAACGCGGTGCCGTCATAATGGACCTGCAACGAACGGATGCCGGGCGTCAGATCGATCAGGCCGCCGAGCTTCGCATCCTCCAGCGCCTGCGCCAGCACATGCACGCGCAGCCGCAGCGCGATGTCGAGCTCCATCGGGCCGTATTCGACCAGCAGATTGTCGTCGCCGGCGCGGCGGTAGACCACCGGGATCGGGCCATCATCATTGCGCCCGACGATGGCCGAGCCGAGTTCGGGCGCACGCAGCACCGTGGGGCCGGCGACCGGATCGTCGCGTTTCACCGGCACGAAGCGGACGGTGTCGCCGGGCCGGAGCTGGCCGACCTTCCAGAGCTCGTCGCGCGCGACGACCGATGGACACACGAAGCCGCCGAGACTCGGGCCGTCGGGCCCGAGGATGATCGGCATGTCGCCGGTGAAGTCGATCGAGCCGACCGCATAGGCGTTGTCGTGGATATTCGACGGATGCAGCCCGGCCTCGCCGCCGTCGGCCCGCGCCCAGCGCGGCTTCGGCCCGATCAGCCGCACCCCGGTCCGAGCGCTGTTGAAGTGCACCTCGTAGCTCGCCGCGAACAGCGTCTCGATGTCCTCATCGAGGAAGAAGTCCGGCGCGCCGTGCGGGCCATAGACCACGCCGATTTGCCACGCCGAAGTCAGCTCCGGCCGCTCGTCCACCGTGGCGCGCCGCGGCGCCGCAAGGCCTTGCGTCTTCGCGCCGATATGAAGCACGTCGCCGGCCTTCAGCGAGCCCGTCGCGTGGCCGCCGAAGGCGCCGAGCGCGAACACCGCACGCGAACCCAGAATCTCGGGCACATCGATGCCGCCGCGCACAGCAAGATAGGTGCGCTGGCCCGGGCCCTTGATGCTGCCGATCACGAGCGTCTGGCCCGCACGCACCGCGACAGGCTCGTGGTAGGCGAGATCAATACCGTCGAGCGACGCCTTCATTTGCGCGCCGGACAACGCGACGATCGCATCGGTGTTGAAGCGCAAAGTCGGCCCGTTGACCGTCAGCTCCAGCGCGGTCGTTACCTCCGGATTGCCGACCACACGGTTGGCGAGGCGGAACGACCGCTCGTCCATCGGCCCGCTCGGCGGCACGCCGACATGCCAGAGATGCAGCCGGCCGGGCAATTCCTGCACGCCGCTTTGCGCACCGGGCGCGACGACGTCGATGGTGTAGGGACGATAGGCGAATGCGCCGAGCACGCTGGTCGCGACCTGCCCGCTCCGGAACACATCCGACGCCGCGATGGCGCGCAGATAGTCGAGATTGGTCTCGATGCCGGCGACGATCGTGTCGTCCAGCGCCTGCGTCAGCTTTGCGATCGCGGCCTCGCGCGTCTCGGCCGACACGATGATCTTGGCCAGCATCGGATCGTAGAACGGCGACACCTCGGCGCCGGTCTCGATCCAGCCGTCGATCCGCGCGTCCGGCGAAAAGCTGACCCGCGTCAGCCGGCCCGCGCTCGGGCGAAATCCTGCGCTCGGATTCTCGGCATAGAGTCGCACCTCGATCGCCGCGCCCTTTGGCGTCAGCGTGCTGGCCTGGCCCAGCACGTCCTCGCCGGCCGCCTGCCGGATCATCCATTCGACGAGGTCGACGCCGGTGACCTGTTCGGTGACGGGATGCTCGACCTGCAGACGGGTGTTGACCTCGAGGAAGTAGAAGTCCTCGCGCTCGACGTCGTAGATGAACTCCACCGTGCCGGCGGATTCGTAGGCCACGGCCTTGCCGAGCGATACCGCGGCCGCATGCAACCGCTGGCGGATATCGTCGGACAGCCCCGGCGCCGGCGTCTCCTCGAAGACCTTCTGGTTGCGGCGCTGCAGCGAGCAATCGCGCTCGCCGAGCGCGACCACGTCGCCCTTGCCGTTGCCGAAGATCTGCACCTCGATGTGGCGCGCGCGGGCGACGAACCGCTCAAGATAGACCCGGGCATCGCCGAAACTAGCGCGCGCCGTGCGCTGCACGGACTCAAAGCGCTCGCGCAGCGTCGCCATGTCGTGGCAGAGCTGCATGCCGATGCCGCCGCCGCCCGCCGTGCTCTTCAGCATCACCGGGAAGCCGATCGCCTCCGCCTGTTGCACCGCCTCTTCGATGGTCTCCAGCAGGCCGGAGCCCGGCAGCAGCGGCACGCCGCTGCGCTCGGCGAGCTCGCGCGCGCGGTGCTTGAGGCCGAAGGCATCGAGATGCTCGGGCCGCGGCCCGATGAATTTGATGCCGTGTTCGGCGAGCCGCTCGGCGAAGCGGCGGTTCTCCGACAGGAAGCCGTAGCCGGGATGCACCGCCTGCGCGCCGGTCGCAAGGCACGCGGCCATGATCGCATCGACGTTGAGGTAGCTCTCGGCGGCGGGCGCCGGGCCAATGCGCACCGCCTCGTCAGCCTCGAGCACCGGCCGCGTGAAGCGGTCGGCGTCGGAATAGACCGCGACCGAAGAGATGCCCATGCGGCGCAATGTCTTTCCGATCCGTCCGGCGATCTCGCCGCGGTTGGCAATCAGGACCTTGCTGAACATGCGTCACGCCTCCGGCTCGACGTCGTAGATCGTGACCTGTACCGGCGTTGGGAAGAAACCGTTGCAAGGGTTGTTGATCTGCGGGCAGTTCGAGATCAGGCACAGCACGTCCATCTCGGCGACCAGCTCGATTGCATCGCCGGGCTTGGAGACGCCATCGACCACAGTGAAATTGCCGGTGGGATCGATCGGCACGTTCATGAAGAAGTTCAGATTCGGCACGATGTCGCGCTTCGACATGCCGTATTTGGCGGCCTCGATCACGAAATTCTCGCGGCAGGCATGCTGGTAGCGGGTCTGGTGCCCGAACCGAACGGTGTTGCTCTCGCAGGAGCAGGCACCGGCCGAG
The DNA here is from genome assembly GCF_054063575.1 of Bradyrhizobium sp. USDA 4452. NCBI lineage: Bacteria > Pseudomonadati > Pseudomonadota > Alphaproteobacteria > Hyphomicrobiales > Nitrobacteraceae > Bradyrhizobium > Bradyrhizobium sp. USDA 4452. The sequence continues at coordinate 3,210,293 of NZ_JBSSGK010000001.1, forward strand.
GTATCGTGCAGGCCGCAGCTGTCTGCCGTGACGCGCAGCATCACCCGGCTCTCGTTGGACATGATCCTGGTGCCGAGCCCGACATAGGCCGAGCCCTGCGCGCGCAGCGTATCCTGCCCGCTGTAGCGCTCGCCGAAGTCGTCGGCGCGATAGAACAGCGTATCGACCGCCTGCTGGCCATGGGTATCCGTGATCCTCAGCGTCTGCCCCTTGCGGATGACGGCGGACCACGGCTTGCGCGCGGGGATTTCGACGTCGAGAACGATGCGGCCGCGGGTCTCGGCGGATTGCGTGGTCATCGCACCGCTCCTTCGCTCGTCTCGCCGAAATACAGCGCATTGTTCTGATAGGCGCGGATCGCCTCGGCCGTCGCGGTGCGGCACAAATCGTCGGCCGCGAGTGCACCGGCACGATAGCGCACGATCTCGACGCTCGCCTGCGGATAGGTCTTGGCCGGGTCGAGCGGATGTGGACAGTTCGACAGCGCGATCAGCAGGTCCATCTCCGCGCGCAGGTCGACGAAATCACCCTTGTGCCGTCGCGCGTCGGACCAGACAAACTTGCCGTCCGCATCGATCGCAACCGGCGCAAAGAAGCTGACGCAGGGATGGACGTCGCGGCGATCGAGCCCGAGCTTGGCTGCCGCCAGGAGGAAATTGTCACGCGTATTGCGGAAATTTCCGTCGCCGTACTTCGCCAGGTTGGTCGCCGCGGTCGAGCCGCCGACCACCGCATCGTGCGCGGCGCTGGTGTCCTCGGTGATGCCGAGCAGCGCCCGCCCCATGTCGGACAGCAGCACACGCCCCTTCTGCAGCCGCGCCGCCCATTGCACCTTGATGGTGTCGGCGTGGTTGAGCCGCTCGGTCGGGTCGGCGGCATTCCAGGCGAGCAGGCTGACGGCCGATGTCCCCGACGGATTGACGATGCGCAGCGTATCGCCACGGTTCAGGCACGTGGTCCAGTACCAGCCGGCCGGAATCACCTCGCGATGAATGATCGCGTCAGTCGCGATCGGCGCGGCGTCGCGCGCCGTCGGCTGTGGCAGCGCGCGCGGCGCGTGCTCCTGTCCGGCCGCCTTCAGCTCGTTGTAGCGCTTTGTATGCGCCGTGACCTCAGCCTTCTGTTCCTCTGTGAGGATCATGGGTGCTCCTTCAAGACGAGAGCGCCGGGCCGTCCCGGCTGATGCTCCTGGTCTGACCGGGTCGTCCCGATCGGAGCTGGTTGAACTGGTGACCGCAGCTCGGCGCTGCGGCGCGGAAAGATCTCGAGGTCGCGCGACACCGTGGCGCCGTAGCGCTCGCGCTCCTCGGGCCGATTGCGCTGCCGCTCCAGCGCGATCACACGGGTCGCGAGCCCGAACGCCTCGCTGAGGTCGTGCGTCACCATCACGACCGTCAGATGGGTCTCGTTCCAGAGCCGCTTCATCAACAGGTGAATGTCGGCACGAATCCCGGGATCGAGCGCGCCGAACGGCTCATCGAGCAGCAGGATTTTTGGCTCGCGCATGATCGCTTGGGCTAGCGCAAGGCGCTGCTGCATGCCGCCGGACAATGCTGATGGATATTTGCTCTCCTGGCCGGCGAGCCCGACCTCGGCCAGGAGTTTCATCGCGTCGTCCATGGCGGCGCGGCGCGCGGCGCCGAACAAGCGAGCGGAGAATTTGGCGTCGCGCAGTTCGCGGCCGAGCAATACGTTCTGCAGCACCGTCAGATGCGGAAACACCGAGTAGCGCTGGAACACCACGCCGCGATCGGCATCCGGCTCGCCGGGCAACGGCTTGCCGTCGACCAGGATCTGGCCGCGGCTCGGCTGCTCCTCGCCGAGCAGCATCCGCAGCAGCGTGGTCTTGCCGCAGCCGGACGGTCCGACCAGTGCAATGAAAGCACGCGGCTCAACCTCCATCGTGATGCGTTCGAGCACGATGTGATCGCCATATTCCTTCCAGACGTCGTCGAACCGGATCGCGCTCATTCCGCCCTCACCGACGCAAACCAGGGAAACAGCCTGCGCTGCAGAACGCGCAGGCCGACATCGATCAGGAACGCCAGCAGCGTGATCCAGGCGACGTAGGGAATGATGACGTCCATCGCGAGATAGCGCCGCACCAGGAAGATCCGGTAGCCGAGCCCGGAGTCGGATGCGATCGCCTCCGCCGCGATCAGGAACAGCCATGCGGGACCGAGTTGCAGGCGCAGCACGTCGATCAGGCGCGGCAGGGTCTGCGGCATCGCGACGCGTAGCGCGATCTGCCAGGTCGAGGCACCGAGCGTCTGCGCCTTGACGATCTGCTCGCGCGGCAACTCCTGCACTTTCATGGCGAGATCGCGGATCATGCAGGGCAGCGTCCCGATCACGATGAGCGCTATCTTGGAGTTCTCGCCCAATCCCATCACGATGAACAGGATCGGGAGCAATGCCAGCGGCGGCACCATCGAGGTGACGGACACGAACGGCCCGAGCAGGGCATTGGCGCCGGGCAACAGTCCGATCACGATGCCGAGGATGAGCGCCGCCACCGTCGAGATCGCCAGCGCCGACCCCAGCCGCCCGAGGCTCGCAACGGTGTCGGAGGCCATCAGATAGCTGCCGGTGCGGGGGTCGACCTCGAACGCCATCTGCTTGACGGCCTGCACCATGCTCGGCAGCGCCGGCAGCAGCTTGTCGTTCGGGTTTTGCGCGAGCCGCGCGCTGGAGCCGGCGAAGTAGGCGATTGCGACCAACAGGAACGGCAGCGCGAGCAGATAGAATCGCGTCTGCCGTCCCGGCCGTATGTTCACAAGTCGCATCCTCGGCTCCTGCTTGTGGCGGCACTAAGCGCTCAGAGCTTGCCCTTGGCGGCTTCATCCATAAAAGTCGAGTCGAAGCGCAGCTTGACGTTCGACTTGTCTCCCAGCACCGACTTGTCGGCGAGCTCGATGCCGACGGCGTCGGCTGACTTCGCGCCCTTGCCCAGCAGGTCCTTCTCGAACAGGAACTTGCGGACGCGATCCATGGTCGCCCCGACTGTCTTGCTGCGCGTAAACGCTTCGGCGTCGGTTGCCTTGTCGAACAGTTTGGTGGTCGAGAGTTGGCTGTCGAAGCCGGCGAGATCGGTGCCGGAAGCCTTGGCCATCGCCTCCTTCGCAGCCTTCGCGGCGGGATCGTTCGCCGTCATTTTCGACAGCGTCTCGTACCAGATGCCGACCAGTGCCTTGGCGAAATCCGGATTATCCTTGGCGACCGCCGTGTTCACCACCATCAGATCCATGATCTCGCCGGGGATCTGCGAGGAGTCGAATACCTTCTTGGCGTCGGGCGAGCCGAGGATTTCGGTCACGATCGGATTCCAGGTCACGACCGCGTTGACGTCGGGCGTCTTGTAGGCGGCGGCGATATCGGCATCTGAGGTGTTGACGACCTTGACGTCCTTCTCGCTCAGCTTGCTGGTCTCGAGCGCCCGGGCCAGCAGATAGTGCGACACCGAGAATTCGACCAGGTTGACCGTCTGTCCCTTGATGGCGGCGAGATCCGACTTGTTCTTGAGGATCACGGCATCGTTGCCGTTGGAGAAATCGCCCATCACGATCGCTGTCGTGTCGACGCCACCGGCGGCGGGAATCGATAGCGCGTCCATGTTGGTGATGGTGACGGCGTCATAGCCGCCGGCGGTGTACTGGTTGATCGATTCGACGTAGTCGTTGAACTGCTTGACCTCGATCGTGATGCCGTATTTGTCGGCCCACTTCTTGACGATGCCGGTGTCGGCCGCATAGCCCCACGGCATCCACCCGACATAGATCGACCAGGCGACCTTGAAGCTCTTCTTCGGTGCGGCGTCGGCGACGGATGCGGCCGCGAGCACGATCGCGCAGCCGGTGACAACAGAGCGGAGGAAGAAAACGAGTTTGTTCATTGCCGATCCCTCTTGCGAAACTTCACAAAAAGGGACTGGCGAAAAGACCATCGCTCCGCCAATCCCTTGGCTAACGAGGTCTCCCGGGCTTTTATCCCGCCGTGCACCTGCGGGGATGTCTCCCCCGCAAGCGGCTGCTCTCGGACCAGCACCTTGTGTCTCAAGGTCGGAACCCTAGCGGCCAACTCAGCGCCATTGATGCACGAGGCGTGCCACAGCACCGGGGTTTGAATCTCATGAGATTTCGGCGCGCGTGGCGTGGCCGCGCGAACGCTCTGCTTAAAAACTACGCAGGCCTGCCCAGAATTGGCTCTGTCATTCCGTCGTGGGCGTCAGCAGGATGCCTGCTATCGCTGATGTCGAGGGGATGTTCGATGCGCAGGCTCTTGACTGCTCTCTGGCGCGGATTGCATGGCCGCTACGGCCTGACGCCGCGATGCGATGTCGGCGGTCCGGCGCGGACCAGGCTCTGACGCGGGTGGCCGGTCACTTCTTCATGGTGTTGACGGCGACGCTTTCCTTGTAGGCCGGCCGCGACGTAACACGGTCGAGATACGGCGTTGCGACCTCGCAGACCCCGACACCGTAATCGATCGCCCACACCAGACAGGTCGTCAGCAGGATATCCGCGCTGGTGAACTGATCGCCCATCAGATATTGCCGGCCGTCCGACAGGGCGACCTCAACGTGCCGCAGCTGCTGGCGGAAATACTCGGCCGCTTTCACGACCACATCAGGAGCGTGGCCGTAGATATGGGCAAGGCCCTGGACGTCATGGCGGCGCATCACATAGAGACTGGTCGAGTCGAGCTCGGCCACGATGAAGAAGCACCATTCCAGCCATCGCGCGAAATCGCGCTCCTCGATGGGAACGAGCGAGACATTCGGGTTGGAGTAATGGCGCGCCAGATAGGCGACGATCGCCGCACTCTCCCCGATCGTGAAGTCGCCGTCCTGCAGCAGGGGAATCTTCTGCCGCGGATTGAGCAAGGTGTATTCCGGAGTCTTGGTCTCGCCCGAACGCGGCAGGATCGGCTTGCAGTGATAGTCCAGCCCCAATTCGTGCAATGCCCAATGGGCCCGGATCGTCCGCGATGTCCCTATCCCCCATAGCGTCAACGCTTCCGGCATGGTGTCACCATTTCTCGACGGAAGGACGCAGATCGAGTTCATGGCTCCAGCCGTCCCGGCTCTGCTGGTGCACGAACCAATAGGCCTCTGCGATCGAGGACGTGCGCGTCAAGGAATCCGGCGGGATCGCCGTCGCATCGATGCCCGTGGCGGCCTTCATCCGCTGGTGGATGGCCGGGCTGTCGACGCCGGCATCGATCAACAGATGCGCGACATGGATGTTCTTCGGCCCGAGCTCGCGCGCCATCGCCTGGGCGACTGCGCGCAGGCCGAACTTGGCGGACGCGAACGCCGCAAAGCCGCTGCTGCCACGCACGCTCGCGGTCGCGCCGGTGAACAGCATGGTGCCGCGGCCATGCCGCAGCATATGCCGTGTCGCCTCGCGCCCGACCAGGAAGCCGGCGAAGCAGGCGAGCTCCCAGGCCTTGAAGAACAGCTTTTCGCTGGTCTCGTGCAGCTCCTTCTTGACGTTCGAGCCGGCATTGAACAGGCAGACCTCGATCGGCCCGATCTCGCGTTCGACCCGCTCGCACAGCTCCTGCACCTCGGTTTCGCGCCGTGCGTCGACGCTGAACGCATGCACCTGGCTTCCGGCACCGGTCAGCTCCTCCACCAGCGCGCCCGACTTTGCCGCTTCGCGCCGCGCGATGCAGACGGTGTAGCCGCCGGCGGCGAAGCGCCGCGCCACCGCGGCGCCGATCGCATCGCCCGCGCCGACCAGCAAAGCAGTCTTGTTCGTCTGGGCCATAGGGCATCTCCCACCGACGGCGGTTGTTTTGGTTCAGCAATGGTGACGTTGCGTCGCGTGGTCGCTCAGACCGCGCGCACGGCCTTCTGCTCGATCATCTCTGCGATGACGGCTTCGCCGTAACCGAGATCGCGCAGTACCTGCCTGGTATGCTGGCCGATGCGCGGGGCCGGGCCGCCGATCGCGGCGGCGTCGACCTCGAACCGCGCCGCAGGCTTCGGCTGCCGCACGGTGCCGACGCCGGGCTGTTCCAGCTCGGCGATCAGCCCACGAGCGACCACCTGCTCGTTGGCAATGATTTCGCCGCGCCTGAGGATCGGCGCGCAGGGCACGTCGGCCGCATCGAGCCGAGCCAGCCATTCGGCGGTGGTGTGCCTGCCGATATAGTCCTGCATCTTGTTGATGCGCGCCGTCGCGTTGACCGAGCGCGACGCTGGCGTGGCGAAGCGTTCATCTCTGGCAAGCTCCGGGTCGCCGGTAGCTTTGCAGAAGCCCTGCCATTCGGAGTCGGAGATCGTTCCGCACGTGAGGTATCCGTCCGAGGTCTGGAACACGAGATCGGGACGATCGTTCGGATCCGCCGTCGCCTGCTCCCGGCCAACCACCGTGTACTGCATCATGCCTTCCGGCCAGAGATAGGCGATCATCGCGTCGAGCATCGCCACCTGGATGTGCTGGCCGCTGCCGGATTTTTCCCGCGCGTAGAGCGCCGCGGTGATCGCCTGCGCGGCATAGACCGCCGTGGTCTTGTCGGCCACGATGGTCCGGATCATCTGCGGACGGTTGGTCACCGGCTGCGCCTGGATATCGCAGAAGCCCGAGAGGGCCTGCACGATCGGATCGTAGACGCGCTTCTTGGCGTAAGGCCCGTCTTCGCCGACGCCGCTGATCGAGACATAGATCAGCCGCGGATTCTTCCTGCGCACCTGGTCCGGACCGAGCCCGAGACGTTCCATCGTGCCGGGCCGGAAATTCTGCACCAGCACGTCGGACTGCATCACCAGCTTGCTCAGCACGTCCCGGCCGGCATCGGTCTTCATGTCGATCGAGAGCGAACGCTTGCCGCGGTTCGACGAGATGAACAGCGCCGAGAACTCGCCGGTCTTGTCGACATTGGCCCGGCTGCGGCGGGTGATGTCGCCGCCGATCGGTTCGACTTTCAGGACGTCCGCGCCCTGATCGGCTAGGAACATCGTCGCGAACGGACCGGAAACGACACCGGTCAGATCAAGTACGCGAACTCCCGCCAATGGCCCTGGCATGCTTTGCTTCCTTCTCCAATGCGCGGACGCGACCAAGCCTTGCGCGCAACCTCGGCATACGATGGACGGGCCCGCCGGCGCTTGCTGGAAAGCGCCTCGACTTGCAAAAAAGCGCCGAAACTCACGCCCGGCCCTGCTGCCGGAATACCGACGGACTGACGCCCGTGACTTGCCTGAACGTCGACGAGAAATGCTGGGCGTGGCTGAACCCCGACGCCAACGCGATGCTGGTCAGGCTCTCGTCGGTGTCGCTGAGGCGGCGCTTGGCGACCTCGATGCGCAGGCCAAGCACATAGCGATGCGGGCTGGTGCCCATGCTCTCCTGGAACGCGCGCAGGAAATGCCGCTTGCTGAGACCGGCAACATCTGACAGCGCCGACAACGAGATCGTCTCGCCAAGATTGGCCCTGACGAATTCTTCGATCCGCCGCAGCTTGAGCGCCGGCAGTCCGCCACGGCTCGGCGCCTTCGCGGGTTCTGCAACGCGCGAGAGCCGCGCCATATGGGCCAGCGCCTGGCTGGCCCAGCCTTCGGCGAACAGATCGAACAGATTGTCCGGCGTGGCCGCTTCCCGGCAAAGCTCGGAGAGACCGCGGCAGAGCTGGTCATGGCCGAACGCAATCGCTGATGTTTCGATCAAGCCGTTGAGACGGCTCTGCACGAATTTCGGGTCGAGGAAAACGACGACATAGTCGAATGCCGGGCCGACCGACCACTCGCCCTCGATCTCGGTACCGGCCGGGAACAGCGCGAGGTTGGCCGCCCTGGAGAACTCATATTCGACCGGACGCCCGTCGATCGTGGCCTGCAACCGCGAGCAGCCGTTGCGGAACCAGAACAACGTCAGTTCAGGCTGCCGGAAGTGCCAGTTCATGCGCGGCCGCGAGGTCCGCCTGAGCAGTTCGACCCTGATCGGCTCCGACCGCGCGATGACGGACGACACCAACTCACCGCCGACCTCGCGGACAAACCGCTCCGGACGCGCTTCCTCCATGGGACATCTCCTCCGCGTTTGGCACGGATGGTAAGTTCCAAATCAGAATTGACGATCCAGAGCAGAAAATCCAGCCCTTTGATGGCTGATCGCCAAGATGTTAGCGGGCAGTTGCGGAGGATTGCGCATGCGACCGTGATGCCAGCGGTTCTTGACCGATCATTCCAAATCTGTCATTGCCAAACAATGGCACGACCAAAGGAGTTCATTACAGAAGAGGCGCTCGATGCCGCGATCGGCGTATTCCGCGCACACGGCTACGAGGGCACGTCGGCCGAAATGCTAGTGCGAACGCTCGGCATCGGCCGGCAAAGCCTTTACGACACGTTCGGCGACAAGTGGCAGCTGTATCTCGCCGCAGTGCAGCGCTATGCCGCCCGAGAGACCGCGGCACATTTGTCAGCCCTCGCAAGCCAGCCGCGCGCGGTCGACGGCCTTCGCGCCATGGTCGAGCGCGTGGTGGATGACGCAGCGGAGGCGTGTCTGGGCGTCAATTCGATCTGCGAATTCGGCACCGGCAAGCCCGAGCTTGCGACTATTCGTGACAATGCGGGACGCGCGCTGAGCAAAGCGATCGTGGCGCGAATCCGCGAAGCTCAGGCGCAGGGAGACGTGGCAGCCGAAATCGATCCGTCGAGCGCGACCGAATTCCTCCACGCATCGTTCGCAGGCATCCGGATCGCCGCCCGTGGTGGCGCCGGACAGCGGCGGCTGCGGGCACTCGGACAGTTGGCGATGCGGGCCCTCGTGTAATTTTTTTGGCCTATTCTGGAATGAACATTCCAATAAGAAAGGAAGCACGGAAATGACTGACCCAGTATCGGAGAACCCAGGCACCGCCCTCATATTCGGGGGCTCCCGGGGGATCGGCGCCGCGATCGCCAAGCGCCTCGCGGCGGAGAAGTTCTCGGTCGCCCTCACCTATGTGAGCAGGCCCGACAAGGCGCGCGAGGTATGCGACGCAGTATCCGGAGCGGGAGGCAAGGCAATCGCGATCCACGCCGACAGCGGCGATCCCGCCGCGATCCAGCGCGCCGTCGCGGAGGCCACCGATCAACTCGGACTGCTCGACGTCGCGGTCATCAATGCCGGCGTGCTTCGCCTCGGATCGATCGAGTCGTTCAATCCCGACGATCTCGATCTGCTGCTCAATGTGAACATTCGCGGCGTGTTCCTGGCGATGCAGGCCTCCACCGCCGCCATGCGTGACGGCGGGCGGATCATCACCATCGGGAGCAATACGGCAATCAGGACCGGCGCCGCCGGCGGCAGCGCCTATGCAATGACGAAGGCCGCGGTCGCGTCACTCGTGAAGACCGCAGCACTCGATTTGGCCCCGCGGCAGATCACGGTCAACAATCTGCAGCCGGGACCGACGGAAACCGACATGACCGCCGGCATGGCCGATTGGCTGAAGGAGAGGATTCCATTGCGCCGCCTGAACAGTCCGGACGATGTCGCATCGGCCGTCTGCTTCCTGGCCGGCAGCCGCGCGAGCCTGATCACGGGCACCAGCATCACCATCGACGGCGGCTACGTTCTCTGATCGAACGCCGTCACGATGCGACAGCGCCGCGCTATCCGGCGACCCGGAGCGCGGTCACCGCGACGCAGGCGTTGCCGAACGGAATCAGCACCACCTGCGCGCCGTTCGGCAGCGCGATCGTCGCGAGGTCACCGAGCGCGCCGCTTTGCCCGTTGAGCTTGGCGAGCTCGGCTGCAACCGTCGGGCAGCTTTCCGCGCTCGGCGTTACCCGCACCAGATTGCCCTCGCAGGACGACCCGACCGGCGCGGCAAACACGATGCCGGCGGCGCGCTGGGCAGCGCTGCCCTGCGGCGCCTGGTTGGGTGCGAGTGCGACCAGCGACTGCACCGAATGCGAATTGCCGGCCTTGGCATCCCACTGCGACTGCGCGGTGTAGTTGGAGTTGGTCGCAAGACCGCGGCCGAGCAGCCCGAACAGATTGGCGCAGGTCGCGATGTTGCCCTGCCGCGCATGATCGTCGAACACGGTCGGCTGCTGCCCCGCCTGCTGCTGTGGAACGGATGCCGCGGCTGCCGCTGGCGTCTGCGCCTCCTGCGGGCGCGGCTGCGACTTGTGCGGCTGTGGCTTCGCAGCGGCGGCAGGCTTCTTGGCCGGTGCAGGTGCGGCCGGCTGCAAGGGTGCAGGTTGCGTTTGCTGCGCGTAGACCACGACGCCGGCAGCACCGAGCGCGGCCACGACGACCGCAACAAAGATCAATCCAAGGGTGCGCCGCATCGACAATCCGTCCTTTTCACTTCGCACTTCAGTTTCGAGCCGGATGCCGGAATTCCTCATCCGCATGTCCGACCTCGCTTCATTTCAGTTTCGCCAGCACACCGGACAGTCCATCGAGCGGCGCTTCCAGCACGATCGGCCCTGCTTGCGGAAGCTGATAGGACACAAGGCACGGCGTCGCCGCCCGGATGTGCCGCCTCAGCACATTGCCGATCGCGACCGTGGCAAAGCAGAAATTGGCGTCGCAGCGATCGGTCTGCGCGACGATGCGGTTGGGACTATCGCCCATCGCGAGCTCGATCTGCGCGCCGACGCCAGCGGCTGCGGGAATCCGCATCGCCATCAGCGGCTTGCCGTCGGCGGTCGCAATCAGCGACCAGTTGAAGGCGACCGCGCCCTGCGCGTTGACGATCGACTGCGTGACGTTGCAGACGCGGCGCTTGGATTTGAGACTCTCGTCGCAGATCAGGGTCCAGTTCTTGAACGGCTGGATCATCCGCCTGAACTCGCCGAGCGTCTCGCCTTCCGGCACCACGACGTCGGACGGCTTCACGCTGTAGGCAGCTGGCGGCGCGCCCTGTGCGGCGGCGCTCGCCGCCGCACCGAGCCAGATCGCAAAAGCCAGACACGCCAGCCGCCTCGTCGCCGTCAGCGTCAATTGAGCGTCAGGCTCACGCCGGCGCTGACGCCCCAGTCGCCGCCGGCGGTGGTTGCCGCCGCGTTGGTGCGCAGCTTGCCGTTCTCGCTGGTGTAGCCGATACCGAAGGCGAGCGCGCCCTGGCTGCGCCAGACGCCGCCACCGGCCGATGCGCTGATCTTGCCGGGCCGGTCGTCATAGCGCAGCGATGCCGCAGCCATGCCGATCGCGGCGGCGCGCCAGGCGTCCTGCCGCACCTCGCCGATCTGGCCGTTGAGTTGCTGGAACGCGCTGTTGAGCTGGTTGACGTTGACCGCGTCGGTGCCGGCGACACCCGCCGCCACGTTGCTGATCGTCACCGGTCCGCCATTGCCGCTGTTCAGCGTCACCTTGTTGGTGGTGTTGCCGGAGGCATCGGTGTCGTAGCGGATCGAGCTACTGGCAACCGCCTGCAGCTGGCTGACATTGACCGCATCCGTCGCGGCCGAGCCGGCGGCGACATTGGTGACGCGGCGTTCGGCGCCGGCCGAGCCGACCGACACTTCGCCGGTCGCAACCCCCGCGACGCTCTTGCCGACGACGGGCGTATAGGCGGCATCGCTCAGATTGGCGGTGGTGGTTGAGTTCGCGCCGAGCGCCAGCGAGTTGGCCGCCGTTGCCTTGGCGCCGGCGCCGATCGCGACCGAATTGTCGCCCGACGCGGCCGAGCCGTTGCCCATCGAGATCGCATTGGCACCGCTCGCCACCGACCGCGGTCCGATCGCGACGCTCTCCGCACCGGTCGCAATGGAATCCGCCGCGGTCGAATTGGCGTGGAAATATTTCACGCCGCCACCGCCGGTCGAGATATTGCTGACCGTCGTATAAAGGGCTGCAAGCGAGGTGTTGGTGGCCCAGAGCTGCGAGCCGTTGATCGCATCCGTCGAGGTCGAGCTGATCTGGCCGGCGGCGACATTGGTGATGGTTCGCTCGGCACCCGCGCTGCCGACGCTGACGGTCGAGGTCGGTGCGGTTCCGGCGAAGTCGTAGGTGGTGCCGGCGATGGTGGTGCTGGCGGTCTTGACCACGGTGGAGGTGGTCGAATTGGCACCGAGCGCGACGTCGCCGGCCTGCGCGGTCGCCTTGGCATTCGGGCCGAGTGCGACGCTGGTCGGGTTGGTGGTCTGCGCTCCAGCGCCAATCGACACCGACTGGATGCCGTTGGCCGCCGCATTGGTTCCGAACGCGATCGAATCGGCGAAATTGGACACCGAATTCTGGCCGATCGCGATGCCGCCGGGCGCGGTTTGCGCCACGGTCGCGCCATTGCCCATGCCGATGCCGTTGTCGCCATTGACCACGGTCGCAGGTCCGACCGCGACGGAATTGTTGCCGACCGCGAGCGAGTCGGCGAGCGTCGAGTTGGCGTGGAAGTATTTCGTCGTCGTGGTCGCAAACGAGGTCAGCGCGCCGGTCAGCTGCCGCACGGTGACCGCGTCGCTCGACTGGGTGCCGTCAGCCACATTGGTGATCTGGCGATAGCTCGTCGCATTGCCGACCGACACCGCGCCGAGCAACGCGAGATCGGTGGTGTTGTAGGGAATGATGGTGCCGCCGATCGTGCCGGACGCCGGCGCGAGCGCGCGGTTTGAGATCGAGCCCGAACCGATCGCAACGCCGCCATCGACCGCCGCCTGGGTGTTGAAGCCGAGCGCGGTGGAATTGGCTGCGGTTGCCGACGCGGCGACGCCGGCCGCCATCGAGTTGGCCCCGGTCGCGCCGTTGTTGTTGTAGTTGGCCTGCTGGGTGCCGCCGTCGTTGTAGCTGTAATAATGCGTCAGGCCGTTGTTGACGACAGTCGAGAGGCTGTCGATCGCCGAAGTCGCGGCAAACAGCTGCGAGCCGTTGATCGCGTCGGTCGAGCCGTTGCTGACTCGTCCCGCCGCGACATTGGTGATGGTGCGTTCGTTGCCGACGGAGCCGACGCTGATCGTCGAGAGCGGGGTGGTGCCGGCGAAGCTATAGGTGGTGGTGCCGATCACCATGCTGCCGGTTTGAACCGCCGCGGCAGTGACGCTGCCGGAGCCGAGCGCGACAGCGCCGGCGTTCGCGGCGCTGGCATTGGCGCCGAGCGCGAGCGCATTCGCAGCTCCCGCACTCGAATTGACACCGAGGGAGGTCGCCTGAACGTCGGAGGCCGCCGCATTCTGGCCGATCGCCGTGCTTGACGTCGCCGAGGCCTGGGCATTGGGTCCGATCGCCGTGCTGAATTGGCCTGTCGCCTTGGATATGTATCCCAACGCCACTGCATCGAGCGCCGATGCGGTAGATTGGTAGCCGGCGGCGATCGCATTGTTGCCGCTGGCCGCCGAGGCGTTACCAACCGAGATGGCATTGGTGCCGGTCGCTGTCGACACCGGGCCGATCGCAACCGAGTCGGTGCCCACTGCAGAGGAATCCGCCAGCGTCGAATTGGCATGGAAGTACTTGATGCCGCCCCCGACGTTGATGTTGTTGACGGTATTTGCGAGGCTGTCGACCGCCTGGTTGGTGGCGAACAGCTGCGAGCCGTTGATCGCGTCGGTCGAAGAGTTGCTGAGGCGTCCCGCAGCGACGTTGGTGATGGTGCGTTCTGCGCCAAGCGCGCCGACGCTGACGGTCGAGAGCGCTGTCGTCCCGGCGAAGCTGTAGGTGGTGCCGTTGATCAACGTGTTCGGCGTGTTGACAGCGGCCGACGTGACGCTGCCGGAGCCGAGCGCAATAGCGCCGGCATTGCTCGCGTTGGCGTTGGCGCCGAGCGCGAGTGCATTCGCGGCACCGGCACTCGAATTGACACCGAGAGAGGTCGCCTGAGCATCGGAGGCCGCTGCATTCTGGCCGACCGCAGTGCTGGACGTGGCCGAGGCCTGGGCATTGGGTCCGATCGCCGTGCTGAATTGGCCGGTCGCCTTGGCGATGTGTCCGACCGCGACGGCGTCCCCGCCGGACGCCGCAGCGCTCACCCCCGCCGCAAGCGCATTGGCGCCGGTGGCTCCGGCATTGTTGTAGTTGGTGTCGGTGCCCGTACTCACGCTGTTGACGCTGTAATCGTGGATCGCGCCGGCGGTGATCTGGCTCGATAGCGTATTGGCGACGCTGTAGAGCTGCGAGCCGTTGATGGCGTCCGTGCTCGACGTGCTGATCCGCCCGGCCGCGACGTTGGTGATGGTGCGCTCGGCGCCCACCGCGCCGACGCTGACCGTCGAGCCCGGCGTGGTGCCGGCGAAGCCCGAATAGGTGATGCCGTTGATCACCGCATTTGGCGTGCCGACCGCGGCGACGGTGACGCTGCCGGAGCCGAGCGCGATATCGCCGGATTTTGCCGCCGCCGTGGCGCCGTCGCCCAGTGCGATATTACCGGCAAGACCGGCAGCGCCTGCGGTGGAGCCATTGCCGAGCGCCACCGAACCCTGCCCGATCGCCTTGTTGTTGTTGCCGATCGCAACCGCGCCGTTGGCCTGGTTGGCGGCGGTTGCACTGGCCGTGCCGTCGCTGTTGGCGATGTTGTTGGCGCCGCCGGTGAAGGCGCCGGTGCCGCTGGCATAGCTGGGATCGCCGATCGCGACTGCACCGTTGCCGAAGGCGGTGTTGTTCGCGCCGATGGAGACGGCCTGACCGCCGGTTGCCACCGAGTTGGTGCCCACCGCAACGGCATTTGTCGAACTGGCCGCGGCATTGGTGCCGAGCGCAATCGCGCTGACGGCGCTGGCAGCCGCCTGCCCGCCGATGGCGATGGCGTTATTCCCGGAAGCATTGGCGCCGGCCGTCGAATTGCCGCCGAGCGCTACCGATCCGGCGCCTGAGGCGATCACCCGCGTCGACACCGTAGTCCCGCCGGAGCCAATTGCAGTTGCATAAGTGCCCGTCGCTTGGGCCTGGGTGCCGAGGGCAGAGGCATTTCCGCCTGATGCGGACGCCCCAACGCCGAGAGCGGCAGCAGAAACACCGGTGGAGCTCGCATTATTGCCGACCGCGATACCGCCCGTCGCCGTGCCGCCGACGATTGCACCCGATCCGATCGAAACCGCGCCCCCCGCGGCCAGCGCCTGCGCCTGGTTACCCAAAGCAACGGCGAAATTCCCGGATGCGGTGGCGAGATTGCCTCCGGCAAATGCGCTCGTTCCCGATCCCGCAGCGGAAGAGCCAATGGCAATCGCGTTTGCGCCCGACGCATTCGCGGTGTAGCCCAACGCGTTCGCACCTTGGCCGGAGGCGGTCGCGCCGTTTCCGAGCGCAGTCGTTTGATTGCCCGAAGCGGTGGCGGAGGTACCGAGGGCGCTGGCACCGGTGCCGGTCGCAGAAGCGCTCGAACCAACGCCGGTCGACCACGCCCCTGTCGCGGTGGAGCCGGTACCGAGCGCGACGGCCTCGAACGTGAAGCCGCTCGGTGCGGTCCCACTGGCATTCGCATTCACGCCGATCGCGATCGGCGAACCACCGCCGGTTCCCGCGTTGGCCTTGGCGCTGGTTCCGATGGCCGTGCCCGAGCCGTTTGGGGATGATGCGGCAGCGCTAAATCCAATGGCTAGCGAGGAGCCGCCGGAAGCGCTCGAGCCGTTACCGATGGCGGTCGCAGCTGCCCCATTTGCTGTGGTGTTGACGCCGAAGGCGCTCGATCCGGCGCCGGTGGCGTGCGCGTTCCCGCCGATAGCCAGAGCATTGACGCCAGTCGCGTTAGCAAAGACCCCCATGCCGATCGCATTCAGGCCGTTCACAGAATTAGCATAGCCCACGATGATCGAGCCATCGCCGGTCGCGGTATTGGCATCGCCGATTGCCAGCGAGTTCTGCCCATTTGCATTGGTGCCGGTGCCGATGGCGGTTGCGTTAGCGCCGGCAGCATTGGCGCCGCAACCCATGGCCGTGCTGCCTGCGGTTGCAGCAGTGGGGTTGGTGCAGTTGGCGGGGTTGCTCAAGACACCATTTCCGATCGCAACCTGCGCAAACGCCGCCTGCGGAGTCATGCCTCCGATGGCGACAAGCAGCGCGCCGACCACTCCGCCGACACCCAGCGAACCGAGCCCCAGCCGGTCGCGCTTGACACCGAGTGTCCGATGGGACTGACGCAGCACGGCGAGAAGTCGCCGCCGCAGCGAACGGCTGCCCGCATCGCTCGACGCGACCCAGCTCCGGACGAAGCCGGAGCGGCCCTGACTCTTCAGCGATTCGGTTGAGTTGCGTGCGACAACCATGGTGCGACCCCTTTGTGACATCTTGTCCAGACGTCGGGGGTGCTGGGCCGCGGACCGTGTCGACATGCGCGTCCTTTGGGAGCGCATGTGACGATATGAAGACAGCGCAACGCGCGCCTGCCTTGTTGTCCTGACCGATGATGTGTCGAACTCAACGAGCGCATCTTGCCACCCAGCGCCCGCTCGACTGCCCCACCAATGTGCCCCCGAGTCGTCATAGACAAAAATGATAGACAGATATTCACCAACGTCACTCAGCAGGCCGTCCAAATAACGCGCAGATCGTCTCACAAGTTGAATGATTTACTGGATGCACCGTGTGGTATTGCAAAAAATTTCAACCGGCAGTTGACCGGCGGCGCACGCGTTCACGCATCTCGCGCGGACTGACGCCGAACTCGCGGCGAAACGCGCGCGTGAAATCCGACGCCAGCTTGAAGCCGTGCCGATAGGCGATCTCCTGCACCTGCCTGTCGTTGGATGCGACCAGTTCTGCGTGTGCTGCACGCAACCGCTTGCGCAGGATATAGCCGGCGACGCCGCCAACGCTCTCGAATGCACGGTAGAGGGCAGAGCGCGAGATCCGTAATTGCTGCGCAATGCGATCCGGCGTCAGATCGAAGTCGCCGAGATGCGTCTCTATATAAAGACGCGCACGCTCGAACAGCACCGACTCGATCGCGCCGCGCGCCTGATCCAGCCGGTCCGAGGACAGCTGGATGCATGCGGCGATCATCTGCGCGGTCGCTCGCCCTGCCTGTTTCAGCTCCTCCGGCGACATCAGGACCAGGCGCGATTCTAGTCTGTCGAGATAGTCGGACAGCAGTTCGATCAGATTGCCCGAGAGCAGGATGTTGCAGGCGTCGTTGAGCTGATCGGCCACGTCTGCGAATGACCGGCGCGGCAAGGCGAGCACCAGGCCATCATAACCGGTGATGCTGCCGCGGAAATCGTCGTCGAGCGAGATCAGGAACATCGCGCCCGGTCCGGCATGAATCCGCCGCTCTGCGGTTTCGAAGCGGGCCTCGCCGGAGCGCAGGCGGAACAACCACCAGATATCGACCGGCGCGCCCTGCGAGGGCTCGATGACGCGCGCGAACGTTTGATCGGCAACGCGTCCTGACGTGAAGACGACGTCGGTCATGTTGCAGGTCAGGTATTCCACCTCGAACCCCTGTGCGGGACTGTAGCCATCGGGCGGCGCGACGTCGATCAGCGAGGCCATGCGCGTCTTCCAGACCTCGAACTGTTCCGACGGCGGATAGAGTCGTGTCGTGAAAAGCCGCGGTACCGCCGGGACGATGTCCCTGATGTTCCGAGGTTCGCGCGGCAAGGGAACTTGTTCCAGGAGCTTCGCTGCGCTCCCTGGCCTATTGTCGTCTTCTTGCATGTAGTTTCGTCCCCCGTTGTCGCGACGAACGTCGTTTCAACGGAGGCGCATTCCCAAGGTTGCGTCGCCGGCCGCTGGCGGGCAGGCGATTTTCAGGCGGACAAGGAAGCAGCATTTTCGGATACGGACGCCAACCGCTTACACCGGCCGCTCCTGATAGGGCCGATGCGTCCTGCGGCAGTCGTGCTCACACATGGTCTTCATCATCGTCGCGTCATAGCCGGATCCGCTGCGGTTGTTTCACCGCCGCGTCGGCTTCGCTCATTTAGAGAACAATCTGCGCGAGAACCAGAGCGGCGGCAACGCACGCCGCAAGGAAATCCAAGATTGCATGCGTGCGATGCGATCGGGCAACGCATCGTCGCGGAGACTTCAGAGAATGGTCTCGATCTTCGCGCTGAGACGAGATGACTGTTGCGAGAGCGCAGCAACCTAAGCACGGTACATGACACAGCACGAATCCCGCGCACGGGATTCGCGTCGACAACGCCAGAACACGCGTGCCTAATCATGCGGCATTCCAACAGCGCAACGTGAATGCGATCGATGGGAACAGAGCACGCGCGCCCCACGAGGCGTGCGCATGTTGTGGCACGTTGCGGCATTCGCGTCTGAACGTCGAGATGACGAAAGTAACAATGGCTCATTACTTTCGTCGATGAACACGCGCGCGGCGCCGGCGGCACGGGGCCTGATCGCCGGCACCCGCAACACCAATGCGTTCCTCGATCGGGCGCGGCCCGGCTAGGTCTTGTCTTGCCCGATCCAATCGAGCAATGCCCTCGTCATGGAACGCCGCCGTTGGCAGGCGACGCAGATCGGATATGCATTCGGATATCCGAGGAAGATGTCGGCTGCTTCGGTGCTCGACGAAAGTCGCAACAAATGGGCCGCGCCCCTGTCGTAGATTTGTAACCATCTTGCAAATCGTGACCGCGCAAAAGTCGCGGGCAGCCTTCACGCAACCTTTTGCAAACTCCAGACTGCCTACCATCACCGGCATATTGTAGTGATAGTGGGGACGGGAATGGCTGGGCTGCGGCCGAATATCCCAATACGACTCGGGACTGCATTCAGGGAACAGCATTCGGACGTTGAGCGTGATCCCGCCGTTCCATCGGTCGGAACAAACCCGGAGGTCGAGCGCCTGCGCGGCGTCATTGCACGCCTGATGCATACGGCCGCGCATGACCAGCTGACCGGCCTTCCGACCCGCAGCCTGCTGCTCGAGCGGCTGGATCTTGAACTGGCGCGCGAGGCCGATGACGGCGCGCGGATCGCGGTTCTGTTCGTCGATCTCGACAACTTCAAGCTCGTCAACGATTCACTCGGCCATAGCAGCGGCGACGAGGTGTTGTCCGAGATGGCCCGGCGTATCCTTGGCTGTCTCGGACCGGAAGATACGGCGAGCCGGTTCGGCGGCGACGAGATGGTGGTTCTCCATCCGCGCGCCTCGGACCGCTCCGGAGTGGACCTCGGCAAGCGGATCCTCAGCGCGCTGGCGGAGCCGATCCTGCTCTCCGGCAAGGAAGTCGTGGTATCGGCAAGCGTCGGGCTCGCGCATTGCAAGCCCGGCACGAAGTCCGCCGAACAATTGCTGCGCGAGGCAGACACCGCCCTCTACGCGGCAAAGGTCCGCGGCCGTGCGCGATTGGCCGAGTTCAACGACGAGCTGCATGCCCGCGCCGAGAAGCGCGTTCAAATCGAATCCGATTTGCGGGCGGCGCTGCGGGAATCGCAGCTGTTCGTCGAGTATCAGCCGCAGGTCCGTCTGAAGGATGGCTGTGTCGTCGGCGTCGAGGCGCTGGTGCGCTGGCGGCATCCCGAGCGTGGCATCATCTCGCCCGCCGACTTCATCCCTGTCGCCGAGGAATGCGGGCTCATCGTCAGGATCGGACGGCAGGTGTTGCAGGAATCCTGTCGCCAGCTCGCCCAGTGGACGAGGCTGATGCCGGGCTGCCGGCTGGCCATGACCGTGAACGTCTCGCCCCGCGAGATCGCGGAGCCGACCTTCATCCAGGAGCTCCGCCAGGTTCTCGCCAGCACCCACGTCGATCCGACCGCCCTTTGTCTCGAAATCACCGAGAGCGTCATGATGAGCGCCCCGGACGAGGTCGTCCAGGTGCTCGATCAGATCCGGCAGCTCGGCGTGTTCGTCGCGATCGACGATTTCGGCACCGAGCACTCATCGCTGTCGCGCCTGCGCGACATGCCAGCCGAAGTCCTGAAGATCGATCGCAGCTTCATCGACGGTCTCAGCAGCGAACCGGGCGATACGGCGATCGTATCGTCGATCCTGAGCCTGGCTTACGCGATGGGCAAGCACACCATCGCCGAGGGGGTGGAACGGCGTGAGCAGGCGGCAATGCTGCTCCGCATGGGGTGCGACGTCGCCCAGGGCTATTTCTTTTCGCGGCCGGTCGCCGCCGAACAGATCGCGCCGATGCTGACCAGGGCACTCTGGCATCCGAGTTCGGGACGCGCGCTGCATGCTGCGCAGCCGGTGGAAGGACCGGTTCGGCGCGGCCATCATTATTTCATCGACGAATTCCTCGATCACATCGGGGCGCCCATGGGCACCAAGGCGACGGTCTCGCGATGATGTATCTCGTCATTGGTCTCAGCAATCTGGCGATCGGACTGGCTTACGCGGGCCTCGGGCTGTTGTCGGTCTGGGAAACGGTCAGCCTGCATCGATACCGCGGCTGGTCCCGCTTCGGCATCGGATTTTCGATGATGGCTGCAAGCTGCGGGCCGCATCACCTGGTGCACGGCTTCCAGGTGCTGCAGGGCGAAAGCGTGTCCGGGTCGATGCTCGCCGTCACGCTGCTCGGGCTGCCGGCAGGACTCACATTCGTGTTCCTGCGGTTCGAGACGATATTGGGTGGTCAGGGTGAGCGAATGATGACCCTCTCGCCGCATCGCGCGATATTGCTGGTCGGCGGCTTCGCCATCACGGCAGGCTGGCTCGCAGCCTGGGCGATGGCCCAGCCCGGCGCAAACATTCCGTTCCTTTGCACGTCAGCCGATCTTGCCGCGCGCGTTGCGTTCCCAGGCACCTGGATCGACGTTGCCTCGGCCACGTTCTACGCCAACGTGTTCGTGACCGTGACTTACGGCCTGGTCGGCTGGTACCTGGCTGACCATCAGGTGCGCCGCTATCTGGCGACCGGCGTCTGGTCGCTCTCCGGGACCGCGCTGGCGGGCGTCTTCTTCTCCTGCGCGCTGATCCATCTCATCGACGCCACGACTTACGGCAGCGGATCGATGCTCGTCTTCGACCTGATCGGCATTCCCGCCTCGGTTTATTTCCTGTGGGTCGTCGAGCAGCTGCACAGCGACTCCGTGCTGGACTGGAATCGGCGTCCGCTGGTCGGCGCCGCGGCCGCGCCGGCACGGCCCTCACCCTGGAGCGGCAGGAACCTGCAGCACTGAATCACCGCCGCGCCAACAATCTCGATGTCGTCGCGGCGAACGCAGTGACGGCGCCGGAAGATGCCGCGGCTTCTCGGCTCAAGCACAAGCGTCTCTGGAATATTGGATCACCGCATGCGCAGGTGACGACACCGCGCTGCCCCCGCATCGTCGTGATGGCGAAGCGCAGCTTGCCGAGCCGTAGCTCGCAGCCAAAGGCCCGCCTTCGCCCTTTGGGCTTCGGCGTGGCATCCTTCTCTCGCCGCGCGAGCGAAGGATGGTGGGTGCGACAGGGATCGAACCTGTGACCCCTACCATGTCAAGGTAGTGCTCTCCCGCTGAGCTACGCACCCAAAGCCGTGTTTGGATCGGGTCCCTATAACGGACCCGGACGGGGCAGGCAAGGATACAAAGTGAAGGTTTTTTGGCGAATCAGGCCGCCAGCAACTTGTTCACTTCGCTAACCAATTCCCTCAGGTGCACCGGCTTGGCCAGCACCTTGGCGTTTTTCGGCGCCTCCGAATCGGAATTGAGGGCCACCGCGGCAAAGCCGGTGATGAACATGATCTTGATATCGGGATCGAGTTCCGAGGCACGGCGCGCCAGCTCGATGCCGTCCATCTCGGGCATCACGATGTCGGTGAGCAGCATTTCGAACGGCTCCTCGCGCAGCCGCTGGTAGGCCGACATGCCGTTGTCGTGCGGAGAGACCTTGAAACCGGCATTTTCCAGCGCCTTGACCAGGAAGCGGCGCATATCGGTGTCGTCTTCGGCGAGAAGAATTTTCGGCATGGCAGGGATCGTCGAATCCGGCTTGAGGAGCAGTCCGAACAATAAGCCCGACAGAGGGTAAATTTCGGGTGAAATTTGCGTCAAGCCAGCGGCAAATGCGCGCCAGCCATTTGTGGACCGAACCACGCATCGAATCAACCTTGTGCGGCATTTCACTCCTTTAAGAGGCGTTCCAGGCGGCGCCACACTCTTTTCACTTGGCAGAATGATCGCGATTACCGACAATGCCCGCCCATAAATCTCCGCTTTTCCGGCAGAATCAGTTCTTGCGGGGCGAGGCGGACGCAAGGGACGGCGCCAAGGGAATGACCGAATTTGCTGGCGAGTTGTCGCCCCCGTTCGAGATCGTTGAGCCGCAGGCCTGGCGCGCGCCGATCATCTTTAATTCCCCGCATTCTGGCTCGGTCTACCCGGCCGAATTCCTCGAGGCGTCGCGAATCGACGTGGCGTCGCTGCGCCGCTCCGAAGATAGCTTCATGGACGAGTTGATCGCCGGCTTGAGCGATCGCGGCTTTCCCATCATCCGGGTCAACTTCCCGCGTTCCTACGTCGACGTGAACCGCGAGCCCTACGAGCTCGACCCGCGCATGTTCACCGGGCGGCTGCCGAGCTTTGCCAACACCCGCTCGATGCGAGTGGCCGGTGGGCTGGGCACCATCCCGCGCGTGGTCGGCGACGGACAGGAGATTTATCGCGAGCGGCTCGACGTTGACGAGGCGCTGCGGCGGATCGAGGTGCTCTACAAGCCCTATCACCGTGCATTGCGCCGACTGATCAACAAGGCGCACCAGGCGTTCGGTGCCATGATTTTGGTCGATTGCCATTCGATGCCGTCGGTCGGGGTATCGCGCGACGAGCCGCGCCGGCCCGACATCGTGATCGGCGACCGCTACGGCACGAGCTGCGCGCCGCTGCTGCCCGACCTGGTCGAGGAGACCATGGGTTCGCTCGGCTATTCGGTCGGCCGCAACAAGCCCTATGCCGGCGGCTTCATCACCGAGCACTACGGCAATCCGGCAAGCGGCCTGCACACGGTGCAGATCGAGCTCAACCGCGCGGTCTATATGGATGAGCGCCAACGCGAGCGCGGACCGCGCTTCGCCCAGGTAGCGGCCGACTTCGCGGCGCTTGCCGATGCGCTTGCGAAAATTCCGTTCGGAGATCTCGGCCCGTTCCAGGCGGCGGCGGAGTAAATTGTTCATCGGGCACCGTGGTGACGATGAAGGCATGAACTTCGAATTCAAATTGGCGACGCGACAAACGCCGAATTGGATTCTCAATTCACTCGCGGAAAGACGACCCCAAGAAAAAAGGGCCGCTTGAATGAACAAGCGGCCCAAGTCTAGGGAGGAAACGCCCAAGGAGGGCAGCGATAGCGCGAGGCGCTACCGCACCGCAACAATATGCGACCGCGCTGCACAAAACGCAAGAACTTTCGAAACATTTCTTCTGTAATGTTGGTAAGTCTGGCGAAACTGCAACACGGCCGAAAGGCCAAATTAAGATGTTGAATATCAATATCTTACGCGAGAAATCGAGATCGGACAGCGTTCAGCGCATAGCTTGTATACCAGAACTCGCAACTTCGTGATCCGCCGCGAAGCCAGAGAGACTTTCGAATCGAAGCCAAATCGAAAGTCCCGGAACCGGGTCATCGGGCTGGGATAACACTCTGTTAATCGTGCGCGCCGCATCGGATTGAGCTAGGCAAGATCGCATCCAGCTTCTAACGCGACGTTTGCGCATTTCAGGGACACGCCGTGACGGTCATCGACTTTACCGCCTTCATCGGCCGCCTCGCGACCGCATCCGGCGAAACCATTCTACCTTTCTTCCGCACCTCGCTGTCGGTCGACAATAAAAGCTCGAACGATTTCGATCCGGTCACCGAGGCCGACCGGGCCGCCGAAGCGGTCATGCGGCGGCTGATCAAGGCGAACTTCCCCCAGCACGGCATCGTCGGCGAGGAGTTCGGCAATGAGCGGGAAGGCGCCGACTATGTTTGGGTGCTCGACCCCATCGACGGCACGAAGTCGTTCATCGCCGGCTTTCCGATCTGGGGTACGCTGATCGCGCTGCTGCACAAAGGTACGCCGGTATTCGGCATGATGCACCAGCCCTATATTGGCGAGCGGTTCTCCGGCGACAACGGCTCGGCGAATTACTCCGGGCCGTCGGGCGGGCGGCGGCTCTCGGTACGGCGCTGCACCTCGCTGAAGGAGGCGACCGTCTTCACCACGAGCCCGCTGCTGATGAATCCGGATGACCGCGCCCGCTTCGGCCGCGTCGAGCACGCGGCGCGCCTGTCGCGCTACGGCGGCGACTGCTACTCGTATTGCATGCTCGCAGCCGGCCATCTCGACCTCGTGATCGAGACCGAGCTGAAACCCTACGACATTGCCGGCCTGATCCCGATCGTCACCGGCGCCGGCGGCGTCGTCACCACCTGGGACGGCAAGCCGGCGCAAGCTGGCGGCCGCATCATCGCAGCCGGCGATCCGCGCGTGCACGAAGCCGCGATGAAGCTGCTCAACGCCTGAGCTTCGTCGCCCGATTCTTCGGTTGCCGGGCGATTGATCTGCGCCCATCCTGACCGCAACGAGAAAAGTCAGGGATGGGCGACATGACGATGTGCGGCAGGCTGCTGGCGGCCATTCTCCTGCTTCTCGCGCCCGTTGCGACTTCGGCTGAGGAGTTCCACGCCAAGCCTGTCCGGCTGATCGTGCCGTTCCCGCCCGGCGGCCCGAACGACATCATCGCGCGGGTGATCGGGCAGAAGATATCGGAACTGGTGAAGCAGCCGATTATCGTCGACAACCGCGCCGGCCAGGGCGGCGTGCTCGGCACCGATGCGGTCGCGAAGGCCTCGCCCGACGGCTATACGATTGCGATCGCGAGCGCCGGCGCGCTGGCGATCAGCCCGAGCATGGAGAAGGTCGCCTACGACACGCTGAATGATCTCGCGCCGGTGACGCTGGTCGCGACCGTGCCGGAGATGCTGGTGGTCGCCACCGACGTGCCGGCAAAGAGCATGAGCGAGCTGGTCGCGCTCGCCAAGGCGCAGCCGGGCAAACTCAACTTCGCCTCCTCCGGCCCCGGCAGCCTGCCGCATCTGGCGTGCGAATTGTTCAAGCTGACGGCCAAGATCGACATCGTCCACGTGCCCTATCGCGGCGCGGCGCCGGCGGTGAACGACCTCCTGGGGCAGCAGGTGCAGATGACCTTCCTCGACCTGCCGGTGATCCTGCCGCAGATCAAGGCCGGCTCGTTGCGGCCAATCGCGCTCGGCGGCCGCGAGCGTGCTCCGACCGCACCCGACGTTCCGACTACGGCGGAAGTCGGCATGCCCGACCTGATCATCGAGAACTGGTACGGCATGGTCGCGCCCGCCGGAACGCCGCTCGAGATCGTCGCAAAGCTGAACAAACTCGCCACCGATGCGATGGCTGATCCGGCGGTCAAGGCAAAGCTCGCCGCGCAGGGCCTGACGCTGGCCGGCGACACGCCGGAGCATTTCCGCGATTTCATCGCCGCCGACATCAAGCGATGGGCGAAGGTGATCCAGGACGCCGGCGTGATAACGGCGAAGTAGGTTTAGTAATCGAGCCGGCCACGCAGCTCCTCGAACGGGATCATGACGTGCTGACGAAACGGCGGGCGCTGCTGCAGCCTCTGATACCAGCTCTCGACCGCCGGCAGCGGCGGTCGCGCGATCTCGAGCCCGAAATAGCGATAGAGCGAAGTTCCCGCGGTGATGTCGGCGAGCGACGGCGTCTCGCCGAGCAGGAACGGCGTCGCCTCGAGAAGCCGTTCGAGCTTGGTAAAATGCCGCTCGCAGCGGGCGAGCGCCTTGTGAATGGCCGGCCAGTCGCGCTGGCTCTCGGGTGTGCGGAAAAATCCCCAGAACACGCCGCCGAGAAAATCCGGCTGCAGCGCGGTCTGCGACCAGTCCATCCAGCCATCGACCCGCGCCCGGATGACAGGATCATCGGACCAGAAGCGGCCGTTGCCGTAGCGCGCGGCGAGGTAGCGCAGGATGGCGTGGGATTCCCAGACGGTCGCATCGTGATCCCTGACGACAGGCACGTGGCCATGCGGGTTCATCGCGAGGAATGCCGGCGCATCGAGCCCGCCGAACGCGCCGCCGGCATCGATGTGCTCGTGTGCCAGATCGAGTTCGCCGATCAGCCACATCACCTTCTGCACGTTGAACGAACTGCGTCGTCCCCAGACCCTGAGCATTACACTCTCCCCGGCTTCGTCAGCGCTGCGCTTCGGCCCGCAAATATTCCACCAGCTGCTTGGCCGCTCGCGGCAGCGCCTTGAAGCTGCGCGCGCAGATCGTCAGCCGGCGGTTGGCCCAGGCGTCGCGGATCCTGATCGTCGTGATCGGCATCGCCGCCGCGCAGCGCCGCGCCGCGGTTTCCGGGATTACCGCGATGCCGACATCGGCGGCGACCATCTGGCAGATGGCGTCGAAGCCGCGCAGGCGGGCGCGGAAGCGCAGCCGCGCACCAAGTTTCGCCGCGTGCCTGGAAATATGGACCTGCAGCGCGGACGTTGCGGTGAGACCGACGAAATCGCGGCCAACCACCTCCTGGAAGTCGATCTGGCGGCGGCCGCCGAGATCGCTGCGCCGCGACGCCACCAGCATCAGGCGGTCCTCGCTGAACAGGAATCGCTCGACGCTGTCAGGCAGCGCGTGTTCGGCGGCGAAGCCGAGGTCGGCGGCGCCGCTGGCGATCGCGGTCGCGATGTCGGTACTCTCGCGCTCCTCGACGTCGACGCTGATATCGGGATGTTCGTGCAGGAACGCCGCCAGCGCCCGCGGCAGGTGCTCCGACAGGCCCGAGGTGTTGGCGAGCAGCAGCACGTTGGCGCGGACGCCGCTGGCATAGGCCGCGAGATCGCTCTGAAGAGCCTCGACATTATGCATCACGATCCGCGCGTGACCGAGCAGGCTCTCGCCCGCCGCCGTCAACTCGACGCCGCGACGGCCGCGCTTGAGCAGCGCGACGCCGAGCGCCTCCTCGAGACCTTTGATCCGCTCGCTGGCCGAGGCCAGCGCAAGATTTGCGCGCGCCGCGCCCTGCGTGATACTGCGCGCGTCGGCAACCGCGATGAACAATTGCAAGTCGATCAGGTCGAACCGCATGACGTTTCCCCGCCCGCCTTCGGGTGATCCGAAGGCTAACTCCGTAAGCTCCAGATTGTGCCGATCGGCACGATCGGTCAATGTGCAGCCATGGTCGACCATCTCCTGATCTTCATCGCCTTCGCCTTCCTGCTCGCCGGCTTCGTCAAGGGCACTCTCGGCCTCGGTCTGCCGACGGTCGCGATGGGGCTGCTGGCAACCACGATGGCGCCGGGTCAGGCGATTGCGATCGTGATCGTGCCGGCGATCGTCACCAATATCTGGCAGACCTTCGTCGGTCCCTTTCTGCGCGACATCCTCAAGCGGCTGTGGCCGCTGATGCTCGGCACCGTCTTCGGAATCTGGATCAATGCCGGGCTGTTGACCGGGCCGTACGCGGCCTACGGAACCGTCGTACTCGGCGCGCTGCTGGTGATCTACGCGATCGTCGGCCTGAGCCGATTCAACTTCAAGGTCAGACGGCGCGACGAGAAATGGATCGGCGGCATCGTCGGCGTCATCACCGGGCTGATCTCGGCGGCAACCGGCGTCCAGGTCATTCCCTCAATGCCGTTCATGCAGGCGATCGGCATGGAGCGGGACGAATTGGTGCAGGCGCTCGGCGTCTTCTTCACCACGGCGACCATCGCGCTTGCCTTCAACCTCACGGCCTCGGGCCTGCTGACGGCGGCCACCGCGCTGCCGGGCGCGGTGGCGATGGTGGCGTCGTTCACCGGCATGTTCATCGGCCAGGCGGTCCGCACACGGATGCAGCCAGACGTCTTCCGCCGCTGGTTCCTGATCTCGATGATCCTGCTCGGCATCTATCTGGCGGGCAGCGCGCTGCTCAAGATCCACGGCTAGCGCTTCTTGTTTGACGCGTTTTCTTCACGCGAACCGGTAGCCACTTCGCTCGAAAACGCTCTGGCGACGGCTAGCGCACCTCCAGCATGGCAACGCGGACGCCGAGATAGATGAAGAGCGCGCCGAGCGAGCGGTTGATCCAGGCAATCACGCCGGTCGATTGCCGGATGCGGCCGGCAGCCCGTGCCGCGAAGGCGGCGAGGCCGAGGCACCACAGCGTACCGCCGGTGATGAAGATCAGCCCGAGCACCAGGAAGGCGAGCGTCTTGTGGGCTGAGTCCGCCGCCACGAATTGCGGCAGGAAAGCCAGGAAGAACAGGGCCACCTTGGGGTTGAGGACGTTGGTCAGCGCTCCCTGCCAGAACACGCGCGAGATCGAGGTCTCGCCGTCCTGCCCGGCGGTGTCCGCGACCGGCTTGGCGCGCGACAGCAGCATCTGCAGCCCGGTCAGCACCAGATAGGCCGCGCCGATCAGCTTGACGGCCAGGAACGCGGTCGACGACGCCATCAGCAGCGCCGACAGCCCGATCGCCGCAACCAGCACGTGGACCAGGCAGCCGCAGCTGATACCGATCGCCGCAGCGGCTCCGCCACGCCATCCGTGCTGAATCGTGCGTCCTATGATATAAGCGGTATCCGGCCCCGGCGTGACGTTGAGCAGCAGCCCGGACAGGACAAACAGCCAAAGCTCGTGAATTCCCAGCATCTCGGCCACATTAACCCATGTAAGTAACGACCCTGAAAGGAAGGTCCCAACCTGCGCCATCCCGGCGACACACGAATTCAGTAGAGAAACGGACTGTACGATCCGTTGGTCGCATGCCAATTCCTGCTACTATGCATTATAGGTGCACGTAAACCGAGCTTCCGCCGGACCCGGCCTGTCTTGTAAGTATCGGATTCGGTCACCTCGGCTAAGTGGCCATTCCAGGGCACAGGAGACATGGAAAGACGGCTCGCTGCCATTCTTTGCGCTGATATCGCCGGCTATTCCCGCATGATGGGAGTCGACGAGGCGGGGACGCACGCCTCGTTCAAGGCGCACCGCAGTGCGATCTACCCGATCATCCTCAACCATGGCGGCCGAATCGTCAAAAACACCGGCGACGGCTTCCTGCTGGAATTTCCGAGCATCATCGGCGCGATCGAGGCTGCCGTCGCGATGCAGACCCTGATGGCCGAGCGCAACGAACATCTGCCCGCCGACCGCGCCATGCATTTCCGGATGGGCGTCCACATGGGCGACGTCATGGCCGACGAGGACGAGGTGTTCGGCGACGACGTCAACATCGCAGTCCGCCTCGAGACCGTCGCCGTGCCCGGCGGCATCGCAGTGTCGGACAAAGCCCGCACCGAGGCGGGACGGCGACTCGCCGTCACCCTGGTCGATGCCGGGCCGCACCGTTTCAAGAACATCGCCGAGCCGGTCCATGTCTGGACCTGGGCGCCGGCCGGATCGGATCTCCAGGACAAGGCGCCGGACGACGGCCCGCATCTGCCCGGGCAATACCGGACCGCGATCGTCGGCGTGCTGCCGTTCGACAACCTGAGCGGCGGAGCCGACGAATATTTCTCCGACGGCCTGACCGAGGATCTGATCCACGCGCTGTCGCTGCAATCCTTCTACCGCGTGCTGAGCCGCAACTCGACCTTCGCCTACAAGGGCAAGAACGTCTCGACCCGCCTGATCGCGCGCGAAATCGACGCGACCTATCTGATTCAGGGCTCGGTGCGCCGCGCCGGCAACAAGATCCGCGTCTCCGCCGAGTTGATCGCGCCCGAGAAGGGCGAGCAGCTGTGGACCGGCCGCTACGACCGCGACATGGGCGATCTGTTCGCGATGCAGGACGAGATTACCGCCAACCTCTCCGCGGCGGTGGCCCAGGAGATCTACCGCGCCGAGGCCTCGGCACCGGCACGCTCGCCGAACGCCGAACTGACGGCGTGGGACCGCTTCCTGAAGGGTCTGTCGCACTATTATCACCAGACCAAGGACGATTGCGAAACCGCGATCGCGCTGTTCAAGGAGGCGATCGAGCTCGACCCCGCACTGTCGATCGCGCGCGCCTATCTCGCGCTGATCCAGATCCAGAGTGTCCAATTCGGCTGGATTCCGAGCACCCGCGAATTGTGGGCCTCGTCGGTGAGCCTCGCCGAGAGCAGCGTGCGGCTCGACCCGCGCTCCTCGTTCGCATTTTCGCTGCTCGCCTATCTGCATGCGATGCAGGGCCACTATGAAGCCGCGATGGACGCCATCAAGCGGGCGATCGAGCTCAATCCCTACGACATGGGCGCCCGCGGCGTGCTCGGGATCTGCCATATGGTGATCGGCGACCATCGCAAGGCGGTCGATCTGTTCTCGACCGCGGTCCAGCGCGGCAACAGCGATCCGCGCTACCAATGGGCCGCGCTGAATGCGTTCAGCCATTATCTGCTTGGGCAATATGACGCGTCGCTGTCGTGGTCGCGCGAGGGATTGTATCTCAACCCGAACCATCTGCAGTGCCTGGCCGTGCGCGCCGCCGCGCTCGCCCAGCTCGGCCGCGCCGACGAAGCCGCGCAGGCGGCCGAGGCGCTGCTCGCCAACCATTCCGACCTCACGGTCGAACGTCACCTGCGCAATTTCCACTGGAAGAACCCGGCCGACATCGCGCATTATCGCGAAGGCCTCTTGAAAGCCGGCCTCCCCTTCGGCAAACTCGCTCTGGTTGCATCCACGTCGAAATTCGCCGTCGATTCCTGAGCGAAATTCATCCTCCGGTGATGGATGCCTTTTAAGCTGAAGCTTTTCAGGATGTGGATTGATGCCCGATACGGCTGCAAGCGGGGCGCCCGCCCCGCAGGTTTCCCCTGATAATCCCTGCCCGTTCCTGCGCGCGCTGGTCGCCGGCGCCTATGTCGGCGGTCATGTCGTGCCACTGCCGAAGCTGACCGAAACCATCGACCGCGCCACCGGCAAGACCGGCCTTCCGGCACTGAACGCCGGCGCCAAGATATTCATGGTCGCGCAGATGGCCAACGGCATCGGCCCCTTCAGCCAGATCCGCAGCCTGTTGCAGGGCGCGATCCTCGACGAGTTGCGCAACGGCCCGCTCGACAAGCACGGCGCCGGCTCGCGCATCCTCGACCAGCATGCCGTCGTGCATGAGGACGAGATCGCGCGGCTCGCCACCTTCGGCAGTGACTACAAGGCGCCCGACGGCAGCGTCGAACGCGGGCTGTCGGCCGCCGAGATCAAGACCTTTATGGCGGCAAATTTCCAGCGCGCCAAGGACGAGCATCCGCCATCCTACGCGATCCTGCACTGCTACTATCCGCTGCTGATGCTCGGCGAATGGCCGGTGCTGCTCGACATCATGGGCAAGGGCGAAGGCAAGGACCGCTATCTCAGCGTCGCCGAGGTCAGGACCTTGTTCGTGGAAAAGCGCTTTCCCGACCGCATCGTCGCGTTGCTCAACGGCTGAACCCCGAGCTCACACCAGTCCATCGCTCACTTGAACAGCGGCGTACCCGGCACGAAGGCGTCGAACGCCGCCCAGAATTGCCCGCGGTAGCGATCCTGCTCCTGCAGGATCTCGTGCTTGGAGCCGGCGATCACGAGATGCGAGCCGGCGCGCAAATGATAGGCGAACTCCTCGATCGCCGCCGTCGACACCACCTCGTCATTGCTCGCCGCCAGCATCAGGATCGGCTGGCGGATTTCGGTCGGGTACGTCATGCCGCGGAAGGTGCGCATCGCGGTGAACGCAGTGTCGGCCCAGGCGATGGTCGGCGCCGCGATGCCGAGCGTCGGGTCTTCCTCCAGGATCGCCGCGTTGCGGGCGTGGCGCACCGGGTCGCTGGTGACGGGATTGCCGATGAATGGCGCGAGGCCGACCAACTCGTCGTTGCCGCCCGGAATGTAGCGGCCGCCCTGCCCGGCGAGGCGCATGATCCGCAGCAGCGCGCTCGGAAAAAACGACACGCGCCCGCGCGGCAAGTCGATCATCGGCGCCGACAGCACCATGCGGTCGAACCAGCGCTTGCCGGCATGCGCGACCCGCAACATGACGGCGCCACCCATCGAATGCGCCAGCGCAAAATAGGGCGGCGGACAGTCCGGCAGCACCACCTGCTGCACGAAGGTCTCGACATCGACCTCGTAGTCGGCGAAGTCGCGCACGTAGCCCTTGCGCGGATCGCGCAGCCGCCGCGACGAATGGCCCTGCCCGCGCCAGTCGATCATCGCCACCGCAAAGCCGCGGTCGCGCAGGTCGCGCACGGTCTCGAAATATTTCTCGATCATCTCGCCGCGCCCGCCGAACACACAGACCGTGCCCTTGCGGCCGGGCGGCGGCGCCCAGCGCGCGAAGCGCAGCTCGGCGCCGTCAGGCGTCTTGATGGTGCCACTGACAACGTCGTCCGGAACCGGGTTGGCAGGGATCGAGACGAGCGTCATGCAGGAGACCGAAATGGCGGGGACAGGGTGGGGATCAAGCACGCGGGCGCCGAAAAAAGCTGCGCGGTTTCCGCCTCTTGAACGCGACGTGACTCCTCCCATATCACCTCAATGCAGGCCGCTACCAGTGTTTCGGAACCGGAACATGAGGCTGCACACATCTAAGCCCGGCCCGATGGCGGGCGGGTAACTGCAACAGTCGCTCATTGGAGGACTATACTATGCGTAGCTACGACCTCACTCCGTTCTATCGTTCCACCGTCGGCTTCGACCGCCTCTTCAACCTGCTCGATCAGGTGACCTCGGACGGCAGCCCCGGCTATCCCCCCTACAACATCGAGCGCACCGGCGAGAATGCCTACCGGATCAGCGTTGCGGTCTCCGGCTTCTCGCAAGCCGAGCTTTCGATCGTCGCGAAGGAGAACACGCTGACGATCAAGGGCGAGAAATCCGCCAATGAGAACTCCGGCAACGGCTCGGAAGTGCTCTATCGCGGCATCGCCTCCCGCGCCTTCGAGCGCGTCTTCCAGCTTGCCGATTTCGTGCAGGTGAAGAACGCCTCGCTCGAGAACGGCCTGCTCCATGTCGATCTCGTCCGCGAGATTCCCGAGGCCAAGAAGCCCCGCAGCATTCCGATCGGCGGCGGCGAGAAGGCCCCGGAGGTCGTCGACGGCTCGAAGGTCGCGGCCTAAGCAATGCCCCCGCGTCAGCAGATATTGGCTGAACGCGAAACGCCCCGGGAAAGCGGGGCGTTTTTTGTGTCGGGCTGCCGTAGCCCGGATGGAGCGAAGCGCAATCCCGGGTTGTCCGCCGCGGCGGCACCGTCCCGGATTACGCTTCGCTCCATCCGGGCTACCGACTTCACTCCAGCCCCTGCACCTTCGGCATTTCCTGGGTCGGCAGGATCGCAGGCGGGGGCGCCGGTGCAGCGGCCTGACCGACGGTCGGAGCTTCGGCTTGCTGAACGGCCTGCGACGCCGTCTGGGTCTCCCCCGGCTTGGGCGTCGCCGCTGCCTGCTCGGCTGGCGCAGGTGCGGTTGCCTGGGCGGGCGCAACGGTCGGCGGGACGGCCGCCTGGGTTGCCGGGGCAAGAGCCTGGGTCGCTGCAGGCGCCTGCGCCTTGGCCGAGAGCGGGCTCCGCTTCGGCACCGGCACGCGGCTGGCGACGTGCGGAATCGGGAGCGGCGGCCGTGGCACCCTCGCCTGGATCGCCCGCGGCATCGGGCCGACCGGGCCGTAGGTCGCGCTCATCTCGTCCTCGTAATTGTCGCCGAGCCGGTAAGCCGGGGTGAAGCGGACGATGTGCCCGTCGCGGGCGTCGATCACCAGCCGGCCGTCGTCGCCGCCCTGGTCGATCACCGAGATCGTGTAGACGAAGCCGCGCTGCTGGGGCGCGCCGAGGGGTAGATAGCCGTTCTCGCGCAGCACGGTGTAGACCTCGACCGGCGGCAACAGGCTCGGGACGCGGCCGAACCGCGGCGGCGGCGGAACCTCGGGCATGGCGGCGTAGGGCCCGTTCATGTCGGATACCCTGACGAGAGCCGGGCTGCCGATCCGGACTGATGTCACCAGCTGCGCCTGGGCCGAGGCCGCGCTGAGCGCGAGAGCGGCGGCTGCTACCGAACCTGTGAACAACTTCATCGCCGTAACTCCTGTCTGGCCGCGCCCCTGGGAGCTTCCCGCTCTCTTGCCGGCTTGCCAGGCAAAATTTCAGTTTGAATTCCGGCGGTCCTTGGTCCCTCCTTGGGCCAGATCACGGCGTGTTTGCTTCGAATCAGGGGCGCGGCGGGCTCCGCCGAGCCGTTCGTTTCGAGCATGCGGGCGAGGACTTCCTCGCGCTTGTGTGATAGACAAAAATTTGGCAAGGTCGATGTTAGGACAGTAAGGCTGTCTCAATTTCGAGGCCATTCCGGCATAGGGATTGCAACGAAACCTCGGCGCCCCGGGCTCCGAGAATGCTGCAGGCAGGGCCGTCCCCCAGGGGACGTTGAAACGCCCATCGTCTGAATTTAGGAAAATGCGGCTCGCGGCGGACGAGCGGTGGCCCGGTGGGTGCCGCAACGTCCAAGGTGCGCCAAATGCGGTGAGGCCCCTTACGAAAGGGAGAGGACACATGAGCGGGTCGGAATTCGAGCGCGAAACCATCGTGGCAGGCATGCTGTCGGCGACCGCGGACTCGAAAGCCGCCGATGCCGCGCATGATGCGTCCTTTGGACCGCACACCCCCGAGCTTCACACCTGGCGCCCGCAGGCCGAAGGTCTGTACGACCTGAGCCTGGAGAAGGACTCCTGCGGCGTCGGCTTCATCGCCAACATCAAGGGCCAGAAGTCGCATCAGATCGTCTCCGACGCGCTAAGCATCCTGTGCAACCTCGAGCATCGCGGCGCCGTCGGCGCCGACCCGCGCGCCGGCGACGGCGCCGGCATCCTGGTGCAGATCCCGCACGCCTTCTTCGCGCGCAAGACCGCCGAGCTCGGCTTCAAGCTTCCGAAGCCCGGTGAATACGCCATCGGCGCGCTGTTCATGCCGCGCGATGCCGCGTGGCGGAACGTGATCAAGAGCATCATCGCCGACGAGATCAAGAACGAGGGCTTCAAGCTGCTCGGCTGGCGCGACGTGCCGTCGGACAACTCGTCGCTCGGCGTCACGGTGAAGCCGACCGAGCCCTATCACATGCAGGTCTTCATCGGCCGCAACAATGCGGTCAAGACCGAGGACGATTTCGAGCGCCGGCTCTACATCCTGCGCAAGTCGATCTCGCAGGCGATCTATCAACGCCGCGACCGCGGCATGGCGGGCTATTATCCGTGCTCGCTGTCGTGCCGCACCGTGATCTACAAGGGCATGTTCCTCGCCGACCAGCTCGGCAAGTACTATCCCGACCTGCATGAAGCGGATTTCGACAGCGCGCTGGCGCTGGTGCATCAACGCTTCTCGACCAACACCTTCCCGACCTGGTCGCTGGCGCATCCCTACCGGATGATCGCCCACAACGGCGAGATCAACACGCTGCGCGGCAACGTCAACTGGATGGCGGCGCGGCAGGCTTCCGTGCATTCGGAGCTCTACGGCAAGGACATCAGCCGCCTGTGGCCGATCTCCTATGAAGGCCAGAGCGACACCGCCTGCTTCGACAACGCGCTCGAATTCCTGGTGCAGGGCGGTTACTCGCTGCCGCACGCCGTGATGATGATGATTCCGGAAGCGTGGGCTGGCAACCCGCTGATGGATGAGCAGCGCCGCGCCTTCTACGAATATCACGCCGCGCTGATGGAGCCGTGGGACGGCCCGGCTGCGATCGCCTTCACCGACGGCCGCAAGATCGGCGCGACGCTCGACCGCAACGGCCTGCGTCCCGCGCGCTATCTCGTGACCAAGGACGATCGCATCGTGATGGCGTCCGAAATGGGCGTGCT
Source organism: Bradyrhizobium sp. USDA 4452 (assembly GCF_054063575.1). Taxonomy (NCBI): domain Bacteria; kingdom Pseudomonadati; phylum Pseudomonadota; class Alphaproteobacteria; order Hyphomicrobiales; family Nitrobacteraceae; genus Bradyrhizobium; species Bradyrhizobium sp. USDA 4452. The sequence goes on from NZ_JBSSGK010000001.1 coordinate 3,245,877, forward strand.
GAAGATTCCGGAGGACCAGATCGTCACCAAGTGGCGGCTGCAGCCCGGCAAGATGCTGCTCGTCGACCTCGAGCAGGGCCGCCTGATTCCGGACGACGAGATCAAGGCCGACCTCGCCAAGAGCCATCCCTACAGCGACTGGCTGCACCGCACCCAGATCCAGCTCGAGGAGCTGCCGGATGCGCCGGCCAAGGGCGTGCGCTCCAACCTGCCGCTGCTCGATCGCCAGCAGGCGTTCGGCTACAGCCAGGAAGACATCAACATCCTGATGACGCCGATGGCCTCCACCGGCGAGGAAGCCGCCGGCTCGATGGGCAACGACACGCCGATCTCGGCGCTGTCGGACAAGCCGAAGCAGCTGTTCACCTACTTCAAGCAGAACTTCGCGCAGGTCACCAACCCGCCGATCGACCCGATCCGCGAAGAGATCGTGATGAGCCTCGTCTCGATCATCGGGCCGCGGCCGAACCTGTTCGACCTGCAGGGCGTCGCCTCGACGCAGCGCCTCGAAGTGCGGCAGCCGATCCTGACCGATGCGGACCTCGAGAAGATCCGCTCGATCTCCGACGTTCCCGAGACCCACTTCAAGTCGCGCACGCTCGACACCACCTTCCACGCCGGATTCGGCGCGGCGGGCATGGAGCAGGTGCTCGACGAGCTCTGCGCGCGCGCGGAGGGCGCGGTGCGCGAGGGCATCAACATCATCATCCTGTCGGACCGCATGACCGGCACCGACCGGATTCCGATCCCGTCGCTGCTCGCCTGCGCCGCCGTGCATCATCATCTGATCCGCACCGGCCTGCGTACCTCGGTCGGCCTCGTCGTGGAGTCGGGTGAGCCGCGCGAAGTGCATCACTTCGCCTGCCTCGCCGGCTACGGCGCCGAAGCCATCAACCCCTATCTCGCGTTCGAGACCATCCTCGCGATGAAGGACCGGCTGCCCGGCGCGCTCGACGACTACGAGATCGTCAAGCGCTACATCAAGTCGATCGGCAAGGGCCTGCTCAAGGTGATGTCCAAGATGGGCATCTCCACCTACCAGTCCTATTGCGGCGCGCAGATCTTCGACGCGGTCGGCCTCAAGGCCGATTTCGTCGCCAAGTACTTCGCCGGCACCCACACGCGGATCGAGGGCGTCGGCCTCGGCGAGATCGCCGAGGAGACCGTGCGGCGCCACACCGACGCGTTCGGCGACGGCCAGATCTACAAGAGCGCGCTCGACGTCGGCGGCGAATATGCCTACCGCACCCGCGGCGAGGACCATGCATGGACCGCGGAATCGGTCTCGACCTTGCAACATGCCGTGCGCGGCAACTCGCTGGAGCGCTACCGGGCGTTCGCCAAGATCCTCAACGAGCAGTCCGAGCGTCTGCTGACGCTGCGCGGCCTGTTCCGGATCAAGAGCGCCGAGGACGACAAGCGCAAGCCGGTCAAGCTCGAGGACGTCGAGCCGGCCAAGGAAATCGTCAAGCGCTTCTCCACCGGCGCGATGTCGTTCGGCTCGATTTCGCGCGAGGCGCACACCACGCTCGCGATCGCGATGAACCGGATCGGCGGCAAGTCGAACACCGGCGAAGGCGGCGAGGAATCCGACCGCTTCAAGCCGCTGCCCAATGGCGACAGCATGCGCTCGGCGATCAAGCAGGTCGCCTCGGGCCGGTTCGGCGTGACGACGGAATATCTCGTCAACTCCGACATGATGCAGATCAAGATGGCGCAGGGTGCCAAGCCCGGCGAAGGCGGCCAGTTGCCCGGCCACAAGGTCGACGCGACGATCGCCCGCGTCCGGCACTCGACGCCGGGCGTCGGCCTGATCTCGCCGCCGCCGCATCACGACATCTACTCGATCGAAGACCTCGCTCAGCTGATCTACGACCTCAAGAACGTCAATCCGGACGGCCAGGTCTCGGTCAAGCTGGTGTCCGAGGTCGGCGTCGGCACGGTTGCCGCCGGCGTCGCCAAGGCACGCGCCGACCACGTGACCATCGCAGGCTTCGAGGGCGGCACCGGCGCCTCGCCCCTGACCTCGATCAAGCATGCCGGCTCGCCGTGGGAGATCGGTCTTGCCGAGACCCATCAGACGCTGGTGCGCCAGCGGCTGCGCAGCCGCATCGCGGTCCAGGTCGACGGCGGCTTCCGCACCGGCCGTGACGTCGTGATCGGCGCGCTGCTCGGAGCCGACGAATTCGGCTTCGCCACCGCGCCCCTGATCGCGGCGGGCTGCATCATGATGCGCAAGTGCCATCTCAACACCTGCCCGGTCGGGGTTGCGACCCAGGATCCGGTGCTGCGCAAGCGCTTCACCGGTCAGCCTGAGCATATCATCAACTACTTCTTCTTCGTCGCCGAGGAAGTCCGCGAGATCATGGCCCAGCTCGGCTACAAGACGTTCGACGAGATGGTCGGCCAGGTCCAGATGCTGGACCAGACCGCGCTGGTCTCGCACTGGAAGGCCAAGGGCCTCGACTTCTCCAAGCTGTTCGTGCGGCAGAAGGAGGAGAAGGGCCAGACGATCTATCACTCGGAGAGCCAGAACCACCATCTGGACGCCGTGCTCGACCGCCGGCTGATCGAAAAGGCGCAAGCCGCGCTCGATCGCGGTGCGCCGGTCAGGATCGAGGAAGAGATCAACAACACCGACCGCTCCGCCGGCGCGATGCTGTCGGGCGCGGTGGCCAAGATCTACGGCCATGCCGGCCTGCCGCTCGACACCATCCATGTCGGCCTGAAGGGCACGGCCGGACAGGCGTTCGGCGCCTGGCTTGCCAAGGGCATCACCTTCGAGCTCGAGGGTGAAGGCAACGACTATGTCGGCAAGGGCCTCTCCGGCGGCTGCATCATCGTCAAGCCGCCGAAGATCTCCGGCATCGTGCCGGAAGAATCGATCATCGTCGGCAACACCGTGATGTACGGCGCGATCGCGGGCGAGTGCTACTTCCGCGGCATCGCCGGCGAGCGTTTCGCGGTGCGCAACTCAGGCGCGGTCGCGGTCGTCGAAGGCGCCGGCGATCATTGCTGCGAATACATGACCGGCGGCATCGTGGTGGTGCTCGGCAAGACCGGGCGCAACTTCGCGGCCGGCATGTCCGGCGGCATCGCCTATGTCCTCGACGAGGCCGGCGACTTCGATAAGCTCTGCAACCTGTCGATGGTCGAGCTCGAGCCGGTGCTGTCGGAGGAGATGATCAACGCCGACACCTATCACCACTCTGGCGATCTCGAGGCGCATGGCCGGGTCGACGTGTTCCAGAACCTGCTCGAGTCCGACGTCGAGCGGCTGCACGTCCTGATCACGCGTCACGCCAAGCTGACCGGCTCGAAGAAGGCGGCCGAGATCCTCGCCGACTGGAAGAGCTGGCTGCCGAAATTCCGCAAGGTGATGCCGGTGGAGTACCGCCGCGCGCTGAAGGAAATGAAGGCCAACGCCGACGCCGAGCCGAAGATCGCGATCGGCGCGTAGTATCACCGGGCGTCATTCCGGGGCGCGCCATCGGCGCGAACCCGGAATCTCGCCAAGCCACTTCGAGACCTCCGGGTCTGCGTCTCTCGGCGCAGCCCGGAATGACGGACAACTGAGATGCAGGGGCATCGGGTTTCAATGGGTAAGATCACAGGTTTTCTCGAGATCGAGCGGCATGACCGCAAGTACCAGCCGGTCGCCGATCGGCTCAAGAACTTCAACGAGTTCGTGATTCCACTGAGCGAGAAGGACACGCGCGACCAGGCCGCGCGCTGCATGAATTGCGGCATCCCCTATTGCCACGGCACCGGCTCGACCGCGCCGGGCACGCCGGGCTGCCCGGTCAACAACCAGATCCCCGATTTCAACGACCTCGTCTATCAGGGCAACTGGGAAGAGGCCTCGCGCAACCTGCACTCGACCAACAATTTCCCCGAGTTCACCGGCCGCATCTGCCCGGCGCCGTGCGAGGCGTCCTGCACGCTGAACATCGACGACAACCCGGTCACCATCAAAACCATCGAATGCGCGATCGTCGACCGCGCCTGGGACAATGGCTGGGTGAAGCCGGAGATCGCGGCGCAGAAGACCGGCAAGAAGGTCGCCGTGATCGGCTCCGGCCCCGCGGGCCTTGCCGCCGCGCAGCAGCTCGCGCGCGCCGGCCACGAGGTGCATGTCTACGAGAAGTTCGCCAAGGCCGGCGGCCTGCTGCGCTATGGCATTCCCGACTTCAAGATGGAGAAGGGCATCATCGATCGCCGCGTCAAGCAGATGGAAGCCGAGGGCGTCACCTTCCACTACGGCAAGGCGGTGGGCGGCGCGACGCCAGGTGCGATCGACCCGCAGGAGCTCGCCAGGCAGTATGACGCCGTGGCGCTGACCGGCGGCGCTGAAGCCCCGCGCGACCTGCCGATCCCCGGCCGCGACCTCGCCGGCATCCACTTCGCGATGGACTTCCTGCCGCAGCAGAACCGCCGCGTCTCCGGCGAGCCGCTGAACGGCGCCGCCGACATCCTCGCCGGCGGCAAGCATGTCGTCGTGATCGGCGGCGGCGACACCGGATCGGACTGCATCGGCACCTCGTTCCGCCAGGGCGCCAAGTCGGTGACCCAGCTCGAGATCATGCCGGCGCCGCCCGAGCACGAGAACAAGGGCGTGACCTGGCCGAACTGGCCGCTGAAGATGCGGACGTCATCGAGCCAGGCCGAAGGCGCGGTGCGCGAATTCGCGGTGCTGACGACCAAGTTCGAAGGCACCGACGGCAAGGTGACGAAGCTGCATTGCGTCAAGGTCGACGACAAGTTCAAGCCGCTGCCCGGCACCGAGTTCACGCTCGACGCCGAACTGGTGCTGCTGGCGATGGGCTTCGTGCATCCGGTGCACGAAGGCCTGCTCAAGACCCTCGGCGTCGATCTCGACCAGCGCGGCAATGTCCGCGCCTCGCTGCACGACTACCAGACCTCGCGCGCAAAGATCTTCTCCGCCGGCGACATGCGCCGCGGCCAGTCGCTCGTGGTCTGGGCGATCCGCGAAGGCCGCCAGTGCGCGCGCGCGATCGATGCGTTCCTGATGGGGAAGACGGACCTGCCGGGGTAAGCCTCGGCTCGGCTAGCCGCAGCCTAAATTTGCACGTCGTTTTGGCGACCGGCACCGTCGTTCACGCATTGAACAGAACGCTCGCTAGGTAAAGCTCGCAGCCCATCTTTGGAGTTCGCGATCGGCCGATTCTGGGCTGAACCCAATTGCTCTTGCGAGACGACTGAGCAGCCGCCGGCGTACCTTCTTGGGGAGAAACGCTGACGTATCAATTTTGTTCTTGGCCGCTCTGAACTGTCGCTTTTCGATCATGATACGAACGGCAAGATCGTGCACTTGAGCTTCATCGCCTTCCGAGAAGCCACCAGCCTGCTCTAGAAGTTGTTCGATTTTTGCCAAATCCTTTTCAGCGCCGTTTGGGTCGTTCATCGCCAAGAGTACATCAGCTCGAATGAAGTACGGCGGAAGTAGATTGGAGGTGCGATCGATTGCTCTGCCAATGGCCTTGAGGGCGTCTGAATATTTTCGTTCTCGAGCAAACGCCTGGGCCAACCTCACCAGGAAGAACGAAGAGCCCGGAGCGTCACCATATGTCTTCAAAGCCGCCATCAGACGACTAAGTTCATCGGGGTCCACTGCAAGTCCGAGCTGAGCCTTCCCCAACAATGTTTCAGTCATAATATCGATAATGAACGGATTTGTTGGCGCAATCTTATAGGCCGAGCGCGCGTACGCCTCTGCCTCAGAATATCGCCGTTGCTTGCAATAAAGACTGGCCAACTCTCGGTTTGTACTTTGATTATCTTTTGACAGCTTCCAGCATTCGAGAAACTTCTGCTCGGCACCGTCCCAGTCATTGCGAAGCCGCGAATGAAATCCTTCGAGGAAAAAAGCAATTCTATTTGCCGCTCTGGTATTAAAGTTGCGCAGCTTTCCTACAATCTCGTCGTACTCTGCTGTTGCCCTAGCGCGAATTGCCGACAGACCCCACAAGCGCAGAACTTCAATTTGCCCATCTACGGTAAGGCGCCCTCGCATTTGGAAAGCGCGTCTACAAAACTCAACACAGTCCGACAACTGCCGTTTGTCATAGAATGATCGCGCTATCGTCAGAAGGTGAGATGGTAAGATTAGTAGAGATATGGCTTGTGGTACTGCGGCTCCTCTGACGGCAGCCAACACAGCACTTTCAACTAGCGCAACTGAGACGTGCTCGTCGTTCTTGTATGTGGCGAGATGATCGCAAATCTTCGTTCCAATTGATTGCTTCCAGGTATTCGACTTCTCGAAACGCTTATCTCGACGAATTGCCTCTCGTATCGGCGCCGAAACCTGGAAGTACTCTTCACGACGCTCTATACAACAATGCTCCTCTAAGCGTCTTACCGGTAGTTGTGTGATTGTCCAGCTGCTATTAGTCGAATCACAGGTGGCGTGGGAGATCTATTGCTGCGCTGCGACGCAGCAACGCTGCATTCGCAATCAAACAGCTGCGCGGATCAAAATAGCTTGATAAGCTGAGGCTGCGTGACGCACCGCCCGTTCGCTCAGTTCTGCACCCGCACGCCGAGCATCACCACCGTCGATGCCGAGCTCTGTCCCGGCTGGTTGGAATCCAGCCAGTCGCGGCGCAGCGTGCCCTTGATCCAGAGGCTACGGGTCATCTTGTAGATCAGGTCACCCGACACCGAGTAGATCGTGTCGTTGCGGTTATCGCCCTGGTAGTCGAGCGTACCGTAGGTGAACTTGCCGATGCCGGTCAGCCAGCGACGGAAGTCGTGATCGACCTCGACGGTGTAGGTGCGCGACAGCACGCCCGAGGTGCCGGGCAGCGTGGTCTCGCCGAGTTGGGTATCGGAATAGAATTTGGCCGTGGTCAGCGGCGTCGCATTCCAGGTCAGCGAGGCGGTGGTCAGCAGGCCCTCGAGTGGGCTGAGCCGCGGGTCGACATAGTCACGCCTGGCATAGCCGATCGAGATTTCGCCGAACAGAATCCGCGTGAATTCGAACGACGTACCGGCCTTGACGTAACCGCCCGACGAATTGCGCGCGTAGCCGTTGCGGTCGAGATAGAGATCGTGGAAGCGGCTGTCGCCCTGCACCTCCACGAACGGCTTTACCGCCGGATTGAGCTCGTAGCTGACACGTCCGACGCCGCCATATTGCGTGAAGTTGCGATCGTCGTTCGACGACGAGGTGCCGTCGGTGAGCTTCGACCATTGGTAATCGGTGCGGTCGACGGTGCCGCCGAGCGACACCTGCATGCGGTTGAAATTCTGGTCGATGCCGAAGGTGCCGCCGACCGTGGTGTAGATCGGATATTTGGCGAGGCCGGCCTGCACGTTCGGGCTGCCGGGATTGTCGGTCGAGACCAGCAGGCGGGCCTGTCCCGTCAGATGCGTGTCCCTCGACACATCGAGACGGCCATCGATATGCCCGGTGAAGCTCGGACGGTCGATGTCGAGCGGCGCCGACAGCGGCGTGCCGTCGACCGGCGTGAGCTGGGAGCCGTAGCCGGTGAACGAGCCGCGCAGATCGGCGACGACGGCGTGCCGCTCCCAGTCCGATATCGCGACGAATTCCGGCGCGACCACGTAGAACGCCTTGCCTTGCGGCGAGTTCAAGCGGCCCGGATTGGTGTCGTAGCCCGCCATCACCTCGACCGCGGTCTTGACCATGAACGAGCCGGCGTAATCGCCGACCGCGCCGAACGGATCGTCGTCGAGCTTGAGCCGCCTGCGCGGGGGCTGGCCGACAATGGTGCCGGCCATCGCCGGCGGCAGCGGCGGCTTGCTGGCGGTCTCCGACGGCGGGATCGACAGCCGCAACTGCCCGGCGGCGGTGAGCGGCGGCGGCGTGGGCGCCGGCGAGCCGGGCCCCGGCGGCGGCTTCGGCTTGGCCTGGCCCGGATAATATTTCGGCTTCAGGCGCTTCCGGTTGAGCGAGTCATAACCTGATGTCGCCGCGCCATTGGCGGCAGGAAGACCGTAGGTCGGGACCTGTCCGACACGGTCCGTGGTTGATGTCGACGACGACGCGGCACGCCGGGCAGGATCGGCGTCGGGCAGCTTCAAGCCGTTGAGCGGATCAGTGGCATCGGCCGTGGTCCGGCGCAGCGGCGAGTCCTGGGTGATCACCTGGCTCTGTCGGTTCGGGCTGAACAGATCCGGCGTCACGGTCTGGGCATTGGCGAGCCCGGTCATCGCGGTCAGCGAAAAAGTCAGCAAGAGGCATGGCAAAACCACGCGAACGAAGTGTCCGCGCCGATTTGGGCCGCTTGCTGGCCGCCGCCACACGATGGGAATACTCCAACGAATCCATGCACTTGACGTACGCATCCCGCCGGGCGGCGAAAAACGTCGTTAATGGAGTTAAAACAATTATGGTTAATGGGCCGTTGAGGATCGTCGGCCGCGTCGCATCGCGGAATCGAACGTGCTAAGGGAGACGCCCGGGTGCAAAACCCTCCCCTGGAATCCGAAATGGCCAAACCGAAACCGCTGATGACCAAATCATCCGGCCCCGATGACGGCGCCGTTCAGTCGGCGCTCCGCACCCTCGATGCCGAAGCAAGCGGCGTCGCTGCGCTGTCTGCGGCACTCAAGTCCGACCTCGGCGCGGCGTTCACGGCGGCGGCCGAACTGATCCGCAAAGCCAAAGGGCGACTGATCGTGACCGGGCTCGGCAAGTCGGGCCACATCGGCCGCAAGATCGCCGCGACCTTCGCCTCCACCGGCACGCCGGCGTTCTTCGTGCACACCGCCGAAGCCAGCCACGGCGATCTCGGCATGATCACCGCCGACGACGCGATCCTGGCACTGTCATGGTCCGGCGAGCAGCCGGAGATGCGCAATCTGATCGCCTATGCCGCGCGCTTCGGCATCCCGCTGATCGCGATGACCGCCGACAAGGACTCGACGCTGAGCAAGGCGGCCGACGTGCAGCTCACCATGCCGAAGGCCCGCGAGGCCTGCCCGCATAATCTGGCGCCGACCACCTCCTCGCTGATGATGCTGGCGCTCGGCGATGCGCTGGCGATCGCGCTGCTCGAAGGCCGCGGCTTCACCTCGACCGATTTCAGCGTGCTGCATCCGGGCGGCAAGCTCGGCGCGCTGCTGAAATATGCCCGCGACCTGATGCATAGCGGCGAGGCGCTGCCGCTGAAGCCGCTCGGCACCAGGATGTCGGACGCGCTGGTCGAGATGACCTCGAAGGGCTTCGGCTGCGTCGGTATCGTCGACCGCCACGGCCATCTCGTCGGCATCGTCACCGACGGCGATTTGCGCCGGCAGCTGACGCGCCCTGAGTTGCTGACGCTGTCGGTCGACGAGGTCATGACCAGGACACCGAAGACGATTGGCCGCGACACGCTGGCCGGCGAAGCGCTGGAGCTGCTCAACGCCTCGAAGATCACGACATTGATCGTGACCGATGCGAAGAAGCCGGTCGGCATCATCCATCTGCACGATCTGCTGCGCGCCGGCGTGGCGTAACTTCGCTGTCATTCCGGGGTACGCGAAGCGTGAACCCGGAATGACGGCTAGCTCGGAAACCGCGCCGCCGTTTGCTCCAGCGGCAGCGCCAGCGCGTTGGCGAGGTAGGAGACCGTGCGGTAGAAGCCGCACAGCAGGATGATCTCCAGCACCTGATCTTCGTCATAATGCGCTGCCAGCGCCGCGTACTCTGCGTCATCCAGCGTCGCCCGGGCATGCAGCGCATCGACCGCCGCGATCAGCGCCTGCTCGGCCGGCGACCAGCAGTCGGCATCGGCCGCACCGCGCACGGTGGCGTGGACCTGCTGCTCCGACAGCCCGGCGGCGGCGCCGAACGCGGTGACGTGCACGCCCCATTCATATTCGCATGCATTGAGCGCGCAGGTGCGGTCGATCACGATCTCGCGCTCCCGCAACGTCAGCGGCCCGCGGTCCAGCAGGCTGCCGCCGCGAAACTTCTCCCAGGCGCGCGGGTGCGCCGCCATCATGCGGAACAGCACCAGCGGCGGCTTGCCGCGCATGATGCGGTCGAAATGCTGTTGAACGTCCGCCGCATAGGGCGGATCGAGCGGTGCGATGCGTGACATGGGCTGATCTCGTCGCTACATTTACTGTAGCGATACGCTACAATATCTGTAGCAAATGGCGCAAGAGAGATTCGCGCAAGCGAAATCATGAGGGGTTCATGGCAAAGCAGGTTCCGACTGCAAAATCCGGCGTCCGCGGCTCACGGACCGGCCGCCCGATCATGGCACTTCTCGACCTGCTCGGACGGCGCTGGACCTTGCGCATCGTCTGGGAGCTGCGCGAGGGCGCGCTGACCTCGCGCGCGCTGCGCACCGCCTGCGACGAGGCCTCGCCGACGATCCTGCAGACGCGGTTGACCGAGCTGCGCGAGGCGGGCTTCGTCGAACTGACGGAGGATGGCTATGGCCTAACCGCGCTCGGGAGAGAGCTGTTTGCGACATTCACGCCGCTCAACCGCTTCGCCGAGCGCTGGAGCAAGCACGCTGGCAGCTAGACCGCGGCCACCGTCAGGCTGGCGCCATCGGCGCGGACCACCTTCACCCGGCTGCCGGCCGGCGCATCGGGGCCGGCGACGCGCCAGACCGTATCGTCGATCCGCACCGTGCCCAATCCGTCGATGATCGGCTTCTCCAGCGTGAATTCGCGGCCGACCAAGGCTTCGTTGCGGCGGTTGAGGAACGGATTGGTCTTGCTCGCCTCGGTCGCGCCTCTGGCAAAATGCCGCCACGCCGGCACCGCGAGCGCGGCGAACACCGCGAACATCAGGAGCTGCATCTGCCAGGACGGCGTGAACACGAACGACAGCAGGCCGACCACGAGCGCCGCGAGCCCGAGCCAGAACAGGAAGACGCCCGGCGCCGCGAGCTCCAGCGCCATCAAGATGAAGGCGAAGATCAGCCAGTTCCAGGTACCCAATGTCGAAAACATCTCGGCCATGACGTGACCTCTCACATTTGCGGGCAATCGCCGTCACACCCTCACCGCTGCGGCGGCACCGGCGGTGGCGGAGCCGGACCTGCCGACGGCACCGAGCCGCCGCGCCGCGCCGCAGCCGTGGCCGATGCCGCGCTCTCCCCGAAGGTGGCGCGGGCGATCTCGCCGATGCCGGCCAGCGAGCCCAGCACGCTCGAGGTCTCGATCGGCAGCATCAAGACCTTCTGGTTCGGCGACTCCGCGAGCTGGCCGAACGCCTTGATGTATTTGTCGGCGATGAAATAGTTCAGCGCGGCGACGTCGCCCTTGGCGATCGACTCCGACACCATCTGGGTCGCCTTGGCTTCGGCCTCGGCGAGACGCTCGCGCGCCTCGGCGTCGCGAAAGGCCGCCTCGCGGCGGCCCTCGGCCTGCAGGATCTGACCCTGCTTGGCGCCCTCGGCGCGCAGGATCTCCGACTGCCGCTGTCCCTCGGCCTGCAAGATGTCGGCGCGCTTGACGCGCTCGGCCTTCATCTGGCGGCCCATCGCCTCGACGAGATCGGCCGGCGGCACGATGTCCTTGATCTCGATGCGGTTGACCTTGACGCCCCACGGTGAGACCGCGGCGTCGACCACGCGGAGCAGCCGCTCGTTGATCTCGTCGCGATGCGACAGCACCTGGTCGAGATCCATCGAGCCCATCACCGAGCGGATGTTGGTCATGGTCAGGACGGTAATCGCCTGGTTGAGATTGGCGACTTCGTAGCTCGCCTTCGCGGCATCGAACACCTGATAGAAGGCGACGCCATCCACCGTGACGGTGGCGTTGTCCTTGGTGATCACCTCCTGCTCGGGGATGTTGATCACCTGCTCCATCATGTTGATCTTGCGCCCGATGCGATCGAAATACGGCACGATCAGATTGAGGCCGGGCGACAGCGTGCGGGTGTATTTGCCGAACCGCTCGATGGTCCAGTCATAGCCCTGCGGAACGGTCTTGATCCCGGCGAACAGCGTGACGATGACGAGAAGAACAAAGACGATCGCGAAAACGTCGAAGCCAGTCATGAAGTCCTCCAGGGCCCAGCGAGACCGTCGCCAGCGCGGTCGTGCATTGGTCGGCAGGACCGCTCCGCCGGTTCAGCCGGCTGTTGTTCTACCTAGCACATAGGAAGTGGTTGCCGGACTACCAGATGCGCACGAATAGCCGCATCCGGCGTCACGGATCGTTAACAATCAGATCCAGCCCTGGAGCTCGCGCAGCACGAGCTGGCGGATCACGTCCATGCCGCCGTCGCTGTCGTTGAGGCAAGGGATGGCCGCGAACTGCTCGCCGCCATTGTGCCGGAAGATTTCGGCGTTCTCCTGTGCGATCTCCTCCAGCGTCTCCAGGCAATCCGCGGAGAAGCCGGGCGTGACCACGGCAATTCGCCGCACGCCGTCTTTGGCCAGCTTCTCGACCGTCTTGTCGGTATAGGGCTGCAGCCACTCGGCATTGCCGAAGCGCGACTGGAAGGTGAGGAGCAGCCTGCCGGCATCGAGCCCGAGCCGCCTGCGCAACGCGTTGGTCGTGGCGATGCACTGCACCTGATAGGGATCGCCCTTGTCGACATATTCCTTCGGCATGCCGTGGAACGAGGCGAGGATGATCTCGGGCTGGAACGGCAATGTCGCGAGATGTTCGTTGATCGAGACCGCGAGCGCCTCGATGTAATCAGGGTCATCGTAGTAAGGCGGCGTCACCCGCAGGGTCGGCTGCGCGCGCAGGCCGGCCAGCACGCGAAACGCCTCGTCGCAGACGGTCGCCGACGTAGCCGCGGAATATTGCGGATAGAGCGGCACCAGCAGCAGGCGGGTGCAGCCCTGCGCCGCCAGCGCCTCGATGCGGTCCTTGATCGAAGGATTGCCATAGCGCATCGCCCAGTCGACGACGACATGGTCGTGATCGGCGATCGCCTCCGCCAGCTTGTCGGCTTGCGAGCGCGTGATGGTCTTCAGCGGCGACTCGTTCTTCTCGGTGTTCCAGATCTTCAGATAGTCCCGGGCCTTGCGGGCCGGGCGCACGCGCAGAATGATGCCGTTGAGGATCAGCTTCCAGAGCAGCCCCTGGTCCTCGATCACCCGCGGATCGGACAGGAATTCCCTCAGATAGACCCGCACGCCCGCGGCATCGGCCGTGTCCGGCGTGCCGAGATTGACCAGCAGCACGCCGACGCGCTCCGGCTTCGGCGCCGCGGCAGGCTTCGCGCTCTCGAACGGGATCACCGTGCTCATGATGGCCTTGCGCTCAAAGTCCTTCGCTTGGGGGCTTTGGGCTTCGCGCGTTGCGCCAACCTTGTCAAGCCGAGTGCCGGTTGGCTACGTTCCCATGCGTGAATGGGGAGGAACCATGACGATCGCCGAATGGTGCGTCTTCGGAACGCTGCTGCTCTCGCTGCTGACGATCGTATCGGTGAAATGGTCCGGCATCCGCGGCTTCGACAATTCGAAACCTCGCGATCCCGATTTCTACGACGACCCGATCCGCTCGCGCGCGCTCGGCGCCCACCAGAACGGCATCGAGGCCTTGCCGTTCTTCGCTTTCGCCGTATTGCTCGCCGAATTCCGCGTCGGCCCGCTGCGGCTGATCGACGAGCTCGCCGTGCTGTTCCTGATCGTGCGGATCGCCTACGTCTTCACCTATATCGGCAACCGCCCGACGCTGCGCTCGATCCTCTGGAGCATCGGCTTTGCGATCAACATCGCGATCTTCCTGCTGCCGGCGATCAGGAGGTATCTGACGAGCTGAGCGCACGCCTCCCCGTTATCCGTCACCCTGAGGTTCGAGCTCTTGCGAGCCTCGAAGGGTCGACGGCCCGGCCTGTGGCCGTCGACCCTTCGAGACGCGCTACGCGCTCCTCAGGGTGACGGATCAGGGCACGGCGGGGACGAAGGACTCTACAAACACGTCGCCCGCTCGGCCGCGACGTAGCCGAACAAGAGCCCGAGCCCGAACAGCAGCACGAGGCCCGCGGCGGCGAATTCCAGGCCGCGCATGATCACCATGCCGCCGCCGTCGCGCGCTGCGCTCAGCCGTTCGGCCACGCCGCGCGCCGACACCGCGACCAGCGCGATTGCCGCCACCGTGATGGCGGTGCCGAGGCCCATCACGAAGGTCGCGGCGATGCCGGCCCAGAACAGGCCCTGCGCCAGCGCGAACACCAAGACCAGGATCGCGCCCGAGCACGGCCGGATGCCGACCGTGAAGATCGCGCTGAGGCCGCGCCGCCAGCCGCCGGGACCGGCGAGCTCGGCGGGCGTCGGCCCGTGCGAATGGCCGCAATGCTCGTCATGGACGTGCTGGGCATCATGACCGTGATCGTGGCCATGATGATGGCCATCATCGTCATACGCGTGACGATGATGGTGATCATGGCCATGGCCGCGGTGATCGTGATCATGGTGGTCGTGATCGTGCTGCTGCGCGCCGGCCATCGCCAGCGCCGGCCGCGCCGGCTGGAGCGCACGGAAGAAGCCGCCGCCCTTGAGCCAGACCAGCCGGGCGCCGAACCCCGCGATCAGTGCGTAGCTTGCGATCTCGATCGCCTTCTCCGCCCCGCACATGGTCTTCGCCGTCGCATTGAGCAGCCAGGCGCAGATCCCGACGATGGCGACCGCCACCAGCGACTGCATCAGCGCCGAGGCGAACGACAGCACGATGCCGCGCCGCGCGGTCTCGCGATTGGCGACCATGTAGGACGAGATCACCGCCTTGCCGTGGCCGGGGCCGGCGGCATGGAAGATTCCGTAGGCGAACGAGATCGCAAGCAGCGTCCAGACCGCAGAACCGTCGGATTTCGCGGCGCGGATCGCCTGCGAGATCTCGCGATAGAACTCCGACTGCTTTGCCAACAGCCAGCCGAAGATACCGCCCTGCGGCTCCGCTGTCCGCGGTGCGCCGAACGGATTTTGCGCCAGCAGCGCATGAACGGCGCCATCGAGCACCGCCACTGCCGCCAGCACCGCAGCGGACACGGCAAGGCCACGCATCACGCGCGAGGCGATCAGCGTCATGGGCAATCCACCGTGATCTTGTTGGCGAACATCATGCCGAAATTGCCGTTGCCACCATCGAGAAAATTCTGCTCGCCTAGCTTCTGCGCGGCCGCGGTGCCGTCACTATTCGGCCGTTCGAACTGCATCTTGCACTCTGCCGCGGCGCCGACCAGCTTGACCGGCTCCTTCTCCGCGAACTGGAAGTCGATGAAGTAGGTCGGGTCGAACACTTCGAGCGAGAGCTGCCGGGCCTTGAACGGCGTCTTCACCGGCAGGGTGAAGTGCAGCGTCAGCGCCGAATCCTTGTATTCGAGGAAGTAGTCGACCGGCTCGGTGAACTTCTGCTTCTTGCCGTCGCCCTTGGCGAAGGTGAAGTAGGCGTATTCCTTCAGCGACTCGACGTTGGTCTGGGCCAGCGGCGCCAGCTCGTCGCGGCTGTAGGCGCCCTTCACCTTGGTCTCGATGCCCTGCAGCGCATAGGTCGAGAACATGTCGTCGAAGGTCCAGGCGTGGCGGACGCCGGTGATGGTGCCGTCGGGCGCATAGATCAGTTCGCTTTTGGCCACGATCCAGACATGCGGGTGGGCCTCGGCGGCCGCCGTACCGAGCACGACGGACACCCCAAGCACGAGCCAGGCGACCAGGCATTTCACGGACTGCCGCACCGTCAGGCCGCCTCAGGCGTCTCGAGCAGGCCGCGACGGCGCAAGAGCGCGTCCGGCTCGGGCTCGCGGCCGCGGAAGGCGACATAGGCCTCCTCCGGATCGCGCGAGCCGCCCGACGAATAGATGTCGTCGAGCAGCCGCTTGGCAGTCGCGGGATCGAAAATGTCGCCGGCCTCCTCGAAGGCGCCGAAGGCATCGGCGTCCATCACCTCCGACCACATGTAGCTGTAGTAACCCGACGCATAGTGGTCGCCGGAGAAGATGTGGCCGAACTGGGTCGGTCGGTGCCGCAGCGAGATTTCGGCGGGCATGCCGATCTTCTCGAGCTCCTTCTGCTCGAAGGCGCGGACGTCCCAGCTCGCCGCCGCCGGCTGGGTGTGGAATTCGAGGTCGACCAGCGCCGAGGAGACGAACTCCACGGTGGCAAAGCCCTGGTTGAACTTGCGCGCGGCGAGGAAGCGCTTCAGCAGGTCGTCCGGCAGCGCCTCCCCGGTCTGGTAGTGGCGGGCGAAGCGCTGCAGCACCTCGGGCCGCTCCTGCCAGTGCTCGTACAGCTGCGAGGGCAGCTCGACGAAATCGGTGAACACCGAGGTTCCCGACAGCGACGGATAGGTCACATTGGAGAGCATGCCGTGCAGGCCATGGCCGAACTCGTGGAACAGGGTCCGCGCGTCGTCCGGCGACAGCAGCGAGGGCGCGCCGTCGGCGCCCTTGGCGAAGTTGCAGACATTGATGACCAGCGGCGCGACGTCGCCGTCGAGCTTCTGCTGGTCGCGCAGCGAGGTCATCCAGGCACCGGAGCGCTTCGACGGCCGCGCGAAGTAGTCGCCGTAGAACAGCGCCTTGTGCTGGCCGTCGCGGCCCTTGACCTCCCAGACCCGGACGTCCGGGTGCCAGACCGGCACGTCCTTGCGCTCGGCGAAGGTGACGCCGAACAGGCGGGTGGCGCAGTCGAACGCGGCCTCGATCATATGGTCGAGCACCAGATACGGCTTGATCGCGGAATCGTCGAAATTGGCTTTGGCCTGGCGCAGTTTCTCGGCGTAGTACCGCCAGTCCCAGGCCGCCAGAGTGAAATTGCCGCCCTCCTCGGTGATCAGCGCCTGCAGCGCGTCGCGGTCGGCGAGCGCGCGCGCCCGCGCCGGCTTCCAGACCCGCTCCAGCAGGCCGCGCACCGCCTCCGGCGTCTTGGCCATGGAATCCTCGAGGCGATAGGCGGCGTAGGTCGGGAAGCCCAGGATCTTCGCGGTCTCCTCGCGCAGCCTGAGGATCTCCACGATGGTCGCGTTGTTGTCGTTGGCGTTGCCATTGTCGCCGCGGGCCGTGAACGCCTTGTAGACCTTCTCGCGCAGGTCGCGCCGCGACGAGCTCTGCAGGAACGGCTCGACCGAGGAGCGCGACAGCGTCACGATCGCCTTGCCGGCCATGCCGCGCTCTTCCGCCGCAGCCTTGGCCGCTGCCACAAATGTGTCGGACAGGCCGGCGCGGTCACCCTCGCCGAGCTCCATGAACCACTCCTGCTCGTCGCCGAGCAGGTGGTGGCTGAACGAGGTGCCGAGATGGGCAAGACGCTCGTTGATCTCGGCCATGCGGGCCTTGGCGGCGTCGTCGAGCCCGGCGCCGGAACGGCGGAAGCGGGTGTAGGTGCGCTCCAGCAGCCGCATCTGCTCGCCGGTCAGGCCGAGCGAGGCGCGCTTCTCGTGCAGCATGGCGATGCGGCCAAACAGCACAGCGTTCATCATGATCGGATTCCAGTGCCGCGCCATCCGGGGCGAGACCTCCTTGTCGATCTCCAGGATCGCAGGGCTCGAATGCGCCGAGACCAGGTCGTAGAACACGGCCGAGACCTTCGACAGCAGCTTGCCGGAGCGCTCCAGCGCCGTGATGGTGTTGTCGAAGTCCGGCAGCGCCGGATCATGGGTAATCGCAGCCACTTCAGCCGAATGGTCGGCGAAGGCCTGCTCGAAGGCGGGGAGGAAATGCTCCGGCTTGATCTCGGCGAAGGGCGGGGTCTCGAGCGGCGTCTGCCACGCCTTCAGGAGGGGATTGGTTTGAACCTCTGCGCTGGCTTCTGACATCGAATATCCCGTTTTTCGCCTTGAAAATGCGGCCCAATCTATATCACGCGATACGGCATTTTTGGGCCTTTTGCGCTTGATAGATGGGCACTTTTCGGAGAGATTGCGCCCCCTGAACAGGACCTTATTCCATGACCATGCAGCCCTCCGCCTCGACCAATCGCGCCATCGCCTGGCCGAGCGTCATCACCGTCATCTCGGCGGCGATCCTGATCGGCGCCGAAGTGTTCGGCGCGGCCTTCGCCGGCGGCTGGGCGCTCGCGATCGTGCTCGGGCTCGGTGATCTCGGCGCGCACATCCTGCAGGCCGTGCTGTTCGGCATTGGCGTCCTGATCATGATCGCCTTCATCCGCGCAGCTCAGCGCATCGAGCCGTTCACGCGCCGTGCGTGAGCTGAAGCGATTCAAGAAAGCGCTGCGGCACAGGGCTTAGACGCACACGCTTCGTTAGTCATTCTTAACGGCCGTTCATCTTCAGCGCCTGCTGCGCGCGAGATCGCAAGCACGCGTTAGGGAAATTTGTCGCTATCGCAAAAAAATTCTTGCGCCGCGAATTCAAAAGACTTATTTCCTGCCTTGCCCAATTTCGCACGTGCCTGTGGTCGTGTGTCAGTCGGTAGGTATCCGGACAAGAGGCCGGACAGCCGCCAAGGGGTGGAAGAACCGAGGGTCGCTTACGTCCGTTAGGACACGAAGCGGCCAGCATCTCTCTCCAGGGATGCCTTGTTGAAGGTCTCGCCACTCTTTGCAACCGTGACTGGCAGCCGGAGGCGAACCGGCGCACCCCGCTCTCCACGGGGGACGCGACTTAAAGCAACGACGGATCGGGCTTTTTTGGTCTCTACCGGCGGTCCAACGCCGGCGCGGGCTACTGAAAAGGCTTGTCCTTCATTGCCAGGTGAGCGGGCGGGAAACTCTCCCAACCAATCCACGGCAGCACAGTCTGGTTTGAGTCTCTTGGCCTCAACGCGCCTCCATCGCGCGATGTGGCCGAAGCGCTCGTACCCGACGTCACGTTGATGCGGATCCCGTCGCTGGGGCCGTTGGAGAGTGCCATGACTGAACGTATCCAGGAATTCCTGCGCAACCGCCGCCAGGATGGTCTCGACACCGAGCCGTGCCTCGTCGTCGACCTCGAAGTCGTGCGCGACAACTACCAGACCTTCGCGAAGGTGTTGCCGGACAGCCGCGTGTTCTACGCGGTGAAGGCCAACCCCGCGCCCGAAGTGCTGTCGCTGCTGGCTTCGCTCGGCTCCTGCTTCGACACCGCGACGGTTGCGGAAATCGAGATGGCGCTGGCCGCCGGTGCGACGCCTGACCGCATCTCCTATGGCAACACGATCAAGAAGGAGCGCGACATCGCGCGCGCCTTCGCGCTCGGCATTCGCCTGTTCGCGGTCGATTGCGCCGCCGAGGTCGAGAAGGTCGCCCGCGCCGCTCCCGGCGCGAAGGTGTTCTGCCGCATCCTCTATGATTGCGCCGGCGCCGAGTGGCCGCTGTCGCGCAAGTTCGGCTGCGATCCGGAGATGGCGGTCGACGTGCTCGACCTTGCCAAGCGCCTTGGGCTGGAGCCGTGCGGCATCTCGTTCCATGTCGGCTCGCAGCAGCGCAAGGTGAAGGCGTGGGACCGCGCGCTCGCGATGGCGTCGACCGTGTTCCGTGACTGCGCCGAGCGCGGCATCAACCTCACCATGGTCAACATGGGCGGCGGCTTCCCGACCAAGTATCTCAAGGACGTTCCGCCGGTCCTGCAGTATGGCCGGTCGATCTTCCGCGCGCTGCGCAAGCATTTCGGCAACCAGATCCCGGAGACGATCATCGAGCCGGGCCGCGGCATGGTCGGCAATGCGGGCATCATCGAGACCGAAGTCGTTCTGATCTCGAAGAAGAGCGACGAGGACGAGGTGCGCTGGGTCTATCTCGACATCGGCAAGTTCGGCGGTCTCGCCGAGACGATGGACGAGTCGATCCGCTACGCCATCCGCACCCCGCATGACGGGGCCGACATGACGCCGTGCGTGCTCGCGGGCCCGACCTGCGATAGCGCCGACGTGCTGTACGAGAAGCTGCCGTATCCGCTCCCGGTGACGCTCGAGATCGGCGACAAGCTGCTGATCGAAGGCACGGGCGCCTATACGTCGACCTACTCGTCGGTGGCGTTCAACGGCATTCCGCCGCTGAAGACCTACCACATCTAAGCCGCCTCCTGTTCGAGGCCTGATGAACCGGGAGCCGGCCCCGCCGGCTCCTTCCCGATCATTTTTGATTTTTCTGAACGACGCTTGCGCGGCGTGCGACATGCCGTTGCAAGCGGGGACTGACGTGCCATGACTGCAAAACGGAACACGCCCGTTGCCCTCATCCGAAAAGCCGCCCCGTTCGCGATCCGCGCGGAGCGTACCTCGGACGTCGTCGCGCGCGAAGCGCTGCTGGATGCCTGCTTTGGCGACAACCGCCATGCCCGCACCTGCCAGCGCCTGCGCGACGGACGCGCGCCCGCCCAAGGCCTGAGCCTTGTGGCCGTGCGCCAGGACGGCCGGCTGGTTGGAACCGTGCGGCTGTGGCACGTCAGCGCGGGGGGCCGCAGCGCGCTGATGCTGGGGCCGCTGGCCGTCGACGACGACTGCCGCGGCCTCGGCGTCGGCGCCGCGCTGATGCAACGCGCGCTGGCCGTGGCGAAGGCCCGCGGCCACGGCGCGGTGATCCTGCTCGGCGATGCGCCCTATTACGCCCGCTATGGCTTCACCGCCGCCAGGACCGGCAGATTGTCGCTGCCCGGTACTTTCGAGCGCGAGCGGCTGCTCGGCCTCGAGCTGGTCGACGGCGCGCTCGACGGAGCATGGGGCATGATCACGCCGACCGGCGCACCGCTGCCCAAGGGCAAGGCAACCCGCAACCGGAAGGCACCGCTCGCCGTGCCGCACGCAGCGTAAGGCCGGCGCCAGGGCAGAGAACCTTCCCGCAACCGATGGCGCGCGCCCGCGTTGGCGCGGTTTCGTGACCACGGTCATGCTGGTCCTGATCTCGGTCATGATCGTCCGGGACATCCTGATCCGGCGCTGGGCCGGCTCGCCGCCGTCCCCACCGGACGCCACGCAGCAGTCCCACTAGCGCCGGCCGCAAGGCCAGAATCCCAGGTCAGAATGCGGGGGTTGCGCGGGCGCCAAAAATGCCCGTAAACCCCGCGCATAACCTTTTTCCGTCGAGGTCCTACATGTCCCGCCGTCTGATTTCCACCGGCTCGCCCTTTGAGAAAACCGCCGGCTACAGCCGAGCCGTGATCGACGGCGACTTCGCCTTCGTCGCGGGGACCACCGGCTACGACTACACCACCATGACCATGCCTGATGATGTCACGAGCCAGTCACGGAACTGCTTCAAGACCATCGAAGCTGCCCTTAAAGAGGGAGGCTTTGCGATGGCCGACATCGTCCGCGCGACCTACTACCTCACTGACAGCAGTGACGTGGATGCCCATTTCGCGGTCTGCGGCGAAGTTCTCGGCGACATCCGCCCGGCCGCAACGCTGCTGATCGTCGCGGGACTCTACAGGCCCGAGATGAAGGTCGAGATCGAAGTCACCGCAAAGCGACGCAACCCCTGATCCACTCTATCCGCCGCTCGGCGCTCTCCTGGAGAAAATGATGAGCCCCTCCTCGCAGATCTACGCGAAAATCACCGGCCCCATTGTCATGATCGGCTTCGGCTCGATCGGCAAAGGCACCTTGCCGATGATCGAGCGGCATCTCGATTACGACAAGTCGCGCGTCACCGTGATCGATCCCAAGGACGAGGGCCGCAAGGCGCATTGCGAGAAGCACAATGTGAAATTCATCCAGAAGGCCGTGACCAGGGACAATTATCGCGAGCTGCTGACCCCGCTGCTCACCGAGGGCGGCGGCCAGGGCTTTTGCGTCAATCTGTCGGTCGATACCGGCTCGACCGACATCATGGAGCTCTGCAACGAGGTCGGCGCGCTCTACATCGACACCGTCAACGAGCCCTGGCTCGGCTTCTATTTCGACGCCTCGAAGGGCCCGGAAGCGCGCTCCAACTACGCGCTGCGCGAAGTGACGCTGGCCGCCAAGAAGGCGCGTCCGGCCGGCTCGACCACGGCAGTCTCCTGCTGCGGCGCCAATCCCGGCATGGTCTCCTTCTTCGTCAAGCAGGCGCTGCTCAATGTCGCCGCCGATCTGAAGCTCAATGCGCCGAGGCCGAAGACCAAGGCCGAATGGGCCGACCTGATGCGGCAGGCCGGTATCAAGGGCATCCACATCGCCGAACGCGACACCCAGCGCGCCAAGACGCCGAAGGAGCCCGATGTCTTCGTCAACACCTGGTCGGTGGAAGGCTTCCTGTCCGAAGGCGTGCAGCCGTCCGAACTCGGCTGGGGCACCCATGAGAAATGGATGCCGGAGAATGCGCATACCCACGAAGCCGGCTGCGGCGCGGCCATCTATCTGATGCAGCCCGGCGCCAACACGCGCGTGCGCACCTGGTGTCCGACCCGCGGCCCGCAGTATGGCTTCCTCGTCACCCACAACGAGTCGATCTCGATCTCGGATTACTTCACGGTGCGTGACGCATCGGGCAAGGCGATCTATCGGCCGACCTGCCACTATGCCTATCACCCGTGCGACGACGCCGTGCTGTCGCTGCACGAGATGTTCGGCCGCGCCGCCAGGATGCAGGAGAAGCACCACATCCTCGACGAGAACGAGATCGTCGACGGCATCGACGAGCTCGGCGTGCTGCTGTTCGGCCACGACAACAATGCCTACTGGTACGGCTCGCAGCTCTCGATCGAGGAGACCCGCAGGCTCGCGCCCTATCAGAACGCGACCGGCCTGCAGGTGACCTCCGCCGTGCTCGGCGGCATGGTGTGGGCGCTGGAGAACCCGAACGAGGGCATCGTCGAAGCCGACGAGATGGACTTCGATCGCCTCTTGGAAATCCAGCTGCCGTATCTCGGACCGGTGAAGGGCTTCTACACCGACTGGACCCCGCTGACGGATCGTCCGGGCCTGTTCCCGGAAGACATCGACACCTCAGATCCCTGGCAGTTCAAGAACATTCTGGTGCGCTGAGAGGCGTTCCGGCAAAAATCTCGAAAACAACCCCATGCACAGTAGCCGGCGATGGGCCGGCTCGCGTCATTCCGGGCTGGCCCGAAGGGCCAGGCCCTCGGGTGCGCGATTGCGCACCGGGGAATGACATCCGCTCAGCGCGCCATGTAGTCGAACGCCACTGAGCCGAGGCCGAGCGTCAAATCCGCCTTGTAATGCAGCGCCGAGATCACCTCGCGCACCGGCAGGCGGGCGACATCGCACAGCGCGTGCGGAAACAGGCCGAGCGCGGCGGGGCCGGTCCAGGCCTCCTTCAGCACGATGTCGTCGAGATGGAAGCGCACCAGCTCGCAGATCCGCGGGCTGCCGTCGACATGCGGGATGATTTTCAGGATGAAGTTCGGCGCCTTCATCGCGTTCAGGACCGTGTCGTGATCGACCTTGCGGTACTTGTAGCCCATGGTGGCGGAGGCGCAGAGCACCGAGCCGTAATGCAGCGAGCCGACCAGCACGTCGCTCTCGACCGAGATCTTCGGCCGCGCCAGTTTCTTCGGAAATCCCCACAGCTCGCGGCCACCCGCGATCGGGGCCTCGTCGTCGAGATACATTGCGTGAGTATAGGCCCCGAGCTCGCCCTTGAAGCGGACCGGGATCACCTGCCCGGTCTCGGTGTAGTCACCGAAGCCGGTCGAGTCGGGCATGCGG
Organism: Bradyrhizobium sp. USDA 4452; assembly: GCF_054063575.1. Classification (NCBI taxonomy): domain Bacteria; kingdom Pseudomonadati; phylum Pseudomonadota; class Alphaproteobacteria; order Hyphomicrobiales; family Nitrobacteraceae; genus Bradyrhizobium; species Bradyrhizobium sp. USDA 4452. Next base: position 3,269,356 of record NZ_JBSSGK010000001.1, read on the forward strand.
ATGAATTCGTACTTCACGACAGGCTCGGCGACCTCGAGCGGCTCCGGCACCACCGCCGCCAGCGCCTCAGGGTCGGTCTTGTAGGTGATGATGAAATATTCGCGGTCGAAGAACCGGTACGGCCCCGGCGGAAACGACGGGTTGGTGAGCGGCATCGAATAGGCGGTGCGCCGGACGTCCTCGATCTTCATGAAAAGCCCCATCTGTCGTTGGCAAAGACGGCAGATTATGGCGGGCGGGGATGACAGAGGCGAGACCGTATAATCGGCAGCGTCAGTCAAATGCGCGTCACAATGCGTCGACCGGCAGCCGCTATTTCTTCTCGATCGGCGGGGCGGTCTTCTCAGCCGGCGCCGGCGGCAACACCGGCTTGGCGCCGGCCTTCTGTGCCTCGGCGTCGGGACGCGCCGGCTCCGGCGCGGGCGTGGTCGGCCGATCGCCGCCGGGCTTCGACTCCGCTGGCGGCGCGGTCTTCTCCGGCTCCGGCGACGGCGTCGCCTGTAGCGGCTGGGTTGCCTGCGCCATTTCCTGCGGCGGGGCGGCGTTGATCGCGTGCAGCGACAGCGCGGCGATCGCAACGCCCGCCACCACCATCGTGGAGGCGATCAGCACGTCGTTCCGCAGCCTGGTCCGATCCGCAGCCATCTCGTTCACCTGCGCATTATTAGCAGGGTCAACGATCGGGCTGCCGCATGGTTCCTGAGCAGGACTTACAGGAACCTCTCCTCAATCCGTGGTGCTGATTTCCCAGGTCACGTGCCGCACGCCCGGCTGATGCTGCAGGTCGACCACCACGGCGTTCAGCTCGTTGGGGTCGACCGCGGTCGAGACCAGCTCCGCCACGATCTCGAGGAAGTCGTCTCCGGCCTCGACCACGTTGACATCGGCGACAGGATAATTCGCGGCCTCGAGCTTCTCGACCAGGCGGTCGCGCATGTCGGGCAGCGCCTCGGGGGTCACAGCCAGCTTGAAGTAGTAGGTCGCTTCCAACGCCTTCTCGTTCAGCGGGATGCGGTTGATGGCGTTGACCAGCGGACGCAGCAGCGTGTTGCCGGCGATCACGAACACGGTCAGCGCCGCCGCCTGCGCCACGAGGTCGGCGCCGGCGCAGGAGCCGACCGCGGCCGAGGCCCACAGCGTCGCCGCGGTGTTGAGGCCACGCACGTCCATGCCCTGCTTCATGATGACGCCGGCGCCGAGGAAGCCGATCCCCGACACCACATAGGCGATCACCCGCACCGCGCCGTCGGCGCCGGCCAGATGCATCGCCAGATCGACGAAGGCGGCCGCGCCGACCGCGACCAGCACATTGGTGCGCAGCCCCGCGGTGCGCTGCCGGTACTGCCGTTCGGCCCCGATCAGCGTGCCCAGCACAAAAGCTGACGTCAGGCTGACCAGCGTGTCGATGAAGTCGGCGAGCTGGAATGTGGTGAGAAATCGCATGACGCTGCCGATTCTTCCTCGCCCGAGAACGATGCAGCGATCTCTTACATTTCCAGGATGCCCGCGTCACCATCTTCCGTGCCGAAGGCCAGCAGCGTGCCCTTGGCATTCCACCCCAGCGCGGACACCGCCGTGCCGGCATTTCGGCGCACCAGGATCTCGGCGCCGTCCTCGAACCGGACCATCAGCACGGTGCCGTCGGCATAGCCGACCGCCATGATGTCGTTCTTCGGATGGCAGGCGACGACTGCGACCCGCGCCGGCATCGGCGCCAGCATCGCCGGCTCCTTGCCCATCGGGCCGTCCTTGCTGGTGAACGGCCAGACGATCACGGTATCGGCGCCCGAGGTCGCGAGCCCCTTGCCGCCGGCGCTCCACGACATCGAGCGCACGCGGCCGGGATAGCCGCTCATCCGCATGTGCCGGTTATCGGCGAGCCGCCAGCCATGCATCGCGGCCTCGTGCATCGCGGTGACCAGGAATTTGTTGTCCGGGCTGAACGTCACCGCGAGATGCGAGCCGGCCCATTCCAGAAATTCCGGGTTGGCGGCCATGTTCGGAAACCACAGCGTCACACCATTGTAATGGGCGATCGCGAGCCGCAGCCCCTTCGGCGCGAATGCCAGCCCGCCGACGGTCGACGGCACCTCGAAGGTTTTATCTTCGCCCTTGGGATTGCGGACGAACGCGGTCTTGCCCGCCGACCACGCCACGGTGCCGTCGCTGTGCAGGGCGACATTGTCGATCCAGCGCCGCTTGGCGTCGGTCGCAATCGTCGAGATCTCGCCCTTGGCATCGATCGCGATCAGCTTGCCGTCGTCGCCGCCGGTGACGAGCCGTTTGCCGTCGGAAGCCGCGCACAGGATGGCGCCGAAATGGGTTTCCGTCCGCGTGATCTCACCGTCGATGGTCGCGATTGCGACGCTCTCCTCGGCGCCGACGAAGAACGCGCGGTCGCCGAGGAAATGCACCGAACCGACTGCCGCGCCGAGCGGAAGCTGCTTGACGCGATCGGTGATCGAAACGATGGAAGAAGGGGCCTCGCCCGGGTCGAACTCTTTCATCACGTGGTGATGCACTGCTCGAAGCCGTCGCGGATCGCCTGCTCAGGCAATTCGCGACCGATGAACACGACGCGGCTCTCGCGCTTCTCGCCGTCCTTCCACTTCCGCTGGTGGTCGCCCTCCAGCATCATGTGGACGCCCTGAAAGACGTAACGGTCGTCATCGCCGGTGAAGGCGAGGATGCCCTTCGAGCGCAGAATCTTCTGACCCTCGGTGGCGACGAGGTTCTGCAACCACGGCATGAACTTGGTCGGATCGAGCGGCTTCTCCGAACGCAGCGACAGCGATTGCATGTCCTCGTCGTGATAGTGCTTCAGGCCGTGGCCGTGATCATGGTGGTGATCATGGTCATGGTTATGATGATCGTGGTCATGATCGTGATCATCGCCGGCCTCGAGGAAGTCGGGCTCGATCTCCAGGATGCGATCGAGGTCGAACGCGCCGCGCTCCAGCACGTCGGTCAGCCCGACCTGGCAGCGCTCGGTGCGGTGCAGCTTTGCATACGGATTGATGCCGCGGATGCGGGCCTCGACCTCGGCAAGCTCGGGCTTGGAGACGAGGTCGGTCTTGTTCAGCACGATGACGTCGGCGAACGCGATCTGGTTCTTGGCTTCCGGCGCGTCCTTGAGGCGGTCGCTCAGCCATTTGGCGTCGGCGACGGTCACCACGGCGTCGAGCCGGGCGTTCTTCTGCACGTCCTCGTCGACGAAGAAGGTCTGCGCGACCGGCGCCGGATCGGCGAGGCCGGTGGTCTCGACGATGATGGCGTCGAACTTGCCCTTGCGCTTCATCAACCCGTCCATGATGCGGACGAGGTCGCCGCGCACCGTGCAGCAGATGCAGCCATTGTTCATCTCGAACACTTCCTCATCGGCACCGATGATGAGGTCGTTGTCGATGCCGATCTCGCCGAATTCGTTGACGATGACGGCGTATTTCTTGCCGTGGTTCTCCGACAGGATGCGGTTCAACAGCGTGGTCTTGCCGGCGCCGAGATAGCCCGTCAGCACGGTCACTGGAATTTTTTGCGAAGCTTCAGCCATAACAACTCCGAAAGGAACTTCAGGCCACGCTCGGTCCCGCAGGGAGGCCCCTGCCCTAATTGGCGAGCGCGCTGGTCAGGGCCTTTATATTGTGCCTGACCATATCAATGTAAGTGGGTGCCTGGCCCTTTTCGCCCGTCAAACTGTCCGAATACAGGGTCCCGCCGACCTTGGCGCCGGTCTCGGCGGCGATCCGCTCGACCAGACGGGGATCGCTGATATTTTCGAGAAAAACTGCCGGAATTTTCGCCACCTTGATCTGGGCGATAATGGCGGCGATATCGCGTGCGCTGGGCTCGGAATCCGTGGACACGCTCTGCGGCGCGAAGAACGTGACCCCGTAGGCATCGGCGAAATAGCCGAACGCGCCGTGGGTCGAGATCACCTTGCGCCGCGCCTCCGGTACGCGTGCCACCGCCTCGTGCACCTCACGGTCGAGCGCCTCCAGCTTTGCCAGATAGGCGTCGGCATTAGCCTTGAAGACGCCGGCATGGTCGGGGGCGGCAGCAATCAGCGCGTCGCGAATATTGACGACGTAGATCTTGGCATTGGCAACGGATTGCCAGGCATGCGGATCGTCATGGCCGCCCATCTTGCGCGGCATGATCCCCTTGGTCGCCACCACGACCGGCGCCTTGCTGCCGGAGGCCTGCAACAGCCGTGGCAGCCAGCCCTCGAAGCCGAGGCCGTTGATGACCAGCAGCCTGGCGTCGGCGACCTTTTTGGCATCGGCCGGCGTCGGCGCGTAGACATGCGCGTCGCCGTCGGGACCGACCAGCGCCGCCACGTCGACGTCGTTGCCGCCGACATTGCGCACCATGTCGGCGAGGATCGAGAAGCTCGCAACGACCTTGATGCGCTCCTCGGCGCGCGCCGTGCCGCTCGCCAGCAGCAGCACCAGACCGATCAGACCGAACAATCGCCGCATCGTCCTCACGCCTCGAGATGGCGGCCGGGAAACAGCTGCCGCACCAGTCCGCTGACATTGCCGAACAGCAGCGACACAATGTAGAGCCCGGCCGCGACGAGGATGATCGCGGGGCCGGAGGGAATGCGGGTCTGGTACGACAGCACGAGCCCGGCATAGCCCGACACAATCGCGCTCGCAACCGCGATGCAGATCATGGTGGTGATGTCGCGCGACCAGAACCGCGCAATGCCGGCGGGCAGGATCATCAGCCCGACGCCGAGCAGCGTGCCGAGCGCGTGGAAGCCGTTGACGAGATTGACCACGACCAGCGCGAGGAAGGCGAGATGCGACGGCGCGCCGGCCCGGCTCACGGTGCGCAGGAACACCGGATCGACGCATTCGATCACCAGCGGGCGATAGATCACCGCGAGCACCAGCAGCGTGATGGTGGCGTTGAACGCGATCACCAGCAGGGTCTGGTCGTCCATCGCGAGGATATTGCCGAACAGCACGTGCAGCAGGTCGATATTGGTGCCTTTGATCGAGACGATGGTGACGCCGAGCGCCAGCGAGACCAGATAGAAGGTCGCGAGCGAAGCATCCTCCTTCAGCTCGGTGGTGCGGGCGACGAGGCCGGCGAGCAATGCGACGGCAAAACCCGCGATCAACCCCCCGGTCGTCATCGCGAACAGATTGAGCCCGGACAGCAGGAAGCCGATCGCAGCTCCCGGCAGGATCGCATGCGCCATGGCATCGCCGACCAGGCTCATCCGCCGCAGCATCAGGAACACGCCGATCGGCGCGCCGCCGAGCGACAGGGCGATCACGGCCGCAAGCGCGCGGCGCATGAACTCGAATTCGGTGAAAGGCGTGATCAGCACGTCAGTCAGCATCGGCGTCAGGCGGCCCGTGAGCGTGGATCGGTTGCGCAGGCCGCGGCGCTGTCGTCGAAGGCCTCGCACATCCGCATCGCGACCGTCAGGTTTTCGGGCGTCAGCGCCTCCGCGGTCGGCCCCCATTCCACCGGGCCGCGCGCCAAGAGCAGCGTTTCCGGGAAATTGTTGCGCACCATGTTGAGATCGTGCAGCGCGGCCAGCACCGTACGCCCCTCGCCGTTCCAGCGCTTCACCAGCGTCAGCAGGTCGGCGGTGGTCTTGGCATCGATGGCGTTGAAGGGTTCGTCGAGCACGATCAGGCGGGCGTCCTGCAGCAGCACGCGCGCGAACAGCATGCGCTGCATCTGGCCGCCGGACAGCGTACCGATCGGGCGGTTCTCGAAGCCGTTGAGGCCAACCGCGGCGAGCGCTGCCAAGATCTTTTCGCGCGCGGCCTTGCCGATGCCGCCGAAGAAGCCGGTCGAGCGCCACAGCCCGGTGCCGACGAAATCGAACACCGAGATCGGGAACGTACGGTCGATGTCGGCGGATTGCGGCAGATAGGCGATGTCGCGATGCTCGAGGCCGTCGAGATCGATCACGCCCGACAGCGGCTTCAGCACACCGGCGATGCCGCGCAGCAATGTCGACTTGCCGGCGCCGTTCGGGCCGATCACGGCGAGCAGCGCGCCCGCCTCGACCGCGCCATTGAGATGGTGCACGGCCGGGTGGCGGTCATAGCCAAGGGTAACGTCGCGGAAGGTGACAAGCGCGCCCATCGGTTTACCTCATCGCCAGCCAGACGACCGCCCACAGGCAGGCAGAGACCGCGAGCGCCGCCGACAGCCGGGTCGACACCGGCATGCGCAGGATCGACCAGGGCGCCGCCTGAGCCGGATGCGCCGACGGGCCGTGGCTATGCTCGTGGGGATGGCTGTGGCCGTGATGGTGGTGGTCGTCGTGGGAGTGCGTGTGCGCCATGGCCAAATTGTTATATTATAACATAACGCGAGTCTACCGATGCGGAACTCATGGCCGCTCCGCAAAACCGGAAGAGATTCGAGCTGCGCCAGCCAAAACCCGCCCCGATGGAACCGCGCCCGGACGAAAGCGACCCGTGCGCTCTCCAACGTCGTCCTGGCGAAAAGCCAGGACGACGATGAGGATGGATCTCGATTCACGCGAGAGACCGGAAGCCGGTCTACTGGCACACCGGCGCGGTCAGTTTCGGGTCGGCCGGCCGCGCCGACCAATACGCCCGCTGACCGAGCTGGGCGTCATTTGTCGCGGGAGCACAGACGTAGCTGGTCTTGCCGACGCAGATCGGCGAACCGATCGAGTAGATGAGGTTGTCGTAGATGCAATAGCTGCCGATCCCGGACGGCAGATCGGTCGGCGGCGTTGTGGAGCCCCCGAAATAGGGCTGCGACGAAGCACCAGGCGCCTTGTCCTGTGCTGCAGCCGCACCAAGGGACACCAGGAGCGTCAGACACGTGACGATGCGGAGCATGATCCCTCCGTCAAGGAATGCCGGCGAAGCGTCGGGCGGCTTCCGGCGCGGGAAGCGCATGGCAGCCGCGACCGAACCGCTAGCAGGCCAATATGACACTTGCGTTGCTGGTCCTCCGAAGGACGAACACCTCTTTATCCCTTCGCGTCGGGCGGCGTCACGCCTCGCGAGCGTAACCCTTCAACCTTGCCTCGAGCACCGCGATCACCTGGTCGCGCACCGGATCGCGGGAGCCCTTCAGCCAGGCGGCGGCGAGCGGCAGGCGGCCGGCGGCACTGCCGCGCTTGAGCCTGAGGGGAACGAAACGCACGCCCGGGATCGCCATCCGCGCAGTCCAGCGCGGCACGATCGCAACCCCGAGCCGTGCCGCGACCATGTTGACGATGGTCTGCTTCTCGTCGGCGATCTCCTGGATGCGCGGCGTCAGCCCAGCCTCGTCGAACAGTTTTGTCGTGAGATCGTGGCTGTGCGGCCGCGAGCGTCGCTCCGGCACGATCAAGGGCTGATCGGCGATGTCGGGCAGCACGATCTGCTTGCGCCGCGCCAGCTTATGCTTGTGCGACAGCGCCACCACGGCGGTCTCCTGCAGCAGCGGAAAGAACTCGATGCGCCGGTCGGGCCGCTCCGGCGGGCGCACGAAGGCGAGGTCGAGCGCGCCCGACAGGAGCTTCGGCAGCAGGCGGATGGTCTTCTCTTCGAGCAGCTGCACGGCAACCTCGGGATGGGCGGCGCGGAGGTCGCGCAGCAGCGGCGGCAGCAGGCCGGCCGCGGCGCTGTCGATCGCACCGATCCGGAAGCGCCGCGCCTGCGGCTTGCGCAGCCGGCGGCGAAAGCCGTTCTCGATCGCCTCGGCACGGCCGAGCAGCGCCCGCCCCTCGCGCAGCAGCACAGCCCCATCCTCGGTCAGCGACACCGCGCGGGTGGTGCGGGCGAACAGCCGGACCCCGAGATCCTCCTCCAGCAGCTTGATGTGGCGGCCGAGCGCCGACGGCATCATCTGCAGCCGCTGCGCGGCACGGCCGAAATGCAGTTCCTCGGCAGCCGCGACGAAGCAGCGAAGCTGGTGCAGTTCCAAGACCGGTTCCTTTATTGCCACCAGTCATTTGCGAGCGAAGCGAAGCAATCCATCGCTCGGCATATGCGGAGCGATGGATTGCGTCGTCGCTGCGCTCCTCGCAATGACAGGCAACGACGGCGATTATATCGTTTTTTTGTATAAACCGGCGCGGATTGAATCGGAAGGGTGCAGCCTTCTAGGCTTCCCAATGGTGCGGCGAAACGCCGTCCCAACAAACAAGACAAACCGGGGAAGGAAGCCCATGGAAAGCGAGCTTGGCACGCGCGTGTTGCGCAAGATCTCACTGCGCATCGTGCCGTTCATCATGCTGCTGTACTTCGTGGCCTTCATCGACCGCGTCAATATCGGCTTCGCCTCATTGACCATGAACAAGGACATCGGCCTGTCGCCGACCGTCTATGGCTTCGGCGCCGGTATCTTCTTCTGGGGCTACTTCCTGTTCGAGGTGCCCTCCAACATCATCCTGCACAAGATCGGCGCGCGGATCTGGATCGCGCGGGTGATGATCACCTGGGGGATCGTTTCGACGGCGATGGCGCTGGTGCAGGGCGCGACCAGCTTCTACGTGCTGCGCTTCCTGCTCGGCGCCGCCGAAGCCGGCTTCTTCCCCGGCATCATCCTCTATTTGTCCTACTGGTTCCCGGCTCGGCAGCGCGCCGCCGTCACCGCGCTGTTCATGGCCGCGGCGCCGCTCTCGACCGTGCTCGGCTCGCCGGTGTCGGGTGCGCTGCTGGAGATGGACGGCCTGCTCGGCTTCAAGGGCTGGCAATGGCTGTTCGTGCTGGAGGCCATACCCGCCGTGCTGCTCGGCTTCGTCGTGCTCGGCTTCCTGACCGACCGGCCGGAGCAGGCCAAATGGCTCGCTGACGACGAGCGCGCCTGGCTGGTCAAGACCATGAAGACGGAGACCGACGGCAAGGCCGCGACCGCGAGCCACAGCATCTGGCGCGGCCTCGCCGATCCGCGCGTGCTGGCGCTGTCGCTGGTCTATTTCGGCACTTCAGCGGGGCTCTACACACTCGGCGTGTGGGCGCCGCAGATCATCAAGGCGTTCGGCCTGTCGTCGATCCAGGTCGGCTTCCTCAACGCGGTGCCGGCGACCATCGCCGTGATCGCCATGGTGCTGTGGGCGCGGCATTCCGATCGCACCGGCGAGCGCACCTGGCACGTCGTGATCGCCTGCCTGATCGCGGCGGCGGGACTTGCGCTGGCGGGATTGTGGACAGGGCTTGCCGCCGTGATCGCGGCGCTGACCCTGGTCAATATCGGCATCTCCTCGTCGAAGCCGCCGCTGTGGAGCATGCCGACCATGTTCCTGTCCGGCTCGGCTGCGGCGGCCGGGATCGCCACCATCAACTCGATCGGCAATCTCGGCGGCTTCGTCGGGCCGGCGATGATCGGCTGGATCAAGGAACGCACCGGCAGCTTCGACGGCGGCCTCTATTTCGTCGCCGGCCTGCTGGTGCTGTCCGCCGTGCTGACGCTGCTGCTGTCGCGTGCACGAGCCGCGCCCGCACCAGCCGAACCGCAACCCAATCCCGTGCGAACCCGCTAACCACTGATCCGGAGACAACCATGCGTACCCATTCCATCGCCGCCATCCCCGCCGACGGCATCGGCCCCGAAGTGATCTCCGCGGGCGTCCGCGTGCTGGAGGCGCTGGCGAAGCGCTCGGGCGACATCAGCTTCAACGTCAAGACCTTCGACTGGGGCTCGGACTACTACAAGAAGCACGGCGTGATGATGCCGGCCGACGGGCTCGCGGAATTGAAGAATTTCGACGCGATCTATTTCGGCGCGGTCGGCGCGCCCGACGTGCCCGACCACATCACGCTGTGGGGCCTTCGCCTGCCGATCTGCCAGGGTTTTGACCAATACGCCAATGTGCGGCCGACCAAGATCCTGCCCGGCGTCGCCTCGCCGCTGCGCAATGTCGGGGTCGGCGATCTCGACTGGGTGATCGTGCGCGAGAATTCCGAGGGCGAATATGCCGGCATGGGCGGCCGTGCGCACAGGGGGCTGCCGGAAGAGGTCGGCACCGAAGTCGCCGTCTTCACCCGGGTCGGGGTCACGCGGATCATGCGCTATGCATTCCAGCTCGCGCAGTCGCGGCCGCGCAAATTCCTTACCGTGGTGACCAAGTCGAACGCGCAGCGCCACGGCATGGTAATGTGGGACGAAATCGCGGCCGAGGTCGCGCAGGAATTCCCCGACGTCACCTGGGACAAGATGCTGGTCGACGCCATGACGGTGCGGATGACGCTCAATCCGAAGAGCCTCGACACCATCGTCGCGACCAATTTGCACGCCGACATCCTGTCGGACCTCGCAGGCGCGCTGGCCGGCAGCCTCGGCGTGGCGCCGACCGGCAACATCGACCCGCAGCGCCGCTTCCCCTCGATGTTCGAGCCTATCCACGGCTCGGCGTTCGACATCACCGGCAAGGGCATCGCCAACCCGGTCGCGACCTTCTGGACCGGCGCGCAGATGCTGGAACATCTCGGCGAAAAGGACGCTGCGGCGCGCCTGATGGCGGCAGTCGAGAAGGTGTGCGCGGCCGGCGTGCTGACGCCCGACGTCGGCGGCAAGGCGACGACCAAGGAAGTGACGGATGCCGTGATCGACGCGATCCATGGATCGAACGTGTGAGAGTGCGTAGCTATCCGCGAATGTCGTCCGCCTCCCCCGCTTGCGGGGAGGGAGCCTGACCAGGAGTACTCGCCTCACGACGGTGCGGCTGCTCTCGATACCCATAACCGGGAAACGGACCGTGCTACCCGATCTGACCAGACGACACTTCATGACTGCTGGAGGACTATCGATCATGGCCGCGATGACGGGGATACAGCCGGCTGGTGCCGCGGCATGGCGCGACGAGATCCGCGCCATCGCGTTCGACGTCCAGGGGACATGCGTCGACTTCCATCAGCCGATCCTGAGTGCCGGGCAGGCCGTCAACGCCGCCAAGGGCCTCGCGCTCGACTGGGCAAGGCTCTCGAGCGAATGGCGCGACCTCTATCGTGCCGCGCTCGACGACGTGATCGCCGGCAAGCGCCCGTGGATCCGGGTCGACCGCATCTATCGCGAGGCGCTGGATGTGCTGCTCGATCGCCACGGCCTCGCGGAGGCTTTCTCCAGGGATGAACGCGACGAATTGAACACGGTGTGGAGCAAGCTCGACGCCTGGCCCGACAGCGTCGAGGGACTTGCGCGCCTGCGCAGCCGCTTCGTGACCTCGACATTGTCGAATGCCGGCATGGCCGCCGTGGTGGCGGTGGTCAAGCACGCCAGGCTGCCGTTCGACGCCGTGCTGACCGCAGAGCTTGCACGCAGCTACAAGCCGTCACCGGCCGTGTATCAGCTCGCCGTCGACTACCTCGGCTATCCCGCCGACAAGATCCTGATGGTCGCCTGCCACAAATACGACCTGAAGGCGGCCCGGGCCTTCGGCATGCGCACCGCGTTCGTCGCCCGTCCGCTGGAGTTCGGGCCGGCGGCGAAGGTCGACGTGGCGCCAGAATCCTGGATCGACCTGCACGCGGACAGCTTTACGCAACTCGCCGATCAGCTCGTGCCGGCGTAGCGACGCAACGAAACAGGGCGCTTACGTCACGACAGCGCACCCGGCTCCGCGCAATTGGTCAACCGCGCCGGCACACCAACGGCGGTGCAGCCGGCCGGCACGTCCGAGGTCACCAGTGCGCCGGCGCCGACCTTGGCGAAATCGCCGACAGAGAGATTCCCGATCAGCGTTGCGCCGGCGCTGAGCAGCACGCCGCGGCCGATCGTCGGGGCATGGCGCGGGTCATCCTGATGCCGGGCGATGGTGACGTTCTGCAGGATCGTGACCTCATCGCCGATCGACGCCAGAGCGCCGATGATGATGCCGGTGCCGTGATCGAGGAACACCGCAGTGCCGATTTTGGCCGAGGGATGAATGCTGATCTGCAACTGGTCCGCCGTCGCGCTTTGCATCAGCAGCGCAAGATCAGGGCGATCATGGCGCCACAGCCAGTTCGTCACCCGCCAGGCCTGCAGCGCGACGTAGCCCTTGAAGTCGAGCAGCGGCACCAGCAGGCCCGTGATCGCCGGGTCGCGGCGCACGATGGCGGTAAGATCGGTGGCTGCGGCTTCGACCAGCGCGGGCTCGGCCGCGAACGCCTCGCGGGCGGTCCGCATGAACTGCGCACGATCGGCTTCCGCACGGCAGATAGCCCGGCCGATCAGGAAGGCGAGCGCGCCGCCGAGATCGCCCTGATCGAGGATGAAGGCGGCCGACGCCTCGAGAAAACGATCGGCGACAACGGCAGCTTCCGCCTCGCGCCGGATCGCAAGCCAGAGATCGTCGGGACTCGCCGTCACCTGCACCGCCATGATCACCTCATCGCCCCGCGTCAGGACGATAGAGTGGGCATGGCCTCGCCAAAATGCAAACCGCCCGCTTGCTTGTCGCAAACGGGCGGCTCGGGGCCATCAGGTGTTATGGGGGCACATCGCCTGAAGGCTCAGTGCTTGCCTCGCATGATCAGCCCTGCGGCGGCTGATCGTTCGGCGGGGTCGGACGGGTCTTGTGCTGCGCCATGAAGGCGTCGAACTCTTCCTTGTCCTTGGCGTGGCGGAGGCGATCGAGGAAGTTCTTGAACTCGACCTGCTCTTCCTCGAGCCGGCGCAGCGTGTCCTGACGATACTCGTCGAAGGCGCGGTTGCCGCTCGACGGCGGGCCGAAGCCGCCGAACGGGAAGCCGCGGCGCTCCATGCGGCTCTTCATCCGCTCCATCTTGTCCTGCATGCGCTCCATCTTGTTCTGCCAGCGATCCATGTCGTTGTGACTCCAACAGGCCATTTTTCTGCTCCCGAGTGTGAAAAAGAGAAGGGCGAGGCCGATCGGCCACCAGATCATGAAGCCGAGGATGATCCCGGCGATCTTCAGGGGATGCCAGGGCGTCGCGTAGAAGTGCGGACGGTAGGGCTCTTCGACGGGGCCGCGCCAGCGATTGACATCAGCGGTGTAGGCCATTTCCTTCTCCATCACGGCATCACGCCGTTGTGAATGTAAATAACATTTACATAGGTAGCCGATCCCTTGCGAAAGTCAAGCAGCGCTGATGACGCACCCCTCGGATTATTTTTGAGTTCGCCGTTGAACCTTATTTCGGCTTGCCCCACGGGCCGGCCGGCTTGTCGTCGGCGGGCGCCGCGGCGCCCGGCCTGCGATCGGTGAGGAAGCCAAGGCCGCGCAGATAGATCAGCACTTCGGCCTCGAGCAGATCCTCCGGCGACATCGGCAGCTTGCGCCGGGCGGCGTCGCCGCGGCCGAACAGCGAGGCGACGCCGTGCGACATCGACCAGATATGCAGCGCCATCATCATCGCCGGCGGGCGCGGTGTGCCGGGCGGCGCCAGCGCCGCGAGCCGCTCGGCGGCGGCGCGGATGATCGCAAAGGCGCGCTCGCTTGCCGCCATCAGGGTCGAATTGGAATCGACCGGCAAGCCGGATTCGAACATCGCGGAGTAGAACGCGGGCTCCTCGCGCGCAAAGGCGAGATAGGCCTTGCCGACCCGCTCGAACGCCGTGACGGTGTCGGGGCGGCCGTCGTCCCAGGCCTGCGTCAAGAGCTGCTCGAACTGCTCGAAGCCGCGCTGCGCGATGCTGGCGATCAGCTCGTCACGGTCGCGGAAATGCCGGTACGGCGCGGCGGGGCTGACGCCGGCCATGCGCGCGGCATCGGCGAAAGTGAAGCCGGCCGGCCCCTTCTTCGAGATCAGGTCGAGGGCGGCCTGCAGCAACGCCTCTTTGAGATTGCCGTGATGATAGCCGCGCTCGGCGCGGCCTTGGTCCTTGCGCCAGCTCATGTGAACGGCTTTTACATGAGCCGGCGGTAAAGGTCACTAGCGGGACGACGGCCCGTCGATCAAGATTAACGGATCGGTGGCGTGAGGCACACTGCTGTCGCTTGACCAGCGGAGCCCCGCTCAAGCCAATGCCTGCGTATACTCCCCTTCCCCTGAAAGGGGGAAGGGCGGCCGCAGGCGACGCTGTATGCGGAGAGAGCAGATCCCCACCCGCTTTGCTCTGGCGAGCAAAGCGACCTCCCCTTTTCAAGGGGAGGTAAATGCTCCCGCAGGATCGGCCCGGGCACTACCGTCCCGGGATCGGCAGCACCGGCATGATCTCCACGGCCTCGCCGGGGAATATCGCAAAATGCGGGTGGTTCTCGAACAGCTTTGCCGCCGCCTCATGCGAGGGCGCGCGCACCACGGTGAAGCCGGTCATCAGATTGGCGATGTCGGCGGTGCCGCCGGCGCCGACATGCTTGGTCTTGCCGAGCGGCCCGCCCATCTCGACGATCACATCGTGGTGTTTCTCGACCCAGGCGCCCCAGGCGGCCATGCCCTGCTGTTCCTTGGCGCGCCGTTCGGCCTCCGGCAGCGCGTTCCAGGCTGCCATGCGCGAACCGGTTTTGCCGCCGCCGAGATAGACCGCGAGGAAGGTGTCATTGCTCATCGTGCTTCTCCGTTGTGGTGGTTTGACGATCGGTCGGTCGCGCGATGCCGCCGCTTTGCGGTGGCATCGCGTCTCGTTTGAGATTCACCGCAGCGCCTTGCCCCAGCCGCCCTGCGGATGCTCGAAGGTCGAAGCCGCTTGCTGCACTTCCTCCGAGAAATCCGCCATCTCCTGCACCTGGCGGATCTCGATCATCTCGTTGGCACTGGCGGGGCACTGCTTGGCCCATGCGATCGCTTCGGCGCGCGAAGCGACCTCGATCATCCAGAAGCCGCCGATCACTTCCTTGGCCTCGGTGAAGGGGCCGTCGACCACGATGGGCTCGCCGGTGTCGAACTTGACGCGCGCGCCCGAGGCCGGCGGATGCAGGCCTTCCAGCGTGATCAGCACGCCGGCGTCCTTCAGCGCCTGATTGTATCGCATCATTGCGGCGACCCGTTCGGGGTCGAGCTCGAGCTCGGCCGGCGCGGACTCGTAGCCGAGCGGGATCATCAACATCATGAAACGCATTGGTCGGACTTCCTTGCTAGTTGAGTTCTCACCCCGTCATTTCGGCAGCGCGTCGTCCGAATTCGAGTCTACTCGAATTCGGCACCTGGCATTTGTCCAAGTCGGCAACAGCCGACCTGGATGCGCAAGCCTGCAATGACGAAGTCGTCACCTGTTTCCAGCCTGCGCGCGCAGGCGTTCTTCCTGCTCGCGCAGCTCGGGCGTCAGCGCCTCGCCGAAATCCTCCGCGGCGAACACCTGGCGGATCTCGATCTCGGAGCCGGCGTCGAACGGCGCGCGCTTCATCCAGCCGATCGCATCATCGAGCGATTTGGTCTCGATCATCCAGAAACCGCAGGCGAGATCGGAGGTCATGCTGAACGGTCCATGGCTCACGGTGCTCTGCCCGCCGGCATATTTGACGCGCGCGCCCTTGCTGGTCGGATGCAGGCCCTCGCCGGCCTGCATCACGCCGGCCTTGACCATCTCCTCGTTGAACTTGCCCATCGCAGCGAGCATCTCCGTGCTCGGCATCACGCCGGCCTCGGTATCCTTGTTCGCCTTCACGATCACCATGAACTTCATCGTCCTGCTCCGTTGGCTGCTGTCTTGCCGGCGTCGCCGGTGCTCGTCTCAAGGACGACGCGTGGCTTGCCGCGCCGACAGGACAGGCGGAATTATTTCGGAGGTCGTCGCATCGCGCGTCACTGCCGTCAGCGCTCCTGCGGAACAAGCACACCGTCCTGATGCGACGGACCGAAATAGACGTCGATGCGCGACACCTTGTCGCCGTCGAACACGAAGAACTCGGTGTTGCGGAAGCTCTTGCCGTCGCGGGCGACGCAGCGATAGGTGACGAAGGCCTCGGCGCCGTCGACCATGATGCGCTCGATCTCGTGGCGGCCGATCCAGCCAGAGTCGCGCCAGCACTCGGCGAAATAGCGCGGCTTGTCGATGTTCTCGCCGTAGGGCGTCGAGAAACGGAAATTCTCGGCAAACGCCGCTTCCACACTCGCGCGATCATTGGCGAGATAAGCGGCGAAGAGGGAGCGGATGATCTCCGCCCTGTTGCCAGCTGCAGCCATGTCACCTCCACACAAATCTCGCCCGGGCCCCAGGGCGCGACCGGCGCTCCAGAACCCGGGCTTCAGGGAGATGACGAACGGGGCGGCCCAAAAGCGACATCGCACCGCGATTTATTTTCGGGTCTTGACCGAACCGCGGGTTCCCTTGTCGGTTCAGTCCCCGTTTTCAATCCCCCTTGGGGAACATGCCGAAATAGGGCTCGGCCTCCTTGAGGACGCGCGCGAAGGACGGCCGCGCTTTCAGCCGCTCGAGATAGGCCAGGAGGTCCGGATGGTCCTCCCCGATCGGCTCGACCTTGTTGCCGTAGAACAGCGCCGGCGCGGCGGCGCAGTCGGCCAGCGAGACCTGCTCACCCATCATCCAGCCGCCATGCGCGAGCTGCTCATCCAGGATTGCATAGGAAGTGCGGAGCTGCGCCCGCGCCTCGGCGACGCCATGCGGGTCCTTGCTGTCAGCCGGCCGCAGCCGGTCGCCGACGATCTTCTGCGTCGGCAGATGGACGTAGAGATCGAGGAAGCGGTCGCGCAGCCGGGTCTGCAACGCGAGCTCCGGGTCATTGGGGATCAATCCGACGGCACCGGGATAATGCCGGTCGAGATACTCGATGACGATGCTCGATTCAGGCACCGTCTCGCCGCGCGCCTCGTCGCGCAGCACGGGAAAGCGGCCGATCGGCGACAGCGCGAGCAGCGCTGCGCGCTCGGCGGGGTCGCCGAGATTGACCATGTTCGGCGTGAACGGCGCGCCGTTCTCGTAAAGCACGACCAGCGCCTTCCAGCAGAACGAGGACAGCGGGTGGTAATGCAGGGTCAGTGACATCGGAACTCCATCATGGGACCAGTATCTGGACGACGAATCGGAGACCGCTCAACAGACATCTCGTGCGGAATTATTTTGCCCGTCGGCCGGGACTGAGAGCGGGCATCGACGCGATGCGCATTCGTCGAGGCTGCGAATCTGCGAATCGCGGTGCGGAATCGATCCGTGAAACGCTCAGCAATATCAGCGTTCGTAATAGGTCTATCAGCGTCGCTGAAGTAGATGCGTTGCGATCATCCGCATCACACCAAAATCGTCACCAATTTTGGTCCGTAGGATTACGGTAGAGATCGCATCACGACTATGGATGCTAACGTGCACATCGGAAAATTACTTTGCAAGCTGAGATAGATGCGTGCGCGCCGCGCTGCATTATGCAGTCCGTGCCACGCCGCAGGCTTTACCGATGCTAAACGGCTCGCTGCAACCTTTCCGTGAGTTGCGTCGATCCAATTTCCCATCCCGTTTCATTTGAAACTTCACGGAGCCCTGATGTTCAGTTTCAGCAACAAGGCAAACATCGACAGTGCGCTGGCGCAAGCTGCAGCGATCGGCAAGTCGCAGGCGGTGATCGAGTTCAAGCTCGACGGCACCATCGTCACCGCCAACGAGAACTTCCTGAACGCAATGGGCTACACGCTCGACGAGATCAGGGGCAAGCACCACAGCATGTTCGTCGAGCCGGCGTATCGCGACAGCCACGACTATCGCGCGTTCTGGGCGAGCCTGAATCGCGGCGAGCTTCAGGCCGCGCAGTACAAGCGCGTCGCCAAGGGCGGCCGCGAGGTCTGGATCCAGGCTTCCTACAACCCCATCCTGGACAAGACCGGCAAGCCGGTCGGCGTCGTCAAATTCGCCACCGACATCACCGCGCAGAAGATCCACAGTATGGAAGACGCCGGCAAGATCGCCGCGATCGGCCGGGCGCAGGCGGTCATCGAGTTCAAGATGGACGGCACCATCGTCAATGCCAACGAGAACTTCCTCGGCGCGATGGGCTACTCGCTCGCCGAGATCCAGGGCAAGCACCACAGCATCTTCGTGCCGCCGCCCGACCGCGACAGCCCGGCCTATCGCGATTTCTGGGCACGGCTGAACCGCGGCGAGCTGGAGTCAGGCGAATTCAAGCGCCTCGCCAAGGGCGGCAAGGAGATCTGGATCCTCGCCAGCTACAATCCGATCCTCGACGACCGCGGCAAGCCGTTCAAGGTCGTCAAGTTCGCGACCGACATCACGCAGCAGAAGCTGAAGGCCGCCGACAATGACGGCCAGATCGACGCCATTGGCAAGTCGCAAGCGGTGATCGAGTTCAACATGGACGGCACGATCCGTACCGCGAACCCGAACTTCCTCGCCGCGATGGGCTATTCGCTCGCCGAGATCCAGGGCCGGCATCACAGCATGTTCGTCGAGCCGGTCGAGGCAGGCTCGTCGGGCTACCGCGAGTTCTGGGGAGCGCTGAATCGCGGCGAGTTCCAGGCCGCCGAATACAAGCGCATCGCCAAGGGCGGCCGCGAGATCTGGATCCAAGCATCCTACAACCCGATCCTCGATCTCAACGGCAAGCCCTACAAGGTGGTGAAATACGCCACCGACATCACCGCGCAGGCGATCGGCCGCAAGAAGGCCGACAGCGCACGCGGCCTGATCGAGGCGGTTGCCGCCGGCAGCGAGGAGATGAGCGCCTCGATCCGCGAGATCTCGGAGACCATGACCAAGTCGAAGCAGAACGCCGCGGTCGCAACAGGCCGTGTCGAGGCTGCCGACGGACAGGCGCAGAAACTCAACGCCGCAGCTCAGGCGATGAGCGGCATCGTCGAGATGATCTCGAGCATCACCGGGCAGATCAACCTGCTCGCGCTCAACGCCACGATCGAATCGGCGCGTGCGGGCGAAGCCGGCCGCGGCTTCGCGGTGGTGGCCTCCGAGGTGAAGAGCCTCGCCAACCAGGCCAAGCAGGCGACCGATACGATCTCCTCGGAGATCGATGCACTGAACTCGATCGCGGCCGAGGTGGTCTCCTCGCTGTCCGAGATCAAGGCGGCGATCGCCGGCGTCAACGAATACATCACCTCCACCGCCGCCGCAGTCGAGGAGCAGAGCATCGTCACGCAGGACATGTCGACCAACATGCAGCGCGCCTCTGCCGAACTCGCGGCATAGGCAGCGGTGCGATCCTCGAAGGATGCACGGCCCAGGCTGGTGGTCGTGCATCCTTCGAGACGCGACTGCCACACGACAATGACAAAGAATTCCTCTCGGGTTGACACGTCGGAGTAAAGGTCGCAGACGGTCGGGACTTCCTGCCTGAACCGATGGACCATCCGATGAATTCCGCTTCCCCCAAAGTCGCACTCGTGACCGGCGCCGCGCGCGGTATCGGGCTTGCCGCCGCGAAACGCTTTCTCGCCGAGGGCTGGCGCGTCGCGCTGCTCGACATCGAAGGCGCGCTGCTGGAGAGCGCGGTCGCGGCATTGAAGCAGCCCGACACCACATTGGCGCTGACCTCCGACGTATCGGACGCCGACGGCGTGGCCGCCGCGATCGCTGCGATCACGAGCCGCTTCGGCCGGCTCGACGCGCTGGTCAACAACGCCGGCACGGCCGTGTTCGCGCCGGTGCTGGAGACCTCGGACGCCGACTGGAGCCGCATCATGGCGGTGAATCTCACCGGCCCGTTCCTGTGCACCAAGGCGGCAGCGCCCGTGATGCGCGAGCATGGCGGCGGCGCGATCGTCAACATCACCTCGATCTCGGCGGTGCGCGCCTCGACCTTGCGCTCGGCCTACGGCACCAGCAAGGCGGGCCTCGCCCATCTCACCAAGCAGCTCGCGGTGGAGCTCGCCTCGCTCGGCATCCGCGTCAACGGCGTCGCGCCCGGGCCGGTCGAGACCGCGATGGCCAAGGCCGTGCACACGCCGGAGATCCGCGCCGACTATCACGACGCGATCCCGCTCAACCGCTACGGGCTGGAGGAGGAGCTGGCGGAGGCGATCTTCTTCCTGTGCTCGGATCGCGCCAGCTACATCACCGGCCAGATCCTCGCCGTCGACGGCGGCTTCGACGCCGCCGGCATCGGCCTGCCGACCCTGCGCGGGCAGCGGCGGAACGGGTGAGACGCTCACGCAGCCTCATCGTCACCCTGAGGAGCGCGCAGCGCGCGCTCCTCAGGGATGACGGGTTGAAACCAGCGAAAGGTCTACCGTCCATTCACCGCGACCACGCGCCAGGCATCTGCCAGCCGATCGATCCGCGTCAACGACAATGGATCGATCACGAAGCGCAGCGCGAGCTCCGGCGCGAGCTCGAGCGCGATTGCGAGGATCGCACGGATGGTGCCTGAGTGCACGACCAGCACGACGTCGCCGGCCGGCAGCCGCACCAGCCCTGCCCGCGCGCGCGCGATCTGATCGGCAAAACTTTCGCCGCCGGGCGGCCGGTTGGTCCCCGGCGAATTCCAGAACGCCCGATAGGCCGCCGCGCCGAGCTCGGCCTCGATCTCGCTGTGGCGACGGCCGGTCCAGTCGCCAAAATCCTGCTCGCGGAAGGCATCATCCGCCGTCGCCGTGAGGCCGAGCCGCTCGGCGGTCTCGCTCGTGCGCCGCGCCGGACTGCAGACCGCGAAAACGCCGGCCGGCAGCCGCGCCTGCAACGCGGCGAATGCTGGCGCATCGCCGAGGTCTGCGGGCGCATCCGGCGCATGGATCACGCCGCGCGGACCGTCGACCGGCGCGTGGCGGATCAGCCAGAGATGCGTTTCATGGTCCATCGCGGCAGCAGCCCTTCCATTCTGACCGGGGCGTGTACTCATTGACAGTTGATGCCTGATTTATCGGGCAAGGCGCCAACGTACACGGTACGTGGTGGTCCCCCATTATCAGGTGACCTCAGCCCGCTATCATCCGGCCATTTTTTGGACAAGACTGACGGGAGTGCTGGGGGTCGGTCGACCCGGACGGATAACCGAGTCGGCACGCTTGGGTGACATTGGATGGAAAGGGAAGCGCCAGTGAACTCCACCCCCACCCCGAACCCGGTCGAATCGAACGATGGCCTGACCACGCGCGCCGACGAAAGACTCGCAGAAACCCACAAGCAGATCACGCGCGCCAATGAAGAGCTCGCGCGTTTGAGCGAACAGCTTGCGAGAATGGAGCGCGATGCCGCCTCCCCGGCTCCGGCGCAGCCTGCCCCGCCTTCGGCCGGACCCAGCCTTGGCGCTTCCGAGCCAGGCTCTGCCGCTTTCGGACCTCGCTCGCGATCGCCGCGCCGGATGCCGGGCTTCCGTGCTCTCGCCGGCTTGTCGCTGGCAGCATGTATCATTGTCGGCGCGCTGGCTTTGCAGTCGTCGTACGGTAGAGGAGCCAAGCAGGTTGTCGCACGTTGGGTGCCTCAGCTCGTTTCAACTCCGTCATTGCCCCCGGATAATCCGCCGCTGGCGGCGCAGCCCGCTCCACCCACCGTTCAGGCCGCAGCGGTGGACGCCGCTCTGCCCCAGGCGACGCCCCCGGTACCGCCGCAGGACGCCGCGCCGACGGTCAATCCAGCTCTTCCCGACCAAGCGCAGCTGCTGCAAACGATCGCCCGCAACCTCGAAAATTTGGAGCGAAGCATCGAGCAGCTCAAGGCGGACCAGCAACAGACGGCCCGCGTGAGCTCCAAAGCCATCGAGGAACTCAAGGCGAGCCAAGAAGACATGAAACGGACGCTGGCGAAGCTCTCCGAGCCGAAGCCGTTACCGCTTCCGACGCCGCCTACTCCAAGCGTGCGCAAGCCCGAGCGGACGTCCCCACCCCCGTATGCTGGAGCGCGGCCGCCAATCTCCAGGGAATGGCTCTACGACGATTGGTGACGGTCGATGCAATGCCCATCGACGTCTTGTCCCGGAACAACGCCTCGGATCGGCGCGGCTTCCAGTTCTGGCCCATGGCTGAACGCGCGCCAGCGGTTGCTTGGGCTCGCATCATCTTCATGCGAAGGGGTCTCCACCGCACTCGAAATCGCTAGCCGAGCCGCGCCGCGAGCAGCACCAGGATCGCGGTCTCCGCAACCTGCTCGGCGCCACCGAGCACGTCGCCGGTCTGGCCGCCGATCTGCCGCTTTGCCAGCAGCGCCATGATCGATGCGCTCGCGCCGGCCGCGATCGCCGCCAGCAGCGCGCTGCCGAAGGGCAGCGCGAGCACTGCGATCACCAGCGCGATGCCGGCTGCGACAGCCGCAATCGTGCCGTCGGGCCGGCCGGCATTAGCCGCGAGTCCATCCTTGCGCGCGTAAGGCAGGCTGATCGCGATCCACGGCAACACACCGCGGCCGAGCGCATGCGCTGCGATCAGGCTCTGCACCACCATGTCGTTGGGAAGCGCAGCCAGCGCCGCGAGCCTGGTGGCAAAGCTCACCACCAGCGCCAGTGCGCCATAGGTGCCGAGCCGGCTGTCGCGCATGATCTCGAGCTTGGCCGCTTGATCGCGGCCGCCGCCGAACCCGTCGGCGACATCGGCGAGCCCGTCTTCGTGCAGCGCGCCGGTCAACAGCGCGCCACAACCGAGCGCCAGCGCCGCCGCAGCGAGGTCCGGAACACCGATCATCCGCAGCAGCAGACAGAACAGGCCGATCGCCGCCCCGATCCCCGCGCCGACCAGGGGGAACAGCCGCTGCGCCCGGGCAAAACCTTCCGGCCGCGCACCGTCCGGATGCGGCATCGGCAGCCGGGTCAGAAAGGCCGTGGCGGTCCTGAGATCGTCGAGCCATTGATTCATGGTGAAGGCCTGAAAATTGAACTAGTTTGCGGCCCGCTCGACGAGGGAATCGCATGCAGTTCAGTACTCTAGACGACATCCGCAGCTTTTGTCGCGAGCTGCCCGAAGGCGACGCGGCAAGCGCTGCGGCAGCTACCCAGCGCCAGCAGAACCTGACCAAGCCGCCGGGCAGCCTCGGCCGGCTGGAGGAGGTCGCGATCTGGCTGGCGCGCTGGCAAGGGCGCGAGATCCCCCGGCTCGATCAGGTCACGATCGCCGTGTTCGCCGGCAATCACGGCATCGCCGAGCGCGGCGTCTCCGCCTTTCCCTCTGAAGTCACCGCGCAGATGGTGGCGAATTTCGCCGCGGGGGGCGCCGCGATCAACCAGATCGCCAGGCTTGCCGGGGCGGAGCTGCGCGTCGAGCCGCTCGAACTCGCACGTCCGACCCGCGATTTCACGATGGCGCCGGCGATGGATGGCGCCGATTTCCTGGTCGCCTTCGACACCGGCTGGCGCACGGTGCCGGAGCGATGCGATCTGCTCGTGGTCGGCGAGATGGGCATCGCCAACACCACGGTCGCGGCGACGCTGTGCGCGGCGCTGATGGGCGGACGCGGTGCGCGCTGGGCCGGCCGCGGCACCGGCGTCGACGATACCGGCCTGCTGCGCAAGCGCACTGTGATCGATACCGCGCTGAAACTGCATCGCAGCCTGCTCGACGATCCGCTCGCCGTCGCAGTCGCGCTCGGCGGCCGCGAGCTCGCGGCCATCGCGGGCGCCGTGCTGGCGGCGCGGGCACGATCGATCCCGGTGCTGCTCGACGGCTTCGTCGCGACGTCGGCGGTGCTGCCGCTGGCGCGGCTTGCGCCTGATAGCCTCGCGCATTGCCGCGCCGGGCATGTCTCGGCCGAGCTCGGCCATCGTCAGCTGCTGCGCGACCTGCAGCTCGCGCCCCTGCTCGATCTCGAGATGCGGCTCGGCGAAGCCTCCGGCGCGGGGGTTGCGATCCTGCTGCTGCGCGCGGCGCTCGCCTGTCATGGCGGCATGGCGACCTTTGCCGAGGCCGGTGTCTCCGGCGCGGGCTGACAAACTGTCGCCGCATGGGCTAGCGTAGACTACGGGTTCAGCGCGAGCTGGACGACGTCGACCGAAGGAACCGCCGAATGCGCACCAGGGCGATCTCGATGATCTTGGGCTTGGCGGCGCTTTTCGCGGACATTTCCTTCGCGCATGCCGAGGTCCGCATCCTCGCCAGCCCCGGCGGGCAGGTCGGCCCGTTCATCGAATTGTTCGACAAGGTGCGCGAGTCCGGCGAGCGCGTGGTGATCGACGGGCCGTGCCTGTCGGCCTGCACGCTGGTGCTGTCGATGGTGCCGGGCGACCGCATCTGCGTGACGCGGCGCGCCGTGCTCGGCTTCCACGCCGCGCGCTCGATCGACCGGCGCGGCCGGACCTATGCCGAACCGGAAGCATCCGAGGCGGTGCTGGAGGCCTATCCGGCGCCAGTGCGCGGCTGGATCGTGCGCCGCGGCGGCCTGACCTCGCGCCTGCTGCTGCTGCGCGGCCGCGAGCTCGACGCGATCTATCCGCGGTGCCGGTGAATTGCGTAGCTGATGTAGGGTGGGTTAGCGAAGCGTAACCCACGCTTGCCGCCCACAGGCGCTTGCGCAGACGGGAAACCGGCGCTGGGTCACGCCTTTGGCTAACCCACACGACGTTCTACAATTCTACGGCGGCGCGTGTGCCGGCCTACATCTGCTGCGGGCAGTTCACCATCCAGGGGATGCCGAACTGATCGACGCACATGCCGAAGCCGTTGGAGAAGAAGGTCTTGCCGAACGGCATGGTGACCGTACCGCCTTCGGACAGCGCCTTGAAGCGGCGTTCAGCCTCCGCGGGATCCTCGACCTGCAGCGCGACGTGAAAACCCTGCGGCTTCTGGAAGTGACCGGGCGGGGCGTCGGAGGCCATGATGATCTCGCCGTCGATCGAGAGGCGAGCATGCATGATCTTGTCCTTCCAGCCCGGCGGCGTCTGCATCTCCGCGTTGCCCTCGCCGTAGGGGAAGGATTCCTCGATCCGCGCGCCCAGAACCTTCTGATAGAAGTTCAGCGCCGCGCCGCAATTGCCGTCGTAGGAGAGATAAGGATTGACCTGCATCACATGCTCCCTGGGTAGGTTCTGGTTTTGAGGCGCTTCTTCACGCGAACCGTTAAACCACTTCGCTCGAAAACGCGCTATTTTTCCGTCAGCTTCTTCAGATTGGCGAGACCGGCCTCGAAATCCTTGCCGATCATGTGATCCAGGTTCATGAACACCTGCATCACCTTCGACATGAAGACGGCCGGACCATACATGGTCCATGTGACGCTGGTCGCATCTCCCTGCGGCAGCATTGTGAACTCGGCGGTGTTGTGGCCCTCGAACGGCTTGAGGAAGTCGAGCTTGATCACGATCTTCGACGGCGCGGACGACTGCAGGATCTCCATCCGGCCGGTGCCGACATTCTTGTTGCCGTCCCAGGCATAGATCGCTCCCTGCCCGCGCCCGGCGCCGTCATAGGTGCGCTTCATGTCGGGATCCCGATTCTCGTAGGGCGACCAGACCGTCCACTGACGGAAATCGTCGATCAACGGAAAAATCCGCTCGGCCGGCGCATTGATGCTGGTCGCGCGCGTGACGCAGAATGTGCTCGGCTTGGTCGCCGCGAGGACGAGGATGACGGCAATCGCGACCGCGAGAATGACCGCGATGACGGCAATGGTCTCGAACATGACAGTCTCCACGCAAATGAATGAGGACGATAGCTCAGCGGCGGAACGGAAGCAGCGCGCGCAGATTGCCATCGCGCAGATAGAGCCCGCCCCAGACCATCAGGCCGAGATAGAGCCCGAACAGCGTGTGGGTGAACAGCGGGCTGCCGATCCGCACATGGGAGGCAATCGCGCCGCCGAGATAGCCGGTGAGCAGGATGGCGCCGAGGATCGAGGTCGGCGGCACCGAGTACAGCAGCGTGCAGACGATGGTGATGATGCCGAGGCTGCGCGCCAGCGTATCGCTCGCGCCGTAGCCCATCTTGTCCATGGTCTCGGTGACGACGGACAACGGCAGCAGCTTGATCGCGCCATCGAACAGCAGGAAAAGGACGACCACGCCGCTCAAGACGCGGCCGGTGATGCGGGCGGGCTTCGAGATTTCGGTGTCGACGATGACAGGCATGGCAGGCTCCGTAACGCTTGGTGATGCTCTGCCTTCATGACGAATGGAGCAGTGCGGCGCCGACGGGGTGGCGAAGATTTTTTGCAGCGACGACTGGACTTGCGCGAGCGATGCACGCGTCGATCGGCGCGCCCGGGGCTTACCCCTCTCCCCAACCCTCCCCCGCAAGGGGGGAGGGAGCCTGACCAGCGTGCTCACCTCACTTGCGCGCGGTCGCGAAAAATCGGTGCATGCCAATATCGACGTGAGGAAGCCACCGGCGGAAGGGTTCCCTCCCCCCTTGCGGGGGAGGGATAGGGAGAGGGGTGTCGCACGGGAAGTCTCTCAACGCACACGCGAACGAGGCACGACCAAGCGAGCGCTACTTCGTCTTCACATTGCGCGGCTGGCTGTCGCGCATCAGGCGATCGATATGCATGCGGATATGGGCGGCTTCGGCGGTGGTGTTGGCGAGCGCGATAGCGCGGTCGAAAGTGACGCGGGCTTCCTCGTTGCGGCCGAGCTGCATCAGGAAGGCGCCGCGCACGCCGAAATAATGGAAGTAATTGGAAAGCCGCGGCGCCAAGGGCTCGATCATCTCGAGCGCGGCCGCCGGCCCCTTCACCTTGGAGACCGCAACGGCGCGGTTCAGCGTGATCACCGGCGACGGCTGCATGATCTCGAGCGCACCGTAGAGCAGGTCGATCTGGGTCCAGTCGGTATCCTCTGCCTTTTCCGCGCGCGCGTGGAGTGCGGCGATCGCGGCCTGCACCTGGTAGGGCCCGCTGCGGCGGTGGCGCATCGCCTTGTCGATCAGCGCGAGGCCTTCGGCGATCAGCTTCTGATTCCACAGGCTGCGGTCCTGGTCGTCGAGCAGGATGACCTGACCGTCGGCGTCGAAGCGCGCCGCGGCTCGGGCATGCTGCAGCAACAGGAGCGCCGTCAGCCCCATGATCTCCGGCTCGCTCTGGAACAGCCGCAGCAGCAGGCGGGCGAGGCGGATCGCCTCCTCACACAGCGGCGAGCGGATCTCCGCGGTGTCGCCGCTCGCCGAATAGCCCTCGTTGAAGATCAGATAGATCATCGCCGCGACCGAGGCGAGCCGCTCGCTGCGCTCGACGGCGCCCGGCGTCTCGAACGGCACATTGGCGTCGGCGACGCGCGCCTTGGCCCGCGTGATGCGCTGCTCCATCGCGGCTTCCGAGACCAGGAAGGCGCGCGCGATCTGCTTCACCGACAGGCCGGAGACGATGCGCAGCGCGAGCGCGATCTGCTGCGTCGCCGGCAGGTCCTTGTGGCAGCAGATGAACAGCAGCCGCAGGATGTCGTCGCGGTAATGCGAGCCATCGAGCCGCTCGGCGAGCTCCTCCTCCGCGTCCTCGAGGTCGGAAATCGCCTGGTCGTCCTCGGGCAGCGGTTGCTGCTTCTTGTTGCGGCGGACCTCGTCGATCGCGACGTTGCGGCCGACCATGATCAGCCACGCCGCGGGATCGCGCGGCGGGCCGTTCTGCGGCCAGCTCTTCAGCGCGCGCAGGCAGGCGTTCTGGAATGCTTCCTCTGCGGTGTCGAGATTGCGGAAGTAGCGCAGCAACGCGCCAACCGCCTGGGGACGCGCCGACGTCAGCGCGGCATCGATCCAGGCGGTGTCGGTCAGGCTCACGGCTTTGCACTCCCCGGGGTGAAGTAGCCGACCGGGCGGATTTCGTAGGTGCCGCCGGGATTGGCCTCGCCGAGGTCGCGCGCGATGTCGAGCACCTCGTCGAGGTTCTTGCCCTCGACCAGATAGAAGCCGAGCAGCTGCTCCTTGGTTTCGGCGAACGGGCCGTCGAGCACCAGCGGCGGGTTTTCCTTGCGCAGCGTGGTCGCCGCGGTGGTCGGCAGCAGCCGCGCCACCGGGCCGAGCTTGCCCTGCTTGGCGAGCTTATCCTGCACGACGGACAATTTCTGCATGACCGACGCGTCGTGTTCCTTGCTCCAGGAACCGACTAGGTCTTCGTCATGATAGCAGAGGATGGCGTACAGCATCGAAAAGGCATCTCCGTTCATTGCAAGAACGAACGATTATGCCCGCTGCCGACAGGCGGCGCGAAAGAAATTTGGGTTCCGGATGTCGGCGACGGATTTCGCCGAAGCCTCGGCGCACAGCGCGAAAGACCGAGGGCTGAGGCCGCGATGGCGCGTCAGGCCATCGCCGTAACGACGATGCCGCGATCACCAATAGACGCCGTAGCGGGCGGCGATCCGGCGCGCCTTGGCCTCGTCGCTCTCCCGGCGGTTGGCCTGGCTCCTCTTCACCGGACGCGACGCCTGCGGCCGCGGCGCATCGGCAGGCTGCACCTGCGACGAGCCCGGCTGGGCTTCGGCGGGAGCAGGCGCAACGGCCGATTGCGTCTGAGCGGGGGTGTCGGCGTTTGCGAGCACAAGGCCACGACTCTGGCCGGCGTGAGCGGTGGTGGCGGCGACTGCGATGAAAGCCGCGATCAGGATCAGCTTGCGCATGGAAGTTCTCCCCGGTTGATGGCAGGAGACTAAGGGGCGGGCCACGCCCGTTCTGTGATGAATATCACATTGAAGTTGGAGGTATCCCGATGGGTAAGGGCGCACTGGCGCTGCTGATCAATGGCGGCTCGGAAAACTGGTCGTCGGCGCGCTGGAAAGCGCGGTTCGACACGGTCTGCCCGGACCGCCGCGTGGTGCTGCTGCCGGACGGCGCGCTCGATCCCGCGGAGGTGCACTATGCCGCGGTATGGAAGCCGAAGCCGGGCGAGCTCGCGGCATTCAAGAACCTGCGCGTCATCTTCAACCTCGGCGCCGGCGTCGACGCACTGATGGCGGACCGCTCGCTGCCCGACGTGCCGCTGGTGCGGGTTTCGGTCTCCGATCTCACCGACCGCATGACAGAATATGTCGTGCTGCATGTGTTGATGCATCACCGCCAGGAGCTTTATCTGCGCGAGTCGCAGCGCCTGAAGCGCTGGGCGCCGGACTATCAGTGGGCGGCAAGCGCGATCACCGTCGGGGTGATGGGGCTCGGCACCCTCGGCGCCGCCTCGGCGCACGCGCTGCGCGCGCTCGGCTTCCGCGTCGTCGGCTGGAGCCGCAGCGAGAAGCGGATCGACGGCGTCGTCTGCTATCACGGCACTGACGGGCTGGACGCGTTCCTGCGCGAGACCAACATCCTGGTCTGCCTGCTGCCGCTGACGCCGGATACCCGGCACGTGCTGAACCGCGACGCGTTCGTGAAACTGAACCGCAGCAGCCCGCTCGGCGCGCCTGTCATCATCAATGCCGGCCGCGGCGGATTGCAGAACGAAGCGGACATTTTGCGCGCGCTCGATGACGGCACGCTGGGCGCGGCCTCGCTCGACGTCTTCGAGACCGAGCCGCTGCCCGAGGCGAGCCCGTTCTGGAGCCATCCGAAGGTGGTGCTGACACCGCACAACGCCGCCGACACCGACGCCGACGAGATCTCGAAATACGTCGCGCAACAGATCGCGCGCTTCGAGCAAGGCGGGGAGCTGGAGAACATGGTCGATCGCAAGCGGGGGTATTAGCGCGAAGCCGTCATTGCGAGGAGCGAAGCGACGAAGCAATCCATGCCACCCTAAACACGGTCAGATGGATGCTTCGCGTCGCTCGCAATGGCGGATGCGAGACAACAGGCGCCTTAGCCCATCCCGGCAACCACCTCCGCGAGCCGGTCGTAGGCCGGCGCGACGCCCTTGTCGATGCCCGAATTGAGATGGCCGTCGCGCGCTTCCTTGGTCGGATGGCGGATGGTGGTGGTCAACGTGGTGGTGCCGGCTTCCTCGATGAAGGTCGAGATGACGAGATATTCGTCGCTGGTGAAGCCCGGCATCGAGAAGGTCTCGCCGAATGCCAGCCGCTCCGGTCGCACCACCTCGCGATAGGTGCCGGTCAGTTCATGCTCGATGCCCTCGGAAGAGCGGAACACAAACCGATAGGCTCCGCCGACGCGCAGGTCGACTTCGCACACGGGCATTGCGAGCGTCTCGCAGCCGAGCCAGCGCACCAGATATTCCGGCTTGGTCATCGCGTCGAACACAAAGCGCCGCGGCGCATCGAACTGGCGCGTCATGGCGAACTCGAAATCCGATGGGGTCGTGATCCTCAGCGTCTTATCCACGCGTGCGTCCACGTTGCTTCTCCTTGGTTACTCTGACTTTAGGGTTGCTGACCTTGCGGTTGCTGCGCGGCGGGACCTTCGCGGCCTCCTCCGCCTTCATCTCCTCGAGCAGGCCGTCGAGGTGGTTGAAGCTCTCGTCCCAGAAGCGGCGGAAATTCCCGAGCCAGCCGTCGACCTGCTTGAACGAAGAGGGCGCGATGCGGCACGGCCGCCACTGCGCCTCGCGCCCGCGCGAGATCAACCCGGCATGCTCCAGCACCTTCAGGTGCTTGGAGATCGCCGGCAGGCTCATGTCGAATGGCTTTGCCAGCTCCATCACCGAGGTTTCGCCGAGCGCGAGCCGCGCCAGGATCGCGCGCCGGGTCGGATCGGCCAGCGCCGCGAAGGTCGAACTGAGGGGATCGAGCGGCATCTACTTAGCTCATTGGTTAAATAACCTTTGGGTTAAGTACGACCAAAAAGCGGTCGCGTCAACGGCCTATTTTGGCCGCTGACGCGGAGACTGCGACCTACGGCTTGCGCGCGAAGGTGATGTGGGTGGCGTTCGGGCTCGCGACATGCGAGACGACGCCATAGCCGAGCGCGGGCAGGTCGAGCCCCGCGAACAAGCTCTCGCCGGCACCGAGCAAGACCGGCGGTATCACCAATTGCAGTTCGTCGAGCAAACGGGCCTGGAGGAATTGCCGCACCACCGATACGCCGCCACCGACCCGGATGTCCTTGTCGCCGGCAACGGCGCGCGCCCGCTCCAGCGCAGCAAGCATGCCGTCGGTGACGAAATGAAACGTGGTGTCGCCCGCCATCGGAAGGTCGGGCCGCGCGTGATGCGTCAGCACGAACACTGGCGTGTGATATGGCGGTACGTCGCCCCACCAGCCCTTCCACGAATGATCGGGCCACGGCCCACGAATCGGTCCGAACATGTTGCGGCCCATGATCCAGGCGCCGATGTTCTGCATCGACTTGCGGGCGATCTCGTCGTCGAGCCCGGTGGTGCCGCCGTCCTGTCCGGTCATCTGGCGAAATGTTCGCGTCTCGAAGAACCAGGCGGCGGGCAGCGCGAGACCGCCTTCGCCGAATGGGTTTTCCAGGCTCTGGCGCGGCGCCGCGCCAAATCCGTCGATCGATACCATGAAGAGTGAAGTCCTGAGCTTTCCCATGAAGTTCCGCTTCCGTGTGCGAGGAGACCTGACCGAGGACGGCCCGGAAAACCAGCTCCCGACATTTGCTCTGGTGAAATTCGCGGCGGCTATTTGGCCGCGCACAGCACGTCGACGGCGCCCTTCACGATCGCCTCGAGTTCCCCGCGCGGCACGCGGGCGCGGGCACGGATCGCGATGGTGTGGATGGTGGCGGAGGCGAGATGCGCCAGCGCCGCCGGATCGGCGCCCTCGGGCAGCTCGCCGCGTTCCCTGGCATGGCGGAAGCAAATGCCGAACGCCTTGTCGAGTTCGGTCAGGCCCTCCACCACCATGCTGCGGATATCCGGATCCGACACCGCCTCGGACGCCGCTGTCATCACCGTGAAGCAGCCGCGCGGACCGGACTCGCCGGAGAGATAGATGTCGAGCGCGATCCGGTAGATGCGCTCCAGCCGCTCGCGCAGCGGCGCCTCGGCGCGAAAGATGTCGGCCATCGACGCGCGCGCATCGTCGCGGTAGCGCTGGTAGCTCTTGATGTAGAGGTCGCGCTTGTCGCCGAACGCGCCATAGAGACTCGGCCGGTTCATGCCGGTCGCAGCACTCAGATCATCGAGCGAGGTCGCGGCAAAGCCGTCGCGGCGGAACAGATCGAGCGCCTTGCCGAGCGCCACATCGGGCTCATAGGCGCGCGGCCGCCCGCGCCGCTTCGGTTCGACGGGCGTCGCACTTCTTGCAGCAGATGGCGGCCTCTTACTTTTTTGTACCATTTCGCATTAAATTCCTTGACGCCCTCAATATTATCCAAGACAGTACAAAAATCAACAATGGCCGGGACACCCGCGCCAGACTCGCCCCAAGGAGGCACCATGGACCTGTATTTCTCGCCGCTCGCTTGCTCGATGGCGACCCGCGTCGCGCTGTACGAAGCGGGCCAGCCGGCCAACTATCTCGAGGTCGATCCGAAGACCAAACAGGTGCGCAATGACGGCACCGACTTCAACAAGGTCAACCCGCTCGGGCTGGTGCCGACCTTGCGCACCGACGACGGCGTGGTGCTGACCGAGAACGCCGCGATCCTGCAATATGTCGCCGACCAGTTCCCGCGCGCCGGCATCGGCACCGCATCGAGCGCCGAACGTTCGAAGCTGCATCAATGGCTGTGCTTCATCGGCACCGAGTTGCACAAGGGCCTGTTCCTGCCGCTGCTCGACAAGAAGGCGCCGCCGGAAGCCAAGACCTACGCGCTGGAGAAATACGTCTCGCGGCTCGACTATCTCGAGGACCACCTGAAGGGCCGCGACTACCTGCTCGATCATTTCAGCGTCGCCGACGCCTATCTCGTCACTGTCATCAACTGGACCATGGCAACGCCGCCGATCGAGCTTTCGAAGTGGCCGGCGCTGAAGGCCTATTACGAGCGCCTGCGCACCCGGCCGTCGGTCGCGAAAGCGGTCGCGGAGGAGTTCGAGCTCTACAAGGCGGAGATCGCCCGGCACAAGGCGGCGGCGTAAGGCACATTGAAAGGCGACGGCTCCGAGCGTGGGGCCGTCCACACTTCGAGGCTCGCTCCGCTCGCACCTCCAGCGACAAAGGCGAAGCCTTTGCGCAGGGGTGACGGAGCGAACATCTGCACGCTTAGCTCTAGCTGAACGCTCAATCTCATGACCGTCATGCTGAGGAGCGCGGAACGCGCGTCTCGAAGCACGACGGCCCGGCTCCCGCCTCACCCTGAGCCCGGATCGAGCGCAGCGATCAGAACGGCTCCTGCCCCAACCCGGGCACGTCGGCCGGACGCGGACCCGGCGCAGGCCAGTGGAAGCGGCGGTCCTTCTCTGCGATCGCGATGTCGTTGATCGAGGCCTCGCGGCGGCGCATCAGGCCGTGCTCGTCGAACTCCCACTGCTCGTTGCCGTAGGAGCGAAACCAGTTGCCGCCGACGTCGTGCCATTCGTACTGGAAGCGCACCGCGATGCGATTGCCGTCGAACGCCCAGAGGTCCTTGATCAGGCGATACTCCAGCTCCTTCTCCCATTTGCGGGTCAGGAAGGCCACGATCGCCTCGCGGCCTTGAAATACCTCGGAGCGATTGCGCCAGCGGCTGTCCTCGGTATAGGCGCCGGCAACCCGGACCGGGTCGCGCGAATTCCAGGCGTCCTCCGCCATGCGCGCCTTCTGCGCGGCGGTCTCGCGGGTAAAGGGCGGCAGCGGCGGGCGTGACATCGGCGATCCCTCAATGTTTGCCAGGCAAATCTATCGCCGGGCGACGGAGAGTCGATGGGGTGTTTCCTATCGCCCGATAGTTAAGCCAGATCGGCCTTCATCAGCGCGCGAATGGACTTCGGAATCGGCTGTGCCCTGCCCTGACTGACGAAGGCGACGCGCACCTGCGCCTTCACGAGCACGTCATCGCCGCGCCGGACCTCCTGCGCGAGCATGATGGAGGCACCCTTCACCGCGATCGGCCAGGTCACGACGTCGAGCATGTCGTCCATTCGCGCGGGCTTCAGGAAGTCCAGCGTCATCGAGCGCACCACGAAGGCGAAGCCGCCGGTCTCCTCCTGCGCCTCCTCGAACAGCGCGTTCTGTTCGGCGCCCATCAAGCGGAGATGATTGGTGCGGCCGCGCTCCATGAAGCGCAGATAATTGGCGTGGTAGACGATGCCGGAAAAATCGGTGTCTTCGTAGTAGACACGGACCTGCATATGATGTCGGCCATCGCGGATCGCGCCGTCGATATGGGGTAAGGTCAAGTGCGGCCCCTCGATTGCCCTCGTGAGAACCATCGTTTTGCGCAAATTGCGCGATCACGCAAGCGCGATCAGGACAGCACCGGCCCCTTTGCGCCGAGCGTGACCTGCACGATCTCCGGCGGCACGCCGAGGCGGAACGGCATGATGCTGCAGCCGAGGCCGCCGGAGACGACGACGTCGCATTTCAGCTTGATGTGGCCATAGGCGAGCCGCATGCCGTGCTTCACCGGCACCGCGGGCGACCAGCCGAGCAGCCGGATCTGGCCGCCATGGGTGTGGCCGGACAGTTGCAGCGCGACGCGCGAGGGCACGCGGAGCGCCACATCGGGCTCGTGCGCGAGCAGGATCACCGGCGCGTCGTCGGTGACTTTTGCGAGCGTCGCGTTGAGATCGTCGACGCCGATGCGCCGGACCTCGCGATAGCGCCGCGCCGCCATAAAGGCGAGCTGGTCGCCGAGACCGGCAAGCCAGAACGGGCGACCGTCCTTGGTGAGCCGCACCGCGTCGTTCTCGTAGACCGGAATGCCGGCGCGCTCCAGCGCGCGGCGCGCGACGGGTGTCCCCTGCCCCAGGCGCTGCACCGTCTTGTCTTCCCAATAATCGTGATTGCCGAGCACGGCGTGGACGCCGAGCGGCGCCTTCAGGCCCCTGAGCACCGCGGCCCATTCGGAAGCCGGAATGAAGCGGGTGACGTGGCGCAGTCCCGCGACATAGTCGCCTAGCAACACGATGATGTCGGGGTTCAGCGCGTTGGTGCGCTCGACGATCTCCGCGATGCGATCGAGCGACATCCAGGGATCGCAGGCGTGAATATCGGCGAGCGCGACGATCCTGAGCGGAAAGTCGGCCGGCCATTGCCGCGGCGACAGATCGTAGCGCGTCAGCGTGAGGCGGACGACCGGCTCGCTCAGGCCGTAGGCTCCGGTCGAGGCGGTGGCGGCGGTCAATCCGCCGAAGCCGCGAAGAAAATGTCGACGTGAAATCATGGACGCTTGATCGGTGATGCCTGGCGCCTCCTGGAAGGCGCTCCGGACGATCATAGGCCCTTTGATTAGAGCGAAATTGGGCCGTGTTTGTGCAGAGGACCCGCAGAGACGTCGCAATGGTTAGCGGGCACAACACGTCTTTTCACGTCTTCGAGAGCGCTCGCCTCAATCCTCATCGCCATTGCCGCCGAACAGGCCGAACTGCGCGGGATCGCGGTTCGGCTCGGCGAGGCCGAGATGGCGGAAGGCATGTGAGGTCAGCAGTCTTCCGCGCGGGGTGCGCTGCAGATAGCCGCACTGGATCAGATAGGGCTCGATGATGTCCTCGATCGCATCGCGCGGCTCCGACAACGCTGCGGCCATGGTCTCGACACCGACTGGCCCGCCGCCATAGTTCAAGGCGATGGTGGTGAGATAGCGCCGGTCCATCGCGTCGAGCCCGGCGCTGTCGACCTCGAGCGCGCTCAGCGCCCGGTCGGCGATGCCGCGGTCGATGGCATCGGCATCGGCTGCCGAGGCAAAGTCGCGGACCCGGCGCAGCAGGCGGCCGGCGATGCGCGGCGTGCCGCGGGCACGGCGCGCGATCTCGTTGGCGCCGTCGGGGCTCATGCCGATGTTGAGCACGCGGGCGCCGCGGGTGACGATCTTCTCGAGCTCTTCCACGGTGTAGAAGTTGAGCCGGACCGGAATGCCGAAGCGATCGCGCAGCGGATTGGTGAGCAGGCCCGCGCGCGTCGTCGCACCGACCAGGGTGAATTTCGACAGCTCGATCTTGACCGAGCGCGCCGCAGGGCCTTCGCCGATGATCAGATCAAGCTGAAAATCCTCCATCGCGGGATAGAGTACTTCTTCCACCGCTGGGCTCAGGCGATGGATTTCGTCGATGAACAGCACATCGCGCTCTTCCAGATTGGTGAGCAGCGCCGCGAGGTCGCCAGCCTTCGCGATCACGGGGCCGGAGGTGGCACGGAAGCCGACGCCGAGCTCGCGCGCAACGATCTGCGCCAGCGTGGTCTTGCCGAGGCCGGGGGGACCGACGAACAGCACGTGATCGAGCGCCTCGCCGCGCTTCTTGGCGGCTTCGATGAAGATCGAGAGATTCTTGCGCGCCTGGGCCTGGCCGACGAACTCCGTCAGCGACTGCGGACGCAGCGCGGTGTCGCCGACATCGTCGGAGCGGCGTTCGGGCGAGACCATGCGCGAGGGCGTGTTCACTTCGACAATTCCTTAAGCCCAAGCCGGATCAGCTGCGCGGTCTCGGCACTCTCACCGGCGCTGCGCGAGGCAGCGGCGATCGCGGCGGCGGCCTGCGGCTGGCCGTAGCCGAGGTTAACCAGCGCGAGAGATCGCGTCGGTGACCGGACGCGGCGCGCGGTTGTTGTCGATCGCGCCCGAGAGATGCACCACCGCGGGATCGACATCGGCAAAGCCCGGTGCCTTGTCCTTCAATTCGCTGACGATGCGTTCGGCGACCTTCGGCCCGACACCGGGCGTCCGCGCCACCGCCGCCTTGTCACGCAGCGCGATGGCGTTGGCGAGATCGGTCGGCGGCAGCGTGCCGAGCACCGCGAGCGCGACCTTGGCGCCGACGCCCTGCACGGTCTGCAGCAGGCGAAACCATTCGCGCTCGAGATCTGAGCGGAAGCCGAACAGCTTGATCTGATCCTCGCGGACATAGGTCTCGATCGAGAGCACCGCCGCGCCGCCCGGCGACGGCAATGCCTGCAGCGTGCGGCTCGCGCAATGCACCTGATAGCCGACGCCGCCGACGTCGAGGATTACGTAGTCCTCGCCATAGGAATCGATCAGACCCTTGAGCTTGCCGATCATGATGGTGACCCAGGCTCGACGCGCGCACCGTGTTCGGATGAACCCGCACTAGTAGGGGACGCAC
The DNA here is from genome assembly GCF_054063575.1 of Bradyrhizobium sp. USDA 4452. NCBI lineage: Bacteria > Pseudomonadati > Pseudomonadota > Alphaproteobacteria > Hyphomicrobiales > Nitrobacteraceae > Bradyrhizobium > Bradyrhizobium sp. USDA 4452. The sequence goes on from NZ_JBSSGK010000001.1 coordinate 3,306,031, forward strand.
TGGCGGAAGGGTTCCCTCCCCCCTTGCGGTGGAGGGTTAGGGCGAGGGGTACCACACGACGCGCTCTGTCAATTTCCGTTCCGACGACAGGTAGCCGACTTTGCGAGGGCGATGCGCTCAGCAATCGTCTCGCCCGGGGTCCACCCCTCTCCCCAACCCTCCCCCGCAAGGGGGGAGGGAGCCTGACGAGCGCGCGCTCCTCGCGTTGCGCTACGTTGCAATAGCCGATCATAGGCTCGCCACCCTGAGCCGGAGTGCGGCGCTCTGGCGGTGATGGGCGTGGGTGATCGCGACCGCGAGCGCGTCGGCGGCGTCGGCGGACGGCGGTTCGGCCTTCGGCAACAGGATCTTCAGCATCACCTGGATCTGGTTCTTCTCGGCGTGACCGGCACCGACCACGGTCTTCTTGACCTGGTTCGGCGCGTATTCGGCGACCGAGATACCGAACATTGCGGGCGCCAGCATGGCGACGCCGCGGGCCTGGCCGAGCTTCAGCGTGGCAACGCCGTCCTTGTTGACGAAGGTCTGCTCGACCGCGGCCTCCGCCGGCCTAAAGTCGCCGAGCACGGCGGCCAGCCCCTCATGGATCGCGAGCAGCCGGCTCGCCAGCGGCAGATCGTCCGGCGGCTCGACCGAGCCGCAGCCGATATAGACCAGACGGTTGCCCTCGGTCTCGATCACGCCCCAGCCGGTGCGGCGGAGACCCGGATCGATACCGATGATGCGGACGGGAGAGCGAATCGGCTGGGCTGTCATGCGGTAGTGATACCGCCTGGCCTGCGAGAACGAAACACAAACGGAAGCCCATCCCCTGCCGCGGTCGCCGTCGGCTCCGCTCTTGATCCCGTCCTCGCTCGTCATCCCCCGCGAAAGCGGGGGATCCAGCACGCCGCGGCCTCTCGGGTCAAATAACGACCTCTGGAATGCTGAATCGCCCGATCAAGTCGGGCGATGACATTGGAGCTTGGGGCGATGAACGCGGCTCTTACCCGCCCATCTTTGCAATCAGCGCGTCGGACACCTCGAAATTGGCGTAGACGTTCTGCACGTCGTCGTGCTCGTTGAGCAGGTCCATCAGCTTGAGCAGCTTTTCGCCGGTCTCGTCGTCGACCGCGACGGTGTTCTGCGGCTTCCAGGTCAGCGCCGCCTTGCGCGGCTCGCCGAACTTCGCTTCCAGCGCTTTTGCGACCTCGCGGAAGGTGTCCTGCGAGGCGTAGACCTCGTGGCCGCCTTCGCTGGAGACGACGTCGTCGGCGCCGGCCTCGATCGCGGCGTCCAGCATCGCATCGTCGGAGGCCACCTTGGCGTCGTACTCGATGATGCCGGTGCGATCGAACATGAAGGCGACCGAGCCGGTTTCGCCGAGATTGCCGCCCGACTTGGTGAAGAACGAGCGGATGTCGGAGGCGGCGCGGTTGCGGTTGTCGGTCAGCGCCTCGACGATCACGGCGACACCGCCGGGGCCATAGCCCTCGTAGCGTATCTCGTCGTAGTTCTCGCCCTCATTGCCCGCGGCCTTCTTGATGGCGCGGTCGATATTGTCCTTGGGCATGTTCTCGGCCCGCGCTGCGACCACGGCGGCGCGCAGCCGCGGGTTCATCGCCGGGTCCGGGGTGCCGAGCTTGGCCGCCACGGTGATTTCGCGGGCCAGCTTGCCGAAAAGCTTCGACTTCTGGGCATCCTGCCGGCCCTTGCGGTGCATGATGTTCTTGAATTGGGAATGGCCGGCCATGCGACGTCTCTTCGAGCCTAGGGTCTGAACAGGGGTGGAAAACGCGGCCTTATAGGCCCCTGGCGGTCAAAATCAAAGGTCGGCAGGGGTCGTCTGGCCCGAGAATACTACCGCAAGCCGGAATATGAGGCACTTGTTAACCATGACTTCATGCCCGGATGCGAGGATCGCCCCGTCCCGCCGCAACTTTCCAAGAGCCCCCATGGCGTTCGGTTTGTTTCGAAAGCAAGAGCCGGAGCCGGCTGCGCCTGTCGCCGCGCCACTGGTGCCGGCCGCGGCAACCGCGCCCGAGGTCTCGACCGAGACTGATTCGTCGAAGGAAATCTTGGAGCTGCTGGAACTCGAGCTAGGGGCTATGATCCGCCAGCTCGAGCGCGCCGCGGGCGCGGTGGCCGACGGCGCCGAGGCGACGGCCGCCAAGCTCGCGACGATCCGAGCCCGCACCGACGCGCTGACCGGGCGCAGCAGCGATGCGCAGAGCACCGCGACGACATTCTCCGAAGCCGCCGACCGGTTCACCCATTCCGCCGAAGGCATCGGCGCGCAGGTGCGCAGCGCGAGCCAGCTCGCCGACGATGCCGCGGCGGCGGCGCGCGAGGCCACCGCGAATGTCGATCGCCTGCGCGAATCCTCGGCCGCGATCGGCAATGTCGTCAATCTGATCGCGCAGATCGCGCGGCAGACCACGCTGCTCGCGCTCAACTCCACCATTGAAGCTGCGCGCGCCGGCACGGCCGGCAAGGGCTTTGCCGTGGTCGCCACCGAGGTCAAGGCGCTGGCGGTGCAGACCCAGAGCGCCACTGAGGAGATCACCCGCAAGATCGAGGCGCTGCAGAAGGACGCCACCGGATCGGCGGACGCCGTCCACCGCATCTCGCAGGCGATCGAGAAGATCCGGCCGGTGTTCGAGAACGTCAACGGCGCGGTCGCCGAGCAGAACCAGATCACCGGCGAGATGGGCCAGAACGCAGCCTCCGCCTCCCACTTCATCGTCTCGGTCGGCACCAGCGCCGGCGAGATCGACAGCGCGACGCGGGAAGCCGCCGCGCATGGCGACAATGTCGCCAAGGCCGGCAAGGCGGTGACCGCCTTCGCCCAGAAGCTGAAGGCGCGCTGCGCGGTGCTGCTGCGCCAGGACGAGCGCGGCGATCCGCGCAAGAACGAGCGCCTGCCCTGCAGCCTCAGAATCGAGATCACGACCGCGCGCGGCAACATCACCGCGCCGGTCTATGAGATCGCGATGGACGGCATCCTGATCGGCGGGCCCGATGCCGAGAAGCTGCCGGCCCATGAGACCCTGAGCGCGACCCTCCAGGACATCGGCGCCTGCCGGATCAGGATCGGCGACCGCGCCAAGGCAGGCAGCCAGGCGCGCTTCGAGGCCGCGACCGCCGAATTGCGCGAAAAGATCGAAGACCGGATGTGGGCGATCCACGAGGAGAACGCCGAACTCGTCACCCGCGCGATGGAAGCCGGCCGCGCACTGAGCAGACTGTTCGAGAACGGACTGGCCAGCGGCGCGATCACGATCGCCGACATGTTCGACACCGACTATGTCGAGATACCGGGCACCAATCCGGTGCAGTACCGCACCAAGATGCTGGACTGGGCGGACCGCGCGCTGCCCGCTCCGCTCGAGGCGTTCCTCGCCAAGGACAAGCGCCTGGCATTCTGCGCGACGGTCGACCGCAACGGCTATCTGCCGGTCCACAACAAGATCTACTCGCAGCCGCAGCGGCCGGGCGACGTCGCCTACAACACCGCCAATTGCCGCAATCGCCGCATCTTCAACGACCCCGCCGGCCTCGCCGCCGCGCGCAATGAGCGCGCCTACCTGGTGCAAAGCTACGCGCGCGACATGGGAGGCGGCACCACCGTGATGATGCGCGAGATCGACGTGCCGATCCGCGTCCGCGGCCGGCACTGGGGCGCGTTCCGCACCGCCTACAAGCTTTGAACGGGGCCCGGATGGGAGTCGCGCGAACGCGCGCCCCGTTGGCTGCATCCGGGCTACAGGCACTGCCAAAAAAATGCAAAACAACCCCATGCACAGTAGCCGTCGGCTGCCGGCGCTCGACACTGCGCTTGACACGTCGGGCAACTCACCGGTACATTTCCATTATTCCGAAATGGTGTGCAGCGATAGGCCGGACCGGTTTCCGGCAGGGTTGACGGCAAGTCGTCATTGCGAGGAGCGATAGCGACGAAGCAATCCATCGCCCCCCATGCACGGTGACATGGATTGCTTCGCTTCGCTCGCAATGACGGAATCGGTTCGTCGGCGCGACTTCACTTACGTCCAGAACCCCGGCACCGCGGGCTCGAGCCGGCCACCGGCGCGCACCGGCGCGACCTTGACCGCAAGCCCGGTCGCATCGTCGGTCTCGACCGCGACGCCGCTGAGCGTCGCAACGCCTGCCGCCGGCTCGAAACGGCCGGAGGGAATGCCGGTGAGGAAACGCTGCAGCGGCTCCTCCTTCTGCATACCGATCACCGAATCATAGTCGCCGGTCATGCCGGCATCGCTCATGTAAGCGGTGCCGCCGGGCAGCACCTGGTGATCGGCGGTCGGCACATGGGTGTGGGTCCCGACCACGAGGCTGACGCGGCCGTCGCAGAAGAAGCCGACGCCCTGCTTCTCGCTGGTCGCCTCGGCGTGGAAATCGAGCACGATGGCGTCACAACCCTCGCGCAGCGGGCAGGCCTCGAGCTCACGCTCGATCGCGCTGAACGGATCGTTCGAGGACGGCTCCATGAAGACGCGACCGATCGCGTTGAGAACCAGCGCGCGCTTGCCGCTCTTGGTGTCGACCAGCGCGGCGCCGCGGCCCGGCGAATGGCGCGGGAAATTCAAGGGCCGGATCAGGCGCGGCGCGCGCTCGATGAAGACCAGCGCCTCCTTCTGATTCCAGGCGTGGTTGCCGAGCGTGATCGCATCGGCGCCGGCGTCGAGCAGCTCCTGGTAGATCGCCTCGGTGATGCCGAAGCCGCCGGCGGCGTTCTCGCCATTGACGACGACGAGATCGAGCGACCAGTCCCTGACCATGCCGGGGAGATGATCTGATATGGCGGTGCGGCCCGTTCTGCCGACGACGTCACCAACGAAGAGGATACGCAATTCAAGGGCTCCGGAAATCGAACGTCTTGCGCTCCGTTAGCACATAATCGAGCGGGACGTCGTGCGACAGCGCCGGAATGGCCTTGGTTTCCTGTGCAGCAAAGGCGATCCCGACCCCGATCACATGCTTGGCCTTGCGCAGATGCGCAAAGGTATAGTCGTAATAGCCGGCACCATAGCCGATGCGGTGGCCGAGCTTGTCGAAGGCGGCAAGCGGCACCAGCATCACGTCGGGATGCACCTCGGCCGCGGCCGGCGACGGCTCGGGTATGCCGAGCGGCCCGAGCATCAGCCGGTCCTGCGGCGACCAGCTGCGGAAGGTCAGCGACTGGCCGCGCGCATTGATACAGGGCAGCGCGAGCCGCGCCCCCTTCTCGGCAAGCTTCTTCATCAGCGGCGCCGGATCGATCTCGCTGCGGATCGGGGCATAGCCCGAGATGATCATGCCTTGCGTGATGGCGAACGGCGCGCCGCGCTTGGCGAGCGCTTCCGCAGCCGTCGCGCGCTGCTCGTCGCTCAGCGCGTCACGCTTGGCGAGGGCAAGCGCCCGAAGCTCGGCCTTCGATGGAGATGCGTGCATGATCCATCTTCCGCTGTCGTCGTCCGCGACAACGGACGATCCATCAATCACAGACGCTCGCATTCATTAGGGTCACGCCGCGGCGCACTGGACGCCCTGCTTCGCAGGGAACAGCGCTGCACCACAATCGAACCGCCGCCGCGCGACGACTAGGCAACAGCAAAAATAGTGCGAAGCCGCAGAGGCCGTTGGAGCGCTCGATCCCGGAGTTCCCTACGAAAGTAGGTGGGCACCATATGTCCGGGTCCACGGACCCGGCCAGGGACAGTTCCCTAAAGGATCGATAAGGCCCCGGGGATATATGGCTCCTGACGCACGACGCAGCTTCGCGTGGGCTAATCTAGCGATCGTTGTCGCAATTCGCCAGCGGTAAGAAACCTGGCGTCGCCCCGGCGAAGACCGGGACGACCAAGAACATCACCCGATCGCGATGCCGCCGCCGATGGTGCGGTTGAGCACCTGCGTGGTGCGCTCGATCCGCTCGGCGGCGGCGTTCAGCGCGTTGGAGACCGCGGTCTGGGTCGCACGGGCGCGGTCGGCGGCGGCTGTGCGGGCATTGCGCAACTGCTCGACCTCTTCCTCGAGGCTGCGGATGCGCGCGCTTGCATCGACCAGCTCGTCGCAGGCGGTGAGCGCCGCCATCACGGTGAGCCGTGCGTCGCCGATCTCGCCGAACTTGCCGCGCAGCGATTCGACGCGCTGCTGGAGATTTTCCGCGAGCTTCAAGAGCCGCACCTCCTGGCCCTCCTCGCAGGCCATCCGGTATTGCCGGCCATTGATGGTGACGTTGATGTGGCTCATCTGCCTTCTCCGCCCTCGAGCACGGCGCGAATGGTGCCGATCGCCGCGTCGAGCTTTTCCGCGATGTCGCGATTGACGCGCTCGAGCTTGCGCGTCTTCACCAGCGATCCGTCGAGTTCGTCGGCAAGTCTCGAGCGATCGGCGCCGAGCGCCTGGATCCTGCTCGCCAGTTCGTTCTCATCGCGGTCGGCCTCGCGGCGCCGCTCCACCGAACTTTCCAGCGCATCGAGCGCGGCCATCAGCCGCTTGGTCGCAGCATCGATATCGGCAAGCGGTGCCTCGGTATTGCCAGACCCGTTGGCGAGACGATCACTCATGACACGCGGCGTGGACCCCTTCTGGTCGATCGGCCTTGATAGCCGGCTGGAGACAGGCTTGCCGCACGGCAAAAGCGGCGGTTGGGCAAGCGTTTAGCGGACGAAATTTACGTGGCAAGCGAGGGAAGCGCAACGGCGGCGCAGAACTATGCACCGTTGAATGAAATTGGGCCATTTCGAGCAACTTTTCCCCGTTTTGGGGCGTTTCCTCGCCTTGGACTTGCGGAATTGAGGTGCTAATCCACCCTCCAACCCGTAAGGCCACTCCACGCGCGCATCGCGGCTGCTCGCCCCGATACGTCCAGCAATCAGCTCTCATTTCAGGCGGACTTTTCATCATGACGCAGGTCGATCACACCCGTATGGCCAATGCGATCCGTGGCCTTGCCATGGACGCCGTCGAGAAGGCGAATTCCGGCCATCCCGGCCTGCCGATGGGCGCTGCCGACATCGCAACCGTCCTGTTCACGAAATTCCTGAAGTTCGATGCCGCCGATACGGCGTGGCCCGATCGCGATCGCTTCGTGCTGTCGGCCGGCCACGGCTCGATGCTGCTCTATGCGTTGCTGTACCTCACCGGCAACAAGGACATGACGCTCGACCAGCTCAAGCATTTCCGCCAGCTCGGATCGCTGACGCCGGGGCACCCCGAGAATTTCCACACCAGGGGCATCGAGACCACCACCGGTCCGCTCGGCCAGGGCATCGCGACCGCGGTCGGCATGGCGCTCGCCGAGAAGATGCTCGCTGCAGAATTCGGCAAGAAGATCGTCAACCACTACACCTATGTGCTCGCCTCGGACGGCGACCTGATGGAAGGCATCTCGCAGGAAGCGATCGCGCTCGCCGGTGTCTGGCGGCTCAACAAGATGATCGTGCTGTACGACGACAACGGCATCTCGATCGACGGCCCGACCTCGATCGCCGACTCCGTCGATCAGGTGAAGCGCTTCAAGTCCGCGGGCTGGGCGGCCGAGCTGATCGATGGCCACGATCCGCAGGCGATCGCGGCTGCGATCACCCGCGCGCAGAAGTCCAGCAAGCCTTCGCTGATCGCCTGCAAGACCACGATCGGCTTCGGCGCGCCGACCAGGGCCGGCACCGCGAAAGCCCATGGCGAAGCGCTCGGCGCCAACGAGCTCAAGGGCGCCAAGGAGAAGCTCGGCATCTCGCTCGAACCGTTCTCGGTGCCCGACGACGTGCTGAAGGCCTGGCGTGAGGCCGGGGCTCGCGGCGCTGCCGAGCACAAGGCGTGGGACGAGCAGTTCGCGCAGCTCGGCAACCGCAAGCGCGCCGAGTTCGAGCGCCGCATCCGTCACGAGCGCCCGCAGTCGCTCGCCAAGGGGCTGCGCGCCTTCAAGAAGAGCCTCTTGGAAAATCCGCTCAACGTCGCGACCCGCAAATCGTCGGAAGCTGCGATCGAGGTGATCGCGGCCGCGATGCCGATGGAATTCGTGGCCGGCTCGGCCGACCTCACCGGCTCCAACAACAACAAGGCGAAGTCGGCAACAGCGTTCGCCGCCAAGACGCCGAAGGGCCGCTTCATCCATTACGGCATCCGCGAGCACGGCATGGCAGCGTGCCTCAACGGCATCTTCCTGCATGGCGGCTTTGCGCCGAACGGCGCCACCTTCCTGGTCTTCACCGACTATGCGCGCGGCGCGATGCGCCTGTCGGCGCTGATGGGCACCGGCGTCGTCTATGTCATGACCCATGATTCGATCGGGCTCGGCGAGGACGGCCCGACGCACCAGCCGGTCGAGCACCTCTCCGCGTTGCGCGCGATGCCGAACATGCGCGTGTTCCGTCCCTGCGACGCGGTCGAGACCGCCGAGTGCTGGGAATTGGCGCTCAACCGCGTCGACGGACCGACCGTGCTGGCGCTGACCCGCCAGAACCTGCCGCAGCTCCGCACCACGGCGCCGAACGACAATCCGTGCAGTCACGGCGCCTACGAATTGGTCGCGGCGCAGGGTGACGCGAAAGTGTCATTGTTCGCCTCCGGTTCCGAGGTCCAGATCGCGGTCGAGGCACAGAAGCAGCTCGCAGGGCGCGGCATCGCGACGCGGGTCGTCTCGGTGCCGTCGCTGGAATTGCTGCTGGCGCAGCCTGCGGAGCGACAAAATGCCATTATCGGCAAGGCGCCGGTCAAGATCGCGATCGAGGCTGCGGTGCGCTGGGGCTGGGACGCCGTGATCGGCCATGACGGCGAATTCATCGGCATGCACGGTTTCGGGGCCAGCGCCCCGGCGAAGGACCTTTTCCCGCATTTCGACATTACCGCTGAAGCCGTCGTTAACGCTGCCACCAAGCGCGTCTGACGCCGGTCTGCCACTCGCGGGGCACGGTTGAGCTTGTCGTGAAAAAGGATTACCAAAGCTCCATCTTTTCCGTACGCGCCCGGCCGAACCGGGCGTTCCGCCGTAAGAACCTCGTGGGAGCCCTCCCGCGGGGCTGACAACAGCTTTAGAGGAGACGAGCATGGCAATCCGCGTCGCGATCAACGGGTTTGGGCGCATCGGCCGCAACATTCTGCGCGCCATCGCCGAGTCCGGCCGCAAGGACATCGAGGTGGTTGGCATCAACGACCTCGGCCCGGTCGAGACCAACGCGCACCTGCTGCGCTTCGATTCCGTGCATGGCCGCTTTCCCGGCACCGTGACCGTCGACGGCGATTCGATCAGCGTCGGCGACAACAAGATCAAGGTCTCGGCCGAGCGCGATCCCTCCAAGCTGCCGTGGAAGGCGCTCGGCGTCGACATCGCGCTGGAATGCACCGGCATCTTCACCGCCAAGGACAAGGCCTCAGCGCACCTCGCCGCCGGCGCCAAGCGCGTGCTGGTCTCGGCGCCCGCCGACGGTGCTGACGCGACGATCGTCTACGGCGTCAACCATGACACGCTGAACAAGGATCAGCTCGTCGTCTCCAACGGCTCCTGCACCACCAACTGCCTGGCGCCGGTTGCCAAGGTGCTGAACGAGACCGTCGGCATCGAGACCGGCTTCATGACCACGATCCACGCCTATACCGGCGACCAGCCGACGCTCGACACCCTGCACAAGGACCTCTATCGCGGCCGCGCCGCGGCGATGTCGATGATCCCGACCTCGACCGGTGCGGCAAAGGCGATCGGCCTGGTGCTGCCGGAACTGAAGGGCAAGCTCGACGGCGTCTCGATCCGCGTGCCGACCCCGAACGTCTCGGTGATCGACCTGAAGATCGTCGCCAAGCGCTCAACCGACGCCAAGGAAATCAACGAGGCGATGAAGCGCGCCTCCGAGCAGCAGCTCAAGGGCATCCTGGGCTTCACCACCGCGCCGAACGTCTCGATCGACTTCAACCACGATCCGCATTCGGCCACCTTCCACATGGACCAGACCAAGGTGCAGAACGGCACGCTGGTGCGCGTGATGGCCTGGTACGACAATGAGTGGGGCTTCTCGAACCGCATGGCCGACACCGCCGTCGCGATCGGCAAGCTGATCTAAGTTCGACTGTTCGTGATGCCCGGCCCAGCGCCGGGCATCTGCGTGTTTGCCCCTGCATTCGCGACCTTGACGGCCGCGACATCGGCAAGCGAAAGCGACGCCGTCCGGTGGATGGCTGTGTCCGGCCGCACAGGAAACGTCCCAGGAAACGTCCATGACAAAATCGTTCCGCACCCTCGACGACGTCAACGTGAAGGGCAAGCGCGTGCTGCTGCGCGTCGACCTCAACGTCCCCATGGAAGGCGGCCGCGTCACCGACGCCACACGGCTCGAGCGCGTTGCTCCCACCATCACTGAAATCTCCGACAAGGGCGGCAAGGTGATCCTGCTCGCCCATTTCGGCCGGCCCAAGGGGCGCGATCCCAAGGATTCGCTGAAGCCGGTCGCCGAAGCGCTGTCGACGGTGATCAAGCGCCCGGTCGCCTTCGCCGAGGACTGCATCGGGGAGCCGGCGGCCAAGGCGGTTGCGGCCCTCAAGGATGGCGACATCCTCTGCCTGGAAAACACCCGCTTCCACAAGGAAGAGGAGAAGAACGACGCCGGCTTCGTCGCCGAATTGGCAAAACTCGGCGACATCTGGGTCAATGACGCCTTCTCCGCCGCGCACCGCGCCCACGCCTCGACCGAAGGCCTCGGTCACAAACTGCCGGCCTATGCCGGCCGCACCATGCAGGCCGAGCTCGACGCGCTCGGCAAGGCGCTGGAAGCCCCGACCAAGCCGGTGATCGCGATCATCGGCGGCGCCAAGGTCTCGACCAAGATCGACCTTTTGGAAAACCTCGTGAACAAGGTGGACGCGCTGGTGATCGGCGGCGGCATGGCCAACACCTTCCTGCACGCGCAGGGCGTCGCCGTCGGCAAGTCGCTCGCCGAAAAGGACCTCGCCGCGACCGCGCTGCGGATCATGGAGAAGGCCAACGCGGCGAATTGCGCGATCATCCTGCCGGTTGACGCGGTTGTCGCCAATCAGTTCGCCGCCAACGCGCCTTCGCACGCTTACGGCCTCGATGCGATCCCGGCCGACGGCATGATCCTCGACGTCGGCCCGCAATCGATCGCGCGCATCCATGCCGCGATCGACGATGCCGCGACCCTGGTCTGGAACGGGCCGCTCGGCGCCTTCGAACTGACGCCGTTCGACCGCGGCACCGTGGTGTCGGCCAAGCATGCCGCCGAGCGCACCAGGGCCAAGAAGCTGATCTCGGTCGCCGGCGGCGGCGACACCGTCGCGGCGCTCAACCAGGCCGGCGTGGCCGGTGATTTTTCCTACGTCTCGACCGCCGGCGGCGCGTTTCTTGAATGGATGGAAGGCAAGCCGCTGCCGGGCGTCGAAGTTTTGAAAAAAGGTTGATTTAGGTCAAATCCGCGAACGCGCATTACAGGGAGAAATGGAATGGCTCGCATCACGTTGCGGCAACTGCTCGACCACGCGGCCGAGCATGATTACGGCGTACCTGCCTTCAACATCAACAACATGGAGCAGGCGCTGGCGATCATGGCGGCGGCCTCCGAGGTCGATGCGCCGGTCATCATCCAGGCTTCGCGCGGCGCACGCTCCTACGCCAACGACGTCATGCTCAAGCACATGATGGACGCCGTCACCGAGATCTATCCGCAGATCCCGGTCTGCGTGCATCTCGACCACGGCAACGAGCCCGCCACCTGCATGACCGCGATCCAGGCCGGCTTCACCTCTGTCATGATGGACGGCTCGCTGAAGGCCGACGGCAAGACCCCCGGCGACTGGGACTACAATGTTGGCGTCACCCGGACCGTGACCGGCATGGCCCATCTCGGCGGCATCTCGGTGGAAGGCGAGCTCGGCGTGCTCGGCTCGCTCGAGACCGGCATGGGCGACAAGGAAGACGGCCACGGCGCCGAGGGCAAGCTGTCGCATGACCAGTTGCTGACCAATCCCGACGAGGCCGTGAAATTCGTCAAGGAGACCAAGGTCGACGCGCTGGCGATCGCGATGGGCACCTCGCACGGCGCCTACAAGTTCACCCGCAAGCCCGATGGCGACATCCTCGCCATGAACGTGATCGAGGAAATCCATCGCAAGCTGCCGAGCACGCATCTGGTGATGCATGGCTCCTCGTCGGTGCCGCAGGAGCTGCAGGAGATCATCAACGCCAATGGCGGCAAGATGAAGCCGACCTGGGGCGTGCCGGTCGCCGAGATCCAGCGCGGCATCAAGAACGGCGTGCGCAAGATCAACATCGACACCGACAACCGGATGGCGATGACCGGTCAGATCCGGAAAGTTCTGAAGGACAATCCGGAAGAGTTCGATCCGCGCAAGTACCTGAAGCCTGCGATGGAGGCGATGACCAAGCTGTGCAAGCAGCGCCTGCAGGAGTTCAACACCGCGGGCCAGGCCAGCAAGATCAAGAAGGTGCTGACCACGGCGGAAATGGCCAAGCGCTACGCCGCGGGCGAGCTCGACCCCAAGGTTGCTTGAGCGCTCTTCACTCGCCGCGGACCGCGATCACCTCTCCCCAACGGGGAGAGGTCGGATCGCGCCGGCGATCCGGGTGAGGGATTCGGGTCCCTCGATAGAGCGCATCCCCTCACCCGCGCCTTCGGCGCGACCTCTCCCGATGGGAGAGGTGGAACGTCCGAACACGAGCCGCGACGAACGTTTTCTAGGCATTTGCCCGAGAACCGCCTATTTTGGTTTGCAAAGGCAATGGCCCTAAAGGACGTTCCCGATGAACCTCGCTGACCTCAACAAAGTTGCGCTTGCCATGGTCACCCCGGGCAAGGGCATCCTCGCTGCCGACGAATCCTCCGGCACCATCAAGAAGCGGTTCGACGCCATCAAGGTCGATTCGACCGAGGACAATCGCCGCGACTATCGCGAGATGCTGTTCCGCTCGCAGGAGGCGATGAGCAAATACATCTCCGGCGTCATCCTCTACGACGAGACGATCTGGCAGAATGCCAAGGACGGCACGCCGCTGGTCAAGCTGATCGAGCAGGCGGGCGCAATTCCCGGCATCAAGGTCGACGAAGGCACCCAGCCGTTGCCGAACTGCCCCGGCGAACTCGTCACCGTCGGCCTCGACAGGCTCGCCGAGCGGCTGAAGAAATATTACGAGCGCGGTGCGCGGTTTGCGAAATGGCGCGCCGTGATCGATATCGGCTCGGGCGCGGGCAGCCGCGGTATTCCCACGATGACCGCAATCCGCGTCAACGCGCATGCGCTGGCGCGCTACGCCGCGCTGTGCCAGGCCGCGCAGATCGTGCCGATCGTCGAGCCGGAGGTGCTGATGGACGGCGATCACGACATCGACCGCTGCTACGAGGTGACGCAGCGCGTGCTGAACCGCACCTTCCAGGAATTGCGGGTGCAGCGCGTCGCGCTCGAAGGCATGATCCTGAAGCCAAACATGGCGATCTCGGGCAAGAAGTGCCCGAAGCAGGCGTCGGTGCAGGAAGTCGCCGAGAAGACCGTCCGCCTGCTCAAGAGCTGCGTGCCGGCCGCGGTGCCCGGCATCGCCTTCCTCTCCGGCGGACAGAGCGACGAGGAAGCGACCGCGCATCTCGACGCCATGAACAAGATCGGCCATCTGCCCTGGCGGCTGACCTTCTCCTATGGCCGTGCGCTGCAGGCCGCGCCGCAGAAGGCATGGTCCGGCAAACCGGAGAACGTCCCCGCGGGCCAGCGCGCTTTCTCGCATCGCGCCCGGATGAACGGGCTGGCGAGCACCGGCAAGTGGGACGCCGGCCTCGAGAAACAGGCGGCATAGTTGGCCCCAAAGCCCGTTCCGCCGCGGCCGGCGCCGCGCCTCTATCTGGCAACGCCGCCGGTCGACGAGCCGTTGCTGCTTGCGGCCGAGCTTGCCGATCTGCTGGCCGCGGCCGACGTCGCGGCCGTTCTGGTGCGGCTGCGCGAAAGCGATCCGCGCAGCATGATCTCCACCATCAAGGCGCTGGCGCCTGCGATCCAGAACGCAGGTGCGGCGCTGTTGATCGACGGCCATCCCGACATCGTGGCCCGCGCCGGCGCCGACGGCGCACACCTGACCGGCCTCGCCGCGATGGAAGAGGCGATGCCCTCGCTGAAGCCCGATCGCATCGCAGGCGTCGGTGGCCTGGCGACACGCCACGATTCCATGGCCGCGGGCGAAGCCGGCGCCGACTATGTGCTGTTCGGCGAGCCCGACGCCAAGGGAGCGCGGCCATCGCTCGAGGCGATCGCCGAGCGGCTCGAATGGTGGGACGAATTGTTCGAGCCGCCCTGCGTCGGCTTTGCGACCTCGCGCGAGGAGGCCGAGGCGTTCGCCGCGGCCGGCGCGGATTTCGTGCTGGTCGGAGATTTCATCTGGTCCGATCCGCGCGGCGCGAAGGCTGCGCTCGTCGAGATCGGCGAAGCGGTTGCATATGCCGGCAAAGCCAAGGCCGCGGGATGACGCCGGAATGAAATGCCTGCGTCCGATAAGTGTTGCGCTCGGCTGCACGATGCTGGCGAGCGGCGCGATGGCGCAGCTCTCGATCACGCCGCCGGCGCAGACGCCGCCGTCCGCGAAGAAGGAGGCGCCGAAAGAGAAGCCGAAGGTGCATGCGCCGGCCGCGAAGAGGCCCGCGCCGAAGCCCGCCGCCACGCCGACGGCCACCCCGACATCCTCGCCGACCCCGACGCCTGATGATCCCAATGTCGACCTGGTCTACGGCGCCTATCAGCGCGGCATGTACAAGACCGCGTTCGAACTGGCGATGGCGCGCGCCCAGAACAACAACGATGCCAAGGCAATGACGATGCTGGGCGAGCTCTATGCCAATGGGCTCGGCGTCAAGCGCGACTACGCCAAGGCCGACGACTGGTACAAGCGCGCGTCCGATGCCGGCGACCGTGAGGCGATGTTCGCGCTCGCGATGATGCGGATCGCGGGCCGCGGCGGCGCGGTGGACAAGGATTCCGCGGTCAAGCTGCTGGCCTCGTCCGCCAAGCTCGGCGAACCCAAGGCGGCCTACAACCTCGCTCTGCTCTATCTCGATGGCCAGACCCTGCCGCAGGACCTCAAGCGCTCCGCCGAGCTGTTGCGGATGGCCGCCGACGCCGGCAGCCCCGAGGCGCAGTACGCGCTCGCGACCTTCTACAAGGAAGGCACCGGCGTGCCGAAGGACCTCGAAAAGGCGGCGCGGCTGCTACAGGCCGCCTCGCTGGCCGACAATGTCGATGCCGAGGTCGAGTATGCCATCGCGCTGTACAACGGCACCGGCACGCCGCGGAACGTGCCGGCGGCGGTGGCGCTGCTGCGCAAGGCGGCCCGGCAGAACAGCCCGATCGCGCAAAACCGCCTCGCCCGTGTGCTGGCGACCGGCGCCGGCGCCCCGGTGGACAAGGTCGAGGCCCTGAAATGGCACACGATCGCCAAGACCGCCGGCAAGGGCGACCCCGATCTCGACGACATCCTCGCCGATATGAGCCCGGAAGACCGCGCCAAGGGCGAGGCGGCCGCGCGAAAATGGATCGGAAACAACGTCAAATGACGCCTTGACGGGGCGGCCTCCAGAGGGCACCCAGTCGGGAAACCGAAGGCGCCGCAGGCCGTTTCCCGTCATCCTGAGGTGCGAGCGAAGCGAGCCTCGAAGGATGCGCGGCCCGGCCGGTGGCCGTCGATCCTTCGAGACGCGCGTTCCGCGCTCCTCAGGATGACGGGCAAGATCTTGCGCACGCTGCCCGATTGATTTTCCAACGCTCGAAAGCCGCCAGCTCTCATCATGCTCTACTCCGCCCTCATCAATGTCATGGTCAAGGCCGCGCGCCGCGCCGGCCGCAGCCTCAAGCGCGACCTCGGCGAGATCGAACACCTGCAGGTGTCGCTGAAGGGCCCGGCGAACTTCGTCTCGCTCGCCGACAAGCGCGCCGAGGAGATGCTCTACACCGACCTCGAAAAGGCCCGGCCCGGCTACGGGTTCCTCGGCGAGGAAGGCGGAAAGCGCGAAGGCTCGGACAAAAGCCACACCTGGATCGTCGATCCCCTGGACGGCACCACCAACTTCCTGCACGGCATCCCGCAATTCGCGATCTCGATCGGGCTGTTGCGCGAGGACACCGTGATCGCAGGCGTGATCTACAATCCCGCCAATGACGAGCTCTACATCGCCGAGCGCGGCAAGGGCGCGTTCCTCAACGACCAGCGGCTGCGCGTCGCTGGCCGCCGCCAGCTCAACGAATGCGTGGTCGCCTGCGGCCTGCCGCATATCGGCCGCGGCAACCACCAGCTCGCGCTGCAGGAGCTAGCCGCGCTGCAGAGCAAGGTGGCGGGCTTCCGCCGCTTCGGCGCCGCCTCGCTCGACCTCGCCTTCGTCGCCGCCGGCCGCCTCGACGGCTATTGGGAGCGCAATCTGCAGGCCTGGGACGTCGCGGCCGGTCTCTTGATGGTCCGCGAAGCCGGCGGCACCGTCTCCGGCATCCAGGGCAATGACGACCCGCTGCAGACCGGCCACGTCGTCTGCGGCAACGAGTATGTGCATGGCGAGCTGATCAAGATCCTGAAGCCGCTCGGGCAATAGCGCGACGGCGCGTTCTAATCGTCGTCGTCATCGTTCTCATCGTCGTCTGCCCCGTCACGAAACTCACCGCCGACGGTCAGGCCCTCGATGGTCGTGGCGCCGTTGGACTTGATCACCCGGCGCAGCGGCACCGAGCTTTCGCTGCGCAACGCCTCCATCAAATGTTCCGAATGGGTGACGATCCAGACGTCGGCGCGGCGCGAGGCCTTGGCGATCAGCCGGGCCAGCGGCGCCAGCAGGGATGGATGCAGGCTGGTCTCGGGCTCGTTCAGCGCGATGAACGGCGGCAGCCGGTAGCCTATGAACACCGCGAGCAGGCAGATATATTTCAGCGTGCCGTCGGATAGTTCGTGCGCCTTGAACGGACGCGGCATGTCCGCCTGTTGCAGATCGAATTCGCAGCGCCCGCTTTCTTCCCACGCCCGGAGTTCTGCACCCGGGAATGCGTCCTCGATCGCATCCTGCAGGTCGGCCGCGTCTTGCCTGATCGCGGTGAGCGTTGCCAAAGCGGCAGCGAGATCGCTGCCATCGGCGCTCAGCGACGGCGTCGTGATCGCGAGACAAGGCTTGCGGATCGGCGATGCCGGATCGGTGCGAAAATCGTGATAGAAGCGCCAGCTCTGCAAGGCGTTCCTGATCAGACCGACTTCGGGACATATCTGGCCGTCGAGGAAATCGGCGAGCGCGGTTTCCGACGGCAGCACCGCATTCTCGTGCTCGCTCCAGGCACCGCTCTCGCCGCGGACGCTGACGTGTGAATTGGTCCGCTCCATCATCAGGACTTTGCGTTTGCCGTGGATCGCCTCGATGCGTTCCGACTTGATCATCGGCTCGCCCGGGAACGCCGCCTCGACCGGGCCGGGATGCCCGAGCTCGATCGAATAATTGACATTCTCGAATCTGACCGCCAGCCGCAGCCGTCCATCCTCGCCGCGCCTGCGAAGCCCTGACCAGCAGACCGAGTTCAATCCGCCTTCGTCGGCGATCGTACGCGTGATCCGGCCGGTTGCCGCGTCGCGCAGCAGCGACAGGGACTTGTAGAGATTGGATTTGCCGACGCCGTTCTCGCCGACGAAGACGGATAGCGGTTGAATGGACATGAAAAGCCGACGAATGGAGCGATAATTCGAGATCGCAATGTCGGTCGGCCGCATCCCATGCTCTCAGTCCTCGGGTTGCCTAAACGCTCCCCGTTCCATCCAGAGCTGCAATCTGGATTGAACGGCTTGCGAAAGCAAGGCGCGACTGATCTCGAAAATCAGTGTCCCATCCTGGCCGGCGCAGGCGGGCCGTACATCTCACCCTGCTCCGACGCCTTCTCGCGATCCCCCGCCAGCACGCGCTGCACGCTGACGAAGAACACCGGCACAAGCAGCAGCGCCAGGATCACCACGGCGATCATGCCGCCCATCACCGACGTGCCGAGCGCCTGTTGGCTGGCGCCGCCGGCGCCGGTGGCGATCGCCATCGGCAGCACGCCGCAGACGAAGGCAAGACCCGTCATCAGGATCGGGCGGAACCGGAGGCTACACGCCTCGATGGTCGCCTCGACCAGCGGCTTGCCCTGCGCGCGCAAATCCTTGGCGAACTCGATGATCAGGATCGCGTCCTTGGCGGCGAGGCCGATGATGGTGATCAGGCCGACGGTGAAATAGACGTCGTTGGACAGCCCGCGCATCGTCGCCGCCACCACGGCGCCGAGAATGCCGAGCGGAATGGTGAGCAGCACCGCGAGCGGAATGGTCCAGCTCTCATAGAGCGCGGCGAGCAAAAGGAACACCACCAGCACCGACAGCGCGAGCAGGAACGGCGCCTGCGAACCCGACAGCTTCTCCTGCAGCGACTGGCCGGTCCACTCATAGCCGAAACCGCGCGGCAGCTTGTCGGCGAGCCGCTCCATCTCCGCGATCGCGTCGCCCGAGGTGAAGCCCGGCTTCGCCTCGCCGGAGATGCGCACCGCCGGATAATAGTTGAAGCCGGCAATTTGAGTGGGCCCCTTCGACCATTCGATGGTGGCGAACGCCGAGAACGGCACCAGCTGGCCGCGGTTGTTCTTGACGTTGTAATTCAGGATGTCGTCCGCGTTCATGCGGCTGGTCTTGTCGGCCTGCACGATGACGCGCTGCATGCGCCCGCGGTTCGGGAAGTCGTTGATGTAGTTCGAGCCGAGATTGGTCGAGATCGTGTTGTTGATGTCCTCGAAGGTGAGGCCGAACGCGCCGGCCTTCTCGCGATCGATCATCAGATTGACCTGCGGCGCCGGCGGCAGGCCTTCGACATAGACCTTCTGCAGCACCGGGCTGGCATTGGCCTCCGCGATGAGGCGGTCGCTTGCTGCGATCAGCGCCGCATAGCCGTTCTGGCCGCGGTCCTGCAGGCGGAACGAGAAGGCCCGAGGAGTTGCCGAGGTTGTCGATCGGCGGCGGCTGCAGCGCCGAGATCCTGGCGTCGCGGATCGACGACGACAGGTCGCGGTTGATATCGGCAACGATGGCGGCAGCGGAATCCTTCGCGCCGCGCTCCGACCAGTCCTTCAGCGTGATGAACGCCTGTGCGGTGTTCATGCCCTGACCGAGGAAGCTGAAGCCGGTGAGGAACGTGACGTTCTCGATGCCGGCGCGATCCTTGAGGTACTTCTCGACCTGCTCGACCGCGGCTTCGGTCCGTGCATAGGACGACTCCGACGGCGTCTGCACGTCGGTCGTGATGAAGCCCTGGTCGTCGACCGGCAGGAAGCCGCCGGGCAGCCGCACGAAGCCGTAAGCGACGCCGGCGAACAGCACGAGATAGATCAGCATCAGGCGGCCGGTGCGCTTCAGCCCGCCCTGCACCGTGCGGACATAGCCGGCACGGCTGCTGTCGAGCACGCGGTTGAAGGCGCCGAACACGCCCTTGCGGGCATGGCCGTGGCCCTTTTCGACCGGCTTGAGCAGCGTCGCGCACAGCGCCGGCGTCAGCGACAGCGCGAGCAGCGCAGAGAACGCGATCGCCGCCACCATGGTGACCGAGAACTGGCGGTAGATGATGCCGACCGAGCCGGGAAAGAACGCCATCGGCACGAACACCGCCATCAGCACCAGCGTGATGCCGATGATGGCGCCTGATATCTGCGACATCGCCTTCTTGGTGGCTTCCTTCGGCGGCAGGCCCTCTTCGGCCATGATGCGCTCGACGTTCTCGACCACGACGATGGCGTCGTCGACCAGGATGCCGACCGCCAGCACCATGCCGAACATGGTCAGCATGTTGATCGAGAAGCCCGCGACCATCAGCGTGGCGCAGGCGCCCAATAGCGCCACCGGCACCACGATGGTCGGAATGATGGTGTAGCGGATGTTCTGCAGGAACAGGAACATCACGATGAACACCAGCACCACCGCCTCGACCAGCGTCATCAGGACCTTCTCGATCGAGGCCTTGACGACGGGCGTGATGTTGTAGGGAATCTCGTAGGAGATATTGGCGGGGAAGAAGCGCGACAGCTCCTTCATCTTGGCTTCGACCGCGCTCGCGGTCGCCAGCGCATTGCCCTTCGGCGACAGCAGCACCGAGAGGCCGGCGGTCGGCTTGCCGTCGAGACGGGTATTGAACTGATAGCTGAGGCCGCCGATCTCGATCCGCGCGACGTCGCGCAGGCGGACCGTCGATCCATCGGCGTTGGCGCGCAGGATGATCGCGCCGAACTCGTCGGGCGAGGAGAGCTGGCCCTTCACCAGCACCTGCGCGGAAATCGTCTGCGTATCGGTGCTCGGCTCGGCGCCGATGCTGCCGGAGGCGACCTGGGCGTTCTGCGCCGTGATCGCCTTGTTGACGTCGTCGGCGGACAGGCCGTAGCCGACCAGCTTGGCCGGATCGATCCAGATGCGCAGCGAACGCTCGGTCGAATACAGCGTGGCGCGGCCGACGCCGGGAATGCGGCGCACCTCGCCCAGCACGTTGCGGATCATGAAGTCGCCGAGGCCCACTTCATCGAGCGAGCCGTCGGTCGAGTTCAGCGTAATGATCTGCAGCACGGCGCTTGAGGCTTCCTCGACCAGGATACCCTGCTGGATCACGGCGCGCGGAAGCCGCGCCTCGACGCGCTTGAGGCGGTTCTGCACCTCGACCGAGGCCTGGCTGGTGTCGGTGCCGGGCTTGAAGTTGGCGATGATCTCGACCTGGCCGAGCGAGTCGGAGGTCGATTCGAAGTTCAGGATGTTCGCGGCGCCGTTGAGTTCCTCTTCGATCAGCCGCGTGACGCTGTTGTAGAGGTTTTCAGGCGATGCGCCGGGATAGCTCGTCGAGATCGAGATCGAGGGCGGCGCAATGATCGGGTACTGCGCGACCGCGAGCAGCGGAATCGAGATCGCGCCGACCAGACAGATGAACAGCGCGACGACCCAGGCGAAGATCGGCCTGTCGATGAAAAAGCCGGGCATGTCGGATCACTTCACGGCGTGCGCGGCCTGCTGCGAATCCGGTGCTGCAGCAGCATCGACCTCACGCCAGGCCTGCGGCCGAACCTTGTCGCCGGCGGCGAACTTCTGGAAACCCTCGACGACGACCTTGTCGCCGGCCTTGAGGCCTTCGGTCACGAACCAGGAACCGCCCTGCAGCAAACCGGTGCGCACCGGCTGCACCGCGACGTGATTGTCGTCCTTGACGACGAACACTTCGCTGCCGCCGCCGCCATTGCGCTGGATCGCCTGCTGCGGCACGGCGATCGCATCGGTGTCGATGCCCTGCTCGATCTGCACGCGGACATACATGCCCGGCAGCAGGACTCGCTTCGGGTTCGGGAACTCACCGCGCAGGGTAACCTGCCCGGTATGGGCGTCGACCTTGGCGTCGGAGAACAACAGCTTGCCCGGCAGCGGATAGATCGAGCCGTCGTCGAGCACGAGACGCACCTTCATCGCCTCGGACTCGATGCGGTCGAGATCGCCGTTCTCGAAGGCGCGGCGGAGCTGGTTCATCTCGGTGACCGACTGCTGGAAGTCGGCATAGATCGGATCGAGCTGCTGGATGGTCGCAAGGCTGGTGGCGTCGTTCTGCACGACCAGCGCGCCTTCGCTGACCAGTGCAGCACCGATCGTGCCGTCGATCGGCGCACGAATGGTGGCGTAATCCAGATTGAGCCTGGCCCGCGCGACGTCGGCCTCGCGGCCCTGCACGTCGGCTTCGGCCTGCTTCAGGTTGGCGATCGCCTTCTCGTTCTCGGCCTCCGAGGTCGCGTGCTGGGTGGTAAGGGTCGCGATACGGCGCGCCTGCAGCGAGGTCTGCTCCAGCACGGCCTTGGCGCGCGCCAGCGCCGCCTCGGTCGATTGCACTTCGACTTCGAACGGGCGCGGATCGATCTGATACAGGGGATCGCCGACCTTCACCTCGCTGCCCTGGTGGAACATGCGGTTGACGACGATGCCCGAGACGCGCGGGCGGACCTCGGAGACGCGGGTCGGCGCGATGCGGCCCGGCAGCTCGCGCACCATCGCGCGCGCCTGCTGCTTCACGGTGACGACACTGACGTCCGGCTCGGGTGCTTGTACGGCGGCGGTTGCCGAATTCGGTTCGTCGCAGCCAGCAAGCAGTGGCGCCGTCACGGCCAGCATCAGAGCAATGCATGCCGATTGCGCGCGAAGTCCAGACATTGAGATGATCGCCCCTGTGGGTTGGAATAAGCGAACGGCGGCGTCACACCGACACCGCGCCTGCCGGCAAAATAAATCTCGCTTGCTGCGACGCAATGCATTTGTCGGGCGGCTCAATGTCACACAAACCTATCGCACTGATTTCGCGGTCTGTTTTGCCGACTCACCGGATTGTGAGCGGGTTCCATCGCAGGCTGTGGAATGCGTTTAGGACTGCGTGAGCGGGAACCCGCCCCTTGCCTGCGCAGAATGTCGCAGATTGCAAAGCCGTCATGCGCGGCCCGCGAATCGCCGATCGCAGCGGCTCGCCCGGCGATGCGCGCGACCAGCGCTCGTCCCGCGACCCGCGCGTGGAATTGGCACCTTCCGAACAGGCTGTTGCGCTGAAGCGACGGAATGCTGCGCAAAGCGGCAACACTCTGCGAGGTCTCTACCCAGGGTTCTGCCATCCGCCTCTGGATTCGGCTTTCCTCACTACGCCGCTGTGCCATATTGCTGGCAGATGCGGCCTTTGCGAACGGATGACCCGGCAATGCCCCCTTCCCGCTCCGACATGGAGATCGAACTGAGCAAGCTGTCCTCGCCCAGGATCTTCCTGGTGCGGATGCTGGTATTCCTGGTGCTCTGCGGCCTGGTCGGGGTCGTGCTGTACAAGCAGATCGTCACCGCCTTCTTCGCCAATCCCGGGCTGAACGCCCTGATCGGCGCCGTGCTGCTGATCGGCATCATCCTGGCGTTCCGCCAGGTGATCCGGCTCTATCCCGAGGTCGCCTGGGTCAATAATTTCCGCATCGCCGATCCCGGCCTTGCGATCGAGCGCCGCCCGACATTGCTTGCCCCGATGGCCGCGATCCTCGGCGGCGAGCGCACCGGGCGGATGTCGATCTCGCAGCAGACCATGCGGCATCTGCTCGATTCGATCGCAACCCGCCTCGATGAAGCCCGCGACATCTCGCGATACATGACCGGCCTGTTGGTGTTCCTCGGCCTGCTCGGCACCTTCTGGGGCCTGATCGAGACGGTGGGCTCCGTCGGCAAGGTGATCGACGGGCTCAAGGTCGGCGGCGACGCCGGCGCGCTGTTCGATACGCTGAAGGAGGGTCTCGCCGCCCCGCTCGGCGGCATGGGCATCTCGTTCTCGTCCTCGCTGTTCGGCCTCGCCGGCTCGCTGATCCTCGGCTTCCTCGATTTGCAATCGAGCCAGGCCCAGAACCGCTTCTACACCGACCTCGAAGACTGGCTCGCCACCACCGTGCGCGGCATTTCCGGCGACGGTGTCGGCGCCGGCGGTGCCGACCTGCAGGGCGCGATCGACCGGCTGCGTGCCACCTTCGAGGAAGGTGGCGCCGGCGGCGGCCGCAGCACCACAGCGGCGATGGCCAATCTTGCCGAGGCGATCCAGGGGCTGGTTGCGCATATGCGCACCGAGCAGCAGATGATCCGCGAATGGGCCGACGGCCAGGGCGAGCAGAACCGCGAGATCAAGCGGCTGCTCGAGCGCCTCGCGCGCCAGCCCGAGAAGAGCTAGCCGCGCGGCAAGCCCAGGGAGAAACTCATGGCCCTCGCCCGCTCACGCCGCAGCGAATCCGGCTTCAACTACTGGCCCGGCTTTGTCGACGCGCTGTCGACGCTGGTGCTGTCGATCGTGTTCCTGCTGTCGGTGTTCCTGGTCGTGCAGTTCTTCCTGTCGCAGGAGGTCACCGGCAAGGACAAGGCGCTGGAGCAGCTCAACGCCAAGATCGCCCAGCTCAACGACCTCTTGTCGCTGGAGAAGCTCTCCAAGCTGACGCTCGACGACCAGGTGGCGCAGCTGCGCGCCGGCCTCGCCTCTGCCGAGGGCGAGCGCGACCGCATGAAGGGGCTCTATGAGGGGCTGGCCAATTCCGGCAACGATGCGCAGGGACGCGCCAACGAGCTCAACAAGGCGCTGGAGTCCGAGAAGAGCGTGTCGTCGCGCGCGCTGGCGCAGATCGAGGTGCTGAACCAGCAGATCAGCGCGCTGCGCCGCCAGCTCGCGGCACTGGAGGAGGCGCTCGACGCCTCCGAGAAGCGCGACAAGGAATCGCAGAACCGCATCGCCGATCTCGGTTCGCGCCTCAACGTCGCGCTGGCGCAGCGGGTGCAGGAATTGTCGAAGTATCGCTCGGAATTCTTCGGCCGGCTGCGCGCCATCCTCGGCAACCGCCCCGATATCCGCATCGTCGGCGACCGCTTCGTGTTCCAGTCCGAAGTGTTCTTCGATACCGGCCAGGCGACGCTGCTGCCGGAAGGCAAGACCGAGCTCGACACCGTGGCGAGCGCGCTGATCGATCTCGACAAGCAGATTCCGAGCGAGATCGCCTGGGTGCTGCGGGTCGACGGCCACACCGACGTGCGGCCGATCAACAGCCCGCTGTTCAAGTCGAACTGGGAACTGTCCTCCGCGCGCGCGATCTCGGTGGTGCAATATCTGGTCTCGCTCGGCGTGCCGGCGCAGCGCCTGGTCGCCGCCGGCTTCGCCGAATTCCAGCCGCTCGACACCGCGCAGACCGAAGACGCCTACAAGCGCAACCGCCGCATCGAGCTGAAGCTGACGGAACGCTAGGCGGCACGGGCCTTCGCGATTCGCTGTGGCCGGGACGACGATGAGCATGAGGACGCAGCAGTGGCACGCGCGCGCGAGGGAGCCGCTGGCGGCAGGGTTCCCTCCCCCGCAAGGACCCTTGCGGGTAGGGTCAGGGGAGGGGCGCCACACGACGTCCCTCTCCGTATCGTCACGGCGACAAGCGAACAGGTTGCGCGAGCGACGCACGCATCGATCATCTCGCCCGGGGCCACCCCTCTCCCCACCCTCTCCCGCAAGGGGAGAGGCAGCCTGAGAGGCGTGCTCGCCTCACCAGCAATTCCGAGGCTCGTGAAACACGAGCTCGCATTAACGTACCCCCTCAGCGGCCGACCATCCCGAGCAATTGCTCCGGATAACGTTCGCCCTGCACCTCGACGGCTGCGACGGTCTTGGCGATATCGGCGAGATCGGCGGAGCTCAGTTCGATCCGGGCGGCACCGATGTTTTCCTCGAGCCGATTGAGCTTCGTGGTGCCCGGGATCGGCACGATCCACGGCTTTTGCGCGAGCAGCCAGGCCAGCGCGATCTGGGCCGGCGTCGCGCCCTTGCCGGCGGCGATCTTGCCTAGCTGATCGACCAGCGCCTGATTGGCGCGGCGGGCTTCCGGCGAAAAACGCGGCACGAGGTTGCGGAAGTCGTCGCTGGCGAACGTCGTCGACGCGCTGATCGCGCCGGATTTTCGCATGGTCGTGGTCGGTGCGCCGTCCTATCTCAAGCGGCGAGACCGTCCGAAGCGGCCGCAGGACCTGACCCAGCACGCCTGCATCAACATTCGCCTGCCGACCCCGCCAGAGATCGTTGCCAGGCTTCACGCGGCTCGCCACGAGTTTCGGCGGCATGCGGTCCCTGGCGATCGCCGCTTCGACCGCGCGCTTGAGCCTGACGTTGTCGATCTGGGCCAGGAATCGCCCGATGACTGCGTCCTGATCCACGCCCCGACCGGAGATCGCCGCGCACAGCTCCGCGGTCGTCCGGCGGAAGAAATGGAAGGCGTCATCGGCCGTGCCGCCCAGCCGGTCGACCTCGCCGGCCACACCGAGCGCGTGCATCCGATCGTCGTCATCGAGCGTCACCGCAAAGCGCAGCACGGCAAGCTGCCAGGCGCGGAGCAGCTTGCTCTCCGGTTCGGCCGCATTCTCGCGCATCAGTCGAACACCCCGCGCGCCGATGCTCCGTCTCAGTTGTCGAGGGAGGTCAGGCGCGGTGCGACTATCCTTGCGCGGGAATAGGTTTTCGAGGGGAGCGCGCGGGCGAATGCATAGGAATCACATAGGCGGAGCGCACAGAGCTCCAATTCGCTCAAATCCCTTCGAATTGCAGCCGCGCCAGCCGCGCATAGAGACCATTGGCCGCCACCAGCTCGGCGTGGGTGCCCTGCTCGACGATCCTGCCCTGGTCCATGACCAGGATGCGGTCGCAGGACAGCACGGTCGCCAGCCGATGCGCGATCACCAGTGTCGTGCGATGGCGCATCAATTCCTCCAGCGCGGTCTGCACCAGCGTCTCGCTCTCGGCGTCGAGCGCCGAGGTCGCTTCATCCAGCAGCAGCAGCGGGGCATCGCGCAGGATCGCGCGCGCGATCGCAATGCGCTGGCGCTGGCCGCCGGACAGCGTCACGCCGCGCTCGCCGAGCTGGGCATCGAAGCCGTCGGGCAGCCGGCGCAGGAATTCGGTGGCATGCGCGAGGTCGGCGGCGCGCTCGACCTCGGCGTCGGTGGCGTCGGGCCGGCCGAACCGGATGTTGTCGCGGGCGCTCGCGGCGAACACCACGGAATCCTGCGGCACCAGCGCGATCCGCGCGCGCACCTCGGCCGGATCGGCCTGCCGGATCGGCACGCCGTCGAGCGAGATGGCACCCGATTTCGGATCATAGAAGCGCAGCAGCAGATGGAACAACGTGCTCTTGCCGGCGCCGGACGGCCCGACGATCGCGACCTTCTCGCCCGAGCGCACAGCCAGCGACACGCCATCGACCGCCAGCGCATTGGGCCGGGTCGGATAGGCGAAGCTGACATTGTCGAAGCCGACATCGCCGCGTGCCGGCTGCGGCAGCGCGCGCGGCGACGCGGGCGCTGCGATCTGCGGCCTGACACGCAGGATCTCGAACAGCCGTTCCGCCGCGCCCGATGCGGCCGAAACCTCGCCCCAGACCTCGCTGAGCTGGCCGAGGCCGCTTGCGGCGAATGCCGTGTAGAGAATGAACTGGCCGAGCCGGCCTGGGCTGATGGCGCCGATCAGCACGTCGTGCGAGCCGACCCACAGGATCACGACGACGCTGGCGAACACGATGAAGATCACGATCAAGGTCAGCACCGCGCGCGCCTTGGTCGAGCTGCGCGCGGCCTCATAGGCCTGCTCGACCTCGCCGGCAAAGCGCGTCCGGGCGAGCTTCTCGCCGGTATAGGCCTGCACGGTGCGGATCGCATTGACCAATTCGCTCGCATAGGCGCTGGCGTCGGCCAGCGTGTCCTGGGCGGTGCGCGACAGCCGCCGCACCCAGCGGCCGAACGCGACCAGGGGAATCACGATGATCGGAATCGCGAGCAGCACGAAGCCGGAGAGCCGCGGGCTGGTGATCACCATCATCGCGGCGGCGCCGCAGAACAGCATCACATTGCGCAGCGCGATCGAGACCGAGGCGCCGACCGCGGACTTGATCTGGGTGGTGTCGGCGGTGAGGCGCGACACCAGTTCGCCGCTTCGTGCCGAATCGAAGAACGAGGGTGACAGCGAAATCAGATGCGCGAACACGTCGCGCCTGAGATCGGCGACGATACGCTCGCCGATCGTCATGACGAGGTAGTAGCGCGAGGCGCTGGCACAGGCGAGCACGGCGACGACCGCGATCATCACGCTGAAATAGCTGTTGATCATCGCGATGCCTTCGGGCGTGAAGCCCATGTCGATCATCCGTCGCACCGCGACCGGCACGACCAGCGTGGTGATCGCCGCAATCGTCAGCGAGATCAGCGCGAGGATCGCCCGCCCCTTGTAGCGCGCCACATAGGGCGCGAGCGCAAGCAGAGGCCGCAGGCGGGCACGGCTCTTCGCCGGCTCCATGATCTGGCCCTCGATGAAAGCCCCCTCATCGAGCAACGCGTCGCGCGGCGGCTCGGGGGTGCCGCGGGGGGTCTCAAGCTGTTCGGCTACACTCATTGTATCTAGACCGGTTCTATCGCCCCCCACATAGGCCCGCCGAGCCCCGGCTGGCAAATCCGGTAAAGTCCCAATCCGGTGATGGGCTTGAGCCCGGTTTCTTGGCTTGTTTTGGCAGGCACCATGGGTTATAGAGCCGCCCAAATCCCGTATCCAATACATCTTGAGACGGGCGCTGGCGCGCCGAAGGAACTGTCATGAAAGCCGATATTCATCCGAATTATCATACGATTAAGGTCGTCATGACCGACGGCACCGAGTACCTGACCCGCTCGACCTGGGGCAAGGAAGGCGACACGCTGAACCTCGACATCGATCCCAAGTCGCACCCGGCCTGGACCGGCGGTACCCAGCAGCTGATGGACCGCGGCGGCCGCGTCTCGCGCTTCCAGAAGAAGTTCTCGGGCTTCCTCAAGAAGGACTAAAGTCCGCTTCGGGATCGCACGCAAAACGCCCCCGTTTCGGGGGCGTTTTTGTTTTGCAGGCGCCGCTCCGGGATCGAGCGTGCGACCTACCGATCCCCAAAGGCCGGCCGCGCGCCGAGCGCGACGAGGATGCTGCCGCCGATCCGCTGCATGGCCCGCTGCGATCTCTTCGAGCGCTGCAGCTTCGTCATCACTGCGCTGGCGAAGAACACGCAGACGATATCGACCGCCGAGAACGTCAGATTGACGGCCGCGCCGAGCAGGAACAGTTGGGCCCAGACCGGCGGGCCGGCCGACGTATCGACGAACTGCGGCAGGAACGCCAGGAAGAAGATCGCGGTCTTCGGATTGAGCACCTCGACGACGATGCTTTGCGCGAAGGCGCGCTCCGCGGACAGCGGCGCAAGCTGCGGGCGCTCGGTGTTGTCGCGAGCACGAAACAACGACAGCCCGAGCCAGACCAGATAGGCGGCGCCGACAAGCTTCATCGCTGTGAATAGCGGCGGCACCGCATGAAACAGTAGCGCAAGGCTTGCGGCCGCGGCGACGACATGGACATAGCCGCCGAGATGCAGGCCGAGCGAGGCCATCAGACCCGCGCGCCGGCCGCCCGCGAGCGTACGGGCAGCGGCGTACAGCATGGCCGGCCCCGGGATCAGCGCGAAGGTCGCGGTCGTGATTGCGAAGGCAAGGTACAATTCCATGCGAGGGCTCAATCTCTAGACGATAGGGGGTTGAGCAGGCGCTTTTTCCTTGCCGTCATTGCGAGCGAAGCGAAGCAATCCATCTGTCCACATATGCCGATGGATGGATTGCTTCGTCGCTATCGCTCCTCGCAATGACAGTCTCACGTCGCCGGGATCATCGCCGCGACCTCACGGTCGACAGGATTGTCGCTGGCGCCAAGGCCCGCGATGACGCCGGCGCGGTCCTCGAGCTTGCGGTTCTGGCTCATCTTCTTCTTGGCGTCGATCCGT
Organism: Bradyrhizobium sp. USDA 4452; assembly: GCF_054063575.1. Classification (NCBI taxonomy): domain Bacteria; kingdom Pseudomonadati; phylum Pseudomonadota; class Alphaproteobacteria; order Hyphomicrobiales; family Nitrobacteraceae; genus Bradyrhizobium; species Bradyrhizobium sp. USDA 4452. The sequence continues at coordinate 3,335,380 of NZ_JBSSGK010000001.1, forward strand.
GTGATCGGCATCCGGAAGCCGACGATGCCGCGCAGCTGCGCCTTGATGAAATCGTCAGGCGCATCGCTGACCTGCCAGACCTCCTTGCGTGCGCTCTCGTGCAGCGCGGTCAGCCGGGTCACGACTTCGAGCAGACGATCGGCATCCTCGAAGAACTCGGCCGAGCCATAGGCGTGCACGGCAACGTAATTCCAGGTCGGCACCACCTTGCCATGCTCGGCCTTGGTCACATACCAGGACGGCGTCACATAGGCGTCCGGGCCCATGAAGATCGCCATCGCCTCGCCCACGGCGGGCAGCTTCCATTGCGGGTTGGGCCGCGCGACGTGACCATACAGCGTGCCGTAGTCGCCTTCGTTCTCATCGAGGATCAGCGGCAGCGGCGTGCCGATCAGCCCGTCGGCGGTTGCGGTGACCAGCGTCGCGAGCCTTGAGGCCCGCATCGCGGCATGGATCGGGCCGAGCTGTTCGATCTTGAAGTGTGGCGGCAGGTACATCGCGGACCTCTTGGCGGACCTCGTCAATTGCTGCTCGTACCATAGCGCTGGCGGCATACATGCGCGAGGGATTGTTCGAGACGCATATCAGGCTCATCCGCATCGTCTACGCCGCGCGACGCGCAACGCTGATCGCATCGCTTTCGCGTCGCATCTCTGATGACGTGAAACTACAGCCGAGCGAAGGCACGCACCTTTTGCTGTGGCTGCGCAAGGTTTTGACGACGTGCAACTGGCGAAGACAGCGCCTGCCGATGCTCGGCTTTGGTGGCTTCGAGCCGGACGAGTTGGAGGCAGCGGCGATCCGGCTGCGGTGCGTGATGGATCAGCACACGTCACAGCGGCGGGCCAAGCCACGTCGCACAGAGGCTTCACACTGAGTTGACTGTTCGGCCTTACTGCTCGAACGCGGCCTTGAGGCGGTTGAGCTGCGGCACCAGCGGGTTGCCGATCGACGAGCGATCCGGCGCCGGCGCGTGGATCGTGGTGTCGAGGCGGCGGACGCGCGCCTGCAAATCCATCGAACGCGCGATCAGAATCTGCAATTGCTCGGGCAACTTCTCAATCATGTCGACCGGACCGGGATCGGCAGCCGACAGCTTCACCTTGGTCTTCTCGCGATTGGCCTGGGTCAGCGTCATCTCGCCTTCCTTGACCGCGCGATGCAGCAGCAGCCAGGAGGCGAGCTGCATCAGCCGGGTGGTCAGGCGCATGCTTTCGGTGGCATAGGTCAGGCTGACGGACCGTTCCAGCGCCTTGGCCTCGGCACGCCCATCGCCGTCGAGATAGGCGGCGGTCTGTTCGACCAGGTCCATGCCTTCCCGGAACAGCACGCCGAATGCCGCAGAATTGGTCAGCCGTTCACTGAACAGCACAAGCCCGGCTTCGTTCTGGGAACGATCCGCCATGGTTAACGCCCTCACACCATCGTAACGCCCACTGGCATCTGACGCGCCAGCTTATGATGAACAAATCATTGCGCGGGCGCGCGGCAGAGTCCAGCCGCAACCGGATTTATGGTTTCCAACGGATAGGACGCACAAAAAAGAGCCGCCGTTTCCGGCGGCTTTTGAAGTTGATAACAGGGAGGCGTCAAACAGAGTGGACAGGAGCCACTCGGTGTCCAAACGAGGACAATGCAGTCATAATCGAGAAAGCTTAACCGATCGTAAATGAACGGATTTCTTCAGGCTTTGTTTGCCATGTCGGCCATTGACCTAGTTTGGGACAGGCGATCGCAGCATGTGAATGCGCAACCTGAATCGAGCGCAGCGAAGTCCGGGCATGATGCATGTTCTCCTTCCCCCTGGAAGGGGGAAGGTCGGGATGGGGGTCAGCCGCGGGCGACGCTGCGAGTGGAGAGGGCAGATCCCCACCCGCTTTGCTCTGGCGAGCAAAGCGACCTCCCCTTTTCAAGGGGAGGTGGAGAGCAGCGTAGCCCCGGATAGCGCGGCCCCAGATTGCGCTTCGCTCTATCCGGGCTTCGGGGATCGAATGATGCAGCGCGTTACGACTTGAAGAACGCGTTCGCGGCGTCCTTCGACGCGCGTTTCTTGGTCATCGCTTCCTTCAGGCGATCGACCTCGGCATTGAGCAGCGCGATGCGCTCGGTCAATTCCTCGACCGACAGCAGCGAGAGATCCTGTCCGACCTCGTGGGTGATCTTCTTCCGCGGCCGGTCCTCATCCTCGATCGGCATGCGTCCTCCCCGCGATGGTGATCTGGCGCCGTGCGTCCAGCGATGCTAGATATCTGCGTGCAGGAGAATTTTGCAGTGACTTTCGTGTTCGCGCAACATCTGACGCGAATGCCCCGGCCCGACCGCAAGGAGTCTGACCGGACGGGATAGTGCGCCTGCGCGCAAGGCATGAGCCGCCCCCAAGCCCTTCCGATCATGCGGGAGGGCTTTTTGATTTTTCCGGGGTCGGCATCACCGAACGCGAAAGACCCTGACCCATGACCAAAATTCTCATCACCAGCGCCCTTCCCTATGTGAACGGCGTCAAGCATCTCGGCAACCTGATCGGCTCGCTGCTGCCGGCCGACGTCCATGCCCGCTTCCGCCGGCAGACCGGTGACGACGTGCTGTTCATCTGCGCGACCGACGAGCACGGCACGCCGGCCGAGCTCGGCGCGATCGAGGCAGGACAGGACGTCCGCGCGTACTGCGACGCGCAGCACGCCGTCCAGGCCGACATCTACCGGCGCTTTGGCCTCTCATTCGATCATTTCGGCCGCACCAGCGCCCCGCACAACCACGCGCTGACGCAGCACTTCTATCGCCGGCTCGACGCAGCCGGACTGATCGAGGCGCGCACCTCGCGGCAGGTGTTCTCGCCCGTCGACCAGCGCTTCCTGCCCGACCGTTACGTGCTCGGCACCTGCCCGCATTGCAGCGATCCCAACGCGCGCGGCGATCAATGCGACCATTGCGGCACGCTGCTGGACCCACCGGAGTTGATTGATCCACGCTCGGCGCTATCAGGCGACCGCACGCTGGAGATCCGCGACAGCCGCCATCTGTTCCTGCGTCAGTCGCAGCTGGTCGACCGCATCGGCGCGTGGATCGACAGCCGCACCGGATGGCCGCCCTTCGTGGTGTCGACCGCCAAGAGCTGGCTCAATGCCGAGCTGCGCGACCGCTGCATCACGCGCGATCTCGCCTGGGGCATCGCAGTCCCGCGCGCGGGTTTTGACGGCAAGGTGTTCTACGTCTGGTTCGATGCGCCGATCGGCTACATCGCGGCGACCCAGGAATGGGCGGCAGCGGCGCCCGGTCGCGACTGGCAGGATTGGTGGTGTCAGGCCGACGATATCAGCTACATCCAGTTTCTCGGCAAGGACAACATCCCTTTCCACACCGTCAGCTTTCCGGCGACGCTGCTCGGCTCCGGCGAGCCCTGGAAGACCGCCGACGTGATCAAGGGATTCCACTGGCTGAATTACGAGGGCGGCAAGTTCTCGACCAGCAGGAAGCGCGGCATCTTCACCGACGCGGCACTGGAGGAACTACCGGCCGATCTTTGGCGCTGGTGGCTGATCGCCAACGCGCCCGAAAGCGCTGACACCGATTTTGCCGTCACCAGATTCGTCGCCGATGTGAACAAGGATCTCGCCGATATCTTCGGCAACCTCGTCAACCGCATCATCAGCTTTGCGCATCTCGTCTTCGACGGTTGCATCCCGGATGGCGGTGCACCGGGTGACACCGAGCGGCAGCTCGCGGCTGACCTGGAGCAGCGCATCGCAGCGCTCTACCGCCATCACATCGCTCTGGAGTTTCGCGCGGCTGCCGCTGCGACCCGCGCGATCTGGGACACCGCTAACGCCTACCTGCAACACACCGCGCCATGGACCGCGATCAAGTCCGATCCGGTACGGGCGGCGGTCGTCACCCGCACGGGGCTCAATCTGGTCGCGCTTGGCGCGACACTGGCGTGGAGCATCGTGCCCGATCTCGCGACGCGCGTGCTTGGCGCGCTCGGTCGCGACGATGTGATCCCGCGCTGGCCCAATGGCCCACTCCTCCCGCTGCTGGATCGCGGCGCCGGCACGCCGGTCGCAAGGCTCGGCCTGCCGGTCGAGAAAATCAGCCTCGAAAAAGCCGACCATCTGACGAGGCGGTTCGGGACTTAATGGCGTTTCGCTTCGTTGCAAAAGGCGGTATGCCACCAGCCAATCCTCTTCACTGACCAGGGACGAACCATGCCAAACCTGCCCGCGCAAATGACCGTCGTTGCCATCAGCAAGCCAGGTGGCCCGGAGGTGCTGGTGTCGGAGACCCGTGCGGTGCCGGTGCCAAAGGCCGGCGAAATCCTGGTCAAGGTCGCGGCCGCCGGCGTCAATCGCCCTGACGTCGCGCAGCGCTCCGGCTCCTATCCGCCGCCGCCCGGCGCCAGCGACCTTCCCGGCCTCGAGATTGCGGGCGAAGTGGTCGCGCTCGGCGAAGGCGCCAAGCACAAGATCGGCGACAAGGTGATGTCGCTCGTCGCCGGCGGCGGCTATGCGCAATATTGCATCGCGCAGGACGCGCAGGCGATGACCGTGCCGTCCTCACTGTCGATGCAGGAAGCCGGCGCCATCCCGGAAACGCTGATGACCGTGTGGCACAACGTGTTCGAGCGCGGCGCACTCAAGGCCGGCGAGACGCTGCTGATCCACGGCGGCTCGTCGGGCATCGGCACGATGGCGATCCAGCTGGCCAAGGCGTTCGGCGCCAAGGTGATCGTCACTGTCGGCTCGCAGGACAAGGCCGACGCCTGCCTCAAGCTCGGCGCCGACTACGCGGTCAACTACAAGACCGAGGATTTCGTCGAGGCGGTGAAGAAGGCCACTGACGGTGCCGGCGCCGACGTCATCCTCGACATGGTGGGCGGCGACTATATCGACCGGAACTACGACGCCGCCGCGGTCGAGGGTCGCATCGTCCAGATCGCGTTCCTGTCGGGAACACCGAAGGCCACGGCCAATTTCGCCAAGCTGATGGTCAAGCGGCTGCACCACACCGGCTCGACCCTGCGCCCCCGTAGTAATGCGGACAAGGCGGCGATGGTCGCGGCGATCGAGGCAAAGGTGCTGCCGCTATTGCGCGAAGGCCGCGTCAAACCGCTGATGGACAGCACATTCCCGCTGGAAAAGGCCGCCGATGCGCACCGGCGCATGGAGACCAGCGAACATATTGGCAAAATTGTGTTGGTGGTCTAACTCTCGCAGCGGAAGCAGGGGCGGAAACCCTTTGATTCCCTTCGCTTTCGTGTCATTTATCGCGCCACCTCCGGGCCGGTCGCCGGGCCCGGTCAGTTTGTCGATCGCGGAGTACTGACATTGCGTCTGATCAGGTGCCTTGCGCTGCTCGCGCTGGGCCTCATGATGTTTGCCGCTGCGCCTGCCGCGTATGCGATCGACGCGGTCAGCGTGCGCAGCGACGCGCCGGCGATCGACCTCACCGCGGTGCTCGACCATCAACGCAGCGAAACCGACCGCATCCAGGTCTCCACTGCACCTGGAACCGACGGCATCGTGCGCCGCATCGAAGTTCGCGCCCGCGAAGGCGGCCAGAACTGGGTGGTGTTCGCGCTCGCCAACAACACTGACGACCAGCTCGACCGCCTGATCGTCGCGCCGCACTATCGCATCGTGTCGTCGGGCCTGCTGTGGCCCGATCTCGGCCTGTCGCGCATCGCGACCATCACGCCGTCGGTCGGCGATCGTCCCGAACGACAGGAGAGTCCGACCGCCGACGTGTTCCGCATCACCCTCGATCCCGGCGCCGTCGTCACCTATGTCGCGGAACTGCGCACCGACAAGCTGCCGCAGCTCTATCTGTGGGAACCCGACGCCTACAAGGACAAGGTCAACTCGTTCACGCTGTACCAGGGCATCGTGATCGGCATCTCGGGCCTGCTCGCGCTTGTGCTCACGATTTTGTTTGTGGTCAAGGGCAGCATCATGTTCCCGGCCGCCGCGGCGCTGGCCTGGGCGGTGCTGGTCTATATCGGCGTCGACTTCGGCTTCTGGGGCAAGGTGCTCGACATGTCGAACAACGCCGAGCGCGTCTGGCGCGCGGCGGGCGAGGCGATCCTCGCGGCGACATTGCTCGTGTTCCTGTTTGCCTATCTCAATCTCAGTCGATGGCACGTCCGCTACTCGCACATCACGATCGGCTGGCTCGTCTTCCTCGGCTCGCTGGTGGCGCTGGCGCTGTTCGATCCCGCGGTCGCCTCCGGCATCGCGCGGATGTCGCTGGTGATGATCGCCTTCGCCGGCTTCGCGCTGATCGTCTATCTCTCCACCCACGGCTTCGACCGCGCGGTGCTGTTGATCCCGACCTGGTTCCTGCTGGTGGTCTGGGTGGTCGCGGCCGGCATGACGGTCGCAGGTTCCGTCACCAACGACATCGTCGGCCCGGCACTGCTCGGCGGCCTCGTGTTGATCGTGATGCTGATCGGATTCACGGTGATGCAGCACGCCTTCGCCGGCGGCGGCGCCACCACCGGTGTGGTCTCCGATGTCGAGCGCCGCGCATTGGCGCTGACCGGCTCCGGCGATCTGATCTGGGACTGGGACGTGTCGGCCGACAAGGTGTTCACCAGCCCCGAGACCGAGGCCCTGCTCGGCCTCAAGCGCGGCACGCTGGAGGGTCCCGCCGCGAAGTGGCTCGAGGTGCTGCACCCGCTCGACCAGGACCGCTTCCGCGCCGCGCTCGACAGCGTGCTCGACCAGCGCCGCGGCCGCCTGGTGCAGGATTTCCGGCTGCGCACGCCCGACGGCCATTTCATGTGGTTCGCGCTGAAGGCGCGCCCCGTTGTCGGCTCCGACGGCGAGGTCTCGCGCGTGGTCGGGACGCTCACCGACGTCACCGAGTTCAAGAACTCGGAAGAGCGGATGCTGCATGACTCGGTGCACGACAATCTGACCGGACTGCCGAACCGCAGGCTGTTCATGGATCGCCTCGGCGCGGTGGCGAACCTCGCCAAGACCATGCCGAACCTGCGGCCGACCTTGATGGTGATCGACCTCGACCGCTTCAAGCAGGTCAACGATTCCGTCGGCATTGCGGTCGGCGACTCCATCCTGCTGACGCTGGCGCGGCGGCTGACCCGCATCCTTAAACCCCAGGACACGCTGGCGCGCATGGCCGGTGACCAGTTCGGCCTGATTCTGCTGTCCGAGCAGGACCCGGCGCGGATCACCAATTTCGCCGAGACCATCCGCAAGACCATCCGCGCCCCGATCGCGTTCAACGACCGCGAGATCTTCCTGACCGCCTCGATCGGCCTTGCGCTGTCCGACCCGGCCGCGCCGCTCACCGACGAGATCATCAAGGACGCCGAGCTTGCGATGTATCATTCCAAGCGGATCGGCGGCGACCGCATCGACGTCTACAAGCCGGCGATGCGGGCGCGGAAGACCGACCGCCTGACCTTGGAGAGCGACCTGCGCCGTGCCATCGAGCGGCAGGAGATCACGATCCTGTACCAGCCGATCGTGCGGCTGGAGGATCGCGCGATTGCGGGCTTCGAGGCGCTGGCGCGCTGGGACCATCCCAAGCTCGGCCGGATGTCGCCGTCGGAGTTCATCAACGTCGCCGAGGAGACTGGCCTGATCGTCGATCTCGGCATGTTCGTGATGGACCAGACTGCGCGCCAGCTCGCGGTGTGGCAGCGCGCGATGCGCGCGCGCGAGCCGATCTTCGCGTCGGTCAACGTGTCGTCGCGGCAATTGCTGCGTCACGATCTGATCCACGATATCCGCACCGTGCTGTCGCGCTCCACGGTGGCGCGCGGCACGCTGAAGCTGGAACTGACGGAATCGCTGGTGATGGAGAACCCGGAGCACGCCGCCCAGATGCTGGCGCGGATCCGCGAGCTCGGCACCGGGCTGTCGCTCGACGATTTCGGCACCGGACATTCCTCGCTGTCCTATCTGCAGCGCTTCCCATTCGACACCATCAAGATCGACCAGTCCTTCGTCCGCACCACGAGCCGCGGCACCCGCCCGGTAATCCTGAAATCGATCATCGCGCTGGCGCACGACCTCGGCATGGAAGTGGTCGCGGAGGGCGCCGAGACGGATTCGGACGCCGTCGAGCTCTACCAGCTCGGCTGCGAATACGCGCAGGGCTTTGCCTTCGGCGAACCGATGGATGCCGATGCCGCGACGCGCCTGCTCACCGAGGAACGGCTGGAAGCCGCGAGCTAGCGCGGCTTCGGCATGCGCTTGAACCTGACGCTCTTGCCGTCGGCCTGGCGCGTGGCGATGTAGCCGGCCTCGAGACAGGCTTCGCGTTGCGGCATCTTCTCCTGCGGGCTGCGTAGGGTTTCCCACCACGACGCCCGGTGCGCGGCGCGCGGCAGCGCCGCATCGATGATCGCCTCGATCTCGTCGAAGGTCAGCACGAATTCAGGCAAATGCTGCTTCTTCAGATAGTCCCGCAGCGCGTCGTAGTCGTTCACAATATCCTCGATGACAAAAAATCCGGTCCCGGCAACCACCCGTTAACCCATTCGGCGGCCGCTGTCGCCATTTAAGGCGACAACAAGATTTCCCGATGCATGACGGCGCATTGGAGCGGGACATGCCATTTCGACGGGGAAACGAGGCAAGGCGGCGCTGGCGGCTATCGGCAAAGCTGCTGATCGCGGCATCCGTTGCGACCATCCTCGGCTTCTCCGCAGTGTGCGCCGGCGTGATGTTCGACATGCGCCGCGGCGAGGAGCAACTGGCCCGCCGGACCCTGGAGAATCTGGCGTCAGGCATCGAGGCCGACATCAGCCGCAACATCGAACTCTACGACCTGTCGCTGCGCGCGGTCGCCAGCAACCTGGAAATGCCGGAGATCCGCAGCGTCAGCAAGGAATTGCGCCAGCTGATCCTGTTCGATCACGCTGCGACCGCAAAGCATTTCGGCGCGATCCAGGTGTTCGACGCCAAGGGTAATCTGACCATCGACGCGGCGAGCCTCGATCCGCAGCCGGAGAACCGCAGCGACGAGGAGTATTTCACGGTCCAGCGCGACCATCCCGATACCGGGCTGTATGTCAGCCGGCCGATGTTGCATCGCGGCGCCTATGCCATCGTGCTGAGCCGGCGTATCACCGGCGAAGACGGCCGCTTTCACGGCGTCGTGGTCGGCTCGATCCGCTTCAGCTACTTCCACGATCTGTTCGGGCGGCTGAGCCTCACGCCGGGCGACACCATCACGGTGCTGCGCAACGACCGCACCATCATCATGCGGACGCCGTTCGATCTCGATATGATCGGCAAGAACCTCGCGGAGGCGCAGGCCTGGAAAGCCGAGAACCTGAAGGTGGGCGGCTCGTTCTCCGGCAAGGGCCCGGTCGACGACACGCCGCGTCTCTATGTCAGGCGCAGCAGCAGCGGGCCGCTTTACGTCGTGGTCGGCAAGACGCTCGAAGCCGTCTTCAGTCTCTGGCGCACCGAGGCGATCTGGATCGGCGCGATCATGGCCGTTCTGGTGCTGTTCGTGCTCAGCGCGACGCTGGTGCTTGCCCGCGAGATCGTTCGCCGCGCCGACGCCGAGGACAAGCTCGAGGAACTGGCGACCACCGATGCCCTCACGGGCCTGAAGAACCGGCGCAAGTTCGATGCCGAGATCGACCGCGAATGGCGCCGTGCCGGCCGGCACGGCCAGCCGGTCGCGCTGTTGATGATCGATGCCGATCACTTCAAGGCCTATAACGACACCTATGGACATCAGGCCGGCGATCAGGTGCTGGTCGGGATAGCGATCTGCATTTCGGACGCGGTGCGCCGCGCCGGCGATTGTCCGGCGCGCTTCGGCGGCGAGGAATTTGCCGTGCTGCTGCCCAACATGACCGCGCTCGAGGCCTTCAACCTGGCCGAGACCATTCGCGGCAAGGTCCAGCAATGGTGCGAGGGCGAGTTGATCACGACCGTGAGCATCGGCGTCGCCAGCATGCGGCCGCTCGCCGGCCAGCAATGGTCCGACCTGATCGAAGCCGCCGACAAGGCGCTCTACGCCGCGAAAGCCAACGGCCGCAACCAGTCGGTGCTCGCCACCGTGCCGAAGATCGCGCTGGTGGCGTAGCGGCAAAAAATGCCGCGACTACTCGCAATCGAGTTTCGACACGGAGCTCGCTTCACATCGTCGTCCCGGCGAAGGCCGGGACCCATAACCGCAAGCTTGTGTTGTTGAAGCGAGCTGTGGCCCCAGTATTACACAACAATGAGCATCCGGGGTAATGGATCCCGGCCTTCGCCGGGACGACGCGAAGTTTGTTGCGCTGTCGAGACTCTTGCATCGACATTCTGAACGCGCGGCTGCGCCGCTGACTGCAACTTAGCCCCGCCGCTTCTTCTTCGGCTTCTTGCCGAACTTCGGCTTCGCCGACACGTCCGGCCATTGCGTCAGTCCGGCCTTGCCCTGGTGCTTCTTTTTCTTGCCGAACCTCGGCTCATCGCCGGATGCCGGCCTCGCGCCTTTGCCTTCGCGATCGTATCGGGACGGCCCTCTCGATTCTCGCCTTGGCGCATAGTCCTCTCGCGAACCGCTTGCGCCTTCGCTCGAAAACGCTCTCGTCTCGCGACCCGGCTTGCCGCGCCGCTTTGCGGCCGCGTGATCACGCGGCTCTTCGCCACGCGGAGCGCTGTATCCGCCGTCGTCCCGATCGCGCCAAGAGTCCTGTCTGGGCTCGTTCCTGGGCTTGCGCGGCGGCTTTTCCACGTACGCCTCTCGCTGCGGCGCGTCCGCCAGCGGCTCGATGCGGATGCTGTCTTCCTTATCGGGACGCTTGATCTTGGCGGCGAAGGAATCCGCTACCCGTGCGGCGATCTCGAACTCGGTGGTCGTATCCGAGATCTTGATGGCGCCGATGTCGCGCTTGTCGATGCCGCCGCGGCGGCAGATCATCGGCAGCAGCCAGCGCGCTTCGGCATTCTTGCGGCGCCCGATGGCGGCGCGGAACCAGACCGTGGCCTCCTCCATGCCATGGCGCGGAGATTTGCCGGTCTTCGATCCCGGCCCTGAGGCACGCTCCTCGCGGCGCGCGGCGCGATCGCCGCGGTCGCGACCGCGTCCCTCGCCGGGATCGAGAATGTCTTCGGGCGCAGGCAGCCGCGCGCGATAGAACCGGGCCAGCGCCGCAGCGATCGCTTCGGGCGCGCGTTCGGCAAGCAAGGCTTGCGCGAGCACCTGATCCTCGGCGGTCACCTCCTCGGAGAACACCGCATCCTGCAACAGCCGGTCATGATCGAGCTTGCGGATTTCGTCCGCCTGCGGCGCGGAGCCCCAGGCGACATCGATGCCGGCGTGATCCAGCAGCAACTCGGCGCGGCGGCGCCGGGCCGGCGGCACCAGCAGGATGCTGACGCCCTTGCGGCCGGCGCGGCCGGTGCGGCCCGAGCGATGCTGCATGACCTCGGGGTCTTTGGGCAGATCGGCATGAATGACGAGATCGAGGCTCGGCAGATCGATGCCGCGCGCCGCGACGTCGGTCGCGACGCAGACCCGGGAGCGTCCGTCGCGCAACGCCTGCAGCGCCTGGGTACGCTCGTTCTGGGTCATTTCGCCCGACAGCGCGGCCACCGAGAATCCGCGCTCCAGCAGCGCAGCCTGCAAATGCCTGACGGCCTCTCGCGTATTGCAGAACACCAGCGCGCTCGGTGCCTCATGGAAGCGCAGCAGGTTGACGACCGCGTGCTCGACATCGTCGGCGGCGACCCGGATTGCTCGGTACTCGATATCGGCATGGCCGCCCTCGTCGCCCGCGACCTCGATCCGGAACGCCTGCTGCTGATACTGCCTGGCCAGCGCGACGATGCCGCGCGGAAACGTCGCCGAGAACAGCAGGGTGCGGCGGGTGTCCGGCGTCGTCTCGAGGATGAATTCCATGTCCTCGCGGAAGCCGAGATTGAGCATCTCATCGGCCTCGTCGAGCACGACGACCCGCAATCCCGAAATGTCGAGACGGCCGCGCCGCAAATGGTCGCACAACCGGCCAGGCGTGCCGACCACGATGTGGGCGCCTGCGGCAAGCTCGCGCTGCTCACGGCGCGGATCCATACCGCCGACGCAAGAGACGACGCGGCCATCGGCATGTTCATAGAGCCACGCGAGCTCACGCTGAACCTGAAGGGCAAGCTCGCGGGTCGGCGCGACGATCAGCGCCAGCGGTGCCGCCGCCGGCTCGAACCGCTCGGCCCCGTCGAGCAGATCCTTTGCCATGGCCAATCCGTAGGCAACGGTCTTGCCGGAGCCGGTTTGGGCCGAAACGAGCAGATCGCGGCCAATGGCATCGTCCGCGAGCACGGCAAGCTGGACGGGGGTCGGTTGATCGTAGTTGCGCTCAGCCAAGGCACGGGCGAGCGGCGGACTTGTGGTCGGAAAGGGCACGAGATGGGAAACCTTGATTGATCCGGGCGCGGAACGTCGAGCGGGACGACCTGAAGCTGCGTACCCGGCAGGCGGCACAGCCGCATGACGATTTGGGCTGCTTTACGCCAAGAACAACCAAACCGCCATGCCCCCATGGCGGAAAAGGGCGGCGTAAATCAGGCCGGTTGCCCGATCGGGGCCTGGCTGCCGGCGATCCGGTCGATCAATCCGGACAGCCGCGACGATAGCGGGCCGGCTGCGACAATCAGGCCGCCCGCCCCTCGCAGGGCGCCGGGCGCCAGCTCGCAGGCCAGAAGACGGTCGCGCTGATATGGACCGGGCATCCGGAGCGCGCCGGTCTGCGCTGCCGAGAAACCGAAGCGGCTGTAATAGGCGGCATCGCCGACCAGGATGACGGCGCGGTGGCCGAGCAGGTCGGCCCGCTGCAACGCCTGCCGCATCAGCGCCGCGCCGATGCCGAGACATCGAACCTCCTCCGCCACTGCGAGCGGGCCGAGCAGCAGGCCGGCATGACCGGTGCCGGTCACGACGGTCCACAGCCGCAATGTGCCGACCAAGTGGCCGCCACGGCGCGCGACAAACGCGAGGCCGCGCGCAGGCTTGCGGCCCTCGCGCAGCCGCTCCGAGGTCTTGGCCAGGCGGCCAGGACCGAATGCAGCGTCGAGCAGACCCTCTCGCGCCGCCACGTCCGAACGGCGTTCCTGATGGATCGCAACCGGCTTGTCGTTCGGAAAACCAAATGAGGACATCACGCGACCCTCGCCAGATAGATGAAGACCTCATCGAGATCCCGGCACTTGAAGCGCTCGGCGAGTTCGCCCGGACGTCCCATCGCGACGATGCGGCCGCGGCTCATGATCACGACGAAGTCGCAGAGCTGCTCGACCTCGGTCATGTTGTGCGAGGACAACAGGATGGTGGCGCCGCGGCGTTTCTGATAGGCTCGCAACCGGCTACGCACCCACTCGGCACGGTCGGGGTCGAGCGATGCCGTCGGCTCGTCGAGCAGCAGCACGTCCGGATCGTTGATCAGCGCCTTGGCGACCGCGACGCGGGTCTTCTGCCCGGCCGAGAGCCGCCCGGTGACGCGGTCGAGCACGTCGCCGAGCTCGAAATCCTCGATCAGTTCCTCGATCCGCGCCTTCAGATTGGCGACGCCATAGAGCCGGCCGAACACCGTCAGGTTCTGCCGCACGGTGAGCCGCCCCGGCAACGCGACATAGGGACTTTCGAAATTCATTCGGCTCAGCACCTTGTGGCGCTCGGTCGCCATGTCGTGGCCCAGCACCATGGCGCGGCCGAAGCTCGGCACCACGAGGCCCATGATCATGGCGATGGTGGTGGTCTTGCCGGCGCCGTTGCCGCCGAGCAGGCCGACGGTCCAGCCCTTCGGCACGTTGAAGTTCACGTCGTCGACGGCCCAATGGCTGCGGTACTTCTTGCAGAGATCCTCGACCGCGATGGCTGGCGCCTCGTCGCGACCGAGGCTGACAGGCGCGTTGTCGTGCGGCGTGGCGTTTGGCGACACCGGTGTCAGATGTCGGCGGGGCAAAAGGCGTTCGATGCGGCTCATGGATGTCTCCCCTTACTCGCCCATGGTGAGCAGGCCGCCCTTGTGGCGGGCGCTCTGCAACAGGACGACGAACGTGGTGAAGCCAATGCCGAGATAGACGGCATTGAGCGCGAGGCATTCGATCATCAGGTCGGTGCGGAGGGTGCCGTCGAGCAGCACGGCGCGCATGCCCTCGAACACATAGGTCGGGGTCAACGACCAGGCGACCGGGTGCAGCCAGAGCGGCAGCGCCTCGACCGGGTAGTAGACGCAGCTCAGCGGCAGCAGTACGATCATGATCGAATAGGCGAGGCTTTCGGCGCCGAGGCCCTGGCGGATCACGAGGCCGGCGACGACGAGCCCGATCGCCCAGCTGGTCAGCACGAGGTTGAGGAAGAACGCGATCAATCCCGGCCCCATCGCAAAGACATTGAAGCTGAACAGCAGCAGCGTCAGCAGCATCACCGGCAAGGTGCCGATCACGAGCCGGATCAGGCTCATCAGCATCAGCGAGGCCGCAAGCTCGAAAGGCTGCAACGGGCTCATCATCAAATTGGCGAGATTGCGCGACCAGATCTCCTCCAGGAAGGTGAAGGTGAAGCCGAGCTGGCCGCGAAACAGCACGTCCCAGAGCAGGACGGCGCCGAGCAGCAGGCCGGCGGTGGAGGCCATCGCCGACTTGCTTTGATAGAGGTAGGTGTAGAGGAAACCCCACACCAGCATCTGCATCGCCGGCCAGTAGACGATCTCGAGCAGCCGGAGCCACGATGAGCGCAGGATGTAGTAGTAGCGCGCCGTCATGGCGGCGATGCGGTTCAGTGACGAGTCCATGGCACGCGCTCCCGTTTGCTGCGATCAATCGAACTCGCGGCGGATCGGGCGGCGCTTGCCGACCTTGGGCGGAAACGCGAGCAGTGCGTTGGCCTGCACCCGGACCGGATGCTCGAGACAGGCTTTGAGCAGATCCTCCAGATGCGCGACCGAGCCATGCAGCCGGCACAGCGGCGTATCCTGGCCGAGCACGACGCGCGCCTCGACGAGGTCGACGCCGCGCTGCACGATCTCGAACTGCGCCAGATGCAGGTTGCAGTCGAACATCCAGCGATAGGTCGCGTCGAGGATGCTGCCGGCCGGAACCTTGCGGCCGTCACGGTTGACGAAGGCGTCGTTGAGCCGGCCGTCGATGCTGGCGATCTGCGACCAGTTGATATCTGACGGCGCCGGATTGGCCGGCTGGGTGATGTAGTCGCCCTGCACATAGCGGATGAACGGCATCGCCTCGTTGAGCAGGTTGGTGATCACGGCGATGCGGGACTGGCCGGCCGCCTGCGGCTCCATCGTGATGGGGTCGAGCACGTCGAGATGCACGGTGTCCTCGCAGACGTGATACTTGCCATCGGGCATCTCGAGCGCGATCCGCGTCGCCTCCTCGGAGGAATATTCGTCGAGCACGGGAACGCCGAGCTGGCGCGACCATTCCTGACGCGCAGCGCGCGAGGAGTATTCCGAATGCGTCACCGCGAGATTGAGCGAGGAGCGGAACTCGTCGACATGCGGCATCAGCGCATCAAGGCTCGACGGATAGAGCGACAGGATCTTCGGCCCGAGATAGCGCAGATGCTGGGCGACGCGCGCCGGCGGGATCAGGTTCGAGATGAAGGCGGTCGGATAGTCGCCGCCGATCGAATCGAACCACCACGGCACGGTGTAGACGTGGGCGAGCAAGTCCTCGGCGTGGTAGTTGCCGCCGCTCTGCATCGCGAACTGGCGGACGCCCTGGATGGTGTCGGTGATGACCGCGTCATAGTCGACACGGATCAGCAAGGTCTGGCCGGACGAGCCCGACGAGCGCGTCGGAAACAAATCCTCCGGCTTGTACTTCTTGTTGACGCACTGGTCCGGAAAGGCCGCGACGAGCTCGGGCTTGGTGATGACCGGGATCTTCTGGATGTCGTCATAGTCGCGCAGATGCTCCGGCTTGAAGCCGGCCGCATCATACTTGGCGCGGTAGACCGGAATGTCGCGGTAGGCGAGCTCGACCAGTTCCTTGATCCGGGCGAACTGCCGCGCGCGAATTTCGGACACCGGCAAATAGGGATGCCGCATGCATTCGCCGAGATAGTTTTGGGTGGCCGCGACCAGCTCGGGCGCGGCCTCGTTGGAGGGCTGAAAATCCGGGCGGGTGTGCTCGGTCTCCCAGAACTGGCGCTGCGGCGCGCCGGCCGCATCGGCGGGAACGAGCGACGCGGCAGCTTGATCATGCTCCGGCACCAGAGCAACGCCGTCATCGGAAACACTGATTGCAAGGGAAGACGTCATCTTCAGCTCCATGATTGACGGGAGGACCGCCCGTTCATGGCGCTATCAATGGCTCGCTGCGCCGGCTGCCGCCGTGACGCGCGTCACATGGCGTCGTACTCCGCTACGCAGGGCGGGTTGCCGCAACGCCATGTGATGGAGCACCGGCGGGTTATGGCTTCGCCTCACCCGCCCTACAGAACTGCTTGCTTTACGCGGCTACTTGCCCCACGTCGCCTTCCTGACACGTCCCTTGCCGCCGCATTTCTTGCAAGGCTCGGGATAGATCTTCCGTCCCGGCTCGCGCGGCTGCTTCACCGCCGGAAAGCCTGTCCCGTTGCACGCGTCACACTTCTCTTCATTGGAAACAAGGTGCTTCACCATCAACCGTCCCGGATTGAAAAATCCAAAGCCCGCGGGTGCGGACTTCTGCCACCTGTCGAATACGAACGGCGAGGGGTTGGGGTTTCAGGTGCATGGCTGCTTTGCGCCGCGACGCAGCAGACAGATCGGGGGAACGACAACGTCACGATCGCCGTTGTCAGCTTCTTCCTCGCGCGGCGTCACTTCGCCTTGAGCGTGTTGTCGTGGCTATCGAGCGCGGATGCCATCAGCTTCGGCAATTGCGCGGCATAGACCTCGATGAAGGTGGCGTCGCCGCAAGCCTCCGGATCGCGCGCGGCCTGCTCGGCGACGCGTGCGGCCTTGGCCTCGCATTTCGCGAACATGTGCCAGAACCAATCCGGACTCTTGCCGAGCGCCGGCTTGTGCTTCTTGATCACGGCGGCGCCGACCGCGCTCATCGCGTTGACGACGCCGGCGCCCAGCGTGCTGATCGCCCGCGCGTTCAGGATATCCTCGCGCGATTGCGCGGTGACGTTGCTCGCGGTCGCTCGTCCAGTCGTTCGTGCCTTGGCCGGCATGCTCAAGCTCCTTGTCGATCCCCGGTCGGTCCTGTGCGGCGGGCAGAGCATCGGCCGGGGAAGTTGAGGAAGGCTCAAGGAGCATGGTTGAGAACCGCTATGGATTTCATTCCGGTTTTATGCGCTTCCGAGCGATCGGGCCGTCGAGGGGTTTTGGGCCTCCACTCCGCCACGAAATCCGTCAGCGATCATTACCCTTCGGCGGGCAGCGCCGGATCAGTTGATCGGCGGCATTGTCGCAATTGTCGCCATCTTCTTGGAACCCGACACCGGCCACTTCGCGCTGGAGACCCATGCCGCCGAGATCGCGCAAGCCGTCCGCGAATTCCTGAGCCCCTGGCTGGTCTGCGCCAATGTTGAGCAATCCAGCTTGACGGCGCCGGGGCACGTACCGAAGCTCGGCTGGATCCACAACCAGCCGAGGTCCCGCCGATGCCAACCTATACCTGCACCAGTGCGCAAGGCCGCCTCAGCGCGGAGCAGAAGGGCCGGATCGCGGGCGAGATCACCCGGATCCACGCCGAGGTGACGGGCGCACCGAGCTATTTCGCGCAGGTGATCTTCAGCGAGGTGGCGCCCGGCAACTGGTTCATGGGCGGCGTCCCGGTCGCGCATGACCACATCTTCGTCTACGGCCACATCCGTTCCGGCCGTGCCGCAGTCGACAAGACGCGCGTGATCAAGCTGATGGCGGACGCGGTGGGAGCGGCCGCCGATGCCGACACCAGGCGCACGGTCTGGGTCTATCTCAACGAGTTGCAGCCGCGGCAGATGATCGAGTTCGGCCATGTACTGCCCGAACCCGGCGACGAGCCGGCCTGGACCGACGCGCTGCCGGAAGCGGACCGCGACTTCATGCAGTCGATCGCCAGGCGGCGCTGAAGCGCGCCGACGGGTTGTCGTTGACTCGCACTTTCAAGCCGGACTGGAAAGTCTATCCAGTCCTGGCCAACCAATTTTCCGCAGCTCGTCAAACTAGCTCCTCGATCGAAAGCGCGTTCAAGTGGCGCGACGCCGTTACAGGCCTTGAGAGGAGTCCATGAGAGCATTACCGGCATTGGCGATGGGCGCGCTCCTCGCCGGAGGCGTCCCCGCGACGAACGCAACGGCGGTCGCCGCTGTCGACCCGGTCTGGAGCACCGGGCGCATCGCACGGCTGCCTGCCGAAGTTCAAGATGCCGTCCACGCGCGATGCGCAGCAGGACCCGAGGCCGGTCACTATTTCGCGACCTTCGCCAACAGTGCCACCGTCATCCACCTCGACTATTCGGCCCTGCAATGCGCCAACCAGCCGAGGCTCTGTACCGCATCCGGTTGTCTTCATCAGACTTTCGCAAAGATGCGCAGCAGATACGTCCTGACCCGGTCGGACTACGAGTAACCGATCAGGACCCATTGAGTGCGGCAGGCGCGACTAGTACGCTGCCGGCCTGCCGCCGACCGCGCGGGCAGCTTGCAACGCCAAGACCGCGTCCGGGGACGAGATGAGATTTCGGATTTTGGCCGGCGTCGCCGTCGCGATCGCAGTCACATGCTCGGCGATGCCGATCCTGCTCGCGCGCGACGGCGCAGGGCCGCTGTCGCCGGCCGTGCTGGCCGAGATCGCCCGCGTGGAAGTCGAGATCGACCGGATCGAAGCCGAAACGTTGGCGCGTCTGGCGACTGCTCCTGACAATCAGGTGCAGCAGATCGAGCTGCTCGGCAAGCTGCTGCTGTTCGACAAGCATCTGTCGGTAAACCGCAACGAAGCCTGCGCCTTCTGCCACATGCCGGAGACCGGATTCACCGGACCGATCTCGGAGATCAACCGGACCACCGGCTCCTATCCCGGCTCGGTCCGCACCCGCTTCAGCGAGCGCAAGCCGCAGACCCACACCTACGCGCCGCTGTCGCCGGTCCTGCACTACAACGAAGGCCAGGGCGATCTGGTGGGCGGCAATTTCTGGGACATGCGCGCGACCGGACGCCGCCTCGGCAATCCCGCCGCCGAGCAGGCCGAGGGACCGCCGACCAATCCGGTCGAGATGGGCCTGCCCGATATCGCCTGCGCGGTATATCGCGCCTCGCAGCGCCCTTACCGCAACCTGTTCGAAGCCGTGTGGGGCGTGCAGGCGTTCGCGATCGGTTGGCCGGCCGATGTCGAGACTGTCTGCAGCACGCCGGGACCAGCATCAGCCGGCGATCCACTCCCTGTGCATCTCAGCGATTCGGATCGCGGCCGCGCCGCAGCCACCTTCGATCAGATGGCGCAATCGATCGCGGGCTACGAGGCTTCGCACGAGGTCACGGCGTTCTCCTCGAAATACGATGCCGTGCAAGCCGGCAAGGCCACCTTCGCGCCGCTGGAGCAGCAGGGATACGAAGTCTTCCGCGGCCAGGGCCGCTGCAACGAATGTCATCGCGACGGCGGCCCTGGAGAAGATCCGCTGTTCACCGACTTCACCGCCAGCAATATCGGAACGCCGGCCAACCCGGAGCTGCCTTACTACACGGAGAATGTGCCGGACGATCGCGGTTACGTCGCGAACAAGGAGGGTAACGCGTTCGTCGATGGCGGGGTCGGCGCCTTCCTCGCAAGCGGCCATCCGCTCAGTCAGCCCTCGGCCGTCGACGCGCGCTGGAAGCCGCTGGCGTCGCAGACCCGCGGCCGATTCCAGGTGCCGACACTGCGCAACGTCGACAAGCGTCCGTCGCCCGATTTCGTCAAGGCCTACGGCCATAACGGCTACTTCAAGAGCCTGAAGGAGATCGTCCACTTCTACAACACGCGCGACGTGCTGCCGCGCTGCGTCGCGCACGACCCGCGCGAAGGCACCGGCTGCTGGCCTGCGCCGGAAACCACCGACAACATGAACACCAGCAAGACCGGCCATCTCGGCCTCACCGATCAGGAGGAAGACGCGCTGGTCGCGTTCATGCAAACCCTGACCGACGGCTACACGCCGGCCAAGAACTAGACGAGCTCGCCTGCCACCTGGAGCATTTCGGTTCTGATCTACGCTCCCGTAACGCGCCAGATCACGTTGCCGACATCGTCGGCAACCAGCAGAGAACCGTCGGGCCCGAGCGCGACGCCGACCGGGCGGCCGTAGGACACCTTCTCGTCGGGCGCAAGAAAGCCCGACAGGATGTCGCGCGCGGGCCCCGAGGGACGGCCGTTCGCAAACGGCACGAACACCACCTTGTAGCCTGACAGCGTCGAGCGATTCCACGAGCCGTGCTGGCCGATCACCATGCCGTCGGGGAAACCCGGCAGCGTGCCCGCGGGCATCCAGCACAGGCCGAGCGACGCAGTGTGGCCGCCGAGCGCGTAGTCCGGCTGGATCGCCTTGGCGACCATCGCCGGATCCTGCGGCACGCGATCGTCCACCGTCTTGCCCCAGTAGCAATAGGGCCAGCCATAGAAGCCGCCGTCGCGCACCGACGTGAGATAGTCTGGCGGCGTCTCGTCGCCGATGCCGTCGCGCTCGTTGACCACGGTCCACAGCACATTGGTGGTCGGCTCCCATGCGAGCCCGACCGGATTGCGCAGGCCGCCGGCGAAGATGCGGCTGGTGCCGGCTGCGAGATCGAGCTCGTAGATTGCGGCACGGCCTTGCTCGACCTCCATGCCGTTCTCGGCGATGTTGCTGAGCGAGCCGACGCCGGCATAGAGCTTCTTGCCGTCGGCGCTCGGCAGCAGGCTGCGCGTCCAGTGTCCGTCGGGTTTGAAGGCGACGAGCTTGCGTCCCTCCGCCGTGATGCGGTCGGCACCCGCGGTGTAGGGAAACGCGACCACGCCGTCGGTGTTGCCGACATAGAAGGTGTCGCCGATCAGCGCCATGCCGAACGGCTGGCGCAGCCCTTCCATGAACGCCCCACGGCTTTCGGCGACGCCGTCGCCATCGCGGTCGCGCAGCAGCGTGATGCGGTTGGCGCTGACGCCGAGCGCGGCGGCGCGGCGCATCGTCGCCTGCATCGCATAGTGGAAGACGCTGCGCGGCGTGCCGGCGATTTGCGTCGCCTCCGCGATCAGCACATCGCCATTGGGCAGCACGTTGATCCAGCGCGGATGATCGAGCCCGGCGGCAAAGGCGTTGACCTTGAGCCCTGGTGCCGCGGTCGGAAGCTGACCCTTGTCCCAACCGCGCGCCGTCGGCATCTTCAGCGTCGGGATCGCGCCCTGCGATTTCGCGGCCGGAATCTGCGGCGCGCTGCCCCAGGCGGGCGCCGGCTGTGCGCCCTGCATCCGCCGCCACGCCACGGCGCCGGCCCCGATCGCCGCGACGACACGGGCAAAAACTCCAGACGTGCTCATGAACTTCCCCTGTTATATTCGCGCCTTGTCATTGCGCCTTGCCGGCCGGCCGCGGCTCAGCAGCATTCGCATAATGCCGGCCCTGATGACAGTAGTTATACGATCTTCGCAGCCGTCATCGAATCGAGGAAACTGGCGATACGCTCCCTTGTCAGAGCGTTTTCCTCCCTGAGACCTTGCCCGCCCGGTCGGCGGGCTTCCTTTTACGAAACGCCCGGCCTGTCGAAGCACTGCGGGCGCGGCCGGCTGCGGGGCGTTATAGCCGGGAACGCATAGCGGCTCGGCGCTGGATGCATTCGACCGGGCAGAACGACGGCGCCGGTCTATGCGGCCGCAAGCCCACCTCACCAGATCCTGATCCCAGCTCTGCGCAGCTTCGCCTTCGTGCGTTGCATGGCCCATCAGGAACGCTGGTCCGCGGCGGTCGTTGGTCGCGACACCAGCAAGGAGTGTACGCATGCAACGGAACACCAAGATACTGACCCTTGCGGCAGTGTCCCTGATTGCAACGACCGCAGGCGCGTTCGCGCAGGGCTACTATCCGTATGGGAGTCCCGGCACGCGATATTACGGTGGTCCGCGCTACGGGGCCCAGCCGTACGTGATGTACCAACCGGCGGAACCGGGCTGGTATGGCTACGGCCCGATGAACGGCGCCAACCATCCGGCACCGAGCTCGACCCAGGGTGACGTCGGTCCAGAAGGGAACAACAACGGCACGCTGACCGGTGTCTATCGGCAGTGGTAGCCCGCGCAAATTTGAAGGCCCATCGCCCGGCTTGAGCGATGGGCCTTTTTTGCTTCCGTCAGATGCGATGACCGGCGCCGCAGCGATACGGCTCACTTCACCATCGCGCCGTAGACGATGTCCTGCACATTCTCGCGATAATATTTGCGCAGTTCGCCGGGCGCTGCGGTTCCGACCACCACGACGAGGCGCTCCTTCGGATCGCAGAAGAACTGCGTGCCATAGGCGCCGTTCCAGGTGAACTCGCCGGGATTGCCCGGCACCGACGCCAGTCCTTCGCTGGTCCGCACCGCGACCGCGAGCCCAAAGCCGAACCCGCCGCGATGTGGCTCGACCGCGGCGACGTTGTTCTTGATCTCGGGCCCGAGATGGTTCGACGTCATGAGGTGCACGGTCTGAGGGCTAAGGATGCGCTTGCCGTCGAGCTCGCCGCCATTGAGCAGCATCTGTCCGAAGCGGACATAGTCGCCGACGGTTGCGAACGAGCAGGCGCCGCCGCAATCGAATTTGGTCGGCGTGTCGAGCAGCTTGATGGCTTGCGGCTTGCCGGTGAGCGGATCGTTGGAGAACGGACGCGCCAGGCGCGCGCGCTGCGCGTCGGCCGGATGGAACGTTGCTTCCTTCATGCCCAGCGGCTTCCATACATTGGCCGAGAGATAGTCGCCGAGCCGCTGGCCGGACACCTTCTCGACAATCGCGCCGAGCACGTCGATCGAGAAGCCGTATTCGAACTCGGTGCCGGGCTGATGCACCAGCGGCAGCTTGGTCATGCGGTCGATGAAGGCCGCCGTGTCGCCTTCGACCGCCGGCGCCGTGCCGTCGGGATAGAGCCGCGCCAGTGCGCTCGAGCTGTCGGGCCGGCCGCCATACATCAGGCCGGAGGTGTGGCGATAGAGATCGTGGATGAAGATCGGCCGGGCCTGCGGCTCCATCGTCAGCGAGCCGTCAGCCTGCTGCACGCCGACCTTCATGTCGGCAAACCCCGGATAGAACTCGGCGACCTTGGCCTGCAGCGGCAAGCGGCCCTGCTCCATCAGCGTCAGCCCCGCGACCGCCGCCATCGGCTTGGTCATCGACGCCAGCGCGAACACCGCATCGATCGGCATCGGCGTGCCCTTGACCGGGTCGAGCTGACCATAGGCCTTGTAGTGCACGAGCTTGCCGTCCCGCGCGATCGCCACCACGGCGCCGGGCACGCGCTTGGCCGCGATCTCGCGCGCGAAGAAGTCGTCGAGCCGAGTCAACCCCTGCTCCGAGAAACCGGCCTGGTGCGCCGAAGCTTCCGGCAGCGGCGGCGCCGCATGAGCGACGTTGAAGGCAAGACACATGGCGGCGGCTGCCGTGGCAATGGCGATCTTTCGCATTGTTTCCTCACCGGGGACCGCGGGCGATTGTTGTGTGGTTCGCTGCCCGCGCCGGCAGGATTAGATCACGCCGGCAGAGCCGACAAGGCGTCGCGGCGCGCGGCGGTGCTACCGGGGCGCATGTCTCCGCGCGCGAAGAACGGCTCGACCTCGTGCTCGAAGGTCTTCAGCGCGGCGCCGATCGCCTGGTGCATGTCGAGATATTTGTAGGAGCCGAGCCGGCCGCCGAAGATCACGTTCGGACGCGATGCCGTCATGGCATGATAGGACGCCAGCATGGCGCGGTCGGCGGCCGTGTTGATCGGATAATACGGCCCGTCGGCGCGGCCGGCGAAGCGGGAGTATTCGCATTAGATCGTGGTCCGCACCCCGGCATGCGCTCGCTCGGGAT
Organism: Bradyrhizobium sp. USDA 4452; assembly: GCF_054063575.1. Classification (NCBI taxonomy): domain Bacteria; kingdom Pseudomonadati; phylum Pseudomonadota; class Alphaproteobacteria; order Hyphomicrobiales; family Nitrobacteraceae; genus Bradyrhizobium; species Bradyrhizobium sp. USDA 4452. The sequence goes on from NZ_JBSSGK010000001.1 coordinate 3,359,328, forward strand.
GCAACGGCAGCGTGTTCGCCACCCATATGGGCATCCCCGATCCCGGCTTCTTCGGCGGCCCGCCGCCGGAGAAGCGCAACGGCCGGCTGATCTTCGCCAAGTCCGGCTGGAATCCGCTGGCGCTCGAGCGTGGCTGGCGCAAGACGATGCCGCCAAAACTGTTCGCGCTGCTGTTCGACGCGATCGCCGAGGCGCGCGGCAAGACCTGCGGCGCGTTTCCAAAGATCATCGTCGATGTCGCCGAGCAGCATCTCGTCTATCTGAAGCCGGGCGGCGACCTGTTCAACGTGATCCTGACGCGGCTCGACAACTACACCAGAGGCGTACGCACCCGCGAGGTCGGCGCGGTGCTGGCCGACTATCCGGTCGATTTCATCGGCGGTGGCTGGAGCGATCTCGACGTCAGTGGACGTCCGGCCCGCGTGCTCGGCGCGATGACTTTCGACGCGATGCGCGAAGGCCTCGGCAGCTATCTCGCCGCGGTCTCGCTCAATCCCAGTATCGACCTGTCGGTGCACGACCGGGTGTTCTTCGCGCTCGGCGCCGGCACCGTGCCGGTGTTCGACGCCAACCGCTTCACGGCCGCGGAGATGCCGCATCTTAGCCGCTACAGCTTCGGCCAGGACACGACCAGCGTCGCCGCCGCCGTCGAGGCGCTGCTGGCCGATCCCGCGACGGCGCAGGCGGCGACCGCCACTACCATGACCGAGCTCTATCCGCGCTTCTCGATGCAGCGGTCGGTGCAGGACATCCACGAGATCACGATGTCGATCGCGGGTGCCGCTGGCGCCGGTCTGTTGCCGGCCGAGCCGGTGCCGGCCGGCGTCTGGACGCCGAAGCAGGCAGCCTGATCGCACCGCCATTTCGATGGCCGCCTCGCGCCGGCTGCGCTACCGTGGACCAGTCACCTCCGATCGGGTCCAGTATGAACCGCCGCGCGTTTGTTTCGGGACTGGCCATCGCCGCGGCACTCGCGGGCCTCGCCCCGGTGCCGGCCGCGGCCGACGGCAGGCGGGTGGCGCTGGTGATCGGCAACGGCGCCTACAGAAGCGTGCCGGCGCTATCAAATCCGCCGAACGATGCCGGCGATATCGCCGCGGCGCTGAAGCGCCTCGGCTTCGCCGTCACCCTCATCACCAATGGCAGCTTCGACGAGATGCGGCGCGGCCTGATCGCGTTCGGACGCAACGCCGCCGGCGCCGACATGGCCGCGGTGTATTTCGCCGGCCACGGCATGGAGATCAACGGCGACAACTGGCTGATCCCCGTCGATGCCGAGCTGAAGCGTGACACCGATGCCGCCAATGAAGCGATCAGCCTGCAGAGCGTGATGCTGCAGGTCTCCAGCACCGGAAGCCTCGGCCTCGTCATCCTCGATGCCTGCCGCAACAATCCGTTCGCGGCGAAGATGAGCCGCTCGCTCGCGACCCGCGCCGCCGCGAGCAACGGGCTCGGCCGCATCGAGCCGGTCGGCAACGTGCTGGTCGCCTACGCCGCGCGCGACGGCACCACCGCGCTCGACGGCGACGGCCGCAACAGCCCGTTCGCCGCGGCGCTTCTCCGCAACATCGAGTCGCCGGGCGTCGAGGTCACCTTCATGTTCCGCAACGTCCGCGACGACGTGATGGAGGCAACGCGCAATGAGCAGCAGCCCTTCGTCTACGGCTCGCTGTCGCGCAAGGCGATCTATCTGGCGGGCGCGCCGCCGGCCGAGGCGGCGAAACAGGCGAACGCAGCGCCAATGGCCGCAGCTCCCGCATTGTCGACAGCGCCCGTGGCTTCGACCGGCGCCATCGATCCCGCGTTGGTCGGCACCTGGGAGATCATGGTGGTCAGCGGCCGCGGCCAGTCGCGCTGGATCTGGCAGATCCTGGCCGACGGCACCTACAAATTCCACGCCGAGCCGTTCCGCTCGGCACAATCGCACGAAGGCACCGTCAGCTTCGCCAACGGCCGCTGGACACTGCACGCGCTGAGGGGACTGCGGAATTATCATGATGCCGGCTCCTACGAAGTACACGACAGCATCGCGGTGATCACCGGCAAGCTCGGCACCGGATATTGGAAACGCAGCGTGGAGTGAGGCCTGCGGGCGATGCAGCAGCGCAAGCGGCGCCGCCATCATAAATCCAATTGCTCCGTGCCCGGATACACCACCGTTCGGTCGCTCTGGATCACGGCGCTTTCGGCAAGGCGGGCGGGCTCCAGTCGCCCCTTCCCCATGATGTGCACGACGGTCTCGCGGGAGGCGATGAGATAATCGGCGACGATGCGGCGGTGGCAGCGCCACCAAACGGCTTCCGAGCACATGATCGCGCAGCGTTGCCGGTGCCCTTCGTCGCGCAGCTGTTGCAGGGCGGCATGAAACTGCGCCGACAGGGCGTAGTCCGCGTAGTTATGAAAGCTCTCGTTACTCCAGAAGCCGTTGACCGCAGGCGGCACTCCTCGCGCCCTGCCGCGTAGCCCGCCGAGATCCGCCAGATGCTCATAGGAAATGCCCGCGGCCTCAAGCGATGTGGGGAGCGTATCCTTGTTGAACTGCGGATTGGTGCGGGACCGCGGTACCGTTCGGACGTCGACGACTCGCTCGATCCTGGCCGCGGTAAGGAGGCCGACGAATTCCTACCAACGGCGATACCAACAATTCGTGGAGGCTGGCGGAGTTTGACGGGAAAAACGGAAGCCAAGAGCATGCCGGTTGCAGGCCGGGCGGGTATCCGTTTAAGCGCAGCCATCTGATCGCGCTGCGTGCGACCAAGATTTCAACAGACGATCCGCGGTCCACTTGGTGGCCGGAAGAGCGTTAAGTATTTGTCGCACAGAAGCCAAAATAAATGGGATTGATTTAATGACGAAGGTAGTTCCATCGCAGATCGTTTCATTCATTGACAGAATTTATCCGACAGCCAAATCCAACCCCAATATGTCCGTGTATTCAGCCGACAGCCCTGTTCTAGGTGCCATCATTGATCTCGCCGACGACCTTCCAATCGAATTGCTCACAATGAGCGGGGACGAGTATGCGAGCTATGTTTTCGGCTTGGAGGCAATGCAGGCGGCCATTGATCGCTGGAACCATCGTGGAGGTGATGATCCGCCCCGAACTCACGAAGGCAAAAGTCCCGTGTATCTCGTTCGCGAAGCCCTATCGAAATGCCCGGATCAAAATCCGTCGCCGCAAACAACGGCACTTAGCTTCATTTCGGATCGGCAACTGGCAGACAGCATTCGTCTAGACATCGATAGCGCAACCAATGCATTGCATCGCAATGACTTCAAAGCCGCGACCGTTCTTAGCGGGTCTGCCATGGAGGCACTATTGTTGTCGAAAATCCTGGATGTAGGCATCACCTCTCCAATTCCGAAGATGCGCAAAAACATCAAAGCATCGCCAGATGAATGGTTTTTGGAAGACTACATCACGGCCCGCTGAAATTCGAAATCTGATCAAGCCGAACACGGTAACTCAGGCGCGGCTTGCGCAGAATTTTCGAAATCTCATTCATCCGGGCCGCGCTAAACGGCTAGCGGAGACTTGTAACAGAGGTAGCGCGCTTGGCGCGCTGGCAGCCGTCCACCTAATTGTCGCCGATTTTTGACGACAGCCGTGAAGTTCAATGTGCAATCTCTACTCCATCACGACCAACCAAGCCGCGATCATCAACCTGTTCCGCGTTGTCAATCGCTACGTCGGCAACCTTGCGGCGATGCCGGGCGTATTCCCGGACTACCCAGCGGCCGTTGTTCGCAACACCGACGCCGGGACCGAACTCACGTTGATGCGCTGGGGCATGCCGCCACCGCCGCGGACCAGCGGGCCGCCGGTGACCAACATCCGAAACACGACGTCCCCGCACTGGCGCGGCTGGCTGAAGCCGGAAAACCGTTGCCTTGTGCCCTTCAATAGCTTCGCCGAATACGCGCCAGAGCCGAACCCCGAGACGAAGAAAAAGGACGTCGTTTGGTTCGCGTTGAACGACGACCGGCCGCTAACGGCGTTTGCCGGCATCTGGACCGTGTTCAAGGGCGACCGCGGCACGAAGTCGAAGCCGATCGCCGGGCCTCACAACGTCTACGGCTTCTTGACGACGGCGCCGAACGCCGTCGTCGAACCGATCCATCCCAAAGCGACGCCGGTCATCCTGACTACCGACGAAGAACGTGACGTCTGGATGCGGGCGCCGTGGGATGAAGCGAAGGCATTACAGCGGCCGTTGACTGATGATGCATTGAAGATCGTCATGCGCGGTCCAGATAAGGAAGACCGGGCAACGGATGCGAGCTTGTAGCCTCTGGTATGGGCTGCCCTCACGGCCTACGAGGTTGCTGGCTTTCCGGACGCACTGTCTTGTTGCTATTGGGCATGGCATCGCGACCTTGATCGCCTGTGGCATCCTTTCCACCGGACGTCGATGTGCCACTTCCACTTGTCGTGCTGTGCGACATGCCGGTACTGCCTTGGGGGTCACGGCTCGGCGTCATCGAGCTGGCGGCGGGATCGCCGGTGACCGCACCCCGACCACTCGGGCTGCCCGCTGGTTGCGCCGATGCGGCGCAGGCGGTCAGCAGGAAAATGGCCGCAACCGGAAAAATGCGCTTCATCGGTGTCTCCCGCAAATAAGTACGCTCCAACGCAACCTTCCTGACCAAACGCTTGTTCCAAATCTCAGCGCGACTGCGGAACGAAATTTTGCCGCCACACTTGAACGACAGTTAGTTGCGTGGAGTTCTTGTGATGCGTCGATCGAATTGGACGCCCTCGATTGTCCCCAATGACGATCAAACCGTCTATCTTGTCGCCGATGATTTCGGTCGGATCGGAAAGGCTTGGCGCGAGGCCGATATTGAGGCGACCGACCTCGAAACGGTCATCCAAGACCTGCTCACTGGCGAATACTCCGATCCGATACGGGTCGTGGCCTTCAACACCGCGGAGCGCTGGTCGCAAGATGTTTCCAAAGACGTCGCGCAAGAAATTCAGCGTCGATGCGATCTGCAACTGACCGACGTCCCATCCCACTTGGCATCTTTTGTCGATCGCCACGCTGTCCGCGACCTGCGTCAACTCACCCTGGTTTGACGGTGGGCTTTCAACGAAAGAAGCCAGAAGCGATCGGCAAGAAGGCGCTCTTCCCGGGCTTCATCGCCCCTGCCCTTGCGTCGCCGATTGATAAGGTTCCCCGCGGCGCTCGTTGGGTGCACGAGATCAAATTCGACGACTATCGCGTACAAGTTCATCTCGCCAATGAGCGGGTGACCGTTTTCACGCGACGCGGTAACGATTGGACGAAGCGCTTCAAGAAGGTTGCCGACGATACTTGGCACGTGTCGGCAGCCTGAGCGATCATCGACGGCGAAATCGTTGTGCCCGGCCCAGACGGGACGACCGACTTCTCTATGTTGCAAAACGAGTTGAAAGGCACGTCCAAACGCATTGTACTCGTCGCGTTCGATCTGCTGTACCTCAACGGCTGCGATCTGCGTAAACTGCCGCTACATGAACGAAAAACGACCTTAAAGAAGATCGTTGCTGGCACAGACATCCAATTCAGCGAGAGCTTCGATGTTGACGGGCCTGAGATGTTTGCTCACGCCTGCAAGATCGGCCTTGAAGGCGTAGTGTCGAAGGTTCGCGACAGTGCCTATCCCATGGGCCGTAGTCCTGATTGGGTCAAGCGAACATGCGCGCAGCGGGAAACGCTGCCAATTGCAGGTTTCGTGCTCGACGGTGACAAGTGGGACGGCATTTATGTCGGTCGGCGCAAAGGCCACGACTTGATCTACGCTGGCAAGGTCGACCATGGCTTCGACAAGGCTTCGATCGCCGATCTACGCAAGCGCCTTGAGCCGTTGATCCGAAAGACACAGCAGCCTTATTCCAAGCGCATCTCTCACCGGGCAATCTGGGTTGAGCCAACGGTACTAGCCGAGATCGAGTACCGCGCGAAGTCCGCGGAAGGTAAAGTGCGGCACCCATTCTTTCGCGGCGTGCGGGAGGATTTGCGGTAAATCGCGAGCCCTGCCCGTCAAGTCCGGCGCGGCGCAAAGGCTGCGCCGAAATAGTCATAGTCTGCGGCGCAGCCCTATCGCGCAACCTTACAAAGACAGATCGTACTCGACGGGCGTGAATCTTTCGGTCGGGCATAATGTGATGACCGCAGTTGCGACCGCTCCAACATCGCATGGCTTCTCTAGTCGCTGCACATGGCGGAAGCGCTCAGGGATAGCGTTGGCGTCGTATCCGGTCGCGAAGAGAAAGGGCTTACCAACGCGGATGAGTTCGTCCGCGAGCGGATAAGCTGCGACATTTCGCAAGTTGATGTCGATCACGGCAACGTCGAAGCCGTCGTGTTTGATCGTCATTGCGTCGGGAAGCTCTGCAAAAGGACCGATCACATCGACGCCGCGGGCCCGCAGTGCTTTAGCAAGATCATCGCCAAGGAAATATTCGTCCTCAATGATGAGAACGCGGCAAGGTCGCACGGAAGGTACAGCGTGGTGGGTCATGGTCCACCCTCCAATCGGCCTGTGCTAAGTCAAAGCGACCGCGCGCCTTCCGTTCCTGACAAAGCAAACCCCGGTTCCTCTGAAGTTCCGATTTATACTCAGCGGGGGCCGAGGTTGCGCTCATAATAGCGGCCAATTTGTCAGGCGGAAGCTTCCCGAAGGCTCGACACGACCGGCGCAGACAGGCGGCTCGCGAGATCGTGTATCAAACAGAGCAAGCTGCAGAGCAGGCGGCGGCGTCGGCCGCCGCCCGCCTGTTGAGGCTATGCCGTCACGTTCGCGACGCGAAGCACCGCGTCGGCAAGTTCACGGCCAAGCAGCAATCCCCGCCCCTGTTCGCCCCCATCGTAGTTGCTCCGCTGAACCTCTTCGAAGAGCGCCACGGCGCGCGCAAGGATTAGTACGCCGGCCACCGTGCACGGCGGATGCTTCCGAATTTTGGACAACAGCGAATGGATTTCTCGCGCCCGATCCCGCACGGCATCCTTGGCAGTGGCGATACCCGACGTATCGATCGCGATGGCGCAGGCAGTCTCGTATCGCTCGGCCGCGTTGATGCGCGCGGTCAGGTCTGCTTCGAGCCGTTGCCGTGCCTTCCTGCTTCCCCAATCCTCCGGGTACTTCCGGACCTCGGCGAGGAGCGGCCGCAGACGATTGGACTTGAGAACGTCTGGCCATATGGCGCGATCCAGCGGCTCTCCCCCGAGGCGCGTGGCCCGCTCGAAGCAGCCATGGAACGCGCGCCGGTCGGCCGCCGATGCGATGACGATCGATGTCGGCAGTTCGGGCCAGAGTTCGGTAGCGGTCGCCCTAGCCTCCTCCAGACGCGCCAGAGCGGTCCTGTAGGCGGCCTGCCGTTCGTCCAGTTCGGCGCCAAGCGCAAGCAGCGCCGGGTCCTCCACGGCCGCTGCGGCCGCTGTGGTGGCCGAAGGCGGAGCGGCCGCGCCTTCGGCGGCCGGCACGATCAACGCCGCTCCCGCGGCCGGCGCAAGGCCAGCCAGCATAGTCGCGACGACGGAGCGGCGAGACAGCGACGGCGCGGGCGATCGGCCCTCCGCAAGATGCGCAAGAGGTTTAAGGCGACGCGCGCATTTCCACTGGAACGTTGTGCCCGGCACGAAGAATTGGCCGGTAACACCATCGGCGCTATCGACACGATCCTGATCGCCAATGATCTGGCCGTCGCTTTCACGTACCCAGAGCGTGACCGTTCTGGATTTCAGGTCGCGGCGCGGCTCGGCGCCGAAATCGCGCGCGAGGATACCCAAGCCGGCGCAGCGCAGCGTTCAAGGTGCCGTCGGAAATCGGCCGATGCCAAGACCGGATTTGCGGAAAGAGATAGCGCGACGTACCAGTCACTTCGCAAAGGCCCTTAATGATCGCAATCGCCTGCCGCGACAAAGGCACCTTATGGGGCCGCGGCATCTTCATCTTCTCCTTCGGAATGCTCCACACGGCGCCTTGCAGATCGAACTCCGTCCATTCCGCGTGCCGCAGTTCGCCCGGCCGGACAAATGTAAGGGCGATCAGCTGCAACGCCGCGCGCGTCGTGACCTGCCCATCGATGTCGTCTATCGCGCGCATCAGCGCTCCGACCGCCTTGGGCTCCGTGATGGCCGCTCGGTGCTGGACCTTCGGAGAAATGAGCGCTCCGGCCAGATCGCCAGACGGATCGCGTTCAGCACGACCAGTCGCGATTGCGTACCGAAAGACACGGCCGGCGAGGCTGCGTGCGCGCCTTGCGGTATGATAGCGGCCGCGTCGTTCGATCTTGCGGAGCGCATCCAGTAATTCGGACGCGGCTATTTCTGCGATCGGACGGTCACCGACGTCACCGGCAAGCAGGCCGATGAGCCAATTCTTCTTTTCGATCGTCTTGGGGTCGTCGCCTTCTGCCTCGAACTTCGCGATCAGTTCATCTGCAACTATCCGGAACGTATTCGTCCGCGCTATCCGCGCCGCGCTGCGGTCCAGTTTACGTTGCGCCGATGGATCGACGCCCTTCGCCAGGAGCGCCTTGTTTGCATAGCGCGCGGTACGCGCGTCGCCGAGGCTCACGGCGGGGTACGCCCCGAGCGCGATCAACCATTGCTTTCCGTCGAAACGATACGCCTGCCGCCAAAGGCGCGACCCGTTCTTCTCAACGAGCAGATGAAGGCCTCCACCGTCGCTGATTTTGTAAGGTTTTTCTGCTGATTTGGCGGCGCGGCAAGCAGCATCGGACAGTGGCATCGAATAGGTCCCCCGGGGCTAAATCTACCAACGGACGACCGACACGATACCAACAGCGATACCAACAAATTCACCGGCCGGAGGCGGAGGGTCGCGAATGTCAGCGCACTAGAAAGTACTGCAAATCAAGCACTTCTAGCATTTTTGCGGAGGGTAGCGGAAGCGGGGGAATGAGCTAATGGTGCCCAGGGGCGGGATCGAACCACCGACACTGCGATTTTCAGTCGCATGCTCTACCAACTGAGCTACCTGGGCATACCCGCGGGGCCGAAAAGGCCGGAGCGAGCGGGCGGTTTATAGAGAGGTCGGGGCGCCGTGTCCACCCGCCTTCGCCAAACGCTTCGCCGGGCGCGGCCCGCCCGGCATTCTTTCCCCAACTTGTTGGGAAACATTGGTTATTCCGGGTCCTCGACGTCGTCATCGCGGCCGGGAACGACATAGCGGCCGGTCAGCCAGCGGTTGAGGTCGACGTCGCGGCAGCGCGGCGAGCAGAACGGGCGGAAGGCCTGCTGGGCGGGCTTGCCGCAGATCGGACAGGGGCGCGCGGCGGCCGGGGGTGTTCGGGCTTGGTCGGTCATGGCTGGGCCGGAGTTTACATCATCTGGCGTATGGTCCGCCCCCCCCGCCTGCCGGTAGGGCGATCGCATATGCGTCTTCGAGCGCCGGCAGTTGACGGCTACTGTGCATGGGGTTGTTTTCGATATTTTGGCAGCGCGCCCTCTGGGACGGGCTATCGCGTCCGGCCATCGACTGCCGTCGCCGCGCGAAACCGGATACCTCACACCGCGACGGCGTTGAGCCAGCCGTGGCGGACCGGAAAGCCTTCGCCGCCGAGCAGGGTCACGGTCTCGTAGAGCGGCAGGCCGACGACGTTGGTATAGGAGCCGACCATCTTGACCACGAAGGATCCGGCGATGCCCTGCACGGCATAGCCGCCGGCTTTGCCGCGCCATTCGCCGGAGCCGATATAGGCCTGGATGTCGTCGTCGCTGAGCCGCTTGAAGCGCACCCGGGTCTCGACCAGGCGCTGGCGGAACGCCTCGCGCGGCGTCACCACGCAGATCGCGGTGTAGACGCGGTGGTTGCGGCCCGACAATAGCCGCAGGCACTGCGCGGCCTCGTCGACCAGATTGGCCTTGGGCAGGATGCGGCGGCCGACTGCGACCACCGTGTCGGCGGCGATGATGAAGGAGCCGCGCAGATCGTCGTCGAGTTGCACCGACTTCAGCGCCGCGTCCGCTTTCGCACGCGCCAGGCGATTGGCGCAGGCGCGCGGCAACTCGCCCCGGCGCGGGGTCTCGTCGACATCGGCCGGACGCAGCGCGTCGGGCTCGATGCCGGCCTGGTTGAGCAGGGCCAGCCGCCGCGGCGAACCGGAAGCAAGAACGAATTTGGGACGGCCTAGCATGCGGGCTTTGGGGCTGGATCGGGGGGACGGACGCGGGCGGAACCTATCGGATGGGGCATCGATGCACAACCTTGGAACCGGCCGCGAATCGCGCTTCCCCGTGGGCGACAAGGCCCCATAAGCACAGCTGTTTGTCAGTCTGGCGACAAGGGGCAGACCTTGCGAATCGGAACACGCGGGCCCCCTGCGTGGAGCCTCACAGGTTCGCCACGCCGGCCTTGGTGAAGCGGCGGCGGATCCGCATCAAGAGCCCATCGCAGACCTCGCGATAGGCGGCGAGCTTCTGCTCGCGATTGCCGCTGGTGCCGGTCGGATCAGGGGTCGGCCAGTATTCGACATCGGCGGCGAGCGTCCGGGTCAGATCCAGCGCCTTGTGGTGCGCCTCGGGCGACAGCGTGATGATGAGGTCGAAGTTCAGCCCCTCCCAGTCCTCGAGCTCCTCGAAGGTCTGCGGCTTGTGACCGGAGATGTCCTGGCCGAACTCGGCCATCACGGCGACCGCGAACGGATCGAGCTCGCCCTTCTTCACGCCGGCGGAGCGGACATAGACGCCTTGCGGAAACATCTGCTGCAGCAGGCTTTCGGCCATCGGCGAGCGCACGGCGTTGTGGCCGCATGCGAACAGCACGGCCTGCGGGGTGCGCGCGCGCGGCGCTTCCATGCGATCAGGCTTTTCTCGACCGGGGTACGCCCCCGTCAGTCATGTCGAGGATCATGCGCCTCTCACTTTCGCGCATGATCTGATCCGAAAACCGGTACCCACTTTTCGGGATCATGCGCCCTCACCCTTCCAGTGCAGCACAGTGATCAGCGTGAACAGCCGCCGCGCGGTCTCGAAATCGACGCGCACCTTGCCCTTGAGCCGCTCCTGCAGCGTGCGCGAGCCTTCGTCATGGATGCCGCGGCGGCCCATGTCGATCGCCTCGATCTTGTCCGGCGTCGCGGTACGGATCGCCTGATAGTAGCTGTCGCAGATCATGAAGTAGTCCTTCACGACACGGCGGAACGGCGTCAGCGACAACAGATGCGCCACCACAGGCGTGCCGTCCTCCTTCCTGATATCGAACATCAGCCGGTTGCCGGTGATCGCGATGTGCAGGGTGTAGGGTCCCGGGGCGGCCGCGCCTTCGGGCGCGAACAGGTTCTGCTCGACCAGGTCGTAGATGGCGATCGCCCGCTCATGCTCGATGTCGGGCCCGGAACGGCCGATCGATTCCTCGTCGAGCGTCACCGCGACGATGCGATTGTTGGAATCCTCGTCGTCTGGCGGCTTGTTCATGAGAGGTTGAGGCGCAATCCGACGGAACGTGAATGGGCATCGAGACCCTCGGCCTGGCCGAGCGTCATCGCGGCGCGCCCGAGCGCACGAAGCTGATCCGGCCCGCACCGCAGGATCGAGGTTCGCTTCATGAAGTCAAGCACCCCGAGACCCGACGAGAACCGCGCCGAGCGGGCGGTCGGCAGCACGTGGTTGGAGCCGCCCACATAGTCGCCGATCGCCTCCGGTGTATGGGGCCCGAGGAAGATTGCCCCGGCGTTGCGGACCTGTTTCGACAGGGCCTCGGCGTCCGCGGTCATGATCTCCAGATGCTCCGCGGCGATCGCATTGGCGAGCTCGACCGCGTCGTCGAGCTTCGCCACCATGATCACGGCGCCGAAGTCATCCCACGAGGCGCGCGCAATCGTCGCACGCGGCAGCGTCGCAAGCTGCGCCTCGACCGCGCGCTCGACATCGGCCGCGAGCCGCGGGCTGTCGGTGATCAGGATCGACTGCGCGCTGACGTCATGCTCGGCCTGCGCCAGCAGATCGGCCGCGATCCAGTCGGCATTGCCGGTGTCGTCGGCAATGACCAGCACCTCGGAGGGGCCGGCGATCATGTCGATGCCGACCTTGCCGAACACCAGCCGCTTGGCCGCGGCGACATAGGCATTGCCGGGGCCGACGATTTTTGCCACTGGCGCGATCGTTGCCGTGCCGTAGGCCAAAGCCGCGACCGCCTGGGCGCCGCCGACGCGGTAGATTTCCGAGACGCCGCCGAGATGGGCGGCCGCCAGCACCAGCGGGTTGAGCTTGCCGTCCGGCGCCGGCACCACCATCACGACCCGCGGCACCCCGGCGACCCGCGCCGGCACCGCGTTCATCAGCACCGAGGACGGATAGGCCGCGGTGCCGCCGGGCACGTAAAGCCCGACCGCATCGACCGCGCTCCAGCGCCAGCCGAGCTCGACGCCGGCGGCGTCGGTGAAGCGCTCGTCCTTGGGCAGCTGGCGGCGGTGAAAGGTCTCGATCCGGTCGCGCGCGAATGTCAGCGCCTCGACGGTCTTGGGGTCGGAGGCCGCAACCGCAGCGTCGACCTCGGCAGCGGTGACGCGCAGGCCGGCGGCGTCGACGTCGAGCCGGTCGAACTTCTTGGTCGCCTCGAGCAGCGCCGCGTCGCCGCGGGCCGCCACGTCATCGACGATGGCGCGGGTGGCGCGCTCGACGTCGGCCGATACCTCGCGCTTGGCCGCCAGGAATTCGCGGAAACGCTGGTCGAAATCGGCGCTCTGTCGGTCCAGGCGAACGGGCATGGCGGCTTTCTGAAGAGGAGTTCGGGTCCCTGCTCAATGGCGCGGCGGATAATGGCCGTCAACCCTTGGCAGCCACGCAACCTCACAGCCCTCGTCCGGCGAAGGCCGGGACGACGGCATGATTACCCCGGCGCCACCCCGAGGTCGTCTTCCCCGAGATCGGTCAATTCGCACTCCAGGCACTCGACATCGAGCCGCAGCGCCCCGCCCTCGCCGAACATCAGGAGCGCGCTGCCGCCCGGCGGGTCGGAGGCGTGGAATTCGATCCCGAGCAGTTCCAGAGTGGCCTCCGGGGCCTCCAGGTCGATATTGCGCGACTTGCATGCCAGCACCCGGTCGAACCGGAGCGCGGCGATCAGCCGGCGCGAGCAGGTGCCGCCCGACAAGGTCTGCTCCCAGTCCAGGCGGTTCAGGCCGACCACGAGGCGCTTCTGGTCCTGCCGCCAGATGATGTCGGCAGGGTGGACGCGGGCGTCCTGCACATGGGCGGAGATCACCGCCAGGTCATCGGCATCGAGGGCGATCAGTTTCAGGGGAGCAGGTGGGGACATGACGGGGGTTATAACGCCTTGCGGCCCGGGATGTACCAGCGGCCGCTAGGAAATCCCGATCGAGGGAACCGGCGGCGCCGAGCAAAATATCGAAAACAACCCCATGCAAAGGAGCTGGCGCCAGCGGCATGACCCGATCCCCGGTTGCGCATTGTAAATTTGCGCAAGTCGGGCAGGTCCGACTTGCGTTGGGGGAGGGCGGGGAGAGGGTAAGCCTCGGGCGAGGTAATCGATGAAGCGATCGGCTTCGCAACCTTGATTGCGCGGATTGGAATGCATTTCGAGAGCGCGCGCCGTGTGGGCCACCCCTCTCCCTAACCCTCCCCCGCAAGGGGGGAGGGAACCCTTCCGCCGGTGATTCCCTTACGCAACAGCCTGCCAAGTCCGCATTGGATGGCGTTGCGAAGTGCGAAGCACACAGCCCCGGCCCTCACCCCTTGATGAACGCCAGCAGATCCTTGTTGATGGTCTCGGCCTCCGTCGTCGGCATGCCGTGCGGAAAGCCCTTGTAGGTCTTCAGCGTGCCGTTCTTCAAGAGTTTGGCCGAGAGCGGCGCGGAGTCGGCGTAGGGCACGATCTGGTCGTCGTCGCCATGCATCACCAGCACCGGCACGTTGATCTTCTTCAGGTCCTCTGTGAAGTCGGTCTGCGAGAACGCGACGATGCCGTCGTAATGCGCTTTCGCGCCGCCCATCATGCCCTGCCGCCACCAGTTCTGGATCACCGCTTCCGACGGTTTTGCGCCGGGCCGGTTGTAGCCGTAGAACGGCCCCGCCGGCAGATCGCGGTAGAACTGCGAGCGGTTGGCCGCGAGCTGGGCCTGCAGACCGTCGAATACCGACTTCGGCAAACCGCCGGGGTTGGCCGCCGTCTGCACCATCAGGGGCGGCACCGCGCTCAGGATCGCGGCCTTCGCGACCCGGCTCTCGCCGTGACGGGCGATGTAATGCACCACCTCGCCGCCCCCGGTGGAATGGCCGACATGAACGGCGTTCTTCAGATCGAGATGCGCAGTGACGGCCGCGAGGTCGTCGGCATAGTGGTCCATGTCATGGCCGTCGGCGACCTGGGCGGAGCGGCCGTGGCCGCGGCGGTCGTGGGCGACGACGCGAAAGCCGTGGCCCACGAAGAACAGCATCTGGGCGTCCCAGTCGTCCGACGACAGCGGCCAGCCATGGCTGAACACGATCGGCTGGCCCGAACCCCAATCCTTGTAGAAGATATCGACGCCGTCTTTGGTGGTGATGGTGGGCATTGGCTTGCTCCTCTTGTTGAATATTCAGGCGCGAACGCACCTCACGCGCGTCAGCGCACGTCACCTTCTATGCTGCGCGGCGCCCCAGAATGATGTCACCCGCCCTGGATCAGGCGAACGTGACCGGCCTGAACCGGCGCCAGGCGCCGATGATCACCACGGCGAAGAACACCAGCACGATGCCCTGCACCGTGGCAAACACCGGCCCGGACGGCGGGTTCGGCGGCACCGCCGGCGCTAGCGCCTGCAGCGCAGGCACCTTGAGGAAGCTCTGGATCACGAGCACGAAGACGTTGAGATAAAGCGAGACCATCGCGGTCACGATATAGATCGGGCGCCAGGCGCCCTTGAGCTGCATCGCATACAGCGCGATGCAGGCGATCGCGAGCAGCACCAGCGAGAGGCCGCCGATGACGTGCGACGGCAGCAGTTTTTCGGTCACCAGCGGCGGGATCACGAAGCCGGTGGCGTTGGTCAGGATCGTGAGGATGAGGAAGATCGCGGTCAGCCCGGGCATCGCGCGCGAGCCGAGCAGGCCGAACATCACGATCACGCCGGCGACGATGGCGATCAGGCTGATAATGACGTGCACAAGCACCAGCGTCGTCATGTGGCGCACTCCCCGTTGAGAACCCGCACCACGTTACGATGCGGTTTTGAAAATTGCTACATGGTTCGATGGCAGGACGGCTGACATCTCATGAAAATTCGTCGGCGCCGGCACTTGCCGAAAGTGGTCGCACGCGTGTCATACGCCCGTGCGCCCCGTGAGACATTGAATCAATAATAGCGCGGGATCGGCCCGTTATGCGGCGTCTTGCGTTTCGACAGGTCGAACAGCACCTCGTCGACATAGCACCAGCCCCAGCCTTCCGGCGGATCATAGCCCTCGATCACGGGATGGCTGGTGGCGTGGAAATGCGCGGTCGCGTGCCGGTTCGGCGAGTCGTCGCAACAGCCGACATGGCCGCAGGTCCGGCAGATCCGCAAATGCAGCCAGCGGCTGCCGCTCTTCAGGCATTCCTCGCAGCCGAGCGCACTCGGCGTGACATCCTGGATACCCGCGACGTGGGTGCAGCCTTTTGTCATTTGCGCCTCGCATCTGAAATGAGCTCTTTTGAACCGTCATCCTTGAGGTGCGAGCGGAGCGAGCCTCGAAGGATGCACGGCCCGCATGGTGGCCGATTCATCCTTCGACACGCCGCTTCGCGGGCCCAAGGATGACGGAGGAAAAGCTACAGCGACGGGCTGCCGTCGTCGGCGAGATAGCCGTGCAGGGCCGCAACCACCTGGGCGCCCTCGCCGATCGCGCCGCCGACGCGCTTGACCGATCCGGAGCGGACGTCGCCGACAGCGAACACGCCGGGCACCGTGGTCTCGAGCTGTGGCACGGCGCGTGCGCCCTCGCCGTTCTGCACGCCGGTCATCACGAAGCCGCCGCGGTCGACCTGCACGCCGCAGCCCTCGAGCCAGCCGGTCGCCGGATCGGCGCCGACGAACAAAAATAGATTGCGGATATCCATCGTGAACTCGTCGGGCGCAAGCCGGCTGCGCCAGCGCACGCGCTCCAGCGTCTCCACGCCTTCGAGCCCGGTCACCTCGGTGTTGAACATCAATTCGATGTTCGGCGTCGCCTCGATACGCTCGATCAGATAGCGCGACATGCTGGCCCCGAGCCCGCCGCCGCGGATCATCATGTTGACCTTGCGCGCATGCGCCGACAGGTACACCGCCGCCTGGCCTGCCGAGTTGCCGCCGCCGACCAGCACGACATCCTGCTGGGCGCAGAGCCGCGCCTCGATCGGCGAGGCCCAGTACCAGACGCCGCGGCCTTCATAATTCTCGAGATTGTCGATCGCCGGCCGGCGATAGCGCGCGCCGCTCGCGACCACCACCGACTTGGCGCGCAGCGTGTGCCCACACCCGGTGGCGAGCGTGAACGCGCCCGACGCCTTCGAGCAGTCCAGCGATTTGATCGAGACCGGGATCAGCATCTCGGCGCCGAATTTCTGCGCCTGGTTGAAGGCGCGCCCGGCCAGCGCCTGGCCGGTGATGCCGGTCGGGAATCCCAGATAGTTCTCGATCCGCATGCTGGCGCCGGCCTGGCCGCCGAAGGCGCGGGAATCGAACACTGCGACCGACAGGCCTTCGGAGGCCGCATAAACCGCGGTGGAGAGCCCGGCCGGACCGCTGCCGACCACCGCGACATCGTAGAGCTTGTCTTGCGCGCTGTCGCCGATCATGCCGAGCGCCATCGCAAGCGCGGTCTCGGACGGATTGCGCAGCACGGTGCCGTTCGGGGTGACCACCAGCGGCAGCTCGGCACGGGTGGGCGAATAGCGTGCGACGAGATCGGCGGCATCCGTGTCGGTCTCTGGATCGAGAACGTGATGCGGCTGGCCGTTGCGCGCCAGGAAGTTCTGCAGCGGCGCCATGTTGCCGACCGAAGCGGAGCCGATCAGCACCGGGCCACCGGCGCCGCCCTGGATCAGGCTGACGCGGCGCAGGATCAGCGCGCGCATGATGCGCTCGCCGAGATCGGCCTCGGCGACCAGCAGCGCGCGCAGCCGCTCGGGCGGCAGCAGCAATGTCTCGACGGGGCCCTCGGCATGGCCGTCGACCAGCGCGGCGCGCCCCGAGAGCTGACCGATCTCGGCAAGGAATTGCCCCGGCCCCTGATCTATGACCGGCGTGACGCGGCCGAGGCCGTCGCGCTGGGAGATCGCCACGCAGCCCGACAGCACCACGAACATGCCGGGCCCCGGCTTGCCCGTCTCGAACAGCGCCTCGCCGTCCTTGTACGCACGCGGCTCGCCGAAGCGGCGCATCCGCTCGATCTCATGCGCCGTCAGTGTCGGAAAGGTCTGCTCATGACGCGGGAAGGCATAGGCGGAGGCGTTCAGCCGGTCGATCGTCGTCTCTACAGCCATCTCAGCGACCCACTTTCGTTGCAACGCACGCCACCCGGCTGGCGTTTCGATTTTCATTAGAGCCAGACGCCAGGCCCGGCTTGTCGTTTTGCCAGATTTTCTGCACGACCTGATGTCCACCTGGCGGGAAAGGCTCTAGCGGCCCGGCCCATTTCCGCCGGCGTCATCTCGCGAGCCGTCCTCTAGTGACCCCTGGGCTGGTTGGGAAGCCACATCCTCGCGACCGCGCGCCTGCGATTTCCGCCGCTTCAGGTTTTCGCGCAGCGCCAGCTTGAGACGATCCTGTCGTGAATCCTTCCCGCGGGCTCCGGCCTGCCCGCCGCCTCTGTCCTGCTCGCCTGTCATTGCAAAACTCTCGAACCGCCGTCGCGCCTTCCGCGAGAGCGAACATAGCCAAAGGCCGCCGCCCGCGCACCCTGCCCGGTCGGCCAGTTGCGCCAGGCGGCGTGATTCGGCGGCGGGGCAAAATCCGGCTTCCTGCCACGATCGGAACCCAATCAGACCGAAATCGGCCGGATTGGGCAGAATCGGCGGCGAGGAAGGTCAGTTTCTGCCGATTTCGTCGGCAACGGGGGCGCTGTTTCCCTTGCGCCAACGGGAGGCCTGTGGCAAGAACCGCCCGCTTGGACGGGCCTTGGGGCCGATTCAATTTTTCCCGGGCACGCTGCCGTAGCTCAGTGGTAGAGCACTCCATTGGTAATGGAGAGGTCGACAGTTCAATCCTGTCTGGCAGCACCAGGATCTTCGTCGCACAGCGACTGGACCAAGCACCAGCCATCCCCGCCAATTCAGTCGCCGGCTCGCGCGAAGCGTCAGAGGTGACGACCGTCGAGTGCCCGCGACTGCTCCGGTGACCCTGACCGTCAGGCCCCTGGCCCCTCACGCGCGGGCTGCTTCATCCGCCGGTCTCGTCACGGGCCGGACCAAGGCCTGATTTTCCCCTGATCGCATAATCTACTTTTGGTTGATTTTCGGCCAGAGCCATACTTCTATGGAGCTAGGGTTACTTGTCGAATTTTCAAAGCTCCGCAGTACACATTGAATTGGGAGATATCACGTGCGCATCAAGATTTTGCTGCCGACGGCTGTTGCGCTGTTGGCATCGTCGTCCGCATTCGGCTTTGACTTGACAGATGTCGAGCGTGCTTCCGGCTCGCCGCCGGTCATAAGACCCTTCGACGGCCCCAAGGACGTTTTCCAGTACGATCTCAAGGTCCGCAATCTCTGCGACGATGCGCAGAGCCTGAACAATGTGGCTTCGGGTTGGGTCGGAGCGAAGCGAACCGGCAACATGTTTCAGGATGGATTCAATATTCGCGACAAGTCTGTCGCCCTCGCGGCCGTGGTGACCTTCCCGAACGCCAA
Organism: Bradyrhizobium sp. USDA 4452; assembly: GCF_054063575.1. Classification (NCBI taxonomy): domain Bacteria; kingdom Pseudomonadati; phylum Pseudomonadota; class Alphaproteobacteria; order Hyphomicrobiales; family Nitrobacteraceae; genus Bradyrhizobium; species Bradyrhizobium sp. USDA 4452. The sequence continues at coordinate 3,378,147 of NZ_JBSSGK010000001.1, forward strand.
GAGCAACGAGACCAAGCAGGTCAAGGTGCCGATCATCGCGAAGGCCAACTTCGGCGACACCCAAATTCAGAACTGCGAAGGCACCATCATCACCGACGTTCCTGCCAACGCAAAAATAAGGATGCACTTCGAGTACAAGCAGTCGGACACCATTCGATTCAATGACCCGACGAAGTTCGTGAGCGGCATTACGACAGTCGGCGCGAGTGCCGTCGCGTTGGGATCGCTGGCCACGGGCACCGGGGGTATTGGGGCGACGATCGTCCCCGTCGTCTCCTATCTGCAGAAGAACAGCAACGCCATCGCCACGCTCAATAGCGGTGTGAACTCGATCATGGAGTCGTTTGCCGAAACCAAATCGCCCGATCCCAAGCAGTACGAGATCAGATCAACCGCCAGCAACATCAGCTACCGGAGCGGCCGAACCACCGTCATCTCGATCGACAAGATCGTCCATGGCAGCGGGTTGGATATTGACGGCCTGAACGGCTGGTCGGGGGTCGACGGAGCGTTTACCGAGCGGTACGGCGAGCTTCAAAACCAGTTCAACAATGCCCAGAATGCGGTCGATGCTCCCTGGTCGGCCAACCTGCCCAAGTTCTGCGCGAAGCTGAGGGCTTATGTGGACGGAGCGACCAAAGGCGACCGTTTCGCGTCGGCTCTCGGTATCGGGTTTCACGCCTTCTACAATTCGACTGATTATGGCGGGAAAACCTGCCTGAACTCCTGGGACATCGCGGCTCTGAAGGCGCACCATTTTGCTCCGCCGTTCCCCGATGCCTGGCCGACGAATGCGACACCATCGGGACCTGTGGTGGCAGCACGGTCGACGCCGAAGCCGACCGGTAAGTCAGCGCGGCTGGCCGGCGCTCTCGCCTCCCGCTGACGGCCTGAATCCATCCTGTCGGCGCCGGACGCAGGCGCCGGCGGGATATCGCTTCCGGCTCTCGGGGAACGCAAAGAAAAGCAACCATCTGGTTCCCGCAGCCGTGGCCGGCCTGCGCGACGATGCGACCGCGCCACCACGATGGCCATTCGCCCTCGCCTGCCCTTTCCGCGAATCAATGCGCGAGCAGCAGGCCGACGCCGCCGATCGTCAGCGCGACGTAGACCAAGAACACACTGCCGACCCATTTCCAATCGATCTGTGCGTGTTTGGGGCTCAGGCTTTCGATGATGCCGTGCATGATGATTTCCTTGAGAAGTCGCATGCTCGGCGTATAGACCTCGCCTCGAGCACGTCATGTGACTCACTTCACATTTGCCACCGCGGAGCGGACCCAAGAGTGACCGGCCCAGAACTAAGAAAATTGCGCGACCATCTCGGCGAGGCACTCGGCCGCAAGCTGACGGCGGCGGATATGGCGAAGCTGTGCGGGCTGCCGGCTGACGGCGGCGCCGAAAAACTCCGCAAGTGGGAAGTCACCGGCCCGACGGCGAAGGTCGCGGGCCTGCTGCGCGTGCTGGCGATGGCGAGCGAGCATTATCCCATCCTCGAGAAATTCGACGTGTTCGATCGCCACGACGTTCCGGTCGGGGATCGGGCCGCACGCCGCGAAGCGTTCCGCGCGCAGATGCGCGAGGACGTGCGCAAGCGGCTCGACTAGCAGGGGGCCTGGTTAACGGAACAAGCGCGTCGCGCACGGTGCGTTAAGCCTTCGGTCATTCCCCCTTAAGCGTTCGTTAGGCACAACAAAACGTTTCACCGCAAAGGGTGCGACTTAACGCGCCAAGTCGTCATTCGGTGACAGCATTTTATTCAAATGCGGTCTAACGCATCGCCATGGATGGCGCCATTCACGCTGCGCCTCATGACTTGTCCGGAGACTGCCCCATGAAGAAGTTCCTGCTCGCAACCGCAGCCGCAGCTGTTACCGTCGCTGCCTTTGGCGCGACCGCCCAGGCCGCCGACCTCGGCTCCCGTGGCTATTACCAGAAGGCGCCCGCGCCTGTTTACGCCGCGCCGCTCTACAACTGGACCGGCTTCTATCTCGGCGGCCATCTCGGCGGCGTGTTCTCGCAGAACAGCACGTTCAACGGCCTCGCGCTGTCGGACTCCAGCGCCCGCTTCATGGGCGGCGTGCAGGGCGGTTACGACTGGCAGCTGTCGCCGATGTGGGTGATCGGCCTCGAAGGCCAGTATTCCTGGGTCGGCGGCCACCAGCTCAACGCGATCTTCCCGGGCGGTTACGTCTACAACAACAACCAGCGCGGCATAGCCTCGATCACCGGCCGCGTCGGCTACACCTGGGGCCCGGGCCTGATCTATGTGAAGGGCGGTTACGCCTATTCCGACAACAACGAAACGGTGACATCAGGCGGCGCGCAGGTCCCCTTCGCACTCAGCGACAACCACAGCAACGGCTGGACCATCGGCGGCGGCGCCGAATACATGTTCGCACCGAACTGGTCGGCCAAGGTCGAGTACCAGTACTACGACTTCGGCGACAGCCGCTTCACCGCGCCCGGCGCGCTGGTGCCGGTCGGCAGCTTCCACAATGACGAGCACACGGTGAAGGCCGGCCTCAACTACCGCTTCAATCTCGGCAACCTCGGCGGCCCCGCTTACGGCCGCTACTGAGGTTACGGACCACCACAACCAGGAGTGGAAAGGCCGGCTCGCGCCGGCCTTTTTGCGTCCGATCGCGCGCATCGATTCCGCACAGCGGACCAAAACAGTGCGGCGCGCGACACCCCTCAAAAATCCTGCGGATCGCCGCAATTTTCCCGATTTTGTTAACCCGCCGCACCGATACTCCCGCGCCGGGGAAACATCCAAGAGTAGTGGCCAAGGGTATGGCCAGGGGGCACGGGGCAATGGCGTTTCGGTTCAAACTCGGCAAACCAAATCTCAAGCGCATCCGCCTGCCGCAGATGGGCGTCAGGGGCAGCCTGTTCGCGGCGTTCGCCGTGATCGCAGGCATGGCGCTGGTGATCAGCGCAGGCGCTGGCATCGTGCTGCATCAGCTCGGCGGCACGATGAGCGATCTCTCCGGCCGCGACATTCCGCGGCTGGCCGCGAGCCTGCAGCTTGCCGCGCAGAGCGCCTCGCTCGCAGCCCAGGGGCCCGGCCTGCTCGCCGTCTCGAGCGAGGATGCGCTGAACGACCGCACCAGGAAGGTGCAGGAGGTCGCGCAGCAGACCAATGCCAAGCTTGGCGAGATCATCGAACTCGGCGCCGACAAATCCGTCGTCGGCGCGCTGCAGGAGAACGTCAAGAACACCGACGAGGCGACCAAGAGCCTGATCTCGGCGGCGCATGAGCGGCTCGAGGTCGGCGCGCTGCACGACAAGCAGTACAACGCGCTGCGCAAGGCGCAGGACGCCTTCGTCTCCGCCGCCGGTCCCGCGATGCTCGACGCGCAGACCCGGCTCAACGCCATCCTCGGCGCGGCCGATGTCTCCGCCGACGCTGCCACCGAGGCGGCCCGAACCGTGGGCCAGATCAGCAACGTGCTCGCCGCCGGCAATCTGATGGCCGCCGACATGACCGCGGCGCTGTCGGCCAATTCCAGCGAGACGCTCGATGCGATCGAGGCGGAGTTCAAGAAAGGCCGCGAGCGCGTCAAGTCCAACCTCGAGGACCTGCCGAACAATCCGGCGATCGTTGCCGTGCGCGATACCGCCTCGAGGCTGCTCGTGCTCGGCGAAGGCAAGACCGGCGTGTTCAAGGTCCGCCAGAAGGAGCTCGACTCGATCGATTACGGCCAGACCATCCTGGAGGAGACCCGCAAGCTCAATGTCGGGCTCGGCATCAGCGTCCAGCAGCTGGTCGACGCCGTGCAGAAGGATACCGACGCGGCGACCTTCCAGGCGCGGCAGCAGATCTCGCTCGCGACCACGGTGATGATCGGATTGGGCGCGCTGACCTTGGTCGGCTCGTTCCTGTTCGTCTGGCTCTATGTCGGGCGCAACATCCTGCGCCGCATCCGCGGCCTGCAGCGCTCGATGCAGCTGCTGTCCGACGGCGACCTCGACACCGAGATCCCGCAGAGCCGCCAGCGCGACGAGATCGCGGTCATGGCCGACGCGCTGCAGGTGTTCCGCGAGAGCATGATCGAAAGCCGCGAGCTCGCCGAAAACCAGAACAAGGACCGCACCGCCAAGGCGGAGCGCGCCTCGCGCATGGAAACCCAGATCGTCGCGTTCGAGTCCAATGTCCGCAGCGCGCTCGGCAGCCTGCAGACCGCGGCGAACTCGATGCAGGCGACCGCGCAGAGCATGTCGGCGACCGCCGACCAGTCGAGCGCATTGGTCAATGCGGTCGCCTCGGCCGCCGAGGAAACCTCGGTCAACGTGCAGACGGTGTCGGCCGGCACCGAGGAGCTGTCGTCGTCGATCTCCGAGATCGGCCGCCAGGTCGTCACCTCGGCCGAGATCGCCCGCAAGGCGGTCGAGGAAGCCAGCGCCACCGACAGCACCATGCAGGGCCTTGCCGACAACGCCGCGCGAATCAGCGTCGTGGTCGACCTGATCCAGACCATCGCCTCGCAGACCAACCTCTTGGCGCTCAACGCCACCATCGAGGCGGCGCGCGCCGGCGAGGCCGGCCGCGGCTTTGCGGTGGTCGCCTCCGAGGTGAAGAACCTCGCGAGCCAGACCGCCAAGGCGACCGAGGAGATCCGCCAGCAGATCGTCAGCATGCAGGAGGTGACGACGACGGCAGTCACCGCGATCCGCAACATCTCGAGCACGATCGGCGAGATCAACGACGTCACCACCGCGATCGCCGCCGCGGTCGAGGAGCAGGGCGCGGCGACCCGCGAGATCGCCCGCAACATCCAGCACGCGGCGGGCGGCACCAGCGAGGTGTCGAGCAACATCGTCGGCGTCTCGACCGCCTCGGCCGAGGCCGGCACTGCTGCCGCCGAGGTGCTCAGCGCCTCCGACGCGCTGCGCCGCGAGGCCGACGTGCTGCGCTCGGAGATCGACGGTTTCCTGTCGAACATCCGCGCGGCGTAACCGACGCCGTCATTCCGGGGGCGATGCGACAGCATCGGACCCGGAACCTCGAGATTCTGAGGTGCGCAATTGCGCACCATAGTTCGCCTCAATGTTCTGCCGAACGTTGCGGCCAGGCCTGCATTGCCAGGCGGCCGATCTTGCCCAGCTTTTCGCGCGGTGCTCCGTCGCGCGCCTGGACAGCCATGCCGCGAACGACCGCGCTGTAATAGGCGGCCAGCATATCGCAATCGGTCGCCGGCGGCACATCGCCGTTGGCAACGCCCCTGCGCATGCGGTCGGCCATCACGCTTTCCGAGAACGCGCGATGCTCGACCATCATCTCACGAATGTTTTTCATCCCCGGCGAGCAATGCGTGCCGGCCAGCGAGATCATGCAGCCAAGCGGATGATCGCCTCGCGTGAACTCGTCTGCGGTGGCCGCGAGCAAGTGTGCGAACGCGGTTTTGGTGTCGATCGACGGATCATTGAGAATGGCGAGAAACCATTGGCCCGCCCAATCGAGATAGCTGCTGGTCGCTTCGCAATACAGCGCTTCCTTACTGTCGAATGAATTGTAGAAGCTCGAGGCGCTGATCCCCATCGCGTCAATCAGTTCGTCGAACGACGTACCTTCATAGCCGCGTTCCCAGAACAGCTTCATCGCGGCCTGCAGCGCGGCGGCGCGATCGAAGACCAAAGGCCGCCCTCGGCCGCGCTTTGGGTTGCGCACCTTGGGATTATTGACCGTGTCGTCCTTGGCTTTCTTCCCTTGAATTATTTTTGGTGTCATCGCTCCAAAATTCCTTGAACGGCGCCTCCCCGAGGTTATATCGCGGACAAGATATTGGAGGAGTTGCTCCAGATATCAACCCCACGCGGTATTTTTCCTCTCCGGCAATGACAGTGACCAGGCAACACCGCCCCGATGCGCCGCAACGCTCAGCCTGCCGTCGGCGGCACCGGGCCCGGCCGGGTTTCGGGCGACCAGGGAAAGAATGACGGACGTCTCATGGACCAGATCACCGACAACACAAAGGTAGCACGCGAGCCGCTCAACCGACCGGCAGGGCAGCCGCGGAGACGCAGCTGGCGAACCGGCGTCATCGTTGCGGCAATCGCAGTCGCGGTCGGATCGGTCTATTTCGGCTTCGCGCCCCATTTCGCGCCCCATGGAGGCAACAAGGCCGCAGCGGCAGCGCCGCCGGCTCCGCCGGTGACGGTCAGTCAGCCGCTGCAACGCGAGGTCAGCAACCGGATTGACTTCCTCGGCCAGTTCTCCGCGGTCGACCGCGTCGAGCTGCGTGCCCAGGTCGGCGGCACTCTGACCGAGATTCACTTCAAGGACGGCCAGATCGTTCATAAGGGCGATCTTCTGTTCGTCATCGATCCGCGCCCCTACGAAATCAAGCTCGCTCAAGCACAGGCCGCGCTGCAGACAGCAAAAGCCCGCGTCGAACTCGCCAACAATCAGCTGACGCGCGCGACGTCCCTCAAGCGCAGTGATTTCGCGACGCAGGAAACCGTTGATCAGCGTACCAACGAGCAGAACGCATCGCAGGCCGCGGTCGAAGATGCCAAGGCGCGCGTGCGCGACGCTGAGCTTGATCTCGACTATAGCCGCGTGCGGGCGCCCTTTACGGGACGCATCGGCGCGCGGCAGGTTTCGATCGGCAGCCTGATCGCGGGCAGCCGCGCCGCGACCAGTCCGACGACATTGCTGGCGACGCTGGTCTCTCTCGACCCGCTCTATGTCGATTTCGACATGAGCGAATCCGATTTCCTGACATTCTCGCGCGAGCGTGCCCACATTCAGGGGCCGCTTGCCAACAAGGTCCTGATCCGGCTTTCCGACGAGAACGATTTCAAGCGCGACGGAACGCTCGATTTCATCGATAACGCGCTCGATCGCTCCAGCGGCACGATCCGGGCGCGCGCGACGGTACCGAACCCCGATCTGCTCCTGGCGCCCGGTGCGTTTGCACGGCTGCGGGTCGAGATCGCGCCGCCGGCGCCGGCCTTCTTGCTTCCCGATGCCTCGGTCACGCTCGACCAGTCGCAACATCTGGTGATGACCGTCGGCCCCGACTCCGCGGTCAAGCCGAAGATCGTCACGACGGGCGATCTGCGCGGCGGGTTGCGGGTTATCCGGTCGGGCCTCGAGCCCGGTGACCGCGTCGTCATCGACGGCCTGGTACGTGCCATTCCCGGCTCAAAGGTCACGCCGCAGGACGGCACTATTCACTACGACACCAGCGCCGACGGCCGCGGCTAGATCAAAGACCGATAGCAAGACCAGGCGTCGCTTTCCTGACTTCCGGAGCTTCAAATGAGCCACAGCTTCATTGACCGGCCGATCTTCGCAACGGTCCTCAGCGTGTTTGTGACGCTGATCGGTCTCGGCGCGCTCGCGATTCTGCCGATCGCGCAGTACCCGGAGATCGTGCCGCCCACCGTTCAGATCACCACAAGCTATCCCGGCGCCTCCGCCGAAGTGGTCTCGCGCACCGTTGCGACGCCGCTCGAGCAGGAGATCAACGGCGTCGAGAACATGCTCTATATGAACAGTCAGGCGACCGGCGACGGTAAGCTCAGCATAACGGTCACATTCCGGATCGGCACCGATCTCAACGTTGCGCAGATGCTGACGCAGAACCGGGTGCAGGATGCCCTGCCGCGGCTTCCGGAGGACGTGCAGCGGCTCGGCGTGCAGGTCAGGAAGTCGACCCCGAACATCCTGCTCGCCGTGCACCTCTATTCGCCGGATTCTTCACGCGACCTGCTCTACATCTCGAACTACGCGACATTGCATGTGAAGGATGCGCTGGCGCGGTTGCCGGGCGTCGGCGACGTGACGATGCAGGGCGGCCGCGAGTACGCCATGCGCATCTGGCTCGATCCGGACAAGGTGGCGGCCCACAATCTGAACGCAAGTGAGGTGCTGGCCGCACTGCGCGCCCAGAACATCCAGGTATCGGCCGGAATTCTGAACCAGCCACCGGTCGCCTCGAAGCAGGCCTATCAGCTCAACGTGCAGACACTCGGCCGGCTCTCGACGCCGGAGCAGTTCGCCTCCATCGTGCTGAAGTCGGACGGCGAGGGTCGCGTGACGCGGTTGCGCGACGTTGGGCGGGTCGAGATCGGCGCCTCCGATTACGGCTCGACCGCCTTCATGGACCGACAACCCGGGTTGCCACTCCTGATCTTCGCCCAGCCAGGCGCCAATTCGCTGGCCGTCGATAAGGAAGTGCTCGAGGCGATGCAGAAGCTCGGCAAGGAATTCCCGCCGGGCGTCGAATACAAGATCATTTATGACCCGACCATCTTCGTCGGCAAGTCCGTCGATGAGGTGATCAAGACGATCTTCGTTGCGATCCTGCTCGTGGTCGGTGTGGTGTTCCTGTTCCTGCAGAGCTGGCGCGCCGCGATCATTCCGGTGATTGCGATCCCGGTCTCGCTGGTGGGAACGTTCAGCTTTCTGTATCTGCTCGGCATCTCGCTGAACAATCTTTCGCTGTTCGGACTTGTGCTCGCGGTGGGCATCGTGGTCGACGACGCCATCGTCGTCGTGGAAAATGTCGAGCGCAATCTCGAGCGCGGCATGACCCCGGTCGAGGCCGCTCACGTCACCATGACGGAAGTCGGGGGCGCCTTGATCTCGATCGCCCTGACGCTGTGTGCCGTGTTCGTTCCGTCGGCGTTCCTGTCGGGTATCACAGGCCAGTTCTTCCGCCAGTTCGCCGTGACGATCGCGGCGTCCACCCTGATTTCCTGCTTCGTGTCGCTGACCTTGAGCCCCGCCCTCTGCGCTGTGCTGTTCAAGGCGCATGAGCCCGGCCACAAGGCGCAGGGCTCGTGGATCGCCCGGCTGCTGCAGGCAGGATTTGCCCGCTTCAATACCGGCTTCGAATGGCTTTCGACCGGCTATGGACGCCTGACGCGGCGGCTGGTGCAGATCACCGGGGTGGTGCTCGTGATCTATGCGGCGCTGATCGGCCTTGCCGGCTTTCAGTTCGCACGGGCGCCGACCGGCTTCATTCCCGAACAGGACCAGGGCTACCTGATCACGGTGTTGCAGCTGCCGCCCGGCGCGACGCTCGACCGGACCGAAGCGGTCGTGAAGAAAGCGATCGAGATCATTATGTCGACGCCGGGCGTGGAGCATGTTGCGCCGTTTGCGGGTCTCGATGCGACGACCTTCACGATCGCCTCCAACGCCGGAACGATCTTCTCGGGCCTGCCGTCGCTTTACAACCATGAGGTCGACGGCGTGACCGCGGCCAGCGTGCTCGCCGATTTGCGCAAGCGGCTGTCGGTGATCCAGGAGGCCTACGTGCTGACGATCCCGCCGCCGCCGGTGCAGGGCATCGGCAATGCCGGCGGCTTCAAGATGATGCTGCAAGATCGTGCCGGGCTCGGCTCGGAGGCACTCGCCAAGGCGGCGCAGACGCTGGTCGCTGCCGCCAACAAGGATCCGAGCTTCGCGGGGGTCTTCACTCTGTTCGGCACCCGCGCGCCGTCGATCTATGCCGACATCGACCGCGAGCGCGCCGAGAAAGTCGGTCTGACGCCCACCGATGTGTTCAACACCCTGCAGGTCTATCTCGGCTCGCAATATGTCAACGACTTCAACTATCTGGGCCGAACCTACCAGGTGATCGCGCAGGCCGATGGCTCGTTCCGGCAGGACCCGCAGGATGTCGCGCGGCTGAAGGCCCGCAACTCATCAGGCGAGATGGTGCCGATCGGCACCGTAGCGCGGATGAAATCCGAGAACATGGCTTACCGCGTGCCGCGCTACGACCTGTTCCCAGCGGCCGAGGTGATGGGCGTCGCGGCGCCCGGCGTGGCGACCGGCAGCGCGCTGCATCGGATGGAGGAGTTGGCCCATGAAGTTCTGCCGCCCGGCATCGGCTTCGAATGGACCGAGCTTGCCTTTCAACAGCAGCTGCCGGGAACATCATCGTTGCTGGTGTTCGGCGCCGCCGCCCTGTTCGTGTTCCTGGTGCTCGCCGCCCAGTATGAAAGCTGGAATCTGCCGCTTGCGGTCGTGATGATCGTGCCGATGTGCCTGCTCGCCTCCGTGACGGGCCTGCTGTGGCGCGGCATGCCGATCGACGTGCTGGCTCAGATCGGCTTTGTCGTGCTGGTTGGTTTGGCAGCCAAGAACGCGATCCTGATCGTGGAGTTCGCGCGCCAGACCGAGGAGACCGGTGCTAGCCCGGCTGAAGCTGCCGTCACGGCGGCACGCACAAGGTTGCGGCCGATCCTGATGACGTCGCTTGCCTTCATCTTCGGCGTCGCGCCGCTCGTGGTCGCAACAGGCGCCGGCGCGGAGATGCGGCAGTCGCTCGGCACCGCGGTGTTCGCCGGAATGCTCGGCGTGACCGCCTTCGGCCTGCTGTTCACGCCGGCGTTTTACACCGTGGTCCGCAAGTTCGGGCGCAAGCCGCAGCGCGCGGGAACGCACGAAGCCAAGTCTTCGGGTGGTGTGAGCGGACACAGCCATCCCGTGAGGAGCGTGCATCCAGCCGAATGATCCTGTCGCAAGCGATGCCGCGTAAGGCAAAGCGACCAGCGCAATCCGGGCTGCGGAATTCGGGTGCCGTTCGAGCCCATTCTCCGGACGACGATCTGCTTTTTCGGCTGGCGCGACGGGCAATGTGCCGCTAAGCCGGTAGCATGCATACGAAGACCGACAGCCTTCCCTCCTCGGCGGAGGCATTGCGATACCCCTGGGAGAACCATCCCGGCCACGATCAGGTCGTGGAGGTGGCCCCGGGCGTCCTTTGGGCGCGGCTGAAGCTGCCGTTCCGCCTCAACCATGTGAACATCTATCTGCTCGCCGACGGCGACGGCTGGACGATGGTCGATGCCGGCTTCGGCAACGAGGAATCGATCGCGGCCTGGACCACGCTGTTCGAGGGACCGCTGAAGCACGTCAAGGTCAAGCGGCTGATCGTGACGCATTCGCACCCCGACCATGTCGGCCTCGCCGGCTGGATCACCGAGCGGTTCGACTGCCCGCTGTTCATGTCGCAGGTGGAATATCTGCAATCGGTCTATCACCAGAACCGCGGCACCGAAGAACGGCGCAACGCGCAGCGGCTGTTCTTCCGCCGTCACGGCATGGACGAGGACCTGACCGAGAAGCTGCTCGGCCGCGGCCAGGATTACCTGAAGCGCGTGTCGGTGCTGCCGCCGTCCTACCACCGCCTCACCCACGGCGACGAGGTCGTGATCGGCACGCGGCGCTTCAAGGTGATCACCGGCGGCGGACACGCGCTCGACCAGGTGATGCTGTATTGCGCCGCCGACAAGCTGTTCCTGTCCGCCGACCAGGTGCTGAGCAAGATCTCACCCAATGTCAGCGTCTGGGCGGTCGAGCCCGAGCAGAACTCGCTCGGCGAATATTTGGCCTCGCTGGCCAGCCTGACCACCACCCTGCCCTATGACGTGATGGTGCTGCCGGGACATGGCGTGCCGTTCTACGGGCTGAAGACCCGGATCAAGCAGCTCGCCGATCACCACGAGGAGCGCTGCCGGCTGATCGCCGACGCCTGCCGCGAGGTGCCGCAGACCTCCAAGGAACTGGTCCCGGTCGTGTTCCACAAGCACGTGCTGGACGAGCACCAGATGGGTTTCGCCGCCGGCGAACTGGTCGCCCATGTCAACTATATGCTGGTCGAAGGCCGCCTCACGGCCGAGATGCACGCCGACGGGATGCTGCGTTTCAAGACCACCTGAGCCCGCCCGGGCCGTAATACCCCGGGCAATTTGACCGAAATCAAGCCTACTGATCGGCCGCTAGGGCAATTTGCCCAACTGCGACGCATTCCCGGATGTGGGTCAATGCATGGACATTAGAGCTGGAAAAGCTCTAAGAAGAGGCAGCTTTTCCGGTCAGGTTCCGCTTTCTGGGTTCGCCGATGAATTACAGCCAGTTTTTCCAAACCGCCCTCAACCGCCTGCATGACGAGCGGCGCTACCGGGTGTTCGCCGACCTCGAACGGATCGCGGGACGCTTCCCGCACGCGACCTGGCATTCGCCGACGGGCAGCCGCAACGTCGTGATCTGGTGCTCCAACGACTATCTCGGCATGGGCCAGCACCCCAAGGTGGTCGGCGCCATGGTCGAGACCGCGACCCGGGTCGGCACCGGCGCCGGCGGCACCCGCAACATCGCGGGCACCCATCACCCGCTGGTGCAGCTCGAGGCCGAGCTCGCCGATCTCCACGGCAAGGAAGCCTCGCTGCTGTTCACCTCGGGCTATGTCTCGAACCAGACCGGCATCTCGACGCTCGCCAAGCTGATCCCGAACTGCCTGATCCTGTCGGATGCGCTGAACCACAATTCGATGATCGAAGGCGTGCGCCAGGCCGGCTGCGAGCGCCAGATCTTCCGCCACAACGACGTCGCGCATCTCGAAGAGCTTTTGATCGCCGCCGGTCCCGACCGGCCGAAGCTGATCGTCTGCGAGAGCCTTTATTCGATGGACGGCGACGTCGCGCCGCTCGGCAAGATCTGCGATCTCGCCGAGACATACGGCGCCATGACCTATGTCGACGAGGTGCATGCGGTCGGGATGTACGGGCCGCGCGGCGGCGGCATTGCCGAGCGTGATGGCGTGATGCACCGGATCGACGTGCTCGAGGGCACGCTGGCCAAGGCGTTCGGCTGTCTCGGCGGCTACATCGCGGGCCGCGCCGAGATCATCGACGCGGTGCGCTCCTACGCGCCGGGCTTCATCTTCACCACCGCGCTGCCGCCGGCGATCTGCTCGGCCGCGACCGCCGCGATCCGCCATCTGAAGACCTCGAACTGGGAGCGCGAGCGCCACCAGGACCGCGCCGCCCGCACCAAGGCGATCCTGACCGCCGCCGGCCTGCCCTGTCATGTCGAGCGACACCCATATCGTGCCGCTGTTCGTCGGCGATCCCGAGAAGTGCAAGCGCGCCTCCGACCTGCTGCTCGAGGACCACGGCATCTACATCCAGCCGATCAACTATCCGACGGTCGCCAAGGGCACCGAGCGGCTGCGCATCACACCCTCGCCCTACCATGACGACGGCCTGATCGACGCGCTGGCCGAGGCCCTGCTCCAGGTCTGGGACCGGCTCAGCCTGCCGCTGCACCAGAAGCCGCTGGCCGCCGAGTAACCCTATCCGCCTCCAACGGCGAATTTGGGCCGGCCGTGCATCGCGCGGCGGGCCCTTTGCGTTATAATCCTGACACCCGGCCCCTTTGTTTGAGCACGCTTTTCCGGATCATGCCCTAGAGGCCGGGACAGGAGATGAGCAAGGATGCTGCACGACTGGGGCGTTATCGCCACGGCGTTCGCCTACATCGGATTGTTGTTCTTCATTGCCAGCCGCGGCGACCGCACGCCGCCGGACGAGCGCGGCCGTGCCAGCCAGTGGATCTATCCGCTGTCGCTGGCGATCTACTGCACCTCCTGGACCTTCTTCGGCTCGGTCGGCTTCGCCACCCGCACCAGCGTCGACTTCCTGGCGATCTATGTCGGCCCGATCGTGATGATCGGGCTGTGCACGCCGCTGCTCCGCCGCGTCATCGCGCTCGCCAAGTCGCAGAACATCACCTCGATCGCCGACTTCATCGCCGCGCGCTACGGCAAGAGCCAGGCAGTCGCAGCCACCGTGGCGCTGATCGCGATCATCGGCTCGGTGCCCTACATCGCGCTGCAGCTCAAGGCGATGGCCTCGTCACTGGAAACCATCTTGAGCGAGGACCAGGCGTTCTCGAAGATCCCGATCCTCGGCGACATCGCGCTGATGGTGACGCTGGCGATGGCGGTGTTCGCGGTGCTGTTCGGCACCCGCCACACCGATGCGACCGAGCACCAGCACGGGCTGATCCTGGCGATCGCCGCCGAGTCGATCGTCAAGCTGGTCGCCTTCATCGCCGCCGGCGCCTTCGTCACCTTCTGGATGTTCTCCCCGGTCGAGCTCTACGAGCGCGCCCTGAAGACGCCGGAGGCGGTCCGCGCAATCGAATATGTGCCGTCGATCGGCAATTTCCTGATCATGACGCTGCTGTCGTTCTGCGCGGTCATGCTGCTGCCGCGCCAGTTCCACGTCAGCGTGGTCGAGAATTCGACGCCCGGCGAAGTCACCCGGGCGCGATGGCTGTTCCCGCTCTACCTCGTCGTCATCAACCTGTTCGTTATTCCGATCGCGATCGCGGGCCTCGTGATCTTCCCGTTCGGCGCGGTCGACGCCGACATGTTCGTGCTGGCGCTGCCGATCGAGGGCAATTCGCAGCTGCTCAGCCTTGCCGTGTTCGTCGGCGGACTTTCGGCGGCAACCGCGATGGTGATCGTCGAATGCGTCGCGCTGTCGATCATGGTCTCCAACGACATCGTGCTGCCGCTGGTGCTGCCGCGCAGCGACGACATCAGCGCCGGCCAGAAGGACTTCGGCGACTTCCTGCTGAAGGCGCGCCGGTTCTCGATCTTCGCCATCATGGTGATGGCGTACTTCTACTACCGCGCGCTCGGCAACACCCAGCTGGTCGCGATCGGCCTGTTGTCCTTTGCCGCGATCACCCAGCTCGCGCCGGCCTTCTTCGGCGGGCTGTTCTGGCGCCGTGCCACCGCGCGCGGCGCCATGGCGGGCATGCTGGTCGGCTTCGCGACCTGGCTCTACACGCTGTTCATCCCGAGCTTCCTGGAAACCTCGACCGCAGGGTTGATGCTGCTGCAGCACGGACCGTTCGGGATCGAGGCGCTGCGGCCGCAGGCGCTGTTCGGCGCCGACCTGCCGCCGCTGCTGCACGGCGTGCTGTGGAGCCTCGCACTCAACATCCTGACCTATGTGTTGTTCTCGCTGGCGCGCGCGCCGTCCGCGATCGAGTTGTTGCAGGCCGACGTGTTCGTGCCCAACGCGCTGGCCCCGATCGCGCCGAGCTTCCGGCGCTGGCGCACCACGGTGACGGTGCAGGACATCGAGGGCACGGTGAAGCAATATCTCGGCCCCGACCGCACCCGCGAGGCGTTCGCCGCGTTCGCCGTCGACCGCAACATCGTGCTGCAGGCATCGGCGCCGGCCGATTTCGAGCTGCTGCAACACGCCGAGCGGCTGATCGCCTCCTCGATCGGGGCTGCGTCCTCGCGCCTCGTAATGTCGCTGCTGCTGCAACGGCGGACAGTGTCGGCCAAGGCCGCGCTGAAGCTACTCGACGATTCGCACGCCGCGCTGCATTTCAACCGCGAGATCTTGCAGACCGCGCTCAATCACGTGCGCCAGGGCATCGCGGTGTTCGACGCCGACCTGCAGCTGATCTGCTCCAACCGCCAGTTCTCCGAGCTGCTCGCGCTGCCGCCGCATCTGGTGCAACTCGGCATCCCCTTGCCCGAGATCCTCGAGTTCATGGGCGCGATCAGTCCGCCGCAGGCCGGCGACAGCGACAACCTGCTGCAACTGCGGCTGCGCGCCTACACCACCGAGGGCGAGCCCTATCTGGAACGCTTCACCGACCGCCATCTGGTAATCGAGGTCCGCGCCAACCGCATGCCGGGCGGCGGGCTCGTCATCACCTTCTCCGACGTCACGCCGAGCTTCGAGGCCGCGGAGGCGCTGGAGCGCGCCAATGCCACGCTGGAAAAGCGCGTGCGCGACCGTACCGAGGAGCTGACGCGGCTGAACTCGGAGCTCGCGCTCGCCAAGGGCATCGCGGAAGACGCCAACGCCTCCAAGACCCGCTTCCTTGCGGCGGCCAGCCACGACATCCTGCAACCGCTCAACGCGGCACGGCTCTACGTCACGAGCCTGGTCGAACGCCAGAACGGCGGCGAGGATTCGCGCCTGGTCGAGAACATCGACGACTCGCTCGAGGCGATCGAGGACATCCTGGGCGCATTGCTCGATATCTCCAGGCTCGACGCCGGTGCCATGACGCCGGCGATCACGAGCTTCCGGATGGCCGATCTGATGCGCTCGCTGGAGATCGAGTTCATGCCGATCGCGCGTGACAAGGGCCTCGATCTGCGCTTCGTGGCCTGCTCGCTGCCGGTCGAATCCGACCGCTCGCTGCTGCGCCGGCTGTTGCAGAACTTCATCTCGAACGCGATCAAATATACCCCGCGCGGCCGCGTACTGGTCGGCTGCCGCCGCCGCGGCGACGCGCTGCAGATCAGCATCTACGACACCGGCGTCGGGATCCCCGTGCAGAAGCGCGGCGAGATCTTCAAGGAATTCCATCGCCTCGAACAGGGCGCCCGGATCGCCCGCGGCCTTGGTCTTGGCCTGTCGATCGTCGAACGGCTGGCGCGCGTGCTCAACCACCGCATCGCGATCTCCGCCAATGTGAGCGGCGGCTCGGCATTCTCGGTCACCGTGCCGGTCGCAACCGCCGTCAACCATACCGCGGCCGTCACGACGGCGACGCCGCTGTCGAAGACGCCGATGAGCGGCTCGCTGATCGTCTGCATCGAGAACGACCCAGCGATCCTCGACGGCATGAAGACGCTGCTGACGGCGTGGGACGCCGAGGTGATCGCGGTGCTCGATGCCGATGGCGCGATCAGCGCGATCGAGGCCGCCGGCGGCCGCGTCACCGGCGTGCTGGTCGACTATCATCTCGACCGCGGCAACGGCGTCGCCGCGATCCGCGAGATCCGCCGCCGCTTCGGCGACGGCATTCCGGCGATCCTGATCACCGCCGACCGCAGCCCCGCGGTGCGTTTGGCCGCGCGCGAGGAAAACATCGCGGTGCTGAACAAGCCGGTCAAACCGGCCTCGCTGCGCGCGCTGCTCGGGCAGTGGCGCACGCAGCAGATGGTGGCGGCGGAGTAGTGGCAGCGATGCAATCCGGGCGCGCATCTCGCGCTGGAGCGCGATGAGATTAGGTCAAGCTGGATCGGCATCGGAGGTTCACCTCTCCCTTGGGAGAGGTCGATTTGCGCAGCAAATCGGGTGAGGGGTTACGGTCTATCGAAAGCAAGAGCCCTCACCCGGATTGCTTCGCAATCCGACCTCTCCCCAACGGGGAGAGGTGAACCGAGACCGCGGCAAGCCGATTTAACCAAAACTCATCCCGCTTTAGATGATGCGACGAGATTGCATCGCAAGATCATCAAGCGTCGGTTCAGTTCGGCCCCATTCGGGCCGACGCCGGGTGCCCCGGCACCTGAAAGTGCTTGCCGGTGTCGGTGACGTTTGTTCCGTCGACCTTGAGGATCGAGAAGTCCTGGCTGAGGTAGTTCCCGACCAGGATGTATTTTCCGTCAGGCGTGAAGACGGCTGCCTCAGGCAGGCCGCCGACTTCGATATCTCCGGTCTTGATCACTTTCTTGCCGTCGATCTTCAGGACCGAGACGCTGCCGTTCTTTTCATAGAAGAACGCATTCTTCATGTTCGAGCCGCGCAGGATCACTGCGACTGCGAGGTCCCCCTTCGGACTGACGGCAAGCCCCTCCGGTCCATCGCCGACCACCACGCGGTCGATGATGCGCGGCGGCTTCGCTTCGAGGTCGATGACGCTGGTCGTGTCGACGCTGCCGTCCGACGCACCTGCATTGCCATTGTCCGACGTCAACGCGATCTTGCTGTTCGGGGTCACTGCGACGTTGTAAGGCCACTGGCCGGCCGGCAGGTCCATCTTGTTGTAGGTGATCTTGTCTCCGGCGACGTCGAGCACCGATATCTTGTGCGCGGGAAAACGCACGGCCAGTGCGTGCTTGCCGTCTGGCGCGAACGCGACATGCGCGACACTGTCAGGCATCGGTATCGTGTCGGTGACCTTGACGTCAGTGCCGTCGACCGACAATACGCTGATCGAATTGTCGCCGCGGTTGGCGACCAACGCCATCTTGCCGTCGGGACTGAAGCTCAACCCCGATGGCTGCTTTCCGCCCACAATGGTCGCTGCCAGCTTGGGCGGGGTCGCCTTGAGATCGATCACATAGATCTTGTTGTCCGGCACCTGCTTCAGAGCGTCGCCTTCCTTCACCACGTCCACGGAATCCGCGACCAGCGCCACTGTTCCGGTCGGATCGATAGCGACGTTGACCGGGGGGCCGACCACCGAGTTCTTCAATGGGAGAGCAGCCGCAATCTTCGGGTTCTCGGGATCGGCGAGATCGACGATCAGCACCTGATCCTTGCCGGGCGCTGACAGCACCGGCTTGCCATCGTCGTCCCACAACAGCTTCTCGTCGAGGCCGACGATCATCAGCGGCCTGGCCAGAGCGCAGGTGAAAGAGCCGGCACCGAGCAGGATTGCTGTCGCCAGAGACAATCCGGCGGCGCGGGTTACAGAGGTCATGGCGTTCTCCCCAAAAGCACAAGGCCTCTCACGGGCCGATGCCGGGCAGAATACCCGGTTTTCGACCGATGCACACTCAACAGGGGAACTAGATGGCGTCGCGGCCGCCGGCGGTTCATGTCACCCGTCGGCTCGCAATGCCGCCGAGTTGGCAGGGATTACGTCGAAGGCGTGCCCTGCCGCCATTGGCCGCCGGCGATCTTGGCGGCGGCGATCACGGCTTGCGTCCGGCTTTCGACGCCGAGCTTCTGCAGGATGGCCGAAACATGAGCCTTGATGGTCGCTTCGGAGACGCCGAGCTCGTAGGCGATCTGCTTGTTGAGCAACCCCTCGGACAGCATCATCAGCACCCGCACCTGCTGCGGGGTCAGCGTCACCAGACGGTCGCGCAGCCGCGTCATGTCGGGATCGCCGGCCGCCGACAAATCGGTGTCCGGCGGAACCCAGACGTCGCCCTCCATCACCTTCATGATGGCGTCACGCAGGGTGTCGACGCCGAAGCGCTTGGGGATGAAACCGGAGGCGCCGAAATCGAGCGAGCGGCGGATGGTTCCGGCATCGTCGCTGGCGGACACGATGACCACCGGAATCGCCGGATATTGCGCCCGCAGATAGATCAGGCCGGAGAAACCGCTGATCCCCGGCATGCTCAAATCGAGCAGGATCAGGTCGACCTCGGAGTCGCGTTCCAACAGGGCGGTCAGGTCCTCGAACGATCCGGCCTCGCTGATCGTGGCTGAACTCACGACGCTGGACACCGCCTGACGCAACGCATCCCGGAACAGCGGATGGTCGTCGGCGATGACAAGATGAGTATTGGCAGCAGCAGTCATCTCAGTCCCACAAGCGTGCCTCGGGAAGCCCACGCCGTTCGGTTGTCACCCGCGCGGCAGTACCACGCAAGCTCTTGATAATACCAGATGCCAACGCAGTTAACCCGCCGAGCTTGTGCGCCGCAATAGACGCACGCGGGGGCGTTCCATCCGGCCCTCGCCTCTCAAGATAGGTTCAAGCGTGCAAAAGCCAAAAGTCTTATTGGGGCGGGTTTCACTGCGATGTTACCCTCGACTTAAGCCTAAGGCCCGTTCGGGCTTAACCCGCCAGCCGGGGGCGAGCATGGCAACAATAATTCGGGGGGAGCAATCCAGATGTCCACTATGACTGCAACTTCGGCACGGCCCGCCGGCATGACAAAGGATGAGCGGTTCGTCATCCTGGCGTCGTCGCTCGGCACCGTGTTCGAGTGGTACGACTTCTATCTCTACGGTTCGCTGGCCGGCATCATCGGCGCGCAGTTCTTCTCCGATTATCCGCCGGCGACGCGTGACATCTTCGCGTTGCTGGCCTTTGCCGCGGGCTTCCTGGTGCGCCCGTTCGGCGCCATCGTGTTCGGCCGGGTCGGCGACATCGTCGGCCGCAAATACACCTTTCTCGTCACGATCCTGATCATGGGTCTGTCGACCTTCATCGTCGGCCTGTTGCCCAGCGCCAAGACCATCGGCATCGCAGCACCGATCATCCTGATCTCGCTGCGCCTGTTGCAGGGCCTCGCCCTCGGCGGTGAGTATGGCGGCGCGGCGACCTACGTCGCCGAGCATGCCCCGCAGGGCAAGCGCGGCTACTACACCTCGTTCATCCAGACCACGGCAACGCTCGGACTGTTCCTGTCGCTGCTCGTGATCCTGTTCACCCGCACCTTCACCGGCGAGAAGGACTTCGCCGATTGGGGCTGGCGCATTCCGTTCCTGGTGTCGGTGCTGCTGCTCGGCATCTCGGTCTGGATCCGTCTGCGGCTGAACGAATCGCCGGTGTTCCAGCGGATGAAGGAGGAAGGCAAGACCTCCAAGGCGCCGCTGACCGAAGCGTTCGCCAACTGGGCCAACGCCAAGATCGTGATCCTCGCACTGCTCGGCCTCACCATGGGCCAGGCGGTGATCTGGTACACGGGCCAGTTCTACGCGCTGTTCTTCCTGCAATCGATCCTGAAGGTCGACGGCTACACCGCCAACCTCCTGATCGCCTGGGCGCTGCTACTCGGCACCGGCTTCTTCCTGGTGTTCGGCGCGCTGTCGGACAAGATCGGCCGCAAGCCGATCATCCTGGCAGGCTGCCTGATCGGCGCACTGACCCTGTTCCCGATCTTCAAAATGATCACGACCAACGCCAACCCGGCGCTGGAGAAGGCCTATGAGACGGTCAAGGTGCAGGTCGTGGCCGATCCCGCCGGTTGCGGCGATCTGTTCAACCCGGTCGGCACCCGCGTCTTCACGGCGCCCTGCGACACCGCCCGCGCCTTCCTCGCCCAGTCGTCGGTGAAGTACTCCACCGTACCGGGCCCGGCCGGGTCGCCGGTGAAGGTCACCGTCAACGACAAGGAAGTGCCGTACACGGACGCCAAGACGTCGAACCCCGCGATCCTCGCCGCGGTGCAGGCGGCGGGCTATCCGAAGCCGGGTGACGCCGGCATCGTGAAGATGTCGAACCCGTTCGACGTCTTCCGTCCGCAGGTCGCAGCGATCATCGGGCTGCTGTTCATCCTGGTGCTCTACGTCACCATGGTCTACGGCCCGATCGCCGCGATGCTGGTCGAACTGTTCCCGACCCGCATCCGCTACACCTCGATGTCGCTGCCCTACCACATCGGCAACGGCTGGTTCGGTGGCTTGCTCCCGGCGACCGCGTTCGCGATCACCGCCTCGACCGGCGATATCTACTCCGGTCTCTGGTACCCGATCATCTTCGCGGCGATCACCGTCGTGGTCGGCGCGCTGTTCATTCCGGAAACCAAGGACGTCGACATCACCAAGACCTGATCGTCGACACCGCAATCAAAATGCATCGGCCGCGGAGCGATCCGCGGCCGATATCATTTTGAGTGTCAAATCGAACGCGTCAGCGCGTGGCACCGATGAATTGCAGCACGATCTCGCGTCGGTGCGCTCTGGCACGATGCTCGATCAGATAGATGCCCTGCCAGGTGCCGAGCGCCATCTCGCCGTCGAGCACCGGGACCTGCAGCGAGGTCGCCGTCAGCATGGTCTTGATGTGCGCCGCCATGTCGTCGGGACCTTCGGTGTCGTGACGCCAGCCACCGTCTTCGGGCGCTGTGCGATCGAGCGCCGTCATCAGGTCGACCAGCACCGTCGGATCGGCGTTCTCCTGGATCGTCAGCGAGGCCGAGGTGTGACGGATGAACAGCGTCACCGCACCCTCGCCGGCGCGCACGTCGCGCAGGAATTTTGCGACCTCGCGCGTGATGTCGGTGAAGCCTGCGCCAAGCGTTTCGACCGTCAGGCGCGAGCTGACGATGGTGGAGGCCGAGACGGCGGACAGCGCCGAGCGGGACACTTGTTTCGATGAATTCATCTGGCTCTCTACACGTCATCCCGGCGAAGGCCGGGACGACATTGCGCAAGCAAAATCAAATCTTGCCGCCATTGACGTCGCGCTGCACGCGGTTGGCCATCTCGATCAGCCGCCGCCAGGCCCGCTCGACGAACGACATCATGCGATCCATGTCGCGGTCGCTCGGCAGCGGAATCTCGATCTTGCGCTCGCCCTCTGCGACCTTCGGCTCCGGCTTCTTCAGCTGATCCGATTTCGGCAGCGCCTCGTCGGTCTTGGCCGATGGCGCGCGCGCGGCGAGCTCGCCTTTGAGCCGGTCATTGTCGGTTTGCAGGCGCCCGATCTCGGCATCCAGCGCCGCCCGCTCGTCGGGCACCATGTAACAGGCCCAGCCGGCGCTGGAATTGGTGCAGGTCGAGACCGCACCGGTGCGGGTGTCGAGCCGCAGGAAGCCATCGCCGGCCGGCGACAGCGCGTAGCGGCCGTTCTCGGAATCGGGCGCAGATTGCGCGAGCGCCGCGCCGCTTGAGATCAGGATGGCAACAATTGCGATGGACAATTTCGAGGACGACATCGCGATGGGCATGGCTTGCTCCGCCTCAACCTGATTCCTGCCCCTAGACCACAGAGCTATAGGGCTTGCGACCTGACTTCAACGCGTCCTCGAGCAATTCGATCCGATCCTGCCCCCAGAACACCTCGCCATCGAGCACATAGCCGGGCGAGCCGAACACGCCCGCGTCCAATGCAGCCTGGCGATTCTGCTCATAGGCCGCGCTGATCGCATCAGAGGCGGAGCGCTCCACCACCTGCCGGCCGGGCAAGCCGGCATCGTCGGCGAGCTTCACCAGCGTCGCAGCGTCGGCAAGGTTGAGCTCATTCTCCCATACCGCAGGATAGGCCCGTTGCAAGAATGGCTCGGGATCGAGCCCGGCCTCGAGCAGCGCAATCACGACGCCGTCGGCAAGCCGCCCATTGAACGGCCAATTGGCCGGCTGCAGGTGAAAATTCAGCCCGCGCTTGTCGCGCCAGCGCTGCAACTCGATCATCCGGTAGCGCTGTCGCACCGGATGGCGCTGGGCGAGCGGCAGCCCACCGGTCTCCGAGAACAGATCGACCAGCAGCACGGGCCGGTAATTTACCTTGAGATCGTAAGCATTTACGAGCCGAACGAAGGGCTTGTGACCGATATAGGCCCAAGGTGATTGCAGCGAGAAGTAGTAATCGATCTGGCGTGGCATACGGAACCTTGACTGCACGAGGAGGATAAGAACTTTCGGCGATCCCAGCAGAGCGGGAAATGCCAGACAACATCGCTTCACAGCATACCTAGCTGCTGCACTGCGAACACTGCGTCACTCTGACCTTGAATATCTCCAAATAAAACCAGCAGAATCAAAGCAATAAGCGGTTACGACGCAATCTTGACTTGATTAGACTCGGTAAGTATGGTCCGCGCGGCTTTTGACGGGGACGGGCGCAATTTCCATCATCCGCGGCATCGGTTAGTGTTTGCAGCATGGCTGAGAACACCAACGACGGCGCAGATGGAAGTCGCGATCAATCGCCTCCCGACGAAGCTGCGCTTTCCGCAAGGCTCGGAAGTCTCGATCATCGGTTGTCAGAAATTCGCGACAGCCGCAGGAGCAAGACTGATCAATCCGGTACTGAAAGCGGGGACAGTGCCGCCAGAGCTTCGGCAATGGCGCTCGGTTTTCGTCTTTCCTCGGAGCTGATCGCGGGCGTTGCCGTCGGAGCGGCGATTGGCTGGGGATTCGACCGTTTGCTGTCGACGTCGCCATTCGGCTTCATCGTGTTGACGCTGCTCGGCTTCGTTGCCGGCGTGGTCAACGTGGTGAGGTCCGCGGGCGTGGCCTCGGGCAAGCGCTGAGCGCTGGCGGGAAGTCACGACATTTGAAATTCGATTACCGGCACGATGGCCGGTGGACCAAGAGCCGCGCGGATGAAAATCGACCCGATCCACCAGTTCAATATCGAGCCCCTCTTCACGCTCGGCCACATCGGCAATCACACGATCGCCTTCACCAATTCGTCGCTCTTCATGCTCATCGCGGTGCTGCTGATCGCGCTCTTGATGCTGGCGAGCGGCCGGGAACTGGTTCCGGGCCGCCTGCAGTCGGTCGCCGAAATCTCCTACGAATTCGTCGCGTCGACGATTCGCAGCACGGCCGGCTCGGAAGGCATGAAGTTCTTCCCGCTGATCTTCTCGCTCTTCATGTTCCTGTGCGTTTCGAACCTGGTCGGCGTGATCCCCTACACATTCACGATCGCGAGCCACCTGATCGTCACCGCGGCGCTGGCACTGCTGGTGTTCTTCACGGTGCTGATCTACGGCCTCTACAAGAACGGCCTGAAATTCTTCAGCATCTTCGTTCCCCACGGCGTTCCGATCTACATCCTGCCGCTGGTCATGTTCATCGAGGTCCTGTCGTTCTTCCTGCGGCCGGTCTCGCACAGCGTTCGCCTGTTCGCCAATATGCTGGCCGGCCACATCGCGCTGAAGGTGTTCGCGGGCTTCGTCGCGATGCTCGGCTTCTCGCTCGGCGCGCTCGGCTGGTTCGGCGGCGTGCTGCCGCTCGCGCTCACGATCGCGCTGTATGCGCTCGAACTGCTGGTCGCATTCCTGCAGGCCTACGTGTTCGCGATCCTGACCTGCATCTACCTCAACGACGCCATTCATCCGGGACACTAAGCGGTCCGGGGAATCTCCACCCACCAATCTGTCTATCTTTCTCAAGGAGCTACAAATGGAACCGGCAGCAGCAAAACTTATCGGCGCGGGCATCGCGTGCATCGGCATGGGCGGTGCGGGCGTCGGCGTGGGCATCATCTTCGGCAACTACCTCGCCGCTGCGGTGCGTAACCCCTCGGCCGCTCAGGGCCAGTTCGGCAACCTGATCTTCGGCTTCGCCGTGACCGAAGCGCTCGGCATCTTCTCGCTGCTGATCGCGCTGCTCCTGCTGTTCGTTCCGCTCTGAGCGGCACCCCGGTTCCGCTTTCGCGGCAACCCGGTTCCGCTCTCGCGGTAACCTCTTCGCGCCGCCCCCAAAGTCATCTCGAGGGCGGCGCGCATGACAGCAACAGGAGAACACCATGGCTGAGAGTCATGGCGAGGCAAAAGGCCAGAAAGCCGGCGCCCACACCGAGGCCGATGGCGGACATCACGGCGGAGCCTTTCCGCCGTTCGATTCCTCCAATTTCGCTTCGCAGCTGGTGTCGCTGGCGATTGCATTTGTCGCGCTCTATCTGATCGTGTCGCGTATCGCACTGCCGCGCGTCGGCGGGACGATCGATGCACGCCAGAACAAGATCGAGGGCGATCTGGCCGAGGCGCAGAAGCTGAAGGACGAGTCCGACGCGGCGCTGAAGGCCTATGAAACCGAGCTGGCGAATGCGCGTGCCAACGCGCAGGCGATCGGCAACGAGACCCGCGAGAAGCTGAACGCGGCCTCGGAAGCCGAGCGCAAGGCTCTGGAAGAGAAGCTGGCGGCCAAGCTCGCCGACGCCGAGAAGCAGATCGCAACGACGAGGACCAACGCCATGAGCAACGTCCGCGGCATCGCGGCGGATGCGGCCGGCGCCATCGTCCAGCAACTTGCCGGCGTCACGCCGGACGCGAATGCGGTCAACAGCGCCGTCGACGCGTCGCTGAAGGGATAGACGATGTTTTACGAACCGGAAACCTGGGTTGCGATCGCCTTCGTCCTTCTGCTGGTCGTATTCGGCTATCTCGGCGTCCATCGCACCCTGCTGACGGCGCTCGACCATCGTGCCGAGCGCATCAAGGCCGAGCTGGATGACGCCCGCCGTCTGAAGGACGAGGCCAACAAGCTGCTCGGCGAGTACAAGGCGCGCCGCGCCAGCGCGGAGCGCGAAGCCGCCGACATCATCTCCAGCGCCAAGGCCGAAGCCGAGCGGATTGCGGCCGAAGCCAAGACCAAGATGGAAGATTTTGTCGCCCGGCGAACCAAGACCGCCGAGAGCAAGATCGCCCAGGCCGAGGCGCAGGCCGTGGCCGATGTGCGCGCCGCCGCGGCCAACGCCGCCGTGACCGCCGCCTCGACCATCCTGTCGCAGTCGGTCAAGGGCTCGGTTGCCGACGACCTCGTCGGCAAGGGCATCGCCGAAGTCCGCTCCAAGCTGAACTGACGCGATCACACTTCCTTCCGGAAAAGGCCGGCGCGAGATCATCGCGCCGGCCTTTTTCTTTGTTCCTGCCGCTTCTTGTTCTACCGGCCCCGTCACGGCCGCCGCCGCTACTTCTTTTTGCGCGGCGCGCGAGCCTTGGGCTCCGGCTTCAGCGCCTGCGGATCGAAGCCGATATAGAAGATGTAGTCGTCGTTCTCCGCGGCCGACGGCGCTGGATAGACCACATCCTCGGCAACCAGGCTGAACGGCACGCTGCCGCTGTCGTCCATCTGCACCGTGGTGGTGTAGGCCTTGGTGGCGATGGTCTTCTCGCCGACGCCGCCCTTCACCACGGCGACGCGCAGCGGCACCTGGATGGTCGGCGGCGCGCCCGAGGGGCCGACAATCACCCGCCCCTGGATACCGATCTTGGCCGTGATCTGGCCGCTGTTCAGATCGCATTGCCGCGCCGTGCGCGTGATCGAGGCCAGGAACTTGACATCGTTGCCGACCGCCTCCTTGCCGTCCACGGCCACCGAATAGGTCGAGGCGCCGGAGCGGATCTGCACCGGCGGACAGGTCAGCTGGGCGTCGGCGTCGTTGAGCTGCTGCGGCGCTGCCGGTGTCGCCGGCTTCGCATCGGACGAACCGCCGCCGAACAGGCTCTTGAAACGGTCGCTCAGCGACTGCGCCGAGCCGGCCTCCGGCAGCAGGGTGGCACCGAGACCGATCGATATCGCCGCCGCGAGCGCCAACCTGATCACCCTGTCACCCATTCAATATCCTCAACTCTCCAAACACGGTTCCCCGTTTCGCGGGCGTTATAGCAAGCCAATGGCGGCGAACCCAAGGCGCCTAAAGGGCGCCGGGCGCCGCCGCCCGCCATCGGCCGATAGGCTCAAGATTCAGCCACGGAAATCCTCGTGCAGCAGACCGAACAGCAAATGGTCCTGCCAGATCCCGTTGATGCAGAGATAGCGCCGCGCCAGGCCCTCGCGGGTGAAGCCGCACTTCTCCAGCACGCGGATCGACGACGCATTGGAGGGAATGCAGGCCGCCTCGATGCGATGCAGGTTGAGCTCGCCGAACAGCGAGGGCAGCAGCACCCGCAGCGCCGTCGTCATGTAGCCGCGATGGGCGTGCGGCAGGCCGACCCAGTAGCCGATCGTGCCGGCCTGCACGATGCCGCGACGGACATTGGCGAGCGTGATACCGCCGATCATCACCCCGTCCGATTCGCGGAAGATGATGAACGGATAGGACCGATCGGCGGCGATATCCTCGCTGTAGCGGCGCAAGCGGCGGCGGAAGCCGGCGCGGGTCAGGTCGTCGGACGGCCAGATCGGCTCCCATGGCGTGAGATACGCGCGGCTGAACTCGCGCAATTGCGCCCATTGCGGGAAATCCGACATTTGCGGCGCACGCAGCAAAAGCCCGTGACCCCGCGGCATCAGTGCGGCCGGTCCACCAGACGGCAAACGAAACAGGGCCATGGCCCAACACTCCCCCGCCCATTCGGGCGTGACACCCTGCCCGCGAGCCTTGCGGCTCCCTAGTGCAGCAGCGTCTTTGCCTTCGACTTCGTCAATCCTTCCGCAAAAGACACTGCCGTGTCCAGACCTCTTCCGCTGCCGAGTGCAACGACGGCAGGCCGGCTACGCGACAGCAGCGCGCGGGCGGCGTCGCGGCTCGATTCGACGCTGACCGCGTCGATCCGTGCCACCAGTTCTTCCACCGTCTGCGGCCTGCCATAGGCTAGCACATGGCGCGCCAGCTGCTCGGCCCGGGATGAGCAGCTTTCCAGCGCCATCAACAGGCCGGCCTTCATCTGCGCCTTGGCGCGGGCGACCTCGGCCTCGGTCAGGGTCTCCACCGCGTCATTGATGACGTCGACGATGACTTCCATCATTTCCGGCGCGTCGGCGGGATCGGTCCCGGTATAGAGGCCGAAGAAGCCGGTGTCGGTATAGGGCGCGTGGAAGGTGTAGATCGAATAGCACAGCCCGCGCTTCTCGCGCACCTCCTGGAACAGCCGCGACGACATCCCGCCGCCGAGCGTGTTGGTGAAGACCTGCAGCGAGAACAGCGACAGGTCGGTCTGCGGCACGCCCTCGAGCGCCAGGGTCAGATGCGCCTGCTCGAGATCGCGATGCACCACCCGCGAGCCGCCCTTGCCGAACATTGCGGTCTGCGGCTTCGGCGCCGGCGTGGCGTCGAAGCTGGCGAATTTCTCGGCAACGTCCTCCACGACCCGCTTGTGATCGACGGCGCCGGCGGCGGCGACCACCATGTCCGGGGCGCGGTAATGCGTCGACAGATAGCCGCGCAGCGTGTCGCGGTTGAAGGCCTTCAGCGTCTTGGCGGTGCCGAGCAGCGAGCGCCCCATCGGCTGGTCCGGATAGCAGAGCTCGTTGAGATGCTCGAACACGACATCGTCGGGGGTATCCTGCGCTGCACCGATCTCCTGCACGATGACGCTCTTCTCGCGCTCCAGCTCGTCCGGCACGAAGGACGGATTGGCGAGGATGTCGGACAGCACGTCGAGCGCCAGCGGCACGTCCGCCTTCATCACCCGCGCGTAATAGGCCGTGGTCTCGGTCGAGGTCCCGGCATTGAGGTCGCCGCCGACCGCCTCGATCTCCTCGACGATCTCGCGCGAGGAGCGCCGCGCGGTGCCCTTGAACGCCATGTGCTCGAGGAGATGCGAGATGCCGTGCTCGTTCGGCTTCTCGTCGCGCCCGCCGACGCCGGCCCAGACCCCGAGCGCCGCGGTCTCCAGATGCGGCATGGTGTCGGTGACGATGGTCAGTCCGCTCGGCAGCTTGGTGATTTCAACGCTCATCAGGCAACTCCCTGCTTGGCGGCACGGCTGACCGACAGCACGAAGCGCTCAACCTCGGCGGCATCATTCTTCATGACCGTGATGTGTTCGGATTTCGTCATCAGGCTTCCGAGCCAGGCCGGCAGCTGCGGACGCACGCCGCAGGCGGCTTCGACCGCATCGGGGAATTTGGCGGCATGCGCGGTCGACAGCACGATGTTCGGGATCCTTGAATCCGAGGTGTCGCGGTCGGCGACCGCGAGCGCCACCGCGGTGTGCGGATCGACCAGATCGCCGGCCTCGCGCCAGGCGGCGCGGATCGCGGCCGCGGTCTCGGTCTCGTCGGCGCGGCCGGCGTCGAAATCACGGCGCACCGCGGCCAGCGTCGCATCCGGCAGCACGAAGCGGCCGGACTGCTTCAGCGAAGCCATCAGGCGGCGAACCTGATCGGCGTCGCGGCCGCTGGCCTCGAACAGCAGCCGCTCGAAATTCGAGGACACCTGGATGTCCATCGACGGGGAGGCCGTGGCGTGCACCTCGCGCACCTCGTAATTGCCGGTCTTCAGCGTGCGCGGCAGGATGTCGTTGACGTTGGCGGCAATCCGCAGCCAGCGGATCGGCAGCCCCATGCGCTTGGCCACATAGCCCGCGAAGATGTCGCCGAAATTGCCGGTCGGCACTGTGAAGTCCACCGTCCGCTGCGGTGCGCCGAGCGCAACCGCCGAGGTGAAATAATAGACCACCTGCGCCACGATGCGCGCCCAGTTGATCGAGTTGACGCCCGACAGCGCCACCTGGTCGCGGAAGCGATGGTTGTTGAACATCTCCTTCACCAGCGCCTGGCAATCGTCGAACGTGCCTTCGATCGCGAGCGCATGGACGTTGGCAGCGCCGGTCGTCGTCATCATGCGGCGCTGCACTTCGGAGATGCGCCCGTTCGGGAACAGCACCACGAGGTCGACATTGTCGAGATTGGCAAACGCCTCGACCGCGGCGCCGCCGGTATCGCCCGAGGTCGCGACCACGATGGTGGTGCGCTGCGCGCGCTTGGCCAGCACGTGATCCATCAGCCGCGAGATCAGCTGCATCGCGACGTCCTTGAACGCCAGGGTCGGCCCGTGGAACAGCTCGAGCAGGAACTGGTTCGGCCCGGCCTGATCGAGCGGCACCACGGCGGGATGGCGGAAGGTGGCATAGGCCTCGTTCGCCATGCGGCCGAGCTCGGCGTCGGAAATCTCGCCGGCGACGAACGGCCGGATGATCTCGACCGCGACCTCCCAATAGGGCCGGCCGAAGAAGGCTGCGATGGTCTCGGGCGAGAGTTGCGGCCAGGTCTCGGGCACGTAGAGCCCGCCGTCGCGGGCAAGCCCGGTCAGCATCACATCGCAGAAGCCAAGCATCGGGGCCTCACCCCTGGTCGAAATATACCGCGTCAAACCGCCCTCCAAAGGCTTCGATCCGAGCCTTAAGCCTTTGATATCATGGAATTATCGAGTTCGCCGCATGCGAACCGAATGGTTCACCATAGAAGATCGGACCAGCAATGGGTAGCCCGAAGCGTCGGACGCGGCGTCGCGCGGAGGGGCGGATAGTGTTGTCTGCGAATTGACCACCGTCCACACCGCCTGCTCGGTGTCATCGCCCGTCTCGATGTGCGGACCGGGCGATCCAGTATTCCAGAGGCGGGCGTGCTTGAGTCGATAAGCCGCGGCGTACTGGATCGCCCGGTCGAACCGGACGATGACAGTTGTGGTAGGATATAGCTTCGCACTCTCGCGACATGAATCGTCCGAGTTTTGCTGTTCGTTCCGCCCTCTCTTGCAGAGGGCGCAGGGAAAGCCGGGTGCCGATCGCACCCATGGGCCCCGTGCAATAGGTAGAAAGCACGGGGGGTAGGACCACAGGTGTAACCGGAGCAATCCGGCTTTCCCTGCGCGATGGGCTACGGCTTACTTCGTGCTCTCCCCGGCGAGACTTGGCTTGCTTGTCACCGTCTTCGCAACGCGCGACCTGCGCAATCGGAAGAGACACCTGCCGTTAGGGCGTCAGGACCACACGACTTCACCGTCCGCTTCATGCGCATTCGTCAGTCGCGCAATCCGCGTCCACCGCATCTCGACCCGCGTTCGTGACGACCGCGAAGCGCCCCTCGATCGGGCGAGACGGGCGGACCATACACTGTGTCGCACTTCGGATAAAGCGAAATATTTTTCACGACGGGGCTTGCGCCGTCGGGCAACTCAGTGGCACGCGCGCGTGAGAGACGTACCGACGGCAGGGTTCCCTCTCCCCTTGCG
This sequence comes from Bradyrhizobium sp. USDA 4452, assembly GCF_054063575.1. Lineage (NCBI taxonomy): Bacteria > Pseudomonadati > Pseudomonadota > Alphaproteobacteria > Hyphomicrobiales > Nitrobacteraceae > Bradyrhizobium > Bradyrhizobium sp. USDA 4452. The sequence goes on from NZ_JBSSGK010000001.1 coordinate 3,408,985, forward strand.
GGAGAGGGTTAGGGAGAGGGGTGCCACACGACGCGCTCTCTCCGTATCCGTCACGGCGACAAGCGAGCAAGTTGCGAGGATTGTACCTTCATCGATCATCTCGCCCGGAGCCACCCCTCTCCCCACCCTCTCCCACAAGGGGAGAGGGAACCTGAGAACGTGCTCACCTAACGCTCGCGCGAGACGTCACCGTCTCTAACCGGTCGGCGGCGCCAGCGGCTGCACGATCTCCTGGAATGCCGGCAGCGCTTCGCAGCGCGCGGCGTGGGCCTTGAGCGCCGGATAGCGTGCGTCGAACAGATGCGGATGCGCCTGGCCGGTGAAGCGCAGCGCGCAGGCGACCGCGATGTCGGCATGGCCGATGCGATCGCCCAGCCAATAAGGCGACGGCACCGCGGCACGCTCCCGCTCCAGCACCGCGAGCACGCCCGCAATCTGCGCCTCGCAGCGCTCGACCCAGAGTTTCAGTTGCTCCTTGCGCAGCACACGCTCATAGACGAGGCTCACCGCCTTGTCGGCGAGCCCGGTCGCGAGCGCCGTGATGCGCAGATGCCTGCGCCGCTCGGGCCCCGAGCGCTCGATCATCGCCCGCTCCGGCCCGACCAGTTCGTCGAGGTAATCCAGGATCGCACTGCTCTCGATCAGCGCTTCGCCATCATCGAGCACCAGCGTCGGCACCCGCCGCAGCGGATTGTAGGCCGCAACCTTCTCCGCATCGCCAAAGGTCGACCACGGTCTGTGCTCGAACGGCAATCCATAGAGCCGCAGCGCAATCGCGGTGCGGCGGACAAAGGGCGAGTCGTATTGGCCGATCAGGAACATCCGTCATCTCGAAGGTCATGCCGCGGCCGAGCGCGCCTTGAAAGCAGGCGTTCGAAGTGTGGCGGCTACGCCGGGGTCAGCGGTTGCGCTTTGCACCATCCTAGATGGCTCGCGCTGTGTTGCAACCGGATCATGATCCGGTCTGCATCATGAGCTATCCAATCACCGGCACATGCCTCGCCGCATCGCGCGGCAATCTGCCATCGAGCCTTGGATCATCCGCCACCTCGATCTGTCGCAGGAACGGGCGGAAGCCGGAGCGCTGGTAGAACGCGATCGCGGAGGGATGGTCGAAGGTGCAGGTGTGCACCCAAAAACGGTTGATGTCGCGCGACCAGGCGATCTGCTGCGCGCGGTTCATCAGGAAGCGCGCGGCGCCGGTGCCGATGAATTTTGCGGTGACGCCGAAATAGAGCAGCTGGCATTCGTCCGGCTCGCTGAAATCGAGCTCGAGCAGGCCTTCATCATGGCCGTCCACAGCCAGTCCGTAGAGCTCGATGCCGGGCCCGTGGATCCGCGACGCAAGATCGGAATCTTCGAGCCCGGTGCGGGTGAACCACAGCCACTCTTCGCCGACGCGGCGATAGAGATCGCGATACCAGTCGAGCGCCGGCGGCTCGACCTTGCGCAGGCGCCACGCGCCGGGCGGATCGTCGCGAAGCGGTGGACGTTGCATCATCTCCAGATGCGTGACGACGGCGGCGATCTTGCCGGGAGGGATGTCGGAGTAGCCGTCGGTCAGTGTCATCACGCAATCTCGGTTTTCATATTGCTCGTCGGAAATATCCGCATGTCTCGCGGCAGATGCAACGCAATGGCGTGCAACAAAGTTACCCATCTTTCGGTGGGGATCACACTCGCCGTCGTCCGGGCGAAGGCCGGGAGCCATAACCACAGGGTTGGATTGTTGAACGACGCTGGGCCCCAGCACGCAAGGGCAATTGGCATCGGTGGTTGTGGCCGGCCTTCGGCGGGACGACGGTGAGTTTGTGGCGCAGCCAGTGAGGTACTCGCCCTCACCTCGGCGTCAGCGTGATCGCCTCGGCGGTTGCGGCTTCCACCGCCGGGCGGCTGTAGAGCAGCGGGACATATTGGCCGGTGGCCCAGAGCGGTGCGAGGTCGCGGTAGTGGCCGCTGAAGGGATCGCCGGATTGGCCTGGTGTGTTGATGGTGCGGCTCGCATCCCAATTGCCGACATCGAGCACGATGCGGAACGAGGCACCGGCGAGCAGGTGATAATCGGAGCGGCGATAGGTAGCGGCGCGCGGCACGTTGGCGGCGCCGCCGAAGGCGAGCGGGCCGACCTGCATCTGCGCCGCGGTCGCCTTGTCGGCGAGCGGCATCAGCGCGTGATCGAACCTGGCGACATGCAGGCGGCCCCAGCGCCACATCGATGCATCGGGCCCGAGCTTGCCGGCGACGTCGGCGACCGCCTCGCCGAGGCTGTCGCGCAGCACGCGGTCACGTCCGCCGGCGGGATCGCCGCCGAGCGCCGCGTCCGGCTTTTCGAGATAGCCGACGATCGCGGAAATGCTGGAGGCTTCCGGCGCGATCAGCTCGGACGCCTTCGGCGCCGTGGTCTTGAGCAGCACCGGGCCGAGATGGTTGGCGATCCAGACCTCGTAGACGGCGGCTGCCGCGCTGTCTTCCGCGTCGCGCGCGTCCCACGCCTTCAAGAGATCGAGACCCTTCTTGACGTTGGCATCGTCGGACGTGAGCGGCTTCAGCAGCGCGATCAGGCGCCGCGCCAGCATGCCGGTGTCGTCGTTCTGCAGCGCCATCGCGTCCGCCAGCGTCACCTTGCTGTTGGCCTGCAGCACCTCGGTGATGCGCTGCCAGCGCGCGCTGTCGGACCATTCGAAGCCGACCCGCCGCTCATTGACCGGATAATCCGCCGGCAGGTTCATCTGGTTGGCGGTGGCGATGAAGCCCTGCTTCGGCTGGTATTGCTTCGGCAATTCGTCGAGCGACAGAAAGCCCTGCCACTCGTAGCAGCCGTCGCCGGGCACCGGCATCAGGCCATCGAAGCTCACGCGGCGCGGCGTCTTGCCGGCGGCGACCCAGCCGATATTGCCTGAGGTGTCGGCATAGACTTGGTTCTCGGACGGCGCGCCCCAGCGCCGCATCGCGCCGAGGAAGCCGGTCCACGACTTCGCGGTCATGTAGTCTGACGAGCCGAAATAGGCCGAGGTGCCCGGCTCGAACCAGATCGAGCGCACCGCAAACGCATGCTTCTTGTCGGCGTCGACATAGATCACCGGGCCATGGCGGGTGAACTTCAGCTCGAGGTCGCGGTCGGCCTCGCCCTTCACCGGCTCCTTCTCGTGCACGATGCGCATGTCCTCCCAGCCGCTGCCATAACGGTACTGGTTCGGGTTGTCCGGGTTGAGTTCGTAGACGTAGAGGTCTTCCTGGTCGACGTTGAAGATGGTGAGGCCGAACGCGATGGTGTCGTTGTGGCCGATCGAGATGCCGGGCAGCGCCGGCTCGCCGGCGCCGATCACCGAGATGCCTGGCGCGTTGAGGCCGACAATGTAGCGCAGCGACGGCACCGAGTGCTCGCGATGCGGATCGTTGGCGAGGATCGGACGTCCGGTCGCGGTGCGCGAGGCCGCGATCACCCAGTTGTTGGAGCCGATGGTGTCGCGCTGCTGATCGGCTTCGGCGAGGTATGTATCGGGATCGTGCGCCAGCGCGGCCTTCTGGTCCTTCTGAGCGGCGAACTTGACCGGCCGCGTGGCAAGGTCATAGGCCGCGAGCACGCCCTTCGGCACGCTGCACGGGTCGAGCCCGTCGGGAATCTTGGTGGTCCAGGTGGGCTCCAGCTTGACCCGGAAGCGATCGGCATCGAGGCCGGCGGCACAGGCGACCAGCGAACGCTTCACCTCGGAGGCGACGTTGCGGGTGAGACCATGGCTGCGGACGCGCACAACATCCTCCGCCGACCACAGCTCCGGCATGTTGCCGGCGATCCTGAACTCGATCGGCAGCGGCCGCTTGCCGGCCTTGACGTCGGCGACATAGGCATTGACGCCGGCGACGAACGCCTCCGCATATGTCTTCGCCTTCGGGCCATAGGCGGCCCATTCCGCGTTCATGTCGCCGCGGTAGAGAAACAGGCGCAGCGCCTTGTCCTGCTCGGCATAGGCGGGACCGAAATCCTTCGCCAAGAGGCCGAGCCCGCGCTTGCGCCAGAGATCGATCTGCCAGAGCCGGTCGCGCGCGGCGTTGAAGCCTTGCAGGAAGAACAGGTCGTGCTCGTTGCCGGCATAGATGTGCGGGATGCCCCAGACGTCGACCAGGATCTGGCCCGGCGCGTTCAGCCCGGCGACGTCGGTCTTGATCTCGCGGGCCGCCACCAGCGGGCTCGCCTTCTCGCGCGCCGCGGCGGGAGCGGCCAGCATTGCCGTACAGAGCGCGGCGGTGAATAGTTTCGCGACGCGGTTGAGATCCGTGTTCATGTTGTTCTCCGATGGTTGTTATTTTTGGTAGGCGACTTGAGCCGGAATTTTTCTCCGGCGCTACTCCCCCTCGTCGCTCGCCAGCACGCCTTTCACCGCGCGGGCCCAGCCGGCGAGCTTGCGGTCGCGCGTCGCCTCGCTCATCGCCGGTCTGAAGCGATGCTCGAGCCGCCAATTGTCGGCGAATTTCGGCGGCTCCGGATAGACGCCGGCCTCGAGGCCGGCGAGGTAGGCGGCGCCCAGTGCCGTGGTTTCCTGGATCATCGGGCGGTCGACCGGCGCGTTGAGCAGATCGGCAAGCCGCTGCATGGTCCAGTCCGACGCGGTCATGCCGCCGTCGACGCGCAGCACGGTGTTGGCGGCATTGGCCTCCGGCCAGTCGGTGCGCATCGCGGCCCACAGATCGAAGGTCTGGTAGCAGACGCTTTCCAGCGTCGCATGCGCGAGTTCGGCCGGGCCGGTGTTGCGGGTCAGCCCGAACAACGCGCCGCGCACGCGCGGATTCCAGTACGGCGCGCCCATGCCGACGAAGGCCGGCACCAGGTAGACGCTCTGCATGCTATCGGACTTGTCGGCGAGCGGGCCGGTCTCGGCGGCGTGCTTGATGATGCCGAGCCCGTCGCGCAGCCACTGCACCGCGCTGCCGGCGACGAAGATCGAGCCTTCCAGCGCGTAGGTGCGTTGGCCATTGAGCTGGTAGGCGATGGTGGTGAGCAGCTTGTTCTTGGAGGCAACCGGCGTGGTGCCGGTGTTGAGCAGCGCGAAGCAGCCGGTGCCGTAGGTCGACTTCATCATGCCGGGCTCGAAGCAGGCCTGGCCGATGGTCGCGGCCTGCTGGTCGCCGGCGATGCCTGATATCGCGATCGGGCCGCCGAACAGATCCGCCGTGCTCTCGCCGAACCGGGCGGAGGAATCCTTCACCTCGGGGAGCATCGAGCGCGGCACGCGCAGGAGCTTGATGAGGTCGTCGTCCCACGCACCGGTGTGGATGTTGAACAGCAGCGTGCGCGAGGCGTTGGTGGCGTCGGTCGCGTGCACCCGCCCGCCGGTGAGCCGCCACAGCAGGTAACAGTCGACGGTGCCGAACAACAGCTCGCCGCGCTCCGCGCGTTCGCGCGCGCCGGGCACATGATCGAGGATCCAGGCGACTTTCGTGCCCGAGAAATAGGGGTCGATGATCAATCCTGTTTTTGCCGAGATCGCCGGCTCATGGCCTTCGCACTTCAGTTTGGCGCAGATGTCGGCGGTGCGGCGGTCCTGCCAGACGATGGCGCGGTGCACGGCCTGGCCGGTGGCGCGGTCCCACACCACGGTGGTCTCGCGCTGGTTGGTGATGCCGATCGCGGCGATGTCCCTGGCTTTGAGGCCGGCCTTTTCCAGCGCCTCGCGGCACACCATCACGGTCGAGGTCCAGATGTCCTCCGGCTCGTGCTCGACCCAGCCGGAGGCCGGGAAATGCTGCGGAAACTCCTGCTGCGCGACCGCGGCGATGGAAATATCGCTGCGAAACACCATGGCGCGCGACGATGTGGTGCCCTGATCGATGGCCAGCACGAAAGACATGAGCGTTTCCCTTGAGGCTTGGTCGAGGCGCCAAGGGAGCGGATTACCGCGGCGAGGTCAAGATTGCTGGTGCGTGTGGCGGGACTGTCGAGCCGGCCGGCAAACCGATCACATCGGCCGGTAGGTCCGCACGTCGGCGGGGACGTTGACGCCGATCTTGATCGCGCCGACCGAGCGGATGATGTCGTCGCCGAGCAGCTGGGCGAAGCAGGCGTAGCCCCAGTCGTTCATGTGCAGGCCGTCGGCGATGACGAAATCGTCGATCGGGATCGCCTGTTTCTCGTGCCAGTCGCGCATCACCTCGAAGCGCGGGAAGATGCCGACATGGCGCAGCGCAGCGATGCGGCCGAGCAGCTTCACCATGCCGCGCGCGCTCTCGGGGCGCTCGGTGACGCGCGGCGAATATTGCGGATCGACCAGCACGATATCGGAGCCGTCGGCCTGGATGCGCGCGACGCCGTCCTCGACCTGCTTGGCGGTCTCCGACGGATCGAGGTTGCGCAGCACCGCGTTGGTGCCGACCTGCCAGATCACCATGTCGGGATGCATGTCGATCACTTCGGTCTGCAGCCGCTTCATCATCTCGGGGGCATCCTCGCCGCCCTTGCCGCGATTGAGCACGGTGATGTCGGCGGAGGGATACTGCCGGCGCAGCTGCGCGGCGAGCCGGCTCGGATAGGTGAATTCCGGTGCTGACGATCCATAGCCCTGGGTCGAGGACGAGCCGAACGCGATGATGACGACCGGCTTGCCGGCGGCGAGCTTGGCTGCGACATGCGGCAGCGAGCCGGTCGAGTTCGGCACGCCGGTCGGCTGATGACAGGGCACGCGGTGGAAGATGTCGCTGGCGGATTTCGCCACCTGCTTCACCTTGTCGAGCGCTTTCGCGGCAACGCCCGGTTGCGGCTGCGGACTGGCCGCATCGGCTTCGACCGTGGCTCCCTTGCTTGCATCAGATCTCGCGGCCGAGGGCTTGGCATCCGACGACAGCGCCGCATGCTGGTCGGCCTGGCCGGTCTGCGCGCGCGACGGCACGACCGAGAGCGGCGCGAGCAGCGCCAGCGCCGCGACGGCGCACAGGCTCCGCCGTACGGAAAAGCAAAAAGGGAAGGCAAAACGCATCAACTCGGCTTCCTCTAATTCTGCTGCACCGGGCCCAGATGGGCCGCATCGATCACGAATTTCGCCAGTGCGCGGCCGAGACAGGCATGAACCTTCTTGGCTAGGTCGACACCATGCGAGGTGCTGAACAGGTCAAAATATCCGGCGTCGCTCCACTGCTTCATGATCGCGAAGCGGTCGAACAGCGGAACGTCGTGCTGCTGCGCCACCACCTTGATATTGTCGAGATATGGCGGCGCAGAGATCATGGTTTCCGTACGCGGGCTGTATTGCAGGTTGACCAGCACCACGTCGGCCCCGGCGCCCCGCAACGCAACAACGCCATCGTTGATGGCGGTGCGGAAATCGTCAGGATCGACTGCTCGCATAGCATCGACCGTTCCGGTCTGCCAGATAACCAAAGTAGGCTTTTTGGCTTCAACAAGCTTAACGAGGGTTCCCGCGGTCTCCTCCGCGGTGCTCTTTCCCTGTAATTCTACGGATAAATCGATCTTGGCCGTCGGAAACGCCTCCTTCAGGGCTGCCATGCATCGTGGCCGGATAGGCGCTCGCCTCGTTGCCCGGGATGGTCGAGGAGCGGCTGCCGACCACCAGCACGTTGAGCGGCTGGCTGGCCTTCACCGCGTCGGTGACCTTCGGCAGCGCGCTCTCGCTCGAAAGCAGATAGGCCGGCACGTCGCAGGGCGGAGCCGGTGCAGGCTGCTCGGGGGGGTCGCCGGCGCGCGCGGGCGCTGCCGCCAAACAGGCGGCCAGCAGCGTCAGGCCCAGCATCGTCCATACGGACTTCATGCTCCCCCTCCCGCCAGATCGGCGTTGCCGGCGGCGCCTTTTTTCGAGGCGCCTTTGTCGGCGGAGTGCTTGTACCACGAAATAATCCACGCCATGCCGCACATGATCAGGATGCCGCACACGCTGATCAAGGCGTGCAGTGCGGCACCACCCGAGACCTCGGCAAGCACGAAATGACCGGCAAAGGCGAGGAATACCCCGAGGCAGAATATCTCAAGTGAGTGCTGGCCACACAGGATCAATGGTCGCAGCCAGCGCGATTTCAAGCCCGGCCAATCCCGAGGCAGGAAGCGCACGGTGAGCGCGGCAAGCGCCAGGAAATGCGCGAACCGCAACACGTCCAGGTCGGTCTTGTTGATCGGATACATCCACTGCTCGATCAGCTTCGGCATGATGTGGCCGAGCTGCGGCACGTACCAGGTCAGGGTCACGAAGAACGACGCGACCAGATAGGCGATGCAGATCCACATCGTGATGTTCGACGACAGGATGCGCGACATCCGCCGCGCGCCACCGAGCGCGCACCAGGCGCCGAACACGAACAGCAATTGCCAGGCGAACGGGTTAAATGCCCAGAATCCGTTCGGATAGGCCGATAGGTAAAGATCGAACTGCCAGGTCAGCGCGTAGAGCAACACCGACAGGCCGAGCGTGACGTCGGGCTTCCACTTCATCAGCCACAGGATCAGCGGCAGGAACAGCATCAGCACAATGTAGAGCGGCAGCACGTCCATGTTGACGGGACGGAAGCGCAGCAGCAGCGCCTGCACGATGGTGACGTCGGGCTGCTTGAGGAAGTCCATGATCCCCATCTCTTCAGTGTAGAGCGGGTTCTCGAACGAGGTCGCGACATAGGAGATCTCGGCGAGGAAGATCGTGAACAGGAAGACATGCGCGACATAGATCTGCCAGACCCGGCGCAGGATGCGCGCGGTGGCGATCACGAAGCCGCCCTCCAGCATCGCCCGGCCATAGACGAAGGCCGCGGTGTAGCCGGAGATGAAGATGAATATCTCGGTGGCGTCGGAGAAGCCGTAGTTGCGGATCGTCAGCCAGGTCAGAAGATTGGTCGGCAAATGATCGATGAAGATCAGCCACAGCGCGAGCCCGCGGAACAGATCGAGCCGGAGCTCGCGCTCGCCGGCTGCCGGCAGCGTGATCGCGGGCGCCGCAGCTTTCGCCTTCACCTCGGCATCAGCCCTTGCCTCGGTGTTGGCATCAGGCACCGGCGAACCGGCTATGGGATCGGCAATCGAGCTCATCAAGCACCATGTCGGCCGCGGACGCCCCCGCAGGCCGTGCTGAAAGGATCATATCGGTCCACCACTTGCCGACAAAGCGCAGACTGCGGCGACATGCGGCCGCGCTTTAGAGCGGAACTATGTTGAAACCACGATGAACGGACCGTCGCGGTCCGGCTGGTCACGGCCCGGCTGGCGATTGGTTCCGGCTGGCCAATTGGCTATGATGGCGCATTGTTTGAGCGTGATCCCCTTGCAAGCGGATCACGCACCACGACCACCGGATTGAGCCGTATGTACCGCGCCGTTACCCGCCAGATCGAAGTCACCGTCGAGCCGAACTTCATGCCGGAGCGCTCGTCGATCGACCGGCGCGAGTATTTCTGGTCGTACAAGATCGTGATCGTCAATTCGGGCCCGGAAACGGTGCAGCTGCGGACGCGGCACTGGATCATCACCGACGCCACCGGCCGCCGCCAGGAGGTGCGCGGCGAGGGCGTGGTGGGCGAGCAGCCGGTGCTCGCGCCCGGCGAGCGCTTCGAATACACCTCAGGCGTGCCGCTGCCGACCGCCTCCGGCTTCATGACCGGCAGCTACCAGATGGTCACCGAAGCCGGTGAGCGCTTCAGCATCGACGTGCCGACATTCTCGCTGGACAGCCCGAGCCCGGATGGGAAGCGGGTGCTGAACTGACGGCTCCATCCGGGCTACGATCGACGCGTCTACTCGACGCCCGCCTCTTCCGGCGTGAATTCGTACACCGACGAGCAGAACTCGCAGGTGACGACGACCTTGCCGTCCTTGACCATCTCGGCGCGATCGTTCGGCGCAAAGCTCTTCAGCATCGACGACACCGCATCGCGCGAGCAGGAGCACTGCGCGCGCAGCGGCTGCGGATTGAAGACGCGCACGCCGCGCTCGTGGAACAGGCGGTACAACAGCCGCTCGCCGGAGAGATCGGGATCGATCAGCTCGACGTCCTCGACGGTGGAGATCAGCGACTGTCCCTCGACCCAGGCATCGTCATCCGGCACGCTATGGGCGGCTGTGCCTTCGGGGGCATCGCCGGGATGCAGATCGGCTTGCTTGGCGCGCTCGGGCGCCTTGGGCAGGAATTGCAGCAGGATGCCGCCGGCGCGCCAGTGCAGCTTGCCGCCCTCGCCGCCGCGCATCTCCTCGCCGACCGCAAGGCGGACCCGGGTCGGAATCTGCTCCGAGCGCAGGAAATATTCGTGAGCCGCCTCTTCCAGGCCGCCGCCGTCGAGCGCGACCAGTCCCTGGTAGCGGCTGGTATTGGAGCCCTGATCGATCGTCATCGCAAGGTGGCCCTTGCCGAGCAGTTCGCCTGAAGTTTGCCCGGGCTTGAGTTGCGCGGCATCGTAGCGCGCATAGGCGCGCAGCCGATCGGGCGCCTGGAAATCGACGATCAGGAGCGAGACCGGGCCTTCGGTCCGGGTCTGCAGGATGAAGCGGCCCTCGAACTTGACCGACGAGCCGAGCAGCGTGGTCAGCACGATGGCCTCGCCGAGCAGCTTGCCGACCGCCGGCGGATAATCGTGCTTGTGCAGGATCTCGTCGAGCGCGGGGCCGAGCCGGGTCAGCCGGCCGCGCAGGTCCAGCGCGCCGACCTCGAAGGCCAGCACGGCATCGTCGACAGGAACCGCAGACGGCGCGCGAACGGGCGTCTCGGGCTGGATTTTGATGTCGGGGGATTGTGAAACCATGGCGCTCTATCTGGGGTCTCGGACCGTGAAATAAAGGGGTTCAGCATACCGAGGATCGACGTCGTCCCTGCGAAAGCACAGACCCTAACCACAGGATTTTGTCGCGGCACGAGGCGTCTCCCCTTGTGCCTTTTCACGGGCCGGGGCGTATGGGTCCGGCCTTCGCCGGGACGGCAACATCTACTGATCTACGACTACGCGACCGCGTCGAAACACCAGGCCAGAATGCCCTTCTGCGCATGCAGGCGGTTTTCCGCTTCGTCGAACACCACCGATTGCGGACCGTCGATCACCTCGTCGGTGACCTCCTCGCCGCGATGCGCGGGCAGGCAGTGCATGAACAGTGCGTCCGGCTTGGCGAGCGACATCAGCTTGGCATTGACCTGATAGGGCTTCAGCACGTTGTGGCGGTGCTCGCCCTCCTTGTCGCCCATCGACACCCAGGTGTCGGTGACGACGCAGTCGGCGCCGCGCACGGCGGCTTCCGGATCGGTGCCGAGCACGATCGGCGCGCCGGTGGCCTTGATCCAGTCCCGCATCGGCTTCTTCGGCGAGAGCTCGGGCGGCGTCGCGATGTTGAGATTGAACTTGAAGCGCTCGGCGGCGTGCGCCCAGGAGGCCAGCACGTTGTTGTCGTCACCGGTCCAGGCCACCGTCTTGCCCTGAATCGAGCCGCGCTTTTCCTCATACGTCATGAGGTCGGCCATCACCTGGCAGGGATGCGAGCGCCGGGTCAGGCCGTTGATGACGGGCACCGTTGCGTGGGCGGCGAGTTCGAGCAGCGCGTCATGATTGAGGATGCGGATCATGATCGCATCGACATAGCGCGACAACACGCGCGCGGTGTCGGCGATGGTCTCGCCGCGGCCGAGCTGCATCTCCGCGCCGGTCAGCATGATCGATTCACCGCCGAGCTGGCGCATGCCGACGTCGAACGACACCCTGGTGCGGGTCGACGGGCGCTCGAAGATCATCGCCAGCGTCTTGCCTTCGAGCGGCTTCCTGGGCTTCTCATGCGCCTTCAGCTTGGCCTTCATGGCGGCGCCGGCTTCGAGCATGTTGCGCAGCTCGGCGAGCGGCAGCTCGTTGATGTCGAGGAAGTGACGGACCGGCTTGCTCATTATCCAGCCGCCTTCTTCGGCTGCGTCGCCGACAATGTCGCGCAGGCGCGCTCGAGCGAGACGATCGACTGGTCGATCTCGGCCTCGGTCACGATCAGAGGCGCGAGGAACCGCACCACGTTGTCCCCGGCGCCGACGGTGAGCAGCTTCTCGTTGCGCAGCGCGGCGATCAGATCGCCCGAGGGCACCACGGCCTTGACGCCGATCAACAGGCCCTCGCCGCGCACCTCCGACAGCACGCCGGGATAGCGGTCGACGACCGACGCGAGTTTCTGCTTGAGCAGCAGCGACATCTTCTGCACGTGCTCGAAGAAGCCGGGCTTGAGCATAACGTCGAGCACGGCATTGGCGGCGGCGACTGCGAGCGGATTGCCGCCGAAGGTTGAGCCGTGCGAGCCCGGCGCCATGCCGGCCGCGGCCTGCGCGGTCGCCAGCACCGCGCCGATCGGGAAGCCGCCGCCGAGCGCCTTCGCCAGCGACATCACGTCCGGCGTGACGCCGGTGCGCTTGTAGGCGAACAGCTCGCCGGTGCGGCCCATGCCGGTCTGCACCTCGTCGAATGCGAGCAGCAGGCCGTGCTCGTCGCACAGGGCGCGCAGCGCCTTGAAGAAGGCCTGCGGCGCCGAGCGCACGCCGCCCTCGCCCTGCACCGGCTCGATCAGGATGCCGGCGGTGTTCGGGCCGATCGCCTTCTTCACCGCCTCGATGTCGCCGTGCGGCACCTGGTCGAAGCCGTCCATCGGCGGGCCGAAACCTTCGAGGTATTTCGCCGAGCCGGTCGCAGCCAGCGTACCCAGCGTGCGGCCATGGAAGGCGCCTTCGAAGGTAATGATGCGGTAGCGCTCGGGATGGCCCTTGGAGAAGTGGTAGTGGCGGACCAGCTTGATCACGCCCTCCATCGCTTCCGCGCCGGAATTGCAGAAAAACACAAAGTCGGCAAAGCTCTGCTCGCACAGCCGCGCGGCGAGCACTTCGCCGTCCGGGCTCTTGAACAGGTTCGACATGTGCCAGAGCCTGGTCGCCTGCTCCTGCAGCGCCTTGACCAGATGCGGATGCGCATGTCCGAGCGCGTTCACCGCGACACCCGAGGTGAAGTCGAGATAGCGGTCGCCGTTGGTTGCGATCAGCCAGGCGCCCTCACCGCGCTCGAAGCCGAGATCGACCCTGGCGAAGACGGGGAGCAGATGCGACGAGGCGTTGGTCATGGCGTTCACTGCCGGTTTGAAACCGTCAATTGCTGCGCGGCTTGACGCCAGCGCAGCAACCGCCAGCTTCGGAAAACAAAACGGCCGCCTTTGCGGGCGGCACGTGCACATCATTCTATGCTGCGGCCGGTCAGTGTCAATCGCCAGCAGCCGGCCCCTGCCGGCGTTCCTGCGATGCGAACCCAGCGCAATCCGGAGCATTCCGGTGCGGTGGAAAAGCCGCACGGCAATGCTTAACTGTGTGGGAACATGTGGACGCACGGCCGCGGACTCTTGCGCCAGAGTCACGCCATATTGTAGCGTTTGACCTGTCGGGTACGACATCTCGTGCGGCAGTACTGGACCCTCTAAGTAGCCTTCGTTCTCGCGTAAACGTTCGGGCGCAACACCGTGCCCGGCGAGGGCTAAGGGATTCTGGCCGCAGGGATATTTGTCCAGATTGGCTCGCAGCGCCGCTCCGTTGATTGGCCGGCGCCATGCGAAAGGAAGAATGCGATGACGGTATTGACCTGGTCCGACGATCGCGTCGAGCAGCTGAAGAAGCTCTGGGAATCCGGCCTCTCGGCCAGCCAGATCGCGGCGGAACTTGGCAATGTGACGCGAAACGCCGTGATCGGCAAAGTGCATCGGCTCGGCCTCTCCGGCCGCGCCAAGGCCCCTTCCACGGCCGCGCCGCGGCAGCGCAAGGCCCGCCCCGCCCAGCACATGATGCGGGTGGCGCGCCCGGTCTCGCGCGGCAACACCGCGCTCGCGCACGCTTTCGAGGTCGAGATGGAGCCGGATCCGATCTCCTTCGACAATGTGGTGCCGATGAGCCAGCGGCTGTCGCTGCTCGAGCTCAACGAGGCCACCTGCCACTGGCCGGTCGGCGATCCCTCGAGCCCGGAATTCTTCTTCTGCGGCGGCAAGGCGCTCGCCGGCCTGCCCTATTGCGCGCATCACTCGCGCGTCGCCTACCAGCCCGCCGCCGATCGCCGCCGGCCCTCGGCGAAGCCACAGATCAAGTAAGCACTCGGGAAACTGCCTGGACTGCAAAAACAAATCCCCGCGCAAGCGGGGATTTTTTTGTGGCTCGTAGCCCGGCTACTTCACCGGCGTTGTCCCGGCCAAAGCCGGAACGACATTGTGCTTGCGATTGCTGCACTGCCTTACGGCTGCGGCTCGGCCTTTGCAAAGCGATCGTCGAGCGCGTAGCCGGCGCCGCGCACGGTGCGGATCGGATCCTGCTCGCGGCCGGGATTGAGCAGCTTGCGCAGACGGCCGATATGCACGTCGACGGTACGTTCATCGATATAGATGTCGCGGCCCCAGACGCTGTCGAGCAGCTGCTCGCGGCTGAACACGCGGCCGGGATGCTCGAGGAAGAATTCGAGCAGCCGATACTCGGTCGGCCCGAGATCGATCGGACGGCCCGAGCGCGCCACGCGGCGCTTCTCGCGATCGAGCTCGATGTCGCCATAGGTCAGCACGGTCGCAAGCCGCTCCGGACTCGCACGGCGCAGCAGGCCCTTCACCCGTGCCAGCAATTCCGGCACCGAGAACGGCTTGACGATGTAGTCGTCGGCGCCGGTGGCAAGCCCGCGCACGCGCTCACTCTCCTCGCCGCGCGCGGTCAGCATGATGATCGGAAGCTGCTTGGTCTCGGGCCGCGCACGCAGGCGACGGCACAGCTCGATGCCGGACAGGCCCGGAAGCATCCAGTCCAGCACCACGAGGTCGGGAACGCGCTCCTTCAGGCGGGTGTCGGCATCGTCGCCGCGCCCCACCGTTTCGACATCGTAGCCTTCCGCATCGAGGTTGTAGCGCAACAGTGTCGTCAGCGCTTCCTCGTCTTCGACTACCAGAATGCGTGCGCTCATCGGTTTAAGTTCTCTCTCTGTGATGATCCGTTGCCCAGACGCAAACCGAAACGCTTACTTTCCTGAGCATAACCCCTGCGGAAAACGGCTTGTCGTGAAGACAATCCGGCTCCGCGCCCGCGGATCATGTCCTAGGTACCCGGCACAGTGGTGGCAAAGTTGGTCATGTCGCCCTTCGGACGCTTGTCGGTGATCTGCTGGCCTTCGATCATGTAGAACACGGTCTCGGCGATATTGGTGGCGTGATCGCCGATCCGCTCGATGTTCTTGGCGCAGAACATCAGATGGATGCAGAACGAGATGTTGCGCGGATCCTCCATCATGTAGGTCAAGAGCTCGCGGAACAGCGAGGTGCAGATCGCGTCGACCTCCTCGTCGCCCTTCCAGACGTTCATCGCCGCCGGCAGATCGTGCGCGGCATAGGCGTCGAGCACCGACTTGACCTGCGACAGCACGAGGTCGGTCATGTGCTCCAGGCCGCGGATCAGCTTCAGCGGCTGGAAATCGCTCTCCAGCGCCGCGACGCGCTTGCCCATGTTCTTGGCGAGGTCGCCGATCCGCTCGAGATCGGTGGCGACGCGCATCGCGCTGACGATCTCGCGCAGGTCGATCGCCATCGGCTGGCGGCGGGCGATCGTCAGCACCGCGCGCTCTTCGATGACACGCTGCAGATTGTCGATCTCGATGTCCGCGGCGACCACGCGCTTGCCGAGCGCGACGTCGCGACGGATCAGCGCGTCGACCGACTCGGTAATCATCCGCTCGACGAGCCCGCCCATCTCGGCGACCAGGCGGGTCAATTCCTGCAGGTCGCTGTCGAATGCCTTGGCGGTATGTTCAGAAGCCATCGTCATTCTCCTCAGCCGAACCGGCCGGTGATGTAGTCCTGGGTGCGTCGATCGCTCGGCGAGGTGAAGATCTTGTTGGTGTCGTCGAACTCGATCAGCTCGCCGAGATACATGAAGGCGGTCTTGTCGGAGACGCGCGCCGCCTGCTGCATGTTGTGGGTGACGATCGCGATCGTGTAGTCCTCGGAGAGCTCCTGGATCAGTTCCTCGACCTTGGCGGTCGAGATCGGATCGAGCGCAGAGCACGGCTCGTCGAACAGGATCACCTCGGGACGCACCGCCACGGTGCGCGCGATGCACAGCCGCTGCTGCTGGCCGCCAGAAAGCGACAGGCCGGAAGCGTTCAGCTTGTCCTTGACCTCGTTCCACAGCGCACCGCCGCGCAGCGCCTTCTCGACCCGGTCGTCCATCTCGGACTTCGAGATCTTCTCGTAGAGGCGGATGCCGAAGGCGATGTTCTCGTAGATCGTCATCGGGAACGGCGTCGGCTTCTGGAACACCATGCCGACGCGCGCGCGCAGCAGATTGAGGTCGAGCTTGGGATCAAGAATGTTGGTCTGGTCCAGCATCAGCTGGCCGACAGCGCGCTGGCCCGGATAGAGATCATACATCCGGTTGAAGATGCGCAGCAGGGTCGACTTGCCGCAGCCCGACGGGCCGATGAACGCCGTGACGCGGTTGGTGCCGAGCGTCAGGTTGATGTTCTTCAGCGCGTGGTGCTCGCCGTAATAGAAGTTGAGGTTGCGCACCGTGACTTTCGGCGGCGCTTCCGGCAGCGGCACCTGCGGAACGTGGCTCGCGGCGGTCGTGGAGACGGAAAGCTCGGTCATTTTGCGGCCCTTTCGGCACCAAGGATACGCGCGCCGATATTCAGCGCGAGCACGGTGAAGGTGATGAGCAGCGCACCGCTCCACGCCAGCTCTTTCCAGTAGGCGTAGGGGCTCTGCACGAAGTTGTTGATGGTCACCGGCAGGTTGGCCATCGTCTTGGTCAAGTCCCAGCTGAAGAACTGGTTCGACAGCGCGGTGAACAGCAGCGGCGCGGTCTCGCCCGCGACGCGGGCGGTCGCCAGCAGCACGCCGGTGATCAACCCGCTGCGCGCAGCACGATAAGCGATCCGCTTGATCACCAGCGAACGCGGCAGGCCGAGCGCGGAGGCCGCCTCGCGCAGCGGGTTGGGCACCAGCAGCAGCATGTCCTCGGTGGTGCGCACCACGACCGGGATCACGATCACTGCGAGCGCAAGCGCACCCGCGATCGCCGAGAAGCCGCGCATCGGCACCACCACCGCGCCATAGATGAACAGGCCGATGATGATCGACGGCGCACTGAGCAGGATGTCGTTGATGAAGCGGATCACCGAGGTGAGCTTGTCGTGCTTGCCGTACTCGGCAAGGTAGGTGCCGGCGAACAGGCCGAGCGGCGCGCCGATGCCGACGCCGATCACCGTCATGATCACGGAGCCGACGATGGCATTGAGCAGGCCGCCATCGGTCGAGCCCGGCGGCGGCGTATTCTGGGTGAACAGTTGCACGCTGAGGCCTGCGATGCCGTTGTAGAGCAGCGTGATCAGGATCAGCGCCAGCCAGGTGACGCCGAACAACGCCGCGCCGACGCAGAGCGTGCGAACGACGATGTCGCTGCGGCGGCGGGATTTGTAGATCGGGTTCATGGCGTTACTTCCCCGCCTTCTTTTCAAGCCGCATCAGCATCAGCCGCGCGCCGGCGAGCACGAAGAAGGTCAGCACGAACAGCAAGAGGCCGAGCAGGATCAGGCCGGACTGGTGCAGGCCGTCGCTCTCGGCGAATTCGCTGGCGATCGCCGCCGAGATCGTGGTGCCCGGCGCGAAGATCGACGACGAGATGCGGAACGAGTTGCCGATGATGAAGGTCACCGCCATGGTCTCGCCGAGCGCGCGGCCGAGCGCCAGCATGATGCCGCCGATCACGCCGACCCGGGTGTAGGGGATCACGACGCTGCGGACGACTTCCCAAGTGGTGCAGCCCATGCCGTAGGCGGCTTCTTTCAGCACCGGCGGCACGGTCTTGAACACGTCGACCGAGATCGCGGTGATGAAGGGCAGCACCATGATGGCCAGGATCAGCGCGGCGTTGAACAGGCTGAGATAGGACGGCGGGCCGGCAAACACCGCGCCGAGCACCGGGACGCCCTCGAATATCCGGATCATGAAGGGCTGGAACGTGTTGGCCAGGAACGGGCCCAGCACGAAGAAGCCCCACATGCCGTAGATGATCGAGGGGATGCCGGCGAGCAGCTCGATGGCGATGCCGATCGGACGGCGCAGCACTTGCGGGCAGAGCTCGGTCAGGAACACGGCGATGCCGATGCCGACCGGAATGGCGATCAGCATCGCGATGACGGAGGTGATCAGCGTGCCGTAGATCGGGCCGAGCGCACCGAGCACCGGCGGATCGGCCGAGGGCGCCCAGCGCTGTGTCCAGAGGAAAGCGAAGCCGTATTCCTTCATCGCCGGCCAGGCGCCCGCGATCAGCGACAGAATGATGCCGCCGAGGATCAACAGGACCGAAATCGCCGAGATACGGGTGATCCAATAGAAGGTGAGATCACCGAGCTTGAAGGCGCTGAGGGCCTTGGCGCGATCATAAGGTTCGGCGGCTTCCATCACATCGCTCTGAACAGCCATGTCTGCCACGCCAATTCCCTCATTACTATGTGAAAGCCACGCAAACCGCTACGCCCCGAAGCGATCTTCACTGACGCATTGGGCCGGGCGTCGTTCCGGTTACGCCTCCCGAGGCGCGGCCCGCCCCCGCGTTTCTTGCCGCGGTGATGGAGCCAGGATCCCAAATCGCTCAACCTGTGCCGCCCTCGAGAGGCGGCACAGGCGTGGTTCGAAGCGCCAGACTTAGCTCTTGATGTCCGCGGCCCAGGTCTTCTCGATCAGCTTGACGACCGATTCCGGCATCGGGATGTAGTCGAGCTCTTCGGCGGCCTTGCCACCCTTCTCGAAGGCGTACTTGAAGAACTTGAGCGCTTCCTGCGAGGCCGCCTTGTCGGTCGAGTCCTTGTGCATCAGGATGAAGGTCGCCGCGGTGATCGGCCAGGAGGCTTCGCCCGGCTGGTCGGTCAGGATCACGTAGTAGCCGGGAGCCTTGGACCAGTCGGCGTTCGACGCCGCAGCCTGGAAGGCGGCGATGGTCGGCTGCACGGTCTTGCCGGCCTTGTTGACCAGCGCGGTGTAGGTCAGCTTGTTCTGCTTGGCATAGGCGTATTCGACATAGCCGATCGCGTTCTTGGTCTGGCTGATGTTGCCGGCAACGCCTTCGTTGCCCTTGGCGCCGACGCCGACCGGCCACTCGACCGCGGTGCCGGAACCGACCTTGGACTTCCAGTCGGCGTTCGTCTTGGACAGGTAGTCGGTGAAGTTGAAGGTGGTGCCCGAACCATCCGAACGGCGCACGACGGTGATCGCGTCGGCCGGCAGGGCCAGCTTCGGATTGAGCTTGGCGATCGCCGCGTCATTCCACTTGGTGATCTTGCCGAGGTAGATGTCGCCGAGCACTTCGCCCGAAAGCACGAGATCGCCGGGCTTGATGCCTTCGACGTTCACGACCGGAACGATCGCGCCCATCACCATCGGCCACTGGACGAGGCCGTCCTTCTCGAGCTGCTCGGGCTTGAGCGGCGCGTCGGTCGCGCCGAAGGTCACGGTCTTGGCCTGGATCTGCTTGATGCCGGCGCCGGAACCGATCGACTGATAGTTCAGGCCATTGCCGGTGTCCTTCTTGTAGGCGTCAGCCCACTTCGAATAGATCGGGAACGGAAACGTTGCGCCTGCGCCGGTGATATCGGCAGCGAAGGCTGACGTCGAAGCGGCCACCATGCCGGCAACGACGATTGCTTTGATGAAATTCATGGGGTGGTCTCCATCTTGTGAGCGAAGCGCCAATTGCGCCCGATCGCGCCCACGCCGGTCCATCTAGGAGCGGTCGGTGCTGCTTTTACGAAGGTTGGATGACAGTTGGATGACAATGCTAAGCAGCTGAAAACGCTTAGCTTTGGGTCGGCAGCGGGGTCTTCGGCCGGGGAAAACAGGCGGTAAAAGTCGCGCCATTCTTCGGCACGCTCTCGATCAGAAGACGCCCGCGATGACGGTTAAGAATATGTTTCACCAGCGATAATCCGAGGCCGGTTCCGCCTTGGTTACGGCTGTCGCCGACGTCCACCCGGTAGAACCGCTCGGTCAGCCGCGGCAGGTGCTCCGGGGCGATGCCGGGGCCGAAATCCCGTACCATGACCCGGATTTCGGGGCTCCCCTCGCCCGATGCGCCCGAAACGGCCTGATTGAGCGACACTATGACGCGGCCGCCCGAGGCGCCGTATTTGAGCGCGTTCTCGATCAGGTTCTCGAACAGGCGGAGCAGTTCCTCGCGGTCGCCGGCGATCGTGACCGGGCCCTGTGGCAGGTCGACATCGATCTCGACCTGACGCTCGCTGGCCAGCGCCTCGAGCCCGTCGGCCACCTGGCGGATGATCGGCACGATATCGATCGAGGCCTCGGGCCGCACATGGGCCGACAGTTCGACCCGCGACAGCGACAGCAGGTCGTCGATCAGCCGCGCCATACGGGTGGCCTGGGTGTGCATGATGCCGAGGAAGCGCTCGCGCGCCCGCGCGTCCTCGCGCGCCGGCCCCTGCAGCGTGTCGATGAAACCGGACAATGCGGCGAGCGGCGTGCGCAGCTCGTGGCTGGCATTGGCGACGAAGTCGGCGCGCATTTCCTCGACCCGGCGCAGCGGCGTCAGGTCGTGGAAGGTCATCAGCATGCATTTCTCGATGCCGCCGAACTGGGTCGGCACCGGCACCGGCGTGATCACCAGTTCCATCCAGCGATCGATCGGAACGTGGTCGGAGTAGGTGGCGCGGCGCGGCTCGGTGGTCGCGATCGCCTCGCGCAATGCGGTGATAATCTCCGGCGAACGCAGGGCAAATTGCGCCAATTCGTTCTTGCGCAGCGCCGGCGCAAGCTGGGCCGCGGCGCTGTTGAGATGGATGACGCGTCCGGCACGGTCGAGCAGCACGGCCGGGTCCGGCATGCCGGCGACGACGGCGCTGACGGCGCTAGCCTCGACCGGATTGCCGTGGCGGACATCCTCGCGCGAGGTGCCGGCATCATGCAGCCGCCATGGCACCAGCGCCGCGGCCGCAATGCAGACGAACACCGCGCAGGCGCGCGCCAGCGACAACTCGCCGAGCGCGACCACGACGCTCAGCGCCAGCGCGGCAGCGAGCAGGATCAGCGCAGAATGGCGCAAGCGGTCGGGCCAGGGCGAGAAGATCGATTGCGGCGTATCGTCAATTGCCATTGCGGCGGCTTTCTTCCCGTTTGTTCATGTCGCCCGGGCACGGTCACGTCGACCTTCCCTCGGGAGGCATCGGGCCGCGTCATCAGACGCCGGAGTCACCGCGCTTGCGGACCAGAACCGCCTCATGATGCGGCTCAGCGCGGGAACCCGAATCAGTCTGCGGCAGCCGTTTGAGTCGGGCGCCGACAATAACCTCCCGAAACGTCAGCAAGATTACAGATATGACGAACGGCGCAATATAGTAGAGCAGCCGGAATAGCAGCATACCGCCGAGCAGGTCCTCGCGGTCCATCTGCCAGAGGCCGACCAGCATGGCGGCGTCGAACACCCCGAGCCCGCCGGGGGAGTGGCTGGCGAAGCCGAGCAGGGTCGCCGACACGAAGATGACCGCGACCACGACGAAGCCGAGATTGGGCTCGTCTGGCACCAGCACGTACATCGCCAGCGCGCAGAAGCCGAGGTCGACGATGCCGATCGCGATCTGCAGCAGCGTCAGCGGGCCGCCGGGAAGGGTCACCGTCCAGGGACCGCGGCCGACCACCCGCGGCTGGGTCCAGACCCAGACCACATAGGCGACCAACGCGATGATGATGCCGCACGCCAGGGTGCGGTTGAGCCAGGGCGGCAGCTGGTCGATGTTGGCTGCGGCTTCCGGATGATAGGCGATGCCGAGCCCGAGCACGGCGGCATTGCCGAGCCAGAAGGTCAGGCCGGCGAGAAAGCAGATCTTGGCGACGTCGATCGCGTTCAACCCCCAGGCCGAATAGATCCGGTAGCGCACCGCGCCGCCGGTGAAGACGCTGGCCCCGACATTGTGGCCGATCGAATAGGAGGTGAAGGCCGCGAGCGCATTGACGCGATAGGGCACGTGGGCGTGACCGATCGCGCGCACCGCGAACAGATCGTAGAAGGTCAGCGTGAAGTAGCCGGCTGCGACGAACAGTCCCGCCAGCGCGATTTGTCGCGGCTCGGTGCTCTTGATGGCCTCGAGCACCTCATTGGTGTCTATGCCGCGCAGCATGTGATAGAGGACGTAGCAGGCGATGCCGATGACGGCGATGCTGATCACAACACCGAGCCGATGCAGGATTTGCTTCTGGCGCAGAAACGCCATCGCCCTGCGTATTGCTTCCAGCATCTAGACCTCGAATTGCGATCCCGCGACGACGGCTCCCGGGCGAACTCCGCCGGCGCTTCGCTGTGCCCCGCCCCCTGTAGCGCGTTTTAAGCCGGAGTGGAATTCGTCAAACGACGATAAAACGCGCATCTTCAAGATATTAGGGATGATTCATGACAGCGGGTGCACAAATATGCGCGTTCCCCGCCACCTTCGACAAGACTTGACATCGACGTACGGCAGTTAGCCCGCCCAACGCTGAGCAAGGCCATCCGGGAAACTACGGGAGCGGGAGCGGCGCGGCGGCGCCCACGCAACAAAAATCGCCGCCGCAATGGTCATGCGACGGCGATCAAGCAGGCCTGCGTCAATTTTTACGCCCGCGCCGTAGTCACCGCGGTGACGATTTCGGCGGCATCGGGGAAATGTCCCTTCACGCGCTTGGCGATCACTTTGCCGCCAAGCCTGACCTCGAAGATGCCGCCCTTGCCGGGCACCAGCTCCGCATCGAGGCCAAGGCGTTCGCGCAGCAGCGCGGCGGCTTCCCTGGCGCGCTTCTCGTAGCCGCAGGGACGGCAATAGGTGATCGAGAGGTCGGTCATGGCGTGCGCTCCCCACTCATGCTGCGAGATGCTGGGCGTTCGCAGCCTCGATGCCGGCGATCCAGCCAGCCACCGAGCGGCCGATCGCCTCCGGATGGTCTTCCTGCAGATAGTGCGCGCCGGCGCCGAGCTGAATGACCGCGCAATGCTGCAACTTGGCCGCGAAATCGGCGGCGAAGCCCGGTGACACCAATGCCCCCGGCGAACCCGCGAACAGCAGCTTCGGATAGGTCGATGCCGCGAGCGCCGCGTGCGCCGTGGTGAGCGCCTGATCGACATCGGCAGGCTCGCCCGCGATCGGCAGCTCGCGCGGCAGCATCAGGGTCGGCTTGCGGCTCTCGCGCGCTGGAAACGGCGCACGGTAAGCTTCCATCTCTTCCTCGCTGAGCTTTCGCAGGATCGAGCCGGGCAGCACGCGTTCGACGAACGCATTGTTGTCGAGGATCATCGTCTCGCCCACTCCCGGCGTGCGGAATTTCCGGAACGTGTCCCGGGCGGCCTCGTGCTGGTGAAAGTCCGACCAATCCCGCATCGGGCGGATGAACTCCATGAACGCGAGCCCGCGCACCAATTGCGGACGGCGCGCAGCGAGATGGAACGCGAGCGCCGTGCCCCAATCCTGCGCGACGAGATACGCCGAGCTGATGCTGAGCTCGTCGATCAGCGCATCGAGATAGTCCGCATGGTCGAAGAAGCGGTAGGCGATGTCGGGCTTGCCGGACAGACCGTAGCCGATCAGGTCGGGCGCGATGCAGTGTCCGACCGGCGCGACCAGCGGCATGATGTTGCGCCAGATATAGGACGACGTCGGATTGCCGTGCAGGAACAGCACGTGCGGCGCGTTGCTGCGCCCGATCTCGCGATAGGCCATCGTGGTCCCGAGCACGGCGCGATGATGCAGGCTGATGTCGGCAGAAGTGGTCATGGCAACTCCTTGAACACGGTTTGGAAGGCGATCGTCTTGAAACGCTCGAGCGCGTCGGCGCTGCGCTCGACCTTCATGCGCAGCATCGCGCCCTGCCAGGATGCGAGCAGGAAATCGGCAAGCGCATCGGGATCGAAGTCGGACGCGATCTCGCGCTTGGCCTGGGCCTCGCTGATGCAGGCGGCGAACGGCACGCGCCATTCCCGGAAGATGTCGTCGAGCTGCGCGCGCAGCATCTCGCTCGAGCCCGACGCCTCGAGGCTGAAATCGCCGATCAGGCAGCCGCGGGTGAAGCCGTCATACGCGAGCTTGCCGGTGATGAGATCGAGATAGCGCCGGAGCCTGTCGCGCGGCGTCAGGGTCGTGTCGCCGAGTGCTTCCGCAACGAGCCCGCGCACGTAGTGGAAGTAACGGTCGAGCACTTCCGACGCGAACAGCTCCTTCGAGCGGAAGTGGTTGGTGAACGAGCCCTGCGGCGCGCCAGCGGCGGCGGTGACGTCGCGCACGCTCGTGCCGTGATAGCCGGTCCGGAACATTGCCTTCAGGCCGGCGTCGAGGATGGCATCGCGGAGAGAGGGCTTTGGCATGGACCCAGTTTAATACGTACGTACGTATTGATGTCAAGCTATAAAATGAACCCGGCTCGCCGAGCGCTTGGCGAGGCCGCTCAGGCCCTGCTGGATTAAGGATTTGGGGTCAGTTCGCCGGCCTGCTGCGCGAAACCACCCAGTCGCGCAGCCAGGAGCCGATCGCGCAGCCGACCAGATAGAGCGCGAACATGATCAGGAACAGGTCGAGCCAGTAGCCGAAGCGGCCGGGCACGACCCGCGCAACCGACGCCGCGACGAGGGCGGCGGCAAGCAGCGCGAGCCAGCGCATCCACACCTTCGAGACGCCCTGCGCCCGATGCACCACCGCAATCCAGCCCATGCCGAAGCCGAGCAGCGCGGCGCCAAGCAGCCAACCCCAGAAGAATGTCGCGAGCACGATCATCGCTACTTCACCACGAATTCGATGCGGCGATTCTGCGCCTTGCCGTCTTCACTCTCGTTGCCGGCAAGCGGCTGCGTGCTGCCATAGCCGATCGGCGTGAAGCGGTTGGCAGGCAGTCCGGCGCGCACCAGGTAATCGACCACGGCCTGCGCGCGGCGCTCCGACAAGGCCTGATTGGCCGCCTCCTCGCCGTCGCTATCGGTATGGCCGGCGACTTCGATCGTCGCGTTGGGACAGCGCAACGCGGTCTCGACCAGGCGGTCGAGCAGACCGGCGGAATCGGGCACGATATCGGCCTTGCCGGATTCGAAGCGGATCTTGCCCTTGGAGAGGATCTCGGAAAACAGCTGCTGGCACACCGTGGGATCGACCGGCGCCGCCGCCGGCTTGACGGTGACCTCGGCCTTGTATTGCCAGCCCTGCGGAAAATCCTTGCCGAGCCCGTCGCGGATCTGGCCGGCCGCAGCGTCATACAGCGCATCGCCCGACAGCTTCACCTCGCGGTCCGACACCACGAGCGTGCCGGTCGACAGCCGCGACAGCGCACCGAGCGCCGGCACCACCGCCGCCGCAAAGCCGGACGGCGCGCCGAGGCTGGCCTTGAGATTGTCGACGACCTTTTCGCTGAAGAACTTGCGGCCGGCAGCAGCGACCAGCGCGGCATGCACGTTGTTGTCGGGCACGTAGCCGGTCAGCGTCAGCGTCACCGCGACGGGATCCTTGTAGGCTTGGAATATGTAAGGCGGCGCCTTGATGTCGTTGGCGGCGATCGAATAGCCTTCCGGCAGGTTCTTCAGCGCCGCCGCGATCGCTTCACGTCCACCGAGCTCGCGCGCCATGCCGGCAAGCGCGACCTTGTTGTCGGTCAGCGTGATCTTGCCTTCCTTCAGCTTGCCGATCTGGTCGAGCAGCAGCAGCGCCGCCGGGTCGAACCGCGACGGCGCGCCGCGCGCGAGAGCCATCTGATCCACCACCTCGACGCCGCCGAGACTGACCTTCGCGGCCTCGGTCAGCTTGCTCTTGCTCGACGGCAGGGGCGCATTGCCGCCGAGCGTCACCCGCACCACGTCGCGTTCGGCGGACCACACATAGGGCTTGGCCTCGGGAACGAGGCGGGTTTCGTCATTGACCAGCCGGACGCCCGGCACGGCCTCGA
The DNA here is from genome assembly GCF_054063575.1 of Bradyrhizobium sp. USDA 4452. Classification (NCBI taxonomy): domain Bacteria; kingdom Pseudomonadati; phylum Pseudomonadota; class Alphaproteobacteria; order Hyphomicrobiales; family Nitrobacteraceae; genus Bradyrhizobium; species Bradyrhizobium sp. USDA 4452. The sequence goes on from NZ_JBSSGK010000001.1 coordinate 3,434,882, forward strand.
CCGACGCCACCGCGCTGAGGCGGCCGTCCTCGGAAAAGGCATTGGCCGCAAAGGTCACATCGCGGCCATCGACGCTGATGCGGCGCTTGTCGAGCACGGTGTCCTTGAGTGCGGCATTGGAACGCGCAGCAAGGTCCGCCTCGACCGTTGCCGTTGAGGTCCATGCCGCGATAGCCCACAGGATGACCAGTGGAATCACGCCCGGCCACCACTTGCTACTCCACTTGAAAAGTCCGTGCATTCAGCGTCCTGCGGGGTCGGGAAGCAGAGAGAAAACAAACCCTTGGCCGGCTGTCAAACCCCAAATCAAGAGCCATGGCGACGGCGCCATATTGGATCGGGATAACAGTTTCTTCAGTGGTCTTTCGCTAAGTTTGTGGCGGAATGCAAATCGGCCGGCCCGTGCCCTCATGAAACAACTCCGCAACACCGTGATCCGTGCCGGGATGGAGGCGTTGTATTTCTCGGGTGCGCATATCCTGCTGCGGCCGATCTTCGCCGGCGTCGGCGCCATCTTCATGCTGCACCACGTCCGCCCGCGCCGCGCCGACGCGTTCCAGCCCAACCATCATCTTGAGGTCACGCCGGACTTCCTGCGCGCGATGCTGACGCATCTGCGCGCGCTCGACGTCGACGTCGTCAGCATGGACGAGGCGCATCGCCGCCTCAGCGAACGGAATTTCGCGCGGCGCTTCGCCTGCTTCACCTGCGACGACGGCTACCGCGACAACCGCGATTACGCGCTGCCTGTGATGCGCGAGTTCGGCGCGCCGTTCACGGTCTTTGTCGCGAGCGATTTCGCCGAGGGCTGCGGTAAATTATGGTGGATCGCGCTGGAGCGGATCATCGCGGCAGCATCGGCGATCGAGGCGCCGATCGGCGGCGTCATGACGCAGATCGACACCGCGACGCCGCAAGCCAAGCGCGTAGCCTTCGGCCGCATGCACGACTGGCTACGTTCACTCCCGGGCGAGAAGGAGATGCAGGCCGAGATATCGGCGCTGTGCGTCCGCCACGGTGTCGACGAGGCCGGCATCGCGCGCGAGCTCTGCATGTCGTGGGACGAGTTGCGCGGCTTTGCCGACGATCCCTTGGTCACCATCGGCGCTCACACCATCACCCATTGCAATCTCGCCAAGCAGAGCGAGACGATCGCATCGTTCGAGCTCGCCACCAGCCGGGCGCGGATCGAGGACGCGCTGCAGCGTCCGGCGCTGCATCTCGCCTATCCCTATGGCGATCGGATCGCCGCCGGGCCGCGCGAATTCGCGCTCGCAAAGTCGATCGGCTTTCGGACCGCGGTGACGACGCGGCCGGGCATGCTGTTTCCCGAAAGCGCCGACCATCTGACCGCGTTGCAGCGGGTCTCGCTGAACGGCAATTACCAGGACGCGCGGCTCTTGCCGGTGCTGACATCCGGTGCCGCCACCGCGGTGTGGAACGGCTTTCGCCGCATCGACGCGGCGTAATACGCGCGCAGGAGATTCCGCTTCAGAATTTCAGTCTTCTCCTTCCCCCTGAAAGGGGGAAGGTCGGGATGGGGGTCAGCCACAAGCGACGATGTCTGGGGAGAGAGCCGATCCCCACCCGCTGCTCTGCGAGCAAAGCGACCTCTCCTTTTCAAGGGGAGTTAGCGGGCGCTCCGGTTACGCCCCCTCCCTCTCCTTGACTCGATCCCCGGCCGCGCCCAGAACCACAGGCAACGCAATGGAGGAACGCATGTTCAAGGATCTGTTCTCACTGAAAGGCCGCGTCGCACTGGTGACCGGGGGATCGCGCGGCATCGGCAAGATGATCGCAGCCGGCTTCCTGGCGCAGGGCGCCGCGAGGGTCTACATCACCGCGCGCAAGGCAGGTCCCTGCGAGGCCACCGCCCAGGAGCTCACCGCCGCCTATGACGGCGAATGCATCGCGCTGCCGATCGACATCTCGACCGTCGAGGGCTGCGACAAGCTCGCGAGCGAGATCATCAAGCGCGAGCCGAAGCTCGACATCCTGGTCAACAATGCCGGCGCGGCCTGGGGTGCGGACTTCGACGAATTCCCGGAGAGCGGCTGGGACAAGGTGATGAACCTCAACGTCAAGTCGATCTTCTTCCTGACCAAGGCGCTGGCCAAGCCGCTGCGCGCCGCAGCCTCCCCTGATAAGCCCGGCAAGGTGATCAACATCGCCTCGATCGACGGCATCTTCGTCAACCCGATGGAGACCTATTCCTACGCCGCGAGCAAGGCCGCGGTGATCCATCTGACGCGACGGATGGCGACCCGCCTGATCAAGGACAACATCAACGTCACCGCGATCGCGCCCGGCGCCTTCGCTTCTGACATGAACCGCGCCGCGCGCGACCAGGCCGAAGCAGTGGCGAAACGCATTCCGGCGAAGCGCATCGGCACCGACGAGGATATGGCGGGCACCGCGATCTATCTTGCCTCGCGCGCCGGCGACTACGTCGTGGGCAACACCATCGCAGTCGATGGCGGCGTGGTCTACGCGACGGCGGGACTGGAGATCGCCGGGTAAGTACGGTATCGCGACAGTCGACCCTAGACGCCGTTCTAACGCCGTCATGCCCCTGCTAGACCGGGGCATCCAATACGCCGCGGCTCCTCAATCCTGCTCTGCTGCCTGGAATACTGGATCACCCGCTTTCGCCTTTCGCGGGTGATGACGGAATGAGCGCACGACGCAAAAAGAAAAGGGGCAAGCCAGGACCTTCTCGGCTTACCCCTTTTCGGCCCCTCCCGGAGGAGAGGAACTGCTAGATGGCGATCAGCTCTCGATTCTCACATATTCGAAATCGCCGGGTTTATTGTCGATGCCGACCTTGGGCGCCGAGATCCAGGAGGCGAACTCGCCGGGTTCGGTCACCGGCTTCATCAGCGAGGCAATGAAGTCGCCGTCCGCGGCCGAGGGCAGCCAGTCGTTCTTGCGCCTGGCCCAGGTGGCGTCGTCGATCAATAGACCGTCGGGCGTCGCATGGATGTCCTTGAACTCGCCGATCTGGCGGTGGAAGGCCGTGTGCGGCACCGCGAGCTTGTAGTCGATGCCGGCGGTGGAGATCACCTTGTTCCAGCGCAGCATGCCCTTGACGCAATCCTGCGTGTAGTCGTCGCGCAGCCGCATATTGAGCGCGGTCAGCGCCGGCTCGTCGACCAGCTTGATCTGGCCGTCCACCATCTTCATGACCGGATAGGTCGAGCTCTTGAGCTGGTGGTCGTCCTCGATCGTGGTTTCCTTGTAGCGGCCCTTGATGCCGGCGTTGAAGGCATTCGCCGCATTGGTCGACACTTCGGAGCCGAACAAATCGAGCGACAGCGAATAGTGCAGGTTCAGCTTCTTCTGGATGGTCGGCAGATCGATGACGCCGAGCGCGCGGACCCTGGCGATGTCGTTCGGATCGGTGATGCCGGCTTCCTTCATCGCATCGCAGGTGCGCTGCACGACGCGGGTGATGCCGGTCTCGCCGACGAACATGTGATGAGCTTCCTCGGTCAGCATGAAGCGGCAGGTGCGCGACAGCGGATCGAAGCCCGACTGCGCCAGCGAGTGCAGCTGCATCTTGCCGTCGCGGTCGGTGAAGTAGGTGAACATGAAGAACGACAGCCAGTCCGGCGTCGCCTCGTTGAAGGCGCCGAGCATGCGCGGCGAATCCGCATCGCCCGAACGGCGGCGCAACAAATCGTCGGCCTCCTCGCGGCCGTCGCGGCCGAAATATTTCTGCAAGAGGTAGACCATCGCCCAGAGATGGCGGCCTTCCTCGACATTGACCTGGAACAGATTGCGCATGTCGTAGAGCGAGGGCGCGGTCTTGCCGAGATGGCGCTGCTGCTCGACCGAGGCGGGCTCGGTGTCGCCCTGGATCACGATCAGGCGGCGCAGCATGGCGCGATGCTCGCCGGGGACTTCCTGCCAGGCCGGCTTGCCGTAGTCCTCGCCGAACGGGATGACGCGGTTCTCTTCCTGCGGTGCCAGCAAAATGCCCCAGCGATATTCGGGCATGCGCACATAGTCGAACTTGGCCCAGCCGCGCGGATCGACCGAATAAGCGGTGCGCAGATAGACCAGCGACTCCTGGAAGCCGTCCGGCCCCATGTCCTTCCACCAGTCCATGTAGCCGGGGTGCCACCCCTCCAGCGCCTTGAGCACCTGGCGGTCCTCGGCGAGATTCACGTTGTTCGGAATCTTGGTCGAGTAATCGACGTTCATGATGTTCATGTTCATGGCCGTGCTCCCTTAAACTCGCGTCATGTCGAATTGCGCCTTCTGGCCGGTGCCGTAGCGGCGCAGCGCGCCGTCCTCGCCGACCGCGTTCGGCCGCTGGAAGATCCAGTTCTGCCACGCGGTGAGGCGCGAGAAGATCTTGGATTCCATCGTCTCCGGACCGACGAAGCGCAGATTGGCTTCCATGCCGGTGAGCCCGTCGGGCGAGAACGAGGTGCGTTCCTCGAAGAACACGCGGACCTCGTCGTCCCAGTCGATGTCGTCGAGCGCGAAGGTGACGAGGCCGAGTTCCTCGGCCTCCTCAGCATCGAGCGCTTTGCCGATCGCGCCCTGCGCGCGCTCCAGATCCGACGGGTCGGCCTGGAAACGCGATTGCAGCCGGGTCAGGCCATGGCTCATCGGATAGGGGCCGAAGTTCATCGCAGTCAGCTCGATCGCCGGCGGCGGGCGGTTGTCGCCCCGCTTCTGGCCGATCAGCATGTAGGAGCGGTCGGCGGCGAACACGAGCTCGGCCAGGGTGCCGACGAAGCAGGAGCCGGGCTCGACCAGCGTCACCAGCGTGCGCGAGGTGACGTCGATGCGCTTGAGCACGCGCTTCCAGTAATGCCTAACCTCGTTGACCAGCCAGTGCGCCTTGTTGGCTTCCAGGAACGCGTCATAGGACACGACATTGGCACGGTCGCCGTGGCTCTTGAACACCAGCATCGCGATCTCGAGCTCGTTGATGCGCAGATGCAGGATCGCATCGTCGAGCTCGCGGGCGACCTGCAGCGGCCAGAACGCAGCCCCCTGTCCAATCATGCCGTCGATGTCGGCCGGTGCGGTGGTTTCCGGCGCCTTGATCGAGATGGTGGCGATGCGCGCGGCGCGATCGATGTCGACGCTGACGAAACCGTAGCGGATGGCGCTGTCGTCGATGGTGCGCGTCAGCGGCGCCAGCGCGATTCCTTTGCCCGTGCCGTTGCGCTTCGACTTCGCGGCGAATTCCTTGACGCGCTCGGCGAGCTTGCCCTCGAGCTTGGAGTTCGGTGCGATCTCGTCGACCAGCCGCCACTGCACCGCGCGCTTGCCCTTGATGCCCTCCTCGATGGTGCAGAAGAAGTCGGCGTGGTCGCGGCGCACCTTGCGCTTGTCGACCACACGCGTGAGGCCGCCGGTGCCCGGCAGCACCGCAAGCAGCGGCACTTCCGGCAGCGCGACGGCGGCGGCGCCATCATCGGCCATCATGATGTGGTCGGTCGCGAGCGCCAGCTCATAGCCGCCGCCGGCCGCGGTGCCGTTGACGACGGTGATGAAGCTCTGGCCGGAGTTCTCGCTGGAATCCTCCAGGCCGTTGCGGGTCTCGTTGGTGAACTTGCAGAAGTTGACCTTGTGGGCATGGGTCGAGCCCGCCAGCATGCGAATGTTGGCGCCGGCGCAGAACACGCGGTTCTTGCCCGAGCGCATCACCACGACCTTGACCTCGGGATGCTCGAAGCGCAGCCGCTGCACGGCATCCGCAAGCTCGATGTCGACGCCGAGGTCGTAAGAGTTCAGCTTGAGCTGATAGCCCTCGAACAGGCCGGCGTTCTCGTCGACGTCCATGGTCAGCGTCGCGACGTCGCCGGCGACGTCGAGCTTCCAGTGCCGGTAGCGCGACGGTTCGGTCTGGAAGTCGATGTACTTCGCCCCGCCCGCAAGGACGCGATCGTCACCAGCCATGGGCCACCCTTATCTGTTGTTCGTTAGAAGGTTCGTCGTCGAGGTCTTTATGCACAATAATGCATGTTTTTGACTTCGTCTAGTTCGAAACGCAAAAACATGCATTTTGTTTCATGTTCGCGAAATCGCTCGCTGGGCCAATGGCCTGGCGCCGGTATCAAAGGTCAGGCCGCCAGAGCAGGGTCGTCGCGCAGCGCCGCCTTGGCGAATTCGGTGACCGCGTCCAGTGTCACGGCGGGCGCCTCGCGATGCGGCGAGTGGCCGGCGCCTGGGATGGCCGCGACATCGACCGGGCAGTAGCACTCCTCCTGCGCGATCTCGACCTGGCGCATGGTGCCGTATTGATCGTCCGCGCCCTGCACGATCAGCACCGGCACGCGGATGTAGGCGAGATAGTCGGAGATATCCCAGTCGCGGAATGCCGGATCGAGCCAGGCGCCGTTCCAACCACAGAAGGCGTTGTCGACATCCTTGTGCCAGCGCGCGAGCTTCTCTTTCAGGTTGGTGGTCTCATATGCTGTCTTGATCTCGGCAATCGACTTCACCGAAATGTCCTCGACGATGAAGTGCGGCGCGAGCAGCGCGAGCCCGTGCAGGCGATGATCCTGATGCGCGCCGGCATAGATCGCCGCGATCGACGCGCCGTCGGAGTGGCCGACCAAGAGGCCGCGGCGGAAGCCGATCTGATCCAGAACCTTCGGCAGCACGTCGAGCGCTTCGCGATGCATGTAGTCGACCGGACGCGGCAGCTTCGCCGGTGACGAGGCGCCGTAGCCTGCGCGCGAATAGGCGAACACGCCGGCGCCGGTCGCGGCCTGCAGCTTCTCGGGGAAATCGCCCCACAGCCCGACGCAGCCGAGGCCTTCGTGCAGCATCACGAGGGTGGGTGCTGACTCGGGCGACGGGCCGATCATGCGATATTCGAGTTCGGCGCCGTCGATGCTGAGGAAGCCTGTGGGGGAAAGGGTCATATGAAACTCCATTTTCTCAACATGCGAGCGACGCAACAACGGCTCTCTCATTCCCTCCCCCCTTGCGGGGGAGGGGCAGGGAGAGGGGTGCCGCTTGCTCCGCTATGCGACGTTGGGCGGCAACAGCGCTGCACTGTCCGATGGCGTTGCGAGAGTTGCTGATGAGGCAGCGCTTGATCTCAGGCGTCAGCGCGCGGGGCTCACCCCTCTCCCCAACCCTCCCCCGCAAGGGGGGAGGGAGCCCGCTCAGAGTGCTCACCTCACGGAAACTCCTGCCGCTCACCGGACGCCTCAGTGCTTCGCGCCTTCACCGTCCCGCAACTTGAACCGCTGGATCTTCCCCGTCGCGGTCTTCGGCAGATTGTCGACCACATCGATCCAGCGCGGATATTTCCACGGCCCGATCTTCTGCTTGACGTGTTCCTTCAGTGCCTCGTGCAGGCCGGTGGCCGAGCTCTCGGGCCGCAGCACCACATAGGCCTTCGGCTTGAGCAAGCCTTCCGGATCGGCCTCCGGCACAACGGCGGCTTCCAGCACCGCGGGATGGGTGATCAGGGCGCTCTCGACCTCGAATGGCGAGACCCAGATGCCGGAGACCTTGAACATGTCGTCGGCGCGGCCGCAGAAGGTGTAACGGCCGTCGGCATCGCGCGTGTACTTGTCGCCGGTGCGGGTCCACGCGCCCTCGAAGGTGGCGCGGCTCTTGGCGCGCTGGTTCCAGTAGCTCTCGCCGGCCGAGGGCGCATCCACCAAGAGTTCGCCGACCTCGCCATCCGCAACGTCGGCCCCGAGTTCGTTGACCAGCCGCACCTTGTAGCCGGGCACCGGACGCCCCGAGGAGCCGTATTTGATGTCGCCGGGCGCGTTGGACAGGAAGATGTGCAACAGCTCGGTCGAGCCGACGCCGTCGAGGATGTCGACGCCGAACCGCGCGCGCCAGGCATTGCCGACCGATTCCGGCAGCGCCTCACCGGCCGAGGTGCAGACGCGCAGGCGATTGCCGCCGGACTGCGCCTTGGTTGCCTCGTCGTTCAGCATTGCTGCGAACAGGGTCGGCACGCCGAAGAAGATGCTGGGATGATATTTGTTCAGCAGCGCGAACATCACCGCCGGCGTCGGACGCTCCGAGTTCAGGATCGTGGAGGCGCCGACCGACATCGGGAAGGTCAGCGCATTGCCGAGCCCATAGGCGAAGAACAGTTTTGCGGCGGACAGGCCGACATCATCCTCGCGGATGCCGAGCACCTGTTTCGCATAGGTCTCCGCGGTCGCGGGCAGATTGGAATGCAGATGGCGCACGCCCTTCGGCATGCCGGTCGAGCCCGACGAATAGAGCCAGAACGCCGGCTCGTCGGCATGCGTCGGTGCGGTCGCGAATACGTCGCTCTCGCGCGCGATCTCGTCAGACAGCTTCTTGTGGCCGTGCGCATCCTTGCCGGAGACCACGACGTGCTCGAGCTCGGGCATGCGCGCGATGACGTCCTTCACGACGGGCAGCAGCGCTTCGGAGACGAACAGCACGCGGGCACGACAGTCGCCGAGGATGTAGGCGTACTGCTCCGCGGTCAGCAGCGTGTTGAGCGGCACCGGCACCACGCCGGCGCGGATCGCACCCAGGAACACGATCGGAAAATCGACCGTATCCAGCATGATCATCGCGACCCGCTCCTCGCGGCGGACGCCGAGCCGGCGCAGCATGTTGCCGACCCGGCGGGTCTGCTGCTGCAACTGGCCGTAGGTGATTTGCGACACCGTGTCGTCGAACACGACCTTGTCGCCGCGGCCCTCATCGACATTGCGGTCGAGCAGCCAGGAGACTGCGTTGTAGGTCATGACCCGCTCCTCGGACCCAGACGCGCCACGCTTCCCTCTCCTGTGAATTTAAGAATTATAATTCATACAAAGCCATCAGCTCGGCTTGCTGTCAATCCTTATCGGCACTATGTTTCCGAAAACTCGCGTCGCATGGGGACCATGACCGCAGCCAACGATCCGGAAGCCGACTTCCTCGAACAGCTCGGCCAGCGCGTGCGCACCATGCGCGCGCTGCGCGGCATGTCGCGCAAGGTGCTGGCCAAGGTCTCCGGCATTTCCGAACGCTACATCGCCCAGCTCGAAAGCGGCAAAGGCAATGTCTCGATCGTGCTGCTGCGCCGTGTCGCAGGCGCGATGGGCGCGCATCTCGAGGACCTGATCCCCTCGAGCGAGCCGGTTCCGGACTGGGCCGTGATCCGCGATCTGCTGCGCAAGGCTTCGCCGAACCAGATCGCGCAGGCCAAGGACATGCTCGCCGGCAGCAGCCCGCTGGCGCCGCGCCGCGCCTCGTTCTCCGGCATCGCGCTGATCGGCCTGCGCGGCGCCGGCAAGACCACGCTCGGCCGGATGCTGGCGAAGAAGATCGGCTGGAGCTTTGTCGAGCTCAACAAGGAGATCGAAGCCCAGAACGGCCTGTCGGTCGCCGAAATCATCGCGCTGTACGGCCAGGAAGGCTTTCGCCGCATGGAGCAGGCCGCGCTGACGCAGCTGCTCGCGCGCAAGGAATTGATGGTGCTGGCGACCGGCGGCGGCATCGTCTCGGAGGCGCTGACCTTCGACCTGATCCTGTCGTCGTTCTACACGATCTGGCTGAAGGCCGAGCCGGAAGAGCACATGGCCCGCGTCCGCCGCCAGGGCGATCTGCGCCCGATGGCCGACGACCGCTCGGCGATGGCCGAACTGCGCAACATCCTGGTCAGCCGCGAGCCGCTCTATGCGCGCGCATCGGCGGTGGTCGACACGGCCGGCCTTTCAGTCGACGCCGCAGCCGCGCGGCTGATCGATTCGGTGCGGCCGGTGCTGCAGAACGAGGCGCGCAGTTTTGGTCTGCGCAGCGCGGCGCTGTAGGACGCGCTACAACAACCGGCTCTTCACATCTTCCGCGCCGTCGCGCAGCAGCGGCAGGAAGCGCTCGAGCAATTCCCTGGCCAGGACGCGATCGACATGCGCACCCATGTTGATGGCGGCAACGATGGTGCCGTCGTAACGGCGCACCGGCACCGAGATCGAGCGGAAATGCGGCTCGGCCTCACGGTCGACCAGCGAGTAGCCCTGCGCGCGATCGGCGATGATGGTGGCGAGCAGTCGCTTCGGATCGGTGACCGTCTGCGGCGTCACGGGATCACGGCGCATCGCCTTCAGCCGCGCTGCGAGTTCGGCATCATCGAGCCGGCCGAGCATCGCGCGGCCCACTGACGTGCAGAACGCCGGCAGCCGGTAGCCGATGTCGAGGCCGGCGGAGAACACCCGCGTCGGGCTCGATCGCGCGACGAACACGACGTCGTCGCCGTCGAGCAGCGCCAGCGAGGCGATCTCCTGCGCTGCGGTGGCGATGCGATCGAGCACCGGCTGCAGCACCGTCACCACCTGGTTGGATTGCAGGAACGAGCCCGCCAGCGTCAGCACATGTGGCGTCAGCGTGAACAGCTTGCCGTCGCTGGAGACAAAGCCGCCGTGCGCCAGCGTGAACAGGATGCGCCGCGCGGTGGCGCGCGGCAGATCGGCGGCACGCGCCAGATCGCTCAAGCTCGCCGGACCCGAGACAGTGCCGAACACCTGCAACAGGCGCAGGCCGCGATCGAGCGCCTCGACGAAATCCGTCGCACGCTCGTCCTGATCGGTCCGCTTCAGCTTGGGCATGGGGTCCGGCTTTGAACGGTTCAAAAATTGCGCTTGCTGTCCAAAACAGACATGACATAATTCGCACATTTGTTCAATAGGCGAACAAATCCGAATTCAGGAGACGCCGCCATGATGAGCCAGGAAGCGAACGATCTGATCACCCGCACGGGGGCTAAGGACCCCTGCGGAAAGCTGATGCGGATGTACTGGCAGCCGGCGGCGCTGGTCGACGAGCTGGACGGGCCGCGCCCGGTTCGGCCGGTGCGGCTGCTCGGCGAAAACCTGGTCCTGTTCCGCGGCGAGGACGGCAGCTACGGGCTGATCGATCGCCACTGCGCACATCGCGGCGCCGACCTCGCTTTCGGCCGGCTCGAGAATGGCGGGCTGCGCTGCGCGTTCCACGGCTGGCTGTTCGACACATCAGGCCAGTGCATCGAGACGCCGGCCGAGCCTGTCGGCTCGCAGCTCTGCAAGGGCATCAAGCAGCGCTCCTATCCGGTGGTGGAGAAGAGCGGCATCCTGTGGGCCTATCTCGGCGACGGCGCCCCGCCGGCATTTCCGGAACTCGACTGCTTCGTCGCACCCGGCAGCCACACCTTCGCATTCAAGGGCCACATGAACTGCAACTGGCTGCAGGCCCTCGAGGTCGGCATCGATCCGGCGCACGCATCCTTCCTGCATCGCTTCTTCGAGGACGAGGACACCTCGGCGGCCTACGGCAAGCAGTTCCGCGGCGCCTCGGCGGGCAGCGACATGCCGATGACCAAGATCCTGCGCGAATATGATCGGCCGATCATCAATGTCGAGCACACCGAATACGGCCTGCGCCTGATCGCGCTGCGCGAGCTCGACGGCGAGCGCACCCATGTGCGCGTCACCAACCAGCTGTTCCCGCACGGCTTCGTGATTCCGATGTCGACGGAGATGACGATCACGCAGTGGCACGTGCCGGTCGATGACGAGAATTGCTACTGGTACGCGATCTTCACAAGCTATGCGGCGCCGGTCGACAAACAGAAGATGCGCGACCAGCGGCTCGAGCTCTATACGTTGCCCGACTACAAGTCGCGCAAGAACAAGAGCAACGATTACGGTTTCGATCCGCACGAGCAGACGACCGAGACCTATACCGGCATGGGCACCGACATCAACGTCCACGACCAGTGGGCGGTGGAATCGATGGGGGCGATCCAGGACCGTACCAACGAGCATCTCGGCCAGAGCGACAAGGCGATCGTGCAGTATCGCCGCCTGCTGCGGCAGGAGATCGAGAAGGTCAGCGGCGGCGAGAAGCCGATGCTGTTCCTGGACGAAGCTTCGGCGCGCAGCATCCAGGGCCCCGCCACGATGGACGGCATCGGGCCGACCCAAGGCTGGGAGCTCTACTGGATGGAAGTCGACGTCAAGCGCCGCCGCGGCGCGCCGTGGGCCGCCCCGGTGCCGCGCGAGATCGCCGATAACGTGCATCGTCTGACGGCGGCGGAGTGATGTATCCGATGACCCCACCGTCATTGCGAGGAGCGCAGCGACGAAGCAATCCATGCCTCCGCGTATGCGGACCGATGGATTGCTTCGCTTCGCTCGCAATGACGACTGAGAAAGGAGTGACACCTTGAGCTTCGTGGAGCGTCACGGCCTGTGGTCGGATGAGCAGAAGGAGGCCGCGAACCGCCTCCGCCGCATCGTCGAGGAGAAGAACCTCGAGGTCATCCGCCTCTCATTTCCGGACCAGCACGGCATCCTGCGCGGCAAGACCTTGATCGCAGCCGAAGCGGTGCGTTCGCTGGAAGGCGGCTGCTCGATCACCACGACCATGCTCGCCAAGGACACCTCGCACAAGACGGTGTTTCCGGTGTTCACATCCGGCGGCGGCTTCGGCATGAAGGAGATGGAGGGTGCGGCCGACGTGCTCATGGTCGCCGACCCCACCACGTTCCGCGTGCTGCCCTGGGCGCAGAACACCGGCTGGCTGCTGTGCGATCTCTATTTCAGCGACGGACGGCCGGTGCCGTTCGCGACCCGCAACCTCTACCGCAAGGTGCTCGATCAGCTCGGAAGTCGCGGCTACGATTTCGTCGCCGGCCTCGAAGTCGAATTCCATCTGTTCAAGCTCGATGACGCCCACATGGCGCCGGAGGATGCCGGCCAGCCCGGCCGGCCGCCCTCGGTCAGCCTGCTGTCGCACGGCTATCAGTACCTCACCGAGCAACGCTACGATCAGATGGAGCCGGCGCTCGAGATCATCCGCCGCGACATCCTCGCGCTGGACCTGCCCTTGCGCACGGTGGAGGTCGAGTTCGGCCCGAGCCAGTGCGAATTCACCTTCGCGCCGACCGTGGGGCTTGCGCCCGCCGACACCATGGTGCTGTTTCGTTCGGCGGTGAAGCAGATCGCGCGCCGCCACGGCTATCACGCGACCTTCATGTGCCGGCCCAAGCTGCCGAACGTGTTCGCGAGCGGCTGGCACCTGCACCAGTCACTGGTGTCGCGCGCCAATGGCGAGAACGCTTTCATGGCCAAGGAAGCCGGCGAACCGCTGAGTGCGCTCGGCCGCGCCTGGCTGGCCGGCCTGATCGAGCACGCCCGCGCCTCGACCGTGTTCACGACGCCGACCATCAACGGCTACAAGCGCTACCGCTCCTATTCGCTGGCGCCCGACCGCGCGATCTGGGGCCGCGACAACCGCGGCGTCATGATCCGCGTGCTCGGCAGCGCCAATGATCCGGCAACCCGGCTGGAGAACCGGATCGGCGAGCCGGCCGCCAATCCCTATCTCTACATGGCCTCGCAAATTCTCTCCGGCCTCGACGGCGTCGACCGCAAGCTCGATCCCGGCCCGTCCGCCGACACGCCCTACGAGACCAAAGCCGCGCTGCTGCCGAAGTCGCTGCGTGAAGCGGTGTTCGCGCTTCAGGACGATCCGTTCTTCCGGCAGGCGCTGGGACCGGAGTTCGTCGACTATTACGTCTTCATCAAGAACGCCGAGATCGAGCGGTTCCGGGCCGAGGTGTCGGACTGGGAGCAGCGCGAATATTTCGAGATGTTTTGACGGCCCACTCTTCCCGTCGTCCCGGCGAAGGCCGGAACGACGTTGAATATGGCGCGAGAGCGGTGTCCTAGATCAAATCCCGAGATACTTGTGCTGCAAATCCGGCTCGGCGATCAGCTGCTCGCTCGTCCCGCTCCACACTGTCTTGCCGCGCTCGATGATGTAGTGGCGGTCGGCAATTCGGGCGAGGTTTCCGACGTTCTTGTCGATGACCAGCACCGACTGCCCGCGCCCCTTCAGCATCGACAGGCAGCTCCAGATCTCGTCGCGGATCAGCGGCGCCAGGCCTTCGGTGGCCTCGTCGAGAATCAGCAGCTTCGGGTTGGTCATCAGCGCGCGGCCGATCGCGAGCATCTGCTGCTCGCCGCCGGACAGCGTGACGCCCATATTGCCTGATCGTTCGGCGAGCCGCGGAAACAGCGCATGGATTTTTTCCAACGTCCACGGATCGGAGGCATTCAGCCGGTTGCCCGACGCCGCGACGAGGTTTTCGCGCACCGTCAGGTTCGGAAAGATCTGGCGGCCTTCCGGCACCAGGCCAATGCCGAGTTTTGCAATTTTGTACGACGGCAGGCCGCGCACCGCCTCGCCGGCGAAGCGGATGGCGCCCGACCGCGCGGGTGTCAGGCCCATGATCGAGCGGATGGTCGTGGTCTTGCCCATGCCGTTGCGGCCCATCAGCGCGACCATCTCGCCCGACCTGACCTGCAAGGACAGGCCGAACAGCACCTGACTCAAGCCGTAGCAGGTTTCGATCGCGTCGACTTCCAGCAAAGTATCAGCGGTGCTTGTGTCAACCATGGCGCGTCACCGCATGCTGTTCGCCGAGATAGGCGCGCTTGACCTCTTCGTGCTTGCGGATCGCGTCCGGCACGCCGCAGGCGATGACGCGGCCATAGACCAGCACCGTGATGCGGTCGGCCAGCGCGAACACCGCCTCCATGTCGTGCTCGACCAGCACGATGGTGACTTCCCTGCGCAGCTCCTTCAGCAGCGCGACCATCCGCGCCGACTCCGTGACGCCGAGCCCGGCCATCGGCTCGTCGAGCAGCAGAAGCTGCGGCTTGGTGGCGAGCGCGACCGCGAGCTCGAGCTCGCGCTGCTCGCCATGGCTCAATTGCGAGACCACGATATCGGCGCGCTTGCCGAGCCCGACGCGCTCCAGTGCCGCGCGGGCGGTATCGCGCAGATGCCGCTCCTTGCGCGCATTGCCCCAGAAGCGGAACGAGTGGCCGTCATGCGCCTGCGCTGCGAGCGCGACGTTGTCGATGGCGGAAAAATCCTTGAGCAGCGAGGTGATCTGGAACGAGCGTGCCAGCCCAAGCCTGGAGCGCTTGTAGGACGGCAGGCTCGTGACGTCGCGGCCGGCGAAGCGGATGGTGCCGGAATTCGGCATCACCTGCCCGGTGAGCTGGCTGATCAGCGTGGTCTTGCCGGCGCCGTTGGGGCCGATGATGGCGTGCAGTTCGCCCGGCAAAACCTCCATCGAGAGGTTGTCGGTCGCGGTGATGCCGCCGTAGCGGCGCACCAGATTGTCGACGCGCAGCAATGGTTCAGCCAAGGAATCAGCCACGGCTCATCCTCCCGAGCAGGCCCATGATGCCGCCGCGCGCGAACAGCACGATCAACAGCAGCACCGGGCCGAGGATCAGTCCCGAATATTCGGTGAATTGCGACAGCAGCTCCTCGAGCAGGAGATAGACGATCGCGCCCACGACAGGGCCGAACAGCGAGCCCATGCCGCCGAGGATCACCATCACCATCAGGTCGCCGGAGCGGGTCCAGTACATCACGGCGGGGCTGACGAAGTCGGTGTTGTTGGCGAGCAGCGCCCCGGCGAGGCCACAGATCGTGCCCGCGATGACGAAACAGACCAGGCGGTAGCGGTAGGCAGGGAAGCCGATCGCCTGCATGCGCTGCTCATTGGAGCGGACGCCCTGCACCACCAGGCCAAAGCGCGAATTGACAATGCGCCAGATCAGATAGAGGCCGCCGAACAGGCAGCCAAGGCAGAGATAGTAGAACTGCGTGCGGTCGGACAGGTTGATCAGGCCGGCGAAATCGCTGCGCTTGTAGACGGTGAGGCCGTCGTCGCCACCGTAGCGCGACAGCGCGGAGGCGACGTAATAGGCCATCTGCGCGAACGCCAGCGTGATCATGATGAAGTAGACACCGCGGGTACGCAGCGAGAGCGCGCCGATCAAAAGCGCAAACAGCGCCGAGACCGCGAGCGCCACCGGCCACTGGATGAAGCCGGAACCAATGCCCTCAGTGGCGAGGATGCCGACCGCATAGCCGCCGATGCCGAGATAAGCGGCATGGCCGAAGCTCATCATGCCGCCATAGCCCATGATCAGATTGAGGCTGGCGGCCGCCAGTGCATAGATCGCGATGCGGGTGAACAGCGTGAGGATGAAGATGTTGCCCGTGGCCGCCGAATAGACCGGCAGCAGCACCAGCGCGGCACACAGCAGCGCCGCAACCGCATTGGAAGCGTTGAGCTTGGGCTTCATCGTTTGGCCGCCGGGAACAGCCCCTCGGGCCGCAGCACAAGGATGATCGCCATCAACAGATAGATCAGCATCGAGGACAGCGCCGGCGCCGCGGTCGAGGCCGCCGCCCCGCTCAAGACCTTGCGCAGCAGATCGGGCAGGAAGGCGCGGCCCATGGTGTCGATGATGCCGACGAAGATCGCGGCCATGAAGGCGCCGCGGATCGAGCCGATGCCGCCGATCACGATGATGACGAAGGCGAGGATCAGGATGTTCTCGCCCATCCCGATCTGCACGGTGAGGATCGGCGCCTGCATCAGCCCGGCGAGACCGGCGAGCGCAGCCCCCAAGCCGAACACCAGCGTGAACAGCAGCTTGATGTTGATGCCGAGCGCGCCGATCATCTCGCGGTTGGAGGCGCCGGCGCGGATCAGCATGCCGACGCGGGTGCGCATCACGACGAGATAGAGCATCGCGGCCACCGCCAGCGCGACCACGATGATCATCAGCCGATAGGCCGGATAGTACACGCCAGGGATGATCTGCATCGGCACGGTGAGCCAGGCCGGCAGCGGCAGCGCGAGGCCGGCCGGGCCCCAGATCAGCCGGACGGCGTCATTGAAGAACAGGATCAGGCCGAACGTTGCCAGCACCTGGTCGAGATGGTCGCGGCCATAGAGATGCCGGAGCGCGACATATTCCAGCACGATGCCGAGCAGGAGCGTCGCCCCCAGCGCCAGCAGCGCGCCAAGCACGAAACTGCCGGTCCAGGTCACGAAGGTCGCCGCGAAATAGGCGCCCATCATGTAGAGCGAGCCGTGCGCCAGATTGACGAAATCCATGATGCCGAACACCAGCGTCAGTCCGGCCGCCAGCAGGAACAGCAAGAGGCCGAATTGCAGTCCGTTCAGCAGTTGCTCGACGACGAGATACATTGTGAGGCTACGTTATCCCTTAAAAAAACAGCGGCAGTGCATGTTCACCGCCGCATTGCTCGCTGCGTGTCTCCCGCGTCCCGCAAGAGCGGGACGAGGTCAACGAAAAGCAAGGCTCGGGCCAAGATCGCCCAAGATCGTGCGAGGATTATTTCATCGAACACTTGTCGTGGAATTTATCCTGGTCGTCCTTGACGATGGTCGCGACCGTCTTCAGCGACAGCTGGCCGTCGGCGTCCTTGACCACGTCCTGCAGGTAGAAGTTCTGGATCGGGATGTGGTTGTTGCCGTACTTGAACGGGCCGCGCAACGACTTGAAGTTGGCCTTCTCCATCTCCGCCTTCATCGCGTCCTTCTTGGTGAGGTCGCCCTTGACCGCGACGACGGCGCTGTTGATCAGCTGGGCGGCATCATAGGCCTGGGCGCCGTAATAGGTCGGGCGCAGACCGGGATACTTCTTGCGATAGTCTTCGACGAACTTCTTGTTCTCGGCGTTCGGCAGGTCGTTGACCCATTCCTGCGCGCCGGGAATGCCGATCGCATTGTCCTTCTGCAGCGGCAGCGACAATTCGTCGACGGTGAAGGCGGTATAGAGCGGGATCTGCGCCTTGATGCCGGCCTGGGCGTACTGGTTCAGGAACTGGACGCCGGCCGCGCCCGGATAGAACACGAAGATCGACTCGGCCTTGGAGTTGCGCGCCTTGGTCAGTTCGGCGGAGAAGTCGAGCTGGCTCGGCCACACCGTGTATTCCTCGCCGACCACCTCGCCCTTGAAGGTGCTCTTGACGCCCGCCAGCATGTCCTTGCCGGCGGCATAGTTCGGGCCGATCAGGAACACCGACTTGACGCCCTTCTGGTTCATGTAGAGGCCCATCGCGGCAGGGGTCTGGTCGTTCTGCCAGGAGGTCGAGAACACGTAAGGCGAGCACAGTTCGCCGGCGAGCTGCGACGGACCGGCATTGGCCGAGATCAGGAAGGTCTTCGAATCGACCGCGGTCTTCAGCGACGCCAGCAGCACGTTCGACCAGATGTAGCCGACGATGAAGTCGACCTTGTCGGACTGCACCAGCTTCTCGGTCTTCTGCTTGCCGACGTCAGGCTTCTGCTGATCGTCCTCGTAGATCACCTCGACCGGCTTGCCGTCGATCTTGCGGCCGAGATGGTCGAGCGCGAGCTCGAAGGAATTGCGCATGTCGTTGCCGATCACGGCAGTCGGACCGCTGAAGGTCGAGACAAAGCCGATCTTGACGCTGTCAGCCGCCATCGCGGGCTGCGCGAGCGCCAGTGCCGAAATCACGGCCATGGCGCCTGCCAGCCAGAATGCCTTTTTCATATTCACTCCCCTCCTCAACCAAAAATCCCGCCAGGCCCAACCGGGGCTCGGGACTCACGCTTTGCGCGCGTCGTTCTGTGACGTGTTTTGTGCGTGATATCGCAAGTGTGCAGCAAGCATGAACCGACCGCCCCCGATTAGAACCTTCGGCGCATACCCCAGCACCGTGCATCATAATTCGCCCAAATCGGCGATAGCAAGAAATATAATGCCGGTTGCGCAGGCAACGATTGTCGCAGGATCGCCTGCCCTCGGGGGGCGCACTGCAGCAGGCTTTAGCGAATCCGTAAAGCAGCCGGAAACCACTGGCCGGCGAGCGCGCGCGGGCTTCATGGTCCGGAAAGCATCCCTGGGCGACGCTGCCGCCAAAGGGGTGCGTCACATGCTGAATTACATCTTCGGGTTCAATGCCCGAATGGGCCGGTTGGCCTTCTTCTTCTGCACCTTGGTGGCGGGCCTCGGCTTTGTGATGCTGGTCTACGGGATCACGGGCAATGTGCCGCGCGGC
This sequence comes from Bradyrhizobium sp. USDA 4452, assembly GCF_054063575.1. Classification (NCBI taxonomy): domain Bacteria; kingdom Pseudomonadati; phylum Pseudomonadota; class Alphaproteobacteria; order Hyphomicrobiales; family Nitrobacteraceae; genus Bradyrhizobium; species Bradyrhizobium sp. USDA 4452. The sequence goes on from NZ_JBSSGK010000001.1 coordinate 3,453,749, forward strand.
AGGACGGACGTGCTGCTGGCGCAGGCGGCGAGCAGTCCCGCCCTGGTCCTTGCCTTCTACGGCATGCTCGTCGTCTGCTTCATGCTGCAGTCGATGCGGGTGCGCGACATCGGATGGGATCCGGTCTGCGTGATGGCGGCATGGATCGCCCTCATGGTGCTCGACAGGGCCATTGCCGGACGGTTTCCCGAATATGCGCTGACCTATCAGCACACCGGAACGGTGGTCGGTGCACTCGCCAATGCCGCGATGAACCTCGTCCTGATGTTCTGGCCGGGTAACGGTCATGTCGATGAAGCATCGCCCCTGCCGCGCCAAAGGGGCGGCGATGGCATGTTTGAACGAAGCAGCGCACCGGCCGCGGCCGGCAGCCGCGTGGCGCGGATTGCCAGCGGCGAATTCGGCGGCAAGTCGCGGTAGCGGCCTCTTCTTCCCGTCGTCCGGCGAAGGCAGGGACGACCGCGGAGTTTGCGGCGCGGTGACTGCTTCACGCCTGATAGGCGGTCAGCCCTGATCCACCGCCCATTCGGCGCCGTCGATCGCATAGGGCGCATGGCGGAAATCCCTGATCGTCGCGACCTTGCCGGCCGACCAGTCGAGCAGCATGAACGATCGCGGCGGCCCACTCTGTGCGTTCGGATCGAACACCAGGATCGCCGGGCGTCCCTCGACCTGTCCGGTCACCAGATGCCAGTCGTCGATCTTGGCATAATTGCCGAAGTAGCGTGACACCTCGGCCTTGCCATTCAGCCGCGCCCGGTTGACGAGTTCCAGCCTGATGTCGTCGGCGATCATGGCGCGGATGGCATCGAAGTCGCGGGCGTTGAAGCGGCCGACATAGGTATTCAGCCTGACGCGATCGGCCGGCGACAGGCCGGGCCGCGGCGCATCGTCGGGCTCGCGGGCGAACGCGCGCAGCTGCGTGCGTCCCCGATACAGCGCGGCCTTCACCGCGGGCAGGCTGAAATCCATGATGCCGCAGACTTCCTGCAACGAGCAGCCGAGCACGTCCATCAGGATCACGCTGGAGCGCTGCGCCACCGGCAGCCGCATGAAGGTGCGCAGGCTGCTTGCAGCGATCTCGCGGCGGCTGACGTCGTCAAGCTCTGCGGCCATCATGTCCACCTCCTCCGAAGAGTGGAGCGCGTCGTGGCGGTTGCGCCGCCTGAGGAAATCGAGCGCGGTGTTGTGCGCGATCCGGAACAGCCAGCCTTGCGGATTCTGGATCGGAGCTGCGGACGCGAAGCCTTCCATCGCCTTGATGAGCGCGTCCTGCAGCACATCCTCGCCGTCGATGACCGATCCGACCATGCGGGCGCAGTAGCGATGCAGCCTTGGCCGCATCGCCGCCAGCAGCGCATCGACATCGGTCGCGGCCGGCGCCTGGGGTGGTGACGTCATGATGGCTCCGCCAGATTGGTTCACGACGCATCCAGCATACGATAGTTTCCGACAATCACAGCACTGCTAACCAGCGGCGGCTCGGCGCAGCGATCGCGAATGCCATCCTGGAAGGCCTGGAAGGCCGCCAGCTTCGGGATCGGGCTCGAGCCGTCGTCGGCTGTTGTCTCGACCATGTGGATGAAGGTGTCGTCCTCAAGCCGCAGCGTCATGTAGCGCACGCCGTCCGGGTTGGCCGCTTTCAGCTCGGCGAACACAGCCGCCACCAGCGCGGCATTCTTCTCCGCCATCTCCGGCTTGGTCTTGTACCTGATCAGGGTCCGTCTCATCGCAACCTCCTTCGCTTGGTTCTGCCCGGCCTGGTTTTGCGGCCCGAACCGGCCGCGTCAGGCCCAAGGACGTCTGCGGATAGCGAAAGGATGCGGTCCCGCAAAAATATTCTTGGGCCGCATCCTTTGCCCATCCCGGTTCGTCCTGGCCTGCGAAGCGGGTCGCAGCCTAGCGGCACGTCAACGGAGAACCACCATGCAGATCCCTGAGCAGCGCTGGGTGCTCGGCCTCACCGCGCTGGCATCCTTCATGATGGCGCTCGACGCCATGATCATGACCACGGCCTTCGCCACCATCCGCGCCGATTTCGGCAGCCCGGTGGAGACGCTGCAATGGACCGTCAACGCCTTCAATCTGACCTTCGCGGTGCTGCTGCTGACCGGCGCGGCGCTCGGCGACCGTTTTGGGCGGCGCCGGATGTTCGCGGCCGGGATCGGTCTGTTCGTCGTGGCCTCCGCCGCCTGTGCGCTGGCCGGCGATGCCGCGGCACTGATCGCCGCGCGCGCCCTGCAGGGCGCCAGCGCGGCGCTGGTGATGCCGCTGGCGATGGCGATCCTGAGCGGCGCGTTCGGCCGCGAGGAGCGCGCCCGCGCCCTCGGCATCTTCAGCGGCATCACCGGATGCGCGCTGATCATCGGCCCTGCGATCGGCGGCTTCATCACCGAGCATCTCGGCTGGCGCTGGATCTTCTGGATCAATTTGCCGATCGGCCTCGTCGCGATCGCACTCGTGATGATGCGCCTGCGCGAAAGCTTCGGACCGACCGCGCCGCTCGACATCACGGGATTGACGCTGATCGCGCTTGCGGCGCTGGCCCTGGTCTGGGGCCTGCTCCGTGGCAACACCGTCGGATGGGCCAGCGCGGAGGTCGCGTGCACACTGATCGTCGGCCTCGCGCTGGCGGCGATATTCGTGCTGTGGGAGCTGCGTACGACACACCCGATGGTGCCGATGCGGCTGTTCGCGGCACGGCCGTTTGCATCCGGCATCGCTGCGAGCGTGCTGTTCTATGCCGCGATGTATGGCGTGCTGTTCCTGCTGCCGCAGTTCCTGCAGATCGCGCTTCACTTCGACGCCTTCGGCGCCGGGCTGCGGCTGTTGCCGTGGACGGCGACGCTATTTGTCACGGCCCCGATCGCCGGCGCCGTGGTCAACCGGTTCGGCGAGCGCACGCTGGTCGTCACCGGACTTCTGATGCAGGCAATCGGGCTCGGCTGGATCAGCGAGATCGTGAGCCCCACAGTGCCGTATTCCGCGCTGGTCGCGCCGCTGGTGCTCGCCGGCGTCGGTGTCTCGATGGCGATGCCGGCCGCGCAGAACGCGGTGCTGAGTGCGGTCGCCGTCAGCGAGATGGGCAAGGCGTCCGGCATCTTCAACATGGGCCGCTTCCTCGGCGGCATGTTCGGCATCGCGGCGCTGGTTGCGAGTTTCACCGCCAATGGCGCAGCCGATTCGTCCGGACATTTCAGCAGCGGTTTCGTTGCGGCGATGAGCCTTGCGGCGACGTTGTCGCTTATCGGCGCGGTCGCGGGACTGTTCCTGCCGATGCGGCGACGGGTCGTTGCCGCGGCCGCGCCGCAGGATGCGTGAGACGCACAGCGATTGGGTTTCGCTATCGGGTGATCAGGCAATTCGTATTGGAATGAGGCCGCCAATGATTACATAATCAGACGACGAAGCCGTTCGAAACCGAGGGCGACATCAGATGACGCAAGCGCCGGCCAAACCTCATCGCGTGGTGATCGTCGGCGCCGGCTTCGGCGGGCTGGAAGCCGCCTTCGGGCTCGCAGGCGCGCCGGTCGAGATCACGCTGATCGATCGCCGCAACCACCATCTGTTCCAGCCGCTGCTCTACCAGGTCGCGACCGCATCGCTCGCCACCAGCGAGATCGCCTGGCCGATCCGCTATCTGCTGCGCGACCGGCCCGAGGTGACGACGCTGTTCGCCAATGTCTGCGGCGTCGACGCGGCGGCCAAGCAGGTAGAGCTCGACGACGGCGGCAGCATTCCCTACGACACGCTGATCCTCGCCACCGGGGCGCGCCACGCCTATTTCGGCCATGACGAATGGGAGCCGTTCGCGCCGGGCCTGAAGACGCTGGAGGACGCAACCACGCTCAGGCGACGCATCCTGGTCGCCTTCGAGCGCGCGGAGCGCGAGACCGATCCCGACAAACGCGCGGCGCTACTGACCTTCGTCATCATCGGCGCCGGGCCGACCGGCGTCGAGATGGCCGGCACCATCGCCGACCTCGCCAAGGACACGCTGCCGCAGGACTTCCGTCACATCGACACGCGCAAGGCGCGCGTGGTGCTGATCGAGGCCGGGCCGCGCGTGCTGGCAGGATTTCCCGACGATCTCTCGGCCTACGCGCAGGCATCGCTGGAAAAACTCGGCGTCGAGGTGATGCTGGGCGAGCCGGTCACCGAATGCTCGGCCGACGGTGTGGTGTTCGGCGGCAAGCGGCTGGAGGCGCGCACCATCGTCTGGGCCGCCGGCGTGCGCGCCTCGCGCGCCGCCGAGTGGCTGAACGCGCCGGCCGACCGCGCCCACCGGCTGCAGGTCGAGCCTGATCTGACCGTGCCGGGCCATCCCGACATCTTCGCGATCGGCGACACCGTCACGATCAAGGGTCCCGACGGCAGTCCGGTGCCCGGCATCGCGCCGGCCGCCAAGCAGGAAGGACGCTACGTCGCCGCCCTGATCAAGGCCCGGCTCGAAGGCAAGACACTGCCGCCGTTCCGCTACAAGCACGCCGGCAGCCTCGCGCAGATCGGCAAGAAGAAGGCGGTGATCGATTTCGGCTGGCTGAAGCTGCGCGGCTCACTGGCATGGTGGATCTGGGGCCTCGCCCATATCTACTTCCTGATCGGCGTGCGGCATCGGATCGCGGTAGCGATGAACTGGCTCTGGATCCACACCCGCGACCAGCGCGCCGCACGGCTGATCACCCAGGGCAGCAGCAAGGTCGCGCAGTAGGCGACAGCGCGAGCATTTCGCAATCTCCGTTCCGTCATCCCCGCGCAAAGGCTTCGTCCTTGTCGCTGGAGGAGCGCGGAACGCGCGTCTCGAAGGATGAATCGACCCGGCTGGTGGCCGTCGACCCTTCGAGACGCGCGCAAGAGCGCGCTCCTCAGGGTGACGGAGCTGAGTGTCGCAGCTCTTTCCTCGTGAAAGTGGAACGCCAACCTCACTTCACCAGCGAGCACCCGCCCTCGGCCAACGGCCGGAACGCCTGATCGGCCGGGATGGTCGCGATCAGTCTGTAATAGTCGTAGGGGTATTTCGACTCCTCCGGCTTCTTCACCTCGAACAGGTACATCGGGTGGATGACGCGGCCGTCCTGGCGGATCGTGGTGTCGCCGAACAGTTTGTCGTTACCCTTGAAGGTCTTCATCTGCGGCACCACGACCTTGGCGTCGTCGCTGCCGGTCGCAGCAACGGCGTTGAGATAGGCGAGCGTCGCGGCATAGACGCCGGCCTGGTTGCCACTCGGCATCTTGCCGTTCATGCCAGGACGCGCGGCGAAGCGCCTTGCGAACGCACGGGTGCCGTCGTTCATGTCCCAGTAGAAGGCCTCGAGCAGCTGCAGGCCCTGCGCGACCTTGAGGCCCATGCCGTGGACGTCGTTCACGAACAGCAGGAACGCGACCATGGTCTGGCCGCCTTGCTGGATGCCGAATTCGGCCGCCTGCTTCACCGCGTTGATGGTGTCGCCGCCGGCATTGGCGAGCCCGATCACCTTTGCTTTCGAGTTCTGCGCCTGCAGCAGGAAGGACGCGAAGTCCGAGGTGCCGAGCGGATGCTTGCTCGATCCCAGCACCTTGCCGCCGTGCTTCTCGATGTAGTTGGTCGCCTCGGCTTCGATGCCCTTGCCAAGCGCGTAGTCGACAGTGACAAAATACCAGTCCTTGCCGCCGCGCTGCATCATCGCGGCCGCCGTGGTGTTGCCGGTGGCCCAGGCGTCGTTGACCCACTGAATGGTGTTCGGCGAGCAGGCCTTGCCGGTGAGGTCGGAGCTCGCGGTCGACGACGCCAAGAACGTCATCCTGGAATCGCGCAGGATGGTGTTGATGGCAAGGCCGACGGCCGAGTTCGGCACGTCGACGATGGCGTCGACGCCTTCGACATCGAGCCATTTTCGCGCGATCGCAGAGCCCACGTCGGCCTTGTTCTGGTGATCGGCATAGACGATCTCGACCTTGATGCCCTTGCCGCCGCCGCCAAAATCCTCAGCCGCCATCCGCGCGGCTTCCACCGAGCCCATGCCGTTGGTGTCCTGGAAGATGCCGGAAATGTCGTTGAGCACGCCGACGCGCACGACATTGTCGGAAATCTCCGCACGCGCGCTGCCGGCGGCGCAGGCCAATGCTAGCGCAAGTCCGATCCCAAATCGCCCAACCCCAAAGCCCTTCATCGTCTCCCCCTACGTTTCCTTGCCGGTCTTGAGCGACTCGTCAGGCCGGCGTGATCTCGACCGGCAGGCTGCTCAGCCCGCGTAGCGTGTTGTTGAACAGTCGCTTCGGCTCGCCGGCAATTTCAATCTTGCCGACACGACGCGCCAGCGCCGCCATCATCACCTCGCCTTCGAGGCGGGCGACGAGCTGGCCGACGCACATGTGGATGCCAGAACCGTAGCCGACATGACCCGACGTCCGACGCGTGACGTCGTAGCTATCGGGCGCCTCCCAGCGGCGCGGATCGCGATTGGCCGCGGCCAGGAACATCAGCACCTTCTCGCCTTCGGGAATGGTGGCCCCGCCGAGCTCCACCTCGCGGGTCGTGGTGCGGAAGAAAGTCTGGACCGGGCTTTCGAACCGCACGGCTTCCTCGAACGCGTTGCGCGCCAGCGTCGGATCGCCGCGAAGTTTCTGAAACTGGTCGGGGAAGCGGGCGAGGCAGTAGACCGCGGCGCCGATGCCGTTGACGGTGGTGTCGAGACCGGCCGACAGCAGCGAGCGCACCAGCAGCGGCGCCTCGGTCGCGGTGATGGCGCCGCTATCGACATGGGCGTGGATGCAGGCGCCGATGCCGCCAGGGGCGAGATTGTCGCGCTGACACTGTTCGGCGATGTAGCTCTGGTGCGGCGCGGAACGCTCGATCGCCTGCTGGCGCAGCTCGTTCGGCGGCCCGAAGGCATTGAACACAAGACTGGCGTAAGGCAGCAGATGCTCGCGGCCTTCCGGCCGCAGGCCCAGCGCATCCGGGAAGATCGACAGCGGATAGGCTTCCGCGAGGTCCTCGATCGCGTCGAAACGGCGCTTTTCCAGCAGGGCATCGACGCAGGCCTCCGCCGCAGCGGCAAATCGCCCGCGAAGCTGCTTCATCACGGTCGCCGACAGCACCGTGCTCAGCACCGTGCGGGTGCGGGTGTGCGCCGGCGGGTCGGCCTCCAGGATCAGACTCGGCGGCCGCCACGGCTTCTCCTTGGAGAAGTCGCTGAGGCCGACGCCGCGGCTGGAGCAGAAGGTCTCGGGATCGTTCAGCACCGCATGGACCTCGGCGTAGCGCGCCACGCCATAGACATTCCACTTGTCGAGATAGACCACCGGCCCGGCCTCGCGCAGCCGCTGATGGGTGGGGAACGGATCAGCGAAGAATTCGAGCGCGAACGGATCGACGTCGAGATGCGGGACGGACGCACTTTCTGTTGCAGTCATCGGGACCTCCCGCGGTTTGATCTTGTCAACATCGGCAGCATGTCACTTGCTCCCGCACAGTTTCGCAGCGATGATTTGGGAAATGAGCAGCCAGCCCCTCCCCCGAAAGCCCCGCCGGCCCAAACCGGCCGATCCCGCAGATGCCTCCGACGGGCCGCTGCTGGACCTCGATCGCTATGTGCCGGCGTTCATCACCTTCATCGGCAACAAGCTGTCGAACAGCGCCACCGCATTTTACCAGAAAAATTTCGGTGTCAACGTCACCGAGTGGCGAATCATCTCGCAACTGGCGATCGAGCCGGGGATTCCCGCCTCCCGGATCTGCCAGGTGATCGGCTTCGACAAGGGGCCGGTCAGCCGCAACCTCGCGGCGCTGCAGAAGCGCGGCCTGCTGACGATCCGCACCGCGCCGGACGACGGCCGCACCCATTCGATCACGCTGACCGCCCGCGGCCGCGCCATCCACGACAAGGTCATCGTTGCGGCGCTGGAGCGCGAGCGGCGGCTGCTGTCGTGCCTGAAAAAGGACGAGCGCGAGGTGCTGATCGACCTGCTGCGCCGGCTGCACGAGAATCTCGGCGCCGTGACCGGGCCAAGCACGACCTGACCGCGCGGCCGGACCGCGGGCGGCGCCCTGCGCCACCGCGATACTCGCCCGGTTGTCGACGCGTGCCGCTCGTGCGCTGCTGCGCAACATTGTCCTCCCGAATGCGTGGCCGTTGACCGGGCCCTGTCCTTATGGATGCGGAAACTCGCACAGCTTAGTTGCCGTGGCAACTAAGAATCCGTGATGCGCTGCGTCGTCGGCTCGCAAGCGGAGCGTTGCAACGCCGCCCTCAGGTCAGGTGAGCACACTGTTCGGGCTCCCCCTTGGCGGGTGAGGGAACCATCCGCTGGTGCGTCCCTTGCGTCGATCTCATCCCGCGCAGCGGATCGGCTCGGTCGCGGCGTCGTCCTCCAGGATCGCCACTGCCGCGGCGCGACGCGTCAGCACGGCGCGCTGGTTGATGTAGCCCTTGTCGGTGATCTCCCCGCCGTCGACCGAAGCGGGCTCGGCCAGCAGCAGCGCGCGGGTGGCGTGCCCGGAGGAATGACCGCCCTGCGCCTTCAGCCGTGCCAGCCCCTGCCCGATCGCGGACCGAACCGCCGGATGAGCGATCGCCTCCTGCGCGCCCGCTCGCTCAGGCAGTCCTGCGACCGAACGGCAGGCAGCAAGGTTCGGAAACACCAGGAAGCGCACCTCGTCGCGGCCGTGGCCGGCGACGACGATATCCTGCGCGAGCGGCGCCAGCGCCGCGATGCCGGCGACGCGCAGGGTGCCGACGCTGACCCACGTGCCGGAATTGAGCTTGAAGTCCTCGGCTACGCGGCCGTCGAAGAACAGGCCGAGATCGGGCCGGTCGGGATCAGCAAAGGTGACGGCATCGCCGATCTTGTAGAAGCCCTCGTCGTCGAAGGCCCCTCGGGTGAGTTCGGGCGCCTTCCAATAGCCCGGCGTGACATTCGGCCCCCGCACGCGGACCTCGAGCTTGTCGCCCGACGGCACGAGTTTCAGCTCGGTACCGGGGATCGGCACCCCGATATTGCCGGAGCGCTCGGCGAGGAAGTGGCAATCGGTCGCGAGCGGCGAGGTCTCGGTCGACCCCCAGGCCGACACCATCGGCAGCTTGCGGCCAACCGTTTGCAACGACAATTCTTGCAGCGCGTCCCACAAATTCTGCGGCAGCGCCGCGCCGGCATAGAAAGCGAATTGGGTGCCCGCGAAAAAGCTGCGGCGCAACTCGTCGTCGGTGCGCAGCGCCGCGATCAGCATGTCGAAGCCGCGCGGCACGTTGAAATAGACCGTCGGCACAACGCTGCGCAGATTGGCTAGCGAAGTCGCAAACAGGCCGGGCGCCGGCTTGCCGCCGTCGATATAGAGCGTGCCGCCGTTGCGCAGCACCAGGTTGAAATTGTGGTTGGCGCCGAAGGTGTGGCTCCAGGGCAGCCAGTCCAGGATCACGAGTTCGCCGCCCGAGGATTCCAGGAACGTCCAGGTCTGCGCCTTGGCCTGCTGGCTCGAGGTCAGCATGCGCTGGGTGTTGATCACGGCTTTCGGCGTGCCGGTCGAGCCCGAGGTGAACAGGAATTTGGCGATCGTGTCCGGCGTCACCGCGGCAAACGCATTGGCGACCTCCGGCGCTTCAGGCGTCGCCGTGACGGTGCGGAATGGCAACGCATCGGCATCCTCAGGATTGTCACTGACGATGGTCGCGCGATGCAGCGGCGCGATCGCGGCAAGCGCCGCCGCGAACGGCTTTGTGTCGGCGACAAAGATCGCGCCGGGATCGAGCAGGCTGATCATGCTCTTCAGCTTGTCGAAATCGCGGGACATCAGCGAATAGGCCGGCGAGATCGCGGCGGAGGGCACGCCGACATGCTGGGCTGCGAGCGCGAACAGCGCGTGATCGATGCCGTTGTCGGAGAGGATGACGAGCGGCCGCTCGGTGCTCAGCCCTTGCGCCAGGATCCACGATGCGGCCCTCCGTACGATGCCGAGTGCCTCGCGATAGCTGACGGTGCTCCAGGGCAGCTCGGCATTGGCGCGCTCGCCGAGGAAAATGCGATCCGGCGCCTGCCGCGCCCAATGCTCCAGCCAGTCGCCGACACAGCGGGCGCCTTCCTTGAGCGGCGTGGTGGAGCGGACGAGGATGCTGCCGTCGTCGCGGCCGACGGCAACGATCGCGGGCGTGGCGAACAGGTTGCTCGGATGATCTGCGGTGCCGGCCGCCGTCGTCATGGTCTCCTCCTCGCCCGTGTCTGATCGGGATCGCGCCGCAACAGGGTGCGGCGGCGAAGTCCCGGCCGGGCTCTTTGGTCATAATGTTGCGGACATCAATTGTTGTCGTCAACAACAATCTTTCCCTCTCGCCTCGGGCGCGCTAGCCTATGCTCATGGCGAGCTGGCAAAAGACATCGCGCAAGGCGACGGGAACGACAGCGACAATCCGCCGCCGCGGACCCGGCAGCGATGCCGGCGACGACATCGGCCTCGATGCGCTGGTCGGCCACGCCGGCTATGCGGTGCGGCGCTTCCAGCTCTGGATCTTCCATGATTTCATCAAGACGCTGGCAGCGGTCGATATCCGCCCGACCCAGTATTCGGTCATGACCGTGATCGCAGCCAATCCGGGCCTTAGCCAGATGGCGGTCGCGAAGCGGCTCGGGATCGAGCGCGCGCGGCTGGTGCATCTGCTCGACAGCCTGGAAGCGCGCGACTTCGTCAGCCGGATCCCCTCCGCCACCGACCGCCGCTCCCATGCGCTGCATCTGACCGGGCGCGGCAAGACTGCGCTGGCCCGGTTCAAGCGGCTGGCCGCCGAGCACGAGCGCCATGTCGCCGAGAAGATCGGCAAGGAGAACCGCGAGCATCTGCTGCGGATTCTTGCCGGCTTCACCTGATCGATCGATCACGCCTGCTCTAATATTGAGCAGATGCGCGTTAAGGCCGGCTTTCTCCAACCGCCAGCGACCATTTCAAGCACCTGATATCGTGTGGTAATCCGTCGCGCGGCGGGCCCGAGCGAATTGTACACAATGGCACATTGCTTGCTTCGATCAGGCTGCAATTTCCTCGCGGCGGGCATCCGATGCCTTGCCGCGCCAGAGACGAGGCCACCCACGTGACTGAAACTGTCGCCGCGATCGTTGCCGCACACCGCACCTCGACCATGACGCCGGCGCAAACCGTGGCGCGCAGCTACCAGCGCATCCGCGAGCACAACGACCCCGCCATCTTCATCAGCCTGCGCGACGAGCAGGACGCGCTCGCCGAGGCCGCGCGGCTCGCAGACCCGGCGCTGCCGCTCTACGGCGTGCCGGTCGCGGTGAAGGACAATATCGACGTCAAGGGCCTGCCGACCACCGCCGCCTGCCCGGCGTTCTCTTACATGCCGGCCCAAGACTCAACTGCGGTTGCCAGACTGCGCGGAGCCGGCGCCATCATCATCGGCAAGACCAATCTCGACCAGTTCGCCACCGGCCTGGTCGGCGTGCGCTCGCCCTATGGCATACCCAAAAATCCGGTGCGCGGCGATCTGGTGCCGGGTGGATCGAGCTCGGGCTCCGCGGTCGCGGTCTCCGCGGGCCTCGTGCCGCTGTCGCTCGGCACCGACACAGCAGGCAGCGGCCGCGTGCCGGCGATGCTCAACAACATCGTCGGGCTCAAGCCGAGCCTCGGGCTGATCTCGAACGCGGGACTGGTGCCGGCCTGCCGCACGCTCGACTGCATCTCGGTGTTCTCGCTCACCGTCGACGACGCATTGGCCGCGCTTGCCGTGATGGCCGGGCCGGACGACGCCGATCCATTCTCGCGCGACCGGCCGCTTGGGCCGCTCGCGGCATTTCCGGCCAAACTCAAGCTCGGCATTCCCAAGCGCGGCCAATTGATCTTCTTCGGCGATCGCGAAGCCGAGCAGGCCTATGACGCGGCGTGCAAGCGCTGGCAGACGCTCGGCGCCGAACTCGTCGAGTTCGACCTCGAGCCGTTCTACGAGACGGCGCGGCTGCTCTATGAAGGCCCGTGGGTTGCCGAGCGCTATCTCGTTATCCGAGACCTGCTGGCGTCGTCGCCGGACGCGATCCATCCGGTGACTCGCGAGATCACGATCGGCGGCGCGCGGCCGACCGCGGCTGACACGTTCTCCGCGCTCTATCGCCTGCAGGCGCTGCGCCGCGTCGCTGCGCGCACCTTCGCGCAGTGCGATGCGATCGTGCTGCCGACCGCGCCGACGGTCTATTCCACCGCCGACGTGCTGGCCAACCCGATCGAGCTCAACTCGCGGCTCGGCACCTACACCAATTTCGTCAACCTGCTCGATCTCTGCGGCCTGGCGCTGCCGGCGGCGATGCGGCCCGACGGCGCGCCGTTCGGCATCACGCTGCTGGCGCCCGCCGGCCGCGACGCGGCGCTTGCCGGCATCGGCCGCGTCTTCCATGCCGACACCGGACTTGCCGTCGGCGCCAAGGCGGTGCCGCAGCCGCCGCTGGCCGAAGTGCCGGCGCAGACCGGCGCCGACGAGATCACGATCGCAGTGGTCGGCGCGCATCTCTCCGGCATGGCACTGAACCACGAACTGACCACGCTCGACGCGCGCCTGCTGGAAGAGACGACCACCGCAGCCGACTACAAGCTCTATGCGCTCGACACCACGCCGCCGAAACCCGGCATGCTGCGCATCGAGGCGGGTGCGGGTCATGCGATCAAGCTCGAACTGTGGGCGATGTCGCCAGCCGCGTTCGGAAAATTCGTCGCAGCAATCCCGCCGCCGATGGCGATCGGCACGATCAGGCTCACCGACGGACGGCAGGTCAAGGGCTTCATCGTGGAGCCCGCCGCGATCGCCGGCGCGAAAGATATCTCGGCCTATGGCGGCTGGCGGGCGTTCATGGCGGAGAAGGCGAAGGCGTAACCACCTCCCCTTGTCATTCCGGGGCGCGCGCAGCGCGAGCCCGCAATCCATTTCGCGGCAACGACGGTCGCTGGAAGTCCTCTACGTCAGGTGCGGAAGAATGGATTCCGGGCTCGCCGCCTTGCGGCGCCGCGGAATGACGAGAGCTGCGCGGGACCTACACCGACACCGCGTAGGTCTCGTATTCCCCGCGCACCTGCTCGATATGGGCGCGCATCGCCGCCGCAGCGCCGATCTTGTCGCCGCGCAGGATGGCGACGACGACGCGGTCGTGCTCGGCGTGGGATTTGGCGAGGCGCCCGAGGTTGCGGAACTGAGCGCGGCGGAACGGCTGCACGCGCACCCGCGTCGCCAGCGTGATCTCGGCGATATAGGCGTTCTGGGAGCCGGAGTAGATCGCGTTGTGGAAGCGCTCATTAACCTCGTGGAAGCGCTCGGGATTGCCGGTGTAGCTCAAGACCCGCAGCTCTTCGTGAACTGCTTCCAGCGCGTGGCGCTCCGCCGGCGTCATCCGCTCGGCGGCAAGGCCGGCGCACATCGCCTCGAGTTCGGCCATCGCCTCGAACATGCCGGTGAGCCGCTCGAGCGACGGTCGCGCCACCACCGCACCACGATGCGCGCGCGCGTCGATCAGGCCGCTGGCGGCGAGCTGCCGCAGCGCCTCGCGCACCGGCGTGCGCGAGACGTTGAAGCGGCGCGCCAGATCGGTTTCATCGAGCCCGGCGCCGGGCGGCAGCGTGCCGCGCACGATCTCGTCGGCGAGCTGCAGCCGCAGTTCCTCGGCGCGGGTGGTCTTGTCGACCAGCGATGAGGCGCGATCGACACGCCGCACCTGCGGCTCCGGCTCGGTGCCCTGTGCCGACGGCGCGCGGGTCGGAAGATCGTCCAGGCTCATGGCTGAAACGCCCTTTCAAGCACGCTGGTCAGGCCCCCTTTGGTTCATCGATGACGCTGACATGGGCGGCGACGATTCTCCAGCCCTCGGGGAAGCGAATCCATGTCTGCATCTGCCGTCCCACCCGACCCGGCGCGCTGTCCCGATAGAACAGCGTCGAGGCGATCGCAGTGTCGCGGCCATAGGTCGTGATCACGGTTCGGTCGATCTTGCGCATCAGGCCGACCGCCGGGCGCCCGGCGCGAAACGCCATGATCTCGGCATAGCCATAAAGGTTCTCGCCGATGCCATAGCGCAGCGTGCGGCTGTCGTTGCGGAACAGCTCGTCGAGCACGGTGACATCGTTCGAGACCAGCGCCTTCTCGTAGCGCTCGAACTGCGCGGTGACCTCGGCGAGCACGTCGGGAAGATTGATTTCCATTCTAGAGTCCTCTTGGCGCGGGAGCCGCCACGACACCCATCTGTTCCAGCGCGTGGGCGACCCGCAGCGCGATATCCTCGCGCCACGGCGCGGCGATGATCTGCACGCCGATCGGCATCGGTTCAAGCGGCACCGGCACGGCGGCCACCGGCAGGCCGATGAAGGAGATTGGCTGGGTGTGGATGCCGATATTGGGGCGGACCGGAAGCTCGACCCCGTCGAGCGTGAAGGTGGCCTGACCGATCTTCGGCGCCACACACGGCGTTGCCGGTGCCAGGATCACGTCGACCGACTGGAACAGCTCGAGCACCCTGGCGCGGAACCAGCGACGAAATTTCTGCGCCCTGTCGACATAGACCGCCGGCACCATCGCGCCCGCGACGAGGCGGTCGCGCACCGCCGGATCGAAATCGTTGGGGCGCTTGCGCAGCCGATCGAGGTGCAGCGCGGCGCCCTCGGTCGTGGTCATGATGAAGGCGGCCGCGCGGGCACGCGCCGCTTCGGGCAGCTCCACGGTCTGCGTCGCGCCGAGCGCCTTGGCAACGCGCGCGACCGCTTCGACCGCCTCCGGCAGCAGATTCTGCTGGAAATAGCCGCCGGCGATTGCAACTCGCAGCCCACCGATGCCCTCGGACAGCAGCGGCACCGTCGGCTCGACCGCTCGCGCGACGCAGGCCGGATCCTCAACGTCGGGCCCCTGCATGACGTCATAGGCGAGCGCGAGATCTGTCACGCTGCGCGCAAACGGGCCGAGGTGATCGAGGCTTGCGACGAACGGAAACGAGCGCGCGCGCGACAGCCGGCCATAGGTCGGCTTCAGGCCGAACGTGCCGCAGAATGACGACGGCACCCGGATCGAGCCGTTGGTGTCGGAGCCGAGCGCGATCGGCACCAGCGCGCCGCCGACGGCGCTGCCGGAGCCGCCCGAGGAGCCGCCGGCCATCCGCGTCCGATCATGCGGATTGCGCGACGGACCGTCATGCACGTTCTCGCCGGTGAAGTCGTAGGCGTATTCGCCCATATTGAGCGCGCCGACCAGCACGGCGCCGGCCGCTTCCATCCGCTCGATCAGCGTGGCATCGCGCGGGGACGGCGGCAGATCGCGGTTGATCTTCGAACCAGCGCGGGTCGAGAGGCCTTTCACCTCGAACAGATTCTTCACGGCGAAGGGCACGCCGGCAAGCGGGCCTGCCGATTGGCCCGCCGCGATCGCGGCATCGACAGCCTTGGCTTGGCTGCGCGCGCGATCGGCGGTGACGTCGGTGAAGGCATTGAGGACCTTGTCGTGCGCTGCGATGCGCGCGAGCGCGGCCTCGGTGGCCGCAAGGGCCGTGAGCTTGCGGTTTGAGACGGCCTGCGCGATTTCGGCGGCCGACATGGCAGTGGGAGTTTCGGACATTGCGATCTCAGGTCGAATAGACGGCGGCCGACACGAGCTCATCGGGCAGCGGGAAGTCATCGACCAGCCGCGCCAGCCGCAGCGCGACCTCGAGATTTGCCCGCACCGCCGGACGCCAGGCGTCTTCCAACGGCAACCCCATCGCGTTTGCGACAGCGCTCATATAGTCGTCGAGTTGATCGGCCATTTCGCTCCCAATGAGTTTCTCAACAGACCGGCAACGGCGGATGCGGGATCGCCGTGAGCAGCTCCCTTGTATAGGCATCCTGCGGATTGCCCAAGACATGTTCGGATGTGCCCTGCTCGACGATGCGCCCCGAGCGCATCACGATGACGCGATCACACAGCAGGCGCACCACGTTGAGATCGTGCGACACGAACAGATAGCTCATGCCCATCGACTGCTTGAGATCCTGCAGCAGATTGAGCACCACCGCCTGCACCGAGACGTCGAGTGCTGCGGTCGGCTCGTCGAGGATGACGAGCTTCGGGTGCAGCGCAATCGCGCGCGCGATGCCGACGCGGGCCTTCTGACCGCCGGACAGTTGATGCGGAAAACGATCCAGCAGATTGACCGGCAGGCCGACCAGCCGCGCGAGCTCCTCGCAGCGGTCGCGCAGCGCATCGCGCCCCCTGATATCGCCGAGCTGCATGATCGGATCGGCGATGGCGCGCGCCGCGGTGAAGCGCGGGTTGAGGCTGTCGGTCGGATCCTGGAACACCATCTGGATCTGGCTGCGCCGCGGCAGCCGTGCGAAGGACTGCGGCGCGATGGCGCCGATGTCCTCGCCGTCGAACATGATGCGGCCGGAGGTCTGGTCCAAGAGACGCATCACCATCATCGATGTCGTCGACTTGCCGCAACCGGATTCGCCGACCAGCCCGACGCTCTCGCCATGATCGACCGAAAAGCTGATGCCGTCGACGGCGCGGAAGATGTCTTCCTCGACCGGCGGCTTGCGGCCGAACAGTTTTGTGAGCACCGAGCCTGCGCCCTGGCGGGGGTATTCCTTGACGAGCTTTTCGACGGAAAGAAGCGGTTGCATCCGCTCCCTCTCGCCGCTTGCGGGGAGAGGGTTGGGGTGAGGGGGACTCTCCACGAGCACAGTGCTTGGAGAGCCCCCCTCACCCGCCACGCTCCGCGTGTCGGCCTCTCCCCGCAAGCGGGGCGGGGCGGAAGAGTCTTCCTCCGGCAGCAGATCGCGCAATGACACCCCGAGCCGCGGCGTCGCGCGCATCAGCTTCTTCGTGTAGTCATGCTGGGGCGCGGCGAATATGTCGGCGGACTTCGCGGTCTCGACCACGCGGCCCTGCTCCATCACCACGACGCGGTCGCAATAGGCCGCGGCGAGGCCGAGATCGTGCGTGATCAGGATCGTCGACATCGCCCGGCGCCGGGTCAGCTCGACGATCAGATCCATCACCGCCTTCTGGGTGGTGACGTCGAGGCCGGTGGTCGGCTCGTCGGCGATCAGAAGCTGCGGGTTGCAGGCCAGCGCCAGCGCGATGACGACGCGCTGGCACATGCCGCCGGAGAGTTCGAACGGATAGGCGTGATAGCGCTCGCGCGGGCGCGCGATCTTGACCTGCTCCAGCGCCTCGATCGCGGTCTCGCCGCGATCGGTGACCTGCGCCTGCTGCACATGCTGGCGCAGCACGTCCTCGATCTGGTGCCCGACCTTGCGGATCGGATTGAGGGCGGCGCGCGGGTTCTGGAAGATCATCGAGACCTCGCGGCCGCGCAGATCGCGCATCTGGCTTTCCGAGGCCGCCTTGACGTCGATGCCGGAGAACATCACCGAACCCTCGGCGATCCGCCCCGCGCGGTCGAGGATGCGCATCACGGCATAGGATGTCACCGACTTGCCGGAGCCGGACTCGCCGACGATGCCGACGGTCTCGCCCTTGCCCACGGAGATGTTGACGTGCTGCACCGCCTTGACGATGCCGCGACGGGTGGTGAACTCGACGGTGAGGTCCTGAACGTCGAGCAGCGGCTGGGCGGTCATGGCCGCCTCTCACAAAATATCGAAAACAACCCCATGCACAGTAGCGAAACGGTAATAAGACACCGCACTGAGACAGTCATCACGTCCTCCGCTGCGGGTCGACGATGTCGCGCAGGCCGTCGCCGAGCAGGTTGAAACAGAACACCGCGACCATCAGCGCAAGGCCGGGAAACAGCGCGATCCACCATTCGCCTGAGACCATGAAGCCGGCGCCCTCGGCGACCATGATGCCCCATTCCGCGGTCGGCGGCCGGACGCCGAGGCCGATGAAGGACAGACCCGCGGCATTGAGGATCGCATAGCCCATGGTCAGCGACATCTGCACGATCATGATCGGCATGATGTTGGGCAGGATGTGCCCGAGCAGGATGCGATACTCGCCATTGCCGGAGAGCCGCGCCGCCTGCACGAAGCCGGCGTTGCGGCGGACGTTGGCTTCGGCGCGCGCGACGCGGGCATAGAGCGGAAAGTTCACGATCGCGGTCGCGATGATGATGTTCTGCACGGTGTTGCCGAGCGCAGCGACGATGCCCATCGCCAGCACGAACAGCGGGAACGCCATGATGGTGTCGGCGATGCGGCCGACGATGCGATCGGTCCAGCCGCCGAAATAGCCGGCGGCGATGCCGGCGAGCCCACCCATCAGGAACACCAGTACCACGGAGGCGACCGCGATGAAGGTGTCGAGCCTGGTTGCGACGATGACGCGGCTGAAGATGTCGCGGCCGAGCTGGTCGGTGCCGAACCAGTGCGCGGCGGACGGCGGCTTCAATGCAGCCGCGGTATCCGAGGCGAGCGGATCGTACGGCACCACATAGGGCCCGAACAACGCGGCGAACATGATCAGGATCAGAAGCGCGAAGGCAAAGCCGGTGACCTTGTTCTCGCTCAGGACATAGCGTGTCTGCTCGATGATCGCGGCGAGCCCGGATGTCCGCGCAGGACCGACAGGCTCGACTGTTGGCGCAACGGAGCTCATGGTTTCACCCCTCCAGCCGCACGCGTGGATCGATCACGCCATAGAGGATGTCGATCAACAGATTCAGCAGCACGTACATGACCGCCATGGTGAGGACAAAGCCCTGCACCGGCGCGAAGTCGGAGGCGATCAGCGCCTCGACCGCGTAGGAGCCGATGCCGGGCCAGGCGAACACCTTCTCCACGAGCACATTGGCCCCGAGCAGGAAGGAGAACACCATGCTGAGCGTGGTGATGACCGGCAGCATCGCGTTGCGAAACGCGTAGGTGACGATCACCTTGCCGGGCGACAGGCCGCTGGCGCGCGCGGTGCGGACGAAATCCGACGCCAGCACCGCGAGCATCGAGGCGCGCGTCATGCGGGCGATCGGCGCCAGCGAGAAGATCGCGAGCGTCACCGCCGGCAAGATCAATTGGCTGAACGCCGAGCGAAACGCCTCGAAGTCGCGCGCGATCAAGGTGTCGATGAGATAGAAGCCGGTGACGGTCGGCGGGGCACTGTAGAACACGTCGAGCCGGCCGAGCGGCGCCGGTGCCCAGCCGAGCCGGAAATAGAACAGATAGACCAGCACGAGCCCGGTGAAGAACACCGGCAACGACACGCCGGCCGTCGTGGTGACGCGGCAGAGATGGTCGATCCAGGAACCCGGCCGCGTCGCCGCCAGCACGCCGAGCGGGATCGCGATCACGATCGAGACGACGAGGCCGAGCAGCGTGAGCTCGGCCGACGCCGGCAGGCGGTTGCGCAGTTCGGCCGCGACCGGCTGACCCGTGGTGAGCGATGTCCCGAGATCGCCATGGGCGAGATCATTGGTGTAGCGGACGAACTGCTCGATCAGCGGCTTGTCGAAGCCGAGCTTCTTCCTGATCTGGTCGACCGCTTCTTTCGTCGCCGCGGGCCCTGCGAAATACGCCGCGGGATCGCCCGGCAGCGCACGGGTCAAGAGGAACGTCACGATCACCACCCCGATCAGCGACGGGATCGCGAACAAGAGGCGCTTGCTGATCATGGTCAGCATGGGCCGCTCCCGCTCCAATCATGCAAAGCCAAGACGGTAGTGGCCGGGCTCCCTCCCCCCTTGCGGGGGAGGGTTGGGGAGAGGGGTGACCACAGGCACCGCAGTCTGGGCTTGCCCCTCTCCCTGCCCCTCCCCCGCAAGGGGGGAGGGAATGAGAGAGCGGTGCTCGCCTCACGTGAACCGACACCACCCGCCGATGTGTCGTGGATTGCGCGCATCACGGCCTCACCCCTTCGCCATCGCGCGATAGTCCAGCCGGCGGTGGAACCAGTATTGATAGCCCGAGATGTTCTTCTGCATCGCGACGTTGACGAACGGCTGATAGAGCGGGATGCGCGGGATGTCGGCGAAGGCGAGATCGACGAAACCCTTGACGTCGGCGTCGTAGGCCGCGGTGTCGCCGGTGGCGGCCGCGATCCGCGCGCCGTCGATGAGCTTGTCCATCTCGGGCGACTTGTAGCTCATCGTGTTGAAGATCGAATTGTTGCCGTGATAGCACCAGTAGAAGAAGTACTCGGGGTAATCGAGCCAGCCCGAGAACACGTTGGTGAACAGCGGCATTTCCTTCTTGGTCAGCTCGGTGCGCCAGTTGGCGCCGGGCACCTTGTTGATCGTGGTCTTGATGCCGAGCTGGGCGAGGCTCTCCTGCACCAGCACGCAAAGCGGCTCGTTGACCCCTGCGAAGTTCAGGTCGAACGAGATCGTGGTCTCGAAGCCGTTGGCGTAGCCGGCCTCCGCGAGCAGCGCCTTGGCCTTCTCCATGTCGGTGAAATACTTGGTCGGCTGCGGCCACGCGACCTCGGTCGGCTTGTCCTTGGGCGCGCCGAACATCGGGTTGGCGAGACCGAACAGCACCGCATCCATGATCTTCTGGTACGGCATCGCGTAGGCCATCGCCTGTCGCACCTTGGGATTGTCGAACGGCGGCTTGGTGACGTTCATGCCGATGTACTGGATGCCGTTGGAGAACGGCAACGACACGACGTTGAGCTTGCCGTTCGTCTTCATCTCCTGGAAATCCTTGAACGGCAGCTCATAGGAGATATCGGCATCGCCGCGCTCGAGCAGCGCCCGGCGGTTGCCGGCCTGCGGCACCATGCGCCAGATCACGCGCTTGATCTTCGGCATCGGTCCGGAGACCCAGTCGTCGTTGCGCTCCATGACGACTTCGGTGCCCGCGGTCCATTTGGTCACCTTGTAGGCGCCCGAGCCCGCGGTCTGCTGCTTGGTGAATTCGAGGCCCCAGGGATCCTTCTCGCTGGCGTTCTTCTTCACCAGCTCGGAGTTGACGACACAGGGCACGATGACAGCGAGATCGGGGATCGTCAGTCTGTCTTTCTTGATGAAGTCGACGCGCACCGTGTGGTCATCGACGACAACGAACTGCTCGGGTTTGGTCAGCGAGCCCGCGCTCATCTGGAAGGTCGGGAAGCCGCCGACGCTGACGGCACGGTCGAGCGACCATTTGACGTCCTTCGCCGTCACCGGCGTGCCGTCGTGGAATTTGGCGTTCTTGCGCAGCTTGAAGGTGACCGACATGTCGCCGATGTTGAAATCCTCGGCGAGCTCGGGCTTGAACTTGTCGCGGTCGTAATAGGGCACGCCGCCCGGCCCGCTCTTCATCTCGTGGCTGATCAGCCGGTCGTAGCAATTCCACGACACCTCATAGCCGGGCACGTTGGTGCCGACGCCGTGGATATCGAGATTGTTCGGACCGCCTTCGGAGACGATCAGCAGCGTCTCGGCGCGCGCGTCGGCCTTGGCCGGCGACCAGATCGCAGGCGCGGTCGGCGCCAGCGCCCCCGCTGCCAGCCCAGACACCGATTTGAGGAAATCGCGACGCTTCATGTGTTGCTCCAACGCCCTTGAGAACGGCCTTGGAACTCAGTTCGCAAAGATTGTGCCAACCCTTAACGAAACCTTATGAGGCACTAACGAGCTGGAGATGTTGAAAAAATCGTCGAAGGTATTTCGTTCGGATGTCGATCAGCATGGCATGAATTGCATACAAAGGAGAGCCATCTGCTCAATAGATAAGCAGATCACGAGCGCTGCTCGCTTTCTGGCCGGCGACCGATGTCAGTCCGACCAGATCAACTCCTGCAGCTGCACGAGATCATCGACCCGGTCCGGCCAGCCCGCGATGCAGATATGCCGGAGCGGATCGCTGGCCGCGTGCAGCATCATCAGCGCCATCAGCCGCCGCTTCAGCGCGAAATTCACCTCAGCTTGCGGGATCCCATAGCCGTCGAACAGGCTGCGCACCCGGCGCGGGTGTCCGGCGGCCATGAAGGCGCTCGGACCGAGCAGGTCATACTCGCCCCATCCGGTGCGGACGTCGCCGAAGTCGAACAGGCCGGCGACGTGCCAGCCGTCGGCGCGGCGGCCGAGCAGGAAATTCTCCGGGATGTACTCGCCGGTCAGGATCACCGGCGGCGCGTGCATCGGGACCAGCTCGGTGGCGTCACGCAGGAGATCGTCGAGCGAGCTGAGGAATTTCGCCGGCAGGCCGAGCCGTTCGTGCCGCGCCCGGCACTGCACGATCTGGCCGCGCATGAAGGCCTCCCAGCGCGGCTCGATCGCCAGCAGGCGGCCGGGCGGCACGCGCTGCACCTCGGCAATCACGGCGCCGATCTCGCCGAGCACGCGCTCGCGCTCGGCTTCCGGCAGCGATGGCCAGACCTCCGAGCCGACGGTGCCGGAAAGGCGCGTGATGACGAGATAGGGCCAGCCGTCGCGCTCGCCCTCCGCGACGAGTTCGGGGATCGGAATGCCGAGCCGTCCGCGCAACTCGGCGAGCGCGCCGCGTTCGGACACGCATTGCGGACGCAGAAACGGCGGGAACAGTTTCAGGATCAGGTCACCGTCGAGCCCGACGATGAGGTTGGTGCCGGTCGAGAACACGTGCGGATCGTCGCAGGACAGCCCGTGGCCGTCTGCGATGTCGCGCACCACCGGCAGCCAGCGCGAGGTGTCGCCGCGCCAGGCGCGATAGGTGTCGTAATCGGTGATGGATGGGAGTGGAGCGATCATTGCAAGCTTTGTAGCCCGGATGGAGCGCAGCGTAATCCGGGATTCTGCGCCAACTGAAGCACCGGCCCCGGATTTCGCTTCGCTGCATCCGGGCTACGAACTCTTCTCCTTCCCCCTGAAAGGGGAAGGTCGGGATGGGGGTCTGCCGCAGCCGACGCGGTAAGTGGAGAGAGCGGATCCCCACCCGCTTTGCTCTGGCGAGCAAAGCGACCTCCCCTTTTCAAGGGGAGGTTAAGACAACGCACAGCCCCTCATCGGTCCGGATTGGCGCGCTCGAACTGGCGCAAGAGACGGTTGCCGCGGTCGACGGCGTTGTCCATCGCGGCCTGCGCCGAACGCTTGCCGGAAAACACCTGCTCGAGCTCCTCCTCGATCACGTCGCGGATCAGGACGAACGAGCCGAGCCGAACGCCCCTGGACTTGTCGGTCGGCGGCTTCAGCGTGACCTCCTCGATCGAGATCGAGGCGCCGGGATTGCGATCGTAGAAGCCCTGGGTGCGGCTGAGATCAAACGCGGCGCGGGTGATCGGCAGATAGCCGGTGTTCTGGTGCCAGGCGGCCTGCACCTCCGGCCGCGACAGATAGCCGAAGAATTTCGCCACCCCGGCATATTCGGCGCGCGGCCGGTCACGCAGCACCCACAGCGTCGCGCCGCCGATGATCGAGTTCTGCGGCGCGCCCTGCACATCGGGCTCGTACGGCATCATGCCGTAGCCGACCTCGAATTTCGAATTGGCCTTGATGTCGGCGCGCGTGCCGGACGAGCCGATGAAGATGCCGCACTCGCCCTTCTGGAAGCGCGGCTCGGCTGCCTGGCCGCGGCCGCTGTAGTCGAACGACTTGTCGGCCTGCCATTTCGCGAGCTGCGCGATATGGCGCACCACGATCGGATTGTTGAAGACCAGCTGCGCGTCGAGCCCGGCAAAGCCGTTGCCCCTGGTGGCGATCGGCAGATTGTGGAACGCGGAAAAGTTCTCGACATTGATCCAGGATGGCCATGACGTGGTGAAACCGCACATTGCGCCGGCCGCGCGCAGCCGCTTCGCCATGGTGCCGAGCTCCGGCCAGGTCCTCGGCGGCTGGCTCGGATCGAGCCCGGCGGAACGGAACAGATCCTTGTTGTAGTACAGGATCGGCGTCGAGGCGTTGAACGGGAACGACAGCATGTTGCCGTCGACGTCGGCATAGTAACCCGCCACCGCAGGCAGATAGGCCTGTGGCGCGAACGGCTCCGATTGATCGCGCATCAGCTCGAACACCGGATAGATCGCGCCGCGCGCCGCCATCATGGTTGCGGTGGCAATCTCGTTGACCTGAACGATCGCCGGCTGGCTGCGCGAGCGGAACGCGAAGATCGCCGCGGTGACGGTCTCGGTGTAGTTACCCTTGTAGGCGGGCACGATCCGGTAGTCGGATTGCGCGGCGTTGAAGTCGGCAGCCAGCTTCTCGAGCTGCTTGCCGAGCTCGCCCGACATCGCGTGCCACCACATGATCTCGGTCGTCGCCTGCGCTGGTGCCACAAGCAGAAGGGCCGCGACGACGAGATGCAACAGCTTCAAGGCGAACTTCACGACGAGTCGTTCCCGGATGCCAACACGCGCTCATACGGCGCCACAACCGCAAATTCAACCGACACCGCAGGTTGCAGCGCGGGTCTAGCGTTTGCCCGATGGGCGAGCCAGCGCCATTCTGCTAGAATGCGTTGAACCTTTTGCTCCCGCCCTGGACACAAATCACAAGGGGAATTGTAACCAGTGTACCGCCGCGCCGGCCTTTCGCGGACAATAACGCTTGCCGTCGCGCTGTTATGCACAGCGGTCTCGGCGAGTGCCTTTGCGCGCGAATTCCGCACCGCCGATACCCAGAATGAAGACTATCCGACGGTCCAGGCGCTGAATTACATGGACCGCCTGATCACCGAGCGCACCGGCGGCCGGCACCGCATCGTGGTCTTCCATTCCCGTCAGCTCGGCGAGGAAAAGGAGACGCTGGAGCAGACCCGGGCCGGCGCCATCGATCTGAACCGGACCAATGTCGCGCTGATCGGAACCATGGTGCCTTCCGTGAACGTGCTGGCGATGCCGTTCCTGTTTCGATCCCTTGAGCACCTGCAGCATGTGCTGGATGGACCGATCGGCAACGACATCCTGAACAGCCTCGAGGCCCACGGCTTCGTCGGGCTGACCTTCTACGATTCCGGCGCCCGCTCGATCTACAACAGCGTCCGCCCGGTGCGCTCGCTCGACGACCTCAGGGGGCTGCGGCTGCGGGTGCAGCAATCCGAACAGATGTCGGACATGATCCGCGCGCTCGGCGCCCAGCCGGTCGAGATGGCCTACGGCCAGGTGCAGACCGGGCTCGCCAACCGGCTGATCGATGGCGCCGAGAACAACTGGCCGTCCTTCGTCACCACCGGCCACTACAAATACGCCGGCTACTACACCCTGACCCGGCACACCGTGAGCCCCGAAGTGCTGGTGATGTCGCGCAAGGCCTGGGCCAGCCTGACGCCGGACGAGCAGATCATCCTCCGCGAGGCCGCGCAGCGCTCCAGTCTTTACATGCGCGAGAAGTGGCGTGAGCTCGAGGAGCGCTCGCGCAAGCAGGCGGAGCTGGCCGGCGTCACGGTCGTGACCGATTTCGACCGCAAGCCGTTCGAGGCGGCGATGGCCGGCATCTATGCCAAGGCGGAGCGCGATCCGGCAATAGCAGCGCTGATCGAACGCATCCGCAACGTGGAGTGACCGGATCTTGGACGCGCCCAAACAGGACGGGACGATGCGACGGCGGGCGGTCTTTGGGCCGCAGGGCCGCTTCCGCATCGTCCAGTTGCTGCGCGCGGTGCCGATCCGCTGGCGCATCCTCTCGATCGCGCTGCTCAATTCCGCCGTCGTGGTGGTGCTCGCGGTGCTGATCTGGAACGGCTCGAAGGTGCTCGGCTCGGCCTGGGACGATGTCCGCCAGGTGCGGGAATCCGACAAGATCCTGGCCAAGCTGGAAAGCGAGACCAGCCGCCTGCAGAACCTGATCCATCGCTACATCAACCAGCCGAGCCCGGACCTGTTCGCGGAAATCCTGCTGCTCCGCGAGGCCGTGCTCGGCACGCTGACCAACCGGGCCTCGACCGACCCGATGCTGTCGGGCTCGGTCGAGCAGCTGGAGCGCGTCACCAGCCGCTTCCTCGACGGCTTCGGTGAATTGCGCACCGTGCAGACCAGGATCTCCAAGACCTATGACGAAGAGGTGCTGACGCCGACCAAGGACATGGCCGGCCTCTATTCGATCATCGAGGGCGCCACCGGCCATCGCGACGCGCTGATCTGGCCCGCGCTCGGCAAGTCGCGCGAGGCCTTCACCTCGCTCCTGGTCGCCGCCAACGCCTACTACCTCTCGCTCGCCTCCTCGTCGGCCGAGGAAGCCCGCCGCAACATCGATACCATCGAGAGGACGATCCCTGTCATGACCGATCTGGCCGAGAACGATCTGCAGCGCATGGCGCTGGCGCGGCTCAAGGTCAAGACCGCCGAGCTGCGCGACGGGCTCGCCAAGCTCAGCGAACAGCTCACCAACCGCACCGATCTCTTGCGCAACTCGATCGACGCCAGCCAGGCCGATGCGATCGGCGCGATCGACGATCTCTCGGTGAAGATGCGCCAGCGCGAGCAGAAGGCGCAGGAGACCTTCGACAGGACGCTGACGTCGATCTCGCGCCGGGTGCTGTCGATCGCCGTGATCTTCCTCGGCGTCATCATGTCGGCGGGCGTGATGATCGCATTGTCGATCCGCCTGCCGCTGGCGCAGATCCTGACCGCAATGCGCGCGATCACCTCGGGAGACCTCGACCGGCCGGTGCAGGGCACGTCGGCCAAGGACGAGGTCGGCGCCATGGCGCGCGCGGTCGAGGTGTTCCGCGAGAACGCCATCGCCAAGCGCAAGACCGAGGACGAGCTGCGCACCGCCAAGGAAAAGGCCGAGAGCGCGCTGCTCGAGCTCAACACCGCGCAGCAGAACCTGATCGATGCCGAACGCCTCGCCGCGCTCGGCGGCCTCGTTGCCGGCGTCGCCCACGAGGTCAACAATCCGATCGGCATCAGCCTGACGGTCGCCTCGAGCTTTGCCCGCCGCAGCGAGATGTTCGAGAACGACCTCAAGACCGAGCCGCTGCGCCGCTCCAGGCTCGACGAATTCGTGCGCGCATCGCGTGACGCATCGCAGCAACTGGTCTCGAACCTGCAGCGCGCCGGCGAACTGATCCAGTCGTTCAAGCAGGTCGCGGTCGATCGCTCGCATGCCGAACGCCGCCAGTTCGCCTTGAGCGAAGCGACCGACCAGATCGTGGCGAGCCTGCGGCCGGTGCTGAAGAAGGCGGCGATCGCGCTGTCCGTCGATGTGCCCGACGGGCTCCTGATCGATGGCTATCCCGGCGCCTATGGGCAGATCTTAACCAATCTTTTCCTCAACGCCGTCAATCATGCCTTTGCCGACGGCCGCTCGGGCAACATCACGATCTCGGCGCGTGGCCGTGGCACCGATGATGTCGAGATCATCTTCGCGGACGACGGGGCTGGCATGACGCCGGACGTGCAGCGACAGGCGTTCGACCCGTTCTTTACGACACGCCGCAACGAAGGTGGCACGGGCCTCGGCCTGCATATCGTCTATAACCTCGTCACCCAGCAGCTCGGCGGACGCATGATGCTGGAGTCAAGGGTAGGACAAGGCACCACTTTTCGCATTATCATGCCCAGGATCGCCAAGGGCGAGCCGACGATCACTGACGCAGCAGCCGACGGAACCAGTCAATGGCCGAACAGGACGATGTCCTCCAACTGATCGACGACACCGAGAGCCCCCCGGAGGACTCGCCGGTACGGAAATGGAAGATCGCCGTGATCGACGACGATCACGCCGTCCATGAAGGCACCCGTTTTGCGCTCAGCGACTACAATCTGAACGGCGCGACGCTGGAGATCCTGTCGGCCTACTCTGCGGCCGAAGGCCGCACGCTGATGCGCGACAACCCCGACATCGCGGCCGTGCTGCTCGATGTCATCATGGAGACCGACGTCGCCGGCCTCGAGCTCGTCGAATACATCCGCAACGAGATCAGGAACGAGACCGTGCGCATCATCCTGCGCACCGGCCAGCCCGGCCAGGCGCCGGAGCGGCGCGTCATCGTGCAATACGACATCAACGACTACAAGGCGAAGACCGAGCTCACCGCCGACAAGCTGTTCACCTCGCTGACCGCGGCGCTGCGCAGCTATCAGCAGCTCGAGCGCATGGTGCAGACCAGGCGCGGGCTCGAGATCATCATCGACGCGGCCTCGACGCTGTACGACTTCAAGTCGATGCAGCGGCTGGCCGAGGGCGTGCTGACGCAACTCGCCTCGCTGCTCAATGTCGATTGCGCGGGGATCCTGGTGCTGCGCGACGACGGCAACGCCGCCGCCTGTGATTTCTCGGTGCTGGCCTGCTCGGGCTGCTACAGCCGCTTCATCGGCACGACCTCGTCGAAGGCGCTCGATGCCGATTTGCGGCACATGGTCGAGGAAGCATTTCAGCGCCGCAAGAACGAGTTCGCCGACCACCGCAGCGTGCTCTATTCGCGCACCGGCAGCGGCCGCGAGGTCGTGGTGCTGCTGCAGGCCGAGCGGCAGCTCTCCGACACCGACCGTGCGCTGGTCGAGATCTTCTCCAGCCGGCTGTCGATCGCGTTCGACAACGTGATCCTGTACCAGCAGCTGCACGAGGCCAACACCCAGCTCGAGGACCGTGTCGCGCAGCGCACCCGCGCGCTGAGCCAGGCCAACCGGCGGCTGTCGGCGCAATGGCTGCGGCTGCAGCGCGCCAATGGCTTCAAGAACGAGATCCTCGGCACTGTCGCCCACGACCTGAAGAACCCGCTCGGCGTGATCCTCGGCCGCACCGAGATGCTGACCGAACTGATCGGCGCCGGCTCGCCGAAGGAGAACGTCACCGCCCAGGTCGAGCACATCAGGGACGCCACCAGGCGGCTGACCTCGATGGTCGACCATTTGATCTCGGATGCGATGGCCGACGCCTTCGACATCACCATCCGCCGCGAGCCGGTCGACGTCGCGGCGCTCGTCAACGAGGTCACCGAGGCCAATCTGCCCTCGGCGGTCAACAAGCAGCAGAGCATCTCGGTCTCGGGGCCGCAGCATTTCGTCACGATGTGCGATGCCGACCGGATCCGCGAGGCGATCGACAACCTCGTCAGCAACGCCATCAAGTACTCGCCGATCGGCGGCAAGATCACGATCGCGGTCAGCCACGAGGGCGACGACACCGTGATCCGGATCGCCGACCAGGGTCCCGGCCTCAGCCCCGAGGATCTCGGCCGGCTGTTCGGCCGGTTCCAGCGGCTGTCGGCCAAGCCGACCGCGGGCGAAAGCTCGACCGGGCTCGGCCTGTCCATCGTCAAGCGCATCATCGACATGCATGGCGGCCATGTGACCGCCCAGAGCCCGGGCCCCGGACAGGGGTCGACCTTTACGGTTACACTGCCGGCGACAGAGACATGAACCAGAACCCGCATATCTTCATCGTCGACGATGAGGCGCCGGCCCGCGAGATGGTCGGCGATTACCTCAAGATGCACGGCTTCGGCGTGACGCTGTGCGACGGCGGCAAGAGCCTGCGCAAGGAGATCGAGAGCAACACGCCCGATCTCGTGGTGCTGGACCTCAACATGCCCGAGGAGGATGGTCTGTCGATCATTCGCGACCTCAAGAGCAAGATCAACGTCCCCGTCATCATGCTGACAGCTACTGCCAGCCCGATCGACCGTGTGGTCGGGCTCGAGCTCGGCGCCGACGACTACGTGGCAAAACCCTGCGAATTGCGCGAGCTGATGGCGCGCATCCGCTCGGTGCTGCGGCGGAGCGGGCCGGCGAAGACGGCCGCGCCGGAACCTTCCAGCGCCAAGGCCGAAAAGGAGCAGCTGGTGCGGTTCGGCACCAAATGGCTCGATCTCGAGGCCCAGGCGCTGCGCGACGACGAGGGCAATGAGCACCCGCTGACGGCCTCCGAATTCGGCCTGCTCAAGGTGTTCGCCGCCAATCCGAAGCGCGTGCTGTCGCGCGAGCGGCTCCTGGAACTCGCCAATGCCCGCGACGCCGAGGCCTTCGACCGCGCCGTCGACCTGCGCATCATGCGCATCCGCCGCAAGATCGAATTCGACCCGACCAAGCCGTCAGTGATCCGCACCATCCGCGGCGGCGGCTACCTGTTCTCCCCGACCGGGGACAAGGCGTAGTCTTTCTCGACGTCGTCGTGGCCAAGCCAGGACGACAAATCGTTGTGTGGCGCGGGCGGATTCAACGACACTAAGGCTGTCAATCCGCGCAAAAATCCCTAAGTTTCGGCCATGCCGAAAACAGCCTCCAAAGACCCCGCCAAGCCCGCCCCGAAGACCGCAGCCAAGCCCGTCGCCGCCAAGCCGGCGGCCAAGGGCGACCATATCTTTTTGGTCGACGGGTCGGGCTACATCTTCCGCGCCTATCACGCGCTGCCGCCGCTGAACCGCAAGTCCGACGGGCTGCAGGTCAATGCCGTGCTCGGCTTCTGCAACATGCTGTGGAAGCTGCTCCGCGACATGCCGGAGGACAACCGGCCGACCCACCTGGCGATCGTGTTCGACAAGTCGGAGATCACGTTCCGCAACAAGCTGTATCCCGACTACAAGGCGCACCGGCCGCCGGCGCCCGACGATCTGATCCCGCAATTCGCTCTGATCCGCGAGGCGGTGCGCGCCTTTGAGCTGCCCTGCCTCGAGCAGGTTGGCTTCGAGGCCGACGACCTGATCGCGACCTATGCGCGGCTCGCGACCGAGCGCGGCGCCACCACGACGATCGTGTCGTCCGACAAGGATCTGATGCAGCTCGTCAACGACAAGGTCGTGATGTACGACACGATGAAGGATCGCCGCATCGGCCGCGACGAGGTGATCGAGAAATTCGGCGTGCCGCCCGAGAAGGTGGTCGAGGTGCAGGCGCTGGCCGGGGATTCCACCGACAACGTGCCCGGTGTGCCCGGCATCGGCATCAAGACCGCCGCACAACTGATCATCGAGTATGGCGACCTCGACCAGCTGCTGTTCCGCGCCGGCGAGATCAAGCAGCCGAAGCGGCGCGAGGCGCTGCTCGAGAATGCCGAGAAGGCGCGCATCTCGCGCCAGCTCGTGCTGCTCGACGACAAGGTCGAGCTCGAAGTGCCGCTCGACGACCTCGCCGTGCACGAGCCCGACTCGCGCCGGCTGATCGCCTTCCTCAAGGCGATGGAGTTCTCCACCCTCACCCGCCGCGTCGCCGAGTATGCGCAGATCGATCCGGCCAATGTCGATGCCGATCCCGGCAACAAGAGCGGCGCCAGCGTGTTCTCGCCGCTGCCGCCGTCGGATGTGACGCCCACACCGGGCGACGCGCCGACAGCGGCCGCGGCACCACCGGCGAAGACCAAGCCGACCGGCGCGCGCGACGACAAGAACTCCAGCCTGAAGGGCACGCCGGCAACGCTGGCCGAAGCCCGCGGCGAGGCGATCCGCAAGATCGGCTTCGATCGCAAGGCCTACCAGGCGATCGGCAATCTCGATCAGCTCAACGCCTTCGTCGCGCGTGCGCACGACAGCGGCACCGTCGCGATCGAGGCGATGTCGGAATCGATCGACCCGATGCAGGCCGAATTGTCGGGACTGGCACTCGCCCTGGCGCCCAACGACGCCTGCTACGTCCCGCTCGGCCACCGGGAGGCCGGCGGCGGCGCCGGGCTGTTCGATGCCGGCCTCGCACCCGGCCAGATCAAGACCGCCGATGCGCTGAAGGCGCTCAAGCCACTATTGGAGTCCGCCGGCATCCAGAAGGTCGGCTTCAACGTCAAGTTCACCGCGGTGACGCTGGCGCAGCACGGCATCACGCTGCGTAACATCGACGACGCGCAGCTGATGTCCTACGCACTCGATGCCGGCCGCGGCTCGCATGCGCTGGAGGCGCTCGCCGAGCGCTGGTTCGGCCATGCCGTAGTCAATTACGGCGGCCTCGTCGGCAGCGGCAAGGGCAAGCTGACCTTCGATCAGGTCACGATCGACAAGGCGACCGAATACGCGGCCGAAAGCGCCGACGTGATCCTGCGGCTGTGGCGCGTGCTGAAGCCGCGCCTCGTCGCCGAACGGATGACGACGGTCTACGAGACGCTGGAGCGGCCGCTGGTCTCGGTGCTGGCGCGGATGGAGCGGCGCGGCATCTCGATCGACCGCCAGGTGCTGTCGCGACTGTCGGGCGATTTCGCCCAGACCGCGGCGCGCGTCGAGGCCGAGATCCAGGAGATCGCCGGCGAGCCGGTCAATGTCGGCAGCCCGAAGCAGATCGGCGACATCATCTTCGGCAAGATGGGGTTGCCCGGCGGCACCAAGACCAAGACCGGCGCATGGTCGACCACCGCGCAGGTGCTCGACGATCTCGCCGAGCAGGGCCACGAATTCCCGAAGAAGATCCTGGAGTGGCGCCAGGTCTCGAAGCTGAAATCAACCTACACCGACGCGCTGCCGACCTACGTCAATCCGCAGACCCATCGCGTGCACACGACCTACGCACTGGCCGCGACCACCACGGGCCGGCTGTCGTCGAACGAGCCGAATTTGCAGAACATCCCTGTTCGTACCGAGGACGGCCGCAAAATCCGCCGCGCCTTCATCGCAACGCCCGGCCACAAGCTGGTGTCGGCCGATTACTCCCAGATCGAGCTGCGGTTGCTCGCCGAGATCGCCGACGTGCCGGTGCTGCGCCAGGCATTCCGCGACGGGCTCGACATTCACGCCATGACCGCCTCCGAAATGTTCGGGGTGCCGATCAAGGACATGCCGAGCGAGGTGCGGCGTAGAGCCAAGGCGATCAATTTCGGCATCATCTACGGCATCTCGGCGTTCGGTCTCGCCAACCAGCTCGGCATCGCGCGCGAGGAAGCCTCGGCCTACATCAAGAAGTATTTCGAGCGCTTCCCCGGCATCCGCGCCTATATGGACGAGACCAAGGACTCGTGCCGCCGCAACGGCTATGTCACCACGCTGTTCGGCCGCAAGATGTACTACCCCGACATCAAGGCGTCGAACGCTTCGGTGCGCGCCTTCAACGAGCGTGCCGCGATCAACGCGCGGCTGCAGGGTACCGCGGCCGACATCATCCGCCGCGCCATGATCCGGGTCGAGGACGCGCTCGCCGAGAAGAAGCTCTCGGCGCAGATGCTGCTGCAGGTGCATGACGAACTGATCTTCGAGGTGCCCGACGACGAGGTCGCGGCGACGCTGCCCGTCGTGCAGAAGGTGATGCAGGACGCGCCGTTCCCCGCGGTGATCCTGTCGCTGCCGCTGCAGGTCGACGCCCGCGCCGCCAACAATTGGGACGAGGCGCATTAGAGTCCGCCTCTCCCGTCATTCCGGGGCTCGCCGCAGGCGAGAACCCGGAATCCATCCATCCACAAATTACGCCGCCTGATGGATTCCGGGTTCGTGCTTCGCACGCCCCGGAATGACGACAAGAGACCGGGTGAGGTGCAAACCACATTGCTCCGAGAGCAATTCCTGCATGGCCGCTCAGCGGGCGACACGCTAAGAACGTGTATCCCTTGCGAGACCCGTCATGCCCCACACATCCGCTCTGCTCGGCTTTGCGCTCGTCTGCCTCGGAATGGTGCTGACGCCGGGGCCGAACATGATGTACCTGATCTCGCGCTCGATCACGCAGGGGCCGGCGGCCGGCATCGTCTCGCTCGGCGGCGTCGCGCTCGGCTTCGTGTTCTACATGCTGTGCGCGGCATTCGGCATCACCGCGCTGCTGTTCGCTATTCCCTATGCCTATGACGCGCTGCGCTTCGCCGGCGCCGCCTATCTGCTCTGGCTGGCATGGCAGGCGCTGAAGCCGGGCGGCCGCTCGCCGTTCCAGGTCAAGGCGCTGAAGGTCGACGGCCCGCGCAAATTGTTCGCGATGGGCTTCCTGACCAATCTGCTCAACCCGAAGATCGCGATGCTCTATCTCGCGCTGCTGCCGCAGTTCATCGATCCGGCCGGTGGCAGCGTGCTGACGCAGTCGCTCGCGCTCGGCTCGATCCAGATCGTGATCAGCGTCAGCGTCAATGCGATGATCGCACTCGCCGCCGGCTCGATCGCGGTGTTCCTCGGCACCCGCCCGACCTGGCTGCTGGTGCAGCGCTGGCTGATGGGCACGGTGCTCGCCGGGCTTGCGATGAAGATGGCGCTCGAGGCGCGGCGGGCGTGATCAGTACCGTCTCCCGCAAGGGGAGCAGGGAAGTAAGCGCGTAGGGTGGTAGAGCGCCCCTCAATCCAGCTTCGCTTCCATCCCCCGCTTCGTCGCCGGGCGGGCCATCAGCGTCTCGTAC
Organism: Bradyrhizobium sp. USDA 4452; assembly: GCF_054063575.1. Taxonomy (NCBI): domain Bacteria; kingdom Pseudomonadati; phylum Pseudomonadota; class Alphaproteobacteria; order Hyphomicrobiales; family Nitrobacteraceae; genus Bradyrhizobium; species Bradyrhizobium sp. USDA 4452. The sequence continues at coordinate 3,487,757 of NZ_JBSSGK010000001.1, forward strand.
CAGCGCTTGACGTTGGGGAAGTCGGCCAGATCCACCTTGTGGCGCGGATGGCGCCAGGCCCAGCCGAGAATGGCGAAATCAGCCACCGAGAGATCGCCGGCGACGAAGTCGCGGTCGGCAAGCCGGCGGTCCAGCACGCCGTACAGCCGCCGTGTCTCGGTCATGTAGCGCTTCAACCCGTAGGCGCGGTCCTGCTCGTTCTCCAGCGCGATGAAATGGTGCACCTGGCCCGGCATCGGGCCGAAGCCGCCCATCTGCCACATCAGCCACTCGTAGACCGGGATCCGCTCGATGAGCGGTTTCGGCAGGAACTTGCCGGTCTTCTCGCCGAGATAGAGCAGGATCGCGCCGGACTCGAAGATGCTGACCGGCTTGCCGCCGGGCCCATCCGGATCGACGATCGCCGGGATCTTGTTGTTCGGGCTGATCGCGAGGAAGGCGGGCGCCATCTGCTCGCCCTTGCCGATATTCACCGGAATCACCTTGTAGGGCAGCCCCATTTCCTCCAGCGCCACCGAGATCTTGCGGCCATTGGGCGTGTTCCAGGTGTGCAGCTCGATGGTCATTTCCGCTTCCCTCGCAAGTGTTTGGCCGGGTGTTTGGCGCTTGCTTTAGGGGGAAGCCGGGGGCCGCACAACCCGCGCTTTCCGCACACGGCTGCGCTGAAATGGCGGCGCGGGCACTGTTGACGGCGGGATTTACCCGCTGGAATGTGCGGCGGACCGCCGATAGATTGCCGGCCGCCTCAAAGCCCCCGAAGAACCCTCAAGGGAAAAAGCCTTTGTCCAAATCAGCCTCCCGCGCCCGCCTCGCCGAGATCATCCGCAAGCGTTCGTTCGGCCGCGGCGAGATCACCCTGGCGTCGGGCCGCAAGAGCGACTTCTATTTCAACCTGAAGCCGACGATGCTCGATCCTGAAGGCGCAGCGCTGCTCGCCGAGCTCACCTATGAGGCGCTGAAGGACGACAAGCTCGATTTCGTCGGCGGGCTCGAGATGGGCGCGGTGCCGCTCGCCGGCGCCATTGCGCAGCTGTCCTGGCTGAAGGGTCATCCGATCGCGGCCTTCTTCGTGCGCAAGAAGCCGAAGGAGCACGGCGCGCGGCTCGCCGTTGAAGGGCTCGCCAAGGGCGAGACACTCGCGGGCAAGCGCATCGTGATCGTCGAGGACGTCACCACGACCGGCGGCTCGGCGCTGAAGGCCGTGGAAGCCGTGCGCGAGGCCGGCGGCGAGATCGCGCTGGTGTTCACCATGGTCGACCGCGAGGAAGGCGCGACCGAGACGTTCGCCGAAGCCGGCTTGCCGTTCCGCGCGCTGTACAAGGCCGGCGAGTTCCTGAAGGACTGAGGGCTTTTGCTCCCCCTCTCCCCGTTCTTACGGGGGAGAGGGTTGGGGTGAGGGACTGCGTCCACGAATCGTGTGTGCCGTGGGACCTGTACCCCCCTCACCCGGATCGCATCTCGCGATGCGATCCGACCTCTCCCCGCAAGCGGGGCGAGGTGAGGAGGAGTTCGCGCGCGTCCGCCTGCTTCTTGTGACGACGTCACGCTCGATCAATCGCTCGTTTACCATCCCGTCTTAAGGTGAATTCGCCGGGGCAGCTTGTCGCCGCGGCGTGGCGCGTCGGGTGGAGTTGGCGTTGCGTACAGAGTTGAGTGATCGGCGCGTGCGGCGCCGCGTGATGCTTGCCGCCGCTGCGTTCGCGGGTTCCGTTCTGGTCGTGCCCGCTCCTGTCTCGGCCGAAGGGCTGTTCGACTTCTTCTTCGGCGGTTCCCAGAAGCAGCAGGGCCGGCAGGCCCCGCCGCAACCCAATTTCTTCGCCGATCCGTTCGGCCTCAACCAGCAGCCTGAACGGCAGCAGTCTGCGCCGACCTCGGCGCCGCGCGTGGCCGGGTCCGGACCGGCCTATTGCGTGCGCAGCTGCGACGGCAAGTATTTCCCGCTGACGCTGCGCGGCAACGCGACGCCGGCGCAGCTCTGCCAGGCGTTCTGCCCGGCGAGCGCGACCAAGGTCTATTACGGCAGCCATATCGACAGCTCCGCCTCGGCCACGGGTGAGCGCTACACCGACAGCGAAACCGCCTTCGCCTATCGCAAGGCGCTGCGCGCCGACTGCACCTGCAACGGTCGCGACCCGGCCGGGCTCGCGCCGGTCGACCTTGCGCTCGATGCCTCGCTGAAGGCCGGCGACGTGATCGCAACCACCGACGGCCTCGTCGCCTACACCGGCATCCGCGTCGGCAACGAGCAGTCGTTCGACTTCACGCCGGTCGCCTCCTATCCCGGACTGACCGCGGCGGTCCGCGCGCGGCTCGGCGAGATGAAGGTCGCGCCCGTCAGCGCCGAGATCGCCAGCGACGCGCCGCTGCCGGAAACCAGGAGCGATGTCGCGCCGCCGGCGCCGTCGTCGGTGGTGCCAAAGGGCCAGGCCGCAAAGCCCGCCAAGCGGGCCGAGGTGGACTGACCGGCGCAAGCCGTCAGCGCGCCACGATCACGCCGATCACATTCGGTGCGGCCATGTATTTCTCCTCGATCGCGGCCCGTGCCGCGGCGCGGTTCTCCGGAGTGAGGATGCCGCGCTTCTCGGCGAGGATCATCCAGCAATAGCCCCACCAGTCGGTCAGCATGCCCTGATCGTCGACGAGGTCGTAGCCCTGCTCGGCCGCGAAGATGCGCGCATGCGCCGCATCGAGCGTATCGAGCCAGGCATGATCCTCCAGCGAGAACAGCTCGTCGCTGAAATCATCGGTCGTGTAGCCCCAGATCGACATGCAGACCGCGTTGAACTCGCGATCGAGCTGGTCGTCGTCGATCGGCTGGCGCCGCGAGGCCTGGTGCAGCCGCGACAGCGACCGCGCGAAATCGGCAATCCGGGTCAGGGCGAATTGATCAAAGGCGATGGTGGACATGTAGTCCTCGCGGAGACTTGGAGACCATAGATATTGTATCGGCGCAGGCGCCGAATCACAATGATATATCAAAGGCTTGCTAAAGTGTTCTTAATTCGTTCTGATTGGTTTATGGATCGTCGTTGTTGGTCGTCGTCCTGGCGAAGCCAGGACGACGATGTGGCGCGAGCGAGCATCATCGCCCCGCCACGCGCGTATGCCCCAGACGCAATTCGGGCCGCTGATCAGGTCAGCGGCCCGTTGAATACTGCTTCGGTATGAAATGCGTCGGAGCTGAAAAATGTGCCCGCCCCACGAGCGACAGCTGTGTTTGTAAAGAACTCGTTAAGTCCTGGAAATCCGTACCACTCCGGTGTTCCCAACGGGCGCGAAGCTGCGTTGCGCGGCTCGTTCAATTCGCGGCGGACAGCAGTCTGTCGCCGCAGGCATTCGCATAGAACTTGCCGCCGCATTGCCGCTTGATGGCGGCACAGCGCGCGGCCGGCGATGCGTTCTGCGGCATGCTGAAGCCGCAAGTCAGACCATCGGCGCTGCGGCCCGGTCTGCCCGCGGCATAGGCTGCGCTGGTCGCCGTGATGCACACCACGAGGAATGCCGCGGCCGCGATCTCGATCAGGAGTCTCATCGCATCCTCCGCTAAATCGTCGCGAAAACTCGCTCTCCACCGCCAATCGTAGCACCGATGCCGGGAGGCGGAGGCCCAAAAGGTTCCCGGAGCGGCCCGGTCCTTGCATAAAATCTCGGCAGCGCGGCGCATGGCCTTGTTCCGGACGGTTTCGATTGCCATGCAACGCGCGTATCATTGTGTGGAGCATGATCGGGAGGCGCGGACATCGGAGTTTCCGGGGGCCATGCTCGAACAAGGCGATGAGATCGTGATGCTCGCATCATGATCGATCTGAACGGCAGGGATTGGGCGTTTTGCACGAACAAACAAACTACCCGGCATTGAACCAGCCGATCGACGAGCTGGCGCTGGCCGAGATCAAGGGCGCGATCCTCGCCAAGCTGCGGCTTGCGATCGGCAAGGATGCCGGCATGGCGACCCGGCGTGACTGGTACAAGGCGGCGGCGCTGGCGCTGCGCGACCGCATCGTGCACCACTGGCTGACGGCCGAGAAGCAGAGCTACGACGCCGGCGCCAAGCGCGTCTATTATCTCTCGCTCGAATTCCTGATCGGCCGCCTGTTCACCGACGCGCTGAACAATATGGGATTGCTGCCGCTGTTCGAGGCGGCGCTCGGCGACCTCGGCGTCGACCTCTCCGACCTGCGCAAATGCGAGCCGGACGCCGCGCTCGGCAATGGCGGCCTCGGGCGGCTCGCGGCCTGCTTCATGGAGAGCATGGCGACGCTGGCGATCCCGGCGACCGGCTACGGCATCCGCTACGATTTCGGCCTGTTCCGCCAGATCATGAATCAAGGCTGGCAGCAGGAATATCCCGACGAATGGCTCGCCTTCGGCAACCCCTGGGAATTCCAGCGGCCGGAGGTGGTCTACAACGTCCATTTCGGCGGCACTGTCGAGCATGTCGACGAGCGCGGCCGCGACCGCGCCACCTGGCATCCCGCGGAAACCGTCGAGGCGATGGCCTACGACACGCCGATCGTCGGCTGGCGCGGCCAGCACGTCAATGCGCTTCGGCTGTGGTCGGCGCACGCGCCCGACCCGCTCAAGCTCGACGTCTTCAACACCGGCGACTACGTCTCGGCGAGCGCCGAGCAGGCGCGCGCGGAAGCGATCTGCAAATTCCTCTATCCGAACGACGAGAGCGCGGCGGGCCGCGAGCTGCGGCTGCGCCAGGAATATTTCTTCGTCTCGGCCTCGTTGCAGGATCTCGTCAACCGGCATCTCGCCTCCGACGGCGGCCTGCGCAACCTCGCACAGAAGGCGGCGGTGCAGCTCAACGACACCCATCCGAGCCTTGCGGTCACCGAGCTGATGCGCATCCTGGTCGACCTGCACAATTTCCGCTGGGACGAAGCCTGGAAGATCACCGTCGCGACGCTGTCCTACACCAATCACACCCTGCTGCCGGAGGCGCTCGAGACCTGGCCGGTCGAATTGTTCGAGCGGCTCTTGCCGCGGCACCTCGAGATCATCTACCGCATCAACGTGGCGCATCTGGCGCTCGCCGAGGAGCGCTTCCCCGGCGACATCGAATACCGCGCCTCGGTGTCGCTGATCGACGAGCGCAGCGGCCGGCGGGTGCGGATGGGCCAGCTCGCCTTCGTCGGCTCGCATCGCATCAACGGCGTCTCCGCGATGCATTCCGACCTGATGAAGGAGACCGTGTTCCACGACCTGCATCATCTCTATCCCCAGCGCATCACCAACAAGACCAACGGCATCACCTTCCGCCGCTGGCTGATGCTGGCCAATCCGCGGCTGACCGCGCTGCTGCGCGAGACCTGCGGCGAGGCCGTGCTCGACGACTTCTCGCTGCTCGAGCGGCTCGAGCCCCACTCGAGCGACCTCGAATTCCAGAAGCGCTTTCGCGACGTCAAGCATCACAACAAGCTGGCGCTGGCGCGGCTGATCGGCGAGCGCAACCACATCAAGGTCGATCCGTCGGCGCTGTTCGACGTGCAGATCAAGCGCATCCACGAATACAAGCGGCAGCTGCTCAACATCCTGGAAACCATCGCGCTGTATCACGCGATGAAGGACGATCCGGGGGCGAACTGGGTGCCGCGGGTCAAGATCTTCGCGGGCAAGGCCGCGGCGAGCTACCGCTACGCCAAATTGATCATCAAGCTGATCAACGACGTCGCCGAGATCGTCAACAACGACGCTTCGCTCGGCGGCAGGCTGAAGGTTGCCTTCCTCGCCGACTACAATGTCAGCCTCGCCGAGGTGATCATCCCCGCCGCCGATCTGTCCGAGCAGATCTCGACTGCCGGCATGGAGGCCTCGGGCACCGGCAACATGAAGCTCGCGCTGAACGGCGCGCTGACCATCGGCACGCTCGACGGCGCCAACATCGAGATCCGCGACAATGTCGGCGAGGAGAACATCGCGATCTTCGGCCTGGAGGCCGGCGACGTCATGGTCCGCCGCAAGCAGGGCCTCGATGCCAGCGACATCATCCGCAAATCGCCGCGGCTCGAGCGCGCGATCCGCGCCATCGAGAGCGGCGAATTCTCGCCAGGCGATGCCGCGCGCTTCGCCTCGATCGGGCACGCGCTGCGCTATCTCGACCACTACATGGTCTCGGCCGATTTCGATTCCTACTATGACGCACAGCGCGGCATCGACGCGCGCTGGCGGGTGCCCCCGGCCTGGACCCGCGCCTCGATCCTCAACGTCGCGCGCATGGCGTGGTTCTCCTCCGACCGCACCATCCGCGAATACGCCGAGGACATCTGGCACGTGCCGGTGCATCCGAGTGCCTCTCCGCAGCTCGGCAGCCAGCGCGAGGCGAAGGGGTAATCCCGGGACGCGGAAATCGATGACCTCGGACGTCATTCAATTCGGCATCGTTGCCGGACTATTGCATGTCGAGCGTCATTCCGAGCGTGGCGAAGCGGTCCGTCGCACCCCACATGCAGGCGTATGGATTGCTTCGTCGCTCCGCTCCTCGCAATGACGAACAAATATTCAGGGTCATGCATGCTCACCAAGGCTCCGCACCTTTTCGATGAAGCGACCGCCGTGACTGCCGGCGACAGCCGCTGGCAGGGACGGACCAGCCCGGACTACTGGGCGTTCGTCGGCCCGTTCGGCGGCTGCACCGCCGCCACGATCCTGCGCGCCCTGATGCAGCACCCGCAGCGCGCCGGCGAGCCGCTGGCGCTGACGGTGAATTACTGCGCGCCGGTCGCCGAGGGCGTGTTCGATCTCGATGTCCGCCTGGTGAGAAGCAACCGCTCGAGCCAGCACTGGTCGGTCGAGATGACGCAAGGCGGCGGCGAGGTCACGACCTTGGCGACCGCGGTGTTCGCCGAGCGCCGCCCGTCATGGTCGCATCAGCCGGCGGAGTTTCCCGGCGCCGTACCGTTCGAAGAGCTCCGGCCCTATCCGAAGCTCGCGATGACCTGGGCCAACCAGTATGATTTCCGTTTCGCCGAGGGCGAACCGAAGTTCGGCGGCGGCAGCGCGAAGCAGCTGTCGAGCCCTTACTCCAAGCTGTGGATCGCCGACCGCGTCCCGCGCAAGCTCGATGCGCTGTCGCTGATGTCGATGTCGGACGCGTTCTTCGGCCGTGTGTTCCACGCGCGGCAGGAGCTGGTGCCGTTCGGCACGGTGTCGCTGACGACCTATTTCCACGTCGATGCTGCCGACCTGGATGCGGAGGATACCACCCGCGTGCTCGCGACCGCCGATGCCAAGACCTTCCACAAGAGCTACGGCGACCAGCATGGCGAATTGTGGTCGCCGTCCGGCCGCCTGCTCGCCACCACGACGCAGATCGCTTATTTCAAAGCATAAGCACAAACCAGCTATCCACATGGCCGGACTGGACCGCCTTGCCTATTTCGAGGGTTGAGGGAACAGTGGCGCGTCGCTTCTGTTCCACGCCTTTGGGAGCCCTGCCGCATGTCCGAAGCCGACAATTCCAAACATCAGCGCATCGCCCTGCTCGGCGTTCCCATCGAGATCGGCGCGTCGCAGCCCGGCCCGCTGATGGGACCGGACGCGCTGCGCACCGCGGGCATCGCGCGACTGCTCGAGCAGCTCGACTTCCACGTTGACGATCACGGCAACCTTGCGATCCCGGCCGTGGTCGCCGACGGCCCGGTGCCGGCAAACACCAGATTCTACGACGAGGTGAAGACCTGGACCCGCGCGCTCTCCGAGCGCGCCTATTGGCTGGCGCATTCGGGCGCGATCCCGCTCTTCATGGGCGGCGATCACTCGCTGTCGATGGGATCGATCAACGGCGTCGCGCGCTACTGGCAGGAAAAAGGCCGGCCGCTGTTTGCGCTGTGGGTCGACGCGCATGCCGACTACAACACGCCGGCCACCACCATCACCGGCAACATGCACGGCATGTCGGCGGCGTTCCTGTGCGGCGAGGCGGGCCTCGACGACTTGCTCGGCGGGCTGCCGCGCGCCTCGATCCCGCCGGATCAGCTCGCGCTGATCGGCACCCGCTCGGTCGACCCGCTGGAGCGCAAGCTGCTGCGGCAGCGCAACGTCTCGATCGCGGACATGCGCCAGATCGACGAGTTCGGCGTCGCCGTGCTGACCCGCCGCGTCATCGAGCGCGTCAGGGCGAAGAACGGCGTGCTGCATGTCTCGTTCGACGTCGACTTTCTCGATCCGGACATCGCGCCCGGCGTCGGCACCACGGTGCCGGGCGGCGCGACCTATCGCGAAGCCCATCTCATCATGGAGCTGCTGCACGATTCCGGATTGGTGCGTTCGCTCGATATCGTCGAGCTCAATCCGTTCCTCGACGAACGCGGCCGCACCGCGCGCGTCGCGGTCGAATTGGTCGGCAGCCTGTTCGGCCTGCAGATCACCGACCGCCAGACGCCGAGCAACGCGGTGCTGCCGGAGATAGGCGAGTAGCGAAGCGCAATCCCCCGCCCCCGTCATCCTGGGGTGCGAGCACTTGCGAGCCTCGAAGGATGTACGGCCCGGCTCGTGGCCGTCGACCCTTCGAGGCTCGCTCCGCTCGCACCTCAGGGTGACGGATCGAGAAGGAGCGCGCTGCGCTCACTACGCCCAAAAAGCAAAAAGGCGGCCACCAGGGCCGCCTTTGCAAATCGCGAGATCAGCGCGCGTTACTCTGCCGCGAGCTTCACTTCCGGCGCGGCGGCGCGGACTTCGGCGTCGACCTGCGCTTCGAACTTGGCGAAGTTCTTCTGGAACATGCCGACCAGCGCACGCGCGGTCTTGTCGAACTCGGCCTTGTCGGCCCAGGTCTTGATCGGATCGAGGATGTGCGGTTCGACCCCCGGCAACGAGGTCGGCACCGCGAAGCCGAAATACTTGTCGGTGCGGAAGTCGGCGTTGCGCAAGCTACCGTTCAGCGCCGCGGTGAGCAGCGCGCGGGTCACCTTGATCGGCATGCGGCGGCCGGTGCCGTATTTGCCGCCGGTCCAGCCGGTGTTGACCAGCCAGCAGTCGACATTGTGCTTGGCGATCAGCTCGCGCAGCATGTTGCCGTACACCGACGGATCGCGCGGCAGGAACGGCGAGCCGAAGCAGGTCGAGAATTCCGGCTGCGGCTCGTTGCCGAGACCACGCTCGGTGCCCGCGACCTTCGCGGTGTAACCGGACAGGAAGTGATACATCGCCTGCGCCGGCGTCAGCTTGGCGATCGGCGGCATCACGCCGAAGGCGTCGGCGGCGAGCATCACCACATTCTTCGGATGCGGCGCGCAGCCGGTGCGCGAGGCGTTCGGGATGAAATCGAGCGGATAGGCCGACCGGGTGTTCTCGGTCTTCGAGCCGTCGTCGAAATCGGGCACGCGATCGTTGGCGCCGAGCACGACGTTTTCCAGCACCGCGCCGAAGCGCTTGCTGGCGGCATAGATCTCGGGCTCGGCTTCGCCCGACAGCTTGATGCACTTGGCGTAGCAGCCGCCTTCGAAATTGAAGACGCCGTCCTCGCTCCAGCCATGCTCGTCATCGCCGATCAGCGTGCGCTTCGGATCGGCCGAGAGCGTGGTCTTGCCGGTGCCGGACAGGCCGAAGAAGATTGCGGTGTCGCCGTCGGGGCCGACATTGGCCGAGCAGTGCATCGGCATCACGCCCTTCTCGGGCAGGTAATAGTTCAGCGTGGTGAACACGCTCTTCTTCATCTCGCCGGCATATTGCGAGCCGCCGATCAGGACGATCTTGCGGGCGAAATCGATCGCGACCACGTTCTCCGACTTGCAGCCGTGACGTTTCGGATCGGCGCGGAAGCTCGGCAGATCGATGATCGTGAGTTCGGGCACGAAGCTCGCGAGCTCCGACGTCTCTGGACGAATGAGCAGCGTGCGGATGAACAGCGAGTGCCAGGCGAGCTCGGTGAAGACACGCGTCTTGATGCGATGCTTCGGATCGGCGCCGCCGTAGAGATCCTGCCCGAACAGCGTCATGCCTTCGGCATGCTTGAGGAAGTCGGCATGCAGCGTCGCGAACTGTTCCGAGGTGATCGACTGGTTGCCGGCCCACCACATGCTCTTGTCGGTCAGACCGTCGCGGACCGTGAACTTGTCCTTCGGGCTGCGGCCGGTGAACTCACCGGTGTCCGCGCAAAGCGCGCCATCGGCCGAGAGCACCGCTTCGCCATTGCGCAACGCGTGCTCATAAAGCTGCGGCGCACCGTAGTTCCAATGCACGCCCTTGAGATTTTTTAAGCCGAATTTGTCGGCACCGAAGGCACCGTTATGCACGCCCGTCTCTTGCACGAAGAACCTCCTCGAACCCGCGTATCCTTGTTCGCGCGAATGTCGCTAGTCGCGCCCCGTCGCGGTGATGACCGTCATCAGAATATAGCCTCTCGGCCCCGGTCCGGCGACCTAATAGTGGGGATCGCCGGGCTTGCCAAGCCAGTCGAATGGCTTTTGGTTTATTCCAAGGCAGGCACATCATTGGGCACAATTACCGCAGCGCGAAACAGTTTCGCTTTGCTTTCGCTTTCGCGTTGTTTTCGCGGCGATCGGGCGACGTTTCGTCGCCTTTTCCGCTGCGAGCAGGGGGAATTGCGATGCACAAAGAGTGCCAGCGATCCGCGTGCGCCTCGCGTCATGCGAACGAAAGCACCGGGGAATGCCGGGTATGCATTTCGCGCTGAGAATGTGTTGCTGAACCAGACTGCCACAAGTTGACGCTGCGCCGCACCGACGAGCACGTCGTCCACGATCGTGTTGCACATGCAAGCACCATTCACCGGCTGTGAGCACAAGCTCGATCGAGCTCAACACGCCAGCGTAACAGCTTGACTGCGTCAATGCTTGGCATCGGCGAATGTTCCGCAACGCCCTGCGTGCAGCGTCGGTGAGACCACTGACCGCAACGATCTCTGGTAACGCAATCAGCGCTCACGCACGTGCGTGAGGCCATCGGCGATGGTGAGATGTGCCCGCACGAAATGATTGCGCTGTCACGCCCGGCAAGCGCGCGTGCCGCCGCGGCCGTGCGACACCATGCCTCGCCGCGCGGAGCACCGCCGTTCGGATCGGCTGGTAGCCTCCTCTACTCCTTGGCGCGCGCCTCGCCGGCGAGCCGCACCAGCATCTTGCGCAGCTCGGTGCCGTTGGTGACGCGCTCGGGGAAATCGAGCCGCAGCGTGTTACGGCCGGCCTGCATGTCCATGCCGTCGGGGTCGCAGCCGGTGCACAGCCAGTCGGCACTTTCCGCAGCCAGCAGCCGCGTGGCGTAGAGGTTCATGGCCTCGCGGTGGTCCTCGTTCATATGCGCCACCGCGCCCGGCTCGGCCTCCAGCAGCGCGTCGGCACCGCTGAGATCGGTCAGAAACTGCGCAGGCTTCAGGTCGACGATCCGCCCGAACCCGGCGACCAGATGGGCGCCGCGCGGCCGGATCACAAAAAACGAGAAATCCTTAAATTCTACAAAGGCTTCCGCCGACGGATGAGCGCCAAGGTAGCGCCGTTGGACGAGCTCTCGCCCGGCGTCGGCGACCTCCTCCGCTCGGCCGGCCAGCATGATCCGGGCGCCCTCCAGCGGATCGCCCTCGGCGCGCTCGTCCAGCATCAGCGACACCCTGTCGTCGGCCAGAATGTTCTTCGTATGCAGCGCCAGCCGGGAGATCAGCAGGATCGGCGAGCCGTCGGGGTGGCTCGCCAGATTGACCAGCGAGCAATAGGGATCGCCGGAGCCGGCCGTCAACGTAGCGAGCGCGCCCTGACGGCTGCGCCGGAGCAGCGAGCGGGCGAGGTGGGCAGGATCGAAGTCGGCGGTCGGTTGCATGGGCCTATCGGGTCGTTTTGAGGGCGAAGCGGGCGGTTCCCTTTGAAGAAAGGGCCTTTTCTCACGGTCTCAGGGTGCTATATGGGGGTCCAACGCGTGGGTCGCAGAGCGTTTTTTGCGGAACTCGGTCACACTTCAGCCCAGCTTGCATTGCTCGTTGACCGCGTTCGAAGCCCATATTCTGCGGCGAGTCGCCAGAGTGCCCGCCGTCTAAGCCACTCTCATTGTGAAAGCAGCTCATGCCCACAATCGCCTTGGTCGACGACGACCGCAACATTCTTACGTCGGTCTCGATCGCGCTCGAAGCCGAAGGCTATCGCATCATGACCTACACGGACGGTGCGTCGGCGCTGGATGGATTTCGCACGTCGCCGCCCGATCTTGCGATCCTCGATATCAAGATGCCGCGCATGGACGGCATGGAAACGCTGCGCCGGCTGCGCCAGAAGTCCGACCTGCCGGTGATCTTCCTCACCTCGAAGGATGAAGAGATCGACGAATTGTTCGGCCTGAAGATGGGCGCCGACGACTTCATCCGGAAGCCGTTCTCCCAGCGCCTCCTGGTCGAACGCGTCAAGGCCGTGCTCCGCCGCGGCCAGCCGAAGGATCCGACCGCCGCGCCGAAGGAGCCGGACGCCCGCGCGCTCGACCGCGGCCTGCTGCGGATGGATCCGGAGCGCCACACCTGCACCTGGAAGAACGAGCCGGTGACGCTCACCGTGACCGAATTCCTGATCCTGCAGGCGCTCGCCACCCGCCCCGGCGTGGTGAAGAGCCGCAACGCGCTGATGGACGCGGCCTATGACGACCAGGTCTATGTCGACGACCGCACCATCGACAGCCACATCAAGCGGCTGCGCAAGAAGTTCAAGGTGGTCGACGACGACTTCGAGATGATCGAGACGCTGTACGGCGTCGGCTATCGCTTCAAGGAAGCCTGATCTGCGCTTCCCGGGCGGCTTGTTGACTGACAGGCTCCGCACGGCTGGGGTAAGCTCGGGCGACTACTGTCTGCTTCGCGGGACGACATCCATACCAACCGGCAGCTTTGCGAAGTGCTTGATCGAACGCAGCTCGAGCAGGGACTGAACACCGAGGACGCGTCGCAGCTCCTCGATCAAGAAGCCGTGGCCGACGATCTGGTCCAGGACAAGGGCTGGCGCCGTCCGCTCGGCTGGCTGCGCCGTGCCGGTCAGTTCTTCTTCGCGCTGTCGTTCTCGAGCCTGACGCGCCGCATCGTCTCGCTCAACCTCGCCGGCCTCGTCGCGCTGGTCGCCAGCATCCTCTATCTCTCGCAATTCCGCGCCGGCCTGATCGAGGCGCGCACGCAGAGCCTTCTGGTCTACGCCGAGATCATCTCGGAGGCGATCGCGGCGTCCGCGACGGTCGAAGGCAATACGGTCACCATCGATCCCGATCGGCTGCTCGACCTCAAGCCCGGCGAGAGTTACGGCCAGCCGGACGAATCGGCGGATTTCCCGATCAATCCCGAGCGGGTCGCGCCGGTCCTGCGCCGCCTGATCGCGCCGACCAAGACGCGGGCCCGCATCTTCGACCGCGACGGCGGGCTGATCCTCGACAGCCGTAATCTGTTCGCGCGCGGCGACGTGCTGCGCATGGAGCTGCCGCCGCCGTCGGAGAAGCCGTCGCTGTATGAGAAGACCAAGGCCACGATCAAGACCTGGCTCAACCGCGGCGATCTGCCGATCTATCGCGAGCTCGGCCCCGAAGGCGGCAAGGGCTATTCCGAAGTCGCGCAATCGCTGGAGGGCATGAAAGGCAGCGCGGTGCGCGTCACCGATCGCGGCGCAATCATCGTCTCGGTTGCGGTTCCGGTGCAGCATTTCCGCGCGGTGCGCGGCGCGTTGATGCTGACGACGCAAGGCGACGACATCGACCAGTTGGTGATGTCCGAGCGCCTCGCCATCCTCAAGATCGGCGGGGTCGCATCCGCGGTCATGATCATGCTGTCGCTGCTGCTGGCGAGCACGATCGCAGGCCCGGTGCGGCGGCTCGCCGAAAGCGCAGAGCGCGTCCGCCACCGTATCCAGACCCGCGTGGAGATTCCCGACTTCACCGGACGCCGCGACGAGATCGGGCATCTCTCGGGCGCGCTGCGCGACATGACCAGCGCGCTCTACAGCCGCATCGAGGCGATCGAGATGTTCGCCGCCGACGTCGCCCATGAGCTGAAGAACCCGCTGACCTCGCTGCGCTCGGCAGTCGAGACGCTGCCTTTGGCGCGCAACGAGAACAGCCGCGCGCGGCTGCTCGCCGTGATCGAGCATGACGTCAAGCGGCTCGACCGCCTGATCTCCGACATCTCCGACGCGAGCCGGCTCGACGCCGAATTGCAGCGCCAGGACATGGCGCCGGTCGATCTGCGGCGGCTGCTGACCACGTTGACGAGCGTCGCCAACGAGACCCGGCTCGGCCACGACGTGGTCGTCGAAGCCCGCTTCGAGGGCCGCGGACCGACCGACACGCTCGCTGTCCCCGGCCATGATTCCCGGCTCGGCCAGGTGATCTCGAACCTGCTGTCGAACGCACAATCATTCTCCAAGCCGGGCGACAAGGTGCGTATCGTCTGCCGCCGCACCCGCGGCGAGGTCGAGATCTTGGTCGACGACGATGGGCCCGGCATCGGCGAGGACGCGCTGGAGCGGATCTTCGAGCGCTTCTACACCGATCGGCCGCACCAGGGCTTCGGCCAGAACTCCGGCCTTGGGCTCTCGATCTCCAAGCAGATCATCGAAGCGCATGGCGGGCGCATCTGGGCCGAGAACCGCGTGGGCCCTGCGGACGAAGACGGCAAGCCCACCGTCGCCGGCGCTCGTTTCGTGGTCAGGCTGCCGGCACTATGAGCGACAATTCAAGCGTGCACGCATCCGCCGTTCTGATCGGCGAGCGTGCGGTGCTGATCCGCGGCCCGTCGGGCGCCGGCAAGTCGCGCCTCGCCTTCGATCTGATTCTCGCCGGACGCGCCGGAGCGCTTCCGCCGGCCATTTTGGTGGGGGATGACCGTGTCCATCTCGACACAGCCGGCGAACAATTGTGGGTTCGTCCGGCACCGCAATTGGCCGGTCTGATCGAGATCCGAGGCCTCGGAATCCGCCATTGCCCGTTCGCAGGTGAGGCCGTCGTCGGCTTGATCGTCGATCTTGCCGCCGATGACGCCGAGCGGCTGCCGCCGCCGGAGGCGCTCGAGACTCGAATAAATGGTGTTTTAGTACCGCGAATTCCTGTGCCGGCCGGCTTCCAACCCCTGCCGCTGGTTGTCGCTGCGCTGACGACAACCTGAAAGTTCATGTCCCCGTAATCTTGCGGCCAATTGTGGGAAGGGAATTGGTAACCATATCACATCCACTATCGCGTCGGATTTTGCCGGCGCAGCCTCCCCTCTCTACCGCCAGGAACCGGGAGACTAGCCAAGATGCCCTCTTGCGCAGGGCCTCTGGATGGTCAAAGTGGCGCGTTCGTGCGGTGCACCAAAGGGCGCCCGCGAGGAGTTTCCGATGATTGGTCTAGTGCTGGTGACCCATGGGCGCCTTGCCGACGAGTTCAGAGCGGCGCTCGAACACGTCATGGGTCCGCAGAAACAAATTGAAGCGATTACGATCGGGGCCGAGGACGATTCCGATCTTTGTCGAAGCGACATCATCGAGGCGGTGAACCGCGTCGATAGCGGCGACGGCGTTGCGATCCTCACCGACATGTTCGGCGGCACGCCGTCGAACCTTGCGATCTCCTGCATGAGCCGCCCGAAGGTGGAAGTGCTCGCGGGCATCAATCTTCCCATGCTGGTCAAGCTTGCCAAGGTTCGCGAGGAGCGTTCGCTGCCGGATGCCATCGCGATGGCGCAGGAAGCCGGCCGCAAATACGTCACCATCGCCAGCCGCGTTCTCGCAGGCAAATGAGCGACGAGGCCCCGGGCGGAAACCATGTCGGCCCGGGCGTGCCAGCGGGCGCCGTCTCGCGCGAACTCCTGATCGTCAACAAGCGCGGCCTGCATGCGCGGGCGTCGGCGAAGTTCGTCCAGCTGGTCGAGCGCTTCAACGCCGAGGTCTGGGTGACGCGCGGCGGCGAAACCGTCGGCGGCACCTCGATCATGGGCTTGATGATGCTGGCCGCGGGGCCCGGCACCACCGTCGTGGTCTCCGCGAAGGGCGACGAAGCGCAGCAGGCGCTCGACGCCATCGCCGAACTCGTCGCCAGCAAGTTCAACGAGGAAGGCACGTAACCGCCGCCTCGCGCGGTACGACAAGCGAAAGCCTCTCCCCGTCATTGCGAGCGAAGCGAAGCAATCCATCGCGCCACAAGTGGAAAAATGGATTGCTTCGTCGCTGTCGCTCCTCGCAATGACGGCGGTGAAAGCTTCACAGGAAGACGGAAGCCGCACCGATGCCCCGAACGACTACTTCGCCGGCGGCACCAGATAGACCTTCCACATCGTCGACGGGCCGGGATGGCCGTTGAAGAAGCGCATGGTGTTCATCACCATCGGCTCGGCATCCTTGGCATGCTCCGCCATCCACGCTTCGCATGGCTGCAGGAACACCGGATCGGTGGTGTCGCAGACGCCGATGAAGCCGAGGCGCCTGGCTTCGTCGAGCGACGTCAGCCCCGACGACCACGCTTCGCCCGGCACCAGCGAGGCCGGATGATCCGGGCTGTAGAACGTCATCGGCTCGCCGATGTCGGAGCGTGCGACCACCACCGCCCAGCGCGAATGGAATCTGTTCTGCCAGGTCTCGGTGAGCTCGCGCGCCAATTCGGAGCGCGCGGCGTAGGTCGAGCCGCCGACACGGTTGGACGCGATCTCTTGCGTCGCGATGCTGGGCGCGGCGATCAGCGTGACGATCGTGGCCACGAACCACACCGCCGTGATCGAGAACAGCGCCATGCGCGGGAAACGCAGCGAGGGGATCGCAACCAGCGCAAGCGGCACCAGGAAGAACAGCGGGATGCCCCAATCGGTCTTGATGTAGACGGTGAAGGCCAGCGCGCCGAGCGGCGGCCCGATCGCGACGATCGACTGGATGATCCAGACGTTGAGCGCCTGCGGAAGGTTGACGGCCGGATTGGGTCCGCGCGACCAGATCCGCGCCAGCACGTCCGACGGCCGCCATGGCACCGAGCCCAGCAATAGCGCCACCAAGCCCAGCACGGTCGGAATCGCGAGGAGGCCAAGATTGTGCACGATGTAGCCGATCACGAGCTGGATGTTGAGCTCGCGGCTCGACAGCGCGTAGACGTCGCCGGCATAGGTGAACGGCACGAAGTTCACCTCTTCCAGCCAGACCAGATGCGGGATCATCGTCACGACCATCGTGCCGATCGCAACCCACGGCGCCGGCGAGCGCAGGAATTGCATCCGCTGCGGATGGATCAGCGCGGCAAGCCCGATGGCGCCGATCATCGTCACCACCCAGTACTTGGTCATCAGCGCCAGCATGCCGGCAAAGCCGAGCAAGAGCCCCGATTTGAAGCTGCGCTTCTCGAACGCGTTCAGATAGGCCAGCACCAGCAGCGGCAACGGCACCAGCTGCGCAAGGTCGGCGTTGTATTTGAACCCCTTGAAATTGAAGATCGGGTAGAGCGCGAGCATCACCACCATGAAGAACGCGCGGCGGCGATCGACGACGCGCAGTGCGATCAGCCAGCACACCACCAGCGCGAAGCTGACGGTTGCCATCGCAAGCGCGTAGGTCGACCAGTTGGTGACGGGGAAGATCCTGAACCAGATCCCGGCGATCCAGCCCGACAGCGGCGGATGCTTGCCATAGCCGAGCAGGAAGCGCTGGCCCCAGGCATAGGCCTCCGCGACATCCATATGGACGTCCTGCGCAGCCTTGAGCTTGACCAGGATCAGCGTCCACAGCACCGCGTGGACCAATGCGAAGCCGATCACGAACCACAGGCTGGTCCTGGGATCGACGGCGCGCGAGGCTATCCAGGCGGCGATCCGCCGGATCGTCAGTCTGCGGGTGGTGCGCCTTGCGGCAGGAAGAGCGGTGGCGGTCGACATGGCCTGTGCCTGAGGCATGACCCGGAAACGTGGAAAGCGGTTTCCCGGAAGGATCATACCGAATGGAAGCGGAAGGAACGATGAGTGATTGCTCACCGGCGTTTCGCCGCGCTTTAGCGCGTTTTTGTGGCCAGTGTAATCAGCTTGGCGTGAGAACGCCTCCAACCGACCGATTCACTTCTCGAGGAGCTCCGGGCGGTACTCGAAATGCATGGTATCGTAGTGATACCACTTGCCGCCCCAGATGAAGCCGTGGCGCTCGAAAATGTCGACGATCTCGCGCGGCATCCGGTTTTTGTAGGGGATGGTCCCACTGCCCTTGCCCGCCCACAGCCAGTAATCGGAGACCTTCAGGTTGAGGTCGATCGCGGCCGCATAGCCGTGCATGCTCATCCGCCCGGTATCGGCGACGGCGCGACAAGACAGCACACCCGCGATCGGAAAGGCCGCGGCGCGCAGCGCCGGATCGAGCGCGTCGATCTCGGCGGAGACCTGCTTGAGGCGGTCGGCGACACCGTTGACCCGGGTGACCTGGACCGGCTTGCCCCAGGATCGCGGCAGCCAGGTGATCGTCACCAGGTTCCGCCTGACCTCGGCCGTGTTGCAATCGCCATACATCTTCTTGAAGAAGGCCTCGTTGCGGAAACGACCGGGATCGACATTCGGGGCCGGTGGCGCCGCCGGCCCGGACGGATAAGGCTGCCGCATCTGGTCGAGGATCGAGGCATTGCGCAGCAACTGGTCGAACGGCTTGCCGGAGACGCCATCGTCGGCCGGCATCACCGTGCCGTCGCGCCAGG
This sequence comes from Bradyrhizobium sp. USDA 4452, assembly GCF_054063575.1. NCBI lineage: Bacteria > Pseudomonadati > Pseudomonadota > Alphaproteobacteria > Hyphomicrobiales > Nitrobacteraceae > Bradyrhizobium > Bradyrhizobium sp. USDA 4452. The sequence continues at coordinate 3,506,363 of NZ_JBSSGK010000001.1, forward strand.
TGATCGTGGTGTCGTCATGGCCCGACAGCGCATCGGGATAGGCGCGCACCAGGCGGTCGAGCAATTCGCTGTTGCTCTGCGCGTGTGCGAACGGCGGCAGCAGCGCCAGCAGAGCAACGATGCAGGCGGGCCAGCGCGCGGCCATTTCAGCGCTTTCCGGCCTGGTCGATCAGCGTGACATTGGCCTCCTCGATCGCGTTCAGCTTCGGATTCCAGCTGTTCGGCGCATACCAGGGGAAGCGGGCGAAATAGGCCTTGAGATCGGCGGAATCGAAATAGCGTCCCCTGCGAGCGAAGATCTCGTTGCGTGCGATCCGCAACTCGTCGCGCGACAGCCGGCGCAGATCGGCCGGCGTCAAGAGACGCCGATCGGAATCCGGGAAGATGAAACCGCTCGGCGCAGCACCGCCACCGGATTCGAAGCGATCGATCAGCGCGACATTCGCGCTCTCGATCGCATTGAGCGGCGGATCCCATGAGCGGGGCACGTACCATGCGAACCTGCTGAACCGCGCGGTCAGGTCGGGCGCGTTGAAGTAGCGCCCGCGCCGCGCGAAGATTTCGTTCCGCGCGATCCGCAGATCGTCCCTGCTCAGCGCCCTGAGATCGCTCTCCCGACAACAGGCGGCTGTCGGAGTCCGGAATGATGAAATCCGATTGCGTGCGCACCGCCGGCGGCACGCTTTGCAAAGGCGGGCTTGGCGACGGTAGCGCCTGCTGCGGCGGGATCATCGTCGCCGGCGGATCGGCGGTCGCGACCTGATTTGTCGAGACCTGCGCCGGCGCGTTGCCGGCGAAATAGAACGAGCCGTCGATCGGCGAGGTCGAGACCCAGGGCTGCTGGGCGTTGCCGGTCGCGCGTTTGACGACGAGGCCAACCTGATTGAAGGCCTGCAATACGTCGAGCCCGGGCTTCTGCATGGTGTCGACCAGCGCGCGCGTGTAGGGGCTGTGACCGTCATCGCCGTCGAGCGCGACGTTGCCCGGCTGGGTCGCATAGGACAACAACGTGCCCTCCGGCGCGCGGATCTGGGCGAGGCCACCATCGGCGGCACGCAAGCCGCGGCCGCCGAACGGATTGTTCCGGCAGGCGTCCAGGATGACGATATTGAGCCGCGTGCCCGCGCCTTCCATCTGCCGCAGCACCAGGCCGACATCGACCATCTGGAAATCGACATCGGCCTCACGCGTGGGGTTCGCCGAGACCGGCACCAGATAATTCGTGCCGCGCACCTGGATGCCATGGCCGGCGTAATAGAACAGCGCCACATCGGCGCCCATCAGCTGGCTGCCGAAGCGCTGGATCGCGGCATCGAAACCGGCCTTGTCGAGGTCGACCTGGGCCTGCCCGCCGACCAGCGCAAAGCCGAGCCGCTGCAGCGTGCCGGCCACGAGCTCTGCATCGTCCTTCGGGTTCTGCAACCGCGACACGTTCTGATAGGTCGAATTGCCGACCACCAGCGCAACGCGCTTGTCGGCGGCCGCAGGCTGCACGAACGACATTGCGAGCAATCCGGCGGCGAGAAGGGTCCAGCGCATCGTCAAATCCACGATTTCGGGGCGCCAGACCTAGCAGAAACGTGCCCGAAAATCGATCATTGCAACTCTGCCGGAAACGCCCCCGTGATTCGCCGTCACACCCCTGCAAAATACCGCAATATGGTTGCCCGCGCGGGGGTGCGGATGCTATCCCGCGCCCCATGACAACCGCCCCGATTTCGAACATCCGCAACTTCTCCATCGTCGCCCATATCGACCATGGCAAGTCGACCCTTGCCGACCGCCTGATCCAGATGACGGGCGGCCTGTCGGATCGCGAGATGGCGGGCAAGGAGCAGGTGCTCGATTCGATGGATATCGAGCGCGAGCGCGGCATCACCATCAAGGCGCAGACCGTCCGGCTGAACTACCGCGCCAAGGACGGCAAGGATTACATCTTCAACCTGATGGACACGCCCGGCCACGTCGACTTCGCCTACGAGGTCTCGCGGTCGCTGGCGGCCTGCGAGGGTTCCCTGCTGGTGGTCGACGCCAGCCAGGGCGTCGAGGCGCAGACGCTCGCCAACGTCTATCAGGCGCTCGACAACAATCACGAGATCGTGCCGGTCCTCAACAAGGTCGACCTGCCCGCTGCCGAGCCCGAGAAGGTCAAGCAGCAGATCGAGGACGTGATCGGCATCGATGCCTCGGATGCCGTGATGATCTCGGCCAAGACCGGCGTCGGCGTGCCCGACGTGCTGGAGGCGATCGTCACCCGCCTGCCGCCGCCGAAGGGCGACCGCGACGCGACCTTGAAGGCGCTCCTGGTCGACAGCTGGTACGACGTCTATCTCGGCGTGGTCGTGCTGATCCGCGTCGTCGACGGCGTCATGAAGAAGGGCCAGCGCATCCGCATGATGGGCACCGGCGCGGCCTACGACATCGAGCGCGTCGGCTTCTTCACGCCGAAGATGCAGCAGGTCGAGGAGCTCGGTCCCGGCGAGATCGGCTTCATCACCGCGGCGATCAAGGAAGTCGCCGATACGCGGGTGGGCGACACCATCACCGACGACAGGAAGCCGGTCACCGAGATGCTGCCGGGCTTCAAGCCGGCGATCCCGGTGGTGTTCTGCGGCCTGTTCCCGGTCGATGCCGACGATTTCGAGACACTGCGCGCGGCGATGGGCAAGCTGCGCCTGAACGACGCCAGCTTCTCCTTCGAGATGGAAACCTCCGCCGCGCTCGGCTTCGGCTTCCGCTGCGGCTTCCTCGGGCTGCTGCATCTGGAGATCATCCAGGAACGGCTGTCGCGCGAGTTCGACCTCAACCTGATCGCGACCGCGCCCAGCGTCATCTACAAGATGAAGCTGACCGACGGCACCGAGCTCGAGATCCACAACCCGGTCGACATGCCCGACGTGGTCAAGATCGCCGAGATCCAGGAGCCGTGGATCGAGGCGACCATCCTGACGCCGGACGAATATCTCGGCAGCGTCTTGAAACTGTGCCAGGACCGCCGCGGTTCTCAGAAGGAGCTGACTTACGTCGGCTCGCGCGCGATGGTCAAATACGATTTGCCGCTCAACGAGGTGGTGTTCGATTTCTACGATCGCCTGAAGTCGGTCTCCAAGGGCTACGCCTCGTTCGACTATCATCTGACCGACTACAAGCCGGCCGATCTCGTCAAGATGCAGATCCTGGTCAACGCCGAGCCGGTCGACGCGCTGTCGATGCTGGTGCACCGGACCCGAGCCGAGGGCCGCGGCCGCGCCATGGTCGAGAAGATGAAGGAGCTGATCCCGCCGCACATGTTCCAGATCCCGATCCAGGCGGCGATCGGCGGCAAGGTGATTGCGCGCGAAACCGTCCGGGCGCTGCGCAAGGACGTCACCGCGAAGTGCTACGGCGGCGACATCACGCGCAAGCGCAAGCTTCTGGAGAAGCAGAAGGAAGGCAAGAAGAAGATGCGGCAGTTCGGCAAGGTCGACATCCCGCAGGAAGCCTTCATCGCCGCGCTCAAGGTGGACAGCTGAGGCGCTGACGATCCGTCCAGCCCGTCATTGCGAGGAGCGATAGCGACGAAGCAATCCATCTTCCCCCTTATGCGGAACAATGGATTGCCTCGCTTCGCTCGCAATGACGGGAAATGGATCCGTCACGCCGACCATTCTCCAGCAACAAAACGCACCATGATTTGAATCGCCATCGCGGGTCCGCCCCACTAAGCTCCTGACATGTTGCGCATTCTGTCCCTCCTCATCGTCATCCTCGCCTTGCTGCAGCCAGACCTGAGCGCCGCCGCCTCCTCGAAGAAGCGGCAGCCCCCCCGCTGGCATGGCTACGGCTTCCTGCCCGGCTACCGGCAGCCGCCCAATCAGACCATCCCGGTGCTCGGCCCGCGCGGCGCCGCCCGCGGCTACCCCGACTTTTCGCCGGAATATTACTATGGCGGCGATTGGCACTATTTCGGCCGCCCCGGCTTCCATGGCGGCGGGCGCTACAATGGCGGCAGCTATGGCCCGTGCTGGGTCTGGACGCCGATCGGGCGGGCCTGGCAGTGCGGCTAGCCGCGCGTCGCTGCGACATCCTGCGCCTGCAACGCACAATGCGCTGATCCCGGAATGAGAGGCATGTTGCCCGTCATATTGCCCCCGGAGCCCGGATAGGCCACCATCCTCCCTGGGCGCGCCACAACAAACAACAGCGCCTGAGGAAACGCATGAGCAAGGACGCTCGGTTCGACTATGGCTGGGTCGTGGTCGGCGCGGGCGCGCTGATGACCTGCGTCGGCTTCGGCACCATGCTGTCGCTCGCGGTGTTCCTGCAGCCGATCTCGGATGCGATGGGCTGGTCGCGCGCCGGCGTATCGGCGGCCGCGACGCTGGATTTCCTCTGCATGGGTTTTGCGGCGTTCGCCTGGGGCGCGCTGTCCGATCGCTTCGGCACCCGCATCGTGGTGCTGGCGGGCAGCCTGCTGCTCGGGCTTGGCCTCGTGACGGCAAGCCAGGCGCAGAGCCTGTGGCAATTCCAGCTCTGCTTCGGCGTGCTGATCGGAATCGCCGCCGGCAGCTTCTATGCGCCGATGATGGCGCTCGCGAGCGCCTGGATCGACAAGCATCGCAGCCTCGCCGTCGCGCTGGTGTCGGCCGGCATGGGCGTCTCGCCGCTGACGGTCGCGCCATCCGCGAGCTTTCTGATCACGGCGTATGACTGGCGCTTCGCGATGCTCGTGATCGGCATCGCCGCATGGGCGCTGCTGATCCCCGCCTCGTTCCTGGTGCGCCCGGCGCCGCAGGGATCGAGCGTCGCGATCGCAACGGCCAGCCATGCGCCGCAAGCGGAATGGACCGTGGCGCAGGCGCTGCGCACGCCGCAATTCATCACGCTCGCACTGGCGCATTTCGCCTGCTGCGCGGCGCATTCGGGCCCGATCTTCCACATGGTGTCCTACGCCATGGTGTGCGGCATCGCGCCGCTCACCGCGGTCACGGTCTACAGCCTCGCCGGCTTCTCCGGGCTCGGCGGACGGCTGCTGCTCGGGGTGCTGGCGGACCGGCTCGGCGCCAAGCCGGTGCTGGTCGGCGGCCTGCTGGTGCAGGCGCTGTCGATCGCGACCTATCTTGCGGTGGCGCAGCTCGGCCAATTCTACGCACTCTCTGTCGTGTTCGGCCTCGCCTATGGCGGCGTGATGCCGCTCTATGCCGTGCTGGTGCGCGAATTCTTCGGCGCGCGCATCATGGGCACGGTGTTCGGCGCGGTGTCGGCGTTCGCGAGTCTGGGCATGGCGCTCGGGCCATGGGCCGGCGGTTACGTGTTTGACACGTTCCACGGCTACACGTGGCTGCACGCCGGTTCCTTCGCGATTGGCCTTGCCGCGGTCGCGGTGGCCCTGAGCTTCTCCACCAAGCGACAGCCGTCGCTCGATCTCGGCCGCGCCGCCGCCTGAGCGCGGATGCGTCGATCGCTCACGCGCGGCCGCGAGCGACGGATAGCTGATCTGCATCGGCGCCGCCCCGCCTTGCCCTCCTTTGCCGGATGGGCCACCATCGCCTGCCCCGCCCAACAAGAACCTCAGAAGGGGCGCCGAGGACACGCATGAACAAGCCGCAGGGAGTAGACCTTGTCGAGCGGGCGCGCGCGCTGGCGCCGCTGATCATTGCTGAAGCCGACGAGATCGAACGGACGCGGCGGCTGACGCCTTCGGTCACCGCGGCCCTGGTCGAGAACGGGCTGTATCGCGCGCTGCTGCCGAAGCGTTTCGGCGGCGCCGAGGCGACGCTGGACGCGTTCATGCAGATGCAGGAGGAGATCGCCAAGGCCGATGCCTCGACCGCCTGGTGCCTCGGCCAGTGCAGCGTCTGCGCCATGACCGCGGCCTATCTCGAGCCCGACGTAGCCAACGAAATTTTCAACTCCGCGCCCGGCATCCTCGCCTGGGGCGCGATCGCACACGAAGTCCGCGCCGAGCCCGGCGGCTACCGCGCCAGTGCGCGCTGGGATTTCGCCTCGGGCTCGCGGCAGGCAAGCTGGCTCGGTGCCCATGTTCGAATCGTCGAGGCCGACGGCACGCCGCGCCGGAAGGCCGACGGTTCGCCGGAGATCCGCACCATCCTGTTTCCGGCGTCGCAAGCGACCATGTACGACGTCTGGGACGTGATCGGCCTGAAGGGCACCGGCACCGATTCCTACTCGGTCGACAACCTCTTCATTCCAGAGACATTCGCCGCGCTGCGCGACGACCCGGCCGCGTGCCGCGAGGGCGGCCCGCTCTACAAGCTGTCCACCAACATGGTGTTCAGCATGGGCTTTGCCGCCACCTCGCTCGGCGTCGCCCGCGCCATGCTGGATGCGGCGACCGAGCTGGCCCGCGGCAAGACCCCGCAGGGCCTCAAGGCGATGCGCGACAACAACGCCGTGCAGGGCCAGATCGGCCGCACTGAAGCGAGCCTGCGCGCCGCGCGCGCCTATCTGTATGCGACGGCGAACGACGTCTGGAGCGATCTCGCGCGCGGCGAAGCGATCACCGAGGCCCACCGCATCGCGATCCGCATCGCCTCGACCTGGACCATTCACCAGTCGGCCGCGGTGGTCGACATCGCCTATCACATGTCGGGCGCAACGGCGGTATTCGCCAGGAATCCGTTCGAGCGACGGTTTCGCGACATGCACGCGATCGCCCAGCAGATCCAGGCCCGCGACACGCAGTATGAAGACGCGGGCAAGGCGATCCTGGCGGGAAATCTGGGCGCACCGCCGACGGCGCGCTGAAACGTGCCGAAGTCAGATTGAACCAGGACACGCACTCATCAATTCGCCATGCAGCGCTACTGCAATTGTGTCTGCGCACAGCGTGCCAAATTGGCCCTGACCACGAGGTGGTGAAACGGCCTGATCGCGTTGAGATAGGTGAAGCCGAGGGCATTGTGCGTATGCACGACGGTCGTCGCGATCAGCAACGCGCCGATTGGAGAATGGCGCCGGAGCAGAGACAGCCGGAAGTCGAGATGCCGGTCATCTGCACCGAGCACGATTTCATCCTTGCCCTCCCAGTGCACCGGGAAGAAGTCGACCCGTTCATGGCCGTCCGGGGACGTCCTGACCGTATCGGAGGTCTTGATGCCGAAGGGCGTCACCATGGCGTCGCGCAGCGCGATCAGCGCCTTTTGCCATGCGGGCGGATTGAGGAGCGTCCGCCTCGCCAGCTCGCGCATGCTCGGCTGTTCCGATGCACTGAGGTCAATGCTGTAGCTATCGAGCAGGCTGGCGTTCTCGTACCAGTCCGCCACGACGCTTTCCGACGGCGGCGCCGTCCGGCGCACCAGCGGTTTGCGGTCCAAACCCATGCTCATGATGATGTCACCTGTTCAAGGGACCGATCGCAAGGGCTATTCCCGGCTTGAGGCGCGGGTGATTGTCCTGCGCTGAGCCTTGCCTTACTGGTCTTCAATTCTATGGTGGTCGGCGCGGGGTCTCAAGGCCGATCTACCCCTGATGAGGACGCCGAGTAGGCTCCACACAAGCGGACGGTGAGGAGCACATCCATGCAACGATCGGCCTTTCGCAGTGTCTTGCGGCCTTGCATCCGGCTATTGTTCACGTCGGAAAGGCTTTGAAGGTTCACCAATGCTGCTCGAAACCGGGCTCCGAGGCGCCGCACTGGCGCTGATCGGCCTGCTTGCGATCATCGGTCTTCCCGGCACGCTTCGATCGTCGATCGGTCGCGCCACACTGCTGTTCGACCTGTGTGTCATCGCGTTCCTCGTCGAAACCGCTCCCGGACTACATGACGGGCTCGCCTGGTGGATCGTTCCGCTGCGGATTCTCAGCAACTCGATCGCAGGCATTTTCGTCGTGTGGGCCGAGACGGTGTTCGGGGATGCATCCGAGGCGACGCCATGGCGGTGGGCGGTCTTCGTTGCCGTTTTGCCGCTCGCGGCGGTGGCGACCTTGTCCGGCTCGAGCCTGGCGTGGAATGCGACGCATGCCGTGACGCTCATCGTGGTGGTGATCGAAACCGCCCGGGTGCTTGCAGGACGCAAAGCAGACCTGGTCGAGGGGCGGCGACGCTTCAGGATCATCTTCGCCTGCGCCGTGGGTCTGGTCATTCTGGCAACGACGCTGCTCGACGCAGTAGGTGTCGGCTGGCTCCCCGGGCTTTCGGCCGTGCTGGGCCTCGCCATCGTTGCCGCCATGACACGCCTGCGTGCCGTCATGCCCGAGCCGACGCTCGATCCGGCACCGGCAGCGCGAGGGGCCCCGACGATCCCGATCGCGGCGAGCGACATGAGCGCCGAGGAGCGCCAACTGGCGGAGCGGCTGCGGCGGGCGATGGAGCAGGACCGTGCCTACCGCGACCCGGAGCTCTCGGTGGATCGACTGGCCGAGCGGTTGGGCGTGCCTGAATATCGTCTCCGGCGAACGATCAACCAGCGCCTCGGCTATCGGAACTTCACTGATTTCGTCAACGAGCACAGGCTGAAGGAGGCGCGGCAGGCGTTGTCCGACCCCGCGCAAGCCCGCGTCCCGGTCCTCACCATCGCCCTCGATGCCGGTTGGGGATCGATCGGCCCGTTCAATCGCGCCTTCAAGGCCCAAACCGGCCAAACGCCGACTGAATTCCGCCGCCGCGCGCTGGCCGATTTCGCAATCGGCGATAGTTTGCCGGTATCGGCCAGGTCCGACACGGCTTCCGGCAAGACCCCGACCTCGGCATGAGGCCTGATCCCGGCGCAAACCGGAGGACGGGTCATGCCTGGAGAGAGACCGAGCCATCGCCTGCTCTATATCGACAACCTGCGTTGGTCGGCGATCAGCATGGTCGTCGTCATGCACGCGGCCGTGACCTACTCGCCCTTTGGCGCATGGTATTACCGCGAGCATCCGGAGCTGGGTATCGGAGCGAAGATCGGCTTCGCCGCCTATCAATCCTTCCAGCACGCGGTGGCGATGGGTCTGCTGTTCGGCCTGGCGGGCTTCTTTTCAGCCGGCGTCATTGCACGCAATGGCGTCCGTCACTTCGTCCGCGAGCGGCTGCAAAGACTTGGCCTGCCATTGCTGCTCTATGTGACCTTGATTGGCCCGCTGACTGAGTATTTCGTCGCGGGGTCGTGGCGGTCCGACCCGCCGCGAACGTTCATCCAGGACTGGTGGCTGCACTTTCGTTCGGGGGAACTGCTCGACGGCTCGGGGCCCCTGTGGTTCTGCCTGGTGCTTCTCCTGTTCTCCGCCGTCTACGCAGTGCTGTGCCAGGTGCGCCCGATCCAGTTCGCGCCGCGTGATCCGCCTTCGGCAGCGGCCGTGCTGGGTTACGCGGCCCTGATTGCCATCGTGACCTTCGTCGTCGGCGCGGCCTTTCCGAACGCGACGACTGTTCTCAACGTCGATGTGCACGACTTTCCGCAATACCCCTTCATGTATGCCGCCGGAATTGCCGCATGGAAAGGCGACTGGTTCCGCCAGATACCATCACGCGTCGGAAGGCGCTGGTGGTGGAGTGGCCTTTGGATCGGCGGCGCGCTGTGGATCATCCTCATCGCTACTGGCGGCGCCATGCGCGGCGACGTGTCCTCCTATGGCGGGGGCTGGCACTGGCAGGCTGCCGGCATCGACGCCTGGCGCTCATTCACCTGTGTTGCGCTCTCGTTGGGGGCAATCATCCTCTATCGAGACCGCTTTGACGGCCAGGGACCCATCGCGCGCTTCCTGACGCGCAATGCGTTCGGCGTCTATGTCTTGCACGCGCCGATCCTGGTTGCGATCACGCGCTTGCTGCACCTTCTCCCTGCTTCAATTGCCGTCAAATTCGCAGCCGCCAGTCTGGGGGGCATCCTGGCAAGCTTTCTCGTTGTCGGGTTTGTGGCCCGGCGAACGCCTGGCTTGCGCGCAGTTCTCTGAACGTCTGCCTGCGGTCCGGCTGAATCAGCCAAACCTCAGCTCGATTGAGCCGCATGGTACGAAAGTAGGCACCGGCACGATGCTGCCGGCGCGAATTTTCGGCGGTGCAACACCCGGTTGTTAAGCTTTTTCTGAGACTTTGCGGCCGGCGCTAATGCCTGGAGTCCCGCTCGTCCCATGTTCACGCTTCGATCGATTGCCGCCCGCCTGATTCTGGCGATTTCACTGACCGTTGCGGTCGCCTGTGCGATTCTCGGCGGCTTCTCCATCAGCCAGCAGCGGGCGCTGACCCGGCTCGCGCTCGATCAGCAGCTCAAGCTGCAATATGACAGCGTGATTGCGGCGATCGACTATGAAGGCCGCACGGCGCTCGCGGTTTCCGCCGTCATCGCCGCCCTGCCGCCGGTCGAGGATGCAATCGCCAAGGGCGACCGCGACGGCCTCGGCAAGCTGCTCGGCGCGCCCTGGGCCTCGATCAAGGCGCAGGGCATCCCGCTGATCTCGTTCTGGCAGGCCCCGGCGACCAGCTTCTACCGGGTCCACACGCCGAAAATCTTCGGCGACGACGCCTCTACACGGCGCATCACCGTGGTGGAATCGATCAAGGCTGGCAAGCCGATCGTCGGCGTCGAGCCCGGCCGCGAAGCGCTTTCGATCTTCGGCATGACCCCGGTCATGCGCGACGGCAAGACGCTGGGCAATGTCGACATCGGCGTCGCCTTCGGCAAGGAATTCGTCGATCGCGCCAAGAAGCGCTTCGGTATCGACCTTGCCGTGCATTCGTTCGACGGCCAGAAATTCAGGCGGCTGTCGTCCACCTTCGGCGACACCGTGGTCGCGACCCAGGACGAGCTCAAGAGCACAATGAATGGCGCGGCTCTGCTGCGCGACGCCACGCTCGACGGCCATGCGGTGGAGCTCTATCTCGGCCAGATCAAGAACTATGCCGGCGAACCGGTCGCCGTGCTCGAGATCGTCAAGGACACCAGGGACTATGAGGCCGCGGCCGCGAGCGCGCAGCGCAATCTGATCGTCGGCGTGGTCGCGATCCTGGCCGCGGCCGTGCTGCTCGCGTTCCTGCTCGGCCGCGGCCTGTCGCGGCCGCTGACCGCGATCACCGCCGTCATGAACCGCCTGTCCAGCGGCGACACCAGCGTTGCGATCCCCGGCAGCGAGCGCCGTGACGAGCTCGGCACCATGGCGAAGGCGGTCGACGTGTTCCGCCGCAGCATGATCGAGACCTCTTCGCTGCGCGATGCACAGGAGGCCGACAAGGTGAAGGCTGCGGCCGACAAGCAGGCGCTGCAGCGGCAGATGGCCGACCGTTTCGAATCCGACGTCAAGGGCATGGTCGCCGCCGTCGCGCAATCATCGAGCGCCATGCAGCGCGTCGCGGGCGAGATCGCCAGCAGCGTCAACGGCACCTCCGAACGGACCGCGGCGGCAGCCGCCGCGTCCGAGGAGGCGTCCGCCAGCGTCAACGCGGTGGCGGCCGCAACCGAAGAGCTGGCCTCTTCGATCACCGAGATCGGCCGCCAGGTCACCCATTCCAGCCGCGTCGCCGACAATGCCGTGGCCAAGGCGATGGAGACCACCGAGATGGTGACGAGCCTTGCCGCATCCGCCGAGAAGATCGGCGACGTGCTGCGCCTGATCAGCGCGATCGCCAGCCAGACCAATCTGCTGGCCCTCAACGCCACCATCGAGGCGGCCCGCGCCGGCGAGGCCGGCCGCGGCTTTGCCGTGGTCGCCGCCGAGGTAAAGGAACTGGCGAGCCAGACCGCGAAGGCGACCGACGAAATCGCCGGCCAGGTCGGCGCGATCCAGTCTGCTACCGGCAATTGCGTCAGCGCGATCGGCGACATCAGCGGCACCATCCGCGAGATCTCGGGCATCGCGACCGCGATCGCCGCCGCCGTCGAGCAGCAGGGCTCGGCGACGCGGGAGATCGCCCGCAGCGTGCAGCAGGCGTCCTCCGGCACCCTCGAGGTCTCCGCCAATATCGCGGGCGCGAGCGAGGCCGCCGGCCAGTCCCGCGCCCTCACGGGCAATGTGCTGGATACATCGGGCCAGCTCGGCGATCACGCCTCCGCGCTGTCGCACAGCGTGGATACGTTCCTCGCCGGATTGCGCAACGCGGCCTGAGCGGTCGCGGTCTGGATGACGTTCAAGGCGCTGTGGTAGACAGACGTGGGACGTCCTCCTCGTGGAGCCTACCATGCGCAAGCCGGCGACATCGACCAGCAAGGCGGCACGAGGACCGCAAGCGAAGGCTGATGCGCTGTTCGACGGATACCCTGCCCCCGTGAAGACAAAACTGCTGGCGCTGCGGCGGCTGATCTTCGAGACCGCGAAGACGACCAAGGGCGTCGGCGCGCTGGAAGAGACGCTGAAATGGGGGCAGCCGAGCTACCTCACGCCGGAGACCGGCAGCGGCAGCACGATCCGGATCGATCAGGTGAAGCCGGCCGCTGGCCAAGTTGCGATCTACTTCCACTGCCAGACCAATCTGGTCGAGACCTTCCGCGAGCTCTATCCCGAGCTCAGCTACAGCGGCAACCGCGCGATCCTGCTCGATGTCGACGGCCGGCTTCCGGAGGTAGCGCTGCGCCACTGCGTGGCGCTGGCGCTGACGTATCATTTGAACAAGCGGAAGCCGAGCGACCGGCTACAATACTTTCCACCGCCGTTGCGTGGAACGAAGTGACGAAGAAGTCCATCTAGCTTCGCGTGAGGCTGGGGCGCGCATCTATCAATCCGAGACCCCCGCTTTCGAGGAGAAGCGGACACGCGGTGCAGACCGCGGGGATGCCGCCTTGTGGCCATTGCAGAAGTTGACCAACGACTGCTTCTGGAGGCAACGTCATCGGCCAAAAGGAAATGAGGCGGCCGGCGTTTTCTCGGAACTTTCCTGCTTGATCCCGCGACACCCTCACGCCAAATTGCAATCGGTTGAGGAGCGAATGCAACAGATCGAAGAGTGGCTTGAGAAGCTGGGCATGTCTGCTTACGCCCAGCGGTTTCGCGAAAATCGGATCGATATCTCCATCCTGGGTGAACTCAACGACCAAGACCTTCGGGAACTGGGCATCGTCCTCGGCGATCGCAAGAAGATCCTCCGTGCAATCCGCGAGTTGCACGCCTCCGATAAGTCCTCCGCGCCGTATACGGAGTCGGTCTCTGATACGGCCGAACGGCGCCAGCTAACGGTCATGTTCTGCGATCTCGTCGGCTCGACAGCCCTATCGACGCAGCTCGATCCGGAGGATTTGCGGAAGATCATCGGTGCATACCACCGCACCTGCGCAGCCGTCGTCGAACAGAACGGCGGCTTCGTTGCAAAATATATGGGCGACGGCGTGCTGGTGTATTTCGGCTATCCACGGGCCCACGAGCACGATGCGGAGCACGCTGTGCAGGCAGCACTTGGGCTCGTTGCTGCGGTCGGAAAGCTCGAAACGGCGACCTCCGGCCGACTGGAGGTGCGTGTCGGGATTGCAACGGGACTGGTCGTTGTCGGAGACATCGTCGGCTCTGGAGAGGCCCAGGAACGCGGCGTTGTCGGCGAAACGCCGAATCTGGCGGCCCGCTTGCAGGCCGTCGCGGGGCCTGGAATGGTCGTGATCGCGGACGCAACGCGACGGCTGGTCGGCGATCTATTTGTGCTGACGAGTCTCGGGGCACAACAGCTCAAGGGGCTAGCTGGACCGGTTCAGGCCTGGGCCGTCCACGGCACCAACGCCATCGATGGCCGCTTCGACGCCCTTTATCGTCGCGGATTGGGAGCCCTCGTCGGACGCGAGCGCGAATGTGCGGTGCTGGAGCAGAGCTGGTCCAGAGCTCGAGCGAACGCCGGGCAAGTCGTCATCATTGCCGGCGAGGCCGGCATCGGCAAATCGCGCCTGGTGGCTGCCATTCTGGAGCATGTCGCCGCGGATGCGCCGACGCAGCTGCGCTACTACTGCTCTCCGCAGCACACCAATTCGGCGCTTTATCCAATCGTCAAGCAGATGGAACGACGCGCGAATCTTGCGCGCGAGGATGATGCGAAAACGAGACTCGACAAGCTTGATGCGACCCTCGGCCGCTCATCCGCACCTATCGCACACAGGGCAGCGCTTGCCGACCTGCTTCAACTCGCCAATGACGGCCGGTATTCCACCGACGAGCTGACGCCAGCGCTGCGCCGCCAACGAATGCTGGAAGCGATCGTGCTGGATATCCAGAGCCAGGCCCGCTCCAATCCGGTTCTGATGATATTCGAGGATCTGCACTGGATCGATCCGACCAGCCTCGAACTGCTTGGTCAGCTCATCGAGGCGATTGTCGCCCTTCCCGTGTTGCTGGTTGCGACGTTTCGACCCGAACTTGCACCACCCTTGGCCGCTCGGCCTCATATCACGGCGATGACGATCACCCGGCTTGGTGCGCGCGAAACCGAAGCTCTGGTTGATGAGGTGATCGGAGAGCACCCCCTTCCGGCACACATTCGCAAGGAGATCATCGATCGCGCCGACGGAATACCGCTGTTTGTCCAGGAAATGACCAAGGCCGTGCTGGAGGCAGGCTCCGAAACGCGTCTCGTCGGGGCAATCCCTGCGGCTGCAAGTGCGGTGCCGGCCACCCTTCACGCATCTCTGATGGCACGCTTGGACCGGCTCGGCCCCGCCAAGGAGGTTGCACAGATGGCAGCCGCAATCGGTCGCGACTTCAGCCATGCGTTGATCGCCGCCATCGTACCACTGACGGAGTCCGAGCTGAACCGCGCGCTCGACCGTCTCGTCGATGCGGGATTGCTGTTTCGCCAGGGCGACCCGCATGATTCGAACTATGTCTTCAATCACGCGCTGATCCAGGAGGCCGCCTATGGCACGCTCCTGCGTGAGAAGCGCCGCGCGCTCCACCTTGTGCTTGCCGAGACCATAGAAATCGATTTCGTCGACATTGCCGAGAGCCAACCGGAAGTGCTGGCCCGGCATTGCACCGAAGCCGGCCTGCTAGAAAAGGCGGCACACCTGTGGAGCAAGGCCGGAAGGCGGTCGCTTTCCCGGTCGGCGCTCGTCGAAGCGGCGGAACAGCTGGCACGTGCCCTTGACCTGATCGCCAGGTCGCCCGAGACAGCCTCGTTGCGCCGTGAGCGAATCTCGTTGCAAATCGAGCTTGCCAACGCTCTGATCCACACCAAAGGCCATGCTGCTCCCGAGACAAGAGCGGCTTTCGATCAGGCGCGCGCCTTGATCGAGCATGCAGAGAAGCTCGGGGATACGACGGACGATCCCATCGTGCTCTTTTCGGTGCTTTACGGATTCTGGGTGGCAAGCCGCATGTCGTTCCACGCCCATGTTACGCGGGAGCTGGCTGCCCAATTCCAGGCCCTCGCTGAACAACGGCAGGCAAGTACACCAACGATGATCGGGCATCTCTTGATGGGAATTTCCCTCGTGCTCGCCGGAGACCTGGCTGCCGGCTCAGCCGAGCTCGATCATGTCGTTACGACGTACTGTCACGCCGAGCACCGCCCGCTTGCAATGCGGTTTGGCCATGATGTTCTCGTCTCCGCATTGGCGTGGCGCGCCTTTTCGCAGTGGACGCTGGGCCGCACCGATGCCGCGACGGCCGACCTGGAGCGCGCTATCCGCGAGGCACGCGAGTTTGGCCACGCCGCAACGCTCATGTATGCGCTGGCCCATGTGTCCCTCACTCTCATCTACATGGGCAAACTCGGCTCCGCGGCCGAACTCGCTCGCGAGCTTATGCAGCTCGCGGACGAGAAGGGATCACGCTTCTGGAACGCTTACGGCAAGCTGTTGCGCGGTCGGGTGCTCGCCCTTGAGGGGCAGCACCACTCTGCCGCTGATATGATCGAGGCCGGGATTTCGGGTATGCGATCCACCGGCGCCACCGCCTATGCGCCGTGGTATCTCAGCATATTGGGAGCGACATACGCTCGGATCGGAAGGCTTGGCGATGCGCAACGCTGTAACGAAGAGGCGTTGCTGAGGATCAGCGAGAGTGGCGAATGCTGGCAGGAGGCGGAAGCCTATCAAATTGCGGGCGAAGTGGCACTGGCGTGCGAACCGCCGAATGTGGAGCAGGCGCGGGCTCATTTCGAAAGGTCACTGGTCGTTGCGAAACAACAGATGGCCAAATCATTCGAATTGAGGGCGGCCGAAAGCCTCGCCCGACTTGCCCGAAAGCCAGGAAGCGGGCCCGAAAACCCGATTCGCTAACATCCACACATGGCCCGTTGCCGACGTGGAGGACTGGATTTCGAGAATAGCTTTCTCGGCTTGAGCGGCGCGGTGACGGCCACAAACTTGGTCGATGCGAGGAAGCAGCGGGCTGTTCTGGCCTACGGCGACTTCCTGACGACAGTGATCAATTTCTCGTTCTGTACTTTCTCGTTCGCACGGAAGTCGCCGTTACGAAGAGGCAAGTTTCGTCCCATGAGCTAGACGATCATGAACAATGTCCGAGTCCGGCCCTTTGCGGACATCTACTTAAGCGTCGTCGATGTCCGCTCTTTCATGTCAACCGGAACCTCGCTATTCTCGCGCACGCGCGTACCGGCTTTATGAGTACACGCCCCGGATGGATTGGTTCACTGCGCTCGCAATGACGCAATCGAAGCAGCTTCGCTACGCCACCAGCGCGGTGGCGACGCGCTGCGCCTTCAGCAGGCTGACGACTTCGGCATTCGGCCGCGCGCGGCTGAACAGAAAGCCCTGGCCCTCGTGGCAGCCCTCGGCGCGCAGGCAGCTCAGCTCCGCCTCGGTCTCGACGCCCTCCGCGGTGATGGTGACGCCGAGCCCGATGCCGAGGCTGACGATCGAACGCACGATCGCCTGCGCGTCCGGATTGGCGCCGAGGTCGCGCACGAACGACTGGTCGATCTTGATCTTGTCGAACGGGAAGCTGCGCAGATAGCTCAGGCTCGAATAGCCGGTGCCGAAATCGTCCATCGACATCCGCACCCCGAGCGCGCGCAGCGCATGCAGCGTCGCCAGCACCTGGCTGCTCTTCTCGAGCAGCAGCGTCTCGGTGATCTCGAGTTCGAGCCGCCGCGCCGGCAGGCCGGATTGCCGCAGCGCGTCGGTGACCAGCGCCAGCAGGTTGCCGGTGCGGAATTGCAGCGGCGACAGATTGACCGCGACGCGGACGTCGTCGGGCCATTGCGCCGCGTCCATGCAGGCGCGATGCAGCATCAGCGAACCCAGCGGATTGATCAGACCGGTCTCCTCGGCCACCGGAATGAACTCGCCGGGCGAGATCATGCCGCGCTCCGGATGCGGCCAGCGCACCAAGGCCTCGAAGCCGGTGATGCGTCCGCTGGTGAGGTCGACCAGCGGCTGGTAGTAGGGCCGCAGCCCTTCATTCTGGATCGCATCGCGCAGGTCGATCTCGATCTTGCGGCGGCTCTGCGCGCGCGCATCCATCTCGGCCTCGAAGAACGAGAAGGTGCCGCGGAACTCGCTCTTGGCGCGCGACAGCGCCATGTCGGCGCTCTTCAAGAGCTTTTCGGAATCCTCGCCGTCGCCCGGTGACATCGCGATCCCGATGCTGGCGCCGACCACCACCGAATGGCCATCGAGCAGATAGGGTTCGCCGATCGCATCGAGGATCCGCCGCGCCAGCAGCACCGCGTCTTCGGGCCGCATCACGCCGCCTTGCACGATGGTGAACTCATCGGAGTTGAGCCGGGCCAGTGCGTCTTCCTCGCGCAGCGTCGAGCGCAGGCGCTTGGCGACCCCGCGCAACAGCTTGTCACCGATGCCGTGGCCGAGCGTGTCGTTGACCGCCTTGAAATTGTCGAGCCCGAGCATCAGCACCGCGACCTTGTCGGTGGAGCGGCGGGTGTGCTGCAACATCTCCTCCATCTGCTGGCGCAGCAGATTGCGGTTCGGCAGGCCGGTCAGGCTGTCATGCTGGGCCATGAAGGCCAGCCGCGCCTCGGCGCGCTTGCGTTCGGTGATGTCCATCAGCGCGAGCAGCATCGCCGGCTGATCGCCATGCATCAGCTGGCGCGAATAGATCGCCAGGTCGATCAGCGTGCCGTCCGCGCGCACATGCTTCCAGGTCCGCGCCGCCTGCTCGTCGCTGCTGCGGCCTGAGGCCCAGGGCAGCTCGGCATCGAACGCCTGCAGGCTCTTGATCGTCATCTTCTCGAATTCGGCACGAACGTAACCATAGTGCGCGATCGCGGCGTCGTTGACCGCCAGAATCTTCTCGCCGTCGAGCGCGCACAGGATCATCGGCACCGGGTTGCCGTCGAACAGCAGGCGGAACGACGCCTCGCGCTGCTTCAATTCGGTGATGTCGACGCGCAGGCCGACGATGCCGCCATCCGAGGTCAGCCGCTCCTCGATCAGCACCACGCGGCCATCGGCCAGCACCTGCTCATGCCGCTCGCCCGGCTGGTACATCTTCTCGAGCCGCTCGGCGATCCACTCTTCCTCGCGCCCGGCGGCCTCGGGATAGTCGCCGCGCGCGACGCCGATGCGGATGGTGTCTTCGAGGCGCGCGCCCTGCTCGAACAGGTCGGAACTGCGCTTGTAGATTTCCGCGTATTTCTTGTTCCAGAGGGTGTAGCGGCCTTCGGGGTCCAGAAACACGATGCCTTGCGGCAGGATGTCGATCGCCTCGCGCAGCCGCGCATTGGACTTGCGGGCCTCGGCGATCGCAGCGTCGGCCTGCGCGCGCTGGCGCACCAGTTCGCTGATCTCGACCGCGCTGCGGCGCGAACTGCCCGACATCTTCGGCATCGGCCTCACCCGGCGGCCCTGAGGACCTGATAGTTTGGCCTGTTTCGGTTTCTTGATCTTCTTCGGCCGCATCATCGGTATCGCACGCCCCACGCGCATTTCAATTCGGCGACATATCTGCGATAAGTCTCTGAAAAATTGGTATCTCTCGGCAAATAGCTGCGCTGCTTGAGAAGCTGCGGCATGCCTGCTTTGCAGGCGAGTTCACGACGAACGCCAGTGGCGCGCCGTCAGCAGGCGGCCCACAACGCAGATTTACGGCATGGACGCGGCGGAGTGTGGTGAAGGAAGGGTAAAACGGCGCGCGATTGCACAGAAAGCACGTCCGACGCATCAATGTTTGCCAGTGTGTGACAGGGTTATCGCGAGGTAAAGGCGGCACAGGCAAAGGAACAGGGGCAACCTTCGAGTCCGAGCCAAAGCGGTTTGGCCATGCGTATCGACTCCGGACGGAAACCACCGCGCTCATGAAAATCAACGGCGCGTCGATCGTCAGCGCACATCAAGCGAATGGGATGAAAGCGCGGTTCGCCTGCCTCGAATCCATGTTAGCCTTGCGCAGACAGAGTGATCCGAATGACACCCCGCCTGCGTCTGATCCCGTTCCTGATCGCCACCCTGCTCGCCTGCACCATCTCCGCGCGGGCGCAGGACAAGGGCTCGCTCAATCCGCAGCCATTGCCGCCGCTCGCCAACCCTAACGATCCGACGATCGGGGCGAAGCAGCTGTTCGCGCGCAAGATGCTGCCGGCGGCGCTGCCGACCCAATCGATCGGCGGCTACACCAAGGGCTGTCTCGCCGGCGCCGCGCAGATGCCGCTCGACGGCGCCACCTGGCAGGTGATGCGCCTGTCGCGCAACCGCTATTGGGGCCACCCCGCCATGATCGCGCTGTTGAAGCGGCTTGCGGCCAACGCCCACAGGGATGCCGGCTGGCCCGGCATCCTGGTCGGCGATATCGGCCAGCCGCGCGGCGGCCCCGCGCTGTCGGGTCATGCCAGCCACCAGATCGGGCTCGACGCCGATATCTGGCTGACGCCGATGCCGGACCGCAAATTGTCACGCGAGGATCGCGAGGAGATGTCGGCAGTGATGATGGTGCGCGACGACCGGCTCGATATCGATCCGCGCGTGTTCACGCCGGCTCACGTGCTGGTGATCCGCGATGCCGCGCGAGAGCCGGCCGTGCAGCGCATCTTCGTCAATGCCGCGATCAAGAAGGCGCTGTGCCGCGAGGCCAAGGGCGACCGCAGCTGGCTGTCGAAGATCCGGCCGTGGTGGGGCCACGACTATCACTTCCACATCCGCATGCGCTGTCCGCCTGGCAGCCCGGCATGCGAGGCGCAGAAACCGCAGACGGAAGGCGAAGGCTGCAAGCCGTCCGATCTCGCCTTCTGGTTCAAGGACTCCGTGCTGCATCCGAAGCCACCGCCGAAGCCGCCGAAACCTCGCCCGCCGATGACGCTGGCGCAGATGCCGGCGGAGTGCAAAGCGGTGCTGAACGCTCCCGACGCCAAACAATAACATTCAGAGCAATAACATCTTCGTCAGGCGGCTATGCCGGCCGGGTTATACTGCGTTATGATCCCGCGTCGTCGCGCCGTAAGCGCGTTCGAGCGATGGATCGGGGCCGCTGATCTCTTTCATCCGTCACAATTGCATTGGACCAGACATGCGCAAATCGCTCCTCGCCGCATCGCTGCTGCTTGTTTCAGTTCCCGCCTTCGCGGCGGAAGAGCCGAGCGGCTGCGACAAGTTCAAATGGTCGATCGATCGCGCCCGCGCCGCGCTCACCGCGCCCGATCGCACCAGGCTCGCCTCGGGCAGCGAACAGGCCGCACTGCCGCCGACCGCGATCACGCTGGCGCTGGTCGCGCCCAGCGACGCCAAACTGCCAAGCCCGCCCGAGCGCGCGCCGAAGGACGGCACGTTCGCCGGCTTCACCAGCTTCAAGGCGGCGCCGAAGGCCGGGCTCTATACCGTCAGCCTGTCGGCCGGCGCCTGGGTCGACCTGGTGCAGGACGGGCATTTCCTGAAGCCGAAGGCATTCAGCGGCGCGACCGATTGCGACGGCATCCGCAAGACCATGAAATTTGACCTCGCCGCCAGCCCGTTCGTGCTGCAGGTGACCGGCGCCAGGGAAAATTCGCTGTCGATCGCGATCCAGCCGTCCGATGAATAGGACGAACGGTTAGACAAACAGTCGCCTTTACCGTAAGTGCCAGCCTGCTATGTTTGCCGTGCGATATCCCGAGGACCGTAAGTCCTTCGGAGAACAGCGGAACAGCGCTTCCGTCCGTCGCGTCCCAGAATTCACCAACGCCTGATTTTGCGCGCGCATGTTCGCGCGCGAGCTCGCACGGAGCGCTTCCATGTCACGACTTTCCATTTCAAGGCTTGCAATTTCAAGGCTCGCCGGACTTTTCACTGCCTCCGTCATCCTGCTCGGTGCGATCCATTCGCCCGCGCGCGCCGAGGACAAGACCCTCACGGTTTTTGCCGCGGCCTCGATGAAGAACGCGCTCGACGAGATCGATGCCGCCTACACCGCCAAGACCGGCGTCAAGATCAGCGCCAGCTATGCCGCGAGCTCGGCACTGGCAAAGCAGATCGAGCAGGGCGCGCCGGCCGACGTGTTCGTCTCCGCCGACACCGACTGGATGGACTACGCGATCAAGCAGAAGACCATCAATGAGCCGACGCGGGTCAACCTGCTCGGCAATTCGATCGTGCTGATCGCACCGAAGGATTCCAAGATCGACAATGTCAACATCGCACCTGGCTTCGATCTCGCCAAGCTCGCCGGCGGCGGCAAGATCGCCACCGGCGACGTCAAGGCGGTGCCGGTCGGCAAATACGCCAAGGCCGCGCTCGAGAAGCTCGGCGCCTGGCAGGCCGCGGAGCCGAAATTCGCGATGGCCGAGAGCGTGCGCGCCGCATTGACGCTGGTGGCGCGCGGCGAAGCCGTGCTCGGCATCGTCTATTCGACCGACGCCAAGGTCGAGCCGGGCGTCAAGATCGTCGGCACCTTCCCGGCCGACACCCATCCGGCGATCATCTATCCGGTCGCGGCGACCACGACCGCCAAGCCCGAGACCTCCGATTATCTCGCCTTCCTGCGTTCTTCCGCCGCGAAGACGATCCTCGAGAAATACGGCTTCAAGTTCCTGATCAGCCCGACGACCTGAGCGTGTTTGAGATCTCGCCGACCGAATGGACGGCGATCCTGCTGTCGCTGCGGGTCGCCGTCATTGCAACGCTGGTGGCGACCCCGTTCGGGATCGCGCTCGCCTGGCTGCTGGCGCGGCGCGATTTCTGGGGCAAGTCGCTGCTCGATGCCGCCGTGCATCTGCCGCTGGTACTGCCGCCCGTCGTCACCGGCTACCTGCTGCTGCTGACCTTCGGTAAGCGCGGACTGGTCGGCGGCTGGCTGGCCGACCATCTCGGCATCGTGTTCGCATTCCGCTGGACCGGCGCGGCGCTCGCCTGCGGCGTGATGTCGTTTCCGCTGCTGGTGCGTCCGATCCGGCTGTCGATTGAAGCCATCGACCGCCGCCTCGAACAGGCCGCCGAGACGCTCGGCGCCGCGCCCTGGCGGGTGTTTGCGACGGTGACGCTGCCGCTGGCGCTGCCGGGCGTGCTGGCCGGCATGGTGCTCGGCTTTGCCAAGGCGATTGGCGAGTTCGGCGCCACCATCACCTTCGTCTCCAACATCCCCGGCGAGACCCAGACCATTTCGTCGGCGATCTATTCGCTGATCCAGACACCCGACGGCGACACTGCCGCGGCACGTCTGGTGATCACCTCCATCGTGATCGCGATGAGCGCGCTGATCGGCGCGGAATGGTTCGCGCGCCGCGCCACCGCGCGCCTGCACGGGCAGTAGCGATGCTGCGCGTCGACATCCAAAAGCAGCTCGGCGAGTTCTCGCTTGCGGCGTCGTTCAGCAGCGAGGGCCGCGTCACCGGCCTGTTCGGGGCGTCCGGCTCCGGCAAGACCTCGCTGATCAACACCATCGCAGGCCTGGTGCGTCCCGATCGCGGCACCATCGTGATCGACGGTGAGACGGTCGACGATACCGCCGCCGGCATCCACGTCCCGACCTGGCGCCGCCGGATCGGCTACGTGTTCCAGGACGCACGGCTGTTTCCGCATCTCGATATCAGGCAGAACCTCGATTACGGCCGCCGCATGAACCGCCTCACCGAGGATCCCGCGCAGCACAAGCGCGTCATCGACCTGCTCGACATCGGCGCCCTGCTCGACCGCCGCCCCGGAAAGCTCTCCGGCGGCGAGCGCCAGCGCGTCGCGCTCGGCCGGGCGCTGCTGTCCAAGCCGCGGCTGTTGCTGCTGGACGAGCCGCTGGGCGCGCTCGACGAGAGCCGCAAGCTGGAGATCCTGCCCTATCTGGTGCGGTTGCGCGACGAGGCGGGTGTCCCGATGGTCTATGTCAGCCACGACGCGGCCGAGCTGCGCCAGCTCGCCACCCAGATCGTGATGCTGCGCCACGGCCAGGTGACCGCGTTTGGCGGTGTCAAGGTGTTGACGGGCGGCACCTAGAGCTAGGGTTCTGATTGAATCAGAGCCGTAGCTCTGGGTTCTGGTCTCAAGGCGTTTTCTTCACGCGAACCGGTGCCCACTTCGCTCGAAAACGCCCCGGCTGGCCGTTTTTCCGAAAGTCGGCATAAGATAGCCCATCTTGTCTGCTAGGCCCGGATCGGGACATCCCGATCGGCATGGGGGAAAGGTGCACTTTGCGACTGACTGGCTGGGTATTGCTGCTGATCGGCGGGCTGCTGTGCGCCACGATTTCGTGGGCCGCCCTCGGCTTTCTGCTGATGGGCATCGGCCTGATCTCGCTGCAGGCCGCCGAGCGCCGCCGACGCCTCGGGGATGACGCCGTGCCCGCCGGGGCTGGGGGGTTCGTCCCACCTCGCCTCAGTCCCGGGCTGCAGCCGCCGACCCTCGACCCTGTCACCGGCCAGAACGCCGGGCCGCAGCGCCAGCCACGCCGGGTGGCCTGGCCCGACAAGAAGGACGATGCCCCCTACGACCAGCAGACCTGGCGCAGGCTCGTCGAGAGCGATCCAGATCTCGCCCAGCTTGCCAAGGTGCTGGCCGATTACGGTCCGCAATATGTCGATGAGCTCGCGGCGAGCTATCTCGCCGCCCCCGACAAGAGCCGCCTCGGCGCGATCGTCGACGGCATCATCGCGCGGGCCCGGGACGGCCAGCCGGCGCCGCCGCCCGCACCGGTCGAAGGATCGCGGCCACCGCCGCTGCCGCCGCCCAGGCCTGAGCCAAGGCAGCTGACCGCCCCTGCCGCCAAGCCGGTGGCTTCGCCGGGCAATCCTGCTTCGCTGGAAGCGTCCCTGCTCGCCACGGTCGAGGAGGCTTCCGCCAGGGTCGCCGCCGAACGCGCGGGTCTCTTCAAGCCTGCCAAGGAGCCTAATAAGGAACCTGGCAAGGCCACCGACAGCCGGCCGTCGACGGCGAGCCAGCGGGAACGGCTGTTCGGTCGTACCCTCCGGGACGCGAAGCCCACCGAGGCGCCGCCGCCGCTGGCCGAGACGCCCGCCGACCTCGAAGCATCGTTGATCACCGCCATCAGCGAGGCCGCCGCCAGACGGGCGGACGCATCCAAGCCAGCGCCAGAGCCGCCGCTGAAGCGCGAGCCGGAGATCCGCGCCGTCGCCCCACCCGCCAACACGCCGCCTGCCAACACGCCGCCTGCCAAGACATCGCCTGCCAAGACATCGCCTGCCAAGACATCGCCTGCCAAGACATCGCCTGCCAAGACACCGACCGATAATCTCGACGAGACGCTGCTCGCGGCGCTGGCCGAGATTTCCGGCCAGAAGCTGAAGGATGAGCCCAAAGCAGACGCTGCGTCCAACGACCCGCCGGCCCCGCCGGCGGACGATGGCCTGTCCGACATGATCAAGAAGTTCGCGCCGGATTCGAGCTTCCTGCGCAAGCAGTGACGGTGCCGGTCTTATTCCGACGCGTTTTCTTCGCGCCAACCGGCATCCACTTCGCTCGAAAACGCTTCAGACGCCGGCGACCGACGCCCAGATATCGGCGAGCTTGCGCCGGACGGTCTGCATCCGCGTCTGCGGTGCGACCTCCTCCTCTTCCTCCGGCAGGCGCAGGCCCACGACATTGACGCGGCCGCCGCCGATGCTGCGCGCCACCAGCACGATCTCGTCGAGCGCCAACTCGGCGCCTTCCTTCGGCGCGCGGTCGAGATTGATGTCGAAATAATCCGCCAGCGTCAGCTTGGCCTGCTGCTCGTCGACCTTGACGCCGTAGATCTCGGCGAGCTCGCCGAGCGTGTGCTCGCCCGAGACCATGAAGTCGCCGAGCAGGTGTGGATCGGGCGCGCTTGACGGTGCCATGTCGACGAAGAAGCGATCGAGCGCCTCGGCGCGCTCCGGCGGCGCCAGCAGGTAGATGTAGTCGCCGGGCGCCACCGGATCAGCTTCGACCGGCGTCAGGATCCGTTCATCGCGGATCACCAGCGTCGGCTTCGACCAGGACGGGATCAGCCCGCGGCGGAAATACAGGCTCTTGGGCCGCACCGGATAGCCGACCAGCTGCTGCTCGAGCTGGCCGGGCAGATCAAGTTCGACCCGGCGCGGGCCGCGTTCGGTGCGCGGCAGCGCGACGTGCAGCCGCCGCGCGGCCGGGGCCAGCGTCCAGCCCTGCAGCAGCAGCGAGATGATGACGACGACGAAGGCGACGTCGAAATACAGATAGGCCTTCGACAGCCCGACCAGCATCGGGATCGAGGCCAGGAAGATCGCGACCGCGCCGCGCAAGCCGGTCCAGGCGATGAACACCTTCTCCCGCCAGTTGAACTTGAACGGCGCGAGGCAGATCAGCACCGCCAGCGGCCGCGCCACCAGCATCAGCGCGAACGCCACCAGCACCGCGCCGCCGGCGCTGGAGAGCAGGCGATGCGGCGACACCAGGAGGGCCGAGCAGCACGAACATCACGATCTGGGCCAGCCAGGTCGCGGCGTCGAGGAAGGTCACCACCGAATTATGCGCGCGGGTCGGCCGGTTGCCGATGATGATACCGGCGAGATAGACCGCGAGGAATCCCGAGGCATGCACGATCTGGGAGCCGCCGAAGATCACGAGCGCCGCTGTCGTGACGAACGGCGCATGCAGGCCCTGCGGCAGCGCGACGTAGTTCAGCGCGATCACCACCAGCCGGCCGCCGATCACCCCGATGATGGCGCCGAGCACGGCCTCCTGGACGAACTCCATCGCGATGTGCGAGGCCGAGCTCTGGCCGATCGAGATGAACTCGACCAGCATCAAGGTGAGGAAGATCGCGAACGGATCGTTGGTGCCGGACTCCGCCTCCAAGGTCGCGCCGACGCGCGGGCGCAGGCGCAGGCCCTGGGTGTGCACCAGCAGGAACACCGCCGCGGCGTCGGTCGAGGCGACGACCGCGCCGACCAGAAGCGATTCGGTCCAGTTGAGGTCGAGCACATAGCGGGCGACCGGCGCCGTGATCAGCGCGGTCAGCAGCACGCCGGCGGTCGCCAGCATCATCGAGGGCGCCAGCACGGTGCGGATGCTGGCAAACCGCGTCTTCAGCCCGCCGTCGAACAGGATCAGCGCCAGCGCCACCGAGCCGACAAGATAGGTGGTGCGAACGTCGTCGAACTGTAGCCGGCCCGGCCCGGAATCGCCCGCCAGCATGCCGACCAGCAAGAACACCAGCAGCAAGGGGGCGCCGAACCGCAGCGCCAGCAGGCTGGACAGGATGCCGGCCATCACCAGCACCGCACCGAGCAGGATCGCTATACTGACGGAGTCGAGGGATGCCATGCGCCTTTGGAGGTCTCAAGGACTTGGGAGGTCTCAAATACTTGCAATTGCATCCTTATCGTCGCGACACTGGGACGCCAACCGATTTCTGTCCGAAGCGGCAATGTGCCCGGTCACCTCGCCCCTAGGTCGCCTCCACACTGTGGTGTATCGATGGTCGGGTGCGCGCCATTGTGGGATTCTGGCTGCACCTTCGAATCACGTTTGCCTGACCCGCGCTGCAAGTTGAGATTTTGCCGATGGACATGAGCTGGAAGGACGTCCTGGAATCGATCCAAATGGCCGCGCGCTCGGTCGGGGCCGAGATCGCTTCGCCCTGGTTCTATCTGCAGTTCGGCATCATCCTCGTCGCCGCGGGCCTTGCCTACGCCGCCGATACCGCCATTCATGCGCGGGTCAACATGTCGTCGCTGGCGAGCCGCTGGCCGCTGCCGCTCCGGCACTTTGCCCGCGTGATGGTATCGAGCGCCTCGACCGCGGTGTTCGCGGTGTTGATGGTGATCTCGCGCATCGTGATGTGGCACGCGACCTGGCCGAGCCGCAGCTATCTGATCGCGGTGTCCGCCAAGCTGGCGCTGGCCTGGCTCGTGATCCGCCTCGTGACCTCGGTGATCGACAATGCCTTCATCGTCAAACTGGTCTCGATCGCGGCCTGGGTGGTCGCCGCGCTGAGCATCATCGGCCAGCTCGACTGGGCGGCCGATACGCTGGATTCGTTCGCGGTCATCGTGGGCGGCCTGCGGCTGACGCCGCTGCTGCTGATCAAGGCCGGCGCGGTGCTGATCCTGGCGCTGTGGCTGAGCAATATCGCCAGCAATTTCATCGACGGCCAGATCACGCGCTCGACCGACCTGACCCCGTCGATCCAGGTGTTGCTGGTCAAGATCATTCGCATCGGCCTGATGGTGATCGCGGTCGCCATTGCCTTGAGCGCGGTCGGGATCAACCTGTCGGCGCTGGCGGTGCTGTCCGGCGCGGTCGGCGTCGGCATCGGTTTCGGCCTGCAGAAGATCGTCGCCAACTTCATCTCGGGCATCATCCTGCTGGTCGACAAGTCGGTGAAGCCGGGCGACCTCGTCACCATCGGCGACAGCCAGGGCCGGATCAGCGCGATGAAGACCCGCTACATCTCGGTTGCCGCCGGCGACGGCCGCGAGTTCCTGATCCCGAACGAGGATTTGGTGACGCAGAAGGTCACCAACTGGACCTACACCGACAAGAACACGCTGGTGAAGATCGCCTTCGCCACCAATTACGACGCCGATCCGAGGCTGGTCTGCAAGCTCGCGATCACCATCGCGACAGCCCACGCCCGCGCGCTCAAGGGCAAACCGCCGAACTGCATCCTGACCGAATTCGCCGAGCTCGGCATGAAGTTCTCGCTGACCTTCTGGATCGCCGACCCTGATGGCATGGACGGTGTGAAGAGCGACGTCATGCTGTCGCTGTGGGACGCCTTCAAGCAGCAGGGCATCAAGGTGCCCTACCCGGTCCGGGAACTCCGGATCCGCGGCGGCGCGCTTCCGGTCGAGAGCGTGGTCGAGGTCTCCAGCTAGCGCCCCCGTGCGGCCTTTTCGGGCAAGCGGCCGCTCCTGTTCCGGATTTGACCGGAAAATCAAGCCGTTTGAGCATTGTCCCCATGCCCAAGCTTGGCTTGCACCTCGCGCGCCGATCATTAAATTAGGGCCTGAAATCAGCCCCTTGCCCGCAGAAACATCCCGCCCATGAGCTATATCGACGCCACCGACACCTCGCTTCGCAAGACCGGCCAGATCAAGCTGCACGGACCGAGCGGCTTCGCCGGCATGCGCAAGGCGGGCGCGCTGGTGTCGAAATGCCTCGACGCGCTCACCGACATCGTCAAGCCGGGCGTCCCGACCTCGGTCATCGACGAGTTCGTCCGCAAGTTCGCCTTCGACCACGGCGCCTACCCGGCGACGCTGATGTATCGCGGCTACCGCTACTCGACCTGCACCTCGATCAATCACGTGGTCTGCCACGGCATGCCGGGCGACCGGCCGCTGAAGGAAGGCGACATCGTCAATGTCGACGTCACCTTCATCGTCGACGGCTGGTACGGCGACTCGAGCCGCATGTATGCGATCGGCGCCATCGCGCGAAAGGCCGAGCGGCTGATCGAGGTGACCTATGAGGCGATGATGCGCGGCATTGCCGCCGTCAAGCCCGGCGCCACCACCGGCGATATCGGCCACGCCATCCAGAGCTTCGTCGAGCCGCAAGGCATGAGCGTGGTGCGCGACTTCTGCGGCCACGGCCTCGGCCGCCTGTTCCACGACGAGCCGAACATCATCCATATCGGCCGCCCCGGCGAAGGCGCGCCGCTGAAGCCCGGCATGTTCTTCACCATCGAGCCGATGATCAATCTCGGCAAGCCGCATGTGAAGATCCTGTCCGACGGCTGGACCGCGGTGACCCGCGACCGTTCGCTGTCGGCGCAGTTCGAGCACTCGGTCGGCGTCACCGCCGACGGCGTCGAGATCTTCACGCTGTCCGAGCGCCACGGCGAGAAGCCGTGGGTGCAGGTGTGATCCTCGACGAGATTCAATAGTCGCTCCGCGTCCGCGCGACGATCTCCTCCGCCGTGTGGTTCTCGCCGACCGACATCGCGCAGATCCGCGACAGATGCAGATAGGACAGCCCGGTCTCCTCGGCCCAGGCATTGAACTGCGCCTGCACCTTGGCGAGATCGCGCTTCGACTTGACCTCCTCGGCAATGTCGAGCCCGGCATCGCGCAGGCAGGCAACGACGTCGCGCGAGGTGACGAAGCCGTCCCAGCCGAGAAAACGCAGCAGCATCTGCCCGGTGTTACCGCCGAGCCGGCTGCCGCGCTTGGCGAGCAGGTCCAGCAGCCCGACCTCATCCGATGACGGCCAGGCGCTGAGGAATTTGCCGAAACTACCGTGCTCGCGCGCGATCTCCTGTACGAAGCGGCCATTGTCGCGCACCGACATGATCTTGGCGCCGTTGCGCACGATCCTGACGTCGCTGGTCAGTTTCTCCCAGAATTCATCTGATTTGAAGGCGAGCTTAGCGGGCTGAAAGCCCAGGAACGCCTCCTCGAAGCCCGGCCATTTGGCGTCGATCACGCTCCAGGCAAAACCCGCGCAGAACACGCGCTTGGTCATCTCGGCGAGCACGCGGTCGTCGCCGAGCTTGGCCAGCGCCTTGGCGCCGGCCGGCGGCCGCAGCAGTTTCTCCAACGCCTTCGGCCCGCCCTTGCGCTTCTCGGCGCGTGCGCGGATCACCTTGAACGGTGTCACGCCGCTCCCCTTCTTGATCCTGAACGTTGCAGCCCACGGTAATTCGCCCGTCGTATCGTGGCAAACCGGACATTGCATCGGCTCTTGCAAATCGCGGCAGGCACGGCATGGTTGTGGCCGATGCCCGCCAAGCCTGCCAGCCACGACGAGGCCGACGAGACGCCGCATTATCACGGCCATCGCGAGCGGCTGCGCGAGCGCTTCTATGCGGCGGGGCCGGACGCGCTGACCGATTATGAGCTGCTGGAGATGGCGCTGTTCGCGGCCATCCCGCGCCGCGACACCAAGCCGTTGGCGAAAGCGCTATTGAAGAAGTTCGGCTCGTTCGCCGAAGTCGTGCACGCGCCGGTGGCGCGGCTGCGCGAGGTCGAGGGCGTCAAGGATGCCTCGATCAACCAGATCAAGCTGCTCGCTGCGGCCGCGGGGCGGATCGCCAAGGGCGAGATCAAGCGCAACATCGCGCTGTCGTCGTGGAACGACGTCATCGCCTATTGCCGCACCGGCATGGCGTTCGCCGACAAGGAGCAGTTCCGCCTGCTGTTCCTCGACAAGCGCAACCAGCTGATCGCCGACGAGGTGCAGCAGACCGGCACCGTCGATCACACGCCGGTCTACCCCCGCGAGGTGATCAAGCGCGCGCTGGAATTGTCCGCGACCGCGCTGATCCTGGTGCATAACCATCCCACTCGATGGTTCTTGATAACGCTCGATCACGCCCAGACCCCTTAAATCATAGGATTTTCTGGCTTGTCGTGCCGCCGGATAGCGTGGCATATTGGGGGCTGTTTCTAGGGGGATTCGCTGCCGTTGCGACCCCAGTCGCCGCCCCCTGCTATCCGCCTAGCGACCCCACTTGAGACCCGATTGGAGAGCCAGTGCCAAGCCTTACTGACGGAGAAATACGTCGCGCTCTTAAAGAAGTGGAGCAGACTGGCAAACAGGGAAGCCTCGTCGATGGTGAGGGACACGGCACCGGGCGTCTTGTTCTAGTCATGAAGCCCATGCCCACCCGTGTCACGGCTGACTGGATGGTTCAACAGTGGCGGGATGGGAAACGCGTCAAAAAGAAGCTCGGATCGTATCCTTCCCTATCGCTCAGCAAGGCGCGGGATGTTTTTACGCGCGACTTCGCCGACATGATCCAGAAGGGCCGCAGCATCAAGATTGCCGGCGACACTCGCCCGGGCACGGTGGCCGATCTCTTCGAGGCGTATGTTGCGTACTTAAAAGCATCCGGAAAATCGTCTTGGAAGGAAGCAGAGAAAGGCCTCAACAAAATCGCGGATACTCTTGGCCGAAATCGCCCGGCTAGGGAGATCGAGCCGGAGGAAATCACGGATCTGATCCGACCGATCTATGACCGAGGCAAACGCTCGATGGCGGACCATGTTCGAAGCTACATTCGATCTGCATATAGCTGGGGCATGAAATCGGAGCACGATTACCGGAGCACGGCGCAACGGCGTTTTCGGCTCGCATACAATCCCGCTGCTGGCATCCCCACTGAGCCCAAGAAAGTCGGAACGCGCTGGCTCGATCAAGAAGAATTCGTGCGTCTTTACCGTTGGCTCGAATGCCCTAACGCGCCAGTGCATCCGCCCTACACGCGTGCAGTGCGCATACTTATGCTCACCGGGCAGCGAGTTGAGGAAATCGCTCGTCTGCATGTCAACCAATGGGACGCCAAGCAGCAGATCATTGACTGGTCCAAGACCAAGAACGGTAAGCCGCACGCTATTCCTGTCCCTGAGATCGCGGCAGAGTTGATTGAGTCTATCAAGCCGAATTCGCACGGCTGGTTTTTCCCCTCTGCGACAGATCCAACCAAGCCCGTCAGCCATGGCACGCTCTACTCCTTCATGTGGCGGCAACGCGAACGCGAGGTGATCCCCGTCGTGACCAATAGGGATTTGCGCAGAACTTGGAAGACACTGGCTGGACAGGCTGGCCTATCCAAAGAAATTCGCGATCGGCTGCAGAACCACACGCTCCAAGATGTCAGTTCGAAAAGCTACGATCGTTGGAATTATATGCCGGAGAAACGGGCCGCCATGAAGAAATGGAACGCCTTTGCGCGCGCATTACTGGGCAGGAAGCGCCCAAAAAGAACACGCGCATTGCGCTACGATCTCGCCGGAGAAGCGGCTTGACTGTGAGCGGCAGTCGCCGATGTCAATCATAAAACGGAAGAAGCTCTGATTGTCTACACAAGCCCGAGCGCTGCCTCTCCGAAGGCATGTGCCGGGCAAAGTGTCGGTGGACGGGTTGGTGCCCAGGGAGAGAATCATACGCAATCACCGACACGACGAACCGTTGTTTGTTCTTAGTATGGTGGCGTGAGCGCTTGGCACAGTGGCGGAGGTCATCGCGAATTCCACAACGCGGGAGAGCCCCGCTTGGCGGGCAGCCCAGCTCTCTGGGAAGCGTCCTTATGGCTCGCCGGAACCCGCCGCTTATTCGAACCACGCTTATTCGAACCCCTGGCGAGGTTCAAATCCCGCGCTCGCAACACCCGATTCTTGCGATTGAACAAATCGTTCCGCGATTGGGAGCATAGGACCGTTGCCCTCCGAAGGTCGAGGCTACAAGTTCGAATCGGGTCGGGGTGCGCCATTTCGGAATGCGCTATCGCCGCCGAAATGCGCCGGTTAGCCCAGACCATCTCATATAGATCTTCGCGTGATATCTCACTTGCTTTTGTATTCGGCGTCTCGGAGCCATATTTATTAAGAGACCTTTCACCTTTGGAGCGGTCTTCAGCCTCGCGTTGATACGCTTCGCGCGACGGGAATGTACCGGCTGTCAGATAAGGCGATGTTGGCCCGATAAGCAGCAACATCTCGTGGCCATCATGTCGGCTGCGGCCCGGATCGCTTGGCGGCGTCGGTGAACCATCGATCGTCGTCGCCGAGGTTCGCTATTATGCGCCGTAGCAGCCCGACCAGCAGTTCAGTCTCCTCGGTCGAGAAGCCTTCGAGCGCCATGTTGCTGGTCTCCGTCAGGGCGGCGCGGGCGGCGCCGATCTGATTGAAGACATGATCGGCCAGCTTTATGAGGCTGCTCCGCCGGTCGGTCGGGTTAGGCTCTCGCACCACCAGCCCGTCGCGTTCCATCCGCCGCAGCAACTCCGCCATGCTGGGCTGTTCGATGCCGGCAAAGCGAGTCAGTTCGCCCTGCGTCCGGCTACTGCCGTCCTTGAGTTGCACGAGCACAGGTAGCTGATTGACGCTTATCCCAAGCGCTCTAAACCTGCTGTCGTTCTGCCGTGCGAGAAGATGCGCGCAGCGTGTCACCAGCATCGTCGGCGATTCACTGGGATTCCAGCCATCTTGCTTCACCGATCACCTCTCATTGCATAGGGACCTATATTGATATATAGAGGCCTATGTTTCTAACCCAAGAGGCCGAACATGCAAAAGGGAGGGATCGCCATTATCGGCGGCGGGCCGGGCGGACTGATGCTCGCTCGCGTCCTTCAGCATCATGGCGTGGCTGCCACAGTGTTCGAACGCGAAGCGCGTACGTTCGAGCGTCAACAGGGCGGCTCGCTCGATATTCACGAGCCATCGGGTCAATGGGCGCTGAAAGTGGCCGGCCTCCATGACCGCTTCCGCGAACTTGCCCGATATGACCATCAGGGCGGCGCCATCTACGATGAGCATGGTAGGAAGCGCTTCGAGGAGCCCGACTTCGGCTCAGGCACCAGGCCGGAGATTGATCGCAGCCAGTTGCGCCAAATCCTGCTCGACAGCTTGGACACAGACGTCGTGCGCTGGGGCGTGAAGGTCGTCGAGATCAGTGAGAAAGCGACGGGGCGTTTCGATGTGATGGACGAAGCGAGCCTGCTCGGCACTTTCGATCTCGTCGTCGGCGCGGATGGTGCATGGTCGAGGGTCCGGCCGCTGCTGACGGCAGTGAAGCCCGCTTATTCAGGCGTTGTCGCCTATGATATCCGCATCACCTCGGTCGACGAGCGGCACCCTGACCTTGCTGCGATGCTACCACGCGGGAAGTTCAGTGCGATCGGACGTCATCGGGGCTTGATGGCCCAGCGCAGTAGCCGTGGCGAAATCCACATCTACCTTATGCTACCCGTACCGGAAAAAGACCTGTTGCCTGGCCCTGTGAACCTCGGCTCCGTCGAGACGGCCCGCTGCGATATGAGAAACCTCTTGCAAGGCTGGGCGCCATCGCTGCTCCGGTTTGTCGAGGCGTTCGATGAACTGCCCATTCAACGTCCGATCGTGGGGTTGCCCGCCGGATTCACGTGGCCACACCATCATGGCGTGACGCTGATCGGGGATGCCGCGCATGTCATGGCGCCGTTCGGTGGCGAGGGCGTGAATCTCGCGTTGCAGGATGCGGCCGAACTGGGACTGGCGCTTGCCCGGCACGGAATCTCTGACAGCACGATAGAAGATGTCGAGCGTCGGATGATGCGGCGGGCGGAACCCGCGGCTACGATCGGGCTGGAAGGTATTCGCGGGTTTGTTGCGGAGCATGCCCTTGAACGCGTTCTCCGCCGTTTCGAAGCTTTCAGCCATGGCGCCAGGGGGAGGCGCAACCAGCACGCTAAGGCTCAAACGCAATCAGAGGGTGAGTTGCAGTGGCTTTCCTGATTCACATGCAGCGTGGATTGCGGGAAGTGAGGCGTGGCGCTCTTGGGCTGTCGGACCAGGCGTGGGCGACGATCGAGTCGCATCTGCCGAAGAACCAACCGGGCGCCAGGCGTGTCAATGATCGCCGTGTGACTCCGGCATTCTGCACGTGCTGAAGGTCGGCTGCCGCTGGGTGCGACTGGCCGGCCGACTACGGGCGGTCGACGACAGACCGCTAGTCGCGCCGGGGCTTCTAGCTCAAGTTGTTGGACGCGCTGGTCAACGCCGGCGCGGTGACAAACGCGCGCAACATCGATCGAGGAATTCGCAAGCCAGTTCGGCAGCGCGATGAGCAATCGCGGCCCTCGCCTGATTGAGATCGTTCTATAGTTGCTGATGCCGAACATCGTGGCCAGATTCCCACGCATCAGCGCTTGCTACGGGCCTTGCAATAACGCGCGAACTTGCTCGACAGAGGCTATCCACGCCCGCACGCATGACGCCGAGCGGCGACCGCAGCCGTCGCGGGCAAATCGCCTCGCCTCCGCGACGGGCGGCCCACATTCAGTCCTCTGCCGCGGCATCCTCTCCTTCGCCCTACTTTCCCGTGACGATCACCTGTCAAAGAGCTATCCTATGAAGGAACCCTCCGTCGGAGTTATCGCCGCCCAACAAATTGGAACTGCGGTTTCCATGAGCGAATTCAATGCACAAGTCACCCGCTGTTGAAACGGACCACGGCTTTGCCCGAATGAGCTTGCCGGACATTCGGATCAATTACGATCCGATCGATCCAGACCAGTTCGACCGACCGATTATCTCCATGTCCATCGAGACAGGTCAGGGGAACGACGAACTGCCGCTTCATTCGCACAAGAAGGGGCAGCTGGTGGTGGCCTCTCATGGATCGGTCATGTGCCGCGCTCCGGGAGGACTATGGATCGTTCCGCCACAGGGTGCTGTATGGATACCCGCCGGAGTCCTGCACAGCAACTGCATGTCGGACGCCGGAAAGGTCTACGTCGTCTTCATCGATCCGCAGGCGAGTGCGCTTCCAACCACATGCTGCACGTTCACGATATCGTCGCTGGTCCGCGAGTTGATCCATCGATTGTCGGTATTTCCACCCTTGTATCCGATGGAGGGACCGACAAGCCGACTCGGGCGCGTCCTGCTCGACGAACTGGTGCGGATGACGACCGAGCAGATGTATCTGCCGTTCTCCACCGATAGTCGACTTCAGCATCTTGCCGCATCGCTTCTCAATGATCCTGCCGATCGGAGCACAGTCGACGAGTTAGCTGCTCGATACGCCATGAGCGAGCGCACATTCGCCCGCCGGTATTGAAGGAAACCGGAATGACATTCGGACGCTGGCGGCAGCGTCTTCACATCCTTGTCGCGCTGCAGCGCCTGTCGGCCGGATCTTCCGTCCAGGCGGTCTCGCTCGATCTGGGCTATGAAACGCCCAGCGCCTTCATCACCATGTTCAAGAAGACGATGGGCAAGAGCCCTCGTCGCTTCCTCGCCGAGCGGTCCAGCTTCGTCGGTCACGAGTTGCCGGCATAGGCCCTCCGCCCCGCATGCGGCTCTGTCTTCCGAGCCGCAACTCAGGTCCTTACCTCGAGTTGAACGGCGCCAGCGGGTACTGAAGGGTTGCTTCGGCCGCGGCTTGCGGCGCTACCACGCGAGGCCTTCCGTTCTGTCCCTGCAGCATCGTCACATCACCCCCCATGTTCTGGCCGCTGGCATCGAACTTGATCCTGCCGGTCGACATCAGGATCGGCGTCATATCGGTTGCCTTGAGCGCGGCATGGATCGCCCCCGATTCGGAAGAGCCCGCGCGGCTGACGGCATCCGCAACGATCTGCACGGCTTCGAAACCAGCCCCTGAATTTGCATCGAGCCAGTCATTTGGATAGTCAGCTGCAAAACGCTTGAAGATCGCTGCGGCGTCCGGCGCCTTCGGGTTGTACCACAACGTCGACAGTACCGCGCCGTCACCGTATTTGCCCAATGCGTCGTAATATGCCTTGTCTTGCACGCCATTCGAATCGGCGAGAAGATCAATTTGGGATTCCACCCTTGCTTGACGCATTCCCGGATGATCATAATGGCATCGTTAACACGCGTCACCGATATCAGCGCGTCGGCGCCGGAGGCTTTCGCCTTCGCCACCTCAACCGAGAGATCCCTGGCCTTCTCGTCGTATGGGATGTACTGCGCAATCTTCAGAGAGACATCGACCTCCTTCCAAGCCTGATCGATGCTGGCCGCGGTCGATTGCCCCATGGTGTTGTTGAGATGCATGATCGCCGCGCTCGTCGGCATATCCTTGAGCGGCGACAACAGCGACTTCAATTCGGCCAGGGACTTCCTGACGATCGTCAGCGACGTGGGGCAGTAGCGAAAGACCTGGGTGAATCCCTGTGAAGTCACCTGGGTCGCGGTCGCGATATGCACCACCATCGGGACCTTCGCGGCTTCCGCGGCCTGCAGCGCGGATATCGTTGCGCCGGAGTCCCAAGCCCCGATGAGCACCGTGCAGCCTTGCCGGATCAGATTCTCGGCGGCAATCCGCCCGTTCTCCGGCCTGCTTTGCGTATCGGCATGGATGATTTCCATGTCTATTCCGAATTTCTCCTTGGCGAACTTCGCGCCGGCATCGATGCCGCGCACACAGGCCTGGCCAGGAAACGCCAGTACCCCGCTGCTCGGATTGATCGCGCCGACCCGTACCTTGCCTGTAGCGTTTGCCTTTGCCGGCCACGACACGAGGCCGGCGGCGGCACCGACGCCACTGCCCAGCAATGCACGACGCGTCAGGCTACTTTCGTTGCGATTCTGCATGTGACATTCTCCTCAGTCGGCTTCATGAATATTGCGGCGATCAAATCACAACGCTCGATTTCGGGCGGCGCGCATCTCGCAGCAGACGCGCCCCTTCAAATCACATTTTCATCTCGGCCTTGACCAGTTCGTCTTCACTCTCGTCGTAAAGCGTATCGATCAACGATCGATATCTTTCGATAATTTGCCTCCGGCGCTTCTTCCTGGTCGGCGTCATCACGCCGTTCTCCGGAGACAGTTCTTCCGGCAGGATCCGGAAGGCCTTGATCTGCTCGGCTCTGGCCAATTTGCTGTTGGCCTTGCCGATCTTTCCTTCGATCATCCGGACGACGATTTCGGAATTTGCCAGATCCGCGTACTGCGCGATCTGAAGGTCCCGCGATCGCGCCCACTCCATCGTCGCAACAGCGTCGACTTCGATCAACGCAGTGAGATACTTCTTTCCTTCCCCGATCACCGCGGCTTCGGAGATGAACGGACTGTGCCGGATTTCATTCTCGATCTGCGTCGGGCTGATGGATTTTCCGTTGGACGTGTTGATGATCTCTTTTTTTTGATCGACCAGCTTGAAGAGGCCTGTCGGGCCGATATCCACGATGTCTCCGGTGTAAAGCCAGCCGTCGCGCAGAGCCGACTTTGTTTCCTCTGGCTTGTTCCAGTACCCGACGAAGAGCCCCGGGCCCCGGACAATCATCTCTCCGTCCTCGAGAACCGCTGTCTCCCAGGCCGCATCTTGCACGGGCACGCCAACCGTGCCGGCTTCCGGCTATTCCGCCATCTGCACCAGATTGGCTCCGACCAACTCGGTCTGGCCGTAACATTCCTTCAGCTGCAGCCCCCAAAGCTGCCAGAGCGACATGAGTTCGGAAGGCATCGCAGCCGACGATGTGTAGGTGATCGCGAGCTCTTCGAGCCCGACTTCAGCAAGCAGCGGACGGAAGATCTGGTCCTGGCACACGGCGAACAAGGCCGATATCAGGGGATCCGGCGTGCCGCCGGCCTGGCGGTCGTCGAGCGCCTTGCGGGCGATCGTCATCGCAAATTGATAGTCCTGCTTCTGCTTCGCGGATCCGGAATGGACCTTGCTCAGGATCTGTGTGGCAAACCGCTGATAGAAGCGGGGCGGCGCCGTGAAATATGTCGGCTTCACGTCCTTGATCGTCTGGGCGAACTCCATGCTGGTCGCGCCGAAATGCGGCACCATCCGCGCGAGCAAAGGCAAGGTCGTTGCCTGCGCGCGCGCGACCGTATGCGACATCGGCAGATGCACGACGACGCGGTGCGTGTCGGAACGCATCCGGGGGCTGAACGTCGTCACGCTGTGCGCACCGGCAAGCAGCGACAGGTGGGTCAGCATCGCGCCCTTCGGAAAGCCGGTCGTGCCTGACGTGTATCCGATGCTGACCAGACCGCTCGCCTTCGCTTGCGTAGCCTGCTTACGAAGAAATCCATCGGCGTCGACCGAGGTCGTGCCGCAAAAGTCCTTGAGAGAAACGACGTTCGCCGCCGCATCGCCCCAATTCCAATCCGGATCCAGCACGATGATCTTCCGTAACTGTTCGGCCTGGCCGGACGCCATGACGATGCCGAGTTGAAGCTCACTGCCGACAAAGATGAAGGAGGCGCCGGAATCACCCAGGTAATAGCCGACTTCCTCCGCCGACGAGGTGAAGTACACGCCGACCATGACGCCACCAGCGCAGATCGTTGCCATGTCGGCGAGAAGCCATTCCTGGGACACATCCCCCATGATGGCCGCACGATCACCGCGCTCGAACCCGGCCTGCTGCAGGGCGGCTGCCAGATTGGCCACCTGATCCGAATACTGCCTCCACGTCACGGCGATCCATCCGCCGCGACGCTTTTGCTTGTAGGCGACCGCCTCGGCCCGCTCCGTCCGTCGCGCGTTCAGGAGCTGCGGAATGGTCACATCGACGAGTTGAGCTCCGGACGTGATGGATTCGACGTCCATGTCACCGCTCCGCGAAGCGCTTTCGCTTCTCAGCGAAGGCGGCGACGGCTTCGCGGCGCTCGGGCAGCGCGAAGGTCAGCATCTCCAGCGCGCCCGAGGTGTCGAGTACCAGATGCGCGTACTGCTTGATGATCTTGTTGACGCTGTACTTCGTCCAGATGATCGACTCCCGCGGGCCGCTTGCAAGCATCTCGGCGTATTCGATCGCCGCGTCCTTGACGTCCCTTCCCGAAACGACCTCCTTGATCATGCCCATGGCGGCGGCCTTCTCGGCAGAGATGAACTCACCCGTCATCAGGTAGTGCTTCGCGCGCACCGGCCCCATCAGCAGCGGCCAGATCACCGCGCCGCCGTCGCCCGCGACCACACCCGCCGTTACATGCGTATCCGCAAATCGCGCGGTCGGATTTGCGAAAATGACATCGCAAAACAGAGCAAGCGTCGCCCCGAGCCCGACGGCAACACCGTTGACCGCCGCCACGATCGGCACCTCGACCTCGAGCATGTTGCGAACCAGATAGCGTCCGCTCCTCGTTGGCGACGGCAGCGGACCCTTGTCGAGCGATTTTTGATCGCCGCCCGAACAGAAGCCACGCCCCGCTCCAGTCAGCACGATCGCGCGAACGCCCTTGTCGTGATCCAGTTCGACGAAAACCCGCTCGAGCTCCTCGTGCATGTCCCAATTGATGGCGTTGAGGATCTCCGGCCGGTTCATCGTGACAACGGCAGCGCCGCTCGCGCGCTTCTCGACGATCAGATATTTGTAGCTGTGCTGTGACATTGGTCTTTTCCGTCCTGTTGTCCTGGAACTACTTTTGAGGCCGCATGGCGCGGATCTTGTCGAGGATTTCCTCGGTTGGTCGCACCACGTTGTTTTTGTCGTTGAAGTGCGGAATTACGTAGCGACCGCACATTTCGATCGCCTCCATGATCTTTTCATGGTTCACCGAATCGAGGTGAAGCAGAACTTCATCAATGCCTAACGCCTCGCATTTCTCGAGCTGACGGATGACGGTGTCCGGACTCCCGCAAACGGTGGTCGCCGACTCGTTGAGCAGGTAGTCCCAATCCTTTCCGGCGCGTTCCGCCGCCGGCTGGCTTTCGCTCATATATGCATAGTCATCGGAGAGTTTCGCCAAGCGGGGATAAGCGTCGGTCGCTATCCGGGCGTAGTGCATCAAAGGCTCAGCGTAGTCGTCCTTCGCCCTTCTGGTCCGTGGAACCAATGCCAAAGAAGAGCGGGAGGCCGATGCGAGAGCGATCGAGCGGACCGCGCTCATCGCGCTTCCAGGCTTTACGGTAGGTGTTGATCAACCTGGCTTGATAGTCCCACCCTTGGTAGATGTTGCTGCTCAGCAGGGCGAACCCTTCGGAGCCTGCCCAGCTATGACTACGTTCGCTTGTGGCGGCGATGCCGATCACTGGATGGGGCTTCTGAAGCGGCTTCGGAACCAGCATTCGCGGCGGAATCTGGTAATACTTGCCTTCGAAAGTGAAGATATCCTCGCGCATCGATTTCTTGAGCAGCGCGAGACCTTCCTCCATTTGGGGGAGCGTTTCATTCGGGTCGACGTTGAAGGCCCGCATGGCGATGGTCGTGTTGGCGCGGCCGGCATAGAACTCCATGCGGCCGTGCGACAGAATATCGGTAACGGCCAGCCGTTCCGCCGATCGCAAGGCGTGATTGATCTTCTGCGGCATCAGGGTCACCGCGGACCGCAGCTTCACGCGCGATGTAACCGCGGCAAGGTAGCCGTAGACCACTTCGGGGGCGGAGCTCGAGATGCCGCCGAGTGCGACGTGCTGCTCGGATAGCGCGACGCTGTCGAACCCCATCTTTTCTGCGAGGCGCACCTCGTCGACCAGTTCATGAAGCCGGCGAGCGTAGCTCTGCCCGACCTGGGTTTCTTGCTCCGACCAGAAGCCGAACTTAAGTGCCATCTTTGAGGTCCTCTAGGGAAATTCGAGATGGCACAGCGTTTCACAG
The DNA here is from genome assembly GCF_054063575.1 of Bradyrhizobium sp. USDA 4452. Lineage (NCBI taxonomy): Bacteria > Pseudomonadati > Pseudomonadota > Alphaproteobacteria > Hyphomicrobiales > Nitrobacteraceae > Bradyrhizobium > Bradyrhizobium sp. USDA 4452. Next base: position 3,547,532 of record NZ_JBSSGK010000001.1, read on the forward strand.
GCGCAGCAACATTTTCGTCCGAATGCTGTACGAGGCTAAGCAGCTTTCCAAATTTTATGCTGTCGGCAGGCGGATCACCTTCCTGCCCTCGACGAGAGCCCGCGCTTGCAACGTCCCCTGCCCAGCAGCGCGGAAGCAGCGTCGCTTCACTTGCGGAACGAGGTGGCCAGCAGATCCGAGATCGCCTCGAGGCACCGCGCGCCAATTTCGGCTGACGAACCGTGCGGGTCGCCAATGATGCCGTTGTCCGTGACCGACTTGATCCCGTTCTTCCACATGGCCTGAAGCTGCGCTTCGGACAGCGCTCCGAGGTGCCCTACTTCGAAACGATGGAGCCGCACGCTATCCGGGCGAAGCAACATCATGAGCGACGTCTCCGCGATGTCGGCATGACCTCCGACCGCGTTCGGGTCACCCGCAGCCTCCTTGACGGCGCTTCGCCATCGGTCGATCCAGGCAATCGAGTCACAGAATGCGTCGACCTCGACGTCTTGCGGAACCGCGCGCCTCAGCCGGGGGAGCATGTCTCGCAAGACAGGAAAATTTCCGATATGCCCGGAGAACAACAGGATCCGCGTGAAGCCATGTAGTGCCAGGCTTGTGCAGTAATCCAGACAGATCGCTTCGAACGTTTCTGGCCGAAGCGAGATCGTGCCGGGAAAGACAAGATGGTGGGCCGAACAGCCAACCCTGATCGTCGGCGCTATCAGCGCCCCGCCGAGGCACTGCGCCACGTTGACGGCAAGCGCATCCGCGTGCTCGGCATCCATGCAAAGCGGAAGATGCGGCCCATGCTGCTCGACAGCGCCGCATGGTATCAGGACCGTCGAGTTCCCCCTCGCCACGGCATCCGATACGTCCTCGAAGCTCATGAGCTCAAGGTGGAGATGGTCAGGCGGCGCGAGGGATGTCATTCATACCTTCCTTGAGCTCTTCGAGAGAAAGCGGGCGCGCGCATCTGCCGAACTGTCCTCGGACAGATAGGCGCCGAGATCGTCAATCGTCATCGCCTCTAGCGAAGCGTCATCCATCTGTCCCGTCAAGTTCAACGAGCGCTTGATCGCGGCAAATAGCTTTGGTTCCTTTGCACGCAGAGCCCCGCAGACCTCCACGGCGCGACTTGTCACGTGCGTGGTGGCTGCGATTTCGTTGATCGCTCCGATCTCGAGCGCCTTCTTTGCGCCAACCAACTCGCCCCGGTAAAGCAGTGCCTGAGCTTCCCGAAGTCCCAGTTTCCGGGCCGCCTGCCGCATTCCCTTGGCTGCGGGCAAGAGGCCATGATTGATTTCCGGAAACCCGACCATGCATTCGCGATTGGCGACGACGTAATCGGCAAACAGGAGAAATTCCAGCGCACCGCCGACCGCATACCCGCGAACGGCACACACGAACGGAGCCGGATATCGCTCCATCCCGCACAGCAGCGCGTGGAAAGTTCGCATGCGGGGCTCGATATCTCGATGCCCGCCACCTCCTTGATGTCGCCACCCGCGCTGAAGAAGCGATCAGCTCTGCCTGTCAAAACGATGCCTGGCGGCGATGCCTCCGCGGACAGTGCGCGAATGGCGTCCAGCAAGCGGCCGACCAGCGCGTTATTCAACGCATTTGCCGGCGGCCTGTTCATCGTCATTGTGACGATGTCGCCGTCGCGTTCGATAATGAGGGCGCTGTTGCTCTCCATGATCTTACACTCGTCGGCTACATTCCGAGATAGGCCCGCTGAACCTCTGAATTGCTCAGCAGTTCGTCGCTCGATCCGTGCAGGACGATCGATCCGTTTTCCAGGACGTAGCCGCGATTGCTCAGGGCGAGCGATTTCGCGACGTTCTGCTCGACCAGCAACACCGTGATTCCCTGCGCGTGCAGAGACTTCACCACGCTGAACATCACCTCCGTCAGGGCGGGCGACAGTCCAATCGACGGTTCGTCGAACATGACGATTTCAGGCTTCGCCATGATGGCGCGCCCGATCGCCAGCATCTGCTGCTCGCCGCCGGACAAGGTCCCCGCCAACTGCCGCCGGCGCTCGCGAAGCCTCTCGAACAATTCGTAGACGAATGCGAGCGTTTCGAACCGACTGGCCCTCGCCCGCTTGAGTGATCCGCCCAGCAGCAGGTTGTCCTCGACCGAGAGGCTTCCAAAAATCTGGCGGCCTTCGGCGACCTGCGCAATTCCGCGTTCGCAGACATCCCATGGCGGCATCCCGGTGATATCGACGCCGTTCATCTTCACGACGCCAGCCGAAGATGAAACGATGCCCGAGATCGACCTGATCAGCGAGGTCTTTCCGGCGCCGTTCGCCCCGACGACACAGATCAGCTCGCCCTTGTGGATCCGCAAGGAAACGCCGTTCAGGGCATTCGATCCATCATAGGCAACACAAAGCCCGTCGATCGACAGCAGCGCCTCGTCACGCATGGAAGCCGGTCCCCAAATAGCTCTCAAGGACCCGCGGATCCGCGACCACGTCGCCGGGGCACCCTTCCGCGATCTTGACGCCATGATGAAGCACGACGACATGCGAGGCGACCTCCATCACGATCCGCATGACATGCTCGACGACGAGGATCGTCAGTCCGGCTTCGGCAAGCCGCTGCAGCACGCGGACAACGCCGGCGGCTTCGGTGGGCCGTAGGCCCGCCATCACCTCGTCCAGCAGCAGCAGTTTGGGTCGTGTCGATAGCGCCTTGGCCGTCGGACTGGCGGGCAAGGCCGATGCGCGGACGGAACAGCTCACCCTGCCGGATCGGAAGATGCTGGAAACGATGCACGTCGCGTAGACGGCGATAAGCATATGGCCCAGCACGAGAATCGATCCGATGCCATAGCGGCCAACGGTGAAGGCCATCGCGCCGAACGCACCGACCGGCGCAAGACGCATGATCATCCCCACGATCTTGAACAGGATGTCGTTCGCCGATTGAGCTAGCAGAACAAACGGCCTGACGCGTTCGCCGACCAGCACTGCGGCGCAGCCGAACAGTACGCCAAAGAAGACGATCTGGAGCAGGTCGCCCTTTGCGAACGCCGCGATCGCGTTATCGGGCACGATGCCAGACAGGAAATCGAAGAACTACGATCCAACCGGCGCTGCCTTGTATTTCGAGATGTCGATCGCCTGGCTGCCGACCGCGGCCCTGTCGAAGCTAGCGCCCGGCTTCAACACATTCATGACGATCAGGCCCACGATCAGGGCGATCGTAGAGGCGACCTCGAAATAGATCAGCGCCTGCCCCCCGACGCGGCCCAAGCGGCGCAGGTCGCGGACCTCGGCGATGCCGATGACGATCGTCAGGAAGGCGATCGGCGGGATGACCATCTTGATGAGCTTGATGAAGATATCACTCAACATCTGCATCGAGGCGCCGATGCCCGGCCAAAGCGCACCCACCGTTGCGCCCAGCAGGAGCGCCAGCACAACCTGCGCCGTGAGATTATTCGAGAATTTGCGGAGCAACATCGACATCGGAAGAACCTCCCACAACGTTCGCTTTATCCAGAGAAGCTGGAATTCCGGCTATGCCGTCAAACTGGAATTCCAGATCGATTGTAGTTTGAACTTAGTTGCGGATTCCCTTGCCTTTCTTGCTTTCTCGGCCGTTGGCTGCGACGCTGTCCGCTCCGCCAGGTATTTTTCCGCCTCAAGCGCGGCCATACAGCCCATCCCAGCGGCGACCACAGCCTGCTTGTAGCGGTCGTCGCTCACGTCACCGGCCGACCAAACATTCTTTCGCGAGGTCGCCGTCGACCACGGCGCGATCTTGATGTAACCGGCATCCGTCATGTCGAGCTGGCCTCGGAAGAGCGCGGTGGCCGGGTCGTGGCCGATCGCGACGAATGCGCCTCCGACGGAGACGGACGTCTCCACTCCCGTGGTCCGGTCCAGCAACCGTAGTCCCGTGAGACGACGCGAAGGCTCGCCCCTCACCTAGAAACGCCACGACCTCAGTGTTCCAGAGAACTTCGATTTTCGGATGGGCAAAGAAGCGATCCTGCAGGATCTGCTCTGCGCGGAGCTTGTCCCGCCTATGTATCAGCGTGACCTTGGACGCATGGTTCGTGAGGTAAAGAGCTTCCTCGACCGCGGTGTTGCCGCCGCCGATGACGACGACCTCCTTCCCGCGGTAAAAGAAGCCATCGCAAACCGCGCAAGCCGAGATGCCGTATCCCGAATAATCTGCCTCGCCGGGACTGCCGAGCCATTTCGCCCGTCCGGTGGCGATGATCAGCGCGTCTCCCAGGTAGGTGTCGCCGGAGTCGCCTTGGGCAACGATGGGATCCTGCGAGAGATCGACCGACATGATCGTGTCGAAGACGATGCTCGTGCCGACGTGCTCGGCCTGCCGCCGCATCTGCTCCATCAGCTCAGGGCCTTGGACCGCCTGAGCAAACCCAGGGAAGTTTTCGACGTCGGTGGTGGTTGTGAGCCGACCACCAGGCTGGATTCCCGTGACCAGAATCGGCTTCAAATTGGCCCGCGCCGCGTAGATTGCCGCGCTGTAGCCGGCCGGGCCTGCGCCAATGATGAGTACCCGCGTCTTAGTTTCAACCCCGCCGTCTACCCTCCAAAACTGGAATTCCAGTTAAGGGAATATCGGCGATATTATGTCAACTGGAATTCCAGTTGGCGAAAGCTATTTCTTTCGGATGGCTCTCTTCGGCCGTCGGCCCGCAGTGGCTTCAGTCGGTTCGCTGCCGACGATCTGCAAAGCAAGCCCCTGGACGATCTTCAGATGCGAGACGAGTTCTACGTTTGCCTCTTCGATGCGGCCCGTGACGGTCAGGTCCACGATCCGTCGATGCTGTTCGACTGCCCGACCGATCCTTTCGAGATCGGCCGGAAGCCGGTAGCGGATCGCGTTGAGTTTGTGAGTGATGACCCGATAGGCGTCAGTCAAGAGTGGGTTTTCCGCGGCGTGAACCAGTGCCTGATGAAATTCGGAATCCATCCGTTCGGCGGTCTCGACGTCCTGTGCTTCGACTGCGAGCGCGCCGGCGGCGATCTGCTTGGACACGGCGGCCGCCAGCTTTTCGGGGTGATCCGCCAGAAGACGAAAAGCGCCCAGCTCCAAGACGGTACGCATCTCGCACAACATCCGCACCGACGCTTCGTCCAGGACCATGACGAAGGTGCCGCTCTGAGGACGGATCACGACGAGCCCGTCCCGGGCGAGACTGGCGAGAGCCTCGCGCACGGGCGTTCTGCTGATCCCTAGAGAAGCAGCGAGCGCGCGATCCGACAATTTCTCGCCGAATTCGAAATCGCCTCGAATGATGCCATCGCGGATCGTTTTCTCGGCTTGGGCGGCAAGGTCTACGTATTGATCCATACAACTGGAATACCAGAATCCTTGATCGCGGGTAATAAAATGAGCGGGTGGCGCGGCTCGTTGCGGCAAGCCGGCCGGCTCGAACTGGGAGTTGCTCGACGGTTGCGTTCGCTAATCTGTCTCGGCTGCGAGTAGGCCGCCGCGCTAGCGCTCGACTGTGCGACGGCGACACTATCGCGAGGTGGAGGGGGGCCCCCCTCGTCGGTGGCATCCAAAAGCCAAACTTCTAGCCCCTTAGCGCGGCCCGGAGTGCGCTTCGACAAAGGCGCGAAGGTGTGCGTCGTGTATATCGAGTACATCGAACAGCCCCAAGGCCCGCAAAGCCGGAAGCGCCTCGATCACATCGCGCTCTGCCGTTTGCCGATCCTCAACGCTGGTTTCGGGCGCAGCCAGCATCCGGGCATTGGCGAGAAACGCACCCACAGAACCTTTGCGAACGTTAACTCCATTGATCACAGCCTGGTTGACGTCGTCCGGCATCATTTCTTTTGCGCGCATCGTATTTCTCCTTCGATCACAACCCGAGAATAGCATGCGACGCTGGCGTTGCTGCGCGATCTAGGTCATACAATACGCAGTTGAGGCCATGTCGAAGCCACTGATCGAACCTAGCCGCGCCGATACGGACGCGGGCCTCCGCTGATCGCCGTCTTGGCAAACGGTGGCGAACCGCGGGTTACTCCCGCGCATCAACATGCGCGCGGCCAACTTCTCGGGGCAACGCATGGGCTCGTGACCGTCGGCATGGACTCGGGCCATTGGGTTGTACCGGCGATTCATTGCGTATGGATACCACCGCATCATTCTCATGCGCTGTGCTCCCATGGACCTTTCGTCGGGTGGAGCGTCTATGTCGCTGAGGACTGCTGCGTGGACTTACCGGCGGCACCCAGAACGATGCAAATGTCGAGCTTGCTGCGCGAATGCGTGGCACGCGCGGCAACCTGGTCAGATAGCGACCAAGGCTTGGCCAGAACTCATCTCACCGAGGTAATCCGTGACGAAATCCGATCGCTGCCGCGCGAGCAATTCGGTTTGCCCATGCCAACCGATCCACGACTGCTTCGGGTTGCGTGCGCGCTTGCAGACGATCCTGCCGATAAGCGACGCCTAGACGACTGGGCCATCCTCACCGGAAGCCCGGTGCGGACGCTGACGGGACGATTTCCCATCGAAACCGGGTTCAGCTTCACTGAGTGGCGGCAGCGCGTACGTCTGATGCCAGCGCTGGAAATGCTCGCCGACGAAATTCCGGTGACCACCATCGCCCTCGATCTCGGCTATGAAACGGTAAGTGCATTCATCGCGTTGTTCCGGCGCACATTCGGAACAACGCCGGCGCGCTATTTTCCCCGCGCCCCAGCCCGGCAGCGGTGACGCCTCCGCACGCCCGTCGTCGCTTGCCAAACCATCGGAAGCGCCAAGCCATTGTCTTGCGGATAATCGAGTTGGCCTTGCTCTGGGTCGAAGCCATTTGATACGCCTTTTGAAGACCAGTAGGGGCGCAGCGTCTATCCTTTTGAAGGTGATCTGCGGAGTTGTCAGTCACCGGCCATTTGGGTGCATACTTCGCAGATGCGACGATCAATATCCATCGCTCGGCCCTAGCGGCTGCTGTGTGCGCTCAGTTCATGGACCGCGCGATCTTCACGTGTGCGCCTATGCCTCAAGCGCCGTGATCGTCCGCCAAGGCGTCTTTCAATTGCGCGAACGCTTGTTCGACCTCGGCGAGTTGGCTGGCGAATATGGCGGCCGGATCGATCTGGCCCGCATTGGCTACGATGAGTTCGTGGGCAGCATGAGCGCCGGCCGACTGGCGACCGGCTTCATTTTGACGTATTGGCAGACCTGCACGAGTTGTTCGGCGCATTTGCCACCTCCGTGGCCACCGTAGCAAACGATCATCGCCGGCTTTCCGGCCCACTCCTTATAGAGGTGGTCGATCGCATTCTTGAGCGGCGCTGGATAGCCGCCATTATATTGAGGCGTCACGAACGCAAACGCTGGCGCGGCGGCGACCTTGTGGCTCCATGCACGTGTACGCTCGTGCTCATACTGACCCGTGTTCGGCATTGCGGATTCGTCATCCATCGGCAGCGGCCAGTCCGACAGGTCGACCAGTTCGAATGATAAGGACGTCGCGTGCCGCCCGAGCGTGGCGATCCAAGCCGCAACCTGCGGCGCAATGCGTCGAGGCCTTACGCTTCCAACGACGACGAGAACGGGTGATTGCAAAGATACATCTCCTTTGTTTCTAAGCCCGGTTTATCGGGCCGAATGCGCGCTATGCCTTTACGAGCATCGTCAGCATCCCAGTTTGCAACAGCCGGCTGGACCGATTCGCGGATACCGGGCGCGCGCTAAGGTCGGTCGGCCGATTGACTTGGCTTCTGCAACAGTGCTTCATGGCATAGCCAAATCCGCCACGACGTGAGTCCATTGGGACCGACGCAAACCGGGCTGACGTTCCGCAGTTCCTCGACCCTTGCGAAGTTGCGCGAGGTCGGACCTTTGCGCGCAGTATCACCTTGACGCTCGATCCACTATGATTCCGCCACGATTAGCGGTGTCATCCCACGTCTAAAAACCTCCGGCCTGATCACGAGTTACAAAGAGCCACTGGATCCGCGACGACGGGAAATCGACCTGACCGCGAAAGGTCGGCGAATAGCCGATGCCGCGATCGAGACCGTCGGAGAAATTTCCAGAGAGACATATTCCCGTTAGGCCAACAAGAGTTCCGAATGCTTGCGCGGAGATACTGAAGAAGGTCATCCGCCGGTGAGAGACAAGAGAGGCTTGACGGTACGATAAGCTATCGTATGCGCCATCCGTTTAAGAAAAAGGGCTCAGCGATAGTCCGCCGAGCCAGGGGAGGAGCGGAAGACAACGTCTACGGCCGACAGGCGTCGATCGGATCAGAGCTCAGCAACTAGCCCGCCGGACTCGTTTCCCCAAAAATTGGGCCGAACAACTCCCAGCGTTCGCCGTTGAATCGCATCATCTGCAACTGTCTGTGGAGGCGGTAGTCGGTCGGCGAAGTGTTAATCTTGATCCCGGGCAGCGCGAGGTCGCCCGTGAAATCCTTGAGCGAGGTCGCTTGCTTCATGACGTTCTCGCGCGTTAGGTCGTCACCGCACTGTTCGAGCACCTGGGTCAGAAGCTGCGCGACGCCGTAGGCATATGTATTGAAGTTCGAGCTCTTGTCTCCGTCCGGATAATACTTCTCCATGAAGGCGAAGTAGCGCTTTACGCCCGGATCGTCCTTCCATTGCGGATCGAGCGGCTCCTTACCGTAATTGGCGCTCATGATGCCCTTGGCGTTTTCAAGCCCAGCCGGTTTCAGGGCGCTGCCGACCGAGGTAGCCTTCGAACTGACGATCTGCAGCGGATGCCAGCCCAGTTCTGCGATCTTCTTGATCGCCTGCGCGGCCTGCTTCGGCGTTGTCGCACTGAAGAACAAATCGGCGCCAGCGTCCTTGATCTTGAGGATCTGCGAGTCGACCGTGGGATCAGAAACCTCATAGGACGCTTCGCTCACGATCATCTTCGCAGCGTTGTCGCCAAGGCCAGCCTTGACGCCGTTCAGATAGTCCTTACCGAAGTCGTCGTTCTGATAGAGCACGCCGATCTTGGCACTCGGATACTCCTTCAGGATGTACTGGCCATAGATGCGCCCTTCGACGAAGTTGTTTAGATCGTAGGCCATGGTCCAGGGAAAGCTCTTCGGATCGGAGAACCTCGAGGCGCTGGCAGCCGCGAACAGCTGCGGCACTTTCCTGGAATTGAGGTATTTCTGCACGGCTGCGTTCGAAGGCGTGCCGAGGATCTGGAAGGTCAGTAGCACCTCATCACTCTCGACGAGCTTGCGTATCTGCTCCACAGCTTTTGGCGGAGAGTAGGCGTCGTCATACTGAATCAGATTGATCTTGCGTCCATTGATGCCACCCTGGTCGTTGATCATCTTGAAATAGGCGGCCTCGGTCTTGCCGATCGACGAATAGGCCGACGCTGGTCCGGAAAACGGCATGGTCTGTCCGACCTTGATTTCGGTGTCGCTGGCACCGGGGTCGTATTTTTTCTGTGCATTGGCCGCAGAGATTGATAGCGCCATGGTCAGCGCCGTTGCCATGGTCAGATGCACTTTATTCCTCATTCGCAGTTTCCTTTCCTCAGCTTGTTTGTTTCAACGGGATGTGAAGCAGAGCTTCCGTGCGGCGGGCGCTTCTCTCAAGCCGCGCGGTCGACGTTTGGGCGAGGCGCTTAAACGCGAATTACGGTATGACGGCTACGCGAGCCTTCCGAACTCGCTACGGTGGAAGATGAGGGGCTGCCTGCGGCTATGAACGACGACGGCATGAAGTTTCAGCAGCACGATGATGTGGTCGCCCGCCTCAAATTCGTCGCGGACGCTGCAGTCATATTGGGCGATCCCCTCGGCGAGCATCACCGCACCGCTGTCGGTGATCTCGAAGGCGACGCCCGTGAACCGTTCCGGGGCCGGACCGGCGAGTTGGCGGCACAACGCGCCGTGGTCTTCAGCGAGCACGGTGACGCCGAGGTGTTCGGCTCGGCGCAGGTCGGGCCACGTGGTCGAGCCTTTCGCGACAGAGAATGACACCAGCGGGGGGTCGAGAGAGACCGAGGTAAATGAGGAGGCCGCGAGACCCATCAGCTTCCCGTCAACTTGCGCCGCTACGGCGACCACGCCCGTCGGAAACGCGCCGAAGGCCTCGCGCAGCATCCTGCTGTCCATCTGCTCGCTCATGGATGGCATGCGGCTGGCGCTCCGTGTGCGGTGGCGTACTCGACGACGAGATCGGTCACAGCGTCCAACGCGGCGTGGCCGATCACTGTCGAACTCCCGGTGGGGTCGCCGAGGACACCGTTGGGGGAGACCGCGTCTATGCCCTCGACGAATGCCCGACGCAGGAACTCCTCGTCGACCGTTCCTCGGTACCCCGCCGCCACCCGGTCGGCCCGAACCCTCTCGGGGTGCAGGACGAGCATCACCGAGGTCTCCGCCACGTCCGCGTGGCCACCAACGTGGCCTCCCAGACCGGCGACCGACTCCGCGGACTTCCGCCACGCGTCGAGGATCGCGGCACTGTCTCTATAGACGATGACCTGAAGCACCGGAGCGAGCGCTGCGGCCAGCCGCGGTTCGAAGTCGCGCATGATCGGGTAATTGCCGATGTGCCCGGAGAAGAGGACCACGCGGGCGAACCCGTGCGCAGCCAGGCTGCTGCAGCAGTCCAGGCAGATCGCTTCCAGCGTAGAGGGGCGCACCGAAAGCGAGCCGCAGAAGCCGAGGTGATGGGGCGAGTACCCAACCTTGACCGTTGGCAAGACCAGTGCAGCACCAAGCTTGCGGGCGATGCGGAGCGCCAACGCGTCCGCATGATCGCTGTCCATTGACAGCGGAAGGTGGGGTCCATGCTGCTCGATCGCGCCCAGCGGAAGGATCGCCGTGCGGGCGCCGGCCGCAATCGCCTCGGCGATCTCAGAGCTGGTCAGATGTTCGATCCGCAGTTCACGCGGTTGCTCGGAACGCATCCCTTCTCGCTCCTTCAACCTTGGAGCCGCGCTTGGTCAGCGAACTCGTTGTGCTCAGCTGAGTCGTACATCTCGTCCACGAGGGCGCTGAACGAGGTGAGCACCGCAGCCCGACGGATCGTGCCCTTGGCAGTAAGCTCTCCCGCTCCTGGCGAGAGCGCGCGTGGCGCGATACGGAAGTCCTTAAGTTGAAGGGGGCGCGCAAGCTCGGCGTTGAGATCCTCAATCTGTCTTCGCAAGCCTTCGTGCAGCGCGTCCCTATCGAGCTTGCTGCCGCTCTCAGTCGGCCAGATGAGGACGGTGAGGTATTTGCGACCGTCGCCGACGACCACGGCCTCCTCGACGAGAGAACTGGCCTTGAGGCGCACTTCGGTTGGCTGCGGATTGATGGTCTTGCCGCCGCTAGTGACGATGATGTCCTTGGCCCGTCCGATGAGCTTGACCTCACCGGATGCGTCGATTTCAACGAGGTCGCCGGTGCGGTACCACTCCCCTTCCATCGCGTCCGCGGTCGCCTCCGCGTCGCTCCAATAGCCGCGGAACAGCAGAGGCCCCTTCACCAGCAGCTCGCCCTCGCTACTGACCTTGATCCCAAAGCGCGGGTCGGGCATTGCCTTGCCCACGGTTCCAGGAGGCGGAAAGGCGCGATCCCACTGCGCGAGGACCCAGCCGCAGGTCTCGGTCGTACCGTACATCTCGCGCAGGTCCACGCCCCACAGCTGCCACAGGGCATGCACCTCGGGCGTCATCGCTCCCGACGCGGTCCAAGCGATATTGACCCGATCCACGCCTAACTTGGCGCGCAGGGGTAGGAATACCCGTTCCTGGATCTCGTCGTAGCGCGTTTGCAACTCGGCAGGCACGCATTCGCCGCGACGGCGCGTGGCGGCGACCTCGCGGGCCACCGCCATCGCATCCTCGTAAGATGTCTGGAAAGATGCCGGCGCCCCCTTGATCCCGGCGAGCGCCACGCTGAGCAACTTTTCATGCAGCCGCGGCGGCCAGACAATCCCGGTCGGACGTACGCCGCGGAGGACCTCCGAAAGCTGGTCCAGGCGACAGAAGGTCACCACCGCCCGCGTCATGATCGGCACGTAGACGCCGGACATGGCCGGAGAAACATGGGAGAGGCCCAAGAAGCTGAGCGAATCTCGGCGGGTTGTGGTCAGCTCCGGGTTGAGTACGGCAGAGCCAAGGACAGAGTACTGCAGGGTGCGGTGGGTATGAATGACCCCTTTGGGAGCTCCGGTGGAGCCGGACGTGTAGAACAAGGCCGCCGGCTGGTCGATGTGCCCCCCGACGAGGCGCTCGTCAAAAAGCGCCGGGTTGGTCGCATGGTGGGCGCGACCTGTCTCGCGCAGTGCCGCCCATGTCTTGCCGACAATCGTTCCTGGAAGTCCTGACGGGGAGCCATCGAAGCTGATCACAGCTCGCAGGGCGGGAAGCTCCGTGGCAACGGAGGCAACCTTTGCCACGTCATTGTCGTCGCCAACAACCATGGCAACGGCTTCGCTGTGTCCAACGAGCTGCCTCACTTCGGCAGCGGAACTCATGGGGTAGACACCGACCGGAATCGCTCCGGCCGACAGAATGCCAAGCGCCGCCATCACCCACTCGCCCCGGCCCGGCGCCATGATGGCGACTCTGTCGCCGGGTGCTACACCGAAGGCTGCCAGCCCGAGCGCAACCTCTCGTACGGTCGATGCGTACTGGGCCCACGTGGTCGGGATCGCGCGCTTCCCGTCCCACTGGCAAAACGCGACCTCATCGGGTTCAACCTCGGCTCGCTCCTGCACCATCTGGGCGAAGGTTCGCTCGACGGCCTGGAAGTTGGCGACGCCGATGTCGGTGACGCCGCTCAGGACTGGCACCTGCCGTACGCGGGCAGTGGTTGCGGGGACGGGGTTTGTGGCCAAGGTCATCGCTCCGATTTGTGCAGGCCTACCGGCCTGAGTGTGGGGTGGAGTTTGGGGCTGGCGCCCTCTCGTCCGAAGGCTGCGACGACGCCCGCGCCTGTCTCCATCCTTGACGGAGGCCTCGGGCCACAGGGTCGTTGAACCAGGAGGCGGCCTTGGCGAGCGTCAGTTCGGCTCGGCGTTGATCAACGGCGTCGTCGTAATCGTTCACGGCCTGCTTGAGCGCCGCATAAAGCACGGGCGCCCGGCGGCCGGCCTCTCGAGCCCGGTCAAGCGCCTCCGCCATCAGTCGACCAGGTTCGACAATCGCGTCGACAAGGCCCCACCGTGCCGCCTGTTCGGCGCCAACGAGTTCGCCATTCAGCAGCAAGTCACGTGCGCCCCGTGTTCCGATCAGGCGGATGAGGCGCTGGATTCCCTTATCCGCGGGCAGAAGGCCGTGCCTGATCTCGGGAAATCCGAACCTGGCGAGAGGCACCGCGAGCACCACATCCGCGAATAGCGCGTACTCCACGCCGCCGCCGACACAGTCACCATTGACGGCGGCAATGACTGGAGCCGGGTATCGCTCAATCGCGACAAGAAGGTTATGGAAACCCCGCATTCGGACTTCGACCGGATCGGCGGCGGCTCCGTCGGCTTCCTTGATGTCACCGCCGGCGCAGAAGAACCGCCCCCCGGCACCGGTGATCACTATCGGCGCGGGGTCGCTCTGGCCACGATCTCGGAACAGCGCCGTCATAGCGAGCAACAGCGCACGGTTCAGGGCGTTCGCCGGAGGCCTGTCGAGCGTCGCGACCACGACGCCGTCGTGGTCGGCCGTCCACAGCCCGGCAGCCGCATCGCTTTCGTGCCGCGCGGATAGAGCCGTCATCGGATGTCACTCGTGTCTGATTGCTGCGGTGGGTGGCGAAGCCGCCCTCGCTGTGAGTCAAGGGAGGGCGGCGACTGCTTCTCGCGGAACGCCTGTCAAGCCTCGATGTGGCGGGCTATCATCATGCATCGGAGCCTGGCACTGCTTCATCGCGCTGGGCTCACGTCGGTTTTTTGGCTTCCGCGAAGCGCTTGCGTTTCTCTCGAAAGGCCGCGACGGCTTCTTTGCGATCGGGACTCTTGAAGGTCAGCGCCTCGAGCGCCATCGCGGTGTCAAGATTGAGATGCACCTGCTCCTTGATCAGCTTGTTAACACTATATTTTGTCCAGACGATTGCGTTGCGGGGACCGCTCGCTAGCAGTTCGGCGTACCCGATCGCATGATCAAGAACGGTACCTTCCGGCACGACCTTGTTGATCATCCCCGCAGCCGCAGCGTCTTCCGCCGAAATGAAGTCACCGGTCATCAAGAAGTGTTTGGCCCGTGCCGGACCCAGGAGAAGTGGCCAAATTACAGCGCCCCCATCTCCAGCGACGACACCGGCCGTAACATGCGTATCGGCGAAACGCGCGCTTGGTTGGGCAAAGATAACGTCGCAAAACAGGGCGAGCGTGGCGCCCAACCCGACCGCGACGCCGTTCACGGCAGCGATGACGGGCGACTCGACTTCGAGGATGTTCCTGATGAGATGTCGACCCGAGCGCGTGGGCGATATAGGATGCCCGCCGGTATCAAGCGCGTTCTGATCACCTCCTGAGCAGAAGCCTCGACCAGCGCCAGTGAGCACTATGGCCTTCACCGCGTGGGCGCTTTCGAGGTCTACGAACACCTCCTCCAACGCGGTATGCATAGGCCAATTGATGGCGTTGAGGATTTCAGGCCGGTTCATGGTTACTACGGCCACACCGCTCGGACGTATCTCTACGAGCAAGCCTTCATATTGCTTGTCTTTCATCTTCAATCTCCAGTTCTTCAAGTAGGCGTCAGGCCGAAGCCGCAGGATGACGGACGGCGCCATCGACAGGCCCGGCGCCCGCCTTGGCGTTTTCGAAAGCCTCGCGCTCGGCGTAGTGGGCGGGGCGGGCGGTGCGGATGTCGGCAAGAATCGCATCGGACGTGCGCACGACCGACCGAGGGTTCTTGAACCTCGGGATGACGTACTTGCCGAACAACTCGATCGACTTCATCAGCTCCTTGTGCGGCATGCCGTCGATGCGCAGGGCGAGCGCATCGATGCCCATGTCGACGAATCGCTGGACCTGCCTGGTGCAGGTCTCGACGTCGCCGACGATGAAGCTCCCGGACTCGTCGAACAAATAGCGCTCGTTCTTGAAGTCGATGTTCTTGATCTTGCCAAGCGATCCGTAATCGGCGGACAGCTTCGAGAGCCGCTCATAGGCGTCGATGGACAAGGCGACGCTATGAGCCAGCGTGGCCGCCCACCGCTCCGCCTCCTCGTTTGTATCGGCGCAGTGCATTCCGCCTGAAATCACCGCCACCTTCTGCGCCTGCACGGGGAATACGTGCTCGGCGCTCGCCAGCTCCTTGTCATAGAGCTCGGCCGACCTCTGCACAGAGGCGAACCCGCTATAGCCGCCGCCCATCATTGCGCCGATGCCCATGTGCGCCGCGGCGGTGATCGATTGCGGGCTTGAGGTCGCCATCATGATTGGCGGATAGGGCAGCGTCACGTGCTTGGGCGTCAGGCTGCGCGGCGGAATCTTGTAATGCTCGCCGACGAAAGAGAAGATGTCGTTCGACAAAGCCCGGCGGATGACCTCGATGCCTTCCATCTGCTGCGCCTTGGTCTCCTCGGGATCGACCTCGAAGGCGCGCAGTGCGAGGGTGGTGTTGCCGCGGCCGACGGCGAGCCCGACGCGGCCGTTCGATAGGATATCCTCGGTCGCCAGCCGCTCCGCAACGCGCAGCGCGTGATTGATCTTCTTGGGCAGCGGCGTGATCAGGTGGATGAACTGGATCCGACTGGTTAGCGCCATCATGTACGGGTAGATCACCTCGGGAGCGGAGGTCGAGGCCGTGCCGATCGCGAAATGTTGTTCGGAGCACCCGAACGCGTCGAAGCCGACTTTTTCCGCCAGGATCACTTCGTCGATGAGCTCGCGATAGCGGTGCGCGTGGGTGTGTCCCGGCTGGGTCTCTCCCTCGCTGAAGAAGATGAACCGCATGCGTTGTGCCTCCTTCGCACCTTCAATGTTAATCTACACTAACTTTATGATCGGCGATTGCGTCTTGTCAACAACCTTTCGTCGCCGGCCATCTGGAACCGTTCTTTGCAAACTTGCTCACATCCCGTATATTTCCTGATAAGCGTGCGATGGAAAATCTTCAGCCCCCTCGCCTAGCGATCTGGCGGGGTTCAGAAAAGTGAATATATGTTTACATCAGGATGAAATGAGATGTTCACATGATCCGTTCATTGAGCCCGGCACAGACGACGCTGGCGCGCGGGATGACACAGTGCTTCGCGGCCGCCACGTGGTACGGTGCGCCTCCATGAATATTCAGCCATTACCGATCAAGCGGGCATACAGCAGCGGGCGGCGCGAACAGTTGATCGCGGTCGCTGCTGAACTCTTCCTGCAGCACTCATACGACGCGGTCACAGTTGAAATGATCGCTGCGCGCGCCGGCATCACTGGTCCTGGATTGTATCGCCACTTCCAGAACAAGCAGGCAGTCCTGATCGCGGTTCTGGAGGAACCGACGCAGATCGTGCACGAGGTTGCGAAACGGATCGCGGAGACGACGAAGGACCCAAAGGCCGCCATGATAGCGATGGTCGAGTCGCACATCCGGTTGATCCTTAAAGGTCCACCAAGCACGCTGATCTTCACCAAGAACGAGCACGCTCTTCCTGAACACGACCACAGACGGATCCGGCGCGAGATGGCGTTGTACGCGGAAGAGTGGATTTCCGTGATAATCCCACTGCGGCCCGACCTGTCCGAACCCGAGGCACGACTGCTGACCCAGGCCGTGTTCTCCATGCTCAACACGGCTGCGACGCTTAGGAAGGGCCTCGACGAGGAGTCGATCTTCTCCACTATGCGGCAGGCCGCGCTGCACGCGCTGCTCGGTCGCGGCGACCTCTGATCTACACCGGGCCTGCCGGTGCAAACCCCATCAATCAGACGGTACTCGCGGCCCGCAGAATCCCACGTATTAGCCATGGCTGCACATGAGAGATCGAACTTTGATTGGCGCGTCCCGCGCGAGCCAGGTTTTGCCTAATTTCCTTCGGCCCTAGCCGCCCAGGCGTGTAGTGCTTGATGTTAGCAGGCTTTCCCTGGGTCCGACGGGCAAGGCGTCCTCGAGCGCAGCACTGCGACGATGTTGCGGTGAGTCGCCTACAAGGCTTCTGCGCGTATCGGTCTAGGGGAAAGCATATGCATCGGGTCTTCCAAGAATTCATTGATGCAATAGTCGGCGCCGAAGATGCCGAAGGCTTCTCCAACGCGCTGGCAAAAACAGCATCGGCTTTGGACCTATCCTGTTTCGCCTATCTCGCTCTCCAGAGCGAAGAAAACAGGAAGCCCCGACTCATCTCGACATATCCAACGCGATGGACGACCCACTATCTAGACAAGAAATATCAAGTCATAGATCCCGTCATTCGAAAGGCCCTTCAGAGCCCTGAGCCCTTTCGATGGGGAATCGATTTTCGATCACAAACCAGTTCAAAAGAGCAGCGGCGACTATTCGACGAAGCCGCGCAATTCGGAATCCGGTTTGGATTCACCGTCCCGATACACGATGGGCATGGGCCGATATCCGCATTGACTTTCGCTACTGACGAGAGCCGGCCAAAATTCGAGAAATGCATTGATTCGTACACGCGTGTTCTTCAACTCATGGCGATGTATTTTCATGCTCACGTTCGTCGCAAGCTCGGAAACGAACGTGGTCTCGACGGAATTCGGCTATCGCGCCGCGAAGTAGAATGTTTGGAGTGGGCGGCTCGAGGAAAGAGCTCTTGGGAAATCGGCCGCATTCTCGGTATCTCGCGCAACACAGTTGCGTATTACTTAGAGAATGCGAAGGAAAAGCTCGGCGTTCGCACCATCGCGCAGGCGGTAACACACCTGGCGGCTGCAAATAGAAAAAAGCAAAATTAGGGTGCCCTCCCCCTACAACTACAGGTGATGATTTGAGCTGATAATCGCGCTTCAACGAAGGCTATCCAACAATTCTGGAGGGATTATGATCCAGTTGATCACACCACCTTCGTACGGAGAGCTTTCCGATACCCTCGTTGAGATGCATCGGTTGCGGCATCGTGTCTTCAAACTGCGCATGGCGTGGGAAGTCGAGACCAGCGGCGACATGGAGATCGACGAATTCGACGCGCTGCATCCTGACTATCTAATCCAGGTAGATGAAAACGGCCAAGTGCAAGGTTCCGTGCGCCTGCTCCCCACGCTTGGCCCGACCATGCTTCGCGACACCTTTCCCGCGCTTCTTGAAGGTCAACCCGCGCCGTCAACTTCGCTAGTATGGGAAAGCAGCAGGTTCGCTATCGACATTGCAGCCGACGCCCCCAAAGGAAATCACGGCATAACTCGCGCCACATACGAGCTGTTTGCCGGAATGGTCGAGTTCGGGCTCTCGCGAAAACTCACTGATATCGTTACTGTCACAGATCTCCGAATGGAGCGAATCCTTCGACGGGTCGGTTGGCCGCTGCGACGCATTGGCAATCCGGCCACAGTCGGCAACACAGTGGCCTTGGCGGGTTACCTTGCGATTTCGAGCGAAGTTCTCCGAAATCTCCGTAAGGCCGGAGGTCTTTCGACACCGACTCTCTGGACGCCAGTAATCTTTGCTGCCGCCGATCCCTGCCAGTGAACGAGATAGAGGTCCTCGCCTGGATCGGGGACTTCCTGTCTTGTGGTTTGTTACCGAGCTTCGAAAATGACAGAAACCGGGATCCGACGCGATCGGCGGAACACAGCGTGCGCGATTGACCTACAACAGCTTCGATTCGCTGTGGCTGCCAGCGACTACGGGAGCTTTCGACGAGCCGCTGATGTTCTTTCGATCAAGCACACTGTCCTGAGCCGATCCATCGGTCAGCTTGAATATCTGGTTGGGACTTCACTATTCGAGCGCTCTAGCGGAGGAATCAAGCCCACTATCGCTGGCCAAGCGGTTTTGCGAATTGCGCGGCTAATCCTGGAACAGGTCGACATACTGGTTGAAACCGGGAGGTCTGGTGGTCGCGGCGATACTGGCCATCTCGTTATTGGCTTCTACACGTCCGTGTCTACCGGCAATTTGCGAGCGACGATAGGTGAATTTAAGAAGCGGCTCCCGCAGATCGAATTGGCAACGATGGAACGCTCTCGCTTTCATCTGATGACCGCGCTGCGTAACGGGACCGTCGACGTCGTCGTTAGCCCTGGACGTCTGGCTTCAATGGACGTCAAATCACTACTGCTGTGGAGCGAGCGCATCTTGATCTCGTTGCCTCAGGATCACTGCCTAGCGGCGCGCGAGACCATCTATTGGGCAGATTTGCGTAACGAAAAGATACTTCTAAGCAAGATTGATCCTGGACGAGAGCTCGAGGATCTCCTGATTTCGAAGCTCGCCTCACCTGACGACCGGCCCGCAGTAGAGCGCCACGACGTAAGCCGCGGCATTATCAAAAATCTGACGAGTATGGGCATGGGGCTCAGTCTGGTGATGGAATCAGATATCGGCGCAAGTTTCGCTGGGCTTGTGTACCGGGAATTGCACGACGGGACAGGACCTAGCCGGGTAGACTTCTTTGCGCATTGGCGCGACGACAATGAAAATCCGGCTCTAAAGCGTTTCCTCAATCTGTTGGCAGAGCGCTATCCCTCGCTTCCGCCAGCTCTCGAGGGGTGACCAGTTCGTCTCGCCTTTGCAAATCCGCGGTCCGTGGCCATAAAGCGGGCCAACATGGGCGCAATCAGCTTTGCCGGATCGATACGTTGTCCGTTTTCGCGTGCCAGGGCCTCTGCATAGGCGACGAGATCCCTGTGCACTGATGCTGGCAACTCGGTGGTGACCTTGACCGGCTTGTCGTCTGGCAGTGCTCCTATTCTAAGCTTGGGCATCTTCTATCCCCCGTACGGCGCAAGTATTAGGTCACGATTGACGACAACGCGAACCGGAAAACCAGGTCGCACGGTCAGCGTCGGCTGGATGTTGAGACTGCGCCGAACCACCTGCTGTCCGGTCTGGTTCAGCGAATCCGAGACGCCGTGTCGCAATGCCTGGATGATGGCGCTGTCGTTGCTATTCGTGTCGGAACCTGCACCTAGTTCTGTCCCGACAGCCAAGAACGTCGATAGCGCAGCGGCCTTGAACAGCTCGGCCCAGTGATTGTCGACCTGGTCTTCAAGGCCCGCATAACCAGCAGTGTCAGCGCCCGGCTGCCGCTCGAGAACGATGGAGCGTCCATTCGGCATGATCAGCCGGGTCCAGACGAGCAGAACACGTGACTGGCCGAAGTCGACCTGACTATCGTAGATCCCGATCAGACGCGCGCCCTGAGGCACAAGCAGGAAGCGGCCGGTCGGTGTGTCATAGACATTCTCCGTTACCTGCGCCGTAATTTGGCCTGGGAGGTCCGATCGGATTCCGGTGATCAGGGCGCCCGGAATAACCGTCCCAGCCTGCACGATATATGGTGAAGCTGGCTTGGTGACGCGATCGGGGCTGACTGTGCGACGGTCCACGGAGGCGTTCACAAAGGCAAGCTTGCGGTCCTGACCGTTCTGCGCAAATCGATCGTCATTGGTGCTCGTCGGGCTTGGCGATGCGATGCGATCGCCCGCTACACCTGCAGCCGTGGGCTCACGCACTTCTCTCCCATTGGTCGAAGCAAACAGATGGCTAATGCGGGCTGCCTCGGTCTCTTGATCCCGGCGCTGCTGTTCCGGATCAGCGCCGATCGTCGGCGACTGGCCTTGGGCCGCAAGGATCGGCCGACCGAGGTCTCCTGGAAGCGGCGGACCCAGTTGCGGGATTGATTGGCGTGGAATGCCAGCGTAGTCCTTCGGCAGCGCCGTAATGCCGTCGGCGACATTGTGATGGTCGGTACTGTAAAGCTCATCGGCCATCTGGTCTCGAGGGCGGTTCTTCTGCAGCGACCACAGCAAGGCTCCGCCGATGACAAGCAGGGCGACCGCGCTCCCTCCCG
The DNA here is from genome assembly GCF_054063575.1 of Bradyrhizobium sp. USDA 4452. NCBI lineage: Bacteria > Pseudomonadati > Pseudomonadota > Alphaproteobacteria > Hyphomicrobiales > Nitrobacteraceae > Bradyrhizobium > Bradyrhizobium sp. USDA 4452. The sequence goes on from NZ_JBSSGK010000001.1 coordinate 3,568,400, forward strand.
CCAGTACTTTCCGTGACACCCGTGTCACGCGCGGGTGCTCCGCTCTCAAGCGGAAGTTCCTGGACTGATCTTCTTGTCTCTCAGGCGGAGCCGCTTGCTCCTGATCGTTTCCATTCCGGGTGTTCATGACGACGGCCTCCCGTCGGTCCGGACAATACGGACCTTCTGCTGGTGCTCGCCGCCAAGCCGCAGTTCGGCGGCAGCAAACAGCCGATCGACGATCAATACGTTGCCGTAAGCGCGATAGTTGACGAGTTCAGTCTTGCCGTCTGGACCGATGACGAAGAGCGGAGGCATCTCGCCCTGCACGATGCCTTGCGGGAATTCGACATAGACCTTGCGGCCATCGTCATAGGCGGCGATCGGCCGCCAGGGAGGACTGTCCCCTTCGATGGCATAGCGGAAGATACGCTGCGCCGGCTTCGGAAGAACGGGTTTCACAGCAGCTGAACGCGACCGTTCGCGTACCGTCTCAGGATAGTACCAGGCAACCGATGGCATGTATGGCCGCTCGCGGGAGCGGAGCTCAATCAGGTACGTGCGCCGGTCAGTATTGACCACCAGGTTGGTCTCGATCGAAGCTCGGGTCGGCTTGACCAGGATATGGACGCGTCGTGTGTCGCCGCTCCCGCTCTCGGTATCGCCCACGACCCACCGCACGGTATCTCCGGCCGCGATCGGCCCCGATCCCGTCAACTGCTCCCCCTCCTCGAGCGCAATATCCGTGATCTGGCCCGGTGCGGCGTAAATCTGATAGAGCGCTCCTGGACTGAAGGCGTAGATTTGCGCCGCATTGAAATACCCCCGCATGCGCGGTTCGACCCGGGCTGCGCTGTTTGCGGTCTCAACCCGGCTCACGGGTTCAGCGTCTTCCTTCCCTCCCAGCTTGCCGCCGAGAGCCGGCTTCCAGAGGGGTGGAACGTGAAGCGGCCGCGTCCCGTCGTCCAGAGTTGCGGGAGCCACCGGCAGTGGTGGAACTTCCGCGTCATAGCTGATCTCCGGCGGAATGTAGGTCGCGCACCCGCCAAGCGCCGACGAACCGACCAGAAGAGCAAGCAGAACCGCTCGCCTCGCGGGTATCAACTCGCGACAAGCCAACTTGAGCCTGCTGTGCAGGATGGAAGGCTTTGAACGAACCTCAGATGGCGTCTTGTTCACTGACTCAATTCCTTTGACCAGTTGATGGCGCGGACATAGACGCCAAGGGGATTCTTGCGCAGGCGCTCGGCATCGCGCGGCGTCTCGATCACGATCGAGAGAATTGCAGTCCAGCGCTCGGTCGAACTCAACGAGCCGTTGTCGTAGACGCGCTGGGTCCACGCGACGCGAAAGCTCTCCGACGACGCGCGAATGATGCTCGAGACCTCGACGGAGACCTGGGCCTTGCCCAACTTGGCAAAGGGGTCATTGGTGCGCGCATAGTCGTTCAGCGCAGCCGCGCCACGATCCGTCGTAAAATCATAGGCCCGGAGCCAATTCTGGCGCAGAACGATACCGTCGGCCGGCAGGCCTCTGACATCCTCGATAAAGCGCGCCAGATGATAGGCGATCTGCGCATCAGTGGGTTGATAGTCGATGTTCGCCGGCGCAACCCTTTGGGCCTGGCCGAGATGGTCCACTTCAACCACCCACGGCGTGATCGAGCCTTGGCTCGATTGCCAAACCAAGCTAGCTGCGAGACCGGCCGATAGCATCAAGCAGCCGAACGCCATCAGGCGCCAGTTCCTGGCCTGCACGCGGGCAGATCCAATGCGGTCGTCCCAAACCTGCGCTGCCTTTTGGTACGGCGTGATCGGCTCGGGCATGCGCCCGTAGTGAACGGAAGGTCGTTTGAACATCGATGGTTGCCCCTGGGATCAAGTAATCGGTTTCGAGTCGAGCGGTGTCCGCGTTCGAGACGCCCGCGCAGTGATTGGAAAGGTGCAATGCTGCGAGTCAGCGCTCTCCTTCAGACAAATCGACGGAAGAACCGCTTCCACCGTGATCGCCTGAGCGGACCGCGTGTCCGGCTGCCGACGCCCCGTGCCGAATAGTCTCGGCACGCTTCATGCGCCGCGCCCAATCGGGCTGCCCGTCGGCCGATGTGCTGGCGGCCTGCGCGCTGGTTTGCCCACCTCCACCGAGCGCGGCCGCTGCCCGACGCAACGGGTTCATGGCAGCGGAAGCGCCGGCCTCCGCGACGCCGGCAAGGCCGCCGCTGCGGTAGGCCGCTGACGCTCCGCTCATCGCAGCTCCGCCACTACGCGCGGCGCCCGCAATCGCGCCGCCAGCGAGACCGGCACCGCCGGCGGCAAGACCTGCGCCCGCCGCAACAACGCCGCCGGCAGCAATGCCTGTTCCGATTGCGGCGCCGCCGCCGAGTTGCGGTCCGCCTGACACAAGGCCGTTTGCGATACCCGGACCAAAGATGCCGAGCCCCAGTAGGGAGAGCGCCGCCAGCACCAGCGTCATCGCGTCTTCAATGGTCGGCTGATTGCCACCAAAGCCAGCGGTGAATTGCGAGAACAGGGTCGAGCCAATGCCGACGATGACGGCCAGGACCAGGACCTTGATCCCCGAAGAGATGACGTTGCCCAAGACCCGCTCGGCCGCGAAGGCGGTCTTGCCAAACAAGCCAAAGGGAATGAGCACAAAGCCGGCCAGCGTGGTGAGCTTGAACTCGATCAGGGTAACAAAGAGCTGGATCGCCAGAATGAAGAAGGCGAGCAGCACCACAACCCAGGCGAACAGGAGAACGACGATCTGGACGAAATTCTCGAAGAAGCTGATGTAGCCCATCAGGTTGGAGATCGAATCGAGCAGGGGTCGGCCGGCGTCGAGGCCGACTTGCGCGATCTTTCCCGGCCGCAGGAAGTCCGACGCGGAGAGACTGGCGCCTGATGCTTTCAGCCCAAGACCAGCAAAGCTCTCGAAGACGATGCGTGCCAGACTGTTCCAATTTCCGATGAGATAGGCAAAAACACCTACAAAGAGCGTCTTCTTGATGAGGCGCGCAATAATGTCTTCGTCTGGCCCCCAACTCCAGAACAACGCGGCGAGCGTAATGTCGATCGCAGCTAGGGTCGTTGCGAGATATCCGACATCGCTGCCGAGCAGCCCAAAACCGTTGTCGATATATCGCGTGAAGGTTTCCAGGAAGTGGTCAATGATCCCCGTGCCAGTCATGGCTTGCTAGCCTCGGGTGTCGCCGATGGTCGATATCCTTGCGGGATTCGGCTCTGATCCTCTGGGACGGGCACCAACCCCGCGGTGGGATCTTCTTCCCCAGGAACCGCGGCACCGGTTTTCCTACCAAGGAAGCGGCGCCGGTTTTCGGCCCAGATCTGCTGGCAAAGCCGATAATCTGCCGTTTCCTCCGCAGTGACGCTGCGGCAGCGTGCGAGGTCAGAGCTGGCTGCACCTGTCGTCTGCTCCGCCTTCGGCAGCGCGGGCGACTCGTCACCACCGCGAAGCTGAATCGTGCAAGCAGTAACGACCAAAACGCCGATTGTCGTAAGCAGCGACAACGCCTTGAATGCCCTTATGTCGGCCATCAGTGGAACATCTGCACGTTGGAGGATTGATAGCCCTGCCCCGGTGACAGGAAGCGCCGAAGCTGTTCTCGTCCCTGATCCTGGGCCGAGGCGCGCTGAGCCGCTTCAAGGCTCTGCGCCCTGCCTTGTGCAGTCACGACAGCGGTGAGATCGGCGAGCTGCTGCGCGTTCAGCGCAAGAATCTGATTGCCAGCCTGCGTCGCCTGCAGAGCGCCGCTCGCAATTTGGCTAGACGTTACGAGCGCGGACGTCTGGATACGATTTGTGTCGAGGTTACCAACGATGCCCGCCTGGACGCGAAGCGCGTCTTGCGTTGCGGCATAGGAATTCTGCCAACGTGCCTGAGCGTTGGAGATCAGCAACTGGTTCGACTGGTTGCCGCTAGCTGGCGCGTAGCTGGTCGAGAAGGCGCGGTCGATCTGCTGGACATCGTAGGCGATGCGCTGGGCTTGGGCTAGTAATTGCTGGGTCCGCTGGATCGACGATTGCAGTTGCTGCAGCGACGAATACGGCAGACTTGCCAGGTTCTTCGCCTGATTGATCAGCATCTGTGCCTCGTTCTGCAGCGAGGTGATCTGATTGTTGATCTGCTGGAGCTCCCGCGCGGCAGTCAGGACGTTCTGAACGTAGTTGGTGGGATCGAAGACGATCAGCGCCCGTGCGGGCACCGTGGCGCCAAGCAACAGCGCGAAGGCGGCCGTGGTCGCCAATAGGCCAAGAGGTCTCATAGCGATTTCTCCAGATTGGCGAGATTGGGGATCAGATCCGTCGCCCAGGCGACGCCACGGTGCTGGAGCCAGGCAGGCACGAAGCCGTCAGGTCCATGTTCGGCGATGAGTTGCGTGATGGCTGCCTGGTCTGTCTTGGAAGAGGCTGCGGTAAAGGCGAGTGCGACCTCACCAAGCCCAAGTTCGAACATCCGGTTGCCCCGACGCGACTGGCAATAGTAGTCGCGCTTTGGCGTCGCCCGGCTCAGAAGTTCGATTTGCCGATCGTTGAGTCCGAAGCGGCGGTAGATGGCAGTGATCTGTGGTTCGATCGCCCGTTCGTTCGGCAGCAACAGGCGCGTTGGGCAACTTTCGATGATCGCTGGCGCTATCGCGGAGCCATCGATGTCCGAGAGCGACTGGGTGGCGAAGATGACGGAAGCGTTCTTCTTCCGAAGCGTCTTCAGCCATTCCCTGAGTTGCCCCGCAAAATCCTCGTCATCGAGGGCAAGCCAACCCTCGTCCACAATCAGGAGTGTCGGCCGGCCGTCGAGACGATCGCCAATACGATGGAAGAGATACGCCAGCACGGCCGGCGCAGCACTGGTTCCGATCAAGCCTTCGGTCTCAAACGCCTGGACCGAGGCCTCGCCGAGACGTTCGAATTCAGCATCGAGTAAGCGCCCGGAAGGTCCGCCCAGGCAGTATGGTTGCAGGGCGCGCTTCAGGGAGTTCAATTGAAGCAGGACGGACAGGCCCGTGAGGGTCCGTTCCTCCCTCGGCGCCGAAGCGAGAGATGTCAGCGCCGACCACAGATGATCCTTGACCTCCGGGGTGATCTCGACCTTTTCCCGAGCAAGGATTGCGCAGATCCATTCCGTGGCCCATCCGCGTTCGGAAGGATCATCGATCCAGGCCAGCGGTTGCAGGGCGACGGGTTGTTCACCGCCGTCGGACAATGCGCCACCGAGATCATGCCAGTCACCGCCCATGGCAAGGGCGGCCGCCCGGATCGAACCACCGAAGTCAAACGCAAAGACCTGAGAGTTCGGATAACGCCTGAACTGTAGCGCCACCAGCGCGAGCAGCACTGACTTGCCAGCGCCTGTCGGTCCCACCACAAGGGTGTGGCCGACGTCACCGACATGGAGCGAGAATCGGAACGGCGTCGATCCCTCGGTCTTGCCAAACAGAAGCGGCGGCCCCTTGAAGTGCAGATCCCTCGCCTCGCCGGCCCAAACGGCCGACATCGGAATCATATGGGTGAGGTTGAGAGTTGAGATCGGCGGCTGCCGCACATTGGCGTAGACGTGCCCCGGCAGACTGCCGAGCCAGGCCTCGACGGCGTTCACCGTCTCGATCATGCAGGTGAAATCCCGGCCCTGAATGACCTTCTCGACCAGCCTCAGCTTTTCATCGGCAGCATTGGGATCGCGGTCCCAGACGGTAATGGTCGCCGTGACAAAGGCTTGCCCGATCTGGTCTGAACCCAGTTCCTGCAGGGCGGCGTCGGCATCGATCGCCTTGTTGTGGGCGTCGGTATCGAGCAGCGTCGATGCCTCGTTGGTCATGACCTCCTTGAGGATGGCACCGATGGATTTTCTCTTGGCGAACCACTGACGGCGGATTTTGGTCAGCAGCTTGGTGGCATCGGTCTTGTCGAGCATGATCGCTCGGGTCGACCACCGATACGAGAATGCCAGGCGATTCAGGTCGTCCAGGATCCCCGGAGTCGTCGCCCCCGGAAAGCCCACGATCGTCAGAGCTCGCACATTGGCCGAGCCCAGCATCGGCTCAAGCCCGCCGGTCAGCGGCTGGTCGGCCAAGAGCGCGTCGATGTACATCGGTATTTCGGGCACCCGAACGCGGTGACGTTTGGTCGAGATCGTCGAGTGCAGGTAGGTCAGCGTGTCCTGATCATCGAGCCAGGCACATTCGGGCATGAACCCTTCGACGAGTTGAAGCACACGGCTTGTCTGGTCGATAAACCCACGGAGGACCTCGCGCGCGTCGGCTCCGACGGTGCGGTCGCGACCTTCGTAAAGCAGTTGCTCTGCCCTGGCGGCCCCTTCCTCCGGAGGCAGATAGAGGAAGGTCAGGAAGTAGCTGGACTCATAGTGGGCGCCCGCCTCCTCGAATTGAGCCCTGCGTTCCGCGTCAACCAGCGCAGACGCGACATCCGGAAAGGTGCTCGCAGGATAGGCTCCGGCAAAATGGCGCTGCGCCTCAACGAATACGGCCCAGCCTGATCCCAGGCGACGCAAGGCGTTATTCAAGCGGCCCGCGACGGCGACGAGTTCAGCCGGAACTGCGCTATCGAGGTCCGGTCCTCGGAACTTTGCTGTCCGCTGGAACGAGCCGTCCTTGTTCAGGATGATTCCCTCGTCGACGAGCGCTGCCCAGGGCAGGAAGTCGGCGAGGCGCGCGCTGGAATGGCGATATTCGGCAAGATTCATCATGACCGAGGCTCAGGTGTTGAGGTGACCGGGAATGCGCAGATGTCGGCGCACCACATCGACGAAGGCAGGATCGCGCTTGGCGGCCCAGACGGCGGCCATGTGGCCGATGAACCAGAGGACAAGACCCGCGATCCAGAGCCGCAATCCGAGTCCAAGGGCTGCCGCAAGGGTGCCGTTGACGATCGCGACCGACCGCGGCGCGCCGCCCATCAGGATTGGCTCGGTGAGTGCGCGGTGAACGGGCACGACAAAGCCTGCCACCCGATCATCCATCAGATCACCACGCCGCCGCCGAAGGAAAAGAACGACAGGAAGAAGCTCGAGGCGGCAAACGCAATCGACAGACCGAACACGATCTGGATCAGCCTGCGGAAACCACCTGACGAGTCCCCGAACGCGAGCGTGAGCCCGGTCACCAGATGATGATGACGGCGATGATCTTCGCGACCGGCCCCTCCACCGACTGCAGGATCTGATTGAGTGGCTGTTCCCACGGCATGTTCGAGCCAGCCGCCCATGCCGGCGCCGCTCCCAAAACAACCATGTCGAACACGGCCAAAGATGCACCTCGAAGAAAGCGAAATTGCCGACGCATGTCAGTCTCCTGCTGTTGAAAGGCTGTAGTCGCCGGCGGCGCCAAGCCCCGAGACCAGGGCGAGTTCGGCGAGGCGACGGTCGGCGCCGCGCCCCGCCAGCACGACGATAACGTTGATGGTCTCGGCAATCAGGGCACGCGGAACCGTGATGACGGCTTCCTGGATGAGTTGCTCGAGCCTCCGCAGGGCACCCAGCGCGGTGCCCGCGTGAATTGTGCCGATCCCGCCGGGATGGCCGGTGCCCCATGCCTTGAGCAGATCCAGCGCTTCGGCACCGCGAACCTCACCGACTGGGATGCGATCCGGACGCAGTCGCAGCGAGGAGCGGACAAGATCCGACAACGTTGCCACGCCATCTTTTGTCCGCAGCGCGACGAGATTAGGCGCTTTGCACTGGAGTTCGCGCGTATCTTCGATCAGCACGACCCGATCGGCAGTCTTTGCCACTTCGGCCAGGAGCGCATTCGTCAAGGTTGTCTTGCCGGTCGATGTCCCACCGGCGACCAGAATATTCTTCCGTGCGGCGACCGCGTCCTTCAGGATCTCGGCCTGCTCCGAGGTCATGATCGCCCTGGCGACGTAGTCGTCGAGCGTAAACACGGCCACAGCGGGCTTGCGGATGGCAAAGGCCGGTGCTGCAACGACCGGAGGCAGGAGACCTTCGAAGCGTTCGCCTGTCCCAGGTAGTTCTGCCGAAACCCGTGGCGCGCCGGCATGCACCTCGGCGCCTACGTGATGCGCGACCAGGCGGACAATGCGCTCGCCATCGGCCGCGGACAGAGTTTCGCCAGTGTCGATCAGACCATTCGACAACCGGTCGATCCACAACCGCCCATCTGGGTTGAGCATGACCTCGATGATCGCTTCATCCTCGAGGTAGGTAGCAATCGCCGCGCCAAGCGCGCTGCGCAGCATTCGCGCACCGCGAGAATTCGCTTCCGATTGAACGGAATGGATTGCCATCGTTCGCCCCCGCCGAATGAGGACGCCCAAGAGCGCCCTCAGATGGGGACAATTAGAAAAGGCACCAATGGACTTGGCGCAACAAGCGCTTTCGCGCGATCGTAGATTAGCGTAGAAAAAGAAAGACTAAGAACTGATCTTTGAGGCCTACTCAATCATATCGGTTCGCTACGAGTTACCGCTCACCACTCGGCATCATCATCCGCGGGTATGAGGATCACCGAATTCTCATATGAGCTTACCGACTCGACAACATTGAAGACATTAGCGGGCAAACGCGGAATTAGCCTCATCCGTGAAGCTAGGTATCGGCCCCAAGGCAGCGAGAACCAGACCAAGGCCGCGATCTGCAGCGCTACGTTGACGCCGAATGCGACCTGATAGGCGTGGACTGTCCTATGGCCATCATTCGCAGACCACTGCTCCAGGATCAGGCCTGTCGCGTACTGTGCCAGAAATGCCCAACCAAAGTGCAAGACGTTCAAAGCGCCGTTGGCACGACTAGCAAGCTCCGGCGGAAAGTAATCCACGATCACCGCGAAGCTGACCACGGTTGCCGTTCCGACAATTGCGACAACGGACCAGGGCATGATGGACGGCAAGCGCCTCGACAAATCCTTCGAACCGCTCCCGGCCTTTTGCCTGCGCGGCCGCCTGCGCGTCGTTGGGTAGCGGAGGTGTGATCGTCAGCCAGAAGCGAATGAAGAGCGCCAAGCTTTCAGCCGTCAAACCAACGTCACGCTCCAGCCTCTGCATTTGACGGGAAAGCCGATCCAGGCGACGGGTAAACGCCGCCTCCCGCCTGTCCGCGCCGTCCGGTGACAGAAATGAAGCGACGGCCGCTTCCACGATGGCAGAGCGGGAAAGCTTCTTGCGATCGGCGAGCTCCGAGATTTGCTTCCGCAGTTCTGGCGGGAAGTAGACGTTCATCCGGTCGCGCATAATTGCCTCAGAGTTCCATGCCACCATTCATGGTGACTTGACGGGCGACCCCACGCATCTGTTGGCGTATGAGCCGGGACTGACGGACTGCATCCTCGTCGTCGTCAAGAACGGCGGCAAATTCCTCTGCCGGTGTCGGTTCGGTTGTCTCCTTGGCGATCGCGACGTGATCGGGGAGTTCGGGCTCGCGGCGGAGCCCGCTGTTCGCCGTGTCTTCCTCGGCCTCCGCAGCTTTGTTAGTTGGACCTGCCGTCGGCTTCAACGGTCCGAGCGCTGACCATCCGTCCGTTCGCGATGATCGGCCGGCGCTCGCCGGATCGGGCGGCGGCAGAACCCGCTCGGTGAACCGCCGATCCTCGTAGTAGCGGACCTTTTTCGCCCGGATCGGCGCCGTCCCCGCCACCATGACGATCTCGTCCACCGGCGGAAGCTGCATGACCTCACCCGGCGTCAGCAGCGGCCTTGCCGTCTCCTGGCGCGAGACCATCAGGTGCCCCAGCCAGGGGTTCAGCCTGTGCCCGGCGTAGTTCTTCATGGCCCTCATCTCCGTCGCCGTGCCGAGCGCATCGGAGACCCGCTTGGCGGTCCGCTCGTCATTGGTCGCGAAGCTGACGCGGACATGGCAGTTGTCGAGGATGGCGTTGTTGGGGCCGTAAGCCTTCTCGATCTGATTGAGCGATTGCGCGATCAAGAAACTCTTGATGCCGTACCCCGCCATGAAGGCGAGCGCGGACTCGAAGAAATCAAGCCGCCCAAGTGCTGGGAACTCGTCGAGCATCATCAGGACTCGATGCCGGCGGTCGCGGGCGTGCAAGTCCTCGGTCAGGCGCCGGCCGATCTGATTCAGCACTAGACGGATCAATGGCTTGGTCCGCGAGATATCGGAAGGCGGCACCACCAGGTAAAGCGTCGTAGGGCGGCTATCTGCGATCAGATCGGCGATCCGCCAGTCGCAACGGCGGGTCACCTGGGCTACTACGGGATCGCGGTAGAGCCCGAGGAACGACATCGCAGTGGACAGAACGCCAGAACGTTCATTCTCCGATTTGTTGAGGAGTTCGCGCGCGGTCGAGGCTACCACGGGATGGGCGCCATGCTCGCCAAGATGCGCGGTAGTCATCATCGCCTTCAGCGTCGCCTCGATCGGCCGCTTTGGATCGGAGAGGAAAGCTGCGACGCCGGCCAAGGTCTTGTCGGCCTCGGCATAGAGGACGTGGAGGATGGCACCGACCAGGAGCGAATGACTGGTCTTCTCCCAATGGTTCCGCTTGTCGAGCGAGCCCTCGGGGTCGACAAGGACATCGGCGACGTTCTGGACATCGCGAACTTCCCACTCCCCGCGCCGGACTTCGAGGAGCGGATTGTAGGCTGACGATTTCGGGTTGGTGGGGTCGAACAACAGAACGCGGCCATGCCGCGAGCGGAAGCCCGCGGTCAGTTGCCAGTTCTCACCCTTGATGTCGTGGACGATGGCCGAGCCAGGCCAAGCCAGCAACGAAGGAACGACGAGCCCCACACCCTTGCCGGACCGGGTCGGTGCAAAACACAATACGTGCTCCGGCCCGTCATGGCGAAGGTAGTCGCGCTCGAGCTTGCCCAGCACCACACCATCAGGACCGAGAAGTCCGGCCGCTCGAACCTCCTCCAGACCAGCCCAGCGCGCCGAGCCATAGGTCTCGACATTCTTGGCCTCGCGGGCCCGCCAGACCGACATGCCGATCGCCGCCGCGATCGAAACGAAGGTCCCCGACGCTGCGATGAAAGCCCCCTCGACAAAGACGTGAGGTGCGTAGGCGTCGTAGATGAACCACCACCAGAAGAAGATCGGCGAGTAATAGATCTTGAACCCCGCCAGTTCGAACCAAGGCCGCCCAAGCTCCGGTTGATAGGCGAGCCGCCAAGCCGTCCACTCGGTTGCTCCCCAGATGGCCAGCAAAACGATCAGGCCGACAACGATCACCTGACCCCAGAGGATTTTGGTTCCGGACATCCCGAACGCCTTTCCGCAACTGAATTGGAGGGATTGCTAGAGGCCGAGGTCGCGCTTCCGACCAAAGCCCCATTCGATGCCACCGCCGTCCTTCACCACGCCGGTGACGTGTTGGCCGAGCCTCTTTTCGAGGTCGCGCGACCAGGGCACGAGCTGGAAGCCAAGCCCATTATCGATCATGACGAAGCGTCCCGAGGCTAGCGTCAGCCGCTGGCGATACGTGCCCGCCACATGCTCCCCGGAGGCGGCGTCCACACGAGGCAGACCCGTCTCGGCCGAGACCTTTGCGGACACCTCGTTCAGTTCACGTCGGCGCAACGTGTTCAGGAGGTCGCGATGCAGGATGATGCGTTGGCCCTGCCGCCGTGCCAGCCCCTCCTGGATCAGATGCTCGCTACGGGCTTCCATGGCGTCGCGCGTCTCGCGGCCGAAGCCGCCCATGGCGAGCGGCATGGGATCGCGTTCGACGAGTCTATGGTCGAGCCAGGTGGCTCCTTTTGCATTGACCTGCTCACCGAGATCGAGGTCAGAACGGGTTGCGAGCACCACTGTGGGGCGCGGATCGCCGGCTTGACCGAAGCGTCGGACTTCGACGATCCCGCCGATCGGCGGTGCGTGGTCGAAAGCCTCCAGCCCTCGGAAGCGCACGTGATGTGCGCGCCCATCCGTTCCGTCGATCAGGGCGTAGGCCTCGCCAGTCAGTTCGTCATGCAATCCGCGGTCGACCAGTCGTCCGATGATCTGGGACGTTGGCTGTCCACCTTCGATGACGAACTCGGCAATGCCGCGCGCTTCACCACGCTCGGTAAAGGTGCGGTGCATGGTCTTGATGATGTCGCCGCGCATGCCGAGGTCGCGCAAGCTCCGCTCGGCCTCGAGCCCGACCATCCACTCCCCCGGCGCGGCGGAGGCCGCAAGGCCTATCTTCTCCAGATGTTGAAGGCGACCGACCATCAGGCGCCGGATCTCGGGATCGGACTTGCCGTGATTCGGTGGGCGAAGATCGATAGTGCCGGTCTCATCTGCCGCCAGCCGGATCTCCCGATCGAGCCGTGTCCATCGCTCCGCGGTGACTTCCCTCTCCAGCGAATTGCGGATCTCGTGCTCCGGTTTTGGACCCAGTTCGATAGCGACCAGTTCCTCGGCGCGTGAGCGCAGGCCCTGGCTGATGTAGTCGCGGGAGATCACGAGATCCGCCCCTTCCCTATCTACTCCCCGAACGAGAAGATGGACGTGAGGGTTGTCCGTGTTCCAGTGATCGACGGCTACCCAATCGAGTTGCGTGCCGAGATCGGTCTCCATCTGCCTGGCGAGATCGCGGGTGAAAGCCCTGAGGTCGGTCATGTCCCCGGCATCCTCTGGTGAGACGATGAACCGAAAATGATGGCGATCGTCCTCGCAGCGTTCTGCGAAAGCCGCGCCATCGGCGCGGTCGCTGCGGGCATCGAACATCTCGGCCCGCTCACCGCTCCGGGTCACGCCGTCGCGCTTCAGATATGAGAGGTGGGCGGTCAGTGGTGCTGAACGGAAGGCACGCCCTTTATGACGGACCACGCGCGCCTTCACCACAACGCGCCGCGTCGGGCTGAACAATCTGGCGCGGCTAAACGACAGCCGGCCACGGCCAAATGTTGAGCGCCCATAGGCCGCCGAACGCCTGCCGGCTACGGTCTGCCCCGAGGTGTGACCGGCTTTCTTCGCGGCACGTAGCACCTGGTTGATGAAGCTCTTCGCTTTCGGAGCCCGGGTCCCGCGGATGCGCCCTGGCCGAATACGCAGGTCGCTGTCGCCGACGCTCACAGCAGGGCCTCCCAACGATCAAACGTACACACGGTGCCGAAAACGCCTTTGATTGCATTTGTCAAAATGCAAGGCGCGGCACGCGCCCCCGACCGACCGGCACGCCAGAACCCAAGCCATGCCAATGGCTTGCGGTTCGACCGGCGAGCCCCTTTTATCTCGCCGTCCTGCCGTCGTGGTCTCCCGGTCGCCGGTTCCCGAAAGAGCCGCCGCGACTTGGCAGCCAACTCGCGAAGCCCCTACTGCTTCCGAGCGCTTGCGATAGCGATCGTTACCCGAAGGGCCGAGACACCCGAAGGGTGGCTCGGTGAGGAGCGAAGCGACGAGTAGAGCGCGGGCCGAAGGCATCGCCCATACGCCATCAGCTTGCGAACCCGCACACCTGGTCATTGCGATGCTCCCGAATCCGATCGAGGGACGAACATGCCAATAGGCCGGGGGACCATGGGCGAAACATCGGGCGCCGAAATTGCGGAGGTGACACCGCTCGACGGCATGAGCGCCAGCAACCGATCGCGCGTTTGCATGAGATCGGATCGCGTGACAAATAGCGTCGCAGCTGCTGATGACTGTCCTCTTGACGTCCACCTCGGCGGCAGCTCGATGGCAAGCAGGTTTGCAAGCTTTGCGACGTATGCTCGCGTCTCGTCTGGCAGAGCGCCGCCTGCGAGATGCTCTTCATAGCGAGATGGCCCCGCGTTGTACGCGGCAAACACGCCAGGCGAGCCATACCGATCGAGCAGTTCGCGCAAGTAAGCCGTGCCGGCCAGAATGTTGTCGTGCGGGTCGTAGGGATCGTTCCCGAGATTGTAGCGCTCGCGAAGTTCCGCCCAAGTCGCCGGCATGATTTGCATCAGGCCCATTGCGCCTTTTGGCGATCTGGCGTGCACGTCACCAGCACTCTCGATGCTTTGGACTGATCGGATCCAGTTCGGCGCAATCGCAAAGCGTTGCGAGGCTTCATTGATAAAGCCGGCAAATGAGTGAGCGGTCTGACTGATCGCCGGCTGGGCGGCTGATCCGCTTTGGGCCAAAGCAGCACTGTCGAACGCGGTCAGAAGAAGCATCAGGGGCACGACAGCACAAACGCGCGTGCCCAACCGACCCAAACACGCGGTCGGGCTCGCGCCAGCCTTGCCGACATCGATCGAGACGGAGGAATGATCCCGCGATCGATCGAACAAGGGAATGGCGATGAGAACACGTCGAATACGCACGATCACTCCTCCCACGTCCACACCGGCATCGCGCGGCCAATCACGCTACATGCCGGAATAAATCCAAAATACCGGCCATCAAGGGAGTCGTCCGACTGCCAGTTCATCAGAAACAGCTCGCCGTCGCCGACGACGCGGCAGCCCTGCCATTTCGGTAGCGGCCGGCCGCGTCCGTCGCGGTCCTTCGCCTCGCCCACCGCGACGTCGTCGACCGAAATCGTAAGGCCGGTTCTGCAAACAATCTGTCCCGGAAGGGCAAGCACGCGCTTCAGCATGGGGACGCCAATGGGCAAATAGCCGTTAAGGTCGAGGAAGGTCGCGAGCGGCTCCGGCGGCTGCACCGCGACCAGTTCAGTGACTTGGAATTGGTCCGCCGGTCGGAGGCGGTAGAGACCGATCGGCACGCTCGTGGATGCGTTCCAGATGTAAAGCGGAAGCGGCTCCAGGACGATCGTCGCGATGAGCGCAGCAGCGCCCCCAATCGTCACGGCCAGCATCAGGCGGCCCATCATCGCATCACCTTTTGGCGATGAAGCCACGCCTGATGGCGAGCTTTTGTGTAGGGGCGCGGGTTTTCGTTGACGCACAGACGGTTATGAACGTGATGCCAATGATCGGGCGCAACGTCAGCCGGATCGATGTCGAGGGCCTCAACGGCGTCGACCATCTGCAGCACCCGTTCGACCTTCGGCCAACCGGAGAGCCGCAGCAAAATCTCTCCGCCGGGCTTCACATAAGGGACAGTCGAGCAGCGCTGTCCCGGCGCGACCGCGCGCAAGATGTCGATCCGCGAAATGATCGTGCCAAAGTCGTTGGAGGTCCAACGGACGAAGGCAAAGATGCTGCCTGGCGCGAATGACAGGACACGCCGATGGCGATCAAGCTTCCGTTCCTTGACAATACGACCGAACCGAATGCGGTTTTCGATGCGGTTCTCGAGCCACAACACTTCCACTTCCGTGAGATCGCTCATGCGGCGGCTCCATGACGCTGGAGCGGGCAGCCGTGAGCTTGGGGCTCGGTGGAGAGTGTGTATGGCCTGCAAAGGCAGGCTGGCCTATCGGACGGCCGTTGCCGACCTCCACCAACGCGGCTTTCGGCCTGCTCCGTTAGAAGAAATCCGAAGGATTTCTGGTTAGTAAAGTTAGGGCGGCTGGAAAGCTCGGAGAAACAAGCCTTTAAGCCCGTTTCTGGTCCCCGATAGCACGAGGATCGGGTCCCCGATAGCACGAGCTGATTCACAGATTGTCCTCCGAATTTGGAATGAGACCGCGCCGGCGCAGGCGAGCCGTTAAGGGATCAACAGGCGTGGGTGCGAAGTTCAGTCGCTCGGTGCCGTTTGGATCGCGCGTGAGCACGAGCTGGTAGCCGGGCAATGTCTGGCGCTGGACAATCTGGCGTACGTCGTACGCAAAATGCTTGAGCGGCGAGATGATGCCGGACTTGGCATGGAGGTGCACAAGATCGAAGCTCCAGCCCCCGTCCTGCCGACCGCCGTGCTTGCGCACAAGACGATAAAGCCAGCGCTCAAGACCGCCCGTCAGCTCGAAATAGGCGCGATCGATCGTCAGCACGAGCGCGTCGTCGATGACGCCGGCATAGAACCAATCCGGCAGAATTAACTCGAGCCCGAACGGACGACCATTTGCATCGGCGGTCTCTTTCCACTCGTTGATCCAGGAGAAGCGATGCCGCCGTCGTTCTGTCGGCTGTCGGATCGATGTCATCACGGTCGTCGACTGAAGTCTGTCGAGACCAGCCTTCAGCCGGTCATAGTCGCGCGCGCTGGTGCCGCGGCCAACAAACGTCAGAATCTCGTAGGGCGTTGCAGCCATCAGGCGCGACGTCTTCAAGCCGGCGTCACGGGCTTCGACGATCTGGGACGCGGCCCAGATCAGAACGTCGGCATCCCAAATGGTCGCCATGCCGTGTTCCGGCACGGCTTCGACCCGAATTGCGATTGCGCCAGCACGGAAATCGATCGGAACGATCCGCTTGGTCTTTGCGAGGGAGAAGAACGGATACGCCATCAGATCCTGCGCATGGCGAGGCGCGAGATCTCCAGGCAGCGCCCTAAAGAGCTCAAGCTGATCGCGTTCGGAATGGTGTTTGCGCCGCATGGTCACTGCTCTCACGCGGCAATCAGCGACGTTCCTGGCCCGCATAGGGGCGGAGCACCTGTTGCTTCTTGGCCGGCAGCACCGTTCCTTTGCCGGGGTCGGACGTCGACGTCTTAGCACCGCGGTCGGCCCACGCTTTCAGGTCATCGACGGCGTAGACAACACGTCCGCCAATCTTCCGATAGGTGGGTCCGGTGCCGTACGTGCGGTGCTTTTCGAGTGTGCGACCGGACAAGCCAAGATAGCGCGCCGCCTCAGGCGTACGCAGGAAGCGCGGCGGTAGACCGGCCATCGGATCGGGCATTTGAGGACTCCAGGAAGACATCGCACTACGCCTGGCTAGGCCGGCGTGTGTGCGGTCATCATGGAGGAGCAGGATCTCGGAGGGGGATGCTGAATGTTGGAGGTACGATTTTCGCTACCCCTGGGAACTGCGCTACTCGTCCTTGCGCCCGGGCCGCAGGAGTTTGCGGTAACCGCCGCGCATCAACGCGAGGCCGCCTTGCACCAGGCGGATTGTTCGATTGCGTAGATCATGCGTCTTCCAGGCGCGATCGGGGATGTGCTTTTTACCGAACAGCGCTTCGGCGATAACGCGATAACTACCGCCAGCACTATGCGCATCGAGCGCGCGGATCGCGGCGCTCAGACGTTCGCGCCGCTGTTTAGATAGTTGATGAAAGGAAGGACCCGGCGCGCGTCCATTCATCACGCGCCACAGCCGGCGGGCTGCATACGCACGCGCGTCGAAATCGCCATCAAGCGGCAGTTCGGCTGCGTATGGCACGCCGAGCACCGGCGGCTCTTTGGACCAAATGCGGTGGTCCACCGCACCGATGCGCAGCACGGCATGCCAGCCGTCGACGGCGCGGCGCACCTGGCCAGCTGTAAGGTCAAGCAGTGGCTGAGACGCCGACACGAGGTCGGCAGTCGACGCAGCCTTGACCGGCACGACTGTCGCTAGAACCTCAGGGGCCCAAAAGATCGTCTGCTCGCCGAAGGACCTCTGCGGGTCATGGGCGAAAGCAGAGGCCCCACCTCCTCCTGAATTCGTCAGTCACTTCGCCGTCCGGACTGTTGGCAATCATCACCTCGTACTCACGCCGATAGTCGGCGTTGCGGCGAAGACATTCCCAGGCGATGTCGGTGATCTCGGCGTCTTGTAGGCTCTTGTAGGATTCCGGCGACCGCCAGTCGTATTCAGGCATTTCTTCCGCCCCATCGCACGCTGCTAACAAGAATTGCGGCGCAATAGGTATGAACGAGGCGGTTGTAGGGAAGTCCCTAGTTTGGCACCACGTGGTGCACCGAAATGACCACCGATCAGCAAAAGAAAATACTTCTGCCTGCAAGTCGCCAGTCGGTGATTTTTTCTATTTCGAGCCGGTGCCGCGTAATAGGCGGCCCTGCTCAGTTACCCATTTAGCACGCACAAGATGACTCTGATATGCACGCCGCGCACGATCCGGCTCTAGCTCTGGGTCCATATGCAAGACCACTCGAGCGACTTCGCGCCAGTCTGCCCCCTCACCCTCCGCCTGCAGAAGGCGAATGTACGTGACGACATGCTGTTCGTCATAGGCCGTCAGCGTCGGCTCGTTCGGCGCGACATCCGCGACGTCAGGATCTAGTTGCGGTTTTGTCATAAGAATCCCAACAAGCAGCGAATGATTCTAATTTCCCTGGTTGGCCGAGATCGTCCGCACGTCTCATTTTAGCCCCATTGCGGACTAGCCGGCCAGCAGACAGGTCGAAATACATACTATAGGAGATAAACCTCATAGTATGTAAAGCTCCAATTTGCGCCGATGGACATGCGCAGGTTGGTCGGCCGGAATTTCGCAAGACTGCGGAAGCAGAAGCGCTTCACGCAGGAGAAATTCGCCGAAGTGTCCGGATTCACCCAACAGTATATCAGTGACCTCGAGCGTGGCCGTCGCAATCCAACAGTCGTTACTCTATTCGAACTCGCCAGTACGCTGGGCGTTAGTCATGTCGATCTAGTCCTGCCAGATGATGAGGCACGAGACGAGCGACCAAGACTAGGCAAGCGACGCTGATTGATTTGCAGCCGCAAACTATATCGGTTCGGAACAGCTCCAAGGCGTTGCTGCTCGCACTTGAGCAGCGTTGCGCCTGAAAGCGCGACGAGCTGGCTGAGTACTCATTAAGCGGCTGGCTGCCTAATATCCGCTTCCCGCCAAGCAGCGGCTAGAAAGCGGACGTCTTCTGGCTGAAGGGGCCAGAAGCAGACGTTGGCTTCGATTCTCAAACCCAGCCCTTTTCTTCGAAAGCTGGGTTGTCGACGAATCGGGTTTGCCGTCTTGCTGCGGGTACGCGCAGTGGCTTTACAGTTGGGCACCCAACTGAGACGAGAGCCGTTCGGCCGCTTCCCGGAGGCGCGGCCCCAGGCCGCCGGCGTGTTCGGCGGTAAGACGGGAAGATGGACCGGACAAAGCGAGAGCACCGACAAGCCTTCCTTCGGCGCCAAAGACGGGCATCGCAAGCGACGCAACGTGCGGGTCGGTTACACCGCAGCTATAGATCGGAAGGCGGACGTCCGCCGATTTCTGCCTGGCTTTGCCGCTAAACACCGTGAGGACCTGGGCAATGGATGAACCGTCCATTGGACGCATGTCACCCGGACGGACATTCATCCTGAGCTGATACGGCGAATCCGCCCGGAACAGGCAGAGCCGTTGATTGCCACGTTGAATGTAGAATGACGCAGTTTCAAGCGACTCTGCGGCGAGACGCTCCAGCACCGGCACAATGCGTTCCTCCATCGCGAAGGATTGCTGGTAGACGGAGCCGATCCGGGCGCACTCGACGCCAAGGCGGTAGCGTCCGTCGTCCAGTCGCTCGATCAATTCGAATTTTTCCAGAGAGATGCAAAGGCGCATGATCGTGCTCTTCACGAGCGACGTGCGGCGGGCAAGCTCCGTCAGCTCCAGCGCATCGTCTCCGCGCCGAAAGGCCGTGAGCACGGCTAGCACCCTTTCGGCCGACGCGACGCCTTCGAGCTTCGGCCTGTTTCGTACTCCCTTCAGCATTCTTTTCCACGTCCGCTCGTTTTCGAGACCTGACCTGCAGGAGTCTCATAACCTCCCAGCTTGATCCTCAGGTCAATACGTCCTATTGAAAATGAAACGGTGTTTCAAAATTAACAACACTATGATACCGTTGTTCCAGGGCAGGACGCAAAGGGAAAGAAAATGCAAATCGGAGCTTCGGTGGCTTTTGGTCGAACCCCGCCCTCATCGGGTGATGGGTGCGGCGCATTGCTTGCCGGAGCTATAGGGACCCGCAGCAGGACAAGAGGTGCCCGTAGAGGGCCGGCGTGACCTCATGATCCCGCGCCTTCCGCCCGAACCTGCCGCGTTGCCGCTCTACGGCGCCTTCTGCGCCGAACTGCGAGCGCGCGGCTTTGCCGGCGATCTCACCACGGGCACTGCCGACCGAACGGTCATGGCGACCGACAATTCGATCTATCAACTGACCCCGCAGGCGATTGCCTTTCCGCTGGATGTCGGCGACCTCGTGCGCATCGCAACGCTGCTCGGCGAGGAGCGCTTCGCCGAGGTACGGATTGCGCCCCGCGGCGGCGGCACCGACACCAACGGCCAGTCGCTGACGGAAGGGCTCGTCGTCGACCTGTCGCGCCACATGAATCGCATCCTGGCCATCGATCCGCAGCGGCTGACGGCGCGTGTCGAGGCCGGCGTCGTCAAGGACCAGCTGAACGCGGCACTCAAGTCTCACGGCTTGTTCTTCGCGCCCGAGCTTTCGACCTCCAACCGCGCGACCATCGGCGGAATGATCTCGACCGATGCCTGCGGCCAGGGATCGTGTCTCTATGGCAAGACACGCGATCACGTGCTCGAGCTCACGACCGTCCTTGCCGATGGCACGGTCTGGCATTCGCGGCCGCTGGATGAGGCCGGGCTGGCAGAGGCTCAGGCGCGGCCCGATCTCGCCGGCATCATCCATCGCGAAGTCGACAGGCTCGAGCGCGAAAATGCCACGCGCGTCGCCGAACTCTTCCCGAAACTCAACCGGTGCCTGACGGGCTATGACCTCGCCCATATCCGCGCCGCGGACGGGCGTTTTGATCTGAACGCGATCCTTTGCGGCTCCGAAGGCACGCTGGGCCTTCTGGCGCAAGCGACGCTGAACGTCCTGCCCCTGCCGAGCCATACCGCGCTCGTCAATGTGCGCTACGACAGTTTCGATGCGGCGCTGCGCGATGCACGAACCCTTGTCGCTTTCGGGGCGGCATCCATCGAGACGGTCGATTCCAGGGTTCTTGCGCTCGCCCAGGACGACCTGATCTGGGCCGATGTCGCCGGCTTCTTTCCCGAGGATGGCGGCGAGCGCGCGCGCGGCGTCAATTTGATCGAGTTTGTCGGCGACGACGCGGCAGAGGTGGAGCGCGCGGTTGGCCGCTTCGCTTCCGTGCTGGACGGCAACGTCGCGGTGGCAGGCCGGCGCGGATACACCGTTGCGCGCGGAGCGAACGACGTGGAGCGCATCTGGGACATGCGCAAGAAGTCGGTTGGCCTGCTCGGCAACATGAAAGGCGACAAGCGGCCGATTCCCTTCGTGGAAGACACCGCCGTTCCACCGGAGCATCTCGCCGATTACATCGCCGAATTTCGCGCGGCGCTCGACCGCCGCGGACTCGACTACGGCATGTTCGGCCATGTCGACGCCGGCGTGCTCCACGTCCGCCCCGCGATCGACATGAAGGCGGCCGGCGCCGAGCAACTCGTTCGCGACGTGACGGAAGAAGTCGTGGCGCTGACGCAGCGCTATGGCGGACTGCTCTGGGGCGAACACGGCAAAGGCGTTCGGTCCGAATTCTCGCCCCGCTTCTTCGGCCCGCTCTATCCGGTGCTACAGGCCATCAAGGCGGCGTTCGATCCGCGCAACCAGTTCAATCCCGGCAAGATCGCGGTGCCGGAAGGCCGCAAGCTGCTGACCGTCGACGGCGTTCCGACCAGGGGAAACAGCGACCGCGCCATCCCGCCAGCCGTGCGGGCCGGTTACGACGAAGCCCTCCACTGCAACGGCAATGGCGCCTGCTTCAACTGGGACCCGGATGACGCGATGTGCCCCTCCTGGAAGGGCACGCGCGAGCGCCGTCATTCTCCAAAAGGCCGCGCCCAGCTGATGCGCGAGTGGCTGCGACGGCTCGCCGTGGCAGGGAGCGATCCGCTTGTCGAGGCGAAGCGCCTGCGCGCCAGTCCGGGCTGGCTCGCGTTTCCGCCCCGCCTGCTCGCAACGCTGCAGGACCGCAACGACTTCTCACACGAAGTCCATGAGGCCATGGCAGGCTGCCTCGCCTGCAAGTCGTGCACCGGCCAGTGCCCCATCAAGGTCGACGTGCCGACGTTCCGGGCGAAATTCTTCGAACTTTATCACGGCCGCTACCTGCGGCCGTTGCGCCACCATCTGCTGGCGTCGCTGGAGCGATTGGTGCCCTGGATGGCGAAGGCGCCGAAACTCTTCAATCTCGCCACCGCCACGGGTCTGCCCGCAACGGTTGGGCTGGTGCACACGCCTCTTCTGTCGCACCTGAATCTTGATCGCGAAATCGCGCACCGCGGCGTTGCCTTCGCGACCGCAGAAAAGCTGTCAAGACTGTCTGCCGCCGAGCGCCTGACCTGCGTCGTCATCGTGCAGGACGCCTTCACCAGTTATTACGACACGCGCGTGCTGCTCGACCTCGTCGACTTCCTGACCGGGATCGGCCTGCGGCCCTGGCTTTCGCCCTACAGGCCGAACGGCAAGCCGCTGCACGTCCATGGCTTCCTCGGCAGGTTCGAACAGCTCGCATCCACGAACACGACCGCGCTCGAGAGTCTAGCTGCCACCGGCGTCGCATTGATCGGGCTCGATCCCTCGATGACGCTGAGCTATCGCTCGGAATATGCCCACGCCCTTCCGAACCGCGACGTGCCGCGGGTTCAGCTCGTGCAGGAATGGCTCGCCGAACGTCTCGACGGCATGCCGCGGGCAGCCGCGCAGGAAGAATACTGGCTGCTCCCGCACTGCACCGAGCGGACCACCGCGCAGTCGGCCGTGGCGGCCTGGTCGGGCGTGTTCGCGGCATTCGGGCTCAAGCTGTCGGTCCTGCCTTCGGGTTGTTGCGGGATGGCCGGCACCTACGGCCATGAGCGCGAGCACCGCGCGACGTCCGAGCGCATCTACGGGCTCAGCTGGACCGGGCACGTGGCCGAAAAAGGCAAGTCAGGCCGTCTGCTCGCGGACGGCTATTCCTGTCGATCGCAAGCGAAGATCATCGACGGCATTCGCTTGCGCCACCCGATCGAAGTTCTGCGCGCGCACGTTGCGGAGAGAGGTGGCGAGCTCCGCCGCCTCGCCGGTGCGCAAGGCTGACCCCATCAACACCAACACAAAGGAAGCACATCATGGCAGATCGCAAACAGTTCAGGCTTGGCCTCGTCGGTTATGGCGAGATCGGCAGCACGCTCGGCGCCGGCCTTCGCAAGGCTGGCCTCCAGCAGATCGCCTGCTACGACAAATATGCATTCGACGGCCCCTATGCCGATATCATTCAGGGCAGGGCGCGCGAAGCCGGCGTCACTTTGGTGCGCTCAAACAAGGAACTGGCTGACGCGAGCGACTTGATTTTCAGCGTCACGCCGGGTTCGTCCTCGCTCGAAAGCGCTGACGCCTTCGCGCCGGTTCTCACCAACCGGCATACGTTTCTCGATTTCGCTTCCGCGACCCCGAAGATCAAGAAGGGCGTTGCGGAAAAGCTGGCGCCAAGCGGCGCCCTGCTCGGCGACGGCTCGATCGAAGGCACCCCACTTCACGGCTACTCCATGCGAATGCTGTCGAGCGGTCCCGCCGGCGAGAGCGTTCGGAACTTGCTCGTGCCCTGGGGAATGCAGATCGAGTTCACCGGCGAAGTTCTGGGCACGGCATCTGGCATCAAGATTCTCCGCTCCGTCCTCATCAAGGGCATCGAAGCATTGACGGACGAGATGCTGCTCGCCGCCCGTCAATACGGGATCGACGATATCGTGCTGGCCTCCGCTTCCAAGACGCTGGCGCGGCCCTGGATGGATACCGTGCACAGCCTCACGCCGTCAGGCGTGATCCATGCCAAGCGCCGTGCCGAGGAACTCGAAATGTCGGCGGACGCCGTCGAGGATGCCGGCATCGAGCCGATCATGGCGCGCGCGATCGCCGCACGCCTGCGCTGGAAGGAAAGCCTCGGCCTCAAGGACCACTTCAAGGGCATCGTGCCGCGCACCTACCAGGAAGCGCTCGAAGCCATCGAACTCAAGGCCGGCCTGACACGGTCGAACAAGGCCTGATCACACACCCAGTTCACAGCACGTCATCATCAGGATTTTACGCATGTCCATCGGATTCAAAATTCATGCCCGCCAGCGCAAGCTCGACGAGGCCACGGTCGAAAAGTTCAAGGCCATCGCGGTCGCGAACATCAGCGATTCCATGAATCGCATGACCCATGGCGGCCCGCGCCTGCGGCCGCTGCATGCGGGTGGCGTATTGGCCGGCGTCGCCCTGACCGTGAAGCAGCGTCCGGGCGACAACCTGATGGTTCACGCGGCGCTCAATCGCGCCAGCGCCGGCGACGTCATCGTCGTCGATGCCGGCGGCGACCTGACCAACGCCATCATCGGCGAACTCATGCTGTCACACGCGCGGCAGGTTGGGGTTGCGGGCGTGATCGTCAACGGCGCCGTGCGAGACTATGGATGGATCCGCAACAACACGTTTCCGGTCTATGCCGCGGGCGTGACGCATCGCGGTCCCTACAAGAACGGACCCGGCGAGGTGAACGCGCCGATTGCGATCGACGGCATGATCATTCAGCCCGGAGACCTCATCGTCGGCGACGACGACGGCTTTGTCTGCATTCCCTACGACCAGACCGAAGCGGTCTATGACGCCGCGAACAAGAAGCAGCAAGGCGAAGCCAAAACGATGGCAGCGATCAAGGCCGGGACGGTTGACCGCTCCTGGGTCGAGCGCGCCCTGCGAGAGGCGGGCTGCGAAGGAATCTGACCTGCATGCGCGGTGGCCGAACTCGGACGAGCCGCCAAGCGCAACAATGAACACGAAAGGGAGGATGAGGACGTGAACGAACAATCTGTGCAATCGCTTGAACGGGCAACGATACGCCGGGTCGTCCTGCGGCTCGTCCCGTTCCTGATGGTCTGCTACTTCTTTGCCTTGCTGGACAGGGTCAATGTCGGTTTTGCCGCGCTGCAGATGAACAAGGATCTCGGGCTGACGCCCGCGATGTTCGGCTTCGCTGCGAGCCTGTTCTTCTTCTCCTATTTCCTGGTCGAGGTTCCGAGCAACCTTGCCTTGCAGCGCTTCGGCGCCCGCCGCTGGATCGCGCGGATCATGATCACCTGGGGACTGATCACGGCCTGCATGGCGCTGGTGACGGGGCCGTACTCGCTCTATGCGATGCGCTTCATCCTGGGCGCTGCCGAGGCCGGCTTCTTCCCGGGTGCCATCCTCTATCTGACCTACTGGCTGCCCAATGAATACCGCGCGCGA
Organism: Bradyrhizobium sp. USDA 4452; assembly: GCF_054063575.1. NCBI lineage: Bacteria > Pseudomonadati > Pseudomonadota > Alphaproteobacteria > Hyphomicrobiales > Nitrobacteraceae > Bradyrhizobium > Bradyrhizobium sp. USDA 4452. The sequence continues at coordinate 3,593,298 of NZ_JBSSGK010000001.1, forward strand.
ATCCTTGCGACCTTCACGGTTTCCATTCCGCTGGCGACCTTCCTCGGATCCCCGCTGTCCGTGTTGCTGCTCGAACTGGACGGCGTCCTCGGCCTCAGGGGCTGGCAGTGGCTGTTCGTCCTGGAAGGGCTTCCCACGGTTCTGCTCGGGATTACCTGCCTTTACGTGCTGACTGACAAGCCGCGCGATGCAAGCTGGTTGAGCGACGCGCAGCGTGAATGGCTGGTCGGCCGTCTCGACGAAGAGGCTTCGCGCAAGAAGCCCGTCGGTCACATCTCGCTCTGGGAACTCGCGCGCAACAAGTACTTTCTGACCATGGCGCTGGTCTGTTCAGGCGCATCGGCAACCGGCAGCGTGCTGTCGGTATGGCAACCGCAGGTCCTCAAGGCGTTCGGCCTGACCAACCTGCAGACCGGTTTTGTCAACGCGATACCGTACGGCATTGCCACCGTCCTGATGATCCTGTGGGGTCGACATTCCGACCGCAGCGACGAGCGGAAATGGCACACGGCGCTTCCGCTGCTGCTCGGGGCGTTCGGCCTGTCCTATCTCACTTTGTCCGGAAGCCTTGCGACGACCGTTGCCGCCGTCTCCTGCGCGCTGGTCGGCGCCTATGCCTTCAAGGGACCGTTTTGGGCGCTGTCGTCCGGCTGGTTGTCGGCCACCACACTGGCCGCTGGCATCGCGGGCATCAACGCCATCGCCAATCTGATCGGCGGCGGCATCATGGTCAACGTCGTCGGGCTGATCAAGGAGTCAACCGGGAGCTTCGCGCTCGGCATGTTGCCGGTTGCCGCGATCGATGCGGCCGCTGCCATCAGCGTGCTCGTTCTCAGCCGGGCGGCTGCGCGTGAAGCACGCGCGGCCTCGAGCGCAGCTTTAGCCAGCGGGAGCCGATCGTGAACACCTTCATCACTCGGCGCCATTGCCTTGCGCTCATTTCGGCCGGCGCCGCGCTCGGCACGACGACTCTTCGCTCGCTTGCCCGGCCGGCGCCGTTCTCTTCAGGCACCGCGGGTCCATCGATCGCCGTGCCGCCTGATGCGACCGACTGCCACCATCACATCTACGACGGCCGCTTTCCGCCGGCGCCGAGCGCAACGTTGCGGCCGCCGGACGCCAGCGTCGAGGATTATCGCCAGTTGCAGCGCCGGCTCGGGCTCACGCGCAACGTGGTCGTGCAGCCTTCGACCTACGGGACCGACAACCGCCTGCTGGTCGAATCCGTCAAGGCGTTCGGCAACAACGCACGCGGCATCGCCATGCTCGATGCCGCCGTGACGGCTGACGAGATCAAACGCCTGCACGCATCAGGCATTCGCGGCGTGCGGTTCGGCACAAGGCTTCCCGGCGGCGCCCCGATCGACGACATGGCGCCCGTCGCCCGCAAGATCGCCGAGTTCGGCTGACACATCCAGCTCGTCTCCGATGGCGACAAGATCGTCGAGCTGAAGGACACGCTGGAGGCGTTGCCGGTCCCGGTCGTGTTCGACCACATGGGTCACCTTCCCGAGCCCGCCGGCCCGGATCATCCGGCGTTCGGCGTGATTGCGAGATTGATCGAGAAGCGCAGCGCATGGGTGAAGCTCACCGGCGCCTACATTCTCTCGAAAAGCGGCCCTCCGGCCTATGCCGATCGCAACCGGCTTGCCCAGGCCTTCGTCAAGCTCGCTCCCGAACGGCTGGTGTGGGGAAGCGATTGGCCGCATCCCACGTCGCCCGCCGACGCAAAGCCCGATGACGCCGTGCTGCTCGATCTGCTGGCCGTTTCGGCGCCGGATCCAAAGCTGCTGGCACAGATCCTCGTCAACAACCCCGCTGCGCTCTACGGCTTTTGAGCCAATCATCAGGGAGAAAACCAATGAAGACAATCCACGGCACTGAAATCGGTCGGCGCGATGTCTTGAAAGCGGCCGGCATGCTAGCGATGTCGGCGGCGGCCGGGCTGCAGGGCGGCCGCGCAGCGGCCCAACAAGCGGTGCCGTTTTCGTCGGGCACCAAACCGCCGAAGACCTCCGTGCCGGAAGGCGCCTGCGATTCCCACATCCACATCTTCTCGCGGCAGTTTCCGGCTTCCAGTCACTGGAAGGGCGAGGGTGTGGTCGACAGCGACGTGCCGGCCTATCGATCGTTCCAAAAACGCATCGGGACCAGCCGCGTCGTTGTGGTGACGCCGTCGACCTATGGCATCGACAACCGCGCCACGCTCGACGGCGTCGCGCAGTTCGGCAATTCGGCGCGCGCCGTCGTCGTCGTCGACCTCGATATTTCGGACGCAGAGCTAAAGCAGATGGCCGCGCACGGCGCCGTCGGCATCCGGGTCAACTTCGTGTCGCCGCAATCGTGGGGCGTGACGACGGCAGAGCGCCTGGAAACGATGGCCAAAAAGGTTCATCCGCTCGGCTGGCACGTCCAGGTCTACATGACGGGCGACCAGATTGCCGATCTCGAGAGCGTCCTGTCGCGGCTGCCGACGCCGCTGGTGATCGATCACCTCGCCCGCCTGCCGCCCGCCCAGGGGATCCACCATCGCGCCTATGTGGCGGTCCGCAAGCTGCTCGACGGCGGGCGGACCTGGATGAAACTATCCGGCGCCTATCTCAACACCGCGAGCGGTCCTCCCGCCTACGCCGATGCAACCGAGGTTGCGAAGGCATTCGCCAAGGCCGCGCCAGAGCGAATGGTCTGGGGAAGCGATTGGCCACACCGCGGCGAGAAGCACATGCCTGATGATGCCGGCCTGTTGGACCTGCTGACGCAGTGGGCCCCGAATGAAGTGGCCCGCAAAAAAATCCTCGTCGAGAATCCGATGCAATTATACGGCTTTTGATAGCCTCGGAGATTCAAGATCTGTGAAGAGCGACGTGGATCTGCCATGTCCGCTTAGGTTCACAATGCAAAAATCTCAGATTGAGCAAATCTGGTCCGCTCTGTTGCGATGAGCGGACCTACGAGAGACAGAGCGAAGTTTCGCGGATGGGCTCGGCAGCTGCGAAGTGGCCTGTAGGCTTTTAAGAAACCCCGCCCGATTTGGTCGGACGGGGCTTGATGGACGCTCTTACTCGCCGGTCTTGCGCGGCCGCGACCAGAGCAGGGTGTAGCCCTCGCCTCCTTCGTCCTCGAACAGGTTCGCGTAGATCGGTGCGTTGAACGAGGGATCGTCGAGCTTGAGCGAGAGGTAGTTGCGCCCCTCTTCGGAACGCTTCGACCAGGCTGCGCCGATCTCCGCGCGCCCCACATAGATGCGGTGGCTGGGGGCGTTGTCGTTGGACCGGTTCGTCTCGGCGACGATGCGGACGCCCTTGGCTTGCAGGCTCAGGGTGACGATCTCGCCCTGGAAATCGTTGCCGACCTTCTTGAAGGAACCGATGTTAGCCATGTCAATTCTCCTGTTGTGTTTCGAGCCCGCGACCACCGCGGCCTCGATGGCGATCTAGGGCCGAGGACGATCGGCGACGCACCCGCACGGGCCGGAGCGCAGCGGAGGACGTCGTTGTGGCGACTTTCTTGCCTCGCGAGGAATGGGCGAAGCCCAGGGGAAGAAAGTCGCATCAACGGCGTTGCGGCTCAGACGATCGAGGCGAAGCCGGTCTTCGGCCAGATCAAGCCATCAACGAGGCCACGTGCGTCCGCGTGCTGGACCACAATCTTTGGAGAAGCGTGGCTATCTCGGTTTTGATGAACAAGAGGTCGGAACCATTCAGCGCGGAAAGAGAAACAATCTCCTGCAAAAGGCGGCATCGTCTCCCAAGAACGGATCGAGGCAACACCGCTCCGCCGCTGCTACGTGGGCCAGACCGAATGCCGGCAGCTTGATTGAGGAGTTCCGAGGAGGACTGCCTCTCCCGCGCTCAGGTTTCGACCACCTCCCGTCGCCGTGCCGATTTACGCGCACCAGTTCGACGATGAAGGCGGAAAAGGTCATCCCGTCGGGCCATGCGGCCGTATGAACCGGTTAGGATGGGTTATCTACCACCCCAGCCGGCTCGAACGGGCCGGTCTTCGCCAAAACCATCAAACGCGTCCATGACGTAGCGCCAATGCAAACTGCGCCGAGGCAAGCGAAGACCTCTCACCAAGCCAGCGGAGGCACCCCGATCTGGGACAAAGCGAACACCAGATGATAGCCGGCGACGACGGCGGGAACAGCGAATGCTGTTGCGATCGCGATGCGCAAAGCCGAGGACCGAGTAGCAGCAAAGGCGACCTGACCAAGGACAAGCATCAACGCGCCGCCGGCCGTTCCGAGAAGCAGCGCGCCGATGAGGCCGGCACCGCTCTGAAACGCTGTCATCCCGAGACTCAGCGCAACGAAAAACGGCAGGGCATACACAGCGAGCGCAAAGACCGCCCAGCAGAACAAACCAATTCCGAGTGTGTTGAGAACAAGCCCAAGGGCGAGCATGGTGGTGGCTCCATGTGCATAGATGTACCAGTCGCACCTTCCACCACCACCACGGCGCTACTCTGGATATGAGATTGAAACGAGGCGGAGTTGCGGCGTGAGCAATTTCGCTTCAAAGACTTCAGTTGAGCGGACGGCGCTTACGCGCCGCCGAACATCCAGACCGGGATGCCGAGGCGCTTCGCCTTGTCGGCCAGGTTGTCCTGGATTCCAGTGCCCGGGAAGTGCATGACGCCGATCGGCAGGAGTTCGAGCATGGCGTCGTTGCGCTTGAAAGGTGCTGCCTTGGCATGTTTCGTCCAGTCGGGCTTGAAGGCGATCTGAGGCACCTTGCGTATCGTCGCCCATTTGGATGCGATCAGTTCGGCACCCTTCGGGGAGCCACCATGGAGCAGGACCATGTCGGGATGCTTGGCATGAACCTTGTCGAGGCGATCCCAGATCAGGTGATGGTCGTTGAAGTCGAGGCCGCCGGTGAGCGCGATCTTCGGCCCAGCGGGCAGCATGATTTCGGTCTCGGCGCGGCGCTTGGCCGCGATGAAGTCGCGGGAGTCGATCATCGCCGCGGTCAGCGCACGATGGTTCACCAGCGATCCCGATCGGGGACGCCATAATGAGCCGGTGTGTGTCTCAAAGCGCTCGATGGCCTGGTCACGAAAGAGCTCCAGGCAGTTGCGGCGCTCGATCAGCGAGATGCCTTCCGCTGTCACGCGCTCAAGTTCGACCGATCGAATTTCGGAGCCATCCTGCTCGCGCTGGCTCTTCTGCTGCGCCTGTTCGTTATCGTCGAGCTGACGACCGACGCGGTCGACGGCTCGATGAAACAGGTTGACGGTCGACCAGAGCAAGTCGTCAAGGTCCGGCTCGAGCCGCGTGTCGCTCAGCGTGGCGACCAGGGCATCGAAAATGTCAGCGACGGCACCGGTAATGATCCTGCCCTCGGGAAGCGGCCGTGGATCGGGCTGGTCGTCGAAGGGGCGGTAACCGTAGAGCTGCAATTCGGTCAGAACGTGTTCGGTCGGAGATGCGGCGTGCTGCGGTTCGATGTCGTCGTGATCGGTCATGGAAGAGGTCCTTCCGGATCGGCCGCGACCATCGCGGCCTTCGTGGCGATCACTCAGACGGCGGGCGGAGCGGGCCAGAACCCGGAGCGAAGCGGAGGGCCGGAGCGGCAGCGGAGGATGGCGAAGGCCGGCTATTTTGCTTCGCGATGCAAAGCGCGCCGGCTAGATAAATAATAATGTGTCTTCTCATCGCCGGCGCGCGGCGGAAAATAGCCGGTCGCAGCCATTGCCGGCCCGAACCGCTTGCCGTCCGATCGCCCTCTAGAAGGCCGTGGTCGCGTGCTCTTCCGGCAGTGGCCTTGCAATGACCGACCTGCCGACGCCGATCGAGACGTCGCGGCTATTCCGCGGCTACTGCCGGAGAATGCAGGAAGCGGACGACGTCCTCAGGGACGAGCTGAAGCCGCAACGCTGTCCGGAGGGCCTCGAGGCCGAAGACGTGCAGATCTTCGTTGAAGTCGCCCACCCGTGGTGACAACGCGATCGCTTCAATGCCGGCGGCTTCTGCGCGCTGGGTGAGAATAGCCTGTACGGCATCTCCGGCGGCATCTGCGTCACGGGCGATATAGAGCCGACGCAGGCCAGATGGCAGCATCATCGCTGCGAGATGATTGGCCGAAAGTGCAGCGGCCAAGGGCAGGGCCGGCAATGCGCAACGCAGTGACAGCATGGTCTCGATTCCCTCGCCGGCAGCGAGCACATCATCGACCACGCCGAAGCGAACGGCGTTGCCGAGCAGGTCACCCATGGCGCGTCGTGGTGTGTCGATCGGAGCCTTGCCGAGCCGCAGGCGATCAAAACCGTCTGGATCGAGCCAAGTGCGGTGTACGCCGGTGATCCGTCCATCTAGGTCGGTGACACAGGCTATCATCGCCGGCCAGGTTTCGGTCAACGAATGCTCGTCCGGTCGATAGTAGCAACGAGGATGGAAGCGCAAGCTACCACCATGGTTGATGCAAGTAATTCCGCGACGCTGCAAGTACGCCTCGGCTAATGTCCCTTCAATCGGGCTGGATATGGCAAAGAGCCGGCGAGCGGCTTCCTGCGACCCGGCCGGCGCGACTGAATGAATGGGTTTCGGAGCGAATTGCAGTTCTGAACGGGGCAGCTTTAGAAACCGCCTCGCCTCCTCGGCGACCTCGCGAAAGTCTCGCAAGGCCAGACTTTCGCGAATGATGTCGAGGAGATCACCATGTTCTCCGGTCGCGGCGTCGGTCCATTTCCCAGCGGGTCCCTTCGGCGATTCGCGCAGCCGCACGAACAACGAGCGGCCCGGCGTGTTATGGACGTCGCCGACCAGCCAGTACCGCCCCGCCCGCCTGCCATTGGAGAGATAGTGTCGGCACACCGCCTCGGCGTCGCGCGCGAGTCGGCGTGCCAGTTCGGAAGCATCGCGGGACATCAGCCGGCCTCCCGCTCGCCGATGCGCGGATACGTGTCGAGAACCCTGGATAGGACTTCCACGCCGCTCATGTCCGTGGGTACGAACATGCGCAGCTTCCAGGAGATGATCTCCCCAAAGAGACCGTAAGCCCGCAGGCGATCGCGCATCGTGTCGTTGAAGCCCGACAGCTCGATGCGGTAGGCGCCCATCACCCGAACGCGGCGAAGCTGGAGTTCTTCCGCGAGTTCGAGGACGGTCCGTCCCTCCATCAGCGCGGCAAAGGCAGCGTTTGGTGTCAGCGAAGGCGCGTCCGGCGCAAGGACGCTTGCGACCCACGCGGCCGAAACCTTGCGGCCGATGATGCGTTCGCCTGCGTCGGTCTGAAGCCGATAGACGCGGGTCGATTCGTTCGGCAGCCGCTTCCAGATCGGTAGCAGCAAGCCCGCCACGACGTGGATCGTGGTTTCCGTGAACTCGGGGACCTCGGCCAGCTCCGCCAGCCAGGCCGCGGCAAAACGTTCACGGTCCGCCTCGGCCCAATGGCTTTCCACCATCATGCTTAGGGGGACCCTGAGCTGCTCCATCGGCCGGATCAGGCGGACCCGCCGCTCGATCTCGCCGTCGTCGAGCATGATGCTCGCCGCAGGGACCTGCACGGCAGCTCGTCCCGAGCGCTCATTTATCAGCAGGACTGCATGGCGATCGGAGAGAAGAGCAAGGGCGTCATCCAGACGCACCGGATGATTGCGCTGGCGCTGAGTGATCGTGAGCAGCCGGGTCTCGGCGCCGGTGCCCGGATGAACATAGATCGTCCGCCGGTCGGCGACGACAAAGCTTTCGGCGCGGAGCGTTTCCAAGCCCACGTCGTAGGTGCCGGATGCAACCGCGCCTTCGATCCGAGCGGTCAAGAGCTGCTCGAAGGCGGTGAACAGCACATTCTGGAGGTCGATGGTGAGCGCCAATAGCCTGTTGAGGAAGGTCGTGATCGCCGGCAGGTCATCCCTGAGCCCATTGGCATCCATGAGCTTCAGGCCGGTCGCATCTTCGAAGCTCCCAAGCGAGCAGCCGTCGACCTTGCCTCGCGCGAGCAGCGTGTAGAGCTGACGCAACGCGTCGCGGCCGTACTGGCTTTCAAGGTTGTCCTCGGGCCGGAACAGGCCCTGCCCTCCGGTCTGGCGTTGGCCGCGCGTGATGGCCCCCAGCGTGTCGAGCCGGCGGGCAATGGTGCTGAGAAAGCGCTTTTCGGCCTTCACGTCGGTCGCAATCGGACGAAATAGCGGCGGCTGCGCCTGGTTGGTCCGGTTGGTCCGGCCGAGCCCCTGAATCGCGGCATCCGCCTTCCAGCCGGGCTCGAGCAGGTAGTGGACCCGCAAACGGCGATTCCGGGCCGACAGTTCGGCATGGTAGCTCCTCCCCGTGCCCCCGGCGTCGGAGAACACGAGGATGCGCTTGACGTCGTCCATGAAAGCCGAGGTCTCGGCGAGGTTGGCCGATCCGGCTCGATTTTCGACCACCAGCCGGTCGCCCTTGCGAACGATGCGGCGCGAGCGGCCCGTCACCTCGGCGACCAGTTCGGTGCCGAAGCGCTGGATGACCTGATCCAGTGCCCCAGGTACCGGCGGCAGGGAGGCGAGCTTTTCGATGAGGCGGTCGCGTCGTGCGACGGCTTCCCGGCTCTCGACCGGCTGGCCGTCGCGATAGACAGGCCGGGAGCAGAGGTTACCTTCAGAGTCGGTGAAGGGCTCGTAGAGCTGGACCGGAAAGGAGTGGGCGAGATAGTCGAGGACATATTCGCGCGGTGTGATGTCGACCTGGACGTCGCCCCACTCTTCAGTTGGGATCTCGGCGAGCCGGCGCTCCATCAGCGCTTCGCCCGTCGACACGATCTGGATAACAGCGGCGTGGCCAGCCTCGAGATCGCGCTCGATCGACCGGATCAGCGACGGCGTCTTCATCGAGGTCAGAAGATGCCCGAAGAAGCGCTGCTTGGCGCTCTCGAAGGCCGAACGGGCGGAAGATTTGGCCTGCCCGTTCAGCGTTCCGGTTTCGCCCGTGATGTTGGCGGCTCGCATCGCCGCATCGAGGTTGTTATGGATGACGCTGAACGCACCGGCATAGGCGTCGTAAATGCGAACCTGCTCCGGCGTAAGCTGGTGCTCCACCAAGTCGTACTCGACGCCCTCGTAAGACAGCGAGCGGGCCGCGTAGAGTCCGAGCGCCTTGAGGTCGCGCGCCAGCACCTCCATGGCCGCGACGCCGCCCTCCTCGATCGCCTCGACGAACTCGGCGCGGGTTGCGAACGGAAAGTCGGCGCCGCCCCAAAGGCCGAGGCGTTGGGCATAGGCGAGGTTGTGGACCGTGGTCGCGCCTGTCGCCGACACATAAACCACGCGGGCATTCGGCAAAGCGTGCTGGAGTCTCAAGCCAGCGCGTCCCTGCTGAGAGGCGGCCTGGTCACCGCGCTCGCCCTTGACCCCGACCGCATTCTGCATGGCGTGGCTCTCGTCGAAGACGATCAGTCCATCGAAGTCCGAGCCCAACCATTCGACGATCTGCCTGACGCGCGAAAGCTTTTCGCCGTGCTCGTCGGTCCGTAGCGTGGCGTAGGTGGTAAAAAGGATGCCTTCTGAGAGCCGGATCGGGGTGCCCTGGCGAAACCGAGACAAGGGCGTAACAAGCAGCCGCTCCATGCCGAGCGCAGACCAGTCGCGCTGCGCATCTTCAATCAGCTTGTCGGACTTGCTGATCCAGACCGCACGGCGGCGGCCCTTGAGCCAATTATCGAGCAGGATGCCGCCGACCTGCCGCCCCTTGCCCGCGCCGGTGCCATCGCCCAAGAACCAGCCGCGGCGGAAGCGGACGGAATTCTCTGCGCCATCGCGCGCGGCGGCCACAACATCAAAGGTCGCGTCGACCGTCCAGGAGCCCGCGAGAAACTCGGAATGCGCCTCTCCGGCATAAATGACGCTCTCAAGCTGGGCGTCCGATAGAATGCTATCCGCCACGAGGTTGGCCGGCAGGTGCGGGCGATAAGATGGCTTCGGTGGCGCAACGGACGCCATCGCCCCGGACTGCACGAGCTTGGTCGGGTGGGCGCACGATCCGGGAATACGGATCGACTGCAATCCGTACTCCTCGTAAAGCGCATCGGTCAGACGGGCGCCTTCCGGCGGCGACCAGTCGACCGTTTCGTACGTAAGTTCGACGCCTACTGGCGCGGCGTCTCTCGAAGAAGAAGATGAGCGTGGTGCAACCGCGCCGAGCGATCGCGACATAGCCGGCCGCTCGACGGCGACGATCTCCGGTGGCATGACGACGGGCAGCCTTGGAGGCACATGGTGGTTCACCCAGCCAAGCAAGGTCGCGACGTCAGCCGCCATGCCCGGCGAGGCCGGAAACGCCGTGGGATCGGCAGCGGGCAGCTTGTCGATCACAAGCAGCCGTGTGTCGATTTGGGTTCCGTGCTTGGCGTAAACAGCACCGTCGACGGCGGCAGAAAACACCACCCGTCCGCGTTCCTGGAGGCGAACGAAGGCATCTCGCCATGCCGGATTGTCCGGCGCGAAGCTTGCGCCGGCGATAGCGACGAGGCGTCCACCGTCGCAAAGACGCGCGAGCGCCGAAGCGACGTGGCGGAGGGCCGCATCCGTCATCCGCCGATCGACATTCGCCAGCGCGGAGAACGGCGGGTTCATCAAAACAACGCTGGGTGCGACACCCGCATCGAGGTGGTCATCGATCTGAGCTGCGTCAAACCGCGTGACTTTAACGTTGGCGAAGAACTGCTCGAGCAACCCCGCTCGGGTCTCGGCCAACTCGTTCAACACCAAGGCGCCGCCGGCGAGCTCGGCAAAGATGGCGAGCAAACCGGTGCCCGCCGATGGCTCGAGAACACGATCGGCCTTTGTAATGCCGGCTGCGGTGCATGCGGCCAGCCCCAACGGAATGGGCGTCGAGAATTGCTGAAGTACCTGGCTGTCCTCGGAACGCCGCGTATGGGTCGGCAAACAGCTTGCGACCTTCGCGAGCATCGGCAGCATTGCTGCCGTCGAGCCAGCCTTGGCACGCATCGCCGGGCCGAACTTGCGAAGGAACAGAACAGTTGCCGCCTCGCAGACGTCATAGGCTGTCTTCCAGTTCCAGACGCCCGCTGCATCCGAGGCGCCGAAGGCAGCCTCCATGGCGCTGCGCAGAACAGCGGCATCGATGCGCCGGCCGCGTTCGAGCTCGGTCAGAAGCTGTCGCGCGGCCCTGACGGCGGCTGAGGTGAAATTTGCAGCGGCACGCATGGAGAGCGGCGCGGCGGCAGCGCCGCCGGTGAGAGATTCGGTCATGGCAGGATTTCTTTCGGAGAGCAGGAATGGGTCGAACCGCCTGGCGCCCTCCTCTGACCCCGACAGCTCAAACCATTCCCGGCCCGACTCTCCCTCTCAGCGCTCGCCATAAGAATGGGGACCGGCACTGTGCACCGGTCCCCAAGCAACCGCGGGACGGCCGGAGCCGTCCCCCTCTGTGATGTCACTCAGCCGCGTCGAGCTGTTGCGGATCTTCGTCGCCGGCGGTCTCCTGATCCTCTTCGTCGGTGAGGAATTCGGGCAGCGAGCCCGCTTCGCCCTCCAGCTCCACCGGCGCCACATCGGGATCGACGAGACGCAAGGGCTCCGGCAACCAACCCGAGCCATCCAAAAGGCGCTCGGCCTCCTTGGCCATGTCGGCCTTCTTCAGGTGGTCGATCAGTTGCGCCGACGACTCGCCCTTGGCCTCCCGCACCGCATCGAGAATACGCGGCCTGGTAACCCGGCCGAGATAGTTGTCGACGGTCGGTCGCCAGCCGGCCTGCACCATGTCGAGCCCGACCGCGCGCGCCAGCACATCAGCCTGGTCGAGACGGCTGCGGACACCGTTAGCGGAGACGCGCCCCTGATTGTAGCGATTCGCCGGCTCATAGACGGCGTTGACGGCAAATGATGCACAATGGGCGAACAGCGATGCCTGTGCACCACCATCAAGAGCCGTGAGCGCATCCCAGAGATCGTTTTCGCTCTTCGGCAACCGTGCCTTCCAGGTCTCATGCCGCGCCTCGACCGCCTTCGCAGACACGCTTTCTCTCAACCCAGGAGCTTGAGCGGGAAAGTTCGGCGTGCGAAGGCCGATCTCAAGACAGCTCCCAGACGATGCGAACCGGTAAAAGGCTGTCAGCACGAAGTTGTGCAGGACCGCCTGGAACGCGATCGCAGGATTTTCTGCCAGGGCATCGCGCAAGGCCAGTGTCCGATGCGCCGTCAGCTCGGTGATCAGCCGATCCGGCAGAGGCTTGGCCGCGTCCTCATCAGACTCTTCGGGATCAGGATCGCTACCCGCGACCGCGATGACCGTGCGCTGGACGGACGGACCCACTTCTGGACCTTCGGTCGACAACGCGTCGGCGCCCTGCTCGGCATCAGGATCGGATGTCGGCATCTCGTCCTCCGGCCGGACGTAACCCCGGTCCACGGCGAGACGTCCTTCGGAGTCGACGCTGATGAAGACACCAGCTCGGGCGATCTCGGTCGGTTCGTAAAGCATCGGCCGGTCTTCGAACGCCGCCAGTGCCGACTCGATTTCGCCGAGACGCTGATCGACTTCGTCGGGCAATTCGTCCGCGTCCTGGTATTCGGTTTCAAGCTTGGCCTGCTCGGCGTTCAGCGCGTCGATGGTGGCCTGCTCCTCAGGCGAGAGATCGACAGGTTTGCCTTCGATTTCTCGTAGGCCTTGGGTGTGACCGTAGGGGAACTCTACGGCGACTGAGATCCACTTCCAGCCTTCGGCAGCAATCGCCTCAGCTTCGGCTTTGAGCTTTTCGGTTACGAGGCGGTCGAGCAATACGACGTCCTGAAGCCAGCCGCCGTCGTCGTGCTCGAACAAATCCAGCAGAACGCCGCCACCCGCGTGCTGATAGGTATCGAGGCCCACAAACTGCGCCCGGCGATCGGACCCGCGCACGGTGTTCTCAGTGAGTAGCCGGCGGATCTGGTAAGGCTCGTCATAGCCGGAGCGGCTGACGTTCTCCCAGACTTGCTCCTGGCGCGCGTGATCGGCTGTGACCGAGAACGCCATGAGCTGCTCGAGTGTCATGCCGTCTTCGGCATAGACGTCGTGCAGCTTTGGCGAGACCGACGCCAGGCGGAGGCGCTGCTTGACGACCGCCGGCGCCACGAAATGCCGTGCGGCGATCTCCTCTTCGCTCATACCGCCATGGCGGAGGGTCTGGAACGCGCGGAATTGATCGAGTGGATGCAGGCCGATACGCTCGTCGTTTTCCGCAAGCGAGTCGTCCTCAGCGATACCGCCATCCCTGATCACACAGGGGACCGCTTGGGTCTTCGCCATGCGCTTCTGCTTCACCAACAGTTCAAGGGCGCGGTACCGCCGCCCGCCCGCTGGAACCTCGAACATGCCGGTCTCCATGCCGTCGGCATCGACGACGGCACGGACGCTGAGGCTTTGTAGCAAGGTACGCTGCGCAATGCTCTCGGCCAGTTGCTCGATAGAGACGCCGGCCTTGACCCGGCGAACATTGGACTGGCTCAAGACCAGCTTGTTGAAGGGAATGTCCCGGGATGGACTGAGTTTGATCTTCTGAACGGCGCTAGCCATGTCGGATTCTCCGCGACGGGCGGCCGAAAGGCTCTCTCTCGACCTCCAACCCGTCAGTGCGCCAAGCGCAGCCCTCTAACTCTCTGACCAGAAAGGAGAAACACACGGAAGTTAGACGCTCAACTACCGAACAGCTCCGGAGGGTGAGACTGAACCTCCCCGCCACACGGTGCAGCGTGGGGCGCGAAGCGAGTGGGTGAAGGCCGACCGGGGGCTTCCGGGAGGCCGTACATCAGCAGAACCCGCTAATGCCGGACGTGAGGGGACTTCCGATCCCAACAGCGGTCCGGCTAGCGAGTCCGCCACGGAGAGGGAAACCGAACCGATGGCCGAAGCCCCGTCAGGAGGCGTCTCACCAACTCGGAAGTGGGTGAGCGAGTCGAAAGATTTGTGGAGCGCTGATGTGCAATTGATGGGTGCGCATCAGGGACGTCGGGGTAACCCGACGTCAGCAGCCGGGAAAGCCTGCAAGGCCCGGAGGCCGGAATCCACACGGGGTAGAGTCGGCTCCTAAAGCGGACAAGGAGCAACGGTGGAACTTGGGAGACCGCCTGCGTTTCCGCTCCCCTCGGGGACGGATGGCCGAAGCGACCGGCGAACACGCGTGGCGGAGTCGGAGCCCGCATAGTAGTCCGAGGACGGGAAAGCCGTCCACACGGCGAAGGCGGGCAGTGAGTACAACTTGCAAGCAGGAGACGGACAACTTGTCCAACACGGTGAATACCGAGTTCATTCTCGACATGCAGCGCAAGCTGTATCGGTGGAGTGCTGCGGACCCCGACAAGAGGTTTGCAGATCTGTTCAACATCGTATGCGATCGCCGAACGCTGCTTCGTGCTTGGGAACGGCTGGCCCGTAACAGGGGCAGCAACACTCCGGGCACGGACAACGTGACGCGAAAAAAGGTCGAAGAGCGGCCCGATGGTGTCGCAGGCTTTCTGGAGGATATCCGGCGAGAACTGCGACAAGGAATCTACTGCCCTCAACCTGTCCGGCAAAGGCTGATTCCGAAGCCGGGCAAGCCGGGAAAATTCCGCCCATTAGGCATACCCACGCTCAAAGACCGACTGGTCCAAATGACGCTCAAGCTGGTGTTGGAGCCAATCTTCGAGGCGGATTTTTATCCGACCTCATACGGCTTCCGCCCCGGCCGAAGCACCCATGACGCACTGTCCAGAGTGCGACACAGGTTAAACCCGACATCGGCCGGTCCTTCGCGGACCCGGTATGTGATCGAGGGCGACATCAAGGGCTGCTTCGATGCTATCGATCATCACGTGCTGATGGATCGGGTTCGACGCCGCATCCAGGACCGCAAGGTCCTGCGGCTCGTCCTCGCCTTCCTGAAAGCCGACATCATGATCGAAGGCAGTCTTCGGCATCCGGTAACCGGTACCCCGCAAGGGGGTATCATCTCGCCGCTCTTGGCCAACGTTTATCTCACGGCCATCGACGAGAGATATAAGCGCTGGATTCCCACTCCACGCGACAAGACTCGCGAGCGGGCGCAACAGCGCCTGCAGTCCGACTACAAACGTGGTCGGCCGGGCTTTTACGTGGTGCGTTACGCGGACGACTTCGTCGTCCTCGTGCAGGGAACACTTCAGGATGCTGAACAAGAGCGCCTGGCGCTGGCGCAGTTCCTCAAAGAGGAGCTGCGTATGGAATTGTCGATGGAGAAAACCAAGATCACTGATGTCCGGGAAGGCTTTGACTTCCTCGGATATCGGGTCTCGCAGGAAAAGATGCGTCTCACCGGACGCCGCGTCGGCATGCTCTTCATCCCGAAGAGCAAGTCGCAGCTACTGCGTGACAAGGTCAAGGCCAAGGTGCGGGAAACGCCTACCGGCTTCACCCTCGCCGACCTCATTGACGATCTCAATCCAGTCATCATCGGTTGGCGCAACTACTACCGATATGCCTCACGGGCATGGAAGGAGTTCGCCACGAACGACTGGTGGCTGTACTGGCGCCTGAAATCCTGGCTCGGCAAGAAGCACGGCACAGCGTCGAGAAGGAAGCTGCGCCGAGTCTACACCGAGTCGGGAGGGAAAAGCAGCGGATGGCGAATGGGCGAAAAGAAGCTCGCTCAGTTTGCTGATGCCAAACGGCGGCTGTACCCGGATCGGGGCCTTCGCATACCGAACGGATGGAATGCCAGTCCGGACGAGTGGTTTCTTAAAGGAGACAACAAGTTCTGGGAGGCGACCAACGCCCTTGCATCATTGTGAGGGCCACCCGTGGCTAACGCCACGCATGGAGAGCCGGATGCGGGGAAACTCGCACGTCCGGTTCGGAGCGGGGGATGAAGAAACCTGCCCTGGCAACGGGGCAAGGCGCTTCATCCCTACTCTACCGAACTGCACCGCCTGTCCTCTCACTCTCTGAGGCCCCGCCGCGAAGGCAGCCGAAACAGCCGGCGGACGCATTACGCGGCCTCCTCGTCGCCCTCGTCGAAGGAGGCGATCGGCCGTTGCTGAAAGCCGAGCAGGAAATCGGCGGCCTTCGACGCCGCGCTCGCCGCCCGTACAACGGCGCGGTTGTCCTCACGCAGCACCTCCAGCCAGGAGCCGATATAGTCAGCGTGGCGAACGGTCGGCACGATGCCAAGTGAAGCGCAGACGAACGCACCCGCCATCTCCGCGACCAGTTCCTCGCGCGCGTAAGATTTGGAGCCGAACGACCCCGAAAGATCACGAGCAAGCCGGGAAACAGCTCCACTCCAATGCGACAATTCGTGGAACGCGGTCCGATGCCAGTTGATCGGCTCAAAATACGCCGCGGGCGGCGGGACCTGCACAAAATCGCCGGTCGTATCGTAGTAAGCGCGCACCCCGCCAATTCTGAAGTCGGCGCCGGTTGCGGCAATCAGCGCTTCCGCCTGCGGTTCGATCTGATCCGGCGGCGGCGGGACGACCGAGCCAGCGACGTCCTCGGGCAAGCCGTCACACTGCTCTATGTTGAAAACGGTAAAGCGCTTGAGAAACGGGATCGTGCCCGGCTCCTCCCCGGTCTCTGCGGTACGTCGACGCTCGTCCTCGGGAATAAAGCGATCCGCGTAGACAACGGTCGTACCTCGCTCTCCCTTCCTGACATGGCCGCCGAGCCCAAGCGCCTGACGAAAGGTCAGCCAGCTCTGGCTGGAGAAGCCGCACTCGACAACGGCGCCCCACAAAATCAGAACGTTAATTCCGGAATAACCGCGCAGCGTCGAAGCATTGCGCGGCATGGCGAGCGGCGCCTTGATCGGCGCCGTTCCCCATGGCTGCACCCAAGGGATACGGCCTGCCTCCAATTCTGCGATGATCTTGTCGGTGATTTCAGTGTAAACGCTCGCCCGGTCATCGCCAACGCGAGCTCGTGTGTGTCTGGACATCGCGGTTCTCCGCGACAGGCGCCGGAAGCCTCTCTCCCGACCTTCGACCCGTCACGACGAACCCGGTCCGCACTCTCACTCTCAATCTCGATGACGGCGCACAGCCGGAGACCTCGAACCGAATGGGCCACGTGTCCGACCCGTCTGGACAACTTGCAGCTCGATGCCAAAATTATGAATCACGCCGCGCCCCTACCCTTCTGAGGGCCACGGCGTCTGGGCAGCGAGAGTGCCGGGCGGGATCAGGAAGCTTTGTGCGCGAGGTGCGCGGCTCCCGTCGTTAACAAAGAAGAGAAGCGTATGGGCGAAGCGAAGCGGAGACTACTAAGGGTCGCGAGATCCGGCTAAGAGGCACCCGCAGGAGGGTCAGCATAGCGCCGACGCGTAGCGGCGGGACCCGGGACCGAGTGCAGTCGCGAGACCGGTTGAGAAGGCACCCGACCCGAAGGGCAGTGATAGCGACGCCGGCATGCAATGACGGCGGGCCCGAGGGCGAGTGCCTCCGGCGAGCGACTCAATGCGGCTTCACGTCTGCTTGGTATCAATTTTGCTTTTGTGATAGCTTCTCACTCGTGCGCATGTCTATGCACGGCGTGGGCATGTTCACTGAGAGCAAATTCTTACAGAGGACGACATGGCCAAGAAAGCGAAGAAGGCAAAGAAGACCGCGAAGGCAGCTACCAAGAAGGTTGCAAAGAAGACTTCAAAGAAAAAGAAGTAGTCGTATCGGCTACTGATCTATTGCCGCCTTCGGGTCGCAACCCGGATAAAAAAAGCGAGACCTCCCAAAGGATATGAAGCGTCCTTTGCAGCCTTTGGTATCGCGGCAAGCTGAGATAAGGCCGGACCTTTGTGCAGGTGGCTGCTGCATAAAGGTCCGGTTTTTCGTTTCTGCCCCGCGGGGGCGTGATCTGCCCGTGCGCGCGGGATCGAAGCCTTAAGGCCGAGACGCCGCGCGGCTCGGTTCACGAGAGCCCGGTGCGGCGACAGCCGCACGCGCAAAACGGACAAGGAGCAACCACCTGAGCTCGGACGTCTGAAGTATCGGAAAACGGTCTCTCCAGTTCGTTCTTACCCACCCAAGCCCCTGGCCGGGCGGAAGATTCGTCCTTCGAAAAGCCACGAGATCCCACGATCCGGAATCCCAGTCGTGTGTTAGCGATGGGGAACGTCTGCGGGACAAAACGATTCGTCTCAGCGTGGGAGAACCATTCAAAATGCTGATGACCAAGCAGAGATGGCCAGCGATCCGCACCCTGCGCGGTTGGGCGATCAACGTGCTGAACGAAGCCGCCATCCGCGAGTGCGAGGAGCACGGCTGGATGCAGGATCGCGCCGATCCGCATGCGCGAGAGCGAGCATTCGATATCGCCCGTGGAGACCCGCCGGCAGGCGTCCCCCCCCCCCGATGCAGCCTTGGCCAAGGTTCGGGATGTGCTGAACTCGATCGGTGATACCTGCCCGGAGTGCCCTCCAGATTAGAAGGGCTGGTGCTGAACGCCTGCCAGGCATGTCAGCGGCCCAGCTTTTTCTCGACGCGCTTGCGGAATTCCCGACCTTCTTGACGGCCTTCTTCACCGCCGAGGCCGAGTGCCCGGTCTTCCTGGCTTCATACCGGACTCCGTAGTCCTGCCCCTTGATCGAAGCCAAGATCGCGCAGAAGTTTAAGCGCCACTACGTCAAGCTCACCTCCGACGAGGTCCTGGTGCTGGCGTTTCTTCGTAAGCGTCTCGATTCTATGAGGCCCCCGCCTAGCATCACATACCAGTATCCGGAGGTCTGCGCCCTCCTCGATGTTGCCGAGCACGGCTCAAATGGCGGGTGCTGTTCTCGGCAGAAACAGGCCCTTGGTTCAAATCCGGATGCTTGACGTGGCGCCGGCCGGCAGGCTGGTCTCGGCTGGCGATACCGCACGTAGTTTGGCTTCCGTCCTCGCAATTTCGCGCCCTGCCAGCTCTCGGGACCGGTGCACCAGTCGCCGTCCCGAATCGAAACGTGATCGAGAGATCAGGTCGGCATTGCCGCAAACAAGGTGACGGCGGTACGCTTGGGGTTAAGGAGGCAATCGACTGTCCGGGACTATCGAGCCGCCGCGCCTAGCTGGCGGCTTTTTCTTTCCCTCCTTCGCTAGTCAAGAAGTGTTCGCTCTTGCCCTTTCGCGAGCCTCGCGACGACGCTCCCGCCGCTCGCGCCGCCGCTTGGCACGATCAGCGGGCTGCCGCAGCGGAGGAACGGGTGGCGGCGAGATCGCAATGGTATCCTCGACTGAAGGCGCCTGGGTAACCTCAGACATCGCCGGGCGAGCCTCCATGACCTCGAGCACCGCCCGTCCTTTGTCCGTGATCCTCCATCCTCCGCTGACGCGTTCGACTAGGCCTTGTGACCAGATGTCGAGGTCGGGTACCCCGGCCGCGAGCCGCCTGGTCCGGTCCGCCCAGTCGCGGCCACTGGTCGCCAAGATGGCCATGTCACGCTTGAGGTCCTCCATGACGGCAAATCCATCCGGATATGCCACCAGGATCTTCAGGACCGTGACCTGGAAGTTCACGCGCGCCCCCGCGATCAGCGTCACATCGTGGGCGCGTGCGAGAGGGCGTCTCGGCCAACCTGCTTAAGCCTCTCGCGAGAGACTTCGCCCTCGCCCGCAGCTTCTAGGATCTTCGATGCGACGTGAGCCCGCGCACCAATCTCGCGCTGCGAGATGCCTTCGCAGATTTCATCGAGGACCGCGCGCAAAAGCGCGGTGGTTGCCGTGTCGAACATGAGACGCCCCCGCGAGGGAAAATTGTATCCTAGCGCGGTTTCGCCCACTTTGGGATTCAGGCATGTTACATTTTCAGATAGTGCGCTGCACCCACAGTCGCGTCCCGCCCGGCGCCACCGGATGTTTCATGACAGGCTAGGCCGATTTTCGCTCCGGCTTGGCCGCCGGCTTCTTCGCCGCGCCCTCTTTCGCCGGCTTCTTGCCGGCAATCGGCATCAGCATTTCCTTCTGCCCAGCTGCGGCCTTACGAGGCTTTTTGCCTGATTTCTTGGGTGCCTCTCGCGCGGCCGCGCCCTCTCTTCCGATGCTCTTGCGCAGCGCGTCCATCAGGTCCACGACGTTTTCACCTCGAGGACGCGCTTTCGCGGTGATGGGTTTGCCGGCGCGCTTCTGATTGATGAGATCGATAAGAGCGGTTTCGTACTGGTCTTCGAACTTGTCCGGCTCGAAATGGCCCGCCTTCTGATTGACGATGTGTCTGGCGAGATCGAGCATGTCCTTGGTCACTTTGACATCCTGGATCTCATCGAAATACTCGTCCGCGGAACGCACTTCGTAAGGATAGCGCAACAGCGTCCCCATCAGCCCCTTGTCCAGAGGCTCGAGCGCAATGATGTGCTCGCGATTGGTCAGGACCACGCGACCGATCGCGACCTTGTTCATCTCGCGGATGGTTTCCCTAATGACGGCGAAGGCGTCGTGGCCAACTTTCCCGTCCGGCACCAAGTAGTAGGGACGGATCAGATATCGCGGATCGATCTCGCTCCGATCGACGAACTCGTCGATCTCGATGGTTCGCGTTGATTCCAGCGCGACATTCTCAAGCTCTTCCTTCGTCACCTCGATGAAGGTGTCCGTGTCGACCTTGTAGCCTTTGACGATGTCCTCGTTTTCGACCTCCTCGCCGGTGTCGGCGTCCACCTTGGCGTACTTGATGCGGTGGCCGGTCTTCCGGTTGAGCTGGTTGAACGAGACCTTTTCGGATTCCGATGTGGCCGGATAAAGCGCGACCGGACAGGTAACCAGGGACAGACGCAGGAAGCCTTTCCAGTTGGCGCGGGGGGCCATTGCAGGGGAACTCCATTTACTGATGCCGGATTCAAGACGAACGGCCGGGCTTGGTTCCGACATCGGGACCCGTCCAATAGGAGGATTTTCCCAGGAAACGCGCATGGGCGGACTCGACTTTTGTTCTCTTTATGTTCTAATTCGGAATGACCGATCGACCCGCGAGCTGGCGCATGCCGACCCCAAAGCAGATGGAAAAGCTGGCCGCTGAAGCCGCCCGTTGGCCTGGCCCAACCGCTGCGGCTCCGGATGCGCCGCTCCCTGCCGAATATTGGGAAGCGGTCCTCAAGGACCCTCGCGCCGGCGCGACCGGGGCACAGATGCGGCAGCGACGACTTTCGGAAATTCAGCGCCACGTACTCCGGGTCTCCTGCCGCCGCTGCGAGCGGACGGTGGAGATCCAGACCGCCGACGCAGTCCGATTGTATGGCGGCAACGCGGTCTGGAAGGACGTCGCGCTAACGGCTGCTCGACAACACCTGCCAGCAGCGCACCGGCAGGCATGAAGAAGACGGGTGCTGGCCGGCGTTCGAGACGCCGTAGTCACTCTGGATTTACCAATCCGATCTCTTTGCGCCAGGATGTCTGGATGGCTCCGAAGTATCACCCTACGCCCCTGTCGGGCGGTGATCGCAAGGCTCTGGCAAAAGAGCTCGGCAAGGCACGCGCAATGGCGAACATCCTGGCTACTCAATCGGCGGAGATGCGGGCCAAAGGCGAGGCGATGATCCAGCAAGCCGATAGGTTGCTTTGCGAAAGCTGGAACGAGCGGATGTGGAGTGACGGCGAACCGATCGATCCGTCGCCGACCATCGATCAGGCCGTGAACGGAGGCTTCCCCTGGCTGGAGATCAGGTGCGCGCGCTGCAAGACGCCGAGCGACGTCGACCTTGCGACGATGAAGCATCCGCCGACCACCTTCGTGCACGATCTCGCCAGCCGGCTGCGCTGCCGCAAATGCGCCAAGGCGGGCCGGCGTCCATCCGCGACTCTGCTACAACTAGCCTGGCAGCCGCGCCACCCTCGAACCGAAACCTGACTGATGTGCAATCTCTATTCGATCACGACCAACCAAGCCGCGATCAGCGCGCTGTTCCGCGTCGTGAACCGATACGTTGGAAATCTGGCGCCGATGCCGGGGGTTTTTCCCGACTACCAGGCACCGATCGTGCGCAACGGGGCCGACGGCCGCGAGCTCGCTACCGCGCGATGGGGGATGCCATCGTCATCAAAGGCGCTGATGGACGCCACGAAGAAGCGAGCCGAAAAGCTGCAGGCCAAGGGCAAGGCAGTGGATTTCAAGGAACTGCTGCGGATGGAACCGGACGGCGGTACGACCAACATCCGCAACGTTAAGAGCAAACACTGGACGCGATGGCTCGGAACGGAAAACCGCTGCGTGGTGCCGTTCAACTCTTTCAGCGAGTTCAACAAGGCCGAGGGCGGCGACATCTGGTTCGCGCTCGACGAGACCCGTCCCCTCGCCTGCTTCGCCGGCATCTGGACCAACTGGACGTCCGTCCGGAAGGTCAAGGAAGGCGAGACGACCAACGACCTCTTCGCGTTCCTCACGACGGAGCCGAACGCCGAGGTCGGCGCCATCCATCCGAAGGCCATGCCCGTAATCCTAACGACGCCGGACGAAGTCGAAGCCTGGATGACGGCACCTCCGGACGAGGCGTTAAAGCTGCAGCGGCCCCTTTCGGACGCAACGCTCAAGATCGTGGCCCGCGGCGTCAAGGAAGATCCGGCTGGGCCGACAACGTGACCGACGAGGTCAATGATCGGGCAGAGCCCTCGCCCCGCCAGCGGAAGATCATCCACATCGACATGGACGCTTTCTACGCGTCGGTCGAGCAGCGCGACAATTCGGATCTGCGCGGCAAGCCAGTGGCCGTTGGCGGATCCCGCGAGCGAGGCGTGGTGGCGGCGGCCAGTTACGAAGCCCGACAATTCGGCGTCAGGTCGGCGATGCCTTCGGTGACGGCCAAGCGGCAATGCCCCGATCTGATCTTCGTCAAGCCCCGCTTCGAGGTCTACAAGGCGGTCTCCCTGCAAATCCGTGAAATCTTCGCCGAGCACACCTCGATCATCGAGCCGTTGTCGCTGGACGAGGCCTACCTCGACGTGACCGAAAATCTGCAGGGCATTCCGTTAGCCCGGGACGTCGCGTTAGCGATCCGTGCGAAGATCAAGGAAATGACAGGGCTCAACGCTTCGGCCGGCATCTCCTACAACAAGTTTCTGGCAAAACTCGCCTCCGACCACCGCAAGCCGAACGGCCAGTACGTCATCACGCCGGAGATGGGGCCTGCCTTCGTCGAAGCCTTACCCGTAGGCAAATTCCACGGCATAGGACCTGCGACCACTGCCCGACAATCAGCTCATCGATGTCATGTGTGGTGCAGCGGCCGCTGCCCAACGATGCGCTCAGGCTCGTGGCGCGCGGCCCCGACAAGGATGACAACGATGACAACGCGGGTTGATGGCTGCCATCGTTGTTTTCAACTGCGCGAGCATCATACCGAGCAAGCTAGTTAGAAATCACAATTGATCGGCGCTCAACTGCAGAAGCCAAGCGAGCGAAGCAATATTGGAGCAGCTTATTCTGCGTTCTTGCCCCCAGAGGCCTGCGTTTACCGGTCCCATCCATCCTGCCTTGGTCCATCGTATCGGTTATGGAGGCAGCCACGGTGTTGAGCTACGCGATCATTGCCGATTACTTTCCGCTAGAAATCGCCGCACGTGCCAATGGCGCTTTGAACCTGGTGCACTTCGGTTTGGCTTTCGCGGCTCAATACGGCGTCGGACTAATCGTAGGCCATTGGAGTCCCCAAGATGGTCACTATCCCGTAATCGCCTATCAGACGGCATTTGGTCTCTGCCTCGCCCTGCAGGTAATCGCGCTCGTGTGGTTCGCCGTGCCTTGGTTTTATTCTTTATCTTCGCCTCCTGATAACGAGCTCGCTGCTTCTGTGCCTCCAACAGCAGAGGGATGGACCCTCGAGGCCCCTCAAGCCATCGAATCGTAAGGCGGCGTGGTGGCGCACAAATGTAAATATGAACGTGGACTAGTCCGATGTTGACCTGATCCTAATCAGGCCTTGGCCCATGTGAGCTGCACAGAATGAGCGAGCTCGCGCCGATATCGATTCAGGTAAACGTCGTCATTCCCAGCATTCAGCCTACGAAGGCCAAGATGCCGGTGCCGACGGTTGCGCATTCGACGAGACAGCAACGCGATCTCTACACCCAGCGGCTGTGCGAAACGTTAAATGGCTGGGTACGAGGAACCGAGTACGTCGTCACAGGCTCCGCCGTAGCGTCAGACCAATTAGGAATCGGCGTGGCGGTATTGCGCAAGTCGTCTCGTTCAGATGCCTTGGCGCAACCGGTCGAAGCGGACGTGCTGCACACGTTCGATCGACTGCGACGGGCCGCCAATCCGATCGAGCGGGCCTTTACCGCTGCTCGCGGCATTACTGTATTCGACCAGGACAATCTGTATTTGCTCAAAAGCATTGGTCATCGCT
Organism: Bradyrhizobium sp. USDA 4452; assembly: GCF_054063575.1. Taxonomy (NCBI): domain Bacteria; kingdom Pseudomonadati; phylum Pseudomonadota; class Alphaproteobacteria; order Hyphomicrobiales; family Nitrobacteraceae; genus Bradyrhizobium; species Bradyrhizobium sp. USDA 4452. Next base: position 3,617,528 of record NZ_JBSSGK010000001.1, read on the forward strand.
ATTGGACCGAGACCGCCGCACTCAACGACGCGGATGAGATTGCTGGGACGATTTTGATGCATATTCGACGACTTTTCGAGCGAAGCTGTAAGTCGTTGAAATCTCTGGCGCTCCCTAGGGGAATCGAACCCCTGTTTCAGCCTTGAGAGGAACGACGTGATTGGCTAAGAGCCCCGCATACTTACCGATTATTTCAAACCGGCTCTTCAAATTAAGTCTGACGGGCATTTCTTCAACATAGGCCCATGACAGAGATCCGCGGATTGAAAGTCGTTTCGTGGTTCGGTCTCAAAAGGCGATGATCGCCGACGTGCCTTTGCGTGTCCCCTAGCATCCTTTTCTACGACAGCCGCAATCTGCCTCTTTTAATAATCCGGCATCCGCTCCATCAGATCGTGTGCGAAAGTGATTGGGAGATCAATAGCATTCCCAAGCGTGATCGCTTCGTAGGCACGTCAGGAGGAGTTGATGTCCGACAGAAAGTTTCTGACCGCCGAAGAAGTATTCGAAAGATATCGCGGCAGTGTCTCAATTGGCACTCTTCGAAATTGGCGAGCAATGAAGATCGGACCAACCTTCGTCAAGATTGGCAAGGCCGTTCTTTACCCAGCTGATGAGCTTGATGATTGGGATCGAAAGAATACGGTGACGTGTCGCGCGTCTAGGCAACCAAATATAGACTAACGTGAATGAGCATGATGGTCACGCACATGCACGCTAGGCCGCTCCCAATTGCCTGCCCCAGCTAGATCGATCACTTCTCAAAATTCTTTTATTTACAAAGAGATGCTTAAACTAGGCCGCATCGTGCACAACTATGGTTGTCATATTATCGCAAGACCGGAGGCATCGCGTCCGATGGTCAGTTCCTGCTCTTTACGACGGCCGAGCTCGGTGAGGACACATTCCTCTCCCTGTTCACCGAAAGCGCGGTCGGCGGCAATGATCGGGTCGAGCAAGCGCAGGCGATACTCGCCACCAGTACATCGGCGTTGATCGGCAAGATACGCGAAGAACTCGAACAGTTGAGTGAAGACGAGCTCACAGATTTCTATAACCGGATCACCATCATCGACGCGACGCCCCGAATCAACGATCTGCCGGCGTTGATCAACGTCCACCTGCGCACGATCCGGCGGGACTCCCGCATGGCCGTGTTCGAGCGCTTAGAAGGCTGGTGGATGGATCTCGCCATCAAGATGCTAACCGGCGAGCGCAGAGAACCCGTCCATGGGTACGAGGTCTCAGACAAATTGTCCGCGATCGCCGAGGAATATCGCACCGACAATCTGCCTATCACTTTCCGGGGACGCCTACCCGACGGCCAGATCGACGTCGCCAATGATCCACGGCTATTCGTCGAGCAATTGCGCGTCCTCGACCTATCGGCGATCCGCATCCGCAATGCTATTGTCGACTATTATCGCGCCTTCGAACAGCGCTCGAGCTGGGCGCGCGAGAGTCTGCTGATTTCCGATGAATCGAGGAATACGAGAACCGGTTGGTCGACGAGTGGACGCGCTATCGCGAGATCGTCTTCGAACGGTTGAGCGACACCAGCGATGAAGAGGCCTGCCTTATAGCGGGAAAGGAACTCTACCGCTGGGCAGAAATGGAGACGATGACACTACGCATCCGTGAGCGGGTCACCGAGCCCTATGTGGTGCGGGGGGTCTTCCACATACTCGCCAACGCGAGCCCGCGGCCAAGAGTCTATTGGCATCCCCGCTTCTTCGAGCGCCTTCGACAATTGCTTGGGATCGCTGCATGAAGCGGTGGGACGAACGACCGGTCGAGATTCACAATCTCTTCAACCCTGCCTTTTGCGGCCTTGTCCTGATGCGCGCGTTGTGCGGCTATGAAGAAGAGGACGAACGCGGCATGCCTTTCTCCCTCGTGCTCCTGGTGCTGCCACTCTGTCTCCACAAGCACTCGCGTGAGATCCTGCATGCGGGCAATCGCAGCTATCTGCTGACGCTTGTCGCGGCGCACCCCGAATTGCTCGTTGGCTTCGCACATCGCGCCACCAATCTATTACCCTACACCTTTGAAGCTCTGGGCTTCTTGATGCAGATGGGCCTGTTCACTGTCGATGCGCAAGGGCGGCTGAAAGCGATGCCGGGTGGCATCCGCAAGCCGGTCACCGGCACTACCGAGACAGTATCTTGCCAGCGCGTCGCGCGTTTTGTCGGAAAGGAATTCGCCCGCGTCGGCGATCGGAGCACCCTCTACATGACGATGGGCGTTCGGCCATGAAGATCAAATCGATCCACATCTACAGCCATGACCGCCGTCGGCGCGACCTGTCCTTTCATGACGGCCTCAACGTTATCACCGGGCGCTCGTCGACCGGCAAGTCAGCGCTATCAGACATCATCGAATATTGCATGGGGCGGTCAACCTTCAATATTCCCGAAGTCATCATCCAAGAGCGCGTCTCCTGGTACGCGGTCCTCTATGCTTTTGAAGGCGAGGAAGTGCTTGTGGCCAAGCCAGCACCGGAGCCAGGACGCGGCAGCTGTAGCCTCGCCATGGTGCGCCGTGGGGCTAAGGTCGCCATTCCAGAATTCGAAGATCTCACGGTCAATGACGATGATGATGGCGTGGTGAACCTTCTGTCACGGCGGCTTGGCATTCCGGAAAACACTACCGATGTGCCCATGGATAATAGCCGGGAAAGCTATGACGCCAATATCAAGCACACCTATTTCTATCTATTCCAGAAGCAAACCATCGTCGCAAACAAGGACCAACTCTTTTACCGCCAGAACGAGCAGTTTCAGCCGCAGACGATCAGGGACACGTTGCCAATCTTGCTGGGCGTGTCGTCTCGAGATCGGTTCAATCTGGAGTCTCGGTTGCGCGCCGCCCAGCGCGAACTGCGGCTGAATACCAAATTGATAGACGAGGCTAGATCCGCCATCGACACCTCGGAGGAGCGTGCGATCGGACTGCAGTCCGAAGCGCGGGCGGCCGGCATCCTCCAAGCCGGCCCTGCGGCGGACCTAAAGATCGTCGACCAGTTGCGGGAAGCTCTAACTTGGAAACCAACGCCGGTCCCCGAGGACGATGGTAGGCGTTTGACCGGTATCGAAAATGAACTGGTGACGCTGCGCGAGCAAACGTCGAGAAATTCAGCGCCTTCTCGATGCGGCTGAGCAATATGCGAGGCGTGCCGATGGATTCCAGACTGAGGCGGTCGAGCAGCATGATCGACTGACCTCGATCAAGGCCCTACCGGTCAACAAGGCGACGGCGAATGGCAATGGCCGTTCGCGGAGGCGAATCTGGCGTTGGAAAGCCCGATCGCAAAGTTGCTGCTTGCCGATCTGGAGGCGCTCGATCGCGAGATGAACGCCGTCGTCGGCGAGCGCCCGCAGCTCGATGCTTATCTGGACGAGCAGCGGCGTGAACTTCAGACGATCGGAGACCAAATCCGGGCCAAAGAGGTAGAACTGTCGAGCGCGATCGCGGCGAGCGAAATAATCGTACAATTGGGCAATCGTAACAATGCTGCTTCGCGCGTCGTCGGCCGAATCAGCCTGTTCTTAGAAGGCCTACTGCCTGACACCGAGCTTGCGCGGCTCGAGAAGGAGCAGCGCCGCTTGAGAGCGCGGGTCGCTGATCTCGAACAACGCATCGGCGCGGACGATTCAGGCGCCCGGCTTGCCTCGACGTTGAACAATATCTCGATGCATATGTCGGGCTATATCGCGGCACTTGGTGGCGAGTTCAGCCAATATCCGGCACGGCTTGACCTGCACAATTTGACGGTCGCGCTCGACCGCCCCGGTCGCCCGATCATAATGCAGCGAACCGGAGGCGGCGAGAACCATCTCGCAGCTCTGCTGGCGCTCCATCGCTTCGCTGCGAACCAGAACCAGCCTCTACCGCGCTTCCTGCTGATCGATCAACCCACCCAGGTCTATTTCCCGTCAGAAGCTTCCTATGAAGCAGCCGGTGGCTCGATCGAAAAGACCGAACAGGACGCCGATCTCGAAGCGGTGAGACGACTATTCGAACTGCTGGATAAATTCGCGCGTGAGGACGCTCCTGGATTTCAGATCATCGTCACCGAGCATGCCAATCTGCGCAATCCTTGGTTTCAAGAGGCTTTAGTTGAGCGACCTTGGACGAAACCGCCCGCACTAGTACCGGAAGATTGGCCAGACCTCGCAGAAGTCGCGAACTGACTCTGTCGTAAAACCCGCCCCTCACCAGTGCTATCGTTGAGGATGGTTTATGCTACAACTAGGACTACCCGAACGCCTTGTTTCCGTGGACGCTGGCTTCACCCATTCTTTCGGAGAAGCTGACTGGATGGCCGGTTTGAAGCGCCGATTCTGCCTTTCTAACAGCAACCTTAGATGTCGATCCGCCGGTGACTCTACTAATTTAAATTTACTCAACAATTGCGAGCTGGATCGCTTCACACAGTTCATATCCGCGCCGGCCGGTGGCTCCGGCAACAGCATCGTCTCGATCCGATCGACCAATTCCGCGACAGCCATCGCGTCAATTGATTTTGGTACAACCTTTTTGGCGAGCTCAACGCGGCAACCATCTCTTCTCCCCCCGCGCTAGGCCGGTTGCGCTATCAGCCACTTAGAGGACGAACCGCTTGGCGCGAAACTCGGTAACCCGCGCCAATGCGACTCACGACCAGGTCGGCCGGTCACTCTGCGACCAGCAACAAACGATTGATCTCGGCAACGTCGCGATGCGCCGTTCCCCTCGGGCGCGAATCGTGCATCATGCACGTTTGGACGGTAGTGAACGTTCAACGTCGGTCTCTGGAGGCCGAGGGTATGACCTGTGCAGAGCGCTCTGGTCCCGAAAGGATGGTCGAGCGGATCAGTAAAATCGCCTTTGAGGGGTTTTCTCATCCGGACGCCGCTAGCCTGCTGCACGCCTATATCGCCTGTCTTTCCGTACCGGACCTCTGCCTTGCGATCACGGAAACGCTCGCCGCCCCCTCGAAGCTCCGCCTGGCGCTGCGGCGCAGGCTGTTACGTCTTCTGGGTTATGGCAACCTCCAGCATCCCGATCGCAAGCACTTGTACGACCTGATCGAGCGAAGCCGGGCGGCTGGCCACGACAACCCACCCATACGGCTCGCCGTCGAGGCGCTTCTTTCGGCAACTTTCGAATTCCCTCCACGGCCGCAGCAGCAGTCGATCATCGAGACCTGGATCGACGGTGGTACGCGCGGAGCCGCCGCACGCTGGCTAAAGGCTGTGGCGCAGGTTCCTGCCTTGTTCGATGAAAGGGCGGTCATGGCCTACTATAGTTCTACGGACGACGATCGGGCGGCGAAGAGGCTCGCGAGCCACGCCAGCCCGGCTTCCTAAAGGAAATTCTCTCAGAACTCGCCGATCGGTGTGAGGAAGGCTGGATCGTCAGTCGAGCAGCAATGCGCGCGGATGGCGTCAGTGACGCGGCCTGGGCCGATCATCAGGTCGAAACACCCCGCGACCTATCTCTATCTTTGTGCGCAGCTCCGCCGCGGCATTTCCGAGGCGGACGCGCGGGAGCTTGTCATGACCTGTCCGAATTCCATCATGAACCAGACGAGGGGTCTGGCGATCTGGGCCATCGGCCAGATGGGACTGATCCCTGTGCTCGACGAGATTGTCGCGCAGGGCGAGGAGCTTCATCGCCGCGACCTTGAGGAATTCCAACGCTTTCCTGGCTGACCTGTTGCGTCCCCGCGTCATCATAGGCTCGCCTCACGCGTTCGCTCTGTCTAGCGGCAAGGTTAATGCCGCAGTATAGGAGCGGACGCGGTTTAGAGCCCGCGGCTTGTGCCACTGCAAAACTGAGAAAACCTTTCAGCAAGACGATCTCGGTCTGGATAGTCCTGGGCGTGTCGGGAATTTGATCAGCTGCCCCGCCATAGCCTTAAGCCCACACTCGAACATAGGCCCATCATTCATGGAAAGCAGCGCCTCGCTTACATGGATTCGGTAGTCTGGATCGATGCCGATCAGGTTTGCATCGAACGCCGCATGATGAATTTTCGAAAGCGGAAGACCGTTTTGGACGAGCGGCTGGCCAAGCTCTTCATCTCTGTCGGGCATGATGTGGGCGGCATCGAGCAGTCGCGCCTCGGGCAAGCCCGTTATCGCGCACCTGTTGCCATAGGCACTCAGAATCGCCTCGCGGAACGTCGCTTGATGAAGACGTTGCCGGACAAGTCGCAAGCCATATCGTCGCTCTGGCGCATCTGGAATGGACCACTCCCTATTCGCCGTGGCCGGCGCCCCAAAGGCGAGCCGCACCTTCAACTCCGAAGCCGACCAATCGGCAACGTAAGTAGCGGCCAGAAGAACGGCTGCGTCAGAATTCGGCAGCCAATCACGGGGTCCTGTGATCAGGCAAAGCGATCGAGTCGCGACGATAGCTCGCAATTCGTGCCAGCATCTCGGCGCGGCTGGAAACACCATTCTTCAGGCCAAAGGCATCCCAGGCCAGTGAAAGCGGCGCGATCGATGCGTGACCGAAAATGCCGCCACCCACGATGAAGTTGTTTGGCGCGTGTAGTTTGAAGAGGAACAACTCGCCCGGTTGGAGCGCCCGAAACTGCGTGGTGCCGCTGGGCTGCCAGAAATTGACTTCGTCGTGTGGAGCGGACACGCTCAACTGGTCAAACCAGGATTTGTCCGTAACTGCGACGAAGAGGCGGACCATGATCAATCCCGCTGGTCCATTGTGGCAATAGGCAGAGATGCCCCTCGGCTTCGATTAGTTGGTCTCACATCGATCTTTGGCATCACGCTCCCTCCAACCTGCGCAGACGAGCCTTGACCCCATTGCAGATGCTGTCAGCGACTTCGGCAGGAAATGCTTTCGGGAGCGACGCGGTGACCTGTTCGATCGCTGCTGGCGCCCGTGTACGCAGCTCATCGAAGATCGCGGTCACGGGTCCCTCGCCAATCCCTGCCCTAGCGGCGGTCTGAACAAAATGGCGAGACATGACGCCGTCGACGACGTAGTGGCGGCTGTCGCCGACCGCCATGGCCAGCTTCATCTTGTTACGTTTGATCTGGCCTGCGTCGAGGCTGGGCTGTGCTGAGATCACATCGTAGAGCGGGGTCATGCGGAAGCGACCGCCCGGAGAGAGAAAAACGCTGAAATTCTTGGCGTGACCATCCGTGGCACCGAGCAGCCAGAAGGCAATTGCGGCCTTCAGAAACGTCGTTTGATCTGCCTCCGGCTGATCGCTTCCCTTCAGCAGATTGAGAATAGCCGGAATGCCGGGCCCGCCATCGGATTCGTATTTCAAGGACGGCGGCACGGACAAGGCCTGGCAGCAATCCTCCTGGGACAAACGCAGGAGACGATTGTCACTGGTCCAGCGGCGGTCGAACCGCTCGACCACGAGCACGCGGTTGCCTTCAAACTCCTCGATCGCGATGGCGGCGCTCGGAAGTCCAAGAGCGGCTGTCAGCTTGAGGCAGAAGAACTCATTCTCGACGCTGTAGGAAAGATCGATGCCGTTCGGCAGTCGGCCAATCTGCGGTTTGAGGATGTGCGTCGTGGCCGTAGTCGCCAGCGGCTTGTACCAACGCCCTTTCCAGAGCAGGAGTGCGGTCTTTTCCTGGGCGCCGGCGATCGAGATCCGAAAGTCCTCGTCCTCACCAAGCCCAAGGGGAGCCGATGCAAGGTCGCCGAGAAGCCGGGCGATTTCCTTGTCGTCAACGGGTTTGCCATCGACAGCGCCGGCGGCGCCGGGTTCGATGCCGTCCGGCAGGAATTGCAGTGCGCCGACGCAGTCCCGTCCGACAGCAGCGAGCAGGTCGTAAGCGTCTATGCCCTGAGCGTGGACTCGCTCCGCCATGCGACGGCGGATGGGCGTGCTGTCGGGCAGGAGATTGTCGAAGACGGCGACGACAGGGGCACCGATATAGCGGTCCTCACGCAGAGGCAGAGATAGCGACACGGGCAGCGCATGCTCCCAGGCAAGCCAGGACGGATCGTACTGAAAGTCGATTGCGCCGCTGGATTGCCTGTTGAGGCGCCCGACAAGACGGCCGTTCAAGAAGACGTTGAGCGGGATATGCCGCCGCGGGCGGGCCATCAAAAGATGTCCTCGATCTCAGCCGGCTTTGCCTTTGTCCTAGCACTACTTTGGCAGATTGTGTTTTCGCCGCTGTTTTTCACGGATTTGCTTTCGGCAATATAGGCACTGCTGAGACGGCGGCCGAAGGATGAGATCGACGATGGCGTGACGTACGGCTGGCATGATTGGGTGAGGCGGAGGCCCGTTGATTCTTTTTTTTCCGCCCCGCGTATGCGAGGCGACGATGTTGCAGGAAGGCGTAGGCAATCATTGTCATCAAGGCGTGGCGATGAAGACCTTGCCATGATCGCCCTTCGAAGTGATCAAGTCCAAGTTCCTCCTTCAACTGCTGATGCGCCTGCTCACAAATCCACCGTGCCTTGATGGTGGCGGCCAGCGTGCGCAGATCCGTCGCCGCCGGAAGGTTGGCCAGATAGTATTTCTTCTCCCCGGACGCACGTTGCTCGCCAATGAGCCAGGCTTCGTCGCCTGGGAGATGCTGCTGACCTTTATCCCATATCCGCTGCGGAGGGCCGTCGGCGGTCCGGACACGGAGAGCAGCAAATTGGGCTTTCAGCCGACCTTTCGTCCCGCTACGCCAACTCACGGTTTTCCATTTGGCGCTGGCGAGCATTTGTTCTGCGGCAATCGATAAGATATCGGGCACGTGGTGCTTTCGTGGTTTTCCGCGGACCTTGGTAATCGGCCAAATGAGCTTCACATCGACCGGATACACTTTCTGGTGCCGAGGGATGCCGACAGCCCGGGTCAGCCCGCGCTCTGTTAGCCCTTGTCGAAACGGTGCGCTGAGGCCGTATCCTGCATCCGCCAGCACACATCCAAAGCGCACGTTGGCTGCCATCGCGCGGTCAATCTCGGCTAGAGCAATCTCGGGCTTGGACCGTGCCGTTCGATGTTCGACTGCCACGCGAGCGCGCTTCAAACGAGATATGTCGCTTGTCCAACTGTCAGGCAGAAAGAGACGTAACGCGACCATCACGGCACTTCGCCGCGAGCAAGCGTCAAAGACACCAGCGTTTGGCAATTTGCCGTTTTACCGAGAGCCGACGCGTATTGAGCCGCAACACCGACCGAGCGCTCACCCTTCTTGGGAAGTGAGGTGTCATCAATAACCAGCACCGCATCCCTGCCGCCGACAAGTCGGTCCGCCTGGTTGAGCAGCTCTGTCTCCAGCGGCGTCGCGTCCCAGAAACCGTCCGCAAGGAAATGGTGCAACTGGTCGTAGTTGCCCGAGGCAAGGCGTTCCACCATCGGCTGAACGCTCTTGCGATCGCCCGGACCGATCAATCCCGCAACATACAGAGGACACATCCGCTGCCGGGTCTTATGACCCAGCCGGTCCAAGAACGGCATCAGCCAGCGTTCGAGTTCGTCTTCCCATCCGGGCATGGTCAGCCCTCCCAGAGCCGACCACCCATGAATCATTGAAAAATTGATCGGGAATCCTATAAAACGCGGCAAAATCAACAATCTACCAAAGTAGTGTTAGTGCGGATGTGCTTGAGGCCGAAGCGCTTGCAGGCCTTCTGGAAGGCGAAGGATTTGTAGCGTAAGCGGCAAGCTGAGCTTTCAATTACCCACATTTGACTCGGATTTGAGCGAGGCGCGGCGGGCGAAATCTTGAATCGGCAGAATCTGTTGTGATTCATTGTTGAGCACCTGATTCGGAAGTGGGGTGCTCGATGGGGTTGGTGAAGGAACGCGCGGAGACGCGTGCTCAGCGATTGATGACCGGTATCGAGACGTGGGTTGATCGAGAAGCTGCGGGATGCGAGTTTAAGGCTGAGCGGCTTGGTCGCCGGTTCTGCAAATTGCTCGCACAAGTCGGGAGCGACATGGGTCAAAGCATCCCGTTGGTTTGTCAGGACTGGGCCAACACGAAGGCCGCCTATCGCTTCTTCTCCAACGAGCGGGTCAATGAGGCGGATATTCTTTGCGGTCATTTCGAGGCGACGCGCGGGCGCGTAGCGGCGACGGAGGGACCGATCCTCGTCCTCCATGACACGACGGAATTCAGCTTCAAGCGCGAGAAGCCGGATCTGATCGGCTTTACGGGCAAGACGGCAGGACGCACACAGTGCGGCATCCTGATGCATTGTAGTCTCGCCGTGACTCCCGAGAGGCTTCCGCTCGGACTGTCGGCAATCAAGTTCTGGACCCGCAAGAAGTTCAAGGGGACGACGGCGCTGTAGCGAAAGATCAATCCGACACGGGTGCCGATCGAGCAGAAGGAGAGCATCCGCTGGCTCGAGAATTTACGGCAATCGACCGACCTTCTCGCTGCTCCTGGACGATGCGTTCATATTGGTGATCGCGAGAGCGACATCTATGAGCTGTTTTGCCTGGCCGAGGAGGTCGGAACGCATTTCCTGGTGCGAACCTGTGTTGATCGGCTTGCCGGGGACGGCAATCATACAATTGCCGACGAAATGGACGAGGTGACGATCAAGGGTCTACATCGGATCAAGGTCAAGGACGACAAGGGCGATCCCGACGACGCCGTTCTTGAGATCAGGTACCGCAAGATACGCGTCCTGCCGCCGATCGGCAAACAGACGAAATATCCCGCACTCACTCTGACCGTGATCCACGCTCAGGAGCGGGGAAGGCCGAAGCGGCGAAAGAAGATCGAGTGGAAGCTCCTCACCGATCTCCTGGTCCGATCGCGCAAGGACGCCATCGAGAAGATCGAATGGTACGCGTTGAGGTGGAAGATCGAAGTCTTCCATAAGATCCTCAAATCTGGCTGCAAAGCAGAGGACTCAAAATTGCGAACCGCTGAGCGTCTGGTCAATCTGATCGCGGTCTTCTGCATTGTGAGTTGGCGCGTCTTCTGGATGACGATGCTCAATCGCTCTTCACCGAATGCCCTACCGCAAACCGCGCTGACAAATCCCGAAATTAGGCTTCTTGATCATTTTGTGAAAGACAGGGGTGGCGGAGTTATGCGGGATTTTGGGTGACGAGGTGATCAGGCGGCGTGGTTTGCCGGCATTTGGATGACCTCGATGCCGTCGTTGAATCTGACACCTGCGATCAGCTTCGGCAACTGATTTGTGCCTTTGAGCCGCCGCCAGGTCTTTGCTGCAGCGATGACCAGGTTGAACACCATCAGCGTGGCCGTGGTCGGCGACAACGAGCCCTTGGTGGGCACCGTCCTGTGCCGCACGGTGGCGAACACGCTCTCGATTGGGTTTGTCGTTCGCAAATGATCCCAATGCTCGGCAGGGAAGTCGTAGAACGCCAGCAGCTCGTCGCTATCCTTGGTAAGGCATTCAACCGCCCGACCGTACTTGGCGCGGTATTTCTCGGCGAAGACGTCGATCGCCGCCTCGGCGGCCCCCCGGTTCGGCGCCCGGTGGACCTCGCGCAAATCCGTCTTCATGTTGGCCTGCACCGAGAGCGGGACCTTATCCAGAACATTCACGGTCTTGTGCACCCAGCAGCGCTGGTGCCGCGTGTCGGGACAGATCTCGTCGAGCGCCTTCCAGAAGCCGAGTGCGCCGTCACCGACAGCAATTTCCGGGGCGATCGGCAACCCGCGCCGTTTGACGTCGATCCGAAGCTCGCGCCAGCTTTGTGCGCTTGCCCGCACGCCAACCTGAAAGCCGATCAGTTCCTTCTTGCCTTCCGGCGTCGCGCCGATCAGCACCAGCATGCATTCGCTGTGATCTTCCATGCGGGCCTGCAGGAAGACGCCATCGGCCCACACATACACGTATCGTCGCGCCGACAAGTCGCGCCTCTGCCAGCGCTCGTACTCGCCCTGCCACTCGGCCGTCAGCCGGGAAATCACCGCGGGCGACAGGTTCGGCGCGTCCTTGCCCAGCAAGGCCGTCAGCGCCTCCTGGAAATCGCCGGTCGAGATGCCGCTCAGATAGAGCACCGGCAACAGCGCATCCAGACTTCTGGTCCGCCGTGCCCACAGCGGCAGGATCGCCGAGCTGAACCGGATCCGTTCGCCATCGCTGGACGTCCCGCGGTCGCGAATCTTCGCCCGCGCGACCTCGACCGGGCCGACCCCGGTCTGGATCCTCCGCGCCGGCCCGTAACCATGCCGCACCACACGGGCGCGCCCGTCGGCAAGCTTCAAGTCCTTCACGGTGACAAGAAAGGTCTCGACTTCGACCTCGACCGCCTGCGCCAGAAGCTGCCGCGCACCAGCGCGCAGAATCGGTCAGTGGATCGTCGATCTCATCGGGCTGACGAAGTGCAACAATATTGCTAGTCTCGTTCATGGCGTATCGCTCTCCTTGAGAGGTTCTGGCAGGCTCGACACCCGCCTCGATACGCCGCCTTTCTCAGGCCGTCATCACCCAGTTTCCGTCATAGCTCGGGGTGGCGATTGCTCTCGACGAAGCACGCTCTCGCACTATGTGGTCAAGATTGCGCGGCTCGGAGGATATTTAGCCCGAGCCAACGATCCGCCTCCAGGAAATACCGTGATCTGGCGCGGACTATCGCGCCTGACCGACATCGAACTGGGAGCTGCGATCGAGGCAAAAATTATGGGTAATTGAAAGCAAGCTGAGGCCGTCAGGCGGCGTGGTTCCATGGCATAAGCGCGTCGAGTTTGCTGCTCGGCCAACCGTTGGCGATACGCTGAAGCGTTACGGCGAGCCAGGCGGACGGATCAACGTTGTTCATCTTCGCCGTCTGCAGCAGTGTTGCGATAGTCCCCAGGTTTGTCCGCCGCCGTCGCTGCCAGCGAAGAGACTATTCTTTCTCGTAATTGTTTGTGGCCTGATGGTGCGTTCGACGATGTTGGAGTCGAGCTCGATGCGGCCGTCGGCCAGGACGTGCTCGAAGATGGCGCGGCGCGAGACGGCAAAGCGGATCGCCTCAGCCAGTTTTGATTTGCCGGAGATCCGCCGCAAGGTCTGCTGCCAGAGGTCGAAGAGATCTGCGACGATCGCCGCGGAGGCTTGCTGGCGCGGGGCGACGCGTGCGTCGGGGCTTTGACTGCGCACGGTCTTCTCGACCTGCCAAAGGTTCGTCATCCGCTCGACCGTCGCCGTTGCCACTTCTGAGCTCTCTGCAACATGTAACTCGTAGAACTTGCGCCGGCAGTGTGACCAGCAGCCAGCCAATGTGATACCATCATTGCCGCGATCGGATCGCGCGAGCTTGTTATAGGCGGCATAGCCATCTACCTGCAGGATGCCGCGATAACCATTGAGGTGCCGGACCGCGCATTCGCCGGAGCGGCTGTCTTCGAAGCGATAAGCCACCATCGGGGGACCGTCGCGGCCAAACGTTCGGTCATCCCGGGCATAGGCCCACAAATAGGCCGTTTTCGTCGATCCGGAGCCCGGAGCGAGCGTCGGCAAAGTGGTTGCGTCGGCAAAGACCCGGTCGGCCTTCTTGACCTCGCTGAAGATGTAGTCCGCCATGATCTCGAGCTCGAAGCCGAGCTTGCCCCCATCCATTGCGCCATCAACTGGCGGTCGAGCTCGACATGATCGCGGGCGTAGATGGCCTCCTGCCGGTAGAGCGGCAGGCCGTCGGCATATTTGGCGACAGCGATCTGGGCCAGAAGCGCTTCCGTCGGAATGCCTCCTTCAATGATATGGGCCGGGGCCGGCGCCTGGATGACGCCGTCCGCGTTCTTGAAGGCATACCTGGGACGGCGCGTGACGATCACCCGGAACTTCGCCGGGTCTCCGGTGTGGTCATAAGCCCAAACCGCGATCTTGGGCAGGCCATCGGTCGCAGTAGGCTTTGTCACATAGAGCGAGGTGCTGTCGGAGATGTTAGCCGGTGGCCGGTGATCTCGGCCAATGGTCACGACGCGGTCGTGCTCCCGTAAACTGAATTTCACGACCAATGTGAGCGCAGACAGTAAGAGTTTGGCCGGGCCGTCTTCCTCGGTGGTCTCGAAGATGTCGGCGATTGTCTCGGCCGCCCGCGCCAAAGCAGCGGCGGCGAGCCGCTCGAGTCCTTCATTTTCGTCTTGTTTCATGCGGCGACAATATAGACGTTGGCGAACGAAAAACACCCCTCGGATATGGAGGGAGCCGGTAAACTCAGACGCTGTAACCCGTCGCCTACGGCGCTGTGCAGGTTCGAATCCATCTCCGGGCACCAGTTTCTAGGATGTGTCGGCCTTTACCGAGGGGACTCGAAGGCTTCGCTCACTGCTTCCACTTCGCGACAGTCTTCTGGTTGATCCCGTAGCGCTGGGCGAGGCCTCTCAGGCTCTCTTGACTATTTTGTATTGCTCGACAGACAGCCTCCGTCGCGGTGGCGCAGCCGTGTAGAACTTGTCCCATAGCGCATCCTTCGAATCGTGCGATAAGAATGCACCATAAAAGCTTAGGACTAAACACCTAAGGCCCAGCAGGTCTCGCTCAGCGATGTCGTCCGAAGGCAATCGGAAGCGTCATAACTCAGGTCCCCGACCACGGGTCACAAGAGTATCACATAAGGGCTGGAGCGAAGCCAGTTGATCTGCCGGTGAAGACCTCCGACCAAGTACGGGCTGGTGGTCAATCGAAAACCGCCAAGGCGCTCGGCCTCGATCCGCCGGCATCGGTGCTCGCCCGCCGAGTGATCGAATAGGGATTGCTTTGCTGCGATGCATGAGCCCGCGACTGACCTTAGCTCAGAGCCCGCAAGCTGCCGAGGGCTGCCTTTGACCCGCAGCCACCTTGGATGTCGCGCCGCTTCCGACAATCGAATGCGATTATCACCGGCTGGTGTTTAAATCACCCAGAAGCTGCACAAGTAACCGCGCGCAGCCACGCGGAGCATAAACGCCGTGCATCAGGCACGGCCCGCACATTGGCGCGCCATAGAAAACCGTTCAAAAGGTGCTTCCTGCTGCGCAACCTCCTGTGGGACGCTAGCAGCGCCGGTTGTCGGCCTTCAGACTATGTAAGCAGCTTGACACTACACTGACACTACACACTCTTCCGGAGTGCCGGCAGAACCCGCAATTCCATTCGGCACGCCGCTTGCTTCGTCACGGCATCATCACCAATCGCAGTGCGATGGTCTTCGGGGCGGACACGGCGTGCGTCGCGGTTAGCGTCTGGTCCGCCCCGACGGTTTGCTGCTGCGATAAGTTAAGGGCGATCGGTCGTGGACCGAGATAATGCAGGGACGTGTTGGATGCGAGCTGGAGTTCTTCTGTTGGGAGCCACGACAATTGCGCTCGTCGCGAGTGGTGTAGCTAATTCGGCAGACCTTGAGCCAGAAGTGAAACTGCCACCGGCGGTGTGGGACTGGTCCGGAGGCTATATTGGCGGGCACGTCGGCGGAGGCTACGGACAGACCTCCTTCAGCAATCCCTACGGTCCGTCCATCTATGGCGATGTCGTCGACACTCCAGTGTTTCTCGCCGGTGGCCAGATCGGCTACAATTGGCAGACGAACAACCGGGTGTTTGGTGTCGAACTCGAGGCCAGCGGTGCCGTCTCCGACGGCACCAATACCTGCCTCGCTGCGTCCGGCTTTGTCGTGAGCGCAAACTGCAAGGTAGGTCCCAACGTCTTTGCCACCGGGACCGGTCGCATCGGTTACGCGTTTGGCGTGCTGGGCCGCACGCTGGCCTATCTTAAGGGAGGCATCGCTTGGCAAAACAATCGGGGCGACGTCTTCAATAACTACGAGTTTGGCGATCGGACACAGGAGAAAGCCCATTTCGACTATGGTCGCGTCGGTGCCACCATCGGGCTGGGCGTCGAGCAAGCGCTTACGCCTGCATGGTCGGTTAAAGCTGAGTATAACTATCTGCATTTCGGCGGACCGCGCGTCGCAACGCCTCCGACGGTGCAGGATCCGCCGTTCGCAATTCTTCCGGCGAACACAACCAACCTCTCCAGCAACTATCACATCGGAAAGATCGGCCTGAACTACCATTTTGGCGCCGACCCATGGACGGCGCAAGGGTCCGATGCGCGGCTGTACGCGAAAGCACCCGCCGGCGCGCCGATTGCTTACACGGCCGGTTGGTCGATCGAAGGCGGCTCTCGGCTCTGGCTCAGCCGAGGAAGATTCCAATGGGATCACAGTGCTGCTGATAAACCTACCGACCCAAGCATTCTCATATCGAGGCTCACCTATCACGGACTGGACGGACTTTCCGGGGAATTATTTGGCCGTCTTGACAGCCCCTGGGGAGTATTCCTGAAAAGCAATATTGGCATCGGACGCTTCAACACAGGAAACATCAACAATGAAGATTGGGGCATCGAACGCGGGTTGTCCTACATCAACAACGTATCAAGCCAGGCAAACGGAACATTCACGTACTACACGGCTGATGCCGGATACGATTTCCTGCACAGCGCCAACTACAAGATCGGCGCATTCATCGGCTGGACCTATTACGGCCAGAGCTCCGATTCGACGGGATGCGTCCAGATCGCCAACCCAATGTTTGCATGCTTGTCGCCCGGCGACGACAGGATAATTGGTAGCCAGAATACCCAGTGGAATGCACCTCGTCTCGGCCTGAGCGCCGAAACGATGCTGACCGAGCGCTGGCGCTTAAACACCGATGTCGCCTACCTGCCCTGGACCGATTTCAGCGGTCGTGACCACCATCTCTTGCGCCCGACGACCACCTTCAATGATCAACGCGGGAATGGTGGCGGGGGTGTACAGGTTGAAGGCGTGTTGTCCTACTTTATCACTTGCAATTTCAGCGTCGGCGTCGGTGGCCGCTATTGGGCAATGTGGACAAAAAAGGACAGCGAGTCCACGTGCAGCGGCTGCATTGGCCCGGGCACGATCACTGGGCCAGGGAAGTACAACATGGAGCGCTGGGGGACGTTCTTTCAGGGCAGCTACAAGTTCAATTGAAAAGCCGCACTGTAGCCAGCCTCCAGATTCTCTTCACGACCGCAACGATGGGCGCCCCGATGATGAGCCGAACGAGCAATTCTTGAATGAACACCTGCCGCTGGCTTCGTTCCTGTCGCGAGTGATCCAAAACGCACCTCGCCCTAACAACGGATCGATGTGAACTCAGAGCGAAAGGCTGCTTACGCAGACATCCGAAGGGTAGTGGGCACGATCAGCAGAGAACTCATAAGACGGAGTTATAGCAAAAGGCCGGAGCTTTTGAAGGGGAAAGCCGTCCGGATTGTTTGCGGTAGCGGGCGATGGGACATGACCGAGTTTGACGATGACGTTGGACCCGTTCGTTTGTCGACTGGGATGCTCGAATTGTCATTTCAATTACCTGACTGCCGCCTGCGCTGTTCTCTGTGGCCGTCTTAAGCATCTGGGCCTAAGCCCATCCCGCGCACGGACGAGGAGCGAATATGAGTTCAGATGTAATCTGCTCTTTTTGTGGAAAGGGGTCGCCGGAGATTATGACGATGATCGTCGCGCCCTCAATGAATGTGCAAGGCCGAGAAATCACAGCTGCTATTTGTGATGAATGCATTCCGGTGTGTGTGCAAGTTATCGCGACCCGACACCCGGAATGGCTGGAACAGCATCGTCAGTTCGTCGCGAGCCTTGGGAGTTGAAGCACGCCTGCCGGGACATGAGGTCTCCTTGTGTGAAGGGTTTCGGATGCCGGCCGCATGACTGACGGCGCGGCACATTCGGCGGCCGGCGTCCGAAAGCCTGCGAGGGAGGAAACCGCGCTTAAGGGAAACGTAGGCGGTGCCGCGGGCGCTATGGGGATTTGACTGCCGCGGGCGAATTGGCTGATTTGAATTGAGCAGATGCAACGAGGTGTTCGAGGGTGAATCGGCTGGCGAATGCGCGGCGGGTGGTGTCGAGCTCGACAAATTGTCGAGCGCGTTGTGGCGGGCGGTGGATATCTGAGCGCGCTCTGCCGTGGCTGGCCGAGAGGCAGCGAGCACTACGAATAGATTTGCAGGACAGCGACGTGGTCATGAGGTGTCGATCCTGATGCGGTTCGTTGGAGCTGTCGGCCGATGCCGTGGCGTACAACCGCGCTCGAAGGCCTCGATGATGATCATGCGACCGCCGCAGCATGGGCAAGCCGGCTTGTTGGCATCGACGGCAGCCGCGGTGGGATTGGCTTCAGGCTTTGCACCGGTGAGCAGCTCGCGGACGCGTGCGATGTTGTCGGCGCAAGCGCCTTTGGCGAACAGGCCGTAATGGCGGATGCGGTGAAGGCCCTTTGGGCAGCACGTGGATGAGGAAGCGGCGGATGAACTCGTCTGTGGCGAGCGTCATCTGCCTGTATCGATCGCGGCCCTCGATGCGGTAGTCCTTCCATTTGAAGGTGACGCCCTGCTGGTCGCAAGCGATCAAGCGGCTGTTGGCGATGGCAACCCGGTGGGTGTAGCGCGACAAATAGGCCAGCACCGCCTCCGGTCCACCGAACGGACGCTTTGCATAGACGACCCACTTGGTTTTGCGCAGCGGCGCCAGGAAGGCTGCGAAGCATGGGGTATCAGCGAGCTGGCTGTTGTCGCCAAAGAAGCTCAGGCGGCCGGCTTGATGGGCGGCGACGAGCTTCTGAAGGAACAATCGCCGGAACAGGCGGGAGAGCACGCGCACGGGGAGGAAGAATCCGGGCCGGCAGGACACCCAGCGCTGACCATCGGGCGAGATGCCGCTGCCCGGCACGATCATGTGCACGTGGGGGTGATAGGTCAGCGCCGAGCCCCAGGTGTGCAGTACGGAGGTGATGCCGATCCTGGCCCCCAGATGCTTCGGATCGGCGGCGATCGTCAGCATGGTCTCGGCCGAGACCTTGAACAGCAGGTCGTAGAGGACGGTAGGCGATGTCGGCGATCGCTCCTGGGAGTGTGAACACCAGGTGGTAGTACGGCACGGGCAACAGCTCAGCCTCGCGATCGGCGAGCCACTCCTTTGCGGCGGCGCCTTGGCACTTCGGGCAATGCCGGTGCCGCAGCTAATGGGCGTCACCCATTACCTGCCTTATGGGCAAAGCCGGTAATGGGGAGCTGCCAATCGCGATCACCGTATTTTCCTGTGTATTGCCGCTCTCGAGCTCTCCATTACAAGTCGCCCGTGCGGCCCCGTTGGGTCGGCCACTGATGGCCGGTCACATACGGAGACGGACATGTTGGAGACGTACTTCGCGGCAGCGAAGATGCTGGGGCATCTGCGCAGTGGGCCGAGCGGGCCTTACCTTGACGGGTTTGCAGCGGTGCTGGAGCGGCAGGGCTATGACCCCGAGACAGCGGTACGCTATTTGCGAGCGGCGGCTCACATCGGCCATGTTATGGCCGAGCAAGGCGCGGGCCTGGCGGACGTTGATCTCGCCGCGTTCGGCGAGCACCTGCGCACTTGCCGGTGTCCACGCGCCAAAGGCGGCCGGCGCAACCACCACACCATCTACGGTGCCAGGCTCTTTCGTCGGCACCTCGTCGAGCTCGGATTTTGCCGGTCCGCGGCCGTGGGGGCAGCACCCGCCGAGCCGCAGCTGGTCGCCGACTTCAAGACGTGGCTGCGCAAGCATCGCGGCGCATCCGATGCCACCGTCAGGCTCTACGCCCGCGACGCCGCGGGCCTGATGATGGGACCCGGCCGGCTGGAGGCCGAACGATGTCCGCAGTTACTTCCTCCAGCGGGCGAGCAATAGCGTACGCATACGACGAAGGACGACGAAGACCGCCTGATTGACGCATGCGCGCGGGCGCGGCGAGTTCTATGACGGTGTTGCGTGACGGTTAGGCAGCCTGCTGACCGGTGGGCTTGTCGCCTTGGCGCAGGAGCTTCCATTCCCACGGCAGCAGTTCGTGCGGACGCGATGCGGGAAGATCAGCGATGCGGGCGAGGATGTCGGCGAGCCAGACCTTGGGATCGACCTCGTTGAGGCGACAGGTCGTGATCATCGTCAGCATGATGGCGGCACGTTCGGCGCCACGCTGACTGCCGGCGAAGATCCAGTTCCGTCGTCCCAAGGCGATGCCCCTCAATGCGCGCTCGGCGCAATTGTTGGTCAAGCAGATCCTGCCATCGTCGAGGAAGCGAGCGAAGTCGTCCCAGCGCCTGAGCATGTAGTTGATCGGCTTCAGGACTTCAGAGGAGCGCGAGAGGGTTTCGCGCTCACGCAGCAACCAGGCGTGCATGTCCTCGAGAAGCGGCTTGCTCTCTTCCTGGCGCACGGCGCGCCGCTCGTCGGCGCCGCGGCCGTTGATGGCGCGCTCGATCTCGAACAGCGCATCGAAGCGCCTGACCGCCTCCAGCGCGATTGGAGAGACCGGTTTGCCCTTGTTGCCTTCCCGGGCATTTTTCTCGATGTCGGCCAGCTCGAAGAAGCCTCGCCGCGCATGGGCAAAGCAAAACGCTGGCGTGATCGGCCGCACCTTCTTCTGCGGATCGAACAGCGGTTCGAAGCCGCTGTAGCAATCGGCTTGCAGGATACCACCGAAGGCGGCCAGATCCTTCTGGGGATGCTCGCCTCGTCGGTCGCTTGAGGCGTAATAGACCGCCGCCGGCGGCGCGGGCCCGGCGAAGGGCCGATCATCCCGCACATAAGTCCAGATCCGTCCGGTCGTGCACTTACCCTTCGCCAGGATACGGATGGTGGTGTCATCGCCATGAAGGCGCTCAGCCGCGAGCACATGACGTTCGATCAAGTGGAAGAGCGGCATGACGGCGAAGGTGCCGTGGCCGACCTGATCGGCCAGCGTCGACAACGACAGGTCGATCCCCTCGGCCTTGAAGCGCGCGCTCTGGCGGTTGAGCGGGATATGCATGCCGAACTTGTCGAACAGGATCGTCGCCAGCAATTGTGGGCCAATGAAGCCGCGCGGCGTGGCATGGAACGGTGCGGGCGGCTGGCTGATCTTCTCGCAATCGCGGCAGGTGAACTTCTCGCGTACCGTCTCGATCAGCTTGAAGCGGCGCGGGATCTACTCCAGCGTCCTGGTCACATCCTCGCCGATCTTCGCCAGCCGCGATCCACCGCAGCAGGCGCAGGTCGTCGGGGCGTCAATGACGACGCGCTCGCGTTCGATGTCGTCCGGCCAGGGCTTGCGCACCGGCCGCTTGCGCGTGAAGGGGCGGACGCTCTGTGTCTTCGCCGCTGCAGCCTGCGCGGCAAGCTCATCCTCGCTCGCCGTGGCGACGAGGTCTTCGAGCTCTAGTTCCAACTGCTCGAGCAGCCGCGCCGTGCGCTCGGAGCGCTGCCCGTACAGTTCGCGTTTGAGCTTCTCGATCCGCAGCTCGAGATGCGCGATCAGCGCCTCGTTATCCGACAGCTCCGCCCGCACACTGGCAGCCACCGCCTCGGCTCGCAGCCGCGCCTCACGCTCGGCCTGCAGCGCCGCCAGGCGCAAGGTCCGATGGAAGATCGTCCGGCTTCGATATCATGAAGCCAGTGAATCAGATCAGGTAGCAGATTCAAACCACAAAACGCTATCCGACCCGCGTCGGACGCTGGGTTTCTTGTGGGTTGCGCCAATCGATCCCGGACAACAGATAGCTCAACTGCGCCGGCGAGATCGTTACCGATTCACCGGCAACCGATGGCCAGATGAACCGGCCTTTCTCGAGCCTTTTGGTAAACAGGCATGCTCCCTGGCCATCGTGCCAGATCACCTCCACAAGATCGCTGCGACGACCGCGGAAGACGAACAGATGACCGTTGAGCGGGTCTTTGTGCAGCACCTCCTGCACCTGGAGTGCCAACGACGGAAAGCCTCTGCGCATATCGGTGTAGCCTGTCGCGAGCCACACTCGCGCCCCTGTCGGAACCGGGATCATCGGCGCACCAGGGCATCGAGAACTCGACGTAGCGCGTCTCCATCAACCTCGCCATCGACCCGGATGCGGTGTCCGCTACCAAGATCAATCTCGATGATGCCTTGGCTCCTCCGTCGACGCGCCGACGCCGTCGTCGATCGTGCTTCGGCCACATCCCGCGCCGGCACAGACGGCCCAATCTCGACCGGCACGAACGGCGCCACACTCGTCTCGCCGTGCCTGCAAAGCTCTTTACGCCACCGGAACAGCTGGCTCACATGAAGGCCGGCCATGCGAGCCACCTCGGAAACAGTGGCTCCGGGCTCGAGCGATGCTGCAACTAGCCGTTCCTTCTCATCTCGCGACCACCGCCGCCGCCGCTCTACCGATGTGATCACCTCTGCCCGCGATATCGTCATAGCGCTTCTCCTAGAATTACCCCTAGGACCTGCAGCGCTCGCTTCTGCCAAACAAGGCGGCCGTCAACGGAGGCGTACGCAATAGCGGGAATGGCACGATCGAGAAGATGACGACGAGCCTGCGGGCCTTCCTGCGGTATCTCGCAGTCGCAGGCCGTTGCCAGGCAGGTCTCGACGGCGCCGTTCCAGCCTAAGCTCATTGGCAGCTTGCCGACATGCCCCGGTATCTGTCGACCGAGCAGGTCGACCGGCTGATCGCTGCCTGTGACGGCGACGTCGGTGGGCGCCGGCGTGATCGTGCGATCGTACTTTTATTGGTGCGCCCTCGGCCTGCGGGCCGGTGACGTGGCGCAACTGCGTCTCGCGGATATCGAGTGGCAATCGGGATCGCTGCGGGTCTGCGGCAAGTCGCGCTACGAGGTCCGGCTGCTGCTCCCCCAAGACGTCGGGGATGCGATCGCCGCCTACCTCGAATGCCGGCCGTCTACCCGCCGGAACGATCTCTTGTTCCTGCGCACGATCGCGCCGTGCCGGCCATTCCGACGAGGCGACGGCATCTCGTCGGTGGTCAAGCGTATCATGAAGCGGGCCGACATCGTGGCGCCGGTCAAAGGGGCCCACGCTCTGCGGCACACCGCGGCGACCGAGATGCTGCGCCATGGCGTGCCGCTCGACAAGATCGGCCTCGTCCTTCGGCATCGCGGCATCGACACGACGGCCTATTACGCAAAGGCCGACGTCGCGCTGCTGAAGCAGGTTGCTCAGCCCTGGCCGGAGGCGCTCTGATGCTGGACGCCATCGAGACCTATCTCGCGCTCCGCCGCACCACGGGCTTCGCGATGTCGACCGCGGAGTACCTGCTGAAGAGCTTTGCCGTCTTCGCGGCCGAGCGCGGACAAACGTACGTCGAGACAAAAACAGCGATCGACTGGGCCGCGCTCGGACCATCCGTCGCGCAACGCGATGCACGGCTCAGAGCCGTCTGTCGCTTCGTACGCCATGTCCGGGTGGAGGACGTCGGGCACGAGCTGCCACCGGCAAATCACTTCGGCGCCCGCAAGAAGCGTCGCACGCCGCACATCTACACGACAGACGAGATCAGTCGGCTGGTCGAAGCTGCGCTGCGGCTTCGGCCAACGCGCGGCTTGCGCCCGCACACGCAAGCGACCTTGATCGCGCTGCTCTCATCCACCGGGCTCAGGATCTCCGAAGCCCTGTAGCTGACGATCGCGGACGTGACCCGCGACGGTCTGCTGATCCGCGAGACCAAGTTCCGCAAGACGCGACTGGTGCCGCTGCACGACACGGCGGCCGCCGGCTTGCAGCGATCGCGGGCCCGGCTCAGACGATGATCCGGTCTTCATCGACAAGCGCGGTCGGCAGCTACGCTACATTGCCGTCAAGGAGACCTTCGACAGGCTGGTCGACAAGGCTGGCATCAGATCGACGTCGGCTCGCCGCGCGTGTAGACTTCGGTGGTCGTCAGCGTAGCGTGGCCCAGCCACAGCGACACCTTCCGGATGTCCCCGGTCGCTTGCAGAACGACCATCGCGCAGGTGTGCCTGAGCACGTGGGGCGAGACGCGTTTCTTGGCGAGACCGGGCTGCTTGCGAGCCGCAGTCGCGGCGTGCTGCCTGAGCAGATAGGCAAAGCCCCATCGGCTCAGCGGCTCACCACGGGCGTTGACGAACACCTCGGGTGTCGCGACCTGCCCGCGGATGGCCAGCCAGGCACGCAGTGCAGCGGCCGCCGGCTTCCACAACGGCAGCGTCCGCTCCCGGCGTCCCTTGCCGAGCACGCGGATGCTCATCAAAGGCAGGTCGATGTCATCGACCTTGAGGTCCGTCAGCTCGGAGACGCGCAGCCCTGCGCAGACGGCCACGTGCAGCACTGCGCGATCGCGGATGCCATCGCGTGTCGCCGGATCGGGAGCGTCGAGCACGGCTTGGAGCTCTTCGCGCAGAAGGTAGGGCACCAGGCGCGTGTCAGTTTTCTTGAACGGGATCGCCAGTACACGGCAGATCTGCTCGAGCGCCGCCGGCTGCCGATACTCGAGGAAGCGGAAGAACGACTTGATCGCCGCCAGGCGAACGTTGCGCGTCACGGCCGCGTTTTTGCGCTCGTCCTCAAGATGCTCAAGGAAGGCGCTGACGAGCCCGGCATCGATCTGTTCGAGCGTCAGCGCCGAAGGTTTGACCTTGAGCCGGTCGGCGGCGAACACGAACAGCAGCTGGAAGCTCGAGGCATAGGAGTCCCTCGTGTGCCGGCTGGCGCCCCGCTGGCAAGCGAGGGGGTCGCGCAGGAACGTCTCGATGAGGGGAGCGATCGGCGTCATGCTGACCTCCCTTCGGACATGAACGCTTCGCCGGCCATGGCGACGTCGCGCAAGAGGTCGGGCGTGGCCTCGAGATACCAGTAGGTCGCATAGATGTTGACGTGACCCATGTAGGTCGCGAGTGCCGCCATGTGCGCCCCGCACCGGCCTCGGCCGGTAGGGCTGCCTTGCAGCGCGCGCACCGCAAACGAGTGCCTTAGATCGTGCAGGCGAGGACGGCGATCCAACCGAGAAGCTCGATGCGATGGAGGCGATCGTGCCGCCCCACCTGCGGCGCGGCGTCTTCCAGCCCACCGACCAGCTGATCGAACTCCTCAGGCGTACCTCATAATGGAGAGCGGGGTTGGCGGTGATTGGTGCAGGAGCGTGATCAAATTGCCGCCAGCTCCCCATTACCAGCTTTGCCCATAAGGCAGGAGTTGTAGGCGATCGTCGTGTAGGCGCAGTCCGCGCAGCGCGCGACATGGCCGCCGAGCGCCACCGTGCGGCAGCGCTCGATCGCCGACATCACCTTCAACTGGTCGAGGCTGACGTGGCCGGCATGGGCTTTGCGCCATGCTACGCCATGGCTGCGGAAAATATCCGCAACCTCCAAGGCCGGGCGCGACACAAGCGCCGTCAGCCGGGCGGTCGGACCTCCTTGAGCTTCAGCGTGATATGCTCCAGCGGGCTCATGACCTCGCTGATCGTCTTGGTGGCGACGCGGGTATAGAGCGCGGTGGTGTCGAGCTTGGCGTGGCCGAGCAGCACCTGGATGACGCGGACGTCGATGTTCTGCTCAAGCAGGTGGGTGGCGAAGCTGTGCCGCAAGGTGTGCAGCGAGACGCGCTTGTTGATCTCCGCCATCTGGGCAGCGGCGTGGCAGGCACGGTTGAGCTAGCGTGTGGTCATTGGCTGGGCCGGGTCACGGCCAGGGAACAGCCAGCCTTGCGGCCGAGCCATCTTCCACCAGGCCCGTAGCAGCGCGAGCAGGCTGGGCGACAGCATGACATTGCGGTCCTTGCCGCCCTTGCCCTGCTCGGCGCGGATGATCATCCGCTTGCTGTCGATATCGGAGACCTTGAGCGAGACGACCTCGTTGGCACGCAGCCCGGCACCGTAGGCCGCGCTCAGCGCCGCCTTGTATTTGAGCCCCGGTGCGGCATCGAGCAGCCGTGCCACTTCCTCCACGCTCAGTACCACCGGCAGCTTGCGCGGCTCGTGAATGACATGAGTATGCTCGACGATCTCGTGGCGCTTGAGTGTGACCCGAAAGAAGAACCGCAGCGTCGAGACGGTCTGGTTGATGGTCGGCGCGCCGACGCCGCTTGCCGTCAGATGTAGCTGATAGCGGCGCACGTCCTCGAAGGTCGCCGTATCCGGTGATCGCCCGAGAAATGCGGCGAAGTTCTTGACCCTTTGCACGTAGTCATGTTGGGTCTTCGGGGCCAACTTGCGGATCGTCATGTCTTCGATCATGCGCCGGCGCAACGGGCTCATTGCCTCGTCGGTCATGGGGATGCTCCTGTCTTGAGTGAGGTTGTCGAACCCCTCGATCTCAAGACAGGACGCCCCGTTGCGCTATCGTCTTGGCCGTGCCGCCAGCCGCGGCGTCCTACCGCGCGAGCGGTTTAGTCCTCTGGCCCATCTGCGACCTCGCGCAACATCCGTCGCTGTGCCGCTCTTCGATAACAAGCGGACATCGGCTGATTCAGAACTGCCGCCTTTTCCTCTCGCAGTGTGCCTCTCCCCACTTCGCGTCAGCTTCGAACTTCTTGCACTTAGCAACAGGTCGGGTCCTTCCGGTGCCGTCTGGAAGCGGGCGAGATCAGCGCGTCATATTGATCCGGAGGCGACTCCGTTCTCAGCCGCTCCTCGAGGCGATATCCGCGAGTGGTCGAGACGCCAATCGAACGGCTCGCCGGCGCTGAGAACAGCCCGGAAAGACGGGCAGCCTTGTAGCGGTCGTAAGTTGATGCGGCTGGCTCGATTGCAGTTTCCATTTTCCCCTGCGGTAGCTTAGAGGCCCAAAGCGATCGGCTGTGGACCGGTGATCGCCAGTTCGAATCTGGCCCCGGGACCAAATACGGGAGTATCGTCTAGTGGTAAGGCACCGGCTTCCAACACCGGTTACGTGGGTTCGATTCCTACCGCTCCTGCCAATTGACAGTGAATTCGACGGCAGCCGTGATGGCGGCGCCGGTCGAGCCTTTGCGGCCGTTTTCTCGAGCCAAAACGGATGACCTCGAACGGGGACTTCAAAAACCGGCCTCGGACTGCCTCAAAAAGGAAGAACCGTTTACAGCATTCAAGACGTTCCGGAAGCGGGCGATTGCTCTTTTCGGAGACGCGGCGAGACCGCTATTGGACCGAACCTTTGCCCGGGCGCAGCGAAATGCACTTAAAGGCTCGGCGCATTACCCAAGCCCGACACGTAAACCGAAAGGCTCGGGTTGACGATCCGGGACGCGCGCCACGATGAGGGCTTAGATGACCCCGCGCTCAACGGCCACGCGACGCGCCCCAACTTCGCGAAAGTGGCGTGCGGCCCGAATTGCTCTCTCATCGTCTCGGGCAGGATCAGCGAGCAACCGCTGGAGACGCGTCCAGCGCCATTCCTCGATGCGTTTGAGCCGTGACAGCATCGCCGGCCGCCCTTCAACGCTGATCAGCATTTCCCTCGTCACCCGTCCGCCCTGAGATTGCGATCCTAGCCCAACCTGCGGCGCGGAGGAAAGGAAAGAGGTTCCCGAAATGACTGGCGCGCGGCGGGACCTCGCTTTCAGCGGCGTACGGCGGCGTCATTAGCCGTACACGTCCGATCCCGTTCAACCGGGTCAGGTTGACGACATGCGCGTTCGGAAGCCGCACGAGTAGTTAGCTGGCCTGCTGTGATAGCGCGCAATTTGCTTCCCCTCCTCTTTCTGATCTTTTGGCACGCGGGTTGCTGAGCCATGCATGGCTTGGTCTCTTACTGACTGACCTCGTGAAGGCCAAGCCTCGCATCGCAACTCGCACGGTCGGCGGCGGCCCCCGCCGTCCGTGCGCTTTTTCTGACGGCGCGATGATCAGCCGAGCGCGTGGCATCATGATCGTCTGGCACGCGAGTTGCTCAGAGACGTACACGGGCTTGGCTACTTATGCATTCGCGCCCCCCTGCGAGCCGTCAAGCCTGCTAGCGCGGGCAGTTCCGCCAAACACCCGCGCTTCTCTTCTGTCGTGCCGTGGGTCTCACGGCGAAGCACTGTGGAGATCATGGCATGACACGGGAATCAGTCAAACTGGTCCTTCATTCCGGGAGGACCTATGGGCCAGATACTCCATGGCAGCGCCACGACCACGCACGCGATCCGAGCGGCAATACAGCGATCGAAGGCTCCGCTCAAAGAGCTAGCCGCCCAGCACGGGCTCAACCAAAAGACGGTCGCCAAGTGGCGTAAGCGCACCCTTGTCCACGATGCGCCGATGGGGCCAAAGACCGTGCGCTAAGGCGCTCCCTGGCGCATTCGGCTGACCGATGAACTCAAGGCGCACTTCAACGGCGAAACGGCCGACGACTTTCTGCCGATGCGCGAGGCGATGCGGGCGCTCGGGGTGTCGCGCCAAACCGTCTTGCAGCGAGTCAAGCGCGGCGAACTCGAAGCCGTGCACGTTGTACGCGGGAAGCAAAAAGGCCTCCGCATCAAGGTCTTAGCCCCGCAATCCAGCCTTTTTGACCAACCTGCATGAACCAGGGGGTATTATGAAGCCACGTCCAAAAAGCTCTTGATGTCGAGATCTACGACCCAGTCGTGCTGCCAGCACCGCTTACGCACCTGCTCTATGGCCTGATGGGCCGACTTTCCGGGCCTGTAGCCGTAGGAGTCCGGATCAAATTCTCCATCCAACTCCGGCTCCAGACACCGTTTGACCACCATATGGGCGATACGGTCCGCGACCGTCGGTATGCCAAGAGGACAAACCCCACCGCCGGTCTTAGGAATCTCGACCCGCCGCACTGGTGGCGGGAAGTAACTTCCTGACGCCAACCGATTCCACAGCCGGTAGAGGTGGTTCTCAAGATCGCCGGCTAAAGTCCTCTAGACTCTGGCCATCGACGCCCGCCGCCTTTCCCTTCTTCTTCACAAGCTTAGAAGCCTCCCACACCATCCGCTTGGTGGTGGGCAATGGTTTGCCGAAGTTCACCGTGCTCCTCCCGGTATTCCCGGTTGGCTCAGTGACGCCGGCAGGATAACGCAACCCCTTTGCTCCACGGCCATTACAGCCGCTTCGTCACTATTACGGGTTGCTCCGCCCCTGACGCATTGCGTCAGGTTCCCACGTTCCGTGTTGAAGCCTGTGACGAGATCATGCCGCCTATGCACCGGCTGCCGCGTGGGCCGTAAACAGGCTCCGCCCACACTCCTCCGAGCGCTACTACCCCACGCCCGTTTGGACAGCGTCTTGAACCCATTTCGATACGTCATCGGCGGTTCACTTGCACTCATCTTCTTGTCACTTACCTGACGGTTTCATTCACCGCCTTTTTTCTCATCGCTCACCACCGCGCCTTTTGAACGCGGCAGCATGAGGTGGTTTGAAGCCCGCCCCTGCAGGCCGACTCCGGGAGGCCAAACTCCCATCTTCAACACAGCATCACCGGCGTCGCCACCGGTGTTCGTGGCACACGGTAATAGATCCCATGGGTGGATGGCAGCCGGCATTTTTGCAGAATGTGGTTGCCCAAATAATCATCCGGAAGGTGACCATGCATACAGCCGCACAATCCTCACAGCCGACCGTTATCCGCACCAATCTTGGTGCGATTTTTGTGTCATTGGAACTCAGTCGCTCAACCTGGTTGATCACATCGTTGTCGCCGGGGAGCAGTGAGAAGATGTCGAAGCATTCTGTCCTTGCCGGGGACGTACCCGGACTGTTCGCACTATTTTCGAAGCTTGGCGAGAAAAGCCGTATCAAGACCGGGCACACCTGTCCGATGATCACCATTCAGGAGGCCGGTCTTGACGGCTTCTGGATTCATCGGGTCCTTGAGAAGGAAGGAATCGAAAGCCACGTCGTGGACCCAGCCTCAATTGCGGCGCCACGCCGAAGTGGGCGAGCTAAGACGGATCGGATTGACGGTGAGGCATTGCTGCGAACGCTGATGGCTTATAAACGGGGCGAGCCGCGCGTGTGTGCCATGGCGCGCCCTCCGTCTCCAGAGGAAGAGGATCGGCGGCGGATTTGCCGCGAGCGGAAGGCGCTGATCGTTGAGCGCGTCGCTCATGTCAATCGCATCAAGGGCCTCTTGTTCGCACAAGGGATTACGAATTACGGGCCGCTACGCCAGGATCGGCGAGAGCGGCTTGCTGAACTGCGAACCGGTGATGGCCGTGCGCTACCTGCACATATGCAAGCCCAGATACGCCGTGAGTTGGATCGACTTGAACTTCTGCTCGAACAGATCAAGGCGGTCGAGGCCGAACGCGACACGCTCATCGCAGTACAAGCCGCCGCGGCAACAACACCTTCGCCAGTCACGATGCTGCTTCAGTTAAAGGGGATCGGCACCGAGTGTGCCGCCATCCTATGGTCGGAGGGACTGTTCCGACATTTTGACAACCGTCGCCAGGTTGCCGCTTATGCTGGGCTGGCGCCGACGCCCTGGCAGAGCGGGTCCATCGATCGAGAGCAAGGCGTCTCGAAAGCAGGCAATCCGAGATTGCGAGCGACGTTGATCCAGATGGCATGGCTGTGGCTGCGGCATCAACCCAAATCAGTGCTGACCCACTGGTTCAATGAACGCGTCCAGCGCAATAGCGGTCGGCTGAAGAAATCGACCATCGTGGCACTGGCGCTCAAGTTGCTTGTCGCGCTCTGGAAGTACGCGACATCCGGCGTCCTCATCGAGGGAGCAATCATGAAGAGCGCCTAATCCGCTCAAGCTATCGCTAAAGCCACCAGGGTTCATCAAACCCTGGTGGCCCAGGTCGACGAGCCGAAGAACCCCATGGCGAAATGCCGATTTAATAGAATGGTCTCGTCATCCTGAGCCCTGCCCGCCGCAAGCGGGATATTGGTGCGGCCGTCATGAGCGGCGACCGAATGTGAGGTGGACCAGGCTCGGCAGTCGAGCCGCGTCATGCAGTCGGGCTTTGGAACTTGGAAACCGATCGATTTGACTTTGCGCTTCGCGAGGAGAGAAGCAGTCCGCTTACACCCAACCATAAAAGCTTGATGGCGTGCTCGATCAAGTCAAGGCCAAGCCGCTTCGCGGCGTCCCTTCGGGCCGGCCTTGACTTGATCTGCGCGCGCCATCCAAGAGCGCATGTGGTCGGGACGAAAAGGTGGCTCCAGTCAAACAAAAAGGTGCATCTTGTCTTGACACCCAATTCCCCATGTGAGGGGTTCTCGATCCAGCGGGCGCACAGCACCTCATCCGAGAGATTGTCCATGTGCTTCAGAATGAACAGGCCGCCGAAAGCCGCGTCGGTAGGCCAGGCTGCTCCGGACCGGTTTGGCACACCGAACCAAAAGCGGTTATCCAGAAACTTCCAGTCGATCAGCGTTGCCGCCGCACCAGCGGGTTGGCCCATGTCGATGATTTGATCGAGCGCAGGAAGCAACAGGTCTTTCTGGCGATCATCCCGCCGTTTGCTCATCGCCTTCCCCAATGCAGACGACGCACCGTCAGTCACGAATCGCTCGAAAGCAAAATCCCAAAACGCAAGAAAGCGCAGCCCAACACCCGGCTTTCCTGCAAAATCGAATACTTTACCGAGACAACTTCTGCCTATCTCTCGGGCCGATTTGCGTTCTTCACGGACGACCCCTGAAGCCAATACCCCCTCCCGCGCCACCCGCGATCAACAGGGAGGTCTGCGGGATCGCCCCAAGGTCGGGAAACTACGGGAATACAACCGTCTTGCTCGGTCACTGGTTGCGGCATACCCTCTCCACATTTCAGGGAGTGGCTTTCAATGAAACGATTTGCTTTGCTTTCAGTATTCATGCTGCTGTGCGAAGCCGCGCTTGCTCAGCCGCCAGTTGAGGTTACCTCCGACGACACGATAGAA
This sequence comes from Bradyrhizobium sp. USDA 4452, assembly GCF_054063575.1. Taxonomy (NCBI): domain Bacteria; kingdom Pseudomonadati; phylum Pseudomonadota; class Alphaproteobacteria; order Hyphomicrobiales; family Nitrobacteraceae; genus Bradyrhizobium; species Bradyrhizobium sp. USDA 4452. The sequence goes on from NZ_JBSSGK010000001.1 coordinate 3,649,052, forward strand.
CTCGTCCCGGGGCAGACCAAGGTTGTATCGTCCGACCAGTCTATCAGTGAAATCAAAGTAGCTGCCGGCGAAACAATCGCCAAAATCAGGCCGATGACCGACAGGACCTTTGTCATCGAGGGGGCGGGCTCTGGCGAAACGCTCGCAATAGCTTATGGAGCGGGCGGCAGGAAATTCACCGTTTCAATATCGGTGTCGCCGGCCATTTAGTGAAGGTGTACGGGCAGAAGCCACCTATTACTGGCGTCGACAAGCCTGGGCAGGAATACGATAGCTACCTCTGCAGTGGCACACTGGTTGCGGGCGCGTCAATCCGGATCTCCTCTCAGGAGGCCCGTCTGCCGTCATCTTCACCGATACCCATCAAGACAAGGACGGTAACTCCCGCAGCGTTACCAAGGAATATCGCTAAGCTTTGGTGATGTGCCCACACCCCACAAACCCCATACCGCGCGATGTTCGCGCCTTCGCCATCAACCACCCTTACGACCGTGCCGCTGGCGTGATCGTACTCGGGATCGCTTCCGATATCTCGAGCAACACGGGCACCGTATTGCTCCGCGAGATCTGCCGAGCCGAACATTTCACCCTCCTCGTCTGGGTGTAGATGCCCGTTGTGAATGATCGGGAAATAATAGCGCCGCATAGCAATGGCCCTTGTCCGTTAGCGGCGATCATGCGCCTATCTCAGGTCAGGACGTACTGTCTAAAGTGACAGGGTGGTTACAACCACCATTCTTGGGCGCTTTTGGCGCAAACAGGATTCGGTAGTCTCCGCGATCATTCCGGCGCGGAGACCTGTTTCCATGAAGATGACCGATGGTGAAAAGCTAATCGCCCTAATGCTCGCGGATATCTCGAAACGCCTGCAAGGCAAACCTGAAGTTGATCCAGACTTTGTCGCGCACACAATCTATGCCGATCAACTATGGGCTTCGATTGGCAATTCAGTGGCATCGCTTTTGAGCGATCAGAGAAGCCCAATCCAGTCGTCACGGAAACGGTTGAGATCCTGGAAATGTTCAGCTCGACCATGTACCAGTTTCAGCGGTTAGACCAATCAGAGCGAAAGCAGGTGCGTGACGATCTTGGGTACACCGCGCATGGGCTCGACATTTCCCGGGCTTTGACAGCAATCATGACCCTCATTACGGAGTTGCGAATTACCTCGTCCAGGATCTGCATCGCTTCAAGGATGTTCCGGGCGCCTCGAACAGCTCGCATACGCAGACATCCCTACCGCGATATCGGAAGATGCTGAAGGCTTATTTGCCGATGCGCACAAAGCTCAGCGCGGGCCGGTTTTCAAAAGAGGATATCATTGCCATCTTCAACGGGGGTTAAAGCGCGTGAGCGCACGTCGAAAGGTGCGCGCTGGAGATCGCGAGAACCGACCTTGGGCATTGTGCCACGGCGTCCCCACTACGTTGGGCTACCAGAGTCACACCGATAAAGCCACTTATCAGGTTCAGCAATTTGGATCGAAAATGATAGGCGAACTAGGTATCCTCAGTACGATTTTGGGATCAGCTCTCGCCTTGTACACACGTCGGCATAGATCAAATGTCTTAGAGGCATGCGCTGGCGCGCTGCTAATTGTTGGCCTCATCTGCTTTGGTGCATCACTGCCCGAGCGACCTGCCCTTCCCCGGAAAGTTACGGAGTGAAGTTGCTCCTTTACGATAGACAGCCGTTGATTGCGGCAGTAGTTTGATTGCTATTTTAGAACGTGAGAGTTTCTTAGGGGCTGGGGGGTGGCAACTGCCGTTTCCTCAAGCGTGTTTGTGCACCTCAAAGCCCGAACGAACTTTTGGTGCGTGATGCTGCTCTACATCTTTGCACACATCATGATCGAGTCTTGGTTTGGTTTCTGGTTCACCGCAGCCCGGCGCCTCAGCCGAGGAGCTTTTAGCCCGTGCCGAAGCTTCTTTTCTAGGTGCAATTGGAGGCCGTCTTGGAATTGGCTGCACAAAGGTTCATCGTTCGTCAGGGCACCGTCGGCTGGATGGTTTACGGTCGAGAACGCAAGGGGCCGGCTCTTTTAAGGAACGGCACCTGGGCCGAGAAACTGTCGAAGGAAGAGGCTGAACGAATAAAGTTTGTGCTTGCGAACCACGCCTCCTGAGCGGCCGTTAACCGTCGCAGAGACGCATTCGGAGTACCGGACTCACCCGGATAGCGAAGACGTGCCCCCTACTCCATACCTGTGGGGCCAGGATTTTGCCATTCCTCCTGGGGCTAGAACCAACGCCGTCCGCGGGTATTTTTAGCGGGCGGCGTTGGGCTGTTTTGTACTTTCCGCGAGCCTTGCGCCTCCTCCACCTCCAAGAGGCACACGTGCAGTGTCATCGGGCGCATGTTGCCGTCCAACAGGACGCGCACCCTTGTCCTAGTCGTGCCAAGACCAACGATGAGGCCGCGCCGTCGCTTCAATTTTGAACCAGCCCAGCGCGCTACTATCACGCGAGACCCGACGGTCATTGCATCATTGGCACGCGAAAACTGGATCGGAGCAACAGGTCGGTCGGCAATTGGTAATCTCTCCGCTAGACGTGACCCGCCGCCCTCCCGCTCGAGATCATCAGTCACTCGCTTTGCGGACTTGAACCATTTCGGTGGCAGGCCCAGCAGGTAACCGCGCCGTCTGAGATCCTGACAAGTTTTGTTCAGGGCCTCCGCGATGACTTCCTCCGGAGTTTGCTTCCCTACCAAATGCCAGAAGAGCTCGTCCTGCTCGCGCGTCCATCCTTCGGAGTTTTCGCTCATCACCAGCAATCGGGTCATTGAAAAGCAGGTTTGCATAGAACGAAAGCGTCTATTGCCCCGTGTGACCGACGCCTGCGGCTGAACATAGAAATGCGTGCGGGCGCCTGTGATTGGCCGCCCGCACGCCGACAACCAGCTTAGCACTCACGAGGGTCATTCGATAAGCGACCAAGCCATGCATGGCTCAGCAACCCGCGTGCCAGAGAGAAAAGCTGTACACTATCAGAGCGTGCCAACTAACTGCTCGAGCGGCTTGCGGACATATATGTCGTTGACCCGACGCGGTTGAGCGAGATCCGACGCCGAACTAATGGCGCTTGGGACGTGAGATGATTGGACCAACCTCTTCATCGCTTACAACTATAAACTCACCGGGCTTCACGCCCAACATTTGCAACTTCCCCTCTTCGATCGGGCAGTTGAGCATTGCGGCCTTGGCGCCACTGTCCTTTATAATCATTTTCACGGCTTCCGCCGGGTCTGCGATCGCGACCGCATAAGTTATGTGCCTGTACTCACCGTCGTCGCCCTCCTTGAAAAAAGCGACTGTTACTATCCAACCATCCATCTTGCTGCGCTCCGGGAGGCGACACCTATGCACCTATGAGCTAACGAGCCTCTGCAATTCCGTAGCCATGTGACACACTAACCGAACGCGGCGGCGCCGCGCACTCCACAACTCCAGCATTGAACGAAGCGCGCCACTCCGGGAACGCGGCAAGCCACAGACTGGCACGCTGCGTTCCCCAACCTGACACAGCAAATCCAAGGCCGGCACCTATTCGTTTGAGTAGGCGCCGGCAAGGATGCGGATTCCGACGAAGTCGCCCGGGTGTACCGATATCCGGGTGTACCGATATGAAGTCGCTCGGGGATTCCGAGACGATGTCGCCCACCTTTCCAATTCGATCTCGCCCGGTGACGAGGCGTTCTGGCGGTAGCTTCTCTGGCATTTGGCGAGCTGCGTGGTCAACCTGGAATCGCGGCTTGAACTTCTTCTGCTTCTGTTGCTGTGATGGGGTGGACGCCCCCTCGACGGCATCGATGTGCCAAAGTGAAGGGTGTTGAACAGCCATCACGAGAGAGGAAGCGTCCGTGAACGAAGTTAGCACGATTGGACTAGATTTAGCGAAGTATGTCTTTCAGGCCCATGGAGCCGATGCCGCCGGCAAGGTCTTTTTTCGCAAACAGCTGCGCTGGAATAAGCTGCTGGCACTCTTTGCCGAGCAGCCGGCTTGCCTCGTGGCGATGGAAGCCTGCTCGGGCGCGCATTACTGGGCTCGTGAGATTGGCAAGCTCGGCCATGAAGTGCGGCTGATCCCACCGGCTTACGTGAAGCCCTTCGTGAAGCGGTAGAAGAACGACATGGCCGATGCAGAGGCGATCTGTGAAGCGGCGCAGAGGCCGACCATGCGTTTCGTTCCCGTCAAGAGCGAAGAGCAGCAAGCGAGCGCGGTGGTGTTTCGGACCCGCGACCTGCTGATCCGGCAGCGGACCCAGACGATCAATGCTTTGCGTGGTCATCTCGCCGAATACGGGGTGATTATGGCAAAGGGCACGGCCTATGTCGCAGAGCTTGTCGAGCGCGCAATGGATCCAAAAACCGACGTGCCCGAAGCGGCACGATTCGTACTCGAGATATTGATCAAGACGATGGTGGCGCTGGAAATGCAGATCAAGAAACTCGACAGCGAGATCACCCGTCGCGCCCGAAAAGAAAAAATGCCCGCCGTTTGATGACAATCCCAGGCGTGGGACCAATGACGGCGACGGCTTTGCTTGCCCTTGCGCCTGCTGCCGGAAGCTTCCGGTGCGGACGCGACTTCGCCGCATGGCTGGGGTTGACCCCGTTGCAGCGCTCCACGGGCGGCAAACAGAAACTGGGTGCGACGTCGAAAATGGGGGAGCGAACGTTGCGACGGTTACTTATCATGGGCGCAACTGCGGTCGTGCAGCAGGCACGGCGGCGAGGCGCTTCACCGTCATCGTGGCTCGGGCGCATGATTGCCCGCAAGCCACCTATGCTGGTAGCCACCGCCCTTGCCAACAAGATGGCCCGCGTCGTCTGGGCTTTGATGGCCAACGGTGGGGCCTATAAAGCTCCGGCTGTGGCGGCATAGCCGTCCGGTCAGAGGTCGTCGAGATGTAGGAAGGTCAAACGGAAGATATGGCGCAACAGTGGAGAGACGGGATTGGGAAAACCAGTACATGCCCAAGTGCTATCCAAGCACGCCGCTGTGATTTGGACCTGATCCGCGAACTCCCATACGGGCCCGCGACAAATGACGGTCGCATTAAAGGGCGGACAGATGTCAGCACCCGACTACAGCGCAGCGCTTGACGAAAGATTCTTCTTGCATCCCTGGGGGCGTCCACAGATGGGCATGTGGGCAACGCTCTTTGCGTTGTCCAAGCGCAGCGGCATGTCCACAGCGTCACTGGCTCAGGCCTTTCGATCGGGTTTGCGGGTTCGCCGCAGGCTCTCGCCATTGAGATCGATCCGGTGGGCGTTGTGGACCAGGCGGTCGAGGACGGCGTAGGCGTAGGTGGGATCGCCGAACACGTCAGAGTACCCGCCTACGTCGTTGTCGCGCTGCCGGACGGCAGACCCAGGGCGGTTCGGTCGCGTCGACGGATCTTGCCGAGGCGATTACTTCTGCCCGAACGCCGTCGATTTGCCGCGCATCAGTGCACGTACGCTGATCCCATTGATGCAGTCCCGCATCAAGCGCGACACCGTGCAACGGGCAACGTCAATGCCTTCGCGCTTGAGCTGTCGCCAGACCTTGCGCACGCCGTACACGGAGAAGTTCCGATCAATTGGTTTAAGTTATGCCGCCATGGCGGATTGTTCCAGCATGGCATAGTGGCGTTGTTCCCGCCTCGACGACACGCAGCTTCGTCGCCCTCCGCCTCATAGCGCTCCGCCCAGCGTTGAAACGTCCGAACACTGATCCCAAGAACCTCCGATGCTGCCTCCTGCGTCAGTTCCTTCGCCTCCGTCCGATCCAGCAAATCTGAAAACCGCATCCGTCGTACACCCTCGTGAATGGATGCCGCGCCCATCGTGCCCCCTTGTTCCGGAGCACCGAAAACACGACACTTCACGAGCTACAAACAGGCGACAGATCACGAGCTACTGACACATCAACCGCGGACGGCTGACGGAAAGCAAGAACATTGGTAGTCTCGGTCATGGCGTATCGCTCTCCTCAAGAGGTTCTGGCAGGCTCGTCACCCGCCTCGATACGCCGCCTTCCTCACACCGTCATCACCCAGATTCCGCCATAGCTCTACGAAACGCTTCGCTACCGGCTTCTTCAACAGCCTGCTAACCCCTCGATGAGCCAGAGCCTCCCTTCTCGAAACGCCTGATCAGTCTCAAATTATCTGACGTCGTCGGACAGCGGGACGTTATTGACCGCACAGAGACACGCGCCGGCTGCGCGATCGAGCGGGTCTATGTCGACAACGACTACCGGCGGCCACGACGCGCGAAATCCCCGCCGCGTCTTCACTTCAGGTCAGAAGCGCGGCGTCGTCGGCGCGAGCTGTGCCGCACAGTCCTCTTCTCAATCTCTGTGATATTGAATCATTTAATCGGTAGTTGCCGGCCGAAATAGATGCTGCCTCTGGAGCGAGCGGGCAGAAGCACGTTTGCCCGGAACACGGCGCCTACTCGGAACTATTTTTTCATAATCTTGGTTGTTCTCCAATTGACTTCGGCGGCCGTTTTCGATTCAGACAGGCGCAGACAGGAATGCGTAGCCTTCACGAAGAAGACCTATCTGATATTCTCGGCTATGCATCGGATTGCGCTCTTCGTTACAAATGGCGTATCCGATGTCGTATATGCGCTTGACCCTCTCCTCACGCCGAACGCAATACCCCGCGAGCGCGGTTTCCAGGTCGTGGCTGCGATGGAGTTCCTGAGCGAGGACCAGAGCATCCTCGATCGCCATGCCGCCGCCCGACGTCATCTGCGGTGTCAGCGAGTGAGCCGAGTCACCCAACAATACGACGCGGCCGCGGTGCCATGGTGCAGGCATCATCAATACGTCGAACGGGCGGTAGCTTATATGATTGCCCTCGCCGACCAAGTCGGCCGCTTGGATCAGTTCGGGCGCCGTAAATGGGGCGAGCAGGTTTCGAACATAATCGCAAACCTGATCTTGAGCGACACGAAGCGTTTCATCCGTGGTTTCCAGGAAGAACAGGTAACACAGCTCCTTCGACAGCGGCAGCGCGCCAACCACTCTCCCCATCGGATGGCGATAGAGGATGAAGCCGTTCATAGCTTCGGTCCGAGAAACAGTGTAACGCCACACTCCTTGGCCGGCGTAGTGCGGCTTGAACTCTTCGCCGAAGATTTGCTGGCGCGTCTTGGAATAAACGCCATCGGCCGCGATCAACAAGTCTGCGCGATCTGTCTCGCCGTGCGAGAGCTGCACCGTCACGCCCTCAGCGTCCTGATCAATCCGAGTGACAGTCGTATTGAAGGCGATCTCGGCGCCGCTCGTCCTGGCGGCCTCCTCCAGGATCTGCCCGAGGCGCGGCCGCATGATCCCTAGCGCGGCTGGACGATCCGGGTCCCAAATTCTTGGCGAGAACTGCTGATGCAGCGGGCTTCCGGCGGCGTCGCGTATCGATACGACGTCCCAGCCGTGACCGCCTTGCAGACACGCTTCCACCAATCCCAATTCGGCGAGCGCTCGCAGCGCATTCCCGAGTAGGGTGATGCCAGTCCCGATCCGGTCGCTCCTATCTCCCATTTCGATGACTCGCACAAACACGCCGATGCGTCGAAGCGCATGGGCGGCTGTCAAGCCGCCAATACCACCGCCCACGACGATAACGTTCTTCACCGCGCCCATGTTTCCTCCTACACGTCCGTTGTTCATCTCCGGTGGTTCACTACGCCACTGCGCCGTCTCTGTGTGCAGTTCATCCGCTCGATACAGCGAGACTGCGATGTACTTCGTTTCGAGAGAGTCCTTGATGCCTTCGATCGAGCTTTCCCGAAGACCGCTCGCCTTGCTACCGCCGAAGAGCGCCGCGGGATTGGAAACGAGCTTCGTTGGCGTGCGTCACGGCGTGCGCCCGTCGTCGAAGGGCACGATTGGCGCCACTTCGCTGAGATGGCCGCTGAGGTGCGGCCGCTGCTAAACTCGTCGATCACCGACTTCTAAACGATGTCGAAGGACCGGAGAATCCGACCGCCGCGGTCATCGTCGATTGGTTCTTTGGCCGCATTCTTGGCTGCTAGAGTGTGCGGATTTACGAGAACGACGAGTCTTGGGTCGAGGTTAAAGTCGGTTGAGTGAGGCCATGAGCTGGGGCAGACGAAAAAAGGGTCTTCGCAGCTGCGCCTGAGCCGCAAAGTCGACGCCATCTGTAGAACGTTGATGGTGTTGGTCCCGATCTCGATCATGCGATCAGCGTAGATTTTGAACGGATCTGCTTGTGTCGGACTGCCTATCGCCTTCATCCGGTGCACCGTTCGCAAGTGAGGCCGAACTGCAAGCCAACTTTGTGGCGCCTAATGGAGCGTGGGCGGCCAGATCTGCCAATCATCGTCACAGATCGGACAAATCTCGCCCTTCCTCGATGCCGAGATCACTCAGGTGCCCGTTCACTGAGTGTGGAAATCCCCAAGGCAAATCCGCCGTGTCTGTCGAGTTCAAAACGGATGTCCCCGAAAATCGAGCGAAGCCTCATAGCGTCGGTCGCAGCAGGCATGGTAACCGCAAACGTTACGTTCTGAAGGCCGCCGCTCTCCAGGTGACCAATTAAGACCATGCAACCAGCTACCATGTGTGCAATCCAACGAGTTAGATCGCCCCAGCTAACTCTAGGCGTACTCATCACGAAGTGCGACTACCAATTCTTGGAGGTGGAAGAGCCGCGGGATGCCCCGATCGCTATCGAACTAGGTGGGGCCGGCGCGCATCCTCAATATCGTCGACGATGTCACCAAGGAATTTCTGGCGCCATTCCTGACACGTCGATCTCGGGCCGGCGTGTGGCGCGGGAACTGACGACGGTTGTCGCGCGGCCCGGCAAACCCGGCCTTGTCGTCTCCGACAACGGCACCAAACTCACCTGTAACGCCATGCTGGCCTGGTACAAGGAAACCGGCATCGACTGGGACTATGGGACGAACGGGCGTCGACTGAAGCGGCCTAATTAAGCTTCAGCTCTTTGATTGCAAGCCGCGAAATGGCTGATACGTTCATTACGCCGCGCGCGCGGACCTCAATGACCTTACGCGCGATAAATTCGCAAAGTGGGTCTCCTCGCTCGACCAACCCAAGCGATTCCAGCGTGAGCTGGTAAGCCCAATTAGGCGATTTCCGCTCTTTTTCCGTATAGGTACTTCCGGCGAGCAGGCGATTGATTGTCATCGGCCAACGATCCCGTTGAACCGATAATCATGCCTGAATAGTGGGGCCATTATCGTAGATCAAAAAACACGGTCAAAGTTCTGCTACATGGCACATGTGTGTACATCTCATAAGCGCTCTACGAGAGCTATGGCGGAATCTGGGTGATGACGGTGTGAGGAAGGCGGCGTATCGAGGCGGGTGACGAGCCTGCCAGAACCTCTTGAGGAGAGCGGGACCTGCTTGCTAGGGCGATCGAGATCGAGGTTGGCGCGTTTCTGGCCAGCACGGCCAGTCTGACGCTGCCCGACGGTCGAGCGCGCCTGGTCCGACATGGGCACGGTCCGGTGCGCGAGATTGCGACTGGCATCGGTCCGGTGGAGGTCGCTCGTCCCAAGGTCCGCGACCGCGGAGCGAGCGGGCCAGGCGACCGCCTCCGCTTCAGTTCGGCAATCCTGCCGCTATGGGCGCGGCGGACGAAGAGCCTGGGTGCCTTGATCCCGGTCCTCTATTTGCGCGGCATCTCGACCGGCGACTTCCAGGAGGCGCTCTCGGCGCTGCTCGGCAAGGATGCGCCGAACCTGTCGCCTTCGGTGATTGCCGGCCTGAAGGCCGATTGGCAGGTCGAGTACGAACGCTGGCAGAGACGCGATCTGTCGGCGCGTCGCTATGTCTACATCTGGGCCGATGGCGTGTACCTGCAGGCCCGCATGGAAGATCACAGCGAATGCATGCTGGTGCTGATTGGTACCACGGCGGAAGGCAAGAAGGAGCTGATCGGCTTCCAGGTCGGCGTGCGCGAGAGCGCGCAGAGCTGGCGCGAACTCCTGATCGACCTGCGGCAACGCGGGTTACGGATTGCCCCGCAACTCGCCATCGGCGACGGCGCCCTCGGCTTCTGGAAGGCACTGGACGAGGCCTTTCCCGGCACGCGGCACCAACGATGCTGGTGCCATAAAGTGAGCAACGTACTCGACAAAGTCGCCAAATCCGTGCAGGGCCGATTTTGTTGAAAAAGACGGCTGTTGCGACGCAGTGATATCAGTGATTCAGTCTGTCTAGTTGGCAGGACTAAAGATCATGATGGGGCATCGACAAGTCGAACTGGCTGCTTTGTTCTATGAGTTCTCGCTCGAAAGACATATCCCGACTGATCACTTGCTGCGGTTGATTGACAGGTTTGTCGATCTTGAACAGGTCCGGCGGGACCTGGCGCCTTTCTACAGCAGCATCGGTCGGCCTTCGATCGATCCCGAGCTGATGATCCGGATGCTCCTGATCGGTTACTGCTTCGGCATCCGATCGGAACGGCGCCTGTGCGAGAACAGGCATGGCCGCTTCCGGCAGAGCGACCTCTTCCGTCGCGTGTTCGAGAGCGTGCTGCGCCGATGCATCGAGGAACGACTGGTCGGCGGTGAAGGATTTGCAGTCGATGCGAGCCTAATCAAGGCCGATGCCAATCGGCAGAAGGGGATCGAAGGCGATAAGGGACTTCCGCCGGAGGCTGCCGGCCGAGCAATCGATGAGTATCTGGCTGTCCTCGATGATGCTGCTTTCGGAGCCGCGACCGAGGTTACCCCGAAGTTCGTATCGCCCTCCGACCCGGCGGCGCGCTGGACGGGGGCGCACGGCGGCCAAGCGTTTTTCGCCTATTCGACGAACTACCTGATCGACATCGAGAATGCGATCATCGTCGATGTTGAGGCAACGACGGCAATCCGGCAAGCGGAGGTATTGGCCGCTAAGCGCATGATTGAGCGCTCGCTGGAGCGGTTTGATCTCTATCCGAGCCGGCTCCTCGGTGACAGCGGCTATGGCTCGGCCGAGATGCTCGCCTGGCTGGTCTATGAGCACGACATCGAGCCGCACGTTACAGTCTTCGACAAGTCGGCCCGCACAGATGGGATCTTCTCGCGCGACGACTTCGCCTATCATGCTGGGGACATCTATCCTTGCCCTGGTGGCAAAGTTCTTACCACGACCGGAACGTTGGTGAATGATGGTGCCACCATGCTTTACCTCGCCAGCAAGCGCGATTGTGATCGATGCGCATTGAAGGCTCGGTGTTGCCCCAAGCAGGCTTCACGGAGAGTGCCGCGCTCGATCTACGAGGGCGCTCGCGACATGGCGCGCCAGATCGAGAGATCGTGGGAGGGAGGCACCTCGCGCCGGCTCCGCAAGAAAATCGAGATGTTGTTCGCGCACCTCAAGCGCATTCTCAAGCTCGACCGTTTGCGTTTACGAGGTCCAAACGGCGCGCGCGACGAGTTCATCCTCGCAGCCACCGCCCAGAACCTTCGAAAGATGGCCAAGCTGATCCCGATGCCCAGCCCGAGGCTCGCATAGGGTCGGTAGAGCAGTTCGGCCACGTCGCGACGGAGCTATTACAACGAAAACTGCCGGCCTTTTTCAACGGAATCGGCCCCATGAAGAACGACCTGCGGAACATCTATCTGGCCCCACACCGGGCCGAAGCTGAAACCGCGATCGACGTCTTCGTCGAGAAATACCACGTCAAATACGAACGTGCGGTGGAGTGCCTGATCAAGGATCGCCACGCGCTGCTCGCCTTCTTCGACTTCCCTGCTGAGCACTGGATCCACCTAGGCAGCTCGAACCCGATCGAGAGCGTCTTCGCCACGGTGCGCCACCGAACGGTGCGGACCAAGGGATCGCTGTCGCAACAAACCGCGAAGCTGATGGCGTTCAAGCTCATCGACGCCGCGTCGAAGACCTGGCGGCGATTGAAGAGCACGAACCAGTTGCCGAAAGTCATCGCAGGTGTAAAGTTCATCGACGGAATCGACGTCATTCCGAACACTGAAAGCCACGCCGCCTGATCAGGCCGCGTCACCCAAAATCAGCCATAGCTCGCACAAAGCAAAAGCAAACATATGCTCCGGACCGCGAACCGGTGGGTCCTTGCGTATCGGTGTTCCGTTTCCGACATAAAGCCGTGGCTGTGAATCGGCATCCAACATTTAACATTGACCCCGCACCGCTTCCGCCCGGCAGCGGCGATTTAGCCAAGGATCCTATGTGCCATTTCTCCTCCACTCGGCATCTCTTCCAACGACCGCCGTCCCCAGATCATGCGTGTCCATGTCTCCTCTCCACCTGGCGCGATCTTCTCAATTGTGACTGGCGCATCGGCAATGGCGACCGGCCACCCCTTCAGAGCGGTGAGCCACTTGCTGTTGAACACGGTCTCTTGATATCGAAAACCTTCATCGGGCAGGATGACGACCGTCATCGCCCTGGGGTGGTGCCGCGCATACCACCGCGCCACCAAGGCCGCTGCTCCGCTCGTTGGACCCATAAAGAGCGCATGGTCCCGACAAAGTTGGTGCGCCGCGGCGAAGGCCGGCAGAGCGCCAACCCAATGGACCTCATCAACCAGGCCGTGGTCCAGATTGCGGGGCAAAATCGAGTTACCAAGCCCGCGCAGCAGCCGCTGTCCGGGCGGATGGCCGAACAGCACACTGCGAGGTGTGTCAACGGCGAGGACGACGAGGTCGGGAAAGATTTCGCGCAGGATAGCCGCCGTGCCGCACAGGGACCCTCCGGATCCAGCGCAGCCGACGAGACAATCGACCTGACCGACCTGGCGTACGAACCATTCAGCTAGCCTGCCATAGGCACAGCAATTTTCGGGATTATCATACTGTGCGGGCCAGAACGTTCCCGCATGTTCTTCGCGGATCACCTGTAGCCGTTCCAGACGACGGCTCTGAGCCCCCGAACCGTCCGGATCGTCCACGACATCTAGCCGCGCCCCGAGTAGTCTCAGTCGGCAGCGGAGCGTTCGATCGATAAAGGTTTCGGCGCTGATTAGGGTCAAACCATAACCATGCGCCGCCGCGATCATGGCGAGCGCCAGGCCGAAGGTACCGGATGTCGTCTCAACAATATGACCGCCGGGTGCAAGGTGCCCAGAGGCGCGCGCACGGGCAATCATAAAGCGGGCCGGGATAAGCTTCATCAAGGGAAAGCAGGCAGCGAGAAGATTAGGGGCGAGACGCGCTGGCCGCGGTGTTTCGTAGGCAGCAAGAAACGTGTCGGCGCTGTTCACGGGGAGATGGCTCCATTCGCGTACGTAGCGAAGACCGTAACGTCCTCAAATCCGGAATGTCTGAGGCGGTCCGCTACTGCGTTGGTTCGTTCAATCACGCCCAATTCCTCCGCCGGAAACAGGATGCCCATTAGCGTGCCACTATGGGCCACTTGAAGCCCGCAACCGCCGACTTCTGCTGTCAAACGCAGCATGTCGTCAAAGCGGGATTTGGAGAGATGGCGCTGGCTAATTCGGGAACTCGCGGTCGCCACCCACCCGAGTAGGCGCGCATTCTGTCGTTTGATCGCCTGGGCGGCCAGGCCGCGCAAACACCGAAATTGTTCAATCTCACGCGCATCGTAACGGGCCGGCGGCAGATGCAACGTGTCGACTGGCTGGTCACTTGGATGCCTGACGCCCACCACCAGGAATGGCGGACACTCGTCGGCAAAATGCTCGATGACCATCCCTTCGCGCTGAGCAAACAACACCGCTCGGCCATCATAAGCGGCAGGATCGCTGGCGCCTTCGGCCGCCACCGCAAGTTGCGATACCGTCGCGCAGGAAAATGCCTTCCCCGCTGAGGCCGCCGCGGCGCGGATCGCCGCAACGACATCGGCGGTCGAAGAGCCGTAGCCATGACTCGCGGGAATGTTGCTTTCAATCGTGAGATCTCCTCCATATTGGACAAACCCGAGATGTTTGAACGTTAGTGCGATCGCCCGCGCGGCCTTAGTACGACCGGTCGGCGATATCTTGATCTCAGCCGTATTCCGTGGCCGAAAGGTCGCGACCGAGTGCCGAGCTGGAAATGGCATCGTGATAAGGCCGCGATGAAGGCGTCCATCGTCAGCTTCGAATACACCCTGCAGCAACTCACCGTGATGACCGATTGCACAGCCAACACCGACATGCAGCAAGTACCTTGGTGCAAATTCGTTCACAGGACCAGAGCCTCGAGCGCCTTCATTTGTTAGAGCATCGCCCGCACCCATGACACCCGCTCATGGCACGACGGCCTACATAATTGCAGGTAGCTCATTTGGGTAAAGCTACCAGAATTGGGGAGACACGGGTTCTCTGAGCAGCCCTAGCATGAAACTTTCGGGCTATGGGCGCTGCTGCGGTAGCTGGTTCGCCGAACCACATTCTGATAAACGTGTAATCTCGAGCGCGTTGACTTTGGAGCGGCAACGTCCCCGGCTTGTGAAGAACCGCTCGACCGCTTGCGGAAAGCTTGTAGCTCCGCGGTTCTTTCGCGAAGCGTTCGATGTGCGAGGCTCCGCCGATTGCGCGCTCAAGCTTCCGCGCGAATGAGAGCGATCTCCGCCGTCATGGCGACACCATCAAGCTGCCGTCAGTGGTCATGAACGTCTCGATGCCGTCAGCGCGCACGACGACAGTGTCTTCGACCTGAAGGCCGCCCCAGCCTGCCTCGTAATACGGTGTCTCGACACACATGACCATCCCCTCCTCGATGAGGTCGGTACTGCTCGGCGTGAGATCGGGCAGATCGTAGCCATCGATCCCGATGCCATGTCCAACATGTGAGCGTGAAAAGTGATTGATGCCCTCTTTTCGCGTGACATCGACGGCCCTCAAGAACACGTCTGCTGCCTTGACACCCGGCTTTATCATCTCGAGTGCGGCCTGAACGCCGCGATGCAGCGCGCGATGATACAGTTTAGTTCTTGCCGAGGGTTCTCCGAACACGGCGATGCGCGCGATATCGGCGCGGTAATGCCTGAAGCGCCCACCGACATCAAACCGAATGATGTCGCCATCGACCAGGCGAGCGTCAGACGGCTGCACGTTGGGCATAGCACTGCGCGTTCCGAAGCCAATACAGCCGAGTACCGGTTGACAATCGCTATCGACCGTCTTCCGGTGAAACGCGCGCGCCATCTCAATCTCGGTGATATCCGTTCGCGCTTCCGCCAACGCGGCTTGGATCGCGCGCTCAGCAACCTGAGCGACGTGTCGCAATCGGCTAATCTCCTCCGTAGTCTTGACGGCGCGAACAGTTCTGAACAGGGCGCAACCTGGGACGAGCGTCGCGTTTGGCAATAGCTCTTGCAGGCGCTCCCAATTGCCCGGCAGCAGTCCAAGCTCGTCAATCGCAATACGTCCCTTGGCGACGCGCGCATCGATAAGTGCCTTGGCGAGCGCCTCGAGTGGCGTACCATCATCGGGTAGGCCGAAGAGGCGCAGGAGTTTCTTATCAAGGCCACTGCGCACTCCTTCTGCGCGATCCATCTGAAAGTAGCCAAATCTGCGGACGTTGGGCACCCAGATATCCTGGTCAGCAAGAAGATCTAGCAGAGCGGTTGGGGCGACCACCGTAGATCGCTCCGGGCCTTTCCGGGGAATGACGACGTACGTCGGTGGACCCCTTCTAATCCACTGTGATAGTGCCCAGTACCCACTTGCGTAGGTCACGTTCTCTGGCGAGCTTGCCACCAAAGCGTCAACATTCTCCAGTCTCAGAACTGCTTGGAGACGATCCAGATTGATAAGTTTGCCGGAGTGCCTTGACTGCAAAAGTGTCGCCATTGAACAGCTTTCCGGCTGACAAGTCGGCTGGAGTGCGTCCCAGCATTGTATCGTGCACGGTGTTGCCAACCCAGCGGGCGTCTGTATTGTCACCGCGCGCTTCTCGGTGTGCTATGCTGAAGCCGACCTTCGTCATGCTCTCTAGCTCAATCGGGGACCGCGCCGAACGTCGTCGTACACGTCATACAAGCGTGGCGGCAGCCTGAAGGACCATCGACCTCGCTACCGTCGCCTTTCACCTGTGCAGCGTTGCGAAGCTGATCGACTAGCGCCCCTCCGCAGCAATGCGACCGACGTTCATTAACCGGAGTAGCAACGAGCGTGCCAAAGCGTCTATCGATGCTAGCTGCCTATCGCGAGAAACGTTGGTTCGAACGATAGTCACGGGTGTCCGAAAGCTGACAGCGGACGCGGCCGTAAGATAGCGGACAAGCGGCGCTCGGTCGATGCGTGACCAACGTACTGGGAAGAACGGAGCCGATCGACGTGCCGGAGCTTCGTTGCCCTCGCCAGCGGAACTGGACGCAGCTTTTGTGCTGCTCTCCCTCGGTCAAGATCATCGCGCAGGTTGGAAGCGGCGCTTAGGCGTCTTGTGCAGTTGTAGACTTCAGGCACGAGCTCGCAGACAAGTCGGGTTGATTTTAGTCAAGGGCATCCGACGCACTCTCAGGTATTATAGACGACTATCGCTGGAGGCGAGCCGTTGTTTGAAAACGTGGCTCGCATCATCAAACGGTGAGGAGGAGGGCGCTGGGAATATCCTAGCACTTCGGCGGACGGCTAGGAGACGGAATGACGACCTACCAACGGGTGACGCTGGGGCTGGGCGCTCTTGGCTTCATCGGGACTTGGATACTCGGTGCATCAGCCTTGGGCGCGCGGTCGAGCAAATGCGGGCGGCCGTCCGAGAAGAGATCGACTAGGAACGCGAAAAGTTCATCGACAAAATCGATGAGCTAGAGCGGCGTTTCGATGCAGACCAAAAAACCCAAGACCACAATTTCGGAGAGGTTGGTGCAGCCATGCGACGGTACATCGCCGACGTCGAGAAGAAGGTCCGCAAAGTCGAAATCTACGGGCGCGACAACTACGTGAAGAAGGACGAGTTCGTGCGCGCGACGGATTCAATCCGAGCCGACATCAAGGCCCTTGGAGCAGAGATCAAAAGCGATCTCAAAGGGCATGCAAAAAGAACTGATCGGCAAGGCGTCGCAGATCGAGCCCGGCCCGATTTCGAGGGGGAGGGCGTGCGGAAAAATGCGCGGGCAGATGGAGGCACCGCCCGCGCGAAGTTGGCTACGCCGAGCTTGGTCCTCTGGGGATAAAATGAGCAACCAAGCCCGCCGACTTTCCCGCAACTCGCGTGCCAGCCGCTATGTCAGGGGGGGCGCCAAGCAAAAGCGTGCGGACGGCTGCATGGACCGCCCGCACGTAGTTACGCTAAGCAGGAGGCTTGTCCCCTCGGGAGGGTCATTCAAGAAAGACCAAGCCGTGCCTGGCTCAGCAAGCCGCGTGCCAGACATTCACACGCGCCGCGAGAGGCCAAAACGGCGCGCTTTTCACACGCGCGCCGCTACTGTTAGCGCGGCTTTTCGAACGGGAATGCTGACAACCGGACACTGCTGGACGAGATCGGACGCGCATCTAGTGATGTCGACGTCGTCGCGACATGAGTGGATCAATTTGCTCATCGTGCACGACCATAAGTCTACCAGGTTTCACGCCGAGCCTTTGCAGCTGCTCCTCTTCGATCGGGCAGTTGAGCATTGCGGCCTTTGCGCCGGACTCAGCTATGGTCATTTTCACCGCTTCCGCCGGGTCCGCGACGGCAACCACGTAGGTTATGTGCCTGAATTCGTCGTCGTCGCCGTCTTCCTTGGGCACGGCGACCGTCAGTATCCAACCATCCATGTTGCTGCGCTCCCAAGCAGTGGCCGTGAGCGACCATCCAGCAATTTCGGAGCCATCGGATAGGCATGTCATCAACCCTGATTGCGCACGGTGGACCCCACCAATACTGGCAGCTAGAGCGGAGCTCCTTCGACGTTCATGCTAATGAGCCATCGTAAGCTTCAGGACTAGCGTCGCCCGGTCGGGAGGCTTGGCAATGGACCCCGTTCGAGCAATTTAGCATCTCCGCACTTTCAACGCTGCATCGGAGACGGATGACGATATCGATGGCGCGAAGGCTGCGCTCGAAGAGATAAAGGGCATTGCCGATCTGGCCGACACCTTGATCAGTGTCAGGCTCGGGAGAGCGCTACCTGTCATCCGCTTAATCCATCACGATCCGGACGATAAAGATGCGCAGGTGACAGACATTAAATTTAGCCTCGAATATGGACCACATCACCATAGGTGGTGGGCCTACGTAACGATCTCTGACTTTGATGTAGTCCAGCAAGGCACTGAGCTTCGGAGAATTGGAGAATTCTCCGAAAGTCTTCGGCAAGGATTTGTGGGGCTATCGACGAGGCTCATGAAAAAGCCGCCCGGAACGGCCTGATCATCGCGCCGAGACAGTGTGTGGCATTAATTCGAAGTCGGAATCGCCAGCAACTTTCGTTTGGAACGGCCGGATGCGTGACGAGCTCCTGAATGAGACGCTGTTCTTCGGTCTCGACGATGCCTGGGGCAAACTCGCGGCATGGGTCGCCGACTACAATGGCGAACGCCCCCATTCCTCGCTGCAATACCTCACGCCCGCGGCCTACGCCGCCTCTCTCACCGCAACGGGCGCTCGGCTGCGCAACCCCGACCAGCTCCGCCGATCGCCCGTTGCTTCCACCGAGCCGCAAGGCGTACAACTGATCTGCCACTGAACTTTCATCCAGCGGCAGTTAAAGTCTCGGTGGTCGTTGCATCAATCGCAAGCGGCTTAAGCTCTACCCCCGATGAGCCAGAGCCTCCCTTCTCGAAACGCCTGATCAGTCTCAAATTTTCTGACGACGGACACCCAAGGTTCGGTGTGGAGGGAGAAGGTTCCTGGAATACCGTCCGGCACACCACCCGATTCACAGCCAGCGTGTCCATTGGCTGCGGAATTGCAGAGGCTCGATAGCTCGTGGGCGACGCTTCCCGAGGCGCAGCAGGATGCGTAGTTGGATAGTGACTGTCGCCATCGAGAAAGACGGCGACGACGATGAAGAGTACCGGCACGTAACTAACGCGGTTGCAGTCGCTGACTAGATCGAAGCCGTGCAGCTGACTATTGAAGACAACAGCGCCAATGCCGCAATGCTCAACTTCCCGCTTGAACCTGAAATGTTGCAAAGTCTCGGCTTGAGGCCAGGTGGGCTGATCGTCTTACACGATGGTGAGATTGATCCAATCACCTTGCGTCCTCGGCATCAGCCGCACGTCTCCATCGCGTTCAACGGTGTCGGATTGATGACGTGCCTGTCCGGAAGCTGCAACAGCACTTAGCTGGCGCGGTTGTCTCTCACGACCTCCCGCTGAATCCGTCAAAATGGCAACAGCGGACTCACGATTCCGGTATGCCCGCCAAACGGATTCCGTCACAAACAGGCTGCCCCTGACGAGAAAGGTCAGCTTATCACTCGATGCGCCGTCGCGAAAGCGGCAAACAGTAAGGGTCGGATTAAGCGAGAGTCCTGCCTTTGTAGCAGCGCTGGCCGGCATCTTTAAACGTTCGGGTTGGCCGTGGAATGTCCGCGTGGCCCAATGTTTGGACCGGCCGGCGTTGGGCGCCGTATAGCGCGCTACTATAGTTAGTAGCTGCGCTCCGATTTGATTGTGAGTTCCGCGCTCGCTATTGATGCGATTCGCGATAGGGAATGGTAGGCTCACCTCGTGTGTTTCATGTCGTTGTTGTCCGGGACGCGCAGGCGATGTATGTCCTTGCTCTAGTCACCCAAAAAGGAGGAAGCGGCAAGAGCACGCTGGCGGTCGGAATCGCAGTGGCCGCGATGGGAAACGGGGAGCGCGTCGGAATTGTCGATGCGGATCCACAAGGGACGATCTCAAAATGGACAGAGCGGCGCGGGCACCCCTTTCCGCGGGTCGTTCGGGTCGCCGATCCCGCCACAATAGAAGGGGCGCTCGTCAGTCTTGAATCTGAGGGGATCTGGCTTACAGTTATCGATACCGCCCCCACGTACAATGCAGTGGCTATGCGTGCCATCGCGAGTGCTGATCTTTGCCTGATGCCGGTGCGTCCAAGTCTGGCCGACATCGAAGCTGCGATACCTACGCTGATTGCCATTCGTAGGCTCAACCGCCGATTTGCTTTCGTGCTCAATCAGACGCCACCGCGGGGTTGCCGCTTGAGTGAAGCTGCAACGTCGCTCAATTCGCTCGGGGTGCTTGCGCTTCCCTGTATCGGACAGCGCAATGACCACCAGGATGCGCTTGGGGCAGGATTAGGCGTGACCGAGTTTTCCCAAGAGGGAAGAGCCTCGGAGGAAGTTCGCGAGCTATGGCGCTGGATCTTAAGGAAGCTTGTCGAGGGGGCATCAGATCATGAGCCGCACGCAAGAAACGAAAAAGCGGCGTGGTAGGCGGACGCGCTGCGTGCGACGCTCGCTCGTGGAGCTTACCGCGGCGGCGAGCCGAGCCGTTGACGATGGCCTCTTTGTGTTGTCCGGCGGGGTTGCTGCTTCCAATCCGCGATCGGAGCTCACAGGCGCGAATACATCTGATCAACCAATCCTTGCAAGGCAAGCGACGGCTCCGAGTCCCTTTGCGGCGCTTGAATCTCGGAATGCGGCAGTGCCGCGAAAGTACGAACTCCCAGATTCCGACACTGCCATCGAGAGAATGGTGGAGATTGCCAAGGACAATCAAGACAGAGCTTTTGAAAACATCAAAGCCGGACTGGATGTTGCGCTGGACCGTGCAAAGGACCTCGCCGAGACCCGGGTGGAAGGTGAAGCGGCGTCAAAAGTCGGTCCCATTCTTGAAAACGATTTATTGACCGTTCTTAAAAAAGCCGCAACGGAGTGCCGCGCGGATGCGGTCGAATTGATTGTGCAGAAGGAACCACCAGCCGACAGCGCAGGGCAGCCGCAATCGCGATACATGCGGCGACTCACTGACGAGGCAGTCAGATTGCTGGACGATCTTCGGAGCGGCAAGCTGGGGAATGAGGCGCACTTCATCCTGAGCGAATGCTTCAGAGAAGCCGCCAGCGTGTTCTCTATGATCAATCAGCAGCTCAAGCGCGACGGCTATGCCGCGAGCATTGATCCATCAATCTTCATCTGGCTCGCCAATATCACCGAACCGGAGACGCGCGACACCGGGACCATGCGGCTTGAGATCGTACCCAACCACCGAGGTCGTCCGAGCACGTACACGCGCCAGGTCGCTCAATTCGTTTGGCACCTTGTCGAGGGGCAGGGCTGCGGACGACAAGCCGCATATCGGGGGGCGGTCACGAAGTTCACCGTGAGCGCGAGTTTCGCCGAGAAGGCCTATGCCTTTTGGGAGCCGATCTTCAAACGGGCGGGACCGCACGTTAAGATGCTGACCCGCATTTCAGATCCAGAAATGTAAAGCTAGACTAGTGTTCTGTCTCGTTAGTTCGTAGTGTAATAACTGCAAGTGTTTCGGGTGTCGCGATCGAAGGAGATACCCGATGCGCCCCGAACGCCCGAAAGCGAATGCTGACGATTTCCAGTGACGAACGCACGCACTCACGGCCATGACACGGTCGCGGTCGCTCCCTGCGGCACTGGCGCTGCCAGCAAAGATCGTGCTTCCCTGCGAACGTGAGCCGAGCAACGCCCTCGCGGCAACCCGGCTTGGTGTCGTTCCACATAGGATCGGAAAATGGCGCAATCGCTTCATCGCAAATAGCATCGAGGGTCTCTACGACGAGATGCGTGCCGGCAGGCCCCGCACTATTGGGGATGAGGCTGTGGCCAAGTTGATCAGAAGACGCACGCTCGCAGGCCTAAAGCCGCAACCCATTGGAGCGTGCGCGCCATGCCAAAGAGAGGGGAATTGCCAAAGGCACGGTTCATCGCCTGTTCCAACTCTTCGGTCTGCAACCTCAGCAGCGCACGCCGCGGCCGAGCCCGCGCGGAGGTCCGCGCTGGCGTTTGAATAGGCGTGCACCCTCAGAGTGGCTGCTTCTACATTGAACGGCAGTGGCCCGACTTGACAATAATACCGACGCGGTCGAGCTCGAATTACGTCTTGATTTAACTCAACCTTGACTGGCCCACCTTCGCTATTGTGTTCAACACTGCGGGCGAGCGTGAAGGTGGACCCATGGACGATTTATCTAGGTGCAAGATACAGGCATTGCTCGATCAGCATCGCATCATGCGCTGCGGCTGGCCCCAAGTAACTACAGTGGGCTACGCCAACGACGGCTTTGCGATCTATTTCCTATGCGGGAGAGACAGTCAGAAATCAAACAATCTGACCCGAGACAACCGCGTGTCGCTCGCGATCGACGATGACACCGCGCAGGTGATGGAAATCACCGGGCTGTCAATTGCGGCGCGGGCCGAGGTTGTGGATGATCCCGCCGAGGGCGAAAAAGCGCTGCGCCTGCTATTCGAGAGGTATCCAGAACAGAACTCCATGCTGGGTCGGCTGCCGACGCCCTCAGATGTTCGCATTTTTCGGCTAACGCCAACTGTGATCTCACTGCTCGACTACTCCACGGGATTTGGCCATACTGTTCTCATTCCGTGCTGAACGTAGGGTTGATCGGCGCTGACGCTTATGACGTGTATTCCAGGGGGACGGGTATAGTGTCGGATTAATCCATGTGTCCTCAGACTACTACATCGCGACCTTTGAAACGAATAAGCGACCAAGTCGCTGGTCGTGGGAAATTTGCCGCCATAGCAAGCCCATGGGAGTCAGGATCACGGCTGATGGATTTCGGTCAAGGATGGCAGCAGAGTATGCGGGTGAGCGAGCACTGGCGGATTTCCTGAATTTGCTCGCGAAAGAAGAATGGCGCGACCGCTCTAGGCCGCAGCCAAAGAACGGTAACAAGGCCTAGGTGGGCCGTTCCGAAAGTACGTGGAGCTAGCGCTACGCGTCCTAAGCAATCTTGGTCGCGAATGCCGAAAACGGCAGCGATTTGCCGGGGGGCTTTGATTGAAACGCTCCCCCGCTACCAATCGTACGAATTTCCAGGCCAGCCTACGATCCTCTACGACATCGTACTTCGGATGGTTGCGGTTGGCGCGCTAGGCGCGAGCGTTCGCCGGACTGGTTAGATTGAGTGTGGGCAGGTTCTGGCTGCGCAAATCGGACGTCTGACTGAACCACCGCTTCGGCCGAGAGCCAGAACGAAACCTCTGTATTGCGTGACCTCAATATCAAAGCGAGGCGCAAAATAGGTCGGAGCGCTTGGTCGGCTTTGTCGAAGCCAGGAGACGTGGTCCAGTCAGTTGCCGGAACGACAGCCCAGCGGTCCAACGGCAGAATAAATCCGGTCACGAATCGCCGCTTGTTCGGCCTCAGAGATGCCGATTCCGAAATAGCGCGTGTGGGCCACATCCAAGATGCGATTGACCAGGCCCGGGAAGCTGTATCCGGCGGTCTTCGCGGCCAGGATGTACGAGGCGCTCATGCCGAGTGCCGCCATGGAGTTGATCTCCAGGACAAAGGGCCGTCCCGAGTGATCAATCCGGATGTCGACGCGGGCGTAATCTCGGCATTGGCAGGCACGGAAGGTCGCAACCGAAATATCCCGCAGAAGCTTCGCGAGGCTGCTCCCAATTTGAGCCGGGCAAATCTTCTGTGGCTCCGCGGCTCCCATGTGCATCTTGTCTTCCCAGGTGATAAGGCGGGTTTCGCGCTCCCCAAAATCTTGCTCCACCAAAGGCAAGGTCTCAGGCTCCCCATTTCCGAGCAGTGCGACACAGATTTCCCGACCTTCAACGTATTCTTCCACGAGCGCATCCTGCGCATATTCCGTGACGATCTGTTCGACGGCCTCCCTCAATCGAACCGGTTCATATACGAGCTGCAATCCGAAACTCGTGGATTCGTGGACCGGCTTCACCACGACCGGAAATCTGAGGTCGCCGGTACTCTCGGTCCCGTGACGCATCACGCGAAAGTTCGGAGTCGGCACCCCGCGATCGCGGATCAGCCGTTTGGTGATGACCTTATCGAGCGCCAGACCGTGCCCGAGCGGGCTCGAGCCGGTGTAGGGAATGCCGGCCAATTCGAGCATGGCGGGAACGTGCGTGTAGCGGCACTCGCCCTGAATTCCATACGCCATGTTGAAGACGATGCCGGAGGGCCGGCCGTGGGGATCGGCCGGCATGAACCGCTCGAGAGTAGTAAGCAGTCCCTTGTCGCCTTCGCACAGCAACGTCTCGTGTCCGCCTTCTCGCAGTGCCGCCATCACATATTCGACCGTTCTGCGGCCGTATTTCTCCGGACAAAGCTGGCCGAACCGGTTGATCACGCCCGTATGATCATTGTTCCACACCACGGCTACCCGCATGACTGCTTTCTCCCTTGTGTTTGTCCGCTGTCAAGTCGTTCGGTTGGATCCGCTTGATGAAGGGGAAGCAGCTCCGCTGGACGAACCGCGCTCAACTGGCCGCGCCGCCAAGCGGCAAGCGGGTTTGCTCCCTCCAAGAGGCGGAAATCGAGATACTCGTTGATCAGCAAAATGCAGCCGGCCTGCACCAGCAGCAGTTCCGGGAAGCGCAGATAGATGCCCAGCGCACCCGGCAGGCTCATTACAGTTACGATGGTGAGGGCTGCCAATACCGTGGTAAACGTACGCCAGACCGCTTCGTAGACTCCGTCCTCGCCAAGCACTTTTGCGAAGCTCTCGCAGGTCAAACACAGCGCGATCACGGGGAAAAGCGCTATCTCGCGAAGCCAGGCAATATCCCACCAATTCCCCGCCAGCAAAGGCGCGTCCAGCAGCGCTGCCGCCACACTCAACAGCACGGCTATTCGCGCGTAACTGTGGTCCGTCTTGAGCAGTGGCAGCAAAGCCACGGTAACAAGGAGCACCAAGAGCAGGAATGCGAGGCCGATCGGGATGCCGATGATGTCGAAGCCTATCGCCGTCAAGATTGGCCGAAAGAGGCCCAGCACCTTGACGCCAAGCGTGAGGCGAAAGAGCACGACCACGACGGCGCCCAGGGAAACAAACAGCACGCTCTCCGCGGACTTGTAGAACTGGGCAGGCAACTCGGTAAGGGAGAAAAAACTCGAACAAATGGACGAGGTCGGCAGCATCGGAAGCTTGCTGAGCGCGATCCCGAGCGGCAGGGCAAAGAGCCCGACGAGCAACCAGTCTGTCTTGAGCGCGGCGGCCGCTTGCGCATCGTCGTTCTTGCATGTTCCGTTCAAGAGAGCACCTCCGCAAGGCCATCACGCCGGGGATCGGCCGCGCCTTTCACGCAGCCGTCGGCAGCAAATTGCAGCGCATTGACTGAGCCCATCGCAAAACTGTGCCGTGACTTGACGATCGGCATGCGGCCGCGCGCACGCAATTTTGCCAACAAAGACTCACTGGCCGCCGGTCGCTCGATCCAGACCTTGCGACCGACCAGCCCGTGGACGCGAGGCGCCGCCACGGCCTCGGCGATGTCCAAGCCTCGGTCGATCACGCCACTTACGACCTGAAGAATTGCCGAAACAATCCGGCGACTGCCGGCGGCGCCCAATGCGAGGAGGGGCAGGCCGGTTGAGCCCTGCAACACCAGAGTCGGGGCCATGTTCGAGCGCGGTCGACAACGTGGCCCGAGTCCATAGGGGTGAGACAGCCGGGGACACGTGCAGAGATAATTGTTGTATAAGAATCCCAGTTCACGATGCGCCACTTTGGCGCCGAAGAGCGACTGAATGGATTGCGTCAGCATCACGACGGTCCCGTCCCTATCGCAGACCGATAGGTGGGTGGTATCGCCCGGCTCTTCGGGGCTATCGAGCTGCGTGCCGGTTCGTGAATTCAGGACGGTGTCGGCGACCCGCCGCGCATACTTTTCGCCCAACCGCAAGTCGCGCAGATGCGGAGTGAGGTCATCTGGCGCCAAAGGGCTGAGCTCCCTCTCACGAAACACGGCAGATGAGGCGAGCGCGATCGCAGCGCGCCAATCATCATCGGAGGAGGCGACTCCTGGCGCTCGCGTCTGTGCGAGGACATTAAATGCCAGCAGGAGTTGCATCCCACCGCCAGGCGGCGGGGCACTGACAATCCGATGTCCTCCGTAAAGCGCCGAAACCGCGTCTGCCTGCGCGGGCGCACGGCAGCTTGCCAGATCTGCTTCAGTGATGAGACCTCCACAGGCGCGCATGTCAGCTGCGATCTGCCGGGCGATTTGGCCGCAATAGAAGTCTTCGATGCCGAGATCCGCAAGCCGGCGTAATGTGGCGGCAAGCTTCGGTTGTCGAAAGGTACGACCGATGTCTGGCGGCAGGCCCTCGTGCAGGAACAGCTCGCCGGCCGGGGACGCGCGCAGATAATCGGCTACCCACCGGGTGTGTCGCTGCTGCAGCGGCGTGATCGCATAGCCTTCTTCGGCGATGCGGATAGCTGACGCCATCACCCTTTCGCGGCTGAGCACACCGTATTTGCGATGTGTCCAGTCCAGCGTCACGGGAGTCGATGGAACCGTGCAGGAGCGGTACCCGCGCCGCTGCTCATTCACCTCGATCGTACCGAGCGAAGCGGCCGCGGGCGCCCGGGAATGTCCGTCGATAAATTGCGTTCGACCGTCCGCAAACCGGACGAGCAACACGGTTTGCCCGCCGAGACCCGACGCGCTCGGTTCGCAGACGCACAGCGTCCATGCCGCAGCCACCGCCGCGTCGATCGCATTGCCCCCGGCACGCAGGATTTCCGATCCCGCTTTGGTAGCGAGGGGGAAAGCCGTCACCACCGCCCCGTCGCGTTGCCGCATCGGAACGGCAGCATTTTCGAGTTCCACGCGCTCTGGGTTGATGATCAGCATCGCGGCCTTTCAATCTCATGCTTCAGGCAGATCGTCCAACCAGCAGGCGCCTCCGACGTGCGGCCGGGAAAAGATCTTTCCGATTTTTGCGGGAGTCTTGTTCTGATGATATCGCATGTACACGCGGTCATCGGCTCCGAGGTCGAGGATCTCGATCTTCCCGGTGTAGTGGGACATAATGTATTTGAATGTCTTCTGGATGCCGCTTAGACGTTGGTTGATGCCGCGCGCGATCTCGATCCCGCGGCGCAATGAAACTTGAAAATGCGATGCGCCCTTCACCGGCCTGCCCTGAAAAAGATAATAGGGGCGGACACCGATTTCGTGACATTTGGCGAATGTCCCCGCCAGGACGTCGGGATCATCGTTGACTCTTGAGAGGAGCACGGATTGGTTGAGAAACTGCACGCCTAGCGCGCGCAGGGAGCGGATGTTGCGCTCTGCATCGACCGAGATTTCGCCGATGTGATCGAAATGTGCGACGATCACTGCGGTTTTGCCCGCGTCTTGGATCCGCTGGAATAGAGCGGCCAGAGCCGGATCCTCGAAACGCCTGGGCGCAAAGGCGACCGTTTTTGTTCCGAAGCGGATCGAAGTCAGATGGGGGATTGGCAGCAGGTGATCGGCAATCTTGTCGAGCTTGCTGGTGCTGAGCACAAATGGATCACCTCCCGACAGCAGCACGTTCGTCATCTCTGGATGTGCGCCTATGTATTGCGCCGCGCAGGCAAGATCGGGGGCGATTTCATCGGAATCCTTGCCGACGATGCGCTTGCGGAAGCAGTAGCGGCAATATGAAGCGCAACGGTCTGTTACCAGCAGCAACCCGGTCTGGGAATACTTGTGCTGGAGGCCGGGCACGACCGTGTTATCGTGCTCGCCGCTGGTATCAAGTCTGCCGCGACTGTCGAACTCCGCGAGCGAGGGCTCCACGATGTGCTTGAGCTGGTCGTAGTAGCCACTGGCCGAAATCTGCTCGCGATAGAAGTTCGTGACGTGATAATGCGTGATGTCGTTGGCCTGCAGCTCATCCTCGGTAACGATGCGCGCGCCTTCGATGAAGTTCATGACGGCGGCGTACGGCCGCACGTCCGATCCTGTCGGTGATAATTGAGGCAGGCAAACGCCAGGCGCCGCCGAGGTTGTCAGCATGAATGCACTCCCTGTTAATTGTGTGATGAAGGCGCGTCCCCGGCTGACGCTGCACGCCGCCGGACGCATAAACGATGAAAACTCTCTCCGACGCACAGCCCTGCCAGAAGCTGCCACAACGAGATGTCGAAGCAGTGCGACGCCGTCTGCGCGATGCAATCCGTCCGAGTGAGGGCCAGGGCATTAATCTTTTCCACCAGATGATTATTTAGGGCCGCGCGGTCGATCATTGCGCGCCCTTAGGCTGGCCCATCGAGCCAGACGTAAACAGAATGTACGCGAGTCCGTCCTCGTTCGATGATGGCACGACAGACGAAGTCTGGCCCTGTGTCGTAACGCCGCCTCCATCGGCATGAATTGCGTGGCGCCTTTGCCATTCGCCTGGAACAGGCCGAGCAAATCCAGCTGGTGTGGGCCAATAATCAGAGCGCAGCGGCTCTGCTCGATCATGAACGATGCACGCGAGGCCGGTAACGATGGATCGAGCGGCAAGTACGTCGATGCCGGCTTCAAAATTGCGACGACCGCCCGCCCAGTCGAGGTCCCGCTCACCCAATAGCCGACGACCTCGCCCTGAGCGCCATGCTCTCGCAACGTCCTTGCAAGGCATCCGATCTTGATCGCAGCGCCTTGTAGGTGAGTTCGTCCGCGCCGACCCGCAACCCTCTCTGGATCCGATCTTGCAAGGCGATCGATCGCCATGATCGCGTCGATCGGCTGACATTCCCCAAACCGATTCTTGCCGGATCGAGTTTCCGTAGCCATACGCGTCCCGCCATTCATCACCTTGTGCGGCCCTTAGATTAGAAATTTGTTGGGAGTCCGAACTGCCCGCCGGCGGCGACCGACTCTCGGTGAACTGAACCTCACCAGCTCTCAGCATCAGACGTGCCAACTTGGCCAAAGGACGGGTTAATGTGCTTTTGCGTCAGCCGCGCGCGGCGCCTGGCGTGTTCATTGTCTGACCCCGAACATAACCGTCTTCAACCGAACGCGGTCATGTTAGGTCATTGCCGATCAATCCTGACTAGATAGGGCTCCGGTATGAACGCCTCGTCATTTGCCTCAAAGGTGAATATGGCGAGCCAGAATGCGCGAGTGAGCCTCCGCGCTATAACCACTCGACCATAGTACTGAACCGCCCCGGGTTTGCCGGAGGCTCCAACTCCTGAGAGGATGGAGCCATGACAAGCAAGACGACGAACAAGTTTTCGCCTGAGGTCCGCGACCGTGCGGTTAGGATGGTACTGGATCACGCCGGCGAGCACCCTTCACGCTGGGCGGCGGTGACCTCGATTGCGGCCAAGATCGGCTGCACGCCGCAGACGCTGCATGACTGGGTCAAGAGGACCGAAGTCGACAGCGGGCAGCGGGCTGGCGTTCCAACTGAGATGGCCGAGAAGCTGAAGGCCCTGGAGCGGGAGAACCGTGAGCTTCGGCAGGCAACGAGATCCTGCGCAAGGCGAGCGCCTATTTTGCGATGGCGGAGCTCGACCGCCGGTCCAAGCCATGATCGCCTTCATCGACGATCACCGTGGGACGCACGGGGGCGAGCCGATCTGCAAGGTCTTGCCGATCGCCCCCTCGACCCACCACGCCCATGTGGCCAAGTGTCGCGAATGATGCGGGATATGGGCTTGCAAGGGGTGATCCGCGGCAGACCCGTCAAGACCACGATCAGCGACAAGGCCGCACCATGCTCGCTGGATCACGTCAACCGCCAGTTCAAGGCGCCACGACCGACCGAACGTGCTTTGGCTCTCCGACTTCACCTATGTCGCGACCTGGACCGGCTTTGTCTACGTCACCTTCGTCATCGACGCCTATGCCCGCAGGATAGTGGGCTGGCGGGCCTCGCGCACGGCGCATGCGGGCTTCGTGCTCGATGCGCTGGAGCAGGCACTGCATGATCGACGGCCGGTCCATCGCGGCGGGCTCGAGTCAATACGTATCCCTTAAGTACACCGAGCGCTTGGCTGAAGCTGGCGTTGAGCCGTCTGTCGGCAGTGTCGGAGATTCCTATGACAATGCTCTCGCCGAAACCATCAATGCTGGAACAATCGGCCATGGCCGCATAACTTAAACCAATTGGCCTCCGGCAAACCCGGGGCGGTTCATCTGCCAATAGCGGTCGTTGGTTACCAGAAGGTGCTTCTGGATCGCTCCGGGCGCAAAGCCTAACACTATGCGCTCGGTTGGCCGTCCCTCAGGTGCTGCCGCGTGTCCGCCGATGAGCACTTCGGCTTGCGGCTTGGGCATGCCGACGTCGAGAGGGTTGCCGGGCGGAAGCTCCTTCGCGGCCATGACCCAAAGTTCCTGCTCGCCTTGCAAACGATCTGCGCGCGGGTTGGCGAGGTCGAACATCGCGAAGACCGAAATGATGAGGCTCGTAGGAGACGCTCGCATTTGGTCAACAGACCCAGTGTGCGGGGCTTTACAAGAAGGGGCATGAAGCCTGCCAAGGCGTTAAGCCTGCCAAGACGTTTTCGTCCCTACCAATATCTCTCGAGCGTGACAGACTGTCGGTCTCACGATGCAAACGCTCTTCATGTCCCATACCAAATTTGGTAGGCAGCCGTTTAGCTCCGCGTTGCGTAAACGGTCGTTCCCGCGGTCGGCCTGTGGATGCGCGGGCACTCGCGAGGAATTCCGGCATGGATATAGGCAACTGCCTACCGCCCTTAAGCGAAGCTGGGCGCGGAGCACAACAGTTGCCATGAGTTATTGGCATTTCGTGAAGAGTTCTGGCGACAGCGACTAGTAGAGCAGTTCAAGATAGTTCAGCTTCCGTTTTCGGTCGTTAGAAGGCAAGGCTCCGGCGACATATCAGTCGAGCGCTTGGCTCATGCCGCATGCGTTGGCGGAGCTATCTCCCAGTGATCGTGCAGAACATCTGTTAACCGCCTGGTTGATCTATCTCGCCCGCACTACTGGGGAGTCAGAGTTACAATTGGGGTACGCATCCGACGGGCGCCGTCTTGCGTGACGGGTGGCAATTCGCGAAGCCTGTGGCCTTAAGTCTAGCAGACCGTGTGAAAAGTCCGATGCATTCCGCCCCTTACTGTTTTTGGCGCTCGTTTCAGCAGATATTTGGTTGTCTGACCGAGGAAAGCCGTCCTTAGCCCTACCAGAGGCAGCATGAAGCTGTATTTTCGAGCTACCGCTCGAGCTTCACGCTTGCACGCCCGCCAGCAGAGCTTTGGTGCCAAGGATGTTGAGCGCTCTTCGGAGATTGTAGACGAGCGCCGTTAGGCTGAACTCGGTGCGCACGTTTTCGAGCCCGCGCATAAGGAATGCGCCCTGGTTCATCCACTGTTTGATCGTACCGAAAGGATGTTCAACGATC
Organism: Bradyrhizobium sp. USDA 4452; assembly: GCF_054063575.1. Taxonomy (NCBI): domain Bacteria; kingdom Pseudomonadati; phylum Pseudomonadota; class Alphaproteobacteria; order Hyphomicrobiales; family Nitrobacteraceae; genus Bradyrhizobium; species Bradyrhizobium sp. USDA 4452. Next base: position 3,680,222 of record NZ_JBSSGK010000001.1, read on the forward strand.
TCGCGGCGCTGGTTGAGGATTTCTGGCTTCTCCGACACACGCTCCGCCATGCGGTCGAGTACACCTTCATTATCAAGGCGCGATATGTGGCGAATGTTCTTTGTGCACCGCGAGCGCAGGGAGCACGCGCGGCATGCCTTTGGATTTCCGTATTCGATCTTCTTCAGTTCGCGCAGGCGGCTTTCACGTAACCGTTTCAGTGTCTTCCCAGCCGGGCAGATGTAGACGTCGTTCACCGTATCGTAGCGAAACTCGTCCTTGCGAAAGAATCCATTCTTCACCGCCGCGCCCCGCTGCGGCCGCGGGACGTAGGGCGTCAGAGCCGCCCGCTCGCACGCCTCGATGTCCTCGATCTTGTAATAGCCTTTGTCGGCAACGATGTTGATCTTTTCGACATCGAGCATCGCCCGCGCAGGTTCGGCGGTTCGTTGCAATAGGCCAATGTCCAGGACATCGTTCGATACCGCTTGTTCGACGATCATCTTGTTCTTTGCATCTACGGCGATCTGAATATTGTAACCGACTCCCACTTTGGTGTGCGCGGCCATGGCGCGGCTGTCAGGATCGGTCATCGACACTTGGTCATCACCGTTCCTTTCCAGGATCGTCAAATGAGACGCATATTCTTCGCGCTTTCTTTTGAGGGTCTCGATCTTCTCTGCGAGATTCTTAGTGCGTGATCCAGCCCTCGCGTGCTCGATCTCATCGCCAGCGTCGAGCCGCGCTAGATAATCATTGAGATTCTTGTCGGCCGCGGCGATGAACTTCTGCAGTGATGTCCTCGTAAAGTTCCTGTCCTTGTTGTTGACGGCCTTGATGCGCGTGCCATCTATCGCCAGCAACTCCCGTCCAAAGAGATCGAGGCGTCGGCATAGGAATGTGAATTCGCGGAAAACAGATTTAAACGCGGCACGATTGTCGCTCCTAAAATCAGCAATGGTTTTGAAGTCCGGCTTGAGAGTTCGTAGCAACCAAATAACCTCCATGTTCCGATGGCACTCGGCTTCCAACCGCCGGCTTGAGCGAACACGATTGAGGTAGCCGTAAATATAAAGCTTCAGTAGGTCACCGGGATCGTAACCGGGCCGCCCTGTGACCTTCGCATTTACCCGCGCAAAGCCGGAACTCTTGAGATCGAGCCTATCGACGAAGGCATCAATAAAGCGAACGGGATTCTCGACGTCGACGTAGTCGTCGATCGCCTCCGGCAAAAGCAGCAGCTGCGAGCGGTCGGAACCAGATATGTGTGCCATGCGCGAATCTAACGCGGCGGGCTCGACATTGGAATCCGCCTCGCACACTTTTCACACGGTCTGCTAGCTTTAAGGTCATCAGGCGATGCGGGTCGAGGTTTTGGTCGGGTTGGAGCGGCGGCGGCGCTGGTCGCAGGACGACAAGGCACGGATTGTCGAGGAGACATTGGCACCGGGCGCGAAGGTGACTGAAGTTGCGCGTCGCAACGGAGTAGCGGCCAGCCTGGTGTTTACCTGGCGTCGACAAGCACGGACATCGGAACAAGTTGTACCATCTTTTACGCCGGTGCAGATCTCCGCCGTAGCGGCATCGGCTGAGGAAACTCCGAAGCTTTTGCCTACGGTTGATGGCCGAGTTCGCTCCGTGGCAGCCGCGCGTACTGGATTGATAGAGATCGATCTCGGCAACCGACGGTGCATCCGGGTGGATGCGCATGTCGATCCGGAGGCGTTGGCGCGGGTCCTCGATGTGCTTGGACGCCGGTTTTCTCCGGGTGGAGCTCCAGACCACATTCCGCAAGACGTTTTCGGATCGCCTCCATCACGGTTCGAGCCTCGCTTTCAGTTCTGCAATGGACTATCAGTCGAGTCGCCCGGGGGAGTTTCACCCCCAGGCGCTCACAGATCCGGACGTGAACGTCTCCGCTCATCCGGCTCTTACCGTCCAGCCGCCGTCTTGTGCAGCATCGGCCAATGGGCCAACAGCGTGGGGGTGCGGCACGCAATGTCCCGTACCCAGTGCTCTGCCCGTCTTCGATGTCGCCGCAGACGTTTGTATTTCGACATCGCCCATCGCGCGAGATTTCGGTCGAGATGGCGTAGTGTCGGGTAAAGCGCCGACTTGTAGTACCGACCATAGTAGTTCATCCAGCCTCGAATGATCGGGTTGAACATCCTCGCCAGGTCGTCGATCCTCTTATCCACCCGGCAGCGTAGTTGCCAGGCACGGATTTCCTGTCGGATTGCCTTCGTCGCGGCATTGCTGACACCGGGGCTGAAGTTGACGAAGTGCTTTCCCCAGCGGTTCTTCGACCGACGGGCACGGAACGTGTAGCCCAAAAAGTCGAATTTCTGTTCAGGATAATCACCTCGCCGGTCGTCATCCTTACAATAGACTATCTTCGTCTTGTCCGGATGAAGCTCCAGTCCGCATTCGGCAAATCGCTTCGCAAGCGCCTCCTTCAGTTCTTGTGCCTGCCGCTCACTGTCGCAATGGCAGAGAATATCATCGGCATAACGCTCGAACGGGATGCTCGGATGATTTCTTCGCATCCACATGTCGAACGCATAGTGGAGAAAGAGATTCGCCATCAGCGGTGATACCACCGAGCCCTGCGGCGTGCCCTTCTCTCGGGGTTCAGGGGTGCCGTCTTCCAGTTGAACGGGAGCTTTAAGCCACCGTTCAATGTACAACAACACCCAAGCGCAGTCCGTGTGCTTCCGAATCGCCTTGAGCAAAAGCTCATGCGATATCGAGTCAAAATAGGCCCGAATGTCGAGATCGAGCACGAAGGGATGCCGCAAGCATCGCTGGCGAGCAACCCCAACGGCATCGAGCGCCGATTTTCCGGGTCGATATCCGAACGAGTCTGGATGAAAGTGTTTCTCCAAATCCGGCTCCAGATATCCTTTGACGACCGCCTGAGCAACGCGATCCGACACCGTAGGAATTCCTAGCGGCCTCTTCCCGCCGTCGCACTTGTCGATCGGCACACGCTTGACCGGCGGTGGAAAGTAGCTACCCGAAGACATTCGATTCCAGAGCTTGTACAGATTGCTCTGCAAGTCTGCCTCGAACACCTCGATCGACTGCTTGTCCACACCGGCTGCGCCCCGATTTGCTTTAACCCGTTTGCCCTACAGCCGGATTTGAGTATCTTGTGGAAGACCTCGATCTTCCATCGCAGGGAATACCATTCGAGTTTCTCGATCGCGTCCCCGCGCGATTGCACCGGAAGATCGGTCATGAGTTTCCATTCAATCTTCTTTCTGTTCTTTGGCGCTCCTCTTTCATCAGCGTGGATCACTGTCAAAGTCAAAGCTGGATACCGCGACTGCTTGCCTATCGGTGGTAGAATACGGATTTTACGATACCGGATTTCAAGAACAGCCTGGTCTGGATTGCCCTTGCTATCCTGGACTTCGATCCGGTGGAGACCTTTGACCACGACCTCGTCCATTATCGTTGCAACGGTATGATCGCCATCGCCTGCCAGGCGATTGACACAGGTCCTTACCAAGAAATGCGTTCCAACCTCTTGGGCGGCGCAAAACAACTCATAAATATCGGCCTCACGATCACCGATATGGATGCACTGCGATGGCCTCTCGAAAAGCTCCGTGGATTGCTTGAGGTTCTCCAGCCACCGAATGCTCTCCTTGGTTTCAATGGGGATCCGTGTCAGGTTGACCTCGCGCCTGAGCGCAGCGACCCCTCTGAATTTCTTTCTGGTCCAGAACTTCACAGCGCTGAGCCCCAGTGGAAGCCCATCGAGGGTCACCGCAAGGCTCGAATGCATCAATATTCCGCATGTCGTGTACGTTTGGGGTTTTCCGTCCAATCTTCGAGAGTTGCTTTTGGGGATGCGATTAATCATCCCGACTAGATCCGGGCGCTCCCTTTGATAGGTGAATTCGGTCGTATCGTGCAGGACAAGAACAGGTCCTTTTGCAGCCGCGATACGTTCCCGCGTCGATTTAAAATGACCAGATAGGATGTCGGCCTCGCTTACTCGTTCATTGGAGAAGAAACGATAGGCCGCCTTGGTATTCGCCCAGTCTTGGCAAACCGCTCTGTCCGATGTCTCCACCAATCTGCTTCAGCAGCATGCGAAATCTCTCGCCAAGTCGAGCGTCCTGGAATTCGCACAGCGCAGCTTCACGGTCAAACCAGGTCACCGCGTCAGACGCCAACGGATGCGCCTTCTCATCCCGGGCGCGTGAAGTCAGTCCCATAGAGCACCTCTTCTCGAATCAGGTGCTCATCAAAGAATCACAAGTGATTCCGGCGACTCAAGTTTTCGGTTGGGCCGGGCCTCAAAAAATGTGGGTAATCGTAAGCCCAAACCCAGCGCTTGGGGATGTCATACGGCTATGCTTGACCCAAAAGAGTCCTCCCGTTTCCGGTTGTTCTTCCAATCAAGCGGGACAGTGCCGTGCCTTCGCTCCGTCACCATTACAGTGCCTTCGTCACTACTACACACGGCTCCGTCCCTGCATCGCGCATTGGTACTCAGACTCTTGTGGGGCTTCCACTTGAACCATTCCCTTGGCATCGCGATACAGGTTCCCACGTTCCGCACAGAAGCCTGAACCGAGGTCACGCCACCTCGCCTGCCGGACGCCGCCTGAGCCGTAAACAGGTATCGCTCAGACTGATCCCAAGATAACGACTACCCCTTGGTTTTGACGTCTTCCCTACGCTTTCGACAGTTCATCGGTGGTTCGCTTGCGCTCGTCTCCTCGATCCTTACCTGACAGAGTCTTGCTCTGCCTTTTCCGGTCTCGCTCACCACCTCGACCATTGGGCCGAAGCAGCAGCCGGTGGTTTGAACCCTGATCCTGCAACCCGAGTTCGAGGGGCCAACCCCCATCTTCTGTGCAGCAAGGCTGCTCAAAGGTGCTCTACATCACACCTCCTTCGCGCCGTCGTGGCGCACCATCGTCAGCGTATCTTTCGAAACACAAACAAGGGAAGGTCCGCTGCATCCAGCGATCGAATGCATAGTGCAGAACCAAATTTGCGAGCAGCGGTGAAACCACTGAACCCAGCGGGGTTCCGCGTGTTCTCTCCACTAGGATTCCGTCTTCTTTCTCCACGGGAGCTTGCAGCCACCGCTTTACGTAGAGACGAATCCATCTCAGTTCCGTGTGGTGGGCGACGGCCTTTTCGATCAGGTGCCAAGGAATCGAGTCGAAGAACGACTTGATATCAAGGTCGATAACCCAGTCGAATTTCCAGCAACGCTTTCGCGCTGTCCCCACTGCGTCAAGCGCCGAACAGCCGGGCCGATAGCCGTAGGAGTCGGGATGGAATATTCGTTCCATCGTCGGCTCCATAACCATCTTTGCAACCGTCTGAGCCACGCGGTCAGCTATAGAGGGTATTCCTAACGGACGCTTCCCTCCATTAGCCTTGGGAATTTCCACGAGACGGACGGGAGGCGGAAAGTATGTCCCCGACGACATTCGATTCCAGATCTTGTAGAGGTTTCTCTTCAAGTCCTTTTCGAATTCCTCGATGGAGACCCCATCCACACCCGCTGACCCGCGGTTCGCTTTCACCTGTTTCCAAGCTTCCCAAACGAGATGTTTGGGGATCTGATACGACTTTGCCTCAGTCATCGGCTCCTCCCGTTTCCGGTTGGCCTGTGACTTTGGCTGGAAGATCGGGTCCCTTCGCTCCGCCCGTATTACCGGGCCTCATCACTATTACGAACCCGTCCGCCCCTGCGTCGCGCATTTGTACTCTGCCCTCGGCGGGTCCGCCGCCTTTGGGGTCTCCCTTGGCATCGCGACGCAGGTTCCCATGTTCCGCGCAAGAGCCTGCCATCGGGATCACGCCGCCTCTACACCGGTTGCCGCCCGGCCAATAGACAGGCTCTCGCCGCGCTTGATCCCAGGAGGTGGTATCGCCCCCGGTTTCGACAACACCTGAACTGTACTTTCGATGCATCATCGGCGGTTTACTTGCGTTCGTCTTCCCGTGGCTCACCTGACAGGCTGATTGCCCGCCTTTTCCAGCGCTCACCACCTCAGCCAGTGAGCTAAAGCAGCTTGTGGCGGTTTGGACTCTGATCCTGCAATCCGATTCCGAGGGGCATGCCCTCATCTCTTGCGCAGCAAGTGCTCGGAAGATGGTCTACATACTCAACCTCCTTCTTCGCGCCGTCATGGCGCACATACCACGGTGCAGCCAAAGGCCGTTGCGCATCCGACCGACGCACGGCTGATGCATCGGTCCATCACCAAGCTCGTCGGGCTCGCCAAACGCAACCGTGTGCGGCTGCGCCAGAGCTATCTGCGCCTGGCGAAGCGCGCCGCCATCATGGTCGGCCGCTATACCCACGCTCACCAGTTCAAGCGCGCCCGGCGCCAACTCAAGTTCCTGCGGACGCGGCTTGGCCGGATTATCCGCGACATCCGCCGCAAGATTGATGGCGATGTGGTGCTGGAAGCTCGCTTCGGCCCGTTGCTCGGCTTAGCGCAGCAGGTGCGCAGCCAGGATCAGCACCAGCGCGGTCCAAAGGTTTATGCGTTGCACGCCCCGGAGGTCGAGTGCATCGGCAAGGGAAAAGCCCGCGCGTCTTACGAGTTCGGCTGCAAGGACAGTATCGCCCCCCCCCTGACGTCTCCGAAGGGCGGCCAGTTCGTGCTTCACGCCAAGGCCCTGCACGGCAATCCCTTCGATGGGCACACGCTCGGCCCGTGATCGCCGACATGGAGAAGCTCACCGGCGTGGAGGCTCGCCGTATCCACGTCGACAAAGGGTATCGCGGCCACAATCACCCGCATCGGTTCAGAGTCTGGATCTCGGGTCAGGTCCGCCGCGTCACAGCTTCCATCCGCCGCGAGATGAGGCGTCGCGCGGCTGTCGAGCCCGTCATCGGCCACGTCAAGGCCGAGCACCGCATGGACCGCAACTATCTCAAAGGCCGCGTTGGCGACCGCATCAATGCCGTCCTCGCCGCGGCCGGCCACAACTGCGGCCTGCTCCTGCGATGGCTCGCAGAACTCTTGCGTGTCATCATCCGGGCGCTCGCCGAAACTGTCCCGGCTCAAAACATCGCCTAAATCATCGGTCGTCCACGTTCTTCACGGAGGACTCCTAATGCCGAGGCCATCAACTTGATGGATGGATGGCTCGACCTGGAGATTCTCAAGCCTTACGACTATCGCATGGCCATCACTTACTTTTTGTGGGCCCAGGGCGACTTACAGCTCCAGAAATTCGAGATGGGCAAAGACCCCTATTGGAGGCCATTTGTGGCTAATCTCTTTGGATTTAACGAGTCCTCAGTTCAACGCAAGTACGAGCTCGACGATTCGATAACCTGGAGGAGCAGCGCAAGAAGTTGACGTGGTGGTCGCCACCGCACGGGAGGTCCGTGAGAGTGACGCGAACGTGGTCAAGTTGTCGATGAAATCAAGGCCATGGTCGCGAAACCAACAAGCATCTATGAGAACTTCCGGCGTGTTTTTAACGGCTATTACGCGTCTTAAATCACGAAGGCATTTTCTATTTCTACGTCAACAAAGCGGCAACTTTGATTACACCATCGGCCTGGGCCTGCCCGGCCAAACCGGCAACACTTCCAGTCAGAAAGGGACGAGCTACAAAAAGCTGGTCTGCGCCCTCTTCGATTTGGCTCTGCTGAAGGTGTATGAGGACGTCGGTTTCTTTCACTTTGTGTACCACGATGGCATCTTCGAGGCTTTGGACGACCGAAAGAAGCTAGCGCTGTTGGAGGTCGTGCGTGAGCAGACTGTGACGAAGAAAACGCAATACATAATGACACTGATAGCTTCAGATCTCCTGCGCATCGAGGAGAAGTCTCCCCCCACCTTCTCACCGGACGAAATCATACTCCGCCTTCACGACGACGGAGCCGATGGCCTCCTCCTCAAGATGGCGGAGTTCTAGCTTCGGAAGAGGTTCCGCCGCAGCGGGAGTGCCAGCATGAGCGGCTACCAGCGAGCACGTGCAAACAGTGAAGGAACTGTCTCGCGCAGCCTTGCGAATGGACGATTTCGCCCGAGATCGGCTCCTTGCAACTCACACGCCTAACACGTACAGTTAACAATGCAGCCTTCCGGTTGCACAGGATAGGAGCAAAGCGCCTCGCTCAGAGAACGATGATATTTATCGAGCCGCTGTGCCGGCTTTCGTGGTGTCGAAATGGTTCAGCATTAGCTCACCCAAAACCGCCGGGTTGAGGATTGGGACTTCCTTGCCGTCGCGCAGCCTGCCGATTGCCATAAGTAGCTTGCGTATGTCATAGGTCGAATTGAAGACCTCCGGCACACCACGTTCAACGTTCAGGAGCGTGTAGACGGCCTCCATCGCCGTGCGGACCGAATATTCGGTCGTGAAGATGCAATCGCGCTCCGCCGACTCGGCAAATTGGCCGATAAAAGCAAAGTTAGCAGCCCCTGTGGGCACAACGTTTGGCCGGTCCCCCGCCTGCCGCGGCATGAAGAAAGAGGTGACATACGGCATCATCACCGGCACTGTCCTGGCGGCCGTTGCGGCGAGTTCTGGTATGTCCTCGACCGGCGCGCCGAGGTGATACAGCCATTCCTGGGTGATTTCCTCGCCTGTGCAATCTTGCATCGGTTTGTTGACGTAGTCTCCGGGTTCGTCGACAAAAAGTGAGTAGACCCAAACGACGATCTGATCGCTGGGCTGGTGCTTGAAATGCGGCTGGCGGTTTACGGTCCAACTGAGGAGCCAGCTCGAATCCTTCGCCGTAACGATGCCTCCTGTGACGACCTTGCCGCTGAACGGATCGCGTTTGGCGATCTTGCGGATATATCCCGGAATGCGCGCGTCCAGAGTCGTGACAGTCGCCGATTCCCATTTGGTAGCGGGGATATTACCTCCGAAGACGTCCGGGCGGCCGAAGGCCGCGTCCTTGGCCGCTATGCGGCGCCACAGATCCCATGCAGGCGCCGGGCCTTCATCGAGTTTGGAGGGCGTGTGATGGTCTCCCTTGTCCGAGTTCTCGGTGAGCGATCCGATCGTCATGAATACAAGATCATCGGCGCCAAGGGAGACGCGGCCCGCGACACCTTCCTCCAACAAGTAAATGGTGGTGGCCTGCTTGCGTCCGGCCTTTAGGTCGAAATCGACATCAGTAACGTCGACGTCGTAGCGGAAGTTGACGCCTTCCTCGAGCAGCCATTTGCACAGCGGTAGAACCAGGGATTCATACTGATTGTACTTAGTAAACTTTAGCGCGCTGAAATCCGGCAGACCGCCGATATGGTGGACGAACCGATGCAGATAGAGCTTCATCTCAAGTGCGGAATGCCATTCCTCGAAAGCGAACATTGTGCGCCAATAGAGCCAGAAATTGCTGATAAAGAAATCCGTTCCGAATACTTCGTCGATCCGCTTATTTTGCATCTCCTCGCGGGAGGCCAGAAAGATAGAAATCATTTCCTTCTGCGCGGCTTCGTTCAACGTGAAGAGGCCATCGGTATGGGCATCCTGTCCCTGGTTCACCGTCACCCGCTGCAGTGAGTAGTTCGGATCATCCTTGTTCAACCGGTAGAATTCGTCGAGTACGCTGGCCCCCTCGATTTCGAGCGACGGGATCGATCGGTACAAATCCCATAGACACTCGAAATGATCTTCCATTTCACGGCCACCCCGGATCACGAAACCTCGCTTCAGATCGTGGCTACCGTCGAGCGCTCCGCCGGGTATCTTCAGCCGCTCCAGTATAGTGATCCGATCGCCACGCATATGGCCATCACGGATCAGAAATGCTGCGCCTGAAAGCGCGGCCAGACCCGAACCAACAAACCACGCCGTCTTGTTATCCACACCTTTGGGTTTGCGAGGGCGCGCGAATGCTTCGTAATTGCCGCTACAGTAATACATGGCGACATTCCATCCCACTGGATTAATCGACTAACGAGATGGTTCAGCAAAAGATGTTCTCGGGCGCCAGGCATTTACGCGGGACGCCGATCGTCAGACCGCCGTCGACGACGATCTCGGAACCGGTAACGTAACTCGACTCGTCGCTGAGCAGAAACAGGACAGCCTGCGACACCTCTTGCGGCTCGGCTGGTCGGCCAAGCGGTATGGGGAAAAGCGAGGAATCGAAGCTCTCGGTCATTGGGCTGGCGATAAGGCCGGGATGGATCGAGTTGACGCGTACGCATGAGGCTACGGCCTCCAACGCAGCGGACTTGGTTATGCCTCGCACGCCGAACTTGGAAGCAACGTAGGCATGAAGCCCGGCACTGCCCCGCAACCCCTCAACCGACGAGATGTTAACGATTGAACCTCCGCCCGCACGCCTGATGGCTGGCAGAGCCGCCTGCATTCCCAGAAATACACCGGTGAGATTGACAGCCAGGGTCTCATTCCACCGATCGAGCGAGAACTGCTCGAGGGGCGCAATGTTGGCGATCCCCGCATTGTTGACTAGGCCATGCAGCAGGCCGAAGCTAAGCTCCGCGCTTGCAATTGCCTTGGCCCAGTCCTCTGGCCGGGTAACGTCTTGATGGACGTAGACGGCCGAACTGCCGAGTTCAGCGGCGAGAGCCTCTCCCTCGGTATGAAGAATATCAGTGATTACAACCTTGGCTCCCTCAGCCACCAGCAGGCGGGCATGAGCCGCCCCCATACCGCGAGCCGCGCCCGTTACAATGATGACTTTGTTATTCACACGTCCCATGACGGATCCTTGGTTGGTGCTGCGGATCAATGGCGATGCAAGGTCTTCCAGGCGTCGAAGAGGACGCGGGAATCGTGCTGGCCCTTGTAGAAGGGCGAAACCGGACGTTGAATATCGAGCAAGCCGAACACCGCGGTCTGTGCCGCGCGCACTGAGTATTCGACCGTAAAAACAACGTCGTCGGGAATCTCGCAGAATTGACCGATAAAGGCCAGGTTGCTCGATCCGTTCGGGATGACCTTCGGTCGGTCGGTCTTCGCGCGCGGCATGAACTGCGCGGTGATGTAAGGCATCATTGCCATAACCACACGCGACGTTTTTAGAACGTGCGGGATGATCTCGTTGAATCGCAGGTGCGAAAGCAGTTCGACGAGGATTTCACGCCCCGTGCACTCCGACATCGGCTTATGCACGAAATTACCCGGGTTGTCGGGGAAGAGCCCGTAGCCCCACCACACCCAGACATTCTTCGGCTGTTCGTAATAGTGCGGTTGACGATTAAGGACGATAGTCAAGAGCCAATTGGAGTCCTTGATCGTCACCAGTCCACCCTTGCCCGCCTTACTGCCGGAGAAGGCCTCAAGCCAGTCGAAGAAGCACGCGTCGTCCGCCGTGACAGTGAACGACTCCCATTTGGAGCGATCGATTTTGGAGACGAAAACCGTAGGGTTACCGAAGTCTCGGCTTTTGCCGGCCAGTAGCTCCCACAGCTTCCACGAACCTCCGCTTCGCTCCGTCTTCAGCACTGGAACCGTGTCCATCGAACCGTAGCTGGTATCGGATGTCATTGAACGGTTGGTCACAAACACCAGATCGCGTTCAGCCAGATCGATAGCGCGATCCTTGCCGCCCTGCCGATAGTGCAACCGCGTCGCAATCTTCTGCGGGCCTTCGATCACAACCTCAATATCGATCACTTCCGCCGCCATCTCGAACTGTACGCCGCCGGCCTTCAACCGTGCGACGATCGGGCGCACTATGGCGTCAAACTGATTGAACGGCGTCCGGTAGATCCCCGCCATGGTGTCGATTGTCGAGAACAAATGCAGGAACCGCAGACAGTAGCGCTTGAACTCGGTCGCGCTATGCCAAGGCTTAAACGCGAAGGCCGTGGACCAAATGAACCAGAAGTTGCTCTGGAAGAAATGATATCCGAACCAGTCCTGGATCGTCCGGGAGTTAAGCAACGACTCTGGTGCCCCGCAAAGCGAGATCAAGTCTAGTCGATCTCTCTCGCTGAACCCTAGATCGGAAACATCGACGATCTGACCGCCAGATACCAAGCGCGCCTTGTCGTTCCAGAAGAACTCCTGATGGAATTCCTTCAGTTCTTCCATTACCGATCTGGACGGATCAGCAATCGACGGAATGAGCGATAGCAAATCGTAGGTGCAATTGAACTTCTCCTCGAACATGCGTCCGCCGCGCATGACATATCCGTTCTTTGGGTTACCATGTGCGTCAAGGCTTCCGCCGAATTGTTCTAGCTGCTCGAACAAGACGATATGCTGACCTAATAGCCCACCGTCCTTGAGGAGGTAGACCGCAGTTGCCAAAGAGGCAATTCCCGTTCCGACCAAATAGGCTCGGCGAGGAGCTGCCTCCGTCACTGGATCACGGCGGGCGACCGGGAAAGAAGAGCACATCAAGTTCTCCGGCACATAGCAGTTAGAGCATTCAGTAACCAGCCTGTGCAATCCGCGCGCCGATAGCGGCGCGTGCAAACAGTGATTGCAAAGCACGGCTCCTCAAGGTGTCCACCGCTACCGTTATCCGAATCTGGTAGATTTTAGCCGCAGTGCCGCCCGGAGCGCTGTAAATTAAGGACGATTTTCGAGCAGCGTCACGTCAGGTTTCCGACCACCGCCGTCATTGGCCAGACAAGACAGAAGGCAACCGCACAGGACGCTTGGTATAGGTTAGAGCAACCGGTTCCGGTAGCCGCACGTCACCGACTTTGATGACGACGCCCGTTGAAGTTCTCTGACCAGCACCCGATGAGGCTCGATATGAGACGCCCGCGCAATCCGACTACGGTGCGCCCCGTCTCATCACACAAATTGTGTCGCACTTGCGTCACCTCTGGCCGAGCAGTTGCGTCAAGGGATTACGCCGTCAACCGCCATTCCTATACTGGCATCAACCGCTTGCCGGCACGTCCGGCAGATTACGTTTTCTATCTCCAAACGGCCTGCTTCGCGGCAAGATCAACGGGAGTATTCCATGACACGCAAAGGTAAACCGAAGAACCCCAGTCGCGAAGCCTTCATCGTGACGGGCGAAGGCGAAACTGCATTTTGGACAAAGGCCGGCGGTGTCTGGCCTCACGACGACGGGAAGGGGCTTTAACGTCAAGCCGATAGCACTACCCGTGGGTGGCCGGCTCGGCTCGTCATTCCGTGAACGCAAGGATGTAAGTGCGTGATCGTCTTCCCTGGTCCGAATAGCTCTGCGCGATCGTAACCGGGGCAGCGAAGAGGCACGATGGCGCGTCAAACGAGGCCATCCGGTGTGGAGCAATTTCCATGACCTCGCCCACGAGCTGACCGTAGTCTTGCGCGACAAGGTTCTTCAAATATTGACCGCTCTTGGGCCGATGTCGCTACCGCATTTCCGAACCCTCGACGCAGGCTAAAGCCTATGATTCGGCTTCGCATGCGAGGCGCCCCAAACCCTGAGAGCCTGGGCAGTGAGCTTGGCGCTCGCCAGCTTTCTCCAGGACCGCCCCACTTCGATCCAATTGCTTTTCCGCGCGGGTAAGGTGGCCAATGTTTGTCGTGCAATCGGTGCGAGATGCGCGGCTTCGGAATCCGGATCGCGCTTCGCATCTTCTAGGATTTTGAAAGCTGCCTGCTCGGATCGTGCCCACCCTGCCTCTGTGAACCTGCTCTCGCCAAAATACTCGAGGCATGTGCGGAACGTCAAAGCACGGCCGATAACCGTATGGTTGGGGAGTGCGGGTTCGTTCAGCCACTTCCGAAAATAGTCACACCACTCTTCACTGCTGAAGTCGAGGAGACCGCTTCCTTCAAAGATCAAAAGTGCCGCCATGCCGGCGATCTCGTATCGCACGTGTTCATCCTGCTTCTCGAACCAGTCGCGGATTGTCTGCAAGGGCGTCATGGGCCGCGTCACGACTGATGTCACCGTCGAGTCGGTGCGATTGAACGAAACAACGTTTTGAAGCGGAGGCATGCGCGGCCAAGGCTTCCCTTTCGCGTCCCATAACACCCACCGCTCTGCGATCGCTTTTGCCTCTTCGGGCGATCTCGTTCGCCAAAGCTCCTTAAGCGCCTTGTCGACGTAGTACGAAACATCCGCCTGCACGCCACACGTACGCGCGATTGCCGCGAGGCGCCCAGCGTCAAGGAGCCGCGCCGCGAAATTGTTCTCTGCGTTCATTTTCCGAGGCCTTTCGCGCCCTTTCCAGCGCGTCCCGTTCATTCCGCTCTATGTGATCGAACCATGAGCCCGGGGGGAATGTCGCTATGCGCCGGGCAAAGAACGACTGCGGTTCCCAAGCTTGTCCCTCGCGCTTCTCGAAGAAGATGACACCTTTTCGGGTGAAGTAATCGGGCCCCGGAATATTGCAGTTCACCAAAAGGAGAACGCGCCACAGATCGCCTTTGGCAATCCGCGTCTCATCCACCTTCGGTAAATAATCCACACCAACAGGTTCTACGATGGTGCAACGGCCATGCCTGAGCAGATCGCCTAGCTTGCCTTGGGGGGTGGTCACGAAGTTGAAGTTGGCCGGATCATGCAGAAAGCGAAGGTTCACGTCCTTTATGCCGTCCGTGACTTCAGCGGCAATCAGCGAGAGAGCGAACGCGCGCCAGCCCAGTTCCAGCGGCTTCGCGTATGTCGAGGCGATCTCTGGCGTTCTCTCAGAAGAGAACCTCCAAGTTATGACGTACACTTCGTGTGATCGATTGTCGCGGTGCCTGGTCCACGAAAAGAAAACATATTCGCTTCGGTCGGCTCCTCGAGCGACGCCCCAGCTTCGAGGGACCAAGTGCGCTACTTTCGAGACCTTGGAGAGGATTTGTTCGACGGTCTCGCCGTTTTGCGCCCGCCAGGTTGATTTGACGTTATGCACGAGAGGGATCTCGTTGGCGCGAGCACTGCTGTTTGTGACGGCTAGGTCAGCGCAGCAGATCAGCAGAAGGGCGAGACAGAACGAGCGCGCGCGTTTTCTAGCCATTTCTCACCTGCTGCCCGGATCTACCTGTTCTTTCTGGGCGGGCTCAATCCTAAAGGGACCGCAACTTCGCTGTCCTCAGCACTGAAAGTTAGCGGCGACGCGACGACGCGCTCGTCGGTATCGGCCGAGCAGATGCCGCCCTGTCCTCATGTCACGCGCCGCTAACCTCAGTGGCCAGGCACGGCCTCAAGTTGCGATGGTAGCCATGCCCGAGGGAGGGCCCGCAGGCACGCCCAAGGATCTGCATTCTTCGTGCCAGCCGATAGTCGGCGGTTCGTTGTGTTTTTGTGTTAGCTTTAGCGACTTTCCGACATGGTCAGGTCCCGATCCCTGCACTCAGGCCTGTCCACAGCCGCGTCTTATCGACGTTGCCATCTGGGTAACTATCGGACGCGAACCCTCGCTGCCAGCCCTCACATGATGAAAAGCGCGCTTCGGTTACCGTCCGCGGCGTTGTTTGAGTTGGCGCCGTGGCGGCAAAGTCGACGCCAAATTCCGGCCGAGCCTTTTGGGTAGATGCGATTAAGGCTTCCAACGCGGCCGCCTGGCGCTTTAACGCAGCCACGCTGCGCTCCTGGAGCTTGAGTGCGACATCGGTCAGCTGGACGTGGCGGCTCTACGGCGGTAACGATACGGAGCCTCTCTTGGACGCAGGTCGGTATGGAGTAGATCTTCAGCCTCAAACAAGCGGATGACACGTTCCCGCGTTCGAACCTCTGCACGCGCATTCGCGAGTTGCCAGACTTTACGATCTCGACGGGGACCCATCATAGGAAGCGCCGGTTCAGTGGCCGTCGTCTTCGTTCGATGATTTCGTTAGCTAGTGGTGCGCCAGCAAATGGATCGCTGACCCGTGCGACCGATACCTACGCAAGCTGGTAGGTGTGGGCCTTGTATTTCCGTGTCAGGTTGCGGAGCATAGATCGTTGGTTTGTGTTGGAATGCACGCTCCGTTTTAGTGCTGGAGCTGTGTAGTGCGCGGCGACCTCCCGTACATAGCTTGCGTCATTTTGCTGGGACTGGCTTCGCTGGCCGTCCTTGCGGCCGCAACATTCATGCAATGAGGTGACCGAGGCGATCCTTTCCGGAGCGCAGCAATATGGATGGTTGGTTAGTAACAGTCGCCATCAAGGAAGACGACGAAGACGACGAGTACAGACACATAACTTACGCGGTCGCAGTCGCAGACCAAAGGAAAGCCGTGAAGCTAGCCTTGAAAGATAGCGGCGCAAAGGCCGTAATGGTCAACTGCCCGCTCGAAAATGGGATGTTGCAAACTTTGGGCCTAGAGCCCGGAGAGCTCATCGTTGTGCATGATGACGAGATTGATCCGATCCATGGGCGGCCTCGGCGCGACTAGGGGCACGTTCGATCTCGTTCAACCGCGTCGGATTGACGACACGCATGTCCGGAAGCTCCCACGAGCAGTAAGCTGGCGTGCTGTGATAGCGCGCAATTTGCTTCCCTTCTCTTTCTGATCTTCTGGCACGCGGGTTGCTGAGCCATGCATGGCTTGGCTCTCTGACTGACTGACCTCGTGAGGGCCAAGCCGCGCATCGCAACTCGCACGGTCGGCGGCCCCGCCGTCCGTGCGCTTTTCTGACGGCGCGATGATAAGCCGAGCGCGTGGCATCATGATCGTCTGGCACGCGAATTGCGAGGAGACGTACGGGCTTGGCTGCTCATGCATTCGCGCTGCACCTTGCGAGCCGTCAAGCCTGCGCGGGTGGACCTCCCTCCACCCGCGCTTCCTTCTCCGTCGCCCTTGAGGCCGCATTAACAGCGGCACGCCGTGGAGATCATGGCATGACCCGAGACGAGGCTTTGAAGAACGCTATAGCAGCGCTCAGAGGGTGGTCGGAGGGAAAGATCGGAACCGGCGCCGTACTCGCCGCGATTGCGGAGCTTATGGCGACTGGTCCGCCACCTAGAAAACAGAAGCTCTCTTCATAGGCTAGAACTGAGATGGCAGCTGGGTGGATGGTTTCGGTCGGCGTCGTCAAAGACGGCAAGCTTCGATATGTGACTTATGTCGTCGCTATGGCTGATCTGGAGGAAGCCGTGAAGGCGTCATTGGCTGCCAGCGCCGGTGATGCAACGATCGTGAATTCGGAACTCCGCGAAGCTGATTTGAAGGGCCTCGGGCTGAAGGCCGGCGAGCTTGTGGCCGTATACGATGATCGAAATGATCCGCTGATGTCGCGGACGTGGCGTCCTGTCCGACCGCGCGACACAAATTAGCGGGCGACCGCCGGGATCAATGTTACTTGCTCGGGAAATGTGGTCGCCCATTGCAGAAGGCCCCACAATGTCAGACGTTTCACGTAAGGTCCGCCATACGGTTCGGCAGTGTGTCCCACGAGCTCAAGGGTTTTTGGGCCGATTTGTCGAACCTTCTCTAGGCATTGGTGCCCGTTGCGCTCGAAAACTCTCATGGCAATCATGCTTTGCTCCTCGATCGTTCGGATCGTCTACTCTATCAGTTCGGAGTGATTCGACCAAAAGCGAGAGGCCGGCGCAGTGGCCGGCCCCGTCAAACTTCTATGGCATGATGTGCTCAGCGGAAGTACGTCGTGATCACTTCGATAGCCTGTCGAGCGGCACGCCCTAACCCGACCATGACCCCGCCAGTCTTGGCGAAATGCGCGGCGCGGTTCTTTCCCGTCACTTGCCGTCTTGTGCGTGACCGAGCCATCGGGTAGTCGCAACAGACTCTTGTTCAATTTGATGCCGGTCAGCACGAAGGCCACCGCGCGATAGATCGTTCCATCGCCGCACTGGCATCCATCGGCGAACGAAATCACTCACCCATGTGCGGGTAATTCTTCCTGATTATCCGCATGGCGATTGCCAGCGCGCGGCTCTCCCTATTGCGCTGGAGCGCCTCCGAGAGCGCCAGCCGGCTCAATTCGAGGAAGCCGTTCCATGACGTCTCGCGCACCAGCCCTTGAATATTGCTCTTGTCCATCGACGGGCCGAACGTCATCGTGCCTTCAAGGCGCCCGTTGAGGAAGACGCCAAGTGCGAGGAAAGCATTGTTGACCGTCTTGTGGCTGTAATGGAGCCGGCTGATCATCTCGTCTGACTGGCCTCGCCTCACCAAATTTGGCGATAGCTCATGAGCGGCCGCAGTGGTCAAATGGTCCACTCACCGTTCGCTCGAATGTTCGGATTCAAGGCGGCCGTTTCCGCGGTGCCAGTCATCTTCAAGTCGAACTACATCATCCAATTCCGGAGTGGAGACCTCTACAAGAGTGATGTCAGCCTTGGCTTCAATGCGATGGATCATGCCGGGCATGATGTGGACAATATCGACAACCCTAAGATCGATTGTCCTCAAACATCCAGTGCGTCGCTCGCGACCATAAAAAAGTCGAAGCGACTATAACGATGAGCGGCGACATGGTGACGGACCACCTCAATCATCACGGCGCAAGTGCGCTGAGCGCATCAGGCCATCGAAGACGGATGGAGTAGGCCATTGCGCGCGCCTTTCTTGATCGAAGTTTCGGGGTGCTCTGTTTGCCCGCACATATAGCCGCCATGCTGTGCAAGCCACATTGACGACGGATACCGCCGCGTCGGCGATGAGAATGGTATGGTTTCGAGCCGGGTTGATGCTCATGGGCGGCGCTCCTCAGCCGACGAGGAATCTTATACCCTAGGTTAAGGCTTTATGGTTCGATATTTTTAGGTAACGAAGGCTGACGGAAGCTGTACCGCTAGCGAGTTTTGCCGGAAGAGCACATCCCCGGCGCAGTGTCTTCGCGCCAAAGCGGAAGACTGGAAGGTTGGCGCACGATCCGAACTCAGGGCTTGACGCCGTGTCTAAGTGCCGTGGGGCGGTCGCTTTCGAACCGTGTACAACGAGCCTTCCTAGCTATGGCGACACGCGCGAGTCCCGCGCGTCGGGTGACACATCGATAAACCGGCGGGCCGAAGTTGTCGAAGCCTTGTATCGTCGTGCCGGCGGCCCCATGCCTGCCTTCGGTGATTTCATCAGAGCTGCTCTGGCCTGCCTGGACGTGGCGCTGTGTGGGCTTGGACTGCTCTCAGCTCATCGGTTCGTTTCCACAGTAAATACGAAGGAATAATCGGACGCGTAGTCCGGATTATCAGTTGCACCCATTCGCACTTTGGGCGGCGCGACCAGCACGCGGCGCAGCCGGCGGCCGGCAACTTTAGCGATTATTTGCTGCGATGGGTTGCCTATCCTGGCGGATTGATGGCAATCCATGCATGACTTCTGGGTCTGTAAGTAGGTCTCAAGTGTGGTGTTGGCGACGATGTGACTGCCGCTCGACGGCGTGATGTCGCCGGTCGAGAGCGGTACACTGCTCTGCGGCGGTACTGGCTGCGGGCTGTTTGGCCATTGCACGTCGATCAGGCGGTAATAGTTGAACACCGAATCCGCCGGCAGGATTTTCCAAGCATAATCAGTGACGGAATTCGCCTGCGAGTCCACTGGCGTGATACGGGTGATCTGCATCGGCGCCGAATAGGGAAAGCAGTCTAGCGTCGGCGGCTTGCCAATCGGACACGCGTCGCCCGGAGGAGTGTTGGGCTTGCAGCGATAATAGATGTCGGTCTGCGGATTGCAGTTCGCATTGAAAAAAGTATAGCCTGGAGGTGGTTTCTGGTTGGGATTGCGCGGCAAGGTTGGCGCGACCGGATTGCCGTTGTTGTCATCGGGATCATTGTCAATCTGCTCGAAGGTTGCCCAGACGAACTGGTTGGCCCCAGGCACCTTGTGAATGATGTGCAGGCCGACGAGGCCCATGGTCGCCTGAACAGGCTTTCCGCCAGGCAGGGTGTATTCAGCCAACGTCGTCTTGTAACGGTAGTTGAGCGAACCGTCCGAGGGCAGCGCGACCCAGGCGGCCTTGATCTCGATGGCGCCGACTCCTTGGCCATAGGTAGCGACCTTGCCCTTGCAATCGACGTCTGTGTTGCCTTGCGCATTTCCGGCTGGCAGATTGAAGCCTCCGCGTCCGCCCTGGCCCTGCTGCGAGGCGCAGGCGCGCTGGCCGGCGAATGTGGTGAGATCCGAATCGTCGAACACATTGGTGGTGATGTAGGCGTACTCGTCCTCGTTCAACAGGATCTCATAGAACGCCGGAACGCCGCGCTGGTCGGTGATCCATTTGCCATTGCCAGCCTGGCCGATGTTTTCGAGCACAGCGTCTCCGAGCTTCGACACATTGAACAGCATTTTCGTTGACGGACGCTTGTCATGCCAAGCCGATTTGGCGCGCGCGTCCGATTGCGTGAACGCCTGGCTCGCCGAGAGGAAGCTTTCCCAGACCGTCGCCGAGGTATCGCCCGGCATGCCGAAACTCGCCCACGGGGTATTCGCATCCGGCGTCCCCGAAACCTTCGGGTCGGCCTTCCAGTTGAGGTAAATGAACTCCTGCCAGGCGAAGCAGTCTGCTGCGATCTGATTCTTCGAGGCGGCGCTGAAATAAGTTGGCAGTATCGGCTTCGGCTGCACCTGGGTCACGCCGATGGCACCGCAGGGATTGGTGTCAGTCGGCTGGGCCAGCGCCGGACCGCCGCGCGCGAATGCGAACAGAGCGGCGGCGAGGACGAGTGTCCGCGAGCAGTAACCCATGGCTCTAACCCGTGATGTAGACCGCGGCAGGAAGAGCCAGTACGGTTTTGCTGGTGATCTGGGTGATCTGGATGCCGCGCAGGCCGGGGTTGGCGCCGCTCGGCACCGTTACGGTGACAGCAAGTGCCGTGTAGTTGCCTGGATAGGAATTGCCAGGCACCGCGTAGAAGGTTGGCGTCGCGCTGTGAAGGGTAACTGCAATGCTCGGATCCGGCCCCGAGCCGTCGGCGAGCTGGACCTGTACCGAGACCGGCTCACTGGTTGGATTGCAGGTCAGCACGAGGTCCTGTGCCGAACCGTCAGCCGGCAGCCAGGGCGCGATGAAGGTGCTGTTGCTGGAGAGCGGCATCTTGGCGCCGGTCGGACATGGTTCATTGACCTCGCTCATGGCGTCCCACAAGATCGCCCACACGCATTGCAGTGGCGCGCCGGGCGTCGGTGTCGAGCTGGAGCAATCGGCGAGCGGCGCAGCCCGGTCCGCCTCCAGCGGCCGCGCGAACAAGCCGATCTTAAATTGGTTCGCAATTTGACCGGCCCATTGAATTGGCTGACCGTTAATCAGCATGTCGGCCAGCGTGAGATTCGGATTCATGGCGAGCCAATTCCCTGGAATCTGCACGGCCGCATGTAGCACCATGTTGCCTCGGAACGGTGCCCGACTGACCGGATCGACGACCTCGGCCGAGCCACGCAGAATCTGGTAGATGTCGATCGGTTTGGCGTCGCCGGGCACGTCGACGCCGACCTCGATGTTGGGCCCAAAGGCGAATCTCGACGAATCCGGCACCTGGATATAGAGCCCGACCGGATTGGCGAGGCAGGCGCGCAGTGGCACGCCAGCATATTGCCCGCCTACCACCTGATTGACGCTCTGGCCGATGGTTGGATCGCTGTGACGATATGCTTGGCCGTAGTTGCCGCAGCAGATCAGCGCCTGGGAATCGCTATTGCGGCTGGCCGGATCGCTTTGAAACTGGGGCGGCACGTATTGCATCGTTGCGGCGCCGGCGAGGCCGAGCTCGGTCTGCAAGGTATTTGGCGTACTGGTGAGATGCATAACCCCGCCATACGGATCGGCGCCGCCGCGCGTTGCAATCGGCCCCGAATTCCATTTGTTGAGCGGATTGTACGCGCGCTTGCCGGTGTCGGGATCAATCACGGGATTGCCACTCGAATCCATTAGCGTAAGCTCGTCGAGCGTGACCTCGATTTGGTTTACGACTGGCGCCCCGTGGTTAAGCGTCTGTTCGTAGAGCTCGCGCACCCGCTCCTGTGACACCTTCCACATCGTATTCCAGTACTCAGGGTTTTCGCAGGCAAAATCGACACGGACGAGATTGCCGTCCCCATCGCGCACCGTCGACCATTCGCAATATTCGTCGAGCCAGCCGCGCGGGCCGTATGGTCCGAACGTCTTCAGCGTTCCGCTCCAATCGGCCTGCGGACAGAGCGTCGCCGGAATGTTCTCGAACGTTTTCCGACCGGCATCGTAATAGCCGGTGTCGGCCAGTTCATAAACCTGGGTCTGGAGGAGATTGTATGGGTTCGGTGGACTGACTGGCGGCGTCTTGGAATAGTACTGGTCAAGTCGACCCGGAAACGCCACCCATTCGACCAACACTGCCTCCGTGCCCAAAGGGATATCAGTGTAGAGTGGATTGTAGAAGTAGTAGGCTGGGTCAGGAGTCGCCTGCTGGATCCAGCCGTTGACGTTGATGGTCCAACGATGGCTCAGGTCGGCATATTCGGGACTATTCGGCGGAAAGTCCTCGATGAAGGCTGGGAGTCCGAAATTGGTGATCTCCATAACCTGCACTCCTTCGCGGTTCGCCGTGACGGTTTTTGACGCATTCGCAGGTGATTGTGTAAGCGTGTCGCGTTTTGCGTCCCCTCGTCCGCAGGTAGTTTGTAACCTAGCTCGAGGCACTCAGTATTCGCCAGCTCTCTCTAGAGCACGTGCCAACGACAAATCTCGCTGCCTCCTAAGCTGTCATTCGTTGACCCTGAGCAGATTGGGTCCGCTATTATAATGGTCTCTAGAGTCTTCGATTCGAAAATGCGTTTTGGCGTATCGCGGCAAGTCGAGGGCCCGTATCGAGGGCCCGTAGTTTCCTTCGGGTCGTTGAGACGCTAGTTGCTGACACTCATGTGGACTACTACCAAAACCGGGAGGCGTTCATTCACCTCTACCCGCGAATGCCAAGGGTTTCACAACAGTTGATCAGCAACTTGGTGCGGGTCGGCGCATTGGGCCGGAACGAAAGCGATTGCTGGTATCGGAAGTCATCGCTCCTACGTCGAGATGTCGGTGGCGAGAGCGTAGCGATTGCACGTTCGTTCCGTTGAACTAGCTTCTGTGGGAGGTGCGGCGTGAATGTGTTCGCCTACTTCTGGCGGTAAGGCGGCTCGCCATTGGCATATTTGGCGATGGCGATCTGGCCCAGAAGCGCTTCTGCCGTCAAAGCTATTGGAGCGCCGGAAACGAGAGACGCGGACGCCAGCTCCAGCGTCGCCGGCCGCCTCGCAGCTTTCCAGTTCGTTCCAGCCTAAATCCTCCGTAGAAATGACCCGGCTCAGCAAACCAAGGGGTATCAACAGCTATCGGATTGCGCGCTTCTCCACCATATTGTGTATGTGAAGTTCAGGACTAGGCGGCAATCAAATACCTGAACGTGACCGCTGATGATTTTCACCGAGAAGAAGGACGATGTGTCGTCCTCATAGCCGATCCATATCTCCGACGTCCCAGGGCTCAATATCCAAGGCGACTTCGCGCCGTGGTGATATAAGTATGGTAACAAACCGCTGACCTGGCATTTACTGTCGTGGTCGTATCCGTCCACTCGTTTTCCGCATACGGCGACACTAATCTCGTTGCACGTTTTGGTTTCGCGTTCGTACACGCCGATGACATTGCAGCGGCGATTGTAAGCGAACGCGACCGCAGCTGAGGCCGCTCGGACCTGCTGTTTCATGTCGCCAACCTAATGCGGGGCGCACGAAGGGTGGGATGCGCCGAGTTCGCCCCCATGTCGTCACTAGCCGGCAACGATCGCCGACGTTAAGGGAGTCCAAGACGCGGTCGTCCTAACTCACCGCGGTGGGTTCTTTCTTTAGGCGTGCAAGGGTGGCGACCCGGGCTCTGATCGCCGACTCACTGCGCTTTAGCTCACTCGCGATCTCTTTCGTAGCTCGCCCGGCTTCCCACAGTTCGATTACCCGCTGGTCGTCCAGCTTAGACCATCGGGTAAATCGCTTGCCTGGCAACTCCCACCTAGAAGAGTTCATTTATCTAGGCTCCTATCTAGGCTCCCCCAGCTAAATGCGTGTGCTACGGCTGTGCGACGTCAGTGCCTTGCCTGACCAGCTCGCGACTCTTACGTGACAGATTCTCGTCTGAGGATGCTAACCCGTTTGTTCAGTGCTCGGCGCAGCGCATTGCCCTCACATGTCGTCATCCTGCCAGCAGAACGCTCGGACACACAATCCATCATGACCCGTTGAATCTGGACCAGCGTCATACTTTCGATCTGGGCGATGCGCTTCTTAACTTCGGGGCGCAAGCTGGCACTCTTTTTAGACATCGTCAGATCCTGATGCTCCACGGCGACCAGCCCGTGACGGCTAACGATGTTTGAAGGTACAGCATCAACATTGGATCAGGCTCCTACCTACTCTGGGGGGCCATCGCTCCCTAGCCACTCATCCGCTATTCATCCTCGGGCGGCCGAGCTAAAGAAGTCAGCAAAGATGCTTGAAGAGGAGCGCGGCATGGTCGAACAACCACGCTTCCATTCTTACTCAACTGCGGCTCGCATCTGTATTGGCATTGCGGTCTTAGGTGCTGCTCTGCTGGTCGGGATAATAATGCTTCACGTCGCGCCGTAAGGCCGCCGCAGTTGGTGTAGGCGGGAACAAGAACACCATAGCGATGCGCAGATTATTCTGGCGCCACCTGCTCCGGATACACCTTCGGACCAAGCCCTGACAGTGCTGACTAAAATACTTTTGCATCAAAATCTCCTCCTCGTTCAGATCATGCTTTTTCCAATTATCGCAATTCGCATGCAACCAAACCCGTAGACGACTCCGAATAGGAGGCGATCGCGGCTTGGTTTATGGCTATCGAATAGAGATTGCGCACGGCGGGTACGCCTATCTGACCCATTGGCGAAGACAAAGATGACCCATGCTGATCGCAGCGGTCGCGCTGACCATCGAAGTGCAGGCTGGCAGACGAGTACGACGCCTGCACGCGACGAGGTTTACGCGTAGGGGTCGTCGGAAAACACCCATTCGACGAAACGTCCGCACGCGACGGCGTTTGCCTCCCGCGGGCCATATAGAGATAGTTCGGCGAGCAGCTTTTCGGTGCGGCGCCTCGCTAGATAGTATTGCCCAGATAATTGGCGGCTTCTACCGTACGCTTTGGACTGTCAAGCTCTCTACATTCGGCGTAGTGGAGATACCCCCAAAATTGTATCAGGACGCGTCGCCAATCTGATCAATCATGGGAGTAGCAGTGATGCCCGGACTCAGAAAAGATGGCTCATTTGCTTTGACGGTGATAACAGGATCAGCGCTTCTGATCCTGGGAATAAACGAACAATCGAGGTGCGAAGCATGATTGCCATGAGAGTTTTCGAGCGCAACGGGCACCAATGCCTAGAGAAGGTCCGACAAACCGGCCCAAAAAGCTATGAGCTTGTGGGACATACCGCCGAACCGCATGGCGGGCCTTACGTGAGATGTCTGACATTGTGGGACCTGCTGCAATGGGCGACTACATTTCCCGAACAGGTGACGCTGATCCCTGCGGCTGCCCGCTAATTTGAGCCGCGCGGTCTGACAGGACGCCAAGTGCGCGACATCAGGGGATCATTTCGATCATCGTATACGGCCACAAGCTCGCCAGCCTTTAGGCCGAGGCCCCTCAAATCGGCTTCGCGGAGTTCGGAATTCACGATCGTTGCTTCCCCCGCGCTGGCGGCCAATGAAGCTTTCACGGCCTCCGCCTGATCAGCCATTGCGACGGCATAAGTCACGTATCGAACCTTGCCGTCTTTGACGGTGCCGACCGAAACCATCCATCCTGATGCCATGTCAGTCCTAGCCTGTATCGAGAGCTAAGGCTCTCCGTCGAGATCGTATTGTCTGGCAAGGTCTTTCGCGAATACGAAAGCGGCTGCCGGCGCCATCTCGCGGCCCTCGCAGACAAATCCCGCATACCAGCTTATGAATTTGGGAGCAGTCGCAAACGATCGGGTGATCGCCACGGACCTGATGTGGCTCCAGCTCGGATGCTTGGCAACTTCCTCCATGAACATTGCCCGTAGCTCATCGGCCGTTTTCTTTTCCCTCACGACATTCTCTCCTCAGCTGCTTGTTCGGCGCGCGAGGCCACGGCACCACAGAAAAGAAAGCGCGGGTGGAGGGAGGTCCACCCGCGCAGGCTTGACGCTCGCATGGGGGTAGCACGAATGCATGAGCAGCCAAGCCCGTACTTCTCCTGGCAATTCACGTGCCAGATGCCACGTGCTGATCACGACGCTTTCCGCCGGTGCGAAGGTTGGCCGGTAGACAAGCTACGTCGGCGCGAAGTCTCGGCGATGTCAGCCATTCTGTCATACGCGCCGCTACTTCGTTCTCACGGGCCTTCCGCAAAGCCTTTTCACGTTTGGCACCGGCCGACAGCTCTCTTGCCTCCGTGCGGAGGCCCTTCGCTTCCTGCTCCAGTCGCTGCTCTAGCGGGACCGCTTGCATGAAACGGCGGCGATGCTTTGTCATCTGCGCGTCCCTCATCTGTGCCGTCGGGAGCGCGTCTCAGTCTCTCGGTCACCGACGACGCTCCGCCGATTACGGAAAAGCGTGCGGGCGAGGCTGCTGACGGATCGTCCGCACGAAGTTTCCGGTCGAGAAGCTTGGCCCTCAGGAGTTTCCAATCAATGAGCAACCAAGCCACGCTTGGCTCAGCAACCTGCGTGCCAGATGGAAAGAGAAAGACGAGAGGGCAAAGCGGCGCGCTTTTACGCGTGCGCCAGTGGACTCCTCGCGCGTTTCCGGACCATATGTCGTCAAGCCGACGTGGTTTGAACGAGAGCAGACGTGACCTAATGACGCCGAGGACGTGAGGTGATCGAATTCATCTCGTCGTCTACAACAGAAGCTCACCGGGCTTCAGGCCAAGTCTTTGCAACTGCGCTCGTCGATCGGGCAGCGGAGCATTGCGGCCTTCGCGCCGCAGTCTGCTGTCGTCACCCTCCAAAGCTGCCGAGATCGTAGCAGGCCCACGCCCAAGCCGTTGTGCCGGGAACCACTTTGTTACCGGCCGCTACCATTCCAGCAACCTTGCAGTCCGATAGTGTCGCCATGTATCCCTCTAGGATCGTTATTCCGCCATCCTCTTTCTGGTAGGCAACCACGCCTAACGCGCCGGATAACCCCCGCTGGAGGGTAGTGTCGTGGCAGACATAGGAGGCGGAAAAGCCGGGCTTCACAGTCGCGGCTTTGATCGCTGCCTCACCCATCTTCCGGCACTCGTCTATGCTTTGTGAGGGCTGAGCAGTGATGTTGATCGTGGCTAAAACACTCAGTTGCATCGAAGCGACTATAACGATAAGCGGCGACATGGTGACGGACCACCTCAATCATCGCGGCGCAATTGCGCTGAGCGCATCAGGCCATCGAAGACGGATGGGGTAGGCCATTGCGCGCGCCTCTCTTGGTCGATGTCTTCGGTTCTGTTTGCTCGCACATATAGCCGCCATGCTGTGCAAGCCACATTGACGACGGATACCGCCGCGTCGGCGATGAGAATGGTATGGTTTCGAGCCGGGTTGATGCTCATGGGCGGCGGTCCTCATGCGCAGCCTCGGCGATGATCTTGATCAACCTAAAAAGCGTGAGTGGATGTTTGCGTATCAGTTCTGTGGTCGTCAGCGCGAACTCGTCAGGGCCTCCGCGCTGGCGGATGGTCTCCCGAAGTGCGGCGAGCTTCTCGGGATCCGCGGAGCGAATCGCCGCCTCGAAAGCCGGAATGAATTTGAGCCTGTCCATCGCAGCATGCTCCTTATGACGAGAGCTCTGGTTCTGGGGGCGGCTTTGTGGCTGCCTAGCCGCCTAAGATCCGCAATCGCGGCAAGTACGACGCTCGTTTCCGCGTTCCCTTCGGACCATTTCTTTGAGCGACGCTATCGCGTTCTCCGAAGCCTCTTCACGGGTCTTGGAACGATCTCCGCAAAGCCCTGTCGCCGAAGACCTTGCGGTCTGCGGCCGCAAAAAGACGCGGGCGTCTGGAGGAACCACCCGCGCGGAGTTTGCTACGCCAAGCCTGGTCTGTCTGGGGTTGCGTGAAGATTGACAGCCAAGCCAACAAGCCTCTCAGCAACTCGCATGCCAGACGGTTATTATGCAGGAGTGAAGACAAACAGCGCGGAAATCGACAGAGCGCAATCTCTGAGGCCGACGCAACGGAAAAGCGTGCGGGCGGAGCTGCTGACGGACCGCCCGCACGAAGTTTCCCATCGACGCTCGGCCCTCGCGAGAGCCACCCCTTGCTCAGCAACCCGCGTGCCAGACGGCTGGAGAGGACGACGCGGTAAGCTATGACGGCGCGCAACTAACTACTCGCACCGCCTCCGAGCAGAATGTCGTTAACCCGACGCGGCTTGGGCGAAAGTAGACGCGCGGCTAATGGCGCCGGGGACGTGGGGGTATCGGATCGACCTTGTCATCGTGTATCATGATCAGCTCGCCGGGCTCCAAGCCGAGACTTTGCAACATGCCAGCTTCGATCGGACAGTTGAGCATTGCGGCATTGGCGCCGCTGTCTTCGATTGGCAGATGCACGGCTTCGCTTGGGTCAGCGACCGCGACCGCGTAAGTCATGTGCCTGTACTCTTCGTCGCCATCTTGCTTAATGGCGACCGTCACTAACCAACCACGCATCTTGCTGCGCCTCGGGAAGCGTCGCCTATGAGCTACCGAGCCCCCTGCAATTCCGGAGCCAACGAACACCTTACATGCTGTCAACCGAGCGCTGCTCCGCGTGATCATAGAACGTAGCGGCTCCCGGGCAGGAGCGGAGCAACTCCTGAACACGCGCCATGAAGGTTTCCGTTGAACGCAAAAGTTGATTCGCGCATAATGCGGCAACTTTGGTTTGTGCGCAGGACTGGACCATGCCCGAGGTGATTTATGTCCTCACAAATGAAGCAATGCCGGGGCTGATCAAAAATCGGCATCACGAACGGTGACATCGCCGAGAGGATTAAGCAGCTAAATAATACGTCCATCCCGCTTCCTTTCGAGTGCTTCTATGCAGCGGAAGTCACGGACGCCGCAAAGGCCGAGAAGGCGATACACACCGCCTTTGGTGATCATCGGGTCCGGCCAAGCCGCGAATTTTTCAAGCTATCGCCTGATCGTCCCAAAGCCATCATTGAGCTGTTGTGCCTTAAGGTTGTTACGCCTGGCACCGAACTCTTCACCGAGCCGGGAGATAAGGAAGCGCTGGGCGAAGCCAAGAAACGGAGAGCTAATTTTAGCTTCGCAACGGTCGGACTAGCACCGGGGACGATTCTCCAGTCCGTATTTGATGAAAACATAACGTGCACAGTCAAAGGCGAGCGGT
This sequence comes from Bradyrhizobium sp. USDA 4452, assembly GCF_054063575.1. NCBI lineage: Bacteria > Pseudomonadati > Pseudomonadota > Alphaproteobacteria > Hyphomicrobiales > Nitrobacteraceae > Bradyrhizobium > Bradyrhizobium sp. USDA 4452. Next base: position 3,709,335 of record NZ_JBSSGK010000001.1, read on the forward strand.
GGGTGGAGTTCAGAGGACAAGAGCAAAGCTTGTCTAGTTCGGCTCTCCAGATTGCGCATGAAAAGGGCTTTGGCTGGACTGCCATCGCTGGGCCGGACTATTGGAAATATGACGGGAAGACGCTCTCGGAGTTGAGAGAAGATAAGCAGAGCGAAGAGTAGCGGCGCTCATTGGATCGAACGGCTGCGCGGCGCGACTGCAACAAGGAAGCCTGAGGAAATACTTAGCTCATGAGGGCTTCGAGCCGCTTTGCGGCCTCGCGAATGAAATAGTCTCTGACTTCAGCGCGGGATAAATTTGTCGGCGCGCATGCGGACCTCAGCCATCGATCGGCATTTCGGTTCCTCGAAGAGCGCGTCTAGATACTCGTCCGCGTAGGCTTTGTTTTCGATTTTGAATGATCCAACTGACATGAGGCTTTTCACTCCGTAATCGTCGATCTTACCCCTAGCAGGCTTCGAGCGCATTCGATAGCGTCGAACGAAATTCGGCTCCTAGGTGTTGCCTTTTGCTCGCCGCCTTGATTTGATCCAGAACGACGTTCGGATCTGACACTACCACCGGGCTGAACGCAGCAAGTCCGAGCGTTGTCTCAAGCAAGCCACGCAAGAGCGAGGGGACTATTCTAGCCGATGCGTCCCTTCGCCAGGGTGGATTTATCAGGCCCCTTGACTGTGCTCGCAGCGCGTCTACAGTTCGTGGTAGGTACGCATGCAGACGGGCTTCGAGTTATGGCCCAGCGAAGTGGGCACAAGAGCGCCGACGAGTTTTCCTGGATGCGCGACGTCTCCGACCCGCGTTTTCTTCTCTTCCTCCAGGAAGAGAACGCGCGTCTTGCGGCGGCCATGGCTCCGGCGCGCGCCATTGAGCAAGAAATCTTCGAGGAGATCGCTTCTCGATCCCCGCGTTCGGACGAGACCGTACCCTACAGATATGGGGAGTACGAGTATCGCTTTGTCTACCCCGAAGGCGCGGAATATCCCCGATTCGAGCGTGCGCATTCCCGCATCCCAGAGGCCCGCGAAACAATTCTCGACTACGCCGCTATCGCAGCGTCTCACGCATCGTGCGACATCCAGGTTTGCGTGGATCGGCGTTCCAGCCTGCTCGCATTTGCCATCGATGTCACCGGCGAGCGGCTGTATACGATTCGCTTCAAGGATCTCACTACGGGCGCCGTCCTGCCGCAAGCGATCAGCGGCGCGTCCGGAAATATGGTCTTGTCGAAGGACGGGGAGGTTTTGTTCTATACCGAACTCGACTCCCAGACTTTGCGCTGGCGGCGGGTAAAGCGCTATCGGATCGGTGCGGCTCCGGAGAGCGCCGAGACAGTCTATGATGAGACAGATGAGGCTTTTTCGTGCTCCATTTATCCTGCGAAAGGGGATGATTTCGTCTTCATACGCAGCAGTTCGGGCGATGAGGACGAGGTCCGTTTTGTGCCGGGGGATGACATCCTTGGGCCGGCGCGTCTCGTTGCGCCGCGCCGGCCAAAATGCGAATATGAGGTTCAATTCGATGGCGTTGCTTTCGTTATCCGCACGAATGATGATGCCCCCGATTTTCGTTTGATGCGCGCCTCGCGCGCCGTTGAGGAAACCCATGCTTGGCGTCCATTTTGGGCGCCCGACCCTGGATCCTATCTTGAGGATTTCGAGGTGCTGCAAGGCACCGTTGCTGTGACTGAGCGCGTTGACGGCGCGATGCGCGGACGGATCATTTCGATCGGAAGCGAAATCGAAAGGGAATTCCCGCCTTCGCGTGAGCCAGCCTCGATCGCTTTCAAGGACAATGTTGAGCTCGATGCCAGAGCCGTCCGATTTGAATGGGCAACTTATACCGATTTTCCCCGTATCTGTGAACTCGATCTCGTCTCGGGAGAGACCAGAGTGCTGAAGCACGAGAAAGCGGCGGGAAACTTCGACCAAAACGACTACGCTGCGGAGGAGCATCGCGTCGACCGTCCCGACGGTGCGCGCGTTCCGCTGACCATCCTGTCTCGCAAGAGCGACTGTGGACAGCCAGGCCCCACCCTCGTCTACGGTTACGGCGCCTATGGCTTCAGCATCGACCCGTATCTCTGGTTGCCGCGCTTCAGCTTGATTGATCGCGGATTTCGGATCGCGATCGCGCATGTGCGCGGTGGCGGCGAACTCGGCCGCGTCTGGCACAAAGCGGGCCGCCGGCGGACCAAGACCACGAGCATCGCCGATTTTATCGCCTGCGCCGAATACACGCGAGAGATCGGGCTCGCTTCGAGTATCTACGCCATGGGCGAGAGCGCCGGCGGCGTGCTCGTCGGCGGGGCTCTAAATGCGCGGCCAGATTTATTTCGTGCCGCTGTTACCATCGCGCCGTTTGTCGACTTGCTCAACTCACTTTCCGATCCGACGATTCCGCTCACTACAACAGACTACGACGAGTGGGGCGATCCGAATGACCCCATAGACCGCCGCTGCATTCTTTCGTACGCGCCCTATGAGAAACTCCAGCCTCAACCTTATCCGCACGTGCTCGCGCTCGCGCGCCTGCATGACACGCAGGTAGCAGTCTGGGAGCCGGCTAAGTGGATAGCACGCATGCGAACGATGTCGACCGGAAGCGGCATGCAGTTTCTAAAGACTGAGTTTGACACAGGACACATGGGCCGTTCGGGCCGGTATGAGCAGTTCCGAGACATCGCGACGGCTTACGCCTTCTTGATCGGCATTGAACGCAGCCTGATCGGCTGAAGGCGGTCGCGCTCACGCGATACCAAAGCGCGCAAGATGCTCTCTATTCACCAAGCCCTCGCGGAGTGGCGGGACGTAGAGCGTGGCGAGGCCAAGATCGTGCTCGGGCAAGTCGCGTAGCGGCGTCTCAAGAATTTTCGGCGATGACACCGAGAACAGCGCGGCTTGATACACGATCACCGGATGGTCGGCGCCATAAGACCTCTCCAATACCTCGGTAAGGATGCGTACATTCTTCTTCGGCTGGCGGTTACGCGAGAAAGTCGAAAGGCCGATGCAGCCAACTTGCCAGAGAACGAGCATGCTCGTTACGTCCGGCTCATAGCCGCGCATGAGGAAGTCCGTCGCCTCGAAGGATTGGCAGCCGTATTCGGCAGGGTCGATAAGAACATCCGAAACGAGACAATCTTGGGCTGAGATACCCGGCAGCATACGCGCCTGATGACCTTCCGCCCGAGCCGTCCGAATGCAGCGATGCGCAACGTCGACAAAGATACCCGGATGACCTTCGAATGAGACGCAGACCTTCAGACCCGAGCGCACGTACGAGAGAATCAGCCCCGCCATCGCATTGTACGTCAGCATCCGATCTTTTCCCTCTTCGTAAAGCACGTCGAGGCACTCCGCTGACTTCGCGTTGCGCACCACCCAATCGATTGTTAGCGGCTCGCCGGCTCCATAGAGCACTTTGTCGGCAAGCCGGATTGCGGCCGCCGCTTCCGTAGTCATATGAGCGAGCGATTTAATCCCGCTTCCAACCACAGTTAAGCAACCCATCAGTCGGCACTCCCTGAGAGAAGGCGCGCGACGGGGTTCGCCGTCGCGCCAAGGTCAAACTCCAAAGCGAATGCGGATATTGCGTATGCGAATTACGCGGAAAGCTGCCTGCGCAGCGTCCTGAGCGCCAAGCTGACGCATGATGCGTTCCTCGTCACCACTCTTGACAACCTCCTTCTCCTCACTAGTGAGGCCAGCAGCATCCATAGCAGCCTCTGGATCGTTCTCGAATTCGGTAAGCTTATTAGAATCGTCGTTGAGCCCGCGCAAAAACTCGTAAAGCTTCGATTCTGCCATGTTGGCTCTCCCGCATGATCAATCTTGAGTGGAGAAGTATGCCCTGCAACAAAGTCGCTTCAACTACCATATCTGGTAACAACACAAGTTGGCTGGCAAGCGTGAGCTAAATCAACCAGAGACGGAGATGATGGCGCGGAGTACATGGCACCTGCTTATTGTGGTATGCGCCCCGGCCATGCAGGACGACGCGGTTGTCGATCAAGAGCACGTCACCTGGAGAGAGCATAAGCTCGGCGACGAGCCCGGGTTCGGCAAGAGCCATTTCCAAAGCTCCAACCGCCTCGCGCTGTCGCGAATCGAGGCGCGCGTGAGCGATCTGGTGATAAAGATAGCGCAACCGAGTGCCGTCAGGATCGGAGCCGACGATCGCTACAGCGTCGAGCGCATCGTCACTAGCGTCAATCTGACGCTTCACGTCAAAAGGGACGGGGCGCCGCAGGTCCTCGACCAGATTGGGGCCGATCTTCGCGACACGTGCGAGCAGCGTCGCCGCACTAGCAAGCCGTACCGCGCCACCTTCCTCGGCGGCGCGGAAGCAGAGGAAAGCGAGGCGGCGCGGTGGGGCACGGCCGAAGGCATGATCGGTATGGCAGGGCAGGTTGTTCCAGCGGCGTCCGAGCGCAATTTGGTCGTCGCTGTGCATGCGACCGGACGTGTCCGAATCGACGACGTCGCAGAGGTAGGATCCTGACGCGTCCTGCGGGCACAAGCGCCCAAACCTCTTGGAAAGCATGATGTGGAGCAAGCGCGCAGCGCGAAAGGAAAGAGCCTCGACGGGGATGCGGCTGAGCAGCGCGAAACCGGGTCCCTGCGCCAGCGCCTGTTCAACTCTCGTGAAGAAAGCCGCATGCGCATCCTCGGCGTCAAGCACGAGATCGGAGCGAACGATCGCTGCCCAGTCCAAGGCGGAGACTTTTGCCAGAGGCGCGGGATCGATGAGAGGTAACGGAATCTCAAATCGCCAAACCTCCGGACGAGCTCTGATAAGGGCGTCCCATAGAGCGCCCTCGGAGAAACTGCAACACTTCTGCTTCACGCAGCCAGGAGCCGCCCGCTCGCTGGTCACAGGTGCGGCTCCGGCTCGACCGTGTTGCCCACGACGATCAGGAAACGCGGATCGACACCCCAGGGCGGCATGTGCGTATCCCTTTCAAGTTCGTCGGCAGATATGCCGAGGCGGCGCGCCATATCGAGGTCGACTGGCGGCTCTGCCGCCGGTGGGATGAACAGCGTCCCGGCGGTTCTGTAGCGCCGCAGTGTCTCGTGCAATTCGCCGATTTTTATCGGCCAAACCTTCGAGCGGCCGATCGGCAGGACGGGCGCATGGTAGAGATACGCAAAGTGACCAGCGTCATAATAGCGTAGGAGGCTCTCGACGAGGAGCGGCACATGCGCGCCGCTGTAGCCCTCGCTCTGATAGCTGGCCTCGCCGACGCAATCGACCTGCCATAAAATAACGGCGCAGCTTGGATCAAGCTTGTGGCCGAAGACGAGCCACTCGCTCGCCTCAAAGGACAGGCAGCCGTGCTGAGCCGGATCGATGCCGAGGTCAGCATAAAGGCAGGCCTCCGCAGAGATGGCTGGTTGCATGAAGGCGCGATACCCCTCGCGCCGGGCGCGCTTGACGGCCTCATGTGACGGCGAAACAAAGACGCCCGGATGGCCATAGAACGCCGCCGCGACCGTCTTGCCTTGGCGAACCGGCTTGAGCATGCTCTCAACCATCTCCTCGTAGGTGGTCCGCCGATCCTTGCCATCCGCGTAGAAGCGCGAGAGATCTTCAGCGTCTGGGCGCAGCTCAAGCAGCCAGTCACGGGTTAGTGGCTCGGAGACGCAGAACATGATCACGTCGGAACTCTTGATCCGCGTGATCGCCTCTCGAATCAACTGCCGTCCTCCTTGGATTCCGGTGCCGATGATAGCCAGGACGCCAAGTTTGGTTGGTGCAGACATGATCGGCGCTCCGATGTAGACAGCTGTCGCCGTGAGAACAGGAAAGACTAAAAACTCCGAGGCGCCACTCTTTTCGAGGCTCGCGCCCTCCATGCCCTTGATAACCGCAATTGCGATTTCGACTCGAAGCACCACGATCGCCATCGTGGCCTCGCCTCAGGAGTTTGGGCGCCCACCCTACACCGCGGGCTGCGCGAATTGAATTAACCTCGATCCTTTTGATCGTTCTTGGCTCCACTGGTGCCAGATTGTGTCCCCGAAACGATCCGCGAGACACCTACCAGAATTGGTCGGACGCCGGGAGAAATGCGCAACTTCGGGCACATCCGCGGAAGGGGCTGCGGCCATTCGACCGTCATCAGATTGCGCTGAAACCGATGCGGTATAAAATAGACGCATGAATGCAACGCCCAACGGAGCTCAGGAGAGTCTCGATTTCATCATCCAGCTCATGGCGACGAAGGCAGATATCGCCGCGCTCGACACTCGGTTGGAACGAGTGGAAGATCTGCTGGAGCGGGTGGAAGATCGGCTGGTACAAGTGGAAGGTCGGATGGACAAGGTGGGGGAGAAGCTGGTTCGCATCGACGAAAGGCTCCTAAACATCGAGCAGGAACTCAGAGTCATTCGTACCGATCTTGTATCTTGAGAACGAAAGTCGAGAACATCGATGGCTATCGCTTGGAGATCGACCATGCGCTCGAACGCATCGCGGTTATCGAAAAGCATCTGGGGATCCGAAGCAAACTGGCTACCTAGCACAGGCTGGGCAACTGACCCTCGTGCGGCATAACCCCCAGTCTATGGTTCGGACACCGCTTCCGTATCATGCGGTGATGCCTCCCACCGGCGGCCAGGTCTCGCCCGAACAACTCGAAGAACTCCGCCGCCTATACAAAGAGGCCTCAGGAGAAGAGATCACTACTGCTGAAGCGACCGATATGGCTCATCGTCTCCTCGCGCTTTATAGACTCCTCTCGCGGCCCTTGCCGAGCGAGATCGAGAAGCCACCTCCTTCGCCACAGCCTTCGGATCAAAGCGCTGCCGGAGAACGCTGATGTTTTGCAAGATGCGCTGCCCGGCCTCAGGCTACTCATCAGTATGAGCAGATTTGCACACTGTAATTGCGATATCGATCAATCCACTGATGCATCTGAACGGCTCGCCATTCGCCGTATTCGTTCGACACCCTGACCGTCTCAACATTAGTGACGAAGCGTCCCACATATTCCGTTCGCGGCTCCCAGTGACAAACCTCGCGCAACCGCGAGTAATCCCCGGGCTCGTAGGGTTGCGCTATTGTGGGGGGATTAGTTGTCACAACTCGGTTTCCGTTAGAGTAGTTCGGCAGGTTGTGTATCCTTGACCCACTCTATCGACGTCTCAACCTACCATTACGAGGATCCTTGCTGGCACCCCAAGGATCGGATTGCACGGAATCCCAACGTAGCTCTGATCCCCTCGATTCAGGTAGTAGCACGCTTCGGTGCATGAGCCTACGATGTTCCATCGAACACATAAATTACACCTGCGTTTTGGACGCGCATTATCGGGAAATTCACAATAGGGAGTTACAAATGGCTACCTCGGAAAACAAGATCGACCTCAATAAAATCCCAGTCGACTGGATCACGATCGATCCGAAGGGAGAAATAATCATAAAGGACAAAAAATTCGCAGAACATGTGAAAGAATCTATTGGCGAAGTACGCCGCGGGGGGCGCGCTGCACTTAATAACGGCGGCTGCCAGTGCAACTAACGGCGGCTGCGAGTGCAGCAGCTAAAAGCGCTTTAATTCGTCGTAAGGCGGAAGGCTTGCAAGCGCAAGCCTTCTATTATTCTCAACTATGAGATTCGTGTCGGAAAACGATAATGAGCAGTTTTTCCGTCACACTTCTGCTTACAGAGAAATGCAATTTACGTTGTGACTATTGTTACGAACGCTACGAGTACAAAGGCTCCGACGAGCGCCAAGCAGATCTGATAAAAAATTTCTTCGGGGTGCTGTCGCATAAATACGACAGCGTAGATGTTTCGTTTTTCGGCGGGGAACCCATGCTCGCCTTCCACCGCATGAGAGAAATACTGGCGCACAATTCAGAGTTGAATTGCGCCTTTTCTTATTCGCTCACGTCGAACGGAACAATGTTGACGCTCACGAAACTACAGGAGCTGCTCGATGAGGATCTCGTCCAATTCCAGATTACTCTGGATGGATGGAAAGACTCTCACGACAAGGCTAGACACACGAAAATCGGCGACGGGACCTTCAACCTCATATATGAAAATCTCCTCTCCTATCGAAAAGCGGTCGGAGATTTTACGAGCGTAATTCGTGTCAATGCTTCGCCGACCAATGCGGACGATATAGGCCGGTTGGCGGAAAACATCGCGAAGGATTTCGGAGACGACCCTCGGTTCAAGACTTTCATCAGACCTGTCGGCAAGTGGGGCGGGACGAATGATGATGATCTTGCCGTGCTCGATCGTAAAACATACCGCGAGATCGAGGAATCCTTCTATCGAATCGTTCGGGACACGATGCATTGGAGGATCGACACGGAGTTATGTTACGCGGCCATGCCCAATCACCTGCTGGTTTATCCAGACGGCCGCCTGGGGAAATGCACTGTCGGTCTTCACGACGCGCTCAATGATATCGGCCGTATTCGAGAAGACGGCGGAATACTGGTCGATTCGGAGAAGTTCTCATTTTGGTCGCGCGGGTTGATGACCGGAAATGAAGAGCAGAAAGCATGTCCCTATTGGGCGCCGGGCGAGGCTCCGTCGAGTTGATATGCTGTCCCTTCGGCTATCGCCCGCTCGAGAGGTGGAAGAGCGCGGCGTCGATGTCGATCGGGGGCGGTCGAATACGCGCCCTCGAATATTCGAACAGAAAATGTCGGTCGATTCTATCTTTTGAGGTATGATCATGACGACCATCAACGTCCCTCAAAACCTGCCGAAAAGCGTATCTTTGCCACAGGGAGCCAAAATCAGCGTGCCTGCGGCTTCGGCAAATATAACAATTCATTCAAAACCGACAAACGAGCTGACAGTAAGCTGGCGGTTGCAGACCGGAGACGCCAGCTTCGTGAGAGCCGAAATCCAGACGAACGGGGATGCTGTGATCAACTGCAGCATACAAAATCGGCAGCCGCCGACATTCATCGACCTGCAACTGGACGTTCCCGCCAACTCGCCGTTGACGATCAAGACGAGCGGCGGCTCGATCTCCTTGGATAAGGCTGATGCGACCGTCGATGCACAGACCAGCGGTGGCGCAATCGAGATCGGCGAGGGAGCCGCCGACCTGACGCTTCACACGAGTGGCGGACGAATTACCGTAGGTTCGGCCGGTAGAGTCGGCGGTCGAATAGACGCAAACACCTATGGAGGGAATATCGATTTGCATTCTGTTTCAGGAAGTATACCCAATGCCCGAACGTCAGGCGGAAATATCGCGGTGGAACTCCTCGACCCGCAGCCCGTCGCGACGCTCCAGACAAGCGGCGGCAACATAACGGTTCAAGTGCCGGATTCGGCGAGCTTCCAGTTGCATGCGCGCACTTCAGGAGGGAACGTGCATATAGATAGCGTATTATATCCAGGCGGTTATGACCATCAAGGGTCTTATGATGGCTCGATCCATGGCGGCGCCGGAGGAAATATTTCAGCGGTCACTTCAGGAGGCAATATAACCATCCGATGAGCCTCCGAGAAACTGAATCGCGGCGGCGTCGCGGAAGATGGGCGAAGCCCAACCGAGATGACGCCTGCCCATCGTCGGGTATATCTCGTTGTGAGAAATTCCCGGTTCCCGCGGGCGTGGCACATCTTATTCGAGAATTCGATGCCGCTCGTCGGCGAACTGTTTCGTCGCTGACGCCGCCGCCGTGCGCGGCCGGAGGGCCTTCGACCATTCTCAGGCCGCACGCGTAAGCCTCGGCATGAACCTTCGCGCGGAATGTCCGTTCCTGGCGCATTGGCGAAATTCAAACTGCCCCACTATCAGCCGGTGAGACAGCTTGACTGTTCAGATAACGGCCACAACCGCCAGCGACAGCTGCCGCAGGCGCTCCAGCAGCTGGACCGCCAGCAGCGAGTGGCCGCCTAGTGGCTCTTCACAGTGATTTTGACGCGTTGAGTTCAGGCGGTCAGATTAACTCCGGCAGAGTTTTGGGATCGACGAGGAGTTCGATACTGCGAGCCGTCCGAGCCCTTCCCGAATCCGGCCCAACGTCCGGTCGATCGTCGCCGCGCTCATCGAAAGCAGCTTGCCGCGGATCGACGACGTTGGGATCGAACCGCTCCGGGCCCCAGCAAAGTTGCCAATTTGGCAATTTCTACCCGCATTCGCGACAGGATTATTGGCGCGCAACCCAATTACGGTCGGCGATGAAGTATCTCTGGTGTACAATTTCTAAGTATGGAATGGCTGACGAACAATCGTAACAGCGGCAAAAGGAAAAATTACATCGGATTGATAATATGCGCCGCTTCCTTTGCCGCAGGTGGAGTGAGCGCCCAACTCGGTCAGCGATATGTTGTGTCGCTTCTTTTTGGATTTGCAGTCGGCGCGGTCACCGGCCTCGGATACAACATGTTTGCAAAAATGAACAACCGCAGCCCATGCTGAAGTTTTCTGACGTACTATCTTGGATCTATCCTTGGTAGCTCGTTTGCCAGAGACCATGCACCGGCTCCGCGCTCTATAAGCTTCCTTCGCAACCTTTACTCGGCAAGGTCCAGAAGCCTTCTCCTTTGCGATCTGGGTTATGGTGGCGACGTGATGAACCTTGTTGACGTACGTGGTCACGCCGCTCGAGCGGAGAACGCCGAGCGTTCGAACAATTGTTGAACCCCGTTGAGCGGGAAATTGATCCACAAAAAACGCCCTCAAGAAGGAGGGCGTGAACGTCCGAGTGGAACCGGGAAAAGTGCTAGAGGCAGACCGAAAGCGATGATGATGCACAGACCGCTCGTAGCAGATCTACCGTAAGGCCCAGATTCCAAATAAGCACCGCGGCACCAATGAAGAGGGTCGTGAGAGAAACAAGGAGAATACGGAATCTCTTTAGATAACGAATGACCATGATACTACCTCCGTTGCTGAAGGCGGTATACAACCCTCGGTTGTTACGCGTCAAGGAATGGACCTGATGAACGCCAGTGCGGCAAGATCGATGAGTGCCAGGAGTGCGATTCGAGTAAGCAACCATCCCGTGTAGACTCGGCTTTGTAAGGTATTTTGGGATAACTCTCTAGAGTGATCACGGTTGCTGAAGCGACCGATATGGCTCATCGTCTCCTCGCGCTTTATAGACTCCTCTCACCGAATAGCGGACGACCAGGGGCCTTCGCGCTGAACGACTCTTCGTATGTTCCGGCGATTTCTATGTCAGATCCGTCAACGAATGTTCGCTTCAGCGTCGTCAACTGAGATTCGATTGATGCGAGATTCGATTGATGCGACTTGTCGATCTTCAGCTTCCGATGATTTCCGACAGTAGATGAAATATCGCATAGGTGACTTTGACTCGCGATTCTAGATTCGAAATCGATCTTACGCGAATCAGATGTCCACAGATCGTGCCAAGTCGGCTCGATCATGCGAGAGGGTGCTACATGCCATTTCGGCACAGATTGCCGCCGCTGGGGGCGAGTTCGGAACCAGCGGCGGGAATAGGAGGCGTAACCAGCACCGCCCCATGCCAGTCGGGCATCATGGCCCGCGGCGAAAAAAGGGAGGATCATTTCCTCCAAGCCGCTCACGCTGCATTTGGCGATATATCGCCGTTGTCATCATTGCTAAGGCTGGCGATGTACTTGCCGTAGTTGGTCGGTATTCCAAATAGTACGTTCATTGAGCATTCAGCAGGATGGCGGCTTATGATCTTGCGCTTTCGTCTACTACCGATCTTGGGGATTGATTGAGACGATGGATTCATGGCACGCGTGTGCTCGATCAACCTGGGGGTCGAGCCGCATGATGAACACCCTGCTGGCACAACAGCCCTTATCGCGCTGACCGCTTCCTCTTCACAGATCTTGGCAACCACCTTACGCCGTTGCGGCTCCGATGATCATCCCGACTTATGAATGAACGGGAGTGAAGGCTCAGCATGCACAGCGCACCAGCGATGAGACTGGTCACCGCCGCTAGTTTAGTCTTCACACCCCCTTTGGTATGAAAATGCAATGAGAGGACCGACGGCACGCTTGTCGGCCATGCCGGCTGCCGCTGCCACTATTGTGGAGAATTGACATGGCTAGAGTTCGGACCGTTACTGCGGTATTAGCAAACCTGATTCAGTTACCCGCTCCACTCAAAGAACAACTTGTCGTCGTTGCCCTTGGCGATGTCCCGACCACTGGATGGTCTCACATTCGATTATCTCCTCGATATTATATCGCTCCTCCGGCAGACGGCATCTGGGATTTCGACTTCGTTGGTGATGAGCCGACAGGAGTCGTTGGACAAGTCATCCTGCCTGTTGCCGCTGAAATTATCGTTCCCTATCCAGCATGGTGCACGGGCGTTCGTGTTCATTCTGCCAGCAACAATATCACAGCTAACGTTGGACCCGTCGCAGCGACGCTGCTTGCATCCGCAGCAAACGAACAGGCTGCGCTCGCTCCCATGCCCGCAATCCATCGACAAATTGTCGCAAGTTTCGACGATAGCTTTCAGCCGACGGGACGCACAAAGTTTGATCCATGGCCACACCTCGAAATGAAAAAACTCCGCCACGAGCTTGAGCTCGTGGTGGAGGGGCCGGATGAGCAAAAGATAAAAGATTGCGTAGCTCGGGCATCGGCCGCGGGACTAATTGCGGCCATTATTGCGGCTTTTGCTACCGGCGGAGCCGCCATGCCAGCTGCAATTTCTGCTTTCCTGGCGGCTTTGCAGAACTGCCTGGGCGCCAAATTCACAGTGAGGATCGATAACCACTCGCATTGGGAATACTGGTGGACGTAATCTGTGCAGTTCAAGCTCGTTTCTTCGCGAACCAATGAGACGAACGCGAGCGAGCGCCGCTTAGGTCCGCGATCATGTCGTCTACGGGATCGAACTGCGACGTAGGCGGCTCACCAACGCTTACCCTTCTGCCGTACTCGTCGCTTGTGTGTAAGAAAGGAGGTTCTACATGCTCCCGTTCTCAACAGTGCAGCATAACAAATGCGTTCACTGTGGTTCTGGATTAGTCACCCTCGAGTGGCACGAGCACGTCTCCGCGAATGAGGCTCAGGATCTTTGGCGCTGCTGGAACTGCAAACACCAGTTTGTCTCCGTCATCACTTCAGATGAGAGGGAGCTCTCAGCGGCAGAGATCACAAGACCATTCTTTACGAGCCTGCTCGTGTGACCAATGACGCCGGAGCAACTCGACCTTATCAGGACATCATTTGACGCGATGTGGCCGATCCGTCGCGACCTCGCTGACCTGTGCTACAACAGGTTCGTCGAACTAGCTCCTGATGCGAGACAAATGTTCGGCGGCGATACTGAGAAGCAGCGGATGAAGGTGCTCGATATGATCACGGCGCTGGTCGCCTCGCTCGATGAAAGACCGATGTTCCAATCGCTGATCGCGATTTCCGGTCACAAGCACGCCAGACTTGGCGTTCAGCCATCGCACTTTGTCGCAATGGGCGAGGCGTTGATGTGGAGCTTTGAGCGCAAATTCGGCGCTTCTTTCACCCCTGAGCTGAGAGAGTCCTGGCAAACACTTTACACCACCGCCCAGAACGAGATGCTGCGCGCGACTGGCCGGCATCATTCGTTTTGAAAATGGTGGGCGAGAGGCCTAGTTCGTGACGTTACCCATAGAACGTAGGTCGCGGCACAACGCTCAGCACCACGCTGGTCTGTGGAGTGGGCAGTTCAACACCGTTCGGACAAGCCCTTCTCGATCCGCCGTCGAATTTGGCATGTGAGTGGGTTCGCGGTGGCAGATCGGCGAGACCGCGAGTGAACGAAGTCGGCCGGGCGGGCCGAGCGCCCCGAGGACAGAATCCGCTCCCGCTAGGTGAGCTTGGCACCGCTAAAGGTGTTCTGAGCTATCCAACTTCTCGTCTGCCACGGAAAGGCGCTCCGTGGGTGCCACCGGTGCCCGTGCTCTTGAGCCGACATTCCGCGATCCGCTGAAATCCAACGCGTGCATCGACCAGTGCTAAGCGATGAGATGGTTAAGTGTTGAGATCCGCAGCTACTTGCCGATCGAATATTCGATCTCGACTTGCGACTCATTTACCCCCGCTTTGGGATCGGCGTGGCCAGTGGTTCGCGCAATTCCCCGAATATTAGCCAACGTTCCCGTGCCGCCCGTGATATACGAAACAGTCGTGTTGCTAAGCTTGCCCGGTTCCGCGCTGTGAGCGAGCACAGTACCGCGGGTGAAGAACTTGTCGCCGTTCTCGAACACATAGACATTGTATATGCTGGCGGCACCATTATTGTCGACGTAGTCGGAAACGCCCCGCGTCCACGTTTCCTTGATCTTCAAACCATTGACGACAGGAGGGTTAGTCGGAAAAGAGCGATAAATTTCAAATGATCGCACCTGATGACCCGGGATATCGCCGACGTCGAGAAACTGCTGTTGTGTGTATTTGGCATTTTCCGCGCCCGCTTTGTAGGATACGCGCTGCGTCTGTTGGGCGAACGCATCGCCGATCGGGACGGCGACAGCGAGGTACAGCAGGGCTGCGGTAGTTGGAATGGTAGCGCGCCGCTTCATGGCAACCTCCTGATCTGGCATCTGAACGCCCCTTTGATGTTCTAGCCCTGATTGCCGCACTGCTTCAGGGCAACGAAAAGCGCAGAGTCCTCGAGCGCGTGAGAGCCTTCCTAAGTAAAAGGGATCGCGAGCAGCGCAAACTTAGTCCACCTCAAGTATCATTTCGACTTCGACCGCGGCAAGGCGCGGAAGCGCCGCCACGCCCAGTGAGGAGCGGGCATGTTTCCCAATTGATTCCCCGAACACCTCGACCATCAAGTCGGAATATCCATTGACCACCTTGGCTTGGTCACCGAAGTCATCGGCCGAGTTCACCATGCCGACCACTTTGACTACACGTTTCACCCGATCGAGGCTACCGAGCGCCGCTCGCACCTTTGCCAACATGACCAAGCCGGCCTGCCGTGCAGCTTCATAGCCTTGTTCGACAGTCAGATCCCGTCCGAGCTTACCCTTCAAACCGCCTGAAACGTTGCCCGCCATGAACAAGAGATTTCCGACTTGTACCGCGTTGACGTAACTGCCGGCCGGAGCGGCTTCAACCGGCAGCGTAATGTTCTTCTCTCTCAAGCGCGCCTCCGCACTCGGCGAATTCTCCGCCTGCGCGCCGTCAAATGCAGAAGCTAGGATCACCAAACAAACGGCAATCAATCCGACGAATTTCCTCATCGAGGGGCTCCCGCACCTACGTGGCCGTCATTGAATCGAAGCTTCTGGTTCATTTTCACCAAGAGTAGCGTGGGTGATTAATTTGCGCGGGTCACCTCCCATTTGGGGTAGGAGCAGCAGTTTGGAGTCCTCTCGCGTTCGCTCTGTCCTATTGCGCTCCTTCGGCACTCCCGGTTCACAGCCTTCTGCGACGCTCTCCGCCAGAGCCTCCGCCGCTGTACAGAAGCAGAAATTGAAAACAACACACAGCGGGCTGCGTGTCACACAGAGAATGACCGTCCATATGATAGCTCTACCGCGCGATATCTGATACCGCACAGTTCACGCCAGTCTCAAGCGCGCTCAATCGCCCACCAGACGCGTGGCGAATTGCGATGGTTCGAGAGTTTGAAACTCTGCGGAAACGCTTTCGCCTTTTCCAAACGGTCAAGGTGAGTACGGCTATAAGGTACTCCAAAATCTGAACGCAAACGCTTGAATGTGACCACTGATTTCTCAGACATCGCTAGACTCCGTGGGTGGAGCCGTCGCGACGGCCGTTAGTCAGCCGACGGAAGCGAGTATACCCTAGGTTGAGGTTTCGTTGCTCAATATTTTTAGGTAACGAAGGCTGACGGAGTCGAACTGTACGGCTGCGCCAGTTTTGCCGGAAGAGCACATCCCGGAGCGGCGTCTTCGCGCCAAAGCGGAAGACTGGAAGGTTGGCGCACGATCCGAACTCAGGGCTTGACGCCGTGTCTAAGTGCCGTGGGGCGGTCGCTTTCGAACCGTGTACAACGAGCCTTCCTAGCTATGGCGACACGCGCGAGTCCCGCGCGTCGGGTGACACATCGATAAACCGGCGGGCCGAAGTTGTCGAAGCCTTGTATCGTCGTGCCGGCGGCCCCATGCCTGCCTTCGGTGATTTCATCAGAGCTGCTCTGGCCTGCCTGGACGTGGCGCTGTGTGGGCTTGGACTGCTCTCAGCTCATCGGTTCGTTTCCACAGTAAATACGAAGGAATAATCGGACGCGTAGTCCGGATTATCAGTTGCACCCATTCGCACTTTGGGCGGCGCGACCAGCACGCGGCGCAGCCGGCGGCCGGCAACTTTAGCGATTATTTGCTGCGATGGGTTGCCTATCCTGGCGGATTGATGGCAATCCATGCATGACTTCTGGGTCTGTAAGTAGGTCTCAAGTGTGGTGTTGGCGACGATGTGACTGCCGCTCGACGGCGTGATGTCGCCGGTCGAGAGCGGTACACTGCTCTGCGGCGGTACTGGCTGCGGGCTGTTTGGCCATTGCACGTCGATCAGGCGGTAATAGTTGAACACCGAATCCGCCGGCAGGATTTTCCAAGCATAATCAGTGACGGAATTCGCCTGCGAGTCCACTGGCGTGATACGGGTGATCTGCATCGGCGCCGAATAGGGAAAGCAGTCTAGCGTCGGCGGCTTGCCAATCGGACACGCGTCGCCCGGAGGAGTGTTGGGCTTGCAGCGATAATAGATGTCGGTCTGCGGATTGCAGTTCGCATTGAAAAAAGTATAGCCTGGAGGTGGTTTCTGGTTGGGATTGCGCGGCAAGGTTGGCGCGACCGGATTGCCGTTGTTGTCATCGGGATCATTGTCAATCTGCTCGAAGGTTGCCCAGACGAACTGGTTGGCCCCAGGCACCTTGTGAATGATGTGCAGGCCGACGAGGCCCATGGTCGCCTGAACAGGCTTTCCGCCAGGCAGGGTGTATTCAGCCAACGTCGTCTTGTAACGGTAGTTGAGCGAACCGTCCGAGGGCAGCGCGACCCAGGCGGCCTTGATCTCGATGGCGCCGACTCCTTGGCCATAGGTAGCGACCTTGCCCTTGCAATCGACGTCTGTGTTGCCTTGCGCATTTCCGGCTGGCAGATTGAAGCCTCCGCGTCCGCCCTGGCCCTGCTGCGAGGCGCAGGCGCGCTGGCCGGCGAATGTGGTGAGATCCGAATCGTCGAACACATTGGTGGTGATGTAGGCGTACTCGTCCTCGTTCAACAGGATCTCATAGAACGCCGGAACGCCGCGCTGGTCGGTGATCCATTTGCCATTGCCAGCCTGGCCGATGTTTTCGAGCACAGCGTCTCCGAGCTTCGACACATTGAACAGCATTTTCGTTGACGGACGCTTGTCATGCCAATCCGATTTGGCGCGCGCGTCCGATTGCGTGAACGCCTGGCTCGCCGAGAGGAAGCTTTCCCAGACCGTCGCCGAGGTATCGCCCGGCATGCCGAAACTCGCCCACGGGGTATTCGCATCCGGCGTCCCCGAAACCTTCGGGTCGGCCTTCCAGTTGAGGTAAATGAACTCCTGCCAGGCGAAGCAGTCTGCTGCGATCTGATTCTTCGAGGCGGCGCTGAAATAAGTTGGCAGTATCGGCTTCGGCTGCACCTGGGTCACGCCGATGGCACCGCAGGGATTGGTGTCAGTCGGCTGGGCCAGCGCCGGACCGCCGCGCGCGAATGCGAACAGAGCGGCGGCGAGGACGAGTGTCCGCGAGCAGTAACCCATGGCTCTAACCCGTGATGTAGACCGCGGCAGGAAGAGCCAGTACGGTTTTGCTGGTGATCTGGGTGATCTGGATGCCGCGCAGGCCGGGGTTGGCGCCGCTCGGCACCGTTACGGTGACAGCAAGTGCCGTGTAGTTGCCTGGATAGGAATTGCCAGGCACCGCGTAGAAGGTTGGCGTCGCGCTGTGAAGGGTAACTGCAATGCTCGGATCCGGCCCCGAGCCGTCGGCGAGCTGGACCTGTACCGAGACCGGCTCACTGGTTGGATTGCAGGTCAGCACGAGGTCCTGTGCCGAACCGTCAGCCGGCAGCCAGGGCGCGATGAAGGTGCTGTTGCTGGAGAGCGGCATCTTGGCGCCGGTCGGACATGGTTCATTGACCTCGCTCATGGCGTCCCACAAGATCGCCCACACGCATTGCAGTGGCGCGCCGGGCGTCGGTGTCGAGCTGGAGCAATCGGCGAGCGGCGCAGCCCGGTCCGCCTCCAGCGGCCGCGCGAACAAGCCGATCTTAAATTGGTTCGCAATTTGACCGGCCCATTGAATTGGCTGACCGTTAATCAGCATGTCGGCCAGCGTGAGATTCGGATTCATGGCGAGCCAATTCCCTGGAATCTGCACGGCCGCATGTAGCACCATGTTGCCTCGGAACGGTGCCCGACTGACCGGATCGACGACCTCGGCCGAGCCACACAGAATCTGGTAGATGTCGATCGGTTTGGCGTCGCCGGGCACGTCGACGCCGACCTCGATGTTGGGCCCAAAGGCGAATCTCGACGAATCCGGCACCTGGATATAGAGCCCGACCGGATTGGCGAGGCAGGCGCGCAGTGGCACGCCAGCAACCGGCATCGTAATAGCCGGTGTCGGCCAGTTCATAAACCTGGGTCTGGAGGAGATTGTATGGGTTCGGTGGACTGACTGGCGGCGTCTTGGAATAGTACTGGTCGAGTCGACCCGGAAACGCCACCCATTCGACCAACACTGCTTCCGTGCCCAAAGGGATATCAGTGCAGAGTGGATTGTAGAAGTAGTAGGCCGGGTCAGGAGTCGCCTGCTGGATCCAGCCGTTGACGTTGATGGTCCAACGATGGCTCAGGTCGGCATATTCGGGACTATTCGGCGGAAAGTCCTCGATGAAGGCAGGGAGTCCGAAGTTGGTGATCTCCATAACCTAATCTCCTCCGCGGTTCGCCGCGGTTTGTATCGCAATTCGCAGGTGATTGTGCTTGTCGCGTTTTGCGTCGCTCGTCCGCAGGTGTTTTGTATCGTGGCTCCGGACACTGAATATGCCCCAGCTTTCTAAACCGGGTGTCGATGACGAACCTCTCTGCTTTCTGTCGTTCGCGGGCCTGACTTAGACGGGCTCCGGCAGCACTGGACTCTAGGGTCCTTTGAGTCGAAAATACGTTTTGGCGTATCGCGGCAACTCCGGGGTCCGTAGTGTTCTACGGATCGTTGAGACGCTAGCTGCTGGCACTCATTTGGACCACTACCAAAACCGGAAGGCGTTCATTCGCCTCCGCCGCGAATGCCAAGAGTTCACAACAGTTGATCAGCAACTTGGTGCGGTTCGGCGCATTGAGCCGGAACGGAAGTGAACTCGCTTCTGTAGGAGGCACAGCGTGAATGTGGTTCGCCGACTTCTGGCGGTACGGCGGCTCGCCATTGTGTATATTTGGCGACGGTGATCTGGGCCAGAAGCGCTTCTGCCGTCAAAGCTATTGAGTGCCGGAAACGAGAGACGCGGACGCCAGCTTCAGCGTCGCCGGCCGCCTCGCAGCTCTCCAGTTCGACGTCGTTCTAGCCTAGCTCCGCCGTAGAAATCACCCGGCTCAGCAAACCAAGGGGTATCAACAGCTGTCGGATTGCGCGCTTCTCCACCATATTGTGTATGTGAAAGGCCAGGACTAGGCCGCAATCAAATACCTGAACGTGACCGCTGATGATTTTCACCGAGAAGAAGGACAATGTGTCGCTCCTCATAGCCGATGCATATCTCCGACGTCCCGGGGCTCAATATCCAAGGCGATTTCGCGCCGTCGTGATATAAGTACGGTAACAAACCGCTGACCTGGCATTCACTGTCGTGGTCATATCCGTCCACTTGTTTTGCGCAGAGGGCAACACCAATCTCTTTGCACGTGCTTGTTACGCGTTCGTACACGCCGAGGACATCGCGGCGGCGATGGTAAGCGAACGCGACCGCAGCTGACGCCGCTCGGACATGCTGTTTCATGTCGCCTACCTAATGCGAGACGGACGAAGGGCGGAATGCGCCGAGTTCGCCTCCATGTCGTCACTAGCCGGCAACAATCGCCGAGGGTAAGGGGAGTCCAAATAAAAGACGCCGCTCCTCTTCATCCTAACTCACCACCGTGGGTTCTTTCTTTAGGCGTGCAAGGGTGGCGACCCGGGCCCTGATCGCCGACTCACTGCGCTTTAGCTCACTCGCGATCTCTTTCGCAGCTCGCCCGGCTTCCCACAGTTCGATTACCCGCTGGTCGTCCAGCTTAGACCATCGGGTAAATCGCTTGCCTGGCAAGTCCCACCTAGAAGCGTTCATTTATCTAGGCTCTCCCCAGCTAAATGCGTGTCCTATGGCTGCGCGACATCAGTGCTTCGCCTGACCAGCTCGCGAACTCTTATGCGACAAGGTCTCGTCTGAGGATGCTGCCCCGTTTGTTCAGTGCTCGGCGCAACGCATTGCCCTCACATGTCGTCATCCTGCCAGCAGACCGCTCGGACACACAATCCATTATGACCTCTTGAATCTGGACCAGCGCCATACTTTCGATCTGGGCAATGCGCTTCTTAACTTCGGGGCGCAAGTTGGCGTTCCTTTTAGACATCGTCAGATCCTAATGCCCGAAAGGCTAACGACGCTTGACGGTACAGCATCAACATTGGATCGGGCTCCTACCTGCTCTGGGGGGCGTCGCTCCCTGGCCACTCATCCTCTATTCATCCTCGGGCGGCCGAACTAAAGAAGTCGGTGAAAGAACTTGAAGAGGAGTGCGGCATGGTCAGCCGCGCGCTCGACGAAGTTGTTCGTGCTGGAAACAAACAGTCAATCCGCGAAGGTCGCCTGCGCGGCGAAGGCTGGAAAGAGCTGACGAAAGCTGACGTCCGCACGCGACGGCGTTTGCGTCCTGCGGGCGATATCGAGATAGTTCGGGGAGCAGCTGTGTTCCCACTCCTGCGAGCACCCTCTTAGATTACCGGTTCAGAGAGGGGTGTGGATCGTAGTCTCACGATCGGCGTCCCACAGAAATCTGAAGCGCTCGAGCGGCGAGAAGATCAGGTTACACCGGCACGCACCGCGTCGCCGATGCTGGACAGGTTCACCACGCCTGCTGATTTCCTCAAGCTGAAGGCTGCCATCCAAGATGCGACCCAGCCGGCGGAGCGAAGCATGGTGTGTCCGCTATCTAACGTACAGGATGGTCCCATTGATCGTCCGGCATCAACCAATCGCCTGCCACCTTGGGCGTGGCGCGTCCGGGCAACCTTTTTGGGATTGTCAGGGCCACGTCGAACGGTAGCGAGTGGCCGGAATTGAGGCGGATCTCGATGAAGAACTGGAGACCTGAGAACCTTGATGCTTGACTAGGGACTGCCCCGGCGCAGCGCCTTTGAGCATCAAAACTTCGATTAGGTGGTGGAGAGTGGTTTGTCAAGGTTGTGCGAGGCTTGGCTCGGGATTACTAGCGAAGGATTCGCCGAATTTGAGCAGTTCTGCATCCCGGGTTCCCCTGGGAGCACTCAAGTTTTGGCCTAAGTCCGTTGCGTCTACCAACTTCGCCACGCCCGCATGCCAAGGGCTTCATAACCCGGTCTGTGCCTGTCGCCAAGGTGTTAGGGTTGGATCGCGGCCGTCGCACCTCAATGGACGTCGATCTGGACAGGCGTTGCAGGCTAATGGATTATTCGGCGCTTGGAATTTCAACGGAAGCTCATGTAAATGCCCTGGTGTGCGATGGAAACTCGGGATCTTCAGGGGGTGAACAGTGTCGCGGGTCGTGTTCACCTGAACTATCGCGAAGATGCGGAGGTTTTGGCTGAACGTCTGCGGCTCTATCCCGAGGGATGCTTCGTTCTCAAGGGCCGGCGTGCCGGAATCGTTGGCTACGTCGTCAGCCACCCGTGGCAATTTAGGCAGCCACCCGCGCTCAACGCCCTTTTGAAGCAACTGCCGGTACCTGGGTCAACCTACTATGTCCATGACATCGCCCTGTTGCCGGCGGCACGGGCCAATGGTGCGGCTTCCGACGCAGTGCGCCAACTCATTGCCCACGCAACGGAAGCCCGCTTTCCGAATGTCTCATTGGTAGCGGTGAATGATTCAGAACAATTCTGGGAGCGTCATGGTTTCCACACGTTCGAGGACGCCACTCTCAGCAAAACGCTCGCTACCTACGACAGTTATGCAAGATATATGGTGCGTCGCAACGCACCGTGAAAGCCTGCCGAAACTGCTTCGCTTGTTGGCGTCGCAGCTCTGCTTTGGCTAACCTAGTTATCTGCACGCCCAGTTCTTGTGAGTGACGTGAGTTTCTGCGACTCGCAAAAGTCGTGCGAGCCGAGCGCCTCGGTCATGTCGCGCGCGCCTCTTTGCACCCTGCGTCGCTTCTAGCGCGACCTTCTTCCTCTTCATGTCGGGAAACACGTTTGAGGTTGATTGCCGCTGCGCTCAGCTGATTTTTTATGTGCGAAGTAATAGTATTTCTCGATCATCTCGACGCTGGCGCGGCAATTCTGTCGGCACCTTCCATCAGCCGCAAGCAGATGTACGTGTGCCGCGGACTGTAGGCCGCGCGGCGCTTCCCCGCGGTCGAACTTAAGCTCCTGCTTTTCAAGGATGCTATTAAGAGGAAATACTGGTTGTTCGGGAACAAGCGGTGGTCGGCTTGGCCTTGTTTCGCGTACGGAGCCGCAGGAAGGGCGCAACGGCATGCTAGGCATGCTCTTGCAGTAGTAGACGCCGCGCTTGCCGCGGACTTCAATTTCCACAATGCGCTCACCTGCTTCGCGATCGTTGACGATCGAAACATCGTGGTACTCTAGTCGCTTTGCCTCATCAGGTCCCAAGCTGATATTCGCCGTGAAGATGATGAAGTCGCAACCCTTCTTCGCCCTGATAGCGATAACTCTCCTTCTTATGCGATCGATGCGGTATTCCGCGATCATGCCGAGGGTGATGGAGCAGTTTGTCGCCGAAGAATGTGTGAGATGAGATACTTGCGGCGTTGTTCGCGACCGGCGATATAGAGGGGCTGTGACGCCCCTCGGTCAGCACTGAAATTCGTGGAGAATTGTTCCGCGGCGTCTTCGAAGGCACCATTCCGCAGCGAATCGGTTCGCGTTCGAAATTCCTTCGAGTTTAGTGCTGGTCCGATGGCTGCGGTTCGCGACGCCCCGCGGCGACCTGCCAGAACTGCTGTCGGCACTTCGCTTGTAGATGTAGCACTTGCCGCCCAAGAGATCGTAACGCTCGACGGTGCCGTCCGTCTCGACGTGCCAGCTCCGTGAATCGAGAACTTTGGCCCAACCAAACCAATGATGCTAACCTCGTCCACGGACGTCCTCCTTGCCGTGGTTTGAACACCCACATTTTGGCACAATCGATGCCGTTCCGCTCCATCGGCTATGCCGCCTATAACAAGCTCGCGCGATCTGATCGCGGCAACGATGGCAACACATTGGTCGAGCGGATGACGAAGCTTCGGCAAGTCGAGAAGACCGTGCGCCGTCCAAGCCCCGACGCAAGCTTCGCCACGCGCCGACAAGCCTCCGCCGCGATCGTCGCAAATCTCTTCGATCTCTAGCAGCAGACCTTGCGGCGGATCTCCGGCAAATCAAAACTGGCCGAGGCGATCCGCTATGCCGTCTCACGCCGTGCCATCTTCGAACACTTGCTGGCCGACACTCGCATTTAGCTCGACTCCAATATTATCGAAAGGGCCATCAGGCCACAAACGAGTACGAGAAACAAATTGCCCCTTCGCTGGCCGCGACGACGGCGGGCAAACCTGGGCGGCTATCGCAACGCTGCTGCAGACGGCGAAGATGAACAACGTCAATCCGTTCGATTGGCACGCCGTAAAACGTCAGCGTATCGCTAACGGTTGGCCGAGCAGCGAAATCGACGCGCTTACGCCTTTGAATTACGCCAACTGATGGCCTCAGCTTGCTTTCAATTACCCATAATTGTTGCCTCGATTGCGGCTCCAAGTTCGATGTCGGTCAGCCGCGATAGTCCGCGCCAGATCACGGTATTTCCTGGAGGCGGATCGTTGGCCCGGGCCAAGTATCCACCGAGCCGCGCGATCTTGACGACATAGTGCGAGAGCGTGCTTCGTCGAGAGCAATCGCCACCCCTGTCTTTCACAAAATGATCAAGAAGCCTGATTTCGGGATTTGTCAGCGCGGTTTGCGGTAGGGCATTCGGTGAGGAGCGATTGAGCATCGTCATCCAGAAGACGCGCCAACTCACAATGCAGAAGACCGCGACCAGATTGACCAGACGCTCAGCAGTTCGCAATTTTGAGTCCTTTGCAGCCCGATTTGAGGATTTTATGGAAGACCTCGATCTTCCACCTCAACGCGTACCATTCGATCTTCTCTATGGCGTCCTTGCGCGATCGGACCGGGAGATCGGTGAGGAGCTTCCACTCGATTTTCTTTCGCCGCTTCGGCCTTCCCCGCTCTCGAGCATGGATCACGGTCAGAGTGAGTGCGGGATATTTCGTCTGTTTGCCGATCGGCGGCAGGACGCGTATCTTGCGGTACCTGATCTCAAGAACGGCGTCGTCGGGATCGCCTTTGTCGTCCTTGACCTTGATCCGGTGTAGACCCTTGATCGTAACCTCGTCCATTTCGTCGGCAATTGTATGATTGCCGTCCCCGGCAAGCCGATCAACACAGGTTCGCACCAGGAAATGCGTTCCGACCTCCTCGGCCAGGCAAAACAGCTCATAGATGTCGCTCTCGCGATCACCAATATGAACGCAACGTCCAGGAGCAGCGAGAAGGTCGGTCGATTGCCGTAAATTCTCGAGCCAGCGGATGCTCTCCTTCTGCTCGATCGGCACCCGTGTCGGATTGATCTTTCGCTTCAGCGCCGTCGTCCCCTTGAACTTCTTGCGGGTCCAGAACTTGATTGCCGACAGTCTGAGCGGAAGCCCCTCGGTCGTCACGGCGAGACTAGAATGCATCAGGATGCCGCACTGTGTGCGTCCTGCCGTCTTGCCCGTAAAGCCGATCAGATCCGGCTTCTCGCGCTTGAAGCTGAATTCCGTCGTGTCATGGAGGACGAGGATCGGTCCCTCCGTCGCCGCTACGCGCCCGCGCGTCGCCTCGAAATGACCGCAAAGAATATCCGCCTCATTGACCCGCTCGTTGGAGAAGAAGCGATAGGCGGCCTTCGTGTTGGCCCAGTCCTGACAAACCAACGGGATGCTTTGACCCATGTCGCTCCCGACTTGTGCGAGCAATTTGCAGAACCGGCGACCAAGCCGCTCAGCCTTAAACTCGCATCCCGCAGCTTCTCGATCAACCCACGTCTCGATACCGGTCATCAATCGCTGAGCACGCGTCTCCGCGCGTTCCTTCACCAACCCCATCGAGTACCCCACTTCCGAATCAGGTGCTCAACAATGAATCACAACAGATTCTGCCGATTCAAGATTTCGTCCGCCGCGCCTCGCTCAAATCCGAGTCAAATGTGGGCAATTGAAAGCTCAGCTTGCCTTCAGCAACCGGCGACGGGGTCATTGTCCCAGCTCCTTCGACCAGTTGATGGCGTTGACGTAGATGCCGAGCGGATTCTTGCGCAGCCGACCCAAGTCTCCATGCTATAGTCGTCGGTCGCTGAACGACTACGCCCGCGACGGCTTCCGGGACGCGCCCGCAGCGCGATCTCAGTGGCCTCGAACCGGAACTTCTCAAGCACACCACACGTTGGACCGCGATCCTCACCATCGCGCCATTCAGCCGCCCTCACCGGCAGCGAGCACGGCTAGGTACGTCACCACGACATAGCCAAGTCGGGTCATGGCGTGACGCTCCGGCGCTTGAGCCACGCGACGTGCTGCTCACGCGTGTAGGCGCGCGGCACGTGGTCGGCGGCGAGACGGTTGTGCAGATGCCGCCAGTAATCGGGCGCTGCATCGGCTGGATTGATGGCGAGCGCCTCGATGGCATCGATCGCCTGCAACACGCGCTCGACCTTCGGCTAGCTGTCGACGCGCAGCAGGATTTCGCCGCCAGGCCTGACGAATGGCAGCGTCTGGTAGCGCTGGCCGGGCTCCACTGCGCGCACGATGTCCATGCGCGATATCACGGCGCCATAGTCGTTCGATGCCCAACGAACGAAGCCGAAGATGCTGCCAGGCGCAAAAACTTGAAACGCTGCGGCGGCGATCGAGACTCTTCTCCTCGGCCCGATGGCCAAAGCGCAACCAATGCTCGATCCGCTTCTCAACCCAGGTCAGTTCGACATGAGTGAGCGCAACGCCGCGTCGATGCGAGGGCGGCACGGCACGTGGTGGCAAGGCCTCATTGTCGTTCACGACGGCTCTCCGATCTCAGTGGGAATTCTCGCGCCAGCAATTCGCGCAGCATGTTGGCGACGGTGACGCCGCGCTGAAACGCGGCGACTTGATGCGGCCGCGCAGCGCCGGCGAGACGTCGATTGTCAGACGCGCGGTCAATGCTGCTGTGTTATCTGTGCGACGCCGCGACGCGTCGCTGGGCCTGACCCAGCCTTCGACATCGCCAGGTCGCGACGCGAAGCCGCGCCTGGAGGAGCGCCCGCTCATGGCGCGAGCCTCGCGACTTCGGCGGCGAGCGCGGTGATCTCGCCGGATGCTGCGCTTTGCTCGGCAAACTCGGAGACGAGCCGACCCGACTGCGCGGCGTCGGCGAAGACGACACGCTGCCCGATGGTGCTGGCGAGCACTGGCGGATCGTGATCGGCGAGCGTCTCGGCTGTCGCGCGGGCTATGCCCGTGCGCGTATCGCAACGATTGAGCACGAAGCGAGCGGCGAGCTTCGGATTGGTAGATGCGAGCCTCGCGCAGCAGAGCCAGCATCTCGGCCGACGCCCAGCCGTCGAATGGCGACGGCTGGACAGGGATCAGCACCAGGTCAGCGGCCAGCAGCGCCGATCGTATCAATCGGGTGACGCGCGGCGGCCCGTCAATGACGACATGATCGGCAGTGCGCGCGACCTCCGGCGCCTCGCGATGGAGTGTATCCCGCGCAAGGCCAGTGACACCGAATAGCGGCGAGACCTTCTCCCGTGCCCGCTGCTGCGACCAGTCCAATGCCGCGCCTTGGGGGTCGGCATCGAGCATTACACGCTTTCCGCGGAGCGCCCATTCGCCGGCGAGGTGCAGCGCGAGCGTCGTCTTGCCGACGCCGCCTTTTTGGTTGAGCAGTGCGACAATCATCACTTGCCTTCCGCCTTGTGATCGAGCAGCGGCAGCGATTGTTGGCTTGGGGGCTCGGTTGACGACGGCTCAGCGCTCGCGTCGGCGTTATCCACATGACGCACGGGCCCACTACAACAGTTAGATTCCAGGTTAGATTCTAAGTTAGATTCTAAGTTAGATTCTAATGCATGCGTGCGAAGTCCCGAGCTCGTCCACAGCGCCATCCACAGGTGCGGTGGACAACTTCGCCGACAATGCGCAGCAGCTCACGCCGGCCCTCGCGTTCGACGTACAAGCTGTAGCCGGGGAGTGGCTGGCGTGCGGCGATAAGCCGGATCTGCCGCGCGAGATCGGAGGCTCGCACCAGGCTGCCGGACTTCTTGTGGAGGTGCGCGATCTCAAACAGCCATCCTCGTGGCTGTCGTCCGGCATGTTTGCGCGCGACGCGGTAGAGCCAGCGCTCGATCCCGCCGGTCAGGCGAAGTAGGCCGGATCGATTGCAAGGACGAGGGAGCGATCGAGGACGCCGCGGTAGAACCAGTCGGGGAGGACAAATTCCATGCCTTCCACGCGACCGTCGCGCCTGGCGCATTCCTCCCATTCATTGATCCAGGAGAATTGGTGGCGCCGCCAATGCTCGCCCTGCCGGATGGTGGTACGGATGACGGTCGCCTGCAGACGGGCCAGTGCGCCCTTCAAGAGCTTGTAATCCCGCGCCCCGGTCTGTCGGCCGACCGCGATCAGAAGCTGGTAGGGCGTGAAGCGCAGGAAGCGCGAGGTCTTCAGACCAAGGTTCTCGGCCTCGACAATCTGGCTCGCCGCCCAAATCAGCACGTCGGCGTCCCAAATGGTCGCCATACCGTGCTCAGGGACTGCATAGACTTCGACACGTACATCGCTGGCCTGGTAGAGGATCGGCCGGATGCGCCTCGCCTTGGCAAGCGAGAAGAACGGCCGCTCCATCAGGTCGCGCTGATCGCGCGGGCTGGCGTCACCAGTGGCGATAACGAACGGATCGAGCTTGCTTCGCTCGCTGGGCGTGATGAGACGTCGCGTCAGCATGGCAAGCGTTGCCTTAGCGATGCGCGTGGCCGGCTGCGCGGGCCTCGACGTAGCGAGGATCCGAGGTCGAGCTGCAAGCAGCCTGATCTGCCCAGGCTTCTAGATCGCCAACGGCGTAGACAACGCGGCCTCCGAGCTTGCGGAACGTCGGGCCGTTGCCATGGCAGCGGTATTTCTCAAGCGTGCGCGGCGAAAGGCCAAGGAGGCGCGCCTCAGGGGTGCGCACGTAGCGCGTAGTGAGCCTCGCAGTCCGGTCGAGCATCGGAGATCTCCTTCGTGCCTCGAAGCGCCGCGGCCAAGTCGCGGCATGTCGAGGCCAGAGTGGCGGAGAGTTCAGGCGTTGGGGGTGGACGAAAAATTTTGCAGATGCGTGTCCCCCCACGGTCGCAGCCAGGCGAACCGGGGCGTTACCAGCGGAGCACGGGGAAGCGTCATCACGGCGCATTGCGTGGAGCGATCGAAGGGCCGGTCAGAGGCCGCGCAGGAGTTTCAGATAGCCGCGCTCGACCAGGGCGATCGAATCATGGATGAGGCGGTTCGCAGCACGGCGGGCATGCGAATCTTTCCACTCGATCGAACGACGCTGGGCGTGGTCGGAGGCGAGCACCTTCGCTGCGACGTCTCGGGGGCTACCCCAGATTCATGCACGTCGAAGGCATGAAGGAGCTGAATCAATCGGCGCTTCTTAAAGGGCGTCAGCCGCAGAGCCGCTGGAAGAAGGCCCAGACCGTGGCCGCCAAGATGGCGCACGAAGTATAGCGCGACGTCGAGCCGCAGCTCGGCCATGCCGTCAAGCGGCAGAAGCACGGCGGGACGTCGTGCGGCCTGCTCGTCATGCAAGCGAACATGAAGTTCACCCGATCCGTCCGCAATCACCAGTTCGCGACCGTCAGAATCTGTCCGCTCGACAAGCGGCAGTCCGAAGGCATCGTGATCAATCGAATGGATGGTTTTGAAGCTCGACGGCGCAGGTTCCAGGATCACTGTTCCAGGAGATGCCTCGGGCAGCCATATGGTTGGTTCGGGACCAACCGGAGAGGCCGGGTCATGGGCGAAATCGCACCCCCCAACGACGTGCGAGACTGGAACGAACGGTCTCGGGATCAACGCCGTCGCGCGCGATCTGCCGCTCTGCGCGGACGAAATCTCGGCGATATTCAGCGTTGCGGCGCAGAAACTCAAGCGCGAAGCCTGGGCGCGCGAGCCGCTTCAGGCACTCAATCGTCTCCGGCGAGCGCCAATACTGTGTGGGCATGGTGTGTCCTCCTGCTTCTTCTTGTTCTGCCCTCCCGAAGGAGGGACACACCACGATCAGGAGAACTAGACCCATAGGCTGCATCACCTACGACCACAATTTGTCCGACGACTGGCCCCAGTTACTGCATTCGCGGATCCAACAGATGCCGGTATCCGGTTCTCGTCATCCATCGAGCGCGTGCCAGATGGCTCTCATGGACGATTTTGGCGCGCTCGGGTTCTCGAGCGGGATCGAGACGGAAGATCACCTGCACGAACTCACGCCAGTCGGCCCCCTCTTCTTCAGCCATCAATAATTGAACATAGATCGCGAGGTGTTGCTCATCATAGGCGTTCACACGGTCGGTCTGTGGCGGCTGGTCCTGAAATGGCAACTCGTGCACCGCAATCATCCTCTCAAAATCGAACTAACGTCAGACATCCACTTGCCCTGGAACTTGGCAAGCCGCGAAATGCCACATCGCGATGCGCAGACCGCATCACGGTGGTCTCCAGAAACGGCTAACTGGCCCCAGACAGAGCCTATTCATAATATTACGTCGCACGAATCGGAACGATCGTTCCTGGAACGATCGTTCTGATGTGAGTTCCCTTGCCGCCATGGATCTCAAGGAGGTCATGGCGGTCAATCTGCGTCGGATCCGTCATGTGAAGCAGATGTCGCAGGAAGAATTGGCCCATAGCGCCGGACTAAGCGTCCGCTACGTCGGCTCAATCGGACGCGCCGACGTGTCGGCCAGCATGACGGTGCTGGGTCGGATCGCAAAGGCGCTGGGCGTCGAAGCAAGCGACCTGATTGAGCGGGCGACGGTTCATTCTACTCGCGGTCAATGATGGGTACGTTTGTGCCAGGCTGCGGCACCGGCGGTAGGAAATCACTAAACGTGGTAGATAATCGGCCTTGGGCGTAAATCTGCTCTGGCCCGACGATTGTTGCTCTGTTTGAAGGACCGAAGGGGTGATGGTTGGCAGAGCGCAGCTGTGCTATGACGACCCTATACGAGCACTTGCCAGACGACATCCGCGAAGTGGTGGATGCCTACGTTGCGGAACTCAGGCCCCAACCTTGGGCCAATTCGCTTCCGCACACTGGTTGATCTGCTCCAAGAAAAGTTGGACACCAACGCCGAGTCGGAGCGCTGGCGTCAGATACAAGAATGGACGGGCATAGTGACGGCGAAGTTGGAGCATTCGCCGCCCCACAGTTCGGTCGTCGAATGCCTGGTGCTGATGAGAATAAGTTTCAACGACCAATGGCGCGCTCAGGCGCTCGCCAGATCGACCGAGACCCAACGGTGTTAGACCGTCTCATAGCAATCTGTCCCGACTGGGATGACATCGTCGATAGCGTGGCGGAGGCCCATCAAAGACGGCCGATCAAACCGGCACGCGGACTCTGACCGGCATCTGTTACGCCCCCTGCTTGCGGAGGCACGGCCAACGAGGTGCCTTCTCGATTCTCGAGCGCGGTGGTGCCCCGCCCGGACCAGCCGGGCGAGGCATTGTGGATCGGGTCAGTCGCCGGTGCGACGGCTGGGACGGGACCACATCAGGCTGAAGCCCTCGCCTTCCTCGTCGGCGAAGAGGTTGGCGAAGATCGGAGTGGTGAAGCTCGGATCGTCGAGCTTGAGGCTCAGATAGTCGCGGCCCTCGTTAGAGCGCTTGGACCAACCGGCCCCGATCTCGACTCGGCCAACATAGACCCGGTGGCTCGGTGCGTTGTCGCCGGAGCGGTTGGTTTCGGGGACGATCCGGACGTTCCTGACCTGGAGCGAGAGGGTGACGATCTCGCCGGTGAGTTCGTTGTTGCCGGTCTTCTTGAAGGTGCCGATGGTCGCCATAGTAGTTCTCCTTGATCTCTGTTTTCCGAGCCCGCACCTTGCGGCCTCGATGGTGATCGACAGGCCGGAGGCGATCGACGGCGCATCCCGAAGGGGCCTGACAGCAAAGGAGCAACTTTCTTGGCTCGCGCGAGGAATGACGGCGCAGCCGGCAGGGGAAGAAAGTTGTGACGCCGCTGTTGCGCCTTAGGCGGTCGAGGCGCAGCCGTCCTTCAGCCAGATCAATCCATCGAAGAGGCCGTTGGGGCGCTCGGCCTACAGAACTGACGTCAAAAAGAATGTGGCGAGTTCGACCGCACCGAGAGGCCGGCAACTGAGTTCGATGGTGACACGCGCCCTCTCCCCTCAGCAGCAGGGGTGTCCGGGGAATGATTCACTGTGTCGCGGTGCATGCTCGGCAGGACCGAGGCAATCGGTCTTTTCTGGTTGTCGAGACACAGAGGGCCGAGCATGCGATATCGCGGTAGCATTTTTGGAAGGCAGCTTGAACCGATCAATCGACGGCAGTTTCAGACGGTTGTGGATCGTCTGGACGGGGATGCCTACGACAAGTCGTTCAGGAGCTGGGATCATCTGGTGGCGCTGATCTATGCCCAGCTTAGCGGCAACAGCAGTCTGCGCGGGGTGGTGACTGGCTTCAACGCCAATTCGCAGCATCACTATCACTTGGGAACCGGCAAGCTGTCGCGCTCGACGTTGTCCGATGCCAATGCCCGCCGTCCGATCGGCATTTTCGCGCAAACCTTTGCGGCGCTGTCGGCGATGGCGCGTCGCCAGCTGCGGAGTGAAGGCATGGAGATGGTGCGTCTGATCGACGCCAGTCCGATCCCGCTCGGCAAGGTCTGCAGTTGGGCGACGTGGAACGGCCGCATCCGCGGCATGAAGCTGCATGTCGTCTACGACCCAAGGAGCGATGTCCCGACCTGCGTCGAGGTCACGGCCGCGAACGTCAATGACATCGAGATCGGCCCACAGACCCCAATCCAGCCCGCCACCACCTATGTGTTTGACAAGGGTATTGCCGTTTCGACTGGTGGCAGAAGATCAATGATAGCAAGGCTTTCTTCGTTACCCGGGCGAAGACGAGCATCCGTCTTCGCTCGCTCAGGCATCGCGCCATCCGCAAGCGTAACGGGGATGGCTTCGAAATCCTTGCCGATGACGAGGTGAAGCTCACGAGCAAGGGCGATTCGCGCCTTCCAATCCCGCTCCGCCGCATTAAGATCAGACGCGAGAAAGGCGGCAAGATCACACTCCTCACCAACGACCTTGCCCGTAGCGCCGTCGAGATCGCCGCCCTCTACAAGAGCCGATGGCAAATCGAGCTGCTGTTCCGCTGGATCAAGCAGCATCTCGATATTCGCAAGTTCCTCGGCGCCAAACGACAACGCGATCCGCCTTCAGGTGCTCGCTGCGATGATTGCCTACCTGCTGCTGCGCATCGCCGCTCACACCAACTGCATCAAAATGCTCCCGCTCAGGTTCGCCGAACTCGTCGGCCAGCTCCTGCTCACGCGTCGATCCCTCGCTGCCATCGACAAACCTCCGCCCACCAACCCCAGCCGTCGGAAATCAACCATCTCACCTGACCAGATGGAGCTCCGCTATGCCTGAATTTCCCCGGACACCCCTGCCTCAGCAGCGGACGGATTTGGCGTCGTGACTACGCGTCGGCCGCGCGGCCCGTTCACATTTGTTGTCGGCCGTATCCTTGAGATGCGACCGCTTGGCCCCATGCCTCCATGATCACCGTGACGAGCCCGGGGCGCAAGCTCGAAGATCGGGGCTTCAATGGCCAGCCCGCTCTCGTTCGAATTTCGACGATGAGGACCGCGAGAATTGCGGATATCTGGTCCAGTTCCGCCCGTCGGCGCGATGCCTTCAGTGGACGCTACCATTGCCCGGCAGGTCCAGTGCGGCCATTCCAGTGAAGCGGATGAACGCCGTGATGCTGACGGCAATGGCGCCCATGACAGCAAATACCGTCTGCCAGATCGGTGAAGGCGCCGCCATCAGGGCATTTCCATATGTGGCGCTATAGCCCGCGACGGTAGCGGGCGCGACGTAGAGAAGGATGATCAGGAGCCGAACCAAAGCCCATGGCGCGAGAGCGAGCGCAAGCCAGGTGACACCGAAGGTTAATCCGCCTGCCACGAGGCCAATTGCGCCGCATCCGAGCAAGCCGGCACCGGTATGGAAGCTCAACATGGCGATCGTCATGCCAACGAAGACCGGGAGCGCAGAGGCGGCAAGCATGAACGCCAGCCAACAGAACAAGCCGATGACGAGTAAAATGAGTGGTGGTCCGAGGATGATCATGGCGGTGGGCTCCGTGAGATAGAAGTCTGACGGCTGCGCCTTCCACCAGCACCACGGCCCGGCTGTGAGTATAACCGCAAATAGGCCCTTGAGTAACAGTATCGATCGAGAGCTCTGCGCCTACTTGCCGATAACGGCCGACAAGCGCGACTGCCTCCGCCGTCGAGGAAAACCGGGAACGAGAGGACGCTTCCGCCGATCGAGCGCTGACGAACACACCGCTTGATTTGGCGTGGGCCATAAAAGACACGGCAGCGCCATCTCTCAAGAATGGGCAGCTTGAGATCGGTCCGACCGCGGTCTCGCGGTCGGGCAAAGCGTGGGCCGCGCTGAGCGATTTATCCAAGACGAAGAATTTCTACCGCGTGTTTGCCGCGGTTCGTCATTCAGTTCAGAGCTGACCTTCGCCCCTTTGCGCAGCTTTTCTCCATCTTCACTTCCAAGGATTTGCGTACAGGCAGAGGATTCCAGCTGCGGCTGAATTAATCTAGTGTTGCTCTCAGTCCGGAGCTTATCGTTCGGCCATGACGTGTTGCTCCATGGAAAGGCGCACGCTACTGGTCAGATTGAATATTCACCATTGTCCCCCGCGACAATTTCGGGGTCTCCAAGATGGAGGTCATGCGGACTCGCTTGAACGACCTCCAAGACCTTTTTGTTCGCTGCATCGGCGCTTTCGCGATCCTCGAATATCATCACAGCGACACCGACGCCTTCACCGCCATCCAGCACATAGTACGATCTGAATCCAAGCGATTCCCTTAGGATCTGCCCAATGCCACTTTCGGGCGGCGGCCGGCATCGCAACCGAACGAACCTTGGTGTACTTGCGAATGACCATGTACATTGAAGCACCGCGCGTCTCAATGCCACCCTACAAGTCAAAGTATATTGGTCGGCGCTGGGGCTAGGTCCTAGTTACATGACCGAGCATACTGCGGCTCGGCTACGTAAAGGCAAACATGACGGTGCCCACATCCAAACTGGACTTGCTGGACCTGGACTTGATCTCCCACCCGCACCGGAAGCGTGTCCTCGTTGGATCATCCTAGGCATCTATCCTGCGCGCGAACTGCACCGAGCGCGGGTTAGCGATCAAGGGCTACAAGGATCCTTCTGCGAGGCAATATCCCAAGCCTTATTTAGGACCGCCTGTCACATCTTTCGTTCATCTTCTGGCGGATGTCTTGATTGGCCCGATAGATAGAAGCGCTTGCCTGGCGTACGACGAACAACAGTTCATTGCGAGATGAGACGGCACCGTAGAAATTTAGCCTGCTCGCAATGCCGTCCGTTGCGATCGACGTTTGGTGGCGGATGATCAGCGCGACGTTCACGTCCGGACGCGCGAAGGTCACATTTTTCAAGAACATCATGCAAGCTCGCACCCGAACGTCGCGGCCGGATGTACGCCGGGGCATCACGAGCCTTGGCTTCCATGTCAGGGTTTTTCGTGTGATCCGAGCGAAGCCGGTGCTAGGCTGCGGCGAACGCGCGTGGGCCGCGGCTGGTCGCACGATCGGCGGCATCGAGCGTGTCGGAGAGCTTCTGGTCAGTAGAATTTGCGGCAGCGCTCACACGCCGCCTTTCCAGACCGCGATACCGAGCTTGTTGGCCTTGCCGGCGAGGTTGTCCTGGATGCCTGTGCCGGGGAAGTGCAGCACCTGATCGTCAGCGCGCTTCTTCACGGCCAGGAAATCGCGGCTGTCGATCATTGCGGAGGTCCGATTGCGATGGTTGATCTTGGATCCGTTGCGCGGCCGCCAAGTCGAGTGGGTTTGGCGTTCGAACTCATCGGCGTCCTGGTCGCGCATCAGCTCGAAGGCGCCTCGTCGCTCAATCAACGTCTGCCCTTCTGCCGTCAGTCGTTCCAGCTCGACGGATTTGATCTCGCTACCGTCCTGCTCCCGCTGCGAGCGCTGCTGCGCCAACTCGTTGTCGTCGAGTTCGCGCACGATCCTCTCGGTGGCGCGGTGGAAGACGTTCACGGTCGACCAGAGCAACTCTTCGAGGTCGGGCTCAAGACGGGTAGGACATCACCGCGTGGCGCAACAGCGCGTGAAGCGGCTTCAGCCACTAGGCGACGCGGCCCATCTACGCGGCCAGCGTTTGCCGGTCAAGCGTGATGCCTTGGCGGCAAACATCTGTTCCTGGCGATACAGCGGCAGCTGGTAGCCGTATTTCATCACCGCGACGTGGGCCAGCAAGGCTTCCGTCACCATTCCACCGTCGATCGCCTGGGCCGGCGCGGGTGCCTGCAGTATACCCTGGCGGCATCCCCGGCAGCCGTACCGTGGATGCACGATGCGCTTGACCCGGTACGGCATCGGAATGACGTCGAATGCTTCCTTGACGGTCTCCCCGATCCTGTGCAGCTGCTCGCCGCAGCAGGGGCAGATGTGGCTCTTGATATCGATCACGACATCGATGCGCGGCAAATGCTCCGGAAGCTTCCCCCGCTTGCGTCGCGCCGGTCGCTTTCCACGGCCCTCCGCTCCGTCAGGCTGCCGCCTCCGGTCACGTCGCCGTTGGCGGCGGCACGAGCCGCCTGTGCCCTGATGGTGAAGAGAGACAGCTGTCCGATATCCAGTGTCTCGGAGCGCGGACCGAAGATCGTGCGCTTGTACTGGGACAGGATCATCAGGAGCTTGTCGTTCTCCTGGATCGCAGCGTCGCGTTGGGCGATCGCTGCATCACGCTCGGTCGCCAGCGTCTGCATTCCTCCGACAACGACGCAAGCCGTGACGATAGCGCCATCACCGGAACGCAACTCACTCATGCAGAGTGATTCTACAACAACTCCGCATGAGTGACGAACGGCTCTTGATAATGATCAACCAGCTCGTACCAGCTGATCCACAACTCGCATCGACACATGCCTCCAGTCCGAGCCATCGATTAGCACCGAGAGATGAGCATGAGATAGCGACATGACGCCTTCCTTGATGGGCGGCCAAGTGAACTGCCCCGAGATTCTTTTGTAGTAAAGGACAAGGCCGCTTCCATCCCAGGTCAGGATCTTTACGCGATCTCGGCGCTTGGAGCGGAAGACATAAAGTCCGCCGTCGAACGGATTGGCTCCAAAGGCCTCGCTCATCAGCATCGCCAGGGAGTCCACGCCGCGGCGGAAATAGACCGGCTGCGTCGCAATCCAGATCGACAACCCAGCTCGAACCCCGATCATCGACCAACCGTCCAGACTGCCGCCAGCACCTCGGACGGTGCCTGCCGGTCGACTGCCCCCCTGACACGGATGCGAACCGCTCCGACCTCGATCTCGATCGCCGCCTGCTCCTTACTCGGGCCCCCACAGCCGGTGATCGCGACTGGGACAAAGCCAGCTGGCATGCCTCTGTGCCCTTGCTCCCCGGTGCCCTGGCGACGCCAGAGAAACAACAGGCTTGGACTGATGTCGTGTCGCCGCGCAACCGCGGACACGCTTGCACCCGGCGCAAAACTCTCCGCGACAATCGCCGCCTTTGCATCAGTCGACCAGCGCCGACGCCGGCCCGTCCCGGTGATGATCTCGACACGCTGCAGCGTGTCGGCGCCGTGTTCCAGGATAGGCATATGCCTATCCTTATCGCTAACTGCCACTGACTAGTCATACTATTCTCGCCATCTGGCCGCACCCGATTTGTCTTTTACGACCGCAAGACGCTGCCGCTCCCTCAGAGCAGGTCCAGCACCCGTTGTGTCGACGCTGACCGCGACAAGCTCCTCTTTTTCGCAGGCGCTCGTGAACAAGCGAAGATCGATCACCATTCGCGGCCGATCTCCTCTCTGCCATCGCTGGCCGACACCGTGAAGCCAACTCGTTTTACCTCGACACGGGCTGATGACGTTGAGCGAGGCAGTGAGCAGAGTCGGCGCGGGCGTCGCAAGCACTTGCCGGATAAGGCGTCGTCGAATCGATCGTGAGGCTGACGTAAGCGCATCGGCAGGCCTTCAACTCTTAAGATTGGACCTACCAAATTGAGCAGTCGTCTACTCTGGCCGAAATGGCTTACCCTTCAAAGTCGGACGGTCGGCAACCTGCCAGCACGACCGTGACAAACATCCGCTAACGGATCCGTCGGAGTAGCCGCAAAATGGAGTCCACAGATGTTGAGGTATAGCGATGCGATCGCCTTTCGCCGCTGCTACCGATGTCGCGGGGCGCGATCGACAAAGATGCGGTGCGCGTTGATCCCGTCGTGATCTGGATCGACGCGTTCGCTGGTCACACCCCATCTTCGATCAAAAGAAAACTCGCGACTTGATTGCATTTCGTCAGGAGTACTCGAAGGCATGCAGCACCGGTCGACAGCGTGGCTAATCGAAATTTGGCAGCATCTCACCATTTGGACGCCAACTTAATGACCGACAACACGACGGCTGTGGACGCTGCCACCACAAACTTTGCGTCGCCTTCGATTGATCTAACGGGGGTCCAGATGACCGCGGTGCAGTTAGCCGCGCACTTCAGGAAGTCGCCAGCGACGATTGTCCGTTGGGCACAAGAGTCCGATTTTCCGCGTGCGACGGCTCTAAATGGAGAATTGCATTGGCCGACAAGCGCGGTGCACGATTGGCGCCGCCGACGCCAAAGGGCATACCGGACCGCGCTTCGTGCCAAAGAGGCAGCTGTAGAGGCGGATGTCGAGAAGGCACGGCTCCGCCAGAATTTAATCGCCGCGTTTGCTCGCCCTTATCTGCCACACATCCGGCGATCGACGGTTCCACCGCATGGCGCGCCTCTCTCTCGACCCATGATCGTCCAGGCGGATGGCTCGCTTGCGCCCGCGCCGATCGATGACAACCGGAATTGCTCTTGCGGATGACCAGTGCCCCATGTGCGCATCTGGCTCTGGTCGGCCACGGCGCTTCAGCAACGACGCAGGTGATTTTGGTTGCGAGGAGCGCACGAACTGGCAGATGGATGGGTTGGGCACGCTTGAGCCAGTCGCGAATTACGGGATCACTGCTGTTAGGGCTACTTTAGAAATGTACGTTCCATGGGTAAGTGCGGGAGCGCTCGATGAAGGAATTTGCGGGGTTTGGCACCTTTTGTCTGGTGATCTTAGCGTCCGCATTTGAGGGTGCGCAGGCAGAGAATTCGTCGAGCGCGGACGCGCGCTTGAGAGAGAAGAACATCACACTGCCGGCTGAGGCCGCGCCGGTTGGCAGCTACGTTAACGCGGTTCAAATGGGCAATGTCCTGTTCATGGCGGGCCGTGTCTCAAGCGAGTCAAAAGGTAAGCTCGGCCGGGATCTGACCGAGCAGGCTTGATCACGCTGGCAAAGGTGCGAGCGGTGCCGGGTAGCACCGATCGTGAAACGCGTTGTCAAAGTGGTCGGCATGGTGAACTCGGTCGATGACTTCGATGACAAAGGCAAGGTGATCAATGGATATTGCGACCTAATGATCGGGGTGTTCTGCGAATCGATTGGTAGACATGCTCGCTCCTCACTGGGCGTGGCGGCGCTTCCGCGCCATGCTCCGGTCGAAGTCGAAATGATCCTTGAGGTACAGTAGCCTGTTGTTGATCGCAATCTTTCCACTTGGGAAGCTTTGACGCGAGGGTTGAAGATAGTCGCCGTGCCCACGTGCTCTTACTGGCTCTTAGGACAGAACGAAACGTTGACGCACGCGTCCCGGGCACGGACGACTCTGCGTTTAGCATTGCCGCGAATTAGCGCGGCAAATCACGAGGCCGGAACGTCACAAAGGCGTTCAGCTGCTAGTCTAGGAGGTTATCATGGAACGACGCGCTACTAATCTAAAAATATCAGCTCTGATATGTCTCGCTGTTGCTGTCCCGATCAGCGATGCCTTCGCCCAACAGTTACAGCGCGTATCCTACAAAGCGGGCGCCGAAAATGCCAAATACACACAACAGCAGTTTCTCGACGTCGGCGACGTCGCGGGCCATCAGGTGCGATCATTTGAAATTTATCGCACTTTTCCGACTAACCCTCCCGTCGTCAATGGCTTGAAGATCAAGGAAACGTGGACGCGGGGCGTTTCCGACTACGTCGACAATAATGGTCCCGCCAGCATATACAATGTCTATGTGTTCGAGAACGGCGACAAGTTCTTCACCCGAGGAACTGTGCTCGCTCATAGCGCGGGGCCAGGAAAGCTTAGCAGCACGACTGTCTCGTACATCACGGGCGGCACCGGAACGCTGGCTAATATTCGGGGAATTGCGCAAACAACCGGCCACGCCGACCCTAAAGCAGGGGTAAATGAGTCGCAAGTCGAAATCGAATATTCGATCGGCAAGTAGTTGCGGATATCAACTTAACGATCTCATCGCATAGCGCTCGTCGATGCACGCGTTGGAGACCTTCCAATTCAGCAGGGATCGCGGAATGTCCCGCTCAAGAGCACGAGCACCGGTCGCACCCAGGGGTTGAGCGTTGTGCCGTGACGCTCGTCCTTATGAGTGTCCGGCGTCACGAACTAGGCTTCTAGCCCGCCATTCTCAAAACAAACGATGCCGGCCAGTCGCGCAGTATCTCGTTCTGGGCGGTCGCGTAAAGTGCTTGCCAGGACTCTGTCAGCTCAGGGGTGAAAGAGGCGCCGAATTTTCGCTCAAAGCTCCACATCAACGCCTCGCCCATTGCGACAAAGTGCGACGGCTGAACGCCAAGTCTGGCGTGCTTGTGATCGGAAATCGATCAGCGATTGGAACTCGATCTTTCGTCGAGTGAGGCGACCAGCGCCGTGATCACATCCAGCACCTTCATCCGCTGCTCTGTATCGCTCCGGCGAGGGCCGCCTTGCGCGGCGCGATGGAGGGTGAAGACATAGGCGTATGACTGACCATACGCCTAATTCGAAGGTCTCCCGGCTGGAAGTTGTCTCGACGGGCGCTCGACGCCGTTGGACATTGGAAGAAAAGCAGCGGATCGTTGCCGAGAGCTATGGCGGGCCACGATTGGTGTCAGTGACGGCTCGGCGCAACGGGTTGTCTGCGAGCCAATTGTTCACGTGGCGCCGGTTGGCGCGCGAGGATCGGCTGAGCGGGGATGCCGCGCCGGCGCTTATTCCTGTGGAGATCGCCTTTACGTCGGCTCCGGCCTCGACGCGCACACCGCAGCCGCCGTCGTCGCCTCCTGCGCAGCGCGCAAGAGTTGGAATAATTGAGATTGAGCTTAGCGGCGGCTGTCGCGTTCGCGTTGACCGGGATGTTGACGCCGCGGCACTGCAGCGGGTGCTTGAGCTTCTGAGGCGGCAATGATCCCGATCCCGAGCGGCATCAGGGTCTGGATCGCCACCGGCCACACCGACATGCGCCGCGGGATGCAAAGTCTGGCCCTGACGGTTCAGGAGAGCTTGAAGCGCGATGCTCATGCCGGCGACCTCTATATCTTCCGGGGGCGCCGCGGCGATCTGGTCAAGATTTTATGGCATGACGGGTTAGGCATGTCGCTCTATGCCAAACGCCTGGACCGCGGCAAGTTCATCTGGCCCTCAGCATCCGCTGGTGCGGTGTCAATCTCGGCAGCGCAGATGGCCTATATGCTGGAAGGAATTGACTGGAGGAATCCACAACTAAGCTGGAGGCCGCAGAGCGCGGGTTGAACAGAAGAAATCTGCGGTTGCTGGCATTTTGGGGAGTCACAACGCGCTCGATATGTGATTCACTGCGTTGCATGGACGCTGATCGTGGCGCTGTTCCGGATGACATTGCGGCTCTGAAAGAGGCGTTGGCGGTCGAGCGCGCGAAGGCGTTAGAGGTTGTAGCGGAGCTCGCGGTCGCCCGCGCGAAGGCCTCGGAAGACGGCGCGCTGATCGCCCAGCAGAAGCTGCGGATTGCCAAGCTTGAGCGTCAGATCTACGGACAACGGTCAGAGCGGTCATCGCGACTGATCGACCAATTGGCGCTGACATTCGAAGAGCTGGAAGCTGACGCCACAGAGGACGAGCTGGCGGCGGAACGAGCTGTCGCGAGGACGACGACGGTACGCGGATTTATACGCAAGCGCGCCGAGCGCCAGACGTTCCCCGAGCATCTCCCACGCGAGCGGGTGGTGATCGATCCGCCGACGGTTTGTGGCTGCTGTGGCGGCGCGCGGCTGCGCAAGCTGGGCGAAGACGTGACCCGGACCCTGGAGGCGATCCCGCGCCAATGGAAGGTGGTCGAAACGGTGCGCGAAAAGTTCACCTGCCGGGATTGCGAGAAAATCAGCCAAGCGCCGGCGCCGTTCCATGTGATTGCGCGGGGGTGGGCGGGACCGAGCTTGCTCGCGATGATTCTGTATGAGAAGTTCGGCCAGCATCAGCCGTTGAACCGTCAGGCCGAGCGCTATGCCCTTGAAGGCGTGCCGATCAGCCTCTCGACCATGGCCGACGCCGTAGGGGCGTGCTGCACAGTGTTGGAGCCGCTGTCGCGGCTCTTGGAAGCCCACGTCATGGCAGCCGAACGCCTCCATGGCGACGACACCACCGTGCCTGTGCTGGCCTTGGGCAAGTGCGATGTCGCTCGATGCTGGGTCTATGTGAAGGACGACCGCCCCTTCGGCGGCTCAGATCCGCCGGCGGCGATGTTTTATTACTCGCGCGATCGAAGTGGTGAGCATCCGCAGGCGCATCTGGCCAACTACACCGGGATCCTCCAGGCCGACGCGTTCGGCGGATACATCAAGCTTTACGAGCCCGAGCGAAGTCCTGGGCTTATCAGGGAGGCGGCCTGTTGGGTCCATGCCCGGCGCCCGTTCTTCGCCATGGCGGATCTTGAGGAGAACGCGCGGCGCAAAGCGGCAGGAAAGAAGGAGATCGTCATCTCGCCCGTCGCCATGGAGATCGTGCGCCGAATCGACGCTCTGTTCGAGATCGAGCGCTCTATCAATGGCCAAAACGCCGACCAACGAAAGGTCGTTCGCCAGGCGCAGAGCGCGCCGCTCGTTGCCGATCTGGAAGCCTATATGCGCGAGCAGTGCGCCAAGCTCTCCCGCGGTCACGATCTGGCCAAGGCCATGAACCACATGTTCAAGCGCTGGGCCTCCTTCACACGCTTCCTCGACGACGGCCGCGTCTGCCTCTCGAACAATGCCGCCGAAAGAGCGCTGCGCGGCATCGCATTGGGCAGAAAGTCGTGGTTGTTCTGTAGGTCCGACCGCGGAGGGCGCCGAGCTGCGGCCATGTATAGCCTCATCGTCTCTGCCAAGATGAACGACGTTGACCCTCTGGCCTGGCTCGCCGATGTACTCGCTCGCATCGCCACCCACCCCGCCCACAGGCTCGATGAGCTGCTGCCCTGGAACTGGAAGACTGCGCAACAGCAAGGCCTTGCGGCGCAGGCGGCTTGATGGGGCACGTCAACAAAGTCAGCCACGTGTTCACTCTCAGCCATGTCGCTGAGATGCTCGGTGAAGACGAGGAATGGCTGTTCGAGGTCGCCGAAGAAATGGACACCGAGGATGGCCAGCTATGGGTCGTCGGCGTCGGTGAAGACGGCGTGATGGCGTTCACCGATGACGGGATCGAGAACCTCAAAGAGCTGATCGCAATCCACAAGGACACCCCCAGCATCATCGAAAAACGACGCCAAGCGCTCCCTGCGATGATGAAGCCGAAGACCGAGGAGTCCGACGAGATCTAGCCGCTAACCGGACAGATCAGCGCGCCTGCGGCCTACAGCGCATGGTTACGCTGCTCTCAGTATCGCC
The DNA here is from genome assembly GCF_054063575.1 of Bradyrhizobium sp. USDA 4452. Taxonomy (NCBI): domain Bacteria; kingdom Pseudomonadati; phylum Pseudomonadota; class Alphaproteobacteria; order Hyphomicrobiales; family Nitrobacteraceae; genus Bradyrhizobium; species Bradyrhizobium sp. USDA 4452. The sequence goes on from NZ_JBSSGK010000001.1 coordinate 3,752,606, forward strand.
GCCAAACATCTGTCTTGCATCAGGAGCTAGTCACGTGACTCTAACGTTCGCCACATAAAGTTTGCTGGGCTTTATGGCAGAAGTGTTTGACGGAAGCCACAATCTACTCGACAGACTTGGTCCATTTGAAGAGCTTCGGATTTTTGTTGTGCAGGTCGATAAAGGTGCGGATGTCCGCCTCGAGTTGTCTGACTGAGGTGTGCACGCCTCGCTGGATTTTCTTTCTGGTGAGTTCAGCGAACCGGCGCTCGACCTGATTGATTCGGAAGGCAGAAGTCGGCGTGAAGTGGACATGAGAGTGCGGCCGACGAGCAAGGCACGCTTTGATCCTGGGTGTCTTGTGGGTGGCGTAGTTGATGGGGTGGACGCCCCCTGACGAACGATGCCGCTGACGCCGAAGCGATCTCCGAAGCAGCCCAGCGGCCAACCATGCGGTTCGTGGCCGTGAAGAGCGAAGAGCAACAAGCTGCGGCCATGGTGTTTCGCGTTCGTGACCTTGTGGTGCGCCAGCGGACCCAGATCATCAATGCGATACGTGGGCATCTTGCTGAATTCGGACTGGTGGCCGCGCAGGGGCTCTTCCATGTAACCAAACTTGTTGCGGCAATTGAGAACGATTCCACTATCCCCGAAGCTGCCCGCCCAATCCTGTTTCTGCTCGTTGAGCAGCTACGGTCGCTGGATGCGAGAGTGGCCGTGCTTGATCGCGAGATTGCCCGGCGCGCCCGAGAGGATGCGGAAGACCGCGCTTGATGACCATTCCCGGTATAGGACCGATCACCGCTACAGCACTTGCCGCGTTGGCGCCATCTGCTCAGACCTTCAAGAGAGGTCGCGATTTTGCGGCATGGCTCGGCCTCACGCCGCTGCAACGCTCCTCGGGCGGCAAGCAGAAGCTCGGGGAGACATCTCGGATGGGCCGAACGAACGTTGCGTCGCCTGCTGATCATCGGAGCCAGCGCCACCGTCCGCTGGGCCATGCGAAAGGGATCGATGACGGATCCTTGTCTCTCGCGGATGCTGGAGCGCAAGCCGCCCATGCTGGTGATCGTCGCCTTGGCCAACAAGACGGCGCGCATCGTATGGGCGTTGATGGCCAGGGGCGGCATTTACCGGACGCCGGCGTTGGCAGCGAGATAGTCCGCTCCTCGAGCGGACTACCCAAGTGTGAGAAGGTCGAACGGAGAGTATGGCGCTACGGTCAAAGAGACGGGATCGGGAAAACCAGATCATGGATACGTGCTTCGACCACGCGAAGTTGAGTTGGACCCGTTCCGCGAACTCCCATACGGGCCGGCGGCATGTAACAGCCGCATCAGAGGCCGGACACATGTCAGCACCCGACCACGCTCCGCGCTCTTCGAAACGATTCTTCTTGCATCAACGGGGGCGTCCACACATGTCCATGACGATATGGACAGCGAACCTCAGGGATTTGAGCGTCGATCTCTTTGAGGAACTTCAAAAACTCGACTGCCCGATGGCGCTTGTAGCATTTGCCGATGACGCTCCCCGAGGCGACATCAAGCACCGCAAAAAGCGTGGTCGTGCCATGTCGCACGTAGCTTTGCATGCGGCGCTCCGGCACGCCAGGCATCATTGGCAAGACCGGCTGCTCGCGATCAAGAGTCTCAATCTGGCTTTTCTCATCGATGCTGAGGACAAGGGCTCGGTCAGGTAGAGATAGATAAAGGCCGACGATATCGCGTACCTCGTCGACGAACAGCGGATCGCTCGACAACTTGCATGTCTGGCTACGGTGCGGCTGCAGGCCGAACGCCGACCACATTCGGCGGATGGTGGTGTGGGAAAAGCCAGTTTCCGCAGCAATCGAGCGGATCGACCAGTGCGTCGCGTCAGCCGGCGTCGTACGCACCGTCCGCTCGATTACCTCAGCAACCTGATCGTCGTCGATGGTGCGAGGGCGGCCAGGGTGGGCTTCGTCAACCAGGCCATCGCGGCGATCCTTCAAAAATCGGCGGCGCCACTTGCCAATGGTGTGTTCATGGATCCCGAGTTCGGCAGCCGCAGACTTGCTCGGCAAGCCATCCGCACAGCGCAGGATCGCGCGGCAACGCTCAGATAGCGATCGCGCAATGCGATACGAACTTGCCTCTCTAGGAATGTGCGCTCCTGCGGACTGAGCACCAACGGCGAGATCGACGAACTTGCGTTCCAGCTGACTAGAGCGGGTACTTTATGCCTCGATCAACATTTGATCTTTGCAATCCGACTGGCCACCTCACGGAAGGCTATCTTGGTTTGACGCAGTTGGCGGGCTGTTCGACCTCGTCTGACGCGGTAGACGCAGTACTGCCAGCAATGCGGTAAAGACCATCGTCAATAGCAGGATCCCGACGGTAGCTTCGCGGATGTCATGGACCTGCCAGCTATAGCCCCTAGCGTCAACGGCCTTGCCCGTCTGTCCCATTATCCAAGGGACTACGTGCGTCAGGCCAGCGCCCACGTAGAAGAAAACGCCGATCAGCGGTAGCTTAAGACTTGTCGTCGGATAAGGCCCAAGACTGCTGCGGCGCAGGTAGAGTGCAAAGGCTTGAAAAATCAGCCACGAGGTGAGCAGCCACCCTAGATAATTAGAGAGAGGGACACCAAATACGCCTCCGCCGTCATGCCATAGCCAGACCCCTGCAATGGTCGAATTGGGGGCGTCCATCACTAGATCCCATTGGGTCATCACAAACGCAGCGACGATGGGTAGACCGACCAGGTTGATAGGACGATCGAGCTGACGGTCTGCACCGTCCATCAAAACTGACGCGACCGACCACGAGAAATAACCTGCGCCGAACCACAGCGGCCCGACGATGATCGGAATGACGCCGACATGCGGTAGATTCGCGCCGACCTCGAAATGATAGTTGCCGAACGGAAGGCCGGTAGTAGTGCCGAGATTTTCCATCGCAAATGCAATCGAACTAGAAACAACAAGCAACATCAATGCGTGCCGCGCTCCATAGGCAACAGCGGCGTGGATCAGCGCGCAGATAATAAAACTTACGGCGAGTGCCTGTGCGAGCGGGGTCGGATTCCAGGAAAAACCGATTGCAGCTGCAAGAATGCTCGCGATGGAAAGCCAAAGCACGATTTCTGACCGTATTCCGGGGCGTTTGCCGAAAACACTTTCTATATTCATTGCGCATCACCTGATAGTTGGGGTGTAACCACCGATACCTCCCGCAGCAACTGGCCGCGCGCTCGAGTGCACCGTCGGTCCGAGACTCTAACTGCCGCTGGGCGCCTAAGCGGGTCACGGTGTTTTGAGGTATTCCAAGCAACGCCATTCTGTCCTGATCGCTCAAACTTGTCCCGTACTCGTGGCCACATCGGCTATTTCCAGAGCTAATATTGCTGCAGTCCGTCACGGATAGAGTGTCGCTCAGCGGCGCCTGGGTGGCAGCAAGACCAACGTTTTCAATGTCGTATTTCCGTCCGACGCTAAACTGCGATTTGCGCTGCCCTGATGGCTTGAGGAATTCCGCCAGGGTAGGGACCGATCCGTTATGGAGATAAGGTGCGGCGGCCCAAATACCTTGCAAAACAAGAGCGTCGTAGGAGCCCCACGGAGGGAGTAGAGTGTGAGACGCTCGTTCTGCTCCCTGCCGCCTGGCCGTTTTGATTGCTTCCGAGGTGTTGACAGTATCGAAAGCCGTTTGCAAATCCTGCAGCGTTGGCGGTAGTCGCACCAGTCCCAGAGACTCCGGCGTGTCCGACGATCCTGGATCTGGCGCCGCTGCCACCCGTGTGTTGGTTGACGGGGCGCCGCCGGCCAACAGATGTTCCGCGATCGAACCAATGGCCGAGATCGCCAGAATGTTAAGAATCTCATCGTTTGCGGTCGCGAACGGAATGTACGCTCCCTTCAGCACGCCCGTATTCGCTCTCCAGGCGAGGATGTCGTATACTCGTGTATCGGTATCAACGTTCTGGACCGGAGTTCGCCATGTTTTGACGAATGGAAAGCGCTGCTCTCCCTCTTCTATCCCGCGGCAACCGCTGCATCTCCCTTCAGCGGAATCCCTTTCAAAACTCGCTTTGCCCCGCGCGGCTAAAGCAGCGTCAATCGTCCAGGGCCATTTCGGAGGGCCGATCCGCTTCGCCAGGTTTTCAAGCTGCCTCAAGCAGTCGAAATTGAAGAAATTATTGTCAAGGAAATTGATGATCGCACCCTGACGCTTCGGCTCAAACGTAGGATTCGGTAGATAGCCGTACCGTGACAAACCGTCCGCGAGGAATGGCTGTCCGTTCCTTTGCTTCAGCGCCTGCATCCAAGACAACGTAATCAAACGCGAGCCCTGATTGTGCGAATAGAAGTCAGCTCTCGCTGCCGCGGTCCAATCCACCCTGGTCAAGATAGATGGGATTGGCGTCGGTGCCTTGAGCATCCGATCTTGTCGTGACGACAAACGTTGAGGCGATCAGAAAGAGAGTGCGGAGCATCGTTTGTCCTACCGCTTCCATTGTCAAAATCGCCCGAAGAAATATTCGCCGAAACCCCATGCGTTTCCGGCGAACGTGGGCTTGCCTTTCGGCCTGCAGTTCGTCGGATCATTGGTTATCAAAGGGCGCGGTCCAACAAACTTCAACCTGCCAAGCCTTGGAGGACGGCATCAGCCAGCGGTGTATGGGGTAGCCGCCATCCGCGCCGCCCTCGAAACCGCTGGCGTCACCTTCTTGGCTGACGGCCAGTCCGCCGATGGTGGTCCTGGTATGAGGCTTACGCGGCAAGAGGAGTTGCACGGCCAACCCGCAAAGATCTGAGCGCTCCATATTCGCGTGGGGATGGTCAGGGAGGAGGCAAAATGCTCGATTCCATTTCGCGGTTCGCGCTCAGTTACCAAGGGCTTTCACGTTAGCAATTTTTGCTCGCGCACCAGGAACTGCATTCGGGAAAAGATCATCGCGTCGCGCCGGATTTGTCGGAGGCATGCAAGCGTGCGGCATCGCAATTGCGGAGTCTCACTGCCACAGTGGTTCCGAGAGATCTTCCCGATGTCGATCTGGAATGGCGCCGGATCGACCAGCAGTACCACGCTTCTCACGGCGCCGCTCACTGATCGCAATCTTCCGGTGAGATCGATGTGTACACCAGGCCGGTGAAGGGCGCGAGCAATGACTGACGGGCTAAAGAAAAATGAGGCGCGACCGTAAAGACCTGCTCAGCTAATTGAACAGGAATCGCGGCCGCAATCTCACAGCCGAAGAGTTTGAAGCGCATGCGAACCTGACGCTTGCCGAGGAGTTCGGGAGCGTCAATCTGGCCAATAGCTTCGCGGTCGGTTCAAGGGATTTGACGGTGCGTGTCGACGGAAGGCAAATCAGCGGCAGTCGCCGATATCCACGAAGAACGCGTATTCTGGAATGATAACTTTTACGCTGAGACTTTTGATTTCCGCGACCGGATTCATTTTGCCCGCTTTGATGGCTGCACCTTCGTGAAGTGTACCATCGTGCTCGATAGCAGCGCCGAACAACTCGCCTTCACCGGCTGAAGTATCGATCATATCGATACAGACGAGGCTCGCGGAGTTGTTGCCCGTGACAATGTTTTCGATCGCCCCATTGCGGAGCGAAAGGCTGATGTCGAACGACGGCTGTCTGAATCTCTGAATCGGCGCCTAAAGTCCTAAACGCCGAACGCGCAGCCACCGGAGTCATACGGATGGCGAAGGCGTGCCCTTCCTCCATACTTTGTCCAGGTCGGGATTTTGCGCACCAACCGACGGTCGGCAGAGGAGCGTGCACCACCTGAAATCTCCCGGAACCACCGAAGCGGCTGACCTGAACAACTCGGTTGCGCTGTTCCATCATGACCGATCTTCATGCACCGACATCCAACGCGGAACGGTCAGGCTGCGGCCAGGCAGCATCAGTGGAATTGATCCAGATCAAGCTTGAGGCTGTACTCATTGGAATTCTCCTCTGGCCAAATGACCACGTTGCTTGGCGCGATCATTGCCCATCGGAGGGCAGTCATTATGCAGTTCGTTTCGCATCCAAGGCCCGGTAGTGATCTTGCAACTATCCTACAGCTGGCAAAGGACGGCGCGTCACTTTGGAGGAAACACGGGGCCGATGTCAGCTATTGGCCCGTGATCGGCGGCGAGATCGGAAACTATGCCTTCGTCGCCTGCTTCGATAGTGTAGAAACTTATGGGCGCACCTTGGCATCACTGGGTGCCGATGAAAGAAGCTAGCGCTGTTGGAGGTCGTGCGTGAGCAGACTGTGACGAAGAAAACGCAATACATAATGACACTGATAGCTTCAGATCTCCCGCGCATCGAGGAGAAGTCTCCCCCCACCTTCTCACCGGACGAAATCATACTCCGCCTTCACGACGACGGAGCCGATGGCCTCCTCCTCAAGATGGCGGAGTTCTAGCTTCGGAAGAGGTTCCGCCGCAGCGGGAGTGCCAGCATGAGCGGCTACCAGCGAGCACGTGCAAACAGTGAAGGAACTGTCTCGCGCAGCCTTGCGAATGGACGATTTCGCCCGAGATCGGCTCCTTGCAACTCACACGCCTAACACGTACAGTTAACAATGCAGCCTTCCGGTTGCACAGGATAGGAGCAAAGCGCCTCGCTCAGAGAACGATGATATTTATCGAGCCGCTGTGCCGGCTTTCGTGGTGTCGAAATGGTTCAGCATTAGCTCACCCAAAACCGCCGGGTTGAGGATTGGGACTTCCTTGCCGTCGCGCAGCCTGCCGATTGCCATAAGTAGCTTGCGTATGTCATAGGTCGAATTGAAGACCTCCGGCACACCACGTTCAACGTTCAGGAGCGTGTAGACGGCCTCCATCGCCGTGCGGACCGAATATTCGGTCGTGAAGATGCAATCGCGCTCCGCCGACTCGGCAAATTGGCCGATAAAAGCAAAGTTAGCAGCCCCTGTGGGCACAACGTTTGGCCGGTCCCCCGCCTGCCGCGGCATGAAGAAAGAGGTGACATACGGCATCATCACCGGCACTGTCCTGGCGGCCGTTGCGGCGAGTTCTGGTATGTCCTCAACCGGCGCGCCGAGGTGATACAGCCATTCCTGGGTGATTTCCTCGCCTGTGCAATCTTGCATCGGTTTGTTGACGTAGTCTCCGGGTTCGTCGACAAAAAGTGAGTAGATCCAAACGACGATCTGATCGCTGGGCTGGTGCTTGAAATGCGGCTGGCGGTTTACGGTCCAACTGAGGAGCCAGCTCGAATCCTTCGCCGTAACGATGCCTCCTGTGACGACCTTGCCGCTGAACGGATCGCGTTTGGCGATCTTGCGGATATATCCCGGAATGCGCGCGTCCAGAGTCGTGACAGTCGCCGATTCCCATTTGGTAGCGGGGATATTACCTCCGAAGACGTCCGGGCGGCCGAAGGCCGCGTCCTTGGCCGCTATGCGGCGCCACAGATCCCATGCAGGCGCCGGGCCTTCATCGAGTTTGGAGGGCGTGTGATGGTCTCCCTTGTCCGAGTTCTCGGTGAGCGATCCGATCGTCATGAATACAAGATCATCGGCGCCAAGGGAGACGCGGCCCGCGACACCTTCCTCCAACAAGTAAATGGTGGTGGCCTGCTTGCGTCCAAGGTTAGTCCACTTGCCAAGAGGCCAATTGCGACGCCTCCGAGCAAGCCGGCACCGGTATGGAAGCTCAACATGGCGATCGTCATGCCAACGAAGACCGGGAGCGCAGAGGCGGCAGCATGAACGCCAGCCAACAGAACAAGCCGATGACGAGTAAAATGAGGGGTGGTCCGAGGATGATCATGGCGGTGGGCTCCGTGAGATAGAAGTCTGACGGCTGCGCCTTCCACCAGCACCACGGCCCGGCTGTGAGTATAACCGCAAATAGGCCCCTTGAGTAACAATATCGATCGAGAGCTCTGCGCCTACTTGCCGATAACGGCCGACAAGCGCGACTGCCTCCGCCGTCGAGGAAAACCGGGAACGAGAGGACGCTTCCGCCGATCGAGCGCTGACGAACACACCGCTTGATTTGGCGTGGGCCATAAAAGACACGGCAGCGCCATCTCTCAAGAATGGGCAGCTTGAGATCGGTCCGACCGCGGTCTCGCGGTCGGGCAAAGCGTGGGCCGCGCTGAGTAAGTCGACTACGAGATTGGGATTACGCCCGCCTGCCGGTAGCCGCCCTGGAGCGGCAGCTGGGGTATATTCCAGAAATCCCGGACGGAACCCAAAATCCTGCCTAGCTCAGGGAATGCCGAGGTTCAAACCCACAGTTCACCATCTCGTCAATCTAGCGCCACGCATTTCAACAAACTCGGTTGACACCCTGCTCCGTGCTCTCGTGCCGAGCATTGCGTGAAGCACGGGGCCGCGATTTATCCAAGACGAAGAATTTCTACCGCGTGTTTGCCGCGGTTCGTCATTCAGTTCAGAGCTGACCTTCGCCCCTTTGCGCAGCTTTTCTCCATCTTCACTTCCAAGGATTTGCGTGCAGGCAGAGGATTCCAGCTGCGGCTGAATTAATCTAGTGTTGCTCTCAGTCCGGAGCTTATCGTTCGGCCATGACGTGTTGCTCCATGGAAAGGCGCACGCTACTGATCAGATTGAATATTCACCATTGTCCCCCGCGACAATTTCGGGGTCTCCAAGATGGAGGTCATGCGGACTCGCTTGAACGACCTCCAAGACCTTTTTGTTCGCTGCATCGGCGCTTTCGCGATCCTCGAATATCATCACAGCGACACCGACGCCTTCACCGCCATCCAGCACATAGTACTATCTGAATCCGTGCGATTCCCGTAGCATCTGCACCCACAGCGCTAGCTGTGGGCCGAGCGGGATGGCATCACGCGCGACATTCGACAGAACTTGTCCGGTAGCGAATCCGTGCGTGCGAGGCAATTACCGTCGGGCTCGATCGCGGCGAGATCGGAGTATCGGTTCGCCTCTTTGAACGAGATCGGTTCGATAGCCTCTGGCGGCATCGCGGCTCCCGAGGCCCTTGGGCTCGCAACGTGTACGATGTCAGCAATTGAGGAAGCGTTACGCGGCGCGTGCCCCGAACCCCGTGGCCCTCCGGGCCCGGGTGGGCACTGCTGTAAGGTGTGGGCCGCACATACATGTCGTTAACCCGACGCGGTTTGGACGGAACCAGACGCGCTACTAATGACGCCGGGGACGTAAGGGGATCGGATCAATCTCGTCATCATGTATAGCCATCAGCTCACCCGGCTCCAAGCCGAGCCTTTGCAACTGCTCCTTTTCGATTGGACAGTTGAGCATGGCGGCCTTTGCGCCGCAGTCTGCTACGGTCCTCCTCACCGCTTCTGAGGGGTCAGCGACGGCTACCACGTATGTTACGTGCCTATATTCTTCGTCGTCTTTCTTGAAAAGAGCGACTGTCACTATCCAACCACCCATCTTGCTGCGCTCCGCAGGCACTGCCTATGCGCTAGCAGGCCTCCGCAATTCCGGTGCCATCGAACAGGGTAACCGAATTCATTGCACGAATATCCCAGCCGCTACGATGGCGAACGAGGCTAACCGAATGCGCGGCCGCCCGTGCGAGATAGCTACGCGCGGTGTGCGGCGCCGGCGACGCTGACATGGGCGCGCCGGTTGATGCAACCCTCAGGTGAAGTGGAATGTGTTTCGCCGATCCAGCGGAGCAGAGTCACAACGTCGGGCGCCATTCCCGGCTGCTCTGGGAACGCCCGCGGGTCATCGACGGGCACCTTGTCGATGACGGTGGGGCGCGTCTCGATCGCGGTGCCGTGCTTGACGTAGACCGCACCGGCGATCGCGGCGGTGAACACCACGCGGCCGAGTTCGTGCAATCGGGCGAATGCGCCGCGCCAGGCCGGGGCTTCGGCTGAGAAGTTTGCGCCGGGGATCGTGACCAGCGGGCCGCCGTCAGCAAGACGGGCAAGCACTGAGGCGATGTGGCGGTACGCAGTGTCGGCCACGCGGCGGGAGACGCTCGGCATCGCAGAAAACGGCGGATTCATCAGCACGACACTCGGCACGATGGCGGGATCGATCGTCCATTTGGACTGCATCGAAGCGCGTGACGGAAATGGCCGGAACGAGGGGAAGAGAGCAACTTGGCCCGGGTATCGGCCAATTCGTTCAGCCGAGCCGCCGGCGATCTCGGCGAGGATGACGAGCAGCCCGGTGCCTGCGGACGCCCCCCCAGCACGCGATCCGCTGCCGTTATCGCGGCCGCGGTCACGAAAGCAGTTCTCCTTTCGGGCCGGCAATAGTTGTAGCTTCCTTTGCGTCTTGCGCTCAGCCGCATACTTGCCGTCGCGTTCAGCTTGTTTCAGAGTCTTGATCACCAGCTCCTCGGCTTGTTTCCATCCGTCGTTTGCAATTCCACCCTCCGCAAAGTACTCGAAGATAACACGGAAGGTCAGAGCACGGGCCTGTGGCGGCCCGCGAATCCAACTTTGGGGCTGAACCAGCGTTGAAGAGTTTCGAGTTGGTCCGGCGTACCACGCGTGAGATCGGCACGTTCCCCGAAGAGCAGGAATGTCGCAATGCGGCGACCTCCAGTTGCGTATCCAGGTCCTTGGCTTCTAGCCAACGGGCGATTGCTTCTAATGGAGACATAGTTTGGCTCTCCTGCCTTTCAGTCGCGGTTCAAGCGTTTGCGACCGCATAAGTCGGTTTGCGAGAGCGATTCGGCCAAGAGAACGCTGCGCTGATCAACTACAAGAATTTGCGGGTTCAAATCCCTACAATTGTCGCACACAATCCCTACTAATAATCGCAACTGACCGGGTGGTGGCGCCTTGACCACGTTGGTTATCGATCGTCAGTGAAAACACTGTACCGACTTGGCTGGCTACATCGCATGCGTCGGTCGGTTCTTGGACATAAAGTCATCATCGGCCGATGAGCACGAAACGGATTTGGCTACGACACACTTGGTATGTTTCCTTTAATCAATCGAAGCGGCCAAATCGATATCCCATTCGAGAAACCAGAACTTTTCCGAGCGAGGCTGACGCAAAACAATTTGCTAGCGAACTGCTGAATAGTCCTCCTGCACGTTTGACTACGATGTTAGCTGGAACGATAAACCCATATTATCCAAGACGCGTAATTGGATCGAGCGACATAGTACTTTGGATTCGCGGTTGCAATTGAGCCCCATATAGCTGAGCGGGACACCAAGGCGAGATTCATTCGTGAGTGCGGTCCAAAGGACGTGGTCGCGTTCGTGCGTGATCCACCCGCAGTAATGGTGCCCAGGCATCGTCAGCAATCAATGGCAGCTAAGGCTCCGGCAACCAAGGTGCCAATGGTTGAAACATCGCGAACTTGCCATGTCGACTACCAGATCTCATCGGTGACTTCTGTTGAAATTTAACGCTTGGTGACCACCGATCGTTAGTGGCAAGCTCGTGCGAGTGAGGATGACTGTAAGCCTCACGCAATCAGTTCTGTCGGAGTTGGGCGGAACGCTGGGGGAGATACTCCACTCGGGCAGCTCACCAGTTCTTCATGAGCCGGATCAATAACCGCGCTGGCTTTATTGAAGCGGCCGAGGAGAACACTATGATGGCACGCTTGTTTTTGCGTTGCTGCTCCTTGCCATCGTATCGCTACGGGCGCACGCGCAGCTGCCAGTCCCTTCTACGCAGGTGAATCAGAGGGCTCCGTTCTTTCGGTACCGACGCTAGACGCACCAACAGGAGACTTCACGGGAGCGTATGTGAATAGCGCGGCGGGATTTTCGTGCCAGGGATATCCGTACCCTGCAGCGGGAAACGTCACGGCGAACAGAATATACCTCTACGTCAATTGGACCTCATCTACAGCTCCGACCTGCAGAACAATGACGATCTGGCATGGCCGTATAGCGGGTGACCCGATTCCAACTCGATGGACGATGTACCACGTGGGGGCCGACTGGCACTTTCATGAAATGAATGGACGGGATTTCTTTACGAGGAGGTAGACCAAACCTAGTGGAAGTCGCGTTTTTGATCGCTCTTAACACCGTTGCTGGATACGCGATCGTATGAGCGTCTGCTTCATCAATGATGCAAATGATTTGGTTGCGAGGAGCGCACGAACGATGAGTTGGGCACGCTCGAAACAGACGCGAACTGCGGTATCACTGCTCGTAGTGCCACTTTAGAGATGTACGTTCATAGGTAAGTGCGGGGGCGCTCAATGCAGAATTTGCGGGTATGTCGCCTTTTGTTTGGTGATCTTAGCTTCCGCATTTGAGGGTGCGCAGGCAGGCGAATTCGTCGAGCGCGGAGGCGCGCTTGAGAGAGAAGAACATCACACTGCCGGCTGCTGCGGCGACGGTCGACAGCTTCGTCAATGCGGCTCAAGTGGCAATCTCTTGTTCATGGCCGGCAGCGTCTCAAGCGAGCCGAAGGGTAATCTCGGCCGGGATCTGACTGTCGAACAAGGCTATGAGGCTGCACGGCAGGCCGGCCTGATCATGGCAGCCTCGATCGGGTGAAGCGCGTAGTCAGGTGGTCGGCATGGTGAACTCGGCCGAGGACTTCGCTGACCAAGCCAAGTTGGTCAATGGATATTCCGACCTGATGGTCGATGCGTTCGGGAAATAAATTGTGCGACATGCCCGCTCCTCGCTAGGTGGCGGCGCTTCCTTGCCGCGGTCGAAGTCGAAATGATTCTTGAGGTGGACTAAGTTTGCGCTGCTCGGGATCCCTTCTACTTAGGAAGAGTCTTACGCGAGCGTTGAAAATGGTCGCCGTGCCGACGTGCTCTGTCGGTTCTTATGGCGGCATGAAGCTCGGACACGCGCTCGAGGACTCTGCGCTTATCGTTACTCCGAAGCAGTGCGGCAATCAGGGCTAGTACATCAGAGGGGCGTTCAGTTGCCAGATCGCCAGATCAGGAGGTTGCCATGAAACGACGCGCCACCATTTTAACTACAGCAGCTGAGCTGTGCCTCGCTGTTGCCGTCCCGATGTGATCTTCCCCCAGAAAAATGGACAGAGTTAAGCTGCTTTTAGCTCCATCCCGATCGGGCTGATAAAGCCGATAGCGGAGTGACGACGAGTTCGATTGTAGAAGGCCTCGATATAGGCAAAGATATCCCGTAAGGCTTCTGCCCGTGTTGCATAATGCCTGTGGTGGTCGAGCTCGGTCTTGAGCGTGTGAAAGAAGCTCTCCATCGAAGCATTGTCATAGCAGTCGCCCTTGCGGCTCATCGACGCCCTGAGGCCGGCGGACTGCAACAGCTTGCGGTAATCCGCCGAGGCATGTTGAACGCCGCGATCGGAATGGTGGATCAGGCCGGCACCTGGCCGCTGCGCCGAGATCGCCATCCGCAAGGCCGCCAACGGCAGGTCGGCGCGCAAATGATCGGCCATCGCCCAGCCGACGATTTTGCGGCTGTAGAGATCTATGACCGTGGCCAGATAAAGCCAGCCCTGGTCGGTCTCGACGTGGGTGATGTCGGCGAGCCAGATCTGGTTGGACGCGGTGGCGATGAAGTTGCGCTTGAGCAGGTTCGGGACGATCGGGAAGTCGTGAAAGCTGTCGGTGGTCCGCACCCGTCGTGGCCTCGCCATGATGGCCCTGATACCGTGGCGGCGCATCAACCGCTCGATGCGACCACGGCTCGCCCCGCGGCCCTGAGCCTTCAACTCGACATGGATACGCGGGCTGCCATAATGCCCGCGGGTGTCGCGGTGGACCCGCCTGATGTCGTCGACGAGGTCACGATTGGCGGCAGATCGTCGGCTCTCCGGGCGCGAGCGCCGCGCATAATAGCCGGCCGGCGAGACGCCGAGCAAGTCGCACAGGAGCGCCACCGGATAATCGGCGCGGCGATCTTCGATGAAACGGAATCTCATGTCCGTGTTCCAGCAAAGATCGCGATCGACTTCCTAAGAAACAGCCGGATTGGCGTCTCCCGGAATGGCCTGCAATACAAAGCCTAGCGACTTGGCACGGCGTCGAAGGTTAGCAAGGACGCGGCTGCGGTATTGTTGCTCATAGTGGTCGGCGCCTGGATCCCTGTAGCTCATGCCGTGCCGAAGAGTGTTGTAAATCAGAACTGCGATCTTCCGAGCGGTCGCTGTCACCGCTTTTGATTTACCCACACGTGAGGATAGTCGGCGATAGAATGCGCCGAGCGCCGTATCGCTACGTCCGACGGTCGTTGCTGCCAACCGCAACAGTGCGGCTGCCCGACTGGAGGATCTCCGTATCCGCGACGATAGCACCTTGCCGCCGGAGATTTTGTTGCCGGGTGCAAGGCAGAGCCAGGAGGTGAAGTGCTTAACACTCGGCCAGGCCCTCAGATCGGTGCCACACTCACCGACAGCTTCAATGCCAGCGATGGACCCACCCCATGGATCTCGGTCAGATCGACGCCGAGCACTCCGTAGAGTGCGGTTCTGACATCGAACGTGGGCATGTTGACCTGTTTGGTCTTGATGCGTGGCTTGGATAGCTTCCCGGCCGGCTTTGCGCCTTTACTGTTCAGTGTCGCGATCAGGACCTCTATCTTGCGATCGCAGTCGAGTATCTTCGCTTGGTAGACGTCGTAAAGTTCCAGCGATTGGGTCAACGCGAAAGACATGTTCGTGTCGATTGTTGCCTACCAGTGCCGCGCGGATCGTCTCGATGGATGAATGGCACCGCACGTCCCGATAGGTTGCCAAGACGTCAGGATTCCGGTCGCCTGCGGCAATGGCTCGGATGATCCGCATGCCGGTTACGCCCGTGATATCCGTGACCACATGATGGAGCTGCAGATTCATCTCCATCAGGGCCTTCTGCATATGCTGGATATGGGCGGCGGCATATTCCACCAGCCGCTCCCGTTGACGCAGATACGCGCGCAGGGTTGCAATCTCGGCATCCGGTCGGAAGCTGCCGCGTAACAGGCCATAGGAATGAAGCTGGCGCAACCACGCGGCATCGCTGACATCGGTCTTGCGCCCGGGCACGTTCTTGGCGTACCGCGCATTGACCAAGATCACCTCAAACCCGCGCTGCTCCAGGATCTCGTAAAGCGGGATCCAATAGACCCCAGTGGATTCCATCGCGACACTCGTCACGCCGCAGGCTCTGAACCAGTCCGCCAGCTCATGCAGGTCTTGGGTGAATGTGCCAAAAGAGGGCACCGGTGCGTCGGTGCAAGCTGGGTCCACCGCGGCCATGTGCATCCTTGATCCGATGTCGATGGCCCCGACGTTGATCAGCTTTAGTTCCGGTCGGGCTCCGGTCGTCCTCTTGGGCATGGCAATCCTCCAATCAATGATGAGTAGGAGGGTCTGGGCTATGCCAATCGTCATCTTCCTAATCGGGATCGCCGTCGAAGCAGCGTCACCACTCTCAAGTCCGCATGCACCCATGGACCATGTCTTTTAACGGGGATTGAGCCTCCAATAATCAGACGGCCGCTACCCTCCCAGCCGCAGAGGATACACAAGGCTGTTTCTAAGCCGCACAGGCGCGCCGCTGCGCTAGACGGTTTTTTAAAATGTCGCGCTCCATGCGCAGCCGCTCGTTCTCTCGCTGCAAACGCGCGATCTCGGCCGCGTGGTCCGCCGACGGCAGCGTCGCCTGCGTTGTGGGCAGCCCCGTCGCCGCCGTCGGCTCCAGCCGGGCCCCGCGCTGCTCCACCCACCGCCGCAGCACGGAATCGCGCAGGCCAAGCTCCTTGGCAACAGATACGATCGAGCGCCCGCTCGACGCTACAAGATCAACCGCTTGCCGCTTGTAGTCGTCCGGAAACGACCGACGTTGACGTCCTTCCATCCGACACCTCCTGGCTCTTCGAGCCTACTACAGGTATCCATCAATTCGGAGGAGGTTCAATGGGCGATGCGTTCGCCCAGCAGACGCAGCGCGTATCCTACAAAGCGGGCGCGGAAAATGCCAAATACACACAACAGCAGTTTCTCGACGTCGGCGAGGTCGCGGGCCATCAGGTGCGATCATTTGAAATTTATCGCACTTTTCCGACTAACCGTGCCGTCGTCAATGGTTTGAAGATCAAGGAAACGTGGACGCGCGGCGTTTCCGACTACGTCGACAATAATGGTCCCGCCAGCATATACAATGTCTACGTGTTCGAGAATGGCGACAAGTTCTTCACCCGCGGTACTGTGCTCGCTCATAGCGCGGAGCCGGGAAAGCTTAGCAGCACGACTGTCTCGTACATCACGGGCGGCACCGGAACGCTCGCTAATATTCGTGGAATTGCGCGAACAACCGGCCACGCCGACCCCTAACCGGGGGTAAATGAGTCGTAAGTCGAGATCGAATATTCGATCGGCAAGTAGCTGCGGATCTCAACACTTAACGATCCCATCGCTTAGCACTCGTCGATGCAACGTTGGAGACTTTCCAATTCAGCGGATCGCGGAATGTCGGCTCAATTGCACGAGCACCGGTGGCACCCACGCGCCTTTCCGTGGCAGACGAGAGGATGCGCATGATTGGATAGCTCAGAAACACCTTCAGCGATGCCAGGCTCTCCGAGCGGGAGCGGATTCTGCCCTCGGGGCGTCGGCCAGCCCGGCCGACATCGTTCACTCGCCGTCTCGCCGATCTGTCACCGCGAACCCACTCACATGCCAAATTCAACGACGGATCGAGGAAGGGCTTATCCGAATGGTGTTGAGCTTCCCACTCCACAGACCAGCGTGGTGCTGAGCGTTGTGCCGTGACCTACGTCCTATGGGCGTCCGACATTACGAACTAGGCTTCTCGCCCGCTATTGCCAAAACGAAGAATGCCGGCCAGTCGCGCGCAGCATCTCGTTCTGGGCGGTGGCATAAAGTGCTTGCCAGGACTCTCTCAGCTCAGGGGTGAAATACGCGCCGAATTTGCGCTCAAAGCTCCACATCAACGCCTCGCCCATTGCGACAAAGTGCGGTGGCTGAACGCCAAGTCTGGCGTGCTTGTGACCGGAAATCGCGATCAGCGATTGGAAAATCGGTCTTTCGTCGAGCGAGGCGACCAGCGCCGCGATCATATCCAGCACCTTCATCCGCTGCTTCTCAGTATCGCCGCCGAACATTTGTCTAGCATCAGGAGCTAGTTCGACGAACCTCTTGTAACACAGGTCAGCGAGGTCGCGTCGGACCGGCCACATCGCGTCAAATGATGTTCTGATAAGGTCGACCTGCTCCAGCGTCATTGGTCACACGAGCAGGCTCGTAACGAATAGTCTTGTAATCTTTGCGGCTGAGGGATACCTCCCATCTGAAGCGACGAAGGAGACAAACTGGTGCTTGCGGTTTCAGCAGCGCCAAAGATCCTGAGCTTCATTCGCGGAGACGCGCTCGTGCCAATCGAGGTGACTAATCCAGAATGACAGCGAGCGCGCTCATTGTGCTGCACTGTTGAGATTGAGAGCATGTGGAACTTCTTTTCTTACACACAACGCGTACCGCGAAAGGACAAGCGTTGGTGAGCCATCACTTGCTAGTGGATGTTTGCGTACAAGCTCTGTGCTCGTCTTCGCGAACTCGTAGGGGCCTCCTCGCCGGCGCATGATCTCCCAAAGTGCGGCCAGCTTCTGACGGTTGGCAGAGCGAATAGCTGCCTCGAAAGCCGCTATATAATTACGCCTGTCCATTGCTGCACAATCCTTTTGAAGAGAGTTCCGGTTTTGACGGCGCCCTTGGAGGCGGCTTAGTCGCCACAAGCTCCGCAATCGCGGCAAGTACGACGCTCGTATCGGCCTTCCCTTCGGACCATTCCTTCAGCGCCTGTATCGCGTTTTTAAAGCCTCATCACGGGTCACGGAACAATCTCCACAGCACAACCCTGTGGCCGGCCGCGCGGCCTGCGACTATGAAGAAACGCGCGGGCATCTGAAGACCGCCCGCGCGGAGTTTGCTACGCTAAGCTTGCGTCCGCGTTGCGTGAAGATAAGCAGCCAAGCCGATAAGCTTCTCAACAACTCGCATGCCACGGCACCGTGGAGAAGCAGAGCCAAACGGCGCGGTATCGACAGAGCACAGTGAGGCCGGCGCGACGGAAACACGTGCGGGCAGCTGCTGACGACCGCCCGCACGCCGTCGCACCTCATACACGCCGTCAACCCGAAGCCGTTTGAACGGAAGCAGACGCGGCTAATGATGCCGAGAGGACGCGGGGATTGGATGTTCGTCATCGTGTATCGCGATCAGTTCGCCGGGCTCTAAGCCGAGCTTTTGCAACTACTCTTTTGAAGCGGGCAGTTAAGCGTCCGGCCCTTGCGACGCAGTCGGCTATCGTCTGCCTCTCCGCTTCCGCCGGGTCGGCAACGGCAACGGCAACCGCGTATACTACGCGTCTGAATTCTTCGTCGTCGCCGTATTCCTTGAATACTACGGCAGCTGTCACCAACCAACCATCCATCTTCCTGCGCTCCGGGGACGCGAAATCGGCGCTGCCTTCATCTCTTGCATAAGTCTTGCGACTACTATGATGCCGATGGATACTAGGCCCTTCAAAATTACGCAGCCTAGGTACTATAGGTCGCCGCGCACTACCTGCTGTTCGGCGCGCTGCGTTCGACAGCTTGACACGGCAATCCAAGTCCCAACAACTACTGGCTTGCATAGGTGCATAGCCCGCCGACAACGTCGCCCTAGCGAAGCTGAGGTTCAGCAACTTTAGCGAATTCCAAAGAGGACCCTGGATATCTGCAGCATTGGATGCCGGTCCGCCTCTGACTTTGAGGTAATCCTCGACTTTAGGACCAAACCGCGACTTTATCTGGAGCACGTAGCGAATGGCGAATAGAATTGAGCAGAGACCTCATTCGCTAGTTCGCGCAATTGCCGCACGATCACGTCCAGGTCAAAACGGGTTTGCATCGGTTTCTCGATGACCGGAGACTGCTTGCGGCCGCCAAGCAAATGACACCTCTCCAACGCTTTCCTCCGGAGGAGAGGCGCGCCGAGCTTGGCGGAAACTCCCGGTGCTCGAAGATGCCGCAAGGTACGACTTCTAGCGCGAGCCAGCCAAGATCGTCGGAACCGGCCTGCGGAGCCTATGGAGCTTCTGTGAATCAGCAATAAGAGTTGCATGAGTCTTCTTCAGGAAATCGGTTTGAATCTCAAGAGCTTCATAAAACGATCGCGCGCCCGCCAACTTCTCGAAATAAGACTTGGCATGTTCGAAGGATTTTTTGGCATAGTCAGCATAGATTTTTGCGATTTCTTGATAGCTGACCGGCACTTTTTCCACTGATATGATCCTGCGCTTGAGGAAGTGTCAGTCGACGTGAACTGCGCGCTGATCTCCTTCGGCGTGTGCTGCAATTGATCTGGCGGCGGGGCCTCTTGTTGACCAAATTTCTGCCTGTGCTGTGCAGTTTCGTCGCTCTGTCGATCCGCGTTCGGGTTGCCCTTGCCGGATTTTCGTGGTGCCTCACTGTGGTCTGGACTCATTGCTGGATCACTCCGTAGTTTGAATCCCAATCAAGTTGCAAACTCCGCCATGCTTGCGCTGGTATCATGATTCCGATCAGCTCCTTGTACGGCGATTTGCTACGTTTAGCGAAGCTCTTCTACGCAGTCGCTCGGCTGGCTGCGAAAGCGGTGTGTCGTAGCATGCCTGCCCTCATTCGCCACCTCGCTCCCTTGCCCGCACATTGCCGAATCGTTCGATCGTCGCACAACAATTATCAACCTGGGTTTGCTCCCACTGCGATCTGCGAGGAGCTCCAATCCCTGAGAGCGCTGGGAGTAAGGCGGGCATCGACCCGTTCTCTCCAAGACCTTCCGACTTCGATCACCTGCTTTTCGAGCGGGCGAGGTGTCAAACATCCTCCTCCAGCAATGCCCATGTTTGGGGGACCAAGTGCGCTACTGTCGAGACCTTCTAGATAATTCGTTCGACGGTCTGTCCGTTCTGCGCTCGCCAGATCGATTTGAATTTATGGATGCGAGGATTGTCGTTGCTTGTGAGGGGCAAGTCAGCCACACAGGCCAACAAGAGGCCGAGACAGAAACACGGCACGCGTTTTCTTGCTATTTTCCACCTGCCGCCCCGATCCATCTGTTCTCTCTGTGAGGCACCAATCCTACGCGGATCACAAACACGCTATTCCGCAGCATTGAAAGTTAGCGGCGACGTGACAAGACGGCCGTCGGTATCGGCCGAGCAGACCCGCCCCTGGCTTATGTCACGCGCCACTAACTAACCTCACTAGCCAGCTACGTCCTCAACTTGCGATGGTAGCCATGCCTGAGGGAGGGACCCTAGGCACCTCGAGGGTCTGCATTCTTCGTGCCAAGGCAATAGTCGACAGTTCACACCGTGTTTGTGTTGGCTTTGTCTGCTTTGCGACTAACTCAGGTCTCGGTCCTTGCACTCAGGCCTGTCATGTTGACCTTGTCCTCTCCGCAATCATCGACCGTGCAAGCGAACCTTTCGCTGCAGCTCAGACATGAATGAAATCCCTTTGGGCCCCGTCATCAACGCTGTTTGCGTCGGCGCACGGGGGCCCACGCGGTCGATCTACCTACGTTGCTTCCATTATCGGCAAATAAGGACCGCGAGCCGTGCCAAAATTGGTGGGCTTCCCAAAGCGACCTGCTCGCTCACTGGAGCGGCATCAACGAATCGGGTCGGTTGCCGCGGATGGCGAGCGGGATCAGCATGGGCGCGAGGCGTTGACTGCGGTGGAGCGACACTACCCTGGACGAATTGAGAAGTGACGGATCCTTGATAAGTTGACCGCGAGAACAGGTTGGCACCGCAAGCACACGGTACGAGCATTGTCCGTTGTTGGAAAGATCGACCAAGCCCACCATTGGACGAGGGGCGACTGGCGAAACCGGACCTGCGATAGGCCGGCGGTGAGGATCGCCGTGATCATCTCGCCCGAAAGTGCGCGCGAATGGATTCCGGATCCAGCCAGCGAACGAGCTTTTCAAGAGTCTCGACGGTTGATTTCGCTAGAAAACGTTGGCCGAATCCGGCCCTTTCCGAGGTCAGATTAGGTTTTAGCTAATGCTTTTGATGCCGGGTCGGATGAACATAGAGGATGAATAATCGCATTGTTTACGATGCCTGGCCACGCCGTTTCTGCTTTCAAACCCTTATCTGGCGTGCGCCTTTACCGCTCACGCCAAGCGTGCATCAGTTGATCCGAAATAGGCTTGACAAGGTAAGACATCACTGTGCGCTGACCGGTTTGAATGAAGGCTTCGACAGGCATGCCGGGGATCAGCTTCACGCTCTTTAGGCGTGCGATCTGACCGCTTGGTACGGCAATGCGGGTCAGGTAGAAGCTTGCTCCGCTCTTCTCATCTGCCGCGACATCGGCGGACAGTGGGTCACTTCGCCGCGGAGTGGTGCGCTGGTTGAGAGCTGTGAAACGCAACAGGACGGGCTGGCTCACTGACACGCGATCGATATCCTGCGGAGCGATGTGTGCACCTCGACGACAAGTGAGTCTCGGGCGGGAACTATCTGCATGATTGGTTCGCCGCCACTGATGACTCCGCCGACGGCGTGGACTGCGAGCTGATGCACCGTGCCGTCCTGTGGCGCGCGGATGTCCATACGCCTGAGCTGATCCTCAGCAGCCACTCGCTTCTCGACCAGTTCCGCGGTCTTCGCACGAATCTCGGCGAGTTCCTGTCCCACCTCGGTGCGGACACCCTGATCGATCTGCATGATCTGCAGCGTAGTCTCGGTAATTCGGCCCTTGGCTTCGGCGATGGCGGCGACCAGAGCGCCACGCTCACCGTGCAGGCGCGTTGCGTCGCGCTCGCCGTGTCGCGCGTGATCTGGACGAGGTGCTTGCTCCACAACTTGCAGAGGCCCGTGAGCTCCCGGCTGACGAACGTTGTCTCGCGATCTTTCGCCTGAATCTGCTCATCCAGCCCGCGGATCTGCTTGGCTCACGCGCTCGTTAAGCTGCGCCTTTTTACCGGCGCGGGCGCGTCTCAGCTCAAATAGCTTCCGCTCGCCGATGATAACCCACGCCACGTCCGGATCTATGGCGCGCGCGGCAAGCTTGGCGGGAACGCGGGGGTAATTCTCGTCGTCGCGCTCTGCCTCGAGCCTGACTTGGCGCGCCGCCAGCTAGGTCATGCTCTTAATAACGATCAGGAGATTGGCGCGGGCTACCGTCTCATCAAGGCGCACCAGCACGTCACCGGCCTTCCCTTCGCCGGGTTTCTGGAATACGTAGGTAACGGCAACCAGGTCACCGCCGCATCGCCGAGCCCAACTGGGCGGCGGTGCACCGCGAGCTCAAGCGCAAGCACGCGACGCTGTCGATCCTGTGGGCGGAGTACATTGCCGCCGAGCCCGGCGGATACCGGTACTCGCTTCTGTGAGCTCTACCGCGCCTGGGAGGGGCGCCTGTCGGTGACGATGCGCCAGTCGCACACAGCCGCCGACAAATTTTGTCGACTACGCGGGCGACGGCGCGCCGGTGGTGGTCGATCGCCTCACTCGCAAGCGCGGAACGGCGCAGGTCTTCGTCGCCGGATATCGAACACGAGCGCATCGTCGTTGAAGCTCAAACGACCTGCGCCTGCTGCGGTGGATCGCGGCTGGCGAAGGTCGGCGAGGATTTGACCAAGACGCTGGAAGAGATTCCGCGCCGCTTCAAGGTCATCGAGACGGTACGCGAGAAGTTCACCTGCCGCGATTGCGAGAAGATCAGCCAGCCGCCGCACCGTTCCATGCCACGCCGCACAGCGCTCGCACCTTCGATACATCGTGGACAGTGACCGAAAGGAGCAAGTATTTTTACTACGCCTAGCCACGCTATCCTGCGCGCATCAACAAAGATCGACGCGCTAAATCGCCCGCGTTCGACGCGACCTACGCGGGGCCATTGAGAATGCGTTTTCTTCCGTCATTTTGAGTGTCAACATCACAGCGATCTCGAGTGTAACGCCTCGTGCGGTGGAGTGATAGAGAAGACGAATGACAGATGCCAAATTCCTTACCGCTGAAGAAGTGTCTGCACGTTACCGTGGCGAGGTCACTGTGGGCACACTGCGAAATTGGCGCGCGATGCGAACAGGGCCTGCATACCTCAAGATCGGGAAAGCCGTTTTATACCCGGTTGGCGAGCTTGACGCATGGGATCGCAGAAATCTTGTTATCTGTAGTGCGATGAAAGGACTGGACGTGAGCTAGCTTGGAGATCGACGTCGTGTTCAAACATGCTGACGCGATCAGCTTGTATGTGTCCGAAATGCTAGAGGGTTAGACAATCTATGAGCGTGATCGTTGGTTGTCGCACGATCCGCGTCAGCTAGAGTTGCATAGGCCAGGCAGCACGCGATTTGCGTTCACATCTCTTATGCCGCTACTCGCCAACCGCGTCCGTGTCCGTGCACAACGGTGCACGTCATCAAACCATGGCCTAGTTGAACGCCAGCTCGACACTGACGTCATTTCCCCGACGGGGCCTTCCGGCTATGTGCAATATTCAGCATAAAGAAGGCGACGTTGAGCTAAGCGCTCGCTTCGACGTGAGCCTTAGCATCTTCAATTCATGTCTGCCGTTGAGAGTTGGCTGAACGCGTCTAGACTTTTCATGATCCAACCTGCTCTAAGCAAACGGGGCATGCGCAGACGGTCGCGAGGGTGATGTTCACGTTGGATCACTAGGAGCCGATCCCAGATCCATATCCCAACGGCCATTCGCTTCAACAAAAATGACCGTTATATCAATTTGATACACGCCGACAAAAGATTGGTGCATAACCACCCCTCCGGCGACCCGACGCCGTCGCAAGCCGACATCCAGATGACCAAGGCGATCGTCGACATCGCGAAACCGCTCGGGATCGCCGTGCACGATCACATCATCGTCGGCAAGAACGGGCATACCAGCTTCAAGGGCATGCGGCTGATTTGACATTGCACTGAAAACCCGCCGCCGTCGTCCCGGCGCAGCCACAACACTCGGCAAGAACCGACCGTCATACTGATCATCGGCAACTACCGCTAAAATCACCCATGCAACGTTTTCCGCGTGGCGGCGTTTGTTGCAGGTTGAATTGATGGCTTCCAGCCTTTGGGGGACCGATGTCCGATTTCGTGATCGAGGAAGGGCTGCCCTATCCGCTGGGCGCCCATTGGAGCGGCCACGGCACCAACTTCGCGGTGTTTTCCGCAAACGCCACCAAGGTCGAGGTCTGCCTGTTCGACGGCGAGCGCGAGACCCATCGCTTCCAGCTGCCGGAATATACCGACCAGGTGTTTCACGGCTTCATCAACGGCGTGCAGCCCGGCACGTTCTACGGCTATCGCGTGTACGGCCCCTACCAGCCGGACGGCGGACACCGCTTCAACCCGAACAAGCTGCTGCTCGATCCCTATGCCTGCGCCCATGCCGGCAGCCTGACCTGGAATCCGGCGGTGTTCGGCTACAAGATGGAAAGCGGCGACGATCTGACCTTCGACGCGCGCGACAGCGCGCCGTACATGCCGAAATGCGTGGTGGTCGATCCCAATTTCGACTGGGTCCAGGAAGCGCAGCGGCAGGACGTGCACTGGGACGAGACCATCGTCTACGAGACCCACGTCAAGGGTTTTACCAAACAGCATCCGGGCATCGACGAACATTTGCGCGGTACCTATGCCGGCTTCGGCACGAGTGCGGCGATCGATCATCTCAAGGCGCTCGGGATCACCTCGGTCGAACTGCTGCCGGTGCATTCCTTCATCAACGACAGCAACCTGCTGGACAAGCACCTCACCAATTACTGGGGCTACAACACGATCGGCTTCTTCGCGCCGGACCCGCGCTATGCCGCCGACGTGCCGAACAGCCTGCGCGAATTCAAGGAGATGGTTTCGCGGCTGCATGGCGCCGGGCTCGAAGTCATTCTCGACGTCGTCTACAACCACACCGCCGAAGGCAACGAGCGCGGCCCGACGCTGTCGTTCAAGGGCATCGACAATGCGAGCTATTACCGGCTGCTGCCGGACAAGCGGCGCTACTACATCAACGATACCGGCACCGGCAACACGGTGAACCTGTCGC
This sequence comes from Bradyrhizobium sp. USDA 4452, assembly GCF_054063575.1. Classification (NCBI taxonomy): domain Bacteria; kingdom Pseudomonadati; phylum Pseudomonadota; class Alphaproteobacteria; order Hyphomicrobiales; family Nitrobacteraceae; genus Bradyrhizobium; species Bradyrhizobium sp. USDA 4452. The sequence continues at coordinate 3,777,550 of NZ_JBSSGK010000001.1, forward strand.
ATCCGCGGGTGATCCAGCTGGTGATGGACAGCCTGCGCTACTGGGCCGGCCACATGCATGTCGATGGCTTCCGCTTCGACCTCGGCACCATCCTGGCGCGCGAGGTCTACGGCTTCGACGAGCAGTCCGGCTTCCTGAAGGCGATGAACCAGGACCCGCTGCTCGCGACCGTGAAGCTGATCGCAGAGCCCTGGGACTGCGGTCCCGGTGGCTACCAGGTTGGCGGCTTTCCGCCGGGCTGGGCAGAATGGAACGACAAGTACCGCAACACCGTGCGCGACTTCTGGCGCGGCGAGGCGGCGCCCGGCAGCCTGGCGCCGCGGCTGCTCGGCTCGCATGACGTGTTCGACCGCGAGGGCCGGCGCACCTGGGCCAGCGTCAACTTCATCACCGCCCATGACGGCTTCACGCTGAACGACTGGGCGAGCTACAACAACAAGCACAACGAGGCCAATGGCGAGCACAACAACGACGGCTCGTCCGACAACCACTCCTGGAATTGCGGCGCCGAAGGCCCGACCGACAACCCCGAGATCCGAACCTTGCGCGAACGCCAGAAGCGCAACATGCTGGCGACGCTCCTGGCTTCGCAGGGCACGCCGATGCTGCTCGGCGGCGACGAATTCGGCCGCACCCAGCGCGGCAACAACAATGCGTATTGCCAGGACAACGACATCTCCTGGTTCGACTGGAATTTGTCCCGCGACGCCGAGAAGCTGCTCACCTTCACCAAGCGGATGATCAAGCTGAGGCGCGACTATCCGATCCTGCGCCGCAGCCGCTTCCTCTCCGGCGATCGCGATCCGCAGCTCGACATCCGCGACGTGGTCTGGATCAGCACCTCGGGCGTGGAGATGACGCAGGCCGACTGGACCACCGGCTGGATCAAGTGCTTCGGCGTCGTGCTCGACGGCCGCGCGCGCAAGACTGCAATCGCCCGCACTGGTGAGGACGACACTGTGCTCGTGATCCTCAACAGCTTTGAGGGCGACGTCGACTTCAAGCTGCCGGCAACGTCGGCGGGGCCGCAATGGTCGCTGCTCGTGGACACCAATGCGCCGGAGGAGGCGGCGGGTGCGCAGTTTGCGTTCGGCAGCACTTATAAGGCGGCAGGGCGCTCGTTCGTGCTGCTCACGGCCGGCGAGGTGAGGTAGTCCCGCCGCTACCACCCTCGTCATTCCGGGGCGGCGCGCAGCGCCGAGCCCGGAATCCATCTAACCATTGAACCTGCGGACCAATGGATTCCGGGCTCTCGCTTCGCGAGCCCCGGAATGACGGCGAGAATGGCGCCCTCACCGCTCCAAGGTCCCTTCCCCGCGACCCCGTCGGCCAATTGACATTCGCCGTCGGGCTGCCAGACTTCGCCGAAAATTCAGGGTGGAGACCTCTGGATGGCCAATCTTTCGGCCTCAAATCACGTCGCCCGTGTTTTGTCGGCGGCCAATCAGATGGCCGGCGTCGACACCGAGGCGCGGATTGCCGCGTCCTGGCGGCGCTGCGTGGTCAATCACAATCTCGATCCAGCCCGGCGCGGGCCGCCGCAGACCCTCACCGAGGCCGAGGTCCGGCACATCGCCGAGCCGATGGAGGATTTGATCCAGGTCGCGATTCCGGAACTCGAGGATCTCGCCCGCGTGCTCCACGACGCCGGCTACTGCGTCAACCTCGCCGATCCCAACGCCACCATGCTGGTGAGCCGGCTGCCCGGGGGCGACTACGCGCGAATGTTCCTGGAATGGAAGATCTACACCGGCTCGAACTTCGCCGAGACCTTCGAGGGCACCAACGGGCTCGGCACCGCGCTGGCCGAGCAGCGGCCGATCATCGTCCATGGCGACGAACATTTCCGCGAGCAGTGGCACATGTTCACCTGCGCGGTATCGCCACTGTTCGACCACGCCGGGCGGCTGGCCGGCGCCGTCAACATCTCCTCCTGCCGCAGCGATCTCGGCCGCAGCGCGCATGAACTGGCGCTCGCCGTCACCACGGACACGACGCGGCGGATCGAGCAGGCGTTTTTCCGCCGGCGCTACCGCACCTCCTGGATCGCGACGCTGCCCGGCGACGGCCACGGCGTGCTCGCCTATGACGACGACCGCCGCGTGGTTGGCGCCTGCCGCACCGCGCGCGGCGTATTCGGCCTGACGGACGCGATGATCGACGACGGCATCGATCTGTCGCATCTGATTCAGCTGGACGATGGTGCGGCGCGTGCCGCGGACGAGCCGGTCGCGCTGCGCCGGGCGGACGGCACGCCATGGGGCCGCGGCCGCGTGGCGCCACCGGTGCGCGCGCGTGTCCCCCGGCCGTTGCCGGCACCGTCACGCCAGGTGCCGGACGGACAGTTTTCCGGCCTGCACCGGCTTGCGGGCCGCGATCCCGTGCTGGTCAAGGGTGTGAAGCGGCTGATGACGGTCGGCAATCTCGATCTGCCGATCCTGCTGCGTGGCGAGACCGGCGCCGGCAAGGATGTGTTCGCGCGCGCCATCCACGCCGCGAGCAATCGCGCCGGCCGCAACTATGTCGCGCTGAACTGCGCGGCGATGCCGGAAAGCCTGATCGACGCCGAGCTGTTCGGCTACGAGGCCGGCGCCTTCACCGGCGCGCGGCGCGAGGGATCGAAGGGGCTGATCGTGCAGGCTTCCGGCGGCACGCTGTTCCTCGACGAGATCGGCGACATGCCGCTGGCGCTGCAAACGCGGCTGCTGCGCGTGCTGGAGAATCGCGAGGTCTGGCCGCTTGGCGCGCTGAAGCCGGTCACCGTCGACATCCGCCTGATCAGCGCCACCCATCGCGACCTGGCGCAGATGGCGGAGGACGGCAGCTTCCGCTCCGATCTGTATTACCGGCTGCGCGGCATGGAGATCCGGCTGCCCGCCTTGCGCGAACGCGCCGACCGCAGGGACATCATCACGCAGATCGCCGACGAAGAAGCCCCGCACTGCCGCATCTCGACCGAGGCCTGGACGCAGCTGATGGCCTATCCCTTCCCCGGCAACATGCGCCAGCTCCGCCACGTGCTGCGGCTCGCAGGCGCAACCGCCGAGGGCGGCGTCATCACCGAGGCCGATCTCGATCTGCCGCCGTTCGGCGCGCGCACGATGGAGGCCGATCATGCGGCGACCGAGCGCGCCGCGATCGTCGAGGCGCTGCGCGCCAATGGCGGCCGGGTGAACGACGCGGCGAAAGCACTCAAGCTCAGCCGCGCGACGTTGTACCGGAAGATCAAGGCGTTGAAGATCGGGCTGGACGGCTAGAGCAAGATAGCTATGCGAACCCGCGCGGGCATCGTATGGCCATCGATCGCTCGGGCAAGTGGTGGGTAGGCTCGGATGCCGCGGATGTTGAACCATATTTGCGGGCATACGAGGCCGGTGGATACAGCGTGGGCGAAGCGCGCCTTTGCCGGTGCGAATGCGGCTCGACCGCGTTCAACCGCCCCCGACTTCAGGAAAACTCGTTCCAGCTGACGCGGCGGGCATCGACGTCGCCGAGCGTGATCGGATCATGGATGTTGCGCACGCTCTGGAAGCCAGAGCGCAAATAGATCAGCGGATCGACCGTGGTCACGGCACGGACATGCTGGACCTCGCCGATGAAGATCGAGTGGGTCTTGGTCTCGAGCTCCTGCGCCAGCACGCAGTCAAATGCAGCGACGGCATCTTCCAGCACCGGGGCGCCGGTGGCGCCAGTGGTCCAGCGCCCGAACGCAAACCGGTCGTCGCCGTTGACGCCCTTCTGGCCGGAGAAGGTCAGCGCAAGCAGCGCGTGGTCCTCGTTCAGGAAGTTGATGACGAAATGGCGCTCGGCGCGGATGCGCTCATGTGCGCTGGCATTACGGTTGACGCAGACCAGCACCGACGGCGGATTGTCCGACAGCGAACAGGCCGAGGTCACCGTCAGGCCGGTGCGCTGTCCAGCCTCGCGGCCGACCGTCACCAGCGCGACAGCGCCCGCACAGTGCCGCATCGCCTGCTTGAAACTCTGTGCGTCGACCGTCATGCCGCAAAACCCCATAGATCAGCTCCGTCTAAGATATGCGACAGGGGGTGCGAGGCAAGCCCCGCACCCCGCGCAGCTGTCATGCAGCCTTCTCGAACTCGGCGCCGAGATGCTTCAGCCGCGGCATCACCTCGTTTTTGAGCAGGTCCAGCGAGTGCCGCCAAGCCTCCGGCTTGTGCTTGTAGTCGAAGCCGAACACGCACAGGACCCCGAAGCCGCCGACCTCCCGGTAGATCTTCTCGATCTTCTCGGTGACCGTCGCAGGCGAGCCGACGATCCAATTCCGGCGCGCGCAATATTCGACGGTGACGTCGCTGTCGGGCACGTCGGGGGCGTGCTTCAGATAATCCTTGAAGCCAAAGTGGCCGAGCAGCGGCAGGAAGTACTCGCCCATCATCCGGCCCATCATGTCGCCGGTCGAGAGCTTCCACGCTTCCTCGTCTGTATCAGCCACGAACACCTCGCGCACCAGCCGCCAGTCCCTGCGGCTCGGCTTGCGGCCGGTCTTGGCGGCGCCGGCTTCCACCGAGTCCCAGTGGCTGCCGACATAGGCCGGGTTGAGGTTCAGGCTCATCGGGATGAAGCCGCGCTCGCCGGCAAGCTTGAGCGTGTCGGAATTCTTCGACAGGCCGGCGACGCCGATCGGCGGATGCGGTGCTTGCTGAGGCTTGATGTGCGGCTTGAGGAAGTCGAACATCGTGTCCGGCTTGGTCACCGTCCAGTACTTGCCCTTGTGCGTCCAGGGTCCGGGCTCGGTCCACATCTTCAGGATGATCTCGAGCGCCTCGCGGGTCATGTCGCGGTTCTGGCCGGACATGCCGTCGACATTGAACATCGCCCAGTCGCTCGGCAGGCCGGAGGCCGCGACGCCGAAGTTCAGACGGCCGTTCGAGAGGTGATCGAGCATCGCGACGCGGTTGGCGAGCTCCGCCGGGTGATGATACGGCAGCAGGAAGCCGCCCGGCCCGATGCGCAGATTCTTGGTCTGCAGCAGCGCCTGCGCGACCAGCAGATCGGGCGACGGATGCGGCTCCCAGGGTGCGGTGTGATGCTCGCCGATCCAGGCTTCCTGATAGCCGAGCTCGTCGAGCCAGCGCAGCGTCTGCAGGTCCCAGTCGTGGCCCTCCTTCAATCCGCACTCCGGCGGATGCGAGGGCATGGTGAAGTAGCCAAGCTCCATGTGCGTTTCCTTCCTTCGCTTGAGGTTTAGTCATGCAATGCGTCTTGCCGCGCATTCGAAGATGCGTTGAGCAAGCGCTGTGCCAGCGGAGGGAATCGCAGGAGAAGAAGCGAAAGGCAGCGTTTTCGGCCACGTGCAAGCCGTCCCTCGGGCCCGGCGAAGCTCTTGCCGTCTCATCGTCGCGAGACGTTGTCGCAACGATGAGACAGCATGCGGTGTCGCGGATCAGCCCGCGGCCCGGCGCGGCAGCTTGTTGGCATCCGGCTCCGACGGCGCGGGAAGCTGCATCAGGATGGTCTGGCCCATCGAGGCGATCTCGATGCCCTCCTCCTGGAAGCGGCGCTTCATGCGGCGGTTGAACTCGCGCTGCACCGCCCAGCGGCCGCTATCGGTGCAGCGGATCTGGCCGACGATGGTCACGACCGAGCCGTCGACCTTGTCGACGCCCCACAATTCGAGGTCGCCTCGGATGAACGCGCGATACGCCGTCTCCTGGCGCATTTGGGCGACGATGTCCTTCAGCACCTCGCCGGCGCGATCGGTGTCCTCCTTGTAGGACACGTTGACGCTGACCGCGGCATTGCCGGCGCCGCGGCTGGAGTTGGTGATCGTCGTCACCGCACTGAACGGCACCACATGGACCGAACCGTCGCCGGCGCGCAGCCGCATGGTGCGGATCGAGACGTTCTCGACCACGCCCGAGAGGCCCGACACCGTGACGGTGTCGCCGACCTGCACGGTGTTCTCGATCAGGAGGAACAGCCCGGTGATCAGATCCTGCACCAATTTCTGCGAGCCGAAGCCGATCGCGATGCCGACGATGCCGGCGCCGGCGAGCAGCGGCGCGACATTGACGCCGATCTCGCTGAGCGCGGTGAGCCCGACGACAGCTACGATCATGCAGAACAGCGCGGTACGCAGCATCGGCTGGAAGGTGCGCAGCCGCGCGGCGCGGGCGTAATGCCCCTCGCGCGACAGCGTATCGATCTGCCGGTCCATCAGCGCATTGGCGACTTCCCAGATCACCGCCGCGGCGAACGCGGCAATGCCGATCGTCACCAGCGCCGAGATCAGGCGGGAGCCGATCTGGCCGCCATAGAACCAGACGATGGCGTCGACGCCCCAGACTTCGAGCAGCGCGACGAAGCCGATCAGCGCGATCACCGCGGTGACCACCTTGCGCAGCAGCGGCAGATAGCGGTTGGCGCGGGTCTCCAGCCCCGGGAAGCGCTGCATCAGGTCCGGGCTGATGCGGAAGCCGCGGTCGATCAGGCTCAGCACCACCATGGTGACGAGCCGGGTGACCAGCAGCACCGCGACGGTGCCGACGAAATATTGCAGCAGCAGCGAATAGCCGTTGCGGATGTTGAGCGCCCACACTGCCCACAGCGCAAGATCGAGCGCGATCGCCAGCACGTGCCAGAGCGAAGCGAGACGGTTGCGCGTCCGCGCGGCGAGGCCGGTGCGATCGGCCGGTGCGCGGATCGCGTCGGCGACCTGGCGGCGGCATTGCAGGATGATGACGACGACGAAGAGATGCACCACCAGCATCACCAGCCGGAGCAGCGCGGCATAGCCGGCGCGATGCAGCCCGAGCAGCAGCGCGACATTGGCAAAGGCGATGCCGGAGACGCCGACGGCGACGATGCGCCGCGCCCAGATCTCGATATAGGCCGCGGTCTCGGCCCGGACGCGGATCAGGCCGAACGGTCCCGCCAGCGCACGCACCGCGCAGATCAGCACGCGCGAGAAGACGTAGGCGTTGACGACGGCGAGGATCACCAGCCGCGTGGTCGACTGGTCGCCGATCTCGGTGCCGAGCAGCGCGGTGGCGATGCCACCGAACACCACCACCGGCAGCAATTCGAGTAGCAGGCGGCCGAGCACGAAGGGCAGCCGTATCAGCGACTGCCAGGCACGCGCCAGGCTGAGCCGACGGCGATGCAGATCGCCCTCCGGCGTGACGTCGGTAACCGACGACGGCGGATCGGCGCTCGCGAGCGCCTGCACCGGCACACGCGCGGTCTGCGGCAGCCGCGCTTCGAGGAACGCGACCGGCCGCTTGATCAGGCGGAACACCACCCATTCGGCGGCGAGCGCGCAGCCGAACACCAGCGCCAGCTTCCAGGCGATATCGATCATCAGCCCATAAGCCTGCGGATCGTTGGCGGTGCGCACGAACCAGTAATAGAACGCCGGGAAATGCGTCAGCGTGCGCGCGACGTCGGCGACCTCGCGCGACATCTCGCCGACCTGCTCCGAGACCATCAACAGAAGCTGAGCACCGAGACTGTCTGCGCTCAGCGGGATCGGCGAATGCTGCTCGGGCGCAGGCGCCGGCTCCGCGGCCGCCTGCGGCGAGGCCTTGGCAATGGCGCGCAACGTGTTGATGATCTCGCCGCGCTTCTTGTCATCCTGCAGCGTCTCGAGCGCGCGCTTCGCCTGCTCGGGCGTCAGTGTGTCGCCGGTCACGGGCTGCGGCGACGTCGGCTTGGCGGCCGGCTGCGCCAGCGCGGGCGAGACGAACAGGGCGAGGACGAGAAGGATCGCAAAGCGAAGTTTGTGCGGCACGAGGGCCTCTTATTAAAATAATTGCGCGACCGCAGATCCTTAGGGAGGACTCTGCTCTCGCGCTCGCGCCACGTCGGATCGCCCCTTTTCGCCTTGATGATGTGTCGGAAGTTTGCCGCTGCGACGACCATCTCTTGGCATTTGCCGCAACACGATCGTCGCAAGTGTTGAACGGCGTTTACGCATGCAGGCGTGTTCCCGGCTGAGCCCGCCGAGCGGCACATCACACGTCAGGGATGAGGCGGCAAAATCTTTCGCTTGACGCAGGCCGGCGGCCATGATGTTCTTATTTTGTTCTGTTTGTTTCCGATTTGCGTTTCGAGGTGATCATGCACGACGTCTTTGCCGAGAACGGCCCGATCAGGCTCTTCATTCACGACGACAGCGAGACACCGATAGAATTCATCCGCAACCTGCTACGCACGGTATTCGGCAAATCCCGGAAAGAGGCGGTTGCCGCTACCGCACGGATCGAGGCCCAGAACGGAATCGCATGCGGTCCCTATCCAGCACCTGTGGCCCAAGCCCTGCTGGAGTCCGCGCAGCAACTGATCCGCAGCAATGGCCATCCGTTAACGATCACGACGCAGGCTGCCGACGCGGCGCGGCCATGCAACCTCTGTGGCTCACTGGAACCCGTGACCGATGTCTTTCTCTTCCGCAAGACGGTCTGCCTGTGCAGCAACTGCTTGCTCGCCGCCAGGGCCAGCTCGGAAAAACTGCCGGGCGAGGAGTTCAGATATGCCTTCATAGCACTCGATTGGCATTTTGCCGGAGTGCCGCGCAACCAAATCCTGACCCGGTCGCGGCAGTTTCCCGGTCACATGCGTGCCGATGTTCAGATCGCGATCGACAGGCTGTTCGACGCGCCGATCCATTTCTTCGGCCTTCATGAGGAACACCGCTACGAAACCTTGGCCTTCGCCGCGCTGATGGAGAACAGCCGCAACGCACCAGCGATCGCCCCCCCGCAGTATCACGACGTCGACGTCGGCGAGTCCGAGCCGGTGAAATGCCTCACCAATGGCTTGTGGCTGTGCCAGACCGAAGAGCTGCGCTACGCGGTACTGCTCAGCTACCATCGCGATTATCAGAGCGAGCCGGGCTTGCGGATCGAGCTTGCGGTGCCCGCGGGCGCGGCCGGAAACAGCCTGGTGCAGCGGACTTTTGCCGAGCTGGAAGCTGCCGTGCATGCGGCACGATCCTATCGCGGCAAGATCCTGTCGCTGGAGAATGCCGCAGACTATCGCGGCCGCGCCCGCGGCGTGACCGTGCATCGGCTGCAGACGGTGGCCCGCGATGACGTGATCCTGCCAGAACGGACGCTACGGCTGCTCGACCGCAATGTGCTCGGCTTCGTCGAAAGCCGCGATCTGCTGCGCAAGCTCGGGCAGTCGACCCGCAAGGGCATCCTGCTCTACGGCCCGCCCGGCACCGGCAAGACCCACACCATTCGCTATCTCGCCACCAACCTGCCGGATCACACCACACTGATCATCACCGCCGAACAGGTCGGCCTGCTCGGCGCCTACATGAATCTGGCGCGGCTGCTGCAGCCGACCATGGTGGTGATCGAGGATGTCGACCTGATCGCGCGCGACCGCGAAGACATGGGCGGACCGTGCGAGGAATCATTGCTCAACAAGCTGCTCAACGAGATGGACGGCCTCAAGGAGGATTGCGACATCCTGTTCCTGCTGACCACGAACCGCCCCGAAGAGCTCGAGGGCGCACTGGCCGGCCGGCCCGGCCGCATCGACCAGGCGATCGAGGTGCCGCTGCCCGACGAGACCGGACGCGACAAGCTGATCCGGCTCTACGGCAAGGGCCTGTCGCTCGAACAGCCCGTCATCGACGAGGCCGTGCGACGCACCGAAGGCGTCAGCGCCGCCTTCATCAAGGAGCTGATGCGCCGTCTCGCCCAAGCCAGCATCATCAGCGATGCTGGCGGGGCGGTCACGACTTTCGACCTCGACGGCGCGATCAGTGAAATGCTGTTCGACGGCGGCCGGCTCAACGCGAAGCTGCTCGGCGGCGCGCAGGGAATGAGCGCGACGTGACTAACCGGAAGCCTCGGCTGGTCGTCAGCCGCGCGACGCCTGTGGCAGCAACACCTCCCGCTCCCCTTTCGCAACGCGCGCAAGCTCGGCCGACATCCGCGTCAGCACACCCTCCCAGGCCTGCGGCCTGTCCTGGCGGAACAGCCGCATGGTCGGATACCAGGGCGTATCGGCGCGATCCCGTAGCCAGCGCCAGTCGAGCGCATAGGGGCACAGCATCCAGACCGGGCGGCCCAGCGCGCCGGCGAGATGCGCCACCGAGGTATCGACGGCGATGACGAGATCGAGCGCGCAGACGGCCGCCGCGGTGTCGGCGAAATCGCCGAGCGTCGGCGCGAGGTCGACGATATCGGCACCGAGGCGCCGCAGCACCGGGGCATCGTCCGGCCGCGGCTCCTTCTGCAGGCTGTAGAGCTGCACGCCCGGTGTGACCAGCCGCGGCAGCACGGCATCCGCCGGCAGCGAACGCTGGCGGTCGCCCTTGTGCCTGGCATTGCCGGCCCAGACCACGCCGACCTTCAGCGCCGATTCGCCGGCGAGCGCCTCGCGCCAGCGCGCCAGCTTGACGGCATCCGCCTGCAGATAGGACACGGCGGCCGGGATGGTCTCGACGGTGGTACGGAAGATGCGCGGCAGGCTGAGCAGCGGCAGTTGCAGGTCGAACGGCGGTAACGGCTCGCCGCGGGCGAACACCGCGACGTCGGGCAGCATCGGCTGCAGCAGCGCGACCAGCGCCGGCTGCACCTGCAGAATGATCCGGCCGCCTTTGCCCGCCAGCATCGGCACATAGCGGACGAAGTTGATGGCGTCGCCGAGCCCGTATTCGGCAAACAACAGCAGCGTGCGTCCCGCCAGCGGCTCACCCTGCCATTCCGGCTCGTCGAACACCGGGTCGCCTTCGCTGAGCATCTTGGTCTTGCGGCGCCACTGATATTCTTCAAAACCCTCCTCGAACTCGCCGTTCATCAGGAGGAAATGGGCGTGGTTGTAATGCGCCAGCGGCTGTTCGGGATCGAGCGCGATGGCGCGGCGCGAGGCCACCAGCGCCGCATCGATCTCGCCGGCATTGCGCAGCGCGACCGCAAGATTGGCGTGGCCCTTGGCGTAGTTGGGTTCGAGCTCGATGGCCCTTCGATGCGCGGCGACCGCGGCCTCGACCAGGTTCTGCGCCTCGAAGATGATTCCAAGGTTGGTGTGCGCGGCGGCATAGTCCGGCTTGAGCGCCAGCTCGGCGCAGGCGATGGCGTCGTCGACCTGTCCGAGCTCGAACAGGCAGGCCCCGAGATTGTTGAGGATGACGTGATCGGACGGATCGCGGGCCGAGACCTGCCGATAGATGCGGACAGCCTCTTCGCGCTCACCCAGTTCGTGCAGCACCATGGCCAGCAGGCGCCGCGGCGCGAAATTGTCGGGATCGAGTGCGATCGCGCGGCGATAGTGCAGGACGGCGTCCTCCAGCCGGCCCAGCCGGTAGAGGGCCGCACCGAGGCCGCTGTGCAGGCCCGGATTGTCAGGGTCCGTGCTTAGCCCGCGGCGATAGGCCGTGGCGGCGGCGTCGTGCTTTTTCTGATCGGTCAACGCATTGCCGAGGTTGAGCCAGACACCGCAATAGGCCGGATCGCGCGCGATCACCTCGCGATAGGCCTGCTCCGCCTCGACCGGCCGCTGCTGCCCGGCCAGCGCAACGGCAAGGTTGAACCGCGCCCGCGTGAGGCCGCCATCGAGTGCGATGGCGCGACGAAACGCCGCCTCGGCCTCGTCGAACCGCGACAGCTCGCACAGCGCGACGCCGAGCTTGATCTGCAGGCCCGCATCCTTCGGCCGCAGCGCCACGCCGCGCTGGAACGCCGCCACCGCGCCCTCGTGCTCCCCCTTCACGGCGAGCGCATCGCCGAGCGTGGCGAACGCCGGTCCGTGCTGCGGATCGAGGCTGAACACCCGGTTCAGCAGCACCGCGCCTTCGGCGGCGCGATCGGTCACGAAGGCGATGACGGCGGACAGATGCAGCGCCGGAATATGATCGGGATCGGCGCTGAGGATGTCACCGCACAAAGTGCCGGCCTCCGTCGCGCGGCCCGCACCATAATGCGCTACCGCATCCAGCAACATCCGATCAACAGCCGCACTGCCCACGATACCGCCCCGCCTCTCAAGACCCCGATGGGGATTAAACGGGCGACGCCGCCAAATCCGGCACGGGAATCCCGATTGGAGAATCACGACCCGGGTGCAGGCATTGGACCTCTTCTCCTTCCCCCTGAAAGGAGGAAGGTCGGGATGGGGGGTCAGCCGCGGGCGATGCAGCAAGGCGAGAGGGGAGATCCCCACCCGCTTTGCTCTGGCGAGCAAAGCGACCTCCCCTTTTTAAGAGGAGGTAAGAGGGCGCCAGGAGCGAGATGCACTTGCCATCTCGCCTCTTGACGTCCACCCCATCATGTAACATATGACGTTACATGATACGCGACAGCCGTCTATCGAGCGTCCTGCACGGCCTCCTCCACATGATCGGAGCCGGCGAGCCGGTCACGTCGGAGCAGCTTGCGCAGGCGATGGCCACCAACCCGGTGGTGGTCCGCCGCGTGATGGCGGGCCTGCGCGAGCAACGCCTGGTCCGCTCGGAGAAGGGCCATGGCGGCGGCTGGACGCTGGCGCGCGATCCTGCCGGCATCACGCTCGCCGATATCTATCGCGCGGTCGGCGCGCCCACCATCGTCGCGATGGGCCATCGCTCGGAAAATCCCGGCTGCCTGGTCGAACAGGCCGTCAACGATGCGCTGTCAAGCACGTTTCGCGAGGTCGAGGCGATCTTCCTGAAGCGCCTTGGCGCGGTGACGCTCGACGCGCTCGCGAAGGATTTCGAGCGCCGGCTCGCCAAACACAAGCAAAGCTTCGAGGACCAGATTCATGCAGCCAAGTGACCAGGCGAAGCCGCTTCCGTTCGACGATCCCGCGCACTGGGACAAGATGGTCGCGACCTACGAGGCGCAGTCGCAGCCGTTCACGACACACTTCGCAGAGGCCGCGGTCGCGATGCTCCCGATCGGTCCGTCATCGAAGGTGCTCGACGTCGCCACCGGTACGGGTGCTGCGGCGCTGGCCGCCGCGCGCAGGGGCGCCGACGTCACCGCGATCGACTTCTCCGCCGGCATGGTGGCACGGGTCCGCGCGCACGATGTGGCGAATATCGAAGCGAGGCAGATGGACGGCCAGGCGCTCGATTTGCCGGATGCCGCGTTCGATGCGGCGGTGTCGGTGTTCGGCGTGATGCTGTTTCCGGACTGGCGCGCCGGACTGCGCGAGATGGCGCGGGTGACGCGACCGGGCGGATCGGCGGCGATCGCGGTGTGGAAAAGCGCCGACGGCGCCGCGGTGTATCTCCTGCTCTCCCAGATCATCCGGCGGCTCTATCCCGACAATTTCACGCCGATGCCCTGCACCGGCCTCGCCGAGCTCGCCGACCCCACCCGCCTCGCCGCGGCGGTGATCGCTGCCGGCTTCTCCGATCCTGTCGTCGCCGAGATCACCCACGACTTCCAGCTCAATGTCGCCAATCCTGCCGACGTCGACAAGCTGTTCGAGTTCATGCCGCATTGGAGCGGGCTCGACGCGGACCAGAGTGCTGCGGTCGCGCGCGCCTTCCGCGCCGAGATCGAGCGCGGGCGGGTCGGCGATGTCTTCGCGATTCCCTCGACCGCCCTGATCGCGACGGCCCTGCGGCCCTGACCATCATCTGCTTTACATGCGCTGAATGAAAAGAACCCGCCGCACGATCACGACATCGCAACCATGGCGCGCGCCAACGCCTTCTCAGATTGTGCAATGACGTAGCGGCCCGGCAACGGCGCGCCACAAAAGCGGATGCGCGCGGAGATTCCGCAACCTGCTCCGCGAACCGCGTACTACAACAATCCATATTTTTGAGATCTGCGCCGCCTGCTGCAGGCGGGCGCGACGGGGGTTGCCTTTGTTGCCGATTGCCAACTTTCCGCGGACTGGTCTCCGCTTCGCCGCCTCGCGCCTTGTATCCGAGCTTCGTACCAGACTGCCGTCGACGATCGCGCGACGCGCCGGATGCGGCCTCGTCCTGGTCGCCGCCGCACTGTTCGGCCCGGTCGCCGCGGCCAGCGCGCAGGCGCCGGCGGTGGCCTCGATCTCCCCGACATCAGGTCCCGCCGCGGGCGGCACCACCGTCACCATCTCGGGCGGCAGTTTCAGCACAGCCACCGCGGTGCGCTTCGGCGCCGTCAACGCAACGAGCTTCACCATCAATTCGAGCGAGCGGATCACCGCCGTCGCGCCGGCCGGGACCGGCACGGTCGATGTCACCGTGACCAACCCGTCCGGGACATCATTGCCGTCTCCCGTGGATCAATTCACCTACGTGGCATCCGCGCCGACGGTGACATCGATCTCGCCGGCTGCAGGCCCGACCAGCGGTGGAACGACGGTCATCATAACAGGCACAGGCTTGACCGCTGCGACGGCCGTGACGTTCGGCGCAACCCCTGCAACCGGCTTCACCGTCAATTCCAGCACCCAGATCACGGCGACCTCGCCGGCGGGAACGGGAACGGTGGATATCACGGTGACGACGGCAGTCGGAACCTCGGCGACATCGGCGGCGGACCGCTTCACCTTCGCAGCCGTAACGACGACCCAGACCGCGCTGACCTCGTCGCAGAATCCGAGCAGCCTTGGCCAATCGGTGACCTTCACGGCGAACGTCACCGCCCCGGCGGGAACGCCGACCGGCACGGTGACCTTCAGCGACAATGGATCGCCGATCGGCACCGCGACGCTCGCGGCGGGCACGGCGAGCTTCTCGATCGCGACGCTCAAGATCGGCAGCCACACCATCACGGCGAGCTATGCCGGCAGCGGCGCGTTCAATGCCAGCACCTCGCCGGCGCTGGTGCAAAGTGTGAATGTCCCGACCGACAGCGTAAAGCTGCGGGCATTGCAGATCGACATCACCAAGCTGGTGGCGCAGAACTCCGGCCAGGCGATCTCGGGTGCGATCGACAACGCGATCTCGGACGGATTCAGCGAAGGCGGCAGCTTCATGACGCCAAGTGGCGCTGGCATGCGCTTCAACTTCGCGGCCGATCCGTCAGACGGGGTGGGGCAGGCGGACACCGGCAATCGCAATGCGTACGCCTCCGATCGGAACTCGGACGCAGCCGGACGCAGCGGCGGCAATTCACGGATCGACAATGCGTTCGCGACGATCGATCAGCAGATGCCGACCAAGGCAAAGTCCAGTACCACGCGCGAGGCTCGCGACTGGCAGTTCTGGATCGACGTCAGGGGCAGCGGCATCGACCGCTGGTCGTCGCCGGCTGCGCCCGGCGTCGGCACGACGGGCTCGTCGATCTACGGCAGCCAGCTCAATGCGCTGATGGGACTGACCTACCGGGCGATGCCCAACCTCCTGGTCGGCGCCGTCGCCGGCTATGAGACGTTCAACTACACGGCCCAGGACATCAACGGAAAGCTGACCGGCGACGGCTGGACCGCGGGGACCTATCTCGGCTGGATGATCACGCCGGCGCTGCGCTACGACGCCGCCGTAACCTTCTCGCAGATCGGCTACAATGGCCTCGCCGGAACGGCGCAGGGCAATTTCAACGGCGACCGCTGGATGTTCGCGACCGGGCTGACCGGCAGCTACAAGATGGGCAGCCTCGTGATCGAGCCGTCCGCGCGCCTCTACGCGCTGTGGGAGCATGAGAACGCCTATGTGGACACGCTCGGCACGCTGCAGACGGCGCGCGACTTCGTCACCGGCCGCGCATCCGGCGGTGTCAAGCTGAGCTATCCGCTGGCAACGATCGACGCCGCGGTGGTCACGCCCTATCTCGGCGTCTTTGGCGACTACTATTTCAGCAGGGACGATGCCGCGGCGCTGGCCGTAAGCGGCATCCCGATCAACCCGACGCTGGTGCTGGAGGGCTGGTCGGCCCGCGTCAGCGGCGGGCTGAACACGCGGCTCGCGGGCGGCACGATGCTCGGCCTCGGCGCGGAGTATGGCGGCCTCGGCAGCGCCGCCCGGATCTGGACGTTCTCGGCCAGGGCACGTGTGCCGTTCAACTGATTGAACACGGCACCGGCTCGCATCCGCGCGATGCGGGTCCATCGGGGGACCCGTTACGTGCGCTGACGCGTGTCATCGCCCGGCTTCTCTCCGTCGCTCGGGGGCTGCAGGCCGGGGCTGTTGGCCCAGCGGTCGAGATCCTCGATGACCCGCCGATGGCTCGGCCGCAGCGACGGCGGACCGCCGGGCTCCTGAGACAATTTTCGGGGCAACTTGACCTGTTCTGGCATGGCGAGGCTCCAGAGCTGGGCGGCGTGCTGGCCATTCGCAACGACCGTTACGCAATGCGTTGATCGCCGGCCGCGACGAAGGCGCGAAGATTATTTGTGAGCTGCCGGATTCGCCGGTGCTGCGACCGGCTGCGCGGGAGCGGCCTGCTCCCACGGCGCCGGCAGGATGACCCGCGCCGGCGGCAGGTTCTGCGCAGCGCGCTGCACGCTGGCATCCGCGTTCGCCGACCGCGGCTCCTCGCCGGCGCTATCGGCGCGGGCGACGGCGATGGTGATGCCCATCGCCATTGCCGCAAGGCCGAGTCCCGCGCCGATCGAAGCGGCAACGATGCCGGTCCGCGGCCTGTTCAGGATGGCAAGATGAGATGGGGTCATCACAACTGCTCCTCACGCAATACACGTGGTTCGGAGCCGTGCGCGACGCAAACATCGCGCACGGCTCGCGGCGGCGATCAGGTCTAGATGTCGGCCGGGAGCTTGCCGCCATTGGCCGCGAGCTTGGCCATCACCTGCTGATGCAGCCAGACATTCATGGTGGCGGTGTTGTTGGTATCGCCGGTGTAGTGCAGCTCCTTGGCGAGTTCCTTGCGCGCAGCAAGGCTGCTGTCGAGGCCGAGCGCCTTCATCAGGTCGACGATCGAGGTGCGCCAGTCGAGCTTCTCGCCGGTGGCAGCCGCCGCCTTGTCGACGATCGCTGCGACGTCGACGGTTTGCGCGGCGGGCGCGGAGGATGCAGCGGTTGACGCCGAGGGCGCAGCCGGCGAAGTGCCGGGCGCGGCGGCCGTGGTGCTCTCAGCCGTCTTGGCCTGGGCGCCGTGGCCGAAGATTGCACCCATGATGCTTCCAAAAATGCTCATGTTCTCTCACTCCGTGCGCCCGGGACACCGTTGGCCCGTGACTGGTTCCAGTGACGGGTGGACGATAGGCAGGCCATTGGCCGAGTGGAAGATGACCATCGTCACTATCGGAGTGTGGGACGGCGTGGTGCAGTCGGGGAGAGATTCGTGCGGTCATGCGCCGCATGTCGCGCGAGTTTCATCGTACGCCCCACGTGCGATGAAGTCAGCCGTCCCGGCCCGATTCGCCAGCCCCGAGAAGTCGGGACGGCTGACACAAACCTGCGCGAAGTTATCTGAACTAGAGCTGGCGCCGACGAATGGTCTGGGCGAGCTCGACAAAGCATTCGGCAATGCCGACGCCGGTCTTGGCGCTGACCGGTTTGACGCTCGACTTGGCGAGCTCGGCAATCGCGCCGGCGCTGCCGGCAGCTTCCGGCAGATCGATCTTGTTGAGCAGCGCCCGGTAGGGCCGCCCCGGGAATCGTTCCTCGAAGCCGCGGACCAGCTCGACCATGCGGGTCACGGTCTGCGGCCGCGTGACATCGGACACGATGATGGCGGCGGATGCGCCGGTGACATAAACCGTGTCGAAAATCTGGGTGCCGAAATCCCCATCGGTGTCCCACAGCACGAGGCGCATCGGGTCGCTGCCATCGGCCGGCGCCACGTCGTGGCTCAGGATCTCGACGCCGAGCGTCGATTTGTACTGGCCCTCGAACCGGTTGTAGATCAGCCGATAGAGGATCGACGTCTTGCCGACCCCCATGTCGCCGAGCAGCATGACCTTTGCGGTGAGCATCAGCGGGCCACTTCGCCTCGGTAAACCGTCTCGAACGCCACGCGGCGGTTGCCGCCGACGGTCGCGTCGAGCCGGTCGGTGATCGGTATCGTCGCGGCACGCGAAACCAAAATCAGTCGCGCCGGATCGACCCCGAGCGCGGTCAGCCGGCGCTGCACCTGCTCCGCCCGCTTGCGCCCCAGCGTCTTGTTGGTGCCTTCGGTGCCGCTCTGATCGGCATAGCCCACGACGCGCACCCTGAGATCGTTGTTCGCCAGCAGCCCGGCAAGCTCGCGCAACTGCGGTTCGGCACGGGCGTCGTCGAGGAACTCATCCGAATTGTTGACGAAGAAGATCGCGGTCGTGGCGATGAAGCGGTCGAGACGCGCGGCCGGGCCCTCGACGACCGATTGCAGTTTTGCAAGTTCCTCGCCCAGCTTCGCGGACTGCTCGCCGAGCTTGCTGTATTGCGCATTCAACCCGACATATTTCTCGTCGCCCGACTTCGCCTGCGCGCCGATCGCCTCGCGCATCTGGTCGAGGCTCGCCTGCAGCCGCGTCAGGCTCTGCTGCAGGCTTGCAATGCCGGCCTGCGATGCCGCGGCCTGGTCCGGCGTGGACACCAGCCCGATGCGGTCGACCACCTTGTAGGGCGCCGCGGCCGCAGCGAGCGCGTCGATCACCGGCGCCGTCTCCAACTGGCTCGGCTCGATGCCCGACACGGCCACACTTCGGCTCCCGTGATCGAACGCGAGCCGCACCGGGAAGGTTGCCAGCAACGGCTGCTTCGCGGCGAGCTGCTCCAGCGCGGCATGGGTCCGCCGCTCCAAAAGGGCGCGCGACAGCGAGGTCGCGGCAAACCAGAGCAGCAGCGCGGCCACGGCCGCGAGCACGGCAAACAGGATCACCTTGCCGCGCCGGCTCGCGATCCGTTGCGGTGTGTCGTCGGTTTCGATCGCCGTTGCGAGCGAGGCGAGCATCGGCCCATCGCAATCCGCGCCGCGGTCGATGCGCTCGATCGCATCGAAGAACAGCGAGTTGATCCTGGCATTGTCGGCCGGGCGCAGCGGTCCCAGGCACTCCGCCGCCAGGATGAAGCGGGGCGAGGCACGCAGCGCGAGCTGCCGTCCGCCGAAATCGAGCGTCTGCAGATTGCCTTCGCCGGCCAGCGCCTGCACGGAGAATTCGAGGATCGCCGCAACCATGGCGCTGAGCAGGTCGGCGCGCTCGTCGGCGCTCGCCTCGCGCTTCCAGTCGGCGATCAGGCGGCCATTGCCGCGTTCGATGATCAGGAGCCGGTTGATCTGCGGCGGACTGTCGGCGAGCACGAACTCGCTGATCGGACGTCCCGTCACCAGCGACTTGATCCGCCCGACCCACAATTGCGCCGAGGTCAGCGCATTGATGCGCTGCTCGAGCGAGGCAACCAGTTCCCGGAACGAATTCGCGACCGCGGCGCTGACCAGCCGGCCGACGATCGGATAGAGCGCCTCGATCATCGCCTCGCGCGAATTCTTGATCTCGCTGCGGATCGCGGAGACCACGACCGGCGCGATCGCGGTGGCGAGCTCGCGCGGCCGGTTGACCTCGGCGCGCTCCAGCGCCTCGACCAGAATGCCGGCGGTTGCGGTCTCCAGGCGATCGGCGTTGCCGACATAGCGCTGCAGCGAGTCGAGATCGGCCTCGAGCGAGCTCAGACGCGTCGCCTCGGGCTGAAACAGCAATGTCCTGAGCTGCTCGATCTCGCGATTCTGGCCGGCAGCAGCTGCCATGCTATTTGCCCGTGCGGCCGGATCCCAATCCGCTGATGGCAGCGCCGAGTTGGGTGATGGCCGCACCGACATCCTTCAGCGAGTCGAGGCGCTTCTGCTCGGTATCGCGTTCGAGGTCGGAGAGCCGCGCCTGCAGCGCGGTGAGCTCGTTGGTGAAGTCCGCCTGCATCTGCTTCAGCGAAGCCTGCATCTCCTCGCGCAGACCCGAGAGATTGGTCTCGAGCGAACGTTGCGCGCCGCCAAACAGGAGATCGCGGACCTGATCGATCGTCGCCATGCCATGCGCCGCGGCATCCGCGCCGTTGCCGGCCGCCGCGTTTGCCAGTCCATCGCTATCCTTGGTCTGGCGCTCGATACCCTTCATGGTCATTCCCTGTTTAGTCAAAGCCGCGCAATCCGGACCTGCCGTGTCAAAAAGCAAATCCGAAACAATCCTATAGCCAATTTTGTCGGCGCGGCCCAGAGAAAGGCGAGCAATCTCAGCCAGATCAACCGCATGGTGTGCGATTGGGGGCAATTATTTCTAGTAAGTTATTGCCTTTATTGCGAGTTCCGTACGGTTCTTGACCTGGCATTTCTCCAGAATGGTGCTGACATAGTTCTTCACCGTGCCCTCGGCCAAATGCAGCCGCTCGCCGATCTCGGTGTTGCTCTTGCCCTCGACGATCAGCGTGAGAATTTCATTCTCCCGTGCCGTCAGGCCGTCGCGAACCGGCAGCTTCGCCGAGACGCGCGGGCCGCGCAGCCGCTTGAACTCGTCGAGGATGCGCGCGGCGACGCTTGGCGACAGCCCGGACTGGCCGTTGATCACCGCGCGGATGGTCGAGGCGATCTCCTCCATCCGGGCGTCCTTCAGCAGATACGCCTTGGCGCCGGCGCTGACCGCCTCGAAGATCAGATCGTTGGTCTCGAATGTCGTCAGCACGACGATATGGGTCTGCGGCAGTTCGCGGAGAATCCGCTGGGTCGCCGCGATGCCGTCGACACGCGGCATCTGCAGGTCCATCAGGATCACGTCCGGCCGATAACGCCGCGCGAACTCGATGGCCTGCTCGCCGTCAGACGCACCCGGAAGGATCTCGAAATCGTCGTTCTGCTGGGCAAGCAGTGTGGCGATACCTTCCCTGATCAGGGTCTGATCCTCGGCGATCAGCACCCGCACCTTCTCAATTCTGCTCACGGGCTTCCGTCATCCTCTCGAAAGTCTCGAATGCGCGGCAACGACATCAATCGGCCAGCAGGCCGGCAGACGCTGCCGGCGGCACCGCAACGGGGAGCGATATCCGGACCAGCGTTCCCTGTCCGGGCGCGCTCTCCACCGCGCAGCTTCCGCCGACGAGTTCAGCAAATTCGGTCATCCCGATCAATCCGAAATGTCCGGGAGTAGGCACCGCGAGATCGAAGCCGCGGCCGTCGTCGCGGATCTCGACGACGAGCTTGCGACCGACCGCGGCCGGCGCTTCGAAGGCGTGAAAGGAGACACGGCGCGCCATCGCATGGGCCTGAACGTTGCGCAATGCCTCGCTGAGGATGCGTTGAACCGTCAAGCCGCAATCGCGCAAGCCGGGACGCGCCTCGTCGTCGATCTGGATCGACACCCTGACGCCACTGCGCGCGGCGAAGTCACTGAGCATTCCCTCGACGTCGGGATCAAGCTTCAAATCGTCGGGCGTGCGCAGGCGATCGATCGCCTCGCGGGCACGCGCGAGCCCGGTCGCCGCGGCGTCTTCCGCCGTCGCAAGGCTGTCCGCCACGCGCGCGGGATCGGCTGTCAGATAATGCCTGATCAGCCGGATCTGGGTCAGCAGCGCCACGATCGAATGCACCAGCGTATCGTGCAGATCGCGCGCCAGCCGCAGCCGCGTCCGCGCCAGCGAGGCAAAACGCACCTCGGCGCTGGCCGCCTCGAGCTGCTGCTCCATCAGGCGCCGGGCTCGGCGCTCGCTGCCGAGCAGCGTTTCGACCTGACGCCCGGCGAAGTCCGGCATGGCGATGACGAAGTAATGTGACTGCGCGTCATTCCACAGCACGACCGCCGTCATCGGCTGAGCTATCCCCGGCGAGGCACCGCGAACACCGGCCAATGCGATGATGTCCCGCTGGCCGCGAGCCAGCGCCGCCAGCTCGGCCTCCATGCCGACGAGCAGCATGCATTCGCAGCAATCGACGCCGATGGCGGGAAGCCATTCGACCAGCCGCCCGATCTTGCGCTGCATGCTTCGATCGGCACCGATGACGGCGAGACCGATGACGTCGGCTCCTGTGGCCGCAAGCAAATCCGCGCTCAGATCGATCATGCGTTGCCCATCAACTCAGCGAGCAGCCCACTCTGGCGTAAGCCGGAAGCGGCCGCAAACGAATATGACTTTCGTCACAACTAATCCTGACTTTGGTCAGATGCCCCTGCCGCTCGAAATGCGGTTCTGTCTCGCGAATGAGCAACAGCGCAAGCCATGATGTGCCACGTGCCGGCGTCCATGGCGATGCCGGCCGGCCGCCGGACCTCGCGGAAGGTCGCGCCAGTCGGCCGGAGTGTGAGCTGACAATGAAGGCCGCGCCACGGAAATCGTTGGGTATCGAGCTCATGCGGGCGGAAGCGGAGAAGCCTGCGCGGCGCCGGCGCCTGAGCGCGACCCAGAAGCTGGCATTGCAGGAAGCGCTGGCCGGACGCCTGCAGCTCTACCCGCGCGGATATGCCGCGAGCAAGACCGGCCCGTTCCACTCGCGCCGTGCCATCCTCGGGCTGGTGCGCGCCGGCCTGATGAGCCTCAGCGCGACCGCGCGCTATGCGGCCGTGACCCGGCGCGCACGGGACATGTACGCGACACCGGCGACCAGCGAGAGCGAGTAGCTCGTGTCGTCGAGGTACTGCGCATCTCCCGACGACGCTCAGTCCGGCAAGGGCGCGCCCCAGCTTGCCGTCACGTTGCCGCCCAGCCTCGGATTGTTAAAGGGCCTCCTGGGGCCGAGAATTGGCGGCAAGCGCGGATCGTGAAACCGGGCGTAATACGGCTCCATCCAGGCAAGGTCTCCCTGAAACGTCCAGGGGAAGAGCTGCTGCGGAACGTTGGTGAGCGCGCCGAAGCTGCGCTCGTCCTGCACCGCACGAACGATTAGGTCGGCGAGCCGACGGATCGCTCCATTGTTCTCCGCGTAGAGATCGATCTTCCGGCGGCTCGCGAGCTCGGCGCAGAATACCAGCGGGATCAGCGCGAAGTTGTGATAGTGCAGCGCGCGCTCGCCGCGCTTCAGCTCGCGTTGCAATTCGCCGTGGACGCCGATGTCCCGGATGCCCTGGCGCGCCCGGGACATACCGGTATCGACCAGATCGCCCCGATCAGTCAGGGTGCCGATCGACATCAGATCGAGCCCGGCCCAATAGACCAGATTGTTGCCGAGGTGGTTGATGCGATCGGCATCGCGCGTTTCCTCGGCAATCCGGATCAGCCACGGCTTGATCTCCTGGAATCGATGATCCGCCTTCGTCGATGTGCTGGGGAAGCGCAGCAACGCGAGCGCGAAATCGGTCCCTGCCCAGGAGCGCTCGAAATCGCTCTGGTAATTCGCCCCGATCGTGAGCAGCGCATGTCCTCTCGCCCAGCTTGCGAGCAGGTCCAGCACGCAATCCTGGTCGCGTTCATCGGCGGCCTTGTTGACCTGCGCAATGAACGCGTGCAGCGGCTTGATCGCCTCCGCGTAACCGCCGGCATTCTGGTAGAAGCCGGGTGGATCGACCGACGTCAGCGCCGGCGGCGCCTCGCAGGTCCGGGCCGCTGCCGGCTGTGCCAGGCAAGCAAGGACGATCGACACGCCGATCGCCGTGAAACGAACATCAAACTTCATTCCAAACAAGCTCCGCGAGCCACCGCGGGACGACACGCCACGTTGTGAGCGCAAGCGCAGTCATCGACAACCGCGCGCACGAAGACAACAAAATCTAATGTGATGCGCTCCGGGGCCGAGTTCAGGCGCCGTTCAGATCGTCCGGTCACCGCACCGACGATCACGAGAATATGAAGGTAATCTGCGAAGGTTATCTTTACAGTCTACCTGTACATATGTCATTCTCACCAACATGAACAATGCAGTGGCCCGCACCGGCTCGGCGCGTACATCCGCGCTCGCCGAAGACCTTCGCCTGTTGATCGGAACGCTGAAGCGACGGCTGCGCGAGCAGGGTCAGCGCGAGGATCTTCCGCCGTCCCAGGTCGCGGTGCTGCTGCGCCTCGAAAAGGACGGCCCCGCGACCGTCTCGAGCCTGGCGCGCTCGGAAGGCATGCGGCCGCAATCGATGAGCTCGGCGATAGCGGCGCTCGAGGCCGCGGGGCTGGTCCGCGGCGCGCCCGATCCGGACGACGGCCGCCAGACCATCATGTCGCTTACCGATAGCTGCCGCGAGCGGCTGCGCACCGGCCGTGCCGCGCGGCAGGACTGGCTGTCGCGCACCATTGCTGCGCGGCTGTCGGCGCGAGAGCAGGATGAACTCGCCGCCGCCGTCGGCCTGCTGAAACGGCTGGTCGCAGATTGATGCCGGCCGCGCCGCGCCAATCGCGAGAAAGGAAACGATCATGGCTCTGACGACGCTCGATCCGATCACCGCCCTCATTGTCGTCGACCTGCAATCAGGGCTCGTCGGCGCGCCCTTCGTGCACCCGTTCGAAGACGTCGTGGCGCGCGCCTGCGCCCTCATCAATGCGTTTCGACGGCGTGGACTGCCGATCGTGCTGGTCAATGTCGACGGCACGGCACCGGGACGAACCGAGCGGCCGCGCCACAGCGGACCATTTCCGGACGGCTGGACCGAGCTGATTCCGGAGCTCGATCGGCGGCCGGGCGACATCGTCGTGACCAAGCGGACATGGGGCGCGTTCGCCAGCACGGATCTCGAGAAGCAGCTGCGCGCCCGCAGCGTCACGCAGGTCGTCGTCGCCGGCGTAGCGACCGGGACGGGCGTCGAGTCGACGGCGCGGCAGGCCTATGAGGCCGGCTTCAACGTCACGCTCGCGACCGACGCGATGACCGATGCGCGGCCCAACGCACATGCCTACAGTATCGAACAGGTGTTTCCGCGACTCGGCGAAACCGGCTCGACGCAGGCCATCATCGATCTGCTTGAAAGGACGAATGCGCATGAACTGGCTTGACCTCGTCGCCTATTTCTTCGGCGGCGCCTTCCTCACCAACGCGATCCCGCACGTCGTCGCCGGCATGATGGGCGAGCCGTTCCAGAGCCCGTTCGCCAAACCGCCCGGCGAGGGCCTGTCGTCATCGACCGTCAACATCGTGTGGGGCTTCTTCAACCTCGCGGTCGGATATCTCCTGATCTGCCGCGTCGGCGACTTCGGCTTGAGAACCACCAGCGACGTCGCAGCACTCGGTCTCGGCGGCCTCTCGATCGGCTTGTTCCTGGCGCGGCGGTTCGGACGGTTTCACGGCGGGAACGAACCACAGGGAACATGAGACGCGTCTTTCGATCGCTCGTAAGCTTCAACTACCGGGTCTGGGCGGCCGGCGCGCTGGTGTCCAACATCGGCACCTGGATGCAGCGCGCCGCCCAGGACTGGCTCGTCCTCACCCAACTGACGCAGCATAGCGCATCCGCGGTCGGCATCGTGATGGCGCTTCAATTCGGCCCGCAGCTGCTGCTGATGCCGTGGAGCGGCTTCGCCGCGGATCATTTCAACCAGCGCAAGCTGCTGATGGCGACCCAGGCGACGATGGGCGCGCTCGCGCTGGTCCTCGGAATTCTCACCGTCACCGGACTGGTGCAGCTCTGGCACGTCTATGTATTCGCATTCCTGTTCGGCTGCGCGGCAGCACTCGATGCGCCGGTGCGCCAGACCTTCGTGGCCGAGCTGGTCAGCGACACCAACCTGTCGAATGCGATTGCGCTCAACTCGACCTCGTTCAATGCCGCGCGCATGATCGGCCCCGCCGTCGCCGGCCTGATCATCGCCTCCGTCGGCATCGGCTGGGCGTTCCTGTTCAATGGCGCTTCGTTCCTCGCGGTGCTGACCTCGCTCACCCTGCTGCGCACCTCCGAGCTGCGCCCGAACGCGCGGGCCCATCCCGCCAAGGGCAGCGTCATGCAGGGCTTCCATTATGTGTGGTCCCGCCCCGATCTCCGAGCGACCTTGATCATGCTGTTCCTGATCGGCACCTTCGGACTGAACTTTCCGATTTTCATCTCCACCATGGCGGTCGGCGTGTTCCACACCGATGCACGCGGCTTCGGCCTGCTGTCGTCGGTGATGGCGCTCGGCACGATGTCGGGCGCGCTGCTCGCCGCGAGCCGCGACCAGCCGCGATTCTCTTCGCTGATGCTGGGATCGGCGACCTTCGGATTGGGCTGCACGCTGGCCACCCTGGCGCCGAACTATTGGCTGTTCGCCGCCGCGCTGGTCGTGATCGGCGCCGCCGCGCTGACCGTCACCAACACCTCGAACGCGCTGATGCAGCTGTCGACCGAGCCTGCAATGCGCGGACGCGTGATGGCGCTACGGCTTGGTGTGGCGCTGGGCGGCACGCCGATCGGCGCACCGATCGTTGGCTGGGTCGCCGATCACCTCGGCCCGCGCTGGGCACTCGGCGTCGGCGCCGCCGCCGGCTTTGCCGCCGCGATCGTCGCCCTGGGCATGCTGTCGCGGACGCATACCTCGGCCGAACACGGCAGCATGCCGCCGGCCGAATGAGTGGACGGCCCGCAACGCCTCAGACGAAGGCGCTCAATCCCGTGATCGACTTGCCGACGATCAGGGTGTTCATCTCGCGGGTGCCCTCGTAGGAGTAGATCGCCTCGGCGTCGGCGACGAAGCGGCCGATATGGTTCTCGAGGAGGATGCCGTTGCCGCCGAGCAGCTCGCGCGCATAGCCGACCGTCTCGCGGCACTTGACGGTGCAGAACGCCTTGGCCAGCGAGGCGTGCTCGTCCAGCATCACGCCTTCGTCCTGCATCTGTCCGAGCCGCAGCATCATCGCCTGCGTCGCGGTGACGTTGCCGAGCATGCGGACCAAGAGATCCTGCACCAGCTGGAAGCCGCCGATCGGCCTGCCGAACTGCTGCCGCTCGGTCGCATAGCGTAACGCGTGCTCATAGGCGCCCATCGCGCAGCCGACGGCGAACCATGCCACCCCCGTGCGGGTCATGCGCAGCACCTTGGCGGTGTCCTTGAAGGAGTTGGCGTTCTGCAGGCGGTCCGCCTCGGGCACGCGGCAGTCCTTCAAGGTGATCAGGCCGTTCTGCACCACGCGCAGCGCCATCTTGGTCTTGATCTTCTCGACCGCGAAGCCGGGATTGTCCTTCGCCACGACAAAGCCCTTGACCTGGTTGGAGCCCTCCTCGCGGGCCCAGATCACGTTGATGTCGGCGAAGGTGGCATTGCCGATCCACTTCTTCTGGCCGTTGAGGATCCAGACATCGCCCTCGCGCCGGCAGGTGGTCAGCATGCCGCCCGATGTTGCCGAGCCGACCAGCGGTTCGGTGAGACCGAACGAGCCGATCTTCTCGAAGCGCATCATCGCCGGCAGCCAGCGCTGCTTCTGCGCTTCGTCGCCGCAAAGAAAGATCGAGCCCGCCGAGAGCCCGGTGTGTACGCCCCAGAAAGTCGCGACCGAGCAATCGACCCGCGCCAGCTCCATCGCGACGAAGCCGTTCAAGAGCCAGCTGCCGCCCGCCGCGCCATAACCCTGGTAGCCGACACCGCCGATGCCGATCTCGGCCATCTTAGGGATGATCGCGAACGGAAATTCGTCGCGACTCCAAAATTCCTCGATCACAGGCGCGACGGTGCCCTCCGTGAACTCGCGCACGCGCCGCAGCAGCGCGCGCTCCTTGTCGTCGAGGACGCTGGCAATCCCGTAGAAGTTGCCGTTGATCGGCGGCGGCGCGCAATCCGGCCTGGCCGGCCGTGTCGCGTGTGCGTTGGCCATGGTGTCCTCCCTGATACATGGCGATGCTTCGCCCTTATCGCGCTTTCCCGGCAGGACCCGCGCCTGCCGGGATTCGTCTCATCGTGAGGTCAGGTCGGCTTGTTCGGGCGGACGCTGGCGCGGAACTCCTCGAAATTCTCCTTCATCCGGTCCTGGATGATCTTCACCGCTTCCGTGGTCGACTGCCGCGCCGTCGACGCGCTGTCCTGCGCGCCCTTGACCGCGATATCGAACACCTTGCGCGCGAATTCGGTTTGCAGAGCAAGGTTCTCATGAATCTTGCCGAGCGGCTTGTACTCGCGCGCCAAGGTCGCGGCCTCGCGCAAGCCCGCCTCGATCACCTCGCGCTGCTTCTGCGCCACCGATTGTGCGCCCTGGGCCGCAACCTTCGCGCTCTGGCCGAGCGCCTCGAGGTTCTTCTTCTGCGCCTGCAACAATTCGTCCACGTTCAGTTTCGGCAAGCCGAGGTCACTGCCGAACTTCCTGAGCATGTCGATGTAAGAGGTGTTGTCGGTCACGATATCCTCCCTGGTTGCTGTGTCTAAGGCTTCTGCCGTCCGCCTCCGGACGTAGGAACGAGATCCCTGAAATAGCTCGTCGTTCGCGCGAGCAGAGATGACGATACGGCCTGACGGCTCTCGTCGGCCAGAAACGCTTCGATCAGGCCGGCGGTTTCCGTTGGCCGCGTCACCATGAACAGGTGCCCGTCGTCGATCAAGCGCAGCTCGGCGTTCGGGATCAGGCTCGCCATGAGCTGACCGTTGACCGGAGGGACCAGCGGATCGTCGCGGCCCATCAGGATCAGCGTCGGCTGCGGCAATGACCATAGCCAGGGCAGGCTGGTCCAGCCGGTCATCGCAAGCAGCTGATAGAAGTAACCCATGCTGCGCGCGCCGTGCATCGCGGCCGCATGCCGGCCGATCAATGACGGATCGTCGCGAAACGCCCCGCCATAGATGTCGGCGGCGATGCTTTTCATGTAGCCCTTGTCGGTGTAGCGCCGCGACGTCGCCATCTTCCACAGCACCGCCGGGCCAGCCGGCACCATGGTGAAACCAGGCGCGGTCGCGGCCAGCACCAGGCGGCGGCAGCGCTTCGGAAACTGATGCGCGAATTGCTGCGCGATGCCGCCGCCCCAGGACACGCCGGCGACGTCGACCTCCGTGTAGCCCAGCTCCGCAACGAGCCCGGCGGCAAGCCGCGCCAGGGTCGACGGACGATAAGGCCACGCCGGCCGTGGCGATCCGCCAACGCCGGGCACGTCGAAGATGATGGCGGTGGTCGAGGTGAGCGCGTCGAGGAACGGCCGCGCCAGCTCCCAATTGGCGCCGATGCCGTTGAACAGCAATAGCGGCGGCCCGCTGCCGCCGCCGTGCCTGATCGCGACCTGAAGCAACTGGCCGTCGATCGTGATCTGCCGCGTCTCGATCATGCCGCGCTGCGCGGCCTCGCCAGTGCTGGTGAGATCGTCAGTCAAAGACGTAGGTCCCCGGTGCCGCGCCAAGCGATGGATGGCGCGCGCTGCCGAGCGTCGCGGGCGCCGTCACCTCCTCGCCCGAGCGCGCCTGCAGCCAGTCGCGCCAGTCGAGCCACCAGCTGCCCTTGCGCTTCTCGGCCGAGGCCATGAACGCATCAGGCTTGTCCTTAGAGATCGGCCCGATCATGAAGGACGCCTTCGGATTGCTCGGCGGGTTGAGCAGGCTTTGCAGGTGCCCGCTGTTCGACAGCACGAAGGTGGTGCCCTCGCCCATGATCTGCGCGGTCTTGTAGACGCCCTTCCACGGCGTGATGTGGTCGGTGACACCCGCGACGACGTAGCTGTCGGCCTTGACCTTGCTCATGTCGATGGTCTTGTCGTTCAGTGTCAGCTTGCCGGCGTTGACGAACGGGTTCGAGAAGTAGAGGTCGAGATAGTCGCCATGCAGCCCAGCCGGCAGGCGGGTCGTATCTGCGTTCCAGTACAGGATGTCGAAGGCCGGCGGCTGGTTGCCGAGCAGATAGTTGTTGACCCAGTAGTTCCAGATCAGGTCGTTGGGCCGCATCCAGGCGAACATCCGCGCCAGATCGTGGCCGTCGACGATGCCGCGCAGCTGCGAGGTCGCCTTCGCCGCGCGCATAGTCTCCGGTGTCATCAGGCAACCGAACGTGCTCTCCTCGGCCGAATTGGGATCGAGCAGGCAGACCGCCAGCACCAGGTTCTTGATCTTCTTCTCGGTTGCGCTGCCGAGCGTCGCGAAATAGGCCGTCGAGGTGATCCCGCCGGAGCAGGATCCCATCATCGAGATGTCTTCGCTGCCGGAAATCTCGCGCGCCGCGTCGACCGCCTCGTCGAGCGCGGCGACATAGGTGTCGAGCCCCCAATCGCGATGCGCCGCCGTGGGGTTGCGCCAGCTGACGGCAAAGACCTGAAAGTCGCTCTCGAGCAGGAATCGCACCATGCTCTTGTCCGGCGAGAGATCGAGCGCGTAGTACTTGTTGATCTGCGGCGGCGTGATCAGAAGCGGCCGCTTCCTGACTGTCGGCGTCGTCGGCTTGTACTGGATCAGCTCGATCAGTTCGTTGCGGAAGATCACCGCGCCCGGCGTGGTCGCGAGATTCTCGCCGACTTTGAACGCGTTCATGTCCACCATCGACGGCATGCCGCGGTTCTGCGTCAGATCGCCGATATAGTTCTTCAGGCCGCTCCACAGGCTCTGCCCGCCGGTGTCGATGAACTTGCGGACGGCCGCCGGGTTGGTGAGCATCGTGTTGGTCGGCGCGACGGCGTCGATCAGGATATCCGTGATCAGATGCGCGCGCTGCTTGTCGATGTCGCTGAGGCTGGTCTTGTCGACAAGGCCGTTGATCGCCTCGCCCCACGCCAGATAGGCCTTGAGCAGGCCGGAGTGCAGCGAGCTCTCCTTCCAGGTCGGATCGGCAAACCGCTTGTCGCCGGCCTTCGGTGCGCGATCGGACTTGCCGGCGGCGATCGAGCCGAGCTCGCCGACGAAGGACAGCCACTGCTCGGTCGCGACCTTCGGCTCGTTGATGACGGCTTTGAACAGGATACCGGCGCCCTCGACGAGGTCCTGGCCCTGGATGCCGACGAGCGGATTGAGCGCCAGCGTATTCCTGGACGCCGCCTCGGACATGTCGGACGCCGAGGAATCCGGACCGCGATTTTCCGTGCTCATTGCTTTGCTCCCTCCGCCGAAATCAGAAGGGCCAGCGTCTCGGCGATCAGCGCCGGCTTTTCGGAGCCTTCGACCTCCAGCGTGTTCAGGGTTTTCATGATCACCTGGCCGCCGTCCCGCGGCTCGATCCCGGACAGCACGACCCGCAGCCGCACCCGCGTGCCCGCTGGCACCGGCGCCAGGAAGCGCACCTTGTCGACCCCGTAATTCAGTCCGGCCGCGGCATCGCGCGGGATGATGCCGACCTGCATCGCGAGCGGCGCCACCATCGCGAGCGTCAGATAGCCATGCGCGATCGGACCGCGGAACGGACTCTCCCGTTTGGCGCGTTCGACGTCGACGTGGATCCATTGATGGTCGCCGGTGCAGGCCGCAAAATCATCGATGCGCTGCTGATCGATCGCAACCCAGTCGGAAAGCCCGAGCTCCTTTCCGACGTGTTCGCCGAGCCCGGCCAAAGTGAGGTTGCTCATGACGTCGTCCTCCTCGATCCGTTCTTGGCTGTACTGGAGCGTCACATATTGCCGTACTGCTCGCGCAGCTCCTTCTTGTTGATCTTGCCGACGCTGGTCTTGGGAATGCTGTCGATGAACAGGATCCTGCCGGGGATGCCGTACTTCGAGATGACGCCCTTGTCGGCGAACACCTTGAGATGGTCCTTGATGGCGACATCGCTGAGGCCCTCGACGCCGGCCGGCTTCTTGACCACGAGCGCGAGCGGCCGCTCGCCCCATTTGTCGTCCTTGACGCCGATCACCGCGGCCTCGGCGACGCCGGCGCATTGCGAGATCAGATCCTCGATCTGCAGCGAGGACACCCATTCGCCGCCGGTCTTGATCACGTCCTTGATCCGGTCGGTGATGTGGACGTAGCCGCCCGGAC
The DNA here is from genome assembly GCF_054063575.1 of Bradyrhizobium sp. USDA 4452. Taxonomy (NCBI): domain Bacteria; kingdom Pseudomonadati; phylum Pseudomonadota; class Alphaproteobacteria; order Hyphomicrobiales; family Nitrobacteraceae; genus Bradyrhizobium; species Bradyrhizobium sp. USDA 4452. The sequence goes on from NZ_JBSSGK010000001.1 coordinate 3,809,060, forward strand.
TGACCACGGCGATGTCGCTGGTGTGCAGATAGCCGCCCTCCCAGAGTTGCTCCGACCCTTCGGGGTTATTGAAGTAGCCCTGGGTGAGCCACGGCGCCCGCAGCACGATCTCGCCGGCGGACTTGCCGTCATGCGGCACGTCCTTCATGTCGGGATCGACGATGCGCAGATCGACCAGCGGGCCGGCCATGCCGGCGCGGGTGCGGAATTCGACTTCGCCGTCTGGGTCGCCGCTGAGATCCCTGGAATGGACGTGGGAGACCGCGGCAAGCGGGCCGGTCTCCGACATGCCGTAACCCGCGAAGATGTCGACGCCGGCCTCCATCGCCTGCTTGGCCAGCGCCTTCGGCAACGCCGAGCCGCCGATCACCATCTTGAGGCCGTGGAGATCGACCTTGGCGGCAGCGGCGGCGTTGAGCAGCATCTGCAGGATGGTGGGCACGCCGTGCGTGAAGGTGACGCCTTCGCTCTTGATCAGCTTGACCAGCATCGCCGGCTCGTAGCGGCCGGGATAGACCTGCTTGGTGCCGGCCAACGTCGCCGACCACGGAAAGCCCCAGGCGTGAACGTGGAACATCGGCGTGATCGGCATATAGACGTCGTCGCGCGAGAAGCGCCCTTGCGAGCCGGCCATACCGAACAGCGCAAGCCCGGCGATCGTGTGCAGCACGAGCTGGCGGTGGCTGTAATAAACGCCCTTCGGCAGACCGGTGGTCCCGGTGGTGTAGAAGGTGGTGGCCTGGGTGTTCTCGTCGAAGTCGGGAAAGTCGTAATCCGGCGAAGCTGCCGCCAGCAAACTCTCATACTCGCCGATGAAGGGCAGGCTACCGGTCTGCGGGGACGGCTTGTCCGAGATCACGATCATCCGCTTGACCTTGGGCAACTGCGCCTTGATGCCCTCTAGCAAACCGACGAACTCTTCATTGACCAGCAGCGTCGACGCGCCGGCGTGATCGATCGTGTAGGCGATCTGCTCCGGCGACAGGCGGACGTTCACTGTCTGCAACACGGCCCCCATCATCGGGATCGCGAAGAAGGCTTCGAGGAAGCGATGGCTGTCCCATTCGAGTACGCCGACGGTGTCGCCAGGCTCGACGCCGGCCTTGCTGAGCGCCGAGGCGAGGCGGCCGATCCGTTCTCTGGTCTGTCGATAGGTCTGGCGCTTGAGATCTCGATAGACGATCTCCTGATCCGGCGCCTGCACGCGCGGCGTGTGCCAAAGCTGCTTGAAGATGAGCGGATAGTGATAGGCGGATTGGGCAGTCTGAATCAGCCTTCCGACCATGGAAGCCTCCCTCGACCTGGCATCTCCTTCGACCGTTGCGTCCGCAGTTCTGAGCGAGCGGATCGCGTGGCCTGCCGTCCTCATGTCGCGACGGTCCGACCGCGTGACATTACGACCAAGCCTCGCGTGACGCCCGAGATTTGTGAAGGTCCGAAACGGACATCGGCGGGGTCTCAACCGGACAAGGCGCTCTCATCAATGGCGGCGGTCTTGCTGCTGCGCAGCAAGAGGGCCCCAAGAGAGACCCATTGATAAATCTTGATAACTCTTGGGTTATGGCGCGAACCGGCTATGTTCGAAGGGCTCGCAAGCGGAAATCCACTCGGGCCGGGTTTGCGGCGCACTGCTTTTCGACCGAAGGAAGGGCTGGTTCACCTTGCAACCAACCACGCGACTGAAGAGGCCTGTGGGCTCCCGCAACGACATCCTGACCGTCGGCACTGGCGACCAGGTCTATGAGACCACCAAGCTCGGCGCCGTCTTCGACATGCTGGCCGGCGCCGGCGTCCCGGCCGACGCCATCCTGCGCGACACCCGCATTTCGCTCGCCGACGTCCACTCACCGCAGGCGCGGATTTCGCTGACGCAGCTGATGACGGTTTGTCAGAACGCGCTGCGCCTGTCGACCGACCGTCATTTGCCCTATCGCATCGGCGCATCGATCCACGTCTCGACCTACGGAATGTATGGCTATGCGTTGCTGTGCTGCCCGGACTTTCGCAAGGCCATGGAATTTGCGATGCGCTATCACGCGCTCGCCGCGCCGCTGGCGACGATCGAATTCAGCGAGGACAAGGTCTCCGCGAGATGGATCATCGAGCCCAATCTGCATGCACTTGCCGATTCCGCGCTCTACCGGTTCGTCGCCGAGATGCAGATCGGCATTCACATTTCGCTGATGCGCGACATCATGGGACCAAGCTTCGCTCCCTCTGAAATCACGCTCGCCTACCCGCAGGCACAGGAATTCGATCTTCCACTCGATCATGTCGGATGCCCGGTGCGCTTCGGTCAGCCGACCAACCAGATCGTCTTCAAGGCGCAATTGCTGGACCGGAGAGCGGATCTCGGCAACAAGACGACCTATCCGACCATCGTCGCCCTCTGCGACGACTTGCTCGGCGACTTGAGATTGCGGACCGGCATTGCCGGAAAGATCCGCGCCATCCTGCTTCGCGACATCGCCAATCCCCCGACCTTCGAAGCGATCGCAAAGCTGCTCGGCGTGAACGACCGGTCGTTGCGCCGCCAGCTTCGTCAGCAGGGCTTTTCCTTTCGCACGCTGCACGACGAACTGCGGACCCAGATTGCGCTGAAATATCTCCGCAGCACGACGCTGGCCAATGACGACATCGCATTGGCGCTCGGCTTCAGCGATGCCGCAAACTTCAGGCGCGCGTTCCACCGCTGGACCAACAAGGCCCCGAGCGAGATCCGCGGCGAATGATTGCAGACGGCGACCGTTGGCCGCCTCGCTTGCGCGGACGACCGCGCTAATACGCGTAGGACGTCTTGCCCGGCTGCACGGTCAGCCGAAAGGCGACATCGGTCGAACCGTCCATCAGCTCGATCAACTGGTCACACACCAGGCATCTAAACTCGCCGGCGATGCCGCCCTTCGACGTCAATTCGATCCGGCGATAGCCGGCCTGGCAATGGGGGCACGTCACGTCAGATTTTCGCATGGAATCAGCAAACCGTTGCTCTCTCTATTTTCCATATGCCCATCGTCAGAAATGTGACGGCGTCACGATCTGTGCGAAACAGACGTCTCCGCGCATATCATCGATGGCTGAAGACCGGCGCTGGCGGGCGATAGGGAAACGCCGAGACCCCGAAGTTGCGGCCATATTGCTGCCGCACAGCCGGGATGTTGACCACGCCCACCCTGAGATCCTGCGATTTGGCGTCGATCGGCGGCGTGTTGGTCACGGGCGGATTGACCTGATCGACCTGTTTCTTCAACCGCTCATTGATACAGCCAAGCGAGGCCGCATCGCCGCAGCCCCCGCTGCCTCTTGCCGCAGCCCCGCCGGTGCCGCCACTGGTGTCGCGGTTGAGGTTGAGCGTGGACGGCGGTGTGCCGACGCTGGTGTCGCGGTTAAGGTTGAGCGCCGACGGCGGTGTGCCGACGACAATTTCCGGCAGCGGCGTGCGCTGCTGCGTCTGCGTCTGCGTTTGCGCCTGCGCCTGCGCCTGCATCGCCGACAATCCGGCAACGGCGACCGCCAACATCATCACTTTCATCGGTGCTGCTCCTTGCAGAACCAGAACTGTTTGAAACGATAGGAAGCCAAGGGCAGATATCAAGCGAGGATATCAAGGCAACGAAGAACGCGAGAGGCGCGGCCTTGCTATTTCCCTCCCCGGGCCTGGATCACAAGTGCGTTGAGCCGCGTGTTGAGCGCGACCAGATCGACGCGGCCGATGCGTCCACCGCCGCCGAGGCATTTGCGGCCACAGCCGCCGCCACCACCACCGGCACGGCCAGGTTCGCCGAAGGTCGCGACCGGGACGGTTCCCGTCACCCGAAAGCCGCGGGCAAACAGCCGGGCGCGCACTGCCACGCAATAATTCACCGACAGATAGGAGAAGCGGGTCTCGCCATGACCTGCGCGGTACTTCATGACTGCGGTGCACAGGTCGCCGCCGGCAAGGCGCCACGCCTGCGCAAGATACATGACACCGAAGTGAATATTGTTCTCGGGAATCGCGAGTTCGGCAAGCGAACCGGAGAAGCCGAGCATCCGCGCGGTCGACGGCAGCAGCTGCATCAGCCCGATCTCGCCGACGCCGCCGATCACGTCGGGATTGTAGCCGCTCTCCACGCCCATCCCCGCCTCGGCGATCTCGGGCGCGAGCCCGCTTCCAGCCGCCTCCTTCTCGATCAGCGCCCGATAGCGCATGCGCGCGTCCGACACCGCGGGCTGGCTCACCGGCGAAGGCGGGAGGGCTCTCCCGCCGCCGTCCTTCAACGCATCTTTGGCCGGCGCAGCCGGCTTGCTCGTCGCCTCGGCCGGCTTTGCCGTGGCGTCGACTGAAGGTTCGACCGACTCGACAGCAGCAAAACGCGTGCTGAATGTCGGCGCCGGCGTCTGTCCCTCGGCATGGACGGGCTGGACGAGGCAAAGCGCGAGCACAAGACCGCCAACAGCGATACCACCGCCCCATCGACGCGCAGGATCGAGCTGCTTCCGCCATCGGCTGAAGCAGCTCGCCTTCATCGTGAAGACACCGTCACACATGGATCGGTTGCGGTCCTGATGCTCGCCCGTGCGCGCGGCCTACTGGATGGTGGGAACCGATCCCGCTTCCGCGTGCTCACGCGCCGGCTGAGCCGGCGCGCTCGGCTGCGGGGCAGCCGCCGCGCCATTCCGGGCGACGATCTTCGGCAGCTCCTCGCGCAGATAGGCGATCAGCTCCTGAACCAGCCGGTCCCAGACCTCGATCTGCGCCCGCACAAAGTTCGGCGCCACGCCGCCGGCCACGGAGACGTCGAGGCAGAACATCAGGAACGGTTGGCTGAACTGCAACCGTCCGAACCGCCGCGTCGTGTTCCAGCGATTGACGAGGTCGAGCGGCAGCTCGCCCTGCACCTGGAGCGTGGTGACCAGCATGGCGTCGATAAAACTCTGTTCCTCGCCGACGAGCTGGTTTCCCGGCCGGATCTCGAAGCCGAGCCCCGCGGTCGCCGAGCGCAGATAGGTCGTGTTGGCAACCGGATCGGTCAGCGTTTCGACGCGATAGCCGACATTCTGGAAGCTGTCGCGCAATCCTTCGATAGTGAGCTTGGTGATGATCTCGGACATCTTTATCTCCGTATTACTTCTTCGACGCGTCGAGCAGGCTCGACAGTGCAAGCTCGTTGAGGACGGGGGGATGCTGCTTCAGCAGCTCGGCGAGGTAAGCCCGCCGCATCATGTTCGACCGCTCGGAGCGGATCTGCTGCACCAGCTGGTCGCGCACTTCCGGCAGGGTGCGGGTATAGGACGCCTTGGTGTCGATCAGCTTGATGATGTGCCAGCCGTCGTCGAGCCTGATCGGCTCGGACACGCTGTTCTTGGCGAGCCCCATCACCTGGCTGCGGATCTCCGGACGGATCTGGTTCTCGGCAACCCAGCCGAGGTCGCCGGCGTCCTTGGCGGCGTTGTTGTCGCCGCGCGCGATCGCCGCGAAGTCGGCTCCCGGCGCCTTCAGCTTGCGCTGCACGTCGTCGAGCTCCTGCTTCGCCTTGTCCTCGGCGGCCTTGTCGCCCTCCTTCGGAGCGGCGACGAAGATCTGCGCAAGCTGGAATTGGCGCGGCATCAGGAATGCGGCGCGATTGGCCTCATAGACCTTCTGCAAATCATCTTCGCTCGGAAAGTTCGCGGGCGGCGTCGACACCGATTGCAAATAGAGCTCGACCACCGCGCCCTCGCGCGCCCGTTCGAGCTGCGCGGCGACGGCGGGTTGCTGGTCCCACTTCTTCGCCACCGCTTCCTGCAGCACGAGGCGGTTGGCGAGCAGCAGCCGGACCGCCTGGCTGAGCATGGCCGGATCCTTGGCCAGCGCAGCCTGCTCGCGCGGGGCAAGGGCTGCGACATAGCTGCGAAGATCATCGGCCGAGACGTTGGTGTCGCCGACCCGCGCGACGACGTTCTCGGGCGCGGTGGCCGGTTTCGGCGCGGCCGCGACGGGAGCCGGTGCGGGCGTGGCGGCGGCCTGGGCCTGCGCCGCGGGCTGTGGCTGCGGCTTCCTGACCGGAGCCTGCACCGTCCGTGGCGCGGGAGCCTGCGTCTGGGTCTGCGCCGAGGCATCGAGCGGCGCAACGAACGTGGCGACGGCGGCGGCGAGACCGATCGACCGGAGCGGCTTCATAATGAGGGCGGTCGTCATGGATTCACCTTCTGATCGAGGAACTTGTCGGTGCTTTCCTGCAGCTGGTTCTGGATTTCGACCCGGCGCTGCTGGATCATCGGTTCGCGCGAGACCACGATCTCGCCGATGGTCAGGTCCTTGTAGCGCTGCACCATCTCCTTGCCGGCCTTGACCAGCTGGGCGTTCTTGGCGACGCAGCTCTTGGTGCTTGCCTTGTACGCCGTTGCCTCGCCTTCGAACTTGGCACGCTCGGCGTCCTTGGTGCGGGCAACGGTGGCTGCCTCCTCATACGCCGACTTCCACTTCTCCAACGTATCGTCGCGTTCGGCGAGCCGCTGATTGAACTCGTCGACGGCGTCGCGATGTTCCTTGTCGGCTTTCTTCAGCTGTGCCTTGAGGTCGTCGACCTCCTTCTTGGCCGCCGCCTTTTCGCGATCGGCGTCGGCCACTTTTGCCTGCAGCGCCGTGCGCTGGTCTTCCAGCGCACGGGTCTGCGCCGTCGCGCTGCGCAGTGCCTCGCGCAGGCGGTCGGTCTCGGACTGGGCGAATGCGGTGCCGGAGCTCAATGCTCCGATCACCATCATCAGGACGAAGAGTGCGATGCGCATGATCAGAACTTCGCGTTGAGGTCGACTTGCAGGACGTCTACGGCATAGGGCACGCCGGCGATGCTGTTGGCGCTCATCCAGCGCAAGGTCGCCCAGACATTCTCGCCAAGACCGACATTGCCGCCGACGAAATAGCCCTTGAGGTTGGTGCCGCCGAGGCCGAAGTCGGAGTCCGCGAAGGCATCGATGGTGGCATCCGATTCGAGGTATTTGTAGCCGGCGTGGACGTTCCAATCCCAGAGATGCTTGATTTCCCTGTCGCCGACGGTGACGCGGCCGAGCCAGCCCTGATTGCCGCCGTTGAACGGACCGGGCGTGTTGCCGCCATCGGGGCTAGGCCCGCGGTTGTTCATCGCCGCGGCGTTCATGAGGGAACGGCTGAACGCGGTGTTGTTGACGTATTCGCCATCGAGCACGATGTGGGTCGGATGGAAGTGTCCGAGATCGAGCTGTCCGCTGACCACCACCGGGCGATACTGGCTGACCAGTCCGAAATACTGGTACTTGAAGCTGGTGCCGCCATTGTTGCCCGTGCCAGGGGGATCGGGGATGATGTTACGCAGCGCGAAATAGCTGTTTCCCTTCTGAGCAAAGGACGGTCGGGTCAGGTCAGTATCGCAAACATCGCCTGACAGCTCGACGATGCACGGACTGGAGAGCTGCCCCTGTACATTGTCGAAGTCGTAGAAGGCGACACCGAACCGGAATGCGTATTCCGGACTGAATCGCGCATTGAAGCCGACCTGGCCCCCGAACAGCCACTTGTCGTGGCTCGCGAACTTGGTCGGCGGATTCGTCAGATTGATTCCGGCATTGAAATCGGTGTTGTAGATCGGGAATGCGCCGCCCACCGCGAACGGCGTGAAGCCCTCCCACACCTCGTGCTTGGCCTGCACCGCGAAGCCGTCGAAGCCGAGCTCGCGGTACCAGACCAGGTCGGTCGGCGACCAGAACGGATTGTCGAACCGGCCTGCGGACAGGCTCAAATCGCCGTTCCAGCCCTGCCAGTTGATGTAGCCGCGATCCAGCCAGACGCCATATTTCGAGAAATTGCCCCCGGTGGTGCCAAGCGTCTGGTTGGTCGATACCGGCGAGTTATTCTCGCCGGTCGCGATGCGCAAGCCGGCCGTGAACCCGTAGAGCAGATCCGCTTCCATGCCGAGCCGGCCGCGGATCCGGAACTGGTTACGGTCCTGCGTAGCATCATAGGTGGGCGCGCCGTAAGGATTCGTGATGTTCGAAAGGTCGTACGGCGAACCGGTATTGATCGCGTTGAAGTTGATGGCGTCGGCCTGGTCGTTGCCGGTCGGGAAGTAGTTGCCCTGATAGCGCACGCGCGCATCGCCGTAGAAGCGGATGCGCTGCGCCCATTCCGGGTAGGTTCCGGGAGACGCCCAGTTTTCCTTCTGCGCCTTGGCCATCACCTCCTGCTTGATCTCTTCCCGCAACTGTTTTTTGACGACTTCGGGAACGTAGGTGACGTGCCTGGTGCCGGGCGGCTGCGCGGCCGCGGCGGCGGCCGTCGCGGCCCTGGTGGCGTCGTCGGCCTTGGTCGTGGCGTCCTTGGCGGCCTGGCGGGAGACATAGGCCTCGTCCTCGGCCTGCTTGATCAGCGCCTGGGCCTGGTCCTCCTTGAGGACGCCCTGCTGCACCAGAAGATTGACGAGATTGACGGTGGCATTCGACGATGTCGGCTTGGTGCTCGACACCTTCGGCTTCTTGGCATCGGTCCGCTTCGCCGCGGCGGCGGGCGCCTGGTCGGCGGCCTGGTCCGCAGTCTGGCCCACGGCCGGCGTTGCGCAGGCGAGCGCGCTCAGCGACACCGCAAGCGGCAACGCGCGCCATTCTGCGTGAGCTCGTTTCTTAAACATCAGTCCCCCAGTTCTCACTCGCACATTGAATTCGAGGTTGGTCGTTCGTCAGTTGGTCTCGTCAGCTCGGCCGTCGCGCGGTGACGCGCGTGACCACCGGCATCGGCATGTCCTTGGGCGGCGGTTCGCGCAGCGTCAGGCTGCCGATCACCTCGTTGCGAAGCGCGGCATCGATCTCCGGATTGCCTGATGACGGCGTGAGGACGACGCGGGTGACGTGGCCGGAGCCATCCACCCACAGCCGCACCTGGATCTGCGTCGCCATGTTGCGGGTCTTCGGATTGGCGCGGATTGCCGCCTCGACCTGCGAGGTGATGATCGTGGTGTACCAACCCCAGCGGCTGCCACCTCCGCCGCCTCCGCCATACGGGCTGCCGCCGGGCTTGCCGCCGAGATTGAACAGATCGCCGGGTCCGGTCGGCTTGGCATCAAGCGACAGCGGACCGGGCGGCTCGTCGTTCTTGGCGTCCTTGGCCGGCTCGTCCTTTGGCTTGTCGACCGGCTTCTCTTCCTTGAACTCGGGCTCCGCCATCTTGGGCTGCTCGATCATCTTCTGCTCGGGCTGCGGCTGTGGCGGCGGAGGCGGAGGTGGCGGCGGCAGCGTCACATTGACGATGGTGAGATCGCGCACCTGACGCGGCGGCGGCAGGTCGTCATGACCGAGAAAGAAATAGGCGACGCCGCCAAGGAACAGCGCGACTACCGCCACCACCGCGCCGTAACGCAGCAGTGCACTGCGCTCGCCCTTTCGGGCGGCCGTGTTGCGGGCGGCCTTCGGCAGCGCCGCGACTGTTGCGGGCGCGACGGCAACATCGTGATCGTCGGCCGGCGGCGCGGCACGCGCGTTCCGGTCCCGCATCGGCGCGTTCATGGCGCGGCCTCCACCGAGGCGCGGTCGAGCAGCCTGTCATTGACGTATTGCATCACGAAGCTGGCAAGCGCGTCGAAGTCCGTCGTCTTCAGGATGACCTTGGTGTCGGGGCCTGCTTCGATCGCCGCGTGAAAGGTCTCAACCTCGCTCAAATAGTCGACATAGGCCATCGCGTCGATCGACAGGCGGGCCCACGGGCATCGCGAGATCGTCAGCCGCAACGGGTTGTCAGCGGGCTCGCGGCCTGCGACGTGCCGGCGCAGCACATCCGCGAGCTTGACCAGCAGGGCCTCGCCATGAACCGGAAATGCCACCACCTCGCCGCGCGGCTCTTCGCGCCCTACCGGGGCGACCGGCAACACGGGGAGCTCCGCGCCAATACCGACGCGGATCGACACCTGAGGCGCGGGGTCGGCACGCGTTGACGTCGGCGGCACCGCAGCCGTGCTCGAATGATCGCATCATGCCGCTCAGCCATGACCGCAGCGTCCTGCGCTCCGTAAGTGGGAAAGGTGCTGGCTGCGTGATCATGGCGTCACTTCCGGCTGGCTCACTTCACGAGCGGCTTGGTGGCGAGCCCGACCTGGCTCAGGCCGATGCGGCTGAGCAGGTCGAACACGTCCATCACGCTCTGGTACTGCGCCTGCGCGTCGCCGCGCAGCACCACGGGGAATTCGGGCGTCAGGGCCTTCTGCTGCACCAGCCGCTGCTCGAGCTCGGGCAGCGTGACCGGTATCGTGTCGAGGAAGATCTTGCCGTCATTGGCGACCGTGATCGCCTTGGTGGTCTGGGTCGCAAGACTGGGCGCTGCCGAAGCCTTCGGCAGATTGACCTTCTGTCCCTGCACGGTCGCCGTCGTCATGATGATGAAGATCACCAGCAGCACGTAGGCGAGGTCCAACATCGGCGTGATGTTGATGTCGTCATAGGGTTTTGAATCGGCCTGGATCTGCATCGCAATTACTCCGCGGCGACGCGATGTTCGATCGGATCCGGCCGGTCGGCGGAATAGAATTCCGCCATCTTGGTCACGAACTCGTCGACGAAGACCTGAATGTCGTTGGTCAGGTCCTTGATCCGGGAGATCAGGTAGTTGTAGCCGAACAGCGCCGGGATCGCGACGCCGAGACCGGCGACGGTCGCCACCAGCGCCGCCGCGATGCCGGGCGCGATCGCGTTGACGTTGACGTCGCCACTCGCCGCGATCGCCGCGAAGGTGATCATGACGCCGACCACGGTGCCGAGCAGGCCGAGGAACGGTCCGCCGGAGATCGCGATCGTCAGCACCACCATGAGGCGATTGAGCCGCTGCATCTCCTTGACGACGCCGCTATCGAGCGCGGCGCGGATCGCCGCGATCGAGACCGCCGACAGCACCGGAGCGCGCGGCGAGTTGTTGAAGCGATGGCGGATTTCCGCGGCGCCGATGTGATAGATGCGGTAGAGCGAGGACGAGCGCATCATCTTGGCGTCGGCCTCAGTGAGACGTCCGCCCAGCGTCGAGATGTCGTCGGCATCGCCGCGATCCAGCATGGTGAGATCGGCGGCGATCTCGCGGAATCCCTTCAAGAACTGAGCGTTCGCCTTGGCCTGCTTGCTGAGATACGAGGCCCTGTCGAACATCACGACCCAGCTGACCGCGGCCATGATCAGCAGAATGCCGATCACCACCCAGCCATCGAGCGTCACCGACTTCAGGATCACCGCGAAGTAGCCGGACAGCCAGCTTGCGGTCTCCTCATCGACGCTGAATGCCATCAGCTTGGCCTGGTCGGGACCCTGCCCGATCGCCATCACCTTGATGAGTCCGGCGGGGCGCGCGACCTTGCTGATCTGCAGTTCGTCGATGTCGCCGACGAAGCCGGCCATCGCGGCTGCAGCAGGCGCAGGAGCAGGCGTCGCCGCCGCATCCGGCGTCGCTGCGGGCGCGGCGCCACCGCCCGCAGCCGACGCATCAGGGGGCACTGACGGTGTTGCTGCGGACGGGGCCGTCGCAGGCGCGATCGGAGAAGCGCTGGAGGTCGACGAGTCTCCTCCGATCAGGCCAACGGTATTGAGGGCCGGCAGGCTCGCGCTGAGCGCGGCGTAGGATACGCCGTCGAGATAGAGCGTGACCTGGCCGTTTGCCGCGACGACAGCGACATGGTGCCAGCTGCCGGCCGTCACCGGTGCTCCGGCGGTCGAACGCTGCACGGAGCCGGCATTGGTGACCTCGACAAACGGGCTGCCATTGTCGACACCGACCACCAGTGCATTGGCGCCGTCACGCCGGCTGAACAGCGCGGCGTTGGGCTGCAAGGCAGCCGGCTTGATCCAGGCCGACCAGGTCAGCGTGGCACCATCCGGCGACGCCAGCGACGGTGAGGCCGGCATGGTTAGCGGCGTACGGCCGTCGAGCCGCAAGCCGGTCCCGATCAGCGAACCGTCCGCCGGCTGACCGACGCTTTGGGCGTTGTTGGCCCACACCGAGGAATCGATCGCCGGCGTGCCGCGCTCGTTGAAGTGGTAGACCGCGAGCGTATCCGGATCGTAGGCGCCCTTGGGATCGCTGGTCGCGAGGGCTTTCTTGTTGCCGTAATAGAGCCAGATATCGGTCCGCGCGCCCGGCGCGATGTTCGGCACCGCGACCCAGACCAGGCCTTCGCCAAGCAGGGAGTCGAACTTCTCGATGTGATGCTTCAGCGGCGTCTTGTCGTCACCGGCGACGAACCGCAGATCGCTGCCGTCGTCCTTCGCCGCGCTGAACCGGAAGTTTCCGACATGCAACCGCACCAGCACCGGCGCCGAGCCGATCGGATCGGTGACATTGGCCCCGGTCGCGCTGACGTCGACCGTGATCTTCTTGCGCATCGACCATTCGTCGTTCCACCATGCATTCGCCGGCGCGAGCGACGCCACCAGGGCGACGAGCCCGAACAACAATGCCGTCGCAGCGTTTGCAATGCCTCGGCGCAGCGCCGGCCGGCGCGTGCCCCGCTCGAGAGTAAGACCCATCCCCATCAGAATTCACCCCAGATTCGGAAGTTCACGCGCGGACTGTTTGCGTGCGTGTATTGTTGAGCGACCCCAGGCACCGAAAGCGCGACCATGCCGTTGAAATATTCGAACGTCTTGAATCGCGTGCCGAGGCCGTAGCTCCATGCGACGAATGACGATTGCTGATCAGGCAGCGGCTGCTGGATCGACGCGTATCCGGCATCGAAGAACGTGAAGAAGCGCCAATCGTTGAAGGTGATGAAGCGCGGCTTGCCGTCGCCGGTTTCGCTCTTGAGCTCGCCTTGCAACATGCTGCCGACATTGGGCGTGCGCAGCTCGAAATTGGCGACCGCGCCGTTGTCACCGAGCACCTCGGATTCGAGATAGCCGCGAACGGTATCGAGACCGCCGAGGCTGAACTGCTCGCTCGAGACCAACGGACCGTCGGCAATCTGTCCCTGCACCTTGCCGTAGAGCTGGAAGCCTTCCGGCAGCTCCTGGGTATGCGAGACGTCGAGGTTGAGGTGGGTGAAGCTCGGCGAGGCCTTGAAGCGCTTCGCGTCGAACTCGTCCCACGGGCTGCTCAGCGTCCGGATGTTGTAGGTGACGCCGGCGTTGAACTGCGTCGTGAACTTCTCTTCCTGGAACGTCGCCCCATAGGTCGCGACGACGGGATAGTAAGTGACGGGCGACGAGAAGCCGTCGGTGCCGAGCTTCACGGTCTGGTCGAAATGCTTGTAGTCCATGCCGACCGACAGCGTATGGAACAGACCCTCGCGCGTCGGCAGCGTGATCACGGCGCGCTCGCCGATGATCGTGCCGGGGCCGACCACATTGGTGCCGCCGATCGACGCAACATTGCTGTTCGACTTGACGCTGTAGAACAGCAAACTGAGCCAATCGGCGTTCGGTATCCGAGCCATGTACGAGCCGGAGAACACCTCGGCGTCGCTCGGGCGTTCCGGCGCGACCTGATAGGTGAAGCTCAGGGAATGCCCGAGCTGCCATAGATTGTCGTAATGCACGGTGGCGGAGACGCGGCTCGCCGTGGTGGACGGCGATTGCCGGTTGTTGGCTTCGAGGCTGGCGTGGAACGGCGCCTTGTCCTCGACATTGAGGTCGACGTCGACGGTGCCCGGCGCGACGCCAGCGCGCAGCGCTGGCGTCACGCGGCGATCCGGCCACTGGTTGAGCGACACGATGTCCTTGGTGACATCGGTGAAATTGGGAACGGTGCCTTCCTTCAGGGAAGGCGCGCTATCCTTGATCCGGTCGAGATCGAAATAACGCGAGTTCTTCACCCGCAAACGCCCGACCTTCAGCTCGGTCACCTTGAGGGTGACCACGCCGCCCGTCACGTTCTGCTGCGGGACGGCGACGCTGACGGTCTGGAAGCCCTTGTCGTGATATGCCTTCTCCAGCGCGGCCCGCGCCTTCTCGACGTCATCCGAGGTCTTGTTCGGACCGAGGAAGGGATAGATCGCCTCCTCGATCTCAATCTGCGGCAGCTTGTCGGCGCCCTGCACGGCAAAGTCGTCGATGTCGAAGCGCTGCAGCGGCGCCGACGACTTTTGCGCCGGTGCGTTCGCTTGCGCCGGCTGCTTGCCCGCCGGCGCTGCGGCCGTCGCCGCATCTTTCGCTGCTTCCTTCGCCGCGCGCGCCGGAACGACGGCCGCTACAGAGCCAACCACGGCGAGTGCCGCAGCAGACACACGCAACCCGATCCGACATCGCTGACGATGCCCAGTATCCCGATGATCTCTTCGACTACGCACAGACGTCCCACTTAGTTCGCGCAGACGCGCGCCATCGCGACAGGAAGGCCGCGATGACGACGCCTTACTCAGAAGACGTTTGGGCGAATGCAAACCCGCAAAAGAATCTGCGGCGGCGCAAAAGAAATTTTTGGTTTGTTAGGAAATCGAGCGGCGCGGCGGCGATTCGTTCGACTTTAGTCAGCTCATCAACACCACGCCGCCGGGCAGCGATGTGATCCGCGCGCCAAACAGTTGCTCGACCTGTGCGACGAAATTGTCGAGCTTATCGACCTGAAACGTGCCGTTGACGAGCCGGCGTTTCAGTTCCGCGCTGGTAATGATGATCTTTCCGGCGCGATACCGGTTCACTTCGTCGACGACGCTCGCCAGCGGCCGGTCGCGGAAGATCAGCAATCCGGTCTGCCAGGCCGCAACCTGCTTGGCGTCGACCGGAAGCGATGCCTGCAAACCGGCGCGCGAGTAGGTCACCTGTTCGGCCTTGCGAAGCTGCACCGAGCGGCCGTCCTGCTCGACGGTGACGATACCGTCGAGGCATGTCACCGAAACGACGCCATCGAGGCAGCGCGCGTTGAAATCGGCCTGCAGCGCGCTGATGCGCCCGTCGCGCGCCAGCATCACCAGCGGCGTCGACGACGACCGTCGGGCGACCACTGAAGCCTCGCCCGAAATCAACTCGACCCGCGTTTCGTTCGGCGTGGGCCGCAGCGCCAGGCTGGTCTGGGTATTCAATTCGACCGATATGTCGGGCGCCAGCATCACCTTGCGCTGCTCCCCCTTTCCGGTCCGGTAGTCGGCCGAGAGTTCGTCGATCGACGGCCACATGTCGAGTGGCGGGCGGATCATCATATAGCCGGCGGCGGCCGCGATCGCGCCGCCGAGCAGGATGCGGCGCGTCAAGAAGCGTGATGGCCGGGGCGGCAACACCACCACGGGGGCTGCGGCGGCCCGCTCATCGGCGAGTTCCTTTGCCGCGGCGCTGGCGCTGCGCAGCAGCCGGGCAGCCGCCTTGAAGGCATCCTCGTGGTCGGGACTTTGCGCGCGCCAGCGTTGCAACGCGTCGACGTCGGCGCGCGTCGGCGCGCCGGCTTTCAGCCGAACAACCCAGTCAAGCGCCTCATCCAGCAACGGATCGGGCCCGGAAGTGCGCGTCGGCTCGGTCACGACGGATTGCTCATCACCCTGCTCGCCAACCTCAATCTCCCGATCGCGTCGAGCACATAGCGAAGGTCGCTATATAGACGATTCCGACGGCAGCAGGGCACTGCAATCGGCCGTTGCGCACAACGCAAGCAGAAACAACCGGCAATCGCAGCTTGCGCCGCATCGCACGCCGGGAGGCGGCGCGATGATGGCATGCCGGGCCGATCAGGTCTGAACGTGTTTTCAGGCGGCTCAACACTTCCAGCGAACCTTTCCTAGGCACCCAAACGGTCCTCATGAGATCGCTTCTACCCTATAGACGACGGAAGGCCCGCTATCCCGCAGAACGGAGGTTGAAAATCCTGCAGCCTGTGACCCCTGATTTCAGGTCAAGCGCCTGCAATTGTTGGAAATAATTCCTGCAACAAATTTCGACGGCCGCTGCGCGTGACGGCGCGCGTCGCGGCCGCGGCGAATTCGGTCACGAACGGGGACGAGGACCGCCGAGACGACGGATGAGAGTATAATCGAGGCAATCGGCACAATGGCTCAGAGCCAACTTCAAATCGCTTTCCACCGTTCGTACGCTGACCCCGAGGCAGGTCGCCACATCGCTCGGCGTCTGTCCCTCGATCGTAATACGATAAAGCACATCGCGCGGCCGCTCCGGCAATTTGGCCAACGCACGCTTGAAAGCATCGATATCGGAGCGCGCCTCGACGATTCGCGCCGGGCTCGGTCCGTCGTCGCTGACGTCGAGCAACGAATCGATTTCAGTCGCGCTGACGCGGAGATTCTGCGCCTTCTGGCGATCCCTGGCGATGTTGATCGCGATACGGAAGATATAGTCGGCGGGGCTGCGGATCGGCACGGCGTCAGTGACCCGCTCCAGCCGCAGGAACGTCTCGTGCAGGGCTTCATAGGCGAAGTCCGACGACCCCAGACGGCGGGTCAATTTCTTGACCAGCCCGTCGTAGTTATCTGCAAGCTGGCCCCGCAGCCGCACTCGATTGATTTCAGCCACGTTTCGCGGCCTCCTAGACACCAGCCCGATATCCAGATTGAATTGTTCTTGAAGCTTGGCCCATCTCGTAACGGCCGCGCACAACACATTTATGACGGCAACAAGTCGACACCGAACGACACGGAATGCGCGGCCCCAGGGTCACATCTCGGGGCCGATAGCAGCGCCCGATGAAGATTGGACGGCCTGATCAAGACGGATCGAATTCGAGCCAAATCTGGATGTTGAGCCGATCGGGCAATCCCCACGGAATCGATGGCAGCGGCTGCGCACGGCGGATCGCGTCCACCGCGGCCTTGTCGAGCACGGCCTGCCCCGAACTGGTCTTGACCCAGACGTCAACGACGGAGCCATCGCGTTGCATCGAAAACAACGTCTCGACCGTTCCATGCAACCGCCCCGGCCGCGCCGCGCTCGGATAGCGCCGATAGCGCGCCACGTGTCGGAATAGGGTCTGCTGAAACTTGGCGGCAACACTGTCCGGCGGCGTGTCGGCGGACGACGGCGTCGGACGCAGGCTCGGCACGGTCGGCTCCGCCGGCATCGGCTCCCGCGCCGGGGCCGCCGTCAGATTGTCGAGCGGCGGATCGGAGCTCTCCAGCGACGCCTCGGTCCGGCTCGCGAGCGTCGCGGTTTGCGGCTCCGACGCGGGCGCAACCGGAATCGGCGCAGGCGATGGGCTCGGCAGCAACCGAACCTGGACGATCGAGCTCTGCTCCCGGCTTGCCGATCCGGCCGGCGGCAGCAGGCGGATCCAGTAGATTCCCCCGACGAACAGCAGGGCCGCAATGGCCGGCACCAGAAGCAGGCGCAGCACCTCGCCCGAGGTCCATGCGCTCGGATCTTCGGGACGAAATCGCAGCGTCATCGGCCTCAAGTCGCGCGCGCCATCCGTCCCGCTGCTGTCGCTGGCACTCATTGGAACGATTTCACCCGGATCGCGATCCGCACCGGCTGCGACGCATTCGCGGGCGTCGTCCGGCTGACGGTCAATCCTTGCAGCGCGGCGGTCACGGCCGCATCGCGGTTCTGGTCGCCGGTCGAGCGCAGCAGCTGGGTTCGCTGGATCGTGCGCGAGGGATCGATCCACAGATCGACGACGAGCTGATAACTGCCGCCGCGCGACCCGATATTCTTCTGCAACGCCTTTTGCAGGTCGAGCTGCAGGCTCTCGCTGTAGTCGCGCAGCGCGCCGCTGCCGTTGCCGTCGCTGGTCGCCCGCACCTGCATCGTGCCGAGCGACAGATCCGCGGTCGCAAGCGGGCTCGCCGGCGGATGGTCGGCGCGGGCGCCGCGCGAAGCAAGCGTGATGGCATCCGGACGAATGTACTGGACCTTGAGGTCGGTTCCGGTCAGCAGCATATTCAAGGCATCCTCGGGCGTCAGTCTGCCTTCGACCGACGTCGACTTCCGGCCCGTCGCAGAATTGCTCTCATAGAGCACCTGAACGCCGGTTCGTTCGCCATAAGCCTGCAGCGCGCTCGCAAGCTGCTGGGCGGGGATGTTGAATTCGATCGCTGCGGATGCCGCGACGGTATCGCGCTGCTGGGCGGCAACCGCGCAGATGCCGCCGATCAGGAGCGCGGCACAAATCCCGAACAGATACCGCGACGTTGCGGAGGCTCCCGGAGCGCCCGCGCGTGCACCATGTGATCCAACTGCCGTCATAACCTTGCTTCGGCCCAAAGTTGACCGTGGATGGGTGAAATTCGGCCAGCATGTCTGTGCGGGTCGGCCTACCGGCCAGCGAGCCTGCGTTCTTTATATCTGGAATGTGACGGCCGTCTAACCGGCAACTTGTTGGGGTGGAGTGCCGGAATTTGTGCTGACCTTTCAGCGCGAAAAGTTCCCGACCGCGCCGGAGCGGCACCGGGCACGAGACGCGGCGCAGGCGAAAAACGAGCGAGCGCTCTCTCAGAAAATTCGATCGCCCCCCTTTTCCGGACGCCGGTTCGTGGGCTAGGACTTAGGCAAGGGCGCAAAGCCCGGCCTGGACCGGCAACAAAATGAAATGGTCCGGGGACATAGCCAGGGAGGCAATTTGGGTCTCGCGCGTCAGCCGCCGGGGACTAATGCGTTTGCGATGGACGTGCTTTGCGCACGCATTCTCGAACGCCATCGGGATTCCATCCGGGTCCAGAAGCCGCATCTCGCCGTTCCGAACCTCACGCGCATCATCGGCGCCACGCTCACGCTTTCCAACAAGCACGGCTTTCACGCCACCACGCTGCGCCAACTCGCAGAGGCGTCCGGCCTCAGCATGGGCGGCCTCTATACCTATTTCGACAGCAAGCCGACGCTGCTGTCGATGATCCTCAGCGAGGTCGCCGAAACCGCCGCCGAGGTCCTTACCGCACCGCCCGCCAGCGTGAAGCAGGATGCGCGCAAGCATTTGCACTGGATCATCGCCACCCACGTTCGCATGAGCGAGGCGATGCAGCCCTGGTTCGTGTTCTCCTTCATGGAAGCAAAGTCATTTCCGCCCGCGGAACGCCAGCGCGCCATCGAAATGGAGGTGATGACCGAGAAGATCATCGCCGACGTCCTGAAGCAGGGCGTCGCCAGCGGGGTGTTCGCCATCGACCAGGTCGCGCTGACGGCTTCGCTGATCAAGCCGCTGCTGCAGGACTGGTACGTCAAGCGCGCGAAGTACCGCAGGCGCGGCACCTCGATCGAGGCCTACATCAACGCCGTCAGCGCCTTCGTCGATGCCGCGGTCGCCCGCAGGACGCGGCCCGGCCGCGTCGCGACCGGGCCCCGCACGAGATCCAGGCCGACGGCGCAGCCATAGAAGCAGGAAGGACGAGGCAATGAAGCGACTGCGGTTCAATCAACAGGAGATCGTCTTCGCCGTATTCGCCGTGCTGTTCCTGGCGTTCTCGATTTTCCTGCGCGGCTTTCTCACACCGGAGAACATGCTGACGCTGCTGCAGAACGTCGCGGTGCTCGGCATCCTCGGACTTGCAATGGCGCTGGTCGTGATCGGGCGCGGCATCGACATCTCGCTGATCGCAGCGCTCGCGGTCCCACCCGGCCTCGTGCTGCAGATGGTGCAGAACGGCCACTCGCTGCCGGCTTCGCTTGCGACCGCCGTGCTGCTCACGATCGCGTTCGGCCTGGTCAATGGCTGGCTGATCGCCTACGCCGAGGTTCCTTCGCTGTTTGCGACGCTGGCGACCGGCCTGCTGCTCGCCGGCCTCGGACAGGCCGCGCTGTTTCAGCTCGACGTCGTGCAGTGGAGCGACGGCATGAAGGGATTCGAGCGGCTCGGACAAGGCACCATCGCCGGCATCCCGACCTCGATCGTGATGTTTGCGATCGCCTGCGTGGTGGTCGCCTTCCTGCTGCGCCAGACGCGCTGGGGCGCCTACATCTACGCGATCGGCGACAATCCCTATGCGGCCCGCGTCACCGGCATCCCCTCGCGGCCGATCATCGTGCTGCAATATGTCGTCGCGGCGCTGATCGGCTGCTTTGCGGGCCTGGTGATGGCGGCGTCCGTGAATTCGATGCCGACCCGCGTCTTCAATTCGACCCTGATCTACGACGTCATTCTCGTCGTCGTGCTCGGCGGCATCGGCCTGTCGGGCGGCCGTGGCGGCGTGCTCAACGTCATCATCGGAACGCTGCTGATCGGCACCATGCTGAACGGCATGACCATCATGGACATCTCCTACGCCGGCCAGAACCTCGTCAAGGGCGTCGTCCTGCTGCTCGCCGTCATCACGGACTCATTCCTGAATCCGCGCAACGAAGAAACGGCACAGCAGGGCGACATCTGAACCAAGTCAAAGAACGATCAATCACGACCAAGGAGGAAGCAATGAAGTACGCTGTCAGGACTGCCAAGGTGATCGCCGCAGCGCTCGGGCTCGCGGCCATCGCCGCCCCGGCTCTGGCCCAGCAGGGCCTCGACGAGCCGTTCCAGAAACCGTTCAAGGAGGCCCTTGCCGGCAAGACGGTGGCCTACGTTCCGGTCGCCATGAACTTCGACCTCACCGAAGGCTGGTACGCCGGCATGAAGAAGGAACTCGAGCCCCTCGGCGTCAAGTTCGAGATCCGCGATCCCAACTGGAACACCAATGCCGGCGCGCAGGCGGTGACCTCGCTGATCTCGGAAAAGCCGGCCGTGATGGTGATCCACAATCCGGACGTGCAGACCTACGCCAAGCTGCTGCAGCGCGCCGAGAACGAAGGCATCTACGTCATCCAGATCAACATGGGATCGGCCTATCGCTCCTCGGCCTTCGTCGGCGCCAACTGGATCGAGATCGGCGAGAAGGACACCGAGGCCGTAGTCAAGGCCTGCCAGGGCAAGTCGAACAAGATCGCCATCGTGCAGGGCGCACTTTCGGCGGCCGCCAGCGCCTACACGCTCAAGGGCGTCGAGAACGTGCTCGCCAAGCATCCGGAGATCAAGGTGGTCTCGAGCCAGGCCGCCGACTGGGATGCCGCAAAAGCCAAGGCGATCACCCAGACCGTGCTGAAGCAGAATCCCGATCTCTGCGGCATCGTCGGCTTCTGGGACGGCATGGACATCGGCACCGCGGCCGCGGTGAAGGAAGCCGGACTGACCGGCAAGGTGTTCGTTGCCACCTCCGGCGGCGGCGAGCGCAAGGGCGCGTGCGAACTGGTGAAGTCCGGCGCGTTCGACCTCAATTTGAGCTACGACGTGCCGACCCAGGCCGCGCAGATGGCCGGCACCATCAAATGGCTGCTGTCGTCGGGCGCCAAGGCCGGTTCGGTCAAGGGCTCCGAGTACACCACCCTGATTCCGATCACCAAGGAGAACGCTGACAGCCAGACCGCGTGCTGGAACCTCAGCGACCTGAAGAAATAACCCGGTCCTTCCCGCTGGACGTCCCGGGCTCATCCGGCCCGGGACGTTGATCTCCCATAATCGAACGCCTTGCTGGAATGCCGATGCGCGACACCTTGACGAGCCTGCGTTACCGCTACTGGCCGGATCATCTCCTCGGCGAGATCCTGTCCAAGCGTTGGACCGAGACTGCCATTCCGGTGATCCTGCTCTTGATCGTCGGCTTCGCGCTGAGCCGCTCCATCGATCACTTCCTGTCGCCGGCGAGCCTTGCCGACACCGCGCGGCAGGCCGGCGAGATCGGCTTCATCGGGCTCGGCATGGCGCTGGTGGTCATTGTCGGCGGCATCGATCTGTCGGTCGGCTCGATCTTCGCGTTGACGGATTTCTGCGCGCTCTATCTGCTCGACGTGCTGAACTGGCCGGTGCCTGCGGTGGTGGTCGCCACCCTCGCCTGCGGCGCACTGCTCGGCGCGGTCAACGGCGTCCTGATCGGATACTTAAGGCTGCGCGCCTTCATCACCACGCTGATCACCCTGATCATCTACCGCTCCGCATTCGACCTCCTGATCCAGCGCTACTCCAACTCGATCGCCGCGGCCTTCCCCGACATCCCGTCCTGGAATTTCATCGGCGGCGGCGACGTGTTCGGCATTCCGAGCGTCGCCCTCGTCTACATCGCGATCGCGATCTTCGGCCATATCTTCATGACCCGGCTGCGCCCGGGCTGGCACATCACCGCGATCGGCGGCTCGCGCCGCTCGGCCTACAATTCCGGCATTCCGGTTCGCCGCACCATCGCGCTCTGCTACGTCGCGAGCGGCGTGCTCACCAGCATCGCCGCGCTGTTCTTCGCGGCACGGCTCGGCACCGTCGGCGGCGACATCGGCGTCGGCCTCGAGGTGATCGTGCTGACCGCGACCGTGCTCGGCGGCATCACGCTCGGCGGCGGCAAGGGCTCGGTCGCCAAATCGCTGGTCGGCGTGCTGATCGTGCTGCTGATCACCAACGGCCTGACCACGCTCAATGCGCGCGGCGGCATCAACCGCATGGCGCTCGCCGGCATCCTGCTGGTCGCCGCGATGGTCGACATCCGCTGGCAGAAGAACCGCACCCGCATCATCAGCAAGGTCTATGTCGCCCCGACCTATCACGCCTTGCCGCCGCCTCCACCGACCGAGATCGGCCAGGGCGGCCCGTTCGAGCAGAACGACAAGCTGCGCGACGTCGAGCTGATCGGCCTCGGCCGCATCGAGGCGCCGGAGGACGTGATCCTCGATCGCAACGACAATCTCTACGCCGGCTCGCGCCATGGCGACATCATGCGCTTCTTCGCGCCCGACTATCAGCGCATGGAGGTGTTCGCCCATATCGGCGGCCAGCCGCTCGGCATGGCGTTCGACCGGCAGGACAATCTCTATGTCTGCATCGGCGGCATGGGCCTTTACCGCATCGCGCCCGACGGCACCGTGGAGAAGGCGACCGACGAGACCAACCGCAGCATGCATTCGGTCAACGACGACAGCCGTTTGCGGCTGGCCGACGACCTCGACATCACCGACGACGGCCTGATCTTCTTCTCGGAAGCCACTGTACGCTACGAGATGGACGAGTGGCCGATCGACGGCCTCGAGGCCCGCGGCAACGGCCGCATCATCTGCTACGACACCAAGACCGGCGCCACGCATACGGCGCTGCGCGGCCTCAAATTCCCCAACGGCATCTGCGTCGCCAGCGACGGCCAGTCGATCCTGTTCGCCGAAACCTTCGGCTGCTCGATCAAGCGCTACTGGTTCGCAGGCGCCAAGAAAGGAACGGTCGAGGTGGTCATGGACAACCTGCCGGGCTACCCCGACAACATCAACCTCGCCTCCGACGGCAATTACTGGCTGGCGCTGGTCGGCATGCGCAGCCCCTCGCTCGACCTCGCCTGGAAGATGCCGGGCTTCCGCCGCCGCATGGCCAAGCGCGTCCCGGTCGACGAATGGCTGTTCCCGAACATCAACACCGGCTGCGTCGTCAAGTTCAACGAGCAGGGCAAGATCCTCGAATCGTTCTGGGACCTGCGCGGCGAGAACCATCCGATGATCACCTCGATGCGCGAGCACCGCGGCTATCTCTATCTCGGCGGCATCATGAACAACCGGATCGGCCGCTACAAGCTCGACAACGCCGACCCGAACTACGTGCAGTATGACAAGCGCTGGGGGAAAGCATCGTGATCGCGGCCGTCAGGGAATTCGCCAACCGCTTCCTCGGCCGCGGCGAGGCCACCATCACCGTGCCGTCGTTCGACGGCGCGCTGAAGCCGAACCAGAAACTGGAGGCCGCCACCACCTTGCTGGAGTGCGAGGCGCTCGAGGATCTCGCAACCGACGGCCGCAACCTCTATGTCGCTGACGGCCGGCGTCTGCTGCGCTTCGACGGCAGCACCGCGACCGAGCTGCGCAGCTTCGAGCAGCCGATCTCGGCGCTCTGCATGCTCTCGGACGGCGGCCTCGCGGTCGCGCTCGGCGGCCGCGAGGTACGCCTCTACGCCAATCCGTCCGCAGGCGAGCCCAGCGTGACGTTCAGCGACGCCGCCTTCAATGCGATCAACGCGCTCACGCTGACGGATGACGGGACCTTGATCGCGACCGACGGCTCGACAAGTTGCGGCGTCGACGACTGGGCGCGCGACCTGATGGAGCTGAACCGCAGCGGCCGCGTGTTCCGGCTCGATCCCAGGTCACGTTCGGTGAAGCCCGTGGCTGCAAAGCTCGGCTACGCTTTCGGCGCTTGCGCGCGCGGCGATGGCGTCCTGGTCAGCGAGAGCTGGCGGCATCGTCTCGTGCTGGTTGCGGATGGCAGGCCGCCGCAGATCGTGCTCGGCCACCTGCCGGTCTATCCATCGCGGCTGTCGAAGGCCGCGGGCGGAGGCTATTGGCTCACGGCGTTCACCGCACGCACCCAGCTGATCGAATTCGTGTTGCGCGAGCCGGCCTACCGGCGCCGCATGATGGCCGAGATCGACCCGGCCTATTGGGTGGCGCCGCGGCTGCGCTCGGGCTTCTCGTTCAAGGAGCCGATGCAGGGTGCGCACATCAAGACCATGGGCGTCATCAAGCCATGGGCGCCGCCGCGTTCCTACGGTCTCGTGATCCGGCTCGGCGAAGACGGCAAGCCGCTCTATTCGCTGCATAGCCGGGTCGACGGCGTCAATCACGGCATCGTCGCGGCGCTCGAGTTCGGCGGCGACCTCGTGCTGATCGCCAAGGGATCGGGCCGCGTGCTGAAACTGCCCCTCGCCGGGCTTGCCGAGGAGGTCGGTCGATGAGCGACACCGTGCTGTCCCTGCGCAAGGCCACCAAGCTCTATGCCGGCGTGCCCGCCATCGAGGGCGTCGATTTCGAGCTGCGCCGCGGCGAGATCCACGCGCTGGTCGGCGAGAACGGCGCCGGCAAGTCGACGCTGACCAAGGTGATGGCCGGCGTCGTGACGTTGACGTCGGGCAGCATGACGGTCGACGGCGCCGACGTCGCGCCGCGCACGCCGCTCGAGGCTCGCAATCTCGGCATCGCCATGGTGTTCCAGGAGAACAGCCTGGTGCCGACCATGACCGTGGCGCAGAACCTGTTTCTCGGGCAGGAGAAATTCTACAACCGGCTGCGCGGCATCTACATCGCCGCCCAGCAATTCCTGCAGTCGCTGAATTTCGACGTGACGCCGACCGCGACCGTGAGCGGGCTCGGCGCCGCCAAGAAGCAGATGGTCGAGATCGCGCGCGCGGTCCTGCACAAAGCCAAGGTCATTATTTTCGACGAGCCGACCGCGTCGCTGACGCCGGAAGAGAAGAAGTACTTCTTCGACCTCGTCCGCGACCTCAAGAAGCGCGGCGTCTCGATCGTCTTCATCTCGCATGCGCTGGAAGAGGCCTTGCTGCTCGCCGACCGGATCACCGTGCTGCGCGACGGCAAGCACGTCATCACCGACGACGCAGCGAAGTTCGACCGCGCCGCGATCGTACAGGCGATGGTCGGACGCGATCTCTCCAACACGCTATACGGCGCTAGAAAGTCCAGTGTGCGGCCGGCCGGCGCGCGCGTGCTCACGGTGCAGAATCTCAAGATGGCGCCGATGGTGAAGAACAATTCGCTGTCGGTGTTTGCCGGCCAGATCACCGGCGTGTTCGGCCTGGTCGGCGCGGGCCGCACCGAAACCTTCAAGATCGTATCCGGCGTGTTGAAGCGCGACTTCTTCCACGGCGGCGAGATCCTGCTGCACGACAAGCCGGTGCGCTACCGGGTGCCGGCGCCGGCGGTGAAGGCCGGCATCGCCTATGTCACCGAGGATCGCAAGGTTGAAGGCTTCTTCGAAACCGCCTCGATCGCCCGCAACATCTATCTCGGCCTGCTCTCGAAGTTTCCCGCCGGCCGGATGATGCTGTCCCGGCGCGAAGCCAACACGGTCGGCAAGACCTGGACCCAGCGGCTCAAGGTCCGCGCCATCGGCGACGAGGCCAGGGTGGTCGAGCTTTCGGGCGGCAACCAGCAAAAGGTGGTGATCGCCAAGTCGCTGGTGCAGGAGCCCGAGCTGATCATCTTCGACGAGCCGACCCGCGGCGTCGACGTTGGCGCCATTGTCGAGATCCACGAGCTGATCAATCAGCTCGCCGACGAGGGCAAGGCGGTGGTGGTGATCTCATCCTATCTGCCCGAGATCATGGCCCTCTCCGACCGCATCCTGGTCTCGCGCCAGGGCAAGGTGGTCGAGGAATTCTCCGCGCTCGAGGCCACCGAGGAGAAGATCATGTACGCGGCGATTCATTGACGCCGCCAACCACATGCATTACGGCCGGCTCGCCACGCCGTGCCGGAATACGATCGCGCGTCCGAACATGATCATCGGGCGCTCGACCAGCCGGTAGACCAGCCAGGATACCAGCAAGGTGAGGCCGGCGCAGACCAGCATGGTGGCGCTATCGCCGATCTGTCCGGTCAATGGCAGGAAGCGATAGACCGTCACGTTCACCGGCCAGTGCAGCAGATACATCGAATAGCTGATCAGCCCGATCCGCGACAGCAGCAGCGAACGCGGCCGGTCGAACCTGACGGCTGCCAGGAACACCACAAGGGCGAGCGCGTAGGCAGCGAGGACGGGCGTCAATCCCTCCATGATGAAATTGTCGCCGCGGGCCAGCGAGAACGCCGCAACCGACGGCACCCCGACGATTTGCGCAAGGACGAGCGCCAGCGCGGCAACGCTTGCGCCCGGCACCCGCTCGACCAGCCACAGGCGCAGCAGCAGGCCGATGAACAGGAACGAGAGGTGCATGCCGAGATACTGCACCGGCAGATTGGCGATGCCGTGGATGCGCAACTGGACCGGCAGCGCCGTCGCGATGACCAGCGCCAGGCTCAGGATCGACAGCACCCCGACACGTCTCAGCGTGCCGACCGAGAACAGCAGCGCGATGAGGACGTAGAACGCCAATTCGACGAACAGCGTCCAGTAGATCGGCGAAAGCCAGGGCTGGCCGAACAGCGCCGGCGCCATCGTCATGTTGGCGAGCACGGTCACCGCGCGCGGCGGCTCGCCGGCAAGCCACGCCATACTGGCAAGAACCGCGAGCGCAAGCCACAGTGCGGGATAGAGCCGGAACGCCCGCGAAACCGCGAATTGAAACAGCGGCCGTTCGCCGCCGATGCTGAACGGCACCACGAAGCCGCTGATCAGGAAGAACAGCGCCACGCCGAACCGGCCGAGGCTGACATTCTGGACCAGCAGATCGCCTGCCGCATTCATCGGCCCGGCGGCAGGCGGCGCTTGCCTGAGCAGGTCGCCGAACATGTGCTCGACCATGACGCCGAGCGCCGCGATCGCTCGCAATCCGTCGATATTGGCGTAGCGTTGCGGGGTCATGCCTGATCTCATGAAGGTGAGAGGCCGAGCGCGCTGCGCGTCGCCGGGTCGAAGCCGGGGCCGGTCTCGTTCTCGGCCAACGCGAAGCCGCCTGCCGCCAGATAGGTCCAGCACGACCAGGCGAAGCCGTATGTCTCGGCGAGCTCGCGCATGTCACGCAGCCAGCTCGTGCGTGCTGCCGCGCCCGCGGCAGTCTCTTCAAAGGGTGTTCTGTGCACGCCGAATTCCCCCAGCAGGATCGCTTGCACCGGCAGATTATTCGCGATGCGCCAGGCCGTGATCTGCTGAAACGTCCGCTCAAGCGTCGATCGATTGAAGCCGCAGCTGACATAGCTCGCGAGCGTCTGCCTGGCTTGCTGCGCAAGATCCAGCTCAGTGCCGGTGAGGCCGAGCGCCGTGATGCGCTGGTCGGTTGCCTGATTCATCGCATCGACCGACGCGGGCGCCGGATAGACGATGGCATCCAGTGCATAGGCGGGGCTGCCGGACACGCCCTGATGGGTGAACTGCCACGGCGAATAGTCGTGATAGGCAAAGATCAGGCGCGGATCGCCGGCAAACGGACTCATGCCGATTTGCGCCAGCGCACCGGGCGCGTTCATCGAGCCGCCGCCCAGCACGAGCGGCAGCGTCGCCGAACCGCTGCGCGCTGCCGCGTAGGCGGCCTCGAGCATTGGCTGCCACGTTGCGGCCGGTATCTCCGGTTCGTTCATCAATTCAAGCGCTATCCGCGGCGGCGCCGCACTGCCCTGCTCGGCAATGACCTGGCCCAGACGGCCGGCCAGACGGGCCAGCAATGCGAGCACGGCCTGGAATTTCGACGTGTTCACGCCTCCGGTCAGCTCCGAGGGCCGGTAGGCCGGATTCATCCCGCTCGGATGCATGTCCACGATCACGCCGAGATCAGCGGCGAGCAGATCGCGGACCGTGGTGACGACGAGATCGTCGAGCCGGTCACGGCTCGGGCCGTCAAACGCCAGGAAGGGACCGACATCGACCACCAGACGCACGAAGTCGAACCCCGCGGCCCGGATCGCCTGGCGCTGCTCCGCGCTGAACTGAAACCGCGGCGCGGAGAACGGCGGATCGACATAGGAGCCATTCGCTTGCACATCGGCCCATCCGAACGCATGCGCGACGCCGATGCCGCGACGGAAGTTGGGAATCGGGCTGACCGGATCGGCCACGGCCTGCAGCGTCGCAAACGGAGCAAGCATCGCGACGCCGGCGATGCTGCGGAGAACGGAACGGCGGCTGGTCACGGCGTTTCTCCCGATGGTGGTCAACCGTCAAACCAGCCGGGATGGCGCGCCGTCAGCGCACCATCGAGCACGATCATGTCGCCCTGGCCCGCAAACGGCGCGGCGAGACCGGCGAGCGAGATGTCGCGAAGCGCGGGATCGACGGTTCGCGATGGCACGAACCGAACGTCGCCCCACGCCTGCGCCTTGAAGGCTGCGATGTAGTCGGCAGGGCGCAGCCGGTTCGGTTGTCCGGGAAAGCGGAACAGCCGGTAGATCGCCTCGGGATAGCGATAGATGTTGTTGGGGTCCTGCTCGCGAATCCAGCGTGAATGCGTCTGCAGGTCGATGATGTGGATCGCCTCGCAGCCCGGCCGGGCGACCTGCGTCAGGCCGGCAACGGCATCCGGAACGCTGTCATAATGCTCGAACGCCGCGCAGCTCACGATCAGATCGAAGGTCCGTCCGCCGGCGAGGCCCGGGATGTCGAAGTCCGGTCCGACCGCATAGCTGAATTCGCGGGCACCGGGCGTCGATGTGACGACGCGTGCGCGCGCCCGGTCCGCCTCGGTGCCTCCAGCGAAGCGGTCGAGCAGCAGCTCGTAGAACACGGGATCCTCGTCGCCGGCGAGGTTGAAGACGTCGATGGCGTGATACGATCGCGCACCCATCGCAAGGAACAGCACCCCGTTGCCGCGCGACGCGCCGGGACTGAGCTCCAGCACGTCGCGCCCGCGCAGATCGAACTCCGGCGGCATGAAGCGGCGGAGCGAGCCGAAAATGTCGAGCAGATAGGCGATCTGGCCCTCGACGTCGGATTTCGACACGGCGTTCGGCGTGGCGTAGCCACGCAGCTTGGCCTTGCTCCAGGCAAGGCCGAGGAAACCGAGGCCGAGCACCGTCATCTCGAATTGCCGAAGCGCTAGCGTCATTGCCGGCCCCCGAAGCCGAGATGGTTCTTGAGGTCGGCACCGCCGCGATGCGCACGGCCGGGTTTGCTGGCAGCCACAGCGGTCTCGTAAACCTCGATGGTACGGTCGACGATCGGGTTCCAGCCGAAGCAATCGAGGGCGTGCGCGGCACGTTCGCCCCGTTCAGGCGCGCTGTCGGGCGCGGCAAGCTTCAGCCGGATGGCCGCCGCGAGCGCGTCGAGGTTGCCCAACGGAAAGTAGCTGTCCGGCCCGAGATTGAGCGCGAGATTGGCATCGATATCGCTCGCCAGACACGGCACCCCGTGGCTCAGCGCCTCGAGCAACACCATCGGCATGCCTTCGTGGCTCGACGGAAGCACGAACAGCGCCGCGTTCCGGTAGAGCTGGGCAAGGCTCTCGCCGGACTGGAAGCCGGTCATCACCACGCCCGGCGTCACCGCGGCCGCCCTCTCCACCGCGCCCAGATAGCTGCCGTTGTGATCGGCCGTGCCGACGATGATCAACTTCCTGTCGGGATCGCCCAAGCGCGCGAAGGCATCGATCAGATCGAGTTGCCGCTTTTCCTCGACGATTCGGCCGACGCACAGGATGTAGCGGTTCGGGATCACCTCGATATAGTCGAGATAGGAGGTCCCGAGTTTTGGAGCATTGCTCTCGACCCCGTTCGGAATGAAGGTCGCCGCAACCCCAAACCTGGTACGCACCGAATCGACGATGCTCTTGGCTACGCCAATACGGGCGTGGGCAAACTTCATTCCCATCCATTCACCGGTGCGCAGCACGGACTTCGCGATCCATCCCCATTTCTGGCGCTCGTAGTCGAAGCCGTGATGCGTCACCACGACGCGGAGGCCGAGCAGGCGGGCAAGCGGCGTGAGAAGCGCGGGCCCGATCGCGTGGATATGAACGAGATCCGGATTGCGACGGGCGGCGGCAAACAGGCCCAGAGCGGTATGCAGCAGCGCTTCGACGTTCTTTGAGCGCGGCGTCCAGACCGGCGTTACCACGACGTCTTTCCAGACATAAGGCTCCGGCGACGGAAGGTACGGCTTGCGACCGAGCACCTCGACCCGCCAGCCGCGCTGCGCGATGCGCACCGCGAGCGCGGCGACGTGGGTTTCGACCCCGCCCTGAATCTCCGGGATGCCGCGCAGACCGAGGAAGATCACCTTTCGCGGCGGGCGATCTGTTTCACCGGCTGGTATCAGCGTGTACATCAGTGCACCACCGTCTCGTAGAGTGCCGTCGTGCGGTCGCGGTACTTCTCGGGAGAGAATTCCCGTAGCACCCAGTCGCGGCCCGCGGCCCCGAGCCGGTTTCGCCCTGTGCGGGGAAGCTTCGCCATGCTGGCCATGGCTTCGGCCAGCATGCCGACATTGCCCGGTGGCACCAGCACGCCGGTCTTGTTGTGAACGATGAGCTCCGGGATGCCGCCGATCCGCGTGCCGATCACCGGACGTCCCAGCGCGTAAGCTTCAAGGATACTGATCGGTGCGTTCTCGTACCATTCGGAGGCGAGCACCAGGGCGCGCGATTCTCCGATCAGCTGCTTCAGCTCCGGCTTGGCCATATGGCCTGCGAAGACAACGTCGGCGCCGAGCTCGTACGCGAGCTCGCGCAAAGCCGGCTCTTCGGGGCCCTTGCCGACCAGGATCAGCCGCTGATGCGCGAGCGCGGCGGCACGCACCAGCGTGGCGAGCCCCTTCTCCGGCGCGAGCCTTCCCGCGTAGACGAAGTAATTCCCCTCGTGGCACCAGGGCGTGAACTGCTCGGCGTCGACGAAATTCGGGATGTAGGCGATGCGGCTCGCGTCCCAGCCCCACTGCACCAGCTTGTCGCGGTAGAATCGGCTCGGCGCGACGAGACAGTCGAGCGTGTCGCGGTAGAGGCCGAAGCTGCGATGGACCAGGGTCTCGAGGAAGACCAGCCCGCTCACCATGGCCGAGTCCTTGACGCAGCGGCGCAGCACCACGTTGTGGATCCGTCCGCCGCGGCAGCGCTCGCAGACTGCGCCCTGGCTCAGCATCTTGTAGGCGGGGCAAGCAAGCTTGAGATCGTGTGCCGTCATCACGACAGGCACGCCTTCGGCCTTGAGGACGTCGAAGATCGAGGGCGAGATGTGATGGTACACGTTGTGGGCATGGGCCACCGACGGCTGCACACGGCCGATCAGGGAGCGGATCTTGCGGCGCGCTTCCAGCGAGAAGATGATCTTGGCCGCCTGCCGGGCCTTCGTGATCGGCCCGTTGGTCCGGCCGTACTCGATCTCCGAGACGAAGTATTCGGACCACGGGCTCGGCAGGTTCTCGGGATGCTCCATCGCGAAGGGCACGACATCCCAGCCGGCTGCCGAGAACAGATCGATCTGGTCGAGGAACACGCTCTCGGCGCCGCCGCGCCGATAGAAGTAATTGTTGATGGCCAGCAGCCGGCGATTGCTCGTCATCGTGTACTCCCTCGAAGTCCCATGCGGTCGAGCGCGGCATCGACGGTCAACACGCAGCAGCCGCGCTCGACCGCGTGCGCGACCAGCCGCTCAAAGGCGGCCGGCGTGCTGCCATAAGGCGTCGGGGTCGGTGCGATGTCGTGCGTGAAGAAGATCAGCCAGCCTGGCTTCTCCACCACCGCGTCGATCCAGCCCGTCAATCCCGCCACATGAGTCTCCGGCTGGCGAATCTCGACGGCCTTGAGAAAGCTCGGGTCGGTCGGCCCGCGGTTGATCGCCTCGCCGCCTGCGCGGCAGGTCCGGTACGAATGGGCCAGTATCTGCAGTTTGCCGAGACACCCGCTGTTGTAGGGATAGGCAAAATTGCGCCGGCCCGGACGCCGATCGATCGTGTCGAGATAGCGCGCATTCCGCGCGAGGTCCGCGACGAAGGCGGGGCGATCGACATGCCTGATATCCTGATGGCCAAAGGTGTG
The DNA here is from genome assembly GCF_054063575.1 of Bradyrhizobium sp. USDA 4452. Classification (NCBI taxonomy): domain Bacteria; kingdom Pseudomonadati; phylum Pseudomonadota; class Alphaproteobacteria; order Hyphomicrobiales; family Nitrobacteraceae; genus Bradyrhizobium; species Bradyrhizobium sp. USDA 4452. The sequence continues at coordinate 3,841,285 of NZ_JBSSGK010000001.1, forward strand.
GCAGCCGATCTCGTGACCGCGTGCAGCGAGCTCCCTGCAGCCTGCAGAGTCGATCAGGGTACGATCCGGCTCGACGCGTCCCGCGAGGCCGCCGGAGATGTAGAATGTGCCGCGCACGCCGCGCGCTTCCAGGATCGCTGCACCGACGCGGAGTGCGGAATCCGGCACATCGTCGAACGTGAAGGAGACGATCGGCGTCCGGGTCTGCACCTGCATGACCTGCCATGGCGTCGCCCGGATCAAGCGATTGGTCAGACGGCCCGCGAACCGGTCGATCGCCCCCGGCAGGCGTGACGTAATTTCCGGCGCGCGCCGTGCGACGGCGGGGCTATGCATGGGCGGTCTCCCCGACATGCATCGCGGTTTCCGTCTCGCGAATCTCGTGCGCGCTCGCCTGCAGGCGCAGGCCGAAGATCGAGACAACCACCATGAACCAGGCGAGACTGCCGGACTGGAAATACAGGCTCTCGACGCAGGCCGTAAGCACCCCGTAGAGCCAAATGCGGGTGAACAGTCGGGTCAGCGCGGGATCGTTGTCGCACGCCTCCGCGCGCAACACGTCACGCAGCGGCAGCCAGACGAGCAGCGCCAAAGTGAGAATGAGACCCGGGATGCCGGTCGTGATCGCGGCATCGAGATAGGCGTTGTGCGCGTTGAAGGCGGCGACGGCCCAGCTCGCGCCGCCCCCCGCCTTGTAGACCATCTCGTCGGTCTGCCAGAACAGCTGGAATCCGTAGCCGGTCAGCGGCCTGTCGGCCACCGCGGATGCGCCGACGCGCCAGATGTCGATCCGATTGGTGAAGGTCGGGTCGACCCCGAGGCTTGAGACCAGTTCGCGCATCGCCGGCGAGATCGAGCAGCCGATGGTGACGACGTTGACTGCGGCGATCGCCAGAAACACCATCGGGATCCGGATCGCCCGCCACCGCTCGAAGATCCAGGCGATCACCAGAATGCCGGGCAGCGCCGCGGTCGACGATTTGCCGCCGGTCTGGGTCAGGAACACGACCGCCAGCAGCGTGATCGCGCCGCCGACGATACGGCGGCCGGTGCTGTACAAATAGAGCCCGGCGAAGCTGATGATCACCATCGCCGCGGCTGCCGCGTTCTTGTGCGCGAAATGACCGCGCCATAGCCCGGCGTTCATCGGCTCGCGCACCTCGCTCGCCTGGTGGATCGCAAGCTGCGGCCACAGCGCGACGCCGATATAGGCGAACGCCAGCGTCCCGAGGCAGCACATCGACAGCATGCCGGCGAACTGCCGCTCCGAGCGCGGCAGCAGCAGCAAGATGCCGGCGTTGACGATCGTCAGCGTCGCCAGCACGACGCGCTTCAACGCAAGGTCGGGATGCGCCGAAATCGCCGAGACGAACGCAAACCACAGCAACGTCATGATCAGGACGCCGCGCGGACGCACCGCGAGATGACGCGCCGGTGAACTGATGGCGGTCAGCCACAAGCTCGCGGTCAATCCGAGGAAAACGATCTGATTGATGGTGTTCGACTTGTCTGCCGCCGGATCGCCGGCATCGGCCGCCGACAGGTCGATGAATGGGGTCAGCGTGATCAGATAGAACAACAGCGTCGCCACGAACAGCGGTGGCCCCAAGACCCCGATCGCTCCACCCTCGCGCATATCGCCCGATGTCGTCATGCCGCCCTGCTCCTGGCGAAACGAAGTGCGTCGAGATAGAAGATGCCGGCGAGTGCCGCTGCGCAAAGCAGCAGGCCCAGCGCGGCGCCGGCGGCGGTGGCGATGATCGGACGCGGTGGCCAGGTCGGGCGCAGCGGCGCGACGGCCGGGGAGATCACACGCACGTCGGTTGCATCGATCTGTTGCCGCTCGGCGGCCTCGCCTGAGCGCGTCAGGAAGGTCTGGTAGAGCGCGGTCTTGGCGCTTGCCTCGCGCTCGAGTTCGCGCAGCTTGACCTGGGCCTGGTCGTCGACCGACACGTTGCCCCGCAAGGTGCGCGTCTCTTCGTTCAACGTGTCGAGCGCCACCTTGGCCTGGTCGACCTCAAAGCGGGCGGCACTGCGCAGCCGCTCGGTCTCGGACTTGATCGCCTTGGTGAGGGCATCGGATTCGGCCATCGCATTCAGCATGGCGGGATGGCGCGGACCCAGGGTCTGGGTGAGGGTCGCGATCTGCCGGCGCAGAGCCGCCTCGTCGGTGAGCAAGCCGGACAACGTTTGCGACTGCACGGCTCCGGCCTGCACGCCATAGAGCGACACTGCGCGCGAGACCTCGTTGTAGCGGGCCTCCGCCTCGGCGAGCCGCGCCTTCGCATCGGTCATCTTCCCGCTCATCCGCTCCATGGCTTCGGAGCTCAGCGGCTGCCCGGACGGCCCTTGCTGCAGGCCGTGAGCGCGACGGAAGGCTTCGGTGCGGTCTTCGGCCTCGGCCGCCGCGGCTTTGAGCTCGCCCAGCCGCGCCGCCAGCCCCTCCGCCGCGCGCCCGGCCCGCTCGGCGTCGGCGCGAACGACCTCTTCGCGGAACGTCGTGGCGATGGCGTTCGCAAGTCGTGCCGCCATCGCAGGCTCGCTCGCCCAGACCGACATCGTCACGACATAGGAACGCTCTTGTCGCGTCACCTTGATGCGCTTGGCGAGCAAGCCCATCAGGTCGTTGCGTTCGGCGGCGTCGGATGCACCGCGGTCGAACAGCCAGCTGAAATTGAGCAGGCGCATCTTGTCGGCGAATTCCGGATCGTTCCTGAGGCCGAGCTTGTCGATGACGCGGCGCAGGACATTGCCGGAGGTGATGGTCCGCATCTTGCTCTCGACGTCCAGGATCTGGCTGTCGGTCTGGATGTTCGTCGCGTAGAGATCGTTCGGCGTGACCAGCAGATTGGACGGCGAAATCGTCAGCTCCGTGATCGCGGTGAAGCGGGGCGTTACGAGTTGCGTCGCACCGAGGCCGGCGATCGCACCGGCGAGAACGGCAACCAGAATCCAGCGCCAGCCCTGCAGCAGAACGCCTGCCACTTGCATCGCGCTGATCACGACCGCAGGAGCGGAAGCCGCTGCGCTCATCTTGCGATAGGCTGCATCGCTTCGCCGTGACCTGCTGTTGTCGGTTGCTGTGTACATATCAGGTCACTTCACTGGGAGGGCTGCCGGTCGAGCGGGTTCGGCCTAGTTGCGGCTGGACGAGGCGTCGCCGACGGAAACCACGCTGCCATTGTTCAGCGCGAGCAATGCGGAGCCGGACGGATCGATCGTGTCGTCATGCAGCACGCGTCCGTTGATGAGTCTCTCGACGTTTCGAGCAGCGACCCGGGCCAAATCGTTCATGGCGACCTCCATGTTCTGTCCCGAGCAGTGATTGCGCTCGGCTCGGCCCACTATCCTCCTCTCGAAAGTCGAGACAACCTTGAGTGGCTTTTAGAGTTAGGTGTTAGCGTTAACCTTACTATCAATCTGTTGAATGGAAGCATGCGAGCTGATGGGCTCATAAAAGATGATGGCCGACGGCTTGCTTATGGAAATCCAACAATCAACCTTCAATTGAATCGATGAGCACGCGGCCTTCGCAAACGGCGCGGTGCGCGGATGAACATCGCTTCTGTCACGAAGCTGAGAGACGGTCGAAGGCCCGAGCGTCCGCGATCAACGCGCCGCATCAGACTTCGCACACGGCAGATCGCCGCCTTCGCGAGTGTCACTCGCGCGTCGCCGACGACAACCCAACGACCCGCCGCGCCGACGTTAACGTCAATCTTCGAACGGCGCGCAGCTCACGATACGTGGCGCATGCGAGCCTGATAGAGTGCCGTGGGGATCGACCGCCAACCAGAGGCCGTGGATCATTGCGACACATCAGTGCCGTTAGCCGCACATTCTCGACGGCCACGCCGATGATCGTCAGCTATCTGCTGTCGAGCGGATCGCTGGCGGCGGCGAGCCTTGCGCAGCTCGTGACCTTTGCGATCCTGGCACGTGCGCTCGGGCCGGCCGAATTCGGCCTGTTCGTGCAGATATCGGCGGTGACCGCGATCGCGGTGCAGATCTGCGGCCTCGGCGCCTCCGACTGCCTGCTGCGCAGGGTGGCGCGCGAGCCCGCGAGCTATCCCGATCTGCTCGGCCACAATCTTCTCCTGATCGGGCTCACCGGCGCCGTGCTTGTGCTCGCCGGCGTTGCGACGACGGCGTCGTGGATTCGCATGGTCTCCGGTTCCCCGATCGCCATCTCGACCGTTGCCCTGCTGTTCCTCGGCAACGTCGTGCTGGTCCGCCTGATCCTTCTGGTCGAGACCGTGTTCCTTGGTCTCGGCCAGGTTCGCTCGGCAAATCGCTCGGTGGTGGGTTTTGCAATCGCACGCACGGCCACCGCCGCGCTTGCCTGCATCGTGTTCCATACATCGAGTTTGGCGGAATGGGCGGCGTGGCAGTTCTGCGGACACTTGCTCTATGCACTGGTGGGACTGATGTGGCTGCGGCCGCTTGGCCGGCCACGGTTCAGGATCGTGCGCGAGGAGCTACGCAACGGCATTCTGTTCAGCTCCCAATTCGTCGTTCGCGCGATCCGGTCCAACGTCGACCTGTTCGTGATCGGCCTGTTCATGCCGATCGAGACGGTCGGCAGCTACGGCGTCGCCCGCCGCATCATGGACAGCAGTTATCTCTCGATCGACGCTTTCAACCGCCTGATCTATCCGCGCTTTGCGCGGGCCAGCCGCGACGGCCTGCATCTGGCGCTCTCCGCAGCGAAGCGCGCCCTGATTGCGGCCATCGGCCTCGGTGTTGCGACATTCCTCATCCTGTTCGTGCTGGCGCCCGAGCTGCCGCGGCTGTTCGGCCGCGAGTACCGCGATCTCGCGTTCTTCGTGCGCTGCCTGTCCGGCACGGTTGTCCTGATCGGTGGCTGGGCGGTCGCGATGGACTTGCTGGGAGCGTCGGGACGGCAGGGCGTACGCGCACTGATCCTGAACAGCACCAACATGGTGGGCAGCGGCCTCATCGCAGCCGCGACGTGGATCGCCGCACCGATCGGCACGTTCGTCGCGCTCTACGTGATCGAAGGATCGCTGGTCGTCTCCGGCTGGCTGGTTCTGCTACGGCTGGCGGGCCGCAGCGGCCAGGAGATGGGCCATAACGCGGACAAAGCCGGCACGACCGTTGCGCCGTCAGGGAATGTCCTGCACGATGCGGCTGTCGATCCAGTCCGCCGGAGCCTCCCGGCCGTGGAAGAAGCCGAGCGGTAACGCTGCGGCGTGAAACAGCCACGCGACGACAGCATAGAGACCAAGTGATAGGCTGCGTTGGCGCGCGCTCATCAACGCCATGACGCCTGCGATGATGGCCGCATCGATCGCGAGCCCCCATCCGGGATGCGACGTCAGGAACGGCAGCACGGCCATCACGGCCAGCCACAGATAGACTGCGCCCCACAGCTTCAGCTCGGGCAATTCCTGCACCAGCTGCTTCCATTGCGGCTTGCCGAACGCCGCCCGCAAGAGCTCCCCGATCCCGCGCAGATAACCCGACTTCCAGCGCCGGACGAGCAGCGCATAGGCGTTGATCGCATGTCCAAAATGCCGGACGAAGCTGCGGTCGAGACGGTGCAGCGTCCAGCCGCGCGCGCGCAACCGCACGCCGAGATCGAACTCCTCATAGCCATGCAGGTTACGGTCCGACAGATATCCGACCTGCTCGATGGCCGCCCGTCGATAGAGACCGCCGCCGTTCATGCGGTCGATTTCGCCGATCCGGTTCTCCGGCGAGATCCTGCGGCCGCGCCGCACATATTCTAGACTGGTGTCGTTCATCTCGACGACATGCCCCGTAACGCCGGCGACGCCCGGATGGTCCGCGAGAAAGGCGAGCGCGTCGGGCAGGAAGCCGGGATCAAGCAACATGTCGCCGTCCATCAGGCAGATGAACGGCTCGTGGCTGTACTGGAAGCCAAGCTGCGGACCGATGCCGCAACTCGGCGCGATCGCAGGTTCAAGCTGCACGATGCGGACGGGGTATCTGGCCGCGACGGCGACCGTCCGGTCGCGTGAACCGCCGTCGGCCACGATGACTTCGCCGCCGATACCCTCGAGCGCCGCCAGCACGCTCTCGATCGCCGGGCCGATCCGCGCCTCTTCGTTGAGTGCCTTGAGGATGACCGATACCGACATCTCAGCAGCGGCCTCAGTGGAAATCGGACATCAGCCGGCTCCAGTCTTCGCTGGCGAGGCCACCAACGAAGATGTCGCCGCGCGCGACGGCATCGTTTGCGTCGGGCAGCCGTGTAAGCACCACCGCGAAGGCCTTGTGCCGGAAGACGAGCCAGCGTTGCAGCGACAGTCCTGCCATCAACGCGGGGTGCGCGCGACCGCGGGCTTCGACGTGGCCGGAGCTTTCGAGATAATGGAACATCGCGTTCAGCACGACGATCTCCTGGCCGCGGTGCGACAGCACATTGAGAACATGCGCTGTCCGACCTGGTGCCGCGTAGTAGACGAAACAACCGATCAAGGTGCCCGCGCGGTCTTCGACCGCGCGAATCGTGAACGCGCCGTGCGTTGTGTTCTGCGCCGCGAGCGATACCAGCCAGCCGAGTTCCTCTTCCGACCACAGGGGTCGAACTGCATAGTGGGCGATGAACCCCGGCGCCTGCTCAAGAAAAGCCTTGACGGACATGTCCGTGACCTTGGCACCGCCGTGCTCCACTGCGTTCTTTTCGCTGAAGCGGCGCAATAGCAACGCGTCGATGGGGCGCGCGAACGTCGCAAGACCAAGGCTCCTGCCGCGAAAGAACCGGTCTCCAAGACGGCCGGCCAGCGCACCTAAGGGACGAAAGCTACGCGTCCATTCCAGATTGTGTGCGGGGATCGGCTTTGCACCGATTGCCTGCCAGTGATTAAAGGTGGTGGGCGAAGCCGTGTCGCTGAATTGAATGTCGGGACGCCTCGGCCGCAAGGTCAGAACGAGCTGCGCCGCACCGCCAGCCTCCTTGTCCGTCATCAGTGTACAGACCAATCGGCCAGGCACGACGGTGCCGCAAGCGATGAAGCGCATCGGCACCGCGAGCATCGCACTTGGGATGCGCCCGTCCAGCTGCTCGTAGATATACGCGCCCGTCGCTTCGCTATAGGACGGGGCCTCCAGGGTGATCGCCTTCAGATAATTCTGAAGGTCCAAATCCGCCGGCCGGTCTGAGCCCCTGTAAATCTTCATAAAGAGTCGGGCGACCGCAGGTACATCCGCAGCGGTCATCGGCCGGACCGCCCCCTTGCGCGGTGGCCGCGCATCAACCGCCGCTTGCTGCTCGGGTGCCTGCATCTAGCCCACCGAGATTGGCGGACGCGCTCGTGCGTCACGCGGGTGGCTGGCCTGGAAAGCAATATGCGCCGTCGAGTTCAGCATGCTTCGCCACTTGGTCTGTGTCCAATCGCAGCGGCGTCGCCGGACGCCAGTATCAATGATCTTCAAAGAGCCGAAGCAAATCGAGAGTGTTAACCCCGATTGCGCCAACCGAGGCGCTCGTCCTGCGGCGACCCTCCAACTTCACGCGGGAGCCGTCAAGAAATTCAACTAGTGGAGGTTAATGGGCGCGCCGGGCAGCGTTCCATGACGTCGGCATGACCGCGCGATCCGGTTGCGCAATTCGTTCCGGCACCGCTCAAGCATGCGAGGGAGCGGGAAGCCGCGCCCGCTGCGATCCGGGTCACATGCTACTTTGGAGCGATCGTTCCAGTTACCTTCAGTCTCGCCGACCTCACCCAACCCGAGACGTCGTTGCCGGTCCCTGGATTGAGATACATCACCGACGACCAGCCATCATCGGTTTGCGCATAGGCGACGAGCTCGTCATTCGGAATGACGAACACGCCGCTGATCGGGCAGCGAAGATTCGGCGCCGAGTAGAATTGCAGCCGTCCCTTGCCCGTCACCACATTGGCGAGCGGCGGCGACAGCATCGGGACGCGGCTGGTGCCCGCCCGCGGCTCCTTGCAGCTCGACGGCGTCTGCGCGTGCGCGGCCGCCCCCAGGGCCGCCACGATCACGGCGCTGCAGGCGATGCAGGCAAGCACGGTCCTGTCCGACATCACCCGATCTCCAGACTGCTGGACGCGATCATCGGTCATTCCAGAGTGTTTGTCGCCGGACGGGGCGGTCAGGTTCTGCGAGCCAGAACGTTTTCGAGCGAAGCGGATACCGGTTCGCGTCGGCTCTAGGACGAAAGTCTGCGCGTCCGCAGCACGAGCACGGCCGCAGGCACGGTGGCCAACCCCACGACAATATCGCTCAAATGGTGACCGCCGGCGCTCAGCGCCGATATGATGACGAGAACGTTGAGCGGGAGAAAGACGGCAAACAGGAAAGTGCCCCGGCTCGTCAGGATGAGGATCAGCGCAAGCGCTGCATGGAACGAGGGAAATTGAATGATGCCGTTGATCCTGGCCAGATCGATGACCTTCATGGATCCATCGCGGATCGCATAGAAGTCAGACAAATAATAGGCGCTTGTCAAATGCGCCACACCGTAATGTGCCCAGGCCCCCTCCGCAGGCAACACCATCGACAACGGAAGAATCATCAGCAGCGTGATCACAAAGAGCCAGGCGAGCTCTCTTGCCCCCTCGAGCTTTCCGACGGTGTTCAGCACGACCAGCAGGATGCCGAACTGAATGAAGAGGGTATCGTAGATGATATCGAGCGACCAGCCGATGTCGGGATGCTCCAGTTTCACCCAGTTGAAGAAGGCGAGCCAATCGAAGCCGATCGCGGCATCGGTCGCCGCGAGCGCGTTGTCGACCAGAGGAAATGCGGCGGACGCAGCAAGATAGCTGAGAACGGTCCCGACATTGGTGAACGCAACCAGCTGCGCGCAGGTGAGGGCAAATGACGCGATGCGTCTGTTAGGCCTGATCCTGGTGTAGACCACATTGAGGCCGACCAACGCCAGAAAGCCGACGGCGATCACAGGGTTGAATGAGACCCGAAGTCCCGACAGAACGAGCCCGGCAGCGGCAACTCCGGTGAGCGCGGCGATGATGATCCAGAGGTTCCTGGCCTCTGCGGCGTCAGAATATTGGTGAGGGGATACGCGCGCGGCCAGTGCTGAAATCGGGCCGGGCGCACAAGGTTGCACTCCGTCAATATCACCCATGGAACAGCTCTTATCGTTCTAGAATACCCGAACCAATGTCCCGCGCCGCACGCGGTTCTGTTTCATCGCGCTTGCAGCAGCATGCGCCGGACGACACCATCGCTTCGCCGGCTCCGGCAACGAGACGAAGCGGCCGGCTCAGTTCGTACCCGCGATGATGACGAGATTATTCAGGACGGGCGTACAGCAGAAGGCGACAACGAGGGCGATATTGTAAACGTTGTTGCTGCGCCAAAGTAACCACGTGAGGACAAACGTGAGACCGAGCTTGGGGACCAGCCACCATACGCCGAACCATGTCTGAGCCAGATGCATGAACGGATTCAGTTCGCCCAACCCGAGAGTGAGGATCACATTCGTCGAAACGAGGTCGGCGTACCCCAGCAGCAACGCGACGAACAGCAACAGGCCCTTAACCCGGTCCATTCCTCGACCCCCCATGCCGAAGATGCCGGATCGGCCAGATCACGCTGTTGATGATGTCCACCCGTTCCGCGGGCACCAGTCCTGTCGCAGGATACTCGTCCGGCTTCGGCACCCACGCCGTGCCGAACAGAATGTCCAGGAGCGGAAAGAAGGCGGCAAAATTTTTGTCCCGATGTTCGGGATGGATCGAGTGGTGGATCCGGTGCCATTGCGGGTTGTTGACCCATGTCACGAACCGGCCGAGCGGGATGCGGACGTTGAGATGCGCGCACGCATCCGGGACGAAGAAGATGAACCCCGCGGCAATCGCCATATCCGGCGGGATCCGAAACAGGATCGCAAGAATGGGAAGGAAGGCGTCGGACAGCACCCTCTCGAGCCAGAAATGCCTGGCGCCGGTAATGAACGTAATGCCGTTCGCGCTGTGATGGAACGAGTGCATCGCCCAGAGAAAGGGGATCGCATGCTGGAGGCGATGGAATGTGTACTTGTAGAGATCGAGCGCCACCACGACGATCGCGAGGGAGACGTACCACCAATAGCCTTCGGTCGGCAGCTTGATCCAGCCAACCCCGGCATAGCTCGCGATCGCGCCCGCGCTGATCGCCGCGATCGGCGCAAGCATGTGCTCCAGCCCGACGCTCACGATAACCGCCAGCCAATCATCGCGAAACTCGGCGCGGGAAACGTCGGCAATGGGCCACCTCTTCTCGAGGATGCGACTGCCGTAGACGACACCCAGAAATATCGCCGCTAGCAAAATGGCGTTTGAGATCTCACTCGACATGAGAAATGACCCGCCGGTTCAAATGGACAGACAAAAGGAATAAAACGTTCTGCCGCTTATAGGCTGAAAGACCTTATTTTTTCTCAACGGTCGGACGAGCGCAAGCAGGGTTTTTACGGGGCGGCGCCTCGCCATCAGCCGCGTCGGCAGCGTTCGCAAGTCGGCAATGTCGAGGCCTTGCAGTTGTTCAAGCGTCCGACCGAGTTCGACGCGAAGCTGACGACCGCTAGCGCGACGCCGACAAGCGCGCCGGAGGCAGCCGTTGCAGACCTCGCACGTGAGAAAGCCCGTGACGTTGTGGCGGGCTTTGTGGAAGGAGACCAGCAGCTATGCCGGTCAGTGCAACGCGCGGTCCGTCCGGACAGAAGCGCGCGCGGTCGTGATCTTGCTTCGCGGTGTCAGAACACTGAGCTGATGCGGCGTGGCCGACGTCGCAGCTACCGGTGCCTGCTCGTGGACATTGGCGCCGCCAAGCACACCAGCCTGCACCGGCGAGATCGGCAAGCCTGCGGCTTCGAACGTCGGACGCTCGGCAGCGGATGCGACCGTCGCGCTCGCGATCCCGAGGGTGGCGGCTACGATGGACAGGGAAATCTTGGTCACGTGAAGGGCTCCTCGGTGAGAATCGAGCAGCAGATGTAGATGACCTATGTTGCGACGCAACAAATCTCGCCGCGCTGCACAAGTATTTGATCGTCGCGAGCGGTAACGCCACTGCTTGGCTTGGCAGGCGCGCGCGAAGATCCAACGAAAAAAGCCGAAATGGCGCGCCCGGAACGATTCGAACGTCCGACCCTCAGATTCGTAGTCTGATGCTCTATCCAGCTGAGCTACGGGCGCATTTTCGCAGGTGGGCTTGAAGCCCGCATGGTTCCGGGAGCCCCGGAACGTCGCGAAAGAGCGCTCTAGCTACAGGCTCCCGATCCAGTTGGCAAGCTCTGGAAGCGCCAATTTCGGCGCAGTTTGGCCGCCCCGAAATACCGGGGCCTTACGCCCGCGCCCGCTCGCTGCGGATCGACAGCAATTCCACCGGGCGATCCGGGATCGAGATCCGGAAGGTGGCGCCGATGGTGCCTTCGACCAGATGGATATGACCGCCATGGGCGCGGATCAGCTCGGCGGCGATCGCAAGGCCCAGCCCGCTGCCGCCGGGGCGGCCGGAGGTCTGGAACGCCTCGAACAGGTGCTCGCGCGCCTTGGCCGGAACGCCGGGGCCGGTGTCGGAGACCTCGATGATCGCGACCGTCCCTTCGCGGCGGCCGGTGATACGGATCTGCTGGGCACCGCCATCGCCGTCCTGCCGGCTTTCCAGCGCCTGCGCCGCGTTGCGCACCAGATTGAGCAGCACGCGGAACAGCTGGTCCGGATCGGCGTCGATGGTAAGGCCGCGCTCGATCGCGCTGATCCAGGTGATCGAGACATCGGTCGCCAGCCCGGCCGATTCCCGCACCTCGGCCACCGCAGGCTCCACCATGATGATGCGGCGGTCCGGCGCCGCCTCCTGCGCGCGGCCATAGGACAAGGTCGACTGGCAGAACGCGATGGCCCGCTCCAGCGAGCGCAGCAGTTTCGGCGCGAAGCGCTGCACCCGCGGGTCCGGCACGCTGGCGAGCTGGTCCGACAGCAATTGCGAGGATGCCAGCAGATTGCGCAAATCGTGATTGATCTTGGAGACGGCGAGCCCGAGCGCGGCAAGCCTGCTCTTCTGGTGCAGCATCGAGACCAGGTCGCGCTGCATGTCCGACAGCTCGCGCTCGGCGACGCCGATCTCGTCGCCGCGCTGGCTGGGCACGATGATTCGCGCCGAACTCTCCGGATTCTCGTGGAAGCCGACCAAGCTCGCGGTCAGCCGCCGCATCGGCCGGACGAACAGATAATGCAGCGCCAGATAGACCAGGCCGGCGGTCAGACCGGCAATCAAAAGCGCGACGACCAGCACGTTGCGCGAGAAGCGGTACATCGCCTGCCTGAGCGGCTTCTCGTCGATCACGACCTCGATGAATTGCGCCTGGCCCGGCGCAGGTCCGACCACGCGGATGGTCTGATCACCGTGTTCGAGCATGATCTCGAACGCATCGACGATCGCCGACCACACCGTCATGGCCCGCATGTCGACGTCATGGTCGATCGAGGCCGGCAGGTCGGCGCTGGCGAGCAAGCGGCGCTGCTGGCCAAGCTTGATGGCGACGGCGCGGGCGCCGATGCTGGTCAGGATCTGCCGCGCCAGCGAATCCGGCACCAGGCCGGAGGGGGCGGCATCGAGCACCAGCGCCGCGGTGTTGGCGGCTGCCAGGCGGTCGTTGAGCCGGTTCATCCGGAAGTTGGCGATCGCCGGCACGTAGATCAGGAGCCCGGCGATCATCACCAGGGGAATCGTCAGCAGCAACAGCTTGCCCGACAACCCGAGCCGAACGGGCGGCTTGGGCCGCGGCTTCTGCGCGGTCGCCTGATCGTCAGTTAGAGCCACAAGATAAGGCCTTGTTTGGCTTAGGGGTTCGGAAGATGCGGCCCGGCCCCCAAGCCGGTCAAATTACGGATCGCTAATGTCGGCGGTTCCCCGAACGCCCGAAGGCGCTCCTCACCGTCAAAAACCCCGCGAAAACAGTTATATTCGCCCCAATTGCGACGTTTCAAAGAAGCCTCTTTGCGACGCCCTGTGACATTGACGAAAACAGGGCGCTCCCTTATAAGCCGCGCCAACTGTCCGCGATGGCCCGGTTCTTGACCGGGGGCGGCTCATTTGGGGCCGTAAACGGCTCGCTTGGGCCCGCCAGCATCATCGGACTCCATCTCAATATAACGGCAAATTGCCCGGTCAGCGGAGAATTACCCGTGAAGCGGACTTATCAACCCAGCAAACTGGTGCGCAAGCGCCGTCACGGCTTCCGCGCCCGTCTCGCCACGGCCGGCGGCCGCAAGGTCCTCGCTGCGCGCCGCGCGCGTGGCCGCAAGCGCCTGAGCGCCTGAGCCCGGACGTCTCCTCTCCGGAGATACCCATTATGGATCGGCTGAGGCAGCGGGCGGATTTCCTCGCCGTTGCCAATGGCGCGCGGGCGAATACCGCCGCTTTTGTGCTGCAAGGCCGCCGTCGCGACGATCACGGTCCGATCCGCGTCGGCTATACCGTCACCAAGAAGAACGGCACCGCGACCGAGCGCAACCGCATCCGCCGGCGGCTTCGCGAAGTGATAAGACGGGTCGATGCCGTATTCATGCGGCCGCACCATGATTATGTGCTAGTCGGCCGGCGCGACGCGCTGACCCGCGACTTTGCGACCATGATTGACGATCTGCGGTCGGCGCTGCGCCGCCTCGACCGACCTGCCCCAAAAGCGGCGGGTAACAAAAGCGCGCCCAATCCGAATGGAATGACGAGACCCTAAGAGATGTCCGACAATCGCAACACGATCCTTGCCGTCATTCTGTCGGGCCTCGTCCTGATCGCCTGGCAATACTTCTACAACGTGCCGCAGATGGAGAAGCAGCGCGAGGCGCAGCGCCAGGCCGAGTTGCTGAAGCCTGCGCCGCAGGCGACCCCGGGTGCCGCTCCCGGCGCCGCTCCGGGAAGCGCAACGACGCCCTCCCTGGCACCGGGCGCGCCGGCTGGCGATGCTCCGGTAGCGAGCCGCGAGACGGTGCTCGCGGCCGGCCCGCGCATCAAGATCGAGACCCCGCGCGTCATCGGCAGTATCGCGCTGAAGGGCGCCCGGATCGACGACATATCGCTGGTTCAGTTCCGCGAGACGGTCGACCCCAAATCGCCGGCCGTCGTGCTGCTGTCTCCGTCAGGCACCGCCGAACCTTATTATGCCGAGTTCCTGTGGCTGACCGCCAACGGCTCGTCGGTGAAGACGCCGAATGCCGAAACCGTCTGGGAGCAGGAGGGATCGACCAGCCTGTCGCCGAGCACCCCGGTGACGCTGAAATATGAGAACGGCCAGGGCCTGACCTTCCGCCGCACCATCTCGATCGACGATCGCTACCTCTTCAGCATCAAGGACGAGGTCATCAATCAAGGCAGCGCGCCGGTGACGCTGTATCCGTTCGGCCTGATCTCGCGCGGCGGCAAGCCGCCGGTCTCCGGCTACGCGATCCTGCACGAAGGTCCGATCGGCTATCTCGGCGAACAGGGACTGCAGGAATTCACCTACAAGAACCTCGACGAGGCCAAGACCCCGACCGGCGGAAACTCGCGCGGCGTCGTGTTCTCGAAGATCACCGACGGCTGGCTCGGCATCACCGACAAATACTGGGCCGCGGCGCTGCTGCCCGAGACCAACGCAACGCTCGAGACCGCCAGGTTCACGGCCGGCGACAAGCGCTACCAGGCCGACTACATGCTCGCCGCGCAGACCATTCCGATCGGCGGCACCGGCGTTGCCACTGGACGGCTGTTCGCCGGCGCGAAGGAGGCCGCCACCGTCGGCCTCAACTTCCCGCTGGTCGGTTTCGGCGGCTACAACAAGCAGCTCGGCCTCAACCATTTCGATCTCCTGATCGACTGGGGCCATTTCTACTTCATCACCAAGCCGATGTTCCTGGCGCTCGACTGGTTCTATCGCCTGGTCGGCAATTTCGGCATCGCGATCCTCTTGGTGACCGTGATCGTGAAGCTGCTGTTCTTCCCGCTCGCCAACAAGTCCTACGCCTCGATGGCGAAGATGAAGTCGGTGCAGCCGCAGCTTCAGGCGCTGAAGGAACGCTATCCTGACGACCGCGTGAAGCAGCAGCAGGAGATGATGGAGATCTACAAGAAGGAGAAGATCAACCCGATCGCCGGCTGTCTTCCCGTCGCCTTGCAGATCCCGGTGTTCTTCTCGCTCTACAAGGTGCTGTTCATCACCATCGAAATGCGGCACGCGCCGTTCTTCGGCTGGATCAAGGATCTCTCCGCGCCCGATCCGACCAATCTGTTCACGCTGTTCGGGCTGATCCCGTTCGATCCGATCGCGCTGCTCGGACCGCATTTCGGCTCGTACCTGGTAATGGGCATCTGGCCGATCATCATGGGCATCACGATGTGGGTGCAGATGAAGCTCAATCCGGCGCCGCCGGATCCGACCCAGAAGATCATCTTCGACTGGATGCCGCTGATCTTCACCTTCATGCTGGCCGGCTTCCCGGCGGGTCTCGTGATCTACTGGGCCTGGAACAACACGCTCTCGGTGCTGCAGCAGAGCTTCATCATGCGCAAGAACGGCGTGAAGGTGGAGTTGTTCGACAATCTGAAGTCGACCTTCGCCAAGAAGCCAACATAGCTTCCCGCGCCCGATCTATCACTGCGTCATGCCCGGCCTCGTGCCGGGCATTGACGTATTGGAGGGCAGCAAGGCGTTGACGTGGATGGCCGGTTGACGCGGATGGCCGGGTCGTCTTACGCCAAGGCTGCGCTTCGGGCTTTCGCCTGGCCACGATGAAACGGGATACTTCGCATGACCGCCGAACCTGATGCGGAGCTGATCGAGCAGGGGCGAAAGCTGTTCGCCGGCGACTGGCGCTTCATCTGGGCTTCGCCCTCGATCGAGACGCTGCCGCCGATGGCCGGCCTCGAGGTCGCCTTTGCCGGCCGCTCCAATGTCGGCAAGTCGAGCCTGATCAACGCACTGACCGGCCGTAGCAACCTGGCTCGCACCTCGCATACGCCCGGCCGCACCCAGGAATTGATCTTCTTCGAGGGGCCGGAGAAGGCGGGCTTCCGCCTGGTCGACATGCCGGGCTACGGCTACGCCTCGGCGCCCAAGACCAAGGTCGCGTCATGGACCGCGCTGATCCACAAATTCCTGCTCGGGCGCGCGACGCTGGCGCGAGTCTATGTGCTGATCGACGCCCGCCACGGCATCAAAGACGTCGATCTCGACGTACTGAAGACGCTGGACAAGTCCGCAGTCAGCTACCAGGTCGTGCTGACCAAGGCCGACCAGGTCAAGGTCGGCGAACTCAAGACCGTCATCGCCGACACCATTGCGACGCTCGCAAAGCATCCCGCTGCGTTCCCCGAGGTGCTGGTGACCTCGTCGCGCACCGGCGACGGGATGCCGGAGCTGCGCGCCGCCATGGTACGCCTGATCGAGGAGCGGCGCCGATGAACCGCGTATCCCGCCTCCTGATTGGCCTTGCCGCCATCATGGGCGCCTGCGGCGTGATCCTGGCGGCGGCCGCAGCCCATCTGCCTGATGCCACGCGGCTGGCGGCCGCGTCGTCGATGCTGCTGTTCCATGCACCTGCCGCCATCGCGACCATTGCGGTCGCTGAGCGCGCGATCATCCATACAAAGCTCGCCGTCGTGTCCGCGGCTGGCTTCGTCATCGCAGCGTCATTGTTCGCCGGCGACCTCGTGCTGCGCCAGTATGCAGGCCACGGCTTGTTTCCGATGGCCGCTCCATCAGGCGGAACGCTGCTGATCCTGAGCTGGCTGGTGCTGGCGGTTTCGGCCATGTGGCCGCAGCCGTGACCCGCAGCCCGGAATTCCCCTCCCGCTTTGCGCCCTGCCCGGCAATCAGATAGAACCGCGCCCGTCCCTCCGCTGACGATGAGACCAGCCCCATGACCGACCAGCAGATCAGCCCGCTCGATCAGGCCCGCATCCTGTCCGAGGCGTTGCCGCACATGCAGGAATATGACGAGGAAACCATCGTCATCAAGTACGGCGGCCATGCTATGGGGGCCGAGGACACCGCCAAGGCGTTCGCGCGCGACATCGTGCTGCTCGAGCAGACCGCGATCAATCCGGTGGTCGTCCATGGCGGCGGACCGCAGATCGCGACCATGCTGAAGCGCCTCGGCATCCAGTCGGAATTCGCCGCGGGCCTGCGCATCACCGACGCCGCGACCATCGAGATCGTCGAGATGGTGCTGGCCGGCTCGGTCAACAAGCAGATCGTCGGCTACATCAACGAGGCCGGCGGCAAGGCCGTGGGCCTCTCCGGCAAGGACGGCAACATGGTGAAGGCGTCGAAGACGACGCGCACCATGGTCGATCCGGATTCCCACATCGAGAAAGCGGTCGACCTCGGCTTCGTCGGCGATCCCGAAAAGGTCGACCTCACGCTGCTCAACCAGCTGATCGGCTATGAGCTGATCCCGGTGCTGGCGCCGCTCGCAACCTCGAAGGATGGGCAGACCCTCAACATCAACGCCGACACCTTTGCCGGCGCGATCGCGGGCGCGCTGAAGGCCAAGCGCCTGCTGCTGCTGACCGACGTGCCCGGCGTGCTCGACAAGTCCAAGAAGCTGATTTCGGACCTGTCGATCAAGGAAGCCCGCAAGCTGATCGCCGACGGCACGATTTCCGGCGGCATGATCCCGAAGGTCGAGACCTGCATCTACGCGCTCGAACAGGGCGTGCAGGGCGTCGTCATCATCGACGGCAAGACCCAGCACGCGGTGCTGCTCGAACTCTTCACCAACCAGGGCACCGGCACGCTGATCCACAAGTAATGGCAGACGCGGGACACACGGCGAGGATCCCTCGCCGGTCGCCGGGGGCGCGGCTCGCGATGTCGCTGCCGGCCGCGCTGATGTCGTTCCTGTTCTCGTCGGCGCCGGCGCATGCCGACCTCAAGCTCTGCAACCGCATGAGCTATGTGATCGAGGCCGCGATCGGTATCGACGACAAGGCCGCAACCGCAACGCGCGGCTGGTTCCGCATCGATCCCGCGACCTGCCGGGTCGTGGTGCAGGGGGCGCTGACCGCCGACCGCGTACTGCTCAATGCCCGCGCGCTCGGCGTCTACGGCGCCTCGCCGATCCCGCAGAACGGCACCGACATGCTCTGCGTTGCGCAGGACAACTTCGTGATCGCGGCCGCACGCCAATGCCGCTCCGGCCAGACACCGGCGCAGTTCACCCAGATCACGCCGACCCAGACCGATGACGGCAATCTCGTCGCCTACCTCGCCGAAGACAGCGAGTATGACGACGAGCAGGCGCGGCTCGCCGGCATTCAGCGTCTGCTGGTGATCGCAGGCTACGACGCGGCGCCGATCGACGGCGTCGACGGGCCGAAGACCCAGAGCGCGCTCTCGGCATTCCTCAAGAGCCGCGGCCTCGGCAGCGACATCGTGCAGTCGCCGAACTTCTTCACCACCATGGTCGATGCCGTGCAGAAGCCGTCGCCGACCGGGCTGACCTGGTGCAACGACACGCCGCACAAGGTGATGGCCGCGGTTGCGACCGATGACGGCAAGGTGGTGACCAGCCGTGGCTGGTATCGCATCGACCCCGGCAAATGCCTGCATCCCGACGTATCGGGCACGCCGAAACAGATCTATTCCTTCGCGGAAGCCGTCGATGGCGACAACCGTGCCATCCGCATCAAGGACAAGCCGCTGAACTGGGGCGGCGCGGTGCAGCTCTGCACCCGCGACAGCAAGTTCGAGGTCAACGAGCAGGGCGACTGCACGACGCGCGGCCTCACCCCGCTCGGCTTCACCACCATCGACATGACCAGCGGCGGCAAGACGCTGCGCTTTGCGATGCCGTGATCGTTTCTTTCGTCGTCCCTGCGAAAGCAGGGACCCATAACCACAGGCCGGCGTTTTGTAGTTGTCTGCGTCCGCAAGCGAAGGTTACTTCCGTCTTGCTCAACAATATCAGGCACGGCGTATGGGTCCCTGCTTCGCAGGGACGACACGCGGAGAAAGCCATGACTAAAACTCCCCGCAGCTTCGGCCATGTCGAGACTTGGGTATTCGACCTCGACAACACGCTGTATCCGCATCACGTCAATCTGTGGCAGCAGGTCGATGCGCGGATCGGCGAGTTCGTCGGCAACTGGCTGAAGATCTCGCCCGAGGAGGCACGGCGGCTGCAGAAGGACTATTACCTGCGCTACGGCACCACGATGCGCGGCATGATGACCGAGCACGGCGTGCAGGCCGACGACTATCTCGCTTATGTGCACAAGATCGACCATTCGCCGCTGCAGCCGAATCCGGCGATGGGCGCTGCGATCGCAAAACTGCCGGGGCGCAAGCTGATCCTGACCAACGGCTCGGTCGACCACGTCGACGCTGTGCTGGGCCGGCTCGGCATCTCCAATCATTTCGATGGCGTGTTCGACATCATCGCCGCCGATCTCGAGCCGAAGCCGGCGCCGCAGACCTACCAGAAGTTCCTGAAGCTGCACGACGTCGATCCGTCAAAGGCTGCGATGTTCGAGGACCTTGCGCGCAATCTGGTGGTGCCGCATGAGCTCGGCATGACCACCGTGCTCGTCGTGCCCGACGGCAGCCAGGAGGTGGTCCGCGAGACCTGGGAGCTGGAGGGGCGCGACGCGGCGCATGTCGACCACGTCACGGACGATCTCACCGGCTTCTTGCAGCGGCTGAGGCCCTGACCTCTCCCCCACGCCGTCCCGGCGAAGGCGCAGAGAGGCTGCTCCGCCGGCAGCCGAGTATGCCTTGACTCGGCGGCCCCAAATTCCGAAAAAGCCATGCAAAATTCCCGTCATATCCCCGATACGCCCAAGGATTGTCCCGATGTCGCTGTCCGCCCTCGAAACCACCGTCAACACCGCGTTCGACGCCCGCGAAGGCATCTCGACCTCGACCAAGGGCGAGGTACGCGAAGCCGTCGACCACGCGCTGGAGTTGCTCGACAAGGGCGAGGCCCGCGTCGCCGAGCGCGAGGCCAGCGGCAAGTGGAAGGTCAATCAGTGGCTGAAGAAGGCGGTGCTGCTCTCGTTCCGCCTCAACGACATGGGCCAGATCGCCGGCGGCCCGGGCAAGGCTTCGTGGTGGGACAAGGTGCCCTCGAAGTTCGAGGGCTGGGGCGAGAACCGCTTCCGCGACGCCGGCTTCCGCGCCGTGCCCGGCGCGATCGTGCGCCGCTCGGCCTTCATCGCCCGCAACGTCGTGCTGATGCCCTCCTTCGTCAATCTCGGCGCCTATGTCGATGAAGCCACCATGATCGACACCTGGTCGACGGTCGGCTCCTGCGCCCAGATCGGAAAGCGCGTGCACATCTCCGGCGGCGTCGGCATCGGCGGCGTGCTCGAGCCGCTGCAGGCCGAGCCCGTGATCGTCGAGGACGACTGCTTCATCGGCGCGCGCAGCGAGGTCGCCGAAGGCGTCATCGTGCGCAAGGGCGCGGTGCTGTCGATGGGCGTGTTCCTCGGCGCCTCGACCAAGATCGTCGATCGCGAGACCGGCGAGATCTTCGTCGGCGAGGTCCCGGAATATGCCGTCGTCGTTCCCGGCACGCTGCCCGCCAAGCCGCTGAAGAACGGCCAGCCCGGACCCGCCACCGCCTGCGCCGTGATCGTCAAGCGCGTCGACGAGCGCACCCGCGCCAAGACCAGCATCAACGAGCTGCTGCGGGACTAAGAACGCCACGGCGAGTCGTTATCCCGTCACTCTTGGAATAATCCATGTGCGGCGAGGCAGCGACCGCGACAGCGGGTCGCACTCCACGCAGGGCTGGGATCAGCAGGGCGAGCTCGAATGATGCCGCACAACGCTGGTCCAGCCGCGGTGTGACGTGTTATGCGAGGCGCATGAGTGATGCTGTCTCGATTACCCGCGATCTGGTTCGCTGCCGCTCCGTCACCCCGGCCGACGCCGGCGCGCTTGCCGTGCTCGAAAATTTGCTGAAAAGCGCTGGCTTCGACGTCCACCGCGTGACGTTCTCCGAGCCCGGCACCGCCGACATCGACAATCTCTATGCCCGCATCGGCTCATCAGTGCCGCATATCACCTTCGCCGGCCACACCGACGTGGTGCCGCCCGGCGATGAGGCGGCGTGGACCCTCGGCGCGTTCTCCGGCGAGGTCAAGGACGGCTATCTCTACGGCCGCGGCGCCGTCGACATGAAGGGCGGCATCGCCTGCAGTGTCGCCGCGGTGCTGCAGTATCTCAAGGACCACGATGGCAAGCCAAACGGCTCGATCTCCTTCCTGATCACCGGCGACGAGGAAGACGTCTCGATCAACGGCACCGTCAAGCTGCTGAAATGGTGCGCCGAGCGCGGCGAGAAGTTCGACCATTGCGTGCTCGGCGAGCCCTCCAATGTCGAGGTGCTCGGCGACATGATCAAGATCGGCCGGCGCGGCTCGCAATCCGGCACACTGGTCGTCGACGGTGTGCAGGGCCATGTCGCCTATCCGCACCGCGCCTCGAACCCGGTGCCGGATATCTCGCGGCTGATCGTGGCGCTGAGCGACGAGCCGCTCGATCACGGCAGCGCGCAATTCCAGGCCAGCAACCTCGAATTCACCACGGTCGATGTCGGCAACACCGCGAGCAATGTGATCCCGGGCCAGGCACGGGCCAAGTTCAACATCCGCTACAACGACAACCACACCCAGGAGAGCCTGCGGCAGCTGGTCGATGCGCGGCTGGCAAAAGCCTGCGGCAACCGCATCCGCGCCCACATCGACTGGCAACCGTCGAACTCGAACGTGTTCGTGACCCAGCCCGGCCCGTTCACCGATCTCGCGGTCGCCGCGATCGAGGAGGTCACCGGCCGCAAGCCGGAGCTCTCCACCTCGGGCGGCACCTCGGACGCACGCTTCATCTCGAGCTACTGCCCGGTGATCGAGTTCGGCCTGGTCGGCCAGACCATGCACCAGATCGACGAGCGCACGCCGGTGGCCGACCTCGAGAAGCTGACCAAGATCTATCGCGGCGTGCTGGACCGGTATTTTGCATAGGGCCAGCCGCCCGGCTGGACCAAAACATCGAAAACAACCCCATGCACCGTAGGGATTGGGGCCACTAACAGGCCATCCGCACCAGATACAGCGTGTAAGGCGACCGCCTAATAATCCACCCGCATCAGATAGAGCCCGTCCGGCGGCGCGACGGGGCCGCAGGCGGCGCGGTTGCGGGCGGCGAGCGCACCGAAGAGATCGTCCGCGCTCCAGCGACCCTCGCCGACCCAGACCAGCGATCCGACCATCGAGCGCACCTGGCTGTGCAGGAACGAGCGCGCCGACGTCACGATGTTGATGGCGTCGCCCTCACGCGTGACGTCGAGCTGGTCGAGCGTCTTCTCCGGCGATCTGGCCTGGCATTCGGTGTCGCGGAAGGTGGTGAAATCGTGCTTGCCGAGCAGCCGCTGCGCGGCCTCGTGCATCGCGCCAGCATCGAGCGCGCGCGGCACGCGCCAGACCCGGCCGATGTCGAGCGCGAGGTTCGCCCGCGTGTTGGCGATGCGATAGAGATAGTGCCGCTTGATCGCCGAGAACCGCGCCTCGAAATCGTCCGATACGATCTCGGCTGCATGCACGGCGATCGGATTCGGCCGTAGATGCGCATTCAGCCCGTCGCGAAAGCGGCCGGGCGGAAACTGCTTGGCGATGTCGCAATGCGCGACCTGGCCGCGGGCGTGCACGCCGGCATCGGTACGCCCGGCGCCATGGACGCGCACGTCCTCGCCGCAGATCGCCTTGACCGCCGCCTCCAGCGCGCCCTGCACGGTCGGCGCGGTATCCTGGATCTGCCAGCCGGAGAACGGCGTGCCGTCATATTCGATGGTGAGCTTGTAGCGAGGCATCAGGCGAGCCGCGCAGGCGGCTTCAGCGGCGTGCCGCGCAGAAAATCCGCCGCCTTCATCGGCGCCTTGCCAGCGCGCTGCAGTTCGAGGATTCGGATCGCGCCGTCGCCGCAGGCGATCGCAAGATTATCATCGAGCACATCGCCCGGCGCGCCCGAGCCTTTCGCCAGTTCGCAGCGCAGGATCTTCAGCCGCACCGGCTCACCCTCGCCCGCGAGTTCGCACCAGGCGCCCGGAAACGGTGACAGCCCGTGGATGTGGCGCAGCACCGCACGCGCCGGCTGCGTCCAGTCGATCCGCGCCTCGGCCTTCTCGATCTTGGCGGCATAGGTGACACCGTGCTCGCTCTGCTTGGTCAGCTGCAAGCCGCCGCGCTGCAGCCCGCCCATCGCACGCACCATCAGATCGGCGCCGAGCGGCGCCAGCGCGTCGTGCAGGTCGGATGCCGTCATGCTGTCTGATATCGGCAGCCGCTCGGCCATCGCGACGTCGCCGGTGTCGAGGCCGACATCCATCTTCATCACCATCACGCCGCTCTCGGCGTCGCCCGCCATGATGGCGCGGTTGATCGGCGCGGCGCCGCGCCAGCGCGGCAGCAGCGAAGCATGCAGGTTGAAGCAACCGAGCTTCGGCGCATCCAGGATCGCCTGCGGCAGGATCATGCCATAGGCGACGACGACGGCGGCATCGGCGTCGTGCGCGCGAAATTCGTCGAGCGCTTCCGGAGTCTTGAGGGTCTTCGGCGTCAGCACGGGAATGCCGAGGCGGCGCGCCTCCTGCTCGACCGGCGTCGGCTGCAATTGCAGGCCGCGCCGGCCGCCCGGCTTCGGCGCGCGGGTATACACCGCCACGACCTCATGGCCATGGGCCACCAGCTCCAGCAGCGTCGGCACCGCGAAATCGGGCGTGCCCATGAAGATCAGGCGAAGAGGCATGACCAGAACTCGATGCGTTCCCTCCCCCTTGCGGGGGAGGGTTAGGGAGAGGGGTGAGCCCCATGGTCGGTGCTCGTGGCTACCCCTCTCTCCAGCTCTCCCCCGCAAGGGGGGAGAGGGCCGATCGAGTATGAGGCAGCACTGATAATCGGCTTCACTCCGCCGCGCGCTTGGCGGCCTTCTCGAACTTCTTGAAGACGCGGTCGCGCTTCAGCTTCGACAAATAGTCCACGAACAGCACGCCGTTGAGATGGTCGATCTCGTGCTGGATGCAGGTGGCGTAGAGCCCCTCGGCATCCTCCTCGTGCAGCTTGCCGTCGAGGTCGGTGAAGCGCAGGCGCACCCGCGCCGGGCGCTCGACCTCCTCGTAATATTCGGGGATCGACAGGCAACCCTCTTCGTAGACCGACAGCTCTTCCGAATGCGAGATGATCTCCGGGTTGATGAATACCCGCGGCTGCGGCGTGGTCTCGCCGTTCTCGTCGCGCTTGGCGAGGTCCATGGTAATCAGCCGCAGCGGCTGCGCGACCTGGATCGCCGCGAGCCCGATGCCGGGCGCGTCATACATGGTCTCGAGCATGTCGTCGGCGAGCTTGCGGATCTCCGGCGTCACCTTCTCGATCGGTTTCGACACCAGACGCAACTGCTTGTCCGGCAGGATGATGATTTCTCGTAATGCCATGGCGGCGATTTAAGCCGCGGGCCTGATGCGGTCAATGCGTTCGGGAACCGGTTAAGACGGCCTCAACCACGTTTCTTCAGGCGGTGTTAACCAGGAGATTTGAGGGAGTGTTTACCATAAACGTTCCCTTTTCGTTCGATGGTGGCGCCGAATCGGGTACAACTGACGGCATGAACGAGATTCTGCTCACGATTGGCGACCTCCCGATCCGGGTCTCCGACGCATTGGTCGGCCTTGGCGCGCTGGCGCTGATCCTGCTGCTTGCCATCGCCGTAGTGATCGCGCGCGCCAGCCGGCGCGGCGCGGAACTCGCGATGGCACAGGCCATTCGCGCCGACGAGTTGGAGGAGCGGCTGGCCGACATGCTGCGGGCCCAGAGCGAGGCCTCCGGGCGAGTCGACGCAATGGGGCAGGCACTGGCCGGCCGCCAGGCCGAGATGGCCCGTGCGGTCAATGAGCGGCTGGATTCGGTGACCCACAGGGTCGGCCAATCGATGGAACAGACCACCCGCAACACGATGGATTCGCTGCGCGTGCTGCACGAGCGGCTCGGCATCATCGACCACGCCCACAAGAACCTCAACGAGCTCACCACCCAGGTGACGACGTTGCGCGACGTGCTCGCCAACAAGCAATCGCGCGGCGCGTTCGGCCAGGCGCGGATGGAGGCGATCGTGCAGGACGGCATGCCGAAAGGCTCGTTCGAGTTCCAGTACACGTTGTCGTCGGGCAAGCGGCCGGATTGCGTGGTGTTCCTGCCCGACCAGCGCCCGCTCTGCATCGACGCGAAATTTCCGTTGGAAGCGATGACCGCGCTGCACGATGCGCGCAGCGACGAGGAACGCAAATTTGCCAGCCAGCGGCTGCGCGCCGACGTGCTGAAGCATGTCAGCGACATCGCGGAGAAGTATCTGATCCCGGGCGAGACCCAGGACACCGCGTTGATGTTCGTGCCGTCGGAATCGGTCTATGCCGAAATCCATGACGGCTTCGACGACGTGATCCAGAAGGCCTATCGCGCCCGTGTCGTGCTGGTATCGCCCTCGCTCCTGATGCTGGCGATCCAGGTGATGCAGCAGATCCTCAAGGACGCCCGCATCCGCGACGCCGCCGACCAGATCCGCAACGAGGTGATGCACCTTGGTGACGACCTCGGCCGCCTGCGCGAGCGTGTGCTCAAGCTGCAGACCCATTTCGGCCAGGTCAACGAGGATGTCAGGCAGATCCTGATCTCCGCCGACAAGATCGAAAAGCGCGCCGGCCGCATCGAGGAACTCGATTTCAGCAAGTCCGAGACCCCGATCGAGGTGCCGCGCTTCGTCAAGGGCAGCACGTCCGAGCTGTTCCCCGCCCCGCGCAAGCTGCAGGCAGGGGAGTAGGCATAAGCTCAGCTGACACCGTCTTTGCGGCTCGAATCTGCTAACAGAAGTTCATGACCGCACCCGAAGCGACTGCGCCCCCACCGGAAAAGGCCGCTCCGCCCCCCACCTCCTGGCGCGACAGCTTCGCGGTGTACCTGCAGCCGCGGGTGCTGATCGTGCTGCTGCTCGGCTTCTCGTCCGGCTTGCCGCTGGCGCTGTCGGGCTCGACGCTGCAGGTGTGGATGAAGGAGGCCGGGGTCGATCTCGGCACCATCGGGCTGCTGGCGCTGATCGGCACGCCCTATACGCTGAAGTTCCTGTGGGCGCCGCTGGTCGATGCGCTGCACGTGCCGCTGTTCACGCAGGTCTTCGGGCGCCGCCGCGGCTGGCTGCTGTTCTCGCAGCTGCTCCTGATCGCGGCGATCCTGGTGCTGGCGATGGCCGACCCGGCGCGATCACCATGGTTCGCGGCGTTCGCCGCGCTGCTGGTCGCCGCGGCCTCGTCGACGCAGGACATCGTGGTCGATGCCTTCCGCGTCGAGAGCCTGCCGGAAAGCGAGCAGGCCGCCGGCATGGCGTCCTATGTCGCGGCCTATCGCATCGGCATGCTGGTCTCGACCGCCGGCGCGCTGTTCATCGTCAGCGGTTTCGAGTCCGCCGGCGTGGCGCGCCCGTCGGCCTGGATGTGGGGCTATGTGGTGATGGCCGCGCTGGTGGTGATCGGCATCGTCACCGCGCTGGCGGCCACAGAGCCGGCGCAATCGAAGGGCGCGGAGGCGGCGACGCATGCGCAGAACGCTGCGGAGCGCGTGGTGCACGCGGCGCTCGGTGCGTTCTCCGAATTCCTCAGCCGCAAGGACGCCTTCGCGGCGCTCGCCTTCGTAGTGCTGTTCAAGTTCACCGACGCATTTTCAGGCACCATGACCGCGCCGTTCGTGATCGACATCGGCTTTTCCAAGGTCGATTACGCGGCGATCGTGAAGGGCGTCGGGCTTGCCGCGACCCTGATCGGCGGCTTCGCCGGCGGCTTCGTGGCGCGGCGCTATTCGCTGGCGACCAGCCTCTGGATCGGCGGCGTGCTGCAGGCGGTCGCCAACCTCTCGTTCTCCTGGCTTGCGCATGTCGGCGTCGATCAATGGGCGCTGGCACTTGCGATCACCGCGGAGAATTTCACCAGCGCGATCGGCACCGTGATCTTCGTCGCCTATCTGTCGGCGCTGTGCCGCAATCCGCTGCACACCGCGACCCAGTACGCGCTGCTCACCGCGCTCGCAGCGGTCGGCCGAACCTATATGTCGTCGGGCGCGGGCTATGTGGCGAAGGCGGTCGGCTGGCAGATGTTCTTCGTGATCTGCGTGCTGGTCGCGATCCCGAGCCTGGTCCTGCTCGCCTGGCTGCAGCGGCGCGGACATTTCGATGAGCTGGGGCCGGTGAGGGTTTAGCCGGGCTACGGAACGGCCGCAGGATTGCAGTCTCTCAAACCTCCCCTTGAAGGGGAGGTCGCTTTGCTCGCAGAGCAAAGCGGGTGGGGATCTTGTCTCTCCACGCCCAGCGTCGCTCGCGGCGGCCCCCCATCCCGACCTTCCCCCTTGCAGGGGGAAGGAGAAGAAACGTCGCTGCGCTCCCATCCGGGCTACAGGCGCGGTCCTACTTCGCCACCACGCTCCACTTGGTGACGATGGCTTCGCTCATCTCGCCGGCGTCCTTGGCGCAGGTGACCTCGTCGACCTTCACCGAGATCGCCTTGCCGGAGAGGCTCTTGAGCTGCGCGGCCTGGGCGTCGTTGGTTGGAACGAGCTGGAAGGTTTCAGGGCCGGTTTCGAGATTGCACAGGCCGTTCGGCGGCGGCAGGCGGCGCGGCTCGCTGGTGATCTGGTAGGTGGCGACGCGCTTGCCGCGGTTCTTGTTGTCGCGCACCTTCATGACGCCGAGTTCCCCCGACAGCACGTCGCCGGCGTGGATCATCTTGCCGGGCTTCTGTGGCGCGTCGCTCTGCTGCGCGAGCGCGCCGGACGCGGCGAAGATCGCCGCAAGAAACGCAATGCCCGAGAACGCAAAGCCCGAGCGTACGCCGAATCGGTGTGTCGTCATTTGCAGTGGTTCCGTATTTAATTCGTCAGAGCGTGGATCACCGTCCCCGAATCGTCATCCACCCTATCATTTTGTCTCAATGCGATCTTTTCGACTTGTGACGGATCGCCTGGCGAACACCGCCGCGTCCGGCAGCCGGATCGCGTGCTAGAACAGCGTCCGCTGCCGCATGGCTGCCGATAGCGTACCTTCATCGAGGTAATCAAGCTCGCCGCCAACAGGCACGCCATGCGCCAGCCGCGTCACCCGCACATTGGCCTCCGACAACAGGTCGGTGATGTAGTGCGCGGTGGTCTGGCCATCGACGGTCGCATTCAAGGCGAGGATGATCTCGCTGACCTCAGGCGCATGCGCGCGCGCCACCAACTGATCGATGGTGAGATCCTGCGGACCGACGCCGTCGAGCGGCGATAGCGTTGCGCCGAGCACGTGATAGCGGCCATTGGTCGCATTGGCGCGTTCCAGCGCCCAGAGATCGGCGACATCGGCGACCACGACGATGATCGAGGGATCGCGGCGCGGATCGGTGCACACCGTGCAGGGGTTTTGTGTATCGATGTTTCCGCAGGTCTTGCAGACCTGGATCTTGTCGATCGCGACCTGCAGCGCCGCGGTGAGCGGCGTCATCAGCGCTTCGCGCTTCTTGATCAGATGCAGCGCCGCGCGCCGCGCCGAACGAGGCCCTAAGCCCGGCAGCCGCGCCAGCAGCTGGATCAGGCGTTCGATTTCGGGGCCGGCAACGCTTGCAGCCATTTTAGGTCGGACCAAATCCCGGCGGCAGGCCGAGCCCGCCGGTGAGCGCCATCATCTTTTCCTGCATCGCGGTTTCGGCCTTGCGGCGGGCATCGCCATGCGCGGTGACCAAGAGATCCTCGAGCACCTCGCGCTCCTCCGGCTTCATCAGCGACGGATCGATCTTGATGCTCTTGACTTCCATCTTCGCGGTCATGCGCACCGCGACCAGGCCGCCGCCGGAAATGCCCTCGACCTCGACATTGCCGAGTTGCTCCTGCATCTCCTGCATCTTGGATTGCAGCTGCGCTGCCTGCTTCATCATGCCGAGAAAATCAGCCATGCGTGCATCCTTATGATCAGATCAATCGTCGTCGCTGTCGGAAGTTTCAATCGGATCTTCGCCGGTCCCATCCGCCACCGGAACCTCGGCGGCAAGGCGGCGAACCTCGACCACCTTGGTGCCGGGGAAGCGCGCCAGCACCTCCTGCACGCGCGGATCGGCCTCCGCAGCGCGCTGGTGCTCGCTACGCGCCAGTTCGTTCTGCGAACGCACGGTCGGCTGGCCGGCCGCGTTGGAGATGATCACGGTCCAGCGCCGCCCGGTCCATAGTTCGAGCTTGCGGGGCAGATCGGTGACGAGCGCGCGCTGCGCCTTCGGCTCGAGTGCGATCTCGAGCTGGCCGTCCTCGATGCGGACCAGCCGCACGTCGGCCTCCAGCGCGCTCTTGGTCATGATGTCGCGCTTCTCGCCGGCGAGCGCGATCAATTGTGGAAAGCTTGATATCCGCAGCGCCGGCGCGGCATCGGCGACCGGAGCCGCCATCTGCGGGCGCGCGGCGAGATCGGCACGCGGTGCCGCCTGCGGCGCGCGCGCCGGCACTGAGGGCATCGCCGACATCGTCGAGCCAGGTGCGCCACGCGGCGCTGACGATGCGGCGGAGCCCGACGTCGCGAGGGCCGCGCCGCCGCCGTTCTGCTCGATCATCCGGATCACCTCATCCGGCGTCGGCAGGTCGGCGACATAGGCGATCCGCACCAGCACCATCTCGGCGGCGGCGGCCGGGCGCGTCGCGGTCTGCACCTCGGCAATGCCCTTGAGCAGCATCTGCCACATCCGCGACAGCACCCGCGTCGACAGTTTTGCGGCGTATTCACGCCCCCGCACCCGCTCGGTCTCGCCGAACGCGACATTGTCGGCCGTTGCCGGCACGAACTTCACGCGGGTGACGAAATTGACGAACTCGGCGAGATCCGACAGCACCACGACCGGATCGGCGCCGACGTCATATTGCGCGCGGAATTCGGCAAAGGCGCTGGCGATATCGCCCCGCGCCAGCGAATCAAAGAGGTCGATGACGCGGGTGCGGTCGGCAAGGCCGAGCATCTGCCTGACCGCATCGGCCTTCACATTGCCTGCGGCATGCGCGATCGCCTGGTCGAACAGCGACAGCGAGTCACGCACCGATCCTTCGGCCGCGCGCGCGATGATACCGAGCGCCTCGGGCTCGACCTCGACGCCTTCCTTGGCTGCGATGTTGCCGAGATGCTGCATCAGCACGTCGGCCTCGACGCGGCGCAGGTCGAAGCGCTGGCAGCGCGACAGCACCGTGATCGGAACCTTGCGGATTTCGGTGGTGGCGAACACGAACTTGGCGTGCTCCGGCGGCTCCTCCAGCGTCTTCAGGAAGGCGTTGAAGGCCGCCGTCGACAGCATGTGGACTTCGTCGATGATGTAGACCTTGTAGCGCGCGCTGGCCGGCGCGTAGCGCACGCTGTCATTGATCTGGCGGACATCGTCGACGCCGGTGTGGGACGCTGCGTCCATCTCCAGCACGTCCATGTGCCGGCTTTCCATGATCGCCTGGCAGTGCACGCCGAGGTCGGGCATGTGGATGGTCGGCCCCTTCACCGAGCCGTCCGGCTTTTCGTAGTTCAGCGCGCGGGCGAGAATGCGGGCGGTGGTGGTCTTGCCGACCCCGCGGACGCCGGTCAGGATCCAGGCCTGCGGAATCCGCCCGGTCTCGAACGCGTTCGAGACGGTGCGCACCATGGCCTCCTGGCCGATCAGATCCTCAAAGCTGGAGGGGCGGTATTTGCGGGCGAGAACCCGGTACGGCTTGGCCGCATCCGGCGCGCCGCCCAAGTCAAAACCGCCGTCAAGGCTTGCCTTGCCTGCGCCGTCGGACGGTTGGGAGGGGTCGCCAGCGTCATTCATGCATCGATCCGCAACTTGGGAATTGTCTCTTCGGCCGGCGTGCGGATAGGAGCCGAAATCGAGCGCCGGGCGCGGAGACCGCCATTCCAGCACGATTCGCTCGGAAAAACAGGTAGGAGACTGACGAGCGACCCGATCCGGACCTCGTTAGGGCTGCTTCCTTCCGGACCTGACCCGGTTGGCGAGTGGCTCGTCCACCGCCAATCTCCCGGTCCCTATTTGGGGCCAAAACCGCCGGAAAGCAAGCGGCCTGACCGGCTTTGTAGGGCTGGCTTTGTGGGGCTTGTCTGGGAACAGGGAAAGGCATTATTTGCCCTCCATGCCCGCCTCCAACTGGTCGCTGCATTCGCAGCTCAACAAAGACACCATCGACATCGGCGACCTGCCGCTGTGCAAGGTGCTCGTCATCAAGGATGCGCATTATCCCTGGCTGCTGCTGGTGCCGCGGCGCGACGGCGCGGTCGAGATCATCGACCTCGACGAGGTCGAGCAGGCGCAGCTGATGACCGAGATCACCCGCGTCTCGCGGGCCCTGAAAGAGGTCACCAAATGCGACAAGCTGAATGTCGCCGCCCTCGGCAACCTCGTCCCGCAGCTTCACGTCCACATCATCGCGCGCCGTACCAGCGACGCTGCATGGCCGCGTCCCGTTTGGGGCGTGATGCCGCCGCTGGCGCATGACGCCGAGGAAGTGCAGAATTTCATCAGCGCGCTTCGCCGCAAGATCTGGTTGGGTTGAATTTCAATGTCCGCATCCGATTCATTTCCGCTCGGCCAGCCGGCCTTCGTCACCCATGCGCTGGACCGCGCCGCACATCTGCGCAGCAATGACGAAAAACTGTTCGCGCTCGAAGGCCATCGCGAGGCGCGCGCCTATGTGATCTACCGCGACTCGCTGGTCGTGAAGCAGGAGGATGGCGGGGCTCGCGCCCTGCTCTCGCTGGAGGAGGCGCGCGGCTTCGGCGCCAATCCCGGCACGATCTTCCTGGGGCTCCGCGATGCCGCGCCGATCTTCGGCATGGGAATTGCGCCGCAGGCCGCCGAGAAGCTGGTCGGACGCAGCGACGTTGCCATCACCGAATTGCGCGGCATGGCGATGCAGGGCGTGGTGCCGCCGGAGCAGCTGTCGGCCATTGCGATGGCGAAATCGATGGTGACCTGGCATCAGCGCCACGGCTTCTGCCCGAACTGCGGCACCCGCACGGCGATGAAGGACGGCGGCTGGAAGCGTGAATGCCCGAGCTGCAAGGCCGAGCATTTTCCGCGCACCGATCCGGTCGTGATCATGCTGGTCACCTCGGGCGACAAGGTGCTGCTCGGCCGGCAGAAGCAGTTCATGCCCGGGATGTATTCCTGCCTCGCCGGCTTCGTCGAGGCCGCCGAGACCATCGAGGACGCGGTGCGGCGCGAGATTTTCGAGGAGTCCGGCATCCGCTGCACCGACGTCAATTACTACATGACGCAGCCCTGGCCCTATCCGTCATCGCTGATGATCGGCTGCACGGCGCGTGCGACCAACGAGGACATCGTGGTCGACCGCACCGAGCTCGAGGATGCACGCTGGTTCGACCATGCGGAGGCGACGCTGATGCTCAAGCGCCAGCATCCCGATGGCCTCGCCGGCCCGCATCCGTTCGCGATTGCCCATCATTTGCTCGGCCGCTGGGTGCACCACCGAAATCCATTGGACCAATAGCGGGAACCGGACATCGTTCTGTCGATTTATTCCGGACAAGTTTGAAGCAGCTGACGGAACCATTGCGACGGACCCCTGCATGAATTTTCAAGACGGCGCCCCGAAAGTCCCGCCCCGCATCCTCTGCATCGGGTTGCCGGTGCGCGACCTGACTTTCCGCGTCAATGTTCCGGCGCGCGGCTCCAAGGAGAACGCGACCCATTTCGACGAGATCTGCGGCGGCAACGCGCTGAATGCCGCGATCGGCATCGTCCGGCTCGGCGGCCGCGCCTCGATCTGCGGACCGATGGGCGATTCGCGGGAGACCTCGAGCCGCTACATCTTCGACAAGATGGCCGAAGAAGGCATCGAGACCAACCACCTGATCCACATGCCGGACCTGGTCACCCCGATCTCGGCGATCATGATCGACGACACCGGAGAGCGGACCATC
The DNA here is from genome assembly GCF_054063575.1 of Bradyrhizobium sp. USDA 4452. Classification (NCBI taxonomy): domain Bacteria; kingdom Pseudomonadati; phylum Pseudomonadota; class Alphaproteobacteria; order Hyphomicrobiales; family Nitrobacteraceae; genus Bradyrhizobium; species Bradyrhizobium sp. USDA 4452. The sequence goes on from NZ_JBSSGK010000001.1 coordinate 3,874,244, forward strand.
GTCACCTTCCGCGATCCCGAGCTCTGGAAGGTCAAGCTGCCGCCGACCGAGCTATTGCTGGAGGATTGCGCGGCGATCCTGACCGAGAGCCGCTGCGCGCCGTTCTGCACCGAGCTGTGCGCCGAGGCGGTCAAGCGCGGCATTCCCGTGGTGGTCGACGTCGACCGCGCGATGTCGATGCGGGAAGGGCTGCTGACCGCCTCCTCGCACCTGGTGTTCTCCAGCGAGCCGCTGCAGCAGACCGCCGACGTCACCGACGACGGCCAGGCGCTGCAGAAGCTCGCCAAGCTCACCCCCTCCTTCCTGGCCGGCACCCGCGGCCCGCAGGGCACGATCTGGCTGAACGAGAAGGGTGGGCTCGAGGAGACGCCGGCCTTCCCGGTCCATACCGTCGACACGCTGGGCGCCGGCGACGTCTTCCACGGGGCCTTTGCCCTCGCCATCACCGAGAAGCAGGAGTTGCGGCAGGCGCTGCGCTTTGCCTCGGCCGCTGCAGCGCTGAAATGCACCCGGTTCGGGGGCGCTTATGCCGCACCGCAACGTACTGAAGTTGAAGCGTTTTTGGGCGAACACGCCGACGCGCGGCCGGCCTGATCGGTCACGACCCGCTTGATTTGGAAGATTTTTCTCTATATGAGGGAGTTTGAACCTTCATGTGGAACTTTCTTCTATGACCGATGTCGCCATTCAGCTTCATGACAATAACCGCCGCCTCGACGCGATCGATCGCAAGATCCTGACCGTGCTGCAGGAGGATGCCTCGCTCTCCGTCGCCGAAATCGGCGACCGGGTCGGGCTGTCGTCGACGCCGTGCTGGAAGCGCATCCAGCGGCTCGAGGCCGACGGCGTGATCCTGCGCCGCGTGGCGCTGGTCGATCAGAACAAGATCGGTCTCGGGATCTCGGTGTTCGTGTCGGTCGAGAGCGCCGACCATTCGGAAGCATGGCTGCGCAAATTCGCCGACGCCGTCAGCGCGATGCCGGAAGTGATGGAGTTCTACCGGATGGCCGGCGACGTCGACTACATGCTGCGCGTCGTGGTCGCCGACATGCAGGCCTATGACGTGTTCTACAAGAAGCTGATCTCCGCCGTGCCGCTGAAGAATGTCACCTCGCGCTTTGCGATGGAGAAGATCAAGTCGGTGACGGCGCTGCCGGTGCCGGCGGCGTAAGCGCCGCCGCACAATCCCATACGATAGTCGATACGCCCTCAGGTAGTCCGGCTGCCCGGTATTTACCGTAAGTTAGCGCCACCAGTTTTATTATGCCGCGATGGAGCCGGGGGAGATCATCCCAGCGAGGCGACGGCCCGCATGGCCAGGCGCGGCTGCATTGCTGATTGCGAGCTGGATCGCGATCGTGATGCTGTCGCTGCAGGTGCGTGCGGGCGCTGAGGTGGTGGCCGTGGCGTTTCCGCCGTGGTGGCGCGCCGAGCGCGCGGTGGCGGCAGCTGCATCCGCCAACGCGTCGATCGTTCGGATGACTGCCATACCGGCCCTGCTGGTGGTGCGGCCCGACCGCGATGGCGGGCTGAGCCGGCTGTACGCGGCCGGCGCCCTGCTGACCATGGATCCGCAGGCGATCGCCGGCTGCTTCAGGGCTGACGACGATCTGGGGGGTGGGGATGACCTTCGAAGGCGATGAAATGGCCGCCCTGCGCGAGACGGCCAGCAAGATCTTGCTCGTGGTGCTGTGGCTGCACGTTCCGATCGCGATCGTCGTCGGCATGGCGCTGCACAGCGACTGGCTGGTCCCGGCCGGCTTCATGGTCGCGATGGCGCTCACCGCGACGGCCTCGTGGCGCATGTCCGGGAATGGCGCTTCAACGCAGCTGATCGTTGCGGTGGCCTTGATGGCCGGCGTATCGATGCTGGTCTACCAGTTCGCGGGCCACCGCTGGCAGGTCGACATGCACATGTATTTCTTCGCCGCGCTGGCGTGCCTGGTCGCCTATTGCGACTACCGGCCGATCATCGCCGGCACGGTTGCGGTCGCCCTGCACCACCTGACGCTGAACTTCATCCTGCCGGCCGCGATCTATCCCGGCGGCGCCGATTTCGGCCGCGTCGTTCTCCACGCCGTGATCCTGCTGATCGAAGCCGGCGTGCTGATCTGGCTCGCGCACACGCTTGCCGAGCTGTTCAGGACGTCGGCGCTGAAGGCGGCCGAAGCCGAGGCCGCCAGCGCCGCCGAGGCGCGCGCCAATGCCGAACGCATCGAGGCCGAACGGGCCAAGCGCGAGCGTGATGCCGCGCGGCGTGAGCTTGCGGCCGGCTTCGAGCGCAAGATCGGCGAGGTCGTCGAGGCCGTCGCGGTGGCGGCGCACGCGATGCAGGGCCTGTCGGCAACGATGAACGGCAGCAACACGGAAACCATTCGCCAGGCCACCGCCGCCGCCACCGCATCGACGCTGGCGTCGAGCAACGTCGAAACCGTGGCGTCGGCGACCGAGGAGCTGACGGCCTCGATCAACAACATCGCCGAGCAGGTGACGCGCTCGGCGCGGATCGCCGCCAAGGCCGCCGACGAGGCGCGCCGCACCAACGGCGTCGTGCAAGGTCTTGCCGCCGGCACGCAGAAGATCGGCGAGGTGGTGACCTTGATCCAGAACATCGCCAGCCAGACCAATTTACTCGCCCTGAACGCAACCATCGAAGCGGCGCGCGCCGGCGAACACGGCCGCGGGTTCGCGGTCGTCGCGAGCGAGGTCAAGGCGCTGGCCAACCAGACCGCCAAGGCAACCGAGGAGATCTCGGTTCAGATCCAGGATATCCAGAATGCGACCGGTGCCGCCGTCGACGCGATCGGCACCATCGGGACCACCATCGCGGAAATCGACCAGGTCTCCGGCGAGATCGCAGCCGCCGTCGATCAGCAGGGCGCGGCGACCCGCGAGATCTCCAGCAATCTGCAGCAGGCGGCCGATCGCACCCGGGACGTCAACAAGGGCATCCTCAACGTCAACCGCGCGTCCGAGCAGGCCGGCGGCGCGACCGCGCAATTGCTCGACGCGGCCAACGGCCTGTCGTCGCAGTCGGAGTGGCTGAAGACCGAGCTCGACCGTTTCCTCGCCTCGCTGCGGGCGGCGTGAGGCGCGCCGCTCACGCCGCGTCCAACGCTGTCATCGCCCGCAAGGGCATGCGCGGGTGATGACAGCCTGATCTGCCGCGAGCAGCGCGCTCAAATCTTTTGATTATACGCGCCGACCTCGGGATGGGTGCGCAGCACCGAATCCATCGCCTCGAACATGTCGCGCATGCGCTGCTCGCTGACCGGGCTTTCCACCACGACCACGAGCTCCGGCTTGTTCGAGGACGCGCGCACCAGGCCCCAGCTGCCGTCCGCGACCGTGACGCGCACGCCGTTGACGGTGACGAGATCGCGGATGTTCTGACCCGCGACCTGCGCGCCGGTCCGTTGCAGCGTCTCGAAGTGCTTCACGACCGCGTCGACCACGCCGTATTTCGCCTCGTCGGCGCAATGCGGCGACATGGTCGGCGACGACCAGGTCTTGGGCAGCGCGTCCTTCAGGTCGGCCATCGACTTGCCGGGCGCGCGGTCGAGCATCTCGCAGATCGCGATCGCCGACACCAGGCCGTCGTCATAGCCGCGGCCGAACGGCCTGTTGAAGAAGAAGTGGCCGGATTTCTCGAAGCCGGCGAGCGCGCCGAGCTCGTTGGTGCGGCGCTTCATGTAGGAATGCCCGGTCTTCCAGTAGACGGTGTTGGCGCCCTGCTTCTGCAACACCGGATCGGTCACGAACAGCCCGGTCGACTTCACGTCGACGACAAACTGCGCATTGGCGTTGATCGCCGACATGTCGCGCGCCAGCATGACGCCGACCTTGTCGGCAAAGATCTCCTCGCCGGTGTTGTCGACCACGCCGCAGCGGTCGCCGTCGCCATCGAAGCCGAGGCCGACATCGGCCTTGTGCGCCAGCACCGCATCGCGGATCGCGTGCAGCATCTCCATGTCTTCCGGATTCGGATTGTATTTCGGGAAGGTGTGGTCGAGCTCGGTGTCGAGCGGGATCACCTCGCAGCCGATCGCCTCCAAGACCTGCGGCGCGAACGCGCCCGCGGTGCCGTTGCCGCAGGCCGCCACCACCTTGAGCTTGCGCGTCAGCTTCGGCCGGCTGGTGAGGTCGGCGATGTAGCGCGCCGGATAGTTTTCATGGAATTGATAGGAGCCGCCGGCCTTGTTGTCGAACGCAGCGTTCAGAACGATCTCCTTCAGCCGCGTCATCTCGTCGGGACCGAAGGTGAGCGGACGGTTGGCGCCCATCTTGACGCCGGTCCAGCCATTGTCGTTGTGCGAGGCGGTGACCATCGCCACACACGGCACGTCGAGATCGAATTGCGCGAAATAGGCCATCGGCGTCACCGCGAGCCCGATGTCGTGCACCTTGCAGCCCGCCGCCATCAGGCCCGAGATCAGCGCGTATTTGATCGACGCCGAATAGCCGCGGAAATCGTGACCGGTAACGATCTCCTGTCTGACGCCGAGCTCCGCGATCAGCGCGCCGAGCCCCATGCCCAGCGCCTGCACGCCCATCAAGTTGATTTCCTTGTTGAACAGCCAGCGCGCGTCGTATTCGCGAAACCCGGTCGGCTTCACCATCGGCTCGGATTCGAAGGCGTAGGTGTTGGGGACCAGCGCGGGTTTCGGCTTGGGAAACATCAGAAATGGCCTCGTGGAAATGCGGAGCAACAATGCCGCTGGCTTTAGCGAATGCATCGCCGCAGCGGAAGGCAGGATTGACGGCTTGTGACCAATAATTACGGCAGATTTGGCGTCGGCGAAATATCGGTTGACATGTCGGGCAACTCACCGGCACAATCTGAAAATCAGAAATCATTGGAGCCCGCACCGGAAAATCCGCTGCGGGCTTTTCGAATCGGACGGGACGCTGTCGGCCAATATACTGCCGAGCGCGCCGAAATTGGCCACCGCAGCGAACCGAACCGGCTGACGGCCAGGGCCGCTCGCTCCGGCAGACGGGCGCCCGGCAACGACGATCGGCAAGCCGAACCGGAAGCGACACTTCCGCGCCCTCGCGCAAGCCGTCACTCAAGCACTTCAACGCATAACGCCAACCCAGCCCTCTCCGCGAGGTGCGGTCACGCACGGGCGCGCCCGGAGGCGTGCGCAATATCCGTAGGTGATGATCAATGCCCGATTACTCTCTGGTGCCGGTGGACCACGGATCTTTCGAAAGCCCTTGTGAACAATCACCACCAAGCGGAAAAATTCACGCACTACCTCGAAATCAACCCGGCCGGTCTAAATGTGATCAAGGGCCGGTCCGGTGTTTATGTTATCCCAAATGAGGGACCGTTGGATTTGAACAACAGGATTATCAGCAGCGGAAAGGTATCTGACCAATGACCTACCTCAAGGTGAGATGGATTCACGCGTACGCCGATGAACCAGTGCTTATCTACAGCGAGTTGGATCACGAACATTGGGAGCTCCGCAAGGTCGAAATCTTTCCCGACGGAAGGATCGGGTATGCCAATGATAAAGTTGAGGTCGGGGACACGGGCCTGGGTCAAATGCCATTGCCGTCCGTTGAGGAGATCGCCGCCAATCCCAAGTTCGAGCCGGAAGTGATCTCAAAGGCCGAGTTCGAAAAAATCTGGGCAATGGCGACGGCTTCGCAACGCCGCTAGCTTTAGCGAATGCATCGCCGCAGCGGAAAGGTATCCGACCAATGACCTACCTCAAGGTGAAGTGGATTCACGGTGAGTACGCCGGGAGACCGGCTCGGCACTCTGCGAAAGCGCCTCAGGTCTGACGGGCCCCGCGAACATCTGGCGCAAATGCCGCGTCGTCGCGAGGATCGACTCGACCACCCTCTCATTCCCAAAATGTGAACAAGCAGCGCACTGAATTCCCTCAGTGCGAAAGTGCTGCCTATTGCTCCAGCAACAATTTGCCGTTGGCGTATTCGAAGCGCTTCAGCTTCGACAGGAAGGACAGGCCGAGCAGGTTTTCCGACAGCGCCTCGTCCGGCAGCACCAGAGCGTCGACGTCGCGCACGGTGAGGCCGCCGATCTCGATCATCGCGAGGCGGGCGCGCGCCGCCTTGATGGTGCCGTTGGCGGTGGTGACGCGCGAGGTGTAATCGCCCGGCACCGGGCGCAGGCCGAAGCGCGCGGCCGAGGTCTCGTTCAGCGCCACCACGGAGGCGCCGGTGTCGACCATGAAATTGATGCGCTGGCCGTCGATGCGGCCGTCGGTGGCGAAGTGACCGCGCGGATCGGGCGCGATGCTGAGCGTGCGGGCGCTGGCCTGCGCCACCGTGACGGCGGGGGCGATGGTCTGCTTGGTGGTGGTCGCGGCGGCGGGGGCCATCTTGCTGGCCATCTGGGCCATGAAGGTGCCCAGCCCGATCAGGATGGCCGCGAAAATCATCAGGTTACGCATGACACCATACTCGGAAAGCCGAACACGCAATTTCACCACGCCGGGGGCCCCGCCGCGAGCGAGGGCGGCAGCGCGAGCCTGCCATTTTGGCGAAAAGGATGAGCGAAGAGTTAATGCGAGCCCGCTGAGGCGGCCGAATGTCGTCGGCCGCCTCACAAAGCCGGAATTTGCCGGCACTCAGGCGGTTTTGGCGACCGGGCTCGGCATCGCAACGCGCAGCGCATAATAGACCGCGCCCGCGATGGCGACGCCGAAGAACCAGCCGTAGACCGCCCACCAGGCCGGCAGGAGCGAGGTGAAGTTCGGCAGCACCGACGAGAACAGGGCGCCGATCGCAGCTGCGATCAGCGCGCTGACGTTCCAGCCGTTCTGGAAGCGATATTCGCCGTCCTCCTGATAGAGCGCCGGCACGTTCACGCGACCTTTGGCGATCAGATAATAGTCGACCATCATGATGCCGAAGATCGGCCCCATGGTGGCGCCGATCAATCCGACGAACGAGGCGGCGCTGCCCTCCCAGGGCGCGAACGGATACAGCGCCAGCGCGATCAGCGCCGCGATGTAGCCGCCTTTCTTGAAGTCGATATGGCGCGGAAACACGTTGGAGAAATCGAACGCCGGCGAGACGAAATTGGCGACCACGTTGATGCCGAGCGTCGCCACCGCAAAGGTGACCGCGGCGAGCAGCGCCAGGAACCAAGAGTCGAACTTCGCAGAGATCTGGTCGGGATGCAGCAGCACCTCGTGATAGACGTTGAAGGCTGCGATCGTGGTGACGCCGGCGACCAGCGAGAACAGGATCAGGTTGACCGGCAGACCCCAGATATTGCCCTTGCGCAGCGCGTTGACGTCAGGCGCATAGCGCGAGAAGTCGCAGAAGTTGAGATAGAGCGCAGCGAAATAGGTGATCCAGGTCGCGGCGACGGCGCACAGCGCCGGTAACGAGCCCGGTACCCCGGGCACGCCGGCCTCCTTGGTCTTCTCCAGCAGCACGTCCTGCGGGATCGGCGCGGTCAGCGAGATGCCGCCGGCCGCGATGCAGAGATAGACCGCAAGGATCAGCATCATCAGCCACACCGCGGGGCCCGCCCAGTCCTGGAAGCGGCGCACCGTCTCCATGCCGCGCTGGATGATCAGCAGTTGCAAGGCCCAGATCACGACGAAGCAGATCACCTCGAGGGTGGAGTGGCCGAGCATGTGGCTCGACTGGTGGAACGCCTTGAAGCCGTCGATGCGGGTCAAGAGCGCGACGATCGCGCTCGAGGCCGCCGCGGTCTGCGCGCCGTACCAGAAGCAGGCGACCACGGCGCGCACCAGCGCCGGAATGTTGGCGCCCCAGATCCCGAACGAGGCCCGCGCCAGCACCGGATAGGGCATGCCGGTCCGCACCCCGGCATTGCCGATCAGGCTCATCAGCACGAAGATCACCAGCGAGCCGGCGCCGATCGCGATGATGAAGTTGACGAAGCTGCCACAGAGCAGGAACAGGCTGGCGGCGAGATAATAGCCCCACAGGCTATGCACGTCCGAGGTCCAGACGTTGAAGATGCTGAAGGCGCCCCAGTTGCGTTCCCTGGCCGGCGCCAGATCTTCATTGTACAGCGACGGCGATGCGTTCCTGATCTCCAGGTTCTTGAAGTCCATGCCGGCCTCCCCAATGCGAGCCCGTGATCCCATCCCAGCCCGCAAGTCTAACCACCGTTTGCCGACGCTCGCCAGCGCAACCGATAGGCATGATCGGGAAAACGGAGACCGGCGCCCTTGTCGCCGCACAACACACCGTCATCGCCCGGCTCGACCGGACGATCGGTACTCCAGAGCAGCTTGTGCTCGAGCCGAGAGGCCGCGGCGTACTGGATCACCCGGTCCATGTGCGCAATTGCGCACGGGCCGGGTGATGACAGTCGAGAGTGCTGCAATAGCGGTGGTCCAGTCCAGCTGGCGCAACACGCGAAACGTTTGCGCCAGCTTCAAGTGCCGCGGGGCTTCACGCGCCTGGTCGGCATCGCGCTGGCCGGATCTTCCGGCCAGGGATGGCGCGGATAGCGGCCCCGGAGGTCGGAACGCACCGCGGCGTAACTGCCACGCCAGAAGCCGGGCAGGTCGCGCGTCACCTGCACCGGCCGCTGCGCCGGCGACAGCAGTTCCAGCACCAGCGGCACCGCGCCCTTGGCGATCGAGGGATGGGTGGTGAGCCCGAACAGCTCCTGCAGCCGGACTGCAATGGTCGGGCCCTGCTCGGCCTCGTAATCGATCGCAAGCTGCGTGCCGGTCGGCGCCTCGAAATGCGTCGGCGCCTCCCGATCGAGCCGCGCGCGCAACTCCCACGGCAGCAGCGCCATCAACGCGTCCGACAAGTCACCGGCGGAGAGATCCTTCAGCGCGGTCTTGTCGTACAGCGCTCCCACCAGCCAGTCGTCGGCGCGTTCGGCAAGTGCCGCGTCCGACAGATCGGGCCAGCTCTCGTCCTCGGCCTTGCGCAGGAACATGATTCGATCGCGCCACTGCTTGGAATGCTTCGACCAGGGCAACCGGTCGAGGCCGGCTGCGATCAGGCCGTCGGCGAACACGCGCGCGGTCTCGGCCGATGGCTTGAGCGGCATCGGCGCCTCCGACAGCGTGATCGCATGCAGCGAACGCCGGCGGCGCGCGCGCAGCGCCATCGCGCCGCGGTCGAACGTCACCTCTTCGATGGTCTCGATCTGGTCGGCGAAACGCTGCTCGATCTCGTCCTGGGTGATCGGCGCCGCCAGCAAGATGCGGCCGCTCGCGGCGGTGCCGGTCAGTTCGGCGACCGCGATGTAAGGCAGCCGCGCCAGTGCCGCGGTCTGCTCCACGGCGGCACCGCGACCATTGGCCAGCACGAAACTGCCATTGCCGCGGTTCTTCGCGACCCGATCCGGAAATGCGAAGGCCAGCATGACGCCGGTCGAGAGATCCTTCTGCTCGCTCGGCGTTACCTTCACCTGCGCAGCCCAGCGCGCGGCCATGCTGCGCGCGCTCGATGCGCGCTGCGAGCGGTCACGGCGGAACTGGTCGAGCCTGTGGTCGAGATCGACGCTGTCGCCGCCGAGCCCACGCTCGGTCAGCACCGCGGCAATCTCGGCCGCCTCCTCGCCGGCGCCAAACCGCGCGGAATCCACGATCATGCGCGCCAGCCGCGGCGGCAACGCCAGCGCGCGCAGGCTCTTGCCCTCCTCGGTGATGCGGCCGTCGTGGTCGAGCGCGCCGAGTTCCGACAGCAGCGATTTTGCTTCCTTCAGCGCCGGCCCGGGCGGCGGATCGAGGAAGGCAAGCCCAGCGGGATCGCTGACGCCCCATTGCGCGAGGTCGAGCACCAGCGAAGACAGATCGGCGGAGAGGATCTCGGGCGCGGTGTAGGCGGGGAGCGAGGCGGTCTGCGGCTCGTCCCAGAGACGGTAGCAGACGCCGGGCTCGATGCGGCCGGCGCGGCCGCGCCGCTGATCGACCGCGGCGCGCGAGGCCCGCACCGTCTCGAGCCGGGTCAGGGCGATGTCAGGCTCGTAGCGCGGCACCCGCGCCAGGCCCGAGTCGACCACGATGCGCACGCCCTCGATGGTCAGCGAGGTCTCGGCGATCGAGGTCGCCAGCACCACCTTGCGGATGCCCTTCGGCGCCGGCGCGATGGCGCGATCCTGCACGCTCGCATCGAGCGCGCCGAACAGCGGCACGATCTCGACCGACGCATCGTGCACGCGCTCGGCCAAGAAAGCCTGGGTGCGGCGGATCTCGGCCGCGCCCGGCAGGAAGGCGAGCACCGAGCCGGCATCGGCGCGCAGCGCGGCCGCGATCGTCTCGGCCATCTGCCGCTCCAGCGGCGCATCGACCTTGCGGCCGACATAGCGGGTCTCGACCGGAAAGGCGCGGCCCTCGCTCTCGACCACAGGCGCGTCGCCGAGCAGCCGAGCGACGCGCGCACCGTCGAGAGTCGCCGACATCACGAGGATGCGCAGATCCTCGCGCAGGCCGGTCTGGGCGTCACGCGCCAGCGCCAGCCCGAGATCGGCATCGAGCGAGCGCTCGTGGAATTCGTCGAACAGCACCGCGGCAACGCCGTTGAGCTCGGGATCGTCGAGGATCTGGCGCGAGAAGATGCCCTCGGTGACGACCTCGATCCGCGTCTCGCGCGACACTTTCGAGCCGAAGCGCACCCGGTAGCCGACGGTCTCGCCGGGACGCTCGCCGAGCGTCTTCGCCATCCGCTCGGCGCTGGCGCGCGCGGCGATGCGGCGCGGCTCCAGCACGATGATCTTCTTGCCCCTCGCCCAGGGCGCATCGAGCAACGCCAGCGGCACGCGCGTGGTCTTGCCGGCGCCCGGCGGCGCGACCAGCACGGCGGCATTGTGGCGATCGAGCGTGCGGTCGAGCTCGTCGAGCACGACGTCGATCGGCAGCGGGCTATCGAAATGGTGCGGCAAGCGGTCTCATCGCGGCAGCGGCGCTCGGCCAGCCTTGCGTCCTGTGGTTAACAAAGCACGGTTACTTCTAGGATTTCCGGGCCTCTTAGACCATTCGCCGGTGACAGGGAACGGGGGATAGGGCCGGCTTCGGCGGCACATCCTTTGTATGGGTAAAGGAGAAAGCAACAGATCGGGCCGATGATGAGCCCGATCACGCCGGAACAGGACAGGGATGACCACAAACGGCACAGCAGCTGCACCAGATCGTTCCAGCGGGAACGCGGGCGCGCGCGTCGATTGGGTCGACTATGCCAAGGGCATCTGCATCGTCATGGTGGTGATGATGCATTCGGTGCTGGGGGTCGAGAAGGCCGCCGGAGAGACCGGCTTCATGCACTATGTCGTGATGTTCGCAAAACCGTTCCGGATGCCGGACTTCTTCCTGATCTCGGGGCTGTTCCTCTCGGTCGTGATCGATCGCGACTGGCGCACCTATCTCGACCGCAAGGTGATGCACTTCGCCTATTTCTACGTGCTGTGGGTGACGATCCAGTTCGGCTTCAAGGCGCCGTCGCTGGCCGCCGAGGCAGGCTGGGCCTCAGTCGGTCTGCAATATCTCGAGGCCTTCGTCGAGCCGTTCGGCACGCTGTGGTTCATCTATCTGCTGCCGATCTTCTTCGTCGTCACCAAGCTCACGCGCAAGGTGCATCCGCTCGCGATCTGGCTGATCGCGGCGGCACTGGAGAGCGCGCATGTCGTGACCGGCTGGACCGTGATCGACGAGTTCTGCGCCCGCTTCGTCTACTTCTTCACCGGCTACGTGCTCGCTGCTTACGTGTTCGCGCTGTCGGACCGCGCGCGGGCGCGGCCTGCATTTGCACTGCTCGGGCTCGGGCTCTGGGCGCTGGTCAATGGCGGCCTGGTCGCGCTCGATATCAGTGAATGGCCGGTGGTCTCGCTGGCACTCGGCCTCGCCGGCGCCTGCGCGATCATCGTGACCGGCACGCTCTTGGCGCGCGCGCATTGGCTCGGCCTCCTGCGCTTCTGCGGCGAGCACTCGATCGTGATCTACCTCGCCTTCTTCCTGCCGATGGCAGCATCACGCACCCTGCTGCTGCGGTTCGACGTCATCCACGACATCGGCTGGGTCTCGCTGATCGTCACTGCGGTCGGCGTCGCCGGCTCCCTCCTGATCTGGCGGCTGGCGCTGGCGGGTCGGGCCAATTTCCTGTTCGAGCGGCCCGACGCGTTGTGGATTGCCCCGAAAAAGGCAGCGCCCTCTATGCAGGCGGCCGAATAGTGCCAAAAGTCACGGCCCGGATCCGTTTCACCGACAGCGAACCGGCTCGTTCAAATTTCCGCCCATTGAAATAACTGGCTTTTTGGACCCGAATGTTTCGTCGCCGGCGCCGCGACGAAACAATTCTCCCGGTCACGAAACCATTTTCCGCTTTTCGCGCAGACATCCGGAAACCGGCGCTAACTAACAATTCTCCCAACGAACCGCCGCCCAACGGCGAACTGGGAGCCTGTCATGCCGAACGTCATCGCCATCAACTCTGCAGCCAACAAGCACATCGAAGCTGCACGCGCGACCTCGGATGAAATGCTGCTCGCGCATATCGCCAAGCATGACCGCACCTCGATGCACACGCTCTATGCCCGTCACAACGTCCGGGTCTACCGCTTCGTGCTCCGCATGGTGCGCGACACCACGATGGCCGAGGACCTGGTCAGCCAGGTGTTCCTGGACGTCTGGCGTACCGCGACCCAGTTCGAGGGCCGCTCGCAGGTCTCGACCTGGCTGCTGTCGATCGCCCGCTTCAAGGCGCTCACCGCGCTGCGCCAGCGCCGGCACGAGGACATCGACCAGGACGACGTGCTGGAGATCGCGGACGGCGCCGACACGCCGGAAACCTCGCTCGATCGCGCCACCACCAGCGAAATCCTGCGTGCCTGCGTCGCCAAGCTGTCGCCGGCCCACCGCGAGATCATCAATCTGGTCTACTACCATGAGAAGTCGGTCGAGGAGGCCGGCCAGATCATCGGCATCCCGCAAAGCACGGTGAAGACCCGCATGTTCTATGCCCGCAAGCAGCTCGCCGACCTCCTGAGGGGCGCCGGCGTGGACAGCGTTGCGGCCTAAAGCAAAGCAAATTCAGCGATTTAGAAGGAGATCAAGTAACCCGGGCAATTGTCCACGAAGCCAAAAAGGTTCGGCGACGAAACAATTGAAACAATCGACGACATCACCCGGAAAAACGCGATCTCTATACCCATGCCCAACGACGCAACCCCAACCCCAATTCGCTGACCCAGGTTTCGATACCTCCTTAAGTTCTAACCTCCCAAGTAGCCTCCAACGACCCGGCCGGGATGCCCCCCAGCCGGGTCGCTCTGTTTTTGGCGCGCGGTCGTGAGGACGCACGCGATTCGCCTCACGCTGACGTGACGTCATCGGCGACCGGGCGGCAGTAACGGCCACGCCGCCCTCGCGAAGAACATCAGGCGACCCCGGCACGGCCCTCTGGCGCGCCGGGACTTCTGATGGACGGACGACGATGCTCAGCCTTGCCCCTGCCCTTACCCTGGCCCTGCTTGCCGGTGTCGCCACCGTCGCCGCCCCTTGCACCCTGCCGATGCTGCCGATCCTGCTCGGGGTATCGATAGGCCAGACCGGCAAGGCGCGGCCCGCGATGATCGCGCTCGGCTTCGTGATGTCATTCTCCGCGGTGGCATTGCTGCTGAGCGCGATCACCCGCGCCTTCGACTTCGATCCGAACCTGCTGCGGACCGGCGCGGCCGTGCTGCTCGCGGGCTCCGGCCTGCTGATGATCTGGCCGGCGCCGTTCGAATGGCTGGCGATCCGGCTTGGCGGTGCCGCCGGCAGCCTCGGCCAGGCCGTCCCATCGCAGAGCCTGTTCGGTGGCTTCGTGCTCGGCTCGACGCTCGGCCTGGTGTGGACGCCCTGCGCCGGTCCGGTGCTCGGCTCGATCCTGACCATCGTCGCGACCTCGAAGGATACCGCATGGGCGAGCCTGCAACTCGTGACCTACGCGATCGGTGCTGCGATCCCGATGCTGGCCATTGCCTATGGCGGGCAAGCCGTCACCACACGCGTGCGCGGCCTGGCGCGGATCGCGCCGCGCCTGCAGCAAGGCTTCGGCGTCGTGATCATCGGCTTCGCCGCTGTGTCCTATCTGCAATACGACACGCTGATCGTGGCGTGGCTGACCCAGTTCTATCCCAACGGCCAGATCGGCCTGTGAGCCATAAGGAGAGTTCGATGTCCCTGCGCTTGATTGCTGTATCCGCCGTGGTTGCGGCCCTTGGTCTCGGCGGCGCCGTCATCCCTGGTCTCTGCACCGAGTCCGACGCGCCGGCCGTGCCGGTGCCGCGGGCCGTCGCCATGACCACCGGACAGAGCCAGGCCGCGCCTGAATTTGCCGGGATCAGCAACTGGTTCAATTCGCAGCCGCTGAAGCTCGCCGACCTGCGCGGCAAGGTCGTACTGGTGGATTTCTGGACCTATGGCTGCGTCAACTGCGTCAATACGCTGCCGCACGTCACCCAACTTTATTCAAAGTACCGGGATCGCGGCCTCGTCGTGATCGGGGTTCACACGCCGGAATTCCCGTTCGAGCATTCCGCCACCAACGTGCAGGCGGCGCTGAAGCGGCACGGCATCCTCTATCCGGTGGCGCAGGACAACAATTCGCAGACCTGGAACGCCTACGGCAACCAGTATTGGCCGGCGCAATACATCATCGACCAGAACGGCAAGATCGTGTTCCAGCACGCCGGCGAGGGCCAGTACGACGAAATCGACCGCACCGTCGCGCGCCTGCTCAACGCCAACAGCTGATCGGACAATCCGCCCTGTGTTGTCGTCACACCTGACGTGGTAAGCTCCACGTCAGCTCGACGGCAGGTGGTGGATCATGTTCGAAGGCTGGGATGCGGTCGTACTCGCCCGCGCGCAATTCGCTTTCACGATGTCGTTCCACATCGTGTTTCCCGCATTCTCGATCGGGCTTGCGAGCTATCTCGCGGTGCTGGAAGCGCTATGGCTGATCACCAGGCGCGAGGTCTTCATCAACCTGTTCAATTACTGGCTGAAGATCTTCGCGGTCGCGTTCGGCATGGGCGTGGTGTCGGGCATCGTGATGTCCTACCAGTTCGGCACCAACTGGTCGTCCTTTGCCGACAAGACCGGGCCGGTGATCGGCCCGCTAATGGCCTATGAGGTGTTGACCGCGTTCTTCCTCGAGGCCGGCTTCCTCGGCGTGATGCTGTTCGGGCTGTCGCGGGTCGGCCCGCGGCTGCACTTCCTGGCGACCTTGATGGTGGCGATCGGCACGCTGATCTCGGCGTTCTGGATTTTGTCGGCCAATTCCTGGATGCAGACGCCGGCCGGTCATGCCGTCAATGCCGACGGCCAGTTCGTCGCCGCAGACTGGCTCAAGGTGATCTTCAATCCGTCGTTCCCCTATCGCCTGGTGCACATGGTGCTGGCGGCCTATCTCACCACCTCGCTGGTGGTCGGCGCGGTCGGCGCCTGGCACCTGTTGCGCGACCAGCATCTGGCGGGCGCGCGGGTGATGTTCTCGATGGCGATGTGGATGGCCACCCTGGTGGCGCCGATCCAGATCCTTGCCGGCGACCAGCACGGCCTCAACACGCTGGAGCATCAGCCGGCCAAGGTGATGGCGATGGAAGGCCATTACCAGAGCCACAAGGATGGCGCGCCGCTGATCCTGTTCGGCTGGCCCGACCAGCGCGAGGCCAGGGTGAAATACGCGATCGAGGTGCCGAAGCTGTCGTCGCTGATCCTGAAGCATTCGCTCGACGCGCCGCTCGCCGGCCTGGATACCGTGCCGCGTGAAAACTGGCCGCCGGTGCCGATCACCTTCTGGTCGTTCCGCATCATGGTCGGGCTCGGCTTCCTGATCATGGGGCTCGGCCTGTTCAGCCTGCTGATGCGCTGGCGCGGCCTGCTGTACCAGTCGCCGCTGCTGCACCGCTTCGCGGTGACGATGGGCCCGGCCGGCTTCATCGCCGTGCTCGCGGGCTGGATCACCACCGAGACCGGGCGGCAACCCTTCACCGTCTACGGGCTATTGCGCACCGTCGATTCGGTATCGCCGCTGGCAGCGCCCGCCGTCGGCTCGTCGCTGATCGCCTTCATCATCGTTTACTTCGTCGTGTTCATCGCGGGCGTGACCTACATCCTGCGGCTGATGGCGCAGCCGCCGCACCCCGGCGAGCAAGGCCCGACCAAGGACCTTCCCGCCCGCGCGGCCGGCATCACGCCGGCGGCCGGCGCCGTGGAGGGCGCGCGATGATCGATCTCACCATCATCTGGGCCTTCATCATCGCCTTTGCCGTGTTCGTCTATGTCGTGATGGACGGCTTCGATCTCGGCCTCGGCATCCTGTTTCCGCTGTTTCCGCAAAAGGCCGACCGCGACGTCATCATGAACACGGTGGCGCCGGTGTGGGACGGCAACGAGACCTGGCTGGTGCTCGGCGGCGGCGGCATGATGGCGGCGTTTCCGCTGGCCTATGCGGTGCTGATGCCGGCGCTCTACACGCCGATGATCGCGATGCTGCTCGGCCTCGTGTTCCGCGGCGTCGCCTTCGAATTCCGCTGGCGCACCCAGAAGGCGCGCAACAAATGGGATCTCGCCTTCGCCGGCGGCTCACTGGTCGCGACGCTGGCGCAGGGCATCGCGCTCGGCGCCATCCTGCAGGGCATCCATGTCGAGGGACGCCACTATGCCGGCGGCTGGTGGGATTGGCTGACGGCGTTCAGCGTGCTGACCGGCATCGCGCTGGTGATCGGCTATGCGCTGCTGGGGGCGACCTGGCTGGTGATGAAGACCGAAGGCGAGCTGCGCGAGCGCGCCTATCACCTGAGCTGGATACTGCTGGTCGCGATGCTGTGCGCGATCGGCGCCGTCAGCATCGCAACGCCCTTCCTCGCCGTGCAATACACCCAGCGCTGGTTCGCCTGGCCCAACATCATCCTCACCGCGCCGGTGCCGATCGCGGTCGCCGCCGTCACCGCGCTGTTGCTGCGCGCGCTCGGCAACAAGAACGATCATCAGCCGTTCTTCCTGGTGCTCGCCCTGTTCGCCCTGTCCTATGCCGGGCTCGGCATCAGCATGTATCCGTACATCGTGCCGCAGAGCATCACGATCTGGCAGGCGGCAGCGCCCGCCAACAGCCAGATCTTCATGCTGTTCGGGGTCTCGATCCTGGTGCCGCTGATCCTCGGCTACACCGCCTGGGCCTATTGGGTGTTCCGCGGCAAGGTGCGCCCCGGCCACGGATACCACTGATGCAACCCCGTCCGAATCAGCGGCCGCTCAGCCAGCGCCTGCTGTGGTTCGCAGCGCTCTGGCTCGGCGGCGTCGGCACCGTGACCCTGGTCTCTTTCGCGCTGCGACTCTGGATTGCGCCGAAATAAGGCCGCCCACCCGGCGTGCCACAAGGCCCTTGACAAAAAACAGAAGCATTACAGTGATATAGTGTGATGCCCGCCCTAAACTTGCCATCAAGCTGCCGCTGAGATTTGATGCCCAAGTTAAAAGTGGCGCATGATCTGATCGCCAAACCGCTCACACTTTGGCGGATCATGCGCATTTGGGTGGAGCAACCATTTGGCCGCGCGCCAACAAGGAGAGCTTTGCATGACGAAACTTCGTCACCTGGTCTGGATGGCGATCGCCACGGGCGCGCTCGTGTTGTCGACGTCGCAGGGCTTCGCCCAGAGCCGCCCGGATGCCGACGAGCCGGGCCTGATCGCCGACGACAGCTACGAGCTCGATCCGGAATGGCAGAAGCAGGTCGTCTACTACCGGACCAACGAGGCGCCGGGCACCATCATCGTCTCGACCGCCGAACGCCATCTTTACCTCGTGCAAGGTAACGGCCGCGCGCTCCGCTACGGCATCGGTGTCGGCCGCGATGGCTTCACGTGGCAGGGCCTGGTGACCATCACCCGCAAGGCCGAGTGGCCGGACTGGACCCCGCCGCCGGAAATGATCGCCCGCCAGCCTTATCTGCCGCGCTTCATGGCGGGCGGCCCGGGCAACCCGCTCGGCGCGCGCGCGATGTATTTGGGCACCACGGTGTACCGCATCCACGGCACCAACCGGCCCGACACCATCGGCACCGCGATCTCGTCCGGCTGCTTCCGCCTGGTCAACGCCGACGTCGCCGATCTCTACAACCGCGTTCCCGTCGGCACCAAGGTGATCATCCGCCAGAAGCCCGAACTGTAATCTCCACCTGCCCCGCCTTCGATATCGACCCGCTTTTCCCCCGATCATTCGCGAGAGAGAACCCATGCGTACATTTCGAGGCGGCCTGACGATCGGGCTCGCGGTCGCCGCCCTGGTTGCGGCCGCCGCCGTCACCTATGAGCGTTACGACACCCGCACCCTGAAGCGCACCATCCGCCGCGGCGAGGTGCTGTGCGGCGTCAACAAGGGCCTGCCGGGCTTCTCGAACCCGGACGACAAGGGCAACTGGACCGGCTTCGACGTCGACTTCTGCCGCGCGGTGGCCTCGGCGATCTTCGACGATCCGTCGAAGGCGAAGTTCGTCCCGCTCGACGCCAGCGAGCGCTTCAAGGAGCTGCAGAACCGCAAGGTCGACATCCTCTCGCGCAACTCCACCTGGAGCATGTCGCGCGAGACCAATTACGATCTCTATTTCCCGGCGGTCGCCTATTATGACGGCCAGGGCTTCATGATTCCCCGCGCGCGAAACATCGATTCCGCGCTCGACCTCAACGGCAGCAAGGTCTGCGTGCAGGCCAACACGACGACGCAGCTCAACCTCTCCGACTATTTCCGTGCCAACAACATGAAGTACACGGAGATGAAGTTCGACAAGCTGGACGACGTCGTGAAGGCCTATGACAGCGGCCAGTGCGACACGCTGACGTCGGACGCCTCGCAGCTCTATGCGCTGCGGCTCAATCTGTCCAAGCCGAACGACCACATGATCCTGGCCGACATCATCTCCAAGGAGCCGCTGGCGCCGGTGGTCCGCTTGCGCGACGACGACTGGATGATGATCGTGAAATGGACGCTGTACGCCATGATCAACGCCGAGGAGCTCGGCATCACCTCGAAGAATATCGACGAGGCGCTGAAGTCGAAGAAGCCGGAGGTGATGCGGCTGGTCGGCACCGAGGGTTCCTATGGCGAGGATCTCGGGCTGACCAAGGACTGGGCGGTGCGCATCATTCGCCATGTCGGCAATTACGGCGAGGTCTACGACCGCAACGTCGGCGCCGATTCCAAGCTGAAGATTCCACGCGGCATGAACCAGCTCTGGAACGCCGGCGGCGTCCAGTACGCCCCGCCGATCCGGTGATCACAGATGTCGTCATTCCGAGATGCGCCATAGGCGCAGGCCCGGAATCCATCGGCGACAAGAACGGTGGCGCAATGGATTCCGGGCTCGCGCTTCGCGCGCCCCGGAATGACAATCAGTAGCCCTTGCCGCGCGCGAGCTGGTCGGTGTGGAAATTGCTGTCGCCGAACAGCTCCTGGCAGACGCGGGCGCGCTTCATGAAGAAGCCGATGTCGAACTGGTCGGTCATGCCCATGCCGCCGTGCATCTGCACGCCTTCCTGGACGGCGAGCGTCGCGGTCGTGCCGGCGCGCGCCTTGGCGACGGCGACCGCATTGCCCGCCTTGCCGAGATCGGCGTCGAGCGCCTGCAGCGCCTTCAGCACAGCGGCGCGGGTGATCTCGATGTCGATATAGAGCTGGGCGGCCCGGTGCTGCAGCGCCTGGAATTCGCCGATCGCCTTGCCGAACTGCTTGCGCTCCTTCAGATAGGCCACGGTGCGGCCGAACACCTCGTCGGAGAGGCCGACCATTTCGGAGGCGACCGCGCCGCGGCCGATATTGAGCACGCCCTCGAGCAGCCCAAAGCCCTGATCGACCTCGCCGAGCACGCTGTCGGCATTGACCTCGACATTGTCGAACACGATGCGCGCCGCGTTGTGCGAATCGACCATCGCGGTGCGCTCGACCGCGAGACCCTTGGCCTTCGGATCGACCAGGAACAGCGTCAGCCCGCTCTCGTCGCCTGCGCTGCCCGCCGTGCGCGCCGCGACGATCAACAGATCGGCGGTGTGGCCGTCGACCACGAAGGCCTTGTCGCCGGACAGCTTGAAGCCGTTGCCGGAACGCGCGGCCTGCAACTTGGTCTGCAGCGGGCGATGCTTGGCGCCCTCATCGATCGCCAGCGCAGCCAGCAGCGAGCCGCCGGCAATGCCAGGCAGATGCTGCGCCTTCTGCGCCTCGCTGCCGCCGCGCGACAGCGCCGAGGCCGCGAGCACCGAGGTCGCGAGGAATGGCGACGGCATCAAGGTGCGACCGATCTCTTCCATGACGATGCCGGCCTCGACGCAGCCGAGGCCGCTGCCGCCGAACTGGTCCGGCACCAACAGGCCGGAGAAGCCCATCTCGGCAAAGGTCTTCCAGAGCTCGCGCGAGAAGCCGGTCGAGTCCTTGCTGTCGCGCAAGGCGCGCAGATGCGCCACCGGCGCCTTGTCGCTGATGAGACCGCGCGCACTGTCGCGCAGCATGGATTGTTCTTCGGTGAGGACGAGGGCCATGGATGGATTCCGCTCTTCGATAAATCAAACGATATTGAGTTCGTCATTCCGGGATGGCCCGAAGGGCCAGGCCCGGAATCCATAACCACGATCGGGAGTATGGATTCCGGGCTCGCGACTGCGTCGCGCCCCGGAATGACGGGTGGAGAGATCGTGCCTCACGCCCCAGGCAGATCGAGGATGCGCTTGGCGACGATTCCGAGCATCACCTCCGAGGTGCCGCCCTCGATCGAGTTGGCCTTGGTGCGCAGCCAGGCGCGCGGACGGGCGCCGCCCCGGGAGCGGTCGCTCTCCCATTCCAGCGCGTCGATGCCGCCCGCCGACATCAGGATCTCGTAGCGGCGCTTGTTGAGCTCGGTGCCGTAATATTTCATCGCCGAGGAGAACGCCGGATGCGACTGCCCGGCCTTGGCGAGATCGACCGCGCGCTCCGCCGCCGCGGCGAGCGCGGCCTCGTCAACCTCGAAGCTCGCGATCTGGCTGCGCAGCTGCGCGTCGTCGAGCTTCCCTTGCGCGTCCGCGCCGACCGAGTCGGCGGCGATCTGGCCGAGCGGACGGCCGACGCCGCGCTCGCCCATGCCCGAGATCATCGCGCGCTCGTGCTGCAGCAGGTATTTTGCGACGTCCCAGCCGCGATTGACGGTACCCACGACATGCGACTTCGGCACCCGGACATTGTCGAAGAAGGTCTCGCAGAACGGCGAATAGCCGGAGATCAAGAGGATCGGCTTGGTCGACACGCCCTTCGAGGTCATGTCGAAGAGGATGAAGCTGATGCCGTCGTGCTTCTTCGCCGCGGGATCAGTGCGCACCAGGCAGAAGATCCAGTCGGCATAGTTGGCGTAGGAGGTCCATATCTTCTGGCCGTTGATGATGTAATCGTCGCCGTCGGCGACAGCGCGGGTCTGCAGCGAGGCGAGGTCGGAGCCGGCGTTTGGCTCGGAATAGCCCTGGCACCAGCGGATCAAGCCCGCGGTGATCTTCGGCAGATGCTCCTTCTTCTGCTCCTCGGTGCCGTATTTCAAAAGCGCCGGTCCGAGCATCGAGATGCCGAACGAGGTCAGCGGCGCCCGCGCGCCGATCGCCGCCATCTCCTGGCGCACGATCTTGGCCTCCTCGCCGTCGAGGCCTCCGCCACCGTATTCCTTGGGCCAATGCGGCACGGTCCAGCCCTTGTCGCGCATCCGCTCGAACCAGACGCGCTGCGCTTCGGAGGAGAATTTCGCATTGCGGCCACCCCAGAAGGTGTCGCCATCCGAGGTCATCGGTTTGCGCATCTCCGCCGGGCAGTTCTGCTCCAGCCAGGCGCGGGTCTCGGCGCGGAATGTCTCAAGGTCAGCCATGGTGCGTTTCCAGTCAAAATCGTCGGATTGGATTCGACCTTAGACCTGCGCAGCCGCCGAATTCAATATGCCTCGCGACCGCGCCATGCTCTGGCGTCGCTACTCAGCTTGCGCGATCGGGTGTATCGCCGAGATGGGTAACGCTTGAAAAACAAGAGGAAACGGACATGCGGCTGAAGCTGCTTTCGCCTAGCGAAATGAACGCCGCCCAGAAAGAAACCTACGACGAGTCGATCGCCGGCAAGCGCGGCGCGCCACCGGCGCCGATGATGGCCTGGCTGAACAGCCCGGAGATGGCACGGCACGCCACGCGGCTCGGCGAGGTGCTGCGCTTCGACACGGTCTTCCCGGCAAAACTGTCGGAAATCGCGATCCTCGTCACCGCGCGGCACTGGACCGCGCATTACGAATGGTATGCCCACAAGCGCCTCGCGCTGAAGGGCGGCCTCGACCCGAAGATCATCGAGGACATTCGCGTGCGCCGGACGCCGACTTTCGACGACCCCAAGGCCAGGATGATCTACGACGTCGCCAAGGCGCTGCACGAAGGTCACGGCCTGCCGAAGGCGCTGTATGACGAGGCGGTCGAGGTGCTGAGCCTGCGCGGCCTAGTCGAGGTGATCGGCCTCTGCGGCTACTACACCATGGTATCGATGACGCTGAACACGTTCGAGTTCCAGCTGCCCGGCGGCGAGTTGTCGGAGCTCTGCTAGGCTCGGCGGGCCGTGGCGCCATTCGGAAACGCTGCGTTTCTGGATGGGTTGCTCTCGCTCCCGCAAATCCGGACTATATCAGAAGGCGGAGCCCTGCCGCCGACGGCACGGCGTTGATGCCAACGGAGCCAGCTCATGCCGCAAAATCCTCCCATCATCGCGGGCACGCGGATCGGGCATGTGCACCTCAAGGTCGCCGATCTCGAGCGCGCGCTCGGCTTCTATTGCGGCGTGCTCGGCTTCGAACTGCAGCAGCGCTTGGGGACGGACGCGGCCTTCATCTCGGCCGGCGGCTATCACCACCATATCGGCCTCAACACCTGGGAGAGCAAGGGCGGCCATCCGCCGCCGCCGGGCACCACCGGCCTGTTCCACACCGCCATCCTCTACCCGACCCGCCCGGCGCTCGCCGATGCGCTGCACCGGGTGCTGTCGGCCGGCATCCAGCTCGACGGCGCCAGCGATCACGGCGTCAGCCAGGCGCTGTATTTGCGCGATCCTGACGAGAACGGCGTCGAGCTCTATTGGGACCGCCCCGAAGCCGAATGGCCGCGCAGCGCGGACGGCAAGCTGTCGATGTTCACGCGGCGACTGGACCTGGAGGACCTGCTGAAGCAGGGGCCGCGTAATTCCGCAGCGCGGATTCTAAAGCATGATCCGGAAAAGTGCGAAGCGGTTTTCCGAAAAGATCATGCTCAGTCAAAGAGCTAAAGCGCGATGACGATTCAACCTAATCGCATCGCGCTTTAGCCCGGATGAAGCGCAATGAAATCCGGGGTTGCGCCATGGTGATACTGTTCCCGAATTGCGCTTCGCTTGATCCGGGCTACAGGTTTTATTCCCCTTCCCCCTGAAAGGGGAAGGCCGGGATGGGGGTTCAGCCGCGGGCTCCGCTGCAAGTGGAGAGAGCGGATCCCCACCCGCTTTGCTCTGCGAGCAAAGCGACCTCCCCTTTTCAAGGGGAGGTCGGAAGCGATTTCCCCTTCGCCATGATCGTCGCCGCCGCGATCAGCTCAAGGCAGATGCAGCCGTAGAACGGCAGCGCGTAGCCGCCGGAGAGATCGTGCAGCAGACCGATCACGCCGGGGCCGAACGCGTAGGTGATCTGGTTGATCGCGGTGATCAGGCTGACCAGCACGCCAAACGCGCGCGAATCGAACTCGCGCTGCACGATCAGCGCCGGCAGCGTGATCAGATTGCCGACCGAGAAGCCGAACAGCGCGCAGGCGGCGATCTGCGCGATGTCGTTGTGCACGTTGATGATGACGACGAGCGCGATCGCCTGGCTGACAAAGGACAGCGCCGACGCCAGCCGCTGGTTGAGCCGGTCGATCACGAAGGAAAACGAAACCCGGCCGACCACCGCCATCGCGGTCAGCAGCGCCATCGCTACCGTGGCGCGCTCGCGGCCGATCACCTGATCGAGATAGGCGATCAGATGCACGATGAAGCCGACCTGGGCGAACAGCACCAGCGCGAAGGCAGTCGAGACCGAGAGGAAGCGGATGTCGCGTAGCGCATTGGCGCGCACCTGCGTCGCCGACGGCGCGTCGGCCGCTGACGTCACCGCACGCAGATGCGCCGGCGGCCGCCCGACGAAGATCAGGATCACCGGCACCATCACCACGACAAGCAGCACCGCGGCCGCGATCATCGCGCCGGAGAAGCCGAAGGTGCCGATCCCCGTCACCAGCAGCGGCACGCCGACGATGCCGCCGAAGCTCGCGCCGTTCAGCGCCAGGCTGATCGCCATGCCGCGCTTCTTGTCGAACCACAGCCCGAGCGTGTTGGTGATGATGCCGAGGCTGGTGCCGGCCCAGCCGAACGCCAGCAGCGCATCGGCGAGATAAAGCTGCCAGGGCTCGCGCACCTCGCCGATCGCAACGGCGGCAACCGCCATCGCGAGGGTGCCCGCGATCAGACAGCTGCGCGCGCCGAACGCCTTGATCGCCTCGCTGACGAAGGCGACCAGCGCGGCGCCGAACAAATAGAAGAAGGTCGTGCCCGACGAGATCAGCGACGCCGGCCAGCCGTGTAGCCGCTGCAGCTCGGCGACGTAGACGCTCTGGCCGTAGAAGCCCAATCCCCAGCCGAAGGTCGCAAGCAGGAAGCAGACGACGACGATGCGCCAGCCTTCATAGCCGAGCGCGGATTCGTCATGCAGCGCGGGTGATGATGCGTCCATTTCTTGCTCTTGCTTCTCACATCGTCAAGGCCGGACTGATCCGTTCCCACGATGTGATCAGCCTTGCAAGCCGATCATTTCGAAACCGGTCGAAGTGTCAGCAATTGGCAGCAGCACGGTCCGGAAAAGTGCGAAGCGGTTTTCCCTCGCGACAAACGCGAAGCGTTTGCGCGGAGACCATGCTCAAATAGCAAGATCAGATGCTTGGGTCCGGGATTTCTTCCACCGCGCGCAATTTCGCCCGCCGCTTGGCGAATGACGCCAGTGACAGCACGACGAGCCCGAGCAGCACCGGCGGAAACACCACCATGTTGACGGCGTTCCAGCCGTAATGCGCGAGCAGCTGGCCCGACGAGAACGAGCCGATCGCCATCATGCCGAACACGAGGAAATCGTTGAACGCCTGCACCTTGTTGCGCTCCTGCGGCCGGTGCGTCTCCAGCACCAGCGCGGAGGCGCCGACGAATGCGAAGTTCCAGCCGACGCCGAGCACGAACAGGGTGGCCCAGAAATGCGGCGCCGTGATGCCGGACAGCCCGATCGTCGCGGCGACCGCCTCGAGCGCCAGCCCGAGCGCAACGATGCGAGGCGCGCCGAAGCGGGCGATCAGCGAGCCCGTGAAGAAGCTCGGGCCGTACATCGCCACGATGTGCCACTGGATGCCGAAATTGGAATCGCTGACCGACAGCCCGCACATTTTCATGGCGAGCGGCGCCGAGGTCATCACCAGATTCATCATCGGATAGGCGATCACGCCGCACAGCGCCGCGGCGATGAAGCGCGGTTGCCTTGCGATCTCGAGCAACGGGCGGCCGCCATGCAGATCCGCCGCCGCGGGCTTCGGCGCGTCGACCCCCGACAGCACCGCCATCGCCACCAGCGCGACCAGCGCCTGCATCACGAACGAGAATGCGAACAGGTAAGGCGGCCAGAAATCCATGGTCCATTGCACGAGCTGCGGCCCGAGCACGCCGGCGAACACGCCGCCGGCCATCACCCACGACACCGCCTTGGGCCGGAACGCGACGCTGGCGCCATCGGCGGCGGCAAAGCGATAGGACTGCGCGACGGCACCGTAGAGCCCGCCGAGGAAGGTCGCGCCGCAGAACAGCCAGAACGACGAGTGCAGGATCGCCCAGGCGCCGAGCGCGCCGGTGAGCGTGCCGCAGAAGGTGCCGACGATGAAGGCGATGCGCCTGCCATAGGCGCGCGAGATCGCGCCGGTCGGCAGCGTGCCGGCGGCAAGCCCCAGCACATACATCGAGAGCGGCATCGTCGCGAGCGAGATGTCGGGCGCCAGCGTCGCGCCGACGATCGAGCCGGTGGCGAAGATCACCGCCGAATTGGCGCCGGTCAGCGCCTGCGCCGCCGCAAGCCGCCACACATTGCTGCGCGCCCGCGCGTCGTCGCTCGCCTCATCCGCAGCTGTCACGTCGATCATCGGCAGTCCCGCCTCGAAGCCCCGGCGGGAGCCTCCAATCGCGCGCACTATGGAGAGCGGGTCGAGGCCGATCAACCGGCGCAAACGGACGAAGGCCATGCGGGAGGCGCACGAGATGGATGGCTCCGCCTTTCGAAATAAGGAGCGGCTAGCACCCTATCCCGTCGTCATTCCGGGGCTCGCGAAGCGAGAGCCCGGAATCCATTCATCCACGAAACGCGCGGAGAAATGGATTCCGGGCTCGCGCCAAGAGGCGCGCCCCGGAATGACGAGCGGAAGCTACCGCGCAGGCTTCCTGCCTGCCCGCTTCTCGGCGCGCAGCGCGCCGGTCTTGTGCACCTTGGAGCGCGGCGCGATCGGGGCGCCGCGCGGGTATCCGCCCGGCCATTCGAGCGCGAGCGAGCTCGCAAAGCCGAAGAAGCTCGAGCGGCTCATGCCGAGCTCGGCGGCGCGCTTGTCGATCCGCGCGATCAGGCTCTTCGGCAGATAGACATTCACCCGTTCGGACGGATCGGGCGGATCGACGCCGACCATGAAGAAGGCGGCGACGTCGGAGCCCTTGGGCGGCACGATCCGCTCGATCGGCGTCGGCTCCGGCAGCGCATGGCCCTGCTCGACCCAGCCGTCGACCGCCTGCGCCAGCGCATGCTCGGCCCGTTCGATCGCCTCCTCCTGGGACTTGCCGCCGGCGACGCAGCCGGGAAAGTCGGGAAACCACGCACCGAACGCGCCGCGCGGACCGCGCTCCAGCACGGCCGGATAAAGCCGTCTCGTCATTCTGGCCTCCGTCGTTGGAGTATGCTATTTCACACACGTCGGTGTGTCAAATGACACAACAGGCGAAAGCGCAGGGGTAAGGCGTGACGCCCAAGTCAACTCGCTGCCAAAAGCCATTCCTTGGCAACCTTCGTCACCAAACCGCCCTCCAAACGACGAGCACGATACGCTTCAACGAGTCCCTCTTCCGTGCCCAGTCGCTTTACATTCGTTGCAATTTCGCTGCTGATTAGCTCTGCGAGTCTTTGGCAAGCCTCTGATTGGCCTACGTCGCCTAGGTCACCCGCGGCAAGGACGATCTCTCTATACTGAGGAAACAGTCTTTCGAGCCGAAAATACAGATGCGCCTGTTCCACGCGATTCGGCTCCTCAGTTCCTGCCCAGGTGAACCAAAGTCCGACATTGATGAACCACTGACCGCCAAAGCCCTTCTCAACTCCAACGAGCGTGACCATTCGATCATTCGAAGCGCGCATCCGGTCTCGCCCCCGCACGAAGCCCTGCTGTAGCAGCGCTTCGAATAGGTCTTCTTTGAATGCGGTCCGATCCATCAATTTCCTGCCCGATGGACATCAATGACCGAGGTCATGGCGGCTACTTCCGCACGAACATCAGGATCATGTTGTTGGCCGGCATCTCGAAGCTACCGGCGAGCTTCAGCCCGACGCTCTCCGCAAGCGTCTCGAGATCGGCGATATCGCGCACGCCCCATTCGGCGTCGCGTTCACGCAACGACGTATCGAACACGGCGTTGCTCAGCGCAGTGTGCTTGCCGCCGCGCTTGAACGGGCCGTAGAGGAACAGCCGGCCATCGGCGCGCAGATGCCTGGAGGCGCCGGCGAACAGGCCCTCGGCGACGCGCCACGGCGCGATGTGGATGACGTTGGCGCAGAAGATCGCGAGCAGTTTGTCCGGACCTTTGCCGTCCGATGGCACAGGCGACCAGGCCGGATCGGACAGATCGATCGGCTGCGGCGGCTGGATGTTGGCGAGGCCGGCATGCGCGCGCCAGGCCGCGATGCTGCGCAGATGCGCGGCATGGAGGTCGCTCGGCCACCAGGTGATATCGGGCGTCTGGCGGGCGAAATACGCGACATGCTGACCGGTGCCGCTGCCGGCCTCCAGCACGTCGCCGGACCGGCCGGCGAGGTAATCCTTCAGGACCGCCCAGATCGGCTGGTGATTGCGGTGGAATGCCGCCGCGTCGAGCCGCCCATCCGCCTCGACCGGCCTGCCGTCCTTGCCGAACTCCACCACGAACTCCGCCACCCTGCTTCTCCTATCGCCTCGCTCAACCGCATGAACATGACAGGTGGAAGGCGCAGGAGCCCGCTCCAGTTCCGAACCACCACGCTTCCATTAACCCCGTCGCAACACGCCTATTCTCCACATTGCCAGCCGATGGCCTTTATGCTTTTCCCTCTTTATATTGCGATGGGATCATCGAGATTGAAGCCCGGGAAACGTCCTTGATCGCCACTTTCGTCAAGCCAGCCTTCGTTCTGGCGCTGCTGGCCGGCACCGCCGTGGCCGCACCCGCGCAGGCCCAATCCGCCGCCGAGGGGCAGAGGCTCGCCTTCGACCGCGGCAAAGGCAACTGCCTGACCTGCCATGTCATCAAGGGCGGCGAGCTGCCCGGCACGATCGGCCCCGAATTGACCGGCCTCAAGGCGAAATACAGCCGCGACGAGCTGATCGCGATCGTGACCGATGAGACCAAGCGCAACCCGCAAACGGTGATGCCGCCGTTCGGCCGCAACCGGATCTTGAGCGAGAAGGAAATCGATGCGGTGGTGGACTTTCTGCAGACGCTGTGACGCGGCGACAATAGCTTGAGGAGATTGTTACGATGAGCATCACGACCAGCGAATTTTCAGGGGCGCGCCGCCTGGTGCTGAAGGGCGCGGGCGTCGCCGCGCTGATCGGCCTCGGCGTCATTCCGTTCGACGTGCCACAGGCGCTCGCCGCCGCCAACGACAAATATCCGGAAGAGGCCTTCAAGCAGAAGAACGAGGCCGACGCGATCAAGGCGCTCTACGGCAAGACCGCCGAGCCCTCCGACAAGGTCAAGATGGACGCACCCGAGATCGCCGAGAACGGCGCTGTGGTGCCGATCTCCGCCACCACGACGCTGGCCGACGTCACCTCGATCTCGTTCCTCGTGAGCGAGAACCCGATCTCGCTGATCGCCTCATACAAGATTCCCGCCGGCACGCTGCCGAGCGTCGCCAACCGCATCAAGATGGCCAAGACCAGCAACGTCACCGTGATCGTCGAGGCCGGCGGCAAGCTCTACAGCGCTCAAAAGGAAATCAAGGTCACCGTCGGCGGCTGCGGCGGCTGAGTTCAATCGAGGGATAATCAAGATGGCATCGAGCATTCGCGTGCGCGCCACGTCAAACGGCGACATCACCGAGGTGCAGGCGCTGATCCAGCATCCGATGGATTCCGGCTTCGTGAAGGACGCCAAGGGCGAGATCATCCCGCCGCATTTCATCCAGGTGCTGACCTTCGAGTATGACGGCAAGCCGGTGTTCGTCGCCGACTGGGGCGGCGGCGTCTCCAAGGACCCCTATGTCAAGTTCGCCTTCAAGGGCGGCAAGAAGGGCGACGATCTGAAGGTCAGCTGGGTCGACAACAAGGGCGCGACCGACACCGCCACGGCGAAAATTCAATGACGTGGCGCTTCGCAATCCGCGCAGCAATCACGACGCTGGCGCTCGGCGTGCTGGCGCTCGCGCCGGCGGCGCACGCAGCCGACAGCATCGATCCCGCCGCCGACAAGGCCGCGTTCCAGAAATTCTTCACCACCAAATTCCCCAAGCTGAAGCTTGAGGATTTCGTCAACGGTCCCTATTCGATGAATGAGGACCTGCACAAGCAGTGGGAAGAGAAGGAGCAGTTTCCGCCCTACGAGTTCTCGCTCGAGGCCGGCAAGGAGATGTTCGCAACGCCGTTCAAGAACGGCAAGACCTACGCCGACTGCTTCCCGAACAAGGGCATCGGCATCCGCCAGAACTATCCCTATTTCGACGAGAAGGAAGGCAAGGTCGTCACGCTGGAGCTCGCGCTCAACCGTTGCCGCGAGGCCAACGGCGAGGCGCCGTTCTCCTATGTGAAGGACGACATGGCGGCGCTCACCGCCTACATGGCCTTCACCTCGCGCGGCAAGCCGATGGACATCAAGATCCCGAACGATCCGCGGGCGCTGGAGGCCTATCAGAAGGGCAAGGAGTATTTCTACACCCGCCGCGGCCAGCTCAATTTCTCCTGCGCGACTTGCCACATCCAGAGCCCGGGCGAGCGGATCCGCGCCGAGGTGCTGGCACCGGCGCTCGGCATCCTGAACGCAATGCCGATCTACCGCTCGGAATGGTCGGGCATGGGCACCACCAGCCGCCGCTTCACCACCTGCAACAGCCAGATCCGCGGCGTGCCGCTCAATCCGCAAGACGACGAGTATCGCAACCTCGAATACTATTTGTCCTATGTCAGCAACGGCCTGCCGATCTCGGGGCCGGGAGCGCGGCCATGAGCGCGGCGATCAAGACCCTCCTCGCGGCGTCCGCGCTGGCGATCACAACGGCGACCCTGGTCCACGCGGCCTCCGAGGACGATTACAAGGCGGCCTATGCGGCGGCAGAAGCCGCCAACAAGCAAGCCGGCAGCCTGCGCAACCAGTGGACCACGACCGCTTCGACCCTCGCCGCCGCAAAAAAGGCCGGTGATGCTGGTGATTACGAGGCTGCCGTCGCGCAGGCCAGGGAGGCCGAGGCACTGGCAAAGGCATCGATCTT
Source organism: Bradyrhizobium sp. USDA 4452 (assembly GCF_054063575.1). Classification (NCBI taxonomy): domain Bacteria; kingdom Pseudomonadati; phylum Pseudomonadota; class Alphaproteobacteria; order Hyphomicrobiales; family Nitrobacteraceae; genus Bradyrhizobium; species Bradyrhizobium sp. USDA 4452. The sequence continues at coordinate 3,904,994 of NZ_JBSSGK010000001.1, forward strand.
CCAGGCCACCAGCGAGAAGGAACGCTGGAAGGACATGGAAGTTCGCTAAAGGCGCGCTGGCGGAAGGCCGCGCGGAGTAAGGCAATGATCATCCGCCGCCGGGATTTCCTGAGAAGCTCAGCCGCCGCGACGCTTGTGGCCGGCCTGCCACGCCTCGCGCGCGGCGCCGATACCGCCAGCGTCTACGACCTCGAACGTTTCGGCAACGCCCGCATCCTGCACCTGACCGACACGCATGCGCAGCTGAGGCCGGTGTTGTTCCGCGAATCCAGCGTCAATATCGGCGTCGGCGCGATGGCCGGCCAGCCGCCGCATCTGGTCGGCAAGGCGTTCCTCGACCGCTTCGGCATCCGGCCCGACAGCGCCGACGCCTATGCCTTTACCTGCGTCGAGTTCGAGAAGGCCGCCGTCCGTTTCGGCCGGCTCGGCGGCTTCGCGCACCTGAAGACGCTGGTCGACAAGCTGCGCGCCGATGTCGGCGAGAAGCGCTCGATCCTGCTCGACGGCGGCGACCTCTGGCAGGGCACCGGGCTCGCCAACGCCATGAACGGCGCCGACATGGTGGAGGCCGCCAATTTGCTGGGCATCGAGGCGATGACCGGGCATTGGGAATTCACCTATGGCGAACAGGTCCTGCGCGACAATCTCTCCCGCTTCAAGGGCGAGTTTTTGGCGCAGAACGTGTTCCTGACCGAGGAGGCCGCGTTCAACGACGCCAAGGCGTTCGATCCAGCCTCCGGGCGGGTGTTCAAGCCGTCTGTCATCAAGGAGATCGGCGGCCATCGCGTTGCGATCATCGGCCAGGCCTTCCCCTATGTGCCGATCGCGCACCCCAAGCGTTTCACGCCGGACTGGAAGTTCGGCATCCGCGACGAGGAGCTGCAAAAGCTCGTCGACGGCCATCGTAACAACGACAAGGTCGAGGCGGTGATCCTGCTGTCGCATAACGGCATGGACGTCGACCTCAAGCTCGCCAGCCGCGTCACCGGCATCGACGTCATCCTCGGCGGCCACACCCATGACGCGATCCCGATCCCGATCACGGTGACCAATCCCGGCGGCGTCACGCTGGTGACCAATGCCGGCTCCAACGGCAAGTTCATCGGCGTGCTCGATCTCGATCTCACGAAGGGCAAGGTCGCCAATGTCCGCTACCGTCTGCTGCCGGTGTTCGCCGAGCTGTTGAAGCCCGATCCGGCGATGCAGGCGCTGATCGACAAGATGCGCGAACCTCATGCCGACGAATGGGGCGACAAGCTCGGCACGGCCGATCGCCTGCTCTACCGCCGCGGTAACTTTTCCGGCACCGTCGACCAGCTGATCTGCGATGCGCTGCTCAACGAGCTCAACGCCGAGATCGCGCTGTCGCCCGGCTTCCGCTGGGGCCTCACCACGCTGGCCGGCCAGCCGGTCACCATGGAAGACGTGCTGTCGGAAACCGCGATCACCTATCCCGAGACCTACGTGGCCACGATGACCGGCAGCCAGATCAAGGATGTGCTGGAGGACGTCTGCGACAACCTCTTCAACGTCGATCCCTATTACCAGCAGGGCGGCGACATGGTCCGCGTTGGCGGCCTCGCCTACACCTGCACGCCGGGCGAGAGCGTCGGCAAGCGCATCTCCGAGCTCAAGCTTCGCAACGGCAAGCATCTCGAAGCCGGCAAGCACTACAATGTCGCGGGCTGGGCCTCGGTCAACCCGCAGAGCGGCGCGCCGATCTGGGATGTGGTGGCCAGGCATCTGCGCTCCGGCCGGCCGCCGAACCGCGACGAGCCCGGCGTGACGCTGAAAGGCGTCGAGGATAATCCGGGCATTGCGAGGCACGGATGATGCGGCGCACGCTCATCGCGGCGCTCGGCCTCGCATAGGGCGCGCCCCATGCAGAACCCGTCATCCCTCCAACCAACTCCGTCACCCTGAGGAGCGCGTAGCGCGTCTCGAAGGGTGCACGGCCCCATTGACCGCGCACGCCAATACTCCTCTCGGAAAGGGCCGGGCCGTCGAACCTTCGAGACGCCGCGTCGCGGCTCCTCAGGGTGACGGTGATGGATCGGGGGTGACGGGACCGGCTTCGCCTGGGGATGGATTTACTTTGAATCGCCCCTATCTATGGAATAATATCCTCTCCATGACCTCGACCCGGAGAACAGGTAAGCCGTCATGATCTTTCGCCAGCTGTTCGACAGCGTGTCCGGCACCTACAGCTACCTGCTCGCCAGCCGCGCCGGCGGCGAGGCGCTGATCCTCGATCCGGTGCTGGAGAAGGCGGACCGCTACTGCAAGCTGCTGCAGGAACTCGACCTCCGGCTGGTCAAGGCCGTCGACACCCATCTGCATGCCGATCACGTCACCGGCCTCGGCGAGCTGCGTGACCGCACGCAGTGCATCACGATCATGGGCGAGCAGAGCAAGGCCGACGTGGTGTCGATGCGCGTCTCGGACGGCGACAGGGTGACAATCGAGGGTCTCTGCCTTGAGGCAATGTACACGCCCGGCCACACCGACGATTCCTACAGCTATCTGATGGGCGATCGCGTCTTCACCGGCGACACGCTGCTGATCCGCGGCACCGGCCGCACCGATTTCCAGAACGGCAGCGCGCGGGCGCAGTATGATTCGATCTTCAACCGCCTGCTCAAGCTGCCCGAGGAAACCATGGTCTTCCCGGCGCATGACTACAAGGGTGACACCGTCTCCACCATCGGCGAGGAGAAGCGCTACAATCCGCGGCTGCAGGTCAAATCGGTCGACGACTATATCGAGCTGATGAACAACCTCCATCTGCCAAATCCGAAGATGATGGACGTTGCGGTGCCCGCCAACATGCATGTCGGCCTGCACCAGGAAGAGCTTGCGAAGGAAGGCCTCTCGCTCAGCGCGCGCGACGCCATCGCAAGCCTCGGCCGGCCCGATATCCTGCTGGTCGATTTGCGCGAGAGCGCTGAACGCGCCAAGCACGGCACGCTCGAGGGCGCGCTGCACGCGCCCTATCCCGGGATTTGCGCCACCTTGCAACCCGGCGGCATGCTGCGCGAGGTCGCCGCTGCGACCGGCCGCCGCGTCGTGTTCTTCTGCGCCTTCGGCGAGCGTTCCGCGATGGCCGTTGCCGCCGCGAAGAAGGCGGGGCTGGCAAACACCGCCCATATCGAGGGCGGCATCGACGCCTGGAAAAAGGCCGGCGGGCGGGTGGTGACGGGTTAGATCACTCTCCGTCATTGCGAGGAGCGAAGCGACGAAGCAATCCATGCCTCAGCAAGCGGAAGGATGGATTGCTTCGCTACGCTCGCAATGACGACGGTAGGCCTATCGCGTCACCCGCTGCAATTCTTCCGTCAACCGATCCAGCGCATCGGCGAGCATCACGCCGCCGCACACGGTGAGCCGCTCCGGCAGCACGATGCGCTTGCTCTCCGGATAGAACCGCTCCAGCGCCGGATGCAGCAGGAAGGCGCGGCCGTCATCCTCGGCGCGATCGCCGGCCTCCGACACCAGGATAAGGTCCGGCCGCAATTTCACGATCGCCTCCAGCGAGGCAAATCCGCCCGCGTCGAGCCCGAGTTCGCCGGCCGCGTTAGTCAGGCCGGTTGCCGCCAGCAGCGAGCTGATGAGGCTCCTGTCGCCCGACACGAAGCCGCGGCGCTCTAGCGGCAACACGCGATAATGATGGGCGCTCGCCACCGTCCGCGCCCGCGCGATCGCCGCATCGAGGCGCGCGATCTCGGCCTGCGCCCGATCGGGATGCTGCACCACATCGCCCATCGCACGGATCTGGTCCTTCACTTCGTCCAGCGTGCGCGGCACCGTGAATTCGACCAGGTGCAACCCCTGCGCCTTCAAGAGGTCGCGCGTCGCGCGCTTGTCGAACAGGCTGACCACGACGACGTCGGGCTTGAGCAGCAGCACATCCTCGGCCTCGCCGGACAGGCGCGGATAGCTTTTTGCTTTCTCGGCCGCCCAGGATTGCCAGGTATCGCGCGGAAAAGCGGCTGAGGCCGAGGATCTGGTCCGGATCGGCCAGAGACAGCACGAGCTGGTCGCTGCAGACATTCATCGAGACGATGCGCGGTCCGCCAGCGGAGGCGGCAGCGCACGACATCGACCACACCGCGACAACGGCTACGAGGCGCCACATCCGCATCACACGTCCGCCCACGGCACGATGACGGCCTCGCGCTGGAATTCGGCACGATACGCGCTGATCCGGAACACGCTGGCCAGCACGCTCTCCGACAACGCCTCAGCGGGTGCGCCATGTGCCGCGAGCCGCCCCTCCGCCAGCACCAGCACGTGATTAGCAAAGCGCGCGGCGAGCCCGAGATCATGCGTCACCACGATGACCAGCACGCCGGTGTCGGCGACATTGCGCAGCTTCTGCATCACATCGATCTGGTGGCGCGGGTCGAGCGAGGCGGTCGGCTCGTCGGCGAGGATCACCGGCGCCTCCACCGCCAGCACCCGGGCCAGCGCGACGCGGCTGCGCTCGCCGCCGGACAGCTCGGTGACGCGGCGATCGCTGAATGCAGTGACATCGACGGCCTGCATCGCCCGCAGCACCGCCTCGATATCCTTCGGCGACAGCCGCGCCGGATCGGTCGCGCCATGCGGATAGCGGCCGAGCGCCACGATATCGCGCGCCGGCAACGGCCAATGCACCATGTGCCCCTGCGGCAGATAGGCGAAGCGCTTGGCGCGCTCGCGCAGCGGCAGCGAGGCCAGTGTGTCACCGTCGATCTTGATGTCGCCATCGGATGGAATGAGCCCGGCCAGCGCGCGCAGCAGCGTGGTCTTGCCGGCACCGTTCGGGCCGACCAGCGCGACCAGATGGCCCGCTTCCAGCGACAGCGAGACGTCGTGCAGCACCTTGCGGCTACCGAGCGAGGCGTTGAGCGCGGTGGCGGAGAGCAGCGTCATGCCACGCCTCCGCCGAGCGCGCGGCGTTCGCGCATGATCAGATACAGGAAGAACGGCACGCCGATGATCGAGGTCAGCACGCCGACCTTGATGTCCGAAGTCGAGGGGATGATGCGCACCGCGATATCGGCGGCGAGCAGCAGCGCCGAGCCGCTGAGCGCGCTCGGCACCAGCAGCCGCGCCGGATCATGACCGATGACGGGACGCATCAAATGGGGAGCAACGAGACCGATGAAGCCGATCGTGCCTGTCACGGCGACCGCGCCTCCGACACCAAGCGCAACGCCGGTGATGACGAGGAGCCGGAGCCGGGCGACATCGACGCCGAGACTTTGCGCGGCCTCCTCGCCGAGCGTCAGCGTGCGGAAGGCGCTCGCCTGGCTGAGCAGGACGGCGGCGCCCGCGATGATGAAGGGCAGCGCCAGCGCCACGTGCTGGAAGCTGCGGTCCTCCAGCGAGCCGAGCAGCCAGAATGCGATCTCGAGCACCACGAACGGATTGCTCGAGAGGTTCATCACCAGCGCCGTCGCAGCTCCTGCAAAGCTCGAGATCGCGAGCCCCGCCAGGATCAGGATCAACAGCCCGGCATTGCGGCCGGCGATCGCGAGCAGCGCGAACACCGAACCGAACGCCGCGATGATCGCCACCACCGGCAGCGCATAGGACCGGACATCGGCGAGGCCCAGAGCGATCACCAGAACCGCACCGAATGCCGCCGATTGCGGCGCGCCGAACAGCGACGGCGAAGCCAGCGGATTGCGCAGCAGGCCCTGCAGCGCCGCGCCCGATAGCCCGAGAATGCCGCCGATCGCGAACGCCAGGATGGTGCGCGGCAGCCGGATCTCGCGCACGATCACCTGCGCCACGTCGCTGCCGCCGCCGAACAGCGCCTCGATCACCGCAAGCGGCGACACCCGCACCGGCCCGATACCGAGCGAGAGCACGCACAGCAGGACCACCAGCGCGAACAGCGCCGCGGTGGCGCCCCACCGGCGCCGCGCCGCGACCTCGGCCGCCAAGGCAAAATCCTGCACGCTCATTGGATCCATGCTCTTACAGCGATCGCCGTGGCAGGCAAGCGACACCCGACAAAAACCGTGGCCGCGCGGCCATTGTCCGACATTCGCCGGGTTGACTTTGCTGCCCGGCCGAACCCTAGATGAACATGACGGTTCTTTCATGTGATGAAAAGGGAATGCGGTGCGGGGAAACTTCCCCAACGCCGCGGCTGCCCCCGCAACTGTATGCGGTGAATCCTTCGTCAAATGCCACTGGGAAACTCGGTCCTGGGAAGGCGGCGAAGGGTAACGACCCGCGAGCCAGGAGACCTGCCGTCAGCCGTGGTCACACGTGAAGATGCCGGTCGGGGAGTACAGGCATGAGCTTCACCTGATGCGAGAGCGCAACGGTGAGACTGGTTCGCGGTGACGTACCACTGACGTTACCGAGGTCTCGCCTAGATGTTCTCCAACGCTTTCTCCCGGCGCCGCCGCGCGCTTCTGCTCGCACTGGCGATGATCGTACCGACAATCGTTCTCTCGACCGCACGGGCGCAGCAGGCCCCCTCGCCCGATCAGCTGCCGGCCGTCGAAATCACCAAGCCGGGCGACCAGAATGTCACGCGCGCCAAGCCGGCCGCTGATGAAGCACCGGCGCCGCGCCGCCCGGCGCCGGGTACCGTGCAAGGCAACAATGTCGGCAGCGGAGCCGGATCGAACACGACGGCGACGGCCACCGGAACGGGTGGAACGGGTGGCGGCCGCCAGTTCGCCGGCATTGTCGGATCGTCCTCGACCGTGATCACCGCCGACGACATCGCGCATTCGCCGCGACAGTCGCTGCCCGAGATTCTCGCGCAGGTGCCCGGCGTGCAGCTGCAATCGCTCTATGGCGGCCCGAACGGCGCCAAGACCGCGGTCGACCTGCGCGGCTTCGGCGCATTCGCCTCTGACAACACACTGTTCCTGCTCAATGGCCGCCGCCTCAACGACGTCGACAAGGCCGGCTTCGACCTCACGACGATCCCGCTCGATTCGATCGCGCGGATCGAGATCACACGCGGCAACAGCGGCGCGGTGCTGTATGGCGACAACGCGGTCGGCGGCGTGGTCAACATCATCACCAAGACCGGCGCCGGCGGTCCACCGGCCACGATCAGGGCCGAAGGCGGCTTCGGCGCGTTCAACACCCGCATGGCCGCGGTCTCCACGGCGCTCAATGCGGGTCCGTGGTCGACCTCGTTCTACGGCAACGGCATCAAGTCAGACGGCTACCGCGTCAACAACGCGCTCGACCAGCGCAACGCCGTCGGCAACGTCAACTACACGACGTCAGATCTCACCGCCTTCCTCACCGTCACCGGCAGCGACCAGAAGCTCGGCCTGCCCGGCGGACGGCTGGTCGATCCGTCGATCGGCGTCAACGAGCTGCTGACCGATCGCCGCGGCGCGGCGACGCCGTTCGACTATGCCAACCAGCAGACTGCCAGCGTCACGGCCGGTTTCACCAAGACGCTGATCAACGGCGTCGACCTCATCGTCGACGGCGGCTGGCGGCAACGCGAGACGCAGAGCGGCTTCTTCGGCACCGTGCCGACCATCAGCTTCGCCTCGACCTACAATGACGCCGCGCTCGACACCTGGTCGCTCACGCCGCGCCTCAGCGTCAAGACTATGATGCTGGGGATGCCGTCCACGATCCTGACCGGCATCGACTATTACGATTCGACGTTCCGCGAGGCGCGCGGCGCCTATCAAGGCGTCGAGCCCTTCCACGTCTACAATATCGAGCAGCAGAGCGTGGCCGGCTACTGGCAGCATACGCTGGGTCTGCTGCCGACCACCGATTTCTCCTACGGTGCGCGCGTACAAAACACGAGCGTCTCGGCGCGCGACCGCTACGATCCGAACGCGCCGTTTGCCTTCGACACGCAAGCAGCGCCGCTCGACAGCAACGAGACCCAATATGCACTGCATGTCGGCGCCGAGCATCGCTTCACCGACGCCTTCTCGGTATTCGGCCGCGCCGCGCGCGCCTTCCGCACGCCCGATGTCGACGAGCGAGTCGCATCGGGTCCGGCGTTCGACCCGCTGACTTTCGCCCCGATCCCGCAGAATTTTCAGCTCAAGACCCAGACGTCGCAGGACGTCGAGGGCGGCTTCCGCGTCAAGACCAACCTGTTTCAGGTGCAGACCAGCGTCTATCTGATGGATCTCGAGAACGAGATCCATTTCAACCCGGTGCTGTTCTACAACACCAACCTCGACCCCACCCGCCGCTACGGCTCAGAAACCAGCGCCTCGCTCAAGGTCAGCGACAGCGTCACCCTGCGCGGCGGCATGGCAATCACCCGCGCCGTGTTCCGCGAAGGCATCTGGGCCGGCAACGACGTGCCGCTGGTGTCGCGCACCACCGGGAATCTCGGCGTGACCTGGAATATCTGGCAGAACTATCTGGTGTTCGACGCCACGGTGCGGGCCTGGAGCTCGCGCATCATGGACAACGACCAAGCCAATACCCAGAGCCGGATTCCCGGCAACGCCACTGCCGATGTCAAGCTCAGCGGACAGGTTGACCGCTTCTTCTGGTCGGTCAGCGTGAACAACCTGTTCAACGCGCTCTACTACGACTACGCCGTTGCGAGCTCGTTCACGGCCGGCCGCTTTTCGGCCTATCCGCTGCCCGGCCGCACCTACATGGTCAAGGCAGGCGCGACGTTCTAGGGCAATGATTGGCGCAGCGGAGCGGCCCGGCCGCGCCATCTCCTCACGTTACAAGCCGCGGGGAACTGGAGTAGAATTCCGGCAGATAGTTTGACCCGCGCAGGGGAAACGCATGGCCAAGGCCGGAAGGACGAGCAGGGGCAGCACAGGGAGCAACGACAAGACCGACGACAAGTCGAAAAAGCCTCCGCCGCCCGCAGCGCCGCAAGACGACGACTATTATGAGGATGGCGACATCGCCACGCCGAAGCTCGATCGCTACGGCAATGACGACGAGCCCTTGTAGGACACGGCAACATCTATCACCGTCGTCCCGGCCTGGTGCGCAATTGCGCACGGGAGCCGGGACCACGTGTTGAGGGATCGCGCAAGAAATCCTCGCTTTCGATCTCCTTGATACTCGCGCGGTCGAGCAGATGCGCACCAAACCCGCCGCGGGCCAGCGACGCGGCGATCGGCGGCGACGCCAGCAGTAGTGCGGTGGTCATCGCGAGCGGCACGGCACTGAGCCAGTCCAGCCGCATCGGCGTCAATTCCTCGCTGCTTCCTCGATAGAGACCTTCACCGGTGGCGATGCGGCCGCATTCCCGGATCAGGTCGCGCCGGGTGCCGTCGCGCGATGCGCTGCCGAGCAGCGCCTGCATGGCGAGATGCGTCCGCACCCCGGCGCGGCCATCGGGCAGCAGCGTCGGCGTCTCGCCGAGCGAGACACGCAGCAACAGATCGACCAGATCGGTGCCGGACTGGTGCGCGTTCATGGGCTCGACCAGCCGCGGATTGCAATCGATCAACAGCGGCGTCGTGCTGTCGAGCGGCATGATGACGTCGACCGAGAGCGCGCCGTGCCAGTTGAGATGCGCACCGATGGTCTCGAGCACAGCGCGGATCGCCGGCCGGCTGACGCTCTCCTTGATCGCCTCGCCGCCGCCGACTCCGGCCGTGATCTGCCGGTAGGCGTGGAAGCCGATCAGCGTGCCGCGGCAGAACACCGACTGCGCCTTCTCGACCGTGCCGGTGATGAGATCCTGCGCCAGCACCTCGCCGGCAAAGTCGCCAGCGGATTCGAGGTCGTAGAGCGCGCGGTTGAGATCGCCGGCGTCGCGCACGAACCAGATGCCGCGGCTCGCGGTGCCGACCGATGTCTTGACCACGGACGGAAACCGCACCGCCTCGCGCAACTGGTCGGCCGAATTCACGATCCGGGTCGGCGGCTGAGGCAGCCCGAGCTGGTCGAGCAGCCGGCTGAAGCCTGCCTTGCTGTGCACCGCGCGATAGCTGTCGAAATCCGGCAGCGCGAGGCCGGCATGGGATGTCAGCCGCGGCGCGGCGCGAGCGAACAGAAACCCCTGCTCATGAGTCGGCAGCAACACATCGAAATGCCGCGACGCCAGCAGGCGCTCGACGAAGCCGAGGAAGCCGGCCGGATCCGACCGCAGCGGCGGACAATGGTGGTACTTGCGGACGAAGCGGGAATAGCGCGCCAGGCACCAGCGTGAGGGGTCGCAAACCTCGACGTGATGGCCGGCCAACCCCAGCACCGTGATCGCCTCGCGGCCGGAGGTGCTGGAGCCCTCTGACACAAGCACCTTGAGCTGCTTTTTGGGATCGATCATGACCGATCATCACCGCAAGACCGCACTTTGTCGCCGCCTTTAATGCCGCATGTGTCGATCCGGCACGCCCGCGCCGGGGGCAGCCATGCGCCCGCGTTCATGGACAATTAGCGCCCAGCCTCTATTTTCTGCCGGCCCTGCCGGGCTTTGGAAAAAGTGGGTTGTCACGGACATGGTCGACATTCTGGCCGCACCGCAGCAAGCTAAAGCCGACAGCGCGCTACGCACGCTGACGGGGATTTCGGTCGCCCATTGGGTCAGCCATTTCCATATCTTCGTGCTGCCGATGCTGTTCCCGTTCCTCAAGCAGCAGCTCGGCGTCGGCTATGTCGAGCTCGGTTTCGCGCTGACGGTGTTTGCGGTGGTCTCGGGCCTCACCCAGGCGCCGATCGGCTACCTCGCCGACCATATCGGCGCCCGCTCGATCCTGCTGATCGGGCTGACCATCGGCGGGTGCGCGCTGATCGGGCTCGGCCTGCATCTGAGCTATACGTCGCTGATCGTCTGTGCCGTGGCGCTCGGCCTTGCCAACAGCGTCTATCATCCGGCCGACTACGCCATCCTCTCGGCCCATATGGACGAGGCGCGGATGGGCCGCGCCTTCTCGATCCACACCTTTGCCGGCTTCCTCGGCGGCGCGGTGGCGCCTGCGATCGTGGCAGCCCTCGTCGCCTCGATCGGTGGCCTCGGCGCGCTGATCGTCTCCGGCGCGGTCGGACCGCTGGTGGCACTGTTCCTGATCGTGCTCGGGATTCCCGATGCCGGCGCCAACAAGAACAAGCCGAAGGACGACGCGGCGCCGAAGGTCGGCGTGATCACCCCGGCGCTGATGATGCTGACTGTCTTCTTCACGCTGCTCAGCCTGTCGACCTCGGGCATCAACAATTTCGGCGTGGTCGCATTGATGGGCGGCTATGGCGCGTCGTTCTCGACCGCCAACATCGCGCTGACCGCGACCCTCGGCGCAAGCGCCGCGGGCGTGCTCGCCGGCGGCTATCTCGCCGACTGGACCCATCGCCACAGCCAAGTCGCTGCGGGCTGCTTCGCCGTCAATGCCGTGCTGGTCGTGCTGGTCGCACTGGTGAACCTGCCGCCCGTGGCGCTCACGCTTACGATGGGGCTTGCCGGATTCCTCGGCGGCGTGATCGCGCCGTCCCGCGACATGATGGTGCGCAACGCCGCCCCGCCCGGCGCCGCGGGCCGCGCCTTCGGCATCGTCTCCACCGGGTTCAACTTCGGCGGCATCGTGAGTCCGCTGCTGTTCGGCTGGATCATGGATCAGCACATGCCGCGTTGGGTGTTCGGCGCCTCCGCGGTCTTCATGGTGTTGACCGTGCTGCTCGCGCTGGTCACCGAGCGCAAGCCGAAGGCCGCTGAGCTTGCGATCCACGCGCAACCCCGTTAGGCGATCACTCTAACCGCGCAGCTACTGTCGGCAAAAGGCGCGATTCACCGGCCCCAGAATGCGGGCGTCGTCTTGAACCGGCGCCAACTCTTGCGCAGCGTTTTCGCCACCGCGATCTGATCGCGAGCCAACCAGCCGGCCATCGCGCCGATGCCCAAATGCAGCGCAGGCTGGTCGTCCTGCGCGATGGTGTGGAGCAGCACGCGCGTGCTGCCGATGTCGCACACCCGCCCGAGGCTGTTCTGCAGCCCGGCAAGCCGCTTCACGTAGCGCTTCGCCGGCGCGTGGGCGGCGTAAAGCGGCAGGAAGAACTCCGCCGCATAGCGTAACTTCTTGAGGTTGATCCTGAGATTATGCTGGGCGTGGATATCGAGCCGCCGGAAGCCCGCACCCCGCTTCAATGTCTTGCGATGCAATCGCTCCAGGATCCTGTCGGCGAGCACCGGTATCGGTTGCGACAGGACAGCCAGTGCTTCGCTGTCGATCTCGTTGCGCCAGCTACGGCGTTCCGCCAGATGCCCCAGCGAGAGCAGGAAGCGGCTGCAGCGGGGATCCGCCAGAACGCTGTGCAAGGTACCGTAGCTCGACTTCTGGCGCTGCTCGACCGCCTTGCGGAGGCCGTCCAGGTCGATATCCGGAACCGCGCTGACCAGGCGGGTGATCGTCGTTCCGGCGAAGACGTCCCAGTCGCGGGCCTGACCGAGTTGCCGCATCAGCCATTTTGCTTCGCTGTTGATCGCCAGAAATGCCGGGGATGGAATGTCGCGCCGGAACAACGCACAGATCGTCCGCAAGCGCCGCAACGCCACGCGCATCTGGTGCACGCCTTCGGGGTCCGATCCCTGCTCGGCCACCGCATGATTTTTCAGCAGATGATGCCAGCAGGAGCCCACCAACAATGCGATGACGTCGTCGACCACGAGGTCCGCGGTGATGCCCGACAATTCGGCCTTCGCGGCCGATGGCGCGACGTCGAACGCCAGCGCATAGCCGCGCTCCGCCTTGCTGCGCGTGCCGATCTGCAGCGGCGCTGCGTCGAGCAACTGCGTTCCAAGATCGAACAGGACGCCGGCATTGCCTCTCTTCAGTTCAAGCTCCATTTCCGACAGCACCTCCTGGCGCGCATCGGCCTCGATGGTCCCCTCGTCGAAGGCGACTTCAACCGATGCATCGGGCAGATCGAGCTGCCGCGCGTGCCGGCGAACTTTTGTCGCGAACACCGGCACCAGCACATCGTTGCTCAGCGCCGCCACGGGATCGCCGATCTCGTCGGCGGGGAACCGCGCCAGATCAGGGGCGATGCCTTCAACCGGCACCTCCCATTGGCGTCGCGACAGAGGCTGCGCGCCATTGGGCGCAAGCTTCAGCGTCTGGATGAAATTCTTGCCGCTTCGTCGCACGCGCAGTGACATGCCGTGCTGAAACAGGAGTCGCTCCGGCGTGTCGTAATAGACCGTTTCCAGCCGGTGAAATGCGCCGCGATTGCGTGCGTACTGCACGATACAGGGTGCCTCGCGCAGTTTTTCGAGGCTTCCTTGCGGCGCAAGCAGCTTGAGTTCGATTTCCGCCTGATCGCCATGCCTGACGGCAATGGCAGTCCCCGCATCGGTCACGACCGGCCGCCGTCCATTCAACGAAATCGCTCCCAACATGGTGTATGAAGGTTTCATGACAATGACAAGGCATATCGGGCTATTGCAGCCCGGGTTGGCCGCAAGTTCCATCTAAGACCACCCCCTTTATGTTGGATTTGGCCGCATCGCTATCCAAGCGCGAGAAGCGCGCTGAAGCGTAATGCGCAACAGGAATTCATTCCGATCGCCGCGACAGCACCTGCTGGAGGCTCGGGTCGATCCGCGACGGTTTCATCGAGATGAACCGCAGCGGCCCGCTGCATCGGCCGTGGCGCCACGGTGCTGCTGACGCGCGATAGCGCAACACGCGCTGGCTAATCATCGCCAGCGCATCCCAGAGCTTCACCGGCGCCGGTTGACAGCATCAAGGGCTCACCCATGATGCCGCATAACCAAGAACAGCCTCGGGATGAAATGCCATGACCTCGACCCCAGACCTCGTGATCCGCGGCGGCAACATTGCCGACGGCAAGGGCGGCGAACTCTACGAAGCCGATGTTGCAATCACCGGCGGCAAGATCACCGAAGTCGGCAAGGTCGCAGCCAAGGGCAAGGAAGAGATCGACGCCCGCGGCAAGCTCGTCGCGCCCGGCTTCGTCGACGTCCACACCCATTACGATGGCCAGGTGACCTGGAGCCAGGACATCACGCCGTCGTCGCAGAACGGCGTCACCACGGCGATCATGGGCAATTGCGGCGTCGGCTTCGCGCCATGCCGGCCGAGCGACCACAACAGGCTGATCCAGCTGATGGAGGGCGTCGAGGACATTCCGGAGCCGGTGCTCTCCGCCGGCATTCCCTGGGCGTGGGAAAGCTTCCCCGACTACATGGAATGGCTGTCGAAGCGCAGTTTCGACATGGACATCGGCGCGCAGCTGCCGCACGCGGCGCTGCGCGTCTACGTAATGGGCGAGCGCGGCGCACGCCGCGATCCGGCAACGCCCGAGGACAACAAGGCGATGGCGGCGCTCGCCGGCGACGCGGTGCGATCCGGCGCGCTCGGCTTCTCGACCTCGCGCACGCTCAATCACCGCACCTCGACCGGCGATTACACGCCGACGCTGAAGGCGGGCGAGGACGAACTGACCGCGATCGCCGGTGCGATGCACGGCGTCGGACGCAGCGTGCTGCAATTCGTGCTCGACCAGAGCACCGTGCACGAGGACCTGCCGATGATGCTGCGGGTCGCCGAGAACACCAAATGCCCGATCTCGTTCTCGGTCGCGCAGGCCGACAAGGCGCCGCGGCGCTGGCGGCAGACCATGGACACCATCAATGAGGCCGCCGCGCGCGGCCTGTCGATCACGACCCAGATCGCGGCGCGGCCGGTCGGGCTGCTGCTCGGGTTGGAATTGTCGCGCAACCCGTTCCAGACCCATCCGAGCTATCGCGAGATCGCGAGGCTCCCGCTGGCCGAGCGGCTGACGCATCTGCGCCGGCCCGATGTACGCGCCGCGATCCTGAGCGAGAGCGCGACCGCGACCGACGATCCGCTGTTCTTCCGGCCGAACTACGACAAGATGTATCTGCTGGGCAATCCGCCGGATTATGAGCAGCCGCCGGAGAACGCTCTCGGCCCGCAGGCGCGCCGCCAGGGCCGCCGGCCGGAAGAGCTCGCCTATGATGCGATGCTGACCGACGAGGGGCGCGGCATGCTCTATGTGCCGTTCCTGAATTATGCCGACGGCAATCTCGATGCCGTGCATGAGATGCTGCGCGAACCCAGCGCCGTGCCCGGCCTGTCCGACGGCGGCGCGCATTGCGGCATCATCTGCGACGCCAGCTTCCCGACCTATCTGCTGACGCACTGGACGCGCGACCGCAGCCGCGGCGAGAAGCTCTCGATCCCGTTCGTGATCGCGGCGCAATCGCGCAAGACCGCGCTCTCGGTTGGCCTCACCGATCGCGGCGTGATCGCGCGGGGCTTCAAGGCCGACGTCAACGTGATCGATTACGACCGGCTGCATCTGCATCCGCCGAAGGTACACTACGACCTGCCGGTCGGCGGCCGCCGCCTGCTGCAGCAGGTCGACGGCTACGACGCCACCATCGTCTCCGGCGTCGTCACCCAGCGCGCGGGCAAGGCCACCGGCGCACGCCCGGGCCGGCTGGTCCGCGGCGCGCAGGGAATGAATTGATCGCGTAGCTCGTAGCCCGGATGGAGCGACGCGCAATCCGGGACAGGTCCATATGCGGACAGAGCGGCCCCGGATTGCGCTGCGCTTCATCCGGGCTACGGACTCTCACCCTCCCTGGAGGGGGACGGTCGAAGCCGCGCGTCCCCTTACGTCGGCGACATCGCGCGCTTGATTGTGCCCGCGGGCTGCGACGTGCCGGTGAGGCGCGCGCGCTCGGTGTTGGGCCACAGCAGCAGCAATCCGAGCAGGCCGGAGCCGGCCATGATCGCGGCGTTGATGGTGAAGCCGCTCATGTAGCCGGCCATCGGCGTTGCCGCGTGCTGGATCACATTGCCCATCACCATCGGCGCCAGGATGCCCGAGATGGTGTACAGCGCGCCGTAGATCGCGATGATCGCGCCACGCTGCGATACCGGCGTGAACTCGCCGAGCATCGGCGGGCAGACCACGTAGATCGAGCCGCAGAGGCCGGAGCCGATCACAAGGGCTGCGATCATCAAGCCGCCGGGCGGCGCGTAGGGCAGCGTCGCGAGAATGCAGCCGCCGATGATCAGGGGCACCGAGCCGAGCACACCGCGCGCACCGCGCGTGGTGAAACCGCGCGCCAGCATCAGCTGCGAGATCCAGCCGGTCAGGATCACGATCGTCGCACCGAAGATCCAGGGCAGGATCGAGACGAAGCCGGCCTGTTGCTGCGAGAAGCCGAGCCCCTCGATGATGAAGGACGTGAACCAGGTCAGTCCGAGCGACAGCGCCCAATAGGCGCCGAAGGTCGCGATGACGCAGCCGACGAAGGTGCGTGAGGTCAGCAGCTTCCAGTAGGGAATCCGTGGTTCATCGGCAATGACGGCGACCGTCGAGACCAGCGGCCCTTCCCTGCCGAGCGCAAACCAGGCGACGGTCCAGAGCAGGCCGACGATGCCGAGCGCGCCAAAGGCGTGATGCCAGCTGTGATTGACGATGATCCAGTTCAGCGCCGGCACCGCGAGGATCACGCCGAACGCCGACCCCTGTGACAGGATTGCGGTCGGCAGCGTGCGCTTCTCATCCGGAAACCATTTGTAGATGGCATGCGCTGCCACCGAGAAGGCCGGTCCCTCGCCGGCGCCGAGGATGATGCGGCAGATCGTCAGCGTCGTGAGGCTGACGGTGCCGATCATCGGAAATTGCGCCAGCGACCAGATCACCGCCAGGACCAGCAGGACCCAGCGGGTGTCGACGCGATTGACGATGAAGCCGACCACGATCGCCGAGATCGAAAACAGATAGAAGAACGACGAGCCAAGATCGCCGAACTGCTCCGGGGTGAGACCCATCTCCTTCCGGATCGGCACGCCGGCGAGCCCGACCACGATCTTGTCCGCAAAGTTCACCACCATGAACAGGAACAGCAGGAAGGTGATGGTCCAGGCGCCCTTGGGCGTCCCGGTTGACGTCCCCTTGGACATCGGTTGCGTCGTCATGTCTGGCTCCCCGTCGTTTCGTTTTTGGCTTCGTAAAATCGGCCCCAATTGGCGATGCTAGCCACGCCTCGGCGGGCAACGCAACAACGCATTTTCCCGGGGGGCGGCCGCCCCGGTACGGCCGTAACGACCGATCACGATCGCGTCGGCGCGGCCGCGAAGCGGTGATCTGTCATGGGCCGCCTGCTATGTTCGGGGCAACGAAACGCCGGGGTTGTTTCATGAACAGATCGATGCTTCGCGCGGCTGCCTGCGCTGCGCTCGCCACAGCCACGCTGCTCGCCGCACCAGCTGTCCGCGCCGAAGACGCTGCCAGCCCCGACTATGCGGCGATCGTCGCCGCACCCGATCGCAGCGATGCGGATCGCCAGGTCGACCAGCGCCGCCAGCCGGCCAAGATGCTCGCCTTTGCCGGCGTCAAGCCCGGCATGACGATCCTCGACATGGCGGCAAGCGCCGGCTACAGCACCGAACTGTTGGCGCGGACCGTCGCCCCGTCTGGCAAGGTGTACGCCCAGGACTCGGCGACCGTGCTCGAGCGCTTCGTCAAGGACAGGTTCGACACCCGCGCCAAGTCGCCGGCGATGACGAACGTCGTCCATGTCGTGCGCGACTATGACGATCCGATCCCGCCCGAGGTCAACAACCTCGACATGATCACCTTGTTCTTTTTCTATCACGACATCAGCTATCTGCCGGTCGATCGCGCCGCAATGAACAAGAAGATGTTCGCCGCGCTCAAGCCCGGCGGCTTCCTCGTCATCGCCGACCATTCGGCCAAGGCGGGCGAAGGTACCAGCGTCGCCAAGACGCTGCACCGGATCGAGGAGAGCACCCTGAAGCAGGAGATCGAGGCCGCCGGCTTCAGGCTGGTCGCGGAGGGTGATTTCCTGCATCATACGGAGGACCCGAAGGACATTCCCGTCTTCAAGGCGCCGGTGCCGATCGACGAGTTCGTCCTGAAATACCAGAAGCCTTGAATGAGGCACGGCCATCGCTTCATCTGACCAGACCGCCGCGGTGCTTCGCGTCACCGGCCTGACCAAGAGTTACCGCTCTGCCGGCGAAGACGTTGCGGTGCTGCGCGGCGTTGATCTGGCCGTCGCGACCGGCGAGAGCGTGGCGCTGTCAGGTGAATCCGGGAGCGGCAAGAGCACGCTGCTGCATCTGATCGCCGGGCTCGATGCCGCCGACAGCGGCGAGATCAGGCTGGCCGATATCACTGTCTCCGGCCTCAACGACGCCGGCCGCGCCGAGCTGCGCCGCGACCGGCTCGGTCTCGTGTTCCAGCAGTTCAACCTGATCCCGAGCCTGACGGTCGCGGACAATCTCGTGTTCCAGTCCCGCATCGCCGGCCGCCACGATGCGGCCTGGCATGACGAACTGGTCGAGCGCCTTGGCCTCAAGCAGCTCCTGAAGCGCTATCCCGAGCAATTGTCCGGCGGCCAGCAGCAGCGCGTCGCGATCGGCCGCGCGCTGGCGCCGAAGCCGCTGCTGCTGCTCGCCGACGAGCCGACCGGCAACCTCGACGAGGACACTGCCGACGAGGTGCTGCGACTTGCGCGCGATCTGGTCGTTCGCACCGGCTGCGGCTTCCTGATGGTCACCCACAGCGCCCGGCTCGCCGCGACGCTCGACCGCCAGGTCACCCTGCATGGCGGGGTGGTGGCGTGAAGCGCGTCTTGTGGATCCTCGCCGTGCTGCTCAGCCATTGGCGGCGGCATCCGATGCAGCTTGCGACGCTCTTGATCGGGCTGATCTCCGCGACCGCGCTGTGGAGCGGCGTGCAGGCGCTGAACCAGCAGGCCCGGATCTCCTATGACCGCGCCGCCGCGACCTTCGGCGGCGCGCGCACCGCCATGCTGGTCGCCAAAGACAGCGCGACTTTCCCGCAGCAACTGTTCGTCGATCTGCGCCGCGCCGGCTGGCCGGTGTCACCGATGCTGGAGGGCCGCGTCCAGATCGATGGACGCAGCTTCCGCCTGCTCGGCGTCGAGCCGGTGACCTTGCCGTCCGAGGTCGGCAACGCGCCAGCGGTCGGCCGCGGCAGCCTGCTATCCTTCGCCACGCCGCCAGGCGAAATGCTGGTGGCGCCTGAGACGCTGCACGATCTCGGCCTCAAGGAAGGCGACCGGCCGCAGGCCAACGGTTTGAGCTTACCGCCCCTGCGCGTGCAGGCGGAGCTTGCGCCCGGGGCGCTCATCGTCGACATCGGCATCGCGCAGGGCATCCTGAAGATGCCCGGCCAGGTGTCGCGCCTGCTGGTCGGAAAATCCAAGGCGCCGCGCGCGACATTGCAAAGCGTGGCAGGCGAAAAACTTCGCCTGGTCGAGCCGAGCGCCGAAACCGACCTCGAGCGGCTGACCGACAGTTTCCATCTCAACCTCACCGCCTTCGGCCTGCTGTCGTTCTTCGTCGGCCTGTTCATCGTCAACTCCGCGATCGGCCTCGCCTTCGAGCAGCGACTGCCGATGCTGCGTACCTTGCGCGCCTGCGGCGTCTCGGCACGGCTGCTCAACACCGTGCTGGTGATCGAGCTGCTGTCGCTGGCGCTGATCGCCGGCGTGATTGGCCTCGTCTGCGGCTACTTCATCGCGGCGACCTTGCTGCCCGATGTCGCGGCCTCGCTGCGCGGGCTTTATGGCGCGCAGATCCCCGGGCAGCTTTCGCTGAAACCAATCTGGTGGTTCGCCGGCATCGCGATCAGCATCTTGGGCGCGCTCGCAGCCGCCGCGGCGAGCCTTGCCAAGGCGATCCGGATGCCGGTGCTGGCGACGGCGCAGCCGCAGGCCTGGCAGCAGGCGCAACGGCGCTGGCTGCTGTTCCAGAGTGCCGCGGCGCTGGCGGTGTTCGCGGTCGCAGCAATTCTCATCCAGTTCGGCGATTCCCTGATCGCGGGCTTTGCGGTACTGGCTGCGCTGATGCTCGGCGCGGCCTTGATCCTGCCGATGGTGCTGCAGATCACGCTCGCATTCGGCCAGCGCAGCGCGCGGGCGCCGGTCGGCATCTGGTTCTGGGCCGACAGCCGCCAGCAGCTCTCGGGCCTGTCACTGGCGCTGATGGCGCTGTTGCTCGCGCTCGCGGTCAATGTCGGCGTCAGCACCATGGTGGAAAGTTTCAGCCGCACCTTCCTGGTCTGGCTCGACGGCCGCCTCGCAGCCGACGTCTATATCAGCGCGGCAAGCGATGCGCAGGCAAAGGAGATCAAGGGCTGGCTGCGCGATCGGCCGGAGGTTCAGGCGATCCTGCCTGGCGGCCGCGCCGACACCCGGCTTGGCGGCGCGCCGATCGAGGTGCTCGGCCTGCCCGACCACGCCACCTACCGAGACAACTGGCCGTTGCTGGACAGCACGGCGAATGCCTGGGTGCGCTTGCGTCCCGGCGACACCTGCCTGGTCAGCGAGCAGCTGTCGCGACGGATGAAGCTTGCGATCGGCGATCATATCGAGGTCCCCGCCCCCGGCGGCCCCTGGCCGCTCGAGATCGTCGGCATCTACGCCGATTACGGCAACCCCAAGGGCCAGATCGCGGTCAACTTCGCGGCACTGACGCGGCGTTTCCCCCAGACGCCGCAGACCCGGCTCGGGCTCCGCGTCGCGCCGGACAAGATTGCACCGCTGATCACGGCGTTGCAGGAGAAATTCGGTCTTGACGACCGCAATGTCGCCGACCAGGCGACGATGAAGCGGGAATCGAGACGGGTGTTCAACCGTACCTTCTCGGTGACCGCGGCGCTCAACGCCTTCACGCTCGGCGTCGCCGGCATCGCGCTCCTGACCAGCCTGCTGACGCTCGCCAATTCGCGGCTGCCGCAGCTGGCCCCGCTGTGGGCGATCGGCCTGACGCGGCGACGGCTCGCGGCGCTCGAGCTGCTGAAGACCATGGCGGTCGCATTGATCACCGCGCTGTTCGCACTGCCGCTCGGCCTTCTGGTTGCGTGGTGCCTGCTTGCGATCGTCAATGTGAAAGCATTCGGCTGGCGGCTGCCGTTCCAGATCTTCCCGCTGCAGCTGATCGAACTGCTTGCGGTGGCGCTCGCCGCCGCGTTCTGTGCGGCGGCGCTGCCGGTCGCTAGACTGGCGCGCATGCAGCCGGCCAGCCTGATCAGGGTCTTCGTCAATGAGCGCTAGCGGCAAGATCACCCGCCGCGCCTTTGCCGGCGGGGCGCTGGCGCTCGCGCTCGGCGGCAAGGGTCTTGCGCAGGGCTTTGCCGGCCTCGGCGAGAATGCCGAGGGATTTGCCACCGTCGCGCCCGGCAAACAATTCGTATTTCCGATCGACCACGGCCCGCATCCGGAGTTCCGGATCGAGTGGTGGTACGTGACGGCGAACCTCTCCGACGCGAATGGCGCGGCCTATGGCGCACAATGGACGCTATTCCGCCAGGCGATGAAGCCGGGCGGCCCCAGCGAAGGCTGGGCCAACCAGCAGGTCTGGATGGGCCATGCCGCCGTGACCAGCGCCACCACACATCGCTTCAGCGAGACGTTTGCACGCGGCGGCGTTGGGCAGGCCGGGGTCGAGGCGACGCCGTTCCGCGCCTGGATCGACACCTGGGAGATGCACGGGATCGCTCCGTTCGACGCGCAGCGCGTCGCGCCGCTCGAACTCAGGGCCGCGGCCGCCGACTTCAGCACTGCCCTCCGGCTGACTGCGGACCGCCCGCTGGTGCTGCAAGGCGACCATGGCTACAGCCGCAAGTCGGATCGCGGACAGGCCTCCAATTACTACAGCCAGCCATTCTACCGGGCGTCCGGCCGCATCGTCATCGAGGACAGGCCGCTCGACGTTACGGGCATGGCCTGGATGGATCGCGAATGGAGCAGCCAGCCATTGGCGGCGGACCAGACCGGGTGGGACTGGTTCTCGCTCCATCTGCCCGGCGACGAGAAGCTGATGCTGTACCGGCTGCGCCAGACGGACGGCCGCGAGAACCTGTTCGGCAACTGGATCACGCCTGACGGCCGCTCGGCCGAGATTGCGAGCAGCGGCAACAGCATCGCGCCGGTCGCGACCACCGAAATCGACGGCCGCAAGCTGCCGACGTCGTGGCGCGTCAGCCTGCCCGCGCGCGGTCTCGCCATCGAGACCACGCCGCTCAATCCGAAAGCCTGGATGGGAACCAGCTTCCCCTACTGGGAAGGCCCGATCCGCTTTACGGGCAGCCACGTCGGATTAGGTTATCTTGAGATGACCGGATACTAGAGCGGCCCAACAAGAATTCCCGCCAGTCACACCGGCCGCGGTCGTCCCGTCATGACATCGGGGCCAATGCAACAAGAGGACACGTCTGCCATGTATTACTACACGGCCATCGTCACCTGCCTTGCCGTCGCGTTCTATTTCTACACCTCGATCGAGGTGTCGCGCGCCCGTGCCGCCTATGGCATCAAGCTCCCGGCGGTCTCGGGCCATCCGGACTTCGAGCGCGTCTTCCGGATCCAAATGAACACGCTGGAGTGGATGCCGATCTTCCTGCCGTCGCTCTGGCTGTTTGCGATCTATATCGGCGACGTCGCGGCCGCCGCAGTCGGCGTGATCTGGGTCGTCGGCCGCATCGTTTATTTCATCGGCTATCGCGAGGCGGTGGCGAAGCGCAGCCGCGGATTTGGCATCCAGGCGATGGCCGCGATCATTCTATGGATCGGCGCGCTCGGCGGCGCGGCGTGGCGGGTGGTGCATTGAAGGCGCGACCACACCTCCGCTGTCGTCCCGGCGAAGGCCAGGCAAAGGCCGGGACGACAGTTGTGTTGTTTCAACAGCTCCGCATCACTTGGTCAGCGGGCAGCCGCTTTCCTTGGCGGTGAAGAACGCCTTGTCGCCGGGCACCACGGCGAGCTGCTTATAATAGTCCCAGGGCTTCTTCGACTCCGAAGGCTTCTTGACCTCGAACAGATAGAGGTCATGCACCATGCGGCCGTTCGCGAGCACCTTGCCCTTGGCGAAGGCGTCATCGACCGGCAGCTCCTTCAGCTTGGCGGCAACCGCCTCGCTGTCCTTGGTGCCGGCGGCCTTCACCGCCTTCAAATAGCTCAGCGTCGCCGAATAGGTGCCGGCATGGATCATGCTCGGCATCCGGCCGGTGCGCTTGAAGAAGCGCTCGCTGAAGGCGCGCGAAGCATCGTCGTGGTCCCAATAGAAGCCCTCGGTGAGCACGAGACCCTGCGCCGCTTCGAGCCCGAGACCGTGCACCTCCGACAGCGTCATCAACAGGCCGGCGAGCTTCTGGCCGCCGCGCACGATGCCGAACTCGGCCGCCTGCTTGATCGAGTTGGTGGTGTCGAGGCCGGCGTTGGCAAGCCCGATGATCTTGGCCTTCGAGCTCTGCGCCTGCAGCAGGAACGACGAGAAGTCGGACGAGTTGAGCGGCACGCGGACCGAGCCAACCACCTTGCCACCCTTCGAGGCGACGATGTCGCTGGTGTCCTTTTCCAGCGCGTAGCCGAACGCGTAGTCGGCGGTCAGGAAGAACCAAGTGTCTCCGCCCGCTTCCGTCAACGCGCCCCCGGTGCCGACCGCGAGCGCGCGGGTGTCGTAGGCCCAGTGGAAGCTGTAGGGCGTGCAGGCATCGCCTGAAATGCGCGAGGTCGCCCGCGCCCACCACGATGTCGATCTTCTTCTTTTCCTTCGACAGCTCCTGCACCGCGAGCGCGACCGACGACGTGGTGAGCTCGGTGATCATGTCGACGTTCTCGACCTCGTACCAGCGCCGCGCGATCGCGGTCGCAAGGTCCGGCTTGTTCTGATGGTCGGCGGTGACGATCTCGATCTTCTGTCCCAGCACCTCGCCGCCGAAATCCTCGACCGCCATCCGCGCCGCTTCGAGCGAATATTTGCCGCCGTAATCGGCGTAGACGCCCGACTGGTCGTTCAGGATGCCGATCTTGACACCCTGGGCCATTGCCGGCGCCGCCAGCATCAAGCTGCATGCCGCAACCGCAGCCAAAAATCCCGACTTCATTGTTATGTTCTCCCAGCAGTCTTTCATCAGGAAAAATCGGCGCGACATTATTTTATAACCTGGCTGCTGCCCACCGATTTCAGTTCAGCCAATAGTATGGGCATGCAAAGCCTTTCCTCCGTCATTCCGGGGCGCGCGCAGCGCGAGCCCGGAATCCATCAGGCCGCATACCCAAGACGATAAATGGATTCCGGGCTCACCGCTGCGCGGTGCCCCGGAATGACGACGGGGAGGGTTATGCTCCACCCGCCACGGTCGCCGCTGGCTCCTTCGGCTTGCCCTCGTTCTTTCCTTCCGCGAGGTTGCGCACCACCATGTAGAAGATCGGGGTGAAGACAAGGCCGAACAGGGTGACGCCGAGCATGCCGAAGAACACGGCGACGCCGACCGCCTGGCGCATCTCCGAGCCCGATCCGGTCGACAGCACCAGCGGCAGCACGCCGAGGATAAAGGCGAACGACGTCATCAGGATCGGCCGCAGACGGAGCCGGCAGGCCTCGATCACCGCCTCCAGCCGTGGCCGGCCCTCGAGTTCGATATCGCGCGCGAACTCGACGATCAGGATCGCGTTCTTGGCGGCAAGTCCCACCAGCACCACGAAGCCGATCTGGGTCAGGATGTTGACATCCTGGCCCATGATGCGCACGCCGATCGTGGCCGCGAACAGGCACATCGGCACGATCAGGATCACCGCGAACGGCAGTGTCCAGCTGCCATATTGCGCGGCCAGCACCAGATAGACGAACAGCACGCAGATCGGGAACACGTAGAGGCCGGCATTGGCGCCGTTGACCTGCTGGTAGGACAGATCGGTCCATTCGAACGAGAAGCCGCTCGGCAAGGTTTCGTCGGCGATCTTCTTGATGGTGTTGAGCGCCGTCGTCGAGCTGACGCCCGGCGCCGGTTCACCCTGCAGTTCGGACGCCGAGTAGAGATTGTAGCGGGCGACGCGGTCGGGACCCGAAATGTCCTTGAAGTCGACGACGCTGCCGAGCATCACCATGTCGCCATTGGCGTTGCGGGTGCGCAGCCGCGACAGGTCGGTGGTCTCCTTGCGGAACGGCAGATCGGCCTGCGCGGTGACGTGGTAGGTGCGGCCGAACAGGTTGAAGTCGTTGACATAGGTCGAGCCGAAATAGGTCTCGATCGTGTCGGTGATATTGGCGATGGGAACGCCGAGCTTCTGCGCCTTGACCCGATCGATATCGACGAACAGCTGCGGCGTGTTCGCTGAGTACGGCGAGAACACCGACGTGAGGCTCGGCGACTTGCGCGCGGCCAACACCAGTTCGTCGGTCGCGGACGCCAGCAGTTCGGGCCCGCGCCCCTGCCGATCCTGGACACGGATGGTGAAGCCACCGCCGGTGCCGATACCGGGCACGGCCGGCGGCGGAATGACGATGATGAAAGCGCCCTGGATCACCGACAGCCGCTTGCGCAGCTCGGCCGTGATCGCGGTCGCCGTCAGCCCCTTCTTCAGGCGCGCCTCCGGCTCGTCGAACACCGGGAACAGCGCCGCGGCATTGCCCGCCTGCGTGCGCGTCGCGCCGGAGAAGCCGGCGAACGCCGCGACGCGAACGATGCCGGGCGTATCCAGCGCAATCCGCTCGATCTCGCGCACCACTGCCGTGGTCCGCGCCAGCGACGCGGCGCCCGGCAACTGCGCCGAGATGATGACGTAGCCGCGGTCCTGCGCCGGGATGAAGCCCTGCGAAGTGGTCGCGAGCAGCCAGCCGGCGCTGCCGATCAAGACGAGGTAGATCGCGACCATGACCACGGTGTGCCGGATCACGAAGTCGGCGACCGCCGCATAGCCATGCGCCAGCCGGTCGAACACGCGGTTGAACAGCGCGGTGAAGCTGTCCCAGCCGCGCGCGATGACGTTCCAGCGGGCCGGCGGGCGCTTCTCCTCGTGCGGCACCAGGATCTGCGAGGCCAGTGCCGGCGACAGCGTCAGCGAGCAGAAGCAGGAGATCGCGGTCGCGACCGCGATGGTCACGGCGAATTGCTGGAAGAACTGTCCGGAGATGCCGCCGAGGAAGGCGGTCGGCACGAACACCGCGCACAGCACCAGCGCGATCGAGACCAGCGCGCCGCCGACCTCCTCCATGGTCTTGAGCGCGGCCTCGCGCGCCTGGACATGCCGTGCTCGAGATGCCGCTCGACATTCTCGACCACGACGATGGCGTCGTCGACCACGATGCCGACCGCGAGCACCAGACCGAATAAGGTCAGATTGTTGATCGAGAAGCCTAGCGCGGCCATCACCGCGAAGGTGCCAACCAGCGACACCGGGATCGCGATGATCGGAATGATCGCAGGCCGCCAGCCCTGCAGGAACACCAGCACCACGATGACGACGAGCGCCATCGCTTCATAGATCGTCTTGATCAGTTCATGGACCGATTGGGCGATGAATTCGGTCGGGTTGTAGCCGATGTTGTAGTCGAGCCCCTTCGGGAAACCCGCCTTCATCCGCTCCATCGTGTCGGAGATGCTCTTGGCGGTGGCGAGCGCGTTCGATCCGGGCCGCTGCGTCACCAGCAGGGCGACGGCGGATTTGCGCAGCAGGAAGCTGTTGGTAGCGTAGGACAGCGCACCGAGCTCGACGCGGGCGACGTCGCGCAGGCGCACAGTGCGGCCGTCTGAGCCGGCCTTCACCACGATGTCCTCGAACTGCCTGATATCCTTGAGGCGGCCGGTGAACACGAGATTGGGCTGGAAGGCGCGATCGGCGATCGGCGGCTCGGCGATCTGGCCGCCGGCGATCTGCAGGTTCTGCGCCCGGATCGCCGCCAGCACCTCGGCCGAGGTCAGACCGAGATTGGCAATCCGGTCGGGGTCGAGCCACAGCCGCATCGAATAGTCGCGCGCGCCGAACATCTGGATGTCGCCGACGCCGTCGAGCCGCAACAGCTGGTCGCGGACCTGCAGCAGCGCGTAGTTGGAAATGTAGAGCTGGTCGAACGTGTCGTCGGGCGACAGCATGAACACGACCATCAGGATGTCGGGCGAGTTCTTGCGGGTGACGACGCCGTTGCGCTGGACCTCCTCGGGCAGCCGCGGCTGCGCGATCGCAACGCGGTTCTGCACCAGCACCTGGGCCTTGTCGAGGTCGGTGCCGAGCTTGAAGGTCGCGGTGATGGTGAGCTGGCCGTTCGACGTCGCCTGGCTGTAGAGATACAGCATGTCCTCGACGCCGTTGATCTCCTGCTCGATCGGAGCGGCGACGGTGTCGGACACGGTCTGCGCCGAGGCGCCCGGGTACTGCGTGGTGACGGTGACGGTCGGCGGCACCACTTGCGGATATTCCGAGACCGGCAGCGTCGGATAGGCAATCGCGCCGACGATCAGCAGCACGATCGACAGCACCATCGCGAGGATGGGCTGGTTGATGGAGAGCCTGCCGAGATTCATGGCTTGGCACCTGCCGCCGGCTTGACAGCTTCCGCGGGCTTGGTGTCTGCCGCGGGCGCCTGGGCCATTTTCGGCGTCACCTTGGCGCCGACGCGGGCGCGCTGCAGGCCGTCGACGATCACATGGTCCTCCGGCTTGAGCCCCTCGCGGATCACGCGCAGGCCCTCATCCAGCGGCCCGAGCGTGACCGCTCGGGCTTCCACCGTGTTGTCGTCCTTGACCACGAACACGATCTTGCGCGACTGGTCGGTGGCAACAGCGGTATCCGGGATCAGCAGCGCCTCGTAGGGCGAGGAGCCGATCAGACGCACGCGGCCGAACTGGCCGGGCAGGATCGAGAGATCCTTGTTCGGAATCACCGCGCGGCTGCGCAGCGTCGCGGTGGAGACGTCGAGGCGGTTGTCGAGGAAGTCCATCTTGCCCTCATGCGAGGGCTTGGTCTCGCCGGTCAGCGTCACCTGCACCGGGTTCGCGGTATCCCGCGAGCTCGGCCGCCGGCCTTCGAACCACAGCTTGCTGTTGCGCTGATAGGTCGCCTCGTCGACGTCGAAATAGATGTAGATCGGATCGAGCGACACGATCGAGGTCAAGAGCGTCGCACCGCCCTCGCTGCCCTGCACCAGATTGCCGGGGGTCACCAGATGCCGGCTGACGCGGCCGGTGATCGGCGCCAGCACGTGGGTGAATTCGACGTTGAGCTGGGCGGCCTTCAGCGTGCCCTCGGCCTGCGTCTCGGCGGCGCGCGCCGCCTGCAACGCCTGGCGGCGCTGATCGACGACCTGCTCGGAGACCGCGCTGGTCTGCACCAGGTTGAGCCCGCGCTCGAGATCCCGCTTGGCAAGCTCGCCCTTGGCCCGCGCGTCGGCGAGCTGACCTTCGGCCTGCAGCACGACCGCCTCGAACGGCCGCGGATCGATGATGTAGAGCAGATCGCCGGCATGGACGATCGCACCATCCTTGAACTCGACACTGTTGACGAAGCCGCCGACGCGGGCGCGGACCTGGACCTCCTCGATCGCCTCGAAGCGGCCGGTGAATTCGTCCCAATCGGTGACGGTGCGCTTGACCGGCTGCGCGACGGTCACGGGCGGTGCCGGCGGCGCGGCCTGCGATTGCGCAGTCTTGTCGTCGCAGCCGCCGAGCGCCAGCACGGCCAACAGCCCGATCGGCGCGAGACCGCGCCGGCACGCCCTGACGAATCCCTGGCGGCGAAGCGAACGCGGCTCGGCACCGTTCACCGGAGCCGGACGCTCCGTTCTGTCAATTGAACTCAATTCGCTCTCCCCCAAAAAGACCACGAAGCACGCCGACCAAATCAGGCCTACCAAAGTCGCAACTGAAATTGCGGTGATTCAACACGGATGGACCACCGCAATGTCGCGGCAGCGGACGTCACAGATGTAGCCGCACCCCAGTCTGTTCAAGATGGCCGCCGGATCAAGCGAATAGTTTCGTAGTCTGAAAGCCTTACGACACGCTCGCGAAACCGTGACGACGAAAAGGGGCAGTTTGGCTGGCCTATCGGAGCGGCTAGGTCACAGACGGCCCGCCCCGAATCAATCACAACGCGAGCTTGCTTCACAGATTCGTTACATCGCACCGGAGTCCAATTTTGGCACGGACACCTGCGGCCCACAGCAGCCAGGGTTAACCAGGTTCCAGCACTCTACCTCTCGCTGCACGGCGGAATCGCCGTTGGCGGCATCGGTTGTCATTCGCACACACATTGACACTCGGAAGCATCGCCAATACGGTCATGGTTGCCAAAGCATGAATATTGTTGGCCGGCCGCTTTTTTCTCGAACATTCATGGTGTTTTGTCGCGGCGCGAGTGTGTGAAAGCGACTACGTCAATGGCAAGCGCATTTGACCTTGCTGAAGCCACGGCTGCGCTGAGATCGCGGCTTTCTCGAATTGCAGGCGGCTTGGCGCGATCGCCGATCGCGAGCAGTCAACTTCAACGTGTGAACGGCTTCACACCTCATCGTCCCCAACAATCGTAGATATTGATCGGCTTCCACGCCGATCGCGGGAGTGCTCATGACGACCATACCTGCTTATACAATCGGTGGTTTAACGCGCCCCGAACTTCAGCTTGATTCGACCGGTCATATCGTCCTCGACGCGGCCGCCCAGGCGTTCGCCGACACGTATGGTCTGCAATATCTGTACCTCGGCTGCCCTCCCGGCACGCTGTGGCCCCCGGTCACCGACCAGCTGTCGGCTCCGATCGACGCCAATGCGGGAAATAACACGGTCATCGAGGGCGCCGCGGCCAACACGCTCGTCAACATCACGGCGCTGGCCACCAGCAGCAGCGGCCATGCCGTCACCTATTCGCTGATCGGCGACAGCTCCGGCGGCGGATTCAAGATCGATCCGAACACCGGCGTGGTGACGGTCGCCGATCCCACCAAGATCAATTACGTGACCAGCCCTGGCCATGCCTACACCATCACGGTTCAGGCGAGCGACGGTCTTGCGACGAGCGCGCAGAGTTTTGCCATCGCGGTCACCGACGTTGCGCCGTCCACTCCCGTCGACAGCAATGCGGCGGCCAACAAGGTCGCGGAAGGCGCGGTGGCCGGCACGGCTGTGGGCATCACCGCGACCTCGGCCGACATGAATCCGGTGACCTACAGCCTGACTGGCGACAGTTCGGGCGGAGGCTTCACGATCAATGCCACGACAGGTGTCATCACCGTCGCCGATCCCAGCAAGATCAACTACGTCACCGCGCCGGGTCACGCCTATACCGTCACCGCGACCGCGAGCGACGGCACCTTGAGTAGTTCGCAGACCTTCTCGATCGATGTGACCTTGGGTGCGGCAACTCACTTTGCCGTGAGCATTCCGGCCAACGGCGCAGCGGGGACGCCGGGCACGGTCACCGTCACCGCGCTCGACGCCTTGAACCACGTCGTCACCAATTACACGGGCACGGTCCACTTCAGGTCAACCGACAGCCACGCCGCGCTGCCGGCCGACGTGACGTTGACCAACGGCACCGGCAGCTTCAGCGAAACCCTCGACACCGCCGGCAGCCAGACCATCACCGCGACCGACACGGTGACCGGCATCACCGGCACGTCGAATGCCGAAGCCGTCACGCCCGGCGCCGCCACGCACTTCGCGGTGAGCCTTCCGGCCAATGGCACGGCGGGAACACCAGGCTCGTTCACGGTCACCGCGCTCGATGCCTTCAACAACGTCGCCACCGGCTACATCGGCACGGTGCATTTCTCGTCGAGCGACGGCAGCGCCACGCTGCCGACCGACATGACGTTGACCAACGGCACCGGCACCTTCAGCGAAACATTCAAGACCGCCGGCAACCAGACCATCACCGCGAACGATCTGGTCATCCCCGCCATCGCCGGCTCATCGAACACCGAAGCCGTTGCGGGCGGCGCCGCCACCCGTCTTGTGGTCAGCATTCCGGCGAGCGGAGCCGCGGGGACACCAGGTTTGGTCACCGTCGCCGCATTCGATGCCTTCGGCAACGTCGCCACGGGCTATTCGGGCACCGTGCACTTCACATCGAGCGATGGTCATGCCGTGCTGCCCGCCGACATGACGCTGACCAACGGCACCGGCAGCTTCAGCGAAACATTCGAGACGGTCGGCAGCCAGACCATCACGGCCACGGACACGGTCAGCGCCATCACCAGCACCTCGAATGCGGAGACCGTGACGCCGGGTCCCGTCACGCATTTCTCGATCAGCATTCCGGGCAGCAGCACGGCGGGAATCGCAGGTTCGGGCACCGTGACCGCGCTCGACGCCTTCGGCAACGTCGTCACCGGTTACACCGGAACCGTGCACTTCACGTCGACCGACGGCCATGCGGTTCTGCCGGCCGACATGACGCTGACCAACGGCACGGCCACCTTCAGCGAGACGCTCGACACCGCCGGAAGCCAGACCATCACCGCGACCGACACGGTGACGAGCACGATTACAGGCACCTCGAATGCCGAAGCCGTGACGGCGGCCGCCGCCACGCATTTTGCAGTCAGCATCCCGGGCAGCGGCTCAGCCGGCACCCCAGGTTCGGGCACGGTGACCGCGCTCGATGCCTTCGGCAACGTCGTCCTCGGCTACACCGGAACCGTGCACTTCACATCGACCGACGGCAGCGCCGTGCTGCCGGCCGACATGACGTTGACCAATGGCACCGGGACCTTCAACGAGACTTTCGATACCTCCGGCAGCCAGACCATCACCGCCACCGACACGGTCAGCGCCATCACCGGCACGTCGAATGCCGAAAACGTCGCGCCCGGCCCAGCCACCCATTTTGCGGTAAGCATCCCGGCCAACGGCCGCGCCGACGTTGCGGGATCGGTCACCGTCACGGCGCTCGATGCCCATGGCAACATCGCCACCGGCTACACCGGCACCGTGCACTTTACATCGAGCGATCCCACCGCCGTGCTGCCGTCCGACGCGACGCTGACCGGCGGCACCGGCACCTTCACCGAAAAGTTCGAGACCGCCGGAAGCCAGACCATCACCGCGACCGACACGGTCAGTGCCGGCGTCACCGGCACGTCAAACACCGAGACCGTGGCCCCTCCGGACGCTCCGCCCGTCGTGACCGGCGGCCATATCCTGAACTACATCGAAGGGCAGGCCGCCACCGCATTCGATCCGGCGCTGACGGTCACCGATGCCGACAGCGCAACGCTCGATCATGTGACGGTGCAGATCACCGGCAACTATTTCAACGGCCAGGATATACTCGCTTTCGTCAACACCGCGCACATCGTCGGCGCATGGGACGCCTTGCACGGTGAGTTGACCCTGACCGGCACCGCCGGCTCCACCGTCGCCGACTTCCAGACCGCGCTGGATTCGATCACTTACTTCAACTCCAGCAACAACCCGTCCGGCCTGGCCCGCACGGTGACCATCACCGCCAATGACGGGACTCTCGACGGCACGCCTGCGACCGACACCATCGACGTCACCCCGGTCAACAACCCGCCGGTGGTGACAATTGGCGCCATCACCAACTTCAGCGAGCCGCCGGTCGGCACGCCGCCGGCGAATTCGATCCCGGTCACGATCGCCCCGAACCTCACGATCACCGACGTCGACAGCACCAACCTGATCAGCGCGACCTTCGAGCTGACCGACCTCAAGCCGTCGGACGCGCTGTCGATCGCAGGTCACGCCGGCACCAGCGGTGACATCGGCAACATTCACTTCGACATCACCAGCACGGCTACCACCGAAACCGTCACCCTGACCGGGACCGACACGATCGCGCACTACAACGCGGTGCTCGACGCGGTCCAGTTCAACAACACCGGCGAGCCCCCCGACACCACGGCGCGCACCTATACCGTGACCGCCGTCGACGACGGCGGCACCGCGAACGGCGGCAACGACACCGGGTCGGCATCCGCAACCCAGACCGTTACCGCAATCGACGATCCGCCGACCGCGACGGTGCCTTCGGATTCATCGGTCGGGACAGCTTTTTCGCACACCAACCTCGCGATATCGGGGCTCTCGGTCGCCGACATCGATTCTGCAGGCGGCAACGAAACCGCAACGATCACTTCGAACCACGGCGCGCTGTCGTTCGATACCACCGGACTTGCGGGTTTCACCAACAACGGCTCCCATACCGTCACCCTGACGGGGACGATCGCGCAGCTCAACACCGCGCTGGCGACGCTGACCTACAACAGCGACGACGGTTTCACCGGCAGCGACACGGTTTCCCTGAACATCAACGACAATGGCCATACCGGCAGCGGCGGGCCGCTCTCGTCGGGGCCGCAGAGCTTTCACGTCGGCGTCGTGCCGCAGGTGTTCTACATCGACAATTCGGCAACGAGCAGCCACAACCTCGGCACCCAGGCCGATCCGTACACCTCGATCGCCGCCTTCAACGCGGCGAATCCGGCCGGCTCCGGCGACTATGTCGTACTCGAGCACGGCACCGGCACCTATAGCGAAGCCAACGGCATCAATCTGGCCAACGGCGTCAACCTGATCGGCGGCAGCCATACCCTGACGTTCACCAATCCGGTGACCAACCAGCTGGTCACCGCGAATGTCGGCTCGGGCGCCGATCCGGTGATCCATGTCACCGGCGCCGACAACGGCATCGACCTGCTCGGCACCACGGGTCACACGATCACCGGCGTCAGCATCGATACTTCGGCCTCGACCGGTATCGGCATCAGCGACGACGGCAACAATGTCGGCACCGTCACGATGTCCGACATCGTGATCAAGACGGCCAGTGGCGCCGGCTTGAGCTTCACCCATGGCGGCACCATCACCGTTACCGGCAGCAACAACAACATCACGTCGACGACCGGCACCGCCCTCGATGTCGAGCACACCAACATCGGCACCGGCAGTCTCACTTTCAAGAGCATTTCGGCGACAGGCTCGTCGGGCAATGCAGGCATCATTCTCGACACGACGGGAACGGCCGGCGGGCTCACGGTCACCGGGACCGGCTCCGCGGGATCCGGTGGCACGATCAACAACAAGACCGGCGGCGATATCCTGAGCGGTACCGACGCCGGCGGGCAAACCACGTCGGGCGATGGCGGCACCGGCATTTTCCTCCACAACACCACCAACGTGTCGCTGACTGACATGGCGCTGCACGACTTCAGCAACTTCGCGATCTACGGCAATGGAGTCACCAATTTCACGCTCGCCAACAGCGCGATCAGCGGCACCAACGGCACCACCAATGCCGGCGACCGCGAGGAAAGCAGCATCCGGTTCGACAATCTGCTCGGCACCGCGTCGATTACGGGATCGAGCATTTCGGGCGGCTTCACCCAGAATGTCGATCTCTACAACACCAGCGGCACCTTGAATCGCCTGACCATGGACAGCGACACGTTCGGCCTGATCGGCTCGAGCGGCAACGACAACGTTCTGGGCCAAGTCTACAACTCCGCGACCGCCAACTACACCGTGACCAACAGCACGTTTTCCGGCACGCGGTCCGACTTCATCGCGTTCGCCGCCAACAACAATTCGTCGATGGACGCCGTGGTGCGGAGCAACACCTTCCACAACGGCGAGGCGATCGTTCCCGGCGGCGGCACGGCCGTCCATATCGCCAGCGGATCCGGCGGCAATGTCTCCGCCGCGACCACCACGTTCGACATCTCGCACAACATCCTGACCGACGGCGGCGCCAACGCCTTCGATACCGTGGGCATCTTCGTCTCGAAGGGCCAGGACAACGGCACCATGTCCGGCACCATCGCCAGCAACGATATCGGCCCGGCGAAAGTGGGATCCAACTCCGACGGCATCTTCGTCCGCGACGCAGGCGCCGGCAGCCTGACGACGCTGATCCAGAACAACACGATCACCGGCGTCGGCGACGCCGGCATCGCGCTGCAGAACAACGACGGCAGCTCGACCCTCAACGCCACGCTCTACGGCAACTCGGTATCGTCGCCGACCTCCAACAGTCCGTTCGCGGCCCTCGATGTCGAGAACGGCGCGACGGCGACAGACACCAGCACGACGAATATCGTCATCGGCATGGGTGGGGGCGGCACGGGCAGCAAGAATACGCTGAACCATAGCACGCTCTACGCCACCGACGTCGAGTTGAGCAACTTCAACGCCAGCACCCATCTGAACCTCTCGAAGAACGGCTCGACATCGGGCACCGCCGCAGGCGTCATCACCGACGACAACACCAGCACCACGGGCGGCATCACCGTCGACACC
Organism: Bradyrhizobium sp. USDA 4452; assembly: GCF_054063575.1. NCBI lineage: Bacteria > Pseudomonadati > Pseudomonadota > Alphaproteobacteria > Hyphomicrobiales > Nitrobacteraceae > Bradyrhizobium > Bradyrhizobium sp. USDA 4452. Next base: position 3,939,992 of record NZ_JBSSGK010000001.1, read on the forward strand.
ACGGGCGGCAACGGCACGACGACGCTGGTCAGCACGCTGCCGACGCTTCCCGCGGTGGTCGCACCATTGCTCGCCGAAGCGGGCGGCGTTCAGGCACCGACTCCGAGCACAGGTGAGATGCACCTGACACAGGCCGAACTCAGTTCGGTGGTGTCGGCGGCGATCGCAGAATGGGCAAGCGTGGGCGCCAACGCGACGCAGCTCGCCCTGCTGCATGCTGCATCCTTCAGCGTTGCCGATCTCGCCGGCCAGATTGTCGGTCAGGAAGGCGGCCTGCAGATCACGATCGACACCGATGCCGCCGGCCACGGCTGGTTCATCGACCCTACCCTGTCGGACAATTTCGAATTCACCAACGCCCTCAACGCCGCCGGCACCGATCTCCTGACCGATCCGTCGAAGGCGGCTGCGGGTCATCTCGATCTGCTGACCACCGTGGTCCACGAACTGGGTCACGTGCTCGGCCTCCCCGACTCCGTTTCGCCATCCGACGCCAACAGCCTGATGTACATCGGCCTCGCCGACGGTGAGCGCCGGCTTGCCACTGCATCGGATGTCGCCCAATCCAATACGGCCCTGCAAAAGGCGATGCCCATGCAAGGCACCTCTACCTCGAACCAGCAAACCACTACTTCGCAGACCACCGGTACGCCCAAGGTGACCAGCGGCGACAGCTTCGACTTCTCGTCATTGACCCAGACGCAGTCGCAGACCAACAAAAGCCATACGGACCTGACGGCGAACACTCAGACCTTGTCCGATCTGTTCGGCGGGCATTCCAGTGCCGCGACCCCATGGTGGGCCGGTCACGAAATGACCTATGCCGCGATGGGTGGCAACCTGATCGATCATCTCCAGACCCATCACGATCTGGTGGTTTGATCGAGGGTAGCAACAGGTTCCGGAACGATCCGGCAGGCGTTTCGATTCGGTCGCGCCGCATCGCGGCAATCGTCGTCGCGAAGCGCCACGTCATCGCAACGACATCCGCGCGTCATGCGCTCGAACAAAAATCACAAAACTCGGACAATCGTTTAGGTTGCACTTGGCGCAAAACACGCTATCGTGCACGCGTTGTCGCGCGACCGCATTTGCCTTGCATTTTCGGTAATTGAGTCACTGACGAGACGGATCGTCTGACGGAGGATCGATGTCCCTACCGTTTCTCTCTGAAATCAGGATGATGTCGTTCAACTTTGCGCCGAAAGGCTGGGCCTTTTGCAATGGCCAGTTGCTGCCGATCAATCAGAACCAGGCGCTGTACTCGTTGCTCGGCACGACCTATGGCGGCAATGGCCAGACGAATTTCGCGCTGCCCAACCTGCAGGGCAAAGTGCCGCTGCATGCGGGGTCGGGATTCACGATCGGGCAGACCGGCGGTGAAACGTCTCACACGCTATCGATCGCCGAGATGCCCCAGCATCCGCACACGTTTCAGGGCACAACCAACGGCGCCGACAACGCAGCGGTCACCAACAATCTGATGGCGACGTCGGCCAATCTCTACACCGCTGCCGCCAATCTGACGACGCTGGACCCGAGCACCGTCGGCAATGCCGGTGGCTCGCAACCCCACGAGAACATGCAGCCCTATCTCACGCTGAACTTCTGCATCGCATTGCAGGGCATCTTCCCCTCCCGGACCTAAAGGACGCGCGCCATGGGCCAGCCTTACGTCGGCGAGATTCGCATGTTCGGCGGCAATTTTGCGCCGGCCGGCTGGATGCTCTGCCAGGGACAGCTCCTGCCGATCGACCAGTACGCCGCCTTGTACAATCTGATCGGGACCACCTATGGCGGTGACGGCCAGCAGACATTCGCGCTGCCGAACCTGCAGGGGCGCCTACCGTTGCACCAGGGCAGCGGCTTCACCCTCGGGCAGAGCGGTGGCTCCGAACAGGTGACGCTGACCACCCAGCAACTGCCCATCCACAATCACCCGATGGCGGCATCCCTGAACAACGCGACCGGCAACACGGTGACGGGCAATGTCGTGGGCGCGGTGGGAGCGACCCAGATTTACCGCGAGGTCGCGGCCGCTTCGCCGATGGCGAGCCAGGCGTGCTCGTTCGTCGGCGGCAGCCAGCCGCACGACAACATGCAACCCTACCTCTGCTACAACTTCATCATTTCACTGTTCGGCGTTTACCCGAGCCCGAACTAGGACGGGACCATGTCTGATCAATTCCTGGCCGAGATCCGCATTTTTCCGTTCGACTTCGCGCCGTTGGGATGGGCCATCTGCAACGGGCAACTCATGCCGATCTCGCAGAACACCGCACTTTTCTCCCTGCTCGGTACCTACTATGGCGGCGACGGCAGGAGTACCTTTGCGTTGCCCAACCTGCAAGGCAGCGTGCCGATGCAGCAGGGGCAGAGCTCCTCCGGCACCTTCTACGACATCGGACAGTCCGCCGGCACGACGACCGTGACCCTGCTGCAAAGCCAGATGCCCCAGCACAATCACGGAGTCTTGGGCAATATCAATCAGTCTCAGCTTGCCACCCCCGGTCCGACACGATCCCTTGCACGTGCAAGCCCGGGACAGGCCTACACAGCGACGCTGACCAACATTTCGCCGTTCTCAACGACAAGTTCTATTCTGCCGAACGGCGGCAACCAGCCCCACAACAACCTGATGCCCTATCTCACGTTGAATTTCTGCATCGCGTTGCAGGGCATTTTCCCGCCGCGTGGCTGAACCCGTCATGGCGGATGGCTTGAGTACCGATCCCGTTGCAGCGGCGTTCGAATGGACGCGCGCCGCGGATGCCGGCCTGACTTTTCGTCGTATCGCCGATGCGGACTTGCCGTTCCTGGCGCGCCTCTATGCTTCAACCCGCACCGAGGAACTGGCGGTGGCACCCTGGAGCATGGAGCAGAAGGCCGCTTTTCTCGCCATGCAATTCCACGCGCAGCATGCGCATTACCAGCAACACTATCCGACCGCAGACTGGCTGGTGATGATGCGTGGTGGAGAGGATATCGGCCGCCTCTATCTCGACCGCTGGCCGAGCGAGCATTGCGTCATCGACATCGCCTTCCTGCCGGAACATCGCGGATCCGGTCTCGGCGGCGCGCTGATGCGCGACCTGCTCGATGAAGCCGACCGCGCCGGCAAGGCCATGACAATCCATGTCGAGAAGTTCAATCCGGCGATGCGGCTCTACCGCCGGCTCGGATTCGTCACCGAGGAAGACAAGGGCGTCTACGATCTGATGCGCTGGCAGGCGACGGGTACTTCTGGCCCTCAGGTAAAGATCGCCTGATAGCCGTTACCGTCGCCGAGCGGACCGATCGGCACCAGGAAAATCTCGATCACGCCCAGCGCCGGATGCCGCACCGGATAGATCGCCTGCGGCAGCCAGGCTCCCTTCGGCGTCGTGAACAGCAGCGAGAACGCACCGCCCGGCCGGCCGCTGTTGCCCACGGGCTCGATCTTGGCGAGCTGCAGCGCCAAAGCGTTTTCCGCCGTCTGCATCTCGAACTCTGCGCCCTGATGCGGCGTGAAGTCGTCAATATGGAGCTTCGCCAGATCGACGGTGGATGTCATGCGCACGTCCCTGTTGCCTTTGAGGTGTAACACACGCCGCGATGTTACCGTCAAGATTTCTGCCGGCCATTCGACTTCGACCTCGAGCTTTCGCTGGGCGCTTCGCTTCCAGGGGGAGGCAAGTAAACGCAAGACTCGGACGCAGCGCGCCACGAGGATGTGGATACTTGATCCACAAGCGACGCAACATACTCCATGTCGTCCCGGCGAAGGCCAGGACGCCGGACGACGGCGATGAATGCGGAGCCTGCGACCGTGCAACCCAGACCCCTGATGACGTCCCCGATTTCCTCCGCTAACCTCCCCGCAAAGGGCCGCCGGCAAGGCGGACGATTTTGAGGGAGGAGACGCGCGTGCATCGAGGCCGTGTCGTATTCGGCGCCATGGAGGAGGTCGTGTTCGGGCGGCCCGCCCGTGAGGCCGTCGTCGAGCAACTGGACCGGCTTGGCGCCCAGCGCGCCTTCCTGATGGTGTCGGGAACGCTGAATCGCGAAACCGACGAGATAGAAAAGATCCGCCAGGCGCTCGGTGCCCGCTGTGTCGGCACCTTCGACCAGATGCCGGCGCACACGCCGCGCGCCGCGGTCATCGCGGCGGCGCAACAGGCGCGTGACGCGAAGGCCGATCTGATCGTCACGATCGGCGGCGGCTCGATCACCGACGGCGCCAAGGCGGTGCAGCTTTGCCTCGCCAACAATGTCACGACATCCGACGGCATCGACACGATCCGCACCCGCGGCGGCGTCTCGCCCGAGATGACCCCTCCCACCGTGCGCCAGATCAGCGTGCCGACCACGATCGCCGGCGGCGAGTTCTCCTCGATCGCAGGCGTCACCAACGAGGCCAAGCGGCAGAAGGAGATGCTGCGCCATCCCCTGGTGATGCCGCGCGCCACCATCCTCGATCCTGATATCTCGGTGCACACGCCGGACTGGCTGTTCCTGTCGACCGGCATCCGCGCGGTCGATCATTGCGTCGAGGGCATCTGCTCGCGCGAGGCGCATCCCTACGGCGATGCGCAGGCGCTGAAGGGGCTTCAGATGCTGGCGGCCGGCCTGCCGCGGGTGAAGGCCGATCCGAAGGACATTTCCGCGCGGATGGATTGCCAGATCGGCACCTGGCTGTCGACCGGCCCGCTCGCCTCCGGCGTGCCGATGGGCGCGAGCCATGGCATCGGCTACGTGCTCGGCGCCGAGTTCGACGTGCCGCACGGCTACACCTCATGCGTGATGCTGCCGGCCGTGATGCGCTGGAACAAGCGCGACAATGCCGAGCGGCAGGCGCTGGTCGCGGCCGCGATGGGCCATCCGGGCGAGGACGCCGGCGACGTGCTCGACCGCTTCATCCGCAACCTCGGCATGCCGCGCAGCCTGCAGGAGGTCCACGTCGGCCCTGAGCATTTCGACCGCATTGCGGCGGGTGCGATGCGCACGCCCTGGGTGCCGCGTAATCCGCGCAAGATCGACGGTCCGTCCCAGGTTCGCGAGATTCTGGTGATGGCGACCTAAGGCAAGAATGAGGGGAGATCGGAGCTTCGATGTACACCGGCAAGCATGCTTACCTGCGCCCGCTGCAACCTGCCTTTATCATGGCCGGGACCGGCGAGATCGTCACCTATCGCGAGCTCGAGGCGCGCAACAACCGTCTCGCGCATCTGTTCCGCAACCGCGGCATGAAGCGGCTCGACCACTATTCGATCTTCATGGAGAACAACAACCGCTACCTCGAGGCGTGCGGCGCCGGTGAGCGCTCCGGCCTCTACTTCACCTGCGTCAATTCCTATCTCACGCCCAGTGAGCTCGCCTACATCCTGACCAACAGCCAGTCGCGGATCCTGATCACGTCGAAGCTGAAGCTCGACGTCGCGCGCGAAGCGCTGAAGGAATGCCCGCAGGTCGAGCTCTGCATCGTGGTCGACGGCGACAGTGAAAGCGATCGCATCGTCGGGCTGCGGGAAGCCACCGCAGGCCTGCCGGCGACGCCGATCGCGGACGAATATGCGGGCACCGCGATGCTCTATTCGTCCGGCACGACCGGCCGGCCCAAAGGCATCGTGCGGCCGCTGCCCGAGCAGCCACCGTCGCAAAACCTGCCGCTGTTCGATTTCCTGACCAATCTCTGGCACTACCGCGAGGGCATGGTCTATCTGTCGCCGGCGCCGCTCTATCATTCGGCGCCGCAGGCTGCGGTCAATCTCACCATCCGGATGGGCGGCACCGTCGTCATCATGGAGAGCTTCGATCCCGAGCGCTATCTCCAGCTGGTCGAGAGATGGGGCATCACCCACAGCCAGCTGGTGCCGACGATGTTCTCGCGCCTGCTGAAGCTGCCCGACGAGGTTCGCAGCCGCTACGACCTGTCGACGCTCGAGATCGCGATCCATGCCGCGGCACCCTGCCCGGCTCTGGTCAAGGACGACATGATCAAATGGTGGGGCCCGATCATCCACGAATATTACGGCGCGACCGAAGGCCTCGGCTTCACCGCCTGCAACAGCGAGGAATGGCTCGCGCACCGCGGCACCGTCGGCAAGGTGCTGCTTGGCGACCTGCATATCCTCGACGAGAACATGCAGCCGTGCCCTAAGGGCACGCCGGGCACCGTGTGGTTCAAGACCGCGACGCCGTTCGAGTATTTCAACGATCCGGCCAAGACCAGCGAGGCCCGCTCGGCGGACGGCAGCATGAGCACGGTCGGCGACGTCGGCTATGTCGACGACGACAACTTCCTCTATCTCACGGACCGCGCCACCTTCATGATCATCTCCGGCGGCGTGAACATCTACCCGCAGGAATGCGAGAACCTTCTGATCACCCATCCCAAGGTTGCCGACGCCGCGGTGTTCGGCGTGCCCAATGCCGATCTCGGCGAAGAGGTGAAGGCGGTGGTGCAGCCGGTCGACGGCATCGCGCCGGGGCCGGAGCTCGCCGAGGAGCTGATCGCCTTCTGCGCAAGCTCGCTGTCGCGCCAGAAGGTGCCGCGCTCGGTGGATTTCGAGGCCGAGCTGCCGCGGCTGCCGACCGGGAAACTCTACAAGCGTCTGCTGCGCGATCGCTATTGGGGCAACAAGACCTCGCGCATCGTCTGAACAAGCGATGCAATGAGCGAGGCCGTTGCAGCGGGGAGGCCCGCCGGCGCAACAAATTCGCCCGTCGCGCGGATTCCGCGCTATGCTGCGGGATCGCAAGCCAGCTTCGCCGGAGGCCGCCATGCCGTCGCCCCAGCCGCGCGAGCCGGAGCCGGTACCGGCCGGAAGGCTCGAATTCACTGCCGCCGAGATCGGGGCGCTCGCCCATCTCTATCGCGGCGAGGTCTACCGCAGCACGGTCTGGCGCACCCGCCTCGACAGCTCCACCAACTGGGCGGTGGTCACGACCGGCATCGCGCTGTCGGCGACCTACAGCAACGCCGAGGCCTCGCCCTTGCCGATGGGTGCTGGTCGGGCTGCTGGTCACGGTGTTCCTGTTGTTCGAGGCGCGACGCTATCGCTATTTCAACGTCTGGCGCGCCCGCGCGCGGCTGCTCGAAACCGATTTCTACGCGCCGATGATCCGCGGCGAAGGTCCCACCCCGAACGCAGCCTGGACCGAGCTGCTCGCCAACGACTACCGCCGCCCGCGCTATCACATCAGCCTTGCCCGCGCGATCGGCCGGCGGCTGCGTCGGACCTATGGCTGGATCTTCTCGATCCAGGCCATCGCCTACTACGGCAAGCTGGCGATTCATCCCCTGCCGCTGACCACCCGGAGCGAGATCTGGGACCGCGCCGCGATCGGCCCGATTCCCGGCGCCATCGTGGTTCTGGCCGGCGTCGCGTTCCATTCCAGCTGGGCGCTGTTCGCCTCTATCACGCATCGCATGGAGGTCGCAGATCGGCGTACGCGGCACAATCTGATCGCGATGGGGTGAGAAGGCGCGTGCCGCGTTGCCGCTGGCCGGCTTTTCCCCTAACCTCACCCCAACAAGAAAAAGACAGGGAGGATTTGCCGATGGAAGTGATCCCACTGCGCCCCGGATTCGGAGCCGAACTGCGCGGCGTCACGCTTTCGGATGTTGCCGCCAGCGATGCCGCTTATGCTGCGGTGCGCGCGGCGTTCGAGGAACACTCGGTGCTGGTGTTCCGCCATCAGGAGGTCAGCGACGACATCCAGCTCGCCTTCTCGCGCCGCTTCGGTCCGCCCGAGACGACCAAGGTCGGCTCGATGGGCACCGGCTCGCATTTCGTGATCCTCTCGACCTTCGGGCCAGACGGCAAGGTGGTTCCGTCGGACCATCGGCAGCAGCTGCGCGCCAAGGCCAATCAGCTCTGGCACACCGACTCCTCCTTCAAGCGCGTGCCGGCGCTGACCTCGATCCTGTCCGCGCGCATCATCCCCGAACATGGCGGCGAGACCGAGTTCGTCTCGATGCGGCTGGCCTTCGAGCGGCTCGACAAGGATGTGGCGAAGCGATTGGAGGACTCGTTCGCCTGGCATTCCTACGCGCATTCGCGCAGCAAGGTGGCAGCCGGGCTCGCGACAACGGAAGAAGTCGACGCGTTGCCGCCGGTGTGTTGGCGCATGGTCTGGCGCAATCCCGTCAACGGCCGCGGCGCGCTGTATCTCGCTTCCCACGCCTATGGCGTCGAAGGCATGGACACGGAGGCCGGCAAGGCGCTGATCGAGCAATTGACGGAAGCTGCGACCGCACCCGGCGTCAGCTATCTGCATCAATGGAAGCAGGGCGACGTCGTGATGTGGGACAACCGCGCCACCATGCATCGCGGCCGCCCCTGGCCGGCGCATGAAGGCCGGCTGATGATCCGCACCACAATCTCGGCGACCGAGGCCGACGGTGTCGCGAACATGCACCCGCCCTCAACGCAAGCGGCGGAGTGACCGTGAATGCGAATATTTTACCGTCATCCCGCGGAGCCGAAGCGCGCCTCAGGATGACGAGACCAGATAACGTGCGAGATGTCGGCGACATAGTATCGCTGATTGCGGACCGCTTCACATCGCAGGCAAAAGGGTTATCAATCGAATTCGGACGGAGAGTCCTCATTGCATAGCGAGACAGACTGAGTTCCCTATAATCACAGCCATTATTCGCGGCAGGTGGAAATTTTAATGTGTCGGCGTCATCCGAATTGCCAATCCCCGCACGACCGTCGCCGGTTGCCCGATAGCCTCACCGTGGTATCGTCAATGCCAATCGGCCATTGAGACCGAAATTTGTGGAGGGGACCATGCGGAGCGTGCAAGCGCTGGCCGTCGCGGTGTTGGCTGTGCTGACCATCAGCGACGTTTCACGCGCAGCCGAGCCGAAATCCGGCGGCATCTTCAGAATCTATCACCGCGACAGCCCCGGCAGCGCCTCGATCCACGAGGGCGCGACCTATTCGCTGAACGTGCCGTTCATGCCGATCTTCAGCAATCTCGTCATCTTCGATCAGCACATCGCGCAAAACAGCGCCAGCACGATCCGGCCCGAGCTTGCGGAAAGCTGGGCCTGGAGCGGCGACAACAGGACGCTGACCTTCAAGCTGCGCAAGGACGTGAAGTGGCACGACGGCAAGCCATTCACCGCAGCCGACGTCAAATGCACCTTCGACATGCTGATGGGCAAGTCGCAGCAGAAGTTCCGCCAGAACCCGCGCAAGTCCTGGTACGACCAGGTCGACGAGGTTACGACGAACGGCGATTATGAAGCATCGTTCAAGCTGAAGCGGCCGCAGCCGGCGCTGTTGTCGCTGCTCGCCTCGGGCTATTCGCCGGTCTATCCCTGCCACGTGTCGCCGGCGGAGATGCGCACCAAGCCCATCGGCACCGGCCCGTTCAAGTTCGTCGAGTTCAAGGCCAACGAGTCGATCAAGCTCACCAAGAACCCCGACTACTTCAAGAAGGGCCTGCCCTATCTCGACGGCATCGAGTTCACCATCATCCCGAACCGCTCGACCGCGATCCTCGGTTTCGTATCGGGCAAGTTCGACATGACGTTCCCGACCGAGGTCTCGATCCCGCTGCTCAAGGACGTCAAGTCGCAGGACCCCAAGGCGGTCTGCGTGGTGGAACCGAACAACGTCTCTACCAACATCATCATCAATTCTAGCGCACCGCCGTTCGACAATCTCGACATCCGCCGCGCGCTGGCGCTGGCGCTCGACCGCAAGGCGTTCATCCAGATCATGTTCGAGGGCCAGGGCGACATCGGCGGCACCATGGAGCCGGCACCGGACGGCCTGTGGGCGATGCCCAAGGATATGTTGGAGCAGATTCCCGGTTACGGTCCCGACATCGAGAAGAACCGCGAGGAAGCCCGCAAGCTGATGCAGAAGGCGGGATATGGTCCGGACAAGCACCTGCAGATCAAGGTGTCGACCCGCAACATCGCCGTGTACCGCGACCCCGCGATCATCCTGATCGACCAGATCAAGAGCATCTATATCGACGCCGAGCTCGACGTCGTCGACACCGCGCAATGGTTCCCGAAGATCGCACGCAAGGACTATTCGCTCGGCCTCAACCTCACCGGCAACGCCGTCGACGAACCCGACCAGTCGTTCTACGAGAACTATGCCTGCGGCTCCGAGCGCAACTACACCAACTATTGCAACAAGGACATCGAGAAGCTGTTCGACCAGCAGTCCGAGGAGACCGACCTCGACAAGCGCAAGAAGCTGGTCTGGGAGATCGACAAGAAGCTCCAGGAAGACGTCGCGCGGCCGATCATCTTCCACGCCCGGACCGGCACATGCTGGAAACCTTACGTGAAGAATGTCACGGTCATGTCCAACAGCTCCTATAACGGCTATCGTTACGAGGACGTCTGGCTGGACAAGTAGTCCAAGATACGGACGAGATAGGGAGAAGCGCGAGGGTGTTTGCCTATATCGTCCGGCGGCTGTTTCTGATGCTCGTGACCCTGTTCGGGATCTCGGTCATCATCTTCGTGCTGCTGCGGGTCGTTCCCGGCAACATAGTCGACATCCTGTTCGACGCCGCAGGCTTCGTCGATCCCGCCGACAAGGCCAATCTCGAGCGCGAGCTCGGCCTGAGCCAGCCGATCGTGATCCAGTATCTGCACTGGATCGGCGGCCTGCTGCGCGGCGATCTCGGCTATTCCTATGTCTCGGAGAAGCCGGCGCTCGAGGAGATCCTGCCGCGGATTCCGATCACCGCGCGCCTGGCAGGGCTGGCGCTATTGTTCTCCGCCTCGATCGGCATTCCGCTCGGCGTGATCAGTGCGGTGCATCAGGGCTCGAAGCTCGACTATGCGCTGCGCGTCGTCAGCCTCAGCGGCCTGTCGCTGCCGTCATTCTGGCTCGGCCTGTTGATCCTGATGGCCTCGGTCTCGCTGTTCGGCACCATGCCGATCTTCAATCCGAACCCGAAGACCTGGCTCGAGGCGCTGACGATCTATGCGGTGCCGGCGATGGCGGTCGGCTTCCGCAGCGCGGCGCTGACCATGCGCATCACCCGTTCTTCGATGCTCGAGATCCTGCGCCAGGACTACATCCGCACCGCGCGTGCCAAGGGCGCCTCCGAGGCCTCGGTGAACTATCACCACGCGCTGAAGAACGCCGTATTGCCGGTCATCACCGTGATCGGCATCGAGGCCGCATTTCTGATTGGCGGGCTGATCGTCACCGAGACGGTGTTCAACATCCCCGGCATCGCCCGCTTCCTGGTCGAGGCGCTGCGCTGGCGCGATTACCCGATCGTGCAGAACCTCGTGATGTTCATCGCGGTCGTGGTCGTGGTCGTCAATTTCGTCGTCGACATGCTCTATGCGGCGATCGATCCGCGTATCCGGTTCGGAGACTAGCATGATCCGGAAAAGTGGGAGCCGGTTTTCCGATAAGATCATGCTCAACTAAAGAGGCCGCGTGGCAACGATCAACTTCGACAGCGAACTGCGACGCGCCGGGGCTAACGCGACCGGCGGCTGGGGACGTCTGGCCTTCCTGGCGCAGCGCCATGTGCTCGGCACGATCGGCCTCATCATCATGCTGCTGTTCGTGCTGACCGCGATCTTTGCCGATCTGATCAGCCGGTACGATCCGCTCACCGTCGATTCCGCACACCGGCTGGCCGCGCCCTCCACGCTGCACTGGTTCGGCACGGATTCCTTCGGCCGCGACGTCTGGAGCCGCATCGTCCATGGCGCGCGGATCTCGCTTGCGGTCGGCATCGGCTCCACGACCTTGGGGGCCACGCTCGGCGTCATCGTGGGTCTCACCTCCGGCTATCTCTCCGGCTGGGTCGACCTCGTATTCCAGCGGGTGACCGACATCCTGCAATCGCTGCCGCTGCTGGTACTTGCACTGGTGATGACCGCGGCGCTCGGCCCGTCGCTGCCGAACGTGATCCTCGCGATCGCCATTCCCTTGATCCCGACGGTCGCCCGCGTGATCCGCGCCAACACGCTGGCGCTGCGCGAGCAGCCGTTCGTGGAAGCCGCCAAATCGATTGGCATGAGCGAGATGCGGATCGCGCTGCGCCACGTGCTGCCTAACACCATCGCGCCATTGATCGTTCTGGCCACTGCGCAGCTCGGCTCGACCATCCTGACCGAGGCGTCGCTGTCGTTCCTTGGCCTCGGCATCCCCGAGCCTTATCCGTCCTGGGGCCGCATGCTGTCGGAATCCGCTGCGGAATATGTCCGCACCGCGCCGTGGCTGGTGATCTTCCCCGGCATTGCGATCAGCCTTGCGGTGTTCGGCACCAATCTGTTCGGCGATGCGCTACGGGACATCCTTGATCCGAGGCAGCGCGGCTGATGAGCGAGGCCAAGACGGCAGAGACGGTTCTCGACGTGAGGAACCTGCAGACGGTGTTCTTCACCAATTCCGGACTGTTCCGTGCGGTCGACGACGTCTCGTTCTCGGTCCGCCGCGGCGAGACGCTGGCGATCGTCGGCGAATCCGGCTGCGGCAAGAGCGTCAGCGCACTCTCGATCGTGCGCCTGGTGCCCGATCCGCCCGGCCGCATCGTCGGCGGCTCGGTGACGCTCGAGGGCACCGATTTGCTGAAGCTCGACGATGCCGCGATGCGCGCCGTCAGGGGCAACCGGATCTCGATGATCTTTCAGGAGCCGATGACCTCGCTCAATCCGGTGATGCGGATCGGCGACCAGATCGTCGAGGCGGTGCGGCTGCATCAGAAAGTGAGCAGCAAGGAAGCCTGGAAGCAGGCCGTCGACATGCTGCGGCTGGTGCGGATACCGGAGCCCGAGCGCCGCGCGCAGGAATATCCGCATCAGCTCTCCGGCGGCATGCGCCAGCGCGCGATGATCGCGATGGCGCTGGCGCGCCGGCCGGCGCTGTTGATCGCGGACGAGCCGACCACCGCGCTCGACGTCACCATCCAGGCACAGATCCTCGCATTGATCGTCGATCTGCAGCAGCGGCTCGGCACCGGGCTGATCCTGATCACCCATGACCTCGGCGTCGTCGCCCAAACCGCGCAGCGCGTGATCGTGATGTATGCCGGCAAGAAGGTCGAGGAGGCGACCGTCGAGTCCCTGTTCGAGACGCCGCTGCATCCTTATACGCGCGGGCTGATGGCCTCGATGCCGGCGGTGATCGCGCTCGGCGCGAAGAGCGATGCTCGGTTGGCCGAGATTCCCGGCATGGTGCCGTCGCTGACCAATCTGCCGCCCGGCTGTGCTTTCGCACCGCGCTGCAAGCTCGCGGTCGACCGCTGTCGTCAGGAATATCCGCCGCTTGACGAGGTCAAACCCAATCACTGGGCGGCCTGCTGGCGCGCCGGCGAGATGGCGGAGGCGTCATGACCGAGCACCGGCCGCTCCTCGAGGTCACCGATCTCGTCAAGCATTACGCGGTGCGCGGCGGCGTTCTGCGCCGGCAGGTCGGCACCGTGCATGCAGTCGACGGCGTCAGTTTTTCGCTCGGCGCCGGCGAGACGCTCGGGCTGGTCGGCGAATCCGGCTGCGGCAAGTCGACGGTGGCGCGTACCGTGTTGCGGCTGGTCGAGCCGACCAGCGGCGCCATCAAGCTCGACGGCGAGGATATCGCGCCGCTCAGCAAGACGGCGCTGCGGCCGTATCGCCGCTCGATGCAGATCGTGTTCCAGGACCCGTTCGCTTCGCTCAATCCGCGCATGACGGCCGGCGATATCGTCGGCGAACCGCTGAGCGTGCACGGCATCGCGACCGGCGCAAAGAAGCAGGAGCGCGTCGCGGAGCTGTTCCAGCAGGTCGGCCTCCGGCCCGACCAAATGAAGAACTTCCCGCATCAATTTTCCGGCGGGCAGCGCCAGCGCATCTGCATTGCCCGTGCGCTGTCGCTCGGGCCGCGGCTGATCGTCTGCGACGAACCGGTCTCCGCGCTCGACGTCTCGATCCAGGCGCAGGTGATCAACCTATTGATCGACCTGCAGCGCAAGCAGAACTTCTCCTATTTGTTCATTGCGCACGATCTCGCGGTCGTCGCCCATATCAGCCACCGCGTCGCCGTGATGTATCTCGGCCGCATTGTCGAGATCGCCGACAAGCACGAATTGTTCGCCAATCCGCGCCATCCCTATACGCAGGCGCTGCTCGCATCCGTGCCGATCGCCGACCCTAAGGCCAGGCGGATCGCGCCGCTGATCGACGGCGATGTGCCGAGCCCGATCAACCCGCCGCCTGGCTGCGCCTTCCACACCCGCTGCCGCTACGCGATGGATCGCTGCAAGACCGAACGCCCCGCGCTGCAGGCGGCCGGCACCGCGCATCAGGTGGCGTGCTGGCTGAACGACGGGACGGGGCAAGCCGCCTCATACTCCACTGTCGTCCCGGCCTAGCGCAATTGCACACTGGGCCGGGACGACACCACTTATGCGGCGGCCTCGATTTCCACCACGATCTTCCCTGTCGTCACCTGCTCGCCTTCGGCAACATCGATGGCCGACACCGTGCCCGCGACACCCGCGGTATGTACGTGCTCCATCTTCATCGCCTCCAGCGTCATCACCGGCTGGCCGGCCGCGACCTTGTCGCCGGCCTTCACCAGCACTGCGACGACCCGGCCGTTCAGGGCGGCGCGGACCTTGCCGTCGCCGCCGGCGGCCGCCGCGCTCTCCGGCGGCGCGAGCGTGAGATCGTGCGCCGACAGCGTGACGCCGCGATGCAGGATGTGCAGCCGATTATCATCGCGCAGGAACCTGGCCTGCTCCATCAGGCCATCATGATGGAAGCGGATGCTGTCCTGACCGAGCTCATCGATTGCGAAGCTGAAGCGATCGCCGTTGCGGGTCGCGACGTAGCTGCCGTCGCGCTCGCGGACAATCTCGATCTCCTGCATGCCGTGGCCGAGATCGATCCGCAAGCCGAGCGGGAACGTCGCCGATAGCGAGCGGCCGCGCTGCCATGGCGGCGCGTGCGGATTGGTGACGTAGAGCAGCAGCGCCGCAAGCGCGAGGTCGCTGCCGCGATCGGCCCGGGGCGCCAAAAGCACGTCGCGGTTGTTGCCGATGAAGGCCGTGGTCGCCTCGCCCTTGGCAAAGACCGGATGACGCAGGCAGTCGATCAGGAATCCCTGATTGGTCGTAACGCCGAAAGCTGTGACCTGCTCCAGCGTGCAGATCAATCTGCCGCGCGCCTCGCCGCGGGTCGCGCCATGGCTGATGACCTTGGCGATCATCGAATCGTAGAACGGCGGAATTTCCGAGCCGGACTGCAACGCGTGCTCGACACGGATGCCAACCGGCATCTGCCAGCGCGCCATGGTGCCGGATTGCGGCATGAAATCATGCCCGGCATCCTCCGAGCAGAGCCGTACCTCGATGGCGTGGCCGGAGAAGGTGACGTCCTCCTGCCTCAGGCCGAGCGGCTCGCCCCGGGCGACACGCAACTGCAATTCGACCAGATCGAGCCCGGTGATCGCCTCGGTGACGGGATGCTCGACCTGCAGCCGCGTGTTCATCTCCATGAAGTAGAAATTGCCGGGCGCGATCGAGCAGGAACTCCAGCGTGCCGGCGCCCTCATAGCCGATCGCCTTGACCGCCTGCACGGCGACTGCCCCCATCCGCGCGCGCAGCTCCGGCGTCACCGCGGGCGACGGCGCTTCCTCGATCAGCTTCTGATGCCGCCGCTGCACCGAGCAATCGCGCTCGCCGAGATGGATGGCGTTGCCATGGCGGTCGCCGAACACCTGGATCTCGATGTGGCGGGGATCGACAATCGCGCGCTCGAGGATGACGGTGGGATCGCCGAACGCGCCTTGCGCCTCCGAGCGCGCACTGCGCAGCGCGTCCGGAAATGCCGCAGCATCCGCAACCAACCGCATGCCGCGGCCGCCGCCGCCGGCGACCGCCTTGATCATGACGGGGAAGCCGATCTTCTTCGCCTCGGCCAGCATGACGGTATCGCTCTGGTCGGCGCCCTGATAGCCGGGCACGCAGGGCACGCCGGCCTTCTGCATGATCTCCTTGGCGCCGGCCTTGTTGCCCATCGCACGGATCGCCTCCGGCGACGGGCCGATGAACACCAGCCCCGCATCGCGGCAGGCCCGGGCAAAGTCCTCGTTCTCGGCGAGGAAGCCATAGCCGGGATGCACGGCCCCGGCGCCGCTCGCCTTGGCGGCTGCGATGATCGCGTCGATCTTCAGATAGGATTGCGCAGGCAGCGCCTCGCCGATCCGCACCGCCTGATCGGCTTCGCGCACATGCAATGCGTCGCGGTCGGCATCGGAGTAGACCGCGACCACGCCATAGCCGAGCCGCCGCGCCGAGCGCATGATGCGCAGCGCGATCTCGCCCCGGTTGGCGATCAGGATCTTGAAGAACGGCGTTCGCTTCACGATGGCTCCGCTCATGGCCGCGCCACCGAGAACTGCATGCGCTGCGGGCTTCGCGCTTCGGCCTCGCGGCAGATCGCCAGCACCTCTGACAGCACCGTCCGCGTGTCGCGCGGATCGATCACGCCGTCGTCGAGCACGCGGGCGCTGGTCGAGAACACGTCCATCTGGCTGTCGAACACGCCTGATATCTGCGCCTTCATCGCCTCCAGCTTCTCCTTCTCAATCGGCTTGCCGCGCCGCGCGGCTGCCGCCTCGGTTACGATCGCCATGGTCTCGGCGGCCTGCTCGCCGCCCATCACCGCGGTCTTGGCATTGGGCCATGAGAAGCAGAACCGGGGATGGAAGCCGCGGCCGCACATGCCGTAATTGCCGGCGCCGAACGAGGCGCCGCAGTACAGCGTGATCTGCGGCACCGTCGCCGAGGTCACCGCCTGGATCATCTTGGAGCCGTGCTTGATCATGCCGGCCTCTTCATAGGCCTTGCCCACCATGTAGCCGGTGGTGTTGTTCATATAGAGGATCGGGGTGCGCGACTGGCAGCAGGACTGGATGAAATGCGTCGCCTTGTTGGCGCCGGGCACGTCGAGCGGGCCGTTGTTGGTGATGATGCCGATCGCCTGTCCTTCGATGCGGGCGTGGCCGCACACCGTCGCCGGGCCGTAATTGGCGCCGAACTCGGTGAAATCGGAATCGTCGATGAAGCGCGCGATCGCCTGGCGCATGTCGACGGGCCGCTTGTGGTCCATCGGCATGATGCCGAGCAGCTCCTCCGCATCGTAGCGCGGCGGCTTGAACGCCGCGGGTTTGGGTGCCGGCCGATCCCGAGGACGGTCCCACGGCAACTTGCCCATGATCTCGCGCGCAATGCGGAGCGCGTCGCGGTCGTCCTCGGCGAGATAATCGCCGAGCCCGGAGATCTGCGTGTGCATCTCGGCGCCGCCGAGCTCTTCCTCGGTCGCGATCTCGCCGGTGGCGGCCTTGAGCAGCGGCGGCCCTGCAAGGAACGCGCGGGTGCGGCCGCGTACCATCACGATGTAATCCGAAAGGCCGGTCTGGTAGGCGCCGCCCGCGGTCGAGGAGCCGTGGGTCACGGTCACGACCGGCAGCCCGGCCGCCGACAGCCGCGCCAGATTGCGAAAGATATTGCCGCCGCGGACAAAATCCTCGACGCGGTAGCGCAGCAGATTGGCGCCGGCGCTCTCGACCAGCTGTACGTAAGGCAGCTTGTTCTCCAGCGCGAGCTCCTGCACCCGCAGCGTCTTGTCGAGGCCGTAAGGTTGCAGCGCGCCGGCGTCGATGCCGGCATCGTTGGCGCTGACCATGCAGCGGATGCCGGAGACGAAGCCGATGCCGGCAACCAGTCCGCCGCCGGGCACGCTCTTGTCCGCATCCGGCACATCGAACATGTAGCCGGCGAGGGTCGAGAGTTCGAGGAACGGCGAGCCGGGATCCAGCACCAGCGCGACGCGCTCGCGCGGCAACAGCTGGCCGCGTTTGTGGAAGCGGTCCTTGGCCGCAGCGGATGCGGCGCGCGCGCGCTCCTCGAGGGCGCGCATCCGGGCGATCAGCGCCAGCATGCCGTCCCGATTGCCCTGGAACGCGGCGCTGCCGAGGGCGATGGTGTTTTCGATGATGGCCATGGCTAACCTTCTTCGTCATTCCGGGGCAGCCCGAAGAGCTGGGCTACGATGTGCAGTTGCACGTCAGAGAATCCATACTCCGATCGCGGTTATGGATTCCGGGCTCGCGCTGCGCGCGCCCCGGAATGACGATCAGTGCCTGACACCAAAGATTTGCCGCGCTTCCGCAGGGCTCGCGATCTCGCGGCCGGCCCGGCGCGCACATGCCGCGAGGCCTTCGACGAGCTGCCCGTTCGACGTCACCTTGGTGCCGTCGCCGAGATAGAATGTATCTTCCAGGCCGCTACGCAGATGGCCGCCGAGGTCGGCGGCGCGCTGGTGCAGCGGCCAGATCTCGGCGCGACCGATCGCGGTGACCTGCCAATGCGCTTCCGGCGCCTTCAGCTTGAGCAGGATCGGCAGCAGTTCCGGATCGGCCGGCATGCCCGAGGCGACACCCATGACGAAATTGTATTCGAGCGGGCCGGAGTACATGCCGGTCTGCCGGTACATCCCGACGCAGCGCACGATGCCGACATCGAAGCACTCGAATTCGGGAATGGTGCCGGCGACCTTCATCACGTCGAGATAATCCTGCACCTTCTCGACGGCGTTATCGAACATCATCGGCGGCCAGGCCCAGGTGTTGTCGGCCTTGACCTTCAGATAATTCAGCGAGCCGGCATTGCAGGCCGCGATCTCGGGTTTTGTCTCGCGGACGCAGTCGAGCGCGCCCTGGTAGTTCGGGCCTGAGGTGCCGGTGGTGTGATTGATGATCACGCCGGGACAGGCCTCGCGGATCGCCTGCTGGATCTCCTTGCTGACGCCGACGTCCCATGACGGCAGATGGCCTTTGTTCGGCTCCTGCTGGCGCAGGTGGATGTGCATGATGCTGGCGCCGGCGTTGAACGCGGCCCTGGCCTCGCGCGCCATCTGTTCCGGCGTCACCGGGACGTTGTGCTGTTTCGGGTCGGTAAGCACGCCGTTCAGCGCGCAGGTGATGACGGCCTTGTCGCTCATGAGTCTGTTGTCCGCTTTGCAGCGCACCTGCGCTGCTGATTTTCCCATGATGAGAACTTTGCCTTCGCGCCATCTTGCGTTGACTGGCTAACGCTCGCGCGCTCAGCCAACGATTGATTTGATCGTCATCCGGGCCGACCACGCCCGACCGGTATGGACTCGTCGCGGCCGGTGTGGTCGAAACATCCTCCACATCATCTGGCGCAGGCAAGCGATGCAATGATGAAGCTCAAATCCCTGTCTGCCATCATCCTTGGCGCCGTCATGTTCTCGACATCGGCTGCAGCGGCAGAGCAAATCTGGCTCTCAGGCGTCGACCCAGTTGTCCAGGCCGATCGCGGCGAGCGAGTGGCGAGCGACTTCATGACGTTATTTTCCCCAAACGCGGATTGGCACCGCGCGGCTGCGGCGATCCAGGTCTTCAAGCTCTCCACCCAGTTCCTGCACCGATCGAGCGATGCGGACCTCGCCGCCGTGATCCGCGACCTTCGCCGCCGCCACATCGCACTCGCCATGGAGGCCGAGATTCTGGTCGCCACGACCCGCTGCGGAAACGGCGTTCCCGGCTTATACCACCGCAGCCGTCATCAAGAAGGCTGCGGACCGCGTCGCGGCGCAAGGCGGCGAGATCGCCTATGTGGCGTTCGATGAGCCGATGACCGGGGGGCATCTCGCGCACAGCGGTTGCCGATACAAGACCGAGGACCTGGTCGATAACATCGCGCCGAACATCCGGACCCTGAAAGCGGCGTTCCCGCACGTCCAATTCGGCGACATCAAGCCCGTAACGGATCAGACGCCGGGACGTTTCGATGAAATTCTGAGATTTGCCGAGCTGTTCAAGGCGAAGACTGGCGAGCCCTTGACCTTTCTGCAGGCCGACTTGATCTGGCAAAGCAACTGGCGGCCACAGCTCATGGTCTGGAAGACACGGCTGCACGCGGCAGGCCTCAGCTATGGTGTCGTGATCGACGGCGATCCGGCCGACCGCAACGACCTGGCGTGGACGAGCCATGCTGTTCAACGATACCGTGAGCTGGTCGCCGATCCCGCGATTTCGCCGGACGCCTTCATCATCCAGAGCTGGCAGCCTCGACCGACCCATATGCTGCCGGATGGCAATCGGGACACCTTGACCTCAGTGATCGTCCAGGCGGTGGCGCACTGACGCTCGCTTCCTGCTACGTCACCGCCCTCTCACTCGCCGACTGTCCGGTGCGATAGATCGCAAGATCCCGCGAGCCGGAGAAGATCGCGCGCGGCTTCAGGCCGTAGAAGCGGCGGATCGAGTGGCTGAAATGGGTCGAGTCGGGATAGCCGATATCCTGCGCGAGATGCGCGAGGTTGATGTCCTGGTTGGCGAAGTGCAGCAGATGCCGCGCGCGCTTCCAGGCGCGGAAGGAGCGGAACGAGATTCCGGTCTCCTCCTTGAACAGATGCAGGAAGCGCGAGGGCGACAGCCCGGCCTCGGCGGCGCAGCCTGCCGCGGTCACCGGTTCGCCGGAGAATTCCCCGATGCGGCCGATCGCGCGAACGACGCGCGGATCGAGCACGCGCTGGGGCAGCGCGTCGCCGAAGCACATGGTGTCGAACTCGGCATTGGCGATCGCGTCGCGATGCTGCATCTCGGCAAGCGTCCCATAGGCGTTGCGAATCCGGCTCGCGAACAGATGAGAATCGGGCCCTTGCAGGCGGCGGGCGACGGCTTCGAGCGTGCCGTCGGGCACGCTTTCCGGCTCGATCGCAACGCAGATCGCGGATCGATATTCGCTGGTGATGGTGTGGCGCAGGTTCGGCATCGTCACGGCTAGCTCGCCATGCGACTCGCGGCCTTCGCTGGTCGACAGATGCAGGCCGTCGCGGATCGCGACATAGACGTGGAATGCGCCGGGACAGCGCTCGCGCGGGCGGCCGAGCAGCCCGGCATAGAACACCCGTTCCGGCGTGATCAGCATCCGGTGGCCGGATGGCTGACCGGAGTTCTGGCACTTCGCGTCCACGATCGCGTCCATGGCGGTTCCTCCTCGCGCGGCTCTTTGGGCCGCTGCGGCGGAGCTACCATAGCGCAAATTCGTAAGCTGTCATCGACGCGAATTGTCGTCATTCCGGGCGATGCGACGCATCGAACCCGGAAATGACGAGGTTCCGGGTTCAATGCTGCGCATTGCTCCGGAACGACGGACTAATCAAGGCCGCGCCCGCGGCGCAACGTTCTGTTCCAGCCCGGCTTTTTGCTCCGACGCCACCGCGCGCTGGTAACCTTCGCGCTGCTGCAGCCGCGCCCAATAGGCCGCGACATTCGGCCCAAAATCCTTGGCGAGGCCGATATTGCTGGCAAGCCGAAGCGCATAGCCGTTGGTGATGTCGGCGGCCGTGAAGCGTTCCGCGCAGAGGAATTCCGATTTCGCGGCGGCGGCCTCCACCGCACGCAAGCGGCCCAGGAACCATTTTGCATAGTCGCCCGAGACCTGCGGACTGCGCCGCTCCTCCGGCTCCAGCTGGCTGTAGCGCAGCACCAGCGTCTGCGGAAAGGTCAGCGTCGCATCGGAGAAATACATCCAGTTCAGGAACGCGCCATAGGCCGGCTCGTCGGGACCTACGATCAGCGGCGTCGGTCCATATTTGGTGCCGAGGTAATGGCAGATGCCGGAGGACTCCGTCATCCTGGTCTCGCCATCGACCATGAACGGAATCGTGCCGAGCGGATTGATGCCGAGATATTCCTTGGCGAATACGCGCGGCGGGAACGGGAGCATCTTCAGCTCATAGGACAGCCCGAGCTCCTCCAGCATCCACAGCGGACGGAACGAGCGCGCGGCATCGCAGTGATAGAGCGTGATCATCAGGCATTTCCCTTTTGCTTCATGCCGGGCAGCGTGCCCATCATCTTGCACAATACCATCAGCATCACCTCATCGGCGCCGCCACCGATCGAGGTCAGGCGGCTGTCGCGATAGGCCCGGCTGACCGGCGTCTCATTGGTGAAGCCCATGCCGCCCCAATATTGCAGGCAGGCGTCGGTGAGCTCGCGGCCGAGCCGGCCGGCCTTCAGTTTCGCCATGGTCGCAAGCCGGGTGACATCCTCGCCAGCCACCAGCGCCTCGCCGGCGCGATAAACCAGCGAGCGCAGCAGCTCGACCTCGGTCTGCATCTCCGCGAGCTTGAAATGCACCACCTGGTTATCGAGGATCGAGCCGCCGAACGCCTTGCGGCTCCGGGTGTAGTCGATGGTGGCGTTGATGATGAATTCATGCGCCTTCAGGCAGGCGGCCGCGCCCCACAGCCGCTCCTCCTGGAACTGGATCATCTGGTAGGTGAAGCCTTGCCCTTCCTCGCCGATCCGGTTGCGTTTCGGCACCCGGACATTGTCGAAGAAGATCTGCGCGGTGTCGGAGGAACGCATGCCGAGCTTGTCGAGTTTTCGCGCGACCTGGACGCCCCTGGTTTTCATCGGCACGCAGATCAGCGACTTGTTGCGATGGACCGGGCCGTCGCTGGTGTTGGCAAGCAGGCAAATCCAATCAGCCTGGGTGCCGTTGGTGATCCACATCTTGCCGCCATTGATGACGTAGTCATCGCCGTCGGAGCGCGCATGGGTCTTGATCGAGGCGACGTCGGAGCCGGCGCCGGGCTCGGAGACACCGATGCAGGCGACCTGATCGCCCGCGATCGCGGGGGCCAGGAATTCGCGCCGCACCTCGTCTGAGCCGAACCGCGCCAGCGCCGGCGTCGCCATGTCGGTCTGCACCCCGATCGCCATCGGCACGCCGCCGCAGGTGATCGCCCCGAACTCCTCGGCCATCATCAGCGCGTAGGAATAATCCAGTCCCTGGCCGCCGAATTCGACCGGCTTGTTGAGGCCGAGGAAGCCGAGATCGCCGAGCTTCTTGAACAGCTCATGCGCCGGGAAGATGCCGGCCTGCTCCCATTCGTCGACATGGGGATTGATCTCGGCCGCGATGAACTTTTGCAAGAGCCGGCGGGGCTCGTCGTGGTCGGCCGTGAAGAGCATGGTTCTTACCTCGTCATTCCGGGGCGACGCGAAGCGGCGAGCCCGGAATCCATTTCATATCCAATCTGCGGCCTGATGGATTCCGGGCTCGCGCTCCGCGCGCCCCGGAATGACGACGATTGTGCTGAGCGCATTTAAAGTCCCATCTGCCTTGACGCGAGATCCTTCATGATCTCCTCGGTACCGCCGCCGATCGCGTTGACCTTGACCTCGCGATAGATGCGCTCGACCTTGATGCCGCGCATGAAGCCGGCGCCGCCGAAGATCTGCACCGCCTCGGAGGCGCAGTGCGCCATGGTTTGCGTCGCCTGGTTCTTCATCATGCAGATTTCGGCGACCGGGCTTTCGCCCTGGCCGAGCCGCCACGCCAGCATTTCCAGCATCGCCTGCGAGGCCGCGACCTTCTGCGCCATGTCGACGATCTTGTGCCTGATCACCTGGTGCTGGGCGATCGGCTTGCCGAAGGTCTTGCGTTCCTTGGCATAGGCAACCGCCTCGTCGAGGCAGACCCGCGCATAGGCGGTGCAGCTTGCCGCCATGCCCATGCGCTCGCTGTTGAAGTTGTACATGATCTGCTTGAAGCCCTGGCCTTCCTCGCCGATCAAATTCTCGACCGGCACGCGGCATTCGTCGAAATGAAGCGTCGCGGTATCCGACGCCCACCAGCCCATCTTCTTCAATTTGGTGCGCGTCAGGCCCGGCGTATTGCCTTCGATCAGCAGCAGGCTGACGCCGCCGGGGCCCTCGCCGCCGGTGCGCACCGCGACCGTCAGATAGTCGGCGCGCATGCCCGAGGTGATGAAGGTCTTCTCGCCGCTGACGATATAATGATCGCCGTCGCGCCGCGCCTTGGTCCGCAAATTGGCGACATCGGAGCCGCCGCTCGGCTCGGTGATCGCGAGCGCGGAGATCTTCTTGCCCGCAAGCACCTCCGGCAACACCCGCGCCTTGACCTCGGGGCGGGCGGCACGAGCGATCGGCGGCGAGCCGATGGTGTGGCTCATCAGGCTCGCGGAGACGCCGCCGGCGCCGGCGCGTGCCAGCTCCTGCGAGGCCACGATCTTCATGAACTGGTCGGCGGCGACCCCGCCATATTCCTCCGGGAAACCGAGGCCGAGCAGCCCGATCTCGGACGCCTTGGCATAGAGCTCGCGCGGAAACTCGCCCTCCTCGTCCCATTGATGGGAATAAGGCTCGATTTCCTTCGCCACAAAGCGCCGCATCACCTCGCGAAAGGCTTCATGCTCGCCGGTGTAGAACGGGTTTGCCATCCGCGTGCTCCGTTGATTCTTGCGGCTGACGATGTCCGGATTTTTCCCGGTTCACTTGCGTCGAGTGGCTGCCGGCCGGACCGGGTTTCCCGCCAGCCACTAAACGCAAGACAGTATCCCGATACGCCCCCTCCACTGCCAATTCATGGCATCAATCGAGCCAGGGACAGGCGGCGCAAGACTGCCGTTCCGGAGGAGGGAAAATTGCCGGTTCGTTATTACGACTGGATCGCGCATCATCGCCGGCGTACGCCGGACAAGACGGCGCTTGTCGATCTCGCAAGCCGTCGCCGCTTCACCTATGCGGAGCTCGACGCCCGCGTGTCGCGGCTCGCGGACCATCTGCGCGACGCCTTGAGGGTCGCGAGCGGCGACCGGGTCGCGGTGCTGGCGCTGAACACCACGGATACGCTGGAAGTGCAGTTCGCCTGCTTCCGGATCGGCGCGGTCTTCCTGCCGCTCAACACCCGCCTCACCGTTCCCGAGCTGCGCTACATCACCGGCGACGCATCGCCCAAAGTGATGATCCACGACGACGAGCTCGCCGAGACCGCGCTTGCGGTCGCCAAGCTCTGCGGCGTCGCTTCGACCGTGCGGCTCGGCCCCGGCGGCGCCTATGAGGCCGGCATCGCCGCGGCCAAACCGCTCGAACGGTTCGAAGAGGTCACGCTCGATGACATCTCGACCATCATGTACACCTCGGGCACCACGGGCCAGCCCAAGGGCGCGATCATCACGCACGGGATGACGTTCTGGAATTGCGTCAATCTCGGCGGCCCCGCTTACATCTCGCCGGCCTCCGTGCTGCTCACGGTGCTGCCGCTATTCCACACCGGCGGGCTGAATTGCTACACCAACCCGGTGCTGCATGCCGGCGGCACCGTGCTGATCATGCGCAATTTCGACCCCGGCGAGGCCTTGAAGCTGATCGGCGATCCCGCGCACGGCATCAACGTGTTCTTCGGCGTGCCCGCGATCTACCAGTTCATGGCGCAGCATCCGGCGTTCGCGACCGCCGATTTCAGCCGCCTGCTGATCGGCGGGGTCGGTGGTGCGCCGATGCCGGTGCCGCTGCTCAAGACCTGGGAGGCGCGCGGCGTCGCACTGCAGCAGGGCTACGGCATGACCGAGACCTCGCCGGCGGTGATGGTGCTCGACCGCGAGGATGCCGCGCGCAAGGCCGGCTCATCCGGCAAGCCTGTGCTGCATACTGAAGTGAGGATCGTGCGACCCGACGGCAGCGATGCCGCAGTGGGCGAGCTCGGCGAACTCTGGGTCAGGGGCCCGAACATTACGCCGGGCTATTGGAACCGGCCGGACGCCAACGCCTCTTCCTTCACTGACGGCTGGCTGCACACCGGCGATGCCACGCGGATCGACGAGGACGGCTTCTACTACATCGTCGACCGCTGGAAGGACATGTACATCTCTGGTGGCGAGAACGTCTATCCGGCCGAAGTCGAGAGCGTGCTGCATCAATTGGCAACCGTGGCCGAAGCCGCCGTGATTGGCATCCCGAACGAGCAATGGGGCGAGGTCGGGATGGCCGTGATCGCCGTGAAGCCGGGCCATACGCTGACCCCGGCCGAGATCCACGCGCATTGCCAGGCCAATCTGGCGCGGTTCAAATGTCCGCGCCTGATCGAATTCATCGATGCCCTGCCGCGGAATGCGACAGGCAAAATTCATAAGCCGACGCTCCGGCTGCAATTCAGCCAGCCGAAAGCCGACCGATACCGCGGCGTGATCCGAGACGCGCCTCGCGCGGCCCGGACTCCGCTGTGACAGGAATTGCCCCGCAACCGTCTGCCGGGACCGGCTGCGGGTTCGTTGCGTCAGTCCCCAACCAGAATCAATCGAGGAAATTGCCTTTATGAAAATCACAAAACTGTCGCTGCTGGCCGCCGCCGCGGCGCTCTGCCTGCTTTCCAGCCAGGCCGCCTTTGCACAGAAGAAATATGACACCGGCGCCTCCGACACCGAGATCAAGATCGGCAATGTCGAGGCCTATAGCGGTCCTGCCTCCGCCTACGGCATCATCGGCAAGACCGAAGAAGCCTATTTCAAGATGATCAACGAACAGGGCGGCATCAACGGCCGCAAGATCAACTGGATCTCCTATGACGACGGCTATTCGCCGCCGAAGACCGTGGAGCAGATCCGCAAGCTGATTGAGAGCGACGAGGTGTTCCTGGTGTTCAACGCGCTGGGCACGCCGACCCAGACTGCGGTGCAGAAGTATCACAACGCCAAGAAGGTGCCGCAGCTCTTCCTCGCCACCGGCGCCAGCAAGTGGAACGATCCGAAGGATTTCCCGTGGACGATGGGCTTCCAACCGAGCTATCGCGTCGAGGCGCGGATCTTCGGCAAATACATCCTCAAGGCCAAGCCAGACGCGAAGGTTGCGATCTTCTATGCCAATGACGATTTCGGCAAGGACTACCTGGTCGGCCTGAAGGAGGTGCTCGACAAGTCGAGCGTCAAGATCGTCGCCGAGGAAAGCTACGAGACGACAGAGCCGTCGATCGATTCCCACATCGTCAAGCTGAAGGACACCGGCGCCGACGTGTTCGTCAACATCTCGACGCCGAAATTCGCGGCGCAGGCGATCAAGAAGATCGCCGAGCTCGGCTGGAAGCCGATGCACGTGATGACCGACGTCTCGATCTCGATCGGCGCGGTCATGAAACCCGCCGGTCTCGAAGCCTCCGAAGGCGTGCTGTCAGCCGGCTACCTCAAGGACGCCTCCGATCCGCAGTGGAAGAACGACGAGGGCATGAAGAAGTTCATGGCCTTCGCCGAGAAGTACATGCCCGGCGCCAATCTGTCCGACGCCAATCTGGTCTATGGCTACGCCGCGGCGCAGACCATGGTGCAGGTGCTGAAGCAGTGCGGCGACAATCTGACCCGTGAGAACGTGATGAAGCAGGCCGCCAGCCTGAAGGATTTCACGCCCGACACGCTGATCCCCGGCATCCGGATCAACACCAGCGCGACCGACTTCGCGCCGGTCGAGCAGCTCAAGATGATGCAGTTCAAGAACGGGCAATGGGAGCTGTTCGGCGACATCATCAGCGCCGAGACCGGCGGCTAGGACTGATCGCGTTACGGAACGTCAGCGTCGCGGAGCCGCCCATCCGGGCGGCTTCGTTTTTACGGCCCTTCGCAGATTGGCGCCTGCCGAGTTAATTCCGCCGTCGACCACTCTTACACCGTCACCCTGAGGAGCGCGCCCTTGCGCGCGTCTCGAAGGGTCGACGGCCCCGGCCGTGGCCGTGCATCCTTCGAGGCTCGCAAGAGCTCGTACCTCAGCGATTCGAGACTTACAAGGATGACGGAATCGGCACCTTCCTTGTGATCCCACCAAGAGAACCCTACGTAACATAGGAGCCAATCCGAAGCCGGATCGTCTAGCCGATGCATTCCCAAGTTCATTATCTGCCGCTGACGCCGGGATTCTTCTCGATCCTGGTGTTCGCGGCCATCGCGCTGGTGGTCCTGATCCAGCTTCGCATCCTGCGCTACGCCTATATGCGGCTCGGCGTCGGTCCCGGCGTCGCATTGCTGCTGCTGTTCGGGTCGCTGATCGGCAGCTACTTCAATATTCCGATCACGGTGCTGTCCGGCCCGCCGGTGCGAGCGGGGCAGATCGTCGATTTCTTCGGCATGCGCTATGTGGTGCCCTACCTTGCATCGCCGAGCACGATCCTTGCCGTGAACGTTGGCGGCGCGGTGATTCCGGCCGCGATGTCCGCCTATCTGATGCTGCGTTATCAGCTCTGGCTCAGGGCCGCTATCGCGACCGCCGTGATCGCGGCCATCGTCCATGCAAGCGCGACGCCGGTGCCAGGCATGGGCATCGCTGTCCCGGTATTCGTTCCGGTGGCGGCCACGGCGATCCTCGCCCTGCTGCTGTCGCGCGAATATGCAGCGCCGCTGGCCTATATCGGCGGCTCGATGGGAACGCTGCTCGGCGCGGACCTGTTGAACCTCGACAAGATCGGCAGCCTCGGTGCGCCGATCGCATCGATCGGCGGCGCCGGCACGTTTGACGGCATTTTCCTGACCGGCATTCTCGCCGTGCTGATCGCCGGCATGGTCGCGCCTGCGCGTCCGAGAGCGGCGTAACCTTGCCTCATTATCCCGGCAAGAAAATCGCGAACGGCTCGTCGATCGTGCGCCGCAGGTGCTCGCGATAGAGCGCGAAGTTCGCGTCATCGGCCGATACCCGGCCGAGACTCGGCTTCGGCACGTTCTTCACCGGCAGGAACGCGATCGGCGCAGCGACCGGCGTCAGCAGCGAGCCGCGGCCGGCGAGCAGCGTGGTGATGATGCCGTACATCTCGCCGGAATTGCGCGGCCGCGAGACCGTGATCACGCGATGCTGGCCATGCCGGTTGGTGACGAGATAGACGAAGCCGGATTCATTGGGCACCGCCACCTCGCCATATTGGGTGTAATCGGCATCCTGCCGCTCGCCCTCGCGGAAGCCGAGCGATGACGCCGCATCGTCCCAGGCGATCTCGGTGCGATAGGCATACAACGCGTCCGGCTCGCCGAACGACGGACGCACCGTGATGTAAGTCCCTTCGATCCGTGCCACCGCACGGCGCGAATAGGATCCGAGACTGTCGGGCGCGATGCCGCCATTGACGGGCGCGGTTACCGTGATCGTCTCCGGCAGCTTGCGCAAGGACACGCCGAGCGCCTGCTCGAGCCGCACGGTGGTCGCCAGCGTGAACGGGCGGCGGCCACCAAGCACCTTCTCCAACGTCGACAGGCTGAGCTTGGCCTGCTCGGCCAGCGTCTGCCGCGAGATGCGGCGGCGCGCGATTTCCTCCCGGATGGTCTCCGCGACCTGCCGGCTCTGCTCCGCGGATAGCTGCTTGTCAGGCGTCGGCATCCAGATTCCTGCCCGGTTCCCCTCGATTCAGGCAGTCTAGCAGACCGGACAATCCATCACAAAACCGCACAAACCCGCCTCGGCCGGCGGCGGGCCGCGCCGGACGGCGGCCAATCATTGCCGATCATTCTGCTCGCGCCGAAACCGCCGCTCTCCATGATTGCGAAGCAGCGAAAGCCTCGCTCGGGAGTGACGAAGATGACGATTTACGATGCATGTGAGAGCAGCCCGCAGATCCGGATGTCGCGCCGGATGCGCATTGCGCTGTTCTTCCTGGTGGAGGGTGTGGCCGCGCTGGCGATCGGCTTTGCGGCGCTGTTCGTGAGCTTTGATCCGGTGTGGTCGGCCGAGGTGCCGCAACAGGCGGTGCTGCGGCCAAGCGATGCGCGCTCCGGCTCGCTGCTGTTCAAGACCGACGACGGCTACAGGGATGCACTGAGGCTCGGCGTCGATGTCGACCTCGCGGTGTCGGGGCCGACCGTCCGCGCCCGCGTCACCCAGATCTTCCGCAACCCGACCAAGGACTGGGTGGAAGCGACCTATGTCTATCCGCTGCCGGCCGGCGGCGCGGTCGACACGCTGAGGATGGTGGTCGGCGATCGCATCGTGGTCGGCGACATCAAGGAGCGGCAGCAGGCCCGCGCGATCTACGAGCAGGCCAAGCAGAACGGCCAGAAGGCCGCGCTCACCGAGCAGGAGCGGCCGAACATCTTCACCAACTCCGTGGCTAATATCGGCCCCGGCGAAACCGTCCTGGTGCAGATCGAGTATCAGGAGCCGGTGCAGCAGAACGGCAACGAATTCTCGCTGCGGGTGCCGATGGTGGTCGGCCCCCGCTACAATCCGCGTCCTGTCGTGCAGAGCGTCGACCTCCGTGCAGACGGCAGCGGCTGGGGCGCCACCACGACCGATCCGGTGCCGGACCGCGATCGCATCGCCTCCGAGGTGCTTGATCCCGCGACGAATGGCCCGGTCAATCCGACCAACATCACGGTGCACCTCAACGCCGGCTTCGCGCTCGGCGAGGTGAAGAGCCATTTCCACCAGGTCAGGATCGAGAGCCCCGACAGCACGACGCGCATCGTCAAGCTCGCCGAAGGCCCGATACCGGCCGATCGCGATTTCGAGCTGACCTGGAAGCCGGCCGCCGAGAAGGCGCCGTCGGTCGGGCTGTTCCGCGAGCATGTCGGCAATTCCAACTATCTGCTGGCCTTCGTCACGCCACCGTCGGTCGAACAGGCGCAACAGAAGCAGCCCCCCCGCGAGGTGATCTTCGTGATCGACAATTCCGGCTCGATGGGCGGCACCTCGATCATCCAGGCCAAGGCGAGCCTCATTTACGCGCTCGGCCGCCTGCAGCCGACCGACCGCTTCAACGTGATCCGCTTCGACGACACCATGGACACGCTGTTTCCAACGCCGGTCGCGGCGACCAGCGACAATCTCCGGAACGCGACGTCGTTCGTCAGTGCGATACAGGCCCGCGGCGGCACCGAGATGGTGCCGGCGATGCGCGCGGCTCTCTCCGACACAAGCCATGACGACGCCGACCATGTCCGCCAGGTGGTGTTCCTGACCGACGGCGCGATCGGCAACGAGCAGCAATTGTTCGAGACCATCAGCGCGCTACGCGGCCGCTCGCGCATCTTCATGGTCGGGATCGGCTCGGCGCCGAACACCTATCTGATGACGCGCGCCGCCGAGCTCGGCCGCGGCACCTTCACCCATATCGGCTCCGTCGAGCAGGTCGACGAGCGGATGCGTGACCTGTTCGCCAAGCTGGAGAATCCCGCGGTGACCAACCTCGCCGCAAAATTTTCCGAGGCGACGGCCGACCTGACGCCGTCGGCGCTCCCCGACATCTATCGCGACGAGCCGCTGGTGCTGGCTGCGAAGCTCGACAAGCTCACCGGCTCGGTCGAGATCAAGGGCCGCATCGGCGATCGTCCGTGGAGCGTGACGCTGCCGCTCGCGAATGCCGCCGAAGGCAAGGGTCTCTCCAAGCTGTGGGCACGCCGCAAGATCGCGGACGCCGAGGTTGCGCGCACCACGCGGCAGGCGAGCCCGGAGGACGCCGACAAGACCATCCTTGCGCTGGCGCTGGAGCATCAGCTTGTGACGCGGCTGACCAGCCTCGTTGCAGTCGACAAGACGCCGAGCCGTCCCGAAGGCGAGCCACTGAAGCTCTCCGAACTGCCGCTCAACCTGCCTGCTGGCTGGGATTTCGCAAAGGTGTTCGGTGAGCGTCCGCGCCTGCCGGCCGCCCTGGGCGAGCGTCGCGCCGACGCCGGCGACGGCAAGCTGCAGCTCGCCGCGCTGAAGCGATCACCGGTCGCAGCTCCAGATCCCGGCATCATCCAGCTGCCGAAGACCGCGACCGATGCCGAGCTGAAGATGATCGCAGGCGTGATCCTGCTCACGGTCAGCCTTCTGCTTCTGGTGTTCAACCGGCGTCAGACGTCGTCCCACTGACGTCGGATGAAAGGAGGAGGTGCCCCCGACCTTCTCTTTCAGAGCGCGCGCGGCCTTCTCACCCGTCCCCCCGGGGGCCGCGCGCGCCACTTTTCTCACCAAGCGTCATTGCGAGGAGCGAAGCGACGAAGCTATCCATGGGTCCGCACATGCCGCTCGATGGATTGCTTCGCTTTACGCTCGCAATGACGGGAGTAAGAGCATGCCCCGCTTCATCCCGCCCCTCGCCTTCGCCCTCATCGGCCTGATCCTGTTCGGCCAGGGCGCCTACATCCATGCCAAGGCGCTGCTTGCGCAGGTGCTGCTGGAGCGCGCCTTTACACAGAGCATCGCAACCGGCCATCCGGTAAAACCGTGGCGCTGGGCCGACACCTGGCCGGTGGCCAGGATCGAGGTGAAGCGCCTGCATGCTTCCGCGATCGTGCTGGCCGGGAGCAGCGGCCAGGCGCTGGCGTTCGGTCCCGGCCATGTCGAGCAGAGCGTCGATGCCGGCCAGCCGGGCGTCGCGGTCTATTCCGCGCATCGCGACACCCATTTCCGGTTTCTGAAAGATGTCACAATCGGCGACGAGATCGACGTCACGCGAAGCGACGGCAGGATGTTTCGCTACCGCGCCGATCGCAGCGCGGTCGTCCGCTTCGACCAGTCCGGCATCGATCCGCTCACCGACCGGTATGAGCTGGTGCTCTCGACCTGCTGGCCATTCGACGCGCTGACCTCGGGCCCCGAACGCTATCTGCTGCACGCGACCATGATCGAATCCGGTTCCTGACGCGCACCGATTTTGCGCCTGCCGGGATATTGCAAGCGTTGCCCTGACTTGCAGCAGCGTGAGTTGCTACCCCCTTCCATCGGCCATAAAAACAATGAAAATCACGTTCTGCGGTGACCCGCCGTGGGCCAGAGGAAACGAACAGAACAAGGATAAGGGCAGGCTCCATGGAAGCTTTCGCAGGCAGCACGTCACACTCGTCCCGCAAATGGGCACCGCCCGCTGACGCCAGCGACATTGTCAAAAGCGTCCATGCGATGCTGCACCCGCGCAACATTGTGCTGGTCGGCGCCACCGACAAGCCCGGCAACTACGCCGAACGGATCTGGAACAATCTCATCAAATACCAATATGCCGGCGGCCTGTTTCCGATCAACGCCAAGCGCGAAACGATCTGGGGCGTCACCTGCTACAAGGATTTCGCCAGCCTTCCCGAAAAGCCCGACCACGTGCTGGTGCTGGTGCCGGCCCGCTTTGCCGTGCAGGTGATCCGCGACGCGGCCGCTGCCGGCGCCCGCTCGGCGACCATCGTCACATCGGGCTTCAGCGAGCTGCAGGACGAAGAAAGCCAGCGGCTCGCAGTCGAGCTGAAGCAGGCGATCAAGGAGACCGGGCTCGCGGTCACCGGCCCAAATTGCCTCGGCAATCTCAGCGCCGGCGAGAACCTGTTCACCAATATCGACGATCGCATCGTCACGATGGAGCCGGGCGAGGTTGCGATCGCCGGCCAGTCCGGCGCGATCGTGATGGCGATCCGCCAGGCTCTGGAGGATCGCGGCGTCGGCGTCGGCTACATGGTCACCACAGGCAATGAATCCGGGCTCGAGACCCCGGACCTGATGAGCTATTTCGCCGCCGATCCGAGCATCCGGGTCATCGTGGTCTATCTCGAAGGCGTCAGGAACACCAAAGTATTCCGCGATGCCTGCAAGGCGGCGCGCGCCGCGGGCAAGCCGGTGATCGCGCTCAAGCTCGGCGCCTCCGAGGGTGGCCGGGCCGCCGCGATGGCACATACCGGCGCGCTCGCCGGCTCGATCGAGACATTCGATGCGATCTCGACCCGCGAAGGCGTGATCCGCGTGCGCGGGCTGGATGAATTGATCGAAACCACCGAATGTTTCGTCCATGCCGACCCGCCGAAGGGCAACCGCCTCGCGGCGGTGTCGCTGTCGGGCGGCAAGCGCGGCCTCTTGATCGACGCGTTCTATTCCGCCGGCCTGAATTTCGCGCCGCTGAGCCCCAATGCATCGGAGCAATTGGCGAAGATGCTTGGGCCCGGCAGCATCGTCGGCAACCCGCTCGACGCCGGCTTCGCCGCGGTGGTCGATCCTTCCGTCTACATGAAGTCGATCAAGATCATGATCGACGATCCCGACACCGACATCGTCATCATCGACGCCGAGCTGCCGAAGGCGCCGCACGAGCTGCGCGAGCGCAATCTGCGGATCGTCAACGACATGGCGGGCCAGGCCAACAAGCCGGTGATCTATATCAGCGCGATGTCGATCGGCTTCACTGACTTTACCAAGGGACTACGCAAGTCGCTGCCCAATATCGCGGTCTTGCAGGGCCTCGACCGCGCGGTCGGCGCGATCAAGTCGTTGATCGAATATTCCGGTCTGCGCAAGGAAGTGCCCGACATCGTGTCGAGCTCGAAGGCCTCCGCGCGCGCGGTGCTGGAGAAGACGCTGAAGGCCGCCAACGGCGCCGCCGCGCTCGACGAGGTCGCCTCGAAGCAACTGCTCAAGGCCTACGGCATCCCGATCTCGAAGGAAGACGTCGCGCAGACCGCGGCCGAGGCCGTGAAGATCGCCAAGACGATCGGCTTCCCGGTGGTCGCGAAGGTTGTCAGCCCCGATATCCTGCACAAGTCGGATATCGGCGGTGTGGTCCTGAACCTTGCCAACGCCGCAGAGGTGAAGAAGGCGTTCAACGACATCACCGCGCGGGTGAAGAAGCTGAAGGGCAAGCCGAAGCTCGAGGGCATCCTGATCGCGCAGCAGGTCAAGGCCGACCTCGAGCTCGTGGTCGGCGCCTCGCTCGATGCCGAGATGGGCCCCGTGGTGCTGTTCGGCACCGGCGGCGTCGACATCGAGCTGATGAAGGACGTCGCCCTTGCCGGCGCGCCGCTCGATGCCGCCGAGGCGAAAGAGCTGATCGCCAAGACCAAGGCCGGAGTCAAGTTGAAGGGCTATCGCGGCAAGCCTGCGCTGCACGAGGCGTCGGCGGTGAAGGCGCTGGTCGGGCTCTCCAACCTGATGGCCGACGCCAATGGCCGCATCGCCTCGATCGACGTCAATCCGTTCCTGATCAAC
Organism: Bradyrhizobium sp. USDA 4452; assembly: GCF_054063575.1. Classification (NCBI taxonomy): domain Bacteria; kingdom Pseudomonadati; phylum Pseudomonadota; class Alphaproteobacteria; order Hyphomicrobiales; family Nitrobacteraceae; genus Bradyrhizobium; species Bradyrhizobium sp. USDA 4452. The sequence continues at coordinate 3,974,714 of NZ_JBSSGK010000001.1, forward strand.
AGCAAGCTCGGCGTCGCCGTCGACGGCCTGATCGTGCTGAACAACGCCGCCGCCAACAAGGCGGCGGGGCATTAGGTTTCAGACGCGCGCGCTCTACGTTCCGTTATCCTGAGGTGCGAGCGGAGCGAGCCTCAGGATGACGGAACTGCGAGTGCGAGCCGTCCGAAGCATACAATTTTGGGCTAAAAGCTCGCGCCCCACTGCAGCGCGGTCTGCATCACCCAGTCGCGATAGAGCGTAAGCGGCGTCACGCCGGTGATGCCGCCGCAGCCGGCGGTGCCGTTCGGGCCGGTGGACCAGCTCACCACGCCGACGATGACGGGTCCGCCTTGCTTGTCCTCGAACACGGGCGCTCCGGAATCGCCGGTGCAGGCGCCAAGTCCGTCGCGCACACCCTGCCCGACCGGATCGACGAGACGGATCTGCAGCGTGCCGGGCTTACCGCTCGCGATCAGGCCCGCGACACGAATGCTGCCGCCGCTCTTGCCGTCGCCGCTGACGGTGACACCGACACCCGCGACGGTAAAGCGGCCGCCGGTCTGGATCGGAATGTTGGGCATGCCCAGCACGGCCGGCGCCTTGCCAGCGACTGGCGCCGCAAGCTGCAGCAGCGCGACATCGGCGGTCGCCACATGATTGGTCATCGCCTGCATCCGAAACCCGGGATGGATCGCAACCGTCTTGACGTCCTGCAGCTTCGGCTGCCGGTCCGGCCCATACTCGACGATCTTGTAGTCGGCACCGGGCTGCACGCAATGTGCCGCAGTCAGCACCACCTTCGGCGCGATCAGCGCGCCGGTGCAGAAATTGCCACGCGAGCCGACGATGGTGACGACGGCGCGCGCGACGCCATCCGTCGATGGTGCGCCACCACCGACGATCGCTACCGCCGGCGTTGCCATCACCAGGGTCAGAAGGGCTGCCGCTCGAATAAATCTCGTCATGGAACCTTGCCGATCTGCCTGAATCTAAGCACGTGCGAGGCGCGCATTGCCTCGCTCACGCCGCATCTTGGAGAACACACAATGTTGTACAGAGCATCCGGGCCCGCACGCGTCAATTGTCTAAATATCTAGCGGTCGATGACTACGGCGTTGAAGTCGCCTTCAGATTTCCTGCATCGCCATCGCACGCCCGCTCCCCGCGTCTTCGTCTTGTCGCGATATGCAACACATCAGATCGGGCTGCGCAATTCCCGACGACGCGGCAATGTGAACTGCATCTCTTGATCCGGCGCGCATCAACGCCGTAATTTCGACCCGATATCGATACAACCTCTGGCAGCATACCGCATACTTACCTTCATGACTTTCTGGATGCCGGTACCGTCGACCACCAGACGGCTTTCCATCCGCCATTTTGTTGAGTTCGAGGATAATATGAGGATCGCGGTCGTCACGCCGATCAGGCTGTTCAGCGAGGGGCTCACCTCGAGTTTCCAGAACCACGCCGAGTTTGCCGTCGAGGCGGCGGTTTCCGATCTCTCCGGCCTGCGCGCGACCCTCCAGACGGGCAGTGTGAGCGTCATTCTGATCGACGTCACGCAGGGCATCGATCTCGACGAAGTGCGCGTGATTGCGAGTGAGCATGCGGAGATCGCGCTGGTGGCGCTCGGCCTCAACGAGGACCGGCGCGACGTGGTCCGCTGCGGCCGGGCCGGGTTCAGCGGCTACATTTCCCGGAATGCCAGTTTCGACGAGCTGTGCCGCGCGCTGTCGGACGTGGCATCCGGGCGGCTCGCCTGCAGCGCCGAGATCTCCGGCGGACTGCTGCGCGCGCTATTTTGCATGGAACGTCAGACGGATGCTATCGACACGGACCAGGGCTTGACGCGCCGCGAAGGCGAGGTTCTCAAGCTCATCGGGCAAGGCATGTCGAACAAGGAGATCGCGCGCGATCTCAATCTCAGTCTTGCCACCGTCAAGCATCACGTCCATCACGTGCTGCAGAAACTCGGCCTGCCGCGCCGGGCGCAGGCGATGCGGCGGGTGCGCGAAGCGCCGTGGATCGCATCATCTGCGCCGGTTCTCGATCGCCGCCGCGAGCTCGACTGACACCAGCAACCTGAATTCCGTATTCGGCTGACCGCAGCGCGTGTACGCATCGCTGCAGAGATGCGGCGCGGCCTTGCACGCAGGGGACGCATCACGCCGTAGACGATCCCGACTAAACCCCTTGATCGATCTTTCGAGCCGCAACATCGATCTCATGGATCGGTCGATCCGCATCATCGCCTCGATCCTTTCTGATCCACCGCGGTGAATAGGCCTTTCCCGGCGCACCTGCCACAACGGCACCAACGCAGCGACATGCCGCTCTTTTCGTTCGCTGCGCGGGTTGCAGATTGCCGTGGAAGGCGGATCGGCTGCGCGAACTCGCAGCAGACCGGCCAGGATCGATTTCATGAATCCAGTTGCCGACATCGCTGGTCTGAATGCCTTGTGGCAGAGCACGTCGGGTGGCGACCCCGCGGTGAAGATCGCAATCATCGACGGCCCGGTCGATCTCAATCATCCCTCGCTCAGCCAGGCCCGCGTCGCCAGGGGCGGCGAGTTCGTCGCGCCGTCTTCATCGATGATCCAGTCAGAGCACGGCACGCATGTCACGAGCGTGCTGATGGGCACACCTGGCAGCCCGGTGCTCGGCATCGCGCCGAACTGCAGCGCAACCGTGTTCTCGATCTATCGCGAGAATGCCGCCGGACAGATCGAGCCGTCCTCGCAAAGCACATTGGCGCTCGCGATCAACCAGGCGCTGGCCGTGGGCGCCGACATCATCAACATCAGCAGCGGTCAGCAATCCGCGACGGGACAGGCCGATCGCATTCTGGTCGACGCGGTGCGCGCCTGCGAACGCGCCGGCAAGCTGATCGTCGCCGCCGCCGGCAATGATGGCTGCCGCTGCGTGCAGGTGCCGGGCAGCCTCGCCTCCGTGCTTGCGGTCGGCGCCTGCGACCTCGCCGGCAATCCGCTGCCGTTCAGCAATTTCGGCGACGCCTATCTGGAGAACGGCGTCCTGGCGCCGGGCGAGAACATCGCCGGCGCCTCGCCGGTCCGCAACGTCAGCCTGCGGTCCGGAACGAGCTACGCTGCGCCGATCGTGTCCGGCGTCGTCGCGCTGCTGCTCTCATGCCTGCGCCAGAACGGACGCAAGGCCGACCCGCAAGCCGTCCGTACCGCGCTGCTTGAAAGCGCAGCGCCGTGCCGCAACGACGGCGGCGCTTCGCGCTGCCTCGCCGGACGGCTCGATATTCCCGCGGCTGTCGCCGCCCTGCTTGGCGAGCAGGCGGACGCCGTTATGCCGTCGGGTACCACGGCCGCGCCTCCCCGCTTCCGGGGAGTGTCCGCGCGCCCATTCGTCCAACCGTCATCCGCCGCTCAGCCAACTGCAACCAGAGAGGGTTCCATGGGAGATCTATCAGCAATGTCTGCACCATCGGCTCCGCGCATATTCGGGCCGGACGGCTCGGTCCTGCGAAGCAGCGCCGGAATGATGCCAAGCGAGGCGCAGCCCGCCTCACCGGCAGCACCTGCGGCCATGGCCGCTCCTGTTGATCACGGTGTCGCCGCCGCGCCGATCGCAGCGCCCGCGCCTTATCCGTATCACGTACCTCATGCGGGCGGCGACATGGTCTGGATGCCGGCACCGGCACCGCAGATGGTCATGCCACCGATGATGATGCCGCAGATGGCGATGCCTCAAGCCGGCATGATGCCGCAAACCTGGCTGCAGCCGCAGCAACTTCCCATGCTGACGCCGAGCAGCGCGCTTCCCGTCGCAATGCCCCAGGCGCTGCCGATGTACGAAGCCCCCGCGGTTCGAGCCAGCGAGAAGAACTGCAGTTGCGGCGGCGGGATGCGTCCGCAGGGCGCTACGGCCGAGTCCACCGGTCAACTCGCCTTCCCGATCGGCCGGCTGTTCTACGATTTCGGCAAGGAGGCCCGCCTCGATTATTTCGTGCAGGCGATCGCCAACTGGCGCGACAGCCTGATCGGCCGCGGCGATCCCGCGTTCGGACCGGAGCGCGATCGCTCCGGCGATACCTCGGCGCCGTACAATCCGGCGATCATGGCGCGCTATTTGTTGAACCAGGCCGAAGGTGAGGCCGCGACGCCGGCCGGCGCCGGCAACAACTTCCCCGACGCCGACGCCATCACCTGGACGATGACGATCGATTCGATCCCGATCTACGCGATCAAGCCGCTCGACGTGTTCGGTCTCGGGTTCTTCGCCGCGCTCATCCTGGCGCTCTGGCATCAGGAGGTTTCGCATGACGATCCCGCGACGACCCGCACCGTGGCACAGGCGGCGGCGGCCGCCGCCGACGCTGACGCACGACCGATCACACCCCCGGCATTCCCGCCGCGCGGCGGCGTGGCGCGGGTCTCGATGGCCGGCTGGGTCGACAGCACCAACACGACCAGGCTGCTCAACGGCACGGTCGTTCCGACGCTGGTGACCGACTGGCGCGGCTTCTACCAGTGGGATCTCTACACGCTGTTCGGGCCCGACACCAACACCTGGCCGGACGGCGCCGAGGGCTTCCTCGAGCGCATCTACAACGAATTCCGCAATGTCGGTCTTTCACCGCAGGATCGCGCGCTGAACTACTCGGCGATGAATGCCTACAACACGCGGAAGATCTTCACCGACGTCGCCAAGAAGGGCTTGCGGCTCGACAGCGTCGAAGTCGACCAGAGTCTGATCTGCCGTCCGGAATCGATCTGCCACGACGTGACCTACCGCTTCTTCAACCCGACGCAGGTCCTGACCCAGGCGCGCGAAGTCTATCAGTACACGATCGACGTCAGCGACGTGGTGCCGGTGGCGGTCGGACCATTGCGGCAGTGGCAGGTCTATTGACTCGATTGCTCCTCTGCGTCCGGAGGAGATCAGAACGTGGCGCGAATTGGCGTCACGTGGTCCAGGGGACCGACGCGATGAGCGATCCCCTGGGCGACGTCCAGCGACGGCGGCCCCGGTCGGTGCCCACCTCCCGTGGTTGCCGTCAATTCAAACCGAAAGAAGGAGCTGAACATGTACGCAAGGAACGACTTTGAGACCTTCGGCAGCGTGCGTAGCCCGATCCAGTGTGAGGGCATCGAGCGCGGTCCGAAGCGGATTGCTGAAGTGGCGACCAACGGGTCGGTCAACCCGCAGGACTGGGGCGATATCCTCGGTGGCATCGCGAAGGTGGCTCTGCCCGCCCTCGGCGGCGTACTCGGCATCTGATCGCCAAACGTGGGGCCCGACGCGGTCGGGCCCCACTCCACCCTCGAGGAGGCCGACATGATGCAGAAATCCACCGCCAGGAGCCCACAGCAGCAGAACGATCGCCGGATCGAGCCCTCCGGCAAGATCGTCGTAGGGTCCGTCGTGAGCCACGCCTCGCTGCTCGCCGCGATCAGCGATCGCAACCCGATCATCGCCAAACGCACCACATCCGACGAAGAGAGATCCTGAGATCGTCGTCATCACCGAACATATGGAGCCGATGCCATGGCAAGACCGCCCCGCAAATCCGGATCCGACAGCGCGGCTTCTCCGCCGTCGGCGGAAACACCATCCGCAGCGTCAAGCATCACCGACGCGCGGCGCCCGCTGGAGGCAGCTGTTGTCGCCCGTCCGAAGATCGCCACCACGCCCGCCCCACCGACAACGTCGGCCTACATGGCGCCGCCGCAGGGCCCCGGTGCTCCGCAGCAGATGCGCCATGACGGCTCGCCGCATTCGGAGGCGCGGCTCAACACCGCGATGAAGATCCTGCTCGATCCCACGGCACGCGCGCTGCCGAGCAAGGTCTATTCCGGGCAGGCGCGAAACTGGACCCGCAGACCGTGACCGGACCTACGTACTGAGCCGCGCTTCGATCCGCACCCCACGCAACGGCCGCCTGATCCAGCGGCGCCGCCGTTGCCGCCCGCCGGAGAGAGAGACATGAACCAGAATGGCAATCCCCCTCGCATCAATCTGCGCCGCGCCGCCGGCACGTTTGTGGGCCTCGGGACACTGCTGTTTCTCGCGGCCGGCACCATGCGATGGGCCGGCGCCTGGATGTTCCTGCTCGAGATCACGATCGGCGGGCTGATCACCGAGGCATGGCTCGCGAGGCACGATCCGGGTCTGCTGGCGGAGCGGCGCACATTGCGCGGCCAGGTCGGATGGGATCGCGTCATCACATCGATCATGCCGCTCTTGTGGCTGATATGGCTGCCGCTGATGGCGCTCGACGCTATCCGCTATCAGACGTCGCTCGTCCCTTCCTGGCTGCGATGCGCCGGCGCGGTGCTGATCGTGGCATCGTTCTACGTCGCCTACCGGACCTATCGGGAGAACAGCTATGCTGCGCTCGTCGTCAAGATGCAGCGCGAGCGCGGCCATGCTGCGGTGACTACGGGGCCATACGCCTATGTGCGCCACCCGATCTATGCCAGCGGCCTGTTGACCTATGTCGGCACGCCGCTGCTGCTCGGGTCGTGGTATGGCCTTGCCATCGTGCCGGTCATGGCTGCGCTGCTCGGCCTGCGGTCCATGATGGAGGAGCGGATGCTCACCGCCGAACTCGACGGCTATGCCGAGTATCTCGGGCGCGTGCGTTATCGCCTGGTTCCGATGATCTGGTGAGCCCGTTCCGTATGGCGGAGTTTGCTGCGAACTGGCGGCTTGCCTGATCGGCGGCAATTCCAATAAAGAAGGCTGAGCGCGCGTTGCCCTGTCTTCGGCAAAAACGGCCGGACGACCCGGGGCGAAGCCGCCGCTTTGCAACGGGCAGGACATTGATGATCGAGGCAGTGATCTGGGATTTCGGCGGCGTCTTGACCACCTCGCCGTTCGAGGCCTTCGCACGCTACGAGACCGAGCGCGGCCTGCCCATCGACATCATCCGCCGCACCAACGCAGCCAACCATCTCGAGAACGCCTGGGCCAAGTTCGAGCGCGCCGAGATCGGGATCGACGCGTTCGACGCGCAGTTCGCAACGGAATCGAAGGCGCTCGGCGCCGAGGTGCGCGGCAAGGACGTGCTGCCGCTGCTCTCCGGCGACTTGCGGCCCGAAATGGTCGAGGCGCTGAAGCGCATCAAGGCGAAGTTCAAGACCGGTTGCATCACCAACAATCTGCCGTCGAACGCAATCGGCAGCCATAGCGGGCGCACGCTCTATGTCGCGGAAGTCATGGCGCTGTTCGACCATGTCATCGAGTCCGCCAAGATCGGCCTGCGCAAGCCCGATCCGCGCATCTACCAGATGATGGTGGAGACACTGCAGGTGAACCCGAAGAACTGCGTCTATCTCGACGATCTCGGCGTCAACCTGAAGCCGGCGCGTGAGATGGGCATGACCACGATCAAGGTCGCAAGCGCCGCGCAGGCGATCTCCGAGCTCGAGGCGGCATCCGGCCTCACGCTGAGGTGAAGCGGCCTCCCGGCATATTCACGCCGCATTCAGGCGACGGTCTCTAATTCTCGGCCCCCCTGGGCCACGGCGCGACCATGAAATCGCATCGTGATCCCTTTCCTTGTCTGAGCATGACGTTCCGGAGAGCCGACGTTCCACCTCTCCGGATCATACCCCGCGGAGGCATATCCATGAAACGTCTCTTCGTCGCCCTGGTCTCGGCCGGTTCGCTGCTGGTCTCGATCGCAGCGTTCGCGCAATCAGCCTCAACCCCCGCGCCGGCAGCAGCTCCCGCGCAAGAGAGCACGTCGGCGGCAGCGCCCGTCCCTGGTGCCAAGCGCGCGGCCTGCCAGAGCGCGGCGAAGGCGCTGAAGGGTCAGGACCGGCACGACCAGATGCAGCTCTGCATGGCGCAGGCGCATCTCGACTGCCTGAAGCAGGCGATTGACCAGAAGATCGTCGGCCCGCAGCGCAAGGATTTCGTGAAGAGCTGCGCGGGCTGACGGCAGCCGGGCTACGAGATTCTTCTCCTTCCCCCTGAAAGGGGGAAGGTCGGGATGGGGGTCAGCCGTAGACGCCGGCGTTTATTGAGAGAGCAGACCCCCACCCGCTTTGCTCTGGCGAGCAAAGCGACCTCCCCTTTTCAAGGGGAGGTTCGAACGACGCGTGCAGAACCGTAGCCCGTATTGCGCTCGGCGGAATACCCCAGAACCATGCGCCAACTCCATGCCTTTGCGGGCCAAACGAGCCTTGTGCTTTGCCCGCAACGGGCGCAGAACAGGTCCGGGTTTAAGGCAATTCGGAGTTGATCCTCGTGGCTGACAGCAGGCCCACCGCCTCGATCGAGGCCGTGGAAAGCGGCCTCGCCGCGCAAGGCTATATTGCGAGCCGGCAGATTGCGACCGCGGTCTATCTGTCGCAGCAGATCGAGAAGCCGATCCTGGTCGAGGGTCCTGCCGGTGTCGGCAAGACCGAGCTTGCGAAGGCGATCGCCGCCTGGCGCGGCATGAAGATGATCCGCCTGCAATGCTATGAGGGCCTCGACGAGGCCAAGGCGCTGTACGAGTGGAAATACGCCAAGCAGCTGCTCTACACCCAGATCCTGAAGGACAAGCTCGGCGAGGTGCTCGGCGGCGCGCAGTCGCTGGCGGCGGCGCTCGACCAGCTCCACACCTTCGGCGACGTGTTCTTCTCCAAGGAATTCGTCGAGCCGCGGCCGCTGCTGCAGGCACTGGAGCAAGAGGCCGGCTGCGTGCTCTTGATCGACGAGATCGACAAATCGGACGCCGAATTCGAGTCGCTGCTGCTGGAGATCCTCTCGGACTTCCAGGTCACGATCCCCGAACTCGGCACCGTCTCCGCAGTGGCGCCGCCGACCGTGATCCTGACCTCGAACAGCGAGCGCGATCTCGGCGACGCGTTGAAGCGGCGCTGCCTGCATCTGCATATCGGCTTCCCCGAGCAGAAGCTGGAAGAGCGCATCGTCGAGAGCCGGGTGCCCGGCATCTCGCAGACGCTGCGCAAGCAGATGGTCGGCTTCATCCACGAGATCCGCTCGCTCGACCTGAAGAAGCTACCCTCGGTCAGCGAGGCGATCGACTGGGCGCGCGTGCTGGTGCTGCTGCAGGCGAGCGAGCTCGACACCGAGATCGTCAAGGACACGCTCAACGTGCTCCTGAAATATGAGGCCGATATCGAGGCCGCGACGCCGCAGATTTCGTCCTTCATCGCCAAAGCGTCGCGCCAGGGCGTGTTCAGCTAAACCATTATGCGCGAGAACCTGCATCGCTTCTTTCGTGCGGCGCGGGGAGCCGGGGTCCGGGTCTCGCCTGCCGAAAGCATCGATGCGATGCGGGCGGTCGCCCAGGTCGGCTTTGCCGACCGCGACATCCTGCGCGACACCTTCCTGCTGACGCTGGCCAAGACACAGGACGAGAAGCGTGCACTCGGCGAATGCTTCGACCTGTTCTTCAGCCAGCCCGAGCCGCAGCAGGAGAACGCCGAGCAGAACAAGACCGACGACACCAGCGAATCCGGCGCCAACCCGTCGGCCGACGAACATGGCGATGCGGCGGGCGGCGCCGCCAACGAGAATCTCGGACCGCTGGCCCAGATGCTGCTGTCGCAGGATCGATCCGCAATATCGACCGCGATCGCCAATGCGTCCGGCGCCGCCTCGCTGCCCGACATCCGCTACTTCACCCAGCGCGGCATCTTCCAGACCCGCATCCTCGATGCGATGGGCATCCAGCGTCTGCGCGACGACATCGACGAACAGACCGCGCGCAATCCGGCGCTCGCCGAGCGGCTGCAGGAGGCGCTCAACGGCCTGCGCGGCACCGTTCGCGATGCGGTCTCGCAAGCCCTGCTGCTCTATGGGCGCGAGGAGGCCGAAAACCTGCGCAACGAGATCCTGCGCAACGCTCCGCTGGCGCGGATCGAACCGCGCCAGGTCGAGCAGATGCGCGCGCTGATCCGCCAGATCGCGCGCCGCCTGCGCGAGCGCTATTCCAAGCCGCGCAAGCGCCAGCGCCGCGGCCATCTCGACGTCCGCCGCACGCTGCGGCGCAACGCGGCCTGGGGCGGCGTACCGTTCCTCACCGCGTGGAAGCGCAAGCATCGCGACCGGCCGAAGATCGTGGCACTGTGCGACGTCTCCGGCTCGGTGGCGCGCGTCTCGGACTTCTTCCTGCTGTTGATCCACAGCCTGCATGAGGTGGTCGACGACGTCCGCTCCTTCGCCTTCTCGGGCCATTTGATCGAGGTCAGCGGCATCCTGGAATCCAATTCGCCGGAAGAAGCGATGAAAGAGATCATGTCCAAGGTCGGCTTCGGCTCGTCCGACTACGGCAATTCCTTCGCCGATTTCGAAGACAATTGGATGAGCGCGATCACGCCGCAAACCACGGTGATCGTGCTCGGCGACGCTCGCAGCAACAATCTCGACCCGCGCGCCGACATCCTGCGCCGCATCGGCGAGCGCTCCAAGCGACTGGTGTGGCTCAACCCCGAAGGCCGCATGGTCTGGGGCTTTGGCGATTCCGAGATGCCGCGCTACGCGACCTTCTGCACCGTGGTGCGCCAATGCGCGACCGCGCAGCAGCTCGAGCGCGCCGTCTCCGACATCGTGGCGACGTATCAGTAGATCGCCAGCGCTTTAGACGCGAAGCGAGTCGCTGTGAAATAGCCATCCGACGAACGCAACCAGCGTCAGCGCAATCGAGGCAAAGATGCTGACGAGCTTGATCGTCGTGATCGCCTTCAGGATCGAGACTGAACGTGCCGCTGCATTCGGATCGCCGTGCAGCAACAGCCAGCTCAGCAAGCAATCCTCGATCAGGTCGCTCAGCAGATACACCGCCGGCACGACAAGGCCGAGCCACGCAGCAGTCGGACGGATCTGGTTGAGCCAATGTGATGACGCCGCGCCCATCGCGCCTGCCAACGCCAGCATGACGATGAGATCGAGCGGGAACAGAATCGGGAAGACATACTTCATCCGCAGATCGGATTGCACCAGCTCGCCGAGCTGATCGCCGGTGTAGCTCAGCGTCTTCTCTGGAAAGCGAGTCCGGAATCTGCCCACGAAAACGCGATCGGAGTAGCTGCCGACCCACCAGAACAGCCCGAACGCACCCACCACCAATCCCGCGAGAATGACCGTCACGAGAGCTTGGTGGCTCATGCCGATCCATTCCAGTCCATGGTGTGGAAGCTACGGGAAGCAGCAGGCAAGATGATCGCGCGCACCGGGGAAACCCCTGAAGGGCAAAAAATATCGACGCAATATCGCAATGACTGTCGAATGAGATTCCCACCTTTTCCGAAGTGTTGCAATTGAATTCTGCGGATCGCCGGTCGGAGCGTGCACGCGCGCCGGATGCCGGCCGCAGACGTCGGAACGACAGCCGGCGTTCATGCCGCGTACACGGAGCCGTCTTCAATTGAAGATTGAATCTTCCCCGTGTTCTGCCGTACATTGAGATCACACGTTTTCACGGCGGCCGCGGGGCAACGGATGCCGAAGGATATTGTGATTTGTTGCGACGGCACCGGCAACGAGATCGGCGCCAATATTTCCAACGTGTTGAAGCTGTTTCGCGTCGCCGACAAGGACGACCAGCAGCGGATCTACTATCATCCGGGTCTCGGCACGGTCGGCCTGCAGAGCAGCTGGGGCCGCTTCAAGCAGCAGGTGCGCGGCCTGTTAGGACTGGCCTTCGGCGCCGGTCTCGATGAGGACACGCTCGGCGCCTATCAATTCTTGTGCCGGACGTGGGAACCCGGCGACCGGGTCTGGATGTTCGGCTTCAGCCGCGGCGCCTACACAGTGCGCGTGCTGGCAGCCTTCGTCCATGTGATGGGCCTGCTGCCGGTCGACCAACTCGACCTCGCCGACTACGCGTTCTCGACTTACAAGAAGGCCAGCGCCGATGCCCAGAAGTCCGAAGACGTCTTTAGCGCGGCGGCGCTCAAGGAGGCCTGGCATTTCAGCCAGATCGCCGGCGGTCGAAACATCGATATCGAGTTCGTCGGGGTCTGGGACACGGTCGCGTCGATCATTGTGCCGCGGCAAGACAGGTTCTTGCTCGACTTCGACATGCAGACGCTGCTGTTCACCCGTACCAATTCGAGCGTCAAGCGATTCCGCCAGGCAATCTCGATCGACGAGCGCCGGCGCATGTTCCGCCTCAACTGCTGGAAGGAGCCGCAGTCCCATAGATCGAATCCGTTCGATCGAGCAACGGATGGGCCGCAGGACATTCGCCAGGTCTGGTTCGCCGGCGTGCACTCCGACGTCGGCGGCGGCTACACGGAGACCGAGAGCGGGCCGTCAAAATTCCCGCTGATCTGGATGCTCGAACAGGCCGCTGCGGCCGGGCTGCATATGGACCGGGCGATGATCGCTCATCTCGCCTGGGGAATGCCGTTGCCGCCACGCACGCACGTTTACGTGCCGCCGAGCGCGACGGATCCCCTGCACAATTCATTGACCGCGGCCTGGGAGATCCTGGAATGGATTCCGAAGCGCGACAAATGGAAGGAGTGGCTGGAACGGAAGTCGTTCCTCGGCTTCTATCTGCCGCGCGGCGAGCCGCGGCCGATTCCGGAAGGGGCCACCATCCATGCCTCGGTGCTTGAGCGCATTGAGAAGGATCCGGCCTACAAGCCGATCAACCTGCCGAAGACCTACAAGGTCGAGCCAATGACGCCGCCCCCGTCGCCACCCGCTCCGACGGCCTGACGGCGTCCGAGTTTCCCGTTTCGATGTGTTTTCTGCACGCGAAGCAGCATCCCCTTCGGCCGAAGGCGCTGTACGCATCGATTGGCATCCTTGATCGGCGCGCGGCTGGGTTCAGCCGTCGGTACGGGCATGCGCGGTGATCGGCAGCCATTGCCTTAATTGAGTTTATCGCAGGACCGTGTATTAACACGTTTCGTTCCGGAATCGTTCGATCCGGGAATCCGAATCGCCCGCTCAGGGATCATGACCGCCCAGCCCGCCCTCGATCGTGCATCCGGCTCGCCTCGCGACGCGCGGTCCGTGCTCAGTTCCGTGTTCGGCCTGCCGGGCTTCCGCGGCGCACAGGAAAAGATCGTCCGCCACGTCACCGATGGCGGCAATTGCCTGGTGCTGATGCCGACCGGCGGCGGCAAGTCGCTGTGCTACCAGTTGCCGTCGCTGCTGCGCGACGGCTGCGGCATCGTGGTGTCGCCGTTGATCGCACTGATGCGCGACCAGGTCGCGGGCCTCACCGAGGCCGGCGTCAACGCCGCGGTTTTGAATTCGACGCTGTCCTATCAGGAAGCCTCCGAGGTCGAGCGACGGCTGCTCGCCGGCGATCTCGATCTGCTCTATGTCGCGCCGGAACGGCTGCTGACGCCGCGCTGCCTCAATCTGCTCGGCCAGGCGCAGATCGCGCTGTTTGCGATCGACGAGGCGCATTGCGTCTCGCAATGGGGCCACGACTTCCGCCCGGAATATATCGGCCTGTCAGCACTCGCCGAGCGCTTCCCCAAAGTGCCGCGTATCGCGCTGACGGCGACCGCGGACGCGCTGACGCGAAAGGAGATCGCCGAGCGGCTGTCCCTCACCGATGCGCCGGAGTTCGTCGCGAGCTTCGACCGGCCCAACATCCGCTACGAGATCGTCGACAAGCAAAACGCCACCACGCAACTGAAGAGCTTCATCAGGGAGCGGCATGCCGGCGATGCCGGCGTGGTCTATTGCCTGTCGCGCGCCAAGGTCGAGGACGTCGCCGCGGCGCTCAGCGAGGCCGGCATTCCCGCGCTGCCCTATCACGCCGGGCTCGACGCCGGCGTGCGCGCCCGGCATCAGGACCGCTTCCTCAACGAGGACGGCATCGTGATCGTCGCCACGATCGCCTTCGGCATGGGCATCGACAAGCCCGACGTGCGCTTCGTCGCGCATCTCGATCTGCCGAAGAGCATCGAGGCCTACTACCAGGAAACCGGTCGCGCTGGCCGCGACGGCAAGCCGTCGACCGCGTGGATGGCCTACGGCCTCTCCGACATCGTGCAGCAGCGCCGCATGATCGACGAATCCACCGGCTCCGACGCCTTCAAGCGTGTCTCGATCGGCAAGCTCGACGCGCTGGTCGCACTCGCGGAGACCGTGCATTGCCGGCGGCAGCGCCTGCTCGGCTATTTCGGCGAGACCCGCACGGACGAAAGCTGCGGCAATTGCGACAACTGCCTGACGCCGCCGCGGGTCCGCGACGGCAAGGTGCTCGCACAGAAACTGTTGTCCTGCGTCTACCGCACCGGGCAGCGCTTCGGCGCCATGCATTTGATCGACGTGCTGGTCGGGCGGCTGACCGAGCGGGTCAAGCAGTTCAACCACGACCAATTGTCGGTGTTCGGCATCGGCCGCGAGCTCAACGAGAAGCAATGGCGCGCCGTGCTGCGCCAGCTGGTGGCGATGGGCCATCTGCGCGCCGACAGCGACGCCTTTGGCGCGCTCAAGCTGACCGATAGCGCCCGCGGCGTGCTGAAGGGCGAGACCGCGGTGATGCTGCGCGAGCAGCCGGAAGGCGCGCGCAGCCGCGCCGGCCGCAGCAAATCGCGCCGTGGCGGGCTGGCGCCGGCCGCCGACAGCCCCGGCGGCGCCGTCAACCCCGCGCTGCATGCAGCGCTGCGCGCCTGGCGTTCGGAGGTCGCGCGCCAGCGCGGCGTGCCGGCCTATGTGGTGCTGCACGATTCGACCATCGACGGCATCGCCGCGATGCGCCCGGACACGCTGAACGATCTGCGCAATATCGCCGGGATCGGCGACAAGAAGCTCGAGCATTACGGCGACGAGCTGATCCGGATCGTGAAGGCCAACGACGGTTGAACAATCGGCATTGGCACTGCCCGCCGATTGCGGATTTCATCGCAACGAGTCTCGCCCGAAGCAGCGCCCGATACCGCAGCCCTCGGCCCCGCAGCATAGGAGCCATACCCGGCGCGGCAACTCATGTGCTTGCGGGCCGCGTCGCCCTCGCCCTAAGCTTTCGGTCGCCGCGTCCAACGAGGCGCGGACAAGACATAACGATACAGGGAAGAGACGGGCCATGGCTCAGGAGAGCACCGCGCGCAAGGCTGCGCGCCCTGCCGAAACTGGAACGTTCGACGTTGTCGTGATCGGCGCAGGGTTCGCCGGTCTGTACATGCTGCATCGGCTGCGCGGGCTCGGCTTCACCGCGCGGGTCTATGAGGCCGGCGGCGGCGTCGGCGGCACCTGGTACTGGAATCGCTATCCCGGCGCGCGCTGCGACGTCGAGAGCCTGCAATACTCGTTCTCGTTCTCCGAGGAACTCGATCAGGAGTGGAGCTGGTCGGAGAAATATTCTCCGCAGCCCGAAATTCTCGCCTACGCCAACCATGTTGCCGACCGCTTCGACCTGCGCGGCCAGATCGTGTTCGACACCCGCGTCACCGCGGCGACCTTCGACGAGAAGGCGGGCAGCTGGTCGATCGAAACCGATCGCGGCGACAAGGTCACCGCCAAATTCTGCATCATGGCAGTCGGCTGCCTGTCGGCGCCGAACCGTCCCGCCTTTCCCGGCATGGCGGATTTCCGCGGGCCGATCTATCACACCGGCGAATGGCCGCATGAGGGTGTCGACTTCACCGGGCTGCGCGTCGGCGTCATCGGCACCGGATCGTCCGCGATCCAGTCGATCCCGATCATCGCGCAACAGGCGTCCGAGCTCACCGTATTCCAGCGCACCGCGACCTGGTCGGTGCCGGCATGGAACGAGCGGCTGTCGGCGGAGTATCTGAAGGAAGCCAAGGCGCATTATCCGGAGCTGCGCGCGAAAGCGCGGGCGCGGCCGACCGGCTTCTATTTTCAGTTCAACGCCCAGCCCGCCTTGCAGGCAAGCGAGCATGAACGCGAGCGGCTTTATGAGGAAGCCTGGCAGCGCGGCGGCCTGCCCTTCCTCGGCGCGTTCGGCGACCTCTTGTTCGAGAAGGCGGCCAACGACACCATCGCCGATTTCGCGCGCGAGAAGATCCGCGGCATCGTCAAGGATCCCGCCACCGCCGAGCTGCTGTGCCCGCAAAACGTGTTCGGCTGCAAGCGGCTCTGCGTCGATACCAACTATTTCGAGACCTACAATCTGCCCCATGTGAAACTGGTCGACGTGTCGAAGACGCCGATCGAACGCTTCACCACCGAAGGCATCGTGGTCGACGGCATCGAATATAGATTCGATGCGATCGTGTCCGCCACCGGCTTTGCCGCCATGACGGGCTCGTTCGACAAGATCGCGATCACCGGCCGCGGCGGGCGGACGCTCGCCGAAAAATGGCGCGCCGGCCCGCGCGCCTATCTCGGGCTGGCCTCGGAGGGATTTCCGAACCTGTTCATGATCACCGGGCCCGGCAGCCCGTCGGTGCTCGCGAGCATGATCCAGGCGATCGAGCAGCATGTCGACTGGCTGGCGGATTGCATCAGCCACATGCGCGATATCGGCGCCGCCACGATCGAGGCGGTCCGCGACGACGAGGACGCCTGGGTCGCCCATGTCAACGACGTCTCCACGGTCTCGCTGCGCTCGACTTGCAGCTCCTGGTATGTCGGCGCCAACATCCCGGGCCGCCCCCGCGTGTTCATGCCCTATATCGGCGGCTTCCCGATCTATGTGCAGAAATGCAATGAGGTGATGAACTCGGGCTATGACGGTTTCGTGCTGCAGGGCGGCCGCAACGGCAATGCACCGCCGCAGGTCCGCTTTACCGAGCGCTGGCAGGTGCCGCTCGACATCGAGGTGATCTCGCCGGCAGCGGTCGCCGCCAAACGGGTTCCTGTGGTCTGAGTCGGCCGGCGGTATCCGCGCCGGGATTGCGCGTGATAGTGTCGCGCCGGCCCGCGTGTCGCATCGCGGCCGCACGGGGGACGATGGCCGACACGGCATTGCAGGGATTGGTCGAGCGGATCGGCGCGGATCACGTCGTGCGCCGGCTTGGAATCGAGGCTGCGCATGAGAAGCAGCTGTTCGGCCAGGGCACGCTCGTATTCAATGTTGAGAACTGGAAGCTGGCGCCATGGGTCGTCGAGACCGCGCTCAAGCTGGTGGGCCTACACGGCCGTGCGCGGCGCAACGCCGACCGGGTCGAGGTGCGGCGCAATCTGGTGACGTCGACGCGGCTGCCGGCGGCGTTCGAGGGCTTCACCATCCTGCACATCAGCGACCTCCACGCCGATATCAGCCAGGGCGCGATGCGGCATCTGGCTGATATCGTGCGCTATGTCGCCTGCGACATCTGCGTCCTGACCGGCGATTATCGCGGCAAGACGTTCGGCCCGTTCGAGGCGAGTCTCGCGCTGATGCGGGATCTGTGCGCGCGGATCAAGCTGCCGCTCTATGGCATCCTCGGCAATCACGACAGCATCCGCATGACGCCTGCGCTGGAGGCGATGGGCATCAGGATGCTGTTCAACGAACAGGAGCCGATCACACGCGATGGCGCGACCATCCATCTCGCCGGGATCGACGATGCGCATTTCTATCGCACCGACGACATTGCAAAGGCTGCCGCGGCGATCCCGCGCGATGCGTTCTCGATCCTGCTTGCGCATACGCCGGAATCCTATCGCGCAGCGGCGGCGGCCGGCTTCGACCTGATGCTGAGCGGCCATACCCATGGCGGCCAGCTCTGCCTGCCCGGCGGCATCGCGATCAAGCTGGAGGCGCGGCTGCCGCGCCGGATGGGCCGGGGCGCCTGGCGGTTCGGTGAACTTGCCGGCTACACCTCGGCCGGCGCCGGCACCAGCCTGGCGCCGGTGCGGCTCAACTGCCCGGCCGAGATCACGGTGCATACGCTGCGGCGGCTCGGTTGAGCCCCCGTACGTGGCAGGCGCGTTGCCAAATATCGAAAACAACCCCATGCACAGTAGCCGGCGGGCGCTTGGACGGCGAATTGCAGGTGTAATGATACCTCTTGCGGCCGCATGCCGTCGCCCGCCGTAAGATAGGGAGACGGCAGCCGAAGCCTCAATTGCCCTTCTTCGCGCTCTGCTCGTTCACCGTGCAGGTGATCAACAAGGTGTAGCCGCGCGCATCCTTGGCGATATCGGATGTCTCCTTCTTGGTTCCATCGCGCCATTCGGCGGTCCGGTACATCACCGCGCTGTTGTCGAGGAAGTCGCGCAGCGCGCCGGTCTTGATGGCGAAGTTGATGTTTTCCGGGATCGATCCTGTGGCCCGCGCCATCCTGACGGCGTCCAGCTTCGCAGCCACCACGCCGACTACGGCGCCACCGAGATCGAACAGCGGTCCGCCGCTGTTGCCGGGCTGTACCGCCGCGCTGATCTGCAGATGACGCGTGTCGTTGAGGATGCCGCTCAGCGACGAGACGATGCCCGTGGTCACGGTGAAATCGGATGTCAGCAGGCCATGATAAGGATAGCCGATCGCCACGACTCCGTCGCCGACCCGAATCGAGTTCAGCCGGATGCTCGCGACATCCTTGAACGGGGACGGCGCCTGCAGCAGCGCGAGATCGTTGGTCTCGTCGTCGGACACCAGGCGCAATTTGACGGCTGCCGCGCCGCTCAGATTTCCCGTGATCTCGCTGCAGCCTTCGATGACATGATGGTTGGTGACGACATGGCCGCTATCGCTGACGACGAAGCCGGTGCCGGTTCCTGATCGCGCCTGCTTCGCCGGCGGCGCGTTGGGTGCTGCAGCCTGCTGCGGCGGCGCAGCCGCAGGCTTGGTCGCGACCGCGAACTCGCCGGCGTTGGCGACGCCGTTCTTCTTCACCGAGACGACGCAGTTGAGCAGCGCCGGCAGCAATTGCGCAGTCTGATTGAGGTTGAACTGAAACAATTGTCCCTGCGCGAACGCCGTCATCTGGCGCGCCTTGCGGAACTGATTGATCAGCGCCGAATTCACCGGCATCTCGACATTCACGAGCTTCTCGCCGAGCGGCATGCCGTAGACATTGAACGCGGGCTGGCCGTCGAAGGTCAGCGCAAGCGGAAAGGCTTCGCCTGGCGTCAAACGCCAGCTGTCATGAGCCAAGCCCAGCCGCCAGCTGCCATTGTTGCCGATCGCCACCATGAAGAAGATACCGCTCTGGTAGGTGCTCCCTGCCGAGCAATGCGTGAACGCTCCGCTCTTGTCGTCGGTGAAGGCGCCGCCCTTCCAATTGCCGACCGTGATCGAGCCGTAGGGACCACGGGCGCTCGATGGAGTTGCAGACGCAAACAGCCACGCGGCCGCAATGGCCGCCGCCCAGATCACAACTCTCATGACACGCACTCCCCAGCCACAACCCTTTATAGGAGGCGGAGAAATTCATCCGCAAGTGGTGCGCGGCTTGGCCTTTTGTCCAGCGGCCACGCAATACCGCTGCGAATGAGGCAATCGCCACATCCTCTGGTTACAGCGGGCATGTTCCTATTTCGTTCCAAAGATGTCAACCCGGACATATTCCGACCGCCGTGCAAGCTGCGGCTATTGCGGCTCCCGAGCCGAGGATTGCGCCGGCGGATTTGGATCGCTGCGCCAGCACCACGATGCGAAGGCATGCACGCCGACGCCGATCAGGAAAATGCCGGCACAGAGCTCGACCTCGCTGTTCATCGCCAGCAGGCGAGCGCGCGCCGTATGGCCATGGCTTTGGCAAGCCCAAAACCAATGCCCCACCCCGACGATGCCGACGCCGAGCGCGGCGATGGCCCGGCCGCCCGCATTCATCATCCTCACGCGAAGGTCTCCTGACTCGCCCGGCAAGACGGGAAAATATCGAGCCAAGCTGACGCGGACCTGACGTGGGCCGGGCGTAGCCCGGATGAAGCGAAGCGTAATCCGGGCTGCCGGTCCGTCTTCTTCCCCCTGAAAGGGGGAAGGACGGGATGGGGGTCAGCCGCAAGCGACGCCGCGCGCGGAGGCTGCAGATCCCCACCCGCTTTGCTCTGGCGAGCAAAGCGACCTCCCCTTTTCAAGGGGAGGTTTGGAGCAGCGTGACCCGTGCCCTCCCTCAGCCGTTCCTGAACGCGTAGGCGTAGCCGTTGAGCGCCGGAGCGCCGCCGAGATGGGCGTAGAGCACCTTCGAGCCGGCCGGGAAGAAGCCCTTCTGCACCAGATTGATCATGCCCTGCATCGACTTCCCCTCATAGACCGGGTCGGTGATCATGCCCTCGAGCCGCGCGCTGAGGCGGATCGCCGCCTTGGTCTCCTCCGACGGCACGCCGTAGGCGGGATAGGCGTAGTCCTCGATCAGCACGACGTCGTCCTCGACGATGTCGCGGCCGAGTTCGACCAGCTTCGCGGTGTTCTGCGCGATCGACAGCACCTGCGCCTTGGTTTGCGCGGGCGTGAAAGAACCATCAATGCCGATCACGTTGCGCGCGCGCGCCCGTCGGCCGCGAAGCCGACCAGCATGCCGGCATGGGTCGAGCCGGTCACCGTGCAGACGATGATGTAGTCGAACTTGACGCCGAGCTGGCGCTCCTGCGCGCGCACCTCTTCGGCAAAGCCGACATAGCCGAGCCCGCCATATTTGTGCACGGAGGCGCCCGCCGGGATCGCGTAGGGCTTGCCGCCCGCCGCCTTCACCTCCTCGATCGCCTGCTCCCAGCTCTTGCGGATGCCGATGTCGAAGCCTTCGTCGACCAGGCGAACATCCGCGCCCATCACGCGCGAGAGCAAGATGTTGCCGACGCGGTCATAGACTGCGTCCTCATGCGGCACCCAGCTTTCCTGCACCAGGCGGCACTTCATGCCGATCTTGGCCGCGACGGCCGCAACCATGCGGGTGTGGTTCGACTGCACGCCGCCGATCGAGACCAGCGTGTCGGCGTTGGAGGCGATCGCGTCCGGGATGATGTATTCGAGCTTGCGCAGCTTGTTGCCGCCGAAGGCGAGCCCCGAATTGCAATCCTCGCGCTTGGCATAGAGCTCCACCTTGCCGCCGAGATGCTTCGACAACCGATCGAGCTTCTCGATGGCGGTCGGCCCGAATGTGAGCGGGTAGCGCGCGAACTTCTCCAGCATGCTGGCATCCTCTTTGGTGTCTCTGGAACGCGGTCAGACCTATCACTCCCAGCGCGAAAGGTGCTCTCTAACTCGGGCGCCGTGCTTATCGAATATTGCCTGATCTGACCCAGATGATATCTTTTCTCTCACCAGATTGACCAATCGTGAGAGATTCTTCCATGTCCGCTCGGCTCGACCGCATCGACCTCAAGATGTTGAGATTGCTGCAAAAGAATGGCCGGCTCAGCAACGCCGAGTTGGCCGACCAGGTCGGCGTCAGCCCCGCCACCTGCCATCGCCGGACCCAGGCGCTGTTCGACGAGGGCTTTCTCAGCGGCGTCCGCGCCATGGTGGCGCCGCGCAAGGTCGGCAAGGGCACGCTCGTGATGGTCGGCGTCGTGCTCGACCGCTCTACGCCGGAGAGCTTTGCGAGCTTCGAGCAGGCGGCGGCGAAACTCAAATGCGTGCTCGACTGCCACCTCGTCGCCGGCGACTTCGATTACTTCCTCAAGATCCGGGCCGGCGACATGGAGGATTTCAACCGCATCCACGGCGACCAGCTGATCGCGTTGCCCGGCGTGCGACAGACCCGCACCTTCTTCGTGATGAAGGAGGTGGTGGACAATGCGGCGCTGGAGTTCTGAGGCCGGCGTGAACCATCGCACGGGCCGCTCGCGGTGAACCGCGGGCTGGCCGGGAGAAGTAATCCTTTCATCCGACTTGCTGGACACCGCAAACCGGCGCAATCTCTCCGCCTCCCACAGGCTGCAGAGTCGTGCGCGGATGCGCGGGTAGATTCATCCGGGGATGACAGTCATGAACGTCACGGCGATGCGACTGGCCATACCGTTACTGGCACTTGCGGCCGGCGGCACTGCGGCGCTTATCTTCGGCATCCACCAAACCCAGCAGATCCTGGGCACGAACACGCGCCTGATGGCGACGGCGCCAGTGGCTACCGCGCGAGACCAAGACGCGGCAAGCCAGGACAAGACTGCGCTGACAAAGGCACAGACCGAGACCGCGGCCCTTGCCAACGCGTTGGCAGGACCGTCGCCAATACCGGACGGCAACGCGGTGCCGGAATTCGACGTCGTGAGCATCGAGCCGACCGGTCAGACGGTTGTCGCCGGCCGGGCGCTACCCGGCGCGACGGTGGAATTGCTGCGCAATGGCGAGGTGCACGATCACGCCGTGGCGGACAAGTCCGGCCAGTTCGTGATGGTGCCGCGCCCGCTTCCGCCGGGAAACTACGACCTGACCCTGCGCATCACGCATGACGGCAAGCAGGTGACCTCCAGACAGAGCGTGGCAGTGGCGCTCGAGGCTGCGGCAAGGGAGCGGCCGATGGTGGCGCTGATGGCGCCGGACAAGCCGATCCGCGTGCTGTCGCAACCCGCAGCCACGACGCCGGCGGCCGGGAAGCTGGCCGTCGAGGCCGTCGAGACCGAACCGGGCGGCAAACTCCATGTGAGCGCTCAGGCAACTCCCGGTGCGACCGTCAGGCTCTATCTCAACGACGCCTTGATCACATCCGCGACTGCCGACGCGGCGGGGCACCTCTCGGTCACGATCAACAAGGGCGTAACGACCGGCGATTATCGGATTAGGCTTGACGACGTCGACGCCGGCTCCGGCAAGGTCCGCGCGCGTGCCGAGGTGCCGTTCAACGTTCCGGACATGACGACGACCGCATCGATCCCGGCGCCGGGAGCGTCGTCCGCCCGCGCGGGCGTAGCCACGCCGCAGCTCGCGGCGGCGACAATACCCGCCGCGTCTGAAGCGAGCTCACCCTCCGCGGTGATCGTGCCGAAGATCACCACGGCCACCGTGGTCCGCGGCGACAGTCTGTGGCGAATCAGCCAGCGCGCATTGGGCGCCGGCCAGCGCTACGCCGTGATCTATCGGGCCAACTCGCAGCAGATCCGCAATCCCAATTTGATCTATCCCGGCCAGGTCTTCGTCCTGCCGACTCGTTGAGGCCGGCATCCTGCCGGCGGCGTAGCAGGTCTGGCGCAAGGCTGCGCGCTACACTAGATGTGCTGCCATGCAGCACCCCGCCCTCGAGGATTTCGTCGCCGGCCACCAGCGCCTGTTTGTCCTGACCGGGGCCGGCTGCAGCACCAATTCCGGCATTCCCGACTATCGCGACAGCGACGGCAACTGGAAGCGGACACGGCCAGTCACGATCCAGGCATTCCTGGGTGAGGCGGCGACGCGGCAGCGCTACTGGGCGCGCAGCATGGTCGGCTGGCGGCGGTTCGGCCGGGCAACGCCGAACGGTGCGCATCGCGCACTGGCCAAACTCGAACAGCAGGGCCGCTGTGAGTTGCTGCTGACCCAGAATGTCGACCGCCTGCACCAGGCGGCGGGCAGCCAGCGCGTGATCGACCTGCACGGCCGGCTCGATGTCGTCCGTTGCCTCGGCTGCGGCGCGACGATGCCGCGCGAGCAATTTCAGGGTGAGCTGGCGCGGCTGAATCCCGCCTGGCTCTTGCTCGACGCCACTGACGCACCCGACGGCGACGCCGATCTCGAGCACGATTTTTCGTCCTTCGTGGTGCCGGCCTGCGAGGCCTGCGGCGGCGTGCTGAAGCCCGACGTGGTGTTCTTCGGCGAAAACGTTCCGCGCGACACCGTCGCGTCGGCGCAGGCGCATCTCGAGCAGGCCGACGCTCTTCTGATCGTCGGCTCCTCGCTGATGGTCTATTCGGGGTTTCGCTTCGTCCGGATGGCGGAGCAGCTTGGCCTGCCGATCGCCGCGGTCAATCTCGGCCGCACCCGCGCCGACGAGCTGCTCACGCTCAAGGTCGAGGATAGTTGCGAGACGGCGCTGGCGTTTTTGCTGTAGGTCACAGCGGCTTCGGCTCACCTCTCCCCAGCGGGGAGAGGTAAAACTTCCGATGCCGTTACGACCGACGTGACTTTGGCGATGCGCACGCCCGCTACGCGCGATGGCGCGGCGACTTGGCCATCGGCATGTTGGCGTTCCAGTGGGTCCAGCTGACGCTGGCGAGGCTGCCGAGGTCGGTTGCCAGCGGGCGACGGGTGCGGCGCTCGTACTCGGCGATGCAGCGGCCGGACTCGCCGATCTTGCGCTGCAGTTCATCGATCGTCATCTGCGTCGCGCGGCCGCAATTGGCCTTGCCGAGCTGATCGACCTCGATCGCCTTCAACGCCGCACGCAGCTTCTTGAGCTGCGCGCGCTGCCAGGCGATGTGACTGTCGCTGTCTGCCGTCATGTGGCCGCCACCATCTTCGATCGTTGCACGCCATTGGGAACCTCGATGTCGACTTCCAGCATCGAGACGAACTTGCCGCGATCCATCTTGACCACGACCTTGTCGGGGTCGACGTCGATATGCTTGGAGACCACGCCCAGGATTTCCGAGCGGAGCATCTCCAGAAGGTCCGGCGTGCCGGTCCGGCCGCGCTCGTGCGACAGCAGGATCTGCAGCCGCTCCCGCGCGACGGGCGCCGATGCAGAGCGGCCGCCAAACAGCCGCATTACGTTCATCATGCCGCCCTCCGTCGCAGCAGCCGGTCCATCAGCCCCTTGCGTTCGACCGGCACGATCATCTCCACCGCCTCGCCCATCAGGCGCCGCACCGCGTCGGTATAGGCCCGCGCCGGCGCGCTGCTCGCAGCGTTCAGCGTGACCGGGCAGCCGACATTGGAGGCGCGCAGCACGTCCTGGCTTTCCGGGACGATGCCGAGCAGCGGTGTGGCAAGGATTTCCAGGATATCGTCGATCGAGAGCATCTCGCCGCGCGCGGCGCGGCCGGCATCGTAGCGGGTGACCAAAAGATGCTTCTCGACCCGCTCGCCGCGCTCGGCGCGGACCGTCTTGGAGTCCAGCATGCCGATGATGCGGTCGGAATCGCGCACCGACGACACTTCCGGATTGGTGACGATGATGGCCTCGTCGGCATAGCGCATCGCGAGCGTCGCGCCGCGTTCGATGCCGGCCGGGCTGTCGCACAGGATCCAGTCGAACTTGGTCTTGAGGTCGGCGATCACGCGCTTGACGCCTTCTTCAGTCAGTGCGTCCTTGTCGCGGGTCTGCGACGCCGGCAGCAGCCAGAGATTTTCCAGCCGCTTGTCGCGGATCAGGGCCTGCGGCAGCTTGGCGACGCCCTGCACGACATTGATGAGGTCGAACACGACCCGCCGTTCCGCGCCCATCACCAAATCGAGGTTACGCAGGCCGACGTCGAAATCGATGACGACGACGTTCTGGCCCATTTGCGCGAGCGCTGCGCCGAGCGCAGCGGTTGAGGTCGTCTTGCCGACCCCGCCCTTCCCAGACGTCACGACCAATACCTTGGCCATTCTCTCTCTCCTTGTGGTCGATCAGTTCAAAGCTGTGATGCGCAGCATCTCGCCCTCGAGCCACGCCTGGGCGGGCCGGTTGCGCAAGCTGTCGGCGATTTCATCTGCGGTCTGGTAGTAGCCGTCGATGGCGAGCAGTTCGGCCTCGATCCTCTGGCAGAAGATCCGCGCCGACGAATTGCCGTTGATGCCGGCCATCGCGCGGCCGCGCAGCGTGCCGTAGATATGGATCGAGCCACCGGCGACGATCTCGGCACCGGAGCCGACCGAGCCGAGCACGGTGACGTCGCCCTCGGCAAACACGATCGACTGGCCGGAGCGGACCGGGCTCTCCAGCAGCAGCGACGGCAGCTTGGTCTTGTCCTTGTCCTTGGCTTTTTCCTGCGCCGGCGGCGTCTTCGGCTCGACATGGGTGATCGCGCAGGCGCGGCCGCCGGTCAGGAGCGGCGGCAAATTGGCGCCGAGCTTCTCCTCCTCGACGCCCTCGATGCCGAGGATGCGGATGTTGCGTTCAGCGAGGCTGCCGACCAGATGCGCGATCGCGGCCTGGCTGAGGTCGACCGCCGAGAGGTCGAGCACGATAGGCTTGCCGGTGAAGAAGCCCGGCGACTTCGCCAATGTCGCGTCGATCTCGGCGAGCCAGGACACGACCGGCACGACGGGCGTGAAGACGAACGCAACATAGGAACGGCCGCGCATGCGGACCTGCTGACGTGCCACCTGTGGAGTTGCGTCCATCGCCTCTGACTCGGTTGTCTTGTCGAATGGTTAACAATCGGACCGCATGGTTAATCAAAGGTTAACGGACGTCGGGGTTTTCACTGATTTGGGACGGGTGGCCGTTTGGCAACGGTCTGGTGAAGATGGGAGAAGGCCGGGGCGACGAGACCCGGTTTTTGAGCTGGATCAAATTTCAGCAAACCTGATCGCTTATCCTTCCGGCGCATTCGCGGGGTCACGTCATGTCCAAATCCAGCTGGACCGAGATTTTGCGGTGTCCGAAGTGCCGGCGCACGGGCTGCGCCGAGCTTGCCGAGATAGCCCCGTTTCGCAATCGGATCTTGCGCGTTTCGGAGAATTTCGAAATTCTCACCGACGAGCGCGGCAGCGACTTTCAGTGCAGGAACTGCCGGGTGCCAGCCATGCCGTAACGGACGGCCGGCTCGCACTGCGCCGTCGCATCGACGACGCAGGCTTTTCGAGACCGGGCGCGAATTAACGCCGAGCCGACGGTGCACGCTCGGCCTGCACCGATGCATCGAACACCGCGCGGCAGGACGGACTGAGCTGCTCGACTTGCGCCGCCATGCAATCCCTGATGCGGCCGCGATCCGGAATGTAGGCGCCGCACAGGCGGACCGCATCACCCATGCAGGCCTGACGCTGCATCGATTCGTTCGGTCCGGACTGGGCCATGGCGGGCACGACGGTTGCAGCGAGAAGCACGAGGGCAAGACGAAGTTTCATGGATCACTCTCTGGATGGCAGGTTGAAGTGTCGGTCGTGACGGTTGTCACGACAGCGGCGCGCGGCCGTTGCCGGCAGCGGGTTCGGCGCCGGCTTGCGACGGCGGCAGGTGCAGAAGCGTTGCGATCGTGGTGTCGATCAGCTTGGTCCACGCGGACGCGGGATCGATCTCGGGCGCGAACCGGCCGAGCAGCATCGGAAATGACGGCGGCTGGTTGAGCGCCGCGTTGAGCAGCGCGAAGAACAGCGCCGGATGGCTACTGCGGATGATGCCGGCCGCGATGCCGGCCTGAAACAGCTCGCGCGCGCTCTCATAGGCCGGGCGCAACAGCTTTTCCGTCACCAGCGTCGAGCGCTCGGGCGCCTCCGCGCCATGGCGCACCACGAAATTCCGGACCTGCGGATGCGCGGCGTAAAACGTGGCGACGCGGACGATGAGATCACGCAGGCGATCGCCCAGCGGTCTGTTGGCGTCGACCGCGATCGCGTGCACCTCGGCCATTACGGGCATCGCAAGCGCGACGATGCGGTCGACGCAGGCCTCCCACAGCGCAGCCTTGTTGCCGAAATGAACGCGCACGAGATTCGGCGCGACGCCCGCCGCCGCGGCGACGCTGCGCAGGTCGGCACCGTCGAAGCCCTGGGCCGCGAAGGCCTCGGTCGCCGCGATCAGCAGCGCCTGACGGCCGTCGGGCATGTCTTTGCTGCGGCGTCCCTTGGGCCGGGAGGCGGGCAGCGCGGCCATTGTCTTCGTTCCAACCATCGTTCACCAGAATATGTTCAAATGGACATATAATTCGGCGAGGCTGCTTTTCAAGAGCGGGCAACGACCTGAAAGCCCATCAATTTCATATAGATAGTCGGAATGACGCGAACGTGAGGAGCACTCGCTCTAAGAAATGCCTGCGTCAATCGACGCCGGCTTCGCGCAACCGAGCTATCCGAAATGGTGCGGCTCAGCTCGTCACGTCGGCAGCCAGGTCTTCTCGATCTGCTTCACGACGCTGTCGGGCATGGGATGACCATCGATCGCGATGCATCCAGGCTTGATGCAACGTTGCAGCCGAACCTATTCCGCCTTGATGTTGGCCGACTTGACGATCGGCCACCATTTGTCGACTTCGGCGGCCTGATGCTCGCGCAACGCAACGGGGGTCTGTCTGTCCGGCGACGGGATCTCCTGGCCGAGCTCGGCGAAGCGTTGCCGGACGACGGGCTCGGCGAGCGCTGCCATCACCGCCTTCGACAGAACAGACACGATATCGGCCGGCGTGCCCTTCGGCGCCCAGATGCCGTGCCAGTACGCAATATAGAGACCCGGCAGTCCGGCTTCGTCGACCGTCGCAATCTCCGCGGCCGATGCGAGCCGCGACGATGCGGTCACAGCATACGCCTTCACGGTTCCGCTCTTCACCTGCGGCAGCGAGTTGGAGGCCTGGTCGAACATGATGTCGATATGCCCGGCCATCAGATCGTTCAGCGCAGGACCGGCGCCGCGATAGGGCACGAAGGAGAAGTTCGTGTTCGTCAGCTGCTGGAAGAACACGCCTGCGACATGCGCCCCCGAACCCGGACCGGCGGTGCCGGCGGCGGCCTTGCCGGCATTGCCCTTGAGCCAGGCAATCAGCTCTTTCAGATTCTTCGCCGGCAGATCGGGCCGACCGATGATCAGCTGCGGCCCGCTCGCGATCAGCGCGATCGGTGCGAATTCGCGCACGTCATATTGCAGCTGATAGATCGCGCCGTTGAGGCAATGCGTGCCCCAATGCCCGATCGTGATCGTGGTGCCATCAGGCGCTGCGCGCGAGGCGCGCAGGCCCGCGACCGTGCCGGAGGCGCCCGTGACATTCTCGATGATCACGGGATGGCCGAGCGTATCGCGCATGTATTCGGCGAGGATCCGCGCGAGCACGTCGGTTGGTCCGCCAGCGGCGAACGGCACGATCATGGTGACCGGGCGCGCGATGGTTTCGGCGAACGCGCCGGGCGATGCCAGCGGCAGCGTCGCCGCGCCGAGCGCGAGTTGCAGGAATGGCCTGCGAGAAAGGCTGGGCATGTGCGTTCCCCCTCATGCTCTCATAGAGCCGGCAGTGTCGCGCGGTCCAGCGCAAGACGTCAGAGACGCGATGTCCGTGCTTGAACGGCAGGAGCTTGCCGTTGCGCGGCGTCGCCCCGCCGGCGCGTAGCTCGAACTGGGTAATTCCAACGATCCTCGGATGGCGGTCAGCCCCGACCGCGGGTCATCGAACTCGCAAGAAAGCGTCATCCCGTCGTCAATTGACCGCGACAAGTTGTCGCTGCCAGAGCAGGCGAATCCAAGCTGGCCAGAATTGGAGGGGCGAACTCATGAGTGGTTTTCGTGACTATTTCTTATCGACCGCCGCGATCGCGTCGGCCGTGCTGGCTTGCAACGTCGCAGTTGCGCATGCGGATGACGACAATGATCACCCGCAGCACCGTGGCTACAAGCATGTGCTGCTGATCAGCGTCGACGGCATGCACGCCGTCGATTTGAAGCGTTGGGTGGAAAGCCGCCCCGGCGGCAACTTCGCCCAGCTCACCGGAAAGGGCGTCGTCTATCCGAACGCCTACGCCACCGCGCCATCCGACAGCTTTCCCGGCATGCTCGCGCAAGTCACGGGCGCCACGCCGAAGGGTGGCGGCCTGTTCTACGACGACAGCTATGACCGCACCGAATATCCGGCCAAGGCGTTCTATACCAGCCAGGGTCTTAGCGACCCCGGTTGCGTGGGCCCGGCGGGGACCGAGCTCACCAATTTCGAAGCGCTCGACAAGACCTACAACTACTCCAGCGGGCTGGTCGCCGATTACACCGCCGGCGGCACGCTTGGCCAAGTCTACACCCAGCTCGACCCGGATCACATGCAGCGCAAGCTGGTGAACGGCCAGTGCGTGCCGGTCTATCCCCACGAATACGTGCGCACCAACACGGTCTTCGAAGTCATCAAGGAAGCCGGGATGCGCACGGCCTGGTCCGACAAGCATCCGGCCTATGAGGACCTCGCAGGCCCGTCGGGCAAGGGCCTCGACGAGCTGTTCACGCCGGAGATCAATTCGCAGGACACGATCGACCCCGGCGCCCAGCCCGGCGACGACTATACCACGAGCTATACCGGCGTCCGCTCCTACGACTCGCTGAAAGTGAAGGCGGTGCTGAACTGGATCGACGGTTATGACGGCTCGCGAACCCAGCGTCAGGCGGTGCCCGCGATCTTCGGCATGAACTTCCAGGCGGTCAGCGTCGGCCAGAAGCTTGCCAAGGCCGGCCATGCCGACACCGACAAGTCGCTGGTCGGCGGTTATGCCGACGGCAAGGCGACACCCGGCAACGCGCTCACGCTGCAGTTCCAGTTCGTCGACGATGCGCTCGGCAAGTTCGTCAACGAGCTCAAGGCGCAGAACCTCTACGATTCGACGCTGATCATCGTCAGCGCCAAGCACGGCCAGTCGCCGATCGACGTCAAGGACCGCGTGGCGATCTCCGACGCGCTGTACAGCAAGGCGCCCGGCTTCGGCACCAACGGCTTCGAGATTTGCGACGACGAAGCGCTGGTCTGGTTGTCGCCGGAGCTGCAGCAGGCGACCAATCCGGCGACCGGTCATCCCTATTATGCAGACGCCAAGGCCTACATTCTCGCCCACGCCGCCGACCTGCATATCCAGAAGCTGCTCGACCGCGACGAACTGACCAGGCTGTACGAGGATCCGTTCCACAACAGCCGGGTGCCTGACTTCATCGCCATCACCGATCATGGCGTGATCTGCACCGGCGGCAGCAAGCTCGCCGAGCATGGCGGCTTCTCCAACGACGATCGCAACGTGCTGCTGCTGGTCTCTTCGCCGCGCATCAAGCATGCGCAGGTCGTCGAGGAGACGACCTTCACCACCCAGATCGCGCCGACCATCCTCCATGCGCTCGACCTCAATCCGCGCAGCCTGCAGGCGGTTCGTGACGAAGGCGTCGAGCCCCTGAAGCTGAAATAAAGCGCAGCGGGACAACGCACCGAACGGCCTACTGATCGGCGCCCCGGGCACGGGGCGCCGATATCTTTGCGGCGCCTCGAGAGGCGAGTTTCTACGCCTGGAAGCAGGCCTCGGCCGTCAGCTTGAACGGCGCCGGATTGAGGATCTGCGGAAGCTGGAATTGATAGCTCGCATTGACCTGGCTGCCGCACGCCGCGGCCACGGGCTGCAGGTCGGGCAATGCGCGGTATTGACGCTGGCGCACCGCCCCGTGACCGCGACCGCGTGCTGCATTCCCACCTGTGTCCACATCAACAGCCCGACTCGATGACAACGAACAGGAACGCGAAGAACAGCGGCGCAACTTCAGCGCGCGCTCAGGAGCCGAACTTCGCCCGCAGCATGGGGCCAAGGAGATTCGAGTAGTCGTCCGTCCAGAGCGCGCTGGCCGGGTCCGGCGGCATGGCGGACCAATGCCGTACCGCCTCGCCTGCATCCTCGGGCGTGCGCGCAAGCATCACCACCCGGGACGCGCTCCTCAGCGTGGTCATGACGTCTCCGGCGGGATGCCCCTCCTTGAAGAGCGCGATCAATCCCTGCGAGCGCGCGACATTCGCCATGATCGGCGCCAGATCGAGATGGCGGTTGGAGATGTGCACGAGAATGACCCCGTGCGGCGTCAGCTTCGACACATAGCCGGCTATCGCCTCACGCGTCAGCAGGTGAACAGGAATGCTATCGGACGAGAAGGCGTCCAGGACGATCAGATTGTAGCGATCGGGTGAGGCCTGCAGTGTGAGACGAGCATCGCCGAGCGCCAGCCTGGCCTCCGGCGCGCAGCGCGACAGGAACGTGAAGAAGGTCGGATTGCTCGCGATCCGGATCACCTCGGGATCGATCTCGAAGAACGTCCAGTTCTCCGCGCCGCGACGCAGGCAGGCGAGTGTGCCGGTGCCGAGACCGACGACCGCAACCCGTCCGAAGCCAGTCTGGGCGCCGCGTGCCGCCGCAACCCCTTCGGCCAGCGGGCTGCCCGGATAGTAGTAGCTCTGAGGCTGGGGCGCTCCCTCGACTGGCGTACCGTCGTCGTTCCGCAACCGCTCTGCGCCATGCACCGTGTTGCCGTGGTACAGCAGCCGTGCGCGGCCGTCCGCGAGGTCGACCACCGTATGGACCCCGAAGAAGCTGCGTGCGGTCTCGATCGGGGCCATGCCCGGGCGCCAGAACGTCGTCAGCATCAGGCCGGTGATCGCTAGTCCGGCGAATGGTACCGGCCGCTGGCGCAAAAAGATCATGCAGGCCGCCAGCAGGACCAATAGGGTCCTGAACGGCAGTTCGAAGGAGGCCGGGAGCTGCAACTGGGTCACGTACCAGACCATGGCAAGCGCCATCGCCGCCGCCAGCCATGGCGACGCCTTGATCAGCGTCTGGCGCGCGCCGCCTGCGAACATGCCGGGCAGCGCCAGCAATGCGAGCGCGATCAGGATCGGATATTCGTAGTTGCCGGAAAAGATCTGCGGCGCCAGCAGTCCCGCGAAGGCGCCGCCCAGCACCCCGCCGAACGAGGTGCACAGGAAGAATTCGGTCAGCCGTTGCGGGTGCGGACGCCGGGCATAGAGCTCGCCATGGCAGAGCAACGTCAACAGCGTGAACACGACGAGATGGAGCACGATGGTCGTGAGCCAGAACACCTTGGCGCCGACCAGGCTGATCGCAAGGGGGGCCGCGGCGAACGGAACGAGACGCACCACGGTCGCGTGGCTGATCCACGGCCGGTCACGGAACACGACGACGAAGGTGAACAAATAGAGCGCCAGCGGAATGACCCACAGAAAGGGCGCTGCCGCGACGTCGGTCGTCAGATGCGCGGTCACCGCAACGACGAGCCCCGATGGAATCGCCGCAAGCGCGATCCACTGCAGCCTGTCAGCCACGCTGATGACCGATGTCTCTGGCGCCGCCGTCGCCGTTGCGGCGCCATTGCCACGTCCGAGCACGAAGGCAACCGCCATGACGAGCAGCGCGAGGCCCGCAAAGCCGAACGACCAGATGCTCGCCTGCATATTCAGCGCAAGGAGTGGCTCGACAACGACGGGATAGGCAAACAGGGCCGTGAACGAGCCGAGATTCGACGCGGCATAGAGCACATAGGGATTGCCGGCCTCGCGATGGCCGCTGCGGGCGAACCAGCTCTGCAGCAGCGGTGCGCTGGCCGACAACGCGAAGAACGGCAGGCCAATTGACGCCGCGAACAGCCCGAACAGCCAGAGCGCGGTTCCATCGGCCGGCGGCGCACCCCAATCCGGTGCGATCGCGATCGGCAAGGTCATGGCCGTGACGGCAAGCAGGAGCAGATGAACGAGCCCCGCGCGCTGCGGCCCGAACAACCGGCCGAGCAGATGTGCATAGGCATACCCGACAAGCAGGACGGCCTGGAAGAACACCATCGCCACCGACCAGACCGAAGACGCGCCACCGAGCTTCGGCAGCACCATCTTGGCGAACATCGGCTGGATCAGGAACAGCAGCAGCGCGGATACAAACAGCGTCGCCACGCTGAGGACCGGCAGCAGGCGCGTATCATCGGCAGAACAAGATACCTCTGGAAGCGTCGGTTCCGGCGCGTTCTCAAAAAGTGACATCCGTCGGCCCCTGCAATCCCTGCTTGCAAGATAGATTAGCTGCGCCTAAGCAAGCGTTAATCGGACTTCAGGAAGCGTGGATCGGCGGCCCAGCAAGCGCCCAAAATCGCGTGGAATGGCAAAGCAATCGCCGGTGTTGGGCACCTTAAAGCGCCCAACATTTATGACCCGGCGATCAAGATTCCTGGTGCACCGACAAGCCGTTGGCGAGGAGCTGTCGCCGGTGTTGCCATCACCAAGTATCAAGGGCCTTACCAATTGCGCCGGGCACCCAGCATCAAGACCAGGCTATTCTTGGTCCTTGAGCTCGTAGACGCCGGCCGGCTTTGCGATGCCGGATTGCGCCGGCAGGGTCACCGTGCTTCCGCTCGCGTACTTCTGGTCGAGCATCACGTAACCGAGGTCCGCAGCGAACGTCAGGTTCTTGACCGGAGTCCAGCGGTGCGCGCTGCCAAGACTGCGCGCGGTCTCTTTCCGTAGAGCCGGCCTCACAGCAGCCACGACGTCCGGCGCTGCCAGGTCGAGGACAATCAAAGCTCATCCGCCAGCGAGTTCGCACCAGTACCGTAGAAGTACGAAATCGTGCGAATGGCGGAGGGAGAGAATCTAGAAAAAGAATTGCTCATCTGCTGCGGTTGAGGTCCCCTCGCCAGGGGAGAAGAGCCGAATCTCCAGGGCTCTCCGTACTACGTAGGCCATGCAAATCGGCCCGAATCCCGCCCGCCTTGGGACAACTGCCTGACCCTAAAGCCTCTGGATTTCGGCCGGGGGACGGCCCGCCTGCAAGCCTTGACGGGCCGACGCCGTCCTCATCACAGCGCCAAAGCTCTTGCGCTCATCTGCCAAGCCTTCAGCCAGGGGACGGTCGAGGGCCGCGCGGGTGAGTCGCTTGGCGGCTGCCAGCCCCTCAGCCCCTCGGCTCGATAGTTCGGCGGCGATCGCCAGAGCCCGCCCGAGGGGGTCTGCGACGACCTCATGGACCAGCCCGATTTCGTGGGCCCGCGCTCCCGTCACGGTCAAACCCAGTAGGATCATCTCGAGTGCCCTGGCCTCCCCGACGACCCTAGGCAAGCGCTGCGTGCCGCCGCCGCCAGGAAAGATACCAATACGCGTCTCGGGGAGGCCGATAGCAGTTACGGCATTCCCCGCGATCCGCAGATCGCATGCCAGCGAAAGCTCAAAGCCTCCCCCCATACACAAACCATTGATCGCCGCGACAACCGGCTTCTCGACCGCCGCAATCAAGTCCGTGAGTGCGTGGAAGCCTGGCGGTCGGACACCACCGGATGGCGATGGCGCGCGCGGCAACCCGCGCTCAAGCGCGTCTGCAGCGTCCGAGAGTTCCTGAACCTCGTAGTGACGGATAAATATGCCGGGCAAACCGCCTGTGATAATAATCACCCGTACCGACAGCGCCTCGCCCGCAGCCAAGACGGCATCAAACATCTCGGCCGCGCCCGCGGCCGTCATGGTTCCGAATGGCGCGTTAGCATAAGTGATGACGCGAACCGCGCCGCGATCTTCGGTTGAGATAAGGGGCATCGGACATCCTCACTGTTGCCGGACGCCGGCTCTTCACACGCGACCGGCAGGTTGAGTCAGATTGGCCCCACCTAGAAGGCTGATCAATACCTGGCGTCCCACAATTACCTTGCGTCTGCGCGCTTCATCCCTAATCTTTCCGACGCCCTGCAGAGGTATGCCCACGGCTCCTTATCTCATGGAATTTGCGAGCTTCGAAATGAACAATTCTGAGCGCGTGCTTGAATTTGTGTCGCGATTCCCTGGCAAGGATGACGATGAAATCGCTGCTGCGCTCAAGATAACACCTCGACAAACGGTAAACATCATCTGTCGACGCTTGTGCGAAAACAATGCCATTCGACGAGAGCGCGGACCGAGGGGCAAACTAGTGAACTTTGCGACCGGGCGGATGACGGCCGTGCCCAATCTAACGATCTTGGCTCCGAAGCAATCACTAGGTGCGCTGAGCGAAGATCAAGTCAAAGCAGCAATCAAGTCGAAGCTGGAAGCTGACGGTTGGTCCGTGCAAGTCGCGTGGGGACGCGCGCGAGGCATTGATATCGTAGCGTCGCGGGGAAACGAAAAGTGGATTATTGAGTGCAAAGGAACCGGGTCACTCCCACCAATGCAGAACAATTATTTTGTCGGAGTGATCGGCGAACTCATGCAGCGTATGACGGACGACCGCGCTAAGCACTCTATCGCCTTTCCGGATGTCCCAAAATTTCGGCGCCTGTGGTCTGAATTACCTGAGATGGTCAAAGATCGTCTGAAGGTCACGGCTTTATTCGTTTCAGACAATGACGAGATTATCGAAACTTGATCAGACCTAGATTCGCGCCTTTCGTAGCTGCGATTAGATCGTGATCGGGACATCTAGTGTTTAGTGTCAGCTGGCTCGATCAAGTCGGACAAAAGTGCCGCGGTTTCGCTAAGACTATCTCGGACTCGCGCGAGCCTTCGGTCGGATACAATTGGCCGGCGCCCTGACGCTTTCAGGATACATTCGAACACTCCATCGGAGTGTCTCATGAGCCTTAGCAGATGCTCACCACTGGGACCATTAACTCCAGCTAGCCAGTTTTTAGCAGTCCTCTCGCTAGCACCAGTCCAACGGATGAGCAGCTTGAGCGCTTGATGTGTATCACCCAGCTCAGAGCGGAGCACTTCTGCAATCAGCAGCGCGTAATCAGCAGCTAGCGCCTCAAAATCCACTGGAAGAGATCTGCCCGCTTTAGGAAGCATTTTTCCACCGGAGACGCCTATAGTCTCGCCTTCCCAGACAGATCATCACCCCTTCTTGACGTTAGTGGGGCAGTCATGACGGCCTTCGAATCATCAAACTTACCCACTTCCGCAACACGCGTGGAAGCAGTGCCGCTTGCGGCCGAATACGTGCGAATGTCGACCGACCATCAACAGTACTCAACCGCCAATCAATCACAGGCTATTCGCGAATATGCCGCTCGGCACGGCTTTCAGATACAGAAGACTTACGAAGACAGCGGCAAGAGTGGCCTAAATCTAGATGATCGAGATGCGCTAAAGCAGCTCATCGAGGATGTCCAAAACGGCGCGGCAGTCTTCTCGACAATTCTGGTTTATGACGTCAGTCGTTGGGGCCGCTTCCAGGATGCCGATGAAAGCGCCTATTACGAATACATCTGCAAAAGAGCCGGCATCTCGGTACGCTATTGCGCCGAACAGTTCGAGAATGATGGCAGCCCTGTTTCGACCATTGTGAAGGGTGTCAAGCGGGCGATGGCCGGCGAATACAGCCGCGAACTATCCGTTAAGGTTTTTGCTGGGCAGCGCCGATTGATCGAACTTGGCTATCGTCAAGGCGGGCCGGCCGGCTTCGGGCTGCGGCGACAATTGATCGATCAGAATGGTGTACCCAAAGGAGAACTAGTTCGCGGTGAACACAAGAGCATCCAGACCGATCGCATCATCCTAATTCCGGGCCCGGATGAAGAAATCGAGACCATCCGCTTTATCTACGATAGTTTCGTGCATCACGCCAAAGCCGAGCGCGAGATCGCGAGCGTCCTCAACGACAGAAGAATCCTGACTGATCTCGGTCGCCCTTGGAGTAGGGCCACAGTGCACCAGATCCTGATCAACGAAAAATATGTCGGCAACAATGTCTGGAACCACTGCTCCTGCAAGCTGAAGGGTCACCGGGTCCATAACCCACCCGAGCACTGGGTTCGACACGACAAATCGTTCGACTCGATTGTCGATGACGAGACCTTTCAGGCAGCACAAACGATCATCAACGATCGCGCCAAGACCTACTCCGATGAAGAGTTGCTGGACCTGCTGCGGGGCCTACTCGAGAAGCACGGCTATTTGTCCGGCATCATCATTGATGAGTTAGAGTTTGGGCCGTCAAGCAGCGCCTACCGTTCCCGTTTCGGAAGCCTTATCCGGGCATATGAATTGATCGGTTTCAGCCCGGAGCGAGACTACCGCTATATTGAGATCAACCGGGCACTGCGGCGGATGTATCCCGACCTGATTGAGACAGCGATTCGCGGCATCGAGGAGATTGGCGGCACGGTCGATCAGAACGTCGAGACCGACTTGCTTTCGGTCAATGACGAATTTACGGCCTCGCTATGTTTGGTTCGTGCGCAGGAGACGATGGCCGGCTCACATCGGTGGAAAATCCGCTTCGATGCGGGCCTCCGGCCCGATATCACTGTCGCAATTCGCATGAACCAGATGAACAGCGCCATCCTCGACTACTATCTCTTGCCGCGGTTCGAGATTGAGCATTCACGTACTTCGCTCGCCGAAGACAATGGCTTGGCGCTGGATGCGTACCGCTTCGACACCCTGGATATGCTGTTTGAGCTTGCTGCTCGTTCGCAACTAATGGAGGTCAGCTATGGGCTCGGTTCAATCCATTGAGGTGATTTCGATCGGCGCAATCGATGTGGTGAACCCACGGGCTCGTAACCGACGTGTCTTCAAAGAGATTGTCACCAGCGTTGCAGAACTCGGGCTGAAGCGACCGATTACGGTGAAGCGGAAGGCGGGTGATGGCGAGCAGCGCTACGACCTCGTCTGCGGTCAGGGGCGGCTGGAAGCCTACCAGGCCCTCGGGCAGCGCGACATACCTGCCATCGTCGTCGACGCGACCAATGAGGATAGCGCGATTATGAGCTTGGTCGAGAACTGCGCCAGACGCCAGCATCGATCAATTGACCTGCTCCACGATATCGACGGTCTGCGGCAGAGGGGATATGAGTTCGACGACATTGCCCGCAAGACGGGGCTTACCGTCGAATATGTGAGGGGCGTGAGCAATTTGCTGGAGAGTGGCGAACAGCGGTTGTTGCGCGCGGTCGAGGCCGGGCAACTGCCGGTCAGCATCGCCGTCTTGATCTCCCAGGCCGAAGACAATGACGTGCAAAACGTCTTGCAGCACGCATATGAGGAAAAGCTATTGCGCGGCCAGCGCTTGCTCGCGGCCAAGAAATTGATCGAGCAGCGACGGCGCCGCGGCAAGGGATATAAGACCGGCCCACGCCGGACCGACGATGCCCCGATCAGCTCGAACGCCCTGCTCCGTGCCTATCGGCAGGATGTCGACCGCAAGCGCGTCTTGGTTCGAAAATCCAACAGCACGAAGGCACGGCTGGTCTTCATTCTGGAGGCTTTGCGGAAGCTCCTGACCGAGCCGGACTTTCTATCCATCCTGGAAGGTGAAAAGCTCGATACCTTGCCGAAGAATCTTGCGGTTCGGCTGCACGGCCAGGGCTGAGCCATGGTGCGCCGGCCTCATATTGCAGTCCGGATGGGATTTGAGGAGCGCACGCTCACCGTCCGGCTGACCGATATCCAGCCCCTCAAGCTGGTTTCGGAGGAGGTCAAACGCTCGGCAAAATATCGCCAAATCGCGGCCTCGATCGCAGAAATCGGACTGGTCGAGCCGCCGGTCGTGGCGCGGAGCCGAGACGCAAGTGGCAGATTTCTGCTGCTCGATGGTCATCTTCGGCTGGAAGTCTTGAAGGATTCCGGCCTGGTGGAGATCGAATGTCTGGTGTCGACCGAAGACGAGGCCTTCACCTACAACAAGCGGGTCAACCGCATTGCGATCATTCAGGAACATCGGATGATCCTCAAAGCGATCGAGAAAGGCGTCTCGGAGGCGCGGATCGCAAAAGCACTCAATGTCGACGTCGCGAGCATCCGTCGCCGGCGCAAACTCTTAGATGGTATCTGCGCCGAGGCAGTTGAGCTGCTCAAGGAGAAACATCTGACCCTCAATACCTTTTCAGAACTGCGCAAACTGGCGCCGATCAGGCAGATCGAGGCTGCGGAGCTGATGATCGCGATGAACAATTTCTCGAACAGCTATGTGCGTTCGCTGGTGGTGGCGACGCCACGCGGTCAGTTAGCGGCCGGCTACACGCCGCGCCAGCCCAAGGGGCTGTCGGACGAGCAAGTTGCATTGATGGAACGAGAATCAGCTTCGCTCGCCCGTGAGTTCAAGGTCGCCGAACAGACCTATGGCACCGATCATCTCGATCTGGTGTTGGCGGTCGGCTACCTCTCAAAACTGCTGCGCAACGGCAAGGTCGTTGGCTATCTGGCAAAGCACTTCCAGGAGCTGCTGTTTGAATTCCAACGGATCACGGAATCCGAGTCGACCGCGGCCTAACGGCCCGCCACCGTTCGACAGCCCTTGAATCAAGTTGGCTTCATTCGCGTATTGAAACTTATGGAACACAGAGGTGCGGCCGGGATCCGGCAAGAAAGAGTAAACAATCTCGACGGAAGCGTTTCTCAAATAGTCGGCTAATCTGACGTACCTGCCTCAGGAGTTTCATCTCTCGAATTCCCTGACATTTTGGTTGCTCTTGTGAATGCCAAAGTCGTCCGCGGACCGGCCGTTACCTGACAAACGCCAGGAACACCTCAAGTCGGCCGTGTTCCGATCGGCTTCGTCAGGGCTTTGCGAGCTCTCCAAAAGTATTCCGATCCGCGCCGCCGCCTGGCGGAACGTACGCCGATCCCGCCACCGTAAAATGACTATTTCTATTGAACGCAGATGAGCCGACGCGAGGATACGTATGAAGTAGATACTCAAAATTAAGATGGAGGATTGCTCCGGCAATAGCGTAGCTTGATCGGTTCAGCAGTCAGAACATTTGGTGGATCTGCCTGATACGGGAAGGCCAAGCCGAAGCAGAGCGGTGAGCGTAGTATAGTCAAACTTTCGGAAGATCCCGTTGACCACGTGGGCACAATGGAAGACGGCACCGAAGGCTTTCGTCTCGCCCTATGCAAGAAGATCCGGCGAGCAGGTTGTTGCTCCGAAATCGTTGAACCAGGGGTCTCTCAATCCGAACATCCACGGCTGTTGAAACCAAGCAGCTACCTGTGGTAGAGCTTGGTCGTTCGTCGACCTTTTTACCTGATTGAGACAGCAATGATCGTTGATTTGCGCGATCCTCATGCATTGCGAGCTAAGGTTCGAGAGATACTGGAGCAGAGCGTTTCGAGGATGTCTTTGCGGGCGCTTCCGATCTCCTCGGATGCGATCGACGCGCTCGTATCCCCCGGATCATCACAATTGGGAGAATTGAAAGACGTTGATACCGACAAGCTTGAAGCTGCCATTCAAGCCATCGCCGAGGAACTGGTTGGAGCGACAAGGCCGCGGCAGACTATTGATGCCGACGCTATCCGGCAGGCCTTAGCTCGATCAAAATGTCATTACCTGTGGTTCTGTTGAGCAAGAATAATGTCTACAAAAGAGGGCATCCAAGGTGCAGTTGAGTTTACGAAATTTGTCATAGCCCTTGATAGCGGACTAATCGCATTCATGACTGGCGCAACGTTTCTGGGAAAGTTGCACAGCACAGTCGAGATCGTTGCGGCAATTATCGTTCTCGCATTGTTGGCCGCGAGCCTTTGCGCCGGAGTGCTCGTATACATGGCCGCCATCACGATGATAGACGACGCGGAATACAATTTGGCATCTTCGCACATCAGGATCCCTGGGCAGATCAACGTAGTCTGCTTCGCTGTCGGCGCTGCGGGCGTAGGCGTACTGGCCGTGCTAGAGCTGTTCTTGAAGAATAATGTCGCCTAGCATTTACCGCAACGCGGAGGATTTTATTCGTCAGCGCCGCGAGCATCTGGGCATTCTGGATTGGTTCCTTGAGCTCGTCCCAAAGAACGCCGGCGGATCAAATCTTGAAAAGCTGCCTAGCATCTTACGAGCTCAGCTCAAGATACTAGAGCGCGTTTCAGGGGAACGCTTTGCTGGCCCTCTTAGAGAACTGATCCCCAGACTGCTGCAGCTAGATTGGGCAGCGCCCCATTTCAGGCGACTTGTATCGGAGCTTCCAAGCGAACTCAGAGAGAAATTTGCGCTTTCCGATAGGTTCGCGGTCGGCGCAGTCTACGACTCCGATTTCAATGGTGAGGTGCTGCGCTTGCCCTTGCGAGAGGGTATAGGTCACGCTGTGATCTTGCCGGCTGGCCTTTTCATGCTGCTGAGCTTCGCGGCAGAACTCCAAATGATGACTGCCGCAGTGGTCGTGCGAGACATTGTCATTCAGGGTAGCGTAAAGCGATATTTTGGAAAGGAGTCCTACTTCACGCGCTTGCGACGATCTATCCGAACTAGAAAAAGGTCGGAACCGCATCAGCAACGGGTAGCTGAAGAATTCGAAGTTCTTCTGCGACGGTTTGTGGATCTGGGCGCCATCGATCCTCCAGATCTCGTGAGAGGAGCGGTTGCCCCACTTACTCAGTTCGGAAGGGCGGGCCATCCCTTGGAGGCTGGCAGCTATCTCCGGCTAGCGGCGCTCGATTTCATTCTCCTTCATGAGTGCGGACACATTGCGCTGAATCACTTCGATCCGCCTTCCGAACCCAGTTTCGTGATCAACCGGGAATTTGAAGCCGACGGTTGGGCATTGGCAACCGGATTGCGCGCTGCCTCGGAAAGTGACAGCAAAATTGCGAGCTTATTGGGAGCCTGGTTCTTTCTTGCTTTAGCCGACAGGATTGAGCACGCAAAAGTCGCGGCGGCCTATTCGACACATCCCCCAGCCACAGAAAGAATGTTAAGGCTTAATACGTTTGTCAATCACACTGATCTGCTTGACGAGCCTACGCGTTCGCGTGCGCTTTTTTGTTTGTCTTCGCTGGCAAATTCTGTGACGTGGGCCCAGCAGGATATTTCAGAATTCCGAATAGCACTGAGCCGATCGAATGCGCTGGAGCTCTTCTTGGACTGGTGCGCACGACAAAACGAACCAGATAGATTCAAAGATCAGATACCGAGATGGATATTGCAGGGCGCACCTCAGAGCCTTTGCGACTCCCTCGCCGTTGCCCAATTGCGTGCGGCAGAACAGTTGGTTGAACAACCCGATGATGCTCTTGCGCGGATGAAGCTTGACCTCGTGAATTGGGTGTTTGAAGGAGCAAGACAAAGCGGCTCGGTAAGACTGATCGAGTTGTTGGATGGCGCTGTCGCGCGCGCGCAACGTACTGCCGTATGAGTAACCTTTCCAGGATATCGATCCAGCGGCGGTCCGGCCATGGAGGTAAAAATCCAATGCCGATAGAGGTTGGACGCACGGGAGGCGTTTGACCCAAGCCGAATTGCTGCTATCGCACTCGGGCGGAAAAGACTAGTCTTCGAGTGAGTGGACGAACCCACGGGCCGCAGCACCGCATTGAACTCAGAAGCAGCGATTCGCAAACCTCTCTCGGCATCCGAAACAGCTGGAAGCCGACGGGTGCGAGCACGCTGTCCGACCTTCCTGCTTGAACGCTTGTCTTACAGTTTAGGTGGACCAGAACACGCTGGACAATCTGGGCCAGCGGCGTTTATGCGAATCAATGCGTCATAGTTCGCATGCCCAACCGACCATAACGTATCACTCACGCCTAACGTAAGCTCCGCTTGATCGCAC
Organism: Bradyrhizobium sp. USDA 4452; assembly: GCF_054063575.1. Taxonomy (NCBI): domain Bacteria; kingdom Pseudomonadati; phylum Pseudomonadota; class Alphaproteobacteria; order Hyphomicrobiales; family Nitrobacteraceae; genus Bradyrhizobium; species Bradyrhizobium sp. USDA 4452. The sequence goes on from NZ_JBSSGK010000001.1 coordinate 4,017,502, forward strand.
TCAGCGAGAAAGAATTCCAGTGCGTTCTTGCCGTCCGGCCTCGTTGCGGATTCGAGTGCCTTGAAGAACTTATACACGCCCCGAACAGTTAAGGGCCTGCTTCCACTACTCTGTTGCTCGGCCATCTCTAATCTCCGTTAGTATAACTTCGAACCTTCGTATTTGCGCACGGCCTCAGGGCACCGTTATACGACCGACGCCCGTCCCCAGTCTTGTAAGAGCGTTCTGGGTATTGATCTGTTGCTGGCGATCCAGGCCCTCCGACGCCGCCGCACGCGCTCCCGCTTTCCCGGGGGGCAGTATCCGGCCGTATTCATCAAACTGCGGTATGCCGTTTTTGGTTGGCGGCAGGCTGATCAGGATGATGATCGTATGCAAATCTTGTCGATAGTTATCGACATTTAGGCTTGCGCTAGAGGGCACGAATTTGCCCGCAACCGAAGTTGCAGTAGTTGATGGGTCAAAATTGCCGGTCGACTTTGTCGTAAACGTAAGAGTGTCCGTCATCTGGCCCGTCGTGTAATCCGTTTTATCCCCGGCCAGATTCTCCCATTGATTGGCGACCAAAAATGAATCGATCAACGTATTGATTCTCAGCAATCCAGCTATTGGAAACAGATAGTTCGGCACTTGCGGCTGATTGTTGCAGGCCTCCTCCTTCATCAACCGAGCGAGACTGTCGAACGTATCGAATACTCGAAAATGGCGGTTCGCCTCTCGGGTCCGATCATTCTTGGCCAGCAGGCCAAGTGTGTCAGTTCCCGCATTGAGGGCCTTCAACAGCGTGACATTCACGCCCAACGTATTCATCTCAGTTGAGTCGATGGTGAAGTCATAGCTGACGTTGGTGTCCTTGTAATACAAAAATGGCTTACTCAGCTCAGGCGAGAACAATTCCCATTTGAGAGCTCGATAGTTCGCGGGATCGCCGTCAAGCCAAGCCAACATCTCGTCGCGCGCCATGCGCTGATAAACGATGCGACTTTGCGGAACCGCTGCGATATTGCGACGGATCACTGCCCTGATGGCGTCGCGCGTTTGACAGCGGATCGTCGCGGCGATCCGGTCACTGGTGTATGGTTGGCCGCTATCCGCAGTCATGTAGTCTTCAGGCAATGGATAGATCGAGCAACCGCCAAGCGTAAGCGCAAAGAAAAGCCAGGCGAACCGTTGCATGGCGCCCCCATAAAGCAACGACAATCGCGAAATTAATATGACAACCCTAAGACGTCTAATGTCTTCCTGTCAACTATTGGATCGGTTGGCGATCGATATCGATGATAGATTCGGATTTCCAAGAACGTGATCTTAGGAAAGCTAACCTGCCCGATCTCAACCCATAAGGTGGCCCGCGGAGCCAACCGCACCCGTACGATTACGGAAGCGCGGCCTCCTCCGAAGGAGCCAAGCCAAGAGATAAGCTGTCCCACAGATCGCGCGCCGGCAGCTTTCGCATATCCCATGTTATGGAAGAACTCGGCCTTTGGCCGAATGAGCAAGTCCTGACAACGGCTTCTCACCCCACGATCGCGAGCCCACGTAAGCTGTCTAGCCTTCCACCCCCAGTGAGAAGCAGTCTGGCAGCCGAGGGCTCGGGCTGGGATCATGTGCGGTACTTCGCGCGATAAATGAAGGCGAATCTGTCCTCCGCTTCCAATCCTTCGTCGATGACAATCTCGACGTTCCCCGGCGCCTCGAGACGAGTCAATATTTGAGCTGGCTCGACGAATCCCATTTCCTTTCTCGGAATGCGGATGACCGTCCTTACACTTCGATACTGTTGATGCAGCAATTGGTTTTCTCTCAACGACTTCGTCGTGAAGAATTGCCGAAACTCCGGGTCAATTTGAGAAAGATGCTGTTCACCCACAACTCTCTCCAGAGCCGGCTTCGGACTCTCCGTCAGCCACACAGTGTCCGTAGTTTCTTTTGTCTCCATCCGCAAAATACCTTGCGAGGGAGTGATCCTATGTGGAGCAGGCTCCGTCAAACATGGAATCCCACCCTTAAATTCAACGACGTAATCAGCAGCACTCCAGTCTGCAGAAATGCCGCGATACCGAGGATGGCGTTCGGTGAAATTCAAAGCGGTAAGAGTGCCAGAATAGGCTGCAACGGCAGATGGACGGCGAGTTCCAGGTTGAAGCGTCCCGCGATCATACAGATAAAGCCATACCGCAGCCGGCGGTCGCATCGCTTTGTCGTAGTCTGTGTTGTCCGGCAGTAGATGCACGAACCACGGATGAGGTTTCAAGACCGTGTGGCATTCCGCGTGGATCACCAACGTCTGCTCGGGGGTCAAGGGTGGTGGCGGATTAAGCGGATCGAAAAGCATTGCCTCCGCGCGGCACTGGTTTAGATGCGTTAGCGCGTCGGTGAACACGGCCTCACCTCTATTGCCCTCGATCAGAACCGCCGCTTCACAGTTAACGCCCTGCATGGCGGAGGCGGTCAAGTTATGGCTACCCGTCCAGAGCCGGCACTGCTCTCCGGCTCTGGCGAAAAATACTTTGGAATGCATGAGTCCCGGTCCTACGCCACGCTCGACCGGCGTCAGCGATCCCAAATGAACATATAGCTTGCCGGGGATGAATGTGTGCAGCTCGTTTAAGGCGTCGAGACTGGTGGGAGTGTCCCATGCTACAACCACGAAGGAATTGGGTTGTTTCAGCCGCGCGGCATGCCGCTTCAGCGTCTCCACTCCGCCCGGTGTCAGAAAAGCACACGCGATAGCCAATTGATCCGTTCCATGGGACAGCAGATTATCTAAATCTGGTTGCGCTCGGTTTCGCGGGTCAAGAGCAATAAATCGCACATTCATGGTTCGATCTCATCGCTTCGGTTTTTTCGAGCTTCTTGTAGGTGGGGCGTAGGTGAAATCGGGGAAATGACAGGCAGGCGGGGAGAGGGGGCGCACGACCAGCCTGGGGTCAGCACATCCGCCGTCAACCGCGAATTGTCGTGGATCAGAGCACCGACGCCAACTCCAGATATCTGCAAAAAGCGTTAGCCAACTGCATTTGGCGCGGTGTTCGGCATTCGACTTCAAACAGGCGCGGAGAGGCGACTATTACGCAGATACACTTCGCACGCGAAGTCGCCACGTTCAGGCGGTTCGCACTATATAGAAATTCTATTCCCCGCGGCGCGTCCGAATGAGTCGAGGTGGTCATCGAGTAAATTACGATCGGCGCCTCCTGTCCTTGAAATTTGTCAACCGTGCCAATGCGCGCGCCGGGCAATCGCTCCTGAAGTTCGAAGACTTGCGCGTTGTAGGGAGCGATGATCAGGATGTCCTCCAGCCTGAGGGCGGCTTCCTTCCCCGTACCGTCGACCCAGCTCGCGTTGCTGCTGAGAATTTCATCGACGAGCCTCTTGATCTCATCGGCCTCCTCGGGAGACGAGTTCTGGTTCCCTACATGTTGGACGGCAAGGTAACGAAGGCCGACCCCATTTACAGGACTCGATGATCTGATCTCCTGCCGCTCCAATCCCGCGTGCGAGCGAAGCCGGCCTTCGTAGAAGAGCTCCGACGTGAAAGCGCAGATGTCGGGGTGCAAGCGCCAGGTTTCCCCAAGGAAAAGTCCGTGGCTGGCCTCGATCGTTGCGTGCCCGCCCAGGACATGGTCAAGCGCCGATGTCGCGACGCCGTCCGGATGGCTCCCCTGTATCGGCTGCTCAAGCTGCCTTGGGTCGCCCAGGAGGATGATGCTCTCGGCCGCCTGCGAGACGGCCAGCACATTTGCCAGTGACATTTGCGCCGCTTCGTCGACGAACAGAACATCCACAATGCCCGACGCGTCCGGACGCGCCCAAAACCAGCTGGTGGCACCGCCGACCTGGCAACCGTTGCTGAGCCCGTCGATAAAATCTGGATTCTCGGTCGTTTGCTGGAGCCCCGGCAGGGAGACCGGCTCATCTTTGACCTTTTGAATGCACTGAATTGCAAGACCTTGCTCAGTGGCCGCCTCTCGCGATTTGTCAAGCAAGTGGCCAATGACCTTATGGCTGTTGGCAGTAACACCGACCTTCCGCTTGTCGCGCACAAGCGCGCAGATCATGCGTGCACCAGCATAGGTCTTGCCAGCCCCTGGTGGGCCCTGGACCGGGAAGACGCTCTGGTCCAGCGAGAGCGCAGCGCGCAGTGCGGCTGTCAACGGCGGCTCGCCAGCCTGCTCCAATACCTGCCCGCGAAGACGCGGAGCGACTTTGAGCAGCAAATCGCGAGCAGCACGATAGGTGCCCGGCCCGAGGATCCCTTTATCCGCCACATGCTCGCCGATTCGGAAGACCGATTCTGCAAGAACCTGATTGCCGACGAACTTGTGCGCGAACACGGCTTCGGGATGAAAGCTTGCCGTGTCCTGTCGTTTCTTAATGTCAATTGTTCTCTCGTCATCGGAAATCGCAACGACGCTGCCAAACTTGTCCCCACCAACGCTTTTCAAATCGTCATCGGGGCGGACATCGGTCTCCTGGACCGCAAACCTGTAGCGATGAATCGGCGTCTTCACCGTCCCGCCAACAGCGCCAAGAAAAGTCAGCTCTCCCACCCCGGCGCGCTCGTGCAAGAGATCCTCGGCCGAGAGGTCGCTCAGCCGGAAATACTCCCACCAGACTGCCTTGTTCTCGCGGCCGAAGAAGTCGATCAGGTGGGCCAGCAACCAGCGCGCCTGCTGCTCATCGCTGCGTTCGGCCACGTCGTCCGGGACGTCGGCGGTCAACCGCGCCACAAGTCCGGCGACCCGGCGCTTCCAGGCACTTAGATCCTCGCTGATCTCGGCGGCCTTCGGCTGCGGCCGATCGATCGTCTTCCCCTGTGCGATTAGCCCGACCCGTACCCCCTCGAGCCAGTCCCGCAAGGCGCGCGTCGAGGCGCAGTCGTCGCGGTTGTAGCCGATGATGGCGGCCTGATCGCCTGGGTCAATTCCATCGGCGTCGGCCAATTCAAGGCAGGCCTGCACCCGCGCCATGGCGCCGCCGACATCGATCAGCGGGACGCTACGGTCAAACCGGTACAGCGGCTCCAGCTTCTTGATCGAGTAACTTTCGACGCTGGCGCGGATGCTTTGCCGGACAATGGCGTACAAGTCCACGAACACGCCCGCCCGGAGCAAGTTGTCGACCTCGTCCTCTCGCGTGGCGTACCGCCCCATCAGCCGCTTTAGCGCGGCCGGCTCATAGGGCGCGAAGTGATAGATGTGCAAACCGGGATACTTGGTCAGCCGCTCTGTGACGAAGTCGATGAAGCGTTCAAACGCTGCCCGTTCATGCTGCCTTGTCGTCACCCAATCGCCAACATAGGCGTCCGTGCTGTCTTTATTGGCATAAAGATAGCCGAACAGGAACTCGAGCCCCCCGCCGTCGACGAACGGATCGCCCTCGAAATCGAAAAAGATATCGCCGGGCGAAGGCTCAGGCAGCCGGAACAAGCCAAATTCAGCGGACCAACGGCAGCGTCTCGTGAAGCAGCTGTCCCGCCCTGCGTCCCTCGACCTGAAGTCTCGCCTGCTCGCGCATCTTCTCGTAGCTCGGCGCAGTGCCCCGATCAGGCCGCCATTGCAGCGGGATGGGTAGCGTGGCGAGCTCTGCCATGGTGCCCACACCTCGCCCGACCAGCTCCTCAATCTGGGTTTTAGCTATCCCTGCGACAAAGGACAGGTGATCGTCGGCGCGCCGCCTCGAAGCACAGGGCTCGCGCCATCGGCAGACCTCGCAGTGCTCGACCGGGTCGGGATAGAGACCATCAGGCCGGGGCGCCGCCGCAAAGGTCTCCAGGCTTCGTCTGACGCGTCGGTAGAACGCCGCAAAATCGGCCACGCGGTAGGCCTCCGGCAGGTACTCCGTCCCGGGCGTCACGACATGGGCCGTCTCCGGGACCTTCTGCTGCAACGTCGCCAAGAGGTCCGAGTAGAGGCTGAGCTGGAGGACCGTGTTGCCCTTGGTCTCGCGGGCCAACTTGGTGTCGGTGACCTCGTATGTCCAGGCGCCCAAACCGCTTGGTGTCTCGACCCGTCGCAGCACGTCGGCTCGACCGCTCCAATGCCCATCCCGTAATGCCGCCTGAACGATCACCGCGTCACCGCGCGTCATCGCCTGCCGCGTTTGGGTAACCGAGGCCTCATCGATGCCAACGCCGGCAATGACGGTGACGGCCCCGCCCTGCTCGGCGAGATGGTCGACAAAGCCCTGCTCATGGGTCTTGCCGCGCTCCACCAGCGCATCAAGGGTCGGATCATCGCGGAGCTTTGGCTTGGCCAGTTCGCCCTGCGCGACCTTGAGGTCGAGGTACGTGAGGTAACGACAATTCAGGTGCCCAATCAGGTCGCCAGCGCTGAAGACGATCGCCCCGCCGTTCTTTTGCATCCTTCCCCCTAGACTGCTGCCGGAGCCCTAGGGACGCGGCTTTCGTAACTACGATACCGGCCTTTAGGCCGGCGCGAAAGGGAGGGCTGAGACACGCAAGGCGCGAATTGATCCGGCCAGGCTCCGCCTCCTCAAAGGCGCGGCATACCTGAGGGCGTCCGGCGAGGAGGGCCGCGCCGATGCCAATGACATGAGATGCGCTCTGGCAATCATTCGGCAGCACCAGCGGTGCCGGGTTAAGGGTTATAAGCGGAAACCGCCTCGTCTTAAGGTTGAGCTTGCCTAACCGCTTGAGTTCTGGCCCTCTCTCCATTTTTAACCGGGGAAGCATATGACGCAAAGTTCAGGGGTCTTCTTATTGCAAGGCGAGCACTCGCTGGTCCCGATGGAGCCCGGTCAATTCGCCAGCGAAGATGACTTTCAGCGGCTGTTATCCCGTTTTCCAGAATTGTTGGTCGGAGATCAGGTTGATCCTCAGAACCCCAGACGCTGGATTCTGGTCAAGCGCGAGCAATCAATTTCAACGGGGGAAGTTGGAGCGTCGCTCTGGTCGATCGATCATGTGTTTCTGGACCAGGACGGCATTCCAACGCTAGTCGAGATAAAGCGACAGACCGACAGCCGGCTTCGACGTGAAGTTGTCGGCCAAATGCTAGACTACGCAGCAAACTGCATCACCTATTGGTCGCTCGAAACTCTACAGTCGGGCCTCGAGAAAACTTGCCGAGAGTTGGGGCGCGAGTCTGATGCGGCACTCCGCGAGCTCTTAGGAGCGGATGATGGCGTCAGCGACTTCTGGGAGCGCGTGAGAACCAACCTTCAGGCCAAGAAGATCAGGTTGCTCTTTGTCGCAGACGTAATTCCGATCGAACTGCGGCGCATCGTCGAGTTTTTAAATGAGCAGATGGACCCTGCAGAGGTACTGGCCATCGAACTCCGTCAGTTTGCCAGCAAAGATCTCAAGACGATTGTACCAACCGTGTATGGCCAGACACAAGCGACCGCTCGAAAGCGGGCCGGTCCAGTGCAACGGTGGGACGAAACCACACTGTTCGAGAAACTCTCGCAGAACGTAGGTGAAAAGGAGCTAGCAATCGCGCGAGCAATCCACAATTGGATGGGAAAGGGTGGGAGTCGTCCACTCGCCTTTGGGACAGGTAAAGAGAACGGGTCCGTCTATCCGGTCTTCAAGCCAAACGGCATTCCGATCAATCCCGCTTATCTTTCGTCCGACGGCAAGCTGTGGCTCCAGTTCGGCGCCTTGGAGGGCAAGCCCGTCTTCGGACCGATTGAGGCTCGTCGTGCGCTGATGGAGCATTTCAATACGGTTCGCGGAGCCAATCTGAGAGAGGCTGATCTGAGCAGATATCCTTCCATTCCGCTGCGTACCATAACAGCTGACCCGGAGGGCGAGGCGAAAATCATGAGCGCGTTGAAGTGGATGGAAGAGAAGATCGATCACGCCTGATCCCCTCTCCCGCAGCAACTTTGCCAAATCAAATCAGACTAAGCGCCGAGGAGCATCTGAGTGACCAACGTATTTTACTTTGCCCGTTATTCTCAGCGCGAAAATTTTTCAACAAACAACACGCTTCTGCTCATGTATCGGCTGTACGAGACAAGTCGGCGGCGATTTCAGGAATTTTTGACGAAGCTACTAGATGAGACCGCCGACGTTCCCATTGCAGCGCTAGGGCTCCAGATGAACCAACAGGAATCCTCGGGAAGGAGCGTGCTAGACGGATTCCTTTACCAGAGCGCCGTTCGAATCGGCATCGAAGCCAAGGCCCCTCGAACCGAGTTCGATAAACAGCAATTATTGAATCATCTCGAGCGTTTCGACGACGGTGGGTCGGGATACCTGCTTCTTCTCCGGCCAGACAAGGTCGACCTTGCAGAAGACGCCTGGAGGGAGCTCCACGATGCGGCCAAGAAAAAACGTGTCATCGTGAGCTCTATAACATTCCAGCAGATCATTGAGAGTTTTCGAGACTGTCTGCGACCTCATGATGATGAACTGCATGAGCTAATTCAGGACTTTGAAAGCTTTTGCAGCGAGCACGACTTGCTTGGCACGGACGACGTGACAATCTTTGTCCCGCCCTGTGGACAGTCGTTCGAGATTAACGTGAAGCACAAATTATACTTCTGCCCTTCCGACTGGAGCAGACGCAAAGTAAAATATCTAGGGATCTACCGCGAGAAAGCAGTGCAATATATAGGCGAGATATCGAAGATCGTGCATTGCGAACTACACGGGGAGCAGTTGCTCAAGGTGGGCGGAGGTCAGCTCTCGCTTAGCACTTCCGAAACGACGCGCATAGCAGGAGCGATTGGCGACGCCAGGAAAACCACGGGGTGGGATATCACGACTGGCCACAAATTCTTTCTGTGCGACGACTTAATACCGACGGACTTTAGAAAGTCAGACCGCGGAGGGATTATGGGACATCGCTATCTAAACCTGCAGGGATATTTTTCGGGCCGCAAGAGGATGTCACTGCCTGAGATCGCCGCTGAGTTGGCCGGAAAGACCTGGGCATAATCTCATTATCTCGACATTCGCTGGTTCCGCCGCGAAAGCCTTCTTGGCGGCTATTTCGCAAACTGGACGTCGGAGAGCACGTTTGAGCGAAGAATTGCTGTTTCAAGATCGGGTCAGAGAGCGCGACCTTGATAACTTCCTGGTCGAGGAACTGCACTCTTCACCTAAGTTTCGGTCTTGGTTTATTGCTCGCCTAAGCGACTGGTTCGTGAGCCCCCGAGCTGCATTGGTCCGACTTGGTAAGTCGCCCAAGCGGCTTCAGGACAATCGGCAGACCGACGTTCGCATGGGATGGTTTGATCAGGAGCAACGGCTGCTCGCCTGCATTCTGATTGAGAGCAAAGTGACTGCCGACTTTCAGAAGGGGCAAGCAGAGTCGTACGCAGCGGAACTTGAACATTGTCGAAACTTGTTAGGTGCGCAGGCGGCATGCGCAGTTCTTGTCGCTCCAGCTGCGAAACTTTCGACAATGGTTGGCCGCGAAGCCTTCGACGATTGCCTTCCAATCGAGGAAATCGTTCAATTTCTTCGAGCTCGCGTAGAGAATGAAGCCATGCCCGCCGAACTCATCAGCCGTCTGGAGACGCGCATTGACATATTGGAAGCACTTTGCGGAAAGCGAATTGGTGCAACGTGGTCGCCAATCACGCTTCCCGAGAAGCGGGCATTTTCAGAACTTTACGCGCAGATGGCGGCAGAGATAGTCCCAACCCTGACGGTTAGGGCATCAAGCGACGGGCCCAAGGCAATTACCAAGTTCTTTGATGGTGCCAGGCTGCCCGCGAACTTTCCTGCTACACGGATCAAGCACGAGTTCGGCTCGAAGACGGCCACCAAGTATGCAAACATCCAGTTTGACAACTTGGCCGGTGCGAAAGACTCACTCGCTCGGAGTGAATTGTTGGCGGGCTCTGGATTTTCGTTGGAAGTCACAAACAAGACTCTATTCGTCCGCAAGTCGACGCCGGGCATCGATCCGACAGCCCCCTTCGAGCCTCAACGCCAAAAAATACTGGAGGGGCTTCACGCTATACGCGACCTTACAGCCTGGCTCGAAAACAATGCCGAGAAGCTTAGCGATCTATTTCAACCGCGCCACGTCCCGCCTGCATCTACTGAGACGAATCGAGCCAAGGAACGAGAACTCCGGGAAGCACTATTTGAGATCTACCGGAAGTGCGATCGCCTCGGCTATCGACCGACAGGTATGCTCGATTTGATGCAGGAGTATGGCGCCGTCGGGGCGGTCAAACGGCTCATCGCCAATCCGATATCGGATGGATTTAAGAGATTGGTGCTGCTGGAGCGCCTCGACTTAACAGTTGAGTCGTTGGCTTTAGAAGAGCGATGGGCTGGCCTGTTCGATGAGGCGGAGCTCGCTACGTGTCGACGGCGTGTGCGCTGATACGCATTTCGAACTGCGTTCGCATTGAACTGCAAGATCGTTCGTAGGCCCCGCTGGTAGCTCGCTAGCTAAAGCGGACGCCGGCACAAGGAAGGCGCTCAAAACGGTGACGTCTTCACCTACTCTGTTTCGAACGTTGAGGAAGAAACGCGGCTCGGCGGCAAACTGAGAGTAGGTCGGCGACGGGATTTGTCTGGTGTGCGGCGCACAACAACTTCCTATAATTGCCAATAGAATTCCTAATTTTCTTGTGGTTTGCCTAACGCCTTCGCATGAGGCTGCATAAGGCGCTCCGATGACAAGCCTACCAAGCCATGGCCGCATTAGCTGTACGCGTTGCTTTCCATCAGGCGCAACTTGGGGGGCGACCAGCATCGAACGAAACGGGTGGATTCTCGAAAACAATCCATTGTCATGGGGGTCGAACAATCCGCGCTATCTCGTCCTAGGCTTTTCAAAGGGAACACGGCAGTGCAACCTGCTGCAGTCTGCTCAGCATGAGCAGATTCCGTTCGCCGGCTTTCGGCAAAATGTAACGGCAATCGTTCGGAAGCTTGGCCTGCTGGGTCCACACGAGCAGATTGAAGACCGCATCCACGACAAGGAGCAAGACTTCGGGTTTGGTTCGCTGATTCGCTGCAGCGTTGCTCATCTGGACCCTGTTACGAGCAAACCGCTCAAATCAGGAGACATTATCGGCCGCCTCTCGAAGCGCGCTGCAGGAGATGATTGGGCGTATAACTGCATGCACAACTTCCTTTCTAAACTACCCGCGAGACTGGAGGTGGTCGTCCTGCTATCGAACGATGACAGCTACATCGACGCCTGCTTTAGCAGGCTTGGTCAGCTGTATCCCGGTATGCGCAGAATCAACCCTGTCGCTTATTCAGACGGTCGGGTGACATGGGTTCATACCGTACATGGCAGTCCACTCGCACAGAGCCACATAAATGCTTGGTTGGCCGGTGACCGCTCAACACAGGGCGAGAAGCAACGTAGCGCCGTTGCGGCTGTTAGTCAGATCAGCTCTGTACCCCCACTCGCCTCGAAACCCAGCTCTCTCCAATCAAAGCAACAGGAGCGTCCATTGGATCAAAAATTCGTCGGCACCCAAACAAGTCCCGCTTCGGAAGACCTTGCCTCAACAGGGAGCCACGAACTCCGCGTCACGGTGCAACGAGGCCGCGCCAAAGGATCGATCCTCGTTCCACATCGACACAGTGACGGCTGCTTTGTTGTAAGCATGACCCGCTTTGAAAGCGACTACATCCGGCTACGAAGCATCAGAGAGGTGGTCGAGCATCTACGGCGCGGCTACTCGCTTCGCATGAGCGGTGACCACGCATCAACAAAGTCGCCGAGCCTTATTTCTCCGTCCTCAATTGTGGGATGGAAGTAGGCTACCGCTTGGTGACATGAACCAATTTGGATTCGCAAATGAGACGTTATGGAAGAAGTCGGCCAATGGCCGACAGACACCACACTGCCGACAGGATGACCGGCTTCATAGACCGCGCCCCGCTGAGATATTCGATTCCAAATTTCCCTTTGAGATCCTCTCTATGATCGCCGGTCGAATGTAGCTCCCGACAAGGACCTCGACTTCGTCGCCTTCTTCCGCACCGAGCAACGCCGTCGCCACCGGTGTGAGATGGTGAATAATTCCGCGCGAGGTATCGGATTGCGCCTTGCTGATGGTCACATTGATCGTTCGCTTGTCATCCGTCAGATAGCGAAACTTCACCGTGTCCCCGACTTCGACTCTACGGTCATTGTTCGAGCTCGGTTGCTTTGAATCAGACCGTTCGACAATAATCGGCTCGCTATCGCTAAGAACATCGGGCCCACGTTGTTCTGGCTTGACCCTGATTTCGGCAGGCGTGGCGCTGGGTTGGGGGGTCCTAAGAAATTCCTTTTCACGGCGCTTCAAGGCGGCGAGCTGATCGATTATCGCTTTCCGAAGCTTCTCTGCTTCTTGACGGGGACTGTTAAACCAGTCCGTCGACCAGATCCGGTGCAGCCTCCAACCCAAACCTTCAAGGATCTCCTGTCTAAGCCGGTCACGGTCGCGGGCTGACTTAGCCGAATGATAGCTCGCGCCGTCACACTCTACCCCGAGAACAAACCCGTGCGGCCAATCTGGATGACGGACGCCAACATCAATAAAATAGCCGGCGACCCCTACCTGCGGCACGGGGGTGCAACCCATGGCTTTTATCTGTTCAATAACGAATAGCTCAAAGTCCGAGTCTGGCTCTCGCTCGGTTGTCTCACCAGAATCGAGAACACCGCTCGCCGAATACTCCAGCCAGCGCTTGAGCATGTGCGCACCTGGGTTGCTATTCTCCTCAGCCTCGATATCTGCAGCAGTCATTGACGAGAACGTCACGATCTTTTGCTTCGCACGGGTGAACAGGACGTTCAATCTCCGCCTGCCCGCTAGGCCATTTATGGGACCAAAACGCTGCATGACGCGAGCGCCTGGTTCTTCCGCACCGTATACCGTCCCTATGAATATGACGTCGCGCTCATCGCCCTGTACGTTTTCCAGATTCTTGATAAAAAACTCCTCGAGACCATCGTTCCGCTCCCTCCACGTGTCCATGTACTTCTGAACCGAGCGGCTGTTCGCGATCGCGTATTCGAACTCCTCGATGATAAGGTCACGCTGCTTCTGGTTCAGGGTAACCACACCAAGCGACCTATCGGGATCCGTTTTCATGAACTCGATGATCGCGTCGATCATCGCCTTCGCTTCAACCGGATTGGTGCCGGCTTTGTAGCGTCCCTTCACGTTCCTAAACTCGACCCCCATATGCGTCCGAATGGCGCGAGCGGTAGTGCCAACGGAGGCGCCGGGCTGGACGGAAAGAGCCATTGGCCATTTCCAGCACCGACTCGTTCAAGACAGCTTCATCCTCGTCTGCCTCCTCATCATCAATCACCGTCTTGAAGAAGCTGCTCGGTGGAAGCTGATTGGTGTCGCCAACAACCACGGCCTGCGAGCAGCGCAAAAGAGCGCCGATCGCAGACTCCGGTGGCATTTGCGAGGCCTCGTCGATAATGCAAATGTCAAATTGCATGCTGCCCTTTGGCACGTACTGCGCAACCGCCAATGGAGACATCATCCAGCAGGGCTTGAGTTCAATCAGCGCCTCTCCGGCACGTTGCGTCAAATCGCGAACAGGTATGAACCTCTGCTTTTTGCTAATCTCATTTTCGATCAGCGACATGTTCGTCCAGGTGGACTTTCTACCAATCCCATTACCCATCGGGGGACGCGCAGTTGACTTCACCGTGGCGCGAAGCTGCTTGCGCGACAACTGAATTATTTCTCGATCCTTCTCGACGAGAGCGGCTCTGAGTTCGTCCAGCCTCACACCTCGATATCGGCTTAGCTTGCGACCCAGCTGCGCGTACACGGCTTTTGCCAACTGGCGTATGGCAAGCGCCTCAACTTGAGAGCCTAACCCTACCAAGGAGCCATGCCTCAGTCTTTCCTGCACGAGGGGCATGATGCCTTCCGGGCCGGCATCGGTAAGCGCTGTCGCAAAGGTCGAGAACGCAAACAGGCCACTACCATCCAAGGACGCTAGTTCTAGTGCTTCGGCGGCCTCAGAGAGGCTCCGATCGCGCGTAAATGCATCAGCTTCAATCTTCGCAATCTCGGCCAGCTTGGCCAAAGTGGTCGTAAGCTTGTCCTCTGAGGCCAGCACCGCGCTGATAGCTTGAGAAGCCGCCAGCAGGTCTCCCTTGAAGAGGACATTCCGGAGTAGAGAGGCGTGATTTTCGGTCGACCGCGCCCATTTGCTCAACTCCCCCAGGTGCTCGCTTTGGGTCTTGTGACCGGCGAAACGCTCGCCCAAGAGTTCGCGCGCCTCTTGGTGATCGTCGAGGCTGCAGCGCTGCGAGAGCAGCGTTTCCAACCGCAGCTTCAGGTCCCGAATTTCGGCAGGCCCGACCTGCTGATTTCTCAGCACGCCGGCAACAGGCCTAAGTTCATCTATCGCATCTTCTATCCGTACCGCATTTTGTTCCGCGGCGGCGATCCGCTCGTCCAGGGATGCAAAGCTGATCGAAATACCTGTGGCAGGAATTGCAGGAAACAGGTCGAGTTGGTTCAATGGGCCATCGCGCAAAAGCCCACGCAATGATATGTGCTCCGGTCCATCAAACTCCCCTGAGATTCCCTCGAGAAACCGCGCCAAGCGGCTGAACGGCTCGAAGTGGGTGTCCAAACCACGATAGTACAACCCAAACAGGCCACTCGCATCGGCCTGCCTGTTAAACTCGGCCGATCTGCGCTGGAATGAAAGAAACTCATCAAGGCTTTGGATTGCCTCTGCTCTCGAGAACGTCGACGAACGCGAGATCGACCTGAAAAACCGCTTTGCCTCGCGGTACTTAGGTGAAAGAAAGGCAAACGTGCCGGCGCTGCGAAAAGCTGAGACGCAAGCGACGAGTGCTCCAGGCGGAACATCGGCAGATAGGGAGATCTTCTCCGAAAGACTCGTCCGCAGACGTTGTAGTTGCTGCCCCTCTTCGCACAATCGGCGCAGGTGAAAGGCCTCGACATGGACTTCAACTCACTCGATGCGCAGCGGGAGTCCTGTGAGGCCTACATCACGAGCCAAAGAGCCGAGGGCTGGTCCCCGGTTTCGGACCGCTACGACGATGGTGGCTTCTCGGGCGGAACGTTGGAGCGACCTGCTCTCAAGCGGCTGCTGGCCGACGTCAAAACCGGGAAGATCGACGTTATTGTCGTCTATAAGATCGACCGTCTTTCTCGCTCGATGCTCGATTTCCTCCAGCTGGTCGAGCTATTCGAACAGCACGGCGTCACATTTGTCTCCGTGACTCAGTCCTTCAATACCAAGGACGCCATGGGCCGCATGGCGCTGAACATCCTAATCACGTTTGCGCAGTTCGAGCGAGAAGTGATCGGCGAGCGCATCCGCGACAAGGTTGCAGCGTCCCGTAAGCGTGGCAAGTGGATGGGAGGCTGGACGCCCCTCGGCTACGAAGTTCGCGATCGCAAGTTGCTCATCCATGAGCAGGATGCTGAACGCGTGCGAGCGATCTTTCGACGATTTGTGCAGCTTAAGTCCGCAACGCTGCTGGCTCGAGAACTCGTCGCCGCCGGCGCGAAGAACCGATATGGCCACCTGCTCGACAAAGGGGTCCTGTACAAGATCCTCCACAACCGGGTTTATATCGGCGAAGCGGTGCATAAGGGTACGTCGTATCCCGGCGAACACGAGGCGATTATCGATCGCAAGCTCTGGGACCAGGTCCACGGCATCTTAAAGGAGAGCCCTCGCAAGCGAGCAAACAACGCCCGCGCGCGATCACCAGCACTGCTGAGAGGCCTCCTCTTTGCTCCTGACGGGGCAGCCATGACGCCAACCAACACGCGGAAATCCGGGCGGCTCTACCGCTACTACATCAGCCAGACAGCTCTGAAGCAGGGCAGGTCCGACTGCCCAGTCAGAATGGTGCCGGCTGCCGAGATCGAACGGATCGTAGTCGATCAGGTTCGTCTTCTCCTCCAAACGCCTGAAGTCATCGTCCAGACTTGGCGCGCCGCGCGCAAGCAACGCAAAGACGTCAATGAGAACGATGTCCGCGAAGCGCTCCTCGGGTTTGACGAACTATGGAATGAGCTTTTTCCGGCGGAGCAAGCTCGCATCGTTGAGCTGCTCGTTGAGCGCGCCGATCTTGGGTCGGACAAGCTGGACATCACGCTCAAGGTTGAGGGCCTAACCTCACTAACTAACCAACTCAGCACACAGCCCGTTCTTCAACAAGCTGCCGAATGACCCGCCCAGCTCCCATTACCATCGGCGCACCCGGCCGCCCCAAATTGAGCCGAGATGGCCGCACTATTGTTGTGAGCATACCGATTTCGCTGCGCCGACAGGGAGGCCGGAAGCGTGTTGTAACCCCGGCCGACTCATCACCCTGGTCGCCGGCCCCAGCGCGTGTCGATAACACCATGATCAAGGCCCTCGTTCGCGCTCATCGATGGCGGGGCATGCTCGAGTCCAATCTATTTGCCTCGGTCCGAGATTTGGCAAAGGCCGAGAAGATCAATGAATCTTATCTCTGCCGCGTGCTTCGACTAACTCTTCTGTCGCCGATGCTCACCGAGGCCATCCTCAACGGCCAACAACCGGAGGGCCTCGATCTCGCACGGCTACTGCAATCGCTTCCAGTGGAATGGGATGAACAGCGGGCCCTTCTCCAGGCAACCACCTGAACCAGCTAACTCCGGCCAAGTACGGGCAGACTAGTTGGCAGCGACGTAAACGATGTTATGCGGTGAAAGCACATTTTCGCCGGACCATCGATAAGCGGTGAGAAACCCGCCTTTCGCGACGCTGAAGTCCAGACAAGCCGCATTTTCATTTGAAAGCAACGGCGCTCCACGCAGCCAGTAATGGCCGAAGAAGACCGGCGTTTCATCTTTGTATTGATAGTCCGTCACCAGCGGCAGATCGGGCAGGGTGGTCTCCTCCCCATCCATGCCGAGCGCAGCACTTCGATAGGTCACCGCCGCTGGATCCCACCAGCGAATGCGCACGTCATGGCGCCTGTGGCCATCCTTGTCGAAGAAAAAGCGTCCGTCTGGGAGTGACACCTCGGGCCCCTTTAGCAACACCTCGGCAGCCCGATAGGCCGGAGTGCCGCACTGGTTAGCGCTTCGGAATCCTTGCTGGGTGAACCGATGACCCGGATCGATGCAGCCGGCGAGCGTCCCTTGGGCTACGCTGTTCCAGCACGCATGGATTACGCGCAGCCCGGGTAGGTCCAGCCAGACCGGCAAGCTCTTAAACCACGCGAGTGCATGCTGATGAGCAGCAGACCCCTCTCCAATCTGCTTGAGAAATTCCTGATGCTGATGTGCATTCTTTTCGGTGTGCGGTCGAAGAAAGCCACCCTCGCCATCCGGCTCGGCCCAGCCGAGCGCATTGAACTCGTGGTTGCCCATCACGGCCAAAGCCAGCCCTGCGTCGCACATCCGCTTTGCGATTTGCAGAACGGCTAGCTGCTCGGGTCCACGGTCGACGAAGTCACCGACAAAAATCACCCGGCGCTCTGGATGGCGAAACAGCCCATCTATCTCCTGATATCCGAGAGAGGCCAAAAGCCGCCGCAGAGCGTCAGCGTGGCCGTGGATGTCACCGACGATATCGAACTTGTCTGGCATCAGGAGCAGGAACGTACAGTCATTTGCGGCTTAACTGGCCTACCAGGCCAGCGCAGATTCGCCCATCGAATGTTATGGAACTAGAAAAGAAGAGGGCACCCACCCCTTGCTAGTGCCCAGGAAAGGACTGGGTCGCCACTACCAAAACGCCGCTATTTTTCAGGGGCTTTGGGCCCCACTGCCGATCTTTTGTGTACCGGGATTGTGTCCCGGACACACGTCATCGCTATTGCACGCGGCGAGCGCTGCTCCTCTACGTGTCGTCTATTTCGCTCCAAGCTGGTGAGCCGCCGACCTCGTCCGAGGTAACGATATGGATTCCCCCGAGGGTATATCGCCCATAGCCCTCGTGACGTATCTGGCCTCGCCGCTTCAAGTAGGTCAGGACATTGTAGATGGCCTTCGGTTCGGCCTCGATGCCTCGCTCTTCGATCCGTCGGCGCACATCCTCAACTCGCCAGGAACGTTGCTCGGGAAGCAGGCGGATTACCTCAGCGAGCAGGTCGGTCGAACCAGCTCGGGGTGACGGGATCGGTTGGAAGGTCTTAATCAGCTCGCTTAGAATCCGCTCGCGTTCCTCGGCTGGCAAAGCTTCCAGGAGGGTCTTGGCGGCGGAGAGCACACTGTCGGCACGCTGGTCAGGTGCTTGATCCCGCTCGTTTTTTTCTGAAGCGGCAGGGTCGGCCATAACCGCTAGTCTTACTTAAATCCGAGTCGGCTGTCGAATCACATCCAAATTATGCCTAACGGGGGGAGTCAGAGTCTGACTCTGCTTGTAGGGCCTGTGGACTCGTCATATAACGAAACGCCCCGCCAAATTGGCAGGGCGTCCGATGTGACCCGGTGGCTCGAATGGTTAGGCAGCTGTTTTGAACCCAGTCCGATGCCGGTTCGAATCCGGCCCGGGTCTCGCAAAGAAGGCGGTCTGTTCATGCAGGCCGCCTTCTTCATTTAGACGCATCCGCTAACGGATGCGAATCGATTCGACTCTTGGACCATAGATAACTACAGTTATTTATATTTAGCAAACCCTTGAGTTCATTGTGTATGGGTCGGCGGAACACAGGCGCGCTGCTGAAACAGCTTGGTTTCGATTCCGACTTGATTGAGAGATTTCAGGACTTTCAAACCGCCTATCTCGATGCCGACCAGCAGACCATTTTGGCCGAGGCCGCACGCACCTTCATAGAAGCACAGGTTCAGAACAATCCCGACGTTGGGAGGCGCTGGAAGGCCGCGAGGGCACGCAGAGGAAGGCCGCCATAGGCGTCGGGGTCATCTTGGGGTTGGACACGCCGAAGGCGAGCTTGGTTGGTACAGCGCCTAGAAATTGGTACGGTCCCGAGTCAAATTTCCCCAACAGGAGTATTTGCCAATGGCTGGACGCGACCGAGATCAACTGACGATGACCTGCCCCAAATGTGGTTTGAGCGGAGTAGCGGACGTCTCGACGACTGACAGCATGTTTGCCACCACAGAGGGCTTTAGCGTTGATAAATTCCCATCTGGCTTCTCTCTTGAGAAGGACGGTGGCGGACACCAGAGTAAGACTGTGATTCGCCATTCTTGCGGGACCACGTTCAACCTATGACCGGCCCGAGCGCCTTTAATCCTTAACGTCCTTGAGCTTACGGCTGTAGCGGGAGAGGAGATCGTCGACAGATAGGTGGTGGGAATCGACCATCTTCTGGATATGCTTCGCCGACAAATCGGCAAAATCCTGCCCTTCAAACCCCTTGAAGAACTCTCGACAGGCTTTTTCGAACTTGCGCAGATCCGCCGCCGTTACGCCTTCGACCTCGTGGGTGAAGGCGGCTGCACTTTCGATGCGCTTAGCTGGGTGAATGATCAACCGCTTTGCCTGCATTCCGGTGTAATGCTTATCGAACCAGGCAGCGGAGCGGTTCATCTGTTCTGCCTCACGCTTGTTGACCTCAGCGCGGTTGACGTCGACTTCGCTCTTGCACTCAATAATCAGATAGCGGTTGTCATCGAGGGCCCAAAGGTTGTCGGGTCCCTCTTTCCATTCCTTATCTGGGCGCTCACCTGCAAACCCGAGACCACAGCAAAGCTCATCTAGCGCATGCTCGAAGTTGTCGGCCTTCACGCCAAAGCGCAGCCGGCCGAGGATGTCGGACACAGTCACATCCATTTCGGCATAGGTCGCAAAGGCCGATACCCACTTGGCAATGCGCTCGGCCCTGCCTTGGCTCACAACCGTCAACTTCGTAACCGTGACGCCGGTCGGCGGTTTTAGCAGCAGCCGGTTCTTCTTGTGCGCCGCGACTTGCAACTTCTGAGATTCGGCGCGATCGGTGCGGTAATGGTACCGAGCCCTTTGCTGCAGATACCATGCTTTGTCGTCTTGATCGACGTGACCCTCGTCCATGACCTTCTGCAGGCGCTCAGACGCAACCGCGTAATCTCCTGCCAAGTACGCCTCTTCCGCTCCCAATTCGGCCGCGTATAGCTTGAGTACGCCTTGATTTGGACCGCGTGGAATAATCCCATCCATCTGCTCGGCGTAAAATGCCTTCCATTCGGGATCACGGCGAATGCATTGTTGCGCAAGTCCCACGAACGCTTTGGCCGGATCCTCGCCCTCCACTACGTCTTGCCGAGCCATCTCGGCGACCTCAAGGCCAATCTCGATCTGCTTGCTCACCTGTGGCGAGAGGAATCGGCCAGTATTCTTTTCGCGAATGAGCCGCACAAGATCGGAGCCAATCATCACAACGACCGAGTAATCTTTTTCACCGCGAACGCTGCGACCCATGCCCTGTTCGACTGCCCGAACCGTCCGCATCAGCGTCGCTTCGCTTCGTGGGCGGACCTGCTCGGCGTAGAGGTCCGTCAAACTCTCGGAATATGGGCGGGAATCGAATACGAGGACCCGGCACGTTGCGTCAGGCAGATCAACCCCGTCATATCTGTTCGCGAGCACCACAGTCTTCTCGTACTCGCCACGCTTTAGCGCATCCACCGCATCCTCGATGGTTTCACGATCTGCGACCACTGAGCCATTCGCTTCCCAGGCCTTGCCAAGCGCAAAGCTCGGAGTCAGTGCCACGATGCCATAGGATCGCTTGGGATTCGGTTTGCTGTAGGCGCTAACAATCCGATCCCGGCCCAGGTCTTCGTGGATCAGGGAAGGAACGATAACCATCTTCTCACCCGACCACGTCTCGTGATCGTAGGTGAGAGGGCTGGTGATTGTCTCGGGCGACAGCCTTAAGCCCTTCACCAGGAAGGCGTCATCGGTGACGGTAGCGGACATGAACACACGGTGATTCGCGCGCGCATAAGAGCCGAAGGCATCGAGAGGCGGTACGTAGGGTTCTATTTCGATCGCAGTTCCCGAGATGACGCACTGGCAATGCGCGAGCATGTCGCGCAGCAGGGGCCAAGCAAATTTGACTGACCTGCGGTCGGTTGCCGACGACAATATGGATGCGACATCACTCTCCCGCTCCATCCAGGCCCAGTACGGAACCGGAAGCAGAGCCTCGCGCTTACTGTTTTCGATATCAGCAAAGGTGCCGACTCCTTGCTGCTCAAGATCGGCAGCGAAGAGGGTCTTTAGAGCCGCGTACGCTGGCTCATCATTGGGGATTCGGATACTGCAGGCCTCCCTGATGCGATCAGAGCAGGCGTGAGCATCGTCCATAAGCACGGTATCGACAGCTATCGACGACTTATTCAGGCCGAACTTAGTCCTGCCGTTGAACATTTTCTGAACGGAGGTTACCAGTATGCTATTTGAGTTTAAGAAATCGTCCGGCAGGTCGTCGTCAGCCGTGCACGTCTTTATGCCAAACTGTTTTGCTTGTTCGCAGGTTTGCCCGATCAGAAAGTGATCTGGACACAGGTATACGACCGGGCCCTTGCCGGCGTTGAGCCGCGACTGAAGCATCAGTAATCCGACCAAGGTCTTGCCCTGGCCAGTATGCAGCTTCACGATCACGTCGCGAGTTTTCGCGTCTCGAGCGATCCATGCCTGAAGCACTGCCTCCTGTGATGGGCGCAGCGGGCCCTTGTCATGTGCGCGGTCCAGCTTGCCGTATATCTGGATCGGATCAACAGGTTTGGTAACCGCCTTTTTGGCGAGGTGTTTGCCGAAATTTACCATCGCTGGTCCCCAACCGGTTGTTCGTTACGTTTCGCGCGGCGGCCTCCGTGGTTCGGCAGACCATCTTGCCGCCGTTTACCTTCCAAGGCTACTCGAAGGAACCCAGCGCTGAGCGAGGACTGGTGATTACCAAGCCACGCCTTGGGCTTTTGGTAAGATGGCATCATGAGCTGCAAAAACGACCAAAACGCCTTTCCGTGCGAACGATGCTTCAGGTGTGCCAGCTCATGGGCAATGACGTATTCTAGGACTGTCTTGGGCGCGAACACGAGTAGCCAGTTCACCGTAAGGTTTCCGGCAGGACCGCATGATCCCCACCCCGCCCTTCATTTCGGTCACTCGGATCGATTTAGGCCTAAGATTAAACCTCGCCTGATAGATGGATGCGATCGCACGGACGTCTCGGCGAACACGTTGCTTAAGCCAAACCGAGATTTCAGTGGCGATCGCGGACTCGGACCGGACCCAAGATGGAACATCGACGACTAACCCGCCGCGGTAGCTAATTTCGATGTGTGGTCCATCATGGCGACGTACTGTCAGGCGAACCATCCGCCCCCTGTACGGGACCTTGGAGCCGGTTGCAAAGCGAGGAACGATGGGAGGGCTGGCGGTCTTGGCTTCAAGTTCACGCACAGCGTTGAACAGCCACTGGCGCTTACGCCGCAAGAAAGCATCGATATCCTCGTCCTCGTCGGTCGCCAGGGCCGTGACTTCTACGTGGCCGGGCATGACCGTGATCCGCCGCTCCAATGTGGCAGCGGACCGCCGAAGCTCGTAGGCGATCTTCGTCTGACCGATGCGCACAATTCCCATCAGTGGGCCTCGGCATAAGCGTGGACCGCGAAATCCTCGATCTCGTCCCCGACGACGTTGGTGTCATCCAAGGCAAGCGGGCGCAACAGACCGCGAACTTCCCGGCGCAACTGCTTCTTGTATCCGTCCATGAAGAACCATGACGGCTGGCTGGCTTGAGCCTTGGCATAGAGACCGCCCACTTCGACGGCGACCGCCTGCAAAGGCGCCCGAAATCCTTCTGGCGCATGCGGCTCCATAATCCGCAGGATCGCAAAGGCGCGCTGGTCCATACCCAATTCGTCATGGGCGCCCGCCTCGGCCGCTATCCCACCGGTCAGGTCTTCGAAGTCTTTGAGGCCTTCGGCTGCGGCGACTTGCCCCTCCTCGAAGCGACGGATGATCTCCAGCACCCGTTCAGAGAACCGACCGTATTGAGCGGGGTTCTTATCTACCAATTCGCGGGTCACGCGCTTCAGTTCGGCGGCCTTTCGCACAAACGCCTCGTGAAGCTCCTCCTCCGATTTCTCCTCGGTCTGGAAATC
This sequence comes from Bradyrhizobium sp. USDA 4452, assembly GCF_054063575.1. NCBI lineage: Bacteria > Pseudomonadati > Pseudomonadota > Alphaproteobacteria > Hyphomicrobiales > Nitrobacteraceae > Bradyrhizobium > Bradyrhizobium sp. USDA 4452. The sequence continues at coordinate 4,040,497 of NZ_JBSSGK010000001.1, forward strand.
GTCATCGAAGTCCGGGTCGGTGATGTTGCGAAGGCGGACGGTCGTGGTCAGTCCGGTGGCGCGGACGTGTTCCTCCAACATGTCCCTGATCTTGCCCGAGTAGGTCAAGTGGTCGAGGCTTTCGTCCTTGGTGATCGCCTGCTGGGCCAGCCGCAGGAACACCGCCGTCCACTTCATGTCTTCGGTGAAATCCAGGATGGCGGGATCCGGAGAGAGGTCCCCATAGGTGCGCACGAACTGACGGCCCAGCCGCTGAAGCTCGAACCAATCGTCCTCGTGGCCGTTGGAGACCAGCTTCTCGACGGCAAAGGCGGCGGCCTTCTCACCCATGCCTTCGAGGCCCATCAGCCGTCGCTGGCGCGTGAACCGGGCATGGGTTTCACGTAGATCGCGGCGCAAGAGGTCGAGGTCGCGCAGGGCGCTCTGAACGTCCTCGGCGCGATAGGATGACAGGGCGTCGTCTAGGTGCTGCGTGATGCCGATGTAGTCCACGATCCGGCCATGCGGCTTGTCGACGGTCCTGCCATCCGGTCGCTTGACCGAGCAGGTGCGGTTGGTGCGGGCAATGGCCTGAAGGAGCCCGTGTTCGCGCAGCGGCTTGTCCAGATACATAACGTGCTCGTTGGGCGCGTCGAAGCCCGTTAGCAGCTTGTCACAGACGATCAAAAAGCTTGGTTCGTCAGTGCTGCCCTTGAATGCCTTTTTTGCAGCTTTCTCCCCGTCCGCGTCGAGGTAGTGGGCGCGGAGTTCGGCGCGGACGGCCTCGATGTCCGGATCTTCGCTCGGCTTGTCGTCCTCTTGGCTCTTGGAGAACACGCAAGCGATGATGCCATCAGCTTTCGCAGCAGCTTCGGCCGGTGTCATGCCGTCCTTCGCCAAATCGGCTTCGATCACTTCGGTCAGGGCTGTGCGGTAGAGTACTACAGACTCACGGTCGATGGCGACGATCTGGGCCTTGAAGCCATCCGGGCGGCACGTCTGCTTGAAGTGCTCCCAGATATCGCGGGCGATCAGCCGGATGCGTTCGGGGTGCTTGGCGATCAGGGCAAGGCTAACACCTCTCTGCTTCAGCTTCTCACGCTTCTCGTCGGACAAATCGACGAACCAGCGATCGAACAGGATGTCGATCTCGGCCTCGTTGATCGACCATTCGGTCTTCCGGCCCTCGTAGAGGATCGGGACGGTAGCACCGTCGCGCACCGCGTCGTCGATGCCGTATTTGTCGAGGTAGGTTTCGCCCGGCTCGCTGAAGCGAGCATAGGTGTCCTTGTCGGCCTTCTTGATGGGCGTGCCGGTGAAGCCAAAGTAGCGGGCTTCGGGCAAAGTCGCCTGAAGGAAGGCGCCAAGATCTTTCTCCTGCGTACGGTGGCACTCGTCCACCAGTACGATCCAATCATCCGAGTGCGGAATAGGCTCCTTCGAACCCTGAAACTTGAAGATGGTCGAGAGCAGGATTTGGCCCGCGCCCGCACGCGCCACGGCCTCGCGCAGTTCGCCGACCGAGGCCGCCTGCTTCGGATTGGGCAGGCCACAGGCGACGAAGGTCTTGGAAATCTGGTCGTCCAGATCGATGCGATCGGTAAGCACGAGGATGTTGGGGTTCTGGAGCGTCGCCGCGTCCAGCGTCAAATGGGTCTTCAGCTTCAGGGCGAGGAATACCATCGTCAGACTCTTGCCCGAGCCCTGCGTGTGCCAGATCAGCCCCTTTTTCTTGATACCCTCGGCGACGCGGTTCACCGCCTTGTTAACGGCTCGGAACTGCTGATACCGGCAGATTTTCTTGATTCGTCTCCCGCTATCGGGATCGGTCTCAAAGACGATGAAGTGGGCCAACAAGTCCAGCAGGCGCGCCGGCTCCAGCAAGCACCACAGATCCTTGATCAGGTCCTCGGAGAACTCGTCGCGCGATCGTGGCGACGGGTCGGGCCAAGGGGCGTAGAACTTAGCCGGGGCGCCGGTTGCGCCATACAGCGTCGCTATTCCGTCCGTGACGATGTTGAAGGCGTTGGAATAGAACAAACGCGGGATGTCCCGCTCATACTGCTTGATCTGCTCAAAAGCCTGGCCGGTTCGATCAGCCGCCTTCAGTGGACACTTGGCCTCGATCACGACCAGCGGGATGCCGTTCACGAATACCACAAGGTCGGCGATCCGCGACCGCTGCGCATCGACCTTGAACTGACGCACGACGTGGTAATGGTTTCTATCGGGTCTTTTGAAGTCGATCAGGGCGACTGGCTTGTCCTTGGCCTCGCCGTTCAACCGCCGGGAATAGGCGCCACGCAGACGCCGCTGCCACTCCTCGTTGTCTGACAATGTGGAGAGGTCGCTGTAGATCGCCTCGGCGTCCTCGGCGCCGAGTCCCTCGTTCAGCTCCCGAAGAGCCTTGACCAGCACCGGCTTCAACAGCACGCGGTTTGATTCCTGACGCATGGCCATCGCCGCCTCGCAATGAAGCGCGGCGTAGCCCATCGCCGTCAGGGCATCGAGGGTTGGTTTTTCCGCGAGACGGTATTCGCTCAAGCGGGCACCCGGGTGCGGCCGGAGATGAGATCGGACTGCAAAGCGACCTTCAAACTTGCCGTCCGGGCGCAGGACGCGGTGGCATAATCGAGCGCGATATCAATCTCCGCGAGCACCCTCGCGATGGCGATCTGCGTCGGTTTATCGGGACAAGGAATTGGCAACGTGCGGATATCGCCCACACGAACATGTCCCACTGTCGAACCACCCCCAAGGTTTCGAAGATGGTCCTGAACCGGTTGACTTTGAAGCGCGTAAAGCAAGAAAGAACTATCAAGTTTCGAGGGCGCTGGCCGATAAAGCATCATTCTCTGTCCCAGGCATATCGGCTCGTCTGCCGGCACAGCGCAGACCTCCCCTATGGGAGCTTCACGAGTGATGAGGACATCACCCACTCGGGGGCGCCCCCTTTGGGTCCATACCTCGAAAGAAGCAGGGTCGGTACGCACGAGGTCGTGCCGCACGAAGCGTCCGTTTCGCACATTAGGTGTTCTAACGACTGCGAAGCCGGTTTCGGTCACTGGCGGCGTTCTGTTCTTGCAGTCGATGACGGCCTCGCAGATATCCTCCGCTGGGATCGCCGACCATCCACGCGGGAGCGGACCGAGGATCGTGTCTTCAAATTCGGTCCCACCCTTCGCCGTAAACATGTCGCGGAGTGCGCGGGCGCGGAGGAGACGCAGCTGGGTCAGTGTCTGATTGTTCAGCCGATGAGCCTCGTCCACCGACCGAAGCACCTCGGCGATCCGCCGCTGCTCGTCGGGTGGAGGAAAGGTAACGCCGAAGTCGAGAACAGATCGAGCGTGAGCTCTAGGCATCTTGGTTCCGGCAGACTGAGCAATTGCGTGCTCGATCACAGGTCCGGACGATAGAACCCGAAATGCGAAATCAGGATCAACTTGAGACTTTGCCCGGAACACAACGATATCTGTAGAGCAGATGCCGCCGAAGTCGGGACGAGCAACCTTCCTGAGGTTGGGTCGCAGTTTTCCAAACAGAATATCGCCCGCCGCAAAGCTTGACTTCTGACTCGTGACGTCACTCGCTCGGCCGACCGAGACAATCGTACCGGTGCCTTGCCCAATGTCCTCTAACCCGACGTACGGAGTGTCCGGATCAGCGGCTGCTCGGGGATCAATCCGCACCGCGACCTCGGTAACTAGGTCGGTAATCTGGCCAGATCGCCACCCCACGGGAGCTTCAGTCGACATAACCGAGCCTCTTGAGGTGCCCGAACATCACTTCCTCGGCCTTGTCGCGCTCGAAGATCAAGTCTTGGAGCTTGGTGACCTCAGCGGTCACATCTGCAACCTCGACCGCCGCACCAGTTTGGACATAGCGGCTTATGTTCAAGCTGAAGCCGTTAGAGGCGATCTCCTCGACATCCACAACACGCGCCAGCTTCTGGATGTCTGCAAAGCCCCGGACGGTTTCAGCCAGTAGTCGCACATCGGCATCTGCTAGATGATTCTGGGCCTTGCCTGGCTGGAAGGTCTGATCGCCATTGATGACTAGAACTTTACCTCTCCGTTCGTTGCGCTTGGTCTTGCGGACAATCAAGATCGCTGCGGGGATACTCGCGCCATAGAATAGGTTCGGCGCCAGCCCGATGACCGCCTCGATGATGTCGGCCCTCAACATGGCCTCGCGTATGCGGCCCTCGGCACCTCCACGAAACAGGACACCATGCGGCACGACGACCCCAAGTATGCCGTCGTCCTTTAGTGACGCGACCATGTGCTGGACGAAGGCGAGATCGCCGTAGCCCCTGGGTGGCACACCGTAGGTGTCGCGACCGAATGGATCACCATTGATCCAGACTTCGTGGCCCCAAATCTTTTGCGAGAAGGGCGGATTGGCCATCACCCGGTCATAGGCCCCAATGCCGGGCGTGAACTCCTGTGCGCTCGGATCATATCGCTTCGGGTCGAGGATGGTGTCGCCCTTGGCGATGAATGCGTCATCGATATCATGGAGGAACAGGTTGATCTGGGCGATCGCCCAAGTATCCAGCTCTTTCTCCTGCCCAAAGAGCGACAGGCTACGCGGGTCTTGACCTTTGTTCTTTAGGTGCTGAACGGCTTCCAGCAGCATGCCCCCCGAACCACAGGTGGGGTCGTAAATCGACATTCCTGGTTGGGGATCAAGGCATTCGACGATCAGCTTCACGACCTGGCGGGGAGTGTAGAACTCGCCGCCCTTCTTGCCGGCTCCCTCAGCGAATTGCTCGATCAGATACATGTAGGCGTCGCCCAGCATGTCGGGCGACACGTCCATATTCTGTAGCCGGTGCTTCTCAAAATGGGCAAGAAGCTTCTCTAGCCGTGCGTCTGGAAAGCGCTCCTGGTTGGCAAAGTCGACGTCGCCGAACACTCCGCGAAGTCGCAGGTTCGCGTCTTCGATCGCAGCGAAGGCGTTATTCAGATGCTGCCCAATCTGAGTGGAGTGCTTCCTAACAGCGCTCCAGTGATGCTGCGGCGGAACATGGAAGCGGTGCTCGTCGGGATCGGCAGCCTCCACCCGATCACCGGTTTGAGCCAGCAGGACCTCGAACTCCTCGTCCCACACGTCACAAAGTCGACGGTAGAACAAGAGCGCAAAAATGTAGTCCTTGAACTTCCCCGCGTCGACATGGCCGCGGAGAATGTCCGCAGCCTGCCAAAGATGTCGCTCCAGCTCCTCAAGCGTCATCCAACGCACCGACTTATCAAGCATTTCGTCCCCACCTACTCACACCACCGCGACCATCGTGGCCCTTGCGGCCGCTTTTCACGTCTTGATCTCGCCAGCATACGGGCAATCGCCGTAGCGGCATATGGCTTACCACTCTCACTGGTAAAGCCGACCCGAGCGAGTTCAGCCGAGATGTCCCTAAGCCAACACCCCCCTTCGGCCGCCTCCGTCTAAGCCGTCTGACTAAGGCGATCATCTGTCCTGCGTGGTCTCGGTGATCAATCTCGGCGTAGCTCTTCCGCCCTTCAACTTTAGTTCCGGCGGCCCGCTTGCGATCACGCGCAGCCTTCAACTTGCCAACAAGCCTGGCCTTTTCCAACTGGGCGAACACTCCAGCTATCTGGCGCATGGCGACCTTGAACGGATCACCAGTAGCCGTGAGATCATCTCCTGTTGGGGTGACCACACGAACACCGCGAGCAATCAGGGCAATGATGCCAGCCTCCTGGACGATCAGCTGTCGAGCGAAGCGCGATGCGTCTTCGACCAGCACTGTCCTGACTCCATTATCTTCGATCCGGTCGAGCAGCGCGGCAAACCCTGGTCGCGTCTCGATTGGATCGGCACCGCTGACGTCGGCATCGTAAAACTCCTCGACGATCTCCAGCCCTTCCCGCATCGCGTAGGCCTCGACGGCGGCCCGCTGCTGCTGGTCGCTGTCCTTGTCAGCCCCGACATTTGCGGCGCTTGACGTGCGGAGATAGGATATTGCTTTCGTGGAAACAGCAGATTTGGTAGCAACTTAAATGATCTATATGTTACGATTTCCTGAGTTTTTTGGTTGAGCGAGAGAGATTCAAAACCGGCCCGGATGAGAGCCTTGTTTCTCGCCGAATGCCGTACTGTACCAAACTCCCGACGTTCTAGGATTCGGAGAAAAACGCGTTCTCCAGCCCCATTCGCCGCTCGTTTTTAGTACGGCCGACATTCTCCAGAGCAACAAGATTCCGCGAAAACGGCCAAGTTTTCGGGCTTGTCTCCGTTTCGAGGTACGAAATTTCGGGGCAAAGTGGCGGAGAGAGTGGGATTCGAACCCACGGTACGGTTTCCCGCACACACGCTTTCCAAGCGTGCGCCTTAAGCCACTCGGCCATCTCTCCGGGAGGCCTCTCTTGAAGGGCTGAGGCGGATTTTGCAAGGGAGCGCGGGGCCGGAGCGTGAAATTTCCCCAACGGATTGAAAATATTGGGTAAATTGGCGACAATGTCAGCCGCATTCCGGCGGCCTTGCCCGCCACGGCGCGCGATTTTGGCCGGTGGCCGGTCAAAGACCGGCGCAAATCGGGCAGCGCAATCGATCGACCGATCCTGGTCACGTCCCGGTGGCAATTACACTCCTTGGCTCACGCGGAGCACGACGCCGGAGGCTCACGCGGAGTACGACCCCGGACACCGTCAACCAGAAGTGCGTGCAACCGGAATGGATTTGGCGCTCTCGCGAAGCCTGTCAGCGTCGAGGGCCGACGCACGAACAGGCCGCGCGTCTCAGCTCAAGCACGGACGCCTCTGGAATACTGGATCATCCGCGCAAGCATGCACGGGTGATGACACTGAGCGGGCAGACGACGCGCCGGATGGGCAAACGCTGGCGTGCCCATCCTCGCTGTGCGCTGGCGAACCCGTGCTGACTCAGTGATATCGCGCGGCAAAATCCGCCGTGCGGCGCGGCCACAGGCTGGGTGGCTCCGGCAGCGCCGCGGCACCCGCATTGTGCGTATCCTGCAGCGCCTCGATGAAATCGGCGAACCATTGCTGGATGGTGCCGCTGTTGAGCTTCTCCATCATGGCTTCCCAGCGCATCCGCCGCTCGGTCAGCGGCATCGCGAGCGCGGTCGCCAGGGTCCGTGCCATGCCGTCGATGTCATGCGGGTTGACCAGCAGCGCGGCGTCGAGCTCGTTCGCGGCACCGGCGAATTTCGACAGCACCAGCACGCCGGGGTCGGCCGGATTCTGCGCTGCGACATATTCCTTGGCGACGAGGTTCATGCCGTCCTGCAGCGGCGTCACCACGCCGACCTGCGCGGTGCGGTAGAGCCCGGCGAGCACGCCCTGGCCAAAGCCCTTGTTGAGGTAGCGGATCGGCGTCCAGTCCACCTCGCCATGCATGCCGTTGACGTCGGTGACGAGCTTGGCGACCTCGCTCGCCAGATTGCCATAGGCCTCGATCGCGCCGCGCGACGGCGTTGCGATCTGCAGCAGCGACACCGAACGCTTCAGGTTCGGGTGCAGCGTCCACATCTTGTCGAACGCCTTGATGCGGTTGACGAGGCCCTTGGAATAGTCGAGCCGGTCGACGCCGATCGCGAGCTTCTCGCCGTTGAGGCTGCGCCGCAGCCGCGTCACGTCGGGATGCGTCATCGCCCTGGTCGCCTGCTGCGCGAATTTTTCGGGATCGATACCGATCGGAAACACCGCCGCGCGGGTGCGACCGAACGACGAATTGATCACGCCGTCGCGCACCTCGAAATCGAGATCGTTCTGCACGTAGCTCAGGAAGTTCTCGCAATCCTCATCGGTCTGGAAGCCGATCAGGTCGTAAGACAGCATCGCCTCGATCAGTTCGCGATGATTGGGCACGCCCGCGATCACCGCGCGCGCCGGCCACGGCGTGTGCAGGAAGAAGCCGACCGGCTGCGTGACGCCGAGGTCGCGCAGCTCGGCGCCGAGCGCGAGGAAATGATAGTCCTGGATCCAGAACACGGAATCGGGCTTGCGGAAGCGCAGCAGCGCACGCGCCATGAACGCATTCACTTCGCGATAGCTCTGATAGTCCTCGTGCGAGGCACGGATCAGGTCGGCGCGCGAATGCATCGCAGGCCACAGCGCCGAATTGGCAAAGCCTTCGTAGTAGCCGCCATAGTGCGCGGCCGGCAAATCGAGCATCGCCAGCGCGCCGGCACCGAGAGCTTCGACTTCTGCAAAAGGTTCCTTCAAGTTCCCGTCGCGGACGCGTCCGCTGGAACCAACCCAGATGGCCCCTGTCTTTTCCACCACCGGCAACAATGCCGCAGCCAGCCCCCCCGTCATGGGTTCATTGGGTTTTCCGCGCGAGACGCGGTTCGATACGACGACGAGGTTCACCCGGTCCCCTCCTGTTGGTCAACTCGCGTATTAACAACCATTCATCAAGATGGTTCCTGATCAAGGAATCTCCCAATTGAAACCAAATTCTGACAAACGCGCACGGAACTCGCGGGAACTCGCGAAAAGAAAATTTCATGCGAGGTTGACGCCACGACGCAAAAGCACCGCATTCGATCATTGCGCTGAATGTCGCTCGGTTAGGACAGGCCGGCGTCCCTATCATCGTCGAGCAGACGCGCAAGGAATGTGCGCACGTCGCTCGGCCCCTGGAAATGTCCGGCAACGCCGGTCGCGCGGCGGCCGACGGAGAATGCGAGACCGTTGAAATCGGGCATGATCGCAAACACCGTCTCGTCGGTAACGTCATCACCGATAAAGAACGGGCGGCGTCTCTTGAAGGGCTCATGGGTCATCAGCTCGCGCACGCCGGTCGCCTTGGTGAAGCCGGAATGCTTGATCTCGCAGACGCTCTTGCCCGGCAGCACCTCGATCGGCGCGTTCGGCAGCTCGGCGCGGATCAGCGACACCGCCTCATAGATCGCCCTCTCCGCCTGCGGCGCGAGCCGATAGTGCAGCGCCAGCGAGTAGCCCTTATCCTCGAGCAGAATGCCGGGGCTGAGCTTGGCGATCGCGGCGAGGCGACGCTTCAATTCCTTGTCAAGCGGCGGCGCGTGCGCGGCGACCGCCTCGCTGTCCGGCTGCAGCCGCATCTCCGCGCCATGGCCGCCGATCGCGGGAAACACCTCCGGCGCGAAGATCAGGTCGATATCGTTGAGCGAGCGGCCGCTGACCAGCGCCAGCGCGCCGCCAGTGCGATCATGCAACCGCTTCAGCGTGGTCGCGAGCTCCGGCGGCACCCAGACCTCGCGCGGCGTCGGGGCGAAATCGAGCAGCGTGCCGTCGATGTCGAGCAACACCGCGGTGTGATCCAGCGGCGGAACGAGCGATGCAGGCGCCGGCACGCTGCCGGTCGTCACGTCAGGGGCGATATCATCATCCATGGGCATTTCGGCCAATTCTTGCTTCGTCATAGTCTACTCCACACATGCCAGTGGCCGCGCGACTGATTCGAGCGATTTTCGCTCGGCCGCGACGGCGTAGCGCCATGCGACGGCTGCCGCGACGATCATGAGCGCCGACCCCAAGAGGTAGCCGGCGAACACGCTGTTGCGCGATCCGGTGTCGATCAGCACGCCGAACAGCGCGGGTCCGAGCACCCCGCCGATGCCGGTGCCAACAGCGTAGAAGACGGCGATCGCGAGCGCGCGGACCTCGAGCGGAAACGTCTCGCTGACGGTGAGATAGGCGGCGCTCGCGGCCGGCGAAGCGAAGAAGAAGATCACCATCCAGGCGATGGTCTGGGTCTGCGCACTGAACACGCCGATCGAGAACAGATAGCCTGATAGCGCCAGCAGCACGCCAGAGGCGCCATAGGTCAGCGCGATCATGGTGCGGCGGCCGAGCGTGTCGAACAACCGGCCCAGCAGCAGCGGCCCGAAGAAGTTGCCGGCGGCGAAGGGGAGGATGTACCAGCCGACATTGCTGGCGGCGATGCCGAAGAAATCGGTCAGGATCAGCGCGAAGGTGAAGAAGATCGCATTGTAGAAGAAGGCCTGCGCGGCCATCAGCGTCAACCCGACCATCGAGCGCTGCCGGTAGGTGGAGAACAGCGTCACCGCTACCTCGCGCAGCGGCGTGTGATCGCGCATCCGAAGTCTGATCTTGTCAAAGTCTGCGCTCGACTGTTCGTGACCTAGCACCGAGGTCTCGATATCGGCGACGATCCTGTGGGCTTCGTCGGGGCGACCGTGGATCATCAGCCAGCGCGGACTTTCCGGAATCCACATCCGCATCAACAGCACGACGAGGCCGAGCACCGCACCGGTGAAATAGGCGATCCGCCAGCCGTGGTCCGGAGCAAGGAACGCGGGATCGAGCAGGACGATCGCGCTCAGCGCGCCGATCGCGGCGCCGATCCAGAAGCTGCCGTTGATGACGAGGTCGGTCCAGCCGCGATAGCGCGCCGGCACCAGCTCCTGGATGGTCGAATTGATCGCGGTGTATTCGCCACCGATGCCGGCGCCGGTGAGAAAGCGAAACAGCGCGTAGCTCGCGATATTCCACGACAGCGCGGTCGCGGCGGTGGCCGAGAGATAAACCGCAAGCGTAATGAAGAACAGCTTCTTGCGCCCGATGCGGTCGGTGAGCCAGCCGAAGCCGAGGGCGCCAAGCACGGCGCCGGCAAGATAGGCGCTGCTGGCAAGCCCGACATCGGCGTTGGAGAACCCCATGGTCGGGCTCTCCTTCAGCGCGCCCGACAGCGCACCGGCCAGCGTCACTTCGAGCCCGTCGAGGATCCAGGTGATGCCGAGCGCCAGCACGACGCGGGTGTGGAAGCTGCTCCAGCGGAGGTTGTCGAGCCGAAGGGGGATCGAGGTCTCGATGATGCGGTCATCATCTGGCGTGGCCGGGGCCACGGCCTCGCGCGTCGCCGCAGAGCTCAATTGGGTCGGCTGCAGTGTCATCAGAATTGACCAATGGCAAAGGCCCCGGAACGGTTGTTCCAAGGTTCTCTTTCCCAGGATTGCGGCAAACGGAGTGCCCGCCACGCAACGTCAACGCCGCAGCACCGCATCGGTTCCCGCAATGCGGCATAGGAACCGCGGCTGCGCGAGCGGTTTTGGTTCAACAGCCACGGAGGCATCGATGGCCGCACACAAGAAAGCGACGCGCAAGACGGCAAGAAAATCACCGAGGAAATCAGTACGAAAATCGGCCGCGCGATCCACGAGCACGGCGCGCCGCACGCGCGGCGCGAGGAAAACGCCGTCGAAACGCTGGTCGCAGCGGGTGACGAAGGAGAGCGACGCGCTCGACCTCGAGCACGGCGTGTTCAAGCAGGCCAGCGCAAAGAAGATCGCGGCATCGCTGAAGGCATCCGCCGAACACAGTACGCGCCGCAAGAGTGGCGCCTATCGGTCGGCGCTGTCGATGCTCACCTTCTACATCAACCGCGCCGGCAGAACGCTGCCGAAGGCGGAGCGGTCACGGCTGGAACGCGCCAAGGTCGAGTTGAAGCACCAATTCGGGCGAGATTGATTGATTTCGTCGCCCTGGCGAAAGCCGGGATTCATACGCCGTGGCCTTCGAAAGAAGTACGCGGCTCGTTGCCCCGGGATCCACAAACATTTGTGGTAATGGGTCCTGGCTTTTCGCCAGGACGACGACTAGCAGTTCCGCCTACGCCGCGCGGATATTCGCCATGAAGCGGTCGAGTTCCTCGCGCAGCCGCGAGCTCTCGACCGACAGCGAGCGGGCCGAGTTCAGCACCTCTTCGGAGGCGGCTCCCGTCTCGGTAGCGCCGCGATTGACCTGGGTGATGCTGGCGGCAGCTTCCTGGGTGCCCTGCGCGACGTTCTGCACGCTGCGCGCGATCTCCTGTGTTGCCGCGCTCTGCTGCTCGACCGAGCTTGCGATGTTGGTCGCGATCCCGGAGATCTGTCCGATCGTGCCGCCGATCTCCTTGATGGCGGCGACCGATTCCTGCGTCGCGGCCTGCATGCCCGAGATGTGGGTGGATATCTCGTCGGTGGCCTTGGCGGTCTGGCTCGCCAGCGACTTGACCTCCGATGCGACCACCGCGAAGCCGCGCCCCGCATCGCCGGCACGCGCGGCCTCGATGGTGGCGTTCAGCGCCAGGAGGTTGGTCTGCTCGGCGATCGCCGTGATCAGCTTGACGACGTCGCCGATCTCCTGCGCGGCGCGCGAGAGCTTGCCGATCCGAGCATCGGTCTGCTCGGCCTGGCGCACGGCGGAATCGGCGATCTGGCTGGACTCCTTGGCGCGGCGGCCGATCTCGTCGACCGACGCCGACAGCTCCTCGGTCGCGGAGGCCACCGATTGCATGTTGCTGGAGGCCTCCTCGGAGGCGCCGGCGACCTGGCTCGACAGGTTCTGGGTGGTCTCGGCCGTGCGGGTCAACGTACCGGCCGCGGATTCGAGCTGAACAGCAGAGGCCGACACATTGGAGACGATCGAGCCGACGGCGGATTCGAATTCGTCGGCGAAGCGAATCAGCTCGGCACGCCGTGCGGTGGCGCTCGCCTTGTTCTGGGCCTCCTGGGTCGCGGCATCGCGCTCGGCCTTGGCGACCGCCTGGACCTTGAACTCCTCGACGGCGCCGGCCATCTCGCCAAGTTCGTCGCGACGGCCGAGACCGGGCAGCACCACGTCGAAATTGCCCGCCGCGAGCTCGCGCATCGCCGCACACATTGCCGCGATCGGCCGCGAGATCCCCTTGCCGAGCAGGAAGGCCCAGCCGAGGCCGAGCACGAAGCTGCCGGCAGCAAGCATCAGGATCAGCCGCTCGGTCTCGCCGATCATGGAATGCGATTCGTTCTCGAGCCGCTTCTGATCGGCGAGCAGGTCGGACTTCATCGCTGCCGCACCCTGGCTGATGGCGGCCGCGGATTCCGTCATCTCAACGGTCAATTCGTCGATCGACTTGGCATTCGCTATCAGCTTGGCCAGCGCCTCGCGGTACTCTTCAAGCAGGGCGGTAATGTCCTTCACGCCCTGCGTGATCCGCTCGTTCTTCGAGGTGATCCCCTTCACGAGATTGTCGGCGAATTTCAACCGGGCGAGCGCGCTGGAGGCGACCGTCTTGTCGCCGTTGACGACGAACGTGTTGACGGCGCCGGTGATCGACTGCAGCTGATCGGAAACTTTCTTGGCCCCGAACTGAATCGACTGCAGCTCGGAATCGTCGGCATTGCTCGGCAGATCGTCGAGCTTGTAGCGCATCGAAGTCGCACTGCGGACCAGCTTGTTCTGTGCGGTCTGCGCGCTCTCGTCCTTTGTGCGGACGATCTCGGCAAAGATCTTGGTGAAGGCGCGGAATTCGCGCTCCAGCTTGGTGACCTGCTCGAGCCGGGCGGGATTGGTGGTGCCCTTCATCGACGCCACGATGGCGTCCTTCAGGTTGGCCTCGGCGGCGAGCGCGGCCTTGGCGTCATCCTCCTTGCCGGTCGCGACGTAGTAGCGCGCCAACGATCGATAGGAGATCAATTCGCGATCGATGTTGCGGGCAAGATCGGCTTCCGCGACGCTCTGCCGGTAGGAGCCGACCCCGGCGGAGACCCGCTCGAAGCCCATATAGGCGAAGCCCATGGTGGCCGCCGACAGCGCCAGCGTGACGGCAAAGCCGAGCATGATCTTGGCTTGAAATCTGAGGGTTGGGAACCTGATCGACAGCGATCGCTTGAGTCCCGGCATTCCAACCCCCGTCTTCATTCTGAAAACCACGCAGGGTCCGGCAGCAACCCGCCACCTCACACCCCGGAGCGCAAAACTAAGGCAGAATCGATAAGGCCCGGTAAATGGGCAGCGGCCGCCCGGTACTACCTTGGTCGGGCAAAGGCGGTAGGCTTGCGGATTGACGCGCGGGTCCGGCCCGATAGTTTAGAACCGATCAAACCTGTCCCTGCCCGGGCCGGGAGAACGCATCGGGAGGTGTCCCATGTCATCGCGTCGAACGGCGCCGTTGTCGCTTGCGACGGACGCAGCTGCCGGCAAAATCGCCCGGCCAATGACATTTCCCCTCACGATCTAGAACCGGCGGGCCTGACCGCAACCAATCGTGGCATGGCCCGTATGCCGTTACGACCCGCGCGGTCACGACAGACCGCGCCAAGAAAAACAAAAAATTCTGGTCAGGGAGAATGCCTTTGGCGAAGCAGAACGGCAGCGCCACCGACAGTATTGTCGTGGTGCAGGCAAAGACCGACGGGCCGCGGCAAGCAGCCGACGAGATCGCGCGCCAACTGGCGACGGCCGATCTCGCCATGCTCGTGGTGTTCGTGTCGCCGTTCTATCAACCGCAGGAATTCATTGCCGAGCTGTCGCAGCGGATGCCCGACGTGCCGATCTTCGGCTGCACCACGGCCGGCGAATTATCGCCCGGCGGCTGGGACGAGGATAGCGTGGTCGCGATGGGCTTCAGCGCCGCGGATTTCGTCATCGCGGCCCGTCCGCTGTTCGACGTCTCGACCTTTCGGGTCGACCACGGCCGCTCGATCTGCACCGAGTTGCAGAACGAATTCGCCCAGCGCACCGAGCATTGCGACCACACCGACGAGTCCTTCGGGCTGCTCTTCATCGACGGCATGTGCCAGCGTGAGGAGACCATCATGTCGGCGATCTACGCATCGCTTGGGGACATTCCGGTGGTCGGCGGCTCTGCCGGCGACGGGTTGCGCTTCGAGAAGTCCTGGGTCTTCCACGGCGGCAGGGCCCACAGCGATGCCGCTGTCTTGATCCTGATCCGGACCCGGCTGCCGTTCCGCCCCTTCAAGTGCGACCATTTCGAGCCGACCTCGACCAAGATGGTGGTGACCGAGGCCGACACCGAGCACCGCATCGTCAAGGAGTTGAATGCCGAAGCGGCCGCGCTGGAATATTCCCGCGCCGTCGGCCTCAGCGACAGCAAGCTCGAATTGTTCTCCTTTGCCGCCCATCCGGTGCTGGTCCGGGTCGGCGGCGCCTATTATGCGCGGTCGATCCAGCGCACCCATCCAGACGGGTCGCTGCAGTTCTTCTGTGCCATCGATGAGGGCATGGTGCTGACGGTGGCGCGCGAGCGCGATCCGATCGACGTGACGAGCCGCCTGCTCAAGGAGTTGACCGAGGATCTCGGCGAGGTCTCGATGTTCATCGGCTTCGAATGCGTGCTGCGCCGGCTCGATGTCGAGCAGCGCCAGCTGTCGCGGGAGATGTCGGAGCTCTATCGCCGCAACAAAGTGATTGGCTTTCAGACCTATGGCGAGCAGTATCGCTCGATGCATGTCAACCAGACGCTGACCGGCATCGCCATCGGCAAGCGGGCTGTCGCGCCGCAATGACCGACAGCAATACCATGCGCATTGCCGCCCTCGAACGCGAAGCCGAGAAGCTGCGCAAGATCAACGCGGCGCTGATGTCGCGGGTCGAACGTTCGACCGACCAGCAGCTCAACGCCTTCTCTCTGTTCGAGACCGCGATCGCGCTGGATCAGCAGGTGCGCGACCGCACCCAGCAGCTCAAGCAGGCGCTGCAATCGCTGGAGAAAACCAACGGACGCCTGCTGCAGGCCAAGCAGCAGGCCGAGGCGGCAAGCTCGCTGAAGTCATCGGTGCTGGTGTCCGTGACGCATGACCTGCTGCAGCCGCTGAACGCGGCACGGCTGACACTGTCCGCGCTGGCTGAAATGGCCACCGAACCCAAGAGCGGCGCGCTGACCGACCAGATCGACCGGTCGCTGGCGACGCTGGAAGACATGCTGCGGACCCTGCTCGATATCTCGAAACTCGATGCCGGTGTGCTCAGGCCCGAAATCGGTCCGGTCGCAATCGTCGCGCTGTTTGAGGCGCTGGAGCAGGAATTTGTCGCCACCGCGGCCAAGCGCAACCTCGGCTTCCGGATCATGCCCTCGTCTGCGGTAGTTCGCTCCGACCCGCTGATGCTTCGCCGGATCCTGCAGAACCTTGTCGCCAACGCGCTACGCTACACCCAGCGCGGCACCGTGCTTATGGGATGCCGCCGCAAGGGCGACGACATCTGCATCGAGGTGCACGACACCGGGCCGGGCATCCCGGAAGCCGAGCGCGAGGCGATCTTCGTCGAGTTTCAGCGCGGCGACGCCGGCGCCGGCGACAAGGCCGGCATCGGGCTTGGCCTTTCGATCGTGCGCCGGTTTGCCGACCTGCTCGGCCATAACATCAGGCTGAGCTCGCGCGCCGGCAAAGGCTCGGTGTTCTCCGTGACCGTGCCCCGCACCTTCGATCCGGTTGCGATCCCGGTCCGCGAGCAGGCCAGCGTCGACTACCGCTATGGCGGCATGGAGGGTGCGAAGATCCTGCTGATCGAGAACGACCTGTCCAGCGCCGAGGGCCTCGCCCATCTCCTGGAGAAATGGGGCTGCGACGTCGCGGTGACGATCTCCAAGACCGAGGCGCTCGAGCGCATCCATGCGCTGGACGGCATTCCCGACGCCATCATCGCCGATCTGCATCTCGACAATGGCGAGACCGGCATCCAGGCCGTCGACGTGATCCGCGGCGAAATCAACGCCAAGGTTCCGGCGATCATCGTGACCGCCGACTACTCGGCCAAGGCCGCTTCCGACGTCTCGGCCTTCGGCCACGAATTGCTGAAGAAGCCGATCAAGCCGGCGGAGATGCGCTCGTTGCTGTCCTTCTTGCTGGCGGCGGAGCAGTCGAGCGCGAGGTTATGATTCAGCGCCGTGCGACGGTGGCGGCGCCGTCACCGGCGCGTGGTCGTGCTTGCCGAAATCCAGTTTCGACAGCGCGATGATGGCCTCGGTCCGGCTGCGCACACCGAGCTTGCGCAGGATCTCCGAGACATGCACCTTCACGGTGGTGACCGAGATATCGAGCTGATAGGCGATGTGCTTGTTCTGCAGGCCGTGACAGATCATGTCGAGCACCCGAAGCTGCTGCGCGGTGAACTGGCCGAGCTGCTGCACCAGCTGCTTGGTGTCGGCCTGGCCCTTCCGTGCGGCAGCCGAATCGCGGAAACGCGTCGGCAGGCACACCTCGCCTTCGAGGATGCCGCGCAGCAGGCGCGCGAGCTCGAGCTTCGGCGTCGACTTCGGAATGAATCCGGAGATGCCGAGCGCGATCGCGCCGCCGATGATCCGGGAGTCGTCATGCGCCGACACGATCACGAGTGCGCTGCGCGGTGCAGCGGCGCGCACCCGGTAGGCGCCAAGCAGGCCCGTGGTGCCCGGCATCGACAGGTCGAGCAGGATCAGATCGAGACCGTCGCGCGTGGCGATCATGTCCAGCGCGCCGTCGATCGACGTCGCCTGCAGCACCTCGGCATCGGGAAACTCGGCCCCGATCACCCCGATCAGAGCAGCACGGAACAGCGGGTGGTCCTCGACGATCAGCAGTCGAGGTGCTCCCGCTTGATCGACCGGCGGCTGGTCCGCCAGGGGCACGGTCGTGGTCAATGCTGCACCGTCCTCCCTCGGATGCTCATGACAGCCATTGCGCACGACGTTATCTCAAAGCCGGGCGGCGGCCTATAGGTAGCATCGCGGATGCGTTCGCCTTGCAGCGCAGCAAATCTAGGGCGCCTTCTCTGCCTTCGCACCCGAACTGGCCTCAAGGACGGGAAGTGGAATCTTGCCGAGCTCGATGATCGCCTTGTTGCGGCTGAACAGCTTCAGCTTGCGCAGGATCTCGGTGACATGCGCTTTCACCGTGGATTCCGCGAGCTTGAGTTCGGAGGCGATCTCGCGGTTCTGCAGGCCCCGGACGATCAGGTGAAGCACGCGAATCTGCTGCGGCGTCAGCTTCTGGATCCGCTCACGCAGCGTCCGCGCCGTCTCGGACTGCTCCAGCGCGCCGACCGCGACGAAATCCCGCGGCGCCGAGACCGAGCCGCTCAGCACGCGCGCGATCGCCTGCGACAGCTCGCCGAGCGAGGTCGATTTCGGCAGATAGCCGACCGCGCCCATTTCCAGCGCCTCGCGGATGGTGTGCTTGTCCTCTTCGCTGGAGACGATCGCGATCGGCAGCCGCGGATAGCGATCCCGGATTTTCTGGAAGCCGGAGAAGCCGACCACGTCGGGCAGCAACAGGTCGAGCAGCGCAAGATCGATGTTCGGCTCGCTGGCGAGGATGCCAAGAGCGCCCTTGATCGAGGTCGCCTCATAGATCCGGGCATCGGGATGCGAGATGCGGATGGCGTTGCCAAGCGCCTCTCCGAACAGGGGGTGATCGTCGATGATCAGGAACCCCATCATGAGGACCCTCGCACTGTTATGCGCCGTCGGCCGAAGCTAGTCCGATCCGCCGGTATCCTGCACACTCTGCAGATAGGCATATACGTTTCTGAGCTCGTCGTCGCTGAAGACGTCCTTCCAGGCCGGCATGCCCTTGGCTGGCCGCCCGTCATGGACCGTCTTCCAGAATGTCTGTTCCATGTCGTCAGCATAGCGCTTCTTGAGCAGCCTGAGATCGATCTTTCGCTCGGCCTGCACCGCGTCCGGACCATGGCAGTGGGCGCAGGTGCCGTTGAAGACCTCCCGCCCCGCGGTGGCATCGCCCTTGGTATCTGCGGCGATCGCAGCTGTTTGGACCGGCTTCTCGGTCGAAGCCGCCTGCCCGACCGTGGCGGGCTCGGCCGCGCCAGTGGACGACGCCGTCGCCTGGGTTGCTTGGCCAAACTTCACCGGCGCGCCGTCCGGCACGCCGTACTTGGCAAATAGCGCCGAAATCTCCGGCGCCAGCGAGGGCAGCACGGCGTCGACTTCATCGCGCAACGCGCCGGACGCCTTGGCAAAGCCGATCGCGGTCGCCCAGAGCAGGCCGTCGCCCTCGGTCGACACGATCTGATACTTGTCGCCGGAGCTGGTCTTGTTGAGCCACCCCGCCACCGGCGCCCAGATGAAGGCGATGTCGACCTTGCCCTGGTCGAGGGCCGCCATGCCCTCTTCCGGGCTCAACACCGTGACCTTCTGGATGTCGTCACGCAGCGCCAGCAGGTTCTGCGGCGTCGACTGATATTGCACCGCAACCCGCAATCCCTTGAGGTCGTCGATCCCGGCAAGCTTGCGGTCCCTGCCGCCGACCAGCGCGTAACCTTCATGGGCGATCGGCTTGGAGAAGATCACCGCCGGGCCCATGAAATCGTCGATCAAGGGCAGCCCGACCATGGCGTCGCACTGCTTGCTGAGCAAGGTCTCGCGCACGGTGCGCTTGCCGAAATAGGACTTGTACCAATTGGTGCTCACCGTGCGGCCGAGCTTCTGCGCCACCGCATGGCCGATCTCGAGATAGAGGCCGGGCTTGGCGGGGTCGTCGCTCGAGAACGGCAGATTGGTCGGGTCGGCGCAGAGCCGCAGCGGCGGCTTTGTCTCGTCGGCGCCGGCCGCCAGGGCCGGCACCATAAGCGCCGGCGCCATCAGCAGGCCGGAGAGCAGCACGGTCCGGATTGCACGGTCCAACCGCATGTTGCGCGAGGGGGTGCGCAGTTCGTTTCGGGCGATGCAGGACACCGACAATGCTGCCTCCTGGACGATCGTTTATTGCAGGGCGAACACGAACAGCGAGCCGCCTTCGGGCGCCGCGGCGACCATCTTCTTGCCGATGTCACCAAGGAAGGCCGGCAGTGCCGCGGTGCGTCCGACCACGATCGCGACATACTGCTTGCCGTCGACCGAGTAGGTCACGGGACCCGCGCCGATGCCGCTGCCGAGGTTCTTGCTCCATAGCACCTTGCCGTTCTTGGCATCGATGGCGCGGAAGTCGCCGTGCAGATTGCCCGAGAACACCAGGTTGCCGCCGGTCGTCAGCGTGCCGCCGTTGAAGGGCAGGTCTTCCTTGATGCTCCACACCTTCTTGTTGGCGACCGGATCCCAGGCCACGAGCTCGCCGAGGAAGCCGCCGGGGCCCGGCTTGGTCGGGAATTCGGCACCGAGATAGAACACGCCGCGCTTGTAGTTCACGTCAGAGACCGACCAGTCCATGCAGACGTTGTTGCTCGGGATGTAGACGAGGCCGGTCTGCGGATTGAACGACATCGGCTGCCAGTTCTTGCCGCCGATCAGGTTCGGGCAGATGTCCTTGGCGGGGTGGCCCGGGCCCGGACGCTTGTCCGGATCCTCTTCCGCCCGCATCGTGTTGACGTCCCACTTCTTGGCCCAGTTGGCGAAGACGTACTTCTCGGCCGAGAGGACCTTGCCGGTCTCGCGGTTGGCAACGAAGAAGAAGCCGTTGCGATCGGCCTTCATCAGAACGGGCGTCTCGGTGCCCTTGATCTTGAGGTCGGCGAGCAACAGCTCGTTGACGCCATCATAATCCCAAGCGTCGGCCGGCGTGCCCTGGATGTGCCACTTGATCTTGCCGGTGTTGGGATCGATCGCCAGCGTCGAGGCGGTATAGAGGTTGGTCAGCTTGCCGAAATTGCCGTCGCCGGTGGAGCGGACCGCGGTATTCCACGGTCCCGGGTTGCTGGTGCCCCAGTAGACCGTATCCGTCTTGGCGTCGTAGGAGCCGACCAGCCAGGCGGCGCCGCCGCCATGCAGCCCGGTGTCGCCCTTCCAGGTCTCGCTGCCGGGCTCGCCCGGTGCCGGCACGGTAAAGGTCTGCCAGAGCAGCTTGCCGTCCTTGAGGTTGAAGGCCTGCAACGAGCCGCGGACGCCATATTCGCCGCCGCCGAAGCCGGTGATCACCTTGTCGCGGACGATGAGCGGCGGCGAGGTGATGACCGAGCCCTGCTTGTAGTCGACCACGGTCGAGGTCCAGAGCTCCTTGCCGGTCTCGGCATCGAGCGCGGTCAGCTTGCCGTCGAGCCGGCCGACGAAGATCTTGCCATCGGCATAGGACACGCCGCGGCTGTTGACGTCACAGCAGGCGTATTGGAGCACGTCGTCCGGAATATCCGGCTGCCAGGTCCATTTCCGCGCGCCGGTCGCGGCATCGATCGCATAGACGTATTTCGGCCCCCACGAGGTCGACACAAACATCGTCTTGCCGATCACGACCGGCGAGGACTCGTTGGAGCGCAGCGAAGCGAGCGACATCGAGTAAACGAGCTGCAGCTTGCCGGCGTTCTCGGAATTGATCTGCTTCAGGGGGCTGAAACGCGTGTTGCCGTAGTCGTGGCCGGCGATCGCCCATCCGTTGGGATCGGACGCCGCCTTCGCGACGGAATCATTCGCTTTCGACGCAGTAACGCCTGCCAGCACCATGGCGACCAGCGACACGCCGGCAAAGAAAATCCCGCTCCTCAGCTTCATTGGCTTCCTCCAATATGGTTTCGTTGCCGCGATGGATGCATCGCGCGCCGCGTCTCACTACCCAATTCGTGAACCAGCGATCTTCAGTCGCTATGTCGGCGATGAAAATGCCAGCAACGCTTTTTTGTCGTTATAGGCGGAAGGTAGTAGCAATCGTCGCGGCGGTTTTTGACATGGCGCAAACCAGATCGACCGACCGAATCCCTTGCACCGCCGCGCAATCCATCGCGCCGGAGCGCGCCGCCGGCAGCTTGCAAATTGCCCATTGAACGGCCGCCTGCTAGGATCAAACGTACAGCCCGGAGCCTTCAAGACAGGGCCGCAACTACGACTTTGATCGCGGTTACGTCCCACATGAAGCGTGGTCTACTGGGCCCATAACGAAGCTATTGGGAGAAACGCGTGTCTACAGTCAAACTGACGGTAAACGGCAAGGCGGTCTCGGTCGAGGTCGAAGACCGAACCCTCCTCGTGCACCTCTTGCGCGAAAACCTCAATCTCACCGGCACCCATGTCGGCTGCGATACCAGCCAGTGCGGCGCCTGCGTCGTCCATGTCGACGGACGGGCGGTCAAATCCTGCACCATGCTGGCCGGCCAGGCGGCTGGCTCCAACGTCACCACGATCGAAGGCCTCGCCAAGGGCGACGAGCTGCACCCGATGCAGGCGGCGTTCCGCGACAATCACGGCCTGCAGTGCGGCTATTGCACCCCCGGCATGATCATGTCCGCGGTCGATATCGTGCACCGCCATAGTGGCAAGCTCGACGAGGAAACGGTTCGCCACGAGCTCGAAGGCAACATCTGCCGCTGCACCGGCTACCACAACATCGTCAAGGCGGTGCTCGACGCTGCCGGCCGCATGAAGGTCGCGCAGGCTGCCGAATAGCAGCTGACGCACCGCACACGATCAAGCTCATCACCGCCGATCTCGATGGAAACGGCGGCAAATCGAATCTCCGGTCGGGAGGACTAGACCATGGGTGTTGAAGGAATTGGCGCACGTGTCGTGCGCAAGGAAGATCGCCGGTTCATCACCGGACAAGGACGTTACGTCGACGACGTTAAGATGGTCGGCATGAGCTATGCTCACTTCATCCGCAGCCCGCATGCACATGCCAAGGTCAAGGGCATCAACTCCGCCGAGGCAATGAAGATGCCCGGCGTGATCGCGGTGCTGACCGGAGAGCAGATCGTCGACGACAAGGTCGGCAACCTGATCTGCGGCTGGGCGATCACCTCGAAGGACGGCTCGCCGATGAAAATGGGCGCGTGGCCGGCGATGGCGCCGGAGACCGTGCGCTTCGTCGGACAGGCGGTCGCGGTGGTGATCGCCGAGACCAAGAACCAGGCCAGGGACGCGGCGGAAGCCGTCGTCGTCGACTACGAAGAGCTTCCCGCGGCGGCCGACATCAAGGCCGCGATCAAGCCGGGCGCACCGCAGCTGCATCCCGAAGCCCCCGGCAACATCGTCTATGACTGGCATCTCGGTGACGAAGCTGCGGTGAAGGACGCCTTCAGCAAGGCGGCCAATGTGGTGACGCTGGAGCTCACCAACAACCGCCTGGTGCCGAACGCGATGGAGCCGCGCGCGGCGGTCGCACATTACGACCAGGCCGAAGAGCACTACACGCTCTACACCACGTCGCAGAACCCGCACGTCGCCCGCCTCGTGCTGTCGGCGTTCTACAACATCGCGCCCGAGCACAAGCTGCGCGTGATCGCGCCCGACGTCGGCGGCGGCTTCGGCTCCAAGATCTACATCTATCCGGAAGAGATGGTGGCGCTGTGGGCCTCCAAGAAAGTGGGTCGCCCGGTGAAGTGGACCGGCGACCGTTCGGAAGCCTTCCTCACCGACGCGCACGGCCGCGACCATGTCTCGAAGGCGGAGATGGCGTTCGACAAGGACAACAAGATCCTTGGCCTCAGGGTGAAGACCCACGCCAATTTCGGCGCCTATATGTCGCTGTTCTCCTCGGCGGTGCCGACCTATCTCTACGCAACGCTGCTGTCGGGCCAGTACGTGATCCCGGCGATCTACGCCGAGGTGATCGGCGTCTACACCAACACCACGCCGGTCGACGCCTATCGCGGCGCCGGCCGCCCGGAGGCGAGCTACCTGATCGAGCGCATGATGGAGACGGCGGCGCGGCAGTTGAAGGTCGATCCGGCCGAGCTGCGCAAGAAGAACTTCATCACCCAGTTCCCGTATCAGACGCCCGTCATCATGGCGTATGACATCGGCGACTTCCATGCCTCGATCGACGCCGCGATGAAGGCGATCGACTATGCCGGCTTCCCGGCCCGCAAGGCCAAGGCGAAAGCCAGTGGCAAGCTGCGCGGCATCGGCGTCTCCTGCTACATCGAGGCCTGCGGCATCGCGCCGTCGAAGGCCGTCGGCAGTCTCGGCGCCGGCGTCGGCCTGTGGGAGTCCGCGGAGATCCGCGTCAATCCGGTCGGCACCATCGAGGTGCTGACCGGCTCGCACAGCCACGGCCAGGGCCATGAGACGACGTTCTGCCAGATCATCGCCGAGCGGCTCGGTGTGCCGATCAGCCAGGTCTCGATCGTCCATGGCGACACCGACAAGGTGCAGTTCGGCATGGGCACCTACGGCTCGCGCTCACTCGCGGTCGGCGGCACCGCGATCGTGAAGGCGATGGAGAAGGTCGAGGCCAAGGCCAAGAAGATCGCGGCGCATGCGCTCGAGGCGTCCGAGAGCGACATCGTGATCGAGAACGGCGAGTTCAAGGTCACCGGCACCGACAAGTCGATCGCGTTGCCGATGGTCGCGCTCGCCGCCTACACCGCGCACAATCTGCCCGACGGCATGGAGCCCGGCCTGAAGGAGACCGCGTTCTACGACCCGACCAACTTCACCTTCCCGGCCGGCGCCTATATCTGCGAACTCGAGGTCGATCCGGGCACCGGCAAGACCTCCTTCGTCAACTTCGTGGCGGCGGACGATTTCGGCCGGCTGATCAACCCGATGATTGTCGAGGGCCAGGTCCATGGCGGCCTTGCGCAGGGCATCGGCCAGGCGCTGCTCGAGGGTGCGGTCTATGACGACACCGGTCAGCTCGTGACCGCGTCTTTCATGGATTACACCATGCCGCGCGCCGACGACCTGCCGTCGTTCCAGCTCTCCCACACCACGACGCTGTGTCCGGGCAATCCGCTCGGCGTCAAGGGCTGCGGCGAAGCCGGCGCGATCGGCGCCTCTGCTGCCGTGATCAACGCGATCACGGACGCCATCGGCAACAACAAGCTCGAAATGCCGGCGACGCCCGATTCCGTCTGGCACGCCATTCACGGTTGAGGGAGGAAGAGCCATGTACGAGACCAATTATCATCGCGCTTCCTCAGTCGCCGACGCCGCCGCAACCTTCGCCAAAGGCGCGGAATCAAAATTCCTCGCCGGCGGACAAACCCTGCTCCCGGTGATGAAGCAGCGTCTTGCTTCACCCTCGGACGTGATCGACCTCTCCAAGGTGCAGGAGATGATCGGCATCGAGGTTTCGGGCGACACCGTCACCATCAAGGCCGCTACGCCGCATTACGATGTGGCGCAAAGCGACGCCGTGCAGAAGGCGATCCCGGCGCTCGCCAAACTGGCGTCGATGATCGGCGATCCCGCCGTACGCTATCGCGGCACGATCGGCGGCTCGCTCGCCAACAACGACCCGGCGGCGGATTATCCGGCAGCGGTGCTGGCGCTCGGCGCGACGGTCAAGACCAACAAGCGGTCGATCGCAGCGGAGGACTTCTTCAAGGGCCTGTTCTCGACGGCGCTCGAGGACGGCGAGATCATCACGCAGGTCGCGTTCCCGGTCCCGGCCAAGGCGGCCTATGCCAAGATGCGGCATCCTGCCTCGCGCTTTGCGCTGACCGGCGTGTTCGTCGCCAAGACCAAGTCGGGCGACGTCCGCGTCGCCGCGACCGGTGCGTCGCAGAGCGGCGTGATGCGGGTGGCGCCGATCGAGCAGGCGTTGAAGGCGAACTGGGCGGCCTCGGCGCTCGATGCCGTCACGATCCCGGCGAGCGGCCTGCTCGCGGACATCCACGGCTCGGCGGATTACCGCGCCAACCTGGTGAAGGTGATGGGACAGCGCGCGGTCACCGCCGCGGGATAGCGTCTAAACACAAGTCGAGCGGCGGCGCGCAGCGATGCGCGCCGTTTGCGTTTTACCGGCGCGATCAGGCAAAAGGCGCTTGCCACATCCCGCATTAGGCGAGACAATTTAGCTAATCAGCTAATTAAAAATACCGTCTCGCGGACGGCTGGGGAAACGCATGACATTCGGCACCAAGCCAGCCCGCAGCACCTCAGCCGCCTAACGCCACACAACCAACGGAACAACAACGTGCTCGACAAGCCCGCCTCCCACACCGCCGCTCGCACCTCGGGGCCGCTCGCCGGCTTCCGCATCGTCGAATTCGCCGGCATCGGTCCTGGCCCGTTCGCCTGCATGCTGCTCGCCGACATGGGCGCGGAGGTCATAACCCTGGATCGGGTCGGCGCGGGCAAGAATTTGAAGGCGGTGGCAACCCGCGGCCGCAAGGTCATCGAGCTCGACCTCAAGAACAAGGCGGCGATCGCCGAAGTGCTCGAGCTGCTCAGCCATGCCGACGCGCTGATCGAAGGTTTTCGGCCCGGCGTGATGGAACGCCTCGGGCTCGGCCCCGATGTCGTGCTCGCGCGCAATCCGAAGCTGGTCTATGGCCGCATGACCGGCTGGGGCCAGGAAGGCCCCTTGGCCAACGCCGCCGGCCACGACATCAACTACATCTCGATCACGGGCGCGCTGGCGGCGATCGGCACCAAGGAGAAGCCGGTGCCGCCGCTCAATTTGGTCGGCGATTTCGGCGGCGGCGCGCTCTATCTCGTGGTCGGCGTGCTCGCAGCGCTGCTGGAAGCGCAGAAGTCCGGCAAGGGCCAGGTGGTCGATACCGCGATGTGCGACGGCGCGGCCTCGCTGATGTCGATGTTCTACGACATGGCCGCACAAGGCCGCTGGAGCGGCGGCCGCGACCAGAACTTCCTCGACGGCGGCGCGCATTTCTACGGCGTCTACGAATGCTCCTGCGGCAATTTCATCTCGATCGGCTCGATCGAGCCGCAGTTCTACGCACTGCTGCGCAAGCATGCCGACCTGACCGATGCCGACTTCGACGCCCAGATGGACCGCAAAGCCTGGCCGGCGCTGAAGGCGAAACTGGAGAAGGTGTTCAAGAGCAAGTCGCGCGCCGACTGGTGCAAGATCATGGAAGGCACCGACATCTGCTTCGCGCCGATCCTGACCATGGAAGAAGCCCCGAAGCATCCGCACATGGTGGCGCGCCAGGTGTTCGTCGAGCGCCACGGCGTGACCCAGCCCGCCCCCGCGCCGCGCTTCTCGCGCACGCCATCAGCGATCCGCGAGCCGGAGCTGGCAAGCATTGGCGACGTGACGAGCGCGTGGAAGGCCGGGAAGTAGCTTCCTCGGCCGTCATTGCGAGGAGCGAAGCGACGAAGCAATCCATGTCTCCGCAGGCGGTGAGATGGATTGCTTCGCTTCGCTCGCAATGACGACGCAATGCGGCGCGGTCGCCACGCAGTTTCTACGCCGCGTGATCGACCTTCAGCACGCCGCGGCGGATCTGGTCTTCCTCGATCGATTCGAACAGCGCCTTGAAGTTGCCTTCGCCAAAACCGTCGTCGCCCTTGCGCTGGATGAATTCGAAGAAGATCGGCCCGATCGCATTCGCCGAGAAGATCTGCAGCAGCACCTTGGTCTGGCCGCCCTCGACCACGCCTTCGCCGTCGATCAGGATGCCGTTCCTCTGAAGCCGCGCCACGTCCTCGCCATGCTGCGGCAGGCGGGCATCGATCCGCTCGAAATAGGTGTCGGGCGGCGACGGCATGAACGGCAGGCCGTTCGCGCGCAGCGTCTCGACGGTCGAATAGATATCGCGCACGCCGCAGGCGATGTGCTGGATGCCCTCGCCGTGATAGATGTTGAGGTATTCCTCGATCTGCCCGGAATCGCCGGCGTCCTCGTTGATCGGAATCCGGATCTTGCCGTCCGGGCTGGTCAACGCACGCGAGAACAGGCCGGACGCACGACCCTCGATGTCGAAGAAGCGGATCTGGCGGAAGTTGAACAGCTTTGCGTAGAAGCCGGTCCAGACATCCATGCGGCCGCGATGGACGTTGTGGGTGAGGTGATCGATGTAATAGAGGCCCGAACCCGCGGGACGCGGATTCTCGGCGCCCAGCCACTCGAACTCGGCATCATAGGCCGAGCCTTTGGCGCCGTAGCGATCGACGAAATACAGCAGGCTGCCGCCGATACCCTTGATCGCGGGCACATCGAGCGTCTTCGCCGCGGACGACAAATCCGCCGGCTCGGCGCCGAGCGCGATCGCGCGCTCATAGGCGCGCTTGGCATCGACCACACGGAATGCCATCGAGGGCGCGCAGGGGCCGTGCGCGGCGACGAAGTTAAAGCCGTGCGTACCCGGCTCCTCATTGACGAGATAGTTGATGTCGCCCTGGCGATAGACCGTGACGGCCTTGGTCCGGTGCCTCGCGACCGCGACAAAGCCCATCAGCTTGAACAGGGCATGCAGCTCGCCGGGATTAGGGTGGGCATATTCGACGAACTCGAAGCCGTCGGTGCCCATCGGGTTCTCGGTGCTGATCTCGGCCGGCGGCGCATCGTGCGGAAACGGACCCATGGCGGCAACTCCCTGATTTGTCTAACAATCAGTTTCCGTCACCTGCGGCGCAACGTGCGTGCAAAATGGTCCCATAATTGCTATAAATGCGCACGATCCGTGCATGAAATGGACATTTGACGCATGCCTGAAGTCGACGCCTTCGACCTCAAAATACTCGCTGCCCTGCAAGACGATGGCCGGCTGACCAACCAGCAGCTCGGCGACCTCGTCGGGCTCTCAGCCTCGCAATGCTCGCGGCGGCGGATGCGGCTGGAGGAGGAGAAGGTGATCGCGGGCTACCACGCCGATCTCGCCGGCGAGGCGCTCGGCTTCGGCCTGATCGCCTTCATCCACATCACGCTCGCGACCCACTCGCCCGACAACGCCAAGCGGTTTCGCGAGCTGGTCAACCGGGTCGACGACATCCAGGAGGCCTATGCGCTGACCGGCGATGCCGACTACGTGCTCAAGGTGATGCTGCGCGATCTCAAGAGCCTGTCCGACATCGTCAACAATGTGCTGATGCCGCACCAGAGCGTGGCACATGTGCGCTCGTCGATCGTGCTCGACCGGCTGAAGGAGAGCACCAAGCTGCCGCTGAAGGCGCTGCAAGAGTGATGGCGCGAATCGAGGGAATTCCGTCATTCGTTTTTGCGGTCCGATTTGCGATCATTGCTCCAACATCCGCCAAGAGAGACGACCATGGCGCTTCAGCTGCGACCGAACTGCGAATATTGCGACAAGGACCTGCCACCGAGCGCGCTCGACGCCCGGATTTGCTCCTATGAATGCACGTTCTGTGCGGATTGCGCCGAGACCAAGCTCGGCAATGTCTGCCCGAACTGCGGCGGCGGCTTTGCGCCGCGGCCGATCCGCCCGGCCAAGCCGTGGCGGGCCGGCGTCTGCACCGTGAACCAGCCGCCGTCGGACAAGCGGGTGCACCTGAAGTACAGCCTCGAGGACTGCGCGGCGCATACGGCGCGGCTGAGGGATATCCGGCCGGAAGAGCGGTAAGGCTTGCACCGCCTGTCGGGCTCCTTCCCCCTGCAAGGGGGAAGGTGGATGGGAGTCCAAGCCGCAAGCGCTGGCGTTCGTGGTGAGACCGGATCCCCACCCGGTTTGCTGCGCAAACCGACCTCCCCTTTTCAAGGGGAGGTGAAGCGGCGCCCCTCTCGGCTACTCCGCCGCGACGATGGTGCCTTCGACCTCGCCAAAGCCGACGCGGTAGCCGTCGCCCTGGCACCAGCCGCGCATCACGAGCGAGTCGCCGTTCTCGAGGAACGCGCGCGTCACGCCGCTCGCCAGCTCAACCGGCTCGGTGCCGTTCCAGCTGATTTCCAAAAGACTCCCGCGCTGATGCTTTTCGGGGCCGGAGATCGTGCCGCTGCCGAGGAGGTCGCCGACATTCATCGCGCAGCCGCTGGAGGCGTGGTGCACCAGTTGCTGCACCGACGACCAGTACATGTATTTGAAATTGGTGCTGCAGATCGTCTTGGCTTCGTTCATCGCACCGGCGCGCAAGCCCACGTCGAGCTGCAAGTCGTAATTGTTCGGCTTGGTCTGCTTCAGGTACGCCAGCGGTTCCGGCTGTTGCGCCGGGCCCTGCATCCGGAACGGCTCCAGCGCCTCGCGCGTCACCACCCACGGGCTGATCGAGGTCGCGAACGCCTTGGCCTGGAACGGCCCGAGCGGCACATACTCCCACTGCTGGATATCGCGCGCGCTCCAGTCGTTGAGGATGACGAAGCCGAAGATCATCTCTTCGGCCTGCTGCTCGGTGAGCATCTCGCCCATCGCTGAGGCCTGGCCGACCACCACGCCCATCTCGAGCTCGAAGTCGAGCCGCTTGCAGGCGCCGAAGCTCGGCACCTCGGCGGCCGGCGGCTTGAGCTGGCCGCGCGGCCGCCGCACCTTGGTGCCTGACACCACCACGGTCGAGGCGCGGCCGTTGTAGCCGATCGGCATGTGCAGCCAGTTCGGCTGCAGCGCATTGTCCTTGCCGCGGAACATGACGCCGACATTGGTGGCGTGCTCCTTCGACGAATAGAAATCGGTGTAGCCCGCGACGGCAAACGGCATATGCAGCTTAACATCAGCGATCGGCAGCAGCGCGCGTGCACGCAACTCCCTGTTGTCGCGCAGCTCCGGATGATCTGATCGCAACAGCTCGCTGATCCGCGCCCGCGTCGCCGACCACACTTTTGGCCCGAGCGCCATGAAGGCGTTCAGCGAGGGCTGCGAGAACACGCCGAGCGGCCCGACATCAAGCCGCGAATCCTGCTCGAGCTCCCACAGGTCGAGCACGTAATCGCCGATCGCAACGCCGACACGCGGCGCAAGGCCGTCCTTCGACGAGAACACGCCGTAAGGCAGGTTCTGGATCGGGAAGTCGGAGGTCGGGGCGACGTCGATGAAAGAGCGGAGTTTGGGGTCGTTGGGGTGGGGCATGATCTCGTCCCTGAAATGGTCGGATATTATTTCCGCCGTCATTCCGGGATGCGCTGCCAGGCGCAGGCCCGGAATCCATAACCACGATCGTGAGGATGGATTCCGGGCTCATCGCATCGCGATGCCCCGGAACGACGAGAGGTGTGTTACGGCTTGGTCGGATCGAACTTCTTCTCAAGCCCCTTCCAGCAATCCGAGTAGTCGTCCTGCAGCGTCGATGACGTCGCGGCGTGCTGCGTCACGCGCTGCGGGAAACGGGTCTCGAACATGAAGGCCATCGTGCCGGTCAGCTTCACCGGCTTCAGCTCCGAGTTGCTGGCGTGCTCGAAGGCTTCGCGGTCGGGGCCGTGCGGCAGCATCATGTTGTGCAGCGAGATCCCGCCCGGCACGAAGCCCTGCGGCTTGGCATCGTAGACGCCGTAGATCAGCCCCATGAACTCCGACATGATGTTCATGTGGTACCACGGCGGCCGGAAGGTGTTGTCGGCCACCATCCAGCGCTCCGGGAAGATCACGAAGTCGATGTTCGCGGTGCCGGCGGTCTCCGAAGGCGAGGTCAGCACCGTGAAGATCGACGGATCGGGATGATCGAAGCCGATCGCGCCGACCGGCGAGAAGGTACGCAGGTCGTATTTGTAGGGCGCGTAATTGCCGTGCCAGGCCACCACATCGATCGGCGAATGCGGCAACGTGGTCTTGAACAGCGATCCGCCCCACTTCACGTAGAGCTCGGTCGGCGTGTCCTTGTCCTCGTAGGCGGCCACCGGTGTCAGGAAGTCGCGCGAATTGGCCAGGCAATTGGCGCCGATCGGGCCGCGCTCCGGCAGCGTGAACGCGCCGCCGTAATTCTCGCAGAGATAGCCGCGGGCAGGACCCGACGGAATCTCGACGCGGAATTTGACGCCGCGCGGGATCACCACGATCTCGCCCGGCTCGGCATCGATCCGGCCGAACTCGGTGACGAAGCGCAGATTGCCCTGCTGCAGCACGAACATCATCTCGCCGTCGGCATTGTAGAAATGCTGATCGACCATCGATTTGGTGATGAGATAGACGTGCGCGGCCATGCCGGCCTGCGTGTTGGCATCGCCCGCCGTGGTCATGGTCTGCACGCCCTGCAGGAACGTCATGTCCTGCTTCGGGATCGGCGCCGGGTCCCAGCGCAGTTGCGCGATCGGCATGTCGTATTCGTGGCACGGCGCGGTGCGCCACAGCCCGCTATCTGCCTTGGCGAACCGGCCGGAATGCCGCACCGACGGGCGGATGCGATACAGCCACGAGCGCTCATTGGTGCCGCGCGGCGCCGTGAACGGCGAGCCGGACAATTGCTCCGCATAGAGCCCATAGGCGCAGCGCTGCGGCGAGTTGCGCCCCATCGGCAGCGCGCCGGGCAAGGCCTCGGTCTCAAAACTGTTGCCGAATCCGGACATGTAGCCCGGCGTGACTTGCCCCGAGCTGCGAACGATCTGATCAGGCGAGGTGTTGATGTTCACGACTATCCTCCTCCTTGCAGGGCGGCCCACATTTCCTGGTCGCGCTTGTCGGTCCAGATCACGGGATCGTCGATCCCGGATGCCTCGTCATAGGCGCGCGAAACGTTGAACGGCAGGCAGTGCTCGTAGATCGCGAAGCTCGAGAACTTCGGATCCATCACCTCGCGGGTCGCCGCCATCGATTCCTTCAGGCTCCGGCCCTTGGCGACCGACGATTCGGCGGCGCCATAAAGCGTGGTGACGAAATCGCGGGTCATCGCGATGGCATCGCGGCCGGTGGCGAGGCCCTTCAGCGCATCGCCGCGGCCCGGCGCGATCGCCTTCGGATTGAAGGCGCGGATCTCGTTCAGTGTCGTCGGCCATTCGCGCAGATGCGCATCGCCGCAATAGCAGGCCGAGTGGTATTCGATCAGGTCGCCGGAGAACATCACCTCGGCATCCGGCACCCAGGCGACGATATCGCCCGAGGTGTGGCCGGCGCCGAGCTGCATCAGCCGCACCTCGCGCTTACCGAGATAGATCGACATCTCGCCCTCGAAGGTCAGCGTCGGCCAGGTCAGGCCGGGAATGCTCGCCGCGTCCTGGAACAGCCGCGGGAAACGGCCGTATTCGGAATCCCAATCCTGCTGGCCGCGCTCCTGGATCAGCCGGTAGGTCTCCTGCGAGGCCACGATGCCCTGCGCGTGGTAGGCCGAGGCACCGAGCACCCGCACCGCGTGATAATGCGACAGCACGACATATTTGATCGGCTTGTCGGTGACGGTCTTGACCCGCTCGATCACCTTGTTCGCCATCGCCGGCGTTGCCTGCGCGTCGAACACCAGGCAGCCGTCATCGCCGACGATCACGGCCGTGTTGGGATCGCCCTCGGCGGTGAAGGCATAGAGATCGGTGCCGATCTCGGAGAAGGTGACCTTCTTCTCCGCGAGATCCGTGGTCGATGCGAAACCTTTGGCCATCAGTTCAATCCTGTCCGTTTGATCAGTGCTATTGTTGTTGCTGTTGCTGCTGCTGGCTCGCGTCCAGCATCCGTCGCTTCGCCAGCGCGATCGCTTCGCGCAACACGTCGAGATCGCCGATGTGGTTGGCGAGCACCAGGACCAGCGCGGCATCGAGATCGGCGCTTTGCGCCTCGGTGAGGCCGCGATGCGCCTCGACGATGGCGCGGAACGCGTCATCGGGCTTTGCGAAATTCGAACTGGTCGACAGCGCCATGACTGCTCCTCAGTTCACACCTGCGGCGCGCGCCAGCGCCGCATCGAGTGCCGGCCGCGCCGCATTGCGGAAGCGTGCCGCAACGTAGCCATCCGGCCGCAGCAGATAAGCGGTGCCGGGCTCGGCGTCATAGCGCTTGCCGGCAAGGCCTTGCGCATCGACCAGCCCGCCCTCGCCACCGATCCGGATCGTCCCGACGCCGTCAGGCACATCGACAGCCGCGCCATTGCCAAACTCCAGCAGCGTGAAGCGCGTTCCCTGCTCGATGAAAACATCGGTCAGATAAATCGTCCCGCCGCCCTGCTCGGTCACCGGCGCGTCCAGCATCGAGGCGCCCGGCCGCGGACCGCCGCGCCAGTCGTCGCGATCGCTGCTCGACAGTGGCGTGTCGTAGATTGACGGCACCGACAGCCGGCCGCCATTGACCATGCGCTTGCCGAACTCTGTATCCTCTGCGAGCGACAGCACCGCCTGCCGCAGCCGCGCCTCCTGCCGCGTCACCGGCGCCATGAAATCGGTTGAGCGGGTGGACTCGCGGATGTTCTCATCCGCCGCGGCGCTGCGCTCGATGTGGTAGCTCTCCAGCAAGCTTTCGGGTGAGAGCCCGCGCAGCACACGATCGAGCTTCCACGACAGATTTTCGGCGTCCTCGAGCCCGGAATTGGCGCCACGCGCGCCGAACGGCGAGACCTGGTGCGCGGAATCGCCGGCGAAGATCACGCGGCCGTGGATAAACCTGGCCATCCGACGGCACTGGAATTTGTACAGCGAGATCCATTCGAACTCGAACTTGTCATGGCCCAGCATCCGTTCGATCCGCGGCCGGACGTTCTCGGGCTGCTTCTCGGCCACCGGATCGGCATCCGGATTGAGTTGCAGGTCGATCCGCCAGATGTCGTCCGGCTGCTTGTGCAGCAGCGCCGAGCGTCCCGCGTGGAACGGCGGATCGAACCAGAACCAGCGCTCGGTCGGAAACGCCGCCGTCATCTTGACGTCGGCGATCAGGAACTGGTCCTCGAACACCTGCCCCGCAAAGTCGGCACCGACCATCTGCCGCAGCGAGGACCGCGCGCCATCGCAGGCGACGACAAAGGAGGCGTGCACCTGGTACGCGCCCTCGGGCGTAGCAATCGTCAGCGCGACACCATCGTTGCGGCTCTCCAGCGCGATCACCTTGTTGCGCCAGCGCAGGTCGATTCCAGGCAATTGCTCGACCCGGTCGACCAGATAGGCCTCGGCGTAGAACTGTTGCAAATTGATGAAAGCGGGCCGCTTGTGGCCCTCTTCCGGAAGCAGGTTGAACTGATAGAGTTGCGACGCGCCGTGGAAGATCTTGCCGACGCTCCACACCACGCCCTTCTCGACCATGCGGTCGCCAACGCCGAGCCGATCCCAGAACTCCAGCGAGCGTTTCGAGAAGCAGATCGCCCGCGAGCCTTCGCCGATCCGGTCGGCATCGTCGAGCAGCACAACGCGCTGGCCGCGTTGCGCAAGATCGATCGCCAGCGACAATCCCACCGGCCCCGCGCCGACCACGACGACCGGATGCTCCGCGACGTTGGCGCCCGACCGGTCCTGGTCGGGGTGACGGCGATAACCGAACTGGGTTTTGGCCTGTGCCGTTTTGGCTGCCATTGCGTGACCTGGATGTTCCCTGGCGCCGGCCTTTTTCTGTGGCTCGGACTGCGGCTTGTGTGACCGGCTTGCGACCAGCACCTTGCGAGCCGGTCGCGACCTTGCTAAATTAGTCTCACTTGCAACTATCTTAAACGCCCAGTCGGGCCCGCCGTCAACTCAAATTGGAGGAATATTTGGCCAGGACCTCTGCAAGCCAGCCTCCGATCCGGCCGCGCAGCGCCGTGGAAGCGGATGCGCGCGACGACGCCGCGCCGACCAAGAAGCGCCTCGACCTCTTCCACTTCATGCCGTTCCGCCTCAACCGGCTGGCCGCCGAGGTATCTTCGGCTTTGTCGAGCGAATATCAGGCGCGCTACGGCCTCGACATTCCGGAGTGGCGCGTGCTTGCGACGCTCGGCTTCCGCTGCGATCCCTGCAGCGCGCAATACATCGCGCATTGCACCCGCACGCACAAATCGACCATCAGCCGCGCCGTGTCGGCGCTGATGGAGCGCGAGATCGTCGAGCGCGTCGAGAATGCCGATGACCGCCGCGAATTCCGCCTGCGGCTGACCAAGAAGGGCCAGGCGCTCTATGAGGAGCTGATCCCGCGCCTGCTGCGCAAGGAACAGGAGATCATGTCCTGCCTCTCCACGCAGGAGCGCCGCGATCTGGCACGCCTGCTCGGCAAGGTCGAGACCAGCCTCGAGCTGATACAGACCAGCGAACAGGCCGACGCCAAGGACGCGTATTAGGCCGCGCCTCATCCTCTCGTCATTCCGGGGCTCGCAAGGCGAGAACCAGGAATGACGGATGGAGAGCACTAGGCCTGGTCGATATGCCTCGCGATGACAGGAAAGTAATTATCCCTCGATCCCTTGTCGATCGCTTCCTGCAACACGGTGCCGATCAGCTCCGCGCCGCGGATCTTGATGCCGGCGTCGGCGGCGAGCTCCAGTGCATAGGACAGATCCTTCAGCGCATATTCGGTCGAGAACGCGCGCTCCGGGAACACGCCCGGCACGATCGCCTTCATGCCGTGGTTGCGCAGCGCGAAGCTGTCGGCCGAGCCCTTCGACAGGGTTTCCAGCAGTAGTTTTGGATCGACCCCATTGTGCTTCGCCACCGCGACAGCCTCGGCCAGCGCGTTCACGGTCTCGAACAGCACCATGTTGTTGAGGATCTTGGTCACCTGCCCGGCACCGACGTCGCCGCAATTGGTGACGTCGGTGGCAAAGCAACGGATCAAGGGCTCGATCGCGGCATAGAGCGCGGGGACCGCACCGACCATCACGCTGAGCGTGCCGTCCTGCGCCGCCTGCCGCGTGCGCGCGATCGGCGCATCAGCCCAGGCCGCCCCCCTGGCCTGCAATTGCCCGGCGAAGTCGCGGGTCTGGCTGACCGAAGACGTGCCGAGATCGACCACGACCTGGCCACTCCTCACGTTCTTCAAAATGCCGTCGCCTTCGAACACCGCCCGCACATGCTTGGCGCTCGGCAGACAGAGGAACAGCACGTCGCTCTGCTTGATGACCTCTGCGACCGAGCCGGCAATCTCGGCGCCGTCGTCGCGCAGCCGTTGCAGCGGTTCGGCCGAAAGGTCGAACACCACGACGCGCTTGCCGCTCTTCTTGACCAGATTGCGGCAAATCGGCTCACCCATCACACCGAGACCGATGAATCCGAGGGTCCTGTATTCAGTCATATCAACTCTTCTTTTGACGTTTCTTGAACTGCGCCTCGCCCGAACCGGCGAGGTTATTTCGCGAACGATCGCGACGGCGCCAGATGCAGCGCGAACGCATCGACCTTGTCGCTGGCGCGCGGATAGATCTCGCTGACTATCGGATCGTGGCCCGGAATGAAGCGATCGGGATGGCCGGCGAGCCGCTCGACGGTTTCCCAGCCCTGCGCCATGTCGCCGACATTGTAGACGATCGGGAACGGGCTCCTCTTGTGCAGGTTGGCATAATAATGTGCGGCGTCGGATGCCAGCACGACCGGGCCGCGCGCGGTCTCGACCCGCACCACCTGGAGGCCATCGGAATGGCCGCCGACCCGATGCACGGTGACGCCGGGCGCGATCTCGCCATCGCCGGAATGGAAGGTGACGCGCTCGCCATAGACATGGCGTACCATCTGGGTGACGTGCTCGATCGAGAACGGATGGCGCAGCATGCCGTTGCACATGCAGCGGCCGGTCGCGTAGCTCATCTCGCGTTCCTGCAGATGGAATTTGGCGTTCGGGAAGCGATCCAGATTGCCGGCGTGGTCATAATGCAGATGGGTCACGATGACGTCGCGGATCGCGTCGGCGCTGACGCCGAAGCCGGCCAGCGCATCGACCGGGTTGAGCGTGAGCTTGCGGGCGCGCGCCTTGGCCTCCTCGGCGTTGAAGCCGGTGTCGACCAGGATGTCGCGGCCGTGGCCGCGGATCAGCCAGACGAAATAATCCAGATCCTGCGCCGTGGTGTCATGCGGATCGGGCACCAGGAAATTCAGGTGGGGCGTGCGCGGCGACATCGTCGCATAGCGCAGGGCGTAAATTTCGTAGGCGTTTCCCATCGGTTTCGCTCTTGTTTGCGGTCTTGTTGAAATGGCTTGCCGTCCCGGACACAAAGCCATCGCCTTGCGCAAAGGTCAAACTGCGCGCAGTGCGACGAGCGCATGACAGGGCGGCCCAAACCACTGCACAAGCCTCTGTGAATGCAATCACACTATCGGTCGCAGGAACCTGCACCGTGCCACGACGGCGACGGCCGCCATGAGCGCGGGTGTTGCACTGCGGCCTCGCGGTCCTCGCTGCGTACAGCAAGCCGTTGACGGGGGTTTGGCCGTAGTTTGATAATGGATTTTCGCTAGAGTAAGGTCCCCGAGGCGCAGGCTCGAAGCGGCGCCATCTCATTGGAATGCCGCGATCTGGATTTGCCGCGATTATGAAAATCCGCCTTGCCTTGCTCGCCACGCTGATTTTTTCAATCGCGTCGCCCACCCTGTCCGTCGCCGCCGGCGATCGCTTCGCGCTGGTGATCGGCAACGCCAAATATCCCGACGCCGACGCGCCGCTGAAGGAGCCGGTCAACGACGCCCGCGACGTCGCCGACGAGCTCAAGCGTGACGGCTTCACCGTCGAGGTCGGCGAGAACCTGACCGGCGACGGCATGCGCCGCGCCTTCGACCGCCTCTATGGCAAGATCAAACCGGGCTCGGTCGCGCTGATCTTCTTCTCCGGTTACGGCATCCAGTCGAACCGGCAGAGCTACATGATCCCGATCGACGCCCAGATCTGGGCCGAGGCCGACGTCCGCCGCGACGGCTTCAGCCTCGAGACCGTGCTCGGCGAGATCAACAGCCGCGGCGCCGGGGTCAAGATCGCCCTGATCGATGCCTCGAGGCGCAACCCGTTCGAACGCCGTTTCCGCAGCTTCTCGGCGGGCCTCGCCCCGGTGATCGCACCCAACGGCACGCTGGTGATGTATTCGGCCGCACTGTCGTCCGTGGTCTCGGACAATGGCAGCGACCGCAGCCTGTTCGTGCGGGAACTGCTCAAGGAGATCCGTACCCCCGACCTGATGGCGGAGGAAACGCTGAACCGGACCCGCGTCGGCGTCACCCGCGCCTCGCGGCAGGAACAGGTGCCGTGGATCTCGTCGTCGCTGGCCGAGGATTTCTCGTTCATTCCAGCCGGCGCAGCCGCCCCAGCCGGCGCACCGGGACCGTCGAACGCTGCGCCTGCGCCGACTGCATCGCCATCGACCGAGGTCGCCACCGCACCGCCGGTCTCGCCTCCGCCGGCGCCGCCCGCCCCACCCGCTGCAACGCCGAAGCCGACACCGACGCCTCCAGTGGCAACCGCGCCGACGCCACCACCGGCGCCGCCGAAGCCGGCCGTCGCGACAGCGCCGGCGGCGCCGCCGCCTCCGCCAAAAGCCCCCGAGATTGCACTGCCGCCACCCGCGCCTCCGCCGCCGGTGGTGATCCAGCCCACGCCGGCCCCGAGCAATTCGCCTGTTCTCGCCGATGATCCGACGATCAAGGGCCTGAACGAAAAGCTCGACAAGAACCCGGATGACGCGGCTGCGCTGTATCGTCGCGGCCAGGTCTATGCCAGCAAGGGTGCCTACGACCTCGCGGTGAAGGACTTCACCAATTCGCTGCGGCTGAACCCGAAGGATGTCGAGGCCTACAACAACCGCTGCTGGGTCCGCACCGTGATCGGCGACCTGCAGGCGGCGCTGAAGGACTGCAACGAGGCACTGCGGCTGCGCCCGAACTTCGTCGATGCGCTCGACAGCCGCGGCCTGATGAACCTGAAGGGCGGGCAGAACAAGAATGCCATCGCCGATTTCGACGCCGCACTGAAGATCAACCCGCGGCTGACCTCGTCGCTGTACGGGCGCGGCCTTGCCAAGAAGCGCAACGGCGCAGTCGCGGAAGGCGATCTCGACATCGCAAATGCCAAGGCGATGGACCCGAACATCGTCAAGGAATTCGCCGACTACGGCGTGCAGTGACATATGAAACCGCGCCGGCCCGCGGCTCGAACCGCCGCTGCAATCGCGCGACTAATCAGAGGGTGCGTGCCGGGCAGCGATGCCCGCGATCAATCTCAACCGTTGCATGGAACCGCGCCGGCCGGCGCAGGAGGGACCGAAATGTTCAAGCCGTCGGCAAGGGCCGCGATGCTTTCAATCATGACGGTCGGCGCCGTGCTGTCGTTCGGCGTGGCGGCCACCCACGCCGGTGACGATGTCACCGAGGACCAGATCATCAGGGCGCTGATGCCCGAGAAGAAACCGCTGACCCGCGGCCTTTCGGTCGGTCCGCAGACCTCGCCCGGGCTGAACGCCGACCAGGCCAAATTCGTGCAGAGCGTCCGTGGCCGCGCCACCCGCTCGCTGTCCTCGGCCGAACGCGAGGAAATCGCGACCATCGTCCAGGACAAGCCGAAGATCGATCTCGAGATCAACTTCGACTACAACTCCGCCGACATCAGCGCGAAGTCGTTGCCGTCGGTGCAGGCGCTCGGCCGCGCCTTGACCAATCAGGACCTGAAGGGCTCGACGTTCGTGGTCGCCGGCCACACCGACGCCGCCGGCGGCGAGGACTACAATCAGGGCCTCTCGGAGCGCCGCGCCGACGCCATCAAGCGCTATCTGGTCGACAAATACGGCATCAACGGCACCGATCTCGTCACCGTCGGCTATGGCAAGAGCAAGCTGAAGGACCCGAGCCACCCGATGGCGGACGTCAACCGGCGCGTCCAGGTCGTGAACGTGGAAAACAAGGACACCGCCGCCAAGTGATCGAGAGGTGATGGGCGGTGGCGTGGCCCCTTTTTGAGGTTACAATGCGTCCCGCACCCCGGCGGGGCGCATTTGCTTGAGGGACCCAAAGCGGCCTCACAGGTGACCCGCCTCACATGACGTCCGGGCATGAGCCGGAACAATGGACCTTGGCCTTTTCGATGCTCACACGATACGACGACGTGGCGAGACTTCGACGAGCGCCCAAGACAATGACTGTCGAGACGTGCCAAGTGCTGGATTGATCAGGCGATGAACTTTTCCCAATACCTCAAGCCTGTGCTCGGCACGGTCGTCTTCCTCGCCCTGGCTGTCGCCTATTACGCGTTCGAGCACCGCTCCCATCCGGAGGAGAAGGAGACGCCCGGCCAGGCGCTGGTCGTGGTGACGAAGTCGACCAATGCCTGCTTCTCCGACATGGTCCGCGTCACCGGCTTCATCGTGCCGCGCCGCGAGGCGCAGGTGAATGTCGACCAGGACGGCTCCAAGGTCACCGACGTGCTGGTCCGCGAGGGTGACACCGTGACCGAGAACCAGGAACTGGCGCGGCTGACCCCCGCCGCCGCAGCAGGCGGCGCAGGGCAATGCCAAGCCGCTGGTGCTGCGCGCGCCGGCCGCCGGCCTCGTCACTGAGGTGCGCACCGCGCCCGGCGCCCCGGCCTCGCCGCAGGCGCCGCCGATGTTCAAGATCTCCATCAACAACGAGATCGAGCTCGACGCCGAGGTACCGGGCTTCCAGCTCCTGAAGCTCAATCCCGGCGCCAATGTCCGGATCAGCCGCGACGACGCCCCTGACATCGTCGGCAAGGTCCGCCAGATCTCGCCGCAGATCGACCGCGCCACCCAGCTCGGGCACGTCCGCATCACCATCAACAACAATCCAACGCTGAAGGTCGGCATGTTCGCCCGCGCCAATATCGACGCCAAGCGCTCCTGCGGCGTCGCGGTGCCGCGCACCGCGATCGACCGCCTGACCCTGCAGGTCGTGAAGGGCAACACGGTCGAGACCCGCAGGGTGCGCGTCGGGCTGACCTCCGACACCTCGACCGAAATCCTTGAAGGCCTCGACGTCGGCGAAATCGTCGTGGCCGATGCTGGCACCTCGCTGCACGACGGCGACCAGATCAAGACCATGTTCGCCGACGAACTCGATCGCACGCGATCACGCTAATTCGGACAAGCTCATGGCTTTGAACATCTCGGCATGGTCGATCCGGAACCCGCTTCCCTCGATCGTCTTCTCGATCATCCTGCTGGTGCTGGGCTGGGTCTCCTTCACCAAGCTCGCCGTGACGCGGCTGCCAAGCGCCGACATCCCGGTGATCTCGGTCGCGGTCTCGCAGTTCGGCGCGGCGCCCTCGGAACTTGAATCGCAGGTCACCAAGACGATCGAGGACGGCGTCTCCGGCGTCGAGGGCGTGCGCCACATCTCTTCCTCGATCACCGACGGCCTGTCGGTGACCACGATCCAATTCGCGCTGGAGACCAACACCGACCGCGCGCTCAACGACGTCAAGGACGCCGTCACCCGCGTGCGCGCCAACCTGCCGCAGAACGTCACCGAGCCCCTGATCCAGCGCGTCGACGTGATCGGCCTGCCGATCGTGACCTACGCCGCGATCTCGCCGGGCAAGACGCCGGAGCAGCTATCTTACTTCGTCGACGACGTGGTCAAGCGTGCGCTGCAGGGCGTGCGCGGCGTCGCCCAGGTCGAGCGCATCGGCGGTGTCGAGCGCGAGATCCTGGTCTCGCTCGATCCCGACAAGCTGCAGGCGGTGGGGCTCACCGCGGTCAATGTCAGCCAGATCCTGCGCGGCACCAATGTCGACGTCGCCGGCGGCCGCGCCGAGATCGGCAAGAACGACCAGGCGATCCGGACGTTGGCCGGCGCCAAGACGCTGAACGAGCTCGCAGGCACCATGATTCCGCTGTTCGGCGGCGGCGAGATCCGGCTCGACGATCTCGGCACCGTCACCGACACCATCGCCGACCGGCGCACCTTCGCCCGTTTCAACGGCGAGCCGGTCGTGGCGCTCGGCATCAAGCGCTCCAAGGGCGCCAGCGACGTCGTCGTCGCGGCCGCCGTGCAGAAGCGGATCGACGCGCTGAAGGTTGCCTATCCCGACGTCGACCTCAAGCTGATCGACACCTCGGTCGAATTCACCAAGGGCAATTACGAGGCCGCGATCTCGACCTTGTTCGAAGGCGCGATCCTCGCCGTCATCATCGTGCTGCTGTTCCTGCGCGACATGCGCGCCACGATCATCGCGGCGGTCTCGCTGCCGCTGTCGATCTTCCCGGCATTCTGGGCGATGGACCTGCTCGGCTTCTCGCTCAACCTGGTCTCCTTCCTCGCCATCACGCTGTCGACCGGCATCCTGGTCGACGACGCCATCGTCGAGATCGAGAACATCGTCCGCCACATGCGGATGGGCAAGACGCCCTACCGGGCCGCGCTCGAGGCTGCCGACGAGATCGGCCTCGCGGTGATCGCGATCTCGCTCACCATCATCGCGATCTTCGCCCCCGCGAGCTTCATGTCCGGGATCGCCGGGCAGTTCTTCAAGCAGTTCGGCATCACCGTGTCGGTGCAGGTGTTCTTCTCGCTGCTCGCCGCGCGCTTCGTGACGCCGATGCTGGCCGCCTATTTCCTCAAGCATCACGACCACGACGATCCGCCGCCCGGCCGCATCCTGCGCACCTATCACGGCCTCGTCACCTGGTCGGTGCGGCACCATTACATCACCGTGCTGATCGGCTTTGCGGTGTTCGCCGCGTCGATCTGGAGCATCACGCTGCTGCCGCAGGGCTTCCTGCCGGCGCAGGACACCGCGCGCTCGCTGCTGGCGATGGAGCTGCCGCCCGGCTCGCAGCTCGCCTTCACCGAGAAGGTCACCGAGGAGATCGTGGCGCGGCTGCGCAAGCGGCCCGAGGTGCGCAGCGTGTTCGTCGACGGCGGCCGCGTGCCGCCGGGCATCCAGGAGGTGCGCCGTGCCGCGCTGATCATCAACTACACGCCGAAAGCGGACCGCAAGATCACCCAGCGCGAGCTGGAGCTGTCGATCGGCAAGGAGCTCGACAACGTCCCCGACATCCGGTTCTGGTTCCTCGACGAGAACGGCCTGCGCGCCATCTCGCTGGTCGTCACCGGCACCGACAGCAACATCGTCAACAACGTCGCCAGCGAGCTGGCGACCCAGATGAAGCGGATCCCGATCATCGCCAATGTGATCTCGGAGACCGCGCTCGACCGGCCCGAGCTGCGCATCCGTCCGCGCGCCGAGCTCGCGGCGCGGCTCGGCGTCTCGACCGAAAGCCTGTCGCAGACCATCCGCGTCGCCACCATCGGCGACGTCGGCCCGGCGCTGGCCAAGTTCGACGCCGGCGACCGCCAGGTGCCGATCCGCGTCCAGCTCGAGGACAATGCGCGCAGCGATTTGCAGATGCTGGAGCAGCTGCGGGTGCCGCTCGGCCAGCGTGGCGAGCGCGGCGGCGTGCCGCTCTCCGTCGTCGCCGACATCCAGCTCGACCAGGGCCCGACCAGCATCAATCGCTACGACCGCGAACGGCAGGCCACCGTCGCGGCCGACCTGGTCGGCAATGCCGCGCTCGGCGATGCCACCAGGCTGATCTACGACCTGCCGGTCATGAAGAGCCTGCCGAAGGGCGTGAAGGTCAGCCCGTCCGGCGACGCCGAGAGCCTCGCCGAACTATCCGACGGCTTCGCCACCGCGATCACCGCCGGCCTGATGATGGTCTATGCCGTGCTGGTGCTGCTGTTCGGCACCTTCCTGCAGCCGATCACCATCCTGTTCTCGCTGCCGCTCTCGATCGGCGGTGCGATCGGCGCGCTGCTGCTGACCGGCAAGCAGCTCACCACGCCGGTGTGGATCGGCATCCTGATGCTGATGGGCATCGTCACCAAGAACGCCATCATGCTGGTGGAATTCGCGGTGGAGGCGATCCGCGACGGCAAGGCGCGCGAGGACGCCATGATCGACGCCGGCATGAAGCGGGCGCGCCCGATCGTGATGACCACCATCGCGATGGCCGCCGGCATGATGCCGTCCGCCCTTGCATT
Source organism: Bradyrhizobium sp. USDA 4452 (assembly GCF_054063575.1). Taxonomy (NCBI): domain Bacteria; kingdom Pseudomonadati; phylum Pseudomonadota; class Alphaproteobacteria; order Hyphomicrobiales; family Nitrobacteraceae; genus Bradyrhizobium; species Bradyrhizobium sp. USDA 4452. The sequence continues at coordinate 4,084,502 of NZ_JBSSGK010000001.1, forward strand.
CGGCGCCGGCGGCGAATTCCGCTCGCCGATGGCGCTCGCGGTGATCGGCGGCCTGATCTTCTCGACCGTGCTGTCGCTGGTGTTCGTGCCGGCGATGTTCATGGTGATGGACGATATCGGAGGCCTGATCTGGCGCTTCGGCAAGCGGCTCGTGGTCTCGCATGCCGACCACGAGCTCACCCCGAGCGAGCCTGCGGCCGACCAGACCAAGCGGCCGCCCGGACCGCCGAACATGATCTCGCCTGCGGCGGAGTGAGCTGGGGGCGCACTGCCAAAATATCGAAAACAACCCCATGCACAGTAGCCGGCGGCTGCCGGCGTTTCGACAAAGCAGCTTGACTCGTCGGGCAACTCAGGGGTAATTTTCCATTATTCCGAAATTGCGCAGACGCCCTCACCTTGCGCGGTGTCATCACCCGCGCAGGCGGGTGACCCAGTATTCCAGAGACAGCAGTGCTTGAACCGAAGGGCCGCGGCGTACTGGATCGCCCGGTCGAGGCCGGGCGATGACAGGTTCTTGTCTGACGCGCTCTCTCACGCGAACTGGTATCTACTTCGCTCGAAACCGCTTCAATACAGCCGCGTCCGATACGCCTCTTCCATCGCCTTCTCGGCGGTCTCGACCTCGATCGCTGCGGTCTGCTCGGCGATGATGCGGCCGAGCGTCGGGAAGCTGTGGCGCTCGACTTGCGCGGCGGGATTCCACAGCTTCGAGCGCATCAGCGCCTTGCCGCAATGGAAGTAGGTCTCGTCGACATGCACCTTCATGCCAATGATCGGCGTGACGTTCTGCACCGTCAGCGGCGTCAGGAGATCAGGCTCCTGCGAAATCTCGGCCCGCCCGTTGATCCGCAGCGTCTCGTTGATCCCCGGCACCATGAAGATCAAACCCACGCCAGGCGAGGCCAGGATATTGCCGAACGTATCGACCCGGTTGTTGCCGCGGCGGTCCGGGATCAGCAGCGTCTTGTCGTCGAGCACCGAGACGAAGCCCGGCGCATCGCCGCGCGGGCTGGCATCGGCGTGACCCTTGCCGTCGCTGGAGGCAATGACCAGGAACGGCGACAGCGCGATGAAGTCGCGGCAGAATTTGTCGAGATGGCCAAGCACCTTCTTCTCCGCGAGCGGGCTCACTTGCCCGAAATGCCCACGAAGATCCTCCTGCGACTTGACCGGCGGCTTGCCGCCTGCGCCCTCATGACCCATAGCGAACCTCCCTTTATTGTTAGTTTATACCGCGTCGATGCCGGAATCGATCCTTGCCGTCTCGGCGGCGGCCGCAAAGCCCGGCTGGTCGAAGAAATCACGGCCCGGGATCGCATCGAGCAGATCGCGCGTATAGGCCTGGCGCGGCGCGGTGAAGACCGCGGCCGTGGTGCCTTCCTCGACGATGCGTCCCTTCTGCAGCACGATGACGCGGTCCGCGATCTCGGCGGCGATGCGCAGATCATGGGTGATGAAGATCATCGCGAGCCGCATCTCCTGGCGCAGCTCGGCGAGCAGCGCCAGCACCTGGGCCTGCACCGAGACGTCGAGCGCCGACACCGCCTCATCCGCGATCAGCACCCGCGGCTTGAGCGCAAGCGCCCGCGCGATGCAGATGCGCTGGCGCTGGCCGCCCGAGAATTCGTGCGGATAGCGATCCGCTGTCGTCTCCGAGAGGCCGACCCGCACCAGCAGCTTCCTTGCCTGCGCCATCGCCTCCGATCGCGACGTGCCATAGGCCATCGGACCGCGCGCGATGGCATCGCCGACCTTCTGGCGCGGATCGAGACTGGCGAACGGATCCTGGAACACGATCTGAAGCTGCCGCCGCGCCTGGCGCAGCGCTTCGCCGCGCAGCTGCCGAAGGTCCGCGCCGCCGAAGCGGATGGCGCCGGCATCGGGCTCGGTGAGCCTCATGATCATGCGCCCCAGCGTCGACTTGCCCGAGCCGGATTCGCCGACGACGGCAAGCGTCTCGCCCTCGTGCAGAGTCAGGGAGATGCCATCCGCGGCGACCACCTCGCGCGGCGGCTGCAACCAGCCGCGCTTGACCCGAAAGGTCTTCTGCAGGCCGACGACTTCCAGCAGCGGCTCCGGCCGCACGATCGTCTCATGGATGTCTGCAAGGCGCGCCTTCGGCACCGCGTCGATCAATTCGCGGGTGTAGGCGGCCTGCGGATTGCGCAGCACCTCGCTGGCGGCGCCCTGCTCGACCACCTTGCCGTGGCGCAGCACCACGACGCGGTCGGCGACATCGGCGACGACGCCGAAGTCATGGGTGATCAGCAACACGCCCATGCCGCGCTCGCGCCGGAGATCGTCGATCAGCCGCAGGATCTGGCGCTGGGTCGTGACATCGAGCGCGGTGGTCGGCTCGTCCGCGATCAGGAGCGCAGGCCGGTTGGCCATCGCCATCGCGATCATCACGCGCTGGCGCTGACCGCCCGAAAGCTCGAACGGATAGCTCTTCTCCAGCAGAAGCGGATTCGGCAGGCCGACCTGCGTCAGCAAGATCTGCACCCGCGCGCGAACCTCCGCCATCGATGGCGCAGGCCGCTGGTGCGCCAGGATCATCTCCTCGATCTGCTTGCCGACCCGCTTGAGCGGATTGAGCGAAGACAACGGCTCCTGAAAGATCATCGCGGCATTGCCGCCGCGCAGGTTCCGAAGACCACGGCCGTCGAGCTTCGACGGATTCTGTCCCGCGACCGTCACGGTGCCGGACACGATATCGACGCCCCGCGGCAATAATTGCAGCACCGCATGGGCGATCATCGACTTGCCGGAGCCGGATTCGCCGACCAGACAGACCACCTCGTTGGGCTCGATCTCAAACGACACATTCTCGACCGCAAAGGGCCGGTCGCCGCCCTTGGGGAGAGCGATCGAGAGATCATCGACCGCGAGGACCGGCGCGCTGGACTGCATGGCGTCACTCATGACCGGCGCCTCGAGACACGCGGGTTGAGGACATCGGACAGGCCCTCGCCGAACAGATTGATCGCCAGCACGGTGACGAGGATGGCGAGTCCCGGAAACACGCTCATCCACCACGCATTACGGATCACGGTGCGGCCCGCGCCGATCATGAAGCCCCACGACATCAGATTGGGATCGCCGAGCCCCATGAAGGACAGCGCGCTTTCGAGCAGGATCGCGGTCGCGACCGTCAGCGACGTTACTACCAGGATCGGCGAGATCGCATTCGGCAGGATATGGCCGAGCACGATGCGCCAGGTGCGCTCGCCCTGGCACAGCGCCGCCTCGACGAATTCCCGGTGCCGGAGACGGAGAAATTCGGCGCGCGTCAGCCGCGCCAGCGGCGGCCAGCTCACCGCCCCGATGGTGAGGATGATCGTGAGTAGCGATGGATTGAAGGTCGCGACCAGCAGGATCGCCAGCACGAAGGCCGGAATGGTCTGGAATAACTCCGTCATCCGCATCAGCACCAGATCGACCTTGCCGCCGAAATAGCCCGAGATCGCACCGATCACGACGCCGATCGCCATCGCCGCAAGCGCCGATGCGATGCCGATCAGCAGCGAGACGCGCGCGCCACAGGCGACGCCGGCCGCGACATCACGGCCGAGCGTATCGCCGCCGAGCCATAGCCCGTCCTCGCCGGGCGGCGTGAACGGCGCGCCGACCATCTCCCAGGGCGAGACCGGAAACACGATTGGCGCTGTTATCGCGACGACAACGACGACGAGCAGCAGGAGGAGCCCGATCATGCCGCTGGGATGACGCAGAAAGGCGCGCGCCGTCTCCATCACGCCGCTCCCGTGGTCATGCGCGGATCGATCAGCCGGTAGACCAGGTCGGTCAGCAGATTGAGCGCGATCACGACGATCGAGAGGATCAGGAAGATGCCGAGCAACACCGGATAGTCGCGTTGCAGCAGTGCCTCGAACGTTAGCCGGCCGAGGCCGGGCCAGGCGAACACCGTCTCGATCACCACGGCGCCGCCGACCAGCGCGCCGGCCTGCATGCCGGCGACGGTGACGACCGGCACCAGCGCGTTGCGCAGCATGTGGCCGACGACGATCCGCGTGCCGGACAGGCCCTTGGCGCGCGCCGTCTTGATGAAATCCTGTTGCGCCACCTCGATGATGGAGGATCGCATCAGGCGCGCATAGATCGCGAGGTAGATCGCCGCCAGCGAGGTCACCGGCATGATCATGTGCTTCATGATGTCGAGCGCGTGCGCGACCGGCGAGAGCTGGACGTTGATGGTCTCATAGCCGAACGGCGGCAGCCAGCCGAGCGCCACAGAGAACACCAGCACCAGCATCAGGCCGAGCCAGAACACCGGCGTCGCATAGAGCACGAGCGAGAGCAGGGTGAACACCGTATCGAGCACGCTGCCGGCCGCGAGTCCCGCCAGCGCACCGAGCGCGGTGCCGATCAGGAGCGCGAGGCAGAACGCCGTGACTGTCAGCAAGAGCGTCGCCGGCAGCCGTTCGAGGATCAGATCGACGACCGGACGGCGCTGGCGATAGGAATAGCCGAGATCGAGCCTGACGACGCGGCCGAGATGGCTCACGAGCTGGACGAAATACGGCTTGTCGAGCCCATACTCCTTGCGCAGATCGTCGAGCAGTTTTGGATCGGACGCGCCGGATTGCCCGGCCATCACCTGGGCCGGATCGCCGGGGGCGGCCCGCACCAGCACGAAGTTGAACGTCGCGATGACGAGGATCACGGCAACAAGCTGGGCGATGCGGCTGATCGCCTGGAGCCCGATCGCCGCTGCACTCCCGAGCCGGGTCACGATTTGTAGACCGACCCGAAGGTTTCGTGCGAGCCGATGCCCGTGGTCACGATGTTCTTGAACGCCTTGTCGTAGATGATGGGATATTCGATCTCCAGCGTCCAGGCCACCGGCACATCCTCGACCAGGATCTGCTGCACCTTGCTGTAGAGCTCCTGCCGCCTGGCTTCGTCGAGCGTGATCGCGGCCTCGTCGAACAGTCTGTCGACCTCCGGATTCGAGTAGCCCTGCGTGTTCGAGAACAGGATGCCCTTCTTGATGTTCGACGAGATATAGGTGCGGGCGACGCCGAGCGCGGGATCGCCGAGCTGGTAGAGCAGATTCTGGGTCATCTCATAGTCCCAGTTGCCGACCTTCTCGGCCCAGCCGGCCATGTCGGTGCCGACCAGCACGAGGTCGATGCCGACGCGCGCAAAGCTCTGGCGGAAGAACTCGCCGGCGCGTTGATAGGATTCGCCATAGGGCGGCACGATGTACTTGATCTCGGCCCGCTTGCCGTTGGCGCCCGCTTTCAATCCCATGTCGTCGAGCAGCGCCTTGGCCTTGTCGACCGAGAACTCGTAGCGCTTCACGTTCGGATCATAAAACCGCGTCTTCGACGAGATCGGACCGGTCGCGACCTTGGCATTGCCGAAATAGACGCGCTTGCTGAACGCCTCGCGATCGATCAGGTGCATCACCGCCTGCCGGAACCGCTTGTCGTTCATCGGCGCGATGCGGTTGTTCATCTCGAGCCATTGATGCGGCGCGAAATACTCGTAGCCCTTGGTGGTGAATTCGAGGTTCTTCTGCGCCTTGAAGCGCTGCACGTCATAGAATTCGACGTCGGACCATTGCACCAGCTGCACAGTGCCGTTCTCGAGCGCGAGCGCGCGCGACGCCGCGTCCGGAATCACGCGATAGACGATCTCGTCGAGATAGGGCTCGTCCTTCAGATAGTAGCCGTCGTGGCGGACCAGGTGCACATGCGAGCCGCGTACCCATTCCTTCAGCTTGAACGGGCCGGTGCCGATCGCCTTGTCGTTGTCCGGGTTCTTGCGATAGTCGGTGCCCTCGTAGATGTGCTTGGGCACGATCGGCGCGGAGGTGCAGTCGAAGCAGCCGATGAACGGCGCGAACGGCTGCTTCAGCTTGAACACGACGGTGAGCGGATCGGGCGCTTCGGCCGACGCCACGCGGGCGAAGTTCTGCCGCGCGCGCGGATGCGTTTCCACTAGCAGCTTCATGCAGCTGAAGACCACGTCCTCCGAGGTCATCGGCTTGCCGTCGTGGAAGGTGATGCCGGGAAACAGCTTGAACGTGTAGGTCAGGCCATCCGGCGAGACCTCCCAGGACTGCGCCATTCCGGGCATCGGCTTGAGGTCGGCGCCGTATTTCAGCAGGCCTTCGTAGATCTTGCCGCCGAGCGTCAGGGTCGGCTGCTGCTGGTTCAGCGCGGTCACCAGAACCGGCGGCTCGGGCTGGATGATGGTGTTGAGCGTTCCACCGCGGGTCTGCCCCGCCGCCCGCGTGATGCCGAACGGGATGGCTGCACCGCAGGCCAGCATCGCCTTGGTGAATTCGCGTCTGTTCATCGGACCTCTCCGTCGCCGCGCGTCAGGCATTCGATTTCGGCGAATGTCGCGGGGTGAGGCATTGTTGCCAAACGCCGTATCCCGCGCTACCTGAATGGGGACAACAACCATCGCGATCGGGCCAACTGGCCCGGAAGATGCATGAGCGCCCTGCGAAAACGACGATCGACCAGGAGCTCACGACACTTGAAAGTCGCAGCGCGACGAAATGACACCGCCGGTTTGCGCGTGTGCCGCAAGCAATCCGGCCCCGTAGCCGCCGCGCATTATGCCGGACAATTGCAACAGGTCGAACGGCCGCTCGCGGCGATGGCGGCCTCCTATCCGAACGAAAGCACGAGCGCGCGACACGCACATCGCCGCGATCAGTTCATCCTGCAGACCGCAGGCGTGACCTCGATGATGACCGAGCGCGGCCATTTCGTCGTGCCGCCCGGCCATGGCCTGTGGATTCCGGCCGGCGTCGCGCATCAGTCGCGCGCATGGGGCGAGGTCGAGATCCAGACCATTTATGTCACGCCGGATCGGGTGCGGAATGCGCCGGCAACCTGCCGGCTGATCAGGGTCTCCGCACTGGTCGAAGCGCTGATGGAAGAAGCGGTCCACATGCCGACGCGTTACGATCCCGAAGGGCGCGACGGCCGGCTGGTCGATTTCCTGCTCGATGAGATCGGCCGGATGCCCGAAGTGTCGCTGCATGTGCAGGTGCCGCCCGATCCGCGGCTCGCCGCGATCTGCGAGGCGGTGCTGGTCGACCCGAGCTCCGATCTCACGCTCGACGAATGGGCCGATCGCTGCCAGCTCAGCCGGCGGACGTTGACGCGGCTGTTCCGGCGCGAGACCGGACAGAGCTTTGCGGAATGGCGCCAGCGGGTCCGCTTGCTGCAAGCGCTGGCGCGGCTCGGCGCCGGCGAAGCCGTCACCTGTGTCGCGCTCGACGTCGGCTATGAGAGCCCGAGCGCGTTCGCCGCGATGTTCAAGCGCGAGCTCGGCGCCGCGCCACGCCAGTATCTGCGCTGGGCCGATCCCGAAGTGGTGTTGCGGTAGGCGAATTCGCGCCGCGCATCTGTCGGAATGCAAATGTCGGAACGCAAAACCCCTGCGGTCAACGGGAAAGACCGCAGGGGTTTGCAGGTGGATGGCGTGAGGCCAGCAAGGCTGGGTGTCACCCCAAGGACCGGCGGGCCGATGAAAGCGATACCGGCGTCGTCATGCAAGCACGACTTTTAGGCAGGAGTGCGTCAACATTCGCAGGCAAAGCGCGAGAGGATCAAATCCTCGCGCGTGCGTTGCATGCAATCCGCTTGGCTCGTCGTCTGTCGCGCTCCTGGCGCGAACCAATTGTTCGCTTCGTTCGAAACGGTCTCTAATCGTTGCGTGCGACCGCCGTCAGCTTGGTCATGTTGTGCAGCATGATCCGGCCGCGCTGCAGGTCGACGATGCCATCCTTGCGCCAGGTCTGCAGTTGCCGGTTGACGCTCTCGCGCGCGGCGCCGACGAAGATGCCGAGCTGTTCCTGCGAGATGTGCACCTCGGAACCGAAATCCTCGGCCAGCGCGCACAGCCGGCGCGCGAGGCGGACCGGCAACGGCTGCAGCACGGATTCTTCCATCCGCTCGCTCTGCCAGCGGATGCGCTGGCACAGCAATTCGATCAGGCGGACCGCGACCTTCGGCTCGCGCTCGAGGAAGCCGAGGAAATCCTCCCGCCGCAGCACGAACAGTTCGGTCGGCTCGCCCGCGGTCGCATCCGCGGTGCGATCCTGACCGTCGAGCACGGCGACTTCGCCGAACAGATCGCCGGATCCCATGAAGTTCAATGTGAGGCGGCTGCCGTCGGAGGCTCCGGTTTCGATGCGTATCTGGCCGCGGCGGACCCCGAACAGGGCATCGCCGGGATCGCCTTTCTGGAACAGCACTTCGCCGGCGGCGAGCTGCTGGGTGTGGCAGAGGCCCGAGAGCCGCGCCAGTTCGTCCGCTCCGAGATCGGCGAACATCGGGTTCATTTTCAGAATGACCGCAAATTCGGCCTGTTTGCTCATTGTATTGCCTTCCAAATCCATCCGAGCGGTCCCCCGACGCCCGGTTAGCAAAAATCACCCTCATAAGAGTGTGTGAGAGGTCACATAAGTTCATGCTGGTAACGGATTATTTTTCGCCGCGTTGGAGCGAGGTCCCGTTTGCGGGATAATCTCGCACGACCAGCCGTGCCCTTCCGCGGCGGAACCTTGTGTGCCCGGCCTGGAACGACGACATGAGAGCACTGAGATTTGCCGGGGCCGCCATCGCTGCCGTGATCGTGATCATCGCGCTGGTGGCCGTGATCGGGATCCCGTCCTCCTTCCTCACATCGGCAATCACCGAGCGGGTCGAGAGGGAGACCGGTTACGCGCTCGCCATCAATGGCGGCGCCAAAGTTAGTCTCTGGCCGACCGTCACTCTGACGTTGAGCGACGTCGCGTTGCAGGACCCGCGGGAGCGCGAGGCCAACACCCGGTTCGCGGCCAGCAGTCTCGAAGCCGAGATGACGCTGTCGAGCCTGTGGTCGGGCCAGCCCGACATCACCGACCTTGCGATCGTCAAGCCCGTGATCAACCTGCCGCTGCAGCGCGAGCGCACCCGCGACCATAATCCGCCGGCGAAGTCGCCCGCCTCCGAGAGCGGCGGCATCACGATCCGGCATGTCAGCGTCAGCGGCGGCACCATCGTGTTCTCCAACGTGCACGACCGGGTCGAGAACCGGATCGAGACGCTCAATGCCGATGCGACCATCGGCAACGACCGCAAGATCGTCGTCACCGGAAGCGCGCGAGCGAGCGACATGCCGCTGAAGTTCGCGATCCACGCGACCGCGCCGCAAGTGTCGCTGGAGCGTCAGAACGTGCCGGCAGAGTTCGACATCGACGCGCCCGGCCTGCTGCCCGCGGCGATCAAGGCGAATGCGGAAGTGCGCCTGAACGGCACCGTGGTGATGTTCAACGGCGTGTCGGGCACGCTCGGCGATGGCGGCTTCACCGGCTGGGCCTCGGTCGACTTCGCCAGCAATAAGCCGCTGGTGAAGCTCGATCTCGACTTCCAGCGCATCACGATGGCGCTGACCCCGAGCCACTCCGATGCGGCGCAGCCGCTCGGCACCAACATTTGGAGCAACGCGTCGATCGACCTTTCCGGGCTCAACTACGTCGACGCGCAGGCGCGCATCTCGACCGCGGAGCTCGTGGTCGGCGATGGCCGCTTCGCGCAGGCGGCGATCGATGCATCTGTCGACAGCGGCGTGCTGAAGGGAAAGCTTGCCGATCTCGGCGCCTATGACGGCACCGCCAATGGCGATGTCACGATCGATGCGCGGGCCGCCACGCCGACCTACGCGCTGCGGCTCGATCTCGCTGGCGTGCGCGCGCTGCCGGTGCTGAGGAGCCTCGCCGAGTTCGACAAGCTCGACGGCAAGATGCAGGCGAAGATCGCGCTGACCTCGCAAGGCGTGAACGAACGCGCCATCGTCGGCAATCTCGGCGGCACCGCGTTCGTCGTGTTCCAGGACGGCAAGATCCTCGGCCTCAACGTCGCGCAGATGATCCGCAACCTCACCACCAGCACCTTGTCGGGCTGGCAGCAGGGGCAGGAGCTGTCGACCGATCTCAGCCAGCTCTCGGCCTCGTTCAAGCTCGACAAGGGCCAGGCCGTCACCACCGATCTCAACCTGATCGGGCCGCTGGTGAAGATGACCGGGGTCGGCACCATCGATCTCAACACCCGCCAGATCGGGTTCCGGGTCGAGCCGCAGCTCGTGATGACGACCGAAGGCCAGGGCCGCGCCGGCAATCCGATCGGCCTCGGCATCCCCGTGATGATCGAGGGGCCGTGGGTGTCCCCGCGGATCTATCCGGAGATGCAGGGCATCCTCGATAATCCAGAGGCCGCCTATGCCAAGCTCAAGGAGATGGGCAAGGGCCTGTTCGGCGCGAATGGTCAGGGCCTGAGCCAGGGCCTGAATGGACTGACCAACCTCCTCAACGGCGTGCAGGGCGGCGGGACCGGCGGCGCACAGCCCGGCACGGGCCAGCCTCCTGCCGGCGCGACTGGCGGCCAGAACAACCCGCTCGGCGGGCAGCTCGGCGACACCATCGGGAACCTGCTGCAGCAGGGCCTCTCCACCCTCAACCAGGGCAACGCTTCCCGCCCGAGCCGCAGCCTCGCCAAACCCGCACCCGACGCGCCGCCGGCCGCTGACCAGACCCCACCGCCCACCCCTCCGCCGGCCGACACCGCCGAGCAGCACGACAATCCCGCGATGAACGACGTGCTGCGGCAGCTGTTCAACCGCTGAATATTCCCGGATCTCCCCCGCCGGTATGCAGGGCTAACCATGCGACGGGAGGCCCCGCTTTGCCCCGCCGATCCGTGCTAAACAGCAGCAATACAGTGGCGCACCCGACGGATCGGAGGGGAACGGACGAGGCTGGATGAACGAGGCACCGGACAAGGGCAAGAGCTGGTTCCTGCGCGGCGGCCTGTTCGCCAAATACGTCCTCGCGCTGGTCGGCCTTGTCGTGTTCGTGCTGGCGGTCAACGGCGCGCTCGAGACCTGGATCAGCTATCGCGGCATCAGGACCACGCTCACCGAGGCGATGAGCGAGAAAGCGGACGCCACCGCCAAGCGCATCGAGCAGTCGATCGCCGATCTCGAGCGGCAGATCTCCTGGGTGACCCGCGCCTCCTCCAACACCATCGAGCTGCGGCGCGCCGACTATGCCCAGTTGCTCGGCCAGGTGCCGGCGGTGAACCAGCTTACCTTGATCAGCGGCCAGGGCCGCGAGCTGCTGCGGCTGTCGCGCCAGACCGTCACCTTGAACTCCAATGCCGACCTCTCCCGCGACCTGCGCTTCACCGAGGCGGTCGAGCGCGGCACCGCCTACGCGCCGGCGTATTTCCGCGAGGGGCGGCCCTTCATGTCGATCGGCGAGCAGCATTCCGGCTTCAACGCCGGCGTCACCGTCGCCGAGATCGACCTCGGTTTCCTCGGCGATTATTTCGGCGACTCCCAGGTCGGCCGCACCGCCTATGCCTATCTCGTCGACGCCAGGGGCCACGTGCTGGCGAGCTCGTCGAAGGGGCCCGAGATCGGCAAGGACCTCTCTGCGCTGCCGCAGGTCTCCGCGGTGCTGTCGCGCAGCGGCCGGCCGATCGCCTCCGGCAAGGATGTCGACGGCAACGCGGTGCTGACGACGGCGACAGCAGCACCGGACCTCGGCTGGCACGTGTTCTACGAGCAGCCGACCGCGCAGGCGCTGTCGCCGATCCGCGACCAGCTGGTGCGCATCGCGCTGCTGATCGCGCTCGGTCTCGTGGTTGCGATCATCGCCGGCACGATTCTGGCGCGCCGCATGCTGGTGCCGATCACCGCGCTGCGCACCGGCGCCCGGCGGCTCGGGGCCGGCGATTTCGGCCATCGCATCGAGGTGAAGACCGCGGATGAGCTGGAGGAGCTCGCCGGGCAGTTCAACAGCATGGCCTCGCGGCTCGCCGAGACTTACTCCGACCTGGAAGGCAAGGTGAAGGAGCGCACCCGCGACCTCGCGCAATCGATCAACGAGCTGAAGGTGCTGGAGGAGGTCGGCCGCGCGGTGGCCTCCTCGCTCGACCTCAACGCCGTGCTGCCGACGGTCGCCGCCCGCGCGCTCGAGATCACCCATGCCGACGCCGTGCTGATCTATGGCTATGACGCCGCGCAGCCCAGCTTCAACCTGACTCAATCGATCGGCATCGACGCCGCGGCCGAAGGCCGGCATCGCGCGATCGACGCGACGGACAGCCCGCTTGCCGAGGCCGCGGCCAAGGGCGAGCCGCTTGCGTTTCCCGATCTTGCCGCAACCCCTGACGATCCGCCCGATCATCCGCTGCGCGATGTCGTGGTCGGCGCCGGCTTCCACTCCGTGCTGGTGGTACCGCTGGTCGACCAGCAGGGCGTGCTCGGCTCGCTGGTGGTGCTGCGCAAGGCGGCCGGCGATTTTCCAGCGAGCCTGATCGGCCTGATGAAGACCTTCGCGCACCAGGCGGTGCTGGCGATGCGCAACGCGCGGCTGTTCACCGAAGTCGACCAGAAGAGCCACGCGCTGGAACAGGCCAATGCCACCGTGCGCGAGCAGGCCGACAAGCTGCGCGAGCAGACCGAAGCGCTGAAGGACTGGAACAAGTCGCTGGAGGCGCGGGTCGAGACCCAGCTCACGGAGATCGAGCGCATCCGCAAGCTCGAGCGTTTCCTGGCGCCGCAGGTGGCGCAGCTGATCGCCTCGTCAGACAATCCCGAGGGCCTGCTCGACAGCCACCGCCGCGAGGTCACCGTGGTGTTCTGCGATTTGCGCGGCTTCACCGCCTTCACCGAGGCGACCGAGCCCGAGGAAGCGATGAACGTGCTGCGCGAATATCATGCCGCACTCGGCCAGCTGATCTTCAAGTATGAAGGCACGCTCGACAAATATGCCGGCGACGGCGTGATGATCCTGTTCAACGCGCCGATCCAGTTCGCCGACCACACCGCGCGCGCCGTCAAGATGGCGGTCGAGATGCGCGACACCATCGGCCCGCTGACCGAGAAGTGGCGCAATCGCGGCCATAGTCTCGGCTTCGGCATCGGCATCGCGGTCGGCTATGCCACGCTCGGCCAGGTCGGCTTCGAGCAGCGGCTGGAATATGCCGCGATCGGCAGCGTCACCAACCTTGCCTCCCGCCTGTGCGGCGAAGCCAGGCCGAACCAGATCGTGGTGAGCCGCCGCGTCTACGGCATCGTCGAGCCCTTCGTCGAAGGCCGCGCCATCGACGACCTCGTGGTGAAGGGCTTCAACCACCCGATCCTTGCCGCGGAGATTTTGCGCTGGAAGGGTGAGCCGAGCGCGGAGGCGGCGGCGGAGTGATCCGCGCTCTCTCCAATCGCCGGCCGCCAGCGGGAACCCGCTACCGCCCGAACCTTGCATTCGCGCGGAAAGTGTGTATATTGCGTCCATTCGATTAGCCGTTGCGCCTTGTTGAATGGTCAGAACGGCCCTCCTCCAAAGACATCGTCAGTTGAATGGACGGCGCGATTTTGCGCAATACATGCGCAGACGCGCATTTTGGAGAAGAGAAGATGGCAACAGGTACTGTGAAGTGGTTCAACGGCCAGAAGGGCTTTGGTTTCATCGAGCCGAGCGATGGCAGCAAGGATGTGTTCGTTCACATCAGCGCCGTCGAGCGCGCCGGCTTGTCCGGCCTGGCTGAAGGCCAGAAGGTTTCGTTCGAGCTGAAGACCGACAAGATGCGCGGCAAGACCAGCGCCGAGAACCTTCAGATCGTCTGAGATCTCGTTTTGGCGTTTTCTTCACGCGAACCGGTAACCGCTCCGCTCGAAAACGCCTCGCCTTCGGCATGATCTCCGCGCAAGCGCGTTCCGCGTTTGCCGCGATCATGCCGGTTCGTCATTCCACGGATGTACTGGAATGACGTCGCGACCCGCTCGGTCCCGAACGGATTGGGCGGGTTTTCGCGTATCTTTTTGCGCGTGATCCTGCCGAACGCCGCGCCAGCGCGTGCGACGAATGCGACCCTCCACGCAGGGATCGCACCTTTGAGAGGATGCCGATGAGCGCCAGAAAGCCCGACCCATCGCCCGCAAGCCTTGCCAGGGCCGACCGCCAGCGGCTGGCCGCCGAGGAAGGCGCCCGCGCCATGGCCGACGTCGAGCGCGACGCGCTCGCAGTGCGCAAGAACATGGAACGCCTGCGTGCGCTGCGCGAAGCGCGCGAAGCCGAAGCCGCGACCGAGGACGACACAGCGCCGGCTGCCGCCGCCAAGAAGAAGCCGCGGGTGAAGCGCATCGTGCGCTGACGCTGCATCCACGAACCACGCAGGATCGATGCTGTTCTGTCGTGTTGGTGGTCTCTACGCCTCACGTGGTGTTTGGGCTGGAATGCGCCCCACTGCATCACTCACAGACCTTCTGCCACTCATATCGCTGCGCGGCCGGATTGAAGACCTGACGCGGCAAGCATTGGCTTGTGCCAAGCGGCGCCATTTGCATGGGTTCGGTCGGCGCGACGGACGGCGGCGCGATCGGGCATGCCGCCATCGGACAGATTGGTGGCAGATCAATCGTACTGTCGCATATTGGCTGCATCTCTCCATCCATGCAGCGACAGACACAGGACGCGCTTGCCTCGCTGGCAAGGAGGAACATGAATGGAAAAATCAGGCACAGTCGATGCATGTTCGCCTTGTCACACGAGCTGCGCCAGATAGCCGACGCCACTCCAACTGATCATATCATTCAACGCGGAGAGCCGTCGACGGTGAAACAGGGGAACGAGGAGCACGCGCCATCTGTGAGCCGCCTAACAGCGATCGACGGGCCGATCGGCTAGTCCCTCTGCGAGGGAACGCGCTTCCTGATCTACCCTTCGCGAAGGCGTGAGCCGGGGGGAGCAAGCGATTGCACGGCGCCGTCTTCGCTGGTCGCACTCCCGGCCATCTGCTAATCAGTGATCGCATATTTTGGGAATGATCCGCCAATGACACCGCGATTTTCGTGCCGTATTGCCGTCTCCGCGCTGCTACTGCTCGCGGCCGCGCCCGCAGCCGCCGCGGGCGACGCGGATGCAATACCTAAGGGCGCGGCCGTCACGGTGCTGAAGGCCTCGAAATTCTGCTTCGGCAATATCGTCGAGGTCACAGGCATCGTGCTGCCGCGCGACGAGCAGCAGATCCGGCCGGATCGTTTTGGATTGAAGGTGGCGGAAGTGAATGCCGATCCCGGTGACACCGTCACCGCAGGCCAGGTGCTGGCGAAGCTGACCGACGGCACCAACACGAGCAACCTCACGGCGCCGGTGGCGGGCACGATCTCAACGTCATCGGCGATCGTCGGCAGCCCGGCCTCCGGCAAGGACGCGCTGTTCTCGATCATCACTAGAAGCGAATACGATCTGGTCGGCATGGTGCCGACCCGCGACATCGCCAAGCTGAAGACCGAGCAGACCGCGAAGCTGCGTATCCTCGGCGCCGGCGATGTCGACGGCAAGGTGCGGCGGATCGCGCCGACCATCGAGCCGAACAGCCAGCTCGGCCAGGTGTTCGTCGCGATCGGCGGCAACAAGCGGCTGCTGGTGAATTCGAGCGGCCGCGCGCAGATCAAGACGGGGCAGAGCTGCGGCGTCGCGGTGCCGCTGACCGCGATCCTCTATTCCACCGCCGGCACCGTGGTGCAGGTGGTGCGCGGCGGCCGCGTCGAGACGCGGCGGGTCGAGACCGGATTGATGTCGGCCGGACAGGTCGAGATCCGCGACGGCATCCAGGAAGGCGACATTGTCGTCGCCCGCGCCGGTGCGCTGCTGCGCGAGGGCGATCCGGTGCGGCCGATCGGCGCCAGCGCCGACGCGAAATAGGTATCGCGATCGAGCGGGTGGAAAGCAGTGACGGCTTCGCGATGCGTCTTGCAGCGGAGCAAGCGTCACCCCTCTCCCTAACCCTCCCCCGCAAGGGGGGAGGGAACCCTTCTGCCGGTGGCAGGCTCACGTAGAGCTGCAATGAAAGCAATACGCTGTTGCGCGTGTGAGGTGAGCACGCCTGTCCGGCTCCCTCCCCCCTTGCGGGGGAGGATTGGGGGAGAGGGGTTCTCTCCACACAGCATGCTTGTGATTTTTGGGAATGAATGCGCAGGCCAGGCCCGCGCAGGACCGAGCCCGGCTCAGCCGCCGAGCTTGATGTCTTCCAGCAGCGAGGACGACACGCTCGGCACCTGCTCGCCTTCAGAGGCGCGGGAGATCGCGACGCGGGTCTTGTTGAAGGCGGTCTCGGCGCCGGCCTGGGCGGTGAGGTTGTTGATCAGCTCGGAGACCAGCACGCTGTTGGCACCCTTGCTATCGTCGGCGACCTTGCCCGGCGTCGCCGAGGTCAGCACGATGGTGTTCTCCGGCGGTGAGATCGGGGCGAGGCCGTGCGAGAAGGCGCGGAAGCGGCGCTCATAGGGATTGCGGCGCGAGGCATCGAGCACGACGAGCTTGGCCTTGGCGCCGCGCTCCTTCATCGCGTCGAGCACGGACTCGACGCTGACGCCGGTGCGCTTGACATCGGCTTCCTTCCAGATCGTGGCGTCGACCGGGATCATGTAGCTTTCACGCCCCACCTGCACGCCGTAGCCGCCGAAGAACAGCATCACGACCGTGTCGGGGCGGATCTTGGCCTTCATGCGCTCGACCGCGCGGAACATGTCGTCCTTGGTGGCGTCCTCGACTACGTCGACGTCAAAACCCTCACGGCGCAGCGCCGTCGACAGCGTGCGGGCATCGTTGATCGGCTGGGCCAAAGGCGCCGCAGCGTCCGGGTAGTGGCCGTTGCCGATGATCAGCGCGAGACGGGAGGTGCCGGCCGGAATGCTGCCGGTCAACTCGGTGGAAACAGCCTTGTCGCCACCCTTGGTGACATCGGGCGTCCGCTTGTTGAGCGCAGCATGGGCACCGATCGCCAGCGACACCGTGCCGGCCACCGCCACGCAAACGGCGATGGTGCGACGGGAAATCTGAAGCTGCCTAAGGTTCATAGCGTTCCTAGTCCCAATCTTTATCCCGATGGCGCTCGCACGAAATCGCGCCAGTTAATCGCGTCAGAAGCGGTCAGGTTTAATGGGGTTGAGCTGTGTGTGCCGTCGATTGATCTCAATTTGCGGCGCCGCAACAAACACTCCCTTAACCCGGACGGACGGCCGGGGCAACCCGGTTTGCGGCATGCTGCCGCCCGGCACAGGCCATTGACGCCGTTAAAATCCCGTTACGTGATCTCTGTCACATTTGTGTTTTGCAGAGATTCATGTAGCTTTCCAAAGGCTTGCGGATTTGGGGGAGGACCGGAGGAAACACCGCCGGGGCGGCGGCGTTAACCGGTTCCTTGAGAAAGGCATTCATGAGCCTTCACGAAATCGCCGGGACGGTGTGCCGGGCGCTGACCGCCAGGAAGGACGGTCCGTCGCTCTACGACGTCTGCGACCCCGTGCTGCAGGCCTATCGCGGCGGCGATGCCCATCTCGGAAAATTCTACCGGACCGCGCTCGGCAATCCGCCGCTGCGCGCGCTGCTCCGCCGCACCGGGCTTCCGGCGCTGAAGGACCCCGACCGGCTTGCAGGGCTGCGCGCGGCGCTGACCGCGGCGCGCGACGCCGAAACGCCGGACTGGGCGGCGATCGGCGCGCCCGTCGCTGACCTGATGGACGGCATCGGCGTGCGCCACCCCGCCCTGCCGGCCGCGACCGCACCTCACCATCCACCCGCTATCGCCGAGATCGACCGCGTAATCCGCCTGACCGGCGCGCATCTGCTGCGCTCGTTCGGCAAAAACGGCTTCATCCCGACCTATGCCGCCTTCAACCTGATCGGCGACCCCGACATCGGCGGGCGCGAGATGCTGATGGCACTGACCGGCCTCAACGCACGCGGCTACAAGAATTCGACCTTGCTGTTCAGCCTGGCACGGATCTTCATCGCGCATTCGCCGGCGCGCACGCTGATCAACCCGCCGTGGCGCGGTATCGCCGAGCCGATGTGGGAGCCGGTGCAGATCCGCCACCGCTCGGCCTATTACGACGCATTCTTCACCGAGGCGCTGCTCGGCTTTGTCGAGACCGGGCTTGCCGCGCCGGACGAAGCAAGTGCTGCGCGGCGCGCGATCGCCGAGATGGTGGCGTTCTGCCTGAAGACCAGCGCCGAGGAGGTTCCGTCGCATGACGGCTCGGTCGTCAAGGTGATCACCGCGCTGGCGCCGGGGCGGCATCCGCGGTTCTCGCGCTTCTTCTCCCAGATCAAGCAGGACCTCGGCTTCGGCGTCTACGTGCCCGACTGCGACACCACCGCGTGTTCGTTCTCGGCCGCCACACAAGCCGGCTCCGACGATCCGATCCTCGAGCAGCCGCTGCTGGATTTCTATCGCGGCTACCAGGTGCGCGCGGGCGCCAACGAGCCGCGCGTTACCGTGCCGCTCAACGACAATATCGATTACGAAGGCGGCGTCGTCACCTGGATCGACAACCTTAGGGGCGAACGGCCCTACGGCAACGACCTCGATCCGACGCTGAACCTCGACATCCTCGAGGTCTCGTTCCGCAACCTTGTCCGCTGGCAGATCATCGAGACGCCGCACCGGCTGGAGACGGTGCATCGCATCATCGCCTTCCAGAGGAATCTGGTCGAAAGCGGCGCGTTCAAAAATCCGCGCTCGCACATCTATTATCTGCCGGAGCTCTATTCGGCCTATTTCGGCCGCTGCTACGCCGCCTTCATCGCGCTGCCGCTGGCGGCGCAGCGCATCATCGATCCCGGCAACGTGTTTGCGCTGATCCGTGCCCGCGTGCTGGGCTATGTGCGAGGCGAGCTGATCGCGCATGAGATGAACCCGTTCGACGCGGCGCTCGCGCTGATGGCGCTGGCGCATCTTGGCGCCGAGGTCTCGACCTTCACGCCCGCGCTGCACTGCATCGTGCAGGGCCTCGGCGAGGGCGGCCGCAAGGGACCCTATAAGGCCTATGAATGGAACAAGATGAAGACGCCGACGCGGATCCTGGTCGGCGGGCCCGAGGTGACGTCGGCGTTCGTGCTGATGGCCCTCGCGCTGGCGAGGAAGCGGATGACGGGCGTTGCGTAGTTGCGTAGGCCGGATGGAGCGAAGCGTAATCCGGGGTCCTTTACCGCGGACACGGCTTCCCGGATTACGCTTCGCTCCATCCGGGCTACGGGACTGCGAATGGCGCGTTCATGAACGGATGACGCGAAGTTGAAACTGGCGGAAACACGACACCACTGGCAGGGTTGCCCAATTGCCCGCACAATCCTTGACGATCCTTGCCTTGACGATCCTTTGCCTTGACGATCCTTTTCCCTTGCCGATCCTCTGGGCACTGAACGCTGAACGAATAACCTGGCCGGGAACGCCGATGCTCAAGACGCTGCTCACTGCTGGCCTGCTGCTGTCGCTGCCGACGCTGGCTGTCGCCGCCGACATCACCGGCGTGCCGAAGATCCGCGACGGCGACCAACTCATGATCGGCAGCGTCAAGATCCGGCTCGGCGGCATCGATGCGCCGTCGACCGATCAGCTCTGTCTCAACACCAAGGGTGAGCGCTGGACCTGCGGCGTCGCCGCCCGCGACGAGCTGATCAAGCATGCCGGCAACAAGAGCTGGACCTGCTACGCGCGCTCGGTCGATCGCCGCGGCCGCACCATCGCGCGCTGCGAGGTCGACGGCGAGGACATCCAGAAGTGGATGGTCGCGAGCGGCTGGGCGCTGGCCTATACCCGCCTCTCGCGTGACTACGAAGCCGACGAGAAGGCCGCGCGCGAGGCAAAAGCCGGGATGTGGCAGGGCGCGTTCATCGCGCCGTGGGACTGGCGCGTGCGCAACAAGAAGACCGCCGTGCTCGGTGCCGCGAAGGTGCCGGAGAGTGCGCACTCGATCCTGCTCGCGTCCGCCTCCGGCCCGGTGGCGCCCTCGCCCGACTGCACCATCAAGGGCAACGTCAACCGCTCCGGCGAATGCATCTTCCACCAGCCGACCAGCCGCTGGTACGCCAAGATCGAGATGAAGATATCAAAGGGCACGCGCTGGTTCTGCTCGGTCGAGGAAGCCGAGGCCGCCGGCTGCCGCGAGACGCGGCGCTAGGGCCGGCCCACGTACTGATCCGGAAGCGTGTGTCGTGACCGACGTCGAAATCAACCCGCCTTCCGTGCGCCGGCGCAGCCGCCTCCGGCAGGCGCAGATGCTGCTGCTGTTCGTGCTGGTCGTCTATCTGATTGCGGCCTATCTGGTGCTGCCGGCACTGTGGACGCATTACGAGCACCAGAAGGGCCTCGCCAATCTGCCGATGGTGACCCGCACCGCGCAGGGCATTCCCGGCGATCCCATGAATGTCGGGCTGATCGGCGACACCAAGGAGGTGGTCTGCGCGATGCACGAGGCCGGGTGGTTTCCGGCCGATCCGGTCACGCTGAAATCCTCGATCGAGATCGTCGGCTCCGTGCTGCTCGATCGTCCCTACAAGGATGCGCCGGTGAGCAACCTGTTCTATCTCGACCGCCGCGAGGACCTCGCCTTCGAGCGGCCGGTCGGATCGAGCGCGGATCGCCGCAACCATGTCCGATTCTGGCGGGTGCTCGACCAAGGCCAGGAGAAGCGCCCGGTGTGGCTTGGCGCAGCGACGCTCGACCGCAGCGTCGGCGTCAGTCATTACACCGGCGCGGTGACGCATCACATCGCGGCCGACCTCGATGCCGAACGCGCGCTGCTCGCGACCGACCTCGAGTCCGCCGGCATGGTCACCGCGAAATACCAGGTCACCGGCGTCGGCCCGACCTTCGACGGGCATAATGGCGGCGGCGACCTCTATTACACCGACGGCGAAATCTGGGTGCTGCGGCTGGTCGAGGCCTGCGCCAAGAACCACGGCACCGTCGAGCAGATCCCGAGCCCCGCCGCGACCCAGTTCAAGGACCAGATCTGGCGTTCCGTGGTCGAGACCATCGACAAATAAGCCGGCTGTGTCCCGCGCTTTTGGAAACGCTGGATTGCTTCGTTCGGCTCGCAATCGCGGCCGCGATGGAATATCGTCGCGACCTGACCCCTCACACGCATGATTTGCGCTCTTTACCCAAAAGGAACAGGACGATGACCGTTCGCGCGGGCCGGGAATTTCTGGCCATCCCCGGGCCCACCACGATGCCTGATCAGGTGCTGCAGGCGATGCATCGCCCGGCGCTCGATATCTACTCCGCCGAGATGTTCGAACTGACCGAAAGCCTGCTGCGCGATCTCTCGAAGCTGTTCGCCACCATGGGCAAGTCCTACATCTACATCGCCAACGGCCACGGCGCCTGGGAGGCGACGCTCTCCAACGTGCTGTCGCGCGGCGACAAGGTGCTGGTGCTGGAGAGCGGGCGCTTTGCGATCGGCTGGGGCCAGGCGGCGGCCGCGATGGGCGCCGATGTCGAGGTGCTGAAGGGCGACTGGCGCCGTGCGATCCGCCCGGCCGAAGTCGAAGAGCGGCTGCGCCGCGACAAGGAGCACAAGATCAAGGCGATCCTCGCCGTGCAGGTCGACACTGCGTCGGGCGCCCATAACGACATCGAGGCGATCGGCAGGGCGATCAAGGCGGCAGGACATCCCGCGCTGTTCATGGTCGACACCGTGGCCTCGCTCGGCTGCATGCCGTTCGAGATGGACAAATGGTATGTCGACGTCGCGATGAGTGGCTCGCAGAAGGGCCTGATGACGCCGCCCGGCCTCGGTTTCGTCGCCGCCAATGACCGCGCCTGGGACGCCCACAAGAAGGCCGATCTGCGCACGCCGTATTGGGACTGGACCGAGCGCGAAGGCTCCGAGCACTACCGCAAATATGCCGGCACCGCGCCGGTGCATCTGTTGTTCGCGCTGCGCGAGGCGATCAACATGCTGCACGCCGAGGGCCTGGAGAATGCGTTCGAACGCCATCGCCTGCTCGGCGAAGCGGTGCGCCGCGCTGTCGCCGTCTGGGGCGAGGGCCAGGTGCTCGGCTTCAACATCGCCGAACCCAATGAGCGCTCCAACACGGTGACGACCGTGACCGTGAAGGGCGCCGATCCCGCCGCGATCCAGCGCTATGCCAAGGAGAAATGCGGCGTGGTGCTCGGCACCGGCATCGGCGATTTGCAGGGCCAGGCGTTCCGTATCGCCCATATGGGCCATGTCAACGCGCCGATGATCCTCGGCACGCTCGGCGTCATCGAGGTCGCGCTCACCGCGCTGAACATCCCGCACGGCAAGGCCGGCGCCGACGCCGCCATCCAGTGGCTCGGCGAGAACGTGAAGGCGTAGGCTTCCCGGCGACGTGGCTACGGGATGAGCATGCTCATCCCGTCATCCTGAGGAGGCCGCGGGGCGCGCCGTCTCGAAGGATCGACGGCCGTGCTCGCGCCGCGAGAGAATCGGAGCACGCCGAGATATCCGGGCCTTCGAGACGCGCTTCGCGCTCCTAAGGATGACGGGACTGCGGACGCGCGATGACGGGCGACGAGCTGCCGCGACTTATTGAGCAGGCCCGAACACTTTTCGTCGTCATCATTTTCCGCTTTACTGCCGGCAACAGCCGGGCACGGATCCCTGCGACAGAACAAGATGGAGGGATCGCTTGGCATCGGTGGAACTGCGTGGCCTGGTCAAGCGGTTTGGTTCGTTTGTCGCGGTTGATGCTGTCTCGCTCACGATCGATCACGGCCAATTGGTCTGCCTGCTCGGGCCGTCCGGCTGCGGCAAGACCACGACGCTGCGGCTGATCGCAGGCTTCCTCGAACCATCCGATGGCGAGATTCGCGTCGGCGACCGCGTGGTGTCGTCGAAAGCGCGCACGCTGCCGCCCGAGCAGCGCAACATGTCGATGATCTTCCAGAGCTACGCGCTGTGGCCGCACATGACAGTGGCCGAGAACATCGTATATGGGCTGCGCCTGCGCAAAATGGACCGCGACACCATCGCGAAAAAGCTCGCCGCGATCCTGGCGACCACCAGGCTGGAGCCGCTGGCGCAGCGCTATCCGGGCGAACTCTCCGGGGGCCAGCAGCAGCGCGTCGCGCTGGCGCGTGCGCTGATCGTCGGCCCCGAGACGCTGCTGCTCGACGAGCCGCTGTCCAATCTCGACGCCAATCTGCGCGAGGAGATGCGGTTCGAAATCCGCCGCCTGCACGACGAATATCGCTACACCACCGTCTATGTCACCCACGACCAGTCCGAGGCGATGACGACGGCCGACCTGATCGCGGTGATGAATGCCGGCAAGATCGACCAGCTCGGCAGCCCTGAGGACATTTACGCGCGACCGGAATCGGAGTTCGTCGCGCGCTTCATCGGCGCGGCCAACGTGCTCAAGGGCACCGCGCGTGATGCGACCCATGTCGAGTTCGCCGGCGCTGTTCTCGCGGTGGTCGGCGCCAGGCTCACCGCCGGCCAGAGCGCGGCGGTCGCGATCCGCCAGCACGAGATCCAGCTCTCAACGCAGGGCCCCGCTATGGCGCAGAATACACTCAAGGCCATCGTGACGCGGCAGGTCTATCTCGGCATGAACCGCGACTACATGGTGGAAACTCAGGACGGCACATCGCTGCGGGTGACCACGCCGACGGAGATCGTGGTCGAGAAAGGCAGGGCGGTCTGGCTGACACTGCCGGCGGAATGCTGCCGGGCGCTCAGTCGATGACGAGCAAGAAGCGGAGGGACGCGATGCGACACGGCCCTCACCTTCGTCATTCCGCGGCGCGCGCAGCGCGAGCCCGGATTCCATTTCTCCGCCGGCGCCTGCGGCCCGATGGATTCTTCGCGATGCCCTCAGGTGCGCAATTGCGCACCGTGAATGACGGGGAGAGAGTCTTCATATGACAACCACCTCCTCCACCGCCCGCCCCCGCATCGACTGGACGCGCCCCGTGCTGTGGCTGTTCGCCGCGGTGCTGATCCTCCTGATCCTGCTGCCGCTGTCTTGGCTCGCGGTGTTTGCCTTCACCGACAAGAACCGCCATCCAACGCTTGCAAACTTCGTCACGCTGTTCAGCAATCCGGATTTCCTCGATCCGCTGCTGACGACCGCGATCATCGCGACGACGTCGGCGCTGATCTGCTGCATCGTCGCGGCGCCGCTGAGCTGGCTGGTGTCGCGCACCGACATGCCGGGACGGCAGACCATCCGCGCGCTGGTGACGGCCTCGTTCGTGACGCCGCCGTTCCTCGGCGCGGTCGCCTGGGAGTTGCTGGCGGCGCCGAATTCCGGGCTGCTCAACCAGCTCTACCGGCTGTTCGCGGGCGAGGATGCCGACGCGCTGTTCAACATCTACTCGATGACCGGGATCATCTTCGTGATCTCCTGCTACACGTTCCCATTCGTGTTCGTGCTGGTGGCCAATGCGCTCGACACCATGCCGGGCGAACTCGAGGACGCCTCCGCGATCCTCGGCGGCAATGCCTGGACCACGGCGCGGCGGGTGACGATCCCGCTGGCGCTGCCCGCCTTGGTCGCCGGCGCGCTGATCGCCTTCCTGCAGGCGATGACGCTGTTCGGCTCGCCGGCGATCCTGGCGCTGCCGGCCGGCTTTCACACCATGACCACCAAGATCTGGAGCCTGTTCCAGTATCCGCCGAAGCTCGAGCTCGCGGCCGCCGCCGCGGTGCCGCTGCTGGTGCTGACCATCCTGCTGCTGCAGGGCCAGAAGGCGCTGCTCGGACGGCGCGGCTATTCGGTGATCGGCGGCAAATATGGCGCGCCGCGCCGGGTCGAGTTGCGCGGCTGGCGCTGGGCCGCGCTCGGCTTCTGCCTTTTGGTGCTGCTCAATCCCGTCTTCCTGCCCTACCTCGCGCTGCTCAACGCCGCATTCTCGCCCAACGCCACCACGCTGGTGACGCCGTCGACGGCGACCCTGCACAACATCGTCTTCGTGTTCACCGAGCTGTCGTCGACGCAACTTGCGCTGAAGAACACCGTGATCCTCGGCACCGCGACCGCGACGATCGGGACGATTCTGGCGCTGGTCATCGCCTATGTCACGACCCGCAAGGTGATCGCCGGCCATCGCATGCTCGGCTTCCTCGCCACCGCGCCGGTCGCGGTGCCCGGCATCGTGCTCGGCGTCGGCCTGTTCCTGAGCTACACGCGGCCGCCCTTCGTGCTGTACGGCACGCTGTGGATCCTGCTGCTGGCGTTCCTCACCATCAATCTGCCGTCGGCCTATCAGCAATTGCAGGCGGCGTTCGCGACCATTCATCCCGAACTCGAGGAAGCCAGCCGCATCCTCGGCGCGACGCGGTTGCAGGCGTTGCGTCAGATCACCGCGCCGCTGCTGCGCACCGGCGTGATCGCGACCTGGTGCTTCATCTTCATCGGCGTGATGCGGGAACTGTCGGCCGCGATCGTGCTGTTCACCTCGCAGACCAAGGTGCTGTCGGTCCTGATCTACGACCTCAACGAAGGCGGCGACCTCGCCGCGATCGCGGTGCTCGGCATCGCGATGCTGGTGATCACATTCGCCGTGGTGCTGGCGGTGAACCAGATCCCGATGTCCGGCGGTAATGCGGCTGCGAAGCTGCGGAACGGATAGCGCTTTATCCGGACCGTCATTGCGAGCGCAGCGAAGCAATCCACCTCACCGCTCGGGAGAGATGGATTGCTTCGTCGCTCCGCTCCTCGCAATGACGGGTATAGATCGGAGCCTCCAAACCACCCCATCCCATCTGGCAATCGCCACATTGATCCCGATATAAAGCGGAACCCCGCACCGTGAGGATCGTGTGACCAAATCCGCCACCACCACTCCGCCCCCTGTCGCGTCGCGCCGACCGCATTCCTTCACCACCCACGGCATCACGGTGACCGACGACTATGCCTGGATCAAGGATCCCAGGTGGCAGGAGGTGCTGCGCGATCCCTCGATCCTTGATCCCGACATCCGCAGCTATCTCGAAGCCGAGAACGGCTACACCGAGAGCCTGCTCGGCCACACCGACGGCTTGCAGAAGCGGCTGGTCAAGGAGATGCGCGGGCGGATCAAGGAGGATGATTCCAGCGTACCCTCGCCGGACGGCCCGTTCGCCTATTTCCGCAAGTTCCGCGAAGGCGGCCAGCATGAATTGTACTGCCGTACGCCGCGCGACGGCGGCGAGGCGCATGTCGTGCTCGACGGCGACGCGCTGGCCAAGGACCACAAATATTTCAAGTTCGGCGGCAGCCGGCACTCCAACGATCACCGCCTGCATGCTTGGAGTGCCGACACCAAGGGCTCCGAGTATTTCTCGATTCGCGTGCGCGACTGGGCAACCGGCGGCGATCTCGAGGACCTCGTCGAGGAGACCGACGGCGGCGTGGTCTGGGCCGCGGATTCCAAGAGCTTCTTCTACGTCAAGCTCGACGACAATCACCGCCCGATGCAGGTGTGGCGGCACAGGCTCGGCACCAAACAGGCCGACGACAGCCTGATCTATGAAGAGCAGGATTCCGGCTGGTTCACCCATCTGCACGAGAGCGCGAGCGGCCGCTTCTGCGTGATCGCCGGCGGCGACCACGAGACTTCCGAACAGCGATTGATCGACCTCTCCAATCCCGACGCGCCGCCGCGGCTGGTCGCGGCGCGCGAGGAAGGCGTGCAATATTCGATCGCCGATCGCGGCGACGAGCTGTTCATCCTGACCAATGCCGACGACGCCATCGACTTCAAGGTCGTCACCGCGCCGCTCGCCGCGCCCGAGCGCGCCAACTGGCGTGACCTGATCCCTTATCGCGAAGGTGTTTATGTGCTCGACGTCGAGCTCTATGCCGGCCACATGGTGCGGCTGGAACGTGCCAACGCGCTGCCGGCGATCATCATCCGCGACCTCAAGAGCGGCGAGGAGCACGCGATCGCGTTCGACGAGGCGGCCTATTCGCTCGACACCATGGGCGGCTACGAATTCGACACCACCAACCTGCGTTTCGCCTATTCGTCGATGACGACGCCGTCGGAGGTCTATGACTACGACATGGCGACGCGAACCCGGGTGCTGCGCAAGCGGCAGGAGATTCCGTCCGGCCACAACCCCGCGGATTACGTCACCACGCGCATCATGGCGACCTCGCATGACGGCGCGCAGGTGCCGGTCTCGATCCTGCATCGCAGGGATTTCGTCCGCGACGGCAAGGCGCCGCTCTTGCTCTACGGCTACGGCTCCTACGGCATGGCGATGCCGGCGTCGTTTGCCGCGAACCGGCTATCGCTGGTCGACCGCGGCTTCGTCTACGCCATCGCCCATATCCGTGGCGGCGCCGACAAGGGCTGGGGCTGGCATCTCGACGGCAAGCGCGAGAAGAAGACCAACACGTTCGACGATTTCGCCGCCGCCGGGCGCGCGCTGATCGATGCGAAGTACACCGCCGCAAAACGCATCGTCGGCCATGGCGGCTCGGCCGGCGGCATGCTGATGGGCGCAGTCGCCAACCGCGCCGGCGAGCTGTTTGCCGGCATCGTTGCCGAGGTGCCGTTCGTCGACGTGCTCAACACCATGCTCGACGACACGCTGCCGCTGACGCCGCCGGAATGGCCGGAATGGGGTAACCCGATCGAGAGCGAAAAGGATTTCCGCACCATCCTGTCCTATTCGCCCTACGACAATGTCGCGGCGCAGGACTATCCGGCGATCCTCGCGATGGGCGGATTGACTGACCCGCGCGTCACCTATTGGGAGCCGGCGAAATGGATCGCGCGGCTGCGCGCCACCATGCGTGGCGGCGGCCCGGTGCTGCTGCGCACCAACATGGGCGCCGGCCACGGCGGCGCCTCCGGCCGCTTCAACCGCCTCGACGAGGTCGCGATCGTCTACGCCTTCGCGCTGTGGGCAGTCGGGATGGCGGAGAAGGCGGAGGCGTAGCATGAGTAGGCGCCGTAGCCCGGATGTAGCGTAGCGAAATCCGGGACCTTCGTGCCGGCTGCGACAATCCCGGATTACGCTGCGCTCCATCCGGGCTACGCGCGGGCGAGACGCTACCGCCCCTTCGCCTTCCGCCAGGCCGCAAAATCCTTCAGCGTCTGCTCGTCGGTCGCGGGATAGAGGCCGAAGATGCCGCGGCCGCTCTGAACCTGCTCGGTGACGAAATCCTCGAACGCGGTCATCTCGAAGGTCTCATCCGCAATCTCGTCGGCGAGATGCGCCGGGATCACGATCACGCCGTCGCCGTCGCCGAGGATTACGTCGCCCGGAAACACCGGCGCGTCGCCGCAGCCGATCGGCACGTTGATCTCGATCGCCTGATGCAGCGTCAGATTGGTCGGCGCGCTCGGGCGGTGATGAAACGCCGGGAAGCCGAGCCGCGCGATCTCGGCCGAGTCGCGAAAGCCGCCATCGGTGACGACACCGGCGCAGCCGCGCTTCATCAGCCGCGTCACCAGGATCGCGCCGGCCGAGGCCGCGCGCGCATCCTTGCGGCTGTCCATCACAAGCACCGCGCCCGGCGGGCAATCCTCAATCGCCTTGCGCTGCGGATGGCTGCGATCGCGGAACACCTCGATGGTGTTGAGGTCCTCGCGCGCCGGCATGTA
The DNA here is from genome assembly GCF_054063575.1 of Bradyrhizobium sp. USDA 4452. Lineage (NCBI taxonomy): Bacteria > Pseudomonadati > Pseudomonadota > Alphaproteobacteria > Hyphomicrobiales > Nitrobacteraceae > Bradyrhizobium > Bradyrhizobium sp. USDA 4452. The sequence continues at coordinate 4,112,920 of NZ_JBSSGK010000001.1, forward strand.
GCGCAATGTGAAGGCCTCGCCGACCATGACCGGCTGGTCCGGGCTCAAGGGGTGGATATCCTGGATCATCTGGATGCGGAAGCCGCGCTTGAACAGCGCGGTGGCGACGGTCGCGGTGGAGACGGATTTCAGCTTGTTGCGGGTGGTGTCGCTGAGTTTGGACATGGTGTGCTCCTTTCTTTCGTCATTCCGGGGCGCGCGCAGCGCGAACCCGGGATCCATCGGGCCGCATGTTGTGCGGGGAAATGGATTCCGGGCTCGCCGCTGCGCGGCGCCCCGGAATGACAGCGTCAATAGATCGACGGCTCTCCGACCGGCTTGCCGAAGCCGGTTTCGAGGAAATCGAAGTCGCAGCCTTCATTGGCCTGCTTGATGTGTTTCGAGAACATCCAGCCATAGCCGCGGCCGAAGCGCTGTTCGGGCTGCTTCCATTCCGCGCGGCGCCTGGCCAGCTCCGCCTCCGGCACGTCGAGATCGATGGTGCGCGCGGCGACGTCGAGCGTGATGCGGTCGCCGTTCCTTACCAGCGCCAGCGGGCCGCCGATATAAGATTCCGGCGAGACGTGCAGGATGCAGGCGCCGTAGCTGGTGCCGCTCATCCGCGCATCCGACAGCCGCACCATGTCGCGCACGCCCTGCTTCACGAGCTTGGTCGGGATCGGCAGCATGCCCCATTCCGGCATGCCGGGCCCACCCTGCGGCCCGGCATTGCGCAGGATCAGCACGTGATCGGCCGTGACGTCGAGATCGGGATCATCGATCGCCTTCTTCATCGATGGATAGTCGTCGAACACCAGCGCCGGTCCGGTATGCTTGAGGAAGCGCGGATCGCAGGCGCTCGGCTTGATGACGCAGCCGTCGGGCGCGAGATTGCCCTTCAGCACCGCCAGCGCCCCCTCCTTGTAGATCGGGTTGTCGACGGTGCGGATGACGTCGTCATTGTAGACCTCGGCGCCTGCGATGTTCTCGCCGAGCGTCTTGCCCGACACCGTCATGCAATCGAGATGCAGATGCTGCTTGATCCGGCTCATCAGACCGGGCAGCCCGCCGGCATAGAAGAAATCCTCCATCAGATAGAGGTCGCCGCTCGGCCGCACATTGGCGATCACGGGCACCTTGCGGCTCGCCTTCTCGAAATCATCAAGCGAAATGTCTTGGCCGGCGCGGCGCGCTTGCGCGATCAGATGGATGATCGCGTTGGTCGAGCAGCCCATCGCCATCGCGACCGTGATCGCGTTCTCGAACGCGCTTCGCGTCTGGATCTTCTGTGGAGTGAGATCCTCCCAGACCATCTCGACGATGCGGCGGCCGGCTTCCGAGCTCATCCGGATGTGGTTGGCGTCGGCCGCGGGGATCGACGAAGCGCCGGGCAAGGTCATGCCGATCGCTTCGGCGATCGCGGTCATGGTCGAGGCGGTGCCCATGGTCATGCAGGTGCCATAGCTGCGGGCGATGCCGGCCTCCATGTCGACCCAGTCCTTGTCGGAGATTTTCCCGGCGCGACGCTCGTCCCAGTACTTCCAGGCATCGGAGCCCGAGCCGAGCGTCTTGCCCTTCCAGTTGCCGCGCAGCATCGGCCCGGCCGGCAGATAGATCGCCGGCAGGTTCATGCTGGTGGCCCCTAACAGCAGGCCCGGCGTGGTCTTGTCGCAGCCGCCCATCAGCACCACGCCGTCGACCGGATGGCCGCGCAGCAGCTCCTCGGCATCCATCGCCAGCATGTTGCGGTAGAGCATGGTGGTTGGCTTCAAGAGCGATTCCGACAGCGACAGCGCCGGCAACTCGAGCGGAAAGCCGCCGGCCATCAGCACGCCGCGCTTGACGTCGTCGACCCGGCTCTTGAAGTGCATGTGGCAGGGCTGCGCGTCCGACCAGGTGTTGATGATCGCGATCACCGGCCGGTCGCGCCATTCCTCCGGCGCGTAGCCCATCTGCATCGCACGCGAGCGATGGCCGAAGGCCCTGAGATCGTCGGGCGCAAACCAGCGCGCGCTGCGCAATTGATCCGGGGTCTTGTTCTTCTTGGTCATCTTGGATGCGCCATATGTGTTTTGGTATTGCGTGTATCGAATTGCTCGCACGCGCGCGCCCCGGCGCGTATGCCCTGCGCCACGCATATACAGGATTTGCGGACGTGTCGTCCCGCGCACGGCGCAGATGTGCCGTTCGCTGGACGTGCGCCGCACAAATTCAACGATGTGAAAATCGGGCCAAACCCGGCTTTGGGCTTACTTTTGCTGCGCCGTCATCACGATGCGGACGAGGTCGGCGGCGTTGCGCGCACCGAGCTTCTTCATGATGTTGGCGCGGTGATCCTCGATCGTGCGCGGGCTGATCCCGAGATGACGCCCGGCCTCCTTGTTGGAGGCGCCCGCGGTGAACTGCTCGAGCACTTCGCGTTCGCGGCGGGTCAGCGGCTCGCGGCCGGGAAAGTGCAGCGCGGCGATGCGCGATGCCGAGGTCTCGGCCTGGCGCCTGGTATAGGCGTCGATCGCCTCATTGAGGCGGCTGACGATCTCGTTACCGCGGAACGGCTTCTCGATGAAGTCGAGCGCGCCGTTCTTGATGGCGCTGACCGCCATCGTGATGTCGCCCTGGCCGGAGATCATGAAGATCGGCGCCGGATAATCCTCGCCGTGCAACTCCTTCAGGATATCGAGGCCGGATTTGCCGGGAATATGCACGTCGAGCAGGATGCAGGCGGGCGTCCGGCTGCGCGCCACCGCAAGCAGCGCAGCGCCGTCCGCAAAGCAGATCACCTTGTAGCCAGCCGTCGACAGGACCACGGAAAGCGTCTCGCGAACGGCGGGGTCGTCGTCGACTACAAAGATTTCTCCGCGAGGAGCGCCATTCTCAGCCATATGCATCGTCCATCAGTGGTGAAGCGTGCTGCCCAGACTGCACAAGAAGTAACTCGACCATCTCGATCAATGGACCCGTATTTGTACGGGACGTCCGCTTAACGCACAAGTAGCACCGCGTTCCCTAAAAGGGTGGCAGTGGAGAAACATGCATGGAAAATGCAGCGGCGGGCGGTGTTTCGGCGAGCCTGGACGAGGGCAGCGATCCCTACAATCTGATCGTGACGGACCTGGTCGCGCTGATTGGCCATGTCCAGGCCAGCCTGCGGCTGATCGAGGCGGCGATTGCGCGCGAGGCACTTCTGGCCGAGCAGGACGCAGCCGCCGACATCTTCGTGCTTGACGATGTCACCCCGCGCTACGCGGGGGCCTCCACGGTCCTGAAGGCCTGCGACGCCAATCTCGGCATGGCGCTCGATCGGCTACGCGATCCACAGGCGCCGGCGCGTCTGCTGAACTGACAGGCAGACTGCCGCCACCAAAATTCGGTGCCATCATGCAGATTGTGCCGACGACGGGCCCAACCCCCGAGGCGACGATCTGTTCCAGGTTCGGATTGGCGGCAGGCATCGCCCGCCCGGCCGGGTCAAGCCTTCTTGAGGTCAGGCCCTCGGCACGTCAGGCTCTGGCTCGCTCTTCGTCGGAGCCCGACCGCCGCTTGCTCGGCTTGCCCTTGAGGAAGCTGATGTCCATTTCGGTGCCGTTGACGCGGACCAGCTCGCAGCGGCGATAGGCGAGCCCGGTCGATGACAGCAGGAGGAAGAACTCCTTCAGGTTGAGCCCCTGAATGGAACCCTCGACGGTCAGCGCCGCGTCATTGTCGGAGATGGCATTGAGCTGGCAGTCGCGCCGCCAGGTGCCGTCGATGGCCATGATGCAGACATCGACGCCGCGGCTGAACGTGACACGCTCAATGGATTTGCCGTCCTCCGTCATCGCTCAATATCCGACCGCCATGGCAGCCTTCGGCATCGCAAGTGACGCCCGCACCCCGCTCGGCCGGTACAGGCCGCGACGCTCGGGAAGCGGCTTGAACGTATCGGTCAGGCCGACCACGGTTTCCGCGGCGCCGAGCACCAGGAAGCCGTCGGCCTCCATCAGCCGCGCAAGCCGGTTGAAGATGTTGATCTTGGTGTCCTGATCGAAATAGATCAGCACGTTGCGGCAGAAGACCACATCGAACGTGCCGAGCTGCGAGAAATCGTGCAGCAGATTGAGCTGACGATGCTGCACCATCGCGCGCAACTCGGGATTGATCTGCCAGAGTTCGCCCGACTGCTTGAAGTATTTGACCAGCATCTGGATCGGCAGCCCGCGCTGTACCTCGAACTGGCTGTAGATGCCGGCCTTCGACTTCTCCAGCACCTCCTGAGACAGATCGGTCGCGATGATCTCGACCCGCCATCCCGCAAGCGCAGCGCCCATTTCCTTGAGGCACATCGCCAGCGAATAGGGCTCCTGGCCGGTCGAGCCGGCGGCGCACCAGATCCGGACGCTGCGGCGCGCGGCGCGCGCCTTCAGCACTTCAGGCATGATGGTGTCGCGAAAATGGTCGAACGGCACCTTGTCGCGGAAGAAGAAGGTCTCGTTGGTGGTCATGGCCTCGACCACCTGGACGGTGTGCGTCGATGAGCCGGCCCTGATCTTGGCGACCAGGTCGGGGATGCCGGACAGGCCGCATTTGCGCGCCAGCGGCAGCAGGCGACTCTCGATCAGATATTGCTTGTCCGCGGACAGGTCGAGACCGGAATGGTCCTTCAGGAGCTTACGCAGATACTCGTAGTCGGGGGGCGTCACGGGAGCCTCGCAAAGGCAAAGGGTGAAACTGGGTGTCAGGCTTCGGCCGGCGTATCGAGCGCCAGCAGACCCACTTCCTGGAATTTCGCGATCACGATGTCCTTGTCGAACGGCTTCATGATGTATTCGTTGGCGCCGGCATGCAGCGCGCGCGAGATGTGGTCGATGCCGTTCTCGGTGGTGCAGAACACCACCTTCGGCACGTCACCGCCGGCCATGCGGCGGAGCTGCACGAGGAATTCGAAACCGTCCATCACGGGCATGTTCCAGTCGAGCAACACCGCGTCCGGCATCGCCTGCTTGCAGGCTTCGAGCGCGACCGCACCGTCCTCGGCTTCGATGACAGTGAATTCCATTCCCTCGAGGATGCGGCGCGCGATCTTTCGCACCACACCGGAATCGTCGACGACAAGACATGTCTTCATAGGTTGGCCTCCTTGTAGAGTCCGCCGTCTCCGCGGCGGAGCGTTACGCTGCAGCGAGTGTCTTGGAAGCTATCTTGGGCACCAGTTCGAGCACGCGATCGATATCGAGGACGACCATGAGCTGGCCGTCGAGGCGGTGGACGCCGCCGGCGAGCTTGGCCATGCGGGGATCGAGGTTGACCGGGTTGTCCTCGCGGCCGTCGTCGGGCAGCCGCAACACCTCGCCGATCTGGTCGATCAAAAGGCCATAGGATTCGCCGCGCTGGTCGACGCCGACCGCCATCGGCAACTGGCCGTCGTCGGCCTTCGGCAGCCCGAGCCGGGCGCGCATGTCGACCACGGTGACGATGCGGCCGCGCAGATTGAGCACGCCGGCGATCTCGCTGGAGGCCAGCGGCACCCGCGTCAGCCGCTCCGGCATGAACACGTCCTGCACCCGCGAGATCGGCAGCCCGAACAGCTGCCCGCCGATCACGGCGGTGACGTATTCGGCCATCGCGCCCTCACTGGTCTCGGTCTTGCTGGTCATCGATTGGTTTCCTTGCATCCGCTCAGGCCGCCCGGCGCAGTTCGGCGGTCTGCTCTTTCAGCGCCGCGATCAGCCCGGGACGGTCGAACTTGGCGACATAGTCGTGGAAGCCGGCCTGCCGGCCGCGCTCGATCGCCGCCGGCGACACCATCGCCGACAGCGCGATGATCGGCAGCCCGACCAGGTTGTGGTCGCTTCGGATGTTCTCGGCGAACTCGAAGCCGTTCATCTCGGGCATCTCGATGTCGGTCAGCACGACGTCGAACGCCTGCCCCGAGCGCAGCGCCGCGAGCCCTTCCTGGGCATTCGGTGCGGTCCGCACCTTGTAGCCGGCGGCCTTCAGGACCGGCGCCAGCATGTTGCGGAAGAAGGCGCTGTCATCGACCAGCAGCACCGACTGCGCGCTAGCCGAGGGGCGCATCTCCTTGCGCGAGAACCAGTCGGCGAACGCCATCGGCAGGAAGTGGCCGACATCGATCACCTCGGTGGCCTGGCCCTTGATCACGGCCGAGCCCAGAATGCCGTCCTGGGAGCCTGCGACCTCGATGTTGAGCTTTTCCTCGACGATGTCGATGATCTCGTCGACCACGAGCCCCATCGAGCGGCCGTCGTCGGCGAACACCAGGATCGGCTGCGCCCCCTGGGTCTGCACCTCGACCCCGGCCATCTGCACCAGCGGCATCAGCTGCTCGCGGTACTGCACCATGTAGCGGCCGTTCGAGAGCTCGATCTTGTCGGTTGCGATCTCCTCCAGCCGGGTGACGAGGCCGAGCGGCACCGCCTTGGGCTGCGAGGAGCCCGCGCGGAACACCAGCAGCGAGGTCAGCTGCTCGCCGCTATTGGCATGTGCGCTGGCATTGTCGTCGGCCATGTCATGGGCCGAGGAGCCGGACGCGCCGAGCGCCTTGGCGATCCCGTTGGGATCGATGATCATGATCACGGCGCCATCGCCCAGAATGGTATTGCCGGAGAACATGTCGATGTGCCGCAGCTTGGTCGACATCGGCTTGACCACGATCTCCTCGGTGTGGAACACGCCGTCGACCACGATGCCGAAGGTCTGGCTGCCGACTTGCGTCACCACGATGAAGCCGTTCTCGGCATCGGCGGTCGACGCACCGTCGTCGATCTTGAGCAGCTTCTTCAGATGGATCAGCGGCAGCAGCTTGTTGCGCAGGCGCAGCACGGCGGTGTCCTTGATCCGCTCGATGCGGTGCTCGGAGTTGGCGCGGGCCCGCACCAGCTCGACCACGGACAATTGCGGAATCGCAAAACGGTCGCCGCCGGCTTCCACGATCAGGGCGGAGACGATCGCAAGCGTCAGCGGGATCTTGATGGTGACGGAAGCGCCCTCGCCGGCCACGCTCTTGATGTCGATGGTGCCGCCGATCTGGTCGATATTGGTGCGCACCACGTCCATGCCGACGCCGCGGCCGGACACCGAGGTGACTTGCGCCGCGGTCGAGAAGCCCGGCGCGAAGATGAACTTGTGGATCTGGGCCTCGGTCATCTTCTCGAGCTCGGCCTCGGTGACGAGACCGTTCTGAAGCGCCTTGGCCTTGATCCGCTCGGTGTTGAGCCCGCGGCCATTGTCGGCGATGCAGATGATGATGTGGCCGCCCTCGTGATAGGCGGACAGGCGGATGGTGCCCTGCTCTCCCTTGCCGGCGGCGAGACGCTCGGCGGTGGTCTCCAGGCCGTGATCGGCGGAGTTGCGCACCATGTGCGTCAACGGGTCCTTGATCAGGTCGAGCACCTGGCGGTCGAGCTCAGTGTCGGCGCCGTGCATCTCGAGCTCGATCTGCTTGCCGAGTTCGCCGGAGAGGTCGCGGACGATGCGCGGCAGCTTCTGCCAGGCATTGCCGATCGGCTGCATCCGCGTCTTCATGACGCCTTCCTGCAGCTCGGCGGTGACATTGGAGAGCCGCTGCAGCGGCACCTTGAACTCGGTGTCCTCGTTGCGGCGGGAGATCTCCAGCAGCTGGTTGCGGGTCAGCACCAGCTCGGAGACCATGGTCATGAGGTGTTCGAGGGTGTCGACGTTGACCCGGATCGACTGGTTGGCGATCTTGTCGCCTTCCTGGACATCCTCGGTGGCGACCTTGCGGGCCGGCTTCCTGGCGGCCTCAGCCGGCTCGGCGGCGGGGGCAGCAGGCGCGGCGGCGACGGGCTTGGCGACCGGCGTCGGTGCTGCGACTTCGATCTCGGTCTCGCGGAAGGCGCGCTCGAGCTCGTCGAGCGAGACCTCGCCCGGACGTAAGGGGCGCTCCAGCGTCTGCACCACCAGCGTGCCTTCGCTCATCGCGGCCTGCACGGACGGCGCTTCGACCACAGGCACATCTTTTTCAGCAGCCGCCATCGCCGCCATCCCGTGCTCGACCATCGCCTCGAGCTGATCGATCAGGTCGCGGTCGTTGCCCTCGGGCTCGGCCTCGGTCGCCTCGAGCCCGCCGAGGATCTCCTTGATGCGGTCGATCGAGGACAGGATCAGCGTCACGGCTTCCGCCTTCACCGGCATGCCGTCGCGGAATTTGCCCATCAACGTCTCGCCGGCATGCGCCAGCGCTTCCAGCCGCGGCAGTCCGAGGAAGCCGCAGGTCCCCTTGATCGTGTGCACGAGCCGGAAAATATTGTCCAGGATCTTCGCGTTGTTCGGATCCTGCTCGAATTGCACCAGCTGGTTGTCGACCGTATCCAGGCTCTCGCTGCTCTCCGTCAGGAACTCGCGCAACAGATCGTCCATGGATAGGTCCCCTCAAGGTGCTACGGAACGCACGCCTCGCATCGATAACTTGGCCGGCTTCACGGCGACGTTAATTTTGTCGTCCGTGCAAATACGGACGATGAAGCCCTTCAAGCATGACGCATCACGACTTCGCGGCCTGCTTCACAGCAACAGACCATTACCACCCGGACGGGAAAGAGCCCGTTCCACCTATCGTCGCAATTTAAACGAAATGAGATTGAGGGACCTTCGGACCCGGCGGAACGCTGGCGGCTATGGCATCCGCCTGCGTCAGGACGCGGTCGCCCAAAGGTTGAGCGGGGGTTGCGCATGGGTCGAAACCGTCGGCATGGTTAAGCGAACCCAAAAGCGAAGGCGGCGGAGTTTCCTCCGCCGCCTCGATATCAGTCGTCTGTTGCGGCTACGCTTAGCGGAGCAGCTGCAGAACGCTCTGCTGGCTCTGGTTGGCCAGCGCCAGCGCGGACACCGCGATCGACTGGCGGGTCGACAGCGCCTGGCTGTTGGCCGCTTCCTCGTTGGTGTCGGCCAGCGTCAGGTTGGACGAGCCGGTCTGCAGCACGTTGATCAGGTTCTTCGAGAAGTCCTGGCGGATCTGCACGATCGACAGGTTCGAACCCAGGGTCGAAGCCTGGGTGCGCAGCAGGCCGCTCGCGTTGTTGAGCGTCTTCAGCGTGGCGTTGGCCGAAGCGTTGTCGATGAAGTCCGTGCCGGCCGTCAGCTTGGTGAGGTTGAGGCCGGAGGCATCGAAGGTGACGCCCTGGATCTTCAGCGTCGAGGAACCCGTCTCGTTGAAGGTCAGCTTGAGCTGATCGCCGTTGAGCAGGTTGATGCCGTTGTACGACGCATCCTGGGCGGTCGTGGTGATCTGGTCCAGGATGTTGTTGTACTGATTGACCAGGTTGGCGCGATTCGACAGGCCATTCGGATCCTGCACCGGGGCGCTGCCCGCAAGGCCGTTGAACAGCTTGCCGGAAGCAGCCGCCGTGCCACCGATGGTGCCGATGGTCGCGGACGCGGCATCGTTGGTGGTGCTGATGGTGAGCGCTCCGGCTGCGCTGAGCGAGGCCTGCAGGTTGTTGGCCGCCAGACGGGTGTTCAGGTCGTTGAGCGACTTCACCTGTCCTGCGCCACTACCAAACGTGATGTTGGTGGCGGTGCCGTTGCCAGTCGCGCCGATCGTCAGCGTCAGGCCATCCAGCGGCGACGGCGTCGCCACGGTACGTGCCTTGGTCGTGGCCGTGAGGCCGAACGCGGCCAGACCCGATCCGGAGATGTTGAGGTCCTGGTTGACGCCGGTGCTGATCTGCAGCGCGCCAGCCGATACGGTAGAGGCGGTGGTTGCGCCGGTGATGCCGTCGATCGCGGTGAGCAGGTCGCCGACCGTCAACGTGCTGCCCACGCCGGTGCCGAGGGTCACGTTGCCGGACGCATCGGTCGTCGACGTGGTCTGCGAGGTCGAGAACGTGATCGACTTGCCGTTGACGCTGATCGTGCCGGTCGGGGTCGCCGCCAGGGTATCGGAGTTGGTCGCGGTGACGAGCTTGGTGGCGGCCGTGATCGGCGCGGGCGTCGAGAGATTGTTGTTGACGACCGTTCCGGCGAGGGTGGCGTTGCTGTAGGTGGCGGTGCCGCGGATATCGTCGGTGGTGGCACCGGTGATCACGGCGGTCGTCACCTGCGACTTCTGGGAATAGCCGACTGCGGCCTGCAACGCCTGGTTGGCGACCGACTTGGCGCTGTCGACGAGCTTCTGCAGCGAGGTGATGCCGGTGTTGGCGGCCTGCAGCACCTGCACACCGTTGCCGATGCCGTCCAGCAGGTTGTTGATGTCGCTGGCGCGGTTGTCGAGCGACTGCGCCGTGAAGAAGTTGGTCGGATTGTCGAGAGCAGTGTTGACCTTCTTGCCGGTGGACAAGCGGTTCTGCGTGGTGGCGAGCAGGTCGGCCGTCGACTGCAGCGAAAGCAGGTTCTGACGGACCGATGACGAAAGGACGATGCCGGACATACTGATACCCTTCTGGATGAACACGATTGACGCGACGCCGTAAATTTCGCACGGCGACCGATGCCACACTGGTCCGTCCGCGCTACCCGTTCGTTAAGGGGCTGCTCCGTACAAATACCCAGAACGGCTTTGCCGGTAATGATGCGGCCACCGCGCAGACGCCCGGTTCGACGGCGCCAGTTCGCCGCCGGATCGATCTCGTGACAGCGAATTTGTCCTCGCTTTTGCGGCACTTGCGCACATGCTCGCACTCCTTGCCGCGGGCTTCGACATCCGCAACGGCAACCGCGACGACACACGCTTGGATACGCGTGAGAGTTAATGGAAATCAATAAATGCGGGACAATGTCGCAACCGTCTCGTCCTGGAGGCGCGGCATTCGAATCGCCTCGAACGCCGCGCAGGCCGATGCGGTTGCAGACCGTCTGCCCCCTAGAGGGTATAGAGTTCGCACCACAACCCTTGTGCTATTGGAAAGGCAAGCTATGTTCGCACTCCACACGCCAAGAGTAGGTGATGCGAGACCGTAGTGCTCCCGCCCTCGGCAGGAGCTCCAATGACCGCGGTACCGCGTCCGCCCAATCGTCTGTTGCAAGCACTTCCCTCCACGGAATACGCGCAACTTCATCCCCTTCTGGAAACCGTCGACCTGACCAAGGAAACGGTGCTCGCCGATGCAGGTGCGCTGGTGCAGCGGGTGTATTTCCCGCACGGCGGCGTAGTCTCGATGATGGTCAATCTGTCCGACGGGCAATCCGTCGAAATTGCAACCATCGGTCGTGACGGCATCGTCAGCGCATCCGCCGCCCTGCGTGAGCGGCCGCCGCTCGCCGATGCGATCGTGGTGGTGCCGGGCACGGCATCGATGATGCGGGCGGAAGATTTCCGCGAAGCCGCCAATCGCAGCGTGGAATTCCGGACCCTGGTTGCTCTCTATGAGCAGGCGCTGATGGCGCAGACCCAGCAATCCGTCGCCTGCAACGTGTCGCATCCGGTGGAGGCGCGGCTGTCGCGCTGGCTACTGCGCGCACGCGACCTGTGCGGCAGCGAAGCCTTGCCGCTGACCCAGGAGATGCTGGCGCAGATGATCGGTGTACGGCGCAATGCGGTTTCGATCGTCGCGCATGGGTTTCAGCAGGCCGGCATCCTGCGCTACAGCCGCGGCCATATCGAGATCACCGATATCGAGGGCCTGCGGAAGGCGACGTGTGAATGTTATGCGACCGTAAAGGCGCACGCCGAACAATTGATCGGGCCGGAAGATTGATCGCGGGCGCGCAGACGCTCAACTGATTTGCCAGACAACACAACGCGATCCTGTGGCGATAGCTGTTCCTAATGGAACCAAGATGTGTTTCCATTGGAACCGAGTCATGCCAGAATAGGTTGCAAGCAAGCCCAGCTGCACGCGTCAGCCCCGATGACCAGAGACAAACTTTGCCGGGAGGCAGGAGGTTGCTTTGGAGACGGTTCCGCGATCGCCCAACGGATTTCTGTCTTCGCTCGCGGAGAGCGATTTTGAGCTGATCCGGCCCCATTTGCGGACGGTCGACCTCGCCGCCGATTCGGTCCTGATCGAGACCGACGCGATGCTCAAGCGGACCTACATGCCGCACAAGGGGGTGATCTCGCTGGTGGTCAAACTGGCCAGAGGCGTGTGCGTCCAGATCGCGATGGTCGGCCGCGGCAGTATCTACGGTGCGTTCGCGGGGCTCGGTGAAGCCCCCACGCTGAACAGCGCCGTGGTGCTGGTGCCGGGCGTCGCTTCGACGATCGAGGTCGAAGCCTTGCGGGCGGCCGCCGGCCAGAGTCCGACCCTGCGAGGGATGCTGATTCGGCACGGTCTCGCCGTCTATGCCCAAATCCAGCAGACCGCCGGCTGCAACGCCGCGCACACCGTGGAGTCGCGGCTGGCCCGGTGCCTGCTGCACACGCGCGATCTCTCCGGCAGCAACAAGATCGCCCTGACGCAGGAGGCAATGGCGCAGATGATCGGCGCACGGCGCAACAGCGTGTCGCTGGTCGCACATACCTTGCAACAGGCGAATTTCATCCACTACAGCCGCGGCCATATCGAGATCACCAATGCGGATGGGCTGATCCGGACCGCGTGCGAGTGCTACGCCACGGTCAAGGCGCAATATGCGCGGCTGCTGAGTTGCCAGGAAACCGGCGGCTAGCGCTCGCCATTCTTGACGCGTCTTGCTCACGCGAACCGCTACCCGCTTCGCACAACAACGCTCCCGCCGGCGTACAAGCCGTACTTCTACGGCGTGCGATTTTCACCGTCGGATAACGCTACATCCGCAAAGTCGCGTCGACGCACGGGGGAGCCGATGTTCACGTACGAGACCACCGACCGGAAGGAAGCCCGGCGCTTCCGCATGGCCCAGTTCAACGGCCGGCCCGCCACCGTCAGGTCAGCCGGCGCGACGGTCACGGGACGCGTGCGCGCGATCGTCGAAAGCAAGTCCGGCGCGACGGCGGCATGGGTGGTCACGATCGTCCCGGACGAGCCGAAGTCGTCCGTCCCAGCCGCGCGGCCCGCGCCGCGCCTGTGCTTCGCCGCGGAAGACGATTTCTGAAAGCCGCGAACCGGTACCCACCCGCATCGAGTGCGGGGCAGCTTCCCTTCAAAACGCTTTATGCGGAATGCAACAAGGCCTTGCGGACCAGATCTGCGGTGTTGCGCGCACCGAGCTTGCGCATGGCCTCGGCGCGATGGCTCTCGAACGTGCGCGGGCTGATGTTCATCCGCAGCGCGCCCTGCTTGTTGGAATAGCCGTCGCTGATCAGGCTGAGCACCTCACGCTCGCGCTTGGTCAGCGGCTTGCGGCCTGCCTCCGGCGTGAACATGACCTCGGGCGACCGGGCACCTGCCGGCTTGTCGTCAAGCTGTGGCCTGAGATCGCTGGCCGGAATCGCATTCGGATAGAGATCGGAGATCTGCTTCAGCATCGCGGACACCCGCTCGGTCTGCTCGAGCGCGTTCTCGATCACCTGCCGCAAATAGACGCCGTTGCCGGGCGCATGCGCGAACTGCTGACTGTGCTGTTTGAGCTCGTTCATATAGAGCAGCAGCGCCGTCACCGGCCCGTTGAACTGCCGGACGATCGCCGCACCGGCGTCCGCGGTCACCTGCGCTCGCGGCGCAGCAGTTCCCGCAATCTCGGGCGGCTGCGCCTCGAGCGTCGCGGTTCCGCCCATCCATGTCGGAAGGCGCGCTTCGGCTAGGTTGTCATGTTGCGTCATAAGTATGGTTTACCGAAGGTGAACTTGTGGCCGCGTTAACACGGGACTCCGTAAAACTACGGGTGACGCAACTGTGACCATAGGCCCCGACCCGCCAAGCAGGCGCAGATTACCGCTGATTTGGCAACGAATCTCGCTTATCCGAGTCGAACTACAGTATTCTTACGGGACGCTGGGGGCGTTCCGTTCCCGTTATCCCGCTGGTGGATTTTTACCTTCCAAAAGGGCTTTGCCTGGCGCATCCGCTCCCTTTCTTTGGGCTGAATGGGCAGGATTCGCGCCGCCTATCGGGCATCAAGGGCGCCGGAGCCGAAGGAATTTCTGCAGGAAGCGTCCCGAAAGGACGAACCTGAACCACCAAAACGCCATTCGCCGGGTCGACATCGATCATCCCTCCGGACACCGGGATCGCGTCGGCTTACCGCACGTTGGACCGAGCCCGTATGAGGCGGGTCACATCGGCCCCGGGGCAGGTTGGGGGGCGTCGGGTCAGGTGAATGTCAATTTACAGCCCCGGCATGCACCGCGATGATCGCCGCCTCTCGATCAACAACAAACGGGCACGGCAATGAAGCGAGGGCGGAACGGGCGGAATGCATCCTGGACGGCGATTGCGGCGCTCGCCGCAACGCTGCTGTTCGGCACCGGCGCGCGTGCCCAGACCGCGCCGACCGGCAATGCGGCGCCGACGTCGGACAACGCGATCATGGTCACCATCTTCTTCAAGCATGATCAGTCGCGCCCGCTCAGCGAGTTGAATGCGCAGCTCGAGCGGCAGGGCTTCTACAAGGCGTTTCCGCCGGATGGTGTCGAGGTCGTGAGCTGGTATGTGATGATGGGAGTCGGGCAGGTGGTGACCCTGCGGCTGCCGGCATCGCGGCTGCGCGAGGTCAATCGCGTCATCGAGAACAGCGCCTGGGGCGCCTATCACACCGAGTTCTATCCGACCTACGACTACAAGGCGGTCGGCATCGGCAATCACGAGAAGGCGAAGCAGTGACCGGTCGGGTCAGGTGCGCTTGCTGGACTTTTCACTCTTCGGTAGATAAGGCCATCGCGGCGACGGAAGTCCAATCATGACAAGAACCGAGCGTACCTCAAGCGCGCCCCGCAGGCGCCGGCTGCGCGGCCGACTGGCCTTCGCGCTTGCCTTGCTGGCGTCGATCGCCTCCCATCCGGGCCGAGCGCCCGCTGCTGCCGACGATACCACGCCCTTCGCCGCCTGGGCCGTGTTGTACGAGGAGGACACGAGCGATCCGTATGGCCGGAAGCTGCTGGGTTCGGTCGTCTGGCACACCGATACGATCAAATCGGCCGGCGCGCCCGATGAAACGATCGTGCTCGCCGACGTCGACATCCCGAAGCGCTTCAAGATGACGCTGACGCTCAAGCGCAACACGGACAAGGTGCTTCCGGCCAGCCATCTGATTGAGCTGACATTCGTGCCGGTCCCCGGATACATCGGGCAGCGCATCAACAACGTGGCGGGGATATTGACGAAATCGACCGAGCAGGGACGAGGCACCGCGCTCGCCGGCATTTCCGCCAGGGTCACCGACAATATGTTCATGATCGGCCTGTCGAATGGCCAGGTCGACCGGCAGCGCAACCTGCTGGCGCTCAAGGAGCGAGCTTGGTTCGATATCGCGATCGTCGACGGCAATCAGCACCGCGCGATCCTGGCGGTCGAAAAAGGGGCTGCGGGAGATTCCGCTTTCACCTCGGCATTGTCCGCCTGGGGGCAGGACTAGACGAAGAGCACGCCCCGACGTGCCGGTTCCGGCTCAGTCAGAACCGGCTTACCATTGGACCTGCTCCGCGGCCTAAAGCGCGATGTGATTAGGTTGAATCGTCACGCGCTTTAGCTTTTTGACTGAGCACGATCTTTTCGGAAAACCGCTTCGCACTTTTCCGGATCATGCTTTAGGCGTGGGCCCGCGAGCGCTGGCTCAGCCGCTTGGCCAGTGTCCGCAAATCCTCGCGGCGCCCGCTGCAAAGCAGGCGGCTGAATTCGTCGGGATCGATGCAGGCAGGCGGGAAGTCGGCTGGGTTGCGTGCGACGCGGCGTAGCCAGGTCAATCGGAAGAGACGCTTGAGCATCTTCATGGTTGTTAGCCCCGATGAGCGTCTGTGTTAAATCGCGGTAATGAAGTTTGGTTCCGCTCCTTGTGGTCGCCCGGCGCAAAATTTGGTTCAATGCAATCAGACGAGCAGTGCCTTGCGCTTTTGCACCCGCGCAATGGATCGGCGCAGCGCGGCCTGATCCAGCGATCCCTCTCGCACCGCACCCGCGATCGCGGCGGCGATACCGGTCATCGCCCGCTCCTCGTCGAATAGATTGTTGCCGATGCAGATCATGTCCATGCCGGCGGCGATCGCCTGCAGGCTGGCCGCGCTGGTGCCGAGCGCCTTCTGCAGCCCCTGCATCTGCATATCGTCGGTGATGAGCAGCGTCTCAGGCAGCCGGCGGCGAAGCCGGCCGATCCCGGCCGGCGACAAAGTCATCGGGCGCTGGGCGTCCCACTGACGGACGATGGCGTGGCTGACCAGCACCGCATCGCCGAAGATATCCGGGGCCAAGGCGTAGAACAGCTCTTCCTGCTCCGGCCGCAGCGCATCGGAAATGTCCATGAACTCCAGATGTGAATCGACATGCGCGCCGCCGATGCCCGGATAATGCTTCAGGCAAAGGCCGACGCCTGCCTGCCGCGCCGCAGCGTCGACCAGGCGGGCGTTGGCCTCGACCTCGCCGATCTCGGACGAATAAGACCGCTTGATCTTGCCGATGTTGGGATTGTCGGGATTGTAGTCGACGTCGATGACCGGCGCGAAATTGTAGCGGATACCGAGCCGCCGCAGTTCGCCATAGCTTGCGGCCAGGATCGCGCGCTTTTCCGCATGTGAGAGCCGATTGAAATCTTTCGCGCTCGGCAGCGGTTGAAAGCCGAGGCCGTCCTTGAGCCGGCGCACCAGGCCGCCCTCCTGGTCGATGAAGACCAGCGGCTGCGACGGCAGCGCCGCGATCTCGGCGCACAGCGACTGCAGCTGCGCCGGCGATGCGACATTGTTGTCGTATTGTCGGGTCTGGCAGGAGTAATCGAACAGGATCACCCCGCCGAGCCCGAACTGCGCGGCAAATTCCTTCAACCAAAGCGGGATGACCTTGCCGTAGAAGCCCAGGATGAAGAGTTCGCCGACGGACATGGCCGCTCGCTATCGGATGTGCATGGAATCAGCCCATACAGACGGAATAGCACGCTGCGACGGCGGTAAGAATATGACGCCAGCTTGCTGCGCGACTGCGTTCCCCGCGCTCGCATCACCATGTTAAGACATGCCGGCACGCCGCGATCGCGCCGGCCGCCCCACAAGAAACTTCGGAAACGCCCATGACCGCACCTTACGTCCCGCAAATGGCCCTGTACCGCGACTGGCTGCAGCAGACGCGCGGCCTCGCGTTTGCGGATTTCGAGGCGATGCGGCGCTGGTCGGTGACCGATATCGACGCCTTCTGGCAGAGCGTCTGGGATTATTTCGACCTGCGCTCGCCGACGCCGCATTCGGCGGTGCTGGCCGCGCGCAAGATGCCGGGCGCGGTGTGGTTTCCCGGCGCGTCGGTGAACTATGCGCGCCAGGTCTTCCGGCACGTCGCGCCGGCGCATGCCGCCGGCCTGCCGGCCCTGATCTCGAGCGGCGAGGACGGCAAGCTCTCGGAGACGAGCTGGCCCGAGCTGCAGCGCAAATCGGCAGCGCTGGCGCTGCATCTGAAGGCCAAGGGCGTCCGCGCCGGCGATCGCGTCGCGGCATACTTGCCGAACATCCCCGAGACGATCATCGCGTTCCTGGCGACCGCGAGCCTGGGCGCGATCTGGAGCGTCTGCGCGCCCGACATGGCGGCGCCCGCGGTGATCGACCGCTTCAAGCAGATCGAGCCGAAAGTGCTGATCGCCTGCGACGCCGTGAGCTATGCGGGCAAGCGCCATGACCGGCAAGGCGTGATCGAGGAATTGCGGCGGGCGCTGCCGACGGTCGATCATGTCATCCTGCACAGCGATGCCGCGACGTCGGAGACGCGATTGTCGTCCATCCTCGCGGGCGAGAGCGCGGAGATCGACGCCTTCGAGCCGGAATGGCTGCCGTTCGATCATCCGCTATGGATCGTCTATTCCTCGGGCACCACGGGATTGCCGAAGCCGATCCTGCACAGCCATGGCGGCATCATCGTCGTGGCGCTGCCGCTCTCGACCCTGCACAACGACATCGGTTGCAGCTACCACCCGAACTCGTTGGGCGAACGCTTCCACTGGTACTCGTCGACCGGCTGGATCATGTGGAACTGCCAGGCCAACGGCCTGCTCAATGGCACGACCTGCTGCATCTTCGACGGCAGCCCCGGCGGCACCAAGGACAAGCCGGACTGGACCACGCTGTGGCGCTTCGTCGCCGACGCCAAGGCGACCTTCTTCGGCGCCGGCGCAGCGTTTTTCGCCAATTGCACCAAGGCCGAGATCGATCTCGCTGAGGTCGGCGACCTCTCGGGTTTGCGCGCACTCGGCTCGACCGGCTCGCCGCTCTCAGCCGACACGCAGGCCTGGTTCAACGAACGCTTCGCCGCGCTCTCCAAGCGCAACGGCAACGCCGCGCAAGCCGACATCTGGTGGGCCAATATCTCCGGCGGCACCGACTTCGCAGGCGCCTTCATCGGCGGCAATCGCGAGCTGCCGCAGACCCCGGGCATCATGCAATGCCGCCTGCTCGGCTGCGCAGTGGAGGCGTTCGACGAGCAGGGCCGCGCCGTGATCGACGAGGTCGGCGAGCTCGTCTGCACCGAGCCGCTGCCCTCGATGCCGCTGCGGTTCTGGAACGACCCCGGCAACGCGCGCTATCTGTCGAGCTATTTCGAGACCTATCCTGACAATTTCGATGGCTCTGGCCGCGGCCCGGTGTGGCGGCATGGCGACTGGCTCAAGATCAATCCCGACGGCTCCTGCGTGATCTACGGCCGCAGCGACGCCACCATCAACCGCCACGGCTTGCGGATGGGCACCAGCGAGCTCTATTCGGCAATCGAGGCGCTGCCGGAGGTGCTGGATTCGATGGTCGTCGATCTCGAATATCTCGGCCGCGACAGCTACATGCCGCTGTTCGTGGTGCTGCGCGAGGGCGTCACGCTGGATGCCGCGATGAAGGCGAAGATCAACAAGGCGGTCGAGGCCGGGCTGTCGCGCCGCTTCCTGCCCAACGACATCTTCGTGGTCGCGGAAATTCCGCGCACGCTGTCCGGCAAGAAGCAGGAGCTGCCGGTCAAGAAGCTGTTGCTCGGGCACCCCGTCGAGAAGGTCATCAACCGCGATGCGATGGCCAATCCCGGCTGCCTCGACTGGTACCTCGACTTCGCAAAGACCTATCTCAGCAAGCAGGCCGGCGCGGCATAACGCCGGCGCGGGCCAAACATGTTCAGGATGTGACGACATGTCATCACCCAGCTATATCGACCCGCTCAACGGCAAACTCTATCCGCTGGATGTTCCGCGCTGGTGCTCGGACGAGGGCAAGCCGCTGCTCGTTACGCCGCTGCCCGGCATCTCCCGCGACGAGGTCGAGCGCGGGACGCGGTCGCTGTGGCGCTATCGCGCGGCGCTGCCGGTCGAGATCAGGCAGCAGATCACGATGGGCGAAGGCTGCACGCCTGCGGTCGAGAAGCCGTGGGGCGACCTGCGGCCGCATTTCAAGCTGGAATGGTTCAACCCGACCGCGAGCTTCAAGGATCGCGGCACCACCGTGATGCTGTCGTTCCTGCGCCAGCTCGGCGTCGACGCGGTGCTGGAGGATTCTTCCGGCAATGGCGGCGCATCCGTCTCGGCCTACGGCGCGGCGGGCGGCATGCGGGTCAGGATCCTTGCGCCGGCGACGACATCGCCGATGAAGGTGGCGCAGATGCACGCCTTCGGCGCCGAGGTGCAGCTGGTCGAAGGCCCGCGCGAGGAATCCGAGGCGGAAGCGATCCGCCAGTCGAAGCAGATCTTCTACTCCAGCCACAACTGGCAGCCGTTCTTCCTGCAGGGCACCAAGTCGCTGGCCTACGAGATCTGGGAAGATTTTGGCTTCACCGCGCCCGACAACGTCATCATGCCGGTCGGCGCCGGCAGCAGCCTGCTCGGCTGCTATATCGGCTTCAAGGAGCTGCTGGCGGCCGGGCAGATCACGAAGCTGCCGCGGCTGTTCGCCGCGCAGCCGCTCAATTGCTCGCCGGTCGATGCCAGCTTCGCGGCCGGTGTCGACACGCCGGTCGATCGCGCGGTCCGCAAGACCATCGCCGAAGGCACCGCGATCAAGCATCCGCTGCGCCTGAAGCAGATGATCGCGGCGCTGAAGGAGAGCGGCGGCGGCACGGTCGCGATTTCCGAAGACGGCATCGTCGCCGCATTGAAGCGGATGGCGCGGACCGGTCTGTTCGTCGAGCCGACCTCGGCCTCGGCCGCCGCGGCACTGGACGTCCTGAAGGACCGCGGCGCGCTCCGCCCCTCGGAGCGCACCGTCGTCATCATCAGCGGGACCGGGATCAAGGCAGCCGGGATGATCACGGAGCTTCTCGGCAGCTAGTCAGTCCGCTCCCGCGACGGCTGCGCGCGCCGGCGAGGCGTGCGCTCGCCCGATATTGTCGAGGAACTGCCGCACGCTCTCCCGCCAGGTGAAGGTCAGGGCGTGGGCGCGGCATTTCTCGCGCGGCACATGCAGCGCATTGAGCGCCGCGCGACGCAGATCGTGATCGAGACAGCCGCAGCCTGACTTGCCGATCACGTCGAGCGGTCCCATCACTGGAAAAGCCGCAACCGGCAGGCCGCTGGCCAGCGCCTCGAGGATCACCATCCCGAACGTATCGGTCAGGCTTGGAAACACCATGACGTCAGCGGACGCGTAGACATCGGCGAGCGCGCGTCCGGTCCGGGTGCCGAGGAAATGGACCTGCGGAAACCGGGCCTGCAGACTGCCGCGCAGCGGGCCGTCTCCGACCACGACTTTCGAGCCCGGCAGGTCGAGACCGAGGAAGGCGTCGAGGTTCTTCTCGACCGCGACACGGCCGACATAGAGGAACACCGGCGCCGCGAAGGCGAACGGCCGCTCTGTACGCGGACAAAACAGCTCGGCGTCGACGCCGCGCGACCACGGCATCAACTTGCGGAAGCCATGAGCTTGCAGCGCCTGCTCGAGCGACGGCGAGCCGACCATGATGCCGTCTCCGCTGTTGTGGAAGCGGCGCAACGCCGCGTAACTCCACCGCAGCGGCACCGGCAACCGCGCGGCGAGATATTCGGGAAACCGCGTGTGATAGCTGGTGGTGAACGGATAACCGCGGGTCTGGCAGACATGACGGGCGATCCAGCCGATCGGACCTTCGGTCGCGATGTGCACCGAGTCGGGTCGCGCAGCCGCGATGGCGCGCGCGATCCGTCCGATCGTCGGCAGCGCGAGCCGGATCTCCGGATAGCCGGGCAGCGGCACGGTGCGGAAATCGGCCGGCGTCAGAAACCTAATCTCCGCGCCGAGCGACGGCGCTTCGCTGGCGAGATATTCAAGCGAGCGGACCACGCCGTTGATCTGCGGCCGCCAGGCGTCGGTTGCCACCAGCACGCGCATCAGGCGGCCGCCTGCGCGAGCGGCGCAAGCTCTGCCGCACCCAGCGTCGTGCGCGCCTCCGTCCATCGGACGATTTCGAACTGCCCATCATAGCGCTCGACCACGCCCGTGCAGGACTCCACCCAATCCCCGGTGTTGATGTAGCGGACGCCGAAATCATCGTGCAGCGCTGCATGATGGATGTGGCCGCAGATCACGCCTTGAACGTTGCTGCGCGCGGCCTCCGACGACAGCACCTCCTCGAACCGGCCGATGTGGTTGACCGCATTCTTGACCCGCAACTTCGCCCAGGACGAGAACGACCAATAGCCGAAGCCAAATCGGCGCCTGATCCAGTTGAGCCAGACGTTGCAGGCCAGCGCGGCCCGGTAGCCGGCATCGCCGATCAGCGCGAGCCAGCGCGCATGGCGCACCACGAGATCAAAATGATCACCGTGAACGACGAGGTAGTCGCGGCCGTCGAGGCCACGATGGATCGCCCGTTCGACGATCTCGACGCCACCGAACGCCGCGCCGGCATAGTCACGCAGGAACTCGTCATGATTGCCGGGAATGTAGATCAGGCGACAGCCGCGTTGCGCGAGTTCGATCAGCTCCCGCACGACCGCATTGTGCGCTGAGGGCCAATACCAGTTCGACCGCAGGTGCCAACCGTCGACAATGTCGCCGACCAGAAATACAGTTTCGGCATCATGGTGACGAAGGAAGTCGATCAACCGCTCGGCCTGGCATCCCCGGGTCCCGAGATGGACGTCGGAGACGAACAGGCTCTTGACCTTGACGACGTCTCGCGGCATGGCCTGCATAGCGCCGGCGTGCAGGCCATGCGGCTGAGGATCAGCATTGCCGCCGTCCGGCCGAAACGCAGCCGCCATGGCCTCGGCCAATCCCGCCAGAAGCTTCGTGACATCGCGGCTGGCGCATCGCCGGAAGATCGAGCGATGCCAATAGATGCCTGCAATGAGGACCAGCAGCGCGAACTCCGCCGCACGATATCGCCCGACGGAAGCCGCATGACCGAACTGATAGCTCGCGGCCAGGACCAGCAGTATCGCGGCAGCACGCTCGAGCGCATCCGAACTCGGCCGCAGGCGAGACAACAGGGCTCTCATGCACCTTCCTCCACCGGCACGCGCGAGGATAAAGCGCGCGGCGGCGCGACGCACCGCGGCGCGAGCGAACGCTTGTAGAAGCGAAATCCGAGGAAGAGCGCGACCTCCACGGCGATCAGGATGATCACCGCCCAGAAGCCGAGGCTGACCGGATCGTGGCCGCTGCCGCGCAGGACATAGCCGAGCGTGAGGAACGGCATGTTCCAGATCAGGGTGCCGATCGCCGTCGCCATCACGAAGGCGCGCGGCTCCAGGCGCAACACGCCGGCTGGGAGCGCGAGGTAGATCCGCACGGTGGGCAGGGTCTGACCGATCAGCGTCACCCAGAAATGATTGCCGCGATAGGCGTCGGTCAGCTGCCGGTAGAAGGATAGCCGCAGCAACACGAACTTGCCGTAGCGCGTCACCAGCCGTTCGATGCGCCGCGAGCCGAGCGCGCGCCCGAGCCCGTACCAGCCGATGGCACCGACGACAGACCCGACGCTGGTCGCGAGGATGGTCATCGCGAGCATCGAGCCGTCGGAGACCGTCAAGCCCAGCAGCATCAGCAGCACGTAGGACGGCAGCAGCGGAATGAACTTCTCGGCGACGGCGAGGCAGCCGACTCCCACCAGGCCGAAGTGCAGAAACATCGCGATCGTGCTCGACGTGTCCATGGCGCCTCGATCATGCGTGGGCGTGGCGGCGGCGGCTGATCCGGTATACGGAAGCCGGCGGCAGGTTGAGGAACGTCTGTCCGATGCAGCTCGCCTGCAGATCGAGGCGATCAAGGATCGCGTCCGCGACGGGACAGCGCGTGCCATAGGTGATCTGGTAGAACGCCCCGCCGGCGCGGAGATAGCCGAAGGCGCCGTGGAGGATGGTTATGACTTTCTCCGGCGGCATGATGAGAAGCCCGAGGCCGCTCACGACCGCACCGACCGGCGCGCCGTCGAACAGCCTGTCCCTGCGCAGCCAGGCCGCGTCCATCCAGAGCACCCGCGCACCCGGGAAGCGCCGCTGCAGCAGCGGGATGAACTCGGAGCCATACTCCACCAGCGTCAGATCCTGCTGCCTCACGCCACGCTTCAGCAGAGCGCGGGTGAAGACGCCCGTGCCGGGGCCGAGCTCGAGCACGGGGCCGGTATCCGCGGTGATCTCCTGCGTCATGAGCGACGAGATCGCCGGCCCCGACGGTGCGACCGCGGCGACACGCAACGGATTACGCACCCAGGCGCGGACGAACGGCAGGATGTCAGCGGCCGACATGCCGGAGCTCCCGCACGATAAGCGCGTTGCCGATGTCTCGGCGGAAGTTCGTTAACAAGGTCATTCGCATGCCTTTCGCATTGCGGGTGCCCATCATCATGTGTGGTAGGCTCCCATCGGTTGAGCAGTGCCGATCGGTAGTGGGACGATTCGATCGGCCCGATGCACGCCTCTGTCTCATGCGAAGCTTGCGCGAGCCTGTCGTGAATCCGCGCGCGTGCGATTTTTCACGCCGCGACGTATTCAGCTTGAGCAAGCCGCAAGGTTGCCGCAATGAAGCGGACATAAAACCGGCAAATCGAACGACGAACTGAGGCAGACGACGAAATGCGGGTGCTGTTGGTGGAGGACCAGCCGGACATGGTCGTGGCGCTGCGCGCGGCACTCGCGCGCCACGACATGCTGGTCGATCACGCGCCGGATCTTCTGGAAGCCGAGGCGATTGCCGCAGCCGGAAGTTACGATGCGATCGTGCTGGACCGTCAGTTGCCTGACGGCGACGGGCTGTCACTGATTCCGAAATTGCGCGCGAGCGGCAACACCGTGCCTGTGCTTGTGCTGACCGCCCGTGGCGAGCTCGCCGACCGCATCTCGGGTCTCGACAGCGGCGCGGACGATTATCTCGGCAAGCCGTTTGCGTTCGAGGAGTTGCTGGCGCGGCTGCGCGCGCTGCTGCGCCGGCCCGCCAACGTGCAGCAGGATGCCGCGCGGATCGGCCGCCTGTCGTTCGACTTCGCCCATCGCGAGGCCAGCGTCGACGGACGCCCGCTGGAGATGCCACGTCGCGAGCGGCTGGTGCTCGAGACGCTGGTGCACCGGATGGGACGCATGGTGCAGCGCTCCGCGCTGATGGAGGCGGTCTACGGCCTCGACGACGACGTGCAGCCCAATGCGCTGGACACCCATGTGTCGCGTTTGCGCCGCAGGCTCGCGGAGGCCGACGCCGGCGTCACCATCAACGGCGTTCGCGGCCTCGGCTATGTGCTGCGGGAAACTCCGTGAGCGTGCTGCGACCGCGATCCCTCACCTGGCGCCTGGTCGGACGCCTCGCCGGCCTGCAAGCCGTCGCGTTGACCCTCCTGATCCTGCTGATCGGAGCCGCCGCCATCGGGCTGCTGCGAGCGGGACTTCTGATCGGCGAGTACGAGGGCAGCACGCTCGATCGACTGCGAGACGCCGTCACCCGCGACGAAGCCGGCGGACTGACGCTGCACCAGACGCCGGAGCTGGCCGCCCTGCGCGCCGAGCACGCCGACCTCTGGTTCATCATCCGCGACACCGAGGGCCACCGGCTCGCCGAAGGCACGGTACCCGCGCAATTCGCGCCGATCGCATCAAGCCTCGATCATGTCAGCGAGGCGCGGCTCAAATGGAATGCCGCGGAAGCCGCGCGGCCCGCGGGTCTCGTCAAATGGGTCGACACTTCTGCAGGACGGATCCAGATCCTGACCGGCACATACGGCGAGCTCTCGATGTGGCGCGCGCTGGAGAGCACACCGCTGCTGTTCCTCAACATGATCCTGCCGATCATCGTGCTGATGACGCTGGCGACGCTGGTCGCGACCCCGTTCGTGGTGCGCCGGGCCATGAAGGGCCTCGCACAGGTCGCCGCGCAAGCCGAACGCATCGATATCGACCAGCGCGGCGTGCAGTTGTCGCTCGACGAGGTCCCGGTCGAGATCACCCCGCTGGTCAAGGCCATCAACGCCGCGCTCGACCGCCTCGACAAGGGTTACGAACGCCACCGCCGCTTCCTCGCCGATGCCGCGCACGAGCTGCGCACGCCGATCGCTATACTCTCGACACGTGTCGCTTCGCTCGACGCCGGACCGGAGAAGACCCATCTGCTCGAGGATGCGACCCGCCTCAGCGTGATGGCCGGCCAGCTGCTGGACCTGCAACGGCTCGATCAGCGCGCCGACACCTTCGGCCCCGTCAATCTCGTCGGCATCGCGCGGCAGGTCGTGCTCGACCTCGCGCCGCTGGCTTTCGCCGCGGGATATGAAATGTCGTTTGAGCACGATAGCGACACGGTCATGGTGACCGGCGATCAGACCTCGCTCGAACGCGCGCTCACCAATCTCGTGCAGAACGCCGTCGACCACGGGCAGCGGCGCGGCACGATCCTGGTTCGGGTGACGACAGCCGGCCGGATCGAGGTCAGCGACGACGGCGACGGCATTCCGCCCGACGAACGCGAGCAGATTTTGGAGCCGTTCCGCCGGCTGCATCCGGGCGGACGCGGTGCCGGCCTCGGCCTCGATCTCGTGCAGAGCATCATGCGTCTGCACGGCGGCCGGATCGAAGTCGACCAGGCGCCATCCGGCGGCGCCTGCATGCGCATGGTATTCCCCGGGGTTCAGGGTTGAGCTTATACCGCCGGCGGATTGAGCCGCGCGAAACCTTCCTGGATTCGGTAAGGGTAGTACGGATAGGGAGGCATCACCGCGCTTGCCTTGTCGAGGCGCGCGATCTGGTCCGGTGAGAGCGACCAACCGACTGCGCCGAGATTGTCGCGAAGCTGCGCTTCATCGCGCGCGCCGATGATCACGGACGAGACACTCGGCCGCGTCAGCAGCCACGCAATCGCAACCTGCGGCACGCTACGGCCGGTCTCTGTAGCGACGACGTCCAGCGCGTCCACGATCGCATAGAGCTTCTCGTCGTCGACCGCCGGCCCGAACTGCGCGGTCTCGTGCAAACGGCTCGTCTTCGGCAATGGCTGCCCGCGCCTGATCTTGCCGGTGAGGCGCCCCCAGCCGAGTGGGCTCCAGACCAGCGCGCCGACGCCCTGGTCGAGCGCGAGCGGCATCAGCTCGGATTCATAGTCGCGGCCGACCAGCGAGTAGTAGACCTGGTGCGCGACGTAGCGCGGCCAGCCGTATCGCTCGGCGACGCCAAGCGACTTCATCAAATGCCAGCCGGAGAAGTTCGAGGCGCCGACATAGCGCAGCTTGCCGGCGCGGACGAGCGTATCGAGCGTCGACAGAACCTCATCGATCGGCGTGAAGGCATCGAAGGCATGAAGCTGCAGGAGGTCGATGTAGTCGGTGTCGAGCCGCTTCAGAGCGGCGTCGACCGAAGCGACGAGGCGATACCGCGACGTGCCGGCGTCGAGCGGACCGTTGCCCATCGGCAGGCCGGTCTTGGTCGAGATCAAGACCTTGTCGCGGCGACCCTTGATCGCGGCGCCGAGGATCTCCTCCGACGCACCGTTCGAATAGACATCGGCGGTGTCGAACAGATTGACGCCGGCATCAACGCAGATGTCGATCAGCCGCCGCGCCTCGCCGGCGTCGCTGCGGCCCCAGGCCGAGAACAAGGGTCCCTGACCGCCGAAGGTGCCGGTGCCGAAGCTGAGCACCGGGACCTTCAGGCCGGACGCCCCGAGATTGCGATAGTCCATGGTCATACTCCTTGTGATGCTGTTCATTCCGCCGGGCACTGGGTGGCGAGGACGACCGGCCGGTCGAGGCGCAGGCTCCACAGCGCGAGCAACAGCCCGAGCGCGGTGATCGCGGCAGCGACCAGCGGCAGCGTGCCAAGGCCGAGGCCGCGATCGATGGCGACGCCGCCAGCCCAGGCGCCGAGCGCGTTGCCGAGATTGAACGCCGCGATGTTCAGGCTCGAGGCCAGCGTCCGACCTTCGACACCGGCGGCTTCCAGCACGCGCAGCTGCAGCGGTGCGACGGTCGCAAATGAGGCAATACCGAGCACGAACAGCAGCACGACTGCCAGCACTTTGATCGAAATCACCGCCGCCAGCACGACGAGCACGGCGGCGAGACCGCCAAGCGACACCAGCAGCGCCCGCGCAAGCCCCTTGTCGGCGAGCCGCCCGCCCGCGACGTTGCCGATCGCAAGGCCGGCGCCGAACACCAGAAGGATCGGCGACACCGCGGCGTCGGAGAATCCGGTAAGCCGGGTCAGGATCGGCTGCACATAGGTGAACACCGCGAACAACCCGCCGAAGCCGAACACCGTCATGGCAAGGCCGAGCAATACCTGCGGGCGGCCGAGCACGGCGATCTCCTCGCGCAACGGCGCCGGTTTGTCGTTGGCGCCGACATGGCCGGGCACCAGAACGGCCAGCACGATGAACGCGACCACGCCGATGACAGCCACCGCCCAGAACGCCGCGCGCCAGCCGAGCATCAGGCCGAACCAGGCGCCAAAGGGTACGCCGAGCAGGGTCGCGACCGTCAGTCCGATGAACATGGTGGCGATCGCCGACGCACGCTTGTCCTCTGGCACGAGGCTTGTCGCGACCACCGAGCCGACGCCGAAGAAGGTGCCGTGCGCCAACGAGGTCAGGATGCGGGCCGCCATCAGCAATTCGTAGTTCGGCGCCAGCGCGCAGGCCGCATTGCCGAGCGTGAAGATCGCCATCAGCGCCAGCAGCACCGCCTTGCGCGGCATCCGTCGTGTCCCGAGCGTCAGGATCGGCGCGCCGACGAACACGCCGAGCGCATAGCCGGAGATCAAAAGGCCCGCCGCGGATACCGATACCTGCATGTCGGCGGCGACCTGCAGCAAAAGTCCCATGATGAGGAATTCGGTGGTGCCGATGCCAAAGGCACCGGCGGTCAAGGCAAGGACTGCGAGAGGCATGCGTCGCTCCGGAGGTGAGGATTCCGCAATGCGAGATAGCGGTCCGGACGCGGAAGGATTAGAATGGCCGCAATCCGATCATTTGTGACTTGAATTCAAGATGTCCCGTACAGACACCAACCGCTCCGGCGAGATGGACGTGTTCGTCCGCGTCGTCGATCTCGGCGGCTTCACGGCAGCCGCGAACAGCCTGCGTCTGACGCCGTCGGGCGTCAGCAAGCTGGTCTCGCGGCTCGAGACGCGGCTCGGCACGCGGCTGGTCAACCGCACCACCCGCAAGCTGCAGCTGACCGAGGAAGGCCAGGCGTTCTATCAGCGCGCCCAACGCATCCTCGCCGATATCGACGAGGCCGAACGCGAGGCCGCCTCCCGCGTGCCGCGCGGCCATCTCACCGTGAACAGCAACATCCCGTTCGGCATGCTGCATGTGATGCCGCTGCTGCCGCGCTTCATGCGCGAGCATCCCGACATCACGCTCGACATCGTGCTGACCGACACGCTGGTCGATCTGATGCAGGAGCGCGCCGACGTCGCGATCCGCGTCGGACCGCTCGGCGCCTCGCGGCTGATCGCGCGCAAGCTCGGCACCAGCCGCATGGTGGTGGTCGCAGCACCCTCCTATCTCGCGCGCTTTGGCACCCCGAAGACGCCGGCGGACCTCGCCGCGCATCGCGGTATCGGCTGGACCTTTCCGCGCAGCATCCGCGGCTGGCCGTTCCGCCGCGCCGAAAAGATCGAGGAAGCGTTGCCGCCGCCGGTCGCCCGCGCCAGCGACGGCGAAGCCGCGCGCCAGCTCACGCTGGGCGGCATCGGGCTCGCGCGGCTGGCGCTGTTCCACATCGGTCCCGACATCGAGGCCGGGCATCTGGTGCCGGTGCTGCAAAATCTCAACCCGGGCGACCGCGAGGACATCCACGCGGTCTATGTCGGCCATGCCGGTCCGCTACCGGCACGGGTCCGCGCCTTCATCGATTTTCTGGCGCAACACATCCGCATCGGCGATCCTGCGTTGCGGCGTGGCGCGGATGGAAAATGGAAGATCGTAGGCAGCAAGTGAGCATTCAATGAAAGGCGCCCCGAGGACCTTGCAATCGGTGACCGAGTCGATCCGCATCGCCGCGGAGCCGAAGCATGTTTGGGACGCGATCATCGACCCCAAGGCTGGCGAGACGTGGCGCAACGCGCATTTCAAGACCGATTGGCGGATCGGCGCGCCGATCGAGATCGAGGCGGAGATCGGTTCGAAGCGCTATCGCGACAAGGGACGCGTCCTCCATGTCGATCCACCATCGCGGCTTGAATACTCCTACTGGTCGCGGGTCTCCGGCCTGCCGGATGTTCCGCAATCCTATGCAACGATCGCGATGGCGCTCGCGGCCGACGGCGGCGAGACGGTGCTGACCGTCACCCAGCAGGTGCCGCCGTCACCGATCCGCCGCGGGAACGGATGGGAAATCGGCGCCGAGTCGGGAGCCAGGCATGTTGCCTTCTATTGGCGCATGACGCTGCCGCGCCTGAAGCAGGCCGTCGAGCAAGGGCGCGCCACGCCATAGCCTGCGTTGGAGCCGCTCAGGTCCGCTTCAGCAAGAAGAGCTGCGTGACATAAGGAAACACCACCTCGTCGGCATCACCGAGGCCAGCCTCACGCAGGATGGCGTCGGTCCTGTCGCGAATGGCCGCCTTCTCCGCATCGGGAAGATTGGCGACATAACTCGTCGACACGACGCGCTCATAGACGCCTTGCCGTGGCATCCGATGCGGATGGTCCCGCACGATTTCCTTCTCGAGCACGAAGCGGGGATCCTGCAGGATCCAGCGCCACCGCCCCGAGCGCTGCCGAGGCGTGTCTCCCGCGTATTTCTCGATCATGACCGACAATGCGTCGACCCACGGCGCGCGGTCATCCCTGTTGTTCCAGACCAGCGCCAGTGTCCCGCCGGGATGCAGCAGTCGTGCGATCTCGGCGACCGACGGCTCGTTGTCGAACCAGTGGAACGCCTGCGCGCAGGTCACGAGATCGACGCTGCCGGTCTCGAGGCCGATCGCATCGGCGCGGGTGTTGATGACCTCGATCCCGGCTTCGTTCGCGAGTTTAGCCGACATCTCGGCGACGGGCTCGATCGCGATAAGGCGAGCCGTCTCTGACAAATGCGGCAGCAGCAGGCGCGTGAACTTGCCGGTTCCCGCTCCGAGATCGACGACGCAACGCGCGGCCTGGAGCGGCAGCGCGGCGACGATCTCCGCCGGATAGCTCGGCCGGCCCGCCTCATAGGCGGCGACCGCGACACGATAGTTCCTGGCCGTCGGGTTCAGTGTCATGGTTGGTTCTCCTGCGAGCCGGGCATCTGCGATCTCTATAGAGCAGCGCAGGCGCAGAACTGAAAGAGCACGCCGAGTCAAGATTCGCTGAAGCCCGTCACCTTTGTGTCAGTGCCAGGCGACCTGGCGTGCCCCCTATTAAGCAAAGTGCGCGCAGTTTGAATGACCTTGCTGCGCCAGGAATCGATCTCGCAACTTTGCATGCTTGTGTTGCCTCAACGGCGCAGTTCCCGGTTGCAAGTTGCGGTTGATTGAACCACAGTTCTCGAAAGCGGACGCGGTCTGTTGCGCTTGCGCGGGACAAGCCCGGTGCCTCTTCCGCACTGGTGCAGTCATGCAGCGATCCGGCGCCGTCTTTGTCACGGGTATCGTCTACGCCTTGATCGGCCTCGTGCTCGCGGGCGGCGGCATCTGGCTGGCGGCGCTCGGTGGATCCATCACTTACATTGTCATCGGCATCGGCATTCTCGCCACGGCTGCGCTGTTGCTGGCGCGGCGCCGTTCCGCGCTGTGGCTGTTTGCGATCGTGCTGGTCGGCACGCTCGCATGGGCGATCTACGAGGTGCGCTTCGACTGGTGGCCGCTTGCGGCGCGCGGCGACATCATCTTCCCGATGGCGCTGTGGCTGCTGACGCCGGTGATGGTTCGCGGCCTCTCGCGCAACGAGCCGGTGTCATACGCACGCGCCACGGCGCCGCTCTGGGTCGGCGTGGTGGCGGCGGCAGCCGTGCTCGTGGCCGGGCTGCTGTCGAGCTATCACGATATCAACGGCACGATCGCCGAAGCCGGACCTGCCGTGCCGCAGAGCGAGGCCGATCCGCAACCCGATGGCGATTGGCGCGCCTATGGCCGCACGCAATTCGGACAGCGCTATTCGCCGCTGAAGCAGATCACATCGGACAATGTCGGCAACCTCAAGGTCGCCTGGACCTTCCGGACCGGCGACGTGAAGACACCGGAGGATTCCGGCGAGACCACCTTCGAGGTCACCCCGATCAAGGTGCGCGACACGCTCTATCTCTGCTCGCAGCACCAGGTGCTGTTCGCGCTCGACGCCAGGACCGGCACCGAGCGCTGGCGATACGACCCCAAGCTGGTGCACAACAAGACGTTCCAGCACATGACCTGCCGCGGGGTCTCCTATCACGAGACCGCGACCGCCGCCGTCGACTCGAGCAACAATCCGGCCCCCGCCGAATGTCCGCGCCGGATCTTCCTGCCGGTCAATGACGGCCGCATGATCGCGCTTGATGCCGACAGCGGCAAGCTCTGTGACGGCTTTGCCGATCACGGCGTCCTTGACCTGCAGCAGGGCATGGGAATCAAGACCGCCGGGTTCTTCGAGCCGACCTCGCCGCCGGTCGTCAGCGACAGGATCCTGGTCGTTGCCGCCGCGGTGATCGACAATTACGCCGTCGACGTGCCGTCGGGCGTGATCCGTGGCTTCGATGTCTACACCGGCAAACTGGTCTGGGCCTGGGACTCCGCCGCGGCCGACGAGAACGCGCTGCCGTCGCCGACGCGGCACTACACCAACGGCTCGCCGAATTCCTGGATCACGGCCTCGTTCGATCCGAAACTCAACCTGGTCTACATCCCGACCGGCAACAACGGACCCGACATCTGGGGCGGCAATCGCGACGCGCTGGTCGAGCGCTATTCCAGCTCGATCATCGCGCTTGATGTCGACACCGGCAAGCGCATCTGGTCGTACCAGACCGTGCATCACGATCTCTGGGACATGGACGTTCCCTCGCAACCGAGCCTGGTCGATGTGATGACGGCCAAGGGCGTCGTTCCCGCGATCATCCAGCCGACCAAGGTAGGCAACATCTTCGTGCTCGACCGCAGGACCGGCGCATTGATCGTGCCGGCGCCGGAACGTCCGGTGCCCCAGGGCCCCGCGCCCGGCGACCGCTCCGCACCGACCCAGCCGTTTTCCGAGCTGACGTTCCGGCCGGAGGCCAAGCTGACCGGCGCCGACATGTGGGGCGGCACGATCTTCGACCAGCTGCTGTGCCGGATCATGTTCCACCGGTTGCGCTATGAAGGCACGTTCACGCCGCCGTCGTTGCAGGGCACGCTGGTCTTCCCGGGTAATCTCGGCATGTTCGAATGGGGCGGCATCGCGATCGATCCTGTCAGGCAGATCGCGATCGCCAATCCGATGTCGCTGCCGTTCGCGTCACGGCTGATTCCGCGCGGCCCGCAAAATCCTCCGGCGCCGACCGCCGAGAAGCCGGTCGGCAGCGAGGTCGGGGTGCAGCCGATGTACGGCACGCCGTTCGGCGTGGATATTTCGAGCTTCCTCTCGCCGTTCTCCGTGCCGTGCTACCGGCCGCCATGGGGGTCGATGGCCGCGATCGATCTGAAGACGATGAAGATCGTCTGGCAGCACCCCAACGGCACGATCAGGGACACCACGCCGCTGCCGCTTCCGTTCAAGTTGGGCGTGCCGATGCTGGGCGGGCCGATCACCACCGCCGGCGGCGTCGCGTTCTACACCGGCACCTACGAGTACACGATCCGCGCCTACGACGTGCGCGACGGCAGGGTGCTGTGGGAAGATCGCCTGCCCGCCGGCGCGCAATCGACGCCGATGACCTACGAGGCCGGCGGCAAGCAATACATCGTCACCGCGGCCGGCGGCCACGGCTCGTTCGGCACCAAGCGCGGCGACTACGTCATCGCCTACGCGTTGAAGGATTGAAACCGATCCGGGATGCGACAAGTGTCACGACCAGGACGCGGCAAGCGCCGCATCCGGATATGACGCAGTGGTGATGGGACGTCGCGCTCCAAATGAGTTCCGCGGCGTTCGGAAGGGTTGGCAAACCCAGCCAAAGCCGCTAAAGGTCCGCCCCCTTTCACAGACAATCCGAGCATGACATGACGAGCGCCCCGCCCGCCGTCTCGATTGGCGTCGATTTTGGCACCAGCAACACCGTGGTCGCGCTGTCCGATGCTGACGGACGCGTCGAGGCTGTTCGATTCGACCATGGCGGCCGCACGCATAGCGTCTATGTCTCCGCGTTGTGCTTCTGGGAGGACCGGCCGGGCGCCGGGTTGCATCCGCGCGCCGAGGGCGGCCCGTGGGCGATCGAGCAGTTCCTCGAGGGACGCACGATCCATCGCTTCATCCAGTCGTTCAAGACGTTTGCGGCAAGCTCGGCGTTCAACACCACCCAGATCTTCCGGCAGCGCTACAAGTTCGAGGATCTGCTGGCGGCGTTCCTGCGCACGCTGACGCGCCATGCCGGCGAGAGCTTCGACCTGGGTGCGCCGACCATCATGGTCGGCCGCCCGGTGAAGTTTGCCGGCGGCAATCCCAATGACGAGCTCGCGATGCAGCGCTACCGGGCCGCGTTCGAGCGGCTCGGCGCCGGCCACGCGCGCTATGTCTACGAGCCGGTCGGCGCCGCGTTCTCCTTCGCGCGCAGCCTCGATCACGATGCGACCGTGCTGGTCGCCGATTTCGGCGGCGGCACCAGCGACTTCTCCGTGATGCGCTTCTCACGCAAGGGCGGCGTGCTGCGCGCCGAGCCGCTCGGACATGCCGGTATCGGCATCGCCGGCGACACCTTCGACTACCGCATCGTCGACCACATCGTCTCGCCACGGCTCGGCAAGGGCACCAACTACCGCTCGTTCGACAAGGTGCTGCCGATTCCCAATCACTATTATTCGAGCCTCGCGCGCTGGCATCAGCTCGCGATGATGCGAGGCAATGGCGATCTGCGCGAATTGCAGCAGCTGGCGCGCACCGCGCTCGATCCGGCGCCGCTGCACGACTTCATCACCATCGTCGACCACGATCTCGGCTTTGCGCTGTACCGCGCCGTCTCCGACACCAAGGTCGCGCTGTCGAGCCGCGACCGGGTCGAGTTCCGCTTTGCCCGTGAGGGCATCGATATCGGCGCTACGGTGACCCGCGACGATTTCGAATCCTGGATCGCCGACGACATCGAGCGGCTGGGCGCGACGGTCGATGAGGCGCTGGCGAAATCCGGCATCACCGCGCGCGACGTCGAGAAGGTGTTTTTGACCGGCGGCACCTCGTTCGTGCCGGCGGTGCAGCGCCTGTTCGCGGAACGCTTCGGCGAAGCGCGACTGACCTCGGCGGATCAGTTCGAATCGATCGCCTATGGTCTCGCTCTGATCGGCCACACGCCCGATCCCGACCGCTGGACCTTCGCCGAAGCAGCGTGACGACAAGCCTCGTGCCTTGATCCCGGCTCAATAGACGACTACATCGGTTCAATCATCATTCGAGCGGATGCCGACGACCATGGATTTCACCCTGACCGCAATGCCCATCAGCCTTGCCCTCGGGGATATCCATGCCAGCATCGATCACGCTCTCCCATCTGACCCTGTCCGCGCCTGACGGCCGGGTTCTCCTCTCCAACGTCGACCTCAATTTCGGCCCCGAGCGCACTGGCCTGGTCGGCAGGAACGGCGTCGGCAAGACGACGCTGCTCGGCCTG
Source organism: Bradyrhizobium sp. USDA 4452 (assembly GCF_054063575.1). Taxonomy (NCBI): domain Bacteria; kingdom Pseudomonadati; phylum Pseudomonadota; class Alphaproteobacteria; order Hyphomicrobiales; family Nitrobacteraceae; genus Bradyrhizobium; species Bradyrhizobium sp. USDA 4452. The sequence continues at coordinate 4,147,950 of NZ_JBSSGK010000001.1, forward strand.
ATCGCAGGCGCGCGCGCTCCGCAATCCGGCACGATCTCGGTTCAGGGACGCGTCGCGATGCTGCATCAGACGGTTCAGGTGCAGCCGGACGAATGCGTCGTCGATCTGTTCGGCGCGCGCGACGCACTCGCCACGTTGCGCCGTGCCGAACAGGGCGTTGCGAGTACTGAAGAGCTTGCGGATATCGACTGGACGCTCGACACGCGCATTGCGTCCGCGCTCGCGCGTGTCGGACTGAGCGATGTGCTCGAAGCCCCGCTGGCGAGGCTGTCCGGCGGTCAGGCCACGAGGGCACGCCTCGCCGCGCTGAGCTTCGCGCAGCCCGACTTCCTGCTGCTGGATGAACCTACCAACAATCTCGACCGCGCCGGACGTAAGGCGGTGATCGACCTGCTCGCCGACTGGCGGCGTGGCGCCATCGTCGTCAGCCATGACCGCGAGCTGCTCGAGACCATGGACGCGATCGTCGAGCTGACCTCGCTGGACGCCCGCCGCTATGGCGGCAATTGGAGCCAGTACCGGGCGCGCAAGGCCGTCGAGCTGTCGGCCGCACGGCACGATCTGGCCGATGCCGAGAAGCGCGTCGCCGAGATCGACCGCAAGGCGAGGGAAACGTCCGAGCGGCAGGCGCGCCGGGACGGCGCCGGCGCCAGGAAGAGTGCCAAGGACGACCTGCCGCGCATCGCCGCCGGGCTGCGCAAGGATCGCAGCGAGGACAGCGGCGGCGAGAACGCCCGCCTCGCCGAGCGGCGGCGGACGCAGGCGCTCGAACTGGCCACCGCGGCGCGCCAGCGCATCGAGGTGCTGCAACCGTTCTCGGTGCAGTTGCCGTCGACCAATCTGCCGGCGGGCCGGATGGTGCTGCGGTTCGAAGCCGCCGATGCCGGCTACAGCGCCGACGCGCCGATCCTGCGCGATCTCACCTTCTCCATGTCGGGACCGGAGCGTGTCGCGGTCACCGGCCCCAACGGCGCCGGCAAGACGACGTTGCTCAAGCTCGTCAGCGGCGAGCTGTCCGCGTCGCGCGGCAGCGTCGAGGTGATGACCCGCTTTGCGATGTTCGATCAGGCGGTCAGCCTGCTCGATGCGTCAGCCTCCATCCTGGACAATTTCCGGCGCATCAACCCGGATGCGAGCGAGAACGCCTGTCGCGCCGCACTGGCGCGTTTCATGTTTCGTGCCGATGCGGCCTTGCAGAGCGTCGCGAGCTTGAGCGGCGGCCAGCTGCTCCGCGCCGGCCTCGCCTGCGTGCTGGGCGGCGTGAGCCCGCCGCCGCTCCTGATCCTGGATGAGCCGACCAATCACCTCGACATCGAATCGATGGAAGCGGTCGAGGCCGGACTGCGCGCCTATGACGGCGCGCTGCTGGTGGTGAGCCACGACGAGACCTTCCTCGAAGCCATCGCGATCACCCGCAGGTTCGAGCTCGCTTCGTCGAGGTGACGCGGAGGGGGCAATCGACCAAGCCTGGTCGGGAAATGAACAGCCGAGCACGCGTCGCCTTGGGGTAGGTCGTAAAGGCGCGGTGCCCCGGCTGTCAGGCCGCGCGGCGGTGCGGCCATTCCGCCAACCTCGCTCGTCCCCCGAGCAGGGCCGTCGGAGCTGAATCTCGATCTCGCCTGTTGCTAAATCCGCGCCGTCGAGTGGAGTGCGTTGCGCCAAAGGGCAAACGCGACAAAGCTTGCCAGCAGCAAGAAGCCGCCGCCGACCGCGATCAAAAAATACGCGAACGTCATGTTGGAACATCCCCAATGAGGAGCATCGTGCGGCGCGATATGCGCCGCAACCTGGCAATCACATGCACTTCAAAATGGATTTGCCCCGCCGGCCGCCACCGGACAGCCCGAAAGGTGGCTGGCACTGCGCTCTGCCCACCCTTCGATTTCAGAGAGGTCGTCAGGCCACTCGGCTGTTGCCTCTCATCGTGCGGTTCGTCACGCCGCCCAACTGTCACGAGGATAATCGATAAAATTTTACCGACAATCGAAAGAGAAAATTAAGGTTACCGGCGCGCGGCCGAGCCCCGGCAAATGCCGATCGGGCCTTGCGGCCGCCGCTCCCGCCAAAATATCGAAAACAACCCCATGCACAGTAGCCGGCAGGCGCCGTCCCAGCCCGAGCGGCGGTTGATCGCTGCTCAATTTGCCTGACGTGACGAATGGCGGAATCGACCGCGCGCCTCGTAGATCCCTACTCAAAGCGGCCGATAGCGATAGACCAGATCATCCGCGTCATCCCGCGGCGCTGACGGATCGAGCACGCCGCCCAATCGCTTCGCCACCGCGGCCGACATCGTATTGTCAGGCGACATGTAGCTCACGAGCGAGGACAGTTTCAGCCTCGCAAAGGCCCAGTCGCGCAAGGCAGTAGCGGCTTCCGTGGCGTAGCCCTGTCCCTCATGTCCGTCATACAGCAGCCAGCCGAGCTCCTTCTCCGGAAACAGCGGCCCATGGTTGATACCGACCTGGCCGACGCACTGCTTTGTCGCAGCGAGTTCGATCATCAGCGCGCCGTGGCCGAAGAAATCCCAGCATGCCAGATCGTGGCAGAACATCCCCCATGCCGCGCGGATATCGAACGGCCCGCCCATGCCCGCGGACCGGCGCGACGCCAGGAATGCCTGGTAGGCGGGGAAGTCATCGAACGCTTGCGGACGAAGCGTCAGACGAGCGGTCGAGATCGTTGGAATGTCCGGGGTCATTGGCCCCACGCTTCTCCGAAGATTCGGGAGACACCCTTCGCCCTGGTTTGAAGAGTGGCCTGCCACCCGAAGCCCGGCAGGGCGAAGGGTGGCGGAGAGGGAGGGATTCGAACCCCCGATAGGCTTGCACCTATGCCGCATTTCGAGTGCGGTGCATTCAACCACTCTGCCACCTCTCCGATGGCCCGGGTGATTTGCGCCACCCGCGGTCGGGGCGTGTTCTAGGCGAGGATGGCGGGCCAGACAAGGCGCTGCAATAATATTTCCGTCGCCGGTGCCGAGCGCTATCGGAGCACCGGGATGAGCTGAGAAAGTGCGCGGAAACAATGCGCTAGCGGGACGGTTCTGGTCCGGTCGGCGCACGGGCGAAGCAAATAAGCGGGAGCGGCCGATGGAGCATGTGACGATTCGAGCCAATGGCGCGGCGTTCCACGTCGCGCGGACCGGGAGCGGCCCTCAGCTGCTGCTGTTGCACGGCTGGCCGGAATTCTGGCTGACCTGGAAGCCTGTGATGGCGCGCCTCGCCGACCGCTACACCCTGATCGCGCCCGACCTGCGCGGCTTCGGCGACAGCGACAAGCCGCAAGGCCCGTTCGGCCCCGACCAGCATACCGACGACATGCTGGCGCTGCTGGACGCCCTCGGGATCGAGAAAGCCGGCGTGGTCGGCCACGACGTCGGCGGCGCCGTGATGCAGCCGCTCGCGCGCAGGGCGCCCGACCGCATCGCCGGGTTGTTGTTCTTCGATTTCGTCTATCCCGGCATCGGGGCACGGATGGCCGCGCCCGACCGGCTGAACCACATCTGGTACCAGTCGTTCCACCAGATGGAGATGGCGCCCGCGCTGGTCGGCGCCAACAGAGAGACCTGCCGCCTTTATATCGGCCATTTCCTGCACAACTGGGCGCATCGCAAGGCTGCGTTCGACGACGTGATCGAGGACTTTGCCGACAACTTCTACAAGCCCGGCAACCTCGCCGGCGGCTTTGCGCATTATCGCGCCTCGCATGCAGGGCGCGTGAAGATGATGCAGGGCGAGGCGCCTTCGCTGCCGCCGATCACCGTGCCGACCTGCATCCGCTGGGCCGAGCACGATCCGCTGTTTCCCTATGCCTGGACCGACCGGCTGGGCGAGACCTTCTCGAACCTGGACCTGAAGATGTTTCCCGATGTCGGGCACTTCCCGCATCGCGAGGATCCTGACCGCGCTGCCAGCGAGATCGCCGGCTTCTTCGGGCGGATCAATTGGAGGTAGAAAATGGTGGGACCGCCAGGACGCGACAAAAACTGGCGGTCCCGTGCCGCTTCTTAGTATTGCTGGCCGGGAAGTGCGGCTTCGCCGGTCGGCGGGAGCGACACGGTCCACGGTAGCGGCGGGCGCCGAAACGGCAACGCGAAGCCGATCTTAACCTAACCGATCAACCTTACCGCGCGATCGCCGAGGCGCGGGGCTCAGGCATCGGCCTTCTTGGCTTTTTTGGCTTTCTTCTCGTCCTTTTCGCCCTCGCTGTCCTTGTCCTTCTTCTCGTCCTTGCCGTTGTCTTTCTTGCGGTTGGTGTAGCGGGCATTACCGAGCCCGGTTCCGATCGTCAGTACGCCCCAGCGCGCGACATCCTGCATGAACGGGACCTCGGCCAGCCCCTGCACCACGCCGTCATTGTGCATCACGATCGCGGTGTCATGATCGCCGATCTGCGGGATCGCCTCGACCAGGCTTGCCGGCAAATTGAATTTGCTGCTCTCCCAATTGCCGGGCAGATTCTGCGCGCCCTTTTCGATCGAGCCATCCTCTTTGATGACGCCGGGACAGGCTATGCCGATGAACGGCGCGAGCTTGAGATTTTCCTTTTCGGCTTCGGCGATCAGGTCCTTCAGCATCTTCACCAGCCGCTTCACCGCGCCTTCGCGCGTCGGCTCGTCATCGGCATGGCGCCACAGCCCGGATTTCCAGACCATCGCCTTCGAGAGATCGGGCGCCTTCTTCCAGCGCGTCTCGACCACGCCGCAGCGGATATTGGTGCCGCCGATATCGACCGCGAGCACGCCGTCATGGGCCTCGAAGATCCACGACGGCGCCAGATGCAGCGTGCCGATCAGCCCGGCATCATCAGGGTGAAAGCGGATCGGCACCAGGTCGACCTTGAAATCCTCCGACTTCAGGATGATGTCGGTCCGCGCGATGGCGAGCTCACCGAGCCTGGAGTCGCGGAAGCCGCCGCCGACCACGATGCGCTCGGTCTTCGCCCAGGCCTTGGTGTTGAGGAAGCGCCGCGTCACATAGGCCAGCTCCTGGGCAAACTCCTCGATCGCGCTGTGCACCACCGCAGAGGCCTCGGTGTCGTCGCCGACCAGCATCTCATCGAGCTTCTTCTTGCTGATCTTGTCCGACGGCTCATCGCCGAACGGATCCTCGCCGGATTTGCGCAGCGGCTTGCGCCAGTGGTCGAAGATCTTGCGGAACGCGCCCTTGGAGGCGCGATCGCCGAGGAAACCCTCGTCGTCTTTCAGCTCGACGTTGAAGCTGTCGATGTCGACGGAGGGCAGCCGCGCGGCACCGTGGTGCGCGATGCCCGTGGTCAGTCCGGTGTCTTCAGCCATTTAGCTCTTTGCCTGCCCGCTTGAGGTTCCCGGCATTAACGATGGGGAACTCAAAAGGTTGCTTCCCGCGCGGCGCTTCCGCCCGCGCGGGACGCAATTTCGCAGGTCTCAGGCGGCCTTCACCCCGTAGCGCGCCGCAGGCGCACTGCGCGAGAGGTTCGGCATCAGCTTCTGGCGGGCCGCCTCATAGGCCTGCCAATCCGCAGCCTCCGGCAGCGACGGCACAGTGAACACCTCGCCCTGGTCGAAACCGGCGAGAGCGGCATCGACCATGTCCTCGGCCTTCATCACGATCTCGCCGGGCAGATGCGCGACCGGCGTGCCGGCGATGTCCCAGAACTCGGTGGCGGTAGCACCGGGCAGCACGGCCTGGACCCGGATGTTCTTGTCCTTCAGCTCATGCTGCAGCGAGTGGGTCAGCGCCAGCACGAAGGCCTTGCTGCCGCCGTAGACGCCGTTGAGCAGTTCCGGCTGAACGCCGACGACCGAGGCGATGTTGATGATGGTGCCGCCGCCGCGCGCGACAAATCCCGGCACCGCCGCATAGGTCAGGCGCATCAGCGCGTCGACATTGAGCGCGATCATATCGCTCATCTTGTCGACATCGGATGCGAGCAGCGGCGCGGTCGCCCCGACGCCAGCATTGTTCACCAGCAGGCTGATGCCGGCATTGTCGCGCAGAATGGATTCGATCCGCGATACATCGGCGCGCTTGCTGAGGTCGGCGGCAACGATCTCGATCGATCGGCTTGTCTCCTTCACAAGACGCTTGGCGAGCCCATCAAGGCGCTCGCGGTTACGTGCGACGAGGATCAGATCGTAGCCACGCCGTGCGAGTCGGTCCGCATAAATGGCACCGATTCCGGACGACGCACCGGTAACGAGCGCCGTCCCCTTGGCTGACTTGGTCATGTTGGTCTCCTGTTTGACCTGAACGGCCGGACTTGGCCGTTGCTCAGGTTCTACAGGCCCCCTTGCATGTCTCAAATGTCATATATACACCTTTTTAGGACATGGATTGTCGTCGGAGAGTTCCATGAAGGAAATCGGCTTCGTCATCTTCCCGGACTTCCAGGTGATGGGCTTCACCGCCATCACCGCCTTCGAGGTCGCCAATTTGATCGCAGGCACGCCGTTCTATGAGGTCACGCTGCTGTCCGAGCACGGTGGCCCGGTGCGGTCCTCAGCCGGCTTCAATGTCGAAACGCAAGCCTTCGGCGATCGCAGCTTCGACACGCTGTTCATCGGCGCCGGCCACGAGCTACATCCGGCATCTCCGAAGCTGATCGACTACATGCGACGCGCCATGACGACATCGCAGCGGATCGCCGCACCCTGCATCGGCGCCTTCTCGCTGGCTGAAGCCGGCCTGCTCGACGGCCGCCGCGTCTCGACGCATTGGCAATTCGCCCCCGAATTGCAGGCCCGATTCCCCGGGCTCAAGGTCGAGCAGGACCGCATCTACATCGTCGACGGGCCGATCTGGACCTCGGCCGGCATGACCGCGACGATCGATCTGGCGCTGGCGATGGTCGAGCATGATCTCGGCGTCGAGATTGCCCGCTCGGTGGCCCGCAAGCTCGTGGTCTATCACCGCCGCACCGGCGGCCAGTCGCAGTTTTCCGCGCTCCTCGAGCTCGACCCGAAATCCGACCGCATCCAGAACGCGCTCCGCTACGCCAAGGCGCATCTGCGCAACGAGCTTTCGGTCGAGGAATTGGCTGAGGTCGCACGGCTCAGCCCGCGCCAGTTCAGCCGCGCGTTCCGTTCAGAGACCGGCCAGTCACCGGCCAAGGCGATCGAGCAGCTCCGGGTCGAGGCCGCGCGCGAACTGATCGGCGATGGCCGCCATTCGATGGACGAAATTGCCGGTGAGACCGGCTTTGCCGATCGGGAACGGATGCGGCGGGCGTTCCTGCGGGTGCTGGGCCAGCCGCCCCAGACCATCCGCCGGCATGCGCGGGCCGCGGCCAGGACCGCCGCTTGAGGGGCAATGCAGGCCAAAATCACGCCAAACCCTTCATTTTTGGCGGGTTTTTGCCCTGCTTTGCCTTGACTCTGGGTCGATTGCGGTTATAAGTCCGCCCATCCGGCGCGGGGATTTCTCGCGCCGATCGTTTTTGTGCGATCCAATTTGGGAATTCATTCCCTTCGCGCGAAACACATAACCCATAGCGACTGAACAAAAAGCCGACCCGGGCGATCCGTCCGAGGCCGGAACCGAACACGAAGGAATCAAACGATGTTCGCAGTCATCAAAACCGGCGGCCGGCAGTACCGTGTCGTTCCGAATGATGTACTCGAGATTGGCAAGATCGCCGGCGATGTCGGCACGATCGTGCAGCTAGGCGAAGTTCTGGTGCTCGGCGGTGACACGCCGGTGCTGGGAACGCCCACCGTGGCAGGCGCCACCGTTGCGGCCGAGGTGCTGCAGCACAAGCGCGGCGCCAAGGTGATCGCGTTCAAGAAGCGTCGCCGCAAGAATTCACGCCGCAAGCGCGGCTATCGCGACGAGCTCACGGTGCTTCGCATCACCGAGATCCTCGCCGATAACGCCAAGCCGACCATCGGCCCGCGGCCGAAGAAGGAAAAGGTCGCAGCGCCCGCCGAGGATGGCGAGGACGCAGCACCGAAGGCGGCCAAGAAGAAGGCGCCCGCAAAGGCGCCGGCCGCAAAGAAGGCTCCGGCGAAGAAGGCCGCGGCCAAGGCTTGAGAAGAAGTGATCGTCGCGCTTTCAGATGTGAAGCGTGACAAAACGTGAAATGATTCCGTCAAGGAATTGATCTAGAGATCAAAGCGAAGTCGGAGACGAGCCATGGCTCACAAAAAAGCAGGCGGTTCATCGCGCAACGGACGTGATTCCAAGGGCAAGCGCCTTGGCATCAAGGCGTTCGGTGGCGAGCGCGTGATCCCCGGAAACATCATCGCGCGTCAGCGCGGCACCACCTGGCATCCTGGCCTTAATGTCGGCATGGGCACCGATCATACTCTCTTCGCCAAGGTCGAGGGTCATGTCGAGTTCCGTGCCAAAGCCAATGGCCGCACGTTCATCTCGGTTATTCCGATGGCAGAGGCGGCCGAGTAGACGGTGGACACACATGAGTCCGCCGGGTCCTGTTGAACCGGCGGAGTCGCAAAGGGCTCCAAGGGGAGGCGGGATGACCGGCCTCCCCTTTTTGTTGCGCGCGATCCGGTTCGACCGCGCGTGACGTTCCAAGCGTTGCGTATCGATTTTTCGCATCACAGGAGCTCGACATGTTGCAGGACATCCCGACGCCGACCTTGCGCGAGGCAAGAGCTTGCGTCCTCGAGACCGAACGGCTGACCTTGCGCAAGCCGACGCTCGCGGACGTAAAAGCCATCGCACGCCTCGCCAATGACCGCCGCATCGCGGAGAACACCCGCCGCCTGCCGCATCCCTATACCCAGGACGACGCCATCGACTTCGTGCGCACGCTCGGCGCCGGCGGACGCGAGACCGTTTTCCTGATCGAGAACAATCACACGCCGATCGGCATGGTCGGCATTGACTGGCGCAAGCCTGACGGCATCGACTGGCGCGAGGAGACCGCGGCCGCCGAACTTGGCTACTGGCTCGGCGTCGATTATTGGGGCCAGGGCTACGGCACCGAGGCCGCGCGCGCCGTGATCGACTATTTCTTCGAGGAATTCGATCTCGACCAGCTGATCGCAGGCGCCCGCGTCGTCAACCCGTCGTCGCGCAACATCCTCGAGAAGTGCGGCTTCCAGTGGAGCGGCGTCGAACTGCACCGCTTCGAGGCGCTGGGCTCATCGAGCCCGGTCGATGCCTTCCGGCTGTCGCGCGGCGTCTGGGCGTCGCTGAAGAGCTGGAATAGTTCGAAGCGGCGGGAGAGCTAGCACCCGTCATTGCGAGGAGCTCGCGACAAAATTGCAAAGCAATTTTGCGCTGAAGCGACGAAGCAATCCATATCGCCAATTGCGGCACCATGGATTGCTTCGCTTCGCTCGCAATGACGGAATCTGTCGAACAACCCTACGCCGGCGGGTTCAGCGCGGAGTCCCCGCGCCCGAGTTGCTGCTCGCGCACGAAGATGTAGAGGCCGGCCGCGATGATGATGGCGGCGCCGACGATGGTGGCCCAGGACGGCACGTCGCCGAACACCACGAAGCCGAAGATCACCGCCCAGACGATCATCGAATACTGGTAGGGCACCACCACACTCGCCGGCGCGAGCTTCAGCGAGCGGTTCACGCACAGCAGCGCTGCGACCGAGATGATGCCGGCGGTGAAGAACAGCACGAGGCTGCCGGCTGACGGCGTCACCCAGCCGATCGGCGAGAGCACGAGGCCGAGGATGAACGTGCCGACGAATTGCGACGTCGCCAACACGATATCGGGCGTCGCGCGCAGCGAGCGCGTGATCAGCATCAGCACCGCAAACGACAGGCTGCCGCCGAGCGCGATCATCGCCGGCCAGCTGATGGTCTGCGCCGATGGCCGCAGCGCGATCAGCACCCCGCAAAAGCCGACCAGGATCGCGGTCCAGCGCCGCCAGCCGATGTGCTCGCCGAGCACGAGGCCCGACATCGCGGTGACGAAGATCGGTCCGGCCAGGTAATAGGTGATGACGTCGGCGAGCGGCAGATAGACGGTCGCCAGGAAGAACGCCGCGACCTCCAGCGTCGACAGCGTGACGCGCAGCAATTGCAGCCACGGCCGCTCCAGATGCAGGAAATCCGCGCGCCGCTTCCACACGATCGGCAGCAGCACCAGCAGCGCCGCGCAGGCGCGCAGCCACAGCAATTGTCCGACCGAATAGGTGGCGACGAGGAATTTGCCCATCGCATCGCCGAACGAGAACATGAAGATCGACAGCAGCATCAACCCGATGCCGGCAAGCCGCGCCGATCGATCGTCGTAGGAGGACAGTTTTGCGAACAGGCTCATGGAGGAATTCCGGGGGGTCGTCCGGTTTAAGAGCCGTGGGTGCCCGGGACAAGCCCGCCCATGACGAATTGAACGAAGACCAATTGAACGGATTGCCGCACCTGCATCGCTGCGATACCGGTAGCTGATCCCGGCAACAAAAAGAGCAGGAAACGCCGCATGAGCGAATTCGACCCCACCCAGCATCGCATGGTCCCCGCGCAGCGCTGGTTCGAGGATTTCGTGCTCGGTGAGCGCTTCGTGATTCCGAGCCGGACCCAGACCTCGGCGGTGTTCGCGGCGTTCCAGACCGCCAGCGGCGACACCCATCCGATCCATTACGACGTCGAATATTGCCGGGCGCGCGGCATGCCGGATCTGCTCGCGCACGGCTTCCAGACCCTGGTGCACACCGCGCCCGGCGCCGGGCTGTTTCCCTATGTCGTCGAGGAGTCGCTGGTCGGCTTCCTGGAACAGGCGAGCAAGTTCCTGAAACCGGTCTATGCCGGCGATACCATCTACCCCGCGCTGGAGGTGATCGAGCTCGAGCCGGGCAGGACCACTGGCGTCGTGACACTGCGCTCGACCGTGCACAACCAGCGCCGCGAGCTGGTGCTGGAGGGGATGCAGAAATTCCTGGTCCGGCGGCGGCCGGCCTAGCCGTCAGGCCGCAAAAAGGCCCGAAAATTAAGGCTTTTCGCCGAAGTCGGGGCGCTGGCGGGTTGCCGCCAAGGCCGCCCTGGCTTAACTAGAGCGGACCGGTCCTGAACGGGTCAGAGCCGGTACGCTCCCGATTTTCATTTTGACGCGTTTTTGTCCGGCGAACCGGCGTCCGCTTCGCACGAAAGCGCTATAGTAGCGGATCATGAAATTCCTCGATGAAGCCAAGGTCTATATTCGCTCCGGCGACGGCGGCAATGGCTGCGTCGCGTTCCGGCGCGAGAAGTTCATCGAGTTCGGCGGTCCCTCCGGCGGCAATGGCGGCCGCGGCGGCGACGTCATCATCGAATCCGTCGACGGCCTGAACACGCTGATCGACTACCGCTACCAGCAGCACTTCAAGGCGCAAAAAGGCACCAATGGCATGGGCAAGGACCGCCATGGCGCCAACGGCAAGCCGATCGTGCTGAAGGTCCCTGTCGGCACCCAGGTGTTCGACGAGGACCGCGAGACGCTGCTGCACGACTTCACCGAACTCGGCGAGAAATTCGTGCTGGCTGAAGGCGGCAATGGCGGCTTCGGCAACGCGCATTTCAAATCCTCCACCAACCGCGCGCCGCGCAACGCCAATCCCGGCGCGCCGGGCGAGGAGCGCTGGATCTGGCTACGGCTGAAGCTGATCGCCGACGCCGGCCTGGTCGGCCTGCCCAACGCCGGCAAATCGACCTTCCTGTCGGTGGTCAGCGCGGCACGGCCGAAGATCGCCGACTATCCCTTCACCACGCTGCATCCGCAGCTCGGCGTCGTGAATTACGGCGGCCGCGAGTTCGTGCTCGCCGACATCCCCGGCTTGATCGAAGGCGCGCATGAGGGTGCCGGCCTCGGCGACCGTTTCCTGGGCCATGTCGAGCGCTGCCGTGTGCTGCTGCATCTGGTCGATGCGACCTGCGAGCATGCCGGCAAGGCCTACAAGACGGTGCGCACCGAACTCGAAGCCTATGAAGGCCAGCTCGCCGACAAGATCGAGATCGTCGCGCTCAACAAGATCGACGCGGTCACGGCTGACGAACTGAAGAAGCAGAAGGACCGCCTCAAGCGCGCGGCGAAGAAGACGCCGCTGCTGCTCTCCGGCGCGACCGGCGAAGGCGTGCCGGATGCGTTGCGCGCGCTGGTCGAGGTGATCGGCGAAGCGCCGGTGTCCAACAAGGCCAAGAGCCAGGCGGAGCCGTGGGCGACGCCGCTGCCGCAGGGTTGAGCGGCACATCGATCTCTTAAAGCCACATCGTGGCGCCTCTTTGCTTCTACCTTCCTGCCAGACCGAACCCATGAAACGCCCCGCGCTCAAGAACTTTCGCCGCATCGTCGTCAAGGTCGGCTCGTCGCTGTTGGTCGACTCGCAGGCCGGCGAGGTCCGTGCATCCTGGCTCGCGGCGCTCGTCGACGACATCGCAAAACTCCACAAGCGGGGCTGCGAGGTCATGGTGGTGTCGTCGGGCTCGATCGCGCTCGGCCGCAGCCGCCTGAAGCTGCCGCGCGGGCCGCTGAAGCTCGAAGAGAGCCAGGCTGCCGCGGCAGTCGGCCAGATCGCGCTGGCGCGGATCTGGTCGGAGGTGCTCGGCCATCACGGCATTGGCGCCGGGCAGATCCTGGTGACGCTGCAGGATACCGAGGAGCGCCGCCGCTATCTCAACGCGCGCTCGACCATCGCCAAGCTGCTGGAATGGGGCGCGGTGCCCGTCATCAACGAGAACGACACGGTCGCCACGACAGAGATCCGCTACGGCGACAATGATCGCCTCGCCGCCCGCGTCGCCACCATGGCAAGCGCGGACCTGTTGATCCTGCTGTCCGATATCGACGGCCTCTACACCGCGCCGCCCGCGCTCGATCCCGATGCGAAGCTGATTCCTGTGGTCGAAAGCATCACCTCGGAGATCGAGGGCATGGCCGGCTCGGCCGGTTCCGAGCTGTCGCGCGGCGGCATGACCACCAAGATCGAGGCCGCGAAGATCGCGACCACCGCCGGCACCCACATGCTGATCGCCTCCGGCAAGATCGAGCATCCCTTGCAGGCGATCGCCGACGGCGGCCGCTGCACCTGGTTCCTGACTCCGGCCAATCCCGTCACCGCACGCAAGCGCTGGATCGCGGGCTCGCTCGAGCCGAAGGGCACGCTGACCATCGATGCCGGCGCGGTGGCGGCGCTGCGTGCCGGCAAGAGCCTGCTGCCGGCCGGCGTGATCCGGGTCGACGGCCAGTTCGCCCGTGGCGATGCCGTGGTGGTGCGCGGCCCCGACACCCATGAGATCGGCCGCGGCCTCGTCGCCTACGACGCCGAGAACGCCGAGAAGATCAAGGGCCGCTCCTCGCCGGACGTGATGGCCATTCTGGGCATCAGCGGCCGGTCGGAAATGATCCACCGCGACGACCTCGTGATCGGCCCGGCAGGCACGATCCCGCCGAAATAGGCGGTCGGGTCGGCCATTGGCCGAGCGGGCGGCCTGCCGCCCACCTGCCATGCCGGTTCCGCGCCTCGCCACCCCTCAATTGCCATGCTAGAACATGGCCTTAGTCCAAAGCTGGTAGTTTCATGAGCGCCCCCCTGAAGGCAATCGACGGCAACGCCGATCTCGCCGCCCTGATGACCGACCTCGCCGCCAAGGCCCGCGCCGCTGCGCGCGTGCTGGCGCTGGCGCCGCCGGAGCAGAAGAACCGAGCGCTCTCCGCGATCGAAGCCGCGATCCGCGCCAACGCTGCGGCCATTCTCGCCGCCAATGCCGAGGATGTCGCCGAGGCGCGGGCCGGCGGCATGAGCTCCGCTTTCGTCGACCGGCTGACACTGACGCCGGCGCGCGTCGACGGCATGGCCGATGGCGTTGCCACCGTGCGCGAGATCATCGATCCGGTCGGCGCCGTCACCGAAAGCTGGCAGCGTCCGAACGGAATGACCATTGAGCGCGTCCGCGTGCCGCTCGGCGTGATCGGCGTGATCTTCGAAAGCCGCCCCAACGTCGCTGCCGACGCCGGCGTGCTGTGCCTGAAGTCCGGCAACGCCGTGATCCTGCGCGGCGGCTCCGACAGCTTCCGCTCCTGCCGCGCGATCCATGACTGCCTGGTGCAGGGCCTGCGTGAAGCCGGCCTTCCTGAGGCTGCGATCACCCTGGTGCCGACCCGCGACCGCGCCGCCGTCGGCCTGATGCTGACGGGACTGAACGGCGGCATCGACGTGATCGTGCCGCGCGGCGGCAAGAGCCTGGTCGCACGCGTCGAGGCGGAAGCGCGCGTTCCGGTGTTCGCGCATCTCGAGGGCGTCAACCACATTTACGTCGATGCCAGCGCCAGACTCGATATGGCCAAGTCGGTGGTGCTGAACGCCAAGATGCGCCGTCCCGGCGTCTGCGGCGCCGTCGAAACCCTGCTGATCGATCGCAACGCTGCCGCGACCAAGCTGAAGCCGCTGGTCGAGATGTTGATCGAGGCCGGTTGCGAGGTGCGCGGCGACGACACCGTGCAAGGCGCCGATAGCAGGGTGAAACCTGCGTCCGACGAGGATTGGAACACCGAATATGAGGACGCGATCATCTCGGCGAAGATCGTCGACAGTCTCGATGATGCAATCGCGCATATTCAAAATCACGGCTCGCATCACACCGATGCGATCGTGACGGAGGATTCCGCTGCAGCGCAGAGATTCCTCAACGAAGTCGATTCGGCGATCGTGCTACACAACGCGTCGACCCAGTTCGCCGACGGCGGCGAATTCGGCTTCGGCGCGGAGATCGGAATTGCCACCGGCAAATTCCACGCCCGCGGCCCGGTCGGCGCCGAGCAACTGACGAGCTTCAAGTACCGCGTCCACGGCACCGGGCAGACACGGCCGTGATCATTGTCGCACGCGCACGGTAGCCCCTTGCAGCAAGCTTCCACCGTGCCGTTATCCGCAGCGCAGGCGCTTCCGTTCTACACCAACGGCATGCGCATCGGGCTGCTCGGCGGCTCCTTCAATCCGCCGCACGCCGCGCATCGCGCCATCAGCCTGTTCGCGCTCAAGCGGCTGCAGCTCGACCGCGTGTGGTGGCTGCTGACGCCGGGCAATCCGCTGAAGAACCACGACGGCCTGCATGCGCTCAACGAGCGCGCCGCGGCTGCGCGCCGCGTTGCCGACGATCCGCGCATCGACATCTCCTGTCTCGAAGCTGTCATCGGTGTCCGCTACACTGTGGACACGATCATCCACTTGCGCCGCCGCGTCTCCGGCGTGCACTTCGTCTGGATCATGGGCGCTGACAATCTCGCGCAATTTCATCGCTGGAAAGATTGGCGGCGCATCGCGTCCGATGTGCCGATTGCCGTGATCGACCGTCCGCCCCAGAGTTTCCGCGCCCTTGCCGCACCAGCGGCGCAGGCGCTTTCGCGCTATCGCATGCCCGAAAATCAGGCGACACGGCTGGCCGACCAACGGGCGCCGGCCTGGGTCTTCCTGACAGGAATGAAATCCAATCTGTCTTCGACCGGACTGCGGAACCCGGATGGGAGCTGGAGAACGGCATGAAGCGCAAAAGGGTTACTGGAATATTGAAACCATTAACCCCACATGCGTAGTATGGCGCGTGGGGCCGAGGATTCGGCGCCCGCGATACAGTGAAAGGAATGGTCCCTGGCCACATCTGTATTGTCCAAGTCTGTTTTACCCAAGGTTCCAAAGACTTCAGGTCCAAAGACTGCGCGTAAAACATCGACGAAAACCGCGGCCTTGCAGGCGCAACCGGATGCCGACAAACCGGATGCCGACAAGACGCTGAGCCTGATCCTCTCCCGCCTCGAGGATATGAAGGCGGAAGAAACGGTCACCATCGACCTTCGCGGCAAATCCGCATATTCCGACTACATGATCGTCACCACCGGCCGGGTTAACCGGCACGTTGGCGCGATCGCGGAAAATGTGACGAAGAGCCTCAAGGAAAACGGGGTCAAGAACATCCACGTCGAGGGCTTGCCCAATTGCGACTGGGTGCTGATCGATTCCGGCGACGTGATCGTGCACGTGTTCAGGCCTGAGGTGCGCGAGTTCTACAACCTCGAGCGGTTGTGGACTCAGAACCCGGCGGTCGCGGCGGTCTAAGGCGTATCGAAGCCGATGCGAATCGGCTGCAGCGCATATAGCTTGCGCTGATGCGCCTCGTCGTCATCTGCATCGGCCGCCTGAAACAGGGCCCTGAACGGGAGCTCGCCGAGCGTTACCGCGAGCGCTTCGAGGATATCGGCCGCAAGCTCGGGTTTCGCGGCCTCGACGTCCACGAGATTGCGGAGAGCCGCGCGCGCGACACGGGCGCGCGCATCGCCGAGGAGGCCGCGGCGATCGCGGCCTTGCTGCCTGAGAAGCACATGCTGGTCGCGCTCGACGAACGCGGCAAGAGCGTCGACAGCGCAAGCTTTGCGCAGCAGCTCGGCCGCTGGCGCGACGAGGGAGCAGCGCATACTGTCTTCGTGATCGGCGGCGCCGACGGACTTTCGCCAGAATTGCAGCGCAAGGCTTCGTTGCGTATTGCATTCGGCTCCGCGACCTGGCCGCATCAAATGGTCCGCGTCATGCTTCTGGAACAGATTTATCGAGCCGCGACCATTTTGGCCGGCCATCCCTATCATCGCGCCTGAGCCGCGGTGACGGACAGTCGAAAGCGCTGAACCCACGCGAATGCAGCACAAGCGGGACACAGCTTCGGATTCGCATCTCGGCACCGCGTGCCGGCGCTGGCTGCCGGCATCCCTGCCCGTGTCGATCATCATGCTCGCCGCCGCTCCGCTGGCAGCAGCGTATGCGCAAGCGGCACCACCCGCACAACCCGCCCCGGCGGCACAGCAGGCCGCAACGGAGACATCGCCGGACGCCATCAAGCAGCGCGAGCAGGAGCTCGAGGCCGCGCGCGAACAACAGCGCAAGGCCACCGAGCTGCAGGAGAAGCTGAAGGCCGACATCGCCGCGATGGGCCAGGACCGCAGCAAGCTCAACCAGCAGCTGATCGACATTGCCGGCCAGGTGCGCGGCGTCGAGACGCGGATCGCCGATGCCGAAGCGCGTCTGCAGCCGCTCGACGGCCGCGAGCGCGACATTCGCGGCTCGCTCGATTCACGCCGCTCCGAAGTGATCGAGGTGCTGGCCGCTTTGCAGCGCGCCGGGCGGCGCACGCCGCCGGCGCTGCTGGTGCGGCCCGAGGACGCGCTGCAATCGCTGCGTACCGCGATGCTGCTCGGCGCGGTGGTGCCGGAATTGCGCGTCCGCGCCGAGAAGCTGGCGGCCGATCTCGGCGAACTGGTGGCGCTGCGCAAGACCATCTCGACCGAGCGCGATGCGCTGGCGGCCGACCGCGACAAGCTGAAGGAAGACCAGACCCGCCTGGCCGCACTGGTCGACGAACGGCAGCGGCAGCAGAGCGCGGCCGAAAAGGACATGGAAGCCGAAGGCGCCCGCGCCATCGCGCTGTCGAAGCAGGCCGCCGATCTGCAGAGCCTGATCGCCAAGATGGAGCAGGACCTCAAGAGCGCGGCGAAGGCCGCCGTCACGGCCAGCCTCCAGGGGGCCCCGGCAACCGTTAACGGCAAGCCGAATCTGGGTGCTCTCAAGGATCCGGCCCGCATGAGCCCGGCGGTCGCCTTCGCCTCGGCCAAAGGCCTGTTTTCCTATCCGGTGAACGGCACCAAGATTCGCGAATTTGGCGGTTCCGACGGTGCGGGCGGCGTACAAAAAGGCATTTCTTTGGCCGCCAAACCGGGCGCGCAGGTCACAACCCCGTGTGACGGATGGGTTGTTTACGCTGGTCCTTTCCGCAGCTATGGACAACTCTTGATCCTCAATGCCGGGGGCGGGTATCATGTCCTGATCGCCGGGATGGAGCGTATTTCGGTAAACATCGGCCAGTTTGTGCTAACGGGGGAGCCGGTTGCGACCATGGGGTCGACATCCCAGGTTGCATCGATTCTCGCGACCAATGCGAGCCAGCCAGTGCTCTATGTCGAGTTCCGGAAAGACGGCACTCCAATCGATCCAGGTCCATGGTGGACCGCAAATGAAGGCGAAAAGGTTCGCGGATGATGCGCAAGACTTCGGTAATTCTCCTTAGCGCCGCCACCGGCGCGGCCCTGACGCTTTTCGTCACGCAGCCCCGCGCTGTGCTGATGGGATCGAGCGCGCGCGCCGCGACGTCGGACACCTATCGCCAGCTCAATTTGTTCGGCGACGTGTTCGAGCGGGTGCGCAGCGACTATGTCGAGAAGCCGGATGACAGCAAGCTCGTCGAGTCCGCGATCTCGGGCATGCTGTCCGGCCTCGACCCGCACTCGAGCTACATGGATGCCAAGAGCTTCCGCGACATGCAGGTGCAGACCCGCGGCGAGTTCGGCGGCCTCGGCATCGAGGTCACGATGGAAGACGGTCTGATCAAGGTCGTCTCGCCGATCGACGACACCCCGGCCTCGAAGGCCGGCATCATGGCCAACGACATCATCACCACACTCGACGACGAGGCCGTGCAGGGCCTGACGTTGAACCAGGCGGTCGAGAAGATGCGCGGCCCGGTCAACACCAAGATCAAGCTCAAGATCATCCGCAAGGGCCAGGACAATCCGATCGACGTCACGCTGGTGCGCGACAACATCCGCGTCCGCTCGGTGCGTGCGCGCGTCGAGGCCGACGACATCGCCTATATCCGCATCACCACCTTCAACGAGCAGACCACCGAAGGCCTGAAGAAGGAGGTTGCCAACCTTCAGGGCCAGATCGGCGACAAGCTGAAGGGCTACATCATCGACCTCCGCAACAACCCCGGCGGCCTTCTCGAAGAAGCCGTCACCGTGTCCGACGCCTTCCTGGAGCGTGGCGAGATCGTCTCGACCCGCGGACGCAATGCCGAGGAAACCCAGCGTCGCGCCGCTCATCCCGGCGACCTGACCAAGGGCAAGCCGGTCATCGTGCTGATCAACGGCGGCTCGGCATCGGCCTCCGAAATCGTCGCCGGCGCGCTGCAGGACCACAAGCGTGCGACCCTGGTCGGCACCCGCTCGTTCGGCAAGGGCTCGGTGCAGACCATCATTCCGCTCGGTTCGGGCAACGGCGCGCTGCGCCTGACCACCGCGCGCTACTACACGCCGTCGGGCAAGTCGATCCAGGCCAAGGGCATCGTGCCCGACATCGAGGTGCTGCAGGACGTGCCGGAAGAGCTGAAGGCGCGCACCGACACCAAGGGCGAGGCCTCGCTGCGCGGCCATCTGAAGAACGATGGCGACGAGAAGACCGGCTCGCAGTCCTACGTCCCGCCGGACGCCAAGGACGACAAGGCGCTGAAGATGGCCGACGACCTCTTGCACGGCATCAAGTCGACCTCGAACGCAACACCGGCACCAGCCGCCCCGTCCGACAAGGCGCCCGGCGACAAGGCCGCCGCCGACAAGCCGGCCAACAAGTCCGCGAACTGATCCCATCCAATTGATTCGACGAACAGGGCGGCCCTCGGGCCGCCCTTTCTGTTTTCGCCGTCCACCGCCGCCGGTGCTTTGACGGGGCGGCCGGCGCGCGGGAATGCACCGCATCGTGCTATCGTTCGCGCTGTTGATTCGGGGAGGGTCATGGCAGAAGCGGCCGACGAACTGAGTACGCCGCTTGGGCAGAACACCGTGGGCAGGACGCGCCGTTTCCGTCTGCCGTTCACGGCGATGCAGGCGCTCGCCGTCCTGCTCGGCCTCGTGCTGGTCAGTTTCGCCGGTGTCGCTTTGTTCAACGACAATCCGCTCGGCGGCGAGCCGATGGCCCGCATCACGCTGCGCAATCCCCCGCCCCCGGCCTCCGACGACAAGCAGGCCCCGGCGGAGCCGGCGGTCAAATCCGCTGCCAAGGGTCCGGCCGCAGCCGGCGACGCCAAGAACGATGCCAGGACTGTCACCATCATCGACGGCTCCAGCGGCAAGCGCCAGGACGTGGTGATCGGCGCCGGCGATCCAGCCGAAAAGGCGATGGATGGCGACGCGCCGCCACTGGCGATGACCGGGATCGACCCCCGCCTGCTGGAAAAGTCGCGCTACGGCATGATCCCGGTGGTCGCTGACGGCCTGAAGCCGTTCACGGTCTATGCGGGCGAGGCCGACCGCGCCAAGGCGGCCCGGATGCCGGTGGTCGCCATCGTGGTCGCGGGCCTCGGCGTCGGCGCCGCCAAGACCACTGACGCCATCATGAAGCTGCCGCCGGCGGTGACGCTGGCCTTCACGCCATACGGCGCCGATCCCGGCAAACTCGCGGAACGCGCGAGGGGCCAGCGCCATGAGATCCTGCTGCAGATCCCGATGGAGCCGTTCGACTATCCCGACAACGATCCGGGCCCGCAGACCCTGCTGACCACATTGAGTGCCGAGCAGAACCTTGATCGTCTCTATTGGCACCTCAGCCGCCTGCAGGGCTATGCCGGGATCGCCAATTTCATGGGAGCCCGGTTCGTCGCGACCGATCCCGTGATGCAGCCCATCGTGCGCGAAGCGGCCAAGCGCGGCCTGAGCTTTTTCGACGACGGTTCCACCCCGCGCAGCGTCGCGCAGAGCCTCTCGGCCGGCCAGTCGTTGCCGTTCGCCAAGGCCGATTTCGCTATCGACGTGGTGCCGACATCGGCGGAAATCGACCGCGCGCTGGTCAAACTGGAAACGATCGCCAAGGAACGCGGCACGGCCGTGGGCGTCGCCTCGGCGCTGCCGGTCTCGATCGAGCGGCTCGGCGCCTGGCTCAAGACATTGGACTCCAAAGGCATCATGCTCGTGCCATTGACAACCGCGATGCTGAAATCAAAATCGGGCTAGAGATCAATCTGTTGGTGCAACTCAAGACCTTGCCGGGGGGCCGGGTCGGAGTGGCGCCGGGAACTGCGAGGTAGCGGCGGCATGGCACGTTATGAAGACCTGCCCTATCGAACCTGCGTCGGCATCATGCTGCTGAATACGGCCGGACTGGTCTTCATCGGACGCCGTGCCGGCGGCATTGAGCATGTCGACGACGCGCATGTCTGGCAGATGCCGCAAGGCGGCGTCGATCCCGGCGAGGATACGTTTCAGGCCGCCCGGCGCGAGCTCTATGAAGAGACCAGCATCAAATCCGTGGAGAAGCTCGGTGAGGTCTCCGACTGGTTGATCTATGATATCCCGCGCACCGTCGCGGGCCGCGCCTGGAAGGGCCGCTACCGTGGCCAGCGCCAGAAGTGGTTCGCGCTGCGCTTCACCGGCGACGAGAACGAGATCAACGTCGCCCACCCCGGCGGCGGCCACAAGGCCGAGTTCGTCACCTGGCGCTGGGAGCCGATGAAGAATCTGCCGGAGCTGATTGTGCCGTTCAAGCGTCCGGTCTATGAGCGCGTCGTGAAGGAATTCGCCGGTCTGGCGGCCAAGTAATTGGCCGGGCAATCGGCCAGATCAACGCGCGGCGCACCGGTCGAAATGTCATCAGATAAACCCTATCGCCCCAATGTGGGCATCGCGCTGTTCAGCGGCGACGGACGCGTTTTGATCGGCCACCGGATCAAGGACGACGGTCCGGAGATCGTGCTGCCCGGCCTCGAATGGCAGATGCCGCAGGGCGGCATCGACGACGGCGAGGATCCGCGCCAGGCCGTGATGCGCGAATTGTGGGAAGAAACCGGCGCGGTCAATGCCGACTATCTCGGCGAGACCGACTGGCTGAGCTACGAATTCCCGGCCTATGACGGGCCGGCATCGCATCGGCTCGCCAAATTCCGCGGCCAGCGGCAGAAATGGTTCGCGCTGCGCTTCACCGGATGCGACGACGAGATCGATCCATTGACGCCGCGCAACGGCCAGCCCGCGGAATTCGATCAATGGCGCTGGGAGCGTCTCGATCGCGTCGCCGACCTCGTGGTGCCGTTCCGCCGCGAGGTCTATCGCACAGTCGCGATCCGGTTCGCGGAATTCGCTAAAGCGCGATGAGATCAGGTTGAACCGTCATCGTGCTTTATACGCTTGTGCGAGCACGATCTTTTCGGAAAGCCGCTTCGCACTCTCCGGATCATGCGCGTGCTGATCCTGCGACGGAAGGCGCCGCGCGTCGCCCGGCGTCATGCCATAGGTCGCGCGGAAGACGCGGTAGAAGGTCGCGATGCTGTCGAAGCCGCACGCGAACGCGATCTCGTCGATGCCGGGCTCCTGCATCGACGAGAGCAGCCGCTTCGCCTCCTTCAGCCTGGCCGCCGTCAGCGTTCGCGCGAACGACAGTCCGGTCGGCTCGAACAGGGCATGCAACTGCCGCAGTGAAATGCCGAGCTCGGCGGCGACCGCAGCCGGCGTGAGCGCGGCACGATGCAGATCGCGCAGCAGGATTTCGCGCGCAGCATGGAGGTAGCCCGCATGCAGCGCGGCGCGGATCTCATCCTGGCGCGGCCGCACCCGTCCGCGCGCAAGCAGCGCCAGGCGCACCATATGCGTGGCCTCGTCGGCGAACTGCCCGGCTTGCGCCGGATCACGCGTCATGGAGCGGAGCATGGCTCCGACCAGCCGGGTCAGGCTCGCATCGCGCGCCAGCGCGACCAGCGGCACGTCCTCGATCCGGGCACCGAGCACGAGTTCGTCGGTGACGGGAATCTTGAGGCTGAAGAAACGAAAGCCGTCGGTCCGATCGGGCGTCGAGGCAAACGGAAGATTGGAATGGCCGAACACCATATCTCCGTTGCCGACCCACTGGACGCGGTCGCGGCCGATATTCATGTGGCCGGGGCCGCGCACCTGCCAGCCGAGATGCAGGCTGTTGCTCGGAACACGCCCGATGTCGGATGACGTCCGGCTGACGCGGTAGGACGAAGCCGACATTTCCGCCAGCACGGCATCGCCGACCGGCGTCGCGGAAAAGCGTCCGTGGAAATCGGATCGCCTGTCGCGCTCGAGCTCGATGGTAACGCCGAACAGGTTTTTGCCGCGCACGTCGCACCAGTGCTCGAAGCGGTCCTGCGGGCGGAGAGCGTCGGTCGAGAAAGTCAGCACAGCTTCTTGTCCGTGACGTCGGGGGATGAAATCGCGATGCGGTCGGGCCAGTTCGTCATCGCGGCGCAGCTTGGCATGTGTGCCCGATCCTCGCTGTAAGCTGCTTCACATGTTCCGGGTTGCCGCCTGGTTCCGACCGACCGCGGAGCCGTTCGCATTGGCAATGGCTGTCGCGCCTGGCGCAGACATCGCGTGGAGCGGACCAGACCGTAATATCCGCCGCAATGGTCGCTGCGATCTTACGTTTCATGAGTGCCAGCCGCGGAACCCAGAAAATATGCCGGCACGATGCCGTCAGACGGCTCAGGGCGCAACAGGCACTCAACGCACGCCGGGGTTTGGCGAGCGTTGAATGCATCAAATCTTGGCAGACGATAGCTGGAAAAGTGTGAGCGATTTCAGAAGGGGCCGGCTCACTCGACGCTATGGCGCGATCGCAGCCGGCAATCGCGCCTTAGTGCATAGCCGTGGTGTTGAGCTCGTGCTGGATGCTCTTGAAGTGGTCGAGCCGCTCGATCGCGTGATCGAGCTCAGAGCCTTCCTTCTCGGCGAGCTTCTCTTCCATCTCCTTGATGGTCTCCGCGAACTTCGCACGATCGAGTTCGGCAATCGTGGTCGCGACGTCGGCGAGCACGGTGAGGCCCTTATCCGACACCTCGGCGAGACCACCGAGCACGATCACCTTCTCGCGCTTGCCGGCGGTCGTGATGGTCAGGATACCCGGACGAATCGTGGCGACGACCGGAGCGTGGCCGGCGAGCACACCGAAATCACCCTCCACACCGGGAACGTCGACCTGATCGACCTCACCGGAGAAGGCGAGCTTTTCGGGAGAGACGAGATCGAAGTGGAAGGTGGCCATGGTCTTTCCGTTCTTTGCGCTGTCACCCGCGGGCTTGACCCGCGGGTCCATCAGTCAAAAAAGTTTTGGTTCGATGGATCGCCGGATCAAGTCCGGCGATGACGACATCCTGAAGCTCAGGCCGCTTCCGCGGCGAGCTTCTTGCCCTTCTCGACGGCTTCTTCGATGGTACCGACCATGTAGAACGCCGCTTCCGGCAGATGGTCGTACTTGCCCTGGCAGAGATCGCGGAAGCCCTTGATGGTGTCGGCGAGGTCGACGAACTTGCCCGGCGAACCGGTGAAGATTTCGGCGACGTGGAACGGCTGCGACAGGAAGCGCTCGACCTTGCGGGCGCGAGCCACCGTCAGCTTGTCCTCTTCCGACAGTTCGTCCATGCCGAGGATGGCGATGATGTCCTGCAGCGACTTGTAGCGCTGGAGGATCTGCTGGACGAGGCGCGCGGTGTTGTAGTGCTCTTCACCGACGACCAGCGCCGACAGCATGCGCGAGGTCGAGTCGAGCGGGTCCACCGCCGGGTAGATGCCCTTTTCCGAGATCGCGCGCGACAGCACCGTGGTGGCGTCCAAGTGCGCGAACGAAGTGGCGGGCGCCGGGTCGGTCAAGTCGTCGGCCGGCACGTAGATCGCCTGCACCGAGGTGATCGAACCCTTCTGGGTGGTGGTGATGCGCTCCTGCAGCGCGCCCATGTCGGTGGCGAGCGTCGGCTGATAGCCCACGGCGCTCGGAATACGTCCGAGCAGCGCCGACACTTCCGAACCCGCCTGGGTGAAACGGAAGATGTTGTCGACGAAGAACAGCACGTCCTGGCCCTGGTCGCGGAAGTGCTCGGCGACCGTCAGGCCGGTCAGACCGACGCGGGCGCGGGCGCCCGGCGGTTCGTTCATCTGACCGAACACCAGCGCGCACTTCGACTTCACGCTCGGATCCGGATTGTGCGGATCCGCATTGACCTTCGATTCGATGAACTCGTGATAGAGGTCGTTGCCTTCGCGGGTCCGCTCGCCGACGCCGGCGAACACGGAGTAACCGCCGTGCGCCTTCGCGACGTTGTTGATCAGTTCCTGAATCAGCACGGTCTTGCCGACGCCGGCGCCGCCGAACAGGCCGATCTTGCCGCCCTTCGCGTACGGAGCAAGAAGGTCGACGACCTTGATGCCGGTGACGAGAATTTCCGCTTCGGTCGACTGGTCGGTGTAGGTCGGCGCTTCCTGGTGGATGGCGCGCAGGCCGTCGGACTTGATCGGACCGGCTTCGTCGATCGGCTCGCCGATGACGTTGATGATGCGGCCGAGCGTGCCTTCGCCGACCGGCACCCGGATCGGCTCACCGGTGTCGATGACTTCCTGGCCGCGGACCAGACCTTCGGTGATGTCCATCGCGATGGTGCGGACGGTCGATTCACCGAGATGCTGCGCGACTTCGAGCACCAGGCGGTTGCCGCCGTTCTTGGTCTCGAGCGCATTCAAAATCGCCGGAAGGTGGCCTTCGAACTGCACGTCGACCACGGCGCCCGTGACCTGGGTAACGCGACCGATCTGGTTGGCTGCTGTAGCCATGAACTGTTCTCCTTCGAAAATCTGCCTTAGACCGCCTCAGCGCCGGAGATGATCTCGATCAGCTCCTTCGTGATCTGGGCCTGACGGGTTCGGTTGTAAATCAGGGTTTGCTTGCGGATCATCTCGCCGGCGTTGCGCGTCGCGCTGTCCATCGCGCTCATCTGCGCGCCGTAGAACGAGGCGTTGTTCTCCAGCAGCGCGCGGAAGACCTGCACCGCGAGGTTGCGCGGCAGCAGGCTGCCGAGAATCTGATCCTCTTCCGGCTCGTATTCGTACGAGGTCGTCGGAGCCACGCCGGCCGCGGGCGCCGCCACTTCGAGCGGAATGATCTGCTGCGCGGTCGGGATCTGCGCGATCACCGACTGGAAGCGCGAATAGAACAGCGTGCAGACGTCGAACTCGCCGGCCTCGAACCGCGCCAGCACCTTGCTCGCGATGTCCTCGGCGTTGACGAAGCCGATCTGCCGTACCGAACGCAGGTCGAGATGCTCGACGATCCGCTTCTCATAGGTCCGACGCAGCTGCTCGTAGCCTTTGCGGCCGACGCAGAAGAATTTGACTTCCTTGCCCTGCGCGAGCAGCGACTGCGCCCGCTCGCGCGCCAGACGCACGATGGCGGAATTGAAAGCGCCGGACAGGCCGCGCTCGCCGGTGCAGACCAGAAGCAGGTGCACCTGGTCGTTGCCGGTACCTGCGAGCAGCGCCGGCGCGCCGGGCGAGCCGTTGGCCGCGGCAGCGATGTTGGAAATCACCGCATCCATCTTGGTGGCATAGGGCCGCGCCGCTTCGGCGGCGTTCTGCGCGCGGCGCAGCTTCGAGGCCGCGACCATCTGCATGGCCTTGGTGATCTTCTGCGTCGCCTTGGTCGAGGCGATGCGGACCCGCATGTCTTTTAGTGACGCCATTCTTCGTTCACCCCGGCGATCCGACCACAATGGTCAGATCGCAAGCCTCTGTTCGTCACGCCCGGCGGCGAGCCGGGCGACGCCCCACTCGTTAAGCAAACGTCTTGGCGAAGCCGTCGACCGCCGCCTTCAGCTTGGCAGCACTGTCGTCGGACAGATCGCGGCTGTCGCGAATCGCGTTGAGGATCTCGACGTGCTTGCCACGCAGCAGCGACAGCAGGCCATCCTCGAACGCCTTCACCTTGTTGAGCGGAAGCGCATCGAGATAGCCGTTGGTGCCGGCCCAGATCACGCAGACCTGCTCTTCCATCTTCAGCGGCGAGAACTGCGGCTGCTTCAGGAGCTCGGTCAGACGCGAGCCGCGGTTGAGCAGACGCTGCGTCGAGGCGTCGAGGTCGGAGCCGAACTGCGCGAACGCCGCCATTTCGCGGTACTGCGCGAGCTCGCCCTTGATCTTGCCGGCGACCTTCTTGGTCGCCTTGGTCTGCGCCGACGAACCGACGCGCGACACCGACAGACCGACGTTCACCGCGGGACGGATGCCCTGGAAGAACAGATCGGTTTCCAGGAAGATCTGACCGTCGGTGATCGAAATCACGTTGGTCGGAATGTAGGCCGACACGTCATTGGCCTGGGTTTCGATGACCGGCAGCGCCGTCAGCGAGCCCAAGCCATGATCCTTGCCGAGCTTGGCGGCGCGCTCGAGCAGACGGGAGTGCAGATAGAACACGTCGCCCGGATAGGCTTCGCGGCCCGGCGGGCGACGCAGCAGCAGCGACATCTGGCGGTAGGCGACGGCCTGCTTGGACAGATCGTCATAAATGATCACGGCGTGCATGCCGTTATCGCGGAAGTATTCGCCCATGGTGCAGCCGGTGAACGGCGCGATGTATTGCATCGGCGCCGGGTCGGACGCGGTCGCTGCAACGACGATCGAGTATTCCAGCGCGCCCTGCTCTTCGAGCACCTTGACGAACTGCGCAACGGTGGAGCGCTTCTGACCGACCGCGACGTAGACGCAGTACAGCTTCTGACTCTCGTCCGGCTGGGCGTTGAGCGGCTTCTGGTTCAGGATAGTGTCGAGCGCGATCGCGGTCTTGCCGGTCTGACGGTCGCCGATGATCAGCTCGCGCTGGCCGCGGCCGATCGGGATCAGCGCATCGATCGCCTTCAGGCCGGTCGCCATCGGCTCGTTCACCGACTTGCGCGGAATGATGCCGGGCGCCTTGACGTCGACGCGCTTGCGTTCGGTGGCCTGGATCGGGCCCTTGCCGTCGATCGGGTTGCCGAGCGCGTCGACGACGCGGCCGAGCAGCCCCTTGCCGACGGGCGCGTCCACGATCGCGCGGGTGCGCTTGACGGTCTGGCCTTCCTTGATCTCGCGGTCGGCGCCGAAAATCACGATACCGACGTTGTCGGTTTCGAGGTTGAGCGCCATGCCGCGCGTGCCGTTCTCGAACTCGACCATTTCACCGGCCTGAACGTTGTCGAGACCGTAGACGCGGGCAATACCGTCACCGACCGACAGCACCTGGCCAACTTCGGTGACTTCGGCTTCCTGGCCGAAATTCTTGATCTGGTCCTTGAGGATCGCAGAAATTTCTGCGGCGCGGATGTCCATCAGCCTGCCTCTTTCATCGCGTTCTTGATCGAATTGAGTTTGGTGCGAAGCGAACTATCCACCATGCGGCTGCCGAGCTTGACCACCAGGCCACCAATAATGGAGGGATCGACCTTCACGTTGAGCGCGACGTCTTTGCCCGTCACTGACTTCAGTGCGGCCTTCAGCCCGTCGAGATTCTTGTCACTGAGCTGCTCGGCGACGGTGACTTCCGCTGTCGCCTCGCCCTTGAACTTCGCCACCAGCGCGCGATAGGCGCGGATCACATCGGCCACGGCGAACAGCCGGCGATTGGCGGTGAGCACCTTGAGGAATTTTGCCGACGTGCCGGCAATGCCGGCCTTGTCGAGCACCGCGGTCAGCGCCTTCAGCTGGGCGTCCGCGGCAAACACCGGACTGCGGACGAGGCGCTTGAGATCGGCGCTCTCGTTGAGCATGGCCTCGAACTTGTCGAGGTCGGCCCGGACTTGATCGACGGATTGCTCGTCGCGCGCCAACTCGAACAGGGCCGTTGCGTAACGACCGGACACTCCCGAAACGGACGGATCTTCAGCAGCCACGAGCTCGCTCTTTTTTGCTGTCAAACTCGCAAGGGAAAAACCGTCGCCACCAAAGCAGCGCCTAGCGATCCAAGCCCTTGGAATTCAAGCGGGACTTCGATTTTCGACCGACACAGGACGTGCCGGGACCGTTAAAATCGCGGCTTTGCTAACATAGCAATCGCGCAGGTGCAACATGACGGCATCGTGAGAGCCGCCTTGTCGCACGCGGTTTTTGGCGACCGCAGCGGACGGTCGAATCAGAAAAATTCGACGCGCGGAAATTCAGCGCAACCGCTCCGATGCGCGCCGACGCGGATTTGTTCCATCGAAATTTGCATGGGCCTATGGCCGGGCGCGCAAGGAACCCGAAGCGCGCCGCCGTTTCATTTGGCTATTACTTACTGAAAACTTACCGTCAGCCGTTTAATCAGTATAAGTAAGTATGCTGATCGTTAAAAATTGGTTAATGCACAAGATTACGGAACCTCGATTGAATACCCCAAGGCGGTAACAAGATATTTCAACCGGAGACAATCAGGATTTACTGCCCAATTCGTGCCTCATTGCGAAACCAAACGGCCTTGGTCAACGAAGGGACGGGGGTTCCACTTGCCACGTTAGTGGCAATACTGTCTGAGGGTCTTATCAATGCTGAATATCAAGAAGGCGGCGGGCAATGTGACCCGCTCGCGTACGGCGCTTGCGTTTGTAGCCGCAACTATTCTGGTCGGGGGCAGCGTGACGGAGGCGTCCGCGAAGTCCAGGCACCACCATCATCGCCATCATCATCATCAGGCTCGCGCCGAAGGTTCGTCCTGGCGCGACGCCAATGCATCGGTCCAGCCGTCCGGCGGCCACTCATTCTCGGGGATGGCCTCGTTCTACGGCAATGAGTCGGGCAGCCGCACCGCTTCCGGCCAGCGCTTCAATCAGAACGCCATGACCGCCGCCCACCGCTCGCTGCCGTTCGGCACCAGGCTCCGCGTCACCCATGGCGGCCGCAGCGTCGTCGTCACCATCAACGATCGCGGCCCGTTCGTCCGCGGCCGCGTGCTCGACCTCTCGACCGGCGCAGCCCGGGCCATCGGCCTGACCGGCCGCGGCGTCGGCCGCGTCACCGCCGAGGTCGTCTCGTAAGCGCTTCAGTAAGCGTTGCGTTGCGTATCGGCCGCGAGGCCTGCCTCGCGCCAAAGGCCTGCCGTCGCAAATGACGGCAGGCTTTTTCTTTGGTGGCTCGCCTACAGGAAGCTCTGCGGATCGACGTCGACCTCGAGCTTCAGATTGCCCTTGGTCTTGGGACCCGCCTCCAGCCATTCGCGCAGATATTGCGACAGGTCGACATTGCGCAGCGACTTCACCAGCAGGCGGAAGCGGTAGCGGCCCTTGATGACGGCAAGCGGCGCCTCGGCGGGGCCGAGCACCTGGATGCGCTCGTCGAGCGGCGCCACCGCCGCAAGCTTGCGTGCGAAGCCCTCCGCCGTCGGCCGATCGCCGGCGGAGACGATCAGGCTCGCCAGCCGGCCGAACGGCGGATAGCCGGTGCGCTCGCGGATATCGATCTCGCTGGCGTAGAACGCCTCGCGGTCGTTGGCGATCAAGGCCTTGATGACCGGATGCTCCGGCTGATGGGTCTGCAGATAGCCGACGCCGCGGCCCTGCTCACGGCCGGCACGGCCGACCACCTGGTTCAAGAGCTGGAACGTCCGCTCGGCGGCGCGCGGATCGCCGTTGCTGAGGCCGAGATCGGCATCGATGACGCCGACCAGGTTGAGCCGCGGGAAGTTGTGCCCCTTGGCCACCAGCTGGGTGCCGATGATGATGTCGACGCGCCCCTCGGCGATCTCGTTGAGCTCGCTGCGCATGGTCTCGATCGAGGTGATGAGGTCGCTCGACAGCACCATCGTGCGGGCCTCGGGAAAGATACTCGCGGCCTCCTCCTGCAGGCGCTCGACGCCGGGGCCGACCGCAGCCAGCGATTCCTCGGCGGCGCAATGCGGGCAGATGTTCGGCCGCGGCATCGAGAAGCCGCAGTGATGACAGACCAGCCGCTGACGGAATCTGTGATCGACCAGCCAGGCGTCGCAGATCGTGCAGGCGAAGCGGTGGCCGCAGGCGCGGCAGAGCGTCAACGGCGCGTAGCCGCGGCGATTGAGGAACAGCAGCGCCTGCTCGCGGCGCTCGATCGCATGACGAATCTGCTCGGCCAGAATTGGCGAAATGAAGCGCCCGCGCGGCGGCGGCGCGCGGCGCATGTCGATCGCCTCGATATGCGGCATGTGCTGGCCGCCGAACCGTGACGGCAGCGCGACGCGCTGGTAGCGCCCCTTGCGCGCATTGACCTCGCTCTCGACCGAGGGCGTCGCCGACGCCAGCACGATCGGGATCTTTGCGATATGCGCGCGGACCACCGCCATGTCGCGCGCGTGATAATGCGCGCCGTCGTCCTGCTTGTAGGCCTGGTCATGCTCCTCATCGACAATGATGAGGCCGAGATCGGCATAGGGCAGGAACAGCGCAGAACGGGCGCCGACCACGACCGGCGCCTTGCCCTCGGAGATCGCCGCCCAGTTCCGCGCCCGCGTGCGCGGCGTGAGCTCCGAATGCCACTCCAGCGGCCGCACGCCGAAGCGCTGCGCGAAACGGTCGAGGAACTGGCCGGTCAGCGCGATCTCCGGCATCAGGATCAAGGTCTGCTTGCCGCGGCGGATATTCTCCGCGATCGCCTCGAAATAGACTTCGGTCTTGCCCGAACCGGTGACGCCGTCGAGCAGGGCGACGTGAAAGCTGCCGCTCGCCGCCAGCGTCCGCATCACATCGACCGCGCTGCGCTGCTCGCGCGAGAAATCCGGCTGCGCAAAGGCAGGATCAGGAATCGGAGGCGGCGCGGGCGGCGGCATCGCCTCGACCGTCAGCGTGCCCTCGTCGACCAGGCCATCGACCACGCCCGAGCTGACGCCGGCCTCCCGCGCCGCCTCCGACTTGCCGTGCAGCAAGCCATCCGACAGCACCTCGATCAGCCGCCGGCGCGCCGGCGTCAGGCGCTGCGGCGGCTCGCCGACCAGGCGCACCCCGAGCCGCATCCGCTCCGGCCCGAGGTTCTCGCCCATCCGCAACGTCATCCGCAGCACCATGCCGCGCGCCGACAACGTGTAATTGGAGACCCAGTCGACGAGCTGGCGCAGCTCCGCGCGGAGCGGCGGAACATCGAGCTTCTCGCTGACGTCCTTGAGCCGGTTGTGCAGCCGCGGATCCGGCCTGGCGTTCTCGGCCCACACCACAGCAACGACCTCGCGCGGTCCGAGCGGAACACAGATCACGTCGCCGGGCGCAAGCTCCATGCCGCGCGGCACGCGGTAGGAATAGGTCTGGTTCAGCGCGACAGGCACCAGCACGTCGACTACGCGTGTCGTCGATGCGGGGACGGGGCTGGGGCTCGTAGGGTGGTCCATTGAATCAGAAACCTTGAACCCGGTCGGGCTAGCACCGCTGCGCGGTCTTAGCGAACAGTAAACGAAGGCAGTGCGATATAATCAGGAGATTAGCAGCGCCAACAGCCCTCGAGACATGGCCAGAACCGATCAGCCCATCCCACCGCTCGAGCTCGAC
This sequence comes from Bradyrhizobium sp. USDA 4452, assembly GCF_054063575.1. Taxonomy (NCBI): domain Bacteria; kingdom Pseudomonadati; phylum Pseudomonadota; class Alphaproteobacteria; order Hyphomicrobiales; family Nitrobacteraceae; genus Bradyrhizobium; species Bradyrhizobium sp. USDA 4452. The sequence goes on from NZ_JBSSGK010000001.1 coordinate 4,179,931, forward strand.
TGCGCCGACGTCACGGTCACGCAGGAGATGACGCGCTGGCTGGCGCATCTGCGCGCCGAGCGGCGGCTGTCGCCGAAGACGCTCGAGGCCTATGCCCGCGATGTACGGCAATGCCTGGTCTTCCTGGCCGGGCACTGGGGCGGGCGCGTGACGCTTGCGGCATTCTCCGCGCTCGAGGCCAGCGATGTCCGCGCCTTCATGGCGATGCGCCGCGCCGACGAGATCGGTGGGCGATCGCTGATGCGGGCGCTGGCGGGCCTGCGCTCGTTCGGACGTTTCCTGGAGCGCGAAGGCAAGGGCAAGGTCGGTGCGCTGTCGGCTATCCGCGCCCCCAAGGTGGCGAAGAGCCTGCCGAAGCCGATCCACATGGAAGCCGCGAAACGCTTTGCCGACGCCGACGAGCGCGCCGGCGAAACCCGCGAGACCTGGATCCTGGTGCGTGACGCCGCCGTGATGGCTCTGCTCTATGGCTCGGGTCTGCGCATCTCCGAGGCGCTGGGCCTGAAGCGCCGCGACGTGCCGAAGCCGGGCGAAGGCGACGTGCTTGTCGTCACCGGCAAGGGCAACAAGACCCGGATGGTGCCGGTGCTGCAGAACGTGCTGCAGTTGATCGCGGACTATGCGGCGATCTGTCCGCATCAGCTCAGCCCGACCGGGCCGATGTTCGTCGGCGCACGCGGCGGACCCTTGAGCCCGCGCATCATCCAGCTCACCATGGAGCGGCTGCGCGGCGCGCTCGGCCTGCCCGACAGCGCAACGCCGCATGCGCTGCGGCACTCCTTCGCCACGCATCTGCTGAGCCGCGGCGGCGATTTGCGCGCGATCCAGGAATTGCTCGGCCACGCATCGCTGTCGACCACGCAGATCTACACCGGCATCGACAGCGAGCGCCTCCTGGAAGTTTATCGCTCCGCGCATCCGCGCGGCTGAACGCCCGGACCTTAGTTCAAAATACGGCGCGGGGTTGGCACCAAGGCGCCGTTCATCTTGCGTCGTTCATATTCATACGGCTGCCACAAATCGCTCGGCACTTGCCTTGTGCGCCGCATTCGGCAATCGTGGCGCGGTCTCATCCGGAGGGGGAATCATGAGCGCACAGGAAAGTATGGAGCACGCGGAGCATGCCGAGCATGCGTCGGGCGAGAACAAGAAGATCGCGCTCCTGATTGCCGTGATCGCCCTCTGCCTGGCGCTGTCGGAAACGCTCGGCAAGGGCGCCCAGACCGAATCGATCAGCAAGAACGTCGAAGCCTCCAACCTCTGGGCCTTCTTCCAGGCCAAGAGCATCCGCCGCACCGCGGTGCAGACCGCAGCCGAGCAGGGCAAGCTGAACCTTGCGACCACCACCGACGAGGCGGCCAAGGCCGCGCTGCAGAAGCAGATCGACGACTGGCAGAAGACCGCGGCGCGCTACCGCTCGGAGCCGGAGACCGGCGAGGGTTCAGAGCAGCTCTCCGAACGCGCCAAGCACGCCGAGCACGAGCGCGACGAGGCCACCGCGAAATATCATCATTTCGAGCTTGCCTCCGCCGCTTTCCAGATCGCCATCGTGCTGGCTTCCGCGACCATCATCACCGGCATCGCCGCGCTGGCCTGGGTGTCCGGCCTGGTGACGCTCGCCGGCGTCGCGATGACCTTGCTCGGCCTGTTCCAGCCGCATCTGCTGCATCTGCATTGAGGCCCACAGCTCCGGCGCCGTCATCCTGAGAGGATGTGAGTCCTTGCATTTCCGTCATTGCGAGGAGCGATAGCGACGAAGCAATCCATCCGTCCGTTCTGCCGAGCTATGGATTGCTTCGCTTCGCTCGCAATGACGAGGATAGAACTATGCGCCCGTCATCCTGAGGTGCGAGCGAAGCGAGCCTCGAAGGATCGACGGCCACCAGCCGGGCTGTTCATCCTTCGAGACGCGCTACGCGCTCCTCAGAGTCAGACTCTCAGGATGACGAGACGAGGTCGTTGCTCAGAGGATCTTGCTGGTCTGGTGGACGCTTTTGCGGAAGCGCGCGATCAGGCGCAGCGTGCGTGCGGTCCAGCCGTCACCATCGCCCCTGATCATCTCGAGGATGCGCCGCTTGACCGGCTCGACCAGCGCGGTGGCCTTGGCGCGCAGCGCCATCACGAAGTTATAGAGCGCCTCGAACCAAGGCATCTCCAGCAGTTTCGAGCGCGTCACGTCGAACAGGAATGCGGTAACGCCGACGCCGACGATCTTGGCGAACAGGATCAGCGAGAACGCGCTGAACCAGTATTGATTCGCGAGCAGCCAGAGGCCGACCAGCTTGAGCGGAAACAGCGGGATCAGCGGCACCACGAAAACGATCAGCGTCATTGCCGGCGACAGCGCATCGACCCGTTCGGCAAGCCATTGCTTGAGCGCGCGCAGCGGGATCCACGCCACCACCCGGGCCACGATCGGCTCGACGTGATCCCATAGCCAGGCCTCGATCAGGAAGATGATCGCAAGCAGGACCCAGAACGGCTGAAGCAGACGGCGCAACATCACTGTGATCTCGACCCGGCTCGCACCGGGATGTTCGATCACATATGGATGGCGCGCTTGCCCACCGCAAGCGCGGCTTCCTTGATGGCTTCGGAGCGGGTCGGATGGGCGTGGCAGGTGCGCGCCAGATCCTCCGCCGAACCGCCGAATTCCATCAGGACGCAGGCTTCGTGGATCATTTCGCCGGCCTCAATGCCGATGATGTGCACGCCGAGCACCCGATCCGTCTTCGCATCTGCGAGAACCTTCACGAAGCCGTCGGTGGTCTGATTGACCTTGGAGCGGCCGTTCGCGGTGAACGGAAATTTGCCGACGGTATAAGCGACGCCGGCCTGCTTGAGATCTTCCTCGGTCTTGCCGACCGACGACACTTCCGGCGTGGTATACACAACGCCTGGGATGACGTCGTAGTTCACATGGCCGGCCTGGCCCGCGATGATCTCCGCGCAGGCAACGCCCTCGTCTTCCGCCTTGTGCGCCAGCATCGGCCCGGCCACGACGTCGCCGATCGCGTAGATGCCTTTCACATTGGTCGAGAAGTGCGCGTCGATCTCGACGCGGCCGCGATTGTCGAGCGCAACGCCGGCTTCCTTCAGCCCGAGGCCTTCGGTGTAGGGCACGCGGCCGATGCACACCAGCACGACGTCGGCTTCGATGGTTTCGGCAGCGCCCCCCGCGGCCGGCTCGACCTTGGCCTGAAGCGTCTTGCCCGAGGTGTCGACTGACGTGACCTTGGCGCCGAGCTTGAAGGTAAAGCCCTGCTTTTCCAGGATGCGCTGGAATTGCTTCGCCACCTCGCCGTCCATGCCGGGCAGGATGCGGTCGAGGAATTCCACCACGGTGACCTTGGCGCCGAGACGATGCCAGACCGAACCGAGCTCGAGCCCGATCACGCCGGCGCCGACGATCAGAAGGTTTGAGGGCACCTTCTCCAGCGACAGCGCGCCGGTCGACGACACGATGCGCTTCTCGTCGATGTCGATGCCCCTCAGCCGCGCGATGTCGGAGCCGGTGGCGATGACGATGTTCTTGGTCTCGACGGTCTCGGACTTGCCGTCGCCGGAGACCTCGACCTTGCCCGCACCGAGGATCTTGCCGGTGCCCTTGAGGACGTCGATCTTGTTCTTCTTCATCAGGAACTCGACGCCCTTGACGTTGCCGTCGATGCCCTGCTGCTTGAAGTTCATCATCGCCGGCAGGTCGAGCTTCGGCGCCGGGACGCTGACACCCATCTTGGCGAAGGAGTGTCCGGCTTCCTCGAACATCTCGGAGGCGTGCAGCAGCGCCTTTGACGGCATGCAGCCGACATTGAGGCAGGTGCCGCCCAGCGTCGCGTTCTTCTCGACGACGGCAACCTTCATGCCGAGCTGCGCCGCGCGGATCGCGCAGACGTAACCGCCGGGGCCGGTGCCGATGACGACGAGATCGTAAGAAGCCATGATTGAGATCCTGTAGCTAAACTCGGTGACAGTTGGGCGGGCGCGCGATCTAGTCGGAAGACCGCTTCCCGTTTGATCGTATTCTAGCGACCGCCCGACACGTCGAGGATCGCGCTGGTGACGTAGGAAGCCTCGTCCGAGATCAGCCAGACGATGGCGTTGGCGATTTCGTCCGCGGTGCCGACGCGCTTCATCGGCACCATATGGGCGAGCCGATGGGCGCGATCGGGCTCGCCGCCCGCGGCATGGATGTCGGTATCGATCAGTCCCGGCCGGATGCCGGCGACGCGAATGCCTTCACCGGCGACTTCGTAGCCGAGGCCGACCGTGAAGGAATCGATCGCCCCCTTGGAGGCGGCATAGTCGACATAGGTGTTGGGCGCGCCGAGCTTCGCCGCGACCGAGGAGAGGTTGACGATGACGCCACCCTGGCCGCCGTGCCTGGTCGACATCCGCTTCACCGCCTCGCGCGCGCACAAAATGCTGCCGGTGACGTTGACCGCCATCATCTGCTGGATGCGCTCGGCCGACATCTCGTCGACACGCACGCCGCTCTTGCCGACGATGCCGGCATTGTTGACGAGGGCGCCGAGCGTGCCGAAGGCATCCGCCGCCTTGAACAGCGCCAGGATGTCCTGTTCGCTGCCGATGTCGCACTTCACCGCGATCGCCTTGCCGTTCTTCGTCTCGATCGCGGCAACGACCTCGTTCGCCGCAGCCTGGTTTGTGGCGTAGCCGACCAGGACGCGATAGCCGCGCGCAGCAGCCGCGAGCGCGGTGGCGCGGCCGATGCCGCGGCTGCCGCCGGTGATGACAACGACTTTATCCGTCACAGCGATCCCCAAACGTAAGCACCCAACGAATCGCGACGCCCGAGCCGATCGGGCGCCGCGTGCGACTTGACCTTAGAGGTCCAGCACCAGGCGGGCCGGATCTTCCAGGCTCTCCTTGACGCGCACCAGGAAGGTGACCGCTTCCTTGCCGTCGATGACGCGGTGATCGTAGGACAGCGCCAGATACATCATCGGCCGCACCTCGATCTTGCCGCCGACCACCATCGGCCGCTCCTGGATCTTGTGCATGCCGAGGATGCCGGACTGCGGCGCGTTGAGGATCGGCGTCGACATCAGCGAGCCGTAGATGCCGCCATTGGTGATGGTGAAGGTGCCGCCCTGCATCTCGTCGATCTTGAGCTGACCGTCGCGGGCTCTACGGCCGTAATCGGCGATCGACTTCTCGATCTCGGCGATCGACTTGTGGTCGCAGTCGCGCACCACGGGCACCACCAGGCCCCGGTCGGTGCCGACCGCGACGCCGATGTGGTAGTAGTTCTTGTAGATCAGGTCGGAGCCGTCGATCTCGGCGTTGACGGCCGGAATGTCCTTCAGCCCCTGCACGACCGCCTTGGTGAAGAAGCCCATGAAGCCGAGCTTCGAGCCATGCTTCTTCTCGAACGTGTCCTTGTAGAGGGCGCGCAGCTTCATCACCTCGGTCATGTCGACCTCGTTGAAGGTGGTGAGCATCGCGGCGGTGTTCTGCACGTCCTTGAGGCGGCGCGCGATGGTCTGGCGCAGCCGGGTCATCTTGACGCGCTCCTCGCGCGCGGCATCGTCCGCTGGCGAGGGGCTGCGGACCTGCACGGCGGCAGCCGGCTGGTTGACCGGGGTCGGCGCCGAGGCGGCCTTCTCGATCGCGGCCAGCATGTCGCCCTTGGTCACGCGGCCGTCCTTGCCCGAGCCCGGAACGGTGGAAGCGTCGACGCCGCTTTCGGCGGACAGCTTGCGCACCGAAGGCGCCAGCGGCGCATCCGCCGGCGGCACTTTGGGCGCGGCAGGCGCGGGAGCGGCGGCAGGAGCCGCAGCAGCCGGGGCGGCAGCCTTGGCAGGCGCGGCGGCGGCAGCCGGCTTGGCCGGCGCCGCGCCGTCATTGATCTGGCCGAGCAGCGCGCCGACGGCGACGGTCTCGCCATCCTTGGCGATGATCTCGCCGAGCGTGCCGGCGACCGGCGCGGGCACCTCGATGGTGACCTTGTCGGTCTCCAGCTCCACCAACGGCTCGTCCACCGCGACGGCTTCACCGGCCTTCTTGAACCAGCGGCCGATCGTGGCCTCAGTCACGGATTCACCGAGCGTTGGAACGCGAATTTCAGTCATGATCTTTTCCTCGATAACCTTGCGGTCGCAAAATTTGGCAGTCACAAACCTGGTCCGCCACCGTCCGCCAAAGCGAACGACCCGGTACTCCGAGACGACAGCGGTGAGGCTGGATGACGCGGGATACCGGATGCCCCGCTCCAGTGCGCAGTTGCGCACAGAGCGGGGCATGGCTTCAGTGAAGGCCGTTAGTTCAGTGCGTCGTCGAGCAGCGCCTTGAGCTGCGCCAGGTGTTTCGACATCAAGCCGGTGGCGGTCGCCGCCGATGCCGGACGGCCGGCATAGCGCGGACGCTTGTTGGCTGCGTTGGCCTGGTTCAGCACCCATTCCAGATAGGGCTCGATGAAGTGCCAGGAACCCATGTTACGGGGCTCTTCCTGGCACCAGACCACCTCGGCACGCTTGAAGCGGCTGAGCTCCTGCACCAGCGCCTTTAGCGGCACCGGATACAGCTGCTCGATGCGCATCAGATAGATGTCGTCGATGCCGCGCTTCTCGCGCTCCTCGTACAGGTCGTAGTAGACCTTGCCGGAGCACAGCACGACGCGACGGATCTTGTCGTCGGGCACCAGCTTGATCTTCTCGTCCGGCAGCATCTGCGCGTCATCGTACAGGATGCGGTGGAAGGTGGCGTTCTTGCCGAGCTCGTCGAGCCGCGACACGGCGCGCTTGTGACGCAGCAGCGACTTCGGCGTCATCAGGATCAGTGGCTTGCGGATTTCGCGATGCAGCTGGCGCCGCAACACGTGGAAGTAGTTTGCCGGCGTGGTCGGATTGACCACCTGCATGTTGTCCTCGGCGCACATCTGCAAATAACGCTCGAGGCGCGCGGAGGAGTGCTCCGGTCCCTGCCCCTCGTAGCCATGCGGCAGCAGGCAGACGAGGCCCGACATGCGCAGCCATTTGCGTTCGCCCGAGGAGATGAACTGGTCGAACACCACCTGCGCACCGTTGGCGAAGTCGCCGAACTGGGCTTCCCAGAGCGTCAGCGCATTCGGCTCGGCGAGCGAGTAGCCGTACTCGAAGCCGAGCACCGCCTCTTCCGACAGCAGCGAGTTGATGACCTCGTAATGGCCGGTATCCTCGCCGCCGAGATGGTTGAACGGCGTGTAGCGGCTCTCGTCCTCCTGATCGATCAGGACCGAATGGCGCTGCGAGAACGTGCCGCGCTCGGAATCCTGGCCCGACAGGCGCACATGATGGCCCTCCTGCAACAGCGTGCAGAACGCCAGCGCCTCGCCGGTCGCCCAGTCGATGCCGACACCGGTGTCGATCGCCTTGGCGCGGTTGTCGAGGAAGCGCTGAATGGTGCGGTGGGCGCGGAAGCCGTCCGGCACCTTGGTGATCTTGCGGCCGATCTCCTTGAGCACCGCGACATCGACACCGGTGACGCCACGGCGGGCGTCCTCTTCCTGATCGGCCGACTTGAAGCCGGCCCATTTGCCGTCGAGCCAGTCGGCCTTGTTCGGCTTGTAGCCCGAGCCGGCTTCGAGCTCGGCATCGAGCCGGGCGCGCCAGTCGGCCTTGGCCTTCTCGACCTCGCCCTCGGTCAAGACGCCATCGGCGACCAGCCGCTTGGCGTAGATCTCGAGCGTCGACGGATGCGAGGCAATCTTCTTGTACATCACCGGCTGGGTGAACGCCGGCTCGTCGCCCTCGTTGTGGCCGTGACGCCGGTAGCAGAACATGTCGATGACGACCGGCTTGTGGAATTTCTGCCGGAACTCGATCGCGACCTTGGCCGCGAACACCACGGCCTCCGGATCGTCGCCATTGACGTGGAAGATCGGCGCGTCGATCATCTTCGCGACGTCGGACGGATAAGGCGACGAGCGCGAGTAGCGCGGATAGGTGGTGAAGCCGATCTGGTTGTTGACGATGAAGTGCAGCGAGCCGCCGGTGCGGTAGCCCTTCAGGTCGGACAGGCTGAAGCATTCCGCCACCACGCCCTGGCCCGCGAACGCCGCGTCGCCGTGCATCAAAAGCGGCAGCACCGAGATGCGCATGTCAGGCGGATCGCCGTGCTGATCCTGCTTGGCGCGCACCTTGCCCATCACGACCGGATCGACGATCTCGAGATGCGAGGGGTTCGCGGTCAGTGACAGATGAATGTTGTTGCCGTCGAACTCGCGGTCCGAGGAGGCGCCGAGGTGATACTTGACGTCGCCGGAGCCTTCGACCGAGTCCGGATTGGCCGAACCACCCTTGAATTCATGGAACAGCGCGCGGTGCGGCTTGCCCATCACCTGGGTCAGCACGTTGAGGCGGCCGCGATGCGGCATGCCGACCACGATCTCCTTCACGCCGAGATTGCCGCCGCGCTTGATGATCTGTTCGAGCGCCGGGATCAGCGATTCGCCGCCGTCGAGGCCGAAGCGTTTGGTGCCGGTGAACTTGGTGTCGCAGAACTTCTCGAAGCCGTCGGCCTCGATCAGCTTGTTGAGGATCGCGCGACGGCCCTCGGGCGTGAAGCTGATCTCCTTGTCCGGGCCCTCGATGCGCTCCTGGATCCACGCCTTCTGCGCGGCATTGGAGATGTGCATGAACTCGACGCCGAGGGTCTGGCAGTAGGTGCGCTCGCAGATCTGGACGATCTCGCGCAGCGTGCCGTATTCGAGGCCGAGCACGTGGTCGAGGAAGATCTTGCGATCGAAGTCGGCCTCGCTGAAGCCGTAGGAGCGCGGATCGAGCTCCTCGCGGTCGCGCGGCGCCTCGATGCCGAGCGGATCGAGCTTGGCGTGGAAATGGCCGCGCATGCGATAGGCGCGGATCAGCATCAGCGCGCGAACCGAATCGCGGGTGGCCTGGTGCACGTCGGCGTCGGACAGTTCGGCGCCCTTGGCCTGTGCCTTGGCCGCGAGCTTGGTGCCAACCGCCTTCTCGACCTGGGCCCAGTTGCCGTCGAGCGCCGAGGTCAGCTCGTCACGCGGCGTCACCGGCCAGTTGTCGCGGCCCCACGAGGCGCCCTCGGCATTCTTCTGGACGTCGGCCGGGGCGTCCTTCAGGCTCTTGAAGAAATCCTGCCATTCGGCGTCAACCGACGCTGGGTCCTGCTCGTAGCGGGCGTAGAGGTCGTCGATATAGGCGGCGTTGGTGCCCTGCAGGAATGATGAGAGAGCAAAAGCAGCATTCGCGTCTTGGCGAGACATGGGGCAGTCCTGGTGATTTTTTCGGTTCGCGCGTAGGAGACGGCGCTGGCGCCGGTCTGGAAGTGCGCCGGCTGGATAGATACCCTTTACCCTATCTAGGTCGGATATTCCTGCCTAAAAGAACCAAGAAATGAATTAATTTTCATATTTTATTGATCAACATTCTCGCGGCAAAACGCAACAAATAAGCGGGTTCCCCAAGGAGAACCCGCCCAAAATTCCGCTAAAATCCGAAGGGAACCTGGCCTGACGGAGGTTACTTCAGCATCTCGGCGAGCGTGTGCCCGAGCCGCGCTGGCGACGGCGACACCTTGATGCCGGCGGCTTCCATCGCCGCCGTCTTGGAACCGGCGTCGCCCTTGCCGCCGGAGATGATCGCACCGGCATGACCCATGCGGCGGCCGGGAGGTGCGGTAACACCAGCGATGAACCCAACCATCGGCTTCTTGCGGCCGCGCTTGGCTTCGTCCTTGAGGAATTGGGCGGCATCCTCTTCGGCGGAGCCGCCGATCTCGCCGATCATGACGATCGACTTGGTGTTCTCGTCGGCCAGGAACATCTCCAGCACGTCGATGAACTCGGTGCCCTTGACCGGATCGCCACCGATGCCGACCGCAGTGGTCTGGCCGAGGCCCTCCTGAGTAGTCTGGAAAACCGCCTCATAGGTCAGGGTGCCGGAGCGCGAGACGATGCCGACCGAGCCGGGCTTGAAGATGTTGGCCGGCATGATGCCGATCTTGCACTCGCCGGCGGTCATCACGCCGGGGCAGTTCGGCCCGATCAGCCGCGACTTCGAACCCGACAGCGAGCGCTTGACGCGCACCATGTCGAGCACCGGAATGCCCTCGGTGATGCAGACGATCAGGGGGATCTCCGCATCGATCGCCTCGCAGATCGCGTCCGCCGCGCCCGGCGGCGGGACATAGACCACGCTGGCGTCGGCGCCGGTCTTGGCGCGCGCGTCCGCGACGGTGTCGAACACCGGCAGGTTGAGATGGGTCGAGCCACCTTTGCCCGGCGCCACGCCGCCGACCATCTTGGTGCCGTAAGCGATCGCCGCTTCCGAATGGAACGTGCCGTTCTTGCCGGTGAAGCCCTGGCAGATGACCTTGGTGTTCTTGTCGATCAGAATGGACATGGGATGCTTTCGCGAGACGAGAAGGGTTTAGTGGATACGCCGGTACACGCCGGTGAGCACGTCGGCCCACCCTTCCGCGTCAGGCGAGAACTGGATTTTCATGTTGTAGGTGTTGTCGTCGACGACCTCGTAGACGTGACGGGCATTGCCGCGCAGCGAACCGCGCACCAGGATCAGCGACTTGCCGGCCCAGCCGCCGGACGCCGGCGACGGCGGGTAGTAGCCGAGCGAGTCGTGCCAGAACAATTTGTAGGCGCGATCCTCGCGGTCGTAGGTGAAGACGCCGTGGGTCGCGAAGCTCTCCTTGCCGTCGCGCCTCTGCACGCTGTCCTGGATCAGGTAGAAACCGTTCAGTGCGATGCGCGCTGTGACATGCGAGGTGGCTGGACCGCCCGCGGTCCAGCGCGAGGGATAGACCACCTCTTCGCCGTTCCACTCTCCCGCGAAAACCGCGAGCTTGCGGTGTTCGTCCAGCGGGGTCGGAGCGTCGAGATGATCGGCCATCGCTAGCCTCCCTTGACGGCTTTCACGATCTTCTGTGCGGCATCATCGAGATTGTCGGCGGCGAGAACATTGAGACCGCTGTCGCGAATGATCTTCTTGCCGAGCTCGACATTGGTGCCTTCGAGGCGCACCACGAGCGGCACCTTGAGGCCGACCTGCTTCACCGCGGCGACCACGCCCTCGGCGATCACGTCGCACTTCATGATGCCGCCGAAGATGTTGACCAAAATGCCCTTCACGTTCGGATCGGCGGTGATGATCTTGAACGCAGCTGCGACCTTCTCGACGCTGGCGCCGCCGCCGACGTCGAGGAAGTTCGCCGGCTCCATGCCGTAGAGCTTGATGATGTCCATCGTCGCCATGGCGAGGCCGGCGCCGTTGACCATGCAGCCGATCGTGCCGTCGAGCGCGACATAATTGAGGTCATATTTCGACGCCTCGATCTCCTTGGCGTCTTCCTCGGTCTCGTCGCGCAGCGCGACCACGTCGGGATGGCGGTACAGCGCGTTGCTGTCGAACGACACCTTGGCGTCGAGCACACGGAGCTGGCTCTGTTTGGTGACGACCAGCGGATTGATCTCGAGCATCGCCATGTCCTTGGCGACGAAGGCGTTATAGAGCTGACCGGTCAGCTTCTCGGCCTGCTTGGCCAGATCGCCCTTCAGCTTCAGCGCCTCGGCGACGGTGCGGCCGTGGTGGGGCATGATGCCGGTGGCGGGATCGACCGAGAACGAGACGATCTTTTCCGGCGTCGAATGCGCGACGTCCTCGATGTTGACGCCGCCTTCGGTCGACACCACGAAGGAAACTTCGGAGGTCTCGCGATTGACCAGGAGCGAGAGATAGAACTCCTTGTCGATGTCGGAGCCTTCCTCGATGTAGAGGCGGTTGACCTGCTTGCCGTGCGGGCCGGTCTGCACCGTGACTAAGGTCGCGCCAAGCATCTGCTTGGCGAATTCGTCGACCTCGGCCACCGACTTGGCGATGCGGACACCGCCCTTGTCGCCGGCGGATGCCTCCTTGAACTTGCCCTTGCCGCGGCCGCCGGCATGGATCTGGCTCTTCACCACCCAGATCGGACCGGGGAGCTGCTTGGCCGCCGCGTCGGCATCTTCCGGCTTCAGCACCGGCACCCCGCGCGAGATCGGCACGCCGAATTCATGCAGCAGTGCCTTGGCCTGGTATTCGTGGATATTCATGGAAAGACGCTCCCAAACCCTCGTGCGGCGAACTTCACGTCACCCCTAGTTCTGGCATACCACATACCAAGACTCGCGCAACTACAAAATTCGTCGGAATTTCATCACCTTGCGCCCGACAGGCGATTGAAATCGTCTATCGGGCCATTGCCGATCGAGATTACTTGCCGAGCAGATCGGGCGCGATCTTCTTGCAGGCGTCGACCAGGCCCTGCACCGCGCCGACCGACTTGTCGAAGGCTTCACGGTCCTTGCCGGCGAGCTCGATCTCGACGATGCGCTCGACGCCCTTGGAGCCGATCACGGTGGGGACGCCGACATACATGTCCTTCACGCCGTACTCGCCGTTGAGATAGGCGGCGCAGGGCAGTACGCGCTTCTTGTCCTTCAGATAGCTCTCGGCCATCGCGATCGCGGACGCCGCCGGCGCGTAGAAGGCCGAGCCGGTCTTGAGCAGATTGACGATCTCGGCGCCGCCGTTGCGGGTGCGGTCGACGATCTCGTCGATGCGGGTCTGCGAGGTCCAGCCCATCTTGACGAGGTCGGGCAGCGGAATGCCGGCGACGGTCGAGTAGCGGGTCAGCGGCACCATGGTGTCGCCGTGGCCGCCGAGCACGAAGGCGGTCACGTCCTCGACCGAGACGTTGAATTCGTCGGCCAGGAAATAGCGGAAGCGTGCGGAGTCGAGCACGCCGGCCATGCCGACGACCTTCTTGTGCGGCAGGCCGGACGCCTTCTGCAGCGCCCAGACCATCGCATCCAGCGGGTTGGTGATGCAGATGACGAAGGCGTCGGGCGCGTACTTCTTGATGCCGGCGCCGACCTGCTCCATGACCTTGAGGTTGATCGACAGCAGATCGTCGCGGCTCATGCCGGGCTTGCGCGGCACGCCGGCGGTGACGATGCAGACCTTGGCGCCGTCGAGCGCTTCATAGGAGTTGGCGCCGACCAGGTTGGAGTCGAAGCCGTCGACCGGCGACGACTGCGCGATGTCGAGCGCCTTGCCCTGCGGCACGCCCTCGGCGATGTCGAACAGCACGACGTCTCCGAGTTCCTTGAGGCCGACGAGGTGCGCCAGCGTTCCGCCGATCTGTCCGGAGCCAATCAGAGCAATCTTGTCGCGTGCCATGGGAAATCAGTCCTTTGAACTGGTGCAGGAGGGAGGGAAGTCGGTTGCAAGGGTGGTTATCCCTTTCGAATGATCCATTCAAGTCGCGGCCTGCCCGATTGCCGGCCGTGCCTGCAATTCGATCAGGCATGCCAGCAACATCCGCCCGGAGACACGAAAAGTTGCTCCGAACCGGACTGCACGCAAGACCGAATATGAGGGCCGAATTTCACGGTTGAACTTCAGGTCTCGACCAGACCGGTCGACGAGCCGCTGGCCGAGGAGTCCTTGCGGCCGTGCGGCAGCGCCAAATAGGATTCCGAGCTCATCTCGATCAGGCGCGAGGCCGTGCGCTTGAACTCCATCGCCTCGATGCCGTCGGTCGCAAGGTACAGCGACACCGGATCGGCCTCGGCCGAGGCCATCAGCTTCACCGCATTGTCATAGAGCGTGTCGATCAACGAGATGAAGCGCTTGGCGGCGTTGCGCTCGGCGTAATCCATCACCGGAATATGGTCGATCAGGATCGTGTGGTAGTCGTGCGCCAGCCTGAGGTAATCGGACGCGGCGAGCGGCTTCTCGCAGATATCGGCGAAGCTGAAGCGCGCGACGCCATGCGACGAGCACGGCACTGTCAGCAAACGCTTTTTGATTTCGATAAGGCGCGCCTTGCACGGCGCGTTGCCGGTCATCTTGCGCCACGCCGCGCTGAGCACATCGCGAGCCGCGTCATCGGCGGGCACCAGCCACATCTTCACGCCGGCGAGCTTCTCGAGCCGGAAGTCGGTGCGTGCATCGAGCCGCAGCACATCCATGTGGTCGGAGATCTGCGCGATGAACGGCAGGAACAGCGCGCGATTGAGACCGCCCTTGTAGAGATCGTCAGGCGCGACGTTCGAGGTCGCGACCACGACGGTGCCGAGATCGAACAGCTTTGCGAACAGCCGTCCGAGGATCATCGCATCCGCGATGTCGGTGACGTGGAATTCGTCGAAGCAGAGCAGCCAGGCTTCGTCGAAGATCGCCTGCGCGGTGAGCGCGATCACATCGCCGTCGGCGATCTCGCCGCGCGCGATCTGCTGGCGGTAGCCGTAGATGCGCTCATGCGCTTCGGCCATGAATTCGTGGAAGTGCGCGCGGCGCTTGTGCTCGACCGGGCTCTGCTGGAAGAACAGGTCCATCAGCATGGTCTTGCCGCGGCCGACCTCGCCATGGACGTAGAGCCCGCGCGGCGGCTTGTCGTCCCCGTTGCCGCCGAACAGCCGCCCGAACAGACCCTGCTTGCGCGGCGGCTTGTAGCTCGCGAGCCGCTCATCGAGTGCGCCGAATGCATCGGCGGCGCGGGCTTGCGCGGGATCGGCCTCGATCGCACCGGAGGCGACCAGGGACTTGTAGTGTTCGAGGAAGGAACTCGGCGAGGCGGACAGCATGAGCCCACCTTACGGCCCTAGTGCGCGGCAAATTGCAAGCCGTGAATTGTGCCAATGGGGTATGCAAGCGCAAGCCCTTGCACACCCCGGCCTACCGCACGACCTCGCCGGGCCGGGAAGCGCGATCTCGCCGCGATCTCCGATGCCTTACGCGCAAAGCTCGTAGGAATCCTCGACCACATAGGGGCCGCCACCGGTCGACGCGCGCGACGAGAACAGCACGAAGCGGTCCGCCATGAAGCTGCGGCTCGGGAAGTAGCCGCGCACCGACAGATAATCCGCGACGTCCTGACTCGATGCGTCATGCAGACGCGCGAGCGTGACATGGGGCGTGAATTTCCTGCCCTCGGGATTGAGCCCCATCCGCTGCATCATCCGCTCGAGCTCGGCCTGCAGTTCGATCAGCGGCCGACTGGGCTCGACGGCGGCAACCACCGCGCGCGGCTTGCGTCCACCGAAGCTCGACAGGCCCTGCAGTTTGACCTCGAACGGTTTTCGGTTCACCCGAAACAGCATCGTCGCGATCTCGTTGGCCCAGATGCCGTCGATATCGCCGATGAAGCGCAGAGTGACGTGATAATTTTCGGGATCGATCCAGCGTGCGCCGGGAAGGCCGCCACGCAAATTGGAAAGTGTCTGGCCGATCTCGGCCGGAATTTCCAGTCCAGTGAACAGACGCGGCATCGCAATAATCCTCGATGCTTGGCGCGGGTTTTGGGAGCCCGCACCCCATAACAGCCCGGTGACGAATCACCGATGCCTATTTGTACCCGAGATATGTGACTCTGCGAAGCATGACCCGTTAACAGCTCGTAAACCTACGGACACGACACGGCTCGCTGCCTGCGTTTCAACTGCGTTGCCCTGATAATGCGCCGAGAAATGCCTCCACCGTGGGCAGGATGTTCTTGACGACGATGTCCACACCTTCGGCCGTCGGATGCATGCCGTCGGCCTGATTGATCTTCGGATTAGCAGCAACGCCGTCGAGAAAGAACGGGTACAGCGGCACGCCAAGCGATTTCGACAGATCCGGATAGATCGCGTTGAACTTCGCTGCATACTCGCTGCCATAGTTCGGTGGCGCGAGCATGCCGCACAAGAGCACGGCGATCTTGCGGGCCTGCAACTTTGTGATGATGTCGGTGAGCGCGGCACGCGTGACCGCGGGATCGATGCCGCGCAAGGCATCGTTGGCGCCGAGCTCGACGATCACGGCGTCGGTTCCCTCGGCCACCGACCAGTCGAGCCGCTCGCGCCCCCCTGAGGCGGTGTCGCCGGACACCCCGGCATTGGTCATATCAACCTTTATCCCCTTGTCTTCCAAAGCTTTTTGCAGCCGGACCGGAAATGCCGCCGCGGCCGGAAGGCCGTAACCGGCGCTCAGGGAATCGCCCAGAACCACTATTCTGATCGGTTTCGCCGAACCCTGCGCCGGGGCATTCTCCGGTGCTGGCATCTGCGCACTTGCCGCCGTCATCAAGCCCATAAGCAACACGAGTATGTGCACGACAATTTTCAACCGGCCCTCGACCGCAGCTGCGGAAGTGCCATATGACCGAGCCATGGACAGTCTCATCGAATCCTCTTCATTGACCGGCGTCGAGCCGGACACCATTGCCGTCAGGAACGTCAATCTCTCGCTCGGCACCGGTGCGGCACGGGTTCATATCCTCAAAGATATCAGCCTTCGTGTGGCAGCGGGTGAGGCGATCGGCCTGATCGGCCCGTCGGGCTCGGGCAAGTCGACCTTGCTGATGGTGATGGCGGGGCTTGAACGTCCTGACAGCGGAGAAGTGGTCGTCGACGGCACGTCGTTCAATGCCCTCGACGAAGATGAGCTGGCGCGCTTCCGCGGTCGCCAGGTCGGCATCGTGTTCCAGTCGTTCCATCTGATCCCGACCATGACGGCGCTGGAGAACGTCGCCGTGCCGCTCGAGCTCGCCGGCAATCCCGATGCCGCCGCGCGCGCTGCGCAGGAGCTGCAATCGGTCGGGCTCGGCGAACGGCTGCATCACTATCCGACGCAGCTTTCCGGCGGCGAGCAGCAGCGCGTCGCGATCGCGCGTGCGCTCGCGCCCGATCCCGCGATCCTGGTCGCCGACGAGCCGACCGGGAATCTCGACGAGACGACGGGAAAGCAGATCGTCGACCTGCTGTTCGCCAAGCACGCCGAGCGCGGCATGACGCTGGTGCTGGTGACGCATGATCTCGCGCTCGCGCAGCGCTGCGATCGTGTGGTGCGGCTGCGCTCCGGCCGCATCGACGGGCAGTCAACTACATGAGCTTTGCCGCGACATGAGCATTGCATCCGAAGTTGCGGTGCAAGGCCGCGCGTCGTCGCTTGCCTTCCGTTACGCGCTGCGCGAACTGCGCGGAGGCCTGCGCGGTTTCTACGTGTTCATCGCCTGCATCGCGCTCGGCGTGATGGCGATTGCCGGCGTCGGCTCGGTCGCTGCGAGCCTCGGCGACGGCCTGTCGCGCGAGGGCCGCACGCTGCTCGGCGGCGACGTCGCATTCTCGCTGATCTCGCGCGAGGCCAAGCCCGACGAGGTCGCGTATCTGCGCACCCGCGGCGAGGTTTCGATTGCAGCCACACTGCGCGCGATGGCCCGCAGCGGCGACGGCAAGCTGGCGCTGGTCGAGCTCAAGGCGGTCGACGGCAGATATCCGATGCTCGGCGAGCTGACGCTCGAGCCGAACATGCCGGTCGCCGATCTGCTCGCCGAACGCGACGGCGTTTTCGGCGCGGCTGCCGACTCAACCTTGCTGGCGCGGCTCGACCTGAAGCTCGGCGACCGCGTCACCATCGGCAGCGCGACCTACCAGATCCGCAGCGTGGTGGCTGCCGAGCCCGACAAGCTCGCCGGCGGCGTCGGCCTCGGCCCGCGCTTCCTGATCAGCGAAGTCAGCCTGCGCGCCACCGACCTACTGCAGCCCGGCAGCCTGGTGCGCTGGATCTACCGGGTGAAGCTGCCCGACGGCGCCAACGACGATCGCGCCACCACCGCGTTGATCGACGGCGCGCGGGCTGCCGCGCCGCAGGCCGGCTGGGAGGTCCGCAGCCGCAACAACGCCTCGCCGCAGCTTGAGCGCACCATCAACCGCTTCACCCAGTTCCTGACCCTGGTCGGCCTCGCCGCCCTGCTGGTCGGCGGCGTCGGCGTCGCCAACGCGGTGAAGAGCCATATCGACCGGCGCCGCGACGTCATCGCCTCGTTCAAGGCGCTCGGCGCCACCGGCCGCGACGTCTTCACGATCTACTGCACGCAAGTGGTGGTGCTGGCCGGGATCGGCTCGGTGATCGGGCTGGTACTCGGCGCCGCGCTGCCCTTCATCATTGTCGGCCTGTTCGGCAAGCTGCTGCCGCTGCCGGTGGTGCCGGCCCTGCATCCCGACGAGCTGGCGCTCTCCTTCCTCTACGGCCAGCTCACCGCGCTGGCGTTCGGGCTGTGGCCGCTCGGCCGGGTCCATGACGTGCCGGTCGCCGCGCTGTTCCGCGAAACCGTCGCCAGCGAGTGGCACCGCCCGCGCTGGAGCTATCTCGCGCTGATGGCGGCGGTGGTCGCGCTTCTCATCGGCGTCGCGATCGGGCTCGCCTACGACAAGCGGGTGGCTTCGGTGTTCGTCGCCTCGTCGATCGCAGTGTTCCTGCTGCTACGCGGGATCGCCGAGATCCTGATGGCGGTGGCGCGGCGGCTGCCGCGCAGCCGCATGACCATGCTGCGGCTCGCCATCGCCAACATCCACCGGCCGGGCGCGCTGACGCCCTCGGTGGTGCTGTCGCTGGGTCTTGGCCTCGCGGTGCTCGTCACCATCACCCAGATCGACGGCAATCTGCGCCGACAGTTCCTGGCCGCATTGCCGGAACGGGCACCGTCGTTCTTCTTCATCGACATCCCCTCGACCGAGGCCGACCGCTTTGGTGCTTTCCTCAAGCAGATCTCTCCGGACTCGACCATCGAGGACGTGGCCATGCTGCGCGGGCGCATTGTCGCCGCGCGCGGCGTCAAGGCCGACCAGCTCAAGCCGTCGGTCGATTCGGAATGGGTGCTGCAAAGCGACCGCGGCCTGACCTACACCGGCGAAATTCCCAAGGGTTCAAAGATCGTCGAGGGCGAATGGTGGGGGCCGGACTACAGCGGACCTCCGCTGGTCTCGATGGAAAAGAAGATCGCCGATGGCCTGTCCTTGAAGATCGGCGACGAGATCGTGGTCAACGTGCTCGGCCGCGATGTGCCGGCCAAGATCGCCAATCTGCGCAACATCGACTGGCAGGGCCTCGGCATCAATTTCGTGCTGGTGTTCTCGCCGAATGCCTTCAAGGGCGCGCCGCATAGCCACGTCGCGACCCTGACGGAACCCCATGCCGGCGCCACCGATGACGCGCGCATCATCAAGCAGGTCGCCGACGCATTCCCGATGGTGACCAGCGTCCGGGTCCGCGAGGCGCTGGAGACGGTCGGCACCGTGGTCAGCAATCTGGTGCTGGCGATCCGCGGCGCCAGCGCCGTGACGCTGATCTCGGCGATCCTGGTGCTGGGCGGCGCGCTCGCCGCCGGGCACCGCCACCGCGTCTATGACGCCGTGATCCTCAAGACGCTCGGCGCCACGCGGGCGCGACTGCTCGGCGCCTACGCGCTGGAGTACCTGATGATCGGCTTTGCAACCGCAATATTCGGGGTGATCTCAGGTTCGGTCGCCGCCTGGCTGATCGTGACGCGGCTGATGACGCTGAGCTTCATCTGGCAGGCCGGCAGCGCCGCGCTGGTCGTGGTCGCCGCGCTGGTCGTCACCGTCGGATTGGGGCTGGGGGGGACGCTGCTCGCGCTGAACCAGAAGCCGGCCTCGGTGCTGCGGAATTTGTGACAATTTGTAGCGGCGGCAGCGCCGTTTTGCCTGAAAATGCTAGGCCAGAGCGACATTCGGCCGCGCGTGGAAGCTTGCGTCGGATGTGTTAATTTCCCACATACCACTCGGGTCGGATAGTCGGTTTGAATGACACGCAATTAATGTTCCGCAAACCGAGCCATCTGAGATAGATTTACGACCGGCGCCGCAAATCCCTTGCGCTCCACCGGGACCAACCACGGGAATTCGACCATGTCGGACCTAGACCGCAACTACGCTTCTCCTTTCGGCCGGGCCGCCGGGCGCATTGACGCTGCGGCCGTCGACGCCGGTCTGCGCGCCTACATGCTGCGCATCTACAACTACATGAGCATCGGCCTGGCCATCACCGGCCTTGCCGCGCTCGGCGTCTACATGGGCGCGGTGACGACCGACCAGTCCGCCGCCGTCGCCAAATTCGGCAATGCCTATCTGACGCAGTTCGGCTACGCGATGTTCGTGAGCCCGCTGAAGTGGCTGTTCATCCTCGCCCCTCTGGCGATGGTGTTCGTCATCTCGGCCGGCATCAACCGCCTGCAGCCCGCGACCGCCCAGCTTCTGTTCTGGGTGTTCTCGGCGCTGATGGGCCTGTCGCTGTCGTCGATCTTCCTGGTGTACACGCACACTTCGATCGTGCGCGTGTTCTTCATCACCGCGGCGACGTTCGGTGCGCTGAGCCTCTACGGCTACACCACCAAGCGTGACATGAGCGGCATGGGCTCGTTCCTGTTCATGGGCCTGATCGGCATCATCATCGCGAGCCTGGTCAACCTGTTCCTGGCCAGCTCGGCACTGCAGTTCATCGTCTCGGTGGTCGGCGTGCTGGTGTTCGCAGGCCTCACCGCCTGGGACACCCAGCGGCTGAAGAACGACTACATCTACGGCTACGCCTCGCAGGGTGGCGTGATGGCAGAGCGTGCGGCAATCACAGGTGCGCTGTCGCTCTACCTGAACTTCATCAACCTGTTCACGCTGCTGCTGCAGCTGCTCGGCCAGCGCGACTAAGCGGCTCGCGCCAGCCAATCGATCCAAGCCTTGCAAATCCAAGCCTTGCAAGCCCCGGCCATGCGGCCGGGGCTTTTCTTTTGCGCCGGGAAAATACTGACGATGCGGCACACGCTCGGCATGGGCTGCACAACGGTTTCCGGCGGATTGGAACGACGACCGCGTGGCCCGGATAGAGCGCAGCGCAATCCGGGACAAGTCCATCCGCTGTTATGGCAGCCCCGGATTGCGCTGCGCTGCATCCGGGCTACGAAGCGGCGAGTTTGCCGCGCCTACACCAGCGACAGCTTGCGATCGATCACGAACAGCACCCGTTCGAGCTCGTGGCCGCGGCGCAGGATCAGGCCGGTCGCCGAAATCACGCTGTACATGCCCTGCTTGCGCGCGAGCCGGGGATCCTTCTCGATCCGGTAGATCGGCATTTCGGAGGCGCGCCGGAACACCGAGAACACGGCGCGGTCCTTGAGGAAGTCGATCGCATAGTCGCGCCACTCGCCGTCGGCGACCATGCGGCCGTAGAGATTCAGAATGCGGTTGAGCTCAAGTCGGTTGAATGTCACGCGGTTGGGCTGAGGGGTCGCGGCGGCGGGACGCGCCGCGGCACGACTCCCGCTCGGATCGGTGTCCTCCGAGATCAAACTCATCGAGCGCCTCCTGTCATCCCGGTGACGATCAAGCTCCGAAGCCCGGTGCCCCCACCTTGGGATCGTCACGAGAGTGACATGATCGCGCTAAGCGAAGGACGCCGCAAGGGGCCATTCGCAATGCAACCAGCCCTTAACCACGGGCATGCGCGACGAATTGTCCGGAAAACCGAAGAGTCACGGGAACGTTAGCAGAATCATATTGCTGCCCCACTTCCGCCCATCGCCCGCCCCGCTGCCCTGCGAAAAGATAATCCTGCGTTGGCCCGGTCCTTTCGGTTCCGGATTCCTCAGCCCCCAGCCCCCCGGGGCCGTCGGGATCGGGCCTGTTCGCAGGGGAATCAAATCCCAACACTGGGCCAACGAAAGTTGGTCCTTTTTGTTTTTGGGACCCTGCTCGATCAACGCGCGATCGAGACTTGCGCAAGGCCCCGGCGCCTTGCTTCAAGAAAAACCGGACGCACGCTCGCCGCCGCGCAAGGCGGCGCGACAACACGCATGCGTCTCGACGACGCGGCCGACTGAAACTAGCGCAGCGAGGTGAATGCGGCGCCGAGCATCGGGCCCGGCTTTTCGCGATTGCCGTCCTGGACGTAGACGGCCGCGGCGTCGACACCATCGCGCGTGATGTTCTCCAGCGGCACGGTCCAGCTCCCGGACGAGCCATTCCAGTCACCGACCTTGAGGAGATTGCGCACCACGTTGTGGTAGGTGATCTCGCGGCCGCGGTTCTCGCCGCGCGCGATCGAGATCGGTACCGACTTCGAGATCGAGCAGATCCAGACTTCGCCGCGCGACGCCGCGGGCGATTTCGATGCGGCGACCGACACGTTGATCTGCTTGCCGGTGAGCGTCATCGTCACCGGCACCGACATCAC
The DNA here is from genome assembly GCF_054063575.1 of Bradyrhizobium sp. USDA 4452. Classification (NCBI taxonomy): domain Bacteria; kingdom Pseudomonadati; phylum Pseudomonadota; class Alphaproteobacteria; order Hyphomicrobiales; family Nitrobacteraceae; genus Bradyrhizobium; species Bradyrhizobium sp. USDA 4452. Next base: position 4,201,971 of record NZ_JBSSGK010000001.1, read on the forward strand.
GCTGCCGCTCTTCTCGGTGTCCTTGATGGCGTCCTCAATGCTGGCACGGTCGCTGCCGATCACATGCGCGGAGCCGTTAATCACGGCCTGCGGCGTGTAGACGTCGCGGTCGCCGCGCATGTGCGAATAGGCTTTCTGGCGCGCGCTGAAACGGGAATCGGCCAGCGTGTCCTTCCAGCCGAGATAGTCCCAATAGTCGATCGGCATGCTCAGCGCGATGACGTTGGGATCCTTCGCGAGCTCCCCGATGATCTTGTCCGCGGGCGGACAGGACGAGCATCCCTGCGAGGTGAAGAGTTCGACGACAGCACGCGGATCGGCGTGCGCGGGGCGGATGATCGCAACGATCGCGCAGAACCCAAGCGCGCTGGACCATCGCGAGATAGAATTATAGGCCATCATCGCTGTCATACTGCGAACCAGTCGTGATGATTTCTATCCGTAATTGTACGGAGCATGAAGTCTGTCCCTGAACTTGCGTGCCCCAAAACGCGAGAAAGCGGCCTTTTCATAGGCCGCCTTCTTTTTAGCCGCTACTCACTAAGCAGTGAGGCATCGATCACAAATCCGCGCGAGAGCGTGTCCGGAAAGTGCGAAGCGGTTTTCCCCGCGACAAACGCAAGGCGTTTGCGCGGAGATCATGCTCGAACAAGGGGCTTAGGCCGCGAGCTTGCGCAGCACGTAATGCAGGATGCCCCCGTTGCGATAGTAGTCGAGCTCGTCCAGCGTATCGATGCGGCAGAGCAGCGGGACGTCCTTCTTGCCGCCGTCGGCGGAGACGATCTCGGCCGTCAGCGTCTGGCGCGGCTTCAAATCGCCCTGCAGCCCGCGGATCGTGACCTTCTCGTCGCCCTTGAGGCCGAGCGAGGACCACGACGTGCCGTCCTGGAAGGTGAGCGGAAGCACGCCCATGCCGACCAGGTTGGAGCGATGGATGCGCTCGAAGCTCTGGCAGATCACCGCGCGCACGCCGAGCAGGCGGGTGCCCTTCGCGGCCCAGTCGCGCGACGAGCCGTTGCCGTATTCGGCGCCGGCGAACACCACCAGCGGCACGCCTTCGGCCTGGTACTTCATCGCGGCGTCGTAGATCGACATCTGCTCGCCGTCGGGCCAGTGCTTGGTCAGACCGCCTTCCGGAATATTGCCGTCAGCGCCCTTCAGCATGAAGTTCTTGATTCGGATGTTGGCGAAGGTGCCGCGCATCATCACTTCATGGTTGCCGCGCCGCGTGCCGTATTGGTTGAAGTCGGCGGGGCGCACCTGGTGCTCGCTGAGGAATTTGCCGGCGGGCGAGGTCAGCTTGATCGAACCGGCCGGCGAGATGTGGTCGGTGGTGATCTTGTCGCCGAACATCGCGAGGATGCGGGCGTCGACCACGTCGGTGACCGGATCCGGCTGCTTCTTCATGCCCTCGAAATAGGGCGGGTTCTGGACATAGGTCGAGCTCATGTTCCAGCGATAGGTCTCGCTTTCCGTGGTCTTGATCTTGCGCCAGTTGGTGTCGCCCTTGAACACGTCGGCGTACTTCTTCTTGAAGATCGTCGCAGTGACGTACTTCTTCATGAAGGCGTTGATCTCCTTGGCGGTCGGCCAGATGTCCTTGAGGAACACCGGCTTGCCGTCCTTGCCGATGCCGAGCGGCTCGACCGCGAGATCCTTGGTCACGGTGCCGGCGAGCGCATGCGCGACCACCAGCGGCGGCGAGGCGAGGTAGTTCGCCTGCACGTCCGGCGAGACGCGGCCTTCGAAGTTACGGTTGCCCGACAGCACGGCGGCGGCGACGATGCCGTTTTCGTTGATCGATTTCGAGATGTCTTCCGGCAGCGGGCCGGAGTTGCCGATGCAGGTGGTGCAGCCGAAGCCGACCAGGTTGAAGCCGACCTTGTCGAGATCGGCCTGCAGGCCGGAATTGGCGAGATATTCCGCCACCACCTGGCTGCCCGGTGCGAGCGAGGTCTTCACCCAGGGCTTGGCCTTCAGGCCCTTGGCGACCGCCTTGCGCGCCAGGAGGCCGGCGCCGATCAGCACGCTCGGGTTCGAGGTGTTGGTGCAGGAGGTGATCGCCGCGATCACGACGTCGCCATGGCCGAGGTCGAAGTCACGGCCCTCGACCGCGAAGCGCTTCGTCTCACCCTCGGGCTTCTTGTATTCGCCGACCAGCGCGGTCGCGAAACCGGTCGACACCGCCGGCAGCGCGATGCGGCCTTCGGGGCGCTTCGGCCCGGCCATCGACGGCACGACGTCGCCGAGGTCGAGCGTCAGCGTGGTGGTGAACACCGGGTCGGCCGACTTGGCGGTCCGGAACAGGCCCTGCGCCTTGGCATAGGCCTGCACCAGCTTGACGCGATCGGCCTTGCGGCCCGAGGTCTTCAGGTAATCGATGGTCGCCGCGTCGACCGGGAAGAAGCCGCAGGTCGCGCCGTATTCGGGCGCCATGTTGCCGATGGTCGCCTTGTCCGCGACCGAGAGATAGTCGAGGCCGGGGCCGAAGAACTCGACGAACTTGCCGACCACACCGAGCTTGCGCAGCATCTGGGTGACGGTCAGCACGAGGTCGGTCGCGGTGACGCCTTCCTTGAGCTGGCCCTTGAGCTTGAAGCCGACCACCTCGGGCAGCAGCATCGATAGCGGCTGGCCGAGCATGCAGGCTTCCGCCTCGATGCCGCCGACGCCCCAGCCGAGCACGGCAAGGCCGTTGACCATCGTAGTGTGCGAGTCGGTGCCGACCAGCGAGTCCGGATAGGCGACCTCGAAGGTGCCGGTCTTCTTGCCGACCGTCATCTTCTCCTTCTTGGTCCAGACCGTCTGGGCGAGATATTCGAGATTGACCTGATGGCAGATGCCGGTGCCGGGCGGGACCACCGAGAAGTTCGAGAACGCCTTCTGGCCCCACTTCAGGAACTCGTAGCGCTCCTGGTTCTGCTTGTATTCCTCGGTGACGTTCTTCGCGAACGCCTTGTTGTCACCGAAGAAGTTGACGATCACCGAGTGGTCGATGACGAGATCGACCGGCACCAGCGGGTTGATCTTCTCGGCATCGCCGCCGAGGTTCTGCATCGCGTTGCGCATCGCCGCGAGATCGACCACGGCCGGAACGCCGGTGAAATCCTGCATCAGCACGCGCGCCGGGCGGAATGCGATTTCGTGCTCGAGCTGGCGCTTCCTGAGCCACTTCGACACCGCAACGATATCTTCCTTCTTGACGGTGCGGCCGTCCTCGTTGCGCAGCAGGTTCTCGAGCAGAACCTTCATCGAATACGGCAGCTTCGAAATGCCCTTCAGTCCGTTCTTCTCTGCCTGGGGCAGGCTGTAATAGACGTAGGACTTGGCGCCGACCTTCATGGTCTTGCGGCATTTGAAGCTGTCGAGCGAGGTCATGCGAGGAATCCCAATTTTCAGTTATACCCGGCAAGGGTAACTAAACACCGGCGATCGACACTGGCCGAGGGGATGGCCTGGGTGGGTTGCGGCCGCCGATTGTGTGTGCTGCATCAAGTTCCGGGCTTATAGAACCTTTCTAGAAGCGCCGCCACACCGACAAGCGTGCGACAACGCTGCGTGACCCAAAAATTCTCACGCGGTAGCGAAAGATTTCAGAGGGCTGTGACACAACGAACCATGCGGCTCTCGGGACGAAATCTGAAATGCGTGCGCGGCGGACGCGAGGTGTTTTCCAGCCTCGATCTGTCGGCTGCGGCCGGCGAGGCGCTCGCCGTCACCGGGCCCAACGGCGCGGGCAAGACCTCGCTGCTGCGCGTCCTTGCCGGGCTGCTGGTTCCCGCCGAAGGGTCTATCGCGCTGGAAGGCGGCGACGCCGAGCTCAGCCTGCCCGAACAGGCCCACTACCTGGGCCATCGCGACGCCTTGAAGCCGGCGCTCAGCGTCGCGGAAAATCTTTCCTTCTGGCGGGATTTCCTCGGCGGCGAGACCCGCGATGCCGCCCAATGCCTCGCGGCCGTGGCGCTCGACCATGCCGCGCACCTGCCGGCGGCCTACCTCTCCGCCGGCCAGCGCCGCCGGCTGTCGATCGCGCGCCTGCTTTCGGTGCGACGGCCGGTCTGGCTGCTGGACGAGCCGACGTCGGCGCTCGACGCGGCCGGACAGGCGCTGTTCGTCGCCCTGATGCGCGATCATCTCGCGAGCGGCGGCCTGATCGTCGCCGCGACCCACCTTCCGCTCGGCATCGATGCGCGCGATCTGCGGATGGGAGGCGCGGCATGAGCGCACTGGCCGCATTGATTCGCCGCGACATCCGGATCGCGCTGCGCGCCGGCGGCGGGGCGCTGATCGGGGTGTTGTTCTTCCTCACCGTCACGGTGCTGATGCCGTTCGCGGTCGGGCCCGATCTGGCGCTGCTGTCGCGGCTCGGCCCCGCCATCCTCTGGCTCGGCGCGCTGCTGGCGAGCCTGCTGACGCTGGACCGGCTGTTCACGGCGGACCATGAGGACGGCTCGCTCGACCTCATCGTGATGAGCCGGACGCCGCTGGAACTCGCCTGCGCGGCCAAGGCGCTGGCGCACTGGATCGCCGCCGGGCTGCCGCTGATCGTCGCGACGCCGGTGCTCGGCCTGCTGCTCAATCTCGACGGCACCGCGACGCTCGCGGTTGCCGCGACCCTGCTGGCGGGAACTCCGGCGCTGACCTTCACCGGCATGATTGGCGCGGCCCTGGCGGTGACGCTGCATCGCGGCGGGCTGCTGCTCGCGGTGCTGGTGCTGCCGCTGTCGATCCCGGTGCTGATCTTCGGTGTCGCGGCCTCGCAGGCGGCGATCTCGGGACCCCTGCCCTTTGGAACACCGTTCTCGATCCTCTGCGCGTTGTCGCTTGCCAGCCTCGTGATCGGCCCGTTTGCCGCCGCCGCGAGCCTGCGGCACGGGCTGGACTGAGTTGAGCTCGATCAAATCTCGCCGAAGGGAATTCGGCCAATTGCCTGTGACACACCGGACGATTATCAGGGTGCCATGAAGCTGACCGAGACGCTGACCGACCTCGCCAATCCGACCAGGTTTCTGGCGCTGACCGCGCGCATCCTGCCGTGGCTCGTGGGTGTGACCGCGATCCTGCTCGCGATCGGGCTGTACCAGTCGGCGATGGCGCCCGACGACTACCAGCAGGGCGCCACGGTCAAGATCATGTTCATCCACGTGCCGAATGCATGGCTGTCGATGTTCGTCTGGGGCGTCATGAGCGTGGCCGCGCTCGGCACGCTGGTGTGGCGGCATCCGCTCGCCGACGTCGCTGCGAAAGCCGCCGCCCCGATCGGCGCCGCCTTCACCTTCCTTGCGCTGGTCACCGGCTCACTGTGGGGCCGGCCGATGTGGGGCACTTATTGGGAATGGGACGCGCGGCTGACCTCGGTCTTGATCCTGTTCCTGATGTATCTCGGCCTGATGGCGCTGTGGCGCGCGGTGGAGGATCCTTCGCGCGCGGCACGGGCGGCGGCGGTGCTGACCCTGGTCGGCGCGATCAACATCCCGATCATCAAATTCTCGGTCGACTGGTGGAACACGTTGCATCAACCGGCATCCGTGCTCCGGATGGGCGGATCGACGCTCGACAAGGCGTTCCTGTGGCCGCTGCTGGTGATGGCGATCGCGTTCTCGCTGCTCTTCATCACGCTGCACCTGGCGGCGATGCGCAACGAGATCCTGCGCCGGCGTGTGCGCAGCCTGCAGATGATGCAAGCCAGTCGCGTCACGTTTACGAGCGAAACGTCCGCCGGCCCAAAAGAAATCGGGGCGGCGTAGCACGATGTCGCTTGGCCCCTACGCGTCCTTCATCGTGACGTCCTACGCACTGGTCGCGGCCGTCGTGCTGCTCTTGATCGTCTGGATCATCGCCGACTATCGCCGGCAGCAGGCGCGCCTCAAGGAGATCGAAGCCAGCGGCGTCACGCGCCGCTCCGGCCGCAGCGCGGCGGATATCAGATGAGCGAGCAGGCGACCAACAGTCCGCCGCAAGCCCGCCGCCTGTTGGTGGTGCTGCCGCTGGTGGTTTTCCTCGCCCTCGCGGGGCTGTTCCTGCTGCGGCTCTATGGCGGCGATCCCTCGAAAATCCCGTCGGCCCTGATCGGCCGGCCGGCACCGCAGACCGTCTTGCCCGCGCTCGACGGCCTCGTGAAGGATGGCGCGCCCGTCCCCGGCCTCGATCCCGCGGCCTTCAAGGGCAAGGTCTCGATCGTCAACGTCTGGGCGTCCTGGTGCGTGCCCTGCCACGATGAGACGCCGCTGCTGACCGAGCTCGGGAAGGACCAGCGCTTCCAGATCATCGGCATCAACTACAAGGACTCGCCCGACAACGCGCGGCGCTTCCTCGGCCGCTACGGCAATCCGTTCGGCATCGTCGGCGTCGACGGCAACGGCCGCGCCTCCATCGAATGGGGCGTCTACGGCGTGCCCGAGACCTTCCTGGTCGGGCGCGACGGCACGATCGTCTACAAGCTGGTCGGCCCGGTGACGCCTGACAACGTCAACACCGTGCTCAAGGTCGAGATCGAGAAGGCGCTACGCGCGGACAAGTAGTCGCGTCGGCACGCCGTGACTGGCGAACCTGAAGTGCGCATGAACGACGCGAGCAAACACCTGCGGCATAATACTTCGACACATTTATCTGCGGTTCATTTCGCGGCCACGGCAACGCCATGAACGCACCCCCAACTCAGTGACGTTGACATCAACGTTCCTCTGGAGGGGACATATGCGCAAGACCACGCTCGCCTCACTTCTCGCTACCGCACTCACGCTCGGCCTGATGACGGCCACACCGTCGATGGCCCAGTCGCCGCAGCCGGCCGCGCCCGCCGCCAAATCCGAGAGCCACACGGCGCCAGCGCCGAAAACGGCGGCGCCCGATCTGAAGACGACGGGAATGGCGAAGGACGACCTGCTCGACATCAACAGCGCCAGCCCTGACCAGCTCGACGCGCTGCCCGGTGTCGGCAAGGCCTATTCGGCCGCGATCATCAAGGGCCGCCCCTACAAGGGCAAGGATGAACTGGTGCAGAAGCACATCCTGCCGCAGGCGACCTACGACAAGATCAAGGACAAGATCGTCGCCAAGCAGAAGAGCTGAGCTCTGAGCCTCGAACGCAGCGCGGCGCAATCCCCGCGCTGCGTTCCGATCTATTTCCGCAGGTCGCCGGCTTCCGCCTCGCTGGTTTCCAGCGAGACCGGCTCCAGGTGATAGCGCTTGGTCAGCGGCATCTGGGCGATGGCGAAGATCATGGTCAGCGGCGTCACGCCGAATACCTTGAAGTTGACCCAGAAATCCGTGGTCTGCGTCCGCCAGACGATCTCGTTGAGGATGGCCATGCCGGCGAAGAACAGTGCCCAGCGCATGGTGAGGATGCGCCAGCCCTGCGGCGTCAGATTGAACATCTGGTCGAACATCACGGCGATGAAGGAGCGGCCGAACAAGAGCCCGCCGCCGAGCACGGCCGCGAACAGGCCGTAGATGATGGTCGGCTTGACCTTGATGAAGGTCTCGTCGTGCAGCACCAAGGTCAGGGTGCCGAACACCAGCACGATCGCGCCGGTCACCAGCGCCATGATCGGCACGTGTTTGGTCACCACATAGGACGCGATCATGGCGGCCACGATCGCGACCATGAACGCAGCCGTCGCGACGAACAGATGGTACTTGGCGTTCGCGACGAAAAACACGAGCAGGGGCCCGAGTTCGGTCGCAAGCTTGAACAGCGGATGCGGCTGGGTCTTGTCCATTAACTCTCGATTCCGGCAATCGCCTTGGCAAAATCCTTCGCGGTGAAGGGCGCAAGATCCTCGACGCCTTCGCCCACGCCGATGAAATGCACCGGCAGCTTGTGCTTCTCCGACAGCGCGACAAGGATGCCGCCGCGCGCGGTGCCGTCAAGCTTGGTCATCACGAGGCCGGTGACGCCTGCCGTACGATGAAATGCCTCGACCTGCGACAGCGCATTTTGTCCCACCGTGGCGTCGAGCACGAGCAGCACCGCATGCGGCGCCGACGCATCGACCTTCTTGATGACGCGCACGACCTTTTCGAGCTCGTTCATCAGCTCGGACTTGTTCTGCAGCCGACCGGCGGTGTCGATCAGCAGCACGTCGCGCGCCTGCTCCTTGGCCGCCGTCAGCGCGCTGAAGGCGAGGCTTGCCGAATCCGAGCCCTGGGCACCCGCGATCACCGGCGACTTGGTGCGCTCGCCCCAGACCTTGAGCTGCTCGATCGCCGCGGCGCGGAAGGTGTCGCCGGCGGCCAGCATGACCTTGCGGCCCTCGGCAGAAAATTTCGCGGCCAGCTTGCCGATCGTCGTGGTCTTGCCGGAGCCGTTGACGCCGACCACCAGGATGACGAACGGCTTCAGCGTCGCATCGATCTCGAGCGGCTTGGCCACCGGCGCCAGCACCTTCTCGACCTCGGTCGCAACCACATCCTTCACCTCGTCGGCAGAGATCGCCTTGTCGTAGCGGCCCTTGCCGACCGCCTGCGCAATGCGGACCGCGACATCGGTGCCGAGGTCGGCGCGCAGCAGCACATCCTCGATGTCATCGAGCATGGCCGAATCGAGCTTGCGCTTGGTGACGAGGTCGGCGACCGCGGTCCCGATCGAACTCGAGGTTCGCTTCAGGCCGCCTTTCAGGCGCTGCCACCAGCTCTGTTTTGTTCCCGTGGTATCGTTCATGGCGCGGACGTGTTAGCCGTTTCGGCTCACAAACGAAAGTCTCGACGAATTGATCGATGTTCCCCAATTGACCGCGGAAGAAATCCTGGGCCGGGTGCTCCACCGCGACGGCCTGATGCTGGTCATCGACAAGCCGGCCGGCCTGCCGGTGCACCGCGGCCCCAAGGGCGGCCCCAATCTGGAGGCCTCGTTCGACGCATTGCGGTTCGGCCTGCCGCGGCCGCCGGTGCTGGCGCATCGGCTCGACAAGGACACCTCCGGCTGCCTCGTCCTGGGACGCCACCGCAAGGCCACCGCCTCGCTCGGGCTGCTGTTCAAGCACAGCAAGATCTCCAAGACCTATTGGACCGTGGTCGAGGGCGGCCCGACCGAGGACGAAGGCGCCATCGACATGCCGCTCGGCCGGCTCAACGCCGAACGCGGCTGGTGGCAGAAGCCGGACCCGGACGGGCAGAAGGCGATCACCAACTGGAAGGTGCTGGGCCGCGGCGAGGGCATCGCCTGGCTCGCGATGGAGCCGGTCACCGGCCGCACCCATCAGCTCCGGGTGCATTCGGCGGCGATGGGCTGGCCGATCGTCGGCGACAATATCTACGGTAACGGTCCGCGCTTCGGCGAGCCGACCCTGCATCTGCATTCGCGCGAAATCGGCATCCCGATCTCCCGCAACAAGGACCCGGTGCATGTCGTCGCGCCGGCGCCGGCGCACATGCAGGAGCGGCTCAAGGCCTGCGGCTGGAACGGCGAGTAGCGCGCTTTCCAGTGGTGGAGCTTCCTCCGGGATTCTACTGATCGTTATCCTTACGAAACGTTCAGGTCCGCTCGATAAAGCTGCAAACCGGCTTAGAACAAGCAATCGGACGGGCTCAGGACGAGCAATGCTGGCTGCCGGGCAGGCAATTGTCGACGAGGTCGAGGCTGCGATACGCGCCGGCTCCGCCGAAAAATGCATCGCGACGGCGAAGCGCGTCACGGATCTCTTCCTCCACTCCGCCGGCAGCTTCAACAGCGAGCAGATCGAACTGTTCGACAATGTGCTCGAGCGGCTGGTCAAGACCATCGAGCTGCGCGCGCTCGCCGAGATCAGCGCCCGGATGGCGCTTGCCGAGATCAGCGAGCAGCTCGCCCCGGTCGCGCAGGCACCGCCCACGATCGTTCGCCGCCTCGCCAGCAACGACGAGATCCGGATCGCGCGGCCGATGCTGCAGGAGTCCTCGCGCCTCAGCGCCGAGGACCTGGTCGAGATCGCGCAGACCAAGAGCGAGCAGCATCTGCTCGCCGTCGCCGGCCGCTGGTGGCTGAAGGAAGTCGTCACGGATGCGCTGCTGGCCCGTCGCTTTGCCAGCGTGAGCCATCGCCTCGTCACCAATCCCGGCGCCAAGGTATCGCCGGACGGATTTGCCGTCATCCTCGCGCAGGCAGAGCACGATCCGGTCCTCGCAGTCGAGACCGGCATCCGCGCGGACCTGCCGGCGGAGCTCCGCCTTCAGCTCTTGCGTCGGGCCACGGAAGAGGTGCGCGGCCGCTTGCTGGAACGTGCCCCGCCGTATCTGTACGAGGAAATCCGGCACGCGATCGCCGCGGTCGCCGCCGGCGTCGAGCGCGACATGTCGCAGGTCCGCGATTTCACCGCAGCCAGACGCCACATCGCAAAGCTCAAGGACAGCGGCGAGCTCGACGAGGCCGCCCTGCTCGGCTTCGCCAGGCAGCGAAAATATGAGGAGACCATCGTTGCGCTGGCGGACCTCGCGCCGTCGAGCATCGAGGTGATCCGCTCCCTGATGCAAAGCCTGCGCAGCGAGGGCCTGCTGGTGCCGTGCCGGGCAGCGGGCCTGAGCTGGGAGACCACCGCCGCGGTGATGGAATGCCGCTACACCACCGGCTCGATGGGCCCCGTCGAACTCGCCAATGCGAAGAGCCAGTTTACGAAATTGACCCGCGCAAACGCCGACCGCCTGCTGCGGTTCTGGCAGGTTCGCGCCTCGCATTCGCCAAGGCCCGGCAGCCGCGCGCACTGAGAACGTCGTGTGCGATGTCGCGACCGAAATACTCCGTCGCCATTCCGGGGCTCGCCGAAGGCGAGAACCCGGAATCCATCGGGCCGCACGACAAGTGGACGAATGGATTCCGCGCTCGCGCCAAAAGGCGCGCCCCGGAACGACGAAAGAGTGGCACGCCGCCCCGGGAAAGCGCGCGCCTTGCCTCAGCGAACGCCGGCGGACGCTGCAACTAGGCGCGTGCCGTCGTGACCGGTTACGGCCAGCCGCCGCACCGTGCCGGACATATGGCCATCGATCGCAACCGGCAGGAAGTGTTCGGTGCGGCCCTGCGTGCGACTTTCGATCAGCACCTCGCGCGTCGCGCCGACTTCCGCAGCCAGCCGGCGCACCAGCGCGGCTTCGCCGGCTGCGCGCAGCCGCCTGGCGCGCTCCCTGATCGTCCCGCCCTCGACCTGCGGCATCCGCGCCGCCGGCGTGCCCGGACGTCGCGAATACGGAAACACGTGCAGGAAGGTGAGATCGCATTCCGCGACCAGATCGAGCGAGCGCGCAAACATCTCCTCGGTCTCGGTCGGGAAGCCCGCGATGATGTCGGCGCCGAGCGCGATGTCCGGCCGCAGCCGGCGTACCTGCGCGCAGAAATCGATCGCGTCCCGGCGTGAATGCCGCCGCTTCATCCGCTTCAGGATCATGTCGTCGCCCGATTGCAGCGACAGATGCAGGTGCGGCATCAGCCGCGGATCGTCGGCGATCACATCGAGCAGGTCGCGATCGGCCTCGATCGAATCGATCGACGAGATGCGCAGCCGTTTCAGCTCGGGCACATGGCGGAGGATCTGCCGGGTCAACTGGCCGAGCTTCGGCGCGCCCGGCAGGTCGGCGCCATAGCTCGTCAGATCGACACCGGTCAGCACGATCTCGGCATGGCCGCGTTCGACCAGCGTCCGGACCTGATCGACCACCGCGCCCATCGGCACCGAGCGCGAATTGCCGCGGCCGTAGGGGATGATGCAGAAGGTGCAGCGATGATCGCAGCCGTTCTGCACCTGCACGAACACCCGCGGCAGGCCGCGCTCGAAGCCGTCGAGCAGATGCGGCGCCATCTCGGTCACCGCCATGATGTCGGCAACCGCGACCTTCTCGCTCGCATCGACGCCAAACGGCGCAGCGAAGGCCGCACGCGTCGCCTGCCAGGCGCGGCCGCGCATCTTCTCGTCATTGCCGACGACGCGATCGACCTCGGCCATCTCGGCAAACATCCGGCTTTGCGTCTGCGCCGCGCAGCCGGTGACGACGATGCGCGCGGCCGGGCGTTCGCGCTTCAGCTTGCGGATCGACTGCCGTGCCTGCGCCACCGCCTCATTGGTGACGGCGCAGCTGTTGATGACGATGGTGTCGGAAAGTCCCGCCTGCTCCGCCTCGCGCCTGATCACCTCGGATTCGAACGAATTGAGGCGACAGCCAAAGGTGACGACATCGACGCCCATGATCGATCTCGCACCCGATCAGGCGACGCTGGCGAACAGCGCCGGATCGAAGCGGCCCTCATATTCGAAATCGGCGGTGCCGGTCATCAGCACGTGATCGTCGCGCTCGCGCCACTCGATGCCGAGCTTGCCGCCGGGCAGCGTGATCTCGACGATCCGGTTGGCGCGCTTCAGTCGCGCCGCCGCGACCGCGGTCGCGCACGCCGCCGAGCCGCAGGCCCTGGTGAGGCCGGCGCCGCGCTCCCAGGTACGGATCGTGATGTGGTCGCGATCGACGATATGGGCGAGAGTGATGTTGGCGCGCTCCGGGAAGATCGGATGGTTTTCCAGCAGCGGTCCGAAACGTTCGAGATCGTAGGCATCGACGTCGTCGACCCAGAAGATCGCGTGCGGATTGCCCATCGAGACCACCGAGGGCGAGTGCAGCACCGGATTGTCGATCGGCCCGACCTGCAGCTCGATGTAGCGGGTGTCGCGAAATTCCTCAGCCAGCGGAATGTCCTGCCAGCCGAACTTCGGCGCGCCCATGTCGACGGTGTAGAGATCCGGCGCCGGCCCCTGCCAGCAATTGAGCAGGCCGGCGCGGGTCTGGAACGTCGCCGTGGTCTGGCCGGTCTTCTCGAAGATCCGCCGCACCACGCAGCGCATGCCGTTGCCGCAGGCCCCGGCCTCCGAGCCGTCATTGTTGTAGATCGAGATGAACGCTTCGGTGCCGTCGAGCCGCGGCGGCTGCAACACCATCAGCTGGTCGTAGGGCACGCCGCCGGCCGGCGACGCCACGGCGCGCGCCTCGTCAGCCGAAACCTGCGCCTTGGAATCGCGCAGGTCCACGACGACGATCTCGTTGCCGATGCCGTTCATCTTGGCGAATGCGTGATTGGCGAGCGCGCTCATCGATTTTCCTAAATTCTGCCCGGTTATATGGCGAGTTGTGGCCGATTGGCTAGTGCGGCGAATTTGAAGCTCCTGCGGTGGCTCCGCGGGTTCTGTAGGAGCTTCAAATTCGAAACCGCACTAGGAACAATCGTTTGCTGGTGCTCCTCTAATTCCGAAGTTCGCATAGTTTCCGCCGCACTTGCTTGCGAACTTCGGAATTGGAGCACCAGTCTGAATGGCCCTATGACACATCTGTCATGGGACGAATGCAGAACTCGCGTGTTAGGAATATCGCGCCTCAGGGACCGTGCGCGCCGGGACAGATCGAGCGGCCGTTTGAGGAAGGGGATGGAGAATACCGAATGAACCGTATCAGCACGCTCCGCGCGGCCCTGGTCGCGCTGCTCCCTTTGGCCACGATCGCCCTGGCAAGCCCGGCGCCCGCCCAGTCGCCATCAGCCTCGCCCGCTCCGGCGGCAAGCGCGAGCCCAACGCCTGCGCCTGCGCCATCGGCAACCCCGGTGCCCCCGCCGGCCGAGACCAAGTCGCCGGCTGACAGCCCCGCCGCATCGCAGTCCCCGACACCGCCCCCGGCCGCTGCGGTGCAGACCGCCGACCCGTTCGGCGAGCCGTTCACGCTGGAACCGAAGAAGGTCGTGATGCTGAAGGGCACGGCCAATTGGGATTCGGCCTTCGACGCGCTGATCGAGGCGTTCAAGCAGCTCACCGCGCTGCTCGACAAGGACGGCGTCAAGGCCGCGGGCAATCCGATGATCGTCTACACCTCGACCGACGACACCGGGTTCACCTTCATCGCCGAGATCCCGGTCGACCAGGACGTCAAGAACCTCGGCAAGAACATGAGCATGGGCAATTCGCCCGACGGCAAGGCGCTCAAATTCGTCCATCGCGGGTCCTACGACAACATGGACAACACCTATGAGGCGATCACCAATCACCTCGACGACAAGAAGCTCGAAGCCAAGGACACCTTCATCGAGGAATACATCACCGATCCGCTGAAGACCGCCGAAGACAAGCTTGTGATCAACGTCTACGTACCCCTGAAGTGAGCCAGATGACCCATCGCCTTTTCCCCGGCGTCCCGTTCGCCGCGGCCTTCCTCGCAACCACCCTGCTCGCCGCACCCGCCATGGCCGATACCGACTTCCCGCCAGCAATTTCGGTCACGGGCGAGGCCACCGTGTCGGCCGCGCCCGACGAGGCGCAGCTCGACGCCGGCGTCACCACCGACGGTAAGACCGCACGCGAGGCCACTGACGCCAACAATGTGACGATGGGCAAGGTGCTGGCGGCGCTGAAGGGCGCCGGCGTCGCGGAGAAGGACTATCAGACCTCGCGGCTGTCGCTGCAGCCGCAATTCGCCAACCGCACCCCGTCGTCGAACAACGCCCCGCCCAGCATCGTCGGCTATCACGCGAGCAATCGCGTCACGATCAAGCTGCGCGATGTGAGCAAGGTCGCTGGCGTGATCGACGTGCTGGTCGGCGCCGGCGCCAACGATATCGGCGGGCTCAATTTCTCGGTGTCGCAGGCCTCGAAGCTGCTCGACGAGGCACGCGAGCGCGCGATCGCCGACGCCCGCCGCAAGGCCGAGATCTACGCCAAGGCCGCCGGCGTCACGCTCGGCGCGCCCTTGAACATCGCGGAGGTCGGCTCGGCGCCGGTCCCGATGTTCCGCGCCAAGATGGCCACGGCGGGATTTGCGGCTCCGACGCCGGTGGCGCAGGGCGAGGAAACGCTGACCGTCAACGTAACCGTCTCCTGGGCGATCAAGGAGAAGTAGAGCCACAGGCGTAGCCCGGATGGAGCGCAGCGAAATCCGGGTCGGCTTCTCCGCGGATGGACTTCCCCGGATTTCGCTGCGCTCCATCCAGGCTACCCTTCCTTCTAAATCTCAAACACCTGCCCCGGCTTTAGCGCGACAAACTTCTCCCGCGGCACGCCCGCAGCGTCGAGCGCTTCACCCAGCGCGATCGCCGGCGCGTCGATCGCTTCGTCGGTCAACTGAAACGTGCCGTGGTGATGCGCCAGCGCTTGCGCCGCGCCGCAATCGGCCAGCGCCTTCACCGCATCTTCCGGGTTCATGTGCTGGTCGCACATGAACCAGCGCGGTTCGTAGGCGCCGATCGGCAGGATCGCGAGCCGGAGCGCGCCGTGCGCCTCGGCCACCCGGCGAAAATGCCGGCCGTCGCCATAGCCGGAATCGCAGACGATGTAGAGCTTGCCCGCCGGCGTCTCCAGCACGAAGCTCGCCCACAGCGCCTTGTTGCGGTCGAACAGGCCGCGCGCCGACCAGTGCCGCGTCGGCACCAGCGTCACGGCAACGCCGCCGCCGAGTTCGACGCGCTGGTGCCAGTCGAACGCCTCGGCCTTGATCGCGGCATCGGAGGCGCGCATCGTGACATCGTTGCCGAGCGGCGTCACGACGCGAGGGCTGAACGCCGCCTCAAGCTTCGACAGCGTCGCGACATCGAGATGATCGTAATGGCCGTGCGACACCAGCACGACGTCGACCTTGGGCAGCTTCTCGAATGCTATGCCGGGGTCATTGTGCCGCTTGGGACCTGCGAAGCCGAACGGGGAGGCCCGCATCGACCACACCGGATCGACCAGGAGGTTGAGACCTGCGGTTTGGATCAGCCAACTGGCGTGGCCGACAAAGCAGAGCCGCACTCTGTCGCCATCGACCCGCGGCGGCGGCGTATCGGCATAGGGGCTCGGCGCCCAATCCGGCCAGACCGCGCGCTGCCTTGCGCCGCCGAACTGCCACCGCAGCACCTCTCGAAGCGATTTCGGCGGCGCGCCATCCGGATCGAAGAAGTGCAGGCCGTCGAAATGATCGGAGACGGGGCCGTCATAAGTTTTCATCAGGGACATCCAGATCGAGGGCACGCCGAGTGCTGCGACGGCTCCGGTCAAGCTGGCGAGAACGCGGCGGCGGGTGATGGGCAAGCGGGTTCCCAAACAGGAGGCTGGCTCCGGTTATATGGGGGACGACGCAGAATTCGGAACCAGGGCGGTAAATCGCTGTAATTTCAATGGCTTAAGGTCAAGGCGAGCCGACTTGCCGCGAAACTTTCCTTGACTTTGCCGCTGCGGCAGCGTTTAACGCCGCGACTTTCTCGGAAAGATCCTTCTTTTCGACCCGCCGACTGGTCCTGGAGGCCAGAGGCCAACGCCCGACAGCGCGATGCGCCCTCGGGCGCGAAAGTGTTTGGACCATCGTCTTGGCGCGCCATCTTGGCACGGTGCCAAGGCAAACTATCTGGTCATCACCCGCGAAAGCGGGTGATCCAGTATTCCAGAGGCAGCTCGGCTTGAACCGAGGAGTCGCGGCGCACTGGATACCCCCGCTTTCGCGGGGCATGACGGCAAGTGAATGCAGCGAGCGCTCACGAGCGCAACGAAGGACAACGGCATTGTTCGACAATCTGTCGGAGCGGCTTGGTGGCATTCTCGATCGTCTGACGGGGCGCGGCGCGCTGACCGAAAAGGACGTCGATGCCGCGATGCGCGAGGTGCGCCGCGCGCTGCTCGAAGCCGACGTCGCGCTCGAGGTGGTCCGCAGCTTCATCGACCGGGTCCGCGAGCAGGCGATCGGCGCCACCGTCGTCAAGTCGGTGACCCCGGGCCAGATGGTCGTGAAGATCGTCCACGACGAGCTGGTCGCCACGCTCGGTTCCGACGGCCAGACCATCGACATCAATTCCGTGCCGCCGGTCCCGATCATGATGGTCGGCCTGCAAGGCTCCGGCAAGACCACCACCACCGCCAAGCTCGCGCGCCGCATGGTCCAGCGCGACAAGCGCAAGGTGCTGATGGCCTCGCTCGACGTCTACCGCCCGGCGGCCATGGAGCAGCTCGCGGTGCTCGGCCGCGACCTCGATATTCCGACGCTGCCGATCGTCGCCGGCCAGATGCCGCCGCAGATCGCGAGGCGCGCGCTGGAGGCCGGCAAGCTCGGCGGCTACGACGTCGTGCTGCTCGACACCGCCGGCCGCACCACGCTCGACGAAGACATGATGAAGGAGGCGGCCGAGATCAAAGCCGCCGCCAACCCGCATGAGGTGCTGCTGGTCGCGGATAGCCTCACCGGCCAGGACGCGGTCAATCTGGCGCGCTCGTTCGATGAGCGCGTCGGCCTCACCGGCATCGTGCTGACGCGCGTCGACGGCGATGGCCGCGGCGGCGCCGCGCTGTCGATGCGCGCGGTCACCGGCAAGCCGATCAAGCTGATCGGCACCGGTGAAAAGACCGATGCGCTGGAAGACTTCCATCCGAACCGCATCGCCGGCCGCATCCTCGGCATGGGCGACGTCGTCTCGCTGGTCGAGAAGGCCGCGGCCAATATCGACGCCGAGAAGGCCGCGCGCACCGCCGAGCGGATGCGCAAGGGTCAGTTCGACCTCAACGACATGCGCGAACAGCTGCAGCAGATGGCGAACATGGGCGGCATCGGCGGCCTGATGGGCATGATGCCCGGCATCTCCAAGATGAAGAACCAGATCGCCGCCGCAGGGATCGACGACAAGATCATCAAGCGCCAGGTCGCGATCATCGATTCGATGACGCGGCAGGAGCGGAAGAATCCGGACCTCCTGAAGGCGAGCCGCAAGAAGCGGATCGCGGCCGGCGCCGGCCAGAGCGTCGAGCACGTCAACAAGCTGCTGAAGATGCACCGGAACATGGCCGACATGATGAAGGCCATGGGAAGCGGCAAGCGCGGCCCGCTCGCCGGCATCGCGCAGGCGATGGGTTTCGGCGGCGGCATGAAGCCGCCCTCGCCCGAGGAGATGAAGGCGCTCGCCGAGAAGATGCAGGGCGGCGCCGGCGGCGGTCTGCCGAGCCTGCCGAAGGATTTGCCGGCCGGGCTGCGCGGCGGCCTGCCGAACGTGCCGGGCCTGACCGGCCTTTCCGGCAAGCCGATGCTGCCGGGGCTCGGCGGCTTCCCGGGCAAGAAGAAATGAGGAATTCGTCGCGACGGCTCGCACGCAGCCGGCGCGACGCGGAATGCCAATCAATCGAACACATCGACCTTTGAAGGAGAACTAAATGTCCGTTGTTATCCGCCTCGCTCGCGCAGGCACCAAGAAGCGCCCGGTCTATCACGTCGTCGTCGCCGACTCGCGCTTCCCGCGCGATGGCCGCTTCATCGAGCGTCTCGGCCACTTCAACCCGCTGCTGCCGAAGGACAACGAGGCCCGCCTCAAGCTCGACATGGACAAGGTGAAGGCCTGGCTCGCCAAGGGCGCGCAGCCGTCGGATCGCGTGACCCGCTTCCTCGACGCCGCCGGCGTCGTCAAGCGCGCCGCGCGCAACAACCCGGAAAAGGCCGTGCCGCGCAAGGAGCGCAAGGCGCAGGCCGAAGCCGCCGCCAAGGCCTAAGCGGAACGGCGACCACGGTGACTGCACCGGTCTGTGTCGCCCGTATCGGCGCTGCGCATGGTGTGCGCGGCGCCGTCCGGCTGTGGACCTTCACCGAAGACCCGCTGGCCGTGAAGGACTATGGCCCGCTGATGACCAAGGACGGCACGCGCCAGTTCGAGGTCACGCATGCGCGCGAGGCCAAGGACCATCTGGTGGTGACGCTGAAGGGCGTCGCCAGCCGCGATGATGCCGAACGGCTCAACGGCCTCGAGCTCTATGTTCCGCGCGACCGGCTGCCGGAAACCGACGACGGCGAATACTACCACACCGACCTGATCGGGCTCGCCGCGGTGACGACCACAGAGCAGCCGCTCGGCAAGGTGATCGCGATCCACAATTTCGGCGCCGGCGACATCATCGAGATCGCACCAAAGCAAGGCGCGACGATGTTGCTGCCCTTCACCAACGCCGTGGTGCCGACCGTCGATCTCGACGCCGGCCGCGTCGTGATCGACCTGCCGCAGGAAATCGACGGCGACGATCCGTCGGCAGCCTGATCAACATTTTTCGTCAGCCAGTCATGCGGCCCTGCTGCTCGAGCCAGTCGCAGAACACCGCGCTATGCGGATCGTTGCTGCGGCCCGCCGGAAAATACGCGAAGTAGCTTCGCGCCGGCAGGCTAACGGCCGGAAACGGCGTCACCAGCCGCCCGGCCGCGAGGTCGTCCGCAATCAGCGCGGTTGGACCCATCGCAACGCCGAGGCCATCGAGCGCGGCCTGGATCGTTAGATAGAAATGATCGAACGTCAGCGAAGCTGCCGGCTCCAGCGCGGAGTGCCCGGCCTCGGTCAACCAGTCGCGCCACAGCCGCGGCATCGACGTGACATGCAGCAGCGTATGCCTGGAGAGATCCGCGATCTCATGCAGCGGCAATTGCGCCGATAGCGAGGGACTGCACACCGGCAATCTCCGCTCCGACACCAGGAAGCGCGACGAGAAGCCATGAAATGTATCCGGACCGCCCCGGATCAGGACGTCGAATGTGTCAGGCAGCGCGTCCACCGGATCGTTCGACGTGCTCAAGCGCACCTCGATATCAGGATGCTCGGCGCGAAACCGGCTCATCCGCGGCAACAGCCAGCGCAGGCTGAAGGTCGCGAGCGCATTGACGCGCAGCACCGCCACCACTGCATCGCCGCGCCGCTCGCGATGCTGCTGCACGGCGGCGGAGATCCGGTCGAGTGCCGGAGCGAACTCCGCCAACAACGCCGCACCCGCCGGTGTCAGCACCACGCGCCGCACCGATCGCCGGAACAGCGCCGGCGCGCCGAGCCACTCCTCGAGCAGCCGGATCTGCTGGCTGACCGCGCCATGGGTGACGCTGAGCTCGGCGGCCGCCTCCTTGAAGCTGCCGAGCCGCGCGGCGGCCTCGAAGGCGCGAACCGCATTGAGCGGCGGCAGGCTGCGGCGTGGGACGAACATGACGTCTTAATACCAGATTTTCTAACGTATGATCCGATTATTACTGATTTGTGACAGCGACCGTTCGGGCGCATATTGCGCAGCAAGCCACTCACAAATCATCGATTTTCGAAGGCATTCTCCAATGTACAGCCGCTCTATCTTTAGTTTTTCTTGCTTTCGGCGCCAACGATGAGCGCATCCGCGGAAGCCGGCGCATCCCGTTCCGACCATGTCCATGCGCCCCGAACACTGACGGTGACCGGGCTCAACCACGCCCTCCATGACGGCTACACCGACCTGATCTACGTGCTGCTGCCGGTCTGGCAGGCGGAGTTCGCGCTGAGCTACGGCTTGCTGGCGCTGCTGCGCGGGCTCTATGCCGGCGCCATGGCCGGGATGCAGATCCCGGTCGGGCGTATCGCGGAGCGGATCGACGGCAAGATCATCCTGATCGCAGGCACGGTGCTGTCGGCGCTCGGCTATGTGTTGGCCGGATTGTCCGGGGGCGTCATCGGGCTTGGCCTGGCGCTCGCGCTCTCCGGCGCGGGTTCGAGCACGCAGCATCCGATCGCATCCGCGGCGGTGTCGCGCGCCTACGGCGCGGCGGCGCGCGGCCCGCTCGGCATCTACAATTTCAGTGGCGACCTCGGCAAGGCGGCGATCCCGGCCCTGACCTCGATCCTGCTCGTGATCATGTCGTGGCGGCACACGCTGCTCGTGCTCGCGCTTGCAGGCCTGCTGGTCGCGATCTGCATCGCACTCTGGATGCCGTCGGTCGGCAAGGGCGCAGAGCGCAAGACGGTCGCCGCATCACGCCACGAAGCTACCGGCGGCGGCTTCTACTGGTTGCTCGCGATCGGAATCCTCGACACCGCGGTCAGGATGGGTTTTCTCACCTTCCTGCCGTTCCTGTTGCGCGACAAGGGGGCCTCGCTGCCGACCAACGGCCTCGCGCTGGCGCTGGTGTTCATCGGCGGCGCCGCGGGGAAATTCACCTGCGGCTGGCTCGGCGCGCGCATCGGCACGCTGCGCACCGTGCTCATCACCGAAGGCGGCACGGCGGCGCTGATCCTTGCGGTGCTGGTATTGCCGCTGGCGCCGGCCATCGTGCTGCTGCCGCTGCTCGGCGTGATGCTCAACGGCACCTCCTCGGTGCTCTATGGCACGGTGCCCGAGCTCACGCCGCCGCATCAGACCGAGCGCGCCTTCGCGCTGTTCTATACGGGGACGATCGGATCGGGCGCGATCGCGCCTGTCATCTACGGCCTGCTTGGCGACGCGCTCGGCCCGACGCTCGCAACCACCGCGACCGCGCTCACGGCGCTGGCGATCTGTCCGCTGGCCGTCGCGCTTGCGCGGCATCTCGCCGACGACCCGACGGCGGCGTGACGCAAAATGCGGTTTGGCTGGTAGCCCGGATGAAGCGCAGCGCAATCCGGGGCCGCTCTCGCCGCGGATGGTCCGCTCCCGGATTGCGCTGCGCTCCATCCGGGCTACTTATAGCGTTGGTGTCACGGAGCATCCCAATGACAAGCACGCACAAGGCCTGGCGGCTGCACGCCCACAATGATCTTCGCTTCGAGGATGTCGCAACGCCGAGGCCCGCGCCCGATGGCGTCGTAGTCCGGATCGAAGCCGGCATGGTGCTGTCCTATACCAACAAGCTCTTGTCGGGCGCGCTGCCCTACAGCCTGCCGCCGATGCCGTTCGTGCCGGGGACCAACGCGATCGCGCGGATCGTCGCCACCGGCGACAACGTCACGCATGTGCGGAGCGGCGACCGCGTGTTCCTGAGCCCGCATCTGCGCGGCGACGTGCCGGATCGCGATCCGCCGCAGATCCTGATCGGCCTCACTGCCACGGTGACGACGCCGGAGGCGTTCGCGCTGCAGGCGCGCTGGCGCGACGGGGTGTTTGCGGAGATCGCGCATTGGCCTGCCGCCAGCGTCACGCCGCTTGCCAATCTCGACGACAGACCGGCGACCGAGTTGATCGGCCTGGCAAAACTGATTGTGCCGTTCGGCGGCTTGCAGCGCACCGGCCTGCGCGGCGGGCAGACCATCATCGTCAACGGCGCGACCGGCTATTTCGGCTCGGGCGGCGTGATGCTCGCGGTCGCGATGGGCGCGGGTCGTGTCGTCGCGGTCGGACGCAAACAGGCCGCGCTCGAGCAGTTGCGCGATGCGTTCGGCCCGCGCGTCATTCCAGTCGTCGTCACCGGCGATGCCGCCGCCGACCTTGCGATCATCCGCCGCGCCGCCGGCGGCAACGCCGATGTCGCGCTCGACCTGCTCGGCGCCGCCAAGAGCACCTCGACCACGCTGTCGTCCCTGCGCGCGCTCAGGCGCGGCGGCCGGATGGTGCTGATGGGCAGCGCCGAGGTGCCGCTCGAGCTCTCGTTCCGCGAGATGCTGGCCAATGACTGGGAAGTGGTCGGGCAGTTCATGTACGATCGGACGGCGCCGGGCCAGCTCGCCGGCCTCGCCGCCGAGGGCCTGCTCGATCTAAGCAAGATCAATGTCGCGACATTCAAGCTCGCCGACTTCCGCCGCGCGGTCGACGCCGCCGCAATGATGCAGAGCCTCGACCTCACGGCCGTGGTGCCGTAACCAGAGGCCATGACCTCGCAAGAGACCCCGTCCCAGGCGACGCCGTGGCGCGCCACCGTGCTGACCCTGTTCCCGGACATGTTTCCGGGACCGCTCGGCGTCAGCCTGGCCGGCAAGGCGCTGGCCAGCGGACTCTGGGCGCTGGAGGCGCGCGATATAAGGGCGTCGGCGACCGATAGGCACCGCAGCGTCGACGATACGCCGGCCGGCGGCGGTCCGGGCATGGTGCTGCGCGCCGACGTACTCGCGGCGGCAATCGATGCCGCTGATACCGCGCCTGGCCGCCCGCGGCTCTTGATGAGCCCACGGGGTCGGCCTCTGACCCAGGCCCAAGTGGTGGAACTGGCGGCCGGGCCCGGCCCCCTGATCGTCTGCGGCCGCTTCGAGGGCATCGACCAGCGGGTGATCGAGGCGCGGGGGCTCGAGGAGGTCTCGATCGGCGATTATGTGCTGTCCGGCGGCGAGATCGCCGCGATGGCCCTGATCGACGCCTGCGTCCGCCTGTTGCCGGGGGTGATGGGCAAGCAGGCCTCGGGAACCGAGGAAAGCTTCTCTGAGGGACTACTGGAATACCCTCAATACACCCGTCCGCAGGAGTTCGAAGGCCGCCAGATCCCTGAAATCCTGATTTCCGGTGATCACGCGAAGGTCGCGGCTTGGCGGCTGGCCCAATCCGAGGCCCTGACGGCAGCCCGGCGGCCCGATCTGTGGGCCCGGAAGGCCGGCCAAAAAACCGCTCCGCGCGGGACAAAAAACACGACAGACGGGTGACAAACCCTGCGCTTTGCCTTATACGGGCGGCCAAATCCGCACCCCGCGCAGGATAGATGGACGTTTGCGCAGCCCGCGAAGGCTGGGCGCGCCGCCGATGGAGATTTCAATGAACCTTATTCAGCAGCTCGAAAAAGAGCAGTTCGACAAGCTCGCCGCCACCAAGGCCATCCCGGAATTCGGCCCCGGCGACACCGTCATCGTCAACGTGAAGGTGGTCGAAGGCGAGCGTACCCGCGTGCAGGCCTATGAAGGCGTTTGCATCGGTCGCTCCGGCCACGGCCTCAACGAGAGCTTCACCGTGCGCAAGATTTCGTACGGCGAAGGCGTCGAGCGCGTCTTCCCGGTGATGTCGCCGATGATCGACTCGATCAAGGTCGTGCGTCGCGGCAAGGTGCGTCGCGCCAAGCTGTATTACCTGCGCAACCTGCGCGGCAAGTCGGCCCGCATCGTCGAGAAGCAGGACCGCCAGACCGCCGTCGGCGAGTAACTCTTCCCTTCAGGGAATGTGGTCAAAAGCGCGGGGCCTGCCCCGCGCTTTTTCGTTGCGGCATACCTATCTGATGGACAGGCCCGCGTATCGATCGATTGTCGCGGGCGTAAGCCCTGTGTTAGAAATTTAGAATGGTTCCGGATCAAGCAAGCCAGCGCTACCCAAGTCAGAGCTGCCAGCGCGTCGTGATCGACGATCGCTCGCGGCTGCCCGGCCGCTTCTTCGGGCGCTTTGCCACGTCGGCGACATCAGAGCTTAGACCCGCAGCGTAACGCTGCCTGGACGCTCTCGCCTGCCGGCGCGGCCTGCCCGCGCTCGCCGCCATTCACCACCGAATTTCTTCTGGAGCTGAAGCTCATGTCCAAACCGACCACGCTGTACGACAAGATCTGGAACGACCACCTGGTCCACGAGGCCGAAGACGGCACCAGCCTGATCTATATCGATCGCCACCTGGTGCACGAGGTGACCTCGCCGCAGGCGTTCGAAGGCCTGCGCGCGACCGGCCGCAAGGTGCACGCGCCCGAGAAGACCCTCGCCGTCGTCGACCACAACGTGCCGACCACCGATCGCACCAAGCCCAACCCCGACCCCGAGAGCATCGAGCAGATCAAGGCGCTCGCCGAGAACGCCAAGGAGTTCGGCATCGAGTATTACAACGAGTTCGACAAGCGCCAGGGCATCGTCCACGTCATCGGTCCGGAGCAGGGCTTTACGCTGCCCGGCACCACCATCGTCTGCGGTGACAGCCACACCTCGACCCACGGCGCGTTCGGCGCACTCGCGCACGGCATCGGCACGTCGGAAGTCGAGCACGTGCTGGCGACGCAGACGCTGATCCAGAAGAAGGCCAAGAACATGCGCGCGATCGTCGACGGCAAATTGCCCGACGGCGTGACCGGCAAGGACATCATCCTGGCGATCATCGGCGAGATCGGCACCGCCGGCGGCACCGGCTATGTGCTGGAATATGCCGGCGAGGCGATCCGTGCGCTCTCGATGGAAGGCCGCATGACGGTCTGCAACATGTCGATCGAAGGCGGCGCCCGCGCCGGCCTGGTTGCGCCCGACCAGAAGGCGTTCGACTTCCTGCGCGACCGCCCGAAGGCGCCGAAGGGCGCGGCCTGGGATGCCGCGATGCGCTATTGGGAGACGCTGCGCTCCGACGAGGACGCGCATTTCGATCACGAGCTGCGGCTGGACGCTGCCAAGCTGCCGCCGATCGTCACCTGGGGCACCAGCCCGGAGGACGTGATCTCGGTGACCGGCTTCGTGCCCGATCCCGACAAGATCGCGGACGAGGCCAAGCGGCTCTCCAAGCACCGCGCGCTGAAATATATGGGCTTGAGCGCCGGCACCAAGATCACCGACATCAAGCTCGACCGCGTCTTCATCGGCTCCTGCACCAACGGCCGCATCGAGGACCTGCGGGCCGCGGCGAAGATCGCCGAGGGCAAGACCGTCAACGCCAACGTCAACGCGATGATCGTGCCGGGCTCGGGCATCGTGAAGGAGCAGGCGGAAGCCGAAGGCCTCGACAAGATCTTCATCGCGGCAGGCTTCGAATGGCGCGAGCCGGGTTGCTCGATGTGCTTGGCGATGAACCCGGACAAGCTGAAGCCGGAAGAGCGCTGTGCCTCGACCTCGAACCGCAACTTCGAGGGCCGCCAGGGCTTCAAGGGCCGCACCCATCTTGTGTCACCCGCGATGGCTGCGGCCGCCGCGATCGCCGGCCACTTCGTCGACGTCCGCGACTGGCGATAAGGCAAGCGCGGGAGCTTCGGTTCTGACCAGATCAGAACCGAAACCCGATTCTCTTTTTTGACGCGTTTTCTTCACGCGAACCGGACTCCACTTCGCTCGAAAACGCTATGGCTTGTCTCAAGCTCGAGCCGTTGTGGAAACGGCTCGTTAACGTGACGTACGCACACTGCCTCCTTGCGAAACCAAGTCTTCGCAAGGAGTGCGTGCCGTGGCGGACAAACCCGAATTCGTCGACATGATCAGTGAGGCGACGCGGCAGAAGCGCCGTCGCGCCGCACCACGTATCATCGATCCGCTGCCCGAGGTGAAGGAAACCTCACGCCTCAGCCACTGGCCGCCGGAGCGCTGGACGCAATGGCGGATGGAAAACCTGACGCCGTGGAAGATAAAGTCCTGGAAGCTGAAGGACTGGGACTAGACTGAAAAACGGGCGCCGTGAGGCGCCCGCTGTCATTTCAGCCCTCACCAATAAACCCGACACGGCTGCCAGTGGTGACGATGGAAGCCGCCGGCGCGATAGCCGACGTGGAATGTCGGCGACGATCGCAACGCCGCCAGTTGCATCACCAGAACGGGCCGAACCCGAAGCCAAAGGTGAACGGCGCCGGCACGGCGTATGGATACGGCCGATAGTAATAAGGCCGCCCGTAATAATAGGAGCCGTAGGGCCGGTAATAGGAATAGGGCTGGTAGTACGGCCGGTGATAGGGCCGGTAGCCGCGGTGATAATGGTGACGATGGTAGTGGCGATGATGGCGCTGCGCGCTGAAGTCGGTCGCCTTGCCCGCCGCTTGCTGTTGTGCCGCGACCTGCGGCTTGGCTGACGCCACGGCACTTGCCGATGCCGGCGCCGTCAGCGCCAATGCACAAGCGACCGCGGCAACACCGATCCATCTCATCATGATCAACTCCTGTAGATTGCGATTGATGTCATCTCGGGCGCGCGAATCTGCCGGTTTGATGGCTGGAACGACAACAGGCCCGCTGCTCACGGGCCTGTGTCTCAACTGCGCTGATACGCCGCGCGATCAGCGGCGCCAGTGGCCTCGATGGCCCCAGCCACGATGGTGTCCACGATCCCAACCATGGTGATGTCCGCGACCCCAGCCACGGTGATGTCCATGGCCCCAGCGTACCTGGGTGGTCGTCTGGTTCGCGTTGTCCTGAACCGCTGCGGCAGTGCCCGGCGTCGCAAGCGACATCGCGCTCGCGCGCTCGGCCGGCGCCGCCACAACCAGCACGGCGCCGACGGCCGCGAGCCCCAGAACTTTCATCACCTTCATGAGTTTTCTCCTTGATCCCCTGATGTCACGCCTTGCAACGACGACTCGAGCTTCTTGCCTTGACGCGCTTTGTTCATGCGAACCGGAATCCGCTTCGCTCGAAAACGCCATGACATGCGAATCGACCCCCGTTGCCGCGACGCAGATCGCAAGCCAAATGCGGGCGACGTGAATGGGATGTGAATGACTGCGCCACTTGGGTGAATGCCGCTGGCGCGCGCAGGTTCCGGCACAGCCGCTGGAATTTTCATGTCCGTGCGTAAAACCGGAATAGACGATGGTCGTATGTTGTAAGGAGCCTCGCACAGGAGATCGCCAATGACACAACATGGCTCGCGCAAATGGTCCACGCTCGCCGCGGCAGTGCTCGCTGGTTCCATGATTTCAATTGATGTCGCGCTGTCCTCGCAAGGACCGGGCGGCGGCAGGGGAACGGCGAGCCATCTCACGCAAATGCTGATGGCGCTCGCGGTCTATGGAACGACAGGAGCGGTCGTCGCGGCTGGACTGATCGGCGCTGTGCGCCAGCGTCACCTCTAGCTGCCGCGCTGCTCGAAGACGAGCTAGCCCGGGCGCCAGAAGCAGTTCATGCGCGGCGTGATCACGGTGCCGCTCGGCCGGTGCTCCTGAACATAGGTCGCGGTGCAATCGCGCACGGCGTTCGGACCGGGATTGTAGCGCGGGATGACATCCGGTTCCCAATGATCGGGGCGCGACCGGTAAATCGGCACGCGCCTCAGCCGGCGGTGCTCGACGACACGCTCGCGCACGACCGGCGCCGGCTCACCGATGCGCGCTTCGGCCGCCGCGCTCTGTGCCCGCGCCTCTCCCGCCGGGAGCGAGAGCCCGACTGCCACCGCCAACAGCGTTGCCGTCACGATCCGTTTCATCACGCCACCCAAGCCCCATTCTTGAGCCCCAATCTTGGGCCGCACGGTCTCCCATTGCACCGCCAAGGTCAACTGCGCTGGCGCCGGCTGAGGCACTCGCGCTAAAGGAGTGTCATGTGGACCACAGAAAAAGCCCCCTCGCTCGCCGAGATGGAGGCCGTGGCGCACGAGATCTTCGAGCGCCTGCCTCCAACGTTCCGGGCCCTCTGCGAGGGCCTGATCATCCGTGTCGACGACTTCCCGACCGACGAGGTGCTCGACGAGATGCAGGCCGAGAGCGAGTTCGACCTGCTCGGCCTGTTTCACGGCATCGGCCTGCCGCAGCAGAGCCATGGCGACGTGGCCCGTCTCCCCAATCTGATCTGGCTCTACCGGAGGCCCATCCTGGACTACTGGGCGGAGCACGACGAGACCCTCGGCAAAATCGTCCGCCACGTGTTGATCCATGAAATCGGGCACCATTTCGGCCTCTCCGACGCCGATATGGAGGCGATTGAGGCCGATGCGGGCTAGCTGTGCAGAAATGGCCCTTTTACCGGTGTCACATTCGAGATAGATATCCAGCCCCTACCCCCACTTTTTGGCCCGGGAAGAGCACCGATGGACAAGTTCACCACGCTGGAAGGCGTCGCGGCACCGCTGAAGATCATCAATGTCGACACCGACATGATCATTCCGAAGCAGTACCTCAAGACCATCAAGCGCACCGGCCTTGGCAAGGGGCTCTTCTCCGAGCAGCGCTACAAGGATGACGGCAGCGAGAACCCCGATTTCGTTCTCAACCAGTCTGCCTATCGCAATGCGAAGGTGCTGGTCGCCGGCGACAATTTCGGCTGCGGCTCCAGCCGCGAGCACGCGCCCTGGGCGCTGCTCGACTTCGGCATCCGCTGCGTGATCTCGACCTCGTTCGGCGACATCTTCTACAACAACTGCTTCAAGAACGGCATCCTGCCGATCCGCGTGTCGCAGGAAGACCTCGACAAGCTGTTCGACGATGCCGAGCGCGGCGCTAATGCGACCCTGACCATCGATCTCCCCAACCAGGAGATCCGCGGTCCCGACGGCGGCACGGTGAAGTTCGAGATCGACCCGTTCCGCAAGCACTGCCTGATCAACGGCCTCGACGATATCGGCCTGACGATGGAGAAGAAGTCGTCGATCGACAGCTATGAAGCCAGGCTCAAGGAACGCGCCTGGGCCTGAGGCGCATCCGTTCGTCGCGCCCCGGTGCCTTCAGGCGCCGGGGCTTTTCTTTGCGAGATTGTCTCCTCACGAACCTGCTGATGGCTGACGCCCATGCTGCCTGACATCGTCACCTTCTGGCATGGATCGATGGACGCGCTGCGCCGGACCTGTCTGCGCTCGCAGCTGGCCGCCGGGCACAAGGTCACCGTCTACAGTTTCGATCCAATTCCCGGCCTGCCGGATGGCATCGGCAACGCCGAGGCCGAGGCCGTGCTGCCGCATTCGTTCTCGGAGCGGCTGCGCCCGGCCGAGCGCGACGGATCATGGCGCGACTGGACCATCCTGCAGTTCAGCGACTTCTTCCGCATGCGGCTGATGGCGCAGCGCGCCGGGCTCTGGCTCGACGCCGATGTGCTGCTCTTGAAGGGTGTCGAGATCGATCCGGCAAAGCCCTATTTTGCCTGGGAGCGGCCGCGGCAGCTCGGCAACTCCGTGCTGTATCTGCCGCACAACGATCCGATCGTACGCGCATTCGAAGCGCTGATGCAGCAGGACGAGCTCACGCCGGACTGGCTGGCGCTGCGCCACCGCCTGACCTTCGCGATGCGCAAGCTGCGCGGCAAATCCAATCGCCTCTCCGACATCCGCGTCGCGATCTTTGGCCCCGCAGCGCTGACCGCGCTCGCACGCCGCGAAGGCGAGTTACAGCACGCGCTGCCGAAGCGCTC
This sequence comes from Bradyrhizobium sp. USDA 4452, assembly GCF_054063575.1. Taxonomy (NCBI): domain Bacteria; kingdom Pseudomonadati; phylum Pseudomonadota; class Alphaproteobacteria; order Hyphomicrobiales; family Nitrobacteraceae; genus Bradyrhizobium; species Bradyrhizobium sp. USDA 4452. The sequence goes on from NZ_JBSSGK010000001.1 coordinate 4,231,574, forward strand.
GTTTTATGCGGTGCATGCCGAACCAAGACTGTTCTTCGAGCCGTCGGATGTTTCGCGCTACCTGAACGATCCCGCAATCATCGGCCTGCACATCTCGCCGAAAGGACGCGGCAAGGAGGCGCCGATCCCCGGCAGCCTCTATGCGTGGGCGGCGGAGCGCTTCGGCCAAGCCTGAGCGGATTTGATCTGCCGCAAGGCGAGATCGCGCAGAAGGTTTCAGATAGGCGGCCACTCTTTATCGGAGGTGCGCATGACCACAGAAGCCCAGTACCCCGTCGTTGAATATCTGATCGATCTGTTCAGCAACTGGCTGAAGCATCAGCGCGAGCTCGGCGAACTGCGCGAACTGGACGACGCAAGCTTCAGCCAGATTGCGAGCGACTTGCGGATCAGCCCCGAGGACCTCATGGCGCTGGCGCGCCAGGGTCCGCACAGTGCGGACCAACTGCCCATGCTGCTCGAGGCGCTCGGGATCGATCGGGAGAAGCTGGCCCGCGCCGAGACACTGGTGCTGCGTGACATGGAGCGAGTCTGCAGCCTGTGCGGCCACAAGCGGCAGTGCGACCATGATCTCGCTGCCGGCACCTCCGGTGCGTGCTATCAGCAATACTGTCCGAACGCCCCCACGATCGAAGCGCTGGGTGAGGCTGTACGCCACGGCAGATCACCGTCTTGAAGGTAAATCGATGCTGAATCAGCACGCCGTCTGGCGTCACGCATTGCTGATCCTGCTGGTCGGGATGGCCGCGCTCCTGCTGCTGCGCCTGCATCAGGCCAACGGCGCGGAACAGCCTTCGGATAGCATCACGGCCGGGCATCGGCTGGCGGAAGCTTGGTGCATGGAGTGTCATCTCGTCGGCCCGCTCGCGACGGGCGCGAAGAAAGTCCCGCCGGACTTCGCCGCCGTCGCCAACCGGCCCTCAACCACCGTGCTCTGGCTGAAGGTATTCCTGAAAACGAGTCATCCGACGATGCCTAACATCATCATCGGGCCAGGCGAGGCCGACGATCTCGCGAATTACATCATGAGCCTGAAGCGGGACTAGCGCTCGCCGCAGGATCGACGGTCGTCACGACCGCATCGCGGCGATCGCATCCGCGATCGCGATGGTACGCTTGGCCATCTCGGCATGCAGGCGCTCGACCATGCGGCCGTCGAGCTGGATCGCACCGCGGGCGGCATTCTCCGGCTGCTCGAACGCGGCGATGATCTTGCGGGCCTCGGCGACCTCGGCCTCAGGCGGCGTGAAGATCGCGTTGCACGCATCGATATGGCTCGGATGGATCAGCGTCTTGCCGTCGAAGCCGAGATCGCGGCCCTGCGCGCATTCCTCGGCGAAGCCGTCGATATTGCTGATATCGCCATAGGGACCGTCGAGGATTTCGAGCCCGTGCGCGCGGGTCGCCAGGATGCAATGCGTGATCATCGGGATCATCGCCGCGCGGCCCGGCTTCATCCGGATCCGGGTCTCGCGCGCGATGTCGTTCGGCCCGAACACGAAGCCGGCGAGCCGGATTTCGGAATCCTTCGATGCCGCGGCAAGCTTGTCGGCGTCGAGCACGGCACGCGCGGTCTCGATCATGGCCCAGACCCGGATCGAGACGTCAGCGCCGCGCAGCCGGTCGGCGACAGCTTTCAAATCCTCGACGGTGGAGATCTTGGGAACCAGGATCCCGTCCGGCTGCGCCTTGCCGGCCATACCGATGTCGTCGACCCACCACGGGCTGTCGAGCGCGTTGATACGGATCAGGACCTCGCGCTTGCCAAAACCCTTGGCGGCGACCGCCTTGGCGATCTGCTCGCGGGCCACCGCCTTGGCGTCGGGGGCAACGGAATCCTCGAGGTCGAGGATGATGCCGTCCGCCGCCAGCGTGCGGGCCTTCTCCAGCGCCCGTGCATTCGATCCCGGCATGAACAACAGGCTGCGGCGCGGACGGGTCATCGGCATTCTCCAGGGGGCTCCGGCCCCGCCACTGTCCATTGTTTGGGCATTGGGCGGAACCATCGTTCAATGCTGCCGTATCATCTCAGGCGGCACACCGAAAGTCTTGTTCCCGTCACCAGCATGTGGTTAGCCAGAGGCCATGAAATTCTTTCCGAAGCAGTTGATCGACGGCTACCGGACGTTCGCGACCCAACGGTTGCCGACTGAACAGTCGCGATACCGGGACCTGTCGGAGCGCGGCCAGTTCCCCGAGACCATGGTGATCGGCTGCTGCGATTCCCGCGTCTCGCCGGAAGTGATCTTCGATGCCGGACCCGGCGAATTGTTCGTGGTCCGCAACATCGCCAATCTGGTTCCGGTCTATCAGCCCGACAGCAATGCCCACGGCGTCTCGGCCGCGCTCGAATATGCCGTGACCGTGCTGAAGGTGAAGAACATCGTGGTGCTGGGCCACGCCCAGTGCGGCGGCATCCGCGCCTTCATCGACAAGATCAAGCCGCTGACGCCCGGCGACTTCATCGGCAAATGGATGCAGATGTTCATCAAGCCGGGCGAGATCGTCGAACAGCGCGACCATGAGAGCATGCAGGACTTCGTCACCCGCATCGAGAAGGCCGCGGTATTCCGCTCGCTGGAAAACCTGATGACCTTCCCGTTCGTCCGCGAGCGCGTCGAAAGCGGCGAGATGCAGCTGCATGGCGCCTATTTCGGCGTCGCCGAGGGCTCGCTGTTCGTGCTCGATCGGGTCGCCAAGGAATTCATCAGCGTTGCCGAGGCCGTGAAGGCCGGCGCGTAGCTGCGCGCGATCGGCTACTCATCACCGTGATAGCCGCCCCAGCGATCCGACAGCGCGAGCAGCAGCGCTGAGATCACGAACACCAGGTGCACCGCGACGAGCCAGGTCATCCGCGTCGCGTCGAACGCGGCATCGATGTTCAGGAACGCTTCCAGCACATGGATCGCGGAGATCGCGACGATCGACGCCAGCAGCTTCTGCTTCAGCCCGGCAAAATCGATCTTGGTGATCCAGATCGGCCAGTTCGGATTGCCCGACGTGTCGATGCGCGAGACGAAGTTCTCGTAGCCTGAAAACACCACGATCAGAATGAGGTTGGCGACCAGCGTGACGTCGATCAGCGCCAGCGCATCGAGGATGACTTCCGTCGATTTGTAGCCGGACGCATGCAGGACGAATTCCCAGAGCATGCGCGCGAATTTCAGCAGCAGCACGGCAAGCGCCACCACCAGGCCGACATAGAACGGCGCCATCAGCCAGCGGCTGTTGAACAGCACATATTCGAAGCCGCGCATGATGCGCGGCGTCGGAGGGCTCGATGGGGTGGGAGCCAACTGTTCCGACATGGTTGCGCCCCCCGTTGGTCCCCGTCCTTTAGGCCGCTTTCTGCTTCGCGGTGATCAGCTTGCGGTTGATTAGGACTTCCGCGATCTGGATCGCATTCAGCGCCGCGCCCTTGCGCAGATTGTCCGAGACGCACCAGAACGACAGACCGTTCTCCACGGTCGCATCCTCGCGGATGCGGCTGATATAGGTCGCATCCTCGCCGGCGGCCTCGTAGGGCGTGACGTAGCCGCCCGGCTCGTGCTTGTCGATCACGAGACAGCCCGGCGCGTTGCGCAGGATGTTGCGTGCCTCGTCCGCCGTGATCGGGTTGGCGAACTCGACGTTGACGGCCTCGGAGTGGCTGACGAACACCGGCACGCGCACGCAGGTCGCGGTCAGCTTGATCTTCGGATCGAGGATCTTCTTGGTCTCCGCCATCATCTTCCACTCTTCCTTGGTGAAGCCGTCTTCCATGAAGACGTCGATCTGCGGAATGATGTTGAAGGCGATGCGCTTGGGAAACTTCTTATTGACCAGCTCGTCATTGGTGTAGACGGCCTTGGTCTGCGAGAACAATTCGTCCATCGCATCCTTGCCGGCGCCCGACACCGATTGATAGGTCGCGACCACGACGCGCGTGATCGTCGCCTTGTCGTGCAGCGGCTTCAGGGCGACGACGAGCTGCGCGGTCGAGCAGTTCGGGTTGGCGATGATGTTCTTCTTGGTGAAGCCGGCGGCTGCATCCGCGTTCACCTCTGGCACGATCAGCGGCACGTCCGGGTCCATGCGCCAGGCCGAGGAGTTGTCGATCACGACCGCGCCGGCGGCGCCGATCTTGGGCGACCATTCCTTGGAGACCGAGCCGCCGGCCGACATCAGGCAGATGTCGATGTCGGAGAAGTCATAGTGCTCGAGCGCCTTCACCTTCAGGGTGCGGTCGCCATAGGAGACCTCAATGCCGACGCTGCGGCGCGAGGCCAGCACGACGACCTCGTCGGCGGGGAATTTGCGCTCGTCGAGAATGTTGAGCATTTCGCGCCCGACATTGCCGGTCGCTCCGACCACCGCGACTTTGTAACCCATCGTTCACTCTCCGACGAAAAATGCCCGTTTCCCCGTAACTCAAGGAAAGGGAAGAGGCAGCGCTTCTATGCGAGAAACCCTGTCAAGACAACGTTGCGCAAGCTTTTGAGCGTTTTGATGCGTTTATTTCGGGCCGATCCGGCCGCGCCCCATCATACGAGGAATCCGTCCGCGCTGACGAGCTTCGTCGATGAGGTCTACGCCACGCTCTCCGGGCTGTTCGCCTATGCCGCCGTGCTCGCGCTGTTCGCCGCCCTCGGCAGTTATCTATGGAAGCAACTGCCGGAGGCAACGGCGACGCCGGTCCCCGCCGCCGCAGGCTGGAGCCTGGCTGGCCGGCAGGCGCCTGCCTTCGCCGTGAGCAGGCTCGATCCGCGAGATAAAACAGAGACTTACGAAATCTTCCGGCATCCCGAGGGCGGCCGCAAGGACGTCTTCCGCTGGACCGATGCCAACGGCGCACCGGCGGCCGAGCTGGAAATCTACCGCCCCGGCGGCGAGGCCATGGGATCCGCGGTTGCCGAGATTGCCGGGCGGCTCGACCCGGGCGGCGTCCGCGACCTCGAGGCCGCCGGCATCGTCGACAGCAAGTTCGGCAGCGTCGCCCTGCTGCGTCCGGCGCGGCCGGACGGCAGCCGCGCCTGCCTCGGCTTCCTCAAGCAGGCCGACGCACCTGATTTGCGCATCTCGGGCTGGACCTGCCAGGGCGCCAGCCTGCCGGCCCAGCGCGCTGCGATCATTTGCATGCTGAACCGCCTGACCCTGCTGGCCGCGGGCAACGACCCAAGGCTCGCCGCGCTGTTCGCGCATGCCGAGCTGCGCCGCACCGACTGCGTTACCTCCGGCCCGCCTGCCCTGTCGGCCGACTGGGTGATGGGCAGCGAGAACCCGCTTCTGCGCGGCGCGCTTTGATGGCGAGACCGTGGCAACGTACTGGTTTTCATGAAACTTTTGCGCTTGGACACGCATTATCTCTAATGGTGTGGCGCAATTGACCTAGTGACGGCCTCCCACCATGGCTACAATGTGTTCCGAGTGATTTTGGCTGATGCGCCAGCCCCCAATGGGGGCCGTAATGACGAGGATGCGATGACCTTGAAATTCCCTGCCGCGAACAAGCTCGTGGTGTTGCTTGCCGCGGCTGTCGTCACCGCAACCGCGTTTGGCATGACCGCGGCCAGCGCGCAGCAGACCCCGAGCAAGCGCAAGCAGCAAGAGCAGTATGACCGCGACGGCCGCCGCTATTACGGCGCGCAGGGTCCGAACCGGGTCTATCAGCAGGGGCCGCGCACCCGGGTTTACGTCACCACGCGCTCCTGGCTCGACGCCGGCACCGAAGTGCTGCCCGGCGACCGCAAGTTCAACGACTACGCCTATCCGCCGGATGTCGGCTACCCGTCGTTCGCGCGCGAGAACAACAACCGCCCGATCGATCGCCAGCCGCTCAGCCCGCCGGCCGACCTCGGCGGCTATCCGCGGAATTTCCCGCTGTACTGAATTTCGGCTGATAGCCGATACGAAAATGCCCGGCTCCGGCCGGGCATTTTTGTTTTGGGCTTCGTCATTCCGGGGCGAGCCGTTACGCGTGCAACTTCTGCAATTCCTTCAGGATCGCTTCGCCCATCTGCGCCGTGCTGACGGACGTGGTGCCGGCCGACTTGATGTCGGCGGTGCGCAGGCCGCTGGCGAGCACGGCGGCGATCGCGGCATCGACCTTGTCGGCGAGATCGCCCATGCCGAAGGAATAGCGCAGCGCCATGCCGAACGAGGCGATCATCGCGATCGGATTGGCAAGGCCCTTGCCGGCAATGTCGGGCGCCGAGCCGTGCACAGGCTCGTACAATGCCTTGCGCTCCTTGGTCTTGGCGTCCTCCTTGCCGAGCGAGGCCGACGGCAGCAGGCCGAGCGAGCCCGTGAGCATCGCGGCGATGTCGGACAGCATGTCGCCGAACAGATTGTCGGTCACGATGACGTCGAACTGCTTCGGCGTCTTGACGAGGTTCATGCCGCCGGAATCGGCGAGCTGATGCTCCAGCGTGACGTCCTTGTACTCGCGCGCATGGAGCTGGGTCATGACCTCGTTCCAGAGCACGCCGGACTTCATGACGTTGCGCTTTTCCATCGACGTCACCTTGTTCTTGCGCTTGCGCGCCAGCTCGAAGGCGACGCGGCCGATCCGCTCGATCTCGAAGGTGTCGTAGACCTGGGTGTCGATCGCGCGCTTCTGGCCATTGCCGAGATCGGTGATGGTCTTCGGCTCGCCGAAATAGACGCCGCCGGTGAGCTCGCGCACGATCATGATGTCGAGACCCTCGACCACCTCGCGCTTCAGGCTCGAAGCATCCGCCAGCGCCGGATAGCACACCGCCGGACGCAGGTTGGCGAACAGGCCGAGATCCTTGCGCAGCCGCAGCAGGCCGGCCTCGGGGCGCACCTCGTAGGGCACGCTGTCCCACTTCGGACCGCCGACCGCGCCGAAGATCACGGCGTCGGCCGCATTGGCCTTGGCCATATCGGCTTCCGAGATCGACACCTTGTGCGCGTCATAGGCCGAGCCGCCGACCAGGCCCTGCTCGGTCTCGAATTTCGCGATGCCCTGCGCGTTCAGCCAGTCGATCAGGCGCTGCACCTCGGCCATCACTTCGGGGCCGATGCCGTCGCCGGGGAGAAGCAGCAGTTTATGGGTCGCCATGGTCGTTACCTCGCTCAATCGGGCATGCCCGCCATCATTCCGCGCGAGTGCTAAAACGCCCCGCACCGATTGGCAAGGCACCCCGGACAGGGCCAAAATGACCCGCAAAGAGCCAACCGCGCCCCAAGAGAAGCCAACAAGACGGACCTCATGACCGCAGCCATTATCTACGCCTTCGCCTCGGCCATTTTCCTCGGTGCCGGCGTCGTGCTGGCGCAGCTTGGCCTGCGTACCGTCGAACCGCTGTCGGGCGCAGCGATCAGCGTGCCATCCTTCACCCTGCTATTCCTCATGCTGTCGCCGCTGATCCTGCATGGCGAGCCGATGGTCTGGCGCGGCCTGCCGATCTTCATGGCGATCGGCCTGTTCTTCCCAGCCTCGCTGACGCTCCTCACCTTCGCCTCGAACCGGGCGCTTGGACCTGTCATCACCTCGACATTGGGCAATCTGGCGCCGCTGCTTGCGGTCGCCGCCGCCGTGGTGCTGCTGCACGAGCCGCTCGCACCGCAACAGCTGATCGGGCTCGTGGTCGCGGTGGCCGGTGCCGCGATCATTACCGTGACCCGGCCGCGCGATCTCGGTCATTGGCGCAGCTGGGCCCTGCTGCTGCCGCTTGCCAGCGCGCTGGTGCGCGGCATCGTGCCGCCGATTGCCAAGCTCGGGCTGGCGATCTGGCCGAGCCCGCTATGGGCCTGCCTGGTTGGCTACATCATGTCCTCGCTGGTGTTGCTGACGGTGCAGCGCGTCCGCAAGGGCAGCTTCATGGTGCAGGCGCCGCGTGACGGCCGGTTCTGGTTTGCATTGACCGGAATCAGCAACGGGCTCAGTGCGCTCAGCCTGTTCGCCGCGGTCCGCAACGGCCCGATCACGCTGGTGGCGCCGCTCGCTGCGATCTACCCGCTGGTGACCGTGGCGCTGAGCGCCGTCATGCTCAAGCATGTCGAGATCACCGCGCGGATCGTCGCCGGAACCCTGCTGACCGTGATCGGCGTCGCGCTGGTCCTGATCGCCTGATTGCCCGATCCGCAAGGCAGTGTTGCCGCCCACGGCGCTGGGCAGGACCGGCGCGGCCTGCCACAATGTCGATATTGCCGGAGTGAATTGTGAGAGCCCCCTCCCCAGCCTACCCGCATCCCGCGCGGCTGATCCTGATTTTGTCGCTCGCGCCGACGGTCGGTCTCGGCATCGGCCGCTTCGCCTATTCGCTTGTTCTGCCCGACATGCGCGAGCAGCTGGCTTGGTCGTATTCGGCCGCCGGCTTCATGAACACGATCAATGCCGCCGGCTATCTGGTCGGCGCGCTGTTCGCCTCGCGCCTGATCCGGCGCTTCGGGCTGGCCGCGTCGGTGCGCTGGTCGACGCTGGCCTGCGTGCTCTCGCTGGCGCTGTGCGCCATATCAGGCAATTTCGCGGTGCTGAGCTTCGCCCGCCTGCTGGCCGGCTTCGCCGCCGCGTTCGGCTTCGTCGGCGGCGGCGCGCTCGCAACAACCATCGCGCAATCACGGCCGGAGCGCGCGAATTTCCTGCTCAGCCTGTTCTATGCCGGGCCGGGCGTCGGCATTCTGGCATCCGGCCTGATCGCGCCGTTCGTGTTGCAGGGCTTTGGCGCCGGCTCATGGTGGATCGTGTGGTGGGCGATGACCTTGCTCTCCGCGATCATGATCGTGCCGCTGATGTTGGCGCCACTCCACGCCGATGCGATCGCCGGCGGCATCGTGCGTACCAAATTCGCCATCGCGCCGGTCCTGATCTACCTCACCGCCTACTTCCTGTTCGGCGCCGGCTACATCGCCTACATGACCTTCATGATCGCCTATGTCCGCGACGGCGGCGGTGGCGCAGCCGCACAGAGCGCGTTCTGGAGCCTGATCGGCATCAGCGCGTTCGTGACGCCATGGGTCTGGCGGCGGGTGCTGGCGCTCGACCGCGGCGGGCTCGCGACCACCATCATCCTCGGTGTCAACGCGCTCGGCGCGGCGCTGCCGATCTTCGGCCATTCGCCTCTGCTGCTCGCGATCTCGGCGCTGGTGTTCGGCGTCGCGTTCTTCGCCGTGGTCGGCTCGACCACCGCCTTCGTGCGCCTCAACTACCCACCGGAAGCCTGGCCGACCGCAATCGCGGCGATGACCATCGCCTTCGGCATCGGCCAGACGCTCGGCCCGATCGTAGTCGGCGCCATCACCGACGCGGTCGGCAGCCTGTCGTTTGCACTGAACGTCTCGGCCGCGATGCTGGCGTTGGGGGCGGTGCTGTCGGCGTTTCAGAAGAAATTGGACGTCGGAGGAACTGCGCGTGAGCGTCACCAATGAAGAGACCGGCCGCTTAGTCCGGAAAATCTGGTGGTCATCCTTGGATGAGATCGGGAATCTCGATCTCCAGCGACGGACGTGGCTCGATCCCAACAACAAGAACCCGCACTGGTCGTATGTCGAGTTCGTCTGCTCATATCCTGATACGGATGAATTAGAAGCAGGTCAGAAAAAGGGCTGGCTATCGCCCGCCGAGGCGACAATCCTAATCGAATTCGGCAAGACGCTTGCCGCCCACAAATCTCCAGCTGGAAATGATTACGACAACGCGGCCATCCTCGATGACCCCGCATGGCATGATGTCGTTCGATCTGCACAACAGGCCCTGCAGAAATTGACCAAGCTCCCTCGGCATCGATAGCGCGTGAGGCTTTCAAGGAGCGACATCAGTTCCCACTGAACGAGTTGTAGCCCTGGTCTTCCCAGTAGCCGCCCTTGTAGTCGTTGGTGACTTCCATCGAGAGCACGTATTTCGGGTTCTTGAAGCCGAGCTTGGTCGGCACCCTGATCTTCATCGGGAAGCCGTAGGCGCGCGGCAGGATCTGGTCGGCGAATTTGAACGTCATCTGGGTCTGCGGATGCAGCGCGGTACGCATGTCCAAAGGTGAATTATAGCCGTCCTTGTCGGCGCACTGGAACCAGACATATTTGGCGCGCGTGTCGGCACCGACCAGCTTGAGGAAATCGCGCAGCGGCGTGCCGGTCCAGCTGCCGATCGCGCTCCAGCCTTCGACGCAGATGTGGCGCGTCACCTGCTTCTCCTGCGGCAGCTTGTACAATTCGTCGAGCGTCCACGACTTCTTGTTCTCGACCAGCCCGCGCACCTCGAGCTTCCAGTCCGCGCCTGCGATCTCGGGCGCATCGTCGAGATCGTAATAGGCGTTGAACGGAAACGGCTTGGTGATCATGCTCTCGGGGAAGGTCGGGGCCAGCGCATCCGGATTGAACATCCAGGCCTGCACCGCGTCGTTGAACTTCGAGACCTTCTTCAGCAATTCCTCCGCCGACGACGAATCGACCACGTCGCAGCCGGTCAACAGCGTCAAGGCGCCGAGGCTGGTGCCGGCCGTGATGAAGCGGCGGCGCGTCAGCTCCGGCATCGTCTTCACTGCGTCGCGCACAAGCAGCTTCTTGTCGACGCCGGGGATCAGGAGTTTTCTGAGACGACCCATCACACCCTCCCTCAGCGCCCGATGATCATGGCGCGCAGGCTCTTCGGCACCAGCAGCGCGAGCGCAACATGGATCACCAGGAAGGCGACGATCAGCGCCATGCAGGTGAAGTGGACATAGCGCGCGATGTCGTAGCCGCCGAACAGCGATACCAGCCAATGCAACTGCACCGGCTTCCACATCGACAAGCCGGACAGCACGATGACGACGCCGACGGTAATGATGCCGGCATAGAGCAGCTTCTGCACCGAATTGTACTTGCTGAGATCGTCATGCGAGAGCTTGAAGGTCAGCGCCGCCTTGGTGTCGGCAATCACGCCGCCAGGGGTGATCGGCAGCAGCTTCTTGCGGAAGCGGCCGGTGGCGAAGCCGAGCGCCAGATAGATCAGGCCGTTGACCATCAAAAGCCACATCGCCGCGAAGTGCCAGAGCAGCGCGCCGCCGAGCCAGCCGCCGAGCGTGATGCTGTGCGAGAAGGTGAAGCCGAACAGCGGCGAGGCGTTGTAGATCTGCCAGCCGGACATGATCATCAGGATCATCGCGAACGCGTTGATCCAGTGCACCAGCCGCACCCAGACCGGCTGAATCACCTTCGCGGGCGCCGCGGTCTCTGCCTGGTGGTCACTGACGGCAAGGCTCGTCATGGAATGTCTCTGCTTATGGTCGTTACCGGCTTATACGCCGGGAACCGGCGGTCCGTTACGGGGTCGCGCATCATCAGTTCGATATATGCCAGTTCGCACGGTCACAAAAATGCGAGCCGGAGCGAGGCTCCGGCTCACTGTCTTGCAGGTCGGTCCAGGGACTAAATCGGGCCGCGGGGTGTTACGTCGCCGGCATCAGCACGGTGTCGACCACGTGGATCACGCCGTTCGACTGGTTGACATTGGAGATCGTCACCATCGAGGTGCCGCCCTTGGCATCGACGATCCAGACCTTGCCGTCCTGGTGCTTCACGGTCAGTTCCTCGCCTTCGGCGGTCTTCAGCTTCTTGCCGTCGGTGAGGTCGGAGGCTTCGAGCTTGCCGGGCACCACATGGTAGGTGAGGATCTTGGTCAGCGTCGCCTTGTTCTCGGGCTTGACCAAATTGTCGACGGTTCCGGCCGGCAGCTTGCCGAACGCGGCGTTGGTCGGCGCGAACACCGTGAACGGCCCCTTGCCTTCCAGCGTGCCAACCAGACCGGCGGCCTTCACCGCGGCGACGAGGGTGGTGTGGTCCTTCGAATTGACGGCGTTCTGAATGATGTTCTTCGATGGGAACATCGCGGCACCACCGACCATCACGGTCTTCTCCTCGGCGCGGACCGGCGCCACGACGGTGGCGGTGATCGCGAGCGCGCTGAAGGCGGCGGCGGCAAGATAGGCAATACGCTTCGACATGGTTCGTCTCCCGATGGGCAATCTGGCCGGCTCAGTTTCGCCGGCGATGAAGGGGCAACAACGGCGCGGGTTGGATGGTGTGTGCGTCGTCGTCGACCTGAGCTACGGCAGGTTTTCCGGGCGGTTTCCGGAAATAACTCTTTGTGATTCCTGAAACCGGGCGGGCCGCGCTTCGTACATGCGGCGCTTTACGCAGCGCGCCCACGCATTCCACTCAACGGAATGGACGCGTGCGCTGCCGCGAGCAATTCGCTTGCCGCTATGGTGCAATTGGTTCAGCCTGAGATTGCGGTGCGGCTTCGCCGCAGGCAGTCGTGGGGATGCCAATCATGAGCAGCATGACGGCGGACGGGCGCGCCGCGCCTGTGGTCAACGATGCCGACGGCGACGTCGGCCCGCTCGAGCAGAAACATCTGCAATACGCCAACTACCGCGCGGTCGCCGGCAGCACCGAGCTGACGAAAACCCATTGGCACATCGCCACCGCCAACGCGCTCGGCTGGGGCTTCGACGGCATGGACGGCGTGATCTTCGCGCTGATCTCGCCGATGGTGATCAAGGAATTCCAGCTCAGCCTGCCGGAATACCGTTCGGGCATGCAGATCGCGCTGTTCGTCGGCATCGCCGGGCTCTATTTCTGGCCGTGGCTCGCCGACCGCTACGGCCGCCGCACGCTGCTCGCCGTCAACATCGCGCTGTTCTCGCTTCTGATGCCGGTCGCGGCGCTCTCGCCGACCTTTACGGTGTTCGTGATCGCGCGCTCGCTGTTGTTCTTCGCACTCAACGGCGAATGGTCGCTCGGCTCGATGCTGGTGGCGGAGACCTGGCCGGCCCGCCTGCGCGGCCGCGTCATCAGCATCACGCGCTCGGCTTGGTGCATCGGCGCCACGCTTGCCGGCGCGATCACCGGCCTCGTCGCCGCCAATTTCGGCTGGCGTATCGCCGTGATGGTGCCCGGCGCGATCGCGCTGCTCGCGATCTATATCCGCTCCACCTGTCCGGAATCGCCCTATTGGGTGCGGTCGCAGGATCGCAAGCGGCGCATCTCGGAAACGCTGGCGCGCGGCGGCACGGTGGGCGCCGATGACAGCGCCTGGTTCGGCAAGGCCAAGTCAGTCGGCATCCGCCAGGTGTTCATGCCCGACGTGCTGCCGTCGACATTGGTCGCGCTGTTCGTGGCCTGCGCCTCGACCTGCATCTACGGCACGGTCGGCGCCTGGATGCCGCTTTACCTCTCGACCGAGAAACACTGGTCGACCGCCGAATACAGCCTGTTCTACGTGTTTTATGGCCTGTGCGGCTTCCTCGGCCTGTGCCTGGTCGGCTGGCTGATCGACAAGATCGGCCGCCGCCGCACCTTCATCATCACCCTGATCGAGGGCGCGATCTTCATGACGCTCTGGGTTTATTCCGAGGATCGCGTGCTGCTGTGGACGTTCGGACTGCTCTGGTGTCTCGGCTTCCTCGGCTTCTGGGGCCCGAGCACGACGCTGACCGCGGAGATCTTCCCGACCCGCATCCGCGGCGCCGCCAACGGCGTGGTGTGGGCGATCGCCTATTTCGTCGGCTTCGTGCTATTCCCGTTCGTCTCGATCGCGCTCCAGCAGCACACCGGCTCGTTCGCGCTGGCGTTCCTCTGCATCCCCGTGCTGATGATCGCGATGGCGGTCGGCGTGTTCTTTTGCGTGCCGGAGCATACCGGCAAGGAGCTGAACGAGATCAGCGAGTGAGCATGTAGCCCGGATGGAGCGAAGCGAAATCCGGGCTACGTAAGTCAACCTCCCCTTGGAAAGGGGAGGTCGCTTTGCTCGCAGAGCAAAGCGGGTGGGGATCAGCTCTCTCCACCAGCAGTGTCGCCTGTGGCCGACCCCATCCCGACCTTTCCCCTTGCAGGGGGAAGGAGGAGACCTAGTCCCGGTTCGCCGGCGTCTGAATGAATCCGCGGTTGTGGGTCGGGCTGATCAGGATCTCGTTCACGCAGACCCGCGCCGGCATGCTGGCGACGAAGGCGATGGTGCGGCCGCAATCTTCCGGCTGCAGCATCTTGGCCTGCTCGGCCTCGCTCGGCACCACCGGCCGCTGCTTCAGAATCGGGGTTGCGACCTCGCCCGGCGACAGGCAGCAGGCGCGCAGGCCGTTGACGCATTCGTCCATGTTGAAGGAATGGGTCAGCGCCAGCACCGCATGCTTGGTCGTGGTGTAGGCCGGACCCGGCATCTTCGAGACGTGGCGGCCGGCCCAGGAGGCGACGTTGATGATGCAGCCGTCCTGCTGCTTGCGCATCGCCGGCAGCACGGCGCGCATGCAATACAGCACGCCGTTGAGATTGACCTCGACCAGCTTGTCCCAGCCCTCCAGTTCCATGTCGGCCCAGCTGCGCTTCGGCACGTTGATGCCGGCGCTATTGACCAAAAGGTCGATGCGGCCGTGCTTGGCGACGATCGCCTCAGCTGCCTTGTTGACGGCGGTCTTGTTGCTGACATCGAGCGCGATCGCCTCGGCCTTGCCGCCCTTTTTCGCGATGTTGGCCACCACGCGGTCGAGCTCTTCCTTGCGACGGCCGGACACCACCACGGTCCAGCCGTCCGCAGCCAGGAATTCCGCCCCGGATTCGCCGATTCCAGTGCCGCCACCGGTGACCCAGGCCACGCGCTTCCCATTATTTGTCATGCAAACTGTCTCCGTTGCTTTCCGAAGGGCGTTTTTGCTAATCCAGCCGGACCTTTACCGGCGCTTTCGCCCCTCAGGGGATGTTGCATGAACACGACCACCAACGCCAACCTGTTTTCCCGCCTGTTCGACGGCCTCGACGACCCCAATCGGCTCGCGATCGAGCAGCTCGACGGCAGCCGCATCTCCTATGGCGATTTGATCGCGCGCGCGGGCCGGATGGCGAACGTGCTGGTGGAGCGCGGCGTCAAGCCGGGCGACCGCGTCGCGGCGCAGACCGAGAAGTCGGTTTCGGCGCTGGTGCTCTATCTCGCCACCGTGCGCGCCGGCGGCGTCTATCTGCCGCTCAACACCGCCTACACGCTGAACGAGCTCGAATACTTCATCACCGACGCCGAGCCGTCGCTGGTGGTCTGCGATCCGTCCAAGCTGGACGGCATCAAGGCGATCGCCGCCAAGGTGGGGGCGAAGATCGAAACGCTCGATCCCACCGGCAAGGGCTCGCTGACCGAGGCCGCCGACAAGGCGCCGAAGGACTTCGCCACTGTGCCGCGCGGCAATGACGACCTCGCCGCGATCCTCTACACGTCGGGCACCACCGGCCGCTCCAAGGGCGCGATGCTGTCGCACGACAATCTGGCGTCGAACTCCTACTCGCTGGTCGATTACTGGCGCTTCACCGACAAGGACGTGCTGATCCACGCGCTGCCGATCTATCACACCCACGGCCTGTTCGTGGCGAGCAACGTGACGCTGTTCTCGCGCGCCTCGATGATCTTTCTGCCGAAGTTCGATCCGGACGCGATCCTGAAGCTGATGGCCCGCGCCACCGTGATGATGGGCGTGCCGACCTTCTACACCCGCCTGTTGCAGAACCCCGGCCTGAACAAGGACGCCACCAAACACATGCGGCTGTTCATCTCGGGCTCCGCGCCGCTGCTCGCCGACACCCACCGCGAATGGTCCGCGCGCACCGGCCACGCCGTGCTCGAGCGCTACGGCATGACCGAAACCAACATGAACACGTCGAATCCCTATGACGGCGACCGCGTGCCCGGCGCGGTCGGCTTCCCGCTACCCGGCGTTTCGGTGCGGGTCACCGATCCCGAGACCGGCAAGGAGCTCGCGCGGGAGACCATCGGCATGATCGAGGTCAAGGGCCCGAACGTGTTCCAGGGCTATTGGCGGATGCCGGAGAAGACCAAAGCCGAATTCCGCGCCGACGGCTTCTTCATCACCGGCGACCTCGGCAAGATCGACGACAAGGGCTACGTCCACATCCTCGGCCGCGGCAAGGATCTCGTGATCTCCGGCGGCTTCAACGTCTACCCGAAGGAGATCGAGAGCGAGATCGACGCCATGCCCGGCGTGATCGAATCCGCCGTAATCGGCGTGCCGCATGCCGATTTCGGCGAAGGCGTCACCGCCGTCCTCGTCTGCAACAAGGGCGCCGATATCAGCGAGGCCTCGGTGCTGAAGGCGCTCGACGGGCGGCTCGCCAAATTCAAGATGCCCAAGCGCGTCTTCGTCGTCGACGAATTGCCGCGCAACGCGATGGGCAAGGTGCAGAAGAATATCTTGCGGGATACGTATAAGGATATTTACGCGAAGTAGCTCGGTGTCGCAGCCTGCCTGTCTTCTCCTTCCCCCTGCAAGGGGGAAGGTCGGGATGGGGGTCAGCCGCAGACCTGCTGCAAGCCGAGAGAGCAGATCCCCACCGCTTTGCTCTGGCGAGCAAAGCGACCTCCCCTTTTCAAGGGGAGGTTATGCGCCGCCCAACAGGCTGATCACGAACCGTCCGCCGACGATGAAGAGATAGGCCCCGAACGCCACCTCCAGCGCCCGCTTCGACAGCGCGTGCGCGACCCTGACGCCGAGCGGCGCGGTGACCAGCGTGGTAGGCATCACCAGCAGCGCTCCGATCAGCGAGACGTAGCCGAGCGCGAACGGCAGCTGCAGCGCCGTAACATCGGGAAAGCGCGCGGCGGCGGGCCAGCCGGCATAGACGTAGCCGAGCGCGCCGGGGATCGAGATCAGCACCGCGAGCGCTGACGACGTCGCGACCGCCTGATGGATCGGCCGGCCATAGAAAGTCATCAAGAGGTTGGCGAACAGGCCGCCGCCGATCCCCATCAGTGTCGACAGCAGGCCGACGAAGAAGCCGTAGACGCGCATCAGAAATCCCTTCGGCACGTCGTCGCCGAACTTCCAGGTCTCGCGCGCCAGCAGCAGCCGTGCCGCCGCCGACCAGGCCACCAGCACGAACACGATCTTGAACAGCCGCTCCGGGGCGAAGCGCGCGGTGACGCTGCCGGCGGCGACGCCGATCACGATCGGCAGCCACCAGCGCTTCAGGATCTCCATGTCGACCGCGCCGCGGCGATAGTGGGCGCGAAACGAGCTCAGCGAGGTCGGGATGATGATCGCGAGCGAGGTACCGATGCAGAGCGGCATCCGCACTTCGAGCGGCACGCCGGCGAGGCGAAAGCATTCGTAGAACACCGGCACCAGGATCGCGCCGCCGCCGATGCCGAACAGCCCGGCGAGAAATCCGGACAGCGCGCCGACCGCGATCAGCAGCAGCGCAAGCTCGAGCAACTCCCGGGGATCGAGGCCGGCCATTGTCCTTTTCGTGCAGCATCAGGTTGGTGTCGCCAGAGCGGATGCTTCGGCGGCGTCTCGCGACTGTCGCTCGCGAGCAATAACCGCTTTTCAGGTTCGGGAGTATCGGCGCGACTGCGCAGGACCTCATGCAAATCTCGCGTGCGTCCTATCGACGGTACGAAGGCGAATCGCGAATTCCGCATATCCGGTCGGCTTTGGATGAATGGCCTGGAGACGTTGGTTGATGCGCTGCGGTATCGCGCCGGCATCGTCCGCGTGCCGGCGCCGACATCTGCAGTCTGGCCGCGTCAGTGGCCGGTCGCGGCGTGCCGTTCGGCCGCGAGCCGCCAGCTACTCCAGTGCAGCTGGCGTTTCGCCCGTCACGCGGACCAGCGCCTAAGATCAGGGCAACAGCCAATTATCCGGTGGAACAATGGGGCAAATCGACGCCTCACGCCCCCCTCCGCGTCGCCTTCAACTCGCTGAGTGATACAATGATCAATGATTCATTTTTTGGTTCGACCGACCTTGCATATAGAATACCACACTGCGGATCAACCAGAATTCGGCAACTCTAACAATGAACTTCGGTTCGACCGAAGGCTATTTGGCCGTTGCGCGGCGGGGTGCGACTCCGTAAATAGAACTCCTCTACCGCGTTCCCCGATGGGCCGGCCGCGGTCCCTCACACCATAAAGCCCGCCGATGACCGCCAGGATCGAACGACCGCTTTCACCCCATTTGCAGACCTACCGGTGGACGCTGACGATGGCGCTGTCCATCGTCCACCGCGCCACAGGTGTGGCACTCTATTTCGGCACCCTGCTGCTCGCATGGTGGCTGATCGCAGCCGCCTCCGGCCCGACCGCCTATGCCAACGTCCAGGCCTTCACCGGCAGCGCGATCGGCAAGCTGATCGTGTTCGGCTACACATGGGCGCTGATGCACCATCTGTGCAGCGGCATCCGGCATTTCGTCTGGGACCTCGGCTACGGCTTCAAGGCCAATGAGCGCGAAGCTCTGACCTGGGGCGCGCTGGTCGCCGGCATCGCGCTGACCGTGCTGGTCTGGATCATTGCCTACGCGGTTGGAGGTGGACGATGAGCGGCCCCTCTTCGATGCGCACGCCGCTGGAGCGCGTCCGCGGCCTCGGCTCCGCCCACACCGGCACCGGCGATTTCTGGCGCCAGCGGCTTACCGCGGTAGCGATGACGCTGCTGATCGTTCCCGTGATCGTCGTGGTGATCATGCTGATCGGCCGCAACCATGCCGGCGCGGCACAGATCCTCGGCTCGATCCCGATCGCCATCATCCTGCTGCTCTTCATCGTCGCCAGCACCTGGCACATGAAGATCGGCATGCAGGTCGTGATCGAAGACTACATCCACAACGAGAAGCTGAAGATCGCCAGCGTGATGGCGAACAACTTCTTCTGCGTCGCGGTCGCATTGGCCTCGATCTACGCAATCCTCAAATTGTCGTCGGGAGTATAACCCATGGCCGGTGAAGGAAACGGCAAGGCCACCAACGGCAGTGGCCCGGCCACCAATGGCAAGGCCTATCCGATCCAGGACCACACCTACGACGTCGTCGTGGTCGGCGCCGGCGGCGCGGGTCTGCGCGCCGTGGTCGGCTGCTCGGAAGCGGGCCTGCGCACCGCCTGCATCACCAAGGTGTTCCCGACCCGCTCGCACACCGTTGCGGCGCAGGGCGGCATCTCGGCCTCGCTTGGCAACATGCATCCGGACGACTGGCGCTGGCACATGTACGACACCGTGAAGGGGTCGGACTGGCTCGGCGATCAGGACGCGATCGAATACATGGTGCGCAACGCGCCCGACGCGGTCTACGAGCTCGAGCATTGGGGCGTGCCGTTCTCGCGCACCGAGGACGGCAAGATCTATCAGCGCCCGTTCGGCGGCATGACCATGGACTACGGCAAGGGCCAGGCCCAGCGCACCTGCGCGGCCGCGGACCGCACCGGGCACGCCATGCTGCACACGATGTATGGCCAGTCGCTGCGCCACTCGGCCGAGTTCTTCATCGAATTCTTCGCCATCGACCTGATCATGGACGACCAGGGCGTCTGCCGCGGCGTGATCGCGCTCAAGCTCGATGACGGCACGCTGCATCGCTTCCGCGCCCAGACCACGATTCTCGCGACCGGCGGCTATGGCCGCGCATATGCCTCCTGCACCTCGGCGCACACCTGCACCGGCGACGGCGGCGGCATGGTGTTGCGCGCCGGACTGCCGCTGCAGGACATGGAGTTCGTCCAGTTTCATCCGACCGGCATCTACGGCTCGGGCTGTCTCGTCACGGAGGGTGCGCGCGGCGAAGGCGGCTATCTCGTCAATTCCGAGGGCGAGCGCTTCATGGAGCGCTATGCGCCTTCGGCCAAGGACCTCGCCTCGCGTGACGTCGTCTCGCGCGCGATGACGATCGAGATCCGCGAAGGCCGCGGCGTCGGCAAGAAGAAGGATCACATCTTCCTTCACCTCGACCACCTCGATCCGAAGGTGCTGCACGAGCGGCTGCCGGGCATCTCCGAATCGGCGAAGATCTTCGCCAATGTCGACGTCACCCGCGAGCCGATCCCGATCGTGCCGACCGTGCACTACAACATGGGCGGCATCGCCACCAACTATCACGCCGAGGTGCTGACCAAGCGCAACGGCGACGACAATTCGGTGGTGCCGGGCCTGATGGCGATCGGCGAAGCCGCCTGCGTCTCGGTGCACGGCGCCAACCGCCTCGGCTCCAACTCGCTGATCGACCTCGTGGTGTTCGGCCGCGCCGCGGCGCTGCGCCTTGCCGACAAGCTGACGGCGAACGCCAAGCAGCCGGAGCTGCCGAAGGATTCGGCCGACCTCGCACTCGGCCGGCTCGATCGCTTCCGCCACGCCTCCGGCGGCACGCCGACCGCGAAGCTGCGCGACAGCATGCAGCATGTGATGCAGAACAATTGCGCGGTGTTCCGCACCGGCGACGTGCTGCATGAAGGCCAGAACCTGATTCACAAGGTCTATGGCGGCGTCGGCGACATCTCGGTGTCGGACCGCTCGCTGGTGTGGAATTCCGACCTGGTCGAGACGCTGGAGTTCGACAATCTGATCGTGCAGGCGATCGTGACGATGGATTCGGCGGCGAACCGCACCGAAAGCCGCGGCGCGCATGCGCGCGAGGACTTCTCGGCCCGCGACGACAAGAACTGGATGAAGCACACGCTGACCTGGATCGATCCGGCCGGCAAGACCGCGATCGATTATCGTCCGGTCCACGACTACACGATGACCAATGATGTGCAGTACATCCCGCCGAAGGCGCGGGTCTACTGAGAACGAAGGCGAGCAAGCATGGTTGAATTCGCACTTCCAAAGAATTCGAAGATTTCCGGCGGCAAGACCTGGCCGAAGCCGGCCGGCGCCACCGAGACGCGCGAATTCCGGGTGTATCGCTGGAACCCGGACGACGGCAAGAATCCGAGCGTCGACACTTATTATGTCGACACCCATGATTGCGGTCCGATGGTGCTGGACGGCCTGATCTGGATCAAGAACCACATCGACCCGACGCTGACCTTCCGACGCTCATGCCGCGAAGGCGTCTGCGGCTCCTGCGCGATGAACATCGACGGCCAGAACACCTTGGCCTGCACCAAGTCGATGCACGACGTCGGCGCCGGCGGCGCGGTCAAGGTCAATCCGCTGCCGCACCAGCCGGTGGTCAAGGACCTCGTCCCCGACCTCACCAATTTCTACGCCCAGTATGCCTCGATCGAGCCGTGGCTGAAGACCACGACGCCGACGCCGCAGAAGGAGTGGAGGCAGAGCCACGAGGACCGCGAGAAGCTCGACGGTCTCTACGAGTGCATCCTGTGCGCCTGCTGCTCGACCTCCTGCCCGAGCTACTGGTGGAACAGCGAGCGCTTCCTCGGTCCCGCCGCGCTGCTGCAGGCCACGCGCTGGGTCACCGATTCCCGCGACGAAGCGACCGGCGAGCGGCTCGACAATCTCGAGGATCCGTTCCGCCTCTATCGCTGCCACACCATCATGAACTGCGCCAAGGCGTGTCCGAAGGGCCTCAATCCCTCGGAAGCGATCGCCGAGCTCAAGTTCAAGATGGTCGAACGCCAGATCTGATCCGACCCGATCGCGGCTGCCGCTGCTGGTATCAGCGGGCAGCCGCCCCAGCCCGGATCAGGATATCGGAGCCGACCGCCTCGACTCCCGGCTTGCGGAGATCGAGCACGACGTCGACGATGCTGTGATCCTCCGGATCCATCGTCACGGTGAAGCCGAGATCGCGGCACATCCCGATCATCGTGGTGTTCTCGGTCAGCACCTGGCCGGACAGCCGCTTCAATCCCTCCGATCGCGCATAGTGGATCAGGAGCTGCATCAGCGCCCAACCGAGCCCTTTGCCCTTGAGATCGGACTGCAGCAGGATCGCGTATTCGGCGTTTTCGTACAGCGAGTCCGAATGCAGCCGGACCGCTCCCATCATCTCGCCGGTCGCCGGATCGAGCGCCACAAACGCCATCGCGCGCGCATAGTCGAGCTGGGTCAGGCGCGCGATGAAGGCGTGCGAGAATTCCTTCATCGCGTGGAAGAAGCGCAGCCTGAGATCTTCGGCGGTGACGCGCTTGAAGAACTCGGCGACCATCGGCTCGTCCTCCGGCCGCATCGGCCGCACCACGACGCGCGAGCCGTCGCGCAGCGCAAGCTCGCCCTCCCATTGCGACGGATAGGGCCTGACCGCCAATCTGGTTTGACCGGCGAACAGCCGCGCCGGCTTGCGGATCGCCACCCGCGCATCGAGCGCAAGCACACCGGCCTCGTCCGCCAGCATCGGATTGATGTCGAGCCCGGCGACCTCGGGAATGTCGGCCGCCATCTGCGCCAGCTTGACCAAAGTGAGCGGCACCACATCGGCCGGAACAGCGGGCACATCGCCATAGCCACCGAGCAGCCGCGAGACACGCGTGCGTCCGACCAGCTCGCGAGCGAGATTCATGTCGAGCGGCGGCAGCGCCAGCGCCTTGTCGTTGATCACCTCGACCGCAGGGCCGCCGCGGCCGAACACGATCACCGGCCCGAAGGTCGGATCGTCGGCGATGCCGAGGATCAGTTCGCGCGCCGCGCGCCGCACGATCATCGGCTGGATCGTCACGCCTTGCAGGGTGGCATCGGGCCGCGCGCTGCGTGCCCGCTGCATGACTGTGCGGGCGGCCTCGACGACACTTTCCCTGGTGCGCAGGTCGAGGATGACGCCGCCGACATCAGCCGCGTGCCTGATGTCGCGCGAGAACACCCTGACCACGATCGCATGCCCTTCGGCGAGGAACGGCGCCGCCTTCTCGGCCGCGTCCTCCGCATTGTCGGCGACGACCGTCGTCACGATCGGAATGCGATAGGCCTCGAACAGAGTGACGATCTCGGCCGGATCGAGCCAGGCGCGCCCTTCCGACAACGCGTTTACGACCACGTGCCGCGCCGCGGCCGTCTCCGGCGTGAACACCGATGCGACGCCAGGCGGGGTCGCGGCGAGCGCGGTGGAGGCCTCGCGATAGCGCACCAGATACATGAAGGCGCGCACCGCATCGTCCTCGGTCGGGAAGTGCGGAATCCGCGCCGCCTCGAAGATCGCGCCGGTGCGCTCATCGGCGCCGACCCACGCCGCAAGCACCAGTGCTGCCACCGCACTCCGCTTCGTCCTACGCTCACGCACGCATTGCGCCACCGCCTCGGCAATGCCATCGGCCGGCGCCACCGCCGTCTCGACATTCGCGACCAGCACCGCATCGCTGTTCGGGTCATCGAGCAGCGCGTTGAGCGCCACCACGTAGCGGGCAGCATCGGCATCGCCCGCGATGTCGACTGGATTGGCGCATGACCAACCCGGCGGCAGCATCTTGTCGAGCCGCTCGATCGTCTCAACCGTCAGCGTCGCGGGAACGCCGCCGAGCTCGGCCAGCCGATCGGTGGCGAGGATGCCGAGCCCGCCGCCATTGGTCAGGATCGCGAGCCGGTTGCCGCGCGGCACGAAGCCGCGGCCGAGCAGCTCGGCGCAATCGAACAGCTGGCGAAGATCGTAGACCCGCAGCATGCCGGCGCGGCGGAACGCGGCGTCATAGACCGCATCGGAGCCGGCCAGCGCCCCGGTGTGGGTCGCGGCGGCCCTTGCTCCCTCCGCCATCCGGCCCGACTTGACGATGACGACCGGCTTCATGCGTGCGGCGGCGCGCGCCGCCGACATGAACTTGCGCGCGTCCTTCACCGCTTCGAGGTAGATCAGGATCGCGCCGGTGTGATCGTCGAGCGCGAAATAATCCAGGAGGTCGGCGACGTCGACATCGAGCTGGTCGCCGATCGAGGCGATGCCGGAGAAGCCGAGCCGCCGTTCCGCCGCCCACTCGATCATCGCCGACGCGACCGCACCGGACTGCGAGATCAGTGCGACATGGCCATCGGACGGCTGATGCGAGGCGAAGCTCGCATTCAGCTTCGCACGCGGCACCATGATTCCGAGGCAATTCGGCCCGAGCAGGCGCATGCCGTGACGCCGCGCCGCCTGCTCCACGATCTCCGCGAGCGAGCCTGCGCCATGGCCGAGACCGGCCGACAGGATCGCAGCACCGGCAACCCCGGCGAGCCCGGCCTCCGCGACGATCTCCGGGATCGCCGCCGCCGGTGCGCTGATGACGACGAGGTCCGGAACGAACGGAAGCGACTTCAGGTCGGCAACGGTGGGCTCGCCGTCAACATCGGCATAGTGCCGATTGACGATGCCGACCTTGCCGGCGAAGCCGCTCGCCTTGAGGTTTCGCAGCACCGCCGCGCCGAGCGACGACGGGCGGGGGCTGCCGCCGGCAATGGCGATGCTTCGAGGCGAAAATAGCCGCTCCAGGCCGTACGTCGACATTGCAAGGTCTCGCAGGGAACCCGTGGATGCGCGCAAGGCGCCCCGAACGAACTCTACTGCGTCGCCCGCCCGGTTGCACCCATTGCCGCCGCGACAGAACGCAACGGCCCGGCTAATGCAGCCCCAGCGCCTGCGCCAGATTGAAGGTCAGGAAGCTCGCGGCATAGGCCAGCGCGAGCATGTACAGGAACGTCACGACCATCCACTTCGCGCCGCCGGTCTCGCGGCGGATCACCGCGAGCGTCGAGGCGCACTGCGGGGCGAAGATGTACCAGACCAGCATCGACAGCGCGGTCGCCAGCGTCCATTTCTGTGCCAGCACCTGGCCGATCTGCTCCGCCGCCTCCTTACCGCCCTCGATCGAATAGACGGTGCCGAGCGCCGCGACCGCGACCTCGCGCGCCGCCATGCCCGGGATCAGCGCCACCGCGATCTGCCAGTTGAAGCCGATCGGCCGCAGCAGCGGCTCGAGCGCATGGCCGATCATCGCCGCGAAGCTGTAATTGATCGCCGGCCCCTCGGCGCCGGCGGGCGCGGTCGGGAACGAGGCGAGGAACCAGATCAGCACCATCATCGAGAGGATCGTGGTGCCGGCGCGATACAGGAACATCTTGGCGCGATTGAGCACGCCGATCGCGATGCTGCGCAGCCGCGGCACCTTGTAGTCGGGCAATTCCAGCAGGAACGGCGCCGGCGCATGGTCGCGCCACAGGAAGAACTTTGCGATCGCCGAGACCGTCAGCGCGCTGGTGATGCCGGCGGCATAGAGGCCGAACATCACGAGCCCCTGCAGATTGACGAAGCCCCACAGCGTGGTCGCCGGAACGAACGCCGAGATGATCAGCGTATAGACCGGAATTCGCGCCGAGCAGGTCATCAGCGGCGCGATCAGGATCGTGGTCAGGCGATCACGCCGGTTGTCGATCACCCGCGTCGCCATGATGCCGGGAATGGCGCAGGCGAAGCTCGACAGCAGCGGAATGAAAGCGCGGCCATGCAGCCCGGCGCCGCCCATGATGCGATCCATCAGGAATGCGGCGCGCGCCATGTAGCCGAAATCTTCCAGCAGCAAGATGAACAGGAAGATGATGATGATCTGCGGCAGGAACACGATGACGCTGCCGACGCCCGAAATCAGGCCGTTCTGCAGGAAGCTCTGCAACAGGCTCCAGCTTTCGGGGAGCAGATCGTGGATCAGCTGCCCGAGCGCGGCGAAGCCGCCCGACAGCAACTCCATCGCCGGCTGCGCCCAGGTGAACACCGCCTGGAACATCACGAACAGGATCACGGCGAGGATCATGAGACCCCAGACCGGGTGCAGCACGACCGAATCGATCCGGTTGGTCAGCGTGTCGGGCTTGGTCGGCAGTGTCACCGCTGCGGCAATGATGCGGTCCGCCTCGCGCTGCGCGGCCTTGAGGTCCGCGATCGTCGGCGTCGTCCACTGGCTGGCCGCCACCTCGTGCGACTTCGCCAGGAATTCGTCAGTCCGCTTCAAGAGCTCGTCGACACCGCCCTTGCGGACCGCGACCGAGGTCACGATCGGTAGGCCGAGCTCCTGCGACATGCGATCGAGATCGATCGTTACGCCGCGGCGCTTCGCGATGTCGATCATGTTGAGCACGAGCATCATCGGCCGGCCGACGCGCTTCAGCTCGAGCACCAGCCGCAAGGTCAGCCGCAGATTGGTGGCGTCGGCGACGCAGAGCACGAGATCGGGCACGGCCTCGCCGTCGAAGCGGCCGAGCACGATGTCGCGGGTGATCTCCTCGTCCGGGCTGCGGCCGCGCAGCGAATAGGTGCCGGGCAGGTCGAGCACCGTCACGCTGCGGCCCTCCGGCGTGACGAATCCGCCGGATTTGCGCTCGACCGTGACGCCGGGATAATTGGCGACCTTCTGGCGGCTGCCGGTCAGACTGTTGAACAGCGACGTCTTGCCGGTGTTCGGCGCGCCCACCAGCGCCAGGCGCAAGGATGCAGTTGTCATTCGACGATCACAGCCATGGCTTCGCTCCGACGCAGCGCGATCGTGATGTTGTCGACGCGCACCGCGATCGGATCCCGCCGGATGGTGCCTTCATGCAGGATTTCCACGCGTGCGCCCTCGACAAATCCCATCTCCACCAGGCGCTGCTCGAGCTCCTGCGGAGACAGCGATGAACCCGTCACGAGCGCATCGAGCCTGATGATTTTTCCGACAAAACCGCGATCCGCATGTCCGAGCCGGATGTCCTGTAGCTTATCCTGGGAGGAGTTTGGATCGCCTGTCATGCGGCCTGTTTTTCAGCAGCTAGTCATAGGGTCAAGCATTTGCCCGTGAGAGGTTTTAGAACCCCTAAAAACAGCGCCGGGAAGCGTCATCTGGGTCGTTTTTCCGCTTAACGGCCGGCGTGGAGCAACAGGGTCGTGATGACGCCAGGCGGCATCCGCCCTGCGTCGCCCCGGACGCGTGCCGGCTCGCACTTGATCGATCCGGGTTGGCCTCCGGTAACCTTGACCGGCGGCTGCAAGGCGAGGCAGCCGCGGCGCCGGGTGCCGGGACGGGGTTTTGCTTCCTCCGGCGCGACGGTTTGCGTTAAGGTCCGCAAGGAGCCGGAGCGCCCGTGCAGACCGCACAACGCAATTCGCTGAGACTGCTGCAATGGATGATGGCCGCATCGCTGGCCCTTCCGCTGGCGCTGTTCGTGTTTGCATCCTCGATGTCCCGGATGTCGACCAGCGAGGCCGCCGACCAGGAGATCCAGCGCACGCTCGACGTCGCCCACGAGCACGCGCTCAAGGTGTTCGAGACCATCGACCGCAGCCTTGCCGAGGTCACCGAGGTCGTCCGCGGCATGGGCGACGCCGAGATCGTCGCGCGCGAGAAGGGCCTGCACGAGCGGCTGCGCCGGCTCGCGGACGCGCTCCCCCAGGTGAAATCGATCTGGGTGTTCGATGCCAACGGCCATGCCCTGGTCAACAGCCTGGTGCAACCGGCCCCCGGCATCGATTTCTCCGATCGGGATTACTTCCGCATCCACGCCGAGCGCGACATCGGCACCTATATCGGCGAGGTGCTGACGCCGCGGCCACCCTATCAGGGTGCGCGGTTCTTCAGCGTCGGCCGCCGCCGCAACAACGAGGACGGCAGCTTTGGCGGCGTGATCCAGGCCTCCGTGCTTCCGGAATATTTCGAGAATTTCTACGCCAAGATCGGCCGCGAGCCCGGCAGCTTCCTGGCGCTGATCCGGACCGATGGCTCGATCCTGGCGCATTTTCCGGTCATCGACCACGACGCCAGGTTCGAGCCGAGCGGCCCGCTCGGGCGACAGATCGTCGCCAATCCCGAAGCCGGCGGCATGACGATCCGTTCGCCGGCCGACGGCATCGAACGGCGCATGCGCTATCAGCGGCTGGCCGAGTACCCGATCTATGTCAGCGCGGGGCTCGAAACCTCGGCGATCCATGCGCGCTGGATATCGACCATGGCGCAGCACCTGATCTTCGGCATACCGGCGACCGCGCTGCTGTTCGGCCTGCTCGTGCTCGCCTATCAGAGAACTGAGCGCATGTTGGAGGAAGCCGACAGGCGCATCGAAGCCGAGGACGCGCTGCGGCATGGTCAGCGGCTGGAGGCGCTCGGACAACTCACCGGCGGCGTCGCGCATGACTTCAACAATCTGCTCACCGTGATCCGCGCGTCGGTCGACATGCTGCGGCGGTCGGACCTGCCGGAGGCGAGGCGGCAGCGCTATATCGATGCGATCTCCAACACCGTGAACCGCGCCGCCAAGCTGACCAACCAGCTGCTTGCGTTCGCGCGCCGCCAAACCCTGAAGCCCGAGGTGTTCGACGTCTGCCAGAATGTCCGCACCCTGAGCGAGATGATCACCACCCTGATCGGCTCGCGGATCGAGATCACGGCGCAGGTGCCGGACGAGACCTGCCTCGTCAACGCCGATGCGGGCCAGTTCGAGACCGCCATCATCAACATGGCGGTGAATGCGCGCGACGCGATGGACGGCGTCGGCCGGCTCACGATCGCGGTCCGCGCCGTGAGCAATCTGCCGGCCGAGGCGATCACGCCGCCGAGCCAGCACGGCCATGTCGCGGTGTCGGTGACCGATACCGGCGTCGGAATCCCGCAGGAGCTGTTCGGCCGCATCTTCGAGCCGTTCTACACCACCAAGGAGGTCGGTCACGGCACCGGCCTTGGCCTGTCGCAGGTGTTCGGCTTCGCCAAGCAATCCGGCGGCGAGGTCACCGTGACCAGCGAAGTCGGCAAGGGCTCGACGTTCACGCTGTATCTCCCGCGTGTCGTCGGCAAGCACAACGCACAATCGCCGCTCACGGAGGACGCGCCGTCGGTCGAGCCGACCAGCGCGTCGGTCCTCATCGTCGAGGACAATGCCGAGGTCGGAAAGTTCGCCGCCGACACGCTGACCCAGCTCGGCTGCACCTGCGTGCTCGTGGAGAACGCCACCTACGCGCTGGAGGAGCTGGCCGTCGACCCCGACAGGTTCGACCTCGTGTTCACCGATGTCGTGATGCCCGGCATGAGCGGCATCGAGCTTGCCGAGGAGATCCGCCGGCAGGGCCTCGACCTGCCGATCGTGCTTGCTTCCGGCTACAGCCAGGTGCTGTCGCAGCAAGGCAGCGGCGGCTTCGAGCTGCTGCAGAAGCCGTATTCGGCCGAGCAGCTGGCGCGGGTGCTGCACAAGGCCACCCGCTCGCGCCGGCTGAAGCGGGACCAGGCGCCGGCGGGGTGAATGAACCGCGTACGCGTATCGCGCATTCGCTGCCGCGCCTGCGAAAACTTTCGCAGGGATGACACTGGGTTTGCGGCTCAGCCATTGACGGATTTTGCCGGCTTGCCCGTCGGATCATCCCGTCGCATACGCCGGAATTGGCTTGGAACCTTCTGATTTCCCTCGCGTTATCGCGCGATGCGCAAAGCCGAGGCAAAATCCGGATCGTCGAACAGGCCCGCGCCGGCGAAGACCAACGCGCCTCGGAAAGCGGGCGCGACGCGCGGCGGTACCGAAGACACCGCTGCCGCACAGGGCAAAGCCGACGACAAATCGGAATTCGTCGAGATCGTCGCCGAAAACGGCGACCATGTCGAACCGCCGCCGCCGGACGTTGTCGAGCCCGATCCCGAACTGTCGCCCGAAGAGGCCGAACAAGCGCGCAAGGACTATCTGCTGACGCGGTTCTGGATCAGCGCGCGCGGCTATTGGAGCCAAGGCGGCGACCGGCTG
The DNA here is from genome assembly GCF_054063575.1 of Bradyrhizobium sp. USDA 4452. Lineage (NCBI taxonomy): Bacteria > Pseudomonadati > Pseudomonadota > Alphaproteobacteria > Hyphomicrobiales > Nitrobacteraceae > Bradyrhizobium > Bradyrhizobium sp. USDA 4452. The sequence goes on from NZ_JBSSGK010000001.1 coordinate 4,260,936, forward strand.
GCATGGCTGTTCACGATCGGTCTGCTGCTGCTGATCGTCGCCAACGTCGCCGTGCAGTACGGCATCAATGTCTGGAATCGCGCGATCTTCGATGCGATCGAGAAGCGCGACTCGGCCGCGGTGTTCCACCTGACGGCCATCTTCTTTCCGCTTGCGATCGGCAGCGTGCTGCTGGGCGTTGGCCAGGTGTTCGGTCGCATGAGTATTCAGCGGCGCTGGCGCGCCTGGCTGACCAACGCCGTCGTGTCGCGCTGGCTGGCGAACGGCCGCTACTACCAGCTCAATCTGGTCGACGGCGACCACAAGAATCCGGAATACCGCATCGCCGAGGATCTGCGGATCGCAACCGACTCCCCGGTCGACTTCATCGCTGGCGTGACGTCGGCGCTGCTCTCGGCCGTCACCTTCATCGTGGTGCTCTGGACCATCGGCGGCGCGCTGACGGTGACGCTCGGCGGCTCGTCCATCAGTATCCCGGGCTTCCTGGTCATTGCTGCGATCATCTATGCGGCGGTCGCGTCGGGCTCGATCACGGCGATCGGCCGCAGCTTCGTGCAGATCTCCGAGGACAAGAACCAGGCGGAAGCGGAATTCCGCTACATCCTGACCCGCGTGCGCGAGAATGGCGAAAGCATCGCGCTGCTCGGCGGCGAAACCGAGGAGCGCGACGGCATCGACAAGGCGTTCTCGAACGTGTTGCGGCAATGGGCGCGGCTCGCTGGGCAGCACATGCGCACGACGCTGGTATCGCAGGGATCGAATCTCATTGCGCCGGTGGTCCCCTTGCTGCTGTGCGCGCCAAAATTCCTCGATGGCAGCTTGTCGCTCGGCCAGGTGATGCAGGCAGCCTCGGCCTTCACTATCGTGCAGACGGCGTTCGGCTGGCTGGTCGACAACTATCCGCGGCTCGCCGACTGGAACGCCTGCGCACGACGCATCGCCTCGCTGATGATGTCGCTTGACGGGCTGGAGCGCGCCGAGACCGGCGACGGCTTCGGCCGCATCGAGCGTGGCGAGACCGAGGGCGATGCCATGCTGAGCCTCAACGACCTTTCCGTCACGCTCGACGACGGCACCGCCGTGGTCGGCGAGACCGAAGTGGTCATTGAGCCGGGCGAGCGGCTGTTGGTCGCCGGCGAATCCGGCACCGGCAAGAGCACGCTGGTGCGCGCCATCGCCGGCTTGTGGCCATGGGGCGGCGGCAGCGTCGGCCTGCACGCGGACCGCCGCCTGTTCATGCTGCCGCAAAAGCCCTACGTGCCCTCGGGCACGCTGCGGCGCGCGGTGGCCTATCCCGGCGCCGCCGAGGACTGGAGCGTCGATGAGATCGGCGACGCCTTGCACAAGGTCGGGCTCGACCATCTCAAGGAGAAGATCGAGGAGGAGGCGCCGTGGGACCAGACGCTGTCCGGCGGCGAGAAGCAGCGGCTCGCCTTTGCGCGGCTGCTGCTGCACAACCCCGACATCGTCGTGCTCGACGAGGCGACTTCCGCGCTCGACGAGAAGAGCCAGGACAACATGATGGAGATGGTGACGACGGAATTGCCGAAGGCGACCATCGTCAGCGTCGCCCATCGCGTCGAGCTCGAGGCATTCCATAGCCGCAAGATCGTGCTGGAGCGCCGCAAGGGCGGCGCGAAGCTGGTCAGCGATGTCAAGCTGATCCCGCGCAAGGGCAAGCGGCGGCTGCTCGGGCGCTTCTTGCGCCAACAGCGAGCCTCGGCCAAGGTGTCGGACAAGGCGGCATAGCGGGCGTTGGCGCTCCCGTCACGACCGGCTATGCATGCGCCGCTTTCGATGGGCCATATGCGATCCCCCGCAACGACATTTCGCCAGGCGTTAGCCCCTTTCGAAGAGGAGGCGAAGCGAGAACGCGGACGCAATTGCATGACGACGGGATCGTAGCCCGGATGAAGCGCGGTGAAATCCGGGGTCAGACCATCCTCGGCTAGAGCAGCCCGGATTGCGCTTCGCTGCATCCGGGCTACATCGTCATTGCCCCGTTTCAAGGGGAGGTGCGCATGACAATGCGGCACAGCAAGGGAAGCTCGCAATGATCGACCATATCGGCTTTTCGGTCTCCGACTACGAGCGCGCGAAGGCGTTCTACCAGACGGCGCTGGCGCCGCTCGGTTACGGCCTGATCATGGAAGTGCCTGCTGAAGTTGCGGGGCACGCGCCAGCGGCAGGCTTCGGCGCCGACGGCAAGCCGGATTTCTGGATCGGCGGCGAAGGCGCGCTGAACAAGCCGGTGCATATCGCGATTGCGGCCAAGGACCGCGCCACCGTCGACGCCTTCTACAAGGCCGCGATGGCGGCCGGCGGCCGCGACAACGGCGCGCCCGGCATTCGCGCGCATTATCATCCGAACTATTACGGCGCCTTCGTGCTCGATCCCGACGGCCACAATATCGAAGCGGTCTGCCACACCCCCGGATGAGTTCAGGGGAACGGCGCGGCGCGCGATCCGTTATCGCTTGGAACTTCGATGGAGCGATCGATGCGCGCAATGCGACCTGACATCAGCGGACCCGACATCGGCAACAGGGTCTCGATCTGATGCCGATCGAACCACCCGAGATTCCGCCCGCGACGCCGGGCAATCCGAGCGAACCGCCGCCGGGAATTCCGCCCGGCAATCCGCAGCCTGAGGTTCCACCGCCGGTGCGCGAACCCGGCGAGCCGCCACGACCGGATGAGTTGCCCGGCAACACGCCCGACGAATCACCGGTGCGCGGACCGCCCGGACCATCCGGTCCACCGCCTGCGACAGATCGCCCCGCAGCCCGCTGATTCACGAGCGCGCCTCAGTTCCACATCGATCGCGAGTGTGTCCGAGCGTTTCTTCTGAATGGCCAGTGAACAAAGGCACATGCAACCCGTTATAATGTCGAAATAAACTTCGCCGATGATTCGGTGCTCGCCACAATCCGGCCTAACGGCTGGCAATTCATCGTCCTGCCGAATTGTTCGGCTCTCACTTTCTCTCCTGCCCAGACTTTCCGCCCGGGGACTCCAATACCATGACAAAGCTTCGTCTCGTGCTGCTCGCCACGACTGCGCTGACGGTGATGCAATTCGCCGCCTCAGCGTCGCACGCACAAACTTCGCCGCTGGTCGTCGCACAAGCGCAGCCAAAGGAAGAGCTCGGACCCGACGGAAAGCCCAAGCCGCGGCCCGCGCCGGGCGCTCCCGCGCATCCGGCTCCGCCCGCAGCCGCACCGCATCCGCAGGCGCCACCTCCGGCAGCTGCGCCTGCTCATCCGACACCGCCACCTCCGGCGGCCGCGCCGCATCCGACGCCGCCAGCTCCGCCCGCAGCCGCGCCTGCACGCCCCGCTCCGCCTCCGCCGCCCGCGGCCGCGCCCGCACACCCTGCTCCGCCGGCCGCTCCTGCACGGCCCGAACCGCCCGCAGCGCGCCCGGCGCCGCCTCCGCCGGCAGCCGCACCCGTGCGACCCGAGCCACCGGCCGCGAAGCCAGCAACGCCACCGCCGCCGGCTGCACCCGCACGGCCGGAGCCGCCTGCAGCGGCGCCCGCGAAGCCTGCGACGCCACCGCCACCGGCAGCGGCGCCCGCACATCCGACGCCGACCCCGCCGCCGCCTGCCGCAGCACCACAACGCCCGGGTACACCGGCGCCCGGCGCAGGTCCCGCGCACACGCCGCCGACGCCGGCCCCGGGTGCCGCAACACCGGCAGCGCCGGGCACCGCCGCTCCCGCAGCACGCCCCGGCACGCCGCCCGCGGCCGCAACGCCAACACCTGCAGCTCCGTCAGTGGCACCGGGCGAACGCCCACGCGGCGAGCGCGGCGAACGGCCTAACGGTGAGCGTCCTGGCGGTGCCAAGCAACCGCCCGGTACACCGCCCACGCCTGCGCCCGGCGCAACACCGACAACGCCTGCGCCTGCCACACCGACGACGCCTCCCGCCGCTGGCGGGCAGCCGCCGGCACGACCTGGCACCCCCGGCGCCCCGCCCGCCGCAACCACGCCGCCGGGCGCCACGCCAGCGCCACCGGCTCCGGGTCAGCAGGGACGTCCAGCCACGCCGCCCGGAACGCCTCCGGCTCCGGGCGCGGCAATGGGCGCTCCCGGCACGACACCGGCTCCGGCTCAGCAGGCACGCCCGGGCGTTGCGCCCGGCGTGTCACCGGCCCAGGGAGCCGCCATGGGCGCGCCCGCGGCACCGACCGTCGTCCCCGGCTCGGCGGCTGCAACGCCTCCGCCCGGCAAGGCGCAATACGCCCCGCCGACGGTTGCACCGGCATTCCGGGCCGCGCCTGCGGTCGCAGCGCCGCTGCCGCCGCCGCCGCGGCATGACAACATTACGCCGCTTGCGATCGGCGCCGCGGTCGGTGCGGGCGTGGTGGCCGGTGCGATCATCGGCGGGAGCATCGCCGACCTGCGCGGCCAGCGGCAGGAGGTCGTCGAAGACGGCCGCACCATCTACACCGAACCGGACCGGGTCATCATTCGCGACCCGAGCGGCCAGGCCTATGTGCGCGGCGACGACGTCTATCGTTTCCGCTATGGCGCGCGTGACATCCGCACCGAAACGATCGGCGGCGAAACCCGCACCATTGTGGTCCGTCCCGATGGCAGCGAGATCATCACGGTGGTCGGTGCCGACGGCCAGATGCTGCGCCGGATCCGCAGGGATCCCGGCGGGCGCGAGCTCGTCATCATCGACAACAGCTATCGCGATCCGCGCGCGGTCGGCGGCTTCTATGTCGACGTGCCGCCGCCGGTGGTCAACATTCCCTACGATCGCTACATCGTCGACGCTCAGGAAGCGTCGCCCGACGTGATCTACGAGACCATGGAGGCACCGCCGGTGCAGCGGATCGATCGGCGCTACTCGCTCGAAGAGATCCGCTACAGCCCCAATGTCCGCATGCAGATGCCGAGCATCGACCTCAACACGATCAACTTCGACTCCGGTTCGTGGACCATCCCGCCGGATCAGGCGGCGAGGTTGCAGGTGATCGCCGACGGTCTCAACCGGGCCATCCAGCGCAATCCGCGCGAGGTGTTCCTGATCGAAGGCCATACGGATGCGACCGGCAACGACACCGACAATCTGTCGCTGTCCGACCGCCGTGCGCAATCCGCCGCCGAGCTGCTGACGCAGCAATTCGGCGTTCCGGCGGAAAACCTGACCTCGCAGGGTTACGGCTCGCAGTACCTGAAGGAGCAGACCGACGGACCGAGCCGCATCAACCGGCGCGTCACCGTTCGCCGCATCACCCCGCTGCTCAACGGCGGCACCGCCTCCGCCGCGCCGCCGCGCTGAGCCGGCGCCACATCACGATACGAAATGGCCGGGAGCGATCCCGGCCATTTCTGTTTGGTCTCCTTCCCCTGAACGGGGGAAGGTCGGGAGGGGCCGAGCCGCAGGCGACGCTGCTCACGGAGAGAGCAGATCCCCACCCGCTTTGCTCTGACGAGCAAAGCGACCTCCCCTTTTCAAGGACTTTTCAAGGGGAGGTCGGAGAAGCGTCGCCGCTCACGCCAACATCATTTCCTACTTCCCCGCCCCCAGCCCCAGCGCATCGACCATCACGCGAAACACCTCGGTGTTGTCCATCGAACCGTGGACGCGCTCGCTGCCTGGCCCGGTCGCGGTGAGGATGACATCCTCGCCGGAATGCACGCTGGCGCCGATCATCGCCGGCAGATTGCCGAAACGCAGCACGACGCCGGGAACGTCCTTGTACTTGTCGTTGGCCTTGAAGGTGTCGCCCTGATCGCCCTTCACGGTCGGCTCGTTCGGATCGTCGAGCTTCGGACGGAACGTCTCGTAATGGTCCGGCAGACTGGCCGAGAAGATCGCAAGCCGCCTGGAGACATCGACGCGTGACGGATAGCCCTCGGCATCGGGCGCCGGGTAATTCGGAAAGCCGGCCTTGTCGTAGACGCCGACGCGCTCGCGCAGCGGCACGTTGGGTACAGCAGTCATGTCGTCATTGATGGTGCCGACCAGGCTGTTCGGATGGTTGTGGTCGGCAACGACCAGGATCAGCGTGTCGTCGTTGCGCGCCTTGGCCCAGTCCTTTGCCAGCCGGACCGCATTATCGAGCATGATGGTGTCGTAGACCGCGCGCTCCATGTCGAGCAGATGGGCGTATTTGTCGATCAGGCCGGACTCGACCATCAGGAAGAAACCGGCATCATGCTTCGACAGAACGGTGAGCGCCGCCTGGACTTGCTCGGTCAGGTCGGGCTGCTCGGGAAATTTCCTGACGCCGCCGCCCTTGAGGAACTTGCGGTCGAGCGCGCCGTCCATGTTCCCGGGGGCGAACAGGCCGAGCAGTTGGCGCGTCGCGGGCTTCGCGGCGAGCGCACTCAGCTCGGCTGCGGTGGTCGCGGCCGGATAGCCGGCGTCACGGAAGCGGGCGAGATAATCGACATCGTCCTTGCGCTTCGATCCCGCGGCGGATTGCGGCAGGAAATTCGCGGCGCCGCCGCCCATCAGCACATCCGGCTTCGCATCGAAATACTGCGCGACGATCGCATCATACGCGGCGCGGCGGCGGGTATGCGCGACCATCGCGGCCGGCGTCGCGTCCTCGATTTCGGTGTTGGTGACGATGCCGACGGCGAGGCCGGCCCGCTTGGCAAGACTTGCGATGGTCTCGACCCTGGGGTCGTCGAGCGGATCGGGCGTGCGATCGGCGTAGACGCCGAGCGCATTGACCGCGGCCTTGTGGCCTGTGGCGTAGGCGCTCGCGGCATTCGCCGAGTCGGTGATGATCGAATCGGAGCCTGCGGTCGCGACCAGCGCCATGTGCGGCATGTCGTCGATGGCGAGCTTGCCGCGGCTCTTGCCTTCCGCGATTCCCTTGGAGAGGATTCGCGCGGCGACGCGATGCGCCGGCGACATCCCGTCGCCGATGAACAGGATCACGTTCTTCGCCTTGCGCGGCCCGGTGTCGTAGACCGTCCAGGTCACGTTACGGCTCTGCGTGCCGTCGCTGACCTCGACGGTGACGGGGCCGGGCCGGGCGAGCGAGACATCGCGAAGCAGCAACGCCGACTGATCCTTGCCGGCCTCGCGCGCGATGAACGTACCGCTCTGGCCGAACACCGCAGCATGGTCCGCGCCGTTCAGCGTCACCTTCAGCCGGGCCTGATCGACGAGGCCGGGAAATTCGACCTTGAAGTCGAATTTGGCGCCGACGAGGATCTCGGCGCGATCGATCGGATAGATGGTCTGGGCGAGCGCCGGCGCCGCCGACACCAGCAGCGTGACGGCCACGCCGGCCAATGACTTGATCATGATCGATGCTCCGTCCCTTGCGCACGATGCGTGCCGGGGCGGAGGCTAGTTGCGGCGGATGACGCCGCAATGAGGCGGCGCCGGGACGTATTGCCGCAAGGACGGGAGTCAGCGCGCCATCTGCTGCGGATCGTAGAAGAAGCGCTCCTCGATCAGCTCCTCGCCGCGCCAGGTCTGCCAGGCGACCTCCTCCATGCTACGGACCTTGCCGTCCTTGCCGGTGAATTCGAATCGCCAGCAGATCGCCGAATGGTCGCCGTCGAGCAGCAGCGGTCCGAGCCGTGTGGTCTTTACGCCGGAGACCGCAGCCAGCACCGCCGCTTCGCGCGCCGCCAGCGCCTCGCGGCCGACGCGCCATTCGCCGTCGTTCTCCTGGGTGCGGGCATCGGCCGTATAGAACTTCCTGATTGCGCCGACATGGTCGTTGGATTCGACCGTGTCCGCGAAGGCTTGCAGCGTCTCGAGGGAAGGCATGGCACTCTCCATTTACCGACTGATGGTCGGTATTTATCGACTGACAGTCGGTAAGTCAACTGGCGCTGCTGCGGAACCTGGGCTAGACATTCATCATGGCAACCCAGGCCGAACGGCGCGAGAAGACCAGAGCCGCGATCGTCAAGGCGGCGCGGCGCATTTTTGGCGAACGCGGCTTTGCGGCGGCAACGATGGACGACATCGCGAGCGGCGCGCGCGTCGCCAAGGGCGCGGTCTATCATCACTTCGCGACCAAGGAGGCGGTGTTCGAGGCCGTGTTCGAGCAGGTCTCGATAGACCTCGTCGCCGATCTCGACCGCATCTCGCGCGCCGAGAACGACCCGCTCGCGGCAATGGCGGCGGGAACGCAGGGTTATTTCGCGGCGTGCTCAAAAGGCCCGATCGGCCAGATCATTTTGCGCGACGGCCCGGCCGTGCTTGGCTGGGAGCGCTGGCGCGAGATCGACGCAAAACATTTCGGCGGCAAATTTCCGCGCGCGCTGGCGGCTGCAATGGATGCCGGCGTGATCGCGCGGCAACCGATCGAACCCCTGGCGCGGCTGCTGCTCGGCGCGGTGACCGAAGCTGCGGTCGCGGTGTCCGCGGGGCCCGATATCGGCAAGACCGGCACGGATTACGCGCGCGCGTTCGGCTCGCTGCTGGATGCGCTCAGGGTGAAGTGAATAGAAGAATCTGTGACCACGCTCTTTCCACCGTCATTGCGAGCGCAGCGAAGCAATCCATCCCTCCACACGCGCGGAAAGATGGATTGCTTCGTCGCTTCGCTCCTCGCAATGACGGCGGTGGCGCCTCGCCTCACTGCTTGTCGTTCTCGAGCTGGAAGATCTGCGAGCCTCCGCCGCTCGAGATCAAGCCGGTCTTGTTGTAGAGGCCGAGCTTGGCACGGGTGTCGGCGATGTCCAGGTTGCGCATCGTCAGCTGGCCGATGCGGTCGGCCGGCGAGAAGGCGGCGTCCTCGACCTTCTCCATGCTGAGCCGCTCCGGCGCATAGGTCAGGTTGGGGCTCTCGGTGTTGAGGATCGAGTAGTCGTTGCCGCGGCGCAGTTCGAGCGTAACCTCGCCTGTGATGGCGCGCGCCACAAAGCGCTGCGCGGTGTCGCGCAGCATCAGGGCCTGCGAATCGAACCAGCGGCCCTGATAGAGCAAGCGGCCGAGCCGCATGCCGCTGATGCGGTACTGCTCGATCGTATCCTCGTTGTGGATGCCGGTGACGAGCCGCTCATAGGCGATGTGCAGCAACGCCATGCCGGGCGCCTCGTAGATGCCGCGGCTCTTGGCCTCGATGATCCGGTTCTCGATCTGGTCGCTCATTCCGAGGCCGTGGCGGCCGCCGACCGCATTGGCCTCCAGGAACAGCGCGACCGGATCGGCGAACGTCTTGCCGTTCAGCGCGACCGGCTGGCCTTCCTCGAAGCGCACCGTGGCCTTCTCGGCCTTGACGTCGCAGTCGGCGCGCCAGAACGGGACGCCCATGATCGGATTGACGATGGTGATGCCGCTCGCAAGACTTTCGAGATCCTTGGCCTCATGCGTCGCGCCGAGCAGATTGCTGTCAGTCGAATAGGCTTTCTCCGCGCTCATCTTGTAGGCAAAACCCTGCGCGGTCATGAACGCCGACATCTCGGCGCGGCCGCCGAGCTCATCGATGAACTGCTGGTCGAGCCAGGGCTTGTAGATGCGCAGGCTCGGGTTGGTCAGCAGGCCGTAGCGGTAGAAGCGCTCGATGTCGTTGCCCTTATAGGTCGAGCCGTCGCCCCAGATGTTGACGCCGTCCTCCTGCATCGCCGCGACCAGCATCGTGCCGGTCACCGCGCGGCCGAGCGGGGTGGTGTTGAAATAGGTGATGCCACCGGTCGAGATGTGGAACGCGCCGGACTGGATCGCGGCGATGCCCTCATGCACCAGTTGGGTGCGGCAATCGACCAGGCGGGCCTTCTCGGCGCCAAAATCCATCGCCTTGCGCGGGATCGCGTCGTAATCGGCCTCGTCGGGCTGGCCGAGATTGGCGGTATAGGCAAAGACCTTGGCGCCCTTCAGCTTCATCCAGAGCAGCGCCGCTGAGGTGTCGAGCCCGCCCGAGAACGCAATGCCGACTTTCTCGCCGGTGGGCAGGCTTTTCAGAATCGTACTCATGGGACGGTCCAATCGGTCGAAATCGGGATGCTACTGTTTTGAGCATGATCTTTTTCGGAAAACCGGCTTCCAGTTTTCCGGATCATGCTCTGGGGGCGAATATCAAATTTCCGGAGCCTGGGCACGCCTTTAATCAGGCTTCCGTACCGCCGGGCTCGGCCTTGCCGCCCCGGCGCCAGCGCTGCATCAGCCGGTAGCCGGGCATCGCCAGCCGCGTCAGCGCGGCATCGACCGCCTCGTCGGTCAGCCGGGTCGCGGCCCAGCGGTAGATCAGCGCATAGAACAGCCAGACGGTGAAGAACGACACCAGGCCGGCGATCGCGACGTCGGTGAAGAAATGGCCGCCGAAGGCCATGCGAAGCCCGCTGGTGACGATGCCGAACGCGGTCGCCCCGGCAAAAGCCAGCGGCCGCCAGGCGGGCGGCGTCAGCGCCGCCGGCGCATAGGTCCAGAACGCGGTGGCGCCCTCGCCGGAGAAGAACGAACAGTTGCGTGGGCAGCCGCCGCGCGGATCCCACCACGGCTTGAATGGCAGGTCGCCGCCGAACTGCGTCACGAACACCGGCCGCGGCCGGCCCCAATAGTTCTTAAAGGTGAGGTTGGTGAGCACGCCGGCCGAGAGCAGCATCGTGGTGAGCAGGAACACCGCGGCGCGGCCGGACATCAGCATCGGCCGATCCGGCCGGATGAATTTCCAGACGATGGTCACGATCGCCGGCAGCACCAGCGCCCAGGCGATCCACATCGCCGCATCGCGCGCGAACTGCGCCACCGCGTCGAGCTTCACGGGGAAGGTTTTTTCCGCGGTATCGTAGAACAGCGCCGCGAGCTTCAGATCGAGTTCGGGATAGGCCCCAAACAGGATGCCGATGATGAGCGCGAGCGCCAGCGCGATGAAGAGTCCGGTCCGGTTCATGGCGCGCGGTTTAGCCGAGGCGGTGGGGCATGGGAAGCATCACGGCCGCGGCGATTGCGACGGCAAAGGCGGGGGGGGCGCGGCGGCTCGCGCCAGGCGCCGGCGGTGCGGCCGGCGATCAGCCAGTAGACCAGGCCCGCGACGATGCCGGCGCCGGTCATGATCTCCATGTGCCGGCGCACGATGCCGTGAAACTGCATCATGTCGGGATCGAACGGAACCAGGCCGAGATAGCAGGCCGCGCCGACGATCGCGCCGCCGACTGCATAGGCCAGCACGCTCCGGATGAAGAAGGCTTCAGTCAGCAGCACCACGATCAGCGCGGGCAGCAGCGCAAAGCCTGAGATGAAGATGAAGCCGAAGCCGAAGCCGAGCACGATGTCGATCGCGCTTTGATCGATCTGGCCACCGAAATCGCTGATCTCCGGATACAACACCGCGACGACCACGATGATCCCGGCCACGAAGCAGGCCATCAGGAAGCCGAACGCGACGACGAACAGGCGGCCGATCAGGGCCATGCTACCTCCCCGTCATTGCGAGCGGAGCGAAGCAATCCACTTCGCCACTTGCCGAGACATGGATTGCTTCGTCGCTTCGCTCCTCGCAATGACGAACTGCATCGAGGGCGGCACGTCTCAATCCGTCATCGCCATCGCACGCAGCGCCTGGCGCTCGCGGGCCGAAAGCTTTTCGGTCTCCGACTTGAGCTGGCCGCAGGCGGCGAGGATGTCGCGGCCGCGCGGCGTGCGCACCGGCGAGGAATAGCCGGCATTGAAGATGTATTCGGAGAATTTTTCGATCTGCTCCCAGTCCGAGCATTCATAGGCGGTGCCCGGCCACGGGTTGAATGGGATCAGATTGATCTTGGCCGGAATGCCCTTGAGCAGCTTCACCAGCAGTTTCGCATCGTCGAGCGAATCGTTGACGCCCTTGAGCATCACATATTCGAAGGTGATGCGCCGCGCGTTCGACGCGCCGGGATAGTCGCGGCAAGCCTGCAGCAGTTCCTTGATCGGGTATTTACGGTTCAGCGGCACCAGCTCGTTGCGCAAGTCGTCGCGCACCGCATGCAGCGAGATCGCGAGCATCACACCGATCTCCTCACCGGTACGCTTGATGTTCGGCACCACGCCCGAGGTTGACAGCGTGATGCGGCGGCGAGAGATGCCGATGCCTTCGTTGTCGCCGACGATCAGGAGCGCATCGCGCACTGCTTCAAAATTGTACAGCGGCTCGCCCATCCCCATCATCACGATGTTGGTGACGCGCCGCGTGCCGTCCTCGCGGTCGGCCCAGTCGTTCAGCCGGTCGCGCGCCACCATCACCTGGCCGACGATCTCGCCGGCGGTGAGGTTGCGCACCAGCCGCTGCGTGCCGGTGTGGCAGAACGAGCAGTTCAAGGTGCAGCCGACTTGCGAAGAGACGCACAGCGTGCCGCGATCGGTCTCGGGGATGTAGACGCATTCGACCTCGTGCGGCTTCTCCAGATTGTTTCCGCTCGGCAGCCGCAGCAGCCATTTGCGCGTGCCGTCATTGGAGATCTGCTCGGCGACCACCTCGGGACGGTCGACGGTAAAATGCTTCTCGAGCTGGGCGCGCATGTCCTTTGAGACGTTGGTCATCTCGCCAAAGTTCTTGGCGCCGCGGAAATACATCCAGTTCCAGAGCTGCTGGGTGCGCATCTTGCGCTGCGCCGGCTGCACCCCGATCTCGCCGAGGCGGTCGGCGATTTCGGCGCGCGACAGCCCGATCAGCGACGGCTTGGCCGGCGGCACATAGGTCTCGAGCGGAACCTTTTCGACCAGCGCGCTGGCGCCGGACACGGCTGTCGTGGTCACGGTGTCGGTCATGAAACCTCAAATAGGCCTTCCAGCCGGTGCTGGAAAGCCGCCAAATGCCTCAATTTCACGTCTCAGAGTCGGTCTTAACGCCGGCAGTCCTGCCCAAGCCGGTCGAGCGCCTGCGCCAGGCCCTTCAGCGAGAAGCTGTCGATCGTCTCGGTACCCTTGGCCGAGACCGCTTTTACGGTCAGATCGGCCGATTTGCGCATGGCTTCCACCATCCGCTCCTCCTCGGCCGCATTCTTGATCCAGAGGCCGTCGCCCTGGGTATACATCGCATAGGTTCCGCCGCCGACCTGGAGCGTCGATTCCGAGCCCGGCTTCACGGTGTAGCCGATCATAATCGAGACTTCGTTGACGACCTTCTCGGCCGGGCGGGTCGAGATGAAGGCATAGGCCGGATCGCGCGGCCGGTTCGGCGGGTTAGTCTTCGACGACGACGGCTTGGCGAGCGCAAAGCACACCTTCTTGCCGTTCGGCGATGCGGTGTAGGCGCCCCAGGTTCCGAATTGGCCGATCAGCGTCGGCTCAGCACCGCCGGCCGCAGCCGCGGCGGCCGAAGGCGCCGACTTTGCTGCTTCCTTGGCCGCATCCTTCCTGGGTGCAGCCTGCGCTGCCGCGAGGGAGATGATCCCGCACAGGATACAAGCCGCCAGTGATGTCAGAATCTGCCGCACAGCCAACTGGTTCCCCCATCATTGTGACTGCAAGATGGCCCGGCGATTCCCCCTCCGCCGGCTCGGATGGATAACCGGGAAACGCTTTTTTGGGAAGGCAGTTCGACCCGAACGCGCGTGCCGGCCACGGCCGCACGCGCATCGTCGCAATTCAGCGCTCGTTGTCGCGCATCAGCCCTTGATCATCCCTCGATCAGCCCGTGGCGCGCGCCGCGCGTTGCTTCTCCCACTGTTCGTCGGTCCATTGCAGCAGGTCTTCGGCGCCGGAACTGCGCAAATGCGCGCCGCCGTCCTGCACCACCATCTCGCCGTTGATGTAGCCGGCCTGATCGGAGATCAGGAAGGTCGCCAGATTGGCGAGCTCCGAATGCTCGCCGGCGCGGCCGAGCGGGTTGCGCTGCGACCAGGTCTCGCTGCGCCCTTCGGGACGCAACTGCCCGGTCGCACCCGGCGTCGGAAACGCGCCCGGCGCGATCGCCACGGTGCGGATGCCCTTCGGACCCCACTCGACGGCAAGGCTCTTGGTCATCGCCAGCACCGCTGTCTTGGCCATCGACGACGGCACCGTGAAGGCGCGGCCGGTGATGGTCGAGGTCGAGAGGATCGAGAGCACCACGCCCTTCTGCTTGCCTTCGATCCAGCGGCGGCCCGCGGCGAGCGTGCAATACATCGTGCCATGCAGCGTCGGTGCGAGGATCGCGTCCGCCGCGCGGAATGACAAATGTTCGCTCTGCGCAATAAAGGTTGCGGCAGCATTGTTGACGAGAACGTCGATAGGCGCGTCCTGCCAGACCTGATCCATCATCGCCTCGACCGCGGCACCGTCACGGATATCGCAGCGCGCGGTCGACACCTTGGCCCCGAGCTCGCTGCGGAGTTTGCCTGCGGTTTCCTCCAGCAGCGCCTCGCGCCGGCCGCAGATGATCAGCTCGGCACCGAGTTCGGCGAAGCGGGCGCTCATCGCAGCACCAAGGCCGGAGCCGCCGCCGGTGATCAGGATGCGCTTTTTCGCTAGCAGGCCCTTTTCAAACATAGTTTGATCCCTCCGCACTGTATTGTCGCTCCGCCACAAATCCGGCATGAAGCTTGTAGTCCAAGATCTTGCAGTTCTTTCTGCGTCCGAAACTCAGGTGTGTCCATGAAAGCCATCCTCTGCTCGCAATACTGTCAACCCGACGATCTCGTTCTGGCTGACGTGCCCGATCCGGTGGCCGGCCCGGGCGAAGCCGTGATCGCGATCAAGGCGGCGGCGCTGAATTTCTTCGACATCCTGATGATCCAGGGCAAGTACCAGATCAAGCCGCCGTTCCCATTCTCGCCGGCCGCCGAAGTCGCCGGCGTGATCGAGAGCATCGGTGCCGGCGTCACCGACCTGAAGGTCGGCGACCGCGTCGCTGCGTCATGCGGCCACAACGGCGCGCGCGACAAGATCGCGCTCCCGGCGAATACGATCGTGAAGATTCCCGACAATCTCGATTACGACCGCGCCGCCGGCATCATCATCATCTACGGCACCGCGCTGCATGCGCTGGAAGATCGCGCCAGCCCGAAGCCGGGCGAGACGCTCGCGGTGCTGGGCGCCGCCGGCGGCACCGGCCTTGCCGCGTGCGAGCTCGGCAAACTGATGGGCCTGAAGGTGATTGCCTGCGCGTCGTCGGACGAGAAGCTCGCATTCGCCAAGCAGCACGGCGCCGAGCTGACGCTGAACTACGCCAAGGAAGATCTCAAAGAAGGCCTGCGCAAGCTGACCGATGGCAAGGGCGCCGACATCGTGTTCGATCCGGTCGGCGGCGCCTATGCCGAGGCGGCGCTGCGCTCGACCGCATGGGAAGGCCGCTTCCTGGTGATCGGCTTTGCCGCCGGCGACATTCCGAAGATTCCGCTCAACCTCGCACTGCTGAAGGGTTGCGACATCCGCGGCGTGTTCTGGGGCGCGTGGGCGCGGCAGAATCCGGAGAAGAACCGCAAGAACCTCGAGAAGCTCGTGCAGTGGACCGCGGAAGGCAAGATCTCCTCGCATGTCGACCGGACCTTCCCGCTGTCGCAGACTGCAGAGGCCCTGAAAGTGCTCGCCGGCCGCAAGGCGATGGGCAAGGTGATCCTGCATCCGGGAAGCTGACGGAAGAATAGCGTAGCCCGGATGGAGCGTAGCGAAATCCGGGACCGCTCGATCGATTGCGAGAAAGACCCGGATTGCGCTTCGCTTCATCCGGGCTACTTCTTATTCGGTGCTCTCAGGCACCCCGCGCTTCAACGCGGCGCGGGCGGCTTCGCGGTGCTCGGGCTTGATGTGGTTTGCCACCATGCGGATCGCGGTTGCGAGCACCGCGGCATCGTCGGTGAAGCCGAGCACCGGCAGCATGTCCGGGATGAAGTCGAACGGCAGGATGAAATAGGCGATCGCGCCGAGCAGCGCGGCCTGCACATGGCGCGGCGTCTGCCGGTCGAAGGCGCAGTAATAGGCGGCCAGCAGATCCTCGGCGAAAGGCAGCCGCGCCACCACTTTCTTGAACTTGATCCAGAAGCGGCGGCGCAGGCTTTCGGGGTCCTGCGCCAACCGGTCGGCAGGCCCGAATCCCACGCCGCTGTCGGTCGACGGCATCGCAAGGTTCCCTCAGTGCCGCGCGACGGATCGGCGGCGGACGATGCGAATCTGGGGATGTCGGCCAACCGGCGCAAGGCTGCGCGGCAGCCGGGTCAACTGACCCCGAGCTGCCTTGCAATCGCGTTCATCGCCTTGGCGAGGTCGATATCGCGCTTGGTCACCCCGCCGACATCGTGGGTCGCCAGCACGACCTCGACCGTCTTGTAGACGTTCTTCCATTCGGGGTGATGATCGCTCTTCTCGGCGACCAAAGCGGCGCGCGCCATGAAGCCGAAGGCCTCGTTGAAGTCCTTGAACACGAAGGTCTTTGCGATCGCCTCGCGCCCGGCCAGCTCCGACCAGCCGGCCAGTTCCCAAAGCGCGGCCTTCCTTGCTTCCGCTGACAGCCTTTCGACCATGGCAACCCTCCCGTTTGACGCCGACCTTATCCCAACAACCGGCCTTCGAGGGGGATCCACGCCGAAATTAAGGCCGAAATAGCGTCCTATCGCCGCTGGTAACCATGACGGAGATGTAACATCTGTGGCTCCAGGAATTTGCTACAAGTAGCGGATGTGTGCGCGTTGGTAGTTTTACGAGATTGAGCCCCGACGATTGTTTGCGAGATCGATGACAGACGGCTCCGCCAGCATATCGCCCAAGCCGCTGCGCTCCGCAAAGCGACGGCTGATGTTCGTGTTGATCGCAGGCGCGCTCGCCATCATCGGCGCGACGATCGCCGGTTACTATTTCGCGGTGCGCCCGGTGACGCTGAAGATCGCGGTCGGCCCCGCCAACAGCGACGACGTCAAGGTGGTGCAGGCGCTGGCGCAGGCCTTCAACAACCAGCAGCACACCCAGGTCAAGCTCCGCCCGGTGCAGACCGACGGCGCCAGCGCCAGCGCGCAGACGCTGGCGGACGGCAAGGCCGACCTCGCCATCATCCGCGGCGATCTCGATGTGCCGAAGAATGCGCAGGCGGTCGCAACCTTGCGCAAGAA
Source organism: Bradyrhizobium sp. USDA 4452 (assembly GCF_054063575.1). Classification (NCBI taxonomy): domain Bacteria; kingdom Pseudomonadati; phylum Pseudomonadota; class Alphaproteobacteria; order Hyphomicrobiales; family Nitrobacteraceae; genus Bradyrhizobium; species Bradyrhizobium sp. USDA 4452. Next base: position 4,277,869 of record NZ_JBSSGK010000001.1, read on the forward strand.
CGTCGTGGTGATGTGGGTGCCGCCCGCAGCCAAGGGCAAGAGCAAGGGCCGCAAGGCTGCAAAGATCACCAAGATCGCACAGCTTGCCGGCCGCAAGATCGGCGTCGTCGGCCGCACCCCGGCCAACGTCAATCTGCTGAAGCTGATCCTGACGCAATACGGTGTCGACCCGATGAAGGTCGAGATCGTGCAGTTCCCGGCCAATGAAGCGGTCGACGCCATCAAGAACCTGAAGGCCGACGCCTATCTCGCCGTGGGGCCGGCCAACAGCAAGCTCACCATCGATGCGATCACGGCGTCGGCCAAGGACGGCGGCGAGCCCACCTTCCTGCCGATCGACGCGTCCGAGGCGATTGCGCAGAACCATCCGGCCTATGAGGCCGCGGAAATTCCCGCCGGCTCGCTCGGCTCGGCCGACCGGCCCGACGACGAGGTGAAGACGATCAGCTTCTCGCACCATATCGTCGCGCGAAAGGGCCTGTCGGACGCCACCGTCGCGGCATTCACCCGGCAATTGTTCGCGATCCGGCAATCGCTCAAGAACGACTTCCCGCTCGCCGCCAAGATCGAGACGCCAGACACCGACAAGGACGCCACCATCCCGGTGCATCCCGGCGCGGCCGCCTTCGTCGATGGCGAGGAAAAGACCTTCCTCGACCGCTACAGCGATTACATCTGGTGGAGCCTGATGGCGTTCTCGGCGATGGGCTCGGCCGGTGCATGGTTCGCCGGCTATCTCAAGCAGGACGAACGCAACACCAACACCTCGCAGCGCGAGCGCCTGCTGGAGATGCTGAAGACTGCGCGGCAGAGCGATTCGACCGACGAGCTCGACCAGCTGCAGGCGGAAGCCGACGACATCCTGCGCCACACGCTGGACTGCTTCGAGCACGGCGCCATCGAGGAAGGCACGCTGACCGCGTTCAACATCGCGCTCGAGCAGTTCCATAACGCCGTCGCCGACCGCAAGGCGCTGCTGCTCAGCATGCCGCAGAATTTGCAGCGCGCGGCGAGCCAGTTCAGGGCGGCGGGCACGGCGTAGGTCTCCATACTGCACGACTACGCCATCGGCGAACGAACTCTCTCCGTTCCCTCCCCCCTTGCGGGGGAGGGTTAGGGAGAGGGGTGCCACACGACGTGCTCTCTCAAGATGCAGTTCGACAACAGGCGACCGAGCTGCGAAGGCGTCGTTCTCAACGGACATCTCGCTCGGGGCTTACCCCTCTCCCCACCCCTCCCCCGCAAGGGGGGAAGGAGCCTGACGTGCGTGCCCACCTTACGAAGCGCACTGTCTCTGACATCCCGCGCACCCACCCCTGTAATCTCACCGTCATGGAATTTTTCTAGGTCTGTCCTCGCCCGCGGCGCATTGTCGCTGTGACCTTAAGGAGGCTCCCCATGACGATCCGGTTCTCGCGAAATCTGACCCGCCGACGCTTTCTCTCGACGGCTGCTGCGGCCGGCGCCGGCGTGATCGCGATGCCCTACCTGTCACGCGCCGCCGATCGCCCGGTGATCACCCATGGCGTGCAGTCCGGCGATGTCGGCGTCGACGGCGGCGTGGTATGGGCGCGTGCGGACCGGCCGTCGCAGATGATGGTCGAGGTCGCGACGACAGATTCGTTCAAGAATGCCCGCGCGCTGCCGCCGATCACGGCGCTGCCGGAGAGCGACTTCACCGCAAAGATGCTGCTGGAGAATCTGCCCTCGGGCCAGGACATCTTCTATCGCGTCCGCTTCCGCGACCTCGCCCATATCGACGTGGTCGGCGAGCCCGTGGTCGGCCGCTTCCGCACCGCGCCGAGCGACCGTCGCGATGTCTCGTTCGTGTGGGGCGGCGACGTCGCCGGCCAGGGCTGGGGCATCAACCCCGATGACGGCGGCATGATCACCTTTGCCGCGATGAAGAAGCACGCCCCGGATTTCTTCCTGCATTCCGGCGACACCATCTACGCCGACGGCATCATCACCGCCGAGCAGAAGCAGCCCGACGGCAAGATCTGGAAGAACATCACGATCCCGGAGAAGGCCAAGGTCGCCGAGACGCTCGACGAATACCGCGCCGCGCACAAATACAATTTCCTCGACTCCAACCTGCGCGCCTTCAATGCCGAGGTGCCGATCTTCGTGCAGTGGGACGACCACGAGGTGACCAACAACTGGTCGCTGTCGAAGCAGCTGCCGGCGGCCTACAAGGAGCGCGACATCACCGTGCTGGCCGCGCGCGCGGCAAAGGCCTTCCACGAGATGTATCCGATGCGCGAGAGCATCGTCGAGCCGGGCCGGGTCTATCGCACGCTGAGCTACGGCCCGCATCTCGACGTCTTCATGCTCGACGAGCGCAGCTATCGCGGCCCCAACGGTCCTAATCTGCAGGAGACCTACGGACCCGACGCCTATTTCATCGGCCCGGATCAGATGGCCTGGCTGAAGCGCGCGCTGCTCAACTCGCGCGCCACCTGGAAGGTGATCGCCTCCGACATGCCGCTGTCGCTGATCGTCTATGACGATGCGACCAACAAGAAGGGCTCGGAAGCCTTCGCGCAGGGCGACGGACCGGCGCGCGGCCGCGAGCTCGAGATCGCCGACATCCTGCGCTTCATCAAGACCAGCGGGGATCGTCAACACGGTGTGGCTGACCGCCGACGTGCACTACGCGGCTGCGCACTACTACAACCCGAACAAGGCCCAGTTCCAGGAGTTCGATCCGTTCTGGGAATTCGTCTCCGGCCCGCTGCATGCCGGCACGTTCGGTCCGAACGAGCTCGACAACACGTTTGGCCCCGAGGTGAAGTTCGTCAAGGCGCCGGGCGAAGCCAACCAGAACCTGCCGCCGTCGGCCGGCATGCAGTTCTTCGGCCACGTCAAGATCGACGGCAGGAGCGGGCAGATGACGGTGAGCCTGCGTGACCGCGTCGACGCCGAGCTGTGGGCGATCACGCTCGATCCGAAGCCGGTGTAGTCGCGGCCACGACGGAACCTGACGCCCCTGTCCTCGACGCCCCTGCCCCGAAAGCAAGGGCGCCGCGATTGACGGAGGATGGACGCGACCTGCCTCTTCCGGTACCGATATCAGAGCGGTTATGCTGGGGGCCCGGAGGGGCGGAGCATGAGGCGCTGCGAATTCTTTCGCGTGCTCGGTGGCGTCGTCGCGAGGTTTCGGCCTCGCCGCTTGATTGTGGTCGCGATCGCGGTGTTCGCGCTGCTGCCGATCAAGGCCGGCGATGCCGGCTGGCTTCCTGATCTCTTCAAGACCTCATCCAAGCAAGCCAAATCGCCCAAGCACGCGAAGTCGGCGCGGCAATCGACAAGGTACGCCAAATTGGCGAAGCACCGCGCGCCATCAAAGCCTCGCGCCACGCGGCTTGCCGCGCTTGGACCGATCGCCCTGCCGCCATCCGCAGCCAAGCCGACCGCGGCCGCATGCGATCCCACAACATTCCGGATCGTGCTGGATGTCGGACATACCGCCGAATCGGAGGGCGCGATCAGCGCGCGCAATGTCGCCGAGTTCACCTTCAACCGGCGCCTTGCGCAGCTGATCGAGGAAAAGCTGAAGGCCGAAGGCTTTGCCGAAACCAGGCTGCTGCTGACCGAAGGCAAGGCGCGGCCGAGCCTGTTCAGGCGGGTCGCGAGCGCCAACAATCTGCACGCGGATCTGCTGCTGTCGATCCACCACGACTCCGTGCCCAACAAGATGCTCGAGGACTGGGAGTTCGAGGGCAAGAAGAGCCACTACAGCGACCGCTTCAGCGGTTACTCCGTGTTCGTCTCGCGGGAGAATCCGGACTTCAGGACGAGTCTTCGATTCGCCGAACTGGTCGCGAGGGAAATGAAGGCTGGGGGGTTGCGCTATGCCGCGCAATATAGTTTGCCCATCATGGGTCAGGACCAGCACCCGCTGCTGAACAAGGACACCGGCGTCTACAGCTATGACGAGCTGATCGTGCTGCGAAAGACCGCGATGCCCGCGGTCCTGCTCGAGGCCGGCTCGATCATCAACCGCGACGAAGAGCTCGCAATGGGCTCGCCCGAGCGTCGCAACATCATCGCCGGCGGCGTCGCCTCTGCCGTGAAGGAATTCTGCGATCCGCGCTGGGCGCTGCTCGGCCCGCTTTGACGCCTCGCTGATCTCATTCCCGCTTGCCGGCCTTAAGCTCGGCGAATTTGGCCAGCGCCTGTTCGAACTTGGCGTTGAACAGCCACATCGCGTCGAGGATTTCGCGGAAGGTCGCGGACGTTCGGGCCCGGTCGGCTCGGCCGAAGGCAAAGACGCTGTTGTTTCGCAGATATCCCATGATCCTGGGATCGGAGATCCTGTAACCCGTCAGATTACCCGACCGGAGCGCGGCCCTGGTCGGCGTCGGAATGATCTGGATCAGCTCGAACAGCTTCATCTGATCGATCGGATTGGGCAGGGCTCGTGCGATCGCCGGGACCTGCGGGAAAATCTCCGCGTGCGCGTTCATCAGGCCGTCCCGCACCGCGGTCCAGTGATTGAACCGGTGATCGAGGTTGCCGGCCCGGGCCTCTTCCCTGTCGTCGCGACGGCTCAGCGCAGGATCCAGCGTCGTGATCGACGGTTTGATCGCGGCCCACTTCCTTCGACCGTTACGATCCTCCGACGGACCGGTCTGCAGGCTGCCCTTGTAGGTGTTCGATCGCGCATTACCGGCATTTTGCTTGCCGTTCGTCTCGGCAAAGAACAGGCCGAGGCTGATCCGGCCGGCGACAGTAGCGTCGGCGGCATCCAGACCCCTGGCGCGCGCAATCACCGTCGCCAGATCGACCACGTCCTCGAACGGCGTCCCGGAGCTCTGCGCGCTTGCAGGCGGCGCCTCCATCACGTCGAACAGCTTCCTGTACTCATCGAGCAGCGGCTCATTGTCGGCATCAAAATAGGCCGGAGGGATTCCGAATCTGTTGGGTCTTCCAATCCTGGTCGGAAGCGCATCGGTGAGATCCTTGTAGGCGCTCATCATCTCGACCCGCGCAAGGTAAACGGCCTGGCCCGGCAGGTCGGGCAGCGGCTGACGGGAATCGATCTGCGCCCGTCGCTGGCGCAGGATCGAGACGAAGTCCTTCAGGGCATTGTCGTAAGTCTTAAGCGCGGCCGATTGCTCGCTCGTCAGCGTGGCCGGCCCGGCAATCGCGGGAGACACCAAGCTACCGACGACGGTCCAGGCAAGCGGCGGCGCGAGGAGCAGCCCGAGCGAGAGCGCCGCTGCACGCGCAGCGGCGGACGTCCTGATCGCCATGACGGCTTCCCGATGCCTGTGCGTCGCCGAATCCGATAGTCCGGATGGTAGACGACGAACGCGCCGCCGGCGAGGCCGAAGCCTGGCGATCGGTCAGTGCCCATTTCTCAGCGCGGCTTCGAGCGCCTCGCTCGTACACGGCTTGGTCAGCCGCAGCTTGCCGGCGAACGATTCCGGCAGCCTGATATCGGCGCCGTAGCCCGTGACGAACGCGAACGGCACCTTCAATGCATCGAGCCGCTCGGCGATCGCGAAGGTCTTCTCGCCCCGGACGAGACCGACGTCGAGCAGCGCGAAATCCGGCGCGCGCTCGGCGATCAATTCGAGCGCGCGGGCGACGTTCGCCGCGGTGCGCACCGTCCGGGCGCCGAAGCCCAGGATGGCGTCCTCGAAATAGAGCGAGATGATCGGATCGTCCTCGACCACGAGGACGTCACCGGGCATGCCGGCATTGGGAGCGGATTCCATGGCACGGTGTCCATTTGCTTCGATGATGGATAAGAGACCGGATCAGTCCGGCCGGATGGCCCGCGACCGGCGCCCGAAAGCACGCCGGCTGTTCCCGAAATGAAACCACCACATCGTGAGCGGCCGCGTCTGTTCACTAGTGCACATAAAATCGGGAACTTTTTAATTATGGTCGGCGTTGGGTCTTCAGGATTTTCCAATGATTGCGAAACGGACCGATTTGGCCGGGACGAACGACCGGCCGTTCAACAACCTGTTGCGCCGGCTGAACGCCGCCGACTACGAGCTGATCGCACCGCACCTTGCGGTGGTCGATGCTGCGGCCGGCGAGCTGCTCTACAATCCCGGCGACGACGTCCAGATCGTGCATTTCCCATGTGGGCCCAGCCTTGCGTCCTACATGGTGGCCAACGAGGACGGCCGCGACGTCGAGACCATCCTGGTCGGCCGCGAGGGCGCGGTCGGCGGCATCGTCAGCCAGGGATTCCTGCCGGCCTTCACCCGCATCACCGTCAAGTTCGGCGGGCCATTCGCGCGGCTGCCGATCAGCAAGCTCGACGCCGCCAAGCTGAAGTCGATCTCGGTGCGCAACATCTTCGCGCGCTACGCCGACTGCATGCTGGCGCAGATCTTCCAGGCGACCGCTTGCAATGCGATCCACTCGATCGAGCAGCGCGCCGCGAAATGGATCATCTCGGCGATGGAGCGCACCGACGGCAACGGTGTGGTGCCGCTGACGCATGAGCAGCTCTCGACCCTGCTCGGCGTCGGCCGCAGCTACACCAGCCGCGTGATCCAGAACTTCAAGGCGGAGGGCGTGCTGGACACGCGCCGCGGCGCGATCGTGATCCGCGACCCGGACAAGCTCAAGCTGCGCTCCTGCCTGTGCAATGACGCGGTGAAGGATCACTTCGAGGAAGTGCTGCGCGGGGTGTATCCAAGCGAAGACAACCCGGCGAACTAGACGGCCGGCCGCAATCGGGAACCCGCTATCGTCCACCGCGAAAATCACGTTACACTCGCCGCATGAGCGGGGCTGGACTTCACGCCATTTTCGACGTTGCAGCATGGTGCGCAGCCGCCATCGCGATGTGGTGGCTATCGCGGGTGCGCGGGCTGCAATTCCCGCGGCAATCCTTCGAGCTGACGTACATCGCCGCGCTGGTGTTCGGCGCCGGCATTGGCGCCTACATCTTCGGCACGCTGAACCTGTGGTTCTCGGGCATGTCCGGCATCGCCCGCTCGGTCGAGGGCGCGCTGGCGGGCGGCATCCTCGCGATCGAGCTCTACAAATGGCGGCACGGCATCTCGCTGCGCACCGGGGCGCGGTTCGCGCTGCCGCTTGCGGTCGGCGTCGCGGTCGGCCGGCTCGGCTGCTATTGCGCGGGGCTCGAGGATTTCACCTATGGCACGCCGACCGCGCTGCCCTGGGGCCACGATTTCGGCGACGGCATCCGGCGCCATCCGGTGCAGCTCTATGAGAGCCTGGCGATGACGGCGTTCGCGATCTTCTATGTCTGGGCCGTATTGAACCGCAACGCCACTGTCATCACCAATGGATTCTACCTCGTGCTGTTCTACTACGGCCTGCAGCGCTTCGTGTGGGAGTTCATCAAGCCCTATGGCGCGCTGATCGGCCCGTTCTCGCTGTTCCACCTGCTGTCGCTGTTTGTCATGGTCTATGCCGCCGTCATGCTGACGACGGCGCCGAATGTGAGGGTGAAGCATGAACGCGCCGCTGCGTAAGTCCCGCCCCTACATCTTCTGGGGCCAGACCCAATCATTGTGCGAGACCTGCCTGGCCCTGGTTCCGACCAAGATCCAGATCTCAGGCAACGAGGTCTGGTACGAGAAGCGCTGCAAGCAGCACGGCGTGCAATCGACCCTGGTCTCGACCGATGCGGCCTATTGGCGGCTGTGCAAGGATTTCATCAAGCCCGGCGACCGGCCGCTCGCCTTCCAGCGCCACACCGAATTCGGCTGTCCCTATGATTGCGGGCTGTGCCCGGACCACGAGCAGCACTCCTGCCTGGCGCTGATCGAGATCACCGAGCACTGCAACCTGACCTGCCCGGTGTGCTTTGCCGATTCCTCGCCGGCGCGTACCAGCTTCACGCCGCTGGCCAAGATCGAGACAATGCTCGACGCGCTGGTGGCGAGCGAGGGCGAGCCCGACCTCGTGCAGATCTCCGGCGGCGAGCCGACGCTGCATCCGGATTTCTTCGCCATTCTGGATGCGGTGCGGGCCCGCCCGATCCGTCACGTCATGATCAACACCAACGGCCTCAGGATCGCGCGCGAGCCGGACTTCGTGGCGAAGCTTGCCGAAAACAAGCGCGGGCTGGAAGTCTATCTGCAGTTCGATTCGCTCAAGCGCGAGGCGCTGATCAATCTGCGCGGCGCGGACCTGCGCAGGATCCGCCAGCAGGCGTTGGAGAATCTCGAGCGCGCGGGCGTCTCGACCACGCTGGTCGCCACCGTCAAGCGCGGCGTCAACGATGCCGAGATCGGCGATATCGTCCGCCACGCGCTGACATGGAAATGCGTGCGCGGCGTCACGCTGCAGCCGGTGCAGGACGCCGGCCGCAACGAGCATTTCAACAAGGACACCGACCGCATCATGCTGTCGGAGATTCGCCAGCGCGTGATCGAGACCGGGGTGTTCGGCGACAAGGACATGATCCCGCTGCCATGCAATCCCGAGAGCATCTCGATCGGCTACGGCCTGCGCAACGGCGAGAAAGTGCTGCCGCTGACCTCGCTGTTTCAGCAGGAGCAGCTCGTCGCCGTGATGCCGAACACGATCAGCCCGGAGAAATATCCGGTGCTGCGCGAGAAGTTCGTCGATTTGTTCTCGCTGTCGTCGGGACCATCAAACACCTCAGAGCGGGTCTGCGAGTTGCTGTGCTGCCTGCCGAGCTTCGAGGTGCCGGAGGGCCTCAGCTACGAGAACGTGTTCCGCGTCACCATCGTGCAGTTTCTCGATCGCTTCAATTTCTGCGTCGGCAACGTCAAGCGGAGCTGCATCCACTTCGTCACCGAGAGCGGTGCGATTATCCCGTTCGACACCTACAACCTGTTCTACCGCGATGGAAAGATCGACGGCATTCGCGCCGCGCTCGCCGGCCAGACCTACCGGGAGACACGGCAGAGCGAGGAGGTGCCGCGATGAGCGACGAGAGCCGGCCCATCAATCCGGACGGATCTCCGCCCTCGCTGCCTCCGCCGCTTCCGCCACGGCGCGGCGGCTGTGCGACCGCGTTCATGGCGCTATTCGGGTTGTTCCTGCTGCTGCCCGGGCTCTGTGCACTCCTGATCGGGGGCAGCACCGTCTTCGATTCGCGCCCCGATCCCTCGCTACTTTCCCTGGCCCTGCTCGGGCTCGCGGTCGGCTTCGCCGGCGTGATGCTGGTCCGCGCCGCGATCAAGGGAAGCTCATGAGCAATCTGGACCAGCCTCCACGAGAACCGAGACTGCCGCCGGGCTGCACGATTTTCATGCTGGTCGTCGGGGTGCTGCTGCTGGTCCCGGGCGCCCTCTGTGTGGTCCTCAATGTCACCCTGGGCGGGTCCGGCAACCCGCTCACCGGGGTCTCGGTGCTGGTGACGCTTGTTGGGCTTGGGCTGGTCGTGTTCGCGCGTGCGCAGAAGCGAGGCTGAATCACACCCGAAAAGCCCATCAAAACCAGCCTCCGGAGCGAAAATCGGCCCTCAAAACGACCAATAAACCATTGTTTTTTGACGTTTTCCGACTATATTGCGCCGCAACGCGCAAGGTGCCCGGTCCTCTGACCGGGCTTCCTTTTTGGGGTGATGCGTCCCCGTCAAATTTCTTGGGTATGAGCGTGATCCGGGCCCCTGAGGGGCCACGCGAGCGAGCGGCCGGCCAAACTGGTCCGGCGAGATCGCGCATCTGACCATTGCACGACCAGAAGAAGAGCCATGAACCTTCGCAACGTCGCCATCATCGCCCACGTCGACCACGGCAAGACCACCCTCGTCGACCGCCTGCTGCAGCAATCCGGCACCTTTCGTGAGAACCAGAAGGTCACCGAACGCGCCATGGACTCCAACGACCTGGAGCGTGAGCGCGGCATCACCATCCTGGCCAAGGCGGCCTCGGTGCAGTGGAAGGACATCCGCGTCAACATCGTCGACACCCCCGGCCACGCCGATTTCGGCGGTGAGGTCGAGCGCATCCTCAACATGGTGGACGGCGCGCTGGTGCTGGTCGACGCCGCCGAGGGTCCGCTGCCGCAGACCAAGTTCGTGGTGTCGAAGGCGCTCAAGATCGGCCTCAAGCCGATCGTAGTGATCAACAAGGTCGACCGTCCCGACGCGCGCCCGACCGAAGTCATCAACGAGGTGTTCGACCTGTTCGCGGCGCTCGACGCCAGCGAGGAGCAACTCGACTTCCCGATCCTGTACGGATCGGCCAAGCAGGGCTGGATGGCGGAGAGCCCGGAGGGCCCGAAGGACCTCGGCATGCAGCCGCTGTTCGACCTGATCGTACGTCATGTCGAGCCGCCGAAGGTCGAGGAAGGTCCGTTCCGCATGATCGGCACCATCCTCGAAGCCAACCCCTATCTCGGCCGCATCATCACCGGCCGCATCTCCTCCGGCTCGATCAAGCCGAACCAGCAGGTCAAGGTGCTGTCCGCCGACGGCAAGCTGATCGAAACCGGCCGCCTGACCAAGATCCTCGCCTTCCGCGGCCTCGAGCGCACCCCGCTGGAAGAGGCCGAGGCCGGCGACATCGTCGCGATCGCGGGCCTCACCAAGGGCACCGTCGCCGACACCTTCTGCGATCCCAGCGTCGAGACGCCGCTGCCGGCGCAGCCGATCGATCCGCCGACGGTGTCGATGTCGTTCATCGTCAACAACTCGCCGCTCGCCGGCACCGAAGGCGACAAGGTGACCTCGCGCATGATCCGCGACCGCCTGATGCGCGAGGCCGAGGGCAACGTCGCGCTGCGCGTCGTCGAGGCCGCCGACAAGGATTCCATGGAAGTCTCCGGCCGCGGCGAATTGCAGCTCGCGATCCTGATCGAGACCATGCGCCGCGAGGGCTTTGAGCTCTCGGTGTCGCGCCCGCGCGTCGTGCTGCAGAAGGACGAGGCCACCGGCGCCTGGCAGGAGCCGATCGAGGAGGTCGTGATCGACGTCGACGAGGAGCATTCCGGCGTCGTCGTGCAGAAGATGAGCGAGCGCAAGGCCGAGATGATCGAGATGCGGCCGTCCGGCGGCAACCGCCTGCGGCTGGTGTTCTACGCGCCGACCCGCGGCCTGATCGGCTACCAGGGCGAACTGCTCACCGATACCCGCGGCACCGCGATCATGAACCGCATCTTCCACGGCTATGCCGCCTACAAGGGCGAGATCCAGGGCCGCCGCAACGGCGTGCTGATCTCCAACGACCAGGGCGAAGCGGTGGCCTATGCGATGTTCAAGCTGGAAGACCGCGGCCCGATGATGATCGAGCCGGGCTGGAAGGTCTACAAAGGCATGATCGTCGGCGAGCACACCCGCGACAACGATCTCGAGATCAACGTGCTGAAGGGCAAGCAGCTCACCAACATCCGCACCACCTCGAAGGACGAAGCGGTGCGCCTGACCCCGCCGATCCGGATGACCTTGGAAAAGGCGCTCGCCTATATCGAGGACGACGAACTCGTCGAGGTGACGCCGAAGTCGATCCGGCTGCGCAAGAAGCATCTCGATCCGAACGACCGCAAGCGCGCCGAAAAGGCCAAGGAAGCGGTGGCGTAAGCCTCATCTGTCGTGCCCCGGCTCGACCGGGGCACCCAGTACGCCGCGGCTGATCGGCTCAGTCTCTGCTGTCTCCGGAATACGGGATCACCCGCATCCGGTTTCGCGGGTGATGACAGTCATGCATGCGGCGGCTTCAGGCCCGGCGGCGGACGTGCTAGAGCCGTGACATGAGTTCCCTCCCTTCCACGGTCAATGTCGCCATCATCGGCGCCGGCGCTGCGGGCCTCGGCGCCGCGCATGCGCTGAAGGGCAGCGGCCTTTCCGCCATCGTGCTGGAAGCCCGCGACCGTCTTGGCGGCCGCGCGCATACGATCAAGGCCGCGCCCGACGTGGTGTTCGACGTCGGCTGTGGCTGGCTGCACTCGGCCGACCAGAACAGCTTTGTCGGCATCGCCCAGCAGCTCGGCTTCGAGCTCAACAAGGACCTCCCGCCGTGGCGCGAACGGGCCTACGGCGAGGCGTTTCCGCTGGCCGACCGCGATGACTTCACGCTGGCCCTCGACGATTTCTACGATCGAATCGAGCGGGCCGCTCAGCAAGGCAAGGACTCCCCGGCCAATCTGTACCTCGAGCCCGGCAATCGCTGGAACCCGATGATCGATGCGATCTCGACCTATGTGAATGGCTGCGAGCTCGACCAGGTCTCGATCCTCGACGTCGACGCCTATGAGGATACCAACATCAACTGGCGGGTGCGGCGCGGCTATGGCGCGCTGATCGCGGCCTATGGCGCGCAGGTTCCAGTCGCGCTGAACTGCGAGGTCAGGCTGATCGATCACGCAGGCCCGCGCCTGCGCATCGAGACATCGCGCGGCGTGCTGGAGGCGGACAAGGTGATCATCACCGTGCCGACCAATCTGATCGCCATTGAGGCGATCCGCTTTGTCCCTGCGCTGCCCGACAAGCTCGACGCCGCACGCGGCCTGCCGCTCGGCCTTGCTGACAAGGTGACGCTGGCGCTCGCCGAGCCCGAGGCGCTGCCAAGGGAAGGCAATCTGCGCGGCGCCACCATGCGCACCGAGATGGGCACCTATCACATCCGCCCGTTCGGCCAGCCCTGCATCGAGGGCTTTTTCGGCGGCCGTTTTGCGCAACAGCTCGAAGATGCCGGCGACGGCGCCATCGCCGCCCACAGCATCGACGAGATCGTCTCCTTCCTCGGCAATGATTTCCGCCGCAAGCTGACGCCGCTCAGCGAATCCCGCTGGGCCCACGACCCGTTCGCCCGCGGCTCCTACTCGCACGCGCTGCCCGGCCACGCCGACAAGCGCGCCGTGCTGGCCGCACCGGTCGACGGCCGGCTGTTCTTCGCCGGCGAGGCGACGTCACCGCATTTCTTCTCGACGGCGCATGGAGCAAGGGACTCGGGGGAGCGGGCGGCGAAGGAAGTGGTGTCGGAGGCGGCGCGCAAGTAGCCGCATCGTCATCGCGAGCGAAGCGACGAAGCAATCCATCGCGCAGCATAACCGAAGCATGGATTGCTTCGTCGCTTCGCTCCTCGCAATGACGGCGCGGATTACTCCAGCACCCTCACCCGCATGTCGGCATCCGGCACGAAGCACGTCTCGTACCTCCCGAAGATCCTGTAGCGGGTGCGTGCGATGAGGCTGTAGACCGCATCGCGCAGCGGTTTTGGCACGCCGAACAGCACGCGGGTCCAGCCCCAGCCGGGGAGATGACTCAGCACCGTCAGGGCCGCGTCCGACTTCATCCAGGCGATGCCGCCGTGGACCACGCCGTTGGTGTCGGGGTCATCGGGGTCGATGCCGAAGGTCCTTGCCAGCCGGGTGCCGTAACCGGACTGGATCGGCGTGAAGCGGAAGCGGCGCGTCGTGTCGCGCGCGACGACGAAGCGGACCCAGCGCGAGCAGAAGATGCAGACGCCGTCATAGAGGATCACGTCGTCGTCAGGCCACTTGCTCATCGGTTGTCCAATATCAGCAGCGCGACCAGCATCAACACTATCGCAGGCCCCGTCTTCACCAGCGCGCCGAGCGGCTCGATCCAGAGATCTGGCGTCAGGATCGCAGATCCCGCCATGTAGCCGAGCGAGGCAATGATGCCCGCAACCAGACCGAACGCCGCGGTGCGGCGGAAGGCGATCAGCACACCGATGCTCATGTCCATCAGGCTGGTCAGCACCGTCACCGGCCCGACCAGGGCAGGCGGGAAATGGTGCGCGCTCAGCATGCCGGCGGCGGCGTCATAGGAGATGACCAGCGCGATGAAGCCGGACGCAACCCAGAACAGCACGAGGCTTGCGAAGATCAGCGCCTTGATCAGGAACAGCCGCGCGAACCATTTGTCCTGAATGGTCGCCGGGCGGCCGCCGACGGCTTGCGCGATCGTCTTCGGCACGATGCCGGTCGCGTCGATCCAGGCCGCGGGATCGCCGGTGACGCCGCGGCGCAGTTCGGCAATCGCATTGGAACGCAGCGGCGGCATCCACCCCAAGCGGCTCGTGAGATCGCCGAGACGGGCGCCGAGATCGATCAGGAACGGCGGCGTCGGAAGTCGAAAATGTTTCGCCGTGCCGAACGACCAACGGAACCGGGCGATGACGCCGCCGAGCGAGATCGGCTGTGGCTGCATCAGATCCCATGTCACCGATCGCACCGCTTCATCAGTGACATCGCGCGCCGCAAGCCAGGCGATGGTGGCGGCGATATCCTCGACCGCGACCGGCTGAAACGGCGTCGCCGCCTCTTCAGCCGGCAGATCGACCGGCAGCGCCGCAAGCGCGCGCAGCATGGCGCTGCCGCCATAGGCCGACGGCGCGATGACAAAACCCGGGCGCAGGATCGCGTAGGCAACGCCGGATGCAGCGATCAGCCGTTCGGCCTCGCGCTTGGTGGTGCTGAAGGCCGTGCGATCCTCTTCGGCGGTGCCGGGAATCGAAATGTGAACGAGACGGATGGCACGGTGGCTGTCCCTAACAGCCTGCAGGAGCCGCGCCACGAAGTCGCGATGCACCGCGCTTGTGTCGCTGCCCGGACCATCCTGCAGCACGCCGAGGCAGTTCACCACGACATCCACCTCGTGCGTGCGGACAAGCTGCGCCAGCGCGGCGGCATCCATCGACATCACGGGAAGTTCGAGGTCGGCCGCGCTCATCTTTTGCGCAGGCGTGAAATGCCGCGCGATTCCGATCACGTGAAAGCCGCGCGCCCGCAGATCGTCGGTGAGGTGGCGTCCGATCAGGCCGGATGCGCCGAGCACGAGGATGTTGTGTGATACATCGTCACTCATGGGAATAGGATCATGCTTCAAAACGGCTTCGCGATCATCAGCCACAGGATGATCATCACCGATCCGAAGCCGGGAATCCCGAACAGGAACCAGCGGCGAAACAGCACAAAGTAGCGCGGCGGCAGCGGCAGACTTTTTTCGGCGGCCGCCTGCGCGAGGTCGCGCATCTCGATCTGCATGAAGATGACGGGAACCCAGAACACGCCGGCCAGGGCGTAGAGCGCCAGCGAAACCAGCAGCCAGCGCTCGGTCAGGCTTGTCGCCGACAGCATCATCAATAGTCCGCCACTCACCGGCTGCAGCAGCACGGCGCTCAGCGTGAAGATCATGTCCGCGATCACGACGGTCGCCGCCGTGCGCGCGATGAAAGCCGCATCGTGCGTGCGATGCGCCGCCAGCATGAAGAAGGCGATCCCGGTCCCGGTGCCGAGGATCACGATGGCGCCGAGCACATGCAGATATTTGATCAGGAAGTAGAGCGTCATTGCAGTCCGCTCGTGATCGGGCCGGTCGCGGTGCGCGCAAATACCGCCGCTGCCATAGGTCGGACGCGCGCGAAATTCCACTGCGGCGGCGCGCTCGACGCACCCCCGTCGCAATTGGATTCATTCGCAAATTCCGACACCGAATCAGCTCCGAACGGCGTTTTCCCGAATTGCGACATTGCCATAGAGAACTCGCGATCGACGCTTTGCACAGGCTAGGATCGGCGATTGGTCGCGC
This sequence comes from Bradyrhizobium sp. USDA 4452, assembly GCF_054063575.1. NCBI lineage: Bacteria > Pseudomonadati > Pseudomonadota > Alphaproteobacteria > Hyphomicrobiales > Nitrobacteraceae > Bradyrhizobium > Bradyrhizobium sp. USDA 4452. The sequence continues at coordinate 4,293,338 of NZ_JBSSGK010000001.1, forward strand.
AAGCCGGGCGAGTGTCCTTTTTCGGTACAAGTTTTCATGACACTGATGCAAAAAATCCACAGGTTAACTGATAATTAACGATGGACCTTGAAGGCGGCCCTCCGACTTGCTTTGATTACGTCCATGAGCACAACGCTAATCGAGGTCCGGCCGGCCAAAGCTGCAGACGCAGCCTCGGTGGCGTCTACCCATGACGAAGCCTGGCGCTCGGCGTATCAGGGAATCATCCCCGGCGCCGAACTCGAAAAGCTGATCAATCGACGTGGCCCGCAGTGGTGGGACAGCGCCATCCGCAAGGGCAGCCGCGTCAGCGTGCTGGTGTTCGGCGACCGGATCGCGGGCTACGCCAATTACGGCCGCAACCGTGCCCGCAGCCTGCACTTCGAAGGCGAGATCTACGAGCTCTATCTGCGGCCGGAATTCCAGGGCCTCGGCTTCGGCCGGCGCCTGTTCGCCGCAGCTCGCCGCGACCTGCTGCAGAGCGGCCTGAAGACCATGGTGATCTGGGCGCTCTCCGACAACGAGCCGGCGACCGAGTTCTACCGCGCGCTGGGCGGCCGCATGGTGGCGCGCTCCTCGGAGCGGTTCGGGCCGAAGTCGCTCGACAAGGTCGCTTTCGCCTGGGCCAACTGAAAATCCCGCTTCTCTCGCAGCTGCAGCAAGGCTAAACAGCCTGAGCGTTTGCGCGCGACGGCCAGCCCGGCCCCAAGGCCGGGCCTGGTGCTGTTTTGCGGCCTGGCGGCGCCAACCAAAAAATCACATCGTTCTCAACTTCCAAAAGGCCACGCGGAGCAATCCATGCGTATCGACGCCATATCGATCGGAAAAAACCCGCCCCACGACGTCAACGTCATCATCGAGGTTGCCGTCGGCGGCGAGCCCATCAAGTACGAGATGGACAAGGAGGCCGGCACGCTGGTGGTGGACCGCTTCCTCTACACGCCGATGCGCTATCCCGGAAATTACGGCTTCATCCCGCATACGCTGTCGGGCGACGGCGATCCCTGCGACGTGCTGATCGTCAACACCCGCGCGATCGTGCCGGGCGCCGTGATGAGCGTCCGCGTGGTCGGCGTGCTCTTGATGGAGGACGAGGCCGGCGGTGACGAGAAGATCATCGCGGTGCCGTCGTCGAAGCTGACCCAGCGCTACGACAAGGTGCACAACTACAGCGACCTGCCCGACATCACGCTGCAGCAGATCCAGCACTTCTTCGAGCACTACAAGGATCTCGAGAAGGGCAAGTGGGTGAAGGTGCTGCGCTGGGGCGACGCCGAGGAAGCCCGCAAGCTGATCCTCGAAGGCATCGAGCGCGCGAAGAAGAAGTAGAAGGACCGAGGTCCGTCTGACTCCCCCGTCGTTGCGAGGAGCGTAGCAACGAAGCAATCCATGGTTCCGCGAACGTTGGGCGATGGATTGCTTCGCTTCGCTCGCAATGACGGCCGAGAGATTTCCCCGCTAACTCACACCGCCGGCGCCGGCAGGCCGGCAATCGCACAGGCGGCGCGCAGCGTGTTGACCAACAGGCACGCGACCGTCATCTGCCCGACGCCGCCGGGCACCGGCGTGATCGCGCCTGCGACGCCAAGCGCTTCCTGGAACGCGACGTCGCCGACCAGCTTCGGCTTGCCGCCGTCGACCGGAATGCGGTTGATACCGACATCGATCACGGTCGCGCCCGGCTTCAGCCAGTCGCCACGCACCATCTCCGGACGGCCGACCGCGGCATAGACCAGATCGGCCTGGGCGCAGAGCTTCGGCAGATCGCGCGAGCGCGAATGCGCGATCGTCACCGTCGCATTCTCGTTCAGCAGCAATTGCACCAGCGGACGGCCGACCAGATTGGAGCGGCCGATCACGATCGCATTCATGCCCTCGAGCGAGGCATGCACGCTCTTGGTCAGGATGATGCAGCCGAGCGGCGTGCAGGGCGACAGCGCGGCGAGGCCGCCGGCGAGCCGGCCGGCATTGTTCGGATGCAGGCCGTCGACGTCCTTGGCCGGGTCGATCGCGTTGATGATGGTTTCGGTGTGCAGCGTTTTCGGCAGCGGCAGCTGCACCAGGATGCCATGCACCTTCGGATCGCGGTTGAGCTGTGCGATCAGCGCCAGCAGATCGGCCTGCGACACGTCCTCCGGCAGCTTGTGCTCAAACGAGGCCATGCCGGCGGCCTGGGTCTGGGTGTGCTTGCTGCGAACATAGACCTCGCTGGCCGGATCATGGCCGACCAGCACGACCGCGAGCCCCGGCGTGAGCGCATGGTCGCGCTTGACGCGGGCGACCTCGTCGGCGACGCGGGCTCTGAGCTCGGCGGCGATGGCTTTTCCGTCGATGATGCGGGCAGTCATGTCAGTCCTTCGTTTCCTGGTTCGGCTTGGCCGCCGTCAACTTCCGCAATGTTTCGCCGAGCCCCTTCGGGTCGCCGTCGACCGCCACCTGCTTCAGCCGCGACGTGGCGCCGGACAACAGCTTCACCCTGGCCTTGGGTACGCCGAGCGCCTTGGCCAGCAGTTCGGTCACCGCGCGGTTGGCCTCGCCGCCCTCGGCGATGGCGCGGCCCCGCACTTTCACCACCGAACGGCCGTTGGCCAGCGTCTCGATCCCGTCGATGTCGTCGCGGCCGCCGCGCGGGGTCACGCGCAACGCGATGCTGATGCCCTCGCTGGAGTAACGCCAGGGATCCATCGGCCCTCGCGCAGGATCAGATCACGTTGGGATAGATGTAATAGGCGATCACCCGCTGGATGAACATGATGATCAGGATCACGATGATCGGCGAGATATCGAGCCCGCCCAGATTCGGCATCACGTTGCGAATCGGCCGCAGCACCGGCTCGGTGATCCGGTACAGGAACTCGGCCACCGCGGAGACGAACTGGTTGCGCGTGTTGACGACGTTGAAAGCCACCAGCCAGGACAGGATGGCGGAGGCGATCAAGAGCCAGACATAGAGGTCGAGGACGATGATGACGATGTCGAGAACAGCGCGCATATGATGGGGGCTCGCGGGTGGGACGACCAAATGAAGCGCAACGAGACCGGACTGGGCCAACAGCGCGCTTCTTGTTGAGCAGGATCTTTTCGGAAAACCGCGACGCACTTGTTGCTGGCGCGGCCCGCCGGGTCCGGATCATGCTCTAAATATCGGTTCATCCCCCCGCAAACAAGGGAAGTTCCCGGCGGGAAAGGCTGAAAACCGTCGTTTCAGCGTTCTTGACTTGGCCTTGGGCGGGACTGTAAATGGCGCCCGACTGACGGCCGGGATACTCAGCAACACCCGGCCGCAATGGGGCCATAGCTCAGCTGGGAGAGCGCGTCGTTCGCAATGACGAGGTCGGCGGTTCGATCCCGCCTGGCTCCACCACGCTTCGCCCTTCGGGCGACGCGTGGCGCAGCCGCGCGAAGCCCGAAGGGCGAAGCGTGGTGTCCGGCGAAGCCCAAAGGGCGGAGACGGACCGGTTCACCACCAGGCTCCCTCCCCCTCACGTACCCGTAAACCTCGGCGGCCGCTTCTCAACAAAACTCGCCACGCCTTCCTTGAAATCATTGCTCTTCAGCGCGATCTGCATCTCGCGGTTGGCATCGATGGTGGCCTCTGCCAGCGTCTGGAACGGCACGTCGTAGACTTGGCGCTTGATCACGGCGATCGCGCTCGGCGAGACGAAATCGGCGAGATCGCGGGCATAGGCATAAGTTTCCTCGCGCAGCTTCTCCGGCGAAGCGAGCCGGTTGACGAGGCCGATGCGCAGCGCCTCCGCAGCCGACACGCGCCGTGCCGACATCAAAAGATCGAGCGCATTGGCGTGACCTATGATGCGCGGCAGCATCCAGCTGATGCCGTGCTCGGCGATCAGGCCGCGCCGTGCGAAGGCTGTGGTGAACACCGCGCTGTCGGCCGCGAAGCGCAGATCGCAATACAGCGCGTGGACCAGGCCGATGCCGGCGGTGGCGCCGTTGAGCATCGCGATCACCGGCTTCTTGATCGCAGGGTAATAGGCGTAGCGGGTCTGCCAGTCGGCGCGCCGGTTCATGTCGAACGGAATGCTCTCGCCGCGCCGGACCTCGTTAGGATCGATCCCCTGCAGCGCTTCCATGTCGGCGCCGGCGCAGAAACCGCGGCCCGCGCCGGTCAGCACGATGACGCGAACATTGTCGTCGTTCGCTGCAGTCTCCATCGCGTGGCGCACGTCGCGCTCCATGATCGCGGTCCACGCATTCATGCGGTCGGGGCGGTTGAGCGTGATGGTCGCGATCCGCTCGCTGACCTCATAGAGGATGTGTTGGTAGCTCACGGCGATCTCCCTGTGCTGTGTTTGTTTTGTTGTCTTGTGTTCGCGCGACTACGCGACGGCGCGCGCAGCCTGTACGAGATTAGCACGGAAGCGAAAATGAAAAGCCGTGTCGTCTGCGGCGCGAAATTCCGCGCGGCGGCTATTCGGCGGCCTGCAGCATCACCGGCCGCGGCACGCGCGCGATCCAGCCGTCGACGAAATGCTTCAGCCACGCGCGCTCGGCGGCATCGTGCACGGCGCGCTCGGCGAAGTGCAGATGGCCCGGCTGCGCGCCCGGCGAATCCATTCGCGCGCAGCCGCGCGTAGTCCAGCGATGCATCATCGCGTAGGTCACGTCGGGATGGAATTGCAGGCCGAAGGCGTTGCCGATCCGGAACGCCTGCACCGGAAAATCATCGCCCGCCGCGAGCAGGTCCGCGCCGGCGGGCAATTGAAAGCCCTCGCCATGCCAGTGATAGACCCGCGCCGGCCAGTCCGGGCACAAAGCGCGGCCCGCCGCCGTCGGCCTGATCGGGTAATAGCCGACCTCGACGCGACCTTGCGGATGCGGCGCGACCTTGGCGCCGAGTTGCCGCGCCAGCATCTGCGCGCCGAGGCAGATGCCGAGGAACGGGCGCTGCTCGCGCAGCGGGACTGAAATCCAGTCAATCTCGCGCCGCACATAATCGTCGGGATCGTTGGCGCTCATCGGGCCGCCGAAGATCACCGCGCCGGCATGCGCGTCGAGCGTATCGGGCAGCGCGTCGCCGAAACGCGGACGGCGGATGTCGAGGGGGTAGCCGAGCGCGCGCAGGGCATTGCCGATCCGGCCGGGTGTCGACGTCTCCTGGTGCAGCACGACCAGCACCGGCCGCAGCGAAGCCTGATCCCGGATTCGATCCTCGGGCGTGACCGCGGCCGGCCTTCGGCTCACGAAGGGCACCACGACACGGCTCTGGTCAGACCGGAACGACATTGCCTCTGCTTGAAGGTTTGGCCTCTGCTTAAAGTTTCGGCACGTAAGGCACGATCATAGCTAAGTGGTCGTTAACATCGTGTGAGTTTGCGCACACCCGTGCGAAGCAATTCGCGGGCCAGATACAGGCTTAACGGCGATCCGGGGGAAGCTAGCGCTTGCGCAGCTGAAAACCGCCGACCGCGGTCAGGATGAAGGAGCGCGGAAACAGCCGGAGCAGAAACGGCACCAGCTTGATGAAGGCGCCGGGCAGCACGGCGCGCTTGTTGGCCATCAGGCCGCGGTAGGCCTGCCGGGCGACCTCGGCCGGCGCGACGTTGAGGATGGCGGAATCGAAGCCGGGGGCAAAGCCGGCGCGGTCCTGGAATTCGGACGGCACGGGACCCGGGCAAACCACGGTGACGCGCACGCCCTTCGGCGCCAGCTCACACCGCAGCGCCTCGGAAAACGACAGCACATAGGCCTTGCTGGCATAGTACACGGCCATGCCGGGGCCCGGCAGGAATCCGGCGATCGAGCCGAGATTGAGGATGCCGCCGCGGTTGCGGATCAGCTGGTCGGCAAAGCGCAACGTCAGGTCGGTCAGCGCGCGGATATTGAGATTGATGATGTCGAGCTGTTCGACGCGGTCGCGCTCCACAGCGAGGCCGAACAGGCCGAAACCGGCATTATTGACGAGATATTCGACCTCGACCCCGGCTTCGGTCAGGGCCTGCGCGATCCGGTCGCCCGCATCGGCCTGCTGCAGATCGCAGGGGATCACGATCGGCGCCGCGCCACCCTTGGCGCCGAGCTCGTCGGCGAGCGTTGTCAGGCGATCGGCGCGCCGCGCCACCAGCGCCACGCGGTGACCATTCGATGCAAACACGCGCGCCAGTTCGGTGCCTATGCCCGCCGATGCCCCGGTTATCAGCGTCACACGCTCAGTCACGTTTCAGACTCTTACTGCAAATTCTAGTGAAGTCCCCAACGGGGCGACGAGAGCATAGGCATGCGGTGTGACGCAAGCCGCGTATGGGCTTGTGGATAGCGGCAGAACGCTGGTTTCGCGACGAAACGACCAATTTTCAGTCGGATCGCTCACAATCGCGGCTGACATTAAAATTTCGTTATCCGCCATGCCGGTAGGGGGCGTCCGCCTGTCAGGCAGCCGTGTCAGCCGTGCCCCAGGGGCCCTTTGGCAGCTCCGCCTGCTTCTCGGCGACCCGGTGCTTGAGATCGATGCGGTCGCGTGAGGAAATGCCGAGCAGATCGGCAGCGCGCCAGACCACATTGTCCTCGAACTCGCTGACCTGGCCGTCGGCATAGACCAGCTCCCACATCATCTCGACGATGCGCAGCCGTCCCTCCTCATTCACCGAGCGCATGATCACGCTGGTAAAGTGATAGAGATCCACCGCCTCGCCCTCGACGCGCATCGCGGAGGCAATCAACCTGTCGGCGGTGCCGGGATCGAGGCCGAAACGGCTCTCGATCAGGCTGTGCAGCTTGAGCTTTTCGGCCGGCGTCGGCTCGCCATCGAGCGACACGACATGCACCAGGAGCGCAGTCGCCGCCAGACGATAATCGCTGTCGTCGAAGCTGCGGTCGGCCTGTGCATCGGGGGAGACGATATCGGCAATGAATTGGCGGAGTCCGTCGAGCATCGCTCTCTCTGTGGGATGAAGCCTGGAAGCTTGATTTGAGCATCGGTCCGGGACACTTCCGGATCATGCGCCGTTGAAATCTATATGGCGTGGAAACAGAGCCGACGCAATCCGCGCGGGTTCCCGCTGCGGCATTACGTTTCAGCAAGCATTACGTGTCGGCAATATGACTACGGTATCTCGTACACCACGAGCTTGTCGGCAATGCCGCGCAGCGCCGCTTCCTTCTGGATCGGCTTGATCGCGGCGCGATCGAGGATGCCGGCGACCTCTGCGGATTCCATGACCGGCTGGGTCAAATGGATTTCCTGCGACGTCGACAGGCTCTGCACCCTGGCTGCGATATTCACGGTCTGTCCGAAGTAATCCTGCCGATCGTTGAGCGTCACCGCGAGGCACGGCCCCTCATGGATGCCGATCTTGACGACCAGGTCTTCCTTGCCGCGCTCGGTGTTGAGCTGCTTCATCGCGGCCCGCATGCGCAGGCCCGCCGACAATGCATGCTCGGGCCGGATGAAGGTCGCCATCACGGCATCGCCGATCGTCTTCACGACGGCGCCGTGCTCGGAGGCGATGATCTCAAGCAAAGCGTGGAAATGCGCGCGCACCAGATCGAACGCGGCGAGATCGCCAACCCGCTCATAGAGCGCGGTCGAGCCCTTCAGATCGGTGAACAGGAAGGTCAGCGCGGTGATCTTCAGCCGCTGGTCGACGGTGAGGTTGTCGGCCTTGAACACGTCGCGGAAAGTCTGGTTCGACAGCATCCGCTTCGCGGTGAGGATCGGCTTGCGCTTGCCGAGCAATTTGTGCAGCGGATCGCCCGCGATCCACACCGACGGCAGCACGCGGACGTCGGCGTGATTCTCCAGCGCGAGGCGCAGCGGCCCCGGCCGCATCGTCGAGGTGCCGGTCGGCGCATGCGACTTGTTGAACGCGATCGAGAACTGCTGACGCTCGGTGGTCGGCTCGCCCTCGACGGCAAAAAAGTGCGCCGAATGCGTCACCGGCTCGAACACGATGACGAATTGATTGGGCAGATTGAGCGACAGGATCGCCTTCTCGCCGGGCGGCAGTTCGAGCCCCTCCAGCGTGACCTCGTTGATCAGGGTCGACACCGAGCTCTCGTCGAACTCGATCCCTGAACTCCAGAATATCTGCCGGAAATATTCCCAGATCGGCAGCGTGTTGGGATCGTGCGCGGCGATGTGACGGACCCGCGGGCTGACGGTGAAGGCCACCTCGACCAGCTCGTCGACGGAAGCCTCGTAGCCGGCCGCGCACAGCGCGCAATTGTAGTCGTCATGGCGCAGCGACTTCAGCGTGGTGTGGGCGTCGAGGACGCCGCCGCAGCCCGGACACAGCACGTTCCAGCTCATGTCGAACAGGCCGAGCCGGGAGGCATGCAGGAAGCCGGAGATCACCTTCTCCTGGTCGAGCCCGGTACGGCGCGAGAAATCCAGAACGTTGATGCGATTGAGCTCGCGATCGTGGCCATCGGCGATCAGCTGCTGCATGGCGTCGACGACGGCCGGATCGGCCGTCTGCCTGAGGACTGCGAAGTGGGCTTGCGTATCGCTCATGGTCAGCCCCTAAATGAGCATTGAGACACAGCCGCGCAAGGTCAGCGCGGCTTGATCGTGAACACCGGGGAGCGGTTCGGCTGTGTCGTCACCACGCCGATCGGAAGCACCGGCTCGTTGTCCGCCAGCGCGACGCGGAACGCGCCGATGATCTTCGCAAGCGCGAGCGTCGCCTCGACCAGCGCGAAATGCGCGCCGATGCAGACCCGCGCACCGACACCGAACGGCAGATAGGCGAAGCGATCGGGCGGCGCCTCCGTCATGAAACGCTGCGGCACGAACGCGTTAGGATCGCGCCACAGCTTTTCATGCCGGTGCAGCAGCCATGGCGCGATCAGGATTACGTCATGCTTCCTGACCGGACGGCCCGCAATGGTGTCGGGGCCGGCTGCCGCACGCGCGATCAGGAACGCCGGCGGATAAAGCCGCATGGTTTCGTCGACCACCGCGCGGGTGAATTTCAACCGCTCGATGTCGAGCGCGCCTGACGCCGTCACGCTCCTGACTTCTGCCGCCAACTGTTCCTGGGTCTCGGGATCGAGCGCCAGCAGGTAGAGCGCCCAGAACAGCGCGGTCGCGGTCGTCTCATGGCCGGCCAGGATCATGGTCGCGACCTGGTCACCGAGCTGGGCGTCGGAGAAGGCCTGGCCGGTCTCGGGATCGCGCGCGGCACCCATCAGGTCGAACAGGTCGCGGGCCGGCGCGTTGTCGTCCTTGCCGGCGGCGCGGCGCTCGGCCATCAGCATGCCGATGAACGCGGTCCAGCGCTTGCGGAAGCGGGCACGCCGGAAATCCTGGGGGGTCGGCCAGCTCAACGGCAGCACCAAATCCAGCATGTGCGGCCGCGCCAGCGTGTCGCCATACTCCATCACGAAGTCGCGCAGTGCGGCGCCGTGGCGATCCATGCCGAACGAGAACATGGTGCGGCCGGCGATCTCCAACGTCATGCGCTGCATGACCTCGCGCAGATCGACCGGACCGCCGCTCGCGGCCTTCAGCTTGGCGATGGTCTCGTCGACCGCAGCGATCATGTACGGCACCAGCGTCGTCACCGCGCGCGGCGTGAACGCCGGCGCCAGCGTGCGGCGCTGATGTTTCCAGGCGCGGCCCTCGGCGATCAGCAATCCCTCGCCCAGCATCGGACGCAGCACGCGAAGGCCGGCGGGCGTACGGGTGTAGTTCTCGTAATTGTCGACCAGCACATGGCGGATCGCATCCGGCGTATTGAGGATGAAGCTCGAGTGGTTGAAGAAGCGGCCCTGGACGATGTCGTCCTCATAGGCGCGCCGGCCCCAGGTCTCGATCGGCGAGTTGCGCATCACCCGCATCCGCTGGAACGCGGTCATGTCCTCGGGCGCGCGCGGCGGCGCCGGCGGGACCAGGGGACGCCGCGTGACCGTGATGTCGTAGACTTCGGCTATGCTCATGGTCCTCGCTTCCTGCCTCACGCAACGGCCGATCCGGCCATGCGATCCCGGCGCCATGAAGGCGCGCGGACCCTGCACCAGACCTAATAAGTCAGCTCGGCGACTGCAATCCGATTCTCCGACGCCGGCCAGGCCCGCATCACGATGCGTTCCCCGTTGAAGATCGCGACCACCGGGCGGCCGATATCGGCTGCGGCGAGCCGCAACGTCGTCACCGCATCCGTCGGCACGCCGGATTTGACATCGGCCGGTTCCTTGCCATCGAACAGCACGATATCGCGCGGTAGCCCGAAATAGCCGCGCGGCCGCGACATCAGCACGATGGCGCCGGCACCGGCATCGGCCGGCAACAGCGGCCGCGCCGCGCGCAGATGCACGACCTCGGAGGAGCGCGGAAACGGCGCGCGATAGATATGCGTCGTCACCGCATCCGGCGAGGTCAACACGAATTCGAGCGGCCAGGATGGATCGACCTGCGCCGGCCCCCAGCGGCCGTCGGCACCGGTCTGCGAGCTGTGCAGCGGACCACCGAGGCGCTCGCCGGTTTCCGCCGACACGCGATAGATGTCGACCGTGGCGCCCGGCACCGGCCGGTTGGTCGGCACGCCGCCCGGCGTGCCGGTGACGAGGCCGCTCAGCCGCACCGTCGTCTCCGGCACGATCTCGATCCGCGACGGCTCGTGCCCTGTGATGAATTTGTAGATCTCGCGAAAGGCGCGCGGATGATACGCGGTCTCGCGATGGTCCACTGCGCCGAGCACGAGATTGGTCGCGCCTTTGAGCGCCGGACCTTCCGCGGTCACATTGGTCGGCGTGCCCGGCTTGCCGATGAAGCGACCGTCGGCCTGCGCGTATTTGTCGAGGCCCTCGCTGCGCAAGGTCAGGAAGGCGGTGCCGGATGTCACCTCGCTGTCGCCGTCGTTCAGCCCGCGCAGGAACGGACCGCGCCCGTTGAACTCGTTGCCGAGCCCGTCGTCCCAGGCATACACACCGTGATTGGGTGTGCCGCACAGTACCGCGTGGCTGACGTCGTCGCCGCTCCCGTTCTTGATGGCGTTGCGGATCGCATTGCCGCCGCGCGAATTTCCGACCAGCGCGATGCGCGCGGCACCCGTCTTCTGCTTCAGTTCCTTGATCGCCTCGGCGAGCTCGCGGCGCTGGTCCTCGGTCGAGGAGCGGCCCGCCTGCTCGACCTTGTCGTCCGTGCGCGCCAGGGGATCGGTGAAATTGATCGCGGCCATGCGCTCGCGCGGCACGCCGTTGGATTCCATCCGCCACAGCGTCGTCAGCCAGAGCGCGGCGTGATCGCCATTGCCGTGTACGAACAGGATCGGCGGGATGTCGCTGGCCGCCGCCGATTGCGCCAACGCCGGGACGCCGAGCCGGCCCGCCAGCAGCGACAGCGCGCCGGCCCCCTGCAACAATCTCCGCCGCGACAGCGCCATCGGTGCCCTTCCCCAAACCTTCCTCAGGTCTTTCAGTGCGTTAGCTGTGTCCTACCGCCGCCCAGGATGGCGTAATCGCTGGACAGGACACGCATTTCGCGGGCATCAGTGATGCAGCCGGAATCATTCGACAAGCCATTTCAACAAGCCATAGCAGGCCAACCGGAACCGGATATGACCGAACCGCGCGATCGATCCGACAGTATCACTGCGCCACTACGGCATTCAATCTTCAGGCGAATCTGGCTCGCCAGCCTGCTCTCCAATCTCGGCATCCTGATCCAGGGCGTCGGCGCCGCCTGGGCGATGACGCAGATGACCGCGGAGGCGGACAAGGTGGCGCTGGTGCAGACCGCGCTGATGCTGCCTGTCATGCTGATCTCGATGCCGGCCGGCGCCATCGCCGACATGCATGACCGCCGCATCGTCGCGCTGGTGTCGCTGGCGATCGCGCTCTCCGGCGCCACCACGCTGACGGTGCTGGCCTGGCTCAATCTGGTGACGCCGAACATCCTGCTGGCGCTGTGCTTCGTGGTCGGCAGCGGCATGGCGCTGTTCGGTCCAGCCTGGCAATCCTCGGTCAGCGAGCAGGTGCCGTCGGAGACGCTGCCCGCCGCGGTCGCGCTGAACGGCATCAGCTACAACATCGCGCGCAGCTTTGGACCCGCGATCGGCGGCATCGTGGTCGCCTCCGCCGGCGCCGTGGCGGCCTTTGCCGCCAACGCCGTGCTGTATCTGCCGCTGCTCGTCGTGCTGTTCCTGTGGAATCGCGTCAGCGAGCCGTCGCGTTTGCCACGTGAACGATTGAACCGCGCCATCGTCTCCGGCGTGCGCTACATCACCAATTCGCCGTCGATCAAGATCGTGCTGACCCGCACCATGGTGACCGGCATCATCGGCGGCTCGGTCTCGGCGCTGATGCCGCTGGTGGCGCGCGACCTCCTGCATGGCGGCGCGCAGACCTACGGCATCATGCTCGGCGCCTTCGGCATGGGCGCGGTGATCGGCGCGCTCAACATCAGCGAGATCCGCAGCCGGCTCAGCGGCGAAGCCGCGATCCGCGTCTGCGCGTTGACGATGGGCGCGGCAATCGCCGCGGTTGCGGTCAGCAAGCAGCCGGTGCTCACCGCTGCCGCGCTGGTGGTGGCCGGCGCGGTGTGGATGCTTGCGGTCGCACTGTTCAATATCGGCGTGCAGCTGTCGGCGCCGCGCTGGGTCGCCGGCCGCTCGCTGGCCGCCTTCCAGGCCTCGATCGCCGGCGGCATCGCGATCGGAAGCTGGTGCTGGGGCCGCATCACCGACCTCGGCGGCGTCGAGATGGCGCTGTTGATCTCCGCCGGGCTGATGCTGGCATCGCCGCTGCTCGGCATCTGGCTCCGGATGCCGCCGGTCGGCGCGCGCAACGAGGACGCGACCGATATGCTGGCCGATCCCGAGGTGCGGCTGCAACTGACCGGGCGCAGCGGGCCGCTGGTGGTCGAGATCGAATACCGGGTGGCGCAGGACAATGCCCGCGCCTTCCACAATGTTATGCAGGACGTGCAGCTCAGCCGCCAGCGCAACGGCGCCTATGGCTGGTCGATCGCGCGCGACATCGCCGATCCCGAATTGTGGACCGAGCGCTATCACTGTCCGACCTGGCTCGATTTCCTGCGCCAGCGCAACCGCGCCACCCAGATCGAGCGCGAGCTGCATCAGAAAGCGGCCGGCTTCCACATCGGCGCCGAGCCGATTCGCGTGCGCCGGATGCTGGAGCGTCCCTTCGGCTCGGTGCGCTGGAAGGACGAGACCCCGGACCGCGCCGCCAAGGAAGTGATCCCGGTCGTGGCGACCGCGGCGGGCAGCAGCACGTGACGAAGCGCGCGTTACTGCCCGTTGTCGGTGAGCGTCTGCTGGCAGGCCTTGCTGAGGCGGCTGCGATGCTCCTTCAGGCAGGCCAGCACGACCTGATCGCCCTCGCTGAGATGGGCGCGGCAGAACCGCGAGGCGTCGCGCGAGCAGGCATCGCGGCCCTGCTGCTGTGCCGAGGCGGCCGACGTCACCAGAACCAGCGGAACGACGGCGAACACGAATCGGGTCATCTCTCAAAGCCTCTAAGGAATGCGACGCCGGTTATAGCGCTTTCAGCGCGGCGAAGAAGCTCGAAACGGCGGCGCGAACGGGCCGGTTCCGCCCGATTCGATGCGCTGCAAATCACTCGGCGGCGGCCCTGCGCTGCGCGGCGAGATCGCGGTCCATTACCACGCGGCAGCCGCTGCTCAGCTGGGAACGATTCCTGACCATGCAGGCGGTGATCCTGGGGATGTTCGGGATCTCCGCGCTGCACAGGCGAAACGCATCGCCCGAGCACATCTGCTGCGCCTCGGCGCTGAACGCAAAGCTCGCAGTCGACGACAGCACGGAAACGCCGGCCGCAAAAGCCAACGCGAGGCCGGTACTGCGAACGCCACACCCAAGAACCTCACTCGTAAAGACGGTGGTCATGATCGGCTCCCATCGGCACCGCAAATGGCGGGCCCGTCGTTTGACGGGTCTGATCCTGCACGGGAGCGCACGGACCGACCGTGATGGTCATCACGTACGCGCAAACCGCACTTTTTCTTCCGCTTCCGGCGCCCTGTTGGGATCGCGTTAAGACCTTGTTGGCATTAATCGCTCGTTACGGCGGTGGCGTATCCTTGGGTTTCGAGAGAGTGTGTAGCGATGCGTAGTGCGTTGGGCCTGATGCTGGCCAGTGTTGTAGCGGCGATCGTGATCGCCGGCGTGTGGTTCTGGACCTCCTCGCCGCGTGCCGACGCGGCTGCTCCGCAGACAACGGCAGCAGCGAAGGCCGAGCCGCTTCCCGCGGCGGCGGCAAAGCAGGCTGCCAGGGACGATGTCGAGACGACGGCCGCGCTGTCGAAGCGCGCCGATGCCACCCAGGCGGCGGCTCCTGCCGCGGCGCCCGCACCAGCCCCGATGCCGGCTCCGGTCGCAGCCGCGCCGAAATGCGCCAATCCCGACGGGCTCGGCGTCAGCCGTACCGTCGTGGTCGACACCACGGGCGGCCCGGGCTTCGGCTTCCTGCAGTACAAGCAGTATGACTTCCTGACCGACCATGAGGTGGTACTGACCTTCGACGACGGTCCGTGGCCGACCACGCCCGCCGTGCTCAAGGCGCTGGCGGACGAGTGCACCAAGGCGGTGTTCTTCCCGATCGGCCTGCACACCACCTATCACCCGGACATCCTGCGCCAGGTCGCCGCCGCCGGCCACACCATCGGCGCCCACACCTGGTCGCATGCGCATCTGGCGAGCAAGAAGATCACCGAGCAGCAGGCCAAGGACGAGATCGAGAAGGGTTTTAGCGCGGTGAAGCTGGCGCTGGGTGCCAACCCCGCCCCGTTCTTCCGCTTCCCGGCGCTAGCGCACACCCCGGCGACCACAGCCTATCTCGGCAGCCGCAACATTGCGATGTTCTCGGTCGACGTCGACTCCAACGACTTCAAGTCGAAGAGTTCGGACGAGGTGATCAACAACGTGATGACCAAGCTCGACAAGGAGCACAAGGGCATCATCCTGATGCACGATCTGCAGAAGCACACCGCGCAGGCGCTGCCGACCCTGCTGCGCAAGCTGAAGGCGGGCGGCTACAAGGTGGTCTGGATGAAGGCCAAGACCCAGATCGAGACGCTGCCGGAATACGACGCGATGATGGCAAAGACCGAGAAGCCGATCGCAACCGGCCGGCCGATCGGCAACGTCGTGCAGACCGTCGCCGAGTAACGCCGCAGACGCACGCAACACGCTCAACCCAAGGCGCCCCTGGATCCGATCCAGGGGCGCTTTCGTTTTCTGATCGCAGCCCGGCGGCGGCTCCGCCAAAATATCGAAAACAACCCCATGCAAAGGAGCCGGCAGGTGTCGGGCTACCAGTAAATCCCCTGACGATGCAGCTCCGATCTGCCGATCGCAAGCGGGCAGCGATCACCGATCGCGCCCATCGAATGTTATGGAACTAGAAAAGAAGAGGGCACCCCCTTGCTGGTGCCCAGGAAAGGACTGGGTCGCCACCACTGAAATTGCCCTATTTTCTAGGGGATTCGAGCCTACCGGCTAGGTCCTGTGTACCGGTGTTGTGTACCGGAAACAAGCAGTTCAGCTCGAACTGCCGACGGTTACCTCCACCTGATAACCCATGGCGTCGCGCTCCATCTGCCGAGCAAATTCCTCATCGCGACGCCGGCGCTGGCCCGCCAGGGCCTTCCAGTGCGCCAGCTCCGCTTTGGCTCCAGCGCCGTCGAGATACATGTTCATCGGAATGAAGGCGTCCTTGCGTCCGATCAGCTCACCAGTGTCGGCCTCGACGATATGGAGCTGGCCGTTGCCAAAATAATCCTGCTCGAACCGCCTGACTTCATGAACCCGCTCCGCCGAGTCAGCGCTGCCGGTGTCCCGCACCCCGATATCCTTGAACACGTCGAAAACGATACGCTCCTGCCCGAAGTCGAGCAAAAACCTGAACGTGACGTCCCCTTGAAGCGACTCGAAGTGCATCTGAACGACGCTGCCCGAATGGCCTAGGTGTTTGCACCGCAGACTTCGAGCGGGCTATAGGCCGCCTTTCGGCGAATGCGCACGCTGATGTCCGGCACGTCCACGACGGGATCGCCAGAAGGCGGCTTACCTTCCTGCATGCCCTTCACGATCTCAGGCCCCAAGATCTTCTTGAAGCCCGCCAGCTCGTAAAGGTGCTTCCTGAAGTTCGTCCCCCGAGTTTCGATGCCAAAAACCTGCTCAATTGCCCTGATCGCGAGAGCCCGCACGATCGGAAGCTCAGACCCGAGCCGACGGAGATCGCCCGGGATGTCAGGGTCAACGATCGGCTTCCGTGCACCATGCGCCATGGCACATCGGCCAGATTTGAACAGGTGCGTACCGATGTCCTCGGCGGTCGAGAAGCCCTGCGCCTTGATAACGTCGATCGCCTCCTTGACCCCGAAGCCGTCAAGGTCGGCTATCGCGCCCGCGATCTAGGCAATACGCTTCTCGTCGCGCGGGAAGGCGGTTTCGAGCACCTTGTAGAAGGACAAGAATGCGTAGCCGACGTGGTTGAGCCCGCGCCCCTCCCGCATCAGCGCCAAGGCGAGCATCGCCTTCTCTGCGGTGACCTCGGGGAAGTACGACAGGTCGAACTCGTCGCAGATCATGAAGCCGCGCTGCTTGTCGCGTCCCATGGGGCTCGGGAGACTTCCGCCGCCGAGACCACCGCCCTCGACCGCGTACCAACGCTCCTCGACCCAGCTGAGCATGGAGATGAAGCGCATCACCAGCTCCTCGCATTCGGTCCGGGTCTTGCCAGGCGGGACCATCATGGCGACGGCCGGGAAGAACTCTTTCATCACCGGCATGATCCAAATGTCAGCACCCCGCCACCGCACCTTCTGCGATAGGCCAGGGGCTGCTGGTCGCGATGTTGGCCACGATCCAGTCCCCGCGCTGCGCCAGCTCGCCCGTGATCACGTCGCGATGATCCGGGATGTTTCGCCCGAACACCGAGCCCAATCCAGATACTAAATATAGACAACCTGGCGGGGAAAATCTGTAGTCATGCCGACAAGTTAGGCCGCAACGTGGAATAAAAATTCTATTGAGGCCGATGTAACACCATAATATTTCAATTAAACTTAGCATAACGCCAAAGTTCCGTCCCGATTTGACGCAAAGTTCCCTCTATAAACAACTTCAGGAGAGTGCCATGGACGTCACTTTGCGTGGTTGGAGCCGCGATATGGGCACGAAGTGTCTTGCCACCGCGGACTTGTCGGAAATTTCACCCGTGCGTGACCCTCGCGAGTGGGTGCAGTGGGATGGTATTTCGCTCTTCAAAGGCTTTAGCTCGATTGGCATCCACTGGCGACAGAAGATGTCCTACACGGGCAACTACCGGATGGAGATCAACCTCACCTCGACGGACATCGTGCACCTGTTCAAGGCGTGGAATGGAAAGGAGCTTGACGTGGACCTGATCGATACCCACGGCTTCACCGTCTCCCCCGAACTGCGAAAGCGGCTTCTGGGCGAGATCAAGCTTGCTGATCTAACCCTTGGCGACCTTGCGGGCATCGCCTCGAAGAAAGAGGAAGAGCCGCAGGCGGCCGAGGTCAAACCGTTCCCTCGTCGCATCTAAGCTGCAAGCAACTGGCCGCCTCGCCGCTTACTCATGCACCGTTTTCAAGACGGATTGCGGTGATATAGCGACTTGGCGATGGACACCGTGAGCCGGGAACAACGCAGCCGGAATATGGCTGCAATCAAGGGGAAGAACACCAAGCCGGAGCTGGCGGTGCGTCGCTTCCTACATGCGCAAGGACTCCGGTATCAGCTACACGCTGCCCAGCTTCCGGGGAAACCGGACCTGGTCTTCCGGCGGAGAAGCGCGGTCGTCTTCGTGCACGGTTGCTTCTGGCATCGCTGTCCCCATTGTCGAGTAGGTAGCCGCTCAGTTCGATCGAACACCAGCTACTGGTTCGAGAAGATCAACCGCAACCAGGCGCGCGATGCTGCGGTGCTCAAGGCCCTGCAATCGGCAGGATGGAACGTCTTCGTGGTATGGGAGTGCCAAGTCGATGACCACACGCTCCTCCGGCGTCTCGCCAAGGCGCTCAAGCGCCTGCGCGCACGCTAGAGGCGACCTGAGGCTTATCCGCTGGATGTGTCCGGATCTGAGTTGACCGCGTCGGGACCGGGCTGGTCATGATCCGAGGCCTCCTCCAGCGCCTGGATCGGCATCTTCTTTTTGCGCCCTTTCGTCGTAGTCTTCTCGACGATGGCCGCCTTGGCAAGCGCTGGCCACACCCCCTTCATCCGCCGTGACAGGCTGGCCAGAAACCCGGCCTCCGCGTCTATGTTGGAGACTGCCGCCTCAGGTGCGACTTCCAAGGCCCAATACGAAAACGACGGGGCGTCCGTGCCAATGGTGCGATTCACAATGATGGGCGAC
Organism: Bradyrhizobium sp. USDA 4452; assembly: GCF_054063575.1. NCBI lineage: Bacteria > Pseudomonadati > Pseudomonadota > Alphaproteobacteria > Hyphomicrobiales > Nitrobacteraceae > Bradyrhizobium > Bradyrhizobium sp. USDA 4452. Next base: position 4,311,665 of record NZ_JBSSGK010000001.1, read on the forward strand.
GGCGTGGTCGCCGATGCGGCATCCGGATCAAAAACGAAGATCCAGGCAGGACACTCAGCGGACCGGGTTTGACCTGGCTTCAACAAACTGAACGTGCCATCGCGTTCAGCTGTCACTTGTGGGTTTCCAAGGTGCCGGTCCCAACTGTCCCAGACGGACTTAGGGATCGCAAGAATGCACCCGGCGCAGCGTCCGTGCTGCCCCAACTGGAACTTGAACATCATCTGGTAGAACGTGCGCTTAAACACGTTCGCGATGTTCGGCCCCTCAATCCCGTCAGACAGCCAGCCCTGGTTCTTCTGCAGCGTGTCGGCAAACGTGGTCTTGTGCAGCCTGAGCCCGTCCTTCAGGTTTCGCACCGCGTGTTGGTACGAGCCGTGGAAGTCGGTGGTCTGTATCTCCAGGATGCCAAAGCGCCCGATCTCTGGAACACCCTCGCTGAGCGTTATTTCGATGATCGTGACGTCGAAAGCGAACTCTGGGGACTTGTCAGTCGCCGGGATCGACAGCTCCCCGCCCATCTTCTCGTCGAAGTAAGTGAAGACGGGCTGCCCTGCTTCAAGACGCTGCTGGATGTCGCTTCGCACGTCCTCCTTCACGAGATTGACCGCGGGAGTGACAAACGGGTCTACTTGATCAGCAAGGCCGAACAGGCGCCGCACAGCACCATTGACGATCTCAGGACTGAGCGCACGGTACGGACAGACAAGCCAGTCTTGGCGCGTACCGTTGCTGGGACAGCTGACAGAACAGACGCCCCTCGACCTGACATTTTTGATGCAGACACGGTCCTCGCCGGTGGCCTGGCTGAGGAAGGGGCACCGCTCCGAGTTCTGATCGGCGATCGCCTGCGCTGACGAAACCACCGACGGGTAAACCCGGTGGCCGAACCACTCGCTGACAAAATTCCCCGCGTCGGACTTGCTCTTCGCCATCCCTATTCCGCCGCGAGCTGGAACAGGTCGGTCGGGATCTGGTAACGAGATTTCACCGGTGGTTGCTGCACTGGCCCTTGGCGCCGAAGCATCTCGCGAATCTTGAGACCGACGGCTCGCGCAAGCAACGGTGGGACAGCGTTCCCGACTTGGTCGTACTGAGCCGAGTAGCCTCCCTCGAACACGAACCAATCCGGGAAGCTCTGAATGCGTGACGCCTCTCGGATGCTAATGGTGCGGTCCTGCTCCGGGTGAATGTACTCGCCCGATTTCGGGTCGCGAAAGCGAGTGATGATGGATCGAGCAATTCCGTCCCAGCGCATGCGCCGATACCGCCTCGTGTGATCCTTCCGGAGTGCTCGCTGCATGCTCGGCGGAAGCAATTCTCGGGGCAGGTCACGCCAGTCCTGGCCGGGCTCTAGCGATTTGATACGCGCCAGATTTTGATCGGACAAACGCGGTGCGTAATGGTTCGCAAGCGACTGCGGTGCGGACCGTCGCATGGCTTCCTGATACAGACCCTGCGGTGGTTTGGAATATTTGGTTTCGATTTCCCCAGCCTGGACGCGAGGCAGATCACCAAGTGCCTCGCGGATCGTCACAAACCCAGCCGAGTCCTCCGGCGAGATCGTGTTGTTGGGATAGAGATCACCAATGCCTGCCCGCCCGTGGGTGGGCTCCGGAAATCCGCCGCGCTTCCCGAGGTCAGTGCGCCATCCGATGAAGAACATCCGCCAGCGCATCTGCGGCACGCCGTATTGAGCGGCAAGCAGCTCGGCACAATCGATCGAATAGCCAGCATCCCGGAAGGCGTCCCCGATCTGACGAAGCACTGTGCCATCCGCCAGCGTGGCGAGCCCCGGCACGTTTTCTATGACCACGCACTTCGGCCGCAGCTCTTTTGCGAGGCGCAGGAACTCGCGGAAGAGCCCGTTCCGAACATCCCAGATTTCTCGCTGGCCGATGATGCTGAAGCCCTGGCAAGGCGGCCCGCCGATCAGCAGGTCCAATTCGCCGCGCTTGAGGCCGGCACCACGAAGGATGTCGCTTCCGCTCAGCTGCTCGACAGACGCCTCAGCGAACGGAATGTCGGGGAAGTTACGGCGATGAGTGACAGCGCAGGTCTGATCGCGATCTGAGCAAAATACGATGTCGAAGCCCGCGTTCAAAAGCCCTAGTGTAATCCCACCGGCGCCGGAGAACAGATCGACGGCTGTCGGCCTCGACCTAAGGCGAATCTGCCCGGGCATTCTCAACAGGTACGGGTTCATGGCTTACGCTCTGGCGGTGTGGAGCTGTTAAACATCTCGCGCTGCAACTGAAAATTTTCGCGGTCAAGGTGCTCGCGTATAAGTCGAACGATCAGCGTCGATTTTTTGAAGCCTCGGCTTCGACAGTAGGCGTCGAAGCGCTCGGCCTCTTCTTGCGGGACCAAAACGTGAACACGGGCAGGATTCGACATCCGGAGCCATCAGTCAAGACCGCTGATTCGGCCGCCATCATGTGCAGTTTGTCGCAGAAATGTAAATGAATCATCATTGATGTGCAGTTGTGTGCATTTGTGTGAATTGGCTCAGCGATCCACACATCCTGCGCCGGATCGACCCGAACACGAAGAGGAGGAGCATGCGGCTGAAAAGAGCGGGGATATTGAAGACCCAAAGGGCTTTCTGATCTGGTCAGTTCTGCCGCTATTTGATCTCGCCGAGTATGTGCCCGACGGCCGTGGGCTCGTATGGCCGGCCACTGCTGCTGAAGAATCCGGCCTTCGCAAGCTCAGTTGCCACGGCTCGCAGCGATCTCCGGCCTCCCTTGGGAGTCTTGCGCCGCAGCTTCCGGGCGAGCGCAAGCATCTGTCCTCCGGTCTTCGCGGCGTCGATCTCCACGTTGCTCCGCCGGCCCTCAACCTTCATGCCCTCGGCCCGCTTCCTGTCCCGTGCGACCTTCAGCTTGGCGACGAGCCGCGCCTTCTCACACTGGTGAAACGCCCCTGCGATCTGCCGCATCATGACCCGCGACGGATCACTACTATCGGTCAAGTCATCACCATTCGCGGTCAGGACCCGCACACCGCGATTGATCAAAGCCAGAATGCCAAGCTCTTGGATCATAAGGTCGCGAGCGAAGCGGCTGACGTCCTCGACGATCACGGTCCTCACACCATTGCCCTCGATCTGATCGAGCAAGGCAGCGAAGCCGGCACGGCTCTCGATTGGGTCTGCACCTGACACGGCAGCGTCCGTGAACTCCCCGACCAAACTGACCCCTGCGCGTCTGGCATAGCTCTCGATGGCTGCCCGCTGTCGCTTCTCGGAGTCCTTGTCGGCACCGACGTTAGCTGCCGACGAGGTCCGGAGGTACGCGACAGCTTCCGGTATTTTCCCTTTTAGTCCCATGTCTTATGCCAACATTACATTTCGGTTTCTTGAGTTTTTTGGTTGAGCGAGAGAGATGCGAAACCGGCCACCATGTTTTCGCTGAAATGCCGTACTGTACCGATTCCCGACGTTCTAGGATTCGGAGAAAAACCCGTTCTCCAGCCCTATTCTCGGCTCATTTTTGGTACGCCCCCTATTCTCCAGGGCAAAAAGATTCACGAAAACGGCCGAGTTTTCGGGGCTGTCTCCGTTCGGAGGTACGAAATTTCGGGGCGAGGTGGCGGAGCGACAGGGATTCGAACTCTCGGTACAGTTTGCCATCGAGACCGAGCGGCCTTCCGGGCGCCGACACAACTCTCATTCGAACCTGTAACCCGCGCGTAACCACGGTGCTCGAGAGAGCACAACCGCAAGGCCTGATTAGGTATCAGAAAGCGTAGGAAATGCGTCTTGCTGCCTGGGAGAGCGCTTCGAGCCGATTAGAAGGATGGTGCCGCAAGAGGGACTCGAACCCCCGACCCCGTCATTACGAATTATGCGGCCCGTAACTTCTTGAGATTTCTCCAAATTTCCAAAAGCTAGAAAATGGCCTTGTAGCAACGGCTTGTTTGTCTACGGTGATTGCTCAACGTTACCCCGATTTGCCGATTCGTGGTTCCTCGGTGGTTACGTGGTTCCTAGAGGCGCCCGTGGCGACAGGTCAAATTACCCAGCGATTGATCAAAGGGCTAGAGCCCCGAGATGCCGAATACTTCGTCTGGGACAGCTCCCTCGCCGGATTCGGCATTCGTGTCCAGACGACTGGCGCGAAGTCCTACGTCGTCAAATACCGGGCCGGCGCCGGTCGTGGAGCCCCTACGCGGCGCCTCACATTGTCCCAGGTCGGAAAGATAACCCCCGAAGAGGCTCGGACACTCGCTAGGAAGACGCTCGGCGCCGTCGCCAATGGTGCTGACCCGGCAGCCCAGCGGGCGGCTGAAAAGCGCGCGTCCACCGTAGCAGAAGCTGCCGAACAGTTCCTCAAGGAACACGTTGAAGCGAAGCGTGCCGCCTCCTCCGCGACGTCGTACCGGGATCTGCTCGAACGGCTCGTAATCCCCGAGATCGGCAAAAGGAAAGCGGAGAAAGTCACCACGGCCGAAGTGCAGCGGATGCACTCGAAGCTCGGCCACAGTCCCTATCAGGCCAACCGGATGCTGAGGGTTCTGAGCAGCCTCTATACGTTCGCAGCCAAGGCTCACATCGTCCCGCTCGGCTTCAACCCCTGCCGTGGCATCGAGTTCTTTCCCGAGGAGGGGCGCGAGCGCTACCTGACGTCCCAAGAGCTGGCCGCCATTGGCGAAGCAATCCGGGAGGCTGAAACGATCGGCCTTCCATATAGCGTGGACGAAACCAAGCCGGCCGCTAAACATGCTCCAAAAGAGGAGAGCCGCCGGACCGTGATTGGCCCGCATGCCGCGGCGGCAATCCGCCTGTTGATATTCACGGGCGCCAGGTTGCGCGAGATCCTGCATCTGAAATGGGAAGAGGTCGATTTCGAACGAGGCCTGCTGCTCCTGCCGACCAGCAAAACTGGCAAAAAGACAATTGTTTTGAACGCACCTGCCTTGGCCATTCTCAACTCGCTTCCACGGGTTGGCGCCCACGTCATTGCCGGCATGTCCGCCGGCACCGACGAGGAGAAACCGCGATCAGACCTAAAGAAGCCTTGGAAGGCCATTTCGAAGCGGGCCGGTCTCGAGGGGGTGAGGATTCACGATCTGCGGCACACGCATGCGTCGGTCGGGGTTGGCGTCGGCTTGGGTCTGCCTATCATCGGCAAGTTGCTCGGTCACACGCAGGTAGCGACAACCCAGCGGTACGCTCATCTGGATAATGATCCGGTCAAGAAGGCGGCAGAGCACATCGGCAGCAGGCTTGCGACGGCAATGGGCGAGGTGAAGCCGCGCAATAACGTCACCAAGCTGTCAAAGGCCAAGCGATCAAAGAACCGGCGCGGCTAGGGTAGCTCCCGAAAAGCTGGTCCGCACCAGCCTGCCGCGTCGTCCACTTGCGGACGTGTCCTTGCGGAGGACCAACGATGTTCGAAAACGATACTCCTCCAAACTCAAGAGAGGAGGCCTGGGCGCGCCGAATAAGGCCTGTCGAGGAGAGATACGATCCCGACAAGCTGTCACACTGGTCGATCACCATGACGATTGCTTGGATTGTCTGGGGGGACCTTGGTCGCGTCCGTGAACAATGGAATACCTTTCGGGAAGAATGTGCTGATTGGACCTTTCACAGCAATCCCGCGGCGCTAGCAGAGGTAGGAAAACTTGCCCTGCGAAATCTTGAAGCCGGCGACATTGCGCCAAACGACCCGGAGCTTGATCGCCGATTAAAGAGCGGCGAATGGCGTCTTGCCTCGTGGGGTCCCTCTTCTTGGTACGGGCTCGAAATGAGGATCCGCAGTGAAGGCATTCACCCAGACGTTTCAATCGACGCCCTTTGGCTCGCGGCCGGCGAGAACAAAATCAAGGCAACTGGATTGGAGTGCGCCGACGCAAGCGACTTCAATGGCAAGATGGTCGAGATTCCGCACTATCTTTGGTCTCGACTGCTGCGCGGGAAGGAGCCTTCAGGCAAAGCGATCCTGATCGGTCCCGATCGGGTTTATCGGGACGTAGAGTTTGCGCGGTTGGACGTCAAAAGACTTTGGCCATTAGGGCGCAGCGAGGATGTTGCCGAAGCGCGCTGCGCGGAAGAAGACAGCGAGTATGCCGTAGATAACGATAGTTCGATAGGTGAACCGGTTGACTCCGCTCCTAGATCAACCAGCGTTAATCGCCGGATCGCGGAACGCGAGATCGAGCCCATGTTCAAGCGATGGCGCGCGCAGCAGCCAGCAGGTTACGTACCGACCGCCACAGAAGATATTGCTCACATGAAGCGATACGGAGTCAGCCGGGCGGAGGTGAGAGAACTCGTGAAGAAATTCGGTGGGCGAAAGCGAGGGGAGAAGTCGAGGTAATGCGCGGCAAATAGGCCGCTACAAATACGCCATAACTTGCGCCGCGCATTAGCCGCGCATCTTTACGGCGCATTTTGGGATCGTCCAATTACCTCGCACCCACGGAGATTGATCCGTGATGATGCGAGACCACGATGGACACTGATCAAACATCTCCCAATGAGCGCCACCTTCGACGGAAGGAGGCGGCCCTGTACGTCACGGAAACGTACAACGTTCCTTGCTCCCCGAAAACGCTTGCGAAGCTTGCCTGTGTGAGTTCGGAGGGGCCGCCTTTTCGGCTGGCCGGACGATTTCCCCTCTATCCGATCTCCGGTCTCGACGACTGGGCAAAGAAAAAGATCGGCCCCCTGGTCCGATCGACCTCTGAAGTCCGTCGCGTCGCCTAGCCACCATCCTCAAACGAAAACCCGGCTGCACGATCCACATCTTGGCGGATCAGATCGCGCGCACCGGGCTCTCTTGGAGTCTTCAACTTGAAAAGCTGTATCAAACGACACCCCAAATCTCAACCCGTTTCCGACCTTCCGCTGTTCGCCTGGCGGGTCGTTGTCCTGCGCCCGGCTACTCCAGCCGGAAACTTCGTTGCGCGCCGATATCGGGTGCATCCGGCATTTGCGGACCTCGTGGCGAATTTGGCCGGGATCGGTGCTGGAGTCGAGCGATGAGCAAGCTGACCATCCGAAAGCCGAGCGGCGTTCAACAGACCTTCAACGGCCGGGAAGCTTGGGCTCTCCGCCAGCTCGTCGAGGCCGGGGCGCGTGGCTTGACCACGTTGGAGCATCCGGCGCCGCGCTGGTCTCATTACATCTACAAACTTCGGCGAGCCGGTTTGAGCATCTCCACTGACTACGAGGGACACGAAGGCGAGTTTCCGGGAACACACGGACGTTACCGCCTTGAGACGCCGCTGGAAGTCGTATCTGCGGAGGTCGCGCAGCAATGACGTTTCAGTCCCGATCGCCCCTCACGCCGGCTGAACTCGCCAAGCGGGCCCAAGTTCTGAACGCAAGCCGGGAGCCGATGCTGGAGAAGGCCGATGCTCGTCAATATGGAGAGCGTGCAGCCGGCATCATCCGCGATTGCAAACGAGATGTTGCCTTGGCACCCGCCGATGGAAAGCTCGTGGCCTTTGAAGCTGCGGCAGCGACGCTGGCTGCCGCGGTGGTCGAGCGGTGGCTGCCGAAGGCCATCATCGCGGACCGCCTGCAAGAAGTCGCGGACGCCCACAGCTCGTTCGGCAAGTCTCCCGAGGAAATCCAGAGGATCATCTCAGATGCTGTGGCCAAGATCGAGGTTCCGCCGATCGAGCTATCGCCAAAGACCGCGCCGAAGCGACGGCTGATCGCGCATCGAGCCAGCGACTTGGAGCCGGAAAAGCTCGTATGGGTGTGGCCCGGCCGCATCCCTGAAGGCAAGCTTGTGCTGCTCGGTGGGCCGCCCGGTCTGGGCAAGAGCCAGTTGACCGCCTTCATGTCAGCTACGGTCTCGAATGGCGGCCACTGGCCGTGCGGCGAGGGCTCGACTCTCTCGGGCGATGTCATCTTCATGTCGGCGGAGGACGGCGTGCAGGACACCATCATCCCGCGGCTCATGGCAGCGGGAGCGGACCGTGAGCGCGTTCACATCGTCTCAGCCGCGACCAAGCCGGACGGGACCGGTCGGAAGACATTCAGCCTGAAGACGGACGTGGACCTCCTGGAGGAGATGGCGAGGAAAATCGGCGCGGTCAGGCTCATAATCGTTGACCCCATCTCTGCGTACATGGGCGGCAGTGATGGCAACGGCAACGTAGAGACCCGCGAAGTCCTGGAGCCGTTGGCTGACATGGCGAACCGTCTCCGGATCGCCGTGGTCGCCGTAACGCACCTCAACAAGGGCGGCGGCGGTGGCAATCAGAGCGCGTTGAACCGGTTCGCCGGTTCAATCGCGTTCGTCGCCGCGGCTCGTGCAGCCTTCGCAGTGATCGAGGATCCCGAGGACGACGAGCGGCGGTTCCTGCTTCAGGCCAAGAATAACCTCGGCAAGAAGTGCAAGGGTCTGGCCTTCCGGCTCGAGCAGCGCCTGGTCGGCGACGACGTGATGTCATCGAACGTCATGTTCGAGGGCGACCATGTCAGCGAGTCGATCGATGAGGCGCTGTCTGCCTCCGAGAGCCGTGGGACCAGGAAGGGGCAATCGGGCGGTGGCAAGGAGGACGTCGTGCAGTTCCTGAGGGACATTCTCTCGGCTGGCCCGGTGGACGTTTTAGAGGTCGAGCGCCAAGCTCGGGCGGCAGCTCTGCTGGAGGACGACAAGCGGCTCAGCAAGAGCAAGGCCTTCCGTGACGGCCGAGCCGAACTGGGCATCAAGTCTACCCGCGACGGCTTTGGACCCGGTTCCCGGTACGTGCTGGAGTTGCCGGACGCCCCATGGGCACCCAAAAACCCCATGGGCGCCCCCTCCGAAACAAGGGCGCCTATGGATGATTTGGGCGCCCATGGAGAGGTCGGAGGTTCGCAATGACGGGCCTCCGAAAGCGCTTGAATGATCGGAGAGCTCACTGGCTCTTCCGGTTCGAATGCGATGGCCAGACCTACACCGGCGGCATCGGCCGGTTCGAGGATGGCCGGATCGCCGAGGTGTTTATCAACGGGGCAAAGGTCGGCACAGCCGCCGAGACCAACGCTCAGGACGCGGCAATTGTCGCGTCCTTGGCTCTCCAGCATGGTTGCCCGGTCGAGACCATCCGCCATGCTCTGGCGAGATCCGGCGGCGCTCCCAGTCCGCTTGCAACCTTGCTGAACGAGGTCGAGCGATCATGACCAGGTCCAAAGTACTCGTTCCTTTCATGAAGGAAGAGGCAATTTCCATTGCGGATGCCGCCGCACGAACCGGGATGTCGGAGCGAACGATTCGCAATTGGTGCCATGACTTCGGCATCGGCGCGCAACTCGCCCGCGGGCGCGAATGGCAAGTCAGCATCGTAGCTTTGACGATGCTATTTTTCTATCGCGACCGTGAGGCATTGAAAGAGTACGAGCGGAACGGTCGCAAGGGTGAACGAGTGCTCGCTTATTTTGCCATGCTCGGCATCGCAGCGGATGGGGACGGCCAAGCGAAACGCTAGGCGACATCGGCAATTGCGGAAAACGTGGAACACGCTTGAGCTTCACAGAGCAGTCGCTGCTCGTATCGTGTCCCGCATGACATTCACATGCGGACTAGATTGCCATGCAGCATGAACCGATGAAGCTTCTGCAGTTTCGAGCGCCGGAATTTCTTTCCGATGCAATCGAAACGGCCGCTCGCCGCAATTGTCAGACGAAGTCCGAGTTTGTCCGACGCAGCGTCATTGACCGACTGAAAGCGGATGGCATCGATCCCACCGAGCTGCCGGGGGCTGCATAAATGGTCCTTCCTGACTACACGATCGACACTAGCAACCAGTCGGGGACATCTGACAGTCTCAAACGTAGGCGCATGTATGCCGAGGCGCTGATGAAGCAGGGGATGGATTCCACTCCTGCCGCTGGGGGTCCTGGGGGCGGCTGGGTCACGGTGCTCAATCGCGGTTTGGCTGGCGCGCTTGGCGGCTATCAATCCGGTCAGTTGGACCGGCAGGAAACAGAAGGTGACCGCCAGAAGGCACAGTGGATTGCCAAGGCATTGGGGGCTGACTCCTCTCCGACCGTCGCTCCCGGAATTCCTTCCGCGTCTGGCTTATCGGAGGGACCACTTACCGCCGGCCCGACCGTCCAGAACGACGCCAATGCCATTCCGGGAACGGTCGGCATGGATCAGCGTCTTGCCGATCGGACGCAAGACTTCATCCAGGACAATCCGGGGACCTCTCTCTCCAGCGGGATTCGGAGCCGGGACGATCAGGCGCGACTCTATGCAGATCGGGCGAATAATCCGAATCCCGTCGCGCCTCCGGGAACGTCTTTGCATGAGCAGGGCTTGGCCGCAGACATCGGCGGGATGACGCCTGCGCAGCGCGCGATGCTGCCTCAATATGGCCTGGCGCAGCCCGTCGCCAACGATCCGGTGCATGTGCAGTTGGCAGGCAATGATGATGATGACGAGAAAACGCCCGCCAACGCGCAGCCGACACAAGGGCAGCTTCCGAATATGCCCCGGCGTCCGCAGCCGAACATTGCGGCGGCCATGGCTGTCATAAACAGTCCCTATGCATCGGCTGCTGAAAAGCAGGTCATGGCCGCGATTGTCTCCGGAGCCACGAAGCAGGATCAATGGTCGAGCGCCGGCAATGGCTATCTCTATAATAGCCGAACGGGTGAAGGTCGCAGGCTGTATGAGGCGGATGACAAAACGCCAACGTCAGTGCTCGAGTACAATTTCTATCTGAAGAACTTCAAGCCAAGTCCGACCCAGCCGCAGCCGATGGACTATGCCACTTTCTCAGTGCAGAAGGCGCGCGCTGGGGCCGCAAATACCAGTGTCGTAGTCGGTGGCGAGAACAAGGGACTGGACGAGGCTCGCAAACTCGACGCGGAAGCGGTGCGCAAAGGTCAGAACGAGACAACGCCGGCATTGGAAGATGCTGACCACAATTTCCAGATGATGCAGGACGCGATCGAGCGCAACGGAGGCAAGCTCCCCACCGGTGGGGCGCTTGCGAAGGCCGGCTTGGATCTCGCTCGCACCGCGGATTACATCAAGAACAATTGGGGCGTCGATCTCGGTGGCGACCCCACCACGCTCACGAGCCTTGAGACCTTCAACAAGGGTGGCATCAAGGCCTCCGGCGACATGGCAAAAGCTATCGGCGGCAGCCGCGTCTTGAAGGTGGAGTTCGAGAACGCGCAGCGGGCAAATCCTGGGCTTGAGACCAGCGATGGCGGTAACAAGTATCTATTGGACCTGAACCGAAACGGTATCGCTATCAAACGCGACTACCTTCAGGCTCAGGAGGACTACTGGCGAGAAAATAACCACAGTCTCGACGGTTTTCAGAAGAAGTGGAATGCGGAAATCAAAGCGAAACCCTCGCCCGCTTTCCGGTTTCAGCGTCGCGCCGCCGATCAACAACGGCGACGGTTCGCAGTTCGTCAAGCTCCCATCAACCGGGCAAGGCGGCTACACGTGGTTCCGAAAAGGCCAGGATGGTTTGGTACCGATCACCGATCAGAAGGTGACGGAGCGATTGGAGAACAGTGCAAAGCCCCTAAAACAGGCTGCACCTGAACCGATCGAGAAAATCGTCAACGGCAGGACTTACGTCAAGCAAGACGGCAACTGGTTTGAGAAGCAGTGATGGCGGGAAATCAAGTCACCGATCCGGCGCTGTTGGCTCAGCTCGAAGCCGCGGAAGCACCGGGAAAGCGCGTAACGGATCCAAGGCTGATCGCGGCCTTGGAGAGTGATCATGTCCCGGAGTTGAAAACCAGACAGGGTTTTCCTGCGCCCGGATTTGACCTGATGGGCAATGCGACCGGCGTGACCTCGGATGAACAGGCGCCTAGCCCGGTCATGCCCTACGGCGGCGAACAGATGCGCCACGTTCTAGGTGCGGTTGACGGCGGGGTGCGCGCGGTTGCCAACGGCATCCCGTTCATGGACCGGTTCGCGGCTGGCATGGGGGCCCTGACCGGTATCGGCGGGGAGCGCGGCGACTATGCGGGCAACCTCGAAAAGCAGCGTGCAGAGGACAGGCGGCTCGAGGAGGCTGCCCCGATCGCCAACACCGCGGCGCATTTGGTTGGCGGGGCGATGCTGCCCTTGGGAACGGCAGGGGCAGCTGCTAAGGGCGCAACCCTGCTGGGTAAGACGCTGTTGAGTGGTGGCACCGGTGCTGTTTTCGGCGGTGCGCAGGGTGCGTCAGACGCGCCGGATTTAGCCGATTTGCCGGATACCCTCCGGCGAGCGCGAAACAGCGCGGGCGTGGGATTGCTGGTTGGTGGCCTACTTCCGGGCACCGCAAAAGCGGTCGGCTCTGCTTACAACGCCTTCACTGCGGCGATGCTGAAAGGCGAAGGCCTTACACGGCCTGCAACAAAGCAGCTCGCCGCTGCGCTGACGGCCGATACGCCAGCCGCTGTGCGCTCGCGGTTGGACGAACTCGGACCGGATGCGATGTTGTCTGACGCGGGACCCGCATTCCTCGGTAAAGCGCAGGGCGTGACGCTGAATAGCGACGAAGGTCGCTCACAGATGGTCAATGCGCTCACGCGCCGGAATGAAGGCACGAACCAGCGAATCACAGACGATGTCAATCGCGCGCTGGGACCTGCAGAAGATCCGCAAACGGTCTCCAACGCGATTCGGGCCCGACGCGCAGAGGTCGATAATGCAAACTATCCAGCAGCGCTGAATAACGCTCCCGATGTGCAGACGGCGCCGATCCTGACGCAGCTGGATGACATGATCCCGCGCGCTGTCGGCATGGAGCGTCGGGCGTTGACCAACCTGCGCAATATGATGATGACGACCGAGCGCCGACCGCGGCTTGATGAGTTTGGGCATCAGGAAGTCAACCCGCGGACAGGTCAGCCGGTGTTTGACGAGGTGCCGGTTTCGCAGAATAATGCGGAAGTCCTCCACAAGGTGAAGCAAGAACTCGACAACGTCATTCAGTATGACGCGCCGGGCCTTGGCATTCCGGCCGGCGCCGTTTCGCGCCAGCAGGGCGCGCTCCGGATGATGCGTGGTCAGCTGAACGAAGCGCTTGAGCAGCAGGTCCCGGGCTATGCGAATGCCAATCGGCAGTCTGCTGCTCTCGCTCGCCGGGGCGATGCCGTCGAAGCGGGGACGCAGTATCTCGGGTCCGGCAAGACGACGCCGTCACCTGGGCGGTTCGCCGACGAGTTCGGCCGGCTCGAGCACGGAGAGCAGATCGCATTCGCGAAGGGCTCGCGCGGGAACATCGATCGCGTGCTCGGCACCAAGGCGAACGACCTGCAGGCCTTGAAGGGCGAGCTGCAAGGGGAAGGAGGTTGGAATACCGCAAAGATTGCGACCGTTCATGGACAGGACGCCGCTGACGAGTTGATGGCATCAGTCGAGCGCAATGCGAAGTTCCGAGACACCCATAACAAGGTCGTTGAGAACTCGCAGACTGCTCAGCGCCGCGCCGCGGCAGAAAACATGAAGCCGGAAGTGCCTGGCGAGATGCAGCTGATCACGCCGCAGACGACCGGCATCGGTTTGGTGTCGGCTGGCGCGAAGAAGGCGGCCAATTGGGCAATCAACGGCATGAGGGCCGATCCAACAGCGCAATATGGGGAGATTGCTCGTGTGCTCTCAGCACAGGGAGCCGAGCGCGACCGCTATTTGCTGGCGTTGTCGGAGGCTCTGCGAAATCACGAGGCCCAAAGGGCCATAGCGCCGGCTATCGGCGATCGGGCTGCTTTGGCGGCAGCGCTTCTTGAGAACGAGTATTTGCGCGGTCGTACAGGTACGCGATGAAGCAGGTAGCGCCAAATCCTACCAGACAGATCGTCATGCCCCAGCCGTCGCCCCACGCGCTAAAGGCGCCGCCAATAGCCCCATTTTACGCCAGCCAGGATGGCGAACAACACGGCTGAACAAACGATGATGCGGAGCATGGCAAAACCGGTGAGGTTGAGCACCCAATGAGCGATCACTTACCATGTTTGGCCCCGGCGTGGCTATCCGAGCTTCCGAGCTTTGTAGGCGTCCGACCGGAAGCGACGAAGCAGCCCTCCGACTTGTCAAACTATGACCATTGGGCGCCAGCGGTCACCGGGGACGGCGATATCGACTTCAATCTTGGAATGCTTCACTGCGCCGAAGCTATTAAATTCGCGGGTCACACTCGGGACCTGTTCCTGCTGTTCGTCCTGCTCGCTATTGCCCAGCGCCCAATCAGGGACATTGAAGCTGGATTTCTGGTGGCTCTTTTGAAGCGCGCCAAGGTGGGAACGATAGCGATGCCGTTCGATGAAGAGACTGCCGCCATCATCAGCGGTTCCGAAACCGGCGTTCTGGAAGATCTGCGTCAGGGCGAAGTGATCATGAGGGACGCGATCCTTGAGGCCAAGTATGGCGATCCGTCCAAGGCCATCGACGGCGTCATGTGGGCCATAACCAACACAAAAAGGGCCGCGCTGCTCATGTTGGCAAGGACCGCTCAAAACGGAGCATCAAATTGACCGGCGCCCCTGAAAATACAACAAAGCAACAGCGGGGACGCCCGTTCAAGCCCGGTCAGTCCGGAAACCCTGCTGGCCGTCCCAAGGGGGCCAGGAACGCCACCACGGTGGCCATCGAGGCGTTGTTTGATGGTGAGGCCGAAGAACTCACTCGTAAAGCGATCGAGCTCGCGAAGGGCGGAGACATGGCCGCGCTCCGCCTCTGCATGGAGCGGATTGTTCCGCCACGTCGCGACCGGCCTGTGACCTTCGATATGCCGGCGATCAAGGAGCCAGCGGAAGCGGCAGCGGCAATGGCATCCATTCTTGTCGGAGTATCGGCTGGGCAGATCACACCAGGCGAGGCTGGTGAGGTCGCCAAGCTGGTAGAGACATTCGTCAAAGCCGTCGAGATTGCCGATTTGGCAGCACGCATCGAACGCCTCGAGAGGATGACAAGTCAATGAGCTTGGAGAGGCGAGTGACGGCGCTTGAGGCTCGGCATGAATCCCCGACGCGAATCCTGTTTCGCAACCTGTATGAGGATCGGTCCGGACAGGTCGCTTCCGTGAGCGATTTCATCTGGCCGCCCATAGAGAAGACTGGCACGCCATGAAGCTCGCGACGAGATTGGCAAAGCTAGAAGAGGTAACGCGCCGAGGCAGGCGCGGCCTGTTCGTGGTTTCTGGGCATTCCAATGCCGAACACCGAGAGAAGATTGATGCTCTGATTACCTCGGGCCGTGCAGATCCCGATAGCCTCTTTGTCTGCCTCATGAAATTCGGTGGTTCAGATGAAGTTGCTAAGCCGGCTTAAGAAATTGGAAGTGGCTCGTGGCCCGCAGGGAATTGTTGTCCTGTCCGGCTCTTTATACGAAGAGCGTCGGCGCGAAATAGATGAATTGATCGCCTCCGGCAGAGCTACTCCTGCGAGCCTGTTCGTGAGCACTGGCGTACCTCGTTCTTGATCGGGTTACATTCTGAGGAGAACGCGATGCGATTGCACAAGCGGGTAGAGGATCTGGAAAAATCGATCGCACCTCGCCAAAATCCGATCATCCTCTTCGCGCTGACGGAAGACCGTCTGAGGGAGGAAATTCGGAAAAGGCAGGCTATCGAGGGACCTGACGTGCCGATCCAAGGGATTTGCTGGTTGCCTACGTCATCGCCAGACGGCGAGAGCTATCCCGGCTAGGCCATTCACCGAAGAAAACTAGGACCTGAAAATATGAAACACTACTCTGATTGTGCGATCTATAACGAGCCCGCCTTACCGCGCGGCGAGTGCAATTGTGGCGGTTTAGAGTTGGCAGACGATGCGGACCATGACGCGGTCATTTCGTCGGTAGCCCGTTCGAGGAGCTGCGGAACGGACGTTGGTAACGTTAGCCCCGGTAGCTTCATCAAGCCGCAAGAGCTTCCAACCGACAGGTTCATTGCTGACGCTACCACCGCTAGTTTGCCAAACCCGCATGATGGCGTTCCCCTCTTGCGTGAAGCCAACAGCGTGGACCTCGACCAATCGGAAATATCCGTCGTACAGAAGCTCTAAAACGCAGCCCTTGGTCAGCGCTTCGCAGGCTGTTTGGACCCACATAGATTTCTGTCTCCGCCGCTGGGGAGTACTTTTCGCTTAGTCGTCATCACCCTGAATAGACAGCCCGGAGCCATAAGGGTTAGTTGGGCTGTCCGGCGAGTATGGATTGCCGGCACCATATGGATTGTTGATGCTGTCCGGTGAGTAGCGACTGCCGTATCGGCCGTAAGGATTCGATACCGAGTCCGGATCGTAGGGGTTGCTGCTGAGGCGTCCTCGATAATTTCCGTCGGAATCGTACAGCTTCGGAGCGTTGGTCGCGTAAGGATTGTTCGCCGATTCATTGCTGTAAGGGCTGCCATATCGCCCATACGGGTTGTTGATGCTGTTTGGATCGTACGGGCTGCCAGCACCGTAAGAGTTAGAAGTCGAGTTCGGCGCGTATCGATTGGCTGAAAGATTCCCTTGAGCAAGAGCAGTGCTGGCCCATGCAATAGAAAGCCCCACTAGCAGGATCGTGCGCTTCATCAGTCGGCCCCCTCTAAAGATTTTCACCACTGCGATACCGGCGATCAGGTCAGAAACCTAAACGCCTCGCAGGGCGCCACAACGCCAAAAATATGCGACCTGTATCTCGGACCATCCAACCGCAACCAGCGCGCGAGATCAATAGGGTGCAGCCGTCTTTACGGGTGTGCATTGGCGTCATCGGAGCAATCGCCCGACCTCCCACTATCCTTGACGCAACCCCGATACAGCCACGGCGCAACGTAGCTGCCAGCCCATAGGCCGCGGCCGGCGCGCTCTGCTTCGTGCTGAGCCGTATCGTACCTACGCTTGGAATACTGCGGCCAGTCGAGCGCGAGGCCGCTGCGGACCAGCCATTCCCCGAGATCGACCCCGCCGACGGTGCATGTCGCGACCGTTCGCCCATAGCGATCCCTGCTAACCGGAGCACAGTTTACCGGCCTGCGCGCAATGAACGCATCAAGGTCGTTGGCCGCCTTGGCACCACAGCGGTATTGCAGGCTGTCATCGCCCCGGCAGAGCTGGGCGCTTTCGGGCGCGTCGATGCCCCACAGCCGAACGCGGGTGCCGTGGATCTCGAGCGTGTCGCCGTCGATCACACTTGCCTGCCCGATCAACTCGTCTGCACGGGCCGTTCCTGCCTGCAAGGTGGCCGCAGCCAACAATAGTCCGAAAAATCGGGTGATCTGGATTTTCGAAGTGATTTTTCGTCCTTTAGAATCGGGCACAACTTGCATTTTCGGCCTCAAAAAATGCTTCCTTTATGGGATGCGCAAGGTCGGCGGGGTTTTCGCCTCAAGGACTTGGCCGAAAGGCTCTTTTAGAGCTGACTAGTCGGGCAGTTGGGGCCCCAAATTGGGTGGGGTACTTCCGAATAAAAAATCAGCGCTTCCGCTTCTTCATCCTCACGCCAGCGCCACCACCGTTCTCCGGGATGAACTCGACGCCGGCCTTCTCCAGGGCATGACGTACCGCATCCCGAACATCCTCTGACACAGCAGAGCCGTCGTCGCTCTCCCGCTCTAGGCGCTTGATGGTCGGTAGCGAGCGCCCGGCGGCCTCTGCAAGGTCGGTCTGAGACCAACCGAGTAGGCCACGCGCCGCTCTTATCTGTTCGATCGAAATCATCACGATTCCCGCTTGACACTTTTTGGATCATTGATATGATCCATTTTGTATCAAGACAGAAGCCCAAAGGCAACCCAGATGAGCAAAAGCACCTATTCGGTGAGCGGCGGAGCTATGCCTTCAACCATCCTGAGCATCCACAACCTCATTGACGAGCAAAATGGGGAGGTCCGCGCTTCGGTTCTCAAGGGCCTCGCTCGTCGTCGGGCCATGTCTGATTATGGCGCAATCACCCCTCGGTCGTTGCGATCCGCCATCCGCGAGTATGCCGGAATCATCCCGCAACTCCAGACCGCTTGGCGCGAACGCCATGGCCTCCCCATCGAATACGTGATGGTCACTGCGTTCGGTGCTGAGCGCAGCGGCGTTCGCCGGTCGGCTTTCTGACATGCGGCTAACCCTGGCTCATTTATTGGCAGTGTCCGATTTGCTCACGGCGGCTGAAAGCGCGGTGAGTACCGGGATCCTGCCTCCGCGCCGGTATAGAGCCTTGGTGCTGGCAATTGAAAACGCCAAGCGGACTTTTAATAACGGCAGCGCCGACGCTGCTGTACCGATGGAGGTCGGCAATGACTGATACGCACGTCTTGGAGCGGCCAAAGATGCTCACTGGTCTCGCTATCCAACAGCGAGAGCGGGAAACGACTCTCCAGCGCCTTTCCGAGCTGAGGAAAGAGGCGCGGGCCGAGATCGAGCGCCTGATCGCCTTCCTCGATGCCAGCGATGAGTATGTGATGACCGAGCGCGAGTTGGACGACTACGAGCGCGAGGACTGCTTCGAGGACGACGAGCCCGATCTGGGCAGTCTTGACCGGGCTTCTCAGACCCATTGGGCTGCTGGCGGAACCGACGACCTCGAGGAGGACAACGACAGCGGGATCGGCGACATGGATGGCTTGCTAGAGCAGGTCGGTACCCAGGATTGGCAGCAGGGAGCCATGGCATGAGACAGGTCAGCATCACAAGTACGATCCCGCCGCTCCCTGGCTGCAGCCTCTGGCATGGCACCGCCAGGACAAAGCGACGTTGCTACGAGTGGTTCTACGAACCGGGCAAGCGGCCCCGAGTAAGAGCTGAGCAGCCCGACATGCGCGGATGTTGGATGAACCTGCGCTCAGTGCCGACGACGTTTAGAGTGGCAATTCAATCGGCGATAGCTGACACGCAGCAGGCGCGATTGCATGAGCAACCCGCGCTCCCACACCTTGTTCCGGATTGCATCGACTGCCCCGCTGAGTAGTCCGGGGCAGTGGATTGCGGGCAATGCGGGGGTTGTCATCTTGTCTTAATGGCATCGATCCGGATTCAGGAATCGGCTTCCCGTGCGCTATTCCGCGCATCTCATGGAGCGATCCGATGGTTAAGACGCACTGCAACTACGGCCACGCAATGACGCCAGAGAACACTAGGATCGTGCAGCCAAGGGGGCACAAGTATCCCTGGCGTCAGTGTCGCACGTGCATGGACCTGACACCGGACGATGTTGCCTCGATTGAGGCGAGGATGGAGGCCGGCGCCTCCATCAAAGACCTCAACTTGAGCTTCACGAAACAGATGGGCTTCGAAGCGTATCGCAAGGAGAACCCGGACTGGTCGGCCCGGGTCGAAGCGCTCGCAGATATCAACGCCGACAAGAAAAAAGCTGCAGCTGCGGCGCGTGCTCGCATGGATCGAACTCATTGCACCCGTGGGCACGAGCTGACGCCAGAGACATTCGACAGGGGCCTGATGCCGGAGGGGGCGGTCGGCTGGAATCCCCGCGCGTGTTTGGTCTGCCGCAGTCAGATGGAATACAAGCCGCGTCAATTCACGGCTGAGGAAGTGCAGGCCGCGGCAAAAAAACTTTCTGTGTACGTCGGCGTCAGCATCGGCCGACCGCAGCGGACCCATTGCAAAGCGGGTCATCGTCTCACGCCGGAAAACATCGCGGTCATGCTGACCGGCAAGGGCTACCGCCATCACATGTGCAGGAAATGTAAGGATCTCACGCCGGCCGAGGCAGCCTTGATTTTGCAACAGCTCGAGGCCGGCAAGACGTTAAAGAAAATCCGGATGCCGGCAGGGAAGGAGCATCATTCGTTCGATCGATATCGGGCGGAACACCCAGAGTGGGACGCTATTGTAACGCCCCTGATGCGTACGAACATGCACCATGCACGTGTCGCAGCGTGGAAGGCAAAAATGGCGGCAAGAACGCACTGCAAGCGCGGTCACGAGTACACTCTCGACAACGTCTATTTCCGGTCAACCAACGGCACGCGCCAGTGCAAGACATGCATGCTGATGAACCACGCCAAGGTCAAGCCGATCACTCCCAAAATGATCGAAAGAGCCAAGCGCAGCCTGGTTGCTGGTTACAGGATCGAGCAGATCATCAGGGGGCCCGAGCGATCGATGGACGCCGTTCAGTGGGCTCACCTGCGCAAAACTGACGCAGCCTTCAACCGGTTCGTTCTGGAGAACGTCAACGATAGAAGCCTCTCAACGATGCAAACCCGCATCGGCGTCGCTCCGCTGGCCGGCATTGTGCGCGCCTCCCGTGTCGAAAACCTTGGCACCGAACCGCTAGCCTGCTCTGTCTTTACAGTTCCGCCACCTCGGAGCAGGCTCCGATTGAGCGACTTGAGCTGGTTGTCTAGCAGGGCTTCGATCTCCGCCATCGTGTTGATTTTGCCGAGATCAAGCTGGTCTTCGAATATGTCGAGCAGGATCACGGTCAAACGATTGAACTCGCGCAGCTCACCTTCGGCGAGATAGTTTTTTGAAACGTCCACGTCTGCCTGAGTGACGTTGTCGCCCTTCCATGTGCGCAAGCCCATGTTCGGATGATCGGCGTTGGCGCGGCTATAAACCATCTCAGAAGGCGTGTGGGTGGTGACTGCATACATCAGCTTGGCCTGCGTATGCGCATAGAATGCATGCCACGCTGGCGACTTCGGATCGTAGTCGCTGCACATCGTGCAAATGCGTTTGATTTCACGGTAGACATTTGCTTCATCCGAGCGAATGTCTCGGATGATTTCCTTGAGCTCGGCGACACGGTCCCTGCTGTCGGGCGCCTTCAGGCGCTCGGCGTCGATCACAAAGCCCTTTGTGGCGAACTGAACCAGCTTCTCAGTCGCCCACCGGCGGAAAACGGTGCCCTGCTTGGAGGACACCCTATAGCCCACGGCAATGATGGCATCGAGATTGTGGATGAGGGCTTTACGGCTGACCTCCCGGCCGCCTTCGTCTCGAACCTGCAAGCTTTCCTTGCAGGTTGATTCGCGATCAAGCTCACCCTCGTCGTAGATGTTGTTCAGGTGGGCATTCACCGCCTGGCGGGTCACGCCAAAGAGTTCCGCCATTTGGGGCTGCGTCATCCAGAGGGTTTCGCCCTCGTATCGCAGTTCGACCCTGAGCCCCTTATCCGTCCCGTACACCAAGAAGCGGTCGCCAGTAGCAGCGTCTTCGATGAGGTGTACCGGCTCGGTGGGCAGAGGCGCCATTTGTCAGTCCTGAGTTGGTGGTTACGCGGTGGTTCCTTGATTGTTCTTCAGCCAATCGCAAGGAACGCTGCGCATGAAAAATAATGTGACATCAAAGGGATAACTGGTGCCGCAAGAGGGACTCGAACCCCCGACCCCGTCATTACGAATGACGTGCTCTACCAACTGAGCTATTGCGGCGAACCGTTTCGGCGACGGCCGGATCATTCGTGCCACCTGATATCGGGCATGACCCCGATTGGCAAGATGACGCGGGTATTTAACCGTGCCGCGGTTATCTAACCGCGAATTAGCTTCCCAAACGTGACAGAAATCCGCGCCAGCCGCCCGCCTGGGCCTTGGGCGGGCCGATTTGTTCCGCGAATTCGTCGACCGGGCCGTCCTCGTCGACCCCGGGGTCGTCGGGGGCCCGGACGATCGGGATCACGGCCGGGATCGGCGCCGGCGGCGCCTTGGGCAGGTCGGACCGGGAGCGGAACAGCGGCGCCGGTTCGGCGGCTGGTGGCGGCGGAGCCGGCTCAGGCGCGGCTGATGCGGTCGGCGCGGGCTCGGCCTCGATGGCCGCCGGCACCGGGGCGTTATCCTGCGCGGTCGGCTCGGCCGGCTCGGCGGGCTTGATCTCGACCGGCTTCACCTCGACCGGCTCAACCGGCTTGACTGCCTCCGGCGGCTCGGCTGCCTCCGGCGGTTTGGCGGCCACCGGCTCGCTGGCCACCTCCTTTGGCGGCTCGACCCGGCGCGGCGCCAGCATCGCCTCCTCGAACGGCGAGGGCTCGATCGCATGGCCCTTGTCGGACGGCAGTGCCGCCACCGGGGTCTGCCACTGGAAGGCATCGAGACGGCCGGTGACCGGCGACACCGGACGCCAGCGGTCGGAGACATAGCCGTCGGCGGTCCACACCGGATCGTGCAACGCGCGCACGGCGCGCAGGGTCCAGGCCCGCGCCCGGCCGCTGTCGCCATGTTCGGTGCGCTCGATCTCCGCCATCAGCAGCGCGACGCGCTGCGTCGGCGCCGCGATGAACGGCTCCAGCGCCGCGCGCGCTTTGGCGAATTCCGACGCATCGATCGCAGCGCGGGCGATCGCCAGCGCGCCCTCGATATGGCCGGGCGTTTTCGCCGCCAAGGTCTCGACGCGCACCAGGCGCTGGCGCGCGGAATCGCCGAGCCGCACATGCGAATAGGCATCGGCGAGATCGGGATGCGGCTGCGCCAGCCACGCAGTCTCGACGATGCGCATCGCACGGCGCACCTGATGCGCCTCGCTCTCGAATTTGGCGGCAAGCACAGCGGCCGGGATCAGCGTCGGCGCCAGCTTGAGCGCCTCCATCGCGCTAGCGCGAGACAAATCCCGATCGACGGTCTCGAACTCCAGCGCACGCGCCGTCAGCAGCACGCCGCGTTGGCGCCGATAGGTCGCCTTGTCGATCAGGCCTGCGGCCTGGTTGTTGTCGATGATCGACAGCGCACCAGCCCAATCGCCCTTGGCGCAGCAGAAGCCGAGCACCGCATGCGACGCCCAGGACGAGGACGGCGACATTTTCAGCGCTTCCTCGGCAATCATCACGGCCGCGACCGGATCGTCGGCGCGCTGCGCCTCGATGAACAGGCCGCGCAAGCCGAGCAGCCGCGTGTCGGGGCGCTCGGCCATGGCGCGGAAGGCGCGCTGCGCGCCGTCGCGATCGCCGTCGAGCTGCGCCGATTGCGCGTGCAGCAGCAACGCCAGCGGATCGCCTCCGGCGTGGCTCCGTGCCACTTCTGCATGCGCCCGCGCCGCCGACGAATCGCCGTGCCCGATCGCGAGCAGGCCTTGCGTGATGGCGTGACGGCCGCGCGCGTGGCGCCGCTCACGCCGGCCGCGGCGGATGTGCGAGGGGATCTTCCACAGGCCGCGCAGGATCACGCCGGCAACCATCGCGACGACGATGAGGAGGCCGAGCAGGTACATCGGCTGCTTGGACGTCAGGCGCAGACCGCCCCAGTTCAGCACGAGATCGCCGGGCTGATCGGCCAGCCAGGCCGCACCCGCTGCGGCGAGGGCGATCAGCAGCAGGAACAGAATGATCCGGATCATCGCGAACCCATTGCAAGGACTTACTGGTTGACCGTGGCGAGCGCCGCCATGGCGTTGTCGGCAAATTTGCGCGACGCGTCGAGCGCGGCGCGGCGCGCGTCCACCTTGGCGAGCCAGGCTTGCGCCGCGGTGCGATCCGCCGGCGGCAACGACTTCAGTTCACGTTCGGTCAATGCAAGATCATTATGGACGGCGGCCGATGTCACGCGCGCGACGATGCTGCCGCGGTCGGTCCCGGTGCCGTCGGTCCGCTCGATGCGGATCAGCTTGGACGCGCCGGCCTGCAGACGATCGACCAGCCCGGCGCTGGCTGCCGCGGCTTCCGGCGGCGGCGGCGCGAGTTGCGGCACGATCTCGATCAGCTCGCGGCACAGATGATTCGGGGTCGGCACGCCTGACGCCGCGAACACGTCGAGCGGCTTCAGCAGGTCGGGATTGTCGGTGATCGCTTTCGCGGCCTCGAGCGCCGAAGCATAGGGATCGCCGTGACGAACCGCGACGTCGAGCAACGCTGCAGCGACCACGCGGCGCAGCGGCACGTCATCTGCCTTCGCCTCGGCCTTGCTGTCGGCGATCTTGCTGTCTTGCCTTGCGATCGCGGCACCCTGCGCCTTCACCGCGCCCTCGACCTTGTCGATGCGCGCCGTGATGCCGGAGATATCAGGCGCAGCCGCGCCATCGCGCGGCGCGGCCGTCGCCTCATTGACGGCGGCGACGAGCTTGTCGGATTGCGCCCGCGTCGCCGCAATCTCGGTGCGCAGTGCCGCGATCGATTTGTCGAGCGCCTCCAGCCGCGCGGTTGCCGCGGGATCGGCGGCCGCGGCGAGCGGCTTGCTCGGCTTTGACTCGAGCGCGGCGAGGCGCGTACCGAGCTCATCCAATGTTACGGCACCGGGCGGCGGCGCGGACACAGGCTGCACTGCGGGCCAGCCGAGCAGCCAGCCAACCCCGATCACCAGCGCCGCCGCGACCGCGCCCGATATCGGCGCCACCACCCAGGGCGACACTGGCCGCGACGGTTCCGCACCGGACGCCGCGGATGCAGCCTCGGGGTGCGGCTCCGGGTGGGGAGCAGGATCCGGATGCGGCTCCGCCTCGGGCGCCGACGCTTCCGCCGCCTTGTCGGTATCCTTGTCGCTATCCTTTTCGGTATCTTTGCCGGCTTCCGCGCTCCCCTCGGTCCTTTGCGGCTCGCTGGAGATCTCGGTCGCCTGAAGATCGATGGTCGGCGGCGGGCGCTTGGGCCGGGAATCCGGCGAAGGTCCTGGGTCGTCGGGCCTTTCTTCAGCCATCGCGAGGGTCCTCAAAACTACTGGCCGCACATTGTAGCAGAATCGGCCGGCGTTCTTAGAGCACGATCCTAAAAACGGAGCATTGCCTAACATCATGGTCAGACGAAAGAATTAATTGCGGTCACGGCCGCAGGGCACGGCCGAGCGCCTCCAGCAGCGCGTCTTCGTCCGGCCGCGCCGCCACCACCACCTTGGTCGCGCCGGCATCATGGAGCACCGCGGCGACCGCCGCCGAAATGCAGCATTGCGGCAGGGCAAGCGCCGAAATCTCGATTCCGTCGGCCCGTATCGCGTCCAGGAACGCCTGCGCGCTGCGGCGGGAATAATGCAGCACCGCACTGATCCGGTTCGCCAGGAAGGCGTCGCTGACCTCCCTAGGGAGGGCGACGACCGGCGCCATCCGGTAGGTGGTGTGGGTGATGACGGCCAGCCCCCTTTCGCCGAGCTCGCCCGCCAGATCGCGCGACAGGTCGGCGCCGGCGAGATAAAGCAGCGTGGCCGACGGCGAAAGTTCGCCGGCCTCGACCCGCGCCAGCACGAGATCGCGCAAGCTCACCGCATCGCCCTTGGCCACCATCACCTTGTCGAAGCCCGCGGCGCGCGCGGCGTCGGCGGTGTGCGCGCCGACCGCGAACAGCGGCAGCCGCAACAGCCGGCTGCCGGCGAGATCGATGGCGCGTGGCGCGTTGGCGCTGGTCAGGATGACCGCGTCGTAATCCGCATCGTCGTCATGAAACGGTAACGGCTCGAAGCGCAGCACCGGTGCCGCGAGGGCCTCAAAGCCGCGTTGGCGCAGCGTCGCGAGTGTCGCTTCATTGTCCGGATGCGGTCGTGTGACGAGGATGGTCACGCCTCAGGGCTCCCGCCTTGCGAATTGGGCCTTGCCGACCGATTGCACTTTGAGACCTCGCAATGCTACCCCGGAGGGGCGTTTTGATGAACATGACCTCGCCGGAAACCGGTTCCGGCCTGACTGGATCATGCTGGTAGCACAAGGGCCGAAATTGGGACACGAACCACCGATGCTGGTGCTGGGGATCGAGACCACCTGCGATGAAACCGCAGCCGCCGTGGTCGAGCGCCAGGCTGACGGGCAGGCCAGGATCCTCTCCAACGTCGTGCGTTCGCAGACCGACGAGCACGCCCGCTTCGGCGGCGTGGTGCCGGAGATCGCGGCGCGCGCCCATGTCGACCTGCTCGACGGGATCGTCGCCTCCGCCATGAAGGAGGCCGGTGTCGGCTACGGACAATTGTCGGCGGTCGCGGCCGCGGCCGGTCCTGGCCTCATCGGCGGTGTGATCGTCGGCCTCACCACCGCCAAGGCGATCGCGATGGTGCACGACACGCCGCTGATCGCGGTCAACCATCTCGAGGCGCACGCGCTGACGCCGCGGCTGACCTGCGCGCTGGCGTTTCCCTATTGCCTGTTCCTCGCCTCGGGCGGCCACACCCAGATCGTCGCCGTGGTCGGCGTCGGCGAATATGTCCGGCTCGGCACCACCGTCGACGATGCGATGGGCGAGGCGTTCGACAAGGTGGCGAAGATGCTGTCGCTGCCCTATCCCGGCGGACCGCAAGTCGAGCGCGCAGCGGCCGGCGGCGACCCGACGCGGTTCGCGTTTCCGCGCCCGATGCTCGGCCGTCCCGATGCGAACTTCTCGCTGTCCGGATTGAAGACCGCGGTGCGCAATGAAGCGAGCCGGCTGGAGCCGCTCGAGCCGCAGGACATCAGCGACCTCTGCGCAAGCTTCCAGGCCGCAGTGCTGGAAGCGACCGCGGACCGGCTGACCGTCGGCTTGCGGTTGTTCGAGGAGCGGTTCGGCACGCCGCGCGCGCTGGTCGCGGCCGGCGGTGTCGCCGCCAACCATGCGATCCGCAGCGCGCTGCAGGATGTCGCGGCGACAGCGCAGACCACGCTGATCATCCCGCCGCCGGCGCTCTGCACCGACAATGGCGCGATGATCGCCTGGGCCGGCGCCGAGCGGATGGCGCTCGGGCTGACCGACACGCTGGAAGCGCCGCCGCGCGCGCGCTGGCTGCTCGATGCCAATGCCAAGGCGCCGGCCGGCCACGCCAACAGCCGCGCCGGATATTGAGCTAGGGGTCGCGATGCCCGCGGATATCTCAGTCAGCGTGATCGGTGCCGGCGCCTGGGGCACGGCATTGGCCGAGGTCGCAGCGCGCGCCGGACGCAAGGTGACGCTGTATGCCCGCAATGCCGAGCATGCCGCGCGGATCCAGACGACGCGGATCAATCCGCGGCTGGCCGGCGTCCAGCTTCAGCCCGGCATCGCGGTGACGTCGGATATCGCCGGCGCCGCGCGCGCCGACATCGTTCTCGCCGTGACGCCGGCGCAGCATCTGCGCGCGGCGGTCAGTCATCTTGCACCGTACCTCAAACCCGAGACGCCCGTCATCGCCTGCGCCAAGGGCATCGAGCACGGCACCCACAAATTCATGACCGAGGTGATCGCCGAAGCAGCACCGCGCGCCGTGCCCGCGATCCTGTCGGGACCGAGCTTTGCCGATGACGTCGCGCGCGGATTGCCGACCGCTGTGACGCTGGCCGCCAAAGACGAGGCGTTGGCACGCGCGCTCGTGCAGGCGCTCGGCTCGGCGACCTTCCGGCCCTATCACACCACCGACGTGCGCGGCGTCGAGATCGGCGGCGCGGCCAAGAACGTGCTGGCGATCGCCGCCGGCATCGTGGTCGGCAGCAATCTCGGCGCCTCCGCGCTCGCCGCGCTGACCACGCGCGGCTTCAGCGAGCTCGCACGGCTGGGCCGCGCCTGCGGCGCGCGCGCCGAGACCCTCGCCGGCCTGTCCGGATTGGGCGATCTCCTGCTCAGCTGCTCCACCGCGCAATCGCGCAATTTCGCGCTCGGCCTCGCGCTCGGTCGCGGCGAAGCGGCGCCGGTCGGCAAGCTCGCCGAAGGCGCGTTCACCGCGCCGGTGCTGTGCGAGCTCGCCGCCGCGCAGAAGGTCGACATGCCGGTATCAAACGCGGTCGCGGCGATCCTCGGCGATCGGCTAACCATCGATGCCGCGATCGAAGGCCTGCTGACGCGACCGTTCAAGGCCGAGTAACGCAGACCACGGGCGCAGATGGCTGAGCTTCACGATCCGCGTACATCGTAATAGCGTTACGGCGAACCGTCGGATCCCGGTCGAACAAATCGAACAACGGATCCCAAGGAAAAGACCATGCGTCAACCGCAACGCGCCATCCTTACGATCGGCCTTGCCGTCGCCCTCACCGCTTCATCCGCTATAGTCCACGCGCAAACCGCAACGTCCTACGACGACCTCGCCAGGAGCGAGGCTGCGGCCAACGCCGAGGACGGCAAGCGGGTCGCCCCGCTCAAATCGATCGGCAATCCCTCAAGTGACGTCTCTCCGGAGATGCAGGCGGTGATCGGCGCGCCCTATCCGCCGCATTTCAACGCCGACCCGAAGACCCCGGCGGAATGGAAGGAGTTGATCGACCGCCGCGCCAAGGGGGTCATCGCGAATATCCCCGCGATGAAGGCGAAGCTCGGCGTCAAGGTCGAAGAGACCAAAATTGCCGGCGTGCATTGCTACGTCGTGACGCCGAACAAGATCGCGCTCGAGAACCGGCGGCGTCTGCTGATCCATGTCCATGGCGGCGGCTACGTGTTCGGCCCCCGCGAAGCCGCGTTGCCGGAAGCCATCATGATGGCGGGCTTCGGCGGCTACAAGGTGATCTCGGTCGACTATCGGATGCCGCCGGACTTCCCGTATCCGGCCGCGATGGACGACGCGATGGCGGTCTGGAAGGAAGTCCTGAAATCGCACGAGCGTCACCGGCTGGCGATCTTCGGCACCTCGACCGGCGGCGCGATGACCCTTGCGATGGTGTTGCGGGCGAGGGACGAGAAGCTGCCCCTGCCGGCCGCGATCGCGCCGGGCACGCCGTGGTCCGACATCGACAAGATCGGCGACAGCTACGCGAGCAATGAGTGGGTCGACAATGTGCTGGTGACCTGGGACGGCTGGCTCGGCCGTGCGGCCAAGCTCTACGCCAACGGGACCAGCCTGAAGAATCCCTACATCTCGCCGATCTATGGTGACTTCAAGGGCTTTCCGCCGACCATCCTGACATCGGGCACGCGCGACCTGTTCCTCAGCAACACGGTTCGCACGCACCGCAAATTGCGCCGCGCCGGCGTGATCGCCGATCTCAATGTCTATGAGGGGCAATCCCACGCGCAGTACCAGATGAACATCGACGCGCCTGAAACCAAGGAAGCCTTCACCGACATCGCCAAATTCTTCGATCGATATCTGAAGCAGTAAGCATGGCAGGACGGCCAGATGCCCACGCTTGTCGCGGGCATCTGCCTGGTTATAGATTGCAGCGCAATCGAACGGGGTGAGCTGCGATGAATTACTGGCTGGTGAAATCCGAGCCGTCGGTCTGGTCATGGGACCAGCAGGTCGCCAAGGGTGCGAAGGGCGAAGCCTGGACCGGCGTGCGCAACTTCACGGCGCGGCAGAACCTCGTCAACATGAAGAAGGGCGACAAGGCGTTCTTCTATCATTCCAACGAGGGCAAGGAGATCGTCGGCATCGCGGAGATCGTCAAGGAAGCCTATCCCGATCCGACCGACAAGACCGGCAAGTTCGTCTGCGTCGACATCAAGGCCGACAAGCCGCTGAAGAGCCCGGTGACGATGGCCGCGATCAAGGCCGACAAGAAGCTCGCCGACATGGCGCTGGTGAAATATTCGCGCCTCTCGGTGCAGCCGGTGACCGCGGAAGAGTGGAAGTACGTCTGCAAGATGGGCGGGCTGTAGCGACCCAAGCAAATTCTACCGTCGTCCCGGCGCAGGCCGGACCCATATCACAGGCGCGCATTGTTGGAGCGCGCTGTGGCCCCAGTTCGCCTCAACAATCAACATGTGGGGTAACGGGTCCAGGCCTTCGCCGGGACGACGGCGGAGTTTGCGGCGGCGCTTACGCCCCCGCCGCCATCACCACCTGCGCCAGCAATTGCTCGCGCTTGGACTGGGTGCGGTAACCGCCCATCGTCGCGGCGAAGCGTTCGAGGATGCCGTCCTCGAAGGCCGTGACGATGGTGTCGTGGACGTAGCTCCTGCGGCAGATCGCCGGCGTGTTGGAGAGCTGGTCGGCGGCGGCGCGGATCGCGTCCAGCACCTGGCGCTTGCGGCCGCGCTGGCTGGCCGCCGGCGTGATCCGCGACAGCGACTCGACGACGACGGCCGAGGCCATCAGGGTGCGGAAATCCTTCAGCGAGATCTTGATGCCGGCGAGCTCGCGCAGGAACGCGTTCACCGCCGTGGTCGAGGCGGCGCGGACGACGCCGGAGCGGTCGTAGTACTGGAACATGCGCTTGCCCGGAACAGCGCGCAGAATGCCGATCGCACGCACCAGCTTGGCCGCGTCGCATTCCTTGCGCACGGCCCTGCCGCCCTTGGCCTTGAAGGTCAGCACCAGCGAATCGTCTTCCAGCGTGACGTTGGACTTCAAAAGCGTGGTGGCGCCGCGGGTGCCGTTGAGGCGGGCATAGGATTCATTGCCGGGCCGGATCGCGGTGCGCGCGATCAGCTCGATCACCGCCGACAGCGCGAACTCGCGCGTCGGCTCGTCGCCGGACAGGAACGCCGACACCTTGCGCCGGATCTTCGGCAGCGCGGCGACGAGCTTGGCAAGGCGATGCGCCTTGCGCTGCTCGCGGACCTTCTCCCAGTCGGCGTGATAGCGGTATTGCAAGCGGCCCGCGGCATCGAGGCCAACCGCCTGCAAATGCGTATTCGGATCGGTGGAGTAGCGGACCTGGCGATAGGCCGGCGGCATCGCCATGGCGTGCAGCCGGCGGATCGTACGGGCATCCCGAACGCGCGAGCCATTGGCGCGAACGAATGAATAATTCTTGCCACGCTTGATGCGGCGGATGGTCAGCTCGTTCTGGTCACCGAGCCGCAGGCCGAGATCGCGCGCCAGATCCTCGACGGAGGTCTTGATGGCAACGGACGCGTCAAGCTTGAGCTTCGCCCGGGGCGACGGCAGCTTTGCCTGCGGCTGTTTGGGCCATTGGCCCAGCGCCTTAGCCAGGGCGACAGCGGGATCGGCGGACATGGGCCGCACAGCCGCGATGTTCTGCTGATCCATCATACTTCCAAGACGCCTTGTTCCGCTGTTCTCCCGGTAATGCCGTGCTTCGGGCTTGGTTCCGGTTGGCCACTCGGCCTCGGTTTCGCGATTTAGGGCGTCAGGGCCGACATTGCGAGTCGCGAATCGGTTATCGGAGGTTTCTAAATACCTTTCATGGGTGTCATTCGCCCGATAACCTTGATTTCGGCCCCCTCCCGGATCGGTCAAAATGGCGGGAGTCGGGCTTGGGAACAGGGTTCTGAGCGGCACGACCCGGCCAAAGCAGACAGGTCCGGGACGGTGCCGTTTCGCGCCAAGTCCGGATGGCCCCCTCACGATCGACCCGGCCCTCCTGGCGATCGAGGCGCACAGGCGGTTCGGGCGAAATCGTCGGCGCAGATCGCCGCGGCGGCCCTGCGATTGTTCTTCCGAATGCGCTGCTGGTGATCCAGCAGAATTGACGTCGAGGCGTCGCGTCGCAGTCGGCCTCA
The DNA here is from genome assembly GCF_054063575.1 of Bradyrhizobium sp. USDA 4452. Classification (NCBI taxonomy): domain Bacteria; kingdom Pseudomonadati; phylum Pseudomonadota; class Alphaproteobacteria; order Hyphomicrobiales; family Nitrobacteraceae; genus Bradyrhizobium; species Bradyrhizobium sp. USDA 4452. Next base: position 4,342,759 of record NZ_JBSSGK010000001.1, read on the forward strand.
ACTCGCGCCTGAACATGGCCTTGAGGCTTTCCCATCTCGGCATCAGGCGGATCGCGGTCGGCAACTCTTTCGCGACAGCCACCGTCCGCGCCGACGGCGTGAGAGCCCGGCAAGCGGAGCAGAGAACGATACCACTACGACCAAGAGACCAGTGACCTCGAGCACGCGATGAAGCATAGGTTTCACTCGTCAACGAGGCGCGGTAAACCGCCCGATCAGACGAGGCGGCCGGCGGAATGCTTGGCCGCTTCAGCGCGACGAAAGTGACAGTCCTTTTTCCTTGCCGGGCCGGAATGCGGCAACGCATAATCGCGGCAATGATCAAGACGGCTTTGAATCAAAAAGGCTTGCCGTCGCGTCGTTTGCGATCGGCAATGTGTGGAGGAAAGCGATGTCCGAGAAGATCTATGACGTGTCGGCCGACTGGGCCAAGCGCGCTTATGTCAACGACGCCAAATATCGCGAGATGTACGCGCACTCGGTCAAGGACCCCAACGGCTTCTGGGGCGAGCACGGCAAGCGGATCGACTGGATCAAGCCCTACACCAAGGTCGAGAACGTCTCCTTCGCGCCCGGCAACATCTCGATCAAATGGTTCGAGGACGGCGTGCTGAACGTCGCCTGGAACTGCATCGACCGCCATCTCGAGAAGCGCGGCGACCAGACCGCGATCATCTGGGAGGGCGACGACCCCTCCGAATCCAAGCACATCACCTACCGCCAGCTGCACGACGAAGTCTGCAGGATGGCCAACATCCTGCGCACGCGGAACGTCAAGAAGGGCGACCGTGTCACGATCTATCTGCCGATGATTCCGGAAGCGGCCTACGCCATGCTGGCCTGCGCCCGGATCGGCGCGATCCATTCGGTGGTGTTCGGCGGCTTCTCGCCGGACAGCCTCGCCCAGCGCATCAAGGACTGCGATTCCAAGGTGGTCATCACCGCCGACGAGGGCCTGCGCGGCGGCAAGAAGGTGCCGCTGAAGGCCAATGTCGATGCCGCGATCGCCAAAACCGGCGGCGTCGATTGGGTCGTGGTGGTGAAGCGCACCGGCGGTGCTGTTGACATGAACCCGACCCGCGACCTCTGGTATCACGAGGCCGCCGAGATGGTGACGACGGAATGTCCGGCCGAGCACATGCATGCCGAGGACCCGCTGTTCATCCTCTACACCTCGGGCTCGACCGGCACGCCGAAGGGCGTGCTGCACACCTCGGGCGGCTATCTCGTGTTCGCGTCGATGACGCATCAATACGTGTTCGACTACCACGACGGCGACGTCTACTGGTGCACCGCCGACGTCGGCTGGGTCACCGGCCACAGCTACATCCTCTACGGTCCGCTCTGTAACGGCGCGACCACGCTGATGTTCGAGGGCGTGCCGAACTACCCGGACAATTCGCGCTTCTGGAACGTGGTCGACAAGCACAAGGTCAACATCTTTTACACCGCGCCGACCGCGATCCGCGCGCTGATGCAGGGCGGCGACGAGCCGGTGAAGAAGACCTCGCGCAAATCGCTGCGCCTGCTCGGCTCGGTCGGCGAACCGATCAATCCCGAAGCCTGGGAGTGGTACCACCGCGTGGTCGGCGACGACCGCTGCCCGATCGTCGATACCTGGTGGCAGACCGAGACCGGCGGCATCCTGATCACGCCGCTGCCCGGCGCCACCAAGCTGAAGCCGGGATCGGCGACGCGGCCGTTCTTCGGCGTGGTGCCTGAGATCGTCGACGCCGACGGCAAGACGCTGGAGGGCGAGACCTCGGGCAATCTCTGCATCGCCAAGTCATGGCCGGGCCAGATGCGCACGGTCTATGGCGACCACGCGCGGTTCGAGCAGACCTATTTCTCGACCTACAAGGGCAAGTACTTCACCGGCGACGGCTGCCGGCGCGATGCCGACGGCTATTACTGGATCACCGGCCGGGTCGACGACGTCATCAACGTCTCCGGTCACCGCATGGGCACCGCCGAGGTCGAGAGCTCGCTGGTTGCGCATGAGGCGGTGTCGGAAGCCGCTGTGGTCGGCTACCCGCACGACATCAAGGGCCAGGGCATCTACGCCTATGTCACCTTGATGAAGGGCACCGAGCCGACCGAGGCCTTGCGCAAGGAACTCGTCGCCTGGGTCCGCAAGGACATCGGCCCGATCGCCTCGCCGGACCTGATCCAGTTCGCGCCCGGCCTGCCGAAGACGCGCTCCGGCAAGATCATGCGCCGCATCCTGCGCAAGATCGCCGAGGACGAACCGTCCAGCCTCGGCGACACCTCGACCCTGGCCGATCCCGCCGTGGTCGACGATCTCGTGCAGAACCGGCAGAACAAGAAGTAATCCGGCAACGCCAATATCGAGACCTTGTAGGGCCGCGCGCGATCACCGCCGCGGCCTTTTTTCTGCACGCGAGCCGCGTCCGCTGCACTCGAAGACGGCTCTGGACAGCCCTTTCACGGGATTGTCAGAGGCGCGGCGCCATTGCGGCGCGTTTGTGGCCGAGTGTTGTTTTCAGGTCATTTACTTTAATCCGAACTTTTCCTTTTCTGCGCGCCATCAGGACGTGTCTCGCGGCCGGTGTGAAACCACCCCGTTAAGACACGCGGTTAATATTGCGTGCGTGAGACCGGCGGGCCCGGTTTTTTCAGGGCTCTGCATCTTCGTTTTTGGCTCCCTTGCCGGAGCTGTTGGGAAGTGGAGAGGTTGATGTCGATGAAGTTTGCGGTGGCGTTCGCCGCCACGCTCGGTGCCGTTGCCCTGACGTCGCAGACGGCCGAAGCCCGGCCGGAAATGGTCGGAATCCACGCCGACAATTATGAGCCGGGCACCATCGTGGTGAGGACCAACGAGCGGCGGCTCTATCTCATTCTCGATTCCGGCCACGCGATGCGTTACCCGGTCGGCGTCGGCAAATCCGGCAAGCAATGGGCCGGCACCACCAAGATCGACGGCAAGTATCGCAACCCGGCCTGGTCGCCGCCCGCCGAGGTCAAGCGCGACAAGCCGAGCATCCCGGACGTGATCGCCGGCGGCTCGCCGCGCAACCCGATGGGCGTCGCCGCGATGACGCTGGCCGGCGGCGAATATGCGATCCACGGCACCAACGTGCCGGGCTCGGTCGGCGGCTTCGTCTCCTACGGCTGCATCCGCATGCTGAACACCGATATCACCGACCTCTACTCGCGCGTCTCGGTCGGCACGACTGTTGTCGTCACCCGCTGATCGCGCACGAGCTTCGCCGAACGAAAAGCCGCGCAACTGCGCGGCTTTTTGTTCGCTTGTCCAGCGCGGGCACGGCCGTGACGCTGTTACTCAGCGCATAAAACTTCCGCACCAGCCGAAGCGGTGCCCGCCATTATAGGCGCGCGCATGACCGGCCGCGAGCAGCGCCGCCGAGACATTGTCAGTCTTCCTGGTCGCGACGTCGGCGACGACGCGACCCTGATATTTGTCGGGACCGATATTGTAGATCGCGACATCGCCCTCGCCGAGCAGATCGCGCAGCGCCACCGTCGCCGCTTGCGCCATTTGCAACTCACGCGCACAGGACGCCTTCAGCTCCGGCGCATCGATGCCGCGCAGCCGGACCCGCGTATACAGATCGGGGCCCGGCGCGAGATGCACCCGCGCCTCGAACGTATCGCCATCGATCGTCCTGACGACATCGACGGCATGCCGCGCGTCGGGCGTGCCGCCACGCTGCCGGATCATTTCGGCATCGCGCGACCGCTCCAACGACCAGTGCGACGGCAAGGGCATCCATTGCGGCACATATTGGCGGATCGGCAATGTGCTGCCGACGGCGATGCCGAGCACGAACACCCAGGGCAGTGCCGCCGAGACGCGGCGGCGCCAAGGTGACCGTGGAGGCGTCCTGCGGAAAGGCGGACGCTCCGTCCCACGATAAGGATTTATTCTCTCGTATGGGGACATATTCCCAGACTGGCTTGAGTCGAGCCCTCAGGCAAGACTCTCAGAAGTCCGAGGCGATGCCCTTGGTCTCCCAATCGCCGTAACGCGTCGGTTCCGGCCCCTTCGGGCCCTGGAATTCCTTCGGCCGCGCGGCCGCATCCTTCGCGGCGAGCTCCTCGGCCGCCTTGCGCCGCGCCGCGGCCTCGGCGAGCGCGCGCTGCGCGGCCGGCGTCAGCGGCTTGCGCGGCGCGGGTTCCGGCGGAGGTGGCGACTTCTCAGACATGGCAAGCCTTCTTGGCAAACGTTTCTCGGCAAAACTTTCTGCCCGCGAATTTCGTATCTCTGACCTGGCTCAGTGACGACATCACGATCACGAATTCCGCAAGACGATTCTTACATTTGGCATATTCGCATGCCAGTGGTGTTTTCGAGTTGATGGCATGAGCCGAACGTAACTCAGCACCTTCGAGATATCTCCGCTCCATGCCTCCTTCAAGATTTGCAGTTCCTGCCGAAGTCCCCGGTCTCGCAGCGCGCCGTATCGCGGCCGACATCCTCGATGGCGTGCTGCACAAGCGCCGCACGCTCGACGATCAGCTCGACGGCGCCGGCGCGCATCCCGGCCTGAAATCGCTGGCCGATCGCGACCGCGCGCTGATGCGCCGGCTGGTGTCGACGATCCTGCGCAAGCTCGGAACGCTCGGCCATCTGCTGTCGCGGCTGCTCGACCGCGGCGTGCCGACCGATGCGCCGCGTGCGCAGAGCGCGCTGCTGATCGGCGCCGCGCAGATCCTCTGGATGGACGTGCCTGACCATGCCGCGGTCGATCTCTCGGTGCGGCTGGTGCAGTCGGACCGGCGCGCGGCAAAGTATGCAGGGCTGGTCAACGCCGTGCTGCGTCGCTGCGCGCGCGAGGGCCAGGGCCTGATCGACGAGATCAGCACGCAGACGCTGGACCTGCCGCCATGGATGCTGGCGCGCTGGAACGCGCATTACGGTGAAGCCACCGCGCGCGAGATGGCGCTGGCGCTCGGCCACGAGCCGTCGCTCGATCTCACGGTGAAGTCCGACGCGCCGCAATGGGCGAGCCGCCTGCATGGCGAGATCCTGCCGACGGGAACCGTGCGTACCCTGCTGCAGGGTTCCGTCACGATGCTGCCGGGCTTTGCCGAGGGCCATTGGTGGGTGCAGGACGCCGCCGCTGCGTTGCCGGCGCGGCTGTTCGGCGACATCAGGGACAAGCGGATCGCTGATCTCTGTGCGGCACCCGGCGGGAAGACCGCCCAGCTCGCGCAGGCCGGTGCACAGGTCACCGCGGTCGACCGCTCGCCGGCGCGGGTGGCGCGGCTGCGCGACAATCTCACGCGGCTGGCGCTGCAAGCCGAGACCGTCGTAGCCGACGCCGCCGAATGGCCCGCCGAGGCCGCAAGCTTCGACGGTATCCTGGTCGATGCGCCCTGCACGTCGACGGGAACCATCCGCCGCCATCCCGATGTCGCCTGGCTGCGCCAGGAAGGCGACATCGCCGCGCTGTCGGCGTTACAGAAGCGGCTGTTGCAGAAGTCCGTCCATCTGCTGAAGCCCGGCGGCACGCTGGTCTATTGCACCTGTTCGCTGGAGCCGGAGGAAGGCGAGCACGCGATTGCCGCGCTGCTGGCGAGCGAATCAGGCCTGCGCCGTGCGCCGGTCGAGAAGGACGAGGTCGCCGGCCTCGACGATATCATCACCGCCGACGGCGATCTGCGCACCCTGCCCAGCCATTTACCCAACGCCGACCCGCGGCTGGGCGGGCTGGACGGCTTTTACGCCGCCCGGCTCGTCAAATCCTGATTTTAAACTTCAGTCCTCTAAGCTCGAAGTGATTCGCGCGGTATCAAGAGGGTGTCTCGGATATCAAGAGGGTGTCTTGGCCGCGTTTCCGGATTAAATAAGGATTCGTTGAAAATTCCCTCCCCGCAAGGTTAGGCGTGTCGGTCGCTCAAAGCAGACGCATCTCGACGCTGATTGCTGGCCGCTTTGCCCGCAGCATGATCGCGCGCGCCAGCGGGAGCACGGTCGCGCTGTCGCGGCTCTGGCCCGGCCGTACCGACCGGCTGATCATCGCGCCGCACGACCTCAGGACCGCCGACGCCACCCGCGCGGCCGAGATCTATGCCGGGCGATTCGTGTTCGCCGGCAAGATCGTCACCTGCCACGGCCGCTCGATCTTCGATCTCGAGCCGCCGTCGGAGGATTGGGAGGCCGCCCTGCTCGGCTTCGGCTGGCTGCGCCATCTGCGCGCCGCCGACACTGCGCTGACCCGCGCCAATGCCCGCTCGCTGGTCGACGACTGGATCTCCAACCAGGCCCGCAAGCGGCCGCTGGAGCGGCGCGCCGATGTGCGCGCGCGCCGGGTGATCTCGCTGCTGTCGCAGGCCCCGTTGGTGCTCGGCGACACCGACGGAAAATTCTACCGCAAATATCTGCGCGGACTGGCGCGCGAGATCCGCTATCTGCGCCATTCGACGCTCGACAATGACGGCGTGCCGCGCCTGCAGGCGTTGATCGCGCTGTGCTACGCCTCGCTCTGCCTTGCCAACCAGGCGCGAAACATCAAATCCGCCACGCGCAAATTGTCGGACGAATTGCAGCGCCAGATCCTGCCTGACGGCGGCCACATCTCGCGCAACCCCGGCGCGCTGGTCGAACTGCTCAGCGATCTCTTGCCGCTGCGGCAGACCTTTGCTGCACGGAACATCGCGCCGCCGCCGGCGCTGCTCAACGCCATCGACCGCATGATGCCGATGCTGCGCTTCTTCCGGCACGGCGACGGCAGCTTCGCATTGTTCAACGGCATGTCGACCGCGCCCTCCGATCTGGTCGCAACACTGCTCGCCTATGACGACACCCGCGGCGTACCGATGGCGAGCATGCCGCACACCGGTTTCCAGCGGCTCGATGCCGGCAACACCACCCTGATCATCGACACCGGACCGCCGCCGCCGGCCAGCGTCAGCCAGGATGCGCATGCCGGCTGCCTGTCGTTCGAGCTCTCCTCCGGCGTGAGCCGCATCGTCGTCAACTGCGGCATGCCGAACACCGGGCGCGACAATTGGCGGCCGTTCGCGCGCTCCACCGCGGCGCATTCGACGCTGACCTATCGCGACACCTCGTCGTGCCAGTTCGTCGAGCTGTCGGCGATGAAGCGGCTGCTCCGCGGCGCGCCGGTCACCAGCGGCCCGAGCAATGTCGAGAGCTACCGCGAAGCGGTTCCCGGCGGCGACGTGCTGACCGCCTCGCACGACGGCTATCTCTCGCGCTTCGGCGTAATCCACCGCCGCGTGCTGATGGTCTCCCAGGACGGCACCCGCCTCGAGGGCGAGGACCAGCTGACGCCGGCACCCGGCGGCCGCATCAAGGGCAGCGAGGCCGATTTCGCGCTGCGCTTCCACCTGCACCCCTCGGTGAAGGCAAGCCGGCTGTCGGACGCCCGCGGCGTGATGCTGGTGCTGCCCAACCGCGACGTCTGGACCTTCGAGGCGATGGACGACAAGGTCGACCTCGAGGACAGCGTGTTCCTGGCCGGCAATGACGGCCCGCGCCGCACCTCCCAGATCGTGATCCGGCAGGACGCCAGGCAGGCCGCCACCATCCGCTGGAGCTTCGTGCGCTCCTCGACCTCGGCCACCGCCACCAACGCCCGCCGCAACGCCCGCCGCGAGCCCGAACTGCCGCTGTAAATTTGTGGCCAAACCGGCCCTTCACGGTTCCGAACCCCGAAAAACCGTGCTACCCGGCTGCCTTAACAGCCAGGGATTTTCCGATATGACCGAGCAGCTTCGCCGCGTGACCCGCGCTCTGTTGTCCGTTTCCGACAAGACCGGACTGATCGACTTCGCCAAGGCGCTGTCCGACCATGGCGTCGAGCTGGTCTCGACCGGAGGCACCGCCAAGGCGATCGCGGCGGCCGGGCTGAAGGTCAGGGACGTCTCCGAGCTCACCGGTTTTCCGGAGATGATGGACGGCCGGGTCAAGACGCTGCATCCGAAGGTGCATGGCGGCCTGCTCGCCATCCGCGACAACAAGGAACATGCGGCCGCGATGGCCTCGCACGGCATCGCGCCGATCGATCTTCTGGTCGTCAACCTCTATCCGTTCGAGGCCACCGTCGACAAAGGCGCCGGCTTCGAGGAGTGCATCGAGAACATCGACATCGGCGGCCCCGCGATGATCCGCGCCGCGGCCAAGAACCATGACGACGTCGCCGTGGTGGTCGAAGCGAACGACTATCAATCGGTGCTCGATGAACTCGCCGCGCACAAGGGCGCGACCTCGCTCGGCCTGCGCCGCCGGCTCGCCGCCAAGGCCTATGCGCGCACCGCGGCATATGATGCCGCGATCTCGAACTGGTTCGCCGTGCAGCTCGACACCAAGGCGCCGGACTTCCGCGCCTTCGGCGGCCGGCTGATCCAGTCGCTGCGCTATGGCGAGAACCCGCACCAGACCGCGGCGTTCTATGCGACGCCGGAGAAGCGGCCGGGCGTTGCGACCGCACGCCAGCTACAGGGCAAGGAACTGTCCTACAACAACATCAACGACACCGATGCGGCCTATGAATGCGTCGGCGAATTCGATCCGCAGCGCACCGCGGCCTGCGTGATCGTCAAGCACGCCAACCCCTGCGGCGTCGCCGAGGGTCCGGATCTTGCCACCGCCTACGCCCGCGCGCTGGCCTGCGACTCGACCTCGGCCTATGGCGGCATCATCGCGGTCAACCGCACGCTCGATGCGGACGCCGCGCGCGCCATCATCGGCATCTTCACCGAAGTGATCATCGCGCCCGACGCGACCGAAGAGGCGATCTCGATCATCGCCGGCCGGCGCAATCTGCGCCTGCTGCTCGCAGGCGGCCTGCCGAACGCGCGCGCAGCCGGCCTCACCGCCAAGACCGTTGCCGGCGGCCTGCTGGTGCAGAGCCGCGACAATGCCGTCGTCGAGGACATGAACCTGAAGGTCGCGACCAAGCGAGCGCCGACCGACGCCGAACTGCGCGACCTCAAATTCGCCTTCCGCGTCGCCAAGCACGTCAAGTCGAACACCATCATCTATGCCAAGGACCTCGCCACCGTCGGCATCGGCGCCGGCCAGATGAGCCGGGTGGATTCGGCGCGGATCGCCGCGCGCAAGGCGCTGGATGCGGCGGCCGAGCTGAAGCTCGCCGAGCCGCTGACCAAGGGCTCAGTGGTCGCCTCCGATGCGTTCTTCCCGTTCGCCGACGGCATGCTCGCCTGCATCGAGGCCGGCGCCACAGCGGTGATCCAGCCTGGCGGCTCGATGCGCGATGATGAAGTGATCAAGGCCGCCGACGAGCACGGCATCGCCATGGTGTTCACCGGCGTCCGGCATTTCAGGCATTAATTGGACCCGTAGCCCGGATAGAGCGCAGCGTAATCCGGGGCGGTTTCTCCGCGGACCAAAGACCCCGGATTGCGCTTCGCTGCATCCGGGCTACGGGGCATGGCCGGGACGACAGCGGTTGTTATTCGCGCACCTTCGCCAGCAACGCCAATCCCACCACGAAGAACCCCACCAGCACGGCCATGCCGGCCTTCTGGCTTGCGGTCGCAGCCGTGATCGCGCCGATCAGCAGCGGGCCGATGAAGGACGTCACCTTTCCGGTCAGCGCGAACAAGCCGAAATACTGCGCGATGCGGTCCTTCGGCGCGAGGCGGATCAGCAGCGAGCGCGAGGCCGCCTGCAATGGCGCGCCGGTGGCGCCGATCAGGCAGCCCAGCACGATATAGGCGCGCTCGGCGGCGCCCGCGAACAACGGACCGCCAGGCATCGGGGGCGCAACCGGGATGAACAGGATGGAATCCTTGTTCACGGTGAGGATCACGACGATCGCAAACAGCAGGATCACGAGGCTGCCGGTGATCACGCGCTTCGGCCCGAGCGCGTCGTCGAGCTTGCCGCCGAGCCAGCCGCCGAAGGTGCCGGCGACCGCCAGGATAATGCCGAAGGTGCCGATCCGGATGGTGTCCCAGCCGAACGTACCGGCGGCATAAATGCCGCCGAACGCGAACAGCGAGACCAGCCCGTCGGTGTAGATCATGTTGGCCAGCAGAAACCGCGCCAGCGACTTCTGCTTCGGCAGGCTCGCCAAGGATTCCCTGAGCTCGCGCAGGCCCTCGCCGAGCGCCGCGCGCATCGGGCGTTTCGCCGGATAGTCCGGCGTGAACAGGAACATCGGCGTCACGAAGATGATGAACCACAGCCCGGTCAACGGCCCGGTGATGCGATCGCCTTCATGCATGGTGGGATCGAGACCGAACGGCGGCGTGAAGCCGAACAGCGTCTTGCCGGTCTCGGCGTTGGCGGCGAGGAAACCGAGCACGAGAATGAGACTAAGGATGCCGCCGACATAGCCGGTGGCCCAGCCGGTGCCGGACAGGCGCCCGATCCGGTCCGGCGGCACCAGGGTCGGCATCATCGCATTGTTGAAGACGGTCGCGAACTCGACGCCGACGCTGGCGATCGCGTAGGCGAGCAGCAGCGCGGGGATGATGTCGGGAGTGCCCGGCGTGCCGATCCACATCGCGCTCGCGCCGATCACCAGCAGCGCGCCGAACACGGCGATCCACGGCTTGCGCCGGCCGCTGGCGTCGGCGATCGCACCCAGCACCGGCGACAGCAACGCGATCGCAAGGCCTGCGGCCGCGGTGGCAAAGCCCCACAGCGCCTGCCCGCTCGCGGCATCTGAAGCGACGAAGCTGGCGAAATACGGCGCGAACACGAAGGTCGTGATCAGCGTGAAATAGGGCTGCGCGGCCCAGTCGAAGAAGATCCAGCTGATGACGGCGGCGCGGCCAGGATAGATCGTGGTGGAGGTCCTCGCATGTCCGGTGCCCGTCTGCATTGTTGTCGTCATCGTGAAAGATATTCTCCAAACCGAACCACAGGCACGCTTTTGCCGCTTCAATCCGTTCCCATATAGCATGGGCCGGTTTGCTGATACGGCGATGAACAGGGCAGGACATTTCGATGGCGCTGACGGCAACGATGTCGCGACGGCTGTTTGCCGCTCTCCTGATGATCGGCATCGCGACACCGGCCCTCGGCCAGGTGCAGCGGCGCGCTTACGAGCCCTCGGCCACCAACACGCTTCAAAGCATCCGCGCCGAACACGGCATGGTGGTGGCGCAGGAGAAGCTGGCGGCGCGGGTCGGCACCGACATCCTGCGGCAAGGCGGCAACGCAGTCGACGCCGCGGTCGCCACCGGCTTTGCGATGGCGGTGACCTATCCGCGCGCCGGCAATATCGGCGGCGGCGGTTTCATGGTGATCCATCTCGCCGGCCGCAATGAAGACGTCGCAATCGACTATCGCGAAACTGCGCCGCAGGCCGCGACCCGCGACATGTTCCTGAACGCCGACGGCAAGCCCGATCCCGACAAGTCGCGCAACTCAGCGCTCGCGATCGGCGTGCCCGGCACGGTCGCGGGCCTCGCGCTGGCGCTGGAGAAATACGGCTCCGGCAAGTTCACGCTGGCGCAGATCCTCAAGCCAGCGATCGATCTCGCCCGCGACGGTTTCATCGTCACCGACGATACGTCGGATACGCTGGCGGACATGTATCGCCGCATGTCGCGCTGGCCGAACTCCGCCAAGACGTTCTCACATGCCGACGGCACGCCGCTGCATGAAGGCGACCGCCTGATCCAGGGCGATCTCGCCGGCGTGCTGACCGCGATCGCCGAACAGGGACCGCGCGGCTTCTACGAAGGCGTGGTCGCCGAGAAGCTTGTCAGCGGGATCAAGAATGCCGGCGGCATCTTCACGCTGGAAGATCTCAAAACCTACCGGCCGGTGATCCGCACGCCGATCCGCGGCACCTATCGCGGCTACGACATCGTCTCGATGCCGCAGCCTTCCTCCGGCGGTGTCGTGCTGCTGGAGATCCTCAATATCCTCGAGGGCTTTCCGATGTCGGACATGAAGCAGGGCTCGGCCGCCTCGCTGCATGTCATGATCGAGGCGATGAAGCGGGCCTATGCCGATCGCGCCCGCTATCTCGGCGATCCCGCCTTCGTCGACGCGCCGACCCAGCTCTTGATCGACAAGGACTATGCCGCGAAGCAGCGCGCCACGATCGATCTCGCCCGCGCCACGCCCTGGACCGATGTGCGCAACGCCAGACAGCCGCGTGAGGGCGACAACACCACGCATTATTCGGTGGTCGACGCCGCCGGCAACGCCGTGAGCAACACCTACACGCTGAACTTCCCCTACGGCGTCGGCCTCGTCGCCGACGGCACCGGCGTGCTGCTCAACAACGAACTCGACGATTTCACCGCGGCGCCCGGCGCCTCCAATGCGTTCGGCCTGGTCGGCTTCGAGGCCAATCTGCCGGGACCCGGCAAGCGCCCGCTGTCGTCGATGTCGCCGACCATCGTGCTGAAGGACGGCAAGCCGGTGCTGGTGACGGGATCGCCCGGCGGCAGCCGCATCATCTCCGCGGTGACGCAGATCATCGTCGACGTGATCGACTACAGGATGGACATCGCGGCCGCGGTCGCCGCACCCCGCATGCACCATCAATGGCTGCCCGACGAGGTCCGGATCGAGAAAGGGTTTCCCGACGAGGTGCTCGCCGAGCTGCGCGCCAAGGGCCACAAGCCGGTCGAACCGCTCGGCTACTCCTCCGCGAACTCGATCGTCGTCACGACCAGCGGTCTGCTCGGCGCGCCCGATCCACGCACCCGCGGCTCGGAGGCCGCGGGGTACTAGAGAGCGTTTTCAAGCGAAGTGGCCCCGGTTCGCGTGAAGAAAACGCGCCAAAACAAAAAAGCCAGCGCAAACGCGGCTTTGCCCGGCCTGCAACATCGCGATAGATTGGCGGTCCGCGCAACTCCGGCCGCGGATCGCAAACAGCCGGTGAATGATTTCTCCGGGGAACGCGCATGAGCACGGCCGAATCCAAATCAATCGAACTCGCAGAGATCGAGGACACCAGCCTCCTCGCCTTCTATCGCGACATGAACCTGCAGGAGCGTCGCACGTTCTGGGCCTGCGCCTCGGGCTGGACGCTCGACGGCATGGATTTCATGATCTATCCGCTGGTGATCGGCACCATCATCACGCTGTGGAAGGTCGATGCCGGTACTGCAGGCCTCGCCGGCACCGTGACGCTGCTGGCTTCCGCGGTCGGCGGCTGGCTCGGCGGCTATCTGTCCGACCGGATCGGGCGGGTGAAGACACTGCAGCTCACCATCATCTGGTTCTCGTTCTTCTCGCTGGTTTGCGCCGTGGTGCAGAATTTCGACCAACTCTTGATCGCGCGCGCGCTGCTCGGTCTCGGCTTCGGCGGTGAATGGGCGGCCGGCGCGGTGCTGATCGGCGAGGCGATCCGGCCGCAATATCGCGGGCGCGCGGTCGGCTCGGTGCAGTCGGGCTGGGCGATCGGCTGGGGCCTTGCGGTGCTGGCGCAGGCGGTTCTGTTCTCGATCCTGCCTCCGGAGAACGCCTGGCGCTGGATGTTCGTGATCGGCGCGCTGCCGGCGCTGCTGGTGTTCTATCTGCGCCGCTATGTCACCGAGCCGGAGATCTCCGCCGCGACGATGGCGCAGCAGCAGGCATCCGGCAGCGGGCCCGCCGCGCTGTGGGAGATCTTCCAGGGACCGATCCTGAAGACCACGCTGCTGGCCTCGCTGGTCGGCACCGGCATGCAGGGCGGCTATTACGCCATCACCTTCTGGGTGCCGCGCTTCCTGACCACCGAGCGCAAGCTCTCGGTGGTCGGCTCGACCGGCTATCTCGCGACGCTGATCATCGGCTCGTTCATCGGCTATCTGGTCGGCGCCTGGCTTGCCGACCGGATCGGCCGACGCAATCTGTTCCTGATCTTCTCGCTCGGCGCTATCGCGGTCGTGCTGCTCTATACCCAGCTGCCGCTGTCCAACGAGGTGCTGTGGGTGCTGGGCTTCCCGCTCGGCTTCTTTGCCTCGGGCTATTTCTCCGGCATGGGCGCATTCCTGACCGAGCTCTATCCGACCCGGCTGCGCGGCTCCGGCCAGGGCTTCTGCTACAATTTCGGCCGCGGCGTCGGCGCGCTGTTTCCGTTCCTGGTCGGCGCGCTCTCGACCACGACCTCGCTCGCCAATGCGATCGCGATCTTCGCGGTGGCGGCCTACGCCGTGTTCTTCATCGCCGCCTACGCGCTGCCGGAAACGCGTGGCCGCGTGCTGCATGCGGGTGGGTAGGTGATGAGGTAAGGCGATGACTGCGGCCCTTGCTCCGCTTTGCCTCTCCCCCTGTGGGAGTGGCCGGATTGCATCGAAAGATGCAATCCGCGCGAGGAGTCGCGATCTCTCCATGCAGTTTGCCGTGTGGAGGGATACCCCTCACCCCCAACCCTCTCCCACAAGTGGAGAGGGAGCCACCGTCTCGTGCGTCCCTCACAGGAGGTTCTCATGACATCGCTCAAAGGCAAGACGCTGTTCATCTCGGGTGCGAGCCGCGGCATCGGGCTGGCGATCGCGCTTCGCGCCGCACGTGACGGCGCCAATGTCGCGATCGCGGCGAAGACCACAGAGCCGCATCCGAAGCTGAAAGGCACGATCTACACTGCCGCCGACGAGGTCCGCGCCGCCGGCGGCAAGGCCCTGCCTGTCATCTGCGACATCAGGGACGAGGCGCAGGTGATGGCGGCGATCGACCAGACCGTCGCCGAATTCGGCGGCATCGACGTCTGCGTCAACAATGCCAGCGCCATCAGCCTGACCAACTCGCAGGCGACCGACATGAAGCGGTACGATCTGATGATGGGGATCAATACCCGCGGCACGTTCATGGTGTCGAAATACTGCATCCCGCATCTGAAGAAGGCGGAGAACCCGCACATCCTGATGCTGTCGCCGCCGCTCGACATGAAGACAAAGTGGTTCGAGCACTCGACCGCCTACACGATGGCGAAATTCGGCATGAGCATGTGCGTGCTCGGGCTGGCCGGCGAGCAGAAATCCGCCGGTATTGCCGTGAACGCGCTGTGGCCGCGCACGACGATCGCGACCGCTGCGGTCGGCAATCTGCTCGGCGGCGACGCCATGATGCGGGCGAGCCGCACCCCCGAGATCATGGGCGATGCGGCCTACGCGATCATCACCCGGCCATCGCGCGAGTTCACCGGCAATTTCTGCATCGACGACAAGGTGCTCTATGCCAACGGCGTGCGCGACTTCGAGCGCTACCGCGTCGATCCCTCGGTGCCGTTGATGTCGGATTTCTTCGTTCCCGACGACGACGTGCCGCCGCCTGGCGTCACCGTGCAGGCGCTGCCGTCGCGTTGAACGCGGCTAGATTGCCGACGCGTTCAGCTCTGCGCGCCAGTGCTGCACGCGCTCCTTGAGCAGCGTATCGCGCACATAGGCGAGCTCCTCGTCCTCGATACGCTCCAGCGTTTCGAGCGAGAGATTGTCCGCGCCGTGCGCCGACCAAGCGCGCTGCAACTCGGCATTGCGGTGGCTTCCCATCCTCAGTGTGAACCAGATCCGGTTCTGAATTTTCTCCAGGTCGGGCGCCTGCCCGACCCATACCTCCCCGGTCGCGCGGCAGCGGATCGCGAACACGCCGGCGACGGCAGCGCGTTTCTTGTAGTCGGCGATGGCGAGCTTGCGGTCCTCGGTCTTCATGGTCGGCTCCTGTCGGTTGGCTCTATTTTTACCCGGATATTATTGACATGGCAATTACACCCGGATAAAACTTAGCCATCGAAAGCAAATGGGACGAGTCGACATGGACATCACCTGCCATCTGGAGCCGACCTGGAATGCCGGGCGCGACTTTGCCCAGCGCGCGATCGCCGGCGAGCTGGTGATGCTCAATCTGCTGCGCTTCCGGCAGATCGCCGACTATTCGCAAAGTCCGGAGCTGGCCCCGCCGCAGCCGATCACGGGGGCTGAGGCGTACGACCGCTATATCGCCCACACGCTGCCGCATCTGCGGAAGAGCGGCGGCGATATCCTGTTCATGGGTGAAGGCGGCTCGTTCCTGATCGGGCCCGAGGGCGAGCACTGGGATCGCGCGATGCTGATCCGGCAGAAGAGCCGTGGCGCATTCCTCGCCTTCGCGGCGGCGGAGGCCTATCTCGCCGGCATCGGACACCGCACGGCGGCACTTGCGGATTCGCGGCTGCTGCCGCTGGTGGAGTTGCCGCGATGACCGGGATGCTAGCGCCCAACCTCGTACGGCCCGCCCTTCTCCAGCGCCCGCGCATAGGCCGGGCGGGCGTGGATGCGCTCGAGGAATTCGACGCATCGGGGATGACCGTCCGCGAGCCCGCCGCGCGCGGCGGCAGCCTCGAGCGGAAAGCTCATCTGGATGTCGGCGCCGGAGAATTCGTTGCCGGCGAACCACTCGCTCTTGCCGAGCTCGCCTTCCCAGTAGGCCATGTGCTGCTTGAGCTGCGGATTGACCAGGGTGGACAGCGCCTGGTTCGAGACCTTGCGCACCAGTGGCCGCAGCAGCGCCGGCGCCCGCTTCGGCATCAGCGTGAACAGCAGCTTCAACAGCAGCGGCGTCATCGCCGAGCCTTCGGCATAATGCAGCCAATAGGTGTAGCGCAGCCGCTCCGGCGTATCGGCCGGCGGGATCAGGCGGCCCTTGCCGTAGGTTGCGATGATGTATTCGAGGATAGCGCCGGATTCCGCGATGGTGTTGCCGTTGTCCGTGACGACCGGCGACTTGCCGAGCGGATGGATCGCGCGCAGTTCCTTCGGCGCCCGCATGTCGGGCTGCCGCTGGTAGCGCACGATCTCGTAAGGAACGCCCAACTCCTCGAGCAGCCACAGCACGCGCTGCGAGCGGGAATTGTTGAGATGATGAACCGTCAACATGGGCGTCCTCTGAAATGTCGGCGCAATCGGAGAGGTCTACCATGATTCCTGCCTATGTCGCCTTCGAAGGCGAGCATCGCATCGGGACCGGCGACCTCCCTGAGGTCGCCCGCGCCGCCAAGCAACACCTCGACCAGCACAAGCAGGCCGCGGTCCTGGTGTTCAACGGCCGCACCTCGGCGCTGGTCGATATCGATTTCCGCGGCTCGGTCGATGACGTGCTGGCGCGGCTGCCGAAGCTCGCGACTCCGCCCGTCGAGGAGCCGGCAGCGCCGCGCGGTCCGGGACGGCCGAAGCTAGGCGTCGTCGCGCGCGAGATCACGCTGTTGCCGCGCCACTGGGACTGGCTCGCACAGCAGAAGGGCGGCGCTTCGGTCGCGCTCCGCAAGCTGGTCGACGAGGCGCGGCGCGCGAGCGGCGATAAGGACCGCACGCGCAGCGCGCAGGATGCCGCCTATCGTTTCATGACAACGATGGGGGGCAACCGGCCGAACTACGAGGACGCGATCCGCGCCCTGTTCGCACACGACCGGCGGCGCTTTGCGACACTGATTGCGGACTGGCCGGCCGATATCCGCGACCACGCGATCGCGCTCGCCTATAGCGATCAAGCGGACTGAAGCGCTTTCACGCGAAATAGGCGGCGGCAGCGCGTCGGCGATTCGGCTTTCAGAGCGGAACCGCAGACCCGCCCCGCCGCCGTCCTGACGGTCTCATCATTTTTGGAAGTTGAACGTGTCCAAGCCTCCCTCCTTACGCAAATCCTTCCTGTTCTTCCTGGCGCCGATGCTGCTGAGCAATGTGCTGCAATCGCTGTTCGGCACCATTAACGGCATCTATCTCGGCCAGATGATCGGGGTCGACGCACTCGCGGCGGCGTCGGTGTTCTTCCCGGTGATGTTCTTCTTCATCTCCTTCGTGATCGGCCTCGGCGCCGGCGCCTCGGTGATGATCGGCCAGGCCTGGGGCGCCGGCGAGCCCGACCGCGTCAAGGCGGTCGCGGGTACGACCATGACCGTGACGCTGCTGCTGGCGCTGGCGATTGCAATCCTCGGCGGCCTGTTCGCCCGGCCGCTGTTGATCGCGCTCGCGACACCGCCGGACGTGCTCGACGCCGCGGTGTCCTATGCGCGGATCATGATGATCACGATGCCCGTCACGTTCGGCTTCCTGCTGCTGGCGGCGATGATGCGCGGTGTCGGGGACACCGTGACACCCCTGGTGGCGCTGACGGTCTCAACCGTCGTCGGCCTCGTGGTGACGCCCGCGCTGATCCGCGGCTGGCTCGGCCTGCCGATGCTCGGCGTAGCCAGCGCCGCAATTGCCTCCGCCGTCTCGGGCGTCGTCACGCTGCTCTGGCTGCATGTCCACATGCTGCGGCACAAGCATCCGCTCGCCTTCGACGCCGCTTTCCTGCGCGCGATGCGACCGAACGGCGCGCTGCTGCGCATCGTGCTGCGGCTCGGCATTCCGACCGCGATCGGCATGGTGGTGGTCTCGCTCGCCGAACTGGTGCTGCTCGGCCTCGTCAACGGCTTCGGCTCCGACGCCACCGCGGCCTATGGCGCGGTCAACCAGGTGATCGGCTATGTGCAGTTTCCGGCGATCTCGATCGCCATATCGGTGTCGATCTTCGGCGCGCAGGCGATCGGCCGGGGCGATTCCAACCGGGTCGGCGCCATCGTCCGCACCGGCATCGAAATGAACCTCGCGCTGACCGGCGGACTGGTGGTGCTCGGTTATCTCTTTGCGCGGCCGCTGATGGGCCTCTTCATCGTCGATGGCGCGGTGCTCGCGCTCGCCCAGCAGCTTCTCTACATCGTGCTGTGGAGCATGGTGCTGTTCGGCATGGCGACGGTGTTCTCAGGTGCGATGCGCGCCGGCGGCACGGTGTGGATGCCGCTGCTGCTCTCGACCCTTGCGATCGCGCTGGTCGAGGTGCCGGTCGCGACCCTGCTGAGCCGCAGCATAGGCGTCAGCGGCATCTGGATCGCCTATCCCGTCACCTTCGCAACCATGTTCCTGCTGCAGATGGCCTATTACGCCCTGGTATGGCGCAAGCAGACCATCAAGCGGCTGATTTGACATCGCGCACTGCTGCTCACATGATGAGTATCATATTCTCCTGATGGCGCCTGCGGCAGCAGGCCTATGCTAGAGAGATGCCAAGCAAGCCGAGGGAGAGACCGCCGTGAGCCCAAATCCGCAATTCCTGTTCGATTTCGGCAGCCCCAATGCCTTCCTCAGCCACGAGGCGATCCCGGCGATCGAACAGCGCACCGGCGTCAAGTTCGAATATGTCCCGATCCTGCTCGGCGGCATCTTCAAGGCCACCAACAACAAGTCGCCGGCCGAGACGCTGGCCGGCGTTAAGAACAAGCCCGAATTCATGCAGATCGAGACCGAGCGCTTCCTCAGGCGCTTTGGCGTCAAGCCCTACGTGTGGAACCCGTTCTTCCCGGTCAATACGCTGAACCTGATGCGCGCGGCCGTCGCCGCCCAGTTCGAGGGCGTATTCGAGAAATACATCGAGGCGGCCTTCCACCACATGTGGGTCGAGCCGAAGAAGATGGACGATCCCGAAGTGGCCGGCAAAGCCCTCGCTTCGTCCGGTCTCGACGCCGCAAAACTGTTCGCCCGTGCACAGGACGCCGACGTGAAGTCCAGGCTGATCGCGAACACCCAGGCCGCCGTCGAGCGTGGCGCGTTCGGCTCGCCGACCTTCTTCGTCGGCAACGAGATCTTCTTCGGCAAGGAGCAACTGCGCGAGGTCGAGGAACTGGTGTCGGGAAAGTGAGATGAGCGAATGGCCAATAGCAGGTAGCGAATAGCGCGCTAACATCCCTATCTATTCGCCATTTGCGCCTCTTCGAGGCACCAACAAAGAAGGACAAATTCCCATGCGCGTTCTCGTGGTCGGCGCCGGTGCGATCGGCGGTTATTTCGGCGGCCGGATGCTTCAGGCCGGTCGCGACGTGACTTTTCTCGTCCGGCCGCGCCGCGCTTCCGAGCTCGCCTCCTCAGGGCTCGTGATCAAGAGCCCGAACGGCGACGTCACGCTGAACAACCCGCCGACCGTGCAGGCCGACAAGCTCTCGGACAAGTTCGACGTCGTGCTGTTGAGCTGCAAGGCGTTCGATCTCGAAGACGCGATCAAGTCCTTTGCGCCAGCGGTCGGCGACAAGACAGCGATCATCCCGCTGCTCAACGGCATGCTGCATCTCGATGCGCTCGACAAGACATTCGGCGCTCAGCACGTGCTCGGCGGCCTCTGCGCGATCGCGGCGACGCTGAACGAGAAGCGCGAGGTGGTGCAGCTGCAGCCGATGCAGTCGCTCGGTTTCGGTGAGCGCGCCGGCGGCCTGTCGGACCGGGTGCGCGCGATCGCCGAGACCTTCTCCGCGATCAATGGCGCGGCCGCCAGCGAGCACATCATGCAGGACATGTGGGAGAAGTGGGTGTTCCTGGCGTCGCTCGCCGCCTCCACCAGCCTGATGCGGACCTCGGTCGGCAACATCCTCGCCGCGCCCGGCGGGCAGGATTTCCTGCTCGGCATCCTCGACGAATGCAGCGCGATCGCCGCCGACGCCGGCCACATGCCGGGCGGTCCGTTCTTCCAGCGCACCCGCGGACTCCTGACCACCGAAGGATCGCCGATGACCGCATCGATGTTCCGCGACATCAAGGCGGGGCTGCCGGTCGAGGCCGACCACGTGATCGGCGACCTGATCGTGCGCGCCGATGCCGCCAAGATCCCGGTGCCGAAACTGCGCACCGCCTACACGCATCTCAAGGCATATGAGAAGCAGCGGCAAGCGTAACATGGATCTAGACCCGGATGACACGCTGACTTCCCTTTCCCCCTGAAAGGGGGAAGGTCGGGATGGGGGTCAGCCGCAGATGGTGCGCCATGCGGTGAGAGCCGGTCCCCACCCGCTTTGCTCTCGCGAGCAAAGCGACCTCCCCTTTTCAAGGGGAGGTCAAAGCAGTTTTGCAAATGGTACAGGTATTCGGGCGACGCAAGTACGCTGTCACAAATGCGCCAGATAGTGCGCGAGCGCGGTGATCTCCTCGTCGCTCAACGGATACGCCACATCGGCCATCGCCGCCTGCGCCCCGCCGGAGCGCTGTCCCGACTTGTAGTCGTGCAGCGCTTTGACCAGATATTCCTCGCGCTGCCCGGCGATGCGGGCCACCGCCTTGGTGCCGGCGAAGGTGTCGCCATGGCATGAGGCGCAGCGGCGGCCGGCCGCGGCCTGCTTGCCCTTCTCGGACAAGTCCGGATTGTCGTCCTTGCCGCCCTTGAACGGCGCAAGCTGCGCGAAATAGGCGCCGAGATTGCGGATGTCGTCGTTGTTGAGCTGCTCGACGATCGGCTGCATCTGCTCGTTCTTGCGCGCACCCGCGCGGAAGAACACCAGCTGCCATTGAATGAACTGGTCGAGCTGGCCGGCCAGCGAGGGAATGTTCTCGGTCTGCGAGATGCCGTTGTCGCCATGGCAGCCGGCGCAGATTTCGGCCTTTGCCTTGCCGGCGGCAACGTCAGCGGCCTGAGCGGACGATGCCAGCAGGATGGCCGCTGCTAGAACTCCAAAAGACGCATGACGCATTGTCAGTTTCTCCGGCTGCCATTGCCGGGCTTGACCCAGCAATCCATCTGACTTGAACAAGGGTTTTTGTTGGGATGGATGCCCGGATCAAGTCCGGGCATGACGAGTCTGTTCCGTAGTCGTCTCAGCAAACGGGGCTGCGGTTGCCTCATCGGCCGCCGCAGCCCCGCATGGTTCAACCGTTACTTCTTGCTGTAGCTGATGCGATAGATCGCACCGGCCCAGTCGTCGGCGACGAGGATGGAGCCGTCCTTGTCGAGCAGGATGTCGGCGGGACGGCCGAGATAGCCCTGGTCACCCTCGATCCAGCCGGAGGCGAAGATTTCCTGCTTGGCATTTTTGCCGTCGGGGCTCGCGGTGATCTTCACGATGCGGCCGCCCTGGTACTTGTGCCGGTTCCAGGAGCCGTGCTCGGCGATCAGGATGCTGTTCTTGTAATCGGCCGGGAATTGGCTGCCGGTGTAGAACTTCATGCCGAGCGGAGCCACGTGTGCGCCGAGATTGTAGACCGGCGGGGTGAACTCCGAGCACTTGTGACCCATCGCGAACTTGGTGTCCGGCAAATTGCCCTGGTGGCAATAGGGATAGCCGAAATGCTCGCCGATCTTCGAGATCATGTTGAGCTTGTCGCTCGGCAGATCGTCGCTGATCCAGTCGCGGGCATTCTCGGTGAACCAGTACTTGCCGGTGCGCGGATCGACGTCGCCGCCGACCGAGTTGCGCACGCCGAGCGCCCAGATCTCCGCGTTGCCGGTCTTCGGATCGACGCGCCGGATCTGCGACACCGAGGTCGGCGGGATGCCGATGTTGAAGGGCGGTCCGAACGGAATGTAGAACCAGCCGTCCTTGTCCACGGCGATGTATTTCCAGCCGTGCGCCGCATAGGACGGCATGTCGTCATACACCACCTTGCCGCTGCCGAGATTGTCGAGATTGGCTTCGGCGTTGTCGTACTTGATCAGCTTGTCGACTGCGATGACATAGAGCGCGCCGTCCTTGAAGGCGAGGCCGGTCGGCATGTTGAGGCCCTTGAGGATGGTCTTGACCTCCTTCTTGCCGTTGTTGTCCTTGATCGCATAGACGTTGCCGAGGCCGAACGAGCCGACGAACAGCGTGCCCTTGTCGCCCCAGGCCATCTGCCGCGCCGCGAGCACGTTCGAGGCATAGACCTCGATCTTGAAGCCCGGCGGCAGCTTGATCTTCTTCATCATGGTGGCGAGCTCGGCATCGGACGCGCCGGTCGGCGGACCGGACGGCGGGGCAAGGCCCTTCTGCGCTTCGGTCTCGTCGCCGAGGAACCAGTCATCCGGCGGATGGGTCCAGAATTCCTTGGTACCGGACTCGTACTTCTTCAGTGCCCGGTTCTTGTCAGTTTGTTGCTGCGCATTGGCGAAGGTTGTCCCCGCCAGCAGCGCAATCGCCGCGAACGCAAGTATGGATCGATTGAAAGCCGATTTCATCGCGTCACTCCCCTACGCAAGCCGTTGCAGCTTGCCTGTTATTGATTTTGAACGCCCTGAGAGATGATGGTGGCGGTCTGTGAGGTAGGTCAGACGGCAAAATGGTAGCACATCCATCGACGCTGAAAAGCGCATGCAATGGTGTGCGCTGCGTCAAAACAAGTTGAGACGAAACTCGAGACCAAATTTTCTTGCACCGGCTGCCTGATAAGAAGGCATTCTGCGCGACAGCGTAATATTCGAACGAAGCTAACGCACGCGATCGCGTCTATCGCCACGAGAGGCGCGAACGCCCGAGCGCATGTGCCTTCGGCAACGGCCCGCACAAGACACCGCGCTTCTGCCCGCCGAAGTTCGCCGCGATCTCGAAGCCGCCATCGACGGCGATGATGTCGCCGCTCCACGGCGTCATGCTGTCCGCGATCGCAATCGGCGACGCGGCGCGCGCATTGCGGCACGATCTCGCGCTGGAATCGGAATCCGTCTGCGAGCGCCTTGCAGCTCTCGCGCGCTTCGGTTGCGGCGCATGTCGGAGCCGGAACGCAGTTTGACCGCGGCGGCGGGCAGAACCGCCCATCGCGGACCGCGGCATCTTGGCCGCGAGATCACCACACCGCCCGAACAACAAAAAGCCCGCGCCAAAGGGCGGGCCTTCATCAGACCGTCAGCTCGGTCAGCGAGATGTTTTGGAGCGGGCGAAGGGGCTCGAACCCTCGACCCCGACCTTGGCAAGGTCGTGCTCTACCACTGAGCTACACCCGCATCCGAAATGGCGGCGATCGCTCGCCGGCAACGGCAGACCTATGCCAAATGCTGTCCGTGAATGCAACACAAGAGCGCGGTCCGAACTTCACGAAATCGCACGGTTTCCTTAAAAATTGACCCCGAATCGGCCAAAACCAGTCGTCGCGACGATTTCTTTTTACGTTTCGGCCGGAACCAGCCTCAGAGCCATCTCGTCGCGGAGCGATTCGAGCCAGATCTCGAACCAGCCGGTCAGCGTCTGCGCCAGTTCGACGCGGCGATCCGCGTCGCAATCGAACATGGCCCACCACTCGATGAAGGCCCGATCGCCGTCGACCACCGGGGTCACCCGCAGGGTCGCGCTGAAATCCGTCACCGGCAGGGTCGGCGGACCGGCAAATTCGTAGGTCTGCAAGCGCTCGACATCGGACTGTGCGAGCAGCCGCTGCCGGATCCGCCGTTCCCGGTACAGGACATTGCGCACGGCCCCGACGGTGTCGCCGGACTTCCCGTCCTCGATCTCGCTGCTGCCCGCGCCATGGACCCAGACCGGGTAATTGTTGAAATCACGGATGATTTTCCAGACCTCGCCGGCCGGCTGCTCGAACACGGTGCTGTAATAGGCCTTTGCCATGGGCGATCCCCTGCTGCGATGAAGGAGTGCCATCATCGGCCGTTCGGGGGCGCGGGCCCACCCGATCTCCGATGGAACAGGCCGGGCAGGAAACGATTGAATTTTGCTTGGGTGACCGCCATTTAGGCTGACAGAACGGCTGAACGAGCCGCTCGGAGCGTGGTAGAACGCCCCCGGGATTTCCGACCTCAGAAGCAGGCGAGGACAACGTGACGATAATGGAGCAGGGCGGCCCCACGCCCCAGGCAGCGCCCGATCTGATCAAGGAGACGACGACCCAGACCTTCGTCAAGGACGTCATCGAGGAATCGCGCCGCCAGCCGGTCATGATCGACTTCTGGGCGCCGTGGTGCGGTCCCTGCCGCCAGCTCACACCGATGCTGGAGAAGGCGGTTCGCAACGCAAAGGGCCGGGTCAAGCTGGTCAAGATGAACATCGACGAGCATCCGCAGATTCCCGGCCAGATGGGTATCCAGTCGATCCCGGCCGTGATCGCCTTCGTCAACGGTCAGCCCGCCGACGGCTTCATGGGCGCGGTGCCGGAGAGCCAGATCAACGCCTTCATCGAGAAGATCACCAAGGGCGTGCCCGCCGCCGGCGAGCCCAATCTCGCCGAGATCCTGGCCGAGGCCGACGCCGTGCTGGCCGAGGGCGATGTCGAGGGTGCGGCGCAGATCTATGCCGAAGTGCTGGCGCACGACGCCACCAACATCGCGGCGCTGGCCGGCCTCGCCAAATGCTACGTCACATCGGGCGCGGTCGAGCAGGCCAAGCAGACGCTCGCGATGGTGCCGGAGGCCAAACGCAATGACGCCGCGGTGAAGGCGGTGCAGGCGGCGATCGATCTCGCCGAACAGGCGCAGTCCGTCGGACCGATCGCGGAGCTGGAACAGAAGGTCGCCGCAAACCCGCTCGATCATCAGGCCCGGTTCGATCTCGCGACCGCGCTCAATGCAATGAACAAGCGCACGGAGGCGACCGAGCAGCTGCTCGCAATCGTCAAGCGTGACCGCAAGTGGAACGACGACGGCGCGCGCAAGCAGCTGGTGCAGTTCTTCGAGGCCTGGGGCGGCACCGATGAGGCAACCGTCGAGGGGCGCAGGCGGTTGTCGACGATTCTGTTCTCGTAAAACACACCCGTCACAGCAGCGGGACCGCAGATGCCGATCAATGCCGAATATCGCGGGCCCGGCGAGCTCCCCGAGGTGATCCCGGTGTTCCCGCTGCCTGGCGCGCTGCTGCTGCCGCGCGGCCAGATGCCGCTCAACATCTTCGAGCCGCGTTATCTCGCGATGATCGACGACGCGCTGCGCGACGGTCACCGCCTGATCGGCATGATCCAGCCCGACGTGGCGCATTCGCAGAACGAGGCGAAGCCGGCGCTGTTTCGCATCGGCTGCGTCGGCCGCATCACCCAGCTCGCCGAATCCGGCGACGGCCGCTACATCCTCGAACTGACCGGCGTCGCACGCTTCAAGGTGGTCGAGGAGCTGAACGTGCAGACGCCGTACCGGCAGTGCAAGGTCGACTTCTTCTCCTTCACCGGCGACTTCACCGCGCGCAAGGGCGAGGACGCCGTCGACCGCAAGGCGCTGCTGGAAGTTCTCGCCGATTTCCTGGAAGCCAACAATCTGAAGGTCGACTGGGAGGGCATCGAATCCGCGCCGAACGAGGCGCTGGTCAATGCGCTGGCGATGATGTCGCCCTACGGTCCCGCCGAGAAGCAGGCGATGCTCGAGGCACCCGACCTGAAGACCCGCGCCGAGATCCTGATCGCCGTCACCGAAATGGACCTCGCCAAGAAGCGCACCAGCGGCGACCCGCCGGTGCAGTAAGGCTGCGGCCAGACGGATCAGCGATCGCGAAGCTGCTTGCGTCCGGTGAACATCGCGCGCACCAGGTTCTGACGCTGCAGCAATCCGACCGCGATGACTCCGAGCACGTGCAGCCCAACCAGGATGATCACCGCATCCGAGGCATAGGCGTGGGTGTCCTCGATCCACCAGACGCCGAAGAAGGTGACGGTGACCTCCATTGCGCCCGTGATCGCGGACACCGCGAGCGTGAGCAGCAGCGCGACCAGCATCACGGTGCCCGCGGGATTGAGCCCGATATAGCGACCGGTGATGCCGCCAGATGAAACGCGGCGCGGCGCGCAACCTGACTCCGAGCTTGCCGAAACGCGCATAGCGGGTGCCGGCAAAGCCCCAGATCACCCGGAACGCCAACAGGGCGATCACGGAATAGCCCGCCAGCCGGTGCAGCCGGTCATGGACGTTGGGCGTCACCCATGCGACCAGGACGAGGATGGCGAGCGCCCAGTGCCAGAGCCGCAGCGGCAGGTCCCAGACCTGCACGCTGGTGGCGCCGCGGGCGCCGGGCGCCGCCTTCGTCATCGCGTCTGCTTCACTCGGCGATTCAATTCGCGGTTCACTTGGCGATCGTGTGCTTCAGGCTGAGATCCTCCGGACTGTAGAACAGCTCGTAGAGCTTGCCTTCCTTGACGCCATAGACTTCGTAGCAGGAGCCCTCGACCTTCGAGCGGCGCACCTCGTAGCCCGCCGCCTTGGCCTTGGCTTCGGCATCGGTTGCCGGCTTCCATGACGCCTTGTCGAGCTTGGTACAAGTCTTGTAGCCGTCGGCGAACGCTGCCGATCCCGCAAACCCCAGAACGCACACTGCAAGCACAGCGCTCAGAATCACTCTCACGCGCATCTCCCCTCCGTTGACGATCATGCCCACAACGCCATCGCGCCGAGCACATGCGTGAACAATGCCGAGGTGATTGCCAAGTCAAGGAAGCGCCAACGCGGCACGCTTTAGAGAAATTCTAACGGTCGCGAAAACCGCTTTGCGCTCCACGCGCAATTTGGGCTTGAGCGCCTGCTGCGGCCTTACGCCTCAGGACGCGGCACCGACCATTGCGAGACGAATTGCGGGGCGTTCGGCTGTGGCCGAGGCCCGCCCACCGATCATCTGAGCGACTTTCTCGCTCTGGACCGCGGGGCTGAAGTGGAAGCCCTGCACTTCCACGCAGGCGTCGGCGCGCAGGATGTCGAGCTGCTCCCTCGTTTCAACGCCTTCGGCCGTCGTCGTCTTGCCGAGGCTGACGGCGAAGCGAACGATCGCGCGCGCGATCCGGCGCGACTCGTCGGTTGCGCCCGAGAGTTCGGACACGAAGCTGCGGTCGATCTTGACCTTGTCGAACGGAAACTTCTGCAGGAAGCTCAGCGACGAATAGCCGGTGCCGAAATCGTCGAGCGCGATCCGCACCCCGAGATCATGCAACTGGCTGAGCGCCGCAAACACCGCTTCGCTGTCCTGGATGATCGCCGTTTCGGTGACTTCGAGCTCGAGCCGTCCTGGCGAAACGCCGGAGCTCGCCAGCGCGTGCACGATCACCGGGACCAATTCCGGGCTCCGGAACTGCACCGGCGACAGATTGATCGCGATCTTGAGGTCGTCGGGCCATTTGGCGGCTTCCGCGCACGCGGTGCGCAGCACCCATTCGCCGAGCGGCACGATCAGGCCGGTCTCTTCCGCCAGCGGGATGAACTGCGCCGGCGAGACCATGCCGCGCTCTGGATGATGCCATCGCAACAGCGCCTCGAAGCCGCAGGTCTCCCCGCTCGCCACATGGATGAATGGCTGATAGTGCAGCTCGAACTCGCCATTGGCGAGCGCGCTGCGCATGTCGCGTTCGAGGCTGCGCCGGGTTTGCAGCAGCCGGTCGAGTTCCGGCTCGAAGAAGCGGAACGAGCCGCGGCCACAGCTCTTGGCCGAGTAGAGCGCAAGATCGGCGCTGCGCAGGACCTCGTCGGAGGAGGTGCCGTCACGTGGCGCGATCGCAATCCCGATGCTGGTCGTGGTGGTCACCCGATGATCGCCGAGATCGATCGGCTCGCTGAGCGCCTTCCTGATCCTCTCGGCGAGCACTCCGGCTTCCGTGACCGGATCGGTGACGTAGTCGATCACTGCGAACTCGTCACCGCCGAGCCGTGCGATCAGCGTGGTATCGCTGACGCACCTGCGCAACCGCGCGGCCACCGACTTGAGCAAAGCATCGCCGGCCGGATGCCCGAGGGTGTCGTTGACGTCCTTGAAGCGGTCGAGATCGAGCATCAGCACCGCAAGGCTCGGTCCGCCGCACCGCGCGCCGGAGAGCGCCTGCTCCATCCACTCCTTGAGCAGCACGCGGTTCGGCAGATCGGTCAGCGCGTCGTGCTGCGCCATATGGGTGATCTTGGCCTCGGAGCGCCGCTGTTCGGTGACGTCACGATGCGTCGCGACCCAGCCGCCGCCGGGCATCGGCTGCCGCGTCACGCAGATCAGCCGGCCGTCCGCGAGCTCGTCGACCCGGCTGCTGATCTCGTCGGCCGGCAGCGCGTTCAATGTCGCGAGCACCTGGGTCGCGGCGCTGTCGCTGGTCTCGCCCTTGAGAATGCCGTTGGCGATCCGATGCGTGATGATTTCGCGATGGGCGGTGCCGGGCAGCAGCAGTTCGGGCGGCAGCCGGTACATCTTGGCGTAGCGCTCGTTGCACACGACGAGGCGCTTCTCCGCATCGAACATGCAGAGG
This sequence comes from Bradyrhizobium sp. USDA 4452, assembly GCF_054063575.1. Lineage (NCBI taxonomy): Bacteria > Pseudomonadati > Pseudomonadota > Alphaproteobacteria > Hyphomicrobiales > Nitrobacteraceae > Bradyrhizobium > Bradyrhizobium sp. USDA 4452. The sequence goes on from NZ_JBSSGK010000001.1 coordinate 4,371,562, forward strand.
CCCTCGCCCATGTGGTTGATCGCGGTGTCGAGCCGGAGCCGCTGTTCTTCCAGTTCCTTCTGCGAGGCCTCGACTTGCTGCCGGGCCAGCGAGAGCTGGCTGATGATCTCCTCGAAGCGGCGGGTGCGAAGCGCGAGACGCCGATCGGCGAGCACACCGACCAGGCTCATCCCGAGCACCGAGAGCGCCACGCCCGCGATCACGATGGCGAGGAAGGCGGGAGAGAGCGACAACGCCGCCGGCGCCAGCAGCGGGTCCGGAACGATCTCGACCGCGCCCATCGCGGTGAAATGGTGCGACACGATCGCAAGCGTCAGCAACAGCGCCGCGACGAGCGACATCCAGCGATCCTGATAGCGGACCGCGACCGACAGCGCGGCGTAACCGAACAGCATGCCGAGCACGATGGAGGCCGCCACGAGGTCGAGCGACCACACGACATGGCCCGGCACTTCCAGTGCCCACATTCCGAGATAATGCATGCTGGCGATGCCGGCTCCGATCACCGCGCCGCCGGCCGGCGCACGCCAGGAGCCGGAGTCGCTGGCGGCAAGGCCGAGTCCGCCGGACGTCAGCATCATCGCAACCGCGAGCGACAGCGCCGTGAGGACGATACCGTAGCCGGTCGGCACGCCCGGCTCGTAGGCGAGCATGGCGATGAAATGCGTTGCCCAGATGCCGTAGCCGATCGCGGCTCCCGCAATCGCGATCCAGATCAGCCGCGTCCTCGCCTGCGACGCGATCGCGCGGTGGAAGATGTTGACGGCGACAATGCTCGCAACGAAGCAGACCAGGCCGGCGAGCAGTACGAGCCGCCAGTCATGCTCACCTGAAAGACACGTAAGAACACGAAACATGCGTCGGTCCATGGTTGTCCGCGCGGACAAGCTAGGCCGATTGAATTGTCTTCTCGATAATTTTCTACAACTTTCAGTGGCATGGTTATCCGCGCGTAAGCCGATTCCACACGGAATTTGATGGCTCTATAGATTCTGCACACCCCTGCGATTGCGTGCCCTCAACGCTCGAGCGGAACGAGGACGGTTTCGCCGGTTGCGACCAGCGACGCCCCGCCCTGTTCGGTCTCCACGAGTAGTAGCGCTGACGATGGTGATGGTGATGGTGATGGTGATGCTCCGGCCGGCGCGATCATCATCATGATCTTCCGCGCTAGTAGCCGGCGGCGGCGAGCGCCACGACGGCGCTCATCGCCATCCAGCCGAAATGCCGGCCGCGGGTCGCGACCGCATTGGCGAGCGCGGCGCTGCCGAACACGATGGCAAGCGTGGCCACGATCCAGTGCCGCGCGGCATCGGAGGCCATCGCGGGCGCGGCGACCAGCAGCACGCCGCCGCCGATCCAGGCGACCGTGCCGGCCTGATAGACGAGGCGAAGCAGCAGACGCAGCCGCGGAGGTTCGACGGTGGCGCGCGCGAAGATTTTGGTCTCGCCGAGAACGCCATGGATCAGGCTGACCAGGATGGCGATGACACCGGCGCCTTGCAGCAGAAGATCACGCATCGTAACGCCTCCATACAGTACTGTATGGATAGGACACCGCCGACTGGCGCCTGTCAATACACTTGTGTATGGTCGAGACGCGGAACGGGAACCATGACGGAACAGCTCTCGGTCAAGGACTGGCTCGATCAGGGCCTGAAGACGCTGGCGAAGCACGGCTTCACGGCGCTCAAGGCCGAGCCGCTGGCCAAGGCCATGGGGGTCTCGCGCGGCAGCTTCTACTGGCATTTCGCCGATATCGGCGCCTACCGGACCGCGATCCTCGACCATTGGCGCGAGGTCGCCGCCGAGCAGGTGATCGCCGAACTCGAGACCATTCCTGAAGGCGGTGACGCGCTGGCGCTGCTGCTGCGCCGGACTTTCTCGGCCCGGATGGCGCTGGAACGCGCGGTGCGCAGCTGGGCCACCGCCGATGCCGCGGCGCGCGCCGCCGTGCTCGAGGTCGACCGGCGCCGCATCGGTTACATCGAAACCCTGCTCCGGCATGCCGGATTCCCCGACGACGTGGCGCGCGGCCGGGCGCAGATCTTCTACTGGGCTTTCATCGGCTACGCGCTGTCCGAACAGACGCTGCCGAAGCCGCGCCAGCAGGCCGCGATCGACGAGCTGTTGCACCTGACCAAGCGCTGACAGCCCGCCTCGGAATATGCTAGACGACGGGCAACCGGAGACCGCAATGAATTCGACGACTGATCATCTCGAAAGCACCGCCGACCCAAAACTGCTCGAAATCCTGGTGTGCCCGATCACCAAGGGACCGCTGGAGTTCGACGCCGCGCGGCAGGAACTGATCTCGCGCTCCGCAAAGCTTGCCTATCCGATCCGCGACGGCATCCCGATCATGCTGCCGGAAGAGGCGCGCAAGATCGATTGATGCGCGCGCTCGTCACAACGCTGCTGCTGCTCGTCTCGGTGGCGAGCGTGGCAGCCGACGAGAGCACGCTGCGCATCGGCGCCATCGACGCGGTGCTGACGGTGCCGCCCGACATCGCAAAACCGCCGGTGGCGCTGCTGATCGCCGGCTCCGGCTCGACCGACCATGACGGCAACGGGCCGCAGCTCAAGCCGGCGACGTTGAAGAAGCTCTCCGAGCAGCTGGTCGCACGCGGCATCGCGACGCTGCGTTATGACAAGCGCGGCGCCGGCGAATGGAAGAAGGAGTTCGGCCGTCCGGAGGACTTTCGTTTCAAGGACTATGTCAGCGACGCGGCGGCACTGATCGACTATCTGCGCGGCAGCGGCAGGTTCGCTCATGTTGCGGTGATCGGGCACAGTGAGGGCGGCCTGGTCGCGATCCTCGCCGCGCAGCGCGCGCCGATCGACCGGCTGGTGCTGCTGGCAACGGCGGCGCGCAAGCAGGGCGTCGTGTTGAAGGCGCAGCTCGAAAAGCAGCTGCCACCGGACAAATTCGCACCGGTCGGAAAGGCCATCGACGACATCATGGCCGGGCAGATCGTCGATCCGCCTCCGGCGGGACTGGCGATCGCGCCTGCGATGCAGCCCGCCATTGCATCCGCCTTTACCGAGGATCCGATCGATCCGATGAAGAAGATCACCGGGCCGACGCTGATCGTCGCGGGCGGCCGCGACCATCAGCTCGCGCGGCTCGACTTCCTCGCGCTGACCACCGCCGATATCGCGGCCACATCATTGTGGTTGCCGGAGATGAATCACCTGCTGGTCGACGTCACCGACGCGGCGGACGATGTGGCAAGCTACAATGAGCCGGAGCGTCCGCTCGATCCCGACCTGATCGACGCGGTGGCCGGCTTCATTTCACAGTAGTGAGCGGATGCGCGGTGAAGCCGTAGCCCTACAGCGCCTCGCCCTTCAGCAGCCGCGGTACTTCGCCTGACAATCCTGCGGCCTGGCGGATGAACATGCTCTTGAGCGGCGGCGCGCGATCGACGAGGCCGAGACCGATATCGCGCACGGTGCGCAGCAGTGTCGATTCGTTGGAGAACAGGAAGTTCAGCGAGTTGGTCGCAACGCCCATCGCCATCGTGTCGAAGCGCCGCCAGCGCTGATAACGCTCGAGCACGTCGGCCTGTCCGAGATCCATGCCGAGCCGTGCCGCATCGACCACGACCTCGGCCAGTGCCGCGACATCCTTCAGGCCCATGTTGAGCCCCTGTCCTGCGATCGGATGGATCACATGCGCGGCATCGCCGATCAGCGCCAGGCGTTCGGCGATGAACGAGCGCGCGACGAAATAGCCGAGCGGGAATGCGCGCGGTTTGTCGAGCGGCTTGATCTCGCCGAGATGCAAACCAAAGCGCCGCTCGAGCTCGGATTGGAATTCCTCTTCGCTCAGCGCCGTGATGCGCGCGGCATCCTTGCGCGTTTCGGTCCACACCAGCGACGAGCGGTTGCCGGTCAACGGCAAAATTGCGAACGGGCCGGCAGGCAGGAAATGCTCCTCGGCGCGGCCGTGATGTTCGCGCTCATGGCCTACGGTGACCACGATGCCGGATTGGTCGTAGTCCCAGCCATGGGTCGCGATCCCGGCGCGCTCGCGCAGCTTCGACCGCGCGCCGTCGGCGGCGACCAAGAGGCTCGCTTCGATATCGGTGCCGTCGGCCAGCCGGACGCTGACGCCGTCGGGCCGCGCGTCGAAGCTCGACACCGCGGTGGCGCGCAACTCGACGCCCTCGGCTTCGGCGCGGGTCGCCAGCGCATCGATCAGATAGCGGTTCTCGACCATGTGGGCGAACGGCTCGCCGGGCTCGACGTTGCCGGCGAAGGTCAAAAACACCGGACGGGTGGCATCCTCCAGCTTCGAATCGGTTACGACCATGTCGGTGATCGGCTGCGCGGTCGGCGCCACCTGCCCCCAGACGCCGAGGGTCTCGAACAGCCGCCGGCAGGCCGCCACGATCGCGGTCGCGCGCGGATCGCGGCTCGGGCGCTGGCTCAGCGCCGGATCCGCCACGATCACCGGAACGTCCGGCCCAAGCCCCTGACGCAACGCCACGGCCAGCGCCAGCCCCGCAAAAGCGCCCCCGCAGATCACGATACTTCGTTGTGCCGGCATGCCTTTTCCTTACGCGCCCCGCGCCGTCAGACTGTGCTTGCTACCTGATATTAGCTGGGCGAAACAGGGGGCAGAAACAAGGTCCTCGACCTTAACGAACGTCATTCCGGGGCGCGCGCAGCACGAGCCCGAATCCATCAGGCCGCATGTTCCGTGGATGAATGGATTCCGGGCTCCCGCTTCGCGAGCCCCGGAATGACGAAAGAGAGCCCCATGTCCAAGAGCCTGATCGACCTGTTGTCCATCCTCGATCTCGAGCAACTCGAGGTGAATTTGTTCCGCGGCAACAGCCCGAAGACGAGCTGGCAGCGGGTGTTCGGCGGCCAGGTGATCGGCCAGGCGATGGTCGCGGCCTGCCGCACCGTCGAGGGCCGGCTGCCGCACTCGATCCATTGCTATTTCATCCTGCCGGGCGATCCGCAAATTCCGATCATCTACCAGGTCGAGCGGCTGCGCGACGGCAAGAGCTACACCACCCGCCGCGTCACCGCGATCCAGCACGGCAACGCGATCTTCTCCATCATGGTCTCGTTCCACGCCGAGGAAGAGAGCAACTTCAATCATCAGGAGAAGATGCCCGACGTGCCGCCGCCGGAGAAGCTGACCGCGGAGGAAGTCTCGAAGCAGCCGATGTTCAAGGAAATGCCGGAGTTCATCCGCCGCTACTATGAGAGCGACCGGCCGATCGAGCTGCGCCCGGTCGAGCTCGGCCGCTATTTCGGCCAGCAGATCGACGACGGCCGCATCCATGTCTGGATCCGCACCGCGGCGAAACTGCCCGACGATCCGGCGCTGCATCTGTGCGCGCTGGCCTATGCGTCGGACTTCTCGCTGCTCGATGCCGTGATGGCGCGCTACGGCCGCACGCTGTTCGACCGGCGCATGATGCCGGCGAGCCTCGATCACGCGATGTGGTTTCACCGCCCGTTCCGCGCCGACGAATGGCTGCTCTACGCGCAGGATTCGCCGAGCGCACAGTCAGGCCGCGGCCTGACTCGCGGCCAGATCTTCAAGCCCGACGGCACGCTGGTGGCGTCCGTCGCACAAGAAGGCTCGGTGCGCGAACGCAAGTAATCCTTAGCTAGCTGCGTAGGCGCCGCGCTCGGTCAGCGCGAATTGCGAGATGAACCAGTTGGCGTACCAGCGCAGCACCCACGGAATCGGGATCAGGAATCCGAAGCCGACGGTCAACACGATGGTTCGCCACAGCACATCGAGGCCCGAGGCATTGAAGGTGACCTCGCGGCGTGTGCCCTCGACGTTGCGGCAGATCCAGCGCAACCACGCCGTCATCACCCAGGCCCAGCCGATGATGGTGATAGCCGCGACCACCATCAGCACGTACCAGCCGACATACACGGCCGGGCTGCCCTTGAACGAGATCGGCAGCTCTTGGCCGCTCGAGCTGAGACGGCTGAAGATCCAGCGAACGATCATCCAGCTCAGGAAGCCCTGCAGCAGCAGCGAGAGCAGCGTGACGATGTTGCTGTTGGCCGCTCCGGCATAGGTCAAAAGACCGAGCACGATGAAGACGTACCAGATGTCGAGCGGCTGCCCGGTGAAGCCGAGATGCGGCCGGCCCGGCACGCGGATATAGGGAATCGCGAAGCGATACAGGCCGGTCGCGGTCCACGGCGCCGGGATGACGAAAATCTGACCGATGAACATCAGCAGGCTCCGCCCGAACAGGCCCCAGATCGGGAAGTCGGCCGAGAGCGCCCCGCCGCTATAGCTGCCGGATGCGGCCACCGGCGGCGGTCCGCCGGCTTGCGGGAACGCCGGCGGCGCACCGGCGCTCGGAACAAGGCCGGGGATCTCCCCGGCCTTCTGCCAGCCGGCCATGCCCTCGGTCCACACCAGGGTATCGGCGCCCACCATGCCACGGGTGATCAGGTCGCGGAGCTGAGCTTCAGGCAAGGGGCCCTTTTGCTGGCCTTCGGATGCATAAAACCAGTTTCGATTCGACATTTTCTTGATTCCTCGGGGCGCGGGTGCACGCGCTGTGGCGAGAGCGAGCCAGCGGGAGCGCCGGCCGGGGCGGGAAAGCCATATTCTGGCCTGCGGTTGTCGTCCCGTACAGTGACGGAGTTCACGCGCTGCGTACGTTTTCCCCTTCAACCTGCAACTTTTTTATGCCATTTGCCCAGAAAGCTGCCAGATTTGGTGGCGGCAAACTGCCGCTCTGGCGGTGGGACATGCAGGCTCGGACACGGCAAGTGCCGCTCCGGGGACGGGCACACACGGAAAACCTCAAGGGAATGAAGGCCTGAACCATGAAACTCGTCGTCGCGATCATCAAACCGTTCAAGCTCGATGAGGTGCGCCAGGCCCTGACCGCGATCGGCGTCCACGGCATGACGGTGACCGAGGTGAAGGGCTATGGCCGCCAGAAGGGCCACACCGAGATCTATCGCGGCGCCGAATACGTCGTGAATTTCCTGCCCAAACTCAGGATCGAGATCGCCGTCGACACCGCGCTCGCCGAGAAGGCGGTCAGCGTCATCACCGAGCACGCCCGCACCGGCCAGATCGGCGACGGCAAGATCTTCGTGACGCCTATCGATCACGCCCGGCGCATCCGCACCGGCGAGACCGACAACGACGCGCTCTGAGTCTCGGAGCATGGTCCGGAAAAGTGGACGCCGGTTTTCCGAAAAGACCATGCTCAAACAAAGAAACTAGATCACCGCCGCCAGCGATGCCGGCACACACCAAAAGCAACGTAAACAAACCACGACACGCCGGGGAATGATGATGGGGGCACGAGCTCTTCGTGCAGCGATATCAGCTGCGCCGATCACCGCTGCAATGCTGCTCTCGTGGGGCACGCCGGCGTCGGCGCAAGACTCCGGCGCCTCCGCCATCAACCCCGCCGACACCGCCTGGATGATCGTCGCCACTGCGCTGGTGCTGATGATGACGATCCCGGGGCTCGCGCTGTTCTACTCCGGCATGGTGCGCAAGAAGAACGTGCTGGCGACGATGGCGCAGAGCCTCGCCGCGGTCGCGATCATTTCGATCCTGTGGGTCATCTTCGGCTATTCGCTGACCTTCGTCGGCACCGGTCCATGGCTCGGCTCGCTCGACAGCTGGTTCCTGGCCGGCATCACGATGGACAGCGTCAATCCGGCGGCAAAGACCATCCCGGAAGCGCTGTTCATGCTGTACCAGATGACGTTCGCGATCATCACGGTGGCGCTGGTTGCCGGCTCGGTCGCCGACCGCATGCGGTTCTCCGCCTATGTGCTGTTCTCGATCGGCTGGTTCATCTTCGCCTATGTGCCGCTGGCGCATTGGGTGTGGGGCGGCGGCTTCCTCGCCTCGATGGGCGTGATGGATTTCGCCGGCGGCCTCGTCGTGCATCTGTCCGCCGGCATCAGCGGCCTGGTCGCGGCCAAGGTGATGGGCAACCGGCATGGCTATGGCCATGACAATCTGTCGCCGTTCGACCTGTCGCTCGCGGTGGTCGGCACCGGCCTGCTCTGGGTCGGCTGGTTCGGCTTCAACGGCGGCTCGGCGCTGGCGGCCAATTCGCGCGCGGTGATGGCGATCACCGCAACGCACCTGGCGGCCTGCGCCGGCGCGCTGACCTGGGGCGCCATCGAATGGGCGACGCGCCGCAAGCCGTCCGTGCTCGGCATGATCTCGGGCGCCGTCGCCGGGCTCGGCACCATCACTCCGGCATCCGGCTTCGTCGCGCCGTGGCACGGCATCATCATCGGCATCATCGCCGGCCTGGTCTGCTTCTGGGCCTGCACCTGGCTGAAGCATCGCTTCCAGTACGACGACTCGCTCGACGTGTTCGGCGTGCACGGCATCGGCGGCCTGACCGGCACGCTGCTCGCGGGTATTTTCGCCACCGCCGCGATCGGCGGCACGTCGGGCCTGCTCGAGGGAAATCCGGGGCAGCTCCTGATCCAGCTCTACGGCGTCGTCGTCACGCTGGTCTGGTGCGGCGGCATCACCTTCGTGCTGCTCAAGCTGGTCAGCGCCTTCGTCCCGCTGCGCGTCTCGATGCAGCAGGAGCTGGAGGGTCTCGACATCTCGCAGCACGGTGAAGCGCTCCAGTAGCAGCCGAGCTCGTGTCGCGGACGAGATGGGCGCTGCCGGGACAAATTCGTAAAACAACCCCATGCACAGTACCCGGGCGCCGCGAAACTCACGCTTCACGTGACGGTTCAGGCTTGCGCGACACATAAGTATGTGCTTATGTGTTGGCATGGTCGATACCGATATCTTCAAGGCACTGGCCGATCCGACCCGCCGCAAGGTGTTTGAGAAGCTGGCCGGCGGCAGCCTGAACGCCAGCGCCTTGCGCGACGGACTCGAGATCAGCCAGCCGGCGATGTCGCAGCATCTGGCAGTGCTGCGCGCGGCCGGACTGGTGCGCGAGCAGCGGCAGGGCCGCTTCGTCAACTATGAAGTCGACCCGGACGGGATCGCCAGCATCGGGACCTGGCTCGCCCGCTATCGCGCCTATTGGCCGAAGCGCATCGAGGCGCTCTCCGACCTCCTGAAGGACATGGATCAATGAGCAACACGGTTGAGCCTGACGCGGACGCAGCTCTGGTGATCGAATACGAGCTCGACGCACCGCCCGAGAAGGTATGGCGCGCCGTCACCATCCCAGCCCTGCGCGAGCGCTGGCTGCCGGACTGCGATCTCGCCGGCGCTGAACCTCTATCATCGATCACGGGTGAAGAGGTGCGTTACCGGCTGCGCGATGCCGAGCCGCCGTTTCGCGAGAGCGACGTCACCTTCCGGATCGAGCCGAACGAGGCCGGTGGCACCCGGTTTCGCATCATCCAGCAAGCCTGCGACCAGCGCGCAAACCAGCCGCAAGCGGCAAACAGCAACAGCCGCACGCTGATGCGCGCGGCCTGATCCCGCGCTTCACTCGCTGAGACTTCACCACCTGCTGAAAAGGGAGGTCGCCGATGCGCGACATGATGCAACTCGTCCCGATGGTCGTCGAACAGTCGTCGCGCGGCGAACGCTCCTTCGACATCTATTCCAGACTCTTGCGCGAGCGCATTATCTTCCTGAACGGCGAGGTCAATGATGCGATGTCCGGGCTGGTCTGCGCCCAGCTGCTGTTCCTCGAGGCCGACAACCCGAACAAGCCGATCAACCTCTACATCAACTCCTATGGCGGCGTGGTCACCAGCGGGCTTGCGATGTACGACACGATGCAGTTCATCAAGGCGCCAGTGCACACGCTGTGCATGGGCACGGCGCGGTCGATGGGATCGTTCCTGCTGATGGCCGGCGAGCCCGGTCACCGCGCCGCGCTTCCGAATGCCAGCCTCCACGTGCATCAGCCGCTCGGCGGCTTCCAGGGCCAGGCCTCCGACATCCAGATCCATGCCGCCGAGATGCAGGCGACCAAACGGCGCATCATCCGGCTGTATGCGCAGCACTGCCGGCGCACCGAGGCGGACGTGGAGCGGACGCTGGACCGCGATCACTTCATGTCCGCGGAGCAGGCGCTCGAATGGGGATTGATCGACAAGGTTTTTGCAGCCCGCGACGCCGCCTAATGGCCCGGCATTTCCTTATCTCAATACCGTGGCCTGCACCGCGACTGAGCAGAATTGTGTCCAGACCCTGGCTTGCTCACGAATTAGGCCAATCTGATTAGATTTTAGGCGCGACGGAATAGCGCAGCAGCACCGAGCTCCCGCAATGCGGGAAAAGGTCCGGATTCATAATCCATTAGCGAACCGGAGCCGTTTGGCACGGCATTTGATTCTAAGGGTCCCGGCTGTGCCCGCGTAGTGGATGTCCTCCGCGTGGTGAACCTCAGTCGAAACTCCCGGTGTTCGTTCGCACCGGGCCCAAGCGGGGATAGGACTCATGAAAATTGTTATGGCGATCATTAAGCCATTCAAACTGGAAGAGGTCCGTGACGCCCTGACCGCCATTGGCGTTCACGGTCTCACGGTGACGGAAGTCAAGGGGTACGGCCGTCAGAAGGGCCACACGGAAATCTATCGGGGCGCCGAATATGCGGTGAGCTTCCTGCCCAAGATCAAGATCGAGGTCGCAGTCGCCTCCGATCAGGTCGACAAGACCATCGACGCCATCACCTCCGCCGCCAAGACCGGACAGATCGGCGACGGCAAGATCTTCGTCATCAGCCTCGAGCACGCCGTACGCATCCGCACCGGCGAGGCCGATGCTGCGGCCCTCTGATTTCGCGCTCAAACCTTTAAGACCTCAGGAGTGAAATAACATGACGTTCAAGCGTCCCTATGGCGCGGGACTGGCGGCCCTCGCAGTCGGCCTGTTCGCCGCAACCGCCGCCTACGCCGAGCCAACCGTCAACAAGGGCGACAACGCCTGGATGCTGACATCGACGGTGCTGGTGCTGTTGATGACCATCCCGGGCCTCGCGCTGTTCTATGGCGGTCTCGTTCGTTCCAAGAACATGCTCTCGGTGCTGGCACAGGTGTTCTACACCGTCTGCATCGTCACCGTGCTCTGGGCCCTCTACGGCTACAGCCTCGCCTTCACCGGCGGCTCCGACTTCATCGGCGGCTTCTCCAAGGCCTTCCTGATGGGCGTCACGCCGGACTCCAAGGCCGCGACCTTCTCGGTCGACGCCAACATCTCGGAGCTCGTCTATATGTGCTTCCAGATGACCTTCGCGGCGATCACGCCGGCCCTCATCGTCGGCGCCTTTGCCGAGCGTATGAAGTTCTCGGCGATCGCGCTGTTCATCCCGATCTGGGTCACCGTGATCTACTTCCCGATCGCGCACATGGTCTGGTACTGGCCGGGCCCGGACGCGATCCAGGATGCCGCCAAGGCGCTTGCCGCCGCGGCTGACGGCGATGCCAAGACGAAGGCGCAGGCCGCCCTCGACGCGGTCAATGCCGATGCGGGCTGGATCTTCAAGAAGGGTGCGATCGACTTCGCCGGCGGCACCGTCGTGCACATCAACGCCGGCATCGCCGGCCTCGTCGGCGCGCTCCTGATCGGCAAGCGCACCGGCTACGGCAAGGAGCTGATGGCTCCGCACTCGCTGACCATGACCATGATCGGCGCTTCGCTGCTCTGGGTCGGCTGGTTCGGCTTCAACGCCGGCTCCAACCTCGAAGCCAATGGCGGCGCTGCGCTCGCCATGACCAACTCCTTCGTGGCCACGGCTGCGGCGGCGCTGGCCTGGATGTTCGCGGAATGGATCATCAAGGGCCATCCCTCGCTGCTCGGCGCGCTCTCGGGCGCGGTCGCGGGCCTCGTGGCGGTGACGCCGGCGGCCGGTTATGCCGGTCCGATGGGCGCCATCGTCCTCGGCCTCGTGGTCGGCGTGGTCTGCCTGTTCTTCTGCACGGTCGTGAAGAACGCGCTCGGCTATGACGACTCGCTCGACGTGTTCGGCGTCCACTGCGTCGGCGGCATCATCGGCGCGCTGGGCACCGGCATCCTGGTCAACCCGGCGCTCGGCGGTGCGGGGATCATCGACTACACCGCGATCCCGCCGAAGGTTGCCGACTACGACTTCGCGGCGCAGATGATCTCGCAGTGCTGGGGCGTCGCCACCACGCTGGTGTGGTCGGGCATCGGTTCGGCGATCCTCTACAAGATCGTGGACGTGATCGTCGGCCTGCGTGCCAACGTCGAGACCGAACGTGAAGGCCTCGACATCACCGAACACACGGAGCGCGCCTACAACATGTAAGAGGTTCTCCCGGGGCGCGACCTCCCCAAGCGGTCGTTCCCAGAACTACGGTCCGGGCACATACCCGGCAATGTCCGGACCGTTGAGGGGCTCCAGCGCAAGTTGGAGCCCCTTTCTTTTTCCGCGGCTTGAGAAAATAATGTCGGAATTGCCCGTCATTGTGAAACGACAGGCTACCAATAACAAGAAAGGGAGGACGTCATGAAGGTGCAAGGCAGGTGCTATTGCGGCAACGTGCGCTATGAGGCCGAAGGCGAACCGATGATGGCGGCGCAATGCCTGTGCCGCGAATGCCAGTACATCACCGGTGGCGGACCGAACATGTTCATGGCGATGCCGGCCACCGGCTTCAAATACACCGCCAGCGAGCCCAAGCAGTTCACCCGGAAGGACCTCGAGCGCGCCGTGACGCGCGAATTCTGCCCGGAATGCGGCACCCATCTCGTGACCAAGGTGCCCGGCCTGCCCGCCACGATCCTGAAGGTCGGCACATTCGACGATCCCAGCGTATTCACCCCGCAGATGACGATCTACACCTGCGACAAGCAGACCTTCCACCATCTGCCCGAAGGCAAGCCGTCGTTCGAGAAGCTGCCGGCGCGGTAGTCGTCACACGTCGCATGCGTAGCCCGGATTCAGCAAAGCGCAATCCGGAACGGTATCGCCGCAGGGAAGACCGCCCCGGATTTCGCTGCGCTTCATCCGGGCTACGGTCCTCTTCTCCTTCCCCCTGAAAGGGGGAAGGTCCGGATGGGGGCGCCGCGCGCATCGCTACTCGTGGAGAGACCGGATCCTCACCCGCTTAGCTGTGACGAGCAAAGCTCACGCCGCGTCGCGGGCGTGCTCGACGCGATCGCGGCCGTGGCGCTTGGCGGCATAGAGCGCCTGGTCGGCGGTTCGCATCAGATTGCCGAGGTCGAAGCCGGAGTCCTTCAAGGTGAAGCCGATGCTGATGGTCACCGGCAGAAGGGTCACGCCATCGAGGATGGTGCGGCCTGCGCAGTCGCGGCGGATCTCCTCGGCACCGTGCGCGACCTGCTCGTGGGTCAGGCCGGTCACGACGGCTGCAAATTCCTCGCCGCCGTAGCGGGCGACCAGCGCGCCGTGCCGGTTCGCGAACTGGCGCAGCACGTCGGCGATCTCGACCAGCACCCTGTCGCCGATCTCATGTCCGTAGCGGTCGTTGATCGACTTGAAATGATCGATGTCGCACATCAGGACCGCGACCGCCGCGCCATTCGCCTGCGCCTGGTCGAGTGCGGCGGCGGCCTCGGTGTCGAAGCCACGACGGTTCAACAGGCCGGTCAGCTGGTCGGTCTGCGAGATCTGCGCCAGCTCGCGCCGGGTCTGCGCGAGCTCCAACATCAACAGGCCGGCGCGATAGGACATCGCGCCGCTGAGCGCGATCGAGATGAACACGCCGGCGGTGAGCCCGAACAGCTGCATCTGGCCGACCGTGATCGGCGCGGACAGATCGCGGCCGAACACCAGCATGCCGATGGTGAAGGACATCATCGCAGTCATGCCGGCGGCAATCACCATCACCTTGCAGGTGCGGCGCAGAACGTCGCCGCGGGTCTCGATCCTGATGGTCATGTCCGTCTGCAGATCCTCGCAATACGCGGGATCATTCGGCGTGCTGTGTTGCGAATTGCTGAAGGAACTCGTGACGCGGCGCGCCGGCCTTAATGGCGGGTAAAGCGGATCACTCGAATGCGCGGCAATGACCGGCAAGCTCTGTCAGTCGACCAAGACTTCCTCATTTGGCAGTTCGCTCGGCGCGCCGTCGCGCAGATAGCTTTCGAGGATGTTGGCGAGCGACAGCGGGGTGAGGCGCTCCTCCGCGCTGGCCAGATCAGCGATTGGCCACCAGCGGAAGCAATCCAGCACCCTCGCTTCGGCCACATCGGCCATCACAGGCACAAATCGATCGGCGTGGACGATCCGGTACTCTTCTTTCTGGGAGATCCGCCGGCCGTCCCAATCGAAGGTGTGATGACGCCGCCAGACGGCGGGGCCGTGTTCGAAATCGACTAGGCCCAGTTCCTCGGCCAGCTCCCGCTGCAACGTCGCTTCAGGCGTCTCGTCGCCCTCGATGCCGCCGCCGGGCGCGATCCAGAAGCGATCCCCCTCTGGCCGGCGGATCCGCATCAGCAGGACCTCGCGTTCGCCGGTGATGATGAGCGCCCTGACGGCGCGGCGGTGGATCATGTCTCGGAGCAATTTCGATGCGGTCTTTCTTGGGTGAGCACTGCTATCACGCCGCAGCCCATCCTGGCGCGCCGCCGATGGTTAATCGCGTCTTAACCTCGCCCTATCTATGGTGATTTGATCGGTTTACGGTCGGCTCCCCCCACCCCTCCGACCGCAGTGAAAGTGCTGGCTTTTCAATCATGGCAATGACCGCCTCATCCGGCGTGGCGCAGGGCGCCGCCGATGCCACATCCGCCGGCCAGGCCGAGCGCTCCCCATTCGTGCGAACCACCGAACTTCTGGCGCCGTACCAGCCGGCTAAGCCCTTGATTACACTGTCGGTCGGCGAACCGCAGCATCCGGTGCCCGACTTCGTCGGGCCGGTGCTGGCGAGGCACACCGCAGAGTTCGGCCGCTACCCGATGGCCAAGGGCATCGAACCGTTCCGCCGCGCGGTCGCGACCTGGCTATCGAGCCGGTTCCAATTGCCGCGTCCGGTCGATCCCGAGAACGAGGTGCTGGTGCTCAACGGCAGCCGCGAGGGGCTGTTCTTTGCCGCGATCACAGCCGCGCGTTACGTCGCCCCGCGCAAGGGACGGCCGGCGGTGCTGATGCCGAATCCATTCTACCCGGCCTATGGCGCCGGCGCGCGCGCGGCAGGCTGCGAGCAGATCCAGCTGCCGACCACGCTCGCCAACGGTTTCCTGCCCGACCTCGATGCGATCGACGAGGCGACATGGGCCCGCACCGTCGCCTTCTTCATCGCCTCGCCGGCCAATCCGCAAGGTTCGGTCGCCTCGCGCGCCTATTTCGTGCGGCTGAAGGAGCTCGCCGACCGGTTCGGCTTCATGATCCTGTCCGACGAGTGCTACTCGGAGATCTACACGCGCGAGGCGCCGGGCAGCATGCTGGAATGCGCCGGGCCCGACTTCCGCAATGTCGTGGCGTTCCAGTCGTTGTCTAAGCGCTCGAACCTGCCAGGCATGCGGGTCGGCTTCGCCGCCGGCGACCGGAAGTTTCTCGCCGCCTTCCTCGAGCTGCGCAACGTCGCCGCGCCGCAGGTGCCGGTGCCGCTGCAGCATGTCGCGGTCGCCGCCTATGGCGACGAGGTGCATGTCGAGGAGAATCGCAGGCTCTATCGCATCAAGTTCGATTTCGCCGACCAGATCCTCGGCAACCGCTACGGCTACAAGCGTCCCGCCGGCGGCTTCTGCGTCTGGCTCGACGTCTCCGATCGCGGCGGCGACGAGGAGACGACCGTCAGGCTCTATCGCGACGCCGGCGTTCGGGTGATCCCGGGCAGCTATCTGGCGCGCACGCAGAGCGACGGTTCCAATCCGGGCGCTGGCTATATCCGCCTTGCGCTGGTCTCCGACAGTGAATCGACGGCCGAGGCGATGCATCGCCTGGTCGAAACCCTGGGTTAATCGCGAAGCGCGAAGATTGAGTATGCCAGCGATCGAACGTGTCATCCCCCTGGTCGGCCATCTGCCGCTCTCGCTGCGCGAGGCGCTGGCGCGACGGCTGCGCGAACTCACCGGGCTTGGCCTGATCGCGCTGTCGGGCGCGGTCACCGCAGCGCTGATGACCTGGTCGGTGCAGGATCCCTCGCTCAGTCATGCCACCTCGCGCGCGATCCGCAACGTGCTCGGCTATCCCGGCGCGATCGGCGCCGACCTCCTGATGCAGATCCTCGGCCTCGGCGCCATCATGCTGCTGCTGCCGGTGGCGGTGTGGGGCTGGCGGATGCTGACGCATCGTCCGTTCGACCGCGAGGCGCTGCGGCTCGGCTGCTGGATCCTGTGCACCGTGATCGCGGCGGGCTTCGCCAGCTGCTGGCCGCACAATACGTCATGGCCGCTGCCGACCGGGCTCGGCGGCGTGGTCGGCGACGCGCTGCTGCGCACGCCGGCCGTGGTGTTCGGGCCGCCCGGTTTCCTCTATCGCGTCGTGCTCGGCCTGATCCTGTTCGTCGCGATGGCCGCGACCTTCCTGTTCGCCTGCGGCTGGGGCGCCAAGGAACAGGACGAGGAGCTGACGCCGATATCTGACGACGACGAGCCGTTCGTCGAAGACGACGACAACGACCGCAGCTCGGTCTCGCTCGGCTGGCTGTTCCACGCGCTGATGAGCGCGAAAGCCCGGCTCGGCTGGCTGTTCACGACCGCCTACAAATCGCTGGTGTCGAGCGGAGCGCAGGGCCGCAGCGCTGCGTTCGAGCGCCAGGAGCCCAATATCGGCGGCGGCCGCACGGCGCCCTCGATCGCGCCTGCGCATCAAGATCACGACGAGGACGAAGACGAGGCCGAGGCTTTCGACGAGGAAGAAGAGGACGACGAGGAGGAAGCTCCGGTCGCGCGCGCCCCGCGCAAGAAGGCCGAGCCGAAGCCGAAGAAGAAGAACTCCGACAAGTTCGAGCTGCCGTCGGTCTCCGTGCTCAGTGCGCCGAAGGCGAGCGATCGCCAGCCGCTGAGCAAGGCCGAACTCGAAACCAATTCGCGTGCGCTGGAGGGCGTGCTGCAGGACTTCGGCGTGCGCGGCGAGATCGTCAAGGCCAACCCCGGCCCGGTCGTCACGCTGTACGAACTGGAGCCCGCGCCCGGCATCAAGTCGTCGCGCGTGATCGGATTGTCCGACGACATCGCCCGCTCGATGAGCGCGCTGTCGGCCCGCGTCGCCGTGGTCGCCGGCCGCAATGCGATCGGCATCGAGCTGCCGAACGCGCATCGCGAGAAGGTCTATCTGCGCGAGCTGCTGGTCGCCAAGGAAAGCGTCGATTCGGTTGCGAAGCTGCCGCTGTGCCTCGGCAAGACGATCGGCGGCGATCCCGTCATCATCGACCTCGCGCGCACGCCGCATATGCTGATCGCGGGCACCACCGGCTCCGGCAAATCGGTCGCGATCAACACCATGATCCTGAGCCTGGTCTACCGGCTGCGTCCGGACCAGTGCCGCCTGATCATGGTCGACCCGAAGATGCTCGAACTCTCGGTCTATGACGGCATCCCGCATTTGCTGACGCCCGTCGTCACCGATCCGAAGAAAGCCGTCGTCGCGCTGAAATGGGCCGTGCGCGAGATGGAAGAGCGCTACAAGCGGATGGCCAAGCTCGGCGTGCGCAACATCGACGGCTACAATGCGCGCCTGGTCGAAGCCAAGGCCAAGGGCGAAGAGCTGACGCGCACCGTGCACACCGGCTTCGACAAGGAGAGCGGCAAGGCGATCTACGAGGAGGAGAAGCTCGACCTCGAACCGCTGCCCTATATCGTCATCATCGTCGA
The DNA here is from genome assembly GCF_054063575.1 of Bradyrhizobium sp. USDA 4452. Lineage (NCBI taxonomy): Bacteria > Pseudomonadati > Pseudomonadota > Alphaproteobacteria > Hyphomicrobiales > Nitrobacteraceae > Bradyrhizobium > Bradyrhizobium sp. USDA 4452. The sequence continues at coordinate 4,389,275 of NZ_JBSSGK010000001.1, forward strand.
CGAGATGGCCGACCTGATGATGGTCGCCGGCAAGGACATCGAAGGCGCGGTGCAGCGCCTCGCGCAGATGGCGCGCGCCGCCGGCCTGCATGTGATCCTCGCCACGCAGCGTCCGTCCGTCGACGTCATCACGGGCACGATCAAGGCCAACTTCCCGACCCGCATCGCCTTCCAGGTGACGTCGAAGATCGACAGCCGCACCATCCTCGGCGAGATGGGCGCCGAGCAGCTGCTCGGCCAGGGCGACATGCTCTACATGGCGGGCGGCGGCCGCATCAGCCGCGTGCACGGCCCGTTCGCCTCCGACGAGGAAGTCGAGAAGGTGGTGCGCCACCTGAAGACGCAAGGCGCCCCGGAATACCTCGAAGCCGTCACCGCGGAAGAGCCGACCGACGAGGACGGCGCCGTGTTCGATGCCACCGGCATGGGTGGCGACGGCGGCGGCGATCTGTTCACCCAGGCGGTTGCGATCGTCAAGCGCGACCGCAAGGCGTCGACCTCCTATATCCAGCGCCGGCTGCAGATCGGCTATAACCGCGCCGCCTCGCTGATGGAGCGGATGGAACTCGAGGGCATCGTGGGCCCGGCGAATCACGCCGGAAAGCGCGAAATCCTGGTCGGGGAGGAAGAAGGCCAGTTCTGACCGGGGGCGATCATCACGGAAAAACCATATCTCCCTCGGAAGAGGCGGGATAAAATCCGGCGCAGCGGGACGAGCGTCGAACAGAGACCTGACATATCTGATGGCAAAACATCTCATTGACCGCGGCGCGCGCACTGCGCTGGCTCTTCTCGTCACCGCCGCGATCGCCGGCGGCGCGACTGCGCAAAATGCGCCTGCGCCGAAACCCGCACCCAAGGCAGCGCCGAAGGCCAGGGACGCCGGCGCGCAGAGCAATGCGGACAAGGGCCCGACGACCACGGGCGCCACCCAGGCACCGCCGGACCCGGTGATTCCCGATCCGCGCCGCAACGTGCCGGCCAACATCTTCCAGACCTTCGACGCCAATCAGAAGGCGCAGGCCGCCAAGGTCTCGGCCTATCTGTCGTCGCTGCAGACGCTGGTCGGGAATTTCGTCCAGGTCGGCCCAGACGGCACCAAGACCAAGGGCGATTTCTACATCCAGAAGCCCGGCAAGCTGCGCTTCGAATATGACAATCCGAGCACCATCGAGGTGATCGCCGACGGCTCGTCGGTCGCGGTGCGCGACCGCAGGCTCGCCACCCAGGACATCTATCCGCTGTCGCAGACCCCGCTGCGCTATCTGCTGTCGGACCGCATCGACCTGATGAAGGACACCAACGTCGTCAGCGTCACCGCCGACGACGTGTTCGTCAGCATCACGATCGAGGAGAAGCAGGCGCTAGTCGGCACCAGCCGCTTCCTGCTGATGATCGGCGCCAAGGACGGCAAGCTCAAGCAGTGGACCGTCACCGACCCGCAGGGCTACGACACGACGGTTGCGGTCTACAATCTCGACGCGACGCAGAAGCCGGATCCCGGACTGTTCAAGATCGACTTCACGACCTATCCGGGCTCATCGCCGGGATAACCGTCTTGCGTAGGGACGGGTAGAGCGCTTGCTTGTGGACAAGGCGCCAACCCGCACCGCGAACCGTGCTAAGACGCACCTCTCATGCGGTTCTCCGTCACCACCTGGAACATCAATTCGGTGCGCCTGCGCATCGACATCGTCGCCAAATTCCTGAAGAGCGCGCGGCCGGATGTGCTGTGCCTGCAGGAGACCAAATGCATCGACGATGCGTTTCCGCTGAAGCGCTTCAGGCGGCTCGGCTACGAGCACGTCGCGCTGAACGGGCAGAAGGGCTATCACGGCGTCGCCATCGTCTCGCGCCTGCCGTTCGAGACCACGGACATCCGGACGTTCTGCGACAAGATCGATTCGCGGCACATTTCAGTGTCGTTTGGCGAGAAGGCGCAGCTTTCAAAGCCGCTGGTGCTGCATAATTTCTACGTGCCGGCCGGCGGCGACATTCCCGATCCCGCGCTCAATCCGAAGTTCGAGCACAAGCTGCAATTCCTCGACGAGATGAAGAGTTGCGAGCCGCTGCACCCGCGCGGCGACGACCGCCACATCCTGGTCGGCGACCTCAACGTCGCGCCGCACGAGAACGACGTGTGGTCGCACAAGCAGCTGCTGAAAGTGGTCTCGCACACGCCGGTCGAGACCGAGAAGCTGCTCGCAGCGCAGGCGCATGGCGAATGGTTCGACATCGCGCGCGAGCGGATTCCGATGTCGGAGAAAGTCTACACTTGGTGGAGCTATCGCGCCGCGGACTGGACTGTCGGCGACCGCGGCCGCCGGCTCGATCACATCTGGGTCTCGCGCGCGCTGAAGGATCAGGTCAGCGACTTCAAGATCACCCGCGACGCCCGCAGCTGGGAGCGGCCGTCGGATCACGTGCCGGTCACGGCGGTGATGGAGGTTTAAGCTGTCGTCAGCCTAAGCACCGTCATCCTCAGGGTGACGGGTCAATAGACGGCAGCTACGTACTCAGCTTCCCGCCCGCTATCAGGATGTCGCTAGCCAGCTGGCTGGTGCGTAGCGCGAGTTCGTCGCGCAGACGGCGGGCGGCGGCCGGGTCGCTTTCCAGCACGCGCTGGAACAGGCTGCGCGCGACTCGGATCACCGAGCCGCGCTCCAGCGCGGTCGCCGTTGAGGGCCGCTTCATCGCTACGATCAGTGCGAGCTCGCCGATCAGCGCGCCAGGGCCGGCGATGATCTCGGCGCCGCCTTCCTCGACGCGGAAGGTGCCGCGCTGCACGACGTAGCCGGCGTCCGCCGTGTCACCGGTCTTGAACAGCACCTCGCCTGCGTTGAAGTCACGTTGCTCGGAGCCGATCGCCAGCATGCGCAAGGAGCTGTCGCCCAGCAGACGCATCGTCGGAACCCGCTCGAGCAGGGCTACGTCATCATCGATCGACATTCAGGGCCGGTAACCGCGGTGCGCCTCGATTTCACGAATCGTTGAGCGCGAAGCGTATCACGGCACCAGCTTGTAGCCACCGGCTTCCGTGACCAGGATTTCCGGGTTGGCGGCGTCCTTCTCGATCTTCTGGCGCAGGCGGTAGATGTGGGTTTCCAGCGTGTGGGTGGTGACACCGGAATTGTAGCCCCAGACTTCCTGGAGCAGGGTCTCGCGCGACACCGGCATCTGGCCGGCGCGGTAGAGGAAGCGCAGGATGGCGGTTTCCTTCTCGGTCAGCCGCACCTTGCGGGCATTGGCGCCGGTGAGCATCTTCGAGCCGGGCCGGAACGAGTAGGGGCCGACCGAGAACACCGCGTCCTCGCTGGCCTCGTGTTGGCGCAGCTGCGCGCGAATCCGGGCCAGCAGCACTGCGAAGCGGAAGGGCTTCGCCACGTAGTCGTTGGCGCCGCTTTCCAGTCCGAGGATGGTGTCGGAATCGGTGTCATGGCCGGTCAGCATGATGATCGGGGCCTTGAAGCCGCCCTTGCGCAGGCTGCGGACCACTTCGCGGCCGTCGGTGTCGGGCAGGCCAACGTCCATCAGGACCAGATCGGGAGAATTGGCTTTGGCGGCAGTGGCGCCCTTGGCGCCGGTGTCGACTGCAGAGGCTTCGAATTCCTCGTGCAGGGACAGCTGCTCGACCAGCGTATCGCGCAGATCGGTATCGTCATCCACGATCAAGATCTTGCGGGCATTGGCCATAGGTACAATCCTTCGGGGGCGGGGCGGTCAGAAGCGGGGCGCGCTTTTGGCCGTAGCGTCGGCTAGATACGTGCTCAGGTAGGCCATCGTTACCGATTCACAAGGCAACGCAGTCTACCTCAAATCCGGCGGGGCAGGGCGTGAATGTCCTGTAATGCCGGGAGATAGAATGTTTGGGGCTTCCAAGGCAAGTTCAGTTTTGAACGATTCTTAAAGGAAGATCAGCCATTTCAATCACTTATATGACAGCGAAACGTGATCGCCCGCTCTCTGCCATCGAGGTCCACGGCGCCGCCGGCGACCCGCGCCGGGGCTGGCTGACCGCCGATGGCTGGACCGTTCCGGTGGCGCTCGGACGCGGCGGAATCCTCGCCAACAAGCGCGAAGGCGACGGCGGCACGCCGCGCGGCATCTTCCATCCCAGGCAGCTGTGGTGGCGCGCCGACCGGCACCGTCGCCCCGTGACCTTGCTGCCGGCCCGACCGATCCGTCGCGAGGACGCCTGGTGCGAGGATCCGGCCGACCGGCATTACAACCAGCCGATCCGGCTCGACCGGGAGCAGAGCGGCGACCGCCTGACCCGCGAGGATCATCTTTACGACTTCATTGTGGAGATCGATCACAACGCCACGCCGCGCATCGCCGGCCGCGGCAGCGCCGTGTTCCTGCATCTGGCGCGCCCGAATTTCGCCCCGACCGCGGGCTGTGTCTCGATGACCAAGGCGTCGATGCTGCGGCTGCTGCGGCGGATGTCGCCAAAGACAAAGATCATCATCGGGTAAAGTTCTGGAATGGCTGAGCATCGGTTTTCCCACGCGACAGACACGACGCGCTTGTGCTGAGATCATGCGCAACACAGAAAATTCCCGCAGGGACGAAATCGCATGCTCGACAACAACCAGATCGTCGCCGCCGCCAAGGTCCTGCACGATCACTGGCACGCGGGAACGAAACTCGCCGCGCTCGACGGCGCCATGCGGCCGCGCGACCGTGCCGAGGGTTACGCGGTGCAGGCTCAGCTGGAAAAGACGTCGCGCGAAAAACTGTTCGGCTGGAAGATCGCGGCAACCAGCGCGGCCGGCCAGAAGCATATCAATGTCGCAGGCCCGCTGGCCGGGCGCATCCTCGCCGAGACGTTGATCGCAGATGGCGGCACTGCATCGATGAAGGGCAACGCGATGCGCGTCGGCGAACCGGAATACGCCTTCCGCATGGCGCGTCATCTCGCGCCGCGCGCGACACCATTCAGTGTGCAGGAAGTGCTAGATGCCGTCGGCACGCTGCATCCCGCAATCGAGATCCCGGACTCACGTTTCGCCGATTTCGTCTCCGCCGGCGAGGCGCAACTGATCGCCGACAATGCCTGCGCGCATCTGTTCGTGCTCGGACCTGCAACGTCGGCCAACTGGCGGGCGATCGATCTGGTCGAGGAGCGCCCGACCATCACGCTGCGCGGCGAGCGCTACATTGGTCACGGCAAGAACGTGCTCGGCGATCCCCGTATGGCGCTCGCCTGGTGCGCGAACGAGCTGCGCGCGCTCGGGCTGACGTTACGGGCAGGAGAGGTCGTCACCACCGGCACCTGCCATCCGCCGCTGCCGATCCAGGCGGGCGATGTGTTCGCAGCCGATTTCGGCGCGATCGGGAAAGTGTCGGTGAAGTTCGCGTAAGTCGTGCTCACCGCACAACTGACGTCGTCCGCGTCCCGAAGATCGCCGAGCCGACCCGCACATGGGTCGCGCCCATCTGGATCGCGACCGCGAAATCCGCGCTCATGCCCATCGACAGATTCTTCAGCCCGTTGCGCGCGGCGATCTTGGCGCACAGCGCGAAATGCGGTGCCGGGGCCTGGTCGACCGGCGGGATGCACATCAGTCCTGAAATCTGCAGGCCATAGGTGTCGCGGCATGCTGCGATGAAGGTATCCGCATCCTGCGGCGCGACGCCGGCCTTCTGCGGCTCCTCGCCGGTATTGATCTGGACGAACAGCTCGGGATGCCTGCCCTGATTTTTGATTTCCTTGGCTAACGCTTCGCAAATGCTGACGCGGTCGACTGAATGGATCGCATCGAACAGCGTGACCGCCTCCTTGGCCTTGTTCGACTGCAACGGTCCGATCAGATGCAGCTGCAGTCCGGGGTTCGCCTGGATCAATTCCGGCCACTTGCCCTTGGCCTCCTGCACGCGGTTTTCGCCAAATACGCGCTGGCCGGCGCGAATAATCGGCAAAATTGCGTCGGCTGCGAATGTCTTCGACACCGCGATCAGGGTCACCGACGCGCGATCGCGCCGCGCTTCCTTGCAGGCATGGGCGATCTCCCGCTCCACGGCGGCGAGGCCAGAGGCCGGGTCATGTGGTGAATCAGCCGATAACGGCGCGGTCGGGCTTTGTGTCATGCTTGTGCCGTTCTCTGACAGGCGCGGGGGGTTGGCTCGAATTTTACCAAATTCGGGAAAGGCTTTTTGAAGCCCTTCACTCTACCTTGCGCCCGGGCAAGGGACCAGAATGTCGGGCGTCACTTTCAACCGTAACCGGGTCAGACTCAAGAAGGTTCTGGGCATTCGTGCCCGGCTCGCGTTGCTTGCGGTGATGCTGGTCGCGCCCTTGATGCTCGATCGCGTCCGCACGCTGGAGAATTTCCGCTCGACGCAGATCGCGCAGGCCGCGGCAGGCTATGCCAACCTCACCGCGCATGCCGCCGAAACCCAGCGCGAGGTGGTCTCCTCGGTCGAGACTATGCTGAAATCGGCCGCCTATATCCGCGCCTCCGGCGGCATCGGGCAGAGCTGCGAGGTGCTGCGCGCCAGCCTACCGACGGTGCTGCCGTGGATCCGCAGCATCATGTTCGTCTCAAGGGACGGGCTGGTGCAGTGCTCGACGCTCAACAGCCAGGTCGGACTCAATCTAGGCGACCGCGAATATTTCAAGAAGGCGCAGGACAACCGCGGCTTCGTGTTCAGCGACTATCTGCGCGGCAGGACCAACGGCCGCCCGATGATGATGGCTGCCTATCCGGTGGCCGCGATCAATCCGGAGCTCGACTCCATCGTCGTCGCCGGCATCAACATTGACTGGCTGTCGCAGATCATGGCCAATCTCGGCGGCCAGCCCGGCATGTCGGCCGTGCTGGTCGACTCGACCGGCGTCGTGGTCGCAGCCCCCGCAGATCATGCGAGCCTGATCGGCCGCTCGCTCGACAGCATCCCCCTGATGTCGGCGATCGCGGAGAAGGCACTGAGCTACGACGAGCCGTCAGGCTCGGTGTCGTTCACGGCATCCGATGGCGCGCAGCGCACGCTGAGCTTTGCCCGCATCGCCGGAACGCAGTCCCGCCTCATCGTAAGCATGGATGAGGCCAAGGTAACGGCGGCGATCAGCCGCGAGATCCGCACCGCCTATCTGCAGCTCGGCTTCGTCTGTCTTTTCGTTTTGCTGGGTGCTCTCGTCGGTGCCGAGCGGCTGGTGATCCACCCGATCGAGCTGATGACCAGCATGGCGCGGCGGTTCGGCGAGGGCGACTGGACCGCGCGCGTCGCCAAACACAAGCTGCCCTCGGAATTCGTGCCGCTGGCGCGCGCCTTCAACGCGATGGCGGCGCAGCTCAGCCAGCGCGAGCGCGAGCTCGTCGCCTCCAACGATCGCCTCACGGTGATGGCCTCGATCGATGCTCTGTCCGGCCTTGCCAACCGGCGCGGCTTCCAGAGCCGGCTCGATTTCGAGTGGATGCGGGCGCAGCAATATGAGTGCGAGCTGTCGTTGATGATGATCGATGTCGATCACTTCAAGCTCTACAACGACACCTACGGCCATCCCGAAGGCGACGCCTGCCTGACCCGGATCGGCGAGACGCTGTCGGGCATCGCCGCCGACACCATGGGCTTCGCCGGCCGCTATGGGGGCGAGGAGTTTTGCCTGCTGCTGCCGAATACCGATGCCGCGCATGCGCTGGCGATCGGCGAGACTGTCCGCACTGCGGTGCTCGGCCTCGCCGTGCCGCACGCCCCCTCGAGCCATTGCGTCGTCACCGTCAGCGTCGGCGTCGCCACGACAAAGCCGAACGAGACCCAGCGCCCCGGCGACCTGATCGAAGCCGCCGACGCCGCCCTCTACGCCGCCAAGCGCCGCGGCAGGAATGCCGTGATCGAGCACGGCTTCCTGCAGACGCTGGATGAAGCGGGGATGGCGCTGGCGAGTTGAGCGTTTCGCCGTGCAGGGCGAAGAATTGAGCAATTCTATCCACGAGAAGCACGATTGCGGGGGTCGCTTTTCGGGGTCATGCCATTTGGTGCGGCGAGGCGCTCCCTTAGACGTGGCACCGCGAAGTCGAGAAACGCGCGCAATTTGGCCGGCATGAAGCGATTTGGCGAATACACGAAGTTGACGGGTTGCGGCGGCGGCTGGAAATCCTGCAGAAGCGGAATCAGCTGCCTCGAGCTTATCGAATCGGCGAGGAGATAAGAGAACGCCTCGGTGATTCCGAGGCCTTCGCGTGCAGCATCGCACGCCGACTCGAGATTGCTCGCAATGAAGCGCGACCGAACGGGCACCACATAGTCGGTCCTGTCGCGTTTGAATCTCCATGTGGATGGCGACTGCATCGGCGGATAGCTGATGCAATCGTGCACCTGGAGGTCGTCAGGCGATTTGGGCGTTCCGCGAGCTTCCAAATATTCCGCGCTGGCGCAAACCACGCGGTGGATTTGCCCCACACGGACCGCGATCAGGCTGCTGTCAGCCAGTTCGCCAACGCGAAGCGCAACGTCAATGTGCTCTTCCAAGAGATTGACCGTCCGATCCTCTAGATTGAGATGAACGTCCACTTCGGGGAAGGTCATCAGGAACTCTGACAGAATCGGCTGCAGACATGAGCGCCCGAGCGCGACCAGCGTCGTAACGCTCAGCTCTCCTCGCGGTGTTTTGTACTCGCCGGAAACAGCCCGCTCGGCCTCCGCGACGTCGGCGAGGATTCGCTTTGCTGCGGCAATGTAGGAGACCCCCGCGTCGGTCGGCACGAATGCGCGCGTCGACCGATTGAACAGCTTCGTGCGAAGATGCGCCTCCAGCTCCGACACCTTGCGGCTCACAGTCGCCAGCGGCATTTTCCGGCGACGGGCCGCAGCAGTCAGGCTTCCGGCTTCGGCCACTGCCAGGACGATCGACATTCCTTCGAAGCGATCCATGTTGCTTCCAGTTTTTGGAAGAATGTTTCTCGATATTGCCCGATACCGATCAATTTCGGAAGGGCTTATCCATCACCGCCAAGCAGCGAAGGATTTGCATCATGTCACAGCCAGCTAACGACGACACGATCGACTTCTTCGAGATCGACGGGGATATCACGCTCAGACGCATGGTTCTGTGCAACGCGAACCCGAAGGGGACCGTTCTCCTCCTGCATGGGTTTCCGGAAACGCTGTATGCCTGGAAGGATATCGCCGAGGCTTTGGCTGATGACTACGAGGTCCACGCTTTCGACTGGCCAGGTTACGGCCTGTCAGCGAGGCCAACGGCGGACAGGTTTTCCTATGCGCCAAAGGACTACGCGCGTGTTCTCGATCGATACATCGGTAAGGCGGGCATCGACACATCGAAGCTCGCAATCTACGCAACCGATATCGGAGCGCTGCCGGCGCTTCTGTTGGCCGTGGAAAAACCCGATATCGCAAGGACTATCATCGTGGGCGATTTCGCCCCCTTCAACCGGCCCCAGTTCATGTATGCGAGCCTGCAAGCCCTGAAGGCCGGGCCTGCGATGGACCAGGTCCGCGCCGCCCTGAACAGCAATCGCGACGAGATCCTGGAGAACACCTTCACGCGAGGTTTGCCCAAGGAAGCGCATTTTGAGGTCGCGCGTGAATTCAAGGACGACATGTCCCGGGCATGGACCCATGGAGCGATGACGACCGCGGACGCGTTCTCCCACTATTACTCGCACTTTACGCGAGACCAGGATCACTTCGAATCGCAGCTGGCGCGGCTCAAGACACCCGTGAAAGTGGTTTGGGGCGAGGACGATCTCTACATCAACAAGGCGATGGGAGTGGAGTTCGCCGCAAGGCTGCATGCGGAGCTGACCCTTCTTCCCGGCATTGGCCATTTTCCCCATTTGCAAGACCCAACGCGGGCCATCGATGAGGTTCGTGCCGCCTTCCGATGAGCCGCCAGCGGCTGGGCGTTGAGCTGAAGTTCGACGCGCCGGTCTGCTGTACTCACGGCAAATCGATTGAACCGACAAGGCAACGTTCGCCTATGTTCTCCCAACGAGTTCACCGGTCGCCTGAGTGACATGACAGAGGGGAGATAGCATGAAATTCGTATCTGCCGCCGCATTGGCACTTGTGGGCTGCCTTGTCGGCTTCAATTCCGCAAGCGCACAAGGAGCCGCCATGAAGACAACGCCGACAACCAAGATTCTTGCCATTGGGACCATCAATCCCGGCTTTGAACAATCGCAGGTGTTTGCTGTCCTGCCGGATGAAGTTCGGGAAACTGCCGACCTCTACCTCGATGGCAAGATCGAGCAGTGGTACTCGCTGCAGGGGGAAAAGCGGGGCGTTGCGTTCATCATCAACGCCACCGATCCAGCTGTCGCCCACGACATGCTCGAGAAGCTGCCGTTGGGTAAAGCACATATGATGAGCTTCGAACTGATCCCCATTGGCCCGCTCAACCCGCTTCGCTTCCTGCAGGGCATGCAGCCGAAACCCTGAGATATGCAGGGCCTTGCTCGGACGTGATGCGCGGGTGCCAGGGTGAAAATCGCGCCCCATACTGGGTCACCGATCAAGCCGGGCGACGACACCGGATGGGTTCCGGACGGGCTGCCGTGCGGCGACCCTTTCAGCCCGGCCCTCCCTCCTCCGCACCGACCGCAGGCATGACCATTTGGCGGCCCCCAAGCCGTTGACCCCGCAGGCGCTTTTGTGGCCTAGTCCGCCGTCCCCGGATGGGACCCGAAAATCACCCAAAGCCACCCAGAATCCCTGCGATTTCATGACCGCCGAACGCTACAACGCCCGTGAATCCGAACCCCGTTGGCAAGCCATCTGGGACGAAAAGGCGATCTTCGCCTCCAAGAACGACGATCCGCGGCCGAAATACTACGTGCTCGAGATGTTCCCGTACCCGTCGGGGCGCATCCATATCGGCCATGTCCGCAACTACACGCTCGGCGACGTGCTGGCCCGCTTCATGCGCGCCAAGGGCTTCAACGTGCTGCACCCGATGGGCTGGGACGCGTTCGGCCTGCCGGCGGAGAACGCCGCGATCGAGCGCAAGGTGGCGCCGAAGGCCTGGACCTACGACAACATCGCCGCGATGAAGAAGCAGCTCAAGTCGATCGGGCTGTCGCTCGACTGGAGCCGCGAATTCGCGACCTGCGACCCCAGCTACTACAAGCATCAGCAGAAGATGTTCCTGGACATGCTGCGCGCCGGCCTCGCCGAGCGCGAGAAGCGCAAGCTGAACTGGGATCCGGTCGACATGACCGTGCTCGCCAACGAGCAGGTGATCGACGGCCGCGGCTGGCGCTCGGGCGCCGTTGTTGAACAACGGGAAATGAGCCAATGGGTCTTCAAGATCACGAAGTACTCGCAGGAACTGCTCGACGCGCTGGACGGTCTGGACCGCTGGCCCGACAAGGTGCGGCTGATGCAGCGCAACTGGATCGGCCGCTCCGAGGGCCTGTTGATCCGTTTCGCACTGGATCCGGCGACCACGCCGGCCGGCGAGAGCGAGCTGAAGATCTTCACGACGCGGCCGGACACGCTGTTCGGCGCGAAATTCATGGCGATCTCGGCGGATCATCCGCTGGCGCAGGCGGCCGCCGCGAAGAACCCGAAGCTTGCCGAGTTCATCGCCGACATCAAGAAGATCGGCACCGCGCAGTCGATCATCGACACCGCCGAGAAGCAGGGTTTCGACACCGGCATCAAGGCGGTGCATCCGTTCGATCCGAGCTGGAAGCTGCCGGTCTATGTCGCAAACTTCGTGCTGATGGAATACGGCACCGGCGCCATCTTCGGCTGCCCGGCGCATGACCAGCGCGACCTCGACTTCGTCAACAAATACGGCCTCGGCAATGTGCCGGTGGTCTGCCCCGAGGGCCAGGACCCGAAGACGTTTTTCATCACCGACACCGCCTATGACGGCGACGGCCGCATGATCAATTCGCGCTTCCTCGACGGCATGACGATCGAAGCGGCCAAGGAAGAGGTTGCGAAGCGTCTGGAGAGCGAACTGCGCGGCAACGCGCCCGTCGCCGAGCGGCAGGTCAATTTCCGCCTGCGCGACTGGGGCATTTCACGCCAGCGCTATTGGGGTTGCCCGATCCCGGTGATCCACTGCCCGAAGTGCGACGTGGTGCCGGTGCCCGACGACCAGCTGCCGGTAACGCTGCCGGAGGATGTCAGCTTCGACAGGCCGGGCAACGCGCTCGACCATCATCCGACCTGGAAACACGTCAACTGTCCGCAGTGCGGCGGCAAGGCGGTGCGCGAGACCGACACGATGGACACCTTCGTGGACTCGTCGTGGTACTTCGCGCGCTTCACTGATCCGTGGAACGCGACCGCGCCGACCACGCCCGCGGTCGCCAACCGGATGATGCCGGTCGACCAGTATATCGGCGGCGTCGAGCACGCGATCCTGCATCTGCTCTACAGCCGCTTCTTCACCCGCGCGATGAAGGCCACCGGCCACATCGACATGAGTGAGCCGTTCGCCGGCATGTTCACCCAGGGCATGGTGGTGCACGAGACCTACCAGAAGGCCGACGGCGGCTGGGTCACGCCGGCCGAGGTGAAGATCGAGGTCGGCGGCAACGGCCGCCGCGCGGTGCTGCTGGCGACCGGCGAGGACATCGCGATCGGCCCGATCGAGAAGATGTCGAAGTCGAAGAAGAACACCGTCGACCCCGACGACATCATCGCGAGCTACGGCGCCGACGTCGCGCGCTGGTTCATGCTGTCGGATTCGCCGCCGGACCGCGACGTGATCTGGAGCGACGAGCGCGTGCAGGGCGCCGCGCGCTTCGTGCAGCGGCTGTGGCGGCTGGTGAACGAATCGGCCGAGATCGCCAAATCGGCGCCGGCGGCCCGGCCGGGCACGTTCGGGCCCGAGGCGCTGGCGCTGCGCAAGGCCGCCCATGGCGCGCTCGACAAGGTGTCGTCCGGGATCGAGCGGCTGCATTTCAACGTCTGCCTCGCCCATATCCGCGAGTTCGCCAACGCGCTGGCCGAGGTGCTGGCCCAAGAAGCTGGATCGGGCGACAAGCCGGCGCCGGATCTCGCCTGGGCGGTTAAGGAGGCCGCGACCATCCTGGTCCAGCTGTTCTCGCCGATGATGCCGCATCTGGCCGAGGAGTGCTGGGTGGTGCTGGGCCAATCCGGGCTGGTTTCCGAGGCCGATTGGCCGCAAATCGAACGCGATTTGCTGGTCGAAGACAGCGTGACCCTGGTCGTCCAGGTCAACGGTAAAAAACGAGGTGATGTTACCGTGCCACGGGCGGCGCAAAATGCGGATATAGAGGCTGCCGTTTTGGCGCTCGATGCGGTAAAAGCCGCACTGGGCGGCAAACCCGTCCGCAAGGTGATCGTGGTGCCCATGAGGATCGTCAATGTTGTCGGCTAGGATCAGGATCGCCGCCCGGCTCGTGGCCGTGGCAGCCTTGGCCGCGCTGACGGCCGGTTGCTTCCAGCCGATGTATGCCGAGCGCACCCTCGATGGTCAGTCGTCCGCCTTGCGCGAAAAGCTGATGAGCGTCGAGGTTCCGCCGGTCGACAAGCCGAACGCCTCCCGCGAGGCCCGGGTCGGCGTCGAGGTCCGCAACGCCCTCGCCTTCAAGCTCTACGGCACCGCCACCGGCGCACCGCCGACGCACCGCCTGGTGCTCCGTTTCACCACCAGCCGCTCCTCGCTGATGATCGACCAGAACACGGCGTTGCCGACCAGCGAAAACTACGGCGTCGATGCCAACTTCAACTTGATCGAGATCGCGTCGAACAAGTCGGTCATGACCGGCAGCACGTTCTCGCGCGTGTCCTATGACATGCCGGGCTCCTACCAGCGCTTCGCCCGGGCCCGCGCCCTCCGCGACGCCGAGGACCGCGCCGCGCAGGAGATCGCCGACAACATCCAGACCCGCCTCGCCTCGTTCTTCTCCTCCGGAACCTAAGCCACCGATGTCATTTCAGGGCGTACGGGGCACGAACCCGGAATCTCGATCCATCATCTCCAGATTCCGGGTTCGCCTCTGACGAGGCGCCCGGAATGACAGTTAGGCTAGATGGTCGCACTTCGCGGAAAAGAGATCGACAGTTTCCTCGCCCGGCCTGACGCCGGTCGCCCGATCATCCTGCTTTACGGTCCGGACCTCGGCCTGGTGCGCGAGCGCGCCGACGCGCTGATGGCCTCGGCCGTCGACGATCCCAATGATCCATTCTCGCTGGTCCGGCTCGACGGCGACGAACTCGCCGCCGAACCGTCGCGGCTGGTCGACGAGGCCATGACGGTGCCGCTGTTCGGCGGCCGCCGCGCCATCCGGGTCCGCGCCGGCTCGCGCAATTTCGCAAGCGGCGTCGAGACGCTGACCGAGACCACCGCGCTCAGGGATTGCCGCATCGTGATCGAGGCCGGCGAGCTCAGGCCGGAATCGCCGCTGCGCAAGATCTGCGAGCGCGCCAAGAATGCGGTCGCGATCGGCTGCTATCCCGACACCGAACGCGATCTCACCAAGCTGATCGAGGACGAGCTGCGCGTCTCCAACCTGCGGCTTGCGAGCGATGCACGCGCGGTGCTGATGTCGCTGCTCGGCGGCGACCGCATGGCCTCCCGCAACGAGCTGCGCAAGCTCGCGCTGTTCGCGCACGGCAAGGGCGAGATCACGCTCGACGACGTCATGACCGTGGTCTCCGACGCCTCCGAGCTGAAGCTCGATCCGATCGTCGACGGCGCCTTCGCCGGCAACGCCGCGCTGGTGGAAAGCGAGTTCACCAAGGCGATGGTCGCCGGCACCTATCCCGGCGTGATCATCTCGGCCGCGCAGCGCCAGGCGGCGTGGCTGCATAAATCGGCGCTCGCGATCGCGGACGGCACGCCGGCGTCGACCGTGCTCGAGGGCGGATTTCCGCGGCTGCACTTCTCGCGCAAGCCGGCGGTCGAGATCGCGCTGCGCAATTTCACACCGCCGCGGCTGGTCAACGTGATCGATCAGCTCGCCACCGCAGCGCTCGACATGCGCAAGCAGGCCTCGCTCGCCGCCGTCATCGCGCAGCGCGCGCTGCTGTCGATCGCCGCGAATGCGAAGCGGCGGGCGTGACGCACGATACCGGGAAGGTGTCATTGCGAGCGAAGCAAAGCAATGACGTGGATGCGTGTCGGACGAACTAGACTAGCCGCCTTCCAGCCGCCGCACCACCTCGTCGAGCTGCTCGAGGTTGCGGTAGCTGATCTGGACGGTGCCGCCGGGATCGCGATGGCTCACCGTGACGGCAAGGCCGAGCGCATCGCTGACGCGCTTCTCCAGCGCCAGCGTATCGGCGTCCTTGTCGACCTTGGCCGCGGCGCTGCTCCGCGGCTTCTGCGGCTTGCGTTCCGGCACGCCCTCCTCATGCGCCAGCGCTTCGGCCTGGCGGACGTTGAGGCCCTCGGCGACGATGCGCTTCGCGGCGGTGAGCGGATCCGGCACGCCGATCAGCGCGCGGGCGTGGCCGGCGGAGAGGTCGCCCTTCGAGATCAGCGCCTGCACCTCGGCCGGCAGCTTGGTCAGCCGCATCATGTTGGCGACATGGCTGCGGCTCTTGCCGACGATCTTGGCGATGTCTTCCTGGCTGCGTTTGAACTCGTCGGCGAGCGCGTGGTAGCCCAGCGCCTCCTCCATCGCGTTGAGGTCTTCGCGCTGGACGTTCTCGATGATCATGATCTCGAGCGCGTCGGCATCATTGACCTCGACCGGCACGATCGGCACTTCGTGCAGGCCGGCGAGCTGCGAGGCGCGCCAGCGGCGTTCGCCGGCGATGATCTCGAAGCGGTCCTGCACGCCTTTGATGGCGCGCACCACGATCGGCTGGATCACGCCGCGCGCCTTGATCGAATCGGCGAGCTCGCCGAGCTCGGCGTCGGCGAAGCTGCGCCGCGGATTGCGCGGGTTGGCCTTGAGAAATTCGATCGGCACCTTGCGCTGCGTGCGCGGCCGCTCGACATGCGCGGCCGCCTCGCCGCCGACATCTCCGATCAGGCTTGCCAGCCCGCGCCCCAGTCGCGAACGCGCTTCATCGGCCATTGTTGCGAGCTCCCTTGGATTCACACGCAATACTCCAGACTTGAATTTCAGAATCGTCGAATGGGCCGCGTGCAGCAAAGCCCATCGCGGCACACACCGAGAGTGATGGGTTTCGCTGCGCTCTGCCCATCTTGGGCATCGTCAATGCGTGCGCAGCTCGCGCTCGCGCTGGATCACTTCAGTGGCGAGCTTGAGATACGCATCGCTGCCGGCGCATTTGAGGTCGTAGACCAGCACCGGCTTGCCGTAGGACGGCGCCTCCGAGATGCGCACATTGCGCGGGATCATGGTGTCGTAGACCTTGTCGCCCATGAACTGGCGGACGTCGGCGACCACCTGGTTGGAGAGGTTGTTGCGCGAGTCGAACATGGTCAGCACGATGCCGTGGATCGATAGGTTCGGATTGAGCGTCGAGCGCACCTGCTCCACGGTCTGCAGCAATTGCGACAGACCTTCGAGCGCGAAGAACTCGCATTGCAGCGGCACCAGGATCGCGTCCGACGCCGCCATCGCATTCACCGTGAGCAGATTGAGCGAGGGCGGGCAGTCGATCAGCACGTAGGTGTAGTCGGCTTCCGGCGATACGTTGTTGTTCAATCCTGCGATCGCATCGCGCAGCCGGAACGCGCGGCCCGGCGTGGTGCCGAGCTCCAGCTCGAGGCCGGAAAGATCCATGGTGGAGGCCGCGATGTGGAGCCGCGGCACCGCGGTCGCGACCACCGCGTCGCGCAGCGGCGCTTCGCCGATCAGCACGTCGTAGGTCGAGCAGCTGCGGTTGCGGCGATCGATGCCGAGACCGGTCGAGGCGTTGCCCTGCGGATCGAGGTCGACGATCAGGACGCGCTCGCCAATCGCAGCGAGTGCGGTGCCAAGATTGATCGCTGTGGTGGTCTTGCCGACGCCGCCCTTCTGGTTGGCGAGCGACAGGATGCGCGGATGGCCCGGCGCCTGGAGCGCCTTATCCCCTTGATAAACCTCGTCCATCACCGTCATACCAAAATACCATTTACTTTTGCGGAGTCCCCTGGCGCCGCTCGATTGACCCGAGTTCGACGATCCAGCCCTGTCCGCCGGTCCGGCTGGAGTGTAGCTTTGGCTCAATATTCCAATATTTAGTGGCCTCGGTCAATTCGGCCTCTACATCTTGACCCTTCAAAAACAGCGCCTTGGCGCCCTTTTTGACCCACGGCTCCGCAAAGCCGATGAGTTGATGTAACGGAGCCAGCGCCCGCGCGGTGACGCAATCGATCGGGCCCGCGATTCTATCCACAGTATCCCCGATATCAGCCAGATGCACCGTCCCTGGCGAGGCCGTTACTCGAATTGCTTCGCGCAAGAACGCAGCCTTCTTGGCGATTCGCTCGACCAGATGGATCCGCGCGCCTTGTGTCTCGGCCAACGCGCACGCCAGCACGACACCAGGAAAGCCGCCGCCGCTGCCGAGATCGACCCAGGATTTTGCCGAGGGTGCGAGGCTCAGAAGCTGCAACGAATCGGAGACATGCCGCGTCCAGAGGTTCGGTAGCGTGGAGGGCGCGACGAGATTGGTCTTGGCCTGCCACTCGAGCAGGAGCGCGATGTAGCGATCGAGCCGCGCTTCCGTTTCACGTGAAACAGGCGTCAGCGTGAGCGCCTCGGCCCTATCCTTGGCGGAGACGCTGAGTCCGGCGGATTGCGCGGCTGGAGCCATCGGGGAACAGGGCCGTTTGTCTGACGTAGTGAGAACCGGTGGCGAGGCCGACGCGCGGCGCGTGGGTCGATTCGCCTTCGCAAAAGATAGGCGCTCCCCCGTCGCGTTTCACGTGAAACGTCAGGCCGACGCCTTGGCTGACTTCCGCCGCGCCTCACGCCGCAGATACGCCGCAAGGATACCCAGCGCCGCTGGCGTCATACCGTCGATCCGACCCGCCTGCCCGACCGTCCGCGGCTGCGCCTTCTGCAGCTTGGCGCGGGCTTCGTTCGAAAGCCCGGGCACGTCGGCATAGTCGACATCGGTCAGGACCAGGCCCTCGTCGCGCCGGAAGGCGTCGACGTCGGCGGTCTGGCGCTTCAGATAGACGTCGTATTTGGCATCGATCTCAAGGTGCACGGCGATCGCAGGGTCAATGGCCGACAGTTCCGGCCAGATCGCCTGCACTGCCGGCCACTCGATCTCCGGATAGGCCAGCAGCTCGAATGCAGATCGACGATGACCGTCGCGATTGAGCGCCAGCCCGTGCTTGACGGCTTCGTTTGGCGTAATCGCAAGCGACTTCGCCAAGGTTTTGGCCGCGTCCAGCGCCGCCATCTTGGTCCGGTGACGTTCCGCGCGGGCTGAACCGATGCAACCGAGCGCGATACCCTTGTCGGTCAGGCGCTGGTCGGCATTGTCGGCCCGCAGCGTCAGCCGGTATTCGGCGCGCGAGGTGAACATCCGATAGGGCTCGGTGATCCCGCGGGTTACGAGGTCGTCGATCATCACCCCGAGATAGCCATCGGCACGATCGAACAGGATCGGATCGGCACCACTGGCGGCCAGCGCGGCATTGAGCCCGGCAACGATGCCCTGCCCCGCCGCCTCTTCGTAGCCTGTGGTGCCATTGATCTGGCCGGCCAGGAAAAGCCCGCGCAGGCGCTTGGTCTGCAAGGTCGGATCGAGCTCGCGGGGATCGACGTGGTCGTATTCGATCGCGTAGCCCGGACGAACCATCTTGACCCGCTCGAGGCCGGGGATGCTGGCGAGGATCGCGAGCTGAACCTCTTCGGGAAGCGAGGTCGAGATGCCGTTGGGATAGACCGTGCTGTCGTCGAGCCCTTCCGGCTCCAGGAAGATCTGATGGCCGTCACGATCGCCAAAACGGACGATCTTGTCCTCGATCGAGGGGCAATAACGCGGTCCGGAGCTCTTGATCTGGCCGGAATACATCGGCGAGCGATGGACGTTGGCCCGGATCACCTCATGGGTCGCCGGTGTGGTCCGGGTGATCCCGCACTGGATCTGCGGGGTCGTAATCCTGTCCGTCATGACCGAAAACGGCTCCGGTGGATCGTCTCCCGGCTGCATTTCGACCGCGGACCAGTCGATCGTCGTGCCGTCGAGTCGTGGCGGCGTTCCGGTCTTGAGCCGACCGAGCACAAAACCCGCTCGTTCGAACGAGGCTGACAGGCCCATGGCCGGCGCCTCGCCGACCCGGCCTGCCGGCCAGTTCTTCTCACCAAGATGGATCAGACCGCGCAGGAAGGTGCCGGTCGTGACGACGACCGCGCCGGATGACAGCTGGCGGCCATCGCCCAGGCGAATGCCGGTCACGCGGCCATTGACGACAATCAGCTCATCCGCCTCGCCCTCAATGACGCTGAGGTTCGCGGTTTCGGTGATCGCTGCCTGCATCGCCGCCGCATAGAGCTTGCGGTCGGCCTGGGCCCGAGGTCCACGGACCGCCGGACCCTTCCGGCGATTGAGCATGCGGAACTGGATGCCGCCGGCGTCGGCGACCCGGCCCATCAGTCCGTCCAGTGCGTCAACCTCACGGACCAGATGACCCTTGCCGAGGCCCCCGATCGCGGGATTGCAGGACATCGCGCCGATGGTCGCGAAACGATGGGTCACCAGGGCTGTCTTCGCGCCCATCCGGGCAGCCGCACTCGCGGCCTCGCAGCCGGCATGGCCGCCGCCGATGACGATGACGTCAAATGAGTCTGCCCTGATAGTCATGGCGGGACTTCTATCGCGGAGTGATGAAAGCCGGAAGAACGAAGTTAGGCCGTCGGTCTGAGAACCGATTTAACAGTCGAGATATGGATTGCGTTGCTTCGCCCGCAATAACGGGGCGGGGTTGTTTCACGTGAAACAGCCCGGTCGGGCGCAGCAATTGTTTCACGTGAAACGGCAGGCGGCTTCCTTAACCAAATCGAAACCATGTTTCACGTGAAACAGATGGGGCTTGCTACTTCCCGACGCAGAACTCGCGGAAGATGACGTCCAGGATGTCCTCGACATCGACCCGGCCGAGCAAACGTCCGAGTGAGGTGGCCGCACTGCGAAGTTCCTCGGCGGCGAGTTCCTCGCCCTGCCCGACCACGTCGATGCTACGCCGAAGCGACTCGACGGTCTCCTCCAGCAGTCCGCGCTGCCGCGTCCGGCTGATCAGACCGCCCTCGCTGGTCGCGAAATAGTCGTGCGCGAAACCGACCAGCGCGGCGATCAGCTCAGAGAGGCCGTCGCCGCGGGACGCGGAGATCCGGAACTCGGGGTAGCTACCTCCCTCGCCTGTCGCGCTCCTCACCAAGTCGATCTTGTTTCGCACCAGCCAGGTTGGCGTGGTTCCACCATGCCCGACCTTCGCGCCGCGGCTGTCGGCCAGCCACAGCACGAGATCGGCTTCTGCGGCGCGGGCCCGCGCGCGGCGAACTCCTTCCTGCTCCACCGGGTCGTCGGTCTCGCGAATCCCGGCGGTGTCGATGACCGTGACGGGATAGCCGTCGAGATCGAGCTGCACCTCAATCACGTCGCGCGTGGTGCCGGCATGCGGCGAGACGATCGCGACCTCGCGCTTGGCAAGCTGATTGATCAGGGTCGATTTGCCGACATTCGGCGGACCTGCGATCGCGACCACGAGGCCGTCGCGCAGCCGCTCGCTCTGCCCCTGCGCTGCAAGCACCTGCCTGATCTCGTCGTGCAGCGCTCGGATCGTCTCAAGCGCAGGTGCGACCAGCTCGGCCGGGACATCGCCTTCATCCGAGAAATCGATGCCGGCCTCGATCAGCGCCGACGCCGCGATGATCCGCTCACGCCAGTCGCGCGCGCGATCGCCGAGCAACCCCTTCAGCTGGCGCAGCGCCTGGCGCCGCTGACGGTCAGTGTCGGCGTGGATCAGATCGTCGAGACCCTCGGCCTCGGTCAGGTCGAGCTTGCCGTTCTCGAAGGCCCGCCGGGTGAACTCGCCTGGCTCAGCCGGCCGCACATTCTCGAACGCGGCGATGGCATCGAGCAGCGCCGCCAACACCGCGCGCCCGCCATGGACATGAAATTCGGCAACGTCCTCGCCGGTCGCGCTCGCCGGGCCGGGGAACCATAACACGACCGCGTCGTCGATCGGTTGATGGTTTGAATCGCGGATCAACGCACGGGTGGCCATTCGCGGGGCCGGAGTCTTGCCCGCCAGTCCAGCAATGACCGACTCGGCCATTGGGCCAGACAGCCTGACAATGGCGATCGCGCTCGGCGGCCGCCCGGAGGATAATGCGAAGATGGTCTGGTCGCGCGGATGCATCGCCTATTTCTTCCAGCAAATCAGCAAAGGCAATGCCGCTTCGATCTCGCATGCCCCCACGGCATTATGCTGCAATGCAGCATAGCCTCATTTTACTGCGCAGCAGGCGTGCAGCAATTTTGCTGCGGTGCCCCGGCCCGATACAGGCAGGATATAAATATAAATATAAATTATATCAGACAGTTAGATGAAGGTTCGGCGCGGAAGCTCGACCAATTCATGCTGCACTCCGCTGCAGCAAACCCGCAACATGAAAAAGGCGCCCCGTTTGTGCGGAGCGCCCTCTTCTGTTCAGCCGTAGGCTCAGGTGTTCATGGAATCGAAGAATTCCGAATTGCTCTTGGTGTTCCGGAGCTTGTCGAGCAGGAAGTCGATCGCGTCCATGGTACCCATCGGATTGAGGATGCGGCGCAGGACATACATCTTCTTCAGCACCTGCGGATCGGTGATCAGCTCCTCCTTGCGGGTGCCGGAGCGGGCGATATCGATCGCCGGGAAGGTCCGCTTGTCCGAGACCTTGCGGTCGAGGATCAGTTCCGAGTTACCGGTGCCCTTGAACTCTTCGAAGATGACTTCGTCCATGCGGCTGCCGGTATCGACCAGCGCGGTCGCGATGATGGTCAGCGAACCGCCCTCCTCGATGTTGCGCGCCGCACCGAAGAAGCGCTTCGGGCGCTGCAGGGCGTTGGCGTCGACACCGCCGGTCAGCACCTTGCCGGATGACGGCACCACGGTGTTGTAGGCGCGGCCGAGGCGCGTGATCGAATCGAGCAGGATCACGACATCGCGGCCGTGCTCGACGAGACGCTTGGCCTTCTCGATCACCATTTCGGCGACCTGGACGTGACGTACGGCGGGTTCGTCGAAGGTCGACGACACCACCTCGCCCTTCACCGAGCGCTGCATGTCGGTGACTTCTTCCGGACGCTCGTCGATCAGAAGCACGATCAGATAGCAGTCGGGATGATTGGCGGTGATCGAGTGCGCGATGTTCTGCATCAGCACCGTCTTGCCGGTGCGCGGCGGCGCCACGATCAGCGCGCGCTGGCCCTTGCCGATCGGCGCGACGATGTCGATGACGCGGGCAGAGAGATCCTTCTTGGTGGAGTCCTCAAGCTCCATGCGGAAACGCTGATTGGGAAACAGCGGCGTGAGGTTGTCGAAATTGACCTTGTGCTTGGCCTTCTCGGGATCCTCGAAATTGAGCGTATTGACCTTCAGTAACGCAAAATAGCGCTCACCTTCCTTCGGGCTGCGGATGTGCCCTTCGATGGTGTCGCCGGTGCGCAGGCCGAAGCGGCGGATTTGCGAGGGCGAGACGTAGATGTCATCGGGACCGGGCAGGTAGTTCGCGTCGGGCGAACGAAGGAAGCCGAATCCGTCGGACAGCACCTCCACGACGCCCTCGCCGACAATGTCGGTCTCGGCGGCGGCGAGGTTTTTGAGAATTGCGAACATCAGCTCCTGCTTGCGCATGGTGCTGGCATTCTCGACCCCATTCTCTTCCGCGAACGAGACGAGCTCGGCCGGCGTTTTCGATTTGAGGTCCTGGAGCTTGATTTCCCGCATTGGGGTCGTCCTGTGAGGAAGTAAGTAGGGAAGGGGTGCGAGGTGGCTTGGAAAAAGCGGACGCCAAAGGAAGGTCCGCAGGTCTCAGCCAGGAAAGTGCCGTTTGGGCTTCCAAACCTGATGCGGCGCCGGCCCAAAAAGAACCGAAACGCGACCACATCCGCCTGCGTGGGGTGGGATGAACCCTATATAGAAAATCGATTCGTCCTTCGCAAGAAGGACTGAAGCATGCGTCTTGAGCATCGCGATGTCTAGAACGGCTTCACGACCACCATGATCACGATCAGGATCATCAGAAGCGTCGGCACCTCGTTGATAATGCGGTAGAATTTCTGGGTGCGCTGATTCCGGTCGGCGGCGAAATCCTTTACGCAGCGGGACAAAAAGCCGTGGATACCCGACATAATGAGCACCAGCATAAATTTGAGGTGAAACCAGCCCGATAGGTACCAGTGTCCGGCCCAGACCAGATAAAGCCCGGCAAGCCAGGTCACGATCATCGCCGGGTTGATGATCGCCTTCAAAAGCCGCCCCTCCATGACCTTGAAGGTCTCGGACTGCTTCGAGCCAGCTTCGGCCTCGCAATGATAGACGAACAGCCGTGGCAGATAGAGCATGCCCGCCATCCAGGAGATCACGGCAATGATGTGCAGGGCCTTGATCCAGTCATACAACATCGCGGTGATGCCTTTCAGGGAACAGCTCGGGCGGTCTCGGCGTTGCGAGCCAAGCTCTGCTTGCGAGGGACGGATACATATCCGCACACAGGGCTCTCCTAAACCTAATTAATTTTAGAATCTAAGGTTTGAGTCTTAGTGGCGGTGAATTTGACTCACGCAACGCAATCCAGCCGTTCTTGCGGGCTTGTTCACATCCCTCAACATTTCGACCAGCGAGGGCGGATATCCGGAATCTGTCGCTTTACTCAATCGGTTGCGGGCCTCTGTGGCCAGCTTATCAAGAGACAAATCCACACCGGTTCACTATCATCCGCGCCATGACGTCGACTTATCCTTTTCGGCGGTGCTGTGAAGAAGGCGACGCGATATACAGGGACCTGGCGGCGGACCCGGATTCTTCTCCTCGACCTCCACAGGGATTCACAGGATAGACAGGGGCTTCGGTGCCGACGACCTCCAATTATTTCCACCTGCATCTGGTGTCCGATTCGACCGGCGAGACGCTGATCACCGTGGCGCGCGCGGTCGCTGCGCAATACGCCAACGTGACCGCGGTCGAGCATGTCTATCCGTTGGTACGGAGCCAGAAGCAGCTCGATCGTGTGCTCGACGAGATCGAGGAATCGCCCGGCATTGTCCTGTTCACGCTGCTCGAGAAGGATCTGGTCGGCCGGCTCGAGGGCAAGTGCAAGGAGATCAACGTGCCGAGCCTGTCGATCATCGGGCCGGTGATGCAGCTGTTCGAGGCGTATCTGGGCGCCGCGACGACCGGACGCGTCGGTGCGCAGCATGTGCTGAACGCGGAATATTTCAGCCGGATCGACGCGCTGAACTACACGATGATCCATGACGATGGCCAGCATGTCGAAGGCCTCGAGGAGGCTGACGTCGTCCTGGTCGGCGTATCCCGCACATCGAAGACCCCGACCTCGATCTATCTCGCCAACCGCGGCATAAGAACCGCCAATGTGCCGCTGGTGCCGGGCATCCCGTTGCCGCACCAGCTCGAGACCCTGAAGAAGCCATTGGTGGTCAGCCTGCATGCGACGCCGGAACGCCTGATCCAGGTCCGGCAGAACCGCCTGCTCACGATGGGCGACCGCGACAACGACACCTATATCGACAAGCAGGCGGTGGCCGACGAAGTCGCGTTTGCACGGCGGCTGAGTGCGAAATACAACTGGGCATTGCTCGACGTGACGCGTCGCTCGATCGAGGAAACGGCGGCTGCGATCATGAAGCTCTACAACGACCGCCAGCGCGCGCGGCCGTCGGAGTAGCGGCCAAATCATGAGCATCTGGCGTGGCCCGCAGAAACTGATCCTTGCCTCGCAAAGCCGTGCGCGAAGGATGCTGCTCGAGAATGCCGGGCTCGAATTCGAGGCGCTGCCGGCCGATATCGATGAACGCGCGGTGCAGAAAAATTCCGGCCTTTCGGCCCCGGCCGATATCGCATCGCTCCTGGCGCGCGAGAAGGCGCTGTTCATATCGAGGCAGAAGCCGGGTCGATATGTCGTCGGCGCCGACCAGACGCTGGCGCTGGGAGAGCGGATGTTCAGCAAGCCTGCCGGCCGCGCCCAAGCTGCCGAGCAACTCGGCCTGCTCGCCGGACAGACGCACGCGCTGCATTCAGCCGTCTCGGTGGCGCGCGATGGTAAAGTCCTGTTCGACGACGTGAGCGTGGCCCGGATGACGATGCGGCGGCTCGCGGCCGGCGAGATCGAAGCCTATCTCGACCAGGCCGGGGAGGCGGTGACGACCAGCGTCGGCGCCTACCAGCTCGAGGGCCTCGGCGTGCATCTGTTCGAGCGGATCGAAGGCGACCATTTCACCATCCTCGGCCTGCCGCTATTGTCGCTGCTCGCGTTCCTGCGCCGTGAGAAGTTGCTTGCGGTGTGAACGCCTGAGACGCATGCCACGAAGACATACTGAAACGATGTTGATGCGATGCTGATTCTTGGACTGACCGGCTCGATCGGGATGGGGAAATCCACCACGGCCAAGCTCTTCATGGAGGCCGGCGTACCGGTTTACGACGCCGATGCGGCCGTGCATCAGCTCTATGAAGGCGAAGCGGCACCGGCGATCGAGGCGGCCTTTCCCGGCACCACTGCGAACGGCAAGGTCGACCGCGCCAAGCTGTCGGCACGCGTGGTGCAGGACCCGGTAGCGATCAAACAGCTCGAGCAGATCGTGCATCCGATGCTCGGTACGTCGCGCCAGAAATTCTTCGCCGACGCAGAGGCCGCCGGCGCACCTATCGTCGTGCTCGATATCCCGCTGCTGTTCGAGACCGGCGGCGAGAAACGCGTCGATGCCGTCGTCGTCGTCACCACATCGCCGGAACTGCAGCGCGAGCGCGTGCTGGCGCGCGGCACCATGGATGCCGCCAAGCTCGATGCCATCATCGCCAAGCAGATGCCGGACGCCGAGAAGCGCAAGCGCGCGGATTTCATCGTGGATACCTCGCTCGGACTTGACCCCGTGCGGGCGCGGATCCGCGACATTCTGGCCGAGGTTGCTAAGATGCCGGAGCGGCGAACCTGATTCGCCCCGCTGTTCCGGATTCCCTTACGTCATGCGCGAAATAGTTCTCGATACCGAAACCACCGGCCTCGATCCGCTGCGCGGCGACCGGCTGGTCGAGATCGGTTGCGTCGAGATCTTCAACCGCATGCCGACCGGGCAGACCTACCACGTCTATATCAACCCCGAACGCGACATGCCGGCGGAGGCCTTCGCCGTGCACGGGCTGTCGACCGAGTTCCTGGCCTCCAAGCCGCTGTTCACTGAAGTGGTCGACGAGTTCCTGGCCTTCATCGGCGATACGCCGCTGGTGATCCACAACGCGTCGTTCGACATCAGCTTCATCAACGCCGAGCTCGACCGCATCAAGCGGAAGGCGATCCCGAAAGACCGGCTGGTCGACACGCTGCTGCTGGCGCGACGCAAGCATCCTGGTGTGTCGAACCGGCTCGACGATCTCTGCTCGCGCTACCAGATCGACAATTCCCGCCGCACCAAGCACGGCGCCTTGCTCGACGCCGAGCTGCTGGCCGAGGTCTACATCGACCTGATCGGGGCACGGCAGTCGCAGCTCATCCTGGCGTCGGAAAATTCGGATGCGCGCAGCGGAAGCTATGGCGATACGCCGCGGCGGCAGCGCGAAACCGCGCTGGTTGCGCGGGTCAGCGACGCGGATCGCGAAGCCCACCGGGCGTTCGTCGCGACGCTCGGCGACAAGCCGATCTGGAACGACTATCTGCCGCCGCCGGCACCTGCTGCAGCACCGGCGGCTTGATTCAAGATTAATGTTTCCCCTCATCCCGAGGAGCCGCGAAGCGGCGTCTCGAAGGATGAATCGGCCACGATCGGCGCCCGCCGATCCTTCGAGACGCCCGCAAGCGCGGGCTCCTCAGGGTGACGGGAGCCAAACGATCGAACTTTCGGGATCAGCTCGGCTTGACGCCGGAAGCGGCCTGGGCGGCTGCCTGCCGCTCCATGTTCTGACGGTAGAGGCCGACGAAATCGACCGGGTCGAGCAGCAAAGGCGGGAAGCCGCCATCGCGGACCGAGGTCGCGACGATCTCGCGCGCGAACGGGAACAGCAGCCGCGGGCACTCGATCATGACCAGCGGGTGCAAATTCTCCTTCGGCACGTTCACGATCCGGAAGACACCGGCATAGGCGAGGTCGAAGCTGAACATCACCTTGCCGGCCGACTCGGCCTTGCCCTCGATCGAGAGGATCACCTCGAACTCGTTTTCCGACAGGTTGTTGGCGGAGACGTTGATCTGGATGTTGATCGCCGGCTGCTGTTGCTGCTGGCCGAGCGAGGCCGGCGCATTCGGGTTCTCGAACGACAGGTCCTTGGTGTACTGCGCCAGCACGTTGAGCTGGGGGGCGGGCTGTTCGACGGGGGCGCCGTTGCCATTGGTCATGAAAATGTCTCCTGGAGCGGCGCTCGGGACAGGATGTCCGACGGCACGCGTTAAGGTTTGGAAATGCCGATGCCGGCGAGTGGCTATCATAGGCCCGGCTCGGTCCACAAGGACGACGAGCGCCTGCATCCAGGCGGGCCTGCGGCCAAATCTTCCGCAACGGGTTTGCGAACGCAACTCCGCCCAATCCCTTAACGGCTTCCTAAATTATTGAAGATACGCGATTTCCGGGACGGAACGGGTTTCCCCCCGGGGCCGAAACGCGCTACACTTGCCCGTGCCAAAAAGCGCCATTGGCCGGGCATAGTTTCGTGCCTACATGCAGCGGACTCAATCGGTGATGTAATCTCTGCCGTTCCCGACCGGGAACGCTTTGATGCCCGGCCCCGTTGCCGGCAGAGAGCAGAAAGCGAACTCGACGTGGATATCTACACCATCATCTTCCTGGCGCTGGCCGTATTTATCTTCCTGCGTCTGCGCAGCGTTCTCGGACAGCGCACGGGAAGCGAGCGGCCGCCGTATGATCGTGCAGCACCCAACGTCCTGCAGCGCGGCCAGGATAACAACGTCGTGCCGATCCCGGGATCGGTGATCGATCAGCCGGCCCCGGCTGCGCCCGCCGATCCGGTCGAGCCGACCGAACGCTGGAAGGGCATCGCCGAGCCCGGCACGCCGCTGGCGCAAGGTCTCGACGCGGTTGTCGCCCAGGATTCCTCGTTCGATCCGCGGCATTTCCTCTCGGGCGCCCGCTCGGCCTATGAAATGATCGTGCTGGCCTTCGCCAATGGCGATCGCCGCGCGCTGCGCGACCTGCTGTCTGCCGAGGTCTATGAGAGCTTCGAGGCCGCGATCAAAGATCGCGAGAAGCACGAGCAGAAGACCGAAACGCGGTTCGTGTCGATCGACAAGGCCGAGATCGTCGGCGCCGAGACGCGCGATCGCTCGACCCAGCTGACCGTCCGCTTCGTGTCGCAGATGATCTCGGTCACGCGCGACAAGGCGGGGACCATCGTCGACGGCAGCCCGGACAAGGTCGCCGACATCACCGACATCTGGACATTCGCCCGCGACTCGACTTCCCGCGATCCGAATTGGAAGCTGGTTGGCACTGGAAGCGCTCACTAAACATCTCAGCTACGGGCGCCTCGCGATCGCGTGCTGCGCGCTCGCGGTTGTGTGCTCCACCGCGGCGATCGCCGCACGCTACAGGTCGAGCCGGCACGCCGCGCCGCGACTCCAGCAGTCCCACCCGATCCCTTATCCCGATCTGGAATTGCCGCTGCAGGTCAGCGGCAGCCAGTATGAGCCGCTGGCCTGGGCCGATGTCACCGGCTGGAGCGAGGACGATCATCTCGCGGCCTACCGAGCATTTCGCACCAGCTGCAAGCCGATCGCGGCCCAGCAGGGCGCGCCCGCGGAGTCGAAGGCGCTCGGCAGCTCGCTGCGCGATCCCTGCCGGATCGCGAAGGGACTCGATCTCGCCGGTGGCGCGAAAGCGAAGGAGTTCTTCGAGGAGAACTTTGTGCCGCTGCGTATCTCGCGGCTCGGCGAGGGCGCCGGCTTCGTCACCGGGTATTACGAGCCGGTGCTCGATGGCTCGCGGACCCAGACCGACGTCTACAATGTTCCGGTCTATCGCCGGCCGTCCAACCTGTTCGTGCGCGGCAAGACGCAGGCGTCGGTCGGCCTGCCCAACAGCGGTCCGGTGTATCGCAAGATCGGCCGGCGCAAGCTCGTGCCCTACTACGACCGCGGCCAGATCGAGGACGGCGCGATCGCCGGCCGTGGGCTGGAGATCGCCTGGCTGAAGAGCCAGACCGACCTGTTGTTCGCCCAGATCCAGGGCTCGGCGCGGATCAAGTTCGAGGACGGCACCACGCTCCGCATCAATTACGATGCGCATAATGGCTATCCCTATACGCCGGTCGGGCGCGTCCTGATCGACCGCGGCATCATCCCGAAGGATCAGATGTCGATGCAGAAGATCAGGGAGTGGATGGAGCAGAACCCCGACGGCGCCAAGGAGCTGCGGCGGCAGAACCGCGCCTACGTGTTCTTCCGCGAAGTGCCGCTGTCCGACAAGGACGAGGCGGTCGGTGCGCAGGGCGTGCCGCTGACGCCGGGCCGCTCGATCGCGGTCGACAAGGCGCTGCATGTCTACGGCACGCCGTTCTTCATCGCCGGCGAACTGCCGATCGAATCCGAGCAATCCAGGACGCCGTTCCACCGGCTGATGATCGCGCAGGACACCGGGTCGGCCATCGTCGGCCCGGCGCGCGCCGATCTCTATTTCGGCGCCGGCGCTGATGCCGGCAAGGTCTCGGGCCGGCTGCGCCACAACATGCAGTTCGTGATGCTGGTGCCGAAGGGGCTCGATCCCGTCGCGCGCGGCCACAAGCTGCCGATCCCTGACGAGCGGCCGTCGGCCAGGATCGCAAAACTGTTTCCGCAGACCGATCCGCCGAAGGAAAAGGCGGCAGCGAAGCCTGCGGATGCGACCACGGCGACCGTTGCCAAGGCCGGGACAAGGGCTGGGACGAAAGACGCCGGCAACGGCGCCGCCAGGAACCCGTCCGTGAGCCCCCCTGCAAAGGATGCTCCGCCCGCTGCGTCCGGGACGACGGCCCCTGTCGCGCAGGCCGCTCCTGTGGCAGAACCGGTGCCGTTGCCGGTCGCCCGGCCCGACATTCCGCAGCAACCGGAGAAGCGGCGCTATAGGCGCACTCGCCATCACCGCGATCAATGAAACGACCCGCGCCGATCCTCGATCTGTCCGCTCCGTCGCGGCGCAAGCGTGCGCTGAGCGAGGAGGAGCGTGCGCTCTGGGAGAGCGTGGCCAAGCAGGTCAAGCCGCTGCGCAAGAAGCCGGCCGCACCGAAAGCCCATGCCGTCGCCGCTGACCCGCCCACGCATCACGCCGCAGCCAAGCC
The DNA here is from genome assembly GCF_054063575.1 of Bradyrhizobium sp. USDA 4452. NCBI lineage: Bacteria > Pseudomonadati > Pseudomonadota > Alphaproteobacteria > Hyphomicrobiales > Nitrobacteraceae > Bradyrhizobium > Bradyrhizobium sp. USDA 4452. The sequence goes on from NZ_JBSSGK010000001.1 coordinate 4,419,621, forward strand.
CATTCCGGTCAAGCCGGTGACGTCGGCCAAGGCGGCGCCGGCGCCGCGTCCGCCTGTGCCGCCGCTGGCGCCGATCGGCCGCCGCGAGCGCGCAAAACTGTCACGCGGCCGACAGGAGATCGATGCGCGGCTCGATCTGCACGGCATGACGCAGATGCGCGCGCATCGCGTGTTGTTCACCTTCCTGCAGCGTGCGCATAGCGACGGGCTTACCTTCGTGCTGGTCATCACCGGCAAGGGCAAGGTCGGTGGCCTCGAGTCCGAACGCGGCGTGTTGCGCCGGCAGGTGCCGGAATGGCTCAGCCTGCCGGAATTCCGCACGCTGGTCGTCGGGTTCGAGGAAGCGCATATCGGCCATGGCGGCGAGGGCGCGCTCTATGTGCGGGTCCGTCGCGCGAGATCCTGAGATCAGAAAGGGCGAACGATCCCGACGCGCGGGATCAGCGTGACGATCCAGCCCAAGACTGTGGTCTTGCGATCGTCTGAATCGATCGGCGCTACGTCCTTCGAGGCCGGCAGCATCTTCACCGCGTGCAGCATCAGGAACATGCAGACCGCCCAGTTCGAGATCCAGCGCGAATAGTCGAACACGGTCACGAACATCACGAAATAGCCGGCGCTGATCATGATGAGCGCGGCGAACACGATCCGCCGATGCAGCTCATGCGCCAGCGCGCCGATCAGCCGCGCGAAATAGCGCCACAGCGGCACATGCACCCAGATCAGCAGCGCAAATACCGGGACGCCCAGGATGTTAGAGGGCATCCGGGCCCAGGTGTCGGCGAACTCCTTCGACAGCGGCTGGTACCAGATGTAGCCGAACTGCAGCAGGTCGGTCCGCGACGGATCGGCCATCCGGCTCTGCAGGTGACGGATGAATTCGTCATAGGGCACCTCGACCGTGCCGGCGAATTGCGCGACCAGGAACAGGATGCCGACCGCGGCGAGCGCCACGAGGCCGATGGCGATGTTTCGCGGCGTCGCCCCCTGCGTCAGGTAGAAGCGCAGCACCACGATCGCCGCGATCGTCGGCACATACATCAAGACGAAGATGTGATGGACCAGGATCAGCAAGATCGAGATCAGCGCTGCAATCACCACGTACATCACGGAGCGCGCCGGGATCAGCAGCAGCACGATCGTCAGCGCACAGCCGTAGATGTCGAAATGGCCGAGCGTGTGCATGAAGTTCTTCAGGAAAAACGGCGATCCCGCAATGAAGACGAACAGCGGCCAATGCCCATCGCGGAAGCCGAATGTGCGATGAAAAAGCCTGACGAACAGCCCGAACGTCACCAGCCAGATCGCGCCGGCCAGCGCGAACACCAGCCACACCGGCACCTTGTCGGTGAACAGCGACACGATCGCGCCGATCAGCGCGCGCTTGGTGAAGCCGTAGTGATAGTCGACCAGGAGATGGATGTAGGGGACGAAGGGCGGCAGTGCGATCTTGTGCAGGAACACCCCGACCAGCACGGCCGCATTGACGGCCAGCATCACGCGCCAGGGGTTTTGCGCTACCCGCAGATTCATAGATTGTCCACCACGTCGTACCGGCCTAGTGCGCAATTGCGCACGGGGGCCGGGACCCATAACCACCGAAGTCAGTTCTTAGACGGGATAGCGGCCCGAGTCTTGGCTCAATGCAAGCAGCAGTGGGTTATGGGCCCCGGCGTGCGCCGGGGCGACGATGGCTGCGCCGCCTACAAAATAAACCGGCTCAGATCGGCGTTCTTCGCGAGGTCGCCGACATGCCTGGTCACGTAGTCGGCGTCGACCTGGATGGTCTCGCCGTGGCGATCGGGCGCGGTGAAGGAGATCTCGTCCAGCACCCGCTCCATCACGGTCTGCAGCCGCCGCGCGCCGATATTCTCGACTGTCGAATTGACCGCAACCGCGACATCGGCCAGCGCGTCGATTGCGCTGTCGGTGACGTCGAGCGTGACGCCCTCGGTCTTCAGCAGCGCGACATATTGCTTGATCAGCGACGCTTCCGGCTCGGTCAGAATCCGGCGCATGTCGTCGCGGGTCAGCGCCTGCAGCTCGACGCGGATCGGCAGCCGGCCCTGCAGTTCGGGCAGCAGGTCCGAGGGCTTGGCAATATGGAAGGCGCCCGAGGCGATGAACAGGATGTGGTCGGTCTTGACCGCGCCGTGCTTGGTCGAGACCGTGGTGCCCTCGATCAGCGGCAGCAGATCGCGCTGCACGCCCTCGCGCGAGACGTCGCCGCCGGCGCGGTTCTCGCGCACGCAGATCTTGTCGATCTCGTCGAGGAACACGATGCCGTTGTTCTCGACGGCGTTGATCGCCTCCTGCACCACTTGATCGGTGTCGAGCAGCTTGTCGGATTCCTCGTTGACGAGGATCTCGTGCGAGCCTTCCACCGTCAGGCGGCGGGTCTTGCTGCGTCCGCCCATCTTGCCGAAGATATCGCCGAGCGAGATCGCGCCCATCTGGGCGCCGGGCATGCCGGGGATTTCGAACATCGGCATGCCGCTGCTGCCCGACTGGGTCTCGATCTCGATCTCCTTGTCGTTGAGCTCGCCGGCACGCAGCTTCTTGCGGAACGATTCGCGCGTCGCCGGGCTCGATCCGGGGCCGACCAGCGCATCCAGCACGCGCTCCTCCGCGGCGAGCTGGGCACGGGCCTGGACGTCCTTGCGCTTGCGCTCGCGGGTCTGCGAAATCGCCACCTCGACGAGGTCGCGGACGATCTGCTCGACGTCGCGGCCGACATAGCCGACCTCGGTAAATTTCGTGGCCTCGACCTTGAGGAACGGCGCGCCCGCGAGCTTGGCTAGCCGTCGCGCGATCTCGGTCTTGCCGACGCCGGTCGGCCCGATCATCAGGATGTTCTTGGGCAGAACCTCCTCGCGCAGGGAACCGGCAAGCTGCAGCCGCCGCCAGCGGTTGCGCAGCGCGATCGATACCGCGCGCTTGGCATCGGCCTGGCCGACGATGAAACGGTCAAGTTCAGAAACGATTTCGCGGGGGGAGAAGTCGGTCATTGGCTCTAGCTAGGTTGAAGGAATGGTCTCGGCAAGCGCCGGTATGCGCCAGCGTTTTGGGTCATTTGTCGCGCGCCATCAGCAGCGCCGGTCCGTCGGGCGTATCGACCATTCCGACCTTCCGGAAGCCGGCCTTCTCATAGGCGCGCACGGCCCGCGCATTGGCCGGGTCGGGATCGGTGACGATGCGTGGCGCGCCGTTAGCCAGCCGGTCGTCGACAAAGGCGCGGATTAGCGCCGAGCCGTGGCCGCCTGCCATCATGTCGGGCGCACCGATGAAGAGATCGATGCCGTGGGTGCCTTCCGGCTGCTTGCCGAACCCGGAATTCCATGCCGTCAGGTCGTAGCACTGGATGTAGCCGAAATCGTTGCCCTCGGCGGCAACGATGAACTGGTCCATCGCAGGCTCCTCAAGGTCGCCGCTGACCAGCGCGTATTGCTCGGCCGGGTCGCCCCACCACTGGCGGACATGCGGCAGCGCCAGCCACTGCCTGATTTGCGGCAGGTCGGCCGTCGTCATTGGGCGGAAACGATAGCGACCGGCCATGCCTAGCCGCCGATCGTCTCGATCGTCACGTTGCGGTTGGTGTAGACGCAGATATCGGCGGCGATATCCAGCGCGCGGCGCACGATGGTCTCGGCGTCCTTGTCGGTGTCGACCAGCGCGCGGGCCGCGGCGAGGGCATAATTGCCGCCGGAGCCGATCGCCATGACCCCGGATTCCGGCTCCAGCACGTCGCCGGTACCGGTCAGCACCAGGGAAACGTCCTTGTCGGCCACGATCATCATGGCCTCCAGCCGGCGCAGATAACGGTCGGTCCGCCAGTCCTTGGCGAGCTCGACGGCCGCCCGGGTCAATTGCCCCGGATATTGCTCCAGCTTGCTTTCGAGCCGTTCGAACAGCGTGAAGGCGTCGGCGGTGGCGCCGGCAAAGCCGCCGATCACGTCGCCCTTGCCGATCCGCCGGACCTTCTTGGCATTGGCCTTGATCACGGTCTGGCCGATCGAGACCTGCCCGTCGCCGCCGATCACCACCTTGCCGCCCTTGCGGACCGTGCAGATCGTGGTGCCATGCCAGACCGGCAGCTCATTTTGGGATGCTTGCATAGGTTACCTCTCTTCCGGGCAGATTTAGGCGGTCGGGCAGAGGGTTACAATCGGGCGAAAAGCAGCGTTTTCGAGCGAAGCCCGTCCCGGACTTGATCCGGGATGGGCACCGGTTCGCGTGAAGAAAACGCGGTATGACAAGACGGCAAGGAATTTGGGTCACCATGGCCCGAAGTTAGGGCGTTTCGGGGTCATCCCGCAGTAGCGAAGGTGACATCAGCCTGTTAAAAGACCGGCGTTTTCGGCACGGGAAAGCTTAATCTTCATGCGCACGGCAACCATCAAGCGCAAGACCAAGGAGACCGACATCGAGGTGACGGTCAACCTCGACGGAGCAGGCGTATCCACGGTTTCGACCGGGATCGGCTTCTTCGACCATATGCTCGACCTCCTGGCCCGGCATTCGCGCATCGACATCACGGTGAAGGCGGATGGCGACCTCCATGTCGATTACCACCACACCACCGAAGACGTCGGGATCGCGCTCGGGCAGGCCGTGAAGCAGGCGCTCGGCAACATGGCGGGCATCACCCGCTACGCCTCGATCCACATGCCGATGGACGAGACGCTGTCGCGCGTCGTGATCGACATTTCCGGCCGCCCGGTGCTGGTGTTCAAGGTCGAGTTCCCGCGTGATAAGATCGGCGAGTTCGACACCGAGCTGGTGCGCGAATGGTTCAACGCCTTCGCGATGAATGCCGGCGTGACTCTCCACGTCGAGACCCTATATGGCGAGAACAGCCATCATATCTCCGAATCCTGCTTCAAGGGTTTGGCGAGGGCGCTGCGGACGGCGATTGCGATTGATCCGCGTGCCCAGGGCGAAGTGCCCTCGACCAAGGGTCAGCTCGGCGGCTGACCCCGGGAGCATGATCCGGACACGGTGGCACCCGTTCTCCCGGAGATCATGCTGTAAGTAAAAGTCCATCCTCGGCGGAGCGTTCGATGCCGGTCTATACAGTGCATGCCCCCGTGGCCAGCGGCGCCGATCTCGCGGCGGCCGACAAGTTCGTTTTCGTGCGCGACGGCTTCCATTTCTGGGCCGCGGTCGCCGGCGCGATCTGGCTGGTCTGGCATCGGCTCTGGCTGGCGCTGATCGGCTGGCTGGTGCTGACTTTCGCGATCGATTTTGCGCTGACCAAGCTCGGGATCGGCCGCGGCGCGATCTTGCTCGTCGACCTGGTGTTGATGGTGCTGATCGGGCTGGAGGCCCCGACCTTGCAACGCTGGACGCTGTCGCGGCGCAAATGGCGCCAGCTCGACATCGTCGTGGCCGACAACAAGGACGCCGCCGAGCGCCGCTTCTTCGAACGCTGGATCGCGCGGCATCGCGGCGCCTTCAATGACCAGCGGTCGGTCGATCGCGGTGGGCCGCCGCCGACCCGGGACGTGCCCGGCCAATCTTTCTCAAAACCCCCGCCGATGCCGCAGGGCGGCATCATCGGATTGTTTCCAGAGCCAGGAGGATCGCGATGACCGTTGCAATCATCGATTACGGCTCCGGCAATCTGCATTCGGCGGCAAAGGCCTTCGAGCGCGCGGCGCGCAGCATGGAGGATCCGCAAGCCATCAAGGTGACGCGCGATCCCGACGCGGTGTATCGCGCCGATCGCATCGTGCTGCCCGGCGTCGGCGCGTTCGCCGATTGCCGCCGCGGCGTCGACGCGGTCGACGGCATGCGGGAGGCGCTCACCGAGGCGGTGCGGGTCAAGGCGCGGCCGTTCTTCGGCATCTGCGTCGGCATGCAGCTGATGGCGACGCGTGGCAAGGAGCACGTCATCACCGAGGGCTTCAACTGGATCGGCGGCGATGTCGTGAAGATCGAGCCGCGCGACGAGAGCCTGAAGGTCCCGCACATGGGCTGGAACACGCTCGATATGGTGCGCGAGCATCCGGTGCTGGAGCGGCTGCCGCTCGGGCCGAAGGGGCGCCACGCCTATTTCGTGCACTCCTATCACCTCAACGCCGCCAACGAGGCCGACGTGCTGGCGCGCGCCGACTATGGCGGGCCGGTGACCGCGATCGTCGGCAAGGACACCGCTGTTGGCACCCAGTTTCACCCCGAGAAGAGCCAGCGCTTCGGCCTCGCTCTGATCTCCAATTTCTTGAAGTGGAAGCCGTGATCCTTTTTCCAGCGGTCGATCTGAAGAACGGCCAGTGCGTGCGCCTCGAGCAAGGCGACATGGCGCGCGCCACCGTGTTCAATCTCGATCCGGCGGCGCAGGCCAGGAGCTTCGCCGCGCAGGGTTTCGAATATCTCCACGTCGTTGATCTCGACGGCGCCTTCGCCGGCAAGCCGATGAATGCGCATGCGGTGGAGGCGATGCTGAAGGCCGTCACCATGCCGGTGCAGCTCGGCGGCGGCATCCGCGACCTCAAGACCATCGAAGCCTGGCTCGACAAGGGCATCACGCGCGTCATCATCGGCACCGCTGCCGTGCGCGATCCCGAACTGGTGAAGGGCGCGGCGAAGCAGTTTCCCGGCCGCGTCGCGGTGGGCCTCGATGCGCGCGACGGCAAGGTCGCGGTCGAGGGCTGGGCCGAGACCTCGCATGTGACCGCGCTCGAGATCGCGCAGCGATTCGAGGACGCCGGCGTCGCCGCGATCATCTTCACCGACATCGCCCGCGACGGCCTGCTCAAGGGCCTCAACCTCGATGCCACGATCGGCCTCGCCGACCGCATCTCGATCCCGGTGATCGCCTCCGGCGGCTTCGCCTCGATCGACGACGTCAAGGCGCTGCTGGAGCCGCGCGCCAAGAAGCTCGCCGGCGCCATCGTCGGCCGTGCGCTTTATGACGGACGGCTCGATCCGGCCGCCGCGCTCAAGCTGATCCGCAGCGCGGTTTAGGAGTTAGAGACATGTTCAAGGTTCGCGTGATCCCCTGTCTCGACGTCAAGGACGGCCGCGTGGTCAAGGGCGTCAATTTCGTCGACCTGCGCGACGCCGGCGATCCGGTCGAGGCCGCGATCGCCTATGACGCCGCCGGCGCCGACGAGCTCACCTTCCTCGACATCACCGCCACCCATGAAAACCGCGGCATCATGCTGGATGTAGTGCGGCGGACGGCGGAGGCCTGCTTCATGCCGCTGACGGTCGGCGGCGGCGTCCGCACCGTCGACGACATCAAGATCCTGCTGCGGTCCGGCGCCGACAAGGTCTCGATCAATTCGGCGGCGGTCAGCCGCCGCGAGTTCGTCAAGGAAGCGGCCGAGAAGTACGGCGAGCAGTGCATCGTGGTCGCGATCGATGCCAAGCGGGTCAAGCGCGCCGGCGGCTCCGACCGCTGGGAGATCTTCACCCATGGTGGACGGAATGCCACCGGGATCGACGCCATCGAATATGCCCAGGAGGTCGTCTCGCTCGGCGCCGGCGAGATCCTGCTGACCTCGATGGACCGGGACGGCACGCGGCAGGGCTTTGATCTGCCGCTGACCCGGGCGATCGCGGACAGTGTCCCCGTACCGGTCGTTGCCTCCGGCGGCGTCGGCAATCTCGATCATCTGGTCGACGGAGTCCGCGAGGGTCATGCCACCGGCGTGCTGGCGGCGTCGATCTTCCACTTCGGGGAATTTACCATCCGCCAGGCCAAGGATCACATGGTGCGCGCCGGCCTGCCGATGCGCCTCGATCCTTAAGCCTTGATCTCCAGCGCTGGCGCGTGATTTGGGACTCCTTGTCACAAAAATGCTAAGCCCCCACCTAGGGGATGGCACCTTGGCGGTGCCGGTGCGCATGCTTGAGTTGAGTTGATGTCGCGTTTCACGGTCCACGATCTGGCCGCCACCATCGACGCCCGCGCTGCATCGGGCGGCGAGGCGTCGTATACCCGCAAGCTGCTCGACAAGGGCGCGGAGCACTGCGCCAAGAAATTGGGCGAGGAGGCGGTCGAGACCGTGATCGCTGCGGTCGAGAACAACCGCGACCACCTCATCGCCGAAAGTGCCGATCTCGTGTTTCACCTGCTGGTTCTGTTGAAGTCACGCGGCGTGAGGCTGGAGGATGTCGAGGCCGCGCTTCAGAAGCGCACCGCGATGTCGGGACTGGAAGAGAAGGCGTCGCGCAAGCGCGACTAGCGCACATGATCGAGCGCATGGAGAGGGGCGTCATGGACATCCGGGCACCAGATCAGCAATACAACCCCTATCGCACATTCACGCGCCAGCAATGGTCGCATCTGCGCGACGATACGCCGATGACGCTCGAGCCGGGCGAGTTCGATCGCCTGCGTTCGATGCACGATCGCCTCGATTTGCAGGAGGTCGAGGACATATATCTGCCGCTGTCGCGATTGCTGTCGATCTATGTCGATGCGACCCAGCGGCTGTATTATTCGCAGCGCCAGTTCCTCGCGATCCGCGATCGCAAGATGCCCTATATCGTCGGCGTCGCCGGCTCGGTCGCGGTCGGCAAATCGACCACGGCGCGCGTGCTGCAGGCACTGCTGGCGCGCTGGTCGCCGCGCCCGAAGGTCGACCTGATCACGACCGACGGTTTCCTGTTCCCCAATGCCGTGCTCGAGCGGCAGGGCATCATGCAGAAGAAGGGTTTTCCCGAGAGCTACGACCTGCCGACGCTGCTGTCATTCCTCAGCGACATCAAGGCGGGACGGCGTCGCGTCCGCGCGCCGGTCTATTCGCATCTGACCTACGACATCGTGCCGAACAAATGGGTCGAGATCGACCAGCCCGACATTCTGGTCGTCGAGGGCGTCAACGTGCTGCAGACCGGGCGGCTGCCGCGTGACGGCAAGGCGGTCCCGTTCGTCTCCGACTTCTTCGATTTCTCGGTCTATATCGACGCCGACGAGTCCGCGCTGCGGCAGTGGTACATCAAGCGCTTCCTGGCGCTACGCGACACCGCGTTCACCGATCCAAGGTCCTACTTTCATCGCTATGCGCTGCTGTCGGACGAGGAAGCGACCGCAACCGCGATCGCGATCTGGGAACGCACCAACCTCGCCAATCTCGAGGACAACATCCTGCCGACCCGGCCGCGCGCGACGCTGATCCTGAAGAAGGGCGCCGATCACGTGGTGCAGTCCGTCGCGCTGCGGCGGCTGTAGGATCCGCCGTCTCGGCTGTTATTGCGAGGAGCTGAGCGACGAAGCAATCCATCGTTCTGCATAGGCGGATGCGTGGATTGCTTCGCGGAGCCCGTCATCCGGCGGCGCTTTGCGCCGACCGGGTGGCTCGCAATGGCGATTAAAATCTACGCGGCGATGTGCCGAGCAGCGGCGAGGCCCGCGAGCGCTTCCTCGAGCTTCTCGCGATCCAGCGGCTTGATCAGGAAGCCATCCATGCCGGCTTCGAAGCAGGCATAGCGGTCCTCGACCAGCGTATTGGCGGTCAGCGCCAGGATCGGCGTCCGGCGTCCGGACTGGCCGGCCAGCCCGCCCGACTCATGGGCACGGATCTGCTTGGTGGTCTCGATGCCGTTGAGGCGCGGCATCTGGATGTCCATCAACACGAGATCGTAGGGCGTGCCGGCCGACGTCGCCGACAGCCAGGACTCCATCGCCTGCTCGCCGTTGGTTGTTATGACCACGGTATGACCGAGTCGGGCGAGCAGCGAGCGCATCAGGAGCGCGTTGATCTCATTGTCTTCCGCAACCAGGATCGACAGCCCCTGCTGCGCCGGTGCGGCCGCCGGCGCCGTTGGCGCGGACTCCGCGACCGTCTCGATCGCAGGGCCTGGCATCACGAGGCTTGGTGCGGCGATCTCGGGTGAGGCGGTCAGGCGCGCGGCGAGCGACGACGCCCGCAGCGGCTTGACCAGATAGCCGGTGAGCATGGTTGTCTCGGAGGCCGGAAGGTCCTGCCGCGTCGCCGGCGTAACCATCACGATACGATGGGTTGCGTGGATGCGAGCCGCGCCAGCGAACGCCTCCATCGCTTGCGTGCCGAGCGAGTGATCGATCAGGACCGTGTGCCAACTCCGTTCCGGCAGCAGTGCTTCGGCGACATTGGGATCCGACACGATACAGGTCTGCGCGCCCCAGCGCTGCAGCCGCCGCGAGATCAGCGAGGCTTCGATGCTGTGCGGTGCGAGCAGCATGATGGATTGGCCGGCGAGGTCGGGCGCCGTGAAGCCATGGGCCTCGCCGGTGTCGGCGGCGGCGAGCGGAATCGAGACCTCGAAGGTCGAGCCCGCGCCCGGCGTGCTCGCCAGCGAGATCCGGCCGCCCATGCGCTTGACGATGCGGTCGCTGATCGAGAGGCCGAGGCCGGTGCCGCCATAGCTGCGCGCGATGCGGTCGTCGGCCTGCTCGAACTCCCGGAAGATGCGCTGCTGCGCTTCCGGTGCGATGCCGATGCCGGTGTCGCGAACCAGGAAGCTGATCTCGTTCGGCCAGATGCCGGGCTCGACGATCAGCGCGACGCCGCCGGTCGCGGTGAACTTGATGGCGTTGCCGGCGAGATTGAGCAGCACTTGACGCAGCCGCGCGGCGTCGCCGGTCACCTGCATCGGCAGCCGCTCGTCGACATAGGCGGCGATCTCGATGCCCTTGGCCTGCGCGCGCGGCGCCAGCAATTCGGTGATCTCCTCGATCAGGCCGGACAGCGCAAAGGCGCGGTGCTCGAGATCGATCTTGCCGGCTTCGATCTTGGAATAGTCGAGCAGCTCCTCGATCAGCGCGAGCAGCGCGTCGCCGGAGGTCTTGACCGCCTTGACGTAGGTGGTCTGCTCCGGCGTCAGCTGGGTGTCCATCAGCAGCCCGCTCATGCCGATGATGCCGTTCAGCGGCGTGCGGATCTCGTGGCTTGCCATCGCCAGGAAGCGCGACTTGGCGCGGTTGGCGGCGTCGGCCTGATCGCGCGCTTCTGCCAGCGCGCGCTCGCTCTCGGTGCGGTCGGTGACGTCGCGGCCGACGCTCTGCATCTCCGCCGGCGCGCCGGCATCGTTGCGCACGAGGCCTTCGCGCCAGGCGATCCAGCGCGGCCCGTGCGGTCCCTCGATCTTCTGGTCGTAGACCCGCGTGCCGTTGGATTCGAGCGCGGTGTTGCCCTGCTCGAGCACCTTGAGGGTCGCAGTGCTGCCGATCAATTCGCCGCGGGCGATCTGTGCCAGCTCGCAATAGGCGTCGTTGGCATAGGTGATGTGGCCGTCGATGTCGCGCAGCACGATCAGATCGTCCCGCGCCTCGAACAGCGTCGAGGCGCGCTGTTCGGCTTCCTGCAGTTCCCAGTTGCGGTCGGCCATCGCCTCGTTGTGCATGGCGATGGTGCGCAACCTCCTGCGCATCAGCCGCAGCCGGATGCCGAGCGTCACGATCCAGAGGCAGGCGATCGCGAACAGGAAGCTGACGCCGATCGCGAATGTATTGGGATCGTAGCCGCTGTGTTGCGAGAGGGCGCCGGAAATGAACCCGAAGGCGCCGCCGAATGCGACGGAAAAGATCGTGAAGGAACGGACGATCGCCGCGACCCAGGAATGGCGCCGCAGGAAGCGGCGAAGGCGTAACTTGATTCGGAAGAAACGCCCCATCAATGGTGGTCCTGAGAGTGCTTGGTCTGGCGATGACGATGCGTCGGCCACCTTGCAAAGTGCTTGAGGTTGGCGGCCGTTTCGCGCCGCCCCTCGGAACAGGGTTAACGGGAGGTTAACTCCGCCATCGACTGGTCGCGGAAGCGCATGTGCGGCGCGAGCGATGCCGCCTCAAGGCGGCGGTGTCCGCCGCGGGCGCTGACGATCAGGGCCGCGGCATCGCGCGCCGAGAACGTCTTCGACTGCACGTAGACCCGGTAATCGAACGGACCGTCATGGGCGAGATAGATGATCGGGCCGGTTGCGGTCGGCGCGCTGGAAATCCCGATCAGCTGCGGCACCGCATTGCTTTCGCAGGTGCCGGCCTCGGCATCGTCGATGTCGTCGATCACGGTGAAATCGGCGGCCTCGGCGCTGTCGGCGATCCGGACCCGGACGGTCGCAAGGCTGGGGTCGTCGGTGAAGCTTACGTGAAGCTGCGCCTGCCAGGGGACCGATACGATCTGCATCGTGGCGCCGCCGACCTCGATGCAGGGCCGGGGGCCCGGCAGGATTTCAGCGCGGGCGAATACCGCGGCCACGGCAAGCGGGACCACCGAGGCCAGAACCTTCATACGCAACATGACACAACTCTCGACCCAAGCCTGCCGCGGATCGCGGTGCTTATGGTTTGCGGAGCGTAAATGAGAGTGGTTACCGTCGTGTTGACGCGGCGCGCGCCGGGCACAAAACGGGGGCGATCACGCCGCGCGGCGCAAATCGTCGGCCAATGCACGATAGGACAGCGCTTCGGCGAGGTGCAGCCGGCCGATCGTATCAGCGCCGTCGAGGTCGGCGAGCGTGCGCGCCACCCGCAGTACGCGGTGATAGCCGCGCGCGGTGAGGTGCATGGTCTCGGCGGCCTCGCGGAGCAGCTTCTGGCCATGCGCGTCGGGCTGCGCGATGGTCTCCAGCAGCGCGCTCGGTGCCTCCGCATTGGTGCGGACATGCGGCATGCCGGCCGCAGCGTAGCGCGCGAGCTGGATGTCGCGTGCCGCCGCGACGCGGGCGGCGACCTCGGCCGATCCTTCCGCCGGGGGCGGCAGGATGAGATCTGCCGCGGTCACGGCCGGCACCTCGATCCGCAGGTCGATCCGATCCATCAGCGGGCCGGAGATCCGCATCTGGTAATCGGCGGTGCAGCGGTCGAGCCGGCCGCGCTTGCAGGAATAGCCGGGCTCGTAGGCATGGCCGCAGCGGCACGGGTTCATCGCCGCGACCAGCATGAAGCGCGCCGGATAGGTGACGCGATGGTTGGCCCGGCTCACCGAAACCTCGCCGTTCTCCAGCGGCTGGCGCAGCGAATCCAGCACCCGCGGATCGAACTCCGGCAATTCGTCGAGGAACAGCACGCCCTGATGCGCGAGCGAGATCTCGCCCGGCTTGGCGCGCATGCCGCCGCCGGTCAGCGCCGCCATGCTGGCGGAATGATGCGGGCTGCGGAACGGGCGCCGCGCGGTCAGCGCGCCGTCGCGGATCTCCCCGGCGACGGATGCGATCATCGAGACTTCGAGCAGTTCGGACGGCGACAGCGGCGGCAGGATCGAAGGCAGCCGCGCCGCCAGCATCGATTTGCCGGCGCCGGGGGAGCCCATCATGAGCAGATGGTGTCCGCCGGCGGCGGCGATCTCGAGCGCGCGCTTTGCGCTCTCCTGGCCCTTGATGTCGCGCAGGTCGAGCAGCGCTTCCTCGCGCGCCTCGTTCTGGTCTTGCACCTTCGGCTGCGGCCGCGACAGCACCTGCGTGCCCTTGAAGTGATTGGCGATCTGGATCAGCGAGTGGGCTGCGATGATCTGGATGTCCGGGCTCGCCCAGGCGGCCTCCGAGCCGCAGGCGGCCGGGCAGATCAGTCCCTCGTCGCGCGAATTGGCGCCGATCGCCGCGGGCAGCACGCCCGCGACGGCTGCGATCGAGCCGTCGAGCCCGAGCTCGCCGAGCACGGTGAAGCCGCTGAGCGCATCCGGCGGGATCGCCCCGATCGCCGCCATCAGGCCGAGCGCGATCGGCAGGTCGTAATGGCTGCCCTCCTTGGGCAAATCGGCCGGCGCGAGGTTGACGGTAATGCGGCGGGCGGGGAGCGCGAGGCCAGAAGCGATCAGCGCCGAACGCACCCGCTCCCGCGCCTCCGACACCGCCTTGTCGGGCAGGCCGACGATGGCAAACGCCGGCAGTCCCGGCGCGACCTGCACCTGCACGTCGACCGCGCGGGCCTCAATCCCCTCGAATGCGACGGTGGAAACCCGCTGGACCATGCTGCCCCTATCTTCCGCCACCCAAGGTAGCGGAGCGGGGGGTGAAGTCAAGAACATTACAGGAACATTCGGGGGATGGGCCGGTATTCGGGCAGACGCAAACCACACCGGAGCGGAGGCGGCTAGTCCCTCCGGCCGATCCGGCCCGGTCCGGGATTTCGGGATGTGTGATTTGCTTCATTGCAATCTGTACGAGCGTGACCCTAAGCTTTCAGCTTGAGGAAGCCCGAACCTTCATTTCGAGTTTGGAAAATATTGTTCCTGGTCGCAGCGGTGCTGCTCCAGTCTCGGGCCTCCAATGCCGGAAACCAGACGAAGGACGGCATCTGCCGGTCCAGGAATATTTCGCTGCCAGAAACATTGCGCTGAGAGGACAACCATGGCCCAGACCGGAGTCTTCATATCGTACAATCACAAAGACAAGAAAATCGCAGAAGCGGTGGTGGAGTCGCTCGCCGGCCTGTCGACGAATCTCGAGGTGTTCATCGATCGTGCCGGAATTGAAGGCGGCGACGACTACGAAGCCAAGATTTCGGAATCGATTCAGAAATCCCAGTGGTTCGTTTTCATCTGTAGCGGGGGAAACAAATCGGAAAAGGACATGAGCTGGTGCTTCTACGAAGCCGGCCAGTTCCGCGCCAAGCTCGAACGGGCAGATCAGAAAGAAGCGGTGCGAGATCGAATTTGCTTCCTGTACGACGTCGATCGTCCGGATCAACTGTCCCGCTATCAAGGCTCCCTGGTATCGATCCGCAATCGTAACGACGTATTGCTCAACGTCGACGCCGACAATGACGACTCGCTCGCTTACGAAAACACGGAGCTATTCGACTTCTTCGAGAATCTGCTGACGAACTCGACGGGTATTTCCTTCCGTGGGATTGACGACCCCAACACGCGCAAAGCCATGAGGAATGGCGTGCGAAGAATCACACGGGCATTCGTTCAAAACGGAGCCAATGACTTCGTCGGCGAAGACGTCTTTCAACCACGCATCAGCTTTATGGTGCCGCCACCATCGCAAAGCGCGGAGGGACTGACCCCGACCACCGTGGTGACGGGGGAATTCAACGCGTTGCCCAACATCTTCACAATTGCTGGGACCTCGACGACCTGGGCCGATATCAAGGCGGTGGCTTCCGCGCGAAGCGGCAATGAGATGACCCCGCTTTGGATCAACGACATGGAGACAGCGGCAAGGGACCTCCTGCTTGGCAAAGTACCGACGCAGACGGATTTTCTCTGCCTGGGGAACGACGGCAAGTTCTACCGGCCCATCATCGCCAGAAACCTGAATTTCAGAAACGGCGCCAGGCGGTGCTACGTCGCATTCATTCCGTCGCGGGATCGGCGCTTCAATCTGACGTTCAAGACATCGCTGCTGCTGAGCGCGCTGATCCTGTCGATCCGCTTTCGCCAGCGCGTCTTGCCCTTGTCCGACGAACTCAACAAGAACCCGAAATTCCCCGAAAAGAAGAAGGCCGAGTTGCTGCAGAAGCTTCAGCAGGAGATCGTCCTGGTTGAGGCCGAGGCTGAAGAATTCGGGCTCAATCCGCCAAAGGACGAACATGACGACCCGCCCTTGCTGAATGGCTTTCGGGATGGACCGGAAAAAGATTTCATGCGCGAGGAAATCGCGAAATGGTCGGCCACGAGAATGCAGATCTTCGACAAGATAAAGGAGGCGCAGACTCCCACCAAGGACACCACGTGGTCCGACGCCGCAGATGTCGTGACAGCCGGGTTCGTCGGCTTGAGGGCAATCAACAGCAGCTTCATCGACAAGCTCTGCAACGAGCTCCTTTGCGCGGAGAGAATAGAGGCGACCAAAGCCGTTCCCGACTAATCCCGCTGCGTGAGGCAGGACGGGGGCATCCGGGCAGCGCATGGGGGCGACGCGCGCCGCCCCCAAGCGCCCGCTCGTCACAGCGTCATCTGCATCGGCTCGGGATAATAATGGAAGCCTTCGCCGGCCTTGGCGACATGGCCGTAGCCCGGCCAGGCGAAGTGATACGACATGACCGGCGTCTTGTTCGCGGCCAGCATCTCCAGCAGCTTGACCCGTGAGTTCGCCGCCTGCTTCGGATCGGTGTCGTAGGAGAATTCCATCCGCGGCCGCTCCAGGAGCAGCACCGCGTGATGCGAGAGGTCGCCGAGGAAGGCAAAGGACTTGCCGCCCGAGCTCACCATGAAGATGGTGTGGCCCACGGTGTGGCCGGGCGCTGCGATCGCCGTCACGCCGGGCAGGAATTCCTGGCCGTCCTTGAAGAAAACGATGCGGTCGCGCACCGGCAGCAGGTTCTTGCGGGCGTGCACGATAAAGTCCTTCAACGGACTGCCCATCTTGCCTTCATCGGTCCAGAAATCGAGATCGCTTTGCGCGATGTAGTACTGCGCATTCGGGAACAGCGGCTTGTCGTCGGCACCGACGATGCCGCCGATATGGTCGATATGCGCGTGCGACAGCACGACCGCATCGATGTCCTCCGGCTTGATGCCGGCTTCCTGCATGCTCTTCTGCTGACGCCCGGTGGTCGGGCCGAACGCCTTCGAGGTGCCCATGCCGGTATCGAACAGGATGAGCTTGTCGCCCGTGTTGACGATCGGCGAATTCTGCTCGAGCACGACATTGTCGGGCGAGAGGAAATTGTCGGAGAGCATCTTCTTCACTTCTTCCTTCGGCACGCCGGTGAAGGTGCCGGAGGGATCGCCGAGCGGAAGCGGGCCGTCGGAGACGACGGTCACTTCGGCATCGCCGAGAACGAAGCGGTGCCAATAGGGTGTCTGCGTGCCGAGCTTCGGTGCCTTCGCCTGGGCGGTGCCCCCAAGCAGTGTGCTGGCGCCGAGACCGGCGCCGAGCGCGAGCAAGGATCGTCGTGAGACATTGAGCGTCATAACGTTCTTCCTCCACAATTTTTATGATGTTTCGCGTTGTCGCCCGCGTCAGCCCGCCGCTTGACCTGACGCAGGCAAGAGGATGCTGCCTTCGCCTGCGCAAGCTGGCAAGAAGAATAAGGCGAACGCACGCGCGCCCGTACGCTGGCTAAAATTTCAGCCAGCCTGTGCGGCGCACAAAGGAGGAGGATTATTTCGGGGCGCGCTTCTTCTCGATGGTATCCCAGATCATCGCCGCGACATCCGGGCCGTTGAGGCGCTGGATGGCGCGGATGCCGGTCGGCGAGGTGACGTTGATCTCGGTCAGATTGCCGTCGATCACGTCGATGCCGACGAACAGCAGGCCGCGTTCGCGCAGCGCGGGCCCGAGCGTGGCGCAGATTTCGCGCTCGCGATCCGACAGCTCGGTCGCCTTGGCCGCGCCGCCGCGCACCATGTTGGAGCGCAGATCGTCTGCCGCCGGCACGCGGTTGACCGCGCCGGCGAATTCGCCGTCGACCAGGATGATGCGCTTGTCGCCATGCTTCACCTCGGGGAGGAAGCGCTGGATCACCCAGGGCTCCTTGAAGGTGACCGAGAACATGTCGAACAGCGAACCGAAGTTCATGTCCTGCGGCATCACGCGGAAGACTGCCGCGCCGCCATGGCCGTGCAACGGTTTCATGACGACCGCGCCATGCTGGTCGCGGAAGGCGTTGATCTCGTCGAGGTCGCGCGAGATCAGCGTCGGCGGCATCAGCTGCGGGAAATTCATCACGAACAGCTTTTCCGGCGCGTTGCGCACGCTGGCCGGATCGTTGACGACCAGGGTCTTCGGATGGATGCGCTCCAAAAAGTGCGTCGAGGTGATGTAGGCGAGATCGAACGGCGGGTCCTGCCGCAACAGCACGACGTCGAAGCCATTGAGGGCTTCCCGCTTCGGCTCGCCCAGCGTGAAGTGATCGCCGACCTCGTCGCGCACGGTGAGCGGCTGCACCGGGGCCACCAGTTCCTCGCCGCGCAGCGACAGTTTGTCGGGCGTGTAGTAGGAAATGCCGTGGCCGCGCTTCTGCGCCTCAAGCAGCAGCGCGAAGGTCGAATCGCCGCGGATGTTGATGCGCGCGATGGGATCCATCTGGACGGCGATCTTCAGTGTCATAGGCGTGTCTCGCGAGGTCTGAGAATACTTTAAGGGCTGGCGTCGAATGCCGCTAACAGATGGCGCGGCAGGCTCTTGGGCGCAATCAGCACGGCGTCGAATCTGAGGTCAAATTCGGCATGTTCGGGATGCGCCATCAGCCAGGCCTGGGCGGCGTTGACGATGCGCTGCTGCTGGCGCGGCGTCACCGCATAGGCGGCCTCATCGAGGCTGGCCCGCGCCTTGACCTCGACGAAGGCAACGAGGTTGCGCCGCCGCGCCACCAGGTCGATCTCGCCGTAGGGGGTGCGGAAGCGCCTCGCCAGGATGCGATAGCCCTTGGCGATCAGAAGCGCCGCGGCGCGGCTTTCGGCCGAGATGCCGGTGCGGAATGCGGCGACGCGTTCAGGCGAGGCGCTGTCAGTCTTCGCCATCGCCGTCCCCGATGGTTTTCGCAAGCTCGAGCGCGCGGGCGTAGACCTCGCGGCGCGGCCGGCCCGACAGTTCGACGGCATGGGCAACCGCATCCTTGACGCTGCCGCGGCCGAGCTGCGCGCGCAGGAGGTCGTCGAGCGAATTCTCGTCCATCATCCCGGCATCGTCGGCCGGCGGCCCGATCACGAGCACGAATTCGCCGCGGGTCTCCAGCGCGTCCGCGCTAGCGGCAAGCTCGGCGACCGGCGCGCGCTTGACCTCCTCGTGCAGCTTGGTCAGCTCGCGGCAGATCGCGGCATCGCGTCCGCCCATGATCGCGGCGAGATCGCGCAGCGTGTCCTGCACGCGATTGCCTGACTCGAACATCACCAGCGTCGCATCGATCCGGGCGAGCTCGGTGAGCCGGGCGCGGCGCGCGTGCTCCTTGGCCGGCAGAAATCCCTCGAAGAAGAACCGGTCGGTCGGCAGCGCCGCGACCGACAGCGCAGTCAACACCGACGACGGCCCCGGCACCGCGATGACGGCATGGCCGGCGGCGCAGACCTCACGCACCAGCTTGAACCCGGGATCGGAGATCAGCGGCGTGCCGGCATCCGAAACCAGTGCGATCGCGGCGCCCTGCGCCAGCCGCTCGAGGATCTTGGGCCGGGCCTGGGCCGCGTTGTGCTCGTGGTAGAGCGCGAGGTCAGCGGTGATCGCATAACGCTCGGTCAACCGGCGCGTAATCCTGGTGTCCTCGCAGGCGATGACGTCGACGCCGGCAAGGGTCTCCAGCGCGCGCAAGGTGATGTCGGCGAGATTCCCGATTGGGGTCGCCACCAGATGGAGCCCGGCCCTGGCTTTCGGCGCGGCGAGTTGCTGGCCGCCGATCGAAAAGGTTCTGGCCGCAGCACCCGTCGTGGCATCCGAATGGTGGAGGGAACTGGCTTTTGCGCGCATAATGGCAATCTAGAGCGTTTTCGAGCGAAGTGGATATAGGCTCTAGCGGGATGGCGGCGCTCGCGCCACATCGGCAAAAGGCGGTGACGGAACGCCGCCTGAGGGGAGAGAAATGGAGGCCGCGGCAACGGCGCCGCGGGGCCATAATCCTTTTGTTTTAGTTAACTATTCGCCGACAATATGCCTGAATCCGCCCGCCTGATGAGAGCCGGATGGAGTCCTGGCCGATCATGGTCGGCCAAGAGAAGAGAGACGATGGAAGGCCCGCATCACCGCAAGACCCTGCCGTCGGGCACGACCCGGCGGACCGCGCTTGGCCTGATCGTGGGTGCGCCGTTGCTGGCGGCATGTTCCGGCATCCAGCAGAGCTTGAGCCAATTTTCCAGCAGCAACCCGGAAGCCGGTCCCGCCGGCCCGCAGCAACAACCGCAGGCGGTCGGCACCGGTCAGGTCAAAATTGGGTTGATTTTGCCGCTGTCGGCGTCCGGCAACGCAGGGCTCGCCGCCCAGTCGATGCGCAACGCCGCCGAAATGGCGCTCGCGGAATTTCAGAACCCGAACATCCAGCTCCTGATCAAGGACGATGGCGGCAGCCCGCAGGGCGCGTCGCAGGGTGCCCAGCAGGCGCTGTCCGAGGGCGCCGAGATCATCCTGGGACCGCTGTTCGCAGGCTCCGTCCCGGCCGTCGCGCAACTGACGCGGCCGCGCGGAACCTCGGTGATCGCATTCTCCACGGATTCGAGCGTGGCCGGCCGCGGCGTCTATTTGCTCAGCTTCCTGCCGGAGTCAGACATCAACCGGATCGTCGATTATTCCGCGGGGATCGGAAAACGTTCGTTCGCCGCGATGGTGCCTGACAACGCCTATGGCAACGTGGTCGAGGCCGCGTTCAAGCAGGCGGTCGGCCGCAAGAACGGCCGCGTCGTCGCATTCGAGAAATATGGCGCCGATCGCGCGACGCCGGCGCGGACGGTGGCCCAGGCGCTCGGCCAAGCCGATGCGTTGCTGCTTGCCGACGACGGCGATTCGGTGGTCGCGACGGCCGATGCGCTGACCGCAGCCGGCGCCAATCTGCACAATATCCAGCTGCTCGGCACCGGGCTGTGGGATAATCCGCGGGTGTTCGCGAGCCCCGTCCTGCAGGGCGGCCTCTACGCCGCGCCCGATCCGTCCGGGTTCCGCAGTTTCGCCGGCCGCTACCGCACCAAATACGGCGGCGAGCCGGTGCGCACCGCAACGCTTGCCTATGACGCCGTCGCGCTGATGGCCGCACTTGCGCGCACCCAGGGCGCGCAGCGCTTCGCGCCGGAGACGCTGACCAACCCGTCCGGCTTTGCCGGCATCGACGGCCTGTTCCGCTTCCGGTCCGACGGCACCAATGAGCGCGGCCTTGCGGTCATGAAGGTGGCCTCCGGCGGCAGCACGCCGGTCGCCGGCTCGCCGAAGAGTTTCGGCGCCTGATTTTCGTCAGGCGGTCAAGCTGCCTTGTCGAGCGCCTATACCCGCCGACTACTGTGCATGGGGTTGTTTTCGATATTTTCGCAGCGTGGGCCTGGAGCGGGGTGATTTTGGTGAATAAGCTTGCCGCCGGGTTCTGCTCACCTCTCCCCGTTGGGGAGAGGTCGGATTGCGAAGCAATCCGGGTGAGGGCTCTTGCTCTCCCGATAGACCGTAACCCCTCACCCGATTTGCTGCGCAAATCGACCTCTCCCACGGGAGAGGTGAACCTTGGATGTCGTTCCAGCTCGACCTAATCTCATCGCGCTCTAGGCGGCGAGATCCGCCACGACGGCATCGAGCACCGGGAATCCCGACTTGGTCACGCGCAGCCGTCCATCGGCATCGACGGCGATCGCGCCTTCCTCGCGCAGCATCGCGATCCGGTGCGGATCGAGCTGACGGCCCGAGAGCTTCGCATAGCGCCTGGGATCGATGCCTTCGGCGAGCCGCAGCCCCATCAAGAGAAATTCGTCGGCGCGCTCTTCGCTGTTGAGGCTGTCATCGGTGACGACGCCGTGGCCACGCTCCTCGACGTTCAGCAGCCAGGCCTCGGGGCGCCGTTCGGTCGCGGTCGCGTGCCTGACGCCGTCGATATCGAGCCTTCCATGCGCGCCGGGACCGATGCCGGCATATTCCTCGCCGCGCCAGTAGACGAGGTTGTGCTTGCACTCGGCGCCCGCGCGGGCGTGGTTGGAGATCTCGTAGGCCGGCAATCCTTCGCGTGCGCAGACCTCCTGGGTCACGTCGTAGAGCGCGCGCGCGGTCGCTTCATCCGGGGTCTGCAATTTGCCGGCGGCATGCAGCCCGAAGAACGGTGTGCCTTCCTCGATCGTGAGCTGATAGAGCGACAGATGCTCGGCCGCTTCCGAGATCGCCTGCTTCAGTTCGTCGGCCCACATCCGCGGCGTCTGGTCGGGCCGCGCATAGATCAGATCGAACGAGTAGCGGTCGAATGCGCTTCGGGCGATCGCGACCGCGTCCAGCGCCTCGCGCGCGGTGTGCAAGCGGCCTAGTGCCTTCAGCGACGCATCGTCCAGTGCCTGCACGCCCAGCGAGACGCGGTTGACGCCGGCTGTGCGATAGCCGCGAAACCGCGTCGCCTCGACGCTGGTCGGATTGGCTTCGAGCGTCACCTCGACATCGTGCGCGACCTGCCAGTGCTTGCCGATCGCATCGAGCACGGCGCCGACGGTCTGCGGCTGCATCAGCGAGGGCGTGCCGCCGCCGAGGAAGATCGAGGACACTTCGCGCCCCGGCACCCGCGCCGCCGTGGTTTCGATCTCGCGGGCGAAGGCGCGCACGAAGCGCGCCTCGTCGACCGGCGCATGCCGCACGTGGCTGTTGAAATCGCAATACGGACATTTCGACAGGCAGAACGGCCAGTGCACGTAAACGCCGAAAGCTTCTCGTTCAGCGTGGCTCAAGGCAGATCTCCGCGAGCTTCACGAAGGCGCGCGCGCGATGCGACAGGCCGAGTCCGAGCGGCGGCAGGCCGTGCTTCTCGATGCTGCTCATCTCGCCGAAGGTCCGCGTGTATCCGTCGGGCAGGAACGCCGGATCATAGCCGAATCCGGCGGTGCCGCGCGGCGGCCAGACCAGGGTTCCGTCGACCCGGGCCTCGACCTCTTCGAGGTGATCGTCGGGCCAGGCCACGCACAGCGCTGAGACGAAGTGCGCCTTGCGTTGCTCCGGCGTCGTGGCACCGCGTTCTTGCAGCAGGCGCTCGATCCGCGTCATCGCCGCCATGAAATCCTTGCCGTCGCCCGCCCAGCGCGCCGAGTAGATCCCGGGTGCGCCGTCGAGCGCGTCGACCACGAGGCCGGAATCGTCGGCGAAGGCCGGCAGTCCCGTCGCCTTTGCCGCGGCGATGGCCTTGATCGCGGCATTGGCGCGAAAGGTGTCGCCGGTCTCCTCGGGCTCGGCGAGGCCGAGATCGCCGGCCGACAACGCCTCGACGCCATGCGGCGCCAGCAGTTCCCGCATCTCGGCAAGCTTGCCGGGATTATGGGTGGCGATCACGAGCCTTCCGGTGATTCGGCGATGCATGGCCAATCTGACTACGCCACCGCGATCTTTTGCAAGTCGACCAGACGCGCGACACCTTTGCGCGCCAGGGCCATCAGCGCCAGGAATTCGTCCTGCGAGAACGGCGTCTTCTCGGCGGTGCCCTGCACCTCGATGATGCGGCCGTCGCCGGTCATGACGAAATTGGCGTCGGTGTCGGCCTCGGAGTCCTCGGCATAGTCGAGATCGAGCACCGGCGTGCCCTGGTAGATGCCGCAGGAGATCGCCGCCACGTTGTCGCGCAACACGTTGGTCTTCAGCATGTTGCGGGTCTTCATCCAGTTGATGCAGTCGGCCAGCGCCACCCAGGCACCGGTGATCGAGGCGGTGCGGGTGCCGCCATCGGCCTGGATGACGTCGCAATCGACCGTGATCTGGCGCTCGCCGAGCGCCTCGAGGTCGACGGCGGCGCGCAGCGAGCGGCCGATCAGCCGCTGGATCTCGACCGTGCGGCCGCCCTGCTTGCCGGCGGAGGCCTCGCGGCGGGTGCGTT
Organism: Bradyrhizobium sp. USDA 4452; assembly: GCF_054063575.1. Taxonomy (NCBI): domain Bacteria; kingdom Pseudomonadati; phylum Pseudomonadota; class Alphaproteobacteria; order Hyphomicrobiales; family Nitrobacteraceae; genus Bradyrhizobium; species Bradyrhizobium sp. USDA 4452. The sequence continues at coordinate 4,442,959 of NZ_JBSSGK010000001.1, forward strand.
CCAGGGTGGCGCGCGGCAGCATGCCGTATTCGGCGGTGACCCAGCCGCGGCCCTGGCCCTTCAGCCATGGCGGCAGCCGCTCTTCCAGCGTGGCGGTCACCAGTACGTGGGTGTCGCCGAACTTCACCATGCAGGAACCCTCGGCATATTTGACGACGCCGCGTTCCAGCGACACGGGACGCAGTTCATCGGGCGCACGGCGGCTTGGCCGCATGGAAATCCTCCAGAATTCCGAGAGATTAAGGCTGGGCGTGCTTGTAGGAGGGGGAAGCGGCAGCGGCAAGGGTCTTGCCAAGGGTTTTGGCGGGGTTTTGGCTGGGGTTTTCGACCCCGGTGTGGCCCGGTACCTGGGGGCCGAATGCATGCTTGTCACCGGCCTTCCGGATCGACAAATTAGGCAGCAATTGTGAGGGACTGGAGTGTGACTCACCACGATCCGATAGGCCTGATCGCGCCGCATGCCGGGCTCGCCCAGCTCAACGAGCGGTCGCGCGACATTTTTCGTCAAATCGTCGAAAGCTATCTCGCGACCGGCGAGCCGGTCGGCTCGCGCAACATCTCGCGCCTGATCGCATTACCGCTGTCGCCGGCCTCGGTCCGCAATGTGATGTCGGATCTCGAGCAGCTCGGCCTGATCTATGCGCCGCACACCTCGGCCGGCCGGCTGCCGACCGAGCTTGGCCTGCGTTTCTTCGTCGACGCCCTGATGCAGGTCGGCGACCTCACCGAGGCCGAGCGGCAATCGATCCAGACCCAGCTCGCCGCCGTCGGACGTGCGCAATCGGTCGAGGCGGCGCTCGGCGAAGCGTTGACCCAACTGTCGGGGCTGACCCGCGCGGCTGCGGTGGTGCTGACGCAGAAGTCGAATGCGCGGCTGAAGCACATCGAATTCGTGCGGCTGGAGCCGGAGAAGGCGCTGGTCGTGCTGGTCGGCGAGGACGGCCAGGTCGAGAACCGGGTGCTGGCGCTGCCGCCCGGTGTTCCGTCGTCGGCCCTGACGGAGGCAACCAATTTCCTCAACGCGCGAATCCGCGGCCGGACGCTGGCCGAAGCGCGGCTCGAGCTCGAGACGGCATTGGCGCAAAACCGCGCCGAACTCGATCAGCTCACCCAGAAGGTCGTCGCGGCCGGCATCGCGAGCTGGTCCGGCGGCGAGAGCGAGGACCGCCAGCTGATCGTGCGCGGTCACGCCAACCTGCTCGAGGATCTGCATGCGCTCGACGATCTCGAACGCATCAAGTCGCTGTTCGACGATCTCGAGACCAAGCGCGGCGTGATCGATCTGCTCGGCCGAGCCGAGCGCGGCGAGGGCGTGCGGATCTTCATCGGTTCGGAGAACAAGCTGTTCTCGCTGTCGGGTTCCTCCACCATCATCGCGCCCTATGGCGACGCCCAGGGCCGGATCGTCGGCGTCCTCGGCGTGATCGGACCGACGCGATTGAACTATGCGCGGGTGATCCCGACCGTCGATTATGCCGCGCGCATCGTCAGCAAGATGCTGGGCGGCTGACCGGAGTGCATTTCGCTTTCATTTGACGGGTTTTCGTCACCCAAGTCGGAGGTTCCTGTTCCCGAAGGCGGCATGTTGCGCTTGATTTTCGCCGCCCAAAGCACGATATCCCGGCAAGCAATCCCCAAGATTTGAACCGACGCGAGTTTTCGAGAAGGCAAGCCATGACCGATCCGAACCGGGCCAATGACAACACCGAGAATTCGGCGCCGACGGGTGAGCCCGTGGTCTCGAAGCCCTACATCATGCCTGACGATCCCGAAGTGGGATCGGCTGAGGCGCTGGCCAAGGAACTCGCCGAGGCGAAGGACCGGACGCTGCGCACACTGGCCGAGATGGAGAATCTCCGTCAGCGCACCCGCCGCGAGGTCGCCGACGCCAAGATCTACGGCATCACCGGCTTCGCTCGCGACGTGCTCGATATCGCCGACAATCTGCAGCGCGCGCTCGACGCCGTGCCGGCCGAGACCAAGGAAGCGGCCGATCCCGGCCTGAAGGCGCTGATCGAAGGCGTCGAGCTGACCGAGCGGTCGCTGCTCAACGCGCTGGAGAAGAACGGCGTCAAGAAGTTCGATCCGATCGGAGAGAAGTTCGATCCGAACTTCCAGCAGGCGATGTTCGAGGTGCCGGACACCTCGGTGCCGTCGGGCACCGTGGTGCAGGTCGTGCAGGCCGGCTACATGATCGGCGAGCGCATCCTGCGTCCGGCGCTGGTCGGCGTCTCCAAGGGCGGCGCCAAGGCGGCTCCGAGCGCCGACATCACGGTCTGATCCAACCGACTTTGACTGCGAGAGTGTGAGCGCGCTGTCGTGGCTTCACGGCAGCGGCTTCTCATGCGCCTTCGGCCAATAGGTGCCGAAACTCCAGAGATTTCCTTCCGGGTCACGGCAGGCGAAATCACGGCTGCCATAATCCGTGTCACGTAGTTCCATTTCGATTTTGGCTCTCGCCGCCCGAGCCTTCGCATACAGGGCGTCGGGATCGTTGACGGCGATGTAGATTGAATCGGTGCGGCGGCCGGCGACATCGCCGACTATTTTGCCATAGGCATCGTCGCGGCTCTGGCCGAGCATCAGCATCGAGGAACCGTAGGCGAGCTCGGCGTGGTGGATCACGCCGCCGTCGCGATAGACCACGTGTTCGGTGAATCCGATCACGGCCTTGAGCCAGCCGATCATCGCCTCGGCGTCCTTGCAGCGCAGGGTCGGATAGATGCGTGGCGGTTCGATGTCGTGCGTCATGGCGGCTCACCTCGTTGGCTGATGACGCCACTCTGCACGAGGCAATGCGGCTTCGGCTTGAAGGTTTGTTACCAGTCGGGCTGCAGCTCGCCGGAATGGGACAGCCGGCTGTCGGTCAACGTCAGGCGGCGTGCCCAGGCGGTCGGTGATTCCCCGGCAAACTCGACGAATTCACGCACAAGATGGGCTTGATCGGCATAGCCGCTCTCGGCAGCAATTGCGGCCCAGCCGTCGGCCGCGCCAGCCTGCGCAAGCCGGCAAGCCCGATGAAAGCGCATCATGCGCGCCACCGGCTTGGGCGCGAGGCCGAGCTCGGATCGAAACCGGCCGGCGAGGTGTTTGCGGCTCCAACCGATCTCCGAAGCAACCGCCGTGATCCGGGCGGTGCCGCCCGATCGCGCCAACATGCGATAAGCGAACGCGACTTCCTCGGACGGTCCGCGGCCAAGGCGGCGCAACACGAAATCCTCGAGCAGATCGAAGCGGTGCTGCCAGCACGGTTCGGCTCCGAGCTGATCGCGTAGCCGCCGCGCGTCGTGGCCCAGCACATCGCCAATATCGACCATGCGCCCGACGAGCTCAGTGATGGCACCTCCGAAGAAGTGATAGGCGCCGAGCGGCGTGAAATCCATTTGCACGGACTCGGCGCGGCCGTCGGACTCGATGTTGACGGGGCCGGCGTGCAGTCCCGCGGTGAAGCTGAGCTGAAGGTCGGACGGTCCGGGCTGCCGCGCCAGCGCGATCAGATAGGGCGAGCCGAAGCTGACGATGAAGGGCACAATGAGCGGCGCGGTCTGGCGGTGGAAGAACCGGCCCGCGGCCGTCTCGCGATAGCCCGTGATCCCGACAATCAGGCCCGCCATCCGCGGCGATGGCGGACGCCAGGCGAAATCGAATTCGGCGGGGGCCGCAGGCTCGGCCATGCGGACCTCGCGCGCTGGCGCCTAAGCGATATCCGACGACTGGATCCGCTTGACGCCGGCCTTGTCCATGTCGGTCCAGGCCTTGGCCAGCGATCCCTGGGTGTCGATGCCGCGGCAGGCGTCCTCCACGACATAGGTCTCGAAGCCGGCCTTGCGCGCGTCGAGAGCGGTCCAGGCCACGCAGAAATCGGTGGCGAGCCCGGCGACGAAAACCCGCTCGACATTGCGCGCCTTCAGATAGGCGGCAAGCCCGGTGGTGGTCTTGCCGTCGGCCTCGGTGAAGGCGGAGTAACTGTCGACGTCCTTGTGAAAACCCTTGCGGATGATCAGCTCGGCCTGCGGGATCGCGAGTTCCTTGGACAGCGAGGCGCCATCAGTACCCTGCACGCAGTGGTCGGGCCACAGCACCTGCTTGCCGTAGGCGAGGTCGATGGTCTCGAACGGCTTCTTGCCTTCATGGACCGACGCGAACGACACGTGTCCGGGCGTGTGCCAGTCCTGCGTCATCACCACATTGGCAAAGCTCTTGGCGATCTTGTTGATGACCGGCACCACCTGCTCGCCGTCCTTCACCGCAAGGCTGCCGCCGGGCAGGAAGCAGTTCTGCACGTCGATCACAAGCAGCGCGGAGCCGTCGTCGGGCTTGATCGCAGCCGCCCAGAGACTCCTGGGAACGAGGGTCGCAAGCGCCAGCGTGCCGAGGCCTGCAACTATCTGTCGTCGATCCAACATCGCGCCCCTCCTCGCTTTGATACCGCTGGAGGAGGCTAGTTCCGTTCGTGGACCTGCGAAAGTCCGATTTTTCGAAAGGCCTGGCGAACCGATCAGCCGCGCGGCTGAATGCCGTCGCGGACCGCGCGGAAGCGCGGGAAGGCCGTCTCCCAATCGGTGCGCGGCGAGCTGCCGATGATCCGCACCGATGTCTGCGCGCCGAACCGCAGCCACTGCACGATGGTCACCGGGGTGTTGTCCTTGCCGCTGATGGCGTCGATCCGGGTCTCGAAGCCGGGCTGGCCGTCGATCCGGATCGGTTCGGACATGGTGATCCGTCCGTCGCGCACGCCGGGGATCGTGGTGGCGATCTGCTGGGCAAAGCGGCCGCGATCGTCGGGCGTGGCCGGCGCCGAGCCGATCACGCCGAGCAGCATGAAGGGTTTGGTCTCGAGGCCCTTGTCGTCGCCGTCGGCCATCAGCAGCGCTGCGCCCGGCGCCAGCATGCGGATGTTCTTGAAGCTGCCGAGCTCGGTGACCTTGAACGGCATCATGCCGAGCTGCTCGTCGACCGGCACCTCCTTGCGGATTTCGGCCGAGGCGAACATCTGGCGGACGGCGTCGTCGGTGTAGATCTTGCTGGCGTTCTCCGGCACCTGGACCGCGACGTACCCGGAGAAGGTCGGGCCCGGCAGGATCATGGAGTAGCGGCGCACATTGCTGGCGCCGTCGCGGGCGCTCTCCACGGTGTAGTAGGCGAGGCCGGCCGACGTCTCGAGGCTCTCGGGCTTGATGTTTCCGGTGCCGGCGGGGTTGGCCTTGAAGGCGGTCACGACCTCGTTGTAGGCGTCCGCGGGCAGGTCGGCGATCAGGACCTTGACGCCCTGGTCCTCGGTCTCGAAGCCGATGAACAATTTGGCGCGGACGAGGCCGACCAGCGGTTTCATCCCGACATGCGCGCCCGGCGGAAACACCACGTCGGCGGCAAAGCCACGACAGGTGGCAGCAATCAGCAAGGCGACCGCAACGAGAGCTCGAAAAGGCGTCATGGGGGATCTACCGGTTTTGCTTGGTGGCCGCGCAACGGGGCCGGTGCAGGGCTGGATGGCCTCTTTCAGTCGGACCGCTTTTAGCGGTTTTGATGGCCCTGCAACAGGCCGCCAAATCTCCGCTCGGGGCCCGCAGGCGCGATTCCATGGGCTTTTCGCCTTGATTGGCAGGCACTTTCCAGTTTCCCGGCATTTCCAAAGAACGCTCACCTGCGGCCGCCAGCGGCCAAACAGCGCGCCCCCGACCCATGCGCCGCTCTCGCATACGACGTTTGTGAGCGTTCACTCAACAGCGCTGACGTCGCGGTCGATGGCGGGAGGGATCATTGCCGATTTGTTAACTTGGTCCGGGCTTGAACCGCTGCCACGGTCGGGCTGACACAATCTTTCAAACGTCAGTCTTTTCAGGCCTCAACGTTGCGTCCGGTCCTTGCGGGCAGGACCCTCCCTCCTATATCAGGCTCACCGTCGCAATATCGCGAGTATGTGAACGTCTGGGGGTTCGGTACGGAGCGCCGTCAGGGCCCAACCAACCTGCCGTAGCAAAGAGGATATCAAAACCATGGGTAAGGTCATTGGGATCGACCTCGGCACCACGAATTCGTGCGTCGCCGTGATGGATGGCAAGAACGCCAAGGTGATCGAGAATGCCGAGGGCATGCGAACGACGCCGTCGATCGTTGCTTTCACCGACGATGGCGAGCGCCTCGTCGGACAGCCGGCGAAGCGCCAGGCGGTGACCAATCCCGAGCGTACGTTCTTTGCGGTGAAGCGCCTCATCGGCCGCCGCTATGACGACCCGATGGTCGAAAAGGACAAGAAGCTCGTTCCCTACAAGATCGTCAAAGCATCGAACGGCGATGCCTGGGTCGAAGCCGACGGCAAGACCTATTCGCCCTCGCAGGTCTCGGCCTTCATTCTGCAGAAGATGAAGGAGACCGCTGAGGCGCATCTCGGCCAGAAGGTCGATCAGGCCGTCATCACGGTTCCTGCTTATTTCAACGACGCGCAGCGTCAGGCCACCAAGGATGCCGGCAAGATCGCCGGCCTCGAAGTGCTGCGCATCATCAACGAGCCGACGGCTGCCGCGCTGGCCTACGGTCTCGACAAGTCGAAATCCGGCACGATCGCCGTGTACGACCTCGGCGGCGGCACCTTCGACGTCTCGATCCTCGAGATCGGCGACGGCGTATTCGAGGTGAAGTCGACCAACGGCGACACCTTCCTCGGCGGTGAAGACTTCGACATGCGCCTGGTCGGCTACCTCGCCGACGAGTTCCAGAAGGAGCAGGGCATCAACCTGCGTAACGACAAGCTCGCTTTGCAGCGCCTGAAGGAAGCCGCCGAGAAGGCCAAGATCGAGCTGTCGTCGACCACGCAGACCGAAATCAACCTGCCGTTCATCACGGCCGACCAGACCGGTCCGAAGCATCTGACGATGAAGCTGACCCGCGCCAAGTTCGAGGCGCTGGTGGCCGACCTCGTCGAGAAGACCATCGAGCCGTGCCGCAAGGCGCTGAAGGATGCCGGCCTGACCGCCGGTGAGATCGGCGAAGTGGTGCTGGTCGGCGGCATGACCCGCATGCCGAAGATCCAGGAAGTGGTGAAGCAGTTCTTCGGCAAGGAGCCGCACAAGGGCGTCAATCCCGACGAAGTCGTCGCGATCGGTGCTGCGATTCAGGCCGGCGTGCTGCAGGGCGACGTCAAGGACGTGCTGCTGCTCGACGTGACCCCGCTGTCGCTGGGCATCGAGACGCTGGGCGGCGTGTTCACCCGCATCATCGACCGCAACACCACGATCCCGACCAAGAAGAGCCAGGTGTTCTCGACCGCCGAAGACAATCAGGGCGCGGTCACCATCCGGGTCTTCCAGGGCGAGCGTGAGATGGCGGCCGACAACAAGATGCTCGGCCAGTTCGACCTGATGGGCATTCCGCCGGCTCCGCGCGGTATGCCGCAGATCGAGGTGACCTTCGACATCGACGCCAACGGCATCGTCAACGTCTCGGCCAAGGACAAGGCGACCGGCAAGGAACAGCAGATCCGGATCCAGGCATCCGGCGGTCTGTCCGAGGCCGACATCGACAAGATGGTCAAGGACGCCGAGGCCAACGCGGCCGAGGACAAGAAGCGCCGCGAGGCGGTCGATGCCAAGAACCATGCCGACGGCCTGGTGCATTCGACCGAGAAGGCGTTGGCCGAACACGGCTCGAAGATCCCGGAGACCGATCGCCGTGCGATCGAGGACGCCGTCAGCGACCTCAAGGAAGCGCTGAAGGGCGACGACGCTGAGGCGATCAAGGCCAAGACCAACACGCTGGCACAGGCCTCGATGAAGCTCGGCGAGGCCATGTACAAGCAGCAGGCCGAGGCCGATGCGGCCAAGGACGCTGCGAAGGATGACGTTGTCGACGCGGAGTTCACCGAGGTCGACGACGACAAGAACAGCAAGAAGTCTGCCTAAGCGGATTTGCGATCATGACCCTCACACCAATGAGCACGCCAGGCGTCTCGGAGGAGTGGGGGTCATTTTTCTTTAAGGCGATCGCTGCATCTTCCAGACAAGCGCAATCCTTGACGCGATTCTCGGCGCAATCCTTTGCGCAATCTTCGGCGATCGCGATGAACTTCGGACGGAATTGAAGGATGTCCACCAAGCGCTGCTATTACGAGACCCTCGAGGTTGAACGGGACGCGGACGAGACCAAGCTGAAATCGGCTTTCCGGAAGCTCGCGATGAAATGGCATCCGGACAAGAACCCGGGCGACGCCACCAGCGAGGTGCGTTTCAAGGAAATCAACGAAGCCTACGAGGTGCTGAAGGACGGCGACAAGCGCGCCGCCTATGACCGCTTCGGCCATGCCGCGTTCGAGCAGGGCATGGGCGGCGGCGGCCCCGGCTTCGGCGCCGGCTTCGCCTCCTCCTTCTCCGACATTTTCGAGGATCTGTTCGGCATGGCCGGGCAGCGCCGGGGTGGCGGTGGCCGCGAACGCGGTGCCGACCTGCGCTACAACATGGAAATCACGCTCGAGGAGGCCTTCCAGGGCAAGACCGCGCAGATCGAGATCCCGGTCTCGGTCACCTGCGAATCCTGCTCCGGCACCGGCGCCAAGGCCGGCACCAAGCCGAAGACCTGCTCGCATTGCGGCGGCGCCGGCCGTATCCGGCAGGCCCAGGGCTTCTTCACGCTGGAGCGGACCTGCCCCGGCTGTCAGGGCCGCGGCCAGATGATCGAGGACGCCTGCGCCTCCTGCGCCGGCTCCGGCCGGGTGACGCGCGAGCGCACGCTGTCGGTCAACATTCCCCCGGGTGTCGAGGACGGCACGCGGATTCGTCTCGCCGGCGAAGGCGAGGCCGGCGTCCGCGGCGGACCGCCCGGCGATCTCTACATTTTCCTGTCGCTGGCCACCCACCAGTTCTTCCAGCGCGACGGCGCCGACCTGCACTGCCGCGTGCCGATCTCGATGGTGACCGCGGCCCTTGGCGGCGAGTTCGAGGTGCCGACCATCGACAAGGGCAAGACCAAGGTGAAGGTGCCGGCCGGGACCCAGTCCAGCCGTCGATTCCGCATCGCATCAAAGGGGATGCCGGTGCTGCGCTCGCGCCAGACCGGCGACATGTATGTCCAGGTTGTGGTCGAAACGCCGCAGAATCTGACCAAGAAGCAGCAAGAATTGCTGATGGAGTTCGAAAAACTCTCGTCCGGCGCAACGCAACCGGAGGCGGCGGGTTTCTTCTCTAAGGTCAAGGACTTCTTCGGAAGCCGCTCCGTCTAGCCGCAGTCGTTATGCTTGACCGTAACGACTTCGATCTATACGTGTTTATGACCGTTTTCTGACAACCGCTCGATTGTGCGCGGTCCCGCCTGGTAGCGACATGCCTCTGCAATCGTCCGTGCGTGCGTCGAAGAAGCCCCTCCGTCTCGACGACGAGGTTCGTTTCCTCCGTTCATGGATGGAGAAGCCGCTGCATATGGGCGCGGTGATGCCGTCCGGACGGCTGCTTGCACGCACCATGGCGCAATATGTCGATCCCGAAGCCGACGGGCCGGTTGTCGAGCTCGGACCCGGCACCGGGCCGATCACCAATGCGCTGATCGAACACGGTGTCGATCAAAAGCGTCTCGTCCTGGTCGAATACAATCCAGGCTTCTGCGCGTTGCTGCGCGAACGCTATCCGCAGGCAAGGGTGGTCCAGGGCGACGCCTACCGCCTTCGCGATACGCTGTGGGACGTCCTGAAGACGCCAGCCTCGGCCGTGGTCTCCGGCCTGCCGCTGGTCACCAAGCCGATGCTGACCCGCCTGAAGCTGGTCCGCGACGCCTTCCTGGCCCTCGCGCCCGGTGCGCCGTTCGTCCAGTTCACCTATTCGGTGGCGCCGCCGATTCCGAAGTCGCTGCCCGGCGTGTCCACAGAGGCCTCCGAGCGGATCTGGATGAACCTTCCGCCCGCGCGGGTCTGGGTGTATCGCAAGGGCTGACCTTCCGGCGCCGTCGCGCTGGGTGCGACCTACACCTGCGATTTCAAAATGTCGGCGCTGAAAATCCTCGTGATCCCGGGATCGCTGCGATCGGGCTCGCTCAACGCGAAGCTAGCCGCCGTGCTGGCGCATGAGCTCGCACAACTCGGGGCCGACGTCACGCGGATCTCGCTCGGCGATTTCCCGCTGCCGATCTATGACGGCGATCTGCAGGCCAAATCGGGCGTGCCGCAGCACGCCGTCAACCTGAAGCGGATGATCGGCGCCCATCATGGCGTGCTGATCGTGACGCCGGAATATAATTCCTCGGTGCCGGCGCTGGTGAAGAACACGATCGACTGGGTGAGCCGCGTGCAGGACCCGCACGAGACCCGCGGCCAGGTGTTCCACGGCCGCGCCTTCGCGATCGCCGCGGCATCCGGCAACCGGCTCGGCGGCACGCGCGCACTGGCCGCGCTGCGCCTGATCCTGACGGCGTGCCATGCCGCCGTGATCCCGAACCAGCTCGCGCTGTCATTCGCCGAGCAGGCCTATGACGATATGGATCATCTGAAGCATCCGGCCGATATCGACGCGATGCGGGCGCTGGTGCGGCAGCTGATCGACCATTCCCAACGCATGATGTGAGGTGACATGCAGCCAGCCCAGATGATCGCACCGAAAGACCGGTTGATTGTAGCGCTCGATCTGCCGTCGGTCGCTGCGGCCGAGGCGATGATCGACAGGCTCGGCGATGCCGTCACCTTCTACAAGATCGGCTATCAGCTCGGTTACGCCGGCGGGCTGTCGCTGGCGAAGCAGCTCGCGGTCAGCGGCAAGAAGGTCTTTCTCGATCTCAAGCTGCACGACATCGGCAATACGGTCGCCCGCGGCGTCGAAAGCGTCGCCGCCCTCGGCGCGACCTTTCTCACCGTGCATGCCTATCCGCAGACCATGAAGGCAGCGGTCGAGGCGCGCGCGGGCTCGGGCCTGAAGATCCTCGCGGTGACAGTGCTGACCTCCTACGACGACAGTGATCTGCAGGCGGCGGGCTATCGCCTCAATGTCTCCGATCTCGTCGAAGCGCGCGCCAGGCAGGCGCAGGCGCTCGGTGTCGACGGCGTCGTCAGCTCACCCGAGGAAGCGTCCGCCCTGCGCAAGATCGTCGGCGATCAGATGAACCTCGTGACCCCGGGCATTCGCCCCGCGGGCTCGGCGACCGGCGACCAGAAGCGCATCATGACGCCGGCCCGCGCCATTGCCGCCGGCGCCGACTATCTGGTGGTTGGACGTCCGGTGATGGAAGCCGCCGATCCGAAGGCCGCCGCTGAAGCCATTCACGCCGAGATCGCCCAGGCACTCGCCTGAACCGACAACAAGGGAGAACAGAGATGGCGAAGGGATACTGGATCGGACGCGTCGACGTTCATAACGAGGAGGGCTACAAGCCCTACATGGCGGCCAACCCGGCGATCTTCCAGAAATTCGGCGGCAAGTTCATCGTGCGCGGCGGCAAGTTCACCGGTGTGGAGGGTCAGAGCCGCTCGCGCAATGTCGTGATCGAATTCCCGGACTACGCCACCGCGCTCGCCTGCTACAATTCGCCGGAATACCAGGCCAACATCAAGGTGCGGCAGCCGCACTCGATCGCCGATCTCATCATCATCGAGGGGTACGACAGCCCGTAGCCTCGGACACCGGGCCGCCGGTTCGGCTGGCTGGAACAGTCGCCGATGACCGCCGTTTAGGCATGATCCCGCGCCGGAAAACCGGTTTCCCCTTTGCCGGATCATGCTTTATACGGCGGTGAGAGGTGAGCCATGGCTGACATGCGTTTGATCGTTGCGGGAGCCGGCGGCCGGATGGGCCGCACGCTGACGCGGGTGATTTCCGAAACCCCCGGAGCGGTGCTGGTCGGCGCGCTGGAAGCGCCGGGCTCGGAGCTGCTCGGCAAGGACGCCGGCGTGCTCGCCGGCCTTCCCGCCAACGACGTCAATCTGTCGGCCGATCTGTGGTCGATGTCGGCGAACGCCGACGGCATCCTGGATTTCACCGTGCCGGCTGCGACCATCGCCAATGTCGCGATCGCGGCCGAGCGCGGCCTGGTCCACGTCATCGGCACCACCGGCTTGTCGCAGTCCGACGATGCGGTGATCCGCAGCGTCACCGACCGCGCGATCGTGGTGAAGTCGGGCAATATGAGCCTCGGCGTCAATCTGCTCGCCGCGCTGGTCAAGCGCGTCGCGCAGTCGCTCGACCAGAGTTTTGACATCGAAATCCTCGAGCTGCACCACAAGTCCAAGATCGATGCGCCGTCGGGCACCGCCTTGATGCTCGGCGAAGCTGCCGCTGCGGGGCGCGGAATCGCGCTCGACCAGCATTCGGCGCGCGGCCGCGATGGTCTCACCGGGGCGCGGCGTGCCGGCGATATCGGCTTTGCCTCGTTGCGCGGCGGCACTGCGGCCGGCGATCACAGCGTGATCTTTGCCGGTCCCTCCGAGCGCATCACGCTGTCGCATCATGCCGAGGACCGCGCGCTGTTCGCGCAGGGTGCGCTGAAGGCGGCGCTGTGGGCGCACGGCAAGAAGCCCGGCATGTACTCGATGACCGACGTGCTCGGGCTGAGCGACTGAGCCCGCCGACGAAATCAATCCAGCCAAGCGAAAACGGAATCTGAAATGAGTGATCGTCTTCTTGTGCTCGTTCGTCACGGTCAGAGCGAATGGAATCTGAAGAACCTGTTCACCGGGTGGAAGGACCCCGATCTCACCGAGCAGGGCATCGCGGAAGCCAAGGAAGCCGGCCGCAAGCTGAAGGCGCAAGGCCTGTCGTTCGACGTGGCCTTCACCTCCGATCTGACGCGCGCGCAGCACACGCTGAAGCTGATGCTGGAGCAGATCGGCCAGACCGAACTGCCGACCACGAAGAATCTGGCGCTCAACGAACGCGACTACGGCGATCTCTCCGGTCTCAACAAGGATGACGCCCGCAAGAAATGGGGCGAGGACCAGGTCCTGATCTGGCGCCGCTCCTACGACGTGCCGCCGCCCGGCGGCGAGAGCCTGAAGGATACGCTGGCGCGCACGCTGCCCTACTACGTGCAGGAGATCCTGCCCGGCGTGCTGCGCGGCCAGCGCACGCTGATCGCCGCCCACGGCAACTCGCTGCGCGCGCTGATCATGGTGCTGGAGAAGCTTTCGCCGGAGCAGATCCTCAAGCGCGAACTCGCGACCGGCGCGCCGGTGGTCTATCGGCTCAACGCCGATTCCACCGTTGCATCGAAGGTCGATCTGGCGGGGTAGAGGTTTGATGTTGTCATTCCGGGGCGATGCGCAGCATCGAACCCGGAATCTCGAGATTCCGGGTCTGGTCCTTCGGACCATCCCGGAATGACGAGATAGAGGTCAGTGCAAGCCCACCTGTCCCGCTTCCCAGCCCAGCATTGCCTGCTTGCGGGTGATACCCCAGTGATAGCCGGTCAGCGCGCCGCTCTTGCCGAGCGCGCGATGACAGGGCACCACGAACGACACCGGATTGCGGCCGACTGCGGCGCCGACCGCGCGCGAGGCCCTCGGGCTGTTGATCTTGCAAGCGATGTCGGAATAGCTCACCGCGCGGCCCATCGGCACCTTGAGCAGCGTTTCCCACACGCGCACCTCGAAGTCGGTGCCGATCAGGACGACGCGCAGCGGCTGGTCCGCCCGCCACAACTTCGTATCGAACACGCGCTGCGCCAGCGCGGTGGTGCCGGCGGTGTCCTCGACATAGGTCGCATTCGGCCAGCGCCGTTTCATGTCCGCAAACGCCGTCTGCTCGTCGCCCGGGTCGGCGAAGGCAAGGCCTGCGAGTCCGCGGTCTGTTGCGATCACGATCGCGGTGCCGAACGGCGAGGGGTGGAAGCCGTAGCGCAGCGTCATGCCGCCGCCGCCGGTCTTCCATTCGCCCGGCGACATCGCCTCGTGCGTGACGAACAGATCGTGCAGCCGTCCCGGGCCTGAAAGACCTGAGTCGAGCGCCGCGTCGAGCACGCTGGCGGAATCGCGCAGCAGGCTCTTGGCGTGATCGAGCGTCAGCGCCTGCATGAAGGCCTTCGGCGTCAGCCCGGCCCAGCGGCGGAACAGATGGTGCAGTTCATCCGGCGTGACGGCCGCGGCATCGGCCATCGCTTCGATGGTCGGCTGTGCGCGCCAGTGCTCGGAGATGAACGCGATGGCGCGCCGCACCGAGTCGTAGTCGCGCAGCGCGGCGCTCTGGAGGCCCGGCTTGGCCAGGCGCTGATCGTGTATGGCGAGTGTCATCATGGTGTCTGATTTAGGAGCCATGGCGCGTCCAGACCACCCGATTTCTGACAAGCGGGCCTAGTGAATGGGGGTGTAGGTCGGACCGCGTTTCGCGGTATTCAACGCCGCGGTCAAGGCCTTCGAAAAGCTGGCCTTTTCGTCGGGACTCAGGAAACTGCCGACGCTGACCCGGCGGCCCCGGGACACCAGATAAAGCCGCTCGATGCCGAACTCCTCGTGCGAGATCTGCTCGAACCGCACCCAGAGCGGATTGAGCACCCATTCGGCCACATGGCCGCGGTGGCTGATCCGGCGCACCCGCAGTTCCGACGGCGTGACGGTGATCTCCTCGCTCGCCCTGGCGGTGCGGAAATTGACCTTGAACGCCCAATAGATCACCAGCGCGTCGAGACCGAAGAAGCCGAAGATCGGCCAGGCGCCGAGCCACCAGAACACCGCGCCGGCGACGAAGCTGACCACGGTGACGAACGACATCAGCACGATGAAGCCGGTGCGATTCAGCGAGCGGTGCGGCGTGAGCAGCGCCGAGAACAGCTTCGGCTCCCCCTCGGGCGCATCGACGTCCGGGGCATCGGCCCTGAGGTCTCCCCCGGGGTCTTCGCCCGGATCAAAGTCGTTGCCTGCGGTCATGACGTATCAGTATATCCCGTTCATGGCCAAAATCATCCGCTCTCAACGCGCCGACACCTCAAGCGTTCGGTCCGCGCCGAAGAAGAAAGCTGCGAAAGCGGCAACCCCGCTGCCCAAACGCGCGGCAAAGAAGCCGGCGACCAAGGCCGCCAAGAAGGTTGCCAAGAAAACCGCAAAGCCGAAGCCATGGACGGCGGCGGAGGTCTTTGAGGCGTTCGACCGGTTCCGCAAAGCCAATCCGGAGCCGAAGGGCGAGCTCGAGCACCTCAATCCCTACACGCTGCTGGTCGCCGTGGTGTTGTCGGCGCAGGCAACCGACGCCGGTGTCAACAAGGCGACGCGCGCGCTGTTTGCGGTCGCCGACACGCCGCAGAAGATGCTTGAGCTCGGCGAAGACAGAGTGCGCGACTACATCAAGACCATCGGGCTCTATCGCAACAAGGCGAAGAACGTCATCGCGCTGTCCGAGAAGCTGATCGCCGAGTTCGGCGGCGAAGTGCCGCGCACCCGTGCCGAGATCGAGTCATTGCCCGGCGCCGGCCGCAAGACCGCGAATGTCGTGCTCAACATGGCGTTCGGCGAACATACGATGGCGGTCGACACCCACGTGTTCCGTGTCGGCAACCGTACCGGCCTCGCGCCCGGCAAGACGCCGCTCGAGGTCGAGCTCGGGCTGGAGAAGGTGATCCCGGCCGAGTTCATGCTGCACGCCCATCATTGGCTGATCCTGCATGGCCGCTACACCTGCCTCGCCCGCGGTCCGCGCTGCGATGTTTGCCTGATCAACGATCTTTGCCGATGGCCGGAGAAGACCGTCTAAGCCATGATCGTCATCATGTGTTATTAGGCTCGCCCGGCGTTCCGGTGCGTGAATGGGGAGTATAGTGTGACAGAGCAGGTCCAAGATGGTGCCTCACGGGCCACCCAGCCGGCTCTTGCTCCGGCGACGGCGGTCACGCCGAAATCTGCGACCAAGGGCTTCTGGCGCCGCTTCGCCATCCCGCTGTTCGCCGTGCTCGTCGCGATCGCCTTCGTCGTCGTAGCGACCTCGCGCTGGAACGCGTGGGTCGGCAGCGCAAAAATCCAGACCACAGATGATGCCTACATACGGGCCGAGCTCACCCAGCTTTCCCGCCGCGTGTCCGGTGAAGTGCTGACGGTCGCGGTCTCCGATTTCCAGCGCGTCAAGGCCGGCGATCTGCTGGTGCAGATCGATCCTGCCGATTATCAAGCGCAGGTCGCGCAGGCCGAGGCGGGTGTGGTCGGCGCGCAAGCCGCGCTCGACAACCTCAACAACCAGGTCGAGCTGCAATATGCGACCATCGCGCAGGCCGAGGCCTCGCGGCTGTCAGCGGAAGCGCAGCAGACCCTGGCGCGTCAGGAGCAGGAGCGTCAGCAGTCGCTGTCGCAAACCGATGCCGGCACGCGGCAGCGGCTCGAGCAGGCGACGGCTTCCTACGCCAAGTCGGAGGCCGACGTGCAGGCCAGCCGTGCGGTGATCGCAGCGCAGCGCCATCAGCTTGAGGTTCTGCAGGGCACCAAGAAGCAGCGCGCCGCCGATCTCGACGCCGCCAAGGCGTTGCTGGCTTCTGCCAGGCTCAAGCTTGGCTACACCAAGATCGTCGCGCCGTTCGACGGCGTCACCGGCGAGCGCCAGGTGCAGCCCGGCGACTACGTCAACATCGGCACCAATCTGGTCAATGTGGTGCCGCTGCCGAACGTCTATGTGATCGCCAACTACAAGGAAACCCAGCTGACCAACGTCAGGCCGGGCCAGCCGGTCGAGGTCACCGTGGATACATTCTCCGGCCAGAAGCTGCGCGGCACGGTCGAACGCATCGCGCCGGCCAGCGGATCGCAATTCGCGCTGCTGCCGCCCGATAACGCCACCGGCAATTTCACCAAGGTGGTGCAGCGCATCCCGGTGCGCATCCAGTTCGACAAGGACCAGCCGTTGCTCGCGCGCCTGCTGCCGGGCATGTCCGTGGTGACGCGGATCAATACCGGCGAGGCGGCCGCCAATGGCGGAGAGTGACGACCGCAACAGCGGTCCGGTCTCGCGCGGCGACGTCGCGCGCTATCCGCTGTTCGCCGTCGTCGCCGTGCTGCTCGGCGCGTTCCTGGCGAATTTCGACAGCCGCCTGACCACGGTTGGCCTGCCTGACCTGCGGGGCGCGTTCTCGCTCAGCTTCGATGAGGGCGCCTGGCTCTCGACCGCGGCGATCGGTTCGCAGATCTTCATCGCGCCCGCGGTGGCGTGGCTCGCCACCGCGTTCGGCCTGCGCCGCGTCCTCGGCATTCCGAGCCTCGTCTATGCCATGGTCTCGCTGACCATCCCGTTCGTGCACGACTACACGACGCTGATCGCGCTCAGCATTGCGCACGGCATGCTGCTGGGCACCTTCGTGCCGGCGACGCTAATGATCATCCTGCGCAATTTGCCGATCCGCTGGTGGCTGCCGGCGATCGCGATGTATTCGATCCGCGTCGGCTTTGCGCTGGATTCATCGAGCTCGCTGGTCGGCTTCTATGTCGAGCACCTCGGCTGGCAGTGGCTGTACTGGCAGGGTGTCGTGATCGCGCCGCTGATGGGATTGATGGTGTATCTCGGCACCCCGAAGGAATCGGTCAATCGCGACCTGCTGCACCATGCCGATTGGGGCGGTATGCTGCTGCTCGGCGCCGGCCTGGGAATGGTCTATGCCGGGCTCGATCAGGGCAATCGGCTGGACTGGCTCTCGTCAGGCACCGTGATGGCGCTCCTGATCGGCGGCGGCCTCCTGATCGTCGCCTTCATGATCAACGAGATGGTCGCGCGCCGGCCGTGGGCGCATTTCAACGTGCTGTTCTCGCGCAATATCGGGCTCTCGCTGATCGTCATCCTGCTCTACACGCTGACCAGCCTGTCGAATTCGTCGCTGGTGCCGAATTTCCTCGGCACCGTCGGCGGCCTGCGGCCGGAGCAGTCGGGCGCGCTGCTGTTCAGCTACGGTGCGCTGCCGATGTTCGTGCTGGTGCCGATCTCGATTGTTCTGCTTCGTCACCTCGATCCGCGCATCGTCGTGGTGCTCGGCTTCTCGGCATTCGCCGCCGCCAATCTCTGGGGCACGCAGCTGAGCCATGTCTGGGCGCGCGAGGATTTTATCGGCATCGTGCTGCTCACGTCGGTCGGGCAGGCGCTGACGCTGCTGCCGATCATCATCATGGCGCTGTCGAACTCCGACCCGTCACGGGCGACGGCATTCGCGGCCTATATCCAGATCATGCGGCTCGGCGGCGCCGAGATCGGCATCGCCCTGATGGGCACCTGGCTGCGTGTCCGCGAGCAGATCCATTCGAACTATCTCGGCCAGCATGTCCAGAACGGCGATGTCGACGTCGTGAACCTGCTGAAGCAGTTGGCCGGTGAATTTTCCGCCCACGGCATCGGCGCAGCCGCAGGGCGCGCCGTCGGAACGCTCGCGGCGCTGGTGCAGCGCGAGGCCAACACGCTCGCCTACATCGACGGCTTCTGGCTGTGCTTCTGGCTCGCGATCCTGGCGCTGTTCCTGGTCGCCCTGATCACGCGCGCGCCGCAGGGCCCGCTGTCGCCGGTGCCGTTCGGTTTCGCGAAGACCGTGCTGCGCAAGCCGGACGCCGCCGCGCCCTGATCTCCGAAACCGCGCGGCGTGCATTTCGCCGGCGGCGTCAATTTATAGTGAATGCAGCGCTCCGGCTATCTCGCGGGCGTCTGAAATATTTTGCAGGTCGCGTGGTTCCATAAGCGGGGGAACGGGAGCCACGATGATCGAGACCAAGCAGACGGCCGCGCTTGTTTCCATGGCGACGACGGTTCCACCGCATCTATTCCATCAGGGACAAATCCTGCAGGCGGCGCGCAACCTTCTTGCCGACCGCTATCCCGAATTCGCCACGCTCTCCAGCCTGTTCGCCAACACCGGCATCCAGCATCGCTACGGCGTGAAGCCGATCGAATGGTATCTTGAGCGCCGCGGTTGGCCCGAGCGCACGCAGGCGTTCCTGGAAGGCGCGGAGGCGCTGTTCGTCGAAGCCGCCCGCAAGGCGATTGCGCGCGCCGACCTGAGCGGCAGCGACATCGATGTCGTGGTCACAGTGTGCTCGACGGGCATTGCCACGCCAACGCTGGAGGCGCGCGTCGCCAGCCAGCTCGGCTTGCGGACCGATGTATCGCGCGTGCCGGTGTTCGGCCTCGGCTGCGCGGGCGGCGTGTCGGGCCTGTCGATCGCGGCGCGGCTGGCGCAGGCACAGCCTGGTGCGAACGTGCTGCTGGTTGCGCTCGAGCTCTGCACCCTCGCGGTTCGCCATGATGAGCTCACCAAGGCGAATATCGTCGCGGCCAGCCTGTTCGGCGATGGCGCCGCTGCGATCGTGCTGCGCGCCGGCGACGGCGGTGCGACCCGGATCGAGGCGGCCGGCGAAAAGCTGTGGCCGGATACGCTCGGCATCATGGGCTGGACGGTCGATCCGGAAGGATTCGGTGTCGTCTTTCAGCGCACCATTCCGGATTTCGTTCGCGACCATGTCGGGCCGGCCGTTGCCGAGATCCTGGCGCGGATGGAGCTGACGGCCGATGATATCGATCGCTTCCTCTGTCATCCCGGCGGCGCCAAGGTCATCGCCGCGCTGGAGCGCGCGCTCACGCTCGACCAGGGCACGCTTGGTCACGAACGCGACGTCATCGCGGCGTGCGGCAACATGTCGGCCCCGACCGTTCTCTTCGTTCTCGAACGCGCCCGCGCCAACGGCTTGCCGCCGCGCTCGCTGCTCACCGCGCTCGGGCCCGGCTTCACGCTCAGCTGCGTTGCGCTCAGGCACGCGGCATGAGCCTGGCTTCGCTCATTCTTGCGTCGGTCACCTTGCAGCGTCTCGGCGAGCTCGTTCTGTCACGTCGCAATACGGCGCGGCTGCTGGCGCAAGGCGTGATCGAGGTCGGTGCCGCTCACTATCCGCTCATCGTGCTGGTTCACGCCGGCTGGCTCGCCGCGCTTTGGATCTGGGGCCGCAACCAGGATGTCAACCTGGCCATACTCGCGGCCTTTCTGGCGTTGCAGGCCTTGCGGCTGTGGGTGCTCGCTGCGCTCGGGCCGCGCTGGACCACGCGGATCATCGTGTTGCCGGGCACGCCGCTGGTCGCATCCGGGCCGTACCGATATTTCCCGCACCCGAACTATGCCGTCGTCGTCGGCGAGATCGCGCTGCTTCCGCTCGCACTGCATCTGCGGGAGTTAGCGCTGATTTTCACCTTGCTGAATCTCGCGGTGCTTACGATCCGGATTCGCGCCGAGAGCCGCGCGCTCTCGGTTGCGGACTGGCCGCGCGTCAGCACGCCATGAGCGACCGGGCGGATCACCCAACCGACAGCCCGTCGGCGGCGACCTGGGCGGGCTTCCTGCTGATGTGCATCGGCATGTTCATGGCGATCCTCGACATCCAGGTCGTCGCGACCGCGCTGCCGACGATCCAGCGTGCGCTGGCGATCTCGCCGTCCGCGATGAGCTGGATCCAGACCGCCTATCTGATCGCGGAGGTGATCGCGATCCCGCTGACCGGATTGTTCACCCATGCGCTGTCATTGCGATGGCTGTTCGCGTTCGCCGTGAGCGTGTTCACGATCGCCTCGGTCGGCTGCGCCGTCAGCGGCGGCTTTGCCGTGCTGCTGGCCTTTCGTGTGCTGCAGGGACTTTCCGGCGGCGTCCTGATCCCCGCGGTGTTCTCCGCCGTGTTCATGCTGTTCCCGGCGCGGCTCCATGCGGTGGCGACCACGATCGGCGGTGTCGTCGCGGTGCTCGCACCGACCGTCGGACCTGTTGTCGGCGGCTGGATCACGCAGACCTGGTCTTGGCCGTGGCTGTTCCTGATCAACCTGATTCCGGGAACGATTGCGGCGATCGTCACGCCGCTGCTGCTTCCGAAGCAGAGCGCGAATCCCCGCGCATTCGCCAGACTGGACACGTGGTCGCTGGTCCTGCTCGCAGCGGCGCTCGCAAGCCTGATGATCGGCTTGAAGGAAGCGCCGCAGCGCGGCTGGGGCTCGATGTTTTGCCTCAGCCTGCTGGCCGGAAGCATGGCCGGGATGGCGCTGCTGATCCGGCGCACGCTCCGCGCGGCACATCCGATTGCGCGATTGACGCTCTTCAGGCGGCGTTCGTTCGCGATCGGCTGCGCGCTGAGCTTCTGCCTCGGCATCGGCCTCTATGGATCGACCTATCTGATGCCGGTGTTCCTCGGCTTCGTCCGCCGCCATGATGCCTTCGAGATCGGCACCGTCATGCTGGTCACGGGAGTCGCACAGCTCGTCGCCGCGCCGCTGGCGGCCATCCTCGAAAGCCGTATCGGCGCGCTTGCGTTGACGAGCGCGGGCTTCGCCCTGTTCGCGCTGGGTCTCGGCTTGAGCGCCTTTCAGCCCCGCACGGCGGATTTCGGAGAAATGCTCTGGCCGCAAATCGTGCGCGGCGTCGCGATCATGTTCTGCCTGCTGCCGCCGACTCGCATTGCATTGGGTGCCTTGCCGGATGCGGAGGTTGCCGATGCCAGCGGACTGTTCAACCTGATGCGCAATCTGGGTGGCGCGATCGGGATCGCCTTGATCGACACCATCCTCTACGGGCGAAGCCCAATTTACGGTGAGGATTTTCGTGCACGCCTGCTGGCAGGCGATCTCAACGCGGCACAGGCGATCGGCCTCGATCCGATGTTGCTGATCAACCGTCCGCCAGGTGCGCCGGACGAGGCGGCGGTGGCGTTTGTTCGACCGCTGGTCGAGCGGGCATCGCTCGCGCTCAGCGTCAACGAGGCATGGGCGCTGCTCGCCTGCGTGGCGATCGTCGGGCTTCTGCTGGTACCATTGGCGCGCGATCGGACGCCTGCATCGGTGCAGGTGCCGCGGAATGCCGTCTAGATCGAGGACACGTTGCTGCGCCGCGCCGGCTCGATCAGCTCGCGCCGCGGGCCCGACAGCCGCTTGTACATGTGCACCATGAAGGCCATCCCGAACAGCGGCGTCGCCAGATTGATGATCGGGATCGAGACGAAGGCGGCGATGAACAGGCCGGCGGTGAACACGGTCGCGGCATTCTCCTTGCGCATCGCCTTGGCGTCATCAGGCGAGCGGAAGCGCATCGCGGCGAGCTCGAAATATTCGCGCCCGAGCAGCCAGGCGGTCGCGATGAAGAAGATGATGAAGCCCGCGCCCGCGAACAGCACGAACGGCAGCGCGACTAGGTAGACCAGGACCGTCAGCAGTGCCGTCTTGACGCCTTCGATCGTCGCGAGCGTGACCGGCAGTGCGACGCCGGGATGGTCGGCCGGATAGTGCTCGCGCTCGACATGGTCGGCGACGTCGTCGACGAACAGGCTCGCCACCAGCGAGGTGATCGCCGGCATCAGGAAGATGCCGCCGAGCACGACGCCGAGGCCGGCAGAGATCGAGATGATCCAGGACAGCACGTGCAGCGTGGAATGGAAGCCGGGGCCGAGCATGCCTTCGGCCCAGACCTCGCCGGTTTCGGCAAACCAGCTCAGCAGCCGCTGCAATCCGATTGCCAGCACGGTGATCAGCACCAGCGCAAGGCCGATCGAGCGCCACAGGATCGTGCGCATCGGCGGCGACAGGATTTGCGAAAGCGCCTTGACGGCGGCGTCGAACATGACCGGGTTACCTCTGCAAATTGACGAGCGAGAGGTAGCCACCCGTTATGGCTTCGGCAAGTGCCGCGTGTGTCGCGATGAGAGTGTTAATGCGCTAGGCGTCGAGCGGCTTGCCGCGGACGTTGGGTCCCCAGACACCGATCGTAATGATCACGATGACCATCGCTGCGGTGATCAGGCCGAACACCCCAATGGCGCCGGCCTCCTTCAACATGAACGCCACGATGAAGCCGGAGAAGGTCGCGCTGAGCCGGCTCATCGAATAGACGAGCCCTGCGGCGCGCGCCCGGATCGCGGTCGGGAACACCTCGGTCTGGTAGGCGTGATAGGCATAGGACAGCGTCATGTTGGCGCCGGTCACCAGCACGCCGCTGGCGATCAGGAGCACCGGCTCGGTGAGCTGCGCGAAGGCGAGGCCGAACACCGAGATCGCGGCGGCGGCGCCGCAGATGATCCATTTGCGCTCGAAGCGGTCGGCGAAGGTTGCGGCCAGCAGCGGCGCGAGCGGATAGGCGAAGGCGATGATGAAGGAATATTGCAGGCTCTTGGTGACGTTGATGCCCTTCTCGACCAGCAGCGCCGGAACCCAGTTGGAGAAGCCGTAGACGCCGAACGCCTGGCACAGATTGAAGATCATGAACAGCAGGACGAGCGAGGCATAGGGCGGCCGGAACAGATCGGCATAGCCGGTCTCGATTGGCGCACGCGCCGGCGTGGTCGCTGCGGTGCGGACAGGGCGCGGCGCGGCGGCAGGCGATGCAGCCTCGAGCGTCCGCATGATCTTTTCGGCCTTGGCAAGGCGGCCATGCCGAGCCAGCCAGAGCGGGCTTTCCGGCACGTAGAGCCGCAGCACCCAGATGATCATGCTGGCGGCGGCGCCGATCAGCACCACCCAGCGCCAGCCATCGACGCCGTAAGGCGACAGCGGCACCAGCCACCACGACAGCGCGGCGACAACAGGCACCGCCGACAGCATCACCGCCTGGTTGATCGCAAAGGCCCGGCCGCGCATCCAGCTCGGCACCAGCTCGGTGATGTAGGCGTCGATGGTGATGACCTCGATGCCGATCCCGATCCCGGCGATGAAGCGCCACAGCAAGAGGCCGCCCGGCGTCGTCTGGCACGCCATAATCACCGACGCCGCGCTGTAGAACAGCAGCGAATAAGTGAACACGGTCTTGCGCCCGTAGCGATCGGCGAGAAAGCCGAGGCAGAAGGTGCCGATGAACAGGCCGGCGAAGGTCGCCGCGACGAAGGCGCCGATCCCGGAGAAGCCGAAGAACGCCTGGGTCGTCGTGGTCATCAGCCCGCTGCGGGCGAGGCCCGGCGCGATGTAGCCGGTGAAGAACAGATCGTAGATTTCGAAGCAGCCGCCGAGCGAGAGCAGGATCACGAGCCGCCAGACATAGCCGGAAGTCGGCAGCGCCTCGAGCCGGCGCGAGATCTCGTCAGGTCCGCAAGTCGTGTTGGCAAGATCGGCAACCGAGCCGAGTTCGACGGCGCTCATGATGATCCTCCCCGAATGGTCCGGCGGCCGCCCTTCTTGCGAAGGCGTGCCGCTCCGGCATGTTTGGCGGCCGGGTGCCAGAAATCCAGACGAACATATCGAAGGAACCGTTCGATATTTTCGATAGCGTTGCTTCTGATGCGCTTGGAGGCACATTTAGATCAGGAGCGTTGCCTCCCAGGCGCCGCGTCCGACCTGTTCGGCGATCAGGGAGCGGATCAGCCGGCACATCTCCTCCATGACGTAGGTCATCGGCCGGTTGCGCAGGCGGCAGAGATAGAGCGTCCGGCTCAGCTTCGGCTCGATCACCTCGCGTGCGACCAGCAATCGCGCTTTCAAGGGCTCGCTGACGAAGTGCGTCGTGGCGATCGTGCAGCCGAGACCTGCGGTCAGCGCGCCGATCATGCCGCTGGTCGAATTGAGGTGCAGGATAGCATTGGCCTCCAGCCGCTTCAGCGGCACGGGGTCATCCAATAGGGCGCGGGCCGACAGCCCGTGCCGCAGCAGGATCAGCGGCAGCTGTGCCACCTCGTCGAACGTGATCGGTCCCTTCTTGCCGATCAGCTTCTCCGTGCCGACGCAGAACATCTGCTCCTCCAGCACCGGCTCGGCGATCAGATCCTTTTCCGACGGCGGATTGTAGACCAGTGCCAGGTCGACCTCGGAACTCATCAGATGCAGCAGTGTCGCGCCGGAGAGACTTTCGGTCAGCGACAGCTTCAGGTTGGGATACTTCGCCAGCACGGTGCGCATCAGCGGCACGCCGATCGCCTTCATGCCGGAATTGGCCATGCCGATCGAGATCTCGCCGGCAATCGCGCTGCCGCCTTCCTTGATTTCGCGCTCGGCCGCCGCCATCGCCCGCAGGATGATGCGGGCATGCTCGTACAGCCGCTCACCTGCCGCGGTCGGTTCCATGCCGCGCGGCTTGCGCTCGAACAGCGGTGTGGCGAATTCCGCCTCCAGATTGGCGATGTGGTGGCTGAGCGCAGATTGCGCGACATTGGCCTGATCCGCCGCCCGCGACAGGTTGCGCTGCTCGTAAACTGCGATGAAATAGCGGAGCTGGCGTGAATCCATACGGGATGAGCGTTCTAAAACGACGAATACACTATTCGACAGATTATATTTTTCAGATAGCGTGCGAAAGCCTAACCTGCGCCGATCACTCAAACGAGCGCAACGAGCACGGAGAAACCGATGACCGGGAG
Source organism: Bradyrhizobium sp. USDA 4452 (assembly GCF_054063575.1). Lineage (NCBI taxonomy): Bacteria > Pseudomonadati > Pseudomonadota > Alphaproteobacteria > Hyphomicrobiales > Nitrobacteraceae > Bradyrhizobium > Bradyrhizobium sp. USDA 4452. The sequence goes on from NZ_JBSSGK010000001.1 coordinate 4,468,169, forward strand.
CGGACTGCCGCTGGAGGGCGTGAGGGTCATCGAGATGACCCACATGGTGATGGGGCCGACCTGCGGTATGATCCTGGCGCAACTCGGCGCCGAGGTGATCAAGGTCGAACCTCCGGCCGGCGACAAGACCCGCTCGCTCGGCGGTATGGGCGTCTCGTTCTTCCCGCTGTTCAATCGCGGCAAGCGCAGCGTCGTGCTCGACCTCGCCAAGCCCGAGGACCGCGACACGATGCACCGGCTGCTCGCGAGCGCCGACGTGTTCCTGGAGAATTTCCGCGACGGACAGCTCGACAAGCAGGGGCTCGGGCCTGAGGAGCTGCGCGCGAAATATCCGCATCTGATCATCGCCGGCCACAAGGGCTTTCTCTCCGGGCCCTACGATCACCGTCCGGCGCTCGACGAGGTCGTGCAGATGATGTCCGGGCTCGCGGCGATGACCGGCACGCGCGACAAGCCGCAGCGCGTCGGCTCTTCCGCCAACGACATCATGGGCGGCATGTTCGGCGTGATCTCGATCCTCGCCGCGCTCTACCAGAAGCGCGGCGGCAACACTGATGGCGCCGACATCCGCATCGGCCTGTTCGAGAACTGCCTGTTCCTGGTTGCCCAGCACATGGTCGAATACGAGATGACCGGGCGCAAGCCGCGCTCGATGCCGGAGCGCGAGCATGCCTGGCCGATCTACGACATCTTCGATACCGCCGGCGGCGATCGCATCTTCATCGGGGTCGTCACCGAAGGCCATTGGCAGAGTTTTTGCCGCGAGTTCGGTTTGCAGGAGTTCGCGGACGATCCGTCGTTGAGCTCGACCACGGACCGCATCATGGCGCGCGACCGCATCATTCCGCGCGTCGCCGAGGTGATCGAGGGCTGGAACGTCGCCGACCTCTCGGCGCGGCTCGACGCGCTCAACATCTGTTTCTCGCCGATCAACCGGCCCGAGGACCTTTTGCAGGACCCGCATGTGTTGCGTCCGGGTGGACTCGTCAACAATGTCAACGCTGACGGCAAGCCGTTCCGCGTCCCTGCGCTGCCGGTCGAGTGGAACGGCAGCAACATCGGCGAAGGCCTGACAGTGCCGGTGCTTGGCGCCGATACCGATGATGTGCGCGCTGAACTCGCGCAACAGACAATTTCATCAACCGGAAACGCTGCGTGAGGCTGACATGACCCGCGTCCACGATATCTATCCCAACGACAAGGTAAGCCTGCGCGAGGTCGGTCTGCGCGACGGCCTGCAGCTCGTGAAGACATTCCCCTCCACCGCGGCGAAGCAGCGCTGGGTGCGCGACGAATATGCCGCCGGCGTCCGGCACTTCGAGGTCGGCTCGTTCCTGCCGGCCAAGACATTTCCGCAGTTCGTCGATGTCCGCGATGTGGTTGCCACCATCGCATCGCTGCCCGGGGCGCATGGCATCGCGCTGGCGCTGAACGAGCGCGGCGTCAACGAGGCGCTGGCCTCCGGGGTCGCCGAGATCGCTTCGGTGGTGTCGGCGACCGAGGAGCACAGCCAGGCCAATGCGAACCGCTCGCGCGAGTCGGCAATCGCGAACATCAAGCGTCTCTGCGAGCTGCGCGACGCCAGCGCGCACAAGCCGCTGGTCAATGCCGCGATCTCGATGGGGCTGGGCTGCTCAATCGTGGGCGCGGTCGATCCGAAGGAAGTGCTGCGCCTCACCGAGAAGCTCTACGAGGTCGGCGTCGACATGGTCGCGATCGCCGACACCGTCGGCTATGCCGGGCCGAAGCAGGTCGGCGAGCTGACGCGCGGCGCGGTGAGGATCGCAGGCTCGAGGCCGGTCTGCGTCCATCTGCACGACACCCGCGGCATGGGCATCGCCAATGCCTCGGCCGCGCTCGACGAGGGCGCCCGCGTGCTCGACGGCTCGCTCGGCGGTCTCGGCGGCTGCCCGTTCGCGCCGGGCGCCACCGGCAATGTCGTGTTCGAGGACCTCGTCTTCCTCTGCGAGAGCAAGGGATTTCCGACCGGCATCGATCTCGACCGGCTGGTCGAGGTGCGCGCGATCCTGAAGGCCGAGATGCCGAACGAGCAGCTCTATGGCGGCCTCGCCCGCGCCGGCCTGCCGCGCGGCACCAAAGCGAAGGCGGCGTGACGCCCGCGTAGCCCGGATGGAGGCACGCAAGCTCAATCGTGCCGGTGCCCCCGCTTGCGCGGCTTCTTGTCCGCCGCTGTCGGGATCATCACGACGCGGCCGTAGCGCACCCCGCGCTCGGCGATGACGTGGTCGGCGAGGTGGCGGACCTCGCTGCTGGCGCCCTTCGGCGCCGTCACCTCCATGCAGCTGTCGTCGTCGAGATGCACATGCAGCGTGGCCAACGACAGATCGTGATGGCCATGGAAATTCTGCACCAGCCGCTTCGACAGGTCGCGCGCGGCGTGATCGTAGACATAGACCAGTGCCGCGACGCATTGCCCTGACGGCGCGTGCTCCGCGCTCTGTTGCAGGCCGGCGCGCGCGAGATCGCGGATGATCTCGGAGCGGTTCTGATAGCCGCGCGCTTCGGCGGCGGCGTCGATCTCCGCGAGCAGATCATCTTCGATGGTAATGGTGATGCGTTGCATGGACTATCCGTCTTGGTCGTCAGTATGACATTGATCTTGAATCATCATACCGAGCTTGCTAGCGTCGTTTCGCCGGGATTGGTTTGGGCTGGTGCGGTCGTCGCGTGACTGTAGCAGGTATCATGCGGGGGCATGCGCATTGCGTCGTACTGCATGGCGGATATTTCCCGCCGCCGCATCCATTGCAGCATTCGCGCCGATCGCCGAAGCGCAGATGCTTCCCACCGCGCCCGGGCAATTGCCGCCGGTGACCGTGACCTCGCCCGATCAGGCTCCGCCCAAGCGCGCCGGGCCATCGCAGCGTCGACATCACGTCGCCGCTGGTCGCCGCACGCCCACGGCACCGCAAGCGAGCCAAGCTGTGCCGGCGACCGGCGTCAGCGGCCACTCTGCGACCGTGTCTGCCTCCAGCCTGCAACCGACCGCGGCGAGCGAGCGGCAGATCAGCGGCGAGGAGGTGAATGCACGGCCGGTTTCGCGCGTCGGCGAGGTCCTCGAGGCGGTGCCGGGATTGATCGTCACCCAGCATTCCGGCGAAGGCAAAGCCAATCAGTATTTTCTGCGCGGCTTCAATCTCGACCACGGCACCGATCTCGCCATCACCGTCGACGGCATGCCGGTCAACATGCCGACCCATGGTCATGGCCAGGGCTATGCCGACATCAATTTTCTGATCCCGGAGTTGATCCGGTCAATGGATGTCCGCAAGGGTCCCTACTACGCCGACAAGGGCGACTTCGCGTCCGCGGGCGCGGTCGACATCAACTACCTCGATCGGCTTTCCAAGAATATCGTGGAGCTGGCCGCCGGCAGCTTCGGCTACCAGCGCGCGATGGCGGCGGGCTCGACCAAGATCGGTGACGGGACGCTGCTCGCAGCCTTCGAGGCCACCAAGTACAATGGCCCGTGGGACGTGCCCGACGACATCCGCAAGCTAAATGGCGTCCTGCGCTACAGCCAGGGCACTGCGACCGACGGCTTCTCGTTGACCGCGATGGCCTATTCCAACGGCTGGAATTCGACCGACCAGGTGGCGCAGCGCGCGATCGATCGGGGTCTGATCGGCCGTTACGGCTCGCTCGATCCGACCGATGGCGGCACCTCCAGCCGCTTTAGCCTGTCCGGCAATTGGGCGCAGTCCAACGACTACGGGCAGACCAGGCTCAACGCCTACGTGATCCGCTCGTCGCTGCAGCTCTACAACGACTTCACTTACTTCCTCGACGATCCCATCAATGGCGATCAGTTCAGCCAGACCGACAGGCGCACCGTCTATGGCTTCGATGCCGGCCATGCCGCGGATATCCGTATCGCCGGCATCGACACCCAGACCCGGGTCGGTGTGCAGACGCGCTACGACGACATCAATGTCGGCCTGTTCAAGACCGCGCAGCGCGAGATCCTGTCTACCGTGCGCAACGACCAGGTGCAGGAGAGCAGCGTCGCGCTGTGGGCCGATAGCACCGCGCGCTGGACTGACTGGCTGCGCACTACGGTGGGCATCCGCGAGGACTATTTCGCGGGCCACGTGCTGAGCGACGCGCCGCAGAATTCCGGCAACGCGCAGGCGGCGATGACGAGCCCGAAGGCCGGCATCGTGCTCGGCCCCTGGTCCAGGACCGAGTTCTACGGCAATGTCGGGTTCGGCCTGCATTCCAATGATATCCGCGGCGCGACCATCACCGTCGATCCCAACGACAAGATGACGCCGCTCGGACGCGTCCCGCTCCTGGTGCGTTCGAAGGGGGCCGAGCTCGGCATCCGCAGCAAGGCGATCGACGGTCTCACCTCGTCGCTCGCGGTGTTCGTGCTCGATTTCGATTCCGAACTGCTGTTCGTCGGCGACGCCGGCACCACCGAGCCGAGCCGCCCGAGCCGGCGGGTCGGCGTCGAGTGGACCAACCAGTACAAAGTGCTGCCATGGATGAGTCTCGATTTCGACCTCGCCTATACCCGCGCCCGCTTCACCGATTTCGATCCGATCGGGAATTTTATTCCCGGCGCTCCGGCCTGGGTCGCCAGCGGCGGCGTCACCTTCGGCCGCGACACCGGCTGGTTCGGCAGCCTGCGCGCCCGCTATTTCGGCCCGCGTCCGCTGATCGAGGACGACAGCGTGCGTTCGCTGTCGTCGTTCATCGTCAACGCCCGCGCCGGCTACAAATTCGACAACGGCATGCGGCTGCAGCTCGACGTCCTCAATCTCTTCAATGCGCAAACCAACCAGATCGAATATTACTATCTGTCGCGGCTGCCGGGCGAGCCGATCGATGGCGTCGCCGACCGTCATGTACATCCCGCCGAGCCGCTCGCCGTGCGCCTGACGCTGGCGGCGACGTTCTGATCAGTCGCGCGTGCGGCGGATCGAGCTGAAGTCCTCGACATCGGGCTGCACAGGCGGTGTCTCGCGATAAGGCGGGACGATGAGCATCACGACCCGCCGTGTCCGACCGGGCCTGCCCAGCAGCGTCGCCTGTGCATCGAACTCGGAGCGAAAGACGTCGGTTGCGCGCAACGTCGTGCGCGCCATCCAGCTCAGGCAGTCCGTCTGGTCGGCGAAGCACAATGCGGCCCAGCCGCGATCGAGCGTGGTCTTGCGCGGCAGGCCCCAGGTGTACTGATAGGCGAACGGCCGGGCATAGCGCGGATGATCCGGGCTGTAGAAGGCGGCAGCGAAGGCGAGCGCGTCGTCGCCGCTGACGGCGGCGAGCGGCGTCCCGGCCGCGTCGCGCCATCGCGCGGTGAGCTCTGCCGCGGCGGCGTGATAGAAGTCGCGGCCTTCTTCGTAGCCGTAAGCGTTCCGATAAAGGGCGTGGATCGGTGCGCCGACGACGACCGCGAGAATGGCGATCCCGGCCACCATGACAGCCAAGTTGACCGCGTAGAAGCGCTCGATCGGGTAGCTCGTCGTGCACACGATCAGGATCACGAACAGGAAGAGACCCTGCACCGCCCAGAGCGAGGGCAGGTCGGTGCCGACCGCGAGCGAGACGATCGCCGGAAACAGGATGGTTCCAATTGCGACCAGCAGCAGCAGGCGGAGCCCGGCGTTCATCGCGCGGAAATCGGCCGGCAGCCGCGCCAGCCGGGGGCCGGCAATGAATACCCAGGTCACCGCCGGGATCGCGAGCGCTGCGATCAGGCCCAGGATGAAATAGGTGACTTCCCACAGTGCGGCGACATGATCGACGCCGGCATGCGCGAGCGCATAGTCGAACGTCGTCGCCCCTGTCGTGGCGAGCCAGTGCAGATGCGCCCCAAGCACGAGCATGCCGGCCAGCGCCGAGATCCAGGGCGAAGCCGACAGCAGGTAGCGGCGGCGATCCGGATGCAGCACGGAAGCGAAGACGAAGCTTGCGACCAGGAAGATCGAATAATACTTGCCGAGCATCGCGAGCGCGCAGGCTGCGCCTGCCGCGATCGCCCAACCGAGCTGCCTCGGCGCCTCGAACGCACGCAGGAAGCAGTAGGTAGCCAGCGGCCAGGCCGCCAACAGCACCGTGTTCGCGTTGAATCGCTGGGCATGGAATTGATAGACCGGCAGCAGCATCAACAGCAGCAGCACGATCGCCCGCTTCTCGCCACGGACGAAGCGGCGGGCGATCAGATCGACCGCCCACAGCGCTACCGCTGCGTTGACCATCGCCATCAACTGAAGCGACCAGTCGGTCAGAGGAAAAACCGCGGTCCATCCCCGCGCGATCCAGCCCATCAACGGCGGATGCTTGGGGTATCCCCATGCGAGATGCCGGCCGAGCGTCCAGGTCTCGAGCACGTCGGGGTGCAGGCCGGCGCCGAGATAGGCGATGACGAGATATGCAGTCCAGATCGCGACGAAGAGCACGAGCAGAATCGGGATCGACCAGCCGGTCTCGATTCCCTCCAGCCATGTGATCAATGGACGACGCCAGCGCGCCGGATCCTTCTCCGACGCCGCGGCCATCGCCGAGAAATTGATGAGCGAAAGCACCGTAAAACTACCGAATGAAAACAAGCTTGAAGCGCGCGCACCCTAATGATGCGGCCGCGAGAACTCAACGACGAAGCGGGACGATAAGACGGATTCCGGATCAATGGTTGACGCGGCCGGTGCTCGACATGTCGAGCCCGACGCCCGCGTCCGTCACGCCGGCGCGATCTCTGCCGCGGTCATTTCCGCAGCCGGAAGCGCCGTCTCTTCGTCAGTCGCTTCAGGAACAAGCGGCGGCGACTTGCGCTCTGGAAACACACTGAATTCGCCGGCTACCTCCTGGAGCGGCTTTTGCTTGTCGGCCCAGTGCAGGGCCGTGTAGTCGAAACCGTGCACGATGGTGGGTTTGACGATTTCGAAATAGGGCGAGATGTCGAAGTCGCGCGGCATGTAGAGCGAGGAATCGCGGATGTGCAGGATCTCGCGGCGCGCCTTGCGGCTGGCGGCGCGCGTGATCTTGGGCAGGATCGGGTAACGCACGGCGTCGAACGCCTGCGCGATCAGCGCCGAGCAGATGATCTTGGTCGGATCGCCGGAGCCGAACGCGATCATGCGGCGCCGCCAGCGCTGCGGGATCGGCAGCGGAAACAGATAGCGTGCGAGATCGACGATGTTCTTGGTGTCGTACCCGAAGCCGATCCGGTTGATGGCGTAGCGGCACACCGTGGTGCGGTCCTCGAAGGACAGCCCGACCGGGCGGCAGAGGCGGGTGTGATAGGTGAAATATTTCGACAGCGGCGCGGAGGTGACGCCCTCGCCGACATTGGCCTCGATCAGCACATGCTGCTCGCCGTCTGGTTCGAATGCGCCGTCGATCGGTCCGACGAACAGCGCCGCGTGCGACCAGGTCGATTGCGTGAGGTATTTGATGATGCCGGAAATCCGGTTGTTGCCCTCGACCAGCAGGACATCGCCTTCCTGGATGATGCCACGCAGATGGTCGGGATCGCTCGGCGTGAACGGCTCGTAGCCGGGCACTTCCTTCGACAGGTACCCCGCGATCCATTTACCGACGGTATCGAGCATTACGCCCATGGATTCCCCCCAGCGGTTCTACGACCGCTTCTGTTGACTTAATCATGGTCGCAAGCCGTTGCAATTTAGTTCATGCCATCGGCGGATCAATCATGATTGATTTACCATGATGGTTGCTGCGGTCGGTGAGATGCGGCACAGTTCGCGAAGCGTTCCCTTTCTCCGCAAGTCCCCGGAAACCATGCCAGAAGCTATGTCATGCCAGTGACCCGCCGCGATTTCCTGTCGGCGTCTGCAGCTCTCGCGCTGGCGCCCGCGCTCGGCGGGCGGGTTGTCGCCGCGCCGCTGCCGCGCGAGGCCGACATCGTCGTGGTCGGCGCGGGGGCCGCGGGCATCGCCGCGGCGCGGCGGATCGCCGCCGCGAACCGCAAGGTGATCGTGGTGGAGGCGTCCGGCCAGGTCGGCGGGCGCTGCCAGACCGATGCAACGACCTTCGACGTGCCGTTCGACCGCGGGGCGCGCTGGATGCACAATCCCGAAACCAATCCGATGATCCGCCTGGCGCGCTCGGCGGGCCTCGACATCGTCACGGCGCCCGCCGGCCAGAAGATTCGCATCGGCCGTCGTTACGCCCGCCCCGGCGAGACCGAGGAGTTTCTTGCGGCGCTGGTGCGTGCCAATCGCGCCATCGACGACGCCTCGCGCAAGGCCGATATCGCCTGCGCTGCTGCCATGCCGAAGGATCTCGGCGATTGGGCCGGCACCGCGGAGTTCCTGCTCGGCGCCAATTTCAGCGGCAAGGATCTGAAGGACCTCTCGGCCGTCGACAAGGTGCGAGCGCAGGATCGCAACACCGCGATCGCCTGCCGGCAGGGGCTCGGCGCGCTGATCGCAAAGCTCGGCGAGGGGCTGCCGCTCGTGCTGTCGACACCGGCGCAGCGCATCCTGTGGAGCAACCGCGACGTGACGGTCGAGACGGCATCCGGCAAGATTGTCGCGCGCGCGGCCATCGTCACGGTGTCGAGCAACGTGCTGGCGAGCGGCAATATCAAGTTTGCACCGGAGCTGCCGAAGCGCGCGCTCGACGCGGCCGCCAAGCTGACCCTCGGCAGCTACGACCGCATCGCGTTGCAGATCCCCGGCAATCCGCTCGGGTTGTCGCGCGATGACGTCATCGTCGAGCAGAGCAATTCGACCAGGACGGCTTTGTTCTACGGCAATATCGCGGGCTCCTCGTTGTGCACCATCGACGTCGCAGGCTCGTTCGGCCGCGACCTGTCTGTACAGGGCGAGAAGGCGATGACAGCTTTCGCAGTGGAGTGGCTGAGCAAGCTCTATGGCAGCGAGGCCGGCGCCGCCGTGAAGAAGACCAGCGCGACGCGCTGGAATGCGCAGCCCTTCATCCTCGGCGCGATGTCGGCGGCGGCGCCCGGCGCGCAATTCTCGCGCCGGATCCTGTCCGAGCCGATCGGCGCGATGTATCTCGCCGGCGAGGCCACGCATGAGACGCTATGGGGCACGGTCGACGGCGCCTGGGAGAGCGGCGAGCGCGCCGCCGACGCCGCGCTGCGCCGGATCGGAGGGGTGAAGGAGACGACGCCGGAACCTGCAGTGCCCGCCGCAAAACACAAGCGCCGCGCGCCGCGCTCTGCGGGGCCGATGAATTGACGGTGGGGTGAGATCGAGTAGCGCTGCTCGATATGCGACCAGAACGCTGCCGCATAACAGCTGTCGTCGCGGCGAAAGCCGGGACCGATCACCCACAGGGGTGTGCCGCAGGAGTGAGCTGTGGCGCCGCGTCGTGCAGCAATCAGGGCCTGTGGTTATGGGCCGCGCTTCGCTTGCCCGGGACGACAGCGGTTTGTTGCACGATCTTGGAGTCGCACATCCGCCTCACACGGGCAGCTTCAGTTCCATCAGATCCTTGGCCACCACGATCCGGCCCTTGAAATTGGTCTTCACGTCCCGCGTCCAGTCGTCGTCGGTAACATCAGGGTCGTCGCCGGGAACGAAGTGGCTCAGCACCAGCGTCTTGACGCCCGCGGCGGCTGCGATGCGGCCGACATCTTCCGTCGATGTGTGGCTGTCGAGCAGGTGCTTCTTCAGCGTCGCGCCGTTCCTGGTCTTCGCCACCAGCCGATCGACCGCCGGAATGTACAGGCACTCGTGCACAAGCACGTCGGCACCCCTGGCGAATTCGGCGAGCTTCGGATTGTAGGCCGTGTCGCTGGAGAACACGATCACACCGTCCGCCGTCTCGAACTTGTAGGCGAAATTGTCGACGATGGGCGGATGTGGCGTGCGGAACGCGGTGACGGTGACGTCAGGCGTCTTCAGCACCACACCGTCGTCGGTGATGTCCTTGGCGATCAGCAGCTTGCGCGGATCGGGCCGGCCTTCATCCGCGATCCGGGTCTCGACGTCGAACTTGTTCAGCTCCCAATATTCCTTGGTCATCGCCTCGATGCCCTTGGGGCCGAACGAATGGACCGGCGTCGAGAGGCCGGCCGCCCAGCCGTTGTAGAACAGATTGCCGTATTCCAGATTGTGATCGGAATGGTGATGGCTGATGAAGATGTATTTCACGGACGGGATCGGCACGCCGGCATTGACCAGCTGGCGGCTGACGCCCATGCCGCAATCGATCACGAACGGCGTGTCGTTGACGACGACGAGATTGGCGGGATTGGAGGCGCCGATGCCGACCCGCGGACCGCCCTTGGTGCCGAGGAACACGATGCGCGTGCGCGGCTTTGTGCCTTGAGCGTGCACGCCGGGGGCCGCGAGCAGGGCAGCGCTGCCGAGCGCCAGTTTCAATGCATTGCGGCGATCGATCATGGTCTTCCTCCCTTGGCTTTATTCCGAACGCGACCCTAACCGCCGCGCAAAATGCCATCAAGCGCAGGCAGGCCGACGATGACCGCGGCTGCGATCAGCGCGTAGCAGATCGCGCGAAACATCTGCTCGCTTGCCTTGCCGAACAGCGCGGCGCCGAACCAGACGCCGATGCCGTAGACCGGACCTACGATCAGCGAGAACTTGACCGATTCGATCGTGATCAGTCCGGTGAACCAGTAGCTGGCCAGCGAAAAGAAATCCGAGGCGCCGAAGAACAGCACGATGTTGGCGCGCGAGATCACCGACGAGATCGGGCGCCCCAGCCAGTAGGCCACGATCGGCGGCCCGCCGGTCTGTGCGAGGCCGCTGCAGAAGCCGGACAGGCCGCCGACGCCGATCGAGAGCGCGGGGTGATCCTTGCCGTGGTAGCGCCAGCCGGACAGCAGCAGCGCGAGCAGCGCCGCGACGAAGCAGGAGATGATCCAGCGCGTCGTCACTGGCTCGAGCACGGTCAGGAAATAAGTGCCGACGGGAACGCCGACCAGCGCGCCCGCGACCATCACCGCGGTGGCCTTGCGGTCGGCGTGGGTCCAGGCGTTCGGCAGCAGCGGCGCCGCGGCGACGAAATCGATGATCAGCAGCAGCGCGGCCACCAGCCGCGGCGCCGCCACGCTGCTCGCGAGCGGCATGAAGATCAGCGCCGAACCGAACCCGGAGAAGCCGCGCGCCGTGCCCGACACGAACGCGATCGCGCAGATCGCAAGCGCGATGTTGGTGGAGATGTCGGAGGGGATCAGGGAGAGAGAAGTCATGAGTGAGCGAAGAGAGCCTCAAACGCGAGCGCCATGTTATCAACCCCCGTCATCCTAAGGTGCGAGCGCAGCGAGCCTCGAAGGATGCACGGCCACCGACGGGGCCATCGACCCTTCGAGGGCCGCTGAAGAAGCGGCCACCTCAGGGTGACGGTGATGGGTTTGAGTCCGCGGCCCTGCAGCTATGCGGCACCCCAGCCCGCCTCACGCCCGCAGCGTACCGCCGGTCTTCTTGGTCACCTCGGCAACGACCTTGGCGGCGACCGCGTCGATCTCCTGGTCGGTCATCGTCTTCTCGCGCGGCTGGATCGTCACCGCGATCGCGATCGACTTCTTGTCGGGATCGATGCCCTTGCCTTCGTAGACGTCGAACACCGTCACGTCGGTGATCAGCTTCTTGTCGACGCTCTGCGCGGCGCGGACGATGTCGCCGGCCTTGACGCTGCGGTCGACGATGAAGGCGAAATCGCGCGACACCGGCTGGAACGCGGAGAGCTCCAGCACCGGTTTGGCGCGCGTCGCCCTCTGCTTGCCTTGCGGGATGCGCTCGAGGATCACCTCGAACACGAGCATCGGACCGTCGGCGCCGAGCGCTTCGGCGGCACGCGGATGCAGCTCGCCGAAATAGCCGAGCACGTTCTGCGGGCCGATCTGGATCGTGCCCGATCGTCCCGGATGCAGCCACGCCGGACCGCCAGGGACGATCTGCAACGCCTGCATCGGCGCGCCGGCGGCCGCCAGCACGGCGAAGGCGTCGGCCTTGGCATCCATCGCATCCGCCGATGTCGAGCCGGTCCAGTGCCGCCCGATGCCCTTCGACGAGGCGTAGCCGTGGCGCACGCCGGAGGCGGCCATGAGCTGGTCTTCCGGGCGGTCGCCGCGGAACACCTGGCCGACCTCGAACAGCGCCACGTCAGGATAGCCGCGGTTGATGTTGGCCTGAACCGCCGCGACGAGGCCGGGTAGCAGGCTCGGCCGCATGTCGGAGAGATCGGCCGCGATCGGGTTGGCGAGCACCAGCTCGCTCTGGCCGCCGCCGAACAGTTTTGCCGCATCATTGGTGATGAACGACCAGGTCACGGCTTCCACCATGCCGCGAACGCCGAGCGCGCGCTTGGCGCGTCGGGTGCGCTGCTGCATCGGCGTCAGCACCGGCTTGCGCGGCTCCTCGCCACGCTCGAACGGCGTCATCGGCACCTTGTCGACGCCGACGATGCGCACGATTTCCTCGACGATGTCGGCCTTGCCTTGCACGTCGGTGCGCCAGGACGGGATCGCGATCTTCACGACGGGCCCGTTGCCGGCCAGCATGAAGCCGAGCCGGGTGAGGATCATCTTGACCTCGACCAACGGCACCTCGATGCCGGCGAGCCGCTTGACCTCGCTGAGCGGGAAGTCGATCACGCGGTCTTCGCCGAACTGCTTGCCGACCACGACGTTCACGGACGGCGTGCCGCCGCACAGCTCCAGCACCAGTCTGGTGGCGAGCTCGAGCCCGGGCACCATGAAGGCCGGATCGACGCCGCGCTCGAAGCGGTAGCGCGCATCCGAATTGATGCCGAGCTTGCGGCCGGTCTGCGCGATGTTGATCTCGTTCCACAGCGCCGATTCGATCAGCACATCGGTGGTGTTGTCGTCGCAGCCCGAGGCTTCGCCGCCCATGATGCCGGCGAGCGACTCGACGCCGTGCTCGTCGGCGATCACGCAAGTCTTGCTGTCGAGCGTGTAGGTGCGGCCGTCGAGCGCGAGCAGTGTCTCGCCGTCTTTCGCGCGGCGTACGGTGAGGTTGCCCTGCACCTTCCTGGCGTCGAACACGTGCAGCGGACGGGCGCGGTCGTAGGTCATGAAGTTGGTGATGTCGACCAGCGCGTTGATCGGGCGCAGGCCGATCGAGGTCAGCCGCTTCTGCAGCCATTCCGGCGACGGACCGTTCTTCACCCCGCGCACCAGCCGCAGCGCGAAGCCCGGACACAGCGTGGCGTCTTCCACCTTGACCTGAATCGGGCAGGGGAATTCGCCCTTGATCGGCCTGATGCCGGAATCCTTGAACTTGCCCATGTCGGCGGCGGCGAGATCGCGCGCGATGCCGTGCACGCCGGTGCAGTCCTGCCGGTTCGGCGTCAGATTGATCTCGATGACGGGATCGCCGAGCGCGGCCCATTCGGCATAGCCCTTGCCGATCGGCGCGTCCGCCGGCAGCTCCATGATGCCGTCGTGGTCTTCCGAGATCTGCAATTCGGCCGCCGAGCACAGCATGCCGCGGCTCTCGACGCCGCGAATGGTGCCGACACCGAGCGTGATGTCCTTGCCGGGGATGTAAGTGCCGGGCGGCGAGAACACGCTGATCAGTCCCGCACGCGCATTCGGCGCACCGCACACCACCTGCACCGGCGCGCCGCCGTCGCCCGTGTCGACCATGCACACGCGCAGCCGGTCGGCATTCGGATGCTGCTCGGCCGAGATCACGCGTGCGATGGTGAATGGCGCGAGCTGTTTCGCCTTGTCCTCGATGTTCTCGACCTCGAGACCGATCATGGTGAGCTTGTCGGCGAGCTTGTCGAGCGGCTCGTCGGTCTCGAGATGTTCCTTCAGCCAGGAGAGGGTGAACTTCACGGCTGCATGCCTCGGTTCTTGTTGGTGGTTACTGATTGATCTTGATCGGTGTTTCCGTTCCCTCCCCCCTTGTGGGGGAGGGTCAGGGAGGGGGGTGAGCCGCTTGCTCCGACCCTGGTCGCCTCGCGGATCGCTTCTACGACTCCTTCCAGATTCGACGTCACTTGTTCATTGGTGAAGCGCAGAACCCGGAAGCCCTCAGAGCTAAAGAAAGCATCGCGACGTTCGTCCGCCTTCTGACGCTCCTCGAAATCATGCGAGTCGCCATCGAGCTCGATGATCAGATTTGCGGAGAAGCAAACGAAGTCGACGACGTAATTCTTGATCGGCGTCTGACGACGAAATCCGACCCCGTCCATTCGATTGGCCTTCAGGTGGCGCCACAGCAGCGTTTCGGCGCGCGTCATCGTTTGGCGAAGCTGCTTCGCTCTGTTGCGCTGACGTTCGCTGACGACTGCGTGCGGCATCCTGGGCTACCCCCCTCCCTGACCCTCCCCCACAAGGGGGGAGGGAACGGAGAGAGACCGGATGCGATTATGGTTGAGAACGAGCCTCACGAACTCAATCCCCCCGCGATGGTCGGGATGTCGAGCGGCTTGAAGCCGTAGTGGCTGAGCCAGCGGATGTCGTTCTCGAACAGCTGGCGCAGATCGGCGATGCCGTATTTCAGCATCGCGATGCGGTCGATGCCCATGCCCCATGCAAAACCCTGGTAGACGTCAGGATCGATGCCGCAGGCGCGCAGCACGTTCGGGTGCACCATGCCGCAGCCGAGGATCTCCATCCAGTCCTCGCCCTCGCCGAAGCGGATCTCGCCCTTGTCGCGGCGGCACTGGATGTCGACCTCGAGCGACGGCTCGGTGAACGGGAAGAACGACGGCCGAAACCGCATGTTGATGTGGTCGACCTCGAAGAACGCCTTGCAGAACTCGTGCAGGATCCATTTCAGGTGGCCGAGATGCGAGCCCTTGTCGATCACGAGGCCTTCGACCTGGTGGAATTGCGGCGTGTGCGTCGCATCCGAGTCGATGCGATAGGTGCGGCCCGGGCAGATCACGCGGATCGGCGGCTTCTGGCTCAGCATCGTGCGCACCTGCACCGGCGAGGTGTGGGTCCGCAGCAGCATGCGCGAGCCGTCTTCCTTCGGCCTGAAGAAGAAGGTGTCGTGCATCTCGCGCGCCGGGTGGCCTTCGGGGAAGTTCAGCTTGGTGAAATTGTAATCGTCGGTCTCGATGTCGGGACCTTCGGCGACCGCAAAGCCCATGTCGGCGAAGATCGTGGTGAGCTCGTCCCACACCTGGCTCAGCGGATGGATGCGGCCGGTCTCCGCCGGCGCATCGCGCAGCGGCAACGTGACGTCGATGGTCTCGGCGGCAAGGCGGGCATCGAGCGCAGCCGCCTTCAGCACGTCGCGCCTGGCCGCGAGCGCTTGCGTCACCGCATCCTTGGCGAGGTTGATCTTCGCGCCTTCTGTCTTGCGTTCCTCCGGCGACATCTTGCCGAGGGTGGCGAGCAAGGCCGAGATCGAGCCCTTTTTGCCGAGTGCTGCGACGCGCACCGCCTCGAGGGCGGCCTCGTCAGCGGCCGAGGCGATCTGGTCGAGGATGGATGTTTCGAGCGTTGCGAGGTCGGACACGGTCAATTCCTGCGCTGAGCATGATCCGGCGGGAAGAGCCGGCTTCCGAACCATGCGCCAAAATTCGGCTGGGTTGTCGCCGCCCGAAGGCCGTAACGTCAAGCAAAAAGCCGGTCATTCGGGCTCGTGGCCGGCGGCATTGAACTTCGCGCGGAGGCCGCGCTACCCAAGGGGAGTGCAAGGAGACCCACACGATGTTGCTGCGATCTTGCCTGGCCGTGCCGGCGGTCCTGTTCATGCTGGTCCCGGCGCATGCCGCGACCGAGGAATGTCCTGCCAAATCGACCCAGATGGACGACATCATCGCGGTGCTGGAGAAGGCGCCGAGCTGCAACCGCGCGATGAAGATCTTCGAGGCGTGCGAATACGGCGCCAGCGGCGACGTCCAGTTCGGTGCCGTGGTCGAGAAGAAATGCGAGGCGGACTTCCTGTCCGGCCTCAAGGGCGGGCCGAAACGGACGTACCGGCACGAGATGCAGGTCTGCGACCGCAAGTACCGGAATGAATCCGGCACCATGTACATCTCGTTTACGGCGTTCTGCCGGGCGCAGGTCGCCCAGCGCTATTCGCAGAAGGCGCTGAAAGCGGGCGCCAGCGCGCGCTAGGATCGCCCGCCAGGATCAGGCGGCCAGCGCGGCCTTGGCCTTCTCGGCGATCGCCTGGAACGCAACCGGCTCGTGGATCGCGAGATCCGACAGCACCTTGCGGTCCACCACAACGCCCGACTTGGACAGGCCGTTGATGAACACGCTGTAGGTCATGCCGAACGGACGGACTGCGGCGTTGATGCGCTGGATCCAGAGCGCGCGGAAGGTGCGCTTCTTGCGCTTGCGGTCGCGGAAGGCGTACTGGCCGGCCTTTTCGACGGCCTGCTTGGCGACGCGGATGGTGTTCTTGCGGCGGCCGTAATAGCCCTTGGCGGCCTTGTAGACTTTCTTGTGCTTGGCGTGAGCGGTCACACCGCGTTTGACGCGAGACATGACGGAAATCCTTGAGATCTAGAAGAAGTGACGGGGCGCCGCGCGAGGCGCGGCCGGGTTCAAGCGGATGAGCGCGATCAGGCGTTCGGCAAGAAGTACTTCTTGACGTTGTCGCCGTCGGTCTTGAACAGCACGCGGGTGCCGCGGAGCTGACGGATCTGCTTCTTCGTCCGCTTGATCATGCCGTGGCGCTTGCCGCGCTGGGCGTGCATGACTTTGCCAGTGGCAGTCACCTTGAAGCGCTTTTTAGCGCCCGACTTGGTCTTCAACTTGGGCATTTAGCTCTCCTGTCGCCCAACACGAATATCGCCCAAAGAGGCGTTCGGCCGGCTAAAATGCTCGTTAGAGCGTTGAAAGTGCTAAGGTTTTTTCCGAATTGAAAGAACCTGCACTGGACGTCGCCACGGCAGCCCTTGATCAGCCGGGCGGCGAAGGCCCGGCTTATGACAGAGGATCGGCGCTTTTGCAACGTTTGAAGCGCGGAACCGGCGGCAGATCGGTCCGCTCCGCAGCAGTCGTCGGCTCCTTTGCATGGGGTTGTTTTCGAGATTTTGGCGGAACCGGTAGCCCGGATGGAGCGAAGCGCAATCCGGGGCAGGTCGCGCCGCGGACGCTGCCGTCCCGGATTGCGCTGCGCTCCATCCGGGCTGCCAAAATGGAAACAGCCCGCCGGGCGATCCGGCGGGCCACTTCATTTCAACAAAGCGACAAACTCGAATTAGCGCGGCGCCAGCACCATCACGACCTGGCGGCCCTCAAACTTCGCGTCCTGCTCGACCTTGGCGAACTCGGCAACGTCGGCCTTCACCTTGTCCAAGAGCTTGGTGCCGATCTCCTGGTGCGCCATCTCACGACCGCGGTAGCGCAATGTGATCTTGACCTTGTCGCCTTCCTCGAAGAAGCGCTGCATGGCGCGCATCTTCACGTCATAGTCGTGATCGTCGATCATCGGGCGGAGCTTGATCTCCTTGATCTCGACGACCTTCTGCTTCTTGCGAGCCTCGGCGGCCTTCTTCTGCGCGGAATATTTGTACTTGCCGTAGTCCATGATCTTGCAGACCGGAGGACTGACATTCGGCGAAATCTCGACGAGGTCCATGCCGGCTTCCATGGCCATCTTGATGGCCACCATGGTTTCGACGGTGCCTTGGTTGACACCATCCTGATCGATCAGCTGGATCTGCGCGTTGCGAATCTCATCATTGGTGCGCGGCCCGTCTTTTGCGACTGTGGGCGGGGCTCTATTGGGACGGCGAATGGGTAACTCTCCAAAGTTGTGAAAGGGAAGGCGGATATTTTGAAGCAAGACGCTGCGACGGGCAAGCGAACTCGCTCTTTTAAGCGGCAAAACCGTCAATTGCGAGGCATTTTGGCCACGCTCGGCACATATAGCGGGCGCGCCTGCTCTGCAAGGCGGGCCTGCTGCCGTTGACCGCTGCCGCGCCACGATTGAAAACCAGATCTCTGACACGCGAGTGACCGAACCATGAGCCAAACCACCGCATCCGAGCAGGAACCTGCCTTCATCGAGGTCGGCGAGGGCCATGGCGCACGCCGGATCGCGGTGCGCGCCCGGGCGGGGAGCAATCCCGGCAGCGCCAGTGGCGCGCCGGGCAGCGCAAGTAGCGCGCCGGGACTGTTCTGGCTCGGCGGCTTCAAGTCCGACATGACCGGCACCAAGGCGATCGCGCTCGACACATGGGCCGCCGAGCACGGCCGCAGTTGCGTCAGGTTCGACTATTCCGGCCATGGCGAATCCGGCGGCGAATTCGCCGACGGCACCATCGGCTGCTGGCTAGAGGAGAGCGTCGCGGTCTTCTCGCAGTTCTGCAGCGGGCCGCAGGTCGTGATCGGGTCCTCGATGGGCGGCTGGATGGCGTTGCTGCTGGCGCGCGAGATCGCAAAGCGCGGCAAGGCGAAGGCACAGCTCGCCGGCCTCGTGCTGATCGCACCGGCGCCCGACTTCACCGAGGAATTGATGTGGAAGGGTTTTTCGCCGGAGATCCGTGCCGAGATCGAGACCAAGGGCGTCTGGCTCAGGCCATCCGAATATGGCGACGGCTCGCCCTATCCGATCACCCGTAATCTGATCGAGGAGGGCCGCAACCATTTGCTGCTCGGAAGCAAGATCGATGTCGGCTGTCCGGTGCGCATCCTGCAGGGCGCGCAGGATCCCGACGTGCCGTGGAAGCATGCCTTCGCGCTGGTGCACCGCCTGCCGGCCGAGGATGTGGTGCTGACCATGATCCAGGACGGCGATCATCGGCTGTCGCGGCCACAGGACATCGCGCGCATCATCGCCGCGGTGGCGGAGATCGGCTAACGTCGCCCATCTTGTTCGATGTCATCATCCGCGAAAGCGGATACGCCGCGGCCTCTCGATTCAAGGCGGGAGCTCTGGAATGCTGGATGCCCCGCATGCGCGGGCATGACAGAAGTGGTTGGGAAAGGCGCCATGAACACGACAACGATGCTGCGCGCGTTCTGCGACGCGGTCGAACAGCGCGACGGCAAGGCCTTCGCAAGCCTCTTCACCGAGGACGGCGTCTACCACGACGTGTTCTATGGCGCGTTCGAGGGGCACGCCAGGATCGCCGAGATGATCGACGACTGGTTCTACCGGACTGCGACCGATTTCCGCTGGGTGATGCACGATCCCGTCAGCGACGGCACGACGCTCTACGCGCGCTACACGTTCAGCTACCGCTCGACCCTGCCGGAAGCCAAGGGGGCGCGGGCGATGTTCGAGGGCGTCGCGATCATGCGGCTGCGCGACGGCAAGATCACGGAATATCACGAGGTCGCCAACACCGCGCCGGCCTTCGTCGACCTCAACTTCGCGCCGGAGCGGATCGCCAAGATCGTCGGCAAGCAGGGCGCTGCGCTGCGGGCGCGGCCGGAGATGAAGCGGCACCTGGAGACCTGATCGTCGCTACTGGCGACTGCAATGCGGCGTGGATCAGGCCGCGGCCGATTTGCGCGGCCGGCGGCGACGAACCGCGCCCCCGCGCACTTCCGATCGCCATTTCGCGACTTCGGCAAGCTCCGCTTCGGGCCGGACTGTCCGGGTTTCCCGCCGCCCGAGAAAGATGCCACCGCTGTCTCCGTCGATCGTGACCCAGTCGCCTGCCGAAATCACCGCCTTGCCGAGTGCGGCGCGCTCGCCGGCGGCCTCGATCGTCATGCTGCCGCAGCCCACCACACACGGTTTTCCCATCTGACGCGCCACCAGCGCGGCATGAGCGGTCCGCGCGCCAACCCTGCTTACGATGCCGCAGGCCACGGCAAAACCGGCAACGTCTGCAGTGCAGGTATCGGGACGCATCAGAATGACGGGATCGCCGGCTGCTGCAAGCCGCTGCGCAGCGTCGGAGTCGAAGACGGCACGCCCGACGGCAATGCCGCCGGACGCACCGATCCCTGCGACAATCGGATCGTCGGCCGAGACCAGGGAAACTTCCTCCAGCGACGCAAGATCGAGATCGCTCAGGCGGTCGAGTGCCTGTTTCGGAGTGATGAGCCGGTCATGGACGAGGTCGATCGCGATCCTGAGCGCGGCGCGTGGCGTGCGCTTTGCCGGACGCGTCTGCAGGATCCATAACTTTCCGTCCTCGACGGTGAACTCGACGTCCTGGACGTCGCCGAACTCATGCTCGAGGCGCGTCAGGACGTTGCCGAGATCGGCGATGAGCATCGGCAATGCGCGGGCGATCATCTCCCCGCTATCCGGCGTGCGCCGGCCCGACACGACGTCCTCGCCCTGCGCGTCGAGTACCAGATCGATGACGGGCTGCGTCGATCCGGTCGAAGGGTCGCGGGAGAACGCGACGCCCGCTCCCGACGAAAGCCCGCCATTGCCGAATACCATGGCCTGCACGGTCACGGCCGTTCCCGCCAGATGCTCGAGTTTTTGCAGCCGGCGATAGGTCTGCGCCCGCTCGCTCATCCAGGATCGATAGACCGCCCGCGCCGCCCGCTCGAGCTGCTCGTCTGCGTCCTCGAGCCAGCGATCGTCTCCGCCCTCGATCAGCGCCAGTTCCTCACCGGCAAGACGCTCGATCGCTTCGCTGTCGAGCTCGCGGTCATTGGCGACGCCTTCCTCGGCGGTCAGCGCGGCGATCCGCGCCGCGAAGGGCGCAGGGTCGAGGCCGAGCACGGCCTCGCCGTAACTCTCCAGAAATCGGCGCCGGCAATCCCATGCGAGCCGTGAGCGTCCCGTCGATCGGATCAAGCCGCGCACGGCGCGCGTCGTGCAGCCGACATTGAGGACGGTGTCCAGCATGCCGGGCATCGAGCGGGCTGCGCCCGACCGCACCGAAACCAGCAGCGGACGTCTGTGATCGCCGAAGCGCCTGCCGGTGGAGCGCTCGAGGAACCCGATGCCTTCCTTCAATCCGTCCAGCAAATGGCGCTCCGCAGCCGTCCGCCCGCCGATGATGTCGGCGCACAGCCCGACCGGCAATACGAACGCCGGCGGCACCGCAAGACCAAGCGCGGCCATCCGGGCGAGATTCGCCGCTTTGGCACCGATCTCTTCGGCAGGGTGCAAAGCGGTCGATCCCCCGCCAATGCATACGATGTGCATGTTGGACCCCTCTTCAGGCTGCCAGATCAGTCATGACGTGCTGCCGGAGCAGATGGCCGAAGCCGGCGAGACGATCGGTCGAACGTTCGATGGCGCGCGCCAGTTCGAGCACCGAGAGCGATGTCGTGGTGTCGTGGTTACCGGTGAAGACCAGCGACGTGATCGCCCGTTCTTGGCAGTCCGCGGCGTGCTCGGCGTCGACAAGACGCACCACCGCGGCAAGCGCGTCTTCGGAATCGGCACGACGG
Source organism: Bradyrhizobium sp. USDA 4452 (assembly GCF_054063575.1). Taxonomy (NCBI): domain Bacteria; kingdom Pseudomonadati; phylum Pseudomonadota; class Alphaproteobacteria; order Hyphomicrobiales; family Nitrobacteraceae; genus Bradyrhizobium; species Bradyrhizobium sp. USDA 4452. The sequence continues at coordinate 4,489,407 of NZ_JBSSGK010000001.1, forward strand.
CCCTCCGGTACTTCCGCGGCCGCAGCCAGCCCGCTGGCCGCCGCCTCGGCGGCGGTGACGGCAATCGCGCAGAGTTCACCCAGTGCGGAGATCAGCTGCTTGTCGACGCTCGCCGACGTCAGGGAAGCGATAAAGGCCGCCTGCTCGAGTTCGTCGACGGCCTCCTCCGCGCGGTCCACCAGTTGTTCGATGATCGGCCGGGCACCGAAGCGGTTGACCTCCCTGCGCGCTTCGAGCGCGATCCGGTCCGCCTTCTGCTCGATCCGGCTGGCGCGCGCCGCCAATGCCTTGCCGTCGGTCTCCTGGCCGGCCAGCAGTCCGGCGATATAGCCAGAGATCGTGATGCTGAGGTCGTGTGCCAGCCCGACCTGCCGCAGCACCACAGCAAGCAACGCGCTCTCGACGCGCTCCAGGCGCCTGACCAGCTCAGCCTCGAGTTCGTCCCGCACGGTCCTGACCGAATGACCTGCGAGCAGCGCTTCGGTCGAGAGGCGCAGCGCGCACTTCAGGAAATCCATTGCTGCCGTGCGGCCGAGCACCTGGTCCAATCGCTCGCCGAAGCCGATACGCGTTGGTGCCGCGTTGCGAACGGCACTGCCGAGCAACTCATTGCCGCCGAGTTCGAGAAAGCCACGATGGCCAACGCGCTGCCGCGCCGCCCATTCGAGAATCTTCGCCGCGTCATCCTTGTTGACCCAGTTTCGCAACAGCTTGCGGGCTTTGTTCCAGTCGATCAGGAACACGAGCGCAGAGCCGACGGCGGTAAGGAATTCATTACGATCCGTGGCCGTCCTGGCCTGCAATCGGCCGGTCACGAGGAAGAAGCCGCCGTCTTCAAATCCCGTCGACGCATGATGATCAAGACCGCTCCATTCGGCGTCGAAGTGGCCGAATAGCGAGACGAAGAATTTTGCGCGAGCCAGATGCACGTCCGTATAAGTCACGGTCACCGCATTGCGTTTGACGGCTACCACCAGGACATGCGCGTCGGTAGTTCCGATGTCGTTCTGAATCAGGAGCCGGCCGTCCGATCTGGTTGCCATCGTATCAAGGCCGGGATGGTCGAATTTCAGCGCGCGGGTCTCTGCCAGACCTCGCATGAAACTTTCGACCGGCACGCGATCCTCGCTCTGCAGGCCGAACACCTGTGCTCCTGCCAGATTTTCTTCCGAGCAGCCGACGGCAAGCCTGTTCAACGCCTTGTGCAGATCCATGACCAGCCGATGCAGGGTGTCGCCAGCGTCTTGCGCCGCACTTGTCAGACGGGTGATCCGGCTAAGCTCGATCTCAGGCGACGCATCGAGCAGTCCAGCGGCCTGAATCGCATTCAGGCGGCCGCGCGCCCTATCCGCTTCCACTGCATCGCCGGCGCTGACGGAGCGGATCATGGTGTCGATGTCGCCCTGGATCTCCTTCATCAGCTTTGCGAGATTGGGGGCAGTCAGCCGGCTTTCGCCGATCAGATCCGCGCTGTTGATCAAGGATGCGATCGCCGCCGGCGCGATGCCGGCGGCATGGCTCTCAACTGCAAGCTCATTGACCGGACGCCCGGGTTCCCGCGCATGTGCGGCGGCGGCCTGCAGCGCGCTCAGGCGAACCTTGATGCGATCGTTGGCGGACAGACCGGCGGCTACCAGGGACGGCAGCAGTATGTCTGCCTGTCCGAGTTCTTTGAGGATCTGGGCTTTCATGACACACAGGGCAAGATGAGATTTCGGTCTCACCTGTATGCGTCACCCAAGCGGCGCGATCCTTGCGCTAGATCATTCTTAAAACTGTCATGTTAAATCGCAGCGTGGCGTGCAGCCTGAACCGGGCCAAACGACGACGGTGGAGATTCTACGGCGGCGGCGGATTGCTCATCGGCTTGCGCTGGGCGAGTGCGGCCACGGTGGAGGTGCCGATCGGGCCCTTCTCGTCATAGAGCCAGCACTCGCCGATCGCGATGCCGTCTGTCGCGTGGTGATTGACCACCTCGAAGCCGATCCAGTTGCTCACCGGCAAACGGTGCAGATAGATCGTGACGTCGCTGTTGATGTAGCCGAGGCCCTGGTCGCCGGCATTGGCGAACGGGCTCGCGAAATCCGCGCCGGTCGCGACATGGACGAACGGCGTCATCTTCACGCCTTCGACGAGCTCGCGGACTTCGCTCATCCACAGCCGCCGTTCGCCGAGCGAGCCCATGTGGCCTGTGATCGGCCGCGTCTCCCATTTGCCGTTCATGCCGAGCCTTGGATCGGCCGGCTTCGGAATGTCGGCGGGCGCGGGCACCTGCCAGTTCAGCGGCGACCACACATTGCCGGGTGCATTTTCCGTCCTGCGCAACAACTGGCAGGAGGCGCGCGCCATGCTGGTGCCGCCGGAGACGAACTCGGCCTCGATCACCTTGATACGGAGCCCATCGCGTACCAGCCTGGTCGTCACTTCGACCGGCGTCGTGATGTTGGGCAGCCGGAACATGTCGACCGTGAGCCGCGCGGGGACGAAATCGTCGGAGCCGTGGCGCTCCTCGATGACGAAGCCGAGCAGGCCGATCACGACGCGGCCGTGCATCGATTCCGGGCTCCACGGACCGTTCGCAACTGACGTCGGCATGAAGCCGTCGCCATGTCTGGTGAAGAAGGGCTGGTTTGTCATGGTCCGCGACCATGACGGGAACAGCGCGATGAAATCAAGAGGCGGCTGCCGCGCGCCACTCCTGCTGCACGCTGAGATCAGGCTCGCCGCCGGCACGTGACGCCAGCGCCGCGAACGCGTCGCGGGCGATCAGTTGCGACAACGCCCACACCGCAGCGCCGCGCACCAGCGGGCTTGCGTCATCGAGCAGACGACGCGCTTCGGCGGCGAGGTCTGCGTCGCCGGAGTTGCCGATCGCGATCAGCACATTGCGGATGAAGCGGTCACGGCCGATGCGCTTGACCGGCGATTTCGTGAACAATGTGCGGAAAGCCGCATCGTCGAGCCGCGCGAGATCGGCGAGCGCGGGCGCGCGCAACGCATCGCGTGCCGCAAGCTTCTGCTCGCGGCCGGCCTCGGCGAACTTGTTCCACGGGCACACCGCGAGGCAATCGTCGCAGCCATAGATGCGGTTGCCGATGGCCTTGCGGAATTCCTGCGGGATCGGACCCTTGTTCTCGATCGTCAGATACGAGATGCAGCGCCGCGCATCGAGCTTGTAGGGAGCAGGAAACGCTGCGGTCGGACAAATGTCCTGGCAGGCGCGGCAACTGCCGCAATGATCGGCTTCGGCTTCGTTTCGCGGCAGCTCGGTCGCGGTATAGATCGCGCCGAGAAACAGCCACGAGCCGAATTGGCGCGACACCAGATTGGTGTGCTTGCCCTGCCAGCCGATGCCGGAGGCCTGTGCGAGCGGCTTCTCCATCACCGCGGCGGTGTCGACGAACACCTTCACCTCGTCGCCGGTCGCGGCAGCGAGCCAGCGCGCCAGCGTCTTCAGCCGCTTCTTGATCACGTCGTGATAGTCGTCGCCCTGCGCATAGGCCGAGATTGCGCCATGCGATCGGCACGCGAGAATATCGAGCGGATCATCGGCGGGCCCGTAATTGACGCCGAGCATGATGATCGAGCGCACGCCATCCCACAGCACGCGCGGGTCGGTGCGCCGTTCCGGATTGGCCGCGAGCCAGTCCATCTCGCCATGGCCGCCGGAGTCGAGGAATTCCAGAAAATGTCTGCCGGCCTCGCGCGTCGCATCAGGATCGGTGAAGCCGATGGCATCGAAGCCGAGCGCGCGCGCCTCGCGCCGAAGTGCGTCCTTGAGATCGGACGGAGAGAGCCGGACCGCCTGGCTCAGAAGTCGAGGTCCACATAGGTGCGCGACGCCGGCACCCCCGCCAGCCATTCGCTGAGCAGCGGGCGGAACGACGGGCGGGATTTCACCCGTGCGTACCACGCCTTTGCCGCGTCGTCCTCGCTCCATGGCACGTCGCCCAGATAGTCGATCGCCGAGAGATGCGCAGCGGCGGCGAGGTCCGCGTAGGTGAGGCGGTCGCCGGCGAGATAGTTCCGCGTCTTCGCCAGCCAGCCGATATAGCTCAGATGATAGCGCACATTGACCTTGGCGGCGCGCATGATGTCGGGTGCCGGCGGGCCGCCGCCATTGTCCTCGCTCATGAAGCGCTTGTAGATCCGCTCGGTCACCAGCGGGTTGGAGGCTTCCTCGAAAAATTTCTCGTTAAACCACGCCATCAGCCGGCGCACCTCGACACGCTCGGCCGAAGACGTCGGCAGCAGCCGACGTTCGCCGGCGTCGAGGCCATGCGTCTCGTCGACATATTCTGCGATCACAGGCGCACCCGGAATCGGCGGAAATCCCTCGGCGATCAGCACCGGCGTGGTCGCCGCCGGATTGAGCGCCAGGAACGCCTCGCGCCGCTCCCAGACCCGTTCCTCCACCAGGCGCAGATCGAGGCCATACTCGCCGAGCACGAGCCGAATGAAGCGCGAATGCGGACAGAACGGATGGTGATACAGCGTATACATGAAGCCCTTGGTAGTGTCGTGGCGCTTAAGAAACCATCAACCTGTGTGACCTGACCTGTGAATTGGCCGGACCAGTTCCGCTCGTCTCTATGTCGCGTCGGCACGCAAACCGGAAGCCACCTCCGCGGATGGTGCGGGTCACAAAAACGCTATAGCCCAGCAAATCGGCCGGGTAACCCATTGTTTGACGATTCTTTGCGATTGCGGCCTATGTGCGAATAAGCGAGAAGAATTCGGTTTTCCACACAGGGCAGATCAGATCATGATGACGGATATGCTGCGGGCGGTGATTCTCGGCATTGTCGAGGGTGTCACCGAGTTCCTGCCGGTCTCTTCGACGGGCCACCTGCTGCTCGCGGAACGCTTCTTCAATCTCGGCGAAGGCAATTTCTGGAAGAGTTTTGCGATCCTGATTCAGCTCGGTGCGATCCTCGCGATCCTCGTGCTCTATTTCACCAGATTGTGGCGCGTCGCGCTTGGCATGTTCTCCAATCCCGACGACCGCCGCTTCGTGATCGGCGTGCTGGTGGCGTTCCTGCCCGCCGTCGTGATCGGCCTGATCGCCGGCAAGTACATCAAGGAATTTCTGTTCAATCCGTGGGTGGTCTGCTTCACGCTGATCGTCGGCGGCGCCATCCTGCTCTGGGTCGATCAGCTCGATCTCAAAGTGTACGAGGACGACGCGACCCGGTTCCCGCTGCTGATGTATTTCTGGATCGGCGTCGCGCAGTGCTTGGCCATGATCCCCGGCGTGTCGCGCTCCGGCGCCAGCATCGTGGCTGCGATGCTGCTCGGCGCCGACAAGCGCTCGGCGGCGGAGTTCTCGTTCTTCCTCGCGATCCCGACCATGGTCGGTGCGTTCGTCTATGATTTCTACAAGAACCGCGCCGATTTCACCTCGGACAATCTCAGCGTCATCGCGGTCGGCTTCGTGGTCTCCTTCGTCGTGGCAATGGTCGTGGTGAAGACGTTCCTCAACTACGTCACCCGCCACGGCTTCACGTTCTTCGCCTGGTGGCGCGTGATCGTCGGCACGCTCGGTCTGATCGCGCTGGCGATGGGAAAGTAAGACCTAATCTCGTCATCCCGGCCTTCGCCGGGACGACGATTGGAGAGGTGCCTACGCGCTCTTCTTCTGGAACTGCCCGGTCGCGCGGAAGCGCCAGAGATATTGCGGGGCGATCGCTTCCATCGAATCGGGCGTGATGCCGAGGCCCGCGAAAGTAAGGCCGGCGGCCTTGGCGGCATCCGACACCACATTGTCCGAACGCAGCATAGCGACCTGGTCCGGCGTCAAGGTGAAGGGGCCGGGCGCGAATTGCAGGACATACGACTGCAGCTTGGCAAGGCCGAACGGCAGCGGCGCCAGCACGCGGTCGCGCTGGGTGATCTGAAGGATGATCTGCATCACCTCGCGCATGGTCAGCACTTCCGGCCCGCCGAGTTCGTAGGTCGCGCCTGCCTTCGCCTTGCCGTCGACGGCATCGGCCACGGCGTCCGCGACATCTGCGACATAGGCCGGCTGCACCTTGTTGACCCCGCCGCCGACCAGCGGCAGCACCGGCGACATCCGCGCCAGTGCCGCAAACCGGTTGGTGAACTGATCCTCGGGCCCGAACAGCAGCGACGGCCGCATGATGGTGGCCTCTGGCAGGGCCGCCTGCACGGCCTGCTCGCCCTCCGCCTTGGCGCGGTAATAACCCGAGGGCGAATCCGCGTCGGCACCGATCGCCGAGACGTGGACCATTCGCCCGCCCACGGCGGCGGCTGCCTTGGCGATGGTCTCGGCGCCCTTCACCTGCACGGCGTCAAAGCTCTGCCCGCCGCCTTCGGCCAGGATGCCGACCAGGTTGATCGCGATATGCGAATCACGCATCGCCGCCTCGACCGAGGCCGGGTAGCGCACATTGGCCTGGACGGCATGAATCTGCCCGACGCGGCCGAGCGGCTGCAGATGGCCGGCCAGTTCAGGCCGCCGCACCGCGACCCGCACGCGGTAATCGCGCTTGCAGAGCGCCCGGACCACGTTCCGCCCCAGAAATCCGGATCCGCCGAATACCGTGACGAGCGTTTCCAGGTTCGATGCCATGAGGTCCATTCCTGCCGGATTCGAGAGCGATTGAGCGTATTTACAGCCTCTGGCGATACGACATCAGCCCAATCCTGTACAGGCTAATTGAATTTTCAATCGCGAATTTGACAAGCGCGTAACCGATCCTTACTAAGCCGCTCCACATGCCCAGGTGGCGGAATTGGTAGACGCGCTGGCTTCAGGTGCCAGTGGCTTAACGGCCGTGAAGGTTCGAGTCCTTTCCTGGGCACCACCCCCTTTTTAAGCGATTGAAATCGCTCAGCATCCGGAGGGTGGGTGCGGCGAGGCCGCGACCGCCGGAGGCGGCTGAGACGGCGGATGGCGCCATTACCAATCTACCTGACGCGCCAGGCGTTTGACCGCTTGCAGGTTCAAAGCGCAGGCTGGCCGCCAACCTCGGCAGCGGCCGCGACATAGGCTGGGCTCAAGTCAAAAAGTTCGTCGTATTCGATATCAAGTCCAGTCGGGCTGATGACGATCCCATCGACGCCCAGTGCGCGGTTCGGACGTCTGAACAACTTTGATGCAGCCGTCAGGCAGAGATGTTTCTCAGCCTCCGGCTTGAGCCGCAAAATCATCAATCGCAAATCGGCTGGATAAGGTACCGGCCATATCGCCCCAGATCTTGGCGGATCAAACCGCCGCGTCGATACGCTCTCGACGGCGCTCCATGGAATGATTTCCTTCGCAACGCGATCGTCTCGAATGCCATCTGGGCTGAGGGTGATCACCGGCTTGCCCAATCGCGCAATGGCGTAGCATGTCGAGAGCAGCGTGCCGCCACCGAACAAGACGATGCCAAAGTCAGCTGCCAATCGCACGAACATACTGGGCGCGGGCTTCGTGAAATAGCCGAAGGCGATGGCAACGCAGAGCGCTGTCATCGCACCGCCCAGCAGAACGTACTTGAACAATTTCCAAGCGGAGAATCGAACCTCCAAGACTGGCGATTGGCCATTCACGGCGTTTCTCGGATTTCGAGTTCCCTCACACGACCCGCCGTCCCGCCCGCCGCGCGATCGGCTTCTGCACGAAGTACATTGCGATCATCGAGATCATCGAGCTCGCGACGACGACGTAGCCGATCCGGTCGAAATGCAGCAGCGAGCCGTCCGCAGTCTCGGCGACGATCGCGGCCGCGACCACCGAGCCCAGTCCGCCGGAGAGCTGCTGCACCGAGGCTGAGACCGCGCTGAACGATCCGCGCTGGCTGGCGTCGGGGATCGCCGACATCAGCGCCTGCGACGGGATCATGCGCGAGAAGATGCCGACGAACATCAGCACATTGACGATGATCGCGGTCAGCAGCGAGACGTGGCCGAGATGGGTGTAGATCAGCACCATGATCGCCGACACCACGCAGCCGAAGATGAAGGTCGGATATTTGCCGAACGCATCGCTGGCGCGGCCGACCAGCGGCCCCATCAGGATGCTGAACAGGCCGGAGACCAGATAGATCGTCGGCAGATGGACGATGTCGATGCCGAGATTGTGCACCGTGAAGGCGCTGCCGAACGGCATCAGCATGAAGCCGCCGGTCGCCAGCAGCGTCGTCACCATGAAGGCCAGCGTGTAGCGCGGCTGCGTCACGGTTGCGAACAAATGCTGGAACGGGTTGCGATCGTGCTGCAGCTTGAGATGACCGTCGACCGGCTGCATGAACAACGCGATGGTGGCGATCGCAGCGATCGACAGGCCGACGATGGCAACGAAGCAGATGTGCCAGTTCCAGTGATTGGCGAGAAAAAGTCCGGCCGGCACGCCGAGCACCTGGCTCGCGGCGAACGCGGTCTGGATGAAGCCCATCACCCGGCCGCGCAGCTGCAGCGGGAACAGGTCGGTGACGATCGCGAGCACCACGGATCCGATCACGCCGCCGAACAGCCCGGTGACGATGCGGCCGAGCAGCAGGACGTGGAAATTCTGCGCCAGCGCGCACAGCACGGTGCCGAAGGTGAAGCCGACATAGAAGAACAGCAGCATCCGCTTGCGGTCGAAGCGATCGGCAAAGCCGGCGGCGAGGATGCCGGAGATCCCGGCCGCGAAGGCGTAGGCCGACACCGCGACGCCGAACTGCCCGGCCGTAATGTCGAGCGACGGCATCAGGATGGCGCCGAGCGGCGACATGATGATGAAGTCGAGGATCAGGGTGAATTGCGTGAAGGCGAGCAGCGCGATCAGGAACGTCTGATAGCGCGTAAAGCCGCGCTCCTGCGGCTCGTCATCGATCGGCGCGGCGATGGTCTGGTCCGACATGAGGCTCATTTCTGAAGATGAGTAGGACGTGCGAGCGGCTGGGCACAGATAGGGCGCCATCCGTGGATTTCATCGGCGCGGACGCGCAAAAAATTATGCGGGACTGATCAAAAACCGCGAAACTCTCGCTCCTCCATATGGGTATTGCGAGGCCTCGGGTCATCCCATTGCCAATCGTTTGAATTGCGCGTGATCCAAATGCAACAGAGTTCACGCGATGCTGGGCAGCCGTGCCGGGATATGGCAAGAGGGGGGCGTAACCCCTGGCTGAGCCGGCCGCGACCGCCTATCCGCTCGCATCCCCGGCGTTTGGGGGCTAGTGTCGCCTGTCGAATCGATCCGAGACCCGAGGCCTTATTTCATGACCATCCGCCTGCATCGCGGCGACCTGCCCGATCTCACTCGCTATACCGATTCCGTTGCGATCGACACCGAGACCATGGGACTGCATCCGCATCGTGACCGGCTCTGCGTGGTGCAGATGTCGAACGGCGACGGCACCGCCGACGTGATCCAGATCCCGAAGAGCCACACCGACTCGCCGAACCTGAAGGCGCTGCTCGCCAACCCTGCGATCACCAAGATCTTTCATTTTGCGCGGTTCGACGTCGCGGTGCTCTACAACACGTTCGGCGTGATGCCGGCGCCGGTCTATTGCACCAAGATCGCCTCGCGGCTCTCGCGCACCTATACCGACCGCCACGGCCTGAAGGACCTGGTGCGCGAGGTGCTGAACGTCGAGCTGTCGAAGCAGCAGCAGTCGAGCGACTGGGGTGCGCAAAGCCTCAGCGAAGCCCAGCTCGCCTATGCCGCATCCGACGTGCTGCACCTGCATGCGTTGCGCGACAAGTTGAATGTGATGCTGGCGCGTGAGGGACGCACCGATCTCGCGAAGGCCTGTTTCGATTTCCTCCCCACCCGCGCCAGGCTCGACCTCGACGGCTGGGAGGCCGAGGACATCTTCGCCCATTCGTGATTTCGCCCGTTAATGATGGGGCGCGAATTCGTCGCGGCGGGGCCGGTTCCGCCCCGTTTCGGCCAAACTGTTCACGCGTGGTCTCCCGCAGGGGCGCGACGCGAGGTCCGGGCTGCATAATCGGGCGGCTCCGGCTAGGATAGGGGCAATTTCGTGCCTCTGGAGCTCAGGTGAATTCGGTTCAGAATCCAGCCCAGAATCCCGGCTACGTCACGGGCCTCGAGGCGCGGTTTGCCGCCGCCGCACGGCACAGCCGCATGGTGCGGATCCTGCGCATCGCCGTGCCTGCGGTGGTTGGGCTGTCGATGGCCTCGATCATCTTCGTCTCGGTCTACAATCCATTCCGCGAGATGATCCCCAAGCTGCCGGTCGAGATGGACAATCTTGTCGTCTCCGGCACCAAGATCACGATGGAATCGCCGCACATCGCCGGCTTCTCGGCCGAGGGGCGGCCCTATGAGATGTGGGCCAAGGCGGCGATCCAGGACGTCACCGACCCCGATCATGTCGAGCTGAAGACGATCCGCGCCAAGGTGGCGCAGCAGGATGAGTCGACCGTGACGATGGATGCGCGCACCGGCTTCTTCGACAACAAGAAGCAGCTGCTCGACCTGCGCCAGGATATCTTCCTGCAGTCGTCCACCGGCTATGAAGCCAAGCTGACGCAGGCCTTCGTCGACATCAACAAGGGCAACGTCTCGTCGGACGAGCATGTCGACGTCAAATTGCTCCAGGGCACGCTGACATCGGACAGGCTCAGGATCTACAACAGCGGCGATCTCGTGCGGTTCGAAGGCAATGTCGTGATGTATCTCGACAAGCTCGGCGACAACAATGCGAGCGCGCCCGCCGAGCCCGCACCACCACCACCTCCTCCTGCGCCGCCGAAGGCGCGCAAATCCGCCAACACGAAATGAATTTGATGATGAGACGCTTTCCGCACGGCATCGCAATTGCGGCCTTTCTGCTCGCGCTGTTCGCCGTGAACTACGCCGCGGCGCAGGGCTCGATGTCCGGTGTTCCCAACGCCATGCAGGGCTTTTCGCAGAACCGCGACCAGCCGATCCAGATCGAGGCCGCCGCGCTCGAGATGCGCGACAAGAAGAAGGAGGCGACCTTCTCCGGCAATGTGAAGGTCGTGCAGGGCGATACCACCATGACCTCGAAGATCCTGGTGGTGTTCTACGAGGACAAGTCGACAGCGGCGCCGGCGCCGGCCGCGAGCGGCACCAAGGCTGCCGCCGCTCAGAAGGGCGCGCCGATGCAATCGGCGACCCCGGGCCCCGGCGGCGCGTCCTCGATCAAGCGACTGGAGGCGAAGGGCAATGTCGTCGTCACCCAGAAGGATCAGGTCGTCACCGGCGAGACCGCGATCTTCGACACCAAGACCAATCTGATCACCATGCTCGGCGGAGGCGGCGGCCAGGTGGTGCTGACCCAGTGCCAGAACGTGCTGCGCGGCGACCGCCTGCTGGTCGACATGACCACCGGCGTCTCGCGGGTGGAATCCGACAGCGGCAAGGTGCAGGGCCTGTTCATCCAGTCCCAGGGCGGCCAGAACGGCAAGGGCGGCTGCGGCACGCCGGCCGCCCCCGGCACGGCCCCGGCCCCGTCGCCGCTTCAACTGCTTCCGGGCAGCAAGCCGAAATAGGCACCACAAAGTAAGCCTCACGTAAGGTGAAGTAGAATCAATAAGTTAGATAATATCTTGCGACCGCGAGGTTGAAGCGCGCGGGGCGAGACTGTATCTACTCCAGCGGCCCGGCCGGACGATGTGCCTTCGAGGGGGAGTTATGTCGGCCGGGACAGGGGCATCCATTCATTCAAGGCGCGGGTGATCGCGCTTTGCCGTGCGAATCGATCGGTCCGCAGGCAAGGTCGCGGGATCACCGTGAAAGGCTGAAGCGAAGCGGGGATGGTGGATTTTCTCGGCATGTTCCGGCGGCGCCCTGCGAAACGCAGTTCCGGATTTGCGCGCGCGCATGACGACATCACGGCGCTCGGCGACCAGTTCGGCGAGATGCTGACGTCACCGGTGCGCGACGCGCCGCCGATGGCGCGTGCCGCTCCGGTTCCCGCCGTCGAGCTGCCGCGATCCCAGCCAGCGGCTGCGGCCGCCCCGGCGCGGGCAAGGCCGGCCAGGAACAACGCCGCTTCAGCGCCGCAGCTCATCAAGCGGCCGGGCTACCTCGCTGTGCACAGCGTGGAAAAGAGTTTTGGCAGCCGCCAGGTCGTGCGCGGCGTCAGCATCTATGTGCGCCGCGGCGAGGCGGTCGGCCTGCTCGGACCCAACGGCGCCGGCAAGACCACGGTGTTCTACATGATCACCGGCCTGATCAAGGCTGATCGCGGCGCGATCGAGCTCGACGGCCATGACGTCACCAAGCTGCCGATGTATCAGCGCGCGCGCCTCGGCATCGGCTATCTGCCGCAGGAGGCCTCGATCTTCCGCGGCCTGTCGGTCGAGCAGAACATCCGCGCGGTGCTCGAGGTCGTCGAGCCCTCGAGGAAGAAGCGCGAGCACGAACTGGATTCGCTGCTCGACGAGTTCAACATCACGCGGCTGCGCAAGAGCCCGTCGATCGCGCTGTCCGGCGGCGAGCGCCGCCGCGTCGAGATTGCGCGCGCGCTGGCGACGCGTCCGAATTACATGCTGCTCGACGAGCCGTTCGCCGGCATCGACCCGATCGCGGTCGGCGACATTCAGGACCTGGTCCGTCATCTGACCAACCGCGGCATCGGCGTGCTCATTACCGACCATAACGTCCGCGAGACGCTCGGCCTGACCGACCGTGCCTACATCGTCTATGCCGGTGAGATCTTGACTGAGGGCAGCCCGGAGGAGATCGTTAACGACCCCGATGTACGCCGGCTTTACCTTGGCGAGGAATTCCGGCTGTAGCCAAAATTTTGCGTCCGTCAAGCCGTGTACAAGCTTCACGGACTAAGATAAGCAAGAATCGAGCCAACTTTTAAGGTCGATCTTGCCTCCATGGCACTGACGCAAAGACTAGAGTTCCGCCAGTCGCAGTCGCTGGTGATGACGCCGCAGCTGATGCAGGCGATCAAGCTGCTGCAACTGTCGAACCTGGATCTGTCGGCCTTTGTCGAGGAAGAGCTGGAACGCAATCCGCTGCTCGAGCGGGCCGCAGACGGGCCGGAACCGCCGGTGGCGGGCGAGCCGGTGATGGAGCGGCCGGACTACGGCGATTCCAACGGTTCCAATAGCTACGGGGACGATGGCGACGCTTCTGACATGGCTGCAGGTTCGGGCGGCGAGGCCGGCTTTGAGCCCGGCCAGGAGGAATGGCTGAACCGCGACCTCGGCACCCGAGCCGAGATCGAGCAGACGCTCGATACCAGGCTCGACAATGTGTTCTCCGAGGAACCGGCCGAAGCCGCCGCGCGCGCCGCGCAGGACGCAGCCCCGTCGGTCTATACCGAATGGGGCGGTGGGGCCTCCAGCGACGACGAATACAATCTCGAAGCCTTCGTGGCCGCCGAGCTGACGCTCGCCGACCACCTTGCCGAACAGCTCGCGGTGGCGTTCTCGGCGCCGGCGCAGCGCATGATCGGGCAGTACCTGATCGACCTGGTCGACGACGCCGGCTACCTGCCGGCCGACCTCGGCCAGGCCGCCGAGCGGCTCGGTGCCTCGCAGCAGGCGGTCGACGAGGTCCTCGCGGTGCTGCAGAAGTTCGATCCGCCGGGCGTGTGCGCGCGAAACCTGAGCGAGTGCCTGGCGATCCAGCTGCGCGAGCTCGATCGCTACGATCCGGCGATGCAGGCGCTGGTCGAGCATCTCGACCTGCTCGCCAAGCGCGACATCGCGGCCCTGCGAAAGCTGTGCGGCGTCGACGACGAAGACATCACCGACATGATCGCCGAGATCCGCCGGCTCGATCCGAAGCCCGGGCTGAAGTTCGGCACCGCGCGGACGCAGACCATGGTGCCCGACGTCTATGTGCGTCCGGGTCCCGACGGCGGCTGGCATGTCGAGCTCAACAGCGACACTCTGCCGCGCGTGCTGGTCAACCAGACCTATTACTCTGAGCTGTCGAAGACGATCCGCAAGGACGGGGACAAGTCGTACTTCACCGATTGCCTGCAGAACGCGACCTGGCTGGTGCGCGCGCTCGATCAGCGAGCCCGAACCATCCTGAAGGTCGCAACTGAAATCGTCCGCCAGCAGGATGGATTCTTCACCTATGGCGTCGCGCATCTGCGGCCGCTCAATCTGAAGGCGGTAGCGGATGCGATCCAGATGCATGAATCGACGGTGTCGCGCGTCACGGCCAACAAATACATGGCGACCAATCGCGGCAGTTTTGAATTGAAGTATTTTTTCACCGCGTCGATCGCTTCCGCCGACGGCGGCGAGGCGCATTCGGCCGAAGCGGTGCGTCACCACATCAAGCAGTTGATCGACGGCGAGGCGCCGTCGGCGATCCTGTCCGACGACACGATCGTGGAACGTTTGCGCGCTTCGGGCATTGATATTGCCCGCCGCACCGTCGCGAAGTACCGCGAGGCGATGCGGATACCATCCTCGGTGCAGCGCCGCCGTGACAAACAGAGCATGCTCGGTAATGCCCTTTCGGCTCCTGCCTCCTCGCCCGACCGCTCGCGCGATACAGCCCCCGTTTAGGTTACTTCTTGAGTATGGCTCCGTCCGAGTACGGAGCGGGCCATCCGCTCGTTGCGTTCGTGCCAAATCGGAATAGTCTCAACCTCTCCAGGCGAAGCGCCATCCAGACAGGGAGGTAACCGGAAGCCCAGCAAGCTCCACGCTCCTGCAAGAGTGATCGAGGCATCCAGCAATCGAGGCATCAAATGACCCTTCGAATCTCGGGAAAGAGCATCAGCATCGGCGAGGCGCTTCGCGCGCGCGTCAGCGAGCGCACCGACGAGGTCCTGCGAAAGTATTTTGATGGCAACTATTCTGGTCACATCACGCTGAGCAAGGATGGCTTTGGCTTCCGCACCGACTGCGCGCTGCATCTGGATTCCGGCATCACGCTGGAAGCCGAATCCAACGCCGCCGACGCCTATGCCAGCGCGGACGCCGCGCTCCTGATGATCGAGAAGCGGCTGCGCCGCTACAAGAGCCGGCTCAAGGACCGCTCGGCCCGCAAGGCCTATGCCGCGACCGCTGCGCTTGCCGAATTGAACGGCGCAGGCCTCAACAGCGCAGGCCTCGACGCGCCGAGCTACGTCATCGAGGCACCCGAGAACGAGGACGAGATCACCGAGTACAGCCCGGTGATCATTGCCGAGGCAACCACTGCGCTGAAGCGGCTGTCGGTCAGCGAAGCCGTGATGGAGCTCGATCTGACCGGTGCCTCCTGCCTGGTATTCCAGCATGGCGGCAGTGGCCGGTTGAACATCATATACCGCCGTACGGACGGCAACGTCGGCTGGGTCGATCCGCCGGCGGTGAGCCCCTGAGGATAGTTGGCAGATGGCATTGACGTCCGAAGCCCGCCCTGCTTATGGTCCGCCGCCTCCGGCAATAAGGGGGGCGGAACAGGGTTCGCAGGTGTTGGCACCGCCGATACGTTGGAGTAGAAGCCCTGCCAGCTGGACCCGGGCTAAGCCCGCATCCCACCTCAACTTCTTGACGCCGCCGCTGTAAAGCCTATTCGCAACCTGACGGTTCATTCACCTCGGAACGTCCCAATGCCGATTACCGATCTGGTCGCACCCGAGGCGATACTTCCGGCTTTGAAAGTCATCAGCAAGAAGCAGGCGCTTCAGGAACTCGCGGCGCGTGCATCCGCGCTGACCGGGCAGAACGAACGCGCGATCTTTGAAGTGCTGCTGCAGCGCGAGAAGCTCGGCACCACGGCGGTCGGCTATGGCGTTGCCATTCCGCACGGCAAGCTGCCCAAGCTGGAGAAGCTGTTCGGCTTCTTCGCCCGCCTCGAGCGCCCGATCGATTTCGAGGCGATGGACGGACAGCCGGTCGATCTGATCTTCCTGTTGCTGGCGCCGGAAGGCGCCGGCGCCGACCACCTCAAGGCGCTGGCGCGCATCGCCCGCCTGCTGCGCGACCAGGACGTCGCCAAGAAGCTGCGCGCCTCGCGCGACGCGCAGGCCATCTACTCGGTGCTCGCGCTGCCGCCGGCGAGCGCGGCGTAGTCATCCGCGTCAGCGAACTCGTTCGCGCAACTGTCACCGGAGCATGATCGATGCGCCACGTGATGACGCGCGCCAATGCGTCGTCGACGTTCGAATTCCCGTAGCCCGGATGAAGCGAAGCGCAATCCGGGGCAAATCTCACGGCTGGCACGAGTCCCGGATTTCGCTGCGCTTCATCCGGGCTACGAAGCTGTGTACGCCGCAATTCTCTCAGCAGATCGTCGGCAGCAGGCGACGGACTTCGTCGAGCAGATCGGGCACGGCCTTCTCGTCGCTGGCGAGGTGCCTGAGCAGCGCGCTCTGGAACAGGCCGTCGAACAGCGCGTAGAGCGCGGCCGGAGACGATGCCGGCTTCCTGTTGCCGAGCTCCGCGTAGCGCGTGGCGATCCGCCAGATCATCGCTTCCAGGCTCTTGTCGATCTCGAGCACGTCCTTGCGAAACGCCGGCTCGAACATCGCCTGCGAGCGCAGATCGTACCAGAGCCGGTGCATGCGCGCTTCGTCGCGCAGCGTCGCCGCGAGCTTGGCGAGAAAGCCTTCGGTCAGTTCGTCGCGGCTGCGTGCCGTCGTCACCACCTCGTCATAGCGCGTCACGCATTTCGCCTTGTAGTGACGCACGCAGCAGCAGATCAGGTCGAGCTTGTCGCTGAAGTAGTAGTGAAACACGCCGTGCGTGAATGCGGAGTTCTGCGCGATCTCGCGCAGGCTGGTGCGCGCGAAGCCGAGTTCGCCGAGCGTTTCCAGCGCGGCTTCGGCAAGCTCGATGCGGCGGGCGTTGAACTTCTCGTCGCGCAGTGTCTCGGCTGCCACCGTCACGCGGTGGGCCGCTCCCGTCGCTTGCCGCGCCATCTCGTGCCTTTCCTGTCTCTTCCCTCGAGCGAACTTATACCGCGCAAACCGCGGCGCACTCCATCTCTTCACAATCATCCTCTTTGACACTTGTCAAATTCAGGCTTGACAAGTGTCAAGTTCCTGGACGAGATGGCGCTGCCCTGGGGCGGCACCTCGCACCCGGTGTGGTTCAAGCGCGATCCGCGCGTCGCCAATGTGAAGGTGCTGGGCGGCGTGTTCAACCGCGCGCTGATGCTGGGCGTGCCGCAGATCGTCGCCGCAGCGCTCGAGGCGACCAAGGACATGAAGCCCGACGAGCGCTATGCCGCGCTTGCGCAGACTGCTGCCGGCGTGATGAACACCATGCCGCCGCGCGAGAACCCGCGCGTCAACAAGTCGATGGATTCGGTGTATGCCTCCGGCCCGCTGGGCCGCGCGCACTGCGTGATCTACGGCAACAGCAACTACAAGCAGACCGGCATGCTGCAGGCCTTTGCCGCGGCGTATCTGCTGCAGCAGCCGCCCAAGCGCACAGGCTTCGCCTCCGGCTGCCAGGCGTTCGGACATCACGAACTGCTCGGCCAATTGCGCAGCTTCGGCCTGGTCGGCAAGCCGGTCCTGACCGTGCATGATTGAGCTTGAGCCCCGATCGGATCGGGGCTCAGCATTCCGCTCCCTGAAGCGTTTTCGTCAGGCGGACCGGTATCCGATTTGCTCGAAAACGCCCCTTGCGCGGGTGACGCAGTCGCGCGTCACCCGCCCTTTGCGCGAGGCCCGCCATGCGCTTCATCGATTACCTCGACAAGGGTGCCTCGCTCGGCACTGATGCGCCGTGCCTCACCATGGACGGCCGCGACCTCAGCTATGGCGAGGTGCAGCGGCTGAGCTACCGGATCGCGCGCGGGCTCGAGCGATCCGGCATCGCGCCCGGCGACAAGGTTGCGATCCTGTCCGGCAACGATCCGCTCGCGTTCTCTTGCGTGTTCGGCATCTCGCGCGCCGCCGCGGTGTGGTGCCCGATCAACCCGCGCAACGAGGCGACCGAGAACAAGTTCATCCTCGACCAGTTCGATTGCAGCCTGCTGCTGTTTCATTCGAGCTTCGCGCCGATGGTCGAGGCCGTGCGGCAGGATCTGCCCAAGCTGCGCGCGCTGGTCTGCCTCGATACCGAATTGCCGTTCGCGCCGTCATTCGATCGCTGGCTCAGCGGGCTCGCCGATGATGTCTATCAGCGCGAGACGATCGACGATCTCGCGATGATCCCGGGCACCGGCGGCACCACCGGCAAGCCCAAGGGCGTGATGCTCTCGGGACGCAACATCGAGGCGATGACGGCGCTGACCTTGATGGGCTATCCGTTCAAGGGCCGTCCGGTCTACCTCGCGCTGGCGCCGCTGACCCATGCCGCCGGCGTGCTTTGCTTCCCGATCATGACGCTGGGCGGCCGCGTCGTGATCATGCATCACCCCGACATCGGCGAGTTCCTCACGCTGATCGAGCGCTATCGCGTCACGCACACATTCCTGCCGCCGACCGTGATCTACATGCTGCTCGATCATCCGAGGCTCGATGCGACCGACCGCAGCTCGCTGCAATGCTTCTGGTACGGCGCGGCACCGATTTCGGCGACGCGGCTCGCGGAAGCCTTGCAACGGATCGGGCCGATGGCGCAGCTGTTCGGCCAGACCGAGGCGCCGATGATGATCTCGATGATGGCGCCGGCCGATCACTACAATGCGGACGGCTCCATCGCGATGGAGCGCCTTGCCTCCGCCGGACGGATCGGCCCGCTGGTGCGGGCCGGCATCATGGATGGCGACGGCAAGCTGCTTCCCTCGGGATCGCGCGGCGAGATCGTGGTGCGTGGTTCGCTCGTCATGGCAGGCTACTACAAGAACCCGGAGGCCACACGCGAGGCCTCGGCGCATGGCTGGCACCACACTGGTGATATCGGCTACATCGACGACGACGGCTACCTCTACATCGTCGATCGCGCCAAGGACATGATCATCACCGGCGGCTTCAACGTCTATTCGATCGAGGTCGAGAATGCGTTGCGGGCCCATGAAGCGGTGCAGGACTGCGCGGTGATCGGGCTACCCGACGACAAATGGGGCGAGCGCATCGTCGCGGTTGTGCAGCCGCGCGCCGGCCACACCGTCGATGCGGCGGCGCTTGCGGCGTTCGTCAAGCAGCAGATCGGCAGCATCAAGACACCGAAGCAGATCGAAGTCTGGGACGATCTTCCGCGGTCCAAGGTCGGCAAGGTGCTGAAGCCCGACATCCGCGCGCGGCTGGCCTGAACGTGTATTGACAACTTGCCGGTGACGCCAGAAGACGGTCGTGCGCAATATTGCGCGTGCGAACCAGGGATGGCTGATGTCCCGCGATTTTCGCCTTGACCGTGCTCCGATCGATGTTCTCGCCTACGAGCTCGCCGAGGAGCGGGCGAGCGCACTCGGACGCATGGGCCGCGCGCTGGAACAGGCGCTCGCTAAGCTGCGCGAGTTCGATGCTGCCCATCAGCCCTCCGAAGCAAGACAACAGGCGCGCCGCATCCTTGTGCGGGAGGCCGGTCATGCGCTCTGGATGTTCGTGGTGCAGCGGGAGGCGTGCGGGTTGCGCAACAACCGCATGCTGATGCGCGACTACAACGTGCCCGGCGAGGTGCAGCTCAGCATGGGGCCGATGCTCGCCGCATCAAACACATCGTCATAAAGGATACGGCCATAAAAAATGCGCGGGCGGCCTCGGTGTCGAGGCCTGCCCGCGCATCGAACTCGCGGATGTTGGATTGAGCCGGGCGTCAGTGGACGCTGACGGCCTGCAGCTCGTTGCTCCAGGCGTTCGCGATCGCGGCTTCGCGGCTGTCGGTCAGCATGATCGGCGTGCCGTCGGCGGCATGCAGTGCGAACAGCTTGAGGCCCGGCGCGATCTTCGGCGCCTGCGGAAAGAGATCGGGCACGTCCTCGGAACGGACCTGCTTCACATAGGCGATATGACCTTCGCCCAGATGGGCCAGCGCTTCCGGCGTGACGTTGCTGGATTCAATGGTGGTGGTACTCATGTCACTCATGGTCTCGACTCCTCAGTCAGATAAGCGGTCGAGTCCGCTCCTTGTTTCTATTATTCGTGTTCATTGATAGCGATTGTCTTAATGACCCGTTCAGGTTCTGGCCTCGCCAGGTCGATCGACAACAGCCCGTTCTTCAGATCCGCGCCCAGCACCTGCATCCCCTCCGCCAGCACGAAGGTGCGCTGGAAGTGGCGCGCGGCGATGCCGCGATGGATGTATTGCCGAGCCTTGTCGTCCTGCTGGCGGCCGCGGATAACGAGCTGATTTTCCTCAATAGTTACATCGAGTTGGTCGCGGGTGAAGCCCGCCACCGCCAACGTGATGCGGAGCCGCTCGGGCTGCCCGTTGGTACGGTCGCACCGCTCGATGTTGTACGGAGGATAGCCGTCAGCGCCCTTCACGACGCGGTCGAGCGCACGCTCGATCTCGTCGAATCCCAGAAGGAACGGACTGGACAACGATGGAACACGAGACATTACAAAGTCCTCTCGAAGCGACTTTGAGGGGCCCTTGCGGCACCCCATGCAACCGGCGGGCCGTCTGGCCTGCCGGTCAGTGAGGGATATGGGGGCGATCTGGATAGCGTTCAAGCAGCCCCGAAACCAGCCTAAACGCCCGCAACATGAGGGTAAATTCTTCCCGATCGGTTACGGGCTGACGCGCTTGCGGCCGTCGGCGGTAAATAGATGCAGTTTATCGCGTGGCGCAACCGCCCGGATCCGCTCGCCGACGGCAGGTCCAGTGGCGCCGGGAACCCGGACGATGACCTCGCCCGGCGGCAGCTCGCCCGGATTGGCGGCAACGCCCCGCTCCTCGCGCTGGCGGCTGCCGTAGACGAAGGTCTCGGCACCGACATGCTCGATCGCCTCGACCGTCAGGCCGAGCGCGACGCCGCCGGCGGCAGTCTCGGCCGTGATCACGAAATCCTCCGGCCGGATACCGACGATGCCGGCGCCATCGGCGCCCGCGATCTGGGAGGTCAGCTCGTCCGAACGCAGCGGCATCAGGTTCATCGGCGGCGCGCCGATGAAGGAGGCGACAAAGGTGGTCGCCGGCTTCTGATAGATGTCCAGCGGATTGCCGATCTGCTCGACCTGGCCGCCATTCATCACCACGAGGATGTCGGCGAGCGTCATCGCCTCGAGCTGGTCGTGGGTGACGTAGATCGAGGTGGTGTTGAGCCGGCGCTGCAGCTTGCGGATCTCGACCCGCATCGCGATGCGCAGCTTGGCGTCGAGGTTCGACAGCGGCTCGTCGAACAGGAACACTTTCGGCTGGCGCACGATGGCGCGGCCCATCGCGACGCGCTGGCGCTGGCCGCCGGAGAGCTGCCGCGGCTTGCGCTCCAGCATCGGCGACAGTTCGAGGACGCGGGCGGCTTCCTCGACGCGGGTCTTGATCTCGGCTTCAGCCATGCCGCGGTTGCGCAGACCATAGGCCATGTTGTTGTAGACGCTCATATGCGGGTAGAGCGCGTAGTTCTGGAACACCATCGCGATGTCGCGATCGGCGGGCTCGATCTGGTTGACGACGCGGCCGCCGATGTCGATCTCGCCGCCGGTGATGGTCTCCAGCCCCGCGACCATGCGCAACAGCGTGGACTTGCCGCAGCCGCTTGGGCCGACCAGCACGCAGAACTGGCCGTCGCCGACGTCGACATCGACGCCCTTGATGGCCTCGAAGCCGCCGGGATAGGTCTTGCGGACGCTGCGCAGCGTGACGTTAGCCATTACTTTTCCGTCTCCACCAATCCGCGCACGAACAGTTTCTGCATCACGACGACGACGAACACCGGCGGCAGCATCGCGAGCAGCGCCGTCGCCATCACCACAGGCCATTCGGTCAGCGCGTCGGTCGTGGTGATCATCTTGCGGATACCGACCTGGATGGTCTGCATGTCGTCACGCGTGGTGATCAAAAGCGGCCAGAGATATTGATTCCAGCCGAGGATGAACAGGATCACGAACAGCGCGGCCATGTTGGTGCGCGAGAGCGGCAGCAGCGTATCCCAGAAGAAGCGGAACGGGCCTGCGCCGTCGATGCGCGAGGCCTCCAGCAATTCATCCGGCACGGTCATGAAGAACTGCCGGAACAGCAGCGTCGCGGTGGCGGAGGCGATCAGCGGCAGCGACAGGCCGGCATAGCTGTCGAGCAGATGCAGATCGGCAACGATCTTGTAGGTCGGATAGATGCGTACCTCGACCGGCAGCATCAAGGTGATGAAGATGATCCAGAAGATCGCCATCCGGAACGGAAACCGGAAATAGACGATCGCGTAGGCCGAGATGATCGAGATCGCGATCTTGCCGACCGCGATCAGCAGCGCCATGATCAGCGAGTTCAGCATCATGTTGAGCACCGGCTCGCGGGTCGAGCCGCTCGTGCCGACGAACAGCGTCTGGTAGTAGGTCTCGAGGAAATGGCCGCCGGGCAGCAGCGACATCTGGCCGTTGGCGATGACGGCGTTGTCCTGGGTCGAGGCGACGAGCGCCAGATAGACCGGGAAGGCGACGATCGCGATCCCGATCCACAGGATGATGTGAGCCAGATAGCGCTGGAAGCCTTCCTCCTCGACCATCAGTAGGTCACCTTGCGTTCGACGAAGCGGAACTGGATGCCCGTCAGCACGACGACGATGACCATCAGAATGACCGATTGCGCCGCCGAGGAGCCGAGATTGCCGCCGAGCAGGCCGTCCGTGTAGACCTTGTAGACCAGCGTTTCGGTCGCCTTGCCGGGGCCGCCGCGGGTCATCGTGTCGATGATGCCGAAGGTGTCGAAGAAGGCGTAGACGATGTTGATGACCAGCAGGAAGAAGATGGTCGGCGACAGCAGCGGGAAGATCACGGTCCAGAACCGCCGCATCGGGCGGGCGCCGTCGATCGCGGCGGCCTCGATCACGCTCTTCGGGATGCTCTGCAGGCCTGCGAGGAAGAACAGGAAATTGTAGGAGATCTGCTTCCAGGCCGCGGCGAGGATGATCAGGGCCGCCGCCTGGTCGCCGTTGAGCAGTGGATTCCAGTCGACGCCCATGGCGCGCAGATAGCGGGACAGCACACCGAGCGAGGGGTGCAGCATGAACACCCAGAGCACGCCGACCACCGGCGGGGCGACGGCGTAGGGCCAGATCAGCAGCGTGCGGTAGAGCGTCGAGCCGCGCAGCGGCTTGTCGGCCATCACGGCGAGCAGCAGCGCGAACGACAGCGAGGACACTGCGATCGCGAACGAGAACGCGAAGGTTCGGACGATCGCGGCGAAATAGGCCGGGTCCTTGAACAATTCGAGATAGTTCTCGAACCACACGAAGCTGGTGGAAAGGCCGAAGGCGTCCTGCAGCAGGAAGGACTGGATCACCGCCTGCGCGGCCGGCCAGTAGAAGAAGATCAGGACGATCGCGAGTTGCGGGGCAACCAGCGCGTACGGCAACAGCTTTGATTGGAAAATCGATTGCTTCTGCATGATCTCGGAAGAATTGGCAGGCCGCGCGCTTGCGGCCTGCCGGGTGCCTCAAGGCATCATCATGTCAGTGGACGGCGGTCTTTTCAAACTGCCGCAGCATCTGGTTGCCGCGCTCGACGGCCGAGTCCAGCGCCTGCTTGGCGGTCTTCTTGCCGGCCAGCGCCTGCTCGATCTCCTCCGACCACATGTCGCGCAGCTGCACCATGTTGCCGAGACGCAGACCGCGGGAGTTCTCGGTCGGCTCCTTGTTGGTGAGTTCGAGCAGCGGGGTCTCCAGATAGGGCTGGTCCTTGTAGAAGCCCTCTTCCTTGGCCTTGGCGTAAGCCGCCTTGGTGATCGGCAGATAGCCCGAGGCCTTGTGGATCCAGACCTGGCGGTCGGTGTCCGAGAGGAAGGTCAGGAATTTGGCGACGCCCTTGTATTCCTCGGCCGATTTGCCGCCCATGATCCAGAGCGAGGCGCCACCGATGATCGAGTTCTGCGGTGCGCTCTTGACGTCGGGATAATAGGGCATCGGCGCGGCGGTGAAGTTGAACTTGGCCTGCGCCTTGACGTTGCCGAAGAAGGCCGACGAGGTCAGGTAGATCGGGCACTCGCCGGAGGTGAAGCGGCCTTCGCCGGTGTTGGTGCGGCCGGCATAGTCGTAGGTCTTGTCCTTCTGCAGCTCGACCAGGTTCTCGAGATGCTTGACCTGCAGCGGGCCGTTGAATTCGAGCACGGTGTCGAAGCCGTCGAGGCCGTTGGCCTTGCTGGCGAGCGGCACGTTGTGCCATGCCGAGAGCTGCTCGAGATTGACCCAGGTGACCCACGAGCCGGAGAAGCCGCAGGTGGCGTAGCCGGCGGCCTTCAGTTTCTTGGCGTCCTCGAACACCTGCGGCCAGGTCTTCGGGATCTCGGCGATGTTGGCCTTCTTCAGCGCGTCGAGATTGACCCACATCACGGTCGACGACGAGTTGAAGGGGAACGACAGCATCTCGCCCTTCGAGGTCGAGTAGTAGCCGGTGATCGCGGGCAGATAGACGCTCGGATCGAACTTCTCGCCGGCGTCGGCCATCAGCTTGTAGACCGGCTTCACGGCGCCGGTGGCGGCCATCATGGTCGCGGTGCCGACCTCGAACACCTGCATGATGGCCGGCGCGTTGCCGGCACGGAAGGCGGCGATGCCGGCGTTCATGGTGTCGGCATAGCCGCCCTTGTAGGTCGGGATCACCTTGTAGTCGGACTGCGAAGCGTTGAAGTCGTTGGCCAGCTTGACGATGACGTCGTTGTTGGCGCCGGTCATCGCGTGCCACCACTGAATCTCCGTCACCGCAAACGCAGGCGACGCGAATACAAGTGCGGCAGCGGCTGCCGCAGCAGCGCCAAGTCGTCTGAAGATCATCAAAAGCCCCTCCCGGTTGGAACGCCATCTTTCGTTGCGCGCGTTATCAGCGCCGGATGACGTTCAAATGACCGTATAAACGAAAGCCATGGTAGGGGGGAAGCCGAGGCGAAGGGAAGCGGTAAAAAAGGCTGACATCGCAGCCCACGTGCGTGCGGTGCAACGCCGGACGCGACGTTGCACCGCAGGGGCAGGACGTGTTGGCTTGACGGAAAACCGGTGCCCGTCCCACATCGCGTGCGGGACGGGCTTGGTTCGAGGTGCTATCAGCGCTTTCGCTGAGGGCCGCAGACCACGCCCTTGTCGATCAGGCCGCTGATCTCATCCTTGGAGTAGCCGAACTCGCCGAGCACTTCGGCGGCGTGCTGGCTGAACTTCGGCGGCGTGCGGCGGAGGCTCGGCTTGGTGCGGTCGAGGCGGATCGGCGAGGCGACGCCCTTGTACCAATCCTTCTCGATGACGTCACCGCGATGGATCGTATGCGGGTTGGTCAGCGCCTGGTCGATCTTCTGCACCGGGCCGGCCGGCAGGCCGGCGGCGAGCAGCCGGTTGCACAGCGGCTCGGCCTCGTGCTGGCTGAAGACCGCGGCAAGCTCGGCGCGCAGCGCGTCGCGGTTGGCGATGCGATCCTTGTTGCGGGCAAAGCGCGGATCGGTGCCGAGCTCGGGCTTGCCGATCTCCTTGGCGAGCTTGCGGAAGGTGCCGTCATTGCCGACGCCGATGAAGATGTTGTCGGTCTTGGTCGGGAAGATCGCGTAGGGCACGAGGTTCGGATGCTCGTTGCCGGTGAGCGATGGCGGCTTGCCATGCATGAAATAGTTTGCGGTGTGCGGATGCATGATCGCAAGCCCGGTCTCGTACAGCGTGGTCTCGATGAACTGGCCGAGCCCGGAGCGCTGCCGCTCCGACAGCGCCATCAGGATGCCGATCGCCGCATAGAGACCGGTCGTGATGTCGACCAGCGGCACGCCGATGCGCATCGGGCCACTCTCGGGCGAGCCGGTCGCCGCGATCATGCCGGTCATCGCTTGGATGATCGCGTCATAGCCGGGATTGCCGCCGCGCGGGCCGTCGGCGCCGAAGCCGGAGATCCGGCAATGCACGAGACGCGGAAACTTCGCGCGCAGCACGTCGTTGCCGATGCCCCATTTGTCGAGCGTGCCTGGCTTGAAATTCTCGATCAGCACGTCGGCGGTCTCGAGCATCTTCATCAGCACGGTGCGTCCGCCCTCGGAGGCGAGGTCGAGGCCGATCGAACGCTTGTTGCGGTTGATGCCGACGAAATAGGCCGCGTCCTCCTCATGGAAGGGAGGGCCCCAGTCGCGCACCTCGTCGCCGGCGGGCGGCTCGACCTTGATCACGTCGGCGCCGTGGTCGGCAAGGATCTGGGTGCAATACGGGCCGCCGAGCACACGCGTCAGATCGATCACGCGCAGTCCGGCCATCGCGCCCGTAGCCGCTGGGGTATTCATGGAAACAACCTTCGCTCAGTTGGGATCGGAAAAATGCGATCCCAGAGCTAACGGTCTTCAGGCGAGGCAGCAATGCTTCCGTCGGCGCAGGCCCATGCAGCAGGCGGCGCGTACGTTCGCCAAGCGAACTGAAAGAAGCGAACTGGCATCTGCAGTGCTCTCTTGAAACGCAATAGTCCGCCACGCGGCACGTGGCGGACTATCGGCAGTCGGTGGACTAGACGACGCTCAGCTTGACGTCGACATTGCCGCGGGTCGCGTTGGAATAGGGGCACACATGGTGGGCCTTCTCGACCAGCGCCTCGGCGTCGGCGCGGGACAGGCCGGGCAGCGAGACGGCGAGCTCGACCGCGAGGCCGAAGCCACCTTCCGAGCGCGGGCCGATGCCGACCGTCGAGGTCACCGCGGCGTCGGCCGGAACCTTGGGGCCGCCCTGGGAGGCCACGAACTTCATGGCTCCGATAAAGCAGGCGGCATAGCCGGCCGCGAACAGCTGCTCCGGATTGTTGCCAGCGCCACCGCCGCCACCGAGCTCCTTCGGGGTGGTGAGCTTGACGTCGAGCGCGCCGTCGAGCGTTGCCGCATGGCCGTCGCGGCCGCCGGTTGCCTTGGCGCTGGTCTTGTAGAGCACGTTCACAGACATCGTGGTCTCCCTTGGTTTGGACCGGGTAGTTTAGGCTTGGGTTTGAATTCGACGAGAGATGTATTGCACACAGTTATATTGTGCACAATATAAAATATGCGGCCTCACATTTAATTGTTCGCAATTGAATCCGCGGTCACGGGAGGCCAGAATGACCTGGAAAGCGAGATGGATTCGATGGGAATCATGGTCAGGAAACAGACGGCGGCGGATCAGGCGCTGCGGCTCGATAACCAGATCTGCTTTGCGGTCTATTCGACCGCGCACGCCTTCAACCGCGTCTACAAGCCGCTGCTCGACCGGCTCGGCCTCACCTATCCGCAGTATCTCGTGATGCTGGCGCTGTGGGAGCGCGACGACGTGGCGGTGAAGGACCTCGGCGAGCGCCTGTTCCTGGATTCCGGCACGTTGACTCCGCTGCTGAAGCGGCTGGAGGCGGCCGAGCTGATCAGGCGGACCCGCAGCACCGAGGACGAGCGGGTCGTGCTGATCGCGCTGACGCCGCAGGGCCACGCGCTGCGCGAAAAGGCCAAGGCCGTTCCGCAGTCGATCCTCGCGGCTTCCGACTGCACGGTTGGTGAGTTGCTGGCGATGAAGGACGAGATCGTCGCCCTGCGCGACCGGTTGAATGCGGCGCTGGGGGAGTAGGCGGACGGTGGCTAGAGCCGCTTCCTGGCGAAGGCGCGGCCGCTGTGCGATTTGAGATACTTCTCGAACGCGAGGGCTTTGTACTTGTCTGGGAATGCGCAGTACCAGACCAGCTCCCACGGCTTGAATTTTGAAGTGTGCGCGGATTTGCCGGCGTTCTGCTCGGGGATGCGGCGCTTCAGGTCCTCGGTGGCGCCAACGTATTCCTGGTCAGATAATTCGATGCTGCGGATGATGTAGACGTACCACATTCGCATCCACTGAAGCGCGGGCAACAGAACCCTTGGCAGTCCGTCTTCGCCCTTCGGGCTACGCCGGACACCACGCTTCGCCCCTCAGGCTCCGCGCGGCTGCGCCACGCGTAGCCCGAAGGGCGAAGCGTGGTGGAGCCAGGCGGGATCGAACCGCCGACCTCTTGCATGCCATGCAAGCGCTCTCCCAGCTGAGCTATGGCCCCTTATCCAGTTGGGTCGATCCTGGGGGATCAATCCCGGTCCGCACGGCCTAGGCGACTCGCGCGGGAGCACCGTTGATCACAGATCGGCGCCGATCTCAAGTCTCTTCGTCGCCGCCGACGTCACCAATGATATCGGTGACGTCCTCATCGCCCTCTTCCTCGTCGGCGATGAAGGTCGAATCGTCGTCGTCATCGTCGTCGATGGTCTCATCGACCTCGATATCGTCCTCGGATTCGGGAACCTGCGCCTTGACCTTGCCGGTGTTCTCCTCGGCATCGGCCTCCTCGAGCGAGACCAACTCTTCGGCCTCGGCGGGCTCCGGCATGTCGGCGGCGGTCGCAGGCGAATTGACGGGGGCGCCACGGCCCCGCGGCGGGGCTACGGGCGCGATCGGCACGACCTCACCGGTGTAGGGCGAAATCACCGGATTCTTGTTGAGATCGTAGAACTTCTTGCCCGTGGTCGGGCAAATGCGCTTGGTTCCGAGCTCGGACTTGGCCAACGTGGTCATCCCAGAATTTTGCTGAAAAACGGAGCTTCACTTGGCTAGTTGAGCCGCCGCTGTCAATAGCGGTGTGCGCGCAAGTGACGGGCGCGTGACGCGGTGTTGCCTATGTGATACCTGCCGCGGCGCGAGAGGACACAATCTTGGCTCATTCCGACACCCCGACCCCGCTGGAATCACGCGCCTGCGGCCCGCTGGCCGGCAAGGTCCGCGTTCCCGGCGACAAATCGATTTCCCACCGTGCCCTGATCCTCGGGGCGCTTTCGGTCGGCGAAACCCGCATTTCCGGCCTTCTGGAGGGCGAAGACGTCCTCAATACCGCCAAATCCATGCGCGCGCTGGGCGCCAGGGTGGAGCGGACGGCGCCTTTTGCGTGGTCGGTCGCCGGCGTCGGCGTCGGCGGCTTCGCCCAGCCCTCGGCCCCGCTCGATTTCGGCAATTCCGGCACCGGCTGCCGGCTGGTGATGGGCGCGGTGGCCGGCTGCCCGATCGCGGCGGTTTTCGACGGCGACGCCTCGCTGCGTTCGCGGCCGATGCGCCGGATTCTCGATCCGCTGGAGCTGATGGGTGCCCGGACCAGCGATGTCAGGGAGGGCGGCCGGCTGCCGCTCACCCTGCATGGCGCCCGTTATCCCGTGCCGATCGTCTACAAGACCCCGGTCGCCTCGGCCCAGATCAAGTCCGCGGTGCTGCTGGCGGGGCTGTCCGCGCCCGGCATCACGACGGTCATCGAGCAGGAGGCGAGCCGCGACCACACCGAGCTGATGCTGAAGCATTTCGGCGCCGAGATCTCCTCGGAGAAGGAAGGCAGCCACGGCCGCCGGATCTCGCTGAACGGCGAGCCAGAGCTGCACGGCGCAGAGGTCGTGGTACCCGCCGATCCGTCCTCGGCCTCGTTCCCGATCGTGGCGGCGCTGATTGTCGAAGGGTCCGACGTCGTGTTCTCCGACGTGATGACCAATCCGCTGCGCACCGGCCTATTCACCACGCTGCGCGAAATGGGCGCCTCGATTGACGAGAGCGATGTGCGCGGCGATGCCGGCGAGCCGATGGCGCAATTGCGCGTGCGGGCCTCGAAGCTGAAGGGCGTCGAGGTGCCGCCGGAGCGCGCGCCGTCGATGATCGACGAATATCTGGTGCTGGCGGTTGCGGCGGCGTTTGCCGAGGGAACCACGATCATGCGCGGTCTGCAGGAGCTGCGCGTCAAGGAATCCGACCGCCTCGAAGCCACCGCCGACATGCTGCGCGTCAACGGCGTCAAGGTCGAGGTTTCCGGTGATGACCTGATCGTCGAGGGCCGCGGCCACGTTCCAGGCGGTGGCCTCGTTGCCACCCACATGGATCATCGCATCGCGATGTCGGCGCTGGTGATGGGCTGTGCTTCGGACCGGCCGGTGAAGATCGATGACACCGCCTTCATCGCCACCAGTTTCCCGGATTTCATCCCGATGATGCGCGCGCTCGGAGCTGACTTCGCATGATCATCGCCATCGACGGACCCGCCGCCTCCGGCAAGGGCACGCTCGGCAAGCGGCTCGCCCACCATTACGGCTATCGCCATCTCGACACCGGTGTGATCTACCGCGCGGTGGCCTATGCGATGATGGCGCAGGGTGCCGACCTCACCGACGAGGCGCTGGCGGTGGCCGTTGCGCTCGAACTCGATCCTGAAAAATTCGGCAATCCGATCCTGAAGACCCAGAAGGTCGGCGAGGGCGCGTCGGTTGTCTCGGCCTTTCCGAGGGTGCGCGAGGCGCTGGTCAGCTTCCAACGACAGTTCGCCGCCGATCCGCCCGGTGCGGTGCTCGATGGCCGCGATATCGGCACCGTGATCTGCCCGGACGCCGACGTGAAGATCTTCGTGGTCGCCGATCCCCGCGTGCGGGCACGGCGGCGCACCCTGGAGGCCCGCGCCCGCGGCGAGGACGCCGACGAAGAGGCGGTGCTGGCCGACATCCTCAAGCGCGACGAGCGGGACCAGAACCGCGCCATTGCGCCGTTGCGGCCGGCTCCGGACGCCCACACGCTGGATAATTCCAATCTCGACATCGAGGCTGGCGTCCGCGCCGCTATCGCCATCGTCGAGGCGGCGCGCGCCCGACGCTAGAATAGCCCGCATCGGAAGGCCCTTTCGGCCCGAAAACCCAGCAAAATGGGGCATTTCCTGCTTGCCGAAAACGGCTTGCAGGGCTATATCAGCGCCGTTCGGAGCGCCATCGACCGTGTCGAGGCCGTGTCTGAGCGGGCCGGCGCCGGGTTTTAGCCCTCGCCGCATCTGGAGGAACGCCCGCTCCCAGGTCTTGAAGGCGATATTTTCGTTATCAGGCTCCAATCAATTCAAACGTACCGAACGTGCAGTTTTGCTGCCGGCCCGCTGTTGCACCTCCTGCAATGAGCGGTCGTCAGGGTTTGCGGAACCCTGACACTTCACGCGCGGTGCGCCCATCAACCCGAACGGCCGGCAAGATCCCGCACTGGAGAACAAATGGCTTCGAATACTGTGTCTTCCTATACCCCGACCCGCGACGACTTCGCGGCGATGCTTGATGAGTCCTTTGCCGGCGGCAATTTGCAGGAAAGCTCGGTCATCAAGGGCAAGGTGGTTGCAATTGAGAAGGACATGGCCGTCATCGACGTCGGCCTGAAGACCGAAGGCCGCGTCGCGCTGCGCGAATTCGCCGGCCCCGGCCGTGAAAGCGATCTGAAAGTCGGCGACGAAGTCGAGGTGTTCCTCGACCGGATCGAGAATGCGCTCGGCGAAGCCGTGCTGTCGCGCGACAAGGCACGCCGCGAGGAGAGCTGGGGCAAGCTCGAGAAGGCGTTCCAGAACAACGAAAAGGTCAACGGCGTCATCTTCAACCAGGTCAAGGGCGGCTTCACGGTCGACCTCGACGGTGCGGTGGCCTTCCTGCCGCGCTCGCAGGTCGACATTCGTCCGATCCGCGACGTTGCGCCGCTGATGAACAACTCGCAGCCGTTCCAGATCCTCAAGATGGACCGCCGCCGCGGCAACATCGTGGTGTCGCGCCGCACGGTTCTCGAAGAGACCCGCGCCGAGCAGCGCCAGGAGCTGGTGCAGAACCTCGAAGAGGGTCAGGTGATCGACGGTGTGGTCAAGAACATCACCGACTACGGTGCGTTCGTTGATCTCGGCGGCATCGACGGCCTGCTCCACGTGACCGATATCGCCTGGCGCCGCGTCAACCACCCGACCGAGGTGCTGACCATCGGCCAGACCGTGAAGGTCAAGATCATCAAGATCAACCACGAGACCCACCGCATCTCGCTGGGCATGAAGCAGCTGCTGGATGATCCGTGGCAGGGCATCGAAGCCAAGTACCCGTTGGGTGCCCGCTTCACCGGCCGCGTCACCAACATCACTGACTACGGCGCGTTCGTCGAGCTCGAGCCGGGCATCGAAGGCCTGATCCACGTCTCCGAGATGTCGTGGACCAAGAAGAACATGCACCCCGGCAAGATCGTTTCGACCTCGCAGGAAGTCGAAGTGCAGGTGCTCGAAGTGGATTCGGTCAAGCGCCGCATCTCGCTCGGTCTCAAGCAGACCATGCGCAATCCCTGGGAAGTCTTCGTCGAGAAGTTCCCGGTCGGTTCGGTGGTGGAGGGCGAGGTCAAGAACAAGACCGAGTTCGGTCTGTTCCTCGGCCTCGAGGGCGACGTCGACGGCATGGTCCACCTCTCCGACCTCGACTGGAAGCTTCCGGGCGAGCAGGTCATCGACAACTTCAAGAAGGGCGACATGGTCAAGGCCGTGGTGCTCGATGTCGATGTCGAGAAGGAGCGCATCTCGCTCGGCGTCAAGCAGCTCGAAGGCGACCCCTTCGCCGAGCCGGGCGACGTCAAGAAGGGCGCGGTCGTGACCTGCGAAGTGCTCGAAGTGAAGGAGAGCGGCATCGAGGTCCGGATTTCGGGCACCGAGTTCACCACCTTCATCAAGCGGTCCGAGCTGGCCCGCGATCGCAACGACCAGCGCGCCGAACGCTTTGCCGTCGGCGAGAAGGTCGATGCCCGCGTCATCCAGTTCGACAAGAAGGCCCGCAAGGTGCAGGTCTCGATCAAGGCGCTGGAAGTTGCCGAAGAGAAGGAAGCCATCGCGCAGTACGGCTCCTCCGATTCGGGAGCGACGCTCGGCGACATCCTCGGCACCGCGCTGAAGAACCGCGGCACCGACAAGTAAGCACCCGTCTCGTTGAGGCGAACATCGGGGCCCCGGCGAAAAGCCGGGGCCCTTTTGTTTTGGGAATGCCCGTAGCCCGGATGGAGCGCAGCGAAATCCGGGGTCTTGCATCCGCGGGTGAAGCGCTCCCGGATTGCGCTTCGCTTCATCCGGGCTACAGGTACCTCCAAAGACGGAGCCTTGTTTTCTTCATATTGCGTCGCAATTGATGTATTTGGCTAAGCTGATAGTGACGCTGCGACGGCAAAACGCGCGGATTGCGCGCTGACTGTTTCTGGAGAGATCGGATGTCGCTGGATTCTGACGTGATCGTCGACCGCCGCCGGATCAGGCGCAAGCTGACGTTCTGGCGCCTCGCCGCTGCGGTCATTGCGATCGCCGCCATCGTCGGCGTGGGTGTGATCGCCGCCGGCGGACGCGGCAGCTTCTCGACGTCGAACACGATCGCGCGGATCAATATCGACGGCCTGATCCGCAGTGACCAGGAGCGCGTCGAGGCGCTGGAGCGGCTCGGCAAATCGAGCTATGCGGCGGTTGTCGTGCACATCAATTCGCCCGGCGGCACCACCGCGGGCTCCGAGCAGCTCTACGACTCGCTGATGCAGTTGAAGGCGAAGAAGCCGCTCGTCGTCGTGGTCGAGGGCCTGGCGGCCTCGGGCGGTTACATCACGGCGATCGCCTCCGACCATATCGTCGCCCAGCAGACCTCGCTGGTCGGCTCGATCGGCGTGCTCTTCCAGTTTCCCAACGTGTCCGAGTTGCTCAAGACCGTCGGCGTGAAGATGGAGGAAATCAAATCCTCGCCGCTGAAGGCGGCGCCCAACGGCTTTGAGCCGACCAGCCCGGAGGCCCGCGCTGCGATCGACGGCCTGGTCAAGGATTCCTATGCATGGTTCCGTGGATTGGTGAAGGAGCGGCGCGGCATGGATGACGGCCTGCTGGAGAAGGTCGCGGATGGCCGCGTCTTCACCGGCCGGCAGGCGGTCGATCTCAAGCTGATCGATCAGCTCGGGGACGAAAAGACCGCGATCGCCTGGCTGGTCGCGGAGAAGAAGGTCAAAAGCGACCTGCCGGTGCGCAATTACAAGCTCAATCCGCGATTCAGCGACCTGACCTTCCTGCGCACCGCAGCATCGATGACGCTCGATGCGTTTGGCCTTGGCGGCATCGCGCGACGGATCGAGCAGGGCGGTGTCGCTCAGGCGGTCGACCGGTTCGGACTCGACGGCATGCTGGCGCTGTGGACTCCCGGAGGAACCGATTAGAGCGTTTTCGAGCGAAGTGGGCGCCGGTTCGCGTGAAGAAAACGCGTCAAAGCAAAAATCCCGAGCTGCGTTCCGATTCAATCGGAACGGGGCTCCATCGGGAGCGAAAGGCGTGTTGATCAGGGTATTCCCGCTCTGCGGGAATCGCCGCATGCCCCAATTGGGTTATTTGTCACGCGAATTCACGGCGTCCTAAATCGATTTAGCGTCTTGACAGTGCACGGCATTTTCACGGAAATGGGTTTCCGCAAGAGCCCGGATCCCACTTTCGATGATCAAATCCGAACTTGTTCAGCGCATCGCCGAGCACAACCCGCACCTCTATCAGCGGGATGTCGAGAACATTGTGAATGCGATTCTCGATGAAATCGTCGCGGCGCTGGCGCGTGGCGACCGCGTCGAGTTGCGCGGTTTTGGCGCTTTCTCGGTGAAGCATCGCCCGGCGCGTGCCGGCCGCAATCCGCGCACCGGCGAGCATGTGCCGGTCGATCAGAAGAGCGTGCCGTTCTTCAAGACCGGCAAGGAAATGCGCGAGCGTCTCAATCGCGACGAGACTGCGGCGGGCGGCTCCAAGGTCGACGCGCCCAAGGCCGATGCGTAACAAGGCTGGCGCTTAACGCGCGACGTCGAGCGTTGCCGTGCTGCGGGCGAGGTGCCCGTACCTTCTCCATCGTTGCGAGAGATGGTCATGCGAAAGTTCTTCACGGCAGTCTTCGTCGTTCCGCTCGGACTGATTTTCATCATCTTCGCCGTCGCCAATCGTCACTGGGTGACGGTGTCGTTCGATCCCTTCAACTCTGTGACGCCGACGGTTGCGGTCACACTGCCGCTGTTCGTCGTCATCATCGCCTCTGCCATATTGGGTGTGATCGCGGGCGGCATCGGAACCTGGTTCAAGCAAGGGCGCTGGCGCCGTGCCGCCCGGCAGCACGAGGCGGACGCCCGCCACGTCCGCGCAGAGCTGGCTGACCTTCGGGCGGCGGCCTCCCGGGACGACGCGCAGCGCCGTTCGGCCCCGGCCCAGCTGGGCTTTTACGGGCCCAATGGGCGAGACAAGCAGGGCGCGACGTTGTAGAACCCGCCCCGTCGGATCGGTACAGCCCTGTTCCGGACGCCCGAAAACCCGTTTTGAGACCCGTTTCGAGACCATGCCCCTGCTCGTCAAAATCTGCGGCCTGTCCACGCGCGAGACGCTCGACGTCGCGCTTGAGGGCGGCGCCGACATGGTGGGGTTCGTGTTCTTCCCGCCGTCGCCGCGCCATATCAGCCTCCAGACCGCGCGCGAGCTGGGCGGCCGCGCCAAGGGCCGCGCCGTCAAGGTTGCGCTGACCGTCGATGCCGACGACGCGACGCTGGAAAACATCATCGAGACGCTGCGGCCGGACATTCTGCAATTGCACGGCAAGGAGACCACCGCGCGGCTGCGCGACATCAAGCAGAAGTTCGGCCTGCCGCTGATGAAGGCGCTGCCGGTCGAGACCGCAGCCGACCTCGCGCCGCTGCCGGGCTATGCCAGCGTCGCCGACCGTATCCTGTTCGATGCGCGCGCGCCGAAGGATGCGACGCGGCCGGGCGGTCTCGGCGCGCCCTTTGACTGGCACGTGCTGGAAAATCTCGATCTCGCGCTGCCCTATATGGTCTCCGGCGGGCTCAACGCCGATAACGTCGCCGAGGCTGTCCGCGTCACCCGCGCCGGCGGGGTTGACGTGTCATCGGGCGTCGAGCGCACGCCCGGCGTCAAGGATCCCGAGCTGATCCGCGCCTTCATCCGCGCCGCACGCGCAACCCAAAGTACGACCCAAGAACTGATGGTTCGATGAATCCAAACCTGCCCAATTCCTTCCGCAGCGGCCCCGACGAGCGCGGGCATTTCGGCATTTTCGGCGGACGCTTCGTCGCGGAAACGCTGATGCCGCTGATCCTCGATCTCGAAAAGGCCTATGCCGACGCCAAGGCGGATCCGGCGTTCCAGGCCGAGATGAACGTCTATCTGAAGGACTACGTCGGCCGGCCCTCGCCGCTGTATTTCGCCGAGCGGCTCACCGAGCATCTCGGCGGCGCCAAGATCTATCTGAAGCGCGAGGAGCTCAACCACACCGGTTCGCACAAGGTCAACAACGTGCTCGGCCAGATCATGGTCGCGCGCCGGATGGGCAAGAAGCGCATCATCGCCGAGACCGGCGCCGGCCAGCACGGCGTGGCGACGGCGACGCTATGCGCGCGCTTCGGGCTCGAATGCGTGGTCTATATGGGCGCGGTCGACGTCGAGCGGCAGCAGCCCAACGTGATCCGCATGGAGATGCTTGGCGCCAAGGTCGTCCCGGTGCAGTCGGGCGCGCGCACGCTGAAGGACGCGATGAACGACGCGCTGCGCGATTGGGTCACCAACGTGCACAACACCTTCTACTGCATCGGCACGGTGGCGGGTCCGCACCCCTATCCGATGATGGTGCGCGACTTCCAGTCGATCATCGGCCACGAGACGCGCACGCAGATGCAGGAGGCCGAGGGCCGCCTGCCGGACTCGCTGATCGCCTGCATCGGCGGCGGCTCCAATGCGATGGGCCTCTTCCATCCGTTCCTCGATGATCCCTCGGTCGAGATTTTCGGCGTCGAGGCGGCCGGTCACGGGCTGACGCAGTTGCATGCCGCTTCGCTCGCCGGCGGGCGGCCCGGCGTGCTGCACGGCAACCGCACCTATCTTTTGATGGACGCCGACGGCCAGATCGAGGAAGCGCATTCGATCTCGGCCGGCCTCGATTATCCCGGCATCGGCCCCGAGCATGCCTGGCTGCATGACACCGGCCGCGTCAAATATCTCTCCGCCACCGACGAGGAAGCGCTGGCCGCATTCCAGCTGCTGTCGCGGCTGGAGGGCATCATCCCGGCGCTGGAATCCGCGCACGCGATCGCGAAACTGTCCGAGCTCGCGCCGCAGCGGCCGAAGGATCACCTGATGGTGGTCAACCTCTCAGGCCGCGGCGACAAGGACGTGCCGCAGGTCGGCGACATCTTGAAGGCGAGGCAGAAGTGACCACCCGTATCGACGCACGTTTCGCCGAGCTGAAGCAGCAGGGCCGCTCCGCCTTCGTCACTTTCGTGATGGCCGGCGATCCCGACGCAAAAACCTCGCTCGACATCCTCAAGGCGCTGCCGAAGGCCGGCGCCGACGTCATCGAGATCGGCATGCCGTTCACCGATCCGATGGCCGATGGCCCGTCGATCCAGGCCGCCGGCCTGCGCGCGCTCAAGGGCGGCATGACCTTGCGCAAGACGCTGGCGATGGTCCGCGACTTCCGCAAGGAGGACAACGCGACGCCGATCGTGCTGATGGGCTACTACAATCCGATCTACATCTACGGCGTCGACAGCTTCCTGGCCGATGCCAAGACGGCCGGCGTCGATGGCTTGATCATCGTCGACCTGCCGCCGGAGGAAGACACCGAGCTCTGCATCCCCGCGATGAAGGCCGGACTGAACTTCATTCGCCTCGCGACGCCGACCACCGACGACAAGCGCCTGCCCGCGGTGCTCGCGAATACCTCGGGCTTTGTCTATTACGTCTCGATCACCGGCATCACCGGCGCTGCGACGGCCGATTCGAACGCGGTCGCGGAAGCGGTTGCCCGCATCAAGCGCCACACCAAGCTGCCGGTCTGTGTCGGCTTCGGCATCCGCACCCCGGAAACGGCACGTGCGATTGCCGAGAACGCCAATGGCGCCGTGGTCGGCACCGCGATCGTCGATGTGGTGCGGGCCAATCTCGATGCCGAGGGCCGCGCGACGCCGAAGACCGTGAGCGCGGTGGCGGACCTGGTGTCCGCGCTGGCACAGGGGGTCCGGGGCGCCAAGCAGGCCGCTGAATAAGCCACATTTTGCGGCAACAAGGCCGCAGACGGCGGCTTGCCGGGTTCGCCCGGCCCGCCATATATCCAGCTGGTGCGGGAGCGACCCGCATTTCGGAGCGAACCATGAACTGGCTCACCAACGTCGTCCGGCCGAAGATTCGCAACATCCTGCGGCGCGAGACGCCGGAAAACCTCTGGATCAAGTGCCCGGATTCCGGCCAGCTCGTGTTCTACAAGGACGTCGAGGCGAACCAGTTCGTGATCCCCGGCTCGAACTACCACATGCGCATGGGCGCGGTGGCGCGGCTGAAGTCGATCTTCGATAACGAGACCTGGTTCGACGTCGCGCTGCCCGAGGTCGTCGCCGACCCGCTCAAATTCCGCGACGAGCGCAAATATATCGACAAGATCAGGGATGCGCGGAGCAAGACCGGCCTGAACGACGCGGTCAAGGTCGGTTACGGCAAGCTGGAAGGCACCGGCGTCGTGGTCGCGGTACAGGATTTCGATTTCATGGGCGGCTCGCTCGGCATGGCCGCAGGCGAGGCGATCGTGCGCGGGCTCGAACTCGCGGTCGAGAAGAAGTCGCCCTTCATCGTATTCGCCGCGTCCGGCGGCGCACGGATGCAGGAAGGCATACTCTCGCTGATGCAGATGCCGCGCACCACGGTCGGCGTGCAGATGCTGCGCGAGGCGCGGCAGCCCTATATCGTCGTACTGACCAATCCGACCACCGGCGGCGTCACCGCTTCCTATGCGATGCTCGGCGACGTCCAGATCGCCGAACCCGGTGCGCTGATCGGTTTTGCCGGCGCGCGGGTGATCGAGCAGACCATTCGCGAGAAGCTGCCGGAAGGTTTTCAGCGCGCCGAATATCTGCGCGAGCACGGCATGGTCGACATGGTCGTGCACCGCCATGACATGAAGGCCACGCTGGCGCGGTTGTGTCGCCTGCTCACCAAGGCGCCGGCGCTCGAAACCGCGTCCAAGCCCACGGTCGCCGTCACCGAGCCGGCCCAGATCGTCACGGCACCGGAGACGGTGCCGGCTGCGCCGCACGCGTGACCGCAAGCGCCGCCCCATCGCGACCCTCGTTCGAGGCGTTGATCGCGCGGATATCGGCGCTGCATCCGAAGCACATCGATCTCAGCCTCGATCGCATGCGCGGCCTGATGGAGCGGCTCGATCATCCTGAGCGCAAGCTGCCGCCGGTGATCCATGTCGCCGGCACCAACGGCAAGGGCTCGACGATCGCCTATCTGCGCGCGATCCTCGAGGCCGCCGGCCTGCGCGTGCACGTCTTCACCTCGCCCTATCTGGTGCGGCTCAACGAATGCTACCGGCTGGGCGCCGCAGGCGGCGGCAAGCTCGTCGGTGACGACGAGCTGCGCACCACGTTCGAGCATTGCGAGCGCATCAACGCCGGCCATCCCATCACCATCTTCGAGATGGAGACGGCGGTCGCTTTCTGCCTGTTCGCGAAGCATCCGGCCGACGTCGCGTTGCTCGAGGTCGGCCTCGGCGGCCGCCTCGATTCCACCAACGTGGTCGAGACGCCGCTCGCTTCGGTGATCGCGCCGGTCAGTATGGATCACATGGAATTCCTTGGCGATACGCTGGCTCTGATCGCCGGCGAGAAGGCCGCGATCATCAAGCGCAAGGTGCCGGTGGTCTGCGCCGAGCAAGCGCCGGATGCGATGGCGGTGATCGAGGCGGAGGCGAACCGCATGCGCGCGCCGCTGCATGCGGCCGGCCAGCAATGGCATGTCGGCGTCGAGCGCGGCCGGCTGGTCTATCAGGACGAGCACGGCCTGATGGATCTTGCTGCGCCAAAACTGTTCGGCCGGCACCAGTTCGACAATGCGGGCCTTGCGATCGCGACCTTGCGTGCGATCGGCACCTTCAGGCTCAACATCGCGGCCTATGAGGCCGGCATCGTCAGCGCGGAATGGCCGGCGCGGATGCAGCGGCTGGTCGCAGGCAGCCTCGCCTGCCAGGGACCGCAGGGCTCCGAGGTCTGGCTCGACGGCGGCCACAATGCCGAGGGCGGCCGCGTCGCGGCGGCAGCGCTCGGCGATCTTGAGGAGCGCGTGTCGCGGCCGCTGGTCGTGATCGCTGGCATGATGGCCAACAAGGATGCCAACGCCTTCCTCGCCAATTTCGCCGGACTGACGCGCCATATCATCGCAGTCCCGGTGCCTGGCCGCGACAACGGCATGGCGCCGGACAAGCTCGCCGACGCCGCGCGTGCGCTCGGCATGCGGGTCGAGATCGCATCCGGTGTCGACGCCGCGCTGCAACGGCTCGCCACGCTGGCCTATGAGGTGCCGCCGCGTATCCTGATCACCGGCTCGCTGTACCTTGCCGGCCCGGTGCTTGCCGCCAACGGCACGCCTCCTGCATGAGGTCGGCGTCGTAGCCCGGATGGAGCGCAGCGAAATCCGGGACGGCTCGATCCGTGGTAGCAGGACCCCGGATTGCGCTTCGCTCCATCCGGGCTACGGGAGGACAACACATCATGCGTTTTGCTGCGATCGCCGACATCCACGGCAACCATCTCGCTCTTGAAGCTGTCCTGTCGGACATTCGCGCGCAAGGGATTTCCGAGATCATCGATCTCGGCGACATGGTGAGCGGGCCACTCGACGCCCGTCCGACCATCGATATGCTGATGGCACTCGACGCGGTTCATCTGCTCGGCAATCACGACCGCTATCTGATCGACCGCCCGCACGAGAAGATGGGCTCATGGGAGCGGCTGACCTACACCCAGCTCGAGCCGCGACATCTCGACTGGTTGCGCACGCTGCCGGCGAACGCGGTCTATCGCGACGCGGTGTTCCTCTGTCACGCCACGCCGCAGGACGACGACACTTATTGGCTTGAGACCGTGCTGCCGGGCGGCGAAGTCCTGATGTCGTCGCTGGAATCGATCGAGGCGAGGGCGGCCGGCGTGACGCAATCGCTGATTCTCTGCGCACACACACATACCGCGCGCGCGGTGCGGCTTCGCGACGGGCGGCTGATCGTCAATCCCGGCAGCGTCGGCTCGCCCGGCTATAGCGCCGGCAAGCCGTATCCGCATGTCGTCGAAGCCGGTTCGCCCGCTGCGCGCTACGCCGTTCTCGAACAGGTCGACGGCAACTGGGACGTCACCTTCCGTCACATCCCGTACGACCACGCAGCGATGGCGGCGCTGGCGCGGCGCAATGGTCAGGCCGAACTCGCCTCGGCGCTGGCAACGGGGTGGATACGCTGACGGAGCTATGCCTTCAACAGCTTCATCGGATCGGCGGCCTTCTGCTTCAGCTGGTCGAGCGTACATTGTTTCGGCGCCTTGTCCGGCCGCCAGCGAAGGATCGAGGTGCCGTGGCGGAAACGATCGCCGCTGAAATGGTCGTAGCAGACCTCGATCACGAGTTTGGGCCGCAGCGGGCACCATTGTGCCGAGCGCTCGGTCGACCACCGGCTCGGGCCGCCCGGCGCATTTCCGGTAAAGCCCGGCTTGGCGATCAACGGCTCGAGGCGATCCGTGAGCGCCGGCTTGTCCTGCTGCTTGATCGCCGAGGTGAAGCCCACATGGTGCAGCAG
The DNA here is from genome assembly GCF_054063575.1 of Bradyrhizobium sp. USDA 4452. Classification (NCBI taxonomy): domain Bacteria; kingdom Pseudomonadati; phylum Pseudomonadota; class Alphaproteobacteria; order Hyphomicrobiales; family Nitrobacteraceae; genus Bradyrhizobium; species Bradyrhizobium sp. USDA 4452. Next base: position 4,530,747 of record NZ_JBSSGK010000001.1, read on the forward strand.
GCCGTCGTGATCGTAGAGGCCGAGCAGCAGTGAACCCACCACCTTGCGGCCGTCGATTTTGTTCGTGGCATAGCGAAAGCCGCCGACCACACAATCGGCGCTTCTGAATTTCTTGATCTTCTGCATGCCGTCGCGGTTGCCGGCCTGATAGGGCAGATCCAGGCGCTTGGCGATGACGCCGTCGAAGCCGCCGCCCGACCGCGCCAGCCACTTCTTCGCGAGCAGATAACTTGGCGTCGCCGGTGAGAGGCGAAAGCTGGAGTTCGATTTCAACTGCGACCGGGCGAACGTTTCGAGCTTCGGCCGCCGCTCGCTCAACGGTCGTCTCGATAGCTGCTTCGCGCTCGGGCAGGCCAACAGGTCGAACACCAGGAACAAGGCCGGGGTCTCCCGCGCGAGCCGCTTCACGCGGCTGACGGCAGGATGGATGCGCTGCAGGAGGTTATCAAAGGAAAACGTCCGGCCATGCGGCACCACGATCTCGCCGTCGAGTACGAAGCCCTTGGCCTTCACTTCTTGTGCTGCAACGACGAGCTCGGGAAAATAACGGCTGAGATCCTCGCCGGATTTCGAGCGCAGATCGACTTTGTTGCCGTCGCGTCTCAGCAGGCAGCGGAAGCCGTCCCATTTGGGCTCGTACTGCCATTGCTCGCCCCGGGGAATGTCAGCCACCGAACGCGCTTCCATGGCAGCAAGCCGAGCCGCTCCGGACGGGGGCTTATGACGCGAGGACGGCAAGCGCTGGGACCTTTCGAGGCAACACACGTCATGCCAACGCAAACGGCCGGCGAATCCGCCGGCCGTGCTCAAAATTATTTAATCAGGAGAACCGGATCAGACCGCAGCGGTGATCCACTGCTGCAGCTTGGCCTTCGGCGCGGCACCGACCTGACGGGAGGCCATCTCGCCGCCCTTGAAGATCATCAGGGTCGGGATCGACATCACGCCGTACTTCGACGCGGTCTTCGGGCTCTCGTCGACGTTGAGCTTCACGATCTTGACCTTGTCGCCCATCGCGCCGGAAATCTCATCGAGAGCGGGTGCGATCATGCGGCACGGGCCGCACCATTCGGCCCAGAAGTCGACGACCACCGGCCCGGTCGCCTTGAGCACTTCGGCTTCGAAATCGGCGTCAGAAACCTTGCCAACGGCCATGTGAGTACCTCGTTCGGTTGGGATAAAGGGCGCGGTTGAGAATCGCGCCCGGGAGCATGGGGCAAACGTATGAATGCCCCCTTGCCGGGTCAAGCTCGCTCACGCCGACATGAACTTATGCCAGCCCGGCGTCCAGCGCGGAGGCGGAAATCTCCATCATTTCAGGGATTTCGGTCCAGAGCAGGGCGGCGTGGATGATCCTTTGGGGATAAAGTTTTGCCAGCACCGCACGGTACAGCGCGAGCTGCCGGATATAACCCTCGGGGGCGTCGGCGGCGGTCTTTGGCGGCGCGTGGTTGGTCTTGAAATCGACGATCAGGACCTCGTTCGGCGTGACCACCAGGCGGTCGATCTGGCCCGAGACCAGCACCTTCGGCTGGCCCGGCCGCTCCAGCCGGCCCACGATCGAAACCTCGGCACGGCTGCCGGGGGCAAACACCGGCGCAAAGCGCAGATCGACCGTCAGGGCGACCACCTGCCGAGCCAGCGCAGCGCGCTCTTCCTCGCTCCAGCCGTCGGCGTTACGCGCGAGATAACCGAGCGCCGCGCCGAGCCGTCGTTCCACCGCGACATCGGGCAGCGATTGCAGCAGGCGATGCACCAGCGTGCCGCGTTGCAGGGCGCGGGCGCGCAGCAGCACCGATTCGCCGGTTCGGATCGGATGGCTGTCGCCGTCAGCCGGATCGGACGGGCGCAGCACGCGCGCAGCGGATGCTTCAGGGGCTGCCGCAGCGCGCAGCCAGGACGGCAGCACGATCGGCGGCGCAGCTGCCGATGCAGAAGCGCCGGTGAGTTCGGCAATGTCGTCCGGCCGCGAATAGCGCATCACCTTGCCGGCCGGCGTCTGCTCTTCTTCGAGCTTAAGCCCGGAATTGGCGAGCCCCCTGGCGATCAGATCGTACCAGGAGGATTTCCGCACCGTGTTCATGTTGCCGGGCATGCAGCCGCCGACGATCAGCCGGTCGGCGGCGCGGGTCATCGCGACATAGAGCAGGCGGCGATATTCGTCCTCGGTGTCGCTGAGCATTGCCTTGCGCGCCTCAGCGACATTGGGGGGATCCTCGGCCTTCTTGCCGGCCCACACCACGACGCCGGGCGCGTTCGGCGCCGCGTTGCCCTGCGGCAGATGGATCAGCCGCAGCCGCTGCGTGTCCGACGGCGAGGTTGTGGTGTCGACCAGGAACACGACAGATGCTTCGAGGCCCTTAGCGCCGTGCACGGTCATGACGCGGACCTCGTCGCGCGAAATCTCCATGTCGCGCTTCACCTCGGTGTCGGCGGCGCGCAGCCAGGCGACGAGGCCCTGCAGCGAGGCCGGCGCCTTGCGCTCGTAGCTCAGAGCCAGTTCGAGAAACTCGTCGAGCGCGTCGTTGGCCTCGTGGCCGAGCCGGCGCAGGATGCGCGCGCGTCCCCCGTCCCCGCCAAGCAGCCAGGCGTAGAACGCGAACGGCGTCTCCTGGGTGAAACGGCGCTCGCATTGTTCCAGGCGGCGCAAGGCGGCCGAAAAGCGTTCATCGGTCGGCGCGTGCGCAGTCAGCGCCTCGCGCAGCGAGCCGCGGCGCTGATACGCCAGCTTGAACAGATCGTCGTCGTCGAGACCGAACAGCGGGCTCTTCAGCGCCACCGCAAGCGCGAGATCGTCCTGCGGCAGAAGCAGCGCGTCGGCGAGGTTCATCAGGTCGATGATCGCGATGTGCTCGGTCAGCTTCAGCCGGTCGGCGCCGGCGACCGGGATGCCGGCGTGCTTCAACGCCTGGATGACAGCGTCGAAGGCGTTGCCGCGCCGCCGCACCAGGATCAGCATGTCACCGTAACGCAACGGCCGCCGGCTGCCGGCGCTGCCGGTCATGGTGCCGCTGGTGACGAGGCGCTTGATCTCGGCCTGGATGCGCCGTGCGAGCTTCACTTCGGGGCTCGTCACCGCGACGCCGTCGAACGGCGCGCGCCAGCCTTCGATATCCTGGCGGTCGTCGGCGACTGCGAGATCCCAGAGTTCGATCAGGCTGGGGCCGGCATCGGCCATCGCATTGTGGATCGGGTAGCCGTTCTCGACCGCATGGATGCTGCGGAAGATCTCCTGCTCGCGGAATACATGGTCGACCGAATGCAGGATCACCGGCCCCGAGCGGAACGAATAGGTGAACGACACCGGATCGAATTTCAGCCCGGCCTCCTCGAACCGCCGTTTCAGCTCGCGCCGGCGCAGGTCGAACTCACGGGGTGCTGCGCCCTGGAACGAGAAGATCGACTGCTTCTCGTCGCCGACCGCGAACACCGTGCGCACCAAGCCGTCGCGCGCACCGGCGCCGGAGGTGAATTCCGAGATGATGTGGGCGACGATATCCCATTGCCGCGGGCTGGTGTCCTGCGCCTCGTCGATCAGCACGTGGTCGACGCCGCGGTCGAGCTTGTAATGCACCCAGCCCGAGGAGACGCGGTCGAGCATCGCCAGCGTCTTGTCGATCAGGTCGTCATAGTCGAGCAGGCCGCGTTCCAGCTTCTCGCGCCGGTAGTGCGCAGCCGCCGCGGTCGCGATGTGGATCAGTGCTTCGCTGCGGTCGCGCGCGACTACCGCGCGGCGCCGCTCGATCAAGGGACCGAGACGATCGATCTCCGCCTCGAACCTGTGGCCTGCAACAGGGTTCTTCTTGATAAAATTGTTGGTGATGACGGAGGCGCGCGGCGCGCGGTCGTCGGTCAGGAAGACGCCGAGATACTCGTCGACCTGCGCCGCACCGGTGAAGGCCAGCGCGCTGCGCAGCCGTTCGGCCTGCTTCTGATCCGCCTTGCTGCTGGTGTCGAGCAGCGTCGCCATCTCCTTCCAACTCGCGCGCGGCAGGTTCGGCCCGTCGACGATCTCGCGCTCGACATCCTCGATGCGATCATCGGAGGAGACGCCGAGCGCCGCCGACATCTGCGCGGCGGCGGCCGCGGCGCTGCCGGCGGCATCGGTCCAGGCCATGAAGTGGTCGCGGCTCAGGCAGGCCTCGCGCACCACCTCCTTGAAGGTGACGTCGGCGGCATTCGCCATCGCCGTCCGCAGCGCGCGGCCGATCGGACTGTCGGGAATCCGCGAAGCTTCGAGGAACACGGCGAGATTGGCGCGCTCCATCATCTCGTTCTGGTCGCGATCGTCGAGCACGGCGAACCGCGCCGGCACGTTGGCCTCGAACGGAAACTGTTGCAGCAGGCGGGTGCACAGCGCGTGGATGGTCTGCACCTTCAACCCACCGGGCGTCTCCAGCGCACAGGCAAACAGTTTTCGCGCCTCGCGCCGCAGCGAGACGCTGGGATGCGCGATGCCGGCCTCGCGGATCGCGGCATCGAGCCCGGCGTCATCGAGCGTCACCCAGTGGCCGAGCGTCGTGAACACGCGTTCGGCCATGTTCGCCGCGGCGGCCTTGGTGAAGGTGATGCAGAGGATCTTCTCCGGCGGCACGCCGGACAGCAAAAGGCGTATCACGCGCTGCACCAGCACATGGGTCTTGCCGGAGCCGGCATTGGCCGACACGAAGGTCGACGCTTTCGGATCGGACGCGCGCGCCTGCGCGTCGCGCACCGCCGGCGGGATTGGGCGCGGTGCCTTTACCATTCCTCGATCCCCAGGCCGCCGGCGGCGGACCATTCCTTGATGCGCGCGAGGTCGTCATAGGCGCCGTAACGGTTCGCCCACATCGAGAGGTTCAGCGAGGTGTAGGCTTGGCTCTCGTCGTCGAAGGCGCGGATCAAGGCTTCCAGCTTGCGCCGCGCGGCGTCGGCGGCTTCATCGGGCGGCTGCGGCGTGTCGCTGGTCTTGACCTTCAGCTCCAGCGAACGCTGCTCGCCCGGCGGGTTGTTGCCGCTCAGCCTGACATAGACGAGGTCGCCGACCGAGGAGCCGGCCGGAATATCGGCAAAGCCGCCCTCGCGCAGGATCGCGGCTTCCAGCGTCAGCTGCGGCGACAGCCCCATGCGCACCTGCTTGCCGGTCGGCGGCTGGCCGGTCTTGTAGTCGAGGATCGCAAAGCTGCCGTCGTCGCGCCGCTCGATGCGATCGGCGCGCGCGGAGAGCGTGAATGTCCTCGTAGCATCGAGCGGAATGCCGATCTCGCCGCGGATCTCGGCCCTGATTGCGTCGATGCTGCCGCGCCGCGCCTGTTCCCATTCGGCGAACCACGCCGCGATGCGCTGGAAGCGCGGCCACCACAGCGCACGCGCTTCGGGCCGCTCCATCAGCGGCGCGAAATGCCTGGCCCCGATCTCGCGCAGCGCGCGCATGGTGTCGGCGGGCAGCGCGTCCGCGTAAGTTTGCGTGAACTCGCCGAGCGCCTCGTGGATCGCCGAGCCGCGATCGGCGGCCGACAGCGGCATGTCGACCGGATCGAGCGGATCTAGCTTCAGGATATAGCACGCATAGATCGTGTAGGGATCGCGCAGCCAGTCCTCGATCGCGGTCACCGACATTTTCAGCGGCCGCGCCTCGCGGGGCGGCCGCGGCTCCGGCTGAGCGATCGGCGCGACGGTGTCGGGCCGGTCGAGCTCGGCGGCATATTGCACGTAGGTTTCTCCGGCCGATGTCGCCGCCTTCCAGCGCGCTTCGCCCGCAACCGCCTCTAACCGGTGCAGGAAGCGCGAGGCGACCGCCGGCGCGCCGCCGACCTTGGCCGCGTGGGTGAGGATCACCTCGTCATGGCCGAGCAGCTGCGCGAAGTCGTGCGCCGAGAGGCCGATGCGCCGTTCGGGAAGATCGAGCCCGAGCTCGTGCCGCATCGGCCGGCTCAGCCACGGATCGACCCGCGGCGCCGGTGGCCAGACGCCCTCGACCAGGCCGCCGAGGATGACGCGATCAGACTCGGTCAGGCGCGCCTCGAGCTGGCCGAAGATGTTGAGCTGCGCGCGCGCCGAGTCCGGGCGCCGCACCATGCGGTCGGCGAACGCGGTCTGGAACACCTCGGGGTAATCGGCGAGCGGCGTCGCCAGCCCGCTCGGCTGCTGCTTGGCGAGCAACTCGTCGAAGGCGGACGCGAGCGATCCCCCGGCGCGCTCCTCGAACACGATGGCGACGCCGTTCCGATCGGCCGACAGCGCGATCAGCACCTCGCGATGACGCGCGGCCAGCTCGGCGAAGTCGTAGGGCTTTGACGATGCCGTGCCTTCGAGCGGCGCCAGCGCCGCCTGCAGTTTGGCGATCAGGCCCTCGGCCTGGTTGAGCTCGTTGTCGCGCAGCCGGGCGCGCGGCTCCATGGCATGCAGCGACGAGGTCTCGCCGCCATGCAGCTTGACGAGCTCGGCGCGGAAGCGGGCGAAGTCGCGCGCGAGGCCGGCGGTTCCCGCCTGCGGCCGGGTGCCGCGGAGCAGCGCGAGCTCCAGCACCTCGGTTGCGCGCTTCAGCGCGCCATGGGCGCCGCCGAGCCGGAACAGCGGATGCTTGAGCAGCGCGAGCAAGGTCGGCGGCTCCAGCCCCTTGGCCGCGGCCTCCGCGGTGAGGCGGGCGAATACGCCGGCCGGCGTTTCCATCAGCCCATCGCCGCCGGAATCGTCGAACTCCAGATTCCAGCGGGTCAGCGAGGCCATCACGCGCCGCGCCAACGCGCGATCCGGCGTCACCAGCGCGGCCGACTTGCCGAGATGCCGCGCCTCGCGCATCGCGACCGCGATGGCCAGCGCTTCCATTTCCGGATTGGGCGCCTCGACCACGGTGAGGTTGGTCATCCCGGCAGAAATCCGCGCCACGATCTCGGGCCGCTCCAGCCGGTCGTGCCACTGCGCAGTCGCGGTCGAGGGGCGCATCGTCTCCGACACCAGCACCTCGCGTCCCTGCGGCGCAGGCTGGGCGAGGCTCTCGACGTCGCGGCGCCTGATGCCGAAGCGGTCGAGCAGCGCGTGCATCGCGAATTGCGGATGGTTCGAGGAGGGCGGCGTCGTGAACCTGCCGTCGTCGCCGCGCTCGCCGCCGATCGTGTCCCAGGACTCCTCGTCGAGATCGGTGTCGAGTCCGGGCAGCACCACGGCGCCGTTCGGAAGCTTCGCCACTGCGTGGAGGAATTTTGCGGTGGCCGGCATCGAGCCGGTCGAACCGGCCGCGATCACCGGGCCCGTGGGATGCGCGGTCAGCCGCGCCGCCTCCGCCTCGATCAGCAGGTCGCGGCGCGCCGCGGGCTCGATCCGGCCGATCTCCTTGAGGTAGTTCGGCCAGGCATCGCGCGCGATGCGCAGGAAGTCGAGCGAGTGCTGCCAGTATTTGTCGAGCTGGTCAGGCACCAGGCGGTCGAGCGCGCGCCAGTCGACGCCGCGCGTCACCATGTCGTCCATCAGCCGCGCGAGATCACCGGCGAGCTGCAAGGTCGAGGCAGGGCCGCCGACCACCAGCGGTGCCGACACCGGCGTCTTCGCCCACGCCGCGACCAGATGCGCCAGGGTCAGCCGGCGCTCGAGCTCGCCGAGCCTTGGCGGGATCTCCAGCGGCGCGGCGCCGCCGAAATCGTCGCCCTGGCCGGCGAAGGCGAGCTCGTCCTCGTCGATCTCACCGAGCGCGACGATGCGCGGCAGCACCGCGGCATCGGAATCGAGCACGTCGAGGAAGATTTCGCGCGCCAGCCGTCCGGCGCGGCGGGTCGGCAGATAGAGCGTGGCGGTGGCGAGCTTTGCCGGATCGCTCTGCGCCTCGAATCCCGGTACCAGCCGGCCATCCACCAGCGCCGAGATCACGGTGCGCAGGAACGGCGCAGAGACGGGAACGCTGAAAACGCGCATGGGCTGCCTTGTTCGAATCAGGCGCCAATATAGGGAGCGGCGGCCATCGTTAGCCACCCCTGCAGGTCAGCCATAACAGCTCAATGACGCAGCCGGCCGGCGGCGCGATCGACGGCATCCAGGAACCAGCGCAGCGCCGGATCCTCGGCCGCCCGGCTGGTGTGGATCAGGTCGATCGCGAAGGCGGGGATCTCGATCGGCGGCATCACGACGGTGATTTCGGCGAGCTGCGTGAAGCGGCGGGCGACGCGCTCGGCCATCGTGGCGATCAGATCGGTGCCGGCCACGGCGAACGGAACGGCCACCACATGCGCAAGCGTGACGGCCACCCGTCGCTTCAGTCCATGGCGCGCCAGCAGCGCATCGATCACGCTCGGCAGGCCGTCGCCGCCGGCCGCGGAGAACAGCGCGTGCTGCAGGCTCGCATAATCCTCCAGGCTGAGCGCTTCCGATCGGCTCGCGCGCGCGCAGTCGCGGATGCAGACGAAGCGTTCCTCGAACAAGCGGTGCCGGACGCAGCGCGGCGAGTCCGGCAGGTGGCCGCCGATCAGCGCATCGAGTTCACCGCGCTCCAGCCTGGCCAACGCCGCCGTCGTGTCGGTCAGCGGACGCACGGCAAGCTCGGTGCCAGGCGCTTCCATCCGCAGCAGGCGGCTCAGTTCCGGCACCAGAACGAGGTCGCCATAGTCGGTCGCTGCGATGGTGAAGCGCCTTCGCGCGTTGGCCGGATCGAAGCTCCGGTCGGGCGCCAGCGCGCCCCTGATCTGCCGCAGCGCCTCGCCGATCGGACCGGCCAGCGCCAGCGCCTTCTCGGTCGGCTGCATGCCCGCGCCGGCCCGCAGGAACAATTCGTCAGCAAACAGGGCGCGCAGTCTCCGTAGGGCGCTGCTCATCGACGGCTGGGCCAGCCCGATACGCTCGGCCGCGCGCGTGACGTGGCGCTCCTCCATCAGCGCCTCAAAGGCGACCAGCAGGTTGAGATCGACGGCGGCTAAATTCATCCTAGCAATAATGATCATAATGATAATCGATTTCAACAATGCTCTGCCCGCGCTTACGGTGGTGACCGACAGGATGACGAGGCGGAAAGACTCATTCGCGAGACTGATGCCGCGCGGGCCGACCTTGCTGGTCATCGGCGTCCTGGCCGGACTGGCTTTCCCTGCCTTGGCGGACAGCGTGCGCCCACTGATGGCGGCGGCGATCTTCGTGCTGGCGCTGGGGACTTTTCTCCAGGTCGACGCCGCGGCGTTCCGGCGTGCGCTGGCGCGACCGCTGGTCTCGCTGCTGCTGCCAGCGCTGGCGATGCTGGCCTGCCCGCTTGCGGTCGGCTTCGCCGCGCGCGGCGCCGGATTTCGCACCGAGCTGATCGTGGCGCTGGTGCTGTCGGTGTGCGCGCCGCCGTCGACCGGCACGGCGGCGGTCGCACGCATGCTCGGCTTCGACGCGACCATTCCGCTCGCCGTGACGCTGCTGTCGATGGTGCTGGCGCCGATCACGGTTCCGCTGATCGCAGCGGGATTTGCCGGTCTCGCGCTCGATCCACTGGCGCTCGCCGCGCGGCTCGCGCTGCTGGTGGTCGGTTCCGGCGCGCTGGCGCTCTTGCTGCGCCGCCAGGCCGCTGCGCAATTGGCGCGGCATTCGCGCATCATCGATGCATTTGTGCTCGCCGCGCTGCTGGTGTTCGCGATCTCGACCATGGCGGGGGTGCGCGCACAGATCGCAGCGCAGCCGGCCACCGCGCTGACCTTGGCGGGCCTTGCCTTCGCCTGCAATCTCGCGCTGCAGGCGTTCGGCGCGCTGCTCACGCCGGGTCCGCTGGCCGAGCGGCTGACCACGGGCCTCATTCTGAGCAACCGCAATGTCGGACTGGTCTGGTCGGCGATGGGCGCGGCGGTGTCGCCGATGACGGCGCTGTTCTTCGCCGCCACGCAGTTTCCGATCTATATGATGCCGCGGCTGATCGAGCTGCTGGTCCGGCGCGAGCGCAAGGAGAAAGCCTCATCATGAGCGAGACGATCCTGACTGAAGACCTCGCCGCGCGTTTCGCCCGCATCGCGCTCGGCCATGTCACGCGCGAGTATCCGAACAAGCCGGATCATGTGCTGGCGGGACCGAAGGACGCGCGCACGCCGCGCGAGCTGCATCCGGTGTTCTTCGGCAGCTATGACTGGCACTCCTGCGTCCATAGCTACTGGATGCTCGCCCGGTTGCTCCGTCGCTATCCGGTATCCGACGTAGCGGGCGATATCCGCACACTGTTCGACGCACAGTTCGTTGACGAGAAGGTCGCGGCCGAATGCGCCTATCTTGCGGCACCGACCGCGCGTGGCTTCAAGCGGCCTTACGGCTGGGGCTGGCTGTTGAAGCTGGCGGCAGAGCTCGCGCTGCTCGACGCGGCGCGGTGGTACGAGCAGATCGCGCCGCTGGCCGCAATCTTCGCGCAGCGCTTCCGCGATTTCCTGCCGCTCGCCACCTATCCGGTGCGGGTCGGGACACACTTCAACACGGCGTTCGGGCTTCGCATGGCCGCCGACTATGCCGCGGTGACGCAGGACGATGCGCTCAATGCGCTGCTGCGCGAGACCGCGCTGCGCTGGTACGGCGCCGATCAGGATTGCCCCGCCTGGGGCGAGCCGAGCGGCGACGATTTCCAGTCGCCTGCGCTGATCGAAGCCGAATGCATGCGCCGGCTGCTGGGGCCTCGCGACTTCCTGCCCTGGTTCGACCGCTTCCTGCCGCGGTTGGCGCAACGCGAACCCGCAACCCTGTTCAGGCCCGCCACCGTCACCGATCGCACCGACGGCAAGCTCGCGCATCTCGACGGACTCAATCTCAGCCGCGCCTGGTGCTGGCGCGCGCTGGCTGGTGCGTTGCCGGAAGCCGATCCGCGTCGTCCGATTCTGCTGGATGCTGCGCGAGATCATCTCGACGCCGGCCTGCCGCATATCGCCGGCGACTATATGGGCGAACACTGGCTCGCGAGCTTTGCAGTGCTCGCCATCGACAGCGCTGATTGACGACAGCCTTGCCTAAAGGAGGACGAGTTTCGGTCGAATCGGCTTGGCGCGGTCTCGGTTCACCTCTCCCAAGGGAGAGGTGAACGTGCGATGCCGTTCTATCTCAGGCTAATCTCGCCAGGCTCTACGCGACGCTTTCCAGGTAGGCTTCTTCCGCGGCCAGGATCGCGTCGGGGGTCCCGACATGCATCCAGACGCCGTCGAGGCGCAGGCCGAACAGCCGTTCCTGCTCGTTGGCGCGGTCGAACATCTTGGTCAGCGAGAATTCGCCGGCCGGAGCGTCGGCGAACAGCGCCGGCGACATGATCGCGGCGCCGGCATAGACGAACGGCACCACCTGGTTCTCGCGCCGCTTGCGCAGCGCGCCGTCCGGCAGCATCGAGTAGTCGCCGCGGCCGCTATAGCCGATGCTCGAGGCTGTCGGCGCCATCAGCAGCAGGATATCCATCCGCGCGGGATCGAAAGTTTCCGCCAGCCGCGACAGGTTGGAGCGCACGCCGTCGATCCACATCGTGTCGGCATTGAGATGGAAAAACGGCGCATCGCCGAGCAGCGGCAGCGCCTTCACGACCGCGCCGCCGGTGCCGAGCACCTCGTCGCGTTCGTCGGAGATGATGACGCGCGGGCGGCTGCGGGGCTTGACGTGCTCGATGATCTGGTCGGGCAGATAGTGCACATTCACGACCGCTTCGCTGACGCCGGCGCCGGCGAGCTTGTCGAGCACATGGTCGAGCAGCGGCTGGCCGGCGACGCTCACCAGCGGCTTCGGCATCGTGTTGGTCAGTGGGCGCATGCGTACGCCGAGGCCCGCAGCGAGCACCATAGCCTTGTGGGGAGTGACGGGCATTTTCCTGATATTCTCGGTCATCATCTCTCGGCGCCGATCATATCACGGCGATTCGGCAATCATATCCGCCATAGTCACGGGACATGACGGCCGTAAGACGGCAACGGGGCCTAGACGTCGGCAGCCTGCGCGCCGCGCCTGGCAGTTTTCTTCTTCTTGTCGCCTTGTTTAAGGAAGTTGACGCCGATCTGGTCGCCATTGACCCACGCCAGCTCGCAGCGTCGATAGGCCAATCCTGTGGACGACAGCAGCAGAAAGAACTCCTTCAGGTTCAGGCCCTCGACCGAGCCTTCGACGGTCAGCTTGGCGCCCGTCTCCGACACGTCTTCCATGGTGCAGTCGCGCCGCCAGGTGCCGTCAATGCCCATCATGTGCGCGGCTATGCCGCGCTCAAACGTGACACGATCGCCCCTGCGTCGTTCCGTCCCCATCGTGTGGTCCCGCTCCCGATCAGGCCGCGCCCTGGATGAGGTACGGCCTCCGCGACCTTAGGGGAGCTGAGGCTAATAACCCGTAAACTAAGGTACCGGGGGAGGGACGTTAGCTGTGTACCAGATCCGGAAGGTGGCCAGTGCCGGATGCGCCAGCGACCGTTCGAGGTAGGTCCAGATCCGCGGCTGGTGCTTCAGATATTGCGGTTTGCCGTCGCGGCGGTTGAGCCGCGCAAAGGTGCCGAGCAGACGGGTGTTGCGCTGCGCCGACATGATCGCATAGAGCTCGGCGAAGCCGGCGGCATCGAAGCTCTCGTCTGTGGCGCGCCGCGCCTTGATGTAGCGGGTCAGGAGCGACAGCTCGAGCTGCTCGGGTACATCGATCCGCGCGTCCTGCAGCAGCGACACCACGTCATAGGCCGCAGGGCCGAGCAGCGCGTCCTGGAAGTCGATGATGCCGACGCGCAGAATGCCGGTGCGCTCGGCAAGCCAGATGATGTTCGGCGAATGGAAGTCGCGGATCACCCAGGTCTGTGGCGCCGCGGCGGGCTTCTGCAAGAGGCCGCGCCACATCCCGAGGAAGTCGGCGCGGAGCTCATCGCTGACCTGGACGCCGCGGTCGGGCAGGTACCATTCGAGCATCAGCCCGATCTCGATCAGCCAGGCGTCGATATCGAACACCGGGATGGCGTAGCTCTCGTCTGCTGTCAGCGGCAGCGTGTCGGGCAGCACCTCGCGATGCAGCGCCGCCAGCATGTCGACGGCGGCCTCGTAACGCTCGGCGATCGGCTGCGGCGGATCGCCCTCGATCACGCCTTCGGCGCCGAGATCCTCGGTGATCAGGAAGCCCGATTCGAGATCGATGTGGCGGATCGCCGGTGCGGAGAAGCCGTGCTTGCGCAGGCCGTTTCCGATCGCGACGAACGGCCTGACGTCCTCGGCGAGATGCACCGCGGCGCTGTAGGATCGGCCGTCGTAGATCGCCGGGCCGTCGGGGCGGCGCGGCGAGTTCATCAGGATGACGCTGCCGTCGTCGTTGCGCAGTCGCGCATAGGAGCGCGTCGAGGCGTCGCCCGGCATCCGCTCGCGCCGGGCATTGAGGAAGCCGCTTCGCTCGAGGAACTGGCGTAGCTCGTGCAGCCGCGCGACCTTCGCCGCACCCTTGCCAAAGCCGGTGATCTCGGCTGCGCGTGCGGCCGATCCGAGCGCCGGGCGGTGGCTGAACGCGATGTCGATGCGGTCCGCGGGCATCGCGTCCGGCGCGCGCTCGGGCCACTCGATCAGCGCCACGGTGTCGTCGGGCATTGGCGACAGCCCGATCTCCTCGAGTTCGCTGGCATCGTTGATGCGGTAGAGGTCGGCATGAACCAGCGGAAACGACGGCAGCTCGTAAGTCTGCGCCAGCGTGAAGGTCGGGCTCGGCACTTCCAGCGCATCGTCGGCCGCGATGTAGCGGATCAGCGCGCGGGCGGCCGCGGTCTTGCCGGCGCCGAGGTCACCCGACAGCGTGATGACGTCGCCGGCGCCGATCAGGAGCGCAAGGTCGGCCATCAGCTCTGACGTCGCGGCTTCGTTCGCGAGCGCCACCGAGAATGTCGAGGTCGCCGTCATTCCGCGGCGTTGCGATGGGCGGTCTGGTCGATCGGGAAGTCGCAGGTCACGGTCGTGCCGCGGCCTACGGTCGAATCGACGCGCACCCGTCCGCCATGCAGTTCGACAAAGGAGCGGACCAGCGACAGGCCGAGCCCGGCGCCGCGGTGCCGGGAGCCGTGCGAATGGCTCTCGAACCAGTTGAACACCTTGTCGCGCATCTCGGCCGGAATGCCGGGACCGGCGTCGGTCACCGCAAACACCACGCTGTGCTCGGTGCGGTGCGCGCTGATCGTGACGGTGGCGTCATGCGGCGAGAAGCCGACCGCATTGGCGAGCAGATTATAGAGCACCTGCACCACGCGCCGCTCGTCGCCGACGAAGGCGCCGATGTTGGGCTCGATATCGACCTTGAGCGTGATGCGGTCGGTTGCGAGACGGTCCTGGATGCCTTCGGCGGCGGCCTCGATCGCCTGACCGATATTGACCGGGCCGAGCTCGAGCTTCATCGCGCCGGCGTCGATGGTGGCGAGATCGAGAATGTTGTTGGTCAGCGCCAGCAGCGCGTTGGTCGATTTGGTGACGTAGTCGAGATATTCGGCCTGCTTCGGCGTCAGCGGCCCGGTCGAGGGATCGCTGAGGAAATGCGCGAAGCCGATGATGGTGGTGAGCGGCGCGCGCAGCTCGTAGGAGACGTGGTGGACGAAATCCACCTTCATCTGGTCGGCGGCTTCCAGCGCCTCGTTGCGCTCGCGCAGCGCCCGCTCGACATTTTCGGTGTCGGTGATGTCCTGGAAGGCCAGCAGGGTCTTGCCGTCCGGCAGCGGCACCGTCATGCAATTCAGCACGCTGCCATCCTTGCGCTCGAGCTTGAGCGCGACCTGGGCGCGGTTCTCGATCGCGGTGATCTGCTCGCGCAGTGTCCGCCAGGTCGGCGCGTCGTCGAACAGCGGCCGGCACAGCGCTTCCACCGCCTCGATATGCGGTTCGCCCTGCAGCGCATCGGCCGGCAGCTTCCACATCTTGGCGAACGGCGGGTTGAACAGCTCGGCGCGGCCGTTGCTGCCGAACACCGCGACCGCCTCGCCGAGATTGTCGAGGGTCTCGCGCTGCACCCGGGTCAGGCGGTCGTAGCGGCGCGCGAGGTCCAGGCTCTCGGTGACGTTGTCGAACAGGTAGGTTACGCCGCCTTCGAGATTCGGCGTGGTGACGACGCTGATGGCGCGGCCGTCGGGCAGGAACCAGGTGTAGGTCTCGGCTTCGACCGCGCGATAGGCCTCGTGCAGCTTGGCCTTCCAGGCGCGGAAGTCCGGCTGCTCGGGCAGCTTGCGGTTGGCGCGCAGCCGGTCGAGCACGCTGGAATCGTCCGGGTTGCTGTCGAGGAAGGCCTGGTCGAGGCCCCACAGCCGCCGATAGGACTCGTTGTAGAAGGTGAGCCGCCGGTCGGCATCGAACACCGCGACGCCCGAGGAGAGCTGATCGAGGGTGCGCCGGTGCGCTTCGACCATCCGCGCGATCGCCGCGCGCAGCGCCGCGGCTTCGCTGGCGTCGATCGCAATGCCGGCGCTGCCGCCGGAGAGTTTCAGCGCCTGGACGTCGTAGATCCGCCGCTCGCCGCTGACGACGATCGGCAGCCGGGCGGCATAATGGGCGTTGTCGTTCAGCGCGCGGGTCAGTTCGCTGCGCTGGTCGCTTTCGAGCAGTTCGAGGTTGCGCTGCAGCGCGTCCGACACGCTCTTGCCTTCGGTGGCGCGGACATAGGCCGCGTTGGCATAGCGCAGATTGCCCTCGAGACTCTTGGCCCAGATCGGCCATGGCGCGGCGGCGGCGAAATCGCGCAGCAGCTCGGTCTCCTCCTGCAGCGTCTTGTAGCGCAGGTTGGACTCGGCAAGCTCGCGGCGCAGGCCGCCAAGTTCCCGGATCCGCACGATGGCCTGGCCGCCGATCGCGCGGCCCATCGCCTCGATGGCGCGGCCAGCCGAGGTCGAGAGGTTGAGCAGGAACGCCTCGCCCTTCTCGCGCAGCGCGTCGACCGCGTGATCCATCTGCAGCGCCGGCTCGGGCGGCAGCCAGGTTCCGAACGCGAGGATGCGTTGCGGCGCGCTTTCCTGCGACATCACCAGCGAGATGTCGCCCGAGATCTGCGGCCGGTTGTCGCCCGCGGCCCAGGAGATCAGGACCTGCGGCTCGACGAACAGCAGCGCCCGCAGCCGGTCCGACTGCGCCTGCAGGTCCGTGATCTCGGATTGCAGCTGCTCCTCGTTCCGCGTCGCGCGCAGGCGGGTACGCATCAGAAGGATCGCGGCGACGGCCGAGAAGCCGACCAGCGCGAACGAGGTCGCGAGAACCGCGACCTCCTGGTGATTGAAGCCGAGATGGTCCGACAGCGCCTTGGCGACCAGGCTCTCGGCGGCGAACGAGGCGCGGGCCGGCAGCAATGCTGACATGGCGAGCCCAAGCATGCCGTCGCGCGCCAGTGAGGTGCATGACAGCAGGGTTCGACGCATTGCCGCGACTACGCCCGACATATGTTGCCCCAGAACGCACAAACCTTAAGGCATGATCCGGAAAGCAGCAGAACCGCTATTCCCTCACGGCAAACGTTGGACGTTTGTCCGGGGATCATGCCCAAGCAGGACCCGACAGCCCGACGAAGACCCCCCGTCGCGCTCGAATCAATCCAGAATAGTCCCAACCGGACTCGGCGAGTAAGAGTCCAGACCGTGAACGCAGAATCCGCTGTGAAAAAATGCGGCTGGCGATGTGGATTTTACGCGAATTGACTCCGTATTCACGCGGGGGAGCGTGATCTGCCGGAGAGCGCCGCACACTTCTCCGGTCGCCATTCTAGCGCCCGGTCGAGCCGAAGCCGCCGCTGCCGCGATCGGTCGCCGGCAGCACGTCGACCGGAACCAGCTCGGCCCTGGTGACCGGCGCGATCACCATTTGCGCGATGCGCTCGCCACGCCGGATCGGGAATACCTCGTGGCCGTGATTGACCAGTAGCACATTGATCTCGCCGCGATAGTCGGCGTCGATCGTGCCGGGCGAGTTCAGCACCGTGACGCCGTATTTGGCGGCGAGGCCGGAACGCGGCCGCACCTGGGCCTCATAGCCCGGCGGCAGCGCGATCGTCAGTCCGGTCGGAACCATTTCGTAGCGGCCCGGCAGCAGCAGCAGCGGCGCCGATTGCGGCACGGCCGCAAGCAGGTCGAGGCCGGCCGCGTCGGCGGTCTGGTAGATCGGCAGCAGAAGGTCTGCGCCATGCGGCAATTGGCGGACTTCGACCTTGATGGTGGCGCTCACGATGCGATTCCTACTTCTCTTGCGATCCGCGACACCAGCGCGGTCGCGACTTCTTCCTTGGTCATCACGGGCCAGGAGTCGACGGTGACATCCTTGCCCTCGCGCGAGAGCAAATGAACGGTGTTGCGGTCGCCGCCCATCACGCCGGTCGCCGGCGAGACGTCGTTGGCGACGATCCAGTCGCAGCCCTTGCGGGCGAACTTGGCCTTGGCGTTCTCGATCAGATGCTCGGTCTCGGCGGCGAAGCCGATCACCAGCGGCGGCCGCTTCTCCTTCAGTTTCGAGATCGTCGCGAGGATGTCGGGGTTCTCGACCAGCTGCAGCGGCGGCATGCCGGCTGCGGTCTTCTTCAGCTTCTGGCTGCCTTCGGTGGCGACCCGCCAGTCGGCGACCGCGGCCGCAAAGATCGCGACGTCGACCGGCAGCGCGGCCTCGACCCGGTGCAGCATGTCGCGCGCGGATTCCACGCGCATCACGGAGATCCCGGCGGGGTCGCCGAGCTCGACCGGGCCGGTCACCAGCACGACCTCGGCGCCGGCGGCGCGCGCGGCGGTGGCGATCGCAAAGCCCTGCTTGCCGGACGAGCGATTGGCGATGTAGCGGACCGGATCGATCGCCTCGTGGGTCGGGCCGGCGGTGATCAGCACGCGCTTGCCGGCGAGCGGGCGCGGCTGCGGCGGCCGCAGCATGCGGTCGGCGGCGGCAGCGATCTCGACAGGCTCGGCCATCCGCCCGACGCCGGCCTCGCCGGCCTCCGCCATCTCGCCCGCATTGGGGCCGACGGTGTGGACGCCGTCGCGGCGCAGTTGCAGCACATTGCGGCGGGTAGCCGGATTGTTCCACATCAAGGGGTTCATCGCCGGCGCCAGCAGGATCGGCCGGTTGGCCGCCAGCAGGGTGGCGGTGGCGAGGTCGTCGGCATGGCCCTGCGCCATCTTGGCCATCAGGTCGGCGGTCGCCGGCGCCACCACGATCAGGTCGCAATCCCGCGCCAGCCGGATATGGCCGGCGTCGAATTCGCTCTCGGCGTCGAACAGGTCGGTGTAGACGCGCTCATGCGACAGCGCGCTGGCGGCCAGCGGCGTCACGAACTGCTGCGCCGCCTTGGTCAGCACGCAGCGGACCTGGATGTGCCGCTCCTTGAGCCGCCGGATCAGGTCCAGCGCCTTATAGGCCGCAATCCCGCCGCCGATGATCAGGGTCACCCTGGGCTCGCCGGCCGCGCTGGTGACCCGTGGTACAGAGGCTGTAACCGTCAGGGAACCCGCCGCCGGCGCCTCCGTGAGCTCCGTACCGCCCTCTGCGAGCTCGCGGAGGATCACCCGGATCTCCTCCTCGACCGAGCGCCCGTTCCTGGCGGAGCGCAGCCGCAGATAGGCTTTCAAATTGTCGTCGAGTTTGCGGATGGTCAGGCTGGCCATGGCGTGCCCTCAGGCATCATTGTGATAGCGATGCTATCACATGGTGCATGCATTGCAATCAGTGCGCCCGGATGGCGAAAAAGATTGCGATCAGGGCGGCGGCAATGACCCAAAGGCCGACGGTCTGCACCCGCGCCTTGCGGGCCTCGGCGCGGGCCATTTCGTCGATCGAATCCGACGACAACATGTGGCCCTCCCGCGTCATGGTCTCGAGCTGCTCGAGCACCGTGACGGCGCGGCTGGCGATCGACGGCAAATTGGCGATGATGCGGCTGAGCTCGCCCACACCCGATATCGCGCCCTGAATCCGGCCGGCCGGGCCGAGATTGTGCGTGATCCATTCGCGCACCACGGGGTCGGCGATCTTCCAGATGTCGAGCTTGGGATCGAAGCCGCGCGCCACGCCCTCGACCACCACCATGGTCTTCTGCAGCAGGATCAGTTCGGGGCGCGTCTGCATGTCGAACAGGCCGGTGACCTCGAGCAGAAGCGTCAGCAGCTTCGCCATCGAGATTTCCTCGGCGGTGCGGTTGTGGATCGGCTCGCCGATGGCGCGGATCGCCTGTGCGAAATTCTCCACCGAATGGTGGCCCGGGACATAGCCGGCCTCGAAATGCACCTCGGCGACGCGGCGATAGTCGCGGGTGATGAAGCCGAGCAGGATCTCGGCGAGGAAGCGCCGCTCCTTCAGCCCGAGCCGCCCCATGATGCCGAAATCCACCGCAACGAGGCGGCCGGCGTCGTCGAGGAACAGATTGCCCGGATGCATGTCGGCATGGAAGAAGCCGTCGCGCAGCGCGTGGCGCAGGAAGCTCTGGATCACCTTGCGGCCAAGGTCCGGCAGGTCGACCTGGGCCTGCGCAAGGCGAGCGTGGTCGTTCAGCGCGATTCCGTCGATCCACTCCATCGTCAGCACGCTGTGCGCGGTGCGATCCCAGTCCACAGCCGGCACACGGAAATCCGGATCGTCGCGGGTGTTCTCGGCCATCTCGGACAGCGCGGCCGCCTCGAGCCGCAGGTCCATCTCCATCGCGACCGAGCGCGACATCGTGTTGATGACTTCGATCAGCCGCAAGCGACGCGCCTCGGCGGAATGCGCTTCGGCCTTGTGCGCGACAAAGAAGAAGTCGCTGAGGTCGCGGCGGAAGCGCGCGGCGACATTGGGCCGGAGCACCTTGACTGCAACCTGCTGCCGCACGCCGTCGCGCTCGACCTCGCCGCGATGCACCTGCGCGATCGAGGCTGCGGCCACCGCCGGACCCAGCCGCACGAAGGCCTGCGCCAGCGGCCGTTCCAGCGATTGCGCGATGACAGTCTCGGCCTCCTCCTGCGCGAACGGCGGCAGCCGGTCCTGCAGGCTTTCGAGATCGCGCGCCATCGCGACGCCGACCACGTCGGGGCGGGTGGCGAGGAATTGCCCGAGCTTGAGATAGGCGGGCCCGAGCCGGGTCAGCGCGCGCGACAGCCGCGGACCGGACTTGGCGGAGCGGCGCTCGATCAGCCGCGCCAGCTTCAGCGCGAGCTGCCCGGGCGGCGGCACCAGCGCGGGATCGACGACGCCGAACACGCCCTCGCGCGCAAACACGAAACCGGCGCGGGCAAGGCGCGAGATGTGGGTCAGTGCAGAGATCACAAACGCCAGCCCGAATGCAGCGCCACGATGCCGCCGGAGAGACTCTGCCATTTCACGCGCGCAAAGCCGGCGGCGCCGATCATGTCGGCGAACGCGTTCGGCCGCGGGAATTTACGGATCGACTCGACCAGATATTGATAGGACTCGGCGTCACCGGTGACGGCGCGGCCGAGCGGCGGGATCACCTTGAAGGAAAACAGATCGTAGATTTTGTCGAGGCCGGGGACGTCGACGGTGGAGAATTCCAGGCACAGGAAGCGGCTGCCCGGCTTGAGCACCCGATAGGCCTCGCGCAGCGCAAGGTCGATCTGCGGCACGTTGCGGATTCCAAACGCGATCGTGTAGGCGTCGAACGAACGATCGGCGAAGCCCAGCGACTCGGCATTGCCCTCGACGAACGACACGCGGTCGTCGAGATGCTGCCTGGCGGCGCGCTCGCGGCCGACGGCGAGCATGTCGGTATTGATGTCGCAGACCGTGGCATGGAAGCCGGTGCCCGCGGCCTTGGCGGCCCGGAACGCGATGTCGCCGGTGCCGCCGGCGACGTCGAGCAGCGCGAACGGCCGGTCGCCTTTCGGCGGGTCGAGCGCCGTGATCATGACGTCCTTCCAGGCCCGGTGCAGGCCTGCCGACATCAGATCGTTCATCAGGTCGTAGCGCCGTGCCACGCTGTGAAACACATCGTTCACCAGCGTCTGCTTCTCGCCCAGGGGCACGTCCCTGAAGCCGAAATGGGTGGTTTGATCCGGCCGATCCATCACTCAGAACTCTTACCCTTTTGGTCGCGTTTTCTTCGCTCGAAAGCGCCCAGCCAAACCATAGCGCGGCGGCCGCAATGGCGCTATCACGTCACTTCCAAAAGGTGAATGCCTGCCATGCCGGAATTACCCGAAGTCGAGACCGTCCGCCGCGGCCTGCAGCCGGCCATGGAAGGCTCCAAAATCCTCAAGGCCGAGGCCCGCCGCAAGGATTTGCGGTTTCCGTTTCAAAAAGACTTTATCGCCCGGCTTGAGGGCCAGACCATCACCGGGCTCGGCCGCCGTGCCAAATATCTGATGGCGGACCTGAACTCCGGCGACGTGCTGCTGATGCATCTGGGCATGTCGGGCTCGTTTCGGGTGCTCAAGGACGAAGACGGTGCGACGCCGGGGCAATTCCACCATCCGCGCAGTGATGACCGCGCGCATGATCACGTCGTGTTCCACATGTCGTCGGGCGCGGCGGTCGTGTTCAACGATCCGAGGCGCTTCGGTTACATGAAGATCATTGCCCGCAACGCGATCGAGGATGAGCCGCTGCTGAAGGGGCTCGGACCTGAGCCGCTCGGCAACGAATTCGACGCCGCGATGCTGGCGCGCTCCTGCCACAACAAGAAGACCAGCCTGAAGGCCGCGCTGCTCGATCAGCGCGTGGTGGCGGGACTTGGCAACATCTACGTCTGCGAGGCGCTGTTTCGCTCGCATCTGTCGCCGCGGCGATTGGCCGCGACGCTGGCGACGAAGAAAGCCGAGCCGACCGACCACGCCAAACGGCTGGTCGATGCGATCCATTCGGTGCTCAACCAGGCGATCAAGGCCGGCGGTTCCTCGATCAGCGACCATCGCTTGACCAACGGCGACCTCGGCTACTTCCAGCATTCATTCCAGGTCTACGACCGTGAGGGCGAGACCTGCCGCACCTCGGGCTGCGAGGGCATCGTCCGGCGCTTCACCCAGAACGGCCGCTCCACGTTCTGGTGCCCGAAGTGCCAGAAGTAACATGTTCGAGACACCGCGCATCGAGACGCGGAGGCTGATCCTGCGGCCGCTTGCGCTGTCGGATGCCGCGGCGATCCAGCATCACTTCAACAATTGGAACGTGATCAGGACCCTCGCCACGGTGGTGCCGTGGCCCTATCCCGACGACGGCGCGGAGAGCTTCATCAAGCGCGAGCTGCACAAGATCGCGGCCGGCGAGGAAAGCTATCAATGGGTGCTGGTGTTGCGCGACGGTGACGGCGAGGCGATCGGCAGCATCAATTTCCGGCCGCGCGCCGACGGCCGCAAGGGCAATCGCGGCTTCTGGCTTGCAGAGCCTTTCTGGAATCAGGGCTTGATGACCGAGGCGATCGCCGCGGTGAATGATTTCGCCTTCCTGACGCTCGGCCTCCATCACTTCCATGTCTGCAATGCGCAGTCCAACGTCGCCTCGCGCAGGGTCAAGCAGAAGACCGGCGCCGAATTCGTCGGCCTCGTCGAGCTTCCGCACCACAATGGCGAGTCCCGGGCGGAGAAGTGGAAGGTTACGCGCGAGACCTGGCTGCGTGATCGACCGACGGCTTGACCGCGCCTGCGGGGCCGGAGAACATGGCGCCGATCGCTCCCCAAAAAACGAGAACACAATGGCGATGAACGGCAATTGGCGCGATCGCGCCGCGACGAGCTTTCAGTGCGAGAAGCAGCCAGCTACCTCTAGCCGCGGCATGGTGGTGAGCAATCATCCGCTGGCATCGAGCGCCGGCGCCGAGATGCTGGCCGCCGGCGGCAATGCGATCGATGCAGCGATCGCGACGCTGTTCACGCTGACGGTGGTCGAGCCGATGATGGTCGGCATCATCGGCGGCGGCATGGCGCATATCCGCCTCGCCGACGGCAGCCATCGCTTCATCGACGGCCAGAGCACGGTGCCGAAGGCGGTGCGGCCGGATACGTACATATCGAAGCCCGGCTCGGCGCATGACGTGTTCGATACCGTCGGCAACGAGAATTTGAACGGGCCGAAGGCGGTCGCGGTGCCGGGCTCGCTGAAGGCGTGGTGCGAAACGCTGCGCCGCTTCGGCACCATGAGCCTCGCCGACGTGATGCAGCCCGCGATCAAGCACGCCGCGCGCGGCTACGCGGCGACGCCTTACTTGCATGAATGCATCACCGACGGCGCTGAGGAGATGCTGAAGGACAAGCCGATTGCGGCGATCTATCTGCCTGGCGGCACCCCGCTGAAGCCGGGCGAGCGGGTGGTGCAGGCCGAATATGCCGAGACGCTGAGATACATCGCCGACCATGGCGACAACGCGCTCTATCAGGGACCGCTCGGCGACATCCTGGTCGACTACATGACGAAGCACGGCGGCTTCATCGCGCAGGAGGATCTTGCGACCTACAAGACCGTCGAGCGGCAGCCGATCCGCTGTGACTACCGCGGCTGGGAAATCCTCGGGCCCCCGCCGCCGGCAGCGTCGGGCGTGCACATCACGCAGATGCTCAACATCCTCGAAGGCTATGACATCGCAGGCCTCGGCTTCGGCACGACCGAGACGATCCATTATCTTGCCGAGGTGCTGAAGATCGCCTTTGCCGACCGCGAAGCTGCGAGCGGCGACCCCGCCTATATCAACGTGCCGGTGGAGCGGCTCACCTCCAAGGCCTATGCCGAGGAGCGCCGCCGCGCCATCGATCCCGACCGCGCGCAGGCGTGGGGCGCCGGCGTCAGCCAGCTCGAAAGCGCGCACACCACGCACATGACTGCGGCGGATGCGATGGGCAACGTGGTCGCGACCACCCAGACCATCAACAATCTGTTCGGCGCCAAGATCCTGATCCCGGGCCTCGGCACCGTGCCGAACAACTACATGAACCTGTTCGATCCGCGGCCGGGACACGCGCTGTCGCTGGCCGCAGGCAAGCGCGTCACCACCTCGATGTCGCCGATGATGGCGCTGCGCGACGGCAAACTGGTTTATGCGCTCGGCCTGCCCGGCGGAAAGCGCATCTTCCCGAGCGCGATGCAGGCGCTGATCAATCTGATCGATCACGGCATGGAGCTGCAGGAAGCGGTCGAGGCGCCGCGAGTGTGGACCGAGGGCAATGCGCTGGAGGTCGAGCACGCGGTGCCGGAGACCATCCGCGCCGCGCTGTCGGCGAAAGGCCACAAGGTGCAAGTCGTGCCGACGGTCGCCGGCGGCATGAACGCGATCCAGTTCCACGCCGACGGTACGATGTCGGGCGCGGCCTGTTGGCGCGCCGACGGCACGCCGGTCGGCATCGCCGGCGGTCTCGCTCGTGCCGGGGTGCGGTTTGCGTTGAGGTGAGGTGGTCAGGCTCCCTATCCCCGCAAGCGGGGCGAGGTGAACTTACTTCCTGACGCAGATGACGCGGACCACGGCGGCCTTGGCGTCCGCCGATTCGCCCGACGCGTTGACGCCGTGCGCCTTCAGGAAGTTGCGCACCGTGTCGGCCGGCACCAACGCGGCTTGCGCCGGCGGCGCGGCGTTTGCGGGGCCTGCAACGATGACCGGCTTGAGCACCGCGATGCCGGCGAACTTGCCGCTGCTGTCGAGTGCCGCCGCGCCGGAGAACCCGATCGCGGGCGGCGGTGACAGCGCCTGATCGCCGCCGCTGAGTTGCGCTGCAGCGGCCTTGACGCTGCTCGCGGCCGCGCCGCCGCCCTGGTTCTGCGGATCGGCGATGCCGGTGACGTCGAGCGCGGTCTGCGTCGCCTGGCCCGCGATGTTGAGCGGCTTCAGTCCGCGTGCGCCATAGATGCGCAGCAAAGCGAGGTCGTGCTCCTTGTCGGCGGCGACCCGATCAGCATTGCCGTAGCCCGGGATCGTCAGCGCGATGCAGTCGTCAGTCGCGATGCGATCGGTGATGATTGCGCCATCGTCGCTGACCACGACGCCGGTGGCATATTCGACCGTCTTGCGCGGCGGCGGGCCGGCCTGCACGCCCGTCGGAAATGCGTTGAAGGCGCTCGACATCGCGATCACCACCGGCTCGACGGTGGTCTGCATCGCCTGGTCATAGAGGATGGTGAGGAGGCGCACCTCGTCGCCCTTCAAGGTGCCGCGCAGATAGAACTTCTTCAACCCCTGCATGCCCGACAGCACGAAGAAATCCGGCTTCACCACGGTGTAGTCGATGGTGCGGCCGGCCGGCTCCTTCTTCTCCTGCTCGGCAACCTTTGCGGTGGTCGGGCTCGCTTCCTTGCGCCGGGTCAGCAGCACCTGAACGGTGCCGGTGGGTGAAGTCCATTTGGCGCCGGAGGCATCGCTGGTGAGCTGCGGCACCAATTTTGTGGGAATGCCGAGCCGCGCTCCGGTGGCAGGTTCGGTGACGATGCGCCAGCCGACGCTCTCCTGCTTCCGCCGCGCGGTGTCGGCGAGCACGCCGCGCTCCTGCGGGTTCAGCACGCCGGTCGGCTTGCCGCCGCGGTTCTTCTGGAATTCCTTGATCGCATTGACCATGCGCTCGCTGACGTCGCCGGTAATCGCGCCGTTATATTCGCCGACCCACGCGAGGTCGGATTGCAGCGCCAGCCGCTCGGCCTGCGCCATCGCGCCCGCGGTATCCTCCGGCTTTTGCAGCGCGGGGCGAACCGGCACCGTCGTCACCGTTTTCGGCTTGGCCCCGGCCGTCGTCGGCGGCGTCAACTGGGCGTGCGCCGCGCCTACAGCCGCGACGATCAATGTTGCCGAAAGCACCAATCTCATGACAAATCCAGGGAAATGACTGAAACCATTGACGTCCACGCAATTAAGCACATCTGCTTGGTCGGCAACAACCGCGCTCCGGTTCAGGGAACAGCGCGCAGGACATCATCATGCTGAGTGCTGACGAACTCGAACGCTACGCCCGCCACATCGTGCTGCGCGAGGTGGGCGGCCCCGGCCAGAATGCGCTGAAGAAAGCGTCGGTGCTGGTGATCGGCGCCGGAGGCCTCGGCGCGCCGGTGCTGATGTATCTGGCCGCCGCCGGCGTCGGCCGGCTCGGCGTGATCGATGACGACATCGTCTCGCTCTCCAATCTGCAGCGCCAGATCATCCATACGACATCAGACATCGGCAAGCGCAAGGTCGACAGCGCGGCGGCGCAGATCCATGCGCTCAATCCGCATGTGAAGTTCGAAGCGCATCCGGTGCGGCTGACCGCCGACAATGCGATGGCGCTGATCGGAAATTACGATCTCGTGCTCGACGGCTCCGATAATTTCGAAACCCGCTATCTGGTCGCCGATGCCTGCTTCCTCGCGAAGCGGCCGCTGATCACGGCGGCGCTGGGGCAGTTCGACGGTTCGCTGACCACGATCCGCGCACACGAGAAGAATGCAGACGGCATGTTCAACCCCACCTATCGCTGCCTGTTCCCGGAAGCGCCGCCGCCGGGCACGGTGCCGGCCTGCGCCGAGGCCGGCGTGATGGGCGCGCTCGCCGGCCTCATGGGATCGATGATGGCACTGGAGGCGATCCGCGAGATCGTCGGCTTCGGCGAGGGCCTGGTCGGCCGCCTCCTGATGGTGGATGCGCGCGCGATGCGGTTCGAAACCCTGCGCTACGCGCGCGATCCGCAGAACCCGCTCAACGGCGATGCGCCAGGCATCACCGACCTGAGCGGGCATCTCTGAGCCAATTGGGTTGAATCAGCTTACCGCGATGTCGGTCCACCTCTCCCCAGCGGGGAGAGGTCGGATTGCGAAGCAATCCGGGTGAGGGCTCTTGCTCTCTCGATAGACCGTAACCCCTCACCCGATTTGCTGCGCAAATCGACCTCTCCCAAGGGAGAGGTGAACCTTCGATGCCTCCCTAGCTCAACTTGATCTCATCATTTTTCAGAACGCGGTCGCGGGCTTCTCGCTGTCCATGTGCCGCAGGTGCTCTTCCGGATAGCGGCCGCCGGCGGCAGCACCAGGCGGAAATGCTTCGGCGAGCACGGCAAGATGCGCCGCGGTCAATCTCACATCGAGCGCGCCGAGCGCCTCGGTCAGCCGCTCGCGCCGCCGCGCGCCGACCAGCGGCACGATGTCCTTGCCTTGCGCTGCGACCCAGGCAATCGCAACCTGCGCCGGAGAGGCGCCGATCTCGCCGGCGATGCCGCGCAGCCGCTCGGCGAGCGCGAGGTTGGTGTCGATGTTGCCGGCCTGGAAGCGCGGGCTCATCAGGCGGAAATCCTTTTCGCCTGCCTGGTTCTTCGACCAGTGCCCGCTGATCAGTCCGCGTGCCAGCACGCCATAGGCGGTGACGCCGATGCCGAGCTCGCGGCAGGTCTTCAGGATGTCGGTCTCGATGCCGCGCGAGATCAGCGAGTATTCGATCTGCAGATCGGCGATCGGATGCACCTTGTGGGCGCGGCGGATGGTGTCGGAGCCGACCTCCGACAGACCGATGTGCCTGATCCAGCCGGCCTTGATCATGTCGGCCATCGCGCCGATCGTGTCCTCGATCGGCACATTGGGATCGAGCCGCGCCGGCCGATAGATATCGATGTGGTCGACGCCGAGCCGCTGCAGCGAATAGGCGACGAAATTCTTCACGGCATTGGGCCGGCAGTCATAGCCGAGGAAGCCGTAGTTGCGATCGCGCAGCGCGCCGAACTTGACGCTGATCACGAGATTGTCGCGGCTCCTGCTCTTCAGCGCCTCGCCGATCAGCATCTCGTTGTGACCCATGCCGTAGAAGTCGCCGGTGTCGAGCAACGTGATGCCGGCCTCGAGCGCGGCATGGACGGTGGCGATGCTCTCGCTGCGGTCGGTCGGGCCGTAGAAGTCGGACATGCCCATGCAGCCGAGGCCGATCAGCGAAACGGTGGGGCCGGTGGAACCGAGTTTGCGTGCGTCCATGGTGGTGTTCCCAAAGTTGTGCAGCGGATGATCCGCCGGCAGATGACGCCGCCGATATGGGCCGATCCGGCTTCCGCGATAAGCTGGACAATCCCGAATGGGTTGTTCACTATATCGAACAATGCAGGATTTCGACCTTCGCGACCTCGACGCCTTCGTGGCGGTGGCGCGCACCCGCAATTTCAGGCGTGCAGCGCTGGAGAGCCGCGTCTCGGTCTCGAGCCTCAGCCAGCGGCTGCGCGACATGGAGGAGCGGCTCGGCGTCCGCCTGATGAACCGCACCACCCGCAGTGTCGCGCTGACCGAGGCCGGCGAGCTGCTGCTCGCCCGCGTCGCACCGGCGATCGCCAACGTCGCGGACGCGATCACGGAGGTCCGCGGCCTGCGCGCCGAGCCGTCGGGCCGGCTGCGCATCAACGCGCCGCCGCCCGCGGTCGATCTGGTGCTGGCGCCGATGATCGCGCCGTTCCTCGCCAGATATCCGCAGGTCGATCTCGATGTCGTGGCGGAGAGCGCGTTCGTGGACATCGTCGCGCAGGGATTTGACGCCGGCGTGCGCTATGGCGAGCATCTCGCGCAGGACATGGTGGCGGTGCCGCTCGGCGCGCCGCAGCGCTACGCGGTGGTGGCGTCGAGCGATTATGTCGCCAGGCACGGCCGGCCGATGCATCCGAAGGATCTGCTCAAGCACGCCTGCATCCGCACCCGCTTCGGCAGCGGCGCGATCTTTGATTGGGAGTTCGAGAAGAACGGCCGCGTCGTGAAGGTCTCGCCACCGGCCAGGCTGATCGCGACCTATCTCGGCCTCGCCTTGCGTGCGGTCCATGACGGCGTCGGCTACTGGGCGACGTTCGAGGGCTATGTCCGCTACGGCATCAAGTCCGGCGCGCTGGTCAGCGTGCTCGACGACTGGTGTCCGCCGTTCGACGGACCGTTTTTGTACTATCCGAGCCGCCGCCAGCCGCCGCCGGCGCTCGCCGCCTTCGTGGCGTTCGTCGCCGACTGGCGCAAGCAGGCGCGGCGGAAGAGATAGGTCGAGCTCTCACCACATCGTCGTCGCTGCTTTCGCAGGGACGGCACCGAGTGCGTGATTGCAGGATGGGCCCCGATCGGCCGCACCGGCTACTGTGCATGGGGTTGTTTTCGATATTTTTGGCGGCGCCATCCGGGCTACGGTTCTTCTCCTTCCCCCTGAAAGGGGGAAGACCGGGATGGGGGTCCAGCCGCAGGTGACACTCCATGCGGACAGAGTGGATCCCCACCCGCTTTGCTCTGGCGAGCAAAGCGACCTCCCCTTTTCAAGGGGAGGTGGAGCTGCGAAATCACAGCATGCTCGGCAGCACGCGATCCGGCGGCTTGTGAGCGTCGAGGAAGGTTCGGATGTTGATGATCACTTTCTCGCCCATCTCGACGCGGCCTTCGATGGTAGCCGAGCCCATATGCGGCAGCAGCGTCACCTTGCCGGCCCTGGCGAGCCGCACCAGTTTCGGGTTCACCGCAGGCTCGTGCTCATAGACGTCGAGACCGGCGCCGCCGACATCGCCGGCTTCGATCAGCTTGATCAGGGTGTCCTCGTCGATCACCTCGCCGCGCGCGGTGTTGACGATATAGGCCTCTTTGCGGATCAGCTTGAGCCGCCGCGCCGAGAGCAGGTGATAGGTCGCCGGCGTATGCGGGCAGTTCACGGAGATGATGTCCATCCGCGCCAGCATCTGGTCGAGACTTTCCCAATAGGTCGCCCCGAGCTCTTCGGCGATCATGGGAGCCACCGGGCGACGGTTGTGATAGTGGATCTGCAGGCCGAAGGCGCGGGCGCGGCGCGCCACGGCCTGGCCGATGCGGCCCATGCCGATGATGCCGAGGCGCTTGCCGCCGATGCGGTGGCCGAGCATCCAGGTCGGCGACCAGCCCGCCCAGTGCTGCTTGCCTTCGGTCAGGATCGAGGCGCCCTCGATCAGGCGCCGCGGCACCGCCAGGATCAGCGCCATGGTCATATCGGCGGTGTCCTCGGTCAGCACCTTCGGGGTGTTGGTCACCGTGATGCCGCGGGCATGTGCGGCGGTGACGTCGATATTGTCGACGCCGTTGCCGAAATTGGCGATCATCTTCAGCTTGCAGTCGGGCTGATTGATCACGTCCTCGCGGATCATGTCGGTCACGGTCGGCACCAGCACGTCGGCGGTCCTCGCCGCCTCGGCGATCTGTTCCGGCGTCATCGGCGTGTCGTCGAGATTCAGTCTGGCATCGAACAGCTCGCGCATCCGGGTCTCGATCGAGTCCGGCAGCTTGCGAGTGACGACGACGAGAGGCTTTTTCTTCACCGACATGTCCTGCTTTCATGAGGCGCGCGGCTCGCCAAAAACCGAGCCGTTGAGGCCTCATTAACCCGGTTGTTCGACACTGCTGATAGCCGCGCTGTCCCGGCGTTTCCTTCGCGTTTCCTAGGGTTCCCCGATACTTGCCCCGGCTTTCGCAAAGCGGCGATGTCGGGAAATTCGGGTGTTCTGGCTCTCAGGCGTTCCGTCCTCTCTAGCAGAAGGCCGGGCCAAGACAAGAACCCCTCGGAGCCATGCGGGCGGGGAACGAACACCGCTGGCGCAGCGGCCTTCGGGCACGGGTTTGGATTTGGGTTTGGGTTGCAGCTCGCCGGATGCGGGTTGGACATCTCGGCAGGAGACGAGTGGATGGTCTGGCGTTTCGGTTCATTGGTGGCTCTGGTCGGGAGCATGCTGAGTGCGTCGGTCATGCCCGGACATTCCGCCAAGGATTTGAGCCCCACCACCAGCGGCCTGCCGATTCCGCGCTATGTCAGCCTGAAATCCGACCATGTGAACGTCCGGGCCGGCCCGACCAAGGATAACGACGTCGCCTGGGTCTACACCCGGTCGGGGCTGCCGGTCGAAATCACCGCCGAGTTCGAGAACTGGCGGCGGGTGCGCGATTCCGAAGGTGCCGAAGGCTGGGTCTATCATTCGCTGCTGTCCGGTCGCCGCACCGCGGTCGTGACGATGAAGAACAAGGACGATCTGGCCTCGCTGTACGATCGCCCCGACGCCACCAGCGCCATCGCGGCGCGGTTGCAGGCCGGCGTCGTCGCGCAGGTCAAGAAATGCGCCAATAACTGGTGCCGGGTCACCGGCAACGGCTTCGACGGCTGGATCGAGCAGCAGCGCCTGTGGGGCGTCTACGCCGACGAGAAGGTGGACTGAGTTTCCACCTACCCGAATGAAAATGGCCGGGACGAGCCCGGCCATTACAACTGAGATCGACGGCAAGATCGTTCAGCGCTTCTTGCGCAGCCGTACGACCATGTCGACACGGGAAATCTCGTAGCCATCCGGCACGTCCGGCATCTTCGACAACACGAGGTGCGGGTCGGGAATGTCGACCAGCTCGTGATTGTGCTCGAGATAGAAGTGGTGATGCGTCGATACGTTGGTGTCGAAATAGGTCTTGGTGCCGTCGACGCTGACCTGGCGCAGCAGGCCGGCATCGGTCAGCTGGTTGAGCGTGTTGTAGACGGTCGCCAGCGACACCGGAACCTTGGCCAGCGTGGCTTCCTCGTACAGCATTTCAGCGGTCAGGTGGCGGGCGCCCTTGCCGAACAGCAACCAACCCAGCGCCATGCGCTGCCGGGTCGGCCGGAGACCGGCAGACTGCAGCATCTCGTTGACGTCATGCCACGGACAGCCGGTCAGGGCCGGGTGGTGCCCAGCGCCCCGCGCAGCCGGGTGCACGGCATCATCGTTCACAGCCGGTACTTCCTCGTTCATATCCACTCTATGCACCCAACTCAGGCAATATTCCTCATAAATATAAAAAGGATGCCCGTCAGATGCAAGTTTTTCGCAACTAGAACGAATCCAAGCTGCGGTAGAAACCTAAGGAGAAACGGCAATTTATCATCGGAATGCCGCTTTGCCGCCCAGTTGGCCCTATGTTAGAGAGCGCGCGGACCACATATGCGCTTTCGGCAGAGATAACAGGTCGGTAGCGTACCCAGGTAGCGCCAAGATGCGGGACGGGTTATTCCGGTTCCCGTGGGTAGATTAGGGTCCGACCAAGCAAAGCGCTTCATCGGGACATCAGAGGTGGAAAGAGGATGCTGGATCGGCGCGGCGGTTACGAATACGAGGATTTGCTGGCTTGCGGACGGGGCGAGCTTTTCGGTCCCGGCAACGCCCAGTTGCCGCTGCCGCCGATGCTGATGTTCGATCGCATCAGCGCGATCTCGGAGAGTGGCGGCGAGTACGGCAAGGGGCTGGTGCGCGCCGAGCTCGAGGTGAAGCCCGATCTCTGGTTCTTCGGCTGCCATTTCAAGAACGATCCAGTGATGCCGGGCTGCCTCGGCCTCGATGCCATGTGGCAAATGGTCGGCTTTTATCTCGGCTGGATCGGCGGCGAAGGTCGCGGCCGCGCGCTCGGGCTCGGCGAGTTGAAGTTCTCCGGACAGGTGCTGCCGCACGCGCGCAAGGTTGTGTACAACATCGATATCAAGCGCGTGATGCGGTCAAAGCTCGTGCTTGGAATCGCCGACGGGTGGCTTTCCATGGACGACGAGATTATTTATCGCGCCAAGGACTTGAAGGTCGGATTGTTCAAGCAGGGCACGGCGCCATCCTGAGCAGGATGATCATGCGGCAACATAAAGGCAGGGCGAGGCGAACATGAGGCGGGTTGTCATCACGGGGATGGGGATTGTCTCGTCCATCGGTAACAACACCCAGGAAGTGCTTGCGAGTCTCTACGAGGCGAAGTCGGGCATTTCGCGTGCGGAGAAGGCTGCCGAGCTAGGCTTCCGGTCGCAGGTGCACGGTGCGCCGACGCTCAATCCCGCCGAGGTGATCGATCGCCGCGCGATGCGGTTCCTCGCCGAAGGCGCGGCGTGGAATCACGTCGCCATGGAGCAGGCGATCCGCGACTCCGGTCTCGAGGAGAACGAGGTATCCAACATCCGCACCGGCATCATCATGGGATCCGGCGGACCGTCGACGCGCACGCTGGTGGAGGCGGCCGACATCGCGCGCGCCAAGGGCCCGAAGCGGGTCGGCCCGTTCGCGGTGCCGAAGGGCATGTCCTCGACTGCGTCGGCGACGCTCGCGACCTGGTTCAAGATCAAGGGCGTGAACTATTCGATCTCGTCGGCCTGCGCGACGTCGAACCATTGCATCGGCAATGCCTATGAGACGATCCAGATCGGCAAGCAGGACATCATCTTCGCCGGCGGCTGCGAGGAACTCGACTGGACGCTGTCGGTGCTGTTCGACGCCATGGGCGCCATGTCGTCGAAGTATAACGACACGCCGGCGACCGCCTCGCGTCCCTACGACATCAGCCGCGACGGTTTCGTGATCGCCGGCGGCGCGGGTGTCGTGGTGCTCGAAGAGCTCGAGCATGCCAAGGCGCGCGGCGCCAGGATTTATGGCGAGGTGGTCGGCTACGGCGCGACCTCGGACGGTTACGACATGGTGGCGCCGTCGGGTGAGGGCGCCGAGCGCTGCATGCGCATGGCGATGTCGACGGTGAACACGCCGGTCGATTACATCAATCCGCACGCCACCTCGACGCCGGCCGGCGATCCGCCGGAGATCGAGGCGATCCGCAAGGTGTTCGGCACCGGCGACAAGTGCCCGCCGATCTCGGCGACCAAGGCGCTGACCGGCCACTCGCTCGGCGCCACCGGCGTGCAGGAAGCGATCTACTCGCTGCTGATGCTGAACAACGGCTTTGTCTGCGAAAGCGCGCACATCACCGAGCTCGATCCGGTGTTCGCCGACATGCCGATCGTGCGCAAGCGCATCGACAACGCCAAGCTCACGACCGTGCTGTCGAACTCGTTCGGCTTCGGCGGCACCAACGCCACGCTCGTGTTCAGGCGGCTTGATGCCTGATTTCGACTCTCCTCGCTTGCTGAGGGAGATCCGCAGGCGGCCAATGGGGATATTGCAACGATCCGGAATGGGGTGGGAATGATTATTGAACCGCGCGTGCGAGGCTTCATCTGCACGACGGCACATCCCGTCGGCTGCGCCACGAATGTCCGCGAACAGATCGCTTATGTGCTCAAGCAGGGTCCGGTCGCGGACTGCCCGAAACGGGTTGCCGTGCTCGGCTGCTCGACGGGCTATGGTCTCGCGAGCCGCATCGTTGCCACCTTCGCCGGCGGCGCCGACACGATCGGCGTGTCGCTGGAGCGCGAGCCGTCGGAAAAGAGAAGCGCCAGCGCCGGCTGGTACAACAACCGCGCCTTCGAGATCGAGGCCGAGAAGATCGGACGCTCGCCGCTCACGCTGGAGGGCGACGCCTTCTCCGACGAGATGAAGAAGGACTTCATCGCGCGCGTGCGCGAAAAATTCGGTCAGCTCGACCTGTTGGTCTACAGCATGGCAGCTCCGGTCCGCACCGATCCGGACACCGGCAAGACCTATCGCTCGGTGATCAAGCCGCTCGGCGCTCCGGTCGAGATCAAGACGCTCGACACCGAGACCGGCGAGGTGTTCCAGACCACGCTCGAGCCCGCGAACGAGGAGCAGACCGCGGCGACGGTCGCGGTGATGGGTGGTGACGACTGGAAACGCTGGATCGACCAGCTGGCTGACGCCGGCGTACTGGCGCCGGGCTTCCGGACACTCAACTACACCTATATCGGCAGCGAGCTGACCTGGCCGATCTACTGGAACGGCACGCTCGGCCGCGCCAAGGTCGATCTCGACCGCAAGGCGGAAGCGATCCGGAGCCGGCTCGGTGCGGACGCCGCCCGCGTCGTCGCGCTGAAGGCCGTGGTCACCCAGGCGAGCTCGGCCATTCCGGTGGTGCCGCTCTATGGCACGGTGCTGTTCAAGGTCATGAAGCAGCTCGGGCTGCATGAGGGCTGCATCGAGCAGATCGACCGCCTGTTCCGGACGAAGCTCGGCAAGGGCGTCGCGCTCGACGATACGCAACGCATCCGGGTCGACGATTGGGAGCTTTCGCCCGAAGTGCAGACGGAGGTGTCGCGGCGCTGGCCGCTGCTCACCACCGAGACGCTCGGCGAGCTGGCGGATCTCGGCGAATACAAGAGCCAGTTCCTGCGCCTGTTCGGCTTCGGCATCGACGGCGTCGATTACACGCAGGACGTCGATCCGCGCGTCGTGCCGGGTTAGGCGGTTCGGGAAGCTACTGCTGTCATCCGGCTACGCGAGCCTCACCCGGCCGCGATCTTCTCTGCCCGCTGGAAGGCGGGCCGCGCCACGCAGCGGTCGATATAGGCCTCGAATGACGGCCGCGGCGGCACCATCTTGAAGATGCGTACCGCAAAGTTCAGCCCCGCGCTGATCGCGATGTCGGCGGCGGAGAACTGCTCACCGAGGATCCATGGCCCCTTCTGCAGCTCGGCGTCGAGCACGTCGAACACCTGCGCCGCGCTGCCCCAAGCGGCGGTGCTGGTCGGCACTTCGAGCTTGGTGAAGAGCTGGATCAGGGCCGGCTCGATGCAGCCCGGCGAGAAGAACAGCCATTGCAGATAGCGTGCGCGCTTCGGATCGGTCACGGCCGGCGCAAGCTTCGTTTCGGGATAGCGGTCGGCGATATAAGCGCAAATCGCCGCAGCCTCGGCGAGCTGCGCATCGCCGTCGGTCAACGCCGGCACCTTGCCCATCGGGTTGATCTTGAGGAACTCCGGTGACTTCTGCGCGCCGGTGCTGATGTCGGTCAGCACCCGCTCGTAGGGCAGGCCGGATTCTTCGAGCAACCAGATCGCGGAGAACGAGCGCGAGCGTGGCGACCAGTACAGCTTGATCATGGTGCTTCAGCCTTTCTGCGACGTGGACGAACGGGCCCGTTCATCGCGCGTCCGGCTCCAATTGGCAACTTACGACGGCTGGACGAGCGCTCCGGCCTCAAATCGATATGCTGGCCAACTCAATGATCTGGGGCAGATCAGCCGCAAGCCCTCTTCCACCGGTAATACTTCATCATCAACCCGTTCAGCGGGTTGATCTTCTCCTCTTCATACAAGAAGCCTTCACGTTCATACCAGCGCCAGGCCTTTTCGTTTCCGCTCGCGCATTTCAGCCAGACCTCGTCGGGCATCTGCTCGCGTGTGAAGGCAAGCAAATGGCGCCCGACGCCCCTGCCCTGATAGCCGGGGGCGACGAAGAGCTGATCGAGGTAATGGTCGGATATGTGCAGCGCCAACATGCCGGCGAGCGTACCGTTGTCGTCAGCGACGAACAGACTCCAGCCTTGCGCGATCTCGTGGCGCACACGCTCGCGCAGATTGGAGAGCAGGGCGTCATTGGCCTCGGCGAGACCAGTCGTGACCCAGCTCTCCATCCAGACCAGAGCGATCTCGTCATACTCGTCCGGTCGGGCGATGCGGATCACCAGTGGCGTCATTGTCGATCTCTCGGACTGCGATGCGTCTCGCGTGGAATCGCGGCGTCTGTGGTGCGCTCAACCTACAGGATGATGATGCAGCCGGCGAGTTTTCGTCATCCGGTTCATGCGCCGCGTGTGCCAACCCAAACAAAAAGGGCGGCCTCTCGGCCGCCCTTCGTTGTTTCGCTTCGAGCAGGCTTACTCGCCGGCAGCTTCGCGCGGCGCCGGAGCGTCGGCCTTCTGCTTGGCCTCGAGGTCCTCGCCGGTTTCCTGGTCGACCGCCTTCATCGAGAGGCGGGTCTTGCCGCGGTCGTCGAAGCCGAGCAGCTTGACCTTGACCTTGTCGCCTTCCTTGACGACGTCGGAGGTCTTCTGCACGCGGTTGGCCGCGAGCTGGCTGATGTGGACGAGGCCGTCCTTGGCGCCGAAGAAGTTCACGAAGGCGCCGAACTCCATCACCTTGACGACGGTGCCCTCGTAGATCTGGCCGACCTCCGGATCGGAGGCGATCGACTTGATCCACTTGATCGCAGCCTTCATCGCCTCGCCGTCGTTGGAGGCGACCTTCACGGTGCCGTCGTCCTCGATGTTGACCTTGGCGCCGGTCTTCTCGACGATCTCGCGGATCACCTTGCCGCCGGTGCCGATCACTTCACGGATCTTGTCGGTGGCGATCTTGAAGGTCTCGATGCGCGGTGCGTATTCGCCGAGCTCGGCGCGCGCAGCGGTCAGGGCCTTGGACATTTCACCCAGGATGTGGATGCGTCCTTCCTTGGCCTGGCCGAGCGCCACCTTCATGATCTCCTCGGTGATGCCCTCGATCTTGATGTCCATCTGGAGCGAGGTGATGCCCTGGTCGGTGCCGGCGACCTTGAAGTCCATGTCGCCGAGATGATCCTCGTCGCCGAGGATGTCCGACAGCACCGCGAAGCGCTGACCTTCGAGGATCAGGCCCATGGCGATACCCGCGGTCGGCCGCTTCAGCGGCACGCCGGCGTCCATCAGCGACAGCGAAGCGCCGCAGACCGAAGCCATCGAGGACGAGCCGTTCGACTCGGTGATCTCGGAGACCACGCGGATCGTGTACGGGAACTCGTGGTGCGGCGGCAGCACCGGGTGGATCGCGCGCCAGGCGAGCTTGCCGTGGCCGATCTCGCGGCGCTTGGTGCCGCCGAGGCGGCCGGTCTCGCCGACCGAGTAGGGCGGGAAGTTGTAGTGCAGCAGGAATGTTTCCTTGTACGTCCCCGACAGCGCGTCGATGTACTGCTCGTCCTCGCCCGTGCCGAGCGTGGTCACCACCATCGCCTGGGTCTCACCGCGGGTGAACAGCGCCGAACCGTGGGCGCGCGGCAGCACGCCGGCTTCGGCGATGATGTTGCGCACGGTCTTGACGTCACGGCCGTCGATGCGCTTGCCGGTGTCGAGGATGTTCCAGCGAACGATCTTGGCTTCCAGCTCCTTGAACACCGCGGCGATGCGGAGCTTGTCGTATTTCGGCTCCTGGCCTTCCGGGAAGAAGTGCGCCAGCACCTTCTCCTTGACGGCGCCGACCGCGGCATAGCGTTCCTGCTTGACCGGGATCGCGTAGGCCTTGCGCAGGTCCTGCTCGGCGATGCCGAGCATCTCCTTTTCGATCTCCGAATTGTCGATCGTGGTGACCTCGCGCGGCTCCTTGGCGGCCTTCTCGGCGAGCTCGATGATCGCGTTGATGACGGGCTGGAAGTGGCGGTGGCCGAACATGACCGCGCCGAGCATCACGTCTTCGTTGAGCTCCTTGGCTTCCGATTCGACCATCAGCACGGCGTCGGCGGTGCCGGCGACGACGAGGTCGAGCTGGGTTTCGGCCATCTCGTCGAGCGTCGGGTTGAGGATGAACTCGTCATT
The DNA here is from genome assembly GCF_054063575.1 of Bradyrhizobium sp. USDA 4452. Taxonomy (NCBI): domain Bacteria; kingdom Pseudomonadati; phylum Pseudomonadota; class Alphaproteobacteria; order Hyphomicrobiales; family Nitrobacteraceae; genus Bradyrhizobium; species Bradyrhizobium sp. USDA 4452. The sequence continues at coordinate 4,568,714 of NZ_JBSSGK010000001.1, forward strand.
GGCGAAGCCGACGCGCGCGGCGCCGATCGGACCCTTGAACGGCGCGCCCGACAGCGTCAGGGCGGCGGAGGCGGCGACCAGCGAGACGATGTCCGGATCGTTCTCCATGTCGTGCGAGAGCACGGTGACGATCACCTGGGTCTCGTTGCGCCAGCCGTCGACGAACAGCGGGCGGATCGGGCGGTCGATCAGGCGGGAGACCAGCGTCTCCTTCTCGGTCGGACGGCCCTCGCGCTTGAAATAGCCGCCGGGAATGCGGCCCGCGGCGTAGGTCTTCTCCTGGTAGTCGACCGTGAGCGGCAGGAAGTCGACGCCTTCGCGCGGTGCCTTCGCGGCGACGACGGTGGCGAGCACCACGGTCTCGCCGTAGGTCGCCATCACGGCGCCGTCGGCCTGGCGGGCAATCTTGCCGGTTTCAAGTTTGAGGGGACGTCCACCCCAGTCGATCTCGACGGAATGCGAATTGAACATTTCGGTTTCTTTCATGGTTTCACGAAAGCACGGCGCCCTGAAACACAAAGACCATGCCAAGACGGCGAGATACTGATGCGCTTGTCGCGACCAGCATCCGGCGATCCTGCCATGGTCCCTGGATTTCGGATGGCGTCCATCCTTTCGGTCATCTGGGCATCTTGCCCGGTCCAGCGGCCGGATTGCTGCTGGACGCTAGTGTGCATGGTGCGATTGCCATGCTGTTGCGCATGATCATCTTTCGACAATTCGAAAGCCCGAGTTCACGGACGACCATGCGAAAACGCGCGCGAACCTCGCGCGCGTGCTTCTCAAATCAACGACGGATGTTGTGCTTCTCAAGCAGCGCCTTGTAGCGCGCCTCGTCCTTGCGCTTGATGTAGTCAAGCAGGGAGCGACGCGTCGACACGAGCTTCAGGAGGCCGCGGCGTGAATGGTTGTCCTTCACATGGCTCTTGAAGTGCTCGGTGAGGTTGTTGATGCGTTCCGACAGGATCGCGACCTGGACCTCGGGCGAGCCGGTGTCGCCGGCTTTGGTGGCATTCGTCTTGATGACTTCCGCTTTGCGTTCTGCGGTAATCGACATCGTCAGTTACTTTCATTGTTGCGAGCCGGACCGGCAGTCAGTCCGTTCAGGTTGAACACGCGCTTGGGGATGAGTTCGCCATTGCCAATTTCAGCAAGCGCGAGAAGCCGGCCTGCCACCGTGACATAGACTGTGCCGCTAGTATTGGGCGCATCCCGTCCGCGCAACAAAACGGCCTGGCCCCTGTGGAGCCTTGCCGCATCAGCCCGTGTGACGGCCAGTGCCGGGATGTCGTCCAGCGCGGTCTCAACGGGCAAAAGCGCGTCGGCGAGGCTGCCCTCGCCAGACGCGGCTCTATTGCATAAAGCCTCCAACTGTTCCAGCGGAATCATGTCCCGTTCGGTAAACGGACCGACCAGGGTCCGCCGCAGGGCGCAGATATGGCCGAAACAGCCCAGAATTCGGCCCATATCGCGGGCCAGGGCCCGGACATAGGTTCCTTTGCCGCACTCGGCCTCGAACACGGATTGTCCGTTATCTCCATGTTCTACAAGGGTTAATTCGTGAATCTCGACTGGGCGGGGCTTCAGTTCCACAGTCTCCCCGTCGCGCGCCAGGTCATAGGCGCGCTCGCCCTGCACCTTGATGGCCGAATATTGCGGCGGGATCTGCTCGATCACCCCAGTGAAACGCGGCAGCAGTTCGCGGATCGAATCGGCGGTCGGCCGGCTCTCGCTGGTCCGGACCGGCCGTCCCTCGGTGTCGTCGGTGTCGCGTTCCTCGCCCCAGCTGACCGTGAAGCGGTAGCGCTTGCGGCCGTCCATCACGAACGGCACCGTCTTGGTGGCCTCGCCGAGCGCGATCGGCAGCCCGCCGGAGGCGAGCGGGTCGAGGGTGCCGGCATGGCCGGCGCGCTTGGCTTGGAACAGGCGCTTGAGCACGGCGACGGCCTGCGTCGAGGTCATTCCGATCGGCTTGTCGAGCACCACCCAGCCGTGGACGTCGCGCTTGTCGCGGCGCGGCTGCTGGTTTTGCTTGCCGTGCTTCTGGCGCGGGTCGTTGTTGGTGCGGCGCGCATCGTCGGTGCGCGGCCCGGCAAAGGCGTCCCGCTCAGCGTCGCGCGCGTCGGCATCCTTCGCGTCGATCACGCTGTTGGTCGTCATCACAGTCATTCCTCGTCGTCCGAATCGGGTGCAAGGTCTCGCTGCACCGCAGGTGTCCGCAGTAGTTTCTCGATGCGCTCCGCCTCGTCGAACCGCTCATCGACGCGGAAGCGAATGTCGGGTGCAAATTTCAGGTTGACGCGATGCGCGATCTCGCCGCGAAGGAACTTCTTGTTGCGCTCAAGCGCAGATATCACCGTGTCGGTGTCGCGGCCGCCGAGCGGCATCACGTAGATCGTGGCGAGCTTCAGGTCCGGCGACATACGCACCTCGGGAACGGTGATGATGTGGCCTTCCAGATCGGGATCGTGAACCTCACCCTGTGACAGAATCTCGGCAACTGCATGGCGAACCGTTTCGCCGACGCGCAGCTGACGTTGCGATCCGCCGGGGCTGGAACTCTTCTTTTGACGGGGCATGACCTTTTTCCAAAACCGTCGCGCCCGCCGGCCGTGGCCGCGGGCATCAATGTCCTAGCTTTGCTTTCAATCGGACGATGCGCGGGTGGCCGGACTGAAGTCCGGCCACGTCGTCGCATTTTCAGTTAAATGGACCCAACACCTAGTAAGATCTGCTCTTCGTAAGATTTGGACTTACAGAGAGCGCTGGATCGTCTCGATGCGGTAACATTCGATCACGTCGCCGACGCGCATGTCGCCGTAGTTCTCGAATGCCATGCCGCACTCCTGGCCGGCGACCACTTCCTTCACTTCATCCTTGAAGCGCTTCAGCGTCGACAGCTTGCCTTCGTGCACCACGACGTTGTCGCGGATCAGGCGAACATTGGCGCCGCGTTCGACGGTGCCGTCGGTGACGCGGCAACCCGCGACCTTGCCGACCTTGGAAATGTTGAACACTTCCAGGATCTGCGCGTTGCCCAGCATGGTTTCGCGCAGCGTGGGGGCGAGCAGGCCGGACATCGCCTTTTTGATGTCGTCCACGAGGTCGTAGATGATGTTGTAGTAGCGGATCTCGATGCCGTTGCGCTTGGCTGCGGCCGCCGCTTCCTTGTTGGCGCGAACCGAGAAGCCGATGATCGCGGCGTTGAAGCCTTCCGCCAGCGTGACGTCGGACTCCGAGATGCCGCCGACGCCGGCATGCAGGATGCGGGCGGCGACCTCGTCGGTGCCGAGCTTCTCGAGCGAGCCCAGGATCGCTTCCAGCGAGCCCTGCACGTCGGCCTTGACGATCAGCGGGAACTCCTTGCGGCCCGCGGTCTTGAGCTGCGACATCATCTGCTCGAGCGAGCCGCGCATGCCGGAGATCGAGGCAGCCGCGTTCTCGCGCTTCTGGTGCGCGCGGTAGCTCGTGACCTGACGGGCGCGGGCTTCGTTCTCGACGACGGCGAGACGGTCGCCGGCTTCCGGCGGGCCGTTGAAGCCGAGCACCTCGACCGGCACGGACGGGCCGGCCTCATCGAGATTCTCGCCCTGGTCGGAGATCAGGGCGCGGACGCGGCCCATCTCGGCGCCGGCCACGATGATGTCGCCGATCCGCAGCGTGCCGCGCTGGACCAGCACGGTCGCGACCGGACCGCGGCCGCGATCGAGCTTGGCTTCGATCACCGTGCCTTCCGCCGGACGCTGCGAATTGGTCTTCAGGTCGAGGATTTCGGCCTGCAGCGCGATCATCTCGAGCAGCCGGTCGAGATTGGTCTTGTTCTTTGCGGAAACCTCGACGTCGACGACGTCGCCGCCGAGCGATTCGACCTGCACCTCGTGCTGCAGCAACTCGGTGCGGACGCGCTCGGGCCGCGCATCGGGCTTGTCGATCTTGTTGATCGCCACGATCATCGGCACCTTGGCCGCCTTGGCGTGGTTGATCGCCTCGATCGTCTGCGGCATCACGCCGTCATCGGCGGCGACCACCAGCACGACGATGTCGGTGACCTTGGCGCCGCGGGCGCGCATCGCGGTGAACGCGGCGTGGCCGGGCGTGTCGATGAAGGTGATCTTGGTGCCGCTCTCGGGCGACAGCACCTGGTAGGCGCCGATATGCTGGGTGATACCGCCGGCTTCGCCCGACACCACATTGGCGTGGCGCAGCGCGTCGAGCAGCGAGGTCTTGCCGTGGTCGACGTGACCCATGACCGTGACCACGGGCGAACGCGGCTCGGTGTCGGTGGAATCGTCGACAACGTCGAACAGGCCTTCCTCGACGTCGGAGGCGGCGACGCGCTTGACGCTGTGGCCGAGCTCTTCGGCGATCAGTTGCGCGGTGTCGGCGTCGATCACGTCGGTGATCTTGTGCATCGCGCCCTGCTTCATCAGCATGCGGATGACATCGACCGCGCGCTCCGACATACGGTTCGCGAGTTCCTGGATCGTGATCGCTTCCGGAATGATGACTTCGCGGACCAGCTTTTCCTTCTGCTCGTTCGACGCATGTCCCTTCAGGCGCTGGGTGCGACGGCGGAACGAGGCGATCGAACGCTCGCGCACTTCGTCGACGTTGAGCGCGGTGGTCACGGTCAGGCGGCCGCGCTGCTTCTGCGGGCCGGGCTTGTGGGTGGTCTTCGGTGCGGCGGCGGGACGCACGATGCCGCCGGGGCGGCGCACCAGACGCGGACCTTCGTCCTCGTCGGCTTCGGCGGCAACGGCCGGCGGTTTCGCCGGCGCAGAGGCCGGCGTGCGCGCGGTTGTCGTGGTCGCCGGGCGGCCTGCGGGCGCGCGGGCGGCCGGAGCAGACGCGGGTGCGGCTGTGGCCGGCTTGGCCGGTGCAGCGCCAGGCGTCGCGCCGGGCTTGGCTTCGCCCTCGCCGAAGCGGCGCTTGGCCTCGACCTCGGCCTTGCGCTTGGCCTCTTCCTCGTGGCGGTGACGCTCCTCTTCCGCCTTGCGGCGGGCCTCGGCGGCCTCGCGCTCGATCTTCTCGGCAGCCTCGCGGGCAGCACGGCGCTTGGCTTCCTCTTCGGCCTGGCGGCGTTCCTCGATGTCGCGCTGACGGGCGTCGGCCAGCGCGCTCGCGCGCGCGGAACGCTCGTCTTCGGTCAAGGTCGGCAGCACCACGCCGGAGCGGGTGTTGCGCTGTTGCTGGCCGGGAGGCGGGCCCGAGGGGCGGCCCTGCGGCGGCCTCGGGGCGGGCGCCGCCGGCTTTGCAACCACGGGCTCCGGCGCATGCGCCTCGCCGGGAACATCGCCACCGACGCGACGCTTGCCGCGCTTCTCGACCACGACCTGCTTGGTCCGGCCGTGGCTGAAGCTCTGGCGCACGGTGCCCGTCTCGACGCGCGGCTTCAGCGACAACGTCTTGCTCGGGACACTCAAAGTCTTGTCGCCAGGGGTCTTGGTATCAACCATTCAGCAGTCCTAATCTCGTTTCGCTGTGCGTTTACCGCACAAATCCTTCAACGTGTCGTCGTTTGCTGAGCATGATCCGGTCGGAAAGACGGCATCCGCCTTCCTGGATCAGGCTCTGGAATTTCTGGCCGCTTCGGCGGTCTTGTCGTCGTCGGCCATCCGGTATCGGACCAGCATCTGGCAGCGCGACAGGAACGTCTTGCTCGCCGGGCCCGCGAGCAGCGCAGCATGTATCACATTTGACCGCCCAAGTGCCAAATCCAATTCTTCCGACGTCAAAACATTGACGACGGCGATTACCGGCGATTCACCACGTTTTTCGCCCCTTTGCCGGACGATCGCGTCCAATTTGCGGATTCCGTCCGCTGCGCCGTCGGAAGCGTGGATCAGGGCTGCAGTTTCGTTCCGGTTGAGTGCGTCCTCGACCTTGCCGAAGCCTGCCACGACCTGACCGCCCTTGGCGGCCATCGCCAGGGCCTCGGTGACGCTGCGGACCAGGAGAGCGTCGGTGTCGGCGGGAAGGGTCGGCGCGACGCGGACATCGCGCTTGAATCCCTTGCTAAATTGGTGACGGCGGACCGCTTCCGCAACGCTGCGCCGCGATGCGGAGACCCATAATCCGCGGCCCGGCAGCTTGCGCTTGAGGTCCGGGATCACCTCGCCCGTGGGTGCGACGACGAACCGGATCAACTCGTCGATCGGACGCACCTCGCGGCTGACCGCGCACATCCGCGTGGTCGCGGACTTCTGCGTCCGCGGCCCATCGTCGAGATCGGGGTCAGCCTGAGCGAGCATCCGTAGGGCATCTCCATCATAAATCTGCGCGAGTTCTTATCGCAAAGCCGGTATCCACCTTTGCGGAACACGCGCTACGACGCCGCTTCTGCTTCGGCGGCCTCGGCCTCCTCGGCAGGCTTGGCGAGGTCGGCTTCGGTGATCCAGCCGGCCTTCAGGCGGGCCTGCATGATCATGGCCTCGGCCTCGTCGCGCGTGATCTCGATGCCATCGAGGAACCCGGCATGCTTGGTCGGCTCGCCGCCTTCCTTGCGCTCGGTCCAGCCGACCAGATCATCGGTGGCGCAGCCGGCCAGATCCTCGACGGTCTTCACATCGTTCTCGCCGAGCTTCACCAGCATCTTGCCGGTGATGCCGGGCACGTCCTTCATGGCGTCCTCGACGCCGAGTTCCTTGCGCTTGGCCTCGAGCTCAGCCTCGAGCTGCTCGAGATATTCGCGGGCGCGGGTCTGCAGCTCGGTGGCGGTCTCCTCGTCGAAACCTTCGATGCCGGCGAGCTCCTTGACGTCGACCAGCGCGAGCTCCTCGACCGAGGTGAAGCCTTCGGAGGCGAGCAGCTGGCCGACCACCTCGTCGACATTGAGCGCTTCCATGAACACGCGGGTCGAGTTCTCGAAGTCGGCCTGGCGGCGCTCCGACTCTTCCTGCTCGGTCAGGATGTCGATGTCCCAGCCGGTCAGCTGCGAGGCGAGGCGGACATTCTGGCCGCGGCGGCCGATCGCCAGCGACAGCTGGTTGTTGGTGTCGGGAACCACGACCTCGATGCGCTCGCGGTCCTCGTCGATCACGACCTTGGCGACTTCAGCCGGCGCAAGCGCGTTGACGACGAAGGTCGCGATGTCGGGCGACCACGGGATGATGTCGATCTTCTCGCCCTGCAGCTCGTTCACCACGGCCTGCACGCGCGAGCCGCGCATGCCGACGCAGGCGCCGACCGGGTCGACCGAGGAATCGCGCGAGATCACGCCGATCTTGGCGCGCGAGCCGGGATCGCGGGCGACCGCCTTGATCTCGACGATGCCGTCGTAGATTTCGGGCACTTCCTGCGCGAACAGCTTCGCCATGAACTGCGGATGGGTGCGCGACAGGAAGATCTGCGGGCCGCGGGTCTCGCGGCGGACGTCGAAGATGTAGGCGCGGACGCGGTCGCCGTTGCGGAACACCTCGCGCGGCAGCATCTCGTCGCGGCGCACGATCGCTTCGCCGCGGCCGAGGTCGACGATCACGCTGCCATATTCGACGCGCTTGACGATGCCGTTGACGATGTCGCCGATGCGGTCCTTGAATTCCTGGTACTGCCGGTCTCGCTCGGCCTCGCGCACCTTCTGCACGATCACCTGCTTGGCGGACTGCGCGGCGATGCGGCCATATTCCAGCGGCGGCAGCGTGTCGGCGATGGTGTCGCCGACCTGGGCGCCCGGATTGGCGCGCTGCGCATCCTGCAGCGAAATCTGGTTCGACGAGTTCTCGACGACATCGACCACCAGCATGTGGCGGGTCAGCCGCAGCTCGCCCTTCTTGGCGTCGATCTCGGCATGGACGTCGGTCTCGCTGCCGTAGCGGGCGCGGGCGGCCTTGGCGATGGCGTCTTCCATCGCCGCGATCACGATGGAGCGGTCGATCGACTTTTCGCGCGCAACTGCGTCTGCGATCTGCAGCAGTTCGAGTTTGTTGGCGCTGACTGCCATGGCTTAGTCTCCTTCGAATGGATCGATCTCGCCACGGCGCGCGCGCTCGGCGGCCAGGCGGTGCTTTTTGGTGTTGGTCGGGGCCGGCTTCTTGCCGGGCTTATGAGCAGGCTTGTCACCAGGCTTGGGTTTCGGCTTCTGGCTCTTCGCCGGATCGCTCTTCTTGGCGTGGGCCGGCTGCGGCGGCGCGAGGCCGAGCTCGCGGCGCAGTTCGCGCTCGGCGGCCTTGCCGCGGCGCATCGATTCCTCGATCAGCTCGTCGGTCAGCACCAGCCGCGCGTCCGAGATGTCCTCCATGACAAGGACGACCTCGGCGTCCTCGGTCGGGCGCGGGTCGTCGCGCCTGACGCGGACCGCATTGCCTTCTACGCCGGCGAGCAGGCCGCGGAACCGCTTGCGGCCCTGATGCGGCACCGCCATCTCGATCTTCACCAGATGCCCGGTATAGCGCTCGAAGTCGGAGCGGCGCACCAGCGGCCGGTCGATGCCGGGCGAGGAGATTTCCAGCCGGTAGGCGCGCTCGATCGGATCGGCAACATCGAGCACCGGCGACAACGCACGCGAAATCGCCTCGCAATCCTCGAGCTGCATCGAGCCGTCGGGGCGCTCGGCCATGATCTGCACGGTGCAACCGGCGTCGCCGGAAACCTTGATGCGCACTAGGCGATAGCCCATACCCTGCAACACCGGGACCGCGACCGCTGCGACGCGGGCCGCGACCCCGGGCTCGACGACGAGCCGCGGCTCGGCGAGCAGTTCGGTGTCCACGGGCGTGGCGGTCGGATCGGTCATGTCCAGTGTCAAAGGCTGTCTAGGGTCTAACGGCTGTCTGAGGTCTGTTGTGTTGTTCAGGTGGCCTTAAGGGGCCGCTAACGCTACCTAAGCCGGATCCGGCCTCGCCGGGTCCCGTCAGGTAATAAAAAAGAGCGGGTCCCGGGGGGCCCACTCTCCTACGCGATCGTATGAGATACCATAAGTTGCGCCCGATATAGCCCTTTTGCCGGGGCCCGGCAAGGCCTCCGGCCCGGGCGGAGGGCGATTTTGCGGCCTGGAGGGTGCAGGTTTGGTCTAACCCTCCGTTTACGAACCGGGCCATAGATTGCCGAAAATCGGCAGAAGTCGCCGGTTGGACAAGGCTCATGACGACAGCCCCCGCGCTGATCCCGGAACTCGACGACATCGTTCGCCGCGGCGACCCCAGGCGCCGCGCCGAGGCCGCGCGGCGGCTCGGCGATCTGTTCCTGCAGGGTGCGGCGAGCTTTCGCCCCGACCATATCGACCTGTTCGACGGGGTGCTGACCAGTCTGGTGCCGCATGCCGAGCTTGCGGCGCGCATCGATCTCGCCGAACGGCTCGCGCCGCTCGCCAACGCGCCGCGGTGTCTGGTCGGGCAACTCGCCCACGAGGACGAGGTCGCGATCGCTGGCCCGGTGCTGCGCCGCTCGCCCGTCCTCGACGATCGGGTGCTGGTCGAGATCGCCAATGCCAAGGGCCAGGGCCATCTGCTGGCGATGAGTGAGCGATCCAGGCTCTCGACCGCACTGACCGACGTCATCGTCCGTCGCGGCGATCGCGATGTGATCCGAAGCGCGGCCGGCAATGCCGGCGCCGCGTTCTCGGACGCATCGTTCGCGACGCTGGTGCGGCGCGCCGCTCAGGACGGCGTGCTGACCTTGCGGATCGGCCGCCGTGACGATCTTCCGCCCGTGCATCTGAAGAGCCTGCTGGCCGGTTCGATCGACGTGATCCGCCGCCGGTTGCAGATCGTCGCCAAGCCGGAACGGCAGGCCGAGATCAAGCTGGCGCTGAACGAGATCGAAGGCGTCGTCGCCCAGGTCGAGGGCCGCGATTTCGCTGCCGCGCAGCGCGCGATCCTGGCCCTGCACCGCGCCGGCGAATTGAACGAGGCCGCGGTGGCAGGCTTCGCAAAGGCCTTCAAATACGAGGAATGCGTGGCGGCGCTCGCGGCGATGACCGGCGTGAAGATTGTGACGCTCGATCGCCTGATCGCCGGCGATCGCTACGATCCGATCCTGATCGCCAGCAAGACGATCGGTTTCGAATGGCCGACCGTGCGCGCCCTGATCCTGATGCGCCTCGGGCCGAACCGCGTGCCGTCGCCGGCCGATATCGAAGGTGCGCGGGTGAATTTCGTCCGCCTGATGCCGTCAACGGCGCAGCGCGTCGTGGACTTCTGGAAGTCGCGCTGAAGTCGAGCGTCACACGACCATTGGCGGTACGCTCTCCCCTTCGTCATTGCGAGGGGCGAAGCGACGAAGCAATCCATGCTTCCACGCAAGCGGACAGATGGATTGCTTCGCTTTGCTCGCAATGACGAGGCTGGGCCGCAGCATCAAAAATCCCTTCCCAAAAATTGCATCGGCCCGCTATGCTTTGCGCAAGGCGCGACACAGCGCCAACGGGGAGATTGCCATGCTGACGGACGCCGACATCCAATCGCACGCCGAGCGGATCCGCGACGACGGATACACCGTGATCGAGCGCGCCGCCTCGCCGGACCTGGTCGAGGGATTGAAGGCGGCGGTCGAGCGGATCGAGAGCGAGCACAATCTTGGCCTCGCCCGGACCTCGTTCGAGGGCTTCAAGACGCTGCGCATCAACAACCTCCTGACCTATGACGAACTGTTCTGGGAGGTGCCGCTGCATGACAACGTGCTGCCGGTGGTCGAACGCGTGCTGGACAAGGAATGCCTGTTGTCGTCGTTCTGCTCGCTGGTGCTCGGTCCCGGCCAGGAAGCGCAGCCGATCCACGAAGACACCCAGTTGATCCCGCTGCCGCGGCCGCACATTCCGATCACGATCAATGCGATCTGGGCGCTGTCCGATTTCCGCGACGACAACGGCGCGACGCGGATCATTCCGCGCAGCCACAAATTCAAATCGTCGCCGGAGTACGGCAAGCATTACGACGCGGTCACCGCGACCATGCCGGCGGGCAGTGTGATGCTGTTCGACAGCGCGCTGTGGCATGGCGGCGGCCCCAACACCAGCGATGCCAGGCGCTTTGCGTTCTCCTGCGCCTATTGCTGGGGCTGGATGCGCCAGCAGGAGAATCTGCAACTCGGCATTCCGCGCGAGACCGCGGCGCGCTTTCCGCGCCGCTTGCAGGAATTGTGCGGTTACAGCGTCTACAAGGGCCAGTTCGGCCACATCGACAATCACGATCCGATCGAGCTGCTCGGTCGCGAGCGCGGCAAGCGCATGGTTTGGGAAGCGACCGACGTCAGGAAGGCGCGGATGGCGGGACAGGGATAACTGTTCGTCATTCCGGGGCTCGCGCAGCGAGAGCCCGGAATCCATTTTTCAGCTTGCACGCGGCGCAATGGCTTTCGGGTCCGTGCTTCGTACGCCCCGCAATGACGACGATTTAGGCCAAGCGCCGAAATCGCAGATATGCCGCCTTGCGCCCTTCGCGCTCGGCCTTGGCGCCGTAGCGCGTCATGGTGTAGTTCGGCCACGGCTTGAGCCAGTCGATCGCGCGCTCGGCGAGCCAGGCGAAGTCGGGCGAGCGCATCAGATGTGCGAGCGTCCACGCGCAGTAATCGTCGATGTCGCTGACGAAGCGGAATTCGCCGCCCGGCGGCAGCAACCGGCTCATCGCCGCGACCGTTGCATCCTGCACGAAGCGCCGCTTCCAGTGCCGCCGCTTCGGCCAGGGATCGGGATGAATGAGATCGATGCGCGCCAGCGAGCGGGCTGGCGCCCAAGCCAGCAGCTCGGCGGCGTCGCCGGCGAACAGACGGATGTTGGCGATATTTTGCGCCTCGATCTGGGTCAGGATCTTGGCCATCCCGTTGACATAGGGCTCGCAGCCGATGAAGCCCGTCGCCGGAAAAGCCTGAGCTTCCGCGATCAGATGCTCGCCGCCGCCGAAGCCGATTTCGAGCCTGACGTTTTCAATGCCATCATCGAATAGCTCGGTCAGCGCCTCGGGTGCGGTCGCCGAGATGTCGAGCGAAAGATGCGGCAGCAGCGTGTCGATCAGATCGGCCTGGTGCGCGCGCAGTTTGTGACCCTTGCGCCGCCCGAAAAATGAGCCGCGCGAATGGGCCATCGCGCCATCGTCGGACGAATCGCGATCGTCTCTGTCGTTCGGAGCAGGGGTCATCGCAGCGTCTGATAGAGCCGGTAGAGCAGCCGTGCGCGCGGCTCGATCGACGAGATGTAGAGCTGCTCGTAATGGGTGTGCGCGCCCTTGCCGTCGACGCCGAGGCCGTCGAGCGTTGCGGTATGCGGCGCGGTGAAATTGCCGTCGGAGCCGCCGCCGGTGAATACATCGAGCAGCTCGAAGCCGAGTTCGCCGGCAAGCTCCCTGGCGTGCTCGTAGAGCGCGGCGCCGGCATTGCTCTTCTCGTAGGGCGGACGGTTCAATTCCCCGGTCACCTTGACGCTGACGCCGTCGGTGCGCGAGGTGATGCCGAGGATTTTCGGCACCAGCTCGTCGGCGTCGGCCATGGACGGCACGCGCATGTCGACTTCGGCGTAGGCCTCTTCGGCGATCACGTTCGGCTTGGTGCCGCCGCGCACCACGCCGACATTGACGGTGACGCCGCGCGCAATATCGTTCATCGCCTCCAGCGCCAGGATCACATGGCCGAGTTCCCGGATCGCGCTGCGGCCATCCTCGGGGCGCGTGCCCGCGTGTGCCGGCGCGCCCTTGATATGCACGTCGAAGCGCGCGACTCCCTTGCGTCCGGTGACGATCTTACCGCCGTCGCGCGCCGGCTCGGTCACCAACACGTATTTCGCCTTGCGTCCTTCGGCCTCGATCAGCGCGCGCGAGGTCGGGCTGCCGATCTCCTCGTCAGAGACGTAGAGCTGGGTGATGCCGAGCGGCGGGCGCGCGCCATCGGCGCAGACCTGCCGGAACGCGTGATAGGCAAGATACGCGCCGCCTTTCATGTCGTAGATGCCCGGGCCGAACGCGCTGTCGCCTTCGATCTTGAATGGTAACCGTTCGATGAATCCCATCGGATGAACTGTGTCGAGATGGCTCAACACCAGAATGCCCGGCGCGTCCTGCCCCCAGGACGAGCGCGCGACCAGGTGATCGCCACAGCCGTCGCGTCCGGCAACGCGGTCGACGGTGGCCGGCAGGTCGCGATATTCAGAGGCGACGAGGTCGGCCAGTCTGTTGACCTGGTCCGGCCGCTCCGTCGGCGATTCGATCTCGACCCAGCGGCGAATGCCGTCGAGGATCTCAGCTGCTTCGAACGGATTGCTGGGCATGCTGCTGTCGTCGCCTGTGAATTCGCGTTGTCATTCAGCGCACGCGCCGAGCCATGATCCGGAAAAGCGTGAAGTGGTTTCCGGAAAGATCATGCACAAACAAAGAGCTAAAGCGCGACGACGATTCAACGGAACTCGCCGCGCCCTAGCGTGCGCCGGAATGACATATTCCAGATTTGACGATCTCTCAAACGGATATGGCCGGATCAGGCCTGCTCGGCGGCCTCACGCGCCGCGATCTGCTCGACCAGCTCGACGATGCTGCGGCGGAGCTTGGCATCCGCTATCCGCGTGAACGCCCGGGTCAGGGCCAGGCCTTCGGCGGTTGCCAGAAAATCGGACACATAGGCCGGCGAGGAGCCCTCGCTGAAGCCGTCGGCGGTCTTGACGCCGCTCGGGCCGCCGTCGAACAGGAAAGAGACCGGCACCTGCAGGATTTCGGAGATCTGCTGCAGCCGGCTGGCGCCGACGCGGTTGGTGCCCTTCTCGTATTTCTGCACCTGCTGGAACGTCAGGCCTAACGCCTCGCCCAGTTTTTCCTGGCTCATGCCGAGCATGATGCGCCGCATGCGGACGCGGCTGCCGACATATTTGTCAACAGGATTGGGCGCTTTGGTGGACATTTCCAACTCTCCTAAGGGATTGCGCGCCCGGGGGTGAGGCAAGTTGGACGTGGAGTATGCCTCAGGCGCCGGTGCCGTCAAATCCTGCAAGGAGGATCGGGACGAAATGCGGACAATTTGCGCAAAGGGGCTGACTTGGCTTGTGATTTCGCGTGGACCCGTACAATGCGAAGTGCACGGTCGATCTGTCAACAGGTGGAATCACACTGAGGTAAATTTCGACACTTTTTCGGGTTCGTGTGACTATCGGCGATACGCGCCGTCAGGGTTTTCGCCTGACAAAACGCTTCCGCAGGACGATTGCGAGGGCAACTAACACAATCACTGCGGCCGGGATGTTGCCGACACGCGCATAGATCGTCGGCGCGATGGCCGCCGGCAGGCCGGCATCGAGCACGCCTTCGATGCCGAGCCCGAGCTGGGCGACGGTCCGCCCCAGCGGGTCGATGATGGCCGAGATGCCCGTATTCGCGGCGCGCACCATCGGCAGGCCTTCCTCGATCGAGCGCAGCCGGGCCTGCTGCAGATGCTGATAGGGGCCGGTCGAGATTCCGAACCAGCCGTCATTGGTGACGTTGATGATCCAGCCGGGACGGTCGTCGCGGCTCACGACGTTGCCGGGGAAGATCGCCTCGTAACAGATTAAGGGCAGCGCGCGCGGTGCATTCGGAATATCGAGCGTGCGGCGGATCGTGCCGGGAATGAAGCCGCCCTGCACCTTGGTGAGCTGCACGAAGCCGAGCTTCTCCATCCAGTCCTGGAACGGCAGATACTCTCCGAACGGGACGAGGTGCAGCTTGTCGTAGACCGCAAGCACGCTGCCGTCATGGTCGATGACGTAGATCGAATTGTAGGCGCGCGTGACGCGGACGCCGGGCGGCAGATCGGGCGTGCGCACCGAGCCTGTGATCAGCACGGTTCCCTTCGGCAGCAGATCGGCAATCTGCGCCATCGCGTCGGCTTCCTTGGTCAGGAAGAATGGAAACGCCGATTCCGGCCAGATCAGGATGGTGGCGTCGCTTACGCCGGTCGAGTGCGGCCCGGAGGCACGATCCGACAGAGTGAGATATTTCTGCATCACCGCCGCCTTGGCGGAGTAGTTGAATTTGGCGTCCTGCTGCAGATCGGGCTGCATGATGCGCAGCTTGATGCCGCTGACCAAACTGGTCGGCTGTTGCGAGAGGCGGACCGCACCGAACGCCAGCATCGCGGCGAGCACCAGCACCGCGGCCACCGGCGCGCGCCACGGCTTGCGGCCGCGCGAGGCACCGTCGATCAAGACGGCGGGACTTGCGAAGATCGCGACGGCCAGGAACGTCATGCCCCACAGCCCGATCAGCGATGCGCTCTGCGCCAGCGCCAGGGGTTCGGTCAGCGCGTAGCCGAACGCATTCCACGGAAAGCCGCTGAGCAGATGGCCGCGCAGCCATTCGGAAATCGTCAAGCTGACCGCCAGCGCCAGCACGCGCGTGGCGTCGCGCGGCCAGATCAGCCGCGCCAGCGCGAAGCCAAAGGCGGTGAACAGCGCGAGATAGGCGGGCAGGCCGAGCACCGCGAACGGCGTCAGCCAGGCGAAGGTGTCTGCGTCGACGAAGAAAGCGTAACCGATCCAGTACAGTCCCGGCACGAAATAGCCGAGGCCGAACCAGAAGCCGGACAGCGCTGCGGCGGGTACGCCGCGCCAGCGTCCGGCAGCGCTGCCGTCGATCAGCCAGACCGCGATCGAAAACGTCAGGAACAGCACCGGCCAGGCGTTGAACGGCGCCATCGCCAGCGATGACAAGGCGCCCGCTGCGAGCGCGAGCACGACGCGCCTCCAGCCCCAGGTCAGGATGACGGCGAGGCCGATCGATCGGAGCCTGTCGGAGAGCCTCACTGCGGACCGGCTCCTTCGCCGGGCGGCGGCTGGTTGTCATTCGCCTGCGGGTTGCCGGAATCCGGGGCCTGCTCGCGGCGTCGCTCGCGCTCCTTGCGCGGCGCCGGCCGCTCCTTGCGCGTCGTGATCCGCACGCGCTTGACCCGGCGTGGATCGGCATCGAGCACCTCGACCTCGTAATTGCCGGGCCCCGAGATCACCTCGCCACGCACCGGCAGGCGGCCGACGAATGACACCAGATAGCCGCCCAGCGTCTCGACCTCCTCGCCGGCCTCGCCGGTGACGAAATCTTCGCCGATCACCGAGCGGACATCATCGAGGCTGGCGCGCGCGTCGGCGATGAAGGAGTTGTCCGGCTGGCGGACGATGGACGGCGGCTCGTCGGAATCGTGCTCGTCGTCGATCTCGCCGACGATCTGCTCGACGATATCCTCGATCGACACCAGCCCGTCGGTGCCGCCATATTCGTCGACCACCAGCGCGAGATGGATGCGCGAGGCCTGCATCTGCGCCAGCAGGTCGATCGCGCGCATCGACGGCGGGATGTAGAGCAGCTTGCGGATGATGTGGGCGTCGGCCAGCGGCAGCGCGAGATCGACGCTGCGCAAGTCGAGCCCGGCCGGGAACGGCTTCTTGCGCTTGGTCTTGGTCGCGTCGGTGACGCGCGCTTTCGCCGTCATGAAGGCGAGCAGGTCGCGGATGTGCACCATGCCCTCGGGGTCGTCGAGGGTTTCGTTGTAGACCACGAGCCGCGAATGCGCCGCGCTCTCGAACAGGCTCATCAATTCGCCGAGCGGGATGTCGCGCTTGACCGCGACTATGTCGGCGCGATGGATCATGACGTCGGCGATCCGCCGCTCGTTCAGCGACAGGATGTTGCGCAGCATGGTGCGCTCGATCGCCGAGAATCCGACATCGTCGGGCGTCGAGGCGTCGAGCACGACCTGCAGATCGTCGCGCACCGAGCCGGCCTTCCAGCCGAACAGCGTTCGGATCGCACGCACCAGCCAGCCTTCGGCCGCCGGGCGCTGCACCTCGCCTTCGTGGACGACGACGGGCAGGTTGCTCACGTTGCGCGGATTGTCATGGGTCGGGTCGGAATCCGGCATGTCAGGCGATCCGATCCGCATAGGGGTCGGGAATGCCGAGGGAGGCGAGGATCTCGCGCTCGAGTGCCTCCATGTTCTCGGCATCGTCGTCGTTCTCGTGGTCGTAACCGATCAGATGCAGGAAGCCATGCACCGCGAGATGGCTCAAATGATGGTCGAACGGTTTCTGTTCCTCGTCGGCTTCCCGCCGCGTCGTCTGATAGGCGATCGCGATGTCGCCGAGCATGCGCGGGGCATCGCCTTCGCCGCCGGCGCCTTCCGGCTGCAGCGCCGGAAACGACAGCACGTTGGTCGGCTTGTCGATGCTGCGCCAGTTGGCGTTCAGAGTGCGGATTCCGGCGTCGTCGGTCAGCATCACCGCCAGCTCGGCATCCGCGACATCGGCATCGGCGATTGCGGCGGCAGCCTCGATGGCGCGGTGAATCACCGCGTCGGCATCGGGCTCGGCCTGCCAGCATTCGGCGGTGACGAGAACCTCGGTTGCAGGGAAGGCAGACACGTTCGTTTCAAAATCTGCGTTATGGCCGGAACCCGCATCGCGCGGGCTCGCGGCCGAAGCTATTGGTCTCAAGATCTGGCGTTTGCCGGCTTTTGCGGCAATCCCTCATAGGCGGCCACAATGCGCGCCACCAATTCGTGGCGGATGACGTCCTCGGCCTTGAAATGCACCTGCGCGATGCCTTCGACGCCGTCGAGCAGCTTCACGGCTTCCGCGAGCCCCGAGGTCTGCCCAATCGGCAGGTCGATCTGCGACGGGTCGCCGGTGACGATCATCCGGCTGTTTTCGCCAAGACGCGTCAGGAACATCTTCATCTGCATCGTCGTGGTGTTCTGTGCCTCGTCGAGGATGATGGCGGCGTTGGTCAGGGTGCGGCCGCGCATGAAGGCGAGCGGCGCGATCTCGATCTCGTTGCCCTGCAGCGCGCGCTCGACGACGCGGGCATCCATCAGATCGTACAGCGCATCGTAGATCGGGCGCAGATACGGATCGACCTTCTCCTTGAGGTCGCCGGGCAGGAAGCCGAGCCGCTCGCCGGCTTCGACCGCGGGCCGCGTCAGGATGATGCGATCGACTTCCTTGCGCTCGAACAATTGCGCCGCATGGGCGACCGCGAGCCAGGTCTTGCCGGTGCCGGCCGGGCCGATGCCGAACACCAGCTCGTGCCGCTTCAGCGCGCGGATGTAGGAATCCTGCGCCGCGGTGCGGGCGCGCACCGGACGCTTGCGCAGATTGATCGTCTCAAACGTCGGCTTGGCGGTCTTGTTGTCGAATTCGAACAGCGAGCCCTGCGCGATCACGGCGCGGATCGCGCCTTCGACTTCACCCTGATCGAGATCGTGTCCGGCGACCGCCTGGGCGTAGAGTGTCTCCAGCACGCGCCGCGCCGCGTCGCAGCCGTCGCGGGAGCCCGCGATGGTGACATGGTTGCCGCGGGAATCGACCACCACGCCGAGCCGCCGCTCGATCAGCGCCAGATTTTGTCCATAGGGGCCGACCAGCGCGGATGCGGCGCGGTTGTCGTCGAAATCGATGACGACCTGAGTCTCAGGTGGCATTTGCATGTCGCGGTCAGGTTTGCGGCTGGGAGCGAGCGAAGACGAATCCGATGCGCTTTTGGGCAAGGATTTCAGGCTCCAATGGTCTGCGAAATGAGGCCGGGTGCGGATTGCGTTGCGAGCTCGCCGATCAGGCTGTAGCGCTCGAGGCTGTCGATCCTCACGGAGCGGACCTGGCCGATGATGTCGGGTGACGCCATCACATGGGCGGGCTGCAGATAGGCGGTGCGGCCGACGATCTGGCCCGGATTGCGCGCGGCGCGTTCGAACAGCACATCGACCGTTGTGCCGATCGCAGCACGGTTGAAGGCCGATTGCTGGCTGTCGATCAATTCCTGAAGCCGCCCCAAGCGCTCGTCCATCTCCGCCGCTGACACCGTCTCCCGCATCTCCGCCGCCGGCGTACCTGGCCGCGGCGAATACTTGAATGAATACGCCGCAGCGTACCCGATTTGCATGACGAGCGCGAGGGTGGCGGAAAATTCTTCCCTGGTCTCTCCGGGGAAGCCCACGATGAAATCTGATGAAAAAGCAATGTCTTGCCGTGCCGCCCGGAACCGGTCGATGACCCGCCGGTAGTCATCGGCGGTATGTTTGCGGTTCATGGCGGCCAGGATCCGGTCCGCCCCGGATTGCACCGGCAGGTGCACGAACGGCATCAGCTCGGGCAGATCGCGATGCGCTGCGATCAGGCTGTCGTCGACGTCGCGCGGATGGCTGGTCGAATAGCGCAACCGCGTGACGCCGGGAATGGTGGCGAGGTGCTGCAGCAATTTGCCGAGCGGCCAGACCCGGCCGTCGGGGCCTTCGCCGTGATAGGCGTTGACGTTCTGTCCGATCAGCGTGAATTCGCGCACGCCGTTGTCGGCGAGCTGCTTGACGTCGTCGATGATCCTGGCGACCGGTCGCGAGACTTCCGCGCCGCGCGTATAGGGCACCACGCAGAAGGTGCAGAACTTGTCGCACCCTTCCTGCACCGTGACGAAAGCCGAGATGCCGCGGGCGCGGATCGCGTCCGGCTTCGGCTGCGGCAGGAAGCCGAACTTGTCCTCGACCGGGAATTCGGTTTCGAGCGCGCGGCCGCTTTCCTTCGCGCGCTTCAGCAGCGCAGGCAGATGATGATAGCTCTGCGGCCCGACCACGATGTCGACGGTCGGCGCGCGATGGATGATCTCGGCGCCTTCGGCCTGCGCGACGCAGCCCGCGACCGCGATCTTCATCTCGCGGCCCTGGCGTGCAGCCTCGTCCTTGGCGACGCGCAGCCGCCCGAGTTCGGAATAGACCTTTTCCGACGCCTTCTCGCGGATGTGGCAGGTGTTGAGGATCACGAGGTCGGCGTCTTCGGCGCTCGCGGTCTCGACAAAGCCCTCGCCGGCCAGCGTGTCCACCATGCGCTGCGCATCGTAGACGTTCATCTGGCAGCCATAGGACTTGATGTGCAGCTTGCGCGGCGGCGTCATGGAACCCTGAGTACGAAAATGGAAACGGCGCCATCAGGGCGCCGATGCTGAAATATAGCTTAAACGGGCGAAAATCCAGCGGTCCGGGGACGGTTTAGTAACCTCCCCTTTCCAAGGGGAGGTCGCTTTGCTCGCCAGAGCAAAGCGGGTGGGGATTTGCTCTCTCTGCACGCAGCGCCGCCCGCGGCTGGACCCCCATCCCGACCTTCCCCCTTTCAGGGGGAAGGAGAAGAATGCTCACGCAACTGGGTTTTGGCCCCTGTCTGGGCGATCAAATCGGGCAATTGGCGCATATCGGCGAAGGTTACGGCCGCACCTGCCCGGCGCAGCATGTCCTCATGTTCCGCCGTGCAGTGGCTGCCGCCGTGAAATCCGAGCACGGTCATCCCGGCAGCGCGGGCGCCGGTGACGCCGGCCACGCTGTCCTCGATCACGACACAGCGCGCCGGGGTGGCGCCCATCCGGTCTGCGGCGAACAGGAACAGATCGGGCGCCGGCTTGCCGCGTTTGACCTGGGTGGCGGAGAAAATATGCGGCGCCAGCTGATCGTAGAGCCCGGCGCAGGTCAGGCCGTGATGGATCTTTTCCGGCGTGCCGCTGGAGGCCACGCATTTCGGCAAGGTCAGGGCTGATATCGCCTCGCTGACATGCGCGATCGCGTTGAGATCGTCGGCATAGAGACTGAGCGTCGCGTGCTTGACCTCGGCCTCGAAGGTCTCGGGCAGCGCGCGTCCGATCTCGCTCTCGACGATCCGCCGCGCCTCGCGGTCGGACACGCCGAGGAAGCGCTTCAGCACGCCATCGGGCGTGATCGGAAAGCCGTGCCTTGTCAGCGTGTCCGCATGCGCGCGACAGGAGATCACCTCGCTGTCGACCAGCACGCCGTCGCAATCGAAGATGACGAGTTCGAAGCTCATGTTCCGTTGGTGCGTTTTCTTCACGCGAACCGGTGCCCACTTCGCTTCAAAACGCTACGGCTTACGACTTGCCGTCGTCGTCGAGCGGCACGCAATAGAGCTCGAGACGGTGATCGACCAGCTTGTAGCCGAGCTTGCGCGCGATCTCGGCCTGCAGCTTCTCGATCTCCTCGGAGGTGAACTCGATCACCTTGCCGTCGCGCAGATTGATCAGATGGTCGTGATGGCTCTCGGGCATCTGCTCGTAGCGTGCGCGGCCCTCGCGGAAATCGTGGCGCTCGATGATCCCTGCATCCTCGAACAGCTTGACGGTGCGATAGACCGTCGAGATCGAGATCTTGTCGTCGACCGCCACGCAGCGGCGGTAGAGTTCCTCGACATCGGGATGATCCATCGCCTCCGCCAGCACCCGCGCGATCACGCGGCGCTGTTCGGTCATGCGCATGCCGGTCGCGGCGCAGCGCGCCTCGATGCCGGTATTTTTGTGCGCAGGCGGGATTTTCACCGTGGTCATGGGTTTCGGGCCGTATTCTTCAAACCTGAGTGGCAGAGCGGGAGGTGTTCTGCCATCGCGCCGATGTTACGACAAGTCGCGCCGCATCAGAAGCGCGTTCAAATGTTCCCCACCGGGCTGCTTGTAATAGCGTTCGCGGCGGCCGATCACGCCGAATCCGGCCCGTTCATAGAGTCGTCGCGCCGGCTGATTGTTCTCTTCCACCTCGAGGAAGATGGTGCGGATGCCGCGGCCGGCGAGATGGCCGAGATGGGTCAACAGCAGGTCGCGCGACAGGCCGCGCCCGCGCTGATTGGAATCGATCGCAATCGACAGGATTTCCGCTTCGTCCGCCGCCATGCGCGAGACGGCAAAGCCGATCACCGTGCGTCCCTGGCGCAGGCGGTGCACCAGCGTGTTGCGCTCGGTCAGCATCGCCTCGAATTCGCCTTCGCCCCAGCCGCGATGAAACGACGCGCCGTGCAATTGGGCGAGCCGCGCCGCATCGCGCAAGGAGGCGGGCTCGACCGCGGGCGTGCCGCCGCCCCACCATCGCGACAGCCAGCCGGTCATGTCGATGGCGGCGCGCTGATGACCAAGCGATCCCTCGGCGGCTTCGCGTCGGGCGCGCGCAGATAGAATGGCCGCGGCGGTGCGGTGTCGGGATCCACGGCGGCGCCGACCCAGCCGACCCAGATGATGTCGGGTGCGGGCTGCCTGTCGACCTTGACCGGCGGCGGGGCGTCGGCAGGCCAGCGCTCGGCGAGGATGTTGGCGGCGTTGCCGACCAGATGCAGCGCGCCGTATTGGGAAGCCTCGAACACCTCCGCGATCGGCGCGACCTTCGGTTTGAGGATCGGGCCGCCGTCGCCTGCAACCAGCTGGAAATAGACGTGATCGTGCCGCGCGTCGATCGCCGACAAGATCGGGGATGTGCCATTCTCGGCAACGACCGGCGCGGCGTAGGCGGCGAGCGTCGACAGCCCGACGATCGGCTTGGAAGCTGCGAGCGCAATGCCGCGCGCCGCCGACAGTCCGACGCGCAGGCCGGTGAAACTGCCGGGACCGGTGGTGACGGCGATGCGGTCCAGCCCGGCAAAGCCGATGCCGCTTTCTTTCATCACCCGCGCGATCAGCGGCATCAGCGCCTCGGCGTGGCCGCGCTGCATCGCCTGCGATTCGATCGCAATGGTATTGCCGGAGGTGGTGTCGAGCAGCGCCGCGGAGCACGCGTCGAGCGCGGTATCGATCGCGAGAATGATCATGGGAGGGCGAATGGCGAATACGAAATGACGAACAGGAAATTCGAGGAGAACGCGATCCGCGATCCGCCACGCGCCATTCGTCGCTCCATCACATCGGCCGGACTTCCTGCACGTCGGGCACGAAGTGCCGCAGCAGGTTCTGGATGCCGTGTTGCAGGGTCGCGGTCGATGACGGGCAGCCGGCGCAGGAGCCCTTCATGTTGAGATAGACGATGCCGTCCTTGAAGCCGCGGAAGGTGATGTCGCCGCCGTCATTGGCAACCGCCGGACGCACGCGGGTCTCGATCAGGTCCTTGATCTGCTCGACCGTCTCGGCGTCGGCCTCGTCGAAGAACTCGTCTTCCTCGTCGCGGGCCTCGTCGCTGGCAGCGGAGCCATCGGCGAGCAGCGGCGCGCCGGACATGTAATGCTCCATGATGGCGCCGAGGATCGCGGGCTTGAGGTGCTGCCAGTCGCCATCCGCCTTCGTCACGGTGACAAAATCGGCGCCGTAGAACACGCCGGTGACGCCCGGCACGGCGAACAGCCGCTCGGCGAGCGGGGAGCGCGCGGCGGATTCGGCCGAGGAGAATTCCAGGGTGCCGCTGTCGAGCACCGTGCGGCCCGGGATGAACTTCAGGGTGGCGGGATTGGGCGTAGCTTCGGTCTGAATGAACATTTGCTGTCTCCGGCGTCGCCGGTTCAAGGCCGGCGCGTTGGGTTCCCCTACCAGATGGCAATTAAAAAGCCGGCGATCAAGCTGCAAAACCGCGGTTCCGGGCCACAATCCATGCTCTGGAGCGGCCTCAAAGGCCCGCTCACGCTAGGATAGGGCGTCGATCTCGGCGTCGGTCAGGCCGCCGGGCACGATGGTCACCGGAATCGGGAACGCCCCCATGGTCTTGGCCATGGTGGTGATGATCGGCCCGGGGCCCTCGGCGCCCGGATTGGCGGCCAGCACCAGCATCGCGATATCGACGTCCTTGTCGATCACGTCGAGGATCTGCTCGGTTGGGTCGCCCTCGCGAATCACCCGCTCGGGAGTGATCGCGGCGATGCCGTTGGCGCGGCCGGCGGCGCGGTCGAGCGCCTCATTGGCGGCCTCCTCGGCTTCCGCGCGCATGATGTCCGCGACCCCGAGCCATTGCTGGTTCTGGTCCTCGGTCTCGATCACCCGCAGCATCACGACGCCGCCGCCGACCCGGATCGCCCAGCGGCTGGCGTAATAGACCGCGCGGTCCCATTCCGCGGTGTCGTCAACGATGACGAGGCATTTCGGCTTGTGACCTGTCTCGTAGCTGCGTCGCTGGGTGGTCATGCATGTCCCGGTGCTGAACCAAACCAACCCATGCTGCCACACTCCCTCCCCGTTGGGGAGAGGGAGCGCGCAGGTCTGCCGGTGATGTCAGCGCTGGCGGATGAAGCCGACGATGTCTTTCGTGGTGCGCATGGTCTCGTCGGCGATGATCCGTGCCCGGTTGGCCCCGTCGGCCAGGATCGAATCGACATGGCCGGGATCGGCGACCAGCCGCTTCATCTCACCTGCGATCGGCGCCAGTTTTGCGACGCACAGCTCGACCAGCGCGTTCTTGAAGCTGGAGAACTGTCCGCCACCGAACTGATTGAGCACCTCCTGCTTGGTGATCTCGGCGAGCGCCGCGTAGATGCCGACCAGATTGTCGGCTTCGGGGCGCGTCTCGAGGCCCTTTTCGTCGGAGGGCAACGGCTCCGGATCGGTCTTCGCCTTGCGGATCTTCTGCGCGATGGTGTCGGCGTCGTCGGTGAGGTTGATGCGCGAATTGTCCGACGCATCCGACTTCGACATCTTCTTGGTGCCGTCGCGCAGGCTCATCACCCGCGTCGCCGGCCCCGTGATGAACGGCTCCGGCATCGGAAAATAGAGGCCGTCATCGAAGCCGTGGCCTCGGATCGAATCGCCGAAGTCGTTGTTGAACTTCTGCGCGATGTCGCGGGACAGTTCGAGATGCTGCTTCTGGTCCTCGCCGACCGGCACGTGGGTGGCGCGGTACAGGAGGATGTCGGCCGCCATCAGCACCGGATAGTCGTAGAGACCGACGGAAGCGTTCTCACGGTCCTTGCCCGCCTTCTCCTTGAACTGGGTCATGCGGCTGAGCCAGCCGACACGGGCAACGCAGTTGAAGATCCAGGTCAGCTCGGCATGGCCGGCAACCTGGCTCTGGTTGAACACGATGTGCTTGTTCGGGTCGATGCCGGCGGCGATGAAGGCCGCGGTGACCTCGCGGGTGTTGCGCGCGAGCTCGGCCGGTCCGCCCCAGACGTCGACGCCCTGCGTGATCGCGTGCATGTCGACGACGCAATAGATGCAGTTATGGGTCTGCTGCATCTTCACGAAGTTGACGATGGCGCCGAGATAGTTGCCGAGGTGCAGATTGCCCGTCGGCTGGACGCCTGAGAAAACCCGTTCAACGAACGCCATGGTCTCGATTCCCGGAAATGATCGGCTTTGCGGCGTCGTTTGCCACTTAAGCCCTGCGCGCGCAAGTCAGGCGGGGCGTCTTTGCCTGACGGCGTTAACCGCGTCGCGCCAGCCGGTGACGCCGAAAAGCTGCAAGAACAGCCCGTAACCGGCGATCCCGGCCGCGATCAGCACGAGGAGAGAGGCCGCCTGCACGAAACCGTGGCGGCCGGCTGCCGGCAGCGCGCCTGCCGCGAGCCAGAGCAGGACGCCCATCGCGAGCGCTGCGGCCAGGATGCGCGGCAGCCGGCGGCGCGCCGCGGCGTCGATCGAGAAGCCGAAGGTTGTGGCGCCCCTGCGGATCAGCGCCAGCGCATTGCTCCAGGCGCCGAGCGCAATGCCCGCGGCAATTCCGTTGGCGCCGAAGATACGGCCGAGCAGGAAGGCCGCCGCGATCGCCACCACGATGGCCTTCAGCGTCGCAAACAGCGGCGTCAGCGTGTCCTCGCGCGCAAAGAATGCCGGCGACAGCGACTTCACCAGCACATGTGCCGGCAAGGCCAGCGTCAGCCAGATCAGGGCCTGCGCGGTCGCCGCGGTATCCTCGGCGGTGAACGCGCCGTGCTCGAACAGCATCCGCACGATCGGCTCGCTCAGCACCATCAGGCCGAGCGTCGCCGGCAGCGCCAGCCCGACCGCAAGCTCCAGGGCGCGCGATTCCGCATGCGCGATCGCGCTGGGCTCGCCGCTGCGCACCGCGCGCGTCATCTCCGGGATCAACACGGTGCCCATGGCGACGCCGACGATGCCGAGCGGCAGCTCAAGCAGGCGGTTGGCGAAATAGAGCCAGGACACCGCCGATGGCGAGGTCGATGCGATCACGGCGCCCGCCACGACAAGCCATTGCGGCGCGCTGCTCGCAATCATGCCGGGGATCGCACGGCCGAGAAAGCCGCGCATCTCGGGATCGAACGATATCCGCAGCGGTGCGGCGAGCCTTGCGCCGCGCAGCGCCAGCATCGAGAGCTGCAGGAAGCCGGCGACGCCGATCGTCGCGGCCATGATCAGTGCGGCCTGCATCGGGTCCTGTTGCCGTACCAACAACACAACCATCACCGATATCAGCGCGATGTTGAACAACAGCGGCGAAAACGCCGTCAGGGCAAAGCGTCCCTGCGCATTGAGCAGCGCCATCATCACGGTGACCGGGCCGGCGAAGGCGAGATAGGGCAGCATCAGCCTGGCGTTGTCGACCGCGAATTGCAGCGTCTCGCGGCCGACAAAGCCGGGCGCGATCGCCGCGATCACCAGCGGCATCAACGCGCCGATCACGAGCGCGGCGGCGATGACCGCTGCGCTGACGGTGCCGAGCACGCGGCCAGCAAACGCGGTTGCCGCGGCCATGCCGTCGGCATCGCGCGCCTTCAGCCAGGCCGGCACCAGGGCGGCATTCAATCCACCCTCGGCCAGCAGCCGTCGCACGACATTCACAAGCTGGAATGCCGCCAGGAAAGCGTCCGCCACCGGCCCCGCGCCAAGCAGCGCCGCGATCACGGAATCGCGTACGAAGCCGAGCAGTCGCGAGGTCAGCGTTCCCGTGGAGACCGTGAGGAAGGAGCGGAACATTGGCTCTGTATAGCAGCCGCTTCCCTTGCTGGCGCTAGCCGTAACGTGATAGGTCGCGGCTCTTGTTGGGTGGCGTTAACACAGGGCAGGTCTATGGCTGACGCAAAATACGACGTTCTCGGGATCGGCAACGCGATCTTCGATGTGCTGGTGCAGACCGACGAGGGGTTCCTTGCCCGTCACGGCATGACCAAGGGCTCGATGCAGCTGATCGACGAGGCGCGCGCCACCGCGATCTACAGCGACATGGGGGTCGCGACCGAGATGTCGGGCGGTTCGGCCGCGAACACCATCGTCGGCGTCGGCAATCTCGGCGCCCGCGCCGCCTATGTCGGCAAGGTCAAGGACGACCAGATCGGCAAGCTTTACGTCCACGACATCCGCGCCGCCGGCGTGACCTTCGATACCGCGCCGGCCAAGGCCGGCCCGGCCACCGGCTGCTCCTACATCCTGGTGACGCCGGACGGCGAGCGCACCATGAACACCTATCTCGGCGCGGCGCAGGACCTGACGCCCGACGACATCGATCCGGCCCAGATCGCAGCCGCCAGCTTCATCTATCTCGAGGGCTATCTCTGGGATCCGAAGAACGCCAAGGACGCCTTCGTGAAGGCGGCCGATATCGCGCATGGCGCGGGCCGCCAGGTCGCGCTGACGCTGTCGGATTCATTCTGCGTCGATCGCTACCGCGACGAATTCCTCGCGCTGATGCGCAAGGGCACGGTGGATCTCGTGTTCGCCAACGAGTCCGAATTGCACTCGCTGTACCAGACCTCGGATTTCGACACCGCGCTGAAGCAGTTCGGCAAGGACACCAAACTCGGCGTCGTCACGCGCAGCGAGAAGGGCTGCGTCGTGATCTCAGGTGATAGCGTCGTATCGGCGCCCGCCTCTCCGATCGACAGGCTGGTCGACACCACCGGCGCCGGCGACCTGTTCGCCGCCGGCTTCCTGGTCGGTCTCGTCCGCAACATCGGTCATGAGAATGCCGGCCGCCTCGGCGCGCTCGCCGCCGCCGAAGTGATCCAGCACATCGGCGCCCGGCCGCTGGTTTCGCTGAAGGATCTGGCGAAGCAGAAGGGGTTGTTGGTGTAAGGGCGAAGCTCTTTCTTGCCTCTCCCGCAAGCGGGAGAGGCAGAAGAGCAACGTCACGCCGTCTTCGCCGCCTTCAGCCCGAGCCGTTGCTCGACTGCATCGCGCATCACGAATTTCTGGATCTTGCCGGTCACCGTCATCGGGAATTCATCGACGAATTCGACATAGCGCGGGATCTTGTTGTGGGCGATCTGGCCCTGGCAGAAGGCGCGGACCTCGTCGGCGGTCAGCGTCTCGCCGGCCCGCACGCGAACCCACGCGCACAGCTCCTCACCGTAGCGCTGGTCGGCGACGCCGAAGATCTGCACGTCCTGGATCTTCGGATGGCGGTAGAGGAATTCCTCGATCTCGCGCGGATAGAGATTTTCGCCGCCGCGGATCACCAAATCCTTGATGCGGCCGACGATGTTGCAATAGCCCTCGTCGTCGATCACGGCGAGGTCGCCGGTGTGCATCCAGCCATTGGCGTCGAGCACCTCGCTCGTCTTTTCCTTCTCGTCCCAATAGCCTGACATCACGCTGTAGCCGCGGGTGCAGAGCTCGCCGCGTTCGCCGCGCGGCACCACCTTGCCGTCGAGATCGACGACCTTGACCTCGACATGCGGATGGATGCGGCCGACAGTCGAGACGCGCCGCTCCAGCGGATCGTCGGTCGCGCTCTGAAAGCTCACCGGGCTGGTCTCGGTCATGCCGTAGGCGATCGTCACCTCGCGCATGTTCATCTCGGTGTTGACGCGCTTCATCACCTCGATCGGGCAGGGCGCGCCGGCCATGATGCCGGTGCGCAGCGAGGACAGGTCGAAGCGCTTGAACTCGGGATGATCGAGCTCGGCAATGAACATGGTCGGCACGCCGTACAGCGTCGTGCATTTCTCCTGCGCGACCGTCGCAAGCGTCGCCAGCGGATCGAAACCTTCGCCGGGATAGACCATGGTGGTGCCGAGCGTGACCGAGGCGAGATTGCCCATCACCATGCCGAAGCAATGATAGAGCGGCACCGGGATGCAGATGCGGTCCTGCTCGGTCAGGCGCATCGCGCGGCCGGTGAAGTACCCGTTGTTGAGGATGTTGTGATGGGTCAGCGTGACGCCCTTCGGCGAGCCGGTGGTGCCGCTGGTAAACTGGATATTGACGGGATCGTCGAACTGCAGGCTGTCGCCGAGCGCCGCGAGTTGCTCGCGATGGCGCTTGCCGCCCATCTGCGACACTTGCTCGAATGGAATCGTGCCCGGTGCCGCCGGTCCGCCGATCTGGATCACGGCGCGCAGCTGCGGCAGCCGCGCCGAGCGCAATTGGCCGGGTGTGGCGCTCGCAAGCTCCGGCAGCAGCGTGTTCAGCATCTCCATATAGGCCGAGGTCTTGAACGCGGTCGCGGTCACGATCGCGGCGCAGCCGACCTTGTGAAGCGCGAATTCGAGCTCGCTCAACCGGTAGGCGGGATTGATGGTGACGAGGATCAGGCCGGCTTTTGCGGCGGCGAATTGCGTCAGCGTCCATTCCGGCCGGTTCAGCGACCAGATGCCGATCCGCTCGCCGCGTTGCAGGCCGAGCGCGAGGAAGCCGGCGGCCAGCGCTTCGACGCGGTCGGCGAATTCGTTCCAGGTCCAGCGCACATTGTGGCTGGACGAGACCAGCGCTTCGCGCTCGCCCCAGCGGGCGCGTGCGCGGTCGAGGCTGCGGCCGATGGTTTCGCCGAGCAGCGGCGTATCGGAAATGCCGCAAACATAGCTGTCTGCCTTGGGTGCCGGAATCTTGGGTGCCAAGCTCGTCCTCCTCGTGGTCGTATTCGTGTCGTCGCGCTTTTTTGCGCGATCTTAGTCGTTTGACGCCGGCAGGACAGGCCCGACCTATGGCGGGCACGAAAAATTCCTCCCCGCGAGGGGAGGGATTTCTTGTTGCCGGACCGGAACCTCAGGCCGCCCTTTGTCCGCTGCCGGCGTCGAGGCCGGCATAGATGCCCTTCTCGAAGCCTGCGAAGGCCTCGAGGCTATGCTTGTCGGCGAACGGCAGCAGCTGGGTCAGGATCACGCCGCAGACGTCGCGCGACGGATCGATCCAGTAATAGGTGTTGGCGAGGCCCGCCCAGGCGAGGCTGCCGGCGCTGCGGCCTTCCGGCGTCTTGGCGGTGTTGATCAGGAAGCTCAGGCCCCACTTCTTGACGATGTCGGGCCAGAGATCGACGTCGTTGGTGTACATCGGTGCCGCCGTCGTCATCTTGTCGACGGTGAGCTCGCCGATGTGGTTCTGTCCCATCGTTGCGACGGTCTCGGCCTTCAGCACCTGATTGCCGTTGCCTTTGCCCTTGTTGAGGATCATCTGGCAGAACTTGATGTAGTCGGCCGCGGTCGAATAAAGGCCGCCGCCACCCATGTGGAACTCAGGGTTCTGCTCGAGCTCGAACGGGATCGCGGCGAGCGTGCCGTCCTCGCCGCGCGCATGCATGCCGACCAGCCGCTTGCGCATGTCGTCCGAGATCTTGAATGCGGTGTCGCTCATGCCGAGCGGCGCGAACATGTTGTCGCGCAGATAGGCATCGAGCTTCTTGCCGGACGCGGCTTCCACCGCCTTGCCGACGAAGTCGATATTGGTGCCGTATTCCCAGCGCGTGCCGGGGTCGGTCATGATCGGGGTCTTCAGCGCGGCGTTCAGGCAGGTGATGATGCCGGGCGTGCCGGTCTTCTCCAGGTATTTGCCGAGATTGGCGTCCCACATGTCGTAGGCGAAGCCGGCGGTGTGGGTCATCAGCTGGCGCAGCGTGATCGGCTTTTTTGCCGGCCGCAGCTGCGGCTCGCCCTTGGCGTCGAAGCCGTCGAGCACCTGCACGGCGGCGAGATCGGGCAGCAGCTTGCCGATCGGCTCATCGAGCGAGAGCTTGCCCTGCTCGACGAGCTGCATCGCGCCCGCTGACGTCACCGCCTTGGTCATCGAGGCGATCCAGAACACGCTGTCCGCCGTCATGGGATCGCTCTTGGAGAGGTCGCGCTTGCCGAACGCGCCCTCGTAGATCACGTCCTTGCCGGTGGCCGCGACGGCGACCACGCCGGGAATCTCCTTTGCCTCGCTCTTCTGCCGCAATACCTGATCGATCTGAGCCTTGCTCTGCATTGGGGGCGTCCTCCGGTGGGGGTTTATTGTTTTGAAACGGGGCGGATCATCCTCCCGCTTTCGGGGTCCCGCAAGGCGGCCGCGATGCGATGCTGTCGCGATGTCGTGACAGCCGGCCCGGCAGGGCGGCCACGCTCAAACAGCTGTTCACCACGCGCGCAGATTTTGCGGTGGACTCCGCAGCGGTCCCGGTGACCCCACAAGGCGGCCACGGTAACGTGATCCACGAGTTGATTTTCGTACCTGTTTTTTTGCATTAACGCATTCAGATCGCTGCACAAACGGTGCGGCGGATTGGATGGATTTGACGAAAAGATTCGTCATTTCGCGCCTCGCGGGGACGCAGCAATGATTTCGACATGGAGTGAATGGAAGCGCTATCCGCGGCCGGGCCGCGGCGAGAATATCGAGGCGCCGGTCAGCCCGGGTCTTTACGAAGTGCGCTACGCGGGTACCGGCGCCCTGCACTCGTTCGAGGCCGTCGACAATGTCGCCCAGGCACTGGCGCTGCTGCAGACCGGCACCAAGTCCTGGTTCGGCCGCCGCGATGCGCGGGCGCAGGCCGACCTCGAATACCGGACTTGCGCAACCTCGACCAAGGCGGATGCCAAGGCCGCGGCCGAGCGTATGATCGGCCGCCGTGAAACCTACATGTCGGGCGGCGCGATCTGACGGAAGGAAGAATGTCACTCCGGGGAATCTCGAGATTCCCAGGTGCGCAATTGCGCACCTGGGGTTCGATGCTTCGCATCGCCCGGGAATGACGTGGACAGGGTCGCATTTGCGCGCCAGCAGATGAGCGTCACGGACAATGCATCGCGTCGGCTTTCCGCTTATATAGGCGAAGACCTCCCAAAGAAATTCCAGGAGTAACGCCATGACCCCGCCCGTTGCCGCACGCGCCACGCCATCCGCAGCATCCACCCTGCAAAGCCGCCTGAAGGATCCGTCGCTGCTGCGCGACCGCTGCTATATCGACGGCGCCTGGGTCGGCAGCCCCGAATTCGCCATCAACAATCCGGCGACCGGCGTGGAACTGATCAAGATCCCGCAGCTCGGCGCCGATGACACGACCAGGGCCGTCGAGGCCGCCCAGCGCGCATTTCCGGCCTGGGCCAAGCTGACCGCCAAGCAGCGCTCCAATATCCTGCGCAAATGGTTCGACCTGATCATCGCCAACCGCGAGGACCTCGCGCTGATCCTGACCTCCGAGCAGGGCAAGCCGCTCGCTGAAGCGCTCGGCGAAGTCGATATCGGCGCGGCCTATGTCGAGTTCTTCGCGGAGGAAGCGCGCCGCGTCTATGGCGAGACGATTCCGACCCAGCGTCCGGACGCGCGCCTGCTCGCGATCCGGCAGCCGATCGGCGTCTGCGGCGCCATCACGCCGTGGAATTTCCCAAACTCGATGATCACGCGAAAAGTGTCGCCGGCGCTGGCCGCCGGCTGCACCGTCGTGTTGAAGCCCGCCAACGAGACGCCGCTGTCGGCGCTCGCGCTCGCTGTGCTGGCTGAGAAGGCCGGCGTGCCGAAGGGCGTGCTCAACATCATTACCGGCGATGCGCCGCCGATCGGCAAGGTGCTGTGCGAACATCCGGCGGTGCGCTTCGTCGGCTTCACCGGCTCGACCAATGTCGGCAAGATCCTGTACCGGCAAGCATCGGTCGGCGTGAAGAAGCTCGGCCTCGAGCTCGGCGGCAATGCGCCCTTCGTGGTATTCGACGATGCCGACATCGATGCCGCGGTCGAAGGCGCGATCGTCTCCAAGTATCGCAACATGGGCCAGACCTGCGTCTGCGCCAACCGTCTCTACGCGCAGGACAAGATCTACGACCAGTTCGTCGAGAAGCTGTCGAAGAAGGTCGCCGAGATGAAGATCGGCGACGGCACCGAGTCCGGCGTGACCCAGGGACCGCTGATCAACATGAAGGCGGTCGAAAAGGTCGAGCGGCACATTGCCGACGCCGTGAAGGGCGGCGCCAAGGTCGTGACCGGCGGCAAGCGCTCGGCGCTGGGCCGCAGCTTCTTCGAGCCGACCGTGCTGTCGGACGTGCGGCCCGACGCTCTGGTGGCGCAGGAGGAGACCTTCGGCCCGCTCGCGCCGGTGATCCGGTTCAAGGACGAGGCCGATGTGATCGCGATGTGCAACGCCTCGCCGTTCGGCCTCGCCTCCTACTTCTATTCGCGTGACATCGGCCGCGTCTGGCGCGTCGCCGAAGCGCTGGAGTCGGGCATGGTCGGCGTCAACTCCGGCCTGATCACGACCGAGGTCGCCCCCTTCGGCGGCGTCAAGGAATCGGGTCTCGGCCGCGAAGGCTCGCGCCACGGCATGGATGAATATGTCGAGATCAAATACGTGATGATGGCCGGCGTCTGATCAGCTGTCGTCATCGCCGCTGAATTCGCCGTCTGCGGACGATGCCTCCGGCATCAGGTGATCGCGGACGGCGGTCGCACCAGTCAGGTTTTCGGCTGTGACCTGGATGGCTCACCGGGCGGCGTCTGACCCGGCACTGCCCCGAGATCCACGGCGCTTTGGTTCTCACGTTTCAGCTTGTGGGCGCGCGGTGCGTTCGCATTGGCATATGGCTAAGGCTTGCTCTTCGGCTGGAACGCCTGGTTGGAAAATGGTTGCTCGGCAGGCGTGCGCAACACGATGAAGGCGCGGTCCATCGATTGATGACAGGTGTTGCAGCCCTTGGTCAGCTCGGCGAACTCCTTCGCGAACCGCTCTGGGTCTTTTCGGTCGATCGCTTCCGTCATGACGGAAATGGACGAGGCGAGTGTCGTGACGTTGGAGACCGGAATTCCGCGGTAGAGCAGCGCCGCCTCCACGAGGCTCTCCCGGAGCTGCTGCAGCTCGTAGGCCGCGAGCGGCCAGTTATGGGCCGTTCCCGCCGACCACAGCTTGAGGTGCTGCAGCTGCGCGGCGGTCATGATGTTGGCGAGCTGAGGGATATATCGCTCGGCATTGCCCGCCCCGGGAGGTGACTGGGCCCAACTGGTCGGAATCACCGCGGCGGCCGACATGGCGAGCAACAAGGCGGTAAATGGCTTTACTTTCATGCGCGTTCCAATTCTCGACGGGCGCGATCCTTGCCAGGGACCCAATGCGAACCCCGAGGATGCACGCCTTCCAGTGCCTCATCTTGATTCAACATGCGGCCGGCAAGGGGGGCTTGCTTTGATCCAGCGCAAAGGGACATCTAGCGCGGCGCTTCGAAGCCGCCTTTTAAATGGGCTTCGCCCGCCGCAGCCGCAAAGCAAGGCGGCCGCAGCCGAGAACTCGCCTGACCAGATGCGCCCGTCACACGCCCTTGTCGTTCGGATTGGCGACGGCGTCCTTCAGCGGCGCCGTCATCGGGAAATTCAGGTTCACGTTCTTCGGCGGGATCGGCCGCGTGAACCATTTGGCGTAGAGCTCCTGGAATTCGTTGCTCTTCATCATGGCGACCAGCGTCCTGTCGACCAGCGCCTTGAAGTCCGGATCGCCCTTGCGGATGATCAGCCCGTAGGGCTCGGTGCGCAGGCTGTCGTCGATGATGCGCCAGTCCGACGGATTGGGGCTGCCGGCGATCAGGCTGGCGAGCAGAATGTCGTCCATCACGAAGGCGTCGCTGCGTCCGGTGGTCAGCGCGAGGAACGATGCCGCATGGTCCGGCGTCAGGATGTTCTTGGTCTGAAAATTCTTCGCCTGGGCGCGTGCGCTGAGCAGCCCGATCGAGGTCGAGCCTGAGGTCAGAGAGACCGGCCTGCCGCCGAGATCCTCGAAGGTCTTGATCGGCGCGTCCTTCTGCACCACCGCGCGAATGCTCGACACGAAGATCGTGGTGCTGAAGGCGACGACCTTCTGCCGCTCCAGCGTGTTGGTCGCGGGACCACAGACGATGTCGATGGTGCCGTTCTCGATCAGCGGTATCTGGGTGGAGAGCTGGACTGGCTGCAGCCGGGTCTCCAGCGCCGGCAGCTTGAGTTCGTCCTTCACCGCATCGACGATCCGCGCGCAGAGGTCCATCGCAAAGCCGACCGGCTTCTGGTTATCGTCGAGATAGGAGAACGGGACCGAGACGTCGCGGTGCCCGAGCCGGATCTCGCCGATGTCGCGGATCTTGGCCAGCGTGCCACCGGGCGATTGGGCCTGTGCCGGGGCTGATATCGTCGCCGCAAGAAAAGCCAGGAGAGTCAATTGCTTGAGTGGATTATTCATCAGGTGCTCGCGCTCGCCGGCAGAATTGGATACGATCAGCCAAGATTTTATACATTGGATTGCATAATCGGCAATCTGATTTTATACAATCATGGCCAAGTCGGATACCGTAGCTTGACGCCAGCCAGAGAGATACCGGATGGAACCCGCAACCGCCGCAACCCATCGAGGGGCCGGACCTCACGGTTCCGCGCCTGACGCCGTGCGTGAGGCGCTGCGGGCCGCGATCAGCTCGGGCGAGCTCGCGCCCGGATTGCAGCTCCGCCAGGACGAGCTCGCTGCGCGGTTCGGTACCAGCCGCATCCCGGTGCGCGAGGCGCTGCGCCAGCTCGAGGCCGAAGGCTTTGTCACCTTCCTGCCCAACCGCGGCGCTGTCGTCTCCGACCTGTCGATCGACGAGGTGATCGAGCTGCTCGAGATCCGGATCGCGCTCGAATGCCACGCGCTGCGATTGGCGATCCCTGCGATGGGCGAGATCGATCTCGAACAAGCGACGAAAATCCTCCGCGCCTACGACGCCGAGCCCGATCCGGCGCAATGGGGCGCCTTCAACTGGAAATTCCACGCCACGCTCTACGCGCCGTGCAACCGACCGCGCCTGCTCGGCATGATCGAGGCGAATTACGGCCACGTCGGCCGCTTCACGCGGGCGCTGGTGTCGCAGGCGACCGGCAAGGAGCGTCCGCAGCGCGAGCACTACCGGCTGCTCGAATTCTGCCGTGACGGCGAGGTCAAGAAGGCCGTCCGCCTGCTGCGCGATCATATCGAGGAAACGCAGAAGACGCTGCGCTCGGCGCAGCGCCAGGCGGTGCGCGATGCGAGCCCCGAACGCTCAGTCTGATCGCTCGAACAATCTGAATCATTGCAGGCCCCGCAACGGGCCTTTGGGAGACTATGCGTGAAGACCAATGACGTCGAAATCCTGGTGATCGGTGCGGGCATCGTCGGCATCGCCACGGCCTACTACCTCGCCGTCCAGCACAAGCGGTCGCGTCTGCTGATCGTCGACGAAGGCCAGCCGATGGCGGTGACCTCGGCGCAATCGGGCGAGAACTACCGCAACTGGTGGCCGCATCCGACGATGGCCGATTTCACCAACCACAGTACCGACCTGATGGAGGAGATCGCACGCCGCAGCGACAACCGCATCCACATGACGCGGCGCGGATATCTGCTGGTCACGCGCGAGGAGAAGCCTGAGGCGCTGCTGCAGCAGCTCTACGCCGGCTACGGCGAGCAGGCTGCAAGACTGATCCGCCTGCATGAAGGAGCAAGCCGCGGCTATGTGCCGCCGCATTCGGCGGACTGGCAGCGGGCGCCTGACGGCGTCGACGTCCTGCAGGGGCGCGATCTGATCCAGGCGCATTATCCGACGTTCGACAAGGAGGTTACAACCGCGCTGCACATCCGCAGGGCGGGGGACATCAGCGGTCAGCAGCTCGGCCAGTACATGCTGGAGACCATGCGCCCGCTGGGTGCGCAGTTTCAGCAGGCGAGGGTGGTCGGCATTGCGAAGAGCGATCGCTTCGCCGTCGACGTGCTGGCCGATGGCGCGCGGCAGACCATCAAGGCCGATATCATCGTCAATGCCGCGGGGCCGTTCGCCGCGGATGTCGCGGCGATGCATGGCGAGCAGCTGCCGATCGTCAATGTGCTGCAGCAGAAGATCGCCTTCGCCGATCGCAACCGCGCGGTCGATCGCAGGATGCCGTTCGCGATCGATCTCGACGGCCAGACGCTGGCCTGGTCCGACGACGAGCGCGAGGCGCTGTCGGCGGCGCCGGAATTCGCGCGCCTGCTGGCGCCGATGCCGGGCAGCATCCATTGCCGGCCCGACGGCGGCGATCACGGCGAGTGGATCAAGCTCGGCTGGGCCTTCAACACCGAGCCGACCACGGCGCCGGTCCGCGAGCCGGAGCTCAATCCGTATTTCCCTGAAGTCGTGCTGCGTGCGGCAAGCCGGCTGCAGCCGCGCCTTGCGCAATATCTCGGTGCGCTGCCACGCGACCGCGTGCACTACGGCGGCTACTATCCGATGACGAAGGAGAACTGGCCGCTGATCGGCGCGGCGAAGACATCGGGCGTCTTCCTCGCTACCGCGCTGTCGGGTTACGGCACGATGGGCGCCTGTGCTACCGGTGATCTCTGCGCTCGCGTCGTGGCCGACGCGCCGGCGCCCGCATTCGCCCGCAGCCTCTCGCTCGCGCGCTATGACGACAGGGCGCTGATGGCCGAGCTCGCGGCGAGCGAAAGCCGCGGGTTGCTGTAGTTCAACTCACCCTCGTAGCCCGGATTGCGCTCCGCTCCATCCGGGCTACGTCCACGCAGATCGCCTTAACCGTTGCCGCCCTCATTGCCGAAGGCGCCGTGGCGGCCGACGCCCGACGCAAAGCGCGTCGCACCCGCCAGCGTTTCGCCCGACCTGATCACCTCGAGCCCGCCGCGCATCTCGTTCCTGATCGCGTCTTCTTCCTCCAGATCCCACTGCCGCAGCGCCGACAGGCGATCGGCGCGCATGCAGTTCTGCGGGAATTTCGCAATGTCCTTGGCAAGCGCAATGGCGTGCGCGCGCGTCTCGCCCTTCGGCACCAAGCGGTTCGCGAGCCCCATGCGAAATGCCTCGGGCCCTGCGACTGGACGTCCGGTGAGGATCAGATCGATCGCCTGCGAATGGCCGATCAGGCGCGGCAGGCGGATGGTGCCGAGGTCGATCAACGGCACGCCGAAGCGACGGCAGAACACGCCGAAGGTGGCGTCCTCGGCGACGACGCGCATGTCGGCCCACAGCGCAAGCTCCATGCCGCCGGCGACCGCAAAGCCCTCGATCGCGGCGATCACCGGTTTCGACAGCCGCAGCCGGCTCGGTCCCATCGGCGCGATCGTGTTGTGGCCGCCGATCTCGCGCTTCTTCTCGGGATCGCCCGCCGCCACTGCCTTGAGGTCTGCGCCGGCGCAGAAATAGCCGCCGGTGCCGGTGAACACCGCGACCGATGCGCTTGCGTCGGCGTCGAAGGCAAGGAATGCGTCATACAGCTTCCGCGCGGTGGCGCCGTCGACGGCGTTGCGGTTGTGCGGACGGTTGATGGAGATGATGGTGACGGGACCGTCGCGCTCGACGAGCACGGTATCGGCATCGGACATGGATCGCTCCCTGAGTTTGTTGGTTGGAGCCAACCTAGCGGTCCCGGTCAGGCAATGCCATCGCGAACGAAAGCGACGCGGATGGTCGGGTCCCCGATCGCCTCATGCGCATCCTCGAAGCGAACGCGGCGGGTGATGACGTGTTCTGGGTGGTAATCGCCTGCCGCAACATGGGCAACGCAATCCGGCAGTTCGGCGCGAACATTGACGCGGCTGACCTTCAGCGTGATGCCGATTCCATACATATGCCGCAGCGGCACCGGCGTGGTCTCGGCAAAGTCGCCATACATCCGCTGGCAGATGCCGTTCGGTTCCGTTGCGCGGAATGCCAGCAGGGTGCTGGCGTCGGTCGCGGCCGCATCGATCACGATCGGGAACAGGCCGGGCGGCTCGATCGACAGGCCGCTTGGGGCTTCGATGATGTCTGCACCGAGCGACTTCGCCTTGGCAAGGCGCGGCGCGTGGTCGTCGAGATAGACGACGCGGCTCGCACCGCGCGCCACCGCCGCCTGCACCGCGAACATCGCGAGCGACTGGGCGAAGCCGCCGATCACGAGCACGTCGGCGCCGGGCCGTTGCGTGAGCCAGCGCGCCACCGCGCTGAACCCGTCGGTCGCGCCGTCGGCCAATCCCGCGGTTTGCGACAGGGCATGGCCGTTCGGCTGGCGGACCAGCATGTGATCGGCGAACGGCACGCGGATCAGGTCGGACAGACCGCCGCCATACTCCACGCCGCAGACCGGCTTCAACCCGTAGGAGGAACGGAAGGGCACCGCCGTACAGGCATTGGTGTGTCCGCGGCGGCAGCGGTCGCAAGCCCCGCAACTGATCTGGAACGGGACGATGACGAGGTCGCCAGGCGCGAAATTCCTCACGGCGCCGCCGACGTCGACGATGCGGCCGGCGGTCTCATGTCCGAGCGCAAATGGACCTGCGAAGCCCGATCGGCCATGCACGATCGCAAGATCGAGATCGCAGCGCGTCACCGCGAGCGGCTGCACTAGCGCGTCGCGGTCATCCTGCAGGCGCGGTGAGGGAACGTCCCACCACTCGACCTTGTTGCCGCCGATATAAGTCAATTGCCGCATCGTGCACTCTCCGTTTTGGTCGGAGAGTGCAGGGAGGCGGCGGTGACGACAAAAGGTATGTCTTCAACAGGGGTGAATGGGATTCACCTCAGGCCGTCATTGCGAGGAGCGGAAGCGACGAAGCAATCCATGCCTCCGCAATCGGCGAAGTGGATTGCTTCGCTTCGCTCGCAATGACGGAGAGGTCAGACCTTCAGCTCAGTCCCCGTCACACGGCGATACGCTTCCAGATACCGCTTGCTGGTCGCATCCACCACGCTGGCGGGCAGCGGCGGGGCGGGGGCGTCGCCGTTCCAGCGGCCGGCGTGGCGCTCGACGTCGAGATAGTCGCGCAGCGGCTGCTTGTCGAAGCTCGGCTGCGGCTGGCCGGGCTTGTAGGCATCGACCGCCCAGAAGCGCGACGAATCCGGCGTCATCACCTCGTCGATCAGGATGATGCGGCCGTCCTTGTCGCGGCCGAATTCGAACTTGGTGTCGGCGATGATGATGCCGCGGGCGCGGCTGGTCTGCTCGCCGAAAGCGTAGACGTCGCGCGCCATCTTCTCCAGCGACGCAGCGACATCAGCACCCACGATCTCGCGCACCCGCTGAACGGTGATGTTCTCGTCATGGCCGGCCTCGGCCTTGGTCGCCGGGCTGAAGATTGCAGGCTCGAGCTTCTGGCTCTCGATCAGGCCCGCCGGCAGCTTCTCGCCGGCGAGCGTGCCCTCGGCCGCGTATTCCTTCCAGGCCGAGCCGGAGATGTAGCCGCGGATCACGCATTCGATCGGAAACACGGTGGTGCGCTTGCATAGCATCGCGCGGCCGAGGATGTCGGCGCGATGGTTCTTGAGTTCGGGCACCGCGCGGATGATCTCGTCGGCATCGGCGCTGATCATGTGATGCGGCACGGTGCCTTCGAGTTGCCGGAACCACCAGGCGCTGATCTGGGTCAGCACCGCGCCCTTCATCGGAATGGTTTCCGCCATCACCACGTCGAATGCCGAGATCCGGTCGGTGGTGAGCAGCAGCACGCGGTCGTCACCGACGGCGTAGATATCGCGTACCTTGCCGCGGCCGATCCGGGGCAGGGGCAAATCGCTGGACAGCATCGCGGTCATGGGCGTGGTCTTTCCGGGTGGCTTCAACGACGAGCGCCCGCACGAGCCGTGCGGGCGCGAGAGACTAACACAGGAAATAGCTCACTCCGGCAGCGGAATGAACTCGTGTTCGTGCGGAACTTGCGCGAAACGCCCGGTTTTCCAGTCCTGTTTGGCCTGCTCGATCCGCTCCTTCGAGGAGGAGACGAAATTCCACCAGATGTGGCGCGGCCCCTCCAGGGCGTCGCCGCCGAGGAACATCATGCGGGTCGGTCGCAGCGTCTTCACGGTGATGCGGTCGCCGGGCCGGAAGATCAGGAGCCGCGGCCCCTCGTGGCGGTCACCCGCGATCTCGACCTCGCCGTCGACGAGATAGATCGCGCGCTCCTCGTGATCGGGGTCGAGCGGCACCGAGGTGCCGGCCTGCGCGGTCACCTCGGTGTAGAACCAGGGCGAGACCATGCTGACCGGCGAGCTGATGCCGAACGCCGAGCCGGCGATGACGCGCGCGGTGAAATCGCGTTCCGAGATCATCGGCAGGTCGCCCGCGCCATAATGCTGGAACGACGGCGCGATCTCTTCCTTGCCGGCCGGCAGAGCGATCCAGCTTTGCAGGCCGAGCATCTTCTGGCCGTCGCGACGCTGCACGTCGGGGGTGCGCTCGGAATGCGCGATGCCGCGACCCGCGGTCATCAGGTTCATCGCGCCGGGCTGGATCTCCTGGATGTTGCCCTCGCTGTCGCGGTGCATGATGCTGCCGTCGAACAGATAGGTGACGGTGGCGAGCCCGATATGCGGATGCGGCCGCACATCCATGCCCTTGCCGGCGAGATATTGCACCGGACCGAAATGATCGAAGAAGATGAACGGCCCCACCATCTGCCGCTTGCCGTGCGGCAGCGCGCGGCGCACGGCAAAACCGTCGCCGAGATCGCGGGTGCGCGGCACGATGATCAGATCCAGCGCGTCGCAGGTCTTGGGATCGCCGAGTTCGGGATCGGTCGAGGGCTGCCAGCTCATGGTAAAGTCTCCTTCTTGCTTGCCTTGATCATACTCCAACCGTCGTCCCGGCCAAGGCAACGGGTCGGCGGGAAGCGCCGCCCGATGACAAGGCGCCGCACGAGCCGGGACGACGAAGTACTTCTGGCGTGTGCGCGTGCGTGATAACAGCGTAAACTTGGAAACCGGGGGTGCCGATGGTTTCTCTGATCAAGCCGGGCGCAAGGTTGTTGCAGGTCGATGGTCCCGTGATCGAAACCGCGCGGCTCATCCTGCGGCCATGGCGCGCATCCGACGTCGTCGACAACACGCGGATGCTGTCCGATCCCGAGACGGCGCGCTTCATCACGCCGGATCATCAGCCCGTCACCTCGGAGCTGAAGGGCTGGCGCAATGCGGCGGTCATCTCCGGCCACTGGGCGCTGCACGGCTTCGGCATGTTCGCGGTCGAGGAGAAATCCTCCGGCCGCTACATCGGGCGTGTCGGCCCGTATTGTCCGCCGGAATGGCCGGGCTTCGAGGTCGGCTGGGGCATTGCCAGGGAGTATCGCGGCAAGGGCTATGCGGTGGAGGCGGCGCGCGCCGCGATCGATTTTGTATTCGCGAACTTCACGGTCGACCGTATCATCCATTGCATCGATCCGGCCAACGTGGCCTCGCAGGCAGTGGCGCGGCGACTGGGGGCGGTGAACGAGGGCCCGGGCAAGCTCGAGGGCGATGTTGTCGATATCTGGGTCACGCAGCGCAGCCGCTGGCCGCGCGATGGTTCTTGAAAAATCGCCCCTGACGGACGATTCTCTGCTCACCTTGGAGATCGCACCGACCGATGACCTTTGCCGCGACCGAATTGTGCCTGCGCGCCGCCACCGTGACGCTGCTTCTGGTGCTCGCGGCCTCGATGGTCGCGGATTTCGGCAAGGTACTGGCCGGGCGACTTGCGGCCGCCTTCGCGCTCGGTTCGGCCGCGCATGCGGTGACCGCGTCGATCGGTGCCGGGCCGCCGGTCTCGGACTGGCATGCGCCGCTGATCGCGCTCTCGACCGGCGCTATCGTGGTGTTCTGGCTGTTCA
This sequence comes from Bradyrhizobium sp. USDA 4452, assembly GCF_054063575.1. Lineage (NCBI taxonomy): Bacteria > Pseudomonadati > Pseudomonadota > Alphaproteobacteria > Hyphomicrobiales > Nitrobacteraceae > Bradyrhizobium > Bradyrhizobium sp. USDA 4452. Next base: position 4,611,026 of record NZ_JBSSGK010000001.1, read on the forward strand.
CGCGCGCGCTGTTCGATGATGCGTTTGTGCTGCGCTGGTGGCACGGCCTGATCTGGGCTGCGGTCGTGGCCTACAGCTTCGTCAGTTGCATATGGATCGCACCCGCCGGTCACGCACGGTTCGCGATCACCATGGTCAATTCGCTCTCGCTCGTCTTCATTGCGCTTGCGGTGGCACAGACCATCACCTCGTGGTCGGCGGATCTGGTCGAGCGCCGCCGCCGTGTCCGCGTCTTCATCGTCGTCGCCTCTGCGCTGTATGGCGGAATGAACGCGCTGCTTCAGATTGCCTATGCCGGCAGCCGCGTGACCGTGGAATGGGCCAATCTGGTGAACGCGGCCGTGCTCACTGCTGTCGTGGCCGCGATCACCTGGGCGATGATGCGCGTCGATGGCGCCGACCTGTTCACGGTGCCGGCGGAGGCCGTCGTGCTGACGAAGCCGGCCGCGGCCGAGGAGGCGGCAGACCGCAAGCTGGTCGACGCGCTGATGCGGCTGATGGCGGACGAGCGCATCTACCGCCACGACAACGTCACGATCGGCAGTTTGGCGACCCGGCTGAAGATCCCCGAGTACCGTCTGCGGCGGCTGATCAACCAGCGGCTCGGCTACCGCAACTTCAACGTCTTCCTCAACAACCACCGGATCGAGGAAGCCAAGGCCGCGCTCGCCGATCCCTCGCAGGCCGAAGTCCCCGTCATCACCATCGCCATGGACGCCGGCTTTCAGTCGCTCGGCCCCTTCAACCGCGCCTTCAAGGCGACCACAGGCGTGACCCCGACCGAGTACCGGAAGAAGGCCAACGCGGTGTAATCGTCGCTGGGCGGCTCCGCTGGACTCTCTCCCCTTGTGGGAGAGGGTCGCTTCGCGCAGCGAAGCGGGGTGAGGGGTCTGTCTCCGCGGATAGAGACCCCTCATCCGTCGCGGACTGCGCCCGCGCCACCTTCTCCCGCAAGGGGAGAAGGGAGAGGCTGCCTCGTCCCTAAACCACTACAATCGTTGAAAGATTCCAGAATCGGCGAGCCGTCCGCAATCCTCGACTAGCCCCATTTCCAAATCCGGCGAGCGCCACTGCGCCCGCTCCGGCCTGATCCCGGCCACGCGCCCATCGCGCGATGCCGGAGGATCCCGTGACCCGTCGAAAGCTCTTTCTCATTCTCGCCGCCAGCACCGCGTGCGGCGCGCTGGCGCTGTCCGCCGCCCGTGCCCGCGACGTGCCGAAGGTCGCAACCGGCTTTGTTGCGAATATCGTCTGCTCGGAGACCTTCGTCAGCGGCCTCGACCCCAGGCGAAACGTGACCGAGACCATCGATGCGATGCCCGGGGCTCGCCTGCTCACCTGGGCGATGGATACCGAGGTCGACCTCGATCGCCGCGACGTCACCGTGACGCTGTTCGGGCTCGGCCGCAGCCATGCGGTCTATCGCGAGGGGCTCGGCTGCACCCTCGAACATGGCGAGATGCTGGCCGATACCGCGCTTCCGCCTGCGAGGCCGCAAGCCGCGTCGCTGCCCGAGATCGCCGGTCCTGTGCTCGTCGCGCCGCAGAGCCCGCAGCTCGCGGCTGCGCTCGACCGCGCCTTTGCCGAGCCGGCGGAGCCGCCGTTCCGCCACACCCGCGCCGTCGTGGTGATGAAGGACGGCCGCATCGTCGCCGAGCGCTATGCCGACGGCATCGGCATCGAGACGCCGCTGCTCGGCTTCTCCATGAGCAAGTCGGCGATCTCGGCCCTGATCGGAATCCTCGTGCGCGACGGCAAGCTCGCAGTCGACCGGCCGGTGCCGATCGCGGCCTGGCAGGATCCGAAGGATCCGCGCCACGCGATCACGGTCGACGAGCTGTTGCGCCACACCGCCGGGCTTGCGCTCGGCAGCTCGCTGGAGGCGTCGCTGGCGTCCGTGCTCGAGCCGGTCAACCGCATGAAGTACATGGAATCGGACATGGCCGCCTTTGCCGAGCGCGCTGCACTGGAGAGCGTGCCCGGACGGGTCTGGAATTATCACGACGGCAACTACCTGATCCTCTCGCATCTGATCCGCAACGCCGCGGGCGGGCATGCGGCTGATGTGATGCGCTTCGCGCGTCGGGAGTTGTTCGATCCACTCGGCATGCGCAATGTCGTGATGCAGTTCGATGCTGCGGGCACGCCGGAAGGATCGGGCGCGATGATGGCGAGCGCACGCGACTGGGCGCGTCTCGGCCAGCTCTACCTCAACGACGGGATGGCCGGCGACAAGCGCATTCTGCCCGAAGGCTGGGTCAAGTATTCCGCATCGCCGACACCGAACGGCTGGGTCGGCATCGGCGCCGGCTTCTGGACCAATCTCGGCGACAGCCTTGGCGCCAACTTCCGTGTCAAGCACGGCTGGCCGCGCGACGCCTTCTTCGCCAAGGGCACGATCGGGCAGTATGCGATCATCGTGCCGTCGCAGCACCTCGTCATCGTGCGGCTCGGCCGCTCGCCGAACATGCCGCCCGAGGCGGACGGCGTGTTCGAGCTGGTTCGCGACGTGGTGACGGCGACCTCCACAACTGCGCGGCTCGCGGGCGGCAACTAACGGAGACGTCACGCAAGGCGGGGATTTCGTGATCATTGGAGGCGCGGAGCAGGCTCTCCGTCATTCCGGGGCGCGCCGCCTGGCGCGAGCCCGGAATCCATTTCCCCTCACGTGATGCGGTCCAGTGGATTCCGGGTTCTCGCTACGCGAGCCCCGGAATGACAGTGAGGTTTGATAACTAGAATCGTAACCATCCTTCTCGTCGTCCTGGCTTTCGCCAGGACGACAGGTGTAGGCGTGGCGTGTAGCCTGCGCCTCAGCGGCGCCCTTACTGCCTTCCCAGCTGCGTCGCCTTTTCCACCCGATCGAACCGCTCCAGCGTCAGGATCGCGTCGGCGAGCTGGTCGGCGCGCTTGTCGAGCACCGGGCGGGCCAGCGTCAAAAACTTCTGCTGCATCGCCTTTGCATCGGGGAACGAGGTCGGCTCACCCGAGGGGTCGGCATAGAGGCGCTCGTGGGTGCCGTCATCGGTGGTGATCGAGACGCGGGCGCCGAACGGGTGGGTGCGGCCGACTTCGAGGCGGTCGTCCTGCACCACGTCGAACTTGTCGGCGAGCGCGTCGATGGCCTTGTCGCCGAGGCGGTCGTAATCATCCCAGCCGAAATGGCCCTGGTCGAGCGCGATCGCGCCGGTGAAGAACATCGAGAACTGGCCGCCGACCACCGAAGTCGGGTGACGCTTGGTGGCGGCATCGCCGGTCAGCGTGATGCCGTTGCGGTGCAGGCCGATCTCGACCTTCCTGATCTGGTCCGGCGTCAGATTGTGCTCGCGCCGCATCGCGATCAGCGCGTCGATTGCGGCATGGGTATAGCGGCAGCTCGGATACGGCTTCACGCCGATCTTCAGCGTCTCGTAGGTGCTGCCGAGGCCGGCCACCGCCTTGTCCGGATGCGCGTCGTCGGTATAGCCGACCAGGAGGCCGTGCTTGCCTTCGACCGACTCGCTCGAACCGATGAAGTCGTTGCGCGCCAGGGTCGCAGCGATCACGCCGTTCATCGCGGCGGCGCCGACCTGGTAGCGCTTGTTCCAGGCGCCATTGACCAGGAATTGCAGCGAGCCGGCGGCCTGGCTGCCGGAGACGCCGAACGCGGAGACGATCTGCTCCTTCGACAGTCCGAACAGTTTTGCCGCCGCCGCCGCCGCGCCGTAGGTGCCGGCCGTCGCGGTCGGGTGGAAGCCCTTGGCGTAATGCGAGGTCGGATCGAGCGCGTTGCCGAGCCGGCAGCACACTTCATAACCGGCAACGATCGCGGTCAGCACGTCGCGGCCGGAGGCGCCGACCATCTCGCCGACCGCAAACGCGGCGGGCACCACCGGCGCGCTCGGATGCAGCGAGGAATCGGCGTGGGTGTCGTCGAAGTCGAGCGAATGGCCGAGCGCGCCGTTGAGCAGCGCCGCCACCGCCGGGGTCCAGGTCTTGCTGTCGCCGAACACCGTGGCCTCGCCCTTGCCGTCCAGCGCCAGCGCCTCCAGCATCTTCATCAGCGAGGGGGTCGATTCCGCGTCGCGGCGGGCGCGGATGGTGCTGCCCAGGAAATCCAGCGTCAAAACCTTGGCGCGCTCCAGCACCTCCGGCGGAATATCGGAATATTTCAGGTCGGCGACGTAGGCGGCGAGCGTTGCGGTTTCGTGGGCCATCGTGTTTCCTCAATTTTGCGGCGCAGGGTAGGCGGGCGGGTTTGGCCTTTCAAGCCACCTTGCCGCCGCGGGCAGCAGCCATGCTTCGGGTCGCTGGACGTCAAGTCATGTAACACGGGCCTTTCCATTGATTGCGGATCAGGGTGCATGAGGACCTTCGCAAAACGCATGTTCGACAAGCTTTGGACCCGCAAGACGCAACTGGCGCTGGCGGTCCGGATCGCGTCCGCCGGCGTGGCGGCCTATGTCATCGCGGTGGCGCTGAACCTCATGCTGCCGCTCTGGGCGGTGCTGACCTCGCTGATCGTGACGCAAATGAGTGTCGGCCGCTCGCTGAAGGCGACGCGGGATTACATGCTCGGCACCATCGGCGGTGCCATTTATGGCGGTGCGATCGCGGTGCTGATCCCGCATTCCGGCGAAGGCAGCCTGCTGGCGCTGCTGGTGCTGGCGATCGTGCCGCTCGCGTTTATCGCCGCGCTCAATCCCAGCCTGAACTCGGCGACGGTGACGGCGGTGATCGTGCTGCTGCTGCCGACGATGCATCATTCCAATCCGCTGGATTCCGCGATCGACCGTGTCCTCGAGGTGACCGTCGGCGCGCTCACCGGACTTCTGATCTCGTTCCTGGTGCTGCCGTCGCGCGCGGTCAGCCAGATCCGGGTCAATGCGTCAAAGCTCCTGGAACTGCTCTCGGCGGCGTTCGCCGAATTGCTCGCCGGCCTCACGCGCGGGCTCGACAACGACGCGCTGCATCGTATCCAGGACGGCATCGGCACCGCGGTGACCAATCTGCACGCGACCGGCCTCGAGGCCGAGCGCGAACGCACCATGCATCTGTCGTCGGGGCCGGAGACCGGTCCGTTGCTGCGAACGATCCAGCGTCTGCGGCACGACGTCGTGATGATCGGGCGCGCCTGCGTCGTGCCGCTGCCGGCCGATATCCAGGCCAGGCTGGCGCGGCCGCTGGCCGAGGTCAGCAAGGCGATCGTCACCTACATGATGGCGGTCGCGACCGCCCTGCGCGCCGGCAGCGGCCCGGCCGACATGGCGCCGGTCGATGCCGCGCTGCATGCCTATAGCGAGGAGGTCGCCGCGGTGCGCAGCGAGGGCCTGACCCGGGGCCTGCCGGTCGATGCCATGGAGCGGTTCTTCGCGCTCGGCTTCTCGCTCGACCAGATGCGGCAGAACCTCAGCGACCTCAAGCGCTGCCACAGCAATTGGTGCACCAACGAGGATGCTGCCGAGAAGATCGTTGCGGAAACGTCGGAGAAGAGCGCGGCATGACCTTGGGCTAGAGCATGATCCGGAAAAGTGCGAAGCGGTTTTCCGAAAAGATTATGCTCAAACAATGAGATGAGATCATGATGCGACTCTGAGGAAGCGCATCATGATCTAGGTCAAGCGGCGCGTCAGGCCTTTGCTCTCCATGCGCCAGATCAGCAGGTCGATTCGGTCCTGGCCGAAGAACGGCTCGTTCTCGAACACGAAGGTCGGTACGCCCCAATGGCCGGAGGCCGCGTGTGCGTTCTCGTTGTCCTTGATGACCGCTTCATAGCGATCGGGATCGGCCGTGATCACCGCATCCATCGCCGCGAGATCGAAGCCGGCGGCACCGGCGGCCTTGGCGAGATGATCGCCCTCGTTCCAGCCTTTTACCGAGCCGTCCCACAGCACGCGGCTGATCGCGGCCGTGAAGGCGAGTGATTGCCCTTCGAGCTGGGCTGCAGCGCCGAGCCGGGTCAGGCGATGGATGTAGGGCTGGTGCGCGGCGACGTCGAGCGTCGTCATGTCCTGCACGATCGGGTCCGGTCGCGGAAAGCGGAACGGGATGTTCTCATGCTCGGCGACGCGACGGGAGTCGAGCACGACATAGCGGGCGAATTGCGGATTGGTGCTCTTGAAGAAGCCGGGCACGCGCACTGCGAGCGGATAGACCGGCCGCAAATTCACCGCGAGGTCGTAGTCGGCGACCATCTTCAATGTCTTCGGCAGCGCCAGATAGCTGTACGGACTGCGGAATGAGAAGAACAGATCGACCGACAAGGTCATGCGCTAGCCTCCTCGTCGACCATCATCCAACCAGTCTGCGTGCCAGCAGGCGGAAACGCAAGATCAGGAGCGTCGCATAGACCGCAGTGCCGAGCGACAGCCCGATCCAGACGCCGGGCGCGTCGAGCCCGGCCCAGAACGCCAGCGCGGAGGCCGACGCGAAGCCGATCAGCCAGTAGCTGATGACGGCGAACAGCAGCGGCACCTGGGTGTCGTGCATGCCGCGCAGCGCGCCGGCGGTTGTGGTCTGCACGCCATCGGCGATGAAGAAGGTTGCGCCGATCAGCAGCAGCGTCGCGGTGAGCTGCGCGGTGGCGTCGGAGGCTTCGCCGAGGAACAGCGCTGCGATCTCGAAGCGCGCCAGGATCACCGCGAGCGTCATGACGCTCATGAACACGCCTGACAGCGCGACCGCGACAAAGCCGGCACGCTGCACCGCATCGGGGTCGCGGCGGCCGACCGCCTGGCCGACCCGCACGGTGGCGGCCATGCTGACGCCGAACGGCACCATGAACAGGATTGCCGCGATCTGCAGCGCGATCTGGTGGGCCGCCAGCGCGGTGGTGCTGATCAGGCCCATCAAGAGGCCGGCCGCGCCGAACAGGCCGTATTCAAGCAGGAACGCGATCGAGATCGGCGCGCCGATCGTAACCAGCCTGCCCAACAACGGCCAGTCGATGCGCCAGACCCGGCTGAACACGTGATACTTGCGGAACGGGCGGCGACGCGCCGCGAACCACACGCCGGCGAGGAAGGTGCCGAGATTGACGATCGTGGTCGCAAGTCCGGCGCCGAACATGCCGAGTTCGGGCATGCCCCATTTGCCGTAGAGCAGAAGATAGACCATCAGCGCATTGGCCGGGATCGCCGCGAGCGTGATCCACAGCACCGGCTCCGGCCGGTTCACCGCGCTCATGAAGCCGCGGATCGCGATGAAGCAAAGCGCCGGCAGGATGCCCCAGGCGAGCCCGAACAGATATTGCTGCGCCAGATGCGCGGTGGCCTTCGTCTGGCCGAGCGCGAGCAGGATGCGCTCGCCCTGGAACGGCAGCGCCATCAGCGGCAGCACCATGAAGAACCCCGCCCACAGGCCGACGCGGAGCGCGCGCCGCATCACCCGCGGATCGCGGGCGCCGAACGCCTGCGCGGCAAGCGGCGAGACCGCCGACATCATGCCCATGCCGATGGTGAAGCTGACGAAATACACGGTGTGCGCCAGTGCCGCCGCGGCGACGTTCTCGCTGCCGAGCCGGCCGATGAAGGCGAGATCGGTCGTCATCATCGCGATCTGCCCGAGCTGCGTCAGCGCCAGCGGCACGGCGAGCTTCAGCGTTTCCGCGAGCTCGGCCGTGAGCAGCTTGCGAGGTGGGACGACGGCCGTGCGCGACGCGGCCGGGTCGATCTTGTCGATGCAGGTCATGGTTGTGTGCCTAGCACGGCGGACCGGCCAAAAGCATGGCCAAGCTGCCCAAACGCGACGATCTCACGCAGAGGTCATCGCATCCCGAGTTGTCGTTCGCGCATGATCCCAGCGCGGGTTAGACGCGGATCACGATCGCGCGGGTATCCGCTTGATCTTGGCGCCGAGCGCGTTGAGCCGTTCGTCGATCCGCTCATAGCCGCGCTCGATCTGGTCGGCATTGTTGATGGTGGAGGTGCCGTTGGCGCACACCGCGGCGAGCAGCATCGCCATGCCGGCGCGGATGTCGGGCGAGTTCATCGGCGCGCCGCGCAGGCGGCTGGGACCTGCCACGATCGCGCGGTGCGGGTCACACAGTACGATCCGGCCACCCATCGCGATCAGATTGTCGACGAAGAACATCCGCGACTCGAACATCTTCTCATGCATCAGGATGATGCCGTCGCACTGCGTCGCAGTGACGATTGCGATCGACATCAGGTCCGCCGGGAAGGCCGGCCAGGGCTGGTCCTCGAGCTTCGGCACATGGCCGCCGAAATCGTCCTGGATCTTCATGGTCTGGTTCGACGGCACGACGAGGTCGTCGCCCTCGATGCCGCAGACGATGCCGAGCCGCTCAAAGCCCATCCGGATCGAGCGCAGATGCTCGACGCCGGCGCGCGCGATGCGCAGCGGCGACCGGGTCACCGCGGCGAGCCCGATCAGCGATCCGACCTCGATATGGTCGGGCTGGATCGCGAAACTCGTGCCGCCGAGCGTCGCCTGGCCGTGCACGATGATGGTGTTGGTGCCGACGCCCTCGATCCTGGCGCCGAGCGCGACCAGGAAATTGGCGAGGTCCTGCACATGCGGCTCGGACGCCGCGTTGCGCAGATAGGTGGTGCCGCGGGCAGCGACGGCGGCGACCAGCGCGTTCTCCGTCGCGGTGACGCTGGGCTCGTCGAGGAACACGTCGGCGCCCTTCAGGCGCGAGGCGCGGAATTCCAGCCGGTGCGTCGCGGTGACCGTCGCGCCGAGCTGCTCGAAGGCCAGAAAATGCGTGTCGAGCCGGCGGCGGCCGATCACGTCGCCGCCGGGCGGCGGCAGCGCGACCTCGCCGCAGCGGGCGAGCAGCGGCCCCGCCAGCAGGATCGAGGCGCGGATCCGCGCGCACAGCGCCGGATCGAGATCGGCGGCGCGAATCTCCCTGGCGTGGATCTGCAGCGTATTGCGCTCGGTCCATTCGGCGCTGGCGCCGACCGAACGGCACAGCTCGACCAGCGTCTCGGTGTCGCGAATGCGCGGCACGTTGGTCAGCGTGACCGGGTGCTCGGTGAGCAGGGCGGCTGCGATGATCGGCAGCGCAGAGTTCTTGTTGCCCGACGGCTCGATAGTGCCCGAAAGGCGGCGGCCGCCTTCGACGATGTATTGGATCGGCGGCACGCGGAATGTCCCCTAAACGCATCATCCAGATTTGGATTCGAACTTGGCCACGCGAAATTCCGCAACGGAATCAATGGCTGCCCGGCACCGTAACACAACTCCCGGCGTAGCTTCCACCCGAAAGGTAGCAGTGCGGCCGGGCGGATCGCGCGGTCACGGAGACGTCAAGTTCGCCAAGCCATCGCGCCGGCAGCCGCAAGCCGGCCGGCCGCGATCCTCAGATGTCGATGGTGGCGCTCAGCGAATTTTCCTGAATGAAGTCGCGGCGCGGTTCGACCACGTCGCCCATCAGCTTGGTGAAGATGTCGTCGGCCTCGTCGACCTCCTTGACCTTTACCTGGAGCAGCGAGCGCGCCTCGGTGTCCAGCGTGGTCTCCCACAGCTGCTCCGGATTCATCTCGCCGAGACCTTTGTAGCGCTGCAGCGAGATGCCCTTGCGGGCGGCGTCGGTCACCGCCTCGAACAGGTCGACTGGACCATGGATGATCTGCTCGGCGTCCTTGCGTCGGAGCTTGCCCGCCCGCACGTAGATCTCCTGCAGCCTGGTCGCATATTCGTCGAGCTTGCGTGCATCGGCCGAGCCGAGAAACGCGTCGTCGATCACGGCCACTTCCTTGACACCGCGCACGGTGCGCTCGAAGTGGAAGCCCTGGCCCTCCGTGAAGGTGCCGACCCAGCCGCGCTCGACCTCTTCGGCCACGGCGTCCAGCCGTTTGGCGATGTACTCGGCCGCCGAGTTGGCGGTGGCGACCTCGCCGGTGATCCTCGGGCTCAGCACGCCCGCGATCGCGGCCTGCTCGATCACCGCGCGATTGTAGCGGCTGTGCAAATTGCGCAGCACAGAGCGGATCACCCGCGCGTCTTCGACCAGCGACAGCAGGTCACGGCCCGATCGGTCTTCGCCTGAGGCCGGCTTGAAGACGCATTCGTCGAGCCCGGTCGAGATCAGATAGTCCTCCAGCGCGCGCTCGTCCTTCAGATATTGCTCGGACTTGCCGCGCGAGACCTTATAGAGCGGCGGCTGGGCGATATAGAGATAGCCGCCATCGATGATCGAGCGCATCTGGCGATAGAAGAAGGTCAGCAGCAGCGTGCGGATATGGGCGCCGTCGACGTCGGCGTCGGTCATCACGATGATCTTGTGATAGCGCAGCTTGTCGACCGAGAAATCGTCGCTGATGCCGGTGCCGAGCGCGGTGATCAGCGTGCCGATCTGCTCCGACGACAGCATCTTGTCGGGGCGCACGCGCTCGACATTGAGGATCTTGCCGCGCAGCGGCAGCACCGCCTGGAATTCGCGGTTGCGGCCCTGCTTGGCGCTGCCGCCTGCCGAGTCGCCCTCGACGATGAACAGTTCGGACTTGGCCGGATCCTTCTCCTGGCAGTCGGCGAGCTTGCCGGGCAGCGAGGAGACGCTGAGCGGGTTCTTGCGGGTCAGCTCGCGTGCCTTGCGCGCGGCCTCGCGGGCTGCGGCGGCCTGGATCACCTTGCCGACGATTTCCTTGGCTTCCTTCGGATTCTCCTCGAACCACGCGGCGAGCGCCTCGTTGAGGACGTTCTCGACCACCGGTCGAACCTCCGAGGACACCAGCTTGTCCTTGGTCTGCGACGAGAATTTCGGATCGGGCACCTTCACCGACAGGACCGCGGTGAGGCCTTCGCGGCAATCGTCGCCGGTCAGCGCGATCTTTTCCTTCTTCGCATTGGCCTCGGCGTAGCCGTTGACCTGGCGCGTCAGCGCGCCGCGGAAGCCGGCCAGATGGGTGCCGCCGTCGCGCTGCGGGATGTTGTTGGTGAAGCAAAGCACGTTCTCGTGGTAGCTGTCGTTCCACCACAGCGCGGCCTCGACGCCGATGCCATTGGCTTCCGAGCGCACCATGATCGGCGCCGGCACGATCGCCTTCTTGTTGCGGTCGAGATATTTGACGAATTCCTCGACACCGCCGGAATAGTGCATCTCCTCGCGCTTCTCGACCGCGTGACGCATGTCTGAGAGCACGATATGGACGCCGGAGTTGAGGAAGGCGAGCTCGCGCAGCCGGTGCTCGAGCGTCGCAAAATCATATTCGACGTTCTTGAAGGTTTCGGTCGAGGCGAGGAAGGTGACCTCGGTGCCGCGTTTGCCCGGGGCATCGCCGACCACCTTGAGCGGCGCCACGGCATCGCCGTGCGCGAATTCGATGTAGTGTTCCTTGTCGTCGCGCCAGATGCGCAGCTCGAGCTTGCTCGAGAGCGCATTGACGACGGAGACGCCGACGCCGTGCAGACCGCCGGAGACCTTGTAGGAATTCTGGTCGAATTTTCCGCCGGCGTGCAGCTGGGTCATGATGACCTCGGCCGCCGAGACGCCTTCGCCCTTGTGGATGTCGACCGGAATGCCGCGGCCGTCGTCGTAGACGGTGACGGAATTGTCGGCGTTGAGGGTGACCAGGACGCGGCTCGCATGGCCCGCCAGCGCCTCGTCGATCGCGTTGTCGACGACCTCGTAGACCATGTGATGCAGGCCGGACCCGTCATCGGTGTCGCCGATATACATGCCGGGCCGCTTGCGGACAGCGTCGAGGCCCTTCAGCACCCGGATCGATTCCGCACCATATTCAGCAGGAATGGGATGCTCAGATTCGGCAGGGGTCTGCCGGGCAGGTTCAGTCATGTGAGGCCTTCGAGGATGTCCCGAATCAGCTGCACAAAATGAGGCGCTGATTCCGCTATTTGTGCCATGAAAGACGAGTTGCGCCTAGCGCAAAGTCTCCGTCTACAAACTATTGAATAAATAGGATTTTTTAGGCCTTTTTCAAGGTCTTCAAAGGCCGATTCGGGAGGCTCTGAAAAGCCCGTTTCGAGGGCGGATTCGGGGCCCTCATCGGGGTCGATTCTGTGTCGCCGGAAACATCATGGGACCAGGCTGAATTGGAGCGGATTGGGAGGCTCGCTTCTCCCGACCGGCCGTCGCCGGCTACTGTGCATGGGGTTGTTTTCGATATTTTGCCGATGCGCTCCGCAACGGCGCCATCGCTTCAGATTGCCCCAATTAGCCGCGCCGCGTGGCGCGGCCGGATTCGACGTCGAAAATCTCACCCGTCGGGCCGATATCGACGAAGGCGGCAGGATCGGCGCCGGTCATCCAGACCTGCGCGCCGAGCCTGGCGAGCTCCTCGAACAGCGCCTTGCGCCGGTTGGGATCGAGATGGGCGACGACCTCGTCGAGCAGCAGCAGCGGCACGATGCCGGTCATCTCCGCGACCATCGTGGCATGCGCCAGCACCAGCCCGATCAACAGCGCCTTCTGCTCGCCGGTCGAGGCATCGCGCGCCGGCATGTTCTTCGGCGCGTAGACCACTTGCAGATCGGTCAGATGCGGGCCGTCGAGCGTGCGCCCGGCGGCGGCGTCGCGGGGACGGCTGGCGCGCAGGATCTCGCGGTAGCGGTCCTCCACCGCCGTTGCGGGCTCCTGCAGCAGCGCATTCTCCATCCAGCCGTCGAGCATGATCTCGGCGGACGGGAAGGCCGACGCCGCGCCGCGCTCATGCAGCATCACGGCGAGCTTGGCGGCGGTCTGGCCGCGCGATGCGGCGACCGCGACCGCAAGCTCCGCGGTCTCGCGCTCGATCGCATCACACCAATGGTCGTCGTAGTTGCGCACCTCGAGCAGCCGGTTGCGCGAGCGCAGCGAGCGCTCCAGCGCCGAGACCCGGCTGGAATGCTCGGAATCGATCGCCAGCACCAGGCGGTCGAAGAAGCGCCGCCGCTCCGACGCCGCACCCATGAACAGGCCGTCCATCGCCGGCGTCAGCCACACGATGCGCAGATGGTCGCCGAACGCGGTTGCGGACCCCACCGGTTCTCGGTCGATGCGGCAGCGCCGGCTGTTGCTCGCCTCGCCGGTCGGGGGATCGATGCCGGTGCCGAGCGTGGCGAGGCCGAGCGCGCCCTCGACTTCCGCCGAGACCGCCCAGGAGCCGTCGCCCTGATTGTCGGCGATGTCCTCCAGGGTCGCGCGGCGCAGCCCGCGGCCCGGTGACAGGAACGAGACCGCCTCCATGCAATTGGTCTTGCCGGCGCCGTTCGGCCCGACCAGCACCACCATGTCGCCCGCGACCTGCAGCGTCGCCGCCCGGTAATTGCGGAAATGCGTCAGCGACAGGCGATGAATGCGGGACGGGGTCATCTCAGCTCGTCATTGCCGGGCAGTCGTGCCCAGCCACGACGCAATCTAGTGCTGATGTGCGCCAAGAGAAGTAGCGTCACACCCGCATCGGCATCAGCACGTAGAGCGCGCCCTTGCTGTCGCGGTCCTGCACCAGGGTCGGCGAGCCGGGATCGGCGAGCTTCAGCACCGCGACCTCGCCCTCGATCTGGGCGGCGATGTCGAGCAGATAGCGCGAGTTGAAGCCGATATCGAGCGCGTCGGAGGCGTACTCGACCTCGAGCTCTTCGGTGGCGCTGCCGGAATCCGGGTTGGTGACCGAGAGCACCAGCTTGCCCGGGGACAAAGCCAGCTTCACGGCGCGGCCACGTTCGCTGGAAATGGTCGAAACGCGGTCGACGGCGGCCTCGAAATCCTTCTTGTCGACCACCAGTTCCTTGTCGTTGTTCTGCGGAATGACGCGGCCATAGTCCGGAAAGGTGCCGTCGATCAGTTTCGAGGTCAGCACCACATTACCGAGCGTGAAGCGGATCTTGCCGTCCGACAGTTCGATCGAGATCTCGGCGTCGTCGCCCTCGATCAGCCGCTGTACCTCGCCGACCGTCTTGCGCGGCACGATCACGCCGGGCATGCCGGTCGCGCCCTTGGGCAGTGCGAGGTCGATCTGGGCCAGACGATGACCGTCGGTCGCAACCCCGCGCAGGGTCGCGGCCTTGGCGCTGCCGGCAGCGTGCAGATAGATGCCGTTGAGGTAATAGCGGGTCTCTTCGGTCGAGATCGCAAACTGGGTGCGGTCGATCAGCCGCTTGATGTCGGAGGCCGGCAGCGAGAACGAATGCGTCATGTCGCCGGCGGCAAGGCCGGGGAAATCGCTCTCGGGCAGCGTCTGCAGCGTGAAGCGCGAGCGGCCGGCGCGCACCGCGAGCACCGAGCGGTCGCCGTCGGCCTCCAGCACGATCTGCGAGCCGTCGGGCAGCTTGCGGACGATGTCGTAGAACATGTGCGCGGGCACCGTGGTCGAGCCGGCGGTTCCGGTCTCCGCCGGCAGCGTCTCCGTCACCTCGAGATCGAGGTCGGTCGCCTTCAGCGACAATTTGGCGCCCTCGGCGCGGATCAGCACGTTGCCGAGGATCGGGATGGTGTTGCGGCGCTCGACCACGCGGTGAACGTGACCCAGCGATTTCAGGAGTTGCGCGCGCTCGACGGTGACCTTCATTGCAATACCCGCCAGATCCCTCAGATGGAAAAGCCGGGCGGCCGTTCAGGGCAGCACCGCGGCATTGGAAACCCGATAAGCCGGATCAATACCGGATTTGATCAAACCCACGGGGGGACCGCAAGGTGGCGCGGATGGGCGGCCGGTGCAAGGGATACGGGCGCGAAACGGGCCCCGTTCCCCACGTTTTGGGCCGGAAAAAGTTTAGCCCTCCCCTCTCGATAAAGGGAAGGGCTATGGGCCGATCCGGCCGGATGAGGCAGGCCGTATTCCTGCAGTCTCATTCCTGCAATTGCCGCTTCAGCGATTCGACTTCCTCGGACAGCGTCGTGTCCTTGGCGACCAGTGCCTCAATCTTGCGCACCGCGTGCAACACCGTGGTGTGGTCGCGGCCGCCGAAGCGCCGGCCGATCTCCGGCAGCGAGCGCAGGGTCAGCGTCTTGGCCAGGTACATCGCAACCTGGCGCGGACGTACCACGTTGGCGGTGCGGCGGGACGACAGGAGGTCGGAGCGGCTGACATTGTACTGCCGGGCGACGACGCGCTGGATGTCCTCGATCTTGATCCGCTTCGGCTCCTGCGGGCGGATCAGGTCGCGCACCTCGCGCTCGGCCATCTCCAGCGTCACCGGCTGGTTGTTGAGCTTGGAGTGCGCCAGCAGGCGGTTGATCGCGCCTTCGAGGTCGCGGCCGTTGTGGGTGATGGTGCGCGCCAGATAGTCGAGCACTTCCTCCGGCACGTCGAAGCTTGCGTGGTGGGCGCGGGCCGCGGCGACGCGCGACTTCAGGATGCCGAGCCGCAGTTCCTCGCCGAGCGAGCCCATCTCGACCACGAGGCCACCGGCCAGCCGCGAGCGCACGCGGTCGTCGAGGCTTTCGAGGTCGGACGGCGGACGGTCGGCCGCGATCACGACCTGACGGCCGGCATCGATCAGCGCGTTCAGCGTGTGGCAGAACTCGGCCTGCGTCGACTTGCCCTGCAGGAACTGCAGGTCGTCGATCACCAGCACGTCGATGCCGCGCAGCGCCTCCTTGAACGCCAGCGCCGTCTGCGTCTTCAGCGCCGCGACGAAGCCGTACATGAACTTCTCGGCGGTGAGATACAGCACCTTGCGCTCGCCGCCGGAATTGCCGGCCCAGGTCACGGCCTGCAGCAGATGCGTCTTGCCGAGGCCGACGCCGGCATGGATGTAGAGCGGGTTGAACATCACGGGGTCGCCGCGGCGACCTTCCGCGACCTGGCGCGCAGCCGCATGGGCCAGCGTGTTGGAACGGCCGACGACGAAGCTTGCAAAGGTCAGGCGCGGATCGAGCGGCGAGCCGCCGAGCGCGTCATGGCTCGCGGACACCGGCGCGGTCGCGAACGAGCGCAGTTCAGGCGCGGGACGGCCGTCATGGCGCTCGACACGGCGCACTTCGGCCGGCGCGGCAGCTTCCTTCACCGGAGCCGTCGCGCGGATGGCCGAGCGCACGGTGAGATCGATGCGATGCACTTCGGGCATCTCGGCCTGCCAGCAGGAGAGCACGCGTTCGGCGTAATGCGCCTGGATCCAGCTCTTGAGGAACCGGGTCGGAACCGACAGATGCACGCTCTCATTGTGCACGCTCTCCAGATCCATCCGTGCAAACCAGCTCGTGTAAACGTCCTCGCCGACGCTCGTCCGCAAACGTCCCTTCACCCGCGACCAGCGATCCTGTTCCGTGTTCGTCATTGCCTTCGTACTTCCAAGTCTGAGAGATAATTGTTGCGAAAGCGCCGCGCAGGTTTCCTGCCACGACGCGACCTCTAGCGGGCGCGATCTGCTCCGGACAAAGCTCTCCCGTGTGGCGGCCATGCGCCACGCGACAGGTCAGCTGTTTGGAGAAGATGCGTCCCGCGAGGTCAGCGCGTACTCGACGGCGCCTGCGGGTAAGGGCCGACGTCCGAGGAGTTGATTACGGCACCACTGGAGAGCTGCACTTCAGCTGTCGTTGGTTCGACTGCAGTGATGATCCCGTAAGGCATAACTCCTCCCCCTCCCGCCGCGACGTATCGCGGCAAGTTGTCAGCTTGCTGGTGTCTTCAAATGCGAACTGCCGCTACCGAACACCGAGATGCCCGGCGCTTCGCCGCCGCGTGTCGTCGTCAACCCGTTCGCTCGCGCCGCGTTCCCGCTGCCGGATTCCGACTGACGTCCTGGTCTCTCTTGTTCGATCCCCCAAATTACCGGGGCATCGCCGGAGATATTTAGACACAGGTCGACCGTCCCCATATCGCTATGAGCCGTCAATCCAGCTTCGCTTGGAAAGCGTCGCTAACGCACACACCGCCGCCGATTTGTGCGTCCGCCCTTGGTTCTCAAACCGCGCTGATCTGCAGAGCCGTGGGCGTCGCGAACAACAAATAGATACACCAAGCGTATTTTCTGACAATCCGTGGATTCGACGGGGATCGAGACTCTTCGCGACTGTTGCGGTGTTGCCGACACAGAGCTGCGAAAGCAAGGTTTTGAATCAGCGCACAGATTCACGCGTGTCACAAACGACGGTGCAATACCAAAAATTTTTCATAGAAAATTTACATTCGGTCTCGCGCCGGTCATTTTTCCAATCGCTGTTCGGCGCTATGTGCATAAGTAATTCGCGAGACGTCATTTTTCGCGATTACTTTTGCAGGGTAACCCCGCTTCGCAATTTTCAACGCGAGATGTTCGCGTATTATTCCATCTACCTAGCTTAGCGCAGAACAATCTGTGCGCGAGTGCGGCGCGTTAAGCATATTGAGCCGGTAGAACTACGGACGCGGACGAAACATGACACGCAGTTCGTTGCACGGCAACGCCTGCTCTTCTCGCGTTGTGAAACTTCCACACAAAATGCGAGACCAAAACAAAAAGCCCGGCGCAAGCCGGGCTTCGTGACAAATCTGTTCCTCAGTCAACTCACGCGCGCGAGCGTTACTCGCTGAGCTCGCTTGGTCGCCTCACTTGGCGAGCTTGGCGATGCTCTGCGTAAGGCGTGACACTTTCCGGCTCGCGAGGTTCTTGTGAATGATGTTGCGCTGCGCTGCCTTCATCAGTTCGGGCTCGGCCTTGCGCATCGCCTTGAGTGCCGCCTCGCGGTCGCCGCTCTTGATCGCTTCCTCGACCGTGCGCACCGCGCCACGCATCTGCGTGCGACGCGACTTGTTGACGATGGTGCGGCGGGCAATCTTGCGGGTCGCCTTCTTGGCGGAGGTGGTGTTGGCCATGGTTCTCTAACTGTCCTTCGGCGGTGATCGCTCGGTGGTCGGGCTTGCGCGCACCGGCCGGTTCAAATCTCTACTCTGATGCTATTTGTCCAAGGTGGATTTCTTGGGTGTCCTTGAGGCGGCCATGCCAAGGCGCATAATGCTGCCCCCGCATGCGGCACTGTCCAAAGAACAGCGGCGGCAGGATTGCGCCCGCCGCCATCGGCCGGTCTTATAGATGGCGCAGGCTTAACCGTCAACGCTTTCGGGACCGAAAAACGGCCCGAAATCGGGCCTCACGAGGGCCGGATAAGCCGCTGAAGAGGTTGAATTTCCGGGGGCCGCCCGGTAAGGCCTGACGACGCGTGGGGCGCGACAGGGAGTTATGGTGACGCATGATCCGCGGCTTTTTCCGCCTGATCGGCCTTCTGCTGCTGGCCGGCAGTTTCATCTTCATGGTCTATGACGGGGCCCGCTACGTCGCCGACCAGAGCCTGCGGTTCACCCAATTCGGCCAGTTCTGGAACGATATCCACCAGTCGAGCCAGCAGGCGTTCCATGCTTGGGTGGATCGCTTCGCGCCCTGGCTCTGGAACAGCGTGATCCGCGTGCTGCTGGAGCAGCCGGTGTTCGCGGTGCTCGGCATTGCCGGCATCCTGCTGATGATCCTGTTCCGGCCGCGCAAGCCGCTGATCGGCTACGCACGCGACTGAACAGGCAGCGGCCCGCTTGAGCTTGTCTTCGCTGCAGCCGTTCAGTAACGGGGCTGCCATCATCCGCGTAAGGACATATATAGGTGACGGCCGGCCCGCAGGCCGCAGCCCGCGTCGTCCGATGTCCCGCCTGGAGGTATCCATGTTGTTCATGCGCAAGACCACCGCGTTGCCGAGCGCCGCCGAGGCGCTGCCAGGCCGCGCGACGCCGATCCCGACCGCGACAACCCATTTCGTGAATGGCAGCAAATTGACGCCGCCCTATCCGCAAGGCCTCGAGCAGGCGGTGTTCGGGCTCGGCTGCTTCTGGGGCGCGGAACGGAAGTTCTGGGAACTCGGCGACGGGATCTACACCACGGCGGTCGGCTATGCCGGCGGCCACACGCCGAACCCGACCTATGAAGAGGTCTGCTCGGGACGCACCGGCCACACCGAGGTCGTGCTGGTCGTGTTCGATCCGAAGAAGGTCTCTTACGAGAAGCTGCTGAAGACGTTCTGGGAGAACCACAACCCGACGCAGGGCATGCGCCAGGGCAACGACATCGGCACGCAGTATCGTTCCGCGATCTACACGTTCAGCGACGCGCAGCGCAAAGCCGCCGATGCGTCGCAGGCGATGTATCAGAAAGCGCTGGCCGCCAAGGGCCTCGGCGCGATCACGACCGAAGTGGCTCCGGCCGGCGAATTCTACTTCGCCGAGGACTACCATCAGCAATACCTCGCCAAGAATCCGGCGGGCTATTGCGGGCTCGGCGGCACCGGCGTGTCCTGCCCGATCGGCGTCGGCGTCACCGCCTGATCGCCCTGGTCATGCGCTAAATCGAGGGGGAGGCGGGCTTTCCGGCTCCCCGCTCGGTGCTCGAAAACCCTTTATTAACCATAAGTGGTGCAAGACTGGGCCTGTCTCGCCGTTGAGGGATAGGTCCGGTGCCGGTTGCACACGCGTTACGATTGCCGATCACTGCCGTTGTGGCTGCGCTCGCGCTGTCTGGCTGCATGAGCACGTCGGGTCCGGTCGCCGTCGGCCCGCAAGGCGTCGACGCCGTGACCTATGGCCCGGCCTACGCACCCGCCCCGGTTGCCGATGCAGGCGGCGGTGGTGCGATCAGCGCATTGCGCTCCGCCTTTGCCAGCACGTCTCCTGGTTATGGTTATCCCGCGCCGGGCCCCGCCCCGGTGGTTTATGCCGCCGCCCCCGGTGGGCCCGCCGGTTACGACAACTCTTATTATCTCGGCCCGGGCGACAAGCTCCGCGTCGTGGTCTACGGCCAGGAAGGCCTGACCAACTCCTATGCGATCGACGCCGCCGGCGCGATCACCATGCCGCTGATCGGCTCGGTGCCGGCACGCGGCCGCACGCCGGCCGGGCTCGCCGGTGAAATCTCGGCGCGGCTGCGCAACGGCTTCATCCGCGAGCCTTCGGTCGCGGTCGAGATCGAATCCTACCGGCCGTTCTTCATCCTCGGCGAGGTCCAGGCTCCCGGCCAATATCCCTACGTGCCGAACATGACCGTCGAAAGCGCGGTCGCGATCGCCGGCGGCTTCTCGCCGCGCGCCCGCCGCGACAGCGTGACGCTGACCCACACGGACGCATCCGGCGCCGGCCGCGCCGTGGTGCCGCTGGGCACCCCGATGAGCCCGGGCGATACGGTGTTCGTCGGCGAGCGCTGGTTCTGACCACCGCTCGTCATGCGCGGGCTTGACCCGCGCATCCATCTACGAAGGGTCCGCACGAAGATGATGGATTGCCGGGTCATCAAGCCCGGCAATGACGGTCAGCGCAAATGCTTCGCAAAAAACTCCATGCTGCGCGGCCAGGCGATGTCGGCGCTCGCCCTGTCGTAGCTGGCGCGCTCGTCGCAATGGAAGCCGTGCTGCGCGCCGGGATAGATGAAGACCTCGACCTCGGGTCGCTTCGACTTGATGGTCTCGACATCGCTCAAGGGAATGCCAGCATCCTTCTCGCCGAAATGCAGCTGCGTCGGCACCGCCGGCTTGTCGTCGGCGAAGCGGATGATGGCGCCGCCGTAATAGCCGATCGCGGCCGAGAGCCCGGTCAGCTTGGTTGCAGCCGCATAGGCGATGCTGCCGCCGAGGCAGAAGCCGATGATGCCGACCGGCCCGATCGACTTGACCGCGTCGATCGCCGCCTGGCTGTCGCGCAGCATCGCGGCGAAGTCCGGATTGGCGACGAACTTCCGGGCCTCGGCCACTTCATCGGGGGAATAGCCGCTCTGGAAGTTCGGCGTGATGCGGTCGAAGATCGACGGCGCAACCGCGACATAGCCTTCCTCCGCCAGCCGGTCGCAGACCGAGCGGATGTGATGGTTGACGCCGAAGATCTCCTGGATCACGACGATCGCGCCCTTCGGCGCACTGGTGGGATCGGCGCGATAGGCACCGAATTCAAATCCGTCCGACGCTTTCAGTTTGATGTCTTGTCCCATGGTCCATCCTTGTCATGTTGGGGGTTGCATGAAGCTTTCGATGATGAGGGTTAGCGCCACATCCAGTTCTCGCCCCAGTCGGCCTTCCAGCCGGTCAGCCGGTGTTTGCGAAATTGCAGGAAGAGACGGTCATGGTGCGGGAACAGCCCGCTGCCGCCGAGGTCGCGGAAGGTCAGGAAGATCTCGTTGCCGGGCCGGCCGCTGACATAGGCGAGCGGCGTGCCGAGTGCGCGCTGCGCGTCGTCGACGCCCATGCCGAACACCAGCGGCGTGTTATTCGACAGCGTCGCGGTGAAGGTAGACGGGGCCGTTACGAACGGCTGCTTCTGCGCGCTCGCTTCCGTTGCGGCGGCGGTCAGCAACAAGGCGGCGACAATCGTCTTCATGAGGCGGCCTTTCCCGGTGCGCCGGCCTCAAGGCTATCGAGGAACGGCAGCACGGCGGCGATGAAGGCCTGCGGCTGGTCGATGTTGACGGCATGGCCGGCGTTCGGAATCAC
This sequence comes from Bradyrhizobium sp. USDA 4452, assembly GCF_054063575.1. Classification (NCBI taxonomy): domain Bacteria; kingdom Pseudomonadati; phylum Pseudomonadota; class Alphaproteobacteria; order Hyphomicrobiales; family Nitrobacteraceae; genus Bradyrhizobium; species Bradyrhizobium sp. USDA 4452. Next base: position 4,632,345 of record NZ_JBSSGK010000001.1, read on the forward strand.
CGCCTTCTGTGCGCCAGGGATCTTCGCCGCCATGTAGTCGGACGCCGCCAGGAACGGCGTGTCGTCGGCGCCGACCACAACCAGCGACGGCACCTTGATCCCCGGCAACGACTCGATCACCCGCGCATCGCGTTGCGTCAGCATGCCGCGCGCGGCGAGCGCGAGGCCGCGGGCGTTGCGATGCGTGACCGACGCGCGCTCGGCACTCGCCGACTTCAGCACGTCGAGCCCTTCGCGATCGAACCGGTCGCCGGTGTCGCGGGCGCGCTTGTTCCAGACCTCGCGGGCGTCGTCTTTCTTGAATCCCGGGCCGGTGTCGATGATCAAGAGCGCGCGCACCCGCTCCGGATGGGCGCGGTGGAAGGCAAGCGACATGTAGCCGCCGAGCGAAAGGCCACCAACGATCGCCTTGTCGGCGCCGGCGGCGTCGAGCAGGGCGGCGATGTCGCCCACGGTCAGGGCTTCACTATAAGCATCCGGATTGTCGGGATAGTCGGACTGGCCGTGTCCGCGCATGTCCCACAGAATCAGCCTGTGCCGCTTCGACAGCGCCTCGATCTGGCCCCGCCACATCGCAGAGGTCGACGAGTAGCCGTGGGTGAGGATCAGGGGTGGGCCGCTGCCGTGAATCTCGTAATAGATATCGACGCCGCTGCGGTTGAGCTTGGCCATTGACGGGCTCCTTCTGTTGTCGATGTCAGGTCCGGCAGCGCACCCGACCTTGGTAGGAGTGATCGATACGGCATCAATGCTGGCATTTCAAAAGCTTCATGCCATTGCCGCATCGCACAACCGGCAGTCTCCGCAATTTATTCTTTTCGAGCAATTCCAAATTGGATTGCCTCCAGCCGGGAACCGGATCATTGTTTCGGCAACTGTCGCTTACCCGGTGGGCGACAGCCATGACCCAACAGTGAGTTGCCGCCGTAAGCGGCTTCCGACACCGGAAGGGGAGAGAGATGCCAAATCTCAATATCAACGGGCGGAATATGTCCGTCGAAGCGGCCAGTGACACGCCGCTGCTTTGGGTCATCCGCGAGCAATTGCAGATGACGGGCACCAAATTCGGTTGCGGCGCCGGTCTCTGTGGCGCCTGCACGGTTCACCTCAACGGCGAAGCGGTGCGGTCCTGCCAGACCTCGCTCGCCGACGCCGTTGGCAAGAAGATCACCACCATCGAAGGCCTCTCCGCCAAGGGCGAACATCCCTTGCAGAAGGCCTGGGTCGCCGAGCAGGTGCCGCAATGCGGCTACTGCCAGTCCGGCCAGATCATGCAGGCGGCAGCGCTGCTGTCGAAGAATACCAACCCGACGAAGGAAGAAGTGGTCGCGCATATGGACGGCAATCTCTGCCGTTGCATGACCTATTCACGAATCCAGAAGGCGATCATGCGCGCTGCGTCCGACATGCGCACCGCATCGGCCACCGGATCCGAGCGGAGGGCCACATGAACAAGCACGTGACAAACCTCGCTCCTGAGACGACCGACCTCAGCCGCCGTTCCTTCCTGGTCGGCACCGCTGCAACCGGCCTCGTGCTCGGCTACGCCGCGTCCGGCGTCGATCATGCGCTCGCGGCGCCCGCGCCCGCCAATTTCGAGCCGAGCGTCTGGTACTCGATCGCGCCCGATGGTCTCGTCACCGTGACCTGCGGCAAGGCCGACATGGGCCAGCACGTCGCCTCGACGATGGCGCAGATCGTGGCCGAAGAGCTCGGCGCGAACTGGAAGGACATGCGGGTCCAGCTCGCCTCCAACGATCCGAAGTTCAACGATCCCGTGCTGGGCGCGCAGATCACCGGCGGCAGCTGGTCGACGATGATGAACTTCGACGCCATGAGCCGCGCCGGCGCCGCCGGGCGCATCGCATTGACCGAGGCGGCGGCAGCCTCCATGGGCGTGCCGGCCAGCGAGCTGGTGGTGCGCGCGTCGACGATCAGCCATCCGAAGTCGAAGAAGTCGATGTCCTTTGCCGACGTCGTGAAGAGCGGCAAGGCGACCAAGACTTTCACTGCGGATGATCTGAAGGCGATCAAGCTGAAGTCGCCCGACCAGTACACCATGATCGGCGTCTCGGTGCCGCAGCTCGACATTCCGTTGAAGGTCAACGGCACCGCCAAGTACGGCATCGACGTGATGCTGCCGGGCATGGTCTACGGCGCTTTGGTCACCCCGCCGATCCGCTACGGCGCCACCGTGAAGTCGGTGGACGATAGCGCGGCCAAGAAGGTGCCGGGCTTCATCAAGGCCGTCACCCTGGACGACAAGACCACGACCACGACCGGCTGGGTCGTCGCGGTCGCCAACACCTATGCGCAGGCCAAGAAGGCGGCCGAGGCGCTGAAGATCAGCTATGACGGCGGCCCGAACGCCAAGCTGTCGAGCGATGCGCTGTTCGCTGAAGCCAAGCGGCTGCAGGGCTTGAGCGATTCCGGCGAGTTCTTCGTCAAGGACGGCGATCCGAACGCCGCCTTCGGCACGGCGGCCAAGGTGTTGGAGGCGGAATACACCACCAACATCAACATCCACGCGCCGATGGAGCCGATGAACGCCACCGCGGAGTTCAAGGGCGACATCCTGCACATCTATTCCGGCAACCAGTTCGCGACCCGCTCCGGCGCGATCGCCGCCGGCGCCGCCGGGATCGATCCGAAGTTCGTGGTGATGCATCAGATGTGGCTGGGCGGCGGCTTCGGCCGGCGTCTCGACGCCGACATGATGGTGCCCGCGGTGCAGGCGGCCAAGGCCGTCGGCAAGCCGGTCAAGGTCATCTACACGCGCGAGAACGACATGACGATGGATTTCTCGCGTCCGTTGACCTACCAGAAAGTAAAGGCCGGCGTGGACGGCGACGGCAAGCTCGTCGCATTGAGCCACGACGTGGTCTCGGCCTGGCCGACCCAGCGTTGGGGCATCCCCGACTTCCTGTCGCCCTCGGTCGACAAGAAGGGACCGCTCGATGCGTTCACGGTGAACGGTTCGGACTTCTTCTACACCGTCCCCAACCACTATGTGCGGGCGATCAAGAACGAGATGGCGCACAACGCCACCCCGTCGGGTCAGCTCCGTTCGGTGGCGCCGGGCTGGACGTTCTGGGCGGTCGAAAGCATGGTCGACGAGATCGCGCATGCGACCGGCAAGGACCCGGCCCAGCTTCGCGTCGAGCTGCTGGACGGCAAGGGCAAGAACGACGGCGGCGCGCAGCGTCTCCGTAACACCTTGCTCGCGGCGATGGGTCTTGCCGGCTACGGCACCAAGAAGCTGCCGAAGGGCGAAGGCATGGGCGTTGCCTGCGTGTCGTCGCAGGAGCGCGCCACGGCGAGCTGGACCGCCTGCGTCGCCCACGTCGCCGTCGCCCCCTCGGGCGAGGTGACGGTGAAGAAGCTGACGGTTGCGACCGACGTTGGTACGCAGGTGAATCCCGACGGCATCCGGGCCCAGGTCGAGGGCGCGGCGCTGTGGGGCATGTCACTGGCGCTGTTCGAGAAGGCGACGTTGAAGGACGGCGGCATCGAGCAGACCAATTTCGACAGCTACACGCCGCTTCGGATGAGCCAGCTGCCGGAAGTCGCGGTCAACGTCATCGCCAATGGCGAGAAGGCGACCGGCGTCGGCGAGCCCGCGGTGACGGTGGTGGCGCCGGCGATCGGCAACGCCGTCTTCAACGCGGTCGGCGCCCGCGTCCGCGGCCTGCCGATCACCGCGGAGGCCGTCAAGGCTGCGATGAAGGCGTAACGGCCTGAACCAATGACGACGCCGGAGAGCTTGACCGCTCTCCGGCGTTTTTGTTTGCTCCGGGCGTTGGCCGGGTGGGGGCGGCATCGACGCCCTTAGCGCTGCAAAAATTCACGACTGGCCGGCGCTGCAGCCGCCCGCAGGTATTTTCAGTTGGCCTGATTTTGCTGGCGGATTTTGGCGGTCGCTCAAATTGTACCCATTGCACTCAACCGCCGTTCAGCATGCCCATTAAGCCGGAGGGAACGCATCGTCAGCTAGCGTCCTGGCGTCGGTCGATACCGCGACGGGGATTTCATGACAGCCTTGGCCAACAACCAGACTTCGAAGCGCCGCCTGCTGCTGGCGTCAGATCGAAGCGATCAGAGCAACGAACTCGCCAGCATCCTGCGCTCGGTGGGTGAAGTCGATACCGTTCCGACCTCGGACATTCCCGAGCAGCCGGCCCGCGACCTCTCCGGCATCGTGGTCGACATCAATCTGCGCTCGCCCGAAGCCGTGCAGATGGTCCGCGCCAAGCTGCAGGCCGATGCCTATCGCGAGATGCCGCGGCTGTTCGTGCTGGCGGATGCGCTGCACCACGCCTCGATGCAGGCCTGGGCGCTCGGCGCCACCGACACGATCTCGCGGCCGTTCGACGCGCGCGGCATCCTGCAGCGCATCCGTGCGGCGTTTCCCGACAACAGCGGCTATGACGAGACCGACCGCGGCAAGGCGCTCAACCGCGGCGTCGAGGCCGCGCATGGCGTGATGGTCAAGATGTTCGAGCGGATGCGCGCCGGCGAGCCGCTGAAGTTCGAGGACATCGTTGCCGCCGAAAACAAGATCCTCAAGGCGATCAAGCACAACTCGCTGCGTGAATGGCTGACCACGGTCGGCTGCCATCACCAGGAGACCTATCGCCATTGTCTGTTCGTGACCGGCTTTGCGGTGGCGTTCGCGCAGCATCTCGGCATGCGCGACGATGACCAGCGCCGGCTCGCGCGCGCTGCGCTGCTGCACGACGTCGGCAAGGCTTTCGTTCCGGTCGCGCTGCTCGACAAGCCTGGCGCGTTCACGGTGGAGGAGATGGCCGAGATGCGCGAGCATCCGCGCCGCGGCTACGAGGCGCTGTCGGCGCAAGGCGGCTTCCCGCCGGAAATGCTCGACGTGATCCTGCATCATCACGAATTCCTCGACGGCACCGGCTATCCGAACGGGCTTAACGGCAACCAGATCAGCGACATCGTCCGCGTCACCACGATCGTCGACGTCTATGCCGCGCTGGTCGAGAAGCGCGCCTACCGGCTGCAATTCACTCACGCCAAGGCGTTCTCCATGATGGAGGAGATGGGCGGCAAGCTCGACCAGCAATTGCTGCAGGCGTTCCGCCCGGTGGCGTTCGGGCATTATTGAGCCCGTCGTCATTGCTCCGCCACTCCGGGCAATAGCGCGTGCGGCGCGGCGTTAGCCAATCAACGCAAGTCGTCCTCCATACCTCCGCCTAGATTTCGGCGATCATCGGCGAGCGACCGGTGCTTGGGCAGGTGAGGACGATCATGGACACGGCAACCACCGGGGATTTCGACATCCCTGCCAATATCGCGGAAACCCTCGTCGATCCCGTCGCCTATGCCGACGACCGCATCCACGGCAGCTATCGCTGGCTGCGCGCCAACAACCCGCTCGGCATCGCGCGGCCCGAGAAGTTCGATCCGTTCTGGGTGGTGACCAAGCACGCCCATATCCAGGCCATCAGCCGGCAGAACGAGCTGTTCCACAATGCCGACCGGCCGACCACGCTGACCAACCGGGCGCTCGAGGAGCGCGTGCGCAAGATCACCGGCGGCCCCAATCTGGTGCGTTCGCTGGTGCAGATGGATGCGCCCGACCATCCGAAATACCGCGCGTTGACTCAGGGCTGGTTCATGCCGGCCAATCTCGGCAAGTTCGAGGGGCGCGTCCGCGAGATCGCGCGCGCCACCGTGCGGCGCATGCTCGACCGCGGCGGCGCCTGCGATTTCGTCGAGGACGTCGCGCTCGGCTATCCCCTGCACGTCATCATGGAGATCCTCGGCGTGCCCGAAGCGGACGAGCCGCGCATGCTCAAGCTGACGCAGGAGCTGTTCGGCCCGCAGGATCCCGACACGGCGCGCGTCCGCGACGCGCTGAGCGCCGAACAGGTCGCCGTGATGTTGCAGGCGATCATCGCCGACTTCTCGGCCTACTTCCGCAAGATCACCGAGGAACGCCGGCAGAATCCGCGCGACGATCTCGCGACCGTGATTGCGAACGCGAAGATCGGCGGCGACTACATGCCGGAGCACGATCAGACCAGCTATTACATGATCGTCGCGACCGCGGGCCACGACACCACCTCATCCTCGACCGCGGGCGCGATCTGGGCGCTGGCCACGGACCCCGCCGAATTCGCCAAGGTGAAGGCCAACCCGGAATTGATCCCGGGCCTGGTCGACGAGGCGATCCGCTGGATGACGCCGGTCAAGCATTTCATGCGCTCGGCGACCGCGGATACCGAGCTCGGCGGCCGCAAGATCGCCAAGGGCGACTGGCTGATGCTGTGTTACGCCTCGGGCAACCGTGACGAGGAGGTGTTCGAGGACCCCGATCGCTTCCGCAGCGACCGCAAGCCCAATCGCCACGTCGCATTCGGCTATGGCGCGCATCTGTGTCTCGGGCAGTATCTCGCCAAGCTCGAGATGCGGATCCTGTTCGAGGAGCTGCTGCCGCATCTGAAATCGCTGTCGCTCGACGGCGAAGTGAAGATGACGCAGGCCTATTTTGTCAATGGCCCGAAGAAGCTGCCGATCCGGTTCGAGGTGAATTGAGGTTTGGCCGTCATTGCTTCGTCCCTTCGCTCCTCGCAATGACGAGGCGAGTCGTCACTCCAGCATCTTCCGCAACTCCGCCTTCGCGACCTTCTCCAGCGTCGAGCGCGGCATCTCGTCGACGAAGCGGATCTCGCGCGGCACCTTGAAGTCGGCGAGCGCGGAGCGGCAGGCGGTCATGATCTTGTCGTGCAGGTCGGCGGGCAGCGCCGCGACGCCGGTTTGCGGGATGATGAAGACGACCGGAACCTCGTCCAGCATCGGGTGCTTCTTCGCCACCACGGCGGCTTCGCGCACGCCCGGCACCACCGCGATCACCTGCTCGATCTCGGAGGCCGCGACGTTCTCGCCGCCGACCTTGAGCATGTCCTTGGCGCGGTCGCCGAACCTGAGGTAGCCGCGCTCCAGCATCGTGACGCGGTCGCCGGTGATGAAATAGCCGTGCTCGTCAAAGCTTTCGCGCGTCGCCTTCTCGTTGTGCAGATATTCGGCGAACAACGACAGGCCGGGAATGCCCTTGATCAGCAGATTGCCGGTCTCGCCGACGCCGGTCGGCGCGCCGTCATCGTTGATGATGCGGATTTCGTATTCGGGTGCGGCGCGGCCGATCGACATCGGCGTGTTGGGCTGGTCGACCTCGCCGATGATGCCGTGGGTGATGGTTTCGGTCATGCCCCACCAGCCGATGATCTTGATGCCGAACACGGCGAACGCCGGGGGCTCGTTCACGGCGGTGCCCCAGAGTCGGAACTTGTGGTTCTTAGGAACCTCGTGCTCCAGCAGCGCCTTCATGCAGAACGGGATCGTCGAGGTCCAGGTCGCGCCGTGCTCGAGCGCCACCGGCCAGAAGCGGCTCGCCGAGAAGCGCGGCTGGATCACGCAGGTCGCCCCGACCCACAGGCTCGCCAGCATCGAATAGGCCAGCGCGTTGGTGTGGAACAGCGGCAGATAGGTCTGGTGCACGTCAAAGGCGTGCAGATCCTGATGGGCGGCGTTGATCTTGGCGCCCCACAGTGCGTTGGCGTGCGTCCACAGCACCGCCTTCGGCCGCGACGTGGTCCCTGAGGTGTATTGCACGCTGCAGGGCGCGAGCGGATCGATCGCGCGCTTCGGCCGGTCGGCGCTGTCGGCAAACAACGCGTCAAAACTGTCGCCGTGCGCAGGTGGCTGCGCCGGCGCCTGCCCCGCGTCGTGCGAGGTCACCGCGATCCAGCGCAGCCCCTTGCAGTTGGCGGATATCAGTTGGGCATAAGCCGGCTGGGTGATCGCGGCGACCGCGCCGCAATGGCCGGCGAAATATTCGATCTCGGCCGCAGCCGAGCGGGTGTTGGTGGTGACGGCGATCGCGCCGAGCTCGACACAGGCGAACCACGCCATGATCGCCTCGACGCAGTTGTCGAGATGGATCAGGACATGGTCGCCCTGCTTGATGCCGCGCCTGGCGAGGCCCGCCGCGAGCGCGCCGACGCGCTCATGGAATTCGCCGTAGCTCCAGCGCCGCGCCGGCGCATCGAACGGCGCCCAGATCAGGAATGGATGATCGCGGCGCACCTCGGCGCGCATCCTGAGCAGCCACGGCACGTCGAGCCCCGCAAACGGTCCAACGATGCCCGGCGCTGCTTTCGAACTGGTCATGTGTCCTCCCGCGCAGCCTTGCCGGCCGCGATTGATCTTGGTTGGGAGCAGTTTTGCCATCGGCGCGCGCCGAGAGCAAATCGGGATTTGCAGAGCAATCTTGTGCTGAAGCAGCGCGTTCCGTCGCGCGGAACGGCTTGCTCTACTCAAACCGCGCGCAGTCGGTCGCGCATTCGCGTTGTTCGTTGTCTCGCAACGACGAGGCTAATCGCGCTCATACGACGAGATCTCGATCAGGCTGCCGTCGGCGTCGCGGCAATAGACTGAGCGCAGCGTGCCGCGCGCGCCCTGCTTGGCGACGGGGCCTTCCTCGATCTTGACGCCGTGGGCCTTCAGATGTGCGACCACCTCCTCGGGCGTGCTCGACGTGAGGAAGCAGAGATCGTCGCTGCCGGCGGCCTCATGGTCGGCGGTGAACCATTCCACCTTGTCGGCATCGAGCGGGCGCACATTGATCTTCTGGTTGCCGAACACCAGCGAGGTGCGCGGCGTCTTGCCCTTGCCGGGGTCGAACACCTTCACCTCCATGCCGAGGATCCTGCTGTACCAGGCAACCGAGCGCACGACATCGGTGACGTTGATCACGAGATGGTCGAGCCCATTCACCTTGACGGACATGATCGATCCTCTTCGGTCCGGGAGCGTTGCAGCTTAGTCTTTTGTCGCGGTCGGTGTCGCACGTGTCGCACTGGCCGCGTCAGACATTGTTTGTTAGAACCGCGGCGCACGCAACGCAACAGAAACGGGCAGGGGTCAAACCCTGCGGGATCGGGAGAGACTTCATGATTTCACGCCGCGCCGCGCTGGGCCTGATCGGGTCGGGGATTTCGACATTCGCGATCGGCCGCGCGTCTGCTGCCGACTATCCGGCGCGGCCGGTGCGCTGGATCGTGGGCTATCCGCCGGGCGGTGCCACCGACATCATCGCGCGCCTGATCGGACAGCGGCTGTCGGAGAAGCTCGGCCAGCAATTCGTGATCGAGAACAAGCCGGGCGCCGGCAACAATATCGGCACCGAAGCTGCGATCAATGCCGAACCGGACGGCTATACCGTGCTGCTGGTCAATCCGGCGAACTACATCAACGCCTCGCTCTACGCCAATCTAAAATTCAACTTCGTGCGCGACGTCGCGCCGGTCGCTTCCTTCAACCGCGTGCCGAACGTGATGACGGTCAACAAGGATGTGCCGGCGAAGAACGTCGCCGAGTTCATCGAGTACGTGAAGGCCAATCCCGGCAAGGTGAACATGGCGTCGTCCGGCAACGGCACCTCGGTGCATCTGTCCGGCGAGATGTTCATGTCGATGACCGGCTGCAAGATGCAGCACGTGCCGTATCGCGGCGCCGCGCCTGCGATCACCGACATGCTCGGCGGCCAGGTGCAGGTGATCTTCGACAACATGCCGTCGATCATCCAGCACATCCGCTCCGGTTCGCTGCGCGCGCTCGGCGTGACGACCGCGGAGCGCTCCTCGCAACTGCCTGATGTGCCGGCGATCGCCGAGACCGTGAAGGGCTATGAGGCGAGCGCGCTGTTCGGGATGGGTGCGCCGAAGAACACGCCGAAGGAGCTGGTCGCCAAGCTCAACACCGAGATCAACGCCGTGCTCGCCGAACCCGACATGAGGAAGCGCCTGGTCGAGCTCGGCGGCGACTCGCTGATCCAGACGCCGGAAGCGTTCGGCAACGACATCAAGGCCGAGACCGACAAGTGGAAGAAGGTGGTCGAGTTTGCCGGGCTCAAGGTCGAGTAGCCTCGCACTGAACACGCGGGCCGGGTCCAGCCGCGGGGCGAACTTGTCCGGTCGCCCGCTCCGAAGAGTTGACCGGCCTTGATGCAGAATAGAGTGGCCTTCGGGAACCATACCCGTTATGCCGCGCTTGATTGACTGCGGCTGTTTTGGACCGGGAACGGGTGGGATCATGCGCACATCGCGATTGGCAGTGCTGGTGTTGGGAACGATGACGCTGGCCGCGTTGGCCGGCATCGATCGCGCGTCCGCCGATCCCTATGACTACCCGTGGTGCGCGCAGGGCCCGAGCCTCGGCTATCCCGGCGAATGCGCCTATCGGACCTACGATCAGTGCCTTGCGAGCGTGTCCGGACGCTACCTGGCCTGCGGGGAGAACCCTCGCTTCCTGTTTCGCGCGCAGCTGCAGCCGGAGCAGGCTCCTGTGTATCGTCATGGGCACCGTCACCGGCATCGGCATCACCGGCAGTAGTCGCCGGCCGGGAGGGCTTCTGCTCTCCGCCTGCGATCGTCCCAACCATCTGGTGTCGCGACGCCCCGGCATTGACGTGATCGTGAAGGTAGGCGCTTGACGTCGTGCCGTTTGCGCCTATACTAAACCACATGGTTAAGTATCAGGACGAAACGCTGGACCGCACCTTCGCGGCGCTTTCCGACCCCACCCGCCGCGCGCTGCTGGCGCGGCTCGGCGAGCAGGAAAGCCTGTCGGTGAGCGAGCTGGCGCAGCCATTCGCGATGTCGCTGCCGGCGATCATGAAGCATCTCGACGTGCTGACGGATGCCGGCCTGGTCGCGCGCGAAAAGACCGGCCGTACGGTCGCGTGCCGGCTCACCGCGCGGCCGATGGAGCAGGCGATGAACTGGCTCAATCGCTATGCGCAATTCTGGTCCGACAATCTCGACCGCCTTGCCGCTTTTGTGGAGGAAGACCCATGGCAGCCAACAAGTCCGCAGCCGCAGCCGACGCCGGCCTCGCCGCGCGACCAAGCCTCACCCTCACGCGGCGCCTCCGCGCCCGGCCGGAAAAGGTCTACGCCGCGTGGACCGAGCCGGAAAACCTAGTGCAATGGTTCGGTCCGGGCCAGGTCAAGCCCGGCACGACGCAGGCCGAGCTCGATGTCCGTGTCGGCGGACGCTACCGGATCAAGTTCACCGGCGCCAACGGCGAATATCACGAGGTCGGCGGCATCTATCGCGAGGTGGTGCCGAACCAGAAGCTGGTGTTCAGCTGGGCCTGGCATTCGACGCCGGAACGCGAATCCGAGGTGACGGTGTCGATCAAGCCCGACGCCGGCGGCACGTTGCTCACCTTCCATCACGCGCAGTTCGTCGACGAGACCGCGCGCGACAATCACCAGCGCGGCTGGACCGAATTCCTCGGCAATCTCGCGCAGTACGTCGACGCCTGAACCGCAACGGAGCATCTCATGCAACAGCACAAGATCGTTTCGCGTGACGAATGGATCGCGGCCCGCAAGGCGCTGATGGCTCGCGAGAAGGAGCTCACCCGGGCTCGCGAGGCGCTGAGCCAAGAGCGCCGCGAGCTGCCGTGGGTGAAGGTCGACAAGGACTACGTGTTCGACGGTCCGGCCGGCAAGGTGACGCTCGGCGACCTCTTCAAGGGCAGGCCGCAGCTCGTGGTGCAGCACGTGATGTTCGCGCCGGAGTGGGACGCAGCGTGCAAGAGCTGCTCGTTCTGGGTCGACGGCTTCGACCGCATGGCCCCGCATCTGGCAGCACGCGACACGACGATGGTGGCGATCTCGCTGGCGCCATCGGCCAAGCTCGAGGCGTTCAAGCAGCGGATGGGCTGGACCTTCGACTGGGTGTCGTCGGGCGCCAATGACTTCAACTACGATTACGGCGTGTCGTTCACGCAAAGCCAGATCGATGCGGGCGACGCGAAATACAATTATGGCACGACCCCGCTCTATGGTCCCGAACTGCCCGGCATCAGCGTGTTCTTCCGCGACGAGAAGGGGAGCGTGTTCCACACTTACTCGACCTTCGCGCGCGGCCTCGACATGATGAATGCGGCCTATCACTATCTCGATCTGACGCCGCTCGGGCGCCACGAGGAGGGCTTGCCCTATCCGATGGATTGGGTGCGGCTACGTGACCAGTACCAACCGGCGCCGGTTCAGGCATCCTGCTGTCACTCCTGATCGTCATTTGCGAGCCAACAGGTCGCACGGGCGCGCGCCTCGTTGGCTCCGCGCAGTGACGGGGAACCGGACAACAGGAAACGCCCATGCCCTACGTCGATGGTTTCGTCGTCGCCGTGCCGAAGAAGAAGCTCAAGGCCTATGCGAAGCTCTCGAAGATGGCCGGCAAGGTCTGGCGCGAACACGGCGCACTGGATTATCGCGAGTGGGTCGCCGACGACGTCAAGCCGGGCAAGCTGACCTCGTTTCCGCAAAGCGTGAAACTGAAGGCTGGCGAAACCGTCGTGTTCGCCTGGATCACCTACAAGTCGCGCGCCCAGCGCGACAGGATCAACGCCAAGGTGATGGCCGATCCCCGCCTGGAATCGATGGGCAAGGACGTGCCGTTCGACGTCAAGCGGATGATCTATGGCGGCTTTGCCAGCCTGGTGAAGGTCTGAGGCGGCACGCTTTCGCCGCAATCCGTGCAATAACCGGCCGTTAAACATCACGACCGGCAAGTCGCGCGATGCCGCTTGCGTTTGCTTGGCGATCCCGTATACTTTGCAGTACAAAGTGCGGGCAGAAGATGCGCGACCTCGACAAGGCGTTGGCCGATATTCTCGCGATCCGCAGCCAGATCGCGGCGGGAACAGCATTCCGCGGCTACGGTCCGGCGACGGTCGCCGCCACCAGCGGCATCGCGCTGATTACGGCGCTGGCGCAATATTTCTGGCTCGATGATCCGACCCATCAACCGATCGTGTTCCTCGCGGGCTGGGCGGCAGCCGCGCTGCTCTCGGCGGTGCTGATCTGGATCGAGATGCAGGCGCGCTCGCGGCGGCATCATTCCGGCCTTGCGGACGCGATGGTGCAGCAGGCGATCGAGCAGTTTGTTCCCGCTGTCATCGCCGGCGTGCTGCTCGCGGTCCTGCAATGGAAATTCGCGCCCGAGACGCTGTGGATGCTGCCCGGTCTGTGGCAGGTGCTGGTCAGCCTCGGCGTGTTCGCCTCGGTCCGCCTGCTGCCGCGCACGATCGCGCTCGGCGGCGCCTGGTATTTCCTGTCGGGCTTCACGGTGCTCTTGATCGCAAGCCAGAGCCACGCGCTGTCGCCCTGGACCATGGGTCTGCCATTCGCGATCGGCCAGTTGCTGCTCGCAGCACTGTTGTATTTCGCTTCCGGAGGCAATGATGTCGAAGACTGACGTGACCACCGCGCCATTCGCCTATGATGGCCTCGACCGTGTCATCCACGAGAAGGCGCGGCTCGGCCTGTTGACCTCGCTAATGGCGCATCCGAAGGGGCTCGCCTTCGCCGATCTCAAGCAGCTCTGCGGCCTGACCGACGGCAATCTCAGCCGGCATTTGCAGGTGCTGCAGGAGGCCGGCCTCGTCGACGTCATCAAGGGCTATGAAGGCAATCGCCCGCACACCACCTGTCGTCTGACCAAGAGCGGCCGCCGTCGCTTCCTCGACTATCTCGCCGTGCTCGAGCAACTGGTGCGCGACGCGGCCAAGGCCGCCGGCACGGCTGAAAGGGCCGGCGGCAAGACTGAAAAGCCCGCCGGCAAGCACGAAGGCGCGCCCGGGCGGCTCCGCGTTCAGACGATTTGATTATTCCATTTTTTACCTGGAGACTTTGTGATGCAAAGTAATATTGCGCTCAAGCCGGAAGCCGTCGCGAGGCTCCATGTCGGCATCATCATGGACGGCAACGGCCGCTGGGCGACGCGGCGCGGCTTGTCGCGCCTGCGCGGACATGAGGCGGGCGTCGAGGCGATCCGCCGCATCGTCGAGGCCGCGCCTGACCAGGGCGTCGGCACGCTGACGCTCTACGCGTTCTCGAGCGACAATTGGCGCCGTCCGAAGGCTGAAGTCACGGCGCTGATGGGCCTGCTGCGGTTCTATCTCGCCAACGAGATCGCAGCCTTGGTGCGCAACGGTGTCCGTCTCACCGTGATCGGCCGCCGTGACCGGCTGCCCGACGGCATCGCCGCCGCGATCACGCGCGCCGAGGCCGAGACCGCCGACGGCACCACGCTGCATCTGCGCATCGCGATCGACTATTCGGCGCGCGACGCGATCCTGAGCGCGGCCGCGCGCGCCGCCGGCGCAGGCCAGCTGAGCCGCGAGGCTTTTGCGGATCTCATCACCGGCGAGGCCGGCCTGCGTGACGTCGACCTGATCATCCGCACCTCGGGCGAGAAGCGGCTGTCGGACTTCCTGCTCTGGGAAGGCGCCTATGCCGAGCTGCATTTCACCGAGCGGATGTGGCCCGAATTCGAGGCCGACGATCTCGCCGACGCGCTCGCCTCGTTCCATCGTCGCGAACGCCGCTTCGGCGGGCTGACCGCGATCGCGCCGGCGGAGGTGCCGAATCTCTAGCGCACAGTCGCGCTGTCAGTAGTTCCAAAGCCCGGCCGGGGGGTTGGGCTCTCTCTACGCAGATGCGGGGACGAACGATCACGCCAACCAAAGCGGGAGCGATCATCCATGCGCATTCTTCTCATCAACGTGCCGCATCCGGCGATCGGCAGCCGGATCCCCGACGACCATTTACCACCGCTCGGCCTGCTGTCGATCGGCGGTCCCCTGATCGACGACGGACATGAAGTCCGGCTTCTCGATGCCGAGTTCGGGCCGATGCCGCTTGCGGCGATCCTGGGGGAGGCATCGCGGGTTTCGCCGGATGCGGTGCTGTTCGGCCATTCCGGCTCGACCTCGGGCCATCCGGTCATCACGCAAGTGGCGCAGGCGATCGTCAGGGCGGTGCCCGGGACGCTGATCGTCTATGGCGGCGTGTTCCCGACCTACCACTGGCGCGAGATCCTGCGCGAGGAGCCTTACGTCACCGCGATCGTGCGCGGCGAGGGCGAGGAGACCGCGCGCCGCCTGATGCGGGCGCTGGAGTATGGCGGCGATCTCGGCTGCATCGACGGCATCGCATTCCGCGACGATGATGGGCCGCGCGCCACGCGGCCCGCGCCCGTCATACGCGATCTCGATGCCTATCGCGTCGGCTGGGAGCTGATCGATCACGCGCGCTACAGCTACTGGGGAGGGCTGCGCGCCATCGTGGTGCAGTTCTCGCGCGGCTGTCCGCATCTCTGCAATTATTGCGGCCAGCGCGGTTTCTGGACGCGATGGCGGCACCGCGATCCCGTTCGCTTCGCCGCGGAATTGGCGCGGCTCCATCGCGAGCACGGCGTCAAGGTGATCAACTTCGCCGACGAAAACCCGACTGTCTCGAAGAAAGCCTGGCGGACCTTCCTCGAGGCCCTGATCGCGGAGAATGTCGATTTGATCCTGGTCGGCTCGACCCGTGCCGACGACATCGTCCGCGATGCCGACATCCTGCATCTCTACAAGAAAGCGGGCTGGCAGCGTTTCCTGCTCGGCATGGAGAACACCGACGAGAAGACGCTGGAGCTGATCCGCAAGGGCGCCACCACCACGATCGATCGCGAGGCCATTCGCCTGATGCGCCGGCACGGCATCCTGTCGATGGCGACCTGGGTGGTCGGCTTCGAGGAGGAGACCGATCGCGATCACTGGCGCGGCCTGCGGCAGCTGCTGTCCTACGATCCCGATCAGATCCAGATGCTCTACGTCACGCCGCATCGCTGGACGCCGTATTTCCGTCTCGCGGCAGAGCGGCGCGTCATCCAGACCGATCGCCGGCTCTGGGACTACAAGCATCAGGTGCTCGCGACCCGGCACATGCCGCCGTGGCGGGTACTGCTCTGGTTCAAGTTCACCGAGATGGTGCTGCAATGCCGCCCGAAGGCCTTGCTCCGCGTGCTGCTGCACCGCGACGCCGGGCTTCGTCACGCGATGCGCTGGTACACGCAGATGGGTCGCCGGGTCTGGCCGCACGAGATTCTCGGCTTCCTGCGCGCTCGCAGGTTGAGGCACGGGCCGACGGTGCGGGAGTTTTGGGGCGCGCCGCAAGATACGGAAGAGGAATCGATGTCGTCGCAGCGGCCTGAGCGCCGCGTCGGCACATCGCGCGCGGCGTAAATCGATACCGTCATGCGGTCTTCTGGATAACTGGCGCTGATGACTGGACGCTGGAGTCATCAGCGCGATAATTTCCAGATCGGCTGCGCAGAACAAAAAGAACCGTGGCGGTCGAGGCTTTCAGTTGAGCATACAGGTTGCGATTCTAAAAATATTGGCCAGCCACGTCAGCGGCAGAGCTACGCTCGATTCACTCAAGCACGACCTCGCCATTCTCTCCTCGAGCGGCGACGGCTGGCATGCGCGGATCAAGCGCCTGGCGTCACGGGTTCCCGAACTCGATATCTTTAGCAATCGCTACGTGCTGCGTGACGTCGAAGGCTGGGAGATCACAGCGGCCGGTCGTGAGTTCCTGCGCGCGCTGGAGGCCGTCACGCAAGACAATCTGCCGCCTGTGCCATTGGCCGAGTCCCAGATCCGCGAAGAGGGCAAGCTGATCGTGGTCGGTCACCGCTTCAGGAACAAGGCGCGGCCGCAGCGTGACCCGGAGCCGAGCGCATCGGTGCGCCGCCGGCCGTTCCGCGAGCCGCGTTGAACCTCATGGCCTCGCGCGCGACCTAACTTCGGGACGTGGCTCTGGAGGTCGCAAATGACTGCTTTGGCTCAATCGATCGCACGCGTGTTTCCGGCCAATTCGCTTCGGAGCAATATCGCCCGGCATGTCCTGCTGTTCGGCTTTGCGATCCTGTTCGTCGCGGTGCTCAGGGCGAGCTATGGCCTCGATCTGAGCGCGGGCTTCTTCTGATTTTTCCGGCGGCACGTCATATTGGGTTAACCGGACCGGGGTAGCAAAGCGCAGCCTTCCTTGCGTCTCGAACCGGGGCCGATCTTCCATGGACAAGCCGATGCGCTGCCAGTGCGGCAGGACGCGCACCATTGTGCTCGACAGGCATTTCCGCACCGCGCTGCTTTGCCCCAAATGCGATGCGACCGAACTGGCCCGGCCGGCCAAGCCGGAGGAAGAGGCCTTGACGGCAAGCTGAAGCGCGGCGGGGTTAAACCCTCATCGCGCTCCAGCTCGTTGTCCAAGCATGATCTTTCCGGAAAACCGCTTCGCACTCTTCCGGATCATGTCCGAGCGCGGTCGTTTTCGGCGCCAAAACACGCTAGGTTCCGCTGACGAAACGGTCCAAAGCGAAACCCGATGCCGCATTCTTCCGATACTACCGCTGCGCCCCTCGCGGGCGTGACTCTTGCCGACGTGCGCCGCGCCGCCGACGTGATCCGGGATTCCGTCATGGTCACGGCGTGCAACGAGAGCCGCACGCTGGGCGAGATCTGCGGCTGCCGCCTGTTCCTCAAATTCGAGAACCTGCAATTCACCTCGACCTTCAAGGAGCGCGGCGCGCTGAACCGGCTGCAGGCGCTGTCCCCCGAGGAGCACAAGCGCGGGGTGATCGCGATGTCGGCCGGCAACCACGCCCAGGGCGTGGCCTATCACGCCAAGCGGCTCGGTATCCCCGCCACCATCGTGATGCCGATGGGCACGCCGATGGTGAAGATCGAGAACACCAGGCGGCACGGCGCCGAGGTCATCATCACCGGGCAGACGCTGGAAGAATGCTTCGCGTTCGTCGACGCGCATGCCGCCGAGCGCGGCCTGATCCTGGTCCATCCCTATGACGATCCGCTGATCATTGCCGGACAGGGCACGATCGGGCTCGAAATGCTCGAGGCGGTGCCGGAGCTCGATATCCTGGTGGTGCCGATCGGCGGCGGCGGACTGATCTCGGGCATCGCCACCGCGGCGAAGGCGATCAACCCGTCGATGCAGGTGATCGGCGTGCAGGCCCAGCTCTATCCGTCGATGTACAATGCCGTCAAAGGCGCGCAGCTGCCGATGCGCGGCGATACGCTTGCCGAGGGTATCGCCGTCAAGGCGCCCGGCCAGATCACCACCAGAATCGTTCGCAAGCTCGTCGACGACATTGTCCTCGTCAGCGAGGACCAGATCGAGCGCGCGGTCGCGACCCTGATCTCGATCGAGAAGACGGTGGTCGAGGGCGCCGGCGCTGCCGGCCTCGCGGCGGTGCTCGCGGCACCGGAACGCTTCGCCGGCCGCAATGTCGGCCTCGTGCTGACCGGCGGCAATATCGACACCCGGCTGATCGCCTCGGTCCTGACCCGCGAGCTGGCGCGCGAGGGACGGCTGACGCAGCTGGCGCTCGACATCGTCGATCGGCCAGGACAGCTCGCGGCGGTGTCGATCCTGCTTGCGGATGCCGGCGCCAACATCATCGAGGTCTCGCATCAGCGCACCTTCTCCGATCTGCCGGCCAAGGCGACGCTGCTCGAGCTCGTGATCGAAACCCGCGACCGCGCGCATCTGGAAGAGGTGCTGGCGCGGCTCGGCGCTGAAGGATTCGCGGTGCGGGAGACGTAGCAACGCGTTGCTTGGCCGCGAGTCGAAGCACTCAACCCGTCATCCTGAGACGCGCTACGCGCGCTCCTCAGGATGACGGGTCAGATATGCAGACGAATTTCGCTAATCCTCACCCGCCGCAAGTTCGGCGAGCTTCGCGATCGTGTTGATGTTGCGTGCGGTGCCGCTGGCGGCGGCGGGGATCTTCAGCTTGGAGCGGCCCATCCCGCTGCCATAGGCGACATAGATCTCGCGCTTGCCGAGCTGCACCTGCTCGTCCTGCTGGCCCTTCACGTGCTTCAGGGCGTCCTTCGGCGGCGGCTCGTCGAGGAAGATTGCGACCGTAAAATTCGGCGGCGCTTTGGGAAACGGATTGGCCTTCAGCACCGCGGCGATCTCGTCCGCGCTCCGCACCGCAACGCCGACCGGCTTGCCGGCATAGGCGTGCAGCCGCTGCTCCAGCGCGGCCTTGACCTTCGCTGCGCCGAGCTTCGAGGAGAACACGACATTGCCGCTGGCGATATAGGTCTCGACGTCGGCAAATCCCGCGTCGAGGCACATCGCCTTCAACTTGGTCATTGGCAGCTTGCCGGTGCCGCCGACATTGACCGCGCGCAACAAGGCGACGTAACGCGGCATCACGACCTCACGTCAGCAGCAGTGCCATGCCCGGATCGCCCTTCTGCATCGCGCGCTGATAGGCCGGGCGCGCGGCGATGCGGCCGAGATAGTTCCTGATGTTGGGGCAGCGGCCGAGGTCGTAGGGCACGAAATAACGCATCGTCGTCAGCGAGAAGCCGATCATGATATCGGCGGTCGTGAATTCATCGCCTGCGAGATAGCGCGCGTCGCGCACCCGCGCCTCGATCAGGTCGAACGAGCGGTCGACCCGCGCCTTGGTCGCGACCAGCATCGGATTGTCGGCCGCGAGGTTGAGGCGGTGCAGGATCATGCTGCGGCCCATCTGCGCCTGCAACGTGCCGTTGGCGAAGTGAAACCAGTACAGGAACTGGGCGAAGTCGGGATGGTCTGATGGCAGTGTCAGCCGTCCATTGCCGTATCTGGCGACGATGTATTCGACGACAGCGCCGGATTCGGCCAGCACCAGCGCGCCGTCGGTGATGACGGGCGCGGCGCCGATCGGATGCAGTGCCTTGTAGTCGGCTGGCGCCAGCATCGTGACCGGATCGCGCGTGGTGCACTTCAGCTCATATGGAATCTCCAGCTCCTCGCACAGCCAGACGATGCGCTCCGATTGCGACTTGCCGAGATGGTGAACGGTGAGCATGCGTGCGCTCCCTTCTCAGGCGGCCTTTTTCTTCTTCGCCGGCTTCTTCCCGGATGTCCTGTCGGGTTTCGTATCGGGCTTCTTTTCAGGGCTCTTCTCCGGCTTGTTGGCCGGCGGCGGCTCTTCCATCGCCTTCTTCATGGCGCGGGCATAGGCGTCGGCAGCGTTCTCCGCCGAGTTCTGCAACCGCTTGGCGGTCGCGGTGGCGTTCAGGATCGTGCTCTTGGCGAGGTGGCGGAAGCGCGCCTTGGTCTCCTTGTCCTTGGCCTTGGCGGCGCGCGCGACCCAGACGGCCTGGCGCTTCCTGGCAGCCGCCATCACGGCCTTGGTCTGCGCTCTTGCGGTTTGCCGGATGACGGCGTCGAGGTCGGCTTCGGCCATTCAGATACACTCATTGACTGGATGTACGCCGGGGTGGGCGCACGGTGGGAGGAGGGGAGGTATCACTAGCGCAACCCGCGCCGTTTGAACATGCGATCCTTTGCGATGCCCCCGAGGGGCGCGGGCCGGCGGATGGTTGCGCGCGCTCCATCCGGGCAGGGCGCACGGCGTCGCGAAGAATGATCCAACGACGGCCGATGCGGTTAACCGTGTTGCCGGTTTCTTGCAGGCTCGTCTGGGCGCAGCTTGAGTCTCAATCCGCCGCTGAACCCGGCGGCACCTTGGCGCCGGCGAGCAATCCGGCCAATTCCACCTGTCGGCCGAGCCCGGTCTTCGCCAGCACGGCCTTGAGCTGGTTGCGCACGGTTTCGCGGGAGATGCCGAACGCGACGGCGATGGCCTCGACGGTTCGTCCTTCGCCGATGCCGCGCGCGACCCGCGCTTCGGCGGGCGTCAGGTCGAACAGGCCCTGCAGCACTTCCGCGGTCGGCACTTCCGATGGCACCACCGGCGTCACGATCACGATCGCCAGCGCGCGGTCGAACAGGTCACGCGCCGCGCCCTGGATCGGGACCAGATGCACGATCAGCGGCGGGCGATCGTCCTGCGCAGCGATCGGGACCGAGCGGACCTCGGCGCTGATGAGACCCTGATCGAGCGCGGCCAGCGCCTGCGCGAACAGCGCGTCGGCGGCGGTTGCCGCCAGCGTCAGGCGATCGGAGCGATCCTGCATCACATCGGGCACCAGGCGGTCGAACAGCGGGTTGGCCGCCATCAGACGGCCGCCGCGCCGCAGCACTGCCGCGGGCAGTCCGAGCATCGCCAGCGACTCGGCTGCCGCCCTGGCGCGCTCCATCCCGAGCCGTGCCGACAGCAGCGCCGCCCGCGCCAGATGCGGGCGCAGCGCGTCGAGCTGCTCGATCGCTTCCCGCTCGATCGGTCCGTGCCGGTATTCGCGCTCGACGCTGTAGATCAGCACGTCGCCGCTCGGCACCGGAATCGCAGTACCGGCGCCCCATCCGAGCCCGCGCGGACGGAAGAACTCGCGGATCTGGAAATCCTGCTGCACCTCCTCGGGTGTGTCGAACACGTCGATGTCGCGCAGGAAGCCGGCATGATTGGCCGCGAGCAGGCGCGGCAACCGCCCGTTGCGCTCGTGCCAGCCGCCCTCGACATAGGCCACCGTGTCGTCGTGCATGTCGGGGGATGCGACCCAGCGGACGTCGTGCGGGGCTGCCGTCAGCAGCACGATACCGCGCGCTCGCGCGATCCCGCCGACCTGATGCAGCACGTTCGGCCACAACTCGGGGACGACAGCGGCCTCATAGGCCAGGTCAATCAGGTGCTCGTGCAGGTCGTTCGCCATCGGTCATTCCAGGAAAATATTGCTGCCCAAAAGATTAACCCATCGATCGCGAAATTATTGCGTAGAGCAATTCAGCCCGAGCCACGAGTCCGGGCTTTCCCGGTGCGCGCCAGCGCGCGTCACGAGGAATTGCGGCGTTTCGGCGGGCTTGTTCGGGATTTTCGCGCGGGCGCGGCGGGCCCGGCTCGTTTGGCTGCGACCCGGCGCGCGGCGGCCAGCGCAACCTGCGCCCAGACGACGAGTTCGTCGGGCTCATCGAACAGCCGTTCCGGCACCCGCCAGAATGCGAGATCGATGGTCACGCCCTGCTTGGCGTAGTTGAGCGGCGGGCTCGCCGCCGCCTCCCTGAACGTCTCGCGGTTCTGATCGTCGACCCGCACGTAGAATGTGTTGTCGGTGACCATCCCGAGCATCACGCCGTCGCAGAATACGCCGGTCTTGCCGAACATGCGCCGCATCGTGATTCGGCCGAGCGGCGCGAGTTGCTCGCGCAGGAATTCGGCAAAGGCAGGACTGGCAACCCGGTCTCGCAAGGCAATCAGCCTGCCGAATGATGACCGGAACCTCTGCGTCCGACAACCGCCGTGACGCGATCCGGAGTCTTGAGGAGGAGGTTGCCTGGATGGTTGGACGGGGTGAATTGGTCGAGTGGCGTGGCTTGCAGGAAGCTCTCGCCCGAAGCTGTCGGGAGGACACCTCGGTGCCTCCCGACATCAGCACTTAGTTACAGCCGCAGCCGTGCGAGTGGCCGCCGCCAAGGATCCCGGACAGAATGTTGGTGTTCTTGAGGCTGATCGGCAGGATGGCCGAAACGTTGGTCTTGTTGCCGTTCAGGACGTTCACGCCGCCGCCGAGCACGTTGACGTTGTTGAGCGCGTTGACATTGAGCGCGGAGACCGCGGTCGTGATCGGGGCGATCACCGAACCGATCAGGCCACCGCCACCACCGCGGGGGCCGCCGGCGAAGGCCGGCGAGGCGACGAGCGAGGCAAGAGCGACGGCGACGATATACTGCTTCATGACTTCCTCCGTTGTTATCAAGCCAAGCCGTTTGCTTGGTCGCCGCCACTATTCACGTTCCGGATTCGCATACAACTTGAAGTGGTTCTTTACTCTAATACTTAGCGTTAACCATGTTATCGAAATTCCTGATGCCTTCATCTATGCTGATGATGCCATCAAAATCGGTCGCGAAGCGCTTCAGACGGGACACCGAAATCAACCTTAAATTGCACATTTAACGGCGGATTAACCATGATTTCCGACGCTGTGAGCGGAGGGTCGCGTCCATGATTCGGCGTGCGTCGTTGGCGGCGGTTGTTGTTGCTTCGCAGCTCGGCGTCTCTGCGGCACTTGCACAGACCGTTCCGGCGGGGACGGTAACCGTGAATGCAGGCTCGATCGGCCTGCGCACGGGCTACGATGCCAATCCGACCGACACGCTGGGCGCGCGTGGCAGCGCGTTCGCGACGCAGACGATCAACTACGATTATCTGCGCGGCTCGCTTCAGGACGGCATCATCGGACTCAGCGTCAAGTTTACCGACACGCAATACGATCCCGGCGTCGCCGCCCCCAGCACCACGGCCATCATCGCAGCCAGCGGGGCGATCGAGCTTGCACCGAAGCTGGCGTTGCGTACCACGCTGACGACGACGGTCGACGACAATTGGGCGCGCCGCTCGCACGGCGTGCAGCTGCGCAACCGCGTCGAATACGACACCACCGATTTTCGAATATTCGCCAATGTCGACACCGGCATCAACGCGCTCAACGAGC
This sequence comes from Bradyrhizobium sp. USDA 4452, assembly GCF_054063575.1. NCBI lineage: Bacteria > Pseudomonadati > Pseudomonadota > Alphaproteobacteria > Hyphomicrobiales > Nitrobacteraceae > Bradyrhizobium > Bradyrhizobium sp. USDA 4452. The sequence continues at coordinate 4,655,634 of NZ_JBSSGK010000001.1, forward strand.
GAAACATCTTCACGCTGGGTGATTTCCTGCCCCAGGACGAGAACTTCGTGACGCGCACCTTCATGCCCGGCTTCGCCTACAAGTTCGGGACCGGCGAGATCGGCACGTCGCTCGTGCTGTCGCGCGTGGCTTATCTTGCGACCGACATTTTCGGCCTCGATCGCAGCCACAATATCGTGCAGCCGAACGTGTTCTTCACGGTGAAGAGCAGCGGCGTCGACGTCGAAGGCTCCGTATCGCCATACTTCGCGAGCTACGACACGACCGATTTCGACGACGTCAAGCAGCTGCTCTACACCGCCAAGGCCAAGTACCAGGCCGGTTCATGGACCTTCGGCGTCGGGTCGTCGCGAACGGTCTCGGACACCACGCTCTCGTTCGCCTCGCTCGATGTCGGGCAGTCGAACGAGGCCTCGGTCAGCTACAAGTTCGACGACAAGAACGCCGTCAGCCTGCTGGCGCGCTATCGCCGTGACGATTATCTCAACACCGATCTATGGAGCACGACGTTCCTCACCGGCCTCGATTTCGCGCACGATTTCGGCGACGGATATATCGGCACGGCCGGCGCCTCTGTCCGGCAGGTCCGCCGGCCTGACGAGGTCCAGCCGTGGGCGGTGAACGTGCAGATCGGCTTCCAGAAGAAGCTCGATTTTGGCGAAGCGCCGAAGGCCGCCGATGCCAAGGTTACCGAGGTCAAGTCCAAGATCTGACCCGACGGTCGTCGCCGCGTGTGGCGAAATTGAACCCGTGTGACAGTCGGAAATACTTCCGAAGCGTCTCGAAACGTATTCGGCTTGAATTGTCGCGGCGCTAGGCCTGCGAGCGTCACACGCTTGCAACGCCGCGCGCGAACCTTCGACCATGAACATCCTTTAATTTGTATCCGCGCGACTTGTCGCGCCTGCTGGGCGGCGACATGTGGTCGAGCCATCGCCGGCTCAGGGAGGGCCGATGATCAGCCGCAGGGCGCTTTCCGGATTGTTGATGACGCTGGTCGGACCCTCATCGGTCACCGGCAACACGCTGGCACTCAGTCACTGCCAGGGATCGTGCGCGAATGTCGATCTGCCGGCGCTTGGCTACGACACGTTCTGCCGGTCGTTCTTCGATATCGCGGCGAGAGGAAAGCTGCGCGCAGTCGCCACCGGCCAGGGCATCCGAAGGGAAATGCGGTCGCTGTTCCGGGAGCGGCGGCTGTATAGGCCATCGCACGACGAGATCCGGATTCTCTGGCGCGGCACGGCGGATGGATTCTCGGTCGTGAAGGTCGAGTTCGATCTGGAATGCGGCGTGCCGGTGCGCGGATGTCTCGGGATTCCCGACGGCCCGCTCAAGGGATTGATCCTGCTCGGCCACGGTATGGCGAGCACGCCGGAGCGGTGCTTCGATGACGCCGACAAGGACTACATGAACGCGCTCGGCAAACAGCTTTGCCAGGACGGCTATGTGGTCTGGTGTCCCTACATCGTCCAGATCGGAAACCAGGAAAGCCAGAACAACATCGCCGCGATGCTGGCATCCCATAGCGTCTCCGCGCACAACGTGTCGTGCGCCTCGATCGACGCCGGAGAGATCGTCTGCCGCAAGCTGACCGGTGTGTCAGGTCTGAATGTCGGCGTCTACGGGGCGTCCTGGGGTGCGCTTCTGGCGCTGCATCTGGAAGCCGCCACCGGACAAATGCGGCCGACCGTCATCTCCGGATATATGCGCGACGAGAGGAAGCTTCTGACGTCGTCCGTCGTCAGCAAGAACCTCGGCATCGAGCTCGCAACCTACATTCATTTCGCCAACAGCCGCGCCAGGTATACCGGCGCGGAGCTCGCGTATCTGCTCTCTCCGTGTCCGCTGTTCGTCGAGATCGGCAGCCGCGATGCTGCAAACGCGGTCGAGCTCGGGCGGGACGAGAAGTTCGCGGAGATGCGATCCGTCTATGCGTCATCGGCCCATCCGGATCTGATCGAGATGGACGTGTTCGACGGCGTGCATGAGGTCAGCGGCAAGCGCGCAAGGCCATGGCTGTACGGCCATCTGGCGTCGCCGGCGTATCAAGAGACGTCTCGCTTGAAGAACGCCATCGCGTTGTGAGGACAATCGTCGCTGTGGCCAAGCTCGGCTCGGTCGGCTCCGCGCGTTGCGAGGATCCCCGATCATTTGCCTGCGACAGCGCGCCGCTTCGAGAGGCAGGCTCCGACCAATGCGATCAGCTCTTGCCGCAGGGCAGGCGATGCCAGAATATCCAGCCGCGCGGCCTCGTGCACGACGCCGGCGACTGCTGCGGCAAGCACCCGCGCGGCGATCCGGGTATCGGTGGCGTTGCCCCGCATGTTCGCGGTGAACAGCGCCTCGCAGCCCTTGCGATATTCCGTCTCGAACCGGCGATGCGTGGCCGCGCCGGCTGCATCACGCGGCGCTTCCTCGAGCAGAACCCGATGGGCCGCGGGAAAGCGGCGATGCACGTCGATCATGCCGTCGACGAATGCGACGATGCGGCACGCTCGCGATCTTGTGTCGTCGGTCGCGGTGCATAGCACCGCCAGCAATTCATCGAAGTGCCGACGCCTGGTTGCCTCGACCAGCGCAAGCTTGTTGGGGAAGTATTGGTAGAGCGATCCGATGCTGACGCCGGCCCTCTCCGCCACCGCATTGGTCGTCGTCGCGGACCAGCCGCGCTCGCCGAGAATGTGAGCGGCGGCGTCGAGGATGGCCTCGATGGTAGCACGCGAACGGGCCTGACGCGGCACTTTCCGCATCTTGCTCGTCGCTGCCGGAATGCGAGTAGCCACCTGGACCTCTCCGCCAGTAATGTGAGCCAAGTGCTCACATTTCGCCCCATCGACGGGCCAAGTCAAAGGATTGCACATGGCAGCGATCGAGATCGGCCGCGAGGTCAGGTTGAAGATCAGGCCGCAGGGCCTGCCCGGACCGCAACATTTCGAAATTACCGAGACTCCCGTGCCAACTCCCGGCGCAGGCGAGGTGCTGGTGCGCAACCGCGCCTTCGTCGTCTCGGCATCACTCCGCCAAATGGTGAGCGAGGGAGCGGAGGACATACCGGGCGTGCCGTTTCCCGCGCTGCGGCCTGGCGACGGTCTCTTCGGCGAGACGATCGGAGAAGTGATGACGGCGCCCGCCGGCGGGAGTCTGTTGCCGGGCGATATCGTGCAGCACATGTTCGGTTGGCGTGATTACGCCATTGTACCTGTCGCGCGATGCGTCCGGCTGGACGCGCCGTTGCCGGAGCCGCTAGGTTACCTCGGCTATCTCGGGCATGGTGCGACCGCCTATGCGGCACTGACCCGCGGCGTGCGGATCGCAAACGGCGAGACGGTCTTCATATCGAGCGCCGCCGGCGCGATCGGTTCGATGGCCGGGCAGATTGCTCGCTTGCTGGGGGCGGGCCGCGTGATCGGCAGCACCAGCTCGCGCGCGAAAGCGGATCGCCTGATCACTGAACTCGGCTACGACGCGGTGGTGGTCCGCGACGGAGACGAGCCTTTCGTCGACCGGCTGAACGAGGCGGCCCCCGACGGGGTCGATATCTTTCTCGACAATGTCGGGGGCGAGCAGCTGCAGGCTGCGATTGGCGTAGCCCGCGAAGGCGCCCGCTTCGTCATCGTCGGGACGCTGTCGGGTCAGCTCGCGGTGGCAGGAACAGGCCGCACCGCGCCCGTCGTGCTGGATTCGACTCAGATACTTTTGAGGAAGATCACCATCCGCGGCTTCAGCGCCGACGATCATCCGCAGGCGCGTGAGGAATGGTTCGCCCGCCTTGCGGCTTGGTCGCGGACCGGCGACATCCGTCTTCCGCATGTCATGATCGACGGGCTTGAGCGCGCCACATGCGCCTTGTCCGATACGATCAACGGGCGGTATCTCGGCATGGTCGTTGTGAGGCTTTGATGGCGGCAGCCTCCAGAGGGAGCCGTAACTCAAGCGCGGTCGTCACGGGCTGGTGTCGAGCGGCCAATTCGGTCACGGGATTGTCGGATGCGGATTTAGCGCGTTATGATCTCTTGTGATGCGCCTTGCCTATCCTCGCCTTCACCGGTCTGAGGGAACTCGACGTCATATCCATCTCGTGGAGCTTGTTGGTAGCCGAAGGGTTGGACAGCATGAGTGGTACGGAACGAATGCGCGGTGGATTGGCAGGGCTTCTGGTATCGGCGGGATTGGCGGTGATCGGGATGTCGGCGGCCCATGCTCAGGCGGGGCCGCCCGGACCTCCTGCGGTGGGCGTGTTCGAGGCGGTGAAGCGGCCGGTCACCGAGACCAATGAGTTTCTGGGGCGCATCGAGGCCCCCAACCGCGTCAACGTGGTGGCGCGCGTCACGGCGTTTCTCGAGAAGCGGAACTTCGTCGAGGGCGCCGAGGTCAAGGCCGGCGACCTCTTGTATCAACTCGAGCGCGGTCCGTTCGAGGCCGACCTTGCCTCGAAGAAGGCGCAGGTCGCCCAGTTGCAGGCGACGCTGGTCAACGCCAAGCTGACCACCGATCGCGCCAAGGCCCTGATGGGCGGACCGGCCGGCCAGCAATCGAACGTCGATGCCGCCGTCGCCAACCAGCAGAGCCTCGAGGCACAGGTGCAGGCCGCGCAGGCGCAGGTCGACCTGTCCCAGATCAATCTCGACTACACCGAGATCCACTCGCCGATCGACGGCAGGATTGGGCGCACCGCGGTCACGGAAGGCAACGTCGTGACGCCGAGCTCGGGAACCCTGACGACCATCGTCAGCCAGGATCCGATGTACGTCACGTTCCCCGTGCCGGTGCGCGAGTCGCTCGATCTGCGCGACCGCTATGCGACGCGCGGCGGCTTCAAGGCCGTCGTGATCCGCCTGCGTCTGCCGGACGGCCGGCTCTACGAGCAGACCGGTGAATTGAATTTCGTCAACAACACGATCGCGCAGAACACCGACACCATCTCCTTGCGCGGCACCATCCCAAATCCGTCGACTTACACCTCGGCCGCAACCGGCGGCACGCTCCGCGAGCTCACCGACAATGAGTTCGTGACCGTCCTGCTGGAAGGCGTGCAGCCGGTCGAGGTGGTGGCGATCCCGCGCTCGGCGGTACTGTCGGACCAGCAGGGCGAGTATGTCTACGTCGTCGGCGCGGACAACAAGGCCGAGCAGAAGCGGATCCAGCTTGGGCAATCGACATCGACGATCGCCGCGGTGACAAGCGGCATCGCGCTTGGCGACAAGGTGATCGTCGAGGGCTTGCAGAAGGTCAGGCCGGGCGAGGTGGTCGCGCCGGGGCCCGCCAGCGCGCAGATCCAGTCCAGCATGAAGGTTTCGGCGGACGGCGGCACCGGCAGCGCGCCGAAATCGACGGGCAGTAACCCATGATTTCCGCCGTCTTCGTCGATCGTCCGCGGCTTGCGATCGTCATCGCGTTCGTGATCACGATCGCGGGCGCGCTGGCGCTGATGCAAATCCCGGTCGCCCAGTTTCCGGACATCGTGCCGCCGCAGGTCACGGTCTCGGCCGTGTTCCCCGGTGCATCGGCCGAAGTCGTCGAATCAAGCGTCGCCCAACCGCTTGAAGCGCAGGTCGTCGGCGTCGACAAGATGCTCTACATGAAGTCGACCAGCGGCAATGACGGCAGCTATACGCTGACGGTCTCGTTCGCGCTCGGCACCGACCCCGACATCAACACCGTCAACGTCAACAACCGCGTGCAGAGCGCGCTGGCGCAATTGCCGACCGAGGTGCAGGCGCAGGGCCTGACCGTGCAGAAGAAATCCTCGGCCGTGCTGCAGTTCATCGTGCTCTACAGCAAGAGCGGCGAGCAGGATCCGCTGTTCATCACCAACTACGCCATCATCAACGTGCTGGACGCGATCTCGCGCACGCCAGGCGTCGGCCAGGCCTCGCTGTTCGCCAAGCTGAACTATTCGATGCGGATTTGGTTCGACACCCAGCGCCTGACCAGCCTCAATCTGGCGCCGTCGGACGTGATCGCCGCGATCCGCGCCCAGAGCGTGCAGGCGCCGGTCGGCCGCATCGGCGCGCGTCCGATCAGCAACGACCAGCAATTCCAGTTCAACGTGCAGACCCAGGGCCGCCTGACGACGTCCAAGCAGTTCGGCGACATCGTGCTGCGGGCCAATCCCGACGGCTCGGTGCTGCGGATCAGGGACGTCGCAACCGTCGAGATCGGCGCGCAGAACTCGGACTCGGAGTCGCGGATCGACGGCAATCCCGGCGTGCCGATGGGCATCTATCTTGCGCCCGGCGCCAACGCCGTGACCACGGCCAAGGCCGTGCAGGCCACGCTTGCCAAGCTGTCGGAGCGGTTCCCGCCCGGGCTGACCTACCTCGTGCAGTACGACTCCACGACCTTCGTCTCCGATACCATCAAGGAAGTGATGAAGACGCTCGGCGAGGCCTTCGTGCTCGTCGTGATCGTGGTGTTCCTGTTCCTCGGTAATCTGCGCGCCACGGTGATTCCGGCGGTCGCGGTTCCTGTCAGCCTGATCGGCGCCTTCGCGGTGCTGCTGGCGCTCGGCTATTCCGCCAACACCGTCTCGCTGCTGGCGATGGTGTTGGCGATCGGCATCGTGGTCGACGACGCCATCGTCGTGGTCGAGAACGTCGAACGCGTCATGGAGGAGGAGCCCGAGCTGTCGCCGGCCGACGCCACCAAGAAGGCGATGGCGCAGATCACGGCGCCGATCATCGCGATCTCGCTGGTGCTGCTGTCGGTGTTCGTGCCGATAGCGTTCATTCCCGGTATCTCAGGTACGCTATTCCGCCAGTTCGCGGTGACGATCAGCGCCGCGATGGTGATCTCGGCGCTGAATGCGCTGACATTGTCGCCGGCGTTGTGCGCGGTGTTCCTGCGTCACGGCGGGCCGCGCCGCGGTATCATGGGGCGGGTGCTCGGCGGCATCGACTGGGTCCGCGACCGCTATGCCAGCGTGGTGCAGCGGCTGGTCCGGGTGGCGGTGTTGTCATTGGTCGCGGTGCTGGTGTTTGCCGGCGCGGTGTTCGCGGTGTCGAAGATCACGCCGACCGGCTTCCTGCCCGAGGAAGACCAGGGCGCCTTCTTCATCGCCGTGCAGCTGCCTGACGGTGCGTCAGTGGCACGCACCAGCGAGGTCACCAAGCAGGTCGAGGCGCTGTTGAAGAAGAATCCCGCGGTCGACCACGTGCTGTCGATCATCGGCTTCTCGCTGCTCGACGGCGCCAGCGAGCCGAACTCCGCCTTCATGGTGGCGCGCATGAAGGCGTTCGCGGACCGCAGGGCCGTCACCGAATCGGTGCAGGCCGCGATCGGGCAGACCTTCGTCGGCGGATCGCAGATCCGTCAGGCCTCGGTGCTGCCGTTCAACCTGCCGCCGATCATCGGGCTCTCGACCTCCGGCGGCTTCGAATATCAGCTCGAGGCGCTGGAAGGGCAGGATCCGGCTTCGCTCAGCAGCGTGATGGGCGGGTTGATCGGCGCTGCAAACCGCAATCCAAATCTGGCCCGGGTGTTCTCGACCTTCACCGCGACCAACCCGTCGGTCTATCTCGATATCGACCGCGCCAAGGCGCAGGCGCTCGGCCTCAACATGGCCGACGTGTTCACCGCGCTGCAGGCCACGCTCGGCGGCATCTACGTCAACAATTTCAACCTGTTCGGCCGCACCTGGCAGGTCAACGTGCAGGGCGATGCGGCCGACCGGCGCGACATTCCCGACATCTGGCAGATCTATGTGCGCAACACCGGCGGCGAGATGGTGCCGATCCGCTCGATCGCAAGCTTGCGCATCGTCACCGGCCCGCAGGTGATCACGCGCTACAACAATTATCGCTCGGTCACGGTGAACGGCAGCCCGGCCGCGGGCGTGTCCTCGGGCACCGCGATCGCGACGATGGCCGACCTGTCCAAGACGACGCTGCCTTCGGGCTATTCCTATGAATGGACCGGCACGGCCTATCAGGAGCAGGCGGCTTCCGGCCAGACCGGCATCATCCTCGCGCTCGCGGTGCTGTTTGCCTATCTGTTCCTGGTGGCGCTGTATGAGAGCTGGACGATTCCGATTCCGGTGCTGCTGTCGGTCACGGTCGGCGTGTTCGGGTCTTATCTTGCGATCAAGCTTGCGGGCCTCAACCTCGATCTCTACGGCCAGATCGGCCTCGTGGTGCTGATCGCGCTCGCCGCCAAGAACGGCATCCTGATCGTCGAATTCGCCAAGGAGCAGCGCGAGGCCGGCAGGCCGATCGCGGAGGCCGCGACGATGGGCGCGCAGATGCGGTTCCGCGCGGTCATGATGACCTCGATCGCGTTCATTCTCGGCCTGGTGCCGCTGGTGGTTGCGACCGGCGCCGCGGAAATCAGCCGCCGTGCGGTCGGCACCGCGGTGTTCGGCGGCATGCTTGCCGCCAGCTCGATCGGCATCTTCCTGGTGCCGATGCTGTTCGTCACCTTCCAAGGCTGGCGCGAGGGTGCAAAAAGCCGTTTCGGCCGTCGCAGCAAGGCGGAACATCCTGCCTCGCATTAGCGTGATCCGGAAAGATCCCGCGTGCGCAACGGGCGAATGTGCGGCGACGATCAGCCTAATCCCATCGCGCATTGGCCGTGCGGGTGAGGCGGGGCTATACTTCCCGCCCCGATCGATGGAGTTCTGGATTGAGCGTTGCCTTCACCAAGGAAGAAAGTGCCGAGACTGCGTCCGAAACGCTGTTGCCGGATCGCCCCATTTCGCCGCATCCCAATTTGGTGACCGAGGCCGGCCGCAAGGCGCTGGAGCGCCAGCTCCAGGAGGCGCGTGAGGCCTACGAGGCTGCGCAGCAGCTCGACGACGTCAACGAACGGCGACGCCAGTCGGCGGTGCCGTTGCGCGACACGCGCTATCTCACCGAACGGCTCCGCACCGCGCAGGTCGTCCCCGACCCCGCCTCGACCGAAAGCGTTGCGTTCGGCAGCACCGTGACCTTCAGCCGCGCCGATGGCCGCGTGCAGACCTATCGCATCGTCGGCGAGGACGAGGCCGATCCAAAGGCCGGCTCGATCTCGTTCGTCTCGCCGGTGGCGCGGTCGCTGATGGGCAAGGCCGTGGGCGACGTCGTCGGATCGGGCGCCCAGGAGCTGGAGATCGTCGCGATCGCCTAGCTCTACTGGTTCTTGTCGCACTCGCGGGGCGCGGTCGTTGCGGACGGCGATCGTTAGACTAGTCGGCCGCGATGAAGCGCAGCGTGCCAGCGCGACGCGTCGGCTTGCCGGTGTCGTTGGTATGATTGACGCCGTCCATCACGGGTACTTCCGGGAAATCGAACGGGCTTACCCCGTCGAGGCAAGCCACGTTGACGGCATAGAGACTCTGGTCGGATCGCCGTTGATGATGAGTGTATATTCCGCAGCGAGAGCAGAAGAAGTGCTGCGCCGATCCGGTATGGAAGCGGTAGCTCGTCAACACGTCCTCGCCTTGCAGGAACTTGATCCCGCCCATTTCTGCCATGGCGACGACGGCGCCGCGCATTCGGCAATAGGAGCAGGTGCAGCGGCGAATCGAATTGAGGTCGTCGCTGAGCGTCACCTCGAAACGCACCGCGCCACAATGGCACTGGCCGGCTCGCATCTTCATGTCGTCCACCATGCTGCCCGTGTGTCTCCTGTTCGGAGTGAACGTATCTCCCGGTTGCGAGCCGGACAATCTTCAAGAACTCGCCCATGGTGCGAGAAAAACTAACGTGGAGCGGATCGTTGCTCCGATCACGCCGCCGGCAGGGCAAGCCGCTCGATGGTCTGAATATGCCGTGCGAGCAGGCTGCAGGCCTGTTCCATGTTGCGCGCGCGCAGCGCCTGCAGGATCACGCGATGATCCTGGCTCGGCCGCGGCCGCCAGCCGGCGTTGCGCGCCATAGCGAACACCAGTCGTGAATTTGCGAGCTGCAATCCGTCGAGGCTGGCGAGCAGACGCGGCATCGCGCAGGGCGCCACCAGCGCGTGATGAAAGGCGCGGTTGGCCAGTTCGAATTCCTCAACCGTCTCGGCATTGTCGCCTTCGATCAGCGCGACCTCGATCCGTGCCAGATGGGCGGATGTGTACCTCGGCGCGGCATTGCGCAACGCGACCACCTCGAGCGCGGCGCGCATCTCGGCGATCTCCTTCACTGACTTGGTATCGAGCGGCGCCACCCGCACCCCGCGCCGGGGCACCGCAACGACGAGATGCTGCGCCTCCAATTGCCTGAAGGCCTCGCGCACCGGGACGTGGCTCGAATGGAATTCCCGCGCGACATGGTCCTGCCGGAGCGGGGCATCCGGCGGCAAGGCGCCGCTGATGATGCGTTCGCCGATCGCCTCGGCAATGCGTCCCGCGGTCGTCGAATTCTCGCCGACGTCAGTCATAGATTATCTATCATAAAAATGGGTGCGCCCTCGCTCGGCCTCGGCTAGCATCGTTTCAAACCCATGATCATAGATAATATATCCAATTATCTATGATCCATCGCAAACGAGAAGGCAAGCCCGATGGTTGATGTGGTTGAGATCGAACGGACCGACAGAAGCAGAAGCGCACCGCTCCGCAAGCACTGGGAGCGTGCCGAAGCCGAGGCGCTCTACAACCTGCCGTTCGCGGACCTGATGTTCCAAGCGCAGGGCATCCATCGCGCCAACTTCAATCCGAACCACGTCGAAACCGCGAGCCTGCTCAGCATCAAGACCGGCGGCTGTCCGGAGGACTGCGGCTACTGCTCCCAGAGTGCGCATTACGACACCGGACTGAAGGCGACCCGCCTGATGCCGCGGGACGAGGTCGTCGCCGTCGCGCAGCGCGCCAAGGACGCCGGTGCCACCCGCTTCTGCATGGCCGCGGCCTGGCGTACTCCCAAGGACCGCGATCTCGATCAGGTCTGCGACATGGTCAGCGCGGTGAAGGGGCTGGGCATGGAGACCTGCGTCACGCTCGGCATGTTGACGCCAAAGCAGGCCGAACGGCTCTCCGACGCTGGGCTCGATTTCTACAATCACAACGTCGATACCTCGCCGGAGTATTACGACAAGATCATCACCACCCGCACCTTGCAGGACCGCATCGATACGCTCGCGCATGTGCGCGACGCCGGCATCAAGGTCTGCTGCGGCGGCATCATCGGCATGGGCGAGCAGGTCGAGGACCGGCTCGGCATGCTGATGCTGCTTGCCAATCTCCCGAGCCATCCGGAAAGCGTGCCGATCAATCTGTGGAACGAGGTCAAGGGCGTGCCGGTCAACGACACCGCCGAGCGGCCCGATCCGATCGCGCTGGTGCGGCTGGTCGCGACCGCGCGGATCATGATGCCGAAGAGCGTGGTGCGGCTGTCGGCCGGGCGGCAATACATGACCGATGAACTGCAGGCGATGTGCTTCCTCGCCGGCGCCAACTCGATCTTCATCGGCGATGTGCTGCTGACCACCAAGAACCCGCAGCGCGACCGCGACGCCGATCTGCTGGACCGGCTCGGCATCACGTCGCGGCTGGCCTGACGCAATCATCCGGCGCGCGCGGCGACACTCGCCGCGCGACCAACCATCATCCTGAGAGTGAAGCATGAGCGCAATCCAGGCGGCGAAGGCCGCTGATTACGCCGCGGCCTTGCACGCCCTGAGCAAGGACGATCGGCTGCGCGGTCTCAAGCCGCGTGCGGGCATCGATTTCGTATCGAACGACTATCTGGCACTGGCGAGCGCGCCGCGCCTGAAGCAGGCCGTCCTGGCCGCGCTCGAGGCCGGCACGCCGATCGGCGCTGGCGGCTCGCGGCTGCTGCGCGGCAATTGCGCGGAGCACGAACGGCTGGAGGCCGAGGCCGCAGCTTTCTTTCGCGCCGAGACCGCGCTGTTCTTCGGCGGCGGCTATGTTGCCAACTTCGCTGTGCTGACGACGCTGCCGCAGCGCGGCGACCTGCTCGTCCTCGATTCGCTGGTGCACGCCAGCATTCACGAAGGTGCACGGGCCGGCCGGGCCGCGTTCCGGTTCAGCGCGCACAATGATCCGCAGTCGGTTGAGGACACCATTCGCGGCTGGCGCGTCGAGGGTGGAACGGGCCGGGTCTGGATCGTGGTCGAAAGCGTCTACAGCATGGACGGTGATGTCGCGCCGCTCGACGAGCTCGTTGCGATCGCCGAACGGCACGACGCATTCCTGATGGTGGACGAAGCGCACGGCACCGGCGTCTACGGCGAACAGGGCCGCGGGCTGACCGCGCGCTATGAGGGACGCGAGAATCTCGTGATCGTGCATACTTGCGGCAAGGCGCTGGGCGCCGCCGGTGCGCTGGTCACGGCCTCTACGGTGCTGCGCGACTTCATGGTCAACCGCTGCCGCCCGTTCATCTTCGCCACCGCGCCATCGCCGCTTGTGGCCGTCGCCGTGCGCGAGGCGCTGCTGATCCTGCGAGAGGAGCCCGAGCGTCAGCAACGGCTCGCAGAACTGGTCGCGTTCACGCATCGCGAGCTCGATCGGCGTGGCTGGCGCAGTCCGTCGCGTTCGCAGATCGTGCCCTATATCGTCGGCGACAATGCGCGCGCGATGCGGCTTGCCTCGGCGCTGCAAGCGCGCGGCTTCGACATCAGGGGCATCCGGCCGCCGACCGTGCCGGCGGGCACCGCGCGGCTGCGCATTGCGCTGACCCTTAATGTCGACGAGGACGACGTGCGCGCGCTGCTCGATGCGCTCGTCGCGGAGACGCAGGGCTGGGCGCAATGATCAGCCGCATCGTGGTGACCGGCACCGATACCGGGATCGGAAAGACGATCTTCTCCGCGGGCCTCGCCGGTTTCTTGGGCGCGAGCTATTGGAAGCCGGTCCAGTCCGGCCTTGAGGAAGAGACCGACGCACAACTCGTGGCGCGGCTTGCGGGCCTTGCAGCCGATCGCATCGTGCCGGAGCGCTATCGGCTTCGGACGCCGGCGTCGCCGCATCAATCCGCCGCGATCGACGGCGTGCGCATCGATCCTGCCGCGCTCGACGTGCCCGACACGCGGGGACGGCCGCTGGTGATCGAGGGCGCAGGCGGGCTGATGGTGCCGCTCAATGACGACACGCTCTATATGGACATGTTCGAGCGATGGCGGCTGCCGGTCGTGCTGTGCGCCCGCACCGCACTTGGCACCATCAATCACTCGCTGCTGTCGGTCGAAGCGCTGCGCAGGCGTCGGATCGACATCCTCGGAATCGCCTTCATCGGTGAGAGCAATCCCGAGAGCGAGCGCGCCATCTGCGCGTTCGGGCAAGTGCGCCGGCTCGGCCGGTTGCCATGGCTGTCTCCGCTCACGGCAGACACGCTGCGGGCGGCTTTCAACGCCTCGTTCCAGCGCGACGATTTCAATCTATGATATCAGCTCAGAGATCGCCGATCTGGCACCCCTTCACCCAGCACGCGCTGCACGACCGGATGACCAGGATCGTGCGCGGGGAGGGTGCCTATCTCTACACCGCGGATGACCGCCGCATCATCGATGCGATCGCGTCCTGGTGGGTCGTGACCCACGGCCATTGCCATCCGCATATCGTGCGCGCGATCCAGAACCAGGCCGAACAGCTCAACCAGATCATCTTTGCCGGCCATACCCACGATCCGGCGGAAGCGGTTGCCGCGCAGCTCGTGAAGCTGGCGCCGCCTGGCCTCGACTATGTATTCTTCTCCGACTCCGGTTCGACCAGCGTGGAAGTCGGTCTGAAGATGGCGCTCGGCTATTGGCACAATATCGGCGTGCCGCGCACGCGGATCATCGTCATGCAGCATTCTTACCACGGCGACACCGTGGGGACGATGTCGGTCGGCGCCCGCGGCGTCTTCAACAAGGCGTACGAGCCGCTGCTGTTCGACGTGGCATCAATCCCGTTTCCCGCGGCCGGCCACGAGCAGGCGACACTCGATGCGCTCGAAGCCGCATGCAACGAGAAAACCGCGGCGGCGTTCATCGTCGAGCCGCTGATCCTGGGCGCGGGCGGGATGCTGATGTATCCGCCCTGGGTGCTGAAGGAAATGAAGCGCATCTGCGAAGCCCATGACGTGCTGTTCATTGCCGATGAGGTGATGACCGGCTGGGGCCGCACCGGCACCTTGTTCGCGTGCGAGCAGGCCGACGTCACGCCGGACATCGCCTGCTATTCGAAGGGCCTCACCGGCGGATCGCTGCCGCTCGCAGTGACGCTCTGCCGTGCCGAGATCTACGATGCGCACTATTCCAGCGATCGTTCGCGAACCTTCTTCCATTCCAGCTCCTACACGGCGAATCCGGTCGCCTGCGCCGCGGCAAGGGCGAACCTCGAGCTGTGGCAACACGGCGCGGGCGAACGTGCCACATCTCTCGCAGCGATGCAGGAGCGGCTGATCGCACCATTCCGCGCCGACGCCCGCTTCGAGAACGTCCGCCGCACCGGCACCATCACCGCGCTTGACCTGAAGGCCAGCGATGCAGGCTATCTCGCCGGCATCGGTCCGAAACTTCAGGCCTTCTTCACGCGTCGAAACCTGCTGCTGCGCCCGCTCGGCAACACGATCTACCTGATGCCGCCCTACTGCGTGACGGAGGCGGACCTCGTTGAGATTTATGCCGCGATTGCCGATGCGGCCGACGAGCTGGCCTGATCTCGTGACTGACGATTTGCATCGCGTGCCGTCCTGCACGCGATCGGTTCTCATAGAAAATCGGCGTGCCGTTGGGGCACGCCGATAGGCTGGATCACGCGTGCCTGTGTGGCGCCGGCCTCGCAGCGGGATGCTGCGGCCGTGGCGCAGGATGCGGCCGCGGTGCGGGCCGCGACACATGCGGTGGCGGCGGACGCCGGGGCGGCGGCGGAGCACGATGCACAGCCGCTTGCGCGACGCGCGGCGCCGGCGGATGCGCAGCCGGGCGTGGCGCAGGCGGCGCGTGCTGTGCGATCTGCGGTCTCGGCGCATGCGCGGCTGGCGCTGCGACGTGCGGCGCCGGAGCGGGATGGTGGGCGGCGACAGGCGGAGCGTGTCCGGTCGGCGGTGCATGTGCAGCCGGCGAAGCGCTTGCCGCAGGCAAGGCGTGTCCCGTTGTCGACGCGTGTGCCGGCGGTAGCGCGCTTCCGGTCGGCAGAGCGTGTCCTGTCGTCGTTGTCTGTGCCGGCGGCAGTGCGTTTCCGGAAGGCAAGGCGTGCCCCGTCGGCGTTGCATGTGTGGGCGGCAGCGCGTTTCCGCTCGGCAGAGCGTGTCCTGGCGGCACAGCATTTCCGGTCTGCGGAGCATGGCCTGTCGCGGATTGCGCATGATGCGGCGGCGGCGCCGCGATCGGCTTGCCCGGGTGCGCGGCGATCACGCCCGCGCCGCTGAAATGTGCTGCGTGTGCGGTCGCGGCGACCGCCGGATGACCGTGGTTGTTGGCGAGCGTCAGCGCCGGATCCTTCATCGCCGCTTCCGCGTGCCGGGTCTGCTCGGCGGTCGCAGCCACATGGTGCTCGTTCGCGGCGGCGAGCTGCTGCGGCGTTGGTCTCGCCGTGATGCCGCCGGTGCCGCCGTTGTAGCTGATGTTGGTCGTGTTGTTGATGACGGTCTTGTTGTAGACGTTGGTGACTGAGACATTCGAGATGTTGTTGACGGAGCGGTTGTAGAAGAAGTTGCCGCCGCGCCAGTAGCCGCCCTCATAGCCGACGCCGGTGTAGCCGAAGCCATAAGAGATGCCGCCGTAGAAGCCGACGGTCGCTCCCCAATAACCGGCGTGGAAGGCGTAGACGCCATCGTTCCAGCCCCAGTAGCCGGGTGTCCATAGCAATTCAGGCGCGGGCGGCAGCACCCATGTGCCGGGAACCCAGTAGTAACCGGTATCGTCGCTCCACGCCCAATAGCCGGGAGTCCAGATGTAGCCGTCGCCTGGGATCGGCGGCTGCTCGTAGACAGGCAGGGGCGGCGGTGCTGCATCGACGCTGATGCTGATGCCGATGGCAAGCTGCGCGCGCGCTGGCGCGGGTGGAGAGAGACAGCAGAGGCTGAGAGCTAAGGCGAAAGGCAGTCCGGCGATGCGGCGCATGGCAGATACTCCGATCTTCTTCCCCCAGCGTTGGAGTGAATAGTGGCGGCGACATGAACCCGCTGTGAATGTTTGTGCCGACACCGTGATTTCGCGATCGCGCGTCGATGAATGCGTTAACGACAGCGAATGCGCGTCAGCTTGTTGTCAGGATGGAACGCAAATCACGACGACTCGTAGTTCGGATATGGACCACGCGAGTCGCACGAGACGCGAGCGCGTCGCTCTCGCCCGCTTCATCACTGCGCCGAATAGTCGAATTTTCGATTTGAATTGGACGATGCCCCCCTGCACGTCATCAATCGATCATCGGAACATCCGGCCCGCACGAGGCCGGGCAGGGAGGTTTGAATGGCGCGATCCGCCGACATCGATATCAACGCGGGCGCGCGCCTCGACCGGCTGCCGATCTGCGGATTCCATTGGCGCATCCTGGCCCTGATCGGCGCCGGCATGTTTCTCGATGCATTCGACATCTATCTGGCCGGCGGCGTGCTCGGCGCGGTGCTCAGGGAAGGCTGGTCGACACTCGAGCTCAACGCCGCGTTCGTCTCCGCGACCTTTGTCGGAATGACGATCGGCGCCTGGTTCTCCGGCATCCTTGGCGACCGCTTCGGCCGCCGGTTCTCCTATCAGATGAATCTCGCGATCTTCGGCCTCGCATCGATCGCGGCGGCCTTCGCGCCCAGCATGACGGTGCTGATCGGCCTGCGCTTCGTCATCGGCATCGGGCTCGGCGCCGAGATCGTGGTCGGCTATGCGACCTTGACGGAGTTCGTGCCGGCCGCCTCGCGTGGACGCTGGATCGGACTTTTGGCCGTGATCACCAACTTCTCGCTGTTCGCGTCGTCCATGATCGGCCTGTGGGTGATCCCGACGCTCGGCTGGCGTTACATGTTCGGCCTCGTCGGGATACTGGCGATGATCGTCTGGTTCCTGCGCAAGTCGATGCCGGAATCGCCGCGCTGGCTCGCCGCCAACGGGCGCGGCGACCAGGCGGAGGCGATTCTGTCGGCGATCGAAGCGGAGGCCGCGCGCAACACAACGCTGGCTCCCGTCGTCGCCGGCGCGCCGGTGCAGGAATCGCCCGGTGCGGTCTGGCGCCTGTTCCAGCCGCCATATCTTGCGCGCACCTTGCTCGGCAGCCTGCTGCACATCGTCGTCGGCTTCAGCCTCTACGGGTTCATCGGCTGGCTGCCGACCTTCATGGTCAAGGGCGGCCACAGCGTGGTCTCCTCGCTGGGCTACACCAGCGTGATGGCGCTGGGCGGTCCGGTCGGATCGCTGATCGGGCTCGTGCTGGCGGACCGGCTCGGGCGCCGGCTCTCGATCGTCGGCTCGTCGATCGCGGCAGCCGTGCTCGGCATCGCCTACCCCACCATGCCGGACGGTGTTCCGCTCGCAACCGTGGGCTTCCTGCTGGTCACCGCGATCTATGTCATGCTGGCGACCGGGTTCGCGATGCACGTCCCGGAACTTTTCCCGACGCGCTACCGGCTTCGCGGGACCGCGATCTGCGCCACGTCGGGGCGGATCTCGACCGCATTGGTCCAGTACGTCGTGGTCGCGATCTTCGCCTGGCAGGGGTTGACCGGCGTGCTGACGACGCTGGCCGGCATCCTCGTCTTCCAGGCCGTGGTCTTTCTGATATTCGGATTTGAGACCAAGGGGCGCTCACTGGAGGACGCCTCGGCCGTCCCGGACGGCGAGGCAGCAAGTCACGCGTCGATGGCGAGGAGGCCGGCGGACATCGGTGCCTAGCGCAGATCGGAGCACGATGCCTTGATCCGGTCGCGCAGCCAGCCGTTGGCATGGCTCTGATCGTATCTGCGATGCCAGTACAACATCCAGTCGAACGGCGCGGATTCGAACGGCAGTTCCTCCATCCGCAGGCCGTCGTCCATCAGCACGGCGGCAAGATGCCTTGGCATCACCGCGAGCAGATCGGTCTGCTTCAGAACGTGGGGTACGACCAGCCAATGCGGCACGTTCAGCGTGATGCGTCTATGGTGACCGCGTTCGGCGAGCACGTCGTCGACGAAGCGAAGGTCGGTCGGGCTCATCGAGACCTTCATGTGGTCCTGCGCGATGAAGCGTTCGAAAGTCAGCCGTCCGCGCTTGATCGGGTGACCGCTCCGCATCAGGCAGACCATGCGGTCGCGCAGCAGCGTCTCGGACCGGATCGATGCGGAATGTTCGAGCCCCATGCTGACAGCAACGTCGATCTCGTCCCGCTCCAGCGCATCGATCGTCAGGGCGGGCGGCAGGTGGATGATGTTGTAGGAGATCCGCGCCTCCGGCGGCCGCGCAGCGGCAAGTCGCGGCAGCAGCAGGCAAGCGAGAATGTCCGACATCCTGATCGTGAAGCTGCGTTCGGTCCGGCCCGGATCGAAGCCCGCATCGCTCGCCATCACCCGCTCGACCTGACGCAGCACCTGGCGCAGCGGCTCCGCCAGTTCGGTGGCGCGCGGCGTCGGCTTCATGCCGCTCGTCGTCCGCACCAGCAGCTCGTCCTCGAACATCGCGCGCAGCCGGTTGAGCGCGTTGCTCATCGCCGGTTGACTGAGGCCGACGCGGTCGGCCGCCTTGGTGACATGCCGCTCGGTCAGCAGTGCGTCCAACGCGACGAGCAGGTTGAGGTCGATGGATCGGAGATTCATGCCGTCATTCATATCGTGAATATCGAGAGATCACAAATCCATTTCATCTATGGCGATGCGAGGCGTATCCAGTCGAGCTGAACCCAGGAGGCATCAATGAGCTTTGAGACCATCAAGCGCGACGTGAAGATCTGCATGTTCGACCAGTACGGCACGGTCGTCGACATGCAGGGCGGCCTGACCAAAATCGCGACGCCGTTCCTTCAGAAGAAGGGTTGGAAGGGCGATCCGAATTCCTTCGTCACCTGGTGGCGCCGCACCCATTTCGAGAACTCGATGATCGATGCGCTGCTGCATCGCGAGCACACGCCCTATCGCGAGATCGGGCATCGCGCGGTGGCCCACGTGATGGACCGCGCCAGGATCGACTACACGATGGACGAGGTGCGTTACCTCGTCGGCGAGATCGAGAAGCTGGTGCCGTTTCCGGAGGTGCCGGAGGCACTGGCGCGGCTGCAGGCCAAATACAAGCTGGTCGTGCTCTCGAATGGCGATCCGGACATGCTCGAGACCGCGAAGCAGTACCACAAGGTGCCGTTCGATCGCGTGATCTCGGTGGCCGAGGCCAATTCGTTCAAGCCGCATGTCGCGACCTACACCAAGGCGGCCGAGATCATGGGCGTGAAGCCCGATCAGGTGCTGTTCGTGGCCAATCACGCCTTCGACTGCATCGGCGCCAAGTCCGCCGGCATGCGGACGGCCTTCATCGACCGGCGCAGCCGCCCGTTCGGCATCACGCCGCACCAGCCCGACATCCTGGTGCCGTCGATGAAGGACCTCGCCGATGCGATCGTCTGATCGCGAGCCGCTGTCGGGCATCAGGGTCCTCGACCTCTGCCGGGTGGTCTCCGGTCCATTCGCCACGATGCAACTCGGCGATCTCGGCGCCGACATCGTCAAGATCGAGGATCCCAGGCAAGGCGACGAAAGCCGCCGCTACGGGCCGCCCTTCATCGGCGGCGAGAGCGCGTATTTCCTGTCGGTGAACCGCAACAAGCGCAGTTGCGCCATCGATCTGAAGTCGCCGGCGGGGCGCGATGCGGTGCTCGATCTTGCATCCGCCGCCGATGTCGTAATGGAGAACTTCCGCCCGGGCACGCTCGACAAATGGGGCCTCGGCTTCGACGCGCTGCGGGCCCGCAAGGGCGACATCATCCTGTGCAGCATCTCGGGATTCGGCCGCACCGGTGCGGATGCCTTGCGTCCGGGCTACGATCTGATCCTGCAGGGTGAATCCGGCGTGATGGACGTCACCGGTGATCCCAAGGGGCCGCCGACCAAGGTCGGCACCTCGATCGCCGATCTCGTCACCGGCTTGTATGCGTCGCATTCGGTGCTTGCCGCCTTGATGCGGAAGAGCCGCACCGGCGAGGGCGGTCGGGTCGACGTCTCCATGCTCGACGCGATGGCGTCGCTGCTGACCTTCAACGCCGGCATCTACTTCGCCACGGGAGAAAGCCCGAGGCGCCGGGGCAACGTCCATCCGACCATCAGCCCGTACGAACCGTTCGAGGCGCGTGACGGCTGGATCAATGTCGGGGTCGCGAACGACAAGTTCTGGGCGGCCTTTTGCGACGTCATCGACCGGCCGGATCTGCGCGATGATGCGCGTTTCGAAACCGCCCCGCAGCGTGCGGCGAGCCGCAACGAACTCATCGCGGTCCTCGCTCCCATCCTCGCCCGCAGGAGCTGCGCCGACTGGCTGCAGGCGCTGGGCGCGGCCGGCATTCCCTGTGGCGCGATCAAATCGGTCGGCGAAGTCTGCGAGACGCCGCAACTCACGCAGCGCGGCATGGTGCAGACTGTCCGCCATGCCGCCGCGGGAGATGTGAGATTCATTGCCCGGCCGACACGGTTCGGCGACGAACCGCCGGCGCCTTCCACGTCGCCGCCGATGCTCGGCGAACACACGCGCGAGGTGCTTGCGGAATGGCGCGGCTGGACCGACGATCGGCTGGAGAGATTCGCCCGCGACGGCGCGTTCGGAGACTTTGGACGGACCTTCGTGCGATCGCCCAAGTGAGCATCAAGTGAGCATCAAGTGAGTGTCGCCATGAGAGATATCGCCGAGCAGATGATGCGCCGCGCCGTCGAACACGAGCGGCAGGAATTCGGCTCGTTCTTCCTGTCGCGCTTCTTCGGCCTTGAGATCGCCTACCAGGGCGAGGCGTGCATCGTCTTCTTCGACGTCGAGAAGCCCATGTTCAACCCGCAAGGCACCTTGCACGGCGGCGTTCTGGCGACCGCGCTCGACATCTCGATGGGGCATCTCGTCAACCACGTCGCGGGGCCCGGCACCACGCTCGAGATGAAGGTGCAGTACCTCGCCGCGGTCCGCGAAGGGCGCGTGACCTGTCACGCGACCTTCCTCAAGCGCGGCCGCAAGACCTTCTTCCTGCAATCGCAGGCATCCACCGCCGCCGGCGAGGCGATCGCGCATGCCACATCGACCTGGCAATTGCTGAGCCGAGGCTGAGAAGCGCGGCCGTTTCGCATCGGCGCGTTGTCGCGCTGCCAGGTCCCATTCCTGCGCCCGAAACGGCCACGAGCATTGCCCGGATCGTGATCTCGTTTCATACTATGATGCCGGAAGCGCACCTCCAAGGCGCGGCCGGCGCGAAGATGCGAGAGGCGATACCTTAAGGGCGGAGAGACGGCGATGCGGTTTCGTCTCGCGTTTGCTTTTGTATCGATGGCGGCGCTGCTCGCTAATCCGATTGCCGCCGTGTCGCAGGACATGTTGCGCAGCGTTGACCTCGACAGTCCCGACATGACGACGTCGGAGATGACACGCGCCGAAGTCGACGCGCTCCTCAAGGCCGCGCCTCAAGGAGACCGACACACCGTGGATTTGGACGGAAAGCGGCTGTCGCGCCTCGATCTCTCGGGCCTCGACTTTTCCGGCGGCAATCTTCATCTTGTGAAGCTCAACCGGACCAATCTGAAAGCCGCACGCTTCGATCAGGCCAAGCTGAATCAGGCCTGGCTCATCGACGCAGATCTGACGGGGGCGTCCTTCGTCAAGGCGTCGCTGCTCGGCACGCAGATGCAGCGCGCCAGGCTTGGCGGCGCCGATTTGAGCGGCGCTCGCATCACCGCCGATCTATCCGGTGCCAGCCTGGTCGGGGCCAAGCTCGCCGACGCGGATTTGAGCGCCGATATGCGCAACCAGTCGATGGGTCTGATGCGGGGCGTGCTCAAATCCGCCGATCTCCGCAACGCGGATTTGAGCGGCGCCAATCTCGCGCGCGCCGATCTCGAATTCGCGCAGTTGCAGAACGCCAATCTGGCGAACTGCAACCTCAGCAAGGCTCACCTTGCGGGAGCCGACCTCTCCGGCGCCAATCTCGCCGGCGCCGATTTCACCGAGGCCGACCTAGCGTCGGCCGTCTTGCCCGGCGCGACGGCGCTGGCCGGGGCCCGCAATCTGGACAAGGCCCGGAACCTGGACCTGGCGCGGCGGCCGAACTAGCGATTGAATTGCAGTGTCCTGCAGCAGGACTTATGTTCTGTTTTGAGGGGGCTGCTGCCTTGCAAGGGAGGTCCTCCATGAAAGTCGAGGAAGTGATGCACAAGGGTGTCGACTGGGTCAGCCCCGATACCCCGATCACCGAAATCGCAAAATTGATGCAAGGGCACGACATCGGCTGCATTCCGATCGGGCAAGACGATCGTCTGATCGGGATGGTGACCGATCGCGACCTCGTCTGCAAAGGTCTTGCCAGCAAGAACTTCAACTCTGCGCGCACCACAGCGCGCGATGTGATGACCGAAGGCATCCACTGTTGCCGGGAAGACGATGACCTGGCGAAGGCGGTGCATCACATGGAAACGCTGAAGATCCGCAGGCTGCCTGTCATCAACAAGAGCAAACGCATGGTCGGCATGATCAGCCTCGGCGATGTCGGCCACTTTGCCGGTGCCGATCTCATGTCCCAATGCATGAAGAGCGTGTCGGCGCATCATTGAGGCGAGGCCGGTCTGCCGGAAACCGGCAGGTCGGCCGGCACCATGGCCGGACAACGATGCGCGTAGAAAAAACGACGTGGCGCACCCGACACGATTCGAACGTGTGACCTTTGCCATTCCGCCTCCGGATTTCGGCTTTGGCGCAGCTCCTCCTTCAGTCGTGCCACCTCCCGCTCCACGCGCTCGACGCGGTCGAGCGTATAGTCGAAGCTGATTGACTCCATCGCCTGCAGGAAAGCCCAGGCGGCTGCGAGGGCGCGCCGAAATTTCCCCGGCTCCGGGACTGCATAATTCGCTGCGTGTGTCATCACAGGCTCCTCGGAAATGACGATCGACGCTGCGCAAAATCGTAGGTTAGCTAGATGGCCGTCAGGCCGCCATCGACGGGAAGGTCGATGCCGGCGACGTAGCTGCTGAGGTCCGAGGCCAAGAACAAAGCCGCGCAGGCGATCTCATCGGGATACGCCAGGCGCGCCAAAGGCGTCATCGCGACGATCTGCTTTCTGGCTTCGGCCGCGCCCTGTCCGGACGGGAACTGATCGTCGAACATGGGCGTGTCGACCGCGCCCGGGCTCAACACGTTGGTCCTGATCCCTCGATCCTTGAGTTCGCTGGTCCAGGTCCGGGCAAATGACCGGATCGCCGCCTTGCTGGCGCTGTAGGCGCTGCGGCCGGGGAGGCCTTTGTTCTTCCCGGCCGCCGCCACGAGGATGATCGACGCACCGTCATTCAGATAAGGCAACGCCTTTCGGACGGTGAAATATGTGCCGCGGGCATTGGTGTTGAAGGTCTTGTCGAAATGCTCGGGCGTCCCTGTGCTCAACATGCGAAGCGCGAAGCAGGCGGTACGTGGCAAGAATGTCTAGGGCGAGGTCGGTGGAGCGGCCCGCACGTTCTAGCTCGTGAATGATTTCGATCTCGCGGGCAATATGCTTTTCGCTCAGCGCGACGTGGCGCTCAGCCTGAGCTAGGTGTGCCCGGATCAGCCGAAGGTCCATCCGAGAAGCATACGCCCAATCAGGCCACTCTAAAGAGCAGAATTGAGGGCTGGTTGACGTCCGCTCCTGTCCGTAAGACCAACCAAGGGCTGGCCAAGAACGTTGCGTCGGCCGGACTGCCGTGATTCAAACTCCCGAACTGGGGGGCTCGAATCGTGCGCTAACTCGCCGCCATGAATGGACCGCCATCAAGCCGATGCTGCCGAACAAGCCCTTTGGCGTTCCTCGGGTGAACGACAGGCCGGTCCTGAATGGCATCTTCTGGGTCCTTTGACCAGGAGCGCTCTCGCTTGATCTGCCGACGGCGTTTGGCCGCTGAGAGACCGCTAAGCAGCGTTAACCTTCTGCGGCGAATATGATCCGCTGGTTGCTGAGATCAAAATTTCGCATTTGATCGATAGTCAGGCGTGTCTCTACCTCTTTCCTGGCAGCCGAAACATCCAAGACGAATGCGAAAGCCATTTGGCCGTTGTTGGTGAGGTCCAGCACGCTGCTTTGTCCTTGCACGAAGAACAAGTGTTTTACGGTCGACATTGGCAAGCATCTGCGCGGCGGCTTGACTGCAGAGGATCTCGACACGCTCACAAGAGTGCTCGAAAGCATGTATGCGTTTGTGGATGTATGGTTCGATGGGGGGTACGTCGGCAAAGATCTCCCCAGCGAAGATGCGCTTCAGGACCTTCTAAGAAATAGTTTGCGCTCGCGGGGCCTAAAGGTGGCCGAAGCTACCAGAGTTGGAGGCGGCAAGCTGGATTTGCACGTCGAAGAAGCCGTAGTTATTGAGAATAAATTCCATGATACAACTGATCGGCCGCGAGCCGTCATGCCAGCAGCGGGAATGCAGGGTAGGAGATACGCCATTTCACTTGGATCGCAGCTCGTGATGGTCGTCATGGGCTACGAGGTTGCCTCGGGCGGCCTGCCCAATAAGTCCCAAACACTTAGCATCCATGGGATTAGTGGTCAGGACGCCAATAGAGTTGAACTTCGTTTCTCGCTTCCGTACGGCGCGCCGTATCCATCCAACGAACAGGCGGACCCATCAACTCGTTCTTAGCGCCATTGCGAGAAGCTGGCGGAAAATGGCCTTTTGTTGCTCGCTAGTATGCGCACCTCACCCAACAGGGGGGCTGGTCTCTAAAAAAAATTCGGCAGCTCGGTGTGCGTCGAATAGTTGATGGGTGACAAGCCGGCGGATTAGAGTCGCAGCGTGCTTACCTATTGCTTACCCGGTCGATCGGTCGAAATAGAGATTGTACAAAAAAGGCTTGATTTACTGGCGCACCCGACACGATTCGAACGTGTGACCTTTGCCTTCGGAGGGCAACGCTCTATCCAGCTGAGCTACGGGTGCGTGCAGGCCACCATTTAGCTGATTGGCTCCGGGTCGGCAACGGCGTTGTCCGGCCCGTTAACGGCTGTAAACTGCCTGAGCCAATATGACAGGTCTTCCGAGAAGGCCGTCTTTCGAGGGAGTTTGCCCATGCGTCCGCTGGAATTCGGCTGGTATCTGCCCACGCATGGCGACACCACGGCCTATGGGCTGATGGAGGCGCAGGTCGCGGGGTCGGCGGAACTCTGCGAGCGCGTGGTCAAGGCGGCCGAGGATGCCGGGTTCGAGTATCTGCTGATCCCGGTCGGCTCGGTGTGCTGGGAGGCCTGGATCTCCGGCGCCTTCATGGCGGCGCGCTCGGCGCGGATCAAGCCGCTGATCGCGGCAAGGCCCGGCTATATCAACCCGGTGCTGATGGCCAAGATGATCTCGACCTTCGACCAGATGTCGGGCGGGCGGATCTGCATCAATTTGATCGCCGGCCAGAACGAGAGCGAGGTCGAGGCCGAAGGCGTCCGCTACGCCAAGGAGGAACGCTACGCGCTGATGGACGAGGAGGTCTCGATCCTCAAGGCGCTGTGGACCACGCGTGGTCCGGTGAACTTCCAGGGCAGGTTTCACACCATCTCGGGCGCGCATATCCGCCCGCGTCCGCTGCAGCAGCCGTTTCCAAGATTCTATCTCGGCGGCGGCTCGCGGCAGGCCTGGGAGGTGTCGGCGAAGCACTCCGACGTCCATCTGTTCTGGGGCGACCTGCCGGAGCGGATCGCGGACAACATCGCCGAGATCAGGCGGATGGCGCAGGCGCATGACCGCGGCGACGCGATCGGCTTCGGCATGCGGCTACAGGTGATCTGCCGCGAGAACGAGGCCGATGCCTGGGAGGCGGCCGACCAGCTGGTGCGCCACGCCACCGAGCGGCAGAAGCAGGAGATGAAGACGCTCTATGTCAGGTCCGAGGCCAACCAGCGCGTGCAGCAGCTCGCCCGCGACTATGGCGACCTGCTGATGCCGCATCTGTGGACCGGGATCACCAAGGTGCGACCCGGCGCCGGCATCGCCGTGGTCGGCAATCCCGAACAATGCGCCGCGACCCTGCAGCAGTTCATCGACGCCGGCTGTCACTCCTTCTGCCTGTCCGGCTATCTGCACGACGAGGAGGCCGAGCGGTTCGGCCGCCTGATCCGGCCGATCCTTGCCGCCAACAATCGCGGGCGGCTCGCGGCGTAAGATGCAGTCCGAATATGCGAGGAAGATTTCCAAAAATTCACGCGCAATTCGGATTCCAACCGGCAATGATCTGGCCTGATCTCGCGCCTCGCGGCGCCAACGGAGTTTGAACCATGCACCATCGAGCCTGGCTTGCGGCACTGGCGCTGCTCGCCGTGACGGCGGCTCACGCGCCGATCGCATCGCAGGCGCAGATCGAGCGTGACAAGAAGCCGGTCAAGGAGATCGCGAGCGGTCGCATTGCCGTCGGCAGCGCGACGTTCCCGGTCTACCTCTCGGCCGACTGGTCCAATCCGCTGCCGGACGTCACCCGCGCAGTGCTGGTGCTGCATGGGGTGCTGCGCAATGCCGACGACTATTTCCGCGCCGCGCTGAGCGCGCAGGCCGCGGCCGGCGAGATCGGCAAGAGCACGCTGATGATCGCGCCGCAATTCCTGATCGAGCCCGACGTCGACGCGTTCAAGCTGCCGCCGGAGACGCTGCGCTGGAGCCTCTATGGCTGGCAGGGCGGTGAGCCCGCGGTCGCGCCGGGTCCTGTGAGCTCGTTCGAGGCGCTCGACGCCATCTTGACAAAACTCGGCGACCGCAAGCTGTTTCCGAACCTGAAGCAGGTCGTCGTGTTCGGGCATTCCGGCGGCGGCCAGGTGGTGCAGCGCTATGCGATCGCGGTGAAGGGCGATCAGGTGCTGCTGCGCGAGGGCATCGGCGTGCGCTACGTGGTCGCCAATCCGTCCTCCTATGCCTATTTCACCAAGCAGCGGCCGGAGCCGGCGATCGCGGCGATGTGTGAAGGTTACAACAGCTGGAAGTTCGGCATGGACGACCGTCCGCCCTATCTCGCCGAGCCGACACCGGCGGCGCTCGAGCAGGCTTATGTCGCACGCCGCGTGATCTATCTCTTGGGAACGCTCGACACCAACCCCAATCATCCCGCGCTCGACAAATCCTGCATGGCGGAGGCCGAAGGGCCGTATCGCTACGCGCGCGGGCATTCCTATGTCGCGGCGATGCAGGCCCGCGACAACGGCACCCCGAGCCACAGCGTGTGGGACGTGCCCGGCGTCGGCCACCAGGGTGGCAAGATGCTCAACTCGCCCTGCGGCCTGACTGCGGTGTTCGACATCCCCGGCTGCGAGGCCGCGCGCTAAAGCGCACCGAGATCAGGTTGAATCGTCATCGCGCTTTAGCTCCTTGTTTGAGCATGATCTTTTCGGAAGACCGCTTCGCAGATTTCCGGATCATGCTTTAGAGCTCGCGCGAAAGCCCGCTGATCGCGATGTGGTCGCCTCAAGCCGGCACGATCACCTTGCCGATCGGCCACAGCGCGATGCCGGCAAGCTTGAGATGCGCCCAGGCGAAGGGGATGCCGATGATGGTCACCGCCAGCAGGATGGCGGTGATCACGTGGCCGATCGCAAGCCACCAGCCGGCCAGGATGAACCAGATCAGATTGCCGATCACGCCGAGTGGTCCGGTTCCGATATCGGACATGCCGGTGACTTCGTCGCGGCGCACCGCACGCGAGCCGAACGGCAGCAGCGTGTAGACCGCGATGTTGAACGCCGCCCGCGCCCAGGGCAGCCCGATAATGGTCACCGCCATGATGACGGCGGCGATCAGCCAGCCGAACGCCATCCAGGCGCCGCCGATCAGGATCCACAGGATGTTGAGGAGGATAGACACAGGCTGCATGGCTGACACCTTCGCGCCGCTTCCGACGCCTCCAATATAGGCCGATGTCGGGCGTGGCGGTAGGTATGGGCGGAGCGCGGGCTCGCCGCGTTGCATCTCCTTTGATCGCGACTAAGCTCGCGCCGCCGGGCAGGACACGAGAAACCCGCCTCGGAGGGGGAGTTTGTACAATTTCGGAATAATGGAAGAATGCCGCTGAGTTGCCCGACGAGTCAAGCTGCCATATCGAACGCCGGCAACCGCCGGCTACTTTGCATGGGGTTGTTTTCGATATTTTGGCAGCGCGCGCCCTGCGACACGCTATCGCATCCGGCTGTCGGGCTCGTTCGATAGCCTGGCCATGACGACGCGGGCACGTCAGTTGCAGAGAAGGGAATGCAGTCCCGTCGCGATGCCCCTGATCTGCCCTACCGCCGAAAACCGCTGGCGCGGGAATAGCCCTGACGGCCTTCCTGGGCCGGGCGTGCCGCCATGCTGGCGCGAGTCTCGCTGGTGACCGGCGTCGCGGGCTTCAGGTCCTCGAGGAAGATCGGCTTGGCGAAGTAAAAGCCCTGCGCGTAGCGGATCTTGGTCGCCGCCTGCAGATAGGTGAGCTCCTCGTAGGATTCGATGCCCTCGGCAATCACGGTCATGCCGAGCGCCTCGCTCAGCGATTCGATCGCGCGCAGGATGCCCTGGCTGCGCGGCCGCTTGTGGATGTCGGTGACGAAGGAGCGATCGATCTTGATCTCGTCGGCGGTGATGTCGGCGAGCGCCGACAGCGACGAATAGCCGATGCCGAAATCGTCGATCGAGATGCCGACGCCGATGCCGCGCAGGATCGGCACGATCTGGTCCTGGAAATGCGACCGGGTCACGAACGCGTCCTCGGTCACCTCGATCATGAATCGCTTCGGAAAGCCGGTCTCCTCGATCGCACTCGCGAAGCGGCGCATGAACTCGAGGTTGGAGGCCTGCTTGGCGGCGACATTGATGCTGATCGTCGCCGTGGGGCCGAACGTGTCGTTGATCAGGTCGATCGACTTGACGATCTCCGCCAGCACCAGAAACGTCAGCTCGTCGATCAGGCCGAGCTCCACGGCGAGGTTGATGAAGGTGCCCGGCGCCTGGATCACGCCCTCGTCGTCGCGCAGCCGCACCAGCGCCTCGATGCCCTTGATCTCCTGGGAGCGGATATCGACCTTGGGCTGGAATGCGCAGCAGAAGCGCTTTTCCAGGATCGCCAGCCGCAGCGACTGCTCGATCTTCATCCGCGCCAGCGCCTCGCGCTCCATGCTGTTGTCGAAGAACGCGGTCGCCCCCTTGCCGCTGTTCTTGACGCGATACATCGCGATGTCGGCGTTCTGGCGCAACGCCTCGTAGCTCCGGCCATGCACCGGGTAGAGGCTGACGCCGATCGAGGTCGAGGCGAAGATCTCGGAGTCCTCGATGAAGAACGGCGCCTTCAGCCGTTCCTGCATGACATGGATGAATTCGGCAACCTCGTCATTGCTGCTGATCGGGTTCAGCAGCAGCAGGAATTCGTCGCCGGAGATCCGCGACAGGATATCGGTCTCGCGCAGCGCGTGGCCGAGCCGCTTGGACAGCTCGACCAGCAGCGCATCGCCGATCGCATGGCCGTAATAGTCATTGATGTGCTTGAAGTTGTCGACGTCGAGGAAGGCGAGCGCGAATTGGCTCTGCGAGGCGTCGCGGATCAGGCCGTTGACGCGATGCTCGATCACCCGCCGCGTCGGCAGGCCGGTCAGCTCGTCGTAGTAGGCGGAGCGGAACAGCTGGTCCTCGAACGCCTTCTGCTCGCTGATGTCGGTCGAGGTCGAGATCAGGAGATTGCGGCCGGCGATCTGCACCGGCCGATGCGAGGTGAGGAACACGTATTTTGATGCGCCGCAGGCGAGGACCTCCTCGAGCACCACCGGACGGCCGCTGCGCAACAGGTCCAAATTGGCGGCGTGGCGTTCGTCGCCCGGCGATGGCTGGCTCGCTCCGGCGGCCAGCTGCAACTGGCTCGCCGCCGCTTCGTTGACCAGGATGAACTGGCCCTGCTCGTCCTGAACGGTGACGCCCGCCGGCAGCAGCTGGAGAAGATCGCGCAGGATGCGCAATTCATTGCTGAAAATGTCGTCCTGACCGGTACCTGCTGTGCCCGCCTGAAAATCGTTCTTGGTGAAACTATGCATGCGCCGACCTTGGCAAAGTCCGTTGTAGTTTTGGTTAAGCGGACTTGCTAAATGCCGTGACAGAAAGAGACCCGGGCTGCTTTCGCAAGCCGTCGCGGCAATCGTCATTAACAGAGTATCAATGTCGGCATCGGGCGCCGGTGAAAGCGATTGCGGCGCGCGCGGTTGCATCGGCGCGCGCAAATAAAGCGCGTGTACCGAAAAGCAGACTTATCAACAGTTGGGGAGATTGCACTGCATGATGCAGTGAACGCCGGTCTTCAGGTAACTGATCTCGGTCTTGCCGTCGAAGGGTCGCAGCGCCGACTTCAACAGCTTGGTGCCGAAGCCGGCTTCGCCGATGACCTCGACCACCGGTCCCTCGGTTTCGTCCCAGATCACGTTGAGACGCCCGTCGTCCACCGTCCATGACACCTGCAGAAATCCGCGCGGCGAGGAGAAGGCGCCGTATTTTCCGGCGTTGGTTGCGAGCTCATGGAAGATCAGCGCCAGCGAAACGGCGAGCTTGGCGGGCAGGAATAATTGCTCGCCATTCAGATTGAATCGCACATGGCCGTAGGGGCCGAGCTCCGAGCGCAGCAAATCCTTGATATCGCAGCCATAGCCATCGACCCGCGCGATCAGGTCGTCGGTCGCCGCGAGCGCGCGGATGCGATGGTCGATGCGCTGCCAGACGTCGGGCCGGTCCTGCAGCGCCTGATGCAACACGGCATGAATGGTCGAGGATTTGTTCTTCAGCCGGTGCTGCAATTCGTCGACCACGATCTTGCGGTACTGCTCCTCCTCGATCAGCCGCTTGGAAACTTCGCGCTGCTGCGCGACCAGGGAACGGTAGTGCTCCACCCCCCAGATCGCGATGCCGCACACCACCCAGAAGATCATCAGCAGCGCAAAGCGCGCCGGATCGGCGTGCCCGCTGCTGAAATTGAGCAGCACGCCGAGCAGGCCGCTGGCCAGCGCGGTCGCGATCCCGATCCGGAAGCCGCCAAAGGCGGTGGCGAAGAACACCGCCGGGAAATAGGGCGTGAAGAACACGTCGGGTCTGATCTGGGCGAGCCCGAAGCGCGCGGCCGTGGCCAAAACGAGACAGAACACGGCGAAGGCCGCCGCATGCAGCAGCGATGGCTGCGTATCGCCTCGCCAAACCGCCCTGAAATCGTCGATCCATTTCGCCATCGGTCGCGCCAGTTCACGTGAACAGGCGATCCAAAATAAGGCCGCTGCGACCGAAAAACCGCAGTTGTGGCCTTCTGGCCACAGATGGACCTCGCTGGCCGTTAACCGCACCTGTGCTTGCGTTGGCGGGAGCGGCTGAGGAATATCCGCAACATCAAACGTCAAGGGGGTATCGGTATGGGACGGCTGGACGGCAAGGTCGCGGTGATCACCGGCGCGACGAGCGGCATCGGGTTGCGCACGGCCGAGATCTTTGTCGCGGAGGGCGCGAGGATCGTGATCGCCGGGCGCCGCGCGCCGGAGGGCGAGGCCCTGGCGCGCCGGCTCGGCGAGCCTTGCGTGTTTCGCCAGACCGACGTCACAGTTGAGGAGCAGATGCAGGCGCTGATCGGGCTTGCAGTCGAGAAGTTCGGCCGGATCGACTGCCTGTTCAACAATGCCGGCGGTCCGGCGCAGACCGGCGGCATTGAGGGCCTCGACGTCGAGCGGTTCGACGCCGCGATGGCAACCCTGGTGCGCAGCGTCATGCTCGGCATGAAGCATGTCGCGCCGATCATGCGCCAGCAGGGGTCCGGCAGCATCATCAACAACGGCAGCATCGCCGGCCGGCTCGCCGGCTTCTCCTCGTCGATGGTGTATGGCGCCGCGAAGGCCGCGGTGATTCACTTCACAAAATGTGCGGCGATGGAGCTCGGCGAGTCCGGCATTCGCGTCAACTCGATCTCGCCCGGCGCGATTGCGACCGGCATTTTCGGCAAGGCGCTCGGGCTGTCGACCGAAGCGGCAGAGCAGACCCCGGCCGTGATGCGCGAGGTCTACAAGGCGGCGCAGCCGATCCCGCGCGCGGGCCTGCCCGACGACATCGCGCATGCCGCGGTGTTCCTGGCGAGCGACGAGTCGAGCTTCATCAACGGCCATGACCTCGTGGTCGACGGCGCCATCACCGGCGGCCGCAACTGGAGCCAGCAGCAGGCGGGCTACGTCGCGCTGCGCAAGGCATTCGATCAGGGGGCGCAATAAAGCAGCACCATCCTCATTGCGAGCGAAGCGAAGCAATCCTTGAAGCTTCATCGCTTCGCATCTCGCAACGAGGAGGGGAGGAAGATGGCAAATGGTCGATCTGGCGAGCTCCCACGAACAGCTCCTCTGCGTTAGCGCCAGGCTCGAGCGGAAGCTGCACCGTCTTGCCGCCGTGATCGTGGTTGGCACCCTGTCCGGGATCGCGGTTGGCCTCACCCATGGCAGCGGAACGGGACCTTTGATCACCGGTGCCGTCTACGGTTTCCTGCTCGGCGCAATCATCGGGACGGTCGAACTGTTCGTGCTCGAGGATTGGGGCTGGCTCAGCCGCCTGTCCTTTCTCGCCAACCTGGCGGTGCGCAGCGCGGTCTACGCCGCCATCATCATCGGCATCCAGCTGTTGCACCCGGGTGAGCGCATTGCGGGGATACCGTGGGGGGCCTCGTTTGGAGATTTCTGGTGGGGCTTCGCCTACTCCGCAGGCGTCTCGGTGCTGATCAACCTGGGCTTCGCGATCGCCAATCTGATCGGCCCGCGCGCCTTCATGAACTTCGTCACCGGGCGCTATCACACCCCGGTCGAGGAAGACCGCTTCGTGCTGTTCGTCGATATCGCGGGGGCGACCGGGCTTGCCGAGCGGCTCGGCGGCATCGGCATCCATCGCTTCCTCGACCGCACCTTCCGCCTGCTGACGCAGTCGGTGGTCGATTATCGTGGTGAGGTGCTCAATTACATCGGCGACGAGATCATCGTGACCTGGCCGGAGGGGCACGGCGCGGTCGATTGCCGGCCGCTGCGCTGCTTCGTGGCAATGCGCCGCGCACTGCAAAAGGCGGCGCCGCAGTTCGAGCGCGAGTTCGGCGCGGTGCCGCAGATCCGGGGCAGCCTGCATTTCGGTCCGGTGATCGTCGGCGAGATCGGCGACATCAAGCGCGCGATCGTGTTCAACGGCGACGTCATGAACACCGCAGCCCGGCTGGAGGAGCTGAGCCGCAAGGTCGATGGCGGCTTTCTCGCCTCGCGTGCGGCGATGGCGCGCTTCGCCGCGCCGCCGCCATTTCCGGTGAGCGATCTCGGCACCTTGCCGATCCGCGGCCGCGTCGACGGCATCGACGTGGTTGGGATCGAAGCGGCGGCGTAAGCTCTCATTTCTGCTACAAGCGGGCGGAAGTGACAGCAACGTTCTCATTGCACCAGAACCGCCAATCGATCGCAGGGTATCTGATCGCGCTCGATGCCTAGGCGGTCATGCTGGGGCGCGAAGCGATGGAATTGTACCATCGGCGCGTCGCCCCGTGTTTTTCCGGCGTGGATAATCCGAGGGCCTTGCCAGCGAAATCGATCGCGACGCTCGCTGTGATGTCGGCGATACTGAACGTGTCACCCGCAACGAACGCCGTTTCGGATAGCCGTGCCTCGAGATCGCCGTAGAAATCAGCGATCCGGCGATGGCCACGGACCACCAGTTCAGGGATCTGGTCGTAGCCATGAGGACCTGCGATCGCCCGCCCCTTGAGGCCGGGGGCTCCGTTGCGCACGGCCTCCATGACGGGAGCGAAACCCTCCAGCTCCATACGGCGCTCCCACATGGTGACGGTCGCTTTCTCCTTCGGCGAACCTCCGAGTAACGGTGGGTTCGGATGCGTCTCTTCGAGATAGCGGATGATCGCCGGTACTTCCGCTATGGCTGTCCCATCGTCCAGCATGAGGGCGGGTACGACGCGCCGCGGATTGATTGCCGCGTAGGCGTCGGAGAACTGTTCGCGCGAGGCGAGATCGGCCGGCACCAAGGGCATCGTGATGCCTTTCTCGGCGAGATAGATCCGGACGCGGCGCGAGTTGGGCGAGGCCGAGGACTGATAGAGCTTCATGGTGGATCTCCCGCAGTCAAAGCTTTGAGCCGCCGCCGACCTGGATGGTGTCGCCGGTGACCCAGCGGGCGGAATTCGAAGCGAGAAAGGTCACCGCGTCGGCGACGTCGTCGGCATGACCGATCCGTTGCAGGGCTTGCATCTTGAGCGCGTAATCGCGGCCTTCATCCGTCTTGGCGAATTCCGACATGTCGGTGTCGATGATGCCCGGTGCCACGGCATTGACGCGGATGCCGCGCGGTCCAAGGAGCGAGGCGAAGTGCTTCACCATCGTGTCGATCGCGCCCTTGGTGGCGGAATACGCCGACAACTGCCCGACAGCGGCCCGCGCGGCCAATGACGACGTCATCACGATGCTGGAGCCGTCGCCCAATATGGGGAGCAACTGCTGCACCAGGAAGAATGGCGCGCGGACGTTGACCGCGAACATGCGATCGAAATCCTCGACGCTCTGCGCCTCGATGGTGGCAGGTACCGCAATTCCCGCGTTGGCGACGAGAATGTCGAGTTGGCCGACGACGAGCTTGCGCACCTCGGCGGCGAGCCTCTGCGCGCCATCGGATGCGGACAAATCGGCGCCGACGGCGTCTGCCTGCCCACCGGCTTCGCGAATCTCCGCGACCAGGGAATGCGCATCCTCGGCCGAATTGCCGTAGTGAACGATGACGCGGGCGCCGGCGAGAGCGAGTGCGCGGGCGGTGGCGCGGCCGATACCGCGGGAAGCTCCGGTGACGAGAGCAGTTCGGCTGATGAGGTCGGTCATGATTTTTCTCCTGATTGGATTGTCGTCGGGGTTGGTCAAGCGGCGGTCTTGCCGCCGTTGACGCTGATGATCTGGCCGGTGATGAACGATGCCTTGCTCGAGGCCGCGAACACGATGGCGTCCGCAAGCTCCTCGGGGCGTCCGGCTCGCTTCAGCGGAATTCCGGCGACCAGCCCGGCCTTGCGATCGGCGGAGCCCGTGAATCGGTCGAGCATCGCGGTCTCGATCGGACCCGGTGCGATGGCGTTGACGCGCACGCCGAAAGCTGCGGCCTCCAGCGCGGCGGATTTGGTCAAGCCTTCGACAGCATGCTTGCTGGCGACGTAGAGCGAAGCGTTCGGTGCGCCGCGGCTGCCCATGGTCGACGAGATGTTCACGATGCTGCCGGAGCCTTGTGGCTGCATGACCCGGAGCTCGTGCTTCATCGACAGGAGGACACCGAGGACGTTGGTATCGAACGTCGCCGCGTAGCTCTCGGCGGTTTGCTCGGTCAGCGGGCCGGGCACGCCTTCGGTGCCGGCGTTGTTGACTGCCACGTCGATCCGGCCGAATCGCTTGATCGTCTGCTCGATCAGTGCCGAAACGTCGCTCTCGCGCCGGACATCGGCGCGGACGAATTCGGCTTCGACGCCGTGCGAGCGGAGTTCAGCGGTCAGCTCGCGGCCTGCATCGTCGTGGCGCCCAGAAATGACCAAGCTGGCGCCCTCGCGGGCGAAGGCGAGCGCGGTGGCGCGGCCGATACCGGTAAGGGCACCTGTAATCAGAACAACGGGTTTGCTCATGTCACTCTCCAATTGGTGCGGCCGATATGCTTGATCGGCCTGGTTCGCCAACCCGTCCGCAGCGGGGCCTCGGAGGCGTTTGCGTCGGCATGGCTTCAGTGACAGGAGATCTAGTTGGGGCTGGCTTCCTTGAGAAAGACTTCGTAAGGTTGGAGCTATACTTTCGAGGGATAGCTATGGAGCTCCGGCACCTTCGTTACTTCGTCGCCGTGGCCGAAGAGGGCAGCTTCTCGGTTGCAGCCGAAAAGCGCCTGCACACCGCGCAGCCATCATTGAGCCGTCAGATCCACGATCTCGAACTGGAGCTTGGCGTGCAGTTGTTCGTGCGCGGACCGCGCGGCATCGAACTGACGCCGTCGGGGCGCGTCTTTCTCGACCACGCGCGGGTGGCTCTGCTGCAGGTCGAGGCCGCCGCGGAAGCCGCGAGGCGTGCCGCCCAGCCGGCGAAATCGGCGTTCTCGATCGGGTTTCTCACTGGCTACGAGATGGACTGGCTTCCGGCGGTCATGAATATCCTGCGCGGCAAGCTGCCCAGCACGGAAATCACGATCCGTAGCGAGGACTCTCCTGAGCTCGCTGCGGCACTCACGCGGGGCAAGATCGACCTTGCGTTCATGCGTCCGGAGAAGAGTGCGGCGGGTCTTCAGTTCAAGTTGCTCCGCCATGATCCGATCCTGGCCATGATGCCACGAGATCATCCGCTTGCGGCACGCTCCGCGGTGCGTCCGAAGGATCTGATGGGACAGACCTACATCGGGGTCTCCCTGGCAAGGGCGCCAACGCTGCGCGCGGCGATCGAGGACTTCTTCAAGCGTCACGGGCTGGCGATCGAGGCAGCGCACCAGGCCGAAAATCTGGCGATGGCTGTTTCACTGATCGCCTCCACCGGGGGCATCAGCCTGCTTCCGCTCTATGCGCAGAACTTGATCCCGAAAACCATCGTCTCCCGCCCAATCCAGGGCGCGCCGCCGATGGTCGATCTGGTGATCGGCTACAACGAGACGAACCGCTCTCCGTTGCTGCAGTTCGTGCTTTCGCGGGTCGATGAGATCAAGTTTCAGGCGCTGAGCCACGAGGGGAGCTAGCGTCGGGAGAGCGGGCTCGTCTCGGAATGTCGGCGGATGACATCGCGCTGTTTGGGCTGCGCCCCCATCCTCATCGGTGTCCCGGCGAAGGCCGGGACGACGTCTCATCTCCGTCATGGTGAGGTGCGAGCGAAGCGAGCCTCGAAGCACGACGGCCCGACCGTGGCCGCGCCTCCTTCGCGACGCGTTTCGCGCTCCCCGGGATGACGGGACGAACATCAGGACGGCTCTTGCCCTCACGCCTTCTGCTTCGCCGCTTCCTTCGCGAGATCGGGCGCATTCACGGCCGGGATCGCGACGCGGCCTGTGCCGGTATGCTGGAGCGCTGCGGCGGCCTTGTCGTTCTGCATGATCTTGGCCATCACGGCCTGGCCGGCGCGTTCAAACACGGAGCGGTTATCGACCAGGAACTGGCGCGACTTGCGCAGGCCGTCGATATAGCCGTTGATCTCCGGCACGACATAGCGCGCGACCATGTCCCAGCTGCGGCGCGTGTTCTCGGGGTTGGCCCAGTCATGGGCGAAGCCGATGATCGAGC
Organism: Bradyrhizobium sp. USDA 4452; assembly: GCF_054063575.1. Classification (NCBI taxonomy): domain Bacteria; kingdom Pseudomonadati; phylum Pseudomonadota; class Alphaproteobacteria; order Hyphomicrobiales; family Nitrobacteraceae; genus Bradyrhizobium; species Bradyrhizobium sp. USDA 4452. Next base: position 4,692,906 of record NZ_JBSSGK010000001.1, read on the forward strand.
CGACGCCGCCGGAGACGTCGACCAGGTTCTTGATCATCTTGATCAGGTCATCCGGCGTGCCGATGGTGGACGCAGCACCTTCGACGAAAGCGGTCTTGTCGACGGCCTCGTCCGCCGAGGCGAACGCGGTCAGGCCCGGCCGCATCAGGGTGCCGACGTTATATTCGTTGTGCCAGCGCAGCAGCCCGGCGCCGGCCTCGCGCCGCGCCTGCTCGCGGGTCTCGGCGATGTGCCAGGACAGCAGCACGCGCCAGTTGGCGCGGCTCACCGTGGTGCCGGCCTTCGCGGCGGCGTCCTCGGCGAATTGCCATTGCTGCGGCAGCGCCATCAGGCCCTGGGTCGACATCGAGCCCAGCGAGATGATGCCGATGCCGTACTTGCCGGCGAGCGTCATGCCCGACGGCGAGATCTGCGAGGCCACCACGAACGGCATGTCCTCCTGCAGCGGCAGGATCTGCAGCGCGGCGTCATGCATCTCGAACCAGTCGGTCTTGGCGGTGACGCGCTCGCCGTTGAACAGGCGGCGGATCACCGCGATCGCCTCGTCCTGGCGGTCGCGCTGGGTCATCGGGTCGATGCCGAGCGTATGTGCGTCGGAGGCGAGCGCGCCGGGGCCGGAGCCGAAGATGGCGCGGCCGCCGGTCATGTGGTCGAGTTGCACCATGCGCTGCGCGACGTTGAAGGGGTGATGATAGGGCAGTGAGATCACGCCGGTGCCGAGCCTGATCCGCTTGGTGCGCTCGCCGGCGGCGGCCAGGAACATTTCCGGCGAGGCGATGGTCTCCCAGCCCGAGGAATGGTGCTCGCCGCACCAGAATTCGTCGTAACCGAGCGCGTCGAGCTGCTCGACGAAATCAAGGTCGCGGCGGAATTGCAGCATCGGATGCTCGCCGATCGGGTGATGCGGGGCGAGGAAGGCTCCGAACTTGAGGCGCGCCATGGGTCGTTCTCTCCGGATGATTGTTTTCGTGGGGCTTTCCGCCAACCTACGGGGTGGCCCGGGGCAAGGCAATGCTCCGGGGTTGCGGCGCCCGCATGGTTGTTGCGCAAATCGGCGGCGATTGCCGTCCTCCGGAATGTTTCCCAGCGCATCAACGCAAATTGCGCGACGGAGCGCGGGCAAGCGGGGGATGGTCATGGATGACGTGCCCGTGAACCAACGCTTACGTCCGAGGTAATCGAGCTGATGACCGGAATCTGCTGATGTCCGCCATAACGTCATTTCGGGCAGGACCGGGCATGCACCAGATCGTTTCGACACGGGCGGAGACCTCCCGCCGCTGGTGGGTGCTCGCGATCGTGGTGTCGGCACAATTCATGTTCGGCGTGGATGCCTTCATCGTCAACGTCGCGATCCCGACCATTGCGACGGAGCTGCATGCGACGCCGGCGCAGCTCGAGGCCGTGATCGCGATCTATCTGATCGCTTACGCGACGCTGGTGGTCACCGGCGGCCGGCTCGGCGATATCTACGGCACAAGGAACGTGTTCGTTGCCGGCGTCGCGGGCTTCTCGTTGACCTCGCTGTGGTGCGGTCTGGCGCAGTCCGGACCCGAGTTGATCGTCGCGCGGCTCGCGCAGGGCGCGACGGCGGCGCTGATGGTGCCGCAGGTCTTGGCGACGCTGCATCTCTTGTTCTCCGATGCCGCCCGCGCGCGGGCGTTCGGCATCTACGGCATCGTGCTGGGGCTCGCCGGCGCGGCCGGCTTCATGCTTGGCGGCGTGCTGGTGGCGCTCGATCTCGCCGGCCTCGGCTGGCGCGCGGTGTTCTTCGTCAACGTGCCGTTCGGCGTCATCATCATCGCTGCCGCGCTGAAGATCATGCCGACGGTGCCGCGCCGATCCGGCACGCGGCTCGATCTTCCCGGCGCCATCGTGCTGTTTGCGGGCCTGCTGTGCCTGATCGGGCCGCTGCTGTTCGGTCACGATCTCGACTGGACGGCATGGGTCTGGCTGGTGATGGCGGTAGGTGTTGCGATCATTGCCGCCTTCGTGCGCTTCGAGCGCAGCGTCGCCCGCGGCGGCGGCATGCCGCTGATCGATCTGTCGCTGCTGTCCGATCGCGCCTTCATGCGCGGCCTGGTTGCGGTGTTTTTCTTCTTCTTCGCCAATCTGTCCTTCTACCTGGTCATGACCATGTTCATGCAGAAGGGCTTGCGGATCGCGCCGCTGGAGGCCGGGCTGGTGTTCGTGCCGCTGGCGCTGACCTTCGTGATCGCCTCGCGCCACAGCGGCGTGCGCGCGAGGCATCGCGGCACGCTGGTGCTGATCGAGGGCTGCGCGCTGCAGATCGTCGGGCTCGCCGTGCTGGTCGTGACGGTTCAGGCGATCGCATCACCGTCGGCGCCGCTGCTCGCACTGGTGCTCGTCATCTTCGGCTACGGCCAGGGTCTGGTGATGGCGCCGCTGTCGAGCGCGGTGCTGTCGAGCGTGAAGCCTGCAAGTGCCGGTGCCGGCTCCGGCATGTACGGCACGACGACGCAGATAGGCAACGCGGCCGGCGTTGCCGCGATCGGCGCAGTGTTCTTCGCCGTCGAGACTGCGGCATCTGCGCGTCTGGCGCTGTTTGCGGCATGCGCATTGTTTGTGCTGTCGATCATTATTTCAGCCGCATTTCTGTCATGGATGCGACGTGCGCGCGCATAGATCCGCGTGATCTGGCGCAGACTTTCGAAAAGTTGGTGCCCGAACAAGGTGCTAAGGCAACTATCTCGGCCAGCCCGTGGCGCGATCACACGTTAACGCCGATTCTCACATTTCCGCAGGGAAAGACAGCGCACGGTCTTTTCATTTTGCAGTGCAGCAATTATCTGATCGGGTGACACAGAAGAATGAATCACCTCAGGAGTTGCTGTTGTCCCTGGTCAACAACGTCGAATTCTTGCGTCATCTGCCAAAGATGAACGCGTTCAACGGCCTCAGTGCGCTTGCGCCGGCCGTGCCGACGCCGCTCGTCGAGACGACCGAATTCGGCGTCAATCCCGGCGATCTGAAGATGTTCTCGTCCGTGCCCGCGCAACTGGCGCGGTCGCCTGCGCTCGTCGTGGTGCTGCATGGCTGCGGCCAGACGGCTGCGTCCTATGATCTCGGCGCCGGCTGGTCGACATTGGCGAAGCATTACGGCTTTGCGCTGCTGATGCCCGAGCAGCAGGCGATCAATAACGGCAACACTTGTTTCAACTGGTTCAATCCGCAGGACATCGCGCGCGGGCAGGGCGAAGCCTGTTCGATCCGGCAGATGATCGCGCAGATGGTCGGCGCGCATCAGATCGATCCGCGCCGCATCTATGTGACTGGACTGTCCGCCGGTGGCGCGATGGCCTCGGTCATGCTCGCGACCTATCCGGATGTGTTCGCGGCCGGCGCCATCATCGCCGGCCTGCCGTTCGGCGTCGCCACTGATCTGCGCGAGGCGCTCAATGCCATGATGCATGCGAGCGCACTGTCCGCGCCCGAGCTCGGTGGTCTGGTCCGCAACGCGTCTACGCATGACGGCGCATGGCCGAAGATCTCGGTGTGGCACGGCAGCGCCGACCGCACCGTGCATCCAGGCAATGCCGATGCGATCGTACGGCAGTGGCTCGACGTTCACGGCTTGCCGCTGACCGCAATGTCGAAGGCGGATGTCGACGGCCATCCCCGCGAGGTCTGGTGGAACGCCGACGGCGAAACGCTGGTCGAATCGTTCTCCATCACCGACATGGCGCATGGCACGCCGCTCGGGCTGGCCGACAATGACGAGCGCTATGGCGTGGAGGGGGCGTTCCTGATCGAGGCCGGGATTTCCTCGTCGTATCACATCGCGAGCTTCTTCGGCCTGACCGACAAGGTCCGTCAGCCACATATCGCGCCGACCGGAGTCCCGCGCGAGCGCGCCGATACGATCTCGATGACGATCCCGGTGCCTGCCGAAGCGCCCGAGGTCGCATCCGGCCGCAAGAGCGACCGGCCGCGCAAGCGACGGAGCAAGGGTGTCGACGTTGGCGGCGTCATCACGCGGGCGCTGACCGCCGCAGGCCTGATGAAGTAACTACATCTCGCCGGTGAGGAACGGGTTCGTCATCCGCTCCTGGCCGATGCTTGATCCGGCGCCGTGGCCGCAGATGAAGCCGACGTCGTCGCCGAGCGGCAGCAGCTTCTCCTTGATCGACTTGATCAGTTCCGGATGGCTGCCGCCGGGCAGGTCGGTGCGCCCGACCGAGCCGGCGAACAGCACGTCGCCGACATGGGCGAAGCGCAGCTCCTTGTTGAAGAACACCACGCTGCCCGGTGAGTGGCCGGGGCAGTGCAGGATATCGAAGGTGAGGTCGCCGATCGAGACCTGATCGCCCTCGTCGAGCCAGCGATCCGGTCCAAAATTGCGCACCCCGGTCATGCCGAAGCGCTCGCCGCTCGAGACCACGTTATCGAGCAGGTATTTGTCCGCGATATGCGGGCCCTCGATCTTGACCTGTAGCGCATCGCGCAGTTCGGCGGCGCCGCCGACATGGTCGATATGGCCGTGGGTCAGCCAGATCTTCTCGACTGTCACGCCGGTCTGCTTGATCGCGGCCTGGATCTTCGCGACGTCCCCGCCGGGGTCGATCACCACGGCCTTCTTGGTCGGCTCGTCCCAGATGATGGTGCAGTTCTGCTCGAACAGCGTCACCGGCACGATGATCGCGCCGGCCTTTGGTTTGGTGTCGGTTGTCTCGTTCATGGGGGCACCATAGGCTACCGGGAAATGCCGTCAACACACACGCCAAATGCGCTTGCCCCGGCGTGTGATCCCAAAACGGACCGTGATAAGGTCACCTCCAGCCGAACAGGTTCGTGAGCAGGCTGGCATGCAGTTGCTCTCGATCCCGATTAAGTCCTCGCAGTCCGGAACTTCATGACCCAGGCCCCTAATTCACCGCTCGGCGGACCCCGGACCACCGCCCGCGCCTTCTTCGTCGCGGACCGCATCAACACGTCCGGCCTCGAACGCGGCGACGTGCTGGCCACGACGCCGTTGGCGTTTCGCGTCAATGACAACGGTGTGGCGATCCTGTTCCGCTATGGCGTCGTGGTCCTGATCGGCCTCAATGCGCTGGAGGAAGATGAATTCCTGCGCAGCCTGCAGTCGCGCATGACCGGTCTGTTCACGCGGCGCGAGGAGGAGATCGCAATCATCGAGCTCGCCGCCGAGAAGGAAGACCAGATTCCGCCGGGCGGTCCGATCTATCTGCAAAGCCTGTCGCCGGAGCGGCTGATCCTGGTCGGCGAAGCGCTGGCCAAGAGCGTAGTGCTGGCGCGGCATGAGCGTGAGGTCCGGGCGGTGTTCGACACCACCGAGCCGTTGGCGCGCGAGCTCGCCAAGGGCGGCCAGGTCCGTGGCGGCCGCGTTGCGATCCTCAAGCACATCGGCAACGCGCTGTTGGTGCGGCATCGTGTGGCCGGCCCGGTCGAGGTGTCGGAGAAGCCCGACATCCTCTGGGACAAGCCGCACCTCGAACGCCTCTATGCCCGGCTCGAGGACGAGTACGAGTTGAAAGAGCGTGCGGAATCGCTGAACCGCAAGCTCGCAGTCGTCGCCGAGACCGCGCAGGTGCTGACCGACATCATCGACACCAGCCGCTCGCTGCGGCTCGAGCTGATCATTGTCTTCCTGATCCTGTTCGAGGTGCTGATCACCATTTATCAGCTGGCGGTGGCCCGGCATTAGGCTTGCTCGTAGCCTGGATCGAGCGAAGCGAAATCCGGGAATCTCGCCAGTTGTGCCAGTGGTCCCCGGATTGCGCTTCGCTCCATCCGGGCTACCGCGCTACGCCGCCATCTTTCCGTCCTGAATTATGCGTCATCCCTGAACTTGCGGACAACCCCGGGGACACGGGGGCGACGAGCGAGGGGGAATGGATGGACCAGGACGACAGGGACTGGTGGCGGCGCGGCATCTTCTATCAGGTCTATCCGCGCTCGTTCGGGGATAGCGACGGCGATGGCGTCGGCGATATCAGGGGGATCATCGCGCGGCTGCCTTATCTGAGGCGACTTGGCGTCGACGCGGTCTGGCTGTCGCCGATCTTCACCTCGCCGATGGCCGATTTCGGTTACGACATCTCCGACTACACCGGCATCGATCCGCTGTTCGGGACGATGGAGGATTTCGACGCGCTGGTCGCGGCCGCGCACGATTCCGGCCTCAAGCTGATCCTAGATCTGGTGCCGAACCATACATCGGATCAGCATCCTTGGTTCATCGAGGCGAAGAGCTTGCGCGATAACCCGAAGCGCGACTGGTACATCTGGCGCGATCCGGCGCCGGATGGCGGTCCACCCAACAACTGGCTGTCGGAGTTCGGCGGCAGCGCCTGGACGTATGACGAGGCCTCCGGCCAATACTACTATCACGCCTTCCTCGCGCAGCAGCCCGATCTCAACTGGCGCAATCGCGAGGTCAGGGACGCGATCTACGATGTGATGCGATTCTGGCTACGCAAGGGCGTCGACGGTTTTCGCGTCGACGTGATCTGGCACCTGATCAAGGATGCCGAATTCCGCGACAATCCGCCGAACCCGCATTATCGCGAGGGCCGGCCGCCGCACGAGAAGGTGCTGACGCAATATTCGACCGATCAGCTCGAAGTGCACGCCGTGATCACCGAGATGCGCCGCGTCACCGAGGAGTTCGACAACCGCGTGCTGATCGGCGAAATCTACCTGCCGCTGCACCGGCTGGTCGCCTATTACGGCAATGATCTGCGCGGCGCGCAGATGCCGTTCAATTTCGCGCTGCTGTCGACCTTGTGGAGTGCGCGCGCGGTCGAGCAGATCATCGCCGACTATGAGAAGGCGCTGCCGCCGGGGGCGTGGCCGAACTGGGTGCTCGGCAATCACGACCGGCCGCGGGTGGCGAGCCGGGTCGGACCTGCGCAGGCGCCGGTCGCGGCGATGCTGCTGCTGACGCTGCGCGGCACCCCGACGCTGTATTACGGCGACGAGGTCGGCATGCGTCAGGTTGCGATCGCGCCGCACGAGGTGCGCGATCCCTTCGAGAAGAACGTGCCTGGCATTGGCGTCGGCCGCGACGGCTGCCGCACCCCGATGCAATGGAGCGCCGAGCGCTATGCCGGTTTCTCGACCGCGCGGCCGTGGCTGCCGCTGGCGCAGGATTTCGCCCGCGACAATGTCGCGAGCCTCGAGGCGGACCGGGCGTCGATCCTCAATTTCTACAAGGCGCTGATCGCGCTGCGGCGAAAGCTGCCGCAGCTCGTCCATGGCAGCTACGAGCCGGCAGCGGCGCACGGCGATGTCCTGCTCTACCGGCGGCGCAGCGCCGAGGGCGTCGTCGTAATTGCGCTGAATTTCGGCGCGGCGCCCGCGTCGGTCTCCTCCAGCGCCATCGGATTCAGCAACGAGGTGCTGCTCTCGACCTCCATGGACCGGCAGGGCGAGAAGATCGAAGGCGTGCTCGACCTGCGCGGCAATGAGGGCGTGATCCTCGGTCCGCACCAGGATGATTAGCGGGATGTGCGGGGCGTCTTGGTATCGATATCGCTGCGCTTGAGCAGGTAGTCGAGCCCGCCGACCCGGTACCAGCGATAGCCGTAGGCCTCGATCAGAAGCTTGTGACGGCCATCGCCGCCGCGGCTGTGATCCTCGGTCAGCAGGTTGACCAGGAGATTGCCGGCGTCGTCGGGTAGCCCAACGTCGAAAGAAATCTCGAGCGGCTTCTCCGCGAAATTGTGCACGAACAGCACCGAGTTGTTGCGCCAGTCGTAACGAATGACCAGAACGGCAGGATTTCGGGTGCTGATAACCTTGAAGTCCCCCCAGCCGATCTCGGGGACTTCCTTGCGCATGCGAATGATGCGTTCGGTCCAGTTCAGCATCGAATTCGGGTCGCGTCGCTGCTTGGCGGCGTTGACGTGTTCATAGCCATACGGACCTTGGTCGATCACGGGCACACATGGCCGATCGCTCTCGGTAAAGCCGCCATGCGGCTCGGTCGACCATTGCATCGGCGTGCGCGCGCAAGTGCGCTCGGGCAGATCGAGATTGTCACCCATGCCGAGTTCATCGCCGTAGCGGATCACGGGCGTGCCGGGCAGCGTGCACATCAGACTGTAGGCGAGCTCCAGGCGCCGCCGGTCGCCGCCCAGCATGGGCGCGAGGCGTCGACGAATGCCGCGGCCATAGAGCTGCATGCTCTTCTCGGGACCGAACGCCTTGAACACTGTCTCGCGCTGCGCCTTGGTGAGGCGGCCGAGGTCGAGCTCGTCGTGGTTGCGCAGGAACAGGCCCCATTGCGCCGTTGGAGGCCGTGGCTTGGTCGCCGTCAATGCCTTCGCCAGCGGCTTCGTATCGGCCGATGCCAGCGCGTAGAACAGATGCTGATTGACGTGAAAATTGAACATCATCTGCATGCGGTCGCCGTCGCGCCCGAAATACTCCATGTCGGTCTCGGGCAGTACATTGGCCTCGGCGAGGATGATCGCGTTGCCCTGGCGCCATTGCAGGAATTCGCGGAACGATCGCAGCATGTCGTATTGCTCGACCGGCTTGCGGACCGATGCGCCCTTGGTCGCGATCACGAAGGGCACGGCGTCCATGCGGAAGCCGGAGACGCCGAGCTGAATCCAGAACCCCATGATCTTGAGGATCTCGGCCTGCACGTGCGGATTCGATGTGTTGAGGTCCGGCTGGAAATCGTAGAAGCGATGGAAATACCAGGCGCCTGCCTGCTTGTCGCGCGTCCAGGTCGATTTCTGAACGCCGGGAAACACCATGCCCGTGTTGGCGTTGGCCGGCTTCTTGTCCGACCAGACGTACCAGTTGCGAAAGGGCGAGTCCTTTGAGCTCCGTGCGGATTTGAACCAGGCGTGCTCATCCGAGGTGTGATTGACGACGAGGTCGATGATCACGCGGATGCCGCGTTGCTGGCAGCCATGAGTGAACTCGACGAAATCGCCCAGCGTGCCGTAGCGCGGATCGACGCCGTAATAGTCCGAGATGTCGTAGCCGCCGTCCCTGTTGGGCGAAGTCTGAAATGGCATCAGCCAGATCGTGGTGATGCCCAGCCCATCCAGATAATCCAGACGCCGCAGCAGGCCGCTGAAATCGCCAATGCCATCGCCATTGGCATCCATATAGGTGCCTACAGACAGGCAGTAGATCACGCCATTCTTGTACCAGAGGTCGTCGATCACGAGGCTATCCTCTCCGGTCCGCCGTGGCGGTTCGGAGATAAGCGGCGAGGCGGCAACGGGTTCCTGCCCGAAGTGTCGTCCTGCAAGGTGCAGGCCGACACCATGAGCCGACACCATGAGCCGTGCAGCGTATCCTCGACCACGCGGTCGAACGATGATGCCTTCGGCGCGCTCCTGCGGTGGTCGGCGACGTATTTGTCGCGCCGGCTCCACTTTTCCGGATCATGCTCGCGCGGAATCGGCTAATCTCGTTGAATGGAGTCACCCGCCCGCCAGATCGCGCTCGTGCCCGCGCTCGACCGACGCCAGTCGGAGACCGCGCTTGCGATCGCGCGCGGCACCGCGCGGCTTTTGAGATCGCTGGGATTCTCCTGTATCAGCGAATTGCCTCTGCCGTCCGGGCCGCCGCGCCGATCTGGTCGCGCTCAACGAACGCGGCGAGATCTGGATCGTCGAGATCAAGTCATCGCTCGAGGATCTGCGCGCCGACCAGAAATGGCAAGACTACCGGATGCATTGCGACCGGCTGTTCTTCGCCTTCACGCAGGATCTGCCATGCGAGATCTTCCCCGCCGACACCGGCCTGATCATCGCCGACGCCTACGGGGCGCATCTGCATTGCGAGGCGCCGGAGCATCGCCTGCCTGCGGCCACCCGCAAGGCGATGACGGTGCGGTTTGCGATGGCGGCGGCGCAGCGGATCAATCGCCTGGTCGATCCGCAGGGGCACGAATTTTAGAAGCGCGGTTCCGTAGGATGGCTGGAGCGAAGCCGTCTCGCTCCGCTCCATCCATCCCGCAAAAGCAAATGGCCGGGCAGTAACCCGGCCATCGCAAAACAATATCAATGCCGCTTAGCGCGGCGCGCGCTTGGCGAGGATGCGCTGCAGGGTCCGGCGGTGCATGTTGAGGCGGCGCGCGGTCTCCGAGACGTTGCGGTTGCACATCTCGTAGATGCGCTGGATGTGCTCCCAGCGCACCCGGTCCGCCGACATCGGATTGGCCGGCAGCTCGGACTTCTCGGTGCCGGTCGCAAGCAACGCAGCAACGACGTCATCGGCGTCGGCAGGCTTCGAGAGATAGTCGACGGCGCCCATCTTCACCGCGGTGACGGCGGTCGCGATGTTGCCGTAGCCGGTGAGAACGATCGCGCGCGCCTCGGGACGCTTGCGCTTCAACGCCGAGACGACGTCGAGGCCGTTGCCGTCGCCGAGGCGGAGGTCGACGACCGCGAAAGCGGGCGCGGCGCGGCCGATCTCGGCGAGACCATCAGACACCGTGTCGCATGACTTCACTGCGAACCCGCGCGTCTCCATCGCGCGCGACAGGCGTTCCAGGAACGGCTTGTCGTCCTCGACAATGAGGAGCGAGCGGTCGGCATGGTCATTCAGTTCAGCGATGGCGTTCACGATCCATTTTTCCCTGTGGCAGACATCCAATATATGGGGGCCTACTGCGGCGCTGCCAAGGCAGCCGAAAGTCGCGTGCAGCTCTGGAAAGAGCGCTGCATCCGGTATGCCAGGAGGTGCGATTAAGAACCTTTCTCAGGATTCGGCTTCGTCGCCAGTGCGGCTTCCTCGAAGCGCTCGCGGGGCCAGACGATCTGCACCACGGCGCCGTGATCGGGGAACGGCCGATTGGTAAACGACACCTTGGCTCCGGTGCGCTCCAGCAGCGTTCTTGCGATGAAAACGCCCAAGCCCAGGCCGCCACGGGCGTTTTGGGCCTCATCTGCGCCCCGGCGGCGCGACAAATACGGCTCGCCGATCCGCTTCAGCATGTCAGGTGCGATGCCCGGGCCGTCGTCGGAGACGACGATCTCGATGGTTTCGGCGTTCCACCACGCGTTCACCTCGACGGTCTGGTGCGCGAAATCGACCGCATTTTCCAGAATGTTTCCGACGCCGTAAAGGATCGCGGGATTGCGCGCCGCGACCGGTTCGCGCGTTGCTGCGACAGCAAGCCGCACCTTGATGTTGATGCCGAAATCGCGATGCGGCGCCACCGCCTCCTCGATCAGGGTCGACAGCTTCATGGTGTCGAACGGCGCGCCGCTCGATGACAATTGCGCAATCTTGCTCAGGATGTCGCGGCAGCGCTGCGCCTGTTCGCGCACCGTCTTGAGGTCGCCGGCGATCGCTGGATCATGCACCGTCTTCTCGAGCTCGCGCGAGATCAGGAAGATCGTCGACAGTGGCGTGCCGAGCTCGTGCGCGGCGGCGGCGGCGAGACCGTCGAGCTGGGTCAGATGTTGCTCGCGCGTCAGCACCAGCTCGGTCGCGGCGAGCGCATCGGAGAGCTGGCGGGCCTCCTCGGTCACCTGGAATGCGTAAAGGCTGGTGACACCGATCGCGAGCAGGATCGAGAGCCAGACGCCGACCAGATAGATCGGCGGCAGCACCAGCGGATCGTCGCCATCCCAGGGCAGCGGCAGATGGTAGAAGAACAGCGCCGAGGCGCAGGCGACTGCAAGGCAGCCGAGCGCGATTGTCAGCCGGATCGGCAGCACCGTGGCCGAGATCAGCACCGGCGCCAGGAACAGGAACGAGAACGGGTTCTGCAATCCGCCGGTGAAGTATAGCAGGCCGCCAAGCTCGACGATGTTGATGGCGAGCAGGGCCGCGGCATAGGCCGGCTCCAGCCGCTGCATCGGGTTGAACGCGATCTGCAGCGCCAGATTGAGCAGCGCCGAGAACGCCACGATGATGACGCAGGGGACGATCGGAACGTCGAACTCCAGTCCCTGGGCCACGATAAAGATCGCGACGAGCTGGCCGAGCGCGGCAAGCCAGCGCAGCCGCAGGATCGTATCCAGGCGGACGTAGCGGCGAGGTTGGCGGAAATCGGAAGCGACGTCGGTCATGTCAGGGACCTTAGCTGTGCCGTGGGCGGCGCACAAATTCGCGACTTAGCGCAAGCACGCGAGGCAAGCCTTGCGCTTATTGTCGCAATGGCTCAATGACGGCCATATGCAACAGAGCGGGACGGGTCAGGGACACGCGCCCGCGGCCGATCAGGGCGGATCGGCCGCGATCGACGTTGCGCATCTGGTCAAGGTCTACAAGGCCACCCGCGCGGTCGACGACATTTCCTTCCGCATCGCGCGCGGCAGCATCACCGGCCTGCTCGGCGGCAACGGCGCCGGCAAGACCACGACGATCGCGATGATCATGGGGCTGGTGCTGCCGACCTCGGGCAGCGTCGCGGTGCTGGGCGCAAAAATTCCGGAACAGCGCTACGAGGTGCTGGGCCGGATGAATTTCGAGAGCCCCTATGTCGACATGCCGATGCGGCTCACGGTGCGGCAGAACCTGACCATCTTCGGGCGACTTTATGCCGTGAAACATCTGCGCGAGCGGATCGACCAGCTCGCCGCCGATCTCGATCTCAAGGAATTCTTGGACCGCTCCAACGGCAAGCTCTCCGCCGGGCAGAAGACCCGCGTCGCGCTGGCCAAGGCGCTGATCAACGAGCCGGATCTGTTGCTGCTCGACGAGCCGACCGCATCGCTCGACCCGGATACCGCCGACTGGGTGCGGCAGCATCTCGAGACCTACCGCAAGACCCACAACGCGACCATCCTGCTGGCCTCGCACAACATGCTGGAGGTCGAGCGCCTCTGTGACCGCGTCATCATCATGAAGCGCGGCAAGATCGAGGACGACGACAGCCCCGAGGCGATCATGGCGCGCTACAACCGCGACACGCTGGAAGAGGTGTTTCTCGACGTGGCGCGCGGTCGCCTCCGGGAGGGCGCGCCAGAGGGGACACCATGAGCGAGATCGTCAGCCATCAGCCGCGCGGCATTTCACTGCAACGCATCAATGCGATGGTGCTGCGCTATTGGTATTTGCTGATGTCGTCGTGGCCGCGGCTGCTGGAATTGGTTTACTGGCCGGCCTTGCAGATCATCACCTGGGGTTTCCTGCAGAACTACATCTCGCAGGCGTCCGGCTTCTTCGCCAGGGCGGGCGGCACGCTGATCGGCGCCGTGATCCTGTGGGATATCCTGTTTCGCGGCCAGCTCGGCTTCTCGATCTCGTTCCTGGAAGAGATGTGGGCGCGCAATCTCGGCAACCTGATGATGAGCCCGCTGAAGCCGATCGAATTCCTGCTCTCGCTGATGATCATGAGCCTGATCCGGCTCGCCATCGGCGTGATCCCGATGACGCTGCTGGCGCTGTTCTTTTTCGGCTTCAACTTCTACGCCATCGGGCTGCCGCTGATCGCGTTCTTCTGCAACCTGATCTTCACCAGCTGGTCGGTCGGCGTATTCGCCTCGGGCCTCGTGCTGCGCAACGGGTTAGGGGCGGAAAGCATCGTCTGGACGCTGATGTTCGCGGTGATGCCACTCGCCTGCATCTACTATCCGGTCGAGGTGCTGCCCACTTGGCTGCAATATGTCGCCTGGACGCTGCCGCCGACCTATGTGTTCGAAGGCATGCGGTCGCTGCTGATCGACCACGTCTTCCGCGCCGACCTGATGGCCTGGGCGCTGGCCATCAATGCCATCCTGTTCGTTGCCTCTTTTGCGGTCTTCCTTGCCCTTTTGCAGAGCGCCAAGCGCAACGGATCGCTGCTCGCGGGTGGTGAATAAATGTCACTTTCACGTGGATTCTCGGTGTTTTAGCCCGATATCGGCCCCAGATTCGGCTCGCAGCGCATTGACGCATTGTTACGCAGCGGTCATTCTGCTGCGGCGCAAAACAGGGGTCTGAAAATACTATGCCCATCGGTGAATTTGGCGGTGCCCCGCCACTAGCGGCGGAAGGCAGCCCGGCACTCACGACGCCGCTATACTGGATGTATGAGATGGCGCATGCGTCGCTCAATCCGGTACGCGCCGTGACGGACGCCACCAAGATCCTGTTTCAGAACCCGCTCAATCCGTGGACGCACACCGAGTTCGGCAAGTCGATCGCCGCCGGCTGTGAGTTGTTCGAGCGCACCACGCGCCGCTACGGCAAGCCGGATTGGAACCTGCCGACCACCGAGGTCAACGGTATCCGCACCGCGGTCGAGGTTCGCACGGTCTGGGAAAGGCCGTTCTGCCGCCTGCTGCATTTCGATCGCAAGCTGACGCGCCCGTTGCGCGCGCCGCAGCCGCGGGTGCTGATCGTGGCGCCGATGTCGGGCCACTATGCGACGCTGCTGCGCGGCACGGTCGAAGCGTTCCTGCCGACGCATGAAGTCTACATCACCGACTGGGCCGACGCGCGCATGGTGCCGCTCGCGGAAGGCCGGTTCGATCTCGATGACTATGTCGATTACGTGATCGAGATGCTGCATGCGCTCGGCGGCAACATGCATGTCATCGCGGTGTGCCAGCCCTCGGTGCCGGTGGTTGCGGCGGTCTCCGTAATGGAGGCGAATCACGACCCGTTCGTGCCGCTGTCGATGACGCTGATGGGTGGTCCGATCGACACCAGGCGCAATCCGACCGCGGTCAACGACCTGGCTGCGGAGCGCGGTATCGAATGGTTCCGCAACAATGTCATCACCAAGGTGCCGTTCCCGCATCCGGGTGTGATGCGCGACGTCTATCCGGGCTTCCTGCAGCTCAACGGCTTCATCAGCATGAACCTGGATCGGCACATGGACGCGCACAAGGCGCTGTTCGCCAATCTGGTGAAGGGTGACGGCGATCTCGTCGACAAGCACCGTGAATTCTATGACGAATATCTCGCGGTGATGGACCTCACTGCCGAGTATTACCTGCAGACCGTCGACCTCGTGTTCGTCAAGCATGCGCTGCCGAAGGGCGAGATGACCCATCGCGGCAAGCCGGTCGATCCGTCGAAGATCCGCCGCGTCGCGCTGATGACGGTCGAAGGCGAGAAGGACGACATCTCCGGTCTCGGTCAGACCGAGGCAACGCACGCGCTCTGCACCGCGATTCCGAACCATCGCCGCGTGCACTATGTGCAGAAGGGCGTCGGCCACTACGGCGTGTTCAACGGCTCGCGTTTCCGCTCCGAAATCGTGCCTCGGATCTCCGATTTCATGGTTTCGGCGGCCAATACCCGGCTTTCGCTGGTTGCCGCGGCCGAATAGGTATCACCCCGGCCGTGATTGCTGCGGTCGCGCAAGTCACTGATTTAACTAAAAGAATCTCAAATCAGCGAAGGCTTAAGTGATGAATTTATTTTCATTCCTTGGGCCTTTTTTGCGACTCTGATTCATCGCAAAAATACCGGTTCCGACCCCAGCCTGTAGAGGTCAATTAACGGCCAGCCCCTGTATATTGGGCAAATGATTTGTTTTTGCGCCGAGCGCTTTCCCTGGCGGCGGATATGGCAAAGTTCGGGCGAACTCCTGCTCCCCGGACTCTCAGAAATGGCTACTCGCGCGCTCCTCTATCGGCGGCCTGCCGAACCCGCGACCGTATTGGTCAGACACGGCTCCCAGTTCTTCACCGTCAGGCTGCGCCGGCACAGGCGCGCGCGCCGCTACACCCTCAGGATACATCCGACTGACCGCGAAGCGATCCTGACCATGCCGCCACGCGGCACGATCGTGGAGGCGAAGGAGTTCGCCAACATTCATGGCGGCTGGATCGCCGCCCGTCTCGGCCGTTTGCCGAAGGCCGCGCCGTTCCAGCCCGGCACCGTGGTGCCGCTCCGCGGCGTGCCGCACCGGCTGGTGCATCGCTCGGGCGAACGCGGCACGGTCTGGACCGAGACGCGCGACAGCGGCGAGAAGATCCTTTGCGTCGCCGGCGGCGTCGAGCACATGGACCGCCGGGTGCACGACTTCCTCAAGCGCGAGGCGCGCAAGGACCTGCAGAAGGCGGCTGCACTTCACGCAGCGGAACTCGGTGTACGGGTGCGGCGGATCTCGATCCGCGACCAGTCCAGCCGCTGGGGCTCGTGCACCTCGGCGGGTTCGCTGTCGTTCTCGTGGCGGTTGATCCTGGCGCCGCCCTTCGTGCTCGATTATCTCGCCGCGCATGAAGTAGCCCATCTCGTCGAGATGAACCACTCGGCGCGGTTCTGGCGGGTGGTCGACAGGGTCTGCGCGTCGGTCACGCGCGCCAAGAACTGGCTCGACACCCACGGCAACGACCTGCACCGCTACGGGATTCAGGAGTAGGCGGACTCTTCGCCCCGTCCTCTGCTGCCATCGCCCGCGAAAGCGCGCGATCCAGTATTCCAGAGGCATTTGTATTCAGCCGATAAGCCGCGACGTACAGGGTCCCCCGCATTCGCGGGGGATGACGGTCTGAGCGTGAATGCAGGCGCGGAACGTAGCCCGGATGGAGCGTAAGCGTAATCCGGGCAGCTTTCACCGATGGCGCGACTGGTCCCGGATTTCGCTTCGCTTCATCCGGGCTACGAAACCAGGCGCAGTCGATCTACCGAAACAACCGATCCGCCAGCCAGCCATCGAGCCCCGCCGCAGCCTCCGGCCGCGCGTTCGGGTTCGGCGGCGGCGCTGGGGCGCGGGCCGGCATCGGCGGTGGCTGGCGATAATAGCCGCCGGACGGGGGTGGCGCGGGCGGTGGCGCCTGCATCGGCGGTTGAATCTGC
The DNA here is from genome assembly GCF_054063575.1 of Bradyrhizobium sp. USDA 4452. NCBI lineage: Bacteria > Pseudomonadati > Pseudomonadota > Alphaproteobacteria > Hyphomicrobiales > Nitrobacteraceae > Bradyrhizobium > Bradyrhizobium sp. USDA 4452. Next base: position 4,709,604 of record NZ_JBSSGK010000001.1, read on the forward strand.
AGCGGTGCCGCCGGCCCCGAAGGCGCTGATATCTGCGAGGAGATCTGCATCAGGTTCGCCGGGGCCCAGCTGCCTTGCGAGTTCGGGATCGCCGCGACCGGCACGCCTTGATGCGCGGCCTTCATGAAGCGGGTCCACACTTCTACCGGCAGCCCGCCGCCGGTCGCCTTTTTGGTCGGCGAGTTGTCGTCATTGCCGAGCCAGACGCCGGTGACCAGCTTGGCGGTGTAGCCGATGAACCAGGCGTCGCGATAATCCTGACTGGTGCCGGTCTTGCCGGCCGCGGTCCAGCCGGGGATCTCCGCCTTGCGCGCGGTACCGGAGATCAGCGTCTCGCGCATCATGGCGTTCATCATCGCGTCATAGCGCGGCTCGATCACCTGGTTGGGCGGATCCGCCGGGCGGTCATACAGCAGCTTGCCGGAGCTGGTCTTGATCCTGGTCACCACATGCGGCGACGCGGCGTAGCCGCCATTGGCGAACGGCGCATAGGCGCCGACCAGCTCGAGCACGGACACTTCCGAGGTGCCGAGCGCGATCGACACATTGGGTTCCAACTTGGAGGAGATGCCAAGCCGGTGCGCGGTGCGCACCACGTTCTTAGGCCCGACCTCGACGGCGAGCCGCACCGCCACCGTGTTCAGCGACATCGCCAGCGCCTGGGTCAACGTCACCGAGCCGAAATATTCGTGGGTGTAGTTCTCCGGCTTCCAGCCCTTGATATCGAGCGGCGCGTCGGTGCGGATCGTGTCCGGCGTCAGCCCGGCCTCGACAGCGGTGAGATAGACGAACGGCTTGAACGACGAGCCCGGCTGCCGCTTCGCGGTCACGGCGCGATTGTACTGGCTCTCGGAATAGTTCCGGCCGCCGACCATGGCACGCACCGCGCCTTCGGGCGTCATCGCCACCAGCGCGCCCTGGCTGACATTGAACTTCACGCTCTTGGCGGCAAGCTCGTCGATCACGGCGGCTTCGGCGACGGCCTGCAGCTTCGGATCGATCGTGGTCTGCACCACGATGTCCTGGTCGATCTGGCCGACCAGATCGTCGAGCACCTCGCCGATCCAATCGGCGACATAGTTCACGGTCCCGGCGCCGGCCGGCTTCACCGCGATCGAGGGCTGGCCGATCGAGGCTTTTGCTTGGGCTTCAGTGATGAATTTGGCGTCGGCCATCGCCGCGAGCACGACCTGCGCGCGCTGCTCGGCGCCCTCGGGATTGCGGTTCGGCGCCAACCGCGACGGCGACTTGACGAGGCCCGCGAGCATCGCGGCTTCCGGCAAGGTCACGTTCTTCGCCGACTTGCCGAAATAGCGCTGCGCGGCGGCCTCGACGCCGTAGGCACCAGAGCCGAAATAGACGCGGTTGAGATAGAGCTCGAGGATCTCGTCCTTGGAATGCTTGCGTTCCAGCCACAGCGCGAGCTCGGCCTCCTGCAGCTTGCGCTGCATGGTGCGCTCCTGGGTCAGGAAGAGGTTCTTGGCGAGCTGCTGCGTCAGCGTCGAGCCGCCCTGCGAGACGCCGCGATGCAGCACGTTGGTGACGGCCGCGCGCAAAATGCCGACCGGGTCGACGCCGAAATGCGAATAGAAGCGGCGGTCCTCGATGGCGATGAAGGCCTTCGGCAGATAGGGCGGCAGGTCCTTCAGCGCGATGTTGGCGCCGGCCATTTCGCCGCGCTGCGCCAGCACGCTGCCGTCGATGCCGACGATCTGGATCGTCGGCGGACGCTTTGGAATTTCCAGGGATTGGATCGGCGGCAGATGCGCGCCGACCCACACCACGACACCGATCATCGCAATGCCGGCCCACAGGCCGAGCACGGCGGTCCAATAGAACAGGCGGCCGATGCCAAAGCCGCGCGACCTGCTGCGCCGCTTGCTGCCGCCGCGCGAGGCGCGCGGTTTCTCGCTGCCGGAACCGCTGCCGTTGTCGCTGCTCTTGGGTTTGGATTTGGCGGGCTTGTCGTCGGCGCCGCCGGGAACGCGATCGGAGGGTGACAGCCGGAGATCGGCAAGCGCGGCCGGTAGCCCGAACAGCGGCTCCTTGCGCGCACCGCCTTTCTTACGTCCCCACGCCATCCGCAACGCTCACACCCTGACAGGGTCGCACGCTAGCGTTCCCGGTTTAAGGGGCGGTTACGCAAAGCTTAACGGGGGATTAGGAGGTGAGGCGGCGCGTGCTACATGTAGATGGAACAACAAAACAAAGGATCACCGCATGGGCCATATCGACCCGACTAAGGACGTCTTCGCGCAATTCCGGGACAACAACCGGCCGGGCCCGATCCACATGCTCAATCTGGTGCGCCTGCGCGAGTGGGCCGCCTATCCCGACGGCCGCAAGGCGACCGGCGCGGAGGCCTACGCCGCCTATGGCCGCGAGAGCGGCCCGGTGTTCGAACGGCTTGGTGGACGCATCGTCTGGCAGGGCCGCTTCGAGCTGATGCTGATCGGCCCGCAGGAGGAGCGCTGGGATCACTGCTTCATCGCGGAGTATCCAAGCGTCGCCGCCTTCGTCGAGATGATCCGCGATCCCGTCTATCGCGAGGCGGTGAAGCACCGCCAGGCCGCGGTGGAGGACTCGCGGCTGATCCGCCATGCCGTGCTGCCGGTCGGCAAGAATTTCGGCGAGATTCCGGCGTGAGCGCACGAAGCGAGGATCTTTAATCTGGAAGCGGCGTCTCGAAGGATGCACGGCCCCGCGAGTGGCTGGCCGTCGACCCTTCCAGACGGCCGCTGCGTGGCCTCCTTCAGGGTGATGGCGATGGAGTGCTTCGCTCCATCCACGTCATTGCGAGCCACCCGGTCGGCGCGAAGCGCCGCCGGATGACAGGCTCCGCGAAGCAATCCATTCCGCCGCTTGCGAAGCGATGGATTGCTTCGTCGCTGTTGCTCCTCGCAATGACGCTGAGGGACGTCAAAAACAAAATCGGCGGCCGGGAGGCCGCCGATTGCGTTTCACACCTGCGCGAACCACTAGCCCGCCGGGCCGGCGTCCTCGAGGATTGGGCCGAACAGCTCCCAGCGCTCGCCGTTGAAGCGCATCATCTGCAGTTGCTTGTTGACGCGATAGTCGTTCGGCGTGGTGTTGCCCTTGATGCCGGGCAGCGCCATGTCGAGGTCGACGTTCTTCAAATTGGTCGCCTGCTTCAGCACGTTCTCGCGGGTCAGCTCGTCGCCGCACTGCTTCAGCACATGCACCATCAGCTGGGCGGTCGAATAGCCATAGGTGTTGAAGTTCGAGTTCTTGTCGCCGTCGGGATAATATTTGGCCATGAAGTCGAAATAGCGCTTCATGCCCGGATCGTCCTTCCACTGCGGATCGGCCGGATCCTTGCCGTAGTTGGTCGAGATCAGGCCCTTGGAAGCCTCGAGGCCCGCCGGCTGCAGCACGGCGCCGACCGAGGTGGCGTTGATGTCGACGATGTGGACCGGATGCCAGCCGAGCTCGGCGATCTTCTTGATCGCCTGCGCCGCCTGCTTCGGCGTCGAGGCCGAGAAGAACAGGTCGGCGCCGGCGTCCTTGATCTTGATCACCTGGGAATCGATGGTCGGGTCGGAGACCTCATAGGAAGCTTCGGCCACGATCATCTTGGCCGCCTTGTCGCCAAGGCCGGCCTTGATGCCGTTCAGGTAATCCTTGCCGAGGTCATCGTTCTGATAGAGCACACCGATCTTGGCGTTCGGATGCTCCTTCAGGATGTACTGGCCGTAGATGCGGCCTTCGACGAAATAGTTCGGATTGAAGCCGAGCGTCCAGGGGAAGTTCTTCGGGTCGGTGAACTTCGAGGCGCCGGTGGCGGCGAACAGCTGCGGCACCTTCTTGGCGTTGAGATATTTCTGCACGGCCGCGTTCGACGGCGTGCCCACGATCTGGAAGGTCAGGAGCACCTCGTCGCTCTCGACGAGCTTGCGCACCTGCTCGACGGCCTTCGGCGGCGAATAAGCGTCGTCATACTGGATCAAATTGATCTTGCGGCCGTTGATGCCGCCCTGGTCGTTGATCATCTTGAAATAGGCCGCCTGGGTCTTGCCGATCGAGGCATAGGCGGAGGCCGGTCCGGAGAAGGGGACGGTCTGGCCGATCTTGATCTCGGTGTCGCTCGCGCCGGGATCGTATTTCTTCTGTGCGGAGGCCGACGTTGCAGACAGCGCGATTGCGAGCGCCGTTCCCGTGACCAGGTGGAAAATCCCGTTCCTCATAATGCTGTTTTCCTCACGTGACTGATGATTGGCCGATGATCTTGTCCGTGGGTTCAAGGTCCCGCGGTCGCCATCGCTGGGCCGGGATACTGGCGGAACCGTTGCTGCGATGCAAGACGAGCGATGCCGAAAAGGTGAGCGATTTCAGTCAACGAAAGTAGGGGGCGGCGCGAAAAGGGGGAACGGGGGAAGCGGAGGGCGCTCCGCTACGTCACCGCGCATCTCAGCTGCCACCGCCCGCGAAAGCGGGCGATCCAGTATTCCAGAGGCATTTGAGAGTGAGCCGATAAGCCGCGGCGTACTGGATCCCCGCATTCGCGGGGATGACAGCTGCATGCGCGGCTTCGATGCGGCGCGAACCTAACCCGCCGGGCCGGTGTCCTCGATGATCGGGCCGAACAGCTCCCAGCGCTCGCCGTTGAACCTCATCATCTGCATCTGCTTGTTGATGCGATAGTCGTTCGGTCCGGTCGTGATCGACATGCCGGGCAGCGCGAGGCTCGGCACGAACTTCTTCAGGCTGGTCACCTGCTTCATCAGGTTCTCGCGGGTGAGGTCGTCGCCGCACTGCTTCAGCACCTGGATCAAGAGCTCGGCCGTCGAGTAGCCGTAGGTGTTGACGGTGTTGAGCTTGTCGCCCTCCGGATAATACTTGTCCATGAAGGCGAAATAGGCCTTCACGCCGGGATCGTCCTTCCACTGCGGATCGGCGGGGTCCTTGCCGTAATTGGTCGAGATGATGCCCTTGGAGATGTCGAGGCCGGCCGGCTTCAGCGTCGCCGACACCGGGCTCGCATTGATGTCGAGGATGTGCACGGGGTGCCAGTCGAGGTCCGCGACCTTGCGGATCGCCTGAGCTGCGAATTTCGGCGTCGACGCGTTATAGAGCAGGTCGACGCCGGCGGCCTTCAGCTTGACGATCTGCGAGTCGACGGTCGGGTCGGTCAGTTCATAGGACACCTCGGCGACGATCATGCTCGCGGCCTTGTCGCCGAGCCCGCTCTTCAGGCCGGTGATGTAGTCGCGGCCGAGATCGTCGTTCTGGTAGAAGATGCCGATCTTGGCGTTGGGGTGATTGGCCAGGATGTATTTGGCGTAGATGCGTCCCTCGGACTGGTAGTTCGGATTGAACGCGATGGTCCATGGCGCGTTCTGCGGATCGGAGAAGCGCGAGGCGCCGGTGGAGGCGAGCAGCTGCGGCACCTTCCTGGCATTCAGATATTTCTGCACGGCGGCATTTGACGGCGTGCCGATGATCTGGAAGGTGAACAGCACCTCGTCGCCCTCGACCAGCTTGCGCACCTGCTCGACCGCCTTCGGCGGCGAATAGGCGTCGTCATACTGGATCAGGTTCAGCTTGCGGCCGTTGATGCCGCCCTGATCGTTGATCATCTTCATGTAGGCCGCCTGGGTCTTGCCGATGCCGGCATAGGCGGATGCAGGGCCCGAGAACGGCACGGTTTGGCCGATCTTGATCTCGGTATCGGTCGCGCCGATATCGTATTTCTTCTGCGCGGCGGCCGATGTAACCGACAACGCGATGGCAAGCGCTGTCGCAGCGAGCAATTGCACGCTCCTCATGTCCGTGACCTCCCATGTTGCCGGTGATCTTGTCCGCAAGGCTCAAGCCGGCGGATGTCACCGTTGTCAGGGATGATGGAGGAACCACGGGGGCATTGCAAGGCGATGTCCCTGCGCGCGATGTCGCGTCAGGCAAGCCAGAGCAGGATCAGCGCCAACGCAGCGGGCGCGGCCTGCACATAAAGGATGCGGCGGCTGACGGTGGCGGCGCCATAGGCACCGGCGACGATCACACAGAGCAGGAAGAATGTCTTGATCTGGAACGCGAAGGCTGGACTTCCATGCACGAGGCCCCAGATCAGTCCGGCGGCAAGGAAGCCGTTATAAAGTCCCTGATTGGCGGCGAGCACTGCCGAGTCCGTTGCCTTCTCGATCGAGTTGCGGAAGGTCTTCAGCCCGAGCGGCTTGGTCCAGAGAAACATCTCGAGCACGAGGAAACAGGTATGCAGCGCGGCCACCACCGCGACCAGAAAATTGGCTATCCAAAGCATGCTCGGCCCCCTCACCGGAATTCGGGTGGACGCTAGCATGCGGGCGGTGAATTGTATGCCGAGCGACTGTTTCGAGAACGACTGATATGGCCGACCGCAAGACCGCGCAGACCTTCAACCTCGACCGCCTCAAGACCCCGATCGGCACCGCGCTGCTGGTAACCGACGACGACGGCGTGCTGCGCGCGCTCGATTGGGACGACTATGAAGCGCGCATGCTCGACCTCCTGCGGCTGCACTATGGCGCCGTGACCTTGCGGGACGGCCGCGCGCCGGCCGCGATGCGCAAGGCGCTCAGTGACTACTTCAGCGGCGATCTCGATCGACTCGCCGATGTCGAATGGCGCGTCGCCGGCACGCCGTTCCAGCAGAAGGTCTGGCACGCGCTGCCGAAGATTCCACACGGCACCACCATGAGCTATGGCGCGCTGGCGGCGGAACTGAAAGTGCCGAATGCGATGCGCGCGGTCGGCCATGCCAACGGCTCCAACCCGATCAGCGTCGTCGTGCCATGCCACCGCCTGATCGGCGCCAACGGCTCGCTGGTGAAATATGGCGGCGGATTGGAAAGGAAGCGCTGGCTGCTAAGGCATGAGGGCGTGGAGGTTTAGCGCTCCCGTCACGCCGCCGGCTTCGCCGCCTGGTCCTCGCTCGACAACAGATGCAACAGCGAACTCTTGATCGCGGCCTGCCGGGTCGGCGCGGTGATCTGGGCACCGAGCAGGTCGGTGACGTAGAACACGTCGCGGGCGCGTTCGCCGAAGGTCGCGACATGGGCCGAGGCGATGTTGAGGTTGAGCTTCGAGATCGCGGTGGTCAGCTGGTAGAGCAGACCGGGGCGGTCGAGGCCGGAGACCTCGATCACCGTGTAGCGGTCGGACCACTGGTTGTTGATGGTCACTTCGGGCTCGACGATGAACGGCCGCGCCTTGCTGCGCACCGCGCGCTTGGCGACCGCCTCGGGCAGCCTGAGCTTGCCTTCCAGCACCTGCTCGATCATCTCGCCGATCCGCGTCGCGCGGCGGCCCTCGTCATCGTCGCGGTCGTATTCGCGCGAGATCGAGATGGTGTCGAGCGCGCGGCCGTCGGTCGTGGTGTAGATCTGCGCGTCGACGATGTTGGCGCCGGCCGAAGCGCAGGCGCCCGCGATGATCGACAGCAGCCAGGGATGGTCGGTCGCCAGGATCGTGAGCTCGGTGACGGCGCGGATCTCGTCGAAGCCGACATTGATCGCGAGCTTGTGGCCGGCCTGTTCGCTGGCGCGGATGAAGCGCGCCTGGCGGATCTTGCGTTGCAGCTCGACCTTGAGCCAGTAGGCCGGGTAGTGCCGGCCGATATAGGCGTTGAGCTCGGTCTCCGGCCATTCGGTGAAGGCGCGGCGGAACTCGGCTTGCGCCACCGCGATGCGCTGGGCGCGGTTGACCTCGGAGAAGCCGCCGGTCAGCACCGGCTCGGTCTCGTAATACAGCGTGCGCAACAGCTGCGCCTTCCAGCCGTTCCAGACGCCGGGGCCGACGCCGCGGATGTCGGCGGTGGTCAGGATCGTGAGCAGTTTCATCTGCTCGACGGACTGCACCACGGCGGCGAAATTCTCGATGGTCTTGCGGTCCGACAGATCGCGCGATTGCGCGACCGTCGACATCGTCAGATGTTCCTCGATCAGCCAGGCCACCAGCTCGGTGTCGGCGGCGGAGAAGCCGAGCCGCGGGCACAGCCGCCGCGCCACCTTGGCGCCGGCGATCGAATGATCCTCGGGCCGGCCCTTGGCGATGTCGTGCAAGAGCGTTGCGATATAGATCACCGGGCGGTGCTCGGGACGGATCTTGCGGAACAGATCGCTGGCGACCGTGAACTCCTCGTTGCCGCCGCGCTCGATGTCCTGCAGGAAGCCGATGCAGCGGATCAGGTGCTCGTCCACCGTATAGTGGTGGTACATGTTGAACTGCATCATCGAGACGATCTTGCCGAAGGCGCGGATGAAATGGCCGAGCACGCCGGTCTCGTTCATCCGCCGCAGCACGGTCTCGGCGTCGTTCGAGGTCAGGATCTCCATGAACAGGCGGTTGGCTTCCTCGTCGTCGCGGAGCTGGGTGTTGATCAGCTTCAGCGAGCGCGTCACCGTGCGCATCGCGTCGGGATGGAAGGCGAGGTTGTTCTGCTGCGCGAGGCGGAAGATCCGGATCAGGTTGACCGGATCGTGCTTGAACACATCAGGGGCGGCGAGGTTGATGCGGTTGTTGTCGACGATGAAGTCGTCGCTGCCGTTGACCCGCCGCCGCTTGGTACCGGGCCGCAGCCGCGCCACCATCCGGCTCAGCACCGGTGCCGGCTTGTTGTGCTCCTCTTCGAGCCTGGCGCACAGGATCGCGGTGAGGTCGCCGACGTCTTTCGCGATCAGGAAGTAGTGCTTCATGAAGCGCTCGACGTCTTGCATGCCGGGATGCGAGGTGTAGCCGAGGCGCACCGCGATCTCGCGCTGCATGTCGAACGACAGCCGCTCCTCGGCGCGTCCGGCGAAGAAATGCAGGTTGCAGCGCACCGACCACAGGAAGTCGGCGCAGCGCCGGAAGGTGCGGTATTCCTGGGCGTCGAACACGCCGCGTTCCAAGAGCTCGCCGGTCTCGCGCACGCGGTAGACGTATTTCGCGATCCAGAACAGCGTGTGCAGGTCGCGCAGGCCGCCCTTGCCGTCCTTGACGTTGGGCTCAACCAGATAGCGCGACTGGCCGGCGCGGCGATGCCGCTCCTCGCGCTCGGCGAGCTTGGCGGTGACGAATTCCGCCGCGGTGCCCTGCACCACTTCCTTGTCGAAGCGCTCGACCAGTTCGTCATAGAGCGGCTGGTCGCCGGTCAGGAAGCGCGTCTCCAGGATCGCGGTGCGGATCGTCATGTCGCCGCGCGCCTGGCGGATCGATTCATCGACCGAGCGGGTGGCGTGGCCGACCTTCAGCCCCATGTCCCAGAGGCAATAGAGAATCGCCTCGGCGACCTGCTCGCCCCAGGCGGTCTGCTTGTAGGGCAGGATGAACAGCAGATCGATGTCGGATTCCGGCGCCATCAGCCCGCGGCCATAGCCGCCGGTCGCGACCACGGCCATGCGCTCGGCGCCCGAGGGGATCGGCGAGTGATAGAGATGCCGGGTCGCCGCCGCGTAGAGGATGCGGATGATCTCGTCCTGCACGAAACAGAGCCGTTCGGCACAGCGCCGGCCGTGTCGGTCCTTCAGCAGCAGCGTCTGTGCGGTGGCGCGCGCCGCGATCAGCTCTGCCTTGAGCAACTGCGCCATCGCGGCGCGGAACTGGTCCTCGCGGCCGGCATGCTGCTCGGCGAGTGCATTGACCGCCGCGGTGATCCGCTCGGTCTCGAAACGATCATCCGCTTCAGCGCGGACTTCGGCTGCGACGCTGTCCATACGTTCATCCGATATCGGACGGAGCTGTTGCTGTCACTGACCAAAGTATAACGACAGCAGCTCCATGCTCTCCTGACGATGCCGCGAGCAAGATCGTTCTCGCGCCGTCGCCCAAAGGGTAGAGATTTTCTCGTTGACCGCAAGGCTAACTCATTGAATTAAAAGATTGTTTCACAATCTGATCGAGGAGATCGACGAATGCACGAATTTTCCCGGCGCAGCTTCGCTGCGCTGCTCGCGGTCTCGACATTGTTGCCCGGTACAGCGCTCGCCGCCGACGCGCTGAAGGAGATCCGGATCGACTGGGCGACCTACAATCCGGTGTCGATGGTCCTCAAGCAAAAGGGCCTGCTGGAGAAGGAATTCGCCAAGGACGGCATCAGCATCGTCTGGGTGCAGTCGGCCGGCTCCAACAAGGCGCTCGAATTCCTCAATGCCGGTTCGATCGATCTCGGCTCGACCGCGGGCTCGGCCGCTTTGGTCGCGAAGATCAACGGCAATCCGATCAAGTCGATCTACGTCTATTCGCGTCCCGAATGGACCGCGCTGGTCACCACCAAGGACTCCAAGATCACCTCGGTCGCCGACCTCAAGGGCAAGCGCGTCGCGGTGACGCGCGGCACCGACCCGCACATCTTCCTGGTCCGAGCGCTGCTCGGCGCCGGGCTGACGGAGAAGGACATCACGCCGGTGCTGCTGCAGCACGCCGACGGCAAGACCGCGCTGATCCGCGGCGACGTCGACGCCTGGGCCGGTCTCGATCCGATGATGGCGCAAGCGGAGGTCGAGGACGGCGCAAAACTGTTCTATCGCAAGGCCGATGCCAACACCTGGGGCATCCTCAATGTGCGCGAGGAGTTCCTGAAGGCGCGTCCGGATATCGTCCGCCGCGTGCTCGGGGCTTACGAAGAGGCGCGGAAATATTCGCTGGCGAACTATGACGAGCTGAAGAAGACCTTCATCGCCGTCACCAAGCTGCCCGATGCCGTGGTCGACAAGCAGCTCAAGGAGCGCACCGAGCTGACCCACAGCCGGATCGGCGCCCCGCAGCGAGAGTCGATTTTGGCCGCGGGCCTCGCCTTGCAGCAGGCCGGCGTGATCGACGCCAAGACCGACGTCAAGGCCGCACTGGATGCGCTGATCGACGACCAGGTCCCGCTGCCGACGAACTAGCCGCCGCTGCACCCTCTCCCCTCGTGGGAGAGGGTCGCTTCGCGCAGCGAAGCGGGGTGAGGGGTTTGTCTCCGCGGATGGTGACCCCTCATCCGTCGCGGACTGTGTCCGCGCCACCTTCTCCCACAAGGGGAGAAGGGAAGAAGGCCGCGGACCACGTCACCCCACCTTGCAATCCCACCGGAACAATAGTTCTTGCTATGGCCATGACCGCTGACCTGCCCGTGCTGGAACAGACGGCCACGCCGCGGGCTGCGCCCGCGCGGTGGTCGCGCCTTGCGCGGCCGGCGCTGGGGCTCGTGGTACCGGTCGTGATCGCGCTGGGCTGGGAACTTGTCGTTGGTCTCGGCTACTCCAACGGACGCCTGGTGCCGCCGCCGTCCAAGGTGTTCGAGACCATCGTGGTGCTCGCCAAAAGCGGTGAGCTGTCACGGCACATCCTCGCGACCTTGTGGCGGGTCGGCGCAGGCTTTGCGCTCGGCGTCATCGCCGGCACCATCATGGGCGCGATCTCCGGCTATTGGGATTTCGCCAAGCGGCTGCTCGATCCGACCGTGCAGGCGCTGCGCGCGATCCCCTCGCTCGCCTGGGTGCCGCTGTTCGTGCTCTGGCTCGGCATCTTCGAGACCTCGAAGATTGCGCTGATCGCGGTCGGCGTCTTCTTTCCGATTTATCTCGGCGTGATGGGTGCGATCCTGTCGGTCGATCGCAAGATCGTCGAGGTCGGTCGCGTGTTCCGCCTGTCCGGACCCGCCATGATCCGCCGCATCCTGCTGCCGGCCGTGCTGCCGGCCTATGTGGTGGCGCTGCGGGTCGGCCTTGGTTTGGGGTGGATGTTCGTGGTCGCGGCCGAATTGATCGGCGCCTCGGAAGGTCTTGGTTATCTGCTGCTCGACGGCCAGCAGCTCGGCAAGCCGGCGCAGATTCTCGCCGCCATCGTGATCTTCGCGATCCTCGGCAAGCTCACCGACTGGCTGATCGAAGTCACTGCTGCGCCGCTGCTGCGCTGGCAGGACGCGTTCGGCGCGCGGGGAGGGCAGTAATGCTGGCGCTCAAAGAAGTCGGCAAGACCTATCCGAACGGCGTTCACGCGCTGGAGCGGTTCTCGGCCGAGATTTCGCCCGGCGAGATCATCGCCATCATCGGCGGTTCCGGTTGCGGCAAGTCGACCCTGCTGCGCGCCATCGCCGGCCTCGATCGCGCCAGCACCGGCAGCGTGACGCTGGACAATGCGGTGATATCATCGCCGCACGCCAAGATCGGCATCATCTTCCAGGAGCCGCGGCTGCTGCCATGGCTCAGCGTCGCCGACAATATCGGCTTTGGTCTCGCCGACCTTCCCGCCGACGTCAGGCGCGAGCGGGTCGCGGCGGCGCTGGCCCGCGTCGGCCTTGCCGACAAGGCCGCCGCCTGGCCGCGCGAGCTCTCCGGCGGACAGGCGCAGCGGGTCGCGATCGCCCGCGCCTTGGTGCCGCAGCCCGAAGTGCTGCTGCTCGACGAGCCGTTCTCGGCGCTCGATGCCTTCACGCGGCGCGACCTGCAGGATCACCTGCTCGATCTCTGGGCCGACACCCGGCCGACCCTGATCCTGGTCACCCATGACGTCGACGAGGCGGTGGTGCTGGCCGACCGCGTCTTGGTGATGCGGCCGCGACCGGGCCGGCTGTTCGAGCAGATCACCATCAACCTCGCGCGGCCCCGTGACCGCAAATCGGAACTGTTCGACACCTTCAAGCGCCGTGTGCTGACCGCGCTCGACCGCTCGCTGGATCGCTCCGTGCGTGACGTCACGGACAAATCCAGCGCCGGTGAGGCGATGTGGTGGTGACATCGGCGCCGTAAGGCCTTACATCGGAATAAAGAAGAATAGCCGGGAGCAGAACCATGGACTCCGCCGAACTCCGCGCGATGCAGGCTCCGATCAAGGAGCGCTACAAGACCGATCCCCAGGCCGCCGTGATCACGCTGAAAGCCAAGGGCACGATCGACAACGACAGCCTGTCCTGCAAGGTCGAAACCGGCCGCGCGCTCGCGGTTGCCGGCCTGCATCCCGCCACCGGCGGCTCCGGGCTCGAGCTCTGCTCCGGCGACATGCTCCTGGAGGCGCTGGTCGCTTGCGCCGGCGTCACGCTGAAATCGGTCGCGACCGCCGTCGAGGTGCCGTTGAAGGTCGGCAATGTGTTCGCCGAGGGCGATCTCGATTTCCGCGGCACGCTCGGCGTCGACAAGGAGGCCCCGGTCGGCTTCCGCGAGATCCGCCTCCGCTTCGACGTCGGCACCGATGCGCCGCAGGACAAGCTCGATCTCTTGCTGAAGCTCACCGAGCGCTATTGCGTGGTCTACCAGACCATCAAGAATGGCCCGAAGGTGTCGGTGACGATGCAGCGGGTCTAAACGGGTCTAATCGGTGTCGTCCCGACCTAGTGCGCGATTACGCACGGAGCCGGGACCTATACGCCGTGTCCCATCGTTGAAATTCTGCTGTTCGACGGCTTTCGTTCCCCGCTAGCGTCGTGGTTATGGGTCCCGGGTCGCGCTTCGCTTGCCCGGGACGACGGAAAAATGTCCCCCGAACTCCACTTCGTCCTGCTCCTTGTGCTGCGCATGGCGGTTGCGGCCGCCTTCGTGGTCAGCGCGTCCATCATCACGGAGCGCTCGGGACCGGTGATCGGCGCGCTGATCGCCACCCTGCCGATCTCGGCCGGTCCGTCCTACACTTTCCTCGCGCTCGACCATCACGCCGCCTTCATCGCCGAAGGCGCGCTGTCGAGCCTGCCGGTCAATGCGGCGACGATCTTCATGGGTCTCACCTACGCGGTGCTGGCGCAGCGCTTCAGCATGTGGATCAGCGCGGGAAGCGCGATCGCGTTGTGGCTCGTGCTCGGCACCATCATCCGCCAGTTCGCATGGACGCTTGCCGGCGGCTTGATCCTCAACGCCGTTGCGTTCGCGATCTGCATCCCGCTGCTCAGGCCCTATCGGCATGTTGCGAAGATGCCGCTGATCGCGCGGCGCTGGTACGACATTCCGCTGCGTGCGGCGCTGGTCGCAAGCCTGGTCGGCACCGTGGTCACGGCGTCGAGCTGGGTCGGGCCGCGCGTCACCGGCGTGATCGCGCTGTTTCCGATCGTGTTCTCCTCGATGATGCTGATCCTGCATCCGCGGATCGGCGGCCCCGCCACCGCGGCGGTGCTCGCCAACAGCGCCTGGGGCCTGCTCGGCTTCGGTCTCGGCATCGCCGTGCTGCATGTCGCGGTCGCGCAATTTGGCTCAGCCATCGGGCTCAGCTGTGCGCTCGCCACCTGCATCGTCTGGAATCTGGCGCTGTGGCAGCTCGGGCGGAGGAAAGCCGTGAAGGCATCTTGACCTCCCCTTGAAAAGGGGAGGTCGCTTTGCTCGTAGAGCAAAGCGGGTGGGGATCTGCCCTCTCCGCAAACAGTGTCGTCTACGGCTGGACCCCCAATCCCGACCTTCCCCCTTACAGGGGGAAGGAGAAGGGTAATGCGTAGCCCGGATGGAGCGCAACGCAATCCGGGGCGGTTGTGCAACGGAGAGAGCGTTCCCGGATTTCGCTTCGCTGCATCCGGGCTACGCAATCACTACTTCGGCAGCTTTGCCCGTAGCGCATAGAGCGCATCGAGCGCCTCGCGCGGCGACATCTCGTCGGGATGCAGCGCCTTCACGGCTTCCACCAGCAAATCCGCCTCGCTCGGCGGCTTGTCCTCACTGGCGGCGCGGGAGGGCACGGCGAACAGTGGCAGGTCATCGGCCAGGGCGCGCGCGGTCTGGCCGCGGTCCTGGGCCTCGAGTTTGGCCAGCACCGACTTGGCGCGTGTGATCACGGCGGGCGGCAGGCCGGCGAGCTTGGCGACCTGGATGCCGTAGGAGCGGTCGGCCGAGCCCGGCAGCACCTCGTGCAGGAACACGACGTCGCCCTGCCATTCCTTGACCCGCACCGTGGCGTTGAACATTCGCGGCAGTCTGGCCGAGAGCGCGGTCAGCTCGTGATAGTGGGTGGCAAACAGCGTGCGGCAGCGGTTGCTCTCATGCAGATGCTCGATCGCGGCCCAGGCGATCGACAGGCCGTCGAAGGTTGCGGTGCCGCGGCCGATCTCGTCGAGGATGACCAGCGATCGCTCGCTCGCCTGGTTGAGGATCACGGCGGTTTCGACCATCTCGACCATGAAGGTCGAGCGGCCGCGCGCCAGGTCGTCCGCGGCGCCGACGCGCGAGAACAGCCGGTCGACGATGCCGAGCCGTGCCCGCGACGCCGGCACGTAGGAGCCGATCTGCGCCAGCAGCGCGATCAGCGCGTTCTGGCGCAGGAAGGTCGATTTACCGGCCATGTTCGGGCCGGTGATCAGCCAGAGCTGGCCGGATTTTTGTCCGGGTGCGGGGGAGAGATCGCAGGCATTGGCGATGAACGGCTGGCCGTCACGCTTCAGCGCCTGTTCGACCACAGGATGCCGTCCGCCCTCGATCGCAAAGCCGAGCGAGCCGTCGACATCAGGCCGCACGTAATTGTCGTCGATCGCAAGCTTCGCCAGCGCGGTCGCGACGTCGAGCATCGCAAAGGCATGCGCGGCATTGCGCAGATCGTCGCTGGCCGCGAGCGCCAGCGCGCTGAGCCGCTCGAAGATCTCGAGCTCGAGATTGAGCGCACGCTCGCCGGCATTGGCGATCTTGGCCTCGGTCTCGCCGAGCTCCGACGTGGTGAAGCGGACTTGTCCCGCCAGCGTCTGGCGGTGGATGAAGGTTGCATTGAGCGGCGGCGCGAACAGCTTGTCGCCGTGCTGCGCGGTGACCTCGACGAAATAGCCGAGCACGTTGTTGTGCCGGATCTTCAGCGTCTTGATGCCGGTGTCCTCGGCGTAGCGGGCCTGCATCGCGGCGACGACGAGGCGCGAGGCGTCGCGCAGATTGCGGCTCTCGTCGAGCGCGGCTTCATAGCCCTCGCGGACGAAGCCGCCGTCGCGCTTGATCAGCGGCAATTGCTCTGACAGTGCGCGGGAGAATTCCCGCGCCAGATCGCGCGAGGGGCGCTGCAAGGCCGCCATCACCGCGGAGACTTCCGCCGGTGGATTGGTCAGCTGCGCCAACAGCTCCAGCGCCTGGTCGGCGGCCAGGATGCCGTCGCGCAGGCTGGCGAGATCGCGCGGGCCGCCGCGGCCGACCGAGAGCCGCGCCAGCGCCCGCGACATGTCGGGCGCCGCGCGCAGCACGGTCCTGATGTCCTCGCGGGCCGCTGAGTCCGCAACGAACGCCGAGACGGCATCGAGCCGCCGCGTGATCACGGCGACATCGGTCAGCGGCGCGGCAAGGCGTTGCGCGAGGAGGCGCGAGCCGGCCGCGGTGACGGTGCAGTCGATCGCATCGAGCAGCGAGCCGCGGCGCTCGCCGCCGAGCGTACGCGTCAGCTCGAGATTGGCGCGGGTCGCCGGGTCGATCGCCATCGTGGTGCCGGCGGCCTCGCGCGCCGGCGGCGACAGCGGCGGGCGTTTGCCGACCTGGGTGCGGTCGATATAGGTGACGGCCGCGGCCGCGGCGGTCGCCTCCAGCCGCGACATCGCCGACAGGCCGTCCATGGTCGCGACCGCGAAATAGTCGCACAGCCGCCGCTCTGATGTGGCGCTGTCGAACACGTCGCGGGTCAGCGGCGTCACCGACGGCAGCTCGCGCAGGGTCGGCGCGAGCTCGTTGTCGCTGTAGAGCGCGTCGGTGACGATCGCCTCGTTCGGATTGATGCGCGCCAGCGTCGCCGCGAGCTCTGATGTCGCGCACTCCGTCACCATGAATTCGGAGGTCGAGATGTCGATCCAGGCGAGGCCAAGACGATCTGCGCCGGCCGAACCACGGGCGCGCGCGATCGCGATCAGGTAATTGTTGGTGCGGGCGTCGAGCAGCGTGTCTTCGGTCAGCGTGCCCGGCGTCACCAGCCGCACCACACCGCGGCGCACCACGCTCTTGTTGCCGCGGGCCTTTGCCTCCGCGGGATTTTCGGTCTGCTCGCACACCGCGACACGGTGCCCGGCGCCGATCAGGCGGTGCAGGTAATCCTCGGAGCGCTCGACCGGCACGCCGCACATCGGGATGTCCATGCCCTGATGCTTGCCGCGCTTGGTCAGCACGATGCCGAGCGTCTTCGAGGCAATCTCGGCATCCTCGAAGAACAGCTCGTAGAAATCACCCATCCGGTAGAACAGCAACAGGCCGGGATGGGCCGCCTTGATCTCCAGATACTGTTCCATCATCGGCGTGACGCGCGACGGCGTCTCGGCGGGAGCGGCTTCGGGCGGAACGGGAATGGGCTGCTGGATGGTCATGAGGGCCGGGAAACTACAAAATTTCGCCGCGCGGTCCTATCCGCGAAGCCGGGGTTTTCCACCCTGTCCACGGTGCAGTTATGACAGCCCTCACGGTAATGCGTGCGAGGCGCGCTGCCGCGTCAATTGACCTGCCGCGGGCACGCTCCTAAAACTCACCTCGAGTTCCAGCCGATCCAGCGCCTAAGTCGCGGCATTCAGGGAGAGATTCAATGCGTGATGTGTTCATTTGCGATGCCGTCCGGACTCCGATCGGCCGTTTCGGCGGTTCGCTCGCCAAGGTGCGCGCCGACGATCTCGCGGCGGCTCCGATCAAGGCGCTGATGGCCAAGCACCCGACCATCAACTGGAACGAGGTCGACGAGGTCTATTTCGGCTGCGCCAACCAGGCCGGCGAGGACAATCGCAATGTCGCGCGCATGGCGCTGCTGCTCGCCGGCATGCCGGAATCGGTTCCCGGCCAGACCCTGAACCGGCTCTGCGCCTCCGGCCTCGACGCGGTCGGCGCCGCCGGCCGCGCCATCCGCGCCGGCGAGATCGATTTTGCGATCGCGGGCGGCGTCGAATCGATGACGCGCGCGCCGTTCGTGATGGGCAAGGCGTCGGAGGCCTTCTCGCGCTCGGCCGAGATCTACGACACCACGATCGGCTGGCGTTTCATCAATCCCTTGATGAAGGCGCAGTATGGCGTCGATGCGATGCCGGAGACCGGCGAGAACGTCGCCGAGGAATTCCAGGTCTCGCGCGCCGATCAGGATGCGATGGCGATCCGCTCGCAGCAGCGCGCCGGTGCTGCGATCGCGTCGGGCTATTTCGCCGAGGAGATCGTGCCGATCCAGGTGCCGGGCGGCAAGGCCGGCCCGATTACCGTCGACAAGGACGAGCATCCGCGCCCCGAAACCACGCTGGAAGGTCTCGCCAAGTTGAAGCCGATCGTGCGCAATCCGGGCACGGTGACCGCGGGTAACGCGTCGGGTGTCAATGACGGCGCCGCCGCGATGATCCTCGCCTCGGAGGCCGCGGTGAAGAAGCACGGCCTGACGCCGCGCGCAAAAATCCTCGGCCTCGCCTCGGCTGCGGTGCCGCCGCGCATCATGGGCATCGGCCCGGTGCCGGCGACCAGAAAACTGGTCGAGCGTCTCCGCCTCAAGGTGTCGGACTTCGATCTGATCGAGCTCAATGAAGCCTTCGCCTCGCAGGGCATCGCCTGCCTGCGTCAGCTCGGCGTCAAGGAAGACGCCGATTTCGTCAATCCGCATGGCGGTGCGATCGCACTCGGCCATCCGCTCGGCATGAGCGGCGCGCGGCTGGTTTTGACCGCCGTGCACGGCATGGAGAAGCGGGGCGGGAAGCTTGCCTTGGCAACTATGTGCGTCGGGGTCGGCCAGGGCGTCGCGGTAGCGATCGAAAAGCTGAACTAATGCAATGGCTTGGAAGGGATGAAAACAGCCCTTCCCCAATTTGGTTATGCGCTATAATGATCTGATGTGAGCCCGCCGGGCGCGTGGGCCGCGGAGGAATTCGCCATGACCTTGTTGTACCCGCTGCAATCGCTTGCGGCCCATCCGGCGCGGCTGTCGCCGGATTATCGCTCCACCGTGAAGCGTTCACCGCAGAAGCCGCTGATCCCGATGCGGCACACGCTCTCGGAACTGACCGGTCCGGTCTATGGCCATGAGACGGTGCGCCCGCACGACAACGATCTCACCATCCAGGCCAAGGGCGAGCCGCTCGGCGAACGCATCATCGTACATGGTCATGTGCGCGACGAGGACGGCCGCGGCGTGCCCAACACGCTGGTCGAGCTGTGGCAGGCCAATGCCTGTGGCCGCTACATCCACGTCGTCGACCAGCACCCGGCGCCGCTCGATCCGAATTTTACGGGCGCGGGCCGCACGCAATCCGATGCGAGCGGCTACTACAAGTTCATCACCATCAAGCCCGGCGCCTATCCCTGGGGCAATCACCACAACGCCTGGCGGCCCGCGCATATCCACTTCTCGGTGTTCGGCTATTCCTTCATCTCGCGTCTGGTGACGCAGATGTATTTCCCCGGCGATCCGCTGTTTCCGTTCGATCCGATCTTCAATTCGGTGACGGATGAGAAGGCGCGGGCGCGGATGATTTCCTCATTCGATCTCGAGAACACCAAGCCGGAATGGGCGCTGTGCTACCGCTTCGATATCGTGCTGCGCGGGCGCAACGCCACGCCGATGGAGACCAAGTAAGTGTCGAACCAGCGTCCTGATGGAATCACGCCCTCGCAGACCGTCGGCCCCTATTTCAAATACGGCCTGACGCCGAACGGCGAGTATGAATGGAACGATGCCTTCACCAACAATCTGCTGACGCCTGATACTTCGGGCGAGCGCATCCGCATCGAGGGTACCGTGTATGACGGCGACGGCGCCGTGATCCCGGATTGCATGCTGGAGATCTGGCAGGCCGACAGCCAGGGCCGCTTCTCCGATCCGCAGGATGCGCGCGCGCTGCCGAACTCCTCGTTCAAGGGTTTTGGCCGCGTCGGCACCGACAAGCGTGGTGCTTATGCCTTCGACACCATCAAGCCCGGTGTGGTGTCGGATGCCGACGGCAAGCCGCAGGCGCCGCACATCGTGCTCGCGGTGTTCGCGCGCGGCATGCTGCTGCATCTCTACACAAGGATCTATTTCGACGACGAAGCCGGCAACGCCGCCGATTCCGTGCTGGCACTGGTGCCGGCCGATCGCCGCGCGACGCTGATTGCTAGGCGCAAGGCCGGTGCGGGCAGCACGTACACGTTCGACGTCCACCTGCAGGGCGACAACGAGACCGTGTTTTTCGACGTCTAACCCCTGACCGCGCCTCGGCGCGCCAATCCAACACTGGGATGACCAAAATCCGCTGCTGCGTGCCATCGCCGCAGCGGATTTTGCTTGACCATGCGAGATCGGTTATATAACATATTATTTATATAACTGATGCGAGATGGAATATGCCCAACCTTGACGCCGCCTTCTCCGCGCTGGCCGATCCGACCCGCCGGGCGATCCTGGCGCGCCTCGCTCTGGGGGAGGCGACGGTGATGGAGCTGGTTGAGCCGTTCGAGCTGACCCAGCCCGCGATCTCCCGCCATCTCAAGGTGCTCGAGGGTGCCGGCCTGATCGTTCGCCGCGTTGAAGGCACCAAGCGGCCGTGCCGGCTGGCGCCGTCGGCGGTCGCCGAGATCGATCAGTGGCTCGGCATGCTGCGGCGGGCGCTCGAAACCAATTACGACCGGCTGGACGGAGTGCTGGCCGCCATGAAGCCAGAGACCTGAAGGGTATCCCATGAGCAAGTTGACGCTGAAGACCGAAGGCGACCGCCAGATCGTCGTCACCAGGCGCTTCGTCGCGCCGCCCGAGGCGGTGTATCGCGCGCATACCGAGCCGGAGCTGCTGCAGAAGTGGCTGCTCGGTCCGGAAGGCTGGACCATGCCGGTCTGCATCAGCGAGCTCAGGCCCGGCGGCAAGATCCGCTACGAGTGGACCGACGGCAAGGGCGGCGGCTTTCATCTGACCGGCGAATATCTCGAACTCGAACCGTTCAGCCGCATCGTGCATGTCGAGCGCATGCATCTGCCGGATCCGACACCGGACAATCATGTCGAGACCCGCTTCGCGCCCGACGGCAGCGGCACCGTGATGACGATGCGCATGACCTTGCCGGATGCCGAAACGCGCGCGGCAATGCTCGCGACCGGCATGGAGCACGGCATGGAAGACAGCTATGCTCGGCTCGACCGCATGAGCTGAGCACACTGACGTGAGGGACAATGCGCGATCGTTTCCTGACCGGTCTGATCGGGTATCCGATCGCGCATTCGGCGGCGCCTGCGATGCACGAGCAGGCGGCCGCCGCGCTCGGCGTTCATTGTCACTACCAGCTCATCGAAGCTGATGGCGCCGGGCGCGACGATCTGCGTGCGATGTTAGAGGGAATCCGGCGGCTCGGCTTTGCCGGCGTCAACGTCACCTTTCCCTACAAGGAAGCGGTCGTCGATCTCATCGATGACCTCGCGCCGGATGCGCGTGCGATCGGCGCGGTCAACACCATCGTCGTCCGTGGCCCGCGGCTGGTCGGGTACAACACCGATGCGACCGGCTTTGCGCGCGCGATCGAGCCGTTGCTTGCGTCAGCGCCGCACGGCCCGATCGCGCTGATCGGCGCCGGCGGTGTCGGCAAGGCAATCGCGTTCGCGCTCGCCGGGCTGGGCGTCACCGAGTTGCGCATCTTCGACGCCGAGGCCGGAAAGGCCGCCCAGCTTGCGGCCCAGCTGCAAGATCACCATGCGGTTCACGCCACAAGCGTAGCGGCCGCGGTGGACGGCGCCACGGGCCTCGTCAACGCAACGCCGGTCGGCATGCTGCCGAGCCGCGACACACCGGTGCCGGATGCGCTGCTGCGTCAGTCGATGTGGGTCGCCGACGCGGTCTACACGCCGCTTTGGACTCCATTGCTGACGGCGGCCAGGGCCAAGGGCGCAAGCGTCCTGACCGGACGTGACCTCGCAATCAACGCCTCGGCCGACGCATTCAAGCTGTTCACCGGATTGGCCCCGCCGCATGCGGCGATGGCAAATGCGTTCGACGCCGTGATGGCTGCACGCTACTCTCCGCCTGCCTGAACGGCGGGAGCGTTGAATGAAAAAAATCAGGATCGGGCTGGCCGGCTGCGGCTTCGTGTCGGAGCTGCATATGTACGCCTATCGGCGGGTCTATGGCGTCGATGTCGAGGTGCGCGCGGTCGCGGCGCGCGGCGATCATGTGGTCGAGTTCGCGCGCAAGCACGGCATCCCGAACGCCTATCGCAGCTTCGCCGAGCTGGTCGCCGACCGCGATCTTGACGTCATCGACATCTGCACGCCGCCCAACCTGCACGCCGCGATGATCGTCGAGGCCATGCAGGCCGGCAAGCACGTGATCTGCGAGAAGCCGTTCAGCGGCTATTTCGGGCAGCCCGGCGACAAGACGCCGATCGGCAGGCACGTGCCGAAGGCCGTGATGTACCAGCGCGTGATGGAGGAGATGGAGGCGACCCGCGCCGCGATCGAGAGGACCGGAAGGCTCTTCATGTATGCCGAGGACTGGATCTACGCACCCGCGGTGACCAAGACTGCGGAGATCATCCGCGCGACCGGCGACAAGATCCTGTTCATGAAGGGCGAGGAGAGCCATTCCGGCTCGCATGCCGCGCACGCCGCGGAGTGGGCGATGACCGGCGGCGGCTCGCTGATCCGGATGGGCTGCCATCCGCTGTCGGCCGTGCTCTACCTCAAGCAGGTCGAGGCGAAGGCCCGCGGGGAAACTATCAAGGTCGCGAGCGTCACCTGCGATGTCGGCAACGTCACCGCCTCGCTCAAGCCGGAGGAGCGCGCCTACATCAAGGCCAATCCGGTCGATGTCGAGGATTGGGGCACGCTGACCGCGACCTTCTCCGACGGCACCAAAACCACGGTGTTTTCCGGCGACATGATCATGGGCGGGGTGCGTAATCTGATCGAGACCTACACCTCAGGTGGCTCGCTGTTCGCCAACATCACGCCGAACACGCATCTGATGAGTTACCAGACCTCAGAGGAGAAGCTCGCTTCGGTCTACATCACCGAGAAGGTCGATCGCAAAACCGGCTGGCAATATGTCTGCCTCGAGGAGGAATGGACCCGCGGCTACCTGCAGGAGGTCCAGGACTTCATGGAGTGCGTCGCAACTGGCCGCGCACCGCTCGCCGACCTTGCGCTGGCCTATGAGACGACGAAGGTGAACTACGCCGGCTATTGGGCGGCGGATGAGGGTCGGCGGGTGGTGTTGTAGGGTGGCGGGAACGACGAGATTACGCGCGTATACTCACGCCAGACCCGTCATCCTGAGGAGCGCGTAGCGCGTCTCGAAGGATGCACGGCCCCGGCCGGTGGCCGTCGATCCTTCGAGACGCCCGCAAGTGCGGGCTCCTCAGGATGACGGGGATAATTCTCCGGCGAGCCGCATAGCAAACGATCGTCCCTACGCCCCGTACACTGATCCCTTCGGCAGCGGGAATACCGGGTCCTGCGTCCTGATGTTGGTCGGCCACACCACGGTGATGCGCTCGCCGGCGTTCTGCATCACGACCGGTGTCGAGCGCTCGTTCTGGCCTGACATCGGCGTGCCCGGCGGATAGAATTTCACGCCGTAGCCCTGGATGGTGCCGCCCGGAGGGATGTCGACGTCGAGCGCGGCCTTGCGGATCGCCTCGGGATCGAAGCCGCCATATTTCTCCTTGGCGACCGGCAGCACATTGTTGAGCAGCACCCAGGTCTGGTTGAACCCCATCGAGCAGTGCGGCGGCACTTCGGTGGCGCTGGTCTTCTCGCGATAGCGCGCCACCATCACCTTGGTGAGGTCGCCGACACCTGGCGCCAGCTTGGCGGGATCGAGCAACTGGGCGGGGACCGGGTCGATGTTGCAGAAATTGTCGATGTCGGCGCCGAACGTCGTGCGCAGCTTGTCGAGCTGGCTGTAGCCGGCGCCGGCGCCGAACAGCATCTTGAACTTCAGCCCGCTCTCGCGCGCCTGGCGCAGGAACAGGGTAATGTCGGGGTTGTAGCCGGCATGCGAGATGATGTCGGCCTTGGCGCGCTTCAATTTGGTCACCAGCACCGAGAGGTCGGGCGCGGAGGCCGAATAGCCTTCCTTGAGCACGACCTGCAGCCCGGCTTCCTTGGCGAACATCTCGTCGGCGGCGGCAACGCCGACGCCATAGGGACCGTCCTCATGGATCAGCGCGACCTTGACGTCCTTCGGCTCCATGCCGAGCCTGGCCTTGGCGTGCTCGCCGAGGAAGCCGCCGAAGGCCTGGCCGTATTGGTCGGAATGGATCTGGGCGCGGAACACGTATTGCAGGTTCTTGTCCTTGAACACGGCGGTCGAGACCGCGGTCGTGATCCAGAGGATCCGCTTCTGCTGCTCGACCTTGGCGGCGAGCGGCACCGCGTGCGAGCTCGCGAACACGCCGTTGAGGATGTCGACCTTCTCCTGATCGATCAGGCGATTGGCCTCGTTGATCGCTACATCCGGCTTGCTCTGGGAATCGACGTTGACCGGCGCGATCTTGTACTTGCCGCCGACCCCGCCCTTTTCGTTGACGAGATCGATCGCGATCTGCGTTCCGATCGAGGAAGCGACCGAGCCGCCGGCGGCAAACGGACCGGTCAGGTCGTAGATCACGCCGATCCGGACCGTTTCGGCTTGCGCCTGCGCGCGGGTCCAATCGAAGCTGAAAGCAGCGGCGGCAGCCGCTGAGGTCTTCAGCAGCGTCCTGCGTGAAGTCGGCATCGCGTCCTCCCCTGAAGCCGTCATTTGCGACGGATTTTATTTTTCGGGGAGTATTGGGAGGCGATGTCGGAAAGTCAACGCGGCTTACGGGTGCGGCGTGTTGCGCTTTGGGAGGGGGTGAGCGTGGCTTTCTCCCCTCGTCATTCCGGGGCGTGCGAAGCACGAGCCCGGAATCCATCGGGCCGCGAACCTTGCTGATGAATGGATTCCGGGCTCTCGCTTCGCGAGCCCCGGAATGACGAGGAGCCTACTCCATCACCGCGGCATGATCCGGCGGCGCCGACTGTGCGCGCAGCGTGGCCTTGGTCGAACCGATCATCAGCGCGAGCGGGATCGACACCAGGATGAACAGCATCACCAGCTGATAGTCGTGCGAGAACGCGATGATCTGCGACTGCGCAGCCACCATCTTGTCGGCCATCGCGCGGCCGGCGTCGGTGTTGAGGTTGATCATGCCCGATACATCGGGCATCTGCAGCGCGTGGTTGAACGGATTGATCTGCTCCGACAGCTTTGCGTAGATCCGCCGTCCGCCCTCGGTGAGCTGTGCGATCACGATCGAGATGCCGACCGAACTCGCGACGTTGCGGAACAGGGTCAGCATCGAGGTGCCGTCGGTACGCAGCTGGCCCGGCAACGTCAGGAACGCCACCGTCGACAGCGGCACGAAGACGAGGCCGAAGCCGAATCCCTGGATCACACTGACGACGATGATCTCGCGCGCCTGAGTCATGTCGGTCCAGCCGGTCATCTGGAACAGCGACGCCGCGGTCAGTGCCAGCCCGGAGACGATCAGCGTGCGCGCTTCGAAATAGCGCATCATGCGGCCGACCAGCATCATCGCGACGAAGGTGCCGGCGCCGCGGGTCGCCAGCAACAGGCCGGCAGTGATGATCGGATAGCCGACCACGTTCTGCAGATAGGGCGAGGACAGTGCCATGGTCGAATACAGCACGAGACCCATCACGGTCATGAACACGACGCCGCCGAGGAAATTGCGGTCCTTGAAGATCGCGAACTGGATGAACGGCTTGTCGGTGGTCAACGAATGGGCGAAGAAGAAGTAGGCGCCGACCGCCGCGACGACGAATTCGATCATGATCTCGTTGGATTCCAGCCAGCCGAGCTGCTCGCCGCGGTCGAGCGCGAGCTGTAGCGCGCCGATCGCGACCGCGAGCGCGCCGAAGCCGAACCAGTCGAAGCGGAGGCGGAGGTCCTGCTTGGTCTCGTCCATGAACACCGCAAGGCCGAGCACGGTGATGGCGCCGAACGGCAGGTTGACGAAGAACACCCAGTGCCAGGAATAGGTCTCGGTCAGCCAGGCGCCGAGCGAGGGGCCCATGATCGGGCCCATCATCACGCCCATGCCCCAGATCGACATCGCCTTGGCGCGCTCGTGCAGCGCGTAGGAATCGAGCATCACCGCCTGCGACAGCGGCACCAGCGCCGCGCCGAACACGCCCTGCAACAGGCGGAACAGCACCATCTGGTTGATGTCCTGCGCGAGGCCGCAGAACACCGAGGCAATGGTGAAGCCGGCCGAGCAGATGATGAAGATGCGCTTGCGGCCGAAGCGGTTGGCGATCCAGCCCACCGGCGCGGTCATGATCGCGGCCGCGACGATGTAGGAGGTCAGCACCCAGTTGATCTGGTCCTGCGAGGCCGACAGCGAGCCCTGCATGTAGGGCAGCGCGACGTTGGCGATCGTGGTGTCGAGCGCCTGCATGATCGTCGCGGTCATCGCGCAGATCGTCACCATGTTCCGGCGCATGCCGGGCACGGCGGATGGTGACGGTGCATTCATTGGCGTTAGTCCGATTCGTCGATGCAGCAGGGAATCACCTCTCCCCAGCGGGGAGAGGTCGCGCCGAAGGCGCGGGTGAGGGGGCGCAGGTCCCACGAGAGAGCCAAATCCCTCACCCGGATTGCATCTGGCGATGCAATCCGACCTCTCCCACAGCGGGAGAGGTGACGCGCGGGGCTTCGATCTTGCTTCATCTTACTCCTGGTGGTCCGGGTGCGCGGAGGCTGAGCGCAGCCCGAGCAGGCCGGCCAGCGTGCGGCGGTGGTTGGTGTCGATCGTCGCGTAGACGCTCATGCCGGCCTTCAGCTTCTTCACGAACGGATCGTTCTCGTCGAAGTAGATCCGCACCGGCACGCGCTGCACCACCTTGACGAAGTTGCCGGTGGCGTTCTGCGGCGGCAGGATCGCGAACTGTGCGCCGGTGCCCGGCGACAGCGAGCCGACCTTGCCCTTGAACTGGTGGTTGGGGAACGCGTCGACGTCGAGCTCGACCGGCTGGCCGACCGCGACATAGGTGAAGTCGCTTTCCTTCGGATTGGCGTCGACCCAGGGATGGTCGACATCGATCACCGAGAACACCGGCGCACCCGCGGTGACGAAACGGCCGAGCTGAATCTGGTCGACCTGGGTTGCCACGCCGTCCATCGGCGCGCGCAGCACGGTGTGATCGAGATTGCGCTGGGCGTCGTCGAGCTTGGCCTTGGCCTGGGCGTAGGGCGGGAACCGCTCGATCGGCAGATCGATATCGCCGAGCAGCTGGGTCTTGTCCTTCGATATCTGCTGCTTGATGTATTGCGCCAGGCTCTCGGCGGTCACTTGCGCGTTGGCCGCATTGTCGAGGTCGAGCTGCGAGCCGAAGTTCTGCTTGGCGAGCGTCGATTTGCGCTCGACGTCGCGCTTCTTCAACTCGATGCTCTGCTGGGCGAAGTCCAGCATCCTGGTGTTGATCTTGATGTTGTCGACCAGGGTGTCATAGGTGGTCCTGGTCTGGTCGAGTGCCGCCTTGGCCTGGTCCACCGCGAGGCGGAACGGAACAGGGTCGATTTCGAACAGCTCGTCGCCCTTCTTGACGTGCTGGCCTTCCTTCACAACGATCTTGTCGATCTTGCCGGAGATTTCCGGCGTGATCAGCACCTTCTGCGCGCCGACATAGGCATCGTCGGTGCCGACATAGCGGCCGCCATTGAGATAGAACACGCCGCCGACGATGACCGCCACGATCGGCAGCACGACGAGCAGCAGCACCCGGCGATAGCGCCGCAGGCCCGCCATCAGGCGACGGCGCGGCGCGCGGCTGGCCTTGCCTGCCGGCACGGGCTCGCCCGGATTGCTCTTCTGCTCTGGCGCCAGCTTGAGGACGGGTTCAGCCATAGCGTTGTTCCTTTCGGGAGGGCTCGCCGGCTGGGCTTTGGATGGCATTGCGAACGTTTTCCTTGATCGATTCCAGTTGGGTGAGCAGGCGATGCGCATCAGTGGGGCTGATGCCCTCGAGCGCGGTCGCGGTGAGTTCGGAGCGCAGGCCGGCCAGCTTGCCGAGCAGCGGGCGCGCGGCCTTCTTGAGATAGAGGCGGTTGACGCGGCGGTCGTTGTCGTCGCTGCGGCGCTCGATCCAGCCGTTGTCGCAGAGCTTGTCGATCAGCCGCGTCAGCGTGATCGGCTGCATCTCGAGCAGCTCGGCGAGCTCGGTCTGCTTCAGCCCCTCCTGGCGCTCCACCTTCGACAGCACCGCCCATTGCGCCCGGGTGATGCCGTAGCGCGCGGCCTCCTTGTCGGCATAGACACGGATCAGCCGGAACAATTCGCCCAGCGTAAACATGAACTCCGTGTCCACGGAACCGCGCATCGGTGCTGCCTCCATAAGCTTGGCATATAATAAGCTTGCTTATGATTCCCGCATGCCGGGTTAACGGGAGGCTGCCCCGCTCTGCGGACATGGCTGGAAGGCAGCGAGCGACCGGGCACGGCTGGCCCGGGCTATGGGAACCGACGCAAGAATGCTACATATCAGGGCAATGAGCCTGGCCAAGCCGACATTCCCTGCACCCGACCACGATCACGGCCGCTGCGCCGCAGACGCGATGGCGCATGCCGAGCAGGTCTGTGCGCGCCGCGGCCAAAAATTCACCCCGATCCGCCGTCAGGTGCTGCAGGCGCTGCTGTCGAGCCATCGGCCGCTCGGCGCCTATGAGGTGATCGACGAGCTGGCCAAGACGATGCCGCGGCCGGCCCCGATTACCGTCTATCGCGCGCTCGACTTCCTGATGGAGAATGGCCTCGTTCACCGCATCGAGAGCCGCAACGCCTTCCTCGCCTGCGCGCATGATCATGACGAGACCTCGATGGTGGCGTTCCTGATCTGCGATCATTGCGGCTCGGTCGGCGAAATCCCCGCCGCGCCGGTCGCGCAAAGCCTGACCGCCGCGGCCCGGGCCTCCGGCTTCATCCCAAAGCTCTCCGTGGTCGAGATCGCCGGCACCTGCGCGCATTGCCAGAAATGATTTTCACCCCGGTCATTGCGAGGAGCGCAGCGACGAAGCAATCCATGCTTCGGCGGGTGGTGAAATGGATTGCTTCGCTCCGCTCGCAATGACGATCCAAGCGACACGCGAACACTAACAACAACAGGCCGACAAGCCGGCCCGCGAGGAAACAATGTCGACCCAAGCGATCTCCGCCAGTGTCACGAGGCCCGTCAGCGTCGGCCATGGGTTGCCGCCGGGCGCCATCGCATTGATGCTGATGCTGTGCGTGAGCTGGGGCTTCAACCAGCTCGCGGTCAAGCTCGCGCTGCCCGACGTGCCGCCGATGCTGCAGGCGTTGATCCGCTCCTCGGGCGCGCTGCCGGTCATGCTGATCGTCGGCTGGCTGCGCGGCGTCAGGTTCTTCGAGCGCGACGGCACGCTGCTGCCGGGCGTGATCGCCGGGCTGATGTTCGGCTGCGAGTTCGTGCTGATCTTCACCGGGCTCACCTTCACTTCGGCGTCGCGCGCCTCGGTGTTCCTCTACACTGCACCGTTCTTCGTCGCGCTCGGCTCGCACCAGTTTCTCGGCGAGCGTCTGTCGACCGTGCAATGGAGCGGCCTGGCGCTGAGCTTTGCCGGCGTTGCGCTCGCGATCGGCGTGCCGCAGCCGAATGTCGACGCCAAGGTACTGCTCGGCGATCTCATGGTGGTCGGCGGCGGCGCGCTGTGGGCGGCAACAACGCTGGTTGCCAAGGGCACGCAGCTGCGCAAGGCCGCGCCGGAAAAGGCGCTCGGCTACCAGGTCGCGATCTCGATCCCGATCCTGGGCCTCGCCGCCTGGATCGCGGGCGAGCGCATCGCGCACGTGCCGGGCGCGCTGTCGATCTCGCTGCTCGCCTATCAGGCGGTCTGGGTGGTCGGCTGCACGTTTGTCATCTGGTTTGCGATGGTGAAGACCTATTCGGCGAGCAAGCTGTCGGCCTTCACCTTCGTCACGCCGCTGTTCGGCGTGGTCGCGGCCTATTTCATCATGCACGACACGCTGACGCCGGTGTTCGGCGTCGCCGCGCTGCTGGTGATCGCAGGGCTTTATCTGGTCAACAAGCCCGACCCGAAGGTGACGCCGGATCCCAACGTGCCGGCGTGAGACCTCGGCGCCGCAGCCCTTCTAACCCCTCTCGATCGGCAACGTCTCATCCTTCGCCCATTCGCCCATCGAGCCGTCATAGAGCGTGAGATTGTCGTAGCCGAGCCGATGCAGCTGGAACAGGTCGATGGTTGCGGAAATGCCGCCGCCACAATAGGCCACGACGCGCTTGTCCCTGGTGATGCCTTGCGCGGCGAAGGTTGCTTCGGCCTCGGCCAGCGGCACGAACGTCTTGTCCTTGGGATCGATCAAACTTGCCGCCGGCACGCTGACGCTGCCGGGGATGCGGCCGGGCCGGCCGTAGCGGCTCGGCTCCAGTCCCTTGTAGAATTGCGGGCCGAGCGCATTGACGATCACGGTGTCGCGCTCCGTGGTGGCGGCGAGCACGTCGTGCTTGCCGACGAACATGCCGTCTTGCGGCCGCGCCGGAAACGTGGCCGGCGGATAGCCGCCGGCAAGCCCGGTCTCGATGTCGCGTCCCTCGGCGGTCCATTTGTCGATGCCGCCGTCGAGCACCGCAGCGCCCGCAAAGCCCAGCGAATGCAGCATCCACCAGAATCGTGTCGCCCACATCGCCGTCCCGATCGAGTAGAGCACCACGCGGCTGCTCGCCGAGATGCCGTGGCGGCCGAACGCGGCCTCGAGCTGGGCCGTCGGCGGCATCATGAAGCGCAGATCAGTGTGGGCGTCGGAAAACTCGGCCTGCAGATCGAGGAAATTGGCGCCCGGAATGTGGCCGGCCTCGAAGGTCTGGCGGCCCGAGACGACAATATAGGGTATGTTGCTCCCCGCAGGGGCCGGCTCCAGATAGGTCGTGCAGTCGAACAGGCGCAGCTCGGGACGGGTCAGGATCTCGGCAAGTTCCGCCGTGGTGATCAGCTCGCTATGGCCGGCCATGTGACGCCCTCCCGGTCTGTGTTTAACGGGATGCTAAGATGCGCCAGATCACATGAAAAGCTGTCACTTTGCCCTTTGATTCACCCCAATTCGGCCCAATATAGCTGACCATGCAGGACGCCGCTGCATGGCTTGCCTTTGGCCTCGATCGGCGTCATAAGCTGTTGAATTCACTCCGAAACATCACCGTTTGGCCCGCCGTGCGCGAGGCCCATCGCCCCCTTGGTGAATGTCACCAAAACCTGATATTCGAGACGCCATGAACAAGCCCGAGATTTTGCCGCAAGACGACGTCGCAGGTCCTCAAGCCCGGCACCAAACCACGCAGGTCATGGTCGGCAACGTTGCCGTCGGCGGCGGTGCGCCGATCGTCGTGCAGTCGATGACCAACACCGACACCGCCGATATCGACGGCACCATTGCCCAGGTCGCCGCGCTCTCCCGCGCCGGCTCCGAGATGGTGCGCATCACCGTCGACCGCGAGGAAGCCGCTGCCGCCGTGCCGCACATCCGTGACGGCCTGCGCAAGCGCGGCATCACCACGCCGCTGATCGGTGACTTCCACTATATCGGTCACAAGCTGCTCGCCGAGTATCCGGCCTGCGCCGAGGCGCTAGACAAGTACCGCATCAATCCGGGCAATGTCGGCTTCAAGAACAAGCGCGACACCCAGTTCGCCGACATCATCGAGATCGCCAACAAGAACAACAAGCCGGTCCGCATCGGCGCCAATTGGGGCTCGCTCGACCAGGAGCTGCTCACCAAGCTGATGGACGAGAACACGGCATCGGCCAATCCGCGCGATGCCCGTGCGGTAACCCGCGAGGCGATGGTGCAGTCGGCGCTGCTGTCGGCGGCCCGCGCCCAAGAGCTCGGCATGCCGAAGAACAAGATCATCCTGTCGGCCAAGGTCTCGGCCGTGCAGGATCTGATCGCGGTCTATCAGGAAGTCGTACGCCGCTCGGACTATGCGATCCATCTCGGCCTGACCGAGGCCGGCATGGGCTCGAAGGGCATTGTCGCCTCCTCGGCCGCGCTCGGCATTCTCTTGCAGCAGGGCATCGGCGACACCATCCGCATCTCGCTGACGCCGGAGCCCGGCGGCGATCGCACGCTGGAAGTGCAGGTCGCGCAGGAACTGCTGCAGACCATGGGCTTCCGCACCTTCGTGCCGCTGGTCGCGGCCTGCCCGGGCTGCGGCCGCACCACCTCGACCACGTTCCAGGAGCTGGCGCGCTCGATCCAGGATTTCATCCGCGACGAGATGCCGGCCTGGAAGACCAAATATCCGGGCGTCGAGCAGCTCAACGTCGCGGTCATGGGCTGCATCGTCAACGGCCCCGGCGAATCCAAGCACGCCAATATCGGCATCTCGCTGCCCGGCACCGGCGAGGCGCCGGCCGCGCCCGTGTTCGTCGACGGCAAGAAGTTCCGCACCCTGCGCGGTCCCGGCATCGCCGCCGACTTCAAGGCGCTGGTGATCGACTATATCGACCAGCG
Organism: Bradyrhizobium sp. USDA 4452; assembly: GCF_054063575.1. NCBI lineage: Bacteria > Pseudomonadati > Pseudomonadota > Alphaproteobacteria > Hyphomicrobiales > Nitrobacteraceae > Bradyrhizobium > Bradyrhizobium sp. USDA 4452. Next base: position 4,741,930 of record NZ_JBSSGK010000001.1, read on the forward strand.
CTACGGCAACGGCGCCAAGCTGCCGGAGCCGGCCGGCGCCGCTGAGTAGAGCGCGGTCCTGTTGCCCGGATTGAGCGTCAGCGAAATCCGGGGCGGTGCTGCCATGCATGGGCTGGTCCCGGATTGCACTTCGCTTCATCCGGGCTACGATGGTCAAAACAACAACCATCGGGAGAACGCCCATGAGCTCGTTGTCCGGCAAGCAGGGTCCGCGCTACCGCCACCTCGCCGACCAATCCGAGCCCTATGAGACCATCGGCGTCGAGAAGCTGACGCCGATCATCGGTGCGGAAATCTCCGGCGTCGATATCGGCAAACTGGTTGGCGACGATGCGCGCTCAAACCGCCAGATGGACGAGATCCATCGCGCGCTCGCCGAAAACCTCGTCATCTTCTTCCGCGACCAGCACATCAGCCCCGACCAGCATCTCGCCTTCGGGCGCAAGTTCGGCGAGCTGCACGTGCACCCGGCCGCGCCCAACGAGGGCGATCCGGCGCTGATGAAGATCTATGCCGACAAGGATTCGCCGCGCGCCAATGGCGAGGGCTGGCACACCGACGTGTCCTGCGATCTCGAGCCGCCGATGGGCTCGATCCTCTATATCAAGCAGTGCCCGCCGCGCGGCGGCGACACGCTGTTCGCCAACATGTACGCCGCCTATGAGGCGCTGTCGGACCGCATGAAGGCCTATCTCGACGGGCTGACCGCGCTGCATGACGGTGAGCAGACTTATCGCGGCCTGTACGCCAATTACGGCGTCGCCGACAAGCAGAGCTATCCGCGCGCCGAGCATCCGGTGGTGCGCACCCATCCCGTGACCGGAAAGAAGGCGCTCTACGTCAACCGCGGCTTCACCCGCTTCATCGTCGGCATCCCGCGCGACGAGAGCGATGCCATGCTGGCCTATCTCTACCAGCACGCTGAGAACCCGCTGTTCCAGTGCCGCTTCCGCTGGACCGAGAACGCGATCGCATTCTGGGACAATCGCTGCGCCCAGCACCGTGCGATGTGGGACTACTGGCCGCACACCCGCTCCGGCACCCGCGTCACCGTGAAGGGCGAGCGGCCGGTGTGAGATATCCTACGAACTAAAACGAAAATAAATCGGGAGAGCGTCCATGCTTCGCGCCGAAGACAACAGATTTCTCACCGAGTCCGGTGCAGGGACGGGGATGGGCGAATTGCTGCGCCGGTTCTGGATCCCGGTGTTGCTGTCGGAAGAGCTGCCGGAGCCCGACAGCGACCCGAAGAAGATCGTTGTCATGGGCGAGGAGCTGCTCGCCTTCCGCGACTCGCGAGGCGTGGTCGGAATCATCGACCAATATTGCCCGCATCGCGGCGCCAATCTCTGGCTCGGCCGCAACGAGGAATGCGGCATCCGCTGCGTCTATCACGGCTGGAAGTTCGATACCGACGGCCGCTGCGTCGACATGCCGACGTCCTACCCGGATCTCAACGCCAAGGACCTGATCCGCATCAAGTCCTACCCGGTGCGCGAATGGGGTGACATGATCTGGGCCTATATGGGTCCGGCCGATCAGATGCCCGAATTGCCGGCGCTGGAGATGGCGCTGCTGCCGGCCTCGCACCGCTTCGTCACCAAGAAATGGCAGGACTGCAATTGGGTTCAGGCGGTGGAAGGTTCGATCGACACCGCGCATTTCACCTTCGCGCATCTCTCCTTCGAGAAGGAGGAGAACGAGATCCTCGACATCAAGAAGCATTTCGTCAATCCGCTGACGCGGGTCGCGACCGACCACATGCGCTGGATCGCCGAGGATCCGCGCCCGGTGATCAAGATCAATCCGCATGACGCCGGCCTCACGGTCGCCGGCGGACGGCTCACCGGCAGCGACGACATCTACTGGCGCATCGCCCAGTTCCTGATGCCGTTCCACAGCTACGCGCCGAGCTCGATGCCGGGCGAGAACATGTTCGGCCAGACCTTCGTGCCGGTGACCGACACCAATTGCTGGATCTACACCTATGCGTGGAATCCCGACCGCCCGCTGACCGACGCCGAGCGGGAGGGGTACGTCAACGGCAACGGCGTGATGGCTGTGGTCGACGAGAACTACGTGCCGCTGCGCAACAAGGCCAACGACTATCTGATCGACCGCAAGCTGCAGCGAACCAGGAGCTACACCGGGATCAAGGGCGTCTCCGAGCAGGACGCCGCGGTGCAGGACAGCCAAGGCCCGATCGCCGACCGCACCCGTGAGCATCTCGGCCCGACCGATCTCGGCATCATGCATTTCCGCAAGCTGGTGATGGAGGCGGCCCGGGCGCTGCAAAAGGGGGAGGCGCCGCCGCACGCCGCGCACCAGGATCGCTACACCGTGCGATCCGGCGCCTGCGTCACCAGCAAGACCAAGGACCTCACCGCCGTGATGATCGAGCGGTTCGGCGATCCCGCAGGCTTCGTCGGCGGTCCCGGGCAGCACGCCGCGGCGGAGTAGCTATTGCTGTCGTCGCGGCCTTCGCCGGGACGACGTGGGGAGGTATCCGGGGCTACAACGGAATCCTGCGATACTCGCGATTGGACAGGCTGGCCTCCTCGAGGTCGAGATCGCGCTCGATGCGCCGTCTGGTCTCGTCGGTGATCTTGCCGTCGCGCAGCAGCATGTGGATGAACTTGCGTTCGGAGGAGATCAGCTCCCGCGTCAGCGCGGTGCCGGTGGCGGAGACGTCGTGCTTGTCGGGATCGAGCGTGTCGGGCAGCTGGTTGATGCGGATCTCATGGCGCGAGCGCAGCACCTTGACGACCTCGTCGGAGAGCTCGCGATCGTCGGTGATGGCTTCGAGCGACTTCAGCGCGGCGTTCAGCGCCTCGCGCCGCGCCTCGATCTCCTGCTCGTGCTCGGCAATGTGCTCGCTGCGCCCGTCCTTGGCAAGGCCGAGCCAGTGCACCACCGGCGGCAGGGTAAGACCGAGGCCGACCAGCGTCACGAAGATCACGCCGAAGGCCACGAACAGGATCAGGTCGCGATACGGGAAGGCCTCGCCGCTTGGCAATGTCAACGGCAGCGCAAGTGCCGCGGCGAGCGAGACCGCGCCGCGCACGCCGGTGAAGGCGACCACGAACACCGCCCGCCATGACGGCAGCGGATCGCGTGCGCGCATGCGGGCGCTGATCCAGCGCGGCAGATAGGTGCCGGGGAACACCCAGAGGAAGCGCGCGACGATCACGATCACGGCGACCAGCGCGGTGGCGGCCAGGATGTCATGCAGCGGGAACGCCTTCGACTTCTCGTACAGCGAGCGCATCTGGAAGCCGGTCAGGAGGAACAGCAGGCCCTCGATCAGATAGATGATCAGGTCCCAGAAGAAGATGCCCTGCAGACGGGTCGCGGCCGAGATCAGCAGCGGCCCGTTCCAGCTCATATAGAGCCCGCAGGCGACGGTTGCGATCACGCCGCTGCCGCCGAAATGCTCGGGGATCCAGTAGGCGAGATAGGGCGTGATCAGCGACAGCGTGATCTCGACCTGCGGGTCCCTGGCGCGACGGCGGGCACGCAGGCTGAGCCAGCCGACCGCGGTGCCGAACGCGATCTCGCCGGCAACGATGACGAAGAATGTGCCGGTCGCCTTCGGCAGCGAGAACAGCCCGGTGGTGATGGCGGCGAGCGCGAAGCGGTAGAGGATCAGTGCGGTGGCGTCATTGGCGAGCCCTTCGCCCTCGAGCACCACGAGGATGCGGCGGGGCATGCCGAGCTTGCGTGCGATCGCCAGCGGCGCCACCACGTCGGGCGGCGCCACGATCGCGCCTAGCAGGAAGCCGATGCTCCAGGGCAGGCCGATCAGATAGTGGGTCGCGGCCGCGACCATGAAGGCGGTGAAGATCACGCAGCCGACCGACAGCAGGATGATCGGCCGCAGATTGGCCTTGAACTCGCGCCAGCTCATCGCGACGCTCGCCGAATAGATCAGCGGCGGCAGCACCACCAGAAGCACCAGCTCGGGCGGCAGTTCCAGCGACGGCATGCCCGGCACGAAGGCGAGCACGATGCCGACCAGCAGCAGCAGGATCGCGGGCGCGATATCGGTCCGCCGTGCAACCAGGGCGGTTCCCGCCAGCACGCCGAGCAAAGTGAGAAAGATCTGAAACTTGGCTTCCATAACGGGCTCAATTCGCCCGGAAACCAGCGCCAGTCAATGCGGTCCGGCGGGAGCCGGACCGCTGAAGCGCGTCATAAAGCCGTCGCAGGGATGCGGTGGGCGGCCCGGTCAATCCCGCACGTCGAAGCGGTAGGATTTCGAGACGATCTGCCAGCCATCGGCGAGCTTCATCGCGACAAGGTAGTCGGTGAAATAGCGCGGCGGCAGCTGGCAGCGCACCTTGATGAACGCGGTGTTGTCGTCGGAACGGTCGATGGTGACGATGAAGTCCTCGCGCGGCTTGCCCTCGGCCTTCGCCGACGGCCGCTTGCGCACCAGAGCGAGCCAGTCCGGCACGCTGAGGACTTTCAGCTCGCCCTTGTCCACCCAGCGCAGGTCGGCGCTGGGATGAAAGGCCGTCGCGAGCTTGTCGGCATCGCTCTCGTAGAGGCCGTCGAAATAGGTCTGCACGACGCTTTCGACGGTGGATCGTTCCTGACTCATTGGTTAGTCCTCCCGGCAGGATTTGAACTACGAGAGCGCTTTCGAGCGAAGTGGGTACCAGTTCGCGTGAAGAAAACGCGTCAAAACGAGAATCTGGAGCCCCCGTTCCAATTCAATCGGAACGGAAAGGGCTTTGGGATTTAGCCATGAACCGCCAGATTACGCCATGGCCGGCGATAAAATTCCGCGTGAGGAGTGAGTTGTGACCGCATCTGAAAATTCGAACGCAAATTCGAACGTTCGCATCCTGACCGGCGAATGCTTCTGCCGCGACGTACGCTACGAGGTAGCCGACGCGTTCGGCTATGCGCTGAATTGTCACTGCTCGAATTGCCGGCGCATCACGGGATCGGCGTTCAAGCCGTTCGCGGGAATCGCGCGCGAAAAATTCACCGTCATCAGCGGCGCCGACGGTCTTTTGGTCTACGGCGACGAGCTCACCCACGATGCGCATTGCGGCCGCTGCGGGTCGCTGCTGTATTCGCAGGTCCGCAACGGCGCCTATGTCCATGTCACGATGGGCACGCTGCGCGATGCGCCGACGATCCGGCCGACCGCGCATATCTTCGTCGGCTCCAAGGCGCCCTGGTACGAGATACGCGACGACCTGCCGCAATATCAGGAGCATGTGACTCAGAGCGGGGAATAAATCCGCTCAAGGCAAGTTCTTGCCCTGAGCTGGGTCCGCCTGTGCTGCTGACGTCTCGGACGGCCCCAGCGAGAAGGCGAGCACGACGTCGTCGGCGCGCTGCTTGAACTCCTTGCTGACCGCAGCGCGCGCGGCGTCGGCGAGTTCGTGCAATGGCTTGTCCTGCAGCAGGCTGGGGAAGGTAACGGTTACCGACGTGAGCCGGCCATTGTGCCAGTTGAACCCGACCGCCGGTTTGACCCCGACCATCGCGACCACATCGTTCTCCACGGCCTTGGCGTGCTTGAAGCCATCGAACACGGCGTCGACCAGGCCGCAGCCCGCGGCGCAGCCGGCCAGCAGCGCGACGGCGAGGAGGGCTCGCGCTGTGCTGCGGACCTCGCCGGCCCTGGCGAGTGGAACCGCCGCGCTTGTGCCCTGCATCGTGTCCTCCGTGGTCCTGTTCTTGTTGGCGTGATGGTGCCACGAAATCGCGTGACCGGCCAAACCCGAACCGGCGGTCGGTTTCGCCGACTAACAGTCAGGATGGCAGGGTCAATCTGTCGCGGACCGTGAGGCGCCTCACAAGGCGTCCCGCTTGCTTCTGATAAACGGACCTGCATGCTGGAGCGCTTTCGAGCGAAGTGGATACCGGTTCGCGTGAAGAAAACGCGGCAAACAAGAAACTAGAGCCTCGTTCCGATGCGATCGGAACGCGGCTCTGGAAAACGGCCAGAGTGTCGCCATGAACGGGTCTGGGTTCTCGAAATTGAATCGATTGCTGCTCGCCCTCGCCTTGCTGCTGATCGTCAGCCAGCCCGCCTTCGCCGAGAAGCGCGTGGCCTTGGTGCTCGGCAATTCGGCCTATCGCAACACCGCGGCGCTGGCCAACCCGGTCAACGATGCCTCGGTGATGGCCACGACGCTGAAGAACGCCGGCTTCGACGTGGTCGATTTCCGCAAGGACCTGCCGGCCGTCGAAACCCGCCGCGCGCTGCGCGAATTCGCCGACCTCGCCCGCGATGCCGATATCGCGCTGGTCTATTATGCCGGCCACGGCATCGAGGTGGACGGCGCCAATTACCTGATCCCGGTCGACGCCCGGCTGGAGCGCGATACCGACGTCTATGACGAGGCGTTTTCGCTCGACCGCATCCTGGTTGCGATCGAGCCGGCGCGGCGACTGCGGCTGGTGATCCTCGATGCCTGCCGCGACAATCCGTTCGCCAAGACCATGAAGCGGACGCTGGCGACCCGGGCGATCGGGCAGGGCCTGGCCAAGGTCGAGCCGACCAGTCCGAATGTGCTGATCGCCTATTCGGCGAAGGCGGGCTCGACCGCGGCCGACGGCGACGGCAAGAACAGCCCGTTCACGATCGCACTGTCGAAATTCCTGCCGACCCCCGGTCTCGATGTCCGCCGCGCCTTCGGCTACGTCCGCGACGAGGTGCTGAAGACCACCAACAATCGCCAGGAGCCGTTCGTCTACGGTTCGCTCGGCGGTGAGGACGTGCCGCTGGTGCCGGCACCGGCCAAGCCGGCGCCCGCCGCCGCTGCCGCGCCAATTTCGCCAGCCCCGACACCGCAGTCCGAGGCCCGTCGCGATTACGAGTTGGCGCTGCAGATCGGCAACAAGAGCGCGATGAACGCCTTCCTCGCCCAATATCCGAGCGGCTACTACGCCAACCTCGCGAGGTTACAGCTGGAGAAGTTCACCGCCGAGGACGCGCGTATCGCAGCCACCGAGAAGGCGCGTCTGGCCGAACAGGAGCGCGCCCGTCTCGCCGCCGAGGGCGCGCAGAAGGCGCAGCAGGCCAAGGCCGAGGCCGATGCGAAGGCCGCCGAAGCCGCGCGTCTTGCCGCGGAACGGGCCAAGCAAGTCGCGCAAGAGCAGGCCGCGGCCGCCGAGCAGAAGCGCCAGGCGGACTCGGCGTTGGCCGATCGTGCCGCAGCCAACAAGGCGCCAACCGATCAAGCGGCAACGCCCGCGGCGGCCGCACCGCCAGCCCCACCGGCTTCACCCGAGAAGACCACGACGGTGGCCGCGTTGGCCCCCGGATCGCCCGAGGCCGATGTCGTCAAATCGGTGCAGACCGAATTGCGCCGCGTCGGCTGTCTGACCGGCGCCGTCGATGGCGACTGGAACGCCGCCTCGCAGCGCTCGCTGACGCTGTTCAACCGCTATGCCGGCACCAAGCTCGACATCAAGACCGCGAGCGTCGATACCCTCGATGCCGTCAAGCTGAAGCAGTCCCGCGTCTGTCCGCTGCTCTGCGAGCACGGCTACAAGGCCGACGGCGATCGCTGCACGCGGATCGTGTGCGCCGAGGGCTCGTTCCTCAACGACGACAACGAATGCGAGAAGCGGCGCGACCGGAAGCCGGTCGCCAAGCGCGACGGCGACGAGCGCCCGTCGCGCCGTGACCGCGAACGCGCCTTCCACCCGCAGCGCGAGCCGCAGGTTCCGGCAGCGGAAATTCCGCGCCCGCAGGGCCGTGCCAGGGCGGAGGGCGGCGGCAGCGGCCAGATCATGTGCGACGCCTATCTGTGCCGCCCGGTCAGGCGCGGCTGCCATCTCGAGTACCGCGGCGGCGGCGGCCCCGGCGGCAACACCGGCAATGTCGAGGTCTGCAACTAGCGAGGCAGCTAGATCAGGCTCGCTGCGATGTTCACCATCAGGGCCAGCAACGCGGTGTTGAACACGAACGAGATGATGCCATGCACGGTGGCGGTGCGGCGGATGATCTTGTCGGTGATGCCGACGTCGGAGACCTGCGCGGTCATGCCGATCACGAACGAGAAATAGACGAAGTCCCAGTAATCGGCGTCGGTATGCTCATCGCCGCTCGGGAACTGCAATCCGCCGGGCGTCTTGCCGCGGTAGAACTCGTGGGCGTAATGCAGCGCGAACGCGGTGTGGACCACCGCCCATGACAGCGTGATGGTGGCGATGGCCACCGCGAGGCCAGCCGCGCTGCCCTTGGATGCGCCGAGTTCGAACACGATGGCGAGGAGGCTCGCCAGTGCGCCGAACGCGGTCAGCAGCAGGATCAGGAAGCGGCCGTCGTCCTGCAATATGGCGCTGCGCTTGATGTGGGCGACGCCACAGCGCAGCATCATCGCATAGGCGAGCACGAGATAGAGCGCGGCGAAGGCGTCCCAGCCGGCGAGCATGCGCGTGACGAGGCGCATCGGGCCCGGGATCAGCAGCGCGACGGCGATGCCGAGCGCGATCGAGACGAAGGTCCGCGGCCGGCCCACCACCACGCGGACCGGCATCGGCAGCTTGCGGAAACGAACAAGGCGGTCGTCGAGCTCCTTGTTCATTTCGCGCTTTGCTTTCGGCTAGTTCTTGCGCTCGGCGACGAAGCGGGCGGCCGCGCGCAGCACGTCGCCCCGATCGCCGAACACCGACAGCGCGGCGTCGGCGCGCGCCAGCAGGTCGCGCACCCGCTGCTTGGCACCGTCGATGCCGAGCTGGGTGACGAAGGTGGTCTTGCCGAGCACGGCGTCAGCGCCTGCCGGCTTGCCCAGCGCGGCGGCGTCGCCCTCGACGTCGAGCAGATCGTCGGCGATCTGGAAGGCTTCGCCGAGCGCTTTGCCGTAATCGTCGAGCGCCTGGTATTCCTTCTGCGAGGCCTGGCCGAGGATCGCGCCGGCGATGCAGCCGAAGCGGAGCAGCGCGCCGGTCTTCATCTGTTGCACGCGCGCGACGTCGACCGGCTCGCGGTCGCCGAAGCGGCCTTCGCCCGCGAGATCGAGGATCTGGCCGCCGGCCATGCCGCCGATGCCGGAGGCGCGCGCCAGCGCGCGGGTCAAGAGCAGGCGCACCTTGGCGTCCTTGTGGATCGCATCGCGGGTGATGATGTCGAAGGCAATCGTCAGCAGCGCGTCTCCGGCGAGGATCGCGGTGGCATCGTCATAGGCCTTGTGCAGGGTCGGGCGACCGCGGCGCAGATCGGAATTGTCCATCGCCGGCAGATCGTCATGGATCAGCGAATAGCAGTGGATGCATTCAAGGGCTGCGCCGACCAGCAGGGCCGACTCGCGCGGGATGCCGAACACCGCGGCGCTCTCGACCGCGAGGAACGGCCGCAGCCGCTTGCCGCCGCCGAGGCTCGAATAGCGCATGGCCTCGATCAGACGCTTCGGGCGCGCGATCTCGTCGCTCTCGGGCGCATCGGACAGCAGTTTGGCGAGCAGGGCTTCGGTATCCTCCGCGGTCTGGTCCAGCCGCTTGGAAAACTCTGCAGTACCGGTCGTCATCTAAGAATTGCTCCAGATCGATTTTCGGCCGGACAATCGTTGATGGGATCGGCTTCGTCAATTCCCGCCCTGCGATGGATTGCGCCTTAAAAGTGCTGGAAAAACCGTGAATTATCCCGCAGACGTCTGATAGCGCCGGCCGTGTTCTGGCGGGCGGGTGCAAAATCCTCCCTGGAAAGCTCCTCCCCGGAAACCCCAGCTTTGCGCATTGTCCGGATTTTATTGCTGCTTTTGCTGGCCTTGCTGTTGCTGCCCTATCTGGTGACGCCGTTCTACCGCACCGGTCAGCCAGTTTCGGCCCTGATGGCGTGGCGGACCCTGCGAGGGGCCGCGGTAACCCGGCATTGGATCGATTTCGGCGCCATGTCGCCCTATCTGCCGCGGTCCGTGGTCGGCTCGGAGGATGCCCATTTCTGCAAGCACCGGGGCGTCGATTGGGGTGCGCTGCGCGAGGTGATCGACGACGCCGGGGACGGTGAGGCGGCCCGCGGCGGCTCGACCATCACCCAACAAGTGGCCAAGAACCTGTTCCTGTGGCCCGGCCGCAGCGTGATCCGCAAGGGGCTGGAACTGCCGCTGGCACTCTGGATCGATTTCGTGCTTCCGAAACAGCGGATCCTGGAAATCTACCTCAACATCGCGGAAATGGGTCCATCCGGGCAGTTCGGCGCCGAAGCCGGCGCCCAATATGCCTTCGGCCGGTCAGCGGCCGAACTATCACCCCGGGAGGCGGCGCTTTTGGCGGCGATCCTGCCGAATCCGGTCAAAAGGAGTGCCCGGAACCCGGGTCCGGGGGTCCGCAGGCTGTCCGGGACCTATATGGCCCGGGCCAACTCGGTGACGCGCTGCTGGCACGAAAATCGCGGTTCTTGAGCGCGATTTCGGGCGGATTTTGCTGTCTGCGGGCCTAGATTTACGCGGTACCTTCCTCTATAAGCGCGGCCTTACCGGCATCGCAGCTTGCGCTTCGAAGCGCTGAGCCCGTCCGCATTTCGGACGATGCCTCCGCAACACCCTAGAGGACACCGTCATGGCCGTTCCCAGAAGAAAAACCTCGCCGTCGCGCCGTGGCATGCGCCGTTCGGCCGATGCGATCAAGACCCCGACCTATGTCGAGGACAAGGACTCCGGCGAGCTGCGCCGTCCGCACCACCTCGACCTGAAGACCGGCATGTACAAGGGCCGCCAGGTCCTGAAGGCCAAGAAAGAGTCCTGATCGGACCTTCGGCGGTCGCGCTGCAGTGATGCAGCGCTGCGCCTGAATTCGGCCAACGAGTGCGGTCAACACGGGCGCGTCCGCGGCGAAGCCAATGAGCATCGCCGCGTTGCTGGTTCTCCCTGAATAAGGCGCAAGCCCCGATGGTCGGTTTTCCGCTGCTGCTCGTTCCGCTCGCGGTCTACAACATCATCGCCTTCCTGATGCCCGGCGTGTCCTTCACGGACCCGCTGATCAGGCTGACACTGCTGTCGGGCGAAGTGTGGCAGATCACGCTCAGTGACATGCTGCTCGCTGCCGGCGTGCTGCTGTTGCTGCTCGAGGTCATCAAGGGCGCGCGCCCCGGCGCGAAATACCTCACCGATCATCTGCTGTCGTTGATCGTGTTCGGCGCGGCCGCCGCCGAATTCGTGCTCTGGCCGAAATTCGGCAACTCGACCTATTGCCTGCTCACGCTGCTGGCGCTGGTCGATTTCATTTCCGGAATTGCGCTACACACCCGCCGCCGTGCGGTGGTCGCGGCACCGGCGCCTGCGCCGGTCAGCAAGCCGCAGCCCGCAGCGGTCGAGACGCCGCGGCCCGCGCCTGCAGTGGATCCTGCGCCGCCGCGGCCCGCGCCTGCACCCGTCGTCGCACCGGCGCCCGCCGCGCCGGTCCCGCCAGCGACCTCAGTTGCGGAATCCGTGCTGGCCGATCAATCCACGCCCAAGCCGACCGTCACCTCGCCGGATTTGCAGCCCGGCGGGCCGCCATCGCCGGACACGCCGCAACGCTAGAGCGTTATCGAGGTCGATCATGACCGGAGAGACGGCCCTTCCGATCGCCGATTCGACGACCACTCGATCGATCTTCGACTGGCTCGAACGGTTCGCCGCCTGCGTCAGGGCGGTCGACTATGCGGCGGCCCGACCGTTCTGGCATTCGGACATCATCTCGTTCGGCACCTATCAGGAACTGATCCACGGCCGCACCCGCTGGACCGAGATGCAATGGGACAATGTCTGGCCCCGCACCGCGGATTTCGCCTTCGATCTCGAACATACGAAAGTGCTGGTCAGCGCCGACGGCGGCATGGCGACGGTGATCACGCCGTGGACGAGCACCGGCTTCCATGCGGACGGCAGCCGCTTCGATCGTCCGGGGCGGGCGACGATCATTCTCGCGCGTCAGGCCGACGGGCGCTGGCTCGGCATCCATTCCCACATGTCGCTGCGCCGCGGCGTGCCGCAGGACAGCCACGGCAACCGGCCCGTCAAGGCCCGCTGACATCGAGATCATGGACTAGATGATTTGCCGGGTCCGCCGCGCGACACTGCGGCGCTCGTCGACATGCGGACCATAGGCGCTCTGCGCGTCGGCCAATGACCCACGCCGCAGCCCGCAGGTCTGCGGCTCGTGGGCGGCGGTGGCGATCAGGTGGGCCACAAACGACGGATCGGCATGCGCAAGGGGGATCTTGGGCGCCCAATGGGTGATCGTGGCCAGCGGCACCAGGGCCGTGCCGGTCGCCGGGGCCGTGTCGGTGAACTCACCGTTCAGGACCTCTGATTGATCGAACTCGCGCATCGCCTGCGACCCGTTGGAGCGTCATCATTTGGGACGTTGCGTCCCGCTGCAACACCCTCATGGCAAGGGTCATGCCCGCCATCCCCAGTTCGTTCCGCGGCAGTCGAAAACGTGGTTTCCAGATTATTTATCAAGTTCTCCTAGCGTTGGATTCACCGGAACCACTATCTTGATGGTGTGTAGAATCACCGGGTGCCGTCCCAAATCGAGACATAGTCGATGCTCCCTGTCCCGCCAGCTGCCAGCATCCTCGACTCGCTCGGCCAAGCGACATTCGCCTGGGACCTGGCGAACGATGCGATGGCCTGGAGTGACAATGCGGCGACGGTCTTCCCGGATATCCCCGTTGCCGCGCTCGCCAGCGGTGGCGAGCTCGCAAAGCTGATCGAGCCCTCGCGCTCCGTTCGCACGGATGCGCTCGGCCAGACCGGACCGGTGCGGGGCGGCGAGGGCGTTCCCTACCGGATCGAATATGGCGTGCGGGCCGTCACCTCGGCGCCGGTAATCTGGATCGAGGAGATCGGCTGCTGGTTTCCCGGTGCCGACGGCAGGCCGGCGCGCGTGCAGGGCGTCGTCCGCATCAACAATGAACGGCACGCCCGCGACGAGCAGCTGTTGAAACTGTCGCGGCACGATCCGCTGACCAACGAGCTCAACCGGACTTATCTGATCGCCTCGCTCGCGGAGACCGTGGAGGAGTGCGCGCGCTTCCGCACCGCCTGCGCCTTCATGCTGATCGGCATCGATCATCTGGCGCGGGTCAACGACGCCTTCGGCTTCGACGTTGCGGACGCCGTCATCGCCGAGGTGGCGAAGCGGATTCGTGCCCGGCTGCGCAGCGGCGACATGCTCGGCCGCTTCTCCGGCAACAAGTTCGGCCTGATCCTGCGCAATTGCACCGTCGACGACACCAACGTCGCCGCCGAGCGCTTCCTCGCCGCGGTGCGCGACGAAGTGGTGCCGACCAGGTCCGGTCCGGTGTCGGTGACCGCATCGATCGGCGCCGTCACCATCCCGCGCCATGCGAAGTCGGCGGAGGAGGCGGTCAATCGCGCCCAGGAGACGCTGGACGCCGCCAAGAGCCGCCGCGCCGGGTCGTTCGCGCTGTGGAAGCCGAATGTCGAGCGCGACGCGCAGCGCCGCGTCAACATCCGCGTCACCGACGAGATCGTCACCGCGCTGAACGAGCGCCGCATCGTGATCGGCTTCGAGCCGGTGGTCGATGCGCGCTCGCGGCAGCCTTCGTTCTACGAGTGCCTGGTCCGCATGGAGCAGGACGACGGCCGCGCGCTGCTCGCGCCCGACATCGTGCCGGTCGCCGAGCGGCTCGGCCTGATCCGGCTGGTCGATCACCGCGTGCTGGAGCTTGCGATCGCCGAACTCGCCGCGGCGCCGGGCGTGCAGCTCAGCCTCAACATCTCGCCGGACACCACGATGGATCCGGACTGGTGGGCCACCATCGAATCGCTGATGCGCGCGCATCCGGGCGTCGGCGAGCGGCTGATCGTCGAGATCACCGAGACCGTCGCGATCCAGGATATCGACGACGTCCGCGGCTTCGTCACGCGGCTGAAGAATTTCGGCAGCCGGATCGCGATCGACGATTTCGGCGCCGGCTACACCTCGTTCCGCAATCTGCGCAAGCTCGGCGTCGATATCGTCAAGATCGACGGCGCCTTCGTGCAGAACATCGTGCGTTCGGCCGACGACCGCGCCTTCGTGCAGACGCTGATCGATCTCGCACGGCGGCTCGAGATCAAGACTGTCGCCGAATGGGTGCAGGACGAGGAAGCCGCCGCGATGCTGCGCGAATGGGGCTGCGACTTCATCCAGGGCCGCCTGATCGGCCTCGCCTCGCCCGACCGGCCGTGGAACGAAGCCGCGGAGAAGCCGGTACCGGCCGCGGGCTGAAGCGGCAGGCCGCAGCATCCGCCGTCATAGCTGGTCCGCGGCGCGTCACATTGACCGCAGGCTCCGCACCCCATATCCGCCGCCGCAGGTGCGCACGAGTTGCGCCGCTGGGCTGTCCGGAGAGCAGGCGGATATGGACTGGAACGACTTTCGGCTGATCCTGGCGATCAGCCGGACCGGCTCGCTGAAGGGCGCTGCCAAGGAGCTCGGCAACGACCACTCCACGATCTTTCGCTGGCTCAACGCGCTGGAGGCGAAGTTCGAGGTCCAGCTGTTCGAGCGCAACGGCGGCGCCTATGTGCCGACCGACGCGGGAGACCGTATGCTGCTCGCCGCCGAGCGCATGGAGGCGGAGGCCCTGGCGCTCGACCGCGACATCACCGGCCGGGATTCCCGTCTGTCCGGAAACCTGCGCATCACCTGCTCGGAATCCCTGGCCTACCGCATCCTCAACGACCTGCTCGCCGAGTTCAGGGCAATGCATCAGGGGATCACGGTCGAGCTGCTCGTCGACAACCGGCAGCTCGACCTGCTGCGGCGGGAGGCCGACATCGCCATCCGCGCGACGCGCCCGGCGGAGGGCGACCTGTTCGGGCGGCAGATCGCCGAGACGGCGTGGGCGCTTTACGCGAGCCCGCGCTATCTGGCCGGCCACGGCAGGCTCAGCGCTGCGCCGTTCGCGGGACATCGTTTTGTCGGCTGGGACAGTTCGGCAGTCGCGGCCGCCGCGAGCTGGCTCACCGAAACGGTGCCGAACGATCAGATCGTCTACCGGTCGAGCAGCCTGATCAACCAGATGATGGCGGTGAAGGCCGGCATCGGCATGGCGTTGCTGCCCTGCTATCTCGGCGATCCCGAGACCGATATCGAGAGCGTGTCGATGCCGGAAGCGGCGCTGACGCGCGAACTCTGGCTGATCACCCATCGCGACCTGCGCAACACTGCGCGCGTCCGCGCCTTCTTCGACGTCGTGGGGCAGGGGCTGACGGCCCGCCGCCACCTGCTCGAAGGACGCTCGCGCAATCGGGCTGCGCTCTAGCGAGCCTCGCCTGACGCCTTGTAGCCGGGTTGCCGAAACGGATGCGCATCGGCGAAGGCCGGCAGCGCAAAGCATCGTTTCGCCAGCGCCGCCACCTCGGGAAACGTCGCAAGGTCCATGCGATAGACGTCGGCCAGCGCGACCTGGCCGGCAATGCTGATGTCGGCGATTGTCGGCGTCGTTCCCAACGCGAAGGGGGCGGGCGGACGTCGCGCCAGCAGGTGCTCGTAGGTCGAGAGCCCGTCGGTGGTCCAATGCCTGCACCAGGACTCGATGGCGGCCTTGTCGGCGCCGAGCGCCTGACCGAGATATTTGCGGACGCGCGGGACGGTCAGCGGATGCGCGTCGGCGGCCAGGACCATCGCCAGCGACCGCGCATGCGCCCGCTCGCGCGGATCGGCCGGCAGCAGGCGCGGCTCCGGATGGACCTCGTCGAGATATTCGATGATCGCCGCCGATTGTGAGATACGATGACCGTCGTGAACCAACGTCGGGACGGCGTGTCCCGGGTTCACTTCCGCGAAGCCCGGGTCGAACTGGCGTCCGGAGAGAATGTCGATGTCGATTTCCTCGAAAGCGAGATTCTTCAGCGCCAGCGCGACCCGGACGCGGAATGCCGCATTGGAGCGCCAGAAGCCGTAAAGCTGGATGGTCATTCGGATTGCCTTCTATCGTAGGCAATCTCTTTAGCGTGCGATGCGCAGTGCGTCGCAGGTGATGCGATTGCTGCGCGGCAATCCGGGCTTGCGGGGCTGCAAGCTGCGTTGAGGAATCGTGCAGGCTTGCGGATCGCCCGGGCGAGTCAGGCGATACCGGCGCCGAAGAACCTACTCGTCCTTCTTCGTCGGCTGCGACATGCGCTCGAGGCGTTCCTGCATGTCCTTCATCTGGCGGCGCAGGTCATCGATGTTGCCGTCGTCAGGCGTCGGCTCCGGCACCTTCTCGGTCTCGGTGCCGCCGCGCTGCGGCACGAACGGCTTGAACATCGAGAAGGTCTGCTGGAACAGCTCCATGTTGCGGCGGACCTGCTCTTCCAGGGGAGCAAACGGCGTACCGCTCAGGGCGCCCGCGATCTGCTTGCGGAATTTCTCCTGTTCCTTGGTCAGCGTCTCGATCGACTGTTCGAGATATTTCGGCACCACCATCTGCATGCTGTCGCCGTAGAAGCGGATCAGCTGCCGCAGGAAGGTGGTCGGCAGCAGGTTCTGCCCGGCCTTGTTTTCCTGCTCGAAGATGATCTGCGCGAGCACGGAGCGGGTGATGTCGTCGCCGGTCTTCGCGTCATAGACGAGGAAATCCTCGCCTTCCTTCACCATCGCCGCGAGATCCTCGAGCGTCACATAGGTGCTCGTACCGGTATTATAGAGCCGCCGGTTCGCGTATTTCTTGATCGTAGTCGGTTGTTCAGATTTTGCCATGGGCTCTCACTTCAACACCGAAGAACCTGGAACCCGACGGCATCGCCGCAGGGCTAAATGCAACGCATCGCAGCAAAGGTAAGCATTTTCAAAGCGGTTCGGCTACAGTTTTGTGCTTTGCGGTTAATTCCAAAGCATAGGATTTGCTCAGGAATGTGCCAAGAGCGTCATTTTGAGTGCGCCGCGGCGCGATTTGCGCGACAGTCTGATTGACATGCCTCAATGAGATTTACAGGATAGTCATTAAGAGACAGGCCCGCCAAACCGGCCGACCGCCGTCGAGAAACCCAGCTACAACCCATAGGAGATGTCCATGTCAGACGATGTCGTCATCGTCAGCGCCGCCCGCACCCCCGTCGGCAGCTTCAACGGCTCGTTCGCGACCACGCCGGCCCACGATCTCGGCGCGATCGCCATCAAGGCCGCGCTGGAGCGTGCCGGTGTCGAGGGGGGCCAGGTCTCCGAAGTCATCATGGGCCAGATCCTCACCGCCGCGCAGGGCCAGAACCCGGCCCGCCAGGCCTCGATCGCGGCCGGCATCCCGGTGGAAAGCCCGGCCTGGGGCGTCAATCAGCTCTGCGGCTCGGGCCTGCGCACGGTGGCGCTCGGCTACCAGGCCCTGCTCAACGGCGATTCCTCGATCGTCGTCGCGGGCGGCCAGGAATCCATGAGCATGGCCCCGCACGCGCAATATCTGCGCGGCGGCGTCAAGATGGGCGGCCTCGAACTGATCGACACCATGATCAAGGACGGCCTGTGGGACGCCTTCAACGGCTACCACATGGGCAACACGGCCGAGAACGTCGCCAAGCAGTACCAGATCACCCGCGCGCAGCAGGACGAGTTCGCGGTCGGCTCGCAGAACAAGGCCGAGGCGGCGCAGAAGGCCGGCAAGTTCAAGGACGAGATCGTCCCGGTTACCATCAAGTCCCGCAAGGGCGACATCGTGGTCGACAGCGACGAGTATCCGCGCCATGGCGCCACGCTCGACGCGATGGCCAAGCTCCGTGCTGCGTTCGAGAAGGACGGCACCGTGACCGCCGGCAACGCGTCGGGCATCAATGACGGCGCTGCCGCCGTCGTGCTGATGACCGCCAAGGAAGCCGCCAAGCAGGGCAAGAAGGTGCTCGCCCGCATCGTCTCGTGGGGCCAGGCCGGCGTCGATCCGAAGATCATGGGCACCGGGCCGATCCCCGCCTCGCGCGCCGCGCTGAAGAAGGCCGGCTGGAACATTGCCGACCTCGACCTGATCGAGGCCAACGAGGCGTTCGCCGCGCAGGCCTGCGCCGTCAACAAGGATCTCGGCTGGGATCCGGCCAAGGTCAACGTCAATGGCGGTGCGATCGCGATCGGCCATCCGGTCGGCGCGTCGGGCGCCCGCGTCCTTGTGACGCTGCTGCACGAGATGCAGAAGCGCGATGCCAAGAAGGGCCTCGCGACGCTGTGCATCGGCGGCGGCATGGGCATCGCCATGTGCGTTGCACGCGACTGAACAAGAGGCAGCGAGGTCGGTTAGGTGATGAAAAGATCATCTGTCAACCGCGGCGCGAGCTGATAGAAAAGATGCCCGGCTTTGCGCCGGGCATTTTTGTTTCGAGAGCATGATCCGGAAAACCGTGAAAGCGGTTTTCCCTCGCGACAAACGCGGAGCGCGTTTGTGCGGAGATCCTGCTCAAAATGAAGGGAGCTAAAGCGCGATGACGATTGAGCCTAATCCCATCGCGCTTTGTTGAGTGAGTGCGTAGGCCGGAGTGATCCGGTTATAAAAGACGGCCAAGGAGGAGACGGACATGGCACGTGTTGCATTGGTGACGGGCGGGACGCGGGGCATAGGAGCTGCGATCAGCAAGGCGCTGAAAGCGGCGGGCTACAAGGTGGCGGCAAGCTACGCCGGCAATGACGCCGCGGCGGAGAAGTTCAAGGCGGAAACCGGCATTCCCGTCTACAAGTGGGACGTCGCCTCGTTCGACGCCTGCGCGGCCGGCGTGAAGCAGGTCGAGGCCGATCTCGGCCCGGTCGATGTGCTGGTCAACAATGCCGGCATCACCAAGGACACCGCATTCCACAAGATGACGGTCGAGCAGTGGAATGCCGTCATCAATACCAACCTCGGCTCGCTGTTCAACATGACGCGCCAGGTGATCGAGGGCATGCGCGCCCGCAAGTTCGGCCGCGTCATCTCGATCTCCTCGATCAACGGCCAGAAGGGCCAGTTCGGTCAGGTCAACTACTCGGCGGCAAAGGCCGGCGATATCGGCTTCACCAAGGCGCTCGCGCTGGAGAACGCGAAGGGCGGCATCACCGTCAACGTGATCTGCCCGGGCTACATCAACACCGAAATGGTGCAGGCGGTGCCGAAGGACGTGCTCGAGAAGAACGTGATCCCGCAGATCCCGGTCGCCCGGCTCGGCGAGCCGGAAGAGATCGCGCGCGCGGTGGTGTTCCTCGCGGCCGACGATGCCGGCTTCATCACCGGCTCGACCTTGACCGTGAACGGCGGCCAGTATCACGCCTGACGCAAGAAGCGTCGTCGCGTCGCGGCTGCCATCAATCAAGTCGTCATGCCCGGCCTTGTGCCGGGCATTTTCGTCGCTACAACCTCGGGGCGCCAAGCGAGGATGTGGGCGGCGCGGCCGCGACGGAATGAATTGAAATGACGACCCGAACTGCAACCCTTGTCGGACTGACCGCCATCCTGATGTGGTCGCTGCTGTCGGTCATGACGGTTGCGACCGGGACGATCCCGGCGTTCCAGCTCGCCGCCATGACGTTTGCGATCGGGGCTGCGGTCGCATTCGCAAGCTTCCTGCTGCGGCCGGCCGCCTTCGGCGCATTGAAGCAGCCGCTGGTCGCCTGGGTCGTCGGCGTCGGCGGCCTGTTCGGCTATCACGCGCTGTATTTCCTTGCGTTGCGTTTCGCGCCGCCGGCCGAGGCCGGCCTGCTCAATTATCTCTGGCCGCTGTTGATCGTGCTGTTCTCGTCGCTCTTGCCGGGCGAGCGGCTGGCGATCCATCACATCGTCGGCGCGCTGCTCGGCCTTGCCGGCACCGTTTTGCTGTTCGCCGGCAACACCGGCAGCTTCACGGCTGCGCAGATTCCAGGCTTCGCGGCGGCCTTCGTCGCGGCGTTCGTCTGGGCCGCCTATTCGGTGATGTCGCGCCGGCTCAAGGCGGTGCCGACCGACGCGGTGGCGGGTTTCTGCCTGGCGACAGCCGTGCTTGCCGCGCTGGTGCACATGATGGTGGAGAGCACGGTGTGGCCCGCGACGCCGCTGCAATGGCTGGCCGTCGCAGCCCTCGGCATCGGTCCGGTGGGGGCTGCGTTCTTCGCCTGGGACATCGGCATGAAGCGCGGCGACATCCGCGTGCTCGGCGCCGCCTCCTACGCCACGCCGCTGCTGTCGACCGCGTTCCTGATTGCAGCGGGTTTTGCCAAGCCGAGCGCCAACATTGCCATCGCCGCGATCCTGATCGCCGGCGGCGGGCTGATTGCGGCCAAGGACATGGTGTTGAAGCGCTGACGCCCTGTCCGTCGTCATTCCGGGCTCGCGCGACGCCGGAATGACGAATCAGGCCGGTTCCCAGCCGCTCGGCGCCAGCTCGAACTTCGCGAACTCGAATCCCGGCGCGACGGTGCAGCCGACCAGCGTCCAGTCGCCGCGGCTTTCCGCGGCCTGCCAGGCGCCTGCCGGCACGATCGCTTGCGGCTGCTCGCCGTGCGCGACGTCAGGCCCGAGCGTGATCGCATGCGGCGGCGCGCCGTCCTGCGCGATCTTCAGCGTCAGCGGCGCACCGGCGTAATAGTGCCATATCTCGACCGCGTCGATGCGGTGCCAGTGCGAGCGCTCGCCGCGCGCAAGCAGGAAGTAGATCGCGGTCGAATGCGCGCGTCCGCCGGCATCACCGCGTTCGTCGCGAAACGTCTCGCGATAATGCCCGCCTTCGGGGTGCGGCTTCAGCTCGAGCCGCGCGATGACGTCGGCAGCGGAGAGCTGTGATATCACGACTTGTTCTTGCGCTCGCGGAGTTCGCCGAACACCAGCGCCGGGTCGGCGCCCTTCATGTGCAGCTTGGCGGCGACCACGGGCTCGTCGGCGCGCAGGAATACGTTGGCCTTCTTCTCGTCGCCCAGCAGCACCGGAATCGTCGGCTTGTTCTCGGCGCGCAGTTTTGCGACTTGCTCGGCGCGGGCCTGCAAATGCGGATTGTCGGCCTCGATGGTGAGCGCGAACTTCACGTTGGAGGCGGTGTATTCATGGCCGCAATAGAGCCGGAAATCGTCCGGCAGCGAACGCAGCTTCAGCAGCGAATCCCACATCATCGGATAGGTGCCTTCGAACACCCGGCCGCATCCGATCGAGAACAGCGTGTCGGCTGCGAACACCGCCTTCTCGCCGTCGAACACATAGGAGATGTGGTCGAGCGTATGGCCAGGGGTCTCGACCACGCGGGCGAGCAGGCTGCCGACCTTGATGACGTCGGCATTGGCGGCGCGCAGATCGACATTGGCGATCTTCGCCGATTTGTCATGTGGCGCCACGACGCGGCAGCCGTATTTCTGCTTCAGCTCGGCGACGCCGCCGACATGGTCGCCATGGTGATGGGTGATCAGGATGTCGGTCAGCGTCCAGCCCTCGCGCTCCAGCGCCTTGATGATCGGGCCGGCCTCCGGCGCGTCGATCGACGCCGTCGCCTTGGTGGCGGGATCGTGGATCAGGTACCCGAAATTGTCGGTGAGGCAGCTGAAGGTGCGAATTTCGGCGGTCATGATATCTCCACGAACAAACGGGACGGACATTTCAGAGCATGATCTCCGCGCAAACGCTACGCGTTTGTCGCGAGGGAGACCCGGTGTCGCCGCTGCCGGATCATGCTCCTGGCGCGCCCAATATAGGGGTGAAATATGGCGTTAACGCTCCGGCGGCAACGCAAATTTCGGCGCTCACCGGCTGCAAGAGGCATGTTAGGCTAGGATCATGGACGTCATCGACCTCCGCGACTTCTATTCGCAGCGCCTCGGCATCGTGGCGCGGCAGCTGATCAACCGCGGCATCCGCGCGCGGTGGCCGAACGCGGAAGGCCAGCGCGTGCTCGGGCTCGGCTATCCGACACCTTATCTCGGCCTGTTCCGTGATACCTCCGAGCGCTGCATCGCCTTCATGCCAGCGGCCCAGGGCGTGCTGAAATGGCCGACCGGCCGTCCGGCGCTGGCGACCCTGATCGACGAATTCTCGATGCCGCTGCCGGATGCCGCGGTCGACCGCGTGCTCCTGGTGCATGCGCTGGAGATGTCCGACGATCCGGAGCGGCTGCTGCGCGAGGTGTGGCGCGTGTTGTCGCCGTCGGGGCGGCTGATCGCGATCATCCCGAACAGGCGCGGCGTCTGGACACGCACCGATGCCACGCCGTTCGGCCACGGCCGGCCCTATTCGCGGGCGCAGATCACCCAGCTGTTGCGACAGACCTGGTTTACGCCGGCGTCATGGGGCGAGGCGCTGTTCATGCCGCCGGTGCAGGGCAGCTGGTTCCTGCGCTCGGCGATGGCGTGGGAGCGTCTCGGCGCGGCGCTGTCGATGCCGTTCGCCGGCGTGCATATCGTGGAAGCGAGCAAGCAGGTCTATCGCGCCATCCCCGCGCGCCGCGAGCGCACGCAGCTGATCCCGTCGTTGCGTCCGGTGCTGGTGCCGTCCTCGTCGGCGACACGCAAATCCAGCCACGCGGAAACGTAGAACGACCAGCAGCGAGTAACGGTGCCAACCTCCAGGGGAGGGTGGCCGCATACGTGCGCTACTCGTTGCCCGGATTGAAGTCGTCGCTCGGCGCCGGCTGCGCCGCCATATCGGGGCGGGGGCCGTGCGGACGGCGGCGACGGCGCGGGAAGCGCTCGCTGCGTTCGCCGCGTTCTGCGCCGCCATTGCCGGCTTCATAGGTGCCACCGTTGACCTGCGGCTGCGCGCCGCCGGTGATGAACGAGGGCAGGCGATCGACGCCGCCGGCATCGGCCATCGCGGGCTGCGGCTGGTTCTGCGGCTGCGGCTGATACTGCGGCTGCGGACGATGCTCGCGCTCGCGGTGTTCACGCGGCTGTTGCTCACGCTCGCGATGCTCGCGCGGCTGCTGCTGCTCGCGCTGATAGGGCTGCTGGCCGTTCTCGCGCATGAAAGGTTGCTGCTGCTGCGGCACGAAGCCGGGCTCCTGGCCGAAGCTCGAATAGCCGTCGCTGTCGTCGTCTTCGGTCTGCGTCACCTCGGCGTCGGGGCGCGGCTGCTGCTGATTCTGCCGGAACTGCTCCTGCGCGGCCGCGATGATCCGGTAGTAGTGCTCGGCGTGCTGGTAGTAGTTCTCGGCTGCCACCGGATCGCCGGAGGAGCGTGCATCGCGCGCAAGCTGGACGTATTTCTCGGCCACGTGGGAGGCCGTGCCGCGGATCTTGATGTCGGGTCCGTTCGATTCGTACACCCGTGTCAGGGGATTCTGGCCGCGCCGGTTATTGTTGTTGTTATTATTGTTGTTGTTCCGGTTGCGCATCCGCTTGTTGTTCTGACCGTTTCTCATCTGTCGCCTTTTATTCCAGCCCTGAAGTTATTGCAGTCCACAGTCCGCTTCTCGGAAGTCCGATTTCGCAAAAGTCCGATTTCCCAAAGTCCGATTCGGCGCGCGCCCAGGCGCACGGAATCGCAATACCGTTCGAAGAGGCATCGATGTCGCCGACCATCTCGTTCAGCAAAGTCGCGTTCAGCAAAGACGCGTTCCCCAACCGCCGCCGGCAAATCGCGCCAGCGACCAAATCATTCCGCCCGTTGAGACAGGCCCAGTTCTCGTGCGTAAGTGTTCAAGCGCAATAACAGGCTTTCGTTCGCTTGGCGGTCAGAGCAGCACAGCTTCAGCTATTGCGCTCGATGAGACCTGCGTTCCTGGAACCTTTCGATCGGCGGGCTCTGCTGAACCCTGGACATCACCCGTAACGGTTACGGGGCCAGCACCGATGTTGTGCCCGGAACGTAGTCGTTCCCGGGGGATAATCCAAGAGGTTTTTTTACGTTCCAATAGGACTTTATCGGGGCAGCCGGCGGGCCGAAACGGCCCTCGGAACACCCCCGAGATCGGCCTTGGGCGGGCCCGTTGGGGATAACCCGAAAGCCGTCATCAGCGCTTCAACGTCGCCGCTCTGGTCCAGCCCGACTTCCACAACCAGAAATCCACCCAAGGTCAAAAGACCCGCAGATTGCGAAACCAGCGCGCGGTAGGCGTCGAGCCCGTCGGCCCCGCCATCGAGCGCCGCGCGCGGATCGTATGCGCGCACCTCGATGTCGAGACCGGCGATATCGGCCGAGGGGATGTACGGCGGATTGGACACGATCAGGTCGAACGCGCCGGTCAGGGCGCTGCCATAGTCGCAGGCGATCCATGTCGCGCGATCGCCAAGCCCGAGCTCGGCGGCGTTGCGGCTCGCGGTCCGCAGCGCCGCCGCCGAGATGTCGGTAGCGAAGCCATGCGCGTTCGGCAGTTCCGAAAGCAGCGCCAGCAGGATGGCGCCTGAGCCGGTGCCGAGATCGGCGATCCGCAGCGCGCGATCCGACGCACCATCGGCGCGCAGCAGTTCGAGCGCGCGCTCGACCACGGTCTCGGTGTCGGGGCGCGGCACCAGCGTCGCGGCGGAAAGATGCAGCGGCAGTCCCCAAAACTCCTTGATGCCGAGAATGCGCGCGACCGGTTCGCCGGCGAGGCGGCGCCGCGCGAGGTTCTCGAGGCGATCCGTTTCGTCGTGGGTCAGTGTCCGTTTGGCTGCCTTGACCATGCCGGTCAGATCGAGCCCGAGCGCTGCGCCGACCAGCAGCCGCGCGTCAAGCTCGGCGGAATCATTGCCGACGGCCTGCAGTCGCGCGGCGAGCACGCGTCGTGCCGCATCGATGCTCTGGCCGGCGAAAGGACTCACGGAAAACACCATCCTGTAGCCCGGATGAAGCGAAGCGCAATCCGGGAATCTCGCGCGAGGATACGCCGTTCCCGGATTTCGCTTCGCTTCATCCGGGCTACCGACTTCACGCCGCCGCGCCCTGCGCCGCGAGCTGCGCGGCCTGGTGCTCGGTGGTCAGCGCATCGATCAGTTCGCCGAGCGCTTCGCCCGCGATCACCTGCGGCAGCTTGTAGAGCGTCAGGTTGATGCGGTGGTCGGTGACGCGTCCTTGCGGGAAATTATAGGTGCGGATACGCTCGGAGCGGTCGCCGGAGCCGACCTTCTCCTTGCGGTCGGCGGAGCGCGCGGCTTCGACGCGCTGGCGCTCGGCGTCGTAGATGCGCGAGCGCAGGATATTCATCGCCGACGCCCGGTTCTTGTGCTGCGAGCGGCTGTCCTGCATCATCACCACGATGCCGGTCGGCAGATGGGTGATGCGGATCGCGGACTCGGTCTTGTTGACGTGCTGGCCGCCGGCGCCGCCGGCGCGCATGGTCTCGATCCGCAAGTCGGTGTCCTTGATGTCGACATCGACGTCCTCGACCTCGGGCAGCACGGCGACGGTCGCGGCCGAGGTGTGGATGCGGCCTTGCGTCTCGGTGTCGGGCACGCGCTGCACGCGATGCACGCCGGATTCGAATTTCAGCTTGGCGAAGGCGCCGCGGCCCTGCACCTCGGCGATGATTTCCTTGTAGCCGCCGACGGTGCCTTCGCTCGCCGAGATCACCTCGACCTTCCAGCCCTGCAAGGCCGCGAAGCGCTCATACATCCGGAACAGGTCGCCGGCGAACAGCGAGGCCTCGTCGCCGCCGGTGCCGGCGCGGATTTCCAGCACCACGTTGCGGTCGTCCATCGCGTCCTTCGGCAGCAGCGCGACGCGGATCTGCTGCTCGAGATCGCCGATGCGCGCCTGCAACGTCTCCAGCTCGGCTTCTGCCATGCTGCGCATTTCGGCGTCGGTGCCGGCATCGGCCAGCATCGCCTCGGTGTCGGTGAGCTCGGTCCGCGCCGAGCGATAGGTCTTCACTGCGTCGATCAGCGGGTTGAGCTCGGCGAGCTCGCGCGTGATCGCGACATATCGATCGGATTTGACCTCGCCGAGCAGCTCGGCCTCGAGCGAGGCGTGATGGGCGAGCAGGACGTCGAGTTTGGCTTCGGGTAGCATGGCGGAGTCTCGAATTGCTGAAAAGCGCGAAGGTGGCGGAGGCGACGGCAGCGTCGCTACAAGGCCAGCCCCTCGGTTTCCGCAAACTTGGTCAGCGCCTCGCGGATCGAGACGCTGCCGACCGGCGCGTCCAGCAGCGGATTGATCATCGCCTCGGCCTTCCTGGCGTCGAGGTCGAGGACCATCGCCTTGACCGGGCCGTGCGCGGTCGCCGACAGCGAGAGGGAGCGATAGCCGAGCGCGATCAGCGCCAGCGCGCCGATCGGCTTCGACGCCATCTCGCCGCACAGCGAGGCGGCCTTCTTCGCGGCCCTGGCCTTGCGCACGATGTCGCGCAGCGCGCGCAGGATCGGCGCCGACAGGATGTCGAAGCGTTCCGAGACCTTGGCGTTGCCGCGGTCGACCGCGAACAGGAATTGGAACAGGTCGTTGGAGCCGACCGAGACGAAGTCGACCTTCTTCAGCAGCTCGTCGAGTTGGTAGAGCAGCGCCGGCACCTCGACCATGGTGCCGATGTCGATCCGTTCGGGCAGCGAATGGCCGTGCTGGCGCAGATAGGTCAGCTCGCGCTCGACGATCGCCTTGGCCTGGTCGAACTCGGTGATGTCGGAGATCATCGGGAACATGATCTTCAGGGCGCGGCCGCCGCCGGCGCGCAGCAGCGCGCGGATCTGGCCGCGCAACAGGCCTGGGCGGTCGAGGCCGAGCCGGATCGCGCGCCAGCCGAGCGCGGGATTTTCCTCGACCACGGTCTCCATGTAGGGCAGCGCCTTGTCGCCGCCGATGTCGAGCGTGCGGAAGGTGACGGGTTTTGCGCCCGCGGCGTCGAGCACGGTGCGATAGAGCGCGAGCTGGTCGCTCGAACGCGGCAGGCTCGGGCTCACCATGAACTGCAGTTCGGTGCGGAACAGGCCGATGCCGGCGCTGCCGGTGTCCTCGATATGCGGCAGGTCGATGGTCAGGCCGGCATTGATCAGAAGCTCGATCGGCTGGCCGTCCTTGGTCACGCAAGGCTTGTCGCGCAGCGCCGAATATTGCGCCTGCCGCCGCGCCCGGAACCGGACGCGCTCGGCATAGGCGGATTCGATCTCGGCCGAGGGGCGGACATAGATCTCGCCGGAAATGCCGTCGACGATGATGGCATCGCCGGGATCGGCGATGCCGGGCGCGTTCGGCACCCCGCCGACCGCGGGAATGCCGAGCGCGCGTGCCACGATCGAGACATGGGAATTGGCGGTGCCTTCCTCCAGCACCAGGCCGCGCAGCCGCTTGCGGTCATAGTCGAGCAGCGCCGCGGGGCCCATCGCGCGGGCGATCAGGATGGCGTTGTCGGGCAGCTGCTCGCGCGTCGGCGCATGGTCCTGGCCGACCAGTTGCCGCATCAGGCGATGGCCGAGATCCTCGAGATCGTGCAGCCGGTCGCGCAAGTAGGGATCGGTCGAGCGCAGCATGCGCGCGCGGGTGTCGGACTGCACGCGTTCGACCGCGGCTTCCGCGGTGAGGCCGGTGGCGACCGCCTCATGCAGCTTGTGCGACCAGCCCTGGTCGTTGGCGAACATGCGGTAGGCTTCCAGCACCTCGCGGTGCTCGCCGCCTTCGGCGACGTCGCCGCGCTCCAGCATGCGGTCGAGATCGGCGCGCAGATTGGCGAGCGCCGTGTCGAGCCGCTTGATCTCCTTCGGCAGGTCCTCGGCGATATAGTTGGTGATGACGACGCGCGGCTCGTGCAGCACGACATGGCCGAGCGCGATGCCGTCGGAGAGCACCGCGCCGGTCTTGTGCAGCGAATGCCGCGCGGCGGGCTCGGCGCCGGGCTGCGCCAGCGCGGCAAGCTCGCCGGAGGCGATCATCTCCGCCAGCACCATGGCGGTGGTCTGCAGCGCCTCGACCTCTTCCTCGACATAGGTGCGCTTGGCGCGGTTCTGCACCACGAGCACGCCGAGCGTGTTGCCGGCGCGCAGGATCGGCACGCCGAGGAACGAATGGTAGATTTCTTCGCCGGTCTCCGGGCGGTAGGCGAACGCCGGGTGGCTCTGTGCGTCGGAGAGATTGAGCGGCGTCGCCTCGCTGGCGACGAGGCCGACCAGGCCTTCATGCGCGCTCAGCACGGTGCGGTGCACGGCGTCGCGGTTCAGACCTTCGGTGGCGTAGAGCTCGAGGGTATTGTCGATGCGCAGCACGTAGCAGGAGCAGACCTCGGCCACCATGTTGGCCGCGATCAGCACCACGATCTTGTCGAGGCGTTCCTGGGCGGAGACTTGCTCCGCCATGGTTTCGCGGAGCCGTCTCAACAGGACGCGGGGGCCTCCCGACGCGCTCCGCATGTGCTTCAGTCCCTCCCCACGAGGCCGGCGCACCGGGGCCGGCCGTTGGCGCAAAACTCGTCAAAAACAACAATTTTAGTCATTCGGCGTCGCCGCTCGCGCCAGTTCCCGCCGATTCGGGATCGCACAAACTGTGCCACAGTTTGCGACAGCCCACCTGACTGGCCGTATAGCCAATCGAGGCTCGCTTTGCCAAGCAAAACGCCTGCCAGTAGCAAATAACGTCTGCGTCAGCCCAATGCTGCGGCCGCTAAGAGAAATTCTAACTCCGGGATGTGGGTACCGGAGGACGGCCGATTCTGAGTTCGCGCGCTGGGACCCATCCCCTCGTCATTCCGGGGCTCGCGAAGCGAGAGCCCGGAATCCATTCATCCACGGAGCATGCGGCCCGATGGATTCCGGCCTCCCGCTTCGCGGGCCCCCGAATGACGAAAGGGGGAGCGCTCGGATGGCGACGGGTAGAAACCCTACGCCTGATCCAGCCCGTACAGCGTGTGCAGCGTGCGCACTGCGAGTTCGGTGTAGGCGGCGTCGATCAGGACCGAGAACTTGATCTCGGAGGTGGTGATGGCACGGATGTTGATGTTGCGCTCGGACAGCGCCTTGAACGCCTTCGCCGCGACGCCGGCATGGCTGCGCATGCCGCTGCCGATTACCGAGACCTTGGCGACGTCGGTCGCGGTGTCGAGCCGGGCATAGCCGATCTTGGCCTTGGCCGAGGTGATGGTGTCCTTGGCGCGGTTGTAGTCGGTGGCCGGCACGGTGAAGGTGAGGTCGGTGGTCTTGCCGTCCTCCGACACGTTCTGCACGATCATGTCGACGTTGATGTTGGCATCCGCGAGCGGCCCGAAGATCGAAGCTGCCACGCCCGGCTTGTCCTCGATCTGGCGCACGGAAATCTGGGCTTCGTCCTTGGTGAAGGCGATGCCGGTGACGACGTGCATTTCCATGATTTCCTCCTCGCTGCAGATCAGCGTGCCCGGCGGCTGGTTGGCGTGCGGGTCGATATCCTCAGGCTTGTCGAAGCTGGAGCGCACGAAGATCGGCATGTTGTGCACCATGCCGAGTTCCACCGAGCGGACCTGCAGCACCTTGGCGCCCTGCGAGGCCAGCTCCAGCATGTCCTCGAACGCGATCTTGTCGAGCCGGCGCGCCTTCGGCACCACGCGCGGATCGGTGGTGTAGACGCCGTCGACATCGGTGTAGATGTCGCAGCGGTCGGCCTTCAGCGCAGCCGCGATCGCCACCGCCGAGGTGTCCGAGCCGCCGCGGCCGAGCGTGGTGATGCGGCCGGTCTGCGGATTGATGCCCTGGAAGCCGGCGATGACGGCGACTTCCTTCCGCTCCTTGAAACGGTCGATGATCTCGCTGCCGTCGATGTCGAGGATGCGCGCCGAAGCGTGCGCGTCCGAGGTCTTGATCGGGATCTGCCAGCCCTGCCACGATCGCGCCTGGATGCCGATGCCCTGCAGCACGATCGCGAGCAGGCCCGAGGTGACCTGTTCGCCGGAGGCGACCACCGCGTCATATTCGCGCGCGTCGTGCATCGGGGAAGCCTCGGTGCACCAGGCCACCAGCTCGTTGGTCTTGCCGGACATCGCCGAGACGACGACGGCGACCTCGTGGCCGGCGTCGACCTCGCGCTTCACGTGCTGGGCGACGTTGCGGATACGATCGATATTGGCGACGGACGTACCGCCGAATTTCATCACGAGGCGGCCCATGACGACGCGTCTATTCCTTTAAGAGGATAAGTAGGTTAACCCACGCCGAAAACCGCAAGCGCCGGCACCGAAAGGCGCGTATACATAGCGCCGCGCCCGGGGGCAAGCCGGTTGGTGGGGGGCTATTGGGGTCCCTTGGGGCTGTTTTGACCGGTTGCGGGCCGGTTGTGGCGCAAGGGTAACTCGGGGCGTAACTCGGGACTGGTTCGAAGGCGGGATTGGATGGGACGCTATATCGACGAAATCCTGCAGCCTGGCGAGAAGGTGCTGTATTCCACCAATGCGCACTGGATCTTCTATTGGCAGGCGATCCTGGCCTGGATCGTTGCCCTGGTGCTGCTGATCGCATCGCGCATGACGACGGTCGACGGCCTCGTTTTGGCGTGCCTTGCCGCCGCCGCCGTGGTTGCTGTCGCGGCGCTGTACTGGACCGCCGCGGCCTGGTTCCACCGCTGGACCACCGAAACCGACGTCACCAACCTCCGCGTCGTCCACAAGACCGGATTCATCAAGCGGCGCACCTTCGAGATGAGCCTCGACAAGGTCGAGAGCGTCGATGTCAACCAGAGCATCCTCGGCCGCATCCTCAATTATGGCGACGTCACGATCCGCGGCGTCGGCGAAGGTTTTGAGAAGATCAGGACCATCGCGTCGCCTTTGGCGTTCCGCAGTTCGATTACCGCGCGATAGGGGCGCGCAACCATGGCCACGCAAACAGCTCTTTCCAGTTCCTCCGCCAATGCCACCGCCAGCTCGGTCGATCCGGCCGAAATCGCAAAATTCTCGAAACTGTCGGATGAATGGTGGGATCCGCGCGGCAAGATGGCGCCGCTGCACAAGATCAACCCGTTACGCCTGACCTATATCCGCGACGCCGCCTGCCGCAAGTTCGAGCGCAACGCCAAGAGCCTGAGCTGCCTGTCCGGCCTGCGCCTGCTCGACATCGGCTGCGGTGCCGGCCTGCTCTGCGAGCCGTTCACCCGGCTGGGGGCCCAGGTGGTCGGGATCGATCCGTCCGCCACCAACATCGCGGCCGCGAAGCTTCACGCCGACAAGGGCCACCTGTCGATCGACTACCGCTGCACCACGGTGGAGGAGATGGACGCGCGCGAGCGCTTCGACATCGTGCTGGCGATGGAGGTGGTCGAGCACGTCGTCGACGTCGGCGCCTTCATCAAGCGCTGCGCCGCGATGCTCAAGCCGGGCGGGTTGATGGTGGTCTCGACCTTGAACCGCAACTGGAAGAGCTTTGCGCTGGCGATCGTCGGCGCCGAATACGTGCTGCGTTGGCTGCCGCGCGGCACCCATGAGTGGAGCAAGTTCGTCACCCCCGCCGAGCTCGACCGCTATCTCGGCGACGTCAATCTCACCGTCACCGAACAGGCCGGCGTGGTCTACAACCCGCTCGCCGACAAATGGAGCATCTCGTCCGACATGGACGTGAACTACATGGTGGTGGCGGAGGAGGTGTAGCTTTCACCTCGCCCCGGTTATGGGGAATCCGTAGCCCGGATGGAGCGCAGCGCAATCCGGGACTCCTTCGTCCGCGGTGAAGCTGGCCCCGGATTGCGCTTCGCTTCATCCGGGCTACGGGGAGTTTGCGGACGTCGCGCAATCCAGTCATGCACCGTCTCGATTGACCGCCTCGACCGCAATCGGCACGCTGTGCGTGTACTCCCGCCGCACGCTTTGCCTTTTCCCACATGTTCACGATCGCCTCGCTCTGGATTCCCTTCACCATCGTCGCTGCGTTCGGGCAGGTGGCGCGCAATGCGATGCAGCGGCATCTCACCGGGCCGCTCGGGACCTGGGGCGCGACCAATATCCGCTTCCTGTTCGGGCTGCCGTTCGCGGTGGTGTTCTTCGTGCTGGCGGTGCTGCTGACCAGCGACCGCCTGCCGTGGCCGGCGGCCTCGTTCTGGCCGTGGCTGGTGGCCGGCGCGCTCAGCCAGATCGTCGGCACCGGCTTCATGCTGCTGGCGATGAACGACCGCTCCTTCGTGGTGACCACGGCCTACATGAAGACCGAGGCGATCCAGACCGCGATCTTCGGCTTCATCTTCCTCGGCGACCATCTGACGACATCAAAGGTGATCGCGATCGTGACCGCGACCATCGGCGTCGTCATCACCGCGCTGCGGCCTGGCGGGCAGAAGAGCTTTGCCGATCTGCGCCCGACGGTGCTCGGCCTCGGCGCCGCCGCGGTGTTCGCGATCTCGGCGGTGAGTTTTCGCGGCGCCATCATCGCGGTGCCCGGCGTCTCGTTCGTGACGGCGGCCTCCTACACGCTGATGTGGAGCCTCTTCGTCCAGACGCTGATCCTGTCGGTCTATCTGTTGCTGCGCGCGCCCGACGTGCTGCGCAAAATTCTCGGCCTGTGGCGGCCCTCGATGTTCGCGGGCTTCATGGGCGCGTTCTCCTCGCAGTCCTGGTTCCTGGCATTCGCGCTCACCGCCGCCGCCAATGTGCGCACGCTGGCACTGATCGAGGTGCTGTTCGCGCAGGGCGTGGCGTACTTCTCGCTCAAGCAGCCGGTCTCGCTGCGCGAGGTTTTCGGCATCGTCCTGATCGTGATCGGCGTCGCGCTGCTGATCGCAGCTTAGATCAGCCTTTCACGGCAATCAGCACCGCGCCGGCCGAGATCAGCGCGATCCCGACCCAGCCATAGGCCGAGGGGCGCTCGCCGAGAAAGACCGCGCCGAACAGCGCCACCAGCACCACGCTCAGCTTGTCGATCGGCGCGACCAGCGTCGCCGGCCCGAGCTTGAGTGCGCGGAAATAGCAGATCCACGACGCGCCGGTGCCGAGCCCGGACAGCAGCAGAAACAGCCAGCTTTTGGTCGAGATCGGCCCGGACTGCGTGAACTGTCCGGTCGCGAACAGGATCGCCGACAGCGTGATCAGCACGACCACGGTGCGGATCAGGGTGGCGAGATCGGAGTTGATGCCCTCGACGCCGACCTTGGCAAAGATCGCGGTCAGCGCGGCGAACACGGCCGAGAGAAAGGCCCAGACCTGCCAGGAGGAGAAGGTTTCGGGGGTCATCGGTACGCTCGGCCGGTTTAGCTCACCCGTCATTGCGAGCGAAGCGAAGCAATCCATAGCGCAACAAGCACGAAGCTGGATTGCTTCGTCGCTTCGCTCCTCGCAATGACGAGGATAGAAGCGGCTCGCCCTAATTCCGGTCTTCCGGCAGCGTCGGCAGCGGCGAGACCTCGACGCCTTCGTCGATCAGCGCGCGCGCCTCCTCGGGCGAGGCCTCGCCGTAGATCGGCCGGTGCTCGATATCGCCGTAATGCATCTTGCGCGCCTCGTTGGGGAAGCGGTCGCCGACATTGTCGGCGTTCCTGACGATATGGTCGCGCAGTTCCTTCAGCTTGCTGCGCAGCTCGCGCTCCTGCGCCATCATCAGCGAGGTCGATTCATTCGGCGTCGTCTCGACGGGCGCAGCCGGCGCCGTGCGGGCCTGCTCGCGGCCTTTCTTGCTGACGACCCGCGGCGCCATGATGGCGCGCTCGATCTTGTCGGAGCCGCAGGACGGGCAATCGATCAGGTGACGCCGCTCCTGCGATTCATAGGCCGCGGAGCTCTGGAACCAGCTCTCGAACTGATGGCCGCGCTCGCAGCGCAGCGTGTAGCGGATCATGCCGAGCCTCGGACGAGGTGCAGATGCTCCGGGCCGGCCTTGGGGTCGGCGATGCCGAAACGCCTGCCGTGCTGAAGTGAGGGGATCGTCTTGCGCGCGGTCTCGACCTTGGCGGGATCGATCTGGGCCAGGAACACGCCCGGCTCGACGCCGCCCTCGGCCAGGATCTCGCCCCAGGGGTCGATGATCAGCGAATGGCCGAAGGTCTCGCGCTTGTTCTCATGCAGGCCGGCCTGCGCCGCGGCGAACACGAAGCAGCCGGTCTCGATGGCGCGGGCGCGCAGCAGCGTGTGCCAGTGCGCTTCGCCGGTCTTGCGGGTGAAGGCAGACGGAACCGTGAGGAACGACGCGCCGGCTTCGGCAAGGGCGCGATAGAGCGCCGGGAAGCGCACGTCGTAGCAGATCGTCAGGCCGATCCGGCCCCAGGGCAGGTCGGAGATCACAGCGGTCTCGCCGGGCTGGTAGTTGGCCGATTCGCGATAGCTCTCGCCACCCGGCAGGTCGATATCGAACATATGGATCTTGTCGTAGCTCGCGAGCACATTGCCCTCGGGCCCGATCAGGAACGAGCGGTTGACCGCCTTCTCCGGCGAGTAGCGCAGCGCCAGCGAGCCGATATGCAGATGGATCTTCAGTTCGGCGGCCAGTGCCCGATAGGCCTGCAGCGACTTGTCGTCCTCTTCGCTCGCCAGATGTTCGAACAGCGCCTTGCGGTTCAGCTGCATCATGTTGCTGACCTCGGGGGTCAGCACATACTTCGCGCCCTGCGCTGCCGCTTCGCGGATCAGCCGCGTGCCCTGCTCGAGGCTCGGCTCGGGCAGCAATCCGGTGCGCATCTGCACCATGGCGGCGGTGAAGATATTGTCCGTGCTCATCAGGCGCCGCCTCCGTTGCTGAGCAGGCCGTCGAGCTTGCCCTCGCGGTCGAGCGCGTAGAGCTCGTCGCAGCCGCCGACATGGGTCGTGCCGATGAAGATCTGCGGGAAGGTCGAACCCGCGCCGGCGCGATCGTACATCTCGTCGCGGTAGGCCGGGTTGCTGGCGACGCTGAGTTCGGTGAACGCGGCATTCTTGCGCGTCAACAGCGATTTGGCCGCGGTGCAATAGCCGCAGCCCGGGCGGGTGTAGATTTCGATGGCAGCGGTCATGGTGTGCTCGGTTGAACCTGAAGTTACAGATTATATGGGAGCGCGGTGGGTATCGACAACCCGGGCGAACACTAGGACGTCGACCTGCGCGGCTTTGGCGCGGAGCAGTGCCCGCGCGCAGGCATCCACTGTCGCGCCGGAGGTCAGGACGTCGTCGACCAGGATCACACGGCGGCCCTGGATATCAGCCTTGCGTTCATCGGCGACCCCGAATGCGCCCTGCACATTGCTGGCGCGGTCCTTGCGCGACAGTCCGATCTGCTGCTCGGTGGCGCGGGTGCGCCGCAGCGCCTCGGAGACCATTTTGACACCGCTCTGGCGCGCGATCACCTTGGCGAGCGCGCCGGACTGGTTGTAGCGCCGGCTCCAGCCGCGTCGCCAATGCAGGGGAACCGGCACCAGCATGTCGGCATCTGCTAGCAATTCCTTCCCCGCGCGCGCCATCCAGCGGCCCATTGTTGGCGCGAGATCGGTGCGATCCTGGTATTTCAATGCGTGCACCAGGGTGCGCGCGACGTCGTCATAGCGCACCGCGGCGCGGGCGCGCTGGTAGGCCGGCGGATTGGCGATCGCCTCCATCGACAGCAGCTCGGGCCCGGGATCGTAGACGAAGGGAATCCCGAGCCGCGGGCAAAACGGCGGCGCGATGAACGACAATTTGGCCCAGCAGCCCGCGCAGACGCCTTCGCCATGAACCGGCTCGCGGCACGACACGCACAGCGTCGGCAGCGCAATGTCGAGCGCGAGCCGCGCGGTATGCAGCCACGCCCCGCCGACTGCGCCGAACGCGCGCTGGATGTGACCGGAAATGGAGCGTGTCGGTGATGTCTCGGCGTCCATAGCCGATGAGGCTAGCGTTTGAGCCGCACGGGCTCAAGGCGCATTGCCAGTGGCGGCAGTCCGGCGTAACCAGCGCGGATGGCACCGACCCCGGCCACGGCCCCCGTCCTGTTCGATCGCGCACTGCTTGGCGCGCGGCTGGCGCGCGCGCAGGTCGCGGGGGCGGCGACGTTCCTGCTCGAGCGCGCCACCGAAGACATGGCCGACCGGTTGCTTGCGGTGTCGCGCAGCTTTTCGTCCGCGGCCGACATCTGGACGCCGGGCGATGGGCTGGCGGACGCCGTGCGCGCACGGGTCGGATCGGTCGAACCGATCGGCTTCAGCGAGGTGGAAGCGCTTGGTCTAGCGCCCGAGTCGCTCGATCTGGTGGTCTCCGCGCTCGCCCTCCAGTTCGTCAACGATCTGCCGGGCGTGCTGGCGCAGATCCGGCGGGCGTTGAGGCCGGACGGGCTGCTGCTCGCTGCGATGCTCGGCGGCGACACGCTGACCGAGCTCAGGCAGAGCTTTGCTGCGGCGGAGGCCGAATGCGAAGGCGGGGTGTCGCCGCGCGTCGCGCCGTTCGCCGATCTGCGAGATATCGGCGCGCTGTTGCAGCGGGCCGGTTTTGCGCTGCCCGTCACCGACGTGGACCGCGTCGTGGTGCGCTATGCCAGCGCGTTCGCTCTGATGCAGGACTTGAGGCGCATGGGCGCGACCAATGTGCTGCGCGAGCGCCGCCATACGCCGACCCGGCGCGCCACCATGCTGCGGATGGCGCAGATCTACGGCGAGCGCTTCGCCGACCCCGACGGCCGCATCCGCGCCACCTTCGACATCGTCTGGCTGTCCGGCTGGGCGCCGCATGACAGCCAGCCGAAGCCGCTCAAGCCGGGCTCGGCGAAGGCGAGCCTTGAGGCCGCGGTGAAAGGCACGAAGCGCTGAAGCGTGAGGTGAGCACGCTGTTCAGGCTCCCTCTCCCCTTGTGGGAGAGGGTTGGGAGAGGGGTAGCCCCGGGCGAAATACGAGTGTGATCATCGCTTCTTCAACCTGCGCCCGTCTTCAAGATGCATGCCGAGAGAGCGCGCCGTGTGGCACCCCTCTCCCCAGCCCTCCCCCGCAAGGCGGGAGGGAGCCCGTCAAGCGTGCGTCCCTTACGGTTGGCCCGCTTAGCGGCGCCGGCGAAATAACAGCAATCGCAGCAGCAGTGCGGCTGTTGCCGTTGCCCACCTTTCTCCGAATCGCAGTTGTCCATGCCAGCCAACCTCTCTTATGAGGCCGCCGAGTGGGCGTCTAAGCGATTTCGGAATAATGGAATTATGCCGGTGAGTTGCCCGACGTGTCAAGCCGCCTGATCGAACGCCGACGATACCGCCGGCTACTGTGCATGGGGTTGTTTTCAATAATTTGGATAGCCGCTTCCCCCGCAAGCGGGGCGGGAGAGGCGAAGCCGATCACAGCAGCAGATCGATCAGATGCGGCAGCAGCGGGATGTCCGCCGGCGGCATCGGGTAGTCGCGCAGCTTGTTGGCGCGTACCCAGGCGAGGTTCTGTCCCTCGCGCGCCACCGCCATGCCCTCCCAGCGGCGGCAGATGTAGAGCGGCATCAGCAAATGGAAGGTCTCGTAGGCATGGCTGGCGAAGGTCAGCGGCGCGAGGCACGGCTCGCTCACGGTGATGCCGATCTCCTCGTGCAGCTCGCGGATCAGGGTCTGTTCCGGCCGCTCGCCGGGCTCGATCTTGCCGCCGGGGAATTCCCACAGCCCCGCCAATGCCTTGCCTTCGGGACGCTGCGCCAGCAGCACGCGCTTGTCGGCATCGACCAGCGCGCAGGCGACGACGAGGGTCAGCTTGATGTCGGCCATGCAGCACGAATGTTCCTTGTTGTTGCAAGCTTTCATTAACCAGCAACGCGCCATCGGCCAAACGATTTGTGCCTGCGCGCTTTTTCTGCATTCGCGATAAGCCGGCCTTAATGCGCCGCCGGCAGGGTGAAGGTCCTGATTTATCAGCCTATCAATTTCTCTGCCGATATAACCCATGCGCACCTTGCTCCGGACCGTCAGCCGTTTCCGCCGCGATCGCTCTGGCAACATCGCGATGATCTTTGGCCTGGCCCTGCTGCCGATCCTCGTCGCGGTCGGATGTGCGGTCGACTATTCCCGCGCCAACCAGATCCGCAGCAAGCTAATATCGGCCGCCGACGCGGCGAGCGTCGGATCGGTCGCCAAGGCATCGCCCGGCTTCATCGCGGCCGGCGCCATGACCTCGGACGGCGAGATTTCGGCCGGCGAGGCCGACGCGAAGAATATCTTCAACGGCAATATCTTCAACCAGAACGGTTTCACGCTGACCAAGGTGACGCCGACCATGACCAAGAGCGGCAGCACCATCACCTCGACGGTCCAGTTCACCGCAGATGTCCCGACCATGTTCCTCAGCGTGCTGGGGCGGAGCAAGGTGTCGGTGTCGGGCACCTCGACCTCGACCGCGAACATGCCGCTCTATATCGATTTCTATCTGCTGCTGGACAATTCGCCGTCGATGGGGGTCGCAGCGACGCCCGCCGACGTGACCAAGATGGTCAACAACACGCCGGACCAGTGCGCGTTCGCCTGTCACGACTACAACGATCCCAACAACTACTACAATCTCGCCAAGACGCTCGGCGTGACGACGCGGATCGACGTGCTGCGCAGCGCGACGCAGCAGCTGATGGACACCGCCGCGAACACCGCGACCTATGCCAGCCAGTACCGGATGGCGATCTACGATTTCGGCGCCTCGTCGGCGACGATCGGCCTGCGCGCGCTGTTCACACTGTCGACCAGCCTGTCGAGCGCCAAGACCGCGGCCGGTAACATCGACCTGATGGGCGTCTATGGCAACAACGACTCGTACACCGCCGACAAGGACAGCCAGTTCTCGACGGTGCTTCCGGCCATCAGCAACGCGATCAGCGCGCCGGGGCCCGGCACCGCGGCCGCGCCGATGAAGTACCTGTTCTTCGTGTCCGATGGCGTCGCCGACGAGCCGAATGCAAGCTGCCTGAAGCCGATCACCGGCAGCAATCGCTGCCAGTCGCCGATCAATCCGGCGCTCTGCGATGCGATCAAGAAGCGCAACATCAAGATCGCGGTGCTCTACACCACCTATCTGCAACTGCCGACCAACAACTGGTACATGACCTGGATCGATCCGTTCAACCAGGGTCCGTTCGGGCCGTCGCCGAACAGCCAGATCGCGCAGAACATGCAGGCCTGCGCCTCGCCGGGCTTCTATTTCGAGGTCAGCCCGACCCAGGGCATCGCGGATGCGATGAACGCGCTGTTCAAGAAGGCGGTCGCCGACGCGCGGATTTCGAGCTGACGCCATCGGCGTCATTCCGGGTTCTCGCTTCGCGAGCCCCGGAATGACAGTGACTACTATGACCGATAGTCGCCGTTGATCGCGACGTATTCCTTGGTGAGGTCGCAGGTCAGCACGCGGTCTTTTGCCTTGCCGAGGCCGAGCGCGACCTTGATCTGGATCTTCGGCGCCTTCATCGCCTCCGACACCTCCTTCTCGTTGTAGGACGGATCGCGCGCGCCGCTCTTGGCGACGCGGATGCCGTTGAAGGAGATCGAGAGCTTGTCCCGGTTGGCGGGCTCGCCGGCCTTGCCGACCGCCATCACGACGCGGCCCCAATTGGCGTCCTCGCCGGCGATCGCGGTCTTCACCAGCGGCGAATTGGCGATCGACATCGCGATTCTGCGCGCCGACGGTTTTGTCGTGGCGCCCTCGACCACGACCTCGACCAGCTTGCGCGCGCCCTCGCCGTCGCGCGCCACCTGTTCGGACAGATCGGCGAGGATCTGCTGGAATGCCTTGGTGAAGGCCTTCAGGCGCGGGTCGCTGGCGCGCGAGATCTTCGGCGCACCGTTGGCAGCCGCAGCGCCGGTCGCAAACGCCAGCAGCGTGTCCGAGGTCGAGGTGTCGCCGTCGATGGTTAGCGCATTGAAGGTGTCCTCGACGCCGGCCTTGAGCAGGGATTGCAGCACCGATGCCGAAAGCGGCGCGTCGGTGAAGATGAAGGACAGCATGGTCGCCATGTCGGGCATGATCATGCCGGCGCCCTTGGCCATGCCGTTGATCGTCACCTTGGCCTTGCCGAGTCTCACCGTCGCGGTCGCGACCTTCGGGAAGGTGTCGGTGGTCATGATCGCCTTGGCCGCGTCCATCCAGAGGTCGGGAGTCGCGGTCTCGGCGAGCTGTGCCAGCACGCCGTCGAACTTGCTGGCGTCGAGCGGCTCGCCGATCACGCCGGTGGAGGCGAGGAACACGTCCGACGTCGAGCAGCCGACCGCCTTCGCCGCGATCTGCGCGGTCAGCGCGGTGGAGGCCTTGCCGGTCTTGCCGGTGAAGGCATTGGCATTGCCGGAATTGACCACCAGGGCGCGCGCAGCCCCGCCCTTCAGCTTGGCGCGGCACCATTCGACCGGCGCCGACGGGCATTTCGACTTGGTGAAGACGCCGGCGACCGTAGTGCCCTTGTCCAGCAGCGCGAGCAGCACGTCGGTACGCCCCTTGTAGCGGATGCCGGCGGCAGCGGTCGCAAGCCGCACACCCGCGATCACGGGCATCTCGGGGACGTCGGGCGGGGCGAGGGGGGAGACGGCGGTGGACATGGGAGGCTTCCGGCTACGGGGAGGGAAGCGCTGCATAACATCTCGCCGTGAGAAGCGGGAGAGGGCTCGGGCGTGAACGGGCTGTCATCAATTGTTCAAGGAAGCCGTAGCCCGGATGGAGCGAAGCGCAATCCGGGGCCGCTGTCACTGCGGATGGTCTGCCCCGGATTTCGCTTCGCTCCATCCGGGCTACGAGGGCGCCGCAAAAGCAAATGGCCGGGACATGCCCGGCCATCGCAACTGCAACGTTCGAGAAGCTTACTTCTTCGCCGGCGCCATCTTGTTGTCGGCGGGCTTCGGCGCATCCTTGGCGGCATCGGCCGGAGCGGCGGCGTCCTTGGCCGCATCGGCCGGCTTGTCCATGCGCTCGACCTTGGCGGCCTCGCGCAGCTTGGCGACGTAGTCGGCCTGGGCCTTGCGGGTCACATAGGTCTCGATCTGGGCCTTCACCTGCTCGAAGTCCGGCGCCTTGCGGTTGCGCTTTTCCTCGACCTTGATGATGTGCCAGCCGAACTGCGACTTGACCGGATCGGAGATCTTGCCCGGCTCGAGCGTGAAGGCGACCGCGGAGAATTCCGGCACCATCTGCTCCTTGGTGAAGAAGCCGAGGTCGCCGCCGTCGGAGGCGCCGGGGTCCTTGGACTTCTTCTTGGCGAGCTCGGCGAAGTCGGCGCCCTTGTCGAGCTCGGCCTTGATCGCCTTGGCCTCGTCCTCGGTCTCGACCAGGATGTGGCGGGCGCGCACCTCCTGCTCGCCGGTGATCTGCTTGGAGGCCTCTTCATAGACCTTCTTCATGGCGTCGTCGGTGGTCGCGGCCTTGCCCTCGCTGGCAAGCAGGCTGTCCATCAACAGGCGGTTGCGGGTGAAGGCGAGCCGCTTCTTGAAGTCGTCATTGTTCTCGATCTTCTTGTCCTCGGCGGCCTTGGACACGATCTTCATGTCGATCAGGAAGGACAGCACGTTGTCCTTGCGGGTCGAGGGGTCCATCTGCTGCAGGCTCGGGCCGAGTTCCTCCTCGGCGAGCGCCACGTCGCTGGCATGGATCTCGGAACCGTTCACCTTCGCCAGCACCGGGTCGGATTCCGCGGCGCGGACCGGCAGGCCGGCAGCCAGCACTGCGACAAGACAGCCCGTGGCGGCCAGGGTGGCGAGGCCGAGGCGCAGGCCGGTTTTGGTTTCCGGAGGCGAGGTGGTCATGCAAAATCCTTGTCTCAAAGGGGGGAAGCTCGAGCGGGGCGGACACTCGCCCAATCGTGTTACATTGGCAACGCGAAAGTCTTGTCAAAATGATGAATTCCTTGACATCTTGGCGGCGTTGACAACCCCCTGACCGGGCCATATCTCTGGCAGACCGTGTCAGCGGCGAGAGCGCTTATTTTGCTGCGTTTTTCGCCGTTGAACCCAGGATGGCCCGTTTCCCACTCAATTGGCGGAGGAGCCCCGGGTCGGGGCTCGAACCGTAGCGCGTCACGGTGAGTTGATAGGCGATCCGGCGGACCATCTCAGGCTGTATTCCAAGACTTGAAATTCAACACTGAACCAAGACCGAACTCGAGACCGAAGAACAGGAATTTCGCATGATCGGCGCGCTCGCCCGCAAGTTTTTCGGCTCCGCCAACGACCGTCGGGTCAAGGGGTATCAGTCCCGCGTCAGCGCCATCAACGCCCTGGAGCCAGAACTCGTCAAACTGACGGACGACCAGCTGAAGGCCCGCACCGCCGAGTTCAAGCAGCAGCTCGCCGGCGGCAAGACGCTCGACGACATCCTGGTCCCGGCCTTCGCCACGGTGCGCGAGGCGGCCAAGCGGACGCTCGGCCAGCGCCATTTCGACGTCCAGCTGATCGGCGGCATGGTGCTGCACGAGGGCGACATCGCCGAGATGAAGACCGGCGAAGGCAAGACCCTGGTTGCGACCCTCGCGGTCTACCTCAACGCGCTCGCCGGCAAGGGCGTCCATGTCGTCACCGTCAACGACTACCTCGCCCGCCGCGACTCCGGCTGGATGGGCCAGATCTATGCGTTCCTCGGGCTGACCACCGGCGTGATCGTGCACGGTCTCGATGACGCCGAGCGCAAGGCGGCCTATGCCTGCGACATCACCTACGGCACCAACAACGAATACGGCTTCGACTATCTGCGCGACAACATGAAGTACCGCCTGGAGGACATGGTCCAGCGCGAGCATTTCTACGCGATCGTCGACGAAGTCGATTCCATCCTGATCGACGAAGCGCGCACGCCGCTGATCATCTCCGGCCCGCTCGACGACCGTTCGGATTTCTACAACACCATCGACACCTTCATGCCGAAGCTCGTCAAGAAGGACGACTACGAGGTCGACGAGAAGCAGCGCACGGTGACGCTGACCGAAGGCGGCATGGAGAAGCTCGAGAACCTGCTGCGCGACGCCGGACAGCTCAAGGGCGATTCGCTGTACGACGTCGAGAACGTCTCCGTCGTGCACCACGTCAACCAGGCGCTGCGCGCGCACACGCTGTTCACCCGCGACAAGGATTACATCGTCCGTGACGACGAGGTGGTCATCATCGACGAGTTCACCGGCCGCATGATGCAGGGCCGGCGCTATTCGGAGGGCCTACACCAGGCGCTGGAAGCCAAGGAGCACGTCACGGTCCAGCCCGAGAACCAGACGCTGGCCTCGATCACCTTCCAGAACTATTTCCGGATGTACCAGAAGCTGTCCGGCATGACCGGCACGGCACTGACCGAAGCCGACGAGCTGTTCGACATCTACAAGCTCGAGGTCGTCGAGATCCCGACCAACCTGCCGGTGGCGCGTCTCGACGAGGACGACGAGGTCTACCGCACCCAGAACGAGAAATACGCCGCGATCCTTGCCGAGATCGAGCGCGCCAACAAGCGGCTGCAGCCGGTGCTGGTCGGCACGGCGTCGATCGAGAAATCGGAAGTGCTGGCCGAGTACCTCAAGAAGCACGGCTACAAGCAGATCGATTTCACCGCCGAATCCGGCATGGAGAAGCTCTATGCTGCCGCGCGCGCCGGCAAGCCGGCAAAGCTGTTCGCGGTGCTGAACGCGCGCTTCCACGAGCAGGAAGCCTATATCGTCGCCGAAGCCGGCGTGCCGGGCGCGATCACGATCGCGACCAACATGGCCGGCCGCGGCACCGACATCAAGCTCGGCGGCTCGCTCGAGATGCGGATCCAGCAGGAGACCGCCGCGATCACCGACGAAGCCGAGAAGGCCAGGAAGATCGAGCAGATCAAGGCCGACATCGAGCGCTTCCGCGAGATCGTGCTGAAGGCGGAGGAGGATTTCGAGGTCGAGCCCGCCAAGGGCAACAAGCCCGCCAAGACCGTGAAGAAGCCGGGCGGCCTCTACATCATCGGCTCCGAGCGCCACGAATCCCGCCGCATCGACAACCAGCTGCGCGGCCGTTCCGGCCGTCAGGGCGACCCCGGCCGCTCGAAGTTCTTCCTGTCGCTGGAAGACGACCTGATGCGTATCTTCGGCTCCGACCGGCTCGACAGCATGCTGCAGCGGCTCGGCCTGCAGGAAGGCGAGGCCATCATCCATCCCTGGATCAAC
Source organism: Bradyrhizobium sp. USDA 4452 (assembly GCF_054063575.1). Taxonomy (NCBI): domain Bacteria; kingdom Pseudomonadati; phylum Pseudomonadota; class Alphaproteobacteria; order Hyphomicrobiales; family Nitrobacteraceae; genus Bradyrhizobium; species Bradyrhizobium sp. USDA 4452. The sequence continues at coordinate 4,785,591 of NZ_JBSSGK010000001.1, forward strand.
AAGGCGCTCGAGAAGGCGCAGCAGAAGGTCGAGGCGCGCAACTTCGACATCCGCAAGAACCTCTTGAAGTTCGACAACGTCCAGAACGATCAGCGCAAGGTGATCTTCGACCAGCGCGTCGACCTGATGAAGGACGACAGCGTCGTCGAGACCGTGACCGACATGCGCCATGCCTTCGTCGAGGACGTGGTCGCCAAGCACATCCCCGAGCACGCCTATGCCGAGCAATGGGACACCGCGGGCCTCAAGGAAGAGCTGAAGCGCGTGCTCGACGTCGACCTGCCGGTCGATGAGTGGGCCAAGGAAGAGGGCATCGCCGACGAGGAACTGCTGACGCGCATCGAGAATCACGTCGACGAGCGGATGGCGGCCAAGGTCGCGCAGTGGGGCCCCGACGTGATGCGTTACGTCGAGAAGACCATCCTGTTGCAGACGCTCGACCATCTCTGGCGCGAGCACCTGATCATGCTGGATCATCTGCGCCAGGTGATCGGCCTGCGCGGCTATGGCCAGCGCGATCCGTTGCAGGAGTACAAGACCGAAGCCTTCAATCTCTTCCAGGAGATGAGCGCGCATCTGCGCGAGGCGGTCACCGCCCAGCTGATGCGGGTCGAGATCGTGCCGCCGGACGAGCCGCCGCAGCCGCTGCCGCCGATGGAAGCGCACAAGCTCGATCCCAACACCGGCGAGGACGAGTTCGCCCAAGCCCGCCTGACCGAGGCCACCTACGCCCAGGCCTCGCTGGCGCCCGCCATGTCCGCCGCCGACCGCAATCCGAACGACCCGGCAAGCTGGGGCAAGGTCGGCCGCAACGAGGACTGCCCCTGCGGGTCAGGCAAGAAGTACAAGCACTGCCACGGCCGGTACGCGTAAGCCGCCGCAGGCTCCGACGCGGCGGGCGCCTGGCCCGCCGTCGAGGCTACATCGCCGTCAGCCGGCGAACGCCTTGTCGAGATCGGCGATGATGATCTTCTGCATCTTTAGCATCGCCTGCATCGCGCGGTCGGCCGCCGTGCGGTCGGGATCGCCGAGGTAACGGCTCAGCGCGGTCGGGATCACCTGCCAGGACAGGCCAAAGCGGTCCTTGAGCCAGCCGCAGCGCGATTCCTGGCCGCCGTCGGTGAGCTTCTCCCAGAAGTAGTCCACCTGTTCCTGGGTCTCGACGCTGAGGAAGAACGACACCGCCTCGTTGAACTTGTGCTGCGGTCCGCCATTGAGCGCATAGAACCGCTGCCCCTCGAGCTCGAAGCTCGCCATGAAGTCGCTGACGGTTTCGATCTCGGCGTTCGGGAACACCGATTTGTAGAAGGCGACGGCCTCGCGGACGTTGTTGTCGAGCCAGAGGAAAGGCGTGATCGAAGTCATCAGGGGGAATCCTTGTGATCGATGAAGAGGATGAACCGGAACCGCGCGCAGTGTCGGCGCGTCCGGAGGACGAGCCTGCGACCGGCACTCCGACATGTTGACCGGACTTTTTGTTGGACCTTCCCGGCATGGGCTGGCGGTCGGCGAGGCGGTATCTTCGCGATTGTGGGCTCTCCGGTAACCCCGCGATAAGCCCGCCGCCGGTCCGGCTGCTACCCAAAGTCGCTGTTGGCTCGTCCAATCAATCACTTGTTAGGGCTCTGTGTCTCAGTATTGCAGGGCGCGTCGGGTGAGCCGCCGACGCGCATCAAAGCGTCTCTTTGGTCAAGGCTCGATCAGGAGGCCGCGCCTTGCAGACCGCGACGACGATGCCCGGCCGCTACTATCCGGCGATCTTCGTGCTGGCGTCGGCCACGTTGGCCTATCAGATCCTGATCACCCGCTTTTTCAGCGTGATGGTGCATTACCACTTCGCTTTCGGGGCGATCGCCCTCGCGATGTTCGGGCTGACGCGCGGCGCAATGAAGGTTTATGAGGATTCCACCCGTTATGCGCCGGAGCGTGTGGCGCCGGAATTTGCCCGTCACGCCGCGCGGTTCGCGATCAGCGGCGTTGCCGCCATGTGTGCCTTTCTGTATGCGCCGCTGGTCGTGCCTGGCGCATATGCCATGGTTGCGCTCGCCCTGGTGGCGCTGGCTTTCACCATGCCGTTTACCGAGGGCGGCATCTGCATCACGATTCTCCTGACCCGGCTGCCCTATGTCGGCGGCTGGCTTTACGCTGCCGACCTGGTCGGCGCCGCGGCCGGATGCCTCGGCATCATCTTCGTGCTGCTGGTGATCGATCCGGTCAGTGCGACGCTGTGGATCGGCGCCTGCGCCGCGGCCGTCGGCTGGTTCGTGGTCCGTCACGAAGGCCGAAGCGATGTCCGCCTGAGCCGCAACGCCGCGCTTGGTCTCGCCGCGCTCGCTGCGGTTCACACCGCGCTTGCTGCAACCGGCAGCAGTCATCTTGGCGTGATCTGGGCCAAGGGCACCGAGCAGACCGGAACGCTGTTCGAGCGCTGGAACACCTATTCGCGCATCCGCGTGACCGATCTCGGGCTCTCGGTTCCGTTCGGCTGGTCGTTCTCGCGCACTCCGGATGCCAGGATCGAGCAGCTCTATCTCGACATCGATGCCGATGCGGCGACGCCGATCACCCGCTTTTCCGGCGATCTGACCAAGGTTTCCTATCTCAAGAACGACGTCATCAACGCGCCCTATCTGGTGCAGCAACGGCCAGGCGACGTGGCCGTGGTCGGCGTCGGCGGCGGCCGCGACATCCTCTCCGGGCTCTATTTCGGCGCGCAGCGAATTCACGGCATCGAAATCAATCCGGCGATCTTCGAAGTGCTGACCGACAAGTTCGCCGATTATTCGGGCCATCTCCATCGCCGGCCCGGCGTGTCGCTGGTCAATGCCGAGGCGCGCAGTTACATCAACCATTCGCCCGATCGCTACGACCTGATCCAGATCTCGCTAATAGATACCTGGGCCGCCACCGCGGCCGGCGGGCTGACGCTGACCGAGAACCGGCTCTACACCGTGGAGGCGTGGGCCGATTTCTTCCGCGCGCTGAAGCCGGGCGGCATGCTTTCGGTGTCGCGCTGGTACGAACCAACGGTCTATCGCGGCGAGTTCTATCGTCTGATCGCGATCGCGGCGGAGGCGCTGCAGCATCAGGGCGTGCCGACGACCGAACTGTCGCAGCATGTGATCGCGGCGAATGTCGGCAGCATCGTCACGGTGATGACCCGGCCCGAGGCGTTCACGGCGGCGCAATGGCAGGGCGCGCGCGACCGCCTGGTAGCGCAAGGGTTCAAGCTGCTGCTCGGGCCCGATATCGCCTATGACAATGTCACCTCGACCCTTCTATCGGGCAAGGCCGACCAGAGCTTCCTTGACTCATTGCCGGAAAACATCGCAGCCTCGACCGACGACAAGCCGTTCTTTTTCTATACGGGGCGACTTGGCGATCTATTCGTCAAGAGCGGCTCAGAGGTGCGGCACAACGCAGCGCTCACCGTCATCAAATGGGTGTTCGTCTTCCAGCTCGGCATCTGCATCTATTACATCGGCATTCCGTTCGCGCGTCTGATGCGGCGGATGCCGGCGGCCGCACTGGTGCCGCCGGTGGCCTATTTCGCTGCGATCGGCATGGGCTTCATGCTGATCGAGATTTCGCAGATGCAACGGCTGATGGTGTTCCTCGGCCATCCCGTCTACGGGCTCAGCGTCGTGCTGTTCACGATCCTTCTGTTCGGCGGCATCGGCAGCGCCACGGTGGGGGCCGCGCCGGCGCGGCCGGGCATGTTGATCGCGCGCCTCATGGCGCTGGTCGCAACGCTGGTGGCTGCAGGCCTGCTGACGCCGGCCGTCACCGCCTGGGCGCGCTCCGCGCCGACCGACATCCGCATCCTGGTATCGGTCGCGCTGCTGGCGCCGCCGGCTTTCTGCATGGGCATGATGTTCCCGTTGGGCCTCGGCATCTGGCGGCGGCATGACGGACTGCTGCCGTTCTTCTGGAGCACCAACGGCATCACCTCGATGCTTGCCTCCGTGCTCGGCATGGCGCTGTCGATCCAGTTCGGCATCACCACGACATTCGCACTCGGCGTCTGCTGCTATGTGCTGTGCGCGATCATGATCGTCGGCAACCGGCTGGCCCATCCGGTCGCTGATCCCGCCCTCACGCCGGTCCGGCCAGCAGGCCTGGTGGCGCAGGACGAGGTGGCGTCGTAGCGGAGGCTGTCGCCTCAGTTGGCGCTGCCGATCAGGCTTTCCAGCAGCCGTTTGAGCTCGGTGGTCGACTTGTCGCCATAGCTCTCGACGATGTGCTCCTCCTGGCTTACCGCCAGCGAGTTGAGCCGGCGGCACAGCGCCTTGCCGCGGTCGGAGACGAACATCAGCACCTTGCGGCGGTCCTTGGGATCCTGCACGCGATAGACGAGAGCATCCGATACCATGCGGTCGATCATCTTGGTCAGCGTCGGATGGTTGAGCAGCACCGCGTCGGCAAGCTCGCCCATCGAGTGGCCATTGCCGTCGGACAGCACTTTGAGGATGCGCCACTGCTCGACCGGCACGCCTTCCTTGGCCAGCCGCGTCTCCAACTGCCGGTTGATCTCCCGGTTGGCTTGCGCGAGCAGGTAGGTGAGGTGTTCGGTGATCGGGGAATTTTCTTTCGGCGGTTTAGCCACGGCGTGAGACCTGGTTCCTGACCCGGTGAATGAATGTCCGGCAACTCATGCCATTTCTATATGCACTTCAATTGTTGAATATTCAATATTTTCCCCTAGGATATTCCCCCAACCAAAGGGCGGATGCCGCAACCGCCCGCTGGCTGCGTTGCGTTCTGCTTCCCAGACAGGAGTTGGCGTGCTCTCGACGGTCTCTTCCCAGGCGCATGGCGGCTTGCCCGTCGCGCCGCCGCACCTGTTTCGAAGCCCGTCGTCCTGCGCGGCCGATCTCGCATTGACCGTCAAGCCGGGCTCCTCGCGCCGTGGCGGCACCGACAGCAAGCTCAGGATCGGCAATTTCATCACCTTCTCCGGCGCGCCCGGAATCTGGGGACCGATCTCGGCCAACAGCGTCATGCTGGCGGTCGCCGAGATCAACCGACGCGGCGGCATCCGCGGCCGCGAGGTCGAATTGTCGATGTACGATGCCGGCGGTCCGATCGAGGAGGTGGTGCGCCGCGCGGAACGCGCGATCGCCTTCGACGAGATCGACGTCATCATGGGCTCGCATATCTCGGCGGTCCGCCTCGCGCTGCGCAAGGTCACGGCCAGCCGCATTCCCTATGTCTACACGCCGGTCTATGAGGGCGGCGAGCGGACGCCAGGGGTCATGGCGATCGGCGAGACGCCGCGCGCCGAAAGCCGCCCGGCGATCCACTGGCTCACCGAAGTCAAGAAAGCGCAGCGCTGGTATCTGATCGGCAGCGACTATGTCTGGCCCTGGCAATCGCATCGCGCGGTGAAGCGCTACATCAAGGAGGCCGGCGGCCAGGTGGTCGGCGAGGAGTTCGTCCCGCTCGGTGAGGACGATCACGAGCCGCATCTGGCGCGGATCCGCGCCGCCAAGCCCGATGTCGTGCTGATCAGCCTGATCGGAACCGACAGCATCACCTTCAACCGCGCCTTCGCCGACGCCAGTCTCGCCGCCACCACCTTGCGCTATGCGGGTGCGATGGACGAGACCGTGCTGCTCGGCATCGGGCCGGACGCGACCGAGAACCTGTTCTGTGCCTCCGGCTATTTCGGCTGCGTCGATTCGCGCGCCAATGACGAGTTCCAGATCAGCTACCGCGCGATGTTCGGCCCGCACGCGCCGCCGATCGGCTCGGTCGGACAGTCCAATTACGAGGGGATGCGCTTCCTCGAAGCGGCGGCCAACCGGGCCCGTTCGCTCTCGACGGGTCCTTTGTTCGCCGCGGCGCGCAACCTCGTCTACAGCGGCGCCCGCGGCACCGTCACCATTCGCGACGGCCATGCCGAAATGCCGATCTATCTTGCCGAGGCCGACGGTCTCGACTTCAATGTGATCAAGACAATCTAGCGTGTGGCACCGTTGCCGTATGCGGCGTGCCGGTGCCGGACAGGAGCAGGTGTGCATTCGACGCCCAACGTCACGGCAAGAGACCTCCCGTTCCCGCCATCCCTGCTGTTCAGGAACCTGGCGTCGGCGGCGTCGGATCGCGTGCTTGCGCCGATGGATCGCAGCGGGTTCGGCCGGCGGGGCGCGCGCAACCGGCTGCGGATCGGCGGCTTCGTCTGCTGCACCGGTTCGCCGGGGATGTGGGGACCGGCCGCGACCTCGAGCGCGCAGCTCGCGGTTGCGGATATCAACCGGCGCGGCGGCATCCTCGGCCGCGAGATCGAGTTCCAGGTCTACGACGCCGGTGGCCCGATCGAGGAGGTGCTCGACCGCGCCGAGCAGGCGATCGCGTTCGATGAGGTCGATCTCATCATGGGCATGCACACCAGCGCCGTGCGCGTCGCGATGCGGCATCTCATCACCCGGAGCAGGATCCCCTACATCTACACGCCGGTCTACGAGGGCGGCGAGCGGACGCCGGGCGTGATCGCGATCGGCGAGACGCCGCGCTGGCAGAACCGGCCATCGATCCACTGGCTGGCCGAGGTGAAGCGCGCCAGGCGCTGGTACCTGATCGGCAGCGACTATGTCTGGCCATGGCAGTCGCACCGCGCGGTGAAGCGCTACATCAAGGAGACCGGTGGCCTCGTGGTCGGCGAGGAGTTCGTGCCGGTCGGCGAGGACGATCACGAGGCGCATCTGGAGCGGATCCGTGCGGCGAAGCCCGATGTCGTGCTGATCTCGCTGATCGGCACCGACGGCGTGACCTTCAACCGCGCCTTCGCCGATGCCGGGCTCGCCGCCACCACGCTGCGCTTTGCCGGCTGTTTCGACGAAACCGCGCTGCTCGGCATCGGCGCCGACAAGACCGAAAACCTGTTCTGCGCCTCCGGTTATTTCCCCTCGGTCGGCTCGCAGGCCGGCGACGAATTCAGGGACCGCTATCGCGCGATGTTCGGAGCGTTTGCGCCGCCGGTCGGATCGTGCAGCGAGTCCGCCTATGAAGGCTTCTGCCTGCTCGAGGCCGCCGCCAACCGCGCCGGCTCGCTGGACATGCGGCCGCTGCTCGCGGCGGCAGACAACCTCGTCTATCGCGGCCCGCGCGGCCCGGTAACGGTGCGCAGCGGCCACGCCCGGATGCCGATGTATCTTCCCGAAGCCGACGGTCTCGACTTCAGGGTGATCAAGCCGATCTGACGCCGAATGCGAACCAACCAAACCGACCCGCGAAATAATACTTGAAAAGGAAAATATTTCCGTTTTGAATAGAACAACGGGGTGAGCGGTTCGCGCGGTCAACGCGCCGCCCGCGGCCCTGCGTCGAGGGATCAATCCAAAGATCAAAAGCTTCAGGAGAGCGCCGTGACCGTCGTCCTTCCCACGCCAACGCAACTTCGTGCCGTCGCCGAACAGTGCGGCCTGTCCCTGACCGATGAGGACGTGGCCTCGTTCCGCGGCCTGATGCAGGGCTCGATCGAGGCCTACAACCTCGTCGCCCAGATGCCGGACGAACTGCCCGAAGTGAAATATCCCCGCACGCCCGGCTATCGCCCGGCGCCGGAGGACAACAAGCACAACGCCTGGTACCGCAAGTCGACGGTGAAGGGTGCGGCTTCCGGCAAGCTCAAGGGCAAGACGGTGGCGCTGAAGGACAACATCATGCTGGCCGGCGTGCCGATGACCAACGGCTCGTCGACGCTGGAAGGCTATATCCCCGATTTCGACGCCACCATCGTCACCCGCATGCTCGACGCCGGTGCCGAGATCGCAGGCAAGACCCATTGCGAGCATTTCTGCCTGTCCGGCGGCAGCCACACCGGCTCCTACGGGCCGGTGCACAACCCGCACAAGATGGGCTATTCGGCCGGCGGCTCGTCGTCGGGCTCCGGCGTCGTGGTCGCGCTCGGCGAGGTCGACATGGCGATCGGCGGCGACCAGGGCGGCTCGATCCGCATGCCGTCCTCGTTCTGCGGCACCTACGGCATGAAGCCGACCTGGGGGCTTGTGCCCTACACCGGCATCATGCCGATCGAGATCTACGTCGATCACACCGGTCCGATGACCGCGACCGTGGAAGACAACGCGCTGCTGCTGGAAGTGCTGGCCGGCGACGATGGCTACGATCCGCGGATCAAGGCGCCGAAGGTCGAGGACTACACCAAGGCGCTCGGCAAGGGTGTCAAGGGCATGAAGATCGGCATCGTCAAGGAAGGCTTCGAGCAGCCGACCGCCGAAGCTGCGGTGAATGAAAGCGTGCGCGAGGCGGCCAAGCGCTTCAAGGATCTCGGCGCCAGCATCGAGACGGTATCGATCCCGATGCACATGCTCGGCGGTGCGATCTGGACCCCGATCGGCACCGAAGGCCTGACCCAGACCATGATGTTCGGCGACGGCTACGGCCTCAGCCGCGGCGACCTCTATTCGACCTCGCTGATGGATTTCCATCGCGGCTGGCGCCGTCAGGCGGATTCGCTGTCCGAGACCACGAAGCTGTTCATGCTGCTCGGTACCTACATCAACAACAATTTCGGTCCGCGCTTCTACGGCAAGGCGCTCAACATCTCGCGCCGGCTGACTGCGGCTTACGACAAGGCCTTCAAGGACTACGATCTGCTGCTGATGCCGACCACGCCGATGAAGGCGACGAAGTTGCCCGAGGCCAATGCCAGCCGCGAGGAGTATGTCGCTCGGGCGCTGGAGATGATCTCCAACACCGCGCCGTTCGACATCACCCATCACCCGGCGATGTCGCTGCCCTGCGGCGTGGTCGACGGATTGCCGGTCGGCCTGATGCTGGTCGGGCGGATGTTCGAGGAAACCACCATCTACCGCGCCGCGCACGCCTTCGAGCAGGCCGGCGACTGGAAGAAGATGTGAGGCGCCGCTTGTCGCAGACGCAAGGTCGATGGATCGAACACCATGGCTAGCACCTTCGCCGCGGTGTTCGAGATCGTGAGCTTCGGCGCGATCATCGTGCTGGTCGTGCTCGGGCTCGGCATCATCGCCAGCATGATGGGCATCTTCAACTTCGCGCAGGGCGAATTCGTCCTGCTCGGGGCTTATGTGACCTATCTGGCTTACGCCCACGGCGCGCCGGTCTGGGTCGGCATGGTCGCGGCGCCCTTCGTGGTCGGCGCCCTCGGCTTCGTGCTGGAAGCGCTGATCATCCGGCGCTTCTATGCCGCGCCGATCGTGGCGATGCTCGGCACCTATGCGCTCGGGCTGATCATCCGCGAAAGCGTGCGCGGGCTGATCGGCGGCTTCTATCTCACGGTGCCGGAGCCGATCGGCGGTTCGATCGACCTCGGCTCGGTCCACATTTCGGCCTGGCGTTTCACCATCATCGTGATCACGCTCGTGGTGATGGGCGGCTGCTATCTCCTGCTGGCGCGCACGAGCTTCGGGCTTCGGGTCCGCGCCACCCTGGAGAACCCGGCGCTGGCGCGCGCGTCGGGCATCTCGACGCCGTTGATCTACGGCGCGACCTTTGCGTTCGGCGCGGCGCTGGCCGGGCTTGCCGGCGCGCTGATCGTGCCGGTGTTCAGCCTTTTTGCCGATCTCGGCATCCGCTTCCTGATCCAGGGCTTCGTCGCCGTGATGGTCGGCGGTGTCGGCTCCTTCATCGGTCCGGTCGCCGGCGCCGGTGTGATCGGCACGCTCAGCGCGGCGCTGCCATGGGTGATGTCTCCGGTCGTCGCCGACGTCCTCGTCTTCGTGCTCGCCATCGCCTTCATCAAATTCCGGCCGCAAGGCCTCATTGCTGGGAAAGGGGTCTAGTCACCATGTCGATTGAACACATGAACCTCACGCGCCGCCGCTTCATGAGCAATTTCGCCTTTGCAACCGGAGCGCTCGCGACCGGGGTCGGCAGCTGGGTGGTGCGGCCCGATTGGGCCAACGCCGCCGAAGGCCCGATCAAGGTCGGCATCGCGACCGACCTGACCGGCCCGATCGCCTATGCCGGCAATGCCGACGCCAACGTCGCCAAGATGGTGATCAAGGAGATCAATGCCGGCGGCGGCCTGCTCGGCCGGCCGCTCGAGCTCTACATCGAGGACACCGCCTCGAACGAATCGGTCGCGGTCGGCAATGTCCGCAAGCTGATCCAGCGCGACAAGGTCGACATGGTGCTGGGCGGCATCACCTCGTCGATGCGCAACGCGATCAAGGACCCGATCGTGGCGCGCGGCAAGACGCTCTACATCTATCCGCAGCTCTACGAGGGCAAGGAGTGCACGCCCTATCTGTTCTGCACCGGGCCGACGCCGGCGCAGCAGTGCGACACCTTCATTCCCTGGCTGATCAAGAACGGCGGCAAGAAGTTCGCGCTGCCGAGCGCCAATTATGTCTGGCCGCACACGCTCAACGTCTACGCCCGCAAGGTGATCGAGGACAATGGCGGCGAGGTCGTGTTCGAGGAGTATTATCCGCTCGACCAGGTCGACTTCTCGGCCACCGTCAACCGCATCATCTCCAACAAGGTCGACGTGGTCTTCAACACCGTGATCCCGCCGGGTGTCGGACCGTTCTTCAAACAGCTCTATGAGGCCGGCTTCCTGAAGAACGGCGGGCGGCTCGCCTGTGTCTACTATGACGAGAACACGCTCAACATCAATCAGGCCAATGAGATCGAGGGGCTGGCGAGCTGCCTCGACTACTTCAAGGTATTGACCAAGGAAGATCCGTTCAACGCCAAGCTCCAGGCTGCGTATGAAAAGGATTTCCCCGGCAACTTCCTGTTCGCCGCCGGCAGCGCCGCGACCGGAACCTATCGCGGCCTCAAGCTGTGGGAAGCCGCGGTCAAGGAAGCCGGCAAGGTCGACCGCGAACAGGTCGCTGCCGCACTCGATCACGCCAAGATCGCCGAAGGACCCGGCGGACCGGCCGAAATGGTGCCGGGCAAGCGTCACTGCAAGATGAAGATGTACACCGCTGTTGCCAAAGGCGGGAACTATGAGATCGTGGCGCGCAGCGACGGTCTCGTCGATCCCAAGGAATGCTGAGCGATCAATGAGTGGAGCAAGAGAGGCCGTCGCACGCATCAGCGAGGATGTCGTGACAGGCGAGGGGCTACCAGCCGCGCGCGCGCCGGTGCAACAGGCATCGGCAGGATGGAAGGTCCTGCCGATCGTGGAAGGGCTGGTGCTCATGATCGCACTGGTCCTGCCATGGGTGCTGCAGGATTATCTCACGGTGTTCGCCACCCGCGTGGTGATCCTCGCGCTGTTCGCGCTGTCGTTCGACCTGGTGTGGGGCTATGCCGGCATCATGAGCTTCGGCCAGGCGCTGTTCTTCGGCGCCGCCGGCTACGGCGTGGCGCTATTGGCGCGCGATCTCAACGTCACTTCGATCCTGCTGATCTTGCCCGCCGGCACGCTGATTGGCCTCACTGCATCGCTGCTGCTCGGCGGCTTCCTGCTGCTCGGGCGCTATCCCTCGAGCGTGATCTTCGTCTCGCTGGGCACCCTGACCGGCTCCTATGCTGCGGACCGGCTGGCGCGGGGTTGGTACTATCTCGGCGGCCAGAACGGCATCCCGTCGATCCCGCCGCTCACCCTCGGCAGCTACGAGTTCGAGGAAGGGCCGATCTACTACTACATGGTGCTCGGCATCCTGGTGGTCGTCTATCTGCTCTGCCGCTTCCTGGTGCGTTCGCAATTCGGTCTTGCGCTTGCTGGCCTGCGCGAGAACGAGCAGCGCATCGCCTTCTTCGGCTACAAGGCGCAGCATCTGAAGGCGATCATCTTCGCGGTCGGCGGCACCATCGCCGGTCTCGCCGGCAGCCTCTATGCTTTCCACGAAGGATTTGTCTGGCCCAACATGCTGGGCGTCGTGTTCTCGACCCAGGTCGTGCTCTACGTGTTGTTCGGCGGCTCCGGCACGCTGATCGGCGCCGTGATCGGCACCGTGATCATCGAGGGCGTCAGCTTCTGGCTGTCGGACAATTACCGCGATGTCTGGCCGATCATCCTCGGCGTGCTGCTGCTGCTCGTGATCATGTTCCGCCCGCTCGGGCTGGTCTCCTTTGTGCTCGGCGAGCGCGAGCGGGTCGGCAGCTTCGGCAAAGCGCCAAAGTCAAAGGAGACCGGCCATGCCGCTCCTTGAAGCGCAAGGGATCAGCAAGGTATTCGGCAAGCTCACCGCGCTGGACGGCGCAGGCTTGACCGTCGACGAGAACGAGTTTCACGGCTTGATCGGCCCCAACGGCTCGGGCAAGAGCACGCTGATGAAATGCGTCGCCGGCGCTGAGGTGCCGACCACGGGCAAGGTGTCCTTCGTCAACACCGACATCACGGCGTTCACGCCGACAGAGCGCGCCCGCGCCGGCATGAGCCTGAAATTCCAGATCACCTCGGTGCTGCCGACGCTGACACTCTACGACAACATCCTGCTGGCGCTGCAGGCGCATTCGTCGCTGTTCGATCTCGTGCTCTCGCGTACGCGCAACAGGCTGCACGACCAGGTGATGACGATGCTGGCCCAGTTCCGGCTCGCCGATCGCGCGCACGATGCCGCGGCGGCGCTGTCGCATGGCCAGCAGCAATGGCTCGAGATCGCGATGGCGCTCGCAGGCCGACCGCGGCTGCTGCTGCTGGACGAGCCGACCGGCGGCATGAGTCTCGAGGAGCGCCGCGTCACCGGCGAGCTGCTGCAGCCGATCAAGCAGCATTGCTCGCTCGTCATCGTCGAACACGATCTCGATTTCATCCGCGACATCTGCGACCGCCTCACCGTGCTCGACCAGGGCAAGGTGCTGGCCTCGGGCACGGTCGCGGAAATCCAGGCCAACAAGAGCGTCCAGGAGATTTATCTTCGCCGTGCCTGATCAATCTTTCCTCGATATCCGGCACATCGATGCCGGCTACGGCCGCAGCCAGGTCCTGTTCGATGTCAACATCGGCATTCCCTGGCGCGGCGGCGTCGCCGTGCTCGGCCGCAACGGCGCCGGCAAGACCACGCTGATGAAGACCATCGTCGGCGAACTCGCGAGCACAACGGGAGAGTTGTTCTTCGACGGCCGCGACATCACCCGGCGGCGTACCGAGGAGCGCGTGCGCTCCGGCATCGGTTATGTGCCGCAGGAGCATTCGGTGTTCGCCCGCCTGTCGGTGCGCGACAACCTCGCGGTCGGCTCGCTGTTCAATTCGGATTCGAGCGCGGTCGATCGCGTGCTCGAGATCTTCCCGAAGCTCGGCCAGCGGCTCGACCAGCCCGCCGGCACGCTGTCCGGCGGCGAGCGCAAGATGCTGGCGATCGGCCGCGCCATGCTCGGCGATCCGAAGCTGCTGCTGCTCGACGAGCCAACCGAAGGCGTCTGGATCGGCGTGATCGAGGAGATCACCGAGCGGCTGATCGAGCTTGCCAAGAGCATCTCGGTCGTGATCGTCGAGCAGCATCTCGACCTCGCGCTGCGCGTCGCCGACTACGCCTATGTGCTGGACCGCGGCCGCATTGCGCTGCAGGGCGCGGCAGGCGAGGTGCGCAACGATCCTGAATTGCTGCGGTATCTGGCGCCGTAGAATCCCGGGTTCCCGCAGGAACGAAGCGCTCCTCCTGCCGTTGGGCCGCGGGAGGAATTCACCAATGCGTTATTTCTCGATCGCAGCCGCTTTTGCCGCTGCCGTGATGAGCAGCGGCGCCGCGCTGGCCCAGCATACCGGTACCAAGGCGGAACAGTCTGCGTGCTCGCGCGACGCACAGCGCTTCTGCCGCAAGGACCTCGGCAATGACGGCGCCGTACAGAATTGCCTTCAGATGCAACGCGCCAGCCTGAGCCGAAGCTGCAAGAAGGTCTTTGAGAGCCACGGCATGTAACCGTCGCCAGCCGGCGCGGTACAAGTCTCGTTGTCGATCAACGCGACGACGTCCCGTCGGCGTGTTCAACAAGGTGAGCGCGCGTCGGCGACGGCTCAAACCTGTCGGCGAAATACTGCGTTTCGTGGACGACCTGCCCGTCGCGGAATTCCATGATGCTCACCGTGTAGGACGGGATGCCGTCATAGGTCAGCACGAACTCGGTGACCCAGAGATCGCCGGCGCCGATGATGCGCTGGATCGTGAAGCGCTTCTTGTTCGGCTGCACCATGCGGCTCTGCTGAATGTTGCGCCGGCCGCGGATCCGTTCGCCCGATTGCGGATAATCAAGCACCGCATCGTCGCGATAGATGTCGTGCTCGCGCTCGAAATCGCTGGCGTCCGACGCCTCCCAATGGCGCTCAAGCGCCATCCGCACGGTTCGGTCATCCATCGCAATCTCCCGGCTGTGCCCCGTACCGATCAGACGATCGTCTATGCGCGGTTGGCAAGCGGAATGTGGCAGAGCAAAGCTCGGGCAAAATCATGCCCCGAGGATGCGGAAAGTTTGACTCACAGATCGCACAACACACTCTATGTCGTCCCGGCCTTCGCAGGGGCGACGCTGCGCCAGCGGGAAAGTTGATCGCTTCCGAGCGGCGTCGCTCCGCCGTTACTTCACCGCGGAGAAGCGGGTGTCGAACGAGTTGGTCTGCACCACAGGCGCCGAGCCGGCGAGCTGGGTCGACGATGTCGCGGCCGGCGCGGCCGCGGCGGTATTGGTCACCTGCGGCTTCGGCGCGGGCTTGGCGGCCTGCTTCGGCTCCGCCTTCGGCGCGACGCGAACCACGGATTGCGGCTTGGCCTCGGCGATCTTTGGCTTGGCCGGTGCGGCAGCCACCGGCGCCGGCGGCGAGGTCACCTTGCTGGCATCGGCAGTGGCGCTGCCGATGCCGACCTTCTGGGCAAAGCTCGAGAAGAAGCCTTCGGATTTGTCGGACGAGTTCGCCGAGGCAACACGGGCAGTCGACGACGTCGTCGCCACTACCGGCTCTTCCTGCTGGACTGCGAGATTCGGCCGCGGCGGATTGACCGTGCCGGGGATCGTACCGGGCGCGCGCGCCAGCGCCATCGACTGCAATGCCTGGCTGTCGCCGCCTTCGGACAGGCCGGTGTTGCCTTCCGGAATCTTCGAGGCGAAGATCGCGTTCATGCCGCCGTCGATGCCGGTGTTGAGCCGCGCCACGGGGGTACCCTTGGAGATCAGCTTGGCGGTCTCGGCGGCGTCCTGCTGCTCCTTCTCGCGCACGGCGCTCGCGATCTCCTCGGGGATCACATAGGCCGGGCACTTCGCGGAGGCGTCGAACACCGGATCGCGCGTCGCGTTCGGCGCCTTGACCGCATCGAACACGTATTTCTTCTCGCAGAAGTCGACCTTCGGCTCCTGCTTCGTCACCTCGAAATGATCATAGCCTTCCTTGATCATCTTCCAGAAAGGCATGTTCGGATTGTTGCGGTGCTTGGCCATGTTCACCGGCGTCATCCGGAACGGATAGGCCTGCAGCTGGAACGCTTTCTGGCCGCCGAAGAATGACTCTCGGCCGAGCGAATAGATTTCCGCGATCTGCTCGTCGGTCATCGCGTAGCAGCCGCGCGAGGAGCAGTCGCCATGCACCATCAGTTGCGAGCCGGTACGGCCGAGCGCCTTGTCGAACGCGTTGGGATAGCCGGTGTTGAACGACAAGTAATAGGCCGACTGCGGGTTCATCTGGCTCGGGTTGATCGAGTAGAACCCTTCCGGCGCCTGGCGGTCACCCTCGCGGATCTTCGGACCGAGATCGCCCGACCAGCGGCAGATCGGATAGGTCTTGAGCAGCGCGAACTGGCCAGAGCGGGTCTGCTTCCAGACCTCGAGCTCCGCCTCCTGCTTGAACAGCCGCACCAGGATCGGCGACTGCATGTCCATGTCCTTCTCGGCCATGGCTGCCACGAGCTTTGGCGGGACCGGCTGGTTGGCCTTGGCGTTCTGGGCGAGCGAGATCTGGTCGCTGTCGCAGCCGGCGAGCATGACGCCCGCGGCGAGGACCGCCGAAGTCAGAAGCGCGCGTACGAGCGTGCGATGAGTCAAGTCCGAGCTCCACACCCACCGGGCGATTTTCGCGACCCCAACACGGCGAATATGCCCTGAAGCCATTGTGTAAAATATTAGCCTTCGACCACCCCTGCTCGCAACCTGAACCGGGGCTGACAGCCCACACGGTAGCAGGCATGGTTCAAGGAACGTTAAAGACCCGGCTCGGGGCCCAATTACGGCAAAATCGGCCGATTTGGTCGAAAAACCCGATGGTTTGGGCGCCTCAGCCCAGCTTGCGGCCGATGTCCAGGAACTTCTGGCGCCGCTGTTTGCGAATCGCGTCCGGATCAAGATTTCGTAGGTCGTTGAACGCCTGGGCGATGGCGTCGCCCGTGGTCGCGATCATCGCGGCGGGGTCGCGATGGGCGCCGCCGGAGGGTTCTTTCAGGATCTGGTCGATGACGCCGAAGCGCAGCATGTCCTGGGCGGTGATCTTCATGCTGTTGGCGGCTTCCTGCGCCTTGGTGCCGTCGCGCCACAGGATCGAGGACGCCGCCTCCGGCGAGATCACGCTGTAGATCGCGTGCTCCATCATCAGCACGCGGTTGGCCGTGGTGATGGCGATTGCGCCGCCCGACATGCCTTCGCCGGTGACGATCGCGACATTGGGCACGCCGAGCGACAGGCAGGCGTCGATCGAGCGCGCGATCGCCTCGGCCTGGCCGCGCTCCTCGGCGCCGATGCCGGGATAGGCGCCGGCGGAATCGACGATCGACAGCACCGGGATGCCGAAGCGGTCTGCCATCTCCATCAGGCGCACCGCCTTGCGGTAGCCCTCGGGACGCGCCATGCCGAAATTGTGCTTGATGCGGCTGTCGGTGGTGGCCCCCTTCTCCTGGCCGACCACGCAGATGCTCTCGCCGCGGAAACGGCCGAAGCCGCCGATCAGGGCCTCGTCGTCGGCGAATTTGCGGTCGCCGGCCATCGGGGTGAATTCGGTGATCAGGCCGCCGATGAAATCGGTGAAGTGCGGCCGCTGCGGATGCCGCGCCACCAGCGTCTTCTGCCACGGCGTCAGGTTGGCATAGAGGTCGGTCAGCGCCTGCGCCGCCTTGTCCTCGATCCGCGCGACTTCGTCGCCGATGTCGCTGCCGCTCGCGGCAAGCGCACGCAACTCGTCGATCTTGGATTCAAGCTCGGCGACGGGTTTTTCGAAGTCGAGATAGCTGCGCATCGGGTCGGGCATCAACTCAATATAGGGAGGAACAATGCGAGGGGCGAAGCGGATTCGGCGGTGAAAGGAGAAGCGTTGTAACTTCAATTGGTTAACGCGCGTTCGGGCGGAATGCACGCTTCGGGATCGCAGGCAGGCCACGCTCTTTCTGCGGAGACGAAGCGGAAGTCAAGGCGGATTGCTCGTAGCCCGGATGGAGCGAAGCGCAATCCGGGAAGCTGTATCGGCGGAAATACCTTTCCCGGATTTCGCTTGCGCTCCATCCGGGCTACGGGATCGCCGCTACGATTTTTCGGCCAGCGGATGCAGGTCGCGGACCAGGCTCTTCAGCCGCTCCTCGACCACATGGGTGTAGATCTGGGTGGTGGAGATATCGGTATGGCCGAGCAGGGTCTGCACGATGCGCAGGTCCGCGCCGTTGTGCAGCAGGTGGCTCGCGAAGGCGTGGCGCAGCACGTGCGGCGACACCAGCCGCGGCGCGAGGCCGGAGGCGGCCGCGAGCTCCTTCAGGTCGCGAGCGAAGTGTTGCCGGGTCAAATGGCCGCTCTCGCCGGAGGACGGAAACAGCCATTTCGATGCTGCTGCCTTCTTCGCCTTCGGCTGCATCACTTCCAGCGCGGCGAGATAGTCCGCCATTGCCTGGCGCGAGGCATCGTTGAGCGGCACCAGCCGCTCCTTGTTGCCCTTGCCGCTCACCACGATCATCCGCGCGTCGCGCCGCGCCGCGGAGACCGGCAGCGACACCAGCTCGGAGACGCGCAGGCCGGTGGCGTAGAGCACCTCGAGCAGGCAGTACAGCCGCAGCGCACGCAGCCGCTGCGCCGGCGAGACGTCGGTCTGGGTCAGCTCCCTGGCGCGGGTCAGCATGCGGTCGACATCGGCGATCGACAGCACCTTGGGCAGGCCGCGGCCGCGCTTCGGGCCGGACAGGATTGCGGCCGGATCGTCGCTGCGGACCCGCTCGTTGAGCAGGAAACGGTAGAGATGCCGCATTGCCGACAGCCGCCGCGCCACGCTGGTCGACTTGAAGCCGCGCGTATCGAGGTCCGCCAGATAGCCGCGCAGCGCATCGGTATCGGCGCTGGTGAAATCGGCGCCGGCATGGGCGAGATAGCCGGAGAAATCGGTGAGGTCGCGCCGGTAGGCGTCGAGCGTATTGCGGCCTGCGCCCTGTTCCGCGGCGAGCATGTCGAGGAACAACGCGGTCAGCTTGGCGTCGGAGGATTTTGCACGGGTCTTCTTGGCAGCAGCGGTCATGCCAAGACTCATAACGCCTATTTCTTGAGGAACTTATCCGGCGGGATGGTCACGCTCATTTCCCGCGGCTTCGGGTGCACGAAGTTCGCCAGCGCGAAGACGATGCCGTAGCCGATCCCGAAAATCACGGCGACGACCGTCAGGAAGCGGAACAGACTGGGCATGGAGGCGACTCGGGCGGCGAATTAACCAATGAAATCATCCAACATGTTCCCCGCGCGGTTGCAAGAGTCGCTGGTAACGGTATCGCCGCGGGTAGTATAGGTTGCTCGAATTCTGAACAAATCGTCCCAATATCCGAGTTTTTTGATGTCCGACGCAGCCGTCCCGGCGCCCACCCACCCGACCCTGGAGGCCGAAATCACGGCCGCGCTGGGGCCGCGGTCGATCGTGCTGGTCGGTATGATGGGCGCCGGCAAGTCGACCATCGGCCGGCGGATGGCGGCGCGGCTCAAGCTGCCGTTCACCGACGCCGACACCGAGATCGAGACGGCGGCGGACATGACGATCCCGGAGATCTTCGAGGCCCATGGCGAGCCGTATTTTCGCGACGGCGAGGCGCGGGTGATCGCCCGCATCCTCGACAACGGCCCGGTCGTGCTGGCGACCGGCGGCGGCGCCTTCATGCGCGAGGAGACCCGCAAGCGGATCAGCGACAAGGCGATTTCGATCTGGCTCAAGGCCGACAGCGATATCATCATGCGCCGGGTCCGCCGCCGTGCCGACCGCCCGCTGCTGCAGACCGCCGATCCCGAGGCGACCGTCAACCGGCTGCTCAGCGAGCGCGAACCGGTCTACCAGAACGCCGATCTGACGATCGCCTCGCGCGACGTGCCGCACGACCGCATCGTCGACGAATGCCTCGAGGCCCTGCATGCGCATCTGTGCGGCGTGCGTCCGGCCGGCGAGCCACCACCTGATGGATTGAACGCGACCCCATGACTGCGCCCTTGAAACACTCCGCCTCCGTTACTGTCGACGTCGCGCTCGGCGACCGCGCCTATGACATCGTCATCGGCCGCGACGTGCTGGCCTCGCTGGGCGAACGCGTCGCAGCGCTGCGGCCCGGCGTGCGCACTGCCATCGTCACCGACCGCACCGTTGCCAGGCACTGGCTGGAGCCGGCCGAGGCGTCGCTGGCGGCCGCAGGCGTGCCGACATCGCGGATCGTCGTCGAGGAGGGCGAGGGCTCGAAGAGCTACGCCACGCTGACGGAGGTCAGCGAGGCGCTGATCGCGGCGAAGATCGAGCGCAACGATCTGGTGATCGCGCTCGGCGGCGGCGTGGTCGGCGATCTCGCCGGATTCGCGGCCGCGATCCTGCGCCGCGGCGTCGATTTCGTGCAGGTGCCGACCTCCCTGCTCGCGCAGGTCGATTCCTCGGTCGGCGGCAAGACCGGCATCAACTCGCCGCAGGGCAAGAACCTGATCGGCGCGTTCCACCAGCCAGTGCTTGTCATCGCCGACACCTCAGTGCTCGACACGCTGTCGCCGCGCCAGTTCCGCGCCGGCTACGCCGAGGTGGCGAAATACGGCATCCTCGGTGACGAGGCGTTCTTCGGCTGGCTCGAAAAGAACCACGCCGACATTTTCTCGGGCGGCGCCGGGCGCGAGCACGCGATCGCGACTTCCTGCCGCGCCAAGGCCGGTGTTGTTTCCCGCGACGAGCGCGAGACCGGCGAGCGCGCGCTGCTCAATCTCGGCCACACCTTCGGCCATGCGCTGGAGGCCGCGACCGGCTTCTCGGATCGCCTGTTCCACGGCGAGGGCGTTTCGGTGGGCATGGTGCTGGCGGCGGAATTCTCGGCAAAGCTCGGCATGATTTCATCCGACGATGCGGGGCGCATCGCGCGTCATCTTGCCGCGGTAGGATTGCCGACGCGGTTGCAGGATATCGCGGGCTTCACCCAGGAAGGGCTTGCCGATGCCGATGCTCTGTTGGCGCTGATGGCGCAGGACAAGAAGGTCAAGCGCGGCAAGCTTACCTTCATCCTGCTCGAGGCGGTCGGCCGCGCCGTGATTGCCAACAATGTCGAGCCACAGCCGGTGCGCGACTTCCTGCAAGCCAAGCTGAAGGCTTAGATTTGAGCATGATCTTCTCGGAAAACCGCTACACACTTTTCCGGATCAAGCTCTAGCCACGGATCAAGCCAGTGGGATGGTTCACCTTCGCGATCGTGCTGCTCTGTCTGCTCGTCTCCGCCTTCTTCTCGGCGAGTGAGACGGCGCTGACCGGCGCCTCGCGCGCCAGCATGCTGCGGTTGTCCAAGCAGGGCAACAGCGAAGCCACGGTGGTCTCGAGCCTGATGGCGATGCGCGAGCGGATGATCGGCGCGCTGCTGCTCGGCAACAATATCGCCAATATCGGCGCCTCCGCGCTCGCCACCGGGATCTTCACCGCCTGGTTCGGCGATGTCGGCGTGCTTTATGCCACCGGTGTGATGACGGTGCTGGTGGTGATCTTCGCGGAAGTGCTGCCCAAGACCGTCGCCATCAATGCGCCGGACCGGGTGTCGCTGCTGGTGGCCCGGCCGATGCGGTTGACGGTGTTCGTGCTCGGCCCGCTTCTCACCATCATCGAAGGGATCGTCCGCGCCCTGATGCGGCTGCTTGGCATCAAGATCGGCGCGCACCAGGCCATCCTGTCGCCGACCGAACGCCTGCGCGGCGCGGTCGATCTGTTGCATCACGAAGGCAAGGTCGAAAAGCAGGATCGCGACATGCTCGGCGGGTTGCTCGACCTCAGCGAGCTGCAGGTCTCCGACGTGATGGTCCATCGCACCGAGATGACCACGGTCAATGCGGATCTGCCGCCCGAGGAGCTGGTGCGCGAGGTGCTGGCGAGCGAATACACCCGCATCCCGCTGTGGCGCGAGAAGCCGGAGAACATCGTCGGCGTGCTCCACGCCAAGGATCTGCTGCGCGCGATGCGCGCCAATGAAGGCGACATGTCCGCGATCGATGCCTCCGCGATCGCGCTGCCGCCCTGGTTCGTGCCGGAGATGCGTCCGGTCTCCGAACAGCTGAAGGCGTTCCGCCGCCGCAAGACCCACTTCGCCCTGGTCGTCGACGAGTATGGCGAGGTCGAAGGCATGGTGACGCTGGAGGACATCCTGGAGGAGATCGTCGGCGACATCTCCGACGAGCATGATGTCGTCGTCGCCGGCGTGCGTGCCCAGCCGGACGGCTCGGTCGTGGTCGACGGCTCGGTGCCGATCCGCGATCTCAACCGCGCGATGGATTGGCGCCTGCCGGACGAGGAGGCGACCACGGTTGCCGGTCTCGTGATCCACGAGGCACGCTCGATCCCGGAGCGCGGCCAGAGCTTCACCTTCCATGGCTTCCGCTTCCGCGTGCTTCGCCGCGAGCGCAACCGCATCACCGCGCTGCGCATCGTCGCGGTCCCGCGCGAGGCCACCGAGCTCGAGAAGCCGAAGCGGGCGGGGACGGCGTTCTAAGTTCGCGTAGGCGAGCTGCCTGCACCGTCACCCCGGCGCAAAGGCTTCGCCTTGTCGCTGGAGGAGACGCGCTACGCGCTCCGCAGGATGACGGGTCTTGTGGATGTGCCTCGCTACTCGATATCGATCGAGATGCCCGACAGCTTCCACGCGCCGTCGGAGGGGATGAAGCCGAGCTGATACTTCACCTGCTTGGGTGCGGTGTCGAAATGGCCCTTCAGCCGCAGCACGCCCTTGTCGTCGATCTTGGCGTCCTCATCGAGCACGATCGGCTTGGCCACGACGGCGTCGAACACGGCGTGCTTGTCGACCAGATCCTTGAAGATGGTCTTCAGCTTGTCCGGCGAAAACTGGTCGCGGAACGGCTTTGAGATCTTGGCGTGGAACGCGGTGAAATTGTTCGCGGCCACCGCGTCGTTGAGCGAGACCAGGATACTCTTGATCAGCACCTCCTGGACGAACGGGCTCGGCATATCCAGCGCCGAGGCCGGACGCATTGCGCAGATCAGGAGCAGGCCGGCGGCGGCGACAATCGACCGGAAACGTGGCCAGCAAGGGATCATCAATGGCCCCATATCAAGCGTGGCGATACGATCCATCATTCACCTGCTCACACCGGGAGCAGGTCCGTCGCCGGATGGCTCTATCCTCATAACGGAAAACCGCTGCTTCGTCTTGAGCCAAGCGCGCGCTAGCGCGGCTTTTCCCCGGGGCCGTGGGCGTGGATCGCCAGCGCATGCACCGAGCCGGCGAGTTCCTGCGCCAGCGTCGCATTTATCATGCGGTGACGTTCGATCCGGCTCTTCCCTTCGAAGGCCGGAGACACAATATATAGCCTGAAATGCGTCTCGCCGCCTGGCCTGTGACCGGCGTGGCCCTCATGCAGATGTGACTCATCGACCACGTCGAGGCTTTCGGGCAAGAAAGCTTCACGCAACTTGTTTATGATAACGTCCTTGGTGCTCATGGCGGCGGAGTTAGGTCCGCGACGGCTTTTCGTCAATGGTGCAAGCGGGAAACGAGGTCTGCGCAATGTCAAGACTTGAAGATTTGTGCATTGCGTAGTCAAAGAGAACATGCCGATCGATTCATCAAAATTCTTCGACTCCATTCGCATCAAGCCGACCAAGGTGAGTGCGAAGCGCCAGGCGCAGGCCGGCGAGCAGGCCGTGACCTGCGAGTGGGCGGGTTGCCAGAACAAGGGCGCGCACCGCGCCCCGAAGGGGCGTGAGAACTCGCGCGAGTATTGGCACTTCTGTCTCGATCACGTCCGTGAGTACAACCAGTCCTACAATTTCTTCCAGGGCATGAATCCCGACGATGTCGCGCGCTACCAGAAGGATGCGCTGACCGGTCACCGTCCGACCTGGAAGATGGGCGCCAACAACGGCAAGAAGGAGAGCGGTCTCGACGCCGCCTCCGATCCATTCCACGTGTTCTCCGAGCTCAACGGCCGCGGCCGCTGGCGGCCCGGACCGGGTGGCGCGGAGCCCAAGCCCGAGACGCGCAAGGTCATGAATGCCGAGCGCAAGGCGCTGCTGGTGATGGGCCTCGGCGCCGGCGCGACGCTCGAAGACGTCAAGTCGAAGTACAAGGCGCTGGTGAAGCAGCACCACCCCGACGCCAATGGCGGCGACCGCTCCACCGAGGATCGCCTGATCGAGATCATCAAGGCGTATAATTATCTGAAGACCGTGGTGCGCGAGGCGTAGGCCGTCCGTGCGCGTGGCCTCCACTTCCCCTTGAAAAGGGGAGGTCGCTTTGCTCGCCGGAGCAAAGCGGGTGGGGATCTGGTCTCCCCGCATGCGGTGTCGTTCGTGGCTGACCCCCATCCCGACCTTCCCCCTTTCAGGGGGAAGGAGAAGATCTCGTAGCCCGGATTACGCTTTCAGTCCTTCGGCACTGCCCCGACATACGAAGAGCTCGGCCGGATCAGCCGGCCGGTGCGGCGCTGCTCCAGCGCGTGCGCGGTCCAGCCGGCGGCGCGGGCCACGGCGAAGACCGGCGTGAAGGCCTGCCGCGGGATCTCCAGCGCATCGAGCAGGATCGCGGTGAAGAACTCGACATTGGTCTCCAGCGGCCGCTCCGGATTCTTCTTGCGCAGCGCCTCGCGGATATAGGTTTCGACCTCGGCGGCGAACGGCAGGTCGGCGCCGTTGGCCTCGAGACGCTCGATCGCGACCTTGAGCACGTCGGCGCGCGGGTCGCGCACGCGATAGACCCGGTGGCCGAAGCCCATCAGCCGCTCGCCGTGCGCCAGCGCACCGTCGACCCAGGGCTTGATGCGCTCGCGGGTGCCGATGGCATCGAGCATCTCGAGCACCGGCTCCGGCGCGCCGCCGTGCAGCGGCCCGGTCAGCGCGCAATAGCCGCCGGTGATGGCCGCGAACAGATCGGCCTGGGTCGAGGCGATCACCCGCGTGGTGAAGGTCGACGCATTCATGCCGTGATCGCACACCGTGACGAGATAGGCGTCGAGGGCTGTGACCTCGCGCGGCGCGGCCCTGCGGCCCAGTAGCATATGCAGTGTGTCGGCGGCGTGGCTGGCATTCGGATCGGGTGCGATCGGCGCATGCCCCTTGGCTTGCTGCACCAGCGCACCCGCGATCACCGGGAAGGCGCCGACGATGGTCGCCTCATGCTCCAGCCCGTTCTCGCCGCGCAGGCCGGCGATCGCGGCGCGGAAGCCGTCGACAACAGACATGCCGCGCGTCGCCGGTAGCAGGTCCGGCAGGCGCGCGAAGGCGCGTTCGCGGGCCGCGCCGAGGCTGGCGCGGACATTGGCCTCGCTCAGCGACTTGCCGGTGGCACCGTTCCACAGCCGCGCCGTCACGCCCTCGAAGCTCGACTTGCCTGCGAGGTTGGCGACGTGTTCGCCGGCGATGATGAGTTCGCCGCGCTCGCCGTCGACATGGCTCAACACGGTCTCGGCCGCGGGGACGCCGTCCAGACCGATCTGGCTCTTGGTGAGAATCATGTTCATGGCCCGATCTCCTTGTTTCACGCCTTTCAAGGTCGGGCCTCTCGACGAGTTGATCAATCTTGATTATATAAATCAATATGAAAAAATCCGCCGAGCTGTACCTCTCCGCCCGCGAGGCCGCCGCCGAGCTCGCGATCTCGCCGGCGACCCTCTACGCCTATGTCAGCCGCGGCCTGATCCGCTCCGAGCCGTCACCGGACTCGCGCAGCCACCGCTACCGCGCCGAGGACATCCGGGGCTTGAAGGAGCGCCGCGTGCCGTCGCCGGAGCCGCGCGGGTTTCGCAATTTCGATGCCGACCTGCCGGTGATGGATTCGGCGATCGCCACCATCACCGAGCAGGGCCCGATCTATCGCGGCGTGAACTGCGTCGATCTCGCCGAGCGCGACACGCTGGAGCATACCGCGACGCTGCTGTGGGACGTCACTGGCGTCGATCCGTTCGCATCGGACAATTGCCCGCATGTCTCGGATGAAATGCGGGCGATCGCCGAGGCTGCGCGGCGGTCCCAGCCGATCGACCGGACGGTCGCGGTGCTGGCGCTGGCGGCGAATGCCGATCCCGGCGCCTTCACCCGCGCGCCCGATGGCCGCGCGATGGTCGGCGGGCGAATCTTGCGGCTGCTGGTCGCGACCATGCTGAACGCTGCGCCGTCGGCCGAGCCGCTGCATGAGCAGGTGGCGCGGGTCTGGACGCCGGACAACAAGCACGCGCCCGACCTTGTTCGCCGCGCGCTGGTGCTGCTCGCCGATCACGAATTGAATGCCTCCACTTTCACCGCGCGCTGCGCGGCGTCGACCGGCCTCAATCTGTACGACGCCGTGATTGCGGGGCTCGTCGCGCTGAAGGGGCCGATGCATGGCGGCGCCGGCGTGCTCGCCTCGCGCCTCGTCAAGACCATGATCGACAACGACGTTGCGCCCGTGGTCCGCGAGCGGGTTGCGCTCGGCGAGCGTTTCCCCGGCTTCGGGCACGGGGTCTACAAGAAGGGCGATCCGCGCGCGATCTCCCTGCTTGAGGCCCTGACGCGGGCCGGCGCGCCGCGCAAATTCACCCGGGAAGTGCCTGATAGAATCGCGGAGGCAACCGGCGAGTTCGTCAACATCGATTACGCGCTGGCGGTGCTGGTGCATGCGCTGCGGATGCCCGCCGGCAGCGAGCTCGCGCTGTTTGCGATGGCCCGCAGCGTCGGCTGGATCGCGCATGCCAGCGAGCAGCTGCAGCTCGGCAAGCTGATCAGGCCGCGCGCGCGTTATGTCGGTCCGGCACCGGGGCGCGCCGGCATGACCAATAGCATTTAGCGCTTATTCTGCCGGCTTGGACGGTTCGATGAGGCCGCCGCCGTGCCGCCGGCGGATGGTCCAGATCGCCAGCGTCAGGATGATCGCGCCGCCCGCGACCGCGAACATCCACAGATGCTTGCCGACATGCTGATGATGCGGCAGGCCGGCATAGTCGTGCAGCGCGGTGACCGCGAGCACGCCGGGCAATACATGGGCCGGCGCCCAGAGCAGGATCGCGGGAATGTTGACGGCGTAGAAGCGCTGTGGCGGCATGTCGAGCGCGCCGGCGGTGATCGGCACGAAGGCGCGAATCGGCGGCACGAAGCGGGCGAAGAACACCGCGAGCACGCCCCAGCGGTTGAAGAAGGCCTCGCTTTGCGCGACCACGCGCGGATAGTTGGAGAGCGGCCAGGCCGACAGGATCTCGCGCTGGCTGCGGTAGCCGATCAGATAGGCCGTGCCGTCGCCGAGCATCGCGCCGGCGGCCGCGGCGGCGAGCACCGGCACGAGCTTCAATTCGCCGCCCGGGACCAGCGCGCTCAGCGCCAGGATGATGGTCGAGCCCGGCACCAGCGAGCCGACCACCGGGACGGCTTCCAGCAGGGCGGCCAGAAACAGCGTCAGATAGGCAAGCCAGGCATGGGCCGAAACGAACGCGATCAATGGGTCAAGGAACGTAGTCACAGAATCCCTGGGTGGCGATGAAACAGGCTCGAGAGCTAACAACTCCCCGCCGGGCTGAAAAGTGCCTGGCCGAATAGGCCGACGTGGCGCTGCGGCGAAAGTACGGCGGGATTTGCAGAGCAGCCTTCCAAAAATCGGGTTTCGCGCCTATCTTTATGATACAACGACGGAACTTTGATTTGCCCGTGGGCTTCTGCCGGCCGATGCTCTCTGCTAGGCTTGTGCATAGCACCCCATCCGCAGCCAAATGACCTAAATCTGGTTTCGGGAATGCCCGGGACCTCGGAGGATGAATGACGACGGCCGTCCAGACCAAAGCGCAAGAACCCGTCGGTTTGCCCGACATGAAGGTTTCGGTTCGGCAGGTCTTCGGGATCGATAGCGATCTGGAAGTTCCGGCCTATTCCGAAGTCGATCCGCATGTGCCGGAAGTCGACAGCGACTATCGCTTCGACCGCGCCACCACGCTCGCGATCCTCGCCGGCTTTGCCAAGAACCGCCGCGTGATGGTCACCGGCTATCACGGTACCGGCAAGTCGACGCACATCGAGCAGGTTGCGGCCCGCCTCAACTGGCCCTGCGTGCGCGTCAACCTCGACAGCCACATCAGCCGTATCGACCTCGTCGGCAAGGACGCCATCGTGGTCAAGGAAGGCAAGCAGGTCACGGAATTCCGCGACGGCATCCTGCCCTGGGCGCTGCAGCACAACATCGCGCTGGTGTTCGACGAATATGACGCCGGCCGCCCGGACGTGATGTTCGTGATTCAGCGCGTGCTGGAAGTCTCCGGCCGCTTGACGCTGCTCGACCAGAACAAGGTGATCAAGCCGCATCCGGCGTTCCGCCTGTTCTCGACCGCCAACACGGTCGGCCTCGGCGACACCTCGGGCCTCTATCACGGCACCCAGCAGATCAACCAGGGCCAGATGGACCGCTGGTCGATCGTCACCACGCTGAACTACCTCGCCCATGATGAGGAAGTCGAGATCGTGCTGGCAAAGGCGAAGCACTATCGCACCCAGGAGGGGCGCGACATCGTCAACAAGATGGTGCGGCTGGCGGATCTCACCCGCAACGCGTTTGCCAATGGCGACCTGTCGACGGTGATGAGCCCGCGCACGGTGATCACCTGGGCCGAGAACGCCGACATCTTCAACGACATCGGCTTCGCGTTCCGCGTCACCTTCCTCAACAAGTGTGACGAGCTGGAGCGGCCGCTGGTCGCCGAGTTCTACCAGCGCTGCTTCAACGTCGAGCTGCCGGAATCCTCGGTCAACGTGGCGCTCAGCTAGTCCATGCCGAAAATCTCCGTCGAGCGCACAGTCACACAGACGAAGAAGGCGGTGCTCGGCGGATTGCTCCGCTACAACAACGAGAAAATGGGGAAGCAGAAGTACAAGCGCTTCGCCATCTCGCTGCGGCAAGGCGACAAGATTGTCGGCGGCATCGTCGGCGAGGTCTGGACCGCGGTGTTGTTCATCCAGCTGTTCTGGATGGAGCAGAAGTTTCGCAACAAGGGTTTTGGCGCGAAGCTGATCAAGGCGATCGAAGACGAGGCGCGGCGCTTCGGAGCCACGCAATCCTATCTGGATACGATGAGCTTCCAGGCGCCGGGCTTCTACCGCGCCAATGGATATAAAGAGTTCGGTTCGATTGAGGGGTATCCCGGCGGCGTCACGCGCCACTGGTTTACGAAATCGCTATGACAACCTCCAATATCAAATTCCGTCCCGGATCGAAGGAAGCGCCGACCGAGCCGTTCAAGCGCTCGGTGTCGGCGTGCCTGAAGGCGATCGCCAAGAAGCCGGAGCTCGAGGTCTCTTTCGCCGCCGAGCGGCCGGGGCTTGCGCCCGGCAAGGCGCGGCTGCCGGAGCCGGCGCGCAAGATGACCAAGCGCGATGCGGCGATCGTGCGCGGTCACGCCGATTCGATCGCGCTGAAGATCGCCTGTCACGATCCCAAGGTGCATCGCAAGCTGATGCCGGGCAATCCGCAGGCGCGCGGCGTGTTCGAGGCGGTCGAGCAGGCGCGCGTCGAGGCGATCGGCTCGCGGCGGATGGCCGGCGTCGCGAAGAACCTCACCGCGATGCTCGACGATCATTTCCACCGCGGCAAGTATGACGAGATCACCGACCGCGCCGATGCGCCGCTGTCGGATGCGCTGGCGATGCTGGTGCGCGAACGCCTGACCGGCATGGCGCCGCCCGCGGCCGCCAAGAAGATGGTCGATCTCTGGCGTCCGACGCTGGAGGACAAGATCGGCTCGCGGCTCGACCAGCTCAGCCGCTTCACCGAGGACCAGGCCAGGTTCGGCGACATGGTTCACGATCTGCTGTCGGCGCTCGATCTCGGCGACGACCGCAACATGGATTCCGACGACGACGATGACCAGGACGAGAACCAGGACGGCGAGAACGATCAGTCCGGTGCCGAGGGCTCGCCCGATTCCGACGCCGCGCAGGAGATGAGCGCCGACCAGGCCCAGACCTCTGCGGAAGAGATGAGCGAAAGCGCGATGGAGAGCGCGCAGGCCTCCACGTCGGACACGTTCGACGACGGTGAACTCGGCGACGACGAGACGCCGGGCGAGGCGACGCGGCCTAATTCGCGCGGCCAGAACGAGCCGCGCGGCCCGGAATATCACGCGTTCGCACCGAAGTTCGACGAGGTGATCGCAGCCGAAGATCTCTGCGACCATGATGAGCTGGAGCGGCTGCGCTCCTATCTCGACAAGCAGCTCGCGCATCTGCAGGGCATCGTGGCGCGGCTCGCCAACCGCCTGCAGCGCCGCCTGATGGCGCAGCAGAACCGCGCCTGGGATTTCGATCTCGAGGAGGGCATCCTCGATCCGGCGCGGCTGTCGCGCGTCGTCACCGATCCCTATCATCCGCTGTCCTTCATGCACGAGAAGGAGGCGACCTTCCGCGACACCGTGGTGACGCTGCTGCTGGATAATTCCGGCTCGATGCGCGGCCGTCCGATCACGGTTGCCGCCACCTGCGCCGACATCCTGGCGCGCACGCTGGAGCGTTGCGGCGTCAAGGTCGAGATCCTGGGCTTCACCACCCGCGCCTGGAAGGGCGGGCAGTCGCGCGAAGCGTGGCTTGCGGCCGGCAAGCCGGCCAATCCCGGCCGCCTCAACGATCTCAGGCACATCATCTACAAGTCGGCCGACGCACCATGGCGTCGTGCGCGCAAGAATCTCGGCCTGATGATGCGCGAGGGCCTGCTCAAGGAGAACATCGACGGCGAGGCGCTCGACTGGGCGCACAAGCGCCTGCTGGCGCGTCCCGAGCAGCGCCGCATCCTGATGATGATCTCGGATGGCGCGCCGGTCGACGACTCCACGCTGTCGGTCAATCCCGGCAACTATCTCGAGCGGCATCTGCGCCACATCATCGAGGAGATCGAGACCCGCTCGCCGGTCGAGCTGATCGCGATCGGCATCGGTCATGACGTGACGCGCTACTATCGTCGCGCCGTCACCATCGTGGATGCCGAAGAGCTTGGCGGCGCCATCACTGAAAAGCTCGCCGAGCTGTTCAGCGAGACCCACGGCTCGGCACCCACGCCGGGCGCGCGGCGTCGCCTCCACTCGTGAGACATGCACTCACATTTTAGCCGCCGCCATCTCCTGAGAGATATGGCGGCGGGTCTATCGGCCGTTGTGCTGCCGCGCTTCGCGCAGGCGCAAGGCGTGACGCAGCCGACGCCGGGACCGCCGGGCAGGCCGGGCCGACACCGCGTTGACGAACCCGCCGCTGTCGAGGTCAACGCACGGCCGTTGCCGTCGTTCGATATCCGCGATCGCGCGCGGGTGCGGTTCGGCGCGCTGGAGTATCGCAGCGGTCTGATCCTGACCTCGTCGTTCTCCGGCTTCGGCGGCCTGTCCGCGCTGCGGCTCGATGCCAAGGGCGAACGCTTCATTGCGGTCAGCGACCAGGGCACCTGGTTCACCGGCCGCATCGTCTATCGCGGCCGCGACATGGTCGGGCTCGACGATGTCGAGGCGGCGCCGCTGCTCGACGCCCACGGCAAACCGATCACCGCCACCCGCGGCTGGTATGATTCGGAATCGCTCGCACTCGACGGCGCCATTGCCTATGTCGGGCTCGAGCGGGTCAACCAGGTGCTGCGCTACGATTTCGCCACGGGCTTCACCCGCGCGCGCGGCGAGGTGGTGCCGCTGCTGCCGGCGGCGCGTAAGCTGCCCATCAACAAGGGGCTCGAGGCGCTCGTCTTCGTGCCCAAGGTCATGTCCAAGGCCACGCCGCCGAGCCAGCCGCTGGCCGGTACGCTGATCGCGCTCTCCGAACGTGGGCTCGATGCCGGCGGCAACCTGATCGCCTTCCTGGTCGGCGGCAAGACGCCGGGCCAGTTCAGCGTCCGCCGTACCGAGAATTTCGACATCAGCGACGCCGTCCTGCTGCAGTCGGGCGATCTGTTGATCCTGGAGCGGAAATTCTCCTGGCTCGGCGGTGCCGGAATTCGCATCCGCCGCCTCGCTTTGTCCGACATCGCGCCCGGCGCCGTGGTCGATGGTCCGGCGATCTTCAATGCCGATCTCGGCAATGAGATCGACAACATGGAAGGCATCGATGCCCATGTCACCGATGAGGGCGAGACCGTGCTGACCATGATCTCCGACGACAATTTCTCCCTGATCCAGCGCAATTTGCTGCTGCAGTTCACGCTGGTCGACTGAGGCCAGGCCGGCCGGCCACCGTTATCGCATTGCTGATCTGCCCCGGCCCGTTCGGCGCCGGCGACGGTTGGTGATCGCGCAGGCCGCCTCTATCTTATCGTGGCCTGTTCCCCGATCCTGGATGTCCCTGCATGAGCACCCTGTTTTCCCCGATCGAACTGCGCGGCCTCAAGCTCTCCAACCGGATCATGGTCTCGCCGATGTGCCAGTACTCGGCCGACGACGGCTCCGCCAATGATTGGCACTTCACCCACATCAACATGCTGGCGCTGTCGGGCGCCGCGATGTTCTGCATCGAGGCCTCCCATGTCGAGGATATCGGGCGGATCACGCCGGGTTGCCTCGGCCTTTACAGCGATGCCAACGAGGCGGCGCTGAAGCCGATCCTCGCCTCGGTGCGCAAGCATTCGAAGGCTGCGGTCGCGATGCAGCTCGCCCATGCCGGCCGCAAGGCTTCCAGCCAGCGCCCGTGGGAGGGCGGCCAGCTGATCCCGATCGCCGAAGGCGGCTGGCAGACGGTTGGACCGTCTGCTGTCCCGCATAAGGAAAGCGAGGCTGCGCCGCTGGCGCTCGATGACGCCGGCCTGAAGCGCATTCGCGATGCGTTCGTCGCGTCAGCGAAGCGCGCCGACCGACTCGGCATCGACGCGCTCGAGCTGCACGGCGCGCACGGCTACCTGCTGCATCAGTTCCTGTCTCCGATCGCCAACAAGCGGACCGACCGCTATGGCGGCTCGCTCGAAAACCGCATGCGCTTCCCGCTGGAAGTATTCGACGCGGTGCGTGCGGTGTTCCCTCATCACAAGCCGATCGGCATGCGGGTGTCGGCGACCGACTGGGTCGAGGGCGCCTGGGACCTCGCGCAGACCATCGAATTTGCCAAGGAGCTGAAGACGCGCGGGGTCGACTGGATGGACGTTTCTTCCGGCGGCGTGTCGCCGCTGCAGAAGATTCCGCTCGGGCCGGGCTACCAGGTGCCGGCGGCGCAGGCGGTGAAGGAGGCGACCGGCATCACCACGATGGCGGTCGGCCTGATCACCGAAGCGAAGCAGGCCGAGGAGATCGTTACTTCGGGGAAGGCCGACATGGTCGCGCTTGCCCGCGGCATGCTCTACGACCCGCGCTGGGGCTGGCACGCCGCCGCCGAGCTCGGCGGCGAGGTCAGCGCGCCGCCGCAATACTGGCGCTCGCAGCCCTCGACGCAGAAGGCGCTTTTCGGCAAGACCACGTTCGGGACGCGCTAGGATCGCGACGTCGTCATCCCGGGCTGGTGCGTCAGCACGAGGCCCGGAATCTCGAGATTCCGGGTTCGATGCTGCCCCGTCGCCCCGGAATGACGTTGCGATTTATCTGGCCATTGTTCTGCCGTGGCCAGTGCAGCTACTCTCCGGAGCGCGTGCGGAAGACACGCTTCGAACAAAGAGAGGAAACCCATGGAACTCGGATACTTCGCGATGCCGTCGCATCCGCCGGAGTGCGGATTGAAAGAGGGCCACGATTGGGACCTGCAGGTGCTGCGCTGGCTGGACGAGCTCGGCTATCAGGAAGCCTGGATCGGCGAGCACCACACCGCGCCCTGGGAGCCGCATCCATCGCCCGATCTGCTGGTGGCGCAGGCGCTGCTGCAGACCAAGAACATCCGCATCGGACCCGGCGGATTTCTGCTGCCGTATCATCACCCGGCGGAGCTCGCCAACCGCGTTGCGATGCTCGATCACCTCTCGAACGGCCGATTGAATTTCGGCGTCGCGGCCTCGGGCCTGCCGAGCGACTGGGCGATGTTCAATGTCGACGGCATGTCGGGTCAGAACCGCGACATGACCCGCGAGGCGCTCGAGATCATCCTGAAGATGTGGACCGAGCCGGGCCCGTGGACCCACAAGGGCAAGTTCTGGACGGTGACCAAGCCGGACACGATGTTCGATTTCCTCAAACCGCACATCAAGCCGCAGCAAGCGCCGCATCCGCCGATCGGCGTCGCCGGCCTGTCGAAGAATTCGGACACGCTCAAGCTCGCCGGCGAGCGCGGCTTCATCCCGATGAGTCTGAACCTCAACCCTGCCTATGTCGGCAGCCACTGGGACTCGGTCGAAGCCGGCGCCGCCAAGACCGGCCGCAAGCCGAGCCGCAAGGATTGGCGGATGGTGCGCGAGGTGTTCGTCGCCGACACCGACGAGGAGGCGTGGAGGCTGTCGACCGGCGACATGATGGGCCGGATGATGGGCGAGTACTTCCTGCCGCTGCTCGGCCACTTTGGCTTCAAGGATTATCTGAAGGCCTCGCCCGACGTGCCCGACAGCGACGTCACGGTCGAATATTGCGCCCGCAACAACTGGATCGTCGGCTCGCCCGCGACCGTCACCGAGAAGATCGAGACGATCTATCGGGAGGTCGGCGGCTTCGGCGTGCTGCTGGTGTTCGGCTTCGACTACAAGCACAAGCCCGAGGCCTGGCACAATTCGCTGCGGCTACTCAAGCAGGAGGTGTTGCCGAAGCTGAAGCACCTCGATGCCTCGGTCGGCCGCGCGGCGTAGGCTTTGCGGGGCGAAGAAGAGTGCGGGACAGCAACGCTGCCCCGCACTTCATGTCGATCGCCGATCGCAATGGCCTGACGCGGGCTGCGCCGAGCAGCGTAGTGGTGGCGGATTCGATTGCTACCTTGGATCGATAAATAGTCATTCTGTGCCACGACAGATGTGAGCTGCCGCATAAAAACGTCACGAGGTCGCGGCCATTTGAGAGGTGACGGCTTTCGCGCTGCTGCGAAAAGGCCTAGCCTGACAGTGGCGCAATTCATTGATGAGGCACAGCAATGCGCAGCCGCGTCAGAAAATTTGCCCATGTCCTGGAGCGCTTCGGTCTTGCCCTGGCGGGAGCTGCAAGCGGTCTGTTCGTCGCCATCCATGTCGGCTCGAGCGTGTCGGCGCTGACCTCGCAGGCGTTCCTGCTGATCATGATGCTGGGCGGCGCGATCGGATTCTATCTCGGGATCGACACGCCGCCAAAGCTGTTCCATCCGAAGGACGCGGCCTCGACGCGCAAGATCGACGCAGCGGAGCTGCTGAGCGCGATCGGCACTTTCCTCGCGACGATGGTCGCGTTCTTCTCGGTCGGTGTCGTCGTGCTGCGCAGCGAGCCGGACATCGCCTGGACCGCGGCGATCATGGCGGGCTGGGTGCTCGGCGTCGCCATGCAGATCGTCGCCGGTACGATCGCCCGCACCCGGGTGTGATTACGCGTTGCGCGACACGCCCAACCCTGCGAGATGCGTGTCGACGAACTCCGCGAGGCGCTCGCGCAACATCTCCGGCGGCACCGCAACCATGCGCTCCTCGAGGCCGAGCGAGATGATGCCGTGGACCGCGGAGAACATCATTCGGGACAGCAGCGCGACGTCGTCGGGATCGCGATCCGGCAACAGCCGCACCAGCGGTGCATGCATCAGCGCGAACGCATCCATCACCATCGCCAGGATATCGTCCGGAAACGGCCGGTCGTCCTCCATCCGGTGCTCGAACAGCGCGCGCAGCAGGTTGGCGTGTTCGGTGGCAAAGCCGAGATAGGCGTCCGCAAGCCCGTGCAGCTGGCGCAGCGGATCGCCGGCCGGGATTGCCTTGAGCCGTGCGGTCAGGGCCTGCACGGTCTCCCGGTTCACGGTCAGGATCAAACCGTCGAAGTCGCCGAACTCATTATAGACGCTGCCGATGGAGCAGCCGGCGGCCTCGGCGACATCGCGAACCTTCAATGATCTCAAGCCTTTAGATGCGATATAGCGGCGCGCGATCTCGATCAGCAGAGCTCGCCGCTGAAGTTTTTTCCGGTCTCGTCGCGATTTGTCTTGAACAATGTTCATTTTCGAGCTACTAATTTTGAGCGTTGCTCAAATTAACATAGGAGGCCACTCACATGCAGAGCCTAGCACTTCAATTGCCCACCACCTTTGTCGATGACGCGATCGAGCTCGTGACGGGCTTCGGCCGCGCCATCTTCGCCCTGGCGACCGCCCCGATCGAGCGGATCGCCCGCGCCTGCGACGTCGCAGGTGTCCTGGAGCAGCGGCGCGCCGACCGGCGCGCACCGCGCCCGGCGGTTCAGCGCGGCCGCCGGCGCAAGTCGCGCCGCTGCCGCTGGTCGCCGTTCGGCGGCTTGAGCGACCTGACCTGACGCGCCCACTCCGCAATTGTCGCCGAAACCTCAACAAAGCGCTCACCATGTCCCTCGCGAGCCCGTTTCGAAGTCGACTGATCACAACCCTGGATAAGGTCTCGTACATTTCTGCCGGGCATGGTCGCGGCGCCCGGCGCGGGCCGATCTGGGCCGGTTCGAACCGATACGTTGCGGATAAGACTAAAGGCTGCGGGATCTCCGTCATTTTCACCACGCCCATCATTCTCTGCCATTCGAATTCGCAGACCTGTCAGCGCCGTGCGCGCTAACCCAAGGAACCGGTCATGATCAAGGAATTGATGACGTCCCGCCGCTTCGCGCCGCTGTTCTGGTCGCAGTTCTGCTCGGCGTTGAACGACAACGTGCTGAAGAACGCGCTGGTCATCATGCTGCTGTATGGCATCGCCAACGAGCAGGGGCCGGCGCTGGTCCAGCTCGCGGGTGCGGTGTTCATCGCGCCGTTCTTCGTGCTGTCGGCGCTCGGCGGCGAGCTCGCCGACCGCTACGTCAAGTCCATCGTCGCGCGCCGGCTGAAGTTCTTCGAGATTTTCGCCGCGGCGTTTGCGGCAGCGGGCTTCTTCACCCATTCGATCCCGCTGCTGTTCATCGCGCTGGCGCTGTTCGGCATCGTGGCCGCGCTGTTCGGCCCGGTGAAGTACGCTGTGCTTCCTGATCAGCTCTCGGTTTCCGAACTCGCGACCGGCAACGCGCTGGTCGAGGGTGCGACCTTCATGGCGATCCTGATCGGCACCATCGCGGGCGGGCTGTTCGTCGCCGGCGCCAGCCACATGGGCTGGATCTGCGCCGCCGTGGTCGGCCTGTCGGTGCTGTCGTGGGGATTTGCATCGCGCATTCCGGTGACGCAGCCCTCCGCGCCCGATCTGCTGATCACCAGGAATCCCTGGACCTCGACGGTGCGCCTCTTGAAGTCGCTCTATGCCGAGCCGCGGCTGTGGGACGGCATGGTGATCGTGTCCTGGTTCTGGATGGTCGGCGCGATCGTGCTGTCGCTGCTGCCCGCGCTGATCAAGGAGGGCGTCGGCGGCACCGAGGGCGTGGTCACGCTGTGCCTCGCCGTGTTCGCGATCGGCATTGCCGCCGGCTCGCTGTTCGCCGCGCAGTTGAGCCACGTCCGCCCGAATCTCGCGCTGGTGCCGATCGGCGCGATCGTGATGGGCGTGGTCGGCCTCGACCTCGCACTTGCGATCGCCACCACCTCGCTCGGCAAGGACGTCTCTGCGGCTGCGTTCACGACCTCGCTCAGTGGCTTCCGCATGCTGGCCGACTTCTTCCTGTTCGCCTTCGGTGGCGGCCTGTTCGTGGTGCCGTCATTTGCCGCCGTGCAGGCCTGGACCGCGCCGTCCGAGCGCGCCCGCATCATCGCCGCCGGCAACATCCTGCAGGCCGGCTTCATGGTCGCTGGCGCGGTGTTCGTCGGCGCGCTGCAGGCTACCGGTCTGCCGATCGCCTGGATCTTCTTCGGCCTTGCGATCGCGAGCTTCGGCACCGTCTGGTTCGTGCTGACCAAGTGGGGCAAGGAGGGCGTGCGCGATTTCGGTGCGCTGCTGTTCCGCGCGCTGTTCCGGCTCGAGGTGCGCGGCATGGAGAACCTGCCGCCCGCCGGCACCCGGATGCTGATCGCGCCCAATCACGTCAGCCTGGTCGACGGCCCGTTGCTGCATGCCATGCTGCCGATCGACGCCAGCTTTGCCGTCGACACCGGCATCGCCAAGGCGTGGTGGGCCAAGCCGTTCCTGAAGATGATCAAGCATTACACGATGGATCCGTCGAAGCCGCTGGCCGCGCGCGACCTGATCAAGCTGGTCGCCGCCGGCGAGCCGGTGGTGATCTTCCCGGAAGGACGCATCACGGTCTCCGGTTCGCTGATGAAAGTCTATGACGGCACCGCGATGATCGCCGACAAGGCCGACGCCGTCGTCGTTCCGGTCCGCATCGAGGGCGCGCAGCGCTCGCATCTCAGTTATCTGAAGAACGGCGAGATCAAGCGCTCCTGGTTCCCCAAGGTGACGATCTCGATCCTGCCGCCGGTGAAGCTGCCGGTCGACCAGTCGCTGCGCGGCAAGGCGCGCCGCAATGCCGCCGGTGCCGCGCTGCAGGACGTCATGATCGACGCCATGGTCCAGAACGCGATGCTCGACCAGACGCTGTTCGAGGGCCTTGGCCACGCCTGTCGTGACCGCGACACCGGCAAGCCGATCATCGAAGACGCGCTCGGCACCAAGCTGACCTATCGCAAGCTGATCCTCGGCGCGCAGGTGTTGAGCCGCAAGCTCGAGCAGGGGACTTCAGTGGGCGAGAATGTCGGCGTGCTGTTGCCGAACTCGGCCGGTGTCGCCGTCGTCTTCATGGCGCTGCAGACCATTGGCCGCGTGCCGGCGATGCTCAACTTCTCGGCAGGCCCAGTCAACGTGCTGGCCGCGATGAAGGCGGCGCGGGTGAACACCGTGCTGACCTCGCAGGCCTTCATCGAGAAGGGCAAGCTCGACAAGCTGATCGCGGCGATCGGTCAGCAGGCGCGCGTCGTCTATCTCGAGGATGTGCGCGGCGGCATCAGCCTGTCCGACAAGATCGCCGGCTTCCGCGCCGGCATCGCGCCGCGCGTTGCCCGTAACGCCAACGATCCCGCCGTCATCCTGTTCACCTCGGGTTCGGAAGGCACCCCGAAGGGCGTCGTGCTGTCCCACCGCAACATCCTCGCCAACGCTGCGCAGGCGCTGGCGCGGGTCGATGCCAATGCCAACGACAAGGTGTTCAACGTGCTGCCCGTGTTCCACTCGTTTGGTCTCACAGGCGGCATGATGATGCCGCTCCTCGGCGGCATTCCGATCTTCATGTATCCGTCGCCGCTGCACTACCGGATCGTGCCCGAGCTGATCTACCAGACCGGCGCCACCATCCTGTTCGGCACCGACACCTTCCTCACCGGCTACGCCCGCTCGGCGCATGCTTACGATTTCCGCACTCTGCGGCTGGTCATTGCCGGCGCGGAAGCGGTAAAGGAGCGCACGCGGCAGATCTACATGGAGCGCTACGGCATCCGCATCCTCGAAGGCTACGGCGTCACCGAGACCGCGCCGGTGCTGGCGATGAACACGCCGATGGCCAATCGCCAGGGCACCGTCGGCCGGATCTCGCCGCTGATGCAGTATCGCCTCGATCCGGTCCCCGGCATCGCGGAAGGCGGCCGCCTGTCGGTCAAGGGCCCGAACGTGATGATCGGCTATCTCCGTGCCGAGAATCCCGGCGTGCTCGAGCCGCTGCCGGACGGCTGGCACGACACCGGCGACATCGTCACCGTCGATGCGCAGGGCTTCATCGCGATCAAGGGCCGCGCCAAGCGCTTCGCCAAGATCGCCGGCGAGATGGTCTCGCTGTCGGCGGTGGAGACGATGGCGACGGCGCTGTGGCCGCAGGCGATGTCGGTCGCGGTCACGCTGCCCGATCCGCGCAAGGGCGAACGCATCGTGCTGCTCACCACGCAGAAGGACGCCGACCGCGCCGCGATGCAGCGCCAGGCCAAGAGCGTCGGCGCCTCCGAGCTCGCGGTGCCGGCCGACATCCGCGTCGTCGACAAGGTGCCGCTGCTCGGTACCGGCAAGACCGATTATGTCGGCGCTACGGCGCTGGCCAAGGAACTGGCCGCGGCTGCAACAGCGCCCGCGCCGCAGGCGGATGAGAATACCGACGCGGCCGAGGCCGAGCCGTCGTCGCTGCAGCAACACGTTGCCTGAGCTTTGGCATGATGGTTGTGCTTTTCGGGAGCATGTTGTCAGATGGACGGCAACTGCTCCCGAGAAAGCACGATCATGGTTCTTCCCCTCGACCCCGTCATCGAAAAGATCATCCCGCTGCTGCCGCTGCGTGATCCCGCAACCATGACGCCGCAGAGCTGCCGCGACCAGCTGCGCGCGCTGGCCGAGGCGCGCAAGGCGGTGCCGCCGCCGCCGGTCGATGTCGCTGACGATATCGAGGTGCAGGGCGCCGCGGGCAAGCTCGGCGCACGGCTCTATCGCAGCGGTCGCGGCACGGCGCCGACCGTGATCTTCTTCCACGGCGGCGGCTGGGTCGCCGGCGATCTCGAGACCCATGACCGCCAGGCCCGCAACCTCGCGATCGAGACCGGCGCGGTGGTGATCTCGGTCGATTACCGCCGTCCGCCGGAGACGCGCTTTCCCGGCGCATTCGAGGATGCCTTCGCCGCGATCCGCGACGTCGTCGCGCGCCTCAGTGACTTCGGCGGCGATCTCTCCCGCGTCGGCGTCGCCGGCGATTCCGCGGGCGGCAATCTCGCCGCGACCACGGCGCTGGCCTGCCGCGACGCCGGCATCAGGCTCGCCGCGCAGCTCCTGGTCTATCCCGTCACCGACGTGGTCGGCAATTACGCCGATGCGGGCGAGAACGCCAAGTTCCCGTCGCGCGAGGAGAATGCCGAGGGCTACTTCCTGACGCGGGCGACGATGCAATGGTTCGCGGGGCATTATCTCGCGGACAAGGCTGATGGCGCCGACTGGCGCGTCTCACCCCTGCGTGCGAGGAGCCTTGCCGGCGTCGCGCCGGCGGTGGTCACGACCGCCTGGTTCGACCCGCTGCGCGACGAGGGCCACGCCTATGCGAAGGCGTTGCAGGCCGCCGGCGTGCCGGTCGCGTATCACACGGGCGAGGGGCTCATCCACGGCTATTTCGGCCTCGGCGATGCGTCCGAGGCCGCGCGCGCCGAGGCGCAGCGCGCGCGGGCGGATTTTCGGGTGCTGCTGGAGAAGGGGGTGTAGCGCCTCCCTTGCGCTCCCGCGGGGGCACCTGCGGGAGGTGCGTCCCCAAAAAATCGAAAACAACCCCATGCACAGTAGCCGGCGGCGGTGGCCGGCGTTCGACCAGGGCCTTGACGCGTCGGGCAACTCAGGGGTACATTTCCAATATTCCGAAATCAGGCAGGCGCTCGCTCGCTCCACGGGGCATATACGCACGTCTGTGACCGACGTTTCCACGTCGCGCCGGCAGTTGTTGACGAAGGCAGTCCAACCTCCTCGTCGTCCCGGCCCCCATGCGCAATTGCACACCAGGCCGGGACGACGGTGGGGATGGAGTTGCGTTCAACAACGCCCCTCAATCATTCCCGATGGTGTCGCCGAACAGCTGCCAGGTCTCGCCGTTGAACTTCTGCAGCCGCATCGCCTCGACCGGGAAATAATCGGTCGGCGAGGTCTTCAC
This sequence comes from Bradyrhizobium sp. USDA 4452, assembly GCF_054063575.1. Taxonomy (NCBI): domain Bacteria; kingdom Pseudomonadati; phylum Pseudomonadota; class Alphaproteobacteria; order Hyphomicrobiales; family Nitrobacteraceae; genus Bradyrhizobium; species Bradyrhizobium sp. USDA 4452. Next base: position 4,826,463 of record NZ_JBSSGK010000001.1, read on the forward strand.
CTTAATGCCGGGCAGCAACATCGGCAGTGCGATGTCGAGATTGGCGGCCTGCTTCATGATGTTCTCATGGGTGAGGTCGTCGCCGCATTGCTTCAACACCTGCACCGTCGCCTCCGCCACCACGTAGCCGTAGACGATCAGCTGGTCCTGCAGATTGCCCTCCGGGAAGTACGTCTTCATGAAATCCTTCCAGGCGATCACGTCCGGGTCCGCCTTCCACTGCGGATCGTTCGGATCCTTCAGCGAGTAGGACGAGATGATGTCCCTGGAGTATTCGAAGCCGGCCGGCTTCAGCACCGAGGACACCGAGGTCGAGGTCGCCGCGAGGAAGAACAGGTCGGGCTTCCAGCCGATTTCGCCGATCTTCTTGATCGCCTGCGCCGCCTGCTTGGGGATCGCATGCATGAACAGCACGTTGGCGCCGGAGGCCTTCAGCTTCACGATCTGGCTGTCGACCGTCGGATCCGTCGATTCATAGGTCGTCTCCGCCACCACCATCTTCGCGGTGTTCTCCGGCCCCAGCCCCTTCTTGAAGCCGTTGCCGTAATCCTTGCCGGCGTCGTCGTTCTGGTAGAACAGCGAGATCCTGGCGTCGGGCTTTTGGGTCAGCACATATTTGGCGTAGACCGCGGTCTCGGCCTGGTACGACGGCTGGAAGCCGATCGACCACGGATAATGCTGATAGTCGCCCCACAGCGTGGCGCCGGCGCCGACGAACAGCTGCGGCACCTTCTTGTCGTTGAGATATTTGCGCACGGCAAGCCCGGTCGGCGTGCCCAGCGGATTGAGGATCGCGGCGACCTCCTCCTGCTCCACCAGCTTGCGGGTCTGCTCCACCGTCTTCGGCGGCGAGTAGCCGTCGTCGAGCGTGATCAGATTGATCTTGCGCCCGTTCACGCCGCCCTGGTCGTTGATCATCCTGAAGTAGGCGGCCTGCGTCTTCGCGATCACGCTGTAGGCCGACGCCGCGCCGGAGAATGGCGAGGTCTGCCCGAGCTTGATCTCGGTGTCGCTCGCGCCCGTGCCGTACTTCTTCTCGGCGGCATGCCCCTGTGTCGCCAGCGCAAGCGCGGTCGCGACCGTGATGGCCTTCCAGATCATCGTGAGCCTCCCTGTGCGTTTTTTGTTGTTCGCGGGGGCTAAGCTTACGTGAGGTATGGAGAGGCAGGCTTGCGGCGAGACGCCGGGGCAGGAATGCGAAAATGCGGCGGGACGAATGGCTGGGGTAATTCAGGCCGCCAGGATCAACGAGTGTGCGATGGCCTGCCGCGAAGTGGAATGATTATCAAAATCTCTCCCCGCATTCGGGCGCCTCTCACCTCGCCCCGCTTGCGGGGAGAGGTCGGATCGCATGGAGCGTAGCGCAATGCGATCCGGGTGAGGGGGTACAGGTCTATCAGCGACCTATCGTGTGGAGAGATGTCCCTCTCCCCGCGAGCGCGGGGTGAGAGAGAACTCCTGCCCTTTACCGATACCGCACGCTGCCGGTCGTGACCGGATCGGTCGGCAGCACGGTGGCGCCGGCTCTGCTGGCGGCGGCGGAGGTGATCATGCCGGGCTCGGCCGCGGCCTGCACATCGCGGGGCGGGGTGAATTCGAGGATGACGAGGACTGCCGTGGCCAGCACCGCCACGGCGGCGGTTGCGATCGCGGGCACCAGTCTTCCGCGCGTATCGGCTGCGCGAACTTGCATTGATCAATTCCTTTATCGGGGTCGTTCTTTGGACGTGATGTAGGAACGGCCAGGCTTCTTCCCAAGAGTGCGGCGCACATGCCTCACAATCAGTTGTACCGGCCGTGACGTCCGTCACGGTGTTCGAGCCGTGCGGCGTCGGCCACATCGAATCGCAGTCGTGTCGGACGGCTTGTTTGCACACCATGAGTTGGATGAGATCGTGGCGTTTTGCATGCGCCTCATGCGCTCGTGATGATGCGCAGTGATGTTGTGATTAACGGCCGCCTTCGCTAAGGCTTCGGCGCGCCAAGCCGCTTTTGCCTTTACTTATAGGGTTTCTATGTTGGTCGAGGCGCGTGCGTTAAGCGTCTCTTCACGCACGAACAGCGCATCGTCATGGATTCGCGCTGCGGCGAAGCGATGACACCGCTGTCATTGGCAGCAACTGTCAGCGGGTCCGCTGCAGCCTTCGCGGACGCCGTCATTGCGAGGAGCGAAGCGACGACTTGTCCGCCGAAGCCTTCGCGAAGGCGGAAACAATCCATCTCTTGATGCGACACGAAGGATGATTTTTCTGCGCGCCCAGTCGCATAAAGAAAATCCGCCTCACCATCGCGCTGTGCGCCGGTCAGATGGATTCACCTGTCAGCAGCAGGAGAGGGTGTGCGCTCGCATTCTCGCGGCGCGACCGACCTGAGCCTTCCGGCAGGCGCAGGGAACGCCGGGAGCCGTCGCGTATCCATGGGTCCATAGGTACGACCGGGCGATCCCAAATCACGTCGCCAATGGAGCCGGAGCGAAGCGGCTAGCACAACTAAAGTTGAGTCCTCCCCCAGTCAATTCGCTGGGGACGGCTGGCGAAATTCGCAGGCGCGAAAGAAACGGAATTTGCAAGTCCTAATTGCATCAAATACGGTGATCGCATTGCCGTAATTTTGGCGGTGCGCGCACCGAGCATGGAATGATCACCTCAGAACAATACTATTGGTGGAGCATCGCTCTCGAGTTGAAGTTGCGCCGGAGTAGTGGCGACGCCTTTCAAGACTTCTTCTCTTCAACTATGCATGCGGCGCACGGCTCGGACTTTGTTCGGGTGCGCCCCTTTGGAGCATTAGGCGACAAGGGGTGCGACGGCTATCTGCAATCCACCGGGAAAGTCTTCGCTTGCTACGGTGCCGTGAATGCCGCGCCTGACAAAGTGCAGTACCTCACAAAGAAAATGGGAGAAGACTTCACCAAAGCCCTTACCGCTCTAACTTCGATCATGAAGGAATGGCACATGGTGCACAACTTGGTGGATGGGCTTCCAACGGATGCGATCCTAAAGCTCGAGGAGCTCAAGGCTGCGAATGGGAAACATGGCTTTGGCTTCATAGGTCTCGAAAGCATTGCTGCCACCATATTTGCTTTGCCTGTGGCGAAGATCGACTCGTTGTTGGGGATGGCTGCGAACGCGCAAGATGCCCAAGGCCTTCAGGCGGCGGAATTGCGCGATTTGATAACGGCGGTCGCGCTCGCCACTGACGAGCAGCCCCTTGACGTCTCGGTAATGCTCGGCCAAGTTGTTGGAACTGTCGCTGAGCTGCGACCACAAGTGACTATTGCAGAAACCAATGCACATAAGTTGCGTGACCAGCTTTCAAGTTTCCAAGTTCTCGATTCCTACAGAGACCTGTCGCAACGAGCCGCGCGTGCGAAGACCGAAATGCAGTCCGTTGGACGCGAGGCAGTATCGCTGCAAGAGACGATACAACACCTGGAGCAGGCTCTCGATGCCGAGATGCCGCCATTCGCTGCGCCCAAAACAAAACCGGCCGGGTCATCGACCCGGCCGTTTTCTCTTCCAGCGAATTCCGCTCTCGCGTCTCGCTCAGCTCGCCTTCTTCACCGGGGCCGGCTTGCCGACCTTCTTCTCGATGGCGCGCTTCAGTTCGAGGGCGCGGGGCGAGAGCACGTCGGCCTTGGCCTTGAGCAGGTAGGCGTCGAGGCCGCCATTGTGGTCGACGCTCTTCAGCGCATTGGTCGAGACGCGCAGGCGCACGTTGCGGCCGAGCGCGTCCGAGATGAAGGTCACGTTGGCCAGGTTCGGCAGGAAGCGCCGCTTGGTCTTGATGTTGGAGTGGCTCACCTTGTGGCCCGTCTGGGGGCCCTTGGCCGTCAGTTCGCAGCGCCGGGACATCTTACAAAATCCTTATTGCATCCCCGCCTCTCTGCCAGGCGTGCAGTCACACGGCCCGCGCGGGGGTTTTGAATTCGCGTCCATTTTCCAGGAACCGCGGGTGTATAGGGGCAGATCACCCGAGCGTCAAGATTATATCGCCCCATGGCGGTATCGGAGAATGCCGGTTCATAAGCGCTACCAGCCACTTAACGGCTGAAATGGCAACCATATAAAGGGCGTATTCGGCTGCAAGTCTTGGTTCCATAAGAGATGCGCACGTTGTCCGGCCGAATTGAACGACCAGATGGACAGCGAACAGAGCGCCGATAGCAGGACCGTCAGGTAGGTTAAGTGACGACCGCCATTGCCCTTTTGCCCCCGCTCGGCCGGCTCGTCGGCCTGTGCGCCGGTGCTGTTTTGCTGTTTTGCGCCGAGCGCGCCAGCGCGCAGGGGCGGCTCGACGCCCAGTATGAGGCGACGCTGGCCGGTATCCCGGTCGGCAAGGGCTCCTGGACCATCGAAATCGGCGACGACAGCTTCTCGGCCGCCGCCCAGGGCGGCACCGCGGGCCTCTTGAAGGCGTTTTCCGGCGGCACCGGCTCGGGCGCCTCGCAGGGCCGCGTCGTCAACGGTGCGCTGGTCGCCGCCGCCTACACCGCGACCACCACCACCTCGAAGAAGTCGGAGACGATCCGGATGGTGCTTGCCAATGGCGGCATCAAGGACTCCGCGATCGAGCCGGAGCCGCCGGTCGATGCCGACCGCCTGCCGGTGACGGATCCGCAGAAGAAGAACGTGTTCGATCCGATGACCGGCTCGTTCCTGCGCGCGCCCGGCAATGCCGAATTGATGAGCCCCGATGTCTGCCGCACCAGTGCCGGCATCTTCGACGGCCGCATGCGCTACGACCTCAAGCTCGATTTCAAGCGGGTCGAGATCGTCAAGGCCGAGCGCGGCTATCACGGCCCCGCGCTGGTCTGCGCGCTCTATTTCGTGCCGATCTCGGGCTACATCCCGGATCGCCCCGTGATCAAATACCTCGCCGCCCAGCGCAACATCGAGATCGCCTTCGTGCCGATCGCCGGCACCCGCCTCTTGGTGCCGTTCCGCATGACGATCCCGACCCCGCTCGGCCAGGCCATGCTGGAGGCCACCTCGTTCGTCACCACAGCCGCGCCGCCGCGCGTGGCGAAGACGCAGTAGTCTCCTCACCTTCTCCCCTTGTGGGAGAAGGTGGCGCGGATGCAATCCGCGCCGGATGAGGGGTCTCTATCCGCGGAGACAGACCCCTCACCCGGCTTCGATGCTACCGCATCGTATCCACCCTCTCCCACAAGGGGAGAGGGTACCCTTGAGCCACTGCGCGGCCTCCTCAGGGGTGCAGTTCATCGACTGTCCCGGATTGCGCTTCGCTCCATCCGGGCTACGAGGCACCGGGGCATGCAACAAACGTCACCGGAATCCAGTTGACTCTTGCCTGCTTCTGATTCGACTCGGCTACCCCTGGAATTTAAGGAATTCAGTCCGCATATCCTGTGCTTGTGGAGCCCGTTCAAACTTGATCTAGTGCCGCCGCCATCAGCCCGCCCGAGATGTTGCGGTGAACGTTTCAGGCCCGGAATGGAGTCAGCGATTCGGCCGCGATTCGTTCCGGACTCGTTCTGAAGCTTAAGTCGGGCGCAGAAAGCGTCGCATTGTGAGACAGATTCGCCTCAGATGATGCCCATGATCGATCAGTTTCCGGATTTCCGCGTCATTGCGAGGAGCGCAGCGACGAAGCAATCCATGGTCGCCGCAAGTGGTCCGAATGGATTGCTTCGCTTCGCTCGCAATGACGGCTGACAGCGCCGCATCGATCAAAAGAAACACCTGCAAAAAATGGTTTTCTCAACTTCGTTCGGAAATGACCGCGTGCCCGGCGCAGGCGTCACTGCGGTGCTGGGGCCGACCAACACCGGCAAGACGCATCTTGCGATCGAGCGCATGCTTGCGCATTCGTCGGGGCTCATTGGCCTGCCGCTGCGGCTCTTGGCGCGCGAGGTCTACAACAAGATCGCCGACCGCGCCGGCGTCGACAACGTCGCGCTGATCACCGGCGAGGAGAAGATCAAGCCGAAGGCGCCGCGCTTCTGGGTCTCGACCGTGGAGGCGATGCCGCGCGATCTCGACGTGTCGTTTCTCGCGGTCGACGAGATCCAGATCGCCGCCGATCTCGAGCGCGGGCATGTCTTCACCGATCGCATCCTCAACCGCCGCGGCCGCGACGAGACGCTGCTGCTGGGCGCTGCGACGATGCGGCCGATGATCGAACGGCTGCTGCCGGGCGCCTCGATCGTCACGCGGCCACGGCTGTCGCAGCTCGAATTCGCCGGCGACCGCAAGATCACGCGGCAGCCGCGCCGCACGGCAATCGTCGCGTTCTCGGCCGATGAAGTTTACGCGATCGCAGAGCTGATCCGCCGCCAGCATGGCGGCGCGGCCGTGGTGCTGGGCTCGCTCTCGCCCCGCACGCGCAATGCGCAGGTTGCGATGTTTCAGAACGGCGACGTCGATTATCTCGTCGCCACCGATGCGGTCGGGATGGGGCTCAATCTCGATGTCGATCATGTCGCCTTTGCCTCCGACCGCAAATATGACGGCTACCAGTTCCGCCGGCTGACGCCGGCCGAATTCGCGCAGATCGCGGGCCGCGCCGGGCGCGCCACGCGCAACGGCACTTTCGGCACCACCGGCCGCTGCGCACCGTTCGAGCCGGAGCTCGTCAATGCGCTGCAGAACCACACCTTCGACAGCGTCAAGATGCTGCAATGGCGCAATGCCAGGCTGGACTTCTCCTCGCTCGGCGCGTTGCAGGTGTCGCTGGCGCTGACGCCCAATCATGAGGCACTGACGCGGGCCCCGGTGGCGGAGGACCTTCGGGTGCTCGAACATGTCGCACGCGACGCCGAGGTGCGCGAATGGGCGCATGGGGCCAAGGCGGTGGAGCGGCTGTGGGAGGCCTGCCAGGTTCCGGACTACCGAAAGCTGTCGCCGGCCGCCCATGCCGAACTCGTGACCACGCTGTATGGCTTCCTGATGCAAAAGGGGCGTATCCCTGACGCATGGTTTGCCGCCCAGGTCGACCAGGCCAACCGGACCGACGGCGATATCGACACGCTATCGGGCCGGATCGCGCAGATCCGGACCTGGACCTTCGTTGCCAACCGGCCCGACTGGCTTTACGACCCGGACCACTGGCAGGGGATCACGCGCGATCTCGAAAATAAATTATCCGATGCGCTGCATGAACGGCTCACGGAGCGTTTCGTTGACAGGCGGACCAGTGTATTGATGCGCCGCCTGCGGGAGAACTCAGTTTTGAATACGGAAATTGGCAAGACCGGTGAAGTGATCGTGGAAGGCCACGTGATCGGCCGGCTCGATGGTTTCACCTTCGCACCCGATGCGGCCGAGGCCGGCAGCGACGCCAAGGCGCTGCAAGCCGCTGCCCAGCAGGTGCTGGCGCGCGAGATCGATACCCGTGCCGAGAAACTGGGCGCCGCCCCCGACGAGCAGTTCGTGCTGACTTCCGACGGCACCATCCGCTGGACCGGCGATGCGGTCGCCAAGCTGGTGGCCGCCGACGACGCATTGCATCCGCGGCTGCGCATCATCTCCGACGAGCGGCTGACCGGCGCCTCGCGCGAGGCCGTGCAGACCCGGCTCGATCTCTGGCTCAAGACGCATATCGAAAAGCTGCTCGGGCCGCTGTTCGAACTGTCCAAGGCCGAGGATCTGCAGGGCATCGCCCGCGGCATCGCCTTCCAGCTGGTCGAGGCGCTCGGCGTGCTCGAGCGCAGCAAGATCGCGGCCGAGATGAAGGACCTCGACCAGCCCTCGCGCGCCGCGCTGCGCAAATACGGCGTGCGCTTCGGCGCCTACCACATCTATTTCCCGCAGCTCTTGAAGCCCGCGGCGCGCTCGCTGGCTTCGCTGCTGTGGGCCGAGAAGCAGAGCAATGTCGACATGGCCGCGCTGTCCAACGTGCAGCATCTGGCGAGTAGCGGCCGCACCTCGTTCCCGGTCGACAAGACGTTGCCGCGCGATGGCTATCGCGTGCTCGGCTATCGCCAGTGCGGCGAGCGCGCGGTGCGCGTCGACATTTTGGAGCGGCTCGCCGATCTGATCCGCCCCGCTCTGGCCTGGCGCGAGACCTCGCCGGGCGAGAAGCCCGCCGGTGCGTTCGACGGCCGCGGCTTTGTCGTGACGCAAGCGATGACCTCGCTGACCGGCTCGGCCGGTGAGGACTTTGCCTCGATCCTGCGCGCGCTCGGCTACCGCATGGACCGCCGTCCGCCGCTGCCGCCGAAGCCGGTCGAGGCTGCGCCGGTCGAGACAACCGAGACGGTCGCCGCCGAGGCGGCGCCGGTCGAGGCGACGTCCGACGCCGCGGTGGACGCATCGGTCGATGCCGCCGCGGAGGTCGTGGCCGACGCGCCGGAGGCTGCCGCTGCGTCCGAGGGCGAAACCGCCGTCGAGCAGCCGGTGTCCGGCGATCCGGCACCGTCGGCCGCGCTGCTGCCCGATGTCGGCTTTGCCGAGGTGGTGCCAAGCGAAGCCACGCCTGTCGTGATCGAGACCCATCAGGATGCCATCGCCGAGCGCGCCGCGCCGGTCGATGAGCTCGCTGTTGCCGAAGCCCCGGCTGCCGAAGTTGCCGCCGAACCCGCGCCTGCCGTGGAAGCCGCGGCGGAGACGCCGCCTGAGGCTGCTGAGACACCGTCACAGCACGCCGCTGAGGCGCCTGCAGAGACCGCGAGCGCGGACGCCGCGCCCGCCGAGCCGGCCCCCGCCGCCGCGGAGACGCCGGCCGAGCCGCAAATGGTCGAAGTCTGGCGGCCCGGTGGCCGCTCCGACGAGCGCCGTCCGCATCATCGCGGCCACGACCGCAACCGCGGCCGTCATCAGGGCAAGCCCGCCGAGGGCGCGCAGGCCACCGAAGGCGGCGGCGAGGGCGACAACAAGCGCGAGCAGCATCGTCGTCCGCGCCGTCACCAGGATTTCCGTGCACCGCGCCCCGGCGCGCCCGCTGACGGCTCTGCTCCGGCCGCTGCCGCGCCGGCCGATGGCGCGCCGCGCGAGGACAAGGGCCAGCGCCGCGAGCGCTTCGAAGGTAAAGGCCGCGATCGCGACAATGAGCGTCGCCGCGACAACAAGTTCGGCGGTGGCGATCGCAAGGGCGATCGCGGCGATCGTGACCGCGGCGGCCGCGATTTCGGCAAGGGCGGCCGTGACAAGCGCGAGAGCGGCCCGTCGCATCGGCCCTACGCGTCGAGCGCGCCGCGCGAGCGCGACCGTCCGATCGATCCGAACTCGCCATTCGCCAAGCTCGCTGCCCTGAAGGAGCAGCTCGCCGGCCGGAAGGAATAATCCAACCCCTGATCCACCTCTTGGTTTGACGATTGGATCGACAGCGCCTCGACAAATGGCTGTGGCACGCACGGGTGGTGAAAGCCCGCACCAGCGCGGCTGAACTCGTCGCATCAGGTCATGTCCGCATCAACGGCACGCGCGAGAAATCGCCGGGCCATGGGGTGAAGGCAGGCGACGTCATCACCGTCGCGCTCGACAACAGCGTCCGCGTGCTGAAGGTCACCGGCTTCGCCGAGCGGCGCGGCGATGCCGGTTCGGCGCGCGTGCTGTATGAGGATTTGCAGGCCGGCAATTTGCAAGCCGGTAAGGAGTAGTTATTTAGCGCTTGCTATCTCAATAGAGCATGATCCGGACAAGTGGGTCCGGTTTTCCTCGCGACAAACGCATAGCGTTTGCCCGGGGATCATGCTCCCCATAAAACCGGTGGCAGGGGCGTGAGAATACTGGCGTTTTTCAGAGGCGGCTTCCCTTGCGGCCCCGGTATTCCTGCGCTACGCAACCCCAGAAAAATCGATCGTTCCGGAGTTTTGGATGACCTACGTCGTCACTGAAGCCTGCATCAAGTGCAAATACACCGACTGCGTCGAGGTCTGCCCCGTCGATTGCTTCTACGAGGGCGAGAACATGCTGGTCATCCATCCTGACGAATGCATCGATTGCGGCGTGTGCGAGCCGGAATGCCCGGCTGACGCCATCAAGCCGGACACCGAGCCGGGGCTGGAGAAGTGGCTCGAGGTCAACCGCGACTACGCCAAGAGCTGGCCGAATATCACCCAGAAGAAGGACTCGCCCGAGGACGCCAAGGAGTGGGAAGGCAAGGAAGGCAAGTTCGAGAAATATTTTTCTCCGAATCCGGGCAGCGGCGACTGATTCGCTGGCGTTTGCCATCAACCGTCAGACTACCCTGATAGGGGCGAGACTGGACCCGCGGCGGCCTCCGTTGGGCCGCCGATTTAACCCTAATGACGGACATATGACCTGAGGATGCCCTGTTATGCCCGGAATCGGGCGTAAATCATTGATTTTTGCGGAAAATGTGCTATATCTGACACATTACAGGCCAAGAACCCCCTGCCATGCGTACCTTGTGGCTTCGAGGTTCCCGCAACATCGAACAGGGGCGTGGCAGTTTCCGCGCGCAGGCTGTGTCACAGAAAACGCGTAAAAAGAGTGCTTCAAAGACGACGAAGAAAGCCGCTGTCGTTGCTCGCAGCGCAACCAAGGGCCGTGCCAAGGCGCCCGTGAAGGGGGCCAAGAAGGCGGCGGCTGCAAAGTCCTCAAAGAACAAAAGAAGCGTGATGCCAGAAAAGACTGCCAAGACTGCCGCGAAAGCGGCAGCTACGAAGCCCGCTGCTGCGAAGGTCGCCCCCAAGCCCGCCGTGACCAAGGCTGCTGCTGTTGCGCCGAAGCCGGCCGCCCCGAAGGCTGCCGTACCCGCCGCTGCTCCGAAGGCTGCCGCCAAGCCGGCCGCTCCGGCCCGTCCGGAAGAGAAGAAGGTCGTGACCCAGCGCCAGGGCTTCAAGGCCAATGAATTCGTCGTCTATCCCGCCCACGGCGTCGGCCAGATCCTGGCGATCGAGGAGCAGGAGATCGCGGGCGCCAAGCTCGAGCTGTTCGTGATCAATTTCATGAAGGACAAGATGACGCTGCGCGTCCCGACGGCGAAGGTCGCCAATGTCGGCATGCGCAAGCTGTCGGAGCCGGCGCTGGTCAAGAAGGCGCTGGAGACGCTGAAGGGCCGCGCCCGCGTCAAGCGCACCATGTGGTCGCGCCGCGCCCAGGAATACGAAGCGAAGATCAATTCGGGCGACATCGTCGCGATCGCCGAGGTGGTCCGCGACCTCTATCGTTCGGAATCGCAGCCCGAGCAGTCCTACTCTGAACGCCAGCTCTACGAAGCGGCGCTCGACCGTCTGTCGCGCGAAATCGCCGTCGTGCAGCACTCGACCGAGACCGAGGCGATCAAGGAGATCGAAGGCCAGCTCGCCAAGAGCCCGCGCCGCGGCGCCAAGGCGGAAGCCGAGGGTGAAGGCGAGGGCGATGCCGACGGCGAGGATGCCGACAGCGAAGGCGACGACACCTCGGTTGAGGACGAAGCCGCCTGAAAGGGTTCGACGGATTGAAACCAAAAGCCCGGTCGCAAGGCCGGGCTTTTTGTTGGCGCGCCGTGTCGCCCCGCACCGGGCGCGTGGCAAGAGGCAGGGATCCGCGAGCTGATGTCCCTCGATGGATCATGACACCTTGCCCGCGTGGGCTGGTTCCAGGTCATCCGCATGCCATCCGGACGAATCGCACTTCATTGCCGAATTCTCCCGAAACGGAACGGCGGTAACTTTCGCGCGTTCGCTCGGCATTGGAGGAGAGCGGACCATGGCATCAAAGGCAGTCATTTTCTTCGCGGGCGTTGGAACAACCTTCATCATGCTCGGTGCCGGGTTCGGTGGAGGACTGCTGATGGCAAACTCGGCGCTCAAGGATTCCGCCGGCGCCCAGACGCGCGTCGCTTCGACGGCAGCTGCGGAACCGGCACGCGTTGTCCTGCCATCTACTGCAGAAGCCGCGCCGGCACCGCAACCGGCCACCCAACGCGAGGCCGCCGCTGCGGAGGCAGCCGTGCAACCTCCGCCGCCACAGGTGCAAGCCGAGCCGGTGAAAGACGTGCAAGCGCCCGTCGAAAAACAGGCAGATGCAGTGGATGCGAAAAAATCCGAAACGGAAGAGAAGGCGCAGCGCAAGCGCTATGCTGAACGCAAGGCGAAGCGTATCGCGTCCGAGCAGGCGAGACGCCAGCAGCGGCGGATCGAGCAAGGCGATCAACGCCGTGAAGCACCGGTGCTCGTGGAGCAGGCAGAGCGCCGCGACGTGCCGATCATGGCGTCCGAAGATGACGCCCCCCGTCGTCCGTTTGTGAGCTTCTTCGGGGATGACTGAGCGCATCACTCGGTGAGGAGGTCGAGGAACAGTCCGCGTCCAGGATGCGTTGGTGTTGATCCAGAAGGTGCGTTCGTCCGATGGCTAGCGAAAACTCCATGGCATCCACCGTCAGCCCTGAACAACGCATAGAGCAGGCGTCGGAAGCGATCCGTCAGATGGCTGAGCACGCCGTATTCGAACCCTTGCCGCAACAGGATCGGTGGCTGCATCATTTGAGTGAGGCGACCAAGGCGGCGCCGCTGCAATCACTCGCCGTTGCCTTCTTGCTGGGGGTCTACCTGGCGCGACGGTAGCCTTCGGCGGCCGCTGGATTCGCGGACTGGCCGACCCCGGATTGCGCTTCGCTCCATCCGGCCTACGGGAGCCAACGGCTCTAGCTACTTCACCCGCTGCTTCTCGAGCTTCCTTGCCAGCGTGCGGCGGTGCATGCCGAGCCTTCGCGCGGCCTCGGAGATGTTGAACTCGGTCTCGATCAGGGTCTGGTGGATGCGCTCCCATTCCAGCGTCTTGATCGAGGTCGGCCGGGCGCCGACCTCGATGGCGGCGTTGCCTTGCGCCTTGAGGAACGCGGCCTCGATGTCGTCGGTGTTCGACGGCTTGGCGAGATAATGGCAGGCGCCGAGCTTGATCGCCTCCACCGCGGTCGCGATGCTGGCAAATCCGGTCAGCACCACGATCAGCATCTCGGGATCATGCGCATGCAGCGCTTCGACGCAGGCGAGGCCCGATGCGCCGCCGGCGAGCTTCAGGTCGACGACGGCATAGCCGGGCGATTGCTGCTCGAGCAGCTCGCGGACCTCGTCGAGCGAGGCCGACACCGCGACGCCGTAACCGCGGCGCTCGAACGAGCGCTTCAGCGTGCGGGCAAAGCCTGCATCGTCCTCGACGATCAGGAGCTGGCGTTCAACCGTCAAGAGGATCTCCGATCGCAAGCGTCGAGAGCGGCAGCTCGAGCCGGACCGCGGCACCGATGTCCGGCCGGTTGCGTGCCGTCACCACGCCCCCCAGCTTGCGCACCACATTGACCACCAGGAACAGGCCGAGGCCGCTGCCGGGACTGCCCTTGGTCGATTGATACGGCTTGCCGACATGCGCCAGCATTTCGCGCGAGAAGCCCGGGCCGCGATCGGTCACCGACAGCACGAGCTTGTCGGCATTGCGCTCGGCCATCAGCTCGATCCAGTCGCGCGAGACCTCGGCGGCATTGTCGAGCACGTTGAAGATCGCCTGCTTGAGCGCGACGTCGGATACGATCGCCAGATCCGTGCCGAAGGCGTTGCGGAAATACAGCGTGGCCGATGGCCGCGTCGTCCGCCATTCCTCCACCAGCGCAGTCAGGAACGCTGCGACCGTGGTCGGCGAGGAACCTTCGCCGCGGGCTTCGCCGGCCGACAGCAGGATGCCCGTGACGATCGATTTGCAGCGCTGCACCGAGATCTCCATCTCGCCGAGGTCTTGCGACAATTCGGGGTCGGAGGCGAGCGCGGGCATCCGGCGCCAGTCGCCCAGGATGACCGAGAGCGAGGCGAGCGGCGTGCCGAGCTCATGCGCGGCGCCGGAGGCCAAGAGGCCCATCTGGACGATGTGGTCCTGCTCGGCCGCCTGCTGGCGCAGTGCCGCGAGCCGGAGGTCGCGATCGCGCAGATTGCGGTTGATCCGCGTCATGAACACCACGAGCAGCACGGCGTCGAGCACGAGGCCGATGAAGGTGCCGGCGATATAGAGATTGAAGGCCTCGGCACCGCCCGGTTGCGGCAGTTCCAGCGGCCGATAGTAGCTGGTCAGCCAGGCGAAGTTCATGCAGACCAGCGCCACCAGCGACCAGGTCGAGGGTGCATCGAGCAGCACCGCGCCGAGCGTCACCTGCAGCAGGTAGAGCGAGGTGAAGGGATTGGTGGCGCCGCCGCTGAGATAGAGCAGCGCGGTCAGTGCCGCGACGTCGAGCGCCAGCGCGACCAGCAGCTCGCGGTTGTTGATGTCGGCGCGATAGCGCAGCCACAGCAGGCTGATGAGGTTGAGCGCCACGAGCCCTGAAATCACCGCGGCCATCGGCAGCAGCGGCAGCGCCACGCCCATCCAGAACTGCACGAAACCGATGGTGACGATCTGCCCGATCACTGCGATCCAGCGCAGCTGGACCAGCAAGGCCATGTTCTTGCGATTGGTCGCGATGTCGGCGGGCGCTGCGAGATCGAGCGGCATGCCGGCAGTCGCGCTCACGGCGGACGACATCACGGCCGTGCCGGTCGCGGTGTTTTCGTCATGCAGATCCGATATGCGCTCGAGCATCTGGGCCTGGGTCGCGAGATAGCTTGCGGGCTGCGCCGATCAGGCGGCGCACGGCGGCGCGCCTTGAACCCCACCTTGGCTCGGAGGCGCCGGCGCGGCCCCTGCCGCTGATGATGCGCAGGAGGGCGCCCGCCAGCATAAGGGCCAGTGCGAGCCATGTCAGCGCGTAAATCAGGTGGTTGTTCGGAAACCGCACGATCGTGAGCCCGCCGACGGGAATGCCGCCCGGATTGGGCGTCGCATCGGCGTCGACGAAGAAGGGGGCGACCTGCGACAACCCGTGCGTGGCGGCGATCGCCGCGACGTCGCGCGAATACCAGCGGCCCGCCACGGGGTCGTTGCTGCGCAGGAAGCCGCCCTTCGGCTCCGACATCCGCAACAGCCCGGTGACGCGGACCTCACCCTGCGGTTCGCCGTCGCGCCGCGTCGCGGGATCGCGCCGGTCGGGCGGAACAAAGCCGCGATTGACCAGGACCGTCGTTCCGTCGGCCAATTGCAGCGGGGTCAGCACCCAGAAGCCGGGACCCTCGGCCGTAACGGCCTGCACCAGCGTCTCGTCGGCATGCAGGAACGTGCCGAGCATGGTGACGCGTCGGTATTCGTCGCCCGCGGCCGTGACCGCCGGCCATGACGATGGGGGCGGCGGCGCGACCGGCGCCGCGTGCATGCGCTGCTCCACCCGCTCGATCAGCGCCAGCTTCCAGGTCCGGCGTTCGATCTGCCAGATACCAAGCGCGCTCAGCAGCACCACGCCCAGCATGCCGAGCGTGAGCAGCGCAAGCGATGGTCTGGCAGGCCGCACCGTCACGGCATCTGGCTCATGTCGTGGATCGGCATCATGTTGATGTTGAGGTGATGCATGACCCAGAGTGAGCCGGTCAGCGCGATCACCACCATGACCACGGTGAAGATCATCGCCATCATGGTCCAGCCGTTCTCGGACCGCGTGTTCATGTGCAGGAAGTAGATCATGTGCACGACGATCTGCACTGCGGCCAGCACCAGCACGATCAGCGCGGTGACCTGCTTGTCGGCGATGGCGCCGGTCATCACCAGCCAGAACGGAATGGCGGTGAGGACGACCGAGAGGCCGAAGCCGATCAGATAGCTCTTCAGCGAGCCGTGAGCGGCGCCACCGTGATCGTCATGGTCGTGTCCGGCATTGGCTTCGAGGGTATGAGCTTCGGCGTGAGCTTTTGTTGTCATCGCAGCATTCCCAGGAGGTAGACGAAGGTGAAGACGCCGATCCAGACCACGTCGAGGAAGTGCCAGAACATCGAAAGGCACATCAGCCGGCGCCGGTTGGCCGTGGTGAGGCCGAAGCGCGCGGTCTGCACCATCAGCGTCACCAGCCAGACTAGGCCGAAGGTGACGTGCAGGCCGTGGGTGCCGACCAGCGTGAAGAACGACGACAGGAAGGCGCTGCGCTGCGGCGTGGCGCCTTCATGGATCATGTGGGCGAATTCGGTGAGCTCGATGCCGAGGAAGGCGAGGCCGAACAGCCCGGTGATCGCGAGCCAGAGCTGGGTCTGGCCGATCCTGGACTTCTCCATCGTCAGCATGGCGAAGCCATAGGTGATCGAGGAGAGCAGCAGCATCGTGGTGTTGAGCGCGACCAGCTTGAGGTCGAACAGGTCCTTCGGCGACGGGCCCGCGGCATAGCTGCCGCCGAGCACGCCATAGGTCGCAAACAGCATCGCGAAGATGAGGCAGTCGCTCATCAGGTAGATCCAGAAGCCCAGCATGGTGCTGGCGCCTTCCGGATGATCGTGCTCGTCGATGACGTGGAAGACCGGCTCGGAGTCCTGTGTGGTTATTATAGCAACGCTCATGACTGGGCTCCCGCGGTAAGAACGCGTGTCCGCGCGTCTTCCGTCCGCACCACCTCATCCGCCGGGATGTGGAAGTCGCGGTGATAGTTGAAGGTGTGGCCGATCGCGACAGCGAGCAGCGCAAGGAAGCTGACGGCGGCGAGCCACCAGATGTACCAGATCAGCGCGAAGCCCATCACCGTCGCGAAGCCGGCGAGGATGATGCCGGTGCCGGTGTTGGACGGCATATGGATCGGCTTGAAGCCGGTCAGCGGGCGCCTGTAGCCGCGTCGCTTCATGTCCCACCAGGCGTCGTTGTCGTAGACGACCGGTGTAAAGGCGAAGTTGTAGTCCGGCGGCGGCGAGGAAGTCGCCCATTCCAGCGTGCGCCCGTCCCAGGGATCGCCGGTGGCGTCCTTTAGCTGCTCGCGGCGCAGGATGCTGACCGCGAACTGTACCAGCATCGCGCCGATGCCGAGCAGGATCAGGAAGGCGCCGAAGGCCGCGATGACGAACCAGATCTGCAGGGACGGATCGTCGAACACGCGGAGCCGTCTCGTCACGCCCATCAGCCCGAGCACGTAGAGCGGCATGAAGGCGAAGTAGAAACCCGAGACCCAGAACCAGAACGACAGCTTGCCCCAGAACGGATCGAGCCTGAAGCCGAACGCCTTCGGGAACCAGTAGTTGATGCCGGCGAACAGGCCGAACAGCACCCCGCCGATGATCACGTTGTGGAAATGCGCGATCAGGAACAGGCTGTTATGCAGCACGAAATCGGCCGGCGGCACCGCGAGCAGGACGCCGGTCATGCCGCCGATCACGAAGGTCAGCATGAACGCCACCGTCCACATCATCGGCAGCTCGAAGCGGATCCGGCCGCGATACATCGTGAACAGCCAGTTGAACATCTTCGCGCCCGTCGGGATCGAGATGATCATGGTGGTGATGCCGAAGAACGAGTTGACGCTGGCGCCGGAGCCCATCGTGAAGAAATGATGCAGCCAGACCAGATAGGACAGGATGGTGATGACGACGGTGGCGTAGACCATCGAGGTGTAGCCGAACAGCCGCTTGCCGGAGAACGTCGCGGTCACCTCCGAGAAGATGCCGAACGCCGGCAGCACCAGGATGTAGACCTCGGGGTGCCCCCAGATCCAGATCAGGTTCACGTACATCATCGGGTTGCCGCCGAAGTCGTTCGTGAAGAAGTTGGTGCCGACGTAGCGGTCGAGCGACAGCAGCGCCAGCACCGCGGTCAGAACCGGGAAGGAGGCGACGATCAGGACGTTGGTGCAGAGCGAGGTCCAGGTGAAGACCGGCATCTTCATCATCGTCATGCCCGGCGCGCGCAGCTTGACGATGGTGCAGACCAGGTTGATGCCCGATAGCGTCGTGCCGACGCCAGCGACCTGTAGTCCCCATATGTAATAGTCGACGCCAACGTCAGGACTGTAGCCGATGTTGGACAGCGGCGGGTAGGCGAGCCAGCCGGTGCGGGCGAATTCGCCGATGAACAGCGACATCATCACCAGCACGGCGCCGCCGACCGTCATCCAGAAGCTGAAATTGTTGAGGAAGGGGAAGGAGACGTCGCGGGCGCCGATCTGCAGCGGCACCACATAGTTCATCAGGCCGGTGACCAGCGGCATCGCCACGAAGAAGATCATGATCACGCCGTGCGCGGTGAAGATCTGGTCGTAGTGATGGGCCGGGAGGTAGCCGTCGGAGCCGCCGAAGGCGATCGCCTGCTGCAGGCGCATCATCAGCGCATCCGCGAAGCCGCGCAGCAGCATCACGATGCCGAGGATCATGTACATGATGCCGATGCGCTTGTGGTCGACGGTGGTGAACCACTCGCGCCACAGATACGTCCACAGCCGGAAGTAGGTGACGAGGGCGAACAGCGCGAGCCCACCGGTCGCGACCACCGCGAAGGTGCCGACCAGGATCGGCTCATGGATCGGCAGCGCGTCCAGATTGAGACGGCCGAAGATCATCTTGATGAGATCGGGATTCATGCGGCGCTCCTTAGGAGTCTGATTTCGGGCGCTGGCCGAGCAGCAAGGATGTCGATGACGGATGGGCGGGAGAGAACGGCGGGCGCTTCAGCCCGACGCCGCGCAGCGGCGTCAGGTCGAGCGGCGCCAGAACGTCGCGCGACGGCGCGTCCTTGATCTCGTCCATCGAGCAGATGCCGGCGACGAAGGTCGGCTCGGCTCCCAGCGGCGCGCCGCGGCGGGCGTATTTGTCGTAAGTGAGCGGCAGGGTGTTGTTGAGGCCTTCGCGGCCGAGGCCGCCCTTGGCGTCGATCGCCATCATCTCGCTCATGCACATCTTGCCGGGCTCGACGCACATGTTGAGGATCGCCTTGTAGAGATCGCGATCGACCGAGCGATAGAGCCGCACCGGATCGTTCTCGCTCGGACGCTCGAGCTGCAGATAATCGGTACGGCCGAGCATGTTGCCGCTGGCCCTGGCGGTGCCGATCCACTTGTCGAAATCGGCGCTCGAGAGGCTCTTGAACTCGAAATGCATGCCGGAGAAGCCGGCGCCGCTGTAATTGGCGGAGAAGCCGCGATAGGTGCCTGCCGTGTTAGCCACCGCGTGCAGTTTGGTCTCCATGCCGGGCATGGCGTAGATCTGGCCGGCCAGCGCAGGGATGTAGAACGAGTTCATCACGGAAGAGGCCGTGATGCGGAAGCGGATCGGGCGGTCGACGGGTGCTGCGAGCTCGTTGACGGCGGCGACGCCGTAATCCGGGTAGATGAACAGCCACTTCCAGTCGAGCGCGACCACCTCGACATTGAGCGCGGCGTCCTTGCTCTCGATCGGCTTGTCGGCGGCGATGCGGCCCAGCGAGCGGTAGGGATCGAGCAGATGGGTGCCCATCCAGGTCAGCGCGCCCAGGCAGATGATGATCAGAAGCGGCGCCGACCAGATCACCAGCTCGAGCTGGGTCGAATGATCCCACTCCGGCTCGTAGGGGGCTGCGGTGTTGGACTGGCGGTAGCGCCAGGCGAAGAACACGGTCAGCGCCATCACCGGAAGCACGATGATCAGCATCAGGATGGTCGAGATCACGACGAGGTCGCGCTGCTGCACGGCGACGTCGCCGGCAGGGGCCAGGACGACGAAATCGCACCCGCCAAGGAGCGCCGCGAACGGCAATAAGGCCAACAATTTCAAGGCGCGCACGGCTCACCTCACTTGAATTTTATGAGTTCCGCCAAGGGGTAGCTGCGATGCAGCAAAGTTGACATTGGACAATTTGTCCAATGTTGCACTGCGGGATAGAAGCGCAGAAGGTGAGGTGGACCGCGAGGCAAAGGCTGCCCGTGGCCTCATCTCAGGTTTGAGCATGACCTGTTCGGAAAACCGGTTTCCACGTTTCCGGGTCAGGCTCCAAAGGACGGTTCTCCGGCGATGGCACAGGCCCCAGCAATGGCTCACGGCACCCCGACCGCGTCAGGTCACGGGCAGGCGAAACCCGGCGAAATCGCGATCGGCGTCATCATCGGACGCACGTCGGAATTCTTCGACTTCTTCGTCTACGCAATCGCCTCGGTGATCGTGTTCCCGAAGCTGGTGTTCCCGTTCGTCAACGAACTGACCGGCACACTCTATTCATTCGGCATCTTCGCGCTGGCTTTTGCGGCGCGGCCGCTCGGCACCGTGATCTTCATGGCGGTCGACCGCCGCCACGGCAAGGGCGCAAAGCTCGTCATCGCGCTGTTCCTGCTCGGCACCGCCACGGTCGCGCTCGCGTTCCTGCCCGGTTACGACACGATCGGCGTCGCGGCGATCTGGCTTTTGGCCGCCGCGCGCGTGCTGCAGGGCATCGCCTGGGGCGGCGCTTGGGACGGCCTCGCCTCGCTGCTCGCGATGAATTCGCCGGCGAACAAGCGCGGCTGGTACGCGATGGTGCCGCAGCTCGGCGCGCCGCTCGGCCTGATCGTGGCGAGCGCGCTGTTCGCGTTCTTCGCCGGCAACCTCTCGGCGGATGATTTCTTCGATTGGGGCTGGCGCTATCCGTTCTTCGTCGCCTTCGCCATCAACGTGGTGGCGCTGTTCGCGCGGCTGCGCATGGTGGCGACCGACGAATATTCCGAGCTGTTCGAAAGCCGTGACCTCGAGCCGGCGCGGGTCGGCGAGACGGTGGCGCAGGAAGGCCGCAACATCCTGCTCGGCGCCTTCGCGCCGCTGGCGAGCTTTGCCCTGTTCCACATGGTCACGGTGTTTCCGCTGTCCTGGGTGTTCCTGTTCACCAGGGAAAGCCCGGTGCGCTTCCTGATCATCGAAATGATCGGCGCCATGGTCGGGGTGGTCGCGATCATCGCCTCCGGCATGCTCGCCGACCGCGTCGGGCGCAAGCCGCTGCTGCTGGGCTCGGCGGTCGCGATCGCGGTCTATAGCGGCTTTGCGCCGCAGCTGCTCGATGCCGGCGCATTCGGCGAGACGATCTACATGGTGCTCGGCTTCGTGCTGCTCGGCCTGTCGTTCGGCCAGTCGTCGGGTGCGATCGCCTCGAACTTCGCGCGCAACTATCGCTACACGGCTTCGGCGCTGACCTCGGATTTTGCCTGGCTGTTCGGCGCCGGCTTCGCGCCGCTCGCCGCGCTGCTGCTGGCGACGCATTTCGGCTTGATCTCGGCCGGCGCGTACCTGCTGTCGGGCGCGGTGTGGACGCTGCTGGCGCTGTGGCTGAGCGGGCTGCGCGAGGTCGAAGTCAGCTAAGTCACGCTCTTCTCCTTCCCCCTGAAAGGGGGAAGGTCGGGATGGGGGTCCCAGCCGCAGGCGACGCCGCAAGCGGAGAGAGCAGATCCCCACCCGCTCTGCTCTGCCGAGCAAAGCGACCTCGCCTTTTCAAGGGGAAGTAGATGAGCGAAACAGCCCGTCGACGCGGAACGAATAGCCGAGGCCGACGATATAATTTGGCGAGTTGCGGTTGAGCCCGAACGCGACGTGGAGATCGACCTGCTGGGTCGGCGTGATCCGGTATACTCCGCCGGAATTGATCAGCTGGATCGGCCGGGCGCCGTCGGGATAGTCGCCGACATATTCGGTGAACACGCTGATCCGCTCGGTCAATTTCTTCTCGATCACGAAAGTCGCCTCCGACATGTGCTTGCTGGTCGGCTCGGCCGGGCGGAAGAATTCCGTGAACATGCCGCTGAGGCCCCAGCCGTCATGCAGCTCCCATGACCATGGCAGCTGGATGTAGGGCTGCGCGCCGCGCCCGGCGACGGCAGCCGCACCGGTCGGCAGCGCGACACCGGCGGTGATCGACAGGTCGATCTTTCCCGGCACCGGGCTGATCTGCCATTTGAGGGCAGGCGCGACGTCCGAAAATCCCGAGGCTCCCGGCGACTTCAGCGTGCCGACATAGCTCGGCAGGTCGACCAGCACTTCGAGGCAGGGCGCGATGCCGAGCCGCCAGCGGCTGTTGTTGCCGTCGATACTGCGGCCAACGTCGCGGCCGTTCAGGTTGACGCCGTTCTCATTTTGGAGGCTTCCGACCGGCACGACGATACTCGAATTGGTGACGTCGGGCCGGTCGGTCGCAATTTCGTCGCTCGGCTTGGGACAACCGTCCGCGCGCGCGGCGGTGGCTGCCGCGAGGGTGAACGCAGCAAGCACGCACCCGAGTTCGGGAAGTCGAGCGACGGCGCCGAACTGATTGTGAAACACTGGGGATGCTCCAAAAACCCGGTGCCGCTGCGGAGGTGGCAGCTTGGATAATGATCGTTTGATCACGCGGATATTCCCCGCGGGCGGGAAAAATCTCA
Organism: Bradyrhizobium sp. USDA 4452; assembly: GCF_054063575.1. NCBI lineage: Bacteria > Pseudomonadati > Pseudomonadota > Alphaproteobacteria > Hyphomicrobiales > Nitrobacteraceae > Bradyrhizobium > Bradyrhizobium sp. USDA 4452. The sequence goes on from NZ_JBSSGK010000001.1 coordinate 4,848,534, forward strand.
ACAAGAGGTGCTGACGTCGGCGATCGCTGCGGCCGGCGACGAAATCTCAGGGAATAGAACGGCAGGCAGGCTGCTCCTGTTGAGATGGCAAACAGGAAAACCCCGGGAATGACCATTCGTTCGATCGCAGGCGTGCTGGCGCCGCGGCACGCCAAAATCGCCGCGATGGCGGCCATCGCGATCCTGCTCGCGTTGAACAGCGCACGGGCGGCGGGCGATCCGGCGCGCGGCGCCACGCTGTACCAGGGCTGCGGCGATTGCCATTCGATCGACAAGAACGACGTCGGCCCGATGCACAAGGGGGTCGTCGGGCGCCTTGCCGGCTCGGTCGCGGGCTACAATTACTCGCCGGCGCTGAAGAACTCGAAGATCGTGTGGACCGAGGCCAATCTCGACAAATGGCTGTCCGGTCCGGACGCGATGGTGCCCGGCACCAAGATGTTCTACGAGGTTCAGGATCCGAAGGACCGCGCCGACATCATCGCCTTCCTCAAGGAGAAGGCGAAGTAAGGCTACGTTCTTGATACCTCAATCCACCACGATCTTGACGCGGTCGCGCGGCTTCACCTGGGCGTGGGCGTCGAGGCCGTTGAGCACACGGAAGCGCTCGGCCGGATGATCGACGCCGGCCATGCGATGCGACAGCGATTCCACGGTGTCGCCGGGCTGCACGTTGATGACCTTGATGCGCAGCGGCCGGGCGGCCTGGATCTCGTCAAGGGTCAGGCGACGGAATGAATTCACGGTCTCGCGCGCATTGCGCTCGCTCTCGGTGGATTTCTGCTTGGCGGCGAAGATGAAGCGGTAGACGTCGCTGCCGAAGCGCAGCGCGTAGACCTTGAACTGCCACTGGTCGCCATGCGCAGTGGCGGAGGCGGCCGGAAAGCCGTTGATGTTGAGATCCTCTGTCGAGGACTTCTCGACGCCTTCCATCCAGCCGGAATTCAGATAGTCGCCGAGCGACTGCTCGGCCGGCACCCGCACCACGTCGAAGCGCATCGCCTGGCTGCCGCCCTCGCGGACGCCGATCACTGCCTGTGCGGTGTTGTCGAGCGTGAAATTGTCGGGCGCGGTGAAGGTGAAGCCGAGCTTGGGATGCAGGAAGCGGCGGCCGCGCACGAAGCCTTCACTGGGATCCTCGCCATAGACGATATTGTCGATCGCGGCGAGATAGGTCTCGCGGTCGCGGTCGTTGTTCTCGGGCGACGAATATTGCCGCGCGGTGGTCTGCGCATTGTTGATGCGCTCCGGCGTTGCCGGATGCGATGAGGTGAAATCCTGCGCGCGCGGATCGAGCGCGGTCTTGCCGATCTTGAGCGCGGCATTGCGCTCCATCGCGGTCAGGAAGCGCGCCGCGCCGTAGGGATCGAAATGCGCACGCGCCGCGATGCCGACGCCGATGCCGTCGGCCTCGAACTCCTGCTGGCGCGAGAAGCTCGCCATCGTCAGCTTGGTTTTGGCGAGCGCCAGCGCGGTGAGGTCGGGGTCGGTGCTCATGTCGGTGACGACGCGCGTCACCACCGCCGCCTGGCGCGCCTGGTCCTCGCGCATCGCGGCGTGCTTGGCCAGCACATGCGCCATCTCGTGGCTCAGCACCGAGGAGAGCTCGGAGGTGTCGCTGGCGAGCGCGATCAGGCCGCGGGTGACGTAGAGCTGGCCGGTCGGCAGCGCGAAGGCGTTGACCGCGCCGGAATTGAGGATCGTGACCTTGTAGGCCTGGTCGGGCCGCTCGGAGGCGGCGACCAGCCGCTCGACGGTCTTGCTGATCAGGGCCTCGAGCTTCGGGTCGTCATAGGCGCCGCCATAGGACGACAGAATGCGCTCGTGCTCGCGCTCGCTGTTGGGCGTCTGCTGCACCACCCGGTTCGGCTTCACCGGTGCCGCCGCGGCGGTCGGCGTGGGCTGCTCGAACCGGCCGATATTGCCGCAGGCGGACAGCGTCAGGGCCGCGCAGACGAGCGCCGGCGCAGCCGAAAGCCGGCGGCCGGTTCCATCTTCACGCCGTCCAGCGCGTTCAATCACGTCAAAAACCCACAAATTGTCCCGTGGCCGGCCGGGCCGTGGCCTGTCGGCCCCCTAGTTCCCGCCGAGCAGCTCAATCTGCCCCACCCGGAGCAACTCGATTCGCGGCCCACGTCGTGCTTCCACCCAGCCTCGGACACGAATCCTGCGATTTTCCAGAGACTTGGGCGCAAGCCCGGCCGCCTCGAACGCAGGGACTATGCGCCTTGAAATAGTCAGAGCAAAGTCCCGAGTCCAGTTTCGGCCGAAATTCAGGTAAGTCGTCGCCCCGGCTTGACGCACGGACAAAACCCTGCCCTCGACCACCGTAAAGCGCCCGATCCCGGCCAAAATATCGTCCGGACTTTCGGCGTTTTTTATGACCGTGCTCTCGGCCCAGGTTCCCGACCGGGCGGTCCGCGCCTCGGCCTCCGCCGCCATCAGCGCCGTCGCGCAGTCCTTGTCGGCGATCTCGGACGACACCAGCGCGAGGCCCTGGCGCAGCAACTCGCTTTGCACGGGCCTCCCGCTGCCATCGAGGAATGCGTAGGCCGGCTGCCGGCCATAGCGGTCCGGCGTGTCGTCCTGGCCGCGCAGCGTCACCTCACGGCCGACCAGCAGCGCCGATAGTGCGGCGGCGGCCTTCGCCCGGTCCGCCACCTCGATGCCGGCGAGCTTGACCTCACGGCCGTCGCCCAGCCGCAGGCTGCGCGCATCGACCACTGCGGCGACGCGACCCTCGCCCTGAATCTCGAAATTGCATCCGGCGGCATGGCCCTGATCGCATGCAAACAGCGTCGCGCACGCGAGGAGCGCGCTGCGAGCGGGCGTCAGCAGAATCCGCATCGACAACACCTGCATCAGTTGATCTTGGCACATTACAGCCATTCCGTTCAGCGGAAAACACGTGACAGCTCCGCGACTTGCCGCTGTAGATGGCATGCGGCATGATCCGCGCGCGTGAAACGGACCGGCTGCAATGGAATGTGGCACGGCGTTCAAGGGAGGATCTGAATGAGACGGGTTTTGGCCGGCGTGTTGGCCTGTGTGTTTGCGATCTCGGCGAATGCGTCGCTGGCGCAGGACAAACCCCCGCTGAAGCTCGGCGGCATCCTCGACATGTCGAGCCTCTATGCCGACATCACCGGTTCGGGCAGCGAAACTGCCGCCAAGATGGCGGTGGAGGATTTCGGCGGCACGGTGCTCGGCCGCAAGGTCGAGATCGTGGTCGGCGATCACCTCAACAAGGCCGACCTTGCCGCCAACATCGCCCGCGACATGATCGACAACCAGGGCGTCGAGATGATTTTCGACGTCGCGGCGTCTGCGACCGCGCTTGCCGCCGGCGAGATCGCCAAGGCGCGCGGCAAGATCATCATGTTCAATGGCCCGGGTTCGATCCGCCTCTCCAATGAGGCCTGCGGCCCCTATACCGTGCATTACGTGTTCGACACTTTCGCGCAGGCCAATGTGACCGGCCTTGCCGCGGTGAAATCCGGCCTCGACACCTGGTTCTTCCTGACCGCGGACTATGCGTTCGGCCAGGACCTCGAAAAGGACACCAGCAATGTCGTGGTGAAGTCGGGCGGCAAGGTGCTCGGCAGCGTGCGGCATCCGATCAACACCTCGGACTTCTCATCCTTCCTGCTGCAGGCGCAGGCCTCCAAGGCCAAGGTGATCGGGCTCGCCAATGCCGGCGGCGACACCATCAACGCGATCAAGCAGGGCGCCGAGTTCGGCATCACCAAGGGCGGTCAGAAGATCTCGCCGCTCCTGGCCTTCGTGACCGATATCGACAGCGTCGGGCTCGAGACCGCGCAGGGGTTGCTGCTCGCGGAAGCGTTCTACTGGGACCTCAATGACGACACCCGCGCCTTCACCAAGCGCTTCATGGAGCGCACCAAGCGGGTGCCGACCTCGGCCCAGGCCGGCGTCTACTCCTCCGTTCTGCATTACTTGCAGGCGGTGAAGGCCGCCGGCACCACCGATGCGGCCGCCGTCATGAAGGTGATGAAGGAGACCCCGATCAACGACATGTTCGCCAAGAACGGCAAGATCCGTGAGGACGGCCGCATGGTGCACGACATGTATCTGTTCGAGGTCAAGAAGCCCTCGGAGTCGAAGGGCCGCTGGGACGACTACAAGCTGCTCGCGACCGTGCCGGGTGACCAGGCGTTCCAGCCGCTGTCGGAGTCGCGCTGCCCGCTCGTGAAGAAATGACGCTGTAACAACCAACAACAACGAAAGGCAAAATGCCATGAGCGATAATCAGATGGTTCTCCAATCCCTCGACAAGGGCCTGCTCACCATCACCATGAACCGGCCGGATCGGCGCAACGCGCTCAATCCGGACATGACGCGCGGCCTGGTCGAGGCGGCGCGGCGGGCGCAGGACGATACCGAGGTGCGTGCCGTGCTGATCCGGGGCGCCGGCGGCACCTTCTGCGTCGGCGGTGACGTCAAGTCGATGGCTGAAGGTCGCGCGCCGCTGCCGTTCGAGGCCAAAATGGCGAACCTGCGCCGTGGCATGGAGGTCTCGCGCATCCTGCACACGATGCCGAAGCCCGTGGTGGCGCAGCTCGACGGTGCGGCGGCCGGCGCCGGCCTTTCGATCGCGCTGTCCTGCGATCTCCGCGTCGCCAGCGCCTCCTGCAAGATCACCACGGCGTTTGCCAAGGTCGGCTTCTCCGGCGACTACGGCGGAACGTATTTCCTGACCAAGATGCTCGGCAGCGCCAAGGCGCGCGAGCTCTACATGATGTCGCCGGTGCTGTCGGCGCAGGAAGCCTACAATCTCGGCATGGTCTCCAAGGTGGTGCCCGATGCCGAAATCGAGGCCGAGACGCTGGAGCTGGCCCGGTCGCTGGCACAGGGCCCGTCGGTGGCGCTCGGCTACATCAAGCGCAACATCAACAATGCCGAAACCATGACGCTGGAAGCCTGCTTCGACGGCGAGGCGATCCACCATACGCGTGCGGGCGAGACTACCGACCACAAGGAAGCGGCCAAGGCCTTCGTCGAGAAGCGCAAGCCCACCTTCCAGGGACAGTAAATGATGGCCGAGTACATGCGGCTGCGGCAGATCTGCCTGGTGGCACCGCAGCTTGCGCCCGTGATCGCGGATATCTCCGCGATCATGGGCCTCGACGTCTGTTTCCGCGACGGCAACGTCGCCAAATATGGCCTCGAGAACGCGCTGCTGCCGGTCGATACCATCCTGCTGGAAGTCGTATCGCCGTTCCAGCCAGGGCCGGGCACAGCGGCCGGCCGCTTCATCGAAAAGACCGCCGGCCGCGGCGGCTACATGGCGATCTTCGCTTGCGAGGATCCCGACGCGCGCGGCGCCAAAGCCAATGCGATCGGCGTGCGGACCGCGAACGTGATCACGCACGCGCCCTATCACGGCGTGCAACTGCACCCGCGCGACTGCCGCGCCGCCTTCATCGAGTTCAACCACACCGACGGCAGCGATGATATTCTTGGGCCATATCCGCCGGCCGGGCCGGACTGGCAGAAGTCGATCCGCAAGGACACGACTTTGGCGCTGACCGAGGTCGAGATGCAGAGCCCCGAGGCGGAGGGGCTGGCGGCGCATTGGGGCAAGATCCTCGGCATTCCCGCCGACGGCACCGTGGTCAAGCTGCCGAACGCGACCTTCCGCTTCGTCAAGGGCGACAGCGAGATCATGAGCGGCTTGACCTTCAAGGTCGCCAGCAAGGCCAAGGTGCTGGACGCCGCGAAAGCTCGGGGCTGTGCTGTCGATGGCGATGAGTTCTTGCTCTGCGGAGTGATGTTCAAGCTGACGGCATGATCGTCGTAGCCCGGATGCAGCGGAGCGAAATCCGGGACTGCGCTCTCCGCGGATAGGCCCCCCGGATTGCGCTGCGCTCCATCCGGGCTACAAGAAGAATAACAAGGAACGCCCCATGCCGCATCCGCTCGATTCCTTCTTCGCCCCAAAGAGCATCGCGCTGATCGGCGCCTCGCGCGATCATGAGAAGATTCCCGGCCGGCTGCTCGCGATGCTGCGCAAGAACGGCTATCCCGGTGCGCTCTATCCGATCAATCCGAACTATGACGAGATCGACGGCTTGAAATGTTTCAAGTCGATCGCCGAGATCGGCGCGCCGATCGATCTTGCCGTCATCGTGATTCCTGCACGTGCGGTGCTGCCGGCGCTGGAGCAATGCGCGGCCGCCGGCGTCAGGAACGCGGTCATCATCTCGTCCGGCTTTGCCGAGGAGGGCGGCGACAGCGCAGCGATGCAGGACGCGATCGTGGCGCTGGCGAAGCGGACCGGGATGCGGATCAGTGGTCCGAATGCCGAAGGGTTCTACAGCCAGGTGCAGAAGGTCGCTGCGACCTTCAGCCCGACCGTCGACGTCAAGCCGGACGCGCCGGCACTCGTTGCGACCAAGCGGCGGATCGGCATCGTCGCGCAGAGCGGCGGCATCGGCTTTGCGATCTATCATCGCGCCAAAGCGCTGGGCGTTGCGCTGAGTTACGTGGTCAGCGCCGGCAATGAGAGCGATCTCGGCGCCGGTGAATTCCTCGACTACATGGTGCAGGATCCATCGACCGACGTGATCCTGCTGTTCATCGAAGGCATCCGCGACGTCGACAAGTTTTTGGCGGCGGCGAAGCGCGCGGCGGAGCTCAGGAAGCCCATCATCGTCACCAAAGTGGGCCGCTCCGGCGCCGGCGAGCGTGCGGCGGCCTCGCACACCGCGAGCATGGCGGGCTGGTCGGCGGCCTATGACGCGGTGTTCGCCAAATATGGCTTCATCGTTTCCAACGACCTCGACGAGGCCGTGACGATTGCTGCGGTCCTGACCACCAATCCGCTGCCGAAGGGCAATCGCGCCGCGGTGCTGACGGTGTCCGGCGGCGCCGGCATCTGGGGTGCCGACACCGTGTCGATGCAGGGCTTGCAGGTGCCGGAACTCTCGGCCGATATTCAAGGCCAGATTAAGCAATGGATGCCGTCCTACGGTGCGGCCGGCAATCCGGTCGACGTGACAGCGCAGGGTGTCTCGTCCGGTGGCCTGCAGAAGAGCATCGAGCTGTTCGACGCGTCCGATGAAGTGGATGCGACGCTGGTCGTGCTGTCGCTGTCGAGCGAGACGCGGATGCCGTTCAAGGAGGCCGAGCTAAAGCCTCTGATCGCACGGCAGAGTAAACCGGTGGTGTTCTATTCTTACACGCTGCCGTCGCATTTCGCGCGGCAGGAGCTTGCGAAGTCGGGCGTCGTCGTGCTGTCGGGGCTGACCCATGTCGCCGTCGCAATGCGGCGGTTGGCGGATTATGCCAGCTTCAAGCCCTTACCGGAGATCGCGGCATCTGCTTCGCCGATACACGATCTTTCGGTGCATCTTGCGGCGAAGACCCTTTCCGAGCATGACAGCAAGTCGCTGCTCCGCGCCGCCGGGATCGCATTGCCCGACGAGGTGCTGGTGACCGACCGCGACGGGTTAGACGCGGCGATCGAGCGTACCGGGTTTCCGCTTGTCATGAAGATCCAGTCGCCGGCGATCGCGCACAAGAGCGAGGTCGGCGGCGTCCGCGTCAACATCGCCGCCAAGGGCGCGGCGTTTACGGCCTATCGCGACATGCTGGAAAGCGTGCAGCAGCAGCGACCGGATGCTGCGATTCAGGGCGTGCTGGTCGGGCCGATGGCGAAGAAAGGCGTCGAGATCATTGTCGGCACCATGACCGACAGCACCTTCGGGCCGATGGTGATGGTGGGCCTCGGCGGCATCACCACCGAGCTGTTCAAGGATGTGGTCTATCGCCCGGCGCCGGTGAGCGCGGCCGAGGCGACCAGCATGCTGGAAACTCTGAAGGCCGCGCCGCTGCTGCACGGTTTCCGCGGCGCGCCGAAAGCCGATGTCGCGGCGCTCGCACAATTGATCTCGCGGATTTCGGTGCTGGCGGCGCAGCATGCAGGCGAGATCGCCGAGATCGAGGTCAATCCGGTGCTGGTGCATCCGGAGGGGCAGGGCGTGACGATCGTCGACGCGCTGGTGGTGCCGAAGTAATTCGGGTCGTCCTGGCCTACGCCGGGACGACCCGTGGATAGAGCCGCTCGCGCCTCATCGTCCCTTGAAGTTCGCGACGCGGCGTTCGGCGGTGGCCTTGACGCCTTCCTTGAAGTCCTCGGTCGCGCGCAGCTTGGTCTGCTCTTCCAGCTCATGGTTGGTCGCGGCGAGCACGCGGTCGGCGAGGCCGGCGCGCATGGTGGCGCGGGTCGAGACCAGACCGAGCGGTGAGCATTCGGCGATCTCCTGCGCGAGCTTCATCGCCTCGGCGCGCACCTGGTCCTGCGGCACCAGCACGTTGGCGAGACCCCAGCGATAGGCCTCTTCGCCGGTGACGCGGCGGCTGGTGTAGAACATCAGCTCGGCGTTGTTCTTGCCGATCAGCTCCGGCAGCGTCGTGGTGAGGCCAAAGCCCGGATGGAAGCCGAGCTTGGTGAAGTTCGCCGCGAAGCGCGCCTCGGGGCAGGCGACGCGGAAGTCGGCCGAGACCGCAAGGCCGAGGCCGCCGCCGATCGCGGCGCCGTGGATCGCCGCAACGATCGGCTTCTTGTTGCGGAAGATGCGCACCGCCTGGACGTAGAGATGGTTGATCGGCAGGTTGGAGGCCGGATCGCTCTTGGCGCGCTCCTCTTGCTCCTGCCGGGCCGGGTCGCCGAAATTGGCGCCGGCGCAGAACGCCTTGCCTTGCGCCGCCAGCACCGAGGCGCGGATCTCGATATTGTTGTCGAACTCTTCCAGCGCGTCGGCGATCTGGTTGATCAGCGCGACGTCGAAGAAGTTCAGCGGGGGTTTTCGGATTTCGATCAGGCCGACATGGCCGTGGGTCTCGACGCCGATATCAGTATACTTGGTCATGATCTGTCCTCGTTGAATTAGCGTAGGCCCAAGCCGCGGGCGATGATGCCGCGCAGCACCTCGGTGGTGCCGCCTTGGATCGTCAGCTTGGGCGCGGTCTTGATGGCGAAATCGAGCTGCTTTTCCAGTGTCTCGCGGTTGGTCGCGGTCTCCTCGACGAACGCCGCGAGATCGCGCACGCGATGCGGCAGCTGCTGCTCCCACACCGTGCCGATGTCCTTGACGATGGAAGCCTCCACCACCGGCTCCTTGCCGGCCTGCAGCATGCCGGCGACCGACACCGACATGCGGCGCATGGTGTGCACTTGCGCCACCAGGCGTCCGATGCCTTCGGCGCTGCGGGTGTCCGGGTTCTTGCCGACGGCCCGCACCAGCTCGGTGAGCACGTAATAGGTCTCGAGGAAGCGCTCGGGGCCGGAGCGCTCATAGGCGAGTTCGGAGGTCGCCTGCTTCCAGGCGCCGTCGACTTCGCCCAGCACGTGATCGTCGGGCACGAAGTAATCGGTGAACACCACCTCGTTGAATTCGAACTGGCCCGTGATCTGGCCGATCGGATTCACCTGGATGCCCGGCTGCTTCATCTTGACCAGGAACTGGGTCAGGCCGTGGCGGCGGTTTTCCTTGGTCGGCGGTGACGTCCGGAAAATCGCGATCATGTAGTCGGCGATGTGCGCCGACGAGGTCCAGATCTTGGTGCCGTTGATCAGGTAGCCGCCGTCGGTCTTGGTGGCGCGGGTCTTCGCCGCGAACAGGTCGGAGCCGGAGTTCGGCTCGCTCATGCCGATCGCGAAGCAGACCTCGCCGCGGCAGATGCGCGGCAGGATGTCCATCTTGATGTGCTCGGGCGCATATTTCAAAAGCACCGGCCCGCTCTGGCGGTCGGCGACGAAGAAGCGCCGGGTCGGCGCGTTCGCCACCCGCATCTCCTCGGTCACGACATAGCGCTCGAGGAAGGAGCGCTCCTGGCCGCCATACTTCTTCGGCCAGGTCATGCCGAGCCAGCCCTTGGCGCCGACGCGGCGGGAGAATTCCGGCGCGTCATTGTCTTCGCGGTTCGGCGCGTGGGGATCGAAGGTGCCGGCGGCGATTTCCTCGGCAAGGAAGGCACGCACTTCCTTGCGGAGCTGCTCGCATTTTTCCGGCAGGCGGATCGGATCGAAACGAAGGGCTGCAGTCATGATGTCCAGTCCTGATCTCTTTGGTCTGATCTCAGCGCGAAGCCACCAGCGGCCACAATTCGTCGGCGCCACGGTCAGCAACGAGCTTGCCGAGCTCGACCGCCCAATAGCTCTCCGAGCCGAAATCGTCGCGCCACGCCAATGCGCGCAGCGAATAACGATGCAGGATGTGCTCGATGGTGAAGCCGATCGCGCCATGCACCTGATGGGCGATGCCGCTGCCTTTCTCGGCCGCTTCCGAGCAGCGGATCTTCGCCGCCGCGGCTTCGAGGAACACCGCGTCATTGTCGAGCGAAGTGGCGCTGGCGATGGTGTCGGCCGCCGAGGTCGCGGCGGCCAGCGCCGCGGCGGACTCGCCGGCGAGCCGGGCGAGATTGTGCTGCACCGCCTGGAATTTGGAGATCTTCTTCTCGAAGGCGACGCGCTCGTTGGAATAGCGCACGGAGATGTCGAGCATCGATTCCAGGGAGCCCGCGATCTGGAGCGATCGCACCACACCGCCCATCAGCATCAGCGTGGTCTGGTCGAAGCTCTTCGGCGCCGGCTTGACGGTGACCGGCTGCACCTTGTCGAGCGTCACGGTGTCGTTGTGATCGCCGCCGAGCCCGATGCCGGATTCGATTCGGCACTTCGCGGCATCGACCAGCGCGATCGAGGTGCCGTCCTTGCCGCTTGCCAGCACGGCGAAGTGTTTTGCGTCTTTCGCGAACGGCACGCCGCGGGCACGGCCGGAGAGCGAGCCATCGGCGCCAACCGTGACGCGGTCCTTCGGGCTCGCAGGGACAACCGTCATCTCGCCCTCGGGAGATGCGATCTTGCCCTGCGTCAGCAGCCAGCCGGCCAGCATTGTTTCGGCCAGCGGAACGGCGATCGCGTGCCGCCCGGCGACGTTGAGGACGCTGAAACCTTCCGCGAGGCTGGCGCCGGAACCGCCGAGATCGTCGGGCACCCAGGACAGCGGCAGGCCGGCTTCGGTCAGCGCCTGCCATAGCGGCGCCTTCCATGCGCCGTGCTTGTCGTGATTGATGGTCTGGGCATCCGCGAGATCGGCGAAAATCTTTTCCGCGGTCTCGGCGACGATGTTCTCACTCTCCGCCACAGCGTTCCTCGTGTTGATTGGCTTGGGGCTCGCCGTTCGGCTCGCCCTGCTTGCGATGTTGTCTTGCGCTCAATGATGCGGAAAAGCCATAGCCGTGACAAGCGCTGCCCGCAGGGCCACTTGCGCGGACGGCATGAAGCCGGGCGCGGCGCATGAATTCCGCATTGTGAACTTTCGACTGCCTCGGTTTGTATGCCACGCGCGGGCGCAGATGGGCCGGTGACATCGGTTCAGTCCGCCAGATGAAACTCGATCGCCTCTGCGACCGGCGGGTCATTACGACGGCGCCTGCAGACGGCGCGACCAGAAGGCATATGCGTTTCCATCGCCTCATGGTTAGCTTGGCGCTGAGATGGGAGGTAACAAGATGAAGATGCACATGCTGTCGGGCGGACGTTTGCGGATGTCCAAGCGGACCTATCTGCCTGATGCCGCGCGCGGCGAGACGATCGATCTGCCGGTGTCCTGCGTGCTGTTGCGGCACACGCAGGGCAATGTGCTGTTCGACACCGGATGCCATCCCGATGTCGCGACCGATCCCGAACGGCGGCTCGGCACGCTTGCCAAATACATGCAGCCGATCATGCCGGCCGACGATCATGTGCTGACGAGCCTGAAGGCGGTCGGCCTCGGCCCCGACGACATCGACGTCGTGATCTGCTCTCACCTGCACACCGATCATTGCGGCTGCAACGCCTTCTTCAAGAAGGCGACGATCTTCGTCCATGCTCTCGAGGTCGAAGCCGCGAACGCGGATAACGCGCTCGATCGCGGATACATCAGGGCGGATTGGGATCATCCGCTGAAGATGGAGATCTTCGACCGGCAGATGGACGTGTTCGGCGACGGCAAACTGACGCTGATCCCGTTGCCGGGACACTCGAAGGGAACGACCGGCGCGCTGGTCAAGCTCGACAACAGCGGCGAATACCTGCTGGCGTCCGACTCGCTCAGCGTGCGCGCCAATCTCGATCAGCGGACGTCGCCGCGGAACAGCCTTGATGTCGATCAGTTCCTGAACTCGCTGGACGAGATCGCCAGGATCGAGGCATCCGGCGTCAAGATCATCTGTGGCCATGACGAGGCACAATGGGCCAGTTTGCAGAAGGGCCCACACGCATACACTTAGGAGCCCGGCGCGGTTTGCAGATATTGCTCCGCGCGATATGGTATGCCGCCGCCGGAGCTCATCTGGCTCACGACAACAAGGAAAATGCAGATGTCCAAGGATGGTTTGTGCGCGATCGTGACGGGATCGGCATCGGGGCTCGGCGCCGCCACCGCGCAAATTCTCGCCACAGAGGGCGCGCGCCTCGTCATCAACTATTCCAACAGCAAGGCGGAAGCCGAGGCGACCGCGGACGCCTGCCGCAAGCGGGGTGCCGAGGTGCTGGTGGTGCAGGGCGACGTCTCGCGCGATGAGGACTGCAGGAAGATCGCAGCCGCCGCGCAGGGTTGGGGCCGCCTCGACGTTCTCGTCAACAATGCCGGCACCACCAAGCACGTGCCGCATCACGATCTCGACGGCCTGACCGCGGAGGATTTCCAGCGCATCTACGCCGTCAACACCATCGGTCCGTTCCAGATGGTCCGTGCCGCGCGGGCGCTGCTCGAAGCCGGCGCGAAGGCGTCCGGCCGTCCGGCGGCGGTGGTCAACGTCTCCTCGATCGCCGGCATTTCCGGCGGCGGCTCGTCGGTCGCCTATGCCGCGAGCAAGGGCGCGCTCAACACCATGACGCAGTCGCTGGCGCGCGCGCTGGCACCGCTGATCCGCGTCAACACGGTGTGTCCGGGCTATATCGATACGCCCTGGTTCACCAAGGGCCGCGGCGAGGATGGCGCCAAGCAGGTGCGCGATGCCGTGATCGCGCGCGTGCCGCTGAAGGTCGCGTCAACGGCCGAAGATATCGCCAATCTGGTCTGCTTCCTGGCGAGCCCGGCGTCGAGCAATATGACCGGCGAGTTCGTCCGTATGGACGCCGGTATGCATCTCATTCAGTGACCTGGCCACCCACGTCGTCAGTGCTTGCAGAAACGAAAATGCCCGGGCCATGCCCGGGCATTTTTTTCAATCAGTGCCGCTGCGACTTTACTTGTTTCCGATATCGGGGATCACGCGCGCTGCGACCAGCCGGTTCCAGATGAACAGCACCACCAGCGCGCCGATCGTGGCGGTGATGAAGCCGGCGCCCTGTTCAGGACCGTAATGGCCGATCGCCTGGCCGATGAAGGTCGCGAGAAACGCGCCGGCGATGCCGAGCACGGTGGTGAGAATGAAGCCGCTCGGATTATTGGGGCCCGGCGACAGGAACCGCGCGATGATCCCCGCGACAAAGCCGACGATGATGACCCAGATGATGCCGCCCATGACTGTCGTCCTCCTCAGATGGAATCGATGCTGTCAGAGCCTGCCGCTCAGCTCGTCGCCGCTCGGCAGCCGTCCGTCCGGCGTCAGATGATTGATCGCTTCGGGCAGATACTGGCTCAAGCCCTGCAGCAATTGGTCGCGCGACATGCCGCTTTGCGACGCGAGCGAGTCGATCTGGTCGGCACCGAGCGCGTTGGCGAGATCCCCGGGCGAGATCTGCTTGTTGGGACCGTTGCTGACCCAGGAATTGGCCGCGTCGCCGTGGCCCTTCTGCTGCAATTGATTAAGCAGATCGCCGAGGCCGCCGCTGAGCACGGTGCCGGCCGCGCCGCCGGCGAGCAGGCCGCCAAGGCCGCCCTTGAGCAGATCACCGAGCCCGCCGCCACCGGTGCCGCCGGGCAGGCTCGCGGTGACGTTGCCGGGGAGCTGTGGCGCCTGCGCTGGCTTCGGTTCAGGAGCGCTCGCGCCCGGCTGGCCGCCGGAGAAATGCTTGACTGCCTTCCAGGCGAGCAGCGCCAGGATAGCCATGGTCATCGGCGACATTCCGCCGCCGCTTGAACTGTCGGACGGGGTGCTTGGCGCGCTTGGACCGCGGGGGCCGTTCTGCATGCCGTTGAGTACGTCGAGTAAACCCATGATCGTCTCCTGCCGCAACCGTGCCCCGAGCGGGAAACATAGCTTCGGCCCATGACGGTTACAAGGCGGACCGCCCCGGGCGGCGGCGCGCGGAAATAGGCAGGCAACCCCAGTTCTGCTATCGAACCACGATGAACGGACGTTTGGCCAGATGAATGCGGACCGGCCGATCGGCATCGCGGGCGCCGGAAGCATAGGCTGCTTCGTCGGCGGCATGCTGGCTGCGTCCGGCCGCCGGGTCGCGCTGCTGGCGCGGCCGCGGTTGATCCAGGAGATCGCAGGGAACGGCTTGCGGGTCAGCAGTTTCGACGGCTCTGAGCGGATGGTATCCGCCGACCGGCTCATTCTGTCCGACGATCCGTCGATCCTGCGCGACGTCGATACCGTGCTGGTGACGGTGAAGAGTGCCGATACGGGCGAGATCGCCGAATTGATCGCACGCCACGCAGTTGCCGATGCCGCGGTGATCAGCCTGCAGAACGGCGTCGGCAATGTGCCGCTGCTGCGCGACCGCCTGCCGGGCCGCAAGGTGCTCGGCGGCATGGTGCCGTTCAATGTGGTCGCGCTCGGCGACGGCCGCTTCCATCGCTCGACCTCGGGCGACATCGTGATCGCGCAGGATGATGCCGCCACCGCGGCGCTTCTGTCGGTGCCGGGCCTCGCGTTTAACAGCACCGGCAACATCGACGGCGTGCAGTGGGGCAAGCTGATCGTCAATCTCAACAACGCGCTCAATGCGCTGTCCAACATCCCGCTGCGGCAGCAACTCGCACAGCGCGGCTGGCGACGATTGTTCGCCGACCAGATGGCGGAGGGTTTGGCCGCGATTAGCGCCGAAGGGATCGTGCCGGTGTCGCCGACGCCATTGCCCTCGAATTGGATGCCGACATTGTTGCGGCTGCCGGACGCGCTGTTCGACATGCTGCTCGGCCGCACCATGAAGATCGATCCCGAAGCGCGCTCCTCGATGTGGGAAGATCTGCAGCGGGGCCGGCGCACCGAGATCGACTATCTGCAGGGCGTGATCACCGCGATCGCGGATCGCCGCGGCCTTGAGGCTCCGCTGTCGCGCCGCGTCATCGCGCTGATCCGGAAGGCGGAAGCCGACGGCAAGGGCTCGCCGGGGCTGACGCCGGAACAGATTCGCGACGGCTCCGCCACAGCGATTGAACAATCGAGGAGGTGACGTCATGAAACGATCCTGCATCATGCTGCTCATGCTTGTCGCGCTCGCTGGTCCGGTTCGCGCGGCGCCGCCGACCGTGGTGCCTTCGCCAGGCTACGATGCGCGATTGCAGGAGCAGCGCGCGGCGGCGAGCCGATCGGCCGCGCCTGCGCATCAACCGGTCGCGCATCGACGCCACAAGCGCGGGCACGCGCGCTGATCCATGGGAGAGACTATCTGAGATGAAGCCGCTCGTTCTTGCACTCACCCTTCTGCTTGGCTCTGTCGCGACGGCAAGCGCCGCCGACTATGCCGGCTCGATCAGTGCCTACCGACGCGCCAACGGCATGCCTGCGGTGAAGCTCGACGCGAAGCTGAATGCGATGGCGCTGAAGCAGGCGCAGGCGATGTCGGCGACCGGATCGGTCAGCCACTCTGCGGGCGGCAGCTTCTTCACCCGCATCGCACCGCTGAAGAAGCAGCGCGCCGCGGAAAATATCGGTGCCGGTTTCATCGCTTTCGGCGAGATGCTGAAGCAGTGGGAGGACTCGGCGGGGCATCGCGAGAATCTCTTGATGCCGGGCGCGAAGCGCGTCGGCGTGGCCTTCGTCGACAATCCGACGTCGCCGTACCGCAGGTTCTGGGCGATGGTGATTACCGACTGACGTCTGTTCGCTTCGCGAGTTTGGTCGGCGGCGATGACGCCGGTGTGAACAGCTTCTTCAGGCCGTCCAATCCTTCGGAAAGCCGCGGCCATTCACAGGAGAACGTACCCTTCACGCAATTTGCCGCCTGCGGCCGTACCCTGGGAAGAGGCGCGGCAGCGACCCGCGGTTTGGCCGGGCGTACGACCGGTGCCGGGACTTTCGCCGGCTCGCTGCGCACCGGCTCGCTCTGCAGTGATGCCTGCTGAAGCTGCGGCGGCCGCTCCTGCCGCTTTTCCTGCCGCTCGAGCTGCTTGGCATTGAACGCCGCGACGATGCTGGAGCGGCGCTCCTTTTCGAGATAGCCGGTATACTCCTGGTCGATCTTCTTCTGCTCCTCCGGCGTCGGATTGGGGCCGGCGATGTCGAAGCTGCGGTCCTGCATGAAGTCGTAGTAAGTGTAACCCCCACCGGGCTTGCGGCGGCCGGCAAACTTGGCATTGCAGTCGGCAAGTTGCGCAGTCTTGTCTTCCCTGGTCTTCGCTTTCTCAGCGAGGTCGGCGCAATCCTCAAAATCCTTCGGCGCGCTGCGCCACCATTGCGCATGCGCGCTCATCGGCGCCAGCGCGGACGCGGCGACGAAAACGGCAACAGCCAACGTCGATGATCGTGACGGCATCACGGACATTGCAACCAAATCCGAACGACAGAGAGTAAGCCGATTGTCGCCATTTTAGTGACGCTTGTCACCCCGGAACCGGACGCTTTCCCTGATCAATTAAGTCGCAGACCGGCCGCCTGGCCTGATCGGATAATCGCTGCAGGCATTTGTAATATTTCAAGAATTCCTGCCGTGCCGGCGCGCCGGATGTTGGAACAATTCGTCTCGAATCGTTCACTTGACCCGATGCAGCAACGCCACCAATTCCGCCTGCCGGTGCGTGCCGGTCTTCTGGAAGATCGTCTTGAGCTGATTGCGCGCGGTGGCAAGGGCAATGCCGGCTTCCTGCGCGGCCGCCTCGACCGAATCGCCGCGCGCAAGCCGCGTGGCGAGGCGCGCCTGCGCCGGCGTCAGCTCGAACGTGGCCGCCAGCAACGCCTGATCGAACGCGGCGTTGCCTTCAAGATCGCGGATCAACAGGATCGCGCGCGCGCCGAGAAACGGCGAGCGCGCGGCGGGAGGCACCGGCTGCATCTGGATTACGATCGGCCGCTTGTCGATCCTGCGCACCACGATCGGCGCTGTCGGGAGCGGATGCAGGTCCGAACTGTGGGCCAAAAGATCGATCAGCCTGGCCAGATCGGCATTGGCCTGCCGGTCGGCCAAGGTGAGGCGGTTGTTGCGGATCGCAAGGTCATGGCCGAGGCAGGCTTCCGCATGGCCGTTCATGCCGATGACGGCGCCGAAGCGGCCCACGGCGATTGCAGCGACCTGGATCAGGTCGAGCGCGCTGGTGATGCCCGAAATCGCGGAGCGGCCGACGACGGTGGACAGTGTCGCGGCTTCGGTCAGCCGCGCCGACACGCGCGAGAGTGCCTTG
This sequence comes from Bradyrhizobium sp. USDA 4452, assembly GCF_054063575.1. NCBI lineage: Bacteria > Pseudomonadati > Pseudomonadota > Alphaproteobacteria > Hyphomicrobiales > Nitrobacteraceae > Bradyrhizobium > Bradyrhizobium sp. USDA 4452. Next base: position 4,866,059 of record NZ_JBSSGK010000001.1, read on the forward strand.
ACCTCGTCGGCCTCGAACATGCCTTCCTTCGGCGTGCGCTGGATGCTCATTGCCCATAATGCCGGGCCGGCGCGGAAGCCGATGGCGGCAAACCATTTCAGCCCGAATGCGCCGAGCGTCGCGTAAAGCGGATCGCGCATCATCTCGGCTTCGGACTCGAAAAGGTCCGCATCGGTGATGACATTGACCCCGGCGTTCATCAAGGGCACGCCGCGTGCCGCGCGGATGTCGGTGAGATGAAGATTGTGCGGGAAATAGGTTTTGGTGAAATAGTCGCTGATCGATTCCGAGCGCGGAATGTCTTCGGTGCGAATATCGCTCTGGAGCATCGCAGCCCCGGCCGCGCCGACCGACGCGCAGACCTCGTCCATGAAGGACGGCCAGGTCGCTGGATCGAGAACCACGTCGCCGAGGCGCGCAGTCACATCGTCTAGCCTGTGCAGGTCGACCAAAGTTCAGCTCCGCCGATGCGAACAGCGTTGTTTTGACAGGCGAAACAGCCTGCCCCTCGTTGCGCCCGGTACCGGGCATAAGACAACCCAGGGCGCCCGATATGCAAGTTAAATCAGCGACAGGCTAGGGGCTCGGCCCGCAAGCCATGGCGAAACATGATCGAAAATCGGCGAATGGCGCGAGCCCACCGCTACGGCAAATGCAAGCCCCGGCGGCGATCGGCCTCGGTCAATGCCACACGGCAGAAGCCGGCGGCGATCGCGACGACGTCCTCAACGGCTTGCGGATATTGCTTCGAGACCCAGCGCAGCGCAATCGAGATGACGGCGCCGACCATGCCGATCGAGAGCAGCGTGGCAGCCCCGGCTTTTTCACCCTGTTTGGGCTCTGATGTCGGCGGCACCAGGATGTCGCCGAAGACGCGCAGGGCGTCGAGCTTGACCGCATCGACCGCCGGACTGATGCCGGAAATCTCCAGCAGGAAGACCCGCGCGGGCTTCGGGTGCTCCTTCAATCGGGTGAAATACAGCGTCAGCGCGGCCCGCAGCCGCATCTCGGCATCGTCGCCGGCCGCCGCCGCAGCTGCCGTCATCTCTTCGTGGAGGTGGCCGACGACATGGTTGTAGGCGGCGATCAGCAAGGCTTCGCTGTTGGCAAAGGATTCGTAGAAATAGCGTTCGGTGAGCTCGGCCGCCTCGCAGATCGCCTTCACGGTCGCGCCACGATAGCCGACCTCGCCATAGACCTCGATCGCCGCGTCGATCAGCTTCAATCGCCGCTCGGCGCGGCGTTCCTCGGCGTCCATGCCGCCATAGAGGCGGGCTTTGCGGCTGCTTGCCATGAAAGTGTATTGACACGGGCCATTGTCAGATGTCAAGTTATCTGACAATACATATTGTCAATTCTGCCGCGGGAGGGTCAGGGCATGTCTGCTCATTTCGACGTGTTGATCGTGGGTGCCGGGCTGTCGGGCATTGGCGCCGGCTATCATCTGAAGACCAATTGTCCGGACCGCAGCTACGCCATCCTCGAAGGCCGCGATTGCATCGGCGGGACCTGGGACCTGTTCCGCTATCCCGGCGTCCGCTCCGATTCCGACATGTACACGCTCGGCTATTCGTTCCGGCCGTGGACCGAGCCGAAGGCGATCGCCGACGGCCCGTCGATCCTGAACTATGTGCGCGAGACCGCGCGCGTGTACGGCATCGACAAGAACATCCGCTTCAACCATCGCGTCGTGCGTGCCGACTGGTCGTCGGCCGACTCGCAATGGACGGTCGAGGTCGAGCGCGGGCCGGAGAAGACGATCGAGCATCTCACCTGCAACTTCCTGTTCATGTGCAGCGGCTACTACAAATATGAGCACGGCTACACGCCTGAATTCCCCGGCATCGCCGATTTCGCCGGCCGCGTCGTCCATCCGCAGAAGTGGACCGACGACATCGACTATACGGCCAAGAAGGTGGTGGTGGTCGGCAGCGGCGCGACCGCGGTGACGCTGGTGCCGGAGATGGCCAAGACCGCCGCTCACGTCACGATGCTGCAGCGTTCGCCGACCTATGTCGTGGCGCGGCCGGACGAGGACAAGGTCGCCAACTGGCTGCGGGCGCGGCTGCCGGCAAAGCTCGCCTACGGCCTCACCCGCTGGAAGAACGTCCTGTTCGGCATGTATTTCTACCGGCTCTGCAAGCGCGATCCGGAGCGCGTGAAGAAGCTGATCCTCGGCGGCGTGCGCCACGCGCTCGGTCCCGACTACGACGTCGCCACCCATTTCACGCCGCGCTACAATCCGTGGGACCAGCGGCTCTGCCTGGTGCCGAACGGCGATCTCTTTCAGTCGTTGCGCAGCGGTCGATCGTCCGTTGTCACCGACGAGATCGAGACCTTCACGCCGGGCGGCATCAAGCTCAAGAGCGGCAATGTGCTCGACGCCGACGTCGTGGTGACCGCGACCGGTCTCGATCTGCAGGTGCTCGGCGGGCTCGAGATCAAGGTCGACGGCGCGCCGGTCGATCTGTCGAAGACCATGAACTACAAGGGGCTGATGTATTCGGGCGTGCCGAACCTTGCTGCTGCCTTCGGCTACACCAATGCGTCCTGGACGCTGAAATGCGACCTGACCTGCGAATATGTCTGCCGCATGCTCAATCACATGAAGGCGAATGGCTACGCGCAAGTCACGCCGCGGCGGAACGATCCTGATGTGACCGAGCTGCCCTGGGTGGATTTCTCCTCGGGCTATATCCAGCGCGCCGCCGCCAGGTTCCCCAAGCAGGGCTCGCGCCGGCCGTGGCGGCTGTACCAGAACTATGCACTCGATATCATGACGCTGCGTTTCGGCTCGCTGAAGGACGAAGCGATCGAGTTTCTGCCGGCGCGCCGGGCCGGCGCGGCGAGTGCCGCCGCGAATCCGGCCCGGCAGGTGGCGTAGCGCACGCAGCGCCGAACTCGCGCAACGCACGCCCCAGTGTGGCGTGGGCTGGCGATCACCCGGTAGCTCTGCTATGGGAGGGCGGCGCCCGCATGCTTCGGCTTGCGGGGGGTGCGGTCCCGTAGCTCAGCCGGATAGAGCGACGGTTTCCTAAACCGTAGGTCGGAAGTTCGAGTCTTCCCGGGATCGCCATTTTCCGCCTGGCCCGCTCCGCAGGTCGGCAGCCCGCCTGTTCGCAGCTTCCTTGCGCCAATCGATGGCTGATTCCGAGATTCGGCTCCATGACCGGCGGAGTTGCGGTCGGCGCAGCACTGCAATGTCGCAAGCGTGTGCCGCCCGGGCGCGACTTTCGCTGGACGCTGCGTCGGCCGCAGTGATAACGGCTGCGAAAACCATCTCATGACGGGCCGCATGCCGAAACCTCCGCCTCCTTCCCATCGCGGGCCCAGCCCATCCCCGGTTCTGCAGCGCGCGATGATGGCGTTGCAGATGGGGCAGGTCGTCGAAGCCGAGCGGCTGGCGGCTGAGGTGTTGAAGGCAAACCGGAACGATGTCGGCGCGGCCTCGATCCTGGCACGGGCGCTGATGGCCCAGCGGCGCAACGAGGAGGCGATCGCGCCGCTCGAGCGCGCCACGCGCCGCGTCGAGGATGCCGGCCTCGAGACCCTGCTCGGCGCAGCGCTCGCCGGCGCCGGTCGCCGCAGCGAGGCGATCGATGTGTTGCGGCGAACCACCGCGCGGCGGCCGCCGTTTCTTCCGGCATTTCAGGAACTGGCGGGACAGTTGGCCTCGGCCAGCCGCTTCGACGAGGCGGTGACCGTCGTCGAGAGCGCGCTTGCTCTCGCGCCCGCGAGCCTCGAGTTGCAGCTCTTGCTCGGACAGATCCTGCCCCATCGCAATGAGCGCGGCCGGGCGCGCACGATTCTGGAGAAGCTGCGCACCGCGGTGCCGGGGCATCCCGACATTCTGGCCGCGCTCGCGCGGGTGCTGCTGCTCGACGGCGAATATGCGGCCGCGGCGGATCTCTACCGTCAGGTGCTGGCGCAGCGCCCCGATGATCCCCTGGCGCGGACCAGCTTCTCCGCCTGCCTGCTGGAAATGGGCGACCGCGCGGCCGGCGAAGCCAATCTGCGACTTGCGTTGCGCGGCCGGCCGCAAATGATCGGCCGCACGGCATCCGCGCTGGTCATGTCATCGCATGGCCGCTTCTTCTTCCGTCCCAGCGCGGTTGCGAAGTTTCTGAGCTAGGCAAGGTTCGGGCACAAGCTGCGCCACACACTCAGTGTCGTCCCTGCTTGCGCATTGCTTGCGCAGGGACGTCGGATGGCAGGAGCGCGCAACGCGGCCGCTCGCGCTAGGTCCGGAACTGGCGGCGATAGAGCCCGGGCTCGCGGGCCATCCGGTTGGACAGTTCCTGCGCGCGCGACGTTTCGTCCGGCGTCATCGGAGCGGTCTGCGCAACCCAGTTCTCGCGCTTCACCGGAAAACATTGCGCAACCGGCGTGCCCCTGGGCAGGACGCCGCTGAAATTGGGTGTCGTGCCAGCGCGCCGGGAAATGAATCCAGCTGTCGTGAAACAGGTCGCAATCGACCATTCCGGTCAGCGTGGTGAACGGCAGGTCGAACCGGTTGACCGGATGCGTGAAGAACAGCGAGTAGCCCGCCGGCGCCTCGATGGTCCATAGATTGATGAACTTGATGAGGAAGCGATCGTGTTCGAACAGCGGCGAGCCGATCACCTGGCTTTCGTCATGGAATCCGATCGGCGAACGCGGGAATTCGAGAACGCCGCCGGACGGAAGGTCGTTGTCCCATGTGATCTCGCCATTCTCGATCTTGAGGTCGCAGATCAGCGGCATCAGAAAGCCCGATGTCATCGCATCGACGAATGGCGGGCAGCGCTTGACGGTATCCTCCTCGCGATTGCTCATCGCATTGAAAGCCTGCGTCGGCATCGATTTGAGCCATCCGGGAAGGCCCAATGAGGCGGGCACCGGCGGCGGAATCTTGCCTTCGAGCTCCGCCGGGCAGCGGAATTTGATCGCTATCGCTTCGTTGTTGTTGGACACGGCTTGGCCCTTGGTTCGTTCAGTGTCGGCAGCGCCCTTGCGCCAGTCGATGCTGATCTAGCACGCGATGACGGGGCAGAGAAAGCAGCCGCATCTCGCGCAGGGCGAGCCGCGGCATGGAGCTATAAGTTGTTGTTATCATGACGGATAAGGCAACCCTTCGATTCTGGCTGCGGCGCGCATGCCGATCCCGTTTCAACGCGCCTTTTCGTTCGCCGGTGTGCAAGACTTCACCGATGGGCATTGGCTTTCGATGCCCATCGGGCGCATCATGGCCGGTGTCGCTGACGACAAGATCTGCGAGAGGTAACGGAGAGACCGATGGCCGAATCGAAAGTTGAGACCGTCAACACTGCAGGCGCCGCACCCCCCTCCGGCGACAGCGGCAACGTCAGCGAGCTCGCGATCGCGACGGTCCGCACCGTGCCGATCGAGCAGGCGCAGTCCCGCACCGAGCACGATCTACTCGGCGAGGACGACGTGCCGGCCAATGCGCTGTGGGGCATCCACACCAAGCGCGCGGTGGTGAACTTTCCGATCACCGGCGTGCCGGTCGGCCATTTCCCGGAATTCGTCCGCGCGCTGGCGCTGGTGAAGCAGGCGGCCGCCCGCGCCAACAAGCGCCTCGGCTATCTCGCGCCGGAAAAGGCCGACGCGATCGACCGGGCCTGCACCCAGGTCGCGACCGACAAGGTCTATGCCGAATCCTTCGTCGTCGACGCGATCCAGGGCGGAGCCGGCACCTCGACCAACATGAACGCCAACGAGGTGATCGCCAACGTCGCGCTCAAGCTGATGGGCAAGAAGCCCGGCGATTATCACACGCTGCATCCCAACGACGACGTCAACATGGCGCAGTCGACCAACGACGCCTATCCGACCGCACTGCGGCTCGCGGTGATCTTTGCCACCCAGCCGCTGGTGCGGGCGCTGGATGACCTTGCCTATGCGTTCAAGGGCAAGGCCGTAGAGTTCGCCGACGTCCTCAAGATGGGCCGCACCCAGCTGCAGGATGCGGTGCCGATGACGCTCGGCCAGGAGTTCGACGCTTTCCACGCCACCGTGAAGGAGGACGTCGCCCGGCTGAACGAGATTTCGAGCCTGTTCCGCGAAGTCAATCTCGGCGCCACCGCGATCGGGACCGGCATCAATGCCGATCCACGCTACGCGGCGCTTGCGGTCGAGGAATTGTCGCGGCTGTCGGGCCAGCCGATGGTGCTGGCGTCGAACCTGATCGAGGCGACCTCCGATCTCGGCGCTTTCGTGCTGTTCTCCGGCGTGCTGAAGCGCGTCGCGGTGAAGGTGTCGAAGATCTGCAACGACCTCCGCCTGCTGTCGTCGGGGCCACGTACCGGCATCGGCGAGATCAGGCTGCCTGCGGTGCAGGCCGGCTCGTCGATCATGCCGGGCAAGGTCAATCCGGTGATTCCGGAGGTGGTCAACCAGGTGGCGTTCCTCGTGATCGGGCACGATCTCACGGTGACGATGTGCGCCGAAGGCGGCCAGCTCCAGCTCAATGCCTTCGAGCCGACCATCGGCTATTGCGTGTTGAGCTCGCTGCGGATGCTGACGGCGGCGGTCGATACGCTGACCAAGCGCTGCGTCGACGGCATCGAGGCCGACCGCGAGCGTTGCCGCAGCCTGGTGCAGGGCTCGATCGGCCTGATCACGGCGCTGGCGCCGGCGCTCGGCTATGAAGCCTCATCGCGGGTGGCGCGCCGCGCGCTGAAGGAGAACCGCTCGGTTGCCGACATCGTGCTGGAGGAAAAGCTGCTGACCGAGGAGCAGCTCAACCAGCTGCTCGAGCTCGAAGCCATGACCCGCCCGGCACGCCGGCAGCCGGTGCCCAAGTTGAAGGAAAGTTGAGAGCAGGCGTTACGGATCCCGCCCGACGAACATCCGTTCTGACCGTTGCAGGACGGACCTGCCGGCCGCATGCCGACGCGTCCGTGATGACGCTTTGTGAAGCCGGTCACACGTCCATCGGAGATGTATGATACGATGAAGCAACTTTAGATAATTGATGTACCGCGCTCGCGGCACAGGGATTGCGAGGTTTGCCATGGCCACGCCCAACCTGCCGACGCCAGATTTCGCCTTCGATCCCAATCAGCCCGGCTCCTGCATTGCAGGCGTGCGGCCTTATCGCAACGGATCGTACCGGCTGGATGCCGAAACCATCTCGCAGAAGTTCGTCGTGCATAACTACGGCCATGGCGGTGCCGGCATCACGTTGAGCTTTGGCTGCGCCGCAAAGGTCCGCGACATCGTCAGCGATCATCTGGCCGCAAGCCGTGGGGTCACCGAAGCCGCCGTGCTCGGCGCCGGCGTGATGGGTCTGACCGCCGCGACATTGCTGCTCGATCTCGGGCTCAAGGTCACGGTCTTTTCCGATCGCGCGCCGCTCGAGACCACCTCCGCCAAAGCCGGCGGCCAGTGGGCCGTTTCGGTGGTGGAATTCGCCGGCAAGGAGCGCGAGCTCACCGACATCATCAAGAGCGCCTATCGTGCGTTCAAGGATCGGATCGGGCAGGGGTTCGGCGTGTTCGAGCGGCCGAACTACACCGCGACGCGCGCGCACAATCTCGACATCGTGCTGCAACTCGCGCCCGGCCTGATCCCGCCGCGACAGCCGCTGCAGCGCTTGCCCTTCGCGCGCCACACCAAACCCGGCTTCGTCTATCAGACCCTGCTGATTGAGCCCCCGGTCCTGCTCACCAAGCTGAAGGCCGACCTCGACCAGCGCGGCGTCAGCTTCGCGTCGAAGCAGTTCGTCAACCGCTCAGATGTCCTCGCCAGCGTTCCGCAGCCGATCATCGTCAACTGCACCGGGCTCGGATCGATGACGCTGTGGAGCGACACCAAAATGATGCCGATCAAGGGACAGCTTGCGTTGCTGCGGTCGCAGCCGACGCTGCAATATCTCTACGGCCAGAACGGCTACCTGTTCCCGCGCGGCGACCACGTCGTGATCGGCGGCACCTTCGAGCCCGGCGTCAACAACGAGGCCCCGGACAAGACGGTGTGCCAGGGCCTCGTCGATCACATCGCCTCGCTGTTCGGCAGGGCGCCGGCGAGACCGCTGCCCGACATCCATATCCACAACCCCGCCCACGCGCCGATCGTCAACCCGGCAGTTCCCGAGGTCTGAGGGATCGCCATGGAACATCCGCTTCGCGTCGGCGAGTTCTTGCCCTCCGATACGCCGGTTGCGGCCGTCGACGCCGAGATCGCCTCGCCGCCGGCGCAGGCCGTGGCACCGCTGCCGCCATTGCCGAACCTGCCGGCGACCGACGTTCAGTTCCTCCGGCCGCAGGACGCGCACTATGCGGATTACCTGCCTGCCGCGAGCAAGCGCATGCAATTGGCGCCAGCGCTTCGTGCAGTCTGCAAGACCGAGCACGCGGTTGCCGTGATGGTCGACTGGGTGCGCAGTAACGGATTGAGCTTCGCCGTTCGCTGCGGCGGGCATTCCTATGAAGGCCTGTCGCAATCGTCCGGGGTTGCGATCGACGTGCGCGGATTGCAGCAGATTGTGGTCGACAAGGCTTCGAACCTCGTCACGGCAGGCTCCGGCGTGTCGCTGTACGCGCTCTATTCGGCGTTGGCCGCCGAGGGCCTCGCACTGCAGGCAGGGAGTTGCCCAACCGTCGGCATCTCCGGCCATCTCACCGGCGGCGGCCACGGCCTGCTCGCGCGCTCGCATGGACTGACCTGCGACGGCCTGCTGCAGGCGAACGTCGTCGATGCCCAGGCGCGTGTGCTGCAGGCCAATGCGACATCGGGGCCGGACCTCTGGTGGGCTTGCCGCGGCGGCGGCGGTGGCAGCTTCGGCATCGCGACCGAGTTCAAGATCGAGGTGTTTTCCTTGAAAACGGCGCGGGTGTTCGGTGTCTCCTGGAAGCTGTCGCAGGCCCACGCCGCGCAATTGTTCGCCGCCTGGCAGGACTGGGCGCCGAATGCGCCGTCGAACATCACCTCGATCATGAAGGTCGGTCCGGCCGGCCAGGGCCTGATCACGATGCGTTGCATCGGCCAGTCGGTTGGCAGCGAGAGCGAGCTGCGCAGCGAACTCCGGCGATTGACGGCGGTGCGACCGCCGTCATCGGCGCTATCGGTGCAATCGCTCGCCTTCCTCGATGCGGTCAAGCACTTTGCCGGACCGCTCGCCTACGAGTCGGTGCTGATGAAGGCGAAGTCGGACTATGTGCTGACGCCGCTCGCCTCCGACGGCATCGAAGCCATGATGGCGGCGCTCGCGCCGATCGTGCCGGGCGGCATCGTGCTGCTGTGCGATTCCTACGGCGGTCGGATCGCCGATGTTGCCGCCGACGCCACCGCATTCCCGCGCCGCGCCGGCACGCAGTACTGTATCCAGTATTTTTCGAGCTGGAGCCGATCCGCCGACACCGCGGCGCGTCTCGCTGACGTCGCTGGAGTCTATGCGGCGATGCGCCCCTTCATGCCCGGCGCGTCCTATGTCAATTATTGCGATCTCGACCTCGACGACTATGCGTCAGCCTATTGGGGCGACAACCTCGCCCGCTTGGTCGCGGTGAAGCAGCAATATGATCCCGATGATCTATTCCATCACGCCCAGAGCGTGCCGCTCAGCGTCCCGGCGGCATGAGGAGCAGGCCGAAGCTCAAAGCGTCTTGATGAACTCGATCAAAGCGCGGCGCTCGCCTTCCTTCAGCTCCGGTCCGATCACGCCGAGGCGCTTCTCGTTCGAGAATTCGTGTCCGGAATTGCTGTTGCCGCGCTTGGCGGTGTCGAGCATGAAGGCGTTCTTGATGTTGTCCTTCCAGACATAGCCGAGATCCCTGGGATCATACTCCCGGTTGCCGAGATAGAAGGTCGCGGGACGTTCCTTCACCGGCGACAGCAGCGCATAGATCGTCGGCACCGATCCATTGTGCAGGTAAGGTGGCGTCGCCCAGATGCCGTTGAGCGGCCGGACCTTGTAGGCGGGCGGCGCCTGGATATCGTTCGGCCGGTAGCCGTTGATGCGCTTGCGATCCTCGGGTGGGATCTTGTTCTGGTCGTACCAGGTGTCGACGGTCTTCTCGACGAGATCGCCGAGTGCCGGCCCGAAGCTGCCATCCTTGATCTTCAGATTGGCCGGCGTCTCGACGGTACGGCTCGCGAGGCCCTCGGCCTGTGCGCTGTCGGTGCCGATATGGCTGATCGGAATCATCTCGACGTCGAGCAGCGGCTGGCCGGCGTCGTTCTTGATCCAGCGCTTCTTGTCCTTGAACAGCGCGAGGGCTTCGCTCGGCGGCAGCGCCTTGCTGTCGATCGCGGGGCCGTGGCACCCCTGGCAGTGCGTCTTGTAGAGCTCGCCGCCCTTCGTCGCGATATCCATGTTGATCTGCCCCAGGATGCCCTCGGGCCATTTCGGCGACGCCAGGCCGCCAAAGCCCTTGTCCTCGCTGGGCGGTTCGCCGGCGATCATCCGCTCCATCTCGTGCAGGACATCGATCCGCGCGCTCGACTTGAAAAGGCCCCTGGACTCGTCGAGCAGATTGAGCTCGGCGCTGACGCCGAGCGCCTCGCCGGCATTGCGCACCATCGGCTGCATGATCGAACCGTCATACTGCACCCAGCTGAACCACGGCGCGTTCCAGATCCGCGGGAAATGCACCGGCGCCGAGTGCGAGGCGTAGTTGTTCGGATTGTTCAGGTCGATCGAAAACACCTGGTTGCCGATCCGGTTCAGCGCGTCGAGCCGTGCATAGCCTTCCTCGACGCTGTTGGCGGCGACCTTGGTCTCCAATGCGTTGATGTTGGCATATTGCTTCAGCACCAGATCGAGCTGGCCGCGCAGCGCCATGCGCTCGTCGAGGCTGGCATCCTTGCCGAGGATCTCGTCGGCGAAGCGCGCGAAGCGGCCCGGCCAAAACCGGGTCAACAGCAGCGAGACGCCGACGCTCTTCTGGAATTCGAACAGATTGGTGTTGGCGGGCCCGCCGTCGATCACGACCTCGGTGCCGCGATAGCTGAAGCTTCCGGTGTGGCAGGCGGAGCAGGTCAACCCGACCCCGTTCATGTCGGCCTTGCTGTGCGGGTTGCGCCACGGCGCGCCGTTGGCATCCGCCATCGGGCCACCTCGCGCAAAGCCGATCGGCAGTGCATCGGGGCTACCCGGAATCACGGTGTCGGGAATAAAACCGAAGCGGCCGAGATAATTCGCCTCGCTGAGCCGCGGTGCCGCAGTGAGCAGCGGCCAGACCGTCGGCTGCTCCAGCGCCATGAACCACTCAAGCGGAATGCCGAACGTCCGCGTGCCCTGGTCGGCGTGATAGAACCAGCGCAGCCGTTCGGCGCTGACATTCTGATCCAGCCACACCGTCTTTGCCGGCGGCTGGTAGTCGACGACCTCGACGCGGAAGCCGCTCACGACAGTTTCGATATCGTCCTTGAGGTAGAGGACGCCGGCGACAATCAGCAGCCCGATGAAGAAGATCGTCTTGCGAGGCATGCCCCGTCCCCCAATTCGCGGTACCCGCGCGTCATATTGATGAGATATTAAAAATCGCCGAAACAGGTTCGCGTTAAGCGTGTGATGTGCCGCGCACCATCCTACAGTGGCGGCTCTCGGTCAAACAACGGAAATGTTGCAAAGGAAATGTCGATCGGCTGTGAGCCAGTTCATTTGCAGCGCAAGCGGCGCGGCGGCATTTGCGCGCATGGCTTCCTGCGGCTAGAAATGACGGAGCAACAACTCCTCGAGATGTCGTCTTGAACGCATCAGGCGCAAAGCCGCTCACGATCACGGTCTCGGACGACAACACGGTGTCCGCGCTGCTGCTGCGCCCGGCGCAGGCGCGTAGCGCCTATGTGTTCGCGCATGGTGCCGGCGCCGGCATGACCCATGCCTCGATGGAGACGATTGCGGTCGGCCTTGCCGAGCGCGGCATCGCGACCTTGCGCTATCAGTTTCCCTACATGGAGAAAGGCAGCAAGCGGCCCGATCCGCCCGCCGTCGCGCAGGCGACGGTGCGCGCCGCGGTGGCGGAGGCCGCGCGGCGTTGCGGCGAACTGCCGCTGTTCGCCGGCGGCAAGTCGTTCGGCGGGCGCATGACCTCGCAGGCGCAGGCCAAAGCACCGCTGGCCGGTGTGCGCGGGCTGGTGTTCCTCGGTTTTCCCCTGCATCCCGCCGGCAAGCCGTCGAGCGAGCGGGCCAAACATCTCACCGGGATCAAGATCCCCTTGCTGTTCCTGCAAGGCACGCGTGACGCGCTGGCCGAGCTCGATCTGCTCGAGCCCGTGGTGAAGGGGCTGGGTGCGCGGGCAACGCTGCATCTGGTGCAGGAGGCCGACCATTCCTTCCACGTCCTGAAGCGCTCCGGCCGCAACGATGGCGAGGTGATGGCCGAGGTGCTGGACGCATTCGCGGCCTGGGTCACGAAGCATTCATGGGATTCGTAGCCCGGATGGAGCGAAGCGAAATCCGGGATCGGTCCTTCCGTCTGTGACACCGTTCCGGATTGCGCTCCGCTCCATCCGGGCTACGCGTCAGCTTGACGTCGCGCCGCCATAGATCCGGTCGCGCAGGCGGCGCATGCCGGCCAGCCAGCGCTCGCGGTTGGTGGCCTTGCGCTGCATGTATTCCTGCACCTGGGGATGCGAGAGGATCAGGAAGCGCTCCTCGGCCATCGCCTCGATCACCATCCGTGCCACTTCACCGGGCTGCAGCACGCCGTCGACGCGCGCGGCACTCGGGCCCGGCGTCGTCATCCCGGTCTGCACCGATTGCGGGCAGAGCACGGAAACGCGGATGCCGCGATCGCCATACTGGATGGCGAGATGTTCGGCGAGCGCGACTGCGGCGTTCTTGGTCACGCCGTAAGGCATCGAGTTCAGCGAGGCCAACAGTCCCGCCGCGGACGCCGTATTGAGCAGATAGCCGGAGCCACGCGCCAGCATGCCGGGCACCAGCGCACGCGCGGCGAACACGTGGCTCATCACATGCACGCGCCAGCTCACGTCCCAGTCGGCATCGGACGCGGTTTCCTGGCCCTTGCGCGACAGCCCGGCATTGGAGAAGAACACGTCGACCGGGCCGTACTTGTCCTCGGCCGCCGCGATCAGCGCCTTGACGTCCTCCTCGAGCCCGACATCGGCGGTGACCGCGAGCCCGTCAATGTCGCCGGCGACGCTGGCGAGCCGGTCGCGCGATGTCTTGAGATCGGCGACCACGACGCCGCGCGCGCCGGCGTCCGCATAGGCCCGCGCCACTGCTTCGCCGATCCCGCTGGCGCCGCCGGTCACGACGCAGACCTTGTCCTTCACGTGCATGGTTCGATGTCCCTGCTTGTTATCGCCTTGTCCGGATTGTCAGCCCTGATACAGCCCCTTGTCACGCGCCTTCTGGATCGCGAGCGCGGCCATCAGGTCGAGCATCGGGGTCGGAATCCCGGCGGTGCGGGCAAACGCCGCTGGTGCCCGCACCAGCACATCGATCTCCATGGCACGGCCGAGCTCGTAATCCTGCAGGATCGACGGCTTGTGGTCCGGCGCCGGCCCCGAGCGGGTGACGCGCCTGACCTCGGCAATGTAATGCGTCGCCACCGCGTTGGCCTCCTCGAGCAGGCGCGGGATCACGTCCTGCATGTCGGGATCGTCGCGGACGCCGCGCGCGGTCAGTCCCGTCAGCAGGCAGAGCACCGACATCGACATGTTGGTCAAGAGCTTCGACCAGATCGTCTCGCGGATCTCCTTGACCTCGGGCGATTCGATCGCGGCGTCGTTCAGCGCCGCGCGAAGCGCGACGATGCGCTCGCTCTGCCGATCGTCGCATTCGCCGATCAGGAGGCGGTTGCGGTCCGGCGACAGGTTCGCGGCAACGCCCGGCGCGATCACCTCGTTGGAGGAGAAGATCACGCCGCCGATGATCCGCTCCTTCGGGATCGCGGCGCGCAGGGGCCCGCCGGGATCGAGGAAGCCGAGATCAGGAATGGCGGGATGCTGCGGCGGCAGGCCGAGATCGTACCACCAGGGAATGCCGTTCTGCGCGAACACGACCATCGTGTCGCGTCCAAGCAGTGGCGGAAGTCCGGTTGCGAGCGCGGCGAGGCCGGTCGCCTTCAGCGTGCTGATGACGACGTCCTGCGGCCCGAGCTCGGCAGGATCGGCCGACGCCTTCACCTGCGCGGTGACGCTGCTGTCGCCGACCTTCAGCGTCAGCCCGTTGGATTTGACCGCGTCGAGATGCGGCCCGCGCATCACGCAGGACACATCGTGGCCGGCGTGTGCCAGCCGGACCGCAAAGTGGCTGCCGACGGCGCCCGCGCCGAAAATGCAAATACGCATCAGTGGAACAATTCCTTGCAAGCTGCCGCGTCAGTTTCCACAAGCGTGGGGCATTACGCAACCCGCCATGCATGCGGCGCGACCGTGCGCCCTCGAAAGTGATGGATCAAGTCATCTCTGCTCGCCATAGTGGCCGCAAGAGCAATGCCGAACGAGGGAGAACGTTCATGTCGGCCAGTCCAGTCCTGTGGAGCCTCGATGCGCGCGGGGTCGCCACCGTCACGCTGAACCGGCCCGAGGTCAACAACGCCTACGACGGCGCGCTGATCGCGGGCGTGCTGGCGGCGATCGACGATCTCTCGGCCAAGCCGGTGCGCGTCGTCGTGCTGAACGGCAACGGCAAGCATTTCCAGGCCGGCGCCGACCTGAAATGGATCAACGGCGTGCGACCGAAATCATCTGAGGAGAACGAGGCGGCGTCGCGCGCCACATTCGAGGCGGTGCAGCGCCTCAACACGCTGCCGGTGCCGACCGTGGCGCTGGTGCAGGGCGGCTGCTTCGGCGGCGGCACCGGCGTGATCGCGGCCTGCGATATCGTGATCGCGGCCGACAACGCGCTGTTCTCGATCACCGAGGTGCGCTGGGGCCTGACCGCTGCGATCATCATCCCGCAGCTTTGCGACGCCATCGGCGTCCGCCAGGTTCGCCGCTACGCGCTGACCGGCGAACGGTTCGGCGCCGAGGATGCGCGGCGCATCGGCCTCGTCCACGAGGTGGTGCCGCTGGCCGATCTCGAAAGCGCCGGCGCCAAGGTCGTGGAGCAGTTGCTCGGCAACGCCCCGGATGCGATGGCCGAGACCAAGAAGCTCGCGATGGAGAGCTCGTTCGGCGGCATGGCGGTGGACGATGTGGCCTACAAGCGCCTCGTCCATCTGCATTCGGCCAAGCGGCAGACCGCCGAGGCCGCCGAAGGGCTGGCGTCCTTTGCCGAGAAGCGCGCGGGTAGGTGGGGCGGCGGCAAGGCGTAAGCCTCGCCGCTCAGCTCAACAGCCGCGGCAGATGCCGCGCATGCTGCGATAGACCTCCTCGTCGTCGCGGCGCATCTGCTGCAACTGATCGAACGTCTTCGATTCGCTCGACTGCGTGATCGGTGGCTCGGGCTTGCGCTTGGCCGCCAGCTCCTGCTCCTGGCGATGGTAGCAGGCCTCGCGCTCCGCCTTGGCCTCGATGAACCGACAGGTCTCGACCGCCGTCGCGGGCGTCGCGACGATGATGAGACCGAGCGACACTGAGATCAGGAGTTTCAAGCGGGCGATCCTTTCGTGCTGTTGTCTCAGGTCCGCCTGTGAGGGGCAAGACCGCCGTCGCATCACAGCGATTGCGACAGCGACTTCTTCAATGTCTTCAGCAGCGCCTGCACCGCGGCGGCATTGATGCGGCGCTCGGGAACGGCAGCCTTCACCCACAGTTCCGGGATCGGAAACTCGGCGAGGATCGGCAACAATGCGCCGTCGCGCAGCGCGTCCGCGACCAGATAGTGCGACAGCAGCGCGATGCCGTTGCTGGCGATCGCGCTCTGGGTCAGCACGCGGCCCTCGTTCGACGAGAGAATCGGGCGGACCTGGACATTGATGCGGCCGCGCGGCCCTTCGAACGGCCATTCCGGGCCGGTCGGCAGGAAGCTGAGGCAGCGATGATCGACCAGGTCCCGTGGACGCTTCGGCGTGCCGTGCTTCTTCAGATACGCCGGCGACGCGCACAACAGCCGCGGCAGCCGGCACAGCGGCTCGTCGACGACACCACCGAACGAATGCGGAAAGGCGCCGATCGCGATGTCAAAACCCTCGGTCACCGGATCGACCGGGCGGTCGATCATCACGATCTCGAGCTTCACGCTTCTGTTCTGCTTCTGGAAGATCGTGAAGGCATCGGCGAGCCGCGCCACCGTCAGCGAAGTCGGCGCTTTGACGCGCAGGTGATCGGTGAGATCGCGCTGCTTCTCGCCCATCCGCGACAAGAGATCGCCGACATCGGCGACCACGCCGCGGGCGCGATGGACGTATCGCTGCCCGGCCTCGGTCAGCCGCAGCTGGCGGGTCGAGCGGTGGAACAGCGCGGTGCCGATCCGCTCCTCGAGCTGGGTGACGCGCTTGGCGACGACCGATGTCGCGACATTTAGCTTGCGCGCCGCGGCGGAGAAGCCTCCGGCGTCGGCGGTGGCGAGGAAGGCTTCGAGGTTGACCAGCGTATCCATCTGCTCTCCCTGTAACTTTTCTCGATTCGCGAAAGCTGATTACATAATTTGGTAGATTGTACTGCAATCCGCATCAATTCATAGTTGGCCCAATCAACTTTGTTCAGGGCGGAAATGATGCTGATGAGCACGATCGAAGAGCCTGCGCGGCAGGTCCCCCTTTATGGCGAATATGACGTCGTGGTGCTCGGCGGCGGTCCAGCCGGCATCGCGGCAGCCGTCGGCGCGGCGCGCGCCGGGCGGCGGACGCTGCTGATCGAGCGCTACGGCTTTCTCGGAGGCATGGGCACCGCCGCGGGCGTGACCAATTTCTGCGGCCTCCACGCCAACATTTACGGCGAGATGCACCGCGTGGTGCAGGGCATCGCCTCCGACCTCTTGGCGCGGATCGACCGGCTCGGCGGGCTGAACGCGCCGCATCTGATCCTCGGCAAGATCCTCGCGCAGGCCTACGACACCGCAGCTTACAAGATCGCGGCGGACGATCTGCTGGCGCATCACAAGGTCGACGTCCTGTTCCATGCGCTTGGCGCCGGTGTCGTGATGGACGGCGCGCACATCCGCGCGCTGATGGTGGAGACCAAGGCCGGCCGGCAGGCGGTCGTGGCCAGCATCTTCATCGATTGCTCCGGTGACGGCGACCTCGCGGTATGGGCGGGCGCGCCCTATGAGGTCGGCGACAACAAGGGCGGCATGCTCTACCCCTCGATGATGTTCCGCCTCAACGGCATCGATCCGGCGAAAGCCGGCGATGCCTGGCGGACCATCCCGGCGCTGATGGCGGAGGCGGAGGCTGCCGGCACCCATCAATTCCCGCGCAAATCCGCGATCGTGCGGCCGCAGAAATCGCAGATCGAATGGCGGGTAAATTTCACCCAGGTGACGCGGAGCGACGGCGGCGCCATTTCCGGGATCGATCCCGATGACATGACGCGCGGCGAGATCGAGGGCCGTCGCCAGGCGGTCGAGGCCTTCAAGTTCCTGCGCACGGTGCCGGGCTTCGAGAATTCCTACATCGTCGATCTGCCGCCGCAGCTCGGCATCCGCGAGACGCGGCGCGTGATCGGCGGCTACATGCTGTCAGGTGAGGACGTGCTGGGCTGCGCCTCGTTCGCCGACTCGATCGGCGTCAATGGCTGGCCGATGGAAAAGCATGTGCCGGGCGACGTGACTTTCGAGTTTCCGCCGATCCCGGAGAGCCGCGGCTACAACGAGTTGCCGTACCGCATGCTGGTGCCTGACGGCGTCGATAACCTGCTTGTCGCCGGCCGCTGCGCGTCGATGACCCATGAGGGGCAATCGGCGGCGCGCGTCTCCGGTGCCTGTTTCGTGATGGGCGAGGCGGCGGGAACCGCGGCGGCGCTGGCGCTGTCGGGCAATACGATTCCGCGCGACATTTCCGTCGAAAAGTTGCAACAACAGCTCGGCAAACAGGGCGCGTTCATCGGCCGCGATCAGGCGGTGCCCGAGGGATTATGAGTGGAGACGGCAATGAAGGGTTGGGCGCGGCTCGCACTCGCGGGTCTCCTGGTGTGGGCCGCGAGCGGCATCGCGCGGGCCGATGATCTCCTGAAAGCGAAGATCGGTGTCTTGCGGCTGTCGTCCTCGGCGCCGGTGTTCATCGCGCAGGACAAGGGCTATTTCCGCGATGCCGGCCTCGATGTCGAGCTGAAGTTCTTCGACGCGGCGCAGCCGATCGCGGTCGCGACCGCCTCAGGCGATGTCGATTTCGGCGTCACCGCCGTCACCGCAGGTCTCTACAATCTCGCCGGCAAGGGCACGCTGAAGGTGATCGGCGGCATGAGCCGCGAAAAGGCCGGCTATCCCCTGATCGGCTATTTCGCCAGCAACAATGCCTATGCGGCCGGCCTCAAGACGCCGAAGGATCTGGCCGGCAAGCGCGTGGCGGTGACCCAGGTCGGCTCCAGCTTCCATTACTCGCTCGGCCTGCTCGCCGACAAATACGGCTTCAAACTGTCCGAGGTGAAGATCGTGCCGCTGCAATCGCTGTCGAATGCGGTCGCGGCGCTGAAGGGCGAAACCGTCGACGCGGCGCTGCTGCCGGTCTCGACCGCGCGAACGCTGATCGATGCCAACGGCGCGAAGCTCCTCGGCTGGGTCGGCGACGAGACGCCGTGGCAGTTGGGCGCCATCTTCGCTTCGCCGAAGACGCTGACCAATGCACAGCTGGTAACGAAGCTGCTCACCGCGCTCACCCGCGCCGACCACGAATATCACGACGTGATCCTGACTGCGATCAAGGACGGCGTGGCGCCGATCAACGACAAGACAAAGCCGCTGCTCGAGATCATCGCCAAGTACACCAATCTGCCGGTCGAGCAGGTGGTCGGCAACTGCGCCTATATCGATCCCGACGGCAAGCTCGACGTCAAGAACGTCGACAACCAGATCAAATGGCTGCAAGGGCAGGGGTTCGTCGACAAGGGCTTTGACGCGAACGCGATCATCGCCAAGGATTACGTGAAGGCGGATTGATGATGGGCCGCGCGCGCCACTGTATCCCCGTCACCCTGAGGAGCCGCGAAGCGGCGTCTCGAAGGGTCGACGGCCCGGACGTGCATCCTTCGAGACGCGCGCAAGTGCGCGCTGCTCAGGATGACGGGTCAAGGAGTGAGCCGGTAACATGGACCTGATCGCCGACCATATCAGCCATCGCTTCGGCGCGCTCGACGTGCTCGACGATGTCTCCTTCCAGGTCTCGGCCGGCGAGATCGTCGCGATCGTCGGTCCGTCCGGCTGTGGCAAGAGCACGCTGCTGTCGATCCTCGGCGGCCTGCTGCGGCCGAGCCAGGGCGCCGCCGAATTGCGCGGCGCGCCGCCGGCCGGCAGCCTCAATCCGCTGACCTTCGTTTTCCAGGACTTTGCCCTGCTGCCGTGGAATACGGTTGAGGAGAACGTCGCGTTTCCGCTGCTGCACACTGCCTTGAGCGCCGGCGAGCGCCGCGCCGTGATCGACGATGCGCTGCGCCGTACCGGTTTGTCGGATTTTCGCGCCGCCTATCCGAAGCAATTGTCCGGCGGCATGCGCCAGCGCGTCGGCATCGCGCGTGCGCTCGCGGTTCGTCCCGCGATCCTGTTGATGGACGAGCCGCTGTCGGCGCTGGATTCGCAGACCCGCGAGCTGCTGATGGAGGATTTCGTCGGCCTGCTCGCCGACGGCACGATGGGGGCGGTCTATGTCACGCATAACCTCGAGGAAGCGGTGCGGCTCGCCGACCGCGTCGTGGTGCTGTCGCGCCGCCCCGGCCGCATCCGGGAGATTGTGACCATCCCGATGACGCGCGCCGAGCGCGGCACGGCGGACGCACGCGCGCCCATGGCCGCGCTGCAGGGCGAGTTGTGGTCGCTGATCCGGAAAGAAGCGATCGATGCCGAGCGCGAGGTCCAGCATGCTTGACCGCGCATCGCAGGAGACGAAAAGTCAATCGGTGGAAGCAACGCGGCCGGTCGCGTTTCGCGGCGCCGGCTTCACGCCTCGTGGCAGCCGTTATTCCGGCTGGATCGCGCTCGCACTCGTCATCGCGGTCTGGCAGCTTGCCGGCAGCGCAGGGTGGGTCAATCCGCTGTTCCTGCCGGCGCCATCGGCGATCGCGGTTGCGATCTATAAGCTCGCGGTGTCGGGGGCGCTGTGGCAGCACCTCTCGTGGTCGATCATGCGGATCGGGACGGGGTGGATCATCGGCACGGCGGCCGGCGTCATCGTCGGCTTTTCGATCGGGCTGTCGACCATGGCGCGCGGCGTCGGCATCACCTTCATCTCGGCGCTGTTCCCGATTCCGAAGATCGCGCTGCTGCCGCTCTTGATCCTGTGGCTCGGGATCGGCGAGGAGCCGAAGATCGCGACCATTGCGCTCGGGGTGTTCTTCTCGACCGCGATCTCGGTCTATAGCGGCGTCGATGCGGTGCCGCGCAATTTGATCCGGATGGCGCAGAGCTTCAACGTGCCGTTCCACGCCATCGTGCGCCGCGTGATCTGGCCGGGCGCGCTGCCCTCGATCCTCGCCGGCTTCCGCATCACTTCATCGGTTGCACTGCTGCTGGTCGTCAGCGCCGAGATGATCGGCGCGCAATACGGCATCGGCGCCTTCGTGTTGCAGGCCGGCAATCTGATGCAGACGGATCAGCTGCTCGCCGGCGTCGTGATCCTGTCGCTGTTCGGGCTTGCGGTCGGCAGACTGATCAACCTGCTCGAAACGCGGTTGCTGCACTGGCGGTGAGGGCCTCCACCGTCATTGCGAGGAGCGACGCGACGAAGCAATCCATCTATCCGTTATGCCGAGCGATGGATTGCTTCGCTTCGCTCGCAATGACGATGGAAGGAGCCGATGCTTCGCTGGTCGTTACGCGTTCCCCCTGTCCTCGCGGAACAAATCGAGCTTCTGCTGCACCGGGCGGTCGGAGAACGAGAACAGCACCGAGTCGGTGTCGGCCTCGTGGGTAACCCAGTGCCAGCTCGGCACCACGAACAAATCGCGCGGGCCCCATTCGAAGGTCTGATCGCCGACGCGGGTGCGGCCCTTGCCTTCGATCGCGGCGAACACGGTGGCGTCGGTCGACCGGTAGCGCGCGGTCGTGAAACCCTTCGGCAGAAGCTGGATGAAGGTGCCGATTGTCGGCATCGCGAAATCGCCGGTCTCGGGATTGGAGAATTTCAGCTTGAGGCCGTGGCAGGCGTCCCACTCGTCGCTGGCCCTGGCCTTCTCCAGCGCCTCGCGGGTGTATTCATAGGGGTAGTTGAAGATCGGCGAAGTCTTCGAGGTCCGCTTCTGGTCAACAGGCAGCAGATTGTGGCCGTAGCGCGCGAAGCTCGCGCCTGATGGCTTGGAGATCGACTGCTGATCTTCCTTGGCGCCTTCCGCAAACGAGCAGTCGAAGAACTGCACCATCGGGATGTCGAGCCCGTCGAGCCAGAACATCGGCTCGTTGGTTTCGTTGGAATGGTCGTGCCAGGTCATCGACGGCGTGATGACGAAATCGCCCGGCGACATCGCGGTGCGCTCGCCGTCAACGGCAGTGAATGCGCCCTTGCCTTCGAGCACGAAGCGCAGCGCGGACTGGGCGTGGCGATGGGCCGGCGCGATGTCGCCCGGCACCACCATCTGCACGCCGGCGAACAGCGAGGTCGTGATCTTGGACTGGCCGCGAAGGCCGGGATTTTCCAGCACCAGCACGCGGCGCTCGGCTTCCTTGGCCGTGATCAGCCTACCGGCCTCATTCATGTAGTCACGGATCTGGTCGAACTTCCACAAGTGAGGACGGCAGGCGCTCTTCGGCTCCGGCGTGATCAGATCGTTCATCACGTTCCACAGCGCCGACAGGTTCTGGCCGTCGATCTTCTTGTAGAACGCCTCGCGCTCGGGGGTCTTCTGCACGGCTTCCATGGCAAGCCTCCCATCATCATTCTTGTCGGTTGAATTAATTGACAGTATACTCACTATATGGCTAGCGTCAATCAACCAAGCCATCGTGTTTTCGGGCGAAGCGGATGCCGCTTCGCGGGAACAACCAGAAAATTGCAAGGGAGATTCCGATGAAGCTGCATGGCTATTTCCGGAGCAGCGCGTCCTACCGGGTCCGGATCGCCCTCAATCTGAAGGGGCTGACGCCCGAGCATCTGCCGCATCATCTGCGCAAGGGCGAGCAATGCGCGCCGGCCTATCTCGCGATCAATCCGCAGGGGCTGGTGCCGACCCTGGAGAGCGACGCCGGCGCGATCCTCACCCAGTCGCTCGCGATCATCGAATGGCTCGACGAGACCAACCCCAATCCGCCGCTGTTGCCGAAGGATCCGTTGCGGCGCGCAAAAGTGCGGGCCTTTGCACAGGCGATCGCCTGCGACACCCATCCGGTGCAGAATTTGAAGGTGCTGGCGCGGCTGCGCAAGCTCGGCCTGCCCGAGGAACAGGTGACGGCGTGGGCGGCCTGGGCCAACCGCGAAGGCCTTTCGGCCTGCGAAACCCTGATCGCCGAGGAGGCCGGGCCGTTCTGCTTCGGCGATGCGCCGACGCTTGCCGATCTCTGCCTGGTGCCGCAGCTCGCCAATGCGCGGCGCTTCGGCGTCGACGTGTCGGCCTATCCGCGCCTGCTCAAGGCCGAAGCGGCGGCAAAACAAGTCAAGGCGTTCGCCGACGCCGCCCCGGACAGGCAACCCGATGCCGAATAGCAAGCCAACGCCCGTCACCATGGACGCGGTCTACACCGCGCCCGGCTATCTGTTCCGCCGCATGCAGCAGATCGCGGTCGCGCTGTTCATCGAGGAGTGCAAGGCGTTCGACCTGACGCCGGTTCAATATGCCGCGCTGGTCGCGATCTCGACCCACCCCGGCATCGACGCCACAAGGCTCTCCGCCGTGATCGCGTTCGACCGCTCCACGCTCGGCAATGTGATCGAGCGGCTCGAGGTCAAGGAATTCGTCGTGCGCAAGCCCGCGCCCGAGGACAAGCGCGTCAAGCTGCTCTACCTCACCAAGGCCGGTGCCGCAGTGCTGAGCGACATCATGCCCTCGGTCGACAAGGCGCAGGCGCGCATGCTGCAGCCGCTGAAGCCGGCCGACCGCAAGACGCTTCTCTCGCTCTTGACCCAACTGGTCGACCTCAACAACGAGGCGTCCCGGGTGCCGCTGCGCGCCGAGGACGCGCTGGAACATCTCGGGAGGTCGGGCTGATGGCGGAGGGCAAGCCGGTCCTGATCGCAGGCGGCGGCATCGGCGGTCTCGCCGTCGCGCTCGGCCTCGCGCAGAAGGGCATTCGCTCAATCCTGCTGGAGAAGGCCGCAGCGCTCGGCGAGATCGGCGCCGGCATCCAGCTTGGGCCGAACGCGTTCCACGCCTTCGACTATCTCGGCGTCGGCGAAGCCGCGCGCAACATGGCTGTTTATATCGACCAGCTGCGGCTGATGGATGCGCTGACCGCCGATGAGATCACCCATATCGATCTCGGCGATAGTTTTCGGGCGCGGTTCGGCAATCCCTATGCTGTCGTGCATCGCGGCGATTTGCACGGCGTGTTCCTGCGCGCCTGCCAGAACCATGAATTGATCGAGCTGCGCGTATCCAGCGAAGTTGTCGGCTACGAGCAGGATGGCTTATCGGTGACCGCAAGGCTCGCCAGTGGCGAGCGCATCACCGGACGCCTGCTGATCGGCGCCGACGGGTTGTGGTCGAACATCCGCAAGCAGGTGACGGCGGACGGCGCGCCGCGCGTCTCCGGCCACACCACCTATCGCTCCGTGATCCCGACCGAGCAGATGCCGGAAGATCTGCGCTGGAATGCGGCCACGCTGTGGGCCGGGCCGAAATGCCACATCGTGCATTACCCGCTGTCGGGCTGGAAGGTGTTCAACCTCGTCGTCACCTATCACAACGATGCGCCGGAGCCGGTCGCCGGCAAGCCGGTCTCCGAGGACGAGGTGATGAAGGGATTTACCCACGTCCACGAGCGGGCGCAGAACATCATCCGCCACGGCACCAACTGGAAGCTCTGGGTGCTGTGCGACCGCGACCCGACCGAGCGCTGGATCGACGGCCGCGTGGTGCTGCTCGGCGACGCCGCGCATCCGATGCTGCAATATTTCGCGCAGGGCGCCTGCCAGGCGATGGAGGACGCGGTGTGCCTGTCGCACATGCTGGCCAGCCACCATGACCAGGCGACGGCGCTCGATGCGTATCGCGCGCAGCGTTTCCCGCGCACCGCGCGCGTGCAGCTGATGTCCCGCGCGATCGGCGAGCATGTCTACCACCCCGCCGGCGAGCACGCCCGCATCCGCAATGCGATCATGAGTACGAAGTCGCAGGAAGAGTGGTGCGACGATATTGCGTGGCTGTATGGTGGAACGGGATTGGGGAATTAACAGCCCCACACCCGTCGTCCCGGCCTTCACCGGGACGACGCCGAATGTGCCGCAACAGCGTCGCGCCCTCACATTCGCATCACGGCCTGGCGATCGATCTTCCCCGTGCCGGTCTTCGGGAGCTCGTCGACGAACTTCACCTCGCGCGGATATTTGTACGGCAGCAGCTTCGTCTTGACGTAATCCTGCAGCCGCCGCGTCGCCTCGTCGGTTTCGAAGCCGGCCTTGTTCATGACAACCACGGCCCGCAGCGTCATGCGGCGGTCCGGCAGCTCGGCGGCATAGACGGCGCATTCGCGGACGTCTGGGTGATCGGCGAGGCAGAGCTCGACCTCCAGTGGGTAGACCCACTGACCGGAGATCTTGACCAGGTCGTCGGCGCGGCCGCGGAAGAAGTGGAAACCGTCGCTGTCGCGGATGAAGCGGTCGCCGGTGTAGATCCAGCCGTCCTCGCGCACGGTCTCGGCGGTCTTGTCCGGCCGGTTCCAGTACAGCGGCGTCGCGGAATCGCCGCGCACCCACAAAATGCCTTCCTCATCGTCGCCGACCTCGCGGCCGTCGCTGTCGCGCAGCATGATCTCGTAGCCAGGCACGCGCAGGCCCGCGGCGCCGAGTTTCTTCCGCTCCGCGCGGTTGCTGAGATAGACGTGCAGCACCTCGGTCGAGCCGAGGCCTTCGATGATCTCGAGCCCGGTGAGCCGCTTCCAGCCGTTGAACACCTCGGCCGACAGCACCTCGGCCGCCGAGACCGCCATCCGCAGCGAGGAGAAATCAGCCTGCTCGGCGCCTTCGGCCTTGGTCAGGGTGATGTAGAGCGTCGGCAGGCCGAAGAACACGGTCGGGCGATACTGCGCGATCGCCGCAAAGATCGCGGCGGGCTTGGGCTGGCCCGGCAGCAGCAGCGTCGCGGCGCCGACCGAGAAGGGAAACGTGATCGAATTGCCGAAGCCGTAGGCGAAGAAGATCTTCGGCACCGAGAAGCAGATGTCGCCGGGCTGAAGCTTCAGCACGTTGCGGGCGAAGGCGAGCTCGCTATAGGCCATATCGTGCTGCAGATGCACGATGCCCTTTGGGCGGCCGGTCGAGCCCGACGAATACATCCAGAACGCCATTTCGTTGCGATGGGTGTCGGCCGCGTCGAGCTCGGTCGGAAACGCATGCAGCCAGTCGCCGGCGTTGCGCGCTTCGGCAACCGCGTGGTCGCCGGCGTTGCCATTGACCACGACCAGCGTGCGCAGCGGCGTGTCCCTGCAGGCCTCGGCGTTGAAGCGCGAACAGAACTCGGCATCGGTGACGGCGACCTGCGCGCCGGCGTCGGACAGATAGAATTGCAGCAGCTCCGGCGTCGTCAGGGTGTTGATCAGCAGCGGCACGAAACCGGCGCGCACCGCGCCGAAGAACGCCGCCGGATAGGCCGGCGTGTCGTCGAGGAACAGCAGCACGCGATCGCCGCGCGTCAGTCCCAGTGACTGGAAGGCGTGGCCCCAGCGCGCCGCGTCGGCGCAGAGCTCGCGATAGGTGCGCGTGCCGGCGGGACCGGTCAGCGCCAGGCGTTCGGCGTTGCCGTTGCCGAGATTGTCGAACAGGATGCGGCTCGCATTGTAGCGCTCGGGGATCGCAAAGCCGATCTCGCGCGAACCGGGATTGTCCTGCGGAACCAGGTCGGCGATCCTCGTCATGAGCGTCCCTTTGCGGCCTCATAGCGGGCCATGAAGCCGGGCGACATCGCGCGCAGCCGCGCGTCGTCGATCCGGCCGGAGCGGGTGATGTAGCTGTAGGCGAAATCCATCAGGTCGCGCTGCATGTGCGCGGGGAAATGCTCGTACCAGTCGGCGCTGGTCCGCGCCGCGGTGACGAGCTTCTTGACGATCGGCTTGCGCTCGCTCTCATAACGGGCAAGCGCGGCGGTGATGCCGCTTTCGGACTCCAGCGCCTTGGTCAGCGCGATCGCGTCCTCGATCGCAAGCCGCGTGCCGGAGCCGATCGAGAAATGCGCGGAATGCAGCGCGTCGCCGATCAGCACCATGTTGCCGTGCGACCAGCGCTCGTTCCAGATCCACGGGAAATTGCGCCACACCGATTTGTTCGAGATCAGCTTGTGACCATCCAAGGTCGCTGAGAACACCTGTTCGCAGATCGCTTGTGATTCTTCGATCGTCTTGTCGGCAAAGCCGTAGGCCGCCCAGGTCGCGGCGTCGCACTCGACCAGGAAGGTGCTCATGTCCTTGGCATAGCGGTAGTGATGGGCATTGAAGCAGCCGATGTCGGTCGCGACGAAGGTCTGCGACAGCGTCGCGAAGGCTTTGGTGGTGCCGTACCAGGCGAATTTGTTGGTCGAATGCGTGACCGACGCACCGAACGCGGCCTCATGGCCGCGGCGGATCATCGAGTTCAGCCCGTCGGCGGCGACGATCAGGTCGTAGCCCCTGAGTTCGTCGACCGATTGCACCATGGTGTCGAAGCGCGGCGTGACGCCGGTGCTGCGCGCGCGTTCCTGCAGGATCGTCAGCAGCGCCAGCCGGCCGATCGAGGAGAACCCGACGCCGTCGATCTCCACGCTCTCGCCGCGCAGATTGAGGGTGATGTTCTTCCAGCTCTCCATCCTCGGGGTGATGGCGTCGACCGTCTCGGGGTCGTCGGCGCGCAGGAAGTCCAGCGCCTGCTCGGAGAACACCACGCCGAAGCCCCAGGTGGCGCCGGCCGCGTTCTGCTCGAACAGATCGATCTCGGCGTCAGGATGACGCTTCTTCCAGAGATAGGCGAAATAGAGCCCACCGGGCCCTCCACCGATCACGGCGATCCGCAACGTCTGCCTCCCAGATTGACAGTGTACTTACAATTTGGGTGCAGACTAGTCGCCCTCCGGCGGGAACGCCAGAGGGAAAATGCGCGCGGTGGCTACCCGCGTGAGGCTGAAAGGCTCAGTAGCAGCGGCGAACCTTGACCCCGCCGACCCATACCCAGCGGCAGCCGACGACGGCCGGCCTTCGGACGACGGCCGCACCGCGATAGCCGGCGCATCCGGCGCGATAGACGCCGCGCGCGCAAACCACGGCGTTGGCATCGGAGGACTCGAAGGTCATGGTCGCGGCAAAGGACAGCAGGGCCGCAGCGATCAGCAATAATGAGCGCATCATTCCCTCTCCCGGGGTGAGGTTGGTTGGCCTGTGAGTGACAACGAAAGTGCTGCGGTTCCGTGCCCGGCCAAGCGCCGGGCACCTGTCGTCTCACCGCCTGAGCGGCTATTTCTTCTCAGCTTCCGCAAGCACCTTCTTGCAGGCGGGCGTCAGCTTGTCGCTCTGCTTGGCGAGACAGGCGATGATGCGCCCGCCGCCGGGCGTCACGCTTTTGCAGAACTTCTGGTAGTCGCCCATGCAGGCGTCGCGTTGCGCCGCCGTCAGCTCCTGGGCGTAGACGGCGGTTGAGCCGCACAGCAGCGCGGCGATCAGGACAAGACGCAGCATCGATCGCTCCCTTTTCCGGCCAGTCGCGTGACAACGGGATCAGCGCGCCGCGAACGTCGCCAGCACGTCGCGGCACGCAGGCGAGAGCGAGCCGGCATTGGTTGCGAGGCACTGCACGATCCGCCCGCCGCCGGGCTGGACGCCGCCGCAGATCGAGCGGACGTCGGCGCCGCAGGCCGAGCGCAGCACGAACAGCTCTTCGCGTGGCCGCAGCGGCCGCAACATGATCGCCGACGGAGCCGCGGCCGGTGCTGTCGCGGTCGCGGCACCCGCGGCCGGCGCGGCGCCACCGGCGCCCGCCGCCGCCACGGCCCTCTCGCAGGCCGGCGAAAGCTTGTCCTTGTTCTTTTCGAGGCACTGCAGCGCCGGCGCACCGCCGGTCGGCACGCCCGCGCAGACCTTGGGATAATCGGAGCGGCACGCGCTGCGGATCGCGGAGATCTGCGCGCTGCTCGGCTTTCCTGCCGCGGCCTTTGGCGCCGCCGTCTCCGCGGGCTTGGCCGCCGTCGCCGCGTCGGTCTTGGCTGCTGCGGGTGCCGCGCTTGGCGCTTCCACGGCCTTCACGGCGCTGGCGCAGCCGGGGCCAAGGCTTGCCATGTTCTTCTGCAGGCATTGCAGTGACGCTTCGCCACCGGGCGGCACGCTGGAGCAGTGTGCGATGTAATCGTTGCGGCATTGCGACTTGATGGCGTCGCGCTGCGCCTGGGTCGGCGCTTGCGACAAGGCCGGTGATGTGCTCATCAATGCCGCAAGCGCTAGCCATGCGGAGAGCCTCGTTGCACGTGTCAACGCGTTGATCATTTGAAAAAATCCTCTTGTCGCGCCGGAAGCCTCCGGCTCAACTGAACCGAGTCTGAAATTACTTTGCTCTAACAACCTTCGCGAGCGACATCATTTTCGCTTTCGAGTTCCGCTGCAAGCGGATTGTTGCTATGGAAGAGGCCGGCTGATTTTTTGCTCACTTCGATATCAGAATTTTGTCATTTGAGTTGAGGCTCGGAAATGAGGCATGCGCGCGCGTCGGCACATTTCAGTCAGAGCGATTTTGTGCGGCTGCGAAATGCGCCGTTTGTGCGCATCGCGTTCATCATAGCCGCCCTTGTCAGTTTAAGTGCCTGCGAGCAAAACAGTTTTGTTGCGCCGCCGCCGCCCAAGGTCGACGTCGCATCGCCGGTGCAGCGCGCCATCACGCGCTATCTCGACGCCACCGGAAACACCGCGCCGATCAAGACCGTCGATCTGGTCGCGCGCGTGCAGGGTTTTCTGCAGTCGATCAACTATCAGGACGGCTCGCCGGTGAAGGAGGGGACCACCCTGTTCACGATCGAGCCGGAGACCTACAAGCTGAAGCTGGAGCAGGCGCAGGCCGCGGAAGTCGGCGCGCAGGCGACGCTGAAGCAGGCCGAGGCCGACTTCAAGCGGCAGACCGATCTGGTGCAGCGCCAGGCGGTCTCGCAGTCGACCCTGGACAGCTCGACCTCGGCGCGGGACAACGCCCAGGCCAATCTGCAGCAGGCCCAGGTCAACACCAAGATCGCCGCGGTCAATTACGGCTACACCAACGTCGCCGCGCCGTTCGACGGCATCGTCAGCAACCATCTGGTCTCGGTCGGCGAACTGGTCGGCGTGGCTTCGCCGACCCAGCTTGCCACCATTGTGCAGCTCGACCCGATCTACGTGAATTTCAACGTCAATGAGCAGGACGTGCAGCGGGTGCGCGACGAGGCGCGCCGCCGCGGCTTGACGTTCAACGATCTCAGGCAGCTGCCGATCGAGGTCGGGCTGCAGACCGAGACCGGCTATCCGCACAAGGGCAAGCTCGATTATCTGTCGCCGACCGTCACCCAATCGACCGGAACGCTCGCCGTCCGCGGCCTGGTGCCCAATCCGGATCGGGTGCTGCTGCCAGGCTTCTATGTCCGCGTTCGCGTGCCGATCGACAAGCAGGACAACGCGCTGCTGGTACCTGATGTTGCGATCGGCAGCGACCAGAGCGGCCGCTACGTGCTGGTCGTCAATGCCGACAATTTGGTCGAGCAGCGCAAGGTCACGACCGGTCCGCTCGACGACGGCCTGCGCGTCATCGAGAGCGGACTGAAGGCCGATGACCGCGTCGTCACCGCCGGATTGTTGCGCGCGATCCCGGGGCAGAAGGTCGATCCGCAGATGCAGAAGGCCGACGCGGCGCCGGCAGCGACCAAATAGGACGTAACGCGCCATGATCTCGAAATTCTTCATCGAGCGGCCGGTGCTTTCCAACGTCATCGCGATCCTGATGATCCTGATCGGCGGCGTCGCGCTGTTCAATCTCGCGGTCGCGCAATATCCCGACGTGGTGCCGCCGACCGTCCAGGTGACGACGCGCTATCCCGGCGCCTCGGCAAAGACCGTGATCGACACCGTGGCGCTGCCGATCGAGCAGCAGGTCAACGGCGTCGAGGACATGCTCTACATGCAGTCCTACAGCGGCGCCGACGGCACCTACACGCTGACCGTGACCTTCAAGATCGGCACCGACCTCAACTTCGCGCAGGTGCTGGTGCAGAACCGGGTCTCCTCGGCGCTGTCGCAGCTGCCGACCGCGGTGCAGAACCAGGGCGTCACGGTGCAGAAGCGCTCGACCTCGATCCTGCTGTTCGTGACCCTGACCTCGCCGAACAAGACCTACGACAGCCTGTTCCTGTCGAACTATGCCACCATCAACATCCGCGACGAGCTGTCGCGTCTGCCCGGCGTCGGCAACGTCACCGTGTTCGGCGCCGGACAATATTCGATGCGGGTGTGGCTCGACCCGAACAAGCTGCAGGCGCGCGGGCTGATGCCGCAGGACGTCGTCCAGGCGATCCAGCAGCAGAGCCAGCAGGTCACCGCGGGGCAGGTCGGCGCGCCGCCCGCGCCGCAGGGACAGGCGTTCCAGTACACGCTGAACGTCAACGGCCGGCTCGACGATGCGAGCCAGTTCGAGAACATCATCGTCAAGACCGGCAATGTCGGCGACGTCATCCGGGTCCGCGACCTCGGCTCGGTCGAGCTCGGCGCGCAGACCTACAGCCAGGTGTTCTCGCTCAACCAGAAGCCGGCCACCGGCATCGGCGTGTTCCTGTCGCCGGGCGCCAACGCGCTGCAGGTCGAGAAGGAAGTGCAGAAGAAGGTGGCGCAACTCGCCAAGCAGTTCCCGCAGGACATCAAATACGACACCCCGTTCGACACCACCAAATTCGTCCAGGCCTCGATCGACGAGGTCTACCGGACGCTGATCGAGGCCGGCCTCTTGGTGCTGGTCGTGATCCTGGTGTTCCTGCAGGACTGGCGGGCGATGCTGGTGCCCGCGACCACGGTGCCGGTCACCATCATCGGCGCCTTCGCGGCGATGGCCGCGCTCGGCTTCACCATCAACCTGTCGACGCTGTTTGCGATCGTGCTGGCGATCGGCATCGTGGTCGACGATGCCATCGTGGTGGTGGAAGGCGCCGCGCACAATATCGAGCGCGGCATGTCCGGGCATGATGCCGCGATCAAGGCGATGGACGAATTGTTCGCGCCGATCGTCGGCATCACCTTGGTGCTGATCTCGGTGTTCCTGCCCGCGGCCTTCCTGCCGGGGCTGACCGGCCGGATGTACGCGCAATTCGCGCTTGTCATCGCCGCGACCGCGCTGCTCAGCGCCGTCAACGCTGCGACCCTGAAGCCGACGCAATGCGCGCTGTGGCTGCGTCCGCCGGTGCCGCCTGAGCAGCGTAATTTCTTCTATCGCGGCTTCAATGCGGTCTATGACCGGGTCGAGCGCGGCTACACCCGGATCATTGGCAGCATTGCCGGCCACGCCAGGACCTCGGTGCTCGTCGCGCTGGTCCTGATCGGAATTGCCGGCTACGGCCTGTCACGGGTGCCGACCGGCTTCATTCCGATCGAGGACCAGGGCTATCTCTTGGCCGCGGTGCAGCTGCCAGACGGCGCCGCGATCGATCGCACCCAGCGGGTGCTCGACCAGGTCACC
Organism: Bradyrhizobium sp. USDA 4452; assembly: GCF_054063575.1. Classification (NCBI taxonomy): domain Bacteria; kingdom Pseudomonadati; phylum Pseudomonadota; class Alphaproteobacteria; order Hyphomicrobiales; family Nitrobacteraceae; genus Bradyrhizobium; species Bradyrhizobium sp. USDA 4452. Next base: position 4,897,852 of record NZ_JBSSGK010000001.1, read on the forward strand.
GAGATCGCCCGCAACACGCCGGGTGTCGAGCAGGTGGTCACCATCGCCGGCATCTCCGCGCTCGACAACTCGTCGAGCCTCGCCAATGCCGGCGTCGCCTATGTGATCCTGAAGGATTGGGGCGCCCGCGGCCCCGGCGAGGACCTGCGCTCGCTGGTCTACGGGCTTAACGACAAGCTGGCGGTGATTCCGGAGGCGCGGATCCTGGTGATCCCGCCGCCGCCGATCCAGGGCATCGGCAATGCCGCCGGCTTTGCCATGCAGGTGCAGCTCCGTGACGGCAACGCCGACTACGGCAAGCTGCAGGCGGTGACCGGCGCCGTCGTCAGCAATGCGCAGACCCAAAGCGCGCTGCAACGGGTGCAGTCCTCGTTCCGCTCGATGGTGCCGCAGTTCGACGTCCAGGTCGACCGCGTCAAGACCGAGACGCTGCACGTCACCACCGACCAGATATTCTCGACGCTGTCGTCCTATCTCGGCGCGAGCTACGTCAACCAGTTCACCAAGTTCGGTCGCACCTTCCAGGTCTATACCCAGGCCGATGCGCAATACCGCCTGACGCTGCGCGACATCGAGAACATGATGGTGCGCAACAGCAATGGCGACATGGTGCCGCTCGGCACCGTGGCGAGGATCACGCCGTCGGTCGGGCCATCGCTGATCAGCCTCTATAACCTCTATCCGTCCGCGACCATCATCGGCCTGCCGTCGCAGGGCTACAGCTCCGGCCAGTCGATGACGCTGATGGAGGAGATCGCGGCGAAGACGCTGCCGCCGGGGACCGGCTATGAGTGGACGGCGATGTCGTACCAGGAGAAAGCGGTCGGCGGCCAGATCTACTTCGTGTTCGCGCTGGCGCTGCTGTTGGTCTATCTCGTGCTCGCCGGACAATATGAGAGCTGGTATGCGCCGATCTCGGTGATCCTGGCGGTGCCGCTGTCGCTGCTCGGGCCGATGCTGGTGCTGACGTCGCTCCGGATCGAGAACAATCTCTACACGCAGATCGGCACCATCCTCCTGATCGCGCTGTCGGCCAAGAACGCGATCCTGATCGTGGAGGTCGCGCTCGAGCATCACATCCGCGACGGCAAGCCGGTGCTGGAGTCGGCGATCGACGCGGCGCGCGCCCGGTTCCGGCCGATCCTGATGACGTCGTTCGCCTTCATCCTCGGCGTGCTGCCGCTGGTGATCGCGACCGGCGCCGGCGCCAACGCCCGCAAGTCGATCGGCATCACCGTATTTTCAGGCATGATCGCCTCGACCTGCCTCGCAGTGCTGTTCGTGCCGGCGTTCTTCGTCGTGGTGCAGAATTTCGAGAACTGGCGCAAGGCGAAGAACGGCAAGGCGGCGACGCCGCAAGCCGCACCGCAGGCATCGGGCACGGTGCATTGACTCCCTCGCCCCGCTCTTGCGGGGTCGAGACGAGCGAAGCTCGCTCTTAGAGGGTTGGGTGAGGGGCTCTCTCCGCCAGGCGGTACGAGTTGCGAGACTTGTACCCCCTCACCCGGATCGCATCTTGCGATGCGATCCGACCTCTCCCCGCAAGCGGGGAGAGGTAAGAAAGATGGCTACACCTTCACCATGCGCTTGCCGCGGTTTTCGCCCGCCAAGAGCCCGATCAGCGCCTGCGGCGTGTTCTCGATGCCGTCGATGACGTCTTCCTGGACCTTGAGCCTGCCCGAGGCGACCCAGGATTGCAGGTCGGCGAGTGCGGCGTCGCGCTGGTCCATGTAGTCCATCACGATGAAGCCCTGCATGATCAGCCGCTTCACCACGATCAGGCCGGGCACGCCGCGCGGCCCGTGCGCGGACGGCACGCCGTCATATTGCGAGATCGCGCCGCAGCAGGCGATCCGGCCGCGGTTGTTCATCTGCGCCAGACAGGCTTCGAGGATGTCGCCGCCGACATTGTCGAAATAGACGTCGATGCCGCTGGGCGCCGCCGCGCGCAGCGCCTTGTAGGTGGCGCCGTCCTTGTAGTCGACCGCGGCGTCGAAGCCGAGCTCCGAGGTCAGCCAGTGGCACTTGTCCTTGCCGCCGGCGATGCCGACCACGCGGCAGCCCTTGATCTTGGCGATCTGGCCGACGATCGAGCCAACCGAGCCGGCGGCCGCCGACACCACCACGGTCTCGCCCCCCTTCGGCTTGCCGACGTGGAGCAGGCCGAAATAGGCGGTCAGGCCGGCAATGCCGTAGACGCTCAGCAGATGCGTCATCGGCTCGAGCTTCGGCATCTTGGCCAGGTGCTTGGCGGGCACCGCGGCATAGTCCTGCCAGCCGGTGTCGCCGAACACGATATCGCCCGGCTTCAGGCTCGGGTCGTTCGACGCCACCACTTCGGCGATGCTGCCGCCCGCCATCACGGTGTTGGCCTCCACCGCGGCGCGGTAGGTGGCGCCGTGCATCCAGGCGCGGTTGGCGGCGTCGAGCGAGATGTAGCGCGTCCGCACCAGCGCCTCGCCGTCCTTCGGCGCGGGGACCGTGCCCTTGGTCAGGCGGAAATGCTCGGGGCCGAGCTTGCCGGTCGGCTTTTCGACAAGCAGGATCTGGCGATTGACGGTGTCGTTCATAGGCGGTGTCTCCCCTCACGTTGGTCGTTTCGCATGCAGTTTGACTGCACCATGCGCAGCTCATTGCACAGATTGTGCGCTGCATGAACGCTATTCTCCGCGCTGGCATTCCACAACGGGAACAGATCGACAAAGTCCCGCTCGGCGCGAAGCGTGTTGCGTCGCTGCGTAAATCTGCCACACTTGCCTTTCGCCGGGAACTTACGGGGGTAAGAGAATGTCGAACAGGTTTACGCAATACATCCTGCTTGCGATGGTCCTTGGCATCGCGATGGGGACGATCGTCTTCAACTACTTTCCTGACAGCCGCGCCGAGATCGCAGCCGACGTCAACCTGATCGCTATGCTGTTCTTGCGCCTGATCAAGATGATCATCGCGCCCCTGGTGTTCGCGACCCTCGTCGGTGGCATCGCCCATATGGGAAGCGGTGCCAAGCTCGGGCGCATCTTCGCCAAGACCATGGGCTGGTTCGTCTCCGCCTCGTTCGTTTCGCTGCTGCTCGGCCTCGTGATGGTCAATCTGTTGCAGCCCGGCGCCAATTTCCCCGGCACGCTGCCCGACAAGGCGCAGTCGACCGGCCTGCCGGTCTCGGCCTTCTCGATCGAGAAGTTCCTGACCCATCTGATCCCGACCTCGATCGCCGATGCGATGGCGCAGAACGAGATCCTGCAAATCGTGGTGTTCGCGGTGTTCTTCGCGGTGGCGCTCGGCGCCATGCCTGAGCGATCGAAGCCGATCATGAGCCTGATCGACGATCTCGCCCACATCATGCTCAAGGTCACCGGCTACGTGATGCTGTTCGCGCCGCTCGCGGTGTGGGCCGCGATCATGGCAACCGTCTCCAAGAACGGCCTCGCCGTGCTCTGGAAGCTGATCGTCTTCATGGGCGGCTTCTATTTGTCGCTGCTGATCCTGTGGGGCATCCTGGTGATGGTCGGCTTCGTGGTGATCGGGCCGCGCTACAGCCATCTGCTGCGGCTGATCCGCGAACCGCTGATGATCGCGTTCTCGACCGCCTCCTCGGAGGCGGCCTACCCGAAGACGCTGGAGGGGCTGAACAGGTTCGGCGCCTCCTCGCGGATCTCCGCTTTCGTGCTGCCGCTCGGCTATTCCTTCAATCTCGACGGCACGATGATGTACTGCACCTTCGCGAGCATCTTCATCGCGCAGACCTACCACATCGAGATGTCGCTCGGCACGCAGCTCGCGATGCTGGCGACCTTGATGATCACCTCGAAGGGCGTCGCCGGCGTGCCGCGCGCGTCGCTGGTGGTGATCGCCTCGACGCTGTCGCAATTCGGTATCCCCGAGGCCGGTTTGCTGATGATCATGGGCATCGACACCTTCCTCGACATGGGCCGCAGCGCCACCAACGTGATCGGCAACTCGCTGGCTACCGCCGTGGTCGCGAAGTGGGAGGGCGAGCTGAAGGCCGAGCACGAGCTCGGGCCCGACGATGCGGTGCCGCAGGATGCGGTGCCCGGCGCCGTGATGGCCGGCCATTGACGGGAGAGACGCATGCATCGCGCCCGCTGGAGGCCGGTACGGGCTGAGGCGCCTCTGCCTCTGCTGTCGACATGCCTGTTGCCGGCATGTCTGCTGGCGGCGGCCCTGCTCGCCGGACCGGTGTCCGCACAGCCGGCGGGCGAGGGGCTCAGCCCCACGCTCGCCAACATCAAGGCCACGCACGCGGTGCGGATCGGCTATCGCGAAAGCTCGCCGCCGTTCTCGTTCCTCGACCACTCCAACCGGCCGATCGGCTACAGCCTCGAGCTGTGCGATGCGATCGTCGATGAGATCGCGGCCGAGGTCGACGACGCCAACCTCAAGGTCGACTACGTCAAGGTGACCTCCGACGACCGCATTGCGGCGGTCATCGACAAGAAGATCGATCTCGAATGCGGATCGACCACGGCGAATTCCGAGCGTGGCAAGCAGGTCGCGTTCTCGCCGCTGATGTTCGTGGCCGGCACCAAGCTGATGGTGCCCAAGGCCTCGGGCGTCAACCAGGTCGCCGACTTGAAGGGCAAGACGGTGGTGGTGACCAAGGGCACCACCAACGAGCAGGCGATGCATAGTGTCGATGCCAGGCAACAGCTCGGCCTCAACATCGTGACGGCGCTCGACCACGAGCAGTCCTACCAGATGCTGGTCGACGGCAAGGCGGATGCGTTCGCGACCGACGACATCCTGCTCTACGGCCTGATCGCGCGTCACAAGTCGCAGGACAAGTTCCGCGTCACCGGCGATTATCTGTCCTACGACCCCTACGGCATCATGTACCGCAAGGGCGAACCGCAGATGAAGGACGTGGTCGAGCGCGCCTTCCGCAAGCTCGCCTCGAACCGCGACATCGTCCCGCTCTACAACAAGTGGTTCGTCGCCCGCCTGCCGACCGGCGAGAAGCTCAACGTCGCGCTGTCGCCGCAGCTCGAAGAGGCCTTCAAGGCGCTCGACGATTCCGCGGGTGGTGCCAACTAGAGCATGATCCGGAAAAGTGTGAAGCGGTTTTCCGAAAAGATCATGCTTAAACAAGGAGCTAAAGCGCGATGACGATTCAACTCAATCTCATCGCGCTTTAGCCGTGAATTCGGCCTCTCTACCTTGCGGGAGAGGCCGGATGGCGCTGCAGAAGCAATCCGGGTGAGGGGCTCTTCGCAACCGACGCGGTCCCGAACCGTCCGGACGAACCGCGGCTTGCTTCACCGCCAATAGCGATGCGACAAATCCAGGCACTGCCGGACCCAGAATCCGTTCACATGGATCAACTGGCATGGGCTCGGCGGTGGCTCCTTGATGATCGGGTATCCGTGGATGTCGATATTCGTCGGCGCCGTGACGCCGCGCCAGAACACGGCGTTGGCGGCAGGAGGATTGAATGCGGCGACGAACGCCGTGATTGTGAGGACGCTCAAAAGGAGTTTGCGCATAATCTGGATCCGGATCGAGTAATGCGCGTGAGCGTACTCCCTTGAGCGGGATGAGCAAGCCGCTGAATCGCGGCAAGCTGCACCGTCGCACGCTGCTTAGGCGAACACGGCGTCCAGCGCCGCCGAATACGCCGCCTCGACCAGCGCCGGATGGCGGTGGCCCAGCGCTTCCATCTTCACGCCCGAATTCACCTCGAGCACCTGCCACGCGCCACCGACGCGCACCACGTCGATCGAGGCGAAGCGGATGCCGACGGCCTGCGCGGCCTTGATCGCGAGTGCGACGCAGACCTCGCGTGTCGCGGCATCGGTGAGCAGCACGGGCTCGGCGCCGGCATCGAGGTTGTGCCGCCAGTTGAGCAGAAACCGTTCGCCGGCGGGTGGAATGACGTCGAATGCGGCGGCATCGAAATCCTCGGACAGGGCCTTCAGCTGTTCGGCCGTCGCGGCCGCCTCCGCCAACGCGCGCAGGGAATGGACGCCGTCGCCAATCACCGACGGCCGCGTCTTGCCGTACACGATCAGCGCGCGATCATCGAGCAGCACGACGCGCACCTCGTCCTTGATCTCGATGTAAGGCGAGATCGCAAGGCTCGGATGCGCGGCGAGGATGAGTGCGACCGCGGTCTCCAGTTGCGCCGGTGTCGTGACGCGGAAGACGAGCTCGCCGGAGGTCCCCTCGTTGGGCTTGACGACAAGCCCGTGCGGATGCTCGTCGAGCAGACGCTGCATCGCATCGCGCGAGTCCGATCCCGGGATGTGCTTGCTGAGCTTGCCGCCGAGAAACAGCGTGTGCGGAACGGCTGGTACGCCAGCCGATGCCAGCACCTCGGCGCAGGCCGATTTGTCGTTGGCGACCTGATGCGCGACCGCGCTGTTCAGCCCGATGTCGTAGCCGATCGCAAGCCGTCGCGCGTCACCTTTGGTCATGATGACCAGCCAGCCGCCGGACCGCACCTCGACGGCAATCGAGCGCGCCAAACAATATTTTTTGATGGTTTCCAGGAAGATTCGCTGGCTGAGCAGGACCACGAGATCATTTTCCCTTCACCGCAGTTTCGTAGCAATTAATTGCCAGATCGGCGGCGATCTCAGCAAGTAAATTACCTGCAGTGTCACGTGTTAACGATGTCGCGGTTGAACCTCTGCGCGAAATCGAACGACTGCCATTCTGAGATCGCAATTGCACGCCAGTTGATCTTGACTATGTCATGCATTGGCGCAATGGAAACGCGAGATCTTCAATGATTTCGGCCACTTCAGCGCCGTCGCGAGCAGTCTGGAAATCAAACCATTCTAAATCTGGTCAGTCGAGAAAACGAAAACCCATGAGCGCGTTCTATCGAGAGAAAGTTCTTTCCGTTCAGCACTGGACCGATACGCTTTTCAGCTTCCGAGCCACCCGCGATTCCGGTTTCCGCTTCCAGAACGGCCAGTTTGCCATGATCGGCCTCGAGGTCGATGGCCGACCGCTGCTCCGCGCCTATTCGATGGCGAGCGCCAATCATGAGGAAGAGCTCGAGTTCTTCTCGATCAAGGTGCAGGACGGCCCGCTCACCTCAAAGCTGCAGAAGATTCGCGAGGGTGACACCATCCTGGTCGGCCGCAAGGCGACCGGCACGCTGATCACCGACAATCTGATCCCCGGCAAGCGGCTGATGCTGCTGTCGACCGGCACCGGCCTTGCACCGTTCGCCAGCCTGATCAAGGACCCCGAGGTCTATGATCGCTACGAGCAGATCCTCCTGGTGCATGGCTGCCGCCAAGTCTCCGAGCTGGCCTATGGCGAGGAGCTGGTCGCCAAGCTGCGCGATGACGAACTGTTCGGGCCGCTGCTGTCCGAGAAGCTCTCGTATTACCCGACGGTGACGCGCGAGCCGTTCCGCAACCGCGGCCGCATCACCGACCTGATCACCTCCAACCAGCTGTTCACCGATTTGCATCAGGACCCGCTCGACATCGAGACCGACCGCATCATGATGTGCGGCAGCCCGGCGATGCTCGAAGAGCTGAAGCAGCTGTTCGAGACCCGCGGCTTCAAGGAAGGCAGCGGCAACACCCCCGGTCACTTCGTGATCGAGAAGGCGTTCGTCGAGCGCTGAGGCTCCTTCCACTTCGTCATTCCGGGACATCGCGAAGCGATGGGCCCGGAATCCATAACCACCGCTCTTTGTTTGTCGAAGGCTGGGGCCCCATCGGGCTCCAGCCTTTTGCATTTGTGGTTATGGATTCCGGGCTCGATGCTTCGCATCGCCCCGGAATGACGCCCGATATAGCGCCGCGCATCCCCTCACTGCTATAAATCCCCCAACGCCGCGCAGCCGTTTCCCGAACGCGGTGATCCAGGGAGCCGCACCTTGTCCATCACCGATCCGGATGCCCCGAAGACCGCCTTCGTGTTTGCCGGCGGCGGCAGCTTTGGCGCGGTCCAGGTCGGCATGCTGCAGGCGCTGGCAGCGCATGGCGTCGCCGCCGACATGGTGGTCGGCTCCAGCGTCGGCGCCTTGAACGGCGCGTTCTATGCGGGCGACCCGACGGTCTCGGGCGTGGCGCGGCTGGCCGAGATCTGGCGCGGCCTGAACCGGCAGGACGTGTTTCCGGTGACGTGGCGGACGCTGGTGGGCTTCCTGTGGCGGCGCGACTTCCTGATCCCGCATGACGGCGTCCGCAGGCTGATCGACGACTACATCCCGTTCCGCCATCTCGAGGACGCGCGGCTGCCGCTCCACATCGTCACGACCGACATCATCAGCGGCGACAGCGTCGTGCTGTCGGAAGGCTCCACCGCCGAGGCGATCGTCGCATCGACCGCGATCCCCGGCGCGTTCACGCCGGTGCATTATCGCGATCACTACCTCGCCGACGGCGCGATCTCCAGCAACACGCCAGTCCGCGTCGCCGTGAAGCATGGGGCAAAACGCCTGATCGTGCTGCCGACCGGGCATGCCTGCGCCAACCAGGCACCGCCGGCCGGCGCGCTTGCCAATGCGCTGCATGCGCTGACGCTGCTGATCGCGCGCCAACTCGTCAACGAGCTCGAGAACATCGGCTCCGACGTGGAGTATTTCGTGGTGCCGCCGCTGTGTCCGCTGGTCGGCTCGCCCTACGATTTCTCCCGCACCTCAGATCACATCGCCCGCGCCCTCGATACCACCAACGCCTGGCTCGCCGGCGACGGCCTGAAGGCGCGGCATATTCCGCACGAATTGCAGCCGCACCAGCATTAGGCGAACGGTGCTCTCCTCGGTGAGGCGACATCCTCGCCCACCGCTGTCATCGCCGGCCGGTGCGCAATTGCACACATGGACCGGACGATCCAGCACGCCGCGGCCTCTCGGCTCAAGCACTGCTGCCTCTGGAATACTGGATCACCCGCATGCACGGGTGATGGCACTGCGAGAGGCGTCTGCAGGATTTCGGAATAATGGAATAATGCCGGTGAGTTGCCCGACGTGTCAAGTCGCCCCGTCGAATGCCCGCTACTGTGCATGGGGTTGTTTTCAATATTTTGGCAGGATGCCCCCTCGCGCCGCTTCGTTGCACTGCAAAAGGCGGGCGCGTTGCAGTTTGCCGGCAGCTGCACCCGCCCATCCGGGCGGTTGTCACATCTGTGACTGCTCGGCCGTATAACCGTAGTGCACTTGTTCCGCGAGTTGGATTAGGCTTACGCCGACAAGGCCTTCAAGGCAGACCGGGGGATTCCATGGATACGATAATGCTTCCGTTCTCGCCGCGCTTCATCGTGCTGACGATCTGCGCCGTCGTCACCGCACTGCTGCTGCTGGTCGGGATTTTCGACCACAAGGTCTTCAAGATCGTGGTCATCCCGCTCGCGATCTTCGGCGCGCTGACACTGCTCGGCATCCGCGACCTGACGCAGAAGAACCATGCAGTGCTGCGCAACTACCCGATCTCGGCGCATATGCGCTTCCTGCTCGAGGAGATCCGCCCGGAGATGCGGCAGTATTTCTTCGAGAGCGAGAAGGACGGCATGCCGTTCTCGCGCGACACCCGCGCGTTGGTCTATCAGCGCGCCAAGATGGTGCTCGACAAGCGGCCGTTCGGCACCCAGGAGGACGTCTACCGCGAGGGTTACGAGTGGATGCATCATTCGGTGGCGCCGAAGCCGCGTGCCGAGGAGAAATTCCGCATCACCATCGGCGGGCCCGACTGCACCAGGCCGTATTCGGCCTCGGTCTTCAACATCTCGGCGATGAGCTTCGGCGCGCTCAGCCCGAACGCGGTGCGGGCGCTCAACGCCGGCGCCAAGAAGGGCGGCTTCGCCCACGACACCGGCGAGGGCGGCGTCAGCCCCTATCACCGCGAGATGGGCGGCGACATCATCTGGGAGATCGGCTCCGGCTATTTCGGCTGCCGCAACCGTGACGGCACCTTCAATCCGGAGCTGTTCGCAAGCGTCGCGGGCGACGATCAGATCAAGATGGTCGAGCTCAAGATCAGCCAGGGCGCCAAGCCCGGCCATGGCGGCGTGCTGCCGGCCGCGAAGGTCTCCGAGGAGATTTCCAAGATCCGCGGCGTGCCGATGGGCGAGGACTGCATCTCGCCGGCCTATCACAGGGCATTCTCGACGCCGCTGCAGATGATGGAGTTCGTCACCCAGATGCGCAAACTGTCGGGCGGCAAGCCGGCCGGTTTCAAGATGTGCATCGGCCATCCCTGGGAGTTCCTGGCGATCTGCAAGGCGATGCACGAGAGCGGGCTGTATCCCGACTTCATCGTGGTCGACGGCAATGAGGGCGGCACCGGCGCCGCGCCCCTCGAATTCATGGATCATTTGGGCATGCCGATGCGCGAGGGCGTCAATTTCGTCCACAATGCGCTGATCGGCATCGGCGCACGCGATCGCATCAAGATCGGCGCTGCCGGCAAGATCGCGACCGCCTTCGACATGGCGCGCGCGATGGCGATCGGCGCCGACTGGTGCAATTCGGCGCGCGGCTTCATGTTCGCGCTCGGCTGCATCCAGTCCTTGAGTTGCCACACCGATCGCTGCCCGACCGGAGTCACCTCGCAGGACCCGATCCGCAACCGCGCGCTCTACGTGCCCGGCAAGATCGAGCGCGTTTACAACTACCATCACTCGACCCTGCACGCGCTGACCGAGCTGCTCGCGGCCGCCGGCCTCGAGCACACGCAGGAGCTGCGTCCGATCCACTTCTCGCAGCGAAGCTCGACCACCGAGGTTTCCTCCTTCGCCGAACTTTATCCGACACTGCGCCCCGGCGAGCTGCTCGAAGGCACCCAGGACCGTCGCTTCCGCGACGCGTGGGCGATGGCGCGCGCGGACTCGTTCCAGCCGGCGGGGTAGGGGCGTCGAACAATCCATAGGCCGGATTGCGCTGCGCCCCATCCGGGCTACGCTCACGATGTGTGGGTCGGCGCACCGAACCATTTGGTCAGCGCCTCGGCGAGTCCCGCCTGACTCCGGTTCCCGACCCACGCCACGTAGCCGTCGGGCCGGACCAGCACCGCGCCGGGCGCCGGCACCGTCCCGAGTGCCGGTAGCTCCCACGCGCCGGCGTAATCGGCATCGACCAGCCGAACCCGGTCGATCCATCCCGCGATGTCGATGCTGCCGGGCTCGTCAAGATTGAGCAGCACCGGCTGTGCCTGGTGCAGCAGCGTGAAGACCCGTGGCGGGCCGTTGGTCGTCACCAGATCGAGATCGGGCATGCGGCGTCCGAGCAGCGGATGGCCGTCGCCGAGATCGTAATGCAGGTCGAGGCCCGACATCATCGCGGCGAACTTTCGGCGTGGCCCGTCCATACGCAGCAATTCGGAGACGACCTCGTGCAGTGCCTTGCTTCGTGCATCGGTCCGGCTGAGCGCGACATGCGCCATGGTGTTGCGCAGCACGCGGGCCGCAACCGGATGCCGTTCGGCCTGATAGGTGTCGAGCAGGCTGTCCGGCGATGTCTGCTTGATCACCTGGGCGAGCTTCCAGCCCAGATTCACTGCGTCCTGCACGCCGATATTGAGGCCCTGTCCGCCCATCGGCGGATGCACATGGGCGGCATCGCCGGCCAGCAGCACGCGCTGCTTGCGGTAGGTCACGGCCTGCCGGGTCATGTCGGTGAAGCGCGATATCCAGACCGGGCTGTGGATGCCGAAATCGGTGCCGTAGACCGCGACCAGCCGCTCGCTGACCTCGCGCAGGGTCGGCTCCCGGTCGGTGCCGAGCTGCCGCTCGGTCAGCACGAGCCGCACCCGGTCACCGTCTTCCACCTTGCCGATGGCATAGATGCCGGCGTCGTCCTGGCGAAAGCCCCATTCAGGTTCGTCCGACATCTCGGCCTCGGCGATCAGCCAGCTGCTGCTCGGATCGCACCCGGCGAATTCGATGCCGGCCGCCTTGCGCACGAGGCTGCGGCCGCCGTCGCAGCCGACCAGATATTGTGCCCGGAGCACCTGGCCATCCGACAGTGCGACGTCGACGCCATCCTCGTCCTGCGCGAAGCCGGTCACCTCGCGGCCGCGATCGATCGGCACCGCCAACTCGTCGGACCATTCGCCGAGCACACGCTCGATATGGTTCTGCCGCAGCCCCAGCGTGAAATTGCGCCGGGTCGGGAAGTCGCTGATCTCGAGCGGAACCAGATGGGAATGGAACAGCACCGCCGGATGGCGCGTCCCCAGCGCGACGAAGCGGTCGCCGATGCCGCGCTGGTCGAGCACCTCCATGGTGCGTGCGTGCAGACCGCCCGCCCGCGCGCCGATCAGGTCCGCCACCTCGCGCCGTTCGACGATCGCGACATCGACACCGGCCAGCGCCAGCTCGCACGCCAGCATCAGCCCGGTCGGCCCTCCGCCGGCAATCACCACAGCATGTTCCCGCATCGCGCACTCCTCCGTTCGATTGGGCGCGCGTTCTACGGGATGACCCCGGGCTTGCGGCAAGCCCGGGGGGGCTACATATATCTGAGTGGGGAGAGGGCGCGTGCCGTCCCGACGCAATCGGCGATGGTTATGGTCCCTGGTCGCGCTTCCCTTACACGACCGCTGGCTAGTGCGGATTTTCCAGGCTGAACAGCTCCGACTGCTCATCATACGCGAATAGCTCGGCGTAACGGCCCCACGACACGATCGTCTTCAGCGTCTCGTCGGCATAGTCTTCCGACATGTAGTCTTCCAGTTCGTTGCGGAAGCGCGCTGCCGGAGCCGAGTGCGACGGCCGCTCATCGAGGACGCGGCGGATCAGACCCATCACCGGCACGTAATTGACGAGGTGCTCCGCGAACAGCCGCTTGCGCGCGTCGGTTTCGAGGTGGGCGAATCGCTTGCCGGCATCGCTCAGCATCAGGTCGCCTTCGCTCAATTGCGCGAACCGCAGCAATTGCAGCGCTTCGCCGAGGTGAAAGATCTCGTCAGCCTCGAGCTGCAGATGGCCTGCGAGCACCGGCAGGTCGGCGTGCCCGTTGTAGGGCGGTCCGGCAAGGGTCTCGATCAGGCCCGAAAGCACGTTGGACGAGACGTGGTTGAGGATCATCCCGACGCCGCTGCCCGGGATGCCCTCGAGGGCCGGCGTCTTGGGCTCCGGGCGCTGCGTCATGCGGGCATAGATGCTGTCGACCAGTTGCCGAAACATTGGATCTAATCGGTTACGCGGATGCGGCAGGTCGACCTTGATCTCGGCTGCGACGCGTCCGGGATTGGACGAGAATACCAGGATGCGATCGCACATCAGGACCGCTTCCTCGATGTTGTGCGTCACCATGAGCACCGATTTGATCGGCAGCCGACCCTCGATCCAGAGGTCGATAAGATCGGTGCGCAGCGTCTCGGCGGTGAGCACGTCGAGCGCCGAGAACGGCTCGTCCATCAACAGCAGGTCCGGATGGACCACCAGCGCCCGGGCAAAGCCGACGCGCTGTCGCATGCCGCCCGACAGCTCCTTGGGATAGGCCGACTCGAACCCGTCGAGGCCGATCAGGTCGATTGCGGCGAGCGCCCGCTTGCGGCGTTCGGCGCTATCGATCCCCAATGCCTCAAGTCCGAGCTCGACGTTCTGCAGAACCGTCAGCCAAGGGAACAGCGCAAACGACTGGAACACCATCGCGACCCCGTTCGGCGGTCCCTTGATCGCCTCGCCCCGGCATTTCGCGTCGCCGGAGCTTGGCGCGACCAGGCCGGCGATGATGCGCAGCAGGGTTGATTTGCCCGACCCGGAGCGCCCGAGCAGGCCCACGATCTCGCCCGAACGCAGCGTCAGGTCGACCTTCTCCAGCACCAGCAGCTCCTCGCCGCTGCCCTTGGGAAACGACCGGCAGACGCCACGGATATCGAGCAGGCTGGGTTGGTTGGGTTGATCGAGCATGCAGCCCTCCTGATTAGCCAAGGCGAAGGCGGCGCTCGCCAAAGGCATACAGCGGCCTCCACAGGAGGCGATTGAACAGTGTTACCAACACGCACATGATGGCGATGCCAAGAACGACCCGGGGGAAGTCGCCGGCTTCGGTCGCTTTCGCGATGTAGGCCCCGAGGCCTGTCGCGGTCAGATGGGTATCGCCCCAGCTTGCGACCTCCGCGACGATCGAGGCATTCCAGGATCCGCCCGAGGCAGTGATGGCGCCGGTGATGTAATAGGGGAAAATCCCGGGCAGTACGACCTTGACCCACCACCGCCATCCCTTGAGGTGGAAACTGCCGGCAGCCTCACGAAGATCGGTCGGGAACGCGCTGGCGCCCGCGATCACATTGAACAGGATGTACCACTGGGTGCCCAGGATCATCAGCGGACTGAGCCAGATATTCGGGCTCAGGCCAAAGCGGACGATGATGACCACGAACACCGGAAAAGCGAGATTGGCGGGAAACGCCGCCAGAAACTGCGCGAGCGGCTGAATCCGCTCGGCGAGCTTTGGCCGCAGCCCGATCCACACTCCGATCGGGACCCATATCAGGGTGGCCAGCGCGATCAGCACGGCCACGCGCGCCAGAGTGATGAATCCGTATCCAATTGTGGTCACGACGTCGGACAGGTCGAGTGTCGCCGACAGATATTGATAGCTCTTCCAGGCGGCATAGCCGGTGCCGGCCAGGATGGTAGCGAGCCAGACGGCGTCGATCACGCGAGACTGCCGCTCGCTCCCGCCCTTTGACGCTGCGGCGAGACGCGGAAATCCGATATGCAAGTTCGAGACGGCCCGGTTCAAGGCCGTGAACGGATAGGTCAGTGCGCGCAGCGCGCGGGTCCGCCGAAACAGATCGAGCATCCACGAGGTCGGTGCGCTGGCCGAGGCGGTCTGCTCGAACCGGAATTTGTCGGCCCACGCCACCACCGGGCGAAACAGCAATTGATCGTAGGCGATGATCACCAGAAGCATCGCGAGGATCGCATAGCCGATCGCCGTCAGGTTCTTTTCCTGGATGGCCAGAGCGACATAGGAGCCGATGCCGGGCAGCGTCACGGTGGTGTTTCCGACGGTGATGGCCTCGGAGGCCACCACGAAGAACCAGCCGCCCGACATCGACATCATCGTGTTCCAGATCAGGCCCGGCATGGCGAACGGTACGTCGAGCCGCCAGAACCGCTGCCAGCCGGTCAGATGGAAGCTCTGGGAAGCCTCCTCCAGATCCTTGGGCACATTGCGCATCGACTGGTACATGCTGAAGGTCATGTTCCAGGCTTGGCTGGTGAAGATCGCGAACACGCATGCCAGTTCGGCGCCGAGCACCTTGCCAGGAAACAGATTCAGGAAGAAGACGACCGTAAAGGTGAGAAAGCCGAGGATCGGTACCGATTGCAGGATGTCGAGCAGCGGGATCAGGACGATCTCGGCGCGCCGGCTCTTCGCCGCCAGCGCCGCATATATGAACGTGAAGACGATCGAGCAGGCGATCGCCAGCAGCATGCGCATCGTCGTGCGCAAGGCGTATAGCGGCAAATTAGCCGGATCGAGCGATACCGGATTGACGTCGAGTGTCGACAGCGGAAGCGTGGTCTGCTCGCCGCCATAGACGAGCGCCACCATGGTGCCGATGATGAGGACCAGCGCGACCACGTCCCAAACGTTTGGCCGCAGCACCTGTCCCAGAGCCGGCGTCCGGATATCCTGCAGGTTCATTGCGAACGCCTTGTCTGGGATTTGCAGTGCAACCGGCTGGAGAACGCGGAGGTCAGCCCGCGATCGACGTTGTGACTTGCGATGAGTTGATCGCCGGTACTGAGGTTCTCGTCGCTCGCGAGCGCGTCGTCAGCCATCAGCATTCGTCCGCCGTGCTCAATCGATCTGTCCACTGCGCGAAATCCCGATCGGTTGGTTGACGTTGTCGATGCGTACCGAGCGTCTGCCACCCTCCGGATCGCTCCAGCCGTCGCGTTCCTGATAAGGCAGGGGCGCTGGGGGTGGCAATGCCCCCAGCGCCCCTGTTCGTCGGGAGAGCGCCATTGCTCAGAACTCGCCGTGGATGCGGCCGGAGAAGATGTGCACCGGGCCGCGGTCCGCGTTGTAGGCGGGGTTGGTGATGAACTGATAGTCCGCGGTCAGCGTCAGGTTCTTGTTCACTTGATAGGCGTAGTAGGTCTCGAGGATACGTTCGGGGCTGTAGTTCAGCGCGCCGTCGCCGATCAAGAGACCGAGGCCGCCGGCGGCGAGGTAGTCGCGATGCGCCGAAGACAGCCCGTTGACCGCGCCGCCGATGCCGATCGTGTCGTTCGCCCGGCCCCAATAGCTGCCCTTGATCGACAGGCCGCCCGAGACGCTGCGATCGACATCGGTGAACGACAGGATCTCGTTCCGGCCGTCGTTCCAACTGAGGCGCCCGAACAGGCCGACATCGGTCGCGATCTGCTGCTCGCCGTTCAAATAGAAGCCGTACTTGGTGTTGTCCTTGCGGATGCCGGCCATCACGTCGTTGATGTCGAGTCCCGGATTGGCGTTCTCGATCGCAAGCGCCTGGGCGTAATTGCCGCTGAAGCCGCGATTGCCGAACACGCCGACGCGTACCTTGCCGGGTTGGTCGAAGATCGAATAGCGGCCCTCGAATTCGACCACCGCGCCGCCGTTGTTGGCGTTCGAGACCAGCACATCGCTGTTCGGTGCGTTGGGCACCTGGAACACGCCGGCGCGCACCGCCCAGTCCTTGCGGTTGAGCTCGACCACGGCACCGCGGGTGTAGCCGGGCAAATCTGCCGGGAAGTCGTAGGCCGCGGAGGCCCACATTGCCCAATTCATGAAGTCGGCGCGCGGATCCTTGGCGTAGGAGTTGCCGTCGAAGAAATCGCCGATTGCGAAACGGCCGACGATCAAGGTCAGGCGATCGATGTCGCGCTTGCCCGCGATCTGGTTGAGACCGTCGGGAACGTCTTCCTGTTCGCCGCCAAGGCCGAAGGTCTGCTTGAAATAGTAGCGCTGCGGCCGGATCCTCGGATATTCGGCGCCGGCCTTCTGTGCCTCGCCGTTCGGGAAGCCGGCAAGGCCGAGCGTGCCGTTGAGGCCGAAGCCCTGCGCCGTCTCAGGGTTGAAATAGAGCTCGCCGCCCTCCCACAGCCGCACGCCGAGGAAGGCAGTCGTGGTCCAGGTCTGCTGCGCCTGCCCGCCGGCCGGAAGGCTGTTGGTGCCGCTATAGGCGGAGCGAATCGCCGGGTAGCCCTGCCCGATCAGCGTCGTCTGTGCATGGACGGACCAATTGTCGGCTTCCGGCAGTAGGGGCTTGGCCGGCGTCGCCGACCAGGGCGAGTCGCCAAGCTGGTAGTTCAGCCCGAATTTCAGCATCTGTAGCCGCGGGTCGATGCTGACGCCGGGCATGCCGAAGTCGTTGAGGCCGAGCGTACGGCGCGACAGGTCGACGTAGTCGTATTCGAGTTTGGCCGTCCAATTGCCGCTCAGCGCAAATTCGGCGCCGGCGCCGACCGTCCAGCCGGTTTGATACTGGCCGGGCTCCGAGATCACGTTGCCGGCGGCATCATTGACCCTGACCTGGGTGCGGCCCCAGGCGAAGCCGCCGGTGACATAGGGCATCCAGCCGTTGAAGGCGTAACCGGCGCGGCCGCGCACGGTACCGACATAATCGATCGAGCTGTTGAAGGGGCCGAGCATGCGCCGCGGCAGATCGACCGGGCCCACGAATGTCGCATCGGCCTCGACGCCGAGCACGAAGCGGTTCCCGAGCTGATGATTGTATCCGACCTGGAAGCCACCGATCCCTCCGATGATGCTGTGCGGAAAGAAGACGGCCTGCAGGGGAAGCGGATTGGTATCGGGACCGAGGCGGCCGTCGCCATAGCCGACATGGCCGCCGACGTAAAAGCCGGTCCAGCTGTAAATCGCGTTCAAGGTCGGTGCCTTGACGGCCATGTCGGCCGCGGTCGCCGGCGTCCCGAAGGCGGCAGCCCCGAGGGCTGCGCCGGCAGCGATCTGGACCCGAAAGAGGCGAACGCAGGTCATGGCGCGACGATCCCCCACGCTCGGTTGGAGGTATTCCCTGCCATCACTGCAGATTTGGCGGCCGCTTGCCACCCGAGATTTGAAGTCATCGCCCGCCATCCCCGGTCCGATCCGTGTTGTCCCGTCCAACGCCAGATCAGCAACTAACATTCCGGGTTCCTTATTGCAAATGGTTCGCAATAGCAACTGGGGCACGCCAGATGCCTCCCGGTGTGCACTGCCTGTATGACAGTCGCGTAACGGGGCAAAGCCGCCTGCGTGGTTCACTGCATTTCGCCGTGCCGGTGTTGCAGTCATGCCGAGCGCCCACCCTTCATTCGATGCCGTCATGGTCTTTAGCTTTCTGTGTCGAAGTGAAATCCGGGCGCGACCTTCTTCCCAGCGCGATCAGCGCGCCGGTTCGTTCGAAGGATCGTGCCACTGAGAGCGCCGCCCGCAGCCCGGCGGCGGAGATAGTGCGTTTCAGGTAGAGCGCGGTGGCGCTGCGCAGGACGGCGCTCGCCATCCGAAGCAGCACGATCGCGCCCCATCGCCGGCCGCGACCGAGTGTCGTCACGCCCCCACCGTGGCGAGCTGCACGATGCGCAGCAGCACGAGGCCGGCAGCGACGACCAGATAGCCGCGCAGCACGATCATCCAGATCCGGCTCAGCGGGCTGAGCCGGGCCGGCGGCAGCCGGTCGAGCGGCGGCATCCGCCAGGTGTCGCGGTTGAACAGCGGCGGCTTGTTCTTGAAGCGGAACGACGCGCTGCGGCGCGACGACATCTCGTACAGCTTGACCAGCGCGGTCACCGCGAGTGCCAGCGCGCTGCCGCCGGCCAGGATGCCGATGATCCACTGCTCGCCGAGATCGGGGAACAGCACCGAGGCGGTCAGGATCACCGACAGCATCACGAGGCCCGCGACCACGGCGCCGGTGAACAGGTTCAGCCGGGTCGAATTGATCCAGGGGCCGAGGATGTGGCGGTCGTTGCAGAGCAGCAGCAGGAATACGGTCGCGCTCGGCAGCAGCACACCGGCCAACGTCTGCACTGCGTTGGTGAGCAGGCCGAGCGGCGTGCCGGGCGTCAGCACCAGCACCGCGGCGAGCACGATCAGCCCACAATAGACGCTGTAGAAGCCCTTCGCGTCCCGCGGCTTGCGGTGCAGCGAATGCTTGACCGCGAACACGTCGCCGATCGCGTAGGCCGTCGAGAGGGAAACCGCCGCCGCGCCGATGATGCAGGCATCGAGCAGCGCGAGGGCGAACAGCACCGCCGGCAGCCGGCCGGCATATTTCTCGAGCCCGACCGCGGTCCCCAGAGCGTCGGTGTAATTGCCGAATTCGGGCTTTCCGCCGAACACTTCGGCACAGAACGAGATCATCGCCACCGCGCCGACCACGACCAGCACGATCCCGATGCACAGATCCATCCGCTCATATCGGATGAAGCGCGGCGTGATCCGCTTGTCGACGATGTAGCTCTGCTGGAAGAACAATTGCCACGGCGCCACCGTGGTGCCGACAATGGCGACGATCAGCAGCATCACCTCGCTGAGCTTGGCACCCTCGGGCATCTTCGGCACGAAGAAATCAGCCGCGATCTGCCCGATCGGCGGATGCACCATCAGGATGACGGGCACCAGCAGCAGGCTGCCCGCGACCAGCACGATGCCGAAGCGCTCGAAGCGGCGGAAGTCGCCGGTCGAAACCGCCAGCATCACGATGACGGCCGAGACCAACACGCCCCAGAACTGCGAGACGCCGAGAAAATGCAGCGCAAAGGTTATGCCGATGAATTCGG
This sequence comes from Bradyrhizobium sp. USDA 4452, assembly GCF_054063575.1. Taxonomy (NCBI): domain Bacteria; kingdom Pseudomonadati; phylum Pseudomonadota; class Alphaproteobacteria; order Hyphomicrobiales; family Nitrobacteraceae; genus Bradyrhizobium; species Bradyrhizobium sp. USDA 4452. The sequence goes on from NZ_JBSSGK010000001.1 coordinate 4,917,544, forward strand.
TGACGATGGTCAGCGCGTTCAGCACCAGCAGGTCGATGACGCTGAAGGCGCCCCAGAACTTGCCGAAGCGCTCGAAGATCAGCCGCGCATGGCCGACGCCGGTGACCGCGCCGAGCCGCACCACCATCTCCTGGTTGACGTAGAGCACGAGGATCAAGAGCAGCAGCGTCCACAGCAGCGTGGTGCCGTAATTCTGCCCGGCCTGGGTATAGGTGCCGAAGGCGCCGGCGTCGTTGTCGCCGACCATCACAATCAGGCCGGGGCCGACGATCGCAAGCAGGGTCTTCAGCCGGGCCGGCAATGTCGCGCGCGGGGCGGTGTCGTCGCGCGCGATGCTGCCGAGCGCGCCGTGGATGTCGCCGGCATGCGCGCTGTCGAGAATGGCGGTTTGGGTGGTGTTGCCTTCGGTCATTTCGCGTCTCCTCGCCGCCTTTCGGGCACGGCGAGGGGGACGCAGGCGTCGTCAGGCGCGCACGTCTCCGCTGCCGTGAGCAGCGGCATTTCCAGATGTGATGCAGTTCAAGGATCCCGTTGCTGCGTGTGACAGCCGCGCAACGGGGCAACTAGGTCCTTCGTCCATGTCGGCCTCCCAGGCGTACGGCCGCGGCGTGACGCGCGCTCGCGCGCAAGCCGAAACGCCGGCCCGCGCGCCGCTGACGGTCGAGATCGCCGCCGGTGTCGTCGATGGTCCACCGGCATTCCAGGCGGCCGTCGATCAGGATCCAATGACAGGCCGGGGTTGGACGCCGGCGGTCCACCGGGCGGCGAAAACCCGGCAGGTTGTCATTGGAATAGGTGGCCGCCCGCGGCGGGATCTGCCGCGGCTCGACAACGCGCCGCGGGCTTGCTTGCCGGAATTTTGCGAGCTTTTCGAACATCGCTCACCTCCACTTCCGCTGTCGCGCGGCAGGCCGGTGAGGAGCAGGCGGTTATGCGAGGCGCGACCACCTATCCACGCAGGCGAAATCTGCGCGATCAGTCTTGCTATGTTGCGGCGTCAACAGTCCCGTTGTCGGTCTACTGTCGCCTGAGTTGCTACTGCCCATGTGCCTTCTGTGTTGGCTCGTGGTCGGGTTGGTGTCCGGGGTCAGGCCCCGGTGCGGAACGCATGTTCCGACAGTTGGGCACTACGCCTGCCACAATGGCCTGTCAAGCCGATTCTGCTATCCTCCGGGGAGGATCGCGATTATCCTCCGGGGAGGATAGGAGAACCGAATGTCAGACGACCATCCGCACGCAGCGATCGCCCGGCGCCTGAAGCGCGCCAACGGCCATCTCGAGACCATCGTCGAGATGATCGAGCAGGGCCGTCCATGCGCGCAGATCGCCCAGCAATTGCAGGCAGTGGAGAGCGCGATCGAGAGCGCCAAGAAGGCGCTGATCCACGATCACATCGGCCACAGCCTGGAAGAAACGCTGAAGGCATCGGGTCCGAAGGGCCGCAACGTGCTGCGCGACTTCCGGCTGATCGCGAAATATCTGTGATCGCCGCGTTCAAGAATTGACCCGCCCGGGGGATCACCGGACGTGTCGTGCGCGACACGGGGTGGATGAGGACCCGCGCCGAACGCAGGATCCGCAGCCTAGAGCCTAGTCGGCTCTAGATTCTTAGCTTGACGTGTTTTCTTCACGCGAACCGGTGCCCACTTCGCTCGAAAACACTATGAAGACCCGTCGATCAGTAGCAGGAGCGCACGCGGCCGATGTAGTTGCCGTAGGCGTCGAACTGGCGCACCCAGGCGCAGCGCCGATAGCCGCCGTCGTAATAGCCGTCACTGGCCGCGATCGCGCTGCCGACGATGGCGGCGCCGACGAGGCCCGCGCCGACGCCCCAGCCCCAGCCATACGGCTTGGCATTGGCCTGCGACGTGGTTGACGCGATGGTGCCGGTCACGGCGAGCGTGGTGAGGGCGAGGGCGGCAAACCTGGTCTTGATCGACATGGGATACTCCATCCTATTTGAGCGCGGCGCCGGTGTGGTCCGCATGCCCGTTGGACGGAGGCTTTCCGGTTCCGGTTCGAAGGATCGTGACGGAAATATGGTTTCGTGAATTGTTTCGTCGGCCCCGGCCGGGACGAAGGAATTCCCGGTGCTATGACACAAACGCCAAAAGGGGCGGCAAGCTAACCATTACTGCAAATGCTTTTTTAGGAAGTCAAACAGGAGTCCGCCTCCAACGAGGTAGGGGAGCAGAAGCATCCACAGAAGGCGATGAAACTGGCGCAACATGATCTGCCCTCTCGCGTCAAGTTGGTCGTAGGAGGGAGCGCTTCTGAGCAATCGTAACTTCCACTTGCTGACGCCGGGTAAGATGCGCTGCGAGAATCCAAATTCGGGTTCCAAGAATTACGAAACCAACAACCCAGCAAAATTGAAGCAGATCAAACCAAGCTGGCATAAGGCCTCAAATCTCTTTCAGCGCCATAGCGTCAAGAATTCGCGATCAGTTGCCGTCAAACGCGCCCGGATCGAACCTGTCGACGTCGGCCAGCAGCTCGCAGAACGCGCGCGCGCCGTGCTCGATCAGCTGCTCGCCCTTCTTGGCCGAGGCTTGGGTCGCATCGCCGATTGCGCCGCTCGGATTGAGGTCCTGCGCCTGCCAGGCGAACGGCGCCGGCCGCTGGGTCGACAGGAAACGGTGATCCTTCTCGATCTGCACGCTCGCGGGCTTGAAGTCCGCGATCGCATCCTTGCGCACATGTTGCGGATACTTGGCCAGCATGATCGAGGTCTCGACCGCGCCGCCATGGATGCCATGGCGCAATTCGTCGGCATCGAACAGGCCGTCCGGCGTACCGAAACGCGACCAGCTCGTGGTCACCACCAGCATCTTGTGTTGCGCGCGCAGGTCCTGCGCCACGAGCTGCATCGCGGCGGAATTGCCGCCATGGCTTGTCACCATCACGAGCTTCCTGACGCCGGCGCGCGCCACGCTCTCGCCGAGTGCCATCCAGCTGTTCAGCGCCACCTTGGCCGGCAGGGTCAGCGTGCCCGGAAAATCGATGTGCTCGGTGGAGATGCCGACCGGCTGCAGGGGCAAGAACGTCGCCGGGATGGCCGCCGGCAGCAGCTCCCGAACCCGCGCCAGATACGCATCGCCGATCATGACGTCGGTTCCGAGCGGCAGGTGCGGCCCATGCTGCTCGGTCGCGGCCAGGGGCAGCACCGCAATCCAGCGCGCGGCCGCGTCCTTGGCAAGGTCGGGCCAGTGGATGGCGGTCCAGTCACGGGGCGGAAGCTGAGAAGTCATCAAGCCAGTCGTTTCAATACAAGCGTTTCATGGGATGGATTTGCAGGATAGTTTGTTTAACATCGGTGAGGCGTTCGCGTCTCCTGGCGCGGTGCACGTCTTTCCGCTTCCATCATGGGCCATAATGATCGACGGAGTCCAACCATGATCCCGGCCTTTTTGCCGCGAGCGTTAACCACGGCCGTTCTGGCCGCCACCCTCGGCGTTTCCGCAGGCCTGCTCCCGGCGCGGGCGCAGAGCTCGGACAAGACTCTGGACAAGGTCTCGTTCGGCACCAATTGGGTCGCCGAGGGCGAGCATGGCGGGTTTTTCCAGGCGCTCGCCGACGGCACCTACAAAAAATACGGCCTCGATGTCACCATCGTGCCCGGCGGTCCCAATGAGAACAACCGGATGCTCCTGATCGCGGGCAAGCTCGACTTCTTCATGAGCGCGAACTCGCTGCAGACCTTCGATGCCGTCACCAATAACGTGCCGCTGGTCGCCGTCGCTGCGATGTTCCAGAAGGACCCGCAGGTCTTCCTGACCCATCCCGAGGTCAAGGTCGGCAAAATCGAGGATCTGAAGCCGCTGACGCTGCTGATCTCGAAGGAAGGCATTACCAGCTACTTCCAGTGGCTGAAGTCGGAATACGGCTTCGACGAGAACAAGGTGAAGCCCTACACCTTCAACCCGCAGCCCTTCATCGTGAACAAGCAGACCGCGATGCAGGGCTACGTCACCTCGGAGCCGTTTGCGGTGGAGAAAGCCGCCGGCTTCAAGCCGAACGTGCTGCTGCTCGCCGATTACGGCTTCAACTCCTACTCGACCTTGATCGAGACCCGCCGCGACCTCGTCGACAAGAAGCCCGATCTGGTGCAGCGCTTCGTCGATGCCTCCATCGTCGGCTGGTACACCTACGTCTACGGCGACAACTCGGCCGGCAATGCGATGATCAAGAAGCTCAATCCCGAGATGAACGACGAGCTGTTGGCCTATTGCGTCGCCAAGATGCGCGAGCACGGCATCGTCGATTCCGGCGATTCCATCAAGAACGGCATCGGCGCCATGACCGACGAGCGGATGGCGAGCTTCTTCGACAAGATGGTGCGCGCCGGCGTGGTCAAGAGCACCATCGACTATCGCCAGGGCTACACGCTGCGCTTCGTCAACAAAGCGGTCGGCGTCGAGCTCAGGCCGAAGAACTGACCGGTGCGGACGCGCGATGGCGGAGCCTGCGTTGTCGGGACCTGATGCCGGATCGGCCGTGCGCCTGCGCGGCGTCAGCAAGACCTACGACGGCGGCGTGACGGCGCTCGGGCCGCTCGACCTCGATGTCAGGCGCGGAGAGTTCGTTTCGCTGCTCGGGCCGTCCGGTTGCGGCAAATCCACCGCGCTGCGGCTGATTGCCGGCCTCGCTACACCCAGCGCCGGCACGGTCGAGCTCTCACATCATGGCGCGGCGCGGCGCGGCAGCCATCCGATCGGCTTCGTGTTTCAGGAGCCGACCCTGATGCCGTGGGCGACGGTGCGCGACAATGTCCGCCTGCCGCTGAAGCTCGCCCGGCTGCCGGCGGCCGACGCCGATGCGCGCATCGAGGCCGCGCTCGATCAGGTCGGGCTGGCCGAGTTCGCGGCGGCCTACCCGCGCGAACTGTCCGGCGGCATGAAGATGCGGGTGTCGCTGGCGCGCGCGCTGATCACCGATCCCGACATCCTCTTGATGGACGAGCCGTTCGCCGCGCTCGACGAGATCACGCGCTTTCGTCTCAACAATGATCTGTTGTCGCTGTGGCGCGATCTGCACAAGACCGTCATCTTCGTGACGCACTCGGTGTTCGAGTCGGTTTATCTCTCCGAGCGCGTGATCGTGATGACGGCGCGCCCGGGCCGGATCGGCGCCGAGTTTCGCATCACCTCGCCGGAGTTGCGCGGCGAGGAGTTCCGCACCTCGGTCGAATATGCCGCGTTCTGCCGCGAGGTCTCCAATGCACTGGCGCCGTCCTATGCAGGGCAGGCGGGCGCATGAAATCTCCGCAGGACCTCATTCGTTTCGTGTTGCCGGTCGCGGTGTTCGCCGCCGGCCTCGCGCTCTGGGAAGCGATCGTCCGCGCCTATGGCATCCAGCCCTACGTGCTGCCGAGCCCGCTCCTGGTGTTGAAGACGCTGGTTGCGGACTGGCCGGTGCTGTCGCAATCGCTCGGTGTCACGCTCTTGACCACGCTCGAAGGTTTCGTTGCTGCCGCGATCGGCGGCGTCGTGCTGGCGCTGCTGTTCAACCAGTCGAAATGGCTGGAATATTCCCTGTTCCCTTACGCGGTGGTGCTGCAGGTCACGCCCGTGATCGCGATCGCGCCGCTGCTGCTGATCTATCTGCAGCAGCAGACCGCCGTGATCGTCTGCGCCTGGATCGTGGCGTTCTTTCCGGTGCTGTCGAACACGACGCTCGGCCTCAGCTCGGTCGATCGCAACCTCGCGGGATTGTTTCAACTTTATGGCGCATCGAAGCTGCAGACGCTGCTGCTGCTGAAGCTGCCCGCGGCGCTGCCCTATATCCTCGGCGGCCTGCGCATCGCCGGCGGCCTGTCGCTGATTGGTGCCGTGGTCGCGGAGATCGCGGCGGGCAGCGCCGGCGCCGGCTCGGGCCTCGCCTTCCGGATCGCTGAATCGGGCTACCGGCTGAATATTCCCCGCATGTTTGCAGCACTTCTGCTGCTATCGCTGGCCGGGATTGTCATCTATGGGGTGCTGGCGCTAGTTTCGCACCTCTTGTTGCGGCGTTGGCATGAAAGCGCGTTAGGAAAGGACAATTGATGGCCCCGATTTCTTCCGAAAAGATCGATCTGTTGGTTTACGGACCGATCCGGCCCATCCTCGAAAACGGCTTTTCCGATCAATATGTGCTGCACCGGGCCGAGAGCCGCGGCGACCTCGAGCGGCTGACCCCCGACACGATGGCCAAGATCCGCGGCATCGCCGTCACCTATCACACGATGGCCACCGACAAGACCGCGATGGCGATGTTTCCCAAGCTCGAGATCGTCGGCAGCTTCGGTGTCGGCTACGACCACGTCGATTCCGCCTATGCGCGGGATCACAATATCGTGGTCACCAACACGCCCGACGTGCTGACCGAGGAGGTCGCCGACGTCGCGATGGGCCTTTTGATCGCGACGCTGCGCGAGTTCATCAAGGCCGACCGCTACGTGCGCTCCGGCCTGTGGCAGACCCAGAACTATCCGCTCAGCGTCGGCTCGTTGCGCGACCGCAAGATCGGCATCGTCGGCATGGGTCGCATCGGCCAGGCGATCGGGCGTCGGCTCGAGGCCTCGCGCGTGCCGGTGTCCTATCATTCGCGCAATCCGTCCAAGGACGTCGCCTACAAGCACTATCCCGATCTGATCGAGATGGCGAAGGCGGTCGACACCCTGATCGTCATCGTGCCGGGCGGCGCCTCGACGGCGAAGATGATCAATGCCGACGTCTTGAAGGCGCTCGGCCCGCGCGGCGTGCTGATCAATGTCGCGCGCGGCTCTGTCGTCGACGAGCCGGCGCTGGTCGCGGCGCTGAAATCCGGCACCATCCTCGCCGCCGGTCTCGACGTGTTCGCGGCCGAGCCGAACGTGCCGGACGAGTTGAAGGCGATGCAGAATGTCGTGCTGCTGCCGCATATCGGCTCGGCCTCGGTGGTCACGCGCAACGCGATGGACCAGCTCGTGGTCGACAACATCACGAACTGGTTTGCCGGCAAGCCGCCGCTGACGCCGGTTGCCGAAACGCCGGTGAAGGGCCGCTGATGTCATTGTCCCGCTTCAGCGTCGCGCTGCTTGTGCTGCTGGCCGCGTGCGGTCCGGCAGCCGCGCAGGACGTCTCGACGTTGAAGAAAGACATGATCGGGCAGTGGGAGCTCGCTACCACCGAGCGCAGCAAGACCTGCGTCGTGACTCTGAAGAGCGATGCGACGCCTTTAGGTTTCAAGCTCGAGCTCGAGCCGGCCTGCGCCGCCGCGTTGCCCTTCACCAAGGACATCGCGGGCTGGAGCATCAAGGGTCTCGGCGACATCGTGCGGCTGCACAACGCGGCCGGCGAGGCGGTGATCGATTTCACCGAGGTCGAGACCGGCATCTTCGAGGGGATGCGCACCAATGAGGGCGTCTACATCCTGCAAAACCTTGCCGCTGCGCGCGCACTCGCCAAGTCGATGGACCAGATGATCGGCGACTGGTCAATGGTCCGCGGCAACGGTCAGGCGATCTGCGCCCTGGTGCTGACCAACACCGACGCCGGCAACGACAATTTCCAGGTGTTCCTGAAAGGCAAATGCGATCCCGCGGTCGCGGCCTTCAACCCGACGCTGTGGCGGCTCGACCATGGCCAGATGATCCTGATGTCGCCCAAGGGCGAGACCTGGCAGTTCGAGGCGGACGACAACGCCCAGTGGCGCCGCGTCCCCGACAGCGCCGACCCGCTGATCATGCTGCGGGAGCAGTAAGGGGGCGGCGCGCGTCTGAACCTCCCCCTTGGAAAGGGGAGGTCGCTTTGCTCGTAGAGCGGAGCGGGTGGGGATCCGCTCTCTCCGCTTGCAGCTGTGTCTGCGGTTGACCCCCATCCCGACCTTCCCCCTTTCAGGGGGAAGGAGAAGGGGCCTTGGCCGAGATGTTGTCTTCTGCCCCCCAAAATAATTCCCTTTTCCTTGTCGATCCGACGCACCCCGGATCGTCGTTCCCCATAGCGAGCTGGTTTGCGGCGACTATCGTCGCTTCTCGCCCAACAGGAGTTTTCCGATGCGGTTCATGTATATCGTCACCTCCACCCACCCCCCTCGCCCGCCGACGCCGGCCCTGATGGAGGCGATGGGCAAGCTCGCCGAGCGGGAGATCAAGGCCGGCCGCATGATCGATACCGGCGGGCTGCTGCCGGTCGCGATGGGGGCCCAGGTCCGCATCACCGACGGCAAGCTCAATGTCATCGACGGGCCGTTCGTCGAGGCCAAGGAGATGATCGGCGGCTACGCGATTTTCGAGCTCCGCAACAAGGAGGAGGCGGTCGCGGCCGCCGTGGAGTTCATGCAGCTGCACAAGGAGCACATGCCCGGTTGGGACGGCACCTGCGAGGTGCGCCCCTTCGCCTCGCCGGGCGTCGACGGCGCCTGCCAGGTCGATGTATCCGCCATCGCTTGATGCGGAACGGACAGGGCGCGTTCGCGCGAGGCGGCCTCCGGTTCGCGTGAAGACGACGCATCAGGACGGCAATCCAGGTCGGCGGCGATGACGGCCGCCGACATCCAGGCGACGATCCTTGCGGTGTGGCGCATTGAGCAGCCGCGGCTGATCACCAGCCTGTCGCGGATGCTGCGCGACGTGCCGCTCGCCGAGGATCTGACCCAGGAAGCGCTGATCGCGGCGCTCGAGCACTGGCCGCTCAGTGGAGTGCCGGAGAAGCCGGGCGCCTGGCTGATGGCGACCGCCAAGCGTCGTGCGCTCGATCATATCAGGCGGAGCCGCATGCTGACCGCAAAGCACGGCATGCTGGCGCATGATCTGGTGCGGGAGCAGGAGACCATGCCCGATTTCGATTCCGCGCTCGACGACGATATCGGCGACGAGTTGCTGCGGCTGATCTTCACCGCCTGCCATCCGCTGCTGTCGCGCGAGGCGCGCGCGGCGCTGGCGCTGCGGATGATCTGTGGCCTCACCACCGGCGAGATCGCGCGCGCCTTCCTGCAGGCGGAGGCGACCATCGCCCAGCGCATCGTGCGGGCTAAACGCACGCTGTCGGAATCCGGTCTCGTCTACGAGACGCCGCGCGGCGAGGCGCTGTCGGAGCGGCTCGCCTCCGTGCTCGAGGTCGTCTATTTGATCTTCAACGAGGGCTATACCGCGGCGAGCGGCGACGAATGGCTGCGGCCGCAGCTCTGCAACGAGGCGCTGCGCATCGGCCGCGTGCTGACTTCGATTGCGCCGCACGAGCCGGAGGCGCACGGATTGCTGGCGCTGATGGAGTTCAACGCCTCGCGGATGGCGGCGCGCACCGACGCCGCCGGCGAGCCGATCCTGCTGATGGACCAGAACCGCGCGCAGTGGGACCGCCTGCAGATCCGCCGCGGGCAACTGGCGCTGGCGCGCGCCCGTGAGCTCGGCGGCGGCGGCGGATTCTACGCGCTGCAGGCCGCGATCGCCGCCTGTCACGCCGAGGCCGACACGCCTGCTGCCACCGACTGGCGGCGCATCGCCGCGCTCTATGGCGATCTCGCCGCGCTGCTGGATTCGCCTGTCATCGCGCTCAACCGCGCGGTCGCGATCGGCATGGCCGAAGGCCCCCAAGCGGCGCTTGCGATCGTCGACGGCCTCGCCGACGAGCCGGCGCTGAGAGCCTACCATCTGCTGCCGAGCGTGCGGGGCGATCTCTTGCACCGGCTGAGCCGCTTCGACGAGGCCCGCGCTGCGTTCGAGGCCGCCGCCGCATTGGCCGGCAATGCGCGCGAGCGCGAGTTGCTCAAGCGGCGCGCCGCGGTCGCGGCACGCGCCGCCCAGCAGCAGGCCGGTTACTGACCTCCCGTCCGCGATTTCGACTCAAACCCGCGGCATGCTCGGGCGAGATGCCTCGGACCGGGAACCGCGACCATGACGAAACCATCCGTGCTGGCGATCGGGCTCGACCCCACCTTTGTCGATCTGTCCGTCATGCCGCAGTTTACGCCCGAACTGGTGCGCAGCTATATCGACGCGCAGATCGAGGGCCTGCGAACACTGGGCTACGACGTCGACAGCTGCCTGATCGATCTCGGCGAGACTGCCGAAGCGGTGACGGCGGCGGCCCTGAACGCCCGCCGCCATGATTGCGTCGTGATCGGCGCCGGGCTGCGCGAGCCGCCGGAGCGGCTGCTGCTGTTCGAGACCATTCTCAATCTGGTGCACCGGCTCGCGCCCGGCGCCGCCATCTGCTTCAACACCAATCCGGCCGACACCGCTGCTGCCGTGCAGCGCTGGGTCAAGCCTTAGGCGCAATGCGCGCCACCTTGCCGCGCAGCCCCCACAGCAGCAGGATCGATGCCGCGATGATCGCAAGACCGATCGAGACGAAGCCTGTGGTCACCAGCGTTTCCTGCCACGGCGCGGCGCCACGCCCGGCCGCCGTGATCGGCGACAGCGCGCCGGTTCCGAGAGCGGCGGCGAGCGTCGTCACGGCCCAGTTGCCGTACGTTCCGCATAGCAGCGCCCAGTAGGCCGCGACGCTCGCGCGGGGCGACAGCCTGACCTCGCTCCAGATCGCGCCGACGGCGAGCAGGAACGTGCCGTTCATCACGCCCTCGAGATGAGCTGCGAGCGCCATCCGCACATTGGTGAAGTGCTGTTCGATGAGGCCGGTCAACAGCCCGATCAGGAACAAAGCCATGCCGTGAAAAAGCAGCCGCCGCCGATCATCCATGTCGCCCCCTCAAAGAACCTTGCCCGGAAAACGGCCCAATCATAGCAGAAGGCGCGAAGCTGTCCCTGCGGCGATCTGGGCCTATGGCCCGGGCGCTCCGTGTCCTACCGACCTGCGGCGCAAGCACGGAGCGGGGTTGGCGTGAAGCGGCGCGGACCGAGGCCTGCTGCAAAAGCCCGGCGGTTGTTGCCGGCGGCAACCTATGACACCATCCCAATTCCGGTTTGTTCTTGATTTTTGGAAGCCTATGCCGCGCCGCAAACACGCCTGGGAGAAGCTCACGGATGCGCAGTTGCTCGAGCAACGCCTCAGCAGTCTGAGGGTTGCGGTCGAAGGCACCTGGCTCGCGGATTGTGTCGGCACGCTCTACGAAGAGCTCGAAGAGCGCGGCATCCGGCTGCGGCCGCACACCTGGATCTCGAGCGAATGGTTCAGCCCGGCCGATGTGCCCGGCATCGCCATTCCGTTCTATCTCGCCCATCCCCGCCTGATGAAACTCGAGAAGAAGATGATGCTCGACGTCGAGGGCGCCTCGTGGTCCGAGTGCATGGCCATTCTCCGCCACGAGGCGGGTCATGCCATACAGCACGGCTACCAGCTGCAACGTCGGCGGCGCTGGCAGCAGCTGTTCGGCCCGTCGTCGCAACACTATCCGCGCTACTACCGACCCAATCCGGCCAGCCGCAATTATGTCCAGCATCTCAGGCTCTGGTACGCGCAGAGCCATCCGGATGAGGATTTCGCCGAGACCTTCGCGGTGTGGCTGCGGCCGCGTTCGAACTGGCGGACGCGTTATGCCGGATGGCCGGCGCTGAAGAAGCTCGAATATGTCGACGAACTGATGGGCGAGATAGCCGGCGAGCGGCCGCTGTTGACGACGCGCGAGCGGGTCGATCCGCTGCATACGCTCAAGCAGACGCTCGGCGAGCACTACAAGAAGAAGCAGGCGTTTTACGCTTTCACGCCGCCGAAGACCTACGACCGCGATCTGTCCAAGCTGTTCTCTGCCGATCCGCGGCATCACCGGCATCCGCCGGCTGCGTCCTTCATCAGGCGGCATCGTGCCCAGGTCAGGCAGCTGGTCGCGCGCTGGACGGGCGAGAACCAGCTGACGCTCGATGCCGTGCTCGATGACATGATCTCGCGCTGCCGCGAGCTCAATCTGCGCGCCGTCGGCCCGGAGCAGAAGCTGGTGACCAATTTCACCATCCTGCTGACCGCCAAGACCATGCACGCGCTGTTCGGCCCATCGCGCCGCAAGTGGATCGCGCTATGAAACACTTTCGCATTCTGGTGCTGATGCACCCGGACTGTGTGCCGCCGGACTCCAGCGAAGGATACTCGGCGCGGGAAATCAACGAGTGGAAAACCGAATACGACGTGGTGAGTACGCTGCGCGCGGCCGGCCACGAGGTTCGTCCGCTCGGCGTGCAGGAGGAAATCAAGCCGGTGCGCGACGAGATCGAGGGCTTCAAGCCGCACGTCGTGTTCACGCTGCTGGAGGAGTTTCATTACGACGTCGTGTACGACCAGCACATCGCGAGCTATCTCGAGCTGATGAAGATCCCCTATACCGGGTGCAATCCGCGCGGCCTGATCCTGGCGCGCGGCAAGGATCTGTCCAAGACGCTGGTGCATCACCGCCGCATCCCGGTGCCGGCCTTCGCCGTGTTCCCGATGCGCCGCAAGGTCAAGCGGCCGCCGCGGCTTGCGCTGCCGCTGATCGTCAAGAGCCTGAGCAGCGACGGATCGCTCGGCATCTCGCAGGCGTCGATCGTCGATACCGACGAGAAGCTCGCCGAGCGCGTCGCCTTTATCCATGAGCGGATCGGAACGGCCGCGATCGCCGAGCAGTTCATCGAGGGACGTGAGCTCTATGTTGGCGTGATCGGCAACAACAGGCTGCGGGTGCTGCCGGTTTGGGAATTGAAGTTCGGCAGCATGGGCGGCCCCGCCGCGCGCCAGATCGCCACCGAAAAGGTCAAGCACGATACCAGCTATCAGGAGCGCATCGGAATTGCGGATGGACCGGCCGAGGATCTGACGCCGGAACTATCCGCGCATATTCAGCGGCTGGCGAAACGCATCTACCGGACCTTGGGGCTCGATGGCTACGCGCGCATCGACTTCCGTCTCTCCACCAATGGCGTTCCGTATTTTATCGAAGCCAATCCCAACCCCGAAATCGCCAAGAGCCAGGAGTTTGCGACAGCCGCGGGGCATGACGGACTGGATTACCCGGTTCTGTTGAATCGCATTGTGGCGCTGGGGATCAGCCGCGCCAAGGCCGGCGTATCCTTGGGCTAAATCGGAGCATTAAAGGCTGCGCTGTATCAGGTGGCGTCGCGCGTCCCTGGGGATGAACATCGCAAACGTTTCCCTAACGCGCGCCGCCGGCGTCGCGTCGGCGACGAAGGTGGCGACGGGGGGAGCCGTGCCACGAAATTCATCTGGTTCCGGCCATCGTCGCGCAAAGATATCGTTTACCGATGCCGGCATGGTGAGCCAGTCGCCGCGGCAGGTATCGTAGACGTACAAACCGGCAAGAAAAGTCGATACGACAACAAGGATCGTCCTGAAAATCGGCATTGTGATTGCGCCTTCTTGATTGAGGCGCACAATGCCCGGCGACGGTGAACCGCGCGTTGAGCGCTCCGGTCGATCGGCCGATACGGTTCTCAACTCATGAACGGGCACCTGCGTAACGGCTCGCTTACCAATGCCTTCAAGGTTGCGGCAACCAGCTTTGCTCACCGGCGGGAAAGAAGTCCCTGGCATCCTGCGGCAAATACAAGAAGCTCAGGAGGCACCATGTTTGTCGCTCTTCGCGTTATGATCCTGATCGCCAGTGCATATGCCGGCTCCGCCGTCGCGGGGATGCAGTTCGCGCCGCTGCCGAGCGCAGCGGTTTCGTCCGCGCCGTAAGATTGCTTTGCGGATCAGCGTGGTCTGCGCGCAAATGCGTTTCCGATAGCGACTTTTTGGCAGGACGATTGCGGCAAGCAGCGATCTCTGCTGTTTCTCGGCCGTTTTCTGCATTGGAACTTCGACGCTTCCCGTAGCTTGACCGAAGGTAGCTACGTTGGGATATGCGATGTTCCGACTTTCTTCTGTTGCGAATTTTGCCCTCGTCCTCTTGCTCGCCTCGGCTGCCCCAGCGATCGCAGCCGGCCTCGATGCCGTGGCGATCAATGATGCGGCGGCCCCAACGGCAAAATTGCCGGGCCGGCAACAGATCAGCGCATCCGTTGCCAAGCTCGAGATCCTGCTCGATCGCGCGCATTTCTCTCCCGGCGAGATCGACGGCAAGCTCGGTGACAACGCGCAGAAGGCGCTCACGGCGTTTGCCGAGGCGAATGGATTGTCGTTCGACAAGGCCGTGACGGCGGACCTCTGGAGCAGGCTCGCTGCGGCCAGCGAAGGGGCCGTGATCGTCACCTACACGATCGTCGACGCCGACGTGAAAGGGCCGTTCTTAAAGAAGATTCCCGCGAGAATGGAAGACATGAAGAGCCTGCCGGCGCTGAACTACACCAGCCCGCGCGAGGCGATTGCGGAAAAATTCCACATGAGCGAGGCGTTGCTGCAGGCACTGAATCCAGGACAGAAGTTCGACAAGCCCGGTGACGGCATTGCGGTCGCGAACGTGCTCGACCCCGGAAAGCCGCCGGCGATTGCGCGCGTGGAGGTCGACAAGACGCGGCAGACGCTCAGCACATTCGATGCTGCGGGAAAGCTGCTCGCTTTCTATCCCGCAACGGTCGGCAGCACGGAGAAGCCGACGCCGACCGGCACGTTGAAGGTGACGGCGGTCAACAAGAATCCGACCTATCGCTACAATCCCAAGTACAAGTTCAAGGGCGTCAGATCGAACAAGCCGTTCACGATCAAGCCGGGCCCGAACAATCCGGTCGGTGTGGTGTGGATCAACCTCTCGGGGGAAGGCTACGGCATTCACGGCACCGGCGATCCCGGCAAGGTCTCCAAGGCCGCGTCCCACGGCTGTGTCCGGCTCACGAACTGGGATGCGCAGCGCGTTGCTGCTGGTGTTGCAAAGGGGACGCCGGTTACGTTCTTGGAAGGCGCACGATAGTCCTCTCACGGTGCCCGGGTGAATCGGACTCGCCCCCTCGGCGTGCAATGGCCTCGCCGTTGCGGCGTGACCAGACCCCCGAGCACGACTGGTGCATCCCAGCGCACTGGTACTGACAGATGGCCGCGCGCCTAGTTGTCCGTCTTCAGCGTCTTGGCCGCAAAGTCGAGGCCGAGCCGACGGGCGCGCTCTTGGCGCTCTTCGCTCAAGAACTGCAGCTCCCGTTCCAGCGAGCGCGCGACCTCGTCCTGCGATTCCTTGGAGTGGCGGCGGGAGCCGCCGTGCGGTTTGGCCGGTTGGGCAGTCACGGGAGAACCCTTGTCATCGCAGTGTCACAGGCGCAGGCATGCCACGGCTGGAGTCCGGCGGACAATCAAAAAGTATTTCGTGGCCGCGCTTTGGAACGTTCGTTGTGCATCTGACTCAAATTTGAGCAGGAAATTCTCTTAGGCCTGCCGCGAGTGCCGGGGCATTGAGACCCGCGATCTCATCAATTCGGATGAGAGGGCCGGGTTCCCACGAAATCATTTCCGGATTCGCATGAAGAGGTCCTGAAACCGACAAGGTCTGACCTTAGTAGCGTTGTGAAGGACGGGTGTCTGGTGAGACGCTGACAATCGAGGTCGTGAGATTCACGACGGAGGTCGTGAGGTCGATCGGTGCATCTGAGACGTTGGGGATGATCTCGGAAATGAAGAAGCCGAATGCTGTGCCATATGTCTGGGCGGCCGCGCTGATCGCGGTCGTGATCTGGGGCGTAAGCGGCACCCCGCAGATGGCACATACTTCCGCCCCCACGCATCTGGCGCGGGCGCGATAGCGCGTTTCGCAGCGAAACGCGTCTCAGCAAAATCCTAGAGCTTCGGCCGCAGCGAGCGCTGCATATCCATTGTGTAGGTGTAGCGCCCTTCCGGGTGCGTGGTGATGGTGACCTCGAACAGTTCCTCGCGCAGGCCGTAGTAGCGCCGTACCACGGTGAGCGCCGGCGATCCGGTCTTGACGCCGAGCGCCTTGGCGATCGGCGCCGGCATGCCCCGCACGAAGATTTCCATCTGCGCACGCTCGGTGACCTGGCCGTACATCTTGGCGATCTGCTCGTGCACCGGAGTGCGGCCGTGGTCGCTGCGGGTCACGACATCGGCGAACCGGCGCAGCACGTAGATCTCGGTCCAGCCGAGCGGCGCTGAGAACTGGTCGGAGCGGCGCACGGCCTCGATCAGGAACCAGCTCTTGCCGGGCTCGCATTTCAGGTGGGCAGCCAGCTTGCGGTCGGCAACGATATCGCTGCTGCCAACCACGTCGCGGTAGGTCTCGTTGGAATAGCGCAGCCACTCGCCGAGCGACTTGACGCTGTGGGTGAACAGCACCGGCGGCTCGGAGGCGATCACCACCGAACCGAGGCCGGCGCGGCGCACGATCAGGCCCTGGTCGATCAGGATGCGCAGCGCCTCACGCACGGTCTGGCGGCTCGCCTGATAGCTTGCCATCAGCTCGGTTTCAGTCGGCAGCAGATTGCCGACCGCATAGGTGCCGAGTCGGATGTCCTTCTGCAGTCCGGTGGCGATGTCGCGATAGCGGGACGATCTCGCCCGGTCCGGTTGTTCAGACATGGCAGATCACTGGTATGCCGTATGGCAGGCGACCGGTTGTCCAGACTCCATCGAATGCAACGCGGCCTCGAACGCGGCGAGTGTCGCCAGCACGTCTGCTTCGGGGACCGGGAACGGCTGTCTGCGTTCGACCGCGTCGGCAAAGGCAGCAAGTTCCGCGGCGAGCGTGTTGACCGCCGCATAACGCGTTGTCGCGGGTGCCTCGCCGGATTTCCGTAGCACCATCGTCCCCTCGTCGAGCACCTCTGCGGATCCCTTCGTCCCGAACACATGCACGCGCCAATAGAACGGTGTTGCGCGGACCGTAGCAAGGGTTGCACTCACACCATTCACAAATTCAATCGCTAAAGTTGCAGTGTCGAGCGGCGGCGGTCCGGCCTCGCGTTCACTCAACCGGGCATAAACTTGTCGGGCAGGACCAAGCAGGCTGACGAAGCCGTCGAGCACATGCAGTCCCGCGCCGGTCAGTCCACCGCCCGGCGACTCCTCCGGCGACAGCCGCCAGCCCTGCGTAACGGCTTGCGAGTTCTCGTTGCTGTTGTGGCCCTCGAGATGCAGGATCGTACCGAGCTCGCCGCCGGCGACAATCGCGCGCAGCGCCTGCATCGACGGCCAGAACCGGCGGTTATGCCCGACCGCGAGCAGCACGCCGGCGTCGCGGCAGGCCGCGAACATCTCGGCCGCATCACTACGCCTCAACGCCAGCGGCTTCTCGCAAAACACCTGCTTACCGGCTCTGGCTGCCGCGATCACCTGGCTCCGGTGTAGCGAATGCGGTGTTGCCAGCAGCACGGCATCGATGCCGGGGTCGGCGAGCACGGCCTCGAGGCTGGCCGCAGGCGACAGGCCATGCGCCGCGCAGAAGCTCGCGGCGCCCGCCATGTCGGGTTCCACCGCGTTGACGATCCTGAGCCGCGGCTCGTCCTGCGCAGCCTCGACCAGCGCGCGGCCCCAGCGCCCGAGGCCGGCGATGGCACAATTGATCATGAGTGTTCCTTGTCCTGGTCGCGTCCGGCACGGATCGCCTCGATCACTGCGGCGCTGTCGCTGTCCGGGCCCTGCAGCGCGATCGCCGCGCGCAGCAGCTCGGCCTGCGCCGAGGTCAGCGGCAGAGACAGGCCGTGCCGGCCGGCCTCCTGCAGGATCAGCTCGGCGTCCTTCAGGGTCTGCGCGATGTGCGATTGCGGCGCGAAATCCCGCGCCAGCATCTTCGGTCCCTTGCTGTCCATCACTCTGGAATATGCCGCCGATTGCCGTGCGGTCGCAAGGAAGCTCGCGCCGTCGAGGCCGAGGCTTTCGGCAAAGGCGATGCCCTCGGCGAGCGCGGCGCGGTTGTTCTGCAGGATCAGGTTGATGGCAAGCTTGGTGCGGCTGGCATTGCCGATCGCGCCGACGTTGATCCGCTGCGGGCAGAGGATGTCGAGCGTCGCCGCGGCGGCTGCGATGACGTCGCGATCGCCGGCGACCAGCGCGGTGGCCGTGCCGGCGCGGACCTCGGCGCTGGTGCCCGAGATCGGCGCTTCGATGAAGGCGAGGCGCGCGCGTGCGGCGAATTCGGCGATGTCAGTGATCTCGCCCGGTGCGCAGGTGGTGGTGCAGATGACGAGCGGCGGCACTCTCGCGTTCGCAAGGTCCGGCAGCAAGCCGGTGACCTGAGCCGCGTCATACACCGCGATGACGATGGTCCGGCATCGCGCCGCCACGTCAGCGGCGAAGGCTGCGAACTCGGCGCCGCTGGTTCTCAACCCATCCGTCTTCGCCGCATCGGCGTCGAAGCCGATCACCCCGACGCCGGCATCGATCAGCCGCGCGGACAGCGCCGATCCCATCAGCCCCAGGCCGATCATTCCGACAGGTGTCTCGCGAGCCATGATGCGACGCCGCTTCGCGCTATTGCGGCTGGATGCCGGCCGCCCTGACCTCCGCCGACCAGCGCACGACCTCGCTCCTGACGAAGGCGCCGAACTCGGCCGGCGCCAGCGGCGCCACGATCACGCCGACATCGGCAAGCTTCTTCCTGGTCTCCGGCATCGCGAGGTACCTCGCGCACTCGGCGTAGATCTTGTTGACGATCGGTTCCGGCGTGCCGGCCGGTGCGAACAGCCCGTACCAGATGGTGGCCTCGAAGCCGGGCATCGCTTCGGAGAGCGCGGGCAGGCCGGGCGTCAGTTCGTTGCGGGTTGCAGATGTCACGGCGAGGCCGCGCAAGGTGCCGCCCTGCATCTGCGGGATCGCAACCGAGAAATCGCCGAAGGTCAGGTCGATCACGCCCGCCATCACATCGGTCATCGCCTGCGGCACGCCGCGGTAGGAGGCTGCGATCAGCGACAGGCCGCCGCGCGACTGCAGCTGCGCGATCGAGATCTGCGATGCACCGGAGCCGTAGCCCGCGGTCAGATTGGGCGTGGCCTTCGCGTAGGCAAGGAACTGCGTGAGGTCGCTGGCCGCAAGCTTGGGGTTGACCAGCAGCACCATCGCCGTGGTCGTTGTACGGATCACGGGCGCGAAATCCCTCACGGGGTCGTAGGGCAGGCTCTTCAGTGTCGCGACATTGCTGGCATGGGTGGTGTTGGTGCCCATCAACAGCGTGTAGCCGTCGGGCGCGCTGCGGGCGACTTCCTGGGCGCCGATGCTGCCGAGCGCGCCGGCGCGGTTCTCGATCAGCACGGTCTGGCCGAACGCGTCCTGCAGATGCTGGCCGACCAGCCGCGCGACATTGTCGGGGCCGGCGCCCGCCGGGAAGGGCACGATGATCCTGAGCGGCCGTTGCGGGAAATCGGTCGCGGCGAACGCCGGCAGGACCGGAAGCACCGCGAGCAGGACGACGAGCAGCCCCAGCCGTAACTTCATCCCGGTCCCTCCGTTTTTGCTTGGTCAAATTTATACGGACAAATATGCCGGAAGTGCAAGGCAATCGCGCTCTGAAATATTGAGATGTGGCATATTTATCCGTATAAATAGCCCATACAGGGGAGCCAGACGACGATGGTGGACACCAGCGATCTCCATGCGCGCGGACTGCGCCGGCGCCAGAAGATGTTCGGCGAGGTCGATGTCGCCAAGCGGATGGCGGCCGCAGGCGATTTTGGCACGCCGCTGCAAGACATCATCAATGCTTACGTCTATGGCGACGTCTGGGAGCGCTCCGGGCTGTCGGACCAGGTCCGCAGCCTCGTGATGCTTGGCATCACCGCGGCGAGCAGCAAGCCGACCGAGTTCCGCGTCCATGCCAAGGGCGCGCTGGCCAATGGCTGCACCGCCGCGCAGGTGCAGGACGTGCTGCTGCTGGTCGCGATGTATTGCGGCATTCCGGCCGCGATCGAGACCAGCAAGATCGCCGCCGAGGTGTTCGGCGAGGCGCCCGCGGAGGGCTAGGGCAGAGGCCTGCACCGTGATAGGGACGTTGCCGACTGCGAACGGCAACAGGATGCGTCCATGTCCGGCTTCCCCACTTCGACCACCGTGCTCGATTCAGTGCTGTTTCGCGATGCCTTCGGCACGCGCGCGATGCGCGAGGTGTTTTCCGACCTGCGGCTGCTGCAGCGCTATGCCGAGGTCGAAGTCGCGCTTGCAAAGGCCGAAGCGCGCTGCGGCGTGATCCCTGCGGAAGCGGCCGCGGAGATCGCAAGACGCACCGATGTCACCGCGTTCGATTTCGATCTGCTGCGGCAGGAGACCGATGTGGTCGGCTACCCGATCCTGCCGCTGGTGCATCAGATGGCGAAGCAGTGCGGCGAGGCCGGCCGCTATGTCCATTGGGGCGCCACAACGCAGGACATCATGGACACTGCCGTGGTGCTGCAATTGCGCGATGGCCTTGCGATCATCGAGGATGACATCACTGCATTGCGCGGCATCCTCGCCGACCTCTCGCAAAGATACCGCGACACGCCGATGGCCGGCCGCACCCATCTGCAGCAGGCGCTGCCGGTGACCTTCGGCTACAAGACCGCGATCTGGCTCGCCGCCTTCGATCGCCACGCCGCGCGGCTCGCCGAGCTGAAGCCGCGCGTACTGGTCGGCCAGTTCGCCGGCGCCGCCGGCACGCTGGCCTCGCTTGGCGACAAGGGCTTCGAGGTCCAGAACGCGGTGTGCGAGGAGCTTGGCCTCGGCGTTCCGGTCTCGACCTGGCATGTCGCGCGTGACGGTCTGGCGGAAGCGGTGAATTTCCTCGCATTGGTCACGGGAACGCTCGGCAAGATCGCGCTCGACATCATGATCATGGCCTCGACCGAGTTCGGAGAAGTCTACGAACCCTTCGTGAAGGGGCGCGGCGCCTCCTCGACCATGCCGCAGAAACGCAACCCGATCTCGTCGGAGCTGATGCTCGCCGCCGCCAAGGCGGTGCGCCAGCACGCCGGCCTGATGCTGGATGCGATGGTGCAGGATTTCGAGCGGGCGACCGGCCCGTGGCACGCCGAGTGGATGGCGATCCCGGAAAGCTTCGTGCTGACCGCCGGCGCGCTGCATCAGGCGAGATTCGCGCTTGGCGGCCTGATCGTCGACGAGAAGCGAATGGCCGCCAATCTCGACATCAGCCGCGGGCTGATCGTTGCCGAAGCCGTGATGATGGGCCTTGCGCCGGCGATCGGCCGGCAGGAGGCGCATGATGTGGTCTACGACGCCTGCCGGGTCGCCAACGACAAGGACTTGACGCTGGCCGAGGCGCTGGCGGCGGATGATCGCGTCGCGAGCCGGATCGATCGGGCGACGATCGACCGTCTCACCGCGCCGAAAAACTATCTCGGCCTCGCGCCCGAGATGGTCGACCGGGTGCTGGCCTCAGTGAAGCGGTAAAATTCGCGGCAATTGCTCGCCGTCGCGTGATCGGGCGCTGCGGCCGGGAACCTTGCGAACGCGGATCGAATTGGACTACGAATCCTCAAAACCCCTCAAACGACACAGCCGGACGCTTCATGACCGCACACCAACGCAACCTTTCCGCCTCGATTGATCCTGTAAAACTCGATCGGCTCGCCGAAGTCGCGATCAAGGTCGGCCTGCAACTGCAGGCGGGGCAGGATTTGCTGCTGACGGCGCCTTCCGCGGCCATGCCGCTGGTGCGGCGGGTGGCGGAGCACGCCTACAAGGCCGGCGCGGGTCTCGTGACTCCGTTCTTCTCGGACGAGGAGCTCACGCTGGCGCGCTATCGCTACGCCAACGATGCGAGCTTCGATCGTGCCGCGAGCTGGCTCTACGAGGGCATGGCCAAGGCGTTCGGCGCCAATACCGCGCGGCTTGCGATCGTCGGCGACAATCCGATGCTGCTGTCGGGCGAAGACCCGACCAAGGTGGCGCGCGCCAGCAAGGCCAATTCGATCGCCTACCAGCCGGCGCTGGAGAAGATCGTCAATTTCGACACCAACTGGAACATCATCGCCTATCCCAGCACGTCGTGGGCGAAGCAGGTATTCCCCGACGATGCCGAGGATGTCGCGGTGGCCAAGCTCGCGGATGCGATCTTCTCCGCGTCCCGGGTCGATCAGGATGGCGCCGTCGCCAACTGGGAAAGGCACAATGCCAGGCTGCGCGAGCGTACCGAATGGCTGAACGGCCAGCGCTTCCACGCATTGAAATATTCCGGTCCCGGAATGGATCTTACGATCGGGCTTGCCGACGGTCACGAATGGGAGGGCGGCGCGTCGACCGCCAAGAACGGCATCGTCTGCAATGCCAACATCCCGACCGAGGAAGTCTTCACCACGCCGCACTGCCGCCGCGTCTCGGGCCATGTCGTCAGCTCCAAGCCGCTGTCCTATCAGGGCACGCTGATCGACAACATTTCGGTCAAGTTCGAGGAAGGCCGCATCGTCGAGGCCCAGGCCTCGCGCGGCGAGGAAGTCTTGAAGAAGGTGCTCGACACCGACGAGGGCGCGCGCCGCCTCGGCGAGGTCGCGCTGGTGCCGCACTCCTCGCCGATCTCGAAGAGCGGGCTGTTGTTCTTCAACACGCTGTTCGACGAGAACGCCGCCTCGCACATCGCGCTCGGCCAGTGCTACTCCAAATGCTTCGTCAACGGCGACAGGCTGACGCCGCAGCAGATCGCCGAGCAGGGCGGCAACAAGAGCCTGATCCATATCGACTGGATGATCGGCTCGGCCCACACCGATATCGACGGCATCCATGCCGACGGCCGCAGCGTGCCGGTGTTCCGCAAGGGCGAGTGGGCGTAAGGCGCAGCCAATTCATTGTACCCAACTCAATCCGTCATCCTTGTAAGTCCCGAAGGATGGACGGCCCGGGTATTGCGTGCGGCGAGAAATCCCGGCCGTTCGCCCTTCGAGGCTCGCTCCGCTCGCACCTCCAGCGACAACGGCAAAGCCGTTGCGCGGGGGTGACGGGGATGGATTGTATCCAGGGCGCTATTGAAACCGCCGCTCCCGCGCGGCGATCAGCTCGCCGCGCAGCGCGCTGAAGCGGCAGGTCTCGTGCTGGGGCCGGAAGCCGAGCCGGCGGTAGATCTTCAGCGCGGGCGCATTGCGGCTCGAGACGTTGAGCCAGCAGGGATGCTCGACCGACACGTCGTGTGCGGCCAGCACGCGATAGACCAAGAGCTGGCCGAGCCCGCGTCCCTGCCGTGCTGGGTCGACGGCGACCGACTCGATCCACATCGAGTTCCGCTCCGGCTCGGTCAGGCAGAAGCCCGACATCTGGCCATCCTCCGACGCGATCCAGACTTCGCTCTCGGTCAGGACCTGCGCCATCTCCTCCGGTGAATAGCGGCGAAACGCGGCGTCCGAGGCATAGGCGGCGTTGTGGATGCGAGCGACCTCGCCGGCGCAGGCGGTGACGTCGCTGACCTGCTCGATGGTGGCGCGGGCCGCCGCGAGTGTGCGCGCCGGCTGCAACGGCTCGACGCATTTCATCCCGATCTCTGACTCAAGATGAACAAAGCCGAAGGCGGCGACGAAAGCCATTCCCGCCGGCCAGTCGCCGCTCACCAGCGTCTGGACCGTGATATCTGGACTGGTGTCGATCGCAAGCACCTCGTCGAACAGCGCAAGACCAATCCGGCGGCGCCGCATCTCGGGTGCGACAACGATCTTGAGGAACCGGGAATGATGCGCGCCCTGAACGCGCAACGATGACTCAGCGAGGCCGAGGAGCCGGCCGTTCCGCTCGGCAATGCGGAAGTCGCGGCCGCTACGGTTCTGCGGCAGTTTCAAGAACTGCTCCCACTGCGGCAACGTGACTGGGCCCAGCCGCGGTTCCACCGCAGCCGCCTTTGCGTAAAGTTCGACCACCGCTTCCGCATCAGCCTCACGAAGCGGCCGGATGGTGATGCTGTCATCCATGAGTCGAGAGCTTACCCGATATCGAGCCGATAAACATCCTTTGCCGTCTTCAAGAACAACGCCGTCTTCTCGGCTTCGCTATATTGTGATGCAAGCCGTTTAAAGGTGTTGAAGATCACCTGATAGCTGCACTGTCCCTTGTCAGGTGGGAAGTTGCTTTCGAACATGCAACGGCTCGGGCCGAACGCCTCGATGCAGGTCTCTACATAGGGCCGCCAGGCAGCGGCGAGTTCCTCCGACGAGGGCGGCCTGGGGCGGAGGTGGAAGTCGTAGCCGAGCAGGCACATCGCCAGCCCGCCGAGTTTGACCACGACGTTCGGGCATTTGGCGATCTCCTGGATCGACGCCTTCCAGACCGGAAAGGTCTCTTCGCGCTTGCCGGCAAAGCGGCCGATGCCGACCGGTCCGCCGCAATGGTCGAGCACGATCCTTGTGTCGGGAAAGGCGCGGGCGAGGTCGGTCAGTTCGCCGATCTGCGGGTGGAACAGCCAGGCATCGAAGCTGAGGCCGAGCGGCGCCAGGCAGGCGAACCCCCTACGAAAGGTGGAATCCAGCAAGATGCCTTTCGGACGGTTGGCATACATGTGGGCGACGTTGGGGTCCTCGTCCCAGGCCGAGGAGTGGCGGATGCCGCGGAACCGGCCGTTGCCCGCTGCAATCTCAGCCTCCAGCACCGCCTTGGCCTGGTCGCCGATCAAAAGGTTAACGTGGCTGACGATGCCGGCGCAGATCGCCGCCTTGCCGTAGCCACCGCTCGCTGCCATCGCCGCGACGCCATTGGCGAACTCGACCTCGCCGACCGGGCGGAACGCCTCCGGCCCGTCGGCGCGATACATCGACCGGCAATCGACATAGACGGTCGCGACGATGTTGTGGCCCGAGGCGATGTCGTCGCGCATCTCCTCGATCAGGTAACGCAATCCCCCGCGGTCCCAGAGATGATGGTGCGGATCGACGATCGGGCGGGCCGGGTCGATGATCTCTTCTGTGTATTGGGCGAGCCAGTCTTCGCGCGGATTGGCATAAAGCCCGCTCGCAGAGGCGGGCAGAGTGCTGGCCATGGATGATGCTCCCTGTTCTTGCTCTTGTCGGCCGCCGATCCGAGGTCGGCTGCGGGAAGGATAACGAGGGGGGCCGGCGCGCGTCAAACCACCGCCTGCGAATGTGCCGTCAGCCCGACCGCAGCGCCGATCGCGACCAGATCGTCGACCGAGGCGGTTTCGCCAGCGCCGGCGATGCCTGCTCGGCTCGCCAAGTGATGATGATCGAGGCGATCACAAGGAGCGCGCCGAGCAGCATCGTGACGGAAAATGGTTCGCCGAGCACCAGCGTACCGAGCAGCACGGCGATGATCGGATTGACGAAGATGTAGGTCGAGACCATGAACGTCGACACATTGTCGAGCAGCCAGTGAAACGCCGTGAAACCGATGACGCTTCCGGCGATGGCGAGATAGATCACGGCTGCGAGCGAGGCCGTCGAAATGTTCCGCGGCGAGAAGCCCTCCAATTCGCCGGACGCAAGACTGATCGCAAGCAGGACCACGCCGCCGATCGACAGCTGCATGCCTGACGACAAGATTGGCGAGCCGTGATCCGTTGTCCGGCGCGACAGCACCGTGCCCACCGCCCAGGAGAGCGCCGCACCGAGCAGCAGCAGGAGGGGAATGACGTTGAAGTCGCCTCGTCCGGCCGACTCCCAGGCCACGATTCCCACACCGGCAAGGCCGGGCAGCAATGCGGCCAGCGTCATCGCCCTGGGGCGCCGGCTTTGCGGATACAGGAAATCGATGAGCAGCACCCAGAACGGAATCGTGGCCAGCACGATTGCGGCGATGCCGGACGGAACCGATTGCTGGGCATGGGCGAGAACGCCGTGGCAACCGACGAAGAACACGCCACAGAGCGATGCAGTCAGCCAGCGCCATCGCGACACGTGCATGACCTCAGCCCCGTTCAGCGCGATCAGGATCACACCGCCGCCAAGCGAACGAAGGCCCATCAGCAGGAACGGGGGGATCGTCTTCAAGCCGAGCGCGATCGCCAGGTAGGTGGAACCCCAAAGCAGATAGATGGCGGCGAACGCGCCGACCATCAAAAGTCGCTTGGACATGGTTGGCTCCCGGGTTAGATTCTAACCACTTAACAGGTTGTCCAACCCAACCGATTAAGGGGTTATCCGTTCCTGAGGAGTCGCCCGATCATGTCGCGTGTTCCTTCGCCAGAGACGCTGGCTCGGGAAGAGCTCAGCATCCAGTTCGTGAATACCGTCGCGTGGCGTCTGCGCGATCCGGCTGAAGATCGGATCGCCACCCCTGATTCCGCGCTGAAATGGTTCGCCGCCGCCGGACTGGCAGACCGCCGTTTGGTCGCGCAGCTCAGGGCACGATGGAAATCCTCACCGCACGAGGCAGATACCTTTCTGAAAGCCGCCCGTGACCTGCGCGAGGCGCTCTACACGATCTTTATTGCCCGCATCGGAGGCGGCCGGATCGATCCGGCGGCGCTGGCCGATCTCAACCGATGCATCGAAGCTGCACTGGGCGGCGTGACGCTGGGGTCTGTCGGCGACACGCTGCGTTGGCTGCCGACAGCCGAGAAAGTTGCGCCCGAGATGCTGCTCAAGCCGATCGCATGGTCGGCCGTGAGCCTCCTGACCGGGGCCCGTGCGGAGAGGGTGAAGCAGTGCCAGGATGAGCGGGGCTGCGGCTGGCTGTTCGTCGACGAGAGCCGTGCCCAGAACCGGCGATGGTGCTCGATGGGCGATTGCGGCAATCTCGCCAAATCGCGCCGGCACTACCAGCGCATGCAGGCGGCGGCGGAATGATGGCGTTTGCGCCTTACACCCCGTCGAGGATGATCACCGTCGGCGTCGCCGGCAGCGTGTTGCGTGAAATCCGCAAGGTGCGCTCGCCGCCGCGGCGGTCGATCTCGAATTGCTGGCCGATCAGGCGCATGAACTCGTCGAGCGGGGTCGCGAAGCGGTGCATCGGCAGCACGACGGCTGAGCGCAAGCGCCTGGTGATCTCGGAGATGCCGTCGAGCGACATCGTATAGGTGCCGTCGATCGGCACCATCACGATGTCGAGACGGCCGATCGCGGCAAACTGGCTGTCGTCGAGCTTGACGTGGAGGTGGCCGAGATGGCCGATACAGAGGCCGGCGACCTCGAAGATGAAGATCGAGTTGCCATCCTTGATCATCTCGCCGCCGGAGTCTTCGCCCCAGTAGCGGCGGATGTCTGTGGTGACGTTGCGGATATAGACGTCGCCGATCCGCATCCCGTAATGCGCGGCCTGGCCGTTCTCGCCCCAGCCATGCAGCACGTGGGGAATCTTCGGGTCGGGAAACAGCGTGTAATGCGTCGCGTGCGCCCGGTTCATGGTCGCGACGTCGGGCAGCCGCCCGGTTTGATAGACGCCGTTGTAGTCGGTCGCGATCCGGATGCCGCCAGGCGTGTCGATGTAGTAGGTGGAATGGCCGGCATAAGTGATCGCGACCTCGTCCGTTTTAGCGGCGACGCGCCGGTAGTTCACCGGGACGGCGCGTGGCGGTGCATTGGCCATCGCCAGGCATTCGCTGCGCTGGGCGTCCTGCGCAAATGCGTGACTGGTCAGCGTTCCCAGCAAGGCGAGTGCGGCAAGCAATCTCAGCATGGGCTGTTCCATCCGCGGCAATATCCGCCGACGTCAGACTATCGCGCAATCGGCGCGCCGTCATGATGAGGCCGGCGCATCGCTCCACGGCGCTGGCTGCAATACGATCCGGGCGATTCTTGCGTGGGGACACGCTACTATGCCGCGCATGATCACAGCGATCAGGGAGTTCTGCGTGACTGAGCACAGCTACGCGCCGCGCGCGTCATCGACCAAACGGCTCGAGCCATTGCGCCATGTCGACGCAGGCGTGCTCGACATCGCCTATTACGAGGCGGGCCCGGCCGACGGGCCGGCCGTGATGCTGATGCACGGCTTTCCCTACGATATCCATTCCTATGTGGACGTCGCCCCGCTGCTGGCGGCGGAGGGTTGCCGGGTCATCGTGCCCTATCTGCGCGGCTACGGCCCGACGGTGTTCCGCGACAAGGCGACGCCACGCTCGGGCGAGCAGGCTGCGGTCGGTGCCGACCTGATGGCGCTGATGGATGCGCTCGACATCAAGCGCGCGGTATTCGCCGGCTACGACTGGGGCGGCCGCGCCGCCTCGATCGGTGCGGCGCTGTGGCCGGAACGATGCATCGGGCTGATCTGCACCAATGGCTACATGATCCAGGACATCGCGCATGCGATGGTGCCGGCGCGGCCGGAGCGCGAGGTGCCGCTCTGGTATCAGTATTACTTCCAGCTCGAGCGGGGGCGCGCCGGGCTCGCCGCCAACCGGCGCGGCATCGCGAAGCTATTGTGGTCGCAATGGTCGCCGAGCTGGGCGTTCGACGATGCCTGCTTCGAGCGCACCTCGGTCGCATTCGACAATCCCGATTATGTCGACGTGGTGATCCACAGCTACCGGCATCGCTACGGCGTCGTCGCTGGAGATCCGCGCTATGCGGAGGTGCAGCGGCGGCTGGACGCGCTGCCGGTGATTACGGTCCCCACCATCACGCTCGACGGCGGCGCCGACGGGGTTACGGCCGCCGGCGACGGCAGCGCCAGCGCGGCCAAGTACAC
The DNA here is from genome assembly GCF_054063575.1 of Bradyrhizobium sp. USDA 4452. Classification (NCBI taxonomy): domain Bacteria; kingdom Pseudomonadati; phylum Pseudomonadota; class Alphaproteobacteria; order Hyphomicrobiales; family Nitrobacteraceae; genus Bradyrhizobium; species Bradyrhizobium sp. USDA 4452. The sequence continues at coordinate 4,945,866 of NZ_JBSSGK010000001.1, forward strand.
GGCCCGCCGCGCCTATCGGGTGATCCCGGGCGCCGGCCACAATCTGCCGCAGGAAGCGCCGGAGGCGTTTGCCGCGGCGGTGATGGAACTGGTGAAGGGCTAACTCTTACGCGCGCCGCGGGCTGATCTTCCAGGCGGTGGCGAGCGTCAGCAGCGTCAGACTGCCGCTGATGAGCGAGGCCGCCGGGATCGTCAGGGCCAACGCCGCGGTTGCGGCCCAGCCGATCGAGGAGAAGGCTTCCGCGAAGGTGGCGATGCGGGAGGAGGTCTGACGCCGGCGGAACTGGCTGCGCTTGGCCTGCGCGCGGAACCAGAGCTGGACCGCGGCGGCGGATGCCGTCGCGATGATGATCGCGATCGCCGTGACCACCGCTTGCCCCGGCGAGGCGAAGGCCAGCGCGGCCACCAGCGGCGCGAAAACCGTGGCGATCGCGATCAGCACCACCTCGACCTTGGCGCGGGTCACGCGCGACGGCGGCAGTGGCGCGGTTGCCACCAGATCGGGCGCATCCTCGCCCGAGATGGTCAGCCAGGCGAGTCCCCCGGCGAGCTGGCCTGCGGCCATCACAATGACAGGCGTGATCAGCACGATCGCGGTCGACGTGCCGGAGAAGCTCCGCCACAGCATCAGCGCCGGCGGCAGCAGATAGAGCATCTGCATCAGGCTCTGCGACAGCAGCCAGGGATCGCGGCGCAGCAGCAGGAGCTCCTTGCGCCGCAGCGCCTGCTGCCGCGAGCCGGTCCGGAACGCGCGTGCCCGTCCTTGCGTGACCGCGGCCGGATTGGCGGCGACGCGCGCGACGGTGTCGGCAAACCGCGGCGCGAACACCGCCATCACGACGCCGAGCAGCACGAGCGCTGCGGCGAGCAGCAGCATCATAATTTCGAAATCGCCGAGCGATGCGCGGGCCGGCCACCAGACGAGGCTGTCGGGGCCCGGGGCAATGCGTGCTGCGGTTTCCGAAGTCAGAAAGGCAAAGCGCGACAGCGTGCCGTAGGACAGCACGGCGACGACCTGGAGCGCGATGACGAAGCCGGCGCCGATGACGGCGGAGACGATCTGTGCCACCAGCCGCGTCCGGCCCGGCCCGATCAGGCGAAACAGCAACGCTGTGACGGCGATCGCCGCGGCAGCCGCCGACAGCCCGATCGCGAGCACGACGCCGAAGCCGGCAAGCCAGCGCGCACCGCCGAGATACACCAGCACGTCGATGAACGGCGTCGACAGCAGCAGTGCCATGCTGCTCACCGTCAGCGCGATCGCCGCGATCCGGATCGAGAAGATGTTGGTGAGCTTGGCCGGCGACGACATGATCAAATCGAGATCGGCGCGGGCGTAGAACACCCGCGTCACCGACTCGATCGCCTGCGACAGCATCAGCGCCCAGGCCAGGAAGATCGTCGCGGTCAGCACGATCAGCGAGGACGGATCGAGCGGAAACCGCAGGTCGACATAGCGGGCGACCACGGCATAGGCCGGCAGATGCAGGATCGCCGCGAAGATCAAGAGGCCGATCACGGCGCGATTGCGCCGGCGCCGACCGCCGGTCATCATCGCCAGCCATTCGCGCCAGGCCAGGCGGAATTCGTGGCGGGCGAACCAGGCGAGATGGGCGGTCGAGCTCACGCGGCGGCCGCCTCGGTATCGACCAGCGCGATGAACATGTCCTCGAGCGTGGTGTCGTTGCTGCCGTTCCGCGCGCGCAGCTCGGCCAGCGTGCCCTCGGCGATCAGCCTGCCGGCCGCGATGACGCCGATGCGGTCGGCCATGCGCTCGGCGACCTCGAGAATGTGGGTTGTCATGATCACGGTGCAGCCGGCGCGGACGCGCTCCTGCAGCAGCCCCTTGACGTGACGCGCCGACAGCGCGTCGAGGCCGGTCAGCGGTTCGTCGAGAATGATCAGGCGGGGATCGTGCACCAGCGCGCCGGCGAGCGCCACCTTCTGACGCATGCCCTTGGAGAAGCCCTCGCAGCGCTCGTTGAGATGCAGCTCGAGCCCGAGCGACACCAGGAGCTTGCGCGCCGACTGCTCCGACGTGCGGGGATCGATGCCCCACAGGCCGGCGACGAATTCGAGATATTCCAGCGGCGTCAGCTTGTCGTAGATCATCGGCTCGTCGGACACCCAGGCCATGATCTGCTTGGCTGAAACCGGGTCGGCCAGTGCGTCGATGCCGAAGATCGACACCGTGCCGGCATCGGGCCGCAACAGCCCTGCCACCATGCGCAACGTCGTGGTCTTGCCGGCGCCGTTCGGCCCGAGCAGCGCATAGAATTCACCGGCACGGACGGTGAGATCGAGCGCGTCGACCGCCGGGCGGTCAAAACGCTTGGTTAACCCTCGCACGGCGAGTGCGGACAGTTCCGAAGTCATGATGTGTGGCGATCCGGGAGTTCGCTCGTCGGTTGCGTGACCTTGGACAAAAACCGTTTCGGTGCAGTGAATCGCACGGGGTAAATCGACCGCGATATCCGTATTAGTCCGTGCTGCGGCATATCTCCGCAAATGTGATGATACAGCCGGATCAGCGGTTTGTTGACAGGGAACGGGCCTTTTGGCTCAATCCCGATCGGACATAGGCGGCTTTCAGCGATTCCGACACAAGGGCGCGAAGGCGGGATGCGACGAGCGATCGGATAAGAATCGCCGGGCATCGGGGAGGGAACGATGCTGGACTTTGTTCAGCAGCTCGTCAGCGGCATCGCGCTCGGCTGCGTTTACGGCCTGATCGCGCTCGGCTTCGTGCTGGTCTACAAGGCAACCGAGGTCGTCAATTTCGCGCAAGGCGATTTGATGATGCTGGGCGGCTTTTTCGCCTTCACCTTCATCGGCATGCTCGGACTGAATTACTGGGTCGGTTTCGCCGGCGCGGTGATCTGCATGGCGCTGTTCGGCATGCTGGCCGAGCGGCTGGTGGTGCGGCCGATCCTCGGCTATCCGCAATTCTCGATCATCATGGCGACGATCGGGCTCGGCTATTTCCTGCGCTCGGTCGCCGGCATGATCTGGGGCACCGACGACTTCAAGATCGAAACGCCGTTCAGCCAGGGCGTCTTGCGGATCGGCAGCCTGGTACTCGCCTATGACAAATTGTCCGTGATCGCGGCGACCATCATCCTGTGCGCGCTGCTCTATCTGTTCTTCAACCGCACCACGCTCGGCACCGCGATGCGCGCCAGCTCCGAGAACATGCTGGCTGCCTACTACATGGGCATCCCGGTCAAGCGCGTGGTCTCGATCGTCTGGGCGATCTCGGCGGCTGTGGCGACCTGCGCCGGCGTGCTGCTGGCGCCGATCACCTTCATCCATTCCAATGTCGGCCTGGTGCTGGGGCTGAAGGCGTTTCCGGCCGCCGTGCTCGGCGGCTTCGGCTCGATCCCGGGCGCGGTGGTCGGCGGCGTCCTGATCGGCGTGATCGAGAGCATGGCCGGCTTCTATCTGCCGCAGGGGTGGAAGGACGTCGCGCCCTACATCGTGCTGCTCGCGGTGCTGCTGCTCAAGCCCGAAGGCCTGTTTGGCCTTCATGTGCGCAAGAAAGTCTGAGGAGCCAGCATGCGGTTTCTCTTCAAGACCGACTACGAAGACGACATCAGGCTGTTTCCGCATTCCGGCTACGTCTACTCCTACGGCCTGCTGCTGGCGGTGTTGCTGATCGCGCCCTACGCGCTCTCGAGTTATCTGATGAGCCAGCTGGTCTTCGTCTGCATCTATGCGACGGTCGGCGTCGGGCTCATGATCCTGACCGGCTTTACCGGCCAGGCCTCGCTCGGCCATGCCGCGTTTCTGGCGATCGGCGCCTACACTGCGGCCTATCTGCAGCAGTTCAACGTGCCGTTTCCGGTCTATTTCCTCGCCGCCGGCCTGCTCACCGGCGTGGTCGGCGCGCTGGTCGGATTTCCGGCGCTGCGGCTGCAGGGCATCTATCTGGTGATCGCGACGATCTCGTTTGCCTTCATCGTCGAGGAAATCCTGGCGCGCTGGGAAAGCGTGACCCACGGCAACGAAGGCATGCGGGTCAAGACCATTCAGCTGCTCGGCACCACGGTGTCGCGCGACGGCCCCACCTTCTACTATCTCTGTCTCGCGGTGCTGGTGCTGACCATCGTCGGCACGCTCAATCTGCTGCGCTCGCCGACCGGGCGCGCCTTTGTCGCGATCCGCGACAGCGAGACCGCGGCGCGCAGCATGGGGATCAACGTCGCGCTCTACAAGGTGAAATCGTTCGCGATCTCGGCTGGTATCACCGGCTTTGCCGGCGTGCTGTTCGCCCACAAGCTCTCCTTCATCTCGCCCGAGATGTTCACGCTGCAGCTCTCGATCGAGTTCATCATCGTGATCCTGATCGGCGGCACCTTCAGTCTGCATGGCGCGGTGCTCGGCGCGATCTTCCTCGTCATGATCGATCCGTTCCTGACCTATCTGAAGGACGACATGCCCGGCGTGATCGGCGGCGTCGCCGCCACGCTCGGCGCCGGTACGGAACGCGCCGGCCACATTCAGGACGCGGTCGCGGCCTTCGCTTCCGCCAACGGGCTGAAGGGCGCGATCTACGGCGTCATCATCGTGGTTTTCGTGCTCTTTGAACCCTTGGGACTCTATGGCCGCTGGCTCAAGATCAAGCTCTTCTTCCAGCTGTTCCCGCTCTACAAGCGCGCGACTTTCAAGCGGCAGAAGATCTACGTGAAATCGGAGCGGAACCGATGAGCTATTTCCGCGCCGAGAACCTGTCCCTGCATTTCGGTGGCCTCAAGGCGGTCGATGCCGTCAGCTTCGCGGTCGAGAAGGGCGAGATCCTCTCGATCATCGGGCCCAACGGCGCCGGCAAGAGCTCGATCTTCAACCTGATCTCGCGCATCTATCCGCCGACCTCGGGCAAGATCTTCTTCGAGGATCAGGACATCACCCAGCAGCCCGCCTACGACATCGCCAAACTCGGCATCGCGCGCACCTTCCAGAACATCGAGCTGTTCGAGAATGCGACGGTGCTGAGCAATCTGCTGGTCGGCCGGCATCGCCATTCCACCACCCAGCTCTGGCAGGAGCTGTTGTTCCTGCCGAGCGTCCGCGCCGGCGAGAAGGCGCATCGCCGCCGCGTCGAGCAGGTAATCGAATTCCTCGATCTCGAACCGTACCGCGACAAGCTGATCTCGGGGCTGCCCTACGGCGTGCGCAAGGTGATCGAGCTGGCGCGCGCACTGTGCTCGGAGCCGAAGCTGATCCTGCTCGACGAGCCGTCGTCCGGGCTCAACGTCGAGGAGACCGACGACATGTCGTTCTGGATCCGCGACATGAAGAGCGAGCTCGGCATCACGGTCCTGATGGTCGAGCACGACATGACGCTGGTCAACCGGGTCTCCGACCGCGTCATCGCGCTGAACTACGGCCGCGTGCTGGCGATGGGCTCGCCGTCCGAGGTGCAGCACCATCCCGACGTCGTCGCAGCCTATCTCGGCGCATGAGGACGATGCCATGAGCACGCCAGACATCATCCTGAAGCTCTCCAACATCGAAAGCTATTACGGACCGATCATGGCGATCCGCGGCATCAGCCTCGAGGTGCCGCGCGGCCGGATCGTCACGCTGCTCGGCGCCAACGGCGCCGGCAAGACCACGGTGCTGAAGACGATCTCCGGCATCCTCGATCCGCAGAAGGGTTCGATCGAATTCCTCGGAAGGCCGATCCAGCGGATGGAGGCCGACCGGATCGTGCGGCTCGGCCTCAGCCATGTGCCGGAAGGACGGGAAGTGTTTCCGTTCCTGTCGGTGCGCGAGAACCTGATGATGGGCGCCTATCTGCGCAAGGACCGCGACGGTGTGGCGCAGGACCTCGAACGCGTCTACGGCTATTTTCCACGGCTGAAGGAGCGGCTCGGCCAGCCGGCCGGGCAGCTTTCGGGCGGCGAGCAGCAGATGCTTGCGATCGGGCGCGCACTGATGAACCGGCCGACCTTGCTGCTGCTGGACGAGCCGTCGCTCGGGCTGTCGCCGATCCTGGTGAAGGAGATCTTCACCATCATCCGCCGCGTCAATGAGGAGCAGGGCATGTCGATCCTGCTGGTCGAGCAGAATGCCAAGATCGCGCTGGAGACGGCACATTACGGCTATGTGCTGGAGATCGGCCGTGTCGTCATGAACGACACCTGCGAGCGGCTGCTGAATTCACCCGATATCCAGGAGTTCTACCTTGGCGCCAAGGAAGCCGGCGCGCGGGGCGAGCGGCGCTGGAAAAAGAAGAAGACGTGGCGCTGAGGCATATCTGGCGTTGCCGAAGGTTGGCGTCGACTAAAGTTGGCCGAGGAAGGTTTGGCACTGAGAGTGAGTTGGAGCTAGATTTCAGGCCTGCTTCGCGAACAAGACCGGCGGTAAGAGCCAGCGCGTGAGGCAAGCGGCAGAGGAGGGTAGCGCGCATGGCAGGACCAGCGGTGCTGACGGTTGCCGACACGATCGCGAGGAGCTTTCTGCTCGCGGTGCAAACGCGTGGCGACAGGCCCGCGATCCGCGAAAAGAAGTTCGGCATCTGGCAGCCGACCAGCTGGCGCGAATGGCTGCAGCTGTCCAAAGACATCGCCTTCGCCCTGCATGCGACCGGCTTCCGTCCCGGCGACGTCGCCTCGATCATCGCCAACGCGGTGCCGGAATGGGTCTATGCCGACATGGGCATCCTGTGTGCCGGCGGCGTGTCCTCCGGCATCTATCCGACCGATTCAGCGGCGCAGGTCGAATACCTCGTCAATGATTCCCGCACCCGGGTGATCTTCGTCGAGGACGAGGAGCAGCTCGACAAGGTACTGACCTGCCGGTCGCGCTGTCCGACGCTGGACAAGATCGTGGTGTTCGACATGGAGGGCCTCTCCGGCTTCTCCGATCCGATGGTGCTGTCGCTTGGCGAATTCACCGCGCTCGGCCGCAATCATGCGCAGGGCAATGATGCCCTGTGGGATGAGATGACCGGCAGCCGCACCGCCGCCGATCTCGCGATCCTGGTCTATACGTCGGGCACCACCGGCCCGCCCAAGGGCGCGATGCACTCCAACCGCAGCGTGACGCACCAGATGCGCCATGCCAACGATCTCTACCCCTCGACCGACAGCGAGGAGCGGCTGGTGTTCCTGCCGCTCTGCCATGTCGCCGAGCGGGTCGGCGGTTACTACATCTCGCTCGCGCTCGGCTCGGTGATGAATTTCGCCGAGAGCCCTGAGACGGTGCCGGACAATTTGCGCGAGGTGCAGCCGACCGCGTTCCTGGCGGTGCCGAGGATCTGGGAGAAGTTCTATTCCGGCATCACTATCGCGCTGAAGGATGCGACCCCGTTCCAGAACTGGATGTATGCCCGGGCGCTTGCGATCGGCAACCGGATGACCGAATGCCGGCTGCAGGGCGAGACGCCGCCGCTGTCGCTGCGGCTTGCCAACCGCGCCGCCTACTGGCTGGTGTTCCGCAACATCCGCCGCATGCTCGGGCTCGACCGCTGCCGGATCGCGCTGACCGGCGCGGCGCCGATCTCGCCGGATCTGATCCGCTGGTATCTCGCGCTCGGCATCGACATGCGCGAGGTCTACGGCCAGACCGAGAATTGCGGCGTCGCGACTATGATGCCGGCGGACCGCATCAAGCTCGGCTCGGTCGGCAAGGCCGCGCCCTGGGGCGAGGTGATGATCTGCCCAAAGGGCGAGATCCTGATCAAGGGCGACTTCCTGTTCATGGGTTATCTCAACCAGCCGGAGAAGACCGCCGAGACCATCGACGCCAAAGGCTGGCTGCACACCGGCGACGTCGGCGCGATCGACAATGAGGGCTATGTCAAGATCACCGACCGGATGAAGGACATCATCATCACCTCAGGCGGCAAGAACATCACGCCGTCCGAGATCGAGAACCAGCTGAAATTCTCGCCCTATGTCTCGGATGCTGTCGTGATCGGCGACAAGCGGCCGTACCTGACCTGCCTGATCATGATCGATCAGGAAAATGTCGAGAAATATGCCCAGGACCAGGATATCCCGTTCACCAACTACGCGAGCCTTTGCCGCGCCCGCGAGATCCAGGACCTGATCCACCGCGAGGTCGAGGCGGTCAACGCGAAATTCGCGCGCGTCGAGACCATCAAGAAGTTTTACCTGATCGAGCGCCAGCTCACGCCCGAGGACGAGGAGCTGACGCCGACCATGAAGCTGAAGCGAAGTTTTGTGAACAAGCGCTACGCAGCCGAGATCGACGCCATGTATGGCGAACGCGCGGTCGCGTAAGCGAAGGCATGGAATTGGCGAGGGAGCGAGCAGGCCCGACCCTTCGCTCAACATGGGCCATGTTAGGAGGAGACTGCAATGTCGAAATCGCTGAAGGCGCTGGGCCTTGCGGTGAGCGCTCTGGCGCTGACCTGTCTGCCGGCCGCAGCCCAGACCAAGGTCACCAATGAAGGCATTTCGCCGACCGAGATCGTGATCGGAACGCATCAGGATTTGTCCGGCCCGATCAAGGTCTGGGGCGTTCCGGTGTCCAACGGCATGAAGATGGCGGTTGAGGAAATCAACGCCGGCGGCGGCATCAACGGCCGCAAGATCAAGATGATCCTGGAGGACAATGGTTACGACCCGAAGAAGGCCGTGCTGGCTTCGCAGAAGATGGTCGAGCGCGACAAGGTGTTCGCGATGATCGGCCCGATGGGCTCGCCGACCGTGCTCGCCGCGCAGGACATCCTGTTCGATGCCGGCGTATTGCAGCTGTTCCCGCTGACCGCCGCCGAATTCACCTTCAAGTTCGATCCCGCCAAGCCGCAGGAGCGGCTCAAGTTCAACAACCTCCTGCCCTATGTCGAGAGCACGCGCGCTGCGCTCAAATACATGATGGACTGGAAGAACTTCAAGAAGCCCTGCATCATGCATCAGGACGACGAGTACGGTAAGAACGTGCTCGACGGATTCACCCAGCAGCTCGGCGCGATGAAGGTGCAGCCGGCCTCGGTCACCAGCTACAAGCGCGGCGCCTCCGACTTCTCGGCGCAGGTCGCCAAGATGAAGTCCGACGGCTGCGACCTCGTCGTGCTCGGCACCGTGATCCGCGAGACCATCGGCGCGATGAACGAGGCCAGGAAGCTCGGCTGGGACGTGACCTTCCTCGGCGCCACCCCGACCAACGTGCTCGAGGTGCCGGCGCTCGGCAAGGAAGCCGTCGAGGGCCTCTATGCAGCGTCAGGCTTCGAGATTCCCTACGAGGACACCGCCAAGGGCAAGGTGAAGGACTGGCTCGTCAACTACAAGAAGATGTTCAACTCTGAGGCCAACACGCAGGCGATCATCGGCTACAACGCGGTGATGACCTTCGCCTTCTACGCGCAGAAGGCGGGCAAGGACCTCACCGGTCAGAAGATGCTGGACGCGCTGGAGTCAGGCGACAAGTTCCTCGACATCTTCAGCTCGCCGCCGACCAAGTTCTCCAAGACCGATCATCTCGCCAACACCATTACCCAGGTGCAGCAGGTCAAGGGCGGCCGTTGGGTGCTGGTGAAGGACAATCTAATGTTCTAGGCGGTGGTCCGGGCGCTGGGACAATCGCCAATGCGAGCGAAGCGAAGCAATCCACACCTCGGCGAGAGGAAATGTGGATTGCTTCGTCGCTTCGCTTCTCGCAATGACGGAACCGGATTCCTATCGTTCGTTCAATTCGTCGCCGACGGCCGCCACGCGGCCTCGGTGGCGAGCGGCGCATCGACATAGCGGCTGACGCCGTTCTGGTCGATCACGAAGGCCGGCCGAAAATTCCTGATGTCGGCATCCTCGATCATCGTCATGCGCCGGTTGTCGAGCGTCAGCCAGTGGCCGTCGAGCCGCGCCGCGACCACGGCATGGTCCTCGCCACCGAGCAGGTCATGCATGACGACGATGCGCAAATCGTCCGGCGCGACGCCGGCCTTGCCGAGCGCCACGAATTTCGCGATCGCATAGTCTTCGCAATCGCCGCTTCCCCGCGCAAACGTGGCGAGCGGCGTGGCCCAGACGTCGGGCTCGCCATAAGTCGCGAGATCGCTGCCCGGGCGGATCGCCAGATTGATCGCGCGGTTGACCTCGCCGAGACGGGCGCGACCATTGCGCGCGCGTCCGGCATCGACGATCGCCAGGAACCGCAGCGCCTCCGGAGAAGCGCATCCCGCGCGGTCGCTCTCGCAGGCTGCGATCTGGACCAATTCGTCGGCCAGCTGGCGCTGCACGCCGAGCCATTTGTCGTGCAGGCCGCCGCCGGCAAGCGGGCTGGTCGTAAGGCCAAACGGCTCGGTCGACTTTCTGAGCAGGGTCGCGGGGCCGGGCGAAAGCAGCGAAGCGGCATTGATCTCGGCCATCGGTGCGGCCATGGCGAGGCCGAAGCCCAGCATGACGGCGCGCTGCGCGAACGAGCGAAGTGAGTTACCCATGCGACACCCCCTGTCCGCTCATCGACGGGTGGATACTGCACCGCGCACGCGAACGGATCGTTTCATGCCGGCAGCATGGCCAACGATCCCTTCGAATCGACTTAAGATGTGGGGAAACCGGGCAGCAGGCTAAAGGGCGTACACTTCGGGTCCCGAAAACTTTACCGGTTTGTGAAACGAACCGGCGAACCTTTTTCCACCGCGAAACGCCTCATCCGTGCCTTCTGGTTAACCCGGCCGGTCCGCGCACGGGATAGCTGCGATTTGTAAGCCAATTCACAGCTTTGGCCGGAAAATTGGGGTCAAGTGACCTCTCGGGGCTGCGGGGAAATAAAGGCAAGTAGAGAAATGCAAGCGAATACCACGAATACGTGGCTCAGTACCCATCTTGGCTCAGATCCCATCCTATGGTACCGTCCGGCAAGTTCGGACTACACGACTCATCTGAGAGTGAGCCAAGTCACACCCAGTCAAACCGCGCAATCAGAGCACCTTGCGAAAGCACAGGATGGTTTCGCGAAGCTTTATCCGATGATATGCAGGCGTAATCATTCGGATATTCTACCAATATTAACCATCGTGCGGTGATCCGCAGTGAACTTTGTCGAGAAATTCGACGGCTATTTGCCGAGCACGGAGGCTTATGCCCGTGGAACGGTGCATGTCGACAGCGTTTCCACCCGCGCTCCGCCCGGCGCGATCACCGTCGACGACGGGCAATTGCTGTTTACCGGCGACTTCAAGCGGACCGGGCTCGATCTCGTCATCTCGAAGGATGACCGGGAACTCGTCCTGCACGACTACTTCAAGGGCGAGAAACGCGCGGCGCTGGCGTCGCCTGAAGGCGCGCATCTCACCGGCGATCTCGTCAACGCGCTCACAGGGTACACCCAATATGCCCAGGCCGGCGGCGCGGTGGAACCGGCCAAGGTCATCGGCCACGTCACCAAGCTGGTGGGCAGCGCCACCGCGATCCGCAACGGCGTCTCGATCGTCCTGAACCAGGGCGACAACGTCAATAAGGGTGACGTGGTTCAGTCCGGCAGCGACTCGACGCTCGGCATCACTTTCATCGACGGCACCGTGTTCGGTCTCGGACCGAACGCCAAGATGGTGCTGAACGAAATGATCTACGACCCGAACGGGTCGAGCAATTCGGCGCTGATGAGCCTCGTCTCGGGCACGATCTCGTTCGTTGCCGGCGCGACCGCCAAGCATGGCGACATGAAGGTCGATACGCCGGTCGCGACCATGGGCATCCGCGGCACCGCGGTGCTGGTCGAGATCGATTTCGACGTTCAGGGCACGGGGGGCGTGCCGCCGGCCAAATTCCAGGTGCTGGTCGAGCCCGACGGCACCACCGGCTCCTACATTCTGTTCGACAAGACGACGCTCAATCCGATCGCGACCGTCGATCAGGCCGGCACCCAGACCATCGTCAACGGCCAGGGCAGCGTCAGCTTCGTCTCGTCGGCGCAGCTGTCGACCGATGCGCAGAAGCTGATCTCCGACGTCTTCGCGCTGAAGTTCACCGACAACTCGAATCCCAACACCAAGCTCACGACGAACTTCACGGACAGCGTCGTCCCGGTCACGATCGGCCTGAAGCTCGCCACCGGCGACGCCTTCGTGCCGATCAACTTCCTGCTGGGGTTGACCAACAATACCCAGTCACAGGCGGCGCCCGGCAGGTCCGACCACATCCCCGGGGCTCCGCATGTCGTGACCCAGGATGGAGCGATCACCGAACAGGCCGGGCAGACCCATAGCACGCTGCCCGACACGGTGAGCGGCCAGATCACCTGGGTGGACGTCAATCTCGGCGACAAGCCGACCGCGACGGTCAATTTCAATTCGTTCAGCTACCGGGATGCCCACGGCAACGACGTGACGTCGTCGCTGACGGCGGCGGAGCAGGCTGCCATCAAGGCCGTCGAGATCCCGCTGCTGCTCGATCCCAATCCGCAGAACACCAACATCGGCTCGGCGACCTGGACTTACAGCCTTGCCGACGGCGCGTTCGACTTCCTCGCCGCCGGCGAAACGCTGACCCTCACCTACATGGTGCGCGTCGATAACAACTACCCGCTGAGCAACGAGACCGGCTTCAACACCATCACCATCACGATCACCGGTACCAACGACACGCCGGTCGTGACGTCCGCGGCACAGGTCGGTTCGATCACCGAACTTCCATGGACGACGAATTCCGCCGTGCCCGATACGGCGCATGGCACGGTGACGTTTACCGATGCGGATTTGACCGACACCCACACGGTCACCATCACCGGCGTCACCGAGGCCGGCGTCACCAGCGGACTTGCCAACGAGGCCACCGTATTGAGCTGGCTGTCGCTGGGCGCACTGACCGATTCAACCGACGGCGTGACGGGATCGCGCCCCTGGACATTCTCGGCCGCCGACAGAAGTTTCGATTATCTCGCCGCCGGCGAGACGCTGACGTTGATCTACACGGTCCAGATCGACGACCATCATGGTAGCGTCGTCACGGTCCCCGTCACGATCACGATCGTCGGCACCGACGACAACCCGGTGATTACGTCGCCGACCCAGGCGGCGGCCATCACCGAGGCCGAAGCTGTGACCGGTTCAACAAAGCCGGATACTGCGTCCGGTACGGTGACCTTCACCGATGCCGATCTCAGCGACACCCACAGCGCCACCGTGGCCAGTGTCACCGAAACGGGCGTTACCACGGGGCTCCCCGATCAGGCGACCATACTGAGCTGGCTCTCGCTCGGCACGCTGAAGGACTCGACCGGCGGCGTTATCGGATCCAATGTCTGGACGTTCTCGGCCGCCGACAAGAATTTTGACTACCTGGCGGCCGGCGAGAAGCTGACGCTGACCTATCTGATCCAGGTCGACGACCACCATGGCGGCGTCGTCACCCAGCCGGTCACGATCACCATCACCGGCACCAACGACGTTCCGACATTCACATCCGCGCCGCCGACGGCCTCGATCACCGAGGCGATCGGGGAGACCGGCTCGACCAAGCCGGATGTGGCTCAAGGCGTGGTGGCGTTTGCCGACGTCGATCTCAGCGACACCCATAGCGTGTCCATCACCGGCGTCGCGGAATCCGGCACGACCACGGGCCTGCCTGAAGACGAGTCCACGGTCCTGAACTGGCTGTCGCTGGGGACGCTGACGGATTCGACCGGCCATGTGAACGGGTCGCAGGCCTGGACCTTCTCGGCCGCGGACAACAATTTCGATTATCTCGCCGCCGGCGAAACGCTGACGCTGACCTACACCGTCAAGATCGACGATCACCATGGTGGCGTCATCAGCGAGCCGGTGACGATCACGATCAACGGCAGCAACGATGCACCAACCATCACGTCGGAGCCGCAGACCGCCACCATCGCCGAGCAGACTGACACGACCGGTTCGTCCAAGCCGAACGGCGCATCAGGCGTCGTGACGTTCGCCGATATGGATCTCAGCGACACCCACGCGGTGAGCATCACCGGTGTAGCCGAATCCGGCGCGACCGCGGGCCTGCCCGAGGACCAGTCCACCATCCTGAACTGGCTGTCGCTGGGGACGCTGACGGACTCGACCGGCCATGTGAACGGATCGCAGGCCTGGATCTTCTCGGCCGCGGACCAGAATTTCGACTATCTCGCCGCCGGCGAGACGCTGACGCTGACCTACACGATCCAGATCGACGACCATCATGGCGGCGTCATCACCACGCCCGTGACGATCACGATCAACGGCGCCAATGACGCGCCGACGCTGGCTGACGTCAACGCCGGCACGCTCACCGATACCGCTGCCTACGACACGTTCAGCCCGCTCACCGGCGCGCTGCACGGTCATGATGTCGACGACGGCGAGACCGCGACGCTGACCTACGCCGCCCTCAATTCGGACCACGTCGCGGTCAACTCGCCGATCGCGGGCCTCTACGGCCCGCTCACGGTCAACCCGGACGGCACCTACAGCTATGTCCCCGACGCCGCCGCGATCAATGCGCTGGCCAAGGGCAGCTATGCCGACACGTTCACCGTCGAAACCATCGATGCGCATGGCGCGACCGGGACTGCGACGCTGACGGTCGATGTCGTCGGCGCCAACGACGCACCGGTGATCCATGCCGACAACATCAGCATCACCAATAGCCCCGATGGGACCGAAACGATCTCCGGCCTCACCGTCACCGATGTCGATGCCGGCGCCAACGAGAGCTTCACCCTGGCGGCCGCGACCAACCCCGGCTCGGGCAGCAGCGTCGCGCCGGCGGCGCTGCTCGGCCATCTCCCGGATATCAACACCGCGCTCGGGTCACCGGGCCTTGTCTACAACCCCGGCCAGACCCCGCCGTCGACCGACAAGATCGCGCTCTCCGTGACCGACGGCCATGGCGCCAGCGATACGGTCAATCTGATCTTCAACGTCCAGCAAAATCCGTCTCAGCCGGTCACGCTGACGGGCACCAGCGACAAGGACGTGTTTTTCGGATCGGGCTATCAGGACAAGTTCGTGTTTGCGCCGAACTTCAATCATGACACGATCCTGAACTTTACGCCGGGCCAGGACCAGATCGACCTGTCCGCGATCGTCTCGACGAGCACCTTCAGCAACTGGTTCGATCAGAACGTGACGACATCGCCGACGAATTCGGCTGATACGCTGATCACGATCGACAGTGCGGACACGATCACGTTGCACAACGTCGCGAAGGCGAGTTTGTCCCAGAACGACTTCATCATTCATTACACGTGATGGGCGTTGGCCTCCCGAAAGGCCGGCTGCATCCTGCATTGCGCAACGTCTGCTCGATTGGAACTACTCGCCGCGCGTGATATCCAGACGGTATGAGACGGCTGAAGGCGATACGAAGATGGTTCGGACGGCGCTTCGGCTACGCGCGGCTGGCCTGCGTGGCGCTCCTGATCGGCATTGCCGCGTTGCGGATCGCGGATCCGGCTCCGGTTCAGGAGCTTCGCGTCAGGACGTTCGACAATTTCCAGGTGCTCGAACCCCGCCAGAAGACCGCGCGGCCCGTCACGATCGTCGATATCGACGAGAAGAGCCTCGCCGACCCCCGGCTCGGGCAATGGCCGTGGCCGCGGACGCGGCTCGCCGACATCGTCATCAACCTCACCCGGCTCGGCGCCGTGGTGATCGCGTTCGACGCGGTGTTCTCCGAGCCTGACCGCCTCAACCCCGATATCGCGGCCGATACGTTCAGCAGCCTCGACGAGGAGATGCGCGCCAGGTTGCGGCAACTGCCGAGCAACGACAGCATCCTGGCCGACGCCATCAAGAACTCGCGTGTGGTGCTCGGCGAGTCCGGCGGCCCCAACGTGCGCGCCGACCTCAACGAAAAGTTGCCGGTCACCGGGCTTGCGATGCTCGGCGAGGAGCCGCAGCGCTTCATGTTCAAGTTTCCGGGATTGTTGCGCAACGTACCGGTGCTCGAGGAGGCCGCGGCCGGGCGGGGCCTGTTCACGATCAGGCCGGAGCGCGACGGCATCGTCAGGCGGGTGCCGATGATGATGGTCGCGCAGGGCATCACCATGCCGTCGCTGACCTTCGAAATGCTGCGGGTGGCGGGCGGCTCCGGCACCATCCTGATCAAGGCCGACAAGGGCGGCATCCAGAGCCTCGGCATCAAGGGGTTTGCGATCCCGACCGATCTCTACGGCCAGCTCTGGATCCACTACGCCCGCCGTGACCCCTCGATCTACGTCTCGGCCGTCGATGTGCTGGATGGGCGGGTGCCGCCGGAGAGGATCGCCGGCAAGCTGATCCTGATCGGCACTTCCTCGATCGGGCTCAACGACATCAAGACCACACCGGTGACGCCGGCCATGCCCGGTGTCGAGGTTCACGCCCAGGTGTTGGAGAGCGCGCTGACCGGCGACGTGGTTTCGCAGCCGAGTTACGGCATTGCCATCGAGTTCCTCGCCGCGATGATCATGGGGCTGCTGGTCATCGCCTTCGCGCCGAAGTTCGGGCCGATCACGCTGGTCGTGGTCGGCGGGTTGTTTGCCTCGGTGCTGATCGGCACCTCCTGGTACTTCTACTCCCAGCACCGGCTCCTGATCGATTTCACCTATCCGCTGATGTCGACGACGGCGATCTATCTCACCCTGATCTTCTCCGCCTTCGTACGCGAACAGCAGCAGCGTCGGCAGATCAGGTCGCAGTTCGTGCAGTACATGTCGCCCGCGCTGGTCGAGCAGCTGGCGCAGGCGCCGGAACGGCTCGTGCTCGGCGGCGAAGAGCGCGAGATGACCATCATGTTCTCGGACATGCGCGGCTTCACCACGATCTCGGAAACCTACAAGAGCGATCCGCAGGGCCTCACGGCGCTGATGAACCGGTTCCTCACCCCGCTTTCCAACGCGATCCTTGCTCGCAAGGGCACGATCGACAAATACATGGGCGACGCCATCATGGCGTTCTGGAACGCGCCGCTCGACGACAAGCAGCACCAGATCAATGCCTGTGATGCCGCGCTCGACATGCTGGAGCGCGTCGACGACCTCAACCGTGCGCGCGAGCAGGAGGCGAAGGAGGGCGGCCACGTCTACGTGCCGCTCAACATCGGAGTCGGTCTCAACACCGGGACCTGCGTGGTCGGCAATATGGGCTCCGATGTGCGCTTCGACTATTCGGTGTTCGGCGACAGCGTCAATCTGGCCTCGCGGCTGGAGGGGCAGTCCAAGGAGTACGGCTTCCCGATCATCGTGGGATCGAAGACCGCGCTCGCGGTGAAGGAAAAGTTTGCGATCCTCGAGCTCGACTTCATCATGGTCAAGGGCAAGAAGGAGCCCGAGGTGATCTATGCGATCGCCGGCCGCGAGGACGTCGCGAATTCTGGCCGCTTCCAGCGGCTGCGCAACCTGACCATCGAGATGCTCGCCTGCTACCGCGGCCGCGATTGGGACGGCGCGCTCGCGGCGATCGAGCGCGGCCGCAAGACCGACGAGGCACAGACGCTGCAATATCTCTACCGCCTCTACGAGGCGCGCATCCGTACCTTCCAGAAGGAGCCGCCGCCGGACGATTGGGATGGCGCCTTTGCGTTGACGACGAAGTAACGCCACAAATTGGTGTCGTCCCGGCTGACCACGAAATAGGTGCCACAGATCCGGTGTCGTCCCGGCGAAGGCCGGAACCACAAATGGGTGTTTGTTAGAAAGCCGTCTGGCCGCTTGCCTCTTGCGCTGGCCGCTACTATGCCGACCTCCGCCGGGACTACGAGAGATTTACTCCAGCCCGATCTGCGTCAGGTCCTGGAACCAGTGCTGCGCCTGCACGAAGGTCTTCACCTTCGGCGACAGTGCATGCGGATTGGTGTCGTGCACCACCCACACCAGTGCGGCATCGTCGACGATCAGCGCGTGCGCCTGCGCCAGCAGCGCATCCTGTTTCGCGCTGTCGAAGGTCTGTTTGGCCTCGTCGATCAGCGCGTCGACCTTCGGATTCTTGTAGCCGCCCCAATTGACGCCGGTCGGCGCCACCTGGCCAGAATGGAAGAACCGCACGATGGCGTAGAGCGGATCCGAGGTGACATAGGCGATGTTATTGGCGGTGATGCCGGCGTTCATCTCGTCGGCGGCGCCTTTGCGCCAGTGCGAATAGAGTGTCTCGAGCTCGACCACCTTGAAGTCGATATCGATGCCGATCTCCTTGAAGCTTTGCTGCAGGAATTCGTTCATCGGCAGCGACAGCATCTGCCCGGTGCCGCCCTGGGCGATGATGAAGGTGGTCTTCAGCGGCTTGTCCTTGGAGTAGCCGGCTTCCTCCACCAGCTTCTTCGCGGCCGCGAGGTCGTATTTCAGTTCGAAGCTCGGCTTGCCGAACCACGGGCTCGACGGGTCGACCTGGCCCTTGGCCGGCTTGGCAAGACCATTCATCAGGCCGACGACCGCGTCGCGGTCGATCGCCAGATTGAGCGCCTTGCGCAGGCGGATGTCGGTCCAGGGCGAGCCCGGCAGCACGCTCAAATGATAATTCCAGACATGCGGCGTCACGTTGTCGACGATCCGCATGCCGGCGGCCTTGAGCTGCGGCACGGCGTCGGGCGCCGGCGTCTCGATCAGGTCGACCTGACCGGCCAGCAGCGCGTTGGTGCGGGTCAGGGCTTCCGGCATCGGGATCAGGATCATCTTGTCGACCTTCGCCAGCCGCTTCTTATCCCAATAGTCCGGGTTCCTGGTCAGTTCGGCGAGCTCGCGCGGCACCAGTCGGGTCAGCTTGAACGGACCGGTGCCGGAGGGCTGGCTGGCGAACTTGTCCCAATCCTTGCCGAGCTTCTCATATTGCGCGGGGCTCGAAACCAGGAACCACAGCATCTGGTAGGGGAAGAAGGAGTCGACCGTCTTGGTGGTGATCTCGACGGTATAGTCGTCGATCTTGGCCCAGCTCGCGACCGAGGGGAGGCGGGTCTTGACCTGCGCGCTCTGCCGCTTGTCGAATTGCGGTGCCTTGTCGTTCAGCACCTTGTCGAGATTCCAGATCACCGCGTCGGCGTTGAAGTCGCTGCCGTCGTGGAATTTGACGTTCCTGCGCAAGGTGAAGCGCCACTTGGTCTTGTCATTGTCATCGACCTTCCATTCGGTCGCAAGCCCCGGCACCAGCTTGCCTGGCCGGTCGGCGACGTCCATCTCCCACGCCACCAGCGGATCGTAGATCGTGTAGGCCGTGAACTGATAGGCGCCGGCGCCGCGATCGGGCTGGCCGGTCGTCAGCGGAATGTCAGCCATCGAAATGCCGTACCGCACAATGGACTCGGCTCGCGCCGAGATGGCCGGCCAGCCCGCGGTCAAGGCGAGCGCCATTGCCGTCATCAAGATCGAATTGCGCGCGCGCATGAGAAGGCTCCGTTGGTGGGAAGTCGGGGCCAAATCTTGCAAGCATGATGCCAGAATAGGCATCTTCGCACGGTTGGGGCGCGAGGTGGGAAGAAATGACGCGCCCGGCGGTAATTTGCTGAAGAACTATTCCCCTTGGCACAGGCATTGCATACGCTTGCCCAAGAAATAATCACCAAAACGTCACCAGACTTCGAAGGGGTCACTCAGATGCGTAACAGGAAGACCAATGCGGCGGCGATCATGCTGGCGCTTGCGATGGCCAATTGTGTGCCTGTTATCGCCAGCGCCGAGACCGTGCTGCGCATCGGTATGACGGCTGCCGATATTCCGCGCACGCTCGGGCAGCCCGACCAGGGTTTTGAGGGCAACCGCTTCACCGGGCTCACCATGTACGACGCGCTGACGATGTGGGACCTGTCCTCGTCGGACAAAGCGAGCGCGATGATCCCGGGCCTCGCCACCGAGTGGAAGGTCGACGATGCCGACAAGACCAAGTGGATTTTCAAGTTGCGTCCCGGGGTCAGCTTTCATGACGGCTCGCCGTTCAATGCCGACGCCGTGGTCTGGAACGTCGACAAGGTGCTGAAGCAGGACGCGCCGCAATACGATGCGAGCCAGGTCGGCGTCACCGCCTCGCGCATGCCGACCCTGGTGTCGGCGCGCAAGATCGACGACATGACGGTGGAGCTGACCACCAAGGAGCCGGACAGCTTCCTGCCGATCAACCTCACCAATCTGTTCATGGCGAGCCCGGCCAAGTGGCAGCAATTCTACGACAAGGCCGAAGGCGCCGATACCAAGGCAAAGTCGCAGGCTGCGTGGGCGGCGTTCGCCAAGGACGCGTCGGGCACCGGCCCCTGGAAGATGTCCAGCTTCACCCCGCGCGAGCGGCTCGAACTGGTGAAGAACGAGAAGTACTGGGACAAGGCCCGCGTGCCGAAGACCGACAAGATGGTGCTGCTGCCGATGCCCGAGGCCAACGCGCGTACCGCGGCGCTGCTGTCGGGGCAGGTCAACTGGATCGAGGCACCGGCGCCCGATGCGTTGCCCGAAATCAAGCAGCGCGGCTTCAATCTGTATTCCAACGAGGAGCCGCATGTCTGGCCGTGGCAATTCTCGCGCGTCGAGGGCTCGCCGTGGAACGACATCCGCGTCCGCAAGGCGGCCAATCTCTGCGTCGATCGGGAAGGACTGCGCGACGGCCTGCTCGCAGGGCTGATGGTGCCGGCCACCGGCACCTTCGAGCCCGGCCATCCCTGGCGCGGCAACCCGACCTTCCAGATCAAGTACGACAAGCCGGCCGCGCAGAAGCTGATGCAGGAGGCCGGCTTCGGTCCCAACAAGAAGTTGACGGTCAAGATCCAGACCTCGGCATCGGGTTCGGGCCAGATGCTGCCGTTGCCGATGAACGAGTATCTGCAACAGGCTTTGGCCGAGTGCTATTTCGATGTGCAACTCGACGTGATCGAGTGGAATACGCTGTTCACCAACTGGCGGCGCGGCGCCAAGGATCCGTCGGCCAACGGATCGAACGCGACCAACGTGACCTATGCTGCGATGGATCCGTTCTTCGCGCTGGTGCGCTTCCTGCAATCGGGCATGGCGCCGCCGGTCTCGAACAATTGGGGCTTCATCAACAATCCGAAGTTCGATGAGCTGGTGAAGAAGGCCCGTCAGACCTTCGAACCGGCGGCGCGCGATGCCGCGCTCGCCGAACTGCACGCCGCCTCGGTCGACGATGCGGCGTTCCTGTACGTCGCTCACGACGTCGCACCGCGCGCGATGAGCCCGAAGGTCAAGGGCTTTGTGCAGCCGAAGAGCTGGTTCGTCGACTTCTCGCCGGTCTCGGTCGTGCCGTGACGCCGGCGGCGTAGACCGGTGTACCCTCTCCCCTTGCGGGAGAGGGTGGCTTTTGATGCGGTAGCATCGAAGCCGGGTGAGGGGTTGTCTCCGCGGACGCTCCTCGCTCTGATGAAGTGACAGTCTCCGCGGATAGAACCCCTCATCCGGCGCGCTTCGCGCGCCACCTTCTCCCACAAGGGGAGAAGGAAGAAAGAACGCAACGTGCTCGCCTATACGTCCAGACGGATCGTCTACGTCATTCCGATCGTGCTCAGCGTCGCGCTGGTGTGCTTCCTCCTGGTGCACATCACGCCCGGCGACCCGCTCGTCGCGGTGCTGCCGGCCGACGCCTCGCAGGAGCTCGCCGCGCAATTGCGCAGCGCCTACGGCTTCGATCGACCGTTGCCGGTGCAGTTCGGCCTGTGGCTGTGGCGCGCGATCCATGGCGATCTCGGCAATTCGATCGCCACCGGACGGCCGGTCCTGTCGGAAGTGATGCGCGCGGTCGGCAACACCGTGATGCTGGCGATTGCGGCTGCGATGATCGGCTTCACGCTCGGCCTGCTGTTCGGCCTGATCGCCGGCTATTTCCGCGACACCTGGGTCGACAAGGTCGCAACGTCGATCGCCATCGCCGGCGTCTCGCTGCCGCATTACTGGCTCGGCATGGTGCTGGTCATCATCTTTTCGGTGCAGCTCAACTGGCTGCCTGCGGTCGGCGCCGGTCCCGGCGGCTCGGGCGCCTGGGCGTGGGATTGGGAGCATCTGCGCTATCTGGTGCTGCCCGCGATCACGACCTCGGTGATCCCGATGGGCATCGTCACCCGCACGGTGCGTGCGCTGACCGGCGACATCCTGAGCCAGGACTTCGTCGAGGCGCTGCGCGCCAAGGGCCTGCGCGAGACGGGCGTGTTTCGCCACGTCATCAAGAACGCGGCGCCGACCGCGCTTGCGGTGATGGGCCTGCAACTGGGCTACATGCTCGGCGGTTCGATCCTGATCGAGACCGTGTTCTCCTGGCCGGGCTCGGGGCTCTTGCTGAACTCGGCGATCTTCCAGCGCGATCTGCCACTGCTGCAGGGCACGATCCTGGTGCTGGCGCTGTTCTTCGTGCTGCTCAATCTCCTGGTCGATATCGCGCAAGCCGCGATCGATCCGCGCATCAAGCGGAGCTGAGCATGAGTGCAATGAGCGATACCGCATTGCAGGCCGCCCCGGCGAGCAAGGCGCGCGGCTATTGGGCGACGGTCGGCCGCCGCATCCGGCGCGACAAGGTCAGCATGGCCTGCGCCATCATCCTGGTGCTGATCTTCGCGTCCGCGCTGCTGGCGCCATGGCTGCATCTCGCCGATCCCTATCAGGGCTCGATGATCCGCCGCCTCCGCCACATCGGCACGCCGGGCTATCCGCTCGGTACCGACGAGCTCGGCCGCGACATGCTGGCGCGGCTGATCTATGGTGGCCGTCTCTCATTAGTGATCGGCATCCTGCCGGTAATCTTCGCCTTCATGGTCGGCACCTCGCTCGGCCTCGTCGCCGGCTACGTCGGCGGCAAGCTCAATACCGCGATCATGCGCACCGTCGACGTGTTCTACGCCTTCCCGTCGGTGCTGCTGGCGATCGCGATCTCGGGTGCGCTCGGCGCCGGCATCACCAATTCGATCGTGTCGTTGACCATCGTGTTCGTGCCGCAGATCACCCGCGTCGCCGAGAGCGTCACCACCGGGGTGCGCAACATGGATTTCGTCGAGGCGGCGCGCGCCTCCGGCGCCGGTCCCTTCACCATCATGCGCGTGCACATGCTCGGCAATGTGCTCGGCCCGATCTTCGTCTATGCCACCGGCCTGATCTCGGTGTCGATGATCCTCGCCGCCGGCCTCTCGTTCCTCGGGCTCGGCACCAAGCCGCCGGAGCCCGAATGGGGCCTGATGCTGAACACGCTGCGCACCGCGATCTATGTCAATCCATGGGTCGCCGCGTTGCCGGGGGCGATGATCTTCGCGGTTTCGATCTGCTTCAACCTGCTCAGCGACGGCATGCGCAGCGCCATGGACATCAGGAATTAGTGCGATGACGGATGCCAATCCCGTAACCGACATGCTGGAGCCGATCGCCGATATCGGCGGCGCCGCGCAGCCGCTGCTGCAGGTCAAGGGACTAACCAAGCATTTCCCGGTGCGCGGCGGGCTGTTCAGCCCGCGCAAGACCGTGCGTGCCGTCGACGATGTCACTTTTGCTGTCATGAAGGGTGAGACGGTCGGCATCGTCGGTGAATCCGGCTGCGGCAAGTCGACCACCGCGCGGCTGCTGATGCATCTGATGACGCGCGATGCCGGCGACATCATCTTTGACGGCCGGCAGGTCGGCCGGGCGCTCTCGCTGCGCGATTTGCGGCGCGGCGTGCAGATGGTGTTCCAGGACAGCTACGCCTCACTCAATCCGCGCCTCACCATCGAGGAGTCGATCGCGTTCGGACCCAAAGTGCACGGCATGGCCGATGACACGGCGCGGACGCTGGCGCGCGAGCTGCTCGGCAAGGTGGGCTTGCGCCCGGAGATTTTCGCCAACCGTTATCCACACGAAGTGTCGGGCGGCCAGCGCCAGCGCGTCAACATCGCCCGCGCGCTCGCGCTGTCGCCGCGGCTCGTCATCCTGGACGAGGCGGTGTCCGCGCTCGACAAGTCGGTCGAGGCGCAGGTGCTCAATCTGCTCGCCGACCTGAAGCGCGAATTCGGCTTGACCTATCTGTTCATCAGCCACGATCTCAACGTCGTTCGCTACATCTCCGATCGCGTGCTGGTGATGTATCTCGGCGAAGTCGTCGAGCTCGGCCCGGTCGACGCGGTCTGGGACGCGCCGGCGCATCCCTATACCCGCGCGCTGCTGGCCGCGATGCCGTCGTCCGATCCTGACAGGCGCACCGAGGTGCCGCCGATCTCGGGCGATCCACCCAATCCGATCGATCCGCCGGCCGGCTGTCGATTCCACACCCGTTGCCCGTTTGCGGAGCCGCTCTGCGCAAACGTCACGCCAAAACTCAGCGATCTCGATACAATGGGCCATCAAGCGGCATGCTACATGGCCATTCCTGGCTCGGGGCACAGCCGCGCGCCGGCAAAAGCAAAAGGAGAAAACGCGGCATGACCAGACCAACTCCCAAGGACGTCAAGGTGATCGCGCATGTCGCCGACGTGCCCGCTGACGACGAGGTCGCGAACCGCATCGCCAATTCGATCGGACCGGCATTCGACGGCTTCGCGCCGATCTCCGGCACGCTGCCGTTCGATCTCGAACCCGCGAGCTTCCTGCTGGCGCAGAAGGTGTCGAAATGAGCACCGAACCTGCCCTGATGACGCTGACAGCGGTCGCCAAGGCGATTGCCGACAAGAAACTCTCCTCGCATGAGGTGACGCGCGCCGTACTACACCGCATCGCGGAATGGCAGCCGCGCCTCAACGCCTATATGGCGATCGAATCGGAGCAGGCGCTGGCCGCCGCCACCGAGGCCGATGCCGCGCTCGCCAAGGGCAACAGCCGGGGCGCACTGCACGGCGTGCCGCTGGCGCACAAGGACATGTATTACGAGGCTGGCAAGGTTGTGACCTGCGGCTCGCTGATCCGCCGCGACTTCGTGCCGAAGACGACCGCGACCGCGTTGCAGCGGCTGAAGGATGCCGGGCAGGTCCGGCTCGGCTCGCTGCAGATGGTCGAGTTCGCCTATGGGCCGACCGGCCACAACGTGCATTACGGCGCGGTGCGCAATCCCTGGAACACCGAGCACATCACCGGCGGCTCGTCCTCGGGCTCGGGCTCGGCGGTCGCTGCACGGCTCACGTTCGCAGCACTTGGTTCCGACACCGGCGGTTCGATCCGGATGCCTGCGCATTTCTGCGGCGTCACCGGCCTGAAGACGACGGTCGGCCGCATCAGCCGCGCCGGCGCAATGCCGTTGTCGCAATCGCTCGACACCGTCGGCCCGCTGGCGCAGACCGCGGAGGACTGCGCGCTGCTGCTCGGCCTGATGGCCGGCGCCGACCCTGAGGATCTGACGGCGTCGACGCAGCCAGTGCCGGACTACATGGCGGCGACAAAGCAGTCGTTGAAGGGTCTCAAGATCGGCGTCCCGACGGCGTTCTATGTCGACGACCTCGATGGCGAGGTGGCGCGCGTCCTCGACGAGACGGTGGCGACCCTGAAGAAGGAGGGTGCCGAGATCGTCAAGGTCGAGCTGCCTGATCAGCGCCAGCTCGGCTCGGCGTCGCAACTGGTTCTCGCGGTCGAGGCCGCCGCCTTCCACAAGCGCTGGATGATCGAGCGGCCGCAGGATTACGGCGCGCAGGTCCTGATGCGGCTGCAGAACGGCCTGACCATTCCGGCAGTCACCTATCTCGAGGCGATGCGCTGGCGCGGGCCCGCGCTCGCCGCGCACAACGCGGCGGTCAGCGGGATCGATGCTGTGATCGCGCCGTCCTCGCCGGTACCGGCGCCGACCATCGCCGAGAGCGACGTCGGCAATGGCCCTGGCGCGGAGGCGGTGATCCAGCGGCTGACCCGGTTCACCCGCCCGGTCAATTATCTCGGCCTGCCGTCGCTCGCGATCCCCTCGGGCTTCACCAAGACGGGTCTGCCGGTTGGGATGCAACTGATCGGCCGCTCCTTCGAGGAAGCGGTGCTGCTCCGGATCGGCGCTGCCTTCCAGCGCGCGACCGACTTCCACGCCAGGGTCCCCAAGCTCGCATGACCAACCTCGTCGAGATCAACAACCTCAACATTCGCTTCACCGGCGATCGCACGGTCCATGCCGTGAACGATCTCAGCCTGCAGCTCGGCGAGGGCGAGGTGTTGGGGCTGCTCGGCGAGTCCGGTTCGGGCAAGAGCGTGACCTTGCGCGCGCTGATGCGGCTGTTGCCGAAGAAGCGCACGCAGATCTCCGGTAGCGTGAAAGTGCTCGGCCGGGACGTGCTGGCGATGGATGACGAGGCGCTGTCCGCATTCCGCGGCCAGACCGTCTCGATGATCTTCCAGGAGCCGGCGCTGGCGCTCGATCCGGTCTACACGATCGGCCGCCAGATCGCGGAGACGGTGATGCGCCACGAGGGCAAGAGCAAGCGCGACGCTACCGCGCGCGCGCTCGAGATGCTCGAGGTGGTGCGGATCCCCTCCGCGAGGCGAAGGCTGGACTCCTATCCGCACGAGATGTCGGGCGGCATGCGCCAGCGCGCGATGATCGCGCTGGCGCTGGCCTGCAAGCCGAAGATCCTGCTCGCGGACGAGCCGACCACCGCGCTCGATGCCACCGTGCAGATCCAGATCCTGCTGCTGCTGCGCGAGTTGCAGCGCGAGTTCGGGATGTCCGTCATCTTCGTCACCCACGACATCGGCGTTGCGATCGAGATCTGCGACCGGGTCGCGGTGATGTATGCCGGGCAGATCGTGGAGCAGGGCGCCTTGCGCGACATCGTGCGCACGCCGGTCCATCCCTACGCGAAGGGCTTGCTGGCCTCGACCATTCACGGCGCGATGCGCGGACAGCGGCTCGAGACCATCCCGGGCACGCCGCCCTCGCTCGACCAGGCACCGGCCAGCTGTTCGTTCGCGCCGCGTTGCAAGTTCGCCGAACCGCGCTGCAGCGAGAGCCTGCCGCCGAGCGTGCAGGTCGCGCCCGGCCATCTGGCGCGCTGCGTCCTGGCAGAGCCGGCCGCGGCGACGGTTTAGTTCGCCCGCGCGACCGCCTCGGCGATCCAGCGCCGCACCGCCGCGATCCGCCGGTCCCGCGCCTGCTCGGTGCGGGAGACCAGATAGATCGTCTCGCTGGGCTCGGCCTCGAACGCAAACGGCGCCACCAGCCGCTTGCCGAAGCCTGGCCGCGCCTTGATCAGCGGCGCCATTGCAAGCGCCACGCCTAGCCCATGTTCTGCGGCCTCCAGCATCGCCGGCACGCTGTCGAGCCACAGATGCCCGCGCGGGGCGAGATGTGGCAGCCCCGCCTCCTTGAGCCAGGCCGGCCACCCCTGCGGTTGCGTCGTGACATGGATCAGCACCTCGCGCGACAGGTCTGCCGGGTTCCGAAGCCCCGCCTTGACCAGCGCCGGCGTGCACACCGGCAATGCCCTGACCTGGACCAGCGGCTCGACCTTCAGCCCGGCCGCATGTTCCCGCCCGTAGCGGACCGCGACGTCGACGCGGGAGCCGTTGAAGTCGGCATATTGGTGCGTGGCCTCGATCCGCAGCGTCAGTTGCGGGTGGCGCCGCTTGAACTCCGGCAGCGCCGGCAGCAGCACGGCGCTGGTGAAGAACGGCAGCGAGCTGATCCACAGCTCGCCGCTGGCCTCGCCGCGTTGCCGCAGCATGTCGCGGCTTGCTTCCTGCAGCGTTGCCAGCGCGGCCGACACTTTCGCAAGGTAACGCTCACCGTCCGCGGTCAGGCGCACCGAGCGCGCGCCGCGGACGAACAGCTTGGTGCCGAACTGCTGTTCCAGCCCGCGGATCTGGTGGCTGATCGCCGACGGGCTCAGCGACAGGTCGCGCGCGGCGCGGCGGAAGCTGAGCTGGGTGGCCGCGCGCTCGAATGCAAGCAGCGCCGGCAGCGGCGGGATAACCCGCGGATCCGGGGCGCCCAATGGGTGAATCCGGTTCACCTGAAGTGATGAATGGCCGTTTGTCATGACCGCTATTCTTGGATCAGATTGGCCCTGCGCTCAATTCCTGCTCACCTCATGAGATTTATCAGCCTTGGCCATCTTCGAACCAGCAGCTACGCCGCATCACTGGAAGCCGGCCGCGCTGGCGGCGGGGCCGTTCGCAGGCCTGCAGGGCGGAGCGGTCGCAAGCCTGTTGACCGCGGAGGTCGAGGCGATGGCAGGTCCGCGCAACTGGGGCACCGCGATATCGGCGTCAGCCTGGTTCCTGCGGCCGACCCCGATGGCGGAATTGCGCACGCAGGTCGCCGTCGTGACCGAGCGCGGCCGGGTCAGCGTCGTCGACAACACGCTCTGGCCGGTCGGCGAGGAGCAGCCCTGCGCGACGGTGCGCGTGACGCTGTCGCGCGAACGCGCGGTCGAGATCCCCGGCTTTCGCGGCAGCGCAGCCGACCCGGTGGATCCCATGCGCTTTCCGCTGCGCAGCCCGCACGCGGTCCATGGCCGCAGCTGGTTCATGGACGCGATGGAGGCCCGTGCCGGCGGCGATGTCGCCTGGTTTCGCATGCACCACAGCGTGGTTGCGGACGCCGGCCCGCTGGCGCGCGTGCTCGGCCCGGCCGACTGGACCCACGGCATCGCGCGCCCGGTGCAGAACGTGGTGGCCGACCCCAATCCGAACCTCGCGGTGCAGCTGCTCAGACCGCCGCGGGGGGCGTGGATCGGCATTCGCGCCGAGGCCCGCTGGCGCCCGGAGGCCGGGCTCGGCGTCGGCAGCGGTGTATTGCTCGATGTTGATGGCGAGATCGGCCGGGTCTCGATGTCGGTCATTCTCGTGCCCTTTCCGAGAAGCGCACCGGCGGCCGGCCCGGGTTCCGCGGCCGGCTAACGCTAATTATTCCTTCAACTGTCTGTGGCATCACAAAAATAGGCCGCCAACCATGCTTTGGTCGGCGCGACTTAAATGGACGGTGGTCGCAAACGCCTATACAAGTCGGTGATCACGTAGCTCTTTTGATTGCAGAGATCGGTTTTTATGGCAGTCGCGCCCGCTGTCCGGCGTTCCGAACTGGCTGAGGCGCTGCGCGCATGCCGCAGTGCCTTCATCGGCGTCGGCCTCATCAGCTGCATGATCAACCTGCTCTATCTGACAGGTTCGATGTTCATGCTGCAGGTGTACGACCGGGTGCTGCCGAGCCGCAGCGTTCCGACCCTGATCGGCCTCGTCGTCATCGCCGCGGTCCTCTACATGGCCCAGGGCGTGCTCGATCTGCTGCGTGGACGGATTCTCGGCCGCGTCGGCACCTCGCTCGACGAAGCGCTCAATGCGCGGGTGTTCGACACCATCGTGCGGCTGCCGCTGATGGCCGGCAATCGCAGCGAGGGCCTGCAGCCGCTACGCGACCTCGACAATGTGCGTTCCTTCCTCGGCAGCATGGGGCCCGGTGCGTTCTTCGACCTGCCCTGGCTGCCGTTCTACATGCTGATCTGCTTCGCGTTCCATTGGCTGCTCGGCGTCACGGCGCTGGTCGGCGCCGTGATCCTGGTGATGTTGACGCTGATCACCGAATACCTGTCGCGCACGCCGGCGAGGGAGGCGATGTCGCTCGCGGCGCGGCGCAACGATCTCGCTGCCTCCAGCCGCCGCAACGCCGAAGTGCTCGTGGCGATGGGCATGGCCGGGCGGATGAACAAGCGCTGGAACGAAGCCAACGAGGAGTATCTGTCCGGCAACCAGCGGGCCAGCGACGTGAGCGGCGGGCTCGGTGCGGTCGCCAAGGTGCTGCGCATGATGCTGCAGTCCGCCGTGCTCGCGGTCGGTGCCTATCTCGTGATCCACCAGGAGGCCACCGGCGGCATCATCATCGCCGGTTCGATCCTGAGCGCGCGGGCGCTGGCGCCGGTCGATCTCGCGATCGCGCATTGGAAGAGCTTCGTCGCCGCGCGGCAGAGCTGGCAGCGCCTCAACCGCCTGCTGCAGCAGATTCCGGCGCGACCGGAGCAGACGCTGCTGCAGGCGCCGCAGAAGAAGCTTTCCGTCGAAGGGGTGACCATGGTGGCGCCGGGTGACCAGCGCCCGATCGTGCAGGACGTCACCTTCGCCGTCGAAGCCGGCAGCGGCGTCGGCGTGATCGGCCCGAGCGGGTCCGGCAAGTCGTCGCTGATCCGGGCGCTAGTCGGCGTCTGGGTGCCGGTGCGCGGCAAGGTACGGCTCGACGGCGCCGCGCTCGATCAGTGGTCGTCGGACCAACTCGGCCGCCATGTCGGCTATCTGCCGCAGGACGTCGAATTGTTCGCCGGCACCGTCGCGCAGAACATCTGCCGGTTCGATCCCGACGCCAAGTCCGACGGCATCATCGCGGCGGCCAAGGAGGCCGCCGTGCATGAGATGATCATCAAGATGCGCGAGGGCTACGACACCCAGGTCGGCGAGCAGGGCACTGCGCTTTCCGCCGGCCAGGCACAGCGCGTCGCGCTGGCGCGCGCGCTGTACGGCAATCCGTTCCTGATCGTGCTGGACGAGCCGAACTCCAACCTTGACAGCGAAGGCGACGAGGCGCTGACCCGCGCGGTGCGCAGCGCCCGCGAACGCGGTGCCATTGTCATCGTGGTCGCGCACCGGCCGATCGGCATCGAGGGCGTCGACCAGCTGCTGGTACTCAAGGACGGTCGCATGCAGACTTTCGGGCCGAAGGAAACCGTGCTCGCGCAGGTGCTGCAGCGCGCCGCGCCGCCGGTGCCGACGCCGATCAAGATCGTCGCCGATGCCGGGGCGACCAAGTCATGAGCGGCCGCATGACCGATCAGCCGCGCAATGCACTTGCTTCGATCAGGAAGCACCTCGTGGTCGGCCTCGCCGTGGTCCTGGTGCTGGGCGGCGGCGTCGGCGGCTGGGCTGCGACGGTACCGATCTCGGGCGCGCTGATCGCGCCGGGCTCGGTGGTGGTCGATACCAACGTCAAGAAAGTGCAGCATCCGACCGGCGGTGTCGTCGGCGAAATCCTGGCGCGCGACGGCGACACGGTCAAGGCGGGCGACGTTGTCGTGCGTCTCGACGAGACCGTTGTGAAGGCGAGCCTTGCGATCGTGGTCAAGACGCTGAACGGTCTCTATGCGCGTGCGGCCCGGCTCCAGGCCGAGCAGCAGGGCCTCGACAAGATCGCATTTCCGCCGCAGCTCACCGAGCAGGCCAAGGATCCCGACGTCCGCGACATCATGGCGAGCGAAACCAAGCTGTTCGAGGTGCGGGTCAACGGCCGCGCCGGCCAGAAGGCGCAGTTGCGCGAACGCGTCACCCAGCTCAACGAGGAAATTGCCGGCCTGCAGGCGCAGGAAACCGCCAAGGACAAGGAGATCGCGCTGGTGCAGCAGGAGCTGGTCGGCGTCCGTCAGCTCTATGAGCAGCATCTGGTGCAGCTGACCCGCCTCACCACGCTGGAGCGTGACGCCGCGCGGCTCTCCGGCGAGCGCGCGCAGTACATTGCCTCACGCGCCCAGGCCAAGGGCAAGATCACCGAGACCGAGCTGCAGATCATCCAGGTCGACAAGGACATGCTTTCGGAAGTCTCCAAGGACCTGCGCGAGGCCAATGACAAGATCGGCGAGTTCGTCGAGCGCAAGGTGACCGCCGAAGACCAGCTCCGCCGCATCGACATCCGCGCGCCGCAGGACGGCGTGGTGCTGCAATCGACCGTCCACACCGTCGGCGGCGTCGTTACCGCGGGCGACGCCATCATGATGATCGTGCCGAGGGCCGATGACCTGTCGGTCGAGGCCAAGGTCAATCCGCAGGACATCGACAAGCTCCAGGTCGGACAGAAGACCGTGCTGCGGCTCTCCGCCTTCAACCAGCGCACCACGCCGGAGCTGAACGGTGTCGTTACCCGCGTCTCCGCGGACGTCAACACCGACCAGCGCACCGGGCAGAGCTACTACACGATCCGCGTCTCGATGCCGCCGGAAGAGGTCGCGCGCCTCGGCAGCGAGGTGAAGATCATCCCCGGCATGCCGGTGGAAGCCTTCGTCCAGACCGGCGACCGCACCATGCTGTCGTATCTGATGAAGCCGCTGAGCGACCAGTTCATGCGCTCGTTCCGCGAGAAATGAGGACGCGCGAAATCGTCGTAGCCCGGATGCAGCGTAGCGAAATCCGGGAACGGTCGTGCTGCGGACGCAGTCGCCCCGGATTGCGCTTCGCTGCATCCGGGCTACGGAATTGAAGTCACTGCTCGAGGTTCCTCAACAACAGCTCCAGCGCCGCCTTCGCGAACGTCTGCATGTTGGCCTGCCGGTCGCCGCTCGCGGTCTCCAGCGTGATCACCTGCTGCCGGGGACCTGCGACCGCCATGCAGCTATGGCCGGCGGCATCGCCGTAGCGGTTGCCGGTCGGGCCGGCCGCACCGGTCTCGGACAATCCCCAATCCGCCGAGAGGCGCTCGCGGATCTGGCGCGCCAGCAGTTGCGCGTAGGGTTCCGACGACGAGCGGAGGCCGCGCATGGTGTCGTCGGGAATGTCCATCAGCGCGCGCCGCGCATCGCGGGTGTAGATCACGCCGCCGCCGAGGAAATAGGCCGATGCGCCGGGCACCGCGAGCAGCGATGCCGAGATCAGTCCGCCGGTCGAGGATTCCGCGACCGCAATGGTTTGCTTGTTCGCGATCAGCTTTGCGGCGACCTGCTCGGCGATGGATATGAGTGCGTTCATCGGCGCTCTTTCTCGTTGTTTGTCATGAAAACTGCCAGGAAAACTGCCAGGAAACTGCCATGAAAATCCCGTGGGGCGTTCTGCCTTCCTAGCACACCACGTCAGCCTCTGCCGATGTTGCGGAGCGCGGCATGGACTGCTTCAATGCCGGACAACAACCAAGCGCCGCCCCGACAGTTGTTGCGAGAGCGTGCGCGGAGGAAACACCATGACGTCGCCGATCGCGGGCGGCGTGGATTGCGATCTGCATCCCGCCGTGCCTCATCTCACCAGTCTGCTGCCGTACATGAACGACTACTGGCGGGACCAGGTGACGACGCGCGGCATGACCGACCTGATCTCGCAATCCTATCCGACCAACTCGCCGATCGCCTCGCGGCCGGACTGGCGTCCCGCGCAGGGCAAGCCCGGTTCGAGCCTCGCCGACATGCAGCGCCAGGCGCTCGACCGGTTCGGCACCGCCACCGGCATCTGCAATCCGCTCTACGGCGTGCAGATGGTGTTCTCCGAGGACATGGCCGATGCGTTCTGCCGCGCGCTCAACGACTGGCTGGTCAAGGAATGGCTCGACAAGGACGATCGGCTGCGCGGCTCGATCGTGATCCCCGTGCAGAGCATCGAGAAGGCTGTCGCCGAGATCGAGCGCTGCGCGCAGGACAGACGCTTCGTGCAGGTGCTGATGCTCGTGATGGGCGACATGCCGCTCGGCAAGCGGCACTATTGGCCGATCTACGCGGCGGCCGAACGGCTCGGCCTGCCGATCGGCATCCATGCCGGGAGCGCCTATCACAACCCGCCGACCTCAGTCGGCTGGGGCTCTTATCACATCGAGGATTATGTCGCGCAGGCGCAGGCGTTCCAGACCCAGCTCACCAGCCTGATCGTCGAGGGGGTGTTCGCGCGTCATCCGAACCTGAAGATGGTGATGCTGGAGTCCGGCTTCACCTGGTTGCCGCCGTTCCTGTGGCGGCTGCACAAGTTCTGGCGCGGCGTGCGCATGGAGACGCCCTGGGTCGACCGCGCGCCGCTGGAGATTGTGCGCAGCAACATCCGTTTCTCATTGCAGCCGGTCGACGCGCCGCCGGACGGCGACACCTTGAACCGGCTGTTCGACCATATGCAGTCGGACGAATTGATCCTATTCTCCACCGACTATCCGCATTGGCAGTTCGACGGTGACGAGGTGTTGCCGAAGGGATTGTCGCAGGATCTGGTCCGCAAGATCATGATCGACAATCCGCATGCGACCTATCCGCGCTTGCAGGTGAAGGAGACGGTGCGATGAACATCCAGATTCGGGAACGTCCCGAGGCGGCTGCGTCGGCTGGCATCAAGACCGCGATCGCCGATTGCGACATTCATCCGGCCCGCGCGACCAAGGACGAACTGCATCCTTATCTGGCCAAGCGCTGGCACAGCCATCTCGAGACCTTCGGCGTCCATGCCTATCAGGGCATGATGGAAGGCCCGCCCTATCCGAAGGCGCAGCCCAATGCCTCGCGCCGCGATGCCTATCCGCCGGAAGGCGGGCCGCAGGGCTCGTCCCTGTCCTTCATGCAGAAGCAACATCTCGATCCCAACAACGTCGCGCTCGGCGTGCTCAATCCGCTCAACACCGGGCAGGGCATCCGCAACCAGGATCTGGCCGGTGCGATCTGCACGGCGGTCAACGACTGGCAGATCGAGAAATGGACCAGTAAGGATTTACGCCTGAAGGGCTCCGTCGTCGTCGCCAATGAGGACGGCGTGTCGGCCGCGGCCGAAATCCGCCGGCGCGCAGGCGACAGTAATTTCGTCCAGGTGCTGCTGCTGAGCCGCAATGTCGAGCCGCTCGGCCAGCGCCGTTATTGGCCGATCTATGAGGCGGCCGAGGAGGCCGGTCTTCCGATCGGTGTGCACGCCTTCGGCTTCGGCGGCAACCCGATCACCGCGTCGGGCTGGCCGAGCTATTACATTGAGGAGATGGTCGGGCATTCGCAGTGCCAGCAGACCGCACTGGCGAGCCTCGTGCTCGAGGGCGTGTTCGAGCGCTTCCCGAAACTGAAGATGGTGATGGTCGAGGCGGGCTTCGGCTGGGCGCCGTCGCTGGCGTGGCGGCTCGACAAGGTGTTTTCGCGACTGCACGCCGAGGTGCCGCATTTGAAGCGCAAGCCGTCGGAATATATCCGCGATCACATCTGGTGGACGACGCAGCCGATGGAGGATCCGGAGAGCCGCGACCATCTGTTCCAGACCATCGAGTGGATCGGCTGGGACAAGCTGCTGTTTGCGACCGACTACCCGCACTGGGACTATGACGAGCCGTCGCGCGTGCTGCCGGCCGGCGTCAGCGACGCCAACCGCCAGGCGTTCTATCTCGACAATGCGAAGCAGCTGTACGGTATTTCCTAAGATGGCGCGTCATGTGATTGCTCCGGTGGACGAACTGCCGCCGGGGTCGCGGAAATTCCTCGAGATCGACGGACGGCCGATCGCAATCTTCAACGTCAAGGGCGAGTTCTTCGGCCTGCTGAACCGCTGCCCGCATCAGGGCGCGGCGCTGTGCGAGGGGCCGCTGATCGGGCTCGCCTCGTCGTCCGACCCCGGCGAGATCGAATACACCAAGCTCGGCGAGATCCTGCGCTGTCCCTGGCACGGCTGGGAGTTCGATATCCGCACCGGCCAGTCCTATTGCGACCCGCGCCGCTTCCGCGTGCGCGCCTACCCGGTCAGCGTCGAGCCCGGCACCAATGTGGTGAAGGGGCCGTATGTCGCCGAGACCATCAAGGTCGCGGTAGAAAGCGACTACGTGGTGGTGGACCTCTGACCGCCCGTCATTCCGGGGCGCCGCCAAGCGGCGAGCCCGGAATCCATTTCTCCGCTTGGATATGTCGCCCGATGGATTCCGGGCTCGATGCTGCGCATCGCCCCGGAATGACGCCGGACAATTATTCGCCGTGTCCCATCATCTGCCGTTCCCGCGCGTAGCGCACCAGCGCGACGAAACGGTAGATGCCGTGCACGAATTTTCCGTAAGGCATGGTGATGAACAGCGCGAACACCACG
This sequence comes from Bradyrhizobium sp. USDA 4452, assembly GCF_054063575.1. Lineage (NCBI taxonomy): Bacteria > Pseudomonadati > Pseudomonadota > Alphaproteobacteria > Hyphomicrobiales > Nitrobacteraceae > Bradyrhizobium > Bradyrhizobium sp. USDA 4452. Next base: position 4,981,368 of record NZ_JBSSGK010000001.1, read on the forward strand.
CCGAGATGCAGCGCCAGCAGCGGGCCCATCGCGGCGCTCTCGCGCCACAGCAGCAAGGCAAGGCCGGTGACGCTAGTCAGGAACAGCATCAGGATGAACGCGGCGTCCATCCCCATCTGCTGCTCGTCGACCAGCACGCGGTCGCGCTTCCATTTCTCCGACAGGAGCCCGATCGGGCCGACCACGAGGCCGATGCCGCCGAGCGTACCGAGCACGACGGGCAGGTCCCACCAAGCATAGGGCGCCTCGCGCGCCAAGAGGTAATGGTAGAGCGTGCCGACGCAGGTCGCGGCGAAGCACAGGGCGAAGCCGTAGAAGGTGAAGTGGTGATACAGCTTGCGGCGATCGGTCGGGTGGTCGTCCTCGTTGAAGCAGCCGACGCCGCCACCGTCGAGATAGCGCAATTCGCCGGCATCGCGGACCGCCTGCAACAGCGATCTTGCGTCGGTCGTCATGCCGGCCGGCTCGCCGATATCACGCCAGAACGCCCGCACGCCCATCACCAGCGCGAGGATCGCGTAGAGCAAAGCGGCGCCGAACAGCAGCGCCATCGCATTATGCGGCATCAGTTTGTAGAACGCGCCGGGACCAGTGTGGATGCCGGTGAGCACGCCGCGGTCGTTGATCGCGGCGAAGCCGAAGATGAAGGCGGCAACGCTGAGTGCTGCGATCAGGCTGATGACGAGACCGTTGCGCGCGAACGCGCCGGAGAAGGCACGCGGCCAGGCATAGGCGGCGTAGGACTCTGCGCGCGCCACCGCCAGTGTCTTCGGCACATTGACGTTGAACTCGTGCGGCGGCGAGAACTGGCAATCCGTGTAGCAGGCGCCGCAGGCGTGGCACAGATTGGCGAGATAGTTGAGGTCGCCGTCGGAGAAGGCGCGACGCATCTCCATCGCGGGAAACACCGCGCACAGGCCCTCGCAATAGCGGCAGGAATTGCACACCGTCATCAGACGGTCGGCTTCCTGCAAGATTCTCGTCCCGTGCATCGCGCGTTGGTGTCCTATTTCTTGGTGAGCCCTTTGCCTTCCAGCCATGTCTGGATCAGGCCGGCGACCTCGGCGTTGTTCTTGTCCATCATCATCATGTGCGAATTGCCTGTGATGCCGGCCTTGGGCAGGTCGACCACGTCGACGCTGCCGCCGGCGGCGCGGATGGCGTCGGCGAAGGCGCCGCCGGTGGCGCGGATCTTCGGCCAGCGCGAATCCCGCTCGATGTAATCGCCATAAACCATCAGCGTCGGGATGTTCTTCAGGACGTCGACCTTGGCGGGATCGCCGACCCCGGCCGGCTCGATGGCGATCAGCGCCTTGACCTTGTCGGGCCGCGCCTGCGCGACCTTGAAGCCGAACGTGCCGGCCTGGCTGTGGAACAGGATGATGCAGGGGCCGACGCGATCGATCTCGGCAATGTAGGCCGCGATCGTCGCGTCGTCGGTGGTGGTCCAGCGCGGCACGTTCTGCTTGACGAAATTTTCGTAGCCTTCGTTCGGGAACTGGCTGCCCGGGATCAGGCGGCGCTTGGCCGGATCGGGATCGTAGGAGCCGGGGCCGTCGCCGATGCGGAAGCGCTCGAACGGATTGGCAGTCGTGAGGAACACCGGCTCGCCCTTGAAGATATCGGGATATTGCGCCCAGCCGGCGCGGCCGCGCTCGACGGCGTCCGAATTGTAGACGCTCCAGCCCCTGCGCAGGAAGTAGTTCAGCCAGCCCTCGCGTCCGTCCGGCGTCGTCTCATAGGTGACGCCGGTCAGGCCGCCGCCGTGCCACAGCAATAGCGGATAGGCGCCGTTTTCGTTTTGCGGCAGGAAGTACTGCACGTACATCTGCTCGACCTGATAGGTGCCGTTCGGATCGACTTTTGCGGGCACGCCGCCGGGCGTGAAAGTAACTTCTTTCACCGGCTTGCCTGATATCTCGACGAGGCGGCCGCCGACATGAAACGAGCCCATGTCGCGCAGCGCGATCGGCTCGGCGGCGTGGCTGGCGGCCGAGGCCATCAGGATCGCCGCAGCGGCGAACATCGCAACACGTGACATCGCTCCTCCCCGATCGCGCGGCACTCAATTCCGCGCATTCTTCGCCGCTTCCCGGCCGGCGACACGGCCGAACACGCTGCCGATGGTCATGCCGATGCCGGCGGCGTAGCCCTTGCCGAGCACGTTGCCGGCCATGATCTCGCCGGCGGCGAACATGTTGGCGGACGGCTTGCCGTCCTTCATCAGCATTCGCGCCTCTCTGTTCACGCGGGTACCGAGATAGGTGAAGGTGATGCCGGGCCGCACCGGATAGGCGAGGTAGGGCGGCGTGTCGATCTTGCGCGCCCAATGCGTCTTCGGCGGCGTGATGCCTTGGGTAGCACAGTCGTCGAGGTTGGTGTGGTCGAACGTCCCGGGTTGCACCGCGGCGTTGAACTCGGTGATGGTCTTTTCCAGTGCCGCGGCATCGAGCTCGAGCTTGCCGGCAAGCTCGGCGATCGTCGCGCCCGCGATCGGCGGAAACAGCGTCGGCATGAAGCTCGTCACGACGGTCGAGTCGAAAATGATGTACGCGATCTGGTCCGGCTGCGCGGCGACCAGGCGGCCCCAGATCGCATAGCGCTTCGGCCAGATGTCCTCGCCTTCGTCGTAGAAGCGCTCGGCATGCCTGTTGACGACGATGCCGAACACCACCGAGTCGTGCCGAGTGATGATGCCGCCGTCGAATTTCGGCGCACGGGCATCGATCGCGACCGCGTGGCACTGCGTGGGATCGCCGATCTCCTGCACGCCCTTGGCGAGCAGCATCTTCAGGATCGTGCCGCGGTTATAGGGTGTGCCGCGGATCAGGAAATTGTCGGCGGCCTCGCCCCAATATTGCTTCAGCCATTCGATGTTGGCCTCGAAGCCGCCGGCCGCCGCGACCAGCGTCGAGGCGCGCACCTCGGTCTTGCCGCCGACCGGCTGCTTCAGCTGCGCTGACAGGAACATGCCGTCCTCGATCACGAGGTCGATCACCTCGGCATCGTAGAGGATGTCGACGCCGAGCTCCTCGGCGGTGCGATACAGCGCGTTCAGCATCGCGCGGCCGCCGCCGAGGAAGAACGAGTTGGTACGGCCAAGGCTCAGCGTGCCGCCGAGCGAGGGCTGCCAGCGCACGCCTTGTTCGACGATCCAGTTCAGGATGTCCTTGGACTCGTGGATCATGAAGCGCGCCAGTTCCTCGTCGGTCTGGCCGCCGGTCACCAGCAGCAAATCCTTCCAGAACTCCTCCTCGGTGTAGGGACCGGTGAGGATCTCGGTCGCCGCGTCATGAGCGCAGCGCATGTTGCGGGTGTGGCGGGTGTTGCCGCCACGGTAGAACTTCGGGGCCCCCTCCAGCACCAGCACGGAGGCGCCGGCGCGCCGCGCGCTGATCGCAGCACAGAGGGCGGCGTTGCCGCCGCCGATCACCAGCACGTCGAACCTGCGTGTCAGATCAACCATGCGCTCTTGTTATCGTTGTCGGCATGGAAAGCAACAGGGGCAAGCGAATGAGCATGATCCGGAAAAGTGTGTAGCGGTTTTCCGAAAGATCATGCTCAAATAAGGAGTCTGCCCCGAATGCATATGCCAATCACGCGGTGACCGTCTCGCGCTGCTCGATGGTCTGGCCGCCGCGATAGACGATCAGCGCGGCGATGATGCCGAGCGCCGCGCCGAACATCAGCCAGTAGGCCGGGGAGGCCTTGTCCCCACCGGTCATGCTGATCAGCTTGGTTGCGACAAAGGGCGTCGAGGTGCCGAAGATGCCGGCCGCCAGCGCGAACGCGATCGAGAAGCAGGTGGTGCGGACATGCGCCGGCACGATCTCGACTAGACAACCCAGCATCGTGCCGCTGTAGACGCCAAAGTAGAACGAGAACATCATTTGCACCGCGAGCAGCTTCCCGAGCGTGGGCTCATGCGCGAGCCACGACAGGGCCGGATAGGCGGTCACGAACGACAGGCTCGCGATCGCGATCAGCACCGGCTTGCGGCCGATCCGGTCGGACAGTGCGCCGCCGACCGGATTCCAGATGAAATTCGTCACCGCGACGAGCAGGGTCACCAGCAGCGTCCCGGACGCCGAAAGGTGCAACTCCTTGCCGAAGCCGGGCGCATACACGGTGATGAAATAGAACGTCGTGGTGGTCAGCACCGCGATCATCATGCCGAGGATGACGATGCGCCAGTTCTCGATTGCCGAGGCGAACACTTCGCTCGGCGTCGGATGCTTCTTCATGGCCAGGAAGGCCGGCGTTTCCTCGAGCGAACGCCGCAACATGAAAATGACGGGAATGATGATGCAGCCGACGAAGAACGGGATGCGCCACTTGGCGACGCCGCCGATCGCATCGAGGAAAGTGTCGCCGGGCATCACTTCGCGCAACAGATAGCCGATGATCGCCGCAACGAAGATCGCAACCTGCTGGCTGGACGATTGGAACGAGGTGTAGAAGCCGCGGTTGCCGGGTGTTGCGATCTCGGAGAGGTAGACGGACACGCCGCCCAGCTCGACGCCGGCCGAAAAACCCTGGATCAGGCGGCCAATCAGGACGATGATCGGCGCTGCAATGCCGATTGCCGCATAACCCGGGCAGAACGCGATCACGACGGTGCCCAGCGCCATCAGCGCCAGCGTCACGATCAGGCCTTGGCGGCGGCCGATGCGGTCGATGTAGGAGCCGAGCACGATCGCGCCCACGGGGCGCATCAGCGCGCCGAGCCAGAACACGCCATAGGCGTTGAGAAGGGCCGCCGTCTCGTTCTGAGCAGGAAAGAACGCCTTCGCGATGTCTTGCGCATAGAAGCCGAACAGGAAGAAGTCGAATTGTTCGAGGAAATTGCCACTGGTCGCGCGCAGGATGGCGCCGAGACGCGACTTGATTTGCGGCACTTGTGATGAACTCGACTGCGACATAACGCCCTTTCCTCCCCGTGACCAAACGGCCGGCGCAAATTGTTTCGCCAGCCAAGGCAGTTACCTGCCATATGCGGCAATCTGGCACGGCTGTCCGGCGCGACCAACCCGAAATCGCGCCGCCGCTATCGGAAAAAAGCCGTAGGGGGGAATCGCTGTTGCGGCGTGCGCCGCATCAAGGCGCGGTATGCGCGGTGGCGCCGAGCCAGGAGCGGAATGCGGAGAGCTTCGGTGAATCGGCGCGTCCCTGCGGCGTGACCAGATAGAAGCCGGCGTCGGCGGGCAGCGCGATCTTGAAGGGAACCACGAGGCGGCCCTTGGCGATGTCGTCCTGCACGTAGGAGGTGCGGCCCATCGCGATGCCGATGCCGTCGATCGCAGCCTGGATCGTTACGAACAGCAGGTCGAAGGTCACCCCCGGCTGCTTGGAGATGTCGGTCGGCAATCCGGCCGCGGTCAGCCACAGCCGCCAGTCGTCGCTGTTGGCATTGCTGGTGTGCAGCAGCACGTGGTCCCTAAGGTCTTCGGGGCATTTGAGCGGCCTGGTTCCATCCAGCAGCGACGGACTGCACACCGGAAACAGCTCGTCCGCCATCAGCCAGTCCGCGCGCAGGCCCGGCCATTGGCCGCGGCCATAGCGGATCGCCGCATCGACCTTGTCGCGCTGAAAGTCGACCAGGCTGGTCGAGGTGGTGATGCGGACGTCGATGCCGGAATGCGTTTCCTGGAATGCCGACAGCCGCGGCAGCAGCCATTTGGCGGCGAGCGATGCCAGCGTCGAGACGGTCAACACGTGATCGTCGTCCCGGCGCAGCAGGCGGTCGGTCGCAAGCCTGAGGTCGTTGAAGGCGGCGCGGACGCCCGGAAGGTATTCGGCGGCCTCCGGCGTCAGGCTCAACGAGCGGTTCTGGCGGACGAACAGACGAACGCCGAGCTCTTCCTCGAGGCGCCGGATCTGATGGCTGATCGCGGTCTGCGTCACGTTCAGTTCGGACGCCGCGACCGTGAAGCTCATGTGCCGCGCGGCGGCCTCGAACGCTCTCAGGCCGTTCAACGACGGCAGGCGGCTGGTCATCTCAGGACGGTCTCCCAATACATGACTTTATTTCATGCGAAGCGGTACAAAGTGTCGTTTGTGAACAGACCGAATAGCCCCGATATTACCGCCAACAGGTTACCGAGAGGAGCCGCAAATGTCTATTTTCACCAATGAATCGATGACAAATCATCATACGCCGGGCCTGTTGGATCAGGTCGGTGAGACCCTGCATGTCTGGTGGGATCGCTATGAGCGCCGCCGCGAGTTGTCGCAGTGGACCGAGCGCGACCTGCACGACATCGGCATGTCCCGCAGCGACATCGTTTTCGAGACCGACAAGCCGTTCTGGCGGGCCTGATGGGCCGCCATCGCCGGCGCCGCCTCGATCGAGGGGCGCCGGCCAATTCTTCACCCCCGAGGAGCGTGTCATGACTGCGCTGCATCTCGACGATCTCAAGCAATACTCTGATGTGCTGCGCGCCAAGGACGGCAGCGAGGTCAAGGTGCGCTTCGTCGAGCCGCGCGACCGCGAAGAGCTGCAGGCTTACATCCGCTCGCTCTCCGCCGGGTCGCGTTACAATCGCTTTCTGGGTGCACTCAGCGAGCTGCCGAAGATGGAGCTCGAGCGTTTTATTCACGTCGGCGAGGCTGACCGGTTCACGGTGGTCGCGACGATGCCGGTCGATGGTTTTGAGACCATCGTCGGCGAAGCCCGCTACGCCTTCCATGCCGATACGTCGAGCGTCGAGTTCGGCCTGTCGATCGATGACCGGTGGCAGGGCCACGGCATTGGCAAGGCGCTGTTGAAGAACCTCGAATGCCGCGCGGCGTCTTTCGGAGCCGAGCGCATCTTCGGCGACACGCTGCGCTCCAATACGGCGATGATCGGCCTCGCCCGCAAGTCCGATTACGCCTTTACCCAAAGCCCCGGCGACTGGAAGCTGGTGCGCTTTGCGAAGGAGATCCACGTCGAACCGCAAGACATTCCCTGTGCCAGCTGGCGGCTCGCCGCCACTTCCCGCTCGGCCGTGATGTCCTCGCTTGCGGTTTGACTGACTAGGCCCGGTTCTGGCCCCTCCAGAACCGGGCCCTTTTCTCTAACCTCCCTTTGAAAAGGGGAGGTCGCTTTGCTCGCTAGAGCAAAGCGGGGTGGGGATCAACTCTCTCCCCGAGCAGCGGTACTTGTGGCTGACCCCCATCCCGACCTTCCCCCTTGCAGGGGGAAGGAGAAGAGGCTGCGCGCCTAGTTGCCCCGAAACACCGGCTTGCGCTTCTCGATGAAGGCCTGCACGGCCTCCTTGTGATCGGCCGTTGTGGTCAGGCGGATCAGCCGCTCGGCCTCGTGGTCGCGGGCGGTGGCGAAGTCGAATTGCAGCGCCTCGTCGAGATTGTCCTTCATGTAACGCAACGCGAGCGTCGGACCTTCGGCGATCGATTTCGCCAGCGCAAACGCTTCGTCCTGCAGCGTCTCGTCCGGCACCACGCGGTTGACGAGACCGATCTGCTCGCATCTTGCGGCATCGACCTTCTCGGAGGTGAACATCAATTCGCGGGCGCGCGAGGTGCCGACCAGGCGTGTCAACAGCCAGGCCATGCCGTAGTCGCCGCTCAGCGCCACGCGCAGATAGCCGGTCGAGATGAAGGCGGATTGCGCCGCGATTCGGATGTCGCAGGCCATCGCGATCGCAAGGCCCGCGCCCACCGCGGGGCCGGGCAGCGCGGCAATGGTCGGCTTGCGCACCGAGGCGAGCGCGCCGGTCAAGAGGCGCTGGCGCTCCTGCAGGTCCGCGACCTTGTCCTCATAGGACATTTCGAGCTTCTTCGGATCGCGATTGGCGCCCATGCCCTTGACGTTGCCGCCGGCGCAGAACGCCTTGCCGGCGCCGGTGACGAGCAGCACGCCGACCTCGGGGTTCTCGCCGCAGCTCCGGATCATCGTGCGCAGCGCCGGCGTTAGCGTGTCCGACAGCGAGTTGCGGGCATCCGGGCGGTTCAGCGTGATGACGGCGACGCGGTCGCGGATCACGCAGAGCAGTTCGTCGGTGCCGGTCTCGATCTTGATTTCAGCGGTCATGTTTCCTTCCCCTATTTATCTGTCATTGCGAGGAGCGAAGCGACGAAGCAATCCATCTTTCCCCGAGACGAGGCATGGATTGCTTCGCTCCGCTCGCAATGACGGAGTTGGCTGCGGCTCGCGTGCAGCCTACGCCTTATAAATGATTTCCGTCATCTCAAAACTTCTCAACCCAGGGCCGCAATTCCAGCTCCCAGGTCCAGGCGCTGCGCGGCTGCTGCAGCACGTTCCAGTAGCTCAAGGCAATCGCGTCGGGATCGAGCATCGAATCCGGGCGGTCGGCGGGCTCGATGCGCGCGGCGCTGCGGATGCCGCCGTCGATCACGAAATGCGCGACATGGATGCCCTGCGGGGACAATTCGCGCGCCATGCTCTGCGCCAGCCCGCGCAACGCGAACTTGCCCATCGCGAACGGTGCCGATTGCGTATAGCCCTTGACGCTGGCCGAGGCGCCGGTGAACAGGATTGCGCCCGTCTTGTTGGGCAGCATGCGCTTCGCCGCCTCCTGCGCCACCAGGAAACCGCCGAACGCCGAGATCGCGATCGCCTGCTCGACCTCGGCGGGCACGAGTTCAACGAAGGGACCGCGGCTGCGGCCGGAGGCGTTGTAGACCACGAGATCAGGTGTTCCGATCTCGCGTTCGACCAGGCCGAACAGACGCTCGACATCCTCGGCCTTGGTGGCGTCGCAGGCATAGGCGCGCGCGCCGGTCTCGTTGCAGAGCGCGCCGAGCTTCTCGATGCTGCGCGCGCCCAAGGCCACACGAATTCCCTCTCGCGAAAATAGCCGCGTCAGCGAGGCGCTGAGGCCCTCGCCGGCGCCGACGATCAGGGCGATCTTGTACTTCGGAATATCCATTGGGCTTTCCTTTGCTCGGCCGGAGGAGGATAGTCGTGCCCAAACAAATGAGCACCGTAGCCGGGAATTCAATGCAGCCGCACAAGCAGGATCCGAAAACGTCGTCCGCCAGCCAGCCGGGCCTGTTGGCGCCCGATACGACGGGAATGAACTTCTACCGGGCCGATCCGGCGCTGACCGATCTTCTCAAACTGCATCTGCCCGAGGCGCTGTTCCGCCACATCGAGCCACATCTCGACCGGCTCGGCGGCCTGGCCGGCGGCTATCTCGATGAATGCGCGCGGCTCGCCGACCGGCATACGCCGGTGCTGCACCAGCGCGACAAGTTCGGCCGCGACGTGCAGACAATCGAATATCATCCGGCCTACCGTGAGATCGAGAAGGCCGCGTTCGGCGAGTTCGGCATCCATGCGCTCTCGCTTCGCAAGGGCATCATGGGCTGGCCAGACAAATATCCGGTGGTGGCCAAGCACGCCTTCACCTTCCTGTTCAACCAGACCGAATTCGGCATGGGCTGCCCGATCAACGTCACCGACGGCTGCGCCAAGCTGCTGGCGAATTTCGGCAGTGAGACTCTGAAGGCGAAATATCTCGACGGCCTGACTCAGACCGACATGAGCAAGCTGACCCAGGGCGGGCAGTTCATGACCGAGAAGGAGGGCGGCTCCGACGTCGGCACGCTGACCACGCGCGCCGTGCAGGAAGGCGACCACTGGCGGCTCTATGGCGAGAAATGGTTCTGCTCCAACGCCGATGCCAAGGTGGTGATGTTGTTGGCGCGGCCTGAGGGCGCGGGGCCCGGCACAAAAGGCGTCGGCCTGTTCTTGATGCCGCGCTTCCTCGACGACGGGTCGCAGAACCATTATCGGATCGTGCGTCTGAAGGACAAGCTCGGCACCCGTTCGATGGCCTCAGGCGAGATCAAGTTCGATGGTGCGATTGCCTACGCCGTCGGCAAGCTCGACCGCGGCTTCGTGCAGATGGCCGAAATGGTGAACTCGTCGCGTCTGTCCAACGGCGTGAAGTCGACCGCGCTGATGCGCCGCGCCTGGCACGATGCCATTACCGTGGCGCGGGGCCGCGTGGTGTTCGGTCAGCGGATCATCGACCTGCCGCTGGCGCGGCGTCAGCTGATGAAGATCATGCTGCCGACCGAGCAGGCGCTGTCGATGAGTTTTTTGACTGCCGACGCGCTCGATCGGGCCGAGGCCGGCAGCCAGGATGCCGCGGCGCTGCTGCGCATCCTGACGCCGACCCTGAAATTCCGCGCCACCCGCGACGCCCGCAAGGTCTGCGGCGACGCGATGGAGATGCGCGGCGGCATCGGCTACATCGAGGAATTCGTCACGCCGCGGCTGCTGCGCGATGCGCATCTCGGCTCGATCTGGGAAGGCACCGGCAACATCGTCGCGATCGATGCGCTGAAGCGTGCGGTCGGGCGCCATGGCGCCGACAACGCGCTCGCCGCCGATCTGCATGCGCGGCTCGATGACAGCCCGAACGTGCCCGAGGCCTGGCGCAACCGGCTGCGCGATCTCAGCGATCGTGCGATCACCTTTGCGCGCGAAGTCGCGAGCCGGATCGACAACGAGGGCGATGCGCGGCGCGCCACCAGCCTGCTCTATCACGTCGCAAGCGCGGTGGCGCTGGCGTGGGAGGGCGGACGCATCCACGAGATGCGCGGCGATGCGCGCCGGCTGCTGCTGTCGCGGATGGTGATCGATCACCGCGTGATGCCCGGCGATCCGTTCCGGCTTGCGGAAAATACCGTTCAGCGCAGGATGACCGAGCACCTGCTCGGCGATCGCGCGGTCGGCATGGCCGAGGTTGGCGAACTGCTCGTCGCAGCGTAGTCTGCCGCGCGAGCGCACTTTTCAAACAAACAAGAACACAGAGGGAGATCCCGATGAAGGCCGCCGTCCTGCACGAAGTCAATCAGCCGCTGGTGATCGAAGACGTCAGCGTGCCCAATCCGGGGCCGCGCGAGGTCCTGATCCGCACCGCGGTCGCGGGGCTCTGTCACTCCGACCTGCATTTCATGGAAGGCCTCTATCCGCATCCGCTGCCGGCGGTGCTCGGCCATGAATCGGCCGGCGTGGTCGAGAAGGTTGGCTCCGACGTCAACTACGTGAAGCCGGGCGATCACGTCGTCACCTGCCTGTCGGTGTTCTGCGGCACCTGCGACAATTGCACCACCGGCCGCACCGTGCTGTGCACCGACACCACGGTGAAGATGCTGCCCGGCGCGTCCAACCGCCTGTCCTGGGGTCGGAAGGAGAAGCTCAACCAGTTCCTCAATCTGTCTTCCTTTGCCGAGCAGATGCTGGTGCACGAGAACGCGATCGTGAAGATCAAGAAGGAAATGCCGCTCGATCTCGCCGCGCTGATCGGCTGCGGCGTCATCACCGGCTACGGCGCCGTGGTGAACACCGCGAAGGTGACCGCCGGCGAGACCGTGGCTGTGATCGGCTGCGGTGGCGTCGGCATGGCCGCGATTAACGGCGCGCAGATCGCCGGCGCCGGCCGCATCATCGCGATCGACACCAATCCGGCGAAGCTGCAGCTTGCGACCAAGCTTGGGGCCACCGACATCGTCGATCCCGCGCGCGGCGACGTCGTGCAGCAGGTGCGCGAGCTCACCGGCGGCGGTGTGCAGCACTCTTTCGAGGTGCTCGGCCGCAAGGAGACCGCCGAGCAGGCCTTCGCCATGCTGGCGGCGGGCGGCACCGCGACCATCGTCGGGATGATTCCGTTCGGCCAGAAGATCGAGCTGCACGGCTTCGACTTCCTGCGCGAGCGCCGCATTCAGGGTTCGTCGATGGGGTCGAACCATTTCCGTGTCGACATGCCGCGCCTCGTCGATTTCTACATGCGCGGCAAGCTGCATCTCGAGGACTGGATCTCGGCCAAGCTGAAGCTCTCCGAGATCAACGAGGGTTTTGCCAACATGAAGGCCGGCAAGACCCTGCGCAGCGTGATCATGTTCGACAGCTAACCCTGGTGGTCGTCGCCCGGCTTGACCGGGCGACCCAAGTATTGCAGAGGCGGTTGGGCTTGAGCCGAGCAACCGCGGCGTACTGGATGCCCCGCTTGAAGCGGGGCATGACAGCGGAGGGTGACGCTGCGAACGTTGCCCTTACCGCGCGACGTGCGCCGACACTGCGAGCCATGTTCCGTTCTGCCTTGCCCAGCAATCGGTGTAGCGGCCGTGCGCGGGCTGGCCGTCGGCGTTGGTGTAGCTGGTCTTCGCGTGGATGATGGCGAAGTCGCCGAGAATGCGGATCTTGACGTCCTCGGCCTTCAATCCCTTGATCTTCACGGGAATTGCCGTCTGCTTCAGGAAGGCGGCGCGGTCGACCAGGCTCTTGTCGGGATTGGTGCAGTAGAAATCCTCAGCCAGGATTTCGTCGAAGCGCTTGACGTCGCAGTTCTGGACCGAGTCGACGTAGTCCTTGTTGAGCTTTGTCAGCTCGTCGAGGTCGTTGCTCATTGGTTTCCTCCGGTCTCTCACTTCGTCATTGCGAGGAGCGAAGCGACGAAGCAATCCATCGTTCCGCGCACGTTGCCATATGGATTGCTTCGCTTCGCTCGCAATGACGGCTTCTACAGTTGTCGCACTCAATCGTCGAACATCTTCGGCGGCACGAAGCCGCCGAATTCGTGCTCGATCAACTCAGCGAGTTTCAGCGGCGTGCGGTCTTCCAGCATGGGACCGACGATCTGCACGCCGATCGGCAATCCGTCGGGCGCAAAGCCGGTCGGGATCGCGGTCGAGGGCAGGCCGGGCAGCGTTGCGATGCCGGGCCAGGCGAGCTGGTCGGTGTAGACGTGCGGCTCACCGTCGATCAGGATTTTGCGCTGCTCCTGGTCCGGCGAATGATCGTGCGGATAGGCCGGCGTCGGCATGATCGGGCAGATCACCGCGTCGAACGATTTGAACAGCTCGCGCCATTGCGCGCGCAGCCGTGCGCGGCCGCCATCGGCGATCACCCAGTCGCGATGGCTGAGCGCGATCCCTCGGAGCCGTTCGGCTTGCAGGCTGGTGTCGCCGGCCGGCAGCGCGGCGGCTGCCGCGCAGGCGCCGGCATAGACCTCCGGCGGGAAGGTCGCCGCGAGGAACGACAGCAGGATCCGCATGTAAAGCCGCGAGGACGCGGCGAAGTCCGGCAACAACGGGCTCGAGCGCGACACCTTCGCGCCTGATTTGTCGAGATTGCTGGCGAGCTTGTCGATGCTTCCGCGGATCACCTTGTCGGTCGGCATCACCGGATCACTGTCGATCACGAGGATGCGAAAATCCTTCAAGGCGGTGTGGCGCGCCGCCGGCAGGTCCAGCCGGTAGGCTTTGCCGGCTTCGAGCGGATCGGGGCCGGCCATCACGTCGAGCAGCAGCGACAGGTCGGAGGCACCGCGCGCCATCGGACCGATCACAGACAGATCGCGATCGAACGGCAGCGGCGGCAGCGGCGGCGGGGTGTGGCCGCGCGACGGCAGCAGCGCAAAGGTCGGCTTGTGCGCATAGATGCCGCAGTGGAATCCCGGCACGCGCAGCGAGCCGCCGATGTCGGAGCCGAGCGACAATGCGCCGTAGCCCGCGGCGAGCGCCGCCGACGATCCGCCGGACGAGCCGCCCGGCGTGCGGCCGAGGTCGTAGGGGTTGTTGGTGGTGCCGTAGATCTCGTTATAGCTCTGCCAGTCGGCGAGACCGACCGGCACGTTGGTCTTGCCGAGGATGACGCCGCCGGCGTCCTTCACCCGTTGGATCGAGAGCGCGTCCTCAGTCGGCACAAAATCCTTGTGCGGCGGGAAGCCCCAGGTGGTCGGCAATCCCGCGACGTTGAAGGATTCCTTCACCGTCATGGGAATGCCGAGCAGCGGCTTGTGCTCGCCGCGTGCGATCGCGGCATCTGCAGCACGGGCCGCAGCGAGGCCGCGCTCGAAGTCGCGCACGCAGACCGCGTTGATCTTGCCGTCGTGACGCTCGATGCGGCCGATCGCGTCTTCGGCGAGCTCGACGGCGGAGACCTGCTTATCGCGCAGGGCTCCCGACAGTTCGACGGCGGTCTTGAAACTGTATTGCGATTTGGCCACGGCGTGCTCCCTGATTTTGGCGGCGATCATGCGCAGAATGGAGCGGGCGGGCAAGAGTGGCTTGATCGCAATTGCGCTGAGGATCAGCTCGGAAGCATGCGCTGCATGATACGGTCGCGGTAGATCAGCAGGTGCACTAGCGCGGTCGCCACATGGATTCCGATCAGCACCAGCAACGACCATTCCGCGGCCTGATGCAGGCCATCGATCGCCTTGCCTGCCGCGGCATTGTCGGAAGCCAGCATGGGCAGCGGCACCATGTAGAAGAAGGACACGGCCCAGCCGCGAAACGATGCAAACAGCCAGCCGCTGACCGTCGTCGCCAGCACGAGCACATAGAGCATCCAGTGCACGGCTTCCGAACTCAGCCGTTGCCACGCCGGGAGCGAGCTCTCCGGCGCAACCGGGTGCGTCAATCGCCAGACGAATCTCACCACAATCAAAGCTAGGATGACGATGCCGAACGAAATGTGAAACGTCATGGCGGCACCCGGCGCCTGGCCGCGGTGAATGTCCGGCATCAGCCACCCGACCGGGTATTGCACGGCCAGCAGGGCGACGATTGCCCAATGCAGCCCCTTGGCGGTGCTGCCATAGCGCAGACGGTCGGTCATGGACTTTCAACCCGGATTGAGGTCATCGGTTCTAGCTAGAAGGGTGTGCCACGTGCGGACAAATGCGCCAACGGATTGATACCGCCGTTCGCGCTTGCCCGCTCCGATGCGGTTCCCTTGGCGCCCGATACCGGGAAGGCATATCCGATGATGGTCTTGACGACCAGCCGGTCGGACCCCGGCGTGAGGCCATAGCCGACACCGAAATTGACATCGAACTCGCCGAGCTTGAAGTCGGTCACCGCGAACAGCGTATGCTGCTGCTCGGCGAGCGGGCTGAAGGCGCCGATCTTGCCGAAATCGGCGTAGTATTCCAGGCCGACATACAGATCGTCCTTCAGTCTGCGCGCCACGCGCGCCGCGGGCGCGAAATCCGCTTCGCCATATCTGCCGAAGCCGATATCGACGATCGGATTGACGATGAACTCATAGTCCGCGTTACGCACGCCGATGATCGGGCGGATCTCCATGCCGAATCGGGTCTGCGCGAATTTCGGCGTTTCGTAACTGAACTCGAAATTGATGCCATAGAACAGATTGCGTTTGTCGGCGTTCGGCGACACGAACAGCGTGCGCAGCTTGAAGCCGTCGGACAGAAATTGCCGGTCCTGCACTGCAAACGGCAGATACAGCCCGAGTTCCCACCAGTCCGTCATGCCATAAGCGAATTCCGGCGTGCCGTTGAGGCTGTGATTGGAAGGGAAGCCACCGGGGAAGGGCGGCTCCTTCTGACCGATGCCGACGTAGTTGAGGTGTTGCTGGATGGTGAGCTGACCCACCTCCGCGATGCCGGCATTGTAGACCTGGATCTCGTCGGTCGCCTGCGCACGTCCGGCCCACCCGAGCACCGGCAGCGCTGCAAGAAGTGCTATGTTGGCAAGCTGGCGCGGCTGTCGCATCTTTGCCTCGATCCGTTAAGCCGCGCCGATCAATATGCCGACCGCGAGCACGATCGCGCCGCCGAGCACGATCTGGAACACGGCCTGCAGGAACGGCGTGTCCATGTAGCGCGCGCGGATGAAGGCGATCGCCCACAACTCGAAGAACACCACGATTCCGGCGATCGCCGTCGCGATCCAGAATGCGTTCGGCCAGGCGTCGGGCACCAGATAGGGAATGGTATGGCCGAGGCCGCCGAGCGTCGTCATCAGTCCGCAAGTCGTGCCGCGCAGCCAGGGCGAGCCGCGGCCGGTCAGCGAGCCGTCGTCGGACAGCGCTTCCGCAAAGCCCATGCTGATGCCGGCGCCGATCGAGGCGGCGAGGCCGACCAGAAACGTCTGCCAGTTGTGATGGGTGGCGAAGGCGGCGGCGAACAGCGGCGCCAGGGTCGAGACCGAGCCGTCCATCAGTCCGGCGAGGCCCGGCTGCACATATTGCAGCACGAACATCCGCCGCCGCGTGCGGTCTTCCTCCGCGCGCACATCGGGCTTGAGGATATCACCGGTGAGCTTGACCGCGAGTTTTTCGTGGCCCTTCTCCTCCTCGGCGAGATCGCCGAGCAGCCGGCGCACGCCGGTATCCTCGGCCTTCTCGGCGGCCTTGGCATAGAAGCGCTCAGCCTCCAGCTCCATGGTCTCGACTTCCTTGCGAATGGTGTCGAGCGGCAGGTTCTTGGTCAGCCAGATCGGGCGGCGGCGCAGAAAGCCTTTGACGTCCTCGCGCCGGATCGGCGGCAGATGCGGGCCGAAGCGCTGCTCATAGGTTTCGAGCAGCCGGTGGCGATGGCCGCGCTCTTCCTCCGCCATCTCCTCGAAGATCTTTGCGGTATCGGGATAGCGGCCGGCGAGATCCTCCGCGAAGGACATGTAAATGCGACTGTCCTCCTCCTCGGAGGCAATCGCGACTGCCAGCACCTCGCGCTCGGTCAAATCGGCGAAATTCTTCACGGCGACGCTTTCTTCACCCGAATTTAGAATTAGAATAATTCTAATATTATTCCGTCAGCCCGAGGTCAATCCTGGCCGGCAGCTCCTCTGCCAGTTCGTGATCACGATCAGCGGAACCAGGCTGTGCTACGTCCGTTCGAGTTCCTGCTGTTCACGAGAGGATGCCATGGACACCGTCAAATACCGCCTGAACGACGCGCGACTGGCGCCGCGGCGGACGAAACTCGAGATTCCGGGCTGGGCCGGCAACCGTGAGCCGCGCACCGACGGCTCGCGCGAGCAGGTCTGGCATTGCGTGCCGTTCTCGGAAGGCGCGCAATATGGGATCGAGCTGTTCTATCCCTATGATTTCGAGCTGCACGTCACCACGAAGGACGGAAGGTTACAACTCGACGCCAATTGGGGTGAGCCGCCGGACAGCGGCGTGCAGTGGCCGCCGTTCCGGAATTTCGGCGACGTGTTCTACACCTACCAGATATTGCTCGATCTCAAGGTCGAGAAGGGCATGGCGATCCGTACCGAACCGCATCCGCGCTTCTACACCGATCGCACCGACACCGTTCCGATCGCCGTTCCGGCGCTCGTGCGCAATTGGTGGCCGATGATGTTCTTCACAGTGTTCAAGGCGCCGGCGGAAGGGCGGACCCACATTTTCCGGCCGAACGAACCATTCGCCCAGATCATCGTGATTCCCGAGGAAGCGAACTTTCAGCTCGAGCAGATGGGCGAGGAGGAGGCCGCCGAACGCGAATTGCAGGCGCGCCGCATCTACAACAATCGGCCCAAACTGGCCGCCGGAACGGAATGGACGTCGTCATCGGACACGGTGTTCGACGGCACGTATCGCCATCTGCACCGCGCCGCGAAGGAGAAGGCGCGTCAGGACTAAAACGGCGCCGCATCATGGTCGAAAAATACAACGGGACCCGTGGGCCCCGTTGTCGCATCACCAAAGTGCCATCGCTCAGTAATCGCGACGGTAGAAGCTGTGATGATGATGATGGTGGTGATGATGATGGTGGTAGCGCCGATAGCGCGGCACCACGATGACCGGGCGATCGTAGTAGCCGCGGCGATAGTAGCCGTGATGATGGTGGTGGTGGTGGTGATGATGGTAGTAGTACTGTGCGAGCTGCACGTTCTCTCGGACCGGGGCGGGCGCAGCCTCGTCGAGCGCCTGCAGCTTTGCGGAGGCGTCCGAGATCGGCTCCAGCAGGTCCGCATATGAGTTCGCCTGCAGGACGTCGGCCGGGTTAGGCCCAGGCGCAGCTTCGGCGGCACCAACCGCGCCGAACGCGGCCACCGCTCCCAGAAGTCCAGCGATTTTCCTATCCATCTTTGCTCTCTCCTCAAAAAGTCGCCGGACCGACCGCCGGTTTCTAGCAACGCCAATCATTGCCTAATGTTTCGTGAACCGCGCATTAACGCCCTGTGAGGGGATCGCGGCGGCAGACATCCGCATCTGACGCGGGACGGATGCCGGTTCGTGCGAGGAAAGCCTGCCGAAACAAGGATCTGGAGCGACTGATTCGATCAGAACCGAAGCGGCTCTACCTTGCACGCGCGAGGAACTGAAGCAGCAGCCGGCTCACTTCGTCCGGCTGCTCCTGCTGCACCCAGTGACCGGCGCCGTCGACCAGATGGCAGCCGATCATTTTGGTACAGGCCTTGGTCTGCATCGTCTCGAACACGCCGGGCCGCTGATAGGTGCCCCAATCCTGCTTGCCCGAGATGAACGCGGACGGCTGGTCGATCGTGCGGCCGCTCCAGGTCTGCAGTTCCGCGGTGAACGCGCCCGATGTGCCGCAGCGGTACCATTGCAGCCCGCCCTGGAATCCCGTGCGCTGATACTCGGCGCTGTAATAGGCGAGGTCGCGGTCCGGCAGCCAGCTGTTGGCGGCGATCACTTCGCGCGACGGCATCTCCTCGGCGACCGTCGCGGCCATATCCTTGGCGAGATCCATCACATAATAGGTCGGCAGCTTTGCGAGTTCGCCAGCCGACCAGGATTGCAGCTGATACGGCTTGTTGTCCTTCCAGTCGGCGCTCTTGTGATGGTAGTAGGCGCGCAGGAAATCGTGCACGCCTTGCGGTGCGCGATGCATGTCGTCGTTGGCCTGATACGTCGAATAGTACCATTGATAATGCTTGCGCGGGCGCGGCAGTGCCGCCAGCTCGCGATGCACCGGGTCTTCGCCCGCGGGCTTGCCCGGTTCATTGGCGGTGTTGAACGGCAGCGACGGCGGTCCAGCGAATGGTGCGCTCATCATCACGACCGCGCGGAACACATCGGGGCGGATCAGCGCGCACCACGCCGCGACCGACGAGCCGAAATCGTGCCCGATCACGGCATCGACATGCCGGTAGCCGAACGCCGCGACCAGCCCGAGCGCATCGCGCACGAGATTGGGCAGGCGGAACGACGCGAGCTCGCCGTCATATTCCGCGCTCCAGCCTGACGTGCGGCCGTAGCCGCGCTGGTCCGGCGCGATCACGTGATAGCCGGCCGCGGCGAGCTTCGGCATCACCTTGCGCCAGGAAAACGCCAGCTCCGGAAAGCCGTGCAGTAGCAACAGGCAGGGGCGGCCTGACGTTTCGAAGCCCGCCTCGAGCACATGCATGGTGAGGCCGTTGATCCCGTCGACATAA
Source organism: Bradyrhizobium sp. USDA 4452 (assembly GCF_054063575.1). Taxonomy (NCBI): domain Bacteria; kingdom Pseudomonadati; phylum Pseudomonadota; class Alphaproteobacteria; order Hyphomicrobiales; family Nitrobacteraceae; genus Bradyrhizobium; species Bradyrhizobium sp. USDA 4452. Next base: position 5,000,502 of record NZ_JBSSGK010000001.1, read on the forward strand.
CGCGAGCGGATGGTGGAGGGGAGCGGGACGTCGGGGAGCGTTTCCATCTGGGATCACCTGTTGGGCATCGCCGCAGAAGCAGCGCATTTTGCTGTATGCTGGCGGCCATTGATTCACGATAGCAACTTTGCCGACGGGATGCATACCGCATGCGCCACACGAGGATTGCAGAGCTGCCCGGCTGGAAGTCGCGTTTCGGCGTGATGATCGTGGCCGCTGGCCTGGTGCTGACGTGCGCGGCCCGTGCGGCCGACATCAAGCAGCTCACCGAGAAATTGCCGCGCGCCTATATCGGTGAATTCCTGTGGGATGGCGACAGCACGGTGCAGAACGTCGTCATCACCTTCGACAAGGTCAAGGCGCTGAACGAGCAGAACGCGGAAGCCCGCGGCTGCGGTTCGTACGAGGCCGGCCGCCACATGACCAAGATCGACGTGCAGATGTTCATCCGGCTGTCCGATCTCGAAGTCGAGATCTTCGAACGCTCGCCCGACGGCGACGCAGCGTTCGAAACCGACGGCAGCCATCGCGGCAAGCTGTCGGAGGATTTTCAGCAGATCGACGCGCAGTGGACCTCCACCGAATCAGGCAAGCATGGCCAACTGCATCTGCGTGCCTCGGCAAAGGTGGCGTGCGAACCGGCGCAGGACTTGTAGCGCTGCATAACGCCGCAAGCGTTGTCCATCCTCCCCCTCCAGTGGAAGACAGGACGAATCACACTTTCCCGGTTGCCTTCGGCCAATACCGGTCGCGCAGATGGCGCTTCACCAGTTTGCCGGTCGGCGTGCGCGGCAGCTCCGTCTCGAAGTCGATGCTCTTCGGGCATTTGATCGGCGACAGATGCTGGCGACAGAAGGCGATCAGCTCGGCCTCGAGCTCCTTGCCGGCCTTGGCGATGTCGTGCGGCTGCACCACGGCCTTGACCTCTTCGCCCATCTCCTCGTTCGGCACGCCGAACACCGCGACGTCGGAGACCGCCGGATGCGTGATCAGCACGTCCTCGGTCTCCTGCGGATAGATGTTTACGCCGCCCGAGATGATCATGTAGCTCTTGCGGTCGGTGAGATACAGGAAGCCCTCCTCGTCGAGGTAGCCGACGTCGCCGAGCGTCGACCAGCCCCTGGCGTTGTAGGCCTTCTTCGTCTTCTCGGGATCGTTGTGATAGGAGAAAACGGGCGCGTCGGCGAAATAGACCTGGCCGATCTGCCCCGTCGGCGCCTCCTCGTCGTTCTCGTCGAGAATCTTGACCTTGCCGACCACGGCGCGCCCGACCGTGCCGCGATGGGTCAGCCATTGCTGCGAGGTCGAGACCGTGACGCCGTTGCCTTCCGAGCCGGCGTAATACTCGATCAGGATCGGCCCCCACCATTCGATCATCTTGGCCTTGACGTCGACCGGGCAGGGTGCCGCGGCGTGGATCGCACCTTTCAGCGATGACACCTTGTAGCGGGCGCGGACCTCTTCGGGCAGCTTCAGCATGCGCACGAACATCGTCGGCACCAGCTGCGACTGCGTCACCTTGTGCTTCTCGACTTGCCTCAGGAATTCCTCGGCGTCGAAATGCTCCATGATGACGGAGGTGCCCCCGAGCACGGTCGCCATCATGTTGAAGCGCAAGGGAGCCGCGTGATAGAGCGGCGCCGGCGACAGATAAATCGAGTCGGCATTCATGCCGCACATGTCTGCGGTGAGAATCCGCAGGAACGGGTTCGGCACGTCGATCCGGTTGCCCTCGAACTCCTTCTTGATGCCCTTTGGCCGGCCGGTGGTGCCGGAGGAATACAGCATGTCGTAGCCGGCGACCTCGTCGGCGATCGGCGTGGTCGGCTGCGCGCCGGCCTCCTTGTCGTAGGAGCGGAAGCCCGGGGCCGGCTCGTCCATCATGTAGAACAGCGGTTCGCCGGGTTCGCCCTTGATCAGGCCCTTCACCTTGTCGGCGCACTGCGGCGTGGTGATGAACACCTTCGCGCCGCAATCCCTGATGATGTAGGCGATCTCCTCCTCGGTCAGGTAGCGGCTGATCGCCGTGTAATACAGCCCCGAGCGCTGCGCGGCCCAGCAGATCTCCATGAAGGCGAGCCGGTTTTCCATCAGCAGCGCGATGTGGTCGCCGGGCTTCAGTCCGAGCGAGCGGAACAGATGCGCGCCCTGGTTCGAGAGCTCGTCGAGCTCGCGATAGGTGATCGCCTTGCCGGACCCCGCCATCTGGTAGGCGATCTTGTCGGGCGTATTGCGTGCGTGGATCGACGGATGGGTCAAAGACGTTTCCTCAAACAAGGTGGTGGTCCCGGCGAAAGCCCGGACCCAACCACCGATCTTTTTTGTTGAAATGAGCTGTGCTTCGGCTCGCCATAACCACATCGACCTGTGGTTATGGGTCCCGGCTCAAGGCCGGGACGACACCTTTTGTATGGAGACTCTTGCGGCCTCTCAACGCTTCTAGAGGTCGGCGCTCTTACAGCCGCTCGACGATCGTCACGTTGGCCATGCCGCCGCCTTCGCACATGGTCTGCAGGCCGTAGCGCTTGTTGCGCTGCTTCAGCGCAGGCAGCAGCGTCGTCATCAGCTTGGTGCCGCTGCCGCCGAGCGGATGGCCGAGCGCGATCGCGCCGCCATTGACGTTGAGCCGGGCCGGATCGGCACCGGTGGTCTTCAGCCACGCGGTCGGCACCGAGGCGAAGGCCTCGTTGACCTCGAACAGGTCGATGTCGTCGATTGTCATGCCGGCCTTCTGCAGCGCACGCTGGGTTGCCGGCAGCGGCGCTTCCAGCATGATCACGGGATCGCCGCCCATCATGGTGAGGTGATGGATGCGCGCCATCGGCTTCGCGCCGAGCGCCTTCAGGCCCTTCTCGTTGACGACCATCACGCCGGAGGCGCCGTCGCAGATCTGGCTGGCGCTGGCCGCGGTCAGCTTGCCGTTCTCGGCGATCAGCTTGACGCCCTTGATGCCGTCGAGGCTGACGTCGAAGCGGATGCCTTCGTCGATGTGGTGGGTGTCGGTCGAGCCGTCGGCACGGGTGATCGTCACCGGCACGATCTCGTCCTTGAAGTGGCCGGCTTGCGTCGCCGCGATCGCGCGCTGATGGCTGTTGTAGGAGTATTCGTCGAGTTCATCCTTCGACAGGCCGTACTTCTCGGCCATCATTTCCGCGCCGGTGAACTGGCTGAACACGATGTTGGGATATTTCGCCTCGATGCCCGGGCTCTTGTAGTGGCCGAAGCCGTTCTTGGCCGGCAGCGAGGAGGCGAGGCCCATCGGCACGCGGGTCATCGATTCCACGCCGGCGGCGATCACGCAGTCCATGGTGCCGCTCATCACGGCCTGCGCCGCGAAGTGCAGCGCCTGCTGCGAGGAGCCGCATTGGCGGTCGATCGAGGTCGCGGGCACGCTCTCCGGCAGCTTTGAGGCCATCACGGCGTTGCGCGCGATGTTGGTTGATTGCTCGCCGGTCTGCATCACGCAGCCCATGATCACGTCCTCGACCTGCGCCGGGTCCGCGCCCGATCGTTCGACCAGCGCATCGAGCACGGTGGCGGCCAGATCGGCCGGATGCCAGCCGGCGAGACGCCCTCCCTTGCGGCCGCCGGCAGTGCGGGCGGCGGCAACGATATATGCCTCGGCCATGTCTGATCTCCCTGATGTTTCTGGATTGGGCGGTTTTGAAGTTGGCCCGGATTTAAGGGGCGGCTCCGCATTTAGTCAATCAATCAATTAACTCTTGAGTGCAGCCCCGCCATGGGCTTATGTGCGGCCTCGATTTACCGTCGAGCCCAGAACCCAAGCGGGACCAGAGCGCAGTTGAATACCAGCGTACCGACGAAACTTCCGGCCGGCAAAAATGCCACCGCCGACAAGCTATTGGTCGCAGCCAGCGAGCTGATGATCGAGCGCGCCTCGATCGAGGTCTCGCTGTCCGACATCGCGCAGAAGTCGGGCGTCAACGCCGCGCTGGTGAAATATCATTTCGGCAACAAGGACGGGCTGTTGCTGGCGCTGCTCGCGCGCGACGCCGCCACCGAGATCTCGCAGCTCGAATATCTCATCAGCCAGCCGATCACGCCGTCGGCGAAACTGCGCCTGCATATCGGCGGCATCATTCGCGCCTATCACCAATTCCCCTACATGAACCGGCTGATTCATTATCTCCTGCACGAGAGCTCGACTGCCGCCGCGAACGAGGTGTCGAAATTCTTCGTTGCGCCGCTGCTGGATTTCCACCGCCGCCTGCTGGCCGAGGGCATCAAGGCCGGGGAATTCCGCAAGATCGATCCGGTGCTGTTCTACACCAGCCTGATCGGCGCCTGCGATCACCTGTTCTTCGGCCGCCACGCGATGTCGCGCGCGGTCGGTGTCGGTCCGGTCACCGACGAGGTCTGCCGCGAATACATCAAGCACATGGAAGCCTTGATCTTCGGCGGCGTGCTCAATCCCGATAAGGAAACGGCAGCGGCCGCTGCCGGATAACAAGTTCAAGTCTAGAGAAGAAACGCCCAAGGAAAGGTTGTTCCCATGCAGTTGAAAGACGTTGCCGTTCTCATCACCGGCGGTGGCTCCGGCCTCGGTGCCGCAACCGCGCGCGCCATGGCCGCCAAGGGCGCCAAGATCGGCGTGATCGACCAGAACAAGGAAAACGCCGAGAAGGTCGCCGCCGAAGTGAAGGGCGTTGCCCTGCATGCCGACGTCACCGACGAGGAAGCGATCAAGGCGGCGATCGCCAAGGCCGAGGCCGCGCACGGCATCGCGCGCGTGCTGATGAACTGCGCCGGCATCGGCGGCTCGCAGCGCATCGTCGGCAAGGACGGCGTCTATCCGCTGGCGAAGTTCGTCCGCATCATCAACGTCAATCTGATCGGCACCTTCAACGTGCTGCGTCTGTTCGCCGAGCGCCTGGCGACCGAAGCCCCGATCGGCGAGGAGCGCGGCGTCGCGATCAACACCGCGTCGGTTGCGGCCTATGAAGGCCAGATCGGTCAGATCGCATATTCCGCCTCGAAGGGCGGCGTCGTCGGTCTCACGCTGCCGGCCGCGCGTGACCTCGCCAGCCTGAAGATCCGCGTCAACACCATCGCACCCGGCCTGTTCCTGACGCCGCTGCTGATGGGGCTCAGCGAGGAGGCCCGCAAGAGCCTGGGCGCCCAGGTGCCGCATCCGGCCCGCCTCGGCGATGCCTCGGAGTACGGCAACCTCGCGGTCCACATCGTCGAGAACCCGATGCTCAACGGCGAAACCATCCGCCTCGACGGCGCCATCCGCATGGCTCCGCGCTAGTACCTTCTCCCCTTGTGGGAGAAGGTGGCGCGCAGCGCCGGATGAGGGGTTTCTCTCCGCGGAGACAGACCCCTCACCCACGCGAACACGCTGCACCCACGCGCATGCCCTCTCCCACAAGGGGAGAGGGCGCATCAATTGCCGCCGCATTTGCAGATGCAGGAGTGTAACGCGTGTCTCAACCGCTGCTGATCGAACATCATGACGGGGTCGATTGGATCACGCTCAATCGTCCCGAAAGCCTCAACGCGCTCGATCCCTCGCTGATCGATGCGCTCAATGTCTATTTTCAGGGCCTGCAGCGCAATCGCGACACCCGCGTCGTGGTGCTGAAGGGCGCCGGCGCTAATTTCTGCGCCGGGCTCGACCTCAAGCATGCGATGGCGCGCCGCGGCGGCCAGGCTGAACCGCCCGGCGTCACCGAGTCGCTGGATTCGCAGCGCCGCATTGCCGACATCGTGATGCTGATGCGGCGCGCTCCGCAGCCGATCATCGCGCTGGTGCAGGGTGCGGCCGCCGGCGGCGGCTTTGCGCTGGCGCTCGCCGCCGACATCCGCATCGCGGCGACAAACGCGCGGATGAACTGCGCCTTCATCAAGCTCGGTCTCGGCGGCTGCGACATCGGCACCAGTTACTTCCTGCCGCGCCTCGTCGGCGTGTCGGTCGCCTCAGAATTGATCCTCACCGGGCGCTTCATCAACGCCGATCGCGCGCTTGCCGTCGGCCTTGTGTCCGAAGTGGTCGAGGCCGCCGATCTCGATACCGCTGCCAATCCCTACGTCGACGCGATGATGACGGCCTCGCCGGTCGGCCTCCGCCTCTCGAAGGAATGCATCAACATGAGCGTCGATGCCGGCTCGATCGAGGCCGTGATTGCGATGGAGGATCGCAACCAGGTGCTGTGCAGTCGCTCGGAAGATTTCCAGGAGGGCATCAGGGCCTTTCTCGAGAAACGAAAGCCTGTCTATATCAGGCGCTGAGAACAGATCCTCAAAAGGACAAGAATTCCGGGAGACGCAAAATGGATGGAGACGCGGCGATGCTGACGAAGCCTGCCTTTCGCAAAGTCGATTGGCTCGCACGCGACATCGCGGTCGACCGGCGCGCCGACGGTACCGTCGTCCTGAAGTCGCGGATCCCGCTGCAGGCCTACGAGACGCATATCCCGGCCTATCTCGCCAAATGGGCGGCGCATGCGCCGGAGCGCATCTGGCTCGCGCAACGCGGCGGTCCCGACCGGCAGTGGCGCAAGGTGTCCTATGGCGAAGCCAAGCGCACCGTCGATGCGCTAACGCAAGGTCTGCTCAATCTCCGTATTGCGGACGGCCGACCCGTCGCGATCCTGTCAGGCAATTCGATCGAGCACGCGCTGATGACGCAAGCCGCAATGCAGGCGCGGCTGCCGGCGGCGCCGGTATCGCCGGCCTATTCGCTGATGAGCCAGGATCACCTCAAGCTCAAATACCTCTTCAACCTGATCAAGCCGGCCGTCGTGATGGTGCAGGACGGACCTGCCTTCGAGAAGGCCCTGAAGGCGATCGATCTCACCGGCATCACGGTGGTCCATGTCCTGCGTCCCTGCGAGGGCATCGAGAGCGTGGCCTTCGCCGAGCTCGCGGCGACGAAGGTGACCGCCGATGTCGCCGCGTCGATCGCGAAGATCACGTCCGACACCGTCGGCAAGCTGCTGTTCACCTCGGGCTCGACCGGCATGCCCAAGGCCGTCATCAACACCCAGCAGATGATGTGCGCCAACGCCGCGATGATGATGCAGGTGCGGCCGCGGGAAACAGCCGGCCCGATCCCGACCGTGCTCGACTGGATGCCCTGGAATCACACCATGGGTGGCAACGCCGCGTTCAACCCGGTGCTGGTCGATGGCGGCACGCTCTATATCGACGACGGCCGGCCGATGCCGGGCCAGTTCGAGGAGACCATCAGGAACCTGCGCGAGGTGTCGCCGACCTATTACGCCAACGTGCCGGCCGGCTATGCGGCGCTCGCGGCCGCGATGGAGAAGGACGAGGCGCTGTGCGCGAGCTTCTTCAAGAACCTCTCGATCATGGCTTATGGCGGCGCCCGGCTGCCCGACGATCTCTATGACCGAATGCAGGCGCTGGCGGTGAAGACCACCGGCGAGCGCATCGTGTTCTACACCGGCTGGGGCTCGACCGAGACCGCACCGACCTCGACCGGAACCTATTGGGACACCGAGCGCGTCGGCCTGATCGGCCTGCCGTTCCCCGGTGTCGAGCTGAAGATGGTGCCGTGCGGTTCGAAATACGAATTGCGGCTGCGCGGCGTCAACGTCACGCCGGGCTATTTCGGCCAGCCGGACCTCACGGCCAAGATGTTCGACGAGGAAGGCTTCTACTGCATCGGCGATGCCGGTGTGTTCGTCGATCCCGAAGATCCGCTGCAGGGCATCATCTTCGCCGGCCGCGTGGTCGAGGACTTCAAGTTGACCACGGGCACGTTCGTTCACGTCGGCTCGCTGCGCACCGATGCGATATCAGCCGCGACGCCGGTCGTGCATGACGCGCTGGTTGCGGGGCAGGATCGCGAGTTCATCGGCCTGTTGTGCTGGCCGAACCTGCATGCCTGCCGCCAGCTCGTCGGCAATGCCGATGCGAGCTACGAGGAGGTGATCCGGCACCCGGCCGTGATCGCCTGCGTCGAAAAAGGCTTGCAGGCCCACAACGCGTCCACCACCGGCAGCAGCATGCGGATCGCACGCGCGATGCTGATGGTCGAGCCGCCGTCGATCGACGGCAACGAGCTCACCGACAAGGGCTACATCAACCAGCGCGCCGGCCTCGAACGCCGCGCCGCCCTGGTCGAGAAATTGTACGCCGACAAGCCCTGCGACGAGGTGATCGTGCTGTGATGGCCGGACTGTTTCCACTCGTCATTCCGGGCTCGCGCTTCGCGCGCCGCGGAAATGACGGCCAATTGAAACGACAAGAACCCAGAAGGTAAGCGCCATGAATTTCGATTTCTCGGACGAACAGAAGCAGATGCGCGACGAGGCGCGGAAATTCCTCAGCGAACAGTGCCCGCCGAAGGCCGCGCGCGAGGTGCTCGACGGCAAGGCGCCCTACGACAAGGCGCTGTGGAAGGGCCTTGCCGAGATGGGCTTCCTCGGCATCGCGATCCCGGAACAGTTCGGCGGCGCCGGTGCCGGCCATCTCGAGCTCTGCGTGATCGCCGAGGAAATGGGCCGCGCGCTGGCGCCGGTGCCGTTCTCCTCGACCGTTTATCTCGCCGCCGAAGCGCTGCTGATCGCGGGCAGCGATGCGCAGAAGCAGAAGTGGCTGCCGAAGATCGCCTCCGGCGATGCCATCGGCACGCTGGCGCTGTTCGAGGGCAAGGGCAATCCGTCGCCGAAAGCAGTCAAGCTCACGGCTAATGGAGGCGTGCTCAACGGCGTCAAGAAGCCGGTCGCGGATGGCGCGATCGCCGATTTCGCGGTGGTCGCCGCGCGCACCGGTTCGAGCGGACGCGAGTCCGATATCTCCCTGTTCATCGTCGATCTCAAGGCCTCGGGCGTCGAGGTCAAGTCGCTGACCAATATCGATCTCACCCGCGGCCAGGCCGAGATCACCTTCAAGGATACGAAGGCCGAGCCGCTCGGCGCCGCCGGCGAGGGCTGGAGCGTGATCACCCAGGTGCTGGATCGCGCCGCCGTGCTGATGGCATTCGAGCAGGTCGGCGGCGCCGACCGCGCGCTGGAGATGGGCCGCGACTATGCGCTTGATCGTATTGCCTTTGGCCGTCCGATCGGCTCGTTCCAGGCGGTCAAGCACATGCTGGCCGACATGTATGTCTCGGCGACGCTGGCTCGCTCGAATTGCTACTATGGCGCCTGGGCGCTCTCGACCAATGCCGGCGAGTTGCCGGAAGCGGCAGCTGCCGCGCGCATCAGCGCGACGCAGGCGTTCCAGCACTGCGCCAAGAACAACATCCAGGTCCATGGCGGCATGGGCTTCACCTGGGAGTTCGACTGCCACATGTACTACCGCCGCGCCAATGCGGTCGCGCTCGGCCTCGGCAGCCTGTCCTATTGGGAAGATGCCCTGATCGATCGCATGCGCAAGAAGAACGCGGCGTAAGCGGGGACCGTCATGAATTTCGACGACACCCCGCAGGAGGCCGCATTCCGCGCCGAGGCGAAAGCCTGGATCGCGGCCAATGCGCCGAAGCAATATGAGGACGAACTGCGCAAGGCTTCGCTCGGCCGCGTTGCGCTCAAGGGCGCCAATATCCTCGAAGTGGCAAAAGCCTGGCAGAAGAAGAAGGCCGATGCCGGCTGGGCCTGCCTGCACTGGCCGAAGGAGTATGGCGGCCGCGGCGCCTCGCCGATCGAGCGCGTGATCTGGCAGCAGGAGGAGGGCCCGTTCGGCCGCCTCAGCTCGATGTTCATCATCGGCCACGGCATGTGCGGCCCGACCATGATGGCGTTCGCCGGCGAGGAGCAGAAGCGCAAATACCTGCCGCCGCTCGCCTCCGGCGAGAAGATCTGGTGCCAGCTGTTCTCCGAGCCGGCCGGCGGCTCCGACGTTGCCGGCCTGCGCACCCGCGCCGAGAAGCAAGGCGACGAATGGGTGATCAACGGCCAGAAGATCTGGACCTCGGGTGCGCATTATTCCGATTACGGTATCCTGCTCACCCGCACGGATCCGACGGTCGCCAAGCACAAGGGCCTCACCATGTTCTTCCTGGACATGAAGAGCCCGGGCGTCGAGGTCAGGCCGATCAAGCAGGCCAGCGGGGCCTCCGACTTCAACGAGGTCTATTTCACCGACGTGCGCATCCCGGACGCGCAGCGGCTCGGCAACGTCAATGACGGCTGGAACGTGTCGCTCACCACGCTGATGAACGAGCGGATGTCGATCGGCGCCGGCGTCGCAACCGGTTTCCCCGAATTGTTCGATTTCTGCAACAGCCTGATGCTGGAGGATGGCCCCGCGATCGAGAACCGCGCGGTGCGCTCGAAGCTCGCGAGCTGGGCGGTGAAGGCGAGCGGGCTGAAATACACCAGCATGCGCGCGATCTCCGCGCTGTCCCGCGGTGAACGCCCGGGTCCGGAGAACTCGATCGGCAAGCTGGTCGCCGGTTCGATGATCCAGGACGTCGCGACCTACGCGCTCGATCTGCAGGGCGCCGCGGGCACCTTGAGCGGACCCGAGGATGCCGAAGCCGCCGGCAAATTCCAGGCGATGCTGCTGCGCGCGCCGGGCACCCGCGTCGAAGGCGGCACCGACGAGATCATGCGCAACATCATCGCCGAGCGCGTGCTGGGCCTGCCCGGCGACATCCGGGTCGACAAGGACGTTCCCTTCAACAAGATCCCGACCAAGGGCCGCGCCTGAGCGCGCGAAAAATCCAAAGAGGTTCGCCATGAATTTCGATGACACGCCGCAGGAAGCCGAATTCCGCAAGATCGCGCGCGACTGGATTGCCGCCAGCGCGCCGAAGGAATTCGAGGAGGAGTTGTCAAAATCCTCGCTCGGCCGCATCCGGCTTGCCAAGCACGACATGGTCGAGGTCGGCAAGGCGTGGCAGAAGAAGAAGGCGGAGGGCGGCTGGGCCTGCCTGCACTGGCCGAAGGAATATGGCGGCCGCGGCGCCACCCCGATCGAGCGCGTGATCTGGCAGCAGGAGGAGGGCGTCTACGGCAAGCTGACCCAGCCGTTCCAGATCGGCGAGGGCATGTGCGGACCGACCGTGATGGCCTGGGGCTCTGAGGAAGCCAAGCGCCGCTATCTGCCGAAGCTCGCCTCCGGCGAGGAGATCTGGTGCCAGCTGTTCTCCGAGCCGTCGGCAGGCTCGGACGTCGCAGGGCTTCGCACCCGCGCCGAGAAGAAGGGCGACAACTGGGTCATCAACGGCCAGAAGATCTGGACCTCAGGCGCGCATTATTCCGACTACGGCCTGTTGATCGCGCGCACCGATCCGAATGTGCCGAAGCACAAGGGCCTCACGATGTTCTTCCTCGACATGAAGAGCCCCGGCGTCGAGGTCAGGCCGATCAAGCAGGCCAACGGCATGCAGGAGTTCAACGAGGTCTATTTCACCGACGTCGTGATTCCGGACAGCCAGCGGCTGGGTGCGGTCGGCGAGGGCTGGAGCGTGTCGCTGACCACGCTGATGAACGAGCGCATGTCGATCGGCGCGCGGCTTGCCACCGGCGTGCCCGAGATGTTCGAGTTCTGCTCTAACCTGATGCTGGAAGATGGTCTTGCGATCGACGATCCGGCGGTGCGCTCGAAGCTTGCGAGCTGGGCGGTGAAGGCGAGCGGGCTGAAATACACCAGCTACCGCGCCATCTCGGCGCTGTCGAAGGGCGAGCGGCCCGGTCCGGAAAATTCCATCGGCAAGCTCGTCTCCGGCCTGATGCTGCAGGACATCGCGACCTATGCGATGGACCTCGAGGGCGCCGCAGGCAGCCTCACCGGCACCGACGAGGAGCAGGCCAACGGCCAGTTCCAGCAGATGCTCTTGTCGTCACCCTCGATGCGCATCGCCGGCGGCACCGACGAGATCCTGCGCAACATCATTGCCGAGCGCGTGCTTGGCCTGCCGGGCGATATCCGCGTCGACAAGGACGTGCCCTACAACAAGATCCCGACCAAGGGCCGCTGAGCATGGATGCCACCACCAAGCCGCGTTATGCGTCCGAAGATCGCATCGGCGCGCTCGAGGAGCTGCTCAACGAGCGCTACTCGGTACGCGCGTTCCAGCCGCGCGAGGTGCCGCGCGACGTCATCGAGCACATTCTCACCACCGCGCAGCGCACCGCGTCCTGGTGCAACAGTCAGCCCTGGCAGGTCCTGATCGTGTCCGGTGAGGCCAAGGAGCGGTTTCGCAAGGCGATCTATGCCGAGGCGTCGCGCGGCCTCGGCGAGGACTACGACTTCACGCCGCCGCGCGAATATGTCGGGGTCTATCTGGAGCGCCGTCGCGAAAGCGGCTTCCAGCTCTACAACACGCTCGGCATCGCGCGCGGCGACAGGGCGGCCTACGCAAAACAGGCGCTGGAGAATTACAATTTCTTCGGCGCGCCGCACATTGCCGTGATCCACACCAACGAGCCGCTCGGCATCTATGGCGCGATCGATTGCGGCGGCTATGTCTCGAACTTCATGCTGGCCGCGCAGGCGCTCGGGCTCGGCACCATTCCGCAGGCGGCGATCGCGCGCCATTCCGGCCTGATCCGCCGTCATTTCAACCTGGCCGACGATCGCCGGGTTGTCTGCGGTATCTCGTTCGGCTATGCGGATCATGCGCACAAGGTGAACAGCTACCGCACGTCGCGCGCAACTGTGGCGGATACTGTCACATTTGTAGATGTATAGTTTCCTCAAGGCGGGACGTCACGTTCTCGCCGAGGACAAGAAGACGCGATAAAGAACCACAAGAACAACAATGGCGAATAACGCCTCCCTGACGCCGGCGGAGATCAGCTGGCAACTGCACCGTCTGCCTGCGCTTGAGCGCGACGCGTTCATCGCTGCGCATTACCTCGGACAGCCTGTTGCCTGGAAGACCCGATTCTTCGACGCGATCGACTGGGGCGCGGGCTCCGTGCTGCAATTCAGCTTTCTGCAACGCGGTTGGCACCGCCATTCGCGGCTCGACAACCCGATCTATGCCTATATCGACATCGAGCAACATCCGGAAACACGCGGCCTGCGCCGCGGCCGGCGGATCGATCTCGAAGGCACGATCAAGGGCATCGACTTCGTGACCGGGATTACCCTGACGCTGAACAAGTTTGAAATCCTGCCGATCAATTTCCTCGACCGCTTCGTGATCAGCTCCGACAGCCGCTATTAGCGGCGGGCCGCGCGGCGCGCCGGGGTGTCCGCATAGCGCGCGGCCATCGCGCCCGCCAGCTCGGCCATCTTCGCGCGCAGCTCTTGCGGCGCGATCACTTCGGCCTCGGCGCCGAGCCGCAATAGCTCGCTCGCCGCATGCCACACTGTTTTGCCGACCGGCATGGTGGCGACGCGCCAGCCATCGGGCTCGACGCTGTCAGCAAGCCGCATCCGCGCCTTCACGTAAGGATGCGCCAGCGCATCAAACAGCTGCAGCCCGAGCGGCGACAGCCGCACCGTGGCCTCGTTCGGATGCAGCTCGGCCTCGAGCCGCTCGATCGAGGCGCGCCAATAAGTGGCGAGCTCGAACTCCGCCGGCCGCGTGAACGGCGTCTCCAGCGCGGTGCAATCCAGCACCCGCGCGACGCGGTAGGTGCGCACATTGCCGTCGACGAGGCCGGCGAGATACCAGCTGCCGCCCTTCAGCACGAGGCCGAGCGGCGCCACGCGCCGCCGCTTCTCGGCCTTCCAGCTCTGGTAGCGGATATCGATCAGGGTCTCGCGCAGCACCGAGGCTGCAATCGCGCGCAGGTGCTTCGGCTCCTCGGTCTCGCCGAACCAACCCGGCGCGTCGAGATGGAAGCGCTGCTGCATGCCCCGCGCGTTGGGGCGCAGATTCTCCGGCAGCGCCGCCATCAGCTTGGTCTGCGCCGCCGCCATCGCGGCATCGAGGCCGAGCGCGGCGGCAGGGCCGGGCAGGCCGGCCATGAACAGCGCCTCGGCCTCGCCCTGCGACAGCCCGTTCAGCCGCACCCGGTAGCCGTCGAGCAGGCGGTAGCCGCCCTCGGCGCCGCGGTCGGCGTAGACGGGAACGCCGGCAGCAGCCAGCGCATCGATGTCGCGATCGATCGTACGCACCGAGACCTCGCAGGCCTTGGCCAGCTCGGGCGCGGTGACTTGCCCTCGCGCCTGCAGGGTGGTGAGGATGGAAAACAGCCGGCTCGCGCGCATCGCGTAATCATACCTGACACAGGATGTCAGGTATAGGCGAACATAAGAAGGCCATGCGCCCTGACGGCGCAAGGAGACCTGCTCATGACCACCGCTGCCACCACCGACCGCCTCACGCTGTATTACTCGCCGCAGAGCCGCGCCACCGGCACCCGCGTGCTGCTGGAGGAACTCGGCGCACCCTACGATCTGCACGTCCTCAATTTGAAGGCGGCCGAGCAGCGCAAGGACGCCTATCTCGCCATCAATCCGCTCGGCAAGGTGCCGGCGATCCGCCATCGCGGCGGGCTGGTGACCGAACAGGTCGCGATCTTCATCTATCTCGCCGATCTGTTCCCGCAGGCCGGCCTCACCCCCGCGCTGGACGACCCGCGCCGCGGCCCGTATCTGCGCTGGATCGCCTACTACGGCTCCTCGTTCGAGCCGGCCGTGATCGACCATTTCATGAAGCGCGAACCGGCGCCGGTCACTCAGTCGCCCTATGCCGATTACGACACCATGCTGGGTGCGCTCGAGGCGCAGCTCGCGACGGGGCCCTATCTCTTCGGTGAACAGATCACGGCGGCGGACATCCTCTGGGGCATCGCGCTCTCCTGGACCATGATGTTCGGCATCGTGCCCAAGAGGGACGTGTTCGTCCGCTATGCCGAGCGCATCACCGCACGCCCGGCTTTCGTCCGGATCTCGAAGGCCGACGACGAGATGGCGGCGCAGCATGCGGCAGCCGCCGGAGTGTGATAGGGATCGTGCCGATGGCGAAAGCGCTGCACAGCACCAACTGCTTCAACACCCTGATCCGCGTCGCGGAGGACTGCCCTGCGCGGAGCGGCGAGGAGCCGCAGCCGCGCGGCGGCCGGCCGACGGTCGCCGTGCTGCAATTCCGGATGCTTGCGGGCGCGCCCTACAAATACACGTCCGACGACGTGGTGTTTGCGACGTCGTCAGCCGGCCGCGCGCTCGATGCCAAGGCCGGGAAGAAGGAACGCAGCCTTGCCCGCGAGACGTTCTTCTCGCGCGGACAGGCCTGCATGCGCGCCTCGCCGCTCGGAAAACGCTTTGGCTGGGGCGTCCACGCCGACGCCGAAGGCCGCATCGCGCTCTACGCCGTCGACAGCAAGCGCTACCAGGCGCTCGCCCGCGACCCGGAGATCGCGCAGACGCGCGCGATGCGGAGCAAGCGGGCGTGACGGCGTGGAAACGTCGCTTATGCCCCGGGGGGCGAGCGTGCGGCGGCAAGATTTCGGAATATTGGAAAATATCCGTGAGTTGCCCGACGTGTCAAGTGGCCTGGTCGAACGCTGGCCGCCGCCGGCTACTTTGCATGCGGTTGTTTTCGATATTTTGGCAACGCGCCTCCCCGGGGGTGCTCCTCCAGGGAGGGTGAAGGCGCATGCCGTGATCGTTAAAACCGCGGCGCGCGCTTCTCGGCGAAGGCCTTGATGCCTTCCCTGATCTCGTCGCCGCGCATGCTGTCGCGGTGGCGCTGGTCGGCGGCGGCCTCATCGAGCGCGCCGCGGGCGAATTCGTTGATGGCGCGCTTCATGCCGGCCATCGCCTTCGGCGCGTTGCCGGCCAGGATCGAGGCAAGCTTGTCGACCTCCTCGTCGAGCAGGTCGAGCGACACCATCGCGGTGAGGTAACCGATCCGCAGCATCTCCGGCGCCGTGATCTTCTGCGCGGTCAGGAACAGCATCTTGGCGTTGTCGACGCCGAGCCGCGTGACGTAGCGCTGGATGCCGCTTCTGTAATAATGCAGCCCGAGCCGCGCCGCCGGCATGAACATCTCCGCGGTATCGACGCCGATGCGGAAGTCGCAAGCGAGCGCCAGGTCGGTCGAGCCGCCATAGACGCCACCATTGAGCCGGCAGATCGTCGGCACGCAGAGATCCTCGAGCCGGTTGACCACGACCTCGAATGCCGAGCCCGCGCTCTGCTGTTCATCGGCACTCACCGCGCGCTCGGCCACCGAGTTGAGGTCGTAGCCGGCGGAGAACGCGCGTCCGGTTCCGGTCAGCACCAGCACGCGGATCGCAGGATCGGCCTCGATCCGGTCGAACAGCCTGACGAGCTCGCCGAGATCCTCGGCCTGCAGGCGGTTGAGATGCTTCGGCCGGTTGAGGCGGATCGTTGCGCGGGCGCCGGCGATTTCGAGCACGGGTCCGCTGGCGGTGTCGGCCGCGTCAGCCATCTTGGTCTCCATCATTGGTTCTCACGTTCGCGCCGCTTCGCCTCGGCGTCGATGGTCTCGGCGAGGTCGGGATGCCTTGCCATCAACAGGCGGAAATCGACGAGGTCAAGCACCAACAGCCGGGTCACCTTGCTGGTCGAGACGCTGGCGCCCCGCTTGGCGTTGCCGAGCAGCGCCATCTCGCCGAAGAACGCGCCTTCGCCGAGCTTTACCTTGCGTCCGGGCAGCTCGACCTCGACCTCGCCGGCGGCGACGAAATACATGCAGTCGCCATTGGTGTCCTTGCGGATGATCGTGGTGCGCGGCGGCAGGTCCATGGTCCGCAGCACCTGGGTGACGTCGGCGATCGCGGCCGGGCCGAGATGCGCGAAGAACGGCACCTTGCTGACGGTCTCCCAGGTTCTCAGGAAATTGTCGCGGCGGGTTTCCGCGGCAAAGCCGGTCGCCAGAATACCGGTCCACAGCCCGAACACGCCAAGGCCCGAGATCATCACCATGGCGGCGACGATGCGGCCGAGCGGGGTGATCGGCACCACGTCGCCATAGCCTGTCGTGGTCAGCGTCACCACCGCCCACCAAAGCGCCGCCGGCACGCTGCCGAAGGTCTGCGGCTGGACGTCCCGCTCCAGGAAGTATTCGGCGACCGAGGCCAGCAACACCACCATCAGGAAGATCACCAGCACGCTGAGCAGCGGGCCGGATTCGACGACGAGCACGCGCCGGAGCTGGCGCAGGCCGGGAATGCCCGGCACCACCTTGAGCACCCAGAGCACGCCGAGCAGCCATGCGGTCTTCGGCTCGATGCCGGCGAGCAGCGCCAGCGGCACCGCCAGCGCGCCGATCGCATCGACGATGCCGGCGCTGGACAGCGCGTAGAACCAGAACTTGCCCTGCCGCCGCATGTGGCGCAGCCGCACCAGCCATTCGAACACGAAATAGCCAAGGCAGGCCCATAGCAGCGCATCGACCCAGTGCGGGACCGCGTCATAGGCCGGCGCGACCGTCAGCAGCGTCATCATGGCGACACCGACACTGACCGCGACATAGGCCGCCGTGGTCATGTTGCGGCCAGCGGTGGCGGAAACGAAGCGCGTCAAGGCCGGAAGGACGAGCGGCTTGGACATCGGAACGGTGCTTGCCTGTCGCTGAACTGCTGGAATCGAGGCCCTGCGAACGGCAGAGCCTGTGCCACAACGTGCCTTCCCCGGTTGAGGCCGTCAACGCGCGGGCTGCGGCGGGATGGTCGCTCGGAAGTCCGACATGCTGGACGAATGGCCTAACCATGTTGGCCCGTTTTTGCGTCCGCGAATGTGAGAAATCAGACAAATCGTCGCTTTTTCACCGTATATCAGGGATGCTGGTCACCGATGCGACCTCGGCCGGAATGAAGCGACTAATAAGGCGATCTTGTTCACTTCTTGAGAAATTGGTTGGTTTCCGATGGATACCTCACATCTCGCGGAGCACGCCGGCGCCGCCGGCAGTTTCTTCGCATCGATCTTCGTGGTCGCCACGCTGTCGATGCGGACCATGATCCCGTTGCGCGTCTTCGCCATCCTGACCAACTTCATCCTGATCGCGACCGCCGTCCCGACCCATAATTACGCGACGCTGATCCTGCATGCCGTGCTGCTGCCGGTGAACACCTATCGGCTGCACCAGATGCTGCAACTGGTCCGCAGCGTGAAGAAATCGGTGAACAGCGATCTGTCGATGGATTGGCTGAGGCCGTTCACGACGGAGCGCAAATGCGCCGCGGGCGAAGTCCTGTTCTACAAGGACGAGAAGGCCGACAGCATGTTCTACATCGTCAGCGGCCGCTTCCGCCTGGTCGAATCCGGCATCGAGCTGCCGGTCGGCGCCCTGGTCGGCGAGTTCGGCATGCTGTCGCCGTCGAACACGCGCACCCAGACGCTGGAGTGCGTCGAAACCGGCATGGTGCTGTCGGTGACCTATGACCAGGTCGAGCAGCTCTACGTTCAGAACCCGGCGTTCGGCTTCTACCTCCTGCGTCTGTTCAGCGCCCGCCTGTTCGAGAATATCGCGACGCTCGAGCAGCGGCTCGCGCAGCACGCCACCCCACCACAGGTCGCGGAGCCCAAACCTGCATGAGTCCCGCGACGAGTTCTGGAGGCGCCGCAGTGCCGGATGACGACAGTCTGCTGGCTTCGCTTCGTTACCTGTTTGCCGATATCATCGGCGACGAGGACGAGGGTCCGCCGGTGCTGCCGGAAGCTTGCCCGGACCATCTCAGGCCGGCGGTCACCGACGCCATCCATCTCTTGATCGCCTATCAGAGCACGAGCTACGCGCAGCTCTATATCGACCGGCTCAAGCGCTTCGTCGGCCGCCGCGGCGTCGACGACGCCCTGCTTGCCGAGATCGCGCGGCTGATGGCGCAGCGCATGGCCTATGAGGACGCGATCCGCATCGCCCAGCTCAGGCTCGACGAAGTCGATGCGGCGGGCGGCCTTGCGGCGCGCTCGGCCGACGACGTCAAGAAGCTCCGCCTCGACGAGTTGATCGACGCCCTGCCGGAGATGGTCGCCGATCCGGTGCTTGCCGTGCTCGACCAGTTCGGCTGGCGCCGCCGCCGGGTCTCGATCCGCTTCAGCGCCAACACCCGCTTCAGCGTTCGTCGGCTCAGGATCGAGGCCGGCCTGAAGCGCTGGCGGCTGTTCTCGGGGCGTTACGCCAAGGAGCGTGTCTGGGTCGAGCGTTGGCTGCACATGATCGACCGCAGCCTGACCAAGCAGCCGAGCGCGGCCCCGGCGGTGGTGCAGACCGCGACCATGATCCAGGGCTACGGCGATCCCTATCGCCAGGGCATCGCGGACTGGCACGTGATCATCGATGGACTGGTCAAGCCGACCTTCGACGGCATGCTCGCGCTTCCCGATCTTGCCGCCGCCATCACCGAGGCCCGCGCCGCCATCATGCCTGATCCGCGCCAGGCATCGCTGAAACGCAAGATCGCAGAAATCCGCGCGCGCGTGCCGGCAAATCCGTCACCGTCATCCTGAGCTGCGAGCACTTGCGAGCCTCGAAAGATGCGCGGCCGACTGGTGGCCGTCGACCCTTCGAGACGCGCGGAGACGCGCTCCTCAGGGTGACGGGGCACGCCTGCGACGGTGGCTTTCCGCGAAGCCTACCGTTTGATGTGCGGCGGCTCGTCGTAGCCGCGGCGGCTGGAATAGAACAGCAGGCCCATCAGGCCGGCGCAGACCGTAGCCAAGAGCACAATTCCGATCGTGAACGTGACAATGCCGTGGGCCGGGACCGGGGCGTCCGGCATGACCAAGCCCTCATAAGCGTAGGCGCCGACGGCGACCAGAAGTGCGAGCAGGCCGATGCTGATTGCAATGCGCATAGGTATCTGCCTTTGCTGAAGGCCGAGAGCAAGGCAGGTTGCGCGGATTATCCCGCCGCGGCGCTGACCTTGGCCAACGCTTGCTGTCCGGCTTCGGTGAGCTCGGCGAGCGTCGTCCTGCCGCTCTTGGCGCATTTGATGATGTATCGGGCAACTCGCCTGCGGGTGTCATGTTCCTCGCCATGAAGGGCGCCGGCGCAGACATGGTCGAGCGCAAAGTTCATGGCCGCGAGCGTATGTGAATCAAAGCGTTCCTCGATCATCGCAGCTCTCTCCCGTCGCGGCCCACCTTTTTGGGGGCTCTCGGCTATTTGTTGGGCATCAGCCACTCGCTGACTTCTATCACGGTCTCGGTCTGTCTAGCTTTCTTCATCAGCGTTTCGCGTTCCCGTCCCGGCGGCAGCTTGCGTGCTGCAATGCGCGAATCCTCGGCGAATTTTTGCAGGCGGTCCTCGAAGGACCCGGAAGGCCGCGACCTGTTACGTTTCTTCTTGATCATGCCGCCTCCGCGCTGGAACCAGCAAATTCTAGGCATGTTCCCCGAATGCCGTCGTTAACCCATGACATCAGTCGAACGAAATCGTCGTCAGTAGCGCAGGAACGATCGTCGGCGTCATGCGTAACACTCACGTGTTTGCTGCCTTGCTCCCCGAAAGGCGGTGGACCACCACGGTGACGGGCCTCGGTGAATTTCATCGCCGGGGCCCGCATGTCTTTTGAGGAGATGGACAATGGCACATTCCAACCAGGGCATCGTGAAGGACGACAAGGGTCAGGAACAGCCGGCCGACAAGGAGCGCGCGCGGACCGCCCACAAGACGGACACCCGAAAGCCACCGGCGCGCGAAGCGACGCGTGATCCGAAGCTGACCGACCCCGACAGGACGCCAGGCTCAGGCATGACATCGGGCGATCGCGGCGATCCCCCGACAGGTTGACCAACGTTTCGCTGTGCACCACCGCGCGCAATGCGGCAGGAACGACGATCCCGCTCCTTCGTTGGCCCTGGGAGATCAATGGAGAATTGACATGGCGATGGACGAAAATGAACTCGGAAACCTGATCGGCAGTGACAAGGTCGAGGGCACCGCGGTTTATGGATCGGACGAGCGCAAGATCGGCTCGATCGAGCGCGTGATGATCGACAAGAAGAGCGGACGGGTATCCTACGCCGTGCTCGGATTCGGCGGCATCCTCGGTCTTGGCAATGACCATTATCCGCTGCCCTGGCAATCGCTCAAATATGACACGAGGCTCGGCGGTTACGTCACGGGCGTGACCGAGAGCCAACTGCGCAGCGCACCGAAATACGGCAGCGAGCGTGACTGGGATTGGGCCGATATCGGCACCACCCGCGCCGTGAATGATTACTACGGGGTGCCGTTCGTCTGAGCGGCGGCGAACCCCGGAGGGTATCGCGGTTGTCTTCGTAGCTGAGTTGCATGGCGCCTGAGGTCGTAGCCGTTACGTCTTCTGGCGTCTGTACACTAGTGAACATATGGCAATAGCTGTGCAATGTAACATACGTTATTGAAATCAGCCCGGCGGGGACCCGATTAAGTATGCGGGGAGACCTATGTCGTTGGCGTCGCTAGTCCGGAAATTGGAGCAGTTCGTACGGCTTTCGCCGGTTGATCACGCCATTCTCAATCGCGCGTCGACCGAGCGCATCCGGCATTTTGGTCCGCGCGTCGACATCGTCCGGGAAGGCGAGAAGCCGAGGGACGTTCACCTGATCCTGTCTGGCTGGGCCTACCGCTACAAGCAGCTCGAGGACGGCCGGCGCCAAGTGGTGTCGTTCTTTCTGCCCGGCGATATCTGCGACGTGAACGTCTTCATCCTGCGCGAGATGGATCACTCCATCGGCACCATCACCGCGGTGTCGGTCGCCGACCTCTCGCGCGAATTCTTCGACAGGGTCGCAGCCGAACATCCGCGCATCGTCACCGCGTTCTGGTGGGAAACCCTGGTCAATGCGGCGATCCAGCGCGAATGGACCATGAGCCTCGGCCAACGCACGGCGCTGGAGCGGATGGCCCATCTGCTCTGCGAGATCTGGCTCCGGCTGCGTCTCGCCGGCCTGATCCAGGGCGACAGCTGCGATTTCCCGCTGACCCAGGGCGATCTCGCCGACGCCACCGGGCTTTCCAAGGTCCACGTCAACCGGACCCTGCAGGAGCTGCGCGCCGACGGCCTGATCGTGCTCAAGGGCAAGACCCTGGCGGTCCCCAATCTCGACCGCCTGAAGCGGGCAGGGCTGTTCAATCCGAACTATTTGCATATGGATCACGAGGGACGGCAGCTGGATGCCGTTACGACGCCACCGGACGCTGCGGCGGGTTGACGGGACGCACGCGTGGCATGTCGCGGGAATGCGGCTCGATGTCTGACAGGTCGTTCAAAAACACGATGTCGTCCTGGCGGAAAGCCAGGACGACAGTGGTGTAGGTGACGCTTTCGTCAGGACGACAGTCGTGGATGCGAAGCAACCGCCTCTCACCCGTTCGCGGTCTTCACTACCACAAGGTTGTCATCGACTGCCGGCGGGTGGCGCTTGAGATGGTCGCGGCGCAGGGCGATCTCGTCGCGGACTAGTTCGTAGCCGAGCTTGAAGGTGTCGAGGCCGTCGCTGGAAACGGTGCCGTCGCGCAGACCGATTACCGCGCCGTGCAGGATCGCCTCGAGCTCGTCCTGCAATTCGTCGAGATGTTCGGCGCAGGTGGTGTGCTCGACACGCTCGCCGATGTCGAGGATCCGGCTCGCCAGTTCGCTGGCCTTCTCCGGCGCGACGCGGCTGATCTTGGTGTAAATCGCAGCGAAGATCGAGCCGATGATGCTGAGCGCGGCGGCGCCGAGATACATCACGTCGCTGTAGCGATCCATGAACGACTTGGTGTCGTCATTGATGTATTCGGCCGCGCCCTGATGGGCGACGATGAAGGCGTCCTTGTCGGTCGCCGCCGGCTCGATCCTGGAGGCGAATCCATCGTCGAGTGCGAGCTCGGACTTGTTCTCGTAGACGAGGCGCGCGAGCTCGGCCGCCGTCGTCGTCGACATCGAGGATTGCGCGACCAGCAGCCATTCCAGCCCGATGGTGTCGACGTCGTCGTCGGGGATCGCCGGCGAGGACGACAGCATGCCGGTCGAGACCGTCTCCTCCGAGATCGCCGGATATTTGCGCGCCAGCGCCTTGGCCTCGTCGATCGCGTTCAAGGTGAAGCCGCCGGAGCGCTTGGCATATTCCTCGTAGGTCTTGTCCTTGATGATCTTCGAGGCATGCTCGATCGCGACCACGGCGCCGAAGCCTGAGGCGAACAGCCTGTCGAGCGGTGTGTTGGGCGACGCCTGCTGTACCCGCTGCGCCGCATCCGGGCTGTCGGAAATCTCCAGCGCGCTGCGGACGAAATTGACGCTGTTCTCGCCGTCGCCGACGACCGCGATCTTCTTCCTCTTCAGTTCGGTCAGCGACTTGATTTTCTTGCCACCGGGGCTCAGCACCAGCACCACGTCATGCTCGAGGATCGCGATGGCGCGGGCGCGCGGCGGCACCCTCGCATCGGTGCGCAGGATCGCAAGCGTCGCGGCGCGGCGATCGAACTGCGCCAGCGCCTTGGCGTTGTCGGGGTTCGGCGCGATCTTCAGCCGCAGCCGCGACGAATTGTTCTTCAGCACGGTGGCGAGGCGGGCGGCGAACTTGGCCTCCGCTCCGTTGGCATCGCCGACCGCAAACACCAGCGTCTCCGAATTGTGCAGCCAGACCCGGCCGCCGATCACGGTGATCGCGCTCAAGAACAGCGTCAGCAGGTTGAAGATGACGATCTGCGCGCGATTGCTCTTGACGACCGGTTTGGCGACCGGAGGGTGTGGTCGCGGCGGCGTTGGCGAAGGCGCGGGGGCTTCGGCACTCATGGCTGATCACCCGTCCGGGACGACCCGCTGCCGCAACAGCGCGGCACTGCCCGGTGAATCTGTAAATGGCTCCAAAAGAAAGAAAATTTCCTGCGCTGCCGACGATATACCTCCCCGGCTGGAATGCAAACCGGCCGCCCGCCGTCACCTTTATCCCGACTGGCCTGCGCCGCGATGCCACATGACCATCGCCACTATCGACGTCCGAACCCAGATGTGATTTTCGGGGGGCCGCAGGTGCATTCCATCGCCGGAGATGTCATAAATGAGACAAGCTTCGCCTTGCGGAATTGTGCTGACGGCCTGACCCGGATTTTCTTGCAATCATATTCATCGAAGTAGAAGGGCGTCAGCTTGTTGTTTCCTTCCATGTCATCGTCGGTGTCGGTTGGTGCCCTGGTGGGATGGATGTTGCTTCTCACCGCAAAGCACATCATCGCCGACTTCATGCTGCAGAACGCCTGGATGGCGATCGGCAAGGATCAGAAGACCGGCTGGGCCATGCCGCTGCTCGCGCATTGCCTGGTCCACCTTGCGGTCGCGCTGGCGCTGATCCTGGTAGTGGCGCCGCGCTTCTGGTACGTCGCCTTCGTCGATTTCGTGATCCACATCATCGTCGATCGCTGCAAGGGCATCTGCGCCTCGCATTTCGGCGTGACGCTGGAGTCCGGCCATCCCTGGTTCTGGACCCTGATCGGGGTCGATCAGGCACTGCACCATCTCACCGGATTCGCGCTGTCGATCTACATGGCCGCCAACTGAGCAGGCGGCGGACGCCTCTTCCCAAATCCCGGACCACGATCCCTCCCGCCAGCGGCGGGCGGATGTGATTCGCGTGCAACGAGCAAGGGCCGCCGGAGGCGACCGGCGGCCGTGGTTAACCTTTCGTTAGAGGATTGCGCGGCATCTTCTCGATCGAGGGGGATTTGCAAATGTTTTCAAGCCGCGACGCGTTCGAGAACGATGCCTGCCCAGTTGCGGACGACCTGCTCGGCCAGATGTACCGCGCCAATCCGAACGGGCTTTCGCTGCTGGTCGCCAATGTCGCGCCCGACGTCAGGGCGATGCTCGCGCTGTTCTGCTATCGGCGCAGCCATCTGCATGCACTCGCACTCGCGATTGCGTCGAGCTGCAGCGAGTGGGAGCTGGCCAATTGCGGCGGCCGTGTCGGGTCGACGCTCTATGCGCTGTCGCGTGAGCCGGCCCGTGCCGCGACCGTGTCGCACGGCGGCCGCAAGCCGATCACGCTGTCGACCAAGCCGCTGTCGAGCTTCGCGCCCGTTGTCGACGACGAACTCGACGAAGAGGACGTCAGCGAGACGGCGACCGTGACGGCCTAAGCCGTGCTCAACCCGGCTGCGCGCTCGGGATGAGCGGCAGCCCATGCCGGCGCCGCGCCATGGCGCATTCCGCGTCGCCCGGCAAGCAGGTTCGGCACACCTCCGGCCTTACCGCATAGACCTCGCAGCGCGTCGCTTCTCCGATCTTGCCTGACAGCGCCGAGCAGCGGTCGCCCTCGCAGCGCATCCCCGATTGTCGCGCATTGACGAATTGCGCCGGGATCAGGTCGAGCTCGGCGTCGTCCTCGATAGTGAAGCGCGGCCAATTCTCCGAATAGCTGCAGCAGGCGCCGCAGGACCGGCAGGGGCTCGCGTCCTCTGTCTCGATCGCGTTGCCAGCCATCACGTGTCCCTTGGTGCTTCCCACACCAGGCTGCGCCGCCAGCGCGCCCTGAGCAGGTCGCGCCGTTCCGGATACTTCTCGTCGTGATAAACAGCCGTGACCACGCGGTCGGTGCGGAAGCTGCGGAAATCCTTGCGCAGCTCGCACCAGGCGGCGAGCAGCCGCACCGCCTCGTGATAGCCGACCGCGATCGGCCAGATCGTGCGCTCAGAGTCGCGGCCGTGCTCGTCGCGATAGTTGAGCGTGATCTTCTTTCCCTCGTGGATCTGGCTGCGGGTCCTCACCATGTCGATGCGGTCGGGCTCCCTGTTCCAGGCGGAGCGGGCGCGGCTCGCCGGCTCCAGCACGAACGGCCGCAGGCGGTCGGGCACGGTCTCGGCGATCTTGGCCATCAGGTCCTCGGCCGCGCGCGCCAGCGCCGGATCGGCGTGACCGACCACCCATTGCGCGCCGAGCACGCAGGCCTCGATCTCGTCCGGTGTCAGCATCAGGGGCGGCAGGTCGAAACCCTTCTCCAGGATGTAGCCCATGCCGGCCTCGCCGCGGATCGGCACCCGCTGCTCGATCAGGCTGGCGATGTCGCGATAGATGGTCCGCTTCGATGTCTCGAGTTCGGCTGCGATCGCATCCGCGGTCAAAGGCTTACGGGTGCGGCGGAGCACCTGGATGATCTGAAACAGCCGGTCGGCGCGTCTCATGGCAATTCTCTTGATCGCTCTCTTGGCAGGCGTCTGTTGTCGTCGTTTTGGCAGCTGTCTTGACGAGTGTCTTGACGGATCTTGCGGTGTCTCGACGCGTCGCCTTTTCGCGCCCCCTGTCACTGCTGCTGACAGCATGTTGGCAGTAGGTGGGGGCTATATCAGGACAACACCTCAAGTGAAGGGAATTTGTCCATGACGAATCTTGACGAACTCGGTTTCCGGCAAGCGCAGAGCTTTGCGCTGGAACAATTGGTCACGGTCTACTCCACCTCCGGCGACCTGCGCTGGGCCCTGGTCGCGCTGGTCGCTCAATCCATCAGCGCAGCCTGGTCCTACGGGCGGGCACGGCTGGTCAAGCGCGTTCGCGAGGCGGTTCGCCGCCTCGCGCCGATCGGCCCGTACGGCAGTGAATGCCACTACTGCTGACACCATGCTGGCAGCAGGGGCCGGCTAGCTTCACTTCACGACCATTGGCGATCGGGAGCTTCATATGATTACGCTTTTTGGCTTTGGCACGGGCTTCGGCTTGCCTGAAATCAGCCCCTTCGTGACCAAGACCGAGGTCCAGCTCAAGATGGCCGGGCTCGCCTACGTTAAGGAAAAGGCGATGCCGCCGGCGTCTCCCAAGGGCCAGCTGCCGTTCATTTCCGATGACGGCGAGACGATCGCCGATTCGACCTTCATTCGCGCCCATATCGAGGGCAAATACGGCTTCGATTTCGATGCGCCGCTGAGCCTGCAGGCGCGTGCGCAGGCCTGGGCCTTCGAGCGCATGATCGAGCATCACGTCTACTGGGCGCTGGTCGGCGCGCGCTGGGTCGACGACACCAATTTCGCCAAGGGACCCGCGCATTTCTTCGACGGCGCGCCCGATCATCTGCGCGACAAGATGCGCGAGGACGCCCAGTTTCGCGTCGCCGAGAACTATCTGCTGAGCGGGCTCGGCCGTCACGGACCCGATGAGGACGTCGATCTCGCGA
This sequence comes from Bradyrhizobium sp. USDA 4452, assembly GCF_054063575.1. Classification (NCBI taxonomy): domain Bacteria; kingdom Pseudomonadati; phylum Pseudomonadota; class Alphaproteobacteria; order Hyphomicrobiales; family Nitrobacteraceae; genus Bradyrhizobium; species Bradyrhizobium sp. USDA 4452. The sequence goes on from NZ_JBSSGK010000001.1 coordinate 5,027,436, forward strand.
TCCGCTCGCTGTTCGCGCTGTCGGTGCAACTCGGCGACAAGCCCTATCTGATGGGCAACGCGCCTTGCGGTACCGACGCCACCGCGTTCGGGGCACTGGCGGGGATCCTGACGCCGTTCTTCGATTCGCCGCTGCGCGAGCGCACTGAAAAGTTCGACAATCTCACCGCCTATGTCGGCCGGATGATGCAGCAGTACTATCCGGAGTTCGCCTGGGCGCCGCTGCAGCAGGCGGCCTAACCGGCAGGGGCAGGAGCGGGCTCGCCCCTCAGCGCGGCGAGCTCCGCCTCGAGCTCGGCGATGCGCTGATCGCGTGAGGCGAGCGCTGTGGCGACGTCGGCCGCGTCGAATTTCTGCGGGATGTGCTGCGGGCAATTGGTGTCCCACGCCGTGACCTTGAACAGGATCACCTGCTCGGGGCGCGCGCGATAGCCCTGCGGCATCAGCGAGCGCGTCAGCGCCGGATCGTCTTCCACGACGCGCGCCTCGCCCCAGATCTTCACCCGCTGCCGGTACGCATAATTCATCACGAAGATATAGGCCTTCGGGTTCTCCGAGAGATTGCCCTGGGTGATGAACTGCCGGTTGCCGCTGTAGTCGGCGAACGCGATGGTGTGCTTGTCGAGCACCTTGATGAAGCCCTTCGGCCCGCCGCGATGCTGGATGTAGGGCTGGCCGGCAGCCGAGGCGGTGGCGAGATAGCAGCTGTTGGTGTTGGCGAGGAACGCGGCCAGGTTCTCGTCGACCTCGGTCTGCCAGCCGCCATGGGCCTCAACCTCGGCATAGGTTGCGCGCGACCCCTTGCGGGCCTGGATTTGCTTCACCGCCGGGGTGAACCCGACGTCGCTCGAATAGCTGCCAGCGTCTGACATCTCAGTCTCCCGCCATGGGCGACAAAGCGGTCGTCCTCGAGTCGCAAGATGGGTATTTCCGGATCGTAAGCAATCTTGTGAATTGACACTTCACTGTTGCCGATTATGCAATAGTTCATGGACCGAATCGACGCCATGCAGGCTTTTGTCGCGGTGGCGGACCTCGAAGGGTTTGCCCCCGCCGCCCGCAAGCTCGGCCTGTCGCCATCCGCCATCACGCGGCTGATCGCGGCGCTGGAGGAGCGGCTCGGCGCGCGGCTCTTGCAGCGGACCACGCGGCAGGTGACGCTGACCGACGCCGGCTCGCGCTATTTGGAGCGGGCGCGGCGGATCCTCGCCGACGTGGAGGAGGCCGAGGATGCGGTCGAGAGCGAGCGCACCCGCCCCGAAGGCCGCCTCGTGATCTCGGCGCCGTTCGGCTTCGGGCGGCTGCATGTCAGCCCGGTCGTATCAGCCTATTTGAAGCGCTATCCCGACGTCGGCGTCGACCTGCGACTGTCGGACCGCCGCATCAATCTCGTCGAGGACGGCGTCGACCTCGCGGTCAGGCTCGGGCACCTGCCGGATTCGACCCTGGTGGCGCGGCATGTCGGCCAGATGCGCCGCATCGTGGTGGCTTCCGCCGGCTATCTCAAGCTTCGCGGCGAGCCGAAGCGGCCGGCCGACCTCGCCGCTCACGACACCATCCAGTTCGGCGCCATCACCGCGGCACCGGATTGGCGCTTCATGGAGGACGGCCAGGAGATCCGCATTACGCCTACTCCGCGCTTCACCAGCAACAGCTCGGATGCCGCCATCCAGTTCGCCGAGCAGGACGGCGGATTGACCCGGGTGATGGCCTACCAGGCCGCCGAATCGCTGAAAGCCAAGCGGGTCCGCATCGTGCTCGCCGCGTTCGAGCAGCCGCCGGTGCCGATCCACGTCGTCTACCCGACATCCCGGCTGTTGTCGGCCAAGGTGCGGACCTTCATCGATCTCGTCACCGAGATCACCGACTGGCACTTCAGTTAGCTTCTCGCGAAAGCGCTCAGCTCACCGGCGGCTTCTTCGGCACCACGCGGAACGTGCCGCTGGCGCGCGCGATCGTCACGCCGTCGGCCTTGATCAGGCTCTGCGCAAAGCAGATCGTGCTGCCGGTTTTGATCACGTCGCTCTCGATCGCGAGCCACTGCCCGACATTGGCGGAGCCGACGAAATCGACCGTGAGCGAGATCGTCACATACGAGGTGGTCCAGCCGGTCGCCTGGCCGCAGCTATAGCCCATCGCATTGTCGGCGAGCGCTGCAATCAGCCCGCCATGGATCAGGCCGCGGCCGTTGGTATGCGGCCTCGCCAGCCGCAGGCCGATGATGACGGCCCGCTCGGTCTTCTTCTGGTAGAGCGGCTCCCACGGCTCGGTGAGCGGGCTCTTGCGGAATAGCGGCTCGAAGCCCTCGGGGAGGTGGAAAGGAATATCGGGGGCGGCTTGTGCATCGGTGCTCATCTGAAGCTCGCATATGTCGTCGGGTTGACGCCATTGAACGCGATGTCGATGACGGTTTCACCGCCTACAAAGTTTTAAACGGGATTTGCGCGGGTGTTTGAATGCGGCCCTGGCCTGTCGCCACGTCTTCAGCTGTCATCGCCCGCGAAAGCGGGCGATCCAGTATTCCAGAGACCGCACGGCATGAATCGAGACGCCGCGGCGTACTGGATACCCCGCATGCGCGGGGTATGACGGCCGAGGGCGTAACGGCGAGGTTGCCCGACGAAAGAAGCCGCGACCTATCTATAACGGCAGCCCCACATAGTTCTCCGACAGCGAGGTCGATGCCGCCTTCGAGCTGACGAGATAGTCGAGCTCGGCGATCTGGATGCGTGCGGCGAATTCGCCTTCGTCGGGGAATTTGTGCAGCATCGAGGTCATCCACCAGGAGAAGCGCACCGCCTTCCAGACCCGCGCCAGCGCCCTGGCCGAATAGCCGTCGAGGCCGGCAGCGGATTTCTCGTCGTAATATTCGCGCAATGCCTGCGACAGATAATGCACGTCGCTGGCGGCAAGGTTCAGCCCCTTGGCGCCGGTCGGCGGCACGATGTGCGAGGCGTCGCCGGCCAGGAACATCCGGCCGAACCGCATCGGTTCGGCAACGAAGCTGCGCAGCGGCGCGATGCTCTTTTCTATCGACGGGCCGGTGATGATCTCGTCGGCGGCCTTCTGGTCGAGCCGTCGCTTCAACTCGTCCCAGAACCGCGCGTCCGACCATTGATCGACATGATCGTCGAGCGGGCACTGCACGTAATAGCGGCTGCGATGGGTCGAGCGCATCGTGCAAAGCGCAAAGCCGCGCTCGTGATTGTTGTAGATCAGCTCCGGCGAGACCGGCGGCGTCTCTGAAAGGATGCCGAGCCAGCCGAACGGGTACACCCGCTCATAGCTGGTGATCGCCGATGCCGGCACGCTGGCGCGGCTGACGCCGTGAAAGCCGTCGCAGCCGGCGATGAAATCGCAGGCGATTTCGTGGGTGACGCCGTCCTTGACGTAAGCGACGCGCGGATGGTCGGTATCGAAATCGTGCGGCGTGACGTCGGCCGCGGAGTAGACCGAGGTGAGGCCGGCCGCCTTGCGCGCGTTCATCAGATCAAGCGTGACCTCGGTCTGGCCGTAGATGGTCACGGTCTTGCCGGTCGCCGCATGCATGTCGATACGGTGCCGCGCACCGCCGAACGCCAGCTCGACGCCGTGATGGACCAGGCCCTCCTGGTGCAGCCGGGCGCCCGCGCCGACGCTGTCGAGCAGCGACACCGTGCCTTCCTCGAGCAGGCCGGCGCGGATCCGCCCCAGCACGTAATCCGGCGTCTGCCGCTCGAGAATGACGTTGTCTACACCGAAAGTATGAAGTAGTTGCCCAAGCAACAGTCCGGCCGGGCCTGCGCCTATGATTGCTACTTTTGTCCGCAATACGTGCTCCTCCCGATCGGATAGGCTTTCAGCCGGGCGCTCGCGCCGGGGCGGTCGCCGTCAATTTGCCAAGGCAACTATATCATATAACAGTTTTGGCAAGGCGGATTTGCGCAGGGGCCCGCGTTCGCCGCAGCGCAAGATGGGCGAGGGACCGGGTGCGACGAGGCGTCCCGGCTCGTGGATTTCGTCTTGAATATGCGCGCGAACTAGATAACATGTTAAGTAATGAGACCGGGCAGGAAGCCCGTCCTGGAGAGGAGGAGACGTGATGAGGAAGAGTTTGCTGGCGCTGCTGATGGCAGCCGCAGCCGTCGTGCCGGCCGCAGGTCCTTCGCAGGCGCAGGACAAGACGGTCAATCTCAAAGTGTCGCTCTGGGTCCCGCCGGCGCATCCGCTGGTGCCGGCGACGCAGGCCTGGGCTGCCGACATCGAGAAGGCCTCGGGCGGCTCCATCAAGGTCACCGTGTTTCCGTCCGAGCAGCTCGGCAAGGCGTTCGACCATTACGACATGGCGCGCGACGGCATCGCCGACGTCACTTATGTCAATCCCGGTTATCAGCCCGGCCGTTTCCCGATCGCGGCCGCCGGTCAGCTCCCGTTCGTGTTCTCGGACGGCAAAAAGGGCACGCTGGCGCTGAACGAGTGGTACCACAAATACGCGCCGACCGAGATGAAGGACACCAAGCTCTGCTTCGCCTTCATCCACGATCCGGGTGCGCTGCACGGCAAGAAGAAGATCCTGCTGCCGAGCGACCTCTCCGGCGTCAAGGTGCGCCCCGCCCAGAGCACCATCGGCGAGATGGTGAAGATGTTCGGCGGCACCAATGTGCAGGCCTCCGCGCCGGAATCGCGCGACGCGATCGAGCGCGGCGTCGCCGACGAGATCACCTTCCCCTGGGGCTCGATCTTCCTGTTCGGCATCGACAAGGTGGTGAAGTATCACATGGACGTGCCTCTCTACACGACGGTGTTCACCTACAACATGAACCTCGCCAAATATAACGCGATGTCGGATGCCCAGAAGAAGGTGATCGACGATCACTGCACGCCGGAATGGGCCTCCAAGGTCACCGACCCCTGGACCGAGTTCGAAGCCAATGGCCGCACCAAGATGAAGGCGCTGCAAGGCCACGAGGTCTATCCGCTGACCGCTGAGCAGCTCGCCGAATGGAAGAAGGCGGCCAAGCCGCTGCGTGACAGCTGGGCCGAGGCCGTGAAGAAAGCCGGCGGCGATGCGGAGAAGATCGAGGCCGACCTGCAGGCCACGCTGAAGAAGTACGAGGCGGGGATCTGATTTCGCTCCCCTTCACCTCTCCGCTTGCGGGGAGAGGTCGGATCGCATCGTCAGATGCGATCCGGGTGAGGGGGTACAGGTCTCGCCGCATTCACTACTCGTGGAAGCAGCCCTTCACCCCAACACTCTCCCCGCAAGAGCGCGGCGAGGGAGCCGATCGAAGCAGCGCATGACGCAATCTGCCGAAGTCACCCAGGACGGCGCGATCACCGGTCCACCCGAGCCGGTGCGCAAGAACTTCATGGACCGCTTCATCGATTCGATCGAATGGGTGGCGGCCTTCTTCGTCGGCGTCGTCGCGCTCAACACCTTCACCGCGGTGTTCATGCGCAAGTTCTTTTCGGTGACGATTCCCGACTACTACAATTTCGGTCAGTTCCTGCTCGGCATCCTGATCTTCTGGGGCATTGCGGCGACGAGCTATCGCGGCACCCACATCACGGTCGATCTGGTCTGGGCCAATGCCTCGCCGCGCCATCAGCGCTGGATCGATATTTTCGCGACGCTGGTGCTGCTGTTCGTGGTGAGCGTGCAGACCTACACGCTGGTCGACAAGGTGATCGACACCAAAAACAGCCACATCGTCACCATGGATCTCGGCGTTCCGGTCTGGCCGTTCTTCCTGGTGTCGTGGCTTGGCGACGTCTCCGCCGTGCTGCTGATCGCGATCCGCACCTGGCGCCTGATCTTCCATCCGGAAGATATCCACGATGCCAAGATCAAGACCGCGGAGTAGACGGCCATGAGTCTCGACCTCAGTCCCGAGGCCGTCGCCGTCATCGGCTTCGTCAGCCTGTTCGTGCTGATGCTGTTGCGTGTTCCCGTCGGCATGGCGATGGGCCTCGTCGGCATTACTGGCTTTGGCTATCTCACCGGCTTTGCCCCGGCGCTGAAGCTGGTCGGCCAGACCACGATGCGCACGGTGACGGATTATTCCTTCGGCGTGATCCCGATGTTCCTGTTGATGGGCGCCTTCGTGTCCGTCTCGGGCATCAGCCGCGAGCTGTTCCGCGCCGCCAACACCTTCGTCGGCCACTGGAAGGGCGGGCTCGGCATTGCGACGATCGCGGCTTGCGGCGGCTTCGCCGCGATCTCGGGCTCCTCGGTGGCGACCGCCGCGACCTTCTCCGCGGTGGCCTATCCCGAGATGCGCCGCTTCGGCTATCCGCAATCGTTCGCGACCGGTGTGATCGCGGTCGGCGGCACGCTCGGGGCGATGCTGCCGCCGTCCACCGTGCTCGCGGTCTACGGCATCATCACCCAGCAGGACATCGGCAAGCTGTTCATCGCCGGCGTGGTGCCGGGCCTGCTCGCGATCCTGATGCACATGATCACGATCGGCATCATCGGCGTGACCCGGCCGGGCTTCCTGCCGGCGGGCAAGAAGGCGTCGTGGCATGAGCGCTTCATGGCGCTGCGCGACGTCTGGTCGCCGCTGCTGCTGTTCCTGTTCGTGATCGGCGGCCTCTATGGCGGCTTCTTCGTCCCGACCGAGGCAGGTGCGGTCGGTGCGGTCGGCGCCTTCATCATCGGACTTCTGCGCGGCAAGCTGACCAAGGACGGCATCCTGCAATCGCTGCTGCAGGCGACGCGCACCGCGGCGGCCGTGTTCACCGTGCTGATCGGCGCGCTCTGTTTCGGCTATTTCCTCACCATCACCCAGACGCCGCAGCACGTCACTGAATTTCTCACCGGCCTCGGCATCGGTCCCTATGGCGTGCTGGCGCTGATCCTGATGATGTATCTGGTGCTCGGCTGCCTGATGGATGCGATGGCGATGGTGATCCTCACCGTGCCGATCGTGTTTCCGGTGGTGACCGCGCTCGGCTTCGACCCGATCTGGTTCGGTATCATCATCGTCATGACGGTGGAGCTCGGCCTGATCCATCCGCCGGTCGGCATGAACGTGTTCGTGATCAAGAGCGTGATCAAGGACGTCAACATGTCGACGATCTTCGTCGGTGTGCTGCCGTTCGTGATCACCGATCTGATCCGGCTGGTGATCCTGATCCTGTTCCCGCTGCTCGCGACCTGGCTGCCGCAGCGCATGATAGGCTAACCCATGGCAACGGAACTTCAGACCCGATACGTCTTCACCATCACCGCCCGGATCGCGGAGGTGACGTCCGCTGGCGACATCGGCGCGGGCGTCCGCCGTATCGTTCCGATCGTCGGCGGCGAGGTGAGGGGCGAGACGGTCAACGGCAAGGTGCTTCCCTTCGGCGCCGACTTCCAGATCATCCGGCCGAGCGAGCTGATCGAGCTGGAGGCAAAATACGCCTTCGAGACCGACGACGGCGCCGTCGTCTATGTCGAGAACAAGGGCATCCGCTTCGGGCCGGTCGAATTGCTCGAGAAGCTCAAGCGCGGCGAGCCGGTCGATCCGAAGTTGATCTATTTCCGCACCGTGCCGAGATTCGAAACCGGCGCCGAAAAATATCGCTGGCTGATGCAGCACATCTTCATCGCCTCCGCCGCCCGCCACGCCGACCGCGTCGTGATCGACGTGCATCAGGTGCTGTGAGGCTCCGCCTTCATCCTCCCCTGGAGGAGAGGACTGACGCGCATGTAATACGCGGCGAGGTGGGGTGATCTCTCCACACGGGCACTGTCGGGGTGGAGAGATCGTCACCCCACCCCCGGCTCCCGTTCCGCTTCGCTTCATGTGAGCCGACCCCCCAAGGTAGGGTGGCAGGCTGCGTCGCACGACGTGACCAGTATTGACTCCAGCGCTAATCGTTATAAAACATAACTATTCTAACCAGGAAACAATAACGCCATGGGAAACGCTGCCGACGCGGGTGACGCCTCGCTGCTCAGGGTCGAGACGCGAGGGGCCGTGCTGACGGTCGGGCTCAACCGGCCCGCCAAGCGCAACGCGCTGAACGACGGCATCATCCTGGCGCTGCGGGATTGCTTCTCCGCGATTCCCGACGCGGTCGGCGCCGTCGTCATCCATGGCGTCGGCGATCATTTCTCGTCCGGCCTCGATCTCTCCGAGCTGACCGAGCGCGACGCCACCGAGGGGCTGGTGCATTCCCAGATGTGGCACCGCGTGTTCGACCGCATCCAGTATTGCCGTGTGCCCGTGATCGCCGCGCTGAAGGGCGCGGTGATCGGCGGCGGGCTGGAGCTGGCCTGCGCCGCACATATCCGGGTTGCCGAGCCGTCGGCCTATTTCGCGCTACCCGAGGGCCAGCGCGGCATCTTCGTCGGCGGCGGCGGATCGGTGCGGCTGCCGCGCCTGATCGGCGTGCCCAGGATGGCGGACATGATGCTGACCGGCCGGGTCTATTCGGCAACCGAAGGCGCAGCCTACGGCTTCTCGCAATATCTCACCGAGACCGACGGCGCGCTGCCGAAAGCGCTGGAGCTTGCCGAGCGCGTCGCCGCCAACGCGCCGCTGACCAATTTCGCCGTGCTGCAGGCGCTGCCGATGATCGCCGAAGCCAATCCGCAGACCGGCCTCTTGATGGAATCGCTGATGGCGACGGTCGCGCAGAGCGACAAGGAAGCCAAGAAGCGGATCCGCGCCTTTCTGGATCGCAAGACCGCCAAGGTGAAGCCGACATGAGCGCCAAGGCTGACATATCTGCGTCTGCGTCCGCTGGGAATGCGTATCCGCTGCGCCCGATCTCGTTCGGCAATCCCGACGTCACCGTCGAGCGCCGTCACGACGGCACGATCTATCTTCGCCCCAAGCTCAATCTCGCCGATTATCCCGTTCGCCTGACCGATCGCCTGCATCACTGGGCGAACGCCGAGCCGAACCGCGTGTTCATGGCCGAACGTGCAGCCGGCGGCGGCTGGCGCCGGATCACCTATGCGCAATTGCTGGAAACGACCCGGCGCATCGCCTCCGCGCTGATCGCGCGCGGGTTGTCGGCTGAGCGGCCGATCGTGATCCTGTCCGGCAACTCGATCGATCACGCGCTGGTCGCGCTCGGCGCGCTCTATGCCGGAATTCCGTTCTGTCCGGTCTCGCCGGCCTATTCGCTGGTGTCGCGCGACTACGGCAAGCTCGGCTTCGTCATCAAGCTGTTGACGCCGGGCCTCGTCTTCGTCGACGACGCCGACAAGTTCGCCGACGCGCTGCGCGCCAATGTCGGCTCCGATGTCGAGATCGCGGCGAGCCGCGGCGCCGTGCCCGGCCGCGACGTGACGCGGCTCGCCGATCTGATGGCGACGCCGGAGGATCCGCGCCTCGACGCGGCCCACGCCGCGATCGGTCCAGATACCATCGCAAAATTCCTGCTGACGTCGGGTTCGACCGGCAATCCCAAGGCCGTCATCAACACCCAGCGCATGATCTGCGCCAACCAGGTGATGCTGCGCGAAACGCTGGCGTTCCTGAAGGACGAGCCGCCTGTCATCGTCGACTGGCTGCCGTGGAACCACACTTTTGGCGGCAATCACAATGTCGGGCTGACGCTCTATAACGGCGGCTCGATGTATCTCGACGAGGGCAAGCCGATGCCCGGCGGCATCGAGGAGACCGTGCGAAACCTGCGCGAGATCTCGCCGACAGTCTATTTCAATGTGCCCAAAGGATATGAATCGCTGCTGCCTTACCTGCGCGACGATGGAGACTTGCGGGCGAAATTCTTCCACCGGCTGCACGCGATGTTCTTCTCGGGTGCCGCGCTGTCGCCGTTCATCTGGAACAGCCTCGATGCGCTCGCGGTGCAGGAGAAGGGCTATCGCGTGCCCATGCTGACCGGGCTCGGAGCTACCGAGACCTCACCGTTCTTCATGTCGGTGCGGCCCGATACCAGCCGCTCCGGCCATGTCGGGCTTCCGGTCTCGGGCAATGATGCGAAGCTGGTGCCCAACAACGGCAAGCTCGAGGTGCGCGCCAAGGGGCCGAACGTGACGCCGGGCTACTGGCGGCAGCCCGAGCTGACCGCCAAGGCGTTCGACGAGGAAGGTTTTTACAAGTTCGGCGACGCGCTGAAGCCCGCCAACGCCGGCGATCTCGAGGCCGGGTTCGATTTCGACGGCCGCATCGCCGAAGATTTCAAGCTGGCCAGCGGCACCTGGGTCAGCGTCGGGCCGTTGCGGGCGCGCTTCGTCGGCACCTGCGCGCCGCTGGTGCGCGACGTCGTGATCGCAGGAATCAACCGCGACGAGCTCGCGGCGATCGTGGTCCTCGATCTCGATGGCTGCCGGCTGATCAATCCGCAGCTTGCCGCTGGCGACATCGCGGCCGCGGCCAACGATCCATTGGTGCGTGCCGCCTTCGGCGAGCGTTTCGCGCGTGTGTTTGCGAGTGCCACCGGTTCGTCGAACCGGATCGCGCGAGCGATCCTGCTCGACACGCCGCTGTCGATCGATCGCGGCGAGGTCACCGACAAAGGCTCGATCAACCAGCGCGCGGTGCTGGAGCATCGCAACGAGATTATCGAAGCACTCTATGCGCCGGTGCCGCCGGCATCGGTGATCAAACTCGTCTGACCATTCAAGGAGAGAACGCCATGCAGTTGAAGGACCAGGCCGCCATCGTCACCGGCGGCGCATCGGGATTGGGCGCGGCGACCGCGCGCCGGCTGGCCGCACAGGGCGCCAAGGTCGCGGTCTGCGACCTCAACGCCAAGCTCGCCGAGAGTGTCGCCGCCGAGATCGGCGGCATTCCGCTCGTCTGCGACGTCGCCGACGCAGCGGCGGCGGAGGCCGCGGTGGCAACGGCCGCCAAGGCGCACGGCCCGGCGCGGGTGCTGGTCAATTGCGCCGGCATCGGTGTCGCAAAACGCGTGATCGGCCGCGAGGGGCCGATGGCGCTCGCCGACTTCGACAAGGTGATCAAGGTCAATCTGATCGGCTCCTTCAACATGCTGCGGCTGGCAACATCCGACATGGCGAAGCTCGAGCCGCTCGCGACCGGCGAGCGCGGCGTCGTGATCTCGACGGCCTCGGTCGCGGCCTATGACGGTCAGATCGGGCAGGCGGCCTATTCGGCCTCCAAGGGCGGTATCGTCGCGATGACACTGCCGATCGCGCGCGAGCTCGCGCAATTCGGCATCCGCGTGCTGACCATCGCGCCCGGCCTGTTCATGACGCCTCTGCTGGCCGGCCTGCCGCAGGAGGCGCAGGATTCGCTCGCGGCCGCGATCCCGTTCCCGCGCCGGCTGGGCCAGGCCGACGAATTCGCCTCGCTGGCGCTGCACATGATCGACAATCCCTATCTGAACGGCGAAGTGGTGCGGCTCGATGCCGCGCTCCGGATGGCGCCGCGCTGAAGCATGATCCGGAAGAGCGCAAAAAGCTCTTCCGGATCGATCACGTTCAATCGAGGACAGACCATGTTCGTCAACCGGCGCGACGTGCAGATCCAGTGGGGCGATTGCGACCCCGCCAACATCGTCTACTACCCGCGCTACTTCGCGATGTTCGACGACTCGACCTCGATCATGTTCGAAGCTGCCGGTTGCTCGAAACAGGACCTCGTCCACAAATACGGCCTGGTCGGCATTCCCATGGTCGACACAAGGGCGAAATTCCACATTCCGTCGACCCATGGCGACTGGATTACCATCGAGAGCCGGATCGATAGCATCAAGCGCTCGAGCTTCGAGGTGGTGCACCGCGTGTTCAAGGGCGAGGCGCTGGCGATCGAGGCATTCGAGACCAGGGTGCTGGTCGGCCGGCACCCGGACGATCCCGCCAGGCTGAAATCGGCGCCATTTCCGCAGGACGTCATCGACTGCTTGATGAAGGGCTGACTGATTCAGGGCTGACTTGGACCTCCTCATGACCCGGCTTCCGGAGCATGATCCCGGCGCAAACGCGTCTCGCGTTTGTCGCGAGGGAAAACCGGTTTCCACTTTTCCGGATCATGCTCTAAAGAAGGGGCTGAATTGGCCCGCAAAACTGGTTTAAACCCAAAGAACATATCCGCAGGGAGGAATGAATGAGGAAGGCCACTCTCGCCGCAGCGTTGCTCGCAGCTGCTATCGCGCTGCCGGGCGCACCCGCTCTGGCGCAGACCAATGAAATCACCATCGGCATCTCGATCTCGACCACCGGCCCCGCGGCGGCGCTCGGCATTCCCGAGCGCAACGCGCTCGATTTCGTGCCGAAGGAGATCGGCGGCGTGCCGCTGAAGTTGATCGTGCTCGACGACGCCGGCGATCCGACGGCTGCGACCACCAACACGCGGCGCTTCGTCACCGAGTCCAAGGCCGACATCATCATGGGCTCCTGCATCACGCCGACCACGATCGCGGTGTCGACGGTCGCCAACGAGGCCGGCATCCCGCATTTCGGCCTCGCGCCGTTCCCGATCAACGACGCCCGCGCGAAATGGTCGGTCGACCTGCCGCAGTCGATTCCGATCATGGGCAAGGTGCTCTACGAGCACATGAAGGCGCACAACATCAAGACCGTCGGCTATATCGGCTATTCGGATTCCTACGGCGATCTCTGGGTCAACGACTTCAAGGCGCAGGCGGTGCCGATGGGCCTGACCATGACCGACGAGGAGCGCTTCGCGCGTCCGGATACATCGGTCGCGGGCCAGGTGCTGAAGCTCGTCGCCGCCAATCCCGACGCCATCCTGATCGGCGCTTCCGGTACTGCGGCGGCGCTGCCGCAGACCGCGCTGCGCGAGCGCGGCTACAAGGGCCTGATCTACCAGACCCACGGTGCCGCCACGATGGACTTCATCCGCATCGCGGGCGCGTCGGCGGAAGGCGTTATCATGTCGGCCGGCCCGATCATGTCGCCGGAGACCCAGCCCGACAGCGCGCTGACCAAGAAGCCGGGCCTGACGCTGAACGCCGCCTATGAAGCCAAGTACGGCGCCAACAGCCGCAGCCAGTTCGCCGGCCACTCCTACGATGCCTTCGAGGTGCTGAAGCGTATCATCCCGACGGCGCTGAAGACTGCCAAGCCCGGCACGGTGGAATTCCGCGAAGCGATCCGCCAGGCGTTGATCTCCGAGAAGGAGATCGTGGCGAGCCAGGGCGTCTACAACTGGACCGAAAAGGACCGCTACGGCCTCGACGACCGCTCGCGCATCCTGCTGACGGTCAAGGACGGGAAGTACGTCCCGGCGATGTAAGCCGGCCGCGATCCGCAAAACGAGGAAGCCGGTCCCGCTGAGGGGCCGGCCTTTTCGCTAGCCACACGCGTCAGCGATATTAAATCGCGCTTTCGCCCTCGTGCTGGAAGCCGAGATAGCTCGCGGCGACGCCCTTGTTGGCGGCTATCTCATGGGCCGGGCCAGACAGCACGAACTCGCCGAGCTCCATCACATAGGCGCGGTCGGCGATCTGCAGCGCCGCCTGGGCGTTCTGCTCGACCAGCAGCACCGAGACGCCGGCTGCGCGGAGCTCGCCGACAATGCGGAAGATGTCGGCGACGATGATCGGGGCGAGGCCGAGGCTCGGCTCGTCCAGCATCAGCAGCTTCGGAGCGCCCATCAGCGCGCGGCCCATCGCCAGCATCTGCTGCTCGCCGCCGGACAGCGTGCCGGCGAGCTGCTTGCGGCGCTCCTTGAGCCGCGGAAACAGCGTGTAGACCCGCTCCAGCGAGGTCGCCGCGACCGCCTTGGTGATCCGGAAGGCGCCGAGCTCGAGATTGTCCTCGACATTCATGGTGCCGAACAATTCGCGATGCTCGGGCACCAGGCTGAGGCCGGTCGCGACGCGGTCCTCGATGTCGAGCGGCGCCATGTCGATACCGGCGAAGGTGGTGCGGCCGCGCAGCGGCAGCACGCCCATGATGGCGTTGAGCAGCGTGGTCTTGCCGGCGCCGTTGGCGCCGATGATGGTGACGATCTCGTTCCCTCCAACGTCGAGCGAGACGCCGCGCACGGCCTCGACCTTGCCGTAGGCAATGTGGACGTCGGTCACCGTCAGCAGTGCGCTCATGCGGCGGCTCCGAGATAGGCCTTGATGACATCAGGGTTGCGCTTGATCGCGGCCGGCGTGCCTTCGGCGATCTTGGTGCCGAAATCCAGCACCACGATGCGGTCGGCGAGATCCATCACGAACCCCATGTCGTGCTCGACCAGCAGCACCGACATGCCGCCGTCGCGCAATTGCCTGAGCAGCGCGGCGAGCCGCTGCTTCTCCATGTGGCGCAGGCCGGCGGCCGGTTCGTCCAGCAACAGCAGCATCGGATCGACGCACAGCGCACGCGCGATCTCGACGATGCGCTGCTGGCCGAGTGAGAGAGAACCCGCGAGCTGGTCGATCTGGTCGGACAGGCCGACGCGTTCGATCTGCCGCGCGGCTTCCGCCAGCAGCTTCGCCTCGTCGGTGCGGTCGAGCCGCAGCATGCTGGAGATCGCCCCGGAATTGCCGCGCAGATGCGCGCCGATCGCGACGTTCTCGAGCACGGTCATGTCGGGCACCAGCTTGACGTGCTGGAATGTGCGTGCGACCCCGAGCTTGACCACCTCCTGCGGCGGAGCGTTCGCAACCTCGTTGCCGAGCACCGCGATCTTGCCACTGGTTGCAGCCAGCACGCCGGTGATCAGGTTGAAGGTCGTGCTCTTGCCGGCGCCGTTCGGGCCGATCAGCGCGACGATCTCGCGGGCGTTGACGTCGAACGAGACGTCGTTCACCGCGAGCACGCCGCCGAACTGCTTGCGCGCCTTGTCGACGTGCAGCAGCACCTGGGACGTTCCTGGCGCCCGCTCGCGGTGTTCGAGCCTCACTGATGTGTCCGGCGTCTTTCGTCCCGGCTTGAACGGCAGCCGCGACATCAGCCAGGGCCAGACGCCCTGAGGTGCGAGCTGCAACAGCAGCACCAGCATGATGCCGAACACGATGGTCTCGAGCTGGCTCTGGCCGCCGAAGATATAGGGCAGGTAGCTCTGCAGCACCTCTTTCAGGATCACGACGATGCCGGCGCCGAGCACGCCGCCCCAGACGTAACCGGCACCGCCGACCACTGCGATGAACAGATACTCGATGCCGGCCTGCGCGCCGAACGGCGTCGGGTTGGCGGCGCGCTGGAAATGCGCGTAGAGCCAGCCGGACAGGCCGGCCAGCACCGCGGCATAGATGAACACCAGGAGTTTGGCGCGCGGCGTCTGCACGCCGAAGGCTTCGGCCGCGATATGGCCGCGGCGCAGGGCGCGGATCGCGCGCCCGGTGCGGGAATCCAGCAAGTTCATGGTCAAGAGCGCGGCGAGCAGCACCGCGACCCAGATCGCGTAATAGATCGTATCCGGGTTCAGCATCTTGAACGAGCCGATCGAGAGCGGCGGGATGCCCGAAATGCCGTCGTTGCGGCCGAGGAATTCCAGCTTGCTGAACAGATAGAACAGCCCGATGCCCCAGGCGATCGTGCCGAGCGGCAGGTAGTGGCCCGACAGCCGCACCGTGACGAGGCCGAGCAGCACGGCCGCGATTCCGCTGACCAATAACGACGCCGGCAGCGTCAGCCACGGCGAGACGCCATAGGCGGTGGTCAGCACCGCGGTGGTGTAGGCGCCGAAGCCGCAGAACGCGGCCTGTCCGAACGAGGTGAGGCCGCCGACGCCGGTGAGCAGCACCAGCCCCATCGCGACCAGCGCGGCGAGGCCGATATTGTCGAGCAGCACGATCCAGAACGGCGGGATGCCCGGGACAAGCGGGATCACCGCCAACACGAGCGCGAAGATGACGAGAGGAAGTCGCTGCGTCATCGCGCTCAATCCTTCTCTTCTTCGACCTGGGGCGCTGCAAGCGAGCGCAGCACCAAGACGGGAAGGATCAGCGTGAACACGATGACTTCCTTGAAGTTGCTCGCGTAGAACGAGGAGAAGGCCTCGACGATGCCGACCAGGATGGCGGCGACCGCGGTCAGGGGATAGCTGACGAGGCCGCCGATGATGGCGGCGATGAAACCCTTCAGGCCGATCAGGAAGCCGGTGTCGTAATAGAGCGTCGTGATCGGCACGATCAGGATGCCGGAAATCGCGCCGATCACTGAGGCGAGCAGGAATGCGATCTGGCCCGACAGCGTGGTGCGGATGCCGACCAGGCGGGCGCCGAGGCGATTGACCGCGGTGGCGCGCAGCGCCTTGCCGGTCTTGGTGTAGCCGAAGAAGAGCCACAGCCCCACGATGAAGCCGATCGTCAGGGCGTACACGGCAAGGCTCTGGCCGGTGAAGCGCAGCGGACCTGCGGTCACCGCGGCGCTCGACAGCGCCGGGCCGCGCAGGCCTTCGGCGCCGAAGAACACCAGGCCCAGGCCCTGCAGCGCCAGATGGCAGCCGACCGAGGCGATCAGCAGCACCAGCACGGAGGTGTGCGCGATCGGCTGGAAGGCGATGCGGTAGAGGAACAGCCCGATCGCCGCCACGATCAAGAGTGCCAGCGCGATGTTGACGGCGATCGGCGTATGGGGACCGACCAGTGCATAGACGAGGCCGAGCAGCGCGAAGGGAAACACGATGTTGAGCCCGACCGAGCGCATCACCAGTCGGGCATGCAACGCCTTGCGCGCGAAGAACAGGTCGAGCGCGAAAGCGACGATGCCCATCGCGACCGCAAGGCGCACCGTACCGGGCACCTGCCCGGTCGCCAGCATGGCGTAGCTCAGCGCGCCGTAGGTGACGAATTCGCCCTGCGGGATCAGGATCACCCGCGTCACCGCGAACACCAGCACGAGGGCCAGCCCGAGCAGTGCGTAGATCGCGCCATTGGTGATGCCGTCCTGCAGCAGGAACAGCATGATCGTCGTGTTCAAGGCCGAGCGCTCCCCCTCAAGCGTCGGACCGCCGCGGCCGGTTGTGCCGGTCGGGTCGGCCGATATCGGCTGTTGATAGCCGCCGGTATTTGATATAGTTCATAACGATTATTGGATATAATCTCAAGGTCCCCGAGCGTCCCGCGGGGTTTTACCGGGATTGCGAGCCTGGAGCGATGACTGTTTCCAAGACCGCCGCCGATGCCGTCCGTTCGCCGCGTGCCCAGCGCCGGGAACCGGTCGATCCTGCCGGGGACGACAGCATGCTGCAACTGGGCGAACTGTCCGGACTGCTCGGCTATTCGCTGAAGCGCGCGCAGCTCAAGGTGTTTGAGGACTTCCTGCGCTGCGTCGCGCCGCTGCAGCTGACGCCGGCGCAGTTCTCGGTGCTGCTGCTGCTCGACAAGAATCCGGGCCGCAACCAGACCGAGATCGCCAACACGCTCGGCATCCTCAGGCCGAATTTCGTCGCCATGCTCGACGCGCTGGAGAGCCGCGACCTTTGCGCGCGGATGCGCTCCACCAACGACCGCCGCTCCCACATCCTGGTCCTGACCGACAGGGGCCGCGCCGTGCTGGCGCGCGCCAAGAAGCTGGTCGCCAACAAGCACGAGGCGCGGTTGATCGAGGTGCTCGGCCCGGCCAACCACGCCGCGCTGCTTGAGATGCTGGCGAAGCTCGCGCAGGAGTTTTGAGGCCGGCGGCGCCTCTGCCGTCATTGCGAGCGTAGCAAAGCAATCTATCGTGCAGCATGCACGGAACGATGGATTGCTTCGTCGCTATCGCTTTCGCAATGACGGGGAGAGAGCGGTGAGTCTCAATCCACCAAAATCACCCTGACATCGTTGACGTTGGTCAGCGTCGGCCCGGTCTGCAGCAAGTCCCCGGTCTGCGCGAAGAACCCGGTGGCATCGTTGTTCTCGAGATAGGCCTTGGGGTCGAGGCCGAGCGACTTCATCTTCGCGAAGGTCGCATGATCGATCGCGGCCCCGGCGGGGTCGGTGGCGCTGCCGGCGCCGCCATCGGCGCCATCGGTGTCGGCGGCCAGCGCTGCGACATTTGGCGTGTCCTTGAGCAGGTCGGCCAGCGCCAGCGCGTATTCCTGGTTGGGGCCGCCACGGCCGTTGCCGCGCACCGTCACCGTGAGCTCGCCGCCGGAGATGATCGCGACGCGCTTGCCCTCGCTGCGTGCCTTCAATGCGAGCCGCGCGTGCCCGGCTGCGACGTCGCGCGCCTCGCCCTCGAGATCGGCGCCGAGCGCGATGGTCTCGTAGCCGGCGTCCTGCGCGACCTTCACCGCAGCGTCGATCGAGGCTTTCGGCTTGGCCAGCAGCTCGAACGTCGCGCGCGCAAAGGCGGGATCGCCCGGCTTGCAGCTCTCGTTCCTGGGATCGTCGAGCGCGCGGCGGACTGCGTCGTCGACGGAGAGATTGTATTTGGCGACCAGCGCACGGGCATCCGCCAGGGTGGTCGGATCCGGCACGGTCGGCCCCGATGCGATCGCGGAGGGGTCGTCATGCGGCACGTCTGATATCGCCAGCGTGACGACCTCGGCGGCGTGCTGGCCGGCGCGTGCCAGCCGTCCTCCCTTGATGCGCGACAGATGCTTGCGGACGATGTTCATTTCGCCGATCGGCGCGCCGGAGCGCAGCAGCGTGCGGTTGACCTGCTGCTTCTGGGCAAAGCTGACGCCCTCGACGGGCGCGATCCAGTTCGCCGAGCCGCCGCCGGTCAATAGCACCAGCAGGAGATCGTCAGGCGTGGCTTCTGCCGCGAGCCGCAGCGTATCGTCGGCCGCGCGCAGGCCGGCTTCATCGGGCACCGGATGGCCGGCCTCGACCACCCTGATGCGGCGGGTCGGCACGCCATGGCCGTGGCGGGTGGTGGCGATGCCGACCAGCCGCGACGGTTCGAGCCCGAGCGTGTCGAGATAGTGCCGTTCCGCCGCCGCGGCCATGGCGCCGGCGCCCTTGCCGGCGGCGAGGCAGATCACGCGTCCCTTCGGTGCCGGCCGCAGCCGCGATGCCAGCACGACATCGGGATGCGCAGCCGCCACCGCGGCATCGAAGATCGAACGCAGGAGAGGACGACGGTCGGTCATGGCTGTGCTTTCGTTACCCGATCAGTTTCCGCCGATTTCGCCGCTGATGACGTCGCCGAACAATTGCCAGCGCTCGCCCTTGAACTGCATCAGCTGCAATTGCTCGATCGGCTGGAAGTCGGTCGGCCCCGTGGTCAGCGTCACGCCGGGCAGCAGGCCGCCCTGCGCAAACTGCTTCAGGCTCGCCGCCTGCTTCATCACATTGGCGCGGGTGAGGTCGTCGCCGCAGCGGCGCAGCACCTCGACCATGGTGGTCGCCAGTTGTAGCCGGTCATCGCCGAGGCATCGACGCGGTTGGTGTCGGGCATGTATTTGGCCAGCAGTTCGTCGAACGCCTTCATGCCGGCGTCGTCCTTCCACTGCGGATCGCTGGCGTCCTTGGCGTAGGCCGCCGAGATCACGCCCTGGGCGTTGTCGAGGCCCGCGGGGCGCATCACCGTCGCGGTGGAGGCCGAGACGTTGGAGACGATGGTCACCGGCTTCCAGTTCATCTCGCCGAGCTTCTTGATCGCCTGGGCGCCGAATTTCGGCGTGGTGAAGAAGATGATGACGTCGGGGTTCGATGATTTCAGCCGCACCACATGGGAATCGATGGTAGGCTCGGCAACCTCGTAGCTCTCCTTGGCGACGACCCGTGCGGGATCGCTGGCGAAGCCGTCTTCCAGGCCCTTCAGATAGTCCTTGCCCATGTCGTCGTTCTGATAGAGCACCGCGACCTTTGCGGCAGGCTTCTCCTTGAGCAGATATTTCGCGTAGATTCGCGACTCGCTCTGGTAGCTCGGCAGCCAGCCCATGGTCCATGGGAACGCCTTCGGATCGTTCCACTTGGTCGCGCCGGTGGCAACGAACAGCTGCGGCACCTTCTTGGCGTTGAGATATTTCTGGATCGCGGTGTTGGAGGCGGTGCCGAGCGTGCCGAACAGGAACAGCACCTCGTCGCTCTCGACCAGCTTGCGTGCCTGCTCGACCGCCTTCGGCGGGGAATAAGCATCGTCATAGGAGATGAAATTGATCTTGCGGCCGTTAATGCCGCCGTCGTCGTTGACCTTCTTGAACACCGCAGCCATCGCCTTGCCGACCACGCCATAGGCCGACGCCGGGCCGCTATAGGGCACGATGTTGCCGATCTTGATCTCGGTATCGGTCGCACCGGTGTCGTATTTCTTCTGCGCCCATGCGGCATGGCCGGTCATGGCGGCGACGGCGAAGCCGAGCAGGGCGGTTGCGACACGGTGGCGGATCGGCATCGGCATTTCCCGAAATCTCCTTGTTGTTGCCGGCGCGGAAGGGCCGGGTTCTCTTCGGTTCTTGCCGGTTCTCCTAGCGCATTGCCGGGCAAAGTGTAAGCAGGCATCGCCGGGGCCAGAGCGTTTTCGAGCGAAGTGGACACCGGTTCGCGCGAAGAAAACGCGTCAAGACTCGAATCTGGAGCTTCGGTTCTGACTCAATCAGAACCGAAATGCTCTAGCCGGCCCATGGCGAGTGAAAGCCCCTGCGACGGTATCGCAGGGGGCCAATGCCAGTCGGATATTGGCGGGAGATCAGCCGCCGACGTCGGCGCTGATCACGTCGCCGAACAGTTCCCATTTCTCGCCCTTGAACTTCATCAGCTGCAACTGGCTGATCGGAGCGAAGTCGTTCGCGGCGGTGTTGATCTTGATACCGGGCAGCAGCACTTCGGTGCGGAAGTCGTGCAGGTTTGCCGCCTGCTTCATGATGTTCTCGCGCGTGAGGTTGTCGCCGCACTGCTTGAGCACCTGAACCAGGGTCTGCGCCACGCCGTAGCCGGTCACCGTGCCGCCGTCGAGCTTGTCGCCTTCGGGGAAGTCCTTGGCCATGAAGGCGTAGAATTCCTTCATGCCGGGATCATTGTCCCACTGCTTGTCGGAGGCGTCCTTCAGATAGGCGGCCGAGATGATGCCCTGCGCGTTGTCGTAGCCGGCCGGCCTGATCACGCTGCCGACCGAGGCCGACACGTTGTTGAGGAAGTGCGTGGGCTTCCAGCCCACCTCAGAAACCTTCTTGATCGCCTGCGCCGCGAATTTTGGCGTCGCGATATCGACGAAGACGTCGGCGTTGCTGGCCTTCAGCTTGACGATGTGGCTGTCGATGGTCGGCTCAGAGGTCTCGAAGCTCTCCTCGGCGACGATCATGCTGGCGGCCTTCTGGCCGAGGCCGTCCTTCAGACCCTTCAGATAGTCCTTGCCGTAATCGTCGTTCTGGTAGAGCACGGCAATCTTGGCGTTCGGCATGTTCTTCAGGATGTACTTGGCGTAGATCTGGGTCTCGCTCTGGTAGTTGGGCTGCCAGCCCATGGTCCAGGGAAAGTCCTTCGGATCGTTCCACTTGGTGGCGCCGGTGGCGACGAACAGCTGCGGCACCTTCTTGGAGTTCATGTATTTCTGGATAGCCGAGTTCGATGGCGTGCCGAGCGAATTGAAGATCAGCAGCACCTCGTCGCTTTCGACCAGCTTGCGGGCCTGCTCGACGGCCTTCGGCGGCGAGTAGGCGTCATCGTAGGAGATGAAATTGATCTTGCGGCCGTTGATGCCGCCGGCGTCGTTGATCTTCTTGAAATAGGCAGCCTCGGTGCGGCCGATGATGCCGTAGGCGGAGGCGGGGCCGCTGTAGGGCATGATGTTGCCGATCTTGATCTCGGTGTCGCTGGCGCCGGTGTCGTATTTCTTCTGGGCAAGCGCAGCGCTGCTGGATGTCGCGACGAGCGCGAGCGCGGCCCCGAGGACCGCAAGTCTTGTGGTAGCGGACATCTATGTCTCTCTCCCTGTTGTCAGACGAATGTGTCGCGGCCCCCTGTTTCGAGGGCTCTGTTGTTATCAGGTGAAATTACCATCTTGGCCGGGTCGTCTCAATGAAAAGCCCCTGCGACAACGCCGCAGGGGCTCTGGTCTTTAGTCGACAATTCCGGGTCAGCCCCCGACGTCGCCGCTCAAAATCTCGCCAAAGCGCTCCCAGGTCTGGCCCTTGAAGCGGATCAGTTGCAGTTGCGAGAGCGGCGCGAAATCGGTAGCGGAGGTATTGACCTTGACACCCGGCAACAGGCCGCCGGGTTCGTAATCGCGGATGCTGGCCGCCTGCTTCATGACGTTCTCGCGGGTCAGGTCGTCGCCGCACGCCTTGAGCACATGCACCAGGCCCTGCGAGACGATGTAGGCGTACATCACGGAGGCATCGGCGCGGTTCGCTTCCGGATAGTATTTATCGAGGAACTCATTCCAGGCGATCATTGCCTTGTCGGTCTTCCACTGCGGGTCGGTCGGGTCCTTGAAATACTGCGACGAGATAATGTCCTGGGCGTTCTCGAAGCCCGCGGGCTTGATCACACTGCCGATCGATCCGGAGACGTTGTTGAGGAAATGCAGCGGATGCCAGTTGAGCTCGGCGTTCTTCTTGATCGCCTGCGCCGCGAACTTCGGCGTCGTGATGTTGAAGAACACGTCGGCGCCGGAAGCCTTGAGCCTGACGATGTGAGAGTCGATGGTCGGCTCCGTCACCTCGTAGCTGTCTTCGGCGACGATCATGGACGCAGCCTTGCTGCCGAGCCCGTCCTTGAATCCTTTCAGATAATCCTTGCCGTAATCGTCGTTCTGGTAGAGCACCGCGATCTTGGCGTCGGGCTTGTTCTTCAGGATGTACTTCGCATAGATGACCGACTCGCTCTGGTAGTTGGGCTGCCAGCCCATCGTCCAGGGGAATTCGCGCGGGTCGTTCCACTTGGTGGCGCCGGTGGCGACGAACAGTTGCGGCACCTTCTTCTGGTTCATGTATTTCTGGATCGCCGAGTTCGGCGGCGTGCCGAGCGAATTGAAGATCAGCAGCACCTCGTCGCTCTCGACGAGCTTGCGCGCCTGCTCGACGGTCTTCGGCGGCGTATAGGCGTCGTCGTAGCTGATGAAGGTGATCTTGCGGCCGTTGATGCCGCCCTCGGCGTTGATTTTGCGGAAATAGGCCGCCTCGGTCTTGCCGATCACGCCATAGGCCGAAGCCGCCCCGCTGTAGGGCATGATGTTGCCGATCTTGATTTCGCTGTCGGAGGCACCGATGTCGTATCTCTTCTGCGCGACGGAGGGGGTCGTGGCCGCCGCGAGCAATGCGAGGGCAGCCGAAAAGGCCCCCAACCGCAAATGGATAGCAGGCATTTTGATCTCCCTTGGATCACGGTGAATGTGTCACGATTTTTGGAGTGGGAGCACTTTGCGGCTCCTTCCGGCATTGAATACCTTTCGTCTGGTGGCAGCAACAGGAAGCCTCCCGCGGCGCTGCCGCGGAGGGCGTCATTTAGTCGAAAGCGTTGCGAGGAAAATCAGCGCCGCGGAATCGCCTCGCAACACACGCGAAGCGTTTGCGTGGAGTTCGTGGGTCGCCCTAGTTGCTGAGCCCGCTCGAGATGATGTCGCCGAACAGCTCCCACTTCTCGCCCTTGAAGCGCATCAGCTGCAACTGCTTGATCGGCGCGAAGTCGGTGGCCGAGGTGTTGATGCTGATGCCCGGCAGCAGCGTGCCCGGGACATAATCCTTCAGGCTCGCGGCCTGCTTCATGATGTTGGCGCGGGTAAGGTCGTCGCCGCACATCTCCAGCACCTGCGCCATGGTCTGTGCGGCTGCGTAGCCGAACGAGGTGGCGCCGTCGAGCTTGTTGGCCTCGGGGTAATCCTTCTTGAGGAAGGCAAGGAATGTCTCCATGCCGGGGTCCTTGTCCCATTGCGGATCGGCGCCGTCCTTGAGATAGGACGCCGACAGGATGCCCTGCGAATTCTCGAAGCCGGCCGGCTGCATCACGCCGCCGACCGAGGCGGAGACGTTGGCGACGATCTGCAACGGTGTCCAGGCGATTTCGGCGGCCTTCTTGATGGCCTGCGCCGCGAATTTCGGTGACGTGATGCTGACGAATGTGTCGGCGCCGGCCGCCTTCAGCTTGACGATATGGCTGTCGATCGTGGGCTCCGACGTCTCGTAAGCTTCTTCGGCGACGATCATCGAGGTCTTGTCGCCGAACGCGTCCTTCAGGCCCTTGAGGTAGTCCTTGCCGAAATCGTCATTCTGGTAGAGCACCGCGACCTTGGCGTCGGGCTTGTGCTTCATGATGTATTTTGCGTAGACCCGCGCCTCGTCCTGGTAGGACGGCTGCCAGCCCATGGTCCACGGATAGTTCCTGGGGTCGTTGAACTTGGAGGCGCCGGAGGCGATGAACAGCTGCGGCACCTGTTTCTCGTTCATGTATTTCCGGATCGCCGCGTTGCTGCCGGTGCCGACCGAGCCGAACACCAGCAGCACCCCGTCGTCCTCGACCAGCTTGCGCGTCTGTTCGACCGTCTTTGCCGGTGAGTAGCCGTCGTCATAGGAGATGAACGTGATCTTGCGGCCGTGGATGCCGCCGGCCGCGTTGATCATCTTGAAGTAGGCCGCCTCGGTCTTGGCGATCGTGCCGTAGGCGGATGCGGGGCCGCTGTAGGGCACGACGTTGCCGATCTTGATCTCGGTGTCGCTGGCCCCGGTGTCGTAGCGCTTCTGCGCCAGCGCGACATTGCAGCTCGTCAGGATCAGAGCGAATGCGGACAACAGCGCCGTCAGGGACGGACGTGCGGCAGTCATGGTTTCCCCACCTCGAGTTCTTGGTTTGCAGTATTCAATACCATCGGCGCGGGGCGTCAACAAAAAGCCCCCGCGACGGCGATCGCGGAGGCCGTTGTTTTATTCCCGCAGTGCAACCTCACTCGGAGGGGACGTCGCCGGAAATGATGTCACCGAACAGTTCCCACTTCTGACCCTTGAAGCGCTGCATCTGCAACTGGGCGATCGGGGCGAAGTCGGTAGCCGAGGTGTTGATCTTGACGCCGGGCAGCAAGGTGTCCGGCGTAAAGTCCTTCAGGCTTGCCGCCTGCTTCATGACGTTGGCGCGGGTGAGGTCGTCGCCGCACATTTCCAGCACCTTGGCAAGCGTCTGCGCGGCGCCATAGCCGTAGACGTAACCGCCATCGGTCCGATCGGCACCCGGCATGTACTTGTCGAGGAAGGCTGACCATTTCTTCATGCCGGGATCGCTGGCCCATTGCGGATCGGCGCCGTCCTTGGCGTAGGCTGCCGACAGCACGCCCTGGGCGTTGTCGAAGCCGGCCGGCTGCATCACGCTGCCGACCGAGGCCGACACGTTGGTGATGATCTGCAGCGGCTTCCAGCCGAGCTCGGCGGTCTTCTTGATAGTCTGGGCGCCGAATTTCGGCGTGGTGTAGATCAGCAGCACGTCCGGATTAGCGGCCTTGATCTTGACGATATGGCTGTCGATCGACGGCTCGGAAATCTCGTAGCTCTCCTCCATGATGATGCTGGAGGCCGCCTTGGCGCCGAAGCCGTCCTTGGTGCCCTTGAGGTAGTCTTTGCCGAAATCGTCGTTCTGATAGAGGATCGCGACCTTGGCGTCGGGCTTCTCCTTCATCAGCCATTTGGCATAGATCTGCGCTTCGCTCTGGTAGCTCGGCTGCCAGCCCATGGTCCACGGGAAGTTCTTCGGGTCGTTCCACTTGGTTGCGCCGGTGGCGACGAACAGCTGCGGGATCTTCTTGGAATTCAGGTATTTCTGGATCGCCGTGTTGGACGGCGTGCCGAGCGGGTTGAAGACCAGCAGCACTTCGTCGCTCTCGACCAGCTTGCGCACCTGCTCGACCGCTTTCGGCGGCGAGTAGGCGTCGTCATAGGTGACGAAGTTGACCTTGCGGCCGTTGATGCCGCCCTGGTCGTTGATCATCTTGAAATAGGCTTCTTCGGTCTTGCCGATCACGCCGTAGGCGGAGGCTGGTCCCGAATAGGGGATGATGTTGCCGATCTTGATCTCGGTATCGCTTGCGCCGGTGTCGTATTTCTTCTGGGCGAATGCCGCGGTAGACGTCGCGGCGACGATCGCCGCGGAAATCGCGGCGATCCGAACGGTAGAAAGCATAATGTCTCCTGGTCTGGTCCTAAAGATTCTTAGTTCTTCTTGAGCTTTGCGGCCAGTTGCTGGGCAACGATCGCAACCTGCCTGGCGCCGTGCGGCACGAGGAAGATGACGAGGAACAGCAACACGCCGAACACCGCGCCGGAAAGGCCCTTCGAGATGCCTTCGGCGATGTTCGGCACGAAGATGATGAAGGCCGAGCCGACGATCGAGCCGGGCAGCCAGCCGACGCCGCCGACCACCATGCCGAGGAACAGCGAGATCGCGAGCTGGATGGTGTAGCCGTCGGGCGCCACGAACTGCACCGCGATGGCGCCGAGACCGCCGGCAACGCCGGTGATGCCGGCCGAGACGCCGAACGCCAGGGTCTTGTACAGCGCGACGTCGACGCCCATCGCCGAAGCCGCGATCTCGTTGTCGCGGATCGCCATGAAGGCTCGGCCGGAGCGCGAGCGCAGCAGGTTCACCGAGGCGACGTAGATCGCGATCGAGACCGCCAGGGTGAAGTAGTAGAGCCACATGTCCTGCGACAGCGGCAGCCCGAACGGCGCATCCGGCTTGGTGACGACGAGGCCCTGCACGCCGCCGGTCCAGTGCTCGAAATAGCCGAGCTTGAGCAGCTGCGGCATTGCGGTGGCGAGCGCGAAGGTCGCGAGCGCCAGGTAAACGCCCGATAGCCGCAGCGCCGGCTGGCCGAACAGGAAGCCGAAGGCGAAGCAGACGATGCCGGCGATCGGCAGTGTCAGGGCATAGTTCATGCCCGCATGCTCCATCAGGATCGCCGACGTATAGGCGCCGACGGCGTAGAACGCGCTCTGGCCGAGCGAGAACTGGCCGCTTCCACCGGTCAGGATGTTGAGCGCCATCACCGCAAGCGCGTAGATCAGAAGCATCGTCATCTGGAAGATGATGAAGTTCTTCACGAACAGCGGGATCAGGATCAGCGCGGCAAGCACGACGAGCGAGGTGCCGTAGCCCAGCGTCATCGCGCGCTTCGGCACGGCCTCGACGGCGGCGGCTTCTGTGACGATTTCTTCAGCGGCGCTCATGATCAAACTCGCTTGACGATGGCGCGGCCGAACAGGCCTGCCGGTTTAACGACCAGGACGACGATGATCAGCGCAAGCGCGATCGGAAGTTTCAGTTCATTGCCGACACCGGGGATGTAGGTGCCGACCAGATTCTCGAAGATGCCGACCAGGAAGCCGCCCATGACAGCGCCGAACGGCGAGCTTAGGCCGCCGAGCACCGCTGCGGCAAACCCGTAGATCAGCACGCCGAGCATCATGTTCGGCTCGAGGAACACCACGGGGGCGATCATCATGCCGGCGATCGAGCCGATCGCGGACGCCATGCCCCAGCCCAGCGCGATCATCCAGGAGGTGTTGATGCCGACCAGCCGGGCCGATTCAGGCAGCGAGGCGGCCGCCCGCATCGCAAGGCCGACCCGGGTGAAGCGGAAGAAGAAGAACAGCAGGAGCAGCATCAAGAGGGTGATGCCGATCATGCCGGCCTGGTGGGTCGAGATCAGCTGGCTGCCGAGGAACGGCGAGGAGCCGAACGGCGTCGGATACTGCTTGATGGTGAAGTCCCAGATCAGGCCGGCGACCGAGTTGATGATCGCATACAGCGCGATGAAGCCGGCGACGTTGGTCAGGATCGGGGCCTTGGCCAGCGGCTTGAACAGCAGCCGCTCGATGACGATGCCGGCGGCGAACGAAAAGGCGACGGTGAGCACGAAGGCGCCCCAATATGGCACGCCCCACTGCATCAGCTGCCAGGACACGAAGGTCGAGAACATCGCCATTTCGCCCTGGGCGAAATTCAGATGGTCGATGGCCTGGTAGATCATCACGACCGCGAGCGCCATGCAGGCGTAGATCGCGCCCGTGGCGATGCCGGCCAGGACCTGGTTGGCAAAAAGCTCCATTGTGCCAGCTCCCTCAGTAGCCGAGATAGGATTTGCGGACGTCTTCGTTGTTCGCGATGTCCTTGGCATTGCCCGACATCACGATCCGTCCGGTTTCGATCACATAGGCCTGGTCGGCGAGCTCGAGTGCGAGCTGCGCGTTCTGCTCGACCACCAGGATGGTCACCTTTTCCTCGCGATTGATCTTGCCGAGGATGCGGAACAGGTCGCGCACGATCAGCGGCGCGAGGCCGAACGACGGCTCGTCGAGCAGCATCAGGCGCGGCCGCAGCATCAGCGCGCGCGCCACCGCAAGCATCTGCTGCTCGCCGCCCGACAGCGTGCCGGCCTGCTGGGTGTAGCGCTGCTTCAGCACCGGGAAATGTTCGTACATCCGCTCGATGTCGGAGCCGATCGCCTTGGTGTCGGAGCGGCTGATGGCCCCGAGCTGCAGGTTTTCCTCCACCGTCATGTTGGTGAAGGTGCCGCGGCCCTGCGGCACATGGGCGATGCCGAGGCGGACCACGTTCTCGGTGGAACGGGTGCCGATCGGCTTGCCCTCGAACTCGATCGCGCCGGTCGATCGCACCATGTTGCAGATCGCCCGCAGCGTGGTGGTCTTGCCGGCGCCGTTGGCGCCGAGCAGGGTGGTCAGTGAACCCTCGTTGAGCGAGAAGGAGAGGCCGTGCAGGGCCTGGACCTGGCCGTAATAGGCGCGCAGGTCCTTGACGTTGAGCATCGCTGTCATTGGTCCTTGCTCCCCAGATAGGCCTTGATGACGTCGGGGTCGGCCTGGACCTGGGCCGGCGTGCCTTCGGCCAGCTTGCGGCCGAAATTGAGCGCGACGACGTGGTCGGCGATCGACATCACGAGACCCATGTGATGTTCGACCAGCAACACCGTAATTTTACGGTCATCGCGGATTTTGCGGATCAAATCGCCGAGCACGTAGACTTCCTCGTGATTGAGGCCGCCGGCCGGCTCGTCGAGCAGCAGGATCTTCGGATCTGCGGCCAAAGCGCGCGCCAGTTCGACGCGCTTCTGGGTGCCGAAGGGAAGTCCCGAGACCACGGTGTGGGCGACGTCCTCGAGATCGAGATAGCCGAGGATGTCGTGCACCTTCTTGTTCATGTCGCTCTCGCCGCGGCGAACCCAGGCGAGACGCAGTGAGTCGCTGACGATGTCGCTCGAGGTGCGGGCATGGGCGCCGACGCGCACGTTGTCGATCACGGACAGATTGGGAAACAATGCGACGTTCTGGAAGGTGCGGCCGATGCCGATCTCCGCGATCCGGTGCGGCGGCCGCGACAGAATGCTTTTGCCTTCCATCAGGATGTCGCCGGATGACGGCTGATAGAGCCGCGACAGGCAGTTGAACAGCGTCGTCTTGCCGGCGCCGTTCGGTCCGATCAGGCCGAGGATCTGCCCATGGCGCATGTCGAACGACACGCCATTCAATGCGATGATGCCGCCGAACACGACGCTGACGTCGCGAACCGCAAGCAGAGGATCATTCCCCTGCGCGAGCTGTGCCTGCGTCATCTCGTCTCGCCCGCCATCTCTGCGCGGTGCGAGCGGCCCTGCGATGGATTTCGCCGGACGCGATGGAGGCTATCTGATCCCCTCGGCCAAACGTGCAACTTTCCCTCCTACTCTGGTCTTTTTGCGTTCTTCTTTTTTGGATTGCGGCGCCATTCCACCGAGCGCCTGCTCGATGTTCCTTACCATCGCGACAAGACGAGGTCCAATGTCGTTGAGCAATCTGTCTTCCGTGAAGCGGAATGCCGGCGCGCCGCAATTGAACGCGTAAGGACCGGTTCCGTCGTTCAATTTCAACGCAACGCCGGCTGCGGCGACGTCGTTCTGCCAGTCGCCGGTGGACAGTGTGAAGCCGTGTTTTGCGACTGTCTCACCCGAGCGCTCGATGCCGTCACGCATCTTGGCCCAGCGACTGCCATAGTGATCCCGCAGCTCGCGCAATAATGCCGCACGCTCGTCAGGTGGCAATGCCCAAATATAGGCACGTCCCATCGCGGTGGTTGCGATCGGCACCCGCGAGCCGACGTCGAGTTGCACGCCGAGCGCCAGGCCGTTCCTGCTCTGCCCGAAATAGATCATGCTGTGGCGGTCGCGGCCGCCGACAGCGACCGCGCCGCCGGTCGCGCGCATCACTTCTTCTCGATAGGGCTCGGACAAATGCCGAACGCCGAGATTGGCGAGCGCGGCATAGCCGAGCGCCATTGCCGACGGCGCGAGCTGATACTTCTCGAATTTCGGTACCGGCGTAAGGTATCCCAGCTTGGTCAGGGTGTAGGTCAGCCGGGAAATGGTTGGCTTCGGTAACTTGGTGCGGGCGGCAATCTCCTGATTGCCGAGCAGCCCGTCATTGGGTTGAAATGCGCGCAGGACATCCAGTCCGCGGGAAAGCGCGACGACGAAATTGCGATCGGTCGCTGCTTTCTTGCTGGCGCGCTTCATCCCTATCCTTGCCTGCCCCTGTCATGCTCGTTGACAAGGCTCGTGCTTCAAAATAACCCTCCGTGTCAAGATGTGGAATTAAATTTCGCAGTGCGAAATTGGTCTGATCGCAGCGGCTCGACGCAAGTCATGCAGCTACTCAACACAAGTTCAAGAACAAGCATCCAGGGAGAGTCCCGGTGAGTGAAGTCGTCAAGCTCGAACGTCATGACAACATTGCCGTCGTCACGGTTAACAGTCCGCCGGTGAATGCGCTGAGCGCGGCGGTGCGCGGCGGGATATTCGAATGCATCAAGAGCGCGATCGACGATGCGCAGGTCCAGGGCATCGTGCTGACCTGCGCCGGCCGCACCTTCATCGCCGGCGCCGATATCACCGAATTCGGCAAGCCACCGAAGCCGCCCGGCCTGGCCGAGGTACTGAGCCTGATGGAGAGTTCGCCGAAGCCGATCGTTGCCGCGATCCACGGCACGGCGCTCGGTGGCGGTCTCGAGGTCGCGCTGGCTTGCCACTATCGCGTCGCCACCAAGGACGCCAAGCTCGGCCTGCCCGAGGTGAAGCTCGGCCTGCTGCCGGGCGCCGGCGGCACCCAGCGCCTGCCGCGTGCGGTCGGCCCCGAGCTCGCGGTCAAGATGATCGTCGGTGGTGATCCGATCAGCGCGGATGCGGCGCTGAAGGCCGGCCTGATCGACGAGATCGTCGAAGGTCCGGCGTCGGGCGGTGAGGCGTTTGCGCGCAAGGTGGTCGCCGAGAAACGTCCGCTGCGCAAGCTGCGCGATGACGACAGCAAGCTCGCCGCGGCCAAGGCCGACCGTTCGATCTTCACCAATGCGGTCGCTGCGCTGACCAAGAAGTCGCGCGGCCTCGAGGCGCCGTTCGCTGCCGCCGATGCCGTCGGCGCCGCGATCGACCTGCCGTTCGAGGAGGGTCTGAAGAAGGAGCGCGAGGGCTTTCTCAAGCTGATGAACGGCGAACAGTCGAAGGCGCAGCGTTATGCCTTCTTCGCCGAGCGTGAAGCCGCCAAGATCTCCGGTATCCCCGAGGGCACCAAAGGCCGCAACGTGGCGCGCGTCGCTATCCTCGGCGCCGGCACCATGGGCGGCGGCATCGCGATGTCGTTCGCCAATGCCGGCATCCCGGTCACCCTGATCGAGACCGGCGAGGAGCAGCTCAAGCGCGGCATGGGCATCATGCAGAAGAACTACGAGGCGACCGCCGCGCGCGGTGGCATCCCGGCGGACGCGCCCGCCAAGCGCATGGCGCTGATCAACGGCGTCGTCGGGATCGAGAACGTCGGCGACGCCGATCTCGTCATCGAGGCGGTGTTCGAGACCATGGCGGTCAAGAAGGAAGTGTTCGGCAAGCTCGATCAGTCCGCCAAGCCGGGCGCGGTGCTGGCGTCCAACACCTCCTACCTCAACATCGACGAGATCGCGAAAGCGACCAAGCGTCCGCAGGACGTGCTCGGCATGCACTTCTTCTCGCCGGCCAACGTCATGAAGCTGTGCGAGATCGTGCGCGCCGACAAGACCGCGCCGGATGCGCTGGTCACCGCCGTCTCGATCGCGCGCAAGATCGCAAAGGTGCCGGCCGTGGTCGGCGTCTGCGACGGTTTCGTCGGCAACCGCATGCTGGCGCAGCGCGGCAAGCAGGCCGAGAAGCTGCTGTTCGAAGGCGCGTTGCCGCAGCAGGTGGACGCTGTCGTCACCAAGTTCGGCATGCCGATGGGCCCGTTCGCGATGGGCGATCTCGCCGGTCTCGATATCGGCTGGCGCTCGCGCAAGGACCGCGGCATCAAGTCGGAGATCGCGGATGCGCTGTGCGAAGCCGGCCGCTTCGGCCAGAAGACCGGCAAGGGCTACTACAAGTATGAGCAGGGCTCGCGCGCGGCGCTGCCCGATCCGGAGGTCGAGAAGCTGATCGACGAGACGCTGGCCCGTCTCGGCCGCAAGAAGCGCGTCGTCAGCGACGACGAGATCCTCGAGCGGATGATGTACCCGATGATCAACGAGGGCGCGAAGATCCTCGCCGAAGGCATCGCGGCGCGTCCGTCTGATATCGACGTGGTCTGGCTCTATGGCTATGGCTGGCCGATCTATCGCGGCGGCCCGATGTTCTGGGCCGACACCGTCGGCCTCAAGCACATCGCCGATCGTCTGGCCTTCTACGCCAAGGAGACCAACGATCCCTCGCTCGAGCCGGCGCCGCTGCTGAGGAAGCTTGCGGACGAAGGCAAGACCTTCGCCTCGCTCGCCGCAGCGTCGAAGGCGGCGTGATCACGTTCGGCGATACAACGGCAGTGACTGGGTTCCCTCTCCCCTTGTGGGAGAGGGTTAGGGAGAGGGGTGATCGCATCGGGACTGCCCGTGTGACCCTCTTCCCCAACCCCTCCCCACAAGGGGGAGGGGGAGCCCACAAGCCGGTGCTCACCTCACATCAGTTGATGCATCCATGATCTATCCCGGCGAACGATATTATCCCAAGGGCGTGCGGTGGAGCGACGAGATCACGCGCGGCACGCTGCCGGATCTGCTCTCGACGGCCGCCGCCGAGTTCGGCGCGCGTCCGGTGCTCGAATTTCGCGACCGGCAGATCAGCTACAGCGAGCTCGAAGCCCTGGTCGAGACCGCGGCCGCCGCGTTCATGCGGGCCGGTTACGGCAAAGGCGCCTCGGTCGCGCTGTTTCTCGGCAACTCGCCCGATCACCCGATCAACTTCTTCGGCGCGCTGAAGGCCGGCGCCCGCGTCGTGCATCTGTCACCGCTCGACGGCGAGATCGCGTTGTCGCACAAGCTCTCGGACTCTGGCGCGCGCGTGCTGGTCACCAGCAACCTGTCGGCGCTGTTGCCGACCGCGCTGAAATTCCTCGCCAAGGGGCTGCTCGACCGCCTGATCGTTTGCGAGGATGACCATTGGGGCAAGATCGGCACACAGCAAGCCGCGCTGCCCGACAATCCCGCTGTTATCACCCACCGGCAGTTCATCGACGGCGCAGTCAAGCCGCCACAATGGCCCGCGGTCGACGTCGAGGACGTCGCGCTGCTGCAATATACCGGCGGCACCACCGGCCTGCCGAAGGGGGCCATGCTCAGCCACGGCAATCTCACCGCGGCGGTCTCGATCTACGACCTCTGGGGCAAGCCGGCGCGGCTCGAACGCAACGCGGTCGAGCGCGTGATCTGCGTGCTGCCGCTGTTTCACATCTACGCGTTGACCGTGGTGCTGCTGTCGGCGATCCGGCGCGGCCATCTGATCTCGCTGCATCAGCGCTTCGACGTCGAGGCCGTGATGCGCGACATCGAGGTCAAGCGCGCGACGGTGTTTCCCGGCGTGCCGACGATGTGGATTGCGATCGCCTCGCTGCCCGATCTCGACAAGCGCGACCTGTCCTCGCTGGTGGTCGCCGGCTCCGGCGGGGCGCCGCTGCCGGTCGAGGTCGCCAAGATCTTCGAGCGCCGCGTCGGCATGAAGCTGAAGAGCGGCTGGGGCATGACCGAGACCTGTTCGCCCGGCACCGGCCACCCGAAGGAAGGCCCGGAGAAGCCGGGCTCGATCGGGTTGATGCTGCCCGGCATCGAGATGGACGTGGTATCGCTGGAGGACTCCACCAAGGTGATGCCGGTCGGCGAGGTCGGTGAAATCCGCATCCGCGGCCCGAACGTCACCAAGGGTTACTGGAACAGGCCGGCGGAAACCGCCGAGGCCTTCGTCGGCGACCGCTTCCTCACCGGCGATATCGGCTACATGGACGCCGACGGTTATTTCTATCTGGTCGACCGCAAGAAGGACATGATCATCTCCGGCGGTTTCAACGTCTATCCGCAGATGATCGAGCAGGCGATCTACACCCATCCTGCCGTCCACGAGGTGATCGTGATCGGCATTCCCGACGATTACCGCGGCGAGGCCGCCAAGGCCTTCATCAAGCTGCGTGACGGCGAGAAAGAGTTCTCGATCGACGAGCTGCGGGCGTTCCTCGCCGGCAAGGTCGGCAAGCATGAACTGCCGGCGGCGGTCGAGTTCGTCGACGAACTGCCGCGCACCCCCGTCGGCAAGCTGTCGCGTCACGAATTGCGCCAGCAGCAGCCGAAGACATCTCAAGCCAAATCAGTCGCTCAATAGGAGGATCCGATGGATCTCGCTTTCACCAAGGAAGAGATAGCGTTTCGCGAGGAGGTACGGGAGTTCTTCAAGAACAACGTGCCGCCGGAGACAAGGCGCAAGCTGCAGGAAGGCCGCCATCTGTCGAAGGACGAGATGGTCACCTGGTGGCGCATCCTCAACAAGAAGGGCTGGGGCGTCACGCATTGGCCGAAGGAATATGGCGGCACCGGCTGGAGCACCGTGCAGCATTACATCTTCAACGAGGAGCTGCAGTCCTATCCGGCGCCGCAGCCGCTCGCCTTCGGCGTCAGCATGGTCGGCCCTGTGATCTACACGTTCGGCAATGAGGAACAGAAGAAGAAGTATCTGCCGCGCATCGCCAATGTCGACGACTGGTGGTGCCAGGGCTTCTCCGAGCCGGGTTCGGGTTCGGACCTCGCCTCGCTGAAGACCAAGGCCGAGCGCCGCGGCGACAAGTGGATCATCAACGGCCAGAAGACCTGGACCACGCTCGCCCAGCACGCCGACATGATCTTCTGCCTCTGCCGCACCGATCCGGCGGCGAAGAAGCAGATGGGCATCTCCTTCATCGTGTTCAGCATGAAGTCGAAGGGCGTCACCGTGCGTCCGATCCAGACCATCGACGGCGGCCATGAGGTCAACGAGGTGTTCTTCGACGACGTCGAGGTGCCCTACGAGAACCTGATCGGCGAGGAGAACAAGGGCTGGGATTACGCCAAATTCCTGCTCGGCAATGAGCGCACCGGCATTGCCCGGGTCGGCGTGTCGAAGGAGCGGCTGCGCCGCATCCGCGCGCTGGCCTCCAAGGTCGAGTCCGGCGGCCGTCCTGTCATCGAGGATCCGGCGTTCCGCGAGAAGCTGACGGCCTGCGAGATCGAGCTGAAGGCGCTCGAGCTGACCCAGCTCCGCGTCGTCGCCGACGAGGGCAAGCACGGCAAGGGCAAGCCCAATCCGGCGTCCTCGGTGCTCAAGATCAAGGGCTCGGAGATCCAGCAGACCACCACCGAGCTGCTGATGGAGATCATCGGTCCGTTCGCCGCGCCCTATGACGAGCACGGCGACGCCGGCTCCAACGAGAGCATGGATTGGACCGCGCAGATCGCGCCGAGCTATTTCAACAACCGCAAGGTTTCGATCTACGGCGGCTCCAACGAGATCCAGCGCAACATCATCAGCAAGGCGGTGCTGGGGCTTTGATCCTCCCCCTCTCCCCGCTCTTCGCGGGGAGAGGGTTGGGGTGAGGGGCATCTCTCCGAGCAATGATTGCCGAGAGACCTATACCCCCTTACCCGGATCGCTTCGCGATCCGACCTCTCCCCGCAAGCGGGGCGAGGTGAAGAGGTCCCGGTTTCGGTAACGACTTTCAGTTTAAGGAAACGAACATGGATTTTGATCTGTCCGAGGAGCAGCGGCTTCTCAAGGAAAGCGTCGACGGGTTGCTGGCGGATGCCTACGACTTCGATGCGCGCAAGAAGTACATGAAGGAGAAGGGCGGCTGGAGCAAAGCGCTCTGGGGCAAGCTCGCCGAGCAGGGCCTGCTTGGTCTGCCCTTCGCGGAGACCGACGGCGGCTTCGGCGCTGGCGCGGTCGAGACCATGATCGTCATGGAAGCGCTCGGCAAGTCACTGGTGGTCGAGCCCTATCTCGCCACCGTCGTGGTCGCCGGCGGCTTCCTGCGCCATGGCGGCTCGGCCGAGCAGAAGGCCAGGTACATTCCCGGCATCATCGACGGCAGCAAGACCTTCGGCTTCGCCCAGCTCGAGAAGAACTCGCGCTACGACCTGTTCGACGTCGTGACCACGGCGAAGAAGAAGGGCGACGGTTGGGTGATCGACGGCGAGAAGTTCGTCGTGCTGAACGGCGAGAACGCCGACACCTTGATCGTGACCGCGCGTACCAAGGGCGGCCAGCGCGACAAGACCGGCATCGGCGTGTTCCTGGTGCCGGCGGACGCCAAGGGCGTCACCAGGAAGGGCTATCCGACCCAGGACGGCCTGCACGCGGCCGACATCACGTTCACCAATGTCGAGGTCGGTGCGGATGCTGCGATCGGCGATCCCGAGAACGGCCTGCCGCTGATCGAGCGCGTGGCGGACGAAGCCCGCATTGCGCTGTGCGCGGAAGCCGTCGGCGCGATGGACGAGTCGCTGAAGGAGACCGTCGAGTACATCAAGACCCGCAAGCAGTTCGGCGTTGCGATCGGCTCGTTCCAGAGCCTGCAGCACCGTGCCGCCGACATGTTCGTGGCGCTGGAGCAGGCCCGCAGCATGTCGATGTTCGCGACCATGGCGTCGGACTTCACCGATGCCAAGGAGCGTTCGTCCGCGGTCGCGGCCGCCAAGGTGCAGGTCGGCAAATCCCTGAAGTTCGTCGGCCAGCAGTCGATCCAGCTTCATGGCGGCATCGGCATGACCATGGAAGCCAAGATCGGCCACTACTTCAAGCGGCTGACCATGATCGAGAACACGCTCGGCGACACCGACTACCACCTCCGTCGCGTCAGCGAGGGCGGCGGGCTGCTGGCGTAACTCGTCATTCCGGGGCGCCGCGAAGCGGCGAGCCCGGAATCCATTTCACCACCAATGATGCGGCCTGATGGATTCCGGGTTCGCGACTGCGTCGCGCCCCGGAATGACGGCCCATCCGGGAGGAAACAACAATGAAAAACACCCCGTTCGATCTCACCGGCCAGGTCGCGGTCGTCACCGGCTCGAGCCGCGGCATCGGCCGCTCCTCGGCGGAGCTGTTGGCAAAACTCGGCGCCAAGGTCGTGATCTCCTCGCGCAAGGCGGACGCCTGCCAGGAGGTCGCCGACGGCATCAAGAAGGCCGGCGGCGATGCGCTCGTCATCCCCTGCAACATCGCGCGCCGCAACGAGGTCGAAGGGCTGGTCTCGGGCACGATCAAGCACTACGGCAAGATCGACATCTTGGTCTGCAACGCCGCGGTGAATCCCTATTACGGTCCGCTGCTCGACATCACGGATGAAGCCTTCGACAAGATCATGGGCTCGAACGTCAAGAGCAACATCTGGCTGTCAGCATTGGCGATCCCGCAGATGGCCGAGCGCGGCAAAGGCTCGGTCGTCATCATCTCCTCGATCGGCGGACTTCGGGGTTCGACGGTGATCGGCGCATACGGCATCTCCAAGGCGGCGGACTTCGCGCTGTGCCGCAGCCTCGCCGGCGAATGGGGGCCGAAGGGCGTGCGCGTCAATTGCGTGGCGCCGGGCCTCGTGAAGACCGACTTCGCCCGCGCGCTGTGGGAGGATCCGGACAATCTGAAGCGCCGCACCGCCTCGACGCCGCTCCGCCGCATCGGCGAGCCCGACGAGATCGCGGGCGCAGTGGCCTATCTCGCTTCCGATGCCTCGACCTTCATGACCGGCCAGACCATCGTGGTCGACGGCGGCGTGACGACAGCGGCGACGTAAAGCGGGAAGAAGTTAGCTTGAATCGGCTTGCGCTCGGGTCGGTTTACCTCTCCCAAGGGAGAGGTGAATCTCCGACGCCGCTCCAATTCAACCTATCCTCATCATGCTTTAGCGCCAGCCTCAGACCTGCTCCAGCGCCCGCTCGAAATCCTCGATCAGGTCGTCGGGATGCTCTAGCCCGGCCGAGAAGCGAATGAAACCTTCGCTGATGCCGAGTTCGGCGCGGGCCTCCGGCGCGAGGCGCTGATGCGTCGTGGTCGCGGGATGCGTGACCAGGCTCTTGGCGTCACCGAGATTGTTGGAGATGCGCGAGATCTTCAGCGCGTTGAGACAGCGGAACGCGCCGGCCTTGCCGTCCTTCACCTCGAAGCCGACCAGCGTCGAGCCGGCGCCCATCTGCTTCTTCACGGTCGCGGCCTGCGGATGATCGGCGCGGCCGGGATAAACCAGCCGCGTGATCTTCGGATGCCTGGCCAGTGCCTCGGCGATCTTGGCCGCGTTCTCGGTCTGGGCGCGGACGCGGACGCCGAGCGTCTCCAGTCCCTTCAGCAGCACCCAGGCGTTGAACGGCGACAGCGACGGACCGGTCTGGCGCATGAAATTGTGGATGTGCTCGGCGATGAAGGCTTCCGACGACAGGATGATGCCGCCGAGGCAGCGGCCCTGGCCGTCGATATGCTTGGTCGCGGAATAGACCACGACGTCGGCGCCGAGCGACAGCGGGCTCTGCCAGATCGGGGTCGCGAACACGTTGTCGACGATCAGCCGGGCGCCGCCGCTATGCGCGATCTTGGCGATCGCGCCGATGTCGAGCACGTCGAGCGTCGGGTTGGTCGGGCTCTCCAGGAAAAAGGTCTTGGTGTTCGGCCGCAACGCGCGCTGCCACTGGTCGAGATCGAGGCCGTCGACCAGCGTCGTCTCGATGCCGTAGCGCGGCAACAGGTCCTGCACCACGTAGAGGCAGGAGCCGAACAGGGCTTTTGAGGCCACCACATGATCGCCGGCCTTCAGCGGCGCCAGGATCGCGGTGGTGACCGCGGCCATGCCGGTCGCGGTCGAGCGGGCGGCTTCGGCGCCCTCGAGCTCGATCATGCGGCGCTCGAACATCGCAATGGTCGGATTGGAATAGCGCGAGTAGATGAAGCCGGGGTCCTGGCCCTTGAAACGCGCCTCGCATTGCTCGGCGCTGTCGTAGACGTAGCCCTGGGTGAGAAACAGCCCTTCCGACGTTTCCCCGAATTGCGAGCGCAGCGTGCCGCCGTGGACGAGGCGGGTTTCGGGACGAAAGCGGGCGGTACCTTCAGATTCAGACATGTGACCTCCGAAGTGGCCATTTCCCCTGGAAACTGGCCACAAAAAAACCGGCCTGGAGCAACCTCCACAAGCCGGGATCACACTGTCCCCGGCCTGTTTAGCGACTTATTTAACGTGGCTGCAAGCCGGCCGGCTCAAATCACCACGGGATAAGTGCAGCTGATATTCCCTCGCGCCCTTTCCGTCAAGACGGTCATCGGATAACCCCTAAAAGCCCATATATTGGGGCTTGGTGGCCGTTCAGAGTATGATTTCGGGCCATCTCGAGGGACCGCATCGTGTCGTTCACGCTGGAAGATGAATCCAACGGAATCCTGCCCGACCGCATGATCGCGGAGATGGCGGAGGCCGGCCTCATCCTGCCCGCCTACGACTTCGTCGAGAGCCAGATCCAGCCGGCGAGCCTCGACCTGCGCCTCGGCGACATCGCCTACCGGGTCCGCGCCAGCTTCCTGCCCGGGCCCGATGCCACCGTCGCGGAGCGGATCGACCAGCTCAAGCTGCACGAGATCGATCTGTCCGACGGCGCGGTGCTGGAGACCAATTGCGTCTACATCGTTCCGCTGCTGGAGAGCCTGGCGCTGCCGCCGGAGATCGTGGCCGCGGCCAACCCGAAGAGCTCGACCGGACGGCTCGACGTTTTCACCCGCGTAATCGCCGACGGCACCCGTCGCTTCGACATGATCGGTGCCGGCTATCACGGCCCGCTCTATGCCGAGATCTCGCCGAAGACCTTTCCGGTGCTGCTGCGCGAGGGCTCGCGGCTCAGCCAGGTCCGCTTCCGGATCGGCGAGGCGACCGTTTCCGCCGACGAGCTCGACGCGCTGCATGCTGCCGAGCGGCTGGTCGATGCCGACGATGCCGACCTCACCCATGGCGTCGCGCTCTCGGTCGATCTCTCCGGCGAGAACTCCGGCGGCTTCGTCGGCTATCGCGCCAAGCGCCACACCGGCGTCGTCGATGTCGATCGCCGCGGCGGCTATGCGGTCGACGAGTTCTGGGAGCCGATCAAGGCGCGGCCCGATGGCAGCCTGATCCTCGATCCCGGCGAGTTCTACATCCTGGCGTCGAAAGAGGCCGTGCAGGTGCCGCCGGACTACGCGGCGGAGATGGTGCCGTTCGATCCCTTGGTCGGCGAATTCCGCGTCCACTATGCCGGCTTCTTCGATCCCGGCTTCGGCTATGCCGGCGCCGGCGGCAAGGGCGCGCGCGCCGTGCTGGAAGTGCGCTCGCGCGAGGTGCCGTTCATCCTCGAGCATGGCCAGATCGTCGGCCGCCTCGTCTATGAGCGCATGCTCGAGCGCCCCGACGCGCTCTACGGCCAGCGCATCGGCTCCAACTACCAGGCGCAGGGCCTCAAGCTCTCCAAGCATTTTCGCGTGTAGCGGAGGTCCGTCGTCACCGTCGTTGGTCGCCGGCGCCGATGGAAACGCTGATGGAATTGAGTCCGGCCTTCCAGATCCATTCCTATGGCCCGCCCGCGCGGGCCGCTGATATCGCGCGCCTTCGGCAGATATATCCGGACATTCCGGCAGGCTACATCGAGCTGGTCGGGCAGATGACCGGCGTCGTGCTGCTTTGGCACCGCAAGGGCGAGCTCCGCCTGTGGGGCCCCGAACAGGTGATGGCAATGGACCAAGCCTATGGCGTGTCGACCGTGATCCCGGGCGCAATGCCCTATGGCGACAATGGCGGCGGCCAATTGCTGGTGCATGGCAAGGGAGCTGCTGGCGTCGCGACCTATCTGGTCGAGAGCGGATCGCTGTTCCTCGATGCGGATGCGCCGTTCATCGCGCCTGATCTTGATACCATGTTGAAGACCGAACAAGGCGCTGAACTCATCTTTCAGTCGGACGAGGTGCCGGAGAACGAAATCGGACCACCGCGTTTCGAGCAAGGGGAATATCTCTAGCGGTAATCGTCGTTCGTCGGAGCGCTGGGCTTGACGCTCTCCAAGCATCTTCGCGTGTGTAATTCCGCAGCCCGGATGAAGCCCTCGCGAAATCCGGGACGGCATACGCAGATTGAGTTGCCCCGGATTGCGCTTCGCTGCATCCGGGCTACGATTGCGCATGCGAGTTCGACCTCGCCAACAAGAGCCAGGGAGCCAAGATGACTGCAGGCGAAAGCGCACAAGAAACCCAGTGGCGGAAATGGCGCAGCGTCGCCGACCTCTATCACGCCTTCTTCACCGGGCTGATCCTCACCGTGGTGACGCGGCGCGGCACCGCCGACGCTGCCGAATTCGTCTTCCGCGTGTTTCGCCGCCAGCAGCAGGAGCGCTTCCTGCCCGGCTTGAAGAAGCTCGGCCTCGACGGCCTGCCGCCCGCGGTCGCGGCCGCGCAGTATCACTATCTCTCCAACTGGATCGGCGGCGTGCATGTCGAATACATGGTCGAGAGCGACCGTAAGGCCTGGATCCGCTACCCGCCGCCGCGCTGGATCTGGAAGGGCACCGCGATCTGCGGCGTGCCCGGCGAGGTCTCGCGCGCGATGCTGCGCGGCTGGCACGCCAACAACGGCGTCGCGCTCGGTGATCTCAGGCTCGGCTTCGTCTGCACCAAGCAGAGCGTCGATGGGCAGGACGGGCTCGAGGGCTATTACTGCGAGTACGATCATCCGCTCGAGCTCGACCAGCGCCTGGTGTTCGCGCGCCACCTCGAGGCGCCGCTGTTCGACCCGAAGACCGCGCCGGCATTGCCGGTCGGCAGCTGGCCGAAGCCGCGGCTGGAAAAGGCCTATCGCAACTACGCGATGGAATATGTGAAGACCGCCGCGCCCGTCATCGTGCAGGTGTTCGGCCCCGAGGACGCGAGCTATCTGCTGCATCTCACCGGCAAGCTGATTGGCATGCAGTATTTCGACGAGGTCGCGCAGGCGCTCGGCGGCCGCCGTGGCCGTGCCACGGAATTTGCCGCATTCCTGCGCACTCTGTTCGAGTCGCAGGATGACATCGCTGAGGTCAGCGAGTCCGAGGGCCAGTTCGAGATCCGCCAGCAGGGCTGGAAGCTGATGGCCGACGTGGTTGATTATCATCCGGCCTGCGCCAGCGTCCTGACAGGCCTGTTCGAAGGGCTGGCGGCCGGCTGCGGACGGCATATTCCGGTGCATCTGAAGCCGAATGGCGCCGCCGGCGCGCCGTTCGTCTGGTCGATCGGCTAGGCCGGAGGTTCATCCGGGTTCACCTGCAATCACGCAGGCCCCCCTTGCGTCCCGTGCACGTGGAATCCGCGTTCGCCATGGTAGGGAAACACCATGGCGCGGCTCCCGAAGATCGCGCGTGGGAGTAGAAATGTCCGATCTCGGCCTCGCCGAAATGCCTGTCGACGAACACGAGCGGCCGCTGCCGCCGCCGGTGACGAGGCCGGCGCGCAACGCGCTGCTCGACGGGCCGATCTTGCGCACGCTGTTGTGGCTGGCTTGGCCGAACGTGATCGCGCTGTCCGCCGGCACCTGCGTCGTCATCGCGGAGACCTCCTATATCGGCCGGCTCGGCGTCGAGTCGCTCGCGGCGATGGCGCTGGTGTTTCCCTGCGTGATCCTGACCATGACGATGTCGGGTGGCGCGATGGGCGGCGGCGTCGCATCCGCGATCGCGCGTGCGCTCGGCGCCGGCGAGATCGAGCGCGCCTCGACGCTCGCCATGCATGCACTGCTGATCGGATTGACGTTTGGTGCCACCTTCATGCTGGGCATGCTGATCTTCGGTCCGCGCCTGCTTGAATTGCTCGGCGGCCGCGGCAATGTGCTGGCGAATGCGATCGCCTATTCGCAAGTGTTCTTCGGCGGCGCGATCCTGCCCTGGCTGATGAACACGATGGCCGGCATCCTGCGCGGCACCGGCAACATGAAGCTGCCGTCGACCATGATCCTGTCCTCGGCGGTGTGCCAGATCATCCTCGGCGGCACGCTCGGGCTCGGCCTCGGGCCGGTGCCGCAATTCGGCATGCGCGGCGTCGCAGCCGGCTCGCTGATCGCCTATTCGATCAGCATCAGCGTGATGGGCTGGTATCTGTTCTCGGGCCGCGCCCGCGTGAAACCGAAGCTC
This sequence comes from Bradyrhizobium sp. USDA 4452, assembly GCF_054063575.1. Lineage (NCBI taxonomy): Bacteria > Pseudomonadati > Pseudomonadota > Alphaproteobacteria > Hyphomicrobiales > Nitrobacteraceae > Bradyrhizobium > Bradyrhizobium sp. USDA 4452. The sequence continues at coordinate 5,070,581 of NZ_JBSSGK010000001.1, forward strand.
AAGGGGTTGCGCGTGCAATGGGCGATGTTCATCGACATCCTCAGGGTCGGCGCGGTGTCCTGCTTCTCGCCGCTGCAATCGGTTCTGACGATCTCGATCTTCACCCACATGCTGGCGCAGTTCGGCACCGCGGTGCTTGCCGGCTACGGCATCGGCGCGCGGCTCGAATTCATGCTGACCTCGGTCGCGTTCGCGGTCGGCATCGCCTCGGTGCCGATGATCGGCATGGCCGTCGGCGCCGAGCGCGTCGCGCGGGCGCGGCGCATCGCCTGGACTGCGGGCACGGTATCGTTCCTTGCGGTCGGCGTGGTCGGCAGCTTCATCGCCATCTTCCCGGATCTCTGGGTCAATCTGTTCACCAATGACCCGCATGTGCGGGCGACCAGCCATCAATATCTGTCGACCGCCGCGCCGATGTACGCCTTCATCGGCCTTGCGATGTCGATGTATTTCTCCTCGCAAGGGGCTGCGAAGGTGCTGGGTCCGGTGTTGGCGCAGACCGCGCGGCTGATCTTCATCGGCGCCGGCGGCTGGTGGCTGTCGACCCATGAGGCGAGCGCGCAGAACTTCTTCGCACTCGCCGCCGCGTCGATGGGTGTGCTCGGCGTGCTCTCGTGCCTCAGCGTGATCCTGACGCGCTGGGGCAAGTCCGCACCGGTTGCGGACGTGCAGCCGGCGCTTTCGTAGGCCACGCGACCGGAAAGGTCACGCCGCGTTCTTCTCCCTGGCCGATTTGGCCTGCGCCGCCTGCATCGCCGCCGCGCCGAGGTCCATCTGCGCGTCCATGTAGGGCGCGATCTCGTGCGGCAGGACGTCGGCGATCCACACCACCCGGCAGCGCGCATCGCCGTCGGCGAACACCTGCACCGAGGCGGAATGCTGCTTCACTCGCTCGCTGGTGATCGCATAGACCAGCCGCCGACGCTTGTCGTCGCAATCGACCAGTGTCTCGCGCGCCATGGTGCCGTTGGCAAAGCTGACGATGCGAACGTCGCCGTCGAGCTTGGTGTCGGTCACGAAGCCCGGCACCAGCCGCGTATGCAGCGCGCCGAAATCGCGCAGTGCGTCCCAGACCTGGTCGGCCGGCGCGTCGATCGGGATGTCCTTGTGAATGGAAGCCATCGTTAAGTCCTTGTTAGTTTCAGATGTGTCGTCATTGCGAGGAGCGAAGCGACGAAGCAATCCATGCCGCAGCAAGGGGTAAGGTGGATTGCTTCGCTCCGCTCGCAATGACGGCGGAGATAACTGCGTTCGCTTACGTGCGCACCGCCTCGACATTGTTGCCGTCGGGGTCGAGCAGGAATGCCGCGTAGTAGGTCGGGCTGTAGTCCTTGCGATGGCCGGCCGCACCGTTGTCCTTGCCGCCGGCCTTCAGGCCCTCGCTGTGGAATGTCTTGATCGCGTCGTGGCTCGGGGCGCGGAACGCGATGTGCGCGCCGCCTTGCGCACGGCCCTTGTGCAGATGCAGCCAGAGCGCGGGCTCGCCCTTCGGACCGAAGCCCGCGCCGCTGTCATCGCGCGAGCACAGCACGAAGCCGAGCGGCGCGAGGACTGCGGTGTAGAAGCGCACGCTGGCGTCGAGGTCGGCGACGCGCAATCCGATGTGGTCGTACATGATGGGGTCTCCAGTCACTGAGCGCGTCGAGCGACGCGCGGACCGGAAGAACCTAGCTATTGCAGCGCAAGGCGTTCTTGGAGAATCTTGCGGTCGCCGCGGGAGGTTTGGCGGAATTTGAGCGGCGAGACACCGGCGGCGCGGTGGAAGCTGCGTACGAAATTCGAGAGATCACCGAAGCCGACGTCATAGGCGATGGCGGTGACCGGGCTGTCGTCGTCCACCAGCCGCCGCGCCGCATGGCGCAGCCGCGAGCGCACGAGATATTGATGCGGCGTGACGCCGAGCACCGCGGAGAACAGCCGCAGGAAATGGAAAGTGCTCAAGCCGGCCTGCCCGGCGGCATCGTCGAGATCGATCCGATGGTGCGAATTGGCGTCGATCCACAGCGCCGCCTCGACGGCGCGGCGGCGGTCGCGCAAGCCGGCGGTGAGCGGCTTTGCCTTGCGATCGGACACCAGCTCGACAAGGCGGCTGGCGAGCAAGTGGCCGATCTCGTCGAGGCCGACGTCGCTGTTGCCAGCTGCCGCCGTCTGGGCGAGCTCGCCGATCACCATCAATTCCGGCAGCGGCGGCACCGCGCCGACCTGCCAGACCGAGGTGCGGTCGCCGATCGTCTCGACGAGCTCCGGGTCGAGGAAGAACGACAGGCATTCGTCCCCGACCACATGGTCGTGCGTGCAGGTGTACTCGTCGCCGGGATGGCCGACCAGGATCGAGCCTGCCACCAGCTCGTGGAAGCGGCCGCGGCAATGGCAGCCGAAGCTGCCGCTGCGCACATAGGACACCGAATGGCAGTCGAACTGCTCCACGAACGGCTTGTCGCCGGGCTCCGCCGTGCAGCGAAACTCGTTCACCGTGATGCGATCGCGCTGCAACAGCGTGGTCCGGGTCATACTTCGAGATTTAGGCTTGCGGTCGTGGTCGCGCAACCGGCAGCAGCACGTCGAACAGGGTCGTGCTGGTGGTCGGCTGGGCGCCTTCGATCGAAAGCAGCCGCCGCTTGGAAACGCTGCCGCCGTTCGGCGAGATACGGTCGGCATAATGGCCGGCTTCGAGCACGCGATGGCAGGGCACGATGATCATGAAGGGATTGCGGCCGAGCGCCTGCGCCACCGAATAGACTGCGCCGGACGCGCGCAAGCCGCGGGCGACCTCGTCATAGGTCCGGGTTTCGCCGCGGGGAATGCCGCGGACTGCCTGGTAGACGCGCTGGTTGAAGGCCGGGATGCCGCTGATGTCGAGCGCAACGCCGGTGAGATCGGCATTGCCGCCGCGCAGGATCGCGGCGATGCCCTCGATCGCGATCTCAATCGCCTCGGGAGGCCGCAGCTCGCGTGCATCGGGATAGAGCTGGAACAGCCGCTTGCGGGTTTCGATTTCGCGGAGCTCGGGAAGCTGGACACCGGCGACGCCGGCTTCGCCCCAAGCGATGCCGCATCGGCCGATTGCCGTGTCGAAAATGGTGTACCCACGCCCCGCCATGACGCCACCAACCCCCAGATGCGATCATAACATCGCCGCGGTCCGCCGCATCCGGAATCTTCACGTTTAGTTAAGCATGTCGCGGCCGACGCTGTGTGACCCCGTCAACGTTCAGTCACGCATCCTCCAGTCACGCATCTTAAAGGCTTTGCCCGCTATCTGGTCGTCGGCATGCTGCTCCAGAAGACGATCGGCGGAACGATGACGGTCACGAGCGCCGAAGCCGCGCCCGGCAGCGCAGGCGTGGCCGGGGCTGCGCGCGGGCGTGTTCACCCGCTCTTCGCGTTGCTGCTGCTGGCGTTGGTCCTGCGCCTTGCGGCCGCCGTCTGGCCCAACGTGATTTATCCCGACGAGACCTATCAGTATCTCGAGCCGGCGTGGCGGATGCTCGGCCATGACGGCATTTTGACGTGGGAATGGCGCGACGGCATTCGTGGCTGGTTCCTGCCGACACTGATGGCCGGACCGGTTGCTCTCGGCGATGCGATTGCGCCTGCCGGCGCAGGTGCGTTCCTGGTGCCGCGTCTGATCGCCGCATGCGGCTCGCTGTCGATCGTGGTCAGCGCGTGGTTGTTTGGCGCCCGGGTGTCGCGGACCCATGCCGTCGTCACGGCCTTCGCCGCGGCGGTCTGGTTCGAACTGATTATGCTCGCGCCACACACGTTGGGCGAGCCGCTGGCGACAGCGCTGATCGTTCCGGCGGCGCTGCTGATCACCGATGGTCCGTCGCCGCGGCGTCTCGCGATCGGCGGCGCCTTGCTCGCCTTCGCCTTTGTCTGCCGCTTCCAGTTTGCGCCGGCGATCGCCGTGCTGGCCGTCGGGGCGTGCTGGACGCGCTGGCGAAACCTGGTTCCGCTGGTCGCCGGCGGGCTGGTTGCTCTGCTGCTCGCCGCCGCGATCGACCTTGCCCATGGCACCGTGCCGTTCGCCTGGCTGGTCGCCAATATCAGGGAAAACCTCGTCCACGATCGCGCCATCGAATTCGGCGTGTCGCCGCCGTCGGCCTATCTCTTCGATTTCCTGACCGTGTGGTCGGTGGCGATCCTGCTGCCGCTCGCTGCGATCTGGCGCGGCTGGCGGCACGCACCGCTGCTGCTGGCCGCGGCGCTGGTCAACCTCGTCTTCCACAGCCTGATCGCGCACAAGGAATACCGCTTCATCTTCCTCTCGGTGGCGCTGTTCACCATCGTCGCGGCGCTGGGCTCGGCCGATTGGGTCCGATGGCTGCGCACGAAGGTTACGTTGCGCCGCTGGGCCTTGCCGATCGTTCTCGGCGGCTGGGTGCTGCTGTCCGTGGCGCTGGCCGGCACCAGCGAAGAGATGCGCGAGTACTGGACGCGCGGCGTCGGCGCGGCGCGGCTCGCGGCTGAACTGCGCAGCGATCCGCAGATGTGCGGCCTTGCGCTTTACGACGTTCGTTTCCAGCAGTTGCCGGGGCGCGAACGACTGGTCGGCGAGGCGCCGCTCTACGCGCTGCAGCCCGCCGATCCGCTCGCCGAGATGATCCTGCCGCCACTGCTGCTGCGGGCGACCAGGCCGGCCTTCAATCGCATCCTTGCGCGGCCGGAGGCCGCCGGCGATCTGCCGCCGGATTTTTCGCGGCAAAGCTGTGCCCGCGTCGGCTTCAGCGAAGCCTGCATTTATGCGCGCGACGGAAGCTGCGACGCATCCGCCGCTGTGCCCTTTGTGATCAATGACGTGCTCGTGAGGATGCGCTGGTAGCGGGGGGCGGCGCCGCGACCGGTGTCAATGCACGCTTGATCCTCTGCCTCGGCCCGGGCTATGGTCCGCCGGTCGCACCGTTAAGGCGCGGCCTCAAGCAATTGAGATCGCGGGCGTAGTTCAATGGTAGAACGGCAGCTTCCCAAGCTGCATACGAGGGTTCGATTCCCTTCGCCCGCTCCACCAAATTTTCTTTGTTTTATCAAATGGTTGTAGCCTGGATGGTGCTCTTTCGTCATCTTTGCGCGCCTGCTGCTCTACAACACTTCTACAACACACCGTCCGTCCATTTCAGTGGGTTTGGAATGAGTAGGTTCAATAATGGATTGGGTTGATTGAACGACACCCGACCTTGAATGAAGGATCCAGGGCAAGCACAGTTGTGATGTGACGTGCAGCCAAACGACGAAAATTGTTGCTCGACACACCCAACTAGTGAAACCTCAAGCAGGGAATCCAGAGATGTCGACGATCGGCAAGGGCGCTAAGGAGCCGCAGTCGGGGTCAGAATCCCTCCCTCTCCGCCATCTGACCGCGACGTGCGAAAACCCCGGTAAAACATGGGGCGCCGCGAGCCACCGGATTCGACGGTGGAGACCCGCGGTGGAGAACCGGCAGATCGTTAAGATTTGTCTCAAATTGCCATCATTTGGCGCGTCGTGGAAGCGCTCGAATCCTTGAAAAAAGCGGCTGCGTGGAAGGCGCGTGAACAAACCCCACAGACGCGCGAAACCTTATCGACTTTAGTCCCCTTTCGAATCGCAACTTATGCGCTAAGGATTGCGCTTATCGCGCAACCTGACGTGCGGCGACGTAGTCGCCGCTGGAGCGATCATTATTGCCATGGTCACGACACCCGACCGTTCTCCTGAAATCCTCGGCAACCGATACGCCTTAGGCAATTCCAGCCGCTATGGCGCACAGGCAATTGTAACGCAGGCGTTCGATACTCAGGGAACCAGGCCCGTCGCGATCAAACGGATGCGATTTGGACCCGCCGACGAAAGGGCGCGCGAAGGCTTCCAGCGCGAGGTCCAGATGCTGCAGGATCTCCGTCATCCCAATATCGTGGAGATGATCGAAGTCGACCGGGACGGCGACGGAAACTGGTATCTCGTTCTCGAGTGGCTACAGGACAATCTGGAGACGGTCATCCAGCGGAACGGGCCCTGCTCCTGGGACGATTTTTGGCAGCGTTTCGGCCGACAGATCCTGGACGCCGTCGTTTACGGGCAGAAAAAGCAGATCGCGCACCGCGACATCAAGCCGAAGAACATCCTGGTGTCGTCGGAGGGTGTGCCGAAGCTCGCCGATTACGGGATCGCGAAGCTTCTGGACAACGCCGGCAGTTGGGCGCCGGTGAAAGGGCTCACCTTCAGGTTCGACTACACCAAAGGTTACACGCCGGCGGAGCCGGACGCCGTCGGGAGCATCTTGAGTCGGGATTGCTACGCCTTCGCAGCGGTCGCGCTGTCGTGCTTGACGGGCCGGATCTTCGACAGCGAGGAAGACCCGCGGGTCGCCCTGCAGGAGGCCGTCCTGTCCAGCAATATCCGCACCATTCTCGAGCGATGTCTGGAGAAGGACGCTTCGAAGCGGCCTGCGCTGGCGTCGGCACTTCTCAGCGAGATCGAGAGGGCGGAGGAGGAGACCAGACGCGCATCGGCCGCCGTATCGGTCTGCCATCTGTCCCTGTCGAGCGCCGTTCTTTCGAGAATTTGCTCGCGCATGGAGCTTCAGGACCGGAAGGACGCCGAACGTTTCGTGCGGGACGAACTCGATGAGGTCGCGGGGCTCATGCCGGCCGACATGCCGGCCGGTGTCGAGAAGGCCGACGTTGATCTGGTCGGCGCGACGTGGCGTTTTAGATGCCGTTTCAGCGGGCGCCACAACGAGGTGCTCGAGCTGGTGCACGTCCTCGAAGTCGACGCCTCCCTCGCTACGAGCCTCAGGGACCGCTGCCTGACTCGACCAATGTCGTTCACCTTCGACCGGCCGCGCGATCCGGAAACGGCGGGGCAGCAGCTCGGGCTACTGCTCGCCGAGGCGATCGAGCTTCAACGGCAGTTGGCCGAAGAACGCAAGGCTAGGTCCGGCCAGCGAATCTTCCGCGTCTGGCGTAGCTACCTGCGTGACAGAGCCGACCTTGAGGCGAAGCGTACGAGTGCCATCAAATATGTCGATCGGAGCGTTGTGGAGGATCGAGTGGCGCTGACCACCGAACTCGCGCAAAGCGAAGACCTCGTCGGACAGGAGCGTGTGATCGTGCTTTCGGCCGGCGGACGGGTGACTGGCATCGTCGCCGGCGTTGCGTTCAACAGGATCATGCTGAACGTGACGTTCGGCGATGCGAGCCGGCTGCCGAGGCGCGGAGAGCTCGCGATCAACACGCTCGCCGCCCAACGGGCCCTTGACCGTCAGACCACTGCTCTCGATACCGTGCTCTACGACAGGGCCGAGAGCGAACAGCTCAAGGGCATCATCATAGATCCGAGTACAGCGGAGCCGGTCGTGGAGGTGCACGACGTCGTTCCGACAAGCGCGGATTTCGACGACGAGAAGAAAGAGATTCTCGCCAAGGCCTTGGGCGTGCAGGACATCCTCGCGATCGAGGGGCCCCCGGGCACGGGCAAGACCAAGCTAATCGCGGAAATCGTCGTCCAGTGGCTGAAGCGCCATCCCCGGGATAGGATCTTGCTCTCTTCGCAGACTCACATTGCTCTGGACAACATCCTTGAACGGATCACGGAGACGGAACTCCCGCTCGAGATGATCCGCATCGGGCGGAGCGACGAAACGCGCATCTCCGATCTCGGCCACAAGCTTCTGCTCGAGCGGCGGGTCGAAGCCTGGATCAAAGACGTGCGCAAGGCCGCCGAGGCGGACATGCAGAGGTGGGCGTCGGAGAAGAATGTCGATCGCGAAGCGGTGGCGGTCGGCATGAAGGTCGAGCGTCTCCTGCAGGTGCTCGCGATCCAAAAGGGCCTTCGCGACAGCATCGCCAGGCAGGAAGCCGACCGGGTCAGCGTCGAGAAGGCGGGCGTCGATTCCGCGGGTGGCCCCGCCGATCGGGACGAGGTCGAGGAGGAGACGACGGAGATCGACAGCGAGATCGGCGTCAGCAAGCAGGCGCTCAAGCGGGCGATAACCGAAGAAAAGGACCTGCGCGCCGAATTGCAGAAGATGGGCGAATACGCCGCGGGCCTCGCGCAATCGAAAGACCTGGACGAACTCGGAGAATGGGCCGCCCATTTCCTGGCCGACACGCCCATGATCACGGCGTGCCGGGATCGCCTGAAGCTGCTCGAGGACTGGCTGTTGCGGGTCGGCCGATCCCCGGATTTCAACGCCGCGATGTTGTCGTCGGCCCAGATCATCGCCGGGACGTGCGTCGGCATCGCCGGCGTTCGGGGCATGGAGGAGGTCGCCTACGATCTTTGCATCGTCGATGAGGCGTCCAAAGCGACCGCGACCGAAATTCTCATCCCGCTGTCCCGCAGCAAGCGGTCCATCATTGTTGGAGATCCGGAGCAGCTTCCTCCATTTTTCGAGCAACTGGGTGACGACCTCTTGGACGAGTTCGAGGTCGATGAGATCAAGGCGACCCTCCTCGACAGGTTGCTGGACGAGCAGGCGGGCCTTCCGGCGGGATGCCGCGCGGGGCTGAAGAGCCAGTATAGGATGATCGAGCCGATAGGCGATCTCGTCAGCACCTGTTTCTACAAAGGCAAGCTGAAGAGCCCGGTAAAGTCGCATGGGCTGAAGTTGTCCATGGCCTTCCCCAAGCCGGTGACCTGGTATTCGACCCAAGATCTGCCCGCCAGGTTCGAGGAGCCCGAGGGGCTGACCTTCAAGAACCCCACCGAGGTCGCGCAGATCCGCAAGATACTGCTGCGCCTCGAGTTCGTCGCCAAGGCTCAGAAGGAGCGCATTTCGGTCGCGGTATTGTCCGGGTACACGGCACAGGTGAGGCTTCTCAGCGAAATGATCCAGCGCGGTATCGCCGAATGGCCGTCGCTCGATGTCGCCTGCTCCAGCGTCGATGCGTTCCAGGGGCGGCAAGCCGATGTCTGCGTCTACTCGGTCGTCCGGTCGAACGATGAGAAGGATCTCGGTTTCCTGCGCGAACGTCCTCGGCTGAACGTCGCCTTGTCGAGGGGCAAGAGCGGTCTCGTTATCGTGGGAGACAACTTCTTCTGCCGAAACGTCAGCGGCAAGAATCCGTTCAGGGCGGTGATCGACTATATCGACAACAATGAGAGCACCTGCACGGCGGAGGATCTACAGTGACGCCCGAGCTCGCAGCGAGGAAATACCAGTTCCGCGAGGGCTTCCATCTCGTCGACTACAGCGAGGTCGGATTGCCGATCTTCCGCCTGACGCTCGAGGCCATCACGATGGCGCCGCGGTTCATGCCCACCATCCAGGAATTCGCCATGCGCTGCCTGGCTCTCGGGGAGACGCACGAAGCGGACGTCGCCAATATGCTCGGACTGAAGCTCGACGTTGTCGTCGGAGCCATGAACGTGCTCATTTCGGACGGCTACGTCACGAGGGAGCCGAACAGCGACGGTCCCGACACGTTTCATCTCACTGAGGCCGGCGAATTGCGCCTTTCGTCCGACTGTTTGGAGATTCCCCAGGAGGAGATGATCGTCGTCGACTATGACGGTATCCGCCGAATTCCCCTACGTTTGACGGGTGAGAGCGTCGTGCGCCCGGCCCTGCTTCAGGGGACCGGGGCCGTCCAAATCCGGCCCTATCCGGCGGAAGCACCCGGGGTCGACGATCTGGCCATCCCGGATATCTCAAAGGTCATTCGCCGACAGCGGAGCGAGGACTTCCGTCGCACCGTGCTTTCTCTGAAGCGCGTGGTCAGGCGCAACAACCTTTTTCGGGAGGGGGTCGCGCTCATCTACGCCGCCGACAAGTCGGACGAGGTTCAGGTGGCGTTTGTGATAGACGATAAGCTTTCCGACGCGTATGAACTCGCTTTCGCGCAGCACGGCGGCCCCAAAAAAATGGGTTTCGTGCGGGCGATCGCGGATACCGATCTGAGTAGAAAGCTCGAAAAGATGGTCGGCCGTCCCATGTACAGGAGCATGCCCGAGCGCGAGGCGATGATGGCGGCGCGTAAACTGGAGCTCGATAGTCTGGTGGAGGTGGACTCGGTCAGAAGAGCTGCGGCCGGCTTGCCTCCGCGCGGCCTGAACCCCGTTGCCGCAGCCCTAGTGGCGGCGGAAGAGCGGCTGGAGATCGCAAGGCACGGGATCGACACGTTCGAGGTCCGTCCACTCGCATGCTACGAACAGACCGAACTTCTCGATGCGGCCTTGAAGGCGGCCCGCAGATCGTTGATCATCACGAGCGCCGGACTACAGCCGTCCATCCTCAACGCGGCCAGAATGCGCGAAATCGATCTGTTGATAGGAGAGGGTGTCCAGATCGAGATCGAGTCCTATCTCACTCCCCAGACCGAACCGCGCACCGGTGGTCGATACGATCCTCTATCGGAATTCGCCCGCCGCGCCGCCAAAGGCGGGTTGACAATCCGGAAAGGCCGGACGCAAGACTTCTTCTTCCTGGTCCAGGACGACGAGCTGGCGGTCATCTCGACGCGCCCGTTCCTCGGCGAAGTCTCGCGCCGGACGGGTTTCATGCGCGTCCAAGGACTCGTGACCCGCAAGCCGGCGTTCGTCGAAGAAATCAGGAGCATCGTGCTCGGCAGCAGCAACCCGGTCGGACGAAATGGCAACTGATCGGCCGGTGTGGATCGCCACTCACGTCGGCCGCGTAAGAAGCGCGAACGAAGATCTCTATCTCGTCGGCGACCGGGTCGGTCGCGAACCGATCGAAAGCTGGTCCGGAACGCTCGCGGGCGATCACGGCTGGGCCGTGATCGCCGACGGCATGGGCGGACACGAAGGCGGCAAGATCGCCAGTCGAATAGTCGTCGAAACAATCGCGGAATCGATCGATCGCGCGCGCGACGAAGCGGATGTCACGTCCATAATCGCCATCGCCAACCGAAGGCTGTTCGAGGGGATGTATTCCGGCGAGGGCAGACCCGGTATGGGTACGACCATCGTCGGAGTCGTCTACTTCGAGGACGCGGCGCTCGTCTTCAACGTGGGAGACAGTCGCGCGTACGAACTTCGTCGGGGCCAGATGCTTCAGTTGAGCCGGGACGATACGCTGAATGTCGATCGGGTTCGAAGAAGCGGGCGCAGCCACGCGCTCACCCAATCGCTCGGCGGCACGACGACGCCGCAGGTTTTGCGTCCTCACATCCGGCGCTTTCCGCTCGAGGACCACGTCGGCGTACTGCTCTGCTCCGACGGTCTCAGCGACATGGTTGATCAAGATGAGATTGCGGGAATTCTCCTGCGACAACCTGACAGTCCCGCAGAACGGCTTGTGACGGCTGCCCTTGATGCCGGCGGAAAGGACAACGTGACAGTAATCGTCGTCGGCGCCCGAAAGTAATCCAGTTTCGCGCCGAGACCGCATTGGCGGTAACGAGCGCTCTGATCGACGAATCGCGCCGGGTGGGTTCTTCTGGCGCAGCGGGCGGAGAGTTGCATTCGAGGCTGTCGCAGCTAAGTTGTTAGAGACCAGGGGGGGGTAGGGTGCGCGTCGTTCATGTGCCGTGCGGCCCGTTCGCCAACGCAAGCGAACTGAGGGCCTTTAAAGCAGTCGATCAAGCGTTCCGTCGCCTCGAAGGGGCTGGGACTGCCTATGTATTAACCAACCTCATCTTTCCCAATCCCCACGGCCAGGCCGACGAGATCGACATGGTGGCGATCGGTCCGGGCGGAGCCGTAGCGATCGAGGTCAAACATTGGGATGGGTCGGCGCTACGGCGAGCCGATCTCGCTGATCCAGCCGCCCAGCTTATACTTGCTAAGGCCAAGCGCGTGGCGGGCAAGCTGCGCGCGCTCGATGCTCGGCTCGGGTACATGCCGGCTACGTTTCTGCTCACTCGCGAGGCAGGATCGCTTAAGCGCAATGGGCAGCAGGCCCGCCACTCCCTAGGAGTAATGGCCTATAGCCTCAAAGACGTGATGGAGCTCATCGCAACGCCGGCTTCGGCGGGCGGGATCAATGCCGACAAGCTCGCCAGGGGGCTTGCCCCGCGTCACAATCTAGCTGACGCGGCACGCCCCAAACGGCTTGGCCGCTTCGACGAACTTACATTGTTGACACCAGAAGACGACCGGTTTCAGCGGATCTTCACCGCGCGCGATCCCTGGACTGGTGATCGCGTGCTGTTGCATTGCTATGATCTGTCGGCGGCCCCGGCGGGCGAGGCAGCAGAGCTCACCGAGCGGCGTGCACGCCGCGAGTTCGACGTTATTCGTCGCTTTCAGAAATCACCGTTTCTCCCAAGCCTCGTCGATTCCTGGCAGCCGCTGCCCAATTATGCTGGTGAGATGTATTTCTTTAGCGTGAGCGACAGCGCAGCAGCAACAGTCGCAGCGCTCAAGGATCAAACGCAGTGGACGTTCGCTGACCGCCGCGATTTTGCAATCCGCGCGCTCCTGGCTCTCGCTGAATTTGCCGAAGGATACGATGGCCCGCTGCTCCACCGCGCGCTCGATGGCGCAAGCGTGCGGGTACGAGCCGACAATTCGCCGTTGTTTGCCGGATGGCGCTGGGCGCGGCTCACGCCGGCGCAGACTGTCAGCGGCCAAGAGACGTCCAACGAGCTTGGCGGCTTTGCCGCACCGGAGATCCAGTCGAACGGTCTCGCGGCAGCGACCCCGGCGTCAGACCTCTATAGCCTTTGCGCGGTCCTGACCGAGCTTTTTCCGAGCGACAATGCACGCGGCATCCGAGAGATCCTCGCGCTCGGCCTCGACGCGACGCAGCACAGTCGGCCAAGCCCACGCGACCTTGCCGAGCTGTTGCAGGACAAGGCTCCCAAGCCTTCTATCTCGGCGATCGCCGAGCCGGAGCCAGTGTCGCCCGCGCGCTGGGACGAAGGCTATCGCTTCACTTGGAAAGACGCCAAATATCGCGTCGTGTCAGTTCTCGGCCAAGGCGGCGCCGGCCGTACATTCAAGCTTGAGCAATTGAGCGGTGACGATGACGAACCAATCGGCACCTTTGTTGGGAAGGCGGTATTCAACCCCGACCTCGGCCCAGCCTCGCTGGCTGCCTATCAACGCCTTCGCCCGCTTTCGCTCCGCGAGGGTCTGTCCAACGTTCTGGAATGTGCCAGTACTTGGCAAGCCAACGACCTCATGACTCTGCTTCGCTGGGCGCAGGGCGCACCGTTGAATGCCTGGCTGGGCGACCTTGAGTTCATTGCTGAAGTGGCCGGCGAGGATACGCCTGAGCAGCTCGTGTTGGGCTGGTTTGAGACCTTGTGCGCCGCACTCGATGCGCTTCACACTCAAGGCTGGGTGCATGGCGATGTCAGCCCATCGAATATCCTGGCGGATGAGACCAAGGTCGTGCTCATCGACTATGATCTGGCTGGGCCGATCGGGCATCAACCGCGCGGCTCCGGGACGCTGCTCTATGCGTCGCCTGAGCGCCGGGACGGCGCGCCGGTCTATGCGCGCGACGATATCTACAGCCTGGCTGCGAGCCTATTTCATGCGATCACCAATCGCCCACCCGCCTCGGCCAGCACAGGCTCTGGCTTAGCCTGGACAAACGAGGAGCGCGCGGCTTTTCCGAGGCTGATCCCGATCCTTGATCAGGCGACCGCGAGTGCGCCGGAAGGGAGGTTTAACGATGCGGCGGCGGCGCTGCGGCGCGTGCGCGAGGCGCTGCCGTCCAATCGGCCGATCGAACCCGCGATCCTCAAGGTGCTCGCCGAGCCCGAACCGCTGCGGCCTAGTTTCGTGCCGCGCGTCAAAGATATCCTCAGTGCCTATCCAGGTTCACGCTTTGGCAACAATGAAACCCGCGGGTTGGATACCGATTTCGCATTCGACACCTACGTCCCCACAGCGCTCGACATCGCGCTCCCTCGGGCCATCGCCTCGGGCGATATTTCGCTTGTGATCCTGAGCGGCAATGCCGGCGACGGCAAGACCGCGTTTCTGCAGCAACTCGTGCGCACGCTGGGCGGCGACCCGCCGCCTTCCAGTGAACGCGTGTGGAAGGGCCGACTTGCTGGTCGTGCTGCCACCATCAACCTCGATGGCGCGGCGAGCTGGAAGGGACAGTCTGCCGATGCGCTGCTCGATGAGCTCTTCGCCCCCTTCCTTCATGGTCCTGCAAATGACAACCGCGTTCACCTCGTCGCGGTCAACGACGGACGGCTGATGGAGTGGATCGACCATGCCGAGGCCGATCATGACGAAACGGCATTGACGCGCGATCTTGCCTCGGCGCTTGCCCACAAGGGCGGTGCGCTGCCGCGCCATATCCGGCTGATCGAGCTCAATAATCGCTCGCTCGTCGGCGGTCTCGACCTTGAGCGCGGTACGATTTCGACCGACTTTGTCGACCAACTGGTCGGACGTCTGATCGGCGGCGCCGAGGCTCCTAAGATCTGGGCACCATGCCGCAACTGCACCGCGCAAGCGCGCTGTACCATGAAGGGCTCGGCGGACATGATGGGGGCCAGCGACGATCGAGATGTTCGCGCGCGGGGCAATCGCCTCAGGTCGCGACTAGTCGACGCTCTGCAGACCGTGCACCAGCGCAACGAGATCCATATCACCGCGCGCGAGCTCAAGGCTGCAATCAGCTACATCTTGTTCGGGCTTTATGCGTGCGAGGACTTGCACGACAATCCCGAGCTTGAACCCCATGATCCCGCCGATCACGCGTTCAACCCGCAGTCCCCGAGTCGACAAGGTGAGTTGTTGCGAGAACTCGCCCGACTCGATCCGGCGCTTGAGGCCCATGCACGCATTGATCGTTATCTGGTTGGGCGTGGCGCGCCCGATCCAGCGCATGGTGCGCGGCGCTTTCGGGATATGGTCGGTCGGCCGCTGCCGCTGCGCGACGCGCGCCGACGCGCCTATTTCGCCTGGTCCACCGATCAGGTGCGGGCGGTCGGTGGCGACGATCATGCGTTGACCTTGCGAGAAGGACGTCGGGCGTCTGAATTTCGTCACTTTCCGTTGTTGTCGAGCGACGAACAGGAGACGATCAAGCGCCGCTTGTGCGAGGGGTTGTCGCGACTCGAAGCCTTACCCGAGTCGGCCTATCGCCAGGATGATCGGGTACCGATCCGCGTCGTCCCGCGCACGCCGACCGAAACGGCCTTTTGGATCGAGAAGTCGCTGGCCCGCTTCTCGCTCGAACCCGAGCGATTCCAAGTGACCGAGGGCTCGGAGACGCTTCACCGCTTCCTCACTTTGCGGTTTCAATCCGCACACGGCGGGATGGAGGAGCTCGTCGTTCCGCTCGAGCTTTATGCTCTACTTATGGATCTCGCCGACGGCGTACAGATCCTAGACGCCTTCTCCGACGACGTTTTCGCCAATCTCGGGGTCTTTACCAGCCGGCTTGCGCAGGAAGACGAGCGCGCGCTCAACGCCTGGAATCCGGCGGATGGCGAGCGAATCCATCGCTTGTCCGTTGCAACCCGCGCCGACCGGCAGTTGATCTTGCTTACCCAGGAGTCGGCCTGATGCCGAACGAAACCCGCCAAGTGGTCGAGTCGGTGCTCGGCAATCACATGACCGCCCAGATCTGGACCAGTACCTATCCCCCGGTTTTTCCCTTTACACCGCAGGATTTTTCGGTCGGGGCGATCCTGCCGATGGTGCTCTACCTGTTTCGCTGGGGGCATCGCCGCGGCAAGGGACGTTTTGCCGAAACCTACGGCGCGGGCGGCACGCCGACAATCAAATCCACGGTCTCGCGTCTCGTTACCGATCCGACGATTGATGGATTCGACAGCGACATCGGGCGCGCGATCCTCGGCGATTTTTTGCTTACCTCGATCCTTGAGAACAAGCGCCGCGTCGAATCGCACGACGAACAAATCCAGCGCTGTTTTGCCAATCATTATTTCGCGTCTTGGATCGACCTTCCGCTTACCGCTGCAAATTTGCGCGGCGTACCCGAGATGGTGACCGCGTTGATCAGCAACCAGCGTGAGGGCGACATGGTCGAACCCTTTGCCGAGCGCGGGCGCTACAGGGTAGGCGCACGTGTCCAGGACAATGAGCTCCTCGCCGCGCTCGCGCCGGGAACGCAGACGATCGGCGCACTCAAGAGCGATCTTAGGTCGGACACGCTAGACGAGGCCGTCCCCTTGCCGCTCGATCAGTTGCTCACGGTCCGGCTGGCTCAGGGCTGCGGCGAGGCGCCGAGCAAGGCAGTCGGGCGACAAAATCCCGGGCCAATCCCCAATCAGCGACCGATTGCGGTCCGCGCGGCCGACACATTCCGAAATGATCTGCTTGTGTTTCTCGATTGCTATGCCCGCGGCGATGCCACCCCGCGTGCGGCACTCTTGTCTATGCTCGAATCGGCAATGGCGGTCGGGCTAACCGTGATCTTCGCCGCGACGGTGGACATCATGAACCGCTGGGGAACGGATGGTGAAATACCGGAGGCGGACACGGTGACCAGTTTCCCGTTGTTCATGGATTGCTCGAGCGGGTCCGATCCGGCGCTGCGGGCAAGCTCGGAGGAGAGCGGTTTTCTGGTTCGTCAGGCCGTCAACCGGCTGCCCGCTATCCTCATGCATGCACGCTTACTCGACTATTACGTCCGCAACGAGTCCGACATAGATCGACGCACGCTTCCGCCGACCTCGCCCGACGCCACACAATGGCTGAACCTTCTGGGAAGTTTTCTCAACGGCGTCCATGAGGAGGCGCGTGACGCGCGGCGCTACTTCAGCAAGACCGCGCGCAAGCTGCGCGAAGCAGCGGACAAAGCCGAGGATCTCGAGCTGCGCACGCTGCTTGGCGAGGAGGGCGGTGGGGACGATCCCGGGCGCTCGCTCGCCGAGGCCCTGAGTGCGGCGTTCACTGGGTCCGCCAATAGCGGCAAGGAGCGGCTCAACAATTTCCTATCCTCAGCGCTGATGATCGACGAGGTGAATGGGCTCGCTAAGCGGCGCAAGGTGGCCTTGTATCAAAGCCGAAAGAAAGGACAGCATCGTCGCGGCGACGCATTGTCCTTTGTTCTCACCAACCCAGTGATCGAATATTTGGTCCACCGCCACGTGCGCCACAACGGTAAAGGGCGTAAAGCGCAGTCGCTATCGTACCCTGCTTTTTTGCGCATCCTTAGGGAGAATTATGGTCTTTATATCGATCGCGCGCCGCCGAATCTCGCGGTGCCGAGCGACCTTCTGCAACGCAATCGTCGCATGCTTGAACGACGACTGCGCGATTTGGGCTTGTTAGCCGGGGTCAATGATGCCGAACGCATGAAGAAGCTAAAAGCACGCTATCGCGCGCACCAGGATCGCGGCGGAGCGATGGAGGATGCAGCGTGATGGGACCCGAACACGCCAGACTGTTCGCGCAGGCGATCACCAATATCTTGAGCGCTCCAGTCCCGGGTTCAATTGCATTCCTACGTTGCTTGACGTCCGACCAGGTCGATGTGCTGGCTGATAGCGATGCGTTTCATATCCCGGGCTGGACCATCAACGCAGTGATCGATATCGCTGGCACACGCCGCATTACCGCCGATCAGGCGGTCGAACGACGCGAGGACAAGGGTGACGCCACGCTCTTAATCATCGATCCGTTGCGCGCGGGCGCGGGTCTCGATGGCATCTACAGCGCCGGGCGCGAGATCGGTGAAGCCGAGCTGTTCAATGAGGCGCTCACTCTCGCGCGCAGGCCCTTCTGGGGGCATATGAGTGTGCTTGATGAGGCGATCCGGCGGGCCGAACGGCTTGGTCGACGACGCCGACTGACGCCTTGGGCCAAGTTCGATTTCTATGTCAGCGCGTCGCAGAACGTCGGCCGGGCCGTGGCGCGCCTGGGGCTGTGGCCAATCGCATGCGAGGGCGATCCCTCGAGCAGCGAGCTCGACTTGTCAGCCGAGCTCGCCGACCGCTTGCTCTATGTGAGCGACACGCGCGTGGTCTCCGAGCGCGTGCGCGCGCTCGTCCTTGATGAAGCTGATACTCACGGCCCCGAACTCGAAAGGGCGCTGCGCTTAGTGGCGGGCCTGAGTCCCGAAGAATCCGCCCGCCGGATCGAGGACCAGCCGAATCTCTGGCTTGGCGCTATCAAGCCGGGATTTGCCAGCGAGGCGCTGCGCCTGATCCAGCTCACGTCCTGGCGCGATACGAAAGGCAAATTGCTCAAATGGTCGGGGCTCATCAACGCAGAAGGCGAAGAGACTACGCCGCGGCTCATTCTCGATCGCAACGCGGCGACCAAGGACCGCGCACAGTGTGTGGTACGTTGGACCACGAACCCAGATGGACTAGCGGCTGGCAGTGTCGATTATCGTATCTCGGTAATTGCCGGCGAGGACGTATTGACCGAGCGTGTTGTCAGCCATCGCGACCATCGCTATCAGCAGGTCGTGATCGGCGTTGATGATTTCGACGAACTCGAAGGCAACGAGAAGTTCGACGCGATCGTCCAAGTGGCCGCAATTGGCCTGGATGACATCGCTGTCCTGCAAAGCGAGCCATTCACGCTCGAATTTGGTGAAGCAATTAAATCGCTCAGCAGCGCGTCCGGCCAGGAGGTGCGCACGCTCATTGAAGGTGCGATCGGCGTTGGCAATCGCGAACAGTTTGACCTACTGGTGGCTGGGCCAGAGGCGGCGACGCGTCCGGTCGAGGACCGCAAAGGCTATATAAACTGGAAGGGTGAAGCCGCGAGCCGCGGGGCGCGCGTCTATCGCCCCTGGTTGCTGCGCGCGGTGGAAAGAGATTGGGAGGCGCGAAGCGGACCGATCGGCCATTGGATCCAGGTCGTCCGCGCGGATGGCTCGCCGATCCGTCCCTTGCAATTCGTCGAACTCGAACCGGACGATAGCAGCCCGACCACAGAGCGCGCCCGCGATGCCTGCCGCAAGCTTGCTGGCGAACTAGGGCCCGCCGGGTTGCTCGGCCGAGTGCTCACCAGCGGCTGGAGCGCGGCGGACAGTTATGTAAACGCGTGGGAGAAGGCGTTGGATGGCGGCGCCCCCGCGCTTGCGCGGCACGGCACCATTGAAGTTCGTAGCCAATCGGGACAGCTCATTGGCCTCTTGGTTACGCCGCTCCATCCGGTACGTTTCGCATGGCATGCTCATTATGACCAAGCGATCGCGCATGCACGATACGAGCAGGGTCTGTCGCCGAGTCACGTCCAAAAGTCGGTCTCGCCAGTTGACTCCGCCTTCTTTCCCTTCGCGCTGCCTGGGGCAGCGGGTACACGCGGATTTGTCTTTGCAGACGTGCTGGGGTTCCACACGGTCGCGATGACGCTCGACGGTGAGCGCGAACCCAAAGCCGCGACCGCGCTTTTGGCCGCGTGCATGAGTGACAACGTTGCAGCGGCGCCATCGATCGGAGGAGCCAGCGCCGGCGCGATCGCTCGCGAGCTTGGCCATTATCTCGACTGCTATGGCGGTGCAAGCGGCGAGCGCCCCGATCTTCTCAACATCCACGCATGGCGCGCTGGCGATGGGCTGACAGTAGCCCGAGCGCTTGGCCAGACGCTCGCGGCGCGCGGCGTCGATGAAGACGATGAAGCCGCTTCCTCGCTGTGCTTCACGCTCGATCTCTTCCATGCAGCCAACTCGACCAGCGCGGGTCAGTTTCTGGCAAGTGTTGGGCGTCGACGGCGTGCCGGCGGGCACGTTCTCGATGCGCGCGATCGGTGGCTTGCCGACACGGCTGCCAGGCCAGGCGAGGTCCTGGTTCCTCGCTTGAGATGGGCCAAGCAGGAGGAACCGGCCATCGACAACGACGCCGCTTGGAATGACGTGCGCGCCGCGCACGTCAGCCTGGCCTTTGATCTGTTTCGCACTGAGCTCGACATTATTCCGGCAGCAACATTGTCAGACTCGCGCCCGTTGCACGCATGGGGACTCATTCGTACCCTCGAACGACGCGCCTTGGACGGCGAGGAGCTGGCCTGGGTCACCTATGCAGCGCCCGAACTGACCGGCGAGCCGAGCCCGGACAATCGCACCGCCAGCGATCGCCTGCGCCGCATTGACCGTGCGACAGCACGTGCCACCGCCCGAGCGCTTGGCGGAGCCGCCACAGATTGGCCGGTGCTGAAGACAAAGCTGCCTGCTGAGGATCGCATTCGCCTCGATCGGCTGCATGACCGCAGTGACTGGGTGATCACGCTCGACCGCAATGCCGCACTTGATTACTTCGATGCGCCGCGCGAGAGCCCTGACACTTATGAACGGTTCGTGATCGACACGGTGCCCGAGCGCACCGATCTCGCCGCGATCCAGCTCGTCACCTCGACCACCAATCTCGATTCGGTTCGTGATCTCGTCGACGAAGCGCTTGGCGACATGGGGTTGAGCAGCAGCGAACGAAACAGCCGATTCCTGGTCAACCAACTCAAAGCACTGAGCGGCCGCTTGGCGATTCGGCTTTCCGATGGCGGCACGCGGACCGGCGAGCTGATAGCCCTTGCGCTTATGCATGCGCATTGCGTCGCGATGGGTGGCCGAGGGAGCACCTGGCTCAACGTCGAGCAGGGCGTGCTCATTCCGGTTGACGAGATCGCCGATCACGCACCCATCGTGCTAATGGCCGAGGCCGATGGCGACAGCGCCCGACGCGCTGACTTCATCCATGTGAGCGCGCCGGCGCGAGGTCCACTTGAGTTCCGGTTCGTCGAAGTCAAACATCGCCAACATCTCAGAACCGCCCGCCAGCCCGACATGCTCGAGCATATGGTCGCGCAGATGAGCGAACTTAGGCAACGCTGGATGGATTGGTTCTTTAGCGAGACACTAGCGCCGCTCGACCGCGTCGTCCGCCGCGCGCAGCTCGCCAAGCTGCTGCGCTTCTATGTCGATCGCGCCAGACGCCATCGGCTATCAGATCGCGCCTATGCACGGTTGACCAACGAGATCGACCAGCTAGTCCTTAAGGACGTCTATCAGCCCGGATCGGTCAGCGATTCCGATGTGGGCTATGTATTCTGCCCGGAACATCGCACCGGTCAGGCGGAGCGGATTATTTCAGAAGGCAGCGACACCGGGTTGTGGCTGTTTGGACCAACGCTCCTGCCTGATGAAGAGGGTTTGGGGGCCGGACGCCCGATGCTGCCGCTCACGCTCGGCGAGCCTGCCGCAGCCGCCGATCTAGCTGGACCTGCCCGCGACGACGACTCCGTGCCGTCAGATGGGCATCATGACACGCCCGACCGCGGCGAGCCGCCTCCGCGCGATGAGGCTGCCACCCGACCAACGCCGCAATCCCCATTTTCGCAAGCGCCTGGACCTACTGAGATCGCGTCAAACCTAGCTACGTCCGACTACGCGCCAGCGCCGCCACAATCAGACGCTGGTCACGTGAGCGATCGGGACGTACCAGGCGTACCCAGCGGGGGGCCGGCCGAGGAAGCGAACCCTAAAATTGTGCCCCCTACGCGGCTAGAGATGCCACCAAGTGCATCACACATAACTCAGACCGACCCGGTCGAGATTCAGCTCGGCGAGACGCTCACAGGTGTGCCGGTCTGCTGGCCAGTCTCGATCCGTACCAATCCGCATATGATGATGGTCGGCCTGCCTGGCATGGGGAAGACCACCTCCCTCATTAACATCGCCAAGCAGCTTACCGCGGCCGGCATCGCACCGGTGATCTTTTCCTATCACGACGATATCGACGACAAACTTGCTGCAGCGATCGGACCGATGCGGACGATCGACTTCGATGGTCTGGGATTCAATCCGCTGCGCGTCGATGCGTCGGGGCCTATGGCGTATATCGACGTTGCCGGGACTCTGCGCGATATCTTCGCTTCGATCTTTCCCGACCTCGGTGAGATCCAACTCGAGGAGCTGCGTGGCGCGATCAAGCAAAGCTATGACGATTTGGGCTGGAATGATCGGACCCGCGAGCGGCCGCAGCCGCCGCGGTTCCGATCGTTCCTCGACATCCTCAAATCGCGCCCCAAGCCGAATCAGAACCTGCTCGCGCGGCTCCAGGAACTCGCGGACTATGGCTTTTTTGACGGTGACCAGGAGGACGCGGGTATCCTTGGCGACCCGCAGCCGTCCTTGATACGCGTGCACCTGAGCACCAACGATATCGTCCAGCGCGCCTTTGCTGCCTTCGTGCTCTATAGCATCTACAAGGACATGTTCCGGCGCGGCGTCCAGAGCCGCCTCACTCATGCGATCATCTTCGACGAGGCGCATCGCGCCGCCAAGCTCAAGCTAATCCCGCGCTTTGCCAAGGAATGTCGCAAATACGGACTGGCGCTTGCACTTGCCTCGCAAGGGGTGCGAGACTTCGATGGTGCGCTGTTTGAAGCAGTGGCAAGCTATCTGGTCCTACGTGTGACCGAGGCCGATGCCCGGGCTTTGGCGCGCAACACCGGTCCGACGGCAGATCAGCAGCGCACCACTGATCGTCTCAAGTCACTCGAACCCTATCACGCGATGTTGTTTAGCGCGGCAACCGCAAAACCGCTGACGCTCCGCCTTGCCCTGGGCTGAGCAACGCATGACTCGGGCGTCGCCGGGAGTGATGTCGGTCGTCCCGTAGGAGTGGGCCTACTGAAGCTGCTTCTGCCTTTCCCGGAGATTGGTGACCCAGGTGGACAGGTCTTGGACATGCTCAAGCAAATCTGCGGGTGGTGGTGAAGCGGCATTGCGCCCACGCGACGGATCGTGAGCGTCCGTAATGTCGCAACAGGTCTTAAAGCCCGCTGCCCAGGCCGTTGCATCGTCCTCGGTGAGCGCCGAAACCTTCTTCAGGTCGCGCGCGTTGATGTAGTCGCGGTGACGGTTGACCACGTTGCAAAATGCGACGTCTTCCAAGGCCCGCTCCCAAGTGCTGCGAAGCCGATTATAGAAGGTGACGACCGCAGCGTGGTATGCCTCATCGTCATGCGCCTCGTAATGCGTCGCAGCGGCCCGCGCTTCCTTTTCAAGGTTGTCGAGCCGTTCATTGACCTTTTGGCCTGCCCAAGGCAGACCATTGTTGACGATACCGGCGCCTCGGCCGCTCTGCGTCAGGGATATTTCTTTGAGTGCTACGCCGCTCTTATGTGCCAGCGTCTGCAAGTCGTTCAGAAACACCAGATCATGCGTAAATACGACGATTTGGCGCACGCCAGCCTCCTCGACTAAGCGCTCTGCAACCTTTTGGCGCCAACGGTGATCCAACGAGGAGACAGGATCGTCGAACACCAAGCATGAAGCATGGGTGGCGGTCGCCAGCTCGGTCAGGAACACAGCGAGCGCAACACACGTTTGCTCGCCTTCGCTGAGGACGGAATGCACTTTCGCCATTTCGTTGGCGAAAAGGCGAATTTGATACTGTGGCGACCCGTATTTGCCACCGGAGCGCACGATATCGACGCGTACCCGGCTTGCCGCGAGTTTCTGGATCTCTTCCTGGAAGCGATCCCGCACTCGCGGCGTGATGACCTGATCGGCAATGTTGTTGCCGAGGGTGGTAATAGCCCTGGTGCCCGTTTCAGTGAGGCATTTCGCGATCCGGTCTAGCTGTGCGAGCCGAGCTACCTCGGCCCTGGTCTTCGGCAGCAGAACGTCCAACGCTTTGCGATCTCGCAGGGCATCGCGCTCATCTTCTAAGCGCTTGCGGCCGGCCGGATCGGCCGCCGCGGCCAACTCCTCTGCATAGCGAGCCGTATCCTCTGCAAGCTGTCGCACCAGGGGGACTGGATCGGTCGGCAGATTCGGCATTTGCACCGTCCCCGGCTGATTCAATGACGACAAACAGATGAAGCGGCGCAAGCGGGCCGCCGCAAGACTACGTAGGACGGCTGCAGCAACTGAAGGAGCACGGATCGCAAGCTGGCGCCGTAGTGGAAAAGCGGCGATGCGAACAGGCTTCGATGCCAAAGCGAGACGCGCTTTCTCGGAGTCGCGCTCTGCTTCTTGGGCGAGCTTCTCTGTATCTGCCTTCACGAAGCGCTCGAAGCTGCTCATGCGCGTCGCGGCCTCCTCGGGCAGCGTCTGGTGACAGAGCACGCATAATGCTTCGCCCGCTTCAGGAGGAAACGCGCCCTCAGGATACGCGACCTGCTCCGAATACCGCCGTGCCGCTTCCCAAAGGGTGCGCCAAGCTGCTCCGCCAACACCTTTGATTGGCGCACTCCCGAAGGCCGCTTCCGCAGCAAACGTTGCGGCGCCGCGCTTCTGGCGTGCGTCCTCGGCCTGGGCGAGAAGATTCGAGAGCACCTCGTCTGTCGCGCCCGCGAGGGCGGTCGCGAGATCATCGGCAAAGCGATGTAGGGATAACGCCAGAGCGCGCTGCTCGCCGGCAACTCTCAGCGGATCGCGCGCCAAATCCTCATTCAAGCGAACGAGCCGACCTTCCTCTGCCTCGGAGATGGGCGCCAATGCCTCAAGGGCCGCTAAATCCGTTGCCGGCGTCAAACTGGATAGAATGTTCCCGACTGGCGAAGTGGTGCTGAAGATCGGCTTGATGAACACGGCATCCCGGGCGGCTTCCAGCTTACCCTGCTCGGCGGCCAACGCCTCCTTGACCGCTTGGCAGACGCCTGCCAGCTCATCGGGAATGTCGAGCCCGAAAGGGCGGAAAGCCACTTCGTTTTCGCTTCGTACATGTACCGCGCCGCTGTCGCGGTCGAAGACCCAGACGGCCGACAGAATCGGATGCGGCTTGCCATCGTTAACCCAAGGGATCGCAGGCGCGGCCACGTTCCCGGAAGCATAGGCGATTGTCGCGCTCGCAGTCTGAGTGGCAGATGGATCGAAGGCGTTGGGCAGCAGATCGCCAACGAAGCGGGCTCGACAGGCGCGCTTTAGGATACGCGCATAGCCTGATTTGCCGACGCCGTTGTCGCCATAAATCACAGTGATACCGGTGGGCCCAAATGACAATGTTTGGTCGCTGGCAAGCCGATTGACCCCCGCCACGTCGGCAATGGAGGTCAGGGAGATTGCAGCTTCCGCCGCAGCGACAGCCGGCACATGTTCGGCCGCTAGAGGCGTCGCGCTTAGCTCGATGTCGCTCGCGCCTCGGCCCTTGAGGCATAATTGTACCAGCTCAGCCAGATCCTCCGGCAGAAGCTTGCCGTTGGCAACGATCCGGCGCAGCGCATCACGCTGCCAGAGAGGACGATCCAACGACCATTCGAGGATCATGTCTAAGACGGATTTAGGCTGCGCTGCCGTCATGGATTGCCCCCTCACGGAGCCAATCCTGAGTTCCCCATTCTGGCACCGATTCTGCTGACATAACGCAAGATCGGCTCAGTTACATGCAGAGATTGAGTAGCAGAAAGTCTATATTGCAGCTGCAGGCCGGATGTCGCGCTTCGCTGCTGCCATGCTTAGACCCCAGCGCACGGCATGCAGCGTAAGCTGACGACACGGCCGCCTCTCGTGGTTGATTGACCTCACGGATGTGGCGAAGGTGTTGGCCGCTCTCTCGGCTACCGCCGCACCAAGCACCCAAACGCCACATTGGAAAATCTGTTGCCGACCAGATCAATTCGGCTGACGGTAGATATCAGCTCCAAGACCTCGTCCTTGCGCCGACGGCAACCGTCGGCTCCCTGTTTGAGGTCCGTCTTCGATGAGTTCTTCGGCGGCCATTAATGCGCTGAGACGCGTTAGCGCCTGCGCCACGATGCGGCCCTGGGCCTCAATATTCCGGATTATCTGCACCGGCGTGCGGTCATCCAGCTTGGCGACCGCGTTCGGGTTGACCGCTTTGAGATCGAATACCTGCGCGTCGATGCCGGCGGCTTCTGCTTCCAAGTCGCGAGCAGCCTTGTCCTGTTCACGGATGCGCGCCTCGACAGCAGTAATCTTGGATTCTGGCTCTCCATTCCTTTTCAGCCGTTTAAGCTTTTCTTTTAGGTCCACCACCTCGGTGCGGATCGCGGCGGACTGCTCCAACAAGGGTTGCATCTTCGCCCGCGCCTCGGCACGGCGGGCGGCGAAGTCCATCGTCCACGATAGCGGCTGTCGCCCTGCGGGCTGCCACGATGGGGCAACAGCGTCGCGTAGCTCGGGAAGCGATTACCAGCGTTGGTCTCATCGGCTGACCACTCCGCTGAAAGCGTAGCGGGTAGTTGCGCGTCGGGCAGCACGTTGCCGGCCTTGCCGAAACCGAAGTGCGCGAGTGTGAGCGGCGTCTTCTTGCCCACCTTCACGTGTGACAGGTCGTAGTACCAGATGCGCTCTGTCTTCTTGCCCTTGGTGAAGAACACCAGGTTGGTCTTGACGCCGGCACCGGCAGTGGAAAACACCCCGCCCGGCAGGCTCACGATGGCCCACAGGTCGCATTCGTCCAGCAGCTTGCGCTTCGTCTCGACAAAGGCGCTCTCGTTCGTGCGAAACAACAGGCCCTCATCCAGCACGATGGCACAGGTGCCACCTTCTGCCAGCTCGGCGAGAATGTCCTGCAAGAACAGCACCTGCGTGGAGCTGGTCTCGAAGGCGAAGTTCTTCTGCGCGTCCTTGCCCTCCTTGCCGCCGAAGGGCGGGTTGGCCAGGATCACGTCGAACTGCTTGGGCGCCTGTTCGAACAGCGCGCCATACGTGGCGCGGCGCGTCAACGAGTTGCCGTGCCACAGGTTGGGTTGGTCGATGCCGTGCAGCACCAGGTTGGCAAGCGCGATGGGGTACACTAGGTTCTCCTTCTCGCGGCCGAAGAACGTTTCGTGTTTGAGGGTATCCAAATCTGTGCTGGTGGCGCTCTCGCCCAGCTTCCGCGCAATGTGCTCGTAGGCCACAGCCAGGAAGCCTCCCGTACCGCAGCAGGGGTCGTACACGGTTTGGCCGAGTTTGGGAGGTACCGTATGCACCATCGCCCGGATTACTTCGCGCGGCGTGAAGAACTGGCCGCCGTCGGAGTTCTTCTCGCCCATCTTGAGCAGCAGGTCCTCGTAGACCTGAGACAGCGTAAAGAAATGGGTGTCGTCGATATGATCGATGCTGATCTCGTGGACCCGGTCTAAGATGTCGCGGAGGTTCGTTTCGGAATCCACCCGAACCTTCTCTACAGCCGTCATGATGCGACCGATGACACGCTGCTTCGGCGCCGCCGTCGGGTTGGGCAGCCCGGTGCGCATGTCGATGTCCAAGCTGTGCAGATGCGGAAGCAACGCCTTGTTGATGAACTCGAACAGCTTGCCGTCGCCCGCTGCGAACAACTCCTGCCGCTTCCAACCGAATGGCTTGCCTTCGGGCGTCTTGGGGTGCTCGGGTTTGTCGGACCAGGGCGCCGCCCAGTCCTGCCAGCGATAGGGCGCGCGCAAGGCGGGTGTGAAGCTCGCGCCCACCACCTCCGCCTTCTCCTGATCTCGCGCCTCCTGCGCGTCGAGGATACGCAAGAACAGAATCCACGTCAGCTCCGGCACGTACTGCAGGGCGCTGGCGCAGTTTGAGCGCCGCATGATGTCGCAAATGCTTTTGACGAAAGCTGAAAGCGACTGCGTGGAGGCGATAGCCTTAGGTGCTTTGTTGGTTTTCTCGGGCCGGGCCATATTTTCAGATCTCGAAAGCTTGGGCGAGGATGCGCTGCGGTAAAGCTGAAACCGTGGCCTCTTGCTGGATTAGCGTGGAACGGATCGTGTCCGCTTCAACGAGTTGTTTCTTCAGCGCCTTCACGATGAGCCGTTGTTCATTCGGTTCCGGCGCACACACATGGAAGCTCTCAAGCGTAGGCATGTAGATCGTTTTATGCGTGGCGCCGGTCGCTAGTTCGCGCAACTCAGCGCGCGAACGGATCAGTGCATCCATCAGAAACTCCGGGTCCAGGGCATTGCCGCATACCCAGTTTGCGAAATCCTGACTCGTTGCCATAGGGCGGCCCATAATGGCGACGAAACCTACCGAGGCTGTGCGCGAGTAACACACAGTGCCTCGCGGCAAGACACGCGCCGCCGAATTGGCGACGCCTGCCTCGTTGGTACGCAGTTGCGTACCCTCGACCCATTGCCCGTCGAGAGCGCGGATCTCGGTCAGCGATACTCCACGAGACGTCGCCACCCCACCAGTCGGGCCGCAAGCGGCTTGGCGTATGACCGCTTTCTAGCCGAGCGACATCAGAGAGCTTGTGCCAGTGCCATTGGGAGGGCGATTCGCCGAGATTTGGCGGCACCGCGACCGGCACGGACTTGCGGAAGGCTTCGCGGTAGATAGAGGCGCGCAGCGCCTCAGCCTCCTGATTTTGCTCCTTAGCCGCTTGCCACGCCGTTCCCACCTGCTCCAGTTGGATTTTCAGGCGGGCGGCAATGCGGCATTGCTCATCAAGCGGCGGGAGATCAATTGGAATCGACGTGATGACCCCTTGCGAGATGTTTCGCATAGAGTCACTTGTTCCCGTCGCGAAGTGCTCGATATGCTTGCGCGCCTTCGGCGCACGCAGGGCGAAAAGCAGGTATTCCTTGTTGGCAAGGTTCTCGTTGATTACCAGACGCAAGGTCTTGTCCGACAAAAGACGGAGCGGGTAGTCCCGGTCTACCAACACTACGGCACCAACGAATTCCTTTGTGTTGGCACGGGAGATCAGCAAGTCACCTGCTCGGACCCTATGGCTATCATCGGGCTGGTAAGCCCCCCTAAGTGCCTTGGCCTCATCGTGGCGGAACTCCGCCCAAGTCACAGCACTGACCTTGAGCACACCCAACTCATCAGGCCGCGCGGGGGTTTCGGCGGTCTGAAAGCTCTTGCCAGCTTTGGCCCGTCATATCCCAAACAACCTCCCCTTGGCCTCGCGCATGACTTGCACAGGCGCACCCAAGGGACGCAGGGCATCCAACCCACCGGCGACTCTAATGGCCGGCACCTCCCACAGTGCCGGGGTTTCGAGCGCGTCGGTCCCTCCTTGGGCGAACTGATGGCCCAAGCCCTTGAGCACGATGGCGGCGTTTTCTGGCATGGCGGCGAACCAGGGCTGGTTGTGGGTGATGAATAGATCGCCGCGCTCAGGTCGCCGTAAGGCGCGAGCGTGGTAGCCGTGGTGGCTGAAGTAGTCGTAGAGATCGAAATCGTTCATCCGGTCTTCATCGCGAATCAGGTCGGGGTCAAGGCGCTCTCCTAGCAAGTGCTCGATGAACTGGCGGCGCTTGTGCGGCTCGATCCACAGCGAGCGGAACTCCTCTAGCGTATGTGCCTCGCTCAGCACGCGGCTAACGACCTCTCGGCGGTACTTCTCCACCGGCATGGGCGTATCCCTCCCGTCGCGGCTGACGAGGATGAAACGGCCTTGCGCCGTGATGACGACGGGCTTTCCGCCGACCTCGCCCACGGCTGTGACATCGCCACCCTCGCCGCCACCTTCTCCGTCGTCATCACCACCTTCGCCCCCGCCTCCGCCCGGGCGCGGTGGCTTAGTAAGGAATTCGGTGCCGAAGAGGCTTGTGACGTCGGTGTAGTCGTAAAGCCAGAACTTGTATTTACTTGATTCCTCGTGGATGCGAGTGCCGCGTCCGACCATCTGGTAGAACTTGATTGGCGATTGCAGGTAGCGGAAGAACACCACGGCATTGAGCCGCTCGATGTCGACGCCGGCCTCAAGTAAATCCACCGTGCAGGCAATGAAGGCGCGTTCACTTGAGCCGCGCATCGGTTCGATGAGGTCAGCCCCATTGTTGACCCCACCCATGCACTTGAAGGCGTACAGGTCCTTCGGGGTGCGACCCTGATCCCTGCACCAGCGCACATACAGATTGTTCATGTGCTGCGCCACGCGGTCGGCATGGATCTCGCGGTTACAGAAGATGATGACCTTCTGCTCCGGGCCGCCGTTCTCGCACAGCAGCTTGAACAGGTCTTCGCACATCTTGGGCGTGCGCAGCTCGATGAAGATTTCGTCGTCGAAGTCCTTGCCGGTGTACTGATCCTTGGTGAGGTCATCGGCGGTTAGCAACCGATCGGTCTTTAGGTCACGTACGCCTGCCTTGAGCAGTTCTTCCTTGGTGAAGACGGCGCTGTCGATGCTGGCCTTGCGCTTGATGATCTCGCAGGCGGCCAGATAGCCGTCTTCTTGCGCCTGGATCAGCGTGTATTCGTAAACCGGCTCACCGAAGTACTCGCGGTTGTTGGCGGTGATTTCGTGGTCCTCGGCAGTAGCCTTCTCGGACTCTTCAAGCTTGCGCGGGGTGGCGGTGAGGCTGATGTGGATAGCATTGGGGTTGCGACGCAGCACCTCAGACCATCTGCCCCAGGCAGATCGATGGCACTCGTCGATAATGATCACGGAAAACGCATCTTCGCCGTAATGCTCGGTGAGGAAGCTGGCATCTCCTGCTTCGTCGATACCCAGCGTCTGGTAGGTGGCGATGTGGATGCGCGCATTGGCGGCTGCATTGCCGCCGCGTTCGGTTTTGACGATGCGCGCGTTGTCGCCGAAGGCCGCCTTGAGCTTCGTGTAGGCCTGCTCACGCAGTTCGTCGCGGTCACAGAGGAACAGCGCTGGTTTAGGCAACCGGCCGGCTTGAGCGAGGCGCCACAGCAAGTTGGTGGCGATAACGGTTTTGCCCGAGCCAGTGGCAAGCGTGAGCAGCACACGCGGTGCTGCGCCAGCTTGGCGGTCAAGGATGACCTTTTCGAACGCTGCGCGGATGGCAGCATCCTGGTAGTAACGGGTTTGCGACCAGGCGGGGCTATCTGCCTGGAAGAGCACCGTCGCCTCGGGCCGCGTCAGATCGATGCCGCTTGCTCTGGCATAGCGGGCGGTGAGGTCCACGTGCGCCGGGAAATCGTCGAATGCGAACGGCCCCTCGATCAGTTCGGTGAAGCGGTCGTACTCGCCGTACCTGTGGCCATTGGTGGAAAAAACGTACTTGACGTCGAAACGCAGCGTGTCGGCATAGCCCCGTGCCTGCTGCATGCCCCTGAGCGGATCGTCGGCCTCCTTCTTCGCCTCAAGCACAGCGACTGGCATTGCCTTGGGCATATCACCGACCTGGACACACAAGAGGTAGTCCGTGCGGCCCGGCCCCCTGCGACGGCGGCCCTTGGGACTTGAGGGTTCCACCGGCGGCGGGGTGAGCACTGTTTCCAGCGTGATTCGGTCGCGGCTGACGTAGCCCTTATCGCGCAGCACTGGATCAATGAGGTGATAGCGCGTATCCGCCTCGTTCAGGCTCACATTACCCCCCGAAGGTTCTTGGCCCTCATCCGCGCCCCCGCGCGCACCCATTCATCTACCTCAGATAGCCTGAATTTCCAGGAACGCGCAACACGTGGGCTGGGAGGGTTGGCGCGTGCCGAGGCTGAAGTAGGGCACGCCCGCGTGCGCTGAGATGCCCAAGAGGCAGAAGCGCGCCGGGGGATTGTTGGCGGCGATGCTGTGGCGGCGGTAAAGCTGGCGCTGAAGACCTCGCGAGCCACGGCATGCGTGTCAGGGATGCTCGAGCGGTCTGACGGCTTGCAGCCCCGCACCGATTTCTATCGTTCATCTGACCGAATTAAAGGTGGCCCTGTGATCGCTGATCAAGCAAGAACGGCGAAAAACAGCAAGTATCTCGTAGCGCCGCGCTTCGAATTAGTGAGACGTCGTTAGCCAATCGATGTGCCCCGATGTCATGTAAACGACGGCGCCGCGCCGAGCTCCAATCACGTGAAGATACTGACCAAGCTGCCGCCGATAGGCGGAACGATCGGACTCTCTTGGCGCGACGTCGCTCTTCCAGTCGAATACGATCAAGCTGCCATCCTCTGCGCGTGCGACCGCATCCGCTCGCCCAGCAATGAGATCCTGCATGCTGGTTGGGGCGGATCCGTAGATTGGGACTTCCACCGTGAGCGTACCCCGAAACGACTGCAGTTCCGGAAGTGATAGCGTCCGCAAGGCCGTACTCGCCATCTCTTCAGTGCCTGGAGAGTTGGCGGCGAGTGCCGTTGAGGTTAGTTGTTCGAGCAAAAAACCAGCCCTCGATTTAATCGCATCGAGACTCTCGTCCAATTCACCAGTCAATAGCTCTTCCATGAGCTTGTGCAAAATTACGCCTCGCGTGCGGCTTCCTTCAATGGGTGGGGGGCGACTGAAGCGGCTCATCCTCGCCCAGCGATGTCGGTAGCTGGATCGGGACCACATCCGGATCGCTGTCACTGGGGCGGATCCAACGGATGCGTTGGTGTGCCTCCTTGAGGCGGGACTGTTCTGCTGCAAATTGCTCTGCGGTCTGTTGGTTCTCGATCGAGATGCGGGCGCGAAGGCCGCGTCGTGGCAAAGTTTCGAAGTTCAACTCGGGAATTTGGTCCAGCCTGAAGTCGAGCAGCTTCGCCCAAGATGCGTCATCACTCCACGTGAAGGCCGGAATGACCAGGAGCTCCATCGCCCGCGTGCAGGCGACGTAAAGGAGCCGCAGGTCTTCGTTGCGCTTTTCCAGGATTTCCCTTTGCAGGGCGCTTTTCAGAGATGGTGGGGTTACGCTTCCGAGAGCCCAGTGCAAGGTCTCATCGCTCCGGCGATACACGAATTTCTCGGGACGGCGCGGCTGCGAAACGCAGTTGATCGGGATGACAACGGGCCACTCCAGGCCTTTGGAGCTGTGAACCGTGACGATCTCGATGGACTGGCCGTCCGCCTCCACCATTCCCTCGTTCTGTCCGGAGCCGCTCGACCATTCGCGATCCAGATCGCGCGCGAACTGTGCGAACCCACGTACGCCGTAGCTTCGCGCCCGCTCCAGCAAGCTATCGATATTGGCCAGCGCGCGGGCCGCTTGGTCCGCGCTGCGCGCCCTCACGATTGCACGTACCCGCAGGCGCTCGACGGCTTCGGCGAGCAGGAGTGCAGGCGCGGTGCTCCGCACACGTCGCCGCAGATCGCGCAAGACAGTCAACACCTCGCGCGCAACATCATGCTGGATCGATTCGGGGGCGGTCTGAAGCGAAAGCCTCGGGAATTCGCTATCGTGCTCCGCCGCTGGCAGGGCCCCCGCAATGTCGAGCAACTCCTGCTCGGTCAATCCGACCAAAGGTCCGCGCATTAGAGCGCCGAGCGCGAGCGTGTCGCGCGAATCGGCGAGCGTGCGCACTAGGGCCACGAAATCTTGCGCCTCCTGCCTCCGGAAAAGATTCTTGCCGGCTTGGGAGGCGAAGGGTAAGCCGGCCTCCTCGAGGGCCCTCTCGTACCGCCACAGATTTGTTGACACGGGCGCAAGTAGCGCGACGTCTCCCGGCTCCAGCGGCCGGCTCTCGCCGTTCTTGAGCTTCACCTCCATGTTTCCGATCAAGCGTCCGCAAATCTCGGCGACAGCACGGGCTTCATCGTCGCGACCGCTATCGACCCCGGTGTTCGGCAACAAGTGGATGGTCGTCTTTACGACGCAGGGAAAGTCACTGACCGGACCGCCGCGCGTGCCATGCAGGGGCACGTAACCGCTCTCTTGGGCGGACAGCCGGTCCTTGAAGCACAGGTTAACGTGGTCGAGGATGTCGGTGCGTGACCGGAAGTTTGCCGTGACCCGGAGAATATTGTCGGGGAATTGGGCTTCAACGGCTCGGCGTACCATCAGATAGGTCGCAAGGTCCGCTCCGCGGAATCGATAGATCGCCTGCTTGGGGTCCCCGACCAGGAAGAGGTTGCCTGGCTGTAGTCTGCGCGCGTGCCAACCGATCGTCTCGTCCGGGATGGTGGTGAGCAGAAAAATGATCTCCGCCTGGATTGGGTCCGTGTCCTGGAACTCGTCGACCAGAATGCAGGAAAAACGCTCGGCGGATGCTTTGCGTACCTCCGGATACATTCGGAGCACGTCCCGGCAGGTGAATAGAAGATCATCGAAATCCAGGACCGCCGCACGGCGCTTGAATGCCTCGTACTCGGCCAGTAAGCTGTCCAACTCGGCCGAAAACACGCTGATGAGAGATATCGCGATCCGGCCCATGAGAGTGCCGTAGGCGTCGCGGCAACGGGCGTAATGCTGCTCTGCCTCGTTTGCGAGGCGTTCGCCATCTGCTTTTCCCGCGACGCGCTTCCAAGACGACCGGCGCCTGTATTCGCGGAGGTCGAACGTGTCCTTTCGCATGATCGGAAGTGGAGCCGGATGCGCCAAGTCCCAGAGTTGCTCGAACCTGGGCAACGGGTCAAATCGACCAAGGAAGTGCAAGGCCAGCGTTTCAAGCGCCGCGATTTCTTCCGCGGCCCAGGCTGGCGCGCCGACACGATCACACCAGCGCCGGAATTCGCGAACGGTTTCGACGAATTCGAGCTCCGCGTCCGTATCGATTTCGCCCGGCAAGGGACGGGCGTTCCGGTGGCTTCGACGGAATTTCGCGAACTCGCGCAGCAGACGTTCGGCGCCGGTCGGGTTCTTGCACGCCACCAGGGCCAGAGCATCGTCGCCGGAGGAAGCCTTGTCGAGACGATCGCGCCACCATTGATCGAAGATCGCATCGAACACGAACTCCGCTTGGTCGCGATCGAGAACTTCCGCCCCCGGGTCGATCCGCGCTTCCACCGCATGGGTCCGCAGCAGGTCGAGACAGAAGCTGTGAATCGTGCAGGATGTGAGCTCATCAAGCCGGAAAGCCGCGGCTCGCAAGGACTCCACTTGGTCCGGTGTCGGTCCGCCCGGCAGAGCGAGACGAAGCTCATCCGGGACCGTTCCTGCCAGCAATGAATCGAGGTACCGAGCGATCCGTTCGCGCAGTTCACCGGCGGCCAACTCGGTGAACGTGATCGCTGCGATCGCTCGGGCGCTGGTCGCCGCGGCCAGCAGCATCACTACGCGCCCGGCCAGCAAAGACGTCTTGCCGGTCCCCGCGGCCGCCTCCACCAACAGCGTGGAATTTAGCTCGGTCAATGCCCGCAGCCGGTCGCCTTCATCGTTGGTCCGCGTCATGGCGCGCTCCACAAGCGCGAGAGTTTTTCGCTGGCCTTGCCAAAAGCAAGACGCTTCCGACGCTCATAGGCCGGCGAGGCCGGCAGCGCCAAGCGCAGGTCGTTCGCGCCGTCGTAAGAGAGGGGACCGACTACGGCCGTTCCGCGCCGAAGCATGGTCAAAGCTTCGCCGACGAACGCGCTTATTTGCTCGATCGTCGCATCAAGATTGCCGAGCTTGAGGGCGAGCGGTTCTCCGGACAGATAGAGCAGTCGTGAGATGACCTGCGGCTCGCCATCCAGCAACTGCCTGCACGCAAGACCATACAGAGCGCGCTGCAGTTCCGCGCCGCCCGCGATTATCATCCGCAACGCGTTCTTGGGCGCCGAGCCGGTCTTGTAGTCCGTCACGCGTACGCCAAAGGGGTTGGTCCGCATGTCGAGCCGGTCGATCGCGCCTCGTAGGCGGATCAGCGTGCCCGGTACGTAGACGGGAATCGTCGGAATCCAAGGCAGCTCGCGCCCGGCGTCGAACCCGTCGGGTTGACCAAACGGAATTTCCGTCCAACTGCGCGTCCCCTCTTCCGAGATTTCTTTCCGCAGGAGCGCTACCAGAGCTTGTCGGGCAGCATAGTCGACCGTGTTGCTCCACAGCAGTTTCGGCGGGACGGGCCGTTGCAGCGGCCAGCTCTCGCGTACGACCGCGGCGGCATCGTTCAGCGCGCGTTCGATCTGAATGTCGGAAGCCTTGGCATAACCTGGAGCGGGCTCCAGCGAATCGACGGCTCGCCGCAATAGTTCATGCACGAGCTTTCCGAAATCATGCGCGGCAATGGAGAGCGGCTGCTCAGATTCTTCCGGCGCGTTCCAGCCGAGTGCATACCGCCAGACAAAGCCGAGTGGATCCCTCAGGAGCCGCTGAAGCGAAGTCGCCGATTGGATGCGCTCTAGAGCGCGCGCAATGACGTGATGGTCGGCGGCAAATTGACCGTCGTGTGCCGTGAGACGTTCGACGTGCCAATCTTGCCAGCACAGGGCTGCCGATCTGATTCTCTTGATCTCCGCTGCCTCTTCGGGACGTGCCATCAGCCGATCCGCCTCGCTGCAGGCGTGCTCGGGAATGCGCGCCCGGGATAGCGCAGTCTCCGGTTGGTCCTCCGACAACGGACTCCGCCCGACTCGACTGCCCTCGCTGCCGCGGCGGCTGCGCGAAAGTACTGCACCTCCAGAGGCCGCATCGAGGATGATCGTGAAGTGCCGGCGGTCGGCTCGGGAGGGAGGATCGACGTCGAGTTCCAGCTCGGACAGGACGTGCCTTGGGAGAATGGGGTCGTCTCCGATGCGCCGTGGCCAACTGCGGTTCGTGAGACCCAGCAGGCGCACATGCCGCCGCGGGGCTGCCGCGAGGTCGCGGGCGGAGCACCACACGATCGAATCTGCGGCGTCCGTATCCGGGGCCAGCCGGACGTCACGGAGCGAAAGCTCAAGTGCATCGGCCGGCGCGGAGCGGTTCGCCGCCTGCCAGATATCCAGGCTACGCTCGCGCAGAAGCAAAGCCGCTGCTTCGCTCGACGCCGCAGGACCTTTCGCCAGGATGTCCAGCAACGGAAGAACAGCTCGGGTGGGAGCAAGCGAACCGTCTTTGAGGATCGCCTCCTCGATGGCCCGGCTCCAGTCGTCCAAGGCCGGCAGGGTCGCGCCTCGGGGCAGCGCCGCGAGCCAATCGTAGGGCAGCTTGTCCAGGGCGGACACTTGGCCGCCGCAGAGCGACACGACTCGTCGGACCCGCCTTTGGTTCAACCCGTGCAGCAGGACATCGGCTAATGCTGCGCAACGCTGACCATCTAGCGTCGCAAGCGCCGGAATACCGTGCGCAAAATGCACCGTCAGGCCGGTTTCGGAGACCAACGCGAGGAAATGGTCGTCCCAGGCGCCGGGGCTGGCCGAAGCGACGGCAATCTCATCCGGCTTGGCGAAGCCCGAAGTGATTAGATGGCGTGCCCACCGCAACGCTTCGACGACCTCGTGACGCGGATCGGCGCAGGAGAGCACGGTCGGCCGTATCACGTGCGACGGCGCGGCGATCGTAGCGACCCCTCCGGAAAACCATTCCGTCTCGGCGTGCCTGGGAGCGCGCCACTCGACAGGGACCACCTTGGTGAGCGCTTCGATCAGAGGCCGCCAAACTGGCTGGACAAAGGAAAGGTGTTCGATGCAAACCGGACCAAGCAGGCGCGGAGCGTGTTGGATTCGTTGCAGCGCCGCGTTCCGCAGATCTCGCGGCGAGAGCATTGCATTCGGCAACTGCTCTCTGACACGTTCCTCGATCAGCACCAGTTCGCGAATTCGCTGGCTGTCGCCCAAAGCCCGAAGATCTAGATCGGCGTCCCAGAGCTTGCGCAGGGTCCGTCCAACCGCCCGAGCCATACCGGGCAACTGCCGCACCGGCTCGAGCTCGACGAAGCCGGCGCCATCGAGCGCGTGCTGGACCGCCGAGTCCTGTTGCTCTGCGGCCATCGGCACGATGAAGCCGCCCGCAAGCCGTGCCGCGAGCCGCGGCAGATTAAAGATCTGAAGCCCGCATTCGTTCGCGCGCGCGGCAGCAGCGCGGCGCATATGAGGAGCCAGAGAGCCCTCCACGACGGCAGTTCGTACGTCAAGTGCGGTGTTTCCGGCCATAGCGCTACCCCCAAGCAACGTGATCCAAGGATTCGTAGACAAAGGCAAGCCTTGCAGGCCCAGAACATCGGTGCGGCGCCAGGCCTGCGAGCTGGTCGCCAAGAGCGAGCCTGCCTCCCGAAGCGCGGAGCGCGCTGGAGCCGATACATACCTGAGCGTATTTCGCTAATCCTTGCCGGCCTTTCCTGGCGGGCGAGAACGCCGCCCGATGGCCTCTGGACCGGAGACGTGGCAGATTGCCGAGCGTGTGAAGGATTCGCGGAGGAGCCGTGGCTGCATCTGAGTCCTTTGAAAGAGCGCAAAGGCGTCTCAGGGCAGCCCTCGGCCGGAACGTCCGCAAGCTTAGGCTGTCGCTCCGAATGACCCAGGCGGAGCTCGCGGACCGCGCGGAAAGCCGCCGCGCATTGATCAGCGACATCGAACGGGGAGAGGCGAACCCGACGCTAGACTCCGTTCTGCGCATCGCGATGGCATTGGGCGTCGAAGCGTCCAAGCTTCTCAAGCCGCGTCGATGAATTGGCAGCGGCCCGGACAGCGCCGGGACCGCTTGTGTCGACGCTCGATGCGAGTTCGCTGCCACGGCACCACCCTCTTATTTTCCCGATGGCCATATCTTTGGCGCAATCGTTTTGTACTATATACCGTACACGAGACATCCGTTAGGTCTCTTAGGGCGCGATGCTCTACATGCGGAATCGTCTCGGCAAAAGCAACAAACTCTGGCGGCAAACACATCAATCGTCGTCGCCGTTTGTCGCGCGCGACGCCGTCTCCGAGCATATCCAGCCGCAATCTCGATCCGCTGCTTTCAGATCGGCAATTTCCTGCTCATCGGCAACATGTTCAGGAGATGATCATGCGTCCCACTCAGCTTCGCCATCGAGCTGCAGTTCCTGCACTCTTCGTGAGCTGCAAATGCGAGATCGGAGTTCCGATACAGCACCAGCCGCTTCTCCGCTGCGCGCTCGAGCGAGCGGCCCTCGATCCTGCCGTCCAGGCTATCCGGTATCGGACAGGCCCCATTATAGAGTGTCCAGCGCTTTCACTACATGGCGTCGTTCTTTATCGCATCGACGGTTGCTTCCTGCTTCGGGTCTACGAAACCCGACCTGAGCGCAGTGAGGACCAGTTGGCTCGCCTCACTTACGTGCTTCAACGTTACGGGCTTCGCCTGCTAGAGCGCGATTCGTCAGAGATCCGGCGCGAGCTCCTCTTTACGAACTCGCGCTTAGTATGGTCGTACGCCCGGCGTCCGGTATCCCTCTCAGACCGGTTGAGAATCGGGCTTGCTCTCGAAGAATGGGGGCCGCAGTCGCTCGCGGAGTTGGAAGCACGTGCTCGCCCCTCGTGCGACATTGTCGCCGCCCTCTGTGCTCTCGCATGTGCGGACCTGGTCAGCCTTAATATCCATCACGTTCCATTGGGGCGATTCACCGTCGCATCAGCGCGATAGCCAACGTCTAGCGCGACGGCCCCAAGCAATCGGCGGAAAGCTCGGCCGTACTCGCCGCGCGCGGCCAACGTAGCGCGCAGCACGATGCGGCCGCAGAAAGTCGTATCGACTTATAGAAATCTGGCGGAGCTGCCGGATGATCAGAGTCACGGTCGAGATCCTTCCTGGCGGCTGCGCGAAGGCTCGGCGTACGATCGGCCTCATGCACATCTCCAACATTTCCGATCTTGCCCGGCGGAGCGATTACAGAGTCGACTCGGCTGAAGCAGGCAATCACTTAATCGGAACGAAGGCGCGGGCCTGCACTGTCTACGTGCGCAATCACGATCGTAGGCAGAGCGTCTGGTCGTTGATCGCGCTGGCCGCCGATGCTGTGAACAGCGCCGGTCGCAAAATCTGAGCTAAGGATTCCCATCCCCATCTTGAGCAGAGCAATGCGATTCTAGTCCTTGACGTAGCAGGACGGTGCCGCGGAGCCTGCAAAATGCAAATACCTGCTCAAGGATTCGATTACCACATCGTCATCGCGTCGAGCGCGCTAACTTCTGGTTGAGGTTTGTCCATGATGCTGCGTTCAGGATCCAGTAAAGGGGGCAAAAAGTCAGGCTGTGCCGCTGCAAGGGGCGACATTTCTTCTAAGACGTCACCCGAAAAAAGAGACGGTAAGGATTGCAAACGAGAAGCAACCAATTCGTCTCCCACTGTTGGATCTCCCCAAAGCAGAAGCCGTTCGTCTAAGTCGAATCGCGGAAGGGCGGGCTCGAACTGCGATGCCGACCGCTTATCCCTTCTGCTGCCATTTCTCCGAGCTCTAGCGGAAGCCGATGTCGAACGCCAGGCTGGTGAAGCGATGGCCCGGGTTCTTCGCCAGAAGGCTCGAGGTCGGACGGCGGTGGACGAATCTGGTTCCTCACACGGCAAGACAAACAATAATATTCAATTAGGAAAAAGAGATGGGCACCGAACAACTTGAGTGGGCGAAGCTCCTAAAGCGAGCCGCTGGAATAGCGTTGAGCGAACCCGCGCGGAAGCGCGCAGGCATCGTCCGAGTCATTTCCTATGCACGGGCCTCGACAAAGAAGCAGGACATGTCAATTCATGATCAGCTCAAGGTCATGGAGGCTTTCCGTGCCAAGCAGAAGGGGTGGGCGTCAGTCGGTATCTTTTCCGAAGTGCAATCCGGCAAAGGACAGCGAAAACGAGGCGAATATCAAAAAATAAAGGCGGCTATGCGCGCCCGTGAAGTGGATGTCGTTCTAAGCCACGATTTCTCGCGCTGGGGACGTAGTTTGCCGGAGCTCGTGCGGCTTTTCGAGCTCGCTGAGAAGAACCGCGTGCAAATCTGGACGGTTGTCAATGGCGAGATGCCTTATGTCACGAGCGTGGCCCTGGCGATGGTTGCCGATTTGATGCTTGGAATGGCTCGCGAACAGATCAAGCGAGCACACTACGCGATCAACATGGACGGCCGACATGTGGGTGGCAAGCCATATGGCTACCGTCATGTTCGAAAAAACGGGCAGAACGGCCATCTCCAAATCGTCAGCAAGGAAGCCAAGATCGTCAGACAGATCTACCGGCTATACTTAGAAGGCAAATCGCCAATGGCGATATGTCGTATCCTAAACGCAAAGAACATCCCTTCGCCTGGGGGTAAGAAATGGCGCGTTCCGATACTTACAAAAAAAGATGGCTTTAGAGGTATTTTGCATAACGACGTATACAGGGGCTGGGTCTTTTACGACAAGTCTGAGAAGCATTTTGACCCCGAGCTTGAGACAGTGTCGCACAAATTCCGTCCAGCGGAGGAATGGAAACGCAAGAAGGGGCAACACACGGCGATCATAACGCCGGCCATATTCGATGCAGTCCAGGAACGATTTCGCAATCGTCCAAAGAGCGTGAGACCGACGCCCGGTCCGCCGGCCCTGTTCGCCGGCAAATTGAAATGTGCGAAGTGCCTGGTCGTGCACGAGGACGGCACGACCAACTACGGCACCATGAAAATCACTGGTGGAGGGCGGCGTAATCAGCAAACCCGGATACAATGCAATGGGATCAGCATGGGATACTGCACCAACGGCCGTAGCTACATGAGATCCCTGGTTTTCGAGGCCGCGCTGAACACGCTTCGCGAAAATCTGAAAGAACCGAAGGTCATTGAAGCGTTCCTCAGGGAGCATTCCAGCCTTTCGAAGGCTGCAATGAGGAAGAAGGCAAAGGAATTATCTCGGCTCGGCGAACTTCTGGAACGCCTGCACAACGAACGCGACAATTTGATCAATGCCATCAGGAGTGGTGGCGATCCTGTCCTTCTGAACGGAAAGATCTCCGAGGTTCAATTGCAGATCGCCCAGGCCAAGCAGGAGGAGGATGCATTCCGCGCTGGCACTTACGAATTCAAGCTGCATGCACCTTCAGCTAGAAGCTACCTCAAGTTGGTGGAGGAGACGCTCCATCGACTCACAACGGCACCTGCCGAGCGTATCGATCTGCCGGTAATGGAGGAGCTCAATTCACTTGTCGAGCGGATCGTGGTTCACCCCAAAGAAGGACTCGAATTCGAGGTGGAGATCGTGGGCAAGCTCGCTCGAATCGTGTCCGCAACAGAGTCGATTCGGAGTAAGGGTTCTATTGAATCTGGAACCCTTACCGAAGAAGACGCGGCGGAGATGCTAAGGATCACGTATCCCAAAGAGGGTTCGCGGGGGATGGTCCCATTTCATAAGAGGGTCGAAGAGGTCCTCGTGAGCGAAGTCAAACCGGTCACAATCCATGAGATTCACAAGCGCTTGGCTGAACGCGGCGTTGCAGCGACGCCGACTGAGGTGGAGCGAGCCGTTGGTTATCGGCGCGACGTATTCGTCAACATTCGCAGGAATGGCTTCATGTTGAAGACCGCCTATGACGAGCTGCAGGTCAAATGGTTCGAGACTACAGACAGCATCATTGAGGCGACCGAGAAAGTCCTTCGCTCACGCTCTGAGCCCGCTACTACTGAGCAGATCTTGACGACCTTGCGAGAGCAAGGATTCGATATTCATGGGGATGATGGCGCCTATATCCTCAGAAAGTCGATGAGCAAATCGGGCCGCTTTCTAATCTCGGGCCGCAAGCCAACCTCGTGGCAACTGAAGCCAGTCCGGAGGAGAGCGCTGCAGCGGTCATCGAAACTCGCCAATACGTCGGGACCCGCCGAGCCGAGAGCGGCGTCCGCCGTCTGAGACTGCACTCTCAAAAGGATCGAAATTAGTTGTCAAACAAGAGCGCTCGGCCAATTCAGGTTGAGCGCTCCCAGCGAGCATTAAAGTTTGAAAGGAAAGTTCGACACCGGCTAGTTCGACGATGGAAGCTTCACCGAACACGCGAAATTTTGTAACCAGAGGGATTGAAGCCATGACCCGACCGGAAGCCGCGGTCTCCACAAAGAACGCGAAGGACGGAATCGGCATGGAACGCAGTCGGCAGCGCGCGACGGCCGTGCGGGTCATTTTGTATGCCAGCACGTCGAACAAGCCACACGATATCTCGCTCGAAGATCAGATGATCGCCATGGCCGAGTTCAGCTCGAGCCAAGAGGGCTGGGTATCGGTGGGTGTGCTCAACGAAGCCGAGAGCGGCAAGAGACTGCGCAAACGGCCGGCGTTCCAGCAGGTCGAACATGCCATGCGGACGGGCCAGGTCGATGTCGTGCTTGCGACCGAGGCGAGCCGTTGAAGCCGGAAGCACTC
Source organism: Bradyrhizobium sp. USDA 4452 (assembly GCF_054063575.1). Lineage (NCBI taxonomy): Bacteria > Pseudomonadati > Pseudomonadota > Alphaproteobacteria > Hyphomicrobiales > Nitrobacteraceae > Bradyrhizobium > Bradyrhizobium sp. USDA 4452. The sequence continues at coordinate 5,113,132 of NZ_JBSSGK010000001.1, forward strand.
CGAACTCGTCCAGTTCATCGAGCTGGCCGAATGTTGCGGCGTCCAGGTATGGACCACGACGGGCCAGATCCCGTACATGACGGCCATGGCATTGCAGATGGTTGCCGGTTTGGGCCTCGAGGACAAGAGTCGCCACATCGCACGCAGGCACAAAGCCATGAACAAGGACGGCCGTTACGTCGGTCCTCGTCCTTACGGCTATCGCTTGGTTCGGAGAGCCGGACAAAACGGCTTTCTGAAAGTCGACGCCGAGGAAGCACGCATCGTCGGACTCATCTACCGATCTTATCTCGACGGGATGTCGCTACCGGCGATCGTGAAGAAGCTGAACGAGACGAGCGTTCCGCCGCCTCGCGGAGAGAAATGGAAAATGACCATGCTATCGCAGGACGGCGATCGCGGCGTTCTGCACGACAAGATTTACATAGGCCTCGTCGTCTGCGGCATGTACGAGATGTTCGAAGACGATTTCACCGAAGCACGCCACCGGGTCCTCAAGCCCCGCGCGGATTGGAGCATCGCCAAAGGGCAACACGAGCCGATTGTGCCAGTCGAAATATTCGACGCCGTCCAGAAGCGCGATGCCAACGAAAGGAGCGCTGCCTGACCGTCGATCCACAACGGCATCGGCTCGGGACGAGCCGGGGTCCGTTCAGTTTGTCTGCCCAACGGCCGCCGGAGGCATCGCAGGTCGGGACCGAAGCCGCTTCCGTCTTAATCGGCGTGGGGTCCGGACGCCGACCGGCGCGCTAAACTACTGAACCTAACGCGCGCGCTTGCGATGGATTTGGGAAAGCAAGGCGTGCGCGTCAACGCCGTCTGACCCGAGCCTGACGCGCCCGGCATGACCGCCAACATGACGCCGCGGGCGGACGGCGCCCGGCGGCATCGCCGGCGCGCTGCTTCCCTGCGCGGGCCGGCGTTCGGTGTCGGGCGATTCCGCCTGACCCCGTAGCGAATCGTATGCCCGGAGCCGCAGGACGTCCCGCGCCGCGTTCGCAGGCCCGCCTCCCCGCCAGGTCTACGAGGGCGTGGCGTAGGTGAATCAGGCGGCCCGGAGTTACTTAAACTGGATAGTGCCCTATACCGAATCCGGGCGCTGGCGAGTATCTCATCGAAGTCGCTGCAGCAGGCGTCAATTGGCCAGGCGTGATCCAGCGGCTCGGGCAGCTCGACCGGATCGGACGCTATTCGGGGTAAGGGTTCTCGACCTAACAATATTGTTAGGTCGAGAACCCTTACCGCCAAAAATGCCGCGCAAATGCTGAGGATCACGTATTCCCAGAGACCTAGCAGGGATTCCATTTCATCGGAAGATCGAAGACATCGCTCGCCAGCGAACCATCGCACAGAGCCGTCCAATTCGGCTTGAGGCGCTCTGCCTCGGCCCGCTGGGCCAAGGAAGGGTCGTGGCCGGAGGTCGCGGCGCGCGGGCGCTGGCTTGGAGCCACCAGCCTCCTTGAAAAGCGAATCCTTGGAAATCGAGTCCTTGAGAATGAATCTTGGAAATCACTTCATGGAAAGCGCTGCGAATGGGCAGGGCGGCCTTCGCCGGACGGCTGTTCTACGTTCTGCACGACCTCAACACCTTGCAGATCGATCCCGTATGGGTGATGCCCGCCCGGAAGCCGGCCGCATGATTCCGAAATCTTCATCTCAAATTTCTCTGGGGACAATTCTCGATTGGCGCATCTTGACGGCTTAGCTTCCCACTCCGGTTTGCCCGCCGCCTCTTCATCCAGCCATCATGATGTATCGGCCGGCGACCAGATAGAGCCGACGGTCCTGAAAACCGGATGAGCTCGCGGGCAAACTGCCCCGCGAACGAAGGAGCTACGCTATGATCGGCCGCAAGTACATGATCCTGGACACGCGCGCGAAGGCGCTCGCGCTGGACGAGCACAAGGACCCGCTGAGGTTCGTCTCGCTCGATGAGGCGCTGGCGAAAGCCATCGAACTGCGCGGTCGCAAGTCGGCCGACGCGTTCGGCGTCGTCGAGAACCTGCGGACCAGCGTCGAATTCCGGGCGCCCGGCGAAACTTGTTGGATGAGCTATGCCGACCGCGAGGCCTAGGCCGATCGGCCCACCGCAGCGTAGGCCGCGCGGCCGAGCTCAAAATACTCGCGAGCTGGGGCGTTTGGCAAGAACGCGCTCCTGTCGGAGGCCGCCACTTGCACAAGGCCGCCGACAAAGTGAGCGAAATGGCGGTCAAGAGGTTCGCCGAGCTAAGAGGAGTGATAGATGGGTAAGCCGCGCACGTATTCGTGCTGGGACGCGTCGGTAAAGATCCAGGACGCTGGTCACGGACTCGGCGTCTACGGGAACACTTACGAGGTCTTCCCGGGCGGCGGTTACACGCGCAGCGGCGACGCAATCATGATCCATATGACGCCGGGCATCCGCTTCCTGATCAAGGATGTCGATGCAGCGATTGCTGAGGCCGACCGCCGCGTGAAGGAGCCGGTCTGATGTGTGAATCGGCGCCGAACGTTGATCCACAGACGCGAACCCAGCAGGCAGTTAGGGCGTCGATCGGCCGTGCGGATCGCAGGCCGAATAACACAATGGGTGTTGGCCCGACGGGCGAAGGTCCTGCGGGAAGTAGCATCGTGATGGCCGGATCGCTATCGTGATCTGGCGTGTCCTCACCTCAATGACCGCCTCCTTTCGCCAATGGAGCGAGAGCATTAGGTAAGGAGCCGGCATCGCATCGCCAGCGAATGCGCCCGGCAGGCGCTTCACAGCGAGCTCAAACGATGAAAGAGACCATCGATAAATCGCCTTCACGTCGCCAAGTGTTGCGATTGGCAGCGATGGTTACCGCATATGCCGTGGTGACCCCGAACGCCGCGGAGCCTCCAAACAGAGAGGCAAACAACTCCTATGTTCCTGCTGACGGCGTCTCCACCTTCGAGAGCGTTTGGCAGACTGTGCGTGATCACTTTTACGATCCGCGTCACAACGGGCTGGACTTGCTGGCGGTTCGGGAGCGACATCTCACTGAGGTTCAGCGGGCAACCTCCCAGGCCTCTCTGGCGCGTGTCATCAATACGATGCTGTCAGAGTTGCACGCTTCACACACGCGCTTCTATACGCCGGATGAGCCGGAATATTATCAACTTGCAGATATCTTTTCCGGCGCGTTGCGACGACGAGGGCTGCAGAGTGCGTTTCCGGCCGGGAGCGTATCGTACCCTGGCATAGGTATCATTTCGCGTCTTGAGGCGTCTGGCGGTAGCACGATCACGGCAATCATAGACGGAACGCCGGCTCAGCAGGCGGGCCTTCGTGCTGGAGATGAAATAGTTGCGGCCGACGGTACGGCGTTTGAGCCGGTCGGGTCGTTCCGTGGAAAGGTGGGCGAATCGGTTGTCCTGGAGGTGCAGCGAGGCACCTTGGTGGTGCAGATCCCGGTCAGACCCGTCGACCTCGAGCCCACGAAAATGTTCCTTCATGGGTTGGAGTCTAGTGCTCGCGTTATTGAGTCCAACGGACGACGCATCGGCTATGTCCATGTTTGGTGCTATGCCGGCCATGTCTATCAACGCGCCCTTGAACGCCTGCTGTCTCAAGGCGCGCTAAAGGACGCGGATGCGCTGATCTGGGATTTGCGGGATGGCTGGGGCGGCGCGCAACCCGAATATCTCGATCTGTTCAATGTCCGGGCCCCAACAATGCAGGTCACCGACCGAAGCGGTACCAGCGAATTCGTCAATGTGAGGTGGCGCAAGCCCGTTGCGATGCTCATCAACGGCGGTACGCGCAGCGGCAAGGAGGTCCTTGCCTACGGCTTCAAGAAGTACCGCTTGGGCGAGCTCATCGGCACACGGACGGAGGGCGCGGTCCTTGCCGCCACCGCATTCCTCATCGGAAGCGGCTTGCTGCTGCTCGCAGTCGAAGATGTCCGGGTCGATGGCGAGCGCCTGGAGGGCGTGGGCGTGACGCCGACGACCGAGGTCCAGGCAGGCGGAGCCTCCGCCGGGTCGGACGATCCCCAACTCAGCCGTGCCGTCGCGGTTCTGTCCGGGACATGATCCGGGCGCCTTACTCATGGGCAAAGCGGAGGCAACGCGAGACAGTAGTTGGAGGCGCGTGTCGGTTCGCCGGCGCCGGCTTTTGTCACTTCAGATCGCCCTTGATGCGCCCTCAGTCCGTGACGTTAGCTAGGGCGATCCCCGCCTCTTGATGCAGCTCGCCACCCCGCATCAGGCGGCGGGCGATGTCGGCTGTCTGCAGGGACGCGCGTTCGGTCGGTGAATGGGCCGCCAGATAGCGGGCAACGGCGATCAGGATCTGCCGGCCTTCGGTCGTGTCGCCCCACGCGCCGAATTGCCGGATTCCCGCCTCCAGCATCTGGTACGCATGGAACCCTGCATCTTCACGCAGCACCGCATGCGCGAGCATGGCGATCAGCGCCTGCGGCGAATGGCCGAGCGTGAGGTGGCGTGCTACCAGGCGTGCGGCGAGATCGACCTGTCGCTGCCGGTCGAAGGCGTCGAGCAAGGCGGTGCGGATCGTCCCTGGATCTGCGGGCAGATCATCGAGCTGCTCGCCGCCGTCGCCTGGGTTGCGCGCCGGCGGCACATTGAGATAGCGAGCAAGGTAGAGCGCCATCGCTCCATGCAATACGCCGCGGACGGCCGTGCCGTGCGCGTCGTTGGCTGTCCCGATGCGCGTCAGCATCTGGTGGACGGCATTGGCGTAGGTGAAGACGTGATGCGCCGTCTCCCAGTCGGCGTGCTCGTTGGCATGGCCGAAGCGCGCGACCCTGAGCGCTGCCGCGTATGCGAGGGATCGGCCAAGGTCCGCAGGAGCGGCACCGGCGTGGATCGCCTCCTTGAGCGCGTCAACGATCCTGGCGGGATCGTCACCGAGCAGCTCCTGAGCAAGTGCGGCGTGGCCCGACCAGTCACGCGCGCCGCGTCCGGTAGCGAACAGATCCGCGAGTTCGCTGGTTGATCCCTCACACAACGCAACAAGGTCAACGGGCTGGCGCCAGGACGTCGATTCCTCGGCGCCACGGGCCGCAACCATCTGACCGACGACAGTTGGCAGCAGGGCCGCCGCGTGTTGCCAGCCGATCAGGTCGAGGCACTCGAATGCTTTGTTGATGAAGTCGAGTGAGTGCCCGGTGTCGGCGAACGCCCTTTCGGTCGCGGCGGCGAACAGGGCATCAGCGAGTTCAGCCGGGGACAAGCCGGCCGCAATTGCCGTGAGCAGGGTGCGCTCGGCGGCCTCGCGATGGCGCACGTTTGTCCAACGCCGCAGCCAGCGTTTGAGCGCGGCCCGCTCCGGCCGGCTGCCGAGCGGCGCGCGTTCCCGCCGCGGCGCCTCGCCGTCGCAATCCGCGGCCACGCGGCGTGCGCCGTGGAATAGAGCGAGGTAGGCTTCCTCCTCCGGCAGCACAGGCAGGAGATTGGCGAGTGCCGTGAGGATCGTAAGACCAACGCCCCAGCCGTCTCGGTTTTGCGCCCCGAACAGCGCCACCTGCCGGACGATTTCGGCGTGCGGTACGCCGGCCGCGAGCTGACCATGCACAGCCTTGGCAAGGACGAGGCCGAGGTCGTGGGTGAGGCCGTTCGCAAGCCGCTGGTGCCAGTGCGCGGCGGGATCGGCATGAGTGAACGTGGTCTTCACCCAGACATCAGCATTGCGCACCTCGACCGGGCAGATCGGCACGTCGTCCGCCCACAGGTCGAAGGTGCAGCCGCTTTCGAGATCGAAGCGAGCGTGGTGCCAGTGACAGGTCAAGATGCCGTCCTCGACGCTGCCCCGCTCGAGGGGGAAGCCCATGTGCGGGCACCGATTGTCCAGGGCGAAGACGCGGCCGCGGTCGTAGATGACGAGGATCGGACGATGGGCACCGTGCACAACGAGCCGCCCCTTGATCTTCAGCTCCTCAAGGCTGCCCGCCAGCGCAAATTCCTTGCTGGGCGCGTCCATGAGCATACCTCCCATTGTCGCTTTGGGGCTGCTGCAGGTACTCCGCAACATAGGGATCCTCTGGCGCAAAGGCGAGAGGATGCCACGGTTTAGGGCTGCGCCAAAGGAACCGCAGCGGATCATCAAGTGGTACGGAACGGAGGTACAGCTCGATCGCGTTCGGCTGTTTCGACACAAGCGGGCGACGTGCCTAAATCGCCTGCCGATCCAACCAGCGCTGGAGCGCGCACCGACAAATTGATCATGTCCACTCAGCCACCAACAATGGATGTCCGTTTCGATTTGCACTAGCCATCCGGCAGTGCGCGCTGGGCCTGACGAAGAAGCGGGCCGAGAAACTGCAGGCCAAAGGCAACGAAGTCGATTTCAAGGAGCTGCTCCGGATGGAGCCGGATTCTGGAACCACCAACATCCGCAACGTGAAGAGCAGGCACTGGACGCGGTGGCTGGGGCCGGAGCACCGCTGCGTGGTACCGTTCAATTCGTTCAGCGAGTTCAACAGGGCCGAGGGCGGCGACATCTGGTTCGCGCTCGACGAGACCCGCCCGCTGCTCTGCTTCGCGGGCATTTGGACCAACTGGACGTCGGTCAGGAAGGTCAAGGAAGGCGAGACGACCAACGATCTCTACGCGTTCCTGACGACGGAGCCGAATGCCGAGGTCGGCGCCATACATCCCAAGGCGATGCCGGGAATCCTGTCGACGGCGGCGGAGGTCGAGACCTAGATGACCGCACCGGCGGACGAGGCCTTGAAGCTGCAGCGCCCGCTTCCGGACGGGACACTGCGGATCGTCGCGCGGGGCGTGAAGGAAGACGCCGCGCCGGCGACCGCCGAAGTCCGCGGCAGTGGTCACCTCTAACTGTCGAGCCGCTTGACTCCGAGGACGGCGCTCGAACAAAAATAGAACAAACGAATCCTGCCGCGAAGGTCCGCTTGACCCAACTGCCACAACTGCCCGTCTACTATTATCTCGACCACTTCGTCGAAATGCTCGGCTTTGTGCAGCGGACGTACGCCCCCGTGCTTGGTCTGGAGCATCACGCCTTCATAGCGGGGTTCGAGGGTCTTTCGAGAGATGCGAGATGCCTGTTGGTCCGCATGATCAACCGGCGCGGTGCCATATTCAACCGATCGCAGTTCAACTACCCAGAGATCGATGACGTTGAGCGGGCAGCTTCTGACCTGACGGCGGCCGGTCACGCACGCGCGCTCGGCGAGGCGGACTATGCGGCCTTCGTCTCATGCCTGCCGAAGGACGTCCTTGTGACTGGTGCGCAGGCGGCAGGGCGAGGAGACGTCCGGAAGTCCTGGTCGAAGCCGAAGTTCATCGACTACTACCTGGAGCGCATCCCTTTTTCGGTCGCCGCGCAGCACTGTGGCGCCCGCAACTTCATCGCGCTCGACGGGACGCGGCCGATCGAGTTCCTGCTCTACTTGTATTTCGGCAAGACCGAGGTGGATCTGAAAAACTTCGCGCTGCGCGACCTGGGAATCCTCCACACCAATCGCGAGACCTCGTTCAGCGCGCGCTTCACCGATGCCGAGGAGGCGCTTGCCTCGTTCCACTACAGTCAGGTTCTGGACAGCCTGGAAGACGGATCGGAGACCGTCCACAGACGGGCCGCCATCGACGTACTCGCTGGTCCCGCCTGCACGACCCAGTTCGCCGGCGATCTCCGCAGCCGAGCCGCGCATCAGACCGGGCTTTTCTTCGAGAAAGCGGGCGAGAGCGATCTCGCCCGTCAGCTTTACCGTGCTGGGCCTTCCCCGGACTGCAACGAGCGCTTGGTTCGCCTGCTTTACAACACCGGGGAGAGGGCCGAGGCCGAAACGCTGCTGCAGCGGATGATCGACGATCCTGCCAGCGACGGCGAACACCTCTTCGCCTCCGACTTCTATGCCCGCAAGTTCGGCGGAAGGCGTACGGGTCTCTACACCGAACTACTGCGGTCCGGCCGCACGATAACCGTCGACGACACCTATCGCGGTAATCCCGAAGCCGGCGTCGCGGGCGTGCTGCGGCGCGAGGGCACCGAGGTTTTCTTCGCCGAGAACGTGTTGTGGCACACCCTGTTCGGTCTCCTCTTTTGGGACGAACTCTTCGAGAGCACGCGGATGCCCTGCCGGTTCGACTGGTTACCCCACTGTCTGAAGGACCGCAGCTTCCGTCGCCTGTTCGCCGCGACCATCGACGAGAAGCTGGCGGCCATCGCGTCCGGGGTATCCCTTCCGATGATTCTCCGTACCGTCGCAGCGAAATGGGGCCGGCCGAACGGGATCTTCAGCTGGGATCATGTGCAAGTGGAGGCGCTGCGCGCGCTGCTCGAGGGATCCGATCCAGCCGGCGTCGCCAGTATCGTCCGCAGCATGTGCGATGACTTCCGCGGGATGCGAGACGGCTTTCCGGACCTGATGCTGGTGCAGGACGGCAAAGCGTCCTTCATGGAGGTCAAGGCTGAAGGAGATGTGATCCGCCGCAACCAGCTGACCCGCCTTCGCCAACTCGGCGCCGTCGGCATCATGGCCGAGATCGGCCGGGTGGATTTTCGTTTCGACCCCGAGCAGGATTACGTGGTGGTCGACATCGAGACCACCGGCTCATGGTCGAACGGCGACCGCATCACCGAGATCGGCGCGGTGAAGGTGCGCAACCACCGCGTCGTGGACGAGTGGCACTCTCTGCTCAACCCGCAACGTTCCATCCCGGCAAAGATCGTTCAGTGCTACTCCAACGTGCGGACGGCCTCAGGCGACAGCCTCGTCCGGAAGCTTCAAAACCGTCAGAATTTCATCCTCCGGCAACCGGAAGGACTGCTCCTCGACCTCGAAGCGATCGCACCCCTTGAACCCGAACCACGCGTCCGCCGGCATCTTCCTCGGAAAGTTTTCTTCGGCGGCCTCGTTGAACAGCATGTCCGCGGCGAACGTCGCGCGATCGAGCGAGTCCAAGGGAAACCACCACGGTTGAACCATCGGAGATCTCTCGAACCAGCGCCGCTTCATTTTGTTGTAGCAGGTGATGATCATGGGAAAGCGGTTCAGGACCGTCATCTTGAAGAGCGTCGCCGTCAGGCTCGCTGAATACTCTTCGGCGATCTCTCTGGCTGCCGCGAGCGTCGGCCGCTTCACGCGCCGCAGCCGAGGACCCAGCAGATAGTTCGGCAGAATGAGGTCCGACGCGAACGCATCGGCCTGGCGCTCGGGGTCGAGCGGACCGTTGGCGAAGTTGCAGACGTCTCGCCCGCCGCAGAAGAGCATCCTGCCCCTATGATGGTGCCAGTGCCCGAGTTCATGAGCGAGCGAAAACCGGCGGCGCTCAGGAGGGCTTCGACCGTTGACAGTGATCACCGCCCTTCTCTTCGTCCCGACGATGGTCGCCTCGCAGCGATCGAGCGGCCGATAGTTCACGACCGCGCCGCGCGTCCACGCGATGGCCTCCAGGTCTATCTCGCCGGGAGAATCGATCCCGAGGCTAAGGAGTATGCGCTCGGCGGGACTGAGCGCGATCATCCTTCCTCCTGCGGATCCTCTGCCTCGAGCGCAGCGAGCTGGGCAAGGTCGTCCAGCATGCCCTGTTCGTCGCTATCCGACAGGCCTTTGCCTTTCCGCGCCGCCATCATGTCGAACGCACCCGTCGCTTCGCCCGCGCGCATCGCTTCCAGCTTTCTCCGGGAGGCATCCCTGTCGTCCGGATTGGACTTCGTAGGTCGGGCTTTGAAGGCCACGACCGCTTGCTTGGCCTGCTCCAAGCTCTTCTTTGCGGCCACGGATTTGGCGTGCGCCGTGACGGCGTCCATTTCCGACACCACGGCGTCGGGATCGATGCCCATCGCCGCGAGCTCCTCGCGCAACTCCTCCGAAGAAGCGGCCAGAATGCTCTCGTCGATCGCATCGTCGAGCTTGCGGAGCTCGTCCTGCGAGGTGCGCTTACCGGTCATGACCGAAATCCATCCGGGAGCTTCTTGGCCAAGGTCCGTCTGATCCGCTTCATGATGTAGTCGTAGCCAGCTTGGTCGACTCCGATCTCATCGCGCAATGCCTTTCCTCGATTCTGGCCCGAAATGGCGATGACGGCCAATTGCGCCTCCTCATCGCCTTCGAGGGCTTCGTAGATGACCTTGATGACGTCTTCGGCCTGCTTCTCGATCAGCAGCGCCTCCGGGTCGAGCTGATCCGAGGCGACCTGCTTCTCGCCGCCGTCATGCCCGCGGCCGTCCGAAGTCAGCGACTCCTTGCGGCCGAGCGCCTTCCTGCGGTGCGATGCAATGCTTCGCATCGACTGCGCTAGGAACGCGACGAAGGATTCCTCTCTCGGGCAATGGCGTTGGCCGACGATCGCCTGGGTGAGGGCCTCGCAATAGAGCTCGTTCTCCTGGAAATCGGTACCGCCCCGCCGGCGCCGCTCAATGAGCCGGAGCTTCCGCTTGTCGTCGGCGGACATGGAATCAAGCTTCTCCAGCACCTCCTCGGGAGCAAAGTGCTTTGTCTCCGTGGCGGCGATCACGCCGCCTTTCGGGGATCCGCTCTTGTCGTCCATGGTCTCGAGGACCCTATGCCGCGCTCGGCGACGGAATCGGACAAAAAATCCGTCCCGGGCGAAAAAATAAATGCTGTCCGAATCCGCGCCTCTTGCCGGCATACCCGGGGAGAAGCCGAAGTCGGATGAAATAGACCAGCTTCGGCGTGATACAACCCGGAAGCCGGCGGTGCAACCTTGAGCGGTCGCCCGAGCAGGAGGCGAACGCTTATGCCGAAGAATATCGTCGTCTTCTCGGACGGCACTGGTCAGGACGGCGGTGCCCGTCCCGAGCAGCGGATCAGCAACATCTACAAGATGTACCGGATCTCGCGCGACCACGCGGATACCGGCATCCATCCATCCCGCCAGGTGGTATTCTACGACGCCGGGCTCGGTACCGACATCGGCACCACGGCCCTGACCGCTCCCGTCCGCTTCGTCCAAAAGCTGCTTGGGTCCGTGACCGGCGCCGGCATCAAGCGCAACATCGCCGACTGCTACGAATTCATCGTCAACCACTACGAAGAGGGCGACCGGATCTTCCTCTTCGGCTTCAGCCGCGGCGCCTATACTGTCCGCAGCCTGGCCAACCTCCTCATGCTCTGCGGCGTGCCGACAAAGGCTGCCGATGGCCCGCTCATGCGCTACCGCAAGGCCGTCAAGGACATCGCTTGGGAGGCGGTCGACACCGTGCTCGAGCATGGCGCCGGTCACCCGAGAGCCGAATTCGAGGACGAGCGTCTCGAGCAGGCAAGGCGCTTCCAGCTCAAGTACGGCTCCGGCGACGGCTCCGATTCGAACGTCGCACCATACTTTATCGGCGTCTTCGACACCGTTGCCGCCTTGGGCGCGAGCGGCCTCCGCTATTTCGTCATCCAGGCCGGCCTGGCCGCCGGCGTCGCGGGCGCGGCGTTCGCCGGCGGATTTCTCCCAGCGGTCCTGATCGCGCTCGCATGCTCCTGGTGGTTTGGCGCCGGTTTCATGCTGACCGGCTTCATCGCTCAGGTTGCCATCATCGCCGTCGCGCTAGGCGCGTTCTGGTTCTGGCAGAACAAGTCGACGACCAAGACGATCGTCGACTATCCCAAGCCGGGCGAGTCGCGGTCGCACAAGGCCGTGTGGAAGGGCGCCAACTTCGATCGGCTTCTGAGCCGCCACGTCGCCTTCGCGCGCTCGGCCAACGCGATCGACGAGACGCGGAAGGACTTCGATCGCGTAGGCTGGGGCGGCGGCAACGAAGGCGCGCCGGTCTTCCCCGGACACGAACGGCTCCTGCAGTGGTGGTTCGCCGGCAATCATTCCGACATCGGCGGCTCCTATCCGGAGCCCGAGTCCCGCCTGTCCGACATCGCGCTGGAATGGATGTGCCGCGAGGCGATTTCCGTCCCCGACGGTCTGCTCTCGGGCCCGATCTTCGTCGACGGCGAGAAGCTGCAAGGCAGCGGCAACATCGGTCAGGCGCTCTACATCTATCCGGACGCCGGTGGTCTGCAGCACTGTGAGGTCGCTGGCATGAGGGATACCCTGGATGCCTTCGCGGACAAGCTGCCGAGATGGCGTTGGCTCCGTAATCGGATCGGTGGTCGGAATTGGGAGATCAAGCTCCGCGACATCGACGCCGCCGCCAAGGTCCATCCCACCGTCCAGCTACGCTTCGACATGGCCGCCGTCATCCAATGCGCAGCGGGCACCGGCGCCTACCGGCCGGCGGCACTTGCGCATCACCATGATTTCGCGCGGTACTATCCGGAGAAGGCTTGATGAAACATGCCGAAGCATTCGACGCACTGAACGAGATCGTCGGCCCCGAAGCCGAAACGAAAGCTCCCGGATCGCGAATTGGCGAATCGCCCGTGGGCGCGCGCCTTCATAGAGTCAACGAGACAAATCGCTACGTACGCGGGAAAATTGAGCCCAGCCGGTTCTTGCGCCGCTTCGAGCCCCTCGCCATTTCAAGCGCTAGTTTGATCCACACCTTTCTGAATCCCGCTGAAACCGTTCGACGCCACCGCGCGCTTTTGGCCTGCCGGTCGGGCACCCGGCGGCGGCCAGCTCGGGCCTTCGCGGCCGTGCCGCGGCTTGTCCGCGCAGCGGCGCAACGGATGGGCCATGAATCGGATCTGGGACGTATGGGGCGAGCGTGACTGCGGACACCAAGAAGACCCAATCTGAAGGATCGGTCGACGCCAAACCCTACCGGGTATTGAGTCTCGACGGCGGCGGCATGCGCGGAATCTACACCGCCGCCTTCCTCGACCGCCTCGTCACTCAGTTCGCGCGCACGCGTAACGTCGAAAGCCTCGATCTCGGCAAAGGCTTCGACCTCATCACCGGCACCAGCACCGGTGCCATTGTCGGCTGCGCGCTCGCGGTCGGCCGCCCGATGGGCGAGATCGTCAAGATGTACCGCGATCATGGCCGCCAGATCTTCCCTCACCGCATCAAGGGTACGGCCAGTGCGATTTGGCGCATGTTCGTCGGCGCGCGCTACGTCCGGAAGGGCGACAAGGTGCTGCGGCAGGCCCTAACCGACGTACTCAACGAAACGATGATGCTGGACGTCTTCGAGAAGCGCGGCATCTCGCTCTCGATCCCGGCCATCCTGATGAGCAGCCACCGCTCCTGGGTCTTCAAGAAGACGCCCAAAAGCGGCGTGCGCGACGACCACTACAAGCTGGTCGACGTCTGCATGGCTTCGAGCGCCGCCCCGATCTTCCGGTCGCTGGCCGCCGTCGACGATCCCAACAACGACCACGGCGTCGAATAGGTGTTCGCCGACGGCGGCCTGTGGGCGAACAATCCGATCATGGTCGGGCTGGCGGATGCTCTCGCTTGTGTCCCCGCAGGGACGCCCATCCAGATCTTCTCGCTCGGCACCTGCTCGCGGCCGGAAGGCGAACTCATTCCCGCGCGCAAGGTGCATCGCTCGATCCTGGGCTGGAAGATGGGCGCGGAAGCCGCCGGCCTCAGCATTACGGCCCAGGAGTTAGCGTTCGACAACATGGCGCGCTTCATCGGCAACAAGCTCACCGAATTGGGGCAACCCGTCACCAGGCTGCGTTTTCCGAACAAGGACGTGCCGGCGGAGATGATGAAGTACCTGGCGCTCGACGACGCACGGCCCGAAGCCGTGAAAAGGCTGATCCAGCAGGCGAGCAACGACGCGGATCTCGCCAAGAGCGCCTGCGACGACCCGAACAATTCCGACGGACGGATGGTGAAGGCCCTGATGATGAGTCTGCCGGCGATGCCGAAGACCGGCGTGAAGATGGAGGCGACGACGTGAAGGACTGCAACGAACAGGTGAAAGGCTTCGAGCGCGCGGCGGTGCGCATGTCGAAGGACGACCGCGCCGACATCTTCGGCAAGGCCAAGATCAACCGCGACCGGCTCAAGTCGGGCCTCGATCGCAACGGCAGCCCAAAGGCCATCGGCTCACGCACGCAAGGCTCCTACGCGATGAAGACGATGATTCAGCACGACCGCAACGACTACGACGTCGACGACGGCGTCTACTTCAAGCGCGACAGGCTTAAGGACGATCAGGGACTGGACAAGTCCCCCGAGGACGCGAGGAAGATGGTCAGCGACGCGCTGCAAGACAAGCGTTTCGCCGACCAGCCCGAACCCCGGAACAACTGCGTGCGGGTCTACTACAAGTCGGAAGGCTACCACGTCGACGTGCCCGTCTACCGCGAGAACCGCACGACGGACCCCTTCACCGGCGCGAAGAAGAAATGGTTCGAGATCGCCGCCGGCGACAAGTGGAGGACATCCGATCCGCTCGCCAACACGCAGTGGTTCAAGGACGCCAACACCAGCAAGTCGCCCGACGCGTCCACCGACGGCAACGAGGGCCAGTTCGTGCGGATTGTCCGCCTGGTCAAGGCCTTCGCGCGCAGCCGCTACGGCTGGACGGACAAGATCGCGAGCGGTTTCACCATCTCGAAACTGTGCTGCGACAACTTCGTGCGGGACGACGGACGCGACGACAGATCGTTCCGGCAGACGATGAGGGGCATCAACCTCTGGCTGGCGCTAAGCGGCGCGGTCCCGCATCCGGTGCTGAACGAGAACCTCGCCGAAGCCGGCGATGCGAAGACCGCCTTCCTCAAGGAGAAGATCGACGAGAACCTGAAGCACCTCGAAGTGCTGGACAGGCTGGACTGCACGCACGACGACGCGATGAAGGCGTGGGACGCCCTGTTCTGGACGGACTGGTTCTCCAAACAGCCCGACCCCTCCAAGAAATCGAAGATCGAGAAGGCCAGCGGGCCCGCCGTGATCAAGCAGGGCGAAAGCCGCTACGCGACGGAGAACCGCCACGCGTGAGCCTACCGGTTGAAGCCGCAGCGTCGGCCGCTCCGGAGGAGCCAGGACTCGACGGCTGGTTCGCCTCGCTCGGCGACGAATACACCGGCCGCGTGGCCTCCGGTTCGCTGCGTACCGGCATGGTCGACGGCTGGCGCTTGCGCTGGCGCGGGCGCGAGCTCGAGGTCCAGGTCGACGCGGATTTTCCCTTCAGCGTCGCCCGGGTATACCTCGTAGGCTATTCGCGCGCGCAGGCGGCGCCGCACGTAGAGAAGGACGGCAAGCTCTGCCTCGCCACCAAGGCGGTGCCGGGCGACCGGATCCGGACCATCCAGGCTGCAGTCGCCGATGCGCTCCGGCTGCTCACCGAGAACGAGACCAGGCAGCACGACGACGACTTCCGTGAGGACTTCGGCCTCTATTGGCTCTCATGGGCCACTCGCAGCGACGCTCGCGTCGAAATCATGCCGGGCCCGCAGGGAGCCGGCAAAACGATCCTCGGTCGAGCCGTCACGATGGATCGCCGCGCATTGGTCTTTCCGGGCAAGGCCGACGCCTCGAAAGTCTGGCAAAATCTGACCGGAGAAGCGCCGAAGGCGCTCAAGGAAACGCCGGTGATCGCTATCGATACCCTCCCCGCGCCCAACCGCTATCCGGAAACCGCAGAAGAGCTTTGGGCTCTCGTCGAAGCGCGCTCGCATGACGGGACCGACTTGCTGAAGCGCCTCATGAGCAACGCCGCGAAGGAGGCGCTCATCGTGCTCGCGGGCAAAGCTCCGTCCGGACGCGAGCACTATGCCGCCATTTACCTGCGGCGGCCCTTGGGCCGCGAGGGTCAGCCCCTGAAACGGCGAGCCATGCGCAAGGGCATCGAAAAATCGGAGGACTCGGCCCGAAGTCTCTTCGCACGTTTCAAGCTCGATCGCATCGCCACGCAGCGGATGGACTCGGCAGCATCGCGCCTGCCGGGAGGCGTGCAGCACCAGATGGCGGATGCCAAGGTGATCGTCGCAGGCTGCGGCGCTTTGGGAGCCGGCGTGGCCCGGATGCTCGCGCAGGCCGGCATCGAACATCTGCGGCTCGTCGATCCCGAGACCCTCGGCTGGGAGAACATCCGCCGTCACGAACTCGGAGCCCCGAACGTCGGCGCCGGCAAGGCGAAGTCCCTGGCCGGCGGCATTCGCGCCGGCCAGCCGATGATCGGTTTCGTGGAAGGCTACGAATGCACGTTCGCCACTTTCGCGCGCGAACATCCCGAGGCCGTGAAGCAGGCGGACCTGATCATCTGCTGCACCGGCGACTGGGCGGCCGACGCTTCGGTGGAGCACGCTTTGGCCCAGCCCGGACACAGGGCCGCCGCCGTGTACGGATGGATGGAGCCTCACGCTCTCGCCACCCATGCCGTCCTGATCGGCAGTTCGGGCGCGAAATTCGCCGACGGCTTCGATCAGAACGGGCAATTCCGGCTTCCCGTCGTCGCCGGCGGTAAGCCGCCGCCGCCGGAATGCGGCGGCGCATCGACACCCTTCGGCGCCGTCGAACTGGCCCACGCCCAGGCTCTCGTCGCCAGGCTCGCGATCGATGCCTTGCGCGGGCTCGCCACCGCGCCTCTGTGGCGATCGTGGCTCGCGGACGCCACTGCCTTCCAGGAAGCCGACGCATCGGTCACGTCCGGATGGGCTGCGGCACGCGGCCAGCCGGACGACATCGGCGGTCCCTACGAAGGCGACTGGACTTTTCCGTGAGCGGACCGATCCTGAAGTTCAAGGTCGGACGGATCTCGGTCAGCATCGGACCTGAGGCACTGACAACGTTCGACGCGCACCGGCAACGACGCTTCTATCAGCGCGAGGCCGGCGGGCAGCTTTTCGCTCGGGTACGCGACGACGACTGGGAAATCTTCGCTGCGACCGGACCGCGGTCGCGGGATCGCCGCGGTCGCTTCTCGTTCCGACCGCACCGCGCCTCCGAGCAGGAGGAAATCTTCCAGCATCACGCTTTGGGGCTGGACTACGTTGGCGACTGGCACACGCACCCCGAAGACATGCCGACGCCGTCTCCCGACGATCTATCAAGCATCGCCGAGGTGGTGCGCCGATCGACCCATCACCTCCCTGGTTTCCTGCTCGTCATTGTCGGGCGACAGTCTTTCCCGGAAGGACTGTGGGCCTCGTTCCATTCCGTCGCCGGCGCGCGCACTGATGCAACGCGCAAATGCATTTCCGGCTGACAACCAAGTGTCCCGCCGATAGAACATCGCCATGTCACCATGGAAACCCTATGGAATTCGATCCGGAGACGAGGTCGAGATGGACGTCGTCCGGCATGTCGCGCACGTGCCAACGGCGAAGCGCATCATCGAAGACGGAAAGATTAAGGCGGGCCTGATCTACGACCAAAGCGTTCTCAACCGTTCGCGCATCAGCGTAGTCTGGCTATCCGCCAATACCTGGGCGGCCGGCTCGATGTACGGAACGGTCCAGTTCGAATTTCCTTGGCGAGACATCGTCGACGGGATGAACATCTACTGGGTGGAGGCAATAACAGCGTACAACCCGACCGCCTTTCGCCTACTTCTGAGCGAGCGCGAGGTGAATTCCCGACATGTGGTCCCGTACGATCCGAAGTCCGACGACGGCCCGCTTCGCCTAAGGGACGGCCGATGGTATCGCGCCGGACATCTGACTTCGGAATTCATGATCGAGGACGATATTTCTCTCAAAAGGAGCACCGCGCTCGAATTCGTCGACCATCACCCGAGGTACTGCAACCTTAACGGCGGCGCCTGTGAAGACATCGTTCGAGGCCGATCGAGGCAGCGAAACGCTGCGCGCGTCCTGGCGCAGGCGATTTCTCACGGTGATCATTCGATCGACCGTCTTTGGAAGCCGGACGGAGTGAAGCCGGTCTTCACACCTTTGGAAACCGGCTACAGCGGCTTAGTGCTCGATCTCACTCACAAGGACGTTGATTTCGGCGGCCCATTGGTGCGGCCGGAATCGTGCGAACCCGTTCTCGCCGGTGTGCTGGCGCTCTACGCCGCCGACAGGCGCGAGGAGGCCCGCAAGCTCGTCGCGCGCATCAAGACCCGCGAGGACTTCGAACGGATACTATTGGAAACCGTGAGACGCCATTTCGACGACGAACATTGGAAACCGGATTGGTAGGAAAGCCGAAATACTCGGCCAAGCTTCGGCGATGGAAGCGACCGCCTTCGCAGAGTGTGGCGGCGGACACAGCAAGAATCGGTAGCCTCGGCAATTCGGAATTCCTGACCCGTGCTAGACCGCCGGCCGGCGTCCTAAGGATTTGTCATGGCCGGAGTTATCTCGATGCCGATGAGCAAGCGACGACCGGCGATCCGGACCCTGCGGGGTTGGCAATCAGCTTGCTGAGGAGGCCGGCGCCATCCGGGAATGCGAAGACCATGGCTGGGTGCATTCGTGCGGATCGCTCGCTGGGTCTCGGCGTACTCCAAGAACGAGGCGGTTCAAGACGAGCAGCTCAACATGGTTCCGACAGCATAACCGTACCCACAAGACGATTCTTTTCATGGCGCCTGTCGACTCTGGTGTTCTTGTTATGTTCTAATGGGACATGACCGACAGACCCGCGAGCTGGCGCACGCCGACACCCAAGCAGATGGATAAGATGGCCGCTCTCGTCGGCAGAAACGTGCCGCAGAAGCCCGGATTGGCTCCCGACGCTGATCTGCCCGCAGAATACTGGTAGGCGCTCCTGGACGACCCGCGCGCCGAAGCTCGCCCCGGTCCCTCCGGAGCGGCGCTGCGGCTGAGCCAAATTCCTCAACATATTCTGAGGGTGGGGTGCCGCCGCTGCGCCAGGGTCGTCGAGATCCGGAAGGTAGATGCCGCGCGCCTCTATGGTCAGGACGCGCTTTGGAAGGATGTCGGCCAGCGGTTGTTGGACAATACCTGCACCCAGCGGACCGGGCGTCATGAGGAGGACGGCTGCTGGCCTGCGTTCGAGTAGTCGCCTGCGCGGCGGGAACTGGATTCTGCCATGGCACCGAAGCATCACCCTACGCCTCTCAGCGGCGGCGATCGCAAGGCGCTCGCCAAGGAGCTCGGCCGCTCGCGCGCGATGAGGACGATTCTCGCGGGGCAGGCCGCCGAAGCTCGGGCGAAGGGGGAGGCTCTCATCAGGCAGGCCGACCCTCTCCTGTGCGAATCCTGGAATGAGCGCATGTGGGCGGATGGCGGGCCGATCGGCCCGTCGCCGACGGTCGACCAAGCCATCAATTGAGGCTTCGCCTCGCTGGAGATCAAATGCTCGAGTTGCCAGATCCGACGGGACGTCGACCTGGCCGCGCTGCGCCACCTGCCGACTGATCTGCCCCGGCAGCGCTACTTGGTCGCCACGAAGTAGTATTTCTGTCGTCCCGAAAGCGATCCGTAGGTAAAGGGCTGCTGCTGGCGGTGCGTAGCGTCCATCACGTCGTCCCTGACGTTGTCGAATAGCAGACGGACATCGAGGTCTGGCGTCTTAAGGTTGTTCATGAAGGCGGTAGCGAATGGCGAATTGACGCTATCGCCGTCCATCGCCGTTTCGCCGTGCTTCGCCGCATAGACAACAAGCGTGCCGGCGTCCGGCTCGACGCTGGCCAAGCCGCGTGACACCGAGCGCGAGGCCAGCGTCATGGTCCGCTTCATCTGGCTCGCGAAGGGGTTGTCGCGGCACGCGTCGAGCATAATGAGACGCAGGCCTCCGGCCCGCTCGACCACATTGAGAACCTGCTCCAGGGACACCGCCTCGATGCTCAAGTCGCGGTCGGTTTTGAGAGCCGCATCGACAGGGATGAGGTAGTTCATCCCGGCCGCCTCCATGCCGTGGCCGGCATAGTAGACCACCGCCCAATCGGCATTCGCGGCCACGGAGGCGAAGCCGCGAAGCGCATCAAGCATCCCGTCGCGGGTCAGGTCATTGACAATGGTGACCGACTGGAAGCCGACACGTCGCAGCGCATCCCCGACGCTGGCGGCGTCGCGCGACGGATTCGGAAGCATCGCCACGTTTCGGTAGGAAGAATTGCCGATCACCAGTGCGACACGACGGCCGCGCGGTGGCACCGTCGCGGGCGATGTCGACGGCTTCTCGGAAGATGATACAACCGGGCCTGTCGACAGCGCCGCCAGCGCATTTTTCGCTTCCTCCTGCTTCGGATCGAGAGTCAGGGCCTGATTCAAGTCGGAGCGGGCCCGATCAAGGTCGCCTTTTCGCTGATAGACGATGCCGCGTCCGGCATAAGAAGGCGCAAGTTTCGGAGCGAGGCGGATGGCTTCGTTGTAGTCGTCGAGGGCGCGATCAAGATCACCCATGGCTCGATAGACGTCGCCGCGGCCACCATATGCAGGGGCGCGATTTGGAAGGAGTCGTATCGTTTCGTTGAAATCGAGCATCGCGCGGCGATAGTCGCCCTTCTTGTAATAGACTTCGCCGCGATTTTCGAACGCTACGTCGAAGTTCGGATCGAGGCGGATAGCCTCGCTATAGTCGGCGAGGGCGCGGTCGGGATCGCCCTTGTTGAAGTAAGCGGCGCCGCGACCAAAAAATGCCCCGGGGATCTTCGGATCCAGTCGAATTGCTTCGTCGTAATCCGAAAATGCACGGTCGTCGCCTCGGCGTTGGTAAAGAACGGCGCGAGTGCCATACAGCCCCGGGCGGTTCGGATCGAGACGGATAGCGTCGTTAACGTCGGCAAGCGCGCCGTTCAGGTCTCCTTTCGCGAAGTAAAGCAGTAGACCGCGTTGTTGGTGTGCATCAGCGCTGTTTGGATCCAATTGAACCGCTCGTTCGGCATCCACAAGAGCGATCGCGGAATCGCCCTTGATACGGAATAAGATGCTTCGTTGGACAAGCGCAGGTGCGCATTTAGGATCGATACGAAGTGCTTCGTTGATGTCGGCGAGCGCGCGATCGATGTCTTTCGTTCTGTTGAAGAAATAAAGAGAGCTGCGGTAGGCGTAGGCTTCAGCGTTATGCGGATCGGCCTGAATGGCTGCGTCATAATCGCGCTGTGCATGCTCAAGATCGAACCTGAACGTGTAGACTCGGGCGCGGTTCACGTAAGCCCGGGATAGATTGTTCCCGCCTTGCTCGATGAGGCGACTGCAGGAGGCAATCCGCTGGTCACCCCACGTGCTTGCGCAATCTGATTCATCGGACGCGTTTAC
Source organism: Bradyrhizobium sp. USDA 4452 (assembly GCF_054063575.1). Classification (NCBI taxonomy): domain Bacteria; kingdom Pseudomonadati; phylum Pseudomonadota; class Alphaproteobacteria; order Hyphomicrobiales; family Nitrobacteraceae; genus Bradyrhizobium; species Bradyrhizobium sp. USDA 4452. The sequence continues at coordinate 5,134,101 of NZ_JBSSGK010000001.1, forward strand.
CACCGAAGTGGCCGCGATGATGACGGCAACAGACGCCAGAACAGTTTTGATTGTCCCCTTCAATCGTGCCCCCTGCCCCTTCGGAAGTAGATCCGCTCACCGACCGCCAACTATCCAACTCGCCGCCAATTCCATTTCAGTGATCCAGGTCACGGTCTCCCAAGGCACCCTTATAACGGACTACTTCGCAGGATTCAGGAGGTGTTTTGTCTAGCCACACGACGGCCGCGCTTATGCGTTCTGGTCATGGCATGGTCTGGTTGACACAAGGATGGGTTTGAAACGGACCCGACGCTCCCGGAGGCACTTCAACGAGACTGACAACCATCTCCATGTCTGTACCGGTGAAATCACCTCTGCTGAGTTCTGTTCTCTTACTGGTTTCCATGTCAACCGCAGCCTCTAAACTCAACATACCGGTTGCCACGATATCAACGTAAGGCGACGGCTCGGCCTCCTGCTCTCGCCGATGTACGCGACTTTGCCGTCCGTCATCGCGTAGGTGCCGGGCGTGCTCAGCAAACCGGCCACGGCGACCCGCGGAAGGTCGGACATGGGAAACGCATGCACCACGGCGCGGGAGGCGCGGTCGCTGATGCGGCGATAGCCGTGGACGCCGCCGAACGGACGGTGGATGACGGCGGAGGAGGGGCAGTCGCTCGAAGGATTCAAGTCGCTCGTCGGCATGTGCGCTCCATCGTCGGGTGAAGTAGAAGGTCGTTCGCGGAGATTTCCGTTGCGCGGCGCCGGCAGCCTCGAAGATCAAAAGGACCCGGTCGCCGCGCGCTCGACGCCAGATCTTCGGCAAGCGATTGCCAACGCGATCAGCGCTTCGCGCCAGCCGAGTGTCGAAACTATCTCGTCGCCGCAGGGGGCGCCCAACGTGAGCGGAAAACCCTCTCGGAAGAACGCGCGACGCTTCAAGGACCCGTCCTTTCCTTGTTTCGGACCGTCATGAACGCTCCGCTCTGCTCGCCAGATCGCAGACGGTCGTCGGCACCGTCGTCGTCAAAGCCTCGGCAAGAGTACCTTCGCCTCCGAAGCACCGCCCGGACGGTTCCGCTCCGCACACACTGTGCCACCCAGCTCACTCCGACCTTTGACCGACCTCCGCGCGCTTCAGTGCGGCGAGAGCAGCCGCAATCAAAGACCAGGCGCTCTGTTTCCGATCATGATTACGCACGTAAACCGTGGAGGCTCGCGCCTTCGTTCCGGCGAACGGATTGTCTCCTTCCATGAAGTCGCCCCTGTAGTCACTCCGCGGCGCAAGGTTGGAGAAGTTGGCGCTGTGCATCAGGCCGATGGTATGTCGACCTTCCGCGTAGCCGCCAGGAAGGATTTCGACCGTCACTTTGATCATTCGATCGCTCCACAGTTTCTGCTGGCAGGTTCGGCGCTTCGCACCGGGTACGCCTTCAATAATTGGTCGATGGCCACTCGATCCAAGTAGCCGGTCAGTTCCAGTCGCTTTGCCACCGCTTCGACCGCTTGCCGGTTGGCCGCGATTAGTTCGCGCGCGCGCGCCAAGCAGCGATCCAGGCGCTTCGTGATCAACGCCACGATCGAAGGATCCTGAAGAAGCATGTCGGTGGTTCGATCGGAGAAGTGCGCGACGCCGATCACCCCGAAGCCGAATCTCAATTCCAGATCGGCCGCCGCCTGGGTCGCGCGCGCGAAATCACTGTCGTCCCCTATTCCGGCTCCGGCTGTCGCGTGCGAGGCGCCCAGCAGCAGTTCTTCTGCGGCGCGCCCACTCAGCAGCGTCGCAACGTAGTTCTCGATGCCGCCTTGGGTCTGTGAATTGGCCCGCGAAAGCTCGACACACGTCGCACCGCCATGGTCCAGAATCGTGAGAGCCTGCGGTTCGAAGACGGCGAGAGCGACTCCGACGACCAAGTGCCCGGCTTCGTGTACGGCACAGGACCGCCTCAGGTTTTGCGGCATCCCTTCACGGCCCGAGCGGATTTCGAGAAGGAGATCATCGAGCGCAAGTTCACGCCTGGCGCGGCGAGCGCGCGACTTTGCTCGCCGGACCCAGGCCTCGACATCTGCGCCGGTACGGCCGGCGGCCGCGAGAGCGGCAGGCAACAAATTGACGGCGGGCAGGGCGTCCTGCCCCAAGTGAAAGCGGAAGATCGCGGCCAGGCTCTCGGCGTCAGGCAGTTCGATCTCGATTGTGCGATCGAGACGTCCCGCTCTTTTGACCGCGGCATCGATGTGATCGGGATGGTTGGTCGCGCCGATCACGACGACGCCTGGTCGCTCCTCGATACCCGCCAACAGCTCCAATAGAAGATTTACAATCTGTGTCCAGTATTCTCTAAATTCACTCTTTATGGTGGCTCGATCCGATATCCCGTCCAGCTCGTCGATGAACAGGATACAGGGCGCAAGCTGACGCGCTTGCGAGAAAGATGCTTTGATCGCAGCCAATGTGCCCGAAAGGTAAGTTGCCGCGTTCCAATCCGCGACCGAGGTGGCCACGAGGGGCACGTTAGCGCTCTTCGCGAGCGCGCGAGCGAACTGGGTTTTGCCGACACCGGGCGGGCCCGACAGAAGCAGGCCCTTTTCGATGCATTCCCAGTCCAGCCGCCCCGCACGGTATTCGTACAAGTCCGCGGCCAGATTGAGCCCCCACTCGCGGGCTGCGCCGTAGCCCGCGAGTTCCTCAAGACCCGGACCACGATGGTCAAAAAAACTCTTCGTGGAAACGATCTTTTCCAGGCGTTTAACGCAATCGTCCGCAGTACGACCGGAACGAACCGACAGCGCCAGATCCGAGATGTCCACCGCCCGTACGAGCTGCTCGTCCAGGGCAATCGCTGGAGATCTTCCAGTAACCGCTTCGATCACAAGTGCGATTGCGGAGGCGTCAAGGTGACCGAGTGACAGGTGATGTTCGGCCGCACGCAGGAGATCGCGCGGCAGGTGGCGCCGGGGATCCGGCGCAACACCAAAGACGGGAGCACGGGCGTGCAGTGCCTTCGCGATCATGTCGTTTCCGCGTTCAGCCTTGTGTTCGTTCGAGGCCCCGTCTCTGGCCACCAGCAGCACGGCGCGCGTATACTGCCGGTCGAACGTTCGCTCCTCGAGCACCTTCGAGTCGGGGCCGAAAGCACACGTCGTCAGGACCTGCCTAACGAGGGAAATGACCTCCGCAGCGTGCGCGGCAAGCGACACAACGGGGCAGCCGCGACGCAGTTCGCGAGTGAGCCCGCTCACTGATTCGATCGCACGCGCGACGAGCACGGCCGCGGCGGCTAGATCGGCCCGGATCGATGTCCGTCCGACTGACTCGGGGGCCGTCGACAGGTCTTCGATAAGTCGCTCGATCGGATCGTCAGGGTTGCCGCTGCGCAGAAGCGGGCCGCTGTTCGTCCCGGCCTCGGCCGCCAACATGTCGAGGTAGGCTCGCGCGAGGAGGTCGCCCGGAGCCGCCGCTTGCAGGTCCATTCGTCACTCCATCGAGAGCAGCCTCTCAGGGCCGAATTGGGAGCGGGCAGCATCGGCTACACGCCATGTTCACCGCACGCCCAGCGCGACGGAAGCATTCCTTCCGTTCGGGTCGTGGCGTTAAGCGTTGGCTATCGCGCCGAGACGACAGTGGCCCGCCCCAGCGCAAGGTGATGGATATTGAGGCTGACCAGATCTGCACAGGCCAGGGCACAGACGGAGGCGACAATGTCGCGGCAAGGACGAGCCCGCTCTTCCAACTCCGCGAGCGACTGCGGGCCGCCTTCTTCGAGGGCGAGACCGATTCTCTGCCGGTGCAAAAGCGACACCGGATGCCGGGCATACGACCACACGGTGCGCGAATTCGTAAAGAGCGGCTCGCGCCTGATGTCTGATGCTTCGCGCTCGAGCAAACGCAGGCCCGTAGCGCTCGAGCGCGTAGATGATGCGCGCCATCTGGTCCTCGCCACGCTCAGGTCGGGTTTCATATACCCTGAGCAGGAAGCGTCCATCGACGCGATCAAGAACGACCCCGTGCAGCGAAAGCGGTGGACACTCTATGACGGGACCTGTCCGATAGCGGATGGCACGGACTGAAGGATCGAGGGCCGCTTGCTCGAGCGCGTGGCGCAGAAGCGGCTGGCGGACGGGAACCTCGATTTCGCATTTGCAACTAACGAAAAACGCTGGAACGGCAGCCCTGGGGCGAAGCTGGGTGGGACGCATGATTCTCTCCTGAACAGTTGCCTATGACGGAGGGAATTGCCGATCTGAAAGTAGCGGATCGAGATTGCGGCCGCGCATGCTCGGCGACGGCGCCGTGCGCGATCAATCTGTCGGCGAGGACGATTGATGTGTTTGCCTGCCTGGTTAGTTGCTATTGCCGAGACCTTTCCGGATTTCGATCGGAAAGGAGATCTAAGGGACGGCCCGTATACGTTATATAGTACAAAGAGATTGTGCCAAAGATATGGCCATGGCGAAAATAGAGGGTGCTCCGTAGAACCCTCGTTCGTGCGTCGATACAAGCGGTCCCAGCGCTAGTCGGGCCGCTCCCGATTCATCGGCGCGCCTTGAGGAGCTTGGACGCTTCGACGCCCAATGCCATCGCGATGCGCAGAACGGAGTCTAGCGTCGGGTTCGCCTCGCCCCGTTCGATGTCGCTGATCAATGCGCGGCGGCTTTCCGCACGCTCCGCGAGCTCAGCTTGGGTCATTCGGAGGGATAGCCTTAACTGGCGGACGTTCCGGCCGAGAGCTGCCCTGAGTCGCTGTTGCGCTCCTTCAAAGGAGTCAGATCCAGTCACGGCTCCTCCGGGAATCCTTCGCAGCACCCGAAACATTCGAGCGGCGGAAGCAGTTGCGTGCTCAATCTGCCACGTTTCCGCTCCAGAGGCCACCGGGCGGTGTTCAGGGTCAAGGAATCGTCGTCACCCGGCAGGCAGAGCGGACAAGGTTGACGATATGCGCCGCGAGCGACCGGCTCGCGCGCCGCCTGTTGCGGTATCGTCCTCTGTGCTTCGAAGGCTTGCCTTCATCTCCGAATCCTTAGTCACGTTGTCGTGGGGGCAACGACATGGCGGCCCCTGAATCCACGCGTTCGCTAAGGTAGTCCCTCTCGAGTGGCGCGCTCCCAGGCACGCCGAGACGGAATGGTTTCCGGAGCGCTTGCCCCAACCGCTGTGGCTTCCGAGATACGGCCGACCGTGCTCTTCTGCGCCGATCCGCATCACGAGGTCGTCGAAGCCTCGCGGTGGGCGCGCCGTCTGACCACTTCGGGCATCGCCGAGCCGGACGAGATTGCCATCGTCTCGGCCAGCACCGGCCCCTGGGACGACCAAGTCCTCGCGTTGGTCTCCGAAACCGGTCTGACGGTGCAATTGCGCACGGCATTCCTGCGCTTGCGACGATCGATGGTCAGGGTTGCGCGGAGTTGGCCGATGTCCTGCCGCTCCGGTTGAGCCAACGGCGCGTCCGACTTGCGTCGCTCTAACGCGCGCAAGGTTTGTCGCTGGACTGCCCCACGCCGCGGTTCGCGGCCCGGCCCCGGGCTACGATGTTGCGGCCATGGATGACTGGTGTCGGGCCGTCGAGTAGGCAATCCTCAAGGATGGTTCGCTTGCTTCCCGTCCGACGCGTTGGTGTCGATTCTGCAGGTATTGATCGCTGGACGCGTGAAGTACCTGGTGATGAAGGTTCGAAATCCGCTACCGTAGCGCTCGTCCGCAAGGCTGCCGTCGGGCGTAAGCACTCGCGGAGGACGATCTGCTTGGATGAGAGCTCGGCGACGGCCTGACCTTGCGCGCACGGCGTCGGGCGCCAGGCGAGTTCGCGGCAGAATGCTGTAAAGTGCGTCGTCCTCCGCACCTACATCGAGGCGATCTGTCCACGAGTAACGTAACGGCGAGAGACGCTTCGGCCCGCAGGTTCGCAATGCGCAAACGCACCAGCCGACCTCCCGCCATCTTCGGCATAGCTATGAGATCACGTTCTCCATCAAGAACCCGACCACGGTGGGGGCCCGCGAGGTCGTCGGCGGGCTGGGACGGTTCATCGGCACACTTACGACAACGGGGAGCTCGAGGGCGCCTGCAACAAGCTCGCCCAGGCTGCACCGACCGGCGCTCTTCATGAGAGCCAGGCGGACCGCCTGCGGCGGTTCGTCGGTAAAGCCGAAAAGTTACTGGACAGAAGGATGGCTGTCGCCATCAAGAAAGACGGCGACGATGAGTGCTGACACGTAACTTACGCGGTTGGAGTCGCCGACCAGATCGAAGCCGTGCAACTGACTAGAGGCGTCACTATTCAACCACGCATCTTGCTGCGCCTCGGGAAGCATCGCCTACGACCTACAGAGCCCCTGCAATTCCGGAGCCAGTGGAAATGCTGGCGGTGAGGTCGGGCCGTGCGCCGGACCGTGGAATTTTGGGACACTCTTTCCTCCGCACCGCACGTTGGGCTAAGCTCACAACCCGTATTACTGGCGCCCGATGTCGGCAGAGACGCCGCCGAATAGAGAAACAGGGGGCAATCATGAGAGAGGAAGCGGGAAAACGTATTTATTCGGCAACGGACCTTGTGAATTATCTTGGCTGTACGCATGCAACGTTCAACGACTTGCGGCAGCTTGTGCGACCTGTGGTGCTTCCGGAAGACGACGAGCAGGCCAAGCTCCTACAGGAAAAGGGTATCGAGCATGAAAAGGCCTATCTCGCCCGGTTGCGGAAAGAAGGACGAACGGTTGCCGAGATAACCAGCGAAGGATCGCTTGCCGCTCGCGTTGCGGCCACCCACGAGGCGATGCAGGCTGGCGCCGATGTCGTATATCAAGGCGCGCTCTATGGCTCGCCCTGGCACGGATTCTCGGATTTTCTCCTGCGCATCAATGGCACCCCATCGCGGCTCGGTGACTACGCCTACGACGTCGCCGACACCAAGCTCGCACGTACCGCCAAGCCAAAGCACGTGATCCAACTTTGCGTCTATGCGGACCTCCTTGGCTTCGCTCAAGGCGTTGAGCCGCCGCAATTGCATGTCGTCCTTGGCGACGGCCGCACGGTTTCACTTCGTACATCCGACGTGCGTCACTACTACGGCGTGGCACGAGGGCGGTTCGAAACCTTTGTTGTGGCGCCCCCGACAGTCTCGGTCGCGGAGCCGTGTGGTCATTGTACCGTTTGCCGGTGGTCCGACGCTTGCAGCGCGGAATGGGAGGCGAACGATCATTTAAGTCTCGTCGCTAACATTCATCGCAGCCAGGTGGACAAGCTACGGGCAAGCGGCATCACGACCGTCCGTCAGCTTGCAGCGATGCCGGCAACCACGCGCATTCCCGATCTGCAAGCCAACACCTTGTCGCGATTGCGCGCGCAGGCCGCTTTGCAAGTGGCACGCCGCGATACCGGGAAGAACCAGCACGAAATGCTGCCGCCATCGCCGGGCCGTGGCTTTGAGCGGCTTCCCAAGCCGGGCCCAGGCGACATCTTCTTCGATATGGAAGGTGACCCCCTTTACGAGATGGGACTCGAATACCTCTTTGGTCTTGTTCACTACGATGGGGGCCAGGAGAAGTTCACGGCTTTCTGGGCGCACAATCGCGCGGATGAAAAGAAGGCGTTCGAGGACACCGTCGACTTCATGACAGCGCGCCTCGCGTCTTATCCGGCCGCCCACATCTACCATTACGCGAGCTACGAAGAGTCGGCCTTGAAGCGCCTTGCGATGCTTCATGGCACGCGCGAAACAGATGTCGATAATCTGCTGCGCCGGCACAAGCTTGTTGATCTTTATAAGGTTGTGCGCGAATCCGTACGGATCTCGGAGCCGAGATATTCGATAAAGAACGTCGAGGCCTTCTATCTCGATGGCGCGAGGTCTGGAACCGTCACGACGGCGGGCGACAGCATCATCATTTACGAGCGCTTCCGCCGTCTTGGCGCCAAAGAACTGCTCGACGAAATCGAGGCTTACAACAAGCTGGATTGCCAATCGACGGCGCAATGCCGCGACTGGCTGATCACATTGCGCGCCGCCAATATGCCCTGGCCTACGGAAATCGCGCCGGAGAAGGCCGATCCCGTGCGCGAGCAAAAGCGCATCGAGGCCGAGCAGCGCACCGCCGCGCACATTCTGGCGCTCACAACGGGATGCGCACCCGAAGATCGTCCGTGGCGGACCTTACTGGCCTATTTGCTGGAATTTCACCGGCGTGAGGCCAAGCCGAAATTTTGGGCGATGTTCACGCGGCAGGAAATGACCGACGAGGAATTGGTCGACGACGCCGAGTGCATCGGCGTTCTTACCCCGGACCCCGCGCGCCCGCCGCGCCAGGAAAAGAAGTCGATGGTCTACTCGTTCACGTTCCCTCCGCAGGACTTCAAGATGCGTGTCGATGACGAGGTCCTGCGGGCCGGCACGCTGGAGCCCGCGGGCGAGGTCTTTGAGCTTGATGAAGATGAAAGGCGTATCTCGCTGAAGCTTGGGCCGAAATGGTCGCGCCTCGCCGACGGCGCGTCGCTCATTCCCAAGGGCCCTCTTGGCGATCTGGTTCTGCGGGCGGCGGTTCATCGCTTTGCCGAAACCGTCATCGCGGGCGATCTAAATCGCTACCGTGCCCTGACCGATATCATGAAGAAGACGGCGCCCCGCCTTGTAAAGCAGGCGCAAGGTGCGCCTATCATCGCGCAAGGTGCAGACCTTCTCGATGGATCGGTGGCTGCACTAAAGCGCCTTGACCAAAGCTACATGCTCATCCAAGGCCCGCCCGGCGCCGGCAAGACCTATACCTCGTCGCACGCGATCGTCGCCCTTTTGGCAGAGAAGAAGCGCGTCGGTGTGGCTTCCCACTCCCATAAAGCCATCAATAATTTGCTGAAAGACGTTGAAGCGGTCGCAAAAGAGAAAGGCGTCCGCTTCAACGGAATTAAGGGATCAACCAAGGAGGAGCAGTATTTTCAAGGAACGATGATCGCCAATGCTGAACACAAGGATGCGGCGGCCGCCCAAGCCAATTATCAGCTCATTGCCGGGACCGCCTGGCTTTTTGCGCGCCCCGAACTCGACCAGGAGCTCGACTATCTCTTTATCGACGAAGCAGGCCAGGTGAGCCTTGCGAATGTGATTGCAATGGGCGTTACCGCAAAAAACGTCGTTCTCGTCGGCGATCAGATGCAACTGTCCCAACCCATTCAGGGGGCTCATCCGGGAGGCTCCGGCATCTCCGGCCTCGATCACTTGCTCGCTGGGTTAGCAACCGTTCCGCCCGACCGGGGCATCTTCCTCGCGACGACTTTCCGGATGAACCCCGACATCTGCAAATTCATCTCGGATGCTGTCTACGACGGCCGCCTCGTATCGGACCCGTCGACCAAGCAGCAAGCCATCGATATCGGCACGTCGACGGATGACGCGTTGGCTCCAACCGGCCTCCGCTTCGTTCCTGTCGACCATGCCGGTTTTGCGCAACGTTGCCCGCCTGAAGCTGAGCGTATCAAGAAGACCTACGACACGCTGCTTGGCAAAACGTGGGTGGACCGGAAAGGCGCCAAGAAGGCGATCGGCATCAACGATATTCTGGTCGTAACGCCTTATAACATGCAAGTTAACCATCTGCGCGATGTCTTGCCTGACGGCGCTCGTGTCGGAACCGTCGATAAACTTCAAGGGCAGGAAGCGGCTGTTGTTCTGATTTCGATGACGACGTCCTCTGGCGAGGACATGCCGCGCAATATCGAGTTTCTTTACAGCCGCAATCGTATCAATGTGGCGATCAGTCGGGCTCGCTGCCTTTCCGCAATCTTCGCCAGCCCTCGTCTTCTGGAAATACCCTGTCATACGATCGAGCAGATGCAGCTCGTGAATACGCTGTGCTGGGCGAAACACTACTCCGATGAATCGGTTGCACCAGGTAAATGAGTATTGGAACCGAAATCGCAAACGTCCGACAAAAGTCGCTCGACCCGCTGAAAGTCTTGAGGCCGAGCCAATCGGCCGTCTCGAGGAAGAATTCCTGCAGCGAGACCTGCAACCAGATTCCCACCCGACTGGCTTGCGTGCAACGAAAAGTACAAGGTCAAATGCCGCAGCCAGCGGCTTGGCGTTGCCACATTGGCCATGGGAGTATTGCGACCGGTCGCGGTCCTGTCGGTTTGGACGGCGGTACCATCAAGTCAACGGATTGGAGTGGCCGCGGAGTAGACGGCCGGCATGCCGCCCGCTCGGGACCCTCTTCATCTTATCGCCGCTGGTTTGGTTGTATTTCCGGTTTCCCTTAAGCGGGCGATCGGCGTCGAGTTGTCGAAAGAGTGGAGCACGCCGCCGCGCGAGTTGCCCTGCTTGAGATCGACCTGACGGGACGCGTGGTTGTAGGACTGCGCGTAGCTGTTGCCGCGGGCCGACGTGAACGTAAGCGCGCGCCCCATTTCGTTGGTCCGTCCCATGCGAACCTGCAGCGGCGTGTTGTCCTTGGGGCGATCACCGCTCCGGCGATGGCGAGGATGATCTGATCGACGTTGTTGGCGTGATGCTGCCCGGCACCGAGCACACGCGCAGATAGACTTCAACGACCACGTTTCCCTCCTGCTACCGCAAGATATAGACGCGAGCACGGGAAGAAGGCGGCGGCAATCCAAGCTGAAGCCGAGGCTATCGATAAGCGATCACGGTCTGAGGAGAATCGAAGGCAAAAGGAGAGGGAGCGGTTGCAAGCGGCGCTCCGGCACGCGCGAGGCTTGGACAGGCAAAGCGCGGTTTAGCCAACGCGCATTGTTGGCAAACAATCCGGCCCACCTCATGCGACGACCACCAGTCGAGCGATCCTGAAAAGGATCGGCCCGGCCGAGTACGTCGACGCCTTTCCGCTTTATGGCCGATTTTAACCATGTTTAAGGGCTGACTTGCACGGTGGCCCAAGGCCAAGTAGGATGAAGTCGCCGCGTGAGAACGCGGGTAAGCCTACGTCATCTGGTTTCTGATTGCCGGTGCCATTATATCCGCGGACGACGCGGGTACACCCTAGCTTAGTGCCACATTTGTGTGTGCGCTACATGTTCTCCGCTGGTCGATCGCGGAATAGACGACCCCTAAACCCCGGCTTCAACCGCCGGGGTTTTTGTTTGCGCTTAACTCCGCGGCGTTCGGACGCGCGTCTATCATCGGTCTCTCAAGCTGCTTACGCGCGCGCCGAAAGGCAGAGCTATTTCAGACGGCAACCTGTTCCGAGATCGCGAGGGCGTCATCAACCTTAATGCGGAGATACCGGACATGGTGCGGCTGACGTTTCAGTGCAGCATTAGCGGCCTCAACCGGGCACTCAACGCTTCCAGTTATTCAGTTGTCAACTTGGAGAATGCACGCTAAGATGGTGGAGATTGTAGCCAATCTACCCTTACTTTTTTCATACTCTAGCTTCTAGGCGCAGCTCATGAGCCACCGGTATCCGGCCCCCCAGCACGCAGGCTTCGTGTCTACGCTTTCGATCCCCAAACTGCCAGCAGGCTGGGCTCGGTCGACTATGCGTTCGCCACTATCTCGTTGCCATGGGGAACAGCCAAGCAAGATGAACTGCAGCCTGGTCCCATCAACGACTATGTCGAGGTCATCGACGTAGACCCAGCCAGCCGCCAGTTCTACGATCCTGTGGATCTCAACGATCCATACCTGCTTGCGCAGGACGGGCTGACGCCGTCCGAAGGAAATCCGCAATTCCACCAGCAGATGGTTTTTGCGGTGGCGATGAAGATCATCCACATCTTCGAGCGCGCGCTCGGACGCAAGGTGATCTGGGCGCCACACTGGAATCCAGCGCGCAACACGTACGAGCCGGTGGACAAGCTGCGCGTCTACCCCCATGCGCTGCGCGAGGCCAATGCCTACTACAGCATGGCCAAGCGAGCGCTCCTGTTCGGTACTTCCGCAGCACCAACGCGGCGGCCGGCGCGACCTGGATCTTTACCGCACTGTCGCACGATATCGTCGCCCATGAGACCACGCATGCAGTGCTTGACGGACTGCACCGGCGGTACGCGGAGGCGACGAGCGTCGACAGCCTCGCGTTTCACGAAGCGTTCGCCGACATCGTGGCGCTGATGTCGCATTTCACCCTTACCGAAGCCGTTTCCGCGCACATCCAGCGCGAGGGTGGGTCGTTCGACCAAGCGGGCCTGCTGAGCGGACTCGCAGAACAATTTGCCCGCGGCACGGTCGGACGAACATCGCTGCGCCAATATGTGGGTCATAAGTCGGAACTGCTTGCGGTGACGACCGAGTGCCACGAACGGGGTGCCATTCTTGTCGCGGCCGTTTTCGACGCATTCCTGACGATCTACAAAGCACGTACGGATGACCTGCTGCGCATCGGCAACGTGACACGCGGGGAAGGCAAGAGACTTAATACTGATCTCGTCGCCCGCCTGACGAGGGAGGCGGTCAAATCGGCCGACCATGTCCTTCGGATGTGCATCCGGGCGCTGGATTATCTGCCGCCCGTCGACGTCCGGTTCGGAGAATTCCTGCGCGCCATCATCACCGCCGACACCGACCTCGTGCCCGACGATCCGCACAACTACCGGATTGCTTTCGCGGAAGCCTTCCGCGGGCGCGGCATTCTGGTCGAGGACTGCCTGTCAATGTCACCGGAAAACCTGCTTTGGGAGACTCCAAAGCAGATGTTCGGATCGAATCCTCTGAGTGTCGACGACCTGCACTCGCTCAATCTGGACCTCATTCCGCACTACACACGCAAGGACATTCACGGAAGCTCGGAAGCAAATCGCCAGAAGGTCTGGAGGTGGCTCAGGACGCCGGACGACGATAACGAATCGGTCGACCTTGCCTGGGAAAACGCACTTGGGGTCTATTTCAAATTCCGGGAGAATGTGCCGCGAAGCATCTTTTCGGGGGAAGTCTTCCCGAACGTCGAAGTACACAGCGTGCGGACGACACGGCGGGCTGGACCTGACGGGCAAGACCTCCGTCAACTCGTCATCGAGGTGACGCAACGGCGGCATGGCCATTTTGATCTCGAACAGCAGAAGAAAGCCGATGCCGGCGAGGAAGAGCCTGCAACGGCGGATTTCATCTTCCGTGGCGGCGCTACGCTGATCATCGATCTCAAGGAAGAACTGTTGCGTTACGTAATCCGCAAGCCCGTTTCCGACGATACGCGCCTCGACGAGCAGCGAAAGGTTTTGTCGAATCCCGAGGGTTTCGGCTTCACGTATAATCCGGATGAGAGCGGCGAGCGCGAGCCGTTCGCCATGATCCATCGCGGTCAATAGGAGGGCGGTCGTGGCAGCGAAGGCAAGGACCCTCAAGAAAAATTCGAGCAAGAAGAAAGAAGCGTCGAGGTCCACCTGGAAGTCCGGCAAGAGGAAGCGCTCCGCCGCCGCCCGAACAGCGGCCGGCAGCAAGTCCGTGCAAGATGCGACTTCAGCGCCAGCCGCGGATGGCGCCGTCGATCACCATAGCCCTGCGACTCTGCATTCTCCGGGAAATGGCGCCGTGTCGATCCGGATGTACCGCGGATTGCTCCGCGATTTCTTCCTCGTCAGGCACGCCGCCCGCGGTCGCGTTTTCAAGGTGCTGATCGACTGCGGCGTCTTGCAGCGCATCGGTACGGTGGAGGCGAAGCCGTCCACCTCCCTTGGCAAGACGCGCATCGTCGACAACGTGGCGGATTTCATGAAGGAGACCGGGGAAGAGGTCGACCTGGTCGTGGCGACGCACGAGCATTATGACCATCTTTCCGGCTTCATCCTGGCGAGTGAAAAGTTCAAGAATTTCAAGATCGGTAAGGTCTGGATGGCATGGACCGAAGACCGGACCGACAAGATCGCGAACGGTTATCGCAACAGAACGAAGAAAGCTCTCGCGGCGCTTGCTGGTCTGGCACTGAATTCGGCGCTCGCGCCGGACAGTGACGCGATGCAGACAGTGAACAATCTGCTGCAATTCTACGGCGAAAAAGAAAGCGTTCGAGCCCACGCCCTTGGTCTCGCAAAACCGGAGGTCGACGGGAAGCTCTCCGGTAACGCGAGCTGCGAAGCGGTGCTGGACTGGTTGCGGAAGCGCGCTGGCGCCAGCAACGTATCGTTTCTCAAACCGGGCGATGTGGTGCGCTGGGGGGTGGATGACGCGTTCCGGGCGTGCGTCCTTGGTCCGCCGCGCGACGACAAGCTACTTCGCCAGCTCAATCCCTCCAAGGAAGACAGCGAGGTATATCTCGCGCGCCGTGAGGAGCTGTTTCTAGCTCGCAGCGGAGAGGTGGAAATGCTCACGGGGCTCGCGGCGATCCACGGCGACCCCATCGATGGCCGCGATCCCGACGCGGAGATCGACAATCAACCCTTCACGCGGATGTATCAGCGTCCTTACCCTGCCGGTAAGAACGGTGTCGGCGACAGCAAGGGCCTGGCCAAGCTTGTGCCACGTTCGCCTAACGATCCGATCGCCAGACTTTACAGGTCGAAACAGATTTTCGATCGTTGCATCGATGACGAATGGCTTGGAAGTGTCGAGAGTCTCGCACTGAAGATCGACAACGACGTCAACAACACATCGCTGGCTCTCGCGCTCGAACTGGCCGACAAGAGGGTGCTGCTGTTTCCCGGCGACGCGCAAGTCGGCAACTGGCTGTCTTGGGACCGCCAGAGTTATCCCGCTGACGACAAGCCGGGCGGATCCGCTCTGAGAATTGACGACATTCTAGCTCGTGTTATCTTCTACAAGGTCGGGCACCATGCAAGCCACAATGCGACCATGCGGGAGCGCGGTCTCGAACTAATGACGAGCTCCAGCCCGGTGGCGATGATTCCCGTCGTCGAGCTGACGGCTCGCGAACAGAAGACCAAGACCTCGCCGAAAGGCTGGGCCATGCCCTATGACAAGCTCTACGAACGGCTCGACCAGCTCACGGGCGGCAAGGTCATCCGCGGGGACGGTGACACGACTACGGAGCAGAGCAAGTTCAAAGGATCGATCTTCAAGCTGTCCTACGGAGCAGATTTCAAGGACAAGGATCCCTTGTGGGCGGAACTCAAGCTTGATGCCTAGTCTAGCAGGCGCGTTGAACACCAGAATTTCGCCGCGAACTCTGAGCGCTCCCTCGCCCTGCCGGGAGAGGGGACATTGTCGAGTCTGCGGTGATCGATACCATAGCCGCGGGTGAATCGCCGTTGTCGATGCCGCTATATCGGCAAGACGATATTCAAACCCCGCCAGCGATCGTACCAAGTCTGATGGGGGAATTGACGAAGCTCAATTCTCTTGCCTTGGATACTGGCGATGGTACCATCGACGACCCGATGTCCATACTCCCAGTATTTTTCGGCAATCTCGGCCTGCCTTGCGATGACACGGCGTTCCGCGACCGACTTCAGGAGAATCTCGACATAGATGCTCTGGATCGCGCGACGCCAGTTTGCGGCAGCGTCAGCAGGGCGCGGTGCAGTAGGCTGCCGATCGCAGCGCATGATCCAATAATCTGCTTCCTCGTCTTTCCAGACTGCGGGGTCATCGGATGGATCGACGCAAGGCGAGCGGCAGACCAGTGGCTTGCCTGTCGCTGTATCGACAAAGAAGAAGAAGCCCAGCTTGTGATAGAAGCGGATTCGCAGGAATTTCCGGATCTCCTCCTGCTGCTCAGACGAGAAGCACGCGGGTTCGGTTTTCAGTCGCTCGATCGTTGCGTCCACCGCATCGATGTCGAATCGCTCAACCTCCAGGATCAATGCCTCGTACTCCGGAAACAGGTCTGCCAGCACATCAATGATGTCGTGAAAGAGAGCGTTTGCGAGCTGGCCATCACGCCAGCATCGCTGCACGCCGATATAATTCACGTAAGCCAGTTTGGCATCATAGTCGTACGTCAGGAATCCGAGTCCAATCGCCTTGTTCGCGACACTCAGGATGAAATAGCGGGAATCCAGCTGATATGAGATTTTTCCCCGGGCCGACAAGTTGAACGACCTCACCGTTCCGAGATCGGTATCCAGTACCCAGTGCTCGATATCCTCAGGATCGACACGTTCGTTTGGCGGAAACAAATCGGCATATAGCTTGGAGACCTCGGTTTCGTTGAAGCCCGTTACGTCCAGAATATCGCCGCGCGCGACCGACAGCGTCGGGCGCATAAATGCGATCAAGGCGTTGCGCGCTTGCGGGCGTGTCAATTCGTCGAAGGTTGGGTTCAACGGAAGAAACTCGGTCCGCTTTCCCGTTTCGAAATCACGAACAGGAAAACTCGGTACTGTTCTGAGCTTTCGCCAGGCAGCCTCTCTTGCAAAAACCTGGATTACAATTGGCAGATATCCCCCGGTCGCCCGCTGGCGGGCGCGCGCAAGACCTAGCTCCCGCTGAATGCGATCCGACGCGAGCGACTTGTCGCTTACCAAAAGAATGAAGAAGTGCGCGTTCTCGATCTCGCTCCTGCTGTCGGCGTGAGACGCAACCGAGAACCCGGAAACCGCAAGAAGGCTCTTGTACTGCTCGGCCTCATGATGATCTTCGTCGCAATGGGCAATGAAGACGGAATGCTTGCTGGCGGGTCTGATTGTTCGCATGAATCTGACTCCAAAAGGGCGATCCCAGTCTAAGACAGCTTACGATCTCGGTCGAGTTTCAACACCAAAGGACAGGTAGCCTCGACACGCTGAATTTCCTGGCCGTTCCCTCCGCCAGTGCGAGCAAGCCGATGCCGACCAGAACGTAGGCGCTGCAAGGAGCTTTTGTAGAACATCAAATCCTCAATACAATTTGGAGCAGCTGCCATTCGAGGGCGACAAATCCTGGTCCGCGCAACGCATGCCTCTCGCAGACCCAAGGCGCGAATTCGCATGAAATGCATTGCAACGAACCTTGCCCTTTTGTTGGGGGGCGGGGCCGACGTGGTCGCAAAATTCAGAGACGGCGTGATGCCGATCGTCGGAAGCGCGGCCGCTCTGATCCACCGTTCACGCAAGGTGCTCGTCACCGCGGAGCACGTATTGAGCGATAATGCGGAAGTACAGCTCTTTATCTTTGCCCGTGACCGCCAAAGCAGATTTCTCGATCGAAAGTTCAGTGAAGCGCGATCTCGCTGTCAAATTTTTATCTTGAATCGCGCGAGGGAGCGCTCAAGCGGCAACGACCCACTAGTTTCGGTAGCTTAACTCACACGCCCTGCCGCATTATCCAGCCAACATGTCTGGCAGACGGATCGGGAATGCACTGAGTTTGCTAACCTACCCGGCGGTTCTATTAAGTATCGTTTCTCCTTCTTCCCGTAGGGCGTCAATCGAGCTTGCCCACACCATCACGACGATGTTTGGCGCAGCGGTAGTCTGCAGCGCCCCGCCTTCACCGTGGGCTTGCCGCGTTATGAGGCGTCAGGTATCCGAAAGTGTGGCCTCATCGCGGACGATGATATGCGGATTCAAAGCTGTTCTGACGTGGAGCTGGAATATATTCGACTACATCGTGCGAGTAGCAGCATGTGGAGAATGCCAATGGAGCAACTGAAGTTGCTGATGCAATACACCATTTTTCACATCGGGATTTACATGTCACTGAGCACAGGCTTGGTGGCGCTTCTCGGCCTATTTCCGGGCCACGCTGGTGCGATGAAGACCCAGCTCTTGATCACGTTGGGTTGCTTTGTAGTTGCTGGTGCTTTGGGTGGCATGATCGCCGCGCACATTCCTTATTCGGAGGATCTCGACAAATTTAGCAAGTCGAACATCGGCTTTTTTGGAATGACGTTCATTCCGGCATGGCTTGCCATGGCCCTTGAACACATCGTTTTTTGGGCAGGAGTGGGAATCGCCCTGTTTGGTCTCTCGAAAGTTATTTGGCTACCGACATAAAAGAAAAGCACAGGCCGTTTTCCGATTTCTCTGTAGCTGTCCTCAACTTGGCCGGTGGCATCGGGATTGAAAGGCCCGAGCGCTGAGGAAGCGTTTGACGGAAGCCGCCGTGGTCGAGGAGGTCGCGAACTTCACGATGCTCCGCTTCCGTGTGCCTCGTAGCTGGTGCGTATCTGCCAGCGTAACTGTGTTGAAGATGGGAGTTTGGCCTCCCGAAGCCGGCCTGCAGGGGCAGGCTTCAAACCACTCCAGGCTGCTGCGTTTAAGAGACGTGGTGGTGAGCGCTGGGGAAAAGGCGGCGGGCTACGCCGTCAGGTGAGTGACGAGAATATGAGCGCAAGCGAACCGCCGATGACACATTGAAACGGGTCCAGACGCTGTCAACACAGCGAAATTGAATGGCCTCGACCCCCAAGGCGTATCTCGTCGACGTTCTCGATCGAATGGTGAGCGGCGCCACGAAGACCAGCCAGATTCACGAACTTCTGGCCTGGAACTGGAAGGCCGCACGCGAAGCCGAAAAGCGAGCCGTGGCATGACGAAGCCGAAGCAACGGCGGGGAACGCGAAAAGCACGCAAGACGACAATGGCGGACTATGCCATGTCGTTCGAACAGCTCGGGCAATGGATCGGCGAGCGCGCCAGGTCGCCGACGCTTCGGCAGTGTGTTCCGAGTCTCATCGCGACTGCAGCAATCTGATTGCATGTTCGGAGGTATTGAGCTCATTATTTCTTCGGCAAAAAATTCTCTCGGTTGACCAGTTCAGCGACCGGTTACTCGTGAAGTGCGGGCCATGCAATGATGTTTCTGCAAAACGAAAGCAATTGTTCAGCCAATGACCAATCAGGGTATCACCATGAGATTTCCAGCGCAGGAAGTAATCCTCGGAGCGTTGCTGATGATTGGGGCGTTCGCGATGGGTATGATATACTCATCGGCTGGCGAACCACCAGCACAGCACCAGCTGAAGGGAGAATATCTGACCGGACTAGCCACGATAGCACTTGTTGTCGTCACGATAGCGCTCGTTGTCGTTACGTATCTCCTGGTAAAATCGGCAAGGAAGACAGTCGCCATCGCAGAATTCAAGCGACGGTGGACGTTTGGATGAAACTTAGAGAAGAGATGAGGCTACCCGATCTCACGGACCGGACGCTCACGCCTAAGTTCATCGAGGACGAGGGAAAAAAAGCGATCGCTCAGTTGAGGAAACTCGAGCTCTTTTCACGAACCGTCAATTCTGGCGCCCACGATCTGGAGACCCTCAACGCAATCTCAGGAAGTTGGTTTCTTCAACAAGTCGAATGGATAACACCCTATATCGAGCTGCGGCGAAAGAAAAATGAGAAACCGAAGCTTTACAAAGAGATAGTTGATCTAGGGCAAAGTATTAGGAGCATTCACGATGATGACTGAGAGGCCGACCGGAAATTAAAGTTGGGTGATTTCAGCAGGTTGTGATTCTTCGAGGTGTTCGAAGCCGTCGGAGAAGCAGATGACCTGGACCGAAATCACCCGCTGTCAGCGTGACAGACGGGCGCTCCGTTATGCAAGCGGTTGCAGGGATGCGGAATGGGCTTTGATCGAGCTGTTGATGCCAGGGCCGAGCAAGGTCGGGCGACCGCGCAAGACCTGCATGCGATCGGTTTGGGATGCGATCCAGTACATCGCGACGACGGGATGCCAATGGGCGCTTTTGCCCAAGGATTTTCCTCCCTTCACGACAGTCCAGTACTATTTTTATCGTCTGCGCGACAGCGGCGTGCTGGATTTGATGAATGAAGCCTTGGTTGAAATCGTGCGTAAGCTTGCTGGACGAGAGCTGCAACCAACGGCGGCGATCATCGACAGCCAAACGGTCAAGACGACCGAGAGCGGAGGGCCACGCGGCTTTGATGCGGGCAAGAAGATCAAAGGTCGCAAGCGCCACATCGTCACCGATACACAAGCAAATTTGCTGAGCGCTATCGTGCACCCGGCCAATGTTCAGGATCGGGACGGTGCGCCGGCCGTCGTCACTTTGGCGTGTGCGAGCTACCCGACAATTGCACACTTGTTTGCTGACGGCGGCTATGCCGGCGAAAAACTTGAAAACGCGCTCCGGAAACTCGACGGCCCCACGATTGAAATTGTCAAACGCCCGGATGACGCAAAAGGCATCGTTGTTGTTGCCCGACGCTGGGTCGTCGAACGCACGTTGGCATGGCTCAACCGCTGCCGACGTCTCGCCAAGGATTGGGAGGCCTCCATCACCTCGGCCGAAGCATGGCTCCTTATGGCGTCGACCCGACAACTCGCGCGCCGCATCGCCAGATCGGCCAACCTCAAGTCATGAATTTTGAGTCAGACTCTGAGAGTCCATGCAAATAACGAGATCGTTAGCGGGGTTAGTGGCGTCAGCTTTTGTGATGCTCGCAGCTTATTCGCATCGTAAGTATCGGTCGGGCGGGTAGCCGATGCCTTTGGGGCGGTGCCGGAATTGTTGCAGCCGAAGGCCGCACAAAAGCGAAAGCTCTGATCGAGCGGCGGCCGGAAGAGGGCACCAGAAAGCAAGGATTCTTACCGGCGGGCTTCCTTTCCTTCTGCGCGGGCACAGGGGGGCGGCCCGGTCATCGGGAGTGCGATGCGACGCCCTTGTCGCGACGGCCGCGACAGTAGATGCCGGCCCGGAAGGTAAGTCGGCTATCGAGGCGTCCGGCCGCGAAGCTCAAGAGCTAACGCTGCGCGTGACAGTCCGGATCGGAACGCGCCCGATTCGGCGCGCCGGTGATGTTGGCATCGCCGCTTTGAGGCCTCGAAGACGGTATCAAATTCTCCGATCCCGTTCGAGGCGCGCGCGCGTCCGGTCTTGATCGCGGAGTTAAGATCGAGGAGCAGGCTGTCGGCAACAAGAGCCTGCCGGGCGCCCGGCTCGGCCTCGAGAACCGCGATCCGAGCGGAAAAAGGACTGGGATCGATCCCAAGGCCAGCAAGTTCGCCGAGGAGCTTGTCCACCTTCAAAAGCGCCTGGTCGTCGCTTGCGCCGGTTTGCTGGGAAGTCCACTCCTCGAGCGTGATACGATGGTCGCCGGCACCGAGCCGGTCGGCGAGCGCCCGCTGACGCTCGGTGACGCCTTCGGAGCGGTCGGTTGGCTGAAGCAGCATCAGCCCCTTGCTTACAGCCTTGTTGAGGCTCTCGACGGACGCCGCGGGGGTCGTAAGCTCTCGTCGAAGATTCGATCGGGATCTCGATGTGGGAAGCTTCGAACTTCGCGAGCAGTGCCTGGGCCGCGGACTTGGCACGCCTCTGATCGCCCTTGCGCTTCGCTTCAGATTCTGCGGCCTTTTCCGCGCGTCGCTCGGCATCGGCGCTCAAATATGTGACTTCGGCTATGACCTGCTTTTGAAGGTCCGTGAACGTGTCAGCGTCGAGCATCCGGTAAATTTCGTCGCGTCGAGCGATGACCCGGTCGATATCCGACTGATCGATCGTCCCATTGCGTTTGCAGGTCGAAGTCCAAAATTCGATGGCCGCGTCCAGGCGCGCCAAGCTGCGGCGGCAATGGAGAGACCGCAGTCTGCGTTCCAGTCCCTCGTTCTTGGAAAACGCGGCAGGATCGACGTTCACGGTTCGGCCGGCCCCTGCCAAAAGATGACTGAGGATCTCCGATCCCGGCAGTCGCGCCGTATTCAACTCGGTCAAATCTATCCGCGCGGTCTTGCCGATGAGCAGGCGCTCGAAGCTGGAGAACCGGGCGTGGCCTTTTTCCGTGATGAAGTGAAGTTCCTGATTGTCGCTTCCTCGCAGAGCAAGTGTCTGCTTTGCCGCGCTGTGCGGTTCTACGGTCGGTGGGGGTGGCTGCGCTGGCTATCGCGGCAAGTCGGCATTGTCGCTGAGAGAGCCATCGGACGCGAAGTCGGCCGGCTGCTGCCATAGCGCGGCCTTGATTGCCTCGGTTTGGCCACCAACTGGTCCTTGAGCAGCTTACCGGCCCGCAGACAGCCCTAGGAGGATATGGGCCAACAGAATAACGGAGACGATACCCGCCGCACTGGCGCCAAGCCCGGTCGCGACGGCAGAGAAGCGGATCCACCAAGGCAGGTCGACCACGGCCGCAATTCGTCTGCCCTTCCAATAAAGCTGGTCGAGCTCATCGACGCTGAGGTTGTCCAGCTGATCGATTGAAACCGTTCTTCTCGACATGGTTCGCCCCGCCTGACGTTTCGCGATTACCCGACGGTGGCCGCTGGCGAAGCAAAACGCCAGCTACCCAGACTGGTAAGGCCCGAAACATTTCGCAGCCAGCTCGTTACGGTTCGTTTTCAGAAAGGAGACGAGCCGATGACGAGACAACCGATTTCAATGAAGCCCTTCTGTCGGCGCTGCGCGCTGATGGCATCAACCCGACGTCGCAAGATGCTGACGCGGTTCTGAGGCACGCGAGGGCGTCCTAATGGGCGGCAAATCAACCAGTACGACGACGCAGCAAGCGCAGACGGCTCCGTGGGAGGCCGCGCAGCCGATGCTGGGCCAGATCATGAGCGGGCTCTCACCGCTCGTCGGCAATTCGGGTCTATCGGGCGCGGAGCCATCGGTCAGCTTACCGCCAGTGGGCAGGCGGGTAATCCCTATGCCGGTGCGATCGGTAGCGTTGCGACTAACCTGCTCGGTGGTGGTGGCGCGGCGTCGCAGAATGGCGCGCTGTCGCAGAACCTCGCCGACCATAAAGCCGGCATGGCGCCGTACACCGCAGCTGATTACTCGACCATCAACAGCGTCCCGGTCCAGAACGCGCTCCAGCAAGTGCAGAATGACGTCACGAGCCAGGTGAACGGACAGTTCGCAGCGGCCGGCCGCCCCGTGTCTGGCATGAACACGCAAACGTTGCCCCCTCACTCCCTGGGAGCGGACCGCGTTTGGCTTGCTCTGCAGGAGGTCTCGCGCGCCCATCAGGAGCACGGCTACGCCGACCCAACGCGATCGACGGCGGCGACCAATGCCATGAACGCCTTGACGCGCGTCGAGCCGCCCCAGTCTTGGCGGCGCGAGGCGAGGGAGCGCTTTTTCGCGCTCCCGTGGGATCTGCAGCTCTACATCGTAGAGCGTGAGGGAGTGCGCGACCGGGCGTTACGGCGCGCTCAGAACGCAGCAGCAGCAAGAAGGAAGGTAGCGTGATGGGCTGGATCGATATTCTTGAGGCGGCGCATGACGTCGCACAGCCGGCCGAGGCAGCCCTACAGGTCCATTGGGTGTGGTGGTGAGCGTACGTTCCCCGAGCGGTCCGGATGATCCCGGCAAGGTCGCGCACGGCTATTACACCGTGCAGGGAAGCGTCCTGACCATGACCGACGCAGATGGGAAGCCTTTGGGCGCCAGGGCGCGGCTTGAGGTCATGCGCCGGTGATCGGGGACAACCGGGAGGCGCACACCGCTGACAGTCTGCAACCGGGGTAGCTCGGTCTTTTGCCCAACCGCAGAGGATCGAGATGCCGACAGAGAGACTGTCCAGGCGCCACATTCGCGAAGTTCTACGCCTGCACTATAGCGTCGGCATGTCGCAACGCGCCGTTGCCCGCACTTCAAGTCGTAGCTGGCAATGAATTTGGGCACGTCAATTGGCCTCCCCAATGCTGTCGAATTATATGGGAGGGTGGGACTCACCTTCAATCGCGATCACGATACCGGCCACCGATACTGGTAGCTAGAGCCGGGCCAGTCGACGTTTATGCTCTGCTCGAGGAGCTGCGGGGCTGATCCCCTGCGGTTGATGAAAAGAGACGAGGGGGACCCCCGATGGCCGTCTATGCCGTAAGCTTCAGGTTCGAAGAGGACGCCAGCGGCGACGAGCGCCGCAGGGATTTCGTGGGGTACGTAAGAAGAGAAGCGGCGGCCCTCTGGGAGGACACGACATCTTTCCTCGTGGTCCGCACCGGGGTGCCAATCGATCGGTTTTCTGTGCAGCTTATTGCGGAGACGCGCTTCGATCCCGCGAAAGACCTTCTTCTCGTCGTAGATATTTCGGACGCAAAGTTCGCGCGGATCGGCGGCAAAATCAAAGACGGAGACTTCGCAAGGCTGATCCCCGGCGTGCGCCAGCTATGAAAAAGCCGCCCGGAGGCGGATTGATCATCGTTTCCAGCCTCACTTGTCGGTCTTGAACTTCGCAATAGCGTTGACGTAGGGATCGAAGTGGATTGCCGGGTTATCCCCTTCTGAGGATCCGCGATGTCGGGCCGCGGCCGTCAAGCTAGGCATTAACGATGAGTCTCTTGGAGCGCGATTGGCTCTTGATGCCTGCCTTGAAAAGCAGGCACCAAGTGATCTCGGGCTTTGTCACGGACTTGCAGGCGTACTTGACGCTTTCCTGATAGGTGCTGAAGCGTTTCCCAAAGCCGGCCGGTATAGGCGCCGACTCAGCGCTCTCCGGAGCGATTTCCATCGTAGCGTTGCAGGCATGCTGCAAGGGGTTTGGGACGTGCCGGACATCGGCTTAATGACTGGAATATCTGGCGTAGGTCTACAGCTATTGCGTCTCACAGATAATAGGACACCAAGCGTGCTCCTGCTCGATCCCCCACGCGTAGCCGGTTGACAACGACCTCGGATCGCCTAAGCCTAGTGTAAGTTCCGAACGCGAAGCCTAGCTGGCAAGGCCGCTGAATCAATGATCATCGTTCTCGTTGAAAAGAAGCGCGCTCACTTCGCCACGGCCTAACATTTTCGAGAATCGACGATAGTCCGCGTGTTCACGCTGCCAACGGCCGGCCACGATGGCCGGGTGGACGCCAGCTTGCTCCGCGATGGCCTCAATGTCTTCTGGTGTCAGTTCGGGGGATGCCAATTTAGCCGACAGGGACGGAGGCAACAGCGCGTTTTGGGCGAACATATCAGCCTCGTGTTCGATGTCGTCCTCCGAGACCGTGCTCTTGACTTCCAAGTCGTCCAAGATTGCATTGGTCTCGCCGTTCAGGTGATGACAAGCATGACAATATTCATGGAGGAGCGTGAACCAAAAATTGTCGATCCGATCATGCCGGATTGTTAGCGCGATGATCGGAGTACCGTCGTTGCGGCACAGCGCAGCGCCATCCAGATAAGTACCAGGCAGATGTCTGAGCGCGAGAAAAATGATCCCGACGCCGGCGAGCGCACCGGCAACCAACGTTGGGCCATTGGGCGCCGCGCTTAATCTAGCTAACGTGCGTCCGAATTCCGCATACGGAACGGAGCGCTTCTTAGGCAGCTTGACGGTCTCGGCTTTCAACAGGACGGCAGCGCACCAAGCCTCGAGCGCACCGGTATCAGTCTTGGCGTTTGTTCTTAGAGTCCGGGTTTTTCGCAGGTATGCGGAAGGCGGACCACCGTCGAACGCACGCATGCGAAACGCGGCATAACCTTCACGTTCCTTCATGATCCCGAACGCGGCAAGCCCTTCGCTCGCAGCCTTCGAAAGCTTGGGTACCTCATCGTCTTCGTCCTCTCCAACGAGCGATTTGAGCGGAATTCCCAAGTCGCGATGAAGCGCGCGGATCATGTCGAGCGTCAGCGATCGCCGGCCCTTCAGGATTTCTGATACGCGCGACCGGGGCCCGATCATCGGCACGAGATCCCGTGGTTCCAGCCCTTGCTGTTTCATGCGGAACCGGATCGCTTCCAGCGGAGTCGGGGGCAGAAGATCGTGATTTTCACGTTCCCATTTCTCGGTCAGCGCCTGCAGGACTTCGGCTTCGTCCTTGGAGGCGCGGTCCGCTTTTCCGAGAAGGTCGGACATCCGCTTCAGCGCGTTGTCGTAATCCTGTTCGTTCCGAATGGGCGCCACCTTCATGAGCGTGCTCCTCTCCGCAGAGGGTTACGCAATCTGTCCACCTTCAAACCTGCAAATTCGATCAAAGCTATTCCTGATTGATAGTTGAGGGCGACGACCACGCAATGCTGCTCATCGAGGGGGATCGTCAACCTGTGCGCGTCGACTTCCGCAAGGGGGTAGGCCTTCAAGGCTGCCTTCTCGGAGGACCACTGGGCGTCTTCGAGCTCTGCCAGGAACGCTCGCAAGTCGGCGGCAAGGTCGCCGAGGGCGCCCCGCAGAAGCCGAATCAGCCTGATTCTCCCCGACACGAGCATGAGATTCTCATAGCCGGGCCTTCCCGACAAGCAAATGTGTCCCAAAACGGTAACTATGTCTTGACGGAATCCCGGGGGCGTGGAATCCATCCGTGATCGGTCCCAATTATGTAACATTGATGAGGAGGCCGTGTCCACGATCGATGGAGCCGGCCCATGAATTATGTTGCGGAACGCTTTCAACTGCGCAGCTCCGAGCTGGTCGGGTTGATCGAGCAGTCCTGCCAATATCTGGAACCCTCGAGCTATCAACGCGATCTGGCTCGGCAGCGATACGAGGGCGTCGGGGACTGGCTCGCCAGATCGGATGAGTCGCTGCTGGCCGCTGTGGCGATCCGGCTGCAGGGCTCCATCGCCATCGGCACCGCCGTTAAGCCGATCGGGGCGAACGAATTCGACGTCGACCTCGTCGCCCATGTACCCGACATCGACATCGCGGTGTCGCCGGCGTTGCTCAAGCAGCGCATCGGTGACCGGCTGCGCAGCAACGGCAACTACGCGCCGCTCTTGAAGGAGATGCCGCGGTGCTGGCGGCTCGACTACGCCAACGAATTCCACCTCGACATCACCCCGTCGATTCCGAACCCCGAATGCCGGTTCGGCGGCGAACTTGTGCCGGACAAGACGTTGAAGGCCTGGAAGGCATCGAACCCGCTGGGCTATCGCCGCAAGTTCGAGCGGCGGGCGGCACTCGTGCCGCGCATCCGGTCGGTGTTCGGCAAGGCCTACGACAGCGCCCGGGCAGACGCGCAGGTCGAACCCTATCCGGAGGAGAAGCGGCTGAAGGGCATTCTGCGCCGCATCGTCCAGATCGCCAAGCGGCATCGCGACCTCCATTTCATCGATGACGACCAGGGGCTGACGCCGCTCTCGATCATCATCACGACGCTGGCGTCGCGGGCCTACGAGACCTGCGTCGGCAACTTCGAGTACGACCACGAACTCGACTTGATCCTCGATGTGCTGCGGCGGATGCCGCAGATGCTGCAGACCGGCACGGTGGCCGGGCGCGTCATCTGGTACCTCTGGAATCAGACGACGACGGGGGAGAACTTCTGCGAGAAGTGGAACAAGTATCCCGAGCGGGCGGTCGCCTTCTTCGAATGGCACCGCAAGATCGTCGCCGATGTCGAGCGCCTCGCCGCCGCGCGCGGGCTCGATCAGGTCCGGCGGCTCCTGGGCGACATCTTCGGTACGGCGCCGGCGAACAAGGCGATGGATTCGCTGACGGAGCGGGTGGATGCCGCGCGTGCATCAAACCGCCTTTCCGTCACCAAGTCGGCCGGCCTGGTCGCCGGCGCCGCCGCGAGCGCGACGCCGGTCCGCGCCAACACCTTCTTCGGCGACGGGGGGTGACCGATGCGCCTCGGGCGGCCGAAAGCGCTGACGATGGCGCAGCAGTTCGTCAACCTGCAGGGAAATCCCCTGACTGCCGGTCGCGGCTGCCTGCGGTCTGACAGGTTGACCTGGACCTACGCCACGTCTCCGTCGCCCCTCAGCCGCGACTACTTGATCCGGATCGAGATGGCCCCCGAAAGCGCGCCGAGAATCTTCGTCGACGATCCGGACGTCGAGGTTCTCGCCGGCGGCCGAGACCTTCCGCACGTCTACCACAATCCGACGCGCCTCTGCCTCTACCTGCCCGGCACACGGGAATGGCAGCCCTGGATGAGGCTCGACCAGACGGTCGTGCCGTGGACGGCGCTCTGGCTGTTCTATTTCGAGGACTGGCTGGATTCGGACGAATGGAAGGGCGGAGGCATGCATCCCGCTCACGCTTCGCGGACGCGGCGAAACCGGCGCCGTCTCCGATTTCGCGAGCCCTCCGAGTACGAGATAGGAGCCGCGCATGAGTGACGGGCGGCGCACCTACAAGATCCTGTCGCTCGACGGGGGCGGAATCCGCGGAGTCTTTCCCGCAGCCTTCCTCGCCAGGCTCGAGGATCACCTGGAAGAACCGATCGGATCGTATTTTGACCTGATCGCTGGAACCTCGACCGGCGGCATCATCGCGCTGGGTCTCGGCCTCGGCCTCTCCGCCGGCGACATCCTGAAACTCTACGAGGAGAAGGGCCCGGCGATCTTCGACCAGCAGCACGGCATGATCCGCAACTTCGTCCGCCAGCGGCTGCGGGGCGCGCTGCACCTTTTCGGCTCCAAATACTCGTCGCAGCCGCTGCAGGACGCGCTGGTGGGCATTCTAGGCGAGCGTCGGCTGGGTGAGAGCCGCACCCGCCTCGTCATACCCGCATGGCATCCGATGCTCGAGCGCGTGTACATCTACAAGACGGCACATCATCCCAGGCTCGAGACCGATTTCCGAATACGGGCGCTGGATGCGGCGATGGCCACCGCGGCTGCCCCGACGTTTCTCAAGCCCCACATGACCGGCGACGCCATCGAGCTCTTCGACGGCGGCGTCTGGGCGAACAACCCGATCGGCGTCGCCACGATCGAGGCGGTGGGCATGCTGAACTGGCCCGCCGACAGGCTGAAGATCCTCAGTCTCGGCACCATCAACGACGTGAAGGCCGGGCCCCGATGGAAGGGCAAGCTGCCGATGGCGCCGTCGATCGCTCGTCTGTTCATGTCCGGCCAGTCGCATAGTGCCTTGGGTATGGCCAAGATAGTGACCGGCGACGGCCACGATCATCGCGCGATCTGGCGCATCGACCAGACGGCGCCGCCGGGCCGCTACACCATGGACGACGCCGGCCGCATCGCCGAGATGAAGAACCGCGGCTTCACCGAAGCCCGGGAGCAACTGCCCGAACTGCGCCGCCACTTCTTCGACAGCGTAGCCGAACCCTTCGTTCCCTTTCACTCCATCTGACCGGCGAGGCCGACATGCCCAAGAACATCCTGATCTTCTCGGACGGTACCGGCCAGGCCGGGGGCCTTCGCCCGGACGAGAACCGTTCGAACATCTACAAGCTCTATCGGGCGACCCGCTGCGGCCCCGACACCGCGATCGATCCGCGGGAGCAGCTTACCTTCTACGATGCAGGTCTCGGTTCGCGGCCGCCGGGCGGTGCGTTGTTCGTCACTCGCGCCTACCGCTGACTGCACAATGTGGCCAGCCAGGCGACGGGGCTCGGCATCACCACCAACATCATCGACTGCTACGCCGCCATTATCCGGATGTGGGAGCCTGGCGACCGGATCTTCCTGTTCGGCTTCAGCCGTGGCGCCTACACCGTGCGATGCCTGGCGGCCGTGCTGGGACAGTGCGGGGTGCCGACGACGATGGACGATGGCACTCCGCTCCGACGCGACGTTGGTACGACGACCGGCATTGCCCGTGAGGCCGTGAAGAAGATCTACCAGCACGTCAGTTCGCCGCGAGATACCAACTACTTGCCGCAGCGCGACGCGCTGGCGAAGAGCTTTCGCCAGCAGTACCGGAGCGACGCCTGCGGCGCCTCTAACGCGGTGCCGTTCTTCATCGGGGTCTTCGACACGGTCGCGTCACTCGGCAGCTATGCGCTCTCCGCCGCGCTGGTTGGCGCTTCGACGGTCCTCATCGCTGCGCTGAGCTATCTACAGTCGTTTTTCCTGTTTCCCTTCGTTCCTACTCTGCTATGGACAGCCGCGGTCGCCGCGATCGCGGCGGGCGTCGCCTACGTCGCGACGCACGTGAAATACGCAGTCGGCCTGCCGGGCTTTTCGTTCTGGCAGACGCTCCATCTGGCATCGCCAAAGATGAAGTTCTACGACCTGCACCTGAACAACGCTGTCTGGTACGCGCGCCATGCCATGTCTATCGACGAGAACCGTGCCGACTTCGCGCGCGTCTCGTGGGGTGGATCGCACAACATGGGGCCACAGCGTCCCGACGAATACCCGGACTGGCTGCAACAGGTCTGGTTCGCCGGAAATCACTCGGACATCGGTGGCAGTTATCCGGAAAACGAGGCGCGCTTGTCGGACATCTCGTTGGGTTGGATGGTGCACGCGGCCAAGAATCTGCCCGACGGCACCACGCCCGACGGCTTCGGCATCAAGGTCGACGACCGGTACATGACGCTACATCCGGACCCCCTCGGCCCGCAGCATGATGAGCGCGAACCAGGTCATCTGCGCGGGCGATTCAAATGGAGTGAAGGCCTGCGGGAGGTCCAGGACGAGGCGATCTTGCATTCGAGCGTCCTCGCGCGCTTCGCCGCGCCCGAGGGTGTCCAACACTTCTACCAGCGTGCAGATTACCGGCCGCCGAACCTGCGTGACCAAACGAAAGTAAAACAATACTATGCCGCGCGCCCAACAGGCGCTCGTAGGTCGCTAAGGACGGCTCGCGTGTGGCTATGAAGATCGTGGAGGGATAAGCCGCCGGTATTACGTGACTCGCTCAGAACGGCAGGAATTCGTCGGCATCCGGTTCAAAGCCGTAGAGCTTTCCCTCCACCCTTCCGACCAGCCTCCTCATTAAATCGGCCGTTTCCTGGACGTAAGCCTTGCTGAATACCTCAAGCCGGTTGCCTTTGCTGTCGCGACCGTTCCGATGGACGCAGTCGTGCCGGTACTCAATGGCCTTGAATAGCTTGTCCTTGTCGTCGCCGAGGAGCTCAAACAGGTCGATGCCGGCAGCAATTTGGTAGAGCGCGCGCACTCTTGGGATATTGTGATACACAATCGATCGCAAATGTCCGAGCACCTCTGCTCGGACGAGCTCTTTCCCGCTTGCGATCTCGGCTAGGGTGAATTTCTTTTCCTTCAGCTCCTTGTCTTTGGTAAGGAGGCGATTCATTGCCGCCGCGTCATTAGACACCAGGTTGATCAGTGTGTCGGAGAGGTAGGATTCGAGCGCGCCTATATTGTGTGAGAAGACCATCCGGTTGACGAGATGGGCGCATTCACCGCCGTGCTCAGTCAGCAGGTCGCCGGTATGGTGATACGAGTCATAAAATATCGCCTCCGGATGGTCGGACGTATCGAAGTCGAACCAGTCCTCATCGTTCCCGGCGTATTGTGCGATTTCAGCTTCGACGATCGTGTCGCCGTGGTCATCAAGCGTGATCTCACAACTGCTCACGGTGTTGAAGCAATACCCGTTGAACACAAGGATGCGGCGGCCGCCCAAGCCAATTATCAGCTCATTGCCGGGACCGCCTGGCTTTTTGCGCGCCCCGAACTCGACCAGGAGCTCGACTATCTCTTTATCGACGAAGCAGGCCAGGTGAGCCTTGCGAATGTGATTGCAATGGGCGTTACCGCAAAAAACGTCGTTCTCGTCGGCGATCAGATGCAACTGTCCCAACCCATTCAGGGGGCTCATCCGGGAGGCTCCGGCATCTCCGGCCTCGATCACTTGCTCGCTGGGTTAGCAACCGTTCCGCCCGACCGGGGCATCTTCCTCGCGACGACTTTCCGGATGAACCCCGACATCTGCAAATTCATCTCGGATGCTGTCTACGACGGCCGCCTCGTATCGGACCCGTCGACCAAGCAGCAAGCCATCGATATCGGCACGTCGACGGATGACGCGTTGGCTCCAACCGGCCTCCGCTTCGTTCCTGTCGACCATGCCGGTTTTGCGCAACGTTGCCCGCCTGAAGCTGAGCGTATCAAGAAGACCTACGACACGCTGCTTGGCAAAACGTGGGTGGACCGGAAAGGCGCCAAGAAGGCGATCGGCATCAACGATATTCTGGTCGTAACGCCTTATAACATGCAAGTTAACCATCTGCGCGATGTCTTGCCTGACGGCGCTCGTGTCGGAACCGTCGATAAACTTCAAGGGCAGGAAGCGGCTGTTGTTCTGATTTCGATGACGACGTCCTCTGGCGAGGACATGCCGCGCAATATCGAGTTTCTTTACAGCCGCAATCGTATCAATGTGGCGATCAGTCGGGCTCGCTGCCTTTCCGCAATCTTCGCCAGCCCTCGTCTTCTGTAAGCGGTTATTTTCTCCCACCTTGGCGTAGGCGGGCTGACTTTGCAAAATGCGTTCCGTCATGAAGAGAGCGGATCGCAACGCAATTTCGGATGTTGTTGACGCGCAGCCTCGGCGCCCGCGCCGTCGTTGGAGCGACAACGTTAAGGCGCAGATCGTGGCGGAGTCCTACGCGCCGGGCGCCGTGGTCTCGGAGGTCGCGCGTCGGCACGAGATCTCGCCGCAGCAGCTTTCTGCCTGGCGCGGCGCGTCCCGCGACGGCGTGTTGAAGCTGCCGGATGGCAGCGAGCCGGTGGCGAGGAGGCCCTCAGGTTCGAACACGATCCAGGATCGCAGTTCGTCAAGCGGCGAGGCTTCTGCCGCGCTCGGCGGCCCAGGCCCACGGCATCAGTTCGTCCAGACGGGAGGCCGGCCAGAGATTGACCAGCTTGGTGAGGACGTCGGTCAGATAGGCCTGCGGCTCGACGCCGCAGAGCTTGCAGGTCTCGATCAGCGAAGCGATGCAGGCCCAGTTCTCCGCGCCCTGATCATGCCCCGCAAACAATGCGTTTTTGCGATTGAGGACAAGCGGACGGATGCTTCGCTCGACGATATTCGAGTCGAGTTCGATGCGGCCATCGTCGAGGAGCCGCGTGAGCCCGTCCCAGTGGTTCAAGGCGTAGCGAATGTGCTCGGCGATCGTCGCCTTGCCCGAGACGCGGGTGAGCTGCTGCTCGAACCAGGCCTTGAGCGCCAGCATGAGGGGCTTGCTGCGTTCCTGGCGGACGGCACGGCGCTCATCGGCGCTGCGGCCCCTGATCGTCTTCTCGATGGCATAGAGAGCGGCGATACGCTCGAGCGCCTCGCTGGCGATCGGGGCAGGACCGGCCTGGGCAACGTCAAAGAAGCGCCGCCGCAGGTGAGCCCAGCAGAACGCCAGCGTGATTGCCGCGTCAGGCGCGGTTTCGGCAAGGGTCTTGTAGACGCGATAGCCGTCGCATTGCACGATGCCGCGATAGCCGTCGAGCAGCTTGAGCGCGTGGACGGCGCCACGACCGGGGGCATAAGTGTAGGCCACCGCCGGCGGGTCGGCCCCGCCCCACGGCCGATCGTCGCGCGCGATCGCCCAGAAGAAGCCCTTCTTGGTCCGGCCACGGCCGGGATCCAGCACTGGCGCCGTGGTCTCGTCGACCGCGATCTTACCCGCGGTCAGAATGATCTCGCGCAGCCGCAGCCAGAGCGGATGAAGCTCCGCGGCCGCATAGCCCACCCAGAACGCAAGCACCGCGCGCTTGATATCGATGCCCTGCGCCAGCAGCATCTGGGCCTGCCGATAGAGTGGCAGATGCCAGGCATATTTGGCGACCAGCACATGGGCGACCATCGCCTCGGTCGGCAGCCCGCCCTTGATCCGCCGCTCCGGTGCCGATGCCTGAACCACGCCATCCGTGCAGGCCCGGCAAGCATATTTGGGACGATGCGTGACGATCACGCGGAACTGCGCCGGAACGACGTCGAGCCGCTTCGACGTCTCCTCGCCGATCACATGCATTGGCGCGCGGCAGCACGGGCAGTTGATATCTTCCGGGGCAACCGTCACGTCGATGTGCGGCAGATGGGCCGGAAGCGCACCACGATCGGCGCGTCGCTTATCAGCGCGCTTGCGTGCGCCCGCAGGGTCCTTCTTATCCTCAGCCGACTCGTTGGCGGCAACGGCCTGCTCGATGTCCTCGATCGCCAGCAGCAGTTGTTCCGGATCAAGCTTCTCCGAGCGGCGGCCGAACTGCGCACGTTGCAGCTGCCGCAAGAGGTGGCGCAGCCGATCCATCTGCGATAGCGCGTGGTCTCGCTCGGCGATCGCAGCGTCGCACTTTGCGATCGCAGCATCGCGCTCCGCGCGCGCTGCCGCGATCAGCGCCTGCAGCGCGTCGATGTCGGTCGGAAGCTGATCCGTGATGTCGTCCACATCAACCATTCAATCTGATTCGCGGGACGTTGTAGCATGCGAAGAGTGGCCGGATTCAATTGGTCGCAACGGCTCACGATGTCACTGTTGGCTGCGTAACGTCGTGGACATGCAGACGTGACCAGTCCAATCCGTCCATCAGCGCGGCGAGCTGCGAGGCGGAGAGCCGCATCACACCATCGCTGATCGGCGGCCAGCGGAACGCGCTATGTTCCAGACGTTTCCACAGCAGCACCAGTCCGGACCCGTCCCACGCCAAAATCTTCAAGCGGTCCGCTCGCTTCGAGCGAAAGACAAAAATCGTTCCCGAGAACGGATCATGGCGGAGCTGCTCGCGGACCAGCGCGGCGAGCCCGTCGGCACCCCTGCGGAAGTCGACCGGCCTCGTCGCGACCATGACCTTCACGCCCGCCGACGCCGCGATCATGTTGCCGTCCTCACGGCCCGCAGCACATCGCGCAACCACGCCGGGTCGACCCCGGCCGTAGCGCGAACCACCGCACCGCCAATCTCGATGCTGATCGTGGTCGAGCTCCGCGTTCCCTTTTCCGTGTCCGGTCCATCGCCACGCAGCTCTGTCACCACCGGAATGAAGAGGGGCGCCTCGTCGGCCGGCAGGCTGAGCACGCCACCACGCGCCGCTTTGCGCCACGCGAAAAGATGCTGCGGCGAAATACCGTGCCGGCGCGCCACCTCCGAGGCCACCGCGCCGGGCGCATAGGATTCCGCCACGATCCGCCCCTTGACCTCGTCGCTCCACCGGCGTCGACGTCCCGCATCGACCAGGATATCCACCCGGCCCCGTGGCTCCGAAGCGTCAACTATATGGTCAACCATGTATGCGAACCGTGCTGTATGTGACGGTTGCTATCTTGTCGGTCAGCTCGCACTGAACAAGGTGGGGACAAAGAACCGCTTACCGTCTTCTGGAAATACCCTGTCATACGATCGAGCAGATGCAGCTCGTGAATACGCTCTGCTGGGCGAAACACTACTCCGATGAATCGCTGCAGGTAACCCCGAGACTCTAACTGCCGCTGGATGAAAATTCAGGGGCGGGTCACCCGTACGACGGTCATACCTTGCGGGACGTCATTGACCGCACCGAGACACTCACCGGCTGTCCGATCGAGCGGGCCTATGTCGACAAGGGATACCGCGGCCACGACGCGCAAAATCCGCGTCGCGTCTTCATCTCAGGTCAAAAGCGTGGCGTCTAGTCCAGCTATGGCGCACGCTCGCCTCGCCGGCCACGCTCAATTCGGCTTCTTAACGGACGACCAAATGAGGGTCGAAATTAACACCGAGCGTCGAAGCGCTCATGCCTCCTGATATGCTAATGACACCATCCGCCCGTAGGTGGTAACTCTGATTTCGATTGTTGGTCGTCAAGTAAAGTTTGAAGCTCGCGTGAAAAGGTATTCCTGAGCAGATACAGTTCGTGACTGGGTGCATAATTGGCAGTTGCCGTGTTCAGGAGTTTCCGAGCCTCTTCATTGCGCCCAGACTTGGAGAGCGCAAGAGCGTAACGAAACATCGCGCCGGGATTTTGCCCGAACCTTGCCGCGTCCTGCAACAACGCCACTGATTCGTCGATCTTCCCCTTTTGCAATAGAATGTATCCCAGAGTGTCCTCCGTGTACGACTGGAGTTTCTGCGTGTGGAAATCGCTCAGCCCTTTCAGCTTGGCGATTCCTTCACGTGACTGCCTGGACGCCGCTTCGGCCCTATCGAGATCAAGACCGTAGATCGCATAAGTCCAGGCTATCCCGTCCTGCGCTTTCACGAATTCCAATGTTGTAGGGTCTTTGTTCGCTTCCAGCAGTTTCTCGAAGTGGTTCAACTCCCTCCTGAATGATGGGATATCTGAATTACTACCTCCGAATTGCTCAGTAAGCGCGTCGATTTGCTCGTGCGTCCACCCAGACGCGAGCCACCATGCAGTATTTTTGAAATTGGGGAGATTGTCATAACGAATTCCAGTAAATGAGGCCTCGTCAACGTCGGCGGCTGAGAAATCAACGCGACAAAGCTGCGCTAGATCGAACACTGTGCGACTAAGATTGCTTCTAGGAAACGAGGTATCCGATATCCTCGCGCCAGAGAAATTTGCATCTTCTAACGTCGCCTCGTCGAAATGACTGTCAGCGATTGCGCTTTCAGTGAACTGGGCAGCTGGAAGGCTCGATTTTCTCAGGTCGACGTTTGCTAACTCCGCTCTTTTGAAGTTCCAGTGCCGCCGGGTAACCAATCCTTTCAGGTCGATTGGCCTCGAGTTAGTAACCTTCAGTGACGTGTCCGATAAGTCGAGGTTGTCACGTCCCGTTCCTGCCAGCCATCGTATGGCGTCGACTCTGCTTTCGATTGGTTTGGTGTGAGACTTGGCTACCGCAATTTTCGTTGGTGTCTGCCAGGGGAGATACAATTCCCTATAGGCTAATAGGGTCGTAAGAGGCGCGATAAGGATGATCAGAGCAGCGGCGACTTGAGCCACACGCCGACGACTAGTGTGTGCGAGGCTCTTATCGATGAATTCCTTCTCAAGGTCACTTAAATCGCCGTATTGCTTAGCGGAATTCGCCAGCTTGGCGCCTAATAGCGCGCCCTTATCGTGTCCTGTGTGAATCCAAAAGAGCGCCGCTTCGCGAAACTTGATACGTTCGTCAATCCAGTCCCGAAGCCTTGACCAGTGGCGCATAAGCGCTTCGTACCGCAGTTCGACGAAGTTGCGCCCCTCAATGACCTTCGTAACGATCGCGCCGACGGTAAGGAGTTCCCCAATAATCTCGCTTCCGCACCTAGCTTCACCAGCCGAGTATAGGTTGGTCTTGACACGCGGCAACGACGAGACGGCACCTCCATCAGAGACGCGAAGAAGGTGGAGTAACATTCGTTTCATGACAGCTTGGTCGTTGGGGTCCTTCGCTAAAAAAATGGCATCACAGCTTTCGACTATAGAAAGTACGATAGTCGCATCGAAAGGGGTCAAAAGAGTATTGGCCCTACCCAGGTTCGGCGACGTCGCTCCATCATTGAACGATGAGGTGTAGGGCCTAGACGCCCAGTAGTTTATGAAGCCTTGCGCCATCTTGCGGTCGGCCGGCATATCTAGCACGGCACCGGTTTCAACTACTCGCATGATGAATTCAGCGGTGCGCTCCTCGGCTGTCTCGCGTTCGGTCTCCTTCCAGTTAATGGCGTCGATCGGAAGATTCGAGATTAGTTCGTCATTTGCTCGCCGAATTGCGTCGAGCGAGGAAAACGGCTCCGCCGCCGGAGTAACGAGCGCGCCTGTCATGGTGGCTCCGTGAGCTATGTAATAACCGTCAAAACCATAATTAGATTACCGGCAACACTGGCAATCTGCGCAGAGAGGTCTTTGAGATCCGTGTCAACTTGGACGAATCGCTCGAGGCAGTCCTGGTAAAATGCGTCAAACGCATTCTCTCCCGCAATTTTCTCTTCGTCGCTTGGCTGAACTGACGGAGTAGCCTCGATCCATTGTTCAATTAGCTGTTTGAGTTCATTTGCCCAACTTTCATTCGGATCTTGATCGCAGAGTCTTGTGAATCGTTCTTTGAACTCCGCCCAGTTTGACATTTTTGCCGATGGCTGATGCTTCGAGGATAATTTAGCGTGGTCGAGTTCATTGCTGAACCATTGCCATTCGTAGTGTTCGCCGACAAAAAGCGCGAGATGATGCTGCATCTCACAGACTGCCTGTGATCCAGCGTCGAGTTGGTGCAGCGCCTTATCGCCGGACTTTGCGAATGGCCGGAGTTTCTCCGCAATCACTTGCATACTCTCAGATAGCGGTGCGAGATGGAGGCTGGCCATACAGCTGGTGAGGGCCTGGTTAATGCGAGGCGCCTGGTTCAACAATTCGCCCAACCCAATGTTGGCAAGCTGATCGAAGTCAGTCTGAGCAGCGCAGGGTCTTGCGGCGCGTTGCATATGATCGGCGTAGGTTTCCAGCCTTTTTATCCAGGTTTGCTCTAGCCGCGCATTTGGGAGGTCGGCGATTTGTTTCCGAGCTTCTCGAGCAATGCCGTTTAGGACAGCCGCGTATTTGCCCAACGTGCCTGCAACTGCCCGGTCAACTTTTGACCGATCTAGAGCGTCCTCAATCGTATCGAGCACAAGTTGCAATTTGTGCAAGCTGTCGTGAAGCCCCTTATAGTGTTTGATCAACATGATCTGCGTGTTTGCGTTCTCGAAGGCGTCCCGAAAGCGACCTACGGTTTCGCGGATCACGGGCTCATTCGCGTTGGCGATCAGCACGTTTAGGGCGTCGTTCGTTGTCCGGACCATCTGCGCCGGATCAGCCTGAGGTTTAGGTAGAGCCATGATGAATTCGCGAAGCGCTTGATGTTGTAGCGCGACCGCATTTTCTGGCTTGGCGATTGAGGAATGGTTGGATCCGGCAATTTTGAGCGGATTTGGAAAATAATGAGCTGCCGATATTCGAGCGACGACCTTCGGAGCGAAAATAAACCGACCAACAATGAACTTGTCTTCAACTAGCTCGCGCCCATGTAGTTCGTCACCCTTAAAGTGGACCAGGGAGCGGAAATCGCCGTCTAAGCCGCATAGCCAGTTGTTTTGTTCCGAAAATCGAAGGGCATCGGCTTGGCTGTGCCCAAAGAAATTCCGCGATTGGCTGGAGCCAATTTGCCCATTCGGCCCCAAGCGACGGGGAAGCGACGAGGAAGAGGCCAAATGTCGTACGCGATCGCGGGGCACCTTTATCGAACTGGCGACGCACAAGATATCTTCGGGCGACGATACCACCCATGCTATGGCATACAAATATGATGCGTGGTGCGCCCTCAATCGCCGCGCCTCGCATCCACTCCCGGAGATCTGCAACAACGTCGTCGAGGTTGTAATCCGCGCTAAAGATGCCGGTCTCGTACGTGTATACAAAAACGCTCAGGTCACCGAGGGCGCTGTCTTGCATGAGGAGGTTGGGCCAATACGTGCCGTTTTCGTGGGTCCAGCATTTGTCGCCACCGGAAAGAACTCCATGAATAAATATGACGGCGCAATCGCCGGAGCCTCGCTTGAGGCTCATTAATCCGAGATCCATTCTAGCTCCCCAGCCAGTTGGTCAACAAATCTGTTCGAACTGCTATTCAGATGTGAGTCACAAATTCACCCGATCGCAGCCGATGGTGACGCAAACCCACCATTCGCGGTTCGTGCGCACGTAATGACGGGACCGCTGAACGGACTGGTGATTTTGGGGCAACCATATCTGAATCCAGAGGTCGCACAACTCCGGATGGAGGATTACTACTTTTTGGTGTGGGTGTCCGATTGCAGTGTTATGGTTATGAAGAAAGCGATGCACGTCCGTTAGGCGACCGCATGCGCGAACTCATCAGCGGCGTGGTCGTCAAGCATGGCCGCACGGTCCTCAGCGACCTTTGCGCAGCGTTCTTCGGCTGTCTGCTCGTGTTGCGATAGATGCCGTAGCCGAAGTGGGTCTGCGACGGCTTGTAGCGCACATGTATGGAACGGCCCGCGGGCGCAAGAACTTTCTCAGTCGACTTCACACATGGGAGCGGTGCGGTCATGTATACGGCGTCGTTCGTGAAGAACGTTTCTGAATACCGTTTTACGCAAGGTGTGGTTGCGATAGGCGGCGACAGAGGATCCATAGCAGGACGCGTAACAGTGCCGCGAACCAGTGGCGGAGCAGGCTGAAGTTGTAGCCGGCGGCGGCGAGAACGGCGTTGATGCGGTCGCCGTCGCGGCCCTTGAGATGATTGCGACGCATTCGGTGGTCGTCCTTGAGATGGCCGATCACAGGCTCGATGGCGGCACGCCGCCGCATCTCGCGGCGGATGGCTTTGGTAACGCGGCGAACCTGGCAGCTGATCCAGACCTTGAACCGGTCGGGATAGTTGTGGCCGCGATAGCCCTTGTCGCCGTGGATGCGGCGCGCTGCGACACCTGTGAGCTTTCGAGATCGGAGATGACGGGACCGAGCGTGTGGCCGTCATAGGGATTACCGTGCAGGGCCTTGACATGCAGCACGAACTGCCCGCCTTTGGGCGCGGTAGCAGGCGTGGCAATCGAGACTTTGCAGCCAAATTCATAGGGTGCCCGGGCCTTGCCTTTGCCGATGCACTCCACTTCAGGGCCGTGCAACGAGTAGACCTTGGGACCGCGCTGACGCGGCTCTTGATGGCGAACCCGGTGGGCGAGATCGAGCAGCGGACCAAAGCGGTCCTCAAGCGCGGGGGCGCCCTCGATCTTGCGTCTGATGTCACGGATGATGCGGCCAAGCCGGGTGCGCAGGAATTTGAGTTCTCGACGGGCGCGCTTGAACTGGTGGGCATGCGTGTAGCGCCCCACCATGATGGCGGCGCGCTTGGCCACGCGCAGATAGTTCTGGCGCAGTTCGATGCCCTCGCGTTTGGCCAAATCGACCAGCTTCTCGATCGCCCGGTGCATGAGCCGGGCATCGCTCGGATGCGCGATCGCCTTCTCCTGGACGGTGGTGTCCACAACGACCCGCTCGAGATCTTTGGTCTCGATCGCCCCAGCTCGATGCGCCACCGAGAGGCTTTCTTGCAGCAGCGCGGTGATCTGCTCCTCGCCCAGCCGCTGGCGCCAGCGGGTCAGCGACGAGCGATCGAACGGCAGGTCGTGCCGGAACACCACTTCGCCGCAGAAATACTGAAAATACGGGTTCTCGACCCACCTGTCGCACAGCGCCTCGTCAGAGAGATTGTGCATGTGCTTGAGGATGAACAGTCCGGCTACCAATCGTGTCGGCAACGGCGGCTGCCCCGGCCCGAGGCGACAGACCGAACTGAAGCGTCCCGCCAGGAAGTCCCAATCGATCTCCGCCGCCAGACGCACCAGCGGATGGCGAAGGTTGATGATCTTCTCCAGAGATGGACGAAACAGATCGTCCTGACGATCGTCACGAGGCTGGCTCACGGGCTTTCCTCCGACAGCGAATCTGCCGTCAAGGGAATCACGAAGCGCCGAAATCCGGAATTCCAAAACGCATGAAAACCAAGACCTACCCTCGGCTTTCTTGCAAAATCGAATACTTGCTCACGTCAAATCACAGCGACAAATCAATCGCTTCCGAATTCTTCACGGGCAACCAACTACTTAGCAACAAATAAGCACCGTTGAGCGCCTTCGTCTCCACGTCGCCATGATATGCGCTTTGTGGCGGCAGGTCCGCTTGTCAAACCCGAAGCCCTCAAGGGAGAGATTGCGGTAGGCAGCCAGCCCCCTCCAACGCGCCGTCCTGCGGACGGTCTCTCCCCTGGCATGCGAACTGGTTGCCTTATGCGGAGGACAACTCACCGATGCGCGTCCCCGCTGGCGCGCGGGGATTCAGCCCAAGGTCCGGGACGAGTATAAAGTTGCCGCCTAGCGGATTGTCTATGGTCGGCACCACACTCCCGGGTTCCACGCAGATCGCGTAGATCTGACCGTGGATTCTTACATTTTTACTCT
Organism: Bradyrhizobium sp. USDA 4452; assembly: GCF_054063575.1. Classification (NCBI taxonomy): domain Bacteria; kingdom Pseudomonadati; phylum Pseudomonadota; class Alphaproteobacteria; order Hyphomicrobiales; family Nitrobacteraceae; genus Bradyrhizobium; species Bradyrhizobium sp. USDA 4452. The sequence goes on from NZ_JBSSGK010000001.1 coordinate 5,175,320, forward strand.
CGAGCGGTGTCCTCGGCAGGTCGCCCCTTCTGTTCAGGGCGCCGATCAAGAAAGGCGGTGGCGGTTGGCGGCCGTGCTCCCAGCCCAAGCCGACGAGATGTCCGAACTCCTCCAAGGATCAATCCACAAAACTCGAGGCGGCCTCGGCAGACGACGATGGCCGCGCGACGTTTAGCGGCGGTGCATTCAAATCCGGGGGCGACGGCAGTACACTACCTTCATGCAGCAGTGCAGATGGACCCGGACTGCTGCTGGCATTTGGCACCATCTCGACGGGCGGCGGCGCCTCGGGATCACTCGCGGCCCTACTGACGCCGTTGCCGCGACTAGCGTCTTCGGCTTGCCACATCACCTCGCGAAAATGCGTTGTGGCCGCAAGCACTGGTCCAATCCGCGGATCCTGCAACTCACGAGGCAGGACCTTAGAGAATTCTCCAACAAATTGGCGGCCAACGGCGCGTTGTGTCACCCGATCGATTGTATCAATGACACTGCGATTTGACGGCGGATATCCCTCTGCCGAGGTCCCCTCGGCAAGACGACCACGCCAAATCTCCACGGGCCTATCCGGTTCAGCAAGACGAGCAGCTCCGGACGTAATGGCAGCATCGACGGCCTCGGCCGCAGCGGAAATTGCTGGCCAACGTAGATCGAAGTCCCTACCCTGGTCGATACCTCTGGATACCGTCTGCTGTGCTGCGGAGTTGAAGCTATACGCTATGGAACTGGCGGCCCATCCCGGCCAGTTCAGCAAGGCATCGTGCGACACGAGCTGAAAGGCGGAAGCCACGAAGTGTGCGACCTCACGGGTGTAGCAGTAAGCTGTGTTGGCATTGGACCGAACCACGGCTTCGTAGGCATGGACTTTGTTGTTCGATGAGCTTTGAAGGTACGAAAGAGCACGTATGCCGGTGTGCGCGGCGAAGTCGAACGCTACAAAAGCCGTCGCGAGGCTAAGCAGGAGGCGGGTCATCTGGCTTGCGGGCACGTCAGGCGTTCCCGCCATCGCGAAGGCCGCAGATTGCGCCGACCGCTCACCGCGAAATCCTCTCCAATAAGCCTCTGGATTGTCACTCGCCCGCCAAGTGTGCACACCCACTCTTGCGCCCGCGATCAGCTCCATCACGATGTTGACTGCAGCATGCGCAGCCATCGACCTATCGCTGACCTCCTCTGGATTTTGCGGATGACCGGAAAATGCATGCACCGCCGCCTCACCGAGGCGACCAACAAAGGTCTCTAGCGCACTCAGTATTGCGCTCGCGCCCAATAGCGCGACCATCCATCTCCACCATCGGGCGCCACCCGCAGGGAGAGCGTCTTGACGCTCCGTCGGTGCGTCCGCATCAGGTGACTGCGATAAGCTGTCCTGGAGTAGCGGCGCCACATGCTCTTCAGCAGGCGCCTCTCCAGAGTGCAATGTCCCCGCACTGACGGTTTGACCGGCCCTCAACAGTTGTTCAGATATGCTTTCGTGATCTCGTCGCCGATCATCGGTCAGCGTAGGGGGCCCGCTGGGGTCGCCTCGATCCCAAACGCCCACGGCGATTGAGTCGCCAGCGGGCCGACGCGGAGTCCCAGCGATCGCGCGCCGTCCGCCACATTTGAAATGCCCGTCATCGTGCAGCGCTCCGCCTGTCCCGCCAAGCTTTGGCCTGCAGAGCCAGCGCGTTAAGCAACGGCGCGAACGATGGTGGGTCGATCTGCACAAACTCGAACTTCTGACCCAAAACAAGGTGTTGACTCGCCGGATTGACGAAGAACAGCGGCGCGCCAAGCAGGAAATTCGAGAGATTTCGGGATAATGCCAGTCCAATCAGGTCATGATCGGACGCCGTCGAAGGCAAGCCTGCGTCGAGCAGCACGGCGGCGATGTCATGCTGGTCTCCGCATGGATGAACGAACGTGCAGATGGTGTCGTGCACAACCAGCGTTCGATCTCGCGCGAAGTCACCAACGTCGTCGTCTAGACCCATTGCATTAGCACAGTCGCCGAGCCACTGAGAGAACGTGCGGGTCATAACGATTATCCATGGGTCTGATTCACTTTAATCACTGCATGTCTCAGGCCTGTGACGTTCCAACTGCATCGCCATCACCGACCCGTCGACAACCTGAACAGCAGCGACGCTGTCGGTCGGTAGGCCGGTGATCAAGGGCGATCTTTTCAATGCAATCCCCTGTATAGCGCGACAATCAGGGGTTCTTCCGCATATTTGGTGCAGGGTGCGGGATTCACGGACAGTTCGAATAAGGGCATAAGGTCGGAATCGCAGTCGACGCTCGTGATTCGCCTTGCTCCATGCCTTCTGCTCGCTGATTTGCCCCGAGCTTTTGATTGTCCAGATTCTTCCCCAGACCGACAGGGTGGTGCTCGTTGCTCGGCCGAAGTCAGCGGTCTCACTCTGTCCCTGTTGCGGCTACCAGACGGATCGCATCCACAGCCACTACGCGCGACGCCTAGCCGATCTGCCGTGGCAGGGGCGGGTTGTCGAAATCCGGCTTCACGCGCGACGGTTTCGATGCGCGAATCCGCAATGCCCGCGTCGGATATTCACCGAGCGGCTACCGGAAACGGTGCGACCGAAAGCAAGACGCACAACCCGCCTCGGCGAGAGCCAGCTGGCGATCGGCTTTGCGGTCGGCGGTGAGCCCGGCTCGCGCCTGTCGCGCAAACTGGCTATGCCAGTCAGTGGCGACACCTTGCTCCGAATGATTCACTCGGCTCCCTTGCCGGATTTCGTTGCCCCGACCGTGGTCGGCATCGACGATTGGGCTTGGCGTCGTGGCCAGCGATATGGAACGATCATCTGCGATCTGGAGCGCAATTGCGTGCTTGACCTGCTTCCCGATCGTAACGCCGACAGTGTTGCGCGCTGGCTGAAGCGCTGGCCCGGAATCAAGGTCGTCGCCCGCGATCGTGCGGGACTTTATGCTGATGGCACACGCTGCGGCGCGCCCGACGCAGTGCAGGTGGCCGATCGCTGGCACTTGCTCAACAGTTTGGGGGACGCCCTGCGCCACGCGGTCGGCCGCCATCGTCACAACGTAGCCGCCGCCGTGCAAATCATGGCGTCCGCGCAAAGACCGAAGACCGGCAGTTCCACGGCGCCGCCCGGCCTTGCACAGTTGCGGGCGGATCGAAAGGCTGCGCGACGCGAACGCTGGGATGAAATCTGTCGCCTCCGCGCGCAAGGTTGTCCGACATCCGGCATCGGCAAACTGCTCGGTGTCGACAGGCGCACTGTCCAGCGCTGGCTCGCCGCCGGCGGCGAACCGGAGCATTCGCGTCCTTACAGACCTTCACATCTTATCGGTCCCTTCGAGGCGTGGCTCGAAGCGCGGTGGGCCTCCGGCTGCCAGGTGGGCCAGCAGCTTTGGCGAGAGCTTGTGACCGTCGCGCGATGGGCCGCTGACAGGCGTGCACGTGCGGACGCGGGCGGAACAACACAACGACACCTGACCTGGAAAGCTCCCACGCGTCGTCGCTGTGCTTGGTACTTGAGCCAGGATCCGGATCAGATCGATGCTGAAGCCAGGCTGTTCCTCGGCCATCTGTTCGCGCAAGCTCCCGAACTCGCCACGGCGGCCGATCTAGCAAAGCGGTTTGTGTCCCTTCTCAATGGTAGCGACATCGCCGAGCTCGATAAATGGATCACACAAGCAGCCAACAGCGAGCTCAAGAGCTTCGCCAACGGCATCGCGCGCGACATCGATGCGGTCCGCGCGGCAATAACTACCCCCTGGACAACCAGTCCGGTCGAAGGCCAGATCAGCAGGATCAAAGCCATCAAACGACAAATGTATGGCCGGGCAAGCTACCCGCTATTGCGTCGACGCGTCCTTCTGGCTGCCTGAGAACGACCGCAAACCTATCCAACCCCAGTCGCTCAAGCTGCACCAAATATGCGGAAGAACCCTTGATTGTCGCTGAAGTCTCACCCTGATCGCCGCCGCGCACCCCTGGCCGCGCGGCGCGCGCCGCAGCGGCAGGTCATGCTGGTCGTTGTGCGAGGATGAAGCTCACTCCCAATGTGCGGCAACCGAAAACTCGTCGGCTCGCTTCCGTGAGGGCCGCACGAATGTGCCGTGTCATCATCGGTGGAGCGCGCCGGCTAAGAGAGCCACGTAACTGAAATGGATGAAATCAATGTCATGGCTATACAAAATTGATGATGTGGGTGTTACGGCAACGTGAGGAAGTTCTGAAATGCGTTCATTCCCAACTCCAACTTCCCTTATTGCCGCTAGATTTGCAATCTCAATGCCAAGATGCGGCAATTTGCGTCCACTACGAACCTTGGTAGTTGATCTGGATCAAAGACGCATGTCACTGACTGGTCGATGAAAGTCGGATCAATCAAACCTCACCTGCAGGTGTTCGGCATGAACATCAAGTCTAGCTAGTCGTCGGTACCGTCGGCGGGAACATACTCGATGTCGTCCGGGGTGGTGGGCTCCGGCGCTTCTGGGAACGGCGACTTTACGGCGAGCCGACGCTGCAAATATGAAACCGTCGATGGCGCCAAATGCTCGCCGAGGTCGGGATTAATAAGAACAACCTTCCCGCCGCTTGGTCCCTCAATTTCGAGCGATTCGTAAGGCCGACCACTTTGCGCGTGTGTCCGCACCTTGATGTCCCTCTTGCAGCCAGCCTCCTTGGCCCATTCTAGAAATCGTTCTAGAGGGGGATGGCCACCAAACGGGGACGGCAAGATTGTGCCGCCTGAGCAAGAGCGATTTCAACCTTCAGGTGCTGGAGTACGGGCACGTGAAGGTGCTGCAAGGTAACCGTGCGACGGCCGTATATGCCCTCATCGGTCAGGTGTTTTGTGAACATCGGCATCGGTCTGCTGCGAGACGCCGAGCAGCGTCTGACCGTTGACAGCGCCATGCGTCGCGGTGCTGACCCGCATCAATAAGTTGGTGCTTTTTTTATCTGCTCGGCGCTGGCTTTTACGTTTGAGCCAGTGAGGTGACCGAACTTGTCACCCGCCCGTCTGGAAGAGAGGGCGCGGGCAAGCCCAGGGTTTGGTACGAGAGTGAGCAACGCCTCTTCCGACCCTGCATGCTGGCCAGCATGCAGTAGAGCCGCCGACGCCATATTGAACCAGATTGAACCAGCTTTTTCCGGTCCCGGTCGTTGCAGGCCGCTGCGGGATGGCTGCCGATTGGGGTCGCGGAAAGGTATACTCTGACGATTCGTTCAACCCAGTAGGAGAATGCCAGATGGCCAAAAAGCCACCGTCTACCTCGCCCTCCAAGACCGTACACCCAATCACTTCATCGAAGATCAAGCACCTTGCAGGCGTTGCGACGGCCACGCCGAGCAAGCTATCGAACAAGCAAACCCAGGAACTCGGAGCATCCGTGCTGCGACACATTGAGCCGAGAGGCGGTAAGGTGAAGTAACAGTATAAGCCCTTTTTCATTTGAGCATTAGCTGGGCCGCGCGGGCCATGTCCGCTCGGTCTACCGCTTTCGGTAGGTTGCAACCCTCGGCGGGGGTGTGCAACCTGCCGGGACGTTGATCCCCGCGGAGAGGCGTACCCCCATGAAGCGAATGTCGGCCCGTGAAGCGATCATCGCTGTCTCCCTCTTGGTCGTCTTCGCGCTTGCGATTTGGTTTGGCCCTATGCCGTGAGGCCGAGCACGCGGCGATCGGCCTCGATGGCCACACTTCGACCGTCAACGAAAAATAACCGGCAGGCTTGGATGTATGGTTTGCCGGGTGTCTGAGTCGGCCGCTGTGCCTGCCACTCAGGCGGCTTCACACTCTTGCGGGAGCGGGCGCTCCACCGCGACCGGATCACGGTCGATAATCGTCAAATAGGCGCGCTCGGTCTGGTCAGGAGCATATTGCCCTTGCTGCCGATCTCGCAGGATGGCCAGCTTTACAGAGAAGCGCAGGGCAAATCCCTCCTGCGTCAGTCCGACCTTCTTCCGAATCCTGGCGCATCTGCAGGACATGGTCCCTGCCTACATGTCCGGGCGCGAAGATCTTGCCGAGATCGCCGAGTACATCGCGAAGAAGCGGGAAAAGGTGAACGAGACGGAATCCTGCGCAGCGCGTAGGGCGCTTGCCAGCGCGCTACTTTTGGTGGCATTTTTTTGAGTCGAGGTTGTGCGGGATTAGAGTCCGATATAATTGCGTCAGAGAGCCAGGGAATGCGTTCCCCGACAAAGTGTCGCCGCGTGGCATTGGAGGTGAGCTATGAACCCACGCGCCGCTGGGGACGGAAATTCGGCAACGTGCTCTCTGACCGCATCCGGCCAACGCGCTCTCGATCGCGGGCGGACAACATTGGCTCTGGCGCGCTGTCAATCACAATGGCTTCGTTCTCGACGTCTTAGTTCACCCGATACTTCTTCTCGATATAAGCTCAAGCACATCTCAATCTGTGACGAACTGCGCCAAAGTATCCGCCCGCTCAGCGCTCAGCACCGCCGTCGAATCGACCTTGTCTTTTCGACCGCAGCAACTGATCAGGGAGCTTTGGCCTCCACAAAGACCACTATTGCTATTTCTGGACGAGCAAACGGTGTGCCAACGAAGATTGCGCAGTGAATGCTCAATGGCGATAGAAAAGGTGTGCCTCGCTGGTGCGAGCTTCGATCGCGTCGGCCTTGCGGCAACGGCGCCGACTGAAACAGTGTCGATGACGGCGCCAAAGGGATCTCATCCATGTCTGAGCTGCAGCGAAAGATTCGCTTGCACGGGTCGATGATTGCGGAGAGGACAAGGTCAACATGACGCCGCTGCGGACAGGCCTGAGTGCAAGGATCGAAACCTGAGTAAGTCGCAAAGCAGACAAAGCCAACACAAACACGGTACGAACTGTCGACTATTGCCTGGCACGAAGAATGCAGACCCTCGACGTGCCGAGGGCACCCTCCCTCAGGCATGGCTACCATCGCAAGTTGAGGCCGTGGCTGGCCAGTGAGGTTAGTGGCGCGTGACATAAGCCAGGGACGGCGTCTGCTCGGCCGATACCGACGGGCGTCTTGTCACGTCGCTGCTAACTTTCAATGCTGCGGAACAGCGTGTTTGTAATCCGCGTAGCATTGGTGCCTCACAGAGAGAACAGAGGATCGGGGCGGCAGGTGAAAAATGGCAAGAATGAAAAATGGCAAGAAAACGCGTGCTGTGGCTCTGTCTCGGCCTCTTGCTGGTCTGTGTGGCTGACTCGGCCCTCACAAGCAACGGTGTTCGCGCCAACGACAATCCCCTCATCCATAAAGTCAAATCGATTTGGCGAGCGCAGAACGGACAGACCGTCGAACGAATTATCTCGAAGCTCTCGAAAGTAGCGCACTTGGTCCCCCAAACCTGGGCATTGCTGGAGGAGGATGCTTGACACCTTGCCCTCTCGAAAAAGCAGGTGGATCGAAGTCGGGAGGTCTTGGAGAGGACTGGCCGATGCCAACCTTACTCCCAGTGCTCTCAGGGATAGGAACTTCTCGCAGATCGCAGTGGGAGCAAACCCCGGTTGATAATTGCTGTGGGACGACCGAGTGATTTCGGCAATGCGCGGGCGAGGGAGCGAGATGTCCAATGAGGACAGGCGTACTATGACGCGCCGCTTTCGGAGCCGGCCGAGCGGCAGCGTAGAAGAGGTCCGCTAAAATGTAGCAAATCGCCGCACAAGGAGCCGATCGGAATCATGATGCCAGCGTGAGCATGGCGGAGGTTTGCAACTTGATTGATATCAAACCACGGAGTGATTTAGCAATGAGTCCAGACCAGAGCGAGACACCACGAAAATCCGGCAAGGGCAACCCGAACGCGGATCGGCAGAGCGACGAAACTGCACAGCAGAGGCGGCAATCGGGTCAACAAGAGGGCCCGCCGCCAGATCAATTGCAGCACACGCCGAAGGAGATCGGCGCGCAGTTCGCGTCAACTGACACCTCTTCGACTGACACCTCTTCGAACGGCCGGATCGTATCAGCGGAAACAGTGCCGGTCAGCTATCAAGAAATCGCAAAAACCTATGCTGACTATGTCAAAAAATCCTTCGAACACACCAAGTCGTTTTTCGAGAAGTTGGCGGGCGCGCGATCGCTTTACGAAGCTCTTGAGCTTCAAACCGATTTCCTGAACCAGACTCATGAAACTCTCATTGTTGGCTCTCAGAAGATCCATAGGCTCCACGGGGAATTGGCCAAGCAGACGATAATGCGTTTGCAGGGGTTAGGGCCCAAGACAAACCTGCCACACTCTACAGACGTGCGACCGAGGCAGTAATCCTGCGAAACAGCGAGTAACGCAAATCGCGGTTCCGACGATCGTGGCCGGCTTGCGCCGGAAGTCGTACCTTCGCGGCGGATGATCCTGGAAGGACCGGGAGTTTCCGTCAAGCTCAGCGCGCCTCTGCGTTCCGGAGGAAGGCGTTGGAGAGGGTGTCATTCGCTTTGCGGCCGCAAGCAGCCTCCTGTCATCGAGAAACCGATGGAAACCCGTTTCGAGCTGGACGTCATCGTGCGTCAATTGCGCGAACGAGCCAATGAGGTCTCTGCTCAGTTACTATTCGACATTCGCTACGTGCTGCAGATAAAGCCGCGGTTTGGTCCTAAAGTCGAGGATTACCTCAAAGTCAGAGGCAGTCCGGCATCCAAATGCTGCAGATATCCAGGGTTCGCTTTGGAATTCGCCAAAGTTGCTGAAGCCCAGCTTCGCTAGGGCGACGTTGTCGTCCGGGCCATGCACCTATGCAAGCCAGTAGTTGTTGGGACTCGGATTGCCGTGTCAGGCTGTCGAACGCAGCGGGCCGAATTGTGCAGGTTGGTCGTGTCGCCGGAGTGCACGCTCCGTCCTCGTGTCTGGAGCTGTGTAGTGCGCGGCGACCTACCGTACCTAGGCTGCGTGATTTTCATGGGCCTAGTCTCCATCGGCATCATAGTAGTCGTAATACTTATGGAATGAGGTGAAGACAGCGCCTACTTCGCGTTCCCGGAGCGCAGCAAGATGGACGGTTGGTTAGTGACTGCTGCTGTCTTCAAGGAAGATGGCGACGACGAAGAATTCAGACACGTAGTATACGTGGTTGTCGTCGCTGACCCGGCGGAAGCGGTGAGGATGACGATAGCCGACTGCGGCGCAAGGGCCGGAATGCTTAACTGTCCGCTTCAAAAAGAGCAGTTGCAAAAGCTCGGTTTGGAGCCCGGCGAACTGATCGCGATACACGATGGCAACCATCCAATCCCTGCGCCCTCTCGGCATCATTAGCCACGTCTGGTTTCGTTCAAACGGTGTCGGGTTGACTGCGTGCATGTCTGAAAGTCGCACGAGAAGTGCACCGGGGTTGCGCCGTTTACCCTCCGGTCGTCTGGCACGCGCGTTGCTGAGCAGTCTATAGCTTGGTCGCTTAATGATTGACCCTCGTGAGGGCCAGGTCTGTTTGAGGTGCGACGGCGTGCGGGCGGTCATCAGCAGTCGCCCGCACGCTTTTCCGTCGCGTCGGCCTCACTGTGCTCTGTCGATACCGCGCCGTTTGGCTCTACTTCTGCACGGTGCCGTGGCATGCGAGTTGTTGAGAGGCTTATCGGTTTGGCTGTTTATCTTCACGCAACACGGACCAAGCTTGACGTAGCAAACTCCGCGCGGGCGGTCTCCAGATGCCCGCGCGTTTTTCGGAGTCAGGCCGCGCCGCCGGCCACAGGGGAGCTGTGGAGATTGTTCCGTGACCCGTGATGAGGCCTTGGAGAACGCGATAGAGGCGCTGAAGGGATGGTCCGAAGGAAAGGCCGATACGAGCGTCGTACTTGCCGCGATTGCGGAGCTTATGGCGACCAGGCCGCCACCAAGACCGCCTTCAAAACCGGAGCTCTCTTCATAAGGAATGTGTTGCAATGGACAGGCTTGAATTTATACCGGCTTTCGAGGCAGCTATTCGCTATGCCGACCCTGAGCCGCACTTCGGGAGATCGTCCGCCAGCGAGGAGGCTCCGATGAGTTCGCGAAGACGAGCACAGAGCTTGTACGCAAACATCCGCTTACACTCTTAAGGTTGATCAAGATCATCTGCGACGCGGCGCATGAGGAGCATCGTTCATGAGAGGGCTCGCCGATGAAGTGCAAGCGCCACAATCGCGCTTTGTTCGTTGATGGCCAGGGTGGCTGCGAGCGATGACAGATAGCACTGAAAACATGACCCCGGACGTTGGACCGCCTTCGATTGACCCGCCCGGTATTTACATGACGGCGGTTCAATTGGCGGCGTACTTCAAGATTACACCTGCAACGATCGTCCGTTGGGCGGAACAGCCCGACTTTCCATGCGCGAGCACTTCCGCCGGGGAGGCAGCTTGGCTTGTGACAGACGTGAAAGAATGGAACCGCCAGCGTAAACGCGCATACCGCGCCGCGCTGCGAGCCCAAGAGAAGGCGGTCGAGACGGCCGTGGAGAGAGCTCGTCACCGCCAGCGCTTAATCGCCGCGTTTGCTCGCACATGTCCGCCGCAGGTCGAGCGATCGGCTGTTCCGCTGTCGGGCGCGCCTCTCTCGCGCAAGATGATCGTCCAGGCGGATGGCTCGCTCGCCCCTGCGCCCAGTGAACAGCATGACCAGCGCACGACGCCCAAAAATGGCCGCTGATCGGACCAGATCTATGGCTATAGAGAGCGCACTCAGTTAATCGGACGCGCCACAGATCCACGGCCCAACGCCGCCCGCTTGAAATACATGCGGACGGCGTTGGCTCTAGCCCCAGGAGGGTGCGCAAAATCCTGACCTGGACAAAGTATGGAGGAGCGGGCACGCCTTCGCCATCCGTATGACTCCGGTACTCCCCAATGAGTAGGGAGAACTGTGCCGCAAAGTCTAGGGGCGCGGGCGACTAAGTTACTCCGGCCTCAGCGCGTACCGGGGCGACCCGGACAATGGTAACCGAGTCGAGTACGGTAATTGATGGAGCCGGCGCGGAGATCGCCCGCATGTTGTTGGTGGCGTGAAGCTCCATGGCTAAGCGTTCGGCGTTTAGGACTTTAGGCGCCGATTCAGCGCTTCAGCCAAGCGTCGTTCGAAATCAGCCTTACGCTCTGCAATGGGGCGATCGAAAAAGTTGTCACGGACAACAATTCCGCGAGCCTCGTCTGCGTCGATATGATCGATGTTGCAGTCCTTGAACGTGCAGCCGGTGAAGGCAAGTTGTTCGGCGCTGCTATCGAGCACGATGGTGCATTTCACGAAGGTGCAGCCATCAAAGCGGGCAAAATGAACCTGGCCGCGGAAATCAAATATCTCGGCGTTAAAGGTATCATTCCAGAATACGCGTTCTTCGTGGATATCGGTCACTGTTTCGCCTTTTAGCCCTCCGTGCCGCTGAGTTGCCTTCCGTCGATCCCTTCGACACGCACCGTCAAATACCTTGAACCGACCGCGAAGCTGTGGGCCAGCTTGACGCTCCCGAACTCCTCGGCAAGGGTGAGGTTCGCGACCGCTTCAAACTGTTCGGCAGCGAGATTGCGGCCGCGATTCCCGTTCAATTCGCTGAGCAGGTCTTTACGGTCACGCCTCATGCTTCTTTAGCCCGTCAGTCATTGCTCGTGCGCTTCGACGGCCTGGTTTGCACGTCGTTCTCACCGGAAGATTGTCGATCAGTGAGCGGCGCCTTGAAGCGTTTTGGTCGATCCTGCGCCATTCCAGATCGACATCGGGACGATCTCTCGGAACCAATGTGGCAGTGAGGCTCCGCAATTGCGATGCCGCACGCCTGTATGCCTCCGACAAATCCAGGGCGACGCGATGATCGTTTTCCGAATGCAGTTGCTTCCCACAAGACTTGGTAGGTTGACGTTTGTTGGATAGCGCCCTTTGATAACCAATGATCCGATGGCCTGCAGGCCGAAAGGCAAGCCCAGGTTTGCCGGAAAAGGCGCGGATTTCGGCGAAAGTTGCCTCGGGCTGTTGCGACAATGGAAGCGGTAGGACACACGATGCTCCGCACTCTCTTTCTGATCGCCTTAACGTCTGTCGTCACGACAAGATCGGACGCTCAAGGCACTGACGCCAATCCCATCTATCTTGACCAGGGTCTGGATTGGATCGCGGCAGCGAGAGCTGACTTCTATTCGCGCGATCAGGGCTCGCGTTTGATTACGTTGTCTTGGATGCAGGCGCTGAAGCAAAGGAACGGACATTCCCGTCGCGACCGCCCCCCTCAAGGAGAACGATGAGATTCTTAACATTCTTGCGACCACGGTCATTGGTTCGATCGCGGAACACCTGTTGGCCGGCGGCGCCCCTTCAACCAATGCCCGGGTGGCAGCGGCGCCAGATCCGGGATCGTCGGACACACCGGAGTCTCTGGGGCTGGTGCGGCTACCGCCAACGCTGAGATTTGCTAACGGCTTTCGATACTGTCAGCACCTCGGAAGCAATCAAAAAGGCCAGGCGTCAGGGAGCAGAACGAGCATCTCACACTCGGCTCCCTCCATGGGGCGCCTACGAGGCGCGTGTTCTACAGGGTATTTGGGCCGCCGCTCCTTATCTTCATAACGGCTCGGTCCCTACGCTGGCGGAATTGCTCAAGCCGTCAGGGTAGCGCAAGTCGCAGTTTCGCGTCGGACGGAAGTACGACATTGAAAACGTTGGTCTTGCTGCCACCCAGGCGCCGCTGAGCGACACTCTATCCGTGACGGACTGCAGCAATATCAACTCTGGAAACAGCCTATGTGGCCACGAGTACGGGACAAGTCTGAGCGATCAGGACAAAAAGGCGTTACTTGAATATCTCAAGACACTGTGACGCGCCTAGGCGCGACTCTTTGACCGGCTTCCAACATGCTGCCGGTCCCAGTATCGTTTGCGCAAAAGACCCTCATTCGCCGAGTTCTCGCTGCCGGCGCGAGCATTGGAATGGACATCTGATCCAGCGCAGCTGCTCAAGGCCGCACAAGTGATGGCCCCACCAACGCTTGTCCTTCTGCCGACGCGTCGCGTGTGTGTAAGAAAAGAGGTTCCACATGCTCCCAATCTCAACAGTGCATGACAAAGAATGCGTTCGCTGTGGTTCTGGATTAGTCACCCTCGAGTGGCACGAGCGCGTCTCCGCGAATGAAGCTCAAGATCTTTGGCGCTGCTGGAACTGCAAACACCAGTTTGTCTCCGTCGTCACTTCAGATGAGAGGGAGCCCTCAGCGGCAGAGATCGCAAGACCATTCTTTACGAGCCTGCTGGTGTGATCAATGACGCCCGAGCAGGTCGACCTTGTCAGGACATCATTTGACGCGATGTGGCCGATCCGCCGCGACCTCGCTGACCTGTGCTACAACAGGTTCGTCGAACTAGCTCCTGATGCAAGACAAATGTTCGGCGGCGGTACTGAGAAGCAGCGGATGAAGGTGCTGGATATGATCACGGCACTGGTCGCCTCGCTCGACGAAAGACCGATGTTCCAATCGCTGATCGCGATTTCCGGTCACAAGCACGCCAGACTTGGCGTTCAGCCATCGCACTTTGTCGTAATGGGCGAGGCGTTGATGTGGAGCTTTGAGCGCAAATTCGGCGCGTCTTTCACCCCTGAGCTGAGAGAGTCCTGGCAAACACTTTACGCCACCGCCCAGACCGAGATGCTGCGCGCGATTGGCCGGCATAGTTCATTTTGACTATGGCGGGCGAGAAGCCTAGTTCGTGACGTCGGACACCCGTAGGACGTAGGTCACGGCACAACGCTCAACACCACGCTGGTCTGTGGGGCTTGTCCGAACGGTGTTGAGCTGTCCATTCCTCGATCGGCGTCGAATTTGGCATGTGAGTGGGGTTCGCGCTGGCAGATCGGCGGGACCGCGAGTGAACGGAGTCGGCCGAGCGCCCCGAGGGCAGAAACCCGCTCCCGCTCGGAGGACCTGACACTGTTAAAGGTGTTTCTGAGCTATCCAATCATGCGCATCCTCTCGTCTTGCCACGGAAAGGCGCTCCGTGGGTGCGACCGGTGCTCGTGCTCTTGAGCCGACGTTCCGCGATCCGCTGAATTGGAAAGTCTCCAAGGCGTGCATCGACGACTGCTAAGCGATGAGATCGTTAAGTGTTGAGATCCGCAGCTACTTGCCGATCGAATATTCGATCTCGACTTGCGACTCATTTACCCCTGCTCGGCGTGGCCGGTTGTTCGCGCAATTCCACGAATATTAGCGAGCGTTCCGGTGCCGCCCGTGATGTACGAGACAGTCGTGCTGCTAAGCTTTCCCGGCCCCGCGCTATGAGCGAGCACAGTTCCTCGGGAGAAGAACTTGTCGCCGTTCTCGAACACATAGACATTGTATATGCTGGCGGGACCATTATTGTCGACGTAGTCGGAAACGCCCCGCGTCCACGTTTCCTTGATCTTCAAACCATTGACGACGGGAGGGTTAGTCGGAAAGGTGCGATAAATTTCAAATGATCGCACCTGATGGCCCGCGACGTCGCCGACGTCGAGAAACTGCTGTTGTGTGTATTTGGCATTTTCCGCGCCCGCTTTGTAGGATACGCGCTGTGTCTGTTGGGCGAAGGCACCGCTGATCGGGACAGCAACAGCGAGACATATCAAAGCTGATATCCTTAGATTAGTCGCGCGTCGTTCCATGGTAACCTCCTGGACTAGCAACTGAACGCCTTTGTGACGTTCGGGCCACGTGATTTGCCGCGCTATTTCGTGGCAACGCTAAACGCAGTGTCGTCCGTGCCGTGACGCGTGCGTCAACGTTTCGTTCCGACCAAAGAACCAGCAGAGCACGTCGGCACGGCGACTATCTTCAACCTTCGCGTCAAAGCCTTTCCAAGTGGAAAGATTGCGATCAACAACAAGGCTACTGTACCTCAAGGATCATTTCGACTTCGACCGGAGCATGGCGCGGAAGCGCCGCTACGCCCAGTGAGGAGCGAGCATGTTTACCAATCGATTCACCGAACACCTCGACCATTAGGTCGGAATATCCATTGACCACCTTGGCTTGGTCACCGAAGTCATCGGCCGAGTTCACCATGCCGACCACCTTGACTACGCGTTTCACCCGATCGAGGCTACCGAGCGCCGCTCGCACCTTTGCCAACATGATCAGGCCGGCCTGCCGTGCAGCCTCATAGCCTTGTTCGACGGTCAGATCCCGGCCAAGTTTACCCTTCGGCTCGCTTGAGACACTGCCCGCCATGAACAGGAGATTGCCTACTTGAACCGCGTTGACGTAGCTGCCGACCGGCGCGGCCTCAGCCGACAGTGTGATGTTCTTCTCTCTCAAGCGCGCCTCCGCGCTCGGCGAATTCTCTGCCTGCGCATCCCCAAACGCGGAAGCTAAGATCACCAAAAAGAAAGCGACAAACCCCGCAACTTCCTTCATCGAGCGCTCCCGCACTTACCCATGAACGTACATCTCTAAAGTGACCCTACGAGCAGTGATACCGCAGTTCGCGTCTGTCTCAAGCGTGCCCAACCCATCGTTCGCGCGCTCCTCGCAATCAAATCACCTGCATGATTGCTGAAGCAGACGCTCATACGATCACGTACCCAGCAACGCTGTTAAGAGCGATCAACAACGCGACTTCCACCAGGTTTGGTCTACCTCCTCGTAAAGAAATCCCAGCCAGTCATTTTATGAAAGTGCCAGTCGGGCCCCACGTAGTACATCGTCCATCGAGTTGGAATCGTGTCACCCGCCACCCGGCCATGCCAGATCGTCATTGTTCTGCAGGTCGGAGCTGTGGATGAGGTCCAATTGACGTAGAAGTCTATTCTGTTCGCCGTGACGTTTCCGGCTGCGGGGTACGGATATCCCTGGCACGAAAATCCCGCCGCGTTATTCACATACGTTCCCGTGAAATCGCCTGTTGATGCGTCTAGCGTCTGTATCGAAAGAATCGAGCCCCTTTGATTCACCCACGTAGAAGGGACTGGCAGCTGCGCGTGCGCTGGTAGCGATACGATGGCAAAGAGCAGCAACGCAAACAAGCGTGTCATCATAGTGATCTCCTAGGCCGCTTCAATAAAGCCAGCTCGGTCATGATCCGGCTCATTAAGGACGGGTGAGCTGCCCGTGTGGAGTATCTCCCCCAGCGTTCCACCCAACTCAGACAGAACGGATAGCGTGAGGCTTACAGTCATCCTCGTTCGCACGAACTTGGCCACCTTACGATCGGTGGCCACCAAGCGTTAAATTTCAACAGAAATCACCGACGAGATCTGGTAGTCGACATGGCAAGTTCTCGATGTTTCAAACGACCATTGGCACCTTGGTTGCCGAGTTGCTTAAGGCGCTACTACTGCGGGTGGATCACGCGCAAACGCGACCACGACCGCTTTCTCGATTCATTGGATCGCATTCACGAATGAGTCTCGCCTTGCGAGAACTCAAGTGCCTCACTCACATCGGGATAGGCTTGAGTTCCAAGGTGCCACTCGACGCCATCTTCGAAAACAGCGATGCTTCGCGAATGCGCTATCCCGGCGGCATGGCCGCATCTATCATCGTCTGATTTCCATGATGCCTCCGCACCGGGTCTACATCGAGACGCGCTTGAGCGGCGGCGCGATCCGGCGCGCCAAACAGCCCGCGCAGCGCAGCATCGGCGTGGAGATCGCCCCCTCCGTGGTAGCGGAGCGGCGGATCGATTTCGACATCCGAGCGGAGATCGTGCATGGCGACGCGCTCGAATTCCTGAAGACATACGACGTCGTCGGCGACGAGCTGGTGGGCTGCGATCCGCCCTATCTCCCCGACACTAGGCGGCGGGCGAAGGCCTACCGGTTCGACTATCGCGAGCACGACCATGTCGAGCTCTCGCCGTCCTTTAGGCCTCTGCCCTGCGCAGTCATGCTCTCAGGCTACCCGTCCCAGCTCTACGACGCGGCTTTGCCCGGATGGAGAGGGGGCGAGATCGACGCGACGACGTACGTTGGCGCAGCGACCGAAATCGTGTGGATGAACTACGGCAGGCCGCCGGCGCTGCACGACCATTCGCACGTCGGTCGCGGCTTCGGCGCGCGCGAGGCCATTAAGCGCCGCCGCATCCGCCTCGTCTCGAGAATCCGGAGAATACCGCCAGGGAGCGCAGCGCGCTGTATGCCGAGCTCGCGGCGGGCGGAGCCGGACCTCTTCCAGGCTGGGCTTTCGGCCGGCTCCGGCTTTGGCGAGGAAGATGCCGGAGATTCCCGATACCCTCGACGCCTACGCACGAGCCTTCCTGAGGGGATTACGGTACGACCAGTGGGGACCAGCGTCGGTCGTGATCTTCGAGGACGAGGGAAGCGAAAGGCTACCGGTCATTATGCTGACCGGTCGCTTCGGCGTCGGTGCGGCGGCAACATCCAGCGGAGCTCGATTGCGTGCGGCTCTCTCCGCAATCGCCTGGTGCAGACGGCAGCGATGCTGAAGCGGTCCTGCATTCAGTTACAGTGCGTCGCGACGCTCCTCGCCGTGCAGCAGGACGCCGACGGCGGAAAATCCGCTACGGTGCATCTGTTGCGCTCCGATCAGAGGTGCTTCTGGTCACGCTCGACCGCGCTACGGGACGCCGACCGCCTACCTGCGAGCGCCGTATTCGCGCGCCTGAGTCCCGACCGCGGCAACCGGGCGGCACATCGAAATAAGCAGAAGGCCAACGATCGGCGAACTCCGTCGGCCCGCGAATCCCGAATTCGTCGAGGCAGCGCAATTGCTGGCGGAAAGCGTCGTCGAGATGATAACCAACGCGCTGTGGAGGGGGGACGGCAGCCTGCGCGCCGAGGTCCTGGCCGCGCGTGGCGGGACGACGAGCGTCAGGTCGCGCAATTTGCTCCGCCTCGGCGTCGCGGATTCACTCACTGGCTTCGAGCCGTTCCGCTGCAGCCGTGCCTACCGCGAGTTCGAGAGCAGACTCCTCGCGCCGGCCCAGGCTCCGGAATACGATCTGGCGTTCGTGCTTCTCCGCAACCCTCGGATCTGCTGCCCGTGGAAGCAAAAATCGTTGCGACTGATGGGACGATCGCGGACTACGTCCGCGACATCAAAGGCCAGTATCTCACCTGCCGGTATGCGCCGACAACGACGACATTGTGATGGGCGCGTCCTATGAGCACATTCGCCGACCGTTCACAGCGGCGTGTCCCGCTCAGCAACATGGGGATCAGTTGCGACCATGAATCCAAAGTACTATGTCGCTCGATCCAATTACGCGTCTTGGATAGTATGGGTTTATCGTTCCAGCCAGCATCGTAGTCACACGTGCAGGAGGACTATTGAGCAGTTCGCCCGCAAATGTTTTTGCGTCAGCCTCGCTCGGAAAGGTCTGGTTTCTCGGATGGAATATCGATTTGGCCGCTTCGATTGATTAAAGGAAACATACCAAGTGTGTCGTAACCATATCCGTTTCGTGCTCATCGGCCGATAGACTTTAGGTCCCAAAACCGACCGACGCATGCGATGTAGCCAAGTCGGTACAGCGTTTTCACTGACGATCGATGACCAAGGTGGTCATAGCGCCAACATCAGGTCTTTTGCGGTTATTTGTAGTTTGATTGTGTCCGGCAATTATAGGGATTTGAACCCGCAAGTTCTTGTAGTTGACTAGCGTGGCGCTCTCTGGGCCGAATCGCTCTCACAAACCACCTTATGCCGGTCGCGACGCTCGAACCGGGACTGAAAGGCAGGAGAGCCAAACTATGTCTCCATTAGAAGCAATCGCCCGTTGGCTGGATGGCCAGGACTTGGATACGCAATTGGACGTCGCTGCATTCGCGACATTCCTGCTCTTCGGGGAACGTGCCGTTCTCACGCTTGGTACGCCGGACCAGCTCGAAACTCTTCAACGATGGCTGACCGAGCCAAAGTTGGATTCGCGGGCCGCCGCAGGTCGTGCTCTGACCTTCCGAGTCGTCTTCGAGTACTTTGCCGAGGGGCGAATTGCAAACGACGGATGGAAACAAACCGAGGAGCTGCTGATCAAGACTCTGAAACAGGCTGAACGCGACGGAAAGTTTGCGGCTGCGCGCAAGGCGCAAAGGAAGCTACAACTATTGCCAGCTCGAAAGGAGAACTGGTTTCGTGTTGCGAAATCTTGGAATGGCTTGGCTGCGACTTATTTAACACGCCGGGCTCTCATTGGAGCGACGGCGAGATGCGGATTGAGAGGAATTTCAACTGGTAAATGTCCTCCGTTGGCGCCCGCGGCCGCTGCTCCGATGATCGCCACTAAAACCGGCACGCCCAGTGCATGAGTCGTTTTCGCGCGGCCGCTTTGTGATACGCAGTGATCTCGCGCTCTACCGACGTCTGGTTTGCACATCGTGGGGACCACCGAGCGGGTTGCCGCCTCTTGCGGTGGAGCTTGTACGGCGTACTTCGGCCGAGCACATCAAGCGATGGAAGATTGACGGGACCGGCCATTGCGCTGGCGTTCCGTTCGTGGTTGACCGCTTCGTCTCCGATCCCGCCCCGTACGACGCGCCTTGCGGGTTGTCTGTCCTCACGCACGACCGCCATCCACTAGCCACATTTACTGCAGATAGGGCCACACTCGCGATACGAGCGCTACGGTTCTGAGCGATGACGGAAGTGATGCTCATGCGCGATACTCCTCATGCGCGGCGTCGAAAATGATCTTAACAGTCTAAAGAACGTAAGCGGATGTTTGCGTATCAGTTCTGTGGTTCTCATCGCGAACTCGTCATGGCTTCCGCGTTCGCGGGTGGTTCCCCGAGTGCGGCGAGCTGGTCGGGTCGGCAGACCGAAGAGCGGCTTGGACGGTCGGTGTGAATTTGAGTCCGTCCATCGCAGCGCGCCTCCTCAGGCGATTGTGAGTGCTGGCCCTTCGAAGATAACTTCTGTCTTCGAGGCGGCGGCCGATTCATAGGCGCCGATCGCCGCAATAAGGAGTCGTTGATGTACGCCGCTTCGCCGAAATCGTCGAATTTTACCTGGAAATCGGCATCAAGATGAACTCCCGCGGATATATGGGGCGGCAGTTCAGTTCGGTGATGCCGGTCACCGGCGTCTTCGAAATGGTTGCCGCCATGGCGCCGCAGCCAGCCTCCTATTACGAGGCGGGGCAATTCGCCAATGGCGGCAGGCATTCTTGGATGCCCATTGTCGACGCCTATTCTCGTGCTGTTCGAACGACGGAAAGGTCGGACTCGCAGCCACTCGGAAACCTCGTCAGGAGAAAGTGTGGGCACCGTGTCGTTGCACACAGTGCGGCAAATGCCATCCAAAAGCAGTGGCCACCCATCTATGTTAGGTAGCCATTATCATGAGCCTCTATGGGGCGCAGCTCTAGCTATCGGAACTGGTGGGTCGAGGGCATGCATGTCCGATGGCTCTGAAATTTGTAGGACCATCACTAGCCGGCGCCGGCTCGGCCGCATCATGCCGGATCGTAAACCAGAGACTGCCCAAGCGTGGCTATCTGCTTGTTCCCCGATCGCGATTGTCGCCCGCGATCGTGGTGGCGGAGATGGCGAAGCCACGGCAACGGCGCCGCCGCACGCGGTACAGGTCGTTGATCGTTGGCATCTGATGGAGAACGGCCAGTGCCGGACGCTTGGCAGCGATCGCATGTAGATGTGGCGTGATCGCGGATGCTCATGTCGACAAGGCGCTCAAGGAGCTTCGGCGGACCAGGTCGCCCGAAGAAGCAAAAGCAATCGTAGATCCCGATGGGGAGCAATTTCACAGAGATGTAGGCCGTGAAGCGGTCGACGACGCTCTTGCAGGTAATCCCCGACTGGTTCGAAGAGGCGTGCTCGTGGCGCACCGGTTCAAAGTTGAAAAGGCGGCGCTACGTAATCGTTGGTCTTGGTCCGACCGAGACAAGGGTGCGCATCCTCTTGGACGGCAACATGCGTCCAATGACGCTCCAAGTCTGCCGTTTGGTGGTGGAGCAATACTCATTGCTCTACGGCAAGATCATTTCGCAAGCGGGCTTAGATTCTCCGGGAATCGCGCCAAGCCGACAGGAGCCGATTCGGCTCCGACGACCTCCAGCACAGCCCTGGACGCGCGCTTTAGCCACCTTTGAAGATGGCAATGATATCCTCTTTCGAAAATCGTCCCGTGCCGAGCTTTGTGCGCATCGGCAGATAGACCAGCAGCATCTTGCCATATTGCGGGAGGGATGTCTGCGTATGCGAGTTGTTCGTGGCGCCCGGAACATCCTTGAAGCGATGCAGATCCTGGACGAGGTAGTTCGCAACTCCATAATGAGGATCATGGTTGCGATCAAAGCCCGGGAAGATGTCGAGCCCATGAGCGGCGTATCCAATATCGTCACGCACCCGCTTCTGCGCCGAGTTTTCAAGCTGCTGAAACCGGTACATAGTCGAGCTGAACATTTCCAGGATGTCGACCGTTTCCTTGACGACCGGATTGGGCTCCTCCGATCGCTCAAAGGGTATGCCGCTGAAGTGCCAATCGAAGCCCCACAATTGGTCGGCGTAGATCGTCTGCGCGACGAAGTCGGGATCGACCTCAGGTTCGCCTTGCAGGCGCTTCGAGATATCCGCGAGCATAAGGACGATCAGCTTCTCTCCATCGGTCATCTTCATGGCAACAGGGTCTCCGCACCAGCCGACTTAAATGCCTGGCTCAGGTTGCGACTTTAGGCCGACGGTTCTCAGCCGTTAAATCCGTTCGTCGTTTTGAGGCCCCATCGATGGATGAGAATCTTGATCAGGTGGTTTAAGCGGTTTGCGCGCGGTATGTCGGATCCTGCGGCCCGGCGGGCAGCAGGTGAGGCTCCAGAAGGAACGAGCGCTCACGCGCAGTGAGTACGATTGAACTTTTTGGTCCCGTACCCAAAAATCAGCGGCTGATTGGCGGGTGCCGCGCACGGCGATCTCTTGCTGTTCCTTCAATAGCGCGAACAATTCTACCTAGTTCTTCGCATCGCGGGATCTGGTGGAATCTCTTCAAGCGCTCCGCCGTAAAGATCTTCGCTCACACAGTCCTCCGTTTGAATATCAGAAACACGGAGCCACTTTAAACGACGGCATCCAGGAGCGACAACCTACCTGCTTGTACTTTTCGTAGTCATCGAGACCAGAGCGGGTGCTGACTTCGAGATATCGGCGGCGGCCCGTGCGGATGGCTCATGCGCGCGAGCGCTGCGCCCGAGCAGCCGCTGGAGCCGAGCCTGCCACTCCTCATGCATCGCAGGCGCCTCAGCATCGATGGCCGCGGTATACGCTGATCCTCTTCTAGCTCGTCGATTGACTGCTCTTCTTGGGGTTGTGAGCCTAGCCGAACGTGCGGTGTGGAGGGAGAGGGTTCCCAGAATGCCACACTCCGCCACCCGGCCCGATTCACAGCCTGCGTGTCCACTGGCTGCGGAATTGCAGAGGCTCAATAGCTCATGGGGATGCTTCCCGAGGCGCAGCAGGATGCGTGGTTGGATAGTGACCGTCGCCATCAAGAAAGACGGCGACGACGATGAAGAGTACCGGCAAGTAACCTACGCGGTTGCAGTCGCTGACCAGATCGAAGCCGTGCAGCTGACTATAGAAGACAGCGGCGCCAATGCCGCAATGCTCAACTTCCCGCTTGAACCTGAAATGTTGCAAAGTCTCGGCTTGAGGCCAGGTGAGCTGATCATTTTACACGATAGCGAGATTGATCCAATCACCTTGCGTCCTCGGCATCATTAGTCGCATGTCTCATCTCGTTCAGCCGTGTCTGGTTTATGACGCGCGTGTCCGGAAGCCACACGAGCACTTAGGTGGCGCGGTGTGAAAGCGTACCGGTTTACTCCCTCACATTCTTTCATCGTCTGGCACGTGGGTTGCTGAGCCAGATATGGCTTGGTCGCTTGTGATTGTCCTCTCGACGGCCAAGCTCTTCGTACCGCAACTGGCACGGGCGGCCTTACCTCCGCCGTCCGTGCATTTTTAGGTTGGGCCCGCCCTGCCAAGTCTCCGTTACGCCAAAAGCACCCACACGCCAAACGGCGGAATTGCGGACCGAACACCCACTGCAAGTAGGAGAGCAGTATCATGGCCGACACTCGGTTGAAGAACTTTATCGGCGCAGCGATCGACCTCGCCGAACGGGCGAGGCAAGTACTCGACAGCGACGAAGGCTCATATGATGGGCTAGACATTGCGCTGCAAAACTTCGGCGATGCTTATCGCTCTTTGATAGAGGCCGCTTCTGAAGCGCTTGCTGAGAGCGAGATCAGCCGCGCGAACGCACGCGACCGAACGCAGTGAGGAAAGCCATGAGGAAAAAGAAAACGGCTGACGAACTGCGCGCAATCTTTATGGAGGAGGTTGCCAAACATCCGAACTGGAGCCACATCAAGACCGTGGCGATCACCCGATCCTTTGCGACTGCACCCACCTTCTTAACCTGGTATCCGGATTTTGTCTGCGAGGGCCGCGAGATGGTACCGGCGGCCGCTTTCGTATTCGCGAAAGATCTTGCCAGACAATATGATCTCGACGGGGACCCATCTTAGTCGATCCGGCACTTCAATAGCCACCCTATTGGCTTCGTTGCTGTGGATGCCTGGTGCCGCGCACGGCCAAGAAAATTCTGCAGAACGAGGCGTGCGTCGCACTGTCATACATCGATTGCGATGGCGACCGTGGTTTCGCAGCTCGGCCGTTCCGCACAGGAGTGCGAGCCGTTTGGGAGCGTGAATTACGGGGACTTGGCTCAAACGCAGAGCTTCTCGCCCGGGCATCCGTGCGGCTCTTACGAAGGAGGCATTATCTGTCACGATCTCCCGCTGAATTCGCCAAAAATGGCAACAGCGGACTCACGATTCCGGTATGCCCGCCAAACACATTCCCTCACAAACGGCATGCAGCGAGAAAGGTCAGGTTATGACTCGATGCGTCGTCGCGAAAGCGGCGAACAGTAAAGGTTGGATCAAGCCGGAGTCCTGCCTTGCAGCGGACTGGCTGGCATCCTTAAACCGTCGGGCTTGGCGTAGGGTGTCCGCGTGCCCCAATGTTTGGAGCGGCCGACGCTTGGCGACGTATAGCGCGATACGATAATTAGTGGGTGCGCCTTGATTTGGTTGTGAGTTCCGCACTCGCCATTGATGCGATTCACGATAGGAAATGGTACGCGCACCTCGTGTGTTTCATGTCGTTGTTGTCCGGGACGCGCAGGCGATGTATGTCCTTGCTCTGGTTACCCAAAAAGGAGGAAGCGGCAAGAGTACGCTGGCGGTCGGAATTGCAGTCGCGGCGATGGCGAACGGGGAGCGCGTCGCGATTGTCGACGCGGATCCACAAGGGACGATCTCAAAATGGAGAGAGCGGCGGGACCATCCGTATCCGCGGATCGCTCGGGTCGCCGATCCCGCCGGAATAGAAGGGGCGCTCGTCAGCCTTGAAGCTGAGGGGATCTGGCTAACGGTCATCGATACCGCGGCCACGAACAATGCCCTGGCTATGCGCGCTATCGCGAGTGCCGATCTTTGCCTAATCCCGGTGCGTCCGAGTCTGGCAGACATCGAAGCTGCGATACCTACGCTGATTGCCATTCGTAGGCTCAACCGCCGATTTGCTTTCGTGCTCAATCAGACGCCACCGCGGGGCTGCCGCGTGAGTGAAGCCGCAACGTCGCTCAATTCGCTGGGGGTGCTTGCGCTTCCCTGTATCGGACAGCGCAATGACCATCAGGATGCTCTTGGGACAGGATTAGGCGTGACCGAGTTTTCCCAAGAGGGAAGAGCCTCGGAGGAAGTTCGTGAGCTGTGGTGCTGGATCTTAAAGAGGCTTGTCGAGGGGGCATCAGCTCATGAGCCGCACGCAAGAAACGAAAAAGCGGCGTACTAGGCAGACGCGCTGCGCGCGACGCTCGCTCGTGGAGCTTACCGCGGCCGCGAGCCGAGCCGTTGACGATGGCATATTTGTGTTGTCCGGCGGGGCTGCTGCTTCCAATCCGCGATGGGAGCACACCGGCGCGAATACGTCTGATCAAACAATCTTTGCAAGGCAAGCGACGGCTCCGAGTCCCTTTGCGGCGCCGCGCGAGGACGAACTCCTGGATTCCGACACTACCATCGAGATGATGGTGGAGATTTCCAATGACGATCAAGACAGAGCTTCTGAAAACATCAAAGCCGGACTGGATGTTGCGCTGGACCGTGCAAAGGACCTCGCCGAGACCCGGGTGGAAGGTGAAGCGGCGTCAAAAGTCGGTCCCATTTTTGAAAACGCTTTCTTGACCATTCTTAAAAAAGCCGCAACGGAGTGCCGCGCGGATGCGGTCGAATTGATTGTGCAGAAGGAACCACCAGCCGACAGCGCAGGGCAGCCGCAATCGCGATACATGCGGCGGCTCACTGACGAGGCGGTCAGGTTGCTGGACGATCTTCGGAGCGGCAAGCTACAGAATGAGGCGAACTTCATCCTGAGCGAATGCTTCAGAGAAGCCGCCAGCGCGTTCTTTATGATCAATCAGCAGCTCAAGTGCGACGGCTATGCCGCGAGCATTGATCCATCAATCTTCATCTGGCTCGCCAACATCATCGAACCGGAGACGCGCGACACCGGGACCCTACGGCTTGAGATCGTACCCAACCACCGAGGTCGTCCGAGCACGTACACGCGCCAGGTCGCTCAATTCATCTGGCACCTTGTCGAGGGGCAGGGCTGCGGGCGACAGGCCGCATATCGGGGGGCGGTCACGAAGTTCACCGTGAGCGCGAGTTTCGCCGAGAAAGCCTACGCCTTTTGGGAGCCGATCTTCGAACGGGCGGGCCCGCACGTTAAGATGCTGACCCGCATTTCAGATCCAGAAATGTAAAGCTGAGCAGCGCGTTCATTTGGCGGCCGATTTGACTGAGGGCGGGCGCCGGCGAGGACCGGAGCGAAGCCGGCTGATCTGCCGGTGCAGACGCCGACCGTGTACGACCTGGTCAATTGTGCAACGGCGCCGGAGCATTCTTCCGGCGGCCACTTATCAGGACGTTAGCCCAGCTTGAAAGGACCAGGATACCTCAGCGAGGCGCAAGCTCGAGGCAATCCCTAGGAACTTTAACCATATTCACAACCTAGCGATGACTTCGCGTTGTGCGCGTGATGCTGAATCAGGCAACCTGTCGGGCGTTCCCTGTTGCAGGTCGCATAAAGGCCTGATCAATCCTTAAGCGCTCTTCGGCCGCCCAGCGATCAAACCAAGTTGTGATGATCTCGTTGTGCGCGTTCAATAACTTCTTCGTCGCGTTGTCGGCTTCAGCTTCGTGAGACTGATTGCGGTTCTTTTTCATAGAATCACCCCTGACAAATACTCTTACCAAACTCTAAATGGAACGTGAATCCTTGCCCGATACCAACGCGCGGATAAAAAAACCCGAACTCTTTATAGGCTTCGTCGCGCCCATCGGCACAGACATACGGGCGTCAATCAACAGCTTTTCAGAGTACTTCGCTTCAGAAGGGTACAATGTAGTCGAGATAAAGGTCACGGACGTATTCGACCGTCTCGCAAAAAATCTCAAGCCTAAGAAAAAACTTGTGACGACGACAGAAGCGCGGAGGCTGCAGACATACCCTAAGAGCTTGGCTGGTCACTTGCACTCGGATTCGGTTGTCATAGAGGGGGCCGACCGAGGTAAGTACTCAAAATTCCCGGGGGTAGGTTTTGAGCATTTCGATGGTGTTTCTCCGCGACGTTATCGAGAGCTCTTTGAGAGGATAAGCAGAAAAAATAAGGATACAGGTGACTTTGTGGAGTGGATTGACGGAAAAAAGCAACCGATTATCGATTTAAAATTTCCGTTTTATATGATCCTTAAGACTGCAATTCTACGCTCTACGACGGCTTACTTGAAGAAGATCGGAATGACGGTGAGCGCATTGGAAGCACGGTCAGATTCCAACGGAGCAAGTGCACCTCCGCAACGCGGCCGAAGCAGACCTAAACCAAAAATAACAAAGCGCAGTTGAGCAACGCTACTCATTCCAGGATTTCGCCGAAAGCGGTAGCAGCAGCCCTTGTCGACATAGGTCCGCTCGACCGCACAGCCGGGTGTCTCGGTGCGGTCCATAACGTCCCGCAACGTGTGACCGTCGTACTTTCGATCAGACGCGGCAAAGACATTCCGCCTCTAATACTTGATGGACTCCGCGCCTTACCGGTGGATCATCCGTTTCTGCAGAGTGCCGCTGAATGAGTCCCTCAGGTCACTGCTTCCCGATCGCTGGCTGATACCCCGCCGCGGGCCATAGCTTCCGGGCGAGCCAGTAGCCGACCCGGTCAAGGTGGACGATTTCGTCGGAAAATTCGGCGACGGCATTCGCGACGTAGGCCCGCGTGCAGTTGCCGGGCATGATGCCGCGCTCCCGAAGCATCGGCTCGAGTTCGGCCCGGGTGAGGGGCCGTCCCTCATCGGTCAGCAGCTTGACGATCCAGAGACCGGCTCGCTGCACGGCGGTCTGGGTCTTTCCCTTGTAGGTCGCCGGATCGTACAGCGCCGGCGGGTAGGGACGGCCACGGTCCCAGTAGCCTAGCCCGGTGAGCTTGATCAGCTTGTCTTGGTGCCGGACGAAGAAGCGTCGCAGGAACACCCCGCCGTCGGCGATCGGGGTCCGGATCGAGCGGGCCTTCAATGCTGTGAGGACGTCCTCCTGCGAGAGCGGCCGCTCGGCGACGCGCAGCATGTCGATGATAGTCTCGTCGACGATCTCGGTCTGTGTCGGCACCGGACCTTCGACCGGAAATGCGCGGCCCAGATAGAGGTTCGCTCGCAGCCACCAGCCCGCGCCCTCGATGAAGACGAACGTCTCCCGCGCATCCCACATGGCGCTATAGAAGAAGTCGTTCTGGTCTGAGGGGCCGATGGTTACCTTGCGGCGAAGTTTATTGAGCAGGTCATCAGACGGGACCGGCGCCTTTGAGCTGCGCAGAATTCTCTCCGCCTCGCGGACCATTGCCTTCCAGCTTGCCTCGGGCTTGCTCAGTGTCGCCTTGCCCGCTTCGACCTGCTGCACGAAGGGCTCGACGTCGTGACGGAGGTAACCAGCGCATAGGCATTTCTCGAGATTCCGATCCGGGGAGAAGCCTGCTCTTTGCAATCCCTTGCGCAGCTCCGGGAACCAGCCGCCCAGTCGATCCCGGATCTCTCCCAGCATCATGAAGCGCGCCGCGAAGGCGTCCGCCGTCTTCGCGGGCACCGTCGTCGATCCCCTATTCGCGCCCGCTATCAACCCGCCGTCGATGGCCTTGCGCAGGCCTCTCGCATTGAGGCGCATCCGGATCGCAGCTGCACCAAACGATAGCTCGCGGCCCGCGACCGCAGCCAGGAGCTCGTCGTGGTCGATGAAGAGGGCTTGCAGGCCAGGACGGCCGTCGACGCGAGCCTGAACTTTCAGCGTGCCGTCGAGAATCTTCTGGACGCATTCGGTGATGGTCGCCGCCTTGCCCCGTCCGAGGTCGGCGATAGCGATCAGGTCCTGAGGCGTCGTGGATGCTTTTCTGGAGCCGTGGGCGAGCTTCGCCAGAAACGCGTCCACATCCTGTGTTCTGAATACGTAGTTATGGCGCCTGTCGCCGCCCCGAAGCGCAGGCACCAGAGTGTCGTCAGCCAACAGCTTGGTCATCGTGCCGAAGCCGATGCCAAGCCGCCGCTGCGCCTCTGCTAGGTTCATCGCGCCCTTGAGGTCGCGGGCGATGCACTCAACGTCCTCAACGCGAAAAGAGATCTGGCTGCCGGACCGCTTCTCCGTGCGGATCAATCCGAGCGCTAGGCCGATGCTCTTCATCGCGTAGACGCTAGTCTCGGCCTTGGCTGCGGCCGCCTTCAGCGACAGCTTTAGAAGGGCGCTCGCCGGCAGCTTTCCGAGTCGAGCCTTCGGTACGATCGGAAAGCGCGCAGCGCCGTGGATGTGGAAGGCCTCGGCGAGGAGAGCGTACGGAAAGCCCGCCGGGCATTGATCAGCGACATTGAACGGGAAGAGACGAACCCGACGCTGGACACCGATTGTGCGCATCGCAATGGCGTTGCGCGTTGAAGTGGTCAAACTTCTCAAGCCGCCTCGATGAATTGGTCGCGGCCCGACAGCCGCGGGCCGATGGCGTCGATGCGCCGCGAGTTCAGGGGGGCGGCCATCACTGCAACGTCTTTTCGCAGCTGCCATATCTTCGTCGCAATCGTAAGGTACGGTATAACGTACAGAATGCAGCCATTAGATCGCTTGCACGCGCGATGCTCCTTTCCGATCTACGTCTGGCATCGTCTCGGCAATGGCAACAAACTCTGGCGACAAACGCATCAATCGTCGTCGCCGGCTGATTAATCCCGCGCATAGCAACAGTCCGACACGTGGCTGCAATCTCGATCCGCTGCTTTCAAATCGCCAATTCCCTCCCTCATAGGTAACTGTTCAGGAGAGAATCATGCGTCCTACCCAGCTTTGCCTCAGGGCCGCCGTTCCTGCGTTTTCCGTCAGCTGCAAATGCGAAATCGAGGTTCCTCTCTGCCACCATTCGCTTCTGCGCCACGCGCTCGATCAGCCGGTCCTTGATCCCTGTGCAATCCGCTATCGGACAGGCCCCATGATCGAGTGTCCACCGCTTTCGCTGCACGGGGTTATTCTTGATCGCGTCGATGGGCGCTTCCTGCTCAGGGTGCACGAACACCGACCTGAGCGTGGCGAGGACCAGATGGCGCGCATCATCGACGCGCTCGATCGCTACGGCCGACGTTTGCTCGAGCGGGATTCATCAGACATCCGGTGCGAGCCGCTCTTTACGAATTCCGACGCCGTGTGGTCGTATGCCCGGGATCAGATGTCGCTTAAAGCGGCAGAGAATCGGTCTCGCCCTCGAAGAAGGCGGCCCGCAGTCGTTCGCGGAGTTGGAAGAGCGGGCTCGTCCTTCCCGCGACATTGTCGCCTCCCTCTGTGCTCTGGCAGGTGCAGATCTGGTCAGCCTCAATATCCATCACCTTGCGCTGGGACGAGCCATTGTCGTCTCGGCGCGATAGCCAACGCTTAACGCCACGACCCGAACGGAAGGAATGCTTCCGTCGCGCTGGGCGTGCGGTGAACATGGCGTGTAGCCGATGCTGCCCGCTCCCAATTCGGCCCTGAGAGGCTGCTCTCGATGGAGTGACGAATGGACCTGCAAGCGGCGGCTCCGGGCGACCTCCTCGCGCGAGCCTACCTCGACATGTTGGCGGCCGAGGCCGGGACGAACAGCGGCCCGCTTCTGCGCAGCGGCAACCCTGACGATCCGATCGAGCGACTTATCGAAGACCTGTCGACGGCCCCCGAGTCAGTCGGACGGACATCGATCCGGGCCGATCTAGCCGCCGCGGCCGTGCTCGTCGCGCGTGCGATCGAATCAGTGAGCGGGCTCACTCGCGAACTGCGTCGCGGCTGCCCCGTTGGGTCGCTTGCCGCGCCCGCCGCGGAGGTCATTTCCCTCGTTAGGCAGGTCCTGACGACGTGTGCTTTCGGCCCCGACTCGAAGGTGCTCGAGGAGCGAACGTTCGACCGGCAGTATACGCGCGCCGTGCTGCTGGTGGCCAGAGACGGGGCCTCGAACGAACACAAGGCTGAACGCGGAAACGACATGATCGCGAAGGCACTGCACGCCCGTGCTCCCGTCTTTGGTGTTGCGCCGGATCCCCGGCGCCACCTGCCGCGCGATCTCCTGCGTGCGGCCGAACATCACCTGTCACTCGGTCACCTTGACGCCTCCGCAATCGCACTTGTGATCGAAGCGGTTACTGGAAGATCTCCAGCGATTGCCCTGGACGAGCAGCTCGTACGGGCGGTGGACATCTCGGATCTGGCGCTGTCGGTTCGTTCCGGTCGTACTGCGGACGATTGCGTTAAACGCCTGGAAAAGATCGTTTCCACGAAGAGTTTTTTTGACCATCGTGGTCCGGGTCTTGAGGAACTCGCGGGCTACGGCGCAGCCCGCGAGTGGGGGCTCAATCTGGCCGCGGACTTGTACGAATACCGTGCGGGGCGGCTGGACTGGGAATGCATCGAAAAGGGCCTGCTTCTGTCGGGCCCGCCCGGTGTCGGCAAAACCCAGTTTGCTCGCGCGCTCGCGAAGAGCGCCAACGTGCCCCTCGTGGCCACCTCGGTCGCGGACTGGAACGCGGCAACTTACCTTTCGGGCACATTGGCTGCGATCAAAGCATCTTTCTCGCAGGCGCGTCAGCTTGCGCCCTGTATCCTGTTCATCGACGAGCTGGACGGGATATCGGATCGCGCCACCATAAAGAGTGAATTTAGGGAATACTGGACACAGATTGTAAATCTTCTATTGGAGCTGTTGGCGGGTATCGAGGAGCGACCAGGCGTCGTCGTGATCGGCGCGACCAACCATCCCGATCACATCGATGCCGCGGTCAAAAGAGCGGGACGTCTCGATCGCACGATCGAGATCGAACTGCCTGACGCCGAGAGCCTGGCCGCGATCTTCCGCTTTCACCTGCAGGACGCCCTGCCCGCCGCCAACTTGATGCCTGCCGCTCTCGCGGCCGCCGGCCGGACCGGCGCAGATGTCGAGGCCTGGGTCCGGCGCGCAAAGTCGCGCGCTCGCCGCGCCAGGCGCGAACTTGCGCTCGATGATCTCCTTCTCGAAATCCGCTCGGGCCGTGAAGGGATGCCGCAAAACCTGAGGCGGTCCTGTGCCATACACGAAGCCGGGCACTTGGTCGTCGGAGTCGCTCTCGCCGTCTTCGAACCGCAGGCTCTCACGATTCTGGACCATGGCGGTGCGACGTGTGTCGAGCTTTCGCGGGCCAATTCACAGACCCAAGGCGGCATCGAGAACTACGTTGCGGCGCTGCTGAGTGGGCGCGCCGCAGAAGAACTGCTGCTGGGCGCCTCGCACGCGACAGCCGGAGCCGGAATAGGGGAAGACAGTGATTTCGCGCGCGCGACCCAGGCGGCGGCCGATCTGGAATTGAGATTCGGCTTCGGAGTGATCGGCGTCGCGCACTTCTCCGATCGAACCACCGACATGCTTCTCCAGGATCCTTCGATCGTGGCGTTGATCACGAAGCGCCTGGATCGCTGCTTGACGCGTGCGCGCGAACTAATCGCGGCCAACCGGCAAGCGGTCGAAGCGGTGGCAAAGCGACTGGAACTGACCGGCTACTTGGATCGAATGGCCATCGACCAATTGTTGAAGGCGTACCCGGTGCGAAACGCCGACCCGGCCAGCAAAAACAGTGGAGCGCCCGAATGATCAAGGTGACAGTCTATGCTTCCTGCCAGCTACGTGGCGTAGAAATCCTGCTGCGGCGGCATCTGCAGCGGTGGAGACGAAGGTGATCGAAAACGGGGAAACGGCATTCATGGAGGCGGGCGAACTGGAGCGCATGGCGGCGGTCCTGGAGTCGAGCGGGCGATATCGGATCCTCCGGCGACTTGAGCCGCGGTCAGTCTATTGCTTGCCGGACGAGACGGCCCGGCTGCACCGAGGCATATTCCTCGACATCGAGACCACGGGTCTGGATCAGGCGCGCGACGAGATCATCGAGATCGGCATGGTGCCGTTCGACTTCGCCTCGGACGGCCGCATTTTCTCCGTCCACGAAGCCTTCAGCCGTTTCCGTGATCCCGGGCGCCCCATACCGGCCGAAGTCACCGCCATCACGGGCATCACCGACGACATGGTCAGGGGTAGTTCGATTGATCCCGCCGAATTCGAGGCGTTTTTGGGCGAGG
The DNA here is from genome assembly GCF_054063575.1 of Bradyrhizobium sp. USDA 4452. Taxonomy (NCBI): domain Bacteria; kingdom Pseudomonadati; phylum Pseudomonadota; class Alphaproteobacteria; order Hyphomicrobiales; family Nitrobacteraceae; genus Bradyrhizobium; species Bradyrhizobium sp. USDA 4452. The sequence goes on from NZ_JBSSGK010000001.1 coordinate 5,207,914, forward strand.
CCGTCGTCGTGATCGCGCACAACGCCGCCTTCGACCGGCGCTTCGCCGAGCGGTCGTGCGATGCCTTTGCTCGCCTGGCCTGGGTCTGTTCCTGGTCGGAAATCAACTGGGCGGCGGAGGGCTTCGTCGATGGCACGCGACTCGGACAGCTTGCAGCCGCCTGCGGCTTCTTCCACGACGGACACCGTGCCGTGCACGACTGTCGCGCCGGCCTGGAGATCCTCTCTCGCGTGCTACCTCGTAGCGGGCGCCGCGGCCTCGACGTTCTGCTCGAATCCGCTCGCGCGCCGCGCTGGCGCGTCCGGGCTATTGGAGCCCCGTTCGACCTCCGCGAAACCCTGAAACGGCGCGGTTACCGCTGGGATCCGGGCGAGAGCGGCGGGCCGCGCGCCTGGTTCATCGACGTCCCCGAAGGGGCGGTCGAGGGTGAACGCGGCTTCCTCATGCGGGAGATCTACCGCCGACATGACGTCGAGATCGAGGCGCGCCGCATCGACGCGTTCGACCGGTACTCCGATCGTTGCTGACCGGGCGTCCACGTCCGTCGAGCGGCCCCGCGACGACGACAAGTCCGCGGCGCGCCAGCGCCTCTATGATGGTGCGAAACGTGACACGAAGCTTTTTGGCCGAACCGCGAAGCCCGAATAGCGCCGAATGGCGAAAGCACCGTTTCGAGAGCTCCCGCCTCAGCTACCTGCTAAATAGCCCCGGTTTCTTCCATCAGGCTCACAGGGCGGTCGACGACTGCCACGCCAGCTTGAGATTCTCGCGTTCGAGCTGCCGACGACCGGAACGTCTGCGCCGCAGTGCTGGAACGGGCTCGCAATACGACCACGCGGCTATGGGCTGCGCAGCCGCTGTTCGACCTCAAAGACGTCCTTAAGCGGCAAGGCTACAGTTGGAGCGACGGGAGCGATGGCAGGCCGAGGCCCTGGCATGTCGACGAAAGTAATCCTGACGACCGATGGCGCCGTGTGGCTGCGTGCACCTTTTAGTTGTCAGGGGCGCTTCCCATCAGGTGAAAGGCTTGAGAAAGCTCGATTTAATCCCGTCGGCTTTTAGGTGGGCCTTTCGGAGGAGTTCCTCGCATCGCTCGCGCAGCGTCGCCTCGTCCCCGGACGCCGCCAATAATTCCGCCAGCATCTCGCGCACCCTGCCCGCGAGCTTCGTTGCTTCGACAAGGCGCAAGGCGAATGTGCCTGCTGGCGTAGCTTTCGCGTCGGCCATCGGTTCGGGAAGGGCGGAAACACGCACGGATGAGCGCCCATGATAGGTAGCGCGAAACCAGTTCTCGGCCTCGAGCAGCTGGGCGTGATCCTTTTTGTAGAGCGGGCTGTCGTCCTGTTTCTCGTTCTTCGCCTCGATGATGAAGTCGAAATCGGCATCGGTCCGCCAGAGCACGTCGGGACCGGTCCCGTAAGTCTGTTCCGGACGGTCGGAATCGAAGCCGAGGTAGGATCCTAGGCTGGCCAGCGCGGCCTCGTACCGCCTTGCCGAGGCCTGCGGCACCAGATCGGCGAGTGCTACGTCGAAGTCGGCCAGCAACGCGGCGCGCTGGTCGTACTGTAAGAGCCGCTTGACGATCGCGTCGGACTGCTTCCCGGGTATCGGGCGTGGCCGATACGGCGGGCGTTGCTTCGGCGGGCAGTGGTTATTGTTGACCGAGTACGCGTTGGTCTGCAACCGTTGGCCGCGCGGATCATCACCCATCTGGTGAGCGATGCGTGCGGCCGATGCGGAAAGCCAGGCGACCCGCTCGGGATCGGACGCGACCTCTCTGTCCGCGATCAGCTGCTCGAGCGTCGCCAGGGCCGGCTCGAACTGGCCCATGCGCTGTTGCTGGAAAGCCTTCCGCTCCGCACCGGCGATGCGCAACGCGAGCTGGTCGACGGGCGCGGCCTTCGCGGCTTCCGCGAGTTCCGAAGCGTGATAAGCGACCCAGTCCGGGTCGCGCTGCAGGCATTTCATCACGGTAGGCAGCACTTCCGTCGATTTCGAGACCTCCTCGCTGACTTCCTGGCCCATCCGTAACTGGGCTCGGGTGCTCGCCGTCAATTGGTCGAGGTTGGCCCTTCGGCCGATCCACCCGACCAGCTTCTCACCGGTCAGGATTACGACGCAGTAGTCGGCGCCGCCGCGCGTCCCGCGCCCGATGCCTTGCTCCACGCGCTGCGCCAGCAGCGAGTTAACCGACGAATTCGCCATGACATTCATGCGGTACATGTCATAGGCCTTGGGGCAGACCGTTCAAGACGAGCAGGCGGCACGAATTGCCGGCGAGATCGATGCCGTCGTATCGGTTCGCCAGCACTACCGGTCCGAAGGACTTCCCGTCCTGCATGTTCTTGATGGACTGGGTAACGCCACCTGTCGTGTTCGGATACTCGGCGATGTCTTCCCACTTCTTTGCCGCCTCGCCGGAGGGGACCAGGATGGCGACGCCCGCCTTCCGCTTCGCGATCTCCATGGCGATGTGTCTGACAAGACCGTCGACGGGCACGCCGGCCAGCTTCATCAGACCGGGAACCAGGATCATGCGTTCCCCGACCCCGGCCAACGAAGTGGACGAGATCGGTTTCCCGACGGCGGTGATCGACGCGACGAAGGTGCGCACGATCTCGCTGTCGTCAGCGATTGTCGCCGACATGTAGATGCGGCGCGGGCAGTCTGAAAAAGTCGGCAACAGGTCGATCGTCGGAAATAGCGGGGTGATGGTCACCGCCCGCCGACTGATGAGGCAATGGCAGACATTCAGGTTGTCGCGCAGGAGCGGCCACACGAAATCATCAATGTCGTCGACGACCGACGCTAAATAGTCCTGCATTTCGTGCAGCTTCGACTGCCATGCCCAACTCGGCACTTCGACGATGCCGAAGTCCTTGCCGCTGGTAACGTCGTCGTACGACCCGACACGCCCCACTTCGCGAAATACCGGACGGAAGCGTCCGACAATCTCTTGATAGACATCTTTGTGGTGTTTGGCCTCTATCGTGAGTGTGAAGGACTTGCGGACATTCGAGAGCGCGACATGCGCGTCATCGAGAATGATTGCGCCGACCTTCAGGGGGCGAGTGCCAGACCCTCGCACGCCGAATCGGCTGCGGCCAGAAAACAGCGTCTCATAGGCGCCGACCAGGACTGCTTTGCCTTCCTCGAACTCGGTCGGCAACGGTTGTTTCTTGACGTAGGGGATCGCGGCAATGCCGTATTCGTTACTCTTGGCCAGTACCTGGCCGACCAGTTGATTCGTCGGCGCCAGATAGAGGACCGGCATGCCGGTTTCGTTCATGATTGACTGCGCCATCAAGAGGGCGACTAACGTCTTACCGCCGCCGGTATGCAGCTTGATGACTACATCCCGATCCGTGCGCCGCCAAAGGTGCCAGGCGTCCAGAACTTCGGCTTGACTGGCATAGAGATCGTTGATGCCGGCCGGCTTGGGTAGGGAATGGAATATCTCTCGCGGCGGAATCGGGGCTGGCTTGGCTTTGCTGGCACGCAGTTTCTTGAAATCGACCATACGAATTACCTCCGGTCGGACCGGCCTTCATTGGACAACTTGGCCAGTTTAGTCTCGCATCCGAAGGACGAAACGGGTCCACCGTCTGCTGGAGAGTTTCATGGAAGTCTTTCATCGGAATCGCAGCGATTCTTTCGTAGGAACGAAAGTGGGCACGCGCAAATGCAAGCTAGTACCTCATCACAGAGGTTTTACCCTTTGAGCTCGGGCCAATTTGGCGGCGAGTTTGAACAGGCACCGCCGATTTTGGCGCGGGGCTTTTTCGGTTGTGAACATCCATTTGATGCGGGCGCGTGGGGTGCTATTGGACGAACCGACACCAGCTCTAGTACAGTTCGGGCCTCTTCCTCATCCTCTCGAAGGCGTCTAGCGCCGCCCGGAGTTGGGGCGGCGACTCAAAATGAGCCTTAGGTTCGAACGTTAGATTGCCGTTCCTAAGCGCTTCCGTGTTCCGGCTCCATTGAAGTGCCAGACGGTCAATCACGCCGACCATGTTTTCGGTCAGGCCGCGAAATGAATCTTTGAGCTCGTAGAAGGCTGAGGGCACTTCGGCTGCGTTCACCTCCGTCTCAAATTTTAAGAAGCGCCGGCAGTTGTCAAACAGCGAGTCTACAGTGCGGAGTATCTCTATTGCGCGTCCAGGTGCTCCAGGTTCGCCGAGTGCACTCATAAGGCCTCCGTCGATGTATTCTCGCATGCTTATTATCGCTGAAGAGAGTTCTGCACACTCGCTGCCAACCCAACGGAAAAATTCGCGGCCAGTGAAGAGCTTGCGGGGAACAATGCTTGATAGTTTATCACAATCGATCTTTAATGATTGCAATTTCGACCTCAGCAACTCTTCCACAAGCAAGAAGTCCCACAGCTTTCCCTGGTTTATCGCAAGAGTACGGGCGGCCTCGGTCTCGCGTGAGTAAGCCTCCTCAACGTCTATGGTTGTAGCGCTGCGAGTTTGCTGAGGGACAAAAGTCAACGGGGGCGGTAGCGGACTATCGCGGGTGGCCGTAGCGGCGGGGTAGTCAGCGCGCATCGCGATGAAAGCCGACGCAAATTCCTCAGACACATCGACGCGCGAGCAATGTATGCGCTCGTTCAATCCGCTGGCCGACTTGAAGTCGATTTCGCCATATAGACAGACGGGGAGCTGCCGGTTGTTGTTAAGCCTGCGATCTGGTCCGCCATTTCGATTTACGAAGCGCCACGTTTCGGCGACCACCTGAGCATCAGTCGGCGGTACGCCGTCCTCAACGAAGCGGGCCGGCCTGGAGGCGATCTCAATATCATTGTAGCGGAATGCAGCCACTCTTGCTCTAGAGATCACAAGGACAGCGTCAGGCGTGAAGTATAGCGTCTGATTTCCGAGGGACACTTGCAAAAACTCGATATTAGATTCTAGAAGGGACGGGTTGGCTCTGCTTGGTAACACGATCTTCCGTTCCACGGTCTTCGAGACCCCGGCATTTCTCTTCCAATCCGCTTCCTGCCGCTCCAGCGGAATTCTCCAAATGCGGCTGCACGAGGCCAAAGCGCTGAATGCGCGTCCTAACGTCTCGAAACGACCCGCTGCTTCACCAGAAAGATCGTAATCGAGTGATATCGTGCTTGATCGCAGGCCGTGAACGGCTATCGTCCCCAGTATAATGGCGATCCCTGCGGCAACGATAATCGCTGCTATTGGTGAAGCTGCTGGCGCCGATTTCGTGACCAGGAAGGCGCCGACCAAAAATAGCGCCGCCAGGGCCGCGATGAGTGCTTTGTATAGTTGCCACCTCAATCTACTTGCGTTCAGTGCTTCCGCGATATCGATAGTGGAGCTGGCCACCAATTGCTCGATTGGCGCACTAGCAATGACAGTGGCGCTTCCGTCCAAGCGGGCTGTTTCGTTCGATCCGGGATCAGTCGGCTTTGGCGACGCACGATTGGGAAGTGAGGGGCTGTTGCCGGACGAGTAGGCTTGATATCCCGTCCATGAAATTCCCGAGCCGGGCAGGCCGACCGTAGCTCTCGTACCATGCGGGCCAATGGTAATGTGGGCTCCTCTAGGCCCGAGTGAGACGCTGGCGCCGCTGCCGCTCAAATTTAACCGAACGCCTGGGATGATCTTGAAGCTCTGGCGAAACCGAAATCCCATGTGCCACCAAAAATAAAATCAAGCAAAAGTAGTAAGGATGTCTTTTATCGCGTATTCGGACCGTTGCTCAAGTCGTGATGCGAGGATGCCAGCCCGTAAAGTTACGGGGCGGCATTCAAAGCGCAGAGGCGCTAACGATACCTTTATCAAGCAAATCGTGTGTCAGACCGGCCACGGCGGGAAGCTGGTACGACAGGTAGTCCGCGGCGAACGTCACGATGTATTCCGAACTCGGCAGAGCTCGCTGGATCCGCGCTTGCCATGGTTCGACGATCAATGGGCGTCCGGCTGCCGCAATGTAGCTGAACCTTGACGCCGCTTAGCAGCGTGGGCTTCGGAGGCGCGTCTCATGACGATCGGACGGGACTTGCTCACGAGACCGGATACCGCGCTCGCGCAAATCCCGTCGCCTCGTGCCCCAGTGGCACCGCGAAAGATGAAGCGGCGGTTCGAGCAGCAATCACTTTGCCGTGGTCCAACGAACAGACTGAAGGTCAGACCACGAACCTTAAGCTCGTTGGGCTCAAATGTATGGCCGCGCGGAAATCGATCTTCTTCAAGCAAGATTGATCGGCGCAGAATGATCGGAGCTGCACCAAAGTTGCGTCAGAGCCTTTAATTCCAGGCCGAAACACAGCAATTGGCCGCCAGAGTTATATCATTCCGGTATGCCAGCCGCGCGCATAGAACCGCTCGCGTGTCGCAGGCCATCGCCTAGCTGGCCGGTTCTACCGATCTGCCGACAGCGATTCCGCCGAACAGGCGCAGAGATTGCTGGCCTTGATGTCGTCAGCGGAGTGGATCTTTCCCCACGATGGGGAGAAGGCAGCTGTGGCCGCGCTGTCCGGCGACATCCTCATAAGCGCGAACAATAAAGGCGTTGTAGACGGAGTCTGCCCTTGTGCGACCTCGGATAACGTTTGCCATCTCCGGCTGTTGGCGGACATAAGTCGTTCAGCCGCTCAATGACGGGGCGGACGCCTAGTCGACGGCATGGATGTGCCAAAGTGTAGCTATTTGGCTCCGCCTAAAGGAGGCGACCGTGTTGCAGGTTATTCGGTCTGCATATCGCCAAGCGCAAATGCGAGAGAATCAGCGGCGGCTGCACGAGGCGATCGTTGGTCATTGTCTAACCTCGCGGCGCACAGTCGGCGGGTCTGGCGCCTACCATTTAGAGGTAGTCAAGCAGAGGCGCGGCTCGGTCTTCCGAGACCCGTTCCGGAGGTGTATGGTTCGATTGCTACTTTGAGCTGCTATATGCTGATTGTGCATGCCGTCGATTTTGTGGAGATGACGTGAGCTAGGGTCTGCTTGCTTGGGGAGGACTGTTGTGCTGCAACGTCTAGAGCGTCAGATCAACCGTAGCCGAGAACTTTCCTGGTACGAATATCTACTCGTGCTCTTGCAGATGGGGGCATCGATCGAGCATGCCCTCATGGTGCAATATTTGTACGCGGCCTATTCGCTGCGCGACGATGTCGAGCAGGCGCGGCGCTGGCGCGAGACTCTGTTGCTGATCGCGCGCGAGGAAATGGGACATCTGCTGACGGTGCAGAACATCCTCGCGCTGCTTGGCGGCCCCATCAACATCGACCGCGAGGACTACCCCTTTGATACGCCGTTCCAGGCCTTTCCGTTCCAGCTCGAGCGCCTGACCCGCGGCTCCCTGGCCTGCTATTGCTATGCAGAAATGCCGGTGGGTCTGGAAAAGGACCGCAAGCGCGCTGCAGAGTACGCTGCAATTCGCGAGGACGCGGAGAAGCATATCAACCAGCAAGGAGAGAACTTCGGGGCCGAAGTCAAACACGTCGGGGAGCTTTACCACCAGATCGTCAGCATTCTCGGCGATCCCGAGAAGATCCCGGACCACTGCTTTGTCGACGCCGCCTTCGGCCAGATGAGTTGGGATGACTGGGGGCGCAGCTACCGCGGCGATCCTGCACCTAAGACGACAACTGTAGAGGTCGCCGCGCAAACAGGCTCCCAACGGGCTAACCTGTTCATCAGCAAAGTCACGACCCGAGAGCAGGCCATCCTCGCTCTAGCAGGGCTTTCCGAGCAGGGCGAAGGCCTCGTTGCGGTCGAACAATTGATGGGAGGCAACAATATTCTGCGAGCGGTCCGCGCCGATATTCAAAAGATAGAACCTGAAGACAGCCATTACGGGCGCTTCCACGCGATGTACAGGGAGCTTAGCAACTACAAGGATGCGAGTGAGTTCAGTTGGAACGTTCCACTCAGCCCGTCGAGCGACTATTCCGAGAAACGCCGTTCGGCGCAGGGTACAACTGGAAGCAGGACTAAGATCGAGAGCAGGCGGTCGCGCCGGTTAGCGGGGCTTTTCAATGTTCGATATCGTATGCTGCTGACCTGGCTGCTGCATGCGCTCACGCTGACCAGACGGCATCCTCCGCCGGCAACGGCGCATCTGCGCGGTCAAATTATCCACCGCGTGTTCGGCGAGATGTACAACATAAAGGCGATTGCCGAAATTCTCGTCAAGTCGCCGTTGAGAGATGATCAAGATCTGGGGGATCTGCAAGATCCGAAAAGTCCGCGCGCCGGACCGCCATTCGAGATGCCGTTCCGCCTGACGCTTCCGCCGAACGAGCGCGATACCTGGCGGATTCACAGAGAGGCGATCGCTACATCGCTAGAGCTTTGCAAGAAGCTGCTCGGCGACAAGAGCCATGCATGTGCTGTGGAGACCAGACCAGTAGCGAGAAACTACCTCGCGGCGTTGATGAAAGCCGACAGGGGCGCGCTTGAATGGATCAATACCGTTTTTGAAGGTCTCCGCTAGACTGGGGGGCTGGTGCGATGACGATCAACAGAATTGCGATCCTGCCGCCTCTAGCCTTTGCGCGTTTTGGCTCGCACCCGGAACCGGTCGACAATTACAGGCTTGAACTGCCGAAGACGGATGATGACCCTCTTGGGTATCGCCGCATCGTACCCGAGCCGACTTTCCAGGTTTCGGCGAACGGTGAGATCACGGCGGAGAATACGCCGGAGACGATCATTTTCAAGCAGGGCGGCAAGGTCCGCCCGGTGGCACCATTCTTCGAACTGTGGGGCGAGCTTGATGACGGCCGTTTCGTCCACCTCGATCAAGACATGCTGAGGAAAGCTACGCTGGAATGGCGCATCGAGGTGGAAAATCGCAAGGTGTTCCGGCGCACCAACAATGAACGGGATAAAGTCAAGGCAGAAACCAAGTGGTTTTCAGACCATGCGGCTCAGAAGCTTGAGGGCATGTGCGACAACTTTGTCGCCGGCGCTTCGATAGAACTCGGCGAGGTGCAGTACATCAAGCCCAACAGGAAGTATCCTCACATCCGCTTGCGCTTCACGCCGGCGGCCGGACGCATCTACGGCCCCGAGCAGCCCGCGGATGACCATCTGGACGAAGAGTTTCTGGCTGCGCGCGTTTACAAAGACCCGGGCCAGAACGCCAAGCCGAAGTCCAACTCCAAGTCCTGGGTGCGTTGGGAGCATGAACGCCAGAAGGAGAAAGAACACGATATCGATACCGTGCCCCCCGATCTGTTCGCGATCATTCCGCCTGCGCCGCCATGGCTCAAACAGGAGAAGGCCAAGAGTCGCGGCTATTTCGATGATGCCTGCGACGGGTTCGTACGCGCGAAACTCACGGTATCCGGCAAGACTTTACGTGCAAAGGCGCGTATCGGCGTTGCGCCGCCGCATTATGCGCCCGACACGTTGTTTGTTCGCAATCTTCTTGACGATCTCGAGCAGGCGCGCGAAGGCGTCGAGATCGACGGCGATTCGCGCGAGCGCGCTTTGGAGATCGTGCGGCGGGCGTTCGAAACCGTCCGCTTCATGAACGTCGCCGTCATGAACGGAAATCCGTTCAGAGGCCGCGATGGCATCGATCTCGATACCATGCCGGCCGAAGAGGCGTTCGCCAATCAACGCCCGCTGCGGCCGGTGTTTTCGCCACCGGCGGCGGACACGCGCGCCATCATGGCATTGCATCAACGCGTCTTCGCGGCAGTAACGAGCGGGAGCGCTGCCTGGTTCGCAAAGCTGCTTCGGCAGCCCGAAGAGGTCGCCGATCTGACCGACGACGGACGGCGCAAGATGCCCGCGCTCATGTGTGGTGCCGACAGTAATTATCTCGCTTTGACGCGCCGACAGATCAAGGCGATCGAAAAGATCGGGCCGCCAAACATGGTCCCGCCCGCCTCGAAGGAGGCCAAGCAGGAGCCTGGTTCGCCTCCAAAGCAAGAGCCGGCTGCACCACCGCCGTTGCAAACAATCGATGCGGAAAAGCTTGTCCAGTTGCGCCCGGTGAACAAGAGCGCAGAACTGCTGTACAAGGCGGCGGGCAATCCAATCAGTTCACACCCGATCACGGCCATTGCTAACTGCTGTCCGGGCCTCGAGTTCGATTTTCGTGCGGTCTGGCGCCGGCTGTTTGTTGGAATCACGCTGGTCGAGCACGACAACTTGGTCGTCGACACCGAGCAACAGTTTCGGCAATTGCGAGGACGTCGGCTGCTCAAGATCGATGGTCACAAAGTGGTCGTCAAGGTCAAGGGACCAAAGACATCGAACCCGATTGGCTCCGCCGTCGAAACCAACGAGGACAACCCGCAGGGCGTGATGTGCATGGAGTGGTCGAACAGTCTTGCGCGTATTCTGACCAAGGCGGGTGGGAGAGTTACCTGTATTTTTAGTGACGAGAAGTGGGGCCCACGCACTGCTCTTCGCAAATATCCCGAAGATGATTCCGATGACTCCGAGGATCCCGAATATCGGATGAAGACAATTGAGCAGGAATTGGAGATCCGCAACTTCTTTGAAGCCGGTTCGGCGGTGGTCTCGGAAAGGCTGGCGGAAGCAGGCGAACTGACTCAGGGCTTGTGCTCGCCCTGGCAGAACGATTTTCGCGAGTGCTCCTGCTACTACTGGGCCTCCAGCCGGCCCGATTATGTCAATGTCACCATCGGGCCGGACGGGACGAGCCGCGGCGACAATTGGCTGCAGAAGGAACGCACCGGCGACTACCTTCCGGACGATTACCAGGACTCGCGGCTCATCATGTACGACGACCTGTTCAGGGAATGGGAGCGCATCCTCAAATTCCAGGTGGGGGGACGGGACTACAAGCCCGATGAGGAATCCGAGCGCGCCGACGCTGAATTCCCGAAGAAAAAGTGATCAGCATGGGCGTGGACGGATTTGCAATGCCCTCAGCCGCCGCGATGCGTTTCATGGCCGCCGGCGCGCCACGCTCGCCGGACATCCATCTGCTTGAAAGCGAGGCCGGCCATCATCTGTTCGTGGCTAACGGCAGCCGGCTGTTCAACATCGAGCCGGACCTGTTCGCTCGCCTCGGCGCCGCGATCGCGACCGATCGGGTGAGCGAGGCTTTGTCCAGTATCGGCATCGGCGAACCGCCGTTGATCGACGATGGGCCGAGTTCCGCGCCGCCGATTCATGCGCTTTCGCTGGCGATCGCACAGAAGTGCAATCTCGGCTGCACCTATTGTTACGCCCAGCGAGGCGAGTTCGGCGGGGCCGCCAAGAACATGGAACTCGGCGAGGCACTTCGCGCGGTGAACTTGCTGGTGGGAAGCGCCCAACCGGGGGCCCGCCTCAATTTAGCATTTCTCGGCGGAGAACCGCTGGTCAATCGCAAAGTGTTGCGGGCCGCCACACAGCACGCCGTGGAATTGGCAGACAGCCGCGAGGCAAAGATCACCTTCTCGATCACCACTAACGGTACGTTGCTGAGCGAGGACGACGGGCGCTTCTTCGAGGAGCATGGCTTTGGGGTCACCATCAGCATCGATGGTCCCCGCGAAGCCCATGACGCCTTGCGCCCGTTCAAGGGCGGCGGCGGCAGTTATGACGCGGTGATGAAACGCGTCGCGCCGCTGCTGAAGATGCAGCAAAGGATGCAGGTTTCCGCGCGGGTGACCGTGACGCCCCGCAACCTTTCCCTGCGCCGGACGCTCGACACGTTTATTGCCGCCGGTTTTCACAGCGTCGGCTTTTCCCCTGTGCTCAGCGCGCCCAACGCCGAAGGCGAAATGCAGTCCGAGGATCTCGAACTCATGCTGGGGGAAATGATCGATTGCGGACGGGAGTTCGAGCGCGCTTCGCGCAGCGGCCAGCGCTATCCCTTCGCCAACATGGTCAATGCGATGCGGGAGATCCACCGCGGAACGCATCGCCCCTATCCCTGCGGCGCAGGCGCCGGCTACCTCGGCGTGTCCGCCGAAGGCGAGCTTTCGGCCTGCCACCGTTTTGTCGGAGACGAGATTGGCGCGATGGGCTCGCTCGACGATGGCGTTGACGTTTCTCGCCAGGCTGACTGGCTGGCAACGAGGCATGTCCACCGGCAGGAGCCCTGCAGATCCTGCTGGGCGCGCTATCTCTGCGGCGGGGGCTGCCATCACGAGGTCATCAGGCGCGGGCGTCCCGCCTGCGATTACATCCGCGCCTGGCTGCATTATTGCCTCGAGGCCTATCTCCGGCTGTCGTCCGACCCCGGAACGGCTAGGTTCGGCCTGATGGGAACGGCTCATGGCTGACGTGTGCGTCATCGGAGCGGGGCCGGCCGGTAGCACATTCGCTGCGCGAATGGCCCAACTCGGCCATCAGGTTCACCTGATCGAACGGAAGCTGTTCCCGCGCAGGCATCTGGGCGAGTCCTTGAGTCCGGGCGTAATGACGCTGCTCAGGGCGGCCGATATGCATGAGACGGTGGAGGCGGCGGGTTTCCCAACAGTGAGGGGTGTCTGGGTAAAATGGACCGACGGACAGAGATTCCGTGAGGATCCCAGAGAGGAACGCCTGCTGGTCGACCGCGGCGAGTTCGATCTGCGGTTACTGGAGCGCGCCCGGGCCTTGGGGGCGCGGGTTCATCAACCCGCGCATGTGCTCGAACAAGCTTGGGATGGTGCGAAATGGCGGCTGACCCTCCACGCCGACGGTACCTCCAGGCAACTAGCTGCCGACTTCGTGGCGAATGCCAGCGGACGGCACGCCGTTTCATCGCGTCGTCAAACCAAAGCTGGTGCGTCCACGCTGGCGGTGTATGGCTATTGGCGCGGCGTAAGCGCGCGGACCGCGCCGTCGATCGAGGCGGGCGAGGACGTTTGGTATTGGGGTGTTCCCTTGCCCGACGGAACCTATAATACGCTGGTGTTTGTCGATCCCGAAACGTTCAGGTCGGCTCGGGGCTCCAATCTGTCGGAGCGCTTTCTGGGGCTCATCGCTCGCTCCGGCCTGATGGCAGACTGTCGCGACGCCGAGCTGGTCGCCCCCGCGCGCGCCATCGACGCGACGCCCTATCTCAGCAACGACTGTGTGGCGCCAACGCGAATTCAATTAGGGGACGCGGCGCTGGCGATCGATCCGATTTCATCGAGTGGAGTTCAAAAGGCGATCCAGACCGCGCTTTCTGGCGCCATCGTCGCCAACACCCTGTTGGGCCGGCGCGAAATGACCAACGCCGCTCTCGACTTTTATGGCAGCCAGCTGAGCGATGCATCGGAACGCCACCGCCGCTGGGCCGCCGAGCACTATCGCGCGGTCGCGCATCAGTGCGACCGCCCGTTCTGGTGGCAACGTTCGGCCCCGTTCGATTCGAGGGAGTCCAAACCGCTTCCGGCATTCGACGCCAGCGCTTTGGCAATGACGCCCGTCGAATTGTCACCCGAACTGAAGTTTGTCCGCACGCCCTGTCTGCGGGGTAACTTTGTTAGCCTCGCGTCGGCCTTACATCATCCGCGCCTTGAAAATCCGGCGGTGTTTCTCGATGGCCAAGAACTTGCGCCGCTGCTGCAAGATCTACCGCCGGGCAAGACGCCCTTGCAGATTGCGCAATTCTGGTCGAACCGCATGCCGCTCAAATCCGGAATGGCGATCGCAGGCTGGCTCGTCAATCACGGCGTCTTGGTCGGACCGCCTAAGCAGGGCGGAACGCCGCCATGAGAGCTGCCTCCCTCTCGGAATGGCTCAAGTCACACGATCTCGACCTTTTCATTGAAGTCTTCGAGAAAAACGAGGTTGACCTCACGACCCTTCGGGTTCTAACCGACAGCGACCTCAAGGAGCTTGGCATCCCGTTCGGTCCACGCAAGCGAATCCTCCGTGTGCTGGGCGAGGAAAAGGCGCTCAACGAATGGGCCGCGCAGGCCGGGACGGGGACAGGTGAGCGACGCCAGTTGACGGTACTGTTCTGTGACATGGTCGAGTCCACCAAGCTTGCCTATAAGTTCGATCCCGAACGGCAGCAAATCATCCTTCACGCTTACGAAGAGGCGTGCACGACCTGCGTAAATCGTTACGAGGGCTACGTCTTTAGGACACTAGGCGATGGCGTCGTCGCTTTTTTCGGATTTCCATTGGCGCACGAATCGGAGGCTGAACGCGCCATCCGCGCTGGGTTGGATATCGTCAAGGCCATCGCACGGCTGAATATCAAAGGCGTTGGGCGGCTGCAGGTTCGCATCGGAATCGCTTCAGGCATAATTGTCGTCGCGTCCGGCGAACGGAATGCGTTCGGCGAAACCATGAACTTGGCTTCCCGCCTTCAGACGGTCGCCAAACCGGGCTCCGTCGTGGTGAGCGAAAGCGTGCGGCGGTTGGCGGGCGGGGAGTTCGAATATGAGGATCTAGGGAAGAAGGATCTGAAGGGCGTCAGCGGCCCTACAAAGATTTATCACGTACTGGGCTTGAGTGAGGCCGAGAGCCGCTTTGAAGCAGCAACCAAACGCGGGCTCACACCCATTGTTGGGCGTGATACGGAGCTGTCGATATTGATAGATATGTGGCGGCAGGTGAAAGAGGCGGGTTCGGGGCGGGCGATCCTGCTGCGCGGAGAAGCCGGTATTGGCAAGAGCCGAATGGTCAGTGCGCTACGCGAAAGCCTCCAAAAGGAGCCAGTCCAAACTCGGCTGTTTCAATGCTCGCCATTCTTCATCAATAGCGCTTTCTATCCTGTCCGTTCATCTTTCGAACGGGGGCTCCTTCCGATTCGCGACGAGGGTGCGCAGATCCAATTGGGTCAGCTCGAGGCGCGGCTCGTCAACCGACTGGGTCTCGCCCGCGACGACATGCGCTTTGTCGCAGCGTTGCTCTCGATTCCGTTCCAGGAACGATACGGGGGGATTCTCGTGTCCCCCAAGCTCGCCAAGGAAGAGACGATGCGCGTCTTGATTGAGATCGTCCAGGCTGAGGCGCGCGCGGGACCTATCCTTATTCTGTTCGAGGACGCTCACTGGGCTGACCCGACGACGCTCGATCTGCTTGGACGCTTTATCGATGTGCTGGCCGACATTCCGACCTTGCTCGTCGTCACGGCGCGCCCTGAATTTAGACCGTCATGGACGGATCACTCTGCCGTAACCGCGATAGGTTTGGCCAAGTTCACCCCGGCGCAGAGCAGTTCGCTCGTCGCGAATGTCTTAGGGCGGAAGACGCTGCCGCCGGGCCTTGCTGCTCAGATTGTTGCCAAGGCCGACGGCGTTCCCCTGTTCGTTGAAGAGCTGACGAAAACCATCATGGAGTCCGGCGACCTGATCCTCGACGGCGATCGGTACGCCTATGCTGGATCGTCGGCCAACGTCTCGATCCCCGAGACCCTACGCGACTCGCTGATGGCGCGCCTCGATCGGGTAGCGGTAAGCAAGGAAATCGCCCAGGTGGGTTCGATCATCGGCCGCGAGTTCAGTTATGAACTACTTGCCGGACTAGAGCTGATGAGCAAGGAGGCCCTGAGCGATGGACTACGACACTTAACCTCGTCTGGGCTGGCGACGTGCCACGGGAAGATCCCCCACGCGGTGTATACATTGTCGCACGCCCTTGTTCAGGATGCCGCCTATGAATCTCTCCTGAAAAGTCGACGTCGGCAGCTTCACGGTGCTGTCGCCCATCTCCTCGAGGAACGCTGGCCGGCGACGCGCGACTCCGCCCCGGAATTGCTCGCCTTTCATCACACCGCGGCGGAGTGTTATCGGATAGCCGCGCCGCTGTGGCTGCGGGCGGGCGAAGCCGCGATCGGGCGATTTGCCTTGCCCGAAGCAGTCACCCACTTGCGGGCTGGCATGGTGGCGGTATCGATGCTTCAGCCGTCAAAAGCGCGCGACCGCATGGAAATGGCGCTGAGAACCGCGCTCGGGCCAACGATCGTGGCGCAGCGAGGTTGGGGACAGGCGGAGGTTAGCGATATTCTTGAACCAGCATGGAGGCTCGCGCAGTCGCTCAAGCACACGACGGCCTACTTGCCGATATCGAACGCGCTGTCGGTGCACTATATGTGCATCGACCAGCTGACGGAATCCCTTCGCTGGGCTGACAGACTATTGAAGGCCGGGGCAGAGCTCGGCGACGACGGCTTGGAAATCGTCGGACATCGCGCCACTTCGGCCTGCCGTTACTGGCTCGGCGAATTCGAAGCGGCACGCCGCTCTGGCGATGAAGTGCACAGACTTTACGACCCGGAGCGGCATTGGGGTCTGGTGGCGCTCACCAACACCGACCCGTTCACCGGCGAAGGCATTTATCGCGCGCAGTTCCTCTGGATGATGGGTTATCCCGACCAGGCGCTTGCGGCGAACCAGCTTACTGAGGCCAACGCCCGGCGCCGGGGCCATCCGTTCGACCTTGCCTTTGCGCTCACGCTCGGCGCCCAATTGTTCGATTATCTCTACGATTCCGATGCGCTGCTGCAACGTACCGAGGAAGCCGAGCGCATCGGTAAGGAGCGCGGCATCGCGTTGCTTGGCGAAATCATGGCCGAGATCAGCCGCGGCGTGGCGTGGCTGCGCGCCGGGCGTTTGAACGAGGCCTTGAGGCAGCTGGATCGCGGTATCGAGCGTTTGGTTCAAACGGGGCATCGCATCTGGATCTGGTATCTCAGGGCTTTGCGCGCGGAGGCGCTGGCGCTAACCGGAGACATCGAGGGCGCCTGGAGCCTCATCGAGGAGAGTGTTGTTCGAACCGAAGCCGGCGAGGAGCGGTCGCACTATGCCGAAGTGCTGCGCCTGAGGGGCTGGATATTGATCTTGCGAAGCGAGCCTGAACAAGCTGCGGCGACCTTGCGCAAGTCCTTGATGTTCGCCCGTGAACAACGCGCGAAATCCTGGGAGCTTCGCGCCGCGACCACACTCGCCCGCCTTTTGGCAAGCCAAGGCGATCAGGCTGAAGCGCTTGCGCTGCTGGGGCCCGTCTATGAATGGTTTACCGAAGGGCGTGACACCAGAGATTTGAGAGAAGCTGCCCAACTTCTGGCCGAACTTCGCGGCGCCCGCGCCCACGAGACGATCCCGAACGATTTAAAAGCCTGAACCTACCAAGGAGTATCACGATGTCTAAGAAGCATGACGCGGAGGAAGCGGCAATCAGGGCGCTCGATGCCGAATGGAGCAAAGCGGCAACCGCAAAGAATATCGATCATGTAATGAAGTTCTACGCAACCGACGGTTCGCTGGTTTGGCCGGATCAGCCGCCCGCCAAAGGACACGCAGCCATCCGCGCTAGTTGGGAAACAATCTACAAGGCAGCGCCTGACATGTATCTGGATTTCAAGCCCACACACATCGAGATCGCGAGTGGAGGCGAGATGGCTTCTGACTTCGGCGTGGTGCATTTCGCACCGCATGCCAAACCTGATGATCGCAAGAACACCGCAAAGTATCTTGTGGTCTGGAAGCGCGAACACGGCGCCTGGAAAGTGCTTTACGATAGCTGGAACTGGAACGTGCCGGAAAAAGACCGCAAATGATCGATCCTGAGCGCGGGATCAATGAGGCGCGACAGTCGCCGCGGCAGCCGCAAATCAATCCGATCGATCGTCGCCGCGCTCACAGTTACCAGCATCGCACGCTCCGTGCTCGTCGGCTTCAGCCGACACGCCGCTCGAGTGCAGGCAACAGCATTGGGACATCGATACGACGCGCTTGCCGCAAATGCGATCGTAGGCTTCCCACAGTGCGATCAGCGCGTCCCGTACGCTGGGTATTGGCGCCGCCGGCCTGTCGCTGGTCCGGTTGCGTCAGTCGGCCCCTCATCCAATGGCAGGCTTGGCCGATCCTTCCGGCAACCGACAATGCTGGCACCGCGTGCTTGCGCTGCCAACCTGTCGTTGCGGTCAACTCATCAAGGATCCGTCCCTTCTCAACTCGTCCACGGTGTTGCCTCTACACCGCAGCCAACGCCTCGCGCCCATGCTGATCCCGCGCGCCATTAGCGGCAACCGACCGATTCGGTGACGCCGCCCCAGTCATCTACGGAACTGTTCGGTAGCATTTTCGATGAGGCAATGCTGGGCAATTCTGTGTCGGGCACCGATCCACACCGTGAACCGCGGAAAGAGCGATACTTCCCTGACAAGAGCGGGTCGGGTAGTTTGCGCCTGCTGCGGCCACGCGGGATGGCGCGGGTTCCTTGTCTTTGCCCGTCTTGACGTGGGATGTGACTTCGAATGTAACATGAGCCTTCCCCGGCTTCAGCGGCTTGACATCTCATATCCAAGCTATCGGCTCTTGCAAAGCGGCTGATGTTGCCGGTGAGCAAAGATACGCTTCTTTGGGTCGTTCGACGCCGTAGGCGTCCTCCAACTGACTGACCCGATCAGGGTTATCAGCATTGACGGCTGGGCCTGGCGGCGCAGTCACGCGATACGCCAGCATCATCTGCAACCTGGAAGGTGCCGGGGATCACCCTGCGTCCGAATTCTGAACCCGCAACAGCTCAAGCCTGGCTCTCTGCTCATCCCACGATCCCGGTCGTCGCCCGCGATCGTGGCGGAGGATGCTCGAATTAGACGGCGTCAACATTGGCAAATCCTCGCTGGCCCCAATCTGGAGCGTATCAGATCGATTTAATCGCAGCTCGGCTGTGAAGTAACTCACACTAGGGCGATCCTGTCAGGAATACCCTCAAGAAGGCATCCACTCACAGAACGAGGAGTGTTGGCCATGACAGGGAGTAGCGCACAAGACGCCGATCGCATTCAGGCGATCGGCGATTCCGGCAACAATAGAATCCAGGCGAGCGCATCCGACGTCGTCCCCGATGGGGGCAATATCGATAGGGCAATCCCATCGACCCCTCAGATCCTCCTGGCGGTCGCCGTCCTCGTGCTCGTGACCGTTGTCGCGTTCGTCGCGGTCTTCGTCGTCGGTGAACTTTTTGTTGCGAGCCGTCAGACCTACTGGATGATCGAACTGATTTTCGCGCTGCTGTGTGGAGGCGCCGGTGCCTTGGTCGGCGGGTCGGCGGTTGTCCGTTCGACTTTGAGAATTCCGGGAACTCCGGTGCATGCGACATTGGGCGGGGCGATTGCGATGATTATCGTTGGGTTTGCCCTAGCCTATCTCGGCCAGCCGCCTGAGGAAGCGCCGATGTATGCGCTGGACATTCACAACGTGCCGGATCGCCAGACGATCGGCAACGACGAGTATCGAGTGTTCGTCGGCGCGGCGAATTCGGACCTCACGTTCAGTCGGGATCCGGACAACGTCTCGCTCAAAGTCCCACCCCGCGTCGGCACGCATCGGCTTTTGATCGCCGTCTACCGGCCGGTCGGTAAGGACTTGTCCCGCACCTTCGCCCGATGCGAGCTTAGCTTCGAGATCATCGCGGGCCAGCGCGACGTGTCTACGCCAATGGATCTCGTGTCGGGGGGAAGCAACCCGCAATTCCACCTCTATTTTTCGCAGCAGTACATCCAACAAGCTGTTACCGCCGCGCTGCAGAGCAATGACTTAACCGCCGACGAATCGTGCATAGAAGGACGCGTGGCGACTAAGTCAAACAAGACGCCCCTCGACGGACACTTCACCCTCCAGACCAACAGCGTCGGCAGCAGGGCGCTGAGCTTTGTTCTGTTGAGCCCGCTGCCGCGCTATTCGGTCTTGGCGCGCGACCGCTCGAACCTCGACCCACAGGACACCCAGCCGGACCTGCCGCCGCACGCTCGGTCAGTGCCGAGACTTGCGAGGGTATCATCGTCGGCCGACTCATCAGAACCGCCAAGGCAAAATACGTCAGCCTCGACGCAGATCAGGGAAACGAGCGGACCCGCGCCGAAAACGACTGTGTCATCCGCGGCGCCCACCAACGAGGAGCCACGTACTCTGCCTGATCTAAGCTCAACATCCACTCCGGGTCCGACTGCTTCTCCAATCGCACCTTTGCAGCCGAAGACCACTCCCGCAGCAGGCAGCGAATCGCTCACCGATCAGGTGGATGCCTATGTGCGCGGCGAAGACCGCGACCGCACCGAGCTCTACCAATCGTGGGGGAAGGTCGCCGACTACGTCGTCCAGGGTCTGCGGAACGTGGGATCAATCGTTGAAGTCCGATCGCCTCTTCAAAACCCGAGACATTCCGGGCTTCCGGTCCGACGATTATCGGATCATCGTCGAGTCCCTGTGCAGCTCGGATGAGGACGTCCGGCGTGCTGCGCAGCGACTGTTAAAGCTCTATCCTTCGAACCACTTCTATCCGACACTTCAGTCATTGCCGAAGCTGCCCGGCTTCGACCACTGCCGGATGGGGTTCATTGCCGAGACGGCCGCCTACTATTTCTACAATCGGATCGTAGAGTATGATGGGACCTTTGCCTTGGACAAGGGGAGCCGGGCGTGGATCAGCGAGAACTACGCCGATGGCATCGACTGGGCCGGCCGCGGCGAGGCGCTGGACGGCCCACTGCCCCTCTTTACCGCAATGCTTGATTATGCCCGCGGCTTGGTACTGCTCGACCACGGCGAGAGGAAGGAGGCGCTCACCTCCTTCAATCTAATGATTGAGTCGATCCGCACCTCTGGCAGGATCTATCCCTCGAACCCGCAGCAGATCGCGACCGCACTCCGGCTTACCCAGGATCCGGGCCACAACGCCAAGACGCTGCAAGCCGCGTTGTCAATGATTCCCCCGGACCGACGCCCGGTAGCAAAGACCTATGTCGTCACCGAAGGCATTCTGCCCCTCTTCGCTTTGCCAGACGCTTCGACCAAGCCAGTTGGCAAGATGAAGTCCGATGTGGTCGCCAACGTGTATTTACGGCTCAATAACTGGGACCTCGTGGAAGGGGAAGGTCAGATCGGCTGGGCACGGCGCTTGCTTGCGAGCGCCGTGCGCTAAGCAAATGATTGCGTTCGAGCAGCATGGATCTAGGGCGACGATGATAAAGCCTGGCGGCGCAGATCTCCTTGGCGGCGGCACCTGACGTGCTCGGGCTTGCCCGGCTCGCGGGACCCCACGGGAATACCGACCGCGTAGGTGACGGCATGGTGCGCGATCTGGATGTCGCGCCGGTAGATCTCCGCTCTGAGATATTTCAGCTCCTCTCGAGATCGTTGTCGTCGACGTACTTAGCGGGCGCGGATGTTCGTCGAATCCGTCAGACTACCTATAGCTGCGGCTTTGAGCTCGTGCCGGAGTTCGAAGGCGAGCTTTCGACGAGCTATCGCTGAAAGTTGGTGACGGCGGGAATCGGAAAGGCGGCATATCGTGGGGGTGCTTGAAGCCTCCACTTCTCCACCGAAGGAGCGATATGCCGTGTCCAAAGATAACATCATCAAGCTGATTCAGCCAGGAAACGTCGACGATCAACTCACCGAAATCTTGCGCAATGGGGCGCGTGCTCTGTTGGCCCAGGCGGTCGAGGCCGAGGTCGCGGACTTTCTCGGCAAGCATGCCGATTTGAAGACCGCGGACGGCCACCAACGCGTCGTGCGCCACGGTCATCTGCCGGAACGTGAGGTGATGACCGGTATCGGTCCGGTCGCGGTCCGCCAGCCGCGTGTACGCGATCGCGAGGCGGACGCTACCGACCCCGACCGCATCCGGTTCTCTCCGTCGATCCTGCCGCCCTACATGCGCCGCTCGAAATCGATCGAGACGCTGCTGCCGATCCTTTACCTGAAGGGGATCTCCACCGGCGACTTCTCCGAGGCTCTGGCGGCGCTGCTCGGCAAGGATGCTGCCGGGTTGTCGGCATCGGCCATCGGCCGTCTGAAGGACGGTTGGCTCGACGAACACACCGCGTGGCAGAGGCGCGATCTGTCGGCCAAGCGCTACGTCTACATCTGGGCCGATGGCATCCATCTCCAAGCACGCCTCGAAGACGAAAAGCAGTGCATCCTGGTGCTGATCGGCGCGACGCCGGAAGGCCGCAAGGAACTGGTCGGCTTTACCGATGGCACCCGCGAGAGCGCGCACGACTGGCGCGATCTGCTGCTCGACCTTAAGCGGCGCGGGCTCGACGTGCCACCGCGGCTCGCCATCGCCGATGGCGCGCTCGGGTTCTGGAAGGCCGCCGGTGAGGTCTGGCCGAAAACGCGCGAGCAGCGCTGCTGGGTGCACAAGACCGCGAATGTGCTCGCCAAGTTGCCGAAGAGCCAGCAGCCGAAGGCCAAACGCGCGTTGCAGGAGATCTGGATGGCCGAAACCAAGGCCGCCGCCGAGCTGGCGTTCGACGCCTTCATCGAGAGCTACACGCCCAAATACGAGAAGGCGGCCGACTGCCTGAGCAAGGATCGGGACACCCTGCTGGCGTTCTACGACTTCCCGGCCGAGCACTGGAAACACCTGCGGACGACCAATCCCATTGAAAGCACCTTCGCTACCGTGCGCCACCGCACGATCCGATCGAACGGTTGCCTGTCCAACAGGACGGCGCTCGCGATGGTCTTCAAACTGCTTGAGGCCGCGCAGAAAAGCTGGCGTCGTCTCGATGGCCACAACCAGTTGCCAAAACTCGTTCTCGGTGTGACATTCAACGATGGGATCGAGGTCATCGCCAAACCGACTGACCGTCAGCCCACAACCGCCGCCGCCTGACCGGCCAGGCCGTCACCAAAATTTAGCGATAGCTCCTTTCGACCCAGGTGCGATGTGTCGTGCGACGTGCCCACTCCAAAGAGCCAGACTCGATTTGCCTACACCGGGGGAATCCCGCGCAAGACCTTGAGGACAGCGTGGCAGTCGAGGGCGGATAACGTACAGAATCTTTCGCTCTTTCAGGACTGACGGCTTCTTCTAGAATGAAGGAGCTTTGAATGAACGATGGGAATGCCATGGATCAGGTGATCCAGATTGATGAGGCCCGGATTCGGGATCATCTGGGCGAGATTGTGCGCGGGACGGTGGAAGAGACGCTGAACGCCATGCTGGAGGCCGAAGCGGACCAGTTGTGCGGTGCTGGGCGTTATGAGCGCTGCCAGGCCCGGCAGGACACGCGGGCAGGCAGCTACGAGCGAACGCTGCACACCAAGGCGGGTGACGTCAATCTGAAGGTCCCGAAGCTGCGGCGGCAAACCTTCGAGACGGCGATTATCGAGCGCTACCGGCGGCGGGAGAGCTCGGTAGAGGAAGCGCTGATCGAGATGTATCTGGCCGGAATTTCGGTTCGCCGGGTTGAAGATATCACCGAGGCGCTGTGGGGCACTCGGGTCAGCCCGAGCACAGGGGCGAACCTGAACAAGAAAATCTATGCCAAGATCGAGGCGTGGCGCAATCGCAGGATTGAAGGCGAGCATCCGTATCTCTACCTCGATGGCATCGTGATGAAGCGCAGCTGGGCCGGTGAGGTTCGCAACGTGTCGCTGCTGGGGTCTCGGCGGTCAATGCCGAGGGGTTCCGGGAGATCCTTGGCATCTGTGAAGGCGCCAAGGAGGACAAGTCCGGCTGGTCATCGGTCACGATGGGCTTGCCGCGAAGGTGCAGGAGATGCTTGGTCTCGACAGTCGTGCGTCAGAAGGTCCGCGACGAGCTGTTGAACCATCTCCGCCTCACGTCGTTCGCTCCGCATCCGGACATCACCGATGGCGAGATCAAGGGACAGCAGACGGCGGACCTCAGAATCGGAGCGGCAGGCTTCCAGGTCAAGGGCGTCCTGTACGATCCCAAGGGGCGGCCTCGCATTCTGACGCTCGGATCGGCGGACGAGTGGACCCCGACAGGTGGTACGCCCGGCCATCCCTTCCAAATCTACGTCAATCCGTTCAAAATCGTGGCGGTCCGCAATCCCTCAACGTGAACGTAAGCGTCGATAGCGGACCGGACGATCCGCAATATGCCACCCTGAAGGGGCGAATGGTGCGACACGTTGTTCATCAAGGGCGGGTATACGATCATCACTCGATCGCGTTACCGCCGACACATCGGCGATTTCGTCTTTCACTGTCACATCCTCGATCGCGAGGATCGGGGAATGATGCAGAACGTTCGGGGGCCGATTCCGGACGGAGCAGGTGGCGTCGCCAACGGGCGTCATTGAAGCGGTCAGCCCGGTCCGTCAATCATGCAGGCCGCATGAGTGAAGGAGCTGCAATGACTGAGCAGAACGGGCCGACATCTCCGGGCTCTCACTTGCGGCTTTTGAGCTGCCGATGTGGCCGGTCGAGCAGCGGTGCGCTCCTGGCAGCTGTTCAACACCGCACTCGATTTCGTATTCTATGATGTGCCGCTCCTGTGCGCCGCTGGTTCCGAAGGGCGCTGCGATGCAGGTTGTCGGCAAAGGACAGCTCTCGCTGTGCGCCGATTTGGACGCGTTCAGCGACCGCGACGACTGCGCGCATGTCCAGGAATGCCGGTGGGTGGACAAATTCCTGGGATCATCTAATCGGGAAGCACGCGACGTCGACGTCGCGACGATCACCTCGGCGATTGCCTTCCATTCGTACCACGTCGATCATGATTTGATCGACGGGTCGGATCGCCACTGCGCGCTTTTTGAGCTTTTTTCCTGGAGTTCTTCCGTACATGTCGACAATTATCCCCCATGACGCATGCCTTCCGTGGCAGCAGGAGTCGATCTGGCTGAGCGTCGTTTCCGACGCTTTTGTCGCTGGCGCCTTCTTTACGACCGCCTTTGTGCTTGCATTCTTCGTGTGGCGGCGGCGGCGTCAAGTGATGTTCGGGGGTGTGCTCTTGGCATTCGCTATCTTCGCCGCACTCTGCGGACTGGCCCGCCTGCTTTCGATCCTCACAATGTGGGCGCCGGCTTACGAAATTGAAACCGTTACCAAGGTCTTGCTTGCGCCGGTCTCGCTTGCAATCATGCTGGCGCTGCTGCTGATGCTGCCGCGGATTTTGGTACTGCCGACGCGTATCCAACTAACTGAAGCCTATGCGGCGCTTGAGGAGGAGGCGAAGCAGCGCCGCAAGGCCGAGGCCATGGTGAAGCGCTTTCAGGAGATCGAGGCCCACGAGGCCCAGATCCGGCAAGCGCAGAAGATGGAGGCTATCGGCCAGCTCACCGGCGGCGTCGCGCACGACTTCAACAACATCCTGACCGTAATCACCGGAACAATCGAAATTCTCGGCGATGCAGTCAAAGATCGCCCACATCTCGCCCGGATTGCCGATCTGATCAACTCTGCAGCCGCAAGGGGAGCCGACCTGACCAAGCATTTGTTGGCCTTCAGCCGCCGGCAACCACTGCAGCCACGCTCGACCGACGTCAACGAGCTGGTGGTCGATGCTGCGCGTCTGCTGCGTCCAACGCTGGGCGAAGACATCGAAATCGAATCGATGCTGGCGCACGATCTCGCACCGGCCCTGATCGATCCCAGCCAGCTCTCGACGGCGATCCTCAACCTCGCCCTGAATGCGCGCGACGCCATGCCCGCCGGCGGCAAGCTGACGTTGGAAACCAGGAATGCTGTGCTCGACGAGAATTATGCGCGCCTCAATGCAGAGGTCAGACCGGGTCAATATGTCATGATTGCCGTGAGCGACACGGGAGTCGGAATGCCCGGCAACATACTCGACAAGGTGTTTGAGCCGTTCTTCACGACCAAGGACGCGGGGAAGGGATCCGGGCTAGGCTTGAGCATGGTCTACGGCTTCGTCAAGCAGTCGGATGGCCATATCAAGATTTATAGCGAACAGGGCTACGGCACGTCTGTGAAGCTCTATCTGCCGCAGGCCGCGGGGCCCCCGCAGGCGCCGGCCGTTGATGCCGGCGTGTCGGGAAGCGAAGGAGGCGACGAATCCATCCTGCTGGTCGAGGACGACGTGCTGGTCCGCGAATATGTCGTGACGCAGATCAGCCGATTCGGCTATCACACGCTGGCCGCCCGCGATGCCGCCGAGGCGCTGGCCATCATTGACCGGGGCGAACGCATTGATCTCCTGTTCACCGACGTGATGCTCTCGGGAGGGATGAACGGCCGTCAGTTGGCGACCGAAGCGCTCAAGCGGCGCCCCGCGCTCAAGGTACTCTACACCTCCGGTTATACCGAGAACGCGCTCGTCCATCATGGCCGGCTCGACCCCGGCGTGCTGCTCTTGCCGAAGCCTTACGTCAGCGCCGATCTCGCGCGGATGCTCAGGATCGCGCTGACGTCGTGAGCAGGTAGGGCAGGTCGCATGTCCAAGGCGGTTTTGAATGGGCAAATACAGCGCGACGTAACCGACATGTGAGACTTTCAATTACCCACATTTGACGTCGGATTTGAGCGAGGCGCCGCGGACGAAATCTTGAATCGGTAGAATCTGTTGTGATTCCTTGCTGAGCACCTGATTCGGAAGCGCGGGGTGCTCGATGGGCTTGGTGAAGGAACGCGCGGGGGCGCGTGCTCAGCGATTGACGACTGGTATCGAGACGTGGGTTGATCGGGAAGTTGCGGGATGCGAGTTTAAGGATGAGCGGCTTGGTCGCCGGTTCTGCAAATTGCTCGCACAAATCGGGAGCGACATGGGTCAAAGCATCCCGCTGGTTTGTCAGGATTGGGCCAACACGAAGGCCGCCTATCGCTTCCTCTCCAACGAACGGGTCAACGAGGCGGATATTCTTTGCGGTCATTTCGAGGCGACGCGCGGGCGCGTAGCGGCGACGGAGGGACCGCTCCTCGTCCTCCATGACACGACGGAATTCAGCTTCAAGCGCGAGAAGCCGGACCTGATCGGCTTTACGGGCAAGACGGCAGGACGCACACAGTGCGGCATCCTGATGCATTCGAGTCTCGCCGTAACGACCGAGGGGCTTCCGCTCGGACTGTCGGCAATCAAGTTCTGGACCCGCAAGAAGTTCAAGGGGACGACGGCGCTGAAGCGAAAGATCAATCCGACACGAGTGCCGATCGAGCAGAAGGAGAGCATCCGCTGGCTCGAGAATTTACGGTAATCGACCGACCTTCTCGCTGCCCCTGAACGATGCGTTCATATTGGTGATCGCGAGAGTGACATCTATGAGCTGTTTTGCCTGGCCGAGGAGGTTGGAACGCATTTTTTGGTGCGAACCTGTGTTGATCGGCTTGCCGGGGACGGCAATCATACAATTGCCGACGAAATGGACGAGGTTACGATCAAGGGTCTGCATCGGATCAAGGTCAAGGACGACAAAGGCGATCCCGACGACGCCGTTCTTGAGATCAGGTACCGCAAGATACGCGTCCTGCCGCCGATCGGCAAACAGACGAAATATCCCGCACTCACTCTGACCGTGATCCATGCTCTAGAGCGGGGAAGGCCGAAGCGGCGAAGAAAATCGAGTGGAAGCTCCTCACCGATCTCCCGGTCCGATCGCGCAAGGACGCCATCAAGAAGATCGAATGGTACGCGTTGAGGTGGAAGATCGAAGTCTTCCATAAGATCCTCAAATTTGGCTGCAAAGCAGAGGACTCAAAATTGCGAACTGCTGAGCGTCTGGTCAATCTGGTCGCGGTCTTCTGCATTGTGAGTTGGCGCGTCTTCTGGATGACGATGCTCAATCGCTCTTCACCGAATGTCGTACCGCAAACGGCACTGACGGATCCCGAAATCAGGCTTCTTGATCATTTGGTGAAAGACAAGGGTGGCGATTGCTCTCGACGAAGCACGCTCTCGCACTATGTCGTCAAGATCGCGCGGCTCGGAGGATACCTGGCCCGAGCCAACGATCCGCCTCCAGGAAATACCGTGATCTGGCGCGGACTATCGCGGCTGACCGACATCGAACTTGGAGCCGCAATCGAGGCAACAATTATGGGTAATTGAAAGATCAGCTTGCCGCTTACGGTGTAGGTAGGTGGTCGACCGTTAAGAAGCCGGATTGAGCTGAGCTGGGCAGTTGAGCGTGTGCCAGAGCGAGACCAACAATAGGCGCAAAAGTTCTCTGAACCAGGCGAGGATGCGACGGAAGTTGTGGCCGACGGCTGAGAGGACGACGTTGGCGGCATCGCCGGCGCGGCCCTTGAGGTAGCACCGGCCGAGGTGTCCTTCAGCCTTGAGGTGTCCGATGATGGGCTCGATGGCGGAGCGGCGCTCGCGCTTGATGGCGCCGAAGACACCGCGCTTCTGGCCGGAGATGAAGACGCGGCGGGGATTTTGCGCGTCGTGGCCGCGGTAGCCCTTGTCGACATAGGCCCGCTCGATCGCGCAGCCGGTGAGTGTCTCGGTGCGGTCCATAACGTCCCGCAACGTGTGACCGTCGTAAGGGTTGTCGGGCAGCGACCTGGCATGCAGCACGAACAGGCCGCCGGGGGCGCGGCGATTGTTGGTAACGATGGAGGCCTTCACGCCGAACTCGTAAGGTGCGGCGGCCTTGCCCTTGCCGATGCATTCCACCTCCGGGGCATGGAAGGAATAGAGCTTGAAGCCGCGCTGGCGCTGCTGCTGCGATCGGATCTGCGTGGCCCGACCAAGCGGAAGGGCGAACGCTCCTCCAGCGTCGCCTGACCTTCGATCTTGCGACGAATGTCGCGGATGATCCGACCCAGCCGGCTGCGCAGGATACGCAGCTGCCGCTGATGCCGGTTGAACCGTTTGGCGTGAGCGTAACGGCCCGCCATCATCGCCGCGCTTTTTGCCACGCGACAATAGGATTGCCGCAGCCTGACCCCGTGCTTCCTCGCCAGACGGTTCAGCCCCCAGATCGCTGCATGCAGCAGTTTGGCGTCGGTCGGGAAGCTGATGGCCTTCGGTTGCACTGTGGTGTCGATCGTGACCCGCTTGAGGTCCTGGCTGCGTAACGCACCGGCCTCGTGCGCCACCCGAAGGCTCTCGGCCAACAACCGCTCCAGCTTGTCGCCGAGCCGCTTGCGCCAATGGCTCAGGTCCGAGCGCTCGTGCGGGAAAACGTGCTGGAAAAACTCTTCGCCGGTGAAGAGCTGGAAGTACGGATCGTGGACCCAGCGTTCGCACACCCCCTCATCGGACAGCCCGTAAATGTGCTTCAGCAACAGCAGCCCGATCATGAAGCGGGTCTCGATCCCAGGCCTGCCGCTCTCGCTGTAGAGCGGCGCGATCTCGCCGTCGATCCAGTCCCAGTCGATCTTGCCGGCAAGCAGAACGAGCTCGTGCTTCATGTTGATGATCTGGTCCAGCCGTGCCCGGAACAGATCGTTCGATCCCGTCGTCTTGTGCTTCTTCGGCCGCATCGTCCCTCCGATGCACCACAGAAGCACGGTTCACAGCAGAGAGGAATCCACAAAACGAATTTGCAAGGTTTGCGGCCATCAAGCCTCAAATCCCTGCAATCTCAAACGCCATCAAATCCCAAAAACAGAATCCCCCTCAATCGCTTACAGGCTTGTTCACAGCCGACTAGGTGTGCAGGGTGTTCGTATTGTTGGCGATCGCTCGCGCCCAGGGGGCGCGCGAAACGACCAGTTTTGAGGGATTCTCAACCAACGACACGAAAGGAGATGCTGCTGTCTTGCCGCGCATATGCCATCCGGCCTGGCGCGCCCGATCCATGGGATATCGCTCCAATGGAAGAATGATCTCGCGCCGTGTTACGGACATGAACGCGGTGCCGATGGACGCTGTCGTCGGGAGCTGCGGTCGGGGACGACCATCGTGCAGATTGCTGCTCGGCGAGTTCGATTTCGTTTCTGAGCGCATCCAGCGTGGCACCTGTTAGCGTTGCGGCGAGCTGAGCACGCGCACTGACAAATATCTGGCTGGATAGCGAACTGTTTCCGGGGCCACCTCGTTCAGCACAGACAAGGACGTGGCAGTGCCGGAATCTGTCGCGAGGGAGACTGAATCAGACGCACTAATCGGCCACCTGGGCCGAGAGAGAGGATGTTCGCCTCATCCATGATCCTCGCGCTCGGCAGATGAATGAAGCTGATGCAAAGATACATTGCTCCTTCGCCTACCTGCCTATCGGGCAGGACCCGGGATCGTTGCAAGGGGGAGGCCTCGATCGCGTAGTAGCGATCACTTCCTCGGAGGCGGGGCCCTCCGTTCCATTGAGCATGGCAGATACGCGCCAGCGGAAGGCTGTTTGCGGCGTCAGGCCGGAGTCACCGAAGCTTGCGCCTGCTACCTCGCCAACCGTCTGAAACGCACGATCGGCGCCTGCACGCTGGACCTTGTAAGTCGTTGCTCCCGATACCGGAAACCAGACAAGATCAACGCTGCTATCCGAAGCATCGTTCGCCGTGAGCCCTTGAGGTGCTGACGCCGATTGATCGTTTTCACTGACGAGCGTCGCGTTGGGCGTCGCGTTCCCCCCGGTGAGCGCGTCTAGCATGGCCTTGATCGCCTTGATTTGCGGTCCGGACTTGGTGACATAGTCATCGGTGTGATTGACGTAGCTCCACCAGTCCCAGCAGGCATCCGGATTGGTCGGCCAATATGAGTGGGGCTTGGTTTGAGGATAGAGAATGATAAAACTGTTCGTATCCGCCCACGCATTGTAGCCGGCATAGTCGACAAACTTGGGCCCGATTTGATCGACATCCTGCTTGCATCCATGCAGCGCCACGTGAACGCGGCATGGAGCGCCCTGCTCGCAGTCCTGAGGTACAAAAGCATAGCCTTTATCGCCCAGGCTCAGCTCGTCGGGTGTATACGGCCTAGTATAGAGTGACTGATCGAAGCTCTTGAGTGTACCCGCGAGTTGCCCGCGATTGAGTGGGTTCAGTCGGCCATAGATGTGCTGCAGAATGATTCCGGCCTGATCGTAGCCGCATTGGTCGATATACGGTTCCTTGTTGGCGCTGCAGTCGTTCAGTCCCGCGTCGTTCTGTTTCGTCACGACGAAAGAATGGCCCGCGCCAAGCACGGTCTGATAGAAGAGATTGCCGCGCTTGCCATCGCCCAAATAGTGGCGATAGAACTCGGCAGCCGCATCGGGCGCGGCTTTATAGACGACCGCGTCGTTGTAGCCGTGAAAGAGGTAGATTTTCTGCCTGGCAAGATTGCTAAGTGGATCGATCTCGCCGGCTGACGCCTTCGCATCAGCTTGATTCGTGAAGTGCTTGATGTTCAGGTCCGACGCAGGCCCTTTCATGCATTGACCCGTCGCCCGCCAGATCGGCCCCCAATACCCGGTGATGACATCGTACCAGTAGTTCGCCTCCGCGCACCAATAGGGGCCGCCAGCGACCGCACCGACTCCCTTGATGATCGAAGACCAGGCTGTGCCGAACTGGATTGCCATGAAGGCGCCGGATGAAATGCCGGAGACCGAGCTCTCGCCGATCGGCGCATTATAACTGCGCAATGCCGAAGGCTGGGCAGCGAGCGGCGATATTCCAACGGCCATAGCACAGATCAGGCCGACAACGTGTTGCCGCAACATGGTCACGTGCATGGAAGCCTCGCCAATCAACAGGCCAGTGATTGGACAACCGTAGGGCAATTGAACGGGACAAGCGACCCACCAAAAATGAGGGGAGTCCGCCAATCCGCTGGATAGTTGCCGAGCTCTCCACGTGACGATGAAACGAGGACGGCGCCCAGTCGCGTACCCGGTCGACGAGCCTCGTTTCGCGCCAGACGACGCTGTGAATCGGCGTGGGGTCCGGACGCCGATCGGCGTCCCAAGTGCTTGATTGACTTCGCGCGTGCGGGGTCAATGTTCGGGTCTGACTCAGATCTGATGATGTTCTCTGCCGAGCTTGCGGTTCTCCAATGGGGGACTCAGGACCATGCGAGCCGGCATTCGAATTTCGTCGCTTGTGCCGAATGGGTTAGCTATCGAGAGCGTAAGTGATTCATCTGACTCGATTTTTATAGCCGTCCGAGCGGAAAGCGGCGTGGCCGAATGCCCATTATGCGGGGCGAGATCAAGCCGAATCCATAGCCGATACGACCGACAGGCTCCGGATTTGCCTTGTGCTGGCAAGGAAATACGCCTCCGCGTGATCACGCGGAGGTTCGTTTGCGAGGTGCCTCATTGTCGGCGGCGGATTTTCGCTGAACGGTTCCGGGACGATGTTCTCCCGTCCCGGTCGCGCCGGACCGCACGGCTGGATTGCATCGTCCACCATCTGGGGGCTGGTACTGGGCGGCAGACCTGCAGCGAGCTTTGCCAAAGGACTGATGCTGCCGGCCAGCAACGATACGTTGCTTCGGGTTGTGCGACGGCGGACGGCGCTTCGAACGGATCCGCTGACGGTTGTCGGCATTGATGATTGGGCTTTTCGACGCAATCGCCGCTACGGAACGATTGTCTGCGATCTCGAGCGACGACGGATTGTGACGTTGTTGCCAGATCGCGAGGTCGCGACAGTTCGAGCTTGGCTCGCTGAACATCCTGGGATCAAGGTCGTGTCACGCGATCGCGGTGGCGGTTATGGTGAGGCGGTTGCCAAGGCACTACCCGATGCGGTTCAGGTCGCCGATCGTTGGCACCTGATGGAGAACGCCGGCGCGCGCCTTCCTCGACGCGGTGCGCAAGTCCATGCACGCAATCCGCAGCGCGATCGGTTCGCCAACAATCACCCCAGAGCTGCTCACCTCGGCAGAGAAGCTGCGGTACGAGAGCTATCTGCGGCGGGAGGATACAAATGCGGCGACGGATCGAAAACAGTTTTGCCGCAAGTTCGCGGCCGGGACAGAAAGGGAAGATCCAGACATGACCGGGCTGGCCGTTATGGAAAATGTGCGCCGCTACCGTGCAATAGCTTCGATATGTCGCCAGACCGCGGCATTTCGACCGGTACTGCGCTGCTCTCTGCTTACGCAGGCTGAGGAGTGGGAGCGCCGGGCGGTTGTAGAGCTCGAAAGACACTTCGAAAGGCATCGTCAACTTAATCGACCGCCGAGCTGAAGGAGGCGCGACTCAAAGGTTCGAGATTCGGCGATAGCGCTTGTCGTGGAGATCTCGCGCCAAGTCGCAAAGGCTCGCTCGCGCGAAGCGCGACGGAAGTCGGCCGTGACGGCTCCGGGATAGGGAAGTGGAAAAGGTTCGACCTGATTGTGAACTGACAGAAACCGTTGAGCCTGATGGGACGATTTGAAACGCTTCATGATCCGCTCGCGTCAGCCGCGTCGGCTGATGAGAATTCTCCGCCCGATCGTTGAGAGCTTTGTGCTGGCTATGTTCGACGTGAAAGCCCATCTTCGCTCTCGCAGCGCCGTACGAACGCAGCTTGTCCGTGATCATCACGCGGGGCGGCGTGCCGGCGGATTTCAAGAGCTTCTTCATTGCGCAGTGCGCGAATCTCTTCGGCGCTGGATCAAGACGTCGAGAACGAAGCCATTCTGGTCGACCGCGCGCCAGAGCCAATGTTGTTCGCCCGCGATCGAGATACGACCTCGTCCAGATGCCATGTGGCGCGAGCGGGAGCGCGCTGGCGGATCCGATCGGAGAACGCCTTGCCGAATTTCCGTCCCCACTGGCGCACGGTTTCATAGGTCACGCCAATGCCACGCGCCGCCAGCATTTCCTCGACCATGCGCAAGCTTAAGGGAAACCTGAAATACAACCAACCGGCATAGCTGATCACTTCCGGTGGGAAGCGGTGGCGGCGATAAAGAGGGTCCCGGGTGGTCGGCATGGCCCGTCGTCTACCCCGTCGGCCGCTCTAATTCGTTAACTTGACGGTGCCGTCCTGACGCCTGGAGCAGCTGAAAGCTCAAGGTGCTGAGGCTTGTGCGCTGCTCGACCATCTCCTTTCGTAAATTGTTATCGCCTGTGCCGCGGCGACGATGCCCTTCGATTTCGTTCGTCGCAACTTCAGACACTTTCGTCCTGGGCTGTGTCGGACCTCTCTCTTCCGCGTGCCGACACCACCGCCTTCCTCGTTGCGTTATGTCTCGATGATCACCTTCAAGGCCCCGGTCTCTGCCGCACGCGAGAACATGTCGTAGGCGTCCATGATTTCGTCGAGCTTGAAGCGGTGTGTAATCAGCAGCTTCGGTTCGATGCGGTGGGAAACGACCGTCTTCAGCAGCATGGGCGTCGAGACGGTGTCCACCAGCCGCGTGGTGATCGATATGTTCTGGAACCAGAGCCGTTCCAGGTGCAGATCGACCTTGACGCCGTGTACGCCAGCGTTTGCCACGACGCCGCCCGGCGAGACGATGTCGGTGCAGAGTTTGAAAGTCGCCGGTACACCGACGGCCTCAACGGCGGCATCCACGCCCTCTCCCCCCGTCAGCGCGCGAACCTTCTCAACTGCTTTGCCGTCGGCGCTGTTGACCGTCTGTGTCGCGCCAAACTGGCGCGCAATGGCGAGGCGCTTGTCATTGACATCGATCACGATGATCTCGGCAGGCGAGTAGAATTGTGCGGTCAGCAGCGTAGCCAAGCCGACGGGGCCGGCACCGACGATGGCGACGGCGGAGCCGGGCGAGATCTTGCCGTTGAGCACGCCGCACTCGAATCCGGTGGGAAGGATGTCGCTGACCATGACGAGAGCTTCCTCATCGACCCCATCAGGCAAATGGTGGAGGCTGGTGTCGGCATGCGGCGCCCGGACATATTCGGCCTGCGTGCCGTCGATCTTGTTGCCGAGGATCCACCCGCCGGTGCGACAGTGCGAATACATACCTCTCCGGCAGAAGTCGCATTTGCCGCAGGACGATATGCAGGAGATGAGGACGCGGTCACCCGCCTTGAAAGCGGTCACGCCACCGCCGACCTGGTCAACGACGCCCACGCCCTCATGGCCTAGGATTCGGCCGGGCTGACAGGTCGTTACATCGCCCTTGAGGATGTGGAGATCAGTGCCGCAGATCGCGGTTTTCACGATGCGCACGATGGCGTCTCCGGATTCCAGGATGGCCGGTTTCGGTCGCTGCGCGAGAGACTTTTTACCGGGACCTTCGAAGATAAGCGCTTTCATTTCGCATCTCCTCCTTGCGTATTCAGTCCGCCGGTTTTGCCTCGGGCAATTGCCACCGTCGCCCGGTAGAGCCGAACCGTGTAGTTCCAGACTTTGGTGATCGGCAGGCAGTTTTGGATCTTGCCGTCGTAGCCTCCAAACTGGCACCGCAACTGAGCCGTCCGAGCCAGCCGCGCACTGAGCTTGCGAACGCATCGGTGGTCATGCCGGCATACGGCACCGCCATTAATCTGCACCAGGCCCCTTCTCGCCGCTGGCGGCAAGCGCCCCCGCTGTCCTTCTCTAGAATCGCTTTGAACGGCTGCCGCGGAAGAGCGCGCGCTCGACCACGCTGATCTCGGCGTCGAGTACAGGATCGTGGGCAGCGAGCCGCAATGCCTCGATCGCATGCGTGGCGCGACCGGTTCGAACCGTTGCAGCCAGTCGCGCGCGAACACGTCGCGCTTGCCTCGACATGCAGGTCACCGCATCGAAATGCGTCACGTCGATTCTTTGCGTACCGACGTCTGAAGCGACGATTGAGCGGGGTAGAGCTTGAGCCCGTCTAGGACAGCAAATTTCGCCGGCGACAACAGCATCGTCGGAATGCCCTCGGTCCTCGATAGTGACGGTTCGCGTCACGGCATTCCCGGTCTCGAGCTGATCCGACGAGCGATTGATGGTCTGCGCGATCGACAGACTGCCTGCAGCGAGGAAGGGCTGCAGATCGGATGCCACATGCGGGATGAAGGTCTGAAATGCGATCCGCGGGAGCGTGAGCGTTGCCTCGCGTGTGGCCGGCGGATCGGCCGCACAAATGGCGACGATCGTCAGGCCAGAGATCGCATAGCTGCCCGGCTCCTGCGGATGGATCGCGAATTCGAACCGGACGCCGCCATAAGTGAGGCCGTCGCGCTCTTCGCTCTCATTGGAGCTGCGCAGCTGGCGCGTCAGGGCATTGCGCGGTTGGAAGTCTGGCAGCTTGGGCGGCGCCGTCATGTAGTTCGGCGCCAGCACCTCGATCCGCTGCGTGGCAGCCTGTCTCACCACGACGCACGGCGGATCGAGCGTCACCCGCAGGATCGGCTCGGGCGTGTGTTCCTGAGCGTGGGCCGCGCATGGCGCGAGCAAGCCAAGCATCGGGGCTGCGTTAAACTGCGGATACCTCATTGCTTCGCTCCCGCAGGCTGCGTCGCATCCTGGTGGGCAACTTTCAGCTTGAGAAATCAGCAGGCGTGGCCTGAACCTGTCCAGGCTTCGGCGGCGCGGGGCGTGGTCAAGTCTGCCGGTGTAACCTGATCTTCTTGCCCCCTTCTGGGCTAGGTGGTTCCGAAGGCCTGCCAAATAGTCAAGCCCCTCCATCGACGACAATTGCCGCAAACGATCAACTACCAATACTCGCAATTGACTGCCGATGGAGGCATGACCACCCTAGGTAATGATCGTCACTGAAAAACTGTGCTGACCCGGCTGCATCACAGGCGTTGGGGCACAGAGTCATCGTCGGCCGATGAGCACGAAAAGGATAGGGCTAAAACACACTTGGTACGTTCCCTTCAACCAGTCGAAGGGCCAAATCGATACCCCATTCGAGAAACAGAACCTTTCCGAGTGAGGCTGACGCGAAGAGATTCGCGGACGAACTGCTGAACAGCCCATCCGCGAATTCGACTACCCGCCGCTTGGGCTCATGTCCCCTCACAGCAGGGGACAAGTCATTTTTTTAGTCCTCCTTTCTCTTTTGCATTCCAGTCATACGCGCTTCCCCAAATGTGGGGCGAGGCGCACGATACGTGATGTCGGCCGCCCACACCTGGTTCGGCCGGTCGATCGTCATGTTGCGCAACAGATAGGGATAGATCTTGTGGCCCGGTGCCGGCCTCGTCGTGTTCGGCCTTGGTCCCAACGCCGCGATGCCCATCTTGCGCATCAACCGCTGCACGCGCTTGCGATTGACCTGAAGCCCCTCAGCCTTCAGCATCGCGGTCATTCGCCGCGAGCCCAGGAACGGCCAGGCGGTGAACAGCTTGTCGAGGCGCCGCATCAGGGCAAGGTCGTTGTCGTTGGCCGGCCGTGGCGGCCGGTAGACCCCAGAGCGCGCGATGCCAAGCAACATGCATTGGCGGCGGATCGACAGCGCCATGTCGGCGCGATCGAGCATTCCTCGACGGTCCGGCGTGCTCATCTTCCGGACCTCCGCTGCCGCGCTAAAAAATCGCGCTCGACTGTCAGTTGTCCAATCTTGGCGTGCAGCCTCTCGATCTCGCGTTCGCGAGCCTCCTCACTCTCCCGCC
The DNA here is from genome assembly GCF_054063575.1 of Bradyrhizobium sp. USDA 4452. Lineage (NCBI taxonomy): Bacteria > Pseudomonadati > Pseudomonadota > Alphaproteobacteria > Hyphomicrobiales > Nitrobacteraceae > Bradyrhizobium > Bradyrhizobium sp. USDA 4452. The sequence goes on from NZ_JBSSGK010000001.1 coordinate 5,244,847, forward strand.
CGACACCCGCGTCAAAGGCCCGGGCCGCCTGTTCCAGCAGTTGCTTCTTCCAGGCATAGATCTGGTTCGGGTGAACCTCATAGCGCTGGGCCAGATCGGCCACCGTCGCCTGCTCCCGCATGGCTTCCAGCGCGATCTTTGCCTTCAGTGCCGCGTCGATCTTGCGTCTCGTCTTCGTCGTCATCATGCGCTCCGTCTATCAAACGAAGCAGCCCCTTCCAACTAAGCACGTGGTCCAAAAATCGGGGTCCATTTCAGTCTTCCATAAGATCCTCAAATCGGGCTGCAAAGCGGAGGAATCGAAATTGCGAACCGCTGAGCGCTTGGTCAATCTGATCGCGGTCTTCTGCATTGTGAGCTGGCGCGTCTTCTGGATGACGATGCTCAATCGCTCCACGCCGAATGTGCCGCCGCAAACGGCGCTGACGGATCCCGAAATCGAGCTTCTCGATCATTTGGTGAAAGATTGGGACGCCAACCGCTCTCAACGAACCACGATCTCCGACTACGTCATCAAGATCGCGCGGCTCGGAGGATACCTGGCACGGACCAACGATCCACCGCCAGGAAATATCGTGATCTGGCGCGGACTATCGCGACTCACCGACCTCGAATTAGAGGCCGCGATCGGGGCGACAATTATGGGTAATTGAAAGCATGTGAGATGCAGTGGGCTGTCTTGAAGTGGATCGTTGACGTCCACAGTCAAACGATATTGCCGAAATTAGGCCGTGTACCTATAAACGCGGGCGGCGTCATGTGACCGGCGATTACGTCCGCTTTGCTTCTATAGCGACCAAGTTCCCGCGGCAGCGCGGTATGTCGCGATGGGCCAACAGCCGACATCGACCGCGTAGCAAGAGACCGCCCGAGGGACGGTCTCGCGTTTGGGCGAGAAGGCGCTCCGTCAGAGATCGACCTGGACGGCAACATTGGAGCGCACCCAATCGATTGCCCGGCCTTCAGCCGCTTGGCTTGAAATTCAACGAAGGCCGGATCGGCACCCAGTGATGCCAAGGTACGCTCATAAGTTTCTACACTATCGAAGCGGGCGACGAAGGCATAGTTTCCGATCTCGCCGCCGATAACGGACCAATAGCTGACATCGGCCCCGTGTTTCCTCCAAAGTGACGCGCCGTCCTTTGCCAGCGGTGGGATAGTTGCAAGATCACTACCGGGCCTTGGATGCGAAACGAACTGCATAATGACTGCAGGCATTTTTCCCTCCGATGAGCAATGATCGCGCCAAGCAACGTGGTCATTTGGCCAGGGGAGAATTCCAAGGAGTACAGCCTCAAGCTTGATCTGGATCAATTCCATTGATGCGGCCTAGCGGCAACCTGACCGTTCCGCGCTGGATGTCGGTGCATGGAGATCGGTCATGATGGAGCAGCGCAACCGAGTTGTTCAGGTCAGCCGCTTCGGTGATCCCGGGAGATTAGAGGTGGTGGACGCTCCTCTGCCGACCGTCGGTTCGGGCGAGGTGCGCGTTCGCGTACTCGCGTCGAGTCTCAACTACACCGAGGTGTTGATCAGGCGCCATCTCTATCCGCAAACGATGCGCCTCCGGCCGCCGTTCGTAATGGGCTACGACGTGGTGGGGGCAATCGATCAGCTCGGCGAAGGCGTACACGACTTTCAGATTGGCGATCGCGTGGCCGACATGACGGTGGTCGGATCAAATGCCGACTATCGTACGCTTCGGGCGGGCGACGTGGCCCGCGTGCCGGTGGATGTGGACGCGGCTGAAGCGGCTGCGCTGATCCTGAGCTGGACGACTGCGCACCAGCTTCTGCACCGCGCGGCCAGGGTCCGGCGGGGCCAACGTGTGCTCGTGCACGGTGCCGCTGGCGCGGTCGGCCAGGCGCTGCTCGTGCTTGGAAGACAGACCGGCCTCGATCTGTGGGGCACTGTACGCCGCGAGCACATGACGCTCGTGGAAGACCTTGGGGCAACGGCAATCGACTACCAGCATGAGGACTTCACGCGGATTGTGCCGGGTGGGTTCGACGTCATTGTCGACGGCGTTGGCGAAGACGGCTACCGCCGCTCATACGCGGCGCTCAAACCGGGTGGCCTGCTCTGTGCCATCGGCTTTTCGGCGAGCGTGCAGGCACAGCGTCGAATGTTGCCAATTTTGATGGAAATCGCGCGCCTCTACCTGTGGAGACTGTTGCCCGGCGGCAAGCGAGCCCGCTTCTACTCTGTAAATTCCATGCGGGCTCGACATCCGGCTTGGTTCAAGGAGGACTTGGAGCGACTGCTCGGGCTTCTGGCAACTGGCGCCATTCGGCCGCGGATCGCCGAGCGGATCTCGTTCGAGGAGGTCGCCGATGCTCACCGTCGCCTCGAGGCTGGCGGTCTTGAGGGCAAACTCGTTCTTTGTCCGGATCTCTCCTCGCGACGCAGCCAGCGCGCGGCCTGAGGCGGTGCGCCGGCACGCTACACCCCGTGCTTCAGGGGAGGCTACGACCGCGTGCAAAAGGATCGATGAAAAACGGCTGATTTCAGCCGATTCCACGCATTTTGCCTATCTAAGGTTGTGATTCGACGGCTCACAAGCGCCAAAAAACGTGACACTCTTTTTGTCCTTTGACACTCTTTTATGTCCCAGCACAGCCGGCAGCCAGCGTGGTGCCGATCGTGCCGCCATCATGCTGGCGATGATCACGACCTGTCGCCTCAACGACGTCGATCCCAAGGCCTGGCTCGCCGACGTGCTCGCCCGTATCGCGGATCTTCCCGCTCACGTCTGCACGAATTGCTGCCCTGGGAATGGAAACTCCTGCGCCAAGCCGCCGGTCAGCAGGCCGCCTGACCTTCACGCAACGCCATCATAGAGCCCGCCGCGCGGTCTTCGTCGTATGCGTAGTGCGCCAGTGAAACTGGCGAAGGATAGTCGATGAAAGTTCGATACAGGAAAGGAGTAGCGACCCACCCTGACCCCGAGTCATGCGGAGGCGTCCGTGAGGGCGACTTCGAAGCGTTGACAGGGGAAACCGCAGGCCAGCCATTGAGCCGCGAAATCGAAAGTCTGGAGCGCCGACGCAGTTATGCAATGCGGAAGGCAACACGTTGGACGGCGTTTATCGCAAGCCACCCAACGGCTCCACGCGGTCGGAGACCCTGAGCATGCGGGGAAATCCTTCGCACAGGAACTGGGAGATCTCGTCGTCGCCCGAGGGGGAACAACCTTCGGGCAGGCTGGGGAAGGCTGAATGCCGTAAGCCCAGCACCACCGTCGACGAGAAGTCGGATGTCTGCACAGTACCAATGAACGATCTGAACAAGAGCGACGGGTCCACACCGATGCTCGCGGAAGGTCCGGAGGGAAGGCGGGCAGCCAAGGGCAATAGCAAACATCCTCCCGTGCCCCGGACACAGAGCCGGACCAGCGCGTCGACGAGGTTGGATGTTATACGTGAACTGGCAAGACGGAATAGGAAGACACGGTTCACAGCGCTGATGCACCATGTGACGCGCGAACTGCTAACGGAAAGCTTCAGGCGACTGAAGCATTCCGCTGCATCCGGCGTCGACGGAGTGACATGGCGTGACTACGAGGAAGGACTCGACGAGCGAATCGAAGTGCTTTGGGACGCGGTCCAGTCAGGTCGCTATCGGGCACTCCCGTCTCGCCGAGTGTATATCCCCAAGATAAATGGCAAACTGAGAGCGCTCGGAATCGCAGCGTTGGAAGATAAAATCGTCCAGCACGCGGTGACGACGGTCTTGAATGCGATTTACGAGGTGGACTTTCTCGGCTTTTCCTATGGATTCCGGGAGGGGCGGAACCAGCACCAAGCGCTGGACGCACTGTGGATCGGCGTTCATCAGAAAAGAGTGAACTGGGTGCTCGACGCTGACATCCGTTCGTTCTTCGATACGATCGATCACGAGTGGATGATGCAATTCCTCGAGCACAGGATCGCAGACCGCCGGCTCTTACGACTGATACGCAAGTGGTTAACCGCTGGCGTTGTCGAAGGTGGATTGAAGTCCGTAGCGCGAGTAGGTACTCCGCAAGGAGCAGTGATCTCACCGCTTCTTGCTAATATTTACTTGCACTACGTCTTCGACCTCTGGACTCATCAGTGGCGAAGTAAGTCGGCAAAAGGGGATGTCATCGTCGTCCGCTATGCGGACGACAGTGTCATGGGCTTCGAAACAAAGTCCGAGGCCCTGCACTTTCTCGACGCACTGCGTGAGCGGATGGCGAAGTTCGGTTTGTCGCTGAATGAGGAGAAGACGCGGGTATTGGAATTTGGACGGTACGCGGCCGAGCGCCGCGCACGCCGGGGGCAACGCCGCCCGGAAACGTTCGACTTCCTCGGGTTCACGCACATCTGCGCGGTGACCCGGATAAACCCGCACTTCACAATCCGGCGCGTGACCATCGCCTCTCGCTTGCGGGCGACGCTGAGTGCGATACGACACGACCTGATGAAACGTCGCCATGCGCCTATCGGTGAGACCGGCGTTTGGCTCCGTCGCGTGATGCAGGGATACCTGAACTACCACGCGATCCCGGGGAACCTGAAGCGGCTCGGCATGTTCCGCGCCGAGGTCTGCCGGGCCTGGCTGCGCTCGCTTCGTCGACGCAGCCAGCGCTCTCGCATGACCTGGGAAAGGTTCCGACGATTCATTGGGCGATACATCCCGAAAGTCCGCGCATGTCATCCGCATCCCAACCCAAGGTATACGTCATGACCCAAGGCAGGAGCCGTATGCGGTAGTTCCGCACGTACGGATCTGGGCGGGGGGCACGGAGAAATCCGTGTCCCTACCGCGACCCCTAATTCGCTGTGTCATCTCTGAAAAGAACACTGCCTGTTCGTCATAGCAATTGTTGCCGGAGATCTATCACCGGCGGACGCGATCAGACCCGCAGTTTTTCTGCGCTGCCCTTGCCACGCTTGGGGTCGACCTCGACTTCGTAAGAAGTTTTTTGGCCCTCTGCCAAACCAGAAGGTCCAGCGCGTTCTACGGCGCTTAGCCTTCTCGGCTTCAGTAGCCAAGATTGAGACGACGGAACGCCACCTTGCAGGCTTCGCGCGCTTCAGTCGACAGTCTCATCACGCTGACTTTTCCAACAATCACTTCCTCGGTACAGTCAGGATTCGGAATCAGGCTGCAAGCGTGGTCGACCGAAGGTCGTGAAACTTCCGCCGTTCTTTTGCATAAGCCGCGAGAAGCGTTTTGACCCAAAGTGCCATGCCTTCGGACTTCAGATCGATTTTTTGGGATTGGCTATAGTGTTGCTCGGTTACGGGCGCCAATCGTTCACGTTCATTGATGTTAGAGTAGGTCATCTTGTGCCCCAAGATGGCGGTGGCGGCCCCTCCCAATCTGTTGTCTTCAAGGAACGTTGCCATCGCTCTTCTAATGTCGTGAAGTGTAAAGGGCCGTACGCCGTATTCCTTGAAAAGGTCGGGACGCGTTTTCTTTGGTTTGGGCTTGGGTCCTGGCTTCCCTTTACGAGCGGGCTTCTGTCGGACGGTGTGGTCGTAGACGCGTCCTTGAAGCCTATACATGAGTAGATTGAGCGCGGCCGGCGTAATCTGTCTCTTCGGGTCGTTTCCCGGAAACATCCATGGCGAATTCCCGCCAGCTTCCTTGTGATAGCTCTGCAGCACTTTCAATGCCTCTGGAGGTATAGGGAGCGAATGCGGGCGGCCGCCGTCCCGGCCACCTTTCATCTCTTCGCAAGTCCAGTTCGCGATCTTCCATCCACGCAGCTTGCGGTACGTCTTCGCAGTATCGAAGAGGCGATCAAGGCGCAACTGAAGAAAGGCACCTGTTCTTTGCGCGGTCAGTGCCACGCCCCATAGTGCGCCCAATGTACCTGGATACGTATCGTGCTCGTCGTCTGCTAAATGCCTGTACTCATCTGCTAGGATCAAGACACGCGCGATCTCGCTGATGGTCGGGGTGTGCGTGCGCTCCTCCGTTTTGTACTCGAATGACCATCGGGTCCACCATTCCGCTTGCACCTCGTCCAATCCGGATGCAGTGGCGTGGAATTTCCAGGCCCACGTGAGCATTCGCTTTGACTGGGTCAAGGCACGATGGACCGCTGAAGGCGCGTGATTCAAATTGATCCGATCGCGTACAAGTTCGAGATCTCGGAGCCGAATCTCCCTAACCAATTTGTCGTTGAGCGACGCAAATTCCGCCAACGTCAGGTAATGCTCGTATTGTTCGCGGTACTTCGCTTTGAGCTTGGGCTTTTGGTACTCAAGAAATTTTTGAGTAAGCGCCTTCCAAGTCCAGGTAACGCCCGTGTCGCCAATGCGCTTACGGTACGCAATCAGCGAGGTCTCGTCGGCATATGTGTCTGCAATTTCGGCGTGCCCGATTGGATCTCTGTATTTGCTGCCGGTCGATAGCCGCACCAAGGTGTCGGCAAACTCTCGCAGGCTGCGCTTTCGTCCCGCGGCCAGACGTATCTGATTGGCAATATACCTTGCCGTATCGAGGTCAAGCTTGCCGTCAGCTGTCTCCTGGTCGAAACCCCAGTTCGATGCCACTAACCCAAGGCGGAGTGTTAGCTCGCGACGGCGCACATACCAAACAGCTTTGCCAGGGGTAATCCTGACCGTCAGACCTACTGTCTTGCGGTCTCGCCACTCCGCGACCTTTCCGACAACAGCTTTGCTTGTGCTGTAGGACAAAGCGCTTTGAACGTCGGAGTCGGTGAGGGATTTCACCTCGCGCTCATAATAGCTCTTTTCTGGCATTGGAAACCCCGTACAACGATCGTACAAACACAGCTACGGGAGAGGCGCTTAAAACGCAATATTGTTCACCCCTTAGAATAGCAGAAAGTATCGTACTTTCAATGTGTTATTGTGTTGTGAATAGGGCGGGTAAAGGTCTAAAAATCGTTTTCCCAAGCTGCATACGAGGGTTCGATTCCCTTCGCCCGCTCCAGCCCCAAGGTCAGTCCCAAGGCTTGTGCGCGACGGTCCTGTCGGCGAGACAATACATTTTGGTGCCATAGCGGGAGACTTGACGTGAGGTTGCTTGGAGCGCTGCTGTTCGCGCTGGGCGCGCTTTGCATGACGAAGCCGGCATCGGCGCAAATGTATGATCCCCGTTATCCGGTCTGCATGCATGTGTACGGTGAACTGATCGGCGAACGAATGGATTGCATCTTCGCGTCGATGAGGCAGTGCCAGGCCAGCGCCGTGGGGAATCCGGCAACCTGCCTGGTTAACCCTTTTTATGCGCCGAGACCTGTGCGTCCTTCCAAGCCCGCGCGATGACCCTCTTCAGCTCGCATCCGCGAGCGCGTTGATTCCAGATCAACCTGGGCAACCCACAAACGGGTCTCGCGCGATGATCCCGTGCTATTACGGCGGTCTGTTCACGCAACGTGCGCGCCGGACGCACTGTACTCGACCTGTTCTTCTCACAACACGCAGTTATGTTTCCGTAGTTCTCCGCGTTTGAGAACGGAGTTCCGCTGGAACCCGCGAGCGACCGGCAATGGCCGAGGTTGCATCATCCTCCGGTGGCGATCAGCGCCATCCCATGGCGGGCGCGACGTGAGTCAAAATGCTTTCGATCACATGCGCGTTATAGGCGACGCCGAGTTGATTAGGGACGGTCAGCAGCAAGGTGTCGGCCTCCGCGATCGCCTCGTCCGTCTTGAGTTGCTCGATCAGCTTGTCCGGCTCGGCCGCGTAGCCGCGGCCGAAGATCGCGCGGGTCCGCTCGTCGATGAAGCCGATCTGGTCTTCCTCCTGGGCGTTGCCGAAATAGGCGCGGTCGCGATCGTCGACCAGTGCGAAGATGCTGCGGCTCACCGAGACCCGCGGCGCGCGGGTGTGGCCGGCCTCCTTCCAGGCGGCGCGGTAGGCCCGGATCTGCGCGGCCTGCTGGATATGGAAGGCCTCTCCGGTCTCGTCGCTCTTCAGCGTCGAACTTTGCAGGTTCATCCCGAGCTTCGCCGCCCAGACCGCGGTGGCGTTCGAACCGGCGCCCCACCAGATCCGCTCGCGCAGGCCTTCCGAGTGCGGCTCGAGCCGCAGCATGCCGGGCGGGTTGGGAAACATCGGCCGCGGATTCGGCTGCGCGAAACCTTGTCCGCGCAGCATATCGAGGAAGATCTCGGCATGACGCCGGCCCATGTCGGCGTCGGTCTCGCCTTCACCAGGCTGATAGCCGAAATAGCGCCAGCCATCGATCACCTGCTCGGGCGAGCCGCGGCTAATGCCGAGTTGCAGGCGTCCCCTCGCGATCAGGTCGGCCGCGCCGGCGTCCTCGATCATGTAGAGCGGATTTTCGTAGCGCATGTCGATCACGGCGGTGCCGATTTCGATCCGGCTGGTCTTGGCGCCGACCGCCGCCAGCAGCGGGAACGGCGAGGCCAGCTGGCGCGCGAAGTGATGCACGCGAAAATACGCGCCGTCAGCGCCGAGCTCTTCGGCGGCGACCGCAAGGTCGATGGATTGCAGCAGCACATCCGCGGCCGAGCGGGCCTGGGATTGCGGGGAGGGCGTCCAGTGCCCGAACGAGAGGAATCCGATTTTTTTCATGTCGGCAATGTAGGCATATCAGGCGCGAATTGCGAACGGTGGCATGGCGACGACGGAAAATGTTTACCAACGGGGAAAAATTGATTCAGCAGATGTTGCGGGTTTTGCCGATCGCGCCGCTGTGGACGCGCTGCATGCGCGCTGGGCTTGCCGCCTGCGCTGCGGCGCGGCTTGCGATCAGCCCGCGCGCCGCCTAGCTTCCGGCCACCATTTCTCCCGCCACCAGTTTCCCGCAGGACCCGATGTCGCAGCCGCTTCTGTTTCAGCCGATCACGCTTCGCGGCGTGACCTCTCGAAACCGCATCCTGATTTCACCGATGTGCCAGTATTCGGCAACCGACGGCCTCGCCAATGACTGGCATCTTGTTCATCTTGGTAAATTCGCCCAAGGCGGCGCCGGGCTCGTGATGGTCGAGGCCGCGGCGGTCACCGCCGAGGGCCGCATCACCCATGGCGACGTGGGAATCTGGAACGACGAGCAGATCGCGCCGCTCGAACGCATCGCCGCCTTCCTGAAGGACAACGGCGCGGTGCCATCGATCCAGCTCGCGCATGCCGGCCGCAAGGCCAGCATGCAGCGTCCCTGGTACGGCAATGCCGCGCTCGACGCGGCCGACCGCGCCCGCGGCGATCTGCCGTGGCGCCCCGTGGCGCCGAGCGCGATCCCGATGGAGGAAGGCTGGCTGATGCCGCATGCGCTCGATGTCGCCGAGCTCACAGCGCTGCGCGAGCAATGGCGCCGCGCCACCTTGCGCGCGGTGGAGGCCGGTTTCGAATTCGTCGAAGTACATTGCGCGCACGGCTATCTGCTGCACGAATTCCTCTCGCCCTTGTCGAACAGCCGCAGCGACGCCTATGGCGGCGACCGCGCCGGGCGGATGCGCTATCCGCTCGAGATCATCGAGACCGTGCGCGCCGCCTGGCCCGCCGAGCGGCCGCTGGCGGTGCGCATCTCCTCGGTCGACGGTGTCGATGGCGGCCTGACCATCGAGGATCAGGTCGCATTCGCGCGCGAAGCCAAGGCGCGCGGCGCCGATCTGATCGATTGCTCGTCGGGCGGCCTGCTCGGCTCGGCGACCGCGGCGCGGATTCCGCGCGGCTATGGCTTCCAGGTGCCGTATGCGGACGAAATCCGCCGCGCCGCCGAGGTCGCCACTATCGCGGTCGGCCTCATCCTGCATCCGCAGCAGGCGGAAGACGTGCTCGCCAACGGTCAGGCCGATCTGGTCGCGATCGGCCGCGAAGCGCTGTTCGATCCGAACTGGCCGCTGCATGCAGAGCTTGCGCTTGGCGGCGGAGGCGGCGAGGTGTTCGCGTCCTGGCCGAAGCAGTATGGGTGGTGGCTGGAGCGGCGCGAGCCGGGCCTGCGCAGGCTCGACGGTCCACCGCTGCCGTTCCGCAAGGTGTGACGGATCAAGCTGCGACAGATCATCAGGGAGGATTTGACATGACGATTTCGGTACAGTGTCCCTATCGCGGCGTGTTCCCGGTGGCGCCGACCATCTTCGACGCTGGCGGCAACCTCGACCTCGACGGCCAGCGGCGCTGCATCGATTTCATGATCGATGCCGGCTCGCAGGGCATCTGCATCCTCGCCAATTTCTCGGAACAGTTCGTGCTGGCCGATGCCGAGCGCGAGACCGTGATGCATGCGGTGCTCGAGCACGTCGCGGGCCGCATTCCGGTGATCGTCACCACGACGCATTTCTCCTCGGCGGTGTGCGCCGCGCGCAGCCGCGACGCGGAGGCCGCGGGCGCCGCGATGGTGATGATCATGCCGCCCTATCACGGCGCGACCTTCCGCGTCGGCGAGCCGGCCATCTACGAGTTCTATCGGGTGGTGTCTGACGCCATCAACATCCCGATCATGATCCAGGACGCGCCGGTCGCGGGCACGCCGCTCTCGGTGGACTTCCTGGCGCGGATGGCAAAGGAGCTCGCCAATGTCAGGTACTTCAAGATCGAGGTGCCGATGGCCGCAAGCAAGCTGCGCGGCCTGATCGAGAAGGGCGGCAGCGTGATCGAGGGACCGTGGGATGGCGAGGAGGCGATCACGCTGATGGCCGATCTCGATGCCGGCGCCACCGGTGCGATGACCGGCGGCGGTTATCCCGACGGCATCCGCCAGATCATGGATCCGTTCTTCGCCGGCCGCCGCGACGAGGCCGTGCAGGCCTATGCGCGCTGGCTGCCGCTGATCAACTACGAGAACCGGCAATGCGGGCTGCAGGCCTGCAAGGTGCTGATGCGCGAGGGCGGCGTCATCAAGTCGGACGCGGTGCGGCATCCGCTGCAGCCGCTGCATCCGGCGACGCGCGCCGGCCTGATCGAGATCGCGCGCACGCTCGACCCGGTCGTGCTGCGCTGGGGGCGCTGAGCGCGCCACCCGGCTGTCTCGTCCGGATCATCGCTGCCGTCTGCATTCACATAACCGTCAACAACGGTATCTACCGTTCCGGTACGGGAAGTGGGGCATTTGTCCCCGCATGTGCAATCTGCATAGGTCTGGCCGCTCAGGCAGAGCATGATTGAAACCTTCCGGGTCGGCGGTTTTGCGATGCGCTACGGCCATTTCGTGCCGCGGCTTTACAATTATTGCCGCTCGCTCGGCTTTGAGCGGCAGCACATGCTGCCGTCACGCGCCTTCTGCTCGGACGAGAGTCAGGGCTATCCGGTCATGCTGCTGGCCCAGCATTTCGGAACCTTTCCGTTCGATCACGGGCGGGTCGGCGGCAAGGTCGCGATCAACCGCCACGGACCTTTTGCCCATCACGGCGAGGATTTGTTGCTGATTCAGGCCAGCCATGTCGGTTACGATCCCGATGACGGCCGCTTCGGCGTCTATCAGCGCCACCGCACCGACGACTGCCGGTTCGGCGATTGCTGCGGCAAGCTCTGCGGCGTGCTGCGCTGGTACGAGGACGAATACGCCCATGCCTGCAAGCAGGTGCAATGCGGCCGGCTCGATGGCGAGCCGGTGTTCCAGATCGACAATCAGTATCTCGACGAGGGCCGCAGCGAAGGTCTCTTTCTGCGGCTCGACCGTATGGTCGAGACGCCGCGGCAGCCGCTGCACGTGCTGAGCACGTCGAAGGCCTTTCGTGCGGGCCGGGCGATCCGCGAACGGCTCGGCGAGGCCTGCTTTGGCGAAGCCCTGGCGCCGATCGGCACGGCGCTGTCCCCCGATCTGTTTCACTTCCGCCGCGCGCTGCCGGACGGCCCCGAGGGCCATGACATTCTCGAGGCGGCGCTCGCGCCTGTCATGCCGGCGCTGGTGACCTCGCCGCATCCCGCATTGGATGCCGCCCGCTTCGTCACCCAGGCCGAGTTCGACCGCACCTATCGGAGCATTTTGCGCGAGCCGGCGTTTCAGACCAAGAACGTGCTGTTCGTGTCCGGCCTCAACATCGACGTGTCGCCGCGCGAGGGTTTTCCGTTTCCGTTCACCAAATTCGTTCCCTGGGCCGCCTATGCCCGCCTGCGCGACGGTCGCTCGTTCCTGTTGGAGCAGGAGCAGCTGGTCGAGACGCTGCGCCGGATGCCGGGCGAAAATCCGGACTGCCTGTCGTTCGACAAGACAATCGAGCAGATGACCACCGCGCCGGAAATCCGGCTTCCGATCGGCTGATGCCCATGACGACGCTTCCGGCCCTGCGTACGCACGCTGCTCCCGAACCGCGTCTCCAGCGCCTGGAATTCGTGGATCGCGAGCGCGGCTTGACCCGCCGTCACTTCATCCTCGGCTGCCTCAGCCTGGTTGCCGGCCAGATGGTGCGCCTGCTCGACAAGCTCCAGCGATTGCCGCTGCTGCGCATTCGTTTTCCCTGAGCGCGAACGGACGCGCTACAGCCAGCGCGAGACCGAGAAGATCAGCAGGCCGACCAGCCCTCCGACGACGGTTCCGTTGATCCGGATGAATTGCAGGTCGCGCCCGACCTGCAATTCGATCCGCATGATCAGCGTCTCGGTGTCCCAGTTCTCGACCACCTTGCGGATGAAGGCCGCGATCTCCTGGCGGCGCGATGCAACGGCCCGCAGCGCTGCGACGCGAAGCCAGCGGTTGATGCGGTCGCGCATCTCGGCATCGTCGCGGACCCGCGCGGCAATCGAGATCAGGGCGGTTTCGATCGCGTCCGCGATCGCGGCCGAGGTCGCCGCAGAGCTCAGCCGCGCCTCGATCGCCTGCCACATCGCGTCGATCTGGCGGATCACGGCCGGGTTGTCGAGCATCTGCTGCTTCAGTTCCTCGCCTTTGGCGAGGTAGTCGGGATCGGTGGCGAGCCGGTCGATCAGGCGTTCGATCTCGGCCTTGAGCTCGATCCGCCAGGGATGGTTCGGCTCGCGCATCTCGTCGAGCGTCTGACCGATGCCGGAGATGACGCGGTCGGCCACTATGCCGTCGACCCATTTCGGCACGAACCGGTAGGAGCGCTGCGAGACCTTCCTGCGGATGGTTTCCCTGTTGTTGGCGAGCGCCGTGCTCGCCGATGTGATCATGCGCTCGACGAGGGCCTGCGCATCGCCATGCGCCCACAACAGCGCCAGCACCCGCGAGGCGAGCGGCGCCACCGGAACCGCCGCGATGCCCTGCCGGGTGCGGCGCGTCAGAAAGCTGTTGAGGTCGGCGCTCGGCGTCGCCTGCAGGGCCTGGTGGACCGCCGAGACCGTGCGCTGTGCCGCGCTGCGGGCGTGCGACGGCCGCTCGATCCAGTGTGCCGTCCAGCCGGCGATGTCGACGTCGCGGATGCGATCGCCGACCACGCGGGGCGACAGGAAGTTGTTGGCGATGAAGCGGCCGAGCGCGACCGCAATGCGCTGCTTGCTCTGCGGCACGATCGCGGTGTGCGGGATAGGGATGCCGAGCGGATGACGAAACAGCGCGACGACCGCGAACCAATCGGCGCAGGCGCCGATCATGCCGGCTTCCGCGAATGCGCGCGGATAGGCCAGCCACGGCCAGTGCGGTTGCGCCATCGAGGTCGCCAGAAAAACCAGCAGCATGAACACGAGCAGGGCCGTGGCGAGGGCCCGCATGCGACGGAGATCGCGCAATCTGGTGTCCTCAGGCGGAAGCACGGCGCCGATGTCCAATTCGCCTCATGCCGTCGCAACGCCGCGGCGCGGTGCAAGCCGCGCTGCGATCGCCGCATAATGTTGCCGAACCCCGGCGCTGCCATGGAGGCGTTCCAGCCGGCGCACCGTGAAGTGCCCTTTCGCGATCTTCTGGAAATGGTCCATGAAGATCACGTTGACGGTCGCGCCGAATGCCGCGCCGATGATCGGCACCGCGCCGGCGGCGGCCTTGTCCGAGACCACCAGCCCGAAGCGGGAGACGATCTCGCTGACCAGATTGGAGATCACCGGGGCGGAGGCATCCACCGCGCCGCGCTCCAGGATGTAGGCGGCCGCGTCGCTGGTGTATTTGCTGATCAGCGCGCGGGCGGCGTAGTAGCCGACGTCGACACTCTCGTCGGTTCGCTTGGTGCCATAGGCGAAGACTTCGAGACAGGCGAGCCTCGCCTCGATGCTGGAGAGGTCCTCACCCTGGTGCCGCGCGATCTCGGCGATCGCGCGCAGCATCAAGGTCGTGGTCAGAGGAAGCTCTACCGCGAGCGCGCCGAAGCCGAGCAGCCCGCTGACGCCTCCGGTCACCCCGGCGAGGAACGACGAGAAGGTCACCGCCGGTGCGGGCGGCGGTTTCTCGTCGAGCGTGTCGACGGCAACCTCCAGCCCCTTCATGACAGCCGTTCGCACCAGCCCGCTGAGCTGGCGGTTGGCGGCCTTCGGCAGCAGGTTGAGGACGCGGTTGACCGGAACGCCCGCATAGTCGGCGATCCTTGCCGCGAGGTTGGAACTCTCCAGCGTCTTGACGGCGGCTTGCAGTGCGGCGTGATCGCCGGGAGGAAGGACAAGGAGCTGGGTGAGATCCTGGCTCATTGATAGCGCAGGATTGGCCGGATGCCGTTGAAGCTTGCGAGAATCGCCGAGCCGTTGCTGATCAGCGCGGTCACCTCGGGCGTGATCAGGCCGCCCGGCAGGGCAAGCCCGAGCGCCAGCGTATTGAGCGCGGCGACGATGGCGTAGTTCTGCTTGATCAGGCTGACGGCGCCTTGCGAAATCTCGATCGCCTTGACCAGCTTCCAGAGCGAATCTTCCATCAGGATGACGTCGGCGGATTCGTGCGTGACCTCGGCACCGTGCTTCATCGCGATGCCGACGTCGGCGAAGCTGAGCGCGGGAGAATCGTTGATGCCGTCGCCGACCATGGCGACCCTGCGTCCCTGGCGTTGCAGCTGCTGGATGACATCGGCCTTGTCTGCCGGCAGCATGTCCGCGAAGTGCTCGGTGAGCCCGAGATTCTTGCAGACGGCGCGCGCCACCACCGCATTGTCGCCGGTCAGCATGATGCTGTTCTTGACGCCCAGCGCATGCAACCGCTGGATCACCGATCGGCTCTCCGCGCGGATCTCGTCGGAATACGGCACGAGGCCCGCGAGCTTGCCGTCCACGGCGATATAGAGGCTCGAATAGCCGCGCTCGTCGAGCGCAGCGCGATCGAAGGCCGAGGCGTCGACCGCGATCTCGCTCTGGCGCATGAAGCGCTGGTTGCCGACATGGACATAGTAGCCGTTGACCTGGCCCTCGACGCCGAGGCCGAGGCGGTAGGTGGTCTCGTTGCAGGGCGGGATGTTCACCGCGAGCTGCCGGGCCCGGGTGCGCAGCGCTTCGGCGACCGGATGCTGCAGCTTGGTCTCGGCGGCGGCGGCGAGCCCGAGCAAATGGTTCGGCGTGATCGAGTTCTGGTAGGAGATCACGTCGATGACGGCAGGCGTGCCGTGGGTGAGGGTGCCGGTCTTGTCGAACACCATGGTGTCGATCCCGGCAAGCTTCTCCATGTGGCCGCCGCTCTTGATGATCATGCCGGTGCGGGCCGCCAGCGTCATCGAGGACAGCACCGAGGTCGGGGCGGCGACGCGGATGCCGGTGCCGTAGTCGACGATCACAAGCGATAGGAAGCGGTTGAAGTCGCCCGAGACCATGGCGGTGCCGGTGGCGAGCGCCAGGGTCGGGGTCACGAGCCGGTCGGCGAAGCGCTCGGCATGGTTCTGCATCCGGGTGTCGCCGATCGGTGCGGATTCGATCAGCCGCACGATCTGCCCGGCGGTGGTCGCGGTGCCGACGCGCAGCGCACGCAGCGTGATCTGGCCCTCGCGGATCACCGTGGCGGCGAAGGCGGCTTCGCCCTTGCCGCGATGCACCGGCAGGCCCTCGCCGGTGATCGTCTTCTGGTCGATGGTGGCGGAGCCGTCGATGATCTCGCCGTCGACCGGAATCATCTCGCCGGGATACACCACGACGATGTCGCCGTTCTTGAGCTCGGCAGCGGGGATCGACACCACCTCGCCGTCGCGCAGCAGCCAGGCGGTCTTCGACTGGAATTCGAGCAGCTCGTTGATCGCCCGCCGCGAGCCCGCCGCGGTCAGGTCGCGGATCCAGTCGCCGAGCTTGATCAGCCAGGTGACGATGCAGCCGGCCAGCGGGTTGCCCTGGACCACCGATGCGCTGATCGCGAGCGTGTCGAGCACGTCGATGTTGAGCCGGCTCTCGTTCGCCCAGACCTTCCAGGCGCGCTTGGCGATCGGGATCGCGTTCCACAGCATCAGCGGCATGTTGATCGCCGTGATCACCGGATTGGCGCTGAAGGCCATGAACAGCGACAGCGTCGGCAACGTCAGCGGCGAGCGCTTGGAGACTTCCGGCACGCTGGCGCGCGGCGCGCCCGCGTCCTGCGCGGCGCCGACGCAGAGCGCCTTGACGTCGGCGAGGCTCATGGCCTTGAAGCCGTTCAGCAGCGCGAGCAGCCGTTGTTCGTGGGCCGGATCGTATTCCAGCACGAGGCTGGCGCATTCGTAGTTGATCCGTGCGGTCCTGATGCCGTCCTGCGCCCGCAGCCATCCAAGGCAGAGCTCGCCCAGCTTGCGGTTCTGCCCGAGCGCGGGGATGCTCAGACGAATGCGCCCTGGCATGGAATGGCAGAAACTGAAATCCATGACGTTGCACTCTCACCCCTGGCGGGTCAGGCCATCGCGCGTGCCGGCTCCGCCTGCTCCGCGGAGGCCATGTTGGCCTGTATCATGTGGTTGAGTGCAAACACGGCCAGCGTGACCCAAACCGGCGTCGCCGCAGTGGCGCCAACCTCGAACACGGTGAAGCCGGCGATGCCAGCCGCCAGCACGATCTTCAGATCGATCACATTGCCGCTGGCAACCTTGATGCCGTGGTCGAAGTCCCGGAAGAAGTCCACGATCACCTTCGCCGTGTGCGAGTGCTCGGCGAGGTACTGGGCTTCCTGTTCTATCTTGTTTGCCAGCGCGTCGATCTCGTTGGTCGGCGGCTTGTAGTGACCGCCGGTGTGATGCTCCAGGCGACCATGAAATTCATCATGCCGGTCGGTGTCGTAGTGCAACACGACGCTCCCCGTCGTCGGGTTGATCGTCACTTCCTCGATGCCGGGGATGACGCTGAAGGTCTGCTTGATCTGTTCGAGAAGCTCGGGGTTTTCCTTCGCCGACGGAACCTTCATGCGTATCCGGCCGGGCACCTGATGCGCAATCTGCAGCTTCATCTTGGTCATCGCATTCCTCTAACAGCGTTCCGACGCCGGCGCGGGGACGCGAATGATGCCGTGACACATGATTACGCGCCGCGCTGGTGTCGCAAGGTCGCTTGTCGGCGTGGCCTCGCCGCGCTGCATCTGCCCATCGGACGCGGTTCAGGCCGCAGACGAAGTCCGGCTGTGGCTGTCGGTCGCCTTGGCGTCCTGCGCCTGGTTTTCCGCCTTCACTTCCGCGACGATATCGTTCACCTGTTCTTGCGCCTCGGCAAACATCTCGCGCGACTTCTGTGCGAACTTGTAGGTGCCGCGAACGGTGGATTTGAACAGCGGATTGAGGGCGCCGGCGAGCTTCGGCAGGTACTTCGGCGCCGCGACGGCGGCAACGCCAAGCGCAAGTCCCGGGAGCAGGGCAGCCTCGAACACGGCAGCACCAACAGCCACCACCGCGACGACCGCGACCGTCTTGTTGATGCCGCCGCCTTCCTCAAAATCCTGTTCGGAGGCTTCATGGTGGAAGGCAGTGTCGTGACTGCTACCGTTGGTATTCGGGTTCATCTGAAATCCCTTGTGACCACTCAAATGACTGCAGTTTCATCAATAACGGCGGATTGAAATGGATTCGTGACAGTTTGATTACAGTCGTCCGACTGGTTGCGGCGGCATGGTGTCGCAACGCAACAGGACGCGTAGTCGGCAGTCAAGGCCGCATCCGCGTGGGGCGGGCAAGCCTCGGCAGGCGATCTTTTCGTGTCTCGATGTGTCTGTGCTTACATGGACCCGTCGCAAGGGCGGACGCGCGTGGTGGACTACCGGTCCCACGTCACCGGCAAATCCAGCAGGCCGCGGAACGCCCAGCCGCCGATCCGCGGCGGCTTGTCGGCGATCAGGCGCAGATTCGGCAGCCTACTGAAGATCGCGGGAAGCGCGACGTCGGCGACCATGGCGCGCGAGGCCCAGGCGCCGGCGCAGAAATGCGGGCCGGCGCCGAAGGCGATGCTCTTGCTGGCGTCGCGGCGCACATCGAACGCGTCAGGCCTGTCGAAATGCTTCTCGTCGCGGTTCGCCGAGCCGAACATCAGGAACACGCGCTCGTCGGTCTCGAATGCGACGTCCCTGATCGTCCAGGGTTTTGCGATCCGCCGCGGCGACATCCCGATCGGCGAGATCCAGCGCGCATATTCCTCGAACACCTGCAGCCACGGGATCGCGCCGCTCACGGCCAGCGCCAGCTGCTCCGGGTGGGTCAGCAGCGCCCACACCGTGCCGGCGATGGCATCGCGCGGCTCGTTCTGGCCCCCCGAGATCGCCAGCTTGATGTTGGCGCGCACGCTCTCCATCGGCATGTCGGTCTGCAGCAGCACGCCGAGCAGGCTGAGGTCGGGTGTCTTGCGCAACACCGGCACCATGTCGTCGATGGCGGCGTCGATGCCCGAGGTCGCGGCATGGCAGCGCGCCTCGATCGCGGGATCGCCGGTGTAGTTGGCGATGCCGTCGATCATGCCTTGCGACCACGCGTTCATGTCCTGAAAGCGCATGTTGGTGAGCCCGGTGATCGATTTCAGGCATTCGGCCGAGAACGGCAACGCGAAGGCCTGCACGAAATCGACCACGCCGTCCGGCTTCAGCTCGTCGAGGATGCGCTCTGCGTGGCGTGCGAATTGCGCGGTCCAGTGCGAGCGCACGGTCTTCGGCGAGACCGCCGGGAAGATCGCCTTGCGCTCGTTCATGTGCGCATCGCCGTCCTTGCGCATCATGTTGTGGCCCATGAGCTTGTTCATCAGCCCCTCGGGCTGATGCGACGAGAACACGTCGATCTGCTTCTCGGAGACGAAGATGTCGTCGCGGTTGCAGAGCAGCGTGCTGCCGAGCTGCGGCACGAAGGCGATCGGCGCTTCCTTGCGCATGCGCGCCAGCGTCGGATAGGGATCCTGCCAGAAAGCGGGGACGTCGATGTCGAAATGGGGAGCGGTGCTCACGGCATAACCTCAGGTTTCCAACCGAGCATAGGTCGGGGGGCTCCGCCGGTCTGTCCCTACCGTTAGGGACAGACGCAAGCGCCCGTTCAGCGCGGCTCAATTCAGCTGGCGTGCCGACGCCATCAGGCGCAGTGCGATCGCGAACAGCTCATTCTGCGAGGAGATGCCGAGCTTGTCATAGGCGCGCTTGCGATAGGTGAGGGCGGAGTGCAGCCCGATGCCGAGCTCGGCGGCGATCGCTTCCGAGCTGAGGCCCGAAAGGATGCCGAGGCAGACCTCCTTCTCACGGCCGGTCAGCCGGGCGAGCGGCTCAGTGGTCGCAAACAGGCTCTTCAGCCGCGCGATCGGGTCGGCATCCGTCGCCGGCTCGCGCTGGAAGTGCCGCGCCACCGCTGCGGTCAATGCGGGTGCGACTGCGGCGAGGCGCGCGATCTGCGCTCTGCTGAAGCGGCCTTGCGCGGTGATCTGATAGAAATTGATGTAGAAGCAGGTGTCGCCGGTCCAGATCGCCGAGGCGAACTTGTCGACGATGCCGGAATCGTCGAAGAAGATCTTGCGGTAGCCGTCGCTGTACATCCGTCGGGCGAAGGTCGGTAGCATGATCGGCACGGCCTGCGCCTTGCCCTCGAACACCGCATCGCGGTTCGGGTCGGCCTGATGGAAATGTTCCGAATAGGCGATTCCGAGCTCGCGCCCGGTCGGGATGTTGCCGACGTCGAGCAGGCACGCGGCGGACCGTGGGCCCGTGAACGAGAACACCATGCAGTGACCGACACCGGCGACGCGGCGCAGTGCGGCGATCAGGGCCTGCGGAAAGCTGTCGCGGCCGATCGCCAGCAGCGCCGGCGTGATGTCGCTGACGACAGAAGTCTTGAAGGCGAAATCTGCCTTCATGGCGTCCTCCCTGTGTTTCGGGAAGACTAGCAGCGGGATTGCGGGGGTGGAAGCGGCGGCGGCTCGGGTATCCAGCGGAGCGTCCCTATCCCTTCGTCATTCCGGGGCGACGCGCAGCGTCGAGCCCGGAATCCATTTCACCACGAAACCCGCGGCCTGATGGATTCCGGGCTCTCGCTTCGCGAGCCCCGGAATGACGACCATCGGGGAAATCGCCTCAGGCGCCGGGCACCTGGTCGAGGAAGCCGGTGATGCTCCTGATCCTTCCTTCCTTCAGCGTGGCGAAGTCGGTGCCCTTGATCGGGCTGTCGACGCCGTCGGGCCCGAGGCCCCAGGAGAAGCGGACATGGTCGCCGTAGCCGTTCGGCTCGCCGATCAGCTTGAAGGTGAAGTCCGGAAACTTCTGCTGCACGCCCGCGATCAGCGCGTCGACGCCGTCATGGCCATCGCCGCTCATCATTGGATCGACATAACGCGCGTCGGCGGTCCAGTTCTCGCTCAGCATCTCGCGCCGCCGGCTCGGCGTCCGCTCGTTCCAGAGCTCGATATAGTTGCGGGCGATGGTGGCATGGTCGGTCATGGTGCTCTCCTTCTGATGTGCCGGTCTGCGCGGCTGTCCGGACTATCGAAGGTTCGCGTGCGCCGATCGATTACCTCTGACGTCATGCGGCGCGTAACGGCTGCGCTGGTCACGGCCTGATATAGGCCTCCCGATCACCGCGCGCGTGCGTCTCCATCGCATCGAGGAAGCAGCGAACTTTTGCCGGGACAAATTGCCGCGCCGGCAACAGCGCGTGCACGTTGAGCGGCTCGCAGCCATGGTCCGGCAGCAGCCGCTTCAACTCGCCGGCCGCGACCGCGGCGCGGGTGTAGCTTGCGGTGACCCGCAGCACGCCATGGCCGGCGAGCGCCGCCTGCAGCCGGACATGGGCATTCGAAGAGGTGAGTCGCGCGCGATCCACCGCGAGATGCTCGACCGCGCCGCCGGGAGCTGTGATCGTCCATGGCGGATCGCTGGGGCCGGTCAACAACGGCAGTTTGCGCAATTCATCCAGCGTGCGCGGCTCGCCGAACTTCTCCAGCAGCGCCGGCGCGGCGAACAGGCCGCGTTCGAGCGTGAAGACGCGGCGGATCACGATGCCGGCCGACGGCAGCGGTGCCTCCAGCATCGCGAACACGATGTCGTAATTCTCGGCGATCGGACTAACGATGTCATGCTCGACGTCGATCCGGATCGCGAGGTCCGGATGACGGCCCATCACCGCGCAGGCGACCGGCCCCGCATGGTGCGCGCCGAATTCATACGGCGCCTTGATGCGCAGGGTACCTGCCACCGCGCTGGACATCGCCAGCGCCTCGCTATGGGTGTCGTGCAGGGCGGCGAACAGCGGGCGGACCTTGCGATAGATGGTCTCGCCGGAATCGGTCAGTCGCAGATGCCGCGTGGTCCGCTCGATCAGCCGCAGCCCGAGATTGGCCTCGAGACGTTGCACCGCAGCACTGAGGCTCGATTTGGGATGCCCAAGCACGCGTGCAGCGGCGGTGAAGCCGCCATGCTCGACAACCTCGCAAAACAGCTCCCAGTCGCGCCACTCCATGGCCGATTGTCCATCCAGCGGTACAGTGTGTCCAGCCAAATCGGATTATCCCGATGGCCGGGATCACCTAACCTGATTGCAAGCAAATTTGCATCGGGAGGGTGAGATGGCTGACGACGGAATTTTCCTGCGCAACGCCTGGTATGTGGCGGCGATGAATCACGAGCTGATCGACGGCAAGAAGCTGGCGCGCACCATCCTGGAGCGGCCGATCGTGATCTATCGCGGCGCCAGCGGAAAGGTGGTCGCGCTCGACGACCGTTGCTGCCATCGCGCCGCGCCGCTCTCGATGGGGCGCGTCGAGGGTGACGACATCAGGTGCATGTATCACGGCATGAAGTTCGCGGCCGACGGCAAGTGCATCCAGATCCCGGGCCAGGACGCGATCCCCGCCAAGCTCGGGGTACGCAGCTATCCGGTGGTCGAGCGCTACAACATGATCTTCATCTGGACTGGCGATGCCGAGAAGGCCGATCCGAAGCTGATCCTCGACTATCCCCCGCTCGAGGATCCCAAATGGCGCGGCCTGCCCGGCTACATGCACTACAAGGCCAATTGGCTCCTGATCGTGGACAACCTCAGCGATTTCGCGCATCTCGCCTTCGTGCACACCAACACGCTCGGCGGTTCCGAGGAATACGCCTACAAGACCAAACCGGTCGCGATAGAGAAACTCGACGACGGCTTCCGCGTCGAGCGCTGGCACATGGGCGCCGATGCGCCACCCTACCACAAGAAGGTGATCTCCAACCGCGACGACAAGGTCGATCGCCGCAATGTCGGCCGCATGATGGTGCCGGGCATCTTCACGCTCGACACCACGTTCGCGCCGGCGGGGCAGGGCGCGGAGAAGGGCGTCCAGGTTCCGGGCACGCGGTCATATCGCAATGCGCAGTTCATGACGCCGGAGACGCGCTCGTCGACGCACTTCTTCTGGAATTATCTGCACGATTTCGACATCGACAATCCGAACATCGCGCTGTCGCTGCGGCATTCCCTCGAGGAGGCCTTCAACGAGGACAAGGATTTCATCGAAGCGCAGCAGAAGGTGCTCGACGTCGATCCAAACTATCAGCTGCTTGCGATCGGCGCCGATGCGCCGCTGACCTATTTCCGCTGGCTGTTCGCACGCAGGCTCGATGCGGAGAAAGGCGCGGCGCGCGCCGCATAGTCGGTGGCGCGACGGTGTCACCGCCTGGGCGCAAGCCACGCCGCGATCGCGAAATCGTGACGTCCTGGCGTGGCTGCCGTCCAAGCGGGGTTGGCGTAAAGTAATCAGCGTGAATTCGTCGGTTCTTGATCCCGGTCAAGGTTTTTGCCTGCACCAGCCGGACTATCTTCGTTGCGATCAGATCGGTGAACCAGTTTGCACGAAAAAAGGGATCCATCGGAACGAAGTGAAGCCCCTAGCTGGGTGCAGTACCCTTGGTTATGGCCGTTTGAAGCCACGCGATTGGCGCTCGAAACCTACTCGCGGATGTATTCCGCTCGCGCGTCCGACCCCATGGATGCGCCCGGCGAAATGGCAACACTGCCTTGGACGACGCCCCATTCGGTGGCGCTGCAACTGCCATCGATGCGCCTGCTGGATTTCTCGAGAGCTGTCGAAGGGCCGCCACTGCTGGTCTGCGCGCCCTACGCGCTGCATCGCGCGAAGATAGCGGACCTTGCACCCGGCCACAGTCTGATGGAGGCGTTGCGGGCGGCGGGTATTGCGCGCCTCTATCTCACGGATTGGCGCTCGGCGGCACCGGAGATGCGATATTTCTCGATTGACACCTATCTGTCCGACCTCAACGTGGCCGTCGACACGATCGGGCCGCCCGTCGACCTTGCCGGTCTCTGTCAGGGTGGATGGCTGTCACTGCTCTATGCGGCGCGCTTTCCCGACAAGGTGCAGCGGCTGGTGCTGGCGGGCAGCCCTGTCGACGTCTCTGTGCCGTCGGAGCTGTCCAGAATGGTCGCATCGCTTCCGCAGCAAGGGTTCGAGGCACTGGTCCGTCAAGGGAACGGAATCGTCAGTGGCAAGCAGATGCTGCAGGTATGGAGCGCCCCACTCAGCATGGCAGATGTGGAAGCGGCGCTGCAGCGGCGGCTCGACGGCGAGTCGGAGGATGGACAGGACCTGCTCGATCGCTTCATGCGCTGGAACAGCGAGACGCTTGATTTGCCGGGCTCCTACTATCTCGAAGTGACCGACTGGATCTTTCGCCAGAACCGGATTGCGACCGGAGACTTTGTCGCGCTTGGCAGCAAGATTGACCTTGCCACGGTGAAGCTGCCCGTCTTCCTGCTCGCTGCGGAGAACGACATCGTTGTTCCGGCCGATCAGGCATTTGCGACATTGCGGCTCCTGGGTACGCCGCCCGCGTGGCTGCAATGCGACACCGAGCCGTGCAGTCACCTCGGGCTGTTCATGGGTTGCAGGGCTCTGGCCGGTCCGTGGCGCCGGATTGCCCGCTGGCTTCAGTCCGACCTCGGCGAGGCCGCGGGCGAGCGATTGCAGATCAGCGCCTGAGGTGCCAAATGAAATACCCCGGACTGCAGTTTGCAATCCGGGGCATCGGACTCCATTGCGATGATCCGCGTCGCGTTACTTCGCCGCGACGACCATGATCTCGACATTGTACTGCGGCGCCGCAAGCTTGGCTTCGACGGTGGCGCGGGCCGGGGTGTTACCTTGCGAGACCCAGCCATCCCACACCGCGTTCATCTCGGGGAACGTCTTCATGTCGGTGATGTAGATGGTCGCGCTGAGCAGCTTCGACTTGTCGGTGCCGGCCTTGGCGAGGTGGCCGTCGATGATCGACAGGATGTCCTTGGTCTGGTCGGTGACGCTGCCGCCCGCGGCCTTGCCGGCAACGACGCCGGCGAGATAGACGGTGTTGCCGTGCACGACGGCCTGGCTCATGCGCGGGCCGGTTTCGAAACGCTGAATGCTCATTTGGGTCTCCACTTGAATGGCGGGCACTGTCTATACTGCAACGGCGGTCGCCGCCACTGCGCATTTTGCAACCGCGCATCTCACGGAAAGCGAGCAAAGAACGCCCAGATCGTGTCGGCGCCGTCGATGTCGCCGTTTTGCGGCCCAAGCAGCGTCGCCGCCAACTTCGTAAAATGAGCATCCGGGAAGTGGCCGGGCATGCGATGGCCGCCGCCATTGACGCGGTACAGCACGACGTCACGTCCCTGCGGGCAGGCCGAGTCGATCCGCGTGACGGTCGATTGATCGGACGGGTTGCGGTCGGGCAGATCGGTGGTTGCGGCATCTTTGGCCTCGCAGCCATCGATGCGTCGCCAGAATTCCAGGGTGCGTTCGGTCGACCAGAACCCGTCGACGGCAAAATAGCTGCTGCCGCGCCCGCCTTGATAGGGGATCAGCGGGTCGACGGTGCCGTTCATCAGCAGCATAGGCACCGGACGCGCGGGCCGGCAGGCCCCCGCGGATTCATCGGTCAGGTTCATGACGACACTGGCCACTGCCGCGAACAGGTCGGCGCGTTCGCAGGCCAGCGTCATGGCCATCGCGCCGCCGTTGGAGATGCCGGTGACATAGATGCGCTTCGGATCGACGGTGCCGTCGGCCACGAGCTTTGCGATCAATTGGGTGATGAAGGCGACGTCGTCGGTGCCTTCCGGCGGTGGATTGCCGGCGCGGCGTGCGTCCGGCCGGGAGTCGGCCCAGGCATGGTTCAGCCCGTCGGGATAAACCGCTGCAAAGCCGTCGCGTCTGGCGATCAAAGGCCACGACGTCCGCGTGATCATGTCGGCACTGCTTTGGGTCTTGCCGTGCAGCACGATCACGAGCGGCGCCGGCTTGGCGGCCGGAGCCTGCAGCGTGAATGTTCGCGTCGTGCGGTTGACGACGAGCGAATCCGCAGCCGCCGGTACACTGCCCAACGCAAATGCGCCGGCCAGTACCAGCAAGCCGATTGGATATTGTCGCATCGCCAAAGAAACTCGCTCTGTTGCGGCGATTGCAGCACGCCGGCGAGACGGGTTCAACCGGTCTGTCGGGAGCGCGGCTTCACGATCCGGTCGGTGGCGCAGTATAGCCGCCGGCCCATGCGAACAGCGTCGGCTCGCGCAAGGGATCGGGGACCGGATCGCCAAATGCGACGTTCCAGCCAGCGCGCGAGTATGGCATCTACGAAGCACGCGAAGACGTTTGCGAGCTTGCGACGCCGGCATTCTCTTCGATGCAATTTGGGCATCGACCGACACAGGAAGAGGATTGAGCGGAGCGCGTCTGCGCAATACTTAGGTATTGACCTAAGTATTGTTCGCCGTTAGGTTCTCGCCCGAATTCTGGCGGCGGATGGAGAGAAGGCAATTGATGATTCCCCATGCAGGCGGCGGCGCTAAGCCGGTTTCGCCGGCGATCATTGATGGTGTCTTCCGGGCGCTCGCCGACCCTACGCGGCGCGACGTTTTGGGACGGTTAAGCGCACGTGCGTCGTCGGTTAGCGATCTCGCAGAATCCTACGACATGGCGCTGCCGTCCTTCGTTGCGCACCTCAAAGTGTTGGAACAGTGCGGGCTGGTTCGCTCTCACAAGGAAGGGCGGGTCAGAACTTACGAGATTGTGCCTGAGCGCATGAAGGTGGCTGAGAACTGGCTTGCACGGCAACGCACGTTGTGGGAGCGCCGCCTTGATCAACTTGATGATTACCTCATGAAGATGAAACAGGAGACGACGAAGTGACCGAATCCGTAATCAAGATCGATCCGAAGCTCGATTTAGTGCTTGAACGAGAGGTCGATGTGCCCGTTGAACTGATCTGGAAGGCATGGACTTCGCCCGAGCACCTGCGTCATTGGTTCGCGCCCAAGCCTTGGACGATCACGGCTTGCGATCTTGATGTGCGTCCCGGCGGTGCGATCAACTTCACCATGCGCGGGCCGGACGGTCAGGAATTCCCCAACACGCAATCATACCTTGAAGTCACGCCCTACGAGCGGCTCATCATGACCGATGCACTTCTCCCGGGCTATCGTCCTTCGCCACGTCCCTTCTTCACGGCCGTTTTGGAGCTCACGAAGAGAGGACCCAACGCCGCGCACTACAAGGCAATTGCGATCCACGGCAACGACGAGGCCCGCAAGAGCCATGAACAAATGGGATTCGAAACCGGCTGGGGAACTGTCGTGAAGCAGATGGTGGAGTACATCAAGGCGGGCCGCATGCAGTAACGCGCGCAGGCCACGCGCCTGCGCCGCAGGCGGGACTTCAGCCCCGCCCGCCATGCGCGTTGCGTTCCGTCTGGCGAGAGCGTCCCTTTGCAAAGAAGTGCTTCCAACTCGCTGAAGACATGATTGCGGATTTTCAATGGCCCGCTGTTGAGTCAGACGGAAGCGACGTTTGAGGTCCGCAACATGGCCGCGGTCGCTCTGTGGCCTCTTGCTGCGGCGGTTGCAGAACTCCGCAGCGGCCTGTGCGACAGGCATGGGGCAGATACTCATATTATTCGGAATACTAGAAGTATGCTCCTGAGTTGCCCGACGTGTCAAGTTGCCCGATCAAGTGCCGGCCGCCGCCGCTACTTTGCATGGGGTTGTTTTCGACATTTTGGCAGCGCGCCGCATCGACACGTTCTAGCCCACCGCCTTCGCCGCCGCGCGCCCGGCGTTGCGGCCCGAGAACAGGCAGCCGCCGAGGAACGTGCCCTCGAGCGAGCGATAGCCGTGCATGCCGCCGCCGCCGAATCCGGCGGCTTCGCCGGCCGCATAGAGCCCGCGGATGATCTGGTGATCATTGCCGAACACGCGCGAATCGAGGTCGGTCTCGAAGCCGCCGAGCGTCTTGCGGGTGAGGATGTTGAGCTTCACCGCGATCAGCGGGCCGTGCTCGGGATCGAGGATGCGGTGCGGCTTCGCGGTGCGGATCAGCCGGTCGCCGATATAGCGCCGCGCATTGTGCAGGTTCATCACCTGCGCATCCTTGACATAGGGGTTGGCGATCTCGCGGTCGCGCGCCTCGATCTGGGTCTTGATGGCGTCGAGACTCAAGAGGTCGTTGCCGGCGAGCTTGTTCATGGCATCGACAAGCTCGGTGAGATTGTCGCGCACGATGAAGTCGGCGCCGTGCTGCTTGAAGGCTTCGACCGGCGCCGGCGCGCCCTTGTTGGTGGCGCGCTTGATCGTCATGCGCCAGCTTTTGCCGGTGAGGTCGGGGTTCTGCTCCGAGCCCGACAGCGCGAACTCCTTCTTGATGATGCTCTGGGTCAGGATGAACCACGAATAATCGTAGCCGGTGCCCATGATGTAGTGCAGCTGCCCGAGCGTGTCGGAGCCCGGGAACAGCGGCGCCGGCAGCCGCTTGCCGGTGGCGTCGAACCACAGCGACGAGGGCCCCGGCAGGATCCGGATGCCATGACGCGGCCAGATCGGGTTCCAGTTCCGGATGCCCTCGACGTAATGCCACATGCGGTCGCGATTGATCAGCCGGCCGCCCGCCTGCTCGGTGATCCCTATCATGCGGCCGTCGACATGCTCGGGCACGCCGGAGATCATGAACTTCGGGGGATCGCCGAGCCGCTTCGGCCAATTCTGCCGCACCAGGTCATGATTGCCGCCGATGCCGCCGGAGGCGACGATCACCGCCTGCGCGCGTAGCGAAAAATCGCCGACGACGTTGCGCGAGGAACTCTTGCCGCGTTCGACGCCTGACGGTTCCAGGATCGCGCCGCTGACGCCGTCGACCGTGCCGTTGCTGATGTTGAGTGCATCGACGCGATGGCGGAACTTGAACACCAGTTGTCCGTTCCCGGCGGCCTCGCGCGCGCGGCGCTCGAACGGTTCGACGATGCCGGGGCCGGTGCCCCAGGTGACATGGAAGCGCGGCACCGAATTGCCGTGGCCCATCGCATCGTAACCGCCGCGCTCGGCCCAGCCGACCACCGGGAAAATGCGGTGGCCCATCGCGCGCAGCCAGTCGCGCTTCTCGCCCGCCGCGAACGCGACATAGGCTTCGGCCCATTTGCGCGGCCAGTGATCCTCCTCCCGATCGAAACCGGCGGTGCCCATCCAGTCCTGCAGCGCCAGTTCGGCGGAATCCTTGATGCCGAGCCGGCGCTGTTCCGGCGAATCGACCAGGAACAATCCGCCGAACGACCAGAACGCCTGGCCGCCGATGCTCTGTTCGCCTTCCTGGTCGAGCACGATGACGCGCTTGCCCGCATCGGCGATCTCGGTTGCGGCGACCAGGCCGGCAAGGCCGGCGCCGATCACGATCACATCTGCATCGTCAGCCATTTTGATGTTCCCCGTCCCGCCGGAATTGAAGACCGCGTCGTTGTGTGCGGTCAACGGCAAATGGACCTTGCCTGTGGCGGCGAAGCACCAAATGGTTGCGGCAAGCTGTTCCAGTTTGGGACCTTTCCACGCGCCACTGCAGCGTGGGCGCAACACCCAATTTGAATTTGTTTTGACCGGCTTCGCTCGTCTGGACAAAAATCGACTCTCGCAACACGCTCACGCTTGTCTTGCATCACAGACCAACAGATTCGGTTTTCGACTGGGGCTGGCCAACATGAAGTTGATGACGGGGTTGCTCGCTGCGGTTCTTCTGCTGGCGGGAATGGGGGCGTCTCAAGCAGTGGTCAGGATCGCCGACGATCGTGGCGGCAAGATCGGCGTCTACGTCGACAAATATCAGGACCTGCGCACATCCGGTGAGACGGTGATCATCGACGGGCTGTGCGCCTCGGCCTGCACCATCGTGCTCGGCAAGGTCCCGCATGACCGTATCTGTGTGACCTCACACGCCAGTCTCGGCTTCCATGCCGCCTGGGACTACGGTGACAACGGTCGCCCGGTCCCCAATCCCGAAGCCACCCATATGCTGTACCTGATGTACCCACCCGCGGTGCGCAAATGGATCACGGGCCGCGGTGGCCTGACCCGGCGCATGATCTTCCTGCAAGGCAAGCAACTGCAGGCGCTGTACAAGCCGTGCTATCTCAACGCCCAGGCCTCGGCGCCCAAACCGGCTGAGCCCGCGCGCTGAGCAGCTGATCCCGGCGAACGCCATTCTCGGCATAGGCGGGCAAGACGACGTCGAGCGCCGGACATCGCCTCGCTATCATTTGACGGCGTGCGACGGCCATGGCGCTTGCTGCCTGGAGGAACCCGGCTTATTTCAACCGCATGGTTCAGCCGATCTCCACCCGATCCGAGCTCGTGACGGCTCCGCAGGGCCGGGTGGCGTCTGCAATCCTGTGGGGCGCTGCCGCAATCGGCGGATTGGCCTTGCTCGCCGCTGCCGCGCTCTGGTTCCACTACGGGACCGCGGTGTTTTTCGAAATGATCACGGCCGGCATCGCCGCCTGCTTCTGACAAGGACGCCCTCACATCATGCCCCGGACCACGCGCCCATTGGTGATCTTCGCTGCCTTCGCGGGCAGTCTGGCGGTCGGCCTGTTCCTCATGTTGTGGGCGGTCGGCGGCTTGCGCACCGTCGCCGCGCCCGCCGCGATCGGCGGCCCGTTCCAGCTCACCGACCAGGCCGGCCAGACCGTCACCGACAAGAACCTGCAGGGCAAGCCGACGCTGATCTTCTTCGGCTTCACCCACTGCCCGGACATCTGCCCGACCTCGCTGTTCGAGATCTCGGAGGTTCTGAAGGCGATGGGCAAGGACGCCGACCGCGTGAACGCCTATTTCGTCTCGGTCGACCCGGAACGCGACACCGCGACTGCGATGAAAGACTACCTTTCGAGCTTCGATCCGCACCTCAAGGGCCTGACCGGCGATCCCGCCGCGATCGCCAAAGTGCTGTCGAGCTACCGGGTCTACGCCAAGAAGGTGCCGCTGAAGGATGGCGACTACACGATGGATCACACCGCGCTGATCTATCTGATGGACCGCGATGGCCATTTCGTCGCGCCGTTCAACCTGAAACGGACGCCGGAAGAGGCGGCGACCGATCTCAAACGGTATCTCTGATCGCCGATTCCGGCTCGGAATTAACCCAATCGGCGCTCGCATCGGGCGCCGGATGGTCTATAAGCCGTTCAATTTCCTGAAATTGCCGGTTATGCCCAATTTGTCTGCCCAGCCCTTTGCCGTCCGCTCGCGCCAGCGTCGCCTGGCTGCGGGATTGATGGCGGCCGTCGTGCTGGCCATCGCGGGGCCGGCGCTTGCGCAGACGCCTCAGGCACCGCAAGCGCCCAAGGCCGCTCCCGCACAGGCTGTGCCCGCACCGCCTCCGGCGGCCGCGGCCGCCCCGTCGGCTCCGAACCAGCCGCCGAAGGCGGCCGAGGCCGCGCCGCAAGCGGTGCCGGGCTTCTGGGACCCGCGGCGGCGGCCGGATCGGCCGGACCTGTCGCGCCTCACCGTGATCCGCTTCCTGACCGAGACCGACTATCCGCCGTTCAACTTCACCGGGCCTGACGGCAATCCGGCCGGCTTCAACGTCGACCTCGCGCGTGCGCTGTGCGACGAGATCAAGGTCACCTGCACCATCCAGATGCGTCGCTTCGAGACCCTGATCGATGCGCTCGCCACCAACCGCGGCGATGCCATCATCGCGTCGATGGCGGTGACGCCGCAGCTGCGCGCCAAGGTCGATTTCACGGATCCCTATTACCGTGCGCCGGCGCGCTTCGTGTCGCGCCGCGACAACGTGATGCCGGAAATCCGTCCCGAGTATCTCGAGGGCAAGAAGGTCGGCGTCATCGCCGGCACCTCGCACGAGGCCTACCTCAAGGCGATGTTCACCGACGCCGAGATCCATTCCTATCCGGATAACGACGCGCTGCGCGCGGCACTGCGCCGCGGCGAGGTCGATTTCATCTTTGGCGATGCGATCTCGCTCGCGTTCTGGATCAACGGCACTGATTCCGCCGAATGTTGCGCATTTTCCGGCGGTCCGTTCGTCGAGAGTCGCTATTTCGGCGAGGGCGTCGGCATCGCCGTGCGCAAGGGCAACGATCTGCTCCGGCAGTCGCTGAACTGGGCGCTGTTCCGGATCTGGGAAAAAGGCCGCTACACCGATCTGTGGCTGCGCTATTTCTCGATCAGCCCGTTCTGACGCTGTGGTCTTCACCTCGCCCCGCTTGCGGGGCGAGGTAGCGCAGTTTTGCATTTTGCCGCGAAAGCGTTAGTTTTCGCGGCCGTTTTGGAGAAAGCCTGAAGAAATGTCCGTGATTGATCTTGCTGCCAGCCCGAGCGACCTGCGCGCGCTCGCCGAACAATCCAACGCCTGGCCGTTCGAGCAGGCGAAAGCGATTGTGGCGCGGCTGAAGAAAAATCCCAAGGACGAGGTGCTGTTCGAGACCGGCTACGGCCCGTCAGGCCTGCCGCATATTGGCACTTTCGGCGAGGTCGCGCGCACCACGATGGTGCGCCATGCCTTCCGCGTGCTCACCGAGGACAAGATCAAGACCCGCCTGCTCGCCTTCTCCGACGACATGGATGGCTTGCGCAAGGTGCCGGACAACGTGCCGAACAAGGAGTTGCTGGCCCAGCATCTCGGCAAGCCGCTGACCAAGGTGCCCGATCCGTTCGGCACCCATCCGAGCTTCGGCCAGCACAACAATGCGCGGCTGCGCGCCTTCCTCGATCAGTTCGGCTTCGACTACGAGTTCGCGAGCTCGACCGAGTATTACACCTCCGGCCGGTTCGATGCCGCGCTGCTGCGCATGCTGGAGCGGATCGAGAAGGTGATGGCGATCATGCTGCCGTCGCTGCGTGAGGAACGGGCGGCGAGCTACTCGCCATTCCTGCCGATCTGTCCGCGCACCGGCCTCGTGCTCTACGTCCCGGTGACCGCGCACGACGCCAAGGCTGGCACCATCTCCTATGAAGATCCCGAGACCAAGGAGAGCGTCACCGTTCCCGTCACCGGCGGCCGCTGCAAGCTGCAATGGAAGCCGGACTGGGCGATGCGCTGGTATGCGCTCGGCGTCGACTATGAAATGGCCGGCAAGGATCTGATCGATTCGGTGAAGCTGTCTGCCAAGATCTGTTCGGCGCTCGGCGGCACGCCGCCCGAGGGCTTCAACTACGAGCTGTTCCTCGACGAGAAGGGCCAGAAGATCTCGAAGTCGAAGGGCAATGGACTGACGATCGACGAATGGCTGCGTTACGCCTCGCCGGAATCGCTGTCGCTGTTCATGTATCGCGAGCCGAAGGCGGCGAAGCGGCTGTATTTCGACGTCATCCCGCGCAATGTCGACGACTACCAGCAGTTCCTCGACGGCTTCACGCGGCAGGAGCCACGGCAGCAGCTGCAGAATCCGGTCTGGCACATCCATTCCGGCAAGCCGCCGCAGGCCGACATGCCCGTCACCTTCCAGCTCCTGCTGACGCTGGTGTCGTCGTCGAACGCGGAGAATGCCGAGACGCTGTGGGGCTTCATCGGCCGCTATCGGCCGGGCGTGACGCCGCAGACCCATCCCAAACTCGACGCGATGGTCGGCTACGCCATCAACTACTATCGCGACTTCGTGGCGCCGACCAAGCAGTTCCGCGAGCCGACCGAGGGTGAGCGCGCCGCGCTGCAGGACCTGCGCGATGCGCTCGCCAACATGCCGGTGGATGCAAGCGCGGAAGACATCCAGAACGTGGTCTACGAGATCGGCCGCCGCGAACCGTTCCTCGACATGGTCAAGAAGGGCAAGGACGGTCGTCCCGGCGTATCGCTCGACTGGTTCAACATGCTCTACCAGGTGCTGCTCGGCCAGGAGAAGGGCCCGCGGTTCGGTTCCTTCGTCGCGGTCTACGGCGTGCAGAACGCGGTCAACATGATCGACGGCGCGCTGGCGCGGTCGTCGTAGGGATTGCAGGCCGATCCGCGCTCGGCCGGCAATCGGCGCGCCTGGCCTTGATCCGATGCACGAGCTACCCGAACGCGGAGGCGCGATCAGGGAGCTCGGTCACGGCCAGGCACATTACTTCTGCTTGTCGCCGACGCCCTTGGCGGCTTGCTCGATGACCTTGGCGACGGCTTCCGGCTTCGAGACATAGATGGCGTGGCTGCCGGCCTGATCGACGGTCTTGGCGCCGGCGCGCTTGGCCATCATCCGCTGCGCGTCCACCGGAATCATCTTGTCGTTGGTCGCCACCAGGTACCAGCTCGGCTTGCTCTTCCATGCCGGCACGGTGATCTCGCCGTTCAAGGCCGCGACACCCCACGGCACCTGCGAGTCGGCCATGAAGGCGGCGACATCGGGCTTCACGTCGGCCGCGAACGACGCCCCGAACTTCGCCCGGTCGAGCGACAGGAAGCCGTCCTTCGGCGGCAGGATCGGCGGCACCGGCGCGCCGGGAGGCGGGTTGGCGATCAGCTTGCCGACCGATTCGCCCTGATCGGGCGCGAAGGCGGTGATGTAGACCAGACCGGCGACCTTCGGATCGGTGCCCGCCTCGGTGACCACGACGCCGCCATAGGAATGGCCGACCAGGATGACGTTTCCATCGGCCGCCGCAATCGCGCGCTTGGTGACGGCAACGTCGTCCGCCAGCGTGCTGGTCGGGTTCTGGACGATGCTGACCTTGTAGCCATCCTTCTTCAGGATCTTGTAGACGCCTTCCCATCCCGAACCATCGACGAAGCCGCCGTGGACGAGGACGACCGACTTGACGGGGGCCGTTTCGGCCTGAGCAGCAGGGATCGTGGCGGTGGCGAGGCCCAGCGACGCTGCGGCGGCGAGCAATTTGGTGACGACAGACATTGAAGTTCTCCTGATATCTATTTCGCGATAATCATTATCGCGATAAATGTTAGGTAGCGCATCTCGATTTGCTTGTCCAGATATTTTTTATCGCGATAATGATTTTTGTGATATGGTACGCCAGTAACGATCGAAAGGGTGCCCTCAATGTCGGCCTCGGGACCAATTCCGCTGGATAGCCAGCTCTGCTTCTCTCTTTATGGAACGACCATCGCGATCAACCGCGCCTACAAGCCGCTGCTCGACGGCCTCGGCATCACCTATCCGCAGTACCTCGTGCTCAGCGTGCTCTGGGAAAAGGACGGACAGATGATTTCCGCCATCGCCGACCGGCTTGCGCTCGAGCCCAGCACTATCACGCCGCTGGTCAAGCGACTCGAAAACGCCGGCTTCGTGGTGCGCCGGCGCAGCGCGGAGGATGAACGACAGGTCGGTGTCCATCTGACCGACAGCGGCAAGGCGATGCAATCCCGGACCGGCTGCCTCACGGATACGTTGCTCGAACGGTCGGGCTTGACGGTCGAGGAGTTGATCTCGCTCAACAAGCGCATCCAGGCACTGCGCGCGGCGCTGACCGAGTCCATGGCCGACGAGCGCGGATAAGGTTCAGCGCTCGGGGCTACCTTGTGCGCATCGATTTGCCGTTCGGATTTGCTGCAAAGAACGTCGCCCGGATGGGGTGCCTGAAATCCAAGCCGTGTTCATCACCGTGTGGCCTGCGCCGCGTCGCGCAGGCCGTCGCTGGTGGCGCGCAGCAACGTCAGCAACAGGCCATTGAGCGGCGTCGGCACGCCATGCCGTTCACCGGCCGCGATGATCGCGCCGGTAAGCGCGTCGGCTTCGAACGGGCGTCCTGCGACACGATCGAAATACATCGAGGTGCCGGCGTCGGGCGGATAGGTCAGCAGCGTCGTCAGCATCAATTCGGGCTCGTCGGGTGCGAGTTGCGCGCCGTCGGCGCGGCCAACACGCGCGGCCTCCTCGAGAATGGCAAGGCACAGCGCCTTGACGTCCTCGCGGCGGAATACGGCTTGCCGCAGCAGGGTGAGCGCGGTGATCGGGTTGGCGACGGCGTTGAGCAGAAGCTTGCGCCAGGCGAGCGTGGTGAAATCGGCGGAGCGCCGCACGCGCATCGCGGTGCCATCCAGCAGAGCTTCGAATGCGCGCCCGTCCGCGTCATCGGCGACCGCGAATTCATGCTCGCCCGCGCGGCGGAAGCGGACGCGATCCGGCGCCAGCCGTTCGCCATTGTAGTAGACGATGGTGGGAACGACGGTGGCGGCGCCGACCAACGGTGCCAGCCGCTCGGCATGCCCGATGCCATTCTGCAGCACCGCCACGCGCGTCTGTGGCCTGCACAGCCTTTCCAGCCATGGCGCACTCGATTCGGAGTCCTGTGCTTTGGTCGACAGCAACACCCAGTCGACCGGCATGGCAGCGGCCGGGTCGGTGAGCGCGCGCAGCGGCACCTCTATTGTGGCTTCGGCGCGCTCGACCGTCAGGCGGTCGAGCGGCCGCCGGACGCAGGCGATCACATCGTGATTGTCGACCGACCTCAGCAGGCCGGCGATGATGCCGCCGATGCTGCCGAGGCCAACGATGGCGATGGTCTTGCGACCGGATGGTCCTGTCATGGTGTGACTCTGGGTCGGCGAAGCAGCATCGTAATCCGGATGGAACGACGCGAAATGCGGGGCCACGGCGCTTCGCGCAATGACGACCGGGCCATTTACAGCGGCTCGCCCTTCTTGGTCGTGAACTTGTATGCGCCGTCCGCGCCGAGCACGGCATGCATGTCCATGTCGGGATAGCTGATCTCGTCGCCGGCGGTGCGGTCGCCGACCACCAGCAGCTTGACGTCCCTGTCGGTGCGGTTGACGAAGCGGTGCGCGCCGCCGGTGCCCGCCGGGAAGCCGGCGCACATGCCTGCTGTCAGCACCTGCGCGCCGCCATCGGTCTCCAGCACCACCTCGCCGTCCAGCACGTAGACGAATTCATCCTGACGCGAATGGGCATGGCGAAACGACGATTGGCCGCCCGGAATGATCCGCGTCAAAACGACGCCGAAATTGGTCAGGCCGGCATGATCGCCGAGCCGGCGGTTGTAACGCATCTGGTTGGCCGCGCGGTGTGGCGGCGGAATGCTGGTCGAATTGCTCTCGGCCACCGTATAGGGATCGAATGCCGGCGGTCTTGGCCTGGTTTCATCGTTCATTTGCAATCGGTCCGAACCTGCTTGCCTTACGATGTATCATCACATGATTACGGCGAGCCCGCAAAATGCGGATGGCAGGCATCGGCAAATTCACCGGTGGTCGCGGATGCTCGACCGCAAGGAGCCGGATTACGCGACGTAAGGGCCTCGGACGGCCTCCCGAATCGGACCAATCCAGCCAATGTTGATGTGTCAGCTATGTCTCCGAACACCCGTCAGTGATCTGTCCGGGCCAAACAGAAGCCGGGCGATGACAGTTGTGGATGAGGACGGAGCTTCGCATTCTCGCGACGACGCTGGTGACGAGGTGAGCGATCTGCCCAACTACTGGCTTGCCCACACCACGCGCGCGATCCACGTGACTTCCTCGGCATCGAGCATGCGGTCGGGATGCTCCGGGTTGAGCGATGCGAGCTCCAGCACCTTGCCGGTGCGGCGCTTCAGTTCCTTCACCATCACCTCGCCGCCGGTGGTGCGCACCACGACGCGGTCGCCGCGG
Organism: Bradyrhizobium sp. USDA 4452; assembly: GCF_054063575.1. Lineage (NCBI taxonomy): Bacteria > Pseudomonadati > Pseudomonadota > Alphaproteobacteria > Hyphomicrobiales > Nitrobacteraceae > Bradyrhizobium > Bradyrhizobium sp. USDA 4452. Next base: position 5,281,866 of record NZ_JBSSGK010000001.1, read on the forward strand.
CGGATCGCCGTCGCGGGTGACACCACGATGATGTCGCCTTCGCGATAGGCCGGCTTCATCGAGTCGCCCTCGATCTCCAGCGCATAGGCGTGCTCGTCGGTTGTCCCTGGCAGCGCCACTTCGTCCCAGCCCTTGCCGGCGGGAAAGCCGGAGTCGTCGAAATAGCCGCCGGCACCGGCCTGCGCGAACCCGATCAGCGGCACCGACTGCCCGCCGCGTGGACCATCGCCGAGCAACTGCACGAAGGTCTCCATGCTGGCATTGCTCGCGGCCAGCGCCTTGGAGAGCGATTCGGTCGAAGGCCAGCGCTCGCGGCCGTCGCCGGTCACGCGCTTGGACTTGTTGAAGGTGGTGGGATCGAGACCGGACTGCTTGGCAAGGCCGGACGGCGAAAGGCCGGCGCGTTCGGCGAGCCGGTCGAGCGCGGCCCAGACCTGTGCGTGGGTCAGCGGTCGCGCGGCTTTGGACTGTTTGGCCATCGAGGATACCCCGGATGGTAGGAATTATTACCTGAAACCTGGCGTTTCCGCAAATCTGCCGTCGGATGTGCCCTGGCACCGCTTGAGTTGCGACGCCGCCGCCGATACGGTCCCTCGCGCGCCAAATGGCGTCTGGGGCATTTCCCCTCAAATCCGGATAAACCCCAAGAGACTCAAGGACAAAAGGGAAGGCCGGGCTGTGCCCATGATCTACAAAATCACTCCCGCTTCGGCCTGGCGCGAAGCCGAGCGGCAGGGCGTCTACCGGGGCAGTGCGGACGACAATCGCGACGGCTTCATCCATTTTTCCACCGCCTCCCAGGTGGCCGAGACCGCGCGCAAGCACTACCACGGGCAAACCGGCCTGTTCCTGGTCGCGGTCGATGCCGATGCGCTCGGCGACGCCTTGCGCTGGGAACGCTCGCGCAATGACGAGCTGTTTCCGCATCTCTACGGCGAGCTCGACCTCGGCGCGGTCACTGAGATCCTCAATCTGCACGCGCGCTCCGACGGCGGCCACGACGTTCCGGAGCTCAAGCCGTGATCCGTGCCTTCGATGCCTTCTCGCTGCCGCTGCTGCGCTGGTTCGATCCCGAAGATGCCCATCGCATGGCGATCCAGGGCTTGAAGCTGCTGCCGCCGATCCGGCAGCGGGTGGATGATCCGAAGCTTGCGGTGCGCGCCTTCGGGCTGAACTTTCCGAACCCGATCGGCATGGCGGCGGGTTTCGACAAGAGCGCCGAGGTGCCCGACGCGCTGCTGCGGCTTGGTTTCGGCTTTGTCGAGATCGGCTCGGTGACACCGAAGCCGCAAGCCGGCAACCCGCGGCCGCGGCTGTTTCGCCTCGAGCGCGACGAGGCCGTCATCAACCGCATGGGCTTCAACAATGACGGCGCGGAAGCCGTGCTGCGCCGGCTCGCCGCGCGCGCCGGTGGCGGCGGCATCGTCGGGGTCAATGTCGGGGCCAACAAGGATTCGACCGACCGTGTCGCCGATTATGTGAAGCTGATCGAGACCTTTGCCCCGGTCGCGAGCTATTTCACCGTCAACGTCTCCTCGCCGAATACGCCGGGCCTGCGCAATCTGCAGCAATCGGCGGCGCTCGACGATTTGCTGGCGCGGGTGATCGATACCCGCGAGCGGGTCCGCAAGAACGCCGGCGACTCGCCAGTGCTGCTGAAGATCGCGCCGGACCTGAGCCTCGCCGAGCTCGACGATGTCGTGCACATCGCCCGCTCGCGGCGTGTCGACGGCATGATCGTCGCCAACACCACGCTGGCGCGTTCCTCGACCCTGCGCGAGGAGAACCGCGCCAAGGAGCAGGGCGGCCTTTCGGGCCGTCCGCTGTTCCGGCTGTCGACGCGAATGGTGGCCGAGACCTATGTCCGCGTCGAAGGTGCATTTCCGTTGATCGGCGTCGGCGGCATCGATAGCGGCGGCGCCGCGCTGACCAAGATCCGCGCCGGGGCCAGCCTGATCCAGCTCTATTCCTCGCTGGTCTACAAGGGCATCGGCCTGGTCGACGACATCAAGCGCGATCTGTCCTCGACCCTGCTGCGCACGGGGCGCGACTCGCTGTCTGAAATCGTCGGCGCCGATGCCGCGACGATTACGGCCGAGGATTGGCCGGTGAGGTAGGGACCTGTAGCCCGGATGAAGCGCAGCGCAATCCGGGACAATCTTACCGCGGCATAGGTCCCCGGATTGCGCTGCGCTCCATCCGGGCTACGGAGCTACGCGGTCTTGAACGACTTCCTCAGCAGCGCCGGATAGCGCAGGCCTTGCAGGCCGCCGCGCGCGACGTAGAAGCCGAGCAGCGCGATCCACAGCCCGGTATTGCCGAACGAGCTGAGCACCCACCAGGCGGCGAGGAAGATCGCAAGCGAGGCCAGCATCAGATTGCGCATCTCGCGCGCCCAGGTCGCGCCGACATAGATGCCGTCGAAACCGAACGCGAACACGCCGGGCAAGGGCGCCAGGATGACGAACACTAGGAACTCTCGTGCATAGCGGCGTACATCGTCGCTGGTCGTCATCAGATTGATCAGCGAGGGTCCGAACAGCGCGAACAGCGCCGAGACGACCAGCGCAAAGCCGACACCCCAGAGCAGCACCAGCCGGGTCGAATCGGCGAAGCCGCGCGCGTCGCGGGCGCCGAAGGCGCGGCCGCAGAGCTGTTGCGCGGCATTCGCGAGGCCGTCGAGGAAGAAGGCGCTGACCAGCAGGAAATTGTTCAGCACCGAATTCGCCGCCAGCGTGACGTCGCCCTCGCGCGCGCCTTTGGCGGTGAAGAACAGGAACACGACGATCAGCGCCGCGGTGCGCACCATGATGTCGCGGTTGACGGCCAGCATGCGCATCAGCTTGGCGCGGTCGAACAGCGTCGCCACGGGAACGGCGAAGCCGCCTTGCGAGATCCGCCACGCCACGACGATGCCGACGGCGAAGCCGGTCGTCTCGGCCAGCACGGCGGCGATCGCAGCCCCGGTGATGCCGGCGCCATAGGCCTGCACCAGCAGCACGGTTGCAATCATGTTGATCAGATTGATCACGATCTGCAGCGCCAGCGCCAGATTGGCGCGGGCCTGGCCGACCAGCCAGCCCAGGATGACGTAATTGGCGAGCGCCAGCGGCGCCGACCAGATCCGGATCATGAAATAGCTCTTGGCCGCGCGCGTGACGCCCTCGCTGCCGCCCATCAGCTGGAAAGTGATTGCGGCCAGCGGCACCTGCAGCGCGATCAGCGCAGCGCCGATCAGGCCGGCGACGATGAAGCCGCGTACCAGGATCGCGGCATATTCCTGCGGCTCGCCCGCTCCTTGAGCCTGCGCAGTGAAGGCCAGCGTCGACATGCGCAGGAAGGCGAACAGCCAGAACAGGCAGTCGAAGATCACCGAGGCCATCGCCACCCCGCCGAGCAGCGCGGCATCGTCGAGCCGGCCGATCGCCGTGGTCGAGACGATGCCGATCAGTGGCGTGGTCAGGTTCGCGACCATCGCGGGACCGGCGATGGCGAATACCTGGCGGGTGGTGATCTTCGGGTGGATGGGTGCGTGCATGGCTACAGTTGCGAGGAACAGGCGTTTCTATCGCGACATCCGTCGCGCGACCATGCCGGAATTGTTCTCAGAGCAATGCGGTGGCGGAAGGGCAGCCGACAAGGCATTACATGGTCAGAGCGTCACGACCATGCCGTCACTCGCCGCCGTGTAGGGCAGGCCGTCGACACGGCCGAGCATGTCGTCGCTCATATGAGTCAGCACCACGCGCTTGGCGTTGATGGCCGGCAAATGCGCTTCCAGCGTCTTCAGGCTGAGATGGTTCCTGACCATCCTGTCATAGGTATAGGCTTCGGCGATGAAGAGGTTGGCGTTTCGCGCAGCCGGGATCAGCGCGTCGGTCCACTCGGTGTCGGCGCTGTAGCTGAGGACGCGGCCTTCCGCCTCGACGCGGTAGGCGAGGAACGGCCCGCCGGATTCGCCATGCACCACAGGGTAGGGCGTCACGGCCACCTCGCCGAAGCTGCGCCGCGCCTGCGGTGCCAGCGTGACGACGGACAGCTCGAAGCGTTGTCTGGTCCTGGAGGAGTGCTCGAACATCACCTCCATCAACTCAGGCAGCTTCGTTTCGATGCCTTCGGGCCCCGCGATGACGAGCGGCCGGGTGCGGCGGGAGAATTGCGCGTCGAGCAGGAAGAACGGCAGGCCGGCGAAATGATCGCCGTGGAAATGCGTGATCAGGATCAAATCGATCGCGTTGCGATCGATCCTGAGCCGTTTCAGTGCCGGCAGCGAGGACGCGCCGCAGTCGATCAGGAAATTGACGCGCGCGCCACTGACGTGGAAGCACGTGTTGAAGCGGCCCCCGGAGCCGAATGCATCGCCGCAGCCGACAAATTGCAATTGCATCGGCTGCGGGCTTTCCTTGCGATCAGCGGCCGCGCGGCGCGCCGAACAGCCGCGACAGCAGCCAGATCGGGATCACGATCACGGCGCCGAGCAGGAAGTAGCGCCACGCCCAGTTGATTGCGTCGAAGCCGAAATCCCAGAGGCTCTGGAACAGCCGGCGGATGCTGTACAGAATGTTCCACGGATCGAGGCCGATCGCGGCGAGCACGACGCCGACCAGGATCGAGAGCAGGATCAGCCGGAACGCCACCGAGAGCGGCGATCCACCGAGAAAGCGGTACAGGCCGTCGCTCTGGCCACCGGCCGGCAAGTCCCGGATGTTGTCTGGCATCTTTCTCTCCTGGCGGAATCGCCCGCATTATAGGTCACGGCGCAGCACATGGGAAATCCGTCTGCCGCGATCAATGGCTGCCATGCGGCTTGCGGGTTTAACTTCCTGTCATGGAGATTAACATCCGTTCAAGTGTCTCCAGCCGGTCGGCCTCGCGCGGCGGCTTGTCCCAGCGCAGGCGGCTGATCCGCGGAAAGCGCATCGCGACGCCGGATTTGTGACGCGGCGAGCGCTGCAGACCCTCGAAGGCGACCTCCAGCACCAGCCCCTGATCTGGCTCGTGCACGACATGTCGCACCGGACCGAACTTCTCGGTGGTGTTGCGGCGGACGAAGCGATCGATCTGCAGCAGCTCCTCATCGGTGAAGCCGAAATAGGCCTTGCCGACCGGCACCAGTTCGTCGCCGGCTTCACTATGGGTCCAGACCCCGAACGTGTAGTCGGAGTAATAGGACGAGCGCTTGCCGTGGCCGCGCTGGGCATACATCAGCACCGCGTCGATGATGTGCGGATCGCGCTTCCATTTCCACCACGGGCCCTTCGGCCGCCCGGGCAGATAGGGCGCGTCGCGCCGCTTCAGCATCACGCCTTCGACCGCGTCGGCGTCGTTGCCGGCGCCCGCGCTTTTCGGATCGGCGCGTGCCGCGGCGAGGTCTTCCCAGTTCGCGAACGGGACCATTGGAGAAAGGTCAATCCGCGGATCGTCCAGTCTGGCGACGAAGGCTTCGAGATGCGCACGGCGTTCGGTGAACGGCAGCTCGCGCAAATCGTTCGCGTCATCACCGAGCAGGTCATAGGCGCGCAAGTGGATCGGAAATTCCTTGATCAGCTTCGGCGAGACCACCTTGCGGTTCAGCCGCTGTTGCAAGACGTTGAAGGTCTGCACGCGGCCCTCGCGCAGCACCAGCAATTCGCCGTCGATCGCGCCGGGCAGATGCAGCGACGGCACGAGGTCGGGGAAGCTGCCGGTGATGTCCTCGCCGGTGCGCGAATAGAGCCGCGCCTGGATGTGCCCGCGCGCGTCGTGGCCGGCCACAGCCTGCACACGGATGCCGTCCCACTTCCATTCCGCGCTGAAATCGGCGGCGTCGAGATTGGCGAAATCGCCATCCTCGATCGCATGCGCCAGCATGACCGGACGGAACGGTGTCGGATCACTGTTGACCGGCTTGTCGCCGCGGCCTTCGAGCCAGGCGAACAGGTCGAGATAAGGCGGCGACAGGCCGGGCCACATCAGCTCGATCTCGTGCGCGTCCTTGTCGCCGAGCGCCGCCGCCGCGGTCTTCGCCAGCCGCGCCGAGATCCCGATCCGCATCGCGCCGGTGACGAGTTTCAGCAGCGCCCAGCGTCCGGTCTCGTCGAGTTCGTCCAGCCAGCGCGCCAGCTGCGCCGGCAACTCGGCCTTGCCGAGCGTGCGCAACGTGGTGACGACGTCGGTGAGCGTCGGCGGGGGCGGGTTGTTGTGGCCCGGCAGCTCGGCCTTCGGCCACATCAGCGCGACGGTTTCGGAGAGATCGCCGACGTAATCATAGGAATAGCCGAACAGCGCCGGGTCGGCGCGTTCGGTGATCAGGTCGCGGATCAAGCCGGGCTTGGCGTGCTTGAACGACAGCGCACCGGTCAGTGCCGCCAGCGCGTAGCCGCGGTCGGGATCCTCAGTCTCGCCGAAATAGGCGACCAGCAACTTGATCTTGTTGTTGCGGCCCGGCTCATAGGCGAGGCGATCGAGCAGCTCGGCAAAGCGGTTCATGCTTTTGTCTCGCCTTCGGGCTGGGCCTCGACTTCGCCAGTGATCGCCGCCGTCTCGCCCTCGTCCTCGTCGCCATAGCCGACCAGATCGAGCGGCCGCGCGGCAAGGCCTCGGGTTTTGCACCAATGCACCAGCGCGTCCTCCTGGCCGTGGGTGACCCAGATCTCGCCTGCGCCGGTGGCGGTGATCGTCGCGGTCAGCCCGTCCCAGTCGGCATGATCCGAGATCACCAGCGGCAGCTCGATGCCGCCCTGCCGCGCGCGGGCGCGCACCCGCATCCAGCCCGTTGCAAAAGCCGTGACCGGATCGGGGAAGCGCCGCGTCCAGACATCTGAAGTCGCGCTCGGCGGTGCCAGCGTGATGGTGCCGGCGAGCTCGGCCTTCTTCATGCCGCGCACCGGCCGGAGCTCGCCGAGCGGAATGCCGCGCTCCTGATAGTAATTGGTGATCTTCTCCATTGCGCCGTGCAGATAGATCGGCGCGTCGTAACCGGCCTCGCGCAGCAGCGCGATCACGCGCTGCGCCTTGCCGAGCGAATAGGCGCCGACCAGATGGGCGCGCTCCGGAAACAGTTTTGCGGACGCCAGCAACTTGTTCACTTCGCCTGCGGCATCGCCATGGCGGAACACCGGCAGGCCGAAGGTCGCCTCCGTGATGAAGACATCGCAGGGCACTAGCTCGAACGGCGCGCAGGTCGGGTCGCGCGCGTCCTTGTAGTCGCCGGAGGCGACGATGCGGGTGTCCTTGCAGGTGACCGATATCTGGGCGGAGCCCAGCACGTGCCCGGCGGGATGAAACGTGACCGCGACGTCGCCGAGCCTGATCTCCTCGCCATAAGTGATAGCCTGCACTGAGTCGGCGAAATTCTCGCCGTAGCGCAGCCGCATCATGTCGAGGGTTTCCTGGGTCGCGAGCACGGCGCCATGGCCCGCCCGCGCATGGTCGGAATGGCCATGCGTGATCAGGGCACGCTCGACCGGCCTGACAGGATCGATGTGGAAGCCCCCGGGCTTGCAGCAAAGCCCGGCCGGGACGGGCATCAGAATGTCTTGCGGGCGCATCGGTCCTATATAGGCGCTCTCCCCGCGATGTTTAGCCGTCATGCGCGGGCTTGACCCGGGCATCCATCTCCGGAAAAAGTCCGTGCTTTGATGGATGGCCTAGTCGGCCAAGATCGGTTCCATAAAGAAAATGGCCCCCCGCCTGTTTCTATCCTCCGGCGACCTCGTTGCCGACCGCCGCTACGAGTTCGCGCGCGACCTGCAATTGAAGGGTGATCTGCCGGCCGCCGCCGAGTTGCTCGAACAGGCGATCGAGCTGGTGCCAAAATTCCCGTCGGCCTGGTACACGCTGGGCAAGCTGCGCCTCGAGCTCCGCCAGCGCGAGGCCGCGATCGCGGCCTTCCGCGCCGCGCGCGACGCCGATCCCGAAGACCGCCATGGCGCCGGTCTGCATCTGATGCAGCTCGGCGTCGAGGCCGTCGGCGCGATGCCGCCGGGCTACGTGCAGACGCTGTTCGATCAATATGCGCCGCGCTTCGAGGCCGCGCTGGTCGGCGATCTCGGCTATCGCGGTCCCGCGCTGCTGTTCAAGGCGGTGCTGTCGGTGCGTGCCTCCGCGAAGAAGCCGGCCTTCTTCAAGCGAGCGATCGATCTCGGCTGCGGCACCGGCCTTGCGGCCGCTGCATTCGCCAAGCACGTCGACCGTTTCATCGGCATCGACCTGTCGCCGCGCATGATCGACAAGGCGCGCGCCACCAGGCTCTATGCCGAGCTCGAGGTCGACGACATGCTGAAGGGCATTTCGGGCAAGCCGGACGCCAGCGCCGAATTGATCCTCGCGGCGGATGCGATGGTCTATGTCGCCGATCTCGCGCCCGTGCTCACGGAAGCCGCGCGCGTGCTGGTGCGCGGCGGCGTGCTCGCCTTCACCACGGAAACCCATGACGGAGAGGGAGTCATCCTCGGCGAAGGACTGCGCTACGCGCACAGTGCAGCCTACGTGCGCGCCTCCGTCGCCACCGCCGGGCTGACGCTGGCGCTGCTCGATGATCTCTCGGCGCGCAATGAGGACAACATCCCGGCGCCGGGGCTCGTGGCTGTCGCTATTAAGCCGTGATGCGTCTTCCCTTCTCCCCTTGTGGGAGAAGGTGGTGCGGATGCAATCCGCGCCGGATGAGGGGTCTCTATCCGCGGAGACAGACCCCTCACCCGGCTTCGATGCTTCCGCATCGAAGCCACTCTCTCCCACAGGGGGAGAGGGGGCATGGTCATGCGCGTCGTTCCCAACTTGAGTCTACACGCTACGCATTTGCCGTGACGCGGCATTGCGCCGCAAAGCCGTGACTTCGCGCTTGCCCGGCGCAGGGCGGGATGCGAGAGCTTTCGCCTCAGGGAGAGAAACAATGAAGAAACATACGCGGCGCGAGTTTGGCGCCACCGCATTGTCCGTGATCGCAGCGTCCGTGCTGCCCGCGCCGTTCGTCCGGGCCGCCGACAAGAAGTACGATCCGGGTGCCAGCGACACCGAGATCAAGCTCGGCCAGACCGTGCCGCATTCCGGCCCCGGCTCGCTCTATGGCGTGCTCGGCCGCGTCGGCGAAGCATACTTTCAGATGCTGAACGACAAGGGCGGCATCAACGGCCGCAAGGTGAAATTCCTCACCATGGACGACGCCTACAGCGCGCCGAAATGCGTCGAGGCGACGCGCCGCCTGGTCGAGCAGGAGGAGGTGCTGGCGCTCTATGGCTCGCTCGGCACCGCGCCGCAAACCGCCGTGCACAAATACCTCAACTCCAAGGGCGTGCCGCAGTTGTTGCTCAACACCGGCGCCTCGAAATGGAACGATCCGAAGACCTACAAATGGACCATGGCGGGCCTGCCGCTCTATCCGACCGAAGCCCGCATCCTCGCCAAGCACGTCGTCAGCGTGAAGCCGAACGCCAGGATCGGCATCCTCTACCAGAACGACGATTTCGGCCGCGACTTCCTCGGCCCGTTCAAGAAGGTGCTGACTGACGCGGGCGGCAAGGCACAGGTGATCATGGAGCAGACCTACGATCTCACCGATCCGACAGTCGATTCCCAGCTGATCAATCTGTCGAAGTCGGGCGCCGACGTGTTCTACAACATCACGACAGGCAAGGCGACGTCGCAGTCGATCCGCAAGGTGGCCGAACTCGGCTGGAAGCCGCTGCAGCTGCTATCGGCAGGATCGACCGGTCGCTCGATCCTGAGCGCCGCGGGACTCGAGAACGCCAAGGACATCGTCGCGATCCGCTACAACAAGGAAGTCGGCGTGCCGCGCTATGAAAAGGACGCGGACGTGGCCGCGTTCGAGGAGCTGCGCAAGAAGTATTTGCCGAATATCGACCCCGACAACACCATCGCCTTTGCCGGCTACGGCCAGGCGGCGACGATGGGCGAAATCCTGCGCCGCTGCGGCGACGACCTGACCCGCGCCAACGTGCTGAAGCACGCCACCACGCTGGCCGGCTTCCACTCGCCCTATTTCCTCGACGGCATCAATTACAGCTACACGCCCGACGACTACACCCCGATGAAGACACTCTATGTCTCGATCTTCAACGGCAAGGACTGGGATCTGGCCGGCGAGCCGATGACGGAGTAGGGGAAGCTCTCTCTCTTCTCCCTCTCCCCGTTCTTACGGGGAGAGGGTTGGGGTGAGGGGCTCTCTCCGCGAGTGAGCCGCGTGGATGGACCTGTACCCCCTCACCCGGATCGCGTCTGGCGATGCGATCCGACCTCTCCCCGCAGGCGGGGCGAGGTGACTCGGCCCGCAGAGTCGCTGCCACCTGCTGCCATCCCCGCCCCGCCCTCGACGAAACCCGCTGAACCACCTACCTCTTGGGCGTGTCGACGCTCGATCTCTTTTCCGTCCCGCCGTCGGAAACGGCCGATCTCCTGCCGCGCCGGTTTCGCGACTGGTTCGCTTCGCGCGGCTGGTCGCCGCGCGAGCACCAGCTCGCGCTGCTGGCCAAGGCCCGCGAGGAACGTTCCGCATTGCTGATTGCGCCGACAGGTGCAGGCAAGACCCTGGCCGGGTTCCTGCCGACGCTGGTGGAATTGGCGGGCGAACCGGGCGGTAGCAAACCGCTCCGGCAAGCGAGTGAGGCGGCTGTCGCAGTCGATCCGAGGCCAAAAGTCATCTCCACCGGCCGCTCGGTTCGCCGTTCCAGCGGGTTGCATACGCTCTACATCTCGCCGTTGAAGGCCCTCGCGGTCGACATTGCGCGCAACCTGGAGACGCCGGTTGCCGGGATGGGGCTGCCGATCAGGATCGAGACCCGTACCGGCGACACGCCGGTGTCGCGACGGCAGCGGCAGCGGCGCTATCCGCCGGATATTCTGCTCACCACGCCGGAACAGCTGGCGCTGCTGCTGGCATCGGACGACGCGCCCTATCTGTTCTCGTCGCTGAAGCGCATCGTGCTGGACGAGCTGCATGCCCTCGTCACCTCCAAGCGGGGCGATCTGCTGTCGCTCGGGCTTGCGCGGCTCTGGACCGTCGCGCCGCAGGCGCGCGCCATCGGGCTCTCGGCAACGGTCGCCGAACCCGGGCAGCTCGCGCGTTTCCTGGTGCCGCAGCCGGGCGGCGCGAGCGCGTCCGCCGACGTCGTCACGGCCGGTGGCGCGGCGCCGCCGGTGGTTGAGATGCTCGATACGCGGGAACGGCTGCCGTGGGCCGGCCACAGCGCGCGCCACGCGCTGCCCGAGGTCTATGAGCTAATCAAGCGCAACAAGACCACGCTGGTGTTCGTCAACACCCGCAGCCAGGCCGAGATGCTGTTCCAGGATCTCTGGCGCATGAACGACGACGGGCTCGCGATCGCGCTGCATCACGGCTCGCTCGACGTCGCGCAGCGCCGCAAGGTCGAGGATGCGATGGCCGCCGGCCGACTGCGCGGCGTGGTCTGCACCTCCTCGCTGGATCTCGGCGTCGACTGGGGCGATGTCGACCTCGTCATCAACATCGGCGCGCCCAAAGGCTCGTCGCGACTGATGCAGCGGATCGGCCGCGCCAACCACCGCTTCGACGAGGCCTCGCGCGCCGTGTTGGTGCCGGCCAACCGCTTCGAGGTGCTGGAATGCCGTGTCGCAATCGACGCCATCGCCGAGAATGCGCAGGACACGCCGCCGCTGCGCTCGGGCGCGCTCGACGTGCTGGCCCAGCACGTGCTCGGCTGCGCCTGCGGCAAGCCGTTCCTGTCCGACGAGCTCTACGATGAGGTGAGGACCGCGGCGCCCTATGCGGCACTGGCGCGGACCGATTTCGACGATGTCGTCGACTTCGTCGCGACCGGCGGCTACGCGCTGAAGACCTATGAGCGTTTTGCGCGGATCAAGCAGGACAAGCAGGGCCGTTGGCGCGTCAGCAATCCCAAGGTGCGGCAGAGCTACCGCCTCAACGTCGGCACCATCGTGGAAGACACCATGCTGAAGGTGCGGCTGGTGCGCTCACGCGCCGGTGGTCGCGGCTCGACCGGCGCGATCGCCCGCGGCGGCCGGATGCTCGGCGAGATCGAGGAGGCTTTCATCGAGGGCTTGGTGCCCGGCGACACTTTTGTCTTTGGCGGCGAGGTGGTGCGCTACGAGGCCTTGGTCGAGGACCAGGTCTATGTCTCCCGCGCCAATGACAAGGATGCAAAAGTGCCGTCCTATATGGGCGGCAAGTTCCCGCTGTCGACCTATCTCGCCGAACGCGTGCGGAAACTGCTCGACAACAGCCGGGCCTGGAACGGATTGCCGGACCAGGTGCACGACTGGCTGTCGCTGCAGCGAAAATTCTCGCGGGTACCTGCGGTGCGCGAACTCTTGGTGGAAACCTTTCCGCGCGGCGGCAGTCACTATCTGGTCTGCTATCCCTTCGAGGGCCGGCTTGCGCATCAGACGCTCGGCATGCTGCTGACGCGCCGGCTGGAGCGTGCCCGCGCCCGTCCGCTCGGCTTCGTCGCCAATGAATATGCGCTCGCGGTCTGGGGCGTCGGCGATCTCTCCTTCATGATCCGGCACGGCAAGCTCGATCTCAACGCGTTGTTCGACCCCGACATGCTCGGCGACGATCTCGAAGCATGGCTTGCGGAATCCGCGCTGATGAAGCGCACCTTCCGCAACTGCGCCATCATCTCCGGGCTGATCGCGCGCCGCTTCACCGACGAGGAGAAGTCGCGCCGGCAGGTGCTGTTCTCGACCGATCTGATCTACGACGTGCTGCGCAAGCACCAGGCCGACCACGTGCTGCTGCGCGCCGCGCGCGGCGATGCCGCCACGGGATTGCTTGATCTCCGCCGTCTCAGCGACATGCTTTCGCGCATCCACGGCCGAATCACCCACAAGGATCTCGACCACGTTTCTCCGCTTGCCGTCCCCGCGCTGCTGGAAATCGGCCGCGAGTCAGTTTATGGCGAGGCATCCGACGAGCTTCTGGCCGAAGCGGCCGAGGAACTCGTGCGGGAGGCGACGACGTAATATTGGCTGTGTGGGGAACTGGACGTGACGGCAGGCGCGCTAGCTTTGCGAGACGGTGACGACATGCGCGTTGCGAGGGTCACGGTGGCGAACGTCGGCTTCGTGGCGGATTTCTCCGGCGCGCTGTTCTGGGAAGAGCAGAGCCTGCTCGTGGTGTCCGACCTGCATCTCGAAAAGGGCTCGAGCTTCGCTGCCCGCGGCGTGCTGCTGCCGCCCTACGACACGGTGGCGACGTTGAGCCGGCTCGCAGCTGTGATCGCGCGGCACGATCCGCGGCAGGTGATCGCGCTCGGCGACAGCTTTCACGATCGCGACGCGCATGCGCGCCTGTCGGAGCCGGATCGCGAGGCGCTGGCGGCGCTGCAGACGCGGCGCAACTGGATCTGGATCGCGGGCAACCACGATCCGGCGCTGCCGCGCAATCTCGGCGGCGTCGTCGCGACCGAGGTCGCGATCGGTCCGATCGTGTTCCGCCATGAGCCGACCGGCGCTGCCGGCGAGATCGCCGGTCACCTTCACCCCAAGGCACGGGTGCCGACCCGCGGCCGCTCCATCGAGCGGCGTTGTTTCGCCTCCGACGGCGAGCGCGCGGTGATGCCGGCGTTCGGCGCCTACACCGGGGGCCTCAGCATCCGCGACGCGGCGTTTGCGCGGATCTTCGGATCGCCCGGCTTCATGGCGCATGTGCTCGGAGACCATCGCGTCCACGCCTTCGCGGCGTCGCGGTGTTATTGAGCTCTCTCCGTCATTCCGGGGCGTGCGCAGCACGAACCCGGAATCCATTCATCAATCAATGATGCGGCTCGATGGATTCCGGGTTCTCGCTTCGCGAGCCCCGGAATGACGGATCGGTGAGTTCACGCCGCCTTCGCCTGCACGCTCTCGCAATATTCCGCCAGCCGATCCGCAAGCCGCAGCGTTGCGGGGCTGGCTTCGGGGGCAGCGACGAGGGCGACTTCAGTGCGCTCGATCGGGGCAAAGCCGTCCTCGGCCGTCAGCACGCGATGCTCGGCCTGGATCGACATCTCGGACAGGATGCTCAAGCCCAGGCCCGCGGCGACCGCGGCCTGGATGCCGGCGAGGCTGGAGGAGGTGTAGGCCATGTGCCAGTTGCGGCCCGCGCGCTCCAGAGCATGAATGGCGAAGGCGCGGTAGAGGCAGCCCGAGCCGAAGCCGATCAGCGGCACCGAGCCGGTCGCGGTGTCGCGTGGATGGCTCTTGCTGGTGACCCAATGCACGCGTTCCGGCCACACCGCGATGCCGCCTTTCTCGCTGGCAGAGCGCTTGATCAGCGCGAGATCGAGATCGCCGCGCTCGAGATCGCGGTACAGGGACAGGCTCTGGCCGGAGCGCACATCGAGCCGCAGATTCGGATGGCTGCGCGAGAAGGTCGCCAGCAACCTCGTCAGCCGGTAGGCGGCAAAATCCTCGGTGATGCCGATCCGGATCGCGCCTGCGCTGCCGGGGCGTGAGAGCACGTCGCGGGCTTCTTCCGCAAGTGACAGCAGCCGCCGCGCATAGGTCAAAAGCCGCTCGCCCGCTTCCGTCGGGGTGACGTCCTTGCCGCTGCGGATCAGCAGCGGCTGGCCGACATCCTCCTCCAGGCGCTTGATCTGCTGGCTTACCGTCGATTGCGTGCGGTGGACGCGCTCTCCGGCGCGGGTGAAGCCGCCGGCATCGACAACCGAGACGAAACTGCGCAAGAGCTCCAGGTCGAGCATCGCAGCCTCCATTCATAAATCCACTGCAATCCAGTCTATCATTTAATTTCCAAATATCAAGGCGCGAGCCTAGATCGGGGCGAGGCGAAAATCGCCAGGAGCAATGCCCATGTCCGCCGCAACCTCGATGTCCGTCCCCCGTACCCGCTTCAACACCCTGCCGCTGCTGATCGCCTTGTTCTGCCTGCTCTGGAGCTACGCCTTCGTCGCCGGCAAGATCGGCGTCACCGATTGCCCGCCGCTGATCCTGCTCGCCACGCGATTCTCGCTCGCAGGCGTCCTGATCCTCGGCATCTCCTGGCTGCGCAGTGACAAATGGGACCTCAGCTGGCGCGATGCGGCAGTGTTCGCCGTGATTGGCGTCGCCAACAACGCGCTCTATCTCGGGCTCGGCTATACCGGCCTGAAGACGGTGTCGGCCGGCCTCGGCGCGCTGATCGTCTCGGCCAATCCGGTCTTCACCGCTATGCTGGCGGCGTTGTTCCTCGGCGAGACCATGACGTTGCGCAAGGTGATTGGTCTCGTGCTCGGCATCGCCGGTGTCGCCTTCATCGTCTGGCATCGCCTCAAGATCGGCACCGACAGCCCGCACGGCATACTCTTCACATTGGCCTCGCTCGCCTCGATCGTTGCCGGCACCATCCTGTTCAAGCTGCTGGCGCCGAAGGGCAGCCTGTGGATCGGCAACGGCATCCAGAACATCGCCGGCGGCCTTGCGGTGATGCCGTTCGCCTTCACGCTCTCCAGCGCCAGTGACATTGTGCCGAGCATGCGGCTCGCCGGCGCCTTTGCCTTCCTCGTGCTCGGCGGTTCGATCCTCGCTTATCTGCTCTGGTTTCATCTCCTGAAAGTGTGTGGCGCGACCGCCGCGAGCGCCTATCACTTCCTGATGCCGCCGCTCGGCATGCTGTTCGCCTACCTCGTGCTCGGCGAGCATGTCGAATTTCGCGATCTGCTCGGGATCGTTCCCGTCGCGCTCGGCATTTACCTGGTGACTCGCCCGGCAGCGCCAGCTACGGCGAGAGCAGCATGAGCATGCATCGCTGACGGCAGCCATGTGGCCGCCGTCAGCGAACTGCCGCCCGCGTCGCGACCGTGGGCGCGCCGCGGGTTTCATTTTAGGAACCCTGCCAGTGTCCTCGCCGTTGTAGCGACGGTCGGATTAGGACATGGCACGGCAGAGGAAAATCTCGCGAGAGCAGGACAATTCCCGCAGCGCGTCGACCGGCAAGCCGCGGCGCGAGCCGTTCAGCTTCAAGCGCGTTGCGAAGTCGCTCGGCCCCGGCCTGATCACCGGCGCCTCCGACGACGATCCGTCGGGTATCGGCACCTACAGCCAGGCCGGCGCGCAACTCGGCTACGGTATCGGCTGGACCATGCTGCTGACCTTCCCGCTGATGACCGCGATCCAGGAGATCTCCGCGCGGGTTGGACGCGTCACCGGCCATGGTATCGCGGGCAACGTCTGCAAGCACTATCCGGGCTGGCTGCTGATCATCGTGGTGACGCTGCTGTTCATCGCCAACACCGTCAACATCGCCGCCGACCTGTCGGCCATGGCGGACGCGACCAGGCTCCTGATCGGCGGTCCGGCCATCCTCTACGTCGTGCTGTTCGGGGTGACCTCGGTCGCCGCTCAGATCTTCATGAACTACCACCGCTATGTCGCCGTTCTGAAATGGCTGACACTCAGCCTGTTCGCCTATGTCGCGGCACTCGGCTTTGCCAAAGTGTCATGGACAGAGGCGCTGGCCGGCGTGTTCGTTCCGCGCCTGACCTGGAGCTCCGATTATTTCACCACCATCGTGGCGATCTTCGGCACGACCATCTCGCCCTATCTGTTCTTCTGGCAGGCCTCGCAGGAGGCGGAGGAGCAGCGGGTCGACGCCACCAAGCATCCGTTGATCAACAAGCATGACGGCGCGCGGAAGGAGTTTTCCCGCATCCGTGCCGACACCATCACCGGCATGGCGTTTTCCAACGTGATCGCGCTATCGATCATCGTCACCGCTGCCGCGACGCTGCATACCGCCGGCAAGACCGATATCCAGACCTCGGCGCAGGCCGCCGAAGCGTTGCGCCCGATTGCCGGGCCCTTTGCCGAGGTGATCTTCGCGCTCGGCATCGTCGGCACCGGCCTGTTGGCGATCCCGGTGCTTGCGGGAGCGACCGCCTACGCGGTCGGCGAGAGCCGGCGATGGCCGGTCGGGCTGGCGCGTAAGCCGAAGGAGGCGGTTGCATTCTATTCGGTGCTGGGACTGTCGGGTGGCATCGGCATCGCACTGAATTTCACCCCAATCGATCCGATCTCGGCGCTGTACTGGAGCGCGGTGGTCAACGGCGTGCTCGCCGTGCCCGTGATGGTGCTGCTGATGGTCATGGCGCGTCACAGGGAGGTGATGGGCCGTTTCGTGATCGGCGGGTGGCTCTACTCGCTCGGCTGGCTCTCGACCGGCGCGATGGCGCTCAGCGTGATCGCGATGGCGGTCGGGATGCTTGTCTGATCCTCGTTTGACCCTTGCGATCAGAACAGCGAGCTATCGATCTTCGTCGTCGACTTGACCTTGCGCAGGATGATGGTCGTGCGATAGCTCGCGATATCGGTGTCCGGATGCATCAGGCGGTCGAGGACGAACGATTGATAGCTTGCGAGATCTGAGGACACGACGCGCAGCGCGTAATCCCAGTCGCCGGCAATCATGCAGCACTCCACGACCTCCGGAAGGTTGATGACCTTCTTCTCGAAACGCGCGAAGGATTCCCTGTTCTGCTGCTTGAGGCGGAGTTCGACGATCACGTCGAAGCCAAGTCCAATTCGCGCAGGGTCCACCAAAGCCACATAGGAATTGATGACGCCGGTCTCTTCCAGGGTCCGGACGCGCCGCATGCAGGGGGCAGACGAGAGGCCGATCCGTTCGGCCAGCTCGAGATTGGTGATGCGCCCCTCGACCTGCAGCACGTCGAGGATCTTCCGGTCCATCTCGTCGATCACGATCGCGGTTCCCATTTCTTTCGCATTTTCCATCTTTTGCGCAATTGATCGCAGAAGATGGGATCAAAAGCATCTCAAATCGCAATGTCCTTGCTGTGTCGCGCGCATAAGATGCGCTGCGAAGGTCTCTCATCTGGGCGATCGAGCAGCAGGGGAACGGGCATGGCTGGAAACGACGACAAATCCTTTTGGGATCGTGCGCGGCGTCACCTCATCCGCTATGGCGGGACGTTCGCTCCCGTCATTATCGAGCGCGCCGCCGGCTCTTTCGTCTATGACGCCGACGGCCGCGCCATCCTGGATTTCACGTCCGGGCAGATGAGTGCCGTGCTTGGCCACGGCCACCCGGAGATCGTCAAGACCATCGGGGAGTATGCCGAACGGCTCGACCATCTGTTCAGCGGAATGCTGACGCGCCCGGTCGTCGCGCTCGCCGAACAGCTCGCGGAGCTTTTGCCGCCGGGGCTCGATCGCGTCATGCTGCTGAGCACGGGGGCCGAGTCGAACGAGGCGGCCATCAAGATGGCCAAGCTCGCCAGCGGCGGCTTCGAGACCATCGCGTTCGCGCAGTCCTGGCACGGCATGACGTCGGGTGCGGCCGGGACGACCTATTCGGCCGGCCGCAAGGGCCATGGTCCCGCGCCGGTCGGCTCGCTCGCGATCCCGACGCCGAGCCTCTATCGCCCCCGCTTCGGCCATGCGGCCGATTGGCGGGCCGAGCTGGACTACGCCTTCGATCTCGTCGACCGCCAATCGACCGGCTCGCTCGCCTGCATGATCGCCGAGCCGATCCTGAGCTCCGGCGGGCTGATCGACCTGCCGGAGGGCTATCTCGCCGCGTTGAAGGAGCTGTGTCGCGCGCGCGGCATGCTGCTGATCGTCGACGAGGCGCAGACCGGCCTCGGGCGAACCGGCGCCATGTTCGCGTTCGAGCGCGATCGTGTCGTGCCTGACATCCTGACCCTGTCGAAGACGCTCGGCGCCGGCCTGCCTCTGGCCGCGGTCGTCACGTCAGCGGAAATCGAGGAGCGCTGTCACGAACGCGGCTTCCTGTTCTACACGACGCATGTGTCGGACCCGATGCCGGCCGCGGTCGGGCTGAAGGTGATCGAGATCATCCTTCGCGACCGACTGGTCGAGCGCGCCGGGATCGCCGGCGCGCGGCTGAGGGACGGGCTCCTCGCGCTTCAGAACCGGTTCGAATGCATCGGTGACGTGCGCGGCAGGGGGCTTATGCAGGGCATCGAGATCGTGCGCGACCGCTTCAGCAAGGAGCCCGACGAAGCGCTGGGCACCCGTGTATCGCAGCGCTGCCTGGCGCTAGGACTGAGCACCAACATCGTGCAATTGCCAGGCATGGGCAGCGTGTTCCGCATCGCTCCGCCGCTCACGATCAGCGACGACGAGATCGATCTTGGTCTCTCGATCCTGAGCGATGCGTTCGAGAGCGCGTTGCAGCAGAGGCGTGACTGATCAATCCTTGCGGAACACGATCGACGCCATCCAGCCGGTCATCAGCGCCATGAACGCGGTGACGAGGCCGTAGACCAGGCCGTTCTGCCGCGCTGTGGTGGCGACGAACTGCTCGAAGCCGACCTTGACGATCTCGAAGGCGGTCTCGGTCTTGGTCACCAGCGCGCCGTCGGAGAACAGCTTGATCTCGACATTGTAGGTGCCGATCGGCACCTCCGCCGGCAGCGGAATGCCGGTGCGAAATAAAGTGGGCGTCAGGAACGTCACCGCCGAGGTCGCCTCGCGGTACAGCCCGTGTTCGGAGCGCAGGCGGACGAAAGCGCTGCGGAACGGATCGTTCGGGACCACGTCGGCGAAGTCGGGCCCGACCCGCTGCATCAAGAGCACGTTGTTGAGCCCGAGCTGCTGCCGCCGCTGCACCTCCGGTGAGGCGATCTCGTCGAACGGGCGGTTGGAGAACAGCGCGAGATAGCCTGGCACTTGCAGGAACTGCCTGGAGTCGGTGTTGATCCAGATGCCGAATTTGCGCTCCTTGCGCCGCGTCACCATGTCGGCGCGCGGGCCGGACACCGTGACGACGAGGTCGTAATTGTTGCGATTGGACGGCGTCTTGTCGTCCTTCTCGACCGAGCCGAACAGCACGAGCTCGCCGCCGGAATAATTCGGCGTCACCGTGACCCGGTGGTTGGAGACCGACACGATCAGCCGCTCGGCACGCGCCGGGACCGCCGCCAGGCTGGCGGCGAGAAGGCCCACGATGGCAAGCGGCGCGCGCGACCTCATGGCGGGGCTCCGCCGGTTTCGCGGATGCTGAACAGGTCCTGCGGCCGGATCACCAGCTCGACGGCAAAGCGGATGCCGACCGCGAGCACAAGCAGGCCGAGCAACAGGCGCAGATGCTCGCCGCGGATCTTCTGGCCGGCGCGGGCGCCGAACTGCGCGCCGGTGACGCCGCCGATCATCAGGATCAGCGCCAGCACGGCGTCGACCAGATGGTTGGTCACCGCGTGCAGCATGGTGGCGAACACCATGGTGACGAGGGTCAGCACCATCGAGGTGCCGATCACGGTCGAGGTCGGCACCCGCAGCACATAAATCATCAGCGGCACCAGGATGAAGCCGCCGCCGATGCCCATCACCGCGCCAATGAAGCCGATCACGAGCCCGACCACGACGACCGGGATGACCGAGAGGTAGATCTTGGAGCGCTTGAAGCGCAGCTTCAGGGGCAGGCCGTGGATCCAGCCATGGCTGCCCGGCTTGCGCAGCGTGACCGCCCCGCCGCGCCGGGACCGCAGCATCGCGCGCAGGCCTTCCCAGAACATCAGGCCGCCGACCGTGGTCAGCAGGATGACGTAGGACAGCGCGATCATCAGGTCGAGCTGGCCGAGCGAGCGCAGGAAGGTGAAGGTCCACACCCCGAGCGTGGTGCCGAGCGTGCCGCCGACCAGAAGCACCGCCGCCAGCAGCGGGTCGATCGCGCGTCTTCGCCAATAGGAGATCGCGCCGGAGAACGAGGAGGCCGCGATGTGGCTCGCAACCGAGGCGACCGCGACCGCAGGCGCGATGCCGACGAAGATCAAGAGCGGGGTCATCAGGAAGCCGCCGCCGATCCCGAACATGCCGGAGACGAATCCAACCGCCGCGCCCATCGCCAGGATGAGGAAGACATTGACCGGAATGTCGGCGATCGGGAGATAGAGCTGCACGCGCGTCGCTTCTTGTCGGTTCGCCGCATGCTGGGGCGCAAGGCCGCATCACGGCGTGATGTCGTTCGGTTCGGGCATTCTCCGGCTGAACGAATCCGGTCGGCGCGCAAGAAGCAGGCGAACGCGGGTCGATTGCCGCGTTCTTGCATAACCGAATTCGGTGGGGGGAGGGACTAAAGAATCCGCTCCGGGTGGCATTTTTCGCCGCACGTGGCCGCTCGGCTGCCGACGTGGTTGATAATTCAGATTAATGACGCCGGTGGCTCAGGGCCGATCGACCGGCTTGGTGATCAGGTTCAGCGCGAGCGCTTCCTTCGGGCTCAGCCAGCGGATGTCCGAGGTCTGCGACATCGCCTCCACGATCCCGGAGGAGACGCCCATCTTGGTCATGTAGCCCAGCACCATGCCCTGGATGCGTTGCGCCTCGGCGAGGGGATCGCTGACCGGTGCGCTGGTCGTGAAGCGATGCACGCCGAGCCGCGAGCCCGCGATGCCATAGCGGGTCTGGCCGCCGGCAAAGACCAGCACGCAGGCGCTGGCGCAGGCCGTCGGACGGAGCTTGGCCGATGCGTCTGCGGTGGCGACGGCAGTGACCAGCCCATGGGAGCGGATGACCTCGCCCATGATCGCCGCCTGATTCAGCGCGCCGCCCTGCGACGACAGCAGCACGGCGTCGCCAGCTGCGAGACGCGCCTCGCTCAGCCGGTCGCGGAACCAGCTCGCGCTGGCCGAGCCGATCTTGCCGCTGATCGCGAGCGCACGCCGGCCGCGGCCCGTCCCATCGATGTCGACATCGGGAATCACCGCCGAATTCATGCTCGCCGCGATGTAGGTCTCGCGCCAGAAGTCCCAGGCGCCCGGCCTCGACAGGTCGCGATAGGCCTGGATGGCGACGCTCGACAACAGCAGCACGAAGATGATGACGGACCAGAGCGAGAACCGGAACGCGCGCGGCGGCGGTGCCACGTTCCGTTGCGGCGGAGGAGGGGGAGATGGAGCCTTGGGAGGCACGGCGAACGGAGACGGCGTCTGGCGCGGCGGCGCGACGCGGGGCCCGGTCGGCGACGAACGATGGCCTGTTCCATCATCCTGACGATCGTCGACAGACAAGCCTGACCTCCGGAACGCGCGCGCAATCGGCGCAGCACTGTGCGCCTGTCTACACGGCGGAAGCGCGGAGGGATAGGACAGCGGCGCCGTCAAGGCGCCGCAGCGGCTTGGTCTTTAGTGCGCCGGGGCGGCCAGCGCCGCGGTGCGCTTCGAAGCCGGTCGGACCGACTTCGCAGCGGCGGGCTGCACGGGCGCGCCGTCCCAGCCGCCGGCCGGGGCCGGGACGTTGACCGCATCGCTCGGCTGCGGCTCGGGAGTAAAGGTCTGGATCGCAAGCTTCGCTGCGGCCAGTGACTGCGGGTCGAGCCGCTTGGCGATATCGTCGCGCTTGTGGCCGGCGTCGGCGTCGCCCTGCGCGGCGGCGAGGCTGAACCATTTGAAGGACTCGGCGAGGTTCTGTTCGACCCCGATGCCGCGGGCATAGAGGATGCCGAGGTTGACCTGGCTGTCGGCAACGCCGCGATCGGCCGCCTTGCGGAACCATTGCGCGGCGCTCTTGTAATCGGCGCCCTTGCCGCCGCCGTCGGCGTCGAGCACAGCCAGGTTATGCATCGCCTTGGCGTTGCCGCGCTCGGCTGCTTGCACGTAGTAGCGCCGTGCCGTATCGAAGTCGCGCTTCAGGCTGAGGCCCTTCTCGTAGAAGGTGCCGAGCCGGAACATCGCGGGCACCACGCCGGCCTGTGCCGCACGGCCATACCATTTGGCGGCTTCGTCGACATTGGCGGGCACGCCCTTGCCTTCGGCAAAGCGGACGCCGACCTCATAGGCCGCGGCCGCATCGCCCTTGATCGCCGCCGTCCGTAGCGCCGGACCGCCGATCGCGTCGGGCAGCTTCTCGCCCGCCGGGATCTGGATCGTGGCGAGCTTGCCGCCGAGCGGCGGCGCGGTCGGAATCGTGCCGGTGATATCGCTGGCGGCGGCGAGCGGTGCCGCAGCCGGCTCAGGCGCCGCGGCGGGCGCGGGAGCCTGAGGGATCGTTACCTGCGCGCTGTCGAGCGTGTTCGGCGCCGGCGTGTTGTTGGACTGGCGGCCGAGCGGGGTCGGCGAGGTCATCGACGGCCCGGGCACGGACGGCGCCGCCGGTGCGGGCGCGGCGGAATTCTCGGCAGGCGGTTGCGCCGGGGGCACGGCCGGCTCGCTGTGCTCGATCGCCGGCATCGGCGGCGCCGAGCCGGCGTCGAGCAGGTTCATCGCCATCTTGACGGTCGAGAGCAGGATCACGACCACGCTCGCGCCGACCAGCAGCGAGCGGATCTTGGAGGTGATGGTCGACGGCTGGGCTTCGGGTGCGCCGGTCGCTGGCGCGCCGGCCTTGCCGGCCGCGGCCTTCGCAGCCTTGTCGGCCTTCTCCTTGGCCTTGGCGGCAGCCTTGCTTGCAGCCCGCGCGGCCTTCTCGTTGACAGGTTGCGCTGCGGCGGCCTGCGCGGCGCGGCGCGCGGCGGCGATGAAGCTCGAGGTCGAGACCGGCTCCTTTTTGCCGGCGGGAAGATCACTGATGGCGCGCTCGGAATCCGCGATCCGCTCCGATGGCGACGCCACGCGGCCCGAGGGGCGCGTGCCCGGCTCGAGTGGATGATCCGGCGGCAGTTCCGGGGCGATCGCAGCGCGCGCGGAGGCGGCATGCGGCTCGAGGATCTCGCTGATCGCACGCGGCGGCAGCGGCGGCGGCGCGGTCTCGGCCGGCTGCGCGGCATGGAATTCGCGCGGCGCTGACATGAAGTGCTCCTGCGCCAGCGCAGGATTGGGCAATTCGGGCCGGTACGATTCGGACAGGTACGATTCAGGTTTCGGCTGCGGCGCCGCCGCGTGCGGCATCTCGATCCGCGGTGCTTCCATCCGCTGTTCGGCCAATGCAGGGGCCACAGGAGCCGGCGGCGGCGCGCTGCGGACCGTGCGCAGATCGTTCTCGATCATCGCCAGCCGGTCGACGACATGGCCGAGCGTGTTGTGAACGGTCTCGAGCGAGTCCTGGGTGCGGCGATCGGTCTCCGACTGGCTGAAGCGGATGTCGGACAGTTCGCGCTTCACCAGGTCGACGATGCCGCTGTCCATCATCGGCTGCGGCGAAGCGCTGCTGACGGTGTTGCGGGTGGCGTCGGCGAGCGAGGCGAGATGGGCGTGCTGCGCCTCGAGGTGCCGCATGATGTCATGCAGTCCTTCCTCGACCCGGCCGAGATTGCCGGAGCGCTGGTCGGCGGACTCCAGCCGCTCGAGCAGATAGGAGACCCGCTGCTCGAGATGGGTGAACGCCGACGAGCTGTCGTTGCCGACCTGCAGCCGATCGATCCGCTCCGACAGCGAGCGCAGCGCGCCCTCGATGGCGTCGGTATTTTCGTAGCCGGCGGGCCGCTCGCGGGTTTCCAGCGTCGAGGCTAATGCGGCGATGCGCTGCTCGATCCCGGCGAAGGCATCGACATGGGACTCGGCGCGCGACATCTGCGACAGCTGGTCGACTTTCGCGGCCAGCGCATGCACGTCCCCGGAGAGCTGCAGCAGCGCGTCGTTGGAGGCGACATTGGAGACGATGGCGCGCAGCGCGGCGATCGCGCTCTCGAGCTGATGCACCGTCGAGGGATCGTCGTTGGCGCGCAGGATCATGTCGAGCTTGGCGCCGAGATTGCGGATCGCCTCGTCGTAACCGGTGAGCTGCTCGGCGGGCGTCAGCGTGCGCAGCGCCTCGCGGATTTCCGACAGCGCACGTTCGATGCCGGTAATCACCTGGGCTTGGCCTTGGCCGTTGCCGCTGTCCTGGCGGATCTCGTCGATCCGGTGATGCAGCGAGCGGATCTCGTTCTCGATCGATTCGATCGCGCGGCGCGGCATCGCCTCGGTGATCGCCTGGCGGATTTCGGCAAGCTCGCCGCGGAAAGCCGCGATCGATTGCTCGATATGGTCGGGCCGCTGCAATGCCTCGATCTGGCTTGTGATCTTGAGCAGGTGACGCTCGAGCGAGGAGAAGTCGGGGCCAGCCGGCGGCGGCGCATAGGCGGCCATCGGCGGCGCCGATTGCTGCATCGGCGGCGCGCTGCGCGGCGGCATCTGGCGTGAGGGGGGGCCGTCGAGCTCGTTCTGGCGCGCGGCGATCTCCGCGATCGCGGAATCGAACGAGGCCGGGCTCAGTGGCGGCGACGGACGGTAGACCTGGGCTGCGGCGCGCTCGACCGCTTCCGCCTGGCGCAGCCTTTCCTCCAGTTGCCGGTCCTGCATCTGCGGCTCCCGCTGCATCTGCGCTTCACGTATCGGCTGGGGCTGCGGCTCGCGCGCCTGCTGCGGCCGCGAAATCTGCGACAGCCGCGCATCGAGGCGCGAGATCGCGTCGTTCAGCTGCCGTGCGACGGCGGGCTGGCCGCGCGGTACTTCGGCGCGCACGGCTTCGGCGCGCGACAATGGTTTTGCAATCTGTTCGATCTGGCGGGTGATCGCATCGAGCCGCTGATGGATGTCCGCGACCTCGCGGCTTTCCCGGCTCGGCATCGGCTGCCGTTGCTCCATACGCCAATCCGGCGGGCTCGGCTCGCCGACGGTGGAATTGAGCCAGTCGTTCAGCGACATGCCGGCGCGGCGCGCAGCCGCCTCGGCCCTGTCGCGGACGGAGGGATCGATGCCGTCAACACTCCACGATACGCGCGAATTCATGATTCCGTCCGGTCCCGACTCCGGCGCCATACTCTGCGCCCGCAGCCTCCCCGCGCATTCCCGTTAAGAGACAATCGAATTCTGCGCTGGTCGTCTGCTTCAGCTGCTGACTTTTTCCCGTCACGGTAAATAACGGGTTAAGGAATGCGGCCGGCGGGCCTTAAAGTTAGGGAATCCGGGAACCTGTTGCGCCGGATCAGGACACGCCCATCGCTTTCCGGCAAAGCGGATTCCGCGACGCGTGTCGGCACGCGCAAGGCAATGACGCGAGATTTGTTTCTAGCCGTTGCCTTCGCGCTTGCCGTCGTCGAGCGGCAGCACGTTGCTGCGGCCGGACATCGCCGACAGCGCGTCGAGCGCCTCCTCGCACCACTCCACCACCATGCGCTCATGGCGCATGCCGAGACGCAGACTGAGCATCTTGCCGACATCGGCCGGTGGCGCGGTGCCGTCGGGGAATCTTTTGTTGAGCAGGCGCTCATAGCGCTCATAGCGGTCGCGATGATGCTCCAGCCGTGCCATCAGGTCGGTGCGCAGCGGCTCGATGTCGACACAGTCGAGCGCATAGAGCCGGACCAGCAGGTCGTCCTTGATCGAGGGCGGCACGCTCGGCCGCGCCGCCCAATGCTTCAGCGCCGCGCGGCCCTCGGTCGTCAGGGTGTAGACCAGCTTGTTCGGCTTGCCGGATTGCACCACCTCGCGGCCCTGGACATGGCCCTTGTCGCGCAGCCGGGAGAGCTCGCGGTAGATCTGCTGATGGTCGGCCTTCCAGAAGAAGCCGATCGAGGCGTCAAACGTCTTGGCGAGCTCATAGCCCGTCATCGGACGTTCCGTGAGGCAGGCGAGGATTGCGTCACCGAGTGCCAACGCCCACCTCCATCTCAGTTCCTAAGAAGGCCATTCTGAAGTTCGCTTGACTTTATGCGTTACTGTGCATATGCGTCAATATGCATATGGTGATCGGCGTGCGGCCTTGTTGGCGCGGCCGATGTTCAGGCTTCTTACAACCCCTGCCGCAGGAGACGTCCGAATGAGCAAGCCGGGCCTCGACAAGTGGTACGCCTACATGAAATCCCACGACACCGCCGCTTTGTGGGATCTGCTGCATCCCGACGCGGTGTTCGAAAGCCCGGTCGTGCACACGCCGCAGCGCGGCCGCGACATCACCTTCAAGTACCTGACCAGCGCCGCCAAGGTGCTTGGCGGCCCGACCTTCAAATATCTCGGCGAGTGGCAAAGCGACACCGGCGCGGTGCTCGAGTTCGAGAACGAGATCGACGGCATCAAGCTCAACGGCGTCGACATCATCACGTTCGACGGTGACGGTCGGATCACGCACTTCAAGGTGATGGTGCGCCCGCTCAAGGCGATCAACTTGCTGCATCGGATGATGGGCGAGGAGTTGATGAAGCAGAGCGGCGCAACGTCGCAATCACAGTCTCGCTAGGACCTGCCGCGGACCTTCCGAACCGGATAAGGTCCGCTCCAACAAACCCAAGGACAAGCTGCGCAGCACAGGTCGCACAAGCGGCCACGAGCCAGCCGGGAGATCAGCATGCCGACCTACAAAGCCCCCGTCGAAGACGTCAGCTTCCTGTTGAACGACGTCTTCCAGATCGATCGTTATGGCAATCTTCCCGGCTTCACCGATGCGTCGGCCGATGTGCGTGAGGCGATCCTCGGCGAGGCCGCCAAGCTCAGTGAGGAAGTGCTGCAGCCGCTCAATCGCACCGGCGATCTCGAAGGCTGCAAGCGCAACGACGACGGCAGCGTCACCACACCGAAGGGCTTCAAGGAGGCCTTCAAACAAGTCGCTGAAGGTGGCTGGCTCGGCCTCTCGGCGCCGACTGAATTCGGCGGCCAGGGCCTGCCGGTGACGCTCTCGCAGGCGGTCAACGAATTCCAGATCTCCGCCAACATGGCGTTCTCGATGTATGGCGGGCTGACCATGGGCGCGACCGCGGCGCTGTTGGTGCACGGCTCCCCCGAGCAGAAGAAGACCTATGTGCCGAAGATGATCGCCGGCGAATGGACCGGCACCATGAACCTGACCGAGCCGCAATGCGGTACCGATCTCGGTCTGCTGCGCACCAAGGCGGTGCGCCAGGCCGACGGCAGCTTCAAGATCACGGGCACCAAAATCTTCATCTCCGCCGGCGAGCACGACCTCGCCGACAACATCATTCATCTCGTGCTGGCGCGCATCGAAGGCGCGCCGGCCGGCATCAAGGGCGTCTCGCTGTTCGTCGTGCCCAAGGTGCTGGTCAATGCCGACGGCTCGCTCGGGGCGCGCAACGGCGTCACCTGCGGCTCGATCGAGCACAAGATGGGCATCCACGGCAATTCCACCTGTGTGATGAACTACGACAACGCCACCGGCTGGCTGATCGGCGAAGAGAACAAGGGCATGCAGGGCATGTTCGTGATGATGAACGAGGCCCGCCTCGGCGTCGCCGTGCAGGGCCTCGCGCAGTCCGAGGTCGCCTATCAGAACGCGGTCGCCTATGCGCGCGAGCGTCTGCAGGGCCGTTCGCTGACCGGCGTCCAGGCCGCCGACAAGCCGGCCGATCCGATCATCGTGCATCCCGACGTCCGTCGTACCTTGCTCACCATCCGCGCCTTCAATGAGGCGGCACGCGCCATGGTGGTGTGGACCGCGCTGAAGAGCGACGTTGCGCACCGCTCCAACGATCCGAAGGATCGCCAAGCTGCCGATGATCACATGGGCCTGATGACGCCGGTGCTGAAGGGCGTGCTGACCGACACCGGCTTCGCCAACACGGTCTCGGCGCAGCAGATGTTCGGCGGCCACGGCTATATCGCCGAGCACGGCATGGAGCAGTTCGTCCGTGATGCCCGTATCGCGATGATCTATGAGGGCGCCAACGGCATCCAGGCGCTCGACCTTGTCGGCCGCAAACTGCCGCGCGACGGCGGCCGCGCCGCGATGGCGTTCTTCGGCGAGGTCGGTGCCTTCGCCAAGGAGCATGGCGCGGACGAGGCGATGAAGCCGTTCATCACCCCGCTCTCCACCGCGCTCGGCCATCTGCAGCAGGCCACCGGCTGGCTGATGCAGAACGCGCTGACCAAGCCCGACAATGCCGGCGCCGCCGCGACCGATTACATGAAACTGTTCGGCCTGGTCGCGCTCGGCTACATGTGGGCGAAGATGGCCAAGGTGGCGCAGGATAAGGCCGCTGCCGGCGCGACGCCCTACCTCAACACCAAGCTCGTGACCGGGCGCTTCTTCATGGAAAGGCTGCTGCCGGAGACCGCCGTGCACCTGGCCCGGATCCAGAGCGGCAGCGCCACCACAATGGAACTGGCCGCGGAAGCATTCTGAAAATTGCCGCCGCACCACCGTGCGGCGTCGCTTCCTTCCGTATATATTATGATCCTCATATCAAGGAGGGCGTCATGCCTGAGGCATACATCTACGATCACGTTCGTACCCCGCGCGGCCGCGGTAAGGCCGATGGCGCACTGCATGAGGTCACCGCGCTGGCGCTCGCCACGGTGCCGCTGAAGTCGCTCAAGGAACGCAACAATCTGCCCGAGGATTCCGTCGACGACGTCATCCTCGGCGTGGTCGATCCGGTCGGCGAGGCCGGAAGCGACATCGCGCGCTTTGCCGCGCTCAATGCCGGTCTCGGCGAGAAGGTGCCGGGCGTGCAGATCAGCCGCTTCTGCGCCTCCGGCCTCGATGCCGTGAACTTCGCCGCGGCCCAGATCATGAGCGGCCAGCATGAGCTCGTGATCGGCGGTGGCGCCGAATCGATGAGCCGGGTCGGCATCGGCGCCTCCGGCGGTGCCTGGCCGATGGATCCCTCGATGGCGGTGCCGGCCTATTTCATGCCGCAGGGCGTCTCGGCCGATTTGATCGCGACCAAATACGGCTTCTCGCGCGATGATGTCGATGCCTATGCCGTGCAGAGCCAGCAGCGCGCTGCGAAGTCCTGGGACGAAGGCCGCTTCAGCAAGTCGGTGGTGCCGGTCAAGGACATCAACGGCCTGACCATCCTAGCCAAGGACGAGCACATGCGCCCGACCACGACGATGCAGTCGTTGGCGCAGCTGCAGCCGTCATTCGCGGCGATGGCGGCGATGGCCGGCTTCGACGCGGTGGCGATCCAGTCGCACCCCGAGGTCGAGAAGGTCAATTACGTGCATCACGCCGGCAATTCGTCCGGCATCGTCGACGGCGCCGGCGCGGTGCTGCTCGGCAGTAAGGACGGGGGTGCCAAGCATGGCTTGAAGCCACGTGCGAAAATCCGTGCGTTCGCCAATATCGGCTCGGAGCCCGCGATGATGCTGACCGGCCCGGTCGACGTCACCGAAAAGCTGTTCGAGCGTTCCGGCATGAAGAAGTCGGACATCGATCTGTTCGAGCTCAACGAGGCTTTCGCATCGGTGGTGCTGCGCTACATCCAAGCGTTCGACATCGACAATGCCAAGATCAACGTCAATGGCGGCGCGATCGCGCTCGGCCATCCGCTCGGGGCGACCGGCGCCATGATCCTCGGCACCGTGCTCGACGAGCTCGAGCGCACCGACAAGGAAACGGCGCTGGTCACGCTGTGCATCGGCGGCGGCATGGGCACCGCCACCATCATCGAGCGCGTCTGAGGCGAGGGGAGCGAGCAACATGGCTTACAAGAATTTCAAGTTCGACGTCGACGCCGACGGCATTGCGCTGGTCACCTGGGACATCCCCGATCGTTCGATGAACGTGTTCGACGAGGTCTCGACCCAGGAGATCGGCGAGATCATCAAGCAGACCACCAGCGATGCCGCGATCAAGGGCGTCGTGATCACCTCGGCCAAGGAGGCGTTCTGCGCCGGCGCCGACCTCTCGATGCTCGAGGGCATGAACCGCGCTTACGCGCAGCTCTTCAAGGAAAAGGGCGAGGAAGCCGCGAACCAGATGCTGTTCGAGCAGAGCCGCCAGATGTCGCAATCGTTCCGCGCGATCGAGACCTCGGGCAAGCCCTGGGTCGCCGCAATCAACGGGCTTGCGCTCGGCGGCGGCTTCGAGATCACGCTGGCCTGCCACTACCGTGTCGCAGCCGAGAACCCCAAGACTCGCCTCGGCCTGCCCGAGATCAAGGTCGGCCTGTTCCCCGGCGCGGGCGGCACCCAGCGCGTGCCGCGCCTGGTGTCGCCGCAGGACGCGATGCAATTGCTGCTCAAGGGCGAGGCGGTCAATCTGACCCGCGCCAAGGCGCTCAACCTGATTCACGCCGTGGTGCCCGCGGCCGATCTGATCAAGGCCGCGAAGGACTGGATCAAGGGCGGCGGCAAGGCGGTCGCGCCGTGGGACGAGAAAGGCTTCAAGCTGCCCGGCGGCCCCGTCTTCTCCAAGATGGGCATGCAGATGTTCCCGGCCGGCAACGCGATCTATCGCCGCGAGACCTACGACAATTATCCGGCCGCGCGCGCCATCATGAGCTGCGTCTATGAGGGCCTGCAGTTGCCGATCGATGCCGCACTGCGCGTCGAGTCGCGCTACTTCACGCAGATCCTGCGCTCGAAGGAAGCGGCGGCGATGATCCGCTCGCTGTTCCTGTCGATGCAGGAGCTGAACAAGGGCGCGCGTCGCCCGGCGGGCGTGCCGCCGACCAAGGTGAAGAAGCTCGCCGTGATCGGCGCCGGCTTCATGGGCGCCAGCGTCGGCTATGTCTCGGCGCAGGCTGGCATCGATGTCGTGTTGGTCGATCGCGACCAGGACAGCGCCGACAAGGGCAAGGGCCACGCCAAGACCGTGGTCGACGGCCTGGTCGCGAAGGGCCGGATGAAGCAGGAGGCGGGCGACGCCATCCTGGCCCGCATCTCGGCCACTGCCGACTACAGCGTGATCAGGGATTGCGACCTCGTCATCGAGGCCGTGTTCGAGGATCGCAAGGTCAAGGCCGACACCTACGCCAAGGCGCAGCCGCTTCTGAAGCCGGGTGCGATCTTCGCCTCCAACACCTCGACCCTGCCGATCAACTCGCTGGCCGAGGAATTCAAGGACCAGGGCAAGTTCATCGGCATCCACTTCTTCTCGCCGGTCGAGAAGATGATGCTGGTCGAGATCATCCTCGGCAAGAACACTGGCGACGTTGCGCTGGCGATCGCGCTGGACTATGTCCGCGCGATCGGCAAGACGCCCATCGTGGTGAACGATTCGCGTGGCTTCTTCGCCAACCGCTGTGTGATGCGCTACATTTCCGAGGGCAACGAGATGCTGCTCGAAGGCGTGCCGCCGGCGATGATCGAGAACACCGCCAAGATGGCCGGCATGCCGGTCGGCCCGCTGTCGCTACAGGACGAGGTCGCGCTCGATCTCGGGCTGAAGATCACCAAGGCGACCGAAGCCGATCTCGGTCCCAACGCGATCGACCAGGCGCAGAAGAAGCTGATGGTCGAGATGGTCGAGAAGCAGGGCCGCTTCGGCCGCAAGAACGGCAAGGGCTTCTACGACTATCCCGAGAAGGGCAAGGGTCAGAAGAGCCTGTGGCCGGGACTGGCCCATCTGCAGCCCAAGCAGCTCGATCCCGATACGCTGAGCGTCGAGGAGCTGAAGCAGCGCTTCCTGGTGGTGCAGGCGGTGGAAGCCGCCCGTACCGTCGAGGATCACGTCATCACCGACGTGCGCGAGGCGGACGTCGGCTCGATCCTCGGTTTCGGCTTCGCGCCGTTCACTGGCGGCGCGCTGTCCTACATCGACTTCATGGGCACCAAGAATTTCGTCGCGCTCTGCCACGCCTTCGAGAAAAAATACGGCTCGCGCTTCACGCCGCCGAAGCTGCTCGAGGAGATGGCGGCCAAGGGCGAAACCTTCTACGGCCGCTTCCCGCCGAAGAAGCAAGCGGCATAAGCGCCGTTACGTCTTGAGCCAACTCGCGCAGGATCAGGCCGGTCATCGATCCGACTTGATCCTGTCGCGTGACGGTCGCGCCGGTCAAAGTCCCGCCACGCTTACTCCCAACTGACACCACGCCGCTGGCATCACTCTTGCTCGTCGATCGCCGGGATGATCGAAGACGACGATCAGGATTGGGATGTCCTGCAATGCGTTCTGTGCTCAAGGAAGGCGCCGCCAGGGTCACGGGCCATTCCGTCTCGCTGCGCTTGCGAGGCAAGGGTCCTTCCTGGTTCGGCCTCTTGCTGCTCGTTCTGGCCGTGGACCTTGTGCTCGCGGAGGCCGCCTGGAATGCCGTCGGCTTCTTCCGCAATTGAGACGTCACTGTCCGGCGCGAGGACAGCTCCGGCGAGATAGGCGATCTGGTTGAATGCGAGGCAGGCGACGACGATCGGGGCGCCGGTGGCAAACGCATAGCCGTCGGATTGGAGCACGATTGCCGCGACCACCGCGATCAGCGGCGACACCAGCATCAAGGTCCAAACGCGAAAGTACAAACTGGTCGCCAGCCCGACGAGCGTGCTGGTCAACAGAACCGTAAAGGCGATCGTCACATTTTCAGACCAGTTGGAGCGGAGGGCGCGCCGCAGGTCATAGTCGGTCAGTCGGATCGCTCGCACAAGGACGGTAGCGCCCTCAGCCGGATGTACACCGACTTAACATTAATCGGTACAATGCGGACTAAATTTGATTTGTTCCGGCGCGCGCCGAAACTTTGCACCGCTCATTTCTCCCTGAAGGCGCGGTGCACCTGGTCGGCAAGCGGCTTCATCAGATAGGACAGCACCGTTCGCTCACTGGTCGGGATGAAGACCTCGACCGGCATGCCCGGCAGCAGATGCGTGGACGCGAACTTGTTCAGCTCCGACGGCGGAATCGCAATGCGTACAAGGAAGTAGGTCGGAGCCGTCTTGTCGTCGCGCGACACGTCGGCGCCGATCCGGCTGACCTCGCCCTCGATCTCCGGTGTGGTGCGCTGGTTGAAATTGGTGAAACGCAGCACCGCCGCGGAGCCCAGCTTGACCTGATCGATATCTTGCGGCGCAACATGAGTTTCCACGATCAGATTGTCCTGGTCGGGCACGATGGTCATGATGGTTTCGCCCGCCGCGATCACGCCGCCCTGGGTGTGGATGGTGAGATCGTGCACGACGCCGGCCTGCGGGGCGCGGATCTCGAGCTTCTCGGTCTGGTCTTTCGCGGTGACCTGTTTCTCCACGGTCTCGGCGTATTTGGCGCGGATGTCGGCCAGCTCCTTGGCGACGCCGGAGCGGAAATCCTGATCGACCTGCAGGATCTTCAGCTCGGTTTCCGAGATCTTGCCCTTGGCCTGCGCGATCGACGCGGTGAGCTGACCGCGTTCGCCGAGCAGCCGGGCCGAATCGCGCTGCAGTGCAGAGAGACGCGACAGCGACACCAGGCGCTGCTCCCAGAGCTGCTGCACGCCGGTCAGTTCGTTGGCGATCAAGTCTGCCTCCTGCTTCTTCGCGCTCAACTGATCCTGCATGCCGCCGATCTGCTCCTTGAGCTGCGCGATCTGCTCCCGCAACTGCTGCTTCTGCCCCTCGTTGGCGTCCTTGCGCAGCTGGAAAAAGCGGCGCTCGCCCGAGACGACGGCCTGCGCCGCCGGATCGTCGCTCGATGCGACGCTGTCGGGGAAGCCGATCTCGGCATCGCCGTCGCGCTCGGCCTGTAGCCGGGCCCGCCGCGCCTCAAGCTCCCACAGGCTCTTGGTCACCGCGGTGAGATTGGCCTGCGCCACCGTTTCGTCCATCAGGATCAGCAGATCGTCCTTGCCGACGCGGGCGCCGTCTTCCACCAGCAGCTGCTTGGCAACGCCGCCGGAGGGATGCTGCACCTTCTTGACGCTGGATTCGACGACGAGCGATCCCTGCGAGATGATTGCGCCGGACATCTTGGTGGCGGCGCCCATCAAGCCGATGCTGGCGATGAGGAATATCGCGGCGATAGCGACTGCCAGAATGTGATGCCGAACCGATTGTCGTGCGCTAGGCATCGGGACGAGGCTCCATCGGCTTTTTGCGCCTGCGGCGTGCCGGCATGGAAGCCTGGGCGGGGGCCGATGTTGGCGCGAGCGGTTGCGCCTGCGCCACCAGCAACGGCAACACCGATGCCGTGGTGCCGAACGCATGCATGCGTCCTTCGTTGAGCACCAGCATGTGGTCGACGGTCTGCAGCACGGCGGGCCGGTGCGCGACCACGACCACGATCCCGCCGCGGGTGCGGACGCGGCTGATGGCGCGAACCAGCGCGCGTTCGCCCTCGGCGTCGAGATTCGAGTTCGGCTCGTCGAGCACGACCAGGAACGGATCGCCGTAGAGCGCGCGGGCGAGCGCGATGCGCTGCCGCTGGCCGCCCGACAGCATCAGGCCGCCATCGCCCACTTCGGTCTCGTAGCCGCCTGGCAGCCGCAGGATCAGTTCGTGCACGTCGGCCTCGCGCGCGGCTGCGATCAACCGCGTGGAATCGGGAACCGCGGCGAAACGCGAGATGTTCTGGGCGACCGTGCCGCGGAACAGCGCGACGTCCTGCGGCAGGTAGCCGATCGATCGGCCAAGCGCGAGCTGATCCCATTGCGCGAGCGTGGCGCCGTCGATCCTGATCACGCCGCGCGCCGGCGTTCCGACGCCGACCAAAGCGCGCGCCAGGGTCGATTTGCCGGAGCCGCTCGGGCCGACCACTGCGACGGCGCTGCCGGCGCGCAGCGCGAAGCTCACGTCATGCAGCACCACGGCATTGGTTCCGGGCGCGGTCAAGCTCAGCGAGGTGGCGCGGATCTCGTTGTTCGGAGCAGGCAACAGAGTGACCGGCGGTCGCACGGGCATGTCTGTCAGGGCGTCGATCAGCCGGCCAAAGCTCGCGCGGACTGTGATGAAACTGCGCCAGTTTGCGATCGCGAGCTCGATCGGCGCCAGGGCGCGGATCGAGAGGATGGTGGCGGCCAGCATGACGCCGGCGGTCGCCTGCTGATTGATGACGAGGTAGGCGCCGAGTGCGAGCACCCCGGATTGCAGGATCATGCGCAGGAAGCGCGAGGCGCTGCCGAATGTGCCGGTCAGATCGGAGGTCACGCGCTGCGCGTCGAGATAGGCCTGCGTGCGCTCGGACCACAACTCGGCCATCCGCCGCTGCATGCCGAGGGCGTGCACGACGCCGGCGTGGTGGAACGCGGTCTCCGCCATCTGCCGCCGCGACGACGCCAGCGTGACCAGCGAGCGGGTCGGCGCGCGAGTGAACATCTCGGCTCCAACCGTGATCAGCGCCAGTGCAGCGGCGCCGCCGGCCACCGCCAGTCCCATCAGCGGATGAAACAGGGTGCAAACGGCGATGTAGAGCGGGGTCCATGGCAGGTCGCAGATCGCGATCAGTCCGCTGCCGGCGACGAAGCCCCGTATCGTGTCGAGGTCGCGCATGACCTGCAAGCCGTCAGTGCCCGGCTGATTGAGCGCGGCGTGCTGGACGCTGTCGAACACCGCATCACGCATGGTTTCATCGAAGATTTCGGCGATGCGCGCCAGCAGCCGGCTGCGCAACATGTCGACGCCGGCCTGGACCATGAGCAGGACCAGCGCGATCATCAGCAGGCCGATCAGGGTTGCCATGCTGCGGCTCGGCAGCACGCGATCATAGGTCTGCAACATGAACAGCGGCGCGACCAGCATCAGCAGATTGACCAGCCCGCTGGCGATCGCCGTCGCGATCAGCGCGCCGCGCAGAGCCACCACCGCGTTCCGGATCTCCACCGGTAGAGCCGAAAACCTTTTGACCTGACCGATCACCTCGCCCTCGCGGATGTTCGAGCCGTGATGCCCAAATCGATTGGTGAGGAAGTCGCGGAAGCGCGGCGATCTCCGCGCTTCCGCCGGGTGTTACGACATCACAGGATGTGTGTGCCGTGGTTGTTGAGGATGCCGTGATCGGCCGCCAATGGCCCCGAGAGCAGGTCGTGCAGCACGGCATCGACGTCGATCGGAACGGAGACCGGCGCGCTGGCTGTGTTGCCGGAGGCGATATTGCCGCCGAGCACATGACTGAGGTCCAGGCTTCCGAGCAGGTTGCCGGCGAGACCGTCGGCCCCCGTGCCGCCAAGGCTCGGAATGCTGAGCCCGCCGGTGCCGGTCAGCGCGCCGAGGTCGAGCAGATGCGGGCCGTTCTGGCCGACGTCGACGGCATTTACCTCCAATGTGTGGTGATCGCCTGATGTCGGCGCCGCGAGCAGGTCAATCGAATTCCCGTTTGGCTGCGTGGGGCCGAGATCGACGTCGGCGAGGTGACCGGTGTTGGAGCCGCCGAGATTGCCAAGCAGCCCGCCCAGCAGTCCGCCATCACCGCCGTTGTTGCCGCCATTGATGCCGAGCAGCGGCAGCGTCTCCACATCGTGCAGAACATTGCCGAGCAGACCCGTCACCGGGCTCAGCGCGGCCGTGCCACCGAGCAGAGAACCGGCACCCGTGTCTCCGAGCAGGGAGCCGACGACGCCATCCACGGTATGAACGACCTGCGTAACCGGAGCGAGCGCGCCGGTGCCACTGCCGAGCACGGAGCCGACACCCGCGTCCGCGAGCAACGATCCGACCACACCGTCCACCGCTTGGACGACATCCGTCACCGGGTTGGTCGCACCGGTGCCGCCGAGCAGCGAACCGAGTCCCGTATTTCCGAGCAGCGAGCCGACGAGGCCATGGTCTCCGGTCAACGATCCGACAACGCCGTCCACCGAGTGGACAATGTCGTTGAGATCACTGCCGACTTCCGTCAGCACCGTGCCAAGGCCGCCGCCATCAAGCAGCGTTCCGGGCGCGTTGAGGACGTCGGTCAGCAGGTTGGTATGGCCGTCCGATGCGGGCGTCGGGACGCCGATCTCGCCCAATCCGACCGTTCCGGCGAGGCCGGTCACGTCGTGCACGGTATCGCCGAGCCCTGTTGCCTGACCGACCGGATCGAGGACGCCGGTGTTGACGTCGTTGACCGCGCCGTTCACGGCGGTGATCACCGGCTGGAGGATGCCTTCACTGCCCGCAAGGTGGAGGCTGCCATCGCCGCCGAGGATGCCGCCCAATCCCGGCATTCCAGTCTGGCCGGGCGGCGTCGAGGTGCCACCGCCGGTACCCGAGCCACCTGCACCACTTCCAGTGTCCGAGCCGCCGTTGCCGCCGGAAGCCTGAGACCCCGTCGGGGTTGTGCTCTGTTGAGGAGGAGCTGACGACGTATCGCCTTGCGGCGGCGTCGTCTCCGAACCGGCAGGCTGACCCGTCGCGCCGGAAGCGGACGTTGTGGCTGCACTGTCGCCGACCATGCCGCCCATGGCGACGTATTGGTCACGGTAGGCGTCGCGATCATTGGTACTCATGCGCATCTCCACGCCAGGTTGAGTGAGTGGTCTCTCAACCAGCTGATCGCGCTCGGGTTTCCGGGCCTGCGCAGTCGTGGAGAACATCGCGTAAGAGCGGACGCGACAATCTGCCGAAAATTGTCGGCAAAGCGATCGCCGGCACCGTCGTTGCGCGAGGCCGGCGATGGAAACGCTGGGCTCAGGCCGCCTTCAGCAGGCCTTCCTTCTTCAGCGCTTCCTGCACCTTCGGACGCGCCGCAATGCGGGCCTTGTAGGCCATCACATTCGGCAGGCCGGAGAGATCGAAGCCGAGCCGGTCGCTCGCCCACATGATCATGGTGAAGAGGTAACCGTCGGCGACCGTGAACTGGTTGCCCATCAGGTAATCGCGTCCGGCGAGCTGGCTCTCGACATACTTGAACTTGCTCATGGCGCGGTCCTTGAAGAAGGCCTTGGCGTCATCGGCGAGCACCGGCGAGAACATCGGGCCGAGGTTCTTGTGCAGCTCGGTCGTGATGTAGTTCAGCCATTCGAGCAGCTTGTAGCGCTCGTTGGAATCGCGGGCCGGCGCCAGCTTCTTGTCGGCGGCCTTGTCGGCGATCATCTGGATGATGATCGGCCCTTCAGTGACCATCTCGCCGGTATCCAGCGCCAGCGCGGGCACCTGGCCCTTGGGGTTCACAGCGAGGAAATCGTCGCCGTTTTCGAGCTTCTTGGCGCGCAAATCGACCTTCACCAAGTCGTAGGGCAGGCCAGCCTCGAGCAGGGCGATGTGGGGGGAGAGGGAGCAGGCACCGGGGGTGTAATACAGCTTCATGGGGGTATTCCTTCCCTTGTTCTTGGCGTCCGGAGAGGGATTGCCTACATGCACCTGCATGAAATAGTCAAGATTGATGCAGATGCATTCAGTGCGGTACACTGGGTTCCGGGACCTTATGGGCTAAACGATGAAACGCAAGCTATCGAGCGAGGCGACGGCCGCCTGGATCCGCCTGATGCGGGTGCCGAGCCGGGTGCTTGACTGCGTCGAGCAGGATTTGAAGAAGGCCGGCTTTCCGCCGCTCGCCTGGTATGACGCCTTGCTCGAGCTGTCGCGCGCGCCGTCGGGCGAGTTGCGCCCGGTCGAGCTCGAGCGGCAGATGCTGATCCCGCAATATTCGACCTCGCGACTGATCGACAAGCTGGTCGACGAAGGGCTTGCCGCCCGGCGCGAATGCAAGATCGACAAGCGCGGCCAGTTCGTCGAGATCACCGAGGCGGGACGCGAGCTCCAGAAGAAGATGTGGAACGCCTATTCGGCTGCGATCGACAAGCATGTCGGCTCGAAACTGTCCGATGCCGACGCGGCCAGGCTGTGCGGCCTGCTCGACCGTCTGGGCTGCTCCTGCGGTGACGCCAAGAGCGATGCCAAAGTCGATGCGAAGAGCGATACCAAGGCTGCGCCGGCGCGAGACGGCGTGCCTGCCCGATGATATCCCTGATTCCATCATCCGCGGCCGTTGCGGCGCACGGATGTCCCTGCCACCGCGCGCCTTCGATCGAAGCGCCCTTGAGTTGGATTTAGTATGGCGCGTGACCAGATCGACATGACGCCGCTGCAGTCGCGCGACGAACTCGTGGCGTGGATTGAAGCCGGTGTGAAGCCCGAGTCCGAATTCCGGATCGGCACCGAGCACGAGAAGACCCCGTTCACACTCGAGGGCCATCAGCCCGTGCCTTATGAAGGCGCGAAGGGCATCGGTGCGCTGCTCGAGGGCATGAAGCTTTTGCTCGGCTGGGAGCCGATCATGGAGCGCGGCAACATCATCGGGCTCTATGACGTCACTGGCGGCGGCGCGATCTCGCTGGAGCCGGGCGGCCAGTTCGAATTGTCGGGCGCGCCGGTCGAGACCGTGCACCAGACCCAATCCGAGTTGATGGCGCATTTGGCGCAGGTGCGGGAGATCGCAACCCCGCTCGGCATCGGCTTCCTCGGCCTCGGCATGACGCCGTCCTGGTCGCGGGCGCAGATCCCGGTGATGCCCAAGGGCCGCTACAACATCATGAGAAACTACATGCCGAAGGTCGGCAAATACGGCCTCGACATGATGTTCCGGACCTGCACGGTGCAGACCAATCTCGACTTCTCTTCCGAAGCCGACATGGTGAAGAAGCTGCGGGTGTCGTTGGCGCTGCAGCCGATCGCGACCGCGCTGTTCGCCAACTCGCCGTTCACCGAAGGCAAGCCCAACGGCTTCCTGTCGTTCCGCTCCGAGATCTGGCGCGACACCGATAACGCACGAAGCGGCATGATTCCGTTCGCATTCGAGGACGGCATGGGCTTTGAGCGCTATGTCGATTACGCGCTCGATGTGCCGATGTATTTCGTCAAGCGCGGCGAGGAATATATCGACGTTTCCGGCTCCTCGTTCCGCGATTTCTTCGCCGGCAAGAACAAGATCCTTCCCGGCGAGCGGCCGACCCTGTCGGACTGGGCCAATCATCTGTCGACCATTTTCCCCGAGGTGCGGCTGAAGCGTTACCTCGAGATGCGTGGCGCCGATGGCGTGCCGTGGGGCCGGCTGCCGGCGCTGCCGGCGTTTTGGGTCGGGCTGCTCTACGACAATGACAGCTTGGATGCCGCCTGGGACATCGTCCGGCACTGGACCGCGCCGGAGCGGCAGGCGCTGCGCGATGACGTGCCGCGTTTCGGCTTCAAGTCGCGGATCAAGGACCGCTATCTGTTCGAGATCGCCAAGGAGTGCCTGGTCCTTTCGCATGCCGGATTGCGGCGGCGCGGCCGGATCGATCATCTCGGTCGCGACGAGAGCCGCTTCCTCGAACCGCTCGAGCGCATCATCGAGACCGGCCGCTCGCCGGCAGAGGAGATGCTGGAGAAGTTCAACGGACCGTGGAACGGTTCGGTGGAACCGGCCTATCAGGAGTACGCCTTCTAAATCTCCGCCGGCCCGAATTCGGGTGAGGCACGCGAGCGGGACGACGGTGGTGTCGCACCCGCCGTTCATCAGCCGTACAGGTTCTTGGCGTTCAAATGACGCCCCGCGGAGTGTGCGGGGCTGTGCGAATTTGAAAGCAATCTCATGGGGATAGGTCGCCTCTTTAGGGCGTGCGTGGTGATGTATGCGGTTTTTTCCGCCGTTCTCGCCGCGCGTCCGGCATTGGCGCAGACCAATTTCGACCGGCCCGGCGGCGACTACCTGAACGCGCCGGTGACATCAGGCGATCCCGCCGATTGCGCGCTCACCTGCGAGCGCGACCGCCGCTGTCGCGCCTGGAGCTTCAACTATCCGACCGACGCCAATAACGGCGCGGTGTGCTGGCTGAAGAATACCGTGCCGGCGCGGGTGCAGGACGTCTGCTGCGTCTCCGGGGTGCGCGGCGCGGGCGTGGTCGAGCCGCGCAACGGCGCCATCGAAACCTCGATTGACCGGCTCGGCGGCGACTACAAGAATTTCGAGCTGAAGAGCAGCGATGGCGACGAGGCCTGCCAGGCCGCCTGCACCGCCGACACCAAGTGCCGCGCCTGGACCTATGCCCGGCCCGGCTATGCCGGCCGCGACGCGCGTTGCTTCCTGAAAAAAGAGATCAAGCCGCCGCGCCGAAAGGCAGGGTTCACGTCGGGCGTGGTGCGCTGACGCGCAAAGTACGAGCCGCTATTCCGCCGCCAGCACCGTGATCTCCGGCCAAAGCGCCTTCCACCGCGCAGCCTTCGTCGCATAGTTCGCCGCCGAGAAGTTCGCGGTCCGGTTCGGTCGCACGATCATGCTGGCGACATCGTCAAAGCCACTTGGCGCATAGACGTCGTAGCCGCTCGCGCTGCGGCGGATGCCGACCTGCACGTTTGTGCTGAGGAAGCGATCGATGCCGTCGGTCGAACACGACAGTGCGGCGTAGGGCACGCCGTGCTTGCCGGGGTACCAGAGATGGACGCGGGCCTGGTTGCGGACCTCGATCGCGACGCCAAGATGGCCGAGCCGCGCCGTGAGGTCGCGGATGACCGCGTCCTCGGCCTCCCACGACGTATCCGGATCGAAATAGAAGACGTCGTAATCGTTGATGCCGTGTTCGGGCGGCCGCTTCGTCAGCACGTTCCACACGCTCTGCACCAGGCAGCCGGCCACCAGCCAGGCATCGGGCAATGCGAGGCGGAGCAACTCGTCCGTGATCGCTTGATTGGCCGGGTTGCGCACCGCCGCGGCGAGGAATTCGTCTTGCGTCACGACGAAACGGTCGCGTCGAAATCCCTGACCGCCTTCTTCGATGCCAGCGCGCGCCAGTGCCGGCGCAGCAGCGGCTCGACCGTGGCGTGTTTTGCCTTCGACAGGCGGATCAGCACGGTCGGATAGTCGCGGTAGTGATCGGTGAAGTAAAACACCTTGGGCTGGCTCTTGACCAGCATGTCGCGCTCATCCGGCGGGACGCCGGGCATCACCAGGCTGTCGCCGTCCTCCCTGAGCCGCACCAGCATCTTCTTGCGCACCTTCAGCGCCGGTGTGCCGTAGGACGAGCCGTCCTCGACCTCCGGCCACGCCAGCACCAGGGTCCTGACGTCGTCGAAGGTCACGTTGGCGAACTCACTGCACCGAGGTGAAGAAGCGCGCGAGGCGGAAGCCGGAGAGCCAGGTCCAGACCGGCTGGCTGCGGATGCCCATGTCCCAGGAACCGACCACCGCGTCGGCGCGGCCGATCAGATTGTCGATCGGCAACAGGCCGACGCCGCCGTCGCGCACCGGCACGCGGCTGTCGGCGGAGTTGTCCCGGTTGTCGCCGAGCACGAACAATTGGCCCGGCGGCACGGTCACCTCGGGCGTGTTGTCGAGCCTGCCATTGTCGCGAATCTTGAAGATCGCATGGCTGACGCCGTTCGGCAGCGTCTCGACATAACGATTGGCTTCCTCGCCGCCGCCGCGATCGTCCTCGGCAAAGCCGGTGCCATCGGGCTTCAAGGCCGCCGGATGATCGTTGATGAAGAGCTGGCCCTGCCGCATCTGGATACGATCGCCGGGCAGCCCGACCACGCGCTTGACCCAGGCCTGCGAGCGGTCGCCCGGCCAGCGGAACACGACGACATCGCCGCGCTTCGGCGTCTCGCCGAACACCCGGCCGGTCTCCGGCAGCGTGATCTGGATCGGCAGCGACGCCGCGCCGTAGCCATAGGGAAACTTCGAGGCGACCAGCGCGTCGCCGATCAAAAGCGTCGGCTCCATCGAGCCGGACGGCACGTAGAACGGCTCGGCGATCGCACCCTTGGCGAGGAACACGACGGCCACGAT
Organism: Bradyrhizobium sp. USDA 4452; assembly: GCF_054063575.1. Lineage (NCBI taxonomy): Bacteria > Pseudomonadati > Pseudomonadota > Alphaproteobacteria > Hyphomicrobiales > Nitrobacteraceae > Bradyrhizobium > Bradyrhizobium sp. USDA 4452. Next base: position 5,324,994 of record NZ_JBSSGK010000001.1, read on the forward strand.
CGCCGCCAGTTGCACGGCCTGCCCGCGCCAGCTGGTCGGCTTGGCCGCCACGACTTCGTTTCCGCTGCTCACTAGCCCGTTCCTCCGACCGTAATCCGTTCCATCCTGAGCGTCGGCTGGCCGACGCCGACCGGCACGCCCTGGCCGTTCTTGCCGCAGGTACCGATTCCCGTATCGAGCGCAAGATCGTTGCCGATCATGGTGATCCTGTGGAGATCGGTCGGTCCATTGCCGATCAGCATGGCGCCCTTCAGCGGGGCGCCGAGCTTGCCGTTCTCGATCTTGTAGGCCTCGGTGCACTGGAACACGTATTTGCCCGAGGTGATGTCGACCTGGCCGCCACCGAAATTGGCGGCATACATGCCGTTCTTCACCGAGGCGATGATCTCGGCCGGGTCGCGGTCGCCTGACAGCATGTAGGTGTTGGTCATGCGCGGCATCGGCACATGGGCGTAGCTCTGCCGGCGTCCGTTGCCGGTCGGCTTCATGCCCATCAGCCGGGCATTCTGGCGGTCCTGCATGTAGCCGACCAGGATGCCGTCCTCGATCAGCACGGTGCGGTTGGTCGGGGTGCCCTCGTCGTCGATCGAGAGCGAACCGCGGCGCGACGCCATGGTGCCGTCATCGACCACCGTGACGCCCTTGGCCGCCACCTGCTGGCCCATGAGGCCGGCGAAGGCGGAGGTCTGCTTGCGGTTGAAGTCGCCCTCGAGCCCGTGGCCGACCGCTTCATGCAGCATCACGCCGGGCCAGCCGGCCCCTAACACCACGTCCATCTCGCCGGCGGGCGCCGGCACCGATTCGAGATTGACCAGCGCCTCGCGCAGCGCGCCGTCGGCGGCGTCGCGCCAGGCCTTGGTCTCGATGAAGCGGGCATAGCCCTCGCGGCCGCCATAGCCCTTGCTGCCGCTCTCCTGCCGGTCGCCCTGGCCGGCGACCACGGAGATATTGACGCGCACCAGCGGGCGGATGTCGCGATAGCTCTCGCCGTCGGGCCGCAGGATCTCCACCACCTGCCAGGTCGCGGTGAGGCTGGCCGAGACCTGCCGCACCCGCGGGTCCTTGTCGCGGACATAGGCGTCGATCTCGCCGAGCAGTTTGACCTTGGCCTCGAACGCCGGACCGTCCAGCGGGTTCTCGTCGCCATAAAGTCTGACATTGGTGTGGGCCGGCGCCGCGGCGAACGTCCCGGCATAGCCGCCGCGCACCGCCGCCACCGCATCCGCTGCACGGATCAGCGCCGGGATCGAGACGTCGGAGGAATGCGCATAGCCGACCGCATCGTCCTTGACGGCGCGCAGGCCGAAGCCCTGCGAGGTGTCATAGGTCGCCTGCTTCAGTCTTCCATTGTCGAACATGAGCGCCTCGGTCTGCCCGAACTCGAGGAACAGCTCGCCGTCGTCGGCGCCCTCAAGTCCGCGCGCCACCTCGCGGCGGACGGCATCGCGGTCCAGATTGGCGCGGTCGAGCAGGGAGGTCGTGGCGGGATTGGTCATGGTCACTCCAGCAAAGGGCACATCCTTGCGATCCTGCCCCCATGCGCAATTGAATGCCAGCGCGTGGAAACCAGCCCAGGAATACCGGACATCTAAGCAGAGACGAGCAGGAAACTCATCTTACAACCCGGAAACCTGTGCCGGTCTCCCTGTCAGGGACCGGACGGCGATCAGCCAACATAATGCGTGTGATGTGCAATCGGGAGGGGCCGCGACCGTGAGGCCGATCACGGCAGCTTGTCATAGCCCTCCGCCAGGCCGTTCAGGCTGAGCGGGAAGCCGATGCCCTCTTCCGGGGTCTCGAAGATGATGAACGTTGCGGTCTTGGCGTTCTTGAGCTGGCCGAGCAGCTTGTCGTCCATCACGACCTCGGCGACGCAGCCATTGGGCAGGCACCGGACAAAACCGGCGCGGCCGACGTCCTGGTTGTCGAGCTTCAGGCCGAGGCCGGAGGGCAGCAGCACACCGAGCGGTGCGACCACGCGCATCAGGCGGCTCTTCTGGTCGGCGGTCTTCAGCACGATCACGGTCAGGCCGGCATTGGAGCGGTCTTCCGCTACCACGCTCTGGATCAGTGCGCACTGTTCGGCCTGGGCGCCCGGCGGGGTGTCGCAGCGGATCTGCCAGTCGCCATGGACCGAGCGCACCGCGCCTTGCGCGTTCGCCGGCTGGCTCAGGCCAAGAGTCGGACCAAGAGAAAGGGCCAGAAACAGCAGCCCGCCGAGCCAGCTGGCCTTTCGTCCTGCCTGAATGTTCGAAGCGCCCATCCGGGTCGATCCTTTGAGATGTTTGGTCAATCCGGCCATTCCGGCCGCCGGCAGCACGCGCGCCATGATGCGCTTCCCGAAGCGCATCATGATCTCATGTTCTTGTTTGAGCATGATCTTTTTCGGAAAACCGGTCTCCAACTTTCCGGATCATGCTCAAGCCTCGACTGATACCGCAATAGGGCGCCTTGAAGGCGATCTTGAAGCCATTCCCGCGCCGGATTGGGGCAGCACGCAGCGAATCAGGTTCCTGTGGGCTACGCCGCCTGTGCCTACATCCGGCAATCCCCCTGTCAACTGCGTGCGGCGGAGTTTCGACGACTTTCGCTTGATTTTGCGGGAAAATTCGCAAGCGGCAGGCTCATCGCAGGCGCATGGCTTTCGGCCCTACTACTGCATTGCGAGCGCCTGCGAATTATGGTTTGAGAGGCTGGATTTCGACGCGTTCTAGCGATCTGGCTCCCGTACCCACCTTGACTCAGAGACGGGTATGTCCGGAAGGCCGTTTGTCAGGGCGGATCGTGCTGCATTTTCGGCCATAAGCCGGAGGTGCTTTGGGGAACAATGCAAGGGAGCGCGAGCGGCATGAAGATGTCGATTGGCCGGTTGGGCAGGCAATTGCTGGGGTTGGCGGTAGCGGGTGTGGCGTCGATCGCCGCGGGATCGGCCTTCGCCGAAATGGGACAGCCGGCGCCGTGGGAGCACACGCTGCAGGAAGGCGCGACCCCGGTGATGGAAAACATCATCTGGTTCCACAATTTCCTGCTGGTGCTGATCACCCTGATCACCCTGTTCGTGCTGGCGCTGCTCGTCATCGTGGTGGTGAAGTTCAACGCCAGGGCCAACCCGGTCCCCTCCAGGACCACCCACAACACCTTGATCGAAGTGGCCTGGACGCTGATCCCGGTGCTGATCCTGGTCGGCATCGCGGTGCCGTCGTTCCGCCTCCTGTTCCTGGAGCTCGACGTGCCGAAGCCGGACCTCACGGTAAAGGTCACCGGCAAGCAGTGGTACTGGTCCTACGCCTATCCGGATAACGGCAAGTTCGAGTTCGACTCGCTGCTCGACAAGGACAAGCAGCCCCGCCTGCTCGGCGTCGACAACGAGATGGTGGTCCCGGTCAACAAGGTGGTGCGGATCCAGACCACCGGTGCCGACGTGATCCACTCCTTCGCGGTGCCGGCGTTCGGCGTGAAGATCGACTCGATCCCCGGCCGCCTCAACGAGAGCTGGTTCAAGGCCACCAAGACCGGCGTGTTCTACGGCCAGTGCTCGGAACTGTGCGGCAAGGATCACGCCTTCATGCCGATCGCGGTGCGGGTCGTCAGCGACCAGGAATTCGCGACCTGGGTTGAAGGGGCGAAGAAGAAGTTTGCGACCAACCCGGCGAATTCCTACGCCTCGGCTGGTCAGGCGGCGCAGTAAGCCTGACGGCTCACGGCGCGGACGGAATAAGGGCGATGGGACCCGCAAGGTCCGAGAGGGACTGCAAGGCAGGATTTTGAACATGGCGACAGGCGCAGCGACACACGACGATCACGCCCATGACGATCACGCCCACCATCCGACCGGATGGCGGCGTTATCTCTACTCCACGAACCACAAGGATATCGGTACGATGTACCTTATCTTTGCGGTGATCGCGGGCATCATCGGCGCTGCGATGTCGATCGCGATCCGTGCCGAGTTGATGTATCCGGGCGTCCAGATATTCCACGAAACGCACACTTATAACGTGTTCGTGACCTCGCATGGTCTGATCATGATCTTCTTCATGGTCATGCCGGCGATGATCGGCGGGTTCGGCAACTGGATGGTGCCGCTGATGATCGGCGCGCCTGACATGGCGTTCCCGCGCATGAACAACATCTCGTTCTGGCTGCTGCCTGCCTCGTTCGCGCTGCTCGTGATGTCCACCTTCGTCGAGGGTGAGCCGGGTGCCAACGGCGTCGGCGCGGGCTGGACCATGTATGCGCCGCTGTCGACTTCGGGCCATCCGGGTCCGGCAGTGGATTTCGCGATCCTGTCGCTGCATCTCGCCGGTGCGTCGTCGATCCTCGGCGCCATCAACTTCATCACCACGATCTTCAACATGCGGGCGCCGGGCATGACCCTGCACAAGATGCCGCTGTTCGTGTGGTCGATCCTGGTGACGGTGTTCCTGTTGCTGTTGTCGCTGCCGGTGCTCGCCGGTGCGATCACCATGCTGCTGACCGACCGCAATTTCGGCACCACCTTCTTCGCGGCCGACGGGGGCGGCGACCCCGTGCTGTTCCAGCATCTGTTCTGGTTCTTCGGCCACCCCGAAGTGTACATCCTGATCCTGCCGGCCTTCGGCATGATCAGCCAGATCGTCTCCACCTTCTCGCGCAAGCCCGTGTTCGGCTATCTCGGCATGGCCTACGCCATGGTGGCGATCGGCGGCATCGGCTTCGTGGTGTGGGCGCACCACATGTACACCGTGGGCATGTCCTCGGCGACGCAGGCCTATTTCGTCGCCGCCACCATGGTGATCGCGGTGCCGACCGGCGTGAAGATCTTCTCGTGGATCGCCACGATGTGGGGCGGCTCGATCGAGTTCAAGGCGCCGATGATCTGGGCGATCGGCTTCATCTTCCTGTTCACCGTCGGCGGCGTCACCGGCGTCGTGCTGGCCAATGCCGGCGTCGACCGCGTGCTGCAGGACACCTACTACGTGGTGGCGCACTTCCACTACGTGCTGTCGCTCGGCGCCGTGTTCGGCATCTTCGCCGGCTGGTACTACTGGTTCCCGAAGATGTTCGGCTACATGTACTCGGAGAAGATCGCCAAGGCGCACTTCTGGTTCACCTTCGTCGGCGTCAACCTGGTGTTCTTCCCGCAGCACTTCCTCGGGCTGTCGGGCATGCCGCGCCGCTACGTCGACTATCCGGACGCGTTCGCCGGCTGGAACCTGATCTCCTCCTGGGGCTCCTACATCTCCGGCGTCGGCGTGCTGATCTTCATCTATGGGGTGATCGATGCCTTCGTCCGCAAGGAGCAGGCCGCGAACAACCCGTGGGGCGCGGGTGCGACCACGCTGGAGTGGACGCTGACCTCGCCGCCGCCGTTCCACCAGTTCGAAGTGCTGCCCCGCGTGCAGTAAGTCCAAGACAACGCGGCGCACCCCAGGTGCGCCGCGCCTTTCCAAGAGAAGTGAGACCTGATCTTGTCGGTTGTCGATCACAACGCTATCGAAATGCCCCGGATCTCCGAGGCCGAAGTGGGCGACTACATCGCGCTGTTGAAGCCGCGCGTGATGTCGCTGGTGATCTTCACCGCCCTGGTCGGGCTGATGATCGCGCCGGTGCATGTGCATCCGGTGCTGGCGTTCACCTCGATCCTCTGCATCGCGGTCGGCGCCGGCGCCTCCGGCGCGCTCAACATGGCCTATGAGAGCGACGTCGACGCCTTGATGTCGCGCACTGCCAACCGGCCGATCCCGCGCGGCAAGATCACCCAGGCCGAAGCGGCCACCTTCGGCCTGACGCTCGCCTTCTTCTCGGTGATGACGCTCGGAATCCTGGTCAACTGGGTGGCGGGCGGGCTGCTTGCCTTCACCATCTTCTTCTACGCCGTGATCTACACGATGTTGCTGAAGCGCTGGACCGCGCAGAACATCGTGATCGGTGGCGCCGCCGGTGCGCTGCCGCCGGTGGTGGCGTGGGCGGCCGCGACCGGCTCGCTCTCGGTCGAGCCGATCCTGCTGTTCCTGATCATCTTCTTCTGGACCCCGCCGCATTTCTGGGCGCTGGCGCTGTTCCGCAGCGACGACTATGCGCGCGCCGGCATCCCGATGCTGCCGGTCGTCGCCGGGCCCGACGCGACCCGGCTGCAGATTCTGCTCTACACCATCGTGCTGGTCGCGATCGCGCTGGCGCCGTGGCCGCTCGGCTATTTCGACGCGATCTACGGCGTCACCTCGCTGGTGCTCGGCTGTGGCATGCTGTGGCTCGCCGTCGAGGTCTATCGCCGTCGTGAGGGTGTTGCGGCCAACCGTGCCACGCGCCGGCTGTTCGCCTTCTCGATCCTTTATCTGTTCGCGCTGTTCGCCGTCCTCCTCGCCGAGGTCGTGGTCCGCGCGATCCTGCCTGTCATCATCGGGTAGGGACGCCGGGGGGCGAGATGGGGACGCACGGGATACCAATGGACGACAAGAACCAACCAGAAGGCATCGTCCTCACCGAGGCGCAGCTCAGGAGCCGCCGCCAGCGTTCGATCGCCATTGCGCTCGCGCTCGGCGTCATGGTCGTGCTGTTCTTCGCCGTCACCCTCGTCAAGGGGCCGGCCGTGCTGGTGCGGCCGCTGTGAGCGAGGTGGCGAACCATCCCGCACCGCAGGCTCCGCAAGGCGAGGGCACGAAAGTCACGCGCCGCATGCTGACGCGCGACGCCATGGTCGCGTCGATCTGCGGCTTCGTGGTGGTGCTGATGGTCGGCGCGTCCTACGCGGCCGTGCCGTTCTACAACTGGTTCTGCCGCACCACCGGCTTCAACGGCACCACCCAGGTCGCGACGTCGGTCCCGACGGATGCGCCGCTCGAGCGCACCATTTCGGTCAGCTTCGATTCCAACGTCGCGCCGGGCCTGCCCTGGAAGTTCGAGGCCGAGCAGACCACGATCGACGTCAAGATCGGCCAGGTGGTCACGGTCTATTACACCGTGACCAACCAGTCGGCGCGTACCACGACGGGCCAGGCCGCCTACAACGTCGCGCCACTGACGGTCGGCGCCTATTTCCAGAAGATCAACTGCTTCTGCTTCACCGAGCAGACCATGGCGCCGGGCGAGAAGCGCGAGATGGCCGTGGTGTTCTATGTCGATCCGGCGCTGGCCAGGGACAGCGAGAACGACACGCTGAAGACGATCACTTTGTCCTACACCTTCTTCCCCGTGCGCGATGCCACGCCGAAGCCCGTGGCTGCGGGCGAGGCGGAGCAGCGCAAGGGCGGCTAGAGCACGATCCGGAAAAGTGGGGACCGGTTTTCCGGGAAGATCATGCTGAAGAGATTGGAATTGAAGATTAAGACGTGCCTTGCGGCACGCGAATGGAGAGACGGCAATGGCTGAGGCGCAAGTCAAGCATCACGACTATCATCTCGTCGACCCGAGCCCGTGGCCGGTGGTCGGCTCGATCTCGGCCTTCATCATGGCGTTCGGTGCGATCGGCTGGATGCACCACATGTACTCCGCCGCTCCGATCGTGTTCGGCATCGGCACCATCGGTGTGCTCTACACGATGGCGAGCTGGTGGGGCGACGTGATCAAGGAAGCCCAGTACAAGGGCGACCACACCCGCGTGGTGCAGATCAGCCACCGCTACGGGATGATCCTGTTCATCGCCTCCGAGGTGATGTTCTTCGTCGCCTGGTTCTGGGCGTTCTTCAATTCGGCGCTGTTCCCGGCCGATGCGGTGCACGCCACCCGCGATGCGGTGTTCGGCTGCGGCCCCGGCACGGCGATGGGCGCCTGCTCGGTCCCCGGTACCTGGCCCCCGCATGGCATCGAGACCTTCGATCCCTGGCATCTGCCGCTGCTCAACACGCTGCTGCTCCTGACCTCGGGCACGACGGTCACCTGGGCGCACCACGCGCTCTTGGAGAACGACCGCCAGGGCCTCAAGCAGGGCCTGATCCTCACCGTGATTCTCGGCGCCCTCTTCACCTGCGTGCAGGCCTATGAGTACGCCCATGCGACGTTCTCGTTCGGCGGCAACGTCTATGGCGCGACGTTCTTCATGGCGACCGGGTTCCACGGTTTCCACGTGCTGGTCGGCACCATCTTCCTGCTGGTCTGCCTGATCCGCGCCTATGCCGGCCACTTCACGCCGAAGCAGCACCTCGGCTTCGAGTTCGCCGCCTGGTACTGGCACTTCGTCGACGTGGTCTGGCTGTTCCTGTTCATCTGCATCTACGTCTGGGGCCACGGCGCCGAGTCGATGGCTCACGGCGCGCACTAAAGCGCAGGCCGACGTGCTATCAGGGGCGGCCGAACGGCCGCCCCTTTGCTTTTGAAGAGAACCGATGACCGATACCCCGCCTACCGTGACCGAGAGCGCGATGCGCGGCATCGCCTGCCGCTGTCCGCGCTGCGGCAAGGGCAAGCTCTATTCCGGCTTCCTAACCTTGGCGCCGCGCTGCCAGGCCTGCGGCCTCGACTTCGCCTTCATCGATTCCGGCGACGGGCCGGCGATCTTCGTCATCATGCTGGCCGGCGCCATCGTGGTCGCGGCGGCGTTGATCGTCGAGGTGAAGTACCAGCCGCCGTTCTGGGTGCACGCCGCGCTGTGGCTGCCGCTGATCGTGGCGACCACGATCCTGCCGCTGCGATCCATGAAGGCGCTGCTGATCGCGCTGCAATTCCACCACAAGGCCGCCGAAGGCCAATTGATCGAGCGCGATCCGAAATGAATGAGACCACCACGACCCGCCGGCCGAGCGCGGCCGGCTTCGGCATTTTCACGCTGATCCTGATCGCGGTGTTCGTCGCGCTCGGCGTCTGGCAATTGCAGCGCCGGGTCGAGAAGCATGCGCTGATCGCTGCGCTCGACGCACGGCTGGCCGCCCCGACCGACGCGCTGCCGCCACCCTCGGCATGGCCCACGCTGACCTCGGCCAAGGATGAATTCCGCCGCGTCACCCTGACCGCGACCTACGCGCAACAGCCGGATGCGATGGTCTTCAGCTCCGGCTCCGCCGTGCGCGACGACATTTCGGGACCCGGTACCTGGGCGTTCCTGCCGGCCACGCTCGCCAGCGGCGAAACCGTCGTGATCAACACCGGCTTCGTGCAGAACACGATGCAGGACCGTGCCTTCGAGGATCGCGTCACCGGGCGCCTCGTCACGGGCGCACCGGTCGAGCTCACCGGCTATATCCGCTTTCCCGAGCCGCCGGGCCGGCTGACGCCGAAGGAGGATCCGGTGAAGCGGCTGTGGTTCGTGCGCGATCATCGCGCGATGGCGCAGGCGCTCGGCTGGGGCAAGGACGGAGCTCAGCTCGCACCGTTCTATATCGACCTCGAGGCGCCGGTGCCCGACAGCGGCACCCCGAAGCCCGGACCTCTCAAGGTCCATCTCAAAGACGACCACATGCAGTACGCTATCACCTGGTTTTCGCTGGCCGCCGCGGTCACGATCGCCTTCGGCCTGTGGTGGCGTGGCCAGTGGCGCAAGGGAGCTTGAGATCAGGTGGAGAGCGAGTGGCCGGCTCCGATCAGACGGATCAGCATGTCACCCCACAGCGCGCCGAGAATCCCGGTCAACACAAACGCGGCCCAGAACAGTGCGGGACGTGCGATCCGCGCCCATCGGGCCGCGGCCACCGCCGGCAGGCCGATTGCGACAGCCAGCAGCACGACGGATGAGCCGGTCTGACCGGGCTCCACCACCCAGTCGGCCAACGAACTGGCGAGTGCCTGCGCCAGCATCGTGACGATCCAGAACGGCGCATGATTCCGGATCGACCCGACGGCAAGGAATCCCGTTTTGCCCGCCACCCGAGCCCGGACGATTAGGGCGAGCGCGAACAGTGCCGCCAGCTGGACCGAGGGGATACAATCGCCGATCCCGAGCGACCGGTCCGCCATATGGGCCAATGCCGCGCTTAGCATCAGGACGCCGACCAGTACCGGCCAAAAGGCGATCGGACCTGCGCGATCGCGTGCATACAGCACCCCAATTGACACCACACCGGCCGCGGCCAGGAAGTGGCTCCCCTTTCCTGCAACGGCGAGGCCCGCGATTTCGCCCAGCACTGCGGCAACGGTTCTCATCGCCCAGAACCGTACCGCGGCCTCGCGCACGCCGGGCGTCCCTCGCATCTCAATATGAACCACGTCCATATGCGCCTCCGAGGCAACGTTCAGGTCGACATTGTGGGATGTGCCGCAGGCTTGCCCGAACGGCTCCTGCGCATGCGGCCGATCCAGTGGATCAAGCCGTCGAGATAGATGTAGACGACCGGCGTCGTGAACAGCGTCATCAGCTGCGAGACGATTAGCCCGCCGACGATGGCAAAGCCGAGCGGCTGGCGCAGCTCCGATCCGGTGCCGGTGCCGATCATCAACGGAACGCCGCCGAGCATGGCGCACATCGTCGTCATCAGGATCGGGCGGAAGCGCGCCTTGCAGGCCATGTAGATCGATTGTTCGGCGGAGAGATGCTGGTGCCGCTCGGCCTCCAGCGCGAAATCGATCAGCATGATGCCGTTCTTCTGCACGATCCCGATCAAGAGGATGATGCCGACAAGCCCGATCACGTCGAGCCCGAAGCCGAACGCCCACAGCGTGAGCAGCGCGCCGAGCCCGGCGGACGGCAGGGTCGAGAGGATCGTGACCGGATGGATCGTGCTCTCATAGAGCATGCCGAGGATCAGATAGACGGCGACCACCGCAGCGAGGATCAGGACCGGCGTCGAGGCGAGCGCCGCCTGGAACGCCTGCGCGTTGCCCTGGAAGCTGGTGACCACCGTCGAAGGCACCTGCAGGTCGGCGGTCGCCTTCTGCACGGCTGCGACTGCGGTCCCCACCGCCGTGCCCGGCGCCAGGTTGAAGCTCAGCGTCACCGACGGAAACTGGCTTTGATGATTTACGGAGAGCGGTGCGGTGCCGTAGTCGATGCTCGCGATCTGGCTCAAGGGCACCATCGTTCCCGCCGACGAGCGGACGTAGATGCGGTTGAGCGCATAGGGGCCGAGCTGGAACGACGGATCGACCTCCAGGATCACGTAGTAAGTGTTGAGCGTTGTGAACAGCTGGGCGACGTGACGCTGGCCGAATGAATCATAGAGCGTGTTGTCGACCGCGGCCGGATCGATGCCGAGCCGGGAGGCGGCGTCGCGGTCGATCTGCAGCTTGAGCTGACGCGCGGCATTGGCCTGGTCGGTCGCGACGTCGGCCAGCTCGGGCAGCGTCTTCAGCTTCTGATACAGCTTGCCGGCCCATAGATTGAGCTCGTCCTGGTTCACGTCGGTGAGGGTGAACTGGTACTGCGTCTTCGACAGCCGGCTGGCGAGGTTGATGTCCTGCGTCGCCTGCATGAACACCGACATCCCTTTGATCTTCGTTAGCGCCGTGTCGAGCTGCCGGATCACCTGATCGGCGGACGCATCGCGTTCGTTGCGCGGCTTCAGCAGCACGAACAGGCGGCCGTTGTTTTCGGTCACGGTCGGGCCGCCCGGTCCGATGTAGCCGGTCGCATTGGCGACCGCAGGGTTCTTGGAAATGACGTCGATGACGCTGCGCTGGAGCGTCGCCATCTGTGAGGGCGAGACGTCGGCCGAGGCCTCGGTGATGCCGGTGATCATGCCGGTGTCCTGCTGCGGGAAGAAGCCCTTGGGGATGCCGACGAACAGCAGGCCGGTCACCGCGACGCTTGCCAGCATGATTGACAGGGTCGTGGCCTTGTAGCGCAGCGCTTTGGCCAGCACGGCCTCGTAGGCCGCCTGGATCGCAATGAAGCCGCGTTCCAGCGCGCGCGACACCGCGCCGGCATTGGCGCCCTGGTGCGGCGACAGTAGATAGGCGCACATCATCGGCGTCAGGGTCACCGAGACGATCACCGACACCACGATGGCAACGCACACCGTGACGGCGAATTCCTGGAACATGCGGCCGATCACCCCGCCCATCAGCAGCAGCGGAATGAACACCGCGATCAGCGAGACCGAGATCGAGATGATGGTGAAGCCGATCTCGCCGGCGCCCTTCAGGGCGGCCTGCATCGGGGAGAGACCTTCCTCGATGTGCCGCGAGATGTTCTCGATCATCACGATGGCGTCGTCGACGACGAAGCCGACCGCGATCGACAGCCCCATCAGCGATAGATTGTCGAGGCTGTAGTTGAGCAGATACATCACGCCGAAGGTGCCGATCAGCGAGATCGGGACCGAGACCGCGGGGATGATGGTCGCCCACAGATTGCGCAGGAACAGGAAGATCACGCCGACCACCAGCGCGATGGTCAGCACAAGGGTGAACTGCACGTCGGCGACGCTGGCGCGGCTGGTCTGGGTGCGGTCGGAGGCGATCTGGACCTTGATGTCGGACGGCAGGCTCGACACGAGCTGCGGCAGCAGCTTCTCGATGCCGTCCACCGTGCTGATCACGTTGGCGCCGGGCTGGCGCTGGATCGCGAGGATGACCGCCGGCTTGTCGTTGTACCAGCCATGCAGCGTGATGTCCTCGGCCGCCACGATCGCGTGCCCGATGTCGCGCAGGCGGACTGGCGCGCCGTTGCGATAGGCGATGATCAGATCATCATACTTGCTCGCGACCAGCACCTGGTCGTTGGTGGCGAGCGTGTAGGCCTGCTGGCTGCCGTAGAGCACGCCCTTGGGCTGGTTCACCGTGATGTTGCCGAGCGTGCCGCGCAATTGCTCGAGATCGAGCCCCGCGGCGGCGAGCTTGGCCGGATTGACCTGCACCCGGATCGAGGGCTTTTGCATGCCGCCGATGGTGACGAGCGAAACGCCCGGCACCTGCGACAATTTCTGGGCCAGGATGCTGTCGGCATAGTCGTCGACCTTGGTCAGCGGCTCGGTGTCCGACATCAGCGCGATCAGCAGCACCGGCACGTCGGCCGGATTGACCTTGTGGAAGGTCGGCGGCGACGGCATCGTCTTGGGCAATTGCCCCGATGCCGCATCGATTGCGGTCTGCACGTCCTGCGCGGCCGCATCGACGCTGCGGTTGAGTGCGAATTGCAGCGTAATCTGGGTGTTGCCGAGCCCGCTGCTCGAGCTCATGCCGGTGAGGCCGGCGATCTGGCCGAACTGCCGCTCCAGCGGCGTCGCCACCGAGGACGCCATCGTCTGCGGATCGGCGCCGGGCAATTGCGCGGTGACCTGGATGGTTGGGGTATCCACCGTCGGCAGCGCCGAGACCGGCAGCCGCACGAAGGCGATCATGCCGACCAGCACGATGGCGATGGCCAGGAAGGCGGTGGCGACCGGCTTGCGGATAAAACCTGCTGATATGTTCATGGCAGCATGCCTGCGCTTGCGGTGGTTGCTTCCTGGACCAGGTCTTTCTTGTCATCAGGCACGATCTCGACCTTCGTCCCCGGATTGAGCCGGTACTGACCCGCGGTGACGACGGTCTCGTTGGCCGCGAGGCCCTGCTCGATCAGGACCTGCCCGTCGCGCGATTGGCCGGCCGTGACATTGCGCATGCTGACGACGTTGTTCGCGCCGACCACATAGGCGAAGCCGCCGTCCGGTCCCTGGCGCACCGCCGTTAGCGGCACGGTGAGCGCGTCGTGACGAACCGCGATCGTCAGATGGACGTTGACGAAACTGCCGGGCCACAGCGTGTTGCCGGCATTGGGAAAGGACGCCTTCAGCTGCACCGTGCCGCTTGAGCTGTCGACTTGGTTGTTGATCAGCATCAGGCTGCCGTGGTCGAGCTTGTGCTTGTTCTGTGCATCATAGACGTCGACCGATGCGTCTCCGGATGCCAGCGCCTGCCGCACGCCCGGGATCTCGCCGGACGGCAGCGTGAAGATCACCGCGATCGGCTGCAGCTGGGTGAGGACCACGAGTCCGTTGGTGTCGGTCGGGTGTACGATATTGCCGGGATCGATGCGGCGGATGCCGGTGACGCCGTCGAACGGTGCGGTGATCGTCGCGAAGCTCAGCTGCGTCTGCGCGGCTTCCAGCGCCGCCTTGTCGAGCGCGACGGTACCTTCGCCCTGGGCGACCTGCGAATCCTGGGTGTCGAGCAATTGCTGGGTGGCAAAGCCGCGATTGGCGAGCGGCTGCGTTCGCGCCAGATTGGTCCGGGCGTTCTTCAGGCTCGCCTCGTCGCGCGCCAGCGCGGCCTCGGCCTGGTCGACCTGAGCCTCGTAGACCCGCGGGTCGATCCTGGCGAGCACATCGCCGCGCTTCACCTGCTTACCCTCGACGAAATCGACGCTGTCGAGCGTGCCCTGCACCTGGGTGCGTATGGTGGCCGTGTTGATCGGCGTCACCGTGCCGAGGCCTTCGAGCACGATCGGCACATCATGCTGCAACACTTTCGCCGCCGTCACCGGAACGACTGATGTGGTGGTGTTCGACTGGGCCGCCGGTGCATGGTCCGTCGCGCTGTCCGGTCGATGCAGGACGTAAGAGCCGGCGCCGATTGCGGCGGCGGTCACCATGCCGGCGGCCGCGATCTTGAAGGTCTTCGCTCTCATGGGTCACCAGCTCCATCGGTTGTCCGGCGGCCGATCGTTGCGACCAGTTCCAGGACGAAGGTTTCAGTTGCGCTCGCCGCGGCCGCCGCGGCCCCGGGGCCGGCGGTCAGGTCGAGGTGGATGATGCGTGCGTCGAGATCGGAAGCGCGCAGCGCGCCGATCAGGCTCTCTTGCGGCGCATCGTCGGTGCGATGAACGACGAGCCGGATCGCGGTCACTGTCGGCACGATGTGAAACGGCAGCGCGTCGGAGGCGGCGTCGATTGCGACGATGCCGCCGCAGGGCAACTCGCCCCGCAACGCCAGTTCGAGCATGCGCCGCGCGACCGATCCTTCGCCGAGCAGGATCAGCTGCCGCGGGATCATGCCGACGCGGTCGAGCGCGTCCGCAACGCCGCTCAGGATGCCGGCATAGCTGGTTTCGCGGAGCTCGATCGGCAGCCACGTCGCCAGTGGCGTGAGCCGGCGCCAGCGCGCAAAGGTCTCGGGCACGGTGATGGACGCAGCATCGGGGGCGGCCAGCACGCCGACCAGCACGCCCGTGACGGCGGGGCGGGTCCGGGTTGCGAGGGCGCTGTGCGGGCTTTCGGACATGCCCGGAAGCTGGGCCCTGGGTCGATATAATTCAAATGAATTGTCTTTATCCGTCAATTCATATCATGCATGATGACGGCATGCGGATGCGCAATCTCGATCTCAATCTCCTCCTGGTGTTCGACGCCGTGATGCGCGAGCGCAGCGTGGTGCGCGCGGCTGGCGCGCTTGCCATCAGCCAGCCCGCCGTGAGCCACGCGCTGAACCGGCTGCGTCATGCGCTGAAAGACCAGCTGTTCGTCCGCACGCCGTCCGGCATGCTGCCGACGCCGCGGGCCGAAGCGCTCGCGCTGCCGGTCCGCAAGGCGCTGAGCGAGCTGCAACTCGCGGTCGAGGGCGATCGCTTCGATCCGGCGCAGGCGGAGCGGCGCTTCACCATCGCCGTCAACAATTATGCCGCGGTGGTCGCGGCCGGCGCGATCATCGCGGCGGTGCGCGCGCAGGCGCCGAGGGTACGGCTGACGCTGGTGCCGAGCGGGACGCTCGATCTCGCCGATAGGCTCGATCGCGGCGAGCTCGATCTTGCGATCTCCGCCCGCGCACTGGAGGGCGAGCGCTTCGCCTCCTGCCGGCTGATCGAGGACCGCTTCGTCGCGGTGCTACGCGCCGGTCATCCGGCCTTGCGCAAGAAGCTGACCGGGGAGACGCTGGTCGAGCTGCCGCACCTTGCGATCACCTCCAGCGGCGAAGACCTGGATTTCATCGATGCCTGGCTGCGGGCCCGCAAGGCGAGCCGCACCATCGCCTCAGATGTGCCGTATCTGTCGGCCGGCGCGGTCCTGGTGCAATCGAACATGGTCGCGATCCTCGGGCGCAAGCTCGCGCTCGAATTCCGCCGCGCCTATCCGATCGAGATACGGGAGCTGCCGTTCGACGCGTCGAAGCTGCAGAGCGTCATGAGCTGGCACCGCCGCTTCGACGATCTGCCGGCGCACCGCTGGCTGCGCGACACGATCGTTGCCGCTACGCGCGGCATTTGATCTCGCGCCGATCCTGAAGCGATGCGCCCGCGCCGATCTGTGGCGCGGGCGCATCGCAATTTATCTCTGCTGCCTGTCAATGACCGACAGGCACGGCGCCGCCGAGCTTGACCTTGCGCAAGGTCAGTGCCAGCGGGATCGCCGACAATGCGATCAGCATCAGCACCCAGAACGCATCCATGTAGGACAGGAACGAGGCCTGGGTCTGCACCTGCTGGCCGATCCACTGGATCGCCTGTTGATGCGCCTGCGCCAGCGCATTGCCCTGGGCGACGAAGAAGTCGGTGACCTGGTGCAGCGTGTCCTGGTATTGCGGGCTCGACGGCGTCACCTGCTCGACCAGCCGGCTCTGGTGGAACTGCTGGCGATGCGTCAGCACGTTGGAGACCAGCGCGACGCCGATCGAGCCGCCGGTGTTGCGCGCCGCGTTGATCAGCGCGGAGGCCTGGTCGGTCTTGCCGGCGGGGATGCCGTCATAGGACGCCGTCATGATCGGAATGAAGATCAGCGGCAGGCCGACGCCGATCAGCATGCGCGAGCGCGCCATGTACCAGAAGCCGAGATCGCCATACACGTTGGTCATGCTGTACATCGAGGCGGCGATCACCAGCGCGCCGACGATGATCAGATATTTCGGCTGCACCCTGGCGGCGAGCCGGCCGACCACGAACATCATCAGCATGGTGACCATGCCGCCGGGCGAGAGCACGAGGCCGGCCCAGGTCGCGGTATAGCCGAAATCCTGCTGCACCAGCTGCGGCAGGAACTGGGTGGTCGCAAGCAGGATGGCGCCGGTCGCCAGCATCACCAGGAAGCTCGCCCCGAACTGCCGGGTCGCGACCATCCGCAAATCGATCATCGGATTGCGGCGAGTCATTTCCCACGGGATCATCAGCACGAACGCGGCGGCACAGATCGCCGCTGACGCGACGATGAAGGACGATCCGAACCAATCGTCCTCGAGGCCACGGTCGAGCGTCACCTCGAGCGCGCCAAGGAAGGTCGCCACCAGCGCGAAGCCGACGAAGTCGAACGAGTTGTCCTGCTTCGGGTCCGCAGCCTTCGCTGGCTCCCGCAACACCGCGGCGATCGCGACCATCGCGAACAGGCCGACCGGCGCGTTGATCAGGAAGCACCAGTGCCAGGACAGATTGTCGGAGAGCCAGCCACCGAGCGTCGGGCCGACCACCGGCGCCACCACCACGGCGATGCCGAACACCGCGAAGGCCTGGCCGCGCTTGGCCGGCGGGAACGCATCCGCGAGGATCGACTGCGCCACCGGCACCATGCCGCCGCCGCCGAGACCCTGCAGGATGCGGAACAGCAGCAGCGCGTTCAGATTGGGCGCGAAGCCGCACAGGATCGAGCTGACGGTGAAGATGCCGAGGCAGATCAGGAAGAACGTCTTCCGCCCCAGCATTTTGGCGAGAAAGCTGGAGGCGGTCAGGATGATAGCGTTGGACACCAGATAGGAGGTGACCACCCAGGAGGCTTCGTCCTCGCTCACGCCCATCCCGCCCGCGATATAGGGCAGCGCCACGTTGGCGATGGTGGTGTCGAGCACCTCCATGAAGCTCGCGAGCGCGACCACGATGGCGATCAGCCAGGGATTGACGGCAACGCTTGGAGCAGGGAGGCTTCCGGCATCGATTGCTGCGGCACTCATGACGGCCTCCCCGGATCAGAGCTTGCCAAGCCGCTCGAGCAGTGACGGCGCGGGATTGATCCGCACTGTCGGGACGACGGACATGCCCGGGCCGAGCGCAACGTCGGTCGGCGGGTTGTCCATCACGATCTTCACCGGCACGCGCTGCACGATCTTGACGTAGTTGCCGGTGGCGTTCTGCGCCGGCAGCAGCGAGAACGCGGTGCCCGATCCGGGCTGCACGCTCTCGACATGACCCTTGATGGTGCGGCCGGGATAGGCATCGATCTTCAGCGTCACCTTCTCGCCCGGACGCATCTGGTCGAGCTGGATCTCCTTGAAGTTCGCGGTGACCCAGGTCTGGTCGGGCACGAACATCGAAAGGTTGGTGCCGGCCTGCGCGAACTGGCCGACCGCGGCCGACAGATTGACGACGCGGCCCGGCTGCGCGGCCGTGACCGTCGTGTAAGACAGATTGAGTTTAGCCTGGTCGCGCTGCGCCTCGGCCTGGGCGAGGTTGGCGACCGCGCTCTTGCGCTGCGCCTTCAGCGATTCGACCTGACGCTGCGCGAGATTGAGCGTCGCCTGCGCGCTCAGCAGCGAGGCCTGCTGCTGATGCAGTTGCGAGGTGTACTGCTCGGAATTCTGCACCGTGCCGTAGCCGGTCTGCTCCAGGTGCTGGTAGCGAGTCGCCTGCTGCTGGGCGAAGGTCAGCGCCGCCTGCGCCTGGTCGACCTGGGCCTGGTTGGCTGATATCTGCGCCTGTTGCACGTCGAGCTGCGCGTCGACATTCTCGATGCTGGCCTGTGCGGCCGCGACCTGCGCCTCGGCCTGTGCCAGCGCGACGCGATAGTCGCGGTCATCGAGCCGGGCGATCACATCGCCGGCTGCGACATGCTGGTTGTCGGTGACCGGAACGGCAGTGATGTAGCCCGAGACCTTCGGGGCCAGCGCGGACTGCCGCGCCGCGATGAAGGCGTCATCGGTGGATTCGAAATGCTCGGTGTAGTCCATGTACAGATAGCCACCGCCGAGCGTGGCGGCGAGCAGCACGGCGCCGATCGCGGAGACGACCGGACGGCGGCGCAGGAAGCCGCGCTTCGGTGCCGTGGCCTCCGGCGGGATCGTTGCCGGCGGGACCGGCTGCTTGTTTGCGGGGCGTTGCTGCGCGGGTGCGCGCGCGGTGATCTCCGGCCGCTCGGCCGTGATGGTGGGCTCATGAGAGGGTGGAAGCGAGGGCGAACCCTCGATGCCCTCGTGCCCCGGTTGGTCGCGCTCCAAGACAGTGTCTTCGAACATGATGGCTGCTCCTGGCTGTTGAGCGAGGTCTGCAAGGCCTTCGCAAAAGGGAACGATGCCGTTCCGTTCTGTGCGGCAGATAGTCCCACCGCAATGCAGCGTCAATAGGAACGGAACTGTACCGTTCTATTTACAACCAGATGTGATCGGCCTATATTACTGGGCGTTGCCGGCCCAACGGCTCACGGAACCCGAGGTCAAGCCAATGACCACCAGCACGCTGAAGATGCCGCGGGCGCCCAAGGCCCGCACGGCAGAAAGGCCGATCAAGGTGCGTGCCGGCCGGCCGCCGAAGGAGCTCGCCGGCGAGGTCGACGCGCGCATCCTCGATGCGGCGCGCAAGGTCTTCCTGCAGCGCGGGTTCGAAGGCGCCAGCATCGACGAGATCGCGGACATCGCGCGCTCTGGCAAGCGCACGATCTATGCGCGCTTTCAGGACAAGCGGGCGCTGTTCACCGAGGTGGTGACGCGGGACATCCTGTCACGCGTCGCTGAGTTCAAGGCGGACGCGCCTCTTGGTGCGACCGTGGAGGAACGCCTCACCAGCGTCGCATCTACGCTGCTGCATTGGGGTCTCGACGCCGAGCGGATCGGGCTGATGCGGCTCGCCATCGCCGAGGCGCATCGTTTCCCGGATCTCGCCGCCACCGTCAACCGCAGGGCGCGCGCGCTCGCGACCGAGCTCGGTATCCATCTGCTGCGCGACCTGACGCAATCCGACGAGCTCGGCAAGCTGCCGGCCTTCGCGCCGGAGCACCTGCCTACCACCGCGCGCCTGTTCCTCGACATCATTGCGGTGCCGATGCTGATGCGGGCGCTGTACGAAGTCGACCTCAAGGCGCTCGATCCCGAGCTCGACGAACACGTCGCGCGCGGCGTCTCGTTCTTCGTCGCGGCGTGCAGAAGCGGTTACCGGTTCGGCGCCGATTGACCCCCGGACGATCACCAGGTTGTGAGTGCGGACCGTCGCAACTGCGTCACAGGAGTGCGGAAAAGAATAGAATTTGAATGAGACGTACTGTCGCATCCCTTCCGCCCATGGCAGAGACGTGTGTCGCTGGCCTATGGCAACCGCAAGGGGAATGGAAGTGCGCCGTTTTGCAATCGTTGGGACTTGCCTGCTTTTGATTACGCAATTTGCGAGCGCGGCGTCAGCCGCTGACCTGTCGGAGCGCAATTGGACCAAGGCTCCGCCATTGCTGGCTCCCGCGTTCAACTGGTCCGGATTCTACGCCGGCGTGAATGCGGGCGGGGGCTGGTATGATGGTGGGAATATCACGACAAGCAGCAATGTCAGTTCGCTGATTCCCCCCGGCAACATCGTCCGTGTGCCCCTTTCGAACAGCAACCATGCCGGTGTTACCGCTGGTGGACTGATCGGATACAATTATCAGATGGACAGGGTCGTCCTTGGCGTGGAAGCCGATTTCAACTATGTCGACCTGAAGTCCACCAAGGGAGGAAGCACCACCGCCGCTTTCCCTGGCGGCGTGACGGGCAATTTCAACATTGCGAACACCAGCAAGATCGACTGGTTCGGCACCGTGCGGGGTCGTATCGGCTTTGTGCCGGCCGAGCGCCTGCTGATCTACGCGACGGGCGGTGTGGCCTATGGCGAGGTGAAGACCAACATCGCCAATTCGTCGGCCTTCTCCACGGGCCTCTCGCGGCTCTGGCTTGGCGATAACTCCGACGTTCGCGTCGGTTGGACCGCCGGCGCCGGCCTCGAATATGCCTTCACCAATAACTGGACGCTGCGCGGCGAATATCTCTATATCGATCTCGGCAGCAGCGGTACGACGGCGACATTCCAGGGCACGGATCCGCTGCAGAGCCAGATCCGTTACAATGCCAGTCGCGAGAACAGGTTCAGCGTCGCCCGCGCCGCGTTGAGCTACAAGTTCTGACACCGGCGAGCAAACGCTGCGTCACCTCTCCCGCGCGCGGGAGAGGTGACGCAGCTCTGGTGCAGTCTCTCAGGGAGCGCTCAGCCCGGCGCGCGCTCCACCGCGTGACGCAGCCAGACCATGCCGCCTTCCAGCGTTTCACAATGGGTGAGCCGGAGCGACTGCCCGGCGCCGGGGCGCTCGCCGGCCTCGCCGTGATAGTCGACAATGCTTTGCGATCCCGCGACACCGTCGACGGCCGGATGGATCAATGTGCTGAACTCGTCGATCAGCCCGTGCTTGAGGAAGGCGCCATTGATCGCACCGCCGCCTTCGAGCAGCAGCGTCTTGGCGCCGAACCGCGCTGCAAGCTGCGCCATCGCGCTCGCCAGATCGTCGCCCTTGAGGCCTGCAAAGATGTAGGACGCGCCGTCCTCGCGCAGCTCGGCGAGATGGCTGTCGGAGACCTGTTCGCCGAGCACCGCGACGGCGTGATCGCCGCCGACATTGTCCTTGCCGAAATGTACCCGGCCCGACGGATCGATGCCGACAGCGAGCTTGCGGCCGTCGCGGTTGCCGAGATGCGGCTCGCGCGGCAGCTTGGGCGCATTGGCGAACTGCCGCTCCGTTCCCTTGGCCATCTCGTTCATGGTGACGCGGCCGATGATCCATCCATCGGCATTGAAGCCGTCATGTATCCTCTCATAGTGGGAGCGCAGCACCTCGGCCGGGATGCCCGCGGCCGGCTTGGTGAAGCGGCTGGGATGAAGCCGGCCGTCGATCGACGTGCCCATGTGGCAGATGATGTGGGGTCGCATTGCCTCAACTCTTCGGTGGGTTATGACTGCGCCGCAGGGGCGGATGGGGCAGTCCTGATCTAGAGAGCCGTAATCGGGTTCTCAACGCCGATAACGCAGCGGTGTTTCAACGTCGCTTGTCGGCCCGGTCAATCCATCCGCGCCGCTTGAACCAGAGCACCGGGGATGTCACGGGCGGCTAATGAACCATCACCCAGGTCGGCTGCAGTAACGGATAGGCGATCAGGCCGACGACGGCCGTTGCAGCGATCAAGAGCGGATTGCTCACCTTCCAGCGGAACAGGAGGGCGAGCGAGATCGTGCCGATCAGCGCTGTCAGCCAGTCGCCGATGGCGATCTTGCCGAGCAGGATGCAGGCGCCGAGGATGGTGCCGATCGCCGCCGCATAGGCGCCCTTCACAAAGCCCTGCACGTTGGCGTTGCCGCGATGCCGCGCCAGCAGCGGCGCGACGATCAGCACCAGCAGGAACGACGGCAGGAAAATGCCGATGGTGGAGACCAGCGAGCCCCAGAATCCCGCCACGAGGTAGCCGACGAAGGTCGCGGTGATCACCACCGGTCCCGGACTGATCATGCCGATCGCGACCGCGATGAGGAATTGCCGCTCATCGAGCCAGCCATATTGCTGCACGAGCCCTTGCTCGAGGAACGGCACAATGACGAGGCCGCTGCCGAAGGTCAGCGAGCCGGCCTTGAGGAAGAACAGCAACAGCTTGGAGAGCGTAGACGTGCTTGCGACCGGCGCGATCGGACCTGTGGCGACCGGCACGATGGCAATTCCTGGCAGGATCGCGGGCGAGCGTTTGAACGGCTTGCCGTAATAGAGGATGCCCACGATGCCCGCGCCGATGAACAGCAGGGCGACCTCGGCCTGGAGAATGACGGTGACCGCCAGGCAAATCGCTGCGATCGCCCATTGCAGCCAGTCTTCCATGCCGAGCTTGGCAAGCCGGTAGCAGGAGTGCAGGATGAGCGCGATCACGGCGGGGCTGACGCCGTAGAAGATCGCGGTGACCGGCTGGAGATCGCCAAGGTAGACGTACAGCGCGCCGAGAGCCGCCACGATGACGAAGTTCGGCAGGATGAAGCACCATCCACCGACCCAGGCTCCCCAGAAGCCGCCGCGGAGCCAGGACACATAGATGCCGACCTGGATCGCCAGCGGCCCCGGAAGCGATTGGCAGATGGCAATCGCTTCCTTCATTTCAGCCTTGGTCAGCCATTTCTTGCCGTCGACCAGCTCCCGCTCCATCTGCCCGACGAGCGCGACCGGGCCGCCGAAGCCGAGAAAGCCCAGGCGCAGGAAATAGCGTGCCAGTTCCGCCAATCGGCCGGGATGCGAGGACGTTGGTGTCATTCCTGAAAAATCTCCCTCGAAGGAAGTTCCACGCGCCTCTCCTCAAGCCTCTTTCGAATATTGCTCATAGAGTCTGGCCGCGTTGTCCCAGCGGATGGCTTCCATGTAGATGTCGACATAGCGGGCCGCCGCGGCTCCGAAGTCCATGTGATAGGCGTGCTCATACATATCGAGCACCAGGACCGGGCGGCCGCCGGCGAGCGTGGTCGTGTGATCGGCCGCCCATTGGTTGACGAGCCGCTTGTCGCGGGGCGAGTAGGCGAGGATCACCCAGCCCGAACCGCCGCCTTCCGCCTTGCCCATGGCGGCGAATTCGGTCCGCCAGCGCTCTAGGCTGCCGAAGTCGCGCCCGATCGCCTCGGCCAGTGCGCCGTTCGGCTTGCCCGCGCCGCCGAGCCCGTCGAAATAGACCTCGTGCAGGATCATCGAGTTCGCCGCGACCAGCTCCTCGCGCTTCAGGCCGTTGATGACGAAGTTCGGGGCCTTGGCGAAGTCGAGCTCGGCAAGCTGCGTGCCGATCGCGTTGAGTCGCTTCACCGCGCCGACGTAGTTGTTCTCGTAGTGGCTGACGAGTATCTTCTCCGAGATGCCGCTGATCGATTTTGGATCGAATGGCATCGGCTTTGCCTGATAGGACATGGCTCTGGCTCCTGTCTGCTGATTGGTTTCGGCCACGGCCTGGTTGATGCCAAGCACGGTTGCAGATGCTGCGGCTACGCCAGCCGCTGCGATGAAGTTTCGACGCTCTGTGTTGATGGTCATCGGCTTCTCCCAATGTTGAACGTTCCTTGCGTCAGATCGCGGCTCTATTGCTTGGTGAGCCCGACGATGGTCGGGAATCCCGAGATGGTCTGCACCGAGATTTCGACGGGGTCGCCGAAGCGGACGGCATTGAAGATCAGGCCGTCCTGAACCTTGAACGGTTCCGTTCTGCCCGCAGGCAGGCGTATCAGCAGCGTGTCATTGCGTTCGTCGACGCTATCGACGACGCCGCGCAGCGTCTCGCTTGCCGGCGGATCGACGGCCGCCGCCTGCAATGCGACGGCCGTTTCACGCTGCTCGCCACCATCGGCTGGTGTTGCAAGCGTTGCGCCGGGCCACAGCGCGGCGAGGCACAGGGCCAGGGTTGTTCTCATCATGATCGTCGCTCCATTGTTTCGGCCTCTGGTCGCTTCGGGCGGAGCAGGACCTCAGTCCTGCTCCTTGACCTGGCCGCTGCTGTCGATCACGAGCTTTACGGGCTTGCCGTTCCTCATCGCCTTCGCCGTCGTGCCTTCGGCCGTCGACTTGACGTCGCTGACGTTCGCGTAGCCGGCAGCCTGAAGTTTCGCGACAAGCTCGTCCTGCGTCAGGGCGCGGGCGGGCACGGCGGTGCCTGCGACCGCGAGCGCAAGGATCAGGTGGAGGAATCTTCGCTTCTGCATGGCTGTTCTCCTGGTTGTGTTGTGCTGCCCCAGGTTCTTCAGGTGCGCGCTTGCTCAGATGAAGCGGAAGATCGCAACGCTCACGGCTTCACCTTGCTGGTCGGCCAGTTGTGCGTTTCCCTGGTCGCGTCGCGGCACCAGCGATAGAAGGCGTCGTAGAGCAGCATGCCGGCGCTCAACTGCTCGAGGTCGTCGTCGAACATCCGCGACAGGCCGAGCGAAGCGGCGAGCAGCCCCGGGGCCTCCGGCGACAGATCGAGCCGGGCGGTGTCCGCGGCCCGCACCATGGTCGCGAGTCGCTCCAGTGCGGGCGTCGACAGGCCGAACTCCGTGACCATCACGTCGAAGGTGCAGAGCTCGCCGCGGTGGCTCCAGAACACGTTCTCGATGTCGAACGGCGTGGCGTCGAATCGTTCCGCGACCGCCTCGACTTCCGCTGAAGCGACGAACAGGAACACGGCCGCGGGATCGATGAAGCGGCGGATCAGCCACGGGCAGGCGATGCGATCGATCTTCGGCCGCGATCGCGTCACCCAGACGGTCCGGCCGCGCCCGTCACGTTTCGGAATTCTGTCGGCAGGAACGGTCGGAAGCTCCGCCTGCTTCCAGGCGAGATGGCCGCCCTCGAGGACTTCGGCAGCAATGTTGCCGCATCGGAGCCAGGCGGCGGTGCCTTCGCTGAGCTTCTGTCCCTTCTGGCAGACCACGACCACGGACTGGCCGGTCAGGCCGGAAGCCCAGTCCTGGACGTCGAGATGGGAGTGCCGGATCGCGCCCGGAATCAGGCGCGGATCGCTGGAAAAATCCTCATCGAGACGGACGTCGACAAGCGCCGGCGCCTTGGCCGTGCCGATGAGACGATACAGTTTTTCGGATGAGATCGAGGTGTATGATGACATGATGCGTCCTTGGTGAACAGGACGCGATTCTTGGGCATGTCGCCTCGCGGGGAGATCGCACATCCCCGTGCTGTCAATAGAAGAGCAATGCGCCTTGCTGTCAACCGGCTCTGCCGCGTCGGCAGATCACCAAGAATTCACCGATTGTGACAGGAACACACGGCGCTGGCGGTTGTCCCCGGCGCAAAGACCAGAAAGCGGTGTTGACCAATATAGGGTACCCCCCTATATTATTTGCATGTCGCACACAATCAAGCACAAGTCCAAGCTCGTCGGCCGGGTTCGCCGCATCAAGGGTCAGCTGGAGGCCGTCGAGCGGGCACTGGAGTCCGAGCTCGGCTGCGCCGACGTGTTGATGCTGGTGGCCTCGGTTCGCGGCGCCATCAACGGTCTCACCGCGGAACTGCTCGAGGATCATATCCGCCATCACGTGCTCGACCCTGCCCGGGAAAAGGATCCCGAACGGGCGCAGGGCGCCGCCGATCTCATCGACGTCGTTCGCACCTATTTGAAGTGAAGCACATGACCGATCTGTCCCAGCTGCTCCAGCAGAGCAGCGCGCATGCATGGCTGTTCATCCCCAGTGCGATCCTGCTCGGCGCGCTGCATGGTCTCGAGCCCGGGCACTCCAAGACGATGATGGCGGCCTTCATCGTCGCGATCCGCGGCACGGTGCTGCAGGCTGTGCTGCTCGGCCTGTCGGCGACCATCTCGCACACGGCCATCGTCTGGATCATCGCGGTGGCGGGGCTGCATTTCGGCCAGCAATGGTCCGGCGAACGCAGCGAAGCCTGGTTGCAACTGGTGTCGGCGGCGATCATCATCGCGGTCGCCGCCTGGATGGCTTGGCGCACCTGGCGCGAGCAGAATTCCGACCATGACCATGACCATCACCACCACGATGAAACGCGTCAACTGATCCTCGCCGGGCAGGCGCTGTCGCTCGAAGTTTTCGAGGATGGCGTGCCGCCGCGCTGGCGGTTGCGTAGCGAGGCCGGGACGCTCCCGGCGGCCGGCGAGGTCGACGTCTTGACCATCCGTCCCGACGGCAGCGAGCAGCGCTTTCGCTTCGCCGATCGGGGTGGCTATCTGGAAAGCGTCGATGAAATCCCGGAGCCGCATGCCTTCAAGGCACGTGTGTCGCTGCGGGCGGACATTGCGGAAGTGCTGTTCGAGGAGCACGACCACGCGCACATGGACCTCGGCGACGCGGAAGACGCGCATGCGCGCGCTCACGCCGCCGACATCCGCAATCGCTTTGCCGGACGCACCGTCACGACCTGGCAGATCATTCTGTTCGGCCTGACCGGCGGTCTCATTCCGTGTCCGGCGGCGATCACCGTGCTGCTGCTCTGCCTTCAGCTCAAGCAGTTCAGCCTCGGCTTCGTGCTGGTGCTCTGCTTCGGCATCGGGCTTGCGATCACCATGGTCTCCGCTGGTGTTGTGGCCGCGCTCAGTCTGCGCCATGTCGAGCGTCACTGGGGAGGGTTCAGTCGGTTTGCGCAACGCGCGCCCTATGTGTCGGCCGCGCTGATCGTGCTCGTTGGCCTCTATACCGGCTGGTTGGGGCTGCACGGTATCACGGCGTGATCCCACGTCCATCTTGAAACCTGCGCGGCGGCTGATGGGCGAAGAATGGATTCCGCAACTGATGGCGACGCTGACGATCGATGAAGCATCGCTGCCGGTGATCTGGGATGCCGACTTCCTCTATTGTCCGCGCGATACCGATGGTGCCGACACCTAGCGCGCCCTCTAGCGCGAGCCCGGAGTCCATCTCTTGGCCAATTCATGTCGCGAGATGCGGAAGTGCGACGCACTGATGGAGCAACAGATGTGGTGTCGTCCCTGTGAAAGCAGGGGACCCGTAACCACGAATGCTCATTGTTGAAGGATGCTGGAACGACGAGTCCCGTTCACAACGTCTGCTGCGGAGTATGGGTCGCTGCTTTCGCAGGGACGACAGCTCACTTCGCCCGCATCGCCTCCGGCGTATCCGGCTGTGCGGAGGGATGCGCTTTCGCAAACGCCGGCAGCGCCATGGCGGCGTCGTGAATCCGCTTCACGGTCGGCCAGGGCGACAGGCTGATCTGCTGATTGATCGCCGCCGTGACATGGCCGACCAGGCAGATGTCGGCGAGGGTCGGCGCATCGCCGTGACAAAACTGGCCGGTCGCCTTGTGGCCGGCGAGGTGGCCCTCGAGCGCCGCGAGCGTCTCGACCGTCCAGTGCCGCCGCCACGCGTTCTGCTGGCTGTCGCGCAGATCGAGCTCGCGGTCGAGATAGCGGCGTACCCGCGGGGTCAGCAGCGGATGGCCCTCGCAGGCGACGATCAGCGCCAGCCCGCGCACCCGGGCGCGGCCGAGCGCATCTGATGGCAGCAGCGGCGGGGTCGGAAATGTCTCGTCGAGATAGTCGATGATCGCGAGCGACTGGAACAGCGCCGTGCCGTCGTCGGTCACCAGCGCCGGCAGCGCCATCTGCGGATTGATCTTGCGATAGGCGTCAGTGCGATGCGCGTCCGCATCGATGTCGACGAACGCCACCTCGGCCGGCACGCCCTTGAGGTTGAGCGCGATCCGCACCCGAAAGCTCGCCAGCGATCGCCAGAAGGAGAAGAACTGCATGGGGCGAACTCCTTGCGTCATGCCCGGGCAAGAGCGCGAAGCGCGTCTTCGTGCAGATGACCCGGGCATCCGTCGACTGGAGGAATGTCGTTGAAGAGGGATCGCCGGGTCAAGCCCGGCGATGACAAGTCTTGGCGAGGCTTACCCCGCGCCTACCTTCTTCTTGCGCCAGGCGAGGTGCACGGCACAGGTGCAGCCCTGCGGATGCGAGGCCAGTTCCTCGTCATTGGCGGGCGTTGCGGCCGGCGCGATCGCCGATCCCTTGGCACCGTCCTGCGAGGGGATGTAGTTCAACACCGGCGCGAGCCAGCGCTCGACCTCGGCGACCGTCATGGCCTTGCGCGCGGCATAGTCCTCGACCTGGTCGCGCTCGATCTTGCCGACGCCGAAATAGAAGCTCTCGGGATGCGAGAAATACAGGCCCGAGACCGACGAGCCCGGCCACATCGCAAAGCTCTCGGTCAGTTTCACGCCGGCGGTGTTCTCGGCATCGAGCAGCGCGAACAGCGTTCGCTTCTCGGTGTGGTCGGGCTGCGCCGGATAGCCGGGCGCGGGGCGGATGCCGTCATATTTCTCGAGGATCAATTCGTCCGCCGACCACGCCTCGTCGGGCGCATAGCCCCAGAACTCCTTGCGCACGCGCTGGTGCATGCGCTCGGCGAAGGCTTCGGCGAGACGATCGGCCAGCGCCTTGCACAGGATCGAGGAGTAGTCGTCATTGGCGTTCTTGAAACGGTCAGCGACCGCATCCTCGCCGATTCCCGCCGTGACGACGAAGCCGCCGATATAGTCAGGCACGCCGGTCTCCTTTGGCGCGACGAAGTCCGACAGAGCGGCGTTGAAGCGGCCCTCGCGCTTCTCCAGCTGCTGGCGCAGCGTATGGAAGGCCGCGATCTTTTGCTTCCGCGTCTCGTCGGCATAGACCTCGATGTCGTCGCCGACCGCGTTCGCCGGCCAGAAGCCGATGGTGGCGCGCGCCGTGAACCACTTCTCCTTTATGATCGTGTCGAGCATCTTGCGCGCGTCGGCGTAGAGCGAGCGCGCGACTTCACCAACCTTGGGATCGTCGAGGATCGCCGGGAAGCGGCCGGTCAATTCCCAGGTCTGGAAGAACGGCGTCCAGTCGATGTAATCAGCCAGCTCCGCGAGGTCGTAGGCATCGAAGCTCTTCAGCCCGAAGAAGGCCGGCTTCTTCGGCGGCGCCGCCGCAAAGTCGATCGCCACCTTGTTGGCGCGAGCGTCGTTCAGCTTCAGCCGCTTCTTGTCGGCCTGGGCGCGGAAATGCGCCGCCGAGATTTTTGCGTATTCGGCGCGCACCTCGGCGGCGTAGGCCTGCTTCTTCTCGCCCGACAGCAGCGAGGAGGCGACGCCGACGGCGCGGCTCGCGTCATTGACGTGCACGACCGGGCCGCCCGGATAGTTTGGGTCGATCTTGACGGCGGTATGCACGCGGCTGGTGGTGGCGCCGCCGATCAAAAGCGGCACGTTCATGCCCTGCCGTTCCAGTTCGCCGGCGAGGAAGCTCATCTCGTCGAGCGAGGGCGTGATCAGGCCGGACAGGCCGATGATGTCGGCGCCCTCGGCCTTCGCGGTCTCGATGATCTTGTTGGCAGGCACCATGACGCCGAGATCGATGACCTCGAAATTGTTGCACTGGAGCACGATGCCGACGATGTTCTTGCCGATGTCGTGGACGTCGCCCTTCACCGTGGCGAGCACGATCTTGCCCGCGGCGTTGCGGCCGCCGGTGATGCCGTTGGCAAGGTTGCGCGCCTTCTCCTCCTCCATGAACGGCATCAGATAGGCGACCGCCTGCTTCATCACGCGCGCCGATTTCACGACCTGCGGCAGGAACATCTTGCCGTCGCCGAACAGGTCGCCGACCACGTTCATGCCGGCCATCAGCGGCCCCTCGATGACGTCGAGCGGACGGGACGCATTCTGGCGGGCGGCCTCGGTGTCGGCCTCGATGAATTCGGTGATACCGTGCACCAGGGCGTGCGACAGCCGCTTCTCGACCGGCCATTCGCGCCAGGCGAGATCCTGCTCCTTGGTTTGCTTCTCCTTGCCGCGGAATTTCTCGGCCAGCGCCAAGAGCCGCTCGGACGCACCGGGATCGCGGTTGAGGATCACATCCTCGCAGGTCTGGCGCAGCTCCAGGTCGATGTCGTCATAGACGATCATCTGTCCGGCATTGACGATGCCCATGTCCATGCCGGCATGGATGGCGTGATACAGGAACACCGAATGCATCGCCTCGCGCACCGGCTCGTTGCCGCGGAACGAGAACGAGAGGTTGGAGACGCCGCCCGAGATGTGCGCGCCCGGCAGGTTCTGCCGAATCCAACGCGTCGCCTCGATGAAGTCGACGCCGTAATTGTTGTGCTCCTCGAGGCCGGTCGCGATCGCAAATATATTCGGATCGAAGATGATGTCCTCGGGCGGGAAGTCGAGTCGATTGACCAGCAGGTCGTAGGCGCGCTTGCAGATCTCGGTCTTGCGCGCGAACGTGTCGGCCTGGCCGGTCTCGTCGAACGCCATCACCACCACGGCGGCGCCGTGACGCTTGGCGATCGTTGCCTCGTGCAGGAATTTCTCCTCGCCTTCCTTCATCGAGATCGAGTTCACGATCGGCTTGCCCTGGATGCATTTCAGGCCGGCCTCGATGACGTGGAATTTCGAGGAGTCGACCATCACGGGCACGCGCGCAATGTCGGGCTCGGCGGCGACGAGGTTGAGGAACGTCACCATCGCCGCCTCGGAGTCGAGGAGACCCTCGTCCATGTTGACGTCGATGACCTGGGCGCCGTTCTCGACCTGGTCGCGTGCGACCTGAAGCGCGGCCGTGTAGTCGCCTGCGGTGATCAGCTTGCGGAAACGCGCCGAGCCGGTGACGTTGGTGCGCTCGCCGACGTTCACGAAGGGAATGGCATCGGTCAGCGTGAACGGCTCGAGGCCGGAGAGCCGCAGCCGCGGTTCGATCTCGGGCACCACGCGCGGCTTGTGCGGGGCGACGGCCCGGGCGATCGCGGCGATATGGTCGGGCGTGGTGCCGCAGCAGCCGCCAACGATGTTGACGAGGCCGGCGGCGGCGAACTCGCCGATCAGCCGCGCCATGTAGTCCGGCGTCTCGTCGTACTGGCCGAACTCGTTGGGCAGGCCAGCGTTGGGGTAAGCGCAGACCAGCGTGTCGGCGACGCGGCCGATATCGGCGATGTGCGCGCGCAGATCCTCGGCGCCGAGCGCACAGTTGAAGCCGATCGTGATCGGCCTGGCGTGCCGTACCGAATGCCAGAACGCCTCCGGCAATTGCCCGGAGAGCAGGCGGCCGGATTTGTCGGTGATGGTGCCGGAAATCATCACGGGCACGTCGATGCCGCGCTCCTCGATGATCTCGGAGATCGCATACAACGCCGCCTTGGCGTTCAAGGTGTCGAAGATGGTCTCGACCAGCAGCAGGTCGGCGCCGCCGTCGAGCAGGCCCTTGGCCTGCTCGCCGTACGCCTTGCGCAGGTCGTCGAAAGTGACCGCGCGATAGCCGGGATTGGAGACGTCGGGAGAGATCGAGGCGGTGCGGTTGGTCGGGCCGAGCGCGCCGGCGACGAAGCGCGGCTTGCCGTCCTCGGCGCTCACGCGCTCCGCGGCGGCACGCGCCAGCCGCGCGCCCTGCAGGTTCATTTCATAAGCGAGGTCCGACATGTCGTAGTCGGCCTGCGCGATCGAGGTCGAGGAGAAGGTGTTGGTTGCGACGATGTCGGCGCCGGCACGCAGATAGGCCGCGTGGATGTCCGTGATCGCCTCGGGCTGGGTCAGGATCAACAGATCGTTGTTGCCCTTGATGTCGCGGTGGAAGTCCTTGAAGCGTTCGCCACGGAAGGCGGCTTCGTCGAACTGCAGGCCCTGGATCATCGTGCCCATGGCGCCGTCGAGCACCAGGATGCGCTCGCGGGCAGCCGCGAGCAAAGCGTTACGCTTGGGGGAAACCGGAACGGACATCGATTGCTTTCTGGGTCAGGCAGCTTTTTGGGCACCGGTCGGCCGGATGCCGAGCAGGTGGCTGATCGCGAACACGAGGTCCGCGCGATTCATGGTGTAGAAGTGGAAGGTGTCGACGCCGTGCTTGAACAGCTTCTGCACCTGGCCGGCGGCGACGGTGGCGGCGACCAGCTTGCGGGTCTCGGCGTCGTTGTCGAGGCCCTCGAATTTCTCGGCGAGCCAGTCCGGCACGCTGGTGCCGGTACGCGTGACGAAATTGCGGGCCTGCTTGAAATTGTGCATCGGCATGATGCCGGGCACGATCGGAATCTCGATGCCGCGCGCCCGCACCCGGTCGACGTAGCGATGATAGAGGTCGTTGTCGAAGAACACCTGGGTGATCGCGCGCGTCGCGCCGGCGTCGACCTTGGCCTTCAGCGTGTCGATGTCGGCATCGAAGTCAGCGGCTTCAGGATGCTTCTCGGGATAGGCGGACACCGAGATCTCGATGTCGGCGTGGCGCTTCTTGATCCCCGCGACGAGCTCGGCCGAGCTCTGGTAGCCGTCCGGATGGGTGAAGTAGGGCGTGCCGATGCCTCCGGGCGGATCGCCGCGCAGCGCCACGATGTGGCGGACGCCAACCTCATAATAGCGGTCGACGATGTCGTCGATCTCGCCGCGCGAGGCGCTGACGCAGGTCAGGTGCGCGGCCGGCAGCAGGTCGGTCTCGCGCAGGATGCGGCTGATGGTGGAATGGGTGCGCTCGCGCGTCGAGCCGCCGGCGCCGTAGGTCACCGAGACGAAATTCGGGGTCAGCGGCGCCAGGCGATTGATGGTCTCCCAGAGATTGCGCTCCATCTCCTCGGTCTTCGGCGGGAAGAACTCGAAGGAGATTTTCGGCGTCTTTGGCGCGCGCTGCCCGTTCGGCAGGGAGGAAATGGTCTCGGTCATGATACGCAAGGGCTCCGCAACTGGAGGGCAGGCGTCCGGCCTGGATATCGAGGCCCCAAGATAGGCGAATCCGGTGGGCCGAAATAGCCGATCGTATTTGGGAAGTTGCCCATTTATCGCAAAGAAGCGGCAAGATTCGACTGCGTGGCACGAGTGATGGGCCAAGCACAGCAGTTGTTTGAAATTTATAATTAATTGAAATCTATGACGTAATTGTGATTCTGACGGTGAACTGCCTGCCAATATGGATTGTGGGCAGCCGGATACTTCAAATAATCGTCGTATTATGTCCCAATTGTGCTGTCGCCCCAAGCCGGACCTCCGGTGCGGAACTGCCCTGCGCGGCCGGGGCCTTTGTCGACTCGTGGCGCCACATTAGGCTGACGGCCATGATCCCGCTCTCCGTCCTCGACCTCTCCGTCGTTACCACCGGCACGAGGCCTGCCGCTGCACTCCGCAACAGCATCGACCTGGCGCGCCATGTCGATGGTCTCGGCTACACGCGTTATTGGCTTGCCGAGCACCACAACCTCGCCTCGGTCGCGAGCCCGGCGCCCGACCTGATGATCGGGCAGATCGCGGCGGTGACGCAGCATATCCGGGTCGGCTCCGGGGGCGTGATGCTGCCCAACCACGCACCACTCGTCGTCGCCGAGCGGTTCAAGATGCTCGAGGCGCTGTTTCCCGGCCGTATCGATCTTGGCCTCGGCCGCGCGCCCGGCACCGATGGCGCCACAGCTTATGCGCTGCGCAGCAGGCTCGATCGCCGCGAGGGCGACGACTTCCTCGAGCGGCTGCATGAGTTGACGCTTTGGGAGACGCGCGATTTCCCGGCCGGCCATCCCTATAACAACGTGGTGGCGATGCCGGATGATTCGCCGCTGCCGCCGATCTGGCTGCTTGGCTCGAGCGACTATTCCGCCGAGCTCGCTGCCGAGGTCGGAATGGGCTTTGCGTTCGCGCATCATTTTGCGACTCACGACGCAATTGCGGCGATGACGAACTATCGCGCGCATTTCAAGCCGTCGGGCTGGCGTGCGACGCCGCAATCGATCCTGGCGGTTGCCGTGGTCGCGGCCGAGACCGACTCGGAAGCCGAGCAGCTTGCGATGTCGATGGATCTCAATCGGCTGCGCCGCGACCGCGGCCAGTATCTGCCGCTGCCGAGCGTTGAGGAAGCTCAGGCCTATCCCTACACCGACGCCGAACGCGCCTCGATCGCGCGCAACCGCGGGCGGCTCTTCGTCGGCAGCCCGGCGACCGTGATGACCAAGCTGGAGCCGCTGATCGCGGCGAGCCAGGCGGACGAGCTGATGGTGATCACTGCAGTCTATGATCACGCAGCGCGGAAGAAGTCCTACAGCCTGCTTGCGGAGGCGTTCGGGCTGCAGAGGAGCGCCGCCGCATAATCGATGGTGATTGTTGCGCGATGCTTGAACAACGAGTCCCACCCACAACGTCCGCTGCGGCGTATGGGTCCGGGCCTTCGCCGGGACGACGTGTGGGGAGACTACGCTCGCTCGGCCTACTAATCCCGCGTTTCGCTGAACGTGGCGCGGAACGGATGGCCGGGGTAGACGCCGACGATGCGGAATTCGCGCGAGAAGAACTTCAGTTCCTCGAGCGCGAAAGCCAGCCCGCGATCGTTCGGGTGGCCGTCGACATCGGCGTAGAATTGCGTGGCGAAGAAATTGCCGTCGACCATGTAGCTTTCGAGCTTGGTCATGTTGACGCCGTTGGTGGCGAAGCCGCCGAGCGCCTTGTAGAGCGCGGCGGGCAGATTGCGCACCCGGAAAACAAAAGAGGTCACCAGCGGCCCGGAGCCCTGTGCGGCCCATTTGGCCTCGCGCGCCAGCACCACGAAGCGCGTGGTGTTGTGAGCCTCGTCCTCGATGTCCTCGGCGAGAATGTCGAGGCCATAGATATCGGCGGCGAGGCGCGAGGCGATCGCCGCCACGCTCCTATCGCCGCGCTCGGAGATGTCGCGGGCGCTGCCGGCGGTGTCGCCGGCGACGATCGGCCGGATGCCCAGCTTGCGGATGATGCGCCGGCATTGGCCGAGCGCGTGGACGTGGCTCTCCACGCTCTTGATGTCGGCGAGCTTGGTGCCCTTCACCGCCATCAGCTGGTGGCGGATCGGCAGGAACCATTCGCCGATGATGAACAGGCCCGAGGCGGGCAGCAAATGATGGATGTCGGCGACGCGGCCGGCGACCGAGTTCTCGATCGGGATCATGCCGAGATCGGCCTCTCCCGAGGAAATCGCCGCCAGTGCGTCCTCGAAGGTCGGGCAGGGCATCGGCTCGGCGTCGGGATAGGCCTCGACGATCGCGATATGGGAATTGGCGCCAGGCTCGCCCTGGAACGCGATTTTCAGCTTCTTGGTCATAGGTTCTTTCCTGGCGGGCCTTTTAGCACCCGCTCAGGCTTTGGAAAGTATTCTGCGGGCGGTTTCGAGGTCGGCCGGGGTGTCGACGCCGCGTGGGACGGTGTCGACGATGGTGATGTCGATCCGCATCCCGGCCTCCAGCGCGCGCAGCTGCTCGAGCTTCTCCTGCTGCTCCAGCGGCGAGGGCGGCAACGCTACGAACCGCTCCAGCGCGGCCCGGCGGTAGGCGTAGAGGCCGATATGGTGGTAGCGTGGGCCGTCGCCATGAGGTGCCGTGGCGCGGGTGAAATACAATGCGCGCAGCCGGTCGGCGCCGATCGGCGAGCCGACCGCCTTGACGACGCTGGGAGCCTGATCCTCCTCCTCGGTATGGATTCGCGAGGCCAGCGTCGAGATGTCGACGGTGGGGTCGGCCAGCGCCGGCATCACGCTCTGGATGGTCTCGGGGGTGATGGTCGGGAAATCGCCCTGCAGATTGACCACGATCTCGGCAGCGCCGTCCGGATCGAGGATCGTCATCGCCTCATGGATCCGATCCGAGCCGGAAGGATGGTCCGGGCGGGTCATCACCACCTCGCCGCCCGCAGCCTGAACTGCGGCTGCGATCTCGGCCGTGTCGGTTGCGACCGCAACCCGGCCGATCCCGGCCGCCTCGGCCCGCCGCAGCACATGAACGATCATCGGTGCGCCTGCGATGTCGAGCAGCGGTTTTCCGGGTAGTCGGGTCGCGGCCATGCGGGCCGGAATCAGCACCAAGGTACGGGGATCGGTCATTCGTGTCGGGGCCCGTCCGGCCTGCGGAAATTGCCGGGGAGGAGGTTGAATTCGGCGCGTTTATACGGGTTGCCAGAGCGCGGGCAAACCGATATCTCAACCCTGCTTGGGGCGGTGCGATAAGGCCGATTCCCAGGTCTTTCCCCGCGGCCGTATTCCCGGCCTGAAGTCGACATTCAAGGCCCGGAGCCTGAGCCAAATGGACTCCTTCGAACTCAACAAAATCCTCGGTGCGGTTCTCGGCACCTGCATCGTCGTCCTGGTGATGAGCTTTGCCGCCGGATCGGTGTTTTCCGCCAAGCTTCCGGAGAAGCCGGGTTTTGAGATCGCGGTGAAGGAAGAGTCCCATGGTGCTGGCGGTGAGGCCGCTGCGGCCGCCTCCGAACCGATCGAGAAGCTGCTGCAGACCCGCCTCGGTGGAGAAGGGCGCCGCGGCCGCCAAGAAGTGCCAGGCCTGCCATACCTTCGAGAAGGGCGGCCCCAACCGCGTCGGTCCGAACCTGTACGGTGTCGTCGGCGAGAAGAAAGGCGAGGGCCGTGGCTTCAATTTCTCGGCCGCGATGAAGGGCAAGGGCGGCGATTGGTCGTTCGACGACCTCAACAAGTTCCTGACCAACCCGAAGGGCTTCATCCCCGGCACCGCGATGGGCTTTGCCGGCGTGCCGAAGGACAGCGAGCGCGCCGACATCATCGCCTATCTGAATTCGAACTCGGAGCATCCGGCTCCGCTCCCGACCGCCTCGAAGTAACGAATTGCTTCGTGCAACCATGTGGATGAAACGGCCAGGCACTGCCTGGCCGTTTTCGCATGGGGAATCCTCTTTCGCTTGGGAAATCCCTTGAGGAATCCGCTGTCGCGGGGGTGCTATCGGGACGTTTCGCCGCACCAATATTGTTCCCGGGCCAATATCATGAGGAAAAAGCAACGTAATCTGTCGAACCGTTGCCTTATATTGGGTCCCATGTAACCGGGGCCGCAAGCAGGAAGAGCGAATTTGGCGATCACCCGACGACACCTCCTTCAAGGCAGCGCACTGGCGGCATTCGCGCCGGCGCTCGGACTGAACTCCAGCCTGCCGGCGATCACGCCGGCACTGGCCGATGACGCCCCCAACGGGCTGAAATGGCGGCACGGCCTCTCCACCTATGGCGAAATCAAGTACCCGGCCGACTTCAAGCGCTACGACTACGTCAAGCCGGACGCGCCGAAGGGTGGCGTGGTGCGGCTGTTCCAGTCCGGTACCTATGACAGCTTCAACCTGGTCGTTGCGGGTTTGAAGGGCACGGTCGCCGCCGCGGTCGCCCGCATCTACGACTCGCTGATGGAAGCCTCGCTCGACGAGCCCGATACCTATTACGGCGAACTCGCCGAGGGCGCCGCCTTCCCAGACGATTTCTCCTACGTGATCTACCGCCTCCGGCCGGGCTCGCGCTGGCACGACGGCAAGCCGGTGACGCCGGAGGACGTGATCTTCTCGTTCGAGGCGCTGAAGGCGAACAGTCCGATGTTCAGCGCCTATTACCGGCATATCGCGAAGGCCGAGAAGATCGGCGATCGCGACGTCAAGTTCACCTTCGACAGCCCGGGCAACCGCGAGCTACCGATGATCACCGGCCAGCTCATCATCCTGCCCAAGCATTGGTGGGAGGGCACCGACGCGCAGGGCAAGAAGCGCGATATCACCGCGAGCACGCTGGAGCCGCCGCTCGGGTCGGGACCCTACCGGATCAAGGAGTTCGTCGCCGGACGGTCGGTGGTGCTCGAGCGCGTCAAGGATTACTGGGGCAAGGATATTCCGATCGCAATCGGACAGAACAATTTCGACGAGCTGCGCTACGAGTATTTCCGCGACGACACCGTCGCGCGTGAGGCGCTGAAGGCCGACGGGTTCGATTGGTACAATGAGCGCAGCGCCAAGGAATGGGCATCGGCTTACGACGTTCCGCCGGTACGCGACAAGCGACTGCTCAAGGAGCTCTTCACCGTCCGCAATCAAGGCCGGATGCAGGGCTGGGTGTTCAACCTGAGGCGCCCGAAATTTGCGGACCCGAGGCTACGCCGGGCCTTCAATTACGCGTTCGATTTCGAAGAGATGAACCGGGTGCTCTCGACCGGCGAGTACCATCGCGATTCAAGTTATTTCGACGGCATCCCCGACCTGATGGCGACTGGCCTGCCGGAAGGCAAGGAGCTCGAGATCCTGGAGACGGTGCGCGACAAGGTGCCTCCGGAAGTCTTCACGACGCCGTACAAGGATCCGGTTGGCGGCACGCCGGAGAACGTGCGCGCCAATCTACGCGAGGCGACGCGACTGTTGAAGGAAGCCGGCTTCGAGATCCGCGATCGCAAGCTGGTCGATTCTTCGGGCCAGCCGTTTACGGTCGAGATACTCGGCAACAGCGGCGATTCCGGCATGGAGCGGATCACGCTGTTCTACAAGCCGAGCCTGGAGCGCCTCGGCATCACCGTCAACCTGCGCGCTGTCGACACCGTGCAGTACCAGAACCGGGTACGCGATTTCGATTTCGAGATGGTCACCCAGGTGTGGGGACAGTCGATCTCGCCCGGCAACGAACAGCGCGACAATTTCGGTTCGCAGGCTGCCGACCGTCCGGGCTCGAACAATCTTCCCGGCATCAAGAATCCGGCCGTCGATGCCATCATCGAGCGCATCATCTTCGCGACCAGCCGCGCCGATCAGATCGCCGCCGCCAAGGCGCTGGACCGAGTCTTGCTCTGGAACTTCTATTGCGTTCCACACTTCAATTACGACAAGCAGCGCTATGTCTATTGGGATCGCTTCAGCCATCCCGATCCGCTGCCGAAATACGCGGTTTCAGGATTCCCAAATCTTTGGTGGTACGACGCCGACAAGGCGGCCAAGCTCAAGCGTTCGTAAGATCGAAGGATTCGCGCATGGCGCACTTCTCCCGTCGGCACGCACTCGGTCTCGGCATCGGTGCGTTGAGTGCTGCAGGCTTGCGCGCTGCCCCGGCGGCGGCCGACAACGGCACCGAGATGCACGGCATGTCGGTGTTCGGCGACCTGAAATACCCGGCAGATTTCCAGCAATTCGACTACGTCAATGTGAAGGCGCCGAAGGGCGGGACGTTCTCGGTGATTCCCTGGGTACGTGCTTACAACCAGTCCTACTACACCTTCAATTCGCTCAACGCCTATGTTCTGAAGGGCGAAGGCGCGCAGGGCATGGACATGACGTTCGCGACGCTGATGTCGCGCGCCAATGACGAGCCCGACGCGATGTACGGCTTTGCCGCGAAATCGGTGCAGATCTCGCCGGACAAGCTGACCTACCGCTTCACTATGCGCCCCGAGGCGCGCTTCCATGACGGCTCAAAGCTGACCGCGCAAGACGTTGCCTTCTCGCTCAACACGCTGAAGGACAAGGGGCATCCGCTGATCCAGGTGCAGCTGCGCGATTTCATCAAGGCCGAGGCGCCCGATGACGCGACCGTGGTGGTGACCTTCGCGGCGGGGCGCGCGCGCGACGTGCCGCTCTATGTCGCGAGCCTGCCGATCTTCTCCAAGGCCTACTACGCGACGCGCCCGTTCGAGGAATCGACACTCGATCCGGTGCTTGGTTCGGGGCCCTACAAGGTCGGCCGCTTCGAAGTCAACCGCTACGTCGAATACGATCGCGTCAAGGACTGGTGGGGCGCCGATCTTCCGGTCAATCGCGGCAGCTACAATTTCGATACAGTACGCTATGAATATTATCGCGATCGCGACGTGGCGTTCGAGGGCTTCACCTCGAAGAGCTATCTGTTCCGCGAGGAGTTTACCGCGCGTGTCTGGGCGACGCGCTACGATTTCCCTGCGGTGAAGGACGGCCGAGTCAAGCGCGAGACGTTGCCCGACGACACGCCGTCGGGCGCGCAGGGCTGGTTCATTAACATGCGTCGCGACAAGTTCAAGGATCCGCGCGTGCGCGAGGCGCTGATCTGCGCCTTCGACTTCGAGTGGACCAACAAGACCATCATGTACGATGCGTATGCGCGCACCGTTTCGCCATTCCAGAACTCGGACATGGTCGCTGAGGGGCCTCCCCCGCCGGAGGAGCTTGCATTGCTCGAGCCGTTCCGCGGCCAGGTGCCCGACGAAGTGTTCGGCCTGCCATTCGTGCCGCCGATGTCGGACGGCTCCGGTCAGGATCGCGCGCTGCTGCGCAAGGCGGTGCAACTGCTCAACGAGGCCGGCTGTCTCATCAAGGACGGCAAGCGGGTGCTGCCGAACGGCGAGCCCATTACGGTCGAATTCCTCAACGACGAGCCCTCGCTGCAGCCGCACCACGGCCCCTACATCAAGAACCTCGGCACGCTCGGCATCGATGCGACGTTCCGCCTGGTCGACGCGGTGCAATACCGCGCCCGCGTCGAGGACTTCGACTTCGACATGACCATGCAGCGCTTCAGCTTCTCGGCGACGCCGGGCGATAGCATGCGGCCGTTTTTCTCGTCGCAGGCCGCGAAGACCAAGGGCTCCTACAATCTCGCCGGCATTTCCAATCCGGCGATCGACACCCTGATCGAGAAGATCATCGGCGCCAACAGCCGCCACGAGCTGACGGTCGCCTGCCGCGCCTTCGACCGCGTATTTCGCGCCGGCCGTTACTGGGTGCCGCAATGGTACCGCAACACGCATCCGATCGCTTACTGGGATCAGTTCGGACACACCGAGAAGCTGGCAAAATACACCCAGGGCGTCGGCGCGCCGGAGAATTGGTGGTATGATGCGGCCAAGGCCGCGAAGCTTGAGCAGGCGAAGTAGCCGATGAGCGCCTATATCGCCCGACGTATCTTCCTGATGCTGCCGACGCTGCTCGGCATCCTGTTCGTCTCTTTCGTGGTCGTGCAGTTTGCCCCTGGCGGACCGGTCGAGCGCGTGATCGCGCAGATCAATGGCGCCGACACTGGCGGCACCTCGCGCGTGTCGGGAGGCGGCGGCGACTTCGGCGCGCAGCGCGGCCAGGGTGCGGGTGCCGGCGCGGCCATCAACTCGAAATATCGCGGCGCGCAGGGGCTCGATCCTGATTTCATCAAGAAGCTTGAGGTGCAGTTCGGCTTTGACAAGCCGGCGCCGGAGCGATTCGCGCTGATGGTCTGGAATTTCGCGCGCTTCGATTTCGGCCAGAGCTATTTCCGCAGCGTCAGCGTGATCCAGCTGATCAAGGAGAAGCTGCCGGTGTCGATGTCGCTCGGCATCTGGATGACGCTGCTGACCTACTTGATCTCGATCCCGCTCGGCATCCGCAAGGCGGTGAAGGACGGTTCGCGGTTCGACACCTGGACCTCGGCCGTGATCATCATCGGCTTTGCCATTCCGGGCTTCCTGTTTGCAATCCTGTTGATCGTGCTGTTCGCCGGCGGCTCGTTCCTCAACATCTTCCCGCTACGCGGCCTGACTTCGGACGGCTGGTCGCAATTCCCCTGGTACTGGAAGATCATCGATTACTTCTGGCACCTGACGCTGCCGCTGGTGTCGATGGCACTCGGCGCCTTCGCGACGATGACCTTGCTCACCAAGAATTCGTTCCTCGACGAGATCCGCAAGCAATATGTGATGACCGCGCGCGCCAAGGGCTGCAGCGAGCGCCAGGTGCTGTACGGGCACATCTTCCGCAACGCCATGCTGATCGTGATCGCGGGCTTCCCGGGCGCGTTCATCCACGCGTTCTTCTCGGGCTCGCTGCTGATCGAGACCATCTTCTCGCTCGACGGGCTCGGCCTGCTCGGGTTCGAGAGCGTGCTGAACCGCGACTATCCGGTGGTGTTCGGAACGCTGTTCATCTTCTCGCTGGTCGGATTGGTGGTCAATCTGATCTCCGATCTCGCCTATATGTGGATCGATCCGCGGATCGACTTCGAGGCGCGGGAGGTCTGATGACGCTGCTCGCGCCCCAGCCGGTCGAGACCTCGACGCAATCGCCGCTCGGCGAGTCGGTGCCCGCCACCCGCCACGCCTTCGCGCCGTCGCCGCTCAATCAGCGGCGCTGGCAGAACTTCAAGGCGAACCGGCGCGGCTATTGGTCGTTCTGGATCTTCGTCGTGCTGTTCGTGGCGTCGCTGTTCGCCAATTTCATCGCCAACGACAAGCCGCTTGTCGTCAAGTATGACGGCCATCTCTACTGGCCGGTGGTGTTCACTTACGCCGAGACGACGTTCGGCGGCGACTTCGAGACGGCGGCCGATTATCGCGATCCCTATCTGCAGAAGCAGATCGCGGCCAAGGGCGGCAGCATGATCTGGCCGCCGATCCGCTACTCCTACGACAGCCGCAACCTCGATCCGCCGACCGCGGTGCCGTCGAAGCCGACCTGGCTGCTGACCGAAAAAGAGTGCGCGGACGTGGTGAAGCGCAAGGGCCTGACCGGCTGCCGCGACCTCGAATACAATTGGCTGGGCACCGACGATCAGGGCCGCGACGTCGTGGCGCGGCTGATCTACGGCTTCCGCATCTCCGTCTTGTTCGGCCTGACGCTGACCATCCTGTCCTCGATCATCGGCATCGCTGCCGGCGGCGTGCAGGGTTATTTCGGCGGCTGGATCGATCTCGGCTTCCAGCGATTCATCGAAATCTGGACCGCGATTCCCTCGCTCTATCTGCTGCTGATCATCTCGGCAGTGCTGCCGCCGGGCTTTTTCATCCTGCTCGGCATCCTGCTGCTGTTCTCGTGGGTCTCGCTGGTTGGCCTAGTGCGGGCCGAATTTCTCCGCGGCCGCAACTTCGAATACATCCAGGCGGCGCGCGCGCTCGGCGTCTCCAACGGCAAGATCATGTTCCGCCATCTGCTGCCGAACGCCATGGTCGCGACCATGACGTTCCTGCCCTTCATCGTCTCGTCCTCGGTGATGACGCTGACGGCGCTGGATTTCCTCGGCTTCGGCCTGCCGCCCGGCTCACCCTCGCTCGGTGAATTGCTGTCGCAGGGCAAGGCCAATGTGCAGGCGCCATGGCTCGGCCTGACCGGCTTCTTCTCGGTCGCGATCATGCTGTCGCTCCTGATCTTCATCGGCGAAGCTGCGCGCGACGCCTTCGATCCGCGCAAGACGTTCGCGAAGGGCTGACGCATGGACGCGACCAACCAGCCTCTGCTCGACGTCAGCGACCTCTCGGTCGCCTTCGGCCGCTCGCTCGCGGTCGATCGCGTTTCCTTCTCGATCAAGCGCGGCGAATGCACCGCGCTGGTCGGCGAGTCCGGTTCGGGAAAATCAGTCAGCGCGCTGTCGGTACTGAGGCTGCTGCCCTATCCAGCGGCCTCGCATCCCTCCGGCGCGATCCGATTCAAGGGCCGCGATCTCCTGGGATCGTCGGAAAGCGAGATGCGCGGGATTCGTGGCAACGACATCTCGATCATCTTCCAGGAGCCGATGACCTCGCTCAATCCGCTCCACACCATCGAAGCCCAGATCGGCGAGATCCTGTCGCTGCACAGCGGCATCAGCGGCGCAGCAGCGCGGGCCCGGACGCTGGAGTTGCTAGGCCAGGTCGGCATCCCCGAACCGGAGACGCGGCTCAACAGCTATCCGCATCAACTATCCGGCGGCCAGCGCCAGCGCGTGATGATCGCGATGGCGCTCGCCAACGAGCCCGATCTCTTGATCGCGGACGAGCCGACCACCGCGCTCGACGTCACCGTGCAGGCGCAGATACTGGCCTTGCTGGCCGAGATCCGCGCCCGACTCGGCATGAGCCTGCTGTTCATCACCCACGACCTCGGCATCGTCCGCCGCATCGCCGACACGGTCTGCGTGATGAACAACGGCAAGATCGTCGAGCAGGGCCCGGTCGAGCAGGTCTTCACCGCGCCGAAACACGCCTATACGAAGGCGCTGCTGGCGGCCGAGCCGAAGCCCGATCCGGCGCCGCCGCAGCCGGGTGCGCCGGTCGTGATGTCGGCGGACAATCTCAAGGTCTGGTTCCCGATCAAGCGCGGGTTGCTGCGTTCGACCGTCGGCCACATCAAGGCGGTCGATGGCGTCAGCGTCGCGGTGCGCAAGGGCGAAACGCTCGGCGTGGTCGGCGAGTCCGGCTCCGGCAAGACCACGCTCGGGCTCGCGCTGCTCCGGCTGATTTCG
The DNA here is from genome assembly GCF_054063575.1 of Bradyrhizobium sp. USDA 4452. Classification (NCBI taxonomy): domain Bacteria; kingdom Pseudomonadati; phylum Pseudomonadota; class Alphaproteobacteria; order Hyphomicrobiales; family Nitrobacteraceae; genus Bradyrhizobium; species Bradyrhizobium sp. USDA 4452. The sequence continues at coordinate 5,369,163 of NZ_JBSSGK010000001.1, forward strand.
TCCGACGGCCCGATCGTGTTCCTCGGCAAGGACATTCAGGGCCTGCGCTTCAAGCAGATGCTGCCGTTCCGCCGCGACATGCAGATCGTGTTCCAGGATCCGTTCGGCTCGCTCAGCCCGCGAATGTCGGTGGCCGACATCATCGCCGAGGGCCTCGAAGTGCATCAGAAGCAGCTCTCGCGCGAGGAGCGCGAGGCGCGGGTGATCAAGGCATTGAAGGATGTCGGCCTCGATCCCGACTGGCGCTTCCGCTATCCGCACGAGTTCTCCGGTGGCCAGCGCCAGCGCATCTCGATCGCGCGCGCAGTCGTGCTGGAGCCGAACTTCGTGGTGCTGGACGAGCCGACCAGTGCGCTCGACATGCTGCTGCAGGCCCAGATGGTCGATCTGCTGCGCGACCTGCAGCGCAAGCGCGACCTCACCTACATGTTCATCTCGCACGATCTGCGCGTGGTGGCCTCGCTCGCGAGCCATCTCATCGTGATGAAGTCCGGCAAGGTCGAGGAGGAGGGGCCGGCCTCCGAGCTGTTCAGGAATCCGAAGAGCAACTACACCCGCGCGCTGTTCGCCGCCGCGTTCCGCATCGAAGCGGCCGGCGACGGGGCTGTGGCGACGTAGCTCTCTGTCGTCAATCCGGGGCTCGCGCAGCGAGAGCCCGGGATCCATTCATCCACGGAGCGGGAGGCTCGATGGATTCCGGGCTCGACGCTCCGCGTCGCTCCGGAATGACGCGGTCAAAGCCGCTTGATTGCGGCGACCTCGTTGCCGGCGGCCTTGATCCGCGCGATCGCAGCCTGCGTGTTCTCCACTACCGTCGCCATGTGATGCGCATTGGCGTGCACGATCGTCGCCGTATCACGCACGATGGCGACATGGCCCTTCCAGAAGATCAAGTCGCCGCGCTGCAGATGCCTGGATTCCGCTGTCGTCAGTTCGCGGCCGAGCCCGTCCTGCTGCATGTCGCTGTCGCGCGGGCAGCCGGTGCCGGCGGCGGTCAGCGCGATCTGCACCAGGCCGGAGCAGTCGATGCCGAGGCTCGACTTGCCGCCCCAGAGATAGGGCGTGCCGACGAACCGCTCGGCGATCGCGACGAAATCCGGCGCCATTGCGTCGAGCGGCGCGAGATGCTGGCGCGGCAGATGCCAGCCCTCGCGGGTCACCGCGAAGGCGCCGTCCTCGCGGGCGATTGCCAGCCTGGTCCCCATCGCCAGCGCCTCGACCGGCGGCAGCTTGATCGACGGTCCCGGAAACGCCAGCGCGCGCAGCGCCGTCACCTTGTGCGTCGGGGCAGCGCCAGGCGCCGTCAGCGCCGCCTCGGCAATCCAGCCGACATAGCCGTCATCGGCGAGCTGGCCCCAGGCCCAGCCTTCGCCGTTGCGGTCGTACACGGTGACGCGTTCACCCCTGAGGGCCTGCGTCATCTGTTCGGCATCGGCCGCCGGCGCCCGCCGTAGCGGCGCGATCGCGTCGCCGACCTCGCGCGCCTCGCCGTCGACGAAGCGCGCAGCCTTGACCTTGCCCTCGAGATATTTCGCGGCGAGGTCGGCGCGGGCCGGCGTCAGTCTGGCATCATGCATAGCGCTGGCTCAGCAGTTTGTAGATCGCGCGTGCAGCCTGGCATTCGCCGCCTTCGGGACGGCCGGGCTTTGCCGACGGCGTCCAGCCATAGATATCGACATGCAGCCAGCTCCGCGCGTGCTCGACGAAGCGCTGCAGGAACAGCGCGCAGGTGATCGAGCCGGCGAAACCGCCTGACGGTGCGTTGGTGATGTCGGCGGTCTTGGAATCGAGCCAGGCATCGTAGGCCGGCCACAGCGGCATCCGCCACAACGGATCGTTCTCGCTTTTCGCGCAAGCTGCGACGTCGCCGGCGAGCGTCTCGTCATTGGTATAAAACGGCGGCAGATCCGGGCCCAGCGCCACGCGCGCCGCGCCGGTCAGCGTGCCCAGATCGACCAGCAGGTCGGGCGTCTCCTCGTCGGCCAGCGCCAGCGCGTCGGCGAGCACCAGCCGCCCCTCGGCGTCGGTGTTGCCGATCTCGACGGTGATGCCCTTGCGCGACTTGAAGATGTCGAGCGGGCGGAACGCGTTGCCGGCAACCGCGTTCTCGACCGCCGGGATCAGCACGCGCAGCCGCACCTTGAGCTTCGCGTCCATCACCATCTGGGCCAGCGCCAGCACGTTGGCTGCGCCGCCCATGTCCTTCTTCATCAGCAGCATGCCGCTCGACGGCTTAAGGTCGAGCCCGCCGGTGTCGAAGCAGACGCCTTTGCCGACCAGCGTCACCTTCGGATGGGCCGGATCGCCCCAGCTCAGATCGATCAGCCGCGGTGCGCGGGTCGAGGCCATGCCGACGGCGTGGATCAGCGGGAAATTCTGCGCGAGCTCGTCGCCATCGATGCAATTGAAGGCGGCGCCGAACCGCGCTGCGAGGTCGCGCGCCACCTCGGCGAGCTCGGCCGGGCCCATGTCGTTGGACGGCGTGTTGATGAGGTCGCGCGCCAGCGCCGCGGCGTCCGCCATCCGCGCGATCTCGGCCGTGTCGACGCCATCGGGTGGCACGAGGCGGACCTCGGGGCTCTTGTTCTTGCGATAGCGGCCGAAGCGGTAGCAGCCGAGCGCGAAGGCGAGCGCGGCAAGCCGCGTGTCATGCGGCGCATTGCCAAAGCGGTAGACGCCCGGCGGCAGCAGGCCAGGCAAGACGCCGGGCCGGAACGGATCGCGCGCCTTGTGGTCGGCGTCCTCGAGGCCGAACAGCACCTGCGCGATGCCGCCATCGGCTGCCGGCAAAGCGAGGGCCTTGCCGGGCTTGGCGGCAAAGTCACTGGCCTCGGCGAACTGGCGCGCCGGCGCCGGCAACTCGCTGCGGATCGCATCCCATGTTGCCTTGCTGACGAAGGTGATCGGCGTGACGGCGGTCGTGGGTGCGGTCTCGAACACGGATGGCATGCGGCTCTCGGCTGTTTTGGCGTCGTTGCTGGTGACTAACACGGCTTTCGCAGTCGATGGTAGCGCGCCCGCGGTTGACGCGGCCTGCGGCGATTGGAACCGGCGCGCCGGTTGCGACGGCCGCCAGTTAACCAGACGTTAGGGTTAACAGTCTATTGCTGGCGCGCTCGGCTCGATCCATTTGCCCGATTTCGTGAGTCACAGTGCCATGCGTCGACAGTCCATTTTGACCCGGCATCTCGCTTCCGCAGCCCTCGTGGCGGTTCTCGCCGCCGGGCTTGGCGGTTGCCAGACCATGTCCGACGTCACCGGATCGATCGCGTCCCGGTCCGACCCGGCGTCCGACGATCCGCGCCGCAATCTCGAAGTCTATGGCGAGCGCTATCGCAAGAATCCCAAGGATGTCGACGCCGCGATCGCTTACGGCCAGGCGTTGCGCATGACCGGACAGCGTTCGCAGGCCTGCGCCGTGCTGGAGCAGGCCACGCTCGCCACCCCCGGCAACAAGCCGCTGCTCGCCGCCTATGGCCGCGCGCTCGCCGACAATGGCAATTCGCAGGCCGCATTCGACGTGCTCAGCCGCGCGCACAGTCCGGACAATCCAGACTGGCGGATCCTGTCGGTACAAGGCACCACGCTCGACAAGCTGAATCGGCACGAGGAAGCGCGGCGCTATTACGCCAGCGCCCTTCGACTGGCCCCGGACGAGCCGTCGGTGCTGTCCAATCTCGGCCTGTCCTACATGCTGACCAAGGAATTGCCGAAGGCGGAAGAGACGCTGCGCCAGGCCTATGCCAGCGCCCGCGCCGACACCCGCATCCGGCAGAACCTTGCGCTCGTCGTCGGCCTGCAGGGCCGCTTCGCGGAGGCCGAGACCATCGTCAAGGCCGACCTGCCGGCGGACGAGGCGGCGGCCAATGTCGCCTATCTCCGCGACATGCTGAACCGCAAGGACGGTCCGCGGATTTCCTCGCGCGCCGCACCGGTTGTCGCCAAGGACGATTAAGCCAACACGGCAACTTACCAACGTCCCTTGAAAAGGGGAGGTCGCTTTGCTCGTGGAGCAAAGCGGGCGATCATCTCCCTCCGCGAGCAGCCCTGCAGAGGGAAGGGGAAGAACCGTAGCCCGGCGCAGCGCAATCCGGGGCGCCGTAACCGCGGATCGTCCTGTCCCGGATTTACGCTTCATCCGGGCTGCGGACTTTCAAGGGGAAGGAGAAGGCAGCCGGCGCGGCTCAATGCATCGTGGCGATCTTGATGTAGGACGGTCCGAGGATCACGATGAACAGGCAGGGCAGGAAGAACAGGATCATCGGCACGGTCAGCTTGGGCGGCAGCGCCGCCGCCTTTTTCTCGGCTTCGTTCATGCGCATGTCGCGATTCTCCTGCGCCATCACGCGCAGGCTCTGGCCGAGCGGCGTGCCGTAGCGTTCGGATTGCTGCAACGCCATGCACACCGATTTCACGCCTTCGAGTCCGGTGCGGCGCGCCAGGTTCTCGTAGGCGGACTTGCGGTCCTGCAAATAGGACAGCTCCGCGGTCGTCAGCGCGAACTCCTCCGACAGCGCGATCGACTGTCCGGCGATCTCGTTGGCAACCTTTCGGAACGCAACCTCCACCGACATGCCCGACTCGATGCAGATCAGCAGCAGGTCGAGCGAATCGGGAAAGGCGCGCTTGATCTGGAGCTGGCGCTTGGAGATCGCGTTCTTCAGGAACAGCATCGGCGCCTGGAGGCCGGCATAGGCCGCGCCGACGCAAATGCCGATCTTGAGCGTGAGCGACCAGGCCGCGCCCGCGATGAAGAACGTATAGACGATGGCGCCGAGCAGCAGCACGATCGGGGTCACCGCGCGGGCGAACAGGAAGGTGACGTAGGGGGCGTGGCCGCGATAGCCCGCCATCACGAGCTTCTCGAGCGCCGCTTCCTGCGCGAGCCATTTCGTGAGGTTGAGATCGTCCACCACCCGGGAGACGACCTGCTTCGGGGTCTGCCGCAGCGCGACCTTCTCCGTCTTGGCGAGACGATCGCGCTCACGCTGCCGCAGACGCTCGCGCTCGCTGGCGACGGCCTTCATGCGCTTGTTGAGATCGCCGCCGGCGAGCAACGGCATCACCAGCGTGTAGACCGTCGCGCTTGCCGCGATGAAGGCAAGCAGCATGGTCATGAACCTGACGTCGTGGAGCTTGGCGACCAGAATATCAATCATGCTGCACCGTCAGAAATCGAAGTTGATCATCTTCTTCATCACCAGCACGCCGCAGGTCATCCAGAGGGCGCAGCCGACCAGCATGAGCTGGCCCATCGAGTTGGTCCACAGCAGGGCGATGTAGTCCGGCGTCGTGAGGAACACGAGGATCATCACGATCGGCGGCAGCGAGCCGATGATGGCGGCGGAAGCCTTCGCTTCCATCGACATCGCCTGGATCTTCTCGGCCATCTTCTTGCGGTCGCGCAGCACCCGCGACAGGTTGCCGAGAGCTTCCGACAGATTGCCGCCGGACTTCTGCTGGATCGCGATCACAATACCGAAGAAGTTCGCCTCCGGCAGCGGCATGCGTTCGTACAGCCGGGCGCAGGCCTCGCCGAGCGGCATGCCGATTGCCTGGGTCTCGATGATCGCAAGAAACTCGCTGCGCAGCGGCTCAGGCGCATCGTTGACGACGGCCTTGAGCGACTCGAACAGCGGCAGGCCGGCCTTGATGCCGCGGACGATGACGTCGACGGCGTCGGGCAGCGCCTTCAGAAAGGCCTTTTCCCGCCGCTTCTTCAGGAAGCCGAGCAGCCAGCGCGGCAGGCCGAGGCCCATGGCAAAGCCGATGCCCGCGGCGCCCAGCAGTCCTCCGCCGGCCATGAAGGCCGCGCCGAACCCGAACAGGCCGAGGGCGCCGGAGATCATCCAGAACTTCTGCTCGGACCACTCCAGTCCGGCCTGCGAGATGCGCATGCCGAGCGGGATTTTCTTGTCCTTCTGCCGACGCGCCTCGAGCTCCTTCAGCGATCCTTCGACCTGCTCGCGGCGGGAGCGCTGGGTGCGTTCGGTGGTTCGCGTGGTCGACGGTTCGCTGCGCGCCACCGATGCGCGGCGCGACTCGGCCTTCTTTTCCCCCGAAAGGTAGGGATAGAGGAAGACCCAGGCGATGCCGCCCACGGTGGTGGCGGCGAGGAAGGCGAGGGCAAGGGTTTGCGTCTGCATCCTGCGTTCCTCTAGACCGGCGCCGGCGAGTCGGAGGCGTCCAGCGCCGCCGCAAGCCGCTTCTCTTCATTGTAATAGCGCGCGCGCTCCCAGAAGCGCGGCCGGCCGATGCCGGTCGAGCGGTGCTTGCCGATGATCTTGCCGTTGGCATCTTCCCCGATCACGTCGTAGAGGAAGATATCCTGGGTGATGATGGTGTCACCTTCCATGCCCATCACCTCGGTGATGTGGGTGATGCGGCGCGAACCGTCGCGCAGGCGGGCGGCCTGCACGATGATGTCGACCGAGGCGCAGATCATCTCGCGAATGGTGCGCGAGGGAAGCGAGAAGCCGCCCATGGTGATCATGGATTCGCAGCGCGACAGCGCTTCGCGGGGATTGTTGGCGTGCAGCGTGCCCATCGAGCCGTCGTGGCCGGTGTTCATCGCCTGCAACAGGTCGAACGCCTCGGGGCCGCGGACTTCGCCGACGATGATGCGCTCCGGACGCATACGCAGGCAGTTGCGGACCAGTTCGCGCATCGTGACCTGGCCCTCGCCCTCGATGTTCGGCGGCCGGGTTTCCAGCCGCACCACATGCGGCTGCTGCAGCTGAAGTTCGGCGGCGTCTTCGCAGGTGATGATGCGCTCGTCGTGCTCGATATAGTTGGTCAGGCAGTTCAGCAGCGTGGTTTTGCCCGAGCCGGTGCCGCCCGAGATGATCACGTTGCAGCGGACACGGCCGATGATCTGCAGGATGGTCGCCCCTTCCGGCGTGATCGCGCCGAACTTGACGAGCTGCTCCAGCGTCAGCTTGTCCTTCTTGAATTTGCGGATGGTGAGCGCGGGCCCGTCGATCGCCAGCGGCGGCACGATGGCGTTGACGCGCGAGCCGTCGGCGAGGCGGGCGTCGCAGATCGGCGAGGATTCGTCGACGCGCCGGCCGACCTGGCTGACGATGCGCTGGCAGATGTTGAGCAGCTGCTGGTTGTCGCGAAAGCGGATGCCGGTGCGCTGGATCTTGCCGGCGACTTCGATGAACACGGTGCCCGCGCCGTTGACCATGATGTCGGCGATGTCGTCGCGCGACAATAGCGGCTCCAGCGGTCCGTAGCCGAGCACGTCGTTGCAGATGTCGTCGAGCAACTCTTCCTGCTCGGCGATCGACATCACGATGTTCTTGATCGCGATGATCTCGTTGACAATGTCGCGGATTTCCTCGCGCGCCGACTCGCTGTCCAGCTTGGCGAGCTGGGCAAGGTCGATCGCCTCGATCAGGGCGCCGAAGATCGTCGCCTTGACCTGGTAGTAGTTGTCCGAGCGGCGGGCTTCGACCACGGGAGCAGGCGGCGGCTTGGCCGGCGCCAGCGGCGGCGACGAGATCGTCGGGGCGGCGGACTCGCGCGCCATCGGCGACGAGCCGGCAGGCTCCGGCGTCTGAAAGGCAGGCTTAGGTGCCCGCAGGTCCCCCTCGTTTCCGCTACGCTTACCAAACACGACGTCTTGACTCCACGCGGACCACTATTTGGACCGCAGCTTTTCGAGCAGGGGCGACAGGAAAGACCCCCTCGGCTTCTTGGTCTCGCCGCGGCCTGTCAGCCGCTGCGCCATCTGTAGAAACATCTCGACTGCGCGGTGATTGGCGGAGATTTCGGCGATCATCTGGCCGTTGTTGGCAGCCGAACCGAAGATCTGCGGATCGAACGGAATGGCGGCGATCGGCTGGCTTTCGATCGCCTTGGCGAATTCGCCCGCCGCGATCTCCGGACGCTTCGGCACGCCGACCTGGTTCAGGCAGTACAGCGGCGCGCGGTCGTTCGGCCGCGACGCCTTCAAGAGGTCGAACATGTTCTTGGCGTTGCGCAGATTGGCGAGGTCGGGCGCCGCCACGATCAGGATGTCGTCGGCCGCGATCAGCGCGCGCTTGGTCCAGCCGGACCACTGGTGCGGTACGTCGAGCACGATGCACGGCATCGTGGTGCGCAACGTGTCGAAGATCGCATCGAACGCTTCGGCGCCGAAATCGTAGACCTTGTCGAGCGTCGCCGGTGCCGCCAGCAGGCTCAGATGGTCGGTGCATTTCGACAGCAGGCGGTCGACGAAGGCGGTATCGACGCGGTCCGGCGAGAACACCGCATCCGCAATGCCTTGCGCCGGATCCTGGTTGTAGTCGAGGCCGGCCGTGCCGAATGCAAGATCGAGATCGGCGACCACGGAATCGAGCGCCAGATCGCGGGCGATCGCCCAGGCAACATTGTGGGCGATCGTCGAGGCGCCGACGCCGCCCTTCGCGCCGACGACGGCGACGACGCGGCCGACCGCCTTGGCTTCCGGCGCCGAGAACAGGTTGCAGACCGCGCGCACCACGTCGATCGCATGTGCCGGCGCGATCACGTAGTCGCTGACGCCGCGCCGCACCAGCTCGCGATACAGCGTGACGTCGTTGACCCGGCCGATCACGACCACCCGGGTGCCGGCGTCGCATACCGTGGCGAGCTGGTCGAGCCCGCCCAGAATGTCGCTGCGGCCCTCGGTCTCGAGGATGATGACGTTGGGCGTCGGCGCCGAGCGGTAGGCCTCGATGGCAGCCGCCATGCCGCCCATCTGGATCTTGAGGTGGGCCTTGGCCAACCGGCGATCCTCGCCCGCCGACTGTACGGCGGCAGCGGTCTCGACCGTCTCGCAGAACGCCTGGACCGAGACCCGTGGCGCCGGAGCAATATGGTCGTCCACGGCCTGCGGCGGGACGTCCGTCTGCTCTTCGGAGTTTTGCTGCGCGTAGGTGATCATTTTCCTGTGTCGCTTAGCTTGGCCCTGTCGGACTCGGGATACGTCGTGGCGGTGGTGCTGCCCTTGCGATACTTGTCGAAGGCGATGTTGCGGCGCGACGTGTAGGCAGGGGTCTCCGCGCGCGGCTGCACGAGGTCAGTCGGGTCTTCGACCATGGCTGCGAGGTTGCGCTGATTGGCGCAGCCGAAATTGTAGTATTGCTTGTTCTGGATGTAGGATCCGTTGTGCATCGACGGGCCGAGATCCTCCGGCCAGAGGCCGCACGGCCCGGCCTCCGCTTTCATCTTTGGATAGTTCACGCGGATCGCAGGCATCAGGCGCGGATTCTCGGGATGGTATTTGCGCACGAGGATCCCGCGCGGCGGCACGCCGGCGGCGGCGAAGGTCGCCTGGATCTCGCGCAGCGATTCCTGCGCGGGCCGGGCATTCGGCGTGTCGGCGGGAACGTCGATGGTAACGGCGCCGGTGCCCTCGCGCATCCAGTCCTGCGCCATTCCCATCACCTCGGCGCGCTGCTCCGCGGTCAGGCCGCCGCGGCTGCGGCCGACGAAGACCACGATCGAGCGATCGGCCTCGGTCACCGCGATCGGGTGACGCAGGCGATAGTCGGCCGGCGAGTCCACCATCGCGAAACTGTTGTCGGCGGCGTGCTGGCAGGCGCCGAGCGCCATGGCAAGAACGACGAGCACGCCGGCGACACCGGCGGTGCGCTTGTAATCGGCGGATGGTCTGGGTGTGGTCTGTGTCATCGTCCGCCTCAGTCGGTAATGAAGCCGTAGGTGCCGCGGTAATTCCGCGCCGGCTCGGTGCGGCCGGGCACGCCGTAAATGCGATTGAGGCTGCCGAGCAGGTCGGCCTGTGGGTCGGATGCGTTGGCGAAGCCGTCATCCGGGCGCGACAAATCCTTTTGCGCCACGGCGCGAACCACATAGGGCGTCACCAGAACCATCAGTTCGGTCTGGTTGTTGACGAAGTCGCGGCTGCGGAACAGCGTGCCGAGCACCGGCAGGGACGCCAGCCCGGGAAGGCCGTTGATCGCCTGCTTGGTCTGATCCTGGATCAGGCCGGCCATGGCCATCGAGCCGCCCGAAGGAATTTCCAGCGTGGTCTCGGCGCGGCGGGTCTTGATCGAAGGGATCGTCGTTCCACCCGCGCCGCCGGTCAGCGCGTTCTCGGTCGAGACTTCCGACACTTCCGTCATCACGCGCAGGCTGATGCGCCCTTCGGTCAGCACCACCGGCGTGAAGTTGAGCGAAATGCCGAATTTCTTGAAGCTGACGGTCTGGACGCAATTCCCGATCGCGCCCGTCGTCGAGGTCTGGCAGGTCACGCCGGTCGGAATTGGAAACTCGCCGCCCGAGATGAAGGTGGCCGATTCGCCCGAGATTGCGGTCAGGTTCGGTTCGGCGAGGGTCCGCACGACACCGGCGCTTTCCATGGCGCGGATCGTTGCCGACACTGACGATCCGAACGACGTGGTCAGATTGTTGCCGGACACCAGCGGCGAGCTGTTCGCGGTGAACGGGTTGCTGTTGGCGAATTTCACCACGGTCGTGCCGTAGTTGAGGTTCGCGGTGAGGTCGATGCCGAGCTGCTTGATCAGGCTGCGCGCGACTTCGGCAACCGTGACCTTCAGCATCACCTGGTCGCGGCCGCGAACCGTGATCGAGTTCACGACCTTGTCGGGGCTGCCGACCAGCCGCGTGGCGATATCGCCGGCCTGCTGTGCTTCGATCGGGCTCGCAGCGCTCCCGCTCAGCATCACGCCGTCGCCGACGCCCTCGATCTGGATATCGGAATTCGGCAGTGCCGCACGCAGCGCGGCGCGCACGCCGTTGAGATCGCGCTTGACCGCGATGTCATAGGCCGCGATCTGCTGGCCGGCGGCGTCGAAGAACACGATGTTGGTCTGGCCGACCGTCGCGCCGATGATGTAGGCGCGTTGCGCCGAGCGCACCACGGCGTTGGCGATTTTGGGATCGGCGACCAACACGTCCTTGATGTCCCGGGGCAGATCGATCACGATCGACTTGCCGACGCCGAGCGAGAGGAACCGGGCATTCATCTGGCCGCCATCGGCCGATGCGGCAGCGGCAGGCGCGGCGCGATAATCGCTCGCCACCACCGGTGTCAGCGCCGGGTTGAGCGTGAGCGCCGCGACGGCCGAGAACGACAATGCGCGGACCATGAAGGCCCGCATCGTCCGTTGAGTTGCCCCGCCCTTCATCACGTGTGTCCTCATGGTCACTTCTGCATCGTCGCCTGGTTGGCAACGCCAAAGCGGATGACGTTGATCGTGTCACCGCGCCTCTGGCGGCTGTCGTCGATCTTGGTTTCGGGCGCGTTGTTGTCGGCGATGCTGCGCAGCGCCAGCGACAGGACGCCGCTCTGGCGCGCGCGCGCCAGCGTCTCGGTCTGTTCGGGCTTCAGCTCCAGCGTCACCGTCTTGCCGATCAGTGCGTTGGTGCCGTCCTTTTCCTTCGGTGCCTGGTCGATCGCGAGCACGCGGATGTTGGTCAGGATCACTTCGGAGTTGACGATGTCGGCGCCGTTGCGATCCGGATTCTTGTCCCGCTTCGACAGCAGGACGTCGACCCGGTCATTCGGCAGGATGAAGCCGCCGGCGCCAGTCTCGGGTGAGATTTCGGTCGATACCGCCCGCATGCCGGTCGGCAGGATCGCGGCCATGAAGCCGCTGCCGTCGGCCTTGACGAGCTTCTGCTCGCGAATCGGTTCGCCCTGGATGAACGGGGCGCGCGCAATCGAACCGGTCACGTCCTTGATCGCTTCGGCGTTGCTGTCCCTGCGCATGAAGCTGGCGCTGGCGGTTGCCGCCGGCCAGGTCTGCCATTGCAAGTCTTCGGGCTTCACGGCCTGGCCGAGGCCGATGTCGGTCTTCGCGACCAGGATGTCGACGGTGGGCAGCTGCGCGACAGGTGGGGGCGGCGCCGGCCTGTCGTCGCTTCCGCTCGCCAAATAGAGCGCCGCGAGGCCGGCGCAGCCTGCGATTGCGAGGACCAGAATGCGGGCCTTATCCATTACGCTTCACTTTCCACATGACGCCGCGACGCTGCCGCCGCCGTGATGGGAGTTGACCAGCTATTCGTCAAAGCATGGTTAATGAGGCGTATCTAAATCGCCTTAACGGGCGGTTACCGCTGCTTTGTCAGCGCATCGCCAGGTGCGCGAGATCGATCGTCTTGATCCAGTCCGTCTCGGGATAGATCAGCAGGGCGCCGAGGGCGAGTGCGATGCCGTAGGGAATTCCGGTCTGCTTGTCGTGCAGGCGGCTGAGCCAGGCCTGGTTCGCGAGCGCATAGGGCAGCGGCCATTGCCGGAGCTGCAGCAGCAGCAGCGTCAGCGCGCCGCCGAACAGCGACGCGAAGACCAGATAGGGGAGCAGATGCTCGAAACCGAACCACAGGCCGGCCGCGGCGGCGACCTTGGCATCTCCGCCGCCGACCCAGCCCATCGCAAACATGCCGAATGCCACCGCCAGAACCAGCGCGCCCGCGCCGGCATGGTCGAGCATCTCGTGGATGCCCATCCCGGTCAGCGGCGCCAGGATGAAGAACCCGGCCACCAGCGCCAGCGAGATCCGGTTCGGGATCGTCATGGTCAAGAGATCGCTCGCCGCCGCAAAGGCCATCAGGGCCGGGAACAGCATCAAGCGTGCGATGTCGAGGATCATGGATTCATGCCGTCAAGCTGGAGCTGCGGTCGAGACCCGACGCTAGCGGCCAATGGTGAACAATCGGGAAAAGCCGCCGCGGCCGCCATCAAGGCGCCGACCGCCTGTCCGCCAAATAGCAAAGGTCCCGGGGCTGCCGGGACCTTTGATGCGAGTTCGTTCGAACCGGCTTACTTCAGCGAGTTGGAGACCGTGTTGAAGGTGGTCGAGAGCTTGGAGCCGACGCCGTTGACAGCCGCGATGATCGCGATGGCGATACCGGTGGCGATCAGGCCGTATTCGATGGCAGTCGCGCCCGACTCATCCTTCACGAAGCGCGAGACGAGGTTCTTCATAAGTAACTCCTGTGTACACGTGGCTGGTCGAACTAGGTTTGGTCTCGCCGGCGTTCTCAGCACCGTGACCATTGCGGCACCCTACGGTTCGACAATTTCGGCGCAGTTAATTTGATCGCATAAACACAGCGGGAACCCGCAGTTGTTGAGCACAGTAAATTTGGCCTTAAGCGGCCCGTTAAGATTGCAGATTGTTGCAGGGGCCCGCTGCTATCGGCACCCGTTCACGGGTCCTTAAGCGCACATCTATACGCATGGGGCTTCCGTCAAAACGAGGCCGTCATGCCCACCCTTCCCTTTGAAGTCATCGAGATGATCGGCCAGACGATGATGAAGGTGGTGCCGATCACCATCGCGCTGGCGCTGTTCTTCACGGTGCTCACTCATTTCTGGGCCTGCAATCCCGGCAAGCCATGGTGGCAAAAGCGTGAGCTGGTCACCGACATCTGCTACTGGTTCTTCGTGCCGGCATTCGCCCGCGTGCTGCGGATCGGGCTCCTGGTGGTTGGCGCAGCCGTGGTGTTCAACGTTCACGAAGCCGACGATCTGATCGCATTCTACGAGAACGGACACGGCCCGCTGGCGCAGCTTCCGCTCTGGCTGCAGTCCATCATCTTCCTGGTCGCCTCCGATTTCATGCTGTACTGGCTGCATCGGATGTTCCATGGCGGCGGCTTCTGGAAATATCACGCCATTCATCACTCCTCCGAGGATCTTGAATGGATCTCGGCGGCACGCTTCCATCCGGTCAATCTTCTGATCGGCACGATCACCGTCGATGTGATCCTGCTGATGGCGGGCATCTCGCCGAACATCATGCTGTGGGTGGGGCCGTTCACCACATTCCACTCGGCATTCGTGCACGCCAACCTGAACTGGACGCTCGGCCCGTTCAAATACGTGATCGCGACACCGGTGTTTCACCGCTGGCATCACACCGGGCTCGAGGAAGGCGGCGACACCAATTTCGCAGGCACGTTTCCGCTCTGGGATATTCTGTTCGGTACGTTCCGGATGCCCGAAGGCAAGCTTCCGGAAGATTATGGCGTCGATGCCGAACAGGGCGTGCCGTCCGAGATCGGCGGACAGTTGGCCTATCCGTTCCGGCAATGACGCCGCCAGCCGGCCGGTGCCATCATGAGCGCTGAGACGGCGACCTTCCCGCGCGCGAAAGTCTCCGCTTTCGCCGAGCTCCCGGCCTGGTTCTGGATGGCGTGCGGCGTCTATGCGCTGCTGCTGTTCGTCGGCAACAGGCTGCTCGCCGATTCCGACACCTACTGGCAGATTGCCGTCGGCCGCTGGATCCTCGACCATCGCACGCTGCCGTCTATCGACATCTATTCGTTCACCAAGGCCGGTGAGCCGTGGGTGTCGTCGTCCTGGTTGGCGCAGGTTCTGTTCGCGAAGGCCTATGACCTCGCCGGATGGACCGGCCCGGTGGCGCTGGCCGCCGCCTGCGCCGCTGCCAGCTTCGCGCTGCTCACCGCCATCCTCAGCCGCGCGCTACCGACGGTCTACGCGAGCCTGATTGCGCTAGCGGCGCTGGTTCTGATCTGCGGGCACCTGCTGGCCCGTCCGCATGTGCTGGCGATGCCCATCATGGTCGTCTGGGCGAACGGCCTGATGACCGCCAGCGAACGCCGCGAGGCGCCTTCATTCTGGCTGCTGCCGCTGATCGCGCTGTGGGCCAATCTGCACGGCGGCTTTCTATTTGGCGTGGTACTGGCCGGCGCATTCGCGCTCGATGCGATGTGGAATGCCTTGCCGGCCCAGAAGCCGGCGCTGGCGCTGCGCTGGGCGGCGTTCGGCATCGGCGCGCTCGCTGCGTGCTGCGCGACCCCCTATGGCTGGGGCTCGATCCTCGCCTCGCTCAGGATTCTCGGCCTCGGCGAATTGTTGCACCTGATCACAGAGTGGAAGCCGGCGACATTCGGCGAGATCGAGCCGTTCGGACTATCGATCCTGGGCCTGCTCGGCGCTGCGCTCTATTACGGGGCGAGGTTGCCGCTGCCGCGAATCATCCTGGTGCTGGGCTTGCTGCACATGGCGCTGTCCCATGTCAGAAATCTCGAGCTGCTTGCCCTGCTGCTGCCGCTGGCCGTGCTGACGCCGGTCGCCACCCAGTTCGGGCTGCGCGCCGCCAGCGCGGTCCGCCCGAGGGTTGCTCCGGCCGCAATCCTTGTCGTCGGGCTTTGCGCGTGGACCGCAGTCGTTGCCGCGCGTCAGGTCATATCGCCACCGCCGATCTATTCGCCGGCCGCCGCCGTTGACGCGATGAAGGCGCACGACGTCAAGCGCGTGCTCAACGATCTGCAGTTCGGCGGCTACCTGATCTGGCGTCAGATGCCGGTGTTCATCGACGGGCGTGCCGAACTCTACGGCGAGGCGTTCGGCATGAGCTTGGTTCGCGCGGTTCAGCTCAAGGACGTCAACGGCTTCCTCAGTCTGCTCGCAACACATGATATCGATGCGGTGATGCTCGATCCAACCACGCCGGCGTCCAAATTGCTGGATCACATCGCAGGATGGCAGCGCCTCTACGCCGATGACCGCGTGGTCGTCCACGTCCGCGCCGCCGGCTGAAACCGCCGCAGGCGCTCGCCACCCAGTGGCTGGACGACGGGAAACGGCGGCCGGATGGTCCCGCGCGAGGCATCGGAGGGTTAGCCGATCGGCTCGGGAAGTCGCGACATCCGCGCAATTCGGCGATTGATCTTTGCTCTTCCTAAATGAATTGCCGTCAGATTTGCCAGCGTCGGGCGCCGGTCCGCAGCGTATCGCCTTTGCCGGCCTGTTAACGTCCCGGGGTAGAGTATGTCGTTTCAGTCCCAGCGTATTCGCGCCGTCATGCGCATTGGTTTCATCTCGATGGCCGCAGCCTTGCTGCTGGGGCCTGCACTCGCAACGGCAGCGCCGGATCCCGACCGGATCGCGGTCAATGTCGATCAGGCCAAGCTCGTCAAGCTGCCCGGCGGCATTGCCACGATCGTGGTCGGCAATCCCCTGATCGCCGACGTCACCCTGCAGAATGGCGGGGTTGTCGTGGTGACCGGCAAGGGTTATGGCGCGACCAATTTCATCGCACTCGACCGCTCCGGCCAGGTGCTGGTGGATCGCCAGATCCAGGTCGAAGGTCCGAGCGATCAGCTCGTCACCGTCTATCGCGGCATCGATCGCGAGACCTATAGCTGCATGCCGGTTTGTCAGCGTCGCATCACGCTCGGCGACGGCGACACCTATTTCAAGGCGACCATGGATCAGGCCGGTACGCTCAACAATCAGGCCTCCGGCTCGGGCGGCGCGAAGCCGCAGAACTGACGCGCGTCCGCTCCGGGCGCCTCACACGCCGCCGTCCTGGCCGATCGCAGGCCGCTCGCCCGACGTGCTTAACAAAGGCCTACCGGATTGGGTCGCTCTGTCTCGATTCGGCGAAATACTTCAACAATGACTCTTCGGTAGTTGTTGCCGTCACATTGATCCGGGGTCGTTGATGCTGCTGCCCGCTCATCCTCTTGCACGCCTGCTCCGTCGCTTTCGCCGAGACCGCCGCGGTGCGACCGTGGTCGAATTCGCGATGGTCGCGCCGCTGTTTTTCGCGCTGCTTTTTGCGATCATCGAAGTGGCAATGATCTTCTTCGCCAGCCAGGTGCTTGAGACGGCGACGCAGGATTCCGCGCGGATGGTCATGACCGGTCAGGCGCAGGGCGCGAATTACAGCCAGCAGGATTTCAAGAAATTCGTCTGTGGCGCGGTCAGCCAGGCGTTGTTCGATTGCAACAACGGCATCTACGTCGACGTGCGGAGTTATCCTGCGACGAGTTTTTCGACCGTCAACCTGGTGCCCATCATCGACCCCACCCAGGTGAAATGGTGTCCCGGCAAGGACGGTGACGTCGTCGTGGTCCGGCTGTTCTATCAGTGGCCGCTGTTCGTCACTAAGCTCTTCAGCTCTACCGCCCTCGCCAACGGCAAGCGGCTGCTGATCGCGACCGCAACGTTCAAGAACGAGCCCTCCGGAACCGCCGGCACGACATGCTCATGAGCAAAGTCATGAAAACCCCGCCCGCGGCGTTGCTGCGCTTTGTCGTCGCTCTCGGGCGTGATCGCCGGGGCCTCGCCGCCGTCGAGTTCGCTTTCATCATGCCGCTGATGCTGGTGCTGTTCTTCGGCACCGTGGAGTTCTCATCCGGTGTCGCGGTCGATCGCAAGGTTACGCTGATGGCGCGCGCCGCGTCGGACCTGACATCGCAGGCGACGCAGGTGGTGGATGCCGACCTCCAGAACTTCTTCAGCGCCAGCGTCGGCATCATGACGCCCTACGATCCGTCGCCGACCAGGGTCACGTTGTCGGAAATCTACGTCGACAAATCCAACATCGCGCGGATCCAGTGGAGCAAGGCGGGGGTGATGAGCGCGGGCGCCACGCAGGCTACCGTGGTAGCCTCAAGCCGCAGTCAGGGCGACATCGTGACAAGCATCGTTCCGTCGGCGCTGCTGGTTTCGGGCACCTATCTGATCTTCAGCGAAGTCAGCTACAAATACGTTCCGACGGTCGGCTATGTGATGGCCAAGGCCGGCATTAATCTCAGCGACGTTGCCTTCACGCGGCCGCGGCAGTCGGTTTGCGTGTTCTACGCGCCGACCTCCGCCACCATGCCGACGACCTGTTCGACCTACTAAGGCATGATCCGGAAAAGTGCGAAGCGGTTTTCCGAAAAGATCGCTCAAACAAGGAGCTCAAGCGCGAAGGTGCTTCAACCTGATCTCATCGCGCTTTAGGATCACAGAGCGCGATCCAGACAAAAAGGGCCGCACCCGAAGGTGCGGCCCTTGATGCTTTGACGACAATTTCCTGGAGCTTCGCGCTCCGGGAAATCGGCTTATCCAGCGGCGCGCAGATTGTCGGCCGAGGATTTGCCGGAACGGCGGTCAGCAACGATCTCGTAGGAGATCTTCTGGCCCTCACGCAGAGTGCCAAGGCCGGCGCGCTCGACTGCACTGATGTGCACGAACACGTCGTTCCCGCCTTCATCCGGCTGGATGAAGCCGTAGCCCTTGGTCGCGTTAAACCACTTCACGGTTCCCATGCTCACGTGGGTAGTCCCTTCTCAGATATACAAGTTCAAGACCCGCTGGTCGGCGGGGTGGTGAGATCGAATTTTTGGAAGGGTCGTCAGCGTCTGAACCGGCTGTACCGGTATTGGCTAATGTCGTCCGGCCGAAAATCGATGGGTAGGATATTATTCGATAGAAGGGCTCAAAACAATCCTGACGTGCGCGATTTTTTGGCCGGCGCAGCCGCCGGCCAACTGTTGCGCAGGACATCGGGACGTCATGCGCGCGACGGTTGCAATGTCCAGCCTATCGGCGACGGAACTGGCCGCCGCGCTGCGCACCGCCCCGCGGCGGACCGCCGGGTGCGCCACTCGGACGTTCGTCCTTGTGCCGAAAAATCAGGCGGCCTTTTTCGAGATCGTAGGGCGACATTTCGATCGTGACACGGTCGCCGGCCAGCGTCTTGATGCGGTTTTTCTTCATCTTGCCGGCGGTGTAGGCGACGATCTCGTGTCCGGCATCGAGTTGCACCCGGTAACGAGCGTCGGGGAGGATTTCGGTCACCAGTCCTTCGAACTGGATCAGCTCTTCCTTAGCCATATGGTTCTCCAGATCGAGCGACGGCTAGTGCTTCGGTCGGTTGTTGCGGTTGTGTTGCGGATTCGGCCGGCTCTCGCGATGCAAGAAGGCGACGCCCTGGATGCCTTCGCTGTTTCCGGCCTGCGACGGACGCGGCGACTCGCCCCGGCTCGTCTGCGGCGCGCCATTATTACCACCCCGACGGCGGCGGCGGCGAGGCCCTTTTGCACCTGGAGCGGCCTCATTCCCACGGACATTATGCGCGCGTGGCGCAGAGCGGCCGCCCCGGTGGGGGTGGGTCGCCGATGCGGGCGCCGCGGCCTCGCGGCTGCCGGCGGAGCCGCCTTGTGTGCGGCGGTCTTCCCGCGGCACGGTAATCCGGATCAGCCGCTCGATATCGCGCAGATAGCCCATCTCCTCGGCACCCGCGATCAGCGAGATCGCGACCCCGTCGGCGCCGGCACGCGCGGTGCGGCCGATGCGGTGGACGTAGGTTTCCGGGATGTTGGGCAGGTCAAAGTTCACGACGTGGCTGACGCCGTCGACGTCGATGCCACGGGCGGCGATATCGGTCGCCACCAGCGTGCGGATCTCGCCGGAACGGAATGCCGCCAATGTCCGCTCGCGGTGGTTCTGCGACTTGTTGCCGTGGATCGCATTGGCCTCGATGCCCGCCTTGGCAAGGCTCTTCACCACCTTGTCGGCGCCGTGTTTGGTGCGGGTAAACACCAGGGCACGATTGACCGGCTCCTGTTTCAGAAGCTGGGCGAGAACCGCCGGCTTGGCCGCGAAATCGACCTGGATCGCGCGCTGGGCGATGCGATCCACCGTCGAGGCCACCGGCGTCACCGCCACGCGGGCCGGGTCGCGCAGCATCGCCTCGGCGAGCTCGGCGATGTCCTTGGGCATGGTGGCCGAGAAGAACAGCGTCTGCCGGCGGATCGGCAGCTTGGCGACGATTTTGCGGATGTCGTTGATGAAGCCCATGTCGAGCATGCGGTCGGCTTCATCGAGCACCAGGAACTCGACCTGGTTGAGCTTCAGCCCGTTGCTCTGCACGAGATCGAGTAAGCGGCCGGGCGTGGCGACCAGCACCTCGACGCCCTGCATCAGCGAACGGACCTGGCGGCCCATCGGCACGCCGCCGATGGCGAGCGTCGAGGACAGCCGGATGTGGCGGCCATAGGTGTTGAAGCTGTCGAGGATCTGCCCGGACAGTTCGCGGGTCGGCGACAGCACCAGCACCCGGCAGCTCTTGGGCTGCGGGCGGACGCGGTTCTCGAGCAGACGGTGCAGGATCGGCAGCGCGAAGGACGCGGTCTTGCCGGTTCCGGTCTGGGCAATGCCGACGACGTCGCGGCCGGCGAGTGCGAGCGGGATGGTCTGGGCTTGGATGGGGGTCGGCGTGAGATAATTTTCTTCTCGAAGCGCGCGGGCGATGGGATCGGCGAGGCCGAAATCCTGAAAGGAGGTCAAAAGGTGGTTCTTTCCATAAAAGCCGTCATCGTCCCGGCCCATCTCGGCCGGAATCGCATGAAGGCATTCGGGGACACCCGCGTGTCTGGGGCGTCGAGCTTGGTTAGCTGAAAGGCGAGCCAGAAGCCGCTTGGGGCAGCTTGAACACGCAGCTCGCGAAGGCACCGCGATGTCGCGGGCATGCCGAGGATATGGACCAGGAACTGGGCGGTTTCAAGATGATATCGCCGAGTTTGGTGCGCCGAATGCGCCGAACCATCGCGCAAACTGTCACAAATCGCTGCCGGAAATTTAGCCAAGAGGCCAATTTTGCCTATAAAATAACCTGATTGCTCTTTCGGCGGTCAAGTTGATGGCTCAATGATTGGGCGGTCGCCCTCCGTATTTGCCCGGAACCTGCGAAATTATCCAGCCCGTTCATCGGCTTACGGTGCCCACGCACCGTGGCATAGTTCTTGCGATTCCCTTAACCGCAGGCGGCCAAGCGGCCGTTCGCAGCGTTCACGCCTGCGTCAGGGAGACGACATTTCATGCTTACTCAGCTTACTCACAAAATAACGACGATGACCCGCCGCCGCGCGCTCGCGGCGACGGCCGGCCTGGTTTTGGGCCTGGCTGCGTCCTCGCCGTTCGCGCCCGCACAAGCGGCCGATGACACCATCAAGGTTGGCATCCTGCACTCGCTGTCGGGCACCATGGCCATCAGCGAGACCACGCTGAAGGACACAATCCTTTTCCTGATCGACGAGCAGAACAAGAAGGGCGGCGTGCTCGGCAAGAAGCTCGAGGCCGTCGTCGTCGACCCCGCATCGAACTGGCCGCTGTTCGCCGAAAAGGCCCGCGAGCTGATCACCAAGGACAAGGTTGCGGTCGTGTTCGGCTGCTGGACCTCGGTGTCGCGCAAGTCCGTGCTGCCGGTGTTCAAGGAGCTCAACAACATCCTGTTCTATCCGGTGCAGTATGAGGGCGAGGAGTCCGAGCGCAACGTGTTCTACACGGGCGCAGCGCCGAACCAACAGGCGATCCCCGCCGTCGACTATCTGATGAAGGAAGAGAAGGTGAAGCGCTGGGTGCTGGCCGGCACCGACTACGTCTATCCGCGCACCACCAACAAGATCCTGGAAGCCTATCTGAAGTCGAAGGGCGTCGCCCAGGACGACATCATGATCAACTACACGCCGTTCGGTCACTCCGACTGGCAGACGATCGTGGCCGACATCAAGAAGTTCGGCTCCGCTGGCAAGAAGACCGCCGTGGTCTCCACGATCAATGGCGACGCCAACGTTCCGTTCTACAAGGAGCTCGGCAACCAGGGCATCAAGGCGACCGATATTCCGGTGGTCGCGTTCTCGGTCGGCGAAGAAGAGCTCGCCGGCATCGACACTAAGCCGCTGCTCGGCCATCTCGCCGCCTGGAACTACTTCGAATCGATCAAGACCCCGGCGAACGAGAAGTTCATCAAGGAGTGGCAGGCCTACACCAAGAATCCGAAGCGCGTGACCAACGATCCGATGGAAGCGCACTACATCGGCTTCAACATGTGGGTGAAGGCTGTCGAGAAGGTGAAGTCGACCGATCCGGACAAGGTGATCGACGCGCTTCCGGGCACCGAGGCGCCGAACCTGACCGGCGGCACCTCGAAGATGCTGCCGAACCACCACATCACCAAGCCGGTGTTCATCGGCGAGATCAAGGGCAACGGCCAGTTCGACGTGGTCTGGAAGACCCCGGGCCTGGTGGCCGGCGACGCCTGGTCGAAGGAGCTCGAGGGCTCCAAGGACCTGATCGGCGATTGGGTCGGCAAGAAGTGCGGCAACTACAACACCAAGACCAACAAGTGCGGCGGCCAGGGCTCCTGATGGGGCGCGCCTGACTCAACAACGACACAACACAACCTTCCAACACCGGAGAAGGCGGCATGCTCGCCGCCTTCTCCTCCACTCCTGCCGGGGTACTGACGTGTTTGCTATTTGTATTGATCGCTTTCGCACTCTGTTTCTCTCGATCCTGCTGCTGAGCTGCGTTGCTGTGCCGGCGCTGGCCGGCCCGTTCGAGGATTCGGTCGCCAAATTCGCCAATGACGAGTTCTCCGACACGGAGGCTGCGATCGGCGAGGTTGCTGCATCGGGCAATGCGCTCGCCTCGCCCATCATCAGCGCGCTGCAGGACGGCCGGTTGTCGGCCGATCCCGACAGCAAGAAGGTCTTCATCACCCAGGCCGATGGCAAGATCGTCGACGCCGCAACCGGCGCGGCCGTCGACAAGCTGCCCGACAATGCCGCCGCGGTTCGTCTCAACAACCGCCTGCGCCGCACCGTGGAGGCCGCGCTCGGCGGCCTGACGCTGCTGTCGCCGGATCCGGCCAAGCGCCTCGCCGCGGCGCAATCGGTGTTCAAGAGCCACGAGGAGAATCTGCTGCCGACCGTGGAGGGCGCGCTCGCCAAGGAGAGCGTCAAGTCGATCAAGCAGGCCTTCGCCGAGGCGCGCGCCGCCATCATCCTGTTCAAGTCGGATGCATCGGAGAGTGACAAGCTCGACGCCGTCGCCGTGGTCAAGGCGCGCGGCGACCAGGAGGCGCTGGCGCTGCTCACCGGGCTCGGCGACCAGCCGCCGGTAGTTGCGAAGGCCGCGGCAGCCGCGGTGACATCGATCCAGAGCAATCTCGCGATGTGGTCGATGGTGCAGAACGCCTGGTACGGCCTGTCGCTCGGCTCGGTGCTGCTGCTCGCCGCGATCGGACTTGCCATCACCTTCGGCGTGATGGGCGTCATCAACATGGCGCATGGCGAGATGGTGATGCTAGGCGCCTACACCACCTTCGTGGTGCAGGAGGTGATCCGCACCCGTTATCCCGCGCTGTTCGACTATTCGCTGCTGATCGCGGTGCCGCTCGCCTTCCTGGTCGCGGGGTTCATCGGCGTCCTGATTGAGCGCACCATCATCCGCTTCCTCTACGGCCGTCCGCTGGAGACGCTGCTCGCGACCTGGGGCCTGTCGCTGGTGCTGCAGCAGGCCGTGCGCACCGCGTTCGGCCCGACCAACCGCGAGGTCGGCAATCCGTCCTGGATGAGCGGCGCCTTCGAGCTCGGCCAGATCACCATCACCTATAACCGGCTCTGGATTCTCTGCTTCACGCTCGCGGTGTTCGCCATCCTGCTGGCGATGCTGCGCTACACCGCGCTCGGGCTCGAGATGCGCGCGGTGACGCAGAATCGCCGCATGGCGGCCTCGATGGGGATCGCCACCTCGCGCGTGGACGCGCGCTGACCTTCGGCCTCGGCTCGGGGATCGCGGGCATCGCCGGCGTGGCGTTGTCGCAGATCGACAATGTCAGTCCGAATCTCGGCCAGAGCTACATCATCGACAGTTTCATGGTCGTGGTGTTCGGCGGCGTCGGCAATCTCTGGGGCACGCTGGTTGGCGCGTTCACGCTCGGCATCGCCAACAAGTTCCTCGAGCCGGCGGCGGGCGCCGTGCTCGGCAAGATCGCGATCCTGGTGCTGATCATCCTGTTCATCCAGAAGCGGCCGCGCGGCCTGTTCGCGCTCAAGGGCCGGGCGGTGGAAGCATGACGCCGCATATCCTGACCCGTTCGCTCGATCGCGCCGCGACCGCGTTCGTCCTGATCGTCGCCGCGGTCGGCGTGCTGATCCCGCTGTCGAACCTGCTGCTGCCGCAGGGATCGATGTTCCAGGTGCCTACCTATCTGGTGGCGCTGTGGGGCAAATATGTCTGCTACGCCATCCTCGCGCTCGCGATCGATCTGATCTGGGGCTATTGCGGCATCCTTTCGCTCGGCCATGGCGCGTTCTTCGCGCTCGGCGGCTACGCCATGGGCATGTACCTGATGCGGCAGATCGGCAGCCGTGGCGTCTACGGCAACCCTGTTCTGCCCGACTTCATGGTGTTCCTGAACTGGGACAAGCTGCCCTGGTACTGGTACGGCTTCGATAAATTCTGGTTTGCTGCCTTGATGGTGCTGCTGGTGCCGGGCCTGCTCGCCTTCTGCTTCGGCTGGCTCGCCTTCCGTTCGCGCGTCACCGGCGTGTATCTGTCGATCATCACGCAGGCCATGACCTATGCGCTGCTGCTCGGCTTCTTCCGCAACGATTTCGGCTTCGGCGGCAACAACGGCCTGACCGATTTCAAGGACATCCTCGGCTTCAACGTGCAGGCCGAAGGCACCCGTGCCGTGCTGTTCCTGCTGAGCTGCCTGGCGCTGATCGTCGCCTTCCTGATCTGCCGCGCGATCGTGACCTCGAAGCTCGGCAAGGTCCTGATCGCGGTGCGCGACGCCGAAAGCCGTACCCGCTTCCTCGGCTATCGCGTCGAATCCTACAAGCTGTTCGTGTTCACGCTGTCGGCCTGCATGGCCGGTGTTGCCGGCGCGCTCTATGTGCCGCAGGTCGGCATCATCAACCCGAGCGAGTTCGCGCCCGGCAATTCGATCGAGGCGGTGATCTGGGTCGCTGTCGGCGGCCGCGGCACGCTGGTCGGCGCCGCGCTCGGCGCCGTCGTGGTCAACTACGCCAAGACGTTCTTCACCTCCGGGCCGCTGGCGCCGTACTGGCTGTTCATGCTGGGCGCGCTGTTCATCCTGGTCACTCTGCTGTTGCCCAAGGGCATCGTCGGCACCTTCAACAGCTGGTGGGAGCCGATCAGGGCAAGGCGCAACTCGCCCGATGCGGAGAGTGCGGCGCGCGAAGACGGCGTCGGCGCGCCGAACCCGGCGGAGTAGGCAGATGAACGTCATGGATACCCGCGCCACTTCGGCCATGCTCTACCTCGACGGCGTGCACGTCTCGTTCGACGGCTTTCACGCCATCAACAATCTGTCGCTGACGCTCGCGCCCGGCGAGATGCGCGCGATCATCGGCCCGAACGGCGCCGGCAAGACCACGATGATGGACATCATCACCGGCAAGACCAAGCCGGATGAGGGCACCGTGCTGTTCGACGGCACCGTCGACCTGACCCGGCTCGACGAGACCCGCATCGCCGAGCTCGGCATCGGCCGCAAATTCCAGAAGCCGACGGTGTTCGAGAGCCAGACCGTGCAGGACAATCTGCTGCTCGCGCTCAATGTCGATCATTCCGTGCGCGGCACGCTGTTCTGGCGCGGCAGCAAGGCGGAGTCCGAGCGCATCGACAAGGTGCTCGAGACCATCCGCCTGACCGATGCGCGCAACCGCCTCGCCGGCAGCCTGTCGCATGGCCAGAAGCAGTGGCTTGAGATCGGCATGCTGCTGGCGCAGGACCCCAAGGTGCTGCTGGTCGACGAGCCGGTCGCCGGGATGACCGACGTCGAGACCCATCTCACCGCGGAGCTGCTGAAGGAGATCAACAAGAACCACACCATCATGGTGGTCGAGCACGACATGACCTTCGTGCGCGAGCTCGGCGTCAAGGTCACCTGCCTGCACGAAGGCACGGTGCTCGCCGAAGGTTCGATCGACCAGGTGTCGTCGAACGAACGGGTGGTCGAAGTGTATCTGGGGCGCTAGGGCGATGCTGAAGGTCGACAACATCAACCTCTATTACGGCGCGGCGCAGGCCTTGCGCGGGGTGTCGCTGACCGCCGAGCCCGGCAAGGTCACGTGCGTGCTCGGCCGCAACGGCGTCGGCAAGACCTCGCTGCTGCGCGCCATGGTCGGCCAGTATCCGATCGCCTCCGGCGCGATCAATTTCGACGGCAAGGACATCACCGCGCTGAAGCCCTATGAGCGGGCGCGGCGCGGCATCGGCTTCGTGCCGCAGGGCCGCGAGATCTTCCCGCTGCTGACGGTGGAGGAGAACCTCAAGACTGGCTTCGGTCCGCTGAAGCGCGAGGACCGCAACATCCCCGATGACGTATTCTCGCTGTTTCCGGTGCTGCAGACCATGCTGGGCCGCCGCGGCGGCGACCTCTCCGGCGGCCAGCAGCAGCAGCTCGCGATCGGCCGCGCGCTGGTGATGCGGCCAAAGCTCCTGCTGCTAGACGAGCCGACCGAAGGCATCCAGCCCTCGATCATCAAGGACATCGGCCGCGCCATCTCCTATCTGCGCAATCTCGGCAACATCGCAATCGTGCTGGTCGAACAATATCTCGACTTTGCCTGCGAACTCGGCGACAGTTTTGCCGTGATGGACCGGGGCGCGGTGAAATATGCCTGCGATCGCGCAAGCCTCGATCCCGCCGAGATCAGCCGCCAGATGGCGCTGTGAACAGGATGTGACGCCGCCCTTTGTGGCGTGGGTTGAGGGAGCGTCGGAGAATGCGGACCGGGATCGCAAGCGCGGAAGCGGCGACGTTTGCGGCAAACCGCGCCCAGGGCGCGGTCAGGTTCGGCGTACATCGCAAGGACGGGACCACCCGCCGCGGCGACTTGCATGAGTCAGGCTCGCTGCGCGTCCGCTTTCCATCGCCCGAGGATGACGGTCTGTCGGCGATGTTTGTCAACACTGCCGGCGGCATTGCCGGCGGGGACCGTTTCGAGATAGCGATCGCAGCCGGCGAGGGAGCCCGGCTGACGCTGACCACAGCAGCCGCCGAAAAGGTCTACCGCGCCCCCGGCGCCGCGGCGCGGCTCGACATCGCGCTGAAGGTCGCTGATGGCGCGCATCTGTCCTGGCTGCCGCAGGAGACCATCCTGTTCGACCGCGCCCGGATCCATCGCCGCTTCGACATCGACCTTGCCGAGGGGGCCTCGCTCCTGCTGTGCGAGAGCGTGGTGTTCGGCCGCGCCGCGATGGGCGAGACCATGCGCCATGGCGAGTTCGTCGACCGCTGGCGGATGCGCCGCGGCGGCCGGCTGGTGTTTGCCGAGACCATCCGCCTCGACGGCGAGATCGGCGAGAAGCTGGCAAGGCCCGCGGTGGCAAGGGGCGGCTGCGCGATCGGCACCGCGCTGATCGTGCCGGGCGACGAGGCGCTGGTCGCGCGCATCCGCGAGGCGTCGGACGGCTTCGGCGGCGAGGTCGGCATCTCCGCGTGGAATGGCTTTGCAATGGCGCGCTTCTGTGCCCAAGATGCCGCCCGGCTGCGCGCCGACATGATAGCGGTGCTCGGCCGCGCCTCCTTGGTCCCGCTGCCAAGACTCTGGCTCAACTAAATGCCTGTGGCTCAACCAATCCTTTCAAGATCATCAGAGTGCTCGCATGAATTTGTCTCCCCGCGAAAAGGACAAGCTCCTGGTTTCGATGGCCGCGATGGTGGCGCGCCGCCGGCTTGAGCGTGGCGTGAAGCTGAACCATCCCGAAGCGGTGGCGCTGATTACCGATTACATCGTCGAGGGCGCGCGCGACGGCCGCACCGTCGCCGAGCTGATGCAGGCCGGCGCCAAGGTGCTGACCCGCGCGCAGGTGATGGACGGCATCGCGGAGATGATCCACGACATCCAGGTCGAGGCGACATTCCCCGACGGCACCAAGCTCGTCACCGTGCACGAGCCGATCCGATAGGAGCGCGACATGATCCCCGGCGAACTCTTCATCAAGGACGGCGAGATCGAGCTCAATGCCGGTCGCAAGACCGTGACGCTGTCGGTCGCCAACACCGGTGACCGCCCGATCCAGGTCGGCTCGCACTACCATTTCTTCGAGACCAACCCGGCGCTGAAATTCGATCGCAGACGCGCCCGCGGCATGCGCCTCGACATCGCTGCCGGCACCGCCGTCCGCTTCGAGCCCGGCCAGACCCGCGACGTGCAACTGGTGGCGCTCGCCGGCAAGCGCGTGATCCACGGCTTCCGCGCCGAGGTGAAGGGGAAGCTGTGATCCTTCGTGAGGTGAGCACATCGGTAGGGCTCCCTCCCCCCTTGCGGGGAAGGGTTGGGGAGAGGGGTAAGCCGCTGACCGATGATATCCTGCGAGCGCGCGCAATCCGGCTCGGCAGTTCGAATGTCGCTAGCGTGGTTGTTGCGTCACGTTATCCAGCTGAGCAAGCGGCACCCCTCTCCCTAACCCTCCCCCGCAAGGGGGGAGGGAACCCTGCCGTCGGAGGCTTCCTTACATCTGATGCCGATGGAATGGAGAAGCTGTGATGCTGCGCGGAGAAGCTTCAGCACCAAGTAAGGTGAGCACGTTGGTCAGGCTCCCTCCCCCCTTGCGGGGGAGGGCTGGGGAGAGGGGTGAGCCGCGGGCTCTGGCCAAACAGATTCGGGAAGCCGGTGCAACGCGGCTCCGCAACGCGCGCCTCTGCAGAGGAGCGCTGTAGCCGCATGCTCCCTCCAGTTCGCCTGATCTCCGAAGCAGCCGAGCTTGCCGCACGCCGTCACAGCGGCATGGCGCGCAAGGGGCGGGGGAATGAGCCGTACATCAACCATCTCGCCGAGGTCGCGAACCTGCTGGCGGAGGTGACTGATGGCGCCGATGCCGAGCTGGTGGCGGCGGGCTGGCTGCACGACACCATCGAAGACACCGAGACGACGCGCGAGGAGCTCGCGCAAAGATTCAGCGCACGCGTCGCCGCGCTGGTGGTCGAATGCACCGATGACATGAGCCTGCCGAAAGCGGTCCGCCGGCAGAAGCAGATCGAAGACGCTCCGCGCAAATCGCCCGGCGCAAAGCTGATCAAGACCGCCGACAAGGTCAGCAATATCGGCGCCCGGATCGTGCCGCATCCGAGCCAGGACGAGCGCGACGATCTCGCCGACTATGCGGCCTGGGCCGACCAGGTCGTCGCCGGCTGCCGGGGCATCAATCCGCGGCTCGACCGCATTTTCGACGACACCATGGCGCGTGCCAGGGCCGCGCTGGCTGAAACTGGGGGCTGATATGTCCGTGAAGATCAAGCGTTCCGTCTATGCCGACATGTTCGGGCCGACCACCGGCGACAAGGTGCGGCTCGCCGACACCGATCTGATCATCGAGGTCGAGAAGGACCTCACCACCTATGGCGAGGAGGTGAAGTTCGGCGGCGGCAAGGTGATCCGCGACGGCATGGGGCAGTCGCAGGTGACCAACGCGCAAGGCGCGGCCGACACCGTGATCACCAACGCGCTGATCGTCGATCACTGGGGCATCGTGAAGGCCGACGTTGCGATCAAGGAGGGCATGATCGCCGCGATCGGCAAGGCGGGCAATCCTGACATCCAGCCCAACGTCACCATCATCATCGGGCCCGGCACCGACGTGATCGCGGGCGAAGGCAAGATCCTCACCGCGGGCGGATTCGACAGCCACATCCATTTCATCTGTCCGCAGCAGATCGAGCACGCGCTGATGTCTGGCGTCACCTCGATGCTCGGGGGCGGCACCGGTCCCTCGCATGGCACGTTTGCCACCACCTGCACGCCCGGCCCGTGGCACATGGGGCGGATGATCCAGTCGTTCGACGCCTTTCCGGTCAACCTCGGCATCTCGGGCAAGGGCAATGCGTCGCGGCCGGCGGCGCTGGTCGAGATGATCAAGGCCGGCGCCTGCGCGCTGAAGCTGCATGAGGATTGGGGCACCACGCCGTCGGCGATCGACACCTGCCTCTCGGTGGCGGACGATTACGACGTCCAGGTGATGCTGCACTCGGACACGCTGAACGAATCCGGCTTCGTGGAAGACACCATCAAGGCCTTCAAGGGCCGCACCATCCACGCCTTCCACACTGAAGGTGCCGGCGGCGGCCATGCGCCCGACATCATCAAGGTTGCCGGCCTGAAGAACGTGTTACCGTCCTCGACCAATCCGACGCGGCCATTCACCCGCAACACCATCGACGAGCATCTGGATATGCTGATGGTGTGCCATCACCTCGATCCGTCGATCGCCGAAGATCTCGCTTTCGCCGAAAGCCGGATCCGCAAGGAGACCATCGCTGCCGAGGACATCCTGCACGATCTCGGCGCGCTCTCGATGCTGTCGTCGGATTCGCAGGCGATGGGCCGGCTCGGGGAGGTCATCATCCGCACCTGGCAGACTGCCGACAAGATGAAGAAACAGCGCGGAGCGCTGCCGCAGGACAAGGGCAACGACAACGACAATTTCCGCGTCAAGCGCTACATCGCCAAATACACCATCAACCCGGCGATCGCGCATGGCGTGTCGAAGCTGATCGGTTCGGTGGAGAAGGGCAAGATGGCCGATCTGGTGCTGTGGTCGCCGGCGTTCTTCGGCGTCAAGCCGGACTGTATCATCAAGGGCGGCTCGATCGTGGCGGCGCCGATGGGCGATCCCAACGCCTCGATCCCAACGCCGCAGCCGGTGCATTACCAGCCGATGTTCGCCGCCTTCGGCAAGTCGCTGACGGCATCCTCGGTCGTGTTCACCTCGAAGGCTGCCGTCACCGGCGGCCTCGCCCGCAAGCTCGGCATCTCGAAGAAGCTCTACCCGGTGCAGAACACCCGCGGCAAGATCTCCAAGAAAAGCATGATCCACAACGATGCGACGCCCAAGATCGAGGTCGATCCCGAGACCTATGAGGTACGCGCAGACGGCGAGCTGCTGACCTGCGCGCCGGCCGAGGTGCTGCCCATGGCACAGCGCTATTTTATGTTCTAAAACCCATCCCGGTATCCAAAGCCAAAACAGAAAACCGGGAGGAATTTCCGTGATTTACGTCGTTGCCACGCTGACCATCAAGCCCGAGACCCGCGCCGAATTCATCGCTGCGGCAACCGCCTGCATCAAGGAAACCCGCAAGGAGCCCGGCAACATCGCCTACGACCTGCACGAGAGCGTCACCGACCAAAGCAAGATGGTGTTCGTCGAGCAGTGGGAGAACGCCGAGGCGCTGGTGCCGCATCGCACCGCCGAGCACATGAAGACGTTCGGCCGGGTCGCGGTGAAGTGCATGGCCGCGCCGCCGAAGATCGAGGTGATCACGCCCGAGAAGGTCGACGTCCGCTGACAAGAAAAAGAAGGGAGATCATCCATGATCTATGTCATCGCCACCACGCCGATGAAGCCGGACAGCAAGGACGACTTCATTAGGGGACACAAGGCGTGCATCGCCGAGACCCACAAGGAGAAGGGCTGTCTCTCCTATGAGGGCCATGTCAGCGTCAACGATCCCAATCTGTATGTGGTGGTCGAGCGCTGGGAAACCCGCGACGACCTGACCGCGCACAGCAAGGCGCCGCACATGAAGGTGTGGCGCGAATATTCCGCCGAGATGAAGACGGGCCCGACGGTGATCGAGATCATCAGCGACGCCAAGGTTCAGAAGCTCTGAGGCATTCGATGATCCGCGCAACCAAGGTCCTGGGACAGCATCGCTGGACGGAAGCGGCAGCCGACACCGTCGTGCTCGATTTCGACGACCGGCACCGGCGGCGGATGGCGATGACCGGGACGCGCGGGCTCGAATTCCTGCTCGATCTGGAAAGTGCCGTCGCGCTGCGCGGCGGCGACGCGCTGGTGCTGGAGGACGGCCGCCTCGTCGAGGTGATCGCAGCTCCCGAGCCGCTCGCGGAAATCCGCGGCAGCGATCCGCATCACCTGATCCGGGTCGCCTGGCATCTCGGCAACCGCCATCTGCCGACGCAGATCATGCCGAAGGGCCTGCGCATTCGGCGCGATCACGTGATCGAGGCGATGGTGAAGGGGCTTGGCGCCCGGGTCATCGAGATCGAAGCACCGTTCGACCCCGAAGGCGGCGCCTATGCCGAGCATGCGCATGCCGACGAGCACGCGCATGGTCATACCGGGCACGATCACGCCCATGGCCATGCGCACGATCATGGCCACCACCATCATCACGGGCATGACCACCACCATCATCATGATGAGCATTGCGATCACGCCCATCATCACCACGACCACTCCCATGCTCATGACCACAAATGAGCCTGATCCCGCCGCGGTGCGCGGCGGGATGGCGGAGGACGAGGCGGCCGCGCTGTACCGGCTGATGACGTGGCTGTCGCCGTCCTTTCCGGTGGGCGCGTTCGCCTATTCCAGCGGTATCGAATGGGCGGTCGAGGCCGGCGACATCACCGATGCCGCATCGCTCCGCGGCTGGCTCGCGGCGATGCTCACCGACGGCAGCGGCTTCTGCGACGCCGTCTTCCTTGCACAAGGCCATCGCGCGGCGTCGGAGCCCGGCCACGCCGGGCTGCAGGAGATCGCCGAGCTTGCTGCCGCCTTGGTGCCGTCGCGCGAGCGGCAACTCGAGACCACGACGCAGGGGCGCGCCTTCATCGAGATCGCGCGCGCGGCCTGGAATTCGCCCCGTCTCGACGCGATGATCGCGGCCTGCGACGGGCCCATTGTCTACCCGGTTGCGGTCGGCGTCGTCAGCGCTGCGCACGGCATCCGGCTTGCGCCGTCGCTGCACGCCTTCCTGCATGCCGTGCTCTCCAACTGGATTTCCGCCGGCAGCCGGCTGATTCCGCTCGGGCAGACCGACAGCCAGCGCGTGTTGGCCGATCTCGAGCCGGTCGTTGCCGCCACCGCTGCGCGGGCCGACGCAGCCTCGCTCGACGATCTCGGCAGCGCGACCTTCCGGGCCGACCTCGCCAGCCTGCGCCACGAGACGCAATACACGAGGCTGTTTCGGTCATGATGGGTAATCCGCCGTCGTCCCGGCGAAGGCCGCGACCCATAACCACCGGCTTTGGTGGTTGTGCAGGGCTGCGGCCCCAGCGCATCGCAACAATTCAATTCGGTGGTAATGGGTCCGGGCCCCCGTGCGCAATTGCGTGCTAGGCCGGGACGAGGATAACGGAGAGAGCGCCTCATGCCCACTTCTCATGGTCCGTTGCGGGTCGGCGTCGGCGGTCCGGTCGGCTCCGGCAAGACCGCGCTGATGGATCTGCTCTGCAAGTCGATGCGCGAGCGCTACGACATCGCCGCGATCACCAACGACATCTACACCAAATGGGATGCCGAATTCCTGGTGCGTTCCGGCTCGCTGACGCCGGACCGCATCGCCGGCGTCGAGACCGGCGGCTGTCCGCACACCGCGATCCGCGAGGACGCCTCGATGAACCTCGCCGCGGTCGCCGACATGCGGGCCAAATTTCCCGACCTCGACCTGGTGCTGATCGAGTCCGGCGGCGACAATCTGGCCGCAACCTTCTCGCCGGAATTGGCCGACCTCACGATCTACGTCATCGACGTTGCGGCCGGCGACAAGATTCCCTCCAAGGGCGGCCCCGGCATCACGCGGTCCGACCTGCTGGTGATCAACAAGATCGACCTCGCGCCCCACGTCGGTGCGTCGCTGGAGAAGATGGACACCGACGCGAGGCGGATGCGCGGCCAGCGGCCCTTCGTGATGACCAATCTGAAGAAGAGCGAGGGCCTCGACCGCATCATCAGCTTCATCGAGACCAAGGGCGGCCTTCGGCCGCAGGCGGCAGGCAAGGCGAGGTAGCGCGTTAATCATTGTGGCGGAGCCGCCAAATGCACCGCTGATCCCTTGGCCGACCAACCCCGCCGCAAAAAAGCTGCGCAATCGCCGGAACAATTGCCAACTTTGACGATTACCAACCTTTGGCGCCGCCAAAGACCGCCGGGTGGCGTCGTCGTTAATGTTGCCGACCGGCTGCTGTTGCGTACCGATGATCGCCGTTCCATATTCCTTTGCGCCTGGCGTTCATCGCATCCTGATTTTTCGCCGCCCCCGCAGAAGCCAGATGCCTACCGTACCCTTTCGCCACCCCCTGATTGCCGAGTAAGCGTGTGGTTCGACTGGGCTTCATCGTTGCATTGATTGCGCTGATCGGAGTTCTGCTCTCCGGTCTTGCGGCCTATCGGGTGCACGATCAGGAGCTCGCAATCGACGGTATCGCACTGGCGCGTGCGATCGACGTCCACGCCAGCCTGGTGCAGGACCGCCTGACCGAGCGCGAGCTGCTGGCGCGGGTGGCCTCGGGGCTGTTCCGGACACCGTCGATGGTGAAGGCCAACATGCTGCAGCCGCTGCGCTCGGCGATCTACGCCTTCAAGACCGATTTCGTCGTCGCCGCCTGGATCGCGCGGCTCAAGCCGAACGAATTGACCGCGGCCGAGGCGGAGCTGAAGGCCGCCGGCTTCACCAATCCCTCGATCCGCGATTTCGACGACCAGGCGCTCGACATCAAGGCGCTCGACAAGCCGATCAACGTGTTGATGGACGTCGAGCCGCGCAATCCGGAGACCCTGAGCATCCCGGGCCGTGCCTTCGACCGCCACTCGGTGGTCGGCCCGATGCTGGCCAAGGCGATGGAGAGCGCCAAGCCCGTGGCCTCGGACCCGGTGCCGCTGCTGCGGCAGAACGGCCCGGTCGGGGTCGTGCTCGCAGCGCCGGTGTTCCAGGAGGGCGCCTCCGAGCCGGCCGGCTTCATCACCTTTTCCTACGAGCTATCGTCGCTGATGCTGACCAACGACGATTCCTCGCTGTTCGCGGTGGCGTTGAAGGACCCGCGGGATTCCAACGACGAGTTCACCGCCAACGAACAGGGCATCGTCACCTCGCGCGCGGTGCGCCAGGACGGCCCGG
This sequence comes from Bradyrhizobium sp. USDA 4452, assembly GCF_054063575.1. Lineage (NCBI taxonomy): Bacteria > Pseudomonadati > Pseudomonadota > Alphaproteobacteria > Hyphomicrobiales > Nitrobacteraceae > Bradyrhizobium > Bradyrhizobium sp. USDA 4452. The sequence continues at coordinate 5,403,608 of NZ_JBSSGK010000001.1, forward strand.
TGCCGTCGATGGTCCGCACGGTGACGTTCGGCGGCCGGGACTGGTCGCTCGACTATTATGCGAAGAGCAACGCCACGGTGCGCGCGCAGCAGACCGCGACCATCGTCGCTGCGATCGGCCTCGCGCTGACCGGCATCGTCTGCGGCCTGTTCGGCTATGTCGCCTACAACAACCTTCGCCTCAGCCGCGAGATCGAGGTCCGGATCGGCTTCGAGCGCCGGCTGACTGCTGTGATCGACGAGCTCAACCATCGGGTCAAGAACATCCTCGCGGTGATCCAGTCGATCGTGACCCGCACGCTGCGGCACGGCGCCGACATCGACGTCGCACGCGAACTGTTGATCGGGCGCATCCACGCGATGTCGAATGTCGTCACGCTGCTCAGCGAGAGCCAGTGGCAGGGCGTCAAGCTGAAGGGCCTTTTCGAAGCGCGCGCGATTCCGCATGCCGATCGGATCGCGGTGAACGGTCCTGATATCACCGTCAGCGCCCGCGCCGCGCAATCGCTGTCGCTGCTGTTCTTCGAGCTCGCCTCGCATTCCGACGAAGGGCTGTCGCTGGTCGGCAAGCATCCGCACATCGTCGCGAACTGGGAAGTCGCCGGCGAGGATGCGGTCTTCCACTTCCGCTGGGAGGAGTTCAACACCAGCCAGGCGACGCGGCGCGCCGACAGCGATTTCGGCTTGATCCTGCTCGACCGCGTCGCGCCGGAGGCGCTCGGCGGCACCGCGAAGCGCTACTTCACCGACGTCTCCTATGTCTATGAGCTCACCGCGCCGATGGACACCGTGGTCGACATGACCGAGCGCGACCGCACCGAGCAGTTCTCCGCGCCGGTCCGTCCGGTCAAGAAGTAGAGCGGTGTCGCCGCCCCAGGTTGTGCAACTCTGTCGCTGCCCGGATTGATCGAAATAAGGCGCGTCGGACGACGCTCATGCCAATCCGTGTCGAAATCCGGCATCCGTAATAGCCCGCAACCGAGCGTTAAAACTTCGTTGAACATGCTTGGGCATATACCGAGCAGGATACCGTCTGAGGACCCCGATGAGGCTTTGGGTCAGCCTGACCTTGCTCGCGGCAGTTTTGCCTGTCGGGCTGTCGCTTGCCTTGACCCCGGGGGCGGCGCCGAGCGACCCTGCGACAATACGCGCCAGCTATCGCCGGCCCGACGTCGTTCCCTTCCCGAGCAGCAATCCCTATTCGGAGGCGAAATCCGCGCTTGGGCAGATGCTGTTCTTCGATCCGCTCCTGTCGCGGTCCAAGACGCATTCCTGCGCGAGCTGCCACAAGCCGAGCCTGTCATGGGCCGACGGCCTGCCGCGCGCCATCGGTGAGGATCCGAAGGGCCTGCCGATCCGCTCGCCGACGCTGATCGACGTGGCGTTCTTCGAGCCGCTGGGATGGGACGGCAAGTTCAGGGATCTCGAATCCGTTGCATTCGGGCCGATCCTGAGCCCGATGAACCTGAACATGACCGAGCCGGAATTGATCGCGCGGCTCGCGGCGATCCCCGGCTATGTCGATGCGTTCGCTCACGCGTTCGGAGACGGCGCGATCACGCGGCCGAGGATCGAGCAGTCGCTGGCGACTTTCGAGCGCTCCATCGTTGCGGGCGAGGCGCCGTTCGACCGCTGGATCAAGGGCGACGAGAGCGCGATCGGCGCATCGGCCCAGCGCGGCTTTGAGCTTTTCAACGGCAAGGGACGCTGTTCGTCCTGCCACAGCGGCCCATCCTTCTCCGACGGGTCCTTCCAGGATATCGGCACTGCCAGGGGCCACGACATCGGGCGCGGACGTTACTTTCCGACCTCGGCGAAGCTGAAATATGCGTTCAAGACCCCGACATTGCGCGATGTCGCGCGGCGTGCGCCCTACATGCACGACGGATCGGTCGCAACGCTGGAAGATGTCCTCGAGCTCTACAACAAGGGCGGGATCGAGCGGCCGAGCCGGTCACCCGACATCAAGCCATTGTCCCTGACGGCAGGCGAGAAGAAGGACCTCATCGCCTTCCTGCAAACCCTGACCGCCACGGCCCCGCCGGTGGCGGGGATCCCCAAACTGCCGCGCTGAGCGCAGCAGGAGGACTTTGAACGGGGGCTTGTCAGGCGAGGTGCGGCAGCGCAGCCCCGAGCAGGCCAAGCCCGACGACCAGGAATGCGCCGGCGCAGGTCTCGAGGGCCGCCGTGCGCGACGGGGACGATTTTGTCACATAGGCGAGGGCTGACCCCACCCCGATACTCACGACGCTCATCACTCCGAACATTTAACCGGCCTCCCGATCCGATTTGTCCGGGTTTCACTACGACAGTTGAATTGAGCCCCCGTGCCGGAATTAGCTAAAATTCGATGGAACCGGCCGGAAAAGACGCACTGAAGGACGGGCTGGGACCTGGCTGCCGCAATTAACCACAATGCAACCAGCGGATGTCTGGGCAGGCGCAATGCGTAAAATTTGATATAAGTTAAACAAGTCCTTAAGCGTGCAAGTCCTTAAGCGTATCTGTGTGTGGGCGGTTGGTTCAATGTTTAGTGGGCGGGAGCGAGATGCCGCGTCGGCTGTGCGCTCCTTTTTCGCCACGTGCCTTGCAGCGGTTTTGTTTTGTGTCACAGCCGCGCGCAGTGCCGAGGCACATGTCAAATGGTTTTGCGCCTACGATGTCGCCGGTCAGCCGCGCGGACTCGAGAATGTCCTTTGCCTCGATTTTGAACTGTTGCTCGGCGTCGCCGTGTTCTGGCTGTTTGCGGGCTGCCTGATCGAACCGACATCGCTCGGCGATGCGACCATTCGCGTGCTGGACCGCATTACCGAAGGTCTGCGGCTGCACACCGAGACGATGATGCGCGCGGTCTGCGCCTTCTTCTTCATCTCGATCTGGGCCGTCGGCGGGATCCTGCTGACGCCCGAGTTGAAGACGTCGTCACCGCTGGTGGGCGCATTGCAACTCGCCATCGCCGCCGGAATGCTGTCTCGGCGCACGCTGCCGCTCTCGGCCGTGGGAATGGCGATCCTGTTCGGGATCGGTATCCGCGACTACGGCGTCTTCCATCTCGCCGACTACCCGATTTTTCTAGGCGTTGCCGCCTATTTTGCACTGATCGGGCTGAACAAGGACCTGTTCGGCATCCGCCCGATCGACGTCATGCGGTACGCCGCGGCGGTGACGCTGATGTGGGCTTCGATCGAAAAATGGGCCTATCCGGAATGGAGCTTCCCGCTCCTGATCGAGCATGCCGGGATGACCCTCGGCTTCGACAATGAATTCTACATGCGCGCTGCCGGCATGGTGGAGTTCACGCTCGCTTTCGCCCTGATCTGGACGCCGCTGATCCGGCGCTGCGCCGCCGCCGTGCTGGTGGGGATGTTCATCAGCGCGTGCTTCGAATTCGGCAAGATCGACACCATCGGACACTCGGCGATCATCGCCGTGCTGTTTGCGATTGTCGCCGACAACAAGGTGCTGCCGCGCGATCGTCGCGCGGCATGGCTTGCCCCGGTCGCGCTCTGCGCCGCGCTGTCGCTGACGCTGTTCGTCTACTATTTCGGCCACGCCGCGATCTTCAAGACCTCGATCCTGTAGATCGTGATGGCTGTGGGGGACTATTTGGCGACATGGACGGCAAGCTTCATCTTCGGATGAATGCCGCACAACACGGTGTAGTCGCCTGGCACCGAAAAGGTGACGTCGAACTTGCTGCCCGGCTGCTGGTCGCCGGAGTCGAAACTGAACGTATCGCTGCTCAAATAAGCGTGATGAAGCAGCTCGCCGTCATCGTTAATGAATCGTAAAACCTCGCCGCGCTTGATCGAGATCTCTGCGGGCTTGAATTCACGATCCTTCTGCGAAATGACATAGGGACTGGCACCCAGAGCGGCGCCGGCTAGCGCTCCCGTGACAATCGCGGCCATCAAAGGCACGCGGCCGGACCGGCCGAGGCGCCGGATGCGCAACAAGCCTGACTGCATGAGACCCCCGCTTGGAATTCCAACCCCGGCTACTCGAGCGTGCAAATGAAGCGTCCCGGATTACCTGTAAGGGTGATTATCGCTAGCTGATCTTAACGATTTCAGCATGAGTTGCAGTCACTACTAAAGCAATTTTGAGCAGACAGTCATTTTTCCGCAAGCGCTGCGCGTTTCTGCGTAGCTTGAACATCGAGCACTACGGCGAAACGCGGGTATGGATAGCCTGTTGGGCAACCTCAAGGTAAAGATCGGTGCAGCCTTCCGGCTCGCAACCGGCGGCCTGTCGCGCATTGCCCTGACCACGGGTTCGATCCGCACCCAGATCCTGATTTTCTGCCTCGCGATGAGCGCCGTTGCGGTCGCGCTCGGCGGATATTCCATCCTCGGCATCCGCCATGCCGGCGATCTGGTAGCCAAGACATTCGACGAATCCCTGATGTCGATCAATTACGCCCGCGCCGCCGGTGCGGACTTCGCCTCGATGCGGGTCGCCTCGTCGCAGCGTCTCTTGACCACGGATCCGGAAATCCGGGCCAGCCTCGACAGCCAGATCGAAAAGCTCGCCAAGACGCTCTCCGAAGACCTGACGATCGCCGCCGATCGCTCGCAGTCCTCGCGCGCCGCGCAAGCCGCGGCCAAGGTTCAGGAAGCCGCCGACGCCTGGATGGCAGTGCATCGCCGTGCGATCGGATCCTCGGTCGAGGGAAATGCGGCGGCTGATCCGCAAGTATCGGGGACGACGGTCGGCGATGTCGATCGCTACTCCAAGATCGTCAGCCAGCAGGTCGAGCTGCTGGTCAACTATACGGCCGGTGACGGCTTCCTGTTCCGGCAAAAGGCGCTGTCGACCATCAAGCGGGATCTGCAGCTCAACGTCGCAGGGCTGACCGTCGCGCTGTTCCTGTCGGCGCTGTTCTCGTGGTTGCTGGCGCGCCGGATCATCGGGCCGGTCGCCATTGCATCGCGGGCCGCGCGAAGCATCGCCGGCGGCGACCTCGATGCGACCGTCCCCAAGGGCGGCACCGACGAGCTCGGCACGCTGCTGACCGCCATGGAAACCATGCGCGACAACATCAGGCGGATGGTCGATCAAGAGGTGTCGCAACGCCGCTCCGCCCAGGCGCGGCTCTCCGATGCGCTCGAAACGTCGCACGAAGGCGTCGTGCTGCTCGATGCGGACGGCCAGATCGCGCTGGCTAACTCGCGCGCCAGCGAATTCATCCGCCTCTCGCCGCAGCTTCTACAGTCGGATCGGCTCGACGCGCCCAGCCTGGCGCCGGCCGACGGTGACTTCGATGGATTCGCGAGCGAGGCGCAGCTTGCCGACGGGCGCTGGCTGCGGGTCAGCCGCAGCGAGACGCAGGAGGGCGGCGTCGTTCTCGTCTACAGCGACATCTCCGCGTTGAAGCAGCAGAAGGCCGAGCTGCATGAAACCAATCTGCGGCTCGATGCGGCGCTCACGCACATGTCGCAAGGGCTGTGCCTGTACAACAGCGAGGCGCGGCTGCAGGTCGCCAACCGCCGGTTCTGCGAGATCTTCGATATTTCGCCGGAGCTCGTCGTTCCCGGAATGACCATGGAGGACGTGCTCGGCCTCAGCGTCGCCGCCGGCAGTCACGGTGAGCGGAGCGTCGCCGACCTGCTGGCGGAACGCGAGCGATCGATGGCCCAGCACGAGGGCAACTATCTGCAGCATCTCAGCGATGGACGGATCATCGCCATCGCGCAGCGGCCGACATCCGACGGCGGCTGGCTCGTGACCTGCGAGGACGTCACCGAACAGCAGCGCGCCGAATCGCAGATCGCGTTCATGGCCCGGCACGATGCCCTGACCAGGCTGCCGAACCGGACGCTGCTGGCGGAACGGATCGAGCTCGCGGTCGCCCAGGTCGGCCGCGGATCCGGCTTCGCGGTGTTCTGCCTCGATCTCGACAATTTCAAGCAGGTCAACGATACGCTCGGGCATCCGGTCGGGGACGAATTGCTGTGCGCGGTCGCGGACCGGCTCAACGCCTGCGTCCGCGAGGTCGACACCGTCGCGCGTCTGGGCGGCGACGAGTTCGCGGTCATCCAGTGCGGCGTCCAGGGCGGCGAGGAGGCCGAACGGCTCGCTCGCCGCATCGTGGAATGCGTCGGCGCTCCCTATGAGCTGAATGGGCATCGCGTCGTGGTCGGATGCAGCGTCGGCATCTCGATGTCGCCGGGCGACGGCACCACCGGCGAGAAGCTGCTGAAGAACGCCGACGTCGCGCTGTATCGCGCCAAGATGGAAGGCCGGGGCACCTGGCGCTTTTTCGAGCCTGCGATGGACGCCAGCCTGCAGCGGCGCCGGGCGATCGAGCTCGACCTGCGCGAGGCGATGGCCAAGGACGAGTTCTCGCTGTACTACCAGCCGCTCTACGATCTGCATCTCGATCGCATCTGCGGCTTCGAGGCGCTGCTGCGTTGGCATCATCCGAAGCGCGGACTGGTGCCGCCGGACCAGTTCATCCCGATCGCCGAAGAGATCGGCCTGATCGGCCCGCTCGGAGAATGGGTGCTCAATCGCGCCTGCGAGCAGGCCGTCACCTGGCCCACGGAGATGAAGCTCGCGGTCAACGTCTCCGCGGTCCAATTTCGCGATCCCGCCTTCATCGACGTCGTCGTCAACGCGTTGGCGGCGTCGAAATTGTCGCCGCGCCGGCTGGAGCTCGAAATCACCGAATCCGTCTTCCTCGCCAACAGCAGCGAGACGCTTGCGACGCTGCACAAGCTGAAAGCACAAGGGGTGCGCATCGCGCTGGACGATTTCGGCACCGGCTATTCGTCGCTGAGCTATCTGCGCAGTTTCCCGTTCGACAAGCTCAAGATCGACAAATCCTTCGTGCGCGACGCGACCGCGACGCATGGATCGAAGTCGATCGTGCGCGCCGTCATCAGCCTCGGCAGAAGCCTCGGCATGACCACGATCGCCGAAGGCATCGAGACCGTCGAACAGCTGGACCACATGCGAGCCGAAGGCTGCAACGAGGCCCAGGGCTTCCTGTTCAGTCATCCGGTCCCGGTGACCGAGATCGCGGCCAAGATCCTCGAATTGAGGAACGGCTTCAAGCCGGCCGCCGTCAAGCAGGCGATGGCGGGCTAAGCGCGCCGGCCGGGCTGTTCAGGTCAATAAAAAAGGCGGCCCTCATGGACCGCCTCTTCGTATCCACCGCCCGTCGTGGTGCCTATCCACCGTTGCCGCCGATCACGGCGCGCACGGTGTTGTCCGGACCGAAATCCTCGGCGCTGTCGACATAGAGCAGCGCGGAGAGCTTCGATCGCGCACGGTTGACGCGGCTCTTGATGGTGCCGACCGCGCAGCCGCAGATCGCCGCGGCATCCTCGTAGGAGAAGCCGGAGGCACCAACCAGGATCAACGCTTCACGCTGGTCCTGCGGCAGCTTTTCGAGCGCCGCGCGGAATTCCTCGAACTCCAGATGCGCGGCCTGCGACGGCTGGCTCTTCAGCGTCTTGGCATAGTTGCCCTCGGCGTCTTCCACCTCGCGCCGCCGCTTGCGGTAGTCGGAGCGAAACAGGTTGCGCAGGATGGTGAACAACCACGCGGGCAGGTTCGAGCCGGGCTGGAATGAATCGATATTGGCGATTGCCCGCAGCAGCGTCTCCTGCACCAGATCGTCGGCGCGGTCGCCATTGCCGGACAGCGAGATCGCGAACGCGCGCAGGCTCGGGACCGACGCCAGGATGTCGTCGCGAAGTTCATTCGTGAGAGGCATTAGTCCCCTCCATTGTTCTTGTCGGTATCGCCCCCGGCCACGGCCGCCGCGGCAGCCTCGGGTCCGTCGAGTTTGCGGATCAGCTCCGCAAAGCGGTCGGGCACCCCCTGCCGCACGACGTCGTCGTACATGGCACGCAGCTGGTGGCCGATTCTCGATTGAATCTCGGCGTTGAGACCGCCCTGCTTCTTCACTTCCTTCATGATCTGATCCACGCTTCCCCGGGAGTTAAGTCTCTGATTTCCAAGATGTTTCCTCGAAAAAAGAGGCTGGCCGCGTTGCCTCGTCGGTCAGGAGCTAATGCGAAGTTGCGCATAAAGTTCCGGAAGCCTGGAACTATTTCGTGGAACTTTTCCGGCGCTCGCGCGTAGTTGGGCATGCAGGGGAACCGGGGTCGCCCCAAAATGGTACGCCGCCCCAGAGCACGGGTCGCAGGCCGGTTGGCCTCACGAACAAGGATGGAGTGGGAATGTCCCGATCGCAGATCGTTGCCGAACACCTTCCGCTGTTGCGCCGCTATGCGCGCGCACTGACCGGAAACCAGGCGTCCGGGGACGCCTATGTCGGGGCCATGCTCGAGGCCCTGTTGCAGGACGGATCATTGCTGGACCAGACGCACGGCCCGCGCGCCGGCCTGTTTCGGCTGTTCACCCAGATCTGGAATTCGGTATCGGTGAACAACAACGACAATGAAGACGTGGCGACGCTCTCGCTGCCGCCGGAGCGCCGGCTCTCCAACATCACGCCGCTGCCGCGGCAGGCCTTCCTGCTGCTGTCGCTGGAAGGCTTCTCGGAGGAGGAGGTCGGCTACATTCTTGGCACCGACGTTGCCGAAACGCGCAAGCTGACCGATGCCGCCGGCCGCGAGATGGCCGCCGAGATCGCCACCGATGTCCTGATCATCGAGGACGAGACCTTCATCGCGATGGACCTCGAGAGCCTGGTGAAGAATCTCGGCCACAACGTCATCGGCGTTGCGCGCACACATTCCGATGCGGTGGCGCTCGCCAAGAACAAGAAGCCCGGCCTGATCCTCGCCGACATCCAGCTCGCCGACGGCTCGTCCGGCCTCGATGCGGTCAACGAGCTGCTGCGGACCTTCGAGGTGCCGGTGGTGTTCATCACCGCGTATCCGGAGCGCTTCCTGACCGGCGAGCGGCCGGAGCCGGCCTTCCTGATCTCAAAACCGTTCCAGCCGGCAATGGTATCGGCGGTGGCGAGCCAGGCGCTGTTCTTCCAGCGCAACTCGCGCAACCGCACGCCGCGCGCCGCGTCGGCATGATCTGAATTTACGCAAAGCGGGAAAAATACGGCCGGCGTACCGAAAGGTACGCCGGCTTTTTCTTTGCTAGCCCGGATTGCTGCCAGGCGTCGGGCGGCCGGTAGAGCGCTTAGGAACTGACATTGTCAGCAAGAGTTTGCTTTTCATTGTTTGGGCTTGGCGGGAGCCGTTGTGTCGAGATTACCAACCCCGGCGACATTGCGTGGCGTGACCAGCGAACATCTCTTCATCGGTAGCAGCGAGCTCGCTGGCCTCCTCAGGAATCGGGATTGGGCAGGCACATCGCTGGGGCCGCCCGAGGTGTGGCCGGAAAGCCTCAAGACTGCGGTGCGCATCATGCTCACCTCGCAGCAGCCGATCTGGATCGGCTGGGGCAAGGAGCTGACCTTCCTCTACAACGATCCCTACAAATCGATCATCGGCGGCAAGCATCCGCGCGCCCTAGGCGAGCCGACCCGCGTGGTGTGGCGCGAGATCTGGGATGACATTGCGCCGCTGCTCACCAAGGCGATGAGCGGGAGCGAGGGCACCTATGTCGAGGCCCAATTGCTGATCATGGAGCGCAACGGCTTCCCCGAAGAGACCTACTACACGTTCTCCTACAGCCCGATTCCCGATGCCGACGGTCTGCCTGCCGGAATCTTCTGCGCCAATACCGACGATACGCAGCGCGTGATCAGCGAGCGGCAGCTCTCGCTTCTGCGCGAGCTTGCCAGCCGCGCGGCCGAGGCGCGAAGCGTCGGCCAGGCTTGCGAGCGCAGTGCCGCGGCACTGGCGACCGATCCTCAGGACTTGCCTTTCGCGATGATCTATCTGATCGATCAGCAGGAGCAGGTTGCGCGGCTGGCCGCGACCAGCGGCATGGACCGGCATCATGTCGGGGTGAAGCCGCAGCTAGCGCTCGACGGCAGCGAAGCGTGGCCGGTCGCCGACGTGCAGGCGAGCCGTGACGGCGTGCTGGTGCAGGACCTGAAAAGCCTGTTCGGTCTCGATTTCCCTTCCGGCGGCTGGCGCCAGGCGCCGGACCAAGCCGTCGTGCTGCCGGTGCTTGCTGCCGGTGATGCGGTCGCCGGCTTCCTGATCGCGGGGCTCAATCCATTCCGCGTCTACGATGAACGCTACACGAGCTTCCTCGGGTTGGTATCGGCGCAGATCACCGCTGCAATCAACCATGCACAGGCCTATGAGGAGGAGCGCCGCCGCGCCGAGGCGCTGGCCGAGATCGATCGCGCCAAGACCACTTTCTTCTCCAATGTCAGCCACGAATTCCGTACGCCGCTCACCTTGATGCTGAGCCCGCTCGAAGAGCTGATATCCAAGGCGGACGAGCATCTACCGCCAGAGCAGCGTTCGCTGCTCGACATCGCACACCGCAACGGTCAGCGTCTGCTGAAGCTGGTCAACACGCTGCTGGATTTCGCGCGCATCGAGGCGGGTCGGAGTTCCGCCACATACGAGCCGGTCGACCTTGTTGCGCTGACGTCCGACCTCGCGTCGAGTTTTCGTTCGACTGTCGAGAAGGCCGGGTTGAGTCTTCTGATCGAGACCGAGGCACTCCCGGAGCCCGTCTATGTCGACCGTGACATGTGGGAGAAGATCGTCCTCAACCTGCTCTCGAACGCGTTCAAGTTCACATTCGATGGAGAGATTGCGGTCTCCATCATGACCTCGCCCGACGGTACTGCGGCCGAGGTCGTCGTGAGTGACACGGGGACCGGCATTCCGGCGTCAGCGCTGCCGCACATATTCGATCGGTTTCAGCGCGTCGAGGGCGCGCGCGGCCGCTCTTTCGAAGGAAGTGGTATCGGCCTTGCGCTGGTACGGGAACTGGTGAAGCAGCATGGCGGGCAGATCCGGGTCGACAGCGAGATCGATCGCGGGACCGCTTTCACCATCGCGCTGCCGTTCGGAACGGCGCATCTTCCGGCCGAGCAGATCAGTGCGGGCAATGCGGCCGCCTCGAGCAGTGTTCGCGCACAGGCCTATCTCGATGAGGCGATGGGATGGCTGGCTGGCGGTGACCCCGGCGATCGACCTGATCCATCCTCATCGGAGGATCTCGGTTTCGCAGCGCCTGCGGTCGCTGGACGGCGGCAACGCATCCTGCTCGCCGACGACAATTCCGACATGCGCCAATATGTGCGCCGCCTGCTCGCGCCGCTCTATGACGTTGAGGCGGTTGAAGATGGGCAGGCCGCGCTGGAGGCGGTCTGGCGGCAGCGGCCCGACCTCGTATTGAGCGACATCATGATGCCGCGCCTGGATGGCATCAGCCTCTTGAATGCGCTGCGCTCCGACCGGGACCTGAAAGGGCTGCCGGTCATCTTCCTGTCGGCACGCGCAGGTGAGGAGGCGAAGGTCGAGGGCCTGCAGATCGGCGCCGACGATTATCTCGTCAAGCCATTCAGCGCGAGGGAGCTGCTGGCGCGCGTTGCCGCCAACCTCGAACTGTCCGGCTCACGGGCGGAGCGTGCCGTGCGGCTTGAAGAGGAGGCGCACGTCCTCGAGCTCTTGAACAAGGTCGGCAGTGCGGTGGCGGGCGAACTCAATCTCGATCGTGCTGTCCAGATCGTCACCGATGCGGCGACCGAGTTGACGGGCGCTGCCTTCGGCTCGTTCTTTTACAACGTGATCAACGACACGGGTGAGAGCTACATGCTTTACACCCTGTCCGGCGTGCCGCGCGAGGCGTTCTCGCGGTTTCCGATGCCGCGCAACACGGCGGTGTTCGCGCCGACCTTCAATGGCGACGCGATCGTGCGATCCGACGACATCCTGAAGGATCCCCGCTACGGCAAGAACGATCCGCATTACGGGATGCCGAAAGGGCATCTGCCGGTGCGTAGCTATCTTGCGGCGCCCGTCGTGTCGCGCTCCGGCGAGGTGCTGGGTGGGCTGTTCTTCGGCCATCCCGAGCCGGGCGTCTTCGGCGATCGTGCCGAGCAGCTGATCGCCGGTATCGCCGCGCAGGCGGCGACCGCGATCGACACCGCGCGGCTATTCCAGGCCGCTGAGCGCGAGGTCGCCGAGCGGCGCCGCGCCGAAGCCGCGTTGCAGGCCCTCAACACGACGCTGGAGCAGCGGGTCGTGGAAGAAGTCCAGGAGCGGACCAAGGCCGAGGAGCAACTGCGACAGATCCAGAAGATGGAGGCCGTCGGCCAGTTGACCGGTGGCATCGCTCACGACTTCAACAACATGCTGGCGGTGATCATCGCCGGCCTCAATCTGATCCAGCGCAAGCTTGCGAAGGGCGAAAACGATGTCGAGCGTTTCGTGGAGGCCGCCGTCGACGGCGCGCAGCGCGCCGCGGGCCTCACCCAGCGCCTGCTTGCGTTCTCGCGTCAGCAGCCGCTCGCGCCGGTGACGCTTGACGGCAACAAGATGATCTCGGGCATGGCCGAGCTGCTGGCACGCACGCTTGGCGAGACCATCGGTCTTGAAACCGTGCTGGCCGCGGGCCTGTGGCGGGTTCGCGCCGATTCCGGCCAACTCGAAAACGCCATCCTCAATCTCTGCGTCAACGCCCGCGATGCGATGCCGGGTGGCGGCAAGCTCACGCTGGAGACCGCCAACAGCTATGTCGACGAGGTCGCGGCGAAGGCATATTCGATTCCGCCCGGCCAGTACGTCATGATCGCCGTGGCGGACAACGGCAGCGGCATGACCGAAGGGGTCATCGCCAAGGCGTTCGATCCGTTCTTCACCACCAAGGGGGTCGGCAAGGGGACCGGACTCGGCCTCAGCCAGGTCTATGGCTTCGTGCGCCAGTCCGGTGGCCATGTGAAGATCTATTCGGAAATCGGCGTCGGTACGACCGTCAAGATCTATCTGCCGCGGTACCGCGGTGAAGCGGGCCCGGACCTTGTCAGGCGTGCGCCGATCGCTTCGTATCGCGGCCACAACAACGAGGTGGTCCTGGTGGTCGAGGACGAGGACCGCGTGCGTGGCGTTTCCGTCGAGGCGCTGCGGGAGCTCGGCTACACCGTGGTCAGTGCCGCCAATCCGCACGAAGCCCTGCAACTCCTCGATGGCGGGCTTTCGGTGGCGTTGCTGTTCACCGACGTGGTGATGCCCAGCATGTCGGGCCACGATCTCGCGGTACGGGCGCGTGAGCGCATCCCGGGCCTTAAGGTGCTTTACACCACCGGCTACACCCGCAACGCCATCGTCCACAACGGCATCCTCGACCCCGGCACCAATCTGCTGCCGAAGCCGTTTTCGATCGACGAACTGGCGACCAAGGTGCGCGAGGTCCTGGACGGGATCTAGCGGCGGATCCGCCGCTTTCGCGGCCTATTTGGGCGTGACGTGGACCGGCATCGTGCTGAGCGCCCGCAGGCCCGAGCTGCCGCGGAACGCGACCGGACCGGCAATCTCGAACTGCCTGACGCGGGCGGCGAGCGCTGCAATCACGGCTTCCGCCTCCAGCCGCGCCACCATCTGCCCGACACAGCCGTGAATGCCGACACCGAAGCCCATGTGCCCGGAGAGGCGCCGCCTGACATCGAACCGCTCGGCATGCTCCCACCGCGTCTCGTCGCGGTTGGCGGAAGCAAGCAGCAGCAGCACCTTTTCATGCTTCCCGATCGCAACGCCGGCGATCTCGGTGTCATGCGGCGTGGTGCGGAACACGAACGGCGCCGGCGAGTCGAAGCGCAGGGTCTCGTCGAAGGCGGCGCGCGACAGCGACGGATCGGCTGCAAGCAGTGCCCATTGCCCTGGATGGCGCGCCAGCGTGTACAGCGCCATGCCGATCGCGCTGATCGTGGTGTCGAGCCCGGCCGAGAGCAGCGAACGCACCAGCAGCTGCGCTTCTTCCGCGCTGATCTCGCCGGCGTCGGCCGCCTCATAAACCTGCGCGCCGAAGCTGCCAGGGCGCAGCGCCTCGCGCTGACAGCGCGCCGCGACCCACGGCAGCACGCGCGGCGCCTCTTTCATCAGGCCGCGGAAGTAATCGTTCTCCGGCCCGAAGCCCGCAAACACCATCGCGCCATAGGTCAGGAAGTTCTCGCGGCCTTCCCGGTCGATGCCGAGCGCGTCGGGAAACACGCTGACCGGAAACACCTCCGCGACGTCCTTGATCGCATCGAACGAGCTGCGTGCCACCAACCCGTCGACCAGCGTTGCGGCCTTCGCCTTGAAATCATCCGCGAGCCGATGCATCGCGCCGGGCGAGAGGATCCGCGCCAGCACGGCGCGGGTCCTTGTGTGCAGCGGCGGATCTGCCTCCAGGATGATGCTCGGCGGCCGCCACGGCTTCTCCTTGAAGTGGTTGGCAAGCCCGGCGCCGCCCGCGTTGCTGAATTTGACATGGTCGCCGAAGATCGCCTTGACCTCGGCAAAGCGCGGCACCGCCCAGATATCGTACTTGGTCAGGCGAACCACCGGCGCCGTAGCGCGCAGCTCCGCATAAATGCCGTAGGGATCGGCCCGCGTCGCCGGACTGAACGGATCGAAATCGCTGCGGACGATATCGGCGGCAAGGGGACTCGCATGCGCGCTCATTGCATCCTCCCGTGTTGTGCGATCAGTTAATTGACCATAGTCAATTAACTGAGGTATGGCAAGAGCGAGCCTCGTTTCGATTCCATCGGGACGGAAAAGCCTCTAGGACATGGCCAGGAGACGGCAATGTCGATCGAGGAGCAAGCCAGCAAGGGTGCGCGGCGCTTTCAGCGCAGGGCGCGCCAGGATGCCGACAAGGAGGCGCTGAAGGCGTTGATCCTCGCGACCGCGCGCAAGGAGTTCGCCGCCGGCACGCTCGAGACCGTCTCGATCCAGAAGATCGCCGACGCGATCGGCTACTCCAAGGGCACCGTCCTCAAATATTATCCAACCAAGCTGCTGTTGCTGCTCGCGGTGAAGCAGCAGAATCTCGAGGCGGTGGCCGAGCGCCTCGAACGGGTCCGCGCGCAGACCGCCGACAGCGAGCAGCGGCTGCGGCGCGTGATGGAGACCTATCTCGATTACTGGGCCGACAACCCCGATCATTTCCGTTCGCTGTTCTCGATGTCGGGGACGGTCGAGGACCGCCGCTTTCCCGACGGCGTCTATTTCGGGGAGACCGAGATCGCGCGCCGCAGCTTCGAGCTGTTCGTGATCTCGGTGCGGGAATATCTGGCGGCGCATGGCGCCGAGCCTGCGCCGGGCCTGCCGCAGCGGCTGGCGACCGCGCTGCTCGCGGCGACCCATGGCGTGGTCGCGCTGACGCTGGGCACGCCGACCATGAAACTGCCCGACATGCGCGGGACCGGGCGCCTCTTGATCGCAAGCCTGATCGATGCCTGGACCAGCAGACTTGCCGTCGCACGGAAAAGCGACGGCTGGCCGAAGATCGCGATCGGGACCTTTGCCTGAGAGGGTGGTCCGCATGCGCGATGCGATGTGGCATTGCGCGCCTCCCCCTGTTAAGCGCGGCCGATGGATACGACGCAACGCGACCGAACGATCGGCTTTCTCTGCCTGGTGGCGACGGCCTTCGGCTGGGCCCTGAACTGGCCGCTGATGAAGCTGCTGCTGCAGCAATGGCCGCCGCTGTTCGCCCGCGGACTCGCCGGCACCTGCGCCGCGGTGATCCTCGCCACGCTGGCGCTGGCGCGCGGCCAGTCGCTCGCGGTGCCGTGCGAGGCGGTCCCGCGGCTGCTGTTCGCCTCCTTCACCAATGTCTTCGCCTGGATGGGTTTTGGCACCATCGCGATGAAATTCGTCACGGTCGGCGAGGGGGCGTTGCTCGCCTACACCATGCCGATCTGGGCGATGCTGTTCGCCTGGCCGGTACTGCACAGCCGCCCGACGCTGCGGGACCTGGCGGCGCTGGTGCTCGGCGTCGCCGGCGTCGCGCTCCTGCTCGGCGGAGGCGGTTTTGCGTTCGGCGCCGACAAGCTCACCGGCATCGCGCTGGCGCTCGCCTGCGCCACCCTGTTTGCGCTCGGCAACGTGCTGAACCGCAAGCCGCTGCCGATGCCGCCGCTTGCGGTGGTGGCCTGGCAGGTCGGCATCGGCTGTCTGGTGATGCTGCTGCTCGGCGTTCTGTTCGAACATCCGAACTATGCCGCGATCACGCCGTTCGGCCTCGGCTGTCTTGCCTACATGACGCTGATGCCGATGGGCATTTGCTATCTCACCTGGTTCGAGACGCTGCGCCGGCTGCCGCCGACATCGGCGTCGACGGGGATGCTGTTGGTGCCGGTCATCGGGGTGATTTCGGCCGCGATCATCCTCGGCGAGCCGCTCGGCCTGCGTGAGATCGGCGCGATGGCGCTGACACTCGGCGGCGTGACGCTGGCGCTGCAGCGGGCGTGAATTGCCGGTCGAAGGAACCGACGTTCACGCGACGCGTTCTTCTGAAAAGGGAGCTTGGCCATGCGCAAGGCGATCGCGCGGCTTGATGCGGAGCAGAAGGCGCAGCTGCTTTATCTCGTAGATCTCGGCACGGCGATGTTCACCTCGGCACTCGTGGTCTGCACCCTGAAAGCGGTCGTGGACCTGTTCGTCGCCGGTTGAACCGTCGGACCAGCGCAACGCGCCGTCACTTGCTCGGCGCGTCCTCCTGTGTGTGCCCTTCGGGCCCTCGATCGAACACCCCGTACTCGCTGGATTTCACTCCGGCTGCGGCATCGATACCGGTGCCAGCGAGACCGAGCTTGAGCAGTTCGCGGACCGCCGCGGCGCGGGTCGGCATGCGGTGCTTGAAGCGGAAATCGTCGAGGGCCGATAATTCGTCGGGAGAAAGCATCACTTGAAGACGTTCAGCGCGAAGCTCATTCATCGCAAACCGCCAAGAATTAGTTAGTTGAGCAGTTTGCTAAACAAACCAAGTGGCAGCGGGTTCCCCAAACCTGTAAAAAGACGCCGATTGAGTATATTTATCAAGCAATATCAATGTCTTACGTAAAATATTGAGGAACGATCCGGCGCCCATCCCGTTGTCTGGCGGGAGTGCTGCCATGACCAACCACGTCAAGCTGCCCCGCAAGCTGTCGGAGGAACCGGAAGCCCCAAAGCCGCGGCGTCCGAGCCACGCACGGGTCATCGACCAACTGGACCGCTGGGCCAATAGTCCCGGTCTGCAACCGCCAAGGACGAGTGATGGAGAAGACGATTCGAAAGCGGAAACGGTCTGAACCCCACACCTTCGAACAGCGTCTCGAAGAGCACCGGGTGCGGCTCGAGAGCCAGCTCGCGGAGTTGCCGAGCGGCGCCGAGCGCGATCAGATCGCCGCGCGGATCGAGCAGCTGCGCACAGCGGTCGAGCTGAACGCGATGCTGTCGACGCGCGAGTGACGACGACAGCGGCGCCGCGGGGACTCCTTGCCCGTCGCGCCGCTCGTCCCCTTCCCCGCGTTGATGGGGATGCTGATGGGGATCGAGTCCTCCGATAACCGCCACGTGGCTGATGACTCGTACCGGGCGCGACAGCGTCCGCAGGAGCATGCGCCACTGCCGATCCGCTGCGTGACCCTGCGAACGAGAAGGGCGCAGAATGGCGGAGCTTCCCGGTCTTCCCTGTTCGGCGGGCGTCCGCGGCCCGATGGTCAACGACGCGCCTCCGCTTTTCGTCATCCCGGGCAAAGGCTTCGCCTCCGCGCGAGGATGACTGGTCAACAGACAAACGGATACACCATCTCGCCAGACGCTAATCGGTGGGGTGGCGGCCGGTGCGCGGATTCAGCGGTGCGGTCGGCGGCCGCCGCAGCGCTTCGGGAAGAAACGCCTCGCCACGCCTGGGCAAGGCTTCGGCGCGGACATCGGCGGCCCATTGCGCGCGCTCGTGCGGCGTCTGGTTGTCGTCGAACGTCCGCTTCACGTCGAGCCCGCCGACCGGGTCATTGACGCCGTGTTGGCTGGCGGGATGATCGGCGCCGTTGTGGATGTCACTGGAATTGCCCATCGCGGCCTCCTCGCCTGGTCACTTCCGACCAACGTGGCCAGCGCGAGCGCCGTTCCAAAAAGTGAAGGGCGCAGGTATCGTTTACTGCGGGAATCCTTGGCGTGCGCGGGGGCAGCCGGTAGGATGGAACCCGGAGCGAGGTCAGGGACCAAGGGAAGACCGGAGAAATGAAGCATGTCGACGTCGCGGTGATTGCTGCCACGCTGTGGCTGCTGGCGTCGATGGTGCTGGACATCCTGACGCCGAAGTCGATCACGGTGTTCATGATCGCTGCCGCGCTTGCCCCGCCGTTCCTGATCGGGATCGGCATCCATTTCGCGCGCGAATATTTCAAGGCGAAGCGGCGCAGCTACCGGCCGCCGCAACTGGACGAACGCTTCAAGAACTGAACGGCGAGAACGGAACGGCAGCTCTGCAATGCGGCTGCACGTGCTGCATTGAACTGCGTCCATGGCTTGCTAAGCTTGCGCCATGACCGAGCATCTCCCCGATACGATCAGCCGCCTCTACACCGACCCGGGCGAATATGTCGACAGCGATCATCCGGCCGTCGAAGCGTTCGCCCGCGCCGCCGTCCCGGCCGGCGCCAGTGCGCGCGAGATCGCGAGCCGGCTCTACACCGCGGTGCGCGACGGCATCCGCTACAACCCCTATGTCAGCATGCGCTCGGCGGAGAGCTACCGGGCCTCCAGCGTGCTCGCCGCCGGCAACGGCTATTGCGTCGGCAAGGCGGCGCTTTATGCGGCGGCCTGCCGGGTCCACGGCATCCCGGCGCGGGTCGGCTTCGCCGATGTCCGCAACCATCTCACCACCGAGAAGCTGCGCCAGAGCATGGGCTCCGACCTGTTCAGCTGGCACGGCTTCACCGAAGTGTTCGTCGACGGCGCCTGGCGCAAGGCGACCCCGACCTTCAACGACACGCTGTGCGCCAAGCTTGGCGTCAAGCCGCTCGATTTCGACGGCCATTCCGACGCGCTGCTGCATCCCTTCGATGGCGCCGGGCGAGCCTACATGCAGTATGTCAACGACCACGGCAGCTATCACGACGTCCCCGCCAAATTCCTGATGCGCGAGATGGCGCGCGAATACGCCAACATGCAGGGCGAGGACATGACCGGCCGCGACATGGAGCGCGAGGCGGCGCAGCGATAGCGGGCGCGTGCCCTGCGCACCGGCTGAGGGGGCGGTGTCATGGATGCGGAGTTGCCGAAGGCGCCCGTCAGCCGTCCGGCCTCAGGCTGGGAGGACGCGGTCGCGCTGACCGGATTCATCCTGGTCGCGGTCGGGCAGGCCTCGAACCAGGTGCTGGCGCGCGGCCTTGCCGGCTCGGTGCCGCCGTTCTCGCTGGCCTTGTTCCGCTGGAGCATCATCGCCATCGGCCTCGCGCCGTTTGCGATCGCTGCAGTCCGGGACGGCAAGATCCCGCTGGCGCGGAATTTCTGGCCGATCCTCGCCGCAGGCTTCCTCGGCATGTTCCTGTGCGGCGGCCCGGTCTACATCGCCGGCATCACCACATCAGCGATCCACATCGCGCTGATCTTCGCGCTGTCGCCGATCATGGTGCTGCTGATTTCGGCGGCGCTCGGCATCGAGCATATCGGTCCGCTGCAATGGCTCGGCACCGCGTTGGCGCTTGCAGGCGCGCTGCTGATCGTCTCCGGCGGCCATCTGGAAACGCTGGCGCAGTCGAGCGCGGCCTGGGGCGACCTCTTGGTGGTGTGCGCGATGCTCGGCTGGTCCGGCTATACGATCGTGCAATCACGCGTCGCGCCGCGCGCCTCGCTGCTGGCGCGGGTCAGCCTGTTCGCGGCGGCCGGCGCGCTGTGCTCGCTGCCGCCGGCACTTCAGGAGATGTGGGCGACGCCGGCTGCGGTTTTCAACGTCCGGGCGCTTGAGGCCTATGTCTTCGCCGGCATCGTTCCGGGCCTGCTCGCCTATGCCGGCTTCGCCTGGCTCGGCGCAAGGTTCGGCTCGGTGCGGACGTCGCTCGTGCTTTATGTCGCGCCGATCGCGAGCGCCCTGTTGGCCTGGATCATCCTCGGCGAGCCGCCGAGGCTGATCCATCTGGTTGGCGGTTTGCTGATCCTCGGCGGCGTCTGGGCGAGCCTGCGCAAATAGATACCCGGCCTTCCCGCTGCAACCTTTTCCGGCCTCGCGCATTGAATCCAACGTTGATTCAAGAACTTAGTTGGAGGTCGCATGAATCTCACTCCCGAGCAGCGCAAGGTCCGTGACGCACAGCGTCAGCAAGAGGCGTCGCAGGCGATGAAGGAGCATCGCGCCAACGAGAAGGCGTTCTACGACAACTTCCAGCGTCTCAAGGCCGAGCGGCAGGCGCGCGAAGCCGGGGAGCCGCGGAAGACCGGTTCGAGATAAGCGCCGGACACCACGACCATCATCCGGATTGTCCGGGTTCGACATGCCGAGAAGGAGCGGAAGCTAAGGGGGCGAGCACGGCGCAAGCGGGTTCGCCCCAATGACGAGATGAAATCTCCAGGCTTATGGAGGACGTCAGATGTATTTTGCCGATAAGAAAACGGTCACTTGCAAATGCGGCGAGGCCTTGAGCGAATTGATGCTCGTCGACGACCAGACAACCGGAATCAAGTTTCACGTCGGCCGTTGCCCGTCATGCCGTGAAGTGACGGTTGTTCGATCCCAGGACACACCATCGGGCGATGATGCCTGAGGTCGGACCGCGGTCCTGCAACGCCTAGCTTCAATTTGCGAAGGATGGACAGTCCGCCTGACGCATCGTTCGCGGCGCTCAGAAAAAGAGCAGGGCGCGACCGGCATCACCACGGTCGCGCCCTACGTCGCCGGTCAATGGGGCAGGGGGAATAACCGGCTGTTGTAACGACTCGCAGACCCACGACTCGTTCCGTGCGAACCAAAATTTTTTCGTACACGGTTAAGTGATGGCTGGACGCGAGAACCCCACAGGTTTCGTTCGCGTTGTGTCCGTGATCGCCAAAGGGAATTTCCGTGGGGCGAGGGACATTGCCATGTCAAAGATTCAAAAAGGAATTTTCGCTGCGTTGGCGGCTTCACTGACGCTTGGCGCGGTTCAGTTGGCGTCCGGCCACGATCTCATCGGCGGACAGCAGGTCACCACCGCATTGGCGCCGGAGAGCGCGGTCAATCGCGCCGCCAAAACGGATCGTGCCGTGGCTCCGATTGCCGCCCTGCCGAGCCGGACCGTCGCGCTTAAGCTCGATCGGCTTCCCGATACTTCGGTCCTGGTCCGCGTTCCCGTGGCGCGGGAAGAAGCCCGCAATCGTCCCGCAGCGCCCGCCCGGGCGCGGCCCGGCGACACTCGCAAGGTGGCCTGCGAGCCGGTGGTCAGCGTCCTGACCGAAGTGGCCAAGCTGCTGCAGCCCGGCCGCTGCGTGACCTGAGAACCCCTTGCACGACGTCGTCGCCCGGCTTGAACCGGGCGATGATGACGGTTGGGCGGTGCTGGCTTCGCGTCCCGAGGGAGAAACGCTATTCCTATTCCTCTTCCTCCGCCTCCTCGCTGCCGCGGGCGGCGCTGCGGCTTGCCATCAGGCCGAGCGCGAGGCCGCCGACCGCGAGGATCGGGATCAGCCGCTTGCCGCCGATGGCGCGGGCGATCTGCAGGCCGGTGGCGATCAATGCGGGGTTGGCGAGCATCGTCGCCGCGGCGGATTTGGCGGCCTTGGCCGCCTTCTCGGCACGCCTCTGCATCTCGCGCTTGCGCACCGTGTAAACGACAATGACGATCAGCGTGACGACGAGGAACACCGCGGCGCCGGACAGGCATGCTTCCACCGCACCGTAGTGCTGCAGCACATAGACGAAGGCGGCCGCGCACAGGAAGGCGATGGTGATGAGCAGCGCGACCGCGGCGGCGGCCGCAAGCGACGTCAGCCGCAACGCGCTGCCGATGGATTGCTTGACGTCATCGATCAGCCGCTGAAGCATTGACCAACCTTGCCCTGAAAAGTCCTGCTTTGAACCTTGCCCTGAAAAGCGCATCGACGAACGCGGTGGCGGCGTGCCAGCGCTGCCATCGCGTCCGGAACGGTGGTTTGCGCATGACCTAGCGCCGCCAGGTGACACCGATCAGAAAGCCGAGGCCGAGCGCCAGGCCGACGGTCGCCAGCGGCCGCTGCGTGATCACCTCTTCCAGCGTTTCCTCGATCGACGATGCAGCCTCCTGTGCCGCGCCCATCATCGCGCTGCCGCGCTCGGTCACGTCGTCGAGCGCCTCTTCCGCGTTGGCGCGCGCGTCCTTGTAGCGGCGGCGGGCCTGCTTGCCGGCGTTGTTGGCGAACGAATTGAGCGCGTCGGTGATCTGTTCGGTGAGAGCTGCGATATCGTTCTTCACGGCAGTGACATCCTTTTCGAGGCGTTCGTAGGTCGCTTTGTCCGTCATGTTCTTGATCCCAAATGTGCTGTCCGTGCTCGACATCGAAAGCTCCCGGAAAACGTGTGTGTTCGGAGAAAAACGCTTCGCACCGCTCAAGGTTCCAGGTACGAAACCGGCTTTGTGGTTCGACGCGTTTTCTTCACGCGAACCGGTGCCCACTTCGCTTGAAAACGCTTTGTTAGCCTTCAGGCAGCTGCGGCGAATTGACAGGTATCAAATGCTCTTTAACGATCAGCGCCACGATCAGCAGCGGCGACGACAGGAAGGCGCCCATCGGGCCCCACAGCCAGGTCCAGAATGCGAGCGCGAGAAACACCGCGAGCGCATTCAGCGACAGCCGGCGGCCGACGATCGTCGGCGTCACGAAATGCCCTTCCATGAAGGTCACGACCGCAAAGCAGGCCGGTGCGATCAGCCCCGCGCCGATGGTCGGCGCGGAAATGATGCCG
The DNA here is from genome assembly GCF_054063575.1 of Bradyrhizobium sp. USDA 4452. Classification (NCBI taxonomy): domain Bacteria; kingdom Pseudomonadati; phylum Pseudomonadota; class Alphaproteobacteria; order Hyphomicrobiales; family Nitrobacteraceae; genus Bradyrhizobium; species Bradyrhizobium sp. USDA 4452. Next base: position 5,426,344 of record NZ_JBSSGK010000001.1, read on the forward strand.
ACCGCGACCAGGACCACGAACATCGCGATCGGACCGATGATCGGAATGAAGTTCAGCGTCGCGGCGAGCGCGCCGAGCCCGGCCGGATTGGGCGTGCCGGTCGCCGCGCAGATCACGCCGGTGACGATGCCGACGCCGGCATTGATCATGGTCACCGTCAGCAGATAACTGCCGAGATGGACCTCGATCTCGTTGAGCATGCGCAGCGTGCGCAGCCGCGCCGCGCGATCGCTGAAGGTCATCACCAGCGCGCGGCGCAGATCCGTCCAGCTCGCGATGAACAGGATCAGAGTGGCGATGAACAGCAGGAATTCGGCGAAGGTCGGTGAGACGAATTCCAGCGTCGGCTGCACCCATTCGAATTTCGGCATCTGCAGCGCGGCCAGCGTATCGGAGCCGCCGACCATGCTCTGCAGTTCCTGCCACAGCGCGAGCGGCCGGTCGAACACATGCAGCTTCTGCTTCAGAATCGCGCCGAGTTCGGGCAGCCGCGAGCTCCATTGCATCACCGGCGAGGCGATCAGCCCGACCATGAAGCTGACGGCGGCGCCGACCGCAATCACGATCAGCACGGCGCCGAGCGCACGCGGAATCCGGTAGCGCTCGAGCAGGCTCGCCGCCGGCGACAGCATGGTGCCGACGATGAAGGCCATGGTGATCGGCAGGAAGACCGCGCGCGCCAAATAAAGCACCGCCACCACGACGATCACCAGCAGCGCGACCAGCGCGAAGGCTGTGACCTCGGCGCGGCTGATCACCGGCGGCAGTTCGGCTTTGCTGTCGGGGAGGGGCGTGCCTTCGGGCGCGTTGCCAAGCCTACGTTCACCCGGAAAGGCGCGCACAAGACTCCTCCCGAATGGGGACAAATGAATTTGCGTCAAACTGCGCACGACAACGGCGTCGCCCCGGCAATGGTTCCATCGCGCTCTCGTGAGGGCCGGCGGGTTGACAATCGCGACTTCGCGACGATTCGCAGCGGAACTGTCTGACGGTCACGTGCGTTGGTCTGGCATCGCATCACCATGATGCGCATCCCGTCCAGGGGCAGCACATGACACAGCAGTCTCTCTCCAGCCGCCGGCTTGCGTCGCGCGCCGCGCGCACCGTTGCTCGTAATCTTGCCTTCACCAGCATCCTCTTGGCGACGCCGTTCATGGTCGCCAATTCGGCCAGCGCCCAGGTCCGCTCTTCCGCGCTGGGCTATGCGTCGACCCAGACGGGCGGATTTCCCTCCGACGAGGTGATGAGTGATCCTTCGGCCGCGGCCACCGAGGACGGCGCGCTGCCGGAGCGGCTGCGCCGCACCACCGTCGCGCTCAACACGTCGGAGGCGCCCGGCACCATCATCATCGATACCGGCAACACCGCGCTCTATTATGTGCTCGGCGGTGGCCGGGCGATCCGCTACGGCGTCGGCGTCGGCCGCGAGGGCTTCACCTGGGCTGGCACCCAGACCATCAGCAACAAGGCGGAATGGCCGGACTGGCATCCGCCGGCCGAGATGATCAAGCGCCAGCCCTATCTGCCGCGCTTCATGGCCGGCGGCCCGGGCAATCCGCTCGGCGCCCGCGCGATGTATCTCGGCTCCAGCGAGTACCGCATCCACGGCACCAACGATCCCTCGACCATCGGCAAGTTCGTCTCCTCGGGCTGCATCCGCCTGACCAATGAGGACGTCACCGACCTGTTCAATCGCGTCAATGTCGGCACCAAGGTCGTGGTGCTGCCGAAGAACGGGCCGCATCTCGCCGCCCGCGAGCTCGGTCCGAGTACGACGCAGATCTCTGTCCGCCCCGCGCCGATGCAGCCGCGCCCCGCCGTGATGACGCTGCCGTCCGGTCGTCAGGCGATGAACATTCCGACCGGTGCCTCGTTGTACTGAGGAGTGTTGTGGCGCGAGGTCGGTGATGGTGAAACGACATTCCAGGCGGTTGGCGTTCGGGGCGGCGGCATTGCTCGGACTTTCGCTGGCGCCCGCGGCGCAAGCCCAGGATTTCTTCTCGCAATTGTTCGGCGGCTTCATGCAGGGCCGCCCGCCGGTCATCCGGGTGCCGTTCGATGATGGCCCGGCGCCGGTGCCGCGGACCGAACGCCGCGCGCGCTATGACGGCGGCCAGGCCTATTGCGTGCGCACCTGCGACGGCCGTTATTTCCCGCTGGCTGCGACCGGCAACCAGAGCAAGGCGGAGAGCTGCAACAGCTTCTGCCCGGCGAGCGCGACCGAAGTGGTCTATGGCGGCAACATCGACAACGCCGCGACCGAGGACGGCAAGCCGTATTCCGAGCTGCCGAACGCATTCCGTTATCGCGACGAGATCGTCTCGGGCTGCACCTGCAACGGCAAGGACCCCGTCGGGCTCGCCGCGGTCAAAATCGAGGACGATCCGACCTTGCGCAAGGGTGACATCGTCGCCGGCAAGGACGGGTTGATGTCGGTCGGCCGCCCCGACCGCCGCGGTGCGTCGCTCAACTTCACGCCGGCGCCGGATCGCATCCGCGCCAGGTATGAGCGCGCGCCTGTGCTGGCGCGCGAATAGCCTCGCTTGCGCAAGTGGCGGCCAGCCTCGGTTCCGTCATCAGGAACCGACCTTCCCTTCGCACGTTAGCAAACTGCGAACAGCACATTCACCGATGCCATCAGGGGGCCCCGCATGCTCGTCGGCGTACTCGTCACTTTCCTTGTCATTATTCTGGTTCTTTATCTCATCAACATGTTGCCGCTCGACGGCCGCGCCAAGCAGATCGCGCGCGTCGTGGTCATCATCATCGGCATCGTCTCGCTGCTGAAGTATTTGGCGGTTTTCTAGCTTCGTCGCTTCGCTCCTCGCAATGACGTGGATGCACCGCCGTCATCGCCCGGCCTGTACGCAATTGCGCACATGGACCGGGCGATCCGGTAAGCCGCGGCGTTTCGGCTCAAGCACTGCGGCCTTTGGAATACTGGGTCACCCGCCTGCGCGGGTGATGACACTGAGCAAGCAAAGCAATCACGCCGTCACCCCCGGAGCCGCCAATGGCGCATCCCGCGTACAGGCTGCACAATTTCGGAATAGTATAATGTTACCGCTGATATGCTCGACGAGGCAGGTTGCCGGGCCCGCCGGCTACTGTGCATGGGGTTGTTTTCGATATTTTGGTTGGCCGCCCCCTGCGACGGCGGGCGCGGCGCCAAAAAAAGCCCCGGCTCGCGCCGGGGCTTTGCTCAATCGTTGCGATCGCTCGCGGATCAACCCGCAGCCTTGGCCTCGCGGCGGCGCGCGGTGAGGATGTATTCGGTGTAGCCGTTTGGCTGGGTGCGCCCCTCGAAGATCAGGTCGCAGGCCGCCTTGAAGGCCACGCCGTCGAATGAAGGCGCCATCGGCTTGTAGAGCGCATCGCCGGCGTTCTGCTTGTCGACGACGACGGCCATGCGCTTCAGCGATTCCATCACCTGATCCCGGGTGATGACGCCCTGATGCAGCCAGTTCGCCAGATGCTGGCTCGAGATGCGCAGCGTGGCGCGGTCTTCCATCAGGCCGACATCGTGGATGTCGGGCACCTTGGAGCAGCCGACACCCTGGTCGATCCAGCGCACGACGTAGCCGAGGATGCCCTGGCAGTTGTTGTCGATCTCCTGCTTCACATCGTCGGGCGCCCAGTTCGACTGCGACACCGGAATGGTGAGGATGTCTTCGAGCTTGGCGCGCGGCCCGCCTTTGGCGAGCTCCTGCTGGCGGGCGATCACGTTGACCTGGTGATAGTGCAGGGCGTGCAGCGTGGCTGCGGTCGGCGACGGCACCCAAGCGGTGGTGGCGCCGGCCTGCGGATGGCCGATCTTCTGCGCCAACATGTCGGCCATCTTGTCGGGCGCGGCCCACATGCCCTTGCCGATCTGGGCATGGCCGGGCAGGCCGTCGATCAGGCCGTTGTCGACGTTCCAGTCCTCATAGGCCTTGATCCAGGGCTGCGCCTTCATGTCGTTCTTGCGGATCATCGGACCCGCTTCCATCGAGGTGTGGATCTCGTCGCCGGTGCGGTCGAGGAAGCCGGTGTTGATGAACATGATGCGCTTGGAGGCGCGCTGGATGCAGGCCTTGAGGTTGACCGTGGTGCGGCGCTCCTCGTCCATGATGCCGACCTTTAGCGTGTTCTCCGGCAGAGAGAGCATCTTCTCGACTTCGGCGAACAGGTCGCAGGTCAGCGTCACTTCGTCGGGACCGTGCATCTTCGGCTTGACGATATAGGCCGAGCCGGTGCGGCTGTTCCTGACCTTGGAATTGCCCTTGAGGTCGTGGATCGCGAGCAGGCCGGCGACCGCGGCGTCGAGCAGACCTTCGGGAATCTCCTCGCCCTTGGCGTCGAGCACCGCGTCGGTGAACATGTGGTGGCCGACATTGCGCATCAGCAGCAGGCTGCGGCCGTGCAGCTTCAGCTCGCTGCCGTCGGGCTTCTTGTAGACGCGGTCGGGATTGAGCGAACGGGTCAGCGTCTTGCCGCCCTTCTCGAAATCGGCCGACAGCGTGCCGTTCATCAGGCCGAGCGTGTTGCGATAGACCAGCACCTTGTCCTCGGCGTCGACCGCGGCGACCGAGTCCTCCATGTCGAGAATGGTGGAGACCGCCGATTCCAGGATCATGTCGGCGACGCCGGCCGGATCGTCCTTGCCGATGACGTGGCTGCGGTCGATCTTGACCTCGACATGCATGCCGTTGTTGACGAGCAGGATCGCGGTGGGCTGGGCGGCATCGCCCAGATAGCCGGCGAACTGGGCGGCGTTCTTCAGCGCGGTCGAATTGCCGCTCTTCAGCTTGACCGAGAGCTGGCCCGCGATCACGGCATAGGAGGTCACGTCGGTGTGGCTTCCGGTCGCGAGCGGCACGGCGGCGTCGAGGAACGCCTTGGCCTTCGCGATCACCTTGTCGCCGCGAGCCTTGCTGTAGCCACGGCCAGTCTCGCTCGGATCATGCGGGATCGCATCGGTGCCGTAGAAGGCGTCGTACAGCGAACCCCAGCGCGCGTTGGCGGCGTTCAGCGCGTAGCGGGCGTTGGTCAGCGGCACCACGAGCTGCGGGCCGCAGATCTTGCCGATTTCCTCGTCGACATTGGCGGTCTCGACCTTGTGGGTCGCGGGCTCGGGCAGCAGGTAGCCGATGTCCTTGAGGAACGCGGTGTAGGCGTTGATGTCGAAGGCCTTGCCCTTGTTGGCGCGATGCCAGTCGTCGATCTTGGCCTGCAAGGTGTCGCGGACCGCGAGCAGCTCGCGGTTCTTCGGGCCGAGCTTCTGGATGATGGCGGCGAGTCCTGCCCAGAACGCGTCCGGCGCGATCCCGGTTTTCGGCGTCGCCTCCTTGGCGATGAAATCGAACAGGACAGGGGCGATCTTCAATCCATGGGCATCGACACGAGTCATGATGGGCTTTCTCAAAGAAATGGGGCGTTTAGGCGCTGCTTTCGAGCGAAATCAGCAAAAAACGCGCCAAAGGGCCGCGTTCACGGCCCTTTTAGCCTTAAAGCCACGGCTCTGAGAAGGCCCCTTTCCCCGAGTGCCGCTCAGGGCGCCCTGGTCCGCACCTTGCTGGCGATCAGCAATGCGGCGAGCACCAAGGGAATGGCACCCGCCACGAACACGGCGGCCGCGCCCATCACATCAAGCACAAGGCCGCCGCCCGCTGCGCCCATGGTGATGCCGAGAAAGATCGAGGCCACGGTCAGTCCAGTGCCGCTTTCGGTTTCATCGGGCACCATGCGGGTGATCCAGGTCGTGGTCGCGACCGGCACGCCGCTGAAGGCGAAGCCCCACAGCGCGACCAGCGCGAGCGCCGGAATGACGTCCTTGCCGTAGACCGAGAGCAGCAGGCCGAGCGCGCTGATCGCCAGCGGCATCGCGATCAGCGTGAGCTTGAGATTGCGCTCGGCCATCAGCCCGCTGGCGAAGGAGCCGACATAGTTGGCGACGCCGAAAGCCAGCAACGTTGCCGCGACGCCGGCCGCGCCAAGTCCGGTCACGCTTTCAAGGAAGGGCCGGATATAGCCGAAGTAACCGAAGTGTCCAGTGAACACCAAGGTTGCCGCCAGGATGCCGGCACCGATCCCCGGCCGTGTCAGGATGTCGACCAGGGTGTCGAGCCCGGCTTCTCCCTTCGGCGCCAGACGCGGCAACGCAAGCGCCTGCACGACGAACACTGCTGCGCCCAATGCCGTCGCGAGCAGGAACACGATGCGCCAGCTCGCGACCTCGCCGAGATAGCTGCCGAGCGGAACGGCGATGATCATCGCAGCGGGAATGCCGCTCATCACGATCGACAACGCCCGTGCAACCAGCGATGGCGGCACCAGCCGGATTGTTGTCGCCGCCGCCATCGCCCAGAAGCCGCCGATGGCGAGGCCGAGTACGATGCGCGCGGCCAGCAGGAACGTGATGTTCGGCGCCAGCGCCACCAGCAGGTTGGAGATGACGAGGAGAATCGAGAAGCTCAGCAGCACCGGCTTGCGATTGAAGCTGCGCGTCAGTCTCGGCGTGAACAGCGCGCCGACCAGACCGGCGAGCGAGGTCGCGGTCACCGCCTGGCCGGCAAGGCCCGGACTGACACCGAGGTCCCTCGCCATCGGCGTCAGCACGCCGGACGGCAGGAACTCCGCCGTCAGCAGTGCCGTGACTCCAAGCATCATGGCAACGACGGCGCCCCAGGCGGGCTTGTCAGCAACCCCGAGCGCGACGTCGCCCGGCATCAGCGCAACGGCATCGGCCTGCGCCAGGGCGGGGTCCACTTCTTGATCCATTGACCGAAACTTCCATCCTATGTTGCACCGCCGCAGACATAGGCTGGAGGTTTTGGACAAGCTATGCCATAAACACCCGAATGTTTGATCGTTCGTCCAGATCGTCCGCCGCCGATACGACTGACGCCGCCATCGACCTGGTCAGCGAATTGCTGCTCGGTATGCGGCTTGAGGGCGTTCACTATCGTCGGGTCGAGACGCGAGCGCCGTTCGGGTTTCGCTTCGAAACCCCGTACGGGCGGGCGCAATTCCACTTCGTTGCCCATGGCACGGCACTGCTGCGCTACGCCGACGCGACGTTGCTTCCGCTCGGTTGCGGTGATGCGATCTTCCTGCCACGCGGCGGCGCGCATGATCTTGTCTCGGGGCCGGATGAGCCGAGTTGCGACGTCGAGAGTTTCGAGACCAAGACGCTGTGCGGCAATGTCGATGTGACGTCGGCCTGCCCGGAAGGATGCCCGCAGGACGATCAGGTCCTGGTCTTCAGCGCCTGCATGAATTTCGATCTCGGCGGCATGCGCCCGCTGATCGCGCTGATGCCGGAGGTGATGCGGGCCGACACGTTGCTTGTGCGCCAGCCGGAAATCGAACCGATGCTGAAGGCGATGGAACGCGAGACCTGCACGCCGCGGGCCGGCTCGGTCGGCGTGATGGCGCGTCTCGCCGACGTTCTTGCCGCGTCGATCGTGCGTGGCTGGGTCGAATGCGGCGGCGACACCGCGATGGGCTGGTTCGAGGCCTTGCGCGATCCACGGCTCGGCCGCGCGATCGGCGCGCTGCACCGCGCGCCCGGCCGCAACTGGACTGTCGCTGAACTGGCGGCGGAGGCGGGCTGCTCGCGCTCGCTGTTCGCCGAACGCTTCCAGTCGATGACCGGGCAATCGCCACTGCGCTACCTTGCCGAACTGCGCATGCGCCTAGCGACGCAATGGATCGAGCATGAGCGCCAGCCGATCGATGTGATCGCGCAGCGGCTCGGCTATGCATCGCAGGCGGCCTTCAGCCGCGCGTTCAAGCGTATCACCGGGCAATCGCCGGGGATGGTGCGGAACGCGGGCGGGAGCCGCCGCGCGGCGGAATAGGCAACCGAACCGATTCCTTTGACACCGCCGTCATGCCCGCTTCAAGCGGGGCATCCAGTGCGCCGCGGCCTTTCCGCTTGAGCACCGGCGTCTATGGAATACTCGGTCGTCCGGTCGAGCCGGACGACGACAGTTGAACAAGGTTAGATATTCGCCGCGAGGTCGGACACTTCGTCGAACAGGATGCCGGTCTCTGCCAGCATCCGCTCGATCTCGTCGGTGGCGTCGCTGACCGAGCGGTTCGAGGTGTCGATGGTCAGTTCATTGCCGGTCGGCGGCTGGTAGTCGTTGGTGATGCCGGTGAAGGACGGCAATCCGCCGGAGCGCGCCTTGGCGTAATGACCCTTGGGATCGCGGGTCTCGCAGATCTCGGCAGGCGTCGCGACATAGATTTCGCGGAACGCGCTGTCGGCGATGCGGCGCGCCGCCGCGCGGTCGGCGGTCGAGGGCGAGACCGCGGCGACGATCGCGATATGGCCGTTGCGCGCCAGATGGGTCGCGACCTCGGCGAGGCGGCGGATGTTTTCGCTGCGATCCTGCGGCGAGAACCCGAGATCATTGTTGAGGCCCGCGCGCAGCGTATCGCCGTCGAGCAGAATGGGCGAGCCGCCATTGCTGAACAGCCGCCGCTCCAGCGCCCGCGCCAGGGTCGACTTGCCCGAGCCGGGCAGGCCGGTCAGCCAGACCACCGCGCCATTGTGATGATAGCGCGCCGAGCGCTCGTCCGGCCGCAGCGCGGATTCCACCGGCACGATGTCGATCGGCACCGCAGGCCGGCCGGCGTCGACCGACAGCACGAGGCCGCCGCCGGCGATGCGGCCGTTGACCTCGATCACGAGGCGCCCAGTGCGTGGATTATCGGTATAGGGATCGGTCGCAACCGGCTGTGCCAGCGAGATGTCGATCTCGCCGACATGGTTGCGCGCGATCGCGGTGTTCTCTTCGTTGGACAGTGCGCCGGGATCGATCGCCTTTTCGATCGCGACCACGGTGGCGCGGGTTTCCTTGGTGCCGAGCCGGATCAGGATCTGCTCGCCCCTGGTCAGCGGCTTGTCGTGCAGCCAGAAGATCCGCGCGCGGATGCGGCGGGTGTCGCGCGGGCTTTGCCCGCTATGTCCGATGATGTCGCCGCGCTCGAGGAACAGCTCGCGGTCGAGCGTGATGCCGATCGAGCGCCCGGCGCCCTGGGGGCCGTCGACCGGTGTCACCGGCCAGCTCTCGACCGTCTTGATCCTGGCGATCTTGCCCGTGGGCATGATGACGATCTCGTCGCCGGCCTTCAAGCTGCCGGACTCGACGCGGCCCGCCACGATGCGGCGGTCGTCGAACTTGTAGATCGCCTGCACCGGCAGACGCAGCGGCAGTTCCGCCAGCGGCCTTGCCGGCTCGAGCGCGTCGAGCGCCTCGACCACGGTCGGTCCCTTGTACCATCCGATCCGCGGCGTGTGTTCGGCAACGCCGTCACCGTCACGCGCGGAAATCGGGACCACGGCGGTCGGCGTCACGCCGAGACCGATCAGATGCGACGAAATCTCGGCGCTGATCTCCTTGAAACGGTCGGCGCTGAAATCGACCCGGTCCATCTTGTTGACGACGACCGCGACCTGCTTCACGCCGAGCAGATGCAGGAGGTAGCCGTGCCGGCGCGTCTGCGAGCGGACGCCTTCGAGCGCGTCGATGATCAGCACCGCGCCGTCGGCCTGCGAAGCGCCTGTGATCATGTTGCGCAAAAACTCCGCGTGGCCGGGCGCGTCGATCAGCACGACGTCGCGCGAGCGGGTGCGGAAACGGATCTGCGTGGTGTCGATGGTGATGCCCTGGTCGCGCTCGGTCTGCAGCGCGTCGAGCAGGAACGACCATTCGAACGGCATGCCGCGCCGCGCGCTGACCGCTTTCAGCATTTCCAGCTTGCCGTCCGGCAGACTGCCGGTCTCATGCAGCAGGCGGCCCACCAAGGTGGACTTGCCGTGGTCGACATGGCCGACGATGACGATGCGCACCTGGGGACGCGTGGTGCCGTTGGGAGTTGCCGAGATCGAGGCGGTGGGGAGAATCATATTCATCAGAGCACTCACGCCAGACTGGGATCAGAGATAGCCGGCGACACGCAGCCGCTCGAACGCATCCTCGGTTTCGTGGTCGAGCGCGCGGCCGGCGCGCTCCGGAATCCTGGTGTTCTCGAGTTCAGCCAGGATTTCGTCGATGCTCGATGCGGTCGACGCCACCGGATTGGTGATGTCCTGATCCCCCAGCGAGCGATAGCGCTTGCCGTCCTTGGCGAGATAGAGCGGAATGATCGGAATGCCTTCGCGCTTGGTGTAGGCCCAGATGTCGGCCTCGGTCCAATGCAGGATCGGATGGATACGCAGATGCGCGCCTTGCGGCGGCGAGGCGTTGAAGTGATCCCAGAATTCCGGCGGCTGGTCGCGCACGTCCCATTCGCCTTCGAGGCCGCGCGGTGAGAACACGCGCTCCTTGGCACGCGTCGCCTCCTCGTCGCGGCGGATGCCGGCGATCAATCCGTCAAAGCCATACTTGTTGAGTGCGAGCTTCAGCCCCTCGGTCTTGCGCGCCGCGGAGCGCGCCGCCGGCGGCAGGGTCGGGTCGACGCTGTCGATCGGCGGGCAGGGCTCGACGCGCAGGTCGAGATCCCATTCCTTGCCGAAGCGATCGCGGAACTCATACATTTCCGGAAACTTCTTGCCGGTGTCGACATGCATGGCCGGGAACGGGACGCGGCCGAAGAACGCCTTGCGCGCCAGCCAGATCATGACATTGGAGTCTTTGCCGAGCGACCACAGCAGCGCGAGCTTCTTCAGCCGGGCGAACGCCTCGCGCAGAATGTAGATGCTCTGGGCCTCCAGCTCATCGAGATGATCCATGGACGGGGGCGCCTGATGGGCGGGAATCCCCGGCACGGAAGATGCACTGCTAAGGGCTGCGGACCGCGTTCCGGCAGCGACGGATTCGTTGTCGAGAAGATGCATCTCTTGGCCTTGGCCTGTGGAGTTGAAAATTCTAAAGTTGCGCCGCAATAGAGAAGAAATAATTTTCTCTTTGTCGGGCTTGATCGAGAGATAAATAGAAAATAATTTCAGTCAACCCCCAAATTGGGGAAGCGAGTGTCTGATGCGATATCTGCCGGTGTTTCTGGATCTGCAAAGCGGCAAGGTGCTGCTCGTTGGAGCGGGCGAGCTCGTGCGCGCCAAGCTGCGGCTGCTCGCAGCTGCCGGTGCCGCGGTTCGCTGGTACGCCACCGACGGCAATCATGAACTCGCGGGCATCGCGGCGGAGGACGCCGCGCGCATCGAGCACGCCGAGGGCGATCCGCTCACAGCCGATCTCTCTGATGTCATCGCCGTGCTCTGCGCCGGCGCAGGCGACATCGGTATCGCGATGTCGGTGCGCGCCAAGGCGATCGGCCTGCCGGTCAACGTGATGGACGACCTCGTACATTCCACCTTCATCATGCCCGCGATCGTCGATCGCGGCGATGTCGTGGTCGCGGTCGGCACCGGCGGCACGTCGCCGGTGGTGGCGCGGCGCATCCGCGAGAAGATCGAGGCGGTGCTGCCGGCGCGGATCGGCGATCTCGCCGGCTTCATCGGCCGCTTCCGCAAATCGATGCATGCGCGGATCGAAGAGTTTCCGCTGCGCCGCCGCTTCTGGGAGCGCATCGTCGACGGCCCCGTCGGTGCGCTGGTGCTGGCCGGCCGCAGGGACGAGGCCGAGCAGGCCCTGAATGCGATCGGCGATCCCGCCGCATTCGCTGGCGCTGATCGTGAAGGCAAGGCCGTTGGTCATGTGACCTTGGTCGGCGCCGGTCCCGGCGACCCGGATCTGCTCACCGTGAAGGCGCTTCGCGCGCTGCAGGACGCCGACGTCGTGTTCCATGACGAATTGGTGTCACCTGAAATTCTCGACCGCATCCGGCGCGATGCGACGCGGATTCCGGTCGGCCGCCGTGTCGGCAAGCCCGGCATCGGCCAGGACGCGATCAACCGCCTGATGATCGAGGCCGCGCAGTCGGGTCAGCGTGCGGTGCGGCTGAAGGGCGGCGATCCCTTCATCTTTGGCCGCGGCGGCGAGGAAATCGAGGCGCTGCGCGACGCCGGCGTCGCCTACTCCATCATTCCCGGCGTCTCCGCCGGCCTCGGCGCGGCCGCGCAATTCGAGGTGCCGCTGACCTTCCGGCACGAGGCCCTGCGCATCACCTTCCTCACCGCGCACAAGGCGCGCGATGCCGAAGTCGTCGACTGGTCGGTGCTGACAGACAAGAAGATGACCGTCGTCGTTTACATGGGCATGACGGCGGCGCCCGCGATCCGTGAAGGCATGCTGGCCGCGGGCCGCTCGCCGGAGACGCCGGTCGGCGTGTTCGCGCGCGTGACGCGGCCGGACGCCAAGGCGGCGGTCGGCACGCTGGCGCGGCTGCCCGAGCTGGTCAAACAGGTCGATGGCGGTCCCGCCGTTCTCATCATCGGCGACGTGGTCGCGCATTCCGCGCCGTGGAGCCGATCCAACGTCACCCAATTGTTCTCCAACCAGATGTTCTCCGAACTGCTGAAAGCTGCCGAATGACCTCTCCGCTCGAACAGAAGAAAATCAGGATCACCGGCCCCTCGGTGGTGACCGCCAACCGGACCTGGGATGGTGCCGTCGTGTACCGAACCGCCAAGCACGGCTGGTCCACCGAACTCTCCGACTCCGCGATCGTGACGACGTCTGACGAGGCCCGCGCGCTTTTGGCCGAGGCCACCGCCGACGACCTCGGCGCGGTCGGGCCCTATATCGCACCGGTCGAGCTCAAGGATGGCGGCAAGGTCAAGCCGGGCAACCTCCGCGAACACATCCGCGCCAAGGGCGTCACCATCGATCTCCAGGTTCCCGCGTAAGGCGCGCCGGCGTAAGGCTTATCGAACATGTATGCTTATGACGAACTCGACCGCACGCTGATCAACGAGCGTGTTTCGGAATTCCGCGACCAGGTGAAGCGCCGCCTCTCCGGCGAGCTCACCGAGGACGAATTCAAGATCCTGCGCCTGCAGAACGGCGTGTACTTGCAGCTGCACGCCTACATGTTCCGCGTCGCGATCCCCTACGGCACGCTGTCGTCGAAGCAGCTGCGCCGGCTCGCCCATGTCGCGCGCCGCTACGATCGCGGCTATGGCCACTTCACCACGCGGCAGAACATTCAGTTCAACTGGATCAAGCTCGCCGAGCTGCCGGATGCGCTGGCCGATCTCGCCGAGGTCGGCATTCACGCGATGCAGACCTCCGGCAACAACATGCGCAACGTCACCTCGGACCAGTGGGCCGGCGTCGCGCCGGGCGAGATCGAGGATCCGCGGATCTGGTCGGAGCTGATCCGCCAGCACACCACGCTGCATCCGGAATTCTCGTTCCTGCCGCGCAAGTTCAAGATCGCGATCACCGCTGCCGAGCACGACCGCGCCGCGATCAAGATCCACGACATCGGGCTTCGCCTGCACAAGAACGCCGACGGCGAGACCGGCTTCGAGGTGCTGGTCGGCGGCGGCCTCGGCCGCACCCCGTTCATCGCCAAAACCATCAAGCCGTTCGTCCCCGGCCGCGATATCCTGAGCTACATCGAGGCGATTCTGCGCGTCTACAACCAGTACGGCCGCCGCGACAACATCTACAAGGCACGTATCAAGATCCTGGTGCACGAGCTCGGCATCGAGAAGTTCGCCAAGGAGGTCGAGGAGGAGTGGAAGGCGATGGGCGATGTCGGGCTGACGCTCGATCACGCCGCCATCGAGGAGGTGCGCTCGCGGTTCTCCTATCCGGCTTACGAAAAGCTGCCGCACATGCCGGACGAGCTGAAGCAGGCCGCGCATGACAAGCTGTTCGAGCGCTGGCGCAAGAACTCGGTGTCGCCGCACAAGGTGCAGGGCTATTCGATCGTGACGCTGTCGCTGAAGCCGGTCGGCGGTCCGCCCGGCGATGCCACCGCCGAGCAGATGGATGCGGTCGCCGACCTCGCCGACAAATATTCGTTCGGCGAGATCCGCGTCGGTCACGAGCAGAACCTGGCGCTGCCGCACGTCGCCAAGCGCGACCTGCCGGCCCTGTTCAAGGCGCTCGACCGCCTCGGCCTCGCGACGCCGAACGTCAACCTCGTCACCGACATCATCGCCTGCCCGGGGCTGGACTACTGCTCGCTGGCCAATGCGCGCTCGATCCCGATCGCGCAGGAGCTGACGCGCCGGTTCGCCAACCACGACACCGCCGATCTGATCGGTCGGCTGCACATCAACATCTCCGGCTGCATCAATGCCTGCGGCCATCACCATGTCGGCCACATCGGCATTCTCGGCGTCGAGAAGAACGGCGAGGAGTTCTACCAGATCACGATCGGCGGCCGCGCCGACGAGAACGCGCAGTTGGGCACCTTGATCGGCCCGGCCGTTCCCTATGCGGAAGTCGCCGACGTGATCGAAGACATTGTCGAAGCCTATCTCGCGCTGCGCGACCGTCCCGAGGAATTGTTCGTCGATACGGTGAAGCGTCTGGGCGTCGAGCCTATCAGGGAGCGGGTCTATGCCACTCGTTAAGCAGGGAAGAATCACGACCGACCTGTTCGTCCACGTCGCCGACGGCGCCGAACTGCCCGGCGACGGCGCGGTGCTGGTGACGGCCGAGCGCTTTCTCGCCGATCCCGAGGCGCTGCTGCGCCGCACCGGCAAGGTCGGCGTGATCTGGCCGAACAACCGGAGCCTCGACGAACTGGTGCCGCATCTCGATCGTTTGGCCTCGGTCGCGCTGGTGTTCCCGACCTTCCGCGACGGCCGTGCCTACAGCCAGACGCGCCTGCTGCGCGAGCGCCATGGCTATGATGGCGAGCTGCGCGCCACCGGGCAGATCCTGCGCGACCAGTTCGTGTTCATGACGCGCGCCGGCTTCGACGCCTTCGAGGTGAAGAAGGACGCCGACGCCGATGCGTTCGCCGCGACCATGAAGCGCTATTCGGTGTTCTACCAGCCGACCGGCGACGGCCGCGTCACCGCACTCAACCGCCGCATGCAGCTGCGTCACTCGGAGAGCGCCGGCCAGTGAACACACTTGCACCAGAGCTCGCAGTGGCGCCGGCCGCATTGCCAGCGGCCGATGCGCTCGATCGCGCGCTGCGCAAGGCATCGCCCGCCGAGATAATCGCCGCCGCATTGAAGACGGTCGGCCGCGACAAGCTGGCGCTGGTGTCGTCATTCGGCACCGAGTCCGCCGCGCTGCTCAAGGTGATGGCGGATGTCGATCCGGCGATCCCGGTGGTGTTCCTCGACACCGGCTGGCTGTTCGAGGAGACGCTGGCCTATCGCGACACGCTGATCAAGACGCTTGGCCTCACCGACGTGCGCTCGATCAAGCCCGACGAAGAGGCGCTGTCGCGTCTCGATCCGGACCGCGAGCTGTGGTTCAGCGATCCCGACGCCTGCTGCCGCATCCGCAAGGTGGAGCCCTTGGCGCGCGCGTTGAAGCCGTTCGCCGGCTGGATCAACGGCCGCAAGCGCTTCCAGGGCGGTGCCCGTGCCGATATTCCGGTCGTCGAGGACGACGGCGTCAGGCTGAAATTCAATCCGTTTGCCAACGTCTCGCGCGAGGAGATCGAGGCGATCTACGCGCTCGGCGGACTGCCGTCGCATCCACTTGTCGCATCGGGATATCAGTCGGTCGGGTGTATGCCTTGCTCGAGCCGGTCCGCAGCCGGCGAGGATGCGCGCGACGGCCGCTGGCGCGGCCGCGCCAAGACCGAATGCGGCATCCATACAATGAAGATGTCGTAGGGCATGACGCTAGGGGCTCGATCGCGATGATCATCCATCGCAATCGAGCGACGCGACAAAGCCTTCGCAGCGCAGCGGCTTCGTAGCACAAGCGCGCTGCGCCGCCGAAAACAAAGAAAACCGGTTTCGTTGACTTAAAGCCACTTCGCCGTGAGTTATGTCTTGTTTGTTCCCTGACATTCTCAGGTTGAATGGAGACCGAAATGATCCGTCGTTTGCTGCCGCTGGTCGCGGGATTATTGTGGGCGAGCTCGGCCTTTGCGGCCGACTATTCGCTGCTGAACGTGTCCTACGACCCGACGCGCGAACTCTATGTCGACTTCAACAAGGCGTTCGCCGCGGCCTACCAGAAGGAAACCGGCAAGAGCGTCGAGATCAAACAGTCGCATAACGGATCGGGTGCGTCCTCGCGCAGCGTGATCGACGGCTTGCAGGCCGATGTCGTCACCCTGGCGCTGGCCTACGACATCGACGCGATTGCAGCCAAGGGCCTGATCGCCGCTGATTGGCAGAAGCGGCTGCCGCTGAACGCCTCGCCCTACACGTCGACCATCGTCTTCCTGGTCCGGAAGGGCAATCCCAAGGGGATCAAGGATTGGGATGATTTGATCAAGCCCGGCGTTGCCGTGATCACGCCGAACCCGAAGACCTCGGGTGGCGCGCGCTGGAACTATCTGGCTGCCTGGGGCTACGCGCAGAAGAAGTTCGGTTCGACCGACAAGGCGAAGAAGTTCGTCGCCGACCTCTACCAGAACGTCCCGGTGCTCGACACCGGCGCGCGCGGCTCGACCGTGACCTTCGTCGAGCGCGGCGTCGGCGACGTGCTGCTCGCCTGGGAGAACGAAGCTTTCCTGGCGCTGCGCGAATTCGGCGCGGACAAGTTCGAGATCGTGGCGCCGCCGCAGTCGATCCTCGCCGAACCGCCGGTCGCCGTCGTCGATAAGGTTGCCGATCAAAAGGGTACCCGCGCCGTCGCCGAGGCTTATCTGAAATACTGGTACACCAAGGAAGGCCAGGAGATCGCCGCGCGCAATTCTTACCGGCCACGCGATCCGGAGATCGCCAAGGAGTACGAAAAATCCTTCGCCAAGGTTGAACTTTTCACGATCGACGACGTTTTCGGTGGTTGGACCAAGGCGCAGAAGGAGCACTTCGCCGAGGGCGGCATCTTCGATCAGATCTACAAGAACTGAGCGTGATCTAGCCCGGGTCGAACAGGGGGATATGTGAGCACAGCGGTTGCAAGGCGCAGCACCCTGCCGGGGTTCGGTCTCACCATGGGACTGACCCTGACATGGCTCTCCGTCATCATCCTGATTCCGCTGGCTGCGCTGTTCCTCAAGACCTTCGAGCTCAGTCTCGATCAGTTCTGGAGCATCGTCACCAGCCGCCGCACCCTGAACGCGCTGAAGATTTCGTTTGGGCTTTCGTTTGCGGCCGCCTGCGTCAATCTGGTGATGGGCACCATCATCGTCTGGGCGCTCGTGCGCTACCGCTTTCCGGGCCGGCGGCTGTTCGATGCGATCGTCGATATTCCGTTCGCGCTCCCGACGGCGGTCGCCGGCGTCGCGCTGACGCAGCTGTTCGCCCAGAAGGGCTGGCTCGGCGCGCCGCTTGCCGAGCTCGGTATCAAGGTCGCGTTCACGCCGATCGGCATCTTCATTGCGATGATCTTCATCGGCATTCCCTTCGTGGTGCGCACGGTGCAGCCGGTGCTGATCGATCTCGATCCCGAGATCGAGGAGGCGGCGGCGAGCCTTGGGGCCAATCGCTGGCACACCGTGTTTCGCGTCATCCTGCCGAGCCTGATCCCGGCGCTGCTCACCGGATTTGCGCTCGCCTTCGCCCGCGCCATCGGTGAATACGGCTCCGTGATCTTCATCGCCGGCAATCTGCCGAACGTGTCCGAGATCGCGCCGCTCCTGATCGTGATCCGGCTGTCCGAATTCCGCTATGCCGATGCCACCGCGATCGCAGTCGTGATGCTGGTCGCCTCATTCCTGATCATCTTCCTGATCAACCGCCTGCAGCGCTGGGCGCAAGCCCGCATCCCCGTGCATTGAGGTCTCAGGATATGTCGATGCAGACCGGATTGGCGACCTCGACCACACAGCTGAGGACCTACGCGCCCGCGACCGATGTCAGCGTCGCAGCGCCTGCGCCGCGGCTCGATATCGCGCGTGCCGAGCCGGTCACCGCGCGGCGCAATCCGCGCACCGAGCCGGGTCCGATCCGCCTCATCATCATCGCGCTCGCGATCGCCTTCCTCAGCGTCTTCGTGGTGCTGCCGCTGGTCGTCGTATTTGCCTCGGCGTTATCGAAGGGCGTCGTCGCCTATTTCGCGGCGCTGGCCGAGCCCGAGGCGCTCGCGGCGATCAAGCTGACGCTCTTGATCGCCGCGATCTCGGTCATGCTCAACCTGGTGTTCGGCGTGGTAGCGGCCTGGGCGATCTCGAAATTCGAATTCACCGGCAAGACCTTCCTGATCACGCTGATCGACCTGCCGTTCTCGGTCTCGCCGGTGATCTCGGGCCTGGTGTTCGTGCTGCTGTTCGGCGCGCAGGGCTATTTCGGTCCATGGCTGCAGGCGCACAACGTCCACATCCTGTTCGCGGTGCCCGGTATCGCGCTGGCGACGATCTTCGTCACTTTCCCGTTCGTGGCGCGCGCGCTGATCCCCCTGATGCAGGAGCAGGGCACCCAGGAGGAGGAGGCGGCGATCTCGCTCGGCGCCTCCGGCCTGCAGACCTTCTTCCGCGTCACGCTGCCCAACATCAAATGGGGCCTGCTCTACGGCGTCCTGCTCTGCAACGCGCGCGCGATGGGCGAGTTCGGCGCGGTGTCCGTCGTCTCCGGCCACATCCGCGGCGAGACCAACACGATGCCGCTCCTGGTCGAGATTCTCTACAACGAATATCAGTTCGTGGCGTCGTTCGCGATCGCATCGCTGCTGGCGATGCTGGCGCTGATCACGCTGGTGGCGAAGACCGTTCTCGAGCGGCGGCTCGACGAGGCAGAGGTGCCCGATGGCGATTGAAGTCAAGAATATCGTAAAGCGGTTCGGCAGCTTCGCCGCGCTCGACAATGTCGATCTCAAGGTCGCCGATGGCGAGCTGTTGGCGCTGCTCGGCCCGTCCGGCTCCGGCAAGACGACGCTGCTGCGGATCATCGCAGGGCTCGACTGGCCCGACGCCGGCGAGGTCGCGATCGACGGCGAGAACGCGCTCTCGCGCGGCGCCAGCGAGCGCCAGGTCGGATTCGTGTTTCAGCACTATGCTTTGTTCCGCCACATGACGGTGTTCGAGAACGTCGCCTTCGGCCTGCGCGTGCAGCCGCGCGCGATCCGCAAGGACGAGGCGACGATCCGCGCCCGCGTCAAGAACCTGCTCGATCTGGTGCAGCTCGATTGGCTCGCCAACCGCTATCCCAGCCAATTGTCCGGCGGCCAGCGGCAGCGCATCGCGCTGGCGCGTGCGCTCGCGATCGAGCCGCGGATCCTGCTGCTCGACGAGCCGTTCGGCGCGCTCGACGCCAAGGTGCGCAAGGAGCTCCGGCAATGGCTGCGCTCGCTGCACAACGAGATCCACGTCACCTCGATCTTCGTCACCCACGACCAGGAGGAGGCGCTCGAAGTCGCCAACCGCGTCGTGGTGATGGACAAGGGAAAGATCGAGCAGATCGGCTCGCCCGGCGAGGTCTATGACAATCCGGCGACCGCCTTCGTGCACGGCTTCATCGGCGAATCCATCGTGCTGCCGGTCGACGTGGCCGGCGACGCGGTGCGGCTGGACGGCCGTCCCTTGAACATTCCCGCCTTGGGCGCCGCGTCCGGCGCGGCCAAGCTGTTCGTCCGCCGCCACGACATGGCGGTCGGTCCGGCGGGAACCGGGGCCCTGGAAGGCGCCATCCGGCATGTCCGCTCGTTCGGTCCGATCCAGCGCGCCGAGGTGGCCCTCGCCGGCAGCGAGGGCAAGACTGTGATCGAGATCGACGCCCCTCGCGACCGCGAGTTGCAGGCCGGCGAAATCGTCTCGCTGCAGCCCCGCCGCTACCGGATATTTGCCGCCCAGGGGTAACGCCCAACCGCTGCTTCAAACACCCCCCTGAAAGTCTCGTAGCCTGGGGATCGGTGGCTATTGATGGCCAAAAGTTAGCCCCTGTTCACCATTCAGCCACGGTTGGTATGCAACAACGGCGGGCCAACTTTTGGGGGTTTTCAGTAGTGAAACGGACGACGGTCGCCCTGTTCGGGCTTCTGGTGCTTGCCGGCTGCGGCACAGAGACCAAAATCCCGGAAGAACCGGCCATGTATCTCAACATGGCGCAGCCCGGCGCCGTGCTGGACAGCCAGGCGGCTGCGATCATGTTCTCGCAGTACCGCCAGAACAATGGCCTCGGCACCGTCGTGGTCGATCCCGATCTGACCAGGCTCGCCGAGCAGCAATCGCAGGCGATGGCGGCCCGCAACAAGATGGACCATGATGTGAAGGCCCCGCTCGGCAAGCGGCTGGAGGCCGGGGGCTACCCGGCAACCGTCGCGGTCGAAAACATCTCGGCCGGCTATCACACCCTGGCGGAAGCCTTTTCGGGCTGGCGCGATTCACCGCCGCACAAGGCCAATATGCTGAAGAGCGGTGTCACAAAAATGGGCATCGCGGCCGTCTATGCTCCGAATACCAAATACAAGGTGTTCTGGACGCTCATTTTGGCGGCAACCTGACCCGCGATAAATTCCGCGTGAACTCCCTTCCGCTTCTCGTTGATTGACGCCGCTGCGAACAGCCGCCACGGTGCGGCCTCAAGTCATTTGAACCGAACGGTTACGAATGGATACTTCGGATTCCGCGCCCGGCTCGACGCCGGCGCAAGCGCAGCGGGTGCTGGTTCTCCAGGGCGGCGGTGCGCTCGGCTCCTATCAGGCCGGCGCCTTCCAGGCGCTCTGCCATGCAGGCTTCGAGCCGGAATGGATCGCCGGCATCTCGATCGGCGCCATCAATGCCGCGATCATCGCCGGCAACGAGCCGGACCAGCGCGTGCCGCGGCTGAAGGAATTCTGGGAGATGGTGTCGGCGCCGGTGCCGTGGAATCCGGTCTCCAAACATGAGCGCGCCCGCTCGCTGTTCAACGAGACCTCTGCCGCCATCATCGCGACCTTCGGCGTGCCCGGGTTTTTCACGCCGCGGATTCCGCCGGCGCCGCTGTGGCCGCCCGGCAGCTCGCAGTCGCTGAGCTATTACGACACCGCGCCGCTGAAGAAGACGCTGGAGCGTCTCGTCGACTTCGATCGCATCAACGATCTGAAGACGCGGCTGTCGGTCGGCGCGGTCGGCGTCACCTCGGGCAACTTCCGCTATTTCGACAATTACGAGTTCAAGAAGCTCGGCAAGAGGATCGGCCCCGAACACATCATGGCATCGGGCGCGCTGCCGCCGGGCTTTCCCGCCGTCGTGATCGAGGGCGAGCATTACTGGGACGGCGGCATCGCCTCCAACACGCCGCTCGACTTCGTGCTCGATGAGGAGACCAGCCGCGATCTCCTGATCTTCCAGGTCGACCTGTTCAGCGCGCGCGGGCCGTTGCCCGAGACGCTGCTGGAGGCCGCCGAGCGCGAAAAGGACATCCGCTATTCCAGCCGGACGCGGATGAACACCGACAAGAACAGGCAGATCCACAACGCCCGCATGGCGGTGCGCGACCTGATCGGCAAGCTGCCCGATTACCTGAAGAACGATCCGTCGGTCGAACTGCTGCGCAAGGCGTCCAAGGAGAACACCGTCACGGTGGTTCACCTGATCTACAAGAGCAAGAATTACGAGTCCTCGTCGAAGGACTACGACTTCTCCCATGTTGCGATGGTCGAGCATTGGGGCGCGGGCGTTCGCGACGTGCATTTGTCGATGCGTCACAAAGAATGGCTAGAACGCCCGCAGTCCGGGGAAACCATGGTGACTTACGATCTCACGGGGGATGAACCCACACCCCCCGCAAGCAAATAGGAGCGAAGAACAATGGGTACGTTGACAGGCAAGACCGCCGTTGTGACCGGCTCGACCAGCGGCATCGGATTGGCGTATGCGCGCGCCTTCGCCGGCGCCGGCGCCAATATCGTGCTCAACGGCATGGGCGTGCCGGCGGACATCGAGAAGGAGCGTTCCGGCATCGAGACCGACTTCAAGGTCAAGGCCGTGCATTCGCCGGCCGACATGACCAAGCCGGCCGAGATCGCCGACATGATCGCGCTCGGCGAGAAGACCTTCGGTTCGGTCGACATCCTCGTCAACAATGCCGGCATCCAGTTCGTGTCGCCGATCGAGGAATTCCCGCCGGAGAAGTGGGAAGCGATCATCGCGATCAACCTGTCGTCGGCGTTCTACGGCATCCGCGCTGCGGTGCCCGGCATGAAGAAGCGCGGCTGGGGCCGCATCATCAACACCGCCTCGGCGCACTCGCTGGTCGCCTCGCCGTTCAAGTCGGCCTATGTCTCGGCCAAGCACGGCATCGCCGGCCTTACCAAGACCGCGGCGCTCGAGCTCGCGCAGTTCAAGATCACCTGCAATTGCATCTCGCCTGGCTATGTCTGGACGCCGCTGGTCGAGCACCAGATTCCGGAGACCATGAAGGCGCGCAACATGACCAAGGAGCAGGTCATCAAGGACGTGCTGCTCGCCGCCCAACCCACCAAGGAGTTCGTCACCTCCGAGCAGGTCGCAGCCCTCGCGCTGTTCCTGTGCGGCGACGATGCCGCGCAGATCACCGGCGCCAACCTCTCGATCGACGGCGGCTGGACCGCGGAGTAGTTTTCCGGCGGGATTTGTCGGCCCAAGAACAAGCCGGCCCTGATTGGATCAGGGCCGGCTTTTTCTTTCGACCTGATGATCGCCGCGGGCGGTCAGGCATCCGGCCCGGCAATGCTACGGCGCCGACCGCCGTTTCCCGAACGCCAGCACGTGCAGCCCGAGCCGCGAGCGCACCACGACGAACAGCAGGATGGTCTCGAAGGTCAGCGACAGCGAGGTCGAGGCGGCTGCGCCCATGCCGCCATAGCGTGGCACCAGCGCGATGCAGAGCCCGACATTCATGAAAAACGACACCGCATAGGCGGTGGCGCAGATGCTCTGATGGCCGAGCATGTTCAGCAGCCGCTCCACCGGCCCGATCGCCGAGCGCACCACGAGTCCGATCGCGGCAACGAACATGATACCGTAGCCGTCGACGAATTTCGGGCCGAACAGCCACAGCAGCGGCTTGCCGAATGCGAGCAGGGCGATGGTCGCGAGCAGCGAGGGCCAGAACGTCCAGCTGATGGCGTGTGCGACATAGGCCGACAGCCGCTCCTTGTCGCCGAGCGCGTTGTATTCGGCGAACCGATGCGCCGTCGTCGCCGACATCGCGTAGTGCACGAACGACACCAGCGCCAGCGTCTTCACCACGGCGAAATAGATGCCGACCTCCTCGGAGGAGCGGAATTGCTGCAACATCAGCACGTCGGTGTAGCCAAGCAAGAGATAGAAGCTCTCGACCAGCATGATCGGCAGCGAGATCGCGAACCAGCCCCTGACGTCGTAGGTCTTCTCGCCCGCGCCGAGATGGGCCTTGAGGCGGCGGTTCAGCACGATCATCTGGCCGATCGCCGCGATGTACACGGCTGCGGCACTCGCGATCATCGCAGCCGTCGCCCCGAGATTGAGGCCGAGCGCCAGCGCGCCGGCGGTGAGCGCGATGATCAGCCCCTGCCGCACGATGAACTGCGGCATCAGGCCGAGCTGCATCCAGTCATGCGCGCGCGAGATGCCGTCCTGGGTGTTGGCGACCACGAAGGGCGGCA
Source organism: Bradyrhizobium sp. USDA 4452 (assembly GCF_054063575.1). Classification (NCBI taxonomy): domain Bacteria; kingdom Pseudomonadati; phylum Pseudomonadota; class Alphaproteobacteria; order Hyphomicrobiales; family Nitrobacteraceae; genus Bradyrhizobium; species Bradyrhizobium sp. USDA 4452. Next base: position 5,449,815 of record NZ_JBSSGK010000001.1, read on the forward strand.
ATGTCAGGCAGCCGATATAGAGCGGCACGACCGCGTTGGGATCGATCCAGGGCGAGGCGAAATGGATCACGCCGGCGAGCAGCAACGCCACCGTGCTGGAGGCGGCAAGCACCACCCAGCGGCCGCCGGAGAGGAAGCCGCGCAGCGCGGCGAGGTCGCCGCGCGCACGATATTCCGGAATGATCTTCTGGGAGGACGGCGCGATGCCGAAGTCCATCGTGCTGCCGAGCAGCAATACCCAGGTCCAGACATAGACATAGATGCCGTAGTCCGAGCCGCTCATCCAGCGCGCCAGCAGGATCTGCGCGAGATAGGCGATGGCGGCGCTGACGACGCGGATGACGAAGATCATGCCAGCGAGGCGCTTGGTGACCGACGCCTCCTTGGTGCCGCCGAGCAGGCGCGCGGCAAGGTCGCGCAAGCGTGCGGCCGGGTCCGATGGCGCAGAGGTTGCGGGTTGTGTTTCCATCACAGCCAAGGCGGAAAATTCCTAAAGCGCCGCAAGGCGGCAATGGCCCCGATCTATCAACGAAACGTTAAGATTGGGTTGGGTGACGGATGTTCCCTTCGTCCTGGCGAAAGCCTGGGCCCATAACCACAAAAGTCTGTTTGGGAGCACGCTGTGTCCCTAGCCAGCCTGCCTCAAATAGCCGCCGCGGAGTATGGGTCCTGGCTTTTCGCCAGCACGACGATCGGAGAGGCCAGCGTCAGTTCAAATTGATGTTGAATTCGTAGCTTTTGTCGCCGCCGACCAACGTCAGTTTCAGCGCGGCGCCGTCCGCTTTGGCGCCCGGCGGCAGGCCGTCGAGCTCGAACGAGAAGCGCTTCACACCCGGCGGCGCGTGCTCGACGAGCTTCGGCACGGGCAGCGCCCAGTCGGGCGTCGGTCCCTCGACGAACAGGCTGAGGTCTTTCGACTCGGGCGCGGTGACATCGACCAGCACGTTGTTGCCGTCGCGCTTGACGTCGCGGATCGTGAACGGGATGGGATCACCGATATTGGCAGGCTTCGGCACCGCGTTGAGCGCTTCGGACAGCGCGGCGTCCTCGGTCGAGGCGACGCTAGCGAATGCGAGCTCGGCCTTCGCCTCCACCGGCACGCACAGCTTCTCGCACACCGCGTAGTTGATGTCGGCGCGCAGCACCAGCGGTTTGTCGGGATTCTTGGCGACGATGCGCAGCGGCAGCACCACCTGATGCTTGTAGCCGAGCGAGGTGCCGCCGGCGCCGTCGTCGAACTGGCGCGGTGCCGGCCACATCACCGTGACCGCATCGACATTGTCCGACTTGGAGAAATCGAATCGTGGCGGCACACCGGAATCGCCCGGCGTGCGCCAGTAGGTTTTCCAGCCGTCCTGCAACTGGAAGGCGATGCCGCCGAGCAGCACCGCGCCGCTGCGCGATCCCGCCAGCAGCCTGACCGCCGAGTGCGTGTCCTGCTGCCACGGCGAGGCGTCGTCGGCGCGGGCCTCCGCTGCCACGGATGCGACGGAAAACATGGCGGCAACGGCAAATGCGGCACGCACGGGAACTGTGACGGTCATGAGACGTCTTTACCTGCAACTTTCGTTGCAAACCATTGAATTGCTTGTGATGCATCGCCGCACTGCGGCCGAAGGTTGATTGACAGAACGGCGACCCAATATCAGGATGCCAAATCAGCAGGAAAGGCCTTTGTGGATGCGCCCTGAAGGCAAAACAGGCAAGACTCGCAAGACCGCCGCCGGCGGAAGCGCGGCCGTCGGTCCCCATGCCACCGAAGATGGCTATCTCGATGGCCAGATGCTGATCGCGATGCCTGTCATGAACGACCCGCGCTTCGAACGCTCCGTGATCTACATGTGCGCGCATTCCTCCGAGGGGGCGATGGGCATCATCGTCAACCGCCCGGCCGGCAGCATCGATTTCCCCGGCCTGCTGGTGCAACTCGACATCATCCAGAAGTCGGACCAGATCCAGCTGCCGGAAAACGCCGAGATGATGAAGGTGATGAAGGGCGGCCCGGTCGACACCGGCCGCGGCTTCGTGCTGCATTCGAGCGACTTCTACATTCAGGATGCGACGCTGAACATCGACGACGGCATCTCGCTCACCGCGACCGTCGATATTTTGAAGGCGATCGCCAAGGGCGCCGGTCCCAAGCACGCGATCCTCGCGCTGGGCTATGCCGGCTGGGCGCCGGGCCAGCTCGAGAACGAGATCCAGCACAATGGCTGGCTGCATTGCGATGCCGACCCGGAACTGATTTTCGGCGCCGATGTCGACGAGAAATACGCGCGCGCCCTGCGCAAGATCGGCATCGAGGCCGGCATGCTGTCCAACGACGCCGGCCACGCGTAGCGCGCGACGCCGTCTTCCCAAACGTCGTCCCTGCTTTCGCAAGGCCTTCGCCGGGACGACAGCTACTATTGTGTCCGCGCTACTCCGCCGCTTCCTGAGCCACGGTCGGCTGGGTGCCGGCGACCGTGGCGCGGCGCATGTCGCGGGGCTGCGACTGGTCGTAGCGGCGGACGCGGTGCACGGTCTGGCGATTGTCCCACATCACGAGGTCATGCACCGTCCATTTGTGCACATAGACGAATTCCGGCTGCGTGGCATGCTCGGTGAGATCGCGCAGTAAGAGCCGCGCCTCCGGCATGCTCATCCCCCTGATGGCGCCGGCATGCGAGGACAGGTACAGCGACTTGCGGCCGTGCGCCGGATGGGTGCGCACCAGGCGCTGCAGCACCGGCTTGAACATCTCTTTCTCCTCGTCGGTGTAGTCGAGGAAGCCGAGCGAGCCGCGCGAATACATCAGCGAGTGCTCGCAGATCATGTCCTCGATCTCGGCCTTGGTCTCGTCGTCGAGCGCGTCGTAGGCGGCGCGCATGTCGGCGAACTCGGTGTTGCCGCCTTTCGGGTTGACCACGCGTGCCGACAGCAGCGAGAATTTCGCCGGGATCGGCCGGAACGAACTGTCGGAGTGCCACAGGCAGTTGCCGAGATTGAACAGGTGGGTGCGGTGATCCTTCGGCAGCGGCTTGCCGTCCTTGCCGAGATTGGAGACATCGTTGAGCCCGGAGGAGAGGCGGTAGTCCTCCTTCTTGGTCACCGTGCCGCCGCGCGCGTTCTCGCGCTCGCCGAAGTTCAGCGCGAACGCCATCTGCTGCTCGTCAGTGATGTCCTGGCCGTGGAAGACGAGCACGGCGTATTTGTCCATGCCGGCCTCGATGTCGATGGCTTCCTGCTTCGTCAGCGGCTTGCGCAGATCGACGCCGGAGACCTCGCCGACGAAGTGCTTGTGAAGCTGCCGGATCAGGACAGTCATTGGCGTATCTCCCCGTATCTCGCGGGCGGTTGTCCCGCTTCGTTTGACGCGAAGGCTACTCCGGAGACGCAGCCTGTCAACGCTTCGAGGCCGGACGCGGGTCAGGCATTCCGCGCCATCAACCCGCCGTCGACGGGAATCACGGCGCCGGTCAGGAACGATGCGGCGGGCAGGCACAGGCTCAGCGTCATGTGCGCGACCTCTTCGGGATCACCATAGCGGCCGAGCGCGGTACGGCGCTTGGCGTAGATCGTCTTGTGCTCCTCGGAGATGCGGTCGGTGATCCCTGTGCGGATCGGGCCCGGGCAGATGCAGTTCACGGTAATGCCTTCGCGCCCCAGTTCCACCGCGAGCGAGCGGGTCAGGCTGGTGACGCCGCCCTTTGCCGCGGAGTAGGGGCTGTGCAGGCCTGTTGCACCCAGAGCTTCCGTGGAGGCGATGTTGACGATGCGCGGCGAGCGCGACTTGCGCAGGTATGGCAGTGCAGCGCGGATGATGCGCGGATGCGCCGTCAGCATGACGGCGATGCCCCTGGCCCAGGCGTCCTCGTAACCAGGATCGTCGATCGCCACGCGCACCGAGATGCCGGCATTGTTGACGATGATGTCGAGCCCGCCGAAATGCGCGGCGACATCGTTGACGACACGGGTGATGGCGTCGCGATCGCTGACGTCGAGCGTCCAGGCCTTTGCCGAGCCGCCGTTTGCGGAAATCTCCTTGGCCACCGCCTGCGTGCCGTCTTCGGTCAGGTCGGTGACCGCGACATTGGCGCCCTCATCGGCGAACACGCGCGCGGTGGCGCGGCCCATGCCGCTGGCTGCTCCCGTGACGAGAACGGTGAGGCCCTTCACCGAACGGCTCAGCTGCTTGAATTCGGACATTATGGACCTCCCTTATTGTTGTTTGCGTGTTGCGAGACCGACGACGCTGGCACCGATCGAGAGAGACGTCAAACCGTTGATCCGTATCCAGCACGCGTGCAGCGCGTCAACACAAGTTCTGCGTTGGCTTTTCGAAAAGGATCATGCTCAATCAAGAAAACAGCACGAGAGAGGAACGCGATGAACGAACTCGATTTCGGCGGCAAGCAGGTCCTGGTGGTCGGCGGCTCCAGCGGCATCGGCAACGGCATCGCGCAGGCCTTCCGCGCCAAGGGCGCGCACGTTGCCGTGTACGGCACCCGCGCGCAGGCGAGCGACTATTCCTCCGCGGAGGGCTCGCATCTCGACGGCCTTGCCTATGCGCAGCTCGATGTCTCTGATCCGCAGGCGATCGAGAACCTCACGCCGTCGTTCGATCGGCTCGACGTGCTGGTGCTGGCGCAGGGCGCGGTGATTTACCGCCGCGGGGAATTCCAGATGGAAGGCTTCCGCAGGGTGATCGAAGTCAATCTGATGAGCCTGATGGCCTGCGCCACGAAATTCCACCCGATGCTGAGCGCAGCCAGGGGATCGCTGATCATCGTCAGCTCAACCGCAGCCTATCATTCCACGATGGGCAATCCGGCCTACAACGCTTCGAAGACCGGCGCGGTCGGCTTGACCCGCACGCTTGGCGAAGCCTGGGCCGAGAACGGCATCCGCGTCAACGGCATCGCGCCAGGCCTTGTCGACACCAAGATGACCAAAGCGACGACGGCGAATCCAAAGCGGCTGGAAGGCGCGCTCGAGCGCATTCCGCTGAAGCGTCTCGGCACGCCCGCCGACATGGCCGGCGCCGCGCTCTTCCTGGCCTCGCCGCTCGCGTCCTACGTCGTCGGACAAACCATCATCGTCGATGGCGGGTTGATCCTTTAGGAACCCGCGCGAGGTTCCGCGGTTGGCTCCCTGACAGTTTCAGGGAGCAGTCATGATGGACAAGGATCGGATTTTCGGAACGGCAAAGGAATTTGCAGGCAAGGCCGAAGGCGCCGTCGGCGATGCGGCCGGCGATGCACAGACGCAAGCCTCGGGCCGCGCGCGCGAGGCCGCGGGCGCCGTGCAGGATCTCTACGGCCAGGCCAAGGATGCCGCGCGCGACGCAGCCGACACCGCGGTCAACTATGCCAAGGATGCTTATGAACATCGCGGCGAGACCGTTCGCAGCGGACAGAAGGCAATGGCGCAAACGGTGCAAGAAAATCCGCTCGGATCGCTCTTGATCGCCGGTGGCATCGGCTTTGCGCTGGCGCTGTTGATGACGCGCCAGCCGCGCCGCGCGCCGTCACGCTGGCGGTACTACGGGTGAGTCTCACCAACCGTCATTGCGAGCGTAGCGAAGCAATCCATCGACCCGCACGCGTGGATGGGTGGATTGCTTCGTCGCTTTGCTCCTCGCAATGACGTGGATGGATCCTGCGGGCTTCGTCGTTCGGCGGAGCTTGGCAGAAATCCCTACTGCCAGGGATTCCCCGGCCCTGCGGCCCGCTGTCCGATATTGCCGGGCGGCCGCGGCGGGCGCGGCGGGGTGACCAGCGGGCGCTGCTGCGGCGCGCCGAAGCCGAAGAAGTCACGCAGCCAGGGCTGTGTCTGCGGTTGCTGCTGCGGTTGGGCCTGGGCCGGACGGAGCACCCGCCGTGGCGGCTTCGGCGCGGTGATGATCGAGCCGTCGGGCGCGATCGCCGTGGTCGAAGGTGGCGGATTGGCAGGGCTCCCCGCCGCCGGCGCGGCGGGCGTGGCCGCGGCAACCGGCACGTCGCCCTTGGCCTGCTCGCGGCCGATCTCGCGGCGCGGCCAGGCGAAATCATCGGCGCGGCCGGCCGGCGGGGCCAGGGCCTCGCCCTTCACCAGCGTGCGTGCGGCGAGCGCGTCGACCGCGGCGGGCCGCGAGCCGGGGCCGCCGAGCAATTGATCGGTGCCGACCGTGGAGGCGACCAGCGGCAGCACGGGGCCGGCCAGCGGCCGTGGCGCGGGCTTGCCGGGCTCGGTGCTGGTCTCGGGCGTTGCCGGTTCGCTCGGCAGCGCGATCGGGCCTGAGCGCACCGCGAGCAGGCGGGTCACCTCGCGCTCGACATAATGCGCGAGCTTGCGCGCGCCGGCCTTGGTGAAGAACACGCCGTCATCGGAGCGCAGCTTGCGCGGCTGGCCTTCGAAGTCCGGGCCCTTCGGCATGAAGCGGCCGGCTTCGTCGACGAAGCCGTCCCAGACGTCGACATAGGTGATGCCGGCCTTGCCGGCGCCATCGCGATAGAGCGCGTCGAGGAACAGCATGTCCGACGTGCCCTTCTGGCCGCGGATCGCGGGCAGGCCGACCCACAGCACCGGTACGCCCTTGCTCTTCAGCACGTTGATCAGCTCCTCGATTTTCTTGCCATAGAGCTCGACCCAACGGTCGTCGCGGAAATCATAGAGGCCGTTGGGCGAGCGCGCGGTCTTTTCCGGCGCGGCCTGCGAGTCGGTGTCGGCGTCGTCGGCCGGCGGCTCGGCATCGGCCGGCTTGTTGTCGGCCTTGCTATCGGTCTTGCCATCCGTCTTGCCGTCAATCTTGGCGGCGGTATCGGGCTTGTCGCCCGGCTTTGCGTCGGGCTTGCCGCGCGCGTCCTTTTTGTCGTCCTTCTTGTCGACCTTCTTCTCCGCGACCGGTTCGCGGATCGCGGTGCGGTCATTGAGGCCGAGCATCACGACGATGGCGTCGGGGTTCTCGGTGGCGAGAATGCCCTTGGCGGCCGCAGCCCAATCCGCCGGGTCGCCCTTGGGCTGATAGCGGATCAGGCCGGAGACCGTCTTGTGCTTGCGGATCACGCCCATGTCGGGCTGGTCGGAATAGGCATCTTCCAGGCCATAGGCGAGCCAGTCGGCCATCGCGTCGCCGATCACCAGCACGTTGCGCTCGGCGGCGGCTTCGCGCTTGGCCGGCGGCGGCGCCCGGGAGAAATCCTCGCGCGGCCGCTGCGGCTGCGATGATTGCGGCTGCTGTTGGAACGGCGCGAAGAAATCGCCGCCGAACCAGCCGCCACCACCGCCATGCTGCGGCGGCGCACGGCGCTGCGGTTGCGGTGGTCCGCCGCCGAAGCCGGGGAAACCGAAGAACTGCGCCGAGGCAGGCTCGGCAATGCCGATCAACAGCGCGAGCGCCACCGTCAGCGCGACCAGCGGGCCGGCTTCGGTGAATAGGCGCAGAAAGGATCTCGGCTTCGCCATCGAGTTCGTCGCAATGATCAGGAAGTACGTGAGCATATTAGCGGAATCGGGCCGCAAGCGGGCAGCTTTTCCACCATAAATCGGGTGCTTCCCGCCGCCGTCAAGGCAAGCGGCAAATATCGGATTTCGTGGTTAGTTTTGGGGGAGGGGCCCGAATGTCGCGGCGACGGAACTACACCCTCTCTCGCGCTTGCGGGAGAGGAGAACGGGGGTTGTGGCCTTAGCCCTATCGCCCGCGGAGTCGCTCCAGCACCTCTGCAGTGGCAAAACCATCGGCCGGCGCCCCGATGGACACCTGGAAGCCGCGCAGCGCTTCGCGCGTCTGGCCGCCGAACTGGCCGTCGGGGGTGCCCTTGTAGAAGCCGCGCTGGGCGAGCAGCTGCTGCAGTTCCAGCCGTTCGGCGCGCGACAGCACCCGTTCCTGGCGCGGCCAGGGCTGCACGAAGGGCTGGCCGCCGCGCAGGCGATCGGCGAAATGGCCGATCGCGAGCGCGTAGGCCTCGGCCGGGTTGTACTTCATGATCACCCGGAAATTCTGCAGCATAAGGAAGCCCGGACCCTCGGCGCCGGCCGGCGCCAGCAGATAGGCCTTGTCGGATGGCCGCGGGAACGCCTGGCCATTGGGCCGCTTGACGCCGAGTTGCTCCCATTGCGACAGCGGCATCGCCTTGGCCCGGTCGGCCAGCATGTAGTTCAGGCCCTGCGGCAGCACCACCTCGTAGCCCCAGCTCGCGCCGGTCTGCCAGCCATCCTTCTTCAGATTGTTGGCGGTCGAGGCGATCAGATCGCTCGGATCGTCGACGACATCGCGGCGGCCGTCGCCATCGCCGTCGACGGCGTAGCGCTTGAACGCGGTCGGCATGAACTGGGTCGGGCCGAAGGCGCCGGCCCAGGAGCCGCGCATCTGTTCCGGCCGCAAATCGCCCCGGTTGAGGATCTCCAGCGCCGACAGGAATTCGTCCTTGAAATAGGCCTGGCGGCGGCCGATGCAGGCGAGCGTCGCGGTCGACTGCACCACGCTGCGATCACCCATCTGGGTCGAGTAGTTCGACTCGATCCCCCAGATCGCCGCGATGATGTAGCGATCGACGCCATAGGCCTTCTCGGTCGCGTCGAACTGCGGCTTGTACTTCGCAAGGATCTCGCGGCCCTTGGCGAGCCTGGTGTCGCTGACGAGGATGTCGAGATAGTCCCAGATCGCCTTGGTGAATTCCGGCTGCGAATCCAGCAGATCCATGATGCGCAGGTCGGGCTGCAGGCCCGCGGTGAAGCGCTCGAAATTCTGCTGGGTGATGTTGCGCCGCGCGGCATCCGGCCACATCGCTGCGACGCAGTTCGGGAAGTCGGATGCGGCCTGGCGGATCGCGGCTGCCGTCATCAAGGGATGGCCGGAAGCGCCGTCTTCGCCGCTCCAGGGCGGCGCTGCGCCGTCCTGTCCGGTCGCGGCCTGCGGCGGCGTCGCGGCGTTCGGGGAGAAGATGCTGTCGATCAAATTGGTCAGGCCGTTGCCGGCCGATTGGGCTTGCGTGCTGCCCGGCAGCAGCAGGGCCAGCGCGACCATGCTGGCGCCGAATAACCTGGTCCGTGATGTTCCCAACGCGCGCATGTGTCGTGTGCCTGTCAAAATCGTGCCGGCTCAGAAGGCCCCGTCACGGTTTCCAATAGCTTAACAAAGCGCAGCATTTGGGGCGTGGCGAAATCGCGCGCGACGGTTTTGACGGGGACAAATTGTCCGGCGCATCAGCCCGCTTTCACCTGATCCCTGAGGTCGGCCAGAACAGCTTCGGCGTTCTCGAAGCAGTCGCCGCCCGGTGGCCTGGCTTCGATCCGGGCGATCACGGCCTCGAGCCCGGCCTGGGTTTCAGATAGCCGGCGCTGCAGGGCTGCAACCTCGATCACCTTGGTCTTGAGCGCGGCCACCAGTTTGTCCTTGCTCCAATCCCCCTTGCCGTGCGGCGGCAGCAGGTTTCGGATCTCGCCGAGCGAAAATCCGGCCTGCTGGGCCATCACGATGATTTCGAGGAGCTGCCTGGTTCCGCGCGAATACTGCCGGTAGCCATTCGGGCCGCGATCGATCGATCCGATCAGGCCCTCTCGCTCATAGAAGCGGATGCGCGACGGCGCCAGACCGGACTCCCGAGCCAGTTCCCCGACCTTCACTGCGCTGCTCCTTGCCGCCTTGACCTTGAAGTTCACTTTAAGGTTAGGGTGCGCCCCGGATCAACAAGGAACTCAATAGGGAACCTGTTCATGTCGCCGTTCGATTCCCTGACTTTGCCCAACGGAACCAGCGTTCCCAACCGCATCGCCAAGGCGGCGATGGAGGAGAACATGGCTGACGCCGCGCATCTCCCGTCGGCCGAGCTGCTGCGCCTCTATCAGGCCTGGGCAGACGGCGGCGCCGGCCTCATCATAACGGGCAATGTCATGATCGATCGCCGCGCCATGACCGGACCGGGCGGCGTCGTGCTGGAAGACGGCACGCCGCTCGAAGCGTTCCGCAACTGGGCGCAGATCGGCCGGGCCAGGGGTGCGCAAATCTGGCTGCAGCTCAGCCATCCGGGCCGCCAGATGATGAAGAACATGGGCCAGCCGACCCTGGCGCCGTCGGCGGTGGCGCTCGATCTCGGCAAGCATTCGAACCTGTTTGCGATGCCCAAAGCGATGACCGAGCACGACATCGACGAGGTGATCGCGCGCTTCGTCACATCAGCGAAACTCGCCGAGCAGGCCGGTTTCTCCGGCGTGCAGATCCATGCCGCGCACGGCTATCTGATCAGCCAGTTCCTGTCGCCCTTGAGCAACCGGCGCACCGACCGCTGGGGCGGCTCGTTGCAAAATCGGGCGCGTCTTTTGATCGAGACCGTCAAGGCGGTCCGCGCCGCGGTGTCGCCGGGTTTCTCGATCGCGGTCAAACTGAACTCGGCCGATTTCCAGCGCGGCGGCTTCGATGCAGCTGATGCGAGGACCGTCGTCGAGATGCTGAACGAGCTGCGGGTCGATCTGGTGGAACTGTCGGGCGGCAGCTATGAGGCGCCGGCGATGCAAGGCGATGCGCGCGACGGCCGCACGCTGGCGCGCGAGGCCTATTTCCTCGATTTCGCGCGCGATATCGCGGGGGTCGCAAGGATGCCGGTGATGGTCACCGGCGGCATTCGCCGCATCGGCGTCGTGCAGCAGGTGCTCGACAGCGGCGTCGCCATTGCGGGTATCGCCACCGCGCTTGCGATCAGGCCGGATCTGCCGGATGTCTGGCGCCGCGGCGAAGATCTGCGGCCAGAAGTCGCGCCCATCCGCTGGAAGAGCAAGCCGATGGCGTCGCTTGCCGCCATGGCAGTCGTGAAATTCCAGCTGCGGCGGTTGAGCCGGGGCCGCACGGCCAATCCGAACGTTTCGCCGCTGAAGGCGTTGGTTCTCGGGCAATTGCGCACGGCGTCGCTCACCCGCAAATATCGCCGCTGGATCGCATCACCTGTCACGGCGGCTGCGTCTGTCGGCACGTCGGCGTCGTTGCGCGCCAATGCGCGGGCCGTCGGGATGCCGCGATAAACCATACGCATGGGTGGAATAAGACGGATTCGTGCGCATCACACATCCGCCTTTGTTCTCGGCTGCAAAACGGGTACCAAGAAGCGATTAGAATTCGCGCCGCCGTCCCACCCGTTTTCAAGGCTTCCGATAATCCCATGAAGATCCGCAAAGCCGTATTTCCCGTCGCCGGTCTCGGCACCCGCGTGCTGCCCGCCACCAAGGCGATGCCGAAGGAGATGCTGACGATCGTCGACAAGCCGTTGATCCAGTACGTGGTCGATGAGGCCCGCGAGGCCGGCATCGAGCACTTCGTGTTCGTCACCGGTCGCAACAAGGGCGTCATCGAGGATCACTTCGACCGCATGTTCGAGCTCGACACCACGCTCGCGCAACGCGGCAAGAAGACCGAGCAGGAGATCCTGGCGCAGAACCAGCCGGAGGCCGGCGCGATGAGCTTCACGCGGCAGCAATCGCCGCTCGGGCTCGGCCATGCGGTGTGGTGCGCGCGCGACATCGTCGGCAACGAACCGTTCGCGGTGGTGCTGCCGGACGAACTGGTGCTGAACACGCCGGGCTGCCTGAAGCAGATGATCGACGCCGCCAACAAGCTCGGCGAGAAATCAAACGTGCTCGCGGTAGAGGCGGTGCCCGATGAGCTCACTCATCAATACGGCATCTGCGGCGTCGGCAAGCGCACCGGCAACATCTTCGAGGTCGACGGCATGGTCGAGAAGCCGCCGAAGGGCACCGCGCCGTCGAACCTGTCGATCACCGGCCGCTACATCCTGCAGCCGGAGATTTTCGACATCCTGGCCACGCAGGAGCGCGGCGCCGGCGGCGAGATCCAACTCACCGACGCGATGATCGGTCTCGCCAAGACGCAGAAGTTCTACGGCGTCGAGTTCGAGGGCGAGCGCCACGATTGCGGCTCCAAGCCCGGCTTCCTCCGCGCCAACATCGCCTTCGGCCTCAAGCGCCCCGAGCTGCGCGACGGATTGATTGCCGAGATGAAGAGGTATCTGGGGCAGTAGGTCGCTGCCACATCTCGTCATTCGCCGCAAGAATCCGGACGATGATGCACGACCGTGCATCATATTCGCTGTCGTCTGTCCCTGCGAAGGATGCGACAGCAGGGACCACAGCTGCAAGTGTAGCGCGGCGAGTGCGTCAAGCGCGGACGGCATCGTCTCCGCCGCACCACCGAAGCAATCACGCCACGTTCCGCCGCCACGCGCGCTTCGTGTCCTTCACCCCAGCCGCCTTCGGCGCACGCAATTCCCGCGCGGCAAGGCTCACCACTTCGGCGATTTGCTGGAGCTGCGAAGCGAGCGGTGAGGTCTTGCGCCAGACCATGCCGATGGTGCGCGAGGGCTGCGGATTCTTGAAGCGCGAGACCGTGACCGGCGCCGAGCGCGTCTCCACCGTCACCGCCATCTCGGGAATCAAGGTGACGCCGATGCCGGCGCCGACCATCTGCACCAGGGTCGACAGCGAGCTCGCATCCAGCACCTCGCGCGGCGGCGAGGACTGCATGTTGCAGAACGACAGCGCCTGGTCGCGGAAGCAGTGGCCTTCCTCGAGCAGCAGAAGTCGCATCTCGCGCAGCATCTCGGCGCTCGGCACCGGCGTCTTGGCGTCCTCGCCCGGTCGCACCAGCAGGAAATTCTCGGAGAACAGCGCGACCTCGGTCAGCGACGGTTCATGCACCGGCAGCGCCACGATCGCGGTGTCGAGCCGGCCCTCGGCGACTTCCTTGATCAGCTTCGGCGTCAGCGTCTCGCGGACATGAATGTCGAGCTCGGGATGCAGCCGCGCCAGCGTCTCGATCACCCTCGGCAGCAGATATGGCGCAATGGTCGGGATCATGCCGACGCGCAGGCGGCCGGCGAGCTTGTCGCGCGAGGCGCGGGCGAAGTCGCCAAGTTCGTCGACCGAGCGCAGGATGTCGCGCACACGGTGCAGAACATCCTCGCCGAATGTCGTCAAGGTAACCTGTCGGGCATTGCGTTCGATCAGCACGCCGCCGACCGCGCGTTCCAACTCGCGGATCTGCATCGACAGTGCCGGCTGCGACACCGCGCAGGCATCCGCGGCGCGCCCGAAATGCCCGTGCTGGGCCAGCGCATCGAAATACCTCAGTTGCCGGAGTGTGACATTTATCATCAGATTATCTTATTGCCGCGATCACTAAAGTCAATTTCACCTGATGGATTGGGGCGCGTAGAATCGTTCCTGGAAGAGCTCCAGCACATTCCAGAATCCATCACCTCGGAGAAGAAACATGGACGCAAAAACCGACGAAGGCGCGGGCAAATGCCCATTCACGGGCGGGCCTCGCGGGCACACGAATCGTGACTGGTGGCCGGAGACGCTCGACGTTCAGGTGCTGCATCGGAACTCCAACCTGTCGGACCCGATGGGCAAGGGTTTCGACTACGCCAAGGAATTCAAGAGCCTCGATCTCAATGCCGTGATCAAGGACCTCACGGCCCTGATGACGACGTCGCAGGAATGGTGGCCGGCCGACTTCGGCCATTACGGCGGCCTGATGATCCGCATGGCCTGGCACTCGGCGGGCACCTATCGCATCACCGATGGCCGCGGCGGCGCCGGTGCCGGTCAGCAGCGGTTCGCCCCGCTCAACAGCTGGCCCGACAACGCCAACCTCGACAAGGCGCGCCGGCTGCTGTGGCCGATCAAGCAGAAATACGGCCGCAAGATCTCCTGGGCCGACCTGATGGTCCTCGCCGGCAACGTCGCGCTCGAATCGATGGGCTTCAAGACGTTCGGTTTTGCCGGTGGCCGCGCTGACGTGTGGGAGCCGGAAGAGCTGTACTGGGGTCCGGAAGGCACCTGGCTCGGCGACGAGCGCTATAGCGGCGAGCGCCAGCTCTCCGAGCCGCTCGGCGCGGTGCAGATGGGCCTGATCTACGTCAATCCGGAAGGCCCGAACGGCAATCCGGACCCGGTCGCCGCCGCGAAGGACATCCGCGAGACGTTCTTCCGCATGGCGATGAACGACGAGGAGACCGTTGCGCTGATCGCCGGCGGCCACACCTTCGGCAAGACCCACGGCGCGGGCGATCCCTCGCTGATCGGGCCGGAGCCGGAAGGCGGCGCCATCGAGGATCAGGGTCTCGGCTGGAAGAGCAAGTTCGGCACCGGCGTCGGCGCGGACGCGATCACCGGCGGTCCCGAGGTCACCTGGACCCAGACCCCGACCAGGTGGAGCAACCACTTCTTCGACAACCTGTTCAAGTACGAATGGGAGCTGACCAAGAGTCCGGCGGGTGCGAAGCAGTGGAAGGCGAAGGGCGCGGCGGCCGACATTCCGGACGCGTACGACCCGTCGAAGAAGCATGTTCCGACCATGCTGACCACGGATCTGTCGCTGCGCTTCGACCCGGCCTATGAGAAAATTTCGCGCCGGTTCTATGAGCATCCGGATCAGTTCGCGGACGCCTTCGCCCGCGCCTGGTTCAAGCTCACGCACCGCGACATGGGCCCGATCCAGCGCTACCTCGGCCCGCTGGTGCCGAAGGAGACGCTGATCTGGCAGGACCCGCTGCCGGCGCTCGATCACGCCGTGATCGACGACAAGGATATCGAGGCGCTCAAGGCGAAAATCCTCGCCTCGGGTCTCTCGGTCTCCGAACTGGTGTCGACCGCGTGGGCCTCGGCCTCCACGTTCCGCGGCTCCGACAAGCGCGGAGGCGCCAACGGCGCGCGCATCCGCCTCGCTCCGCAGAAGGACTGGGAAGTCAACGAGCCCGCCCAGCTCAAGACCGTGCTGGCCAAGCTCGAGACCATCCAGAAGGACTTCGGCAAGAAGGTCTCGCTGGCCGATCTGATCGTGCTCGGCGGCGCGGCTGCGATCGAGAAGGCGGCGAAGGACGGCGGCACCAATGTGAAGGTCCCCTTCACGCCGGGCCGCACCGATGCGACGCAGGACCAGACCGACGTCGAATCGTTCGCTCCGCTCGAGCCGCGGGCTGACGGCTTCCGCAACTACATCAGCGGCAAGCATCAGTTCATGCAGCCCGAGGAGGCGCTGGTCGACCGTGCGCAGCTGCTGCGGCTGACCGGACCGGAAATGACGGTCCTGGTCGGCGGCCTGCGCGTGCTCGGCGCCAATGCCAAGAAGTCGAAGCACGGCGTCTTCACCGACAAGCCGGGCACCTTGACCAACGACTTCTTCCTCAACTTGCTCGACATGGGCACGGTGTGGAGCGACGCCGGCCAGGGCGTCTACGAAGGACGCGACCGCAAGACCAAGGCGGTGAAGTGGACCGGCACCCGCGTCGACCTGATCTTCGGCTCGCACTCGCAGCTGCGCGCGTTCGCCGAAGTCTACGGCTCGTCGGACGCCAAGGAGCAGTTCGTGAACGACTTCGTCGCGGCCTGGGCCAAGGTGATGAACGCCGATCGCTTCGATCTCGTGAAGTAAGCGGCCGGCAACGGCAATCAGGGACAGGGCGGCGCTTTGGCGTCGCCCTGTTTCATTTCGGGGATGCCATTGCTAGGGCGATGCCGTTTTGCGGCTCGCTCAGTCGTGCAGCTTCATGTTGCGGATCATCTCCTCGAACTCCGCCTGCGTCGGGATTGCCGGTCGCGACTGCGGCGCGCTGCTCGCCGCGATCGGCGCATCGCACTGCGCGGCTCCGCGCGAAGGCTCGAAAATTGCGGTGAGGCTGGCCCAGCACACCAGGAGAGCAACGATCCAGTCGAGTACATTGGCTGCCTTCATTGCAGCGCCGGCATCAGCATTTCCATGCCCCGATGCTGCAGCCTGCACAGCGCATGCGCAATTCGGAAGCTACGAAACGTAACTTCGGCAAAACCGAGCGGGATGTCCGGACGAAGCCATCGCAAATTGTCGTCATTGCGAGCGAAGCGAAGCAATCCATCGCGCCGCTTGCGGAGAGGTGGATTGCTTCGTCGCTATCGCTCCTCGCAATGACGGCGCTAGAGGGACTATCCGGTCCGCGCCCGGCGGCCTTCGATCGGATAGGCCGGATCGTTGAATCCGGGCGTCGACGGATGGCCGGCCGCGACGAGGCGGTCGATCAGGGCTTCGTCCTCTGCCGTGAAACGATAGTCGAGCGCGCGGATGTAATCGTCCCATTGCGCTTCGGTGCGCGGGCCCGCGATGACTGCACTGACGAACGACGAGTTCAGCACCCAGGCGACAGCGAACTGCCCGGCGGTGATGCCGCAGCTCTCGGCGTGGCGCTTGATCTGTTGCGCGAGCTGCAGCGATTCCGGCCGCCACTCGGTCTGCATCATGCGCTTGTCGTTGCGGCCGGCGCGGGTATCCGCGGGCGGTGCGGCATCGGGCGCGTATTTGCCGGTCAGCACGCCGCGCGCCAGCGGGCTATAGGGCACGATGCCGAGACCGTAATAGGCGCAGGCCGGGAAATGCTCGACCTCGGGCATCCGGTTCATCGCGTTGTAATAGGGCTGGCTGGCGACGGGACGATCGATGCCGAGCCGGTCACAGATGTTGCAGATCTCGGCGACGCGCCAGGCGCGGTAGTTGGAGACGCCGAAATAGCGCACCTTGCCGGCGCGGATCAGGTCGCCCATCGCCCGCACCGTCTCGTCGAGCGGCGTCGCGTGGTCTTCCTTGTGCAGATAGTAGACGTCGATGTAGTCGGTGCCGAGCCGCTTCAAACTCTCGTCGGCGGCCTGCAACACCCAGCGCCGCGACAGTCCGCCATGGTTGGGATCGTCGCCGATCGGGTTGGCCAGCTTGGTCGCGAGCACCCAGCTCGACCTTCTGTTGGAGATCGCGCGTCCCACGACCTCCTCGGACTTGCCACTATTATAGGCGTCGGCGCTGTCGATGAAGTTGATGCCGGCCTCGCGCGCCTTCGCCACGATCCGCGACGATGTCGCCTCGTCGGTCGGGCCGCCGAACATCATGGTGCCGAGGCAGATCGGCGAGACCTTCAGGCCGCTGCGGCCGAGCTGGCGATATTGCATCGGGGCCTCCTCTGGATGTCATTCCGGGATGGTCCGAAAGACCAAACCCGGAATCTCGAGATTCCACAATGTGCGATTGCACGTTGGGGTTCGAATGCTGGCGCATCGCCCCGGAATGACAGGTTCAACTCTCGTTCTTCAGGATCTTGAACACGCCGTTGGCCATCGCGACACAGCGCTTGTCGACGGTCACCTCGGCCGTGATGAAGATCAGGCTGCGGGTCGAGCGCACCACGCGCGGCCTCGTGGTCAGGATCTCGCCGATCTTGCCGGCCTCGACGAAATGGGTGTCGAGCTGCACCGTCGCAAGCGTCGGCTTGCCCGAGACGAAGCGCGCGGCCATGCCGCAGGCACGGTCGGCGAAGGTCATGATGACGCCGCCCTGCACCAGGCCGCGGCGATTGTGGTGCTTGTCCTCGGTGATCAGCGCGAGCTCGAGCGCGCCGTCCTTCAACCGCTCCCACAGCGGGCCGATCAGCGTCAGGAAACCCGTGGTGTCGGCGATCTTCCAGCCGTCGGATTTGAGTTTGTCCGCGGCCCTGGCCGTCATGGGGAGGGATTCCTTGCTTGCAGCTGATTGATCGCAGGAGGCATGTCGTCGCGCTCATTTCATCAAACGCTGTTGTGTTGTAGTCAAGCTCAATGGCCCGCACATTTGACGATGCCACCCGGCGGAATATCGCAGAGCTCTGCTCAGCATTCGCGCGCCTGGCGCCCCGGCAGACGCGGCGCCGACGCTGAAGCGCGCGGCAGTCGCGATCGCGCTGACCGAAGGCGATGACGACAGCAGCACCGCCTTCCTGCTGACCCGCCGTAGCGCGCGCCTGCGCGCCCACAGCGCGCAATGGGCGCTGCCGGGCGGGCGCTGCGATGCCGGCGAGACGCAGCCCCAGGCCGCGCTGCGCGAACTGCACGAGGAGCTTGGGCTCGCGCTGTCCGAGCGCGACGTGCTCGGCATGCTCGATGACTATCCGACGCGGTCCGGCTATCTGATCACGCCGGTCGTGGTCTGGGCCGGTGCGGATGTGGCGATCATTCCGAACCCGGACGAGGTCGCCTCCGTCCATCGCATCGGCCTCGATGCGATCGAGCTCGACGATGCTTTCACCTTCGTCACGATCCCGGAGAGCGCGCGGCGCGTGATCCGCTTCCGGCTCGGCGGCCAGCAGATTCATGCGCCGACCGCCGCGCTGATCTATCAGTTCCGCGAGGTGCTCGCCGGCCGCAACACCCGCGTCGCCGATCTGGAGCAGCCGGTGTTCGCGTGGAAGTAGGCTTTAGCGATGCGGCTATTTGTGATGGCGCTTGCGGGCGTTCATCTTCATTGCCTCGCCTTGCGCAGCAGGCGGAGGCGTCGGGGTCGCGGGTTCCGGCGGCGCGCGCGACACATTCTCGTAACAAGAGAGCCGTGAACGCGTATCCGGAAACGACCCGCAATCCGGACGCTCGGCGCGTAAAGGTGCGGCAAGCGTCAACGCGCCGGCGGCGGCGAGCCAGAGTGCCATCCTCATCGCAATCTCCAAGGCATTGCTGAGAAGCGCCTTCTTCGGAGAACACCGCATTGTGGCGAAAATTCTGGACTTGATCGCGGCATCCGGCCGCTTGCGATCGGACATTTCCGGGCTGACTTCGCAGCCGTGCTTGCTACAACGAGGCCATGCGCCCGCAATTGATTCGCTTCGTTCCTGGATTTGTCGTGCTCGCGCTTGCCGCCAGCGCGCCGTCCGTATCGGCCGGCGAGGCCGATGCGCTGCCGCCGGCGGTTGCCAATGCGATGGCGCAGGCCTCGCCGCAGGCAATCATGGAGTATCGCCGCAAGCTGCAGGAATACGAGGAGGCGCGCGCCGCCTTCGAGCAGGATGCCGGCGCCTATTGGAGCGCGATCGCCGACAAGCGGCGCGGCCGCAACGCCAAGCGCCGCGACCGCGTGCAGATCACGTTGGATGACTACGTGCTGCAGCAGCCGCCGGTCTACGAGGGCCCGAAGCGGCCGGTCAATCCGGCGCCGGAAGAAGAGGGCGGCAAGCCGCCACGTCCGCCCAAGACAATTCCAGTGGTGTCGGATCTGATCCGGGCGGCGGCCGAACAATTCCAGTTCACGCCGCAGCGGCCGACGAGCGAGGTCGAGTTCAAGCGCGCTTATGCCCGCTACGCGCGCGCCGCGGGGCTGACCCCGGAGCAAGCGGTGCGGGTCTATTCGTTCGAAACCGGCGGCACCGGCAATTACGACGTGCAGGCCGGCATCGAGCATGGCGGCAAGCGCGCCATCTCCACCGCGATGGGCTACAACCAGTTGCTCACCACCAACACCGTCGAACTGCTCGCCGAACAGGGCCATGAATTCGTGCGGGACCTGACGGCGCGGGTTGCGGCGACGCAGGGGCCGGCGCGCAAGGCCATGGAGCACAAGCTCGCGGTGCTGAAGAAGATGGTCGCATTCACGCGGACCGTGCCCGACGACTGGTCGGCGCATCAGCGCCTCGCCGACACGCCGCAGGGCTGGGCCTGTCACGCCATGGTGCTCGATATCGATATCGGGCCGATGCTGCAGACCCACAAGCTGCTGACCTCGGTGATCTTCGCGCGCAACAAGGGCTACACACGGCCGCTGACCGCGGCCGAGCTCGAGATGATGAACCTGACCGGCGACGGCACCGGGCTCGACATGGTGACCATGCCGCAGGCGATGCGCGAGCAGGTACCGACCACGAATTTCTTCCAGCGCTCGGGCTATGAGCGCAACCCGGTCGCGATCCGTCACAACACCGTGGCAAAGCTTCTCGCCATCACCAACGAGCGGATGGATTTCAACAGCAACAAGCCCGGCGCGAGGGAATTGGCCGCGGCGTTCTGAGGTTTGCCAAAGCGGTTAGTTCGAGCCGAACATGAACTTGCCGTCGCCCTCGAGATAGGGCCCGGAGCGCATGTAGAGCTGGCCGTTGTGGCCGATGAAGAACAGCGTCCCCTTCGGCACCTTCTTGGCGCCCTTCAACAACGTGTTGGCATTGCTGGTCCCCATCTTGTAGGCCCAGGTCTTGCCGTCCTTGTCGTAGGCGTAGCCCATGTCGGTCTTCAGCTCCCAGGGCGCAGCCTCCTGCGCGAATGCGCACGTCGTCAGAGCGGCAAACGCCGCAGTCGCAATAAAGGTCTTGGTCAAGAAATGCGTCATGATCCACCTCCGGCCGAGAAAAAGAAAACGGCGTGTCCCCACGCTTTTGAACAAATCACGAACAGCAATCGCGCGTCAATACGACAATCGGCGCGACCGCTCACACACGCCAGCGACTTTGTGATTTCCCGCATCAAGCTTGGCGACTATTTTCGCGTTACCGTTTACAAACGCTTCGATTGGCGGAAACACTACCTGGGGGGATCGCGATGAACCACGTCATGAAGATCGGTATCGGTGTCGCTCTGTCGTTCATCGCGCTGGCGTCAGTCGCGCAGGCGGACGAGTTCAAGCTTTCCAACAACCAGCGGATCTCCTGCAGCCGCGGCCTGTCGGCCGGCAAGCTCAATACCTCGACCTGCAAGTCCTACGCCTATCTGTTCAACGCCAAGACCTCCGAATACTTCCGCTGCCAGGTCTCGCTGGCGCTGACGCGGGACAACAAGGAGGTCATCAACGTGCAGGCCGACGGCGGCTGCACCAAGAAGCCGCGCATCTTCGAGACCGACGGCAATTACACGTTCGACGCCACCGAGACCGAGCCGCCGAACACCAATTCGTTCTTCGGAACGGGCGGCTATGCGATCTGGGCCAGCGATGCCAACACCCAGAAGATCCGCGGCTGCATCACCATCTCGTCCGGTCTCGGCTCCGACATCTCGAAATGCCTCGACATGACGTTTCAGTGACGGCGGTGCGTCCCGCGTGATGTGCGGCGCTCCCGATGTCGTGGTGTCGCCGAGGCCGCATGCCTCAGGGGGCCGGCGCTTTCTCGGAGAAGTGCATGCGCGAGCGGGCGAACTTCTTGACGCCCATCGGCTTGCCGAACAGGTAGCCCTGGACCTGATCGAAATCCATCTCGTGGGCGGCGAGAAAGTCGGCGCGCGTCTCGACACCCTGCGCAATAACCTGCGCGCCCGCGTCGTGGGCGAGCTCGACGATACGCCGGCACACCGTCTGCTTCAGGCGCTGATCCGCACAACCGGTGACGTATTGATGGTCGACCTTGAGCTGGACGAACGGAAAGTTCGGCAATCCCAGCAGGGATGGCCAGTTCGCGCCGACATTGTCGATCGAGATGCCGATATTGTGCAGGCGAACGCGCCGGGCGACATCGATCGCCAAATCGAGATTGTCGATCACCTCGGCGCTGTCGATCTCGATCAAGAGGCCGGCGAATGCGGCATGATCCGGAATCCGGTAGCAAAGCTCGCGCACCGCAGCATCGTCGGCGAGAAACGAGATCGGCAGGTTGATCGAGAGATCGACCGGCCCGATCTGTTCGAGGAGAGAGCGCCAGTCCTCGATCGCGCGCTCGATCACGAACTCGGACAGCGCATGAAAATGCGGGTCGCTTTCGTCGGGGATGAAATAGGCCGGCGGTACGACGCCCCATGCGGGATGGCGCATCCGGATCAGCGCCTCGGCGCCGCTCGGAACCAATGTCCGGAGATGAATCTTCTGCTGATACCAGAGCTCGAGCCAGCCGGCCTTCAGCGCTTCGGGCACGTCCACTGCCGGGCTCGGTGCCGGCTCGAGCGGCATCAGTGACGCAAGACTGTCACGAAGGGTTCCGGCGCTGAACGGGGTGGAGAGGGCCGGCAGCATGGCGATGCCGTACTCATCGCCGATCTGCCGGACCGCCTTGACGATGATCGAGTCCGGCTGGCCGATGACGAGGACCTTGCCGCCGTAGTCCTTTCTCACCAAAGTCTCGAGAATTTTACTGACTTCGATGCCGTCCACGGACACGCCGAGCACCAGAAGATCGGGCCGTTCCGCGTCCAGCACGGTGTCGAGTTCCAGAGCCTGGCCGCATTCACTGGTGATGAAGCCGAGGTCGTCCAGTGCCTCGGCGAGGAAGGTCCGAAGGTGTTTTTTGCTGTCCGCAATGCATGCGCGCGGGGTCAGCTTGCGATGTCCGAACCAGCCGGCCCGTGTCTGTGTGATGTGGCTGATGTGATTCATGCCCCGCCTTGTCCGTAATTACCCCGGCTCGACTCGTACATCCTTGAGCCGCGGCAATCATGGAAATTTCTGGTTCATACATTGATTGGCTCGCTAACCTTAAAGGATTCAATTCGAATCAAATTATGCCGGAATCGCAGCGTTTCACCGCCGCTACTCGTGCAACAAATGCGTCATCTGACGTTCATGAGCGTGATCGCGCGCGACCTTGCACGCAGCAGAAGCGCAGCGCGCGATGTGTCATCGAGAGACGACGTTAATAACTGTGTTGTCGCGTGGATGCCGGCGTGAAGTTGCACCATTGTCGGACATCAGATCGCGTCGCGCGAGCGCTGTGTCGAGTCGTTGGTGGCGAATCGCGGGTCATCGGTTCTGTGATGCCAATGAAGTTGTGTGTGACGTCAACGATGCCGCTCGTCGCATCTCCGGCATCAACGCGCAGCAGCCGATCGCTCGACCCCAGCGGTGGTGCCGCGCAGTTGCATCGACACCGGTCAGGATGGGTCACCCCGGCGATCGCCGGTGCGAACACAGAACCGGCGGCTCCTGCCCGCATGAGCAGAGTTTCCCGCGCAGGTAAGGTGATGCTGCCATCAGGGATTTCGACCGCGCATGCGTCATTTGGATGGGTTGACCCGACGGGGGTGTCCGGCCAATTTCCGGCCGGCTTAGGGGAGAATAATGCTCATGAATTCAAGATTGATGGCTGCCGCGATCGTGGCCGCCGGTGTTTTGTCTGCGCCTGTCGCACAGGCCCAGCAGTTCATTAACGTGCTCACCGGCGGCACCTCGGGCGTCTACTATCCGCTCGGCGTCGCGATCGGGAAGATCTACGGCGACAAGATCCCTGACGTGAAGACCCAGGTGCAGGCGACCAAGGCCTCGGTGGAGAACCTGGTGCTGCTGCAGCAGGGCCGAGGCGAGATCGCTTTCACGCTCGGCGATTCGCTGAAGGCGGCCTGGGAAGGCGACGCCGAAGCCGGCTTCAAGAACAAGCTCGACAAGCTGCGCACCATCGGCGCGATCTATCCGAACTACATCCAGATCGTCGCCACCGCCGAAAGCGGCATCAGGACGCTCGCCGACCTCAAGGGCAAAAGCCTGTCGGTCGGTGCGCCGAAGTCCGGCACCGAGCTCAACTCGCGCGCGATCCTCGCGGCCGCCGGCATGAGCTACAAGGATCTCGGCAAGGTCGAGTATCTGCCATTCGCCGAATCGGTCGACCTGATGAAGAACCGCCAGCTCGCCGCCACGCTGCAGTCCGCCGGCCTCGGCGTCGCCTCGCTGAAGGACCTCTCGACCTCCAGCGAGATCACCGTGGTGGCCGTGCCGAAGGAGACCATCGACAAGATCGGCCCTCCCTTCGTCTCCGTGATCATCCCGGCCAACACCTATACCGGCCAGGACAAGGACGTGCCGACCGCGGCGGTCGTGAACTATCTCGTCACCTCGAGTGCGGTGTCGGACGACCTCGCCTATCAGATGACCAAGCTGGTCTACGAATCGCTGCCGGAACTCGCCAATGCCCACGCCGCGGGCAAGGAGATCAAGCTCGAGGCCGCCGCGACCGGCAGCCCGGTGCCGCTGCATCCCGGCGCGATCCGCTATTACAAGGAAAAGGGCCTGATCAAGTAGGGCTGAACTAACCACCGTCATTGCGAGGAGCGGAGCGACGAAGCAATCCATCTCTCAATAAGCTGTGAGATGGATTGCTTCGCTTCGCTCGCAGTGACGGCGGCACGGCTTTTTCCCGGTTTCGGGACAGAAGCCGGGTGGCTATAAGCGTCGCGGGCACGGCGGGGGACTGATCATATGCAGCAGCAGGTTGCGGGCGAGCAGCCCATCAAGGTTGAATTCGACAATTTCGAGCATGGCTTTCCGGAGGGCTTCGGCCCGGGCGCCTGGGGGCATCTGGCCTATGCCGTCGGTCTCGCCTTCGCGGTGTTCCAGCTCTATGTCGCGGCTTTCAATTATTTGCCGAGCCAGGTGGTGCGCGGCGTCCATGTCGGCTTCCTGATCCTCTTGACCTTCGGCCTGATCGGCAACTTCACCGCCAAGACCGATTTCGGCCGCGCGGTGAGCTGGATCGTCGGCGCGGCCGGTTTCCTCTGCGGGCTTTATCAGTGGATCTTCTATGCCGATTTGATCGCCCGCGACGGCGATCCGACCCACATGGACCTTGCGGTCGGCACGCTGCTCGCGATCCTGATTTTCGAGGGCACGCGGCGGCTGATGGGGGCGGCGCTGCCGCTGATGTGCGGCGCCTGTCTGCTCTACTGGTTCTTCGGACAATATCTGCCGTCGCCGTTCAACCATCGCGGCTATGATTTCGACCAGATCGTCACCCATCTCTCGTTCGGCACCGAAGGCTTCTACGGCGTGCCGATCTATGTGTCTGCGACCTACATCTTCCTGTTCATCCTGTTCGGCTCGTTCCTAGAGCGCGCGGGGATGATCCAGCTGTTCACCGACGTCTCACTCGGCCTGTTCGGCCGCACCCGCGGCGGCCCGGCCAAGGTCGCCGTGTTTGCCTCCGGCATGATGGGCACGATCTCGGGTTCCGGCGTCGCCAACGTCGTCACCGTCGGCCAGTTCACGATTCCCTTGATGATCAAGTTCGGCTATCGCCGCGCGTTCGCCGCCGGCGTCGAGGCCACCGCCTCGATGGGCGGCCAGATCATGCCGCCGGTGATGGGCGCGGTCGCCTTCATCATGGCCGAGACGCTTGGCGTTCCCTATTCGGAGATCGTCAAGGCCGCCGTGATTCCGGCGATCCTGTATTTCGCCTCGGCGTTCTGGATGGTGCATCTGGAAGCCGGCAAGCATGGCCTCGTCGGCATGAAGCGTTCGGAGATCCCGAGCGCCTGGAAGGCGCTGGTCGCCCGCTGGTACCTGGTGTTGCCGCTCGCGGCGCTGGTCTACATGCTGTTCGAAGGCTTCACGCCGCTCTATGCCGGCAGCATGGGGCTCGCGCTGACCGTTGCGCTGATCCTCGGCGCCAGCATCACGCTCGGCTTCTCCAACACCGTCGTGCGCACCATCTTCTGGATCGGGCTCGCGCTGGTGGTTGCCGCGGTGTCGCGCCATGGGCTGGATATC
Organism: Bradyrhizobium sp. USDA 4452; assembly: GCF_054063575.1. Classification (NCBI taxonomy): domain Bacteria; kingdom Pseudomonadati; phylum Pseudomonadota; class Alphaproteobacteria; order Hyphomicrobiales; family Nitrobacteraceae; genus Bradyrhizobium; species Bradyrhizobium sp. USDA 4452. The sequence continues at coordinate 5,474,992 of NZ_JBSSGK010000001.1, forward strand.
GTGCCGGTGGCCAGCGTCGTCGTTGGTCTGATGGTCATCGCTGCGATCACACGCGGTGGCCGCGCCACGCTCCGCGCCTGCCGCGACTCGCTCGCCGACAGCGCCAAGTCGGCCCTGACCGTCGGCATGGCCTGTGCCATCGTTGGCACCATCATCGGCATGATGACGCAGACCGGCGTCGGCACCATCTTCGGCAGCTGGATCATCGGGCTCGGCGCCAAGAGCCTGTTCCTGGCGCTGATCATGACCATGCTGCTGTCGATCCTGCTCGGCACCGGCATCCCGACGATCCCGACCTACATTATCACCGCGGCGCTTGCCGCGCCTGCGCTGGCCAAGCTCGGCGTGCCGCTGATCGCAAGCCACATGTTCGCGTTCTACTACGGCATCATGGCCGACCTCTCGCCGCCGGTGGCGCTCGCGGCATTGGCGGCGGCGCCGATCGCCAAGGAGAATCCGGACAAGATCGGCTGGGAGGCGATGCGGATCGCGCTCGCCGGCTACGTCATTCCTTTCATCTTCGTCTATTCGCCGGCGTTGATGCTGCAAGGCAATGATCCGATGACCGCCCAGCTCGGCTTCTACGGCGCGGTGGCGCTGGCGACCTTCAAGGCGCTGGTGGCGATCGCCCTGTTCGGCATCGTCGCGATCGGCTTCCTGTTCACGCGGCTGACGTTGATCGAGATCGTGATCGCGTTCGGCGCCGCGCTCTGCCTGCTCGGGGACTTCCAGTTCTCGGATACGGCCGGCTTCACGCTCGCCGCCGCGGTCGTGCTGTGGCAATGGCGGCAGCGTCCGCGTAGCGCGGTGGCGGCGACTTGAGCCTCTGTCTCGCGTCCGCCGGTGTCGTGAAGGCGCTGTCGATTGCGGCCTTTACGCTCAGCTGGACGCATTCGATCGAGAAGACCGCCTGGCAGGAAGACTGGCAGGTCACGCCGGCCGGACTCACGCTGCAAGAGGCGCGCATCAAGGGCACCGGCGCTGGCATGGAGCCGCCGCCGGAGGCGCGCCTCTCGGGCGGCTGGTTTCAATGGTCGCCGCCGCCGTTGCCCAGGTCCGAGGTCGTGCTCGGCAATTCCGGCGCCGCCGGCGAATGGCACCTGTGCCATGCGCGACGCTGCCAGACGCTATCGGAGATTTTCGGGCATCCGATCGGTGCTAATGTCACGACGATGAGTGTGTGTCGCGATCCGTAGCCTGGATGGAGCGAAGCGTAATCCGGGGCCCGTGTTCCCGGATTTTGCTTCGCTCCATCCGGGCTACAATGACAACAACAAACGGGAGAACAGGCGATGGATCGGCTCAAGGGCAAGGTTGCGATGGTGGTCGGGGCGGGCTCGATCGGGCCCGGCTGGGGCAATGGCAAGGCGACCGCCGTCACCTTTGCGCGCGAGGGCGCCAGCGTGTTCTGCGTCGATCGCAACGGCGCCGCGGCCGAGGAGACGGTCAAGATCATCACCGGCGAGGGCGGCAAGGCGGCCGCATTCACCGCCGACGTCTCGCGCGCCGACGAGGTCGAGGCGATGGTCGCCGCCTGCCTCAAGACCTATGGCCGCATCGACGTGCTCGACAACAATGTCGGCATCGCCGAGGTCGGCAGCGTGGTGGACGTTGCGGAAGCCGAGTGGGATCGGGTCTTCGCGGTCAACCTCAAGAGCGCCTATCTGTCGATGAAGCACGTCATTCCGGTCATGATCAAGCAGGGCGGCGGCTCGATCATCAACATCTCCTCGATCGCCTCGATCCGCCATGTCGGCATTTCCTATGTCAGCTACAATGCGAGCAAGGCGGCGATGAACCAAATGACGCGCTCGACCGCGGTCGAGTTCGCCTCCAAGCACGTGCGCGTCAACGCGATCCTGCCGGGATTGATGAAGACGCCGATGGTCGAACATTCGGCAGGCCTCGCGCAGAGCTACGCCAAGGGCGATGTCGAGGCGATGTGGCGCGCGCGCGACGCGCAGGTGCCGATGGGGCACATGGGCGACGCCTGGGACGTCGCCAACGCCGCACTGTTCCTGGCGTCGGACGAATCGAAATACGTCACCGGCATCGAACTCGTGGTCGATGGCGGCATCACCTCGAAGTCGGGCGCGTGATTGCAGGAGGAACTACGCTTCCACGCTGAGCTCGGCGCGGTCGAGCTCTTCTTCGACCAGATGGAATGCGTCGTCGCCGATCGTCTCGGTACGGCGCAAATCGAGCAGCGCCTGACGGGCGGCGGCGATGGCGCGGCGGCGCAGCGGATCCGATGGCAGCTCGCGCGAGGTCAGGCCGCCGTCGGGGTCGTTATCCGCGCGCATGAGCGCGGCGCGGTATTCCAGCCGGAGGATCTCGGCCTCTTCCGAAGGGTCGGCATCGATCTCTTCCAGCGCGGCGCGAAACACCACGCCGCGGGCACGGGCCGCCTCGCGGCCGACCGGATCGTCGTCATCGAATTGCAATGCCAGGATCAGCGGCCGCAATGTCAGGCCCTGGAGCACGAGCGTGCCGAACACCACGGCAAACGCCGTCAACAGGATCAGGTCGCGATACGGAAACCATTCGGGCAGCGCAAACGCAGCCGCCAATGTGACGATGCCGCGCATGCCGCACCAGGATACGATAAAGCCGCGTTTCAAGGTCGGCACCGCATCCACCACATGGGCAGGCAGGAGGTTGCGTTGCTTCAGCAGGCGCAGCAACGCGCCGTATGGCATCACCCAGAGGATGCGCGCGAGGATCACCACGGCGAGGATCGCGGCGGCAAAGCTGCAATATTTCCAGCGCACCTCGGCGTCGAGCTCGGACCAGATCGGGCGCAGTTGCAGGCCGATCAGCATGAAAGCGAGCACGTTGAGCACCAGCACGACGGTCTCCCACACCGCGTAGGATGACACGCGCAGCCGTGCGGAGGTGCGCGCCGGCGCGGTGCGGGCGATGGTGATCGCATAGGCGATGATGGTCAGGATGCCGGACAGGCCGAGATGCTCGGCGACGATCCAGACCATGAAGGTGCCGCAGAATTGCGTGATGATCGCGCTCGGCGCCTCGGTGATGCGGCGGGTGATCATCATCCAGACCTGCGCGAACAGATAGCCGGCGGCAAGGCTGCCGACCAGCGCAACCGCGATCGACGGCACGAATTCGCGGATCTTCATGTGCTCGGCGGCGGCGAGGCCAACCGCGACGCGATAGATCAACAGCGACGTGGCATCGTTGAGCAGGCTCTCGCCTTCGAGGATCTTCTGGATCCGGTAGGGCAGACTGACCTGGCGCAAGATCGCGGTGGCCGCGGCCGCGTCGGGCGGCGCCACGATGGCGCCGAGCGCGATCGCGACCGCCCAGGGCATGTCCGGGCGCAGCCAACGTGCGACCACGGCGACCGCCATTGTCGTGACGCCGACCGCGACCACCACCAGTGTCGAGACCGGCAGCCAGTTGTTGCGGAGGTCGCGCAGCGAGGTGTCGAAGGCGGCATCGAGCAGCACCGGGGCCACGAACAGGGCCAGCGCCAGTTTCGGTTCCAGCGCCCAGGTCGGGGCCCATGGCAGCAGGGTCAGCAGCACGCCGCCGAGCGCAAGAAAGGTCGGGTAGGGCACCTTGATCCGCCGCGCCAGCGTCGACAGCGCCACCGCCGCGAGCAACAGGCCGATGATCCATTCGAATGTCAGCAACGCGAACCCCCAAAGTGCGGCCCGACGTGCGGCTCAAAGTGCAGCCGATCGTCGCAATTGACGTATAATCCAGCGTGTGGTTTTGCGGCAAATGGCGCGCTGCCGGGCATCAGAGGCCGGTGGTTCGGGTGCGGGAGAGGAATGTCTTGTCGGCAATCGGAATGCGACGCAACTCTGTGAATCTCGCCTTCAATCTGACTCTGGCGCTGCTGTGCGTTTGCCTGTCGGGAGCGCTGACATCAGGCGTTGCGCGCGCGGCCGGCAGCGAGCCCGGCAAGGATGTACAGGCCGATGCCGGTCCCTGCATCGCAGCCGCCGCCGCGGCGGATGACGACAAGACCATCGAGGCCTGCAGCGCGCTGATTGACAACGAGAAGGCGGCCAGGCCAGATCGCGTCAAGGCCCTGCTGGCGCGGGCGAGCGCCTATGACCGCAAGCAGTTGATTGACCGCGCGATCGCAGATTACGACACCGTGCTCCGGCTCGATCCATCGCTTGCCGACGCCCACAATGCACGCGGCGAGCTGTGGCGCCGCAAGGGGGACCGGCCGAAGGCGATCATGGATTTCGGCGCCGCCGTCAAGCTCAACCCCGATCATACCGCCGCCAAGGCCAACTACAAATCGCTGTCGCTCGAGCTGGAGCGGATCGGCGCCATGATGGCGGTCGCCGGCAAGCCGAGCTTCGACTGCCGCAAGGCGCGCCGGCCGGTGGAGAAGGCGATCTGCGCCAATGCCGCGCTGGCCGATCTCGATCGCGAGATCGTCGCATCGACGTTCCGCACGGTGCGCGAGGCGCAGGACCCGCGCCAGGCGCGCGAGTTGCAGCGTGCGCAGGACCAGTTCATCGCGCGCCGCAACGCGGAATTCGGCAAGCCTGGCTATGACCTGCAAAAGGCGATGCGCGAGCGGTTGCGGCAGATCAACGGTGCCGACGGCTACTAGTGCTAACGTCGGTGAGTTTTACGGCTTGAATTATCGGCCGCGCCCATGACAATGACCGCCAAAGAGAGCCAACATGTCCGTCATGTTTGACCACGACGATGGAGGCGAGGGAGAAGCGCAATGAACGTCCAGCAGCAGAGCCGGTATCATGAGGTGTATGCCCGCTCGCTTCGAGACCCCGAGGGCTTTTGGGCGGAAGCGGCGCGCGAGATCGACTGGATCGATCCGGCGAAGAAAATCTTCGACCCGTCGATCGGCGCGTACGGACGCTGGTTCGCCGGGGCCGCGGTCAACACCTGCTACAACGCGCTGGATCGCCATGTCGCCGGCGGCCGCGCCGACCAGGTCGCGCTGATCCACGATTCCCCGCTCACCAATTCGATCACGAGGTTCACCTATTCCGAGCTCCTGAAGGAAGTGCAGGCGCTCGCCGCGGTGATGCAGGATTTCGGCGTGGCCAAGGGCGACCGCGTCATCCTCTATATGCCGATGGTGCCGGAGGCCGTCGTTGCGATGCTGGCCTGCGCGCGGATTGGTGCTGTGCACAGCGTGGTGTTCGGCGGCTTTGCGGCGAAAGAGCTCGCGACCCGCATCGACGACGCCAAGCCGAAGCTGATCTTCTCGGCGAGCTGCGGCATCGAGCCCGGCCGCATCGTGCAATACAAGCCGCTGCTCGACGAGGCGATCCGCCTCGCCGGCACCAAGCCCGGCACCTGCATCATCCTGCAGCGGCCGCAGCAGGCGTGCGAACTCACCGCGGGCCGCGATCACGACTGGGCGACGCTGCGCCGTGCCGCGTTCGACGCCGGCAAGGCCGCGCCCTGTGTGCCGGTCAGCGCGACCGATCCGCTCTACATCCTCTACACTTCGGGTACGACCGGAATCCCGAAGGGCGTGGTGCGCGACAATGGCGGGCATCTCGTCGCGCTGAAATGGTCGATGGAGAATCTCTACGGTGTGAAGCCCGGTGAGATCTGGTGGTGCGGCTCCGACATCGGCTGGGTGGTCGGCCACTCCTACATCGTGTATGGCCCGCTGATCCACGGCGCGACCACGATCATGTATGAAGGCAAGCCGGTCGGCACGCCGGACGCCGGCGCCTTCTGGCGCGTGATCTCGGAACACAAGGCGGTCGCCTTCTTCACCGCGCCGACAGCGTTTCGCGCGATCAAGAAGGAAGATCCCGAAGGCAAGCTGCTCAGGAGCTACGATCTCTCGCGCTTCCGCACGCTGTTCCTCGCCGGCGAGCGCGCCGATCCACCGACGGTGGAGTGGGCCGAGCAGCAGCTCAAGGTGCCGGTCATCGACCACTGGTGGCAGACCGAGACCGGCTGGTGCATCGCCGGCAATCCGGTTGGGCTCGGCATGCTGCCGGTCAAGCACGGTTCGCCGACCGTGCCGATGCCGGGCTATCAGGTCGACATCGTCGACGAGGCGGCGAAGCCGGTGCCCGCAGGCACCATGGGCTCGATCGTAATCAAGCTGCCGATGCCACCGGCGTGCCTGCCGACGCTGTGGCAGCAGGACGATCGCTTCAGGGAGGCCTATCTCTCGGAATTCCCCGGCTACTACAAGACCTCGGATGCCGGCTACAAGGACGAGGACGGCTATGTCTGGGTGATGGGCCGCACCGACGACATCATCAATGTCGCCGGCCACCGGCTCTCCACCGGCGGCATGGAGGAGATCCTCGCCTCGCATCCCGACGTCGCCGAATGTGCCGTGCTCGGCGTCAAGGATGCGATCAAGGGCGAGGTGCCCTGCGGCTTCCTGGTGCTGAAGGCCGGCGTCACCAAGGCGCCGGATCAGGTCGAGAAGGAAGTCGTGGCACTGGTGCGCGACAAGCTCGGCCCGGTCGCAGCGTTCAAGCTTGCGATCACGGTCGGGCGGCTGCCGAAGACGCGCTCCGGCAAGATCCTGCGCGGCACCATCAAGAAGATCGCCGACGGTGAGTCCTGGACCATGCCGGCAACCATCGAGGATCCGAAGGTGCTCGACGAAATCGGCGATGCGTTGAAGGGCAAGGCGTAGCGTCGTCGTTGGACGCTTTGCGCGCTTCCGGATAAACCGCCCGTGTGGCCACCCCTCTCCCTGACCCTCGCCCCACAAGGGGGGAGGGAACCCTTCCGCCGATGGCCGCCTTACGTAGGCGAAGTTCAGGGCGTGCAGTTGGCGCTGCATCACGTGAGGTGAGCACGCTGGTCAGGCTCCCTCCCCCTTGTGGGAGAGGGTTGGCCCCGGGGCGATATCAATCAATGGACAAGCGCCATTGCTCACCCGCGAAACCCATCGGAAGCAAAATGGCCTTGATTTTGATGGATTGCCGGGTCATCCCGGCGTCTCCAACACCAATGTCCCACAAGGTACGGACCACCGGATGCGATCCATTTCCGCACGCGCGCCTCTCGCATTGCTGCTCGCACTGCCGCTGCTGGCAGGCTGCCTCGAGCGCGGCCGATCGCCGATCGCGGAGAGCATGGGGGACGACGATCAATACTGCCAGGCCAATGGCAAGGTCGCGGTCGGCTCGCCCGAATATGTCGCTTGCCGCAAGGATCGCGACGTCCAGCGCCAGAACGCCGAAGCCCGCACCGATCGGCGGCAGCGCGATCTCGGCGAATACATGATGAACAATCCGGACCGCCATTAGGCGCCGGGCCGAATTCCCTTAAGCTATCGGCGCGCCGCATGCGATGATGCGCGGCCCTTTTGGATGAGACCGGGTCCTGTGCTTGTGGAAGGCGAGCTCGCGTTGCAACGTGACAGGATCGAGGAGCTCGACGGGCTGCGCGCGATCGCGCTGCTGATCGTCGTCATCTGGCACTATTTCGGCGCGCCGGACGGGCCGGAAAATTGGCCGTGGAAGCTGCTGCATGTCGGCCGGTTCGGCGTCGACCTGTTCTTCATTCTGTCCGGCTATCTCATCACGGATATTCTGCTGCGCCACCGCGCGGCCGAACGATATTACTCGGCCTTCTATGGCAGGCGCGCGTTTCGCATCTGGCCGCTCTACTACCTGATGTGCGCTTGCGCCCTGATCGGCTGGTATTTTTCGTTAAGCCCTGATCTGTTCGACACCAGGGGTGTGCCCGGCTGGCTGTATCTGTTCGGCTTGCAGAATTTCGGCATGGCCAGGGCCCAGACCGACGGCGCCTACTTTCTGGCCGTGACCTGGTCGCTCGCGATAGAGGAGCAGTTCTATCTGCTGTTTCCGTTGCTGGTCCGGAACATCCCGTCCGAGCGGCTGTTCGCGATCCTGCTCGTGCCGATCCTGATCTGCCCGATCGGGCGCCTGATCGATAGCGCGCTGCCGGACGCCTATGGCTGGTACGTACTGCCGCAATTCAGGATCGATTCGCTTGCAGTCGGCGCGCTGATCGCCTGGTGGCGCCTCTATCGCAAGCCGGATGCCGAGGTCTCCAGACGCGTCGCCGCCATCCTCAAATGGTCGTGCATGTCGCTCCCGCTGTTGTGGCTGTTCGGATGGAAGCGCTGGTCGGTGGCGTTCTCGCACACCCAGGTCGAGATCTTCTTCGGTTCTCTGCTGTTCGTCGTGCTCGAAAATCGCGGCTCGCCAAAACTCGCACTGCTGCGCGGTTCGGTCGCGAACTTCTTCGCCAGGACGTCCTACGCGGCGTATCTCACCCACCACGTCATCGTGTACCTGCTGTTCGCCGTGCTGCATCAACCGAGGACGGTCGAGAGCCTCGCCGGCATCTCGCTGACCTTCGCCGCACTCGCGCTGACGTTCGCCCTGTGTGCGCTGAGCTATCGATATTTCGAACGCCCGCTGCTCGACTTCGCCCACCGGCGATTCTCGTTCGGGTGAGCGAAACCCGTTATCGGCGCGCCGCTCGTGCCATCACGGTCACGCGCGGTCAGAACAAAAAACGCGGCGGGTTGCCCTGCCGCGTTTCGTATTCCGGTCTTCGCAAAAACCAGCCGGCGCTTATTCTTCGTCGTCGGCCTTCTTGCCGCCGATCGTCTTCAGCTTGGCGAACACGGCATCGACATTGAGATCATCGTGCCGCTCGATCGGCTGATCGTCGAGCTCGTCCTTGCGCGTGGTCTCGGAGGCCGGCAGCAGCGTGGCGCCGCCATAGACGGTCGTGGTCGGCTTCTCCTTGGCGGCGCGCTGCACCTCGAAATCGAGCTCGATCTGCGAGCACAGGCCGAGCGTCACCGGGTCCATCGGGGTCAGGGTCGAGGCATTCCAGTGGGTGCGGTCGCGCACGCTGGCGATCGTGGTCTTGGTGGTACCGACCAGACGCATGATCTGGGCGTCCTTCAGTTCGGGGTGGTTGCGCACCAGCCAGAGGATCGCGCTCGGCCGCTCATGGCGGCGCGACACCGGGGTATAGCGGGGGCCCTTCTTCTTGGCGGCGGTCGGCAGCACCACCTTGCTCTCCTGGAGCCTGAGGCGGTAGTTCTGGTCCCGCTCGCCGCGCTCGATCTCCTCGCGGGTCAGCTGGCCGTTGGAAATCGGGTCCATGCCCTTGATGCCCTGGGCGGCGTCGCCGTCGGCGATGGCGCGCACCTCGAGGGGGTGCATTTTGGTGAAATCGGCCACCTGATCGAACGTCAGGGCGGTATTGTCGACCAACCACACGGCAGTCGCCTTCGGCATCAGCGGTGCGTTGCTCATGGCAAATCTCCTTTGTGCTTCGCCCACCTCTGTCGAGGCGAAGCTGGTAGTCATCGGCGATGACGGGAATTATAGGGCCTATATAAGCCCTCCGGGGGGAATGGCGCAATGGGCCAGCAAAATCGCCTTGACAGCGCCCGAAAGCAGTCCCAAGTCCTTATCCTAACTGGCCGTTCCCCGCCCGCCCGGCGAGGGGTGATTCGGTCCCGAAATTGCCCCGAGACAGCCTGATGTCAGCGAAAAAACCCGATCTTAGAATCGTGCTTTGTTCCCCCCGCGGCTTTTGCGCCGGGGTGGTCCGCGCCATCGATACGGTCGAGCGCGCGCTCACCATGTATGGTGCCCCGGTCTATGTCCGGCACGAAATCGTCCATAACAAGTATGTGGTCGATAGCCTGAAGACCAAAGGCGCCATTTTCGTCGAGGAATTGGCCGAAATCCCCGACGATACCAACGCGCCGGTGGTATTTTCGGCCCATGGCGTTCCCAAGTCGGTTCCCGCCGAGGCCAAATCCCGCAATTTCTTCTCGCTGGACGCGACCTGCCCGCTGGTGACCAAGGTCCATCGCGAGGCGGCGATCCATTTCAAGCGCGGCCGCGAGATCCTGCTGATCGGGCACTCCCATCACCCCGAGGTGGTCGGCACCCTGGGCCAGCTGCCAGAGGGCGCCGTGACCCTGATCGAGACCGCGGAGGATGCCAAAACCTTCGTGCCGAAGGACCCCGACAACCTCGCCTTCGTGACCCAGACCACGCTGTCGATCGACGACACCGCGGAGATCGTGGCGCTGCTCAAGGAGCGCTTCCCGAACGTCAACGGTCCGCACAAGGAAGACATCTGCTACGCCACCACCAATCGCCAGCTCGCGGTGAAGAAGGTGGCACCGGTGGTCGATGCCCTGATCGTGGTCGGCGCGCCGAACTCGTCGAACTCGCAACGCCTGCGCGAGGTCGCCGAGCGCGAAGGCTGCCCCATCGCGATTCTTGCCCAACGGGCCAGCGACATCGACTGGGCGCGCTTCGAAGGCATCAAGAGCCTCGGCATCACCGCGGGCGCCTCGGCGCCGGAAGTGATCGTCGAGGAGATCATGGGCGCCTTCGCCGAGCGCTTCGAGCTTCACGTGGAGACGGTCTCGGCCGCGGAAGAGAACGAGTTCTTCCCGCTGCCGCGTTCGCTGCGGCCCGACGCTGCCGCCGCGGAATAGACCATATGGCGGTTTACACCGACGTTGCCGCCGAAGACCTCGCGGAATTCCTCAAGAGCTACGACATCGGCGAATTGCTCTCCTACAAGGGCATCGCCGAGGGCGTCGAGAATTCGAACTTCCTGCTGCACACCAGCCAGGGCGCCTACATCCTCACGCTCTATGAAAAGCGCGTGGCGGAGGACGACCTGCCGTATTTCCTGTCGCTGATGGCGCATCTCGCCGAGCGCGGGGTGTCGTGCCCGCAGCCGGCGCGCAACCGCAAGGGTGAGGTCACCAGCCGGCTCGCCGGCCGGCCGGCGGCGATCATCAACTTCCTCGAAGGCATGTGGCCGCGGCGGCCGAACGTCGCGCATTGTTCAGGCGTCGGCGAGGCGTTGGCGAAAATGCATCTGGCCGGCCGCGACTTTCCGCTGGTCCGCAAGAACCCGCTGTCGGTTTCCGGCTGGCGGCCGCTGTTCGATCTCGCCGCCGCGCGGGCCGACAGCGTGCAGCCGGGCCTGCACGACTTCATCGCGCGCGAGCTCGACCATCTCGAAGCTTTGTGGCCGGCGGAACTGCCGGTCGGCGTGATCCATGCCGACCTGTTTCCCGACAACGTCTTCTTCCTCGGCGACAAGGTCTCGGGCCTGATCGACTTTCCGTTCGCCTGCAACGACATCCTGGCCTACGACGTCGCGATCTGCCTCAACGCCTGGTGCTTCGAGCCGGATCATTCCTTCAACGTCACCAAGGCGCGCGCGCTGCTCAATGCCTATGGCCGCGAGCGGCAATTGTCGGCGGCGGAACAGGCCGCGCTGCCGCTGCTCGCGCGCGGCGCAGCGCTGCGTTTCCTGCTGACGCGGCTGGTCGACTTCCTCAACGTGCCGGAAGGTGCGCTGGTGCAGCCGAAGGATCCGCTGGAATACGTCCGCAAGCTGCGCTTCCACCAGAACGTCGCTGGTCTCAACGACTACGGCATCACGCCGGCAGGATGCGCGGCGTGAGCGACAAGCCGCATGTGATCGTCTTCACCGATGGTGCCTGCTCCGGAAACCCCGGACCGGGCGGCTGGGGCGCGATCCTCAGATTCGGCGACGTCGAGAAGGAATTGAAGGGCGGCGAGGCGCACACCACCAACAACCGCATGGAGCTGATGGCGGCGATCTCGGCGCTGGAGGCCCTGAAGAAGCCCTGCGTGGTCGACCTCATCACCGACAGCCAATACGTCCGCCAAGGCATCACCGGCTGGATCCATGGCTGGAAGCGCAACGGCTGGCGCACGGCCGACAAGAAGCCGGTCAAGAATGTCGAGCTGTGGCAGCGCCTCGACGCCGCGCTGAAGCCGCACGAGGTGCGCTGGCACTGGATCAAGGGCCATGCCGGCCACGCCGAGAACGAACGCGCTGACGAGCTTGCGCGCGAAGGCGTGGCGATGGCGAGATTGAAGGGGTAGGCGCGCCACCGTAGGGTGAGTAGAGCCAACGGGGCCGCGCGTTGCGCGGACCCGCTGGCTCTACCCATGCTACGATCCTGGCTATCCGTCGCTCACCACTGATAACGCACTACGCCCTTGCCGGCATAGCTGGTGGTCACGCTGGAAAACTCGCCCTCGAAGGTTGCGGCCGCGGACCAGTTGTTCAGCCACCGCATCTCGACTGACGCGGTCGTCAACGCGGATTCGCGGGCTTGGGCAGCGCCGTTGACCACGAAGGATGCGCCGGGCAGAGTCTGGAACGTGCTGGTGACCGAGCGGTCGGGGTTGAAATCGTGTGCCCAGGCGAGGCGGCCGCGCAACGTCAGCACGGCATTTGAAACGGCAAAGGATTTATCGGTCCGGATGCCGAGCTCGCTGCGGCTGTCAGTGACGCTGCGGGCGGCATCGGCGAGCGCAAAGGTTGACGCGCCGGTGACGACACCCTCGGCATAGGCCGGCAGGTTGAAGGTCGTGAACTGCCCTGCCGCATAAGGCGTGATGCCAATACCGCCGATCCACGGTGTGACAAAGCGGTAGCCGCCCTCCAGGCGGCCGGAGTACGCATTGGCATTGAATTCGGCGCGAAGCTGGTCGGCGCCCGCGACGGTCACCGTGCGATTTGTCGTGATGTCCTGCCAGCCATAAGCGAGCGCAGCCGAGACATAGGCGGCACCTTCAGTGTGGCGCAGATAGGCGCCGGCCTGGAACAGATCCGAGCGACCGGAGCCACCGTTGGTCACGGAAAAATTCGTGCCGCCGCCGGCCAGCGCAAAGCCTGCGATCGTGTTGGGCGAGAACAGGTAGTCGGCACCGACGGCGGTACCGTAGATGCTGCTGCTGGTATTGTTCGATCCCGTTGCCGTGTTGCCGTCGGTCGATTGCGAGCCGCCGAAACCTGCTGCCCACACGCTCCAGCGCTGCTGGAATGGCGCGGCAGGCGGCGCCTTGGTGAACATCGCATAGGCGTCGTTGTTCTTCCTCGCCGCATAGGCGCTGGCGCTCTCATCGACAAAGCCCGGCGCGCCCGGCATGACATCGGCTCCGCCGATCCGGGTCAGGAAGGGATCGGTGAGAACCCCCATGAACTGGCCCATGGCGTCAAACGTCGTTTGCTGCGAGCCGGTCGCGGTTTCGCCGGAGACCTGCGTCAGCGCATTGGCCAGGCTGGCGCCGGTCAGGAAGAACAAATTGACGAAGCCGGGCGGCAGCGTGCCGCCGCTGTTGAAGAAGTTGTTGAGCGCGGTCGCGACGTTCTGCTGATTGCCGTTGAGGCCCGGCGTCGCGATCCCGCCGGGCGTGACGGGCGGCGGCGGTCCGATCGTCGACACCAGGTTCAACACCACGTCGGTGTCCGTATAGCTCAGGCTCGCGATGAAGTTGGCGAGGTTGACGGTCTTCAGCGCATCGAACGTGGTGCCGTTCAGCCCCGCCGAATGCAGGATGGTGTATTGCTTGCTCAGGCTGCTGCCGGCGGTGAACACCGTCTGCACATTGCCGGCCAGCGCGGCCGTGCCGTTGACATTGACGAGCGACGCCGTCGCGCCGTTGACCTGCACCAGATAGAGCGCACCTGAGGTGAAGGCGAGATTGCCGGCGACCGTCAGCGTGCCCGGCGTGCCGGTGAGCGGTCCCGGCACGGTGATGCCGAGACCTGGTATCACGATGCCGGGCGCCAGGATGCCGCCGTTGATCAGCGTCGTGCCGACAGTGCCGGTCCCGCTGAGCACGCCGGGGACATTGAAGGCGCTGTTGACCGTGGTCAGGGCCGAGCTCGCGATCGAGCCGTCCACCTCGAGTGTGCTGCTCACGATGGTGTTGCCGGTGTATGTGTTGGTCCCCGAGAGAATCACCCTTGCGAGCGATGCCGGAGAGGCGGGCACGACGAATGAGCCGGTCCCGGCGAGCGTCGCGCTGATATTGCCCGATTGAACCTGGAAGGTCCCCGACGAGGCGAGGGTGCCGTTGGCGATGGTGCCGGCGAGCATGAACAGGCCGCCGTTCTGCGTTTGGGTCGAGCCACCGAGATCGAGCGTGGCACTGGGGCTCAGCAGCTCGAGCGAATTTGACGCAAGACCGAGGGTCCCGGCGCCGACCAACCGCAAGCCCCCGGTGGCGAGCGTGGTATCGCCCGAATAGGTGTTGGCACCGGAGAGCGTCAGGGTCCCGTCTGCATATTTGGAGACGGAGCCACTGCCCGAAATGACACCGGAGAATGTGGTGTTCGCCCCGGGGAAGCCGGTCAGCCCGAGGCCTCCCAGATTGCCCAGCGTGATATTGCCTGCGCCGGCGAGCGAGGCGATATTGACCAGGTGGCTATTGAGATCGAGGGTGGCGCCCGCGGCGACATTGAATGCGCTTTGTGGTGCGAAAGCGAAATCAGCGCCCGCGCGCAGCGTTCCGGCGAGCACATTGGTCGGCCCGCTGTAGCCCGCGGTACTCGATAGTCCCACAAGCGTGAGCGTCAGGGTGCCGGCCCCGGTCTTGGTCAGACCGCCGGTTCCGGTGAATGCGCCTCCGAAGCTCACGTCGTTGCCGTTGGTGTCGAAGGTGCCGCCGCCGGCATTCATCGTCACGGCGCGCGTTGCCGCGAGCGTGAAGCTGTTGGTGAATTGCAGCGTGCCGCCGTTGAAGGTGAGACCGCCGGTCGCCGCGCCGAGATTCTGGTCGGCCGCCACCGACAGCCTGCCCCCGGCCAGGGTGGTGCCGCCGGTGTAGCTGTTGGCGCCGGTGAGGCTTGTGACGCCTGCGAGCACATTGACCGAGCCGCCGCCGGAAATCGTGGGAGCGAAGACGTAGTTTGTGGATGTGTGATTGAAGTTGATGGTCCCGGTGCCGGCGCCAAACGACACGCTTGCGGCATTGAGCGTGCCGGCCGCGGCCGCCGGACTGCCGGCGGCGGCGCCGATGTTCAGCGTCCCGCTCGACCCGGCCTGGACTGCCATCTGGAGCGCTGGTGCCGTGACCGAGCCGCCGTTGGCGATCGTGAGCGTTCCGGCACCGCCGTTTCCGACGACGATATTGCCGGTCGAAGTCCAGCTCGAACCCGTGCCGGTCACGTTGACCGTGCCTTGGGCGCCGGAGGAGAGACCGAGCACGCCGGTGGATGTGGCCAACGTCCCGCCGCCGTTGACGGTCAGTAGCCCGGTGCTCGACAAGCCGACTTGCAGATTCGTCGTCGCGGCACCCGGTGTCCCGATCACGGCCGGATTGGGCGTGACAGTATCGAGTTTCGCATCATTGCCGGCCGCCGGAACGCCGTTGCTCCAGTTTCCGGCGGTGAACCAGTCGGTGGAGGTCGTGCCGGTCCAGACGGTCTGTGCGAACGCAGGATCACTCGCTACGCACAACGCAATCAGGCCGCCGAATGCTCCCGCGCGCCGCAACTTCATGATGCCTCCCCCGCGGGACGGCTTCGGGCCTTATTTCCCGGTCACCGCCCGTGTCCCAACCTTCGGTTGAAAACTACCGTCCGGAGGCCACAGACACAAGATGTCGACGGCGACACAAACCGTGGGGTGTTGTCATCTCGCGGACATAAATCGCAGCGTTTGGAAGCGGCAGGCGCGTGCCATGAAGCGGCCTGCGTAGGGTGGGTAGAGCCAACGAGTCCGCGCGATGCGCGGCCCGATGATAAACTCAGCGAAACCCATCATCTCGATCCGCGGCACGAAGGCGATGGGTTTCGCTGCGCTCTACGCGTCCTACGGACCTGCGATTCCCGGCGAGTTTCCCTCTCCCCTTGTGGGAGAGGGTGGACGCGATGCGCAGCATCGCGGACGGGTGAGGGGTCCTGTCTCCGCGGATGGAGACCCCTCATCCGGCGCGGATTGCATCCGCGCCACCTTCTCCCACAAGGGGAGAAGGGAAGACGCGTCAGCTCAGAGCTGCCCGAGCAGCGTGTCGCCGCCGGAGACCTCGACCTTGCCCGGAGCCGGCTCCTTGTTGAGCTTCTTCACCACGCCGTCCTCGACCAGCATCGAGTAGCGATGGGAGCGGATGCCGAGGCCGTTGCCGGAGGCGTCGAGCTCCATGCCGATCGCCTTGGTGAAGTCGGCATTGCCGTCGGCCAGGAAAACGGCTTCGTCGCGCTGGTCGGTGTCGCGCTTCCAGGCGTTCATCACGAAGGCGTCGTTGACCGAGACGATCGCGATGGTGTCGACGCCCTTGTTCTTCAAGGCATAGGCGTTGAGGAAGATGCTCGGCAGATGCATCTTGTGGCAGGTGCCGGTGTAGGCGCCGGGCACCGCGAACAGGGCGACCTTCTTGCCCTTGAAAATGTCGTCGGTGGTTTTGACCTGCGGACCCTCGGCGGTCATCACGCGAAACTTGGTTTCCGGCAGCTTGTCGCCAACATTGATGGTCATCGTCGTTCTCCCTCGGTGAAGCGGAATTGTCTTAAACCCGGCTACGGCACGGCACAATACGGGCTCGCCGAAGAACGGCAATGGCTGAGACTAAAGCGTTTTCTAGCGAAGTGGGTACCGGTTCGCGTGAAGAAAACGCGTCAAAACAACAATCTGGAGCCCCCGTTCCGATGCAATCGGAACGGAAAAGGCTCCAGTCACTGTTCCGTCATCAGCCGGAAAACCCGCCGGCGTCGAGGAAGGCCTGCTCCTCGGCCGTGGTCTGCCGGCCCAGGACCCGATTCCGGTGCGGGAAGCGGCCGAACCGGCGGATCATGTCGGCATGGTCCTCGGCATATTTCAGATTGTCGGGATGGCAATCATACTGCCGGAACAGCGTCACGCAGCGCTGCTGGTCGTCGAGGTCCTCGGAATGCTCGAACGGCAAATAGAGGAATTCGCGCAGCTCCGGGTCGGTTCGCGCATCGACGCCGCGGTCAATGGCGCGCCTTGCCACCTCGCGCGCCAGCGCATCGCTTGAAAAGGTCCTGGGGTCGCCTCGAAACAGGTTTCGCGGAAACTGGTCGAGCACGATGATCAGGGCCAGCGCGCCCCCGTCGCTCGCCTCCCATGACGACAATTCGCCGGCAGCCGCCTTCTGCCAGGTGGCCAGGAAGCGGTTGCGGATGTCGGCATCGAAGGCGTCGTCGCGCTTGTACCAGCGATCGCGGCCAGCCTGGCGCCAAAAGGCGAGCACGTCGGCAGGCGTCGCGATGCGGGCGTCAGTCATGTCGATCCAACGCCCGCTTGCTGTTGTCAGGCCGCGGCCTTCTTCTCGTCGCGGAGCTCGCGACGCAGGATCTTGCCGACATTGGTCTTCGGCAGGTCGGTCCTGAACTCGATCTGCTTCGGCACCTTGTAGGCGGTCAGCTGGGTGGCGCTGAACTTGATGATGTCCTCCGCCGTGACGTTCGGGTCCTTCTTGACGACGAAGGCCTTCACCGCTTCGCCGGACTTCGCGTCGGGCACGCCGATCACGGCGCATTCGAGCACGCCCGGATGGCTCGCCAGCACTTCCTCGATCTCGTTCGGATAGACGTTGAAGCCGGAGACCAGGATCATGTCCTTCTTGCGGTCGACGATCTTGGTGTAGCCGCGCTCGTCCATCACGCCGATGTCGCCGGTGCGGAAATAGCCGTCCGCGGTCATCACGCGTGCGGTCTCGTCCGGCCTGTTCCAGTAGCCCGCCATCACCTGCGGACCCTTGGCGCAGATCTCGCCGGCCTGGCCGAGCGGCAGCTCGTTGCCGTCGTCGTCGCGGATCGACAGGTGGGTCGAGGGTACCGGAAGGCCGATCGAGCCGGAGAACTCGTCGGCGTCGGCGGGGTTGCAGGTCAATGTCGGCGAGGTCTCCGACAGGCCGTAACCTTCCGACAGCGCGCAGCCCGTGACCTTCAGCCATTTCTCGGCGACCGGCTTCTGCGTTGCCATGCCGCCGCCGAACGAGGTCTTTAGCTTGGAGAAGTCGAGCTTGTCGAAGCCGGGCGTGTTCAACAGGCCGTTGTAGAGCGTGTTGACCGCCGGGAAGCTGTTGACCTGGTACTTCGACAGCTCCTTGATGAAGCCCGCCATGTCGCGCGGGTTCGGGATCAACAGATTGACGCCGCCGGCGCGCACCGCGAGCAAATAGCACGCGGTCAACGCGAAGATATGGTAGAGCGGCAGCGCGCAGACGATGAAGAGCTGCTCGACATGCGGCGGCTTCTTCAGCGCCGGCTGCAGCCAGGCGTCATTCTGCAGCACGTTGGCGAGCACGTTCTGGTGGATCAGCGTGGCGCCCTTGGAAACGCCCGTGGTGCCGCCGGTGTATTGCAGGAAGGCGACGTCCTGGCGCGTCAGCACCGGCTTGTTGAGCTTCATGCCGCGGCCGGCCGACAGCGCCTCGTTGAAGCTGACCGCACCCGGGATCGACCAGGTCGGGACCATCTTCTTCACCCGGCGCACCACCAGGTTGACGATGACGCCCTTGAGGCCGAGCAGGTCGCCCATGCTGCCGACGATCACGGTCCTCAGCGCGGTGTTAGGCAGCACCTTCTGCACGGTGGTGGCGAAGTTCTCCAGCACGATGATCGCTTCCGCGCCGGAATCCTTGAGCTGATGCTCGAGCTCGCGCGGGGTATAGAGCGGATTGACGTTGACCACGGCATAGCCGGCACGCAGCACGGCTGCAGTCGCGACCGGATATTGCAGCACGTTCGGCATCATCAGCGCGACCCGCGCGCCCTTCTGCAGGCCCTTGCTCTGCAGGTAGGCGCCGAGCGCGGTCGACATCTCGTCGAGCTCGCGATAGGTGATCGCCTTGTCCATGCAGATGAACGCCTTGCGATCGGCGAACTTCTTGAAGCTCTCTTCCAGCAATTCGACCAGCGACGAATATTGCGTGACGTCGATATCGGCGGGCACGCCGGCCGGATAATGCTTGAGCCAGATGCGCTCCATAATGGTTATTCCCTCTCTCAAATTTTGGCTGACGTCCCGGATTGCTTCCGGTTTTCCGACCCTTGGTCGTATTATTCTTGGCCGCGGTATTTCGGGCAGTATTGAGCGATGCCGCGGCCGATGGCAAGCCGCTGCGCGCTATCGACGCATTGGGAATTCGGAGAGGGCGGCGCTCCGCCTAGCCTGCCGGCTTGGCGTCGGCCTTCGGCTTCTCAGCCTTGGGCTTCACCGCAGGCTTTGCTGCCGCCGGCTTGCCGGCAGGCTTTGCGGCGGCCGGCTTGTCCGCGGCGGGCTTCGCAGCTGCGGCATCCGGCTTGGCGTTGGCGTGACGCACCGGCTTGGCGGCCGGCTTGCTGTCCGACTTGGAGGCGCTCTTGGCGTCACCCTTGGCGTCGTCAGCCGCATCGGACTTCTTGCCGGCGACGCGGGTGTGCTTGCCCTTGGCGCGCTTGGCCGGCTGCAGCTTCTCGGTATCGGCCTCGACCGCGGCGATCAACGCAGCGCCGGTCTTGGTCGGTCCCGTATAAACCACCACCGGTTCGGACGCCGCTGCCGGCTGCGCCAGCATGTCGGCCGGCTTTGTCGGCATCGCGGCCTGCAGACCCGAGGCGAAGAAGCTCACGCCACTGTCGCCGTTGGTGCTTGCGCCGGCGCTGGCGACGGTGTCTTCGCCGTCCTCGTCGCTGGCGGGCCGCTTGTGCTTGGCGCCGCACATCTCCTCGCGCAGGTTCGGCGGGGTGGTATCGATCGGCACCAGATTGTCGACGGTGCCGAGCGAAGGCCGCAGCCACGCCAGCCCGTTATTGGCAAAGCCGCGATCCAAAAGTTGCGCGGCGCGGATTGCGCGCATGCGGCCCGAGGAGGCGCCGAGCACCACGGCGATCAGCCGTTTGCCGTCGCGCGTCGCCGACGCCACGAGATTGTAGCCGGAGGCGCAGATGAAGCCGGTCTTGAAGCCGTCGGCGCCGGGATAGCGGCCGATCAGCTTGTTGAAGTTCTGGGTGACGCGGCGGCCGAAGCGGATCGACGGGATGTGGACGAAATATTCGTATTCCGGCAGGTCGCGGATGATGGCGCGGGCGAGGATCGCCATGTCGCGCGCCGAGGTGATCTGGCCGTCGGCGGGCAGGCCGTTCGGGTTGACGTAGCTGGTTTGCGTCATGCCGAGCTTGCGCGCCGTCTCGTTCATCATCCCGGCAAAGCCGTCGATCGAACCGCCGATGCCCTCGGCCAGCACCACGGCCATGTCGTTGGCCGACTTCACCAGCATCATCTTGAGCGCGTTGTCGACGGTGACCTGGGTGCCGGGCCGAAGCCCCATCTTCGAGGGCGACTGCGACGAGGCGGTCGGCGACACCGTGAGCAGCGTATCAAGCGACACCCGGCCGTCCTTGACCGCCTTCAGCGTCACATAGGCGGTCATCAGCTTGCTGAGCGAGGCCGGATACCACGGCATCGTCGCATTATCGGCCTGCAGCACCTTCCCGGTATCGGCCTCGACGACCAGCAGCGCCTCGGCTTGCGCGATCTGCGGCGTTGCGATGGCGAGCATCGCGACGGCCAGAATCCATTTCAACGACGGGCGCAGCGGGCGAGGAAAATACACGACGGTTCCGGTCCTTTGAGACCCGCCTTCGAGAAGGAGGTCTTGCGATGTGACATACGGGTTTCAAGCGTGTCCGGCGCCGCTTTGCGGCGATGCAAACCCTATACCGGCTTGCCAGCAGAGAACAGAGGCCGGCGCATTATATCGTGGACGAAATCGGCTGAATTTCGGCAGCCGTCTCAATTGGAAACGGGAGAATTATGGTGTCTCGATGCCGGCGCGTGCCTGCTCCTGGACCATGAATTGGGCCCGCGCGAGATCGGCAAAACGCCCGCCTTTCGCCACCAGTTCATCGAAAGTTCCGCTTTCGATCACCCGTCCCTGGTCGAACAACAGGATGCGGGTGGCGTGGCGGATGGTCGAGAGACGGTGCGCGATCACGAAGGTGGTGCGGCCCTTCATCACTTCGTCGAGAGCAGCATTGACCTTGGCCTCGGTGACGGCGTCGAGCGCGCTGGTCGCCTCGTCGAGGATCAGGATCGGCGGATCCTTGAGCAGCGCACGCGCAATCGACAGCCGCTGCCGCTCGCCGCCGGACAGCATGCGGCCACGCTCGCCGGCATGGGTGTCGAACTTCTTTTCGCTGCGCTCGATGAAATCCAGCGCCTGGGCACGTGTCGCGGCGGTACGCAGCTCCTCATCGGTCGCGTCAGGCTTGCCGACGCGGAGGTTGTCGGCGAGCGACCGGTTGAACAGCAGCGCCTCCTGGAACACGACGCCGATGTTCCGCCGCAGCGCCGTCAGCTTCATCGCGCGTATGTCCATACCGTCGATCTTGATGATGCCGGATTGCGGATCGAACGCGCGATGCAGCAGCGCGATCGCGGTGGATTTGCCGGCCCCGGTCGAACCGACCAGTGCGATGGTCTGGCCCGGCAATGCGGTGAAGCTGAGATCTTCGATCGCTGGCCGCTTGCCGTCATAGGAGAACGAGACGTCGTTGAATTCGACGAGGCCGGACAGCCGGCCGGGGTCGATCGCACCGGGCCGGTCGCGCACCGCCGGCACCGCATCGAGCACGTCGAAGAATTCCTGCAGGCGAGGCGCTTCCATGAACACATTGTTGATGAAGCTCACCACCTGCTCGAGCTTCTGGATCAGCATGGTGGCGAACGAGACGAACATCACGATCTCGCCGACCGTGGTAAGGCCTTGATTGTGGAGCGCGATGCCGACGGTGAAGATCGCGAGCACCGTGATGGTGGTCGAGGCGCGCGTGATCACGGTGACCAGCGCCCACCATGACAGCACCGGCATCTGCACCGCGAGCAGCTTGTCGGCGACGTAGCGCAGGCCCTGCACCTCGGAATCGATCCGCACGAAGCTCTGCACCAGCGCGACATTGCCGAGCGCGTCGGAGGCGCGCGCCGAGAGGTCGCTGTAATAGGCCTCGACCTCGCTCTGCATGCCGTAGGTCTTGCGCACCACCATCGTCGTCAGCGCCGTGAACACGACGCAGAGCGCGAACAGCAGGATCGCCAGCCGCCAGTTGATGTAGAGCGCGAGCGGCAACAGCACGATCAGCGACATGATCGCGGCGAAATGCTCGCGAAAGAAGCCGAGCCAGAGCCGCCACAGCGCGTCGGTGCCGTTCAGCATCACCTTCATCAGTCGCCCGGAATGGGTGCCGGAGTGGAACGTCAGCGGCAGTTGCAGGATGTGCTCGAAATAGTCGGTCAGCACGGCCTGGCGCTGGCGGTGCGCCAGCCGGTCGGCCTGCAACGCGACGATCGCGCTGCAGCCGATCGTGAACAGGCCGAATGCCGCCCAGGCCGCGAGCAGCGGCCATGCCGAGGAGGTCGCGAACAGCCCGGTGACCGGCCGGCCCGACAACACGTCGACGATCTTGCCGAACAGCACCGGCTCGGCGAATTGCGCGCCGGCGAGCAGCATGTTGGCGGCGGCGAGGATCCAGCCGAGCCGCGCCTCCTTGCCGAGCAGTTCGAGGACGCGCGTATAGAGACGAAGCATGGACATGCCGGCGGGACTCATCAGCGGTGGGCGCCCGGTCAGGCGGGATGCAATCTAATCAGGGTTCGCCAGCGAGGGCCAGCGGTGACAGCGCGTCATCCTCCCAGTTTATGGGGCTCGGCCTATGTCGTCATTGCGAGCGAAGCGAAGCAATCCATTGTCACCGCGCGCGTGGCGAGATGGATTGCTTCGTCGCTATCGCTCCTCGCAATGACGGGGAGAGCGAGTTGTCGTAAGCAAACCGGCTCTCAATTCACCAGCCGGCCATCGATCGGCGGCAGGAATTGATCGTCGAAGATGTCGACGGCGCGCGGTCGCTTCTGGAATTTGACGTCCTCCGCGAGCTGGTCGAGCGACCGCTCGAAGCGCTCCGGCTCGATGCCGCCGAGGCCGTTGCGCTTCACCTCGCTGGTCAGGATGTTGTCGCGGAGAATGGCGGTGAGCCGCTCGAGCTCCAGATCGCGCGACCCGCCATCCATCCGGCTCACCACCTCGTTCGCCGCACGGGCGGGGTCCTTGACCGCGAGGTTGGTGCCGCCGATCACTGCGCGCACGAAGCCTTTCACCGTGTCCGGCCTCGCCGCCGCAAGGCGCGGGCTGACGATCACGGCAAAGCCGTAGGCCTCGCAGCCATAGTCGGCGAAGCGCAGCACCGCGAGATCATCGGCGGGCACGCCGCGATCGCGCAGATTGATCGCCGAGAGGTAGGGGAAGCCGGTGACGGCATCGATCTGTCCGGCGGACAGCATCGGCTCGCGCACCGCGGCGCTGATGATGTTCTGCTTCACGCTCGCAAGCTGGATGCCGTTCTGCCTGGCGACCGCAGGCCACAGCCGGACCGTAAGGTCGCCCTCGGCGACGCCGAGGTTCTTGCCCTGGATATCGGTCAGCACCTTGATGCCCCGGCTCTTGCGGGCAATGATTGCATAGGGCGCCTGGTTGAACAGCACGAACACCGCCTTGACGGGAGCCGCACCTGGCTTGTCGCGAAAGCGGATCAGCGAGTTGATGTCGACGAGGGCGAAATCGCTCGAGCCGTCGGCGACGCGCGCGATCGCATCCGCCGAACTGGTGGCGACGTTGGTGCCGACCGCTAGGCCCTCGGCGCCGAACAGGCCGCCGGCCGACGCCATCACGAACGGGGCCGCAGCAGCATCAAGCGGACGATCGAGCGTGAACTGGATGGTGAGCGGCTGCGGCGCATCGCCGGCGCGCAGCGGTGTGACGGCCGGCCACACGCCGCCCGAAAGGCCGATCATGCCGGCCAGTATCCAGCGGAGAACGGTGGTCCGACTTACCTGCATCATCACATCCGGGAGGCGAGACAAAGTGCCGCGCCGGCCGCGCCTGCTTCATGACACCGAATGCGCCAGGGCAAGGGTCATTTCAAGCTGCAATTTCAAGCGCCATTGCACGCATTTTGCCCCAGACAAGGTGAACGGCCGATGACTGCCTCGATTTCATGTCAGGGTTGTTCAGCTTGCGTTCGGTTTGGGGAACCTAATCTAGGTGGAGTGGGTTAGCTCACCGAGGCCCGTCGGGCCGGCTTCCACAAAGGATGACTGCAATGTTTGCGCGAAAAGGTGTTTTTTCGTCCATTGGCCGCGCAGCCACATTGGCAACGGTTGCCGCGGTGGCGTTGACGGCCGTTGAGCCGACGATGGCGTTCGCGGGCTCCGCTCCTGCGGGCAAGGCGGCCGCCGTGACCACATCGCACGGCACCAGCGGAGCGACCGACATCAGCGCGCGCCGTCGCTACTATCGTGGCGGAGGCGGTGGCGCGGCCGCTGCGGCCGTATTCGCCGGGATCGTCGGCACGGGTCTGGCAATCGCGGCAGCCCAGAACCGTCGCGACTATTACGATTCCTATGGCTACTACGACGGCGGTCCCGCCTATTATGGTGGTGGCCCGGCCTATTACGGCGGCGGACCGTATTATGGTTATCACGGCTATTACGGGCGCCGCTCGGCGCTGCCCTATACGCCGTACTGACACGCATCCTCGGTTCTCAGAACTGTCACAAAACATCGAATCCACCGGCTGCGAGGCCGGTGGATTTTTCGTTGTCGGTTCGCCCGTTAACACGCTGGCGACGCGTTTCGATTAGGCTCGCAGGATGAGTGATTCGATCGAGCGGCTTTACCAGGCGGTGATCGCGGCCAAGGATCTTGATCCGGCTACGTCGCGCACCGCACGGCTGTTTCAGCGCGGGCCGGCCAAGATGGCCAAGAAGCTCGCCGAGGAGGCGGTCGAGGTCGTGATCGACGCCGTCAGCGGCAAACCGGATGCGGTGGTCCGCGAGAGTGCGGACCTGCTCTACAATCTCACCGTTCTCTGGGCGTCGGCCGGCGTGAAGCCGGGGGATGTCTGGCGCGAGATGGAGCGGCGCGAGCGGCTGCTCGGGATCGCCGAGAAGCTGCCGAAGTCGCCGGTCAAGATTCCCAAGACCGCGCCCGATCCGGTGGTTCGGCGTCGAATTGTCGCGCTGGAGAACCGGCTGCGCAAACGGCAGTCGTAAATCAACCAAAATTCGATCCATTCCCGGCATGGACAAATCCGCGCCATGATGGTTCATCGCGCCCATGTTGAAACGGATTTACGACTGGTGCGTCGCGGCGGCCGACAAGCCCTACGCACTGTGGATTCTCGCCGCCGTCGCCTTCGCCGAAAGCTCCTTCTTCCCGATTCCTCCCGACATCATGCTGTTGCCGATGTCGTTGGCGCGGCCGAAGCGGGCCTGGTGGTTCGCGGCGGTCTGCACCGTCGCGTCGGTCGCTGGCGGCGTACTCGGCTACGCGATCGGCGCGCTGCTCTATGACTCGCTCGGACAGTGGCTGATCCACCTCTACGGCCTCTCCGACAAGGTCGATGCGTTCCGCACCTCCTATGCCGAGTGGGGCGCCGTGATCATCCTGGTGAAGGGGCTGACGCCTATCCCCTACAAGCTCGTGACGATCACCTCGGGCTTTGCCGGCTACAACATCTGGCTGTTCATCCTGTGCTCGATCGTCGCACGCGGCGGCCGCTTCTTCTTCGTCGCGGTGCTGCTCAATCGCTATGGCGATGTCATCCGTGCCGAGCTCGAGAAGCGGCTCGGCCTGTGGGTTGCGATCGGCGCGATCGTGCTGGTGCTGGGCTTTGTCGTCGCATTCAAGCTGATCTAGGGCTTCGGTTCTGACTAAATCAGACCCGAAGCTCCAGCTTGTTGTTTCGGCGCGTTTTCTTCACGCGAACCGGTATCCACTTCGCTCGAAAACGCTCTAACCAAAGTTCTAGCTGTCCGCGTCTATGCTCGCGGACGGCTTCGGACTACGGTCGCTGCGTTGGCTGATGGAACGACGACCGGTGAATCTCGCGAGACTCAATCCCGCCAAGGCGTGCGCTGCGATGGCGGGCCTTGTGCTGTCGATGGCGCTACCTGCGACCGATAGCGCGCGGGCGCAGACTGCGCCGCCCGTGCTCGGTGTGCAGTCCCCCGCGCAGCAACCTGCTGAGTCTCAGACGCAACAGATCGAGCTGCCGCCCGCGCGCGAGAATCCCGGACTGATCAACGAAATCGAAAAGCTGTTCGAGAAGTCGAAGTCGGTGCTGCCGCCGCTGAAGAGCCCCGGCGATACCTTCAACGACTTGTCGAACCTGGCGCGGCCCTCGACGATGGTCACCGGGCGTGCGGCCTGCGCGGTGGCCGCCAACGGTGCGCCCGACTGCAAGATCGGCGCCGACCGGCTCTGTCAGAGCAACGGATACAAGGAAGGCAAGGGCATCGATATTGCCGCCACGGAGAAATGCTCGCCGCTGGTCTATTTGCCGGGCCACAAGCGCGGGCCGAACGACTGCAAGACGGAAAATTTCGTGACACGGGCGGTCTGCCAATAAGGCGGGCAAAATCGCCGCTGGGATGCCACACGCCTGCGGAAAATGCCGCGTGTGGATGAGGTTTTGTCATCCTTTTGCAGCGCCAAAACGCAATCCTTGACAGTGGAAAGATTGCCTTGTTGGTATGACGCTCAGCATTCGAGACCAACCAGCTTGAGGATCCGCCGCCTATGTCGATGCCTGCTCTGTTCAAGGGCCGCCTGTCTCTTCCCGTGATCGGGGCGCCGCTATTCATCATCTCGGTGCCCGACCTCGTTATCGCCCAGTGCAAGGCTGGCGTGGTCGGCTCGTTTCCGGCGCTGAATGCGCGCCCGCCGGAGCTGCTCGACGAATGGCTGTACCGGATCAAGGAAGAGCTCGCCGCTTACGACAAGGCACACCCGGAGCGGCCGTCGGCGCCGTTCGCGGTGAACCAGATCGTGCACAAATCCAACAACCGGCTCGATCACGACATGGCGCTTTGCGAGAAGCACAAGGTGCCGATGATCATCTCCTCGCTCGGCGCGCGCGAGGAGCTCAACCAGGCCGTCCACGGCTGGGGCGGCATCGTGTTCCACGACGTGATCAATCAGAAGTTCGCACACAAGGCGATCGAGAAGGGCGCCGACGGCCTGATCCTGGTCGCGGCCGGCGCCGGCGGCCATGCCGGCACGATCTCACCGTTCCCGTTCGTCTCGGAGACGCGGCAGTGGTTCGACGGGCCGATCGCGCTGTCGGGCACCATCGCCAACGGCCGCGCCATTCGCGCCGCGCGCATCATCGGCGCCGACTTCGCCTATATCGGCTCCGCCTTCATCGCGACCAAAGAGGCAAACGCGGTCGAGGGCTACAAGAGCATGATTACCAATTCGTCCGCCGAGGACATCGTCTACTCCAACCTGTTCACCGGCGTGCACGGCAACTATTTGAAACCGTCGATCGTCGCAGCGGGCATGGATCCGGAAAACCTGCCGACCTCCGATCCCTCGAAGATGAGCTTCGGCACCGATGCGTCGGGTGAGCGCGCCAAGCCGAAGGCCTGGAAGGAGATCTGGGGCTCCGGCCAGGGCGTCGGCAGCATCTCGAAGGTGGTGCCCGCGGCCGAACTGGTTGCGCGCTTCAAGAAAGAGTATGACGAGGCGGTCGATCCGGCGCTTTGATGGACCCGATCTTTCGCGTCGACGGCGACCGCATCGTCACCAGTCCTGATGCCGCGGGTCCATGGGACCCGCGGATGCAGCACGGTTCGGCGCCCGCCGCGCTGGTGGTGTGGGCCGCCGAAGCCATCTCCACGCCGGTGCCGATGCGGATCGCGCGGGTCACGATCGACCTGATGCGTCCGGTGCCGGTGGCGCCGCTGACGGTTTCGAGCGAGATCCAGCGCGACGGCCGCAAGATCCAGCTCTGCGGCGTCAAGCTGTTCGCCGACGGCGTTCTCGTCGTCTCGGCCACCGTGCTGAAGATCAAGCACCAGGCGGCCGAGCTGCCGCCTGATGTCGCAGCGCTTCCGGTCGATCTGCCGGGCCCCGACGAAAGTGCGGTCGAGCCGGGCAATCTCGCGAACAGTCCGTTCGTGAAGAACATTTCGATGCGGGCCGCGCGCGGCCGCTTCGGCGTGCTGGGTCCGGGCGCGATCTGGTTCCGCGTCGACCGCCCGCTGATCGCCGGCGTCGCCGTCTCGCAGGCGATGCGCGCGGTAGTCGCCTCGGATTTCTCCAACGGCGTTTCGCCGGCGCTCGATTTCAGCCAGTGGATCTTCATCAACGCCGATCTGTCCGTGAGCCTGGCGCGCGAGCCGGTCGGCGACTGGATCCTGCTCGACAGTGAGACCTGGATCGGGCCCGACGGTGCCGGGCTTGCGATGTCGCGGCTCGCCGACCAGCGCGGCTATTTCGGCCGTACCGTCCAGAGCCTCGTGATCGATCGGCGCTAGCAAGGGCTACCGTTCTCCCACCTACCCTTGCAAAGGGGAGGTCGCTTTGCTCGCCAGAGCAAAGCGGGTGGGGATCAGCTCTCTCCCCGCATACAGCCTGGCCTGGGGCCGCCACTCCCGACCTTCCCGCATTCAGGGGGGAAGGAGAAGGCGGGCCACATCTACTGTGCATGGGGTTGTTTTACGGATTTGCCGTGGGGAGCCGCGCCAAGCAGCGGCCTTGCAGCAAAAATAACTCCGCCCGCCGGGAACGGTTGGCGCCGCCAGCGAGTTTCGCTCCGATTAGGGGGCCTCATGGTGCGTATCGATCCCGCGGCCGGTATCGTGGCATTGGCCGCCCGGCGGTTTCATGCTGTGCCGGTCGGTCGCTGCGCCCGGCCGTCGCAGGGACAGACACGATGAAGCCCGGCCCGTCCTCGGAACGCGCGGTCATCCTCGCCGCGAGCGAGCGGGACGCCGTCAAGACCGCCCACCTGATCAAGGAAGCCGGTTACTACGCCAACATCTGCGGCGACTTGGCCGAGTTAGAGCACCAGGTCATGAGCGGGGCGGGCCTTGCCATCATTGCCGATGAGGCGATCAGGAACGCCGACCTCGCCGGCCTGACGCGCTGGCTGAATGAGCAGCCGTCATGGTCGGATTTTCCCATCGTGCTGATGAGCGAAAAGGGCGGGCCCGAGCGCAATCCCGAAGCGGCGCGGCTCGGCCGCGCGCTCGGCAATGTCACCTTCATCGAGCGGCCGTTTCATCCGACCACGCTGGTGAGCCTGGTCGCCGCGGCGGTGCGCGGCCGCCGCCGCCAGTATCAGACCCGCCAGATCCTGGAGGACCTGACCGAGAGCGAAGACCTGTTGCAGACCGCGCTCGATGCCGGGCATCTCGGCGCGCTTGAACTTCATCTGCCGGATTTCGAGCTCGAGGCGTCGCCGACCTGCAAGGCATTCTTCGGGCGCAAGCCGCGCGATCCCTTCACCTATCAGGAGCTGCTCGCCGCGGTGCATCCCGATGACCGCGCCCGCCGCGGCGAAATCGTCGAGCAAACGTTGCGCACCGGCGCGGATTACCGGATCGAGTATCGCAACATCTGGCCCGACGGCACCCAGCATTGGGTCGATGTGCGCGCCCGCGCGGTGCGCCGGCCCGACGGCAGCATCCGGTCGCTGGTCGGGGTCTGCTCCGACATCACCGCGCGCAAGACCGCGGAGATCGAGCGCGAAGCGCTGCTGGCGCAGCTCGCCGCCGAGCGCACCGCGCTTGCCGAGCTCACCGCGACGCTGGAGCAGCGGGTCGAGCAGCGCACCGCCGATCTGATGAAGGAGGTCGCCGCGCGCGAGCGGGCGCAGGAACAGCTCCGCCATGCGCAGAAGATGGAGGCGATCGGCCAGCTCACCGGCGGCGTCGCGCACGATTTCAACAACCTGCTGATGGCCGTGATGGGCAATCTCGATCTGCTGCGCAAGCGGATGCTGGAGGACCCGCGCCTGCGCCGGCTGGTCGACGGCGCATTGCAGGGCGCCGAGCGCGGTGCTTCGCTGACGCAGCGGCTGTTGGCCTTTGCGCGGCAGCAGGATCTACGCGCGGTGCCGGTCGATCTCGGCGCGCTGGTGCGCGACATGAGCGAATTGCTGGAGCGCTCGCTCGGGCCGCGCATCGGCTTGCGGCTCGACATCCCCGACGGACTGCCGGCGGCCTGCGTCGATACCAACCAGCTCGAGCTTGCCGTGCTCAACCTTGCGATCAATGCGCGCGACGCGATGCCGGATGGCGGCGTGATCGAGATCCGCCTCGCGGCCTTCCAGTCGAAGGGCGATCCGGCGCTGCAGCCAGGCAACTACCTCAGACTGTCGGTGATCGACAGCGGCACCGGGATGTCGCCGGACGTGCTGAAGCGGGCGATCGAGCCGTTCTTCTCGTCCAAGCCGGTGGGCAAGGGGACCGGGCTCGGCCTGTCGATGGTGCATGGGCTCGCGGTCCAGCTCGGCGGCGCGCTGCAGCTGTCGAGCGCCGTCGGCAAGGGCACCACGGCCGCGCTGGTGCTGCCGGTTGCGACTGCCGTGCCGGCGGTCGAGAGCCCGGCGCCTGCGGCACAGAAGGTCAAGCGCTCGGCGGTGATCCTGCTGGTCGACGACGATCCGCTGATTGCGATGTCGACCATGGAGATGCTCGAGGACCTCGGCCACCGCGTCATCGGCGCCAATTCCGGACCGCACGCGCTCGACATCCTCAGGAGCGACCAGGAGATCGACCTGATGATGACCGATCACGTGATGCCCGGCATGACCGGCCTCGAACTCGCCGCAGCCTCGCGCGAGGTGCGCCCGCACCTCGTCGTCCTGCTCGCCACCGGCTACGCCGAGCTGCCCGACGGCACCCAGCTCGACCTGCCGCGGCTGGCCAAGCCCTATCACCAGGATCAGCTGCGCGAGCGGCTCGATCAGCTGCTGGCGCAGGGGGTGGGGCAGCACACGGTTACAGCGAGCACCGACAGTCTCGCTGCGCCATCCACCTCGTCGCCGTCATCCTGAGGTTCGAGCGAAGCGAGCCTCGAAGGGCGAGGACCCGGCTGTCGCGAGGATAGGCCGAGCGCTCGCTGAAATATCCGGGCCGTGCATCCTTCGAGGCGCGAGAGCGCTCCTCGGGATGACTGGACCAACAATGGTCTCGTGCGAGCGCCTCACCCCACCATGCGGTCGCGGCCGGACCAGAAGCGCGCTTTCAGTACCTTCTTGTCGACCTTGCCGACGCCGGTCATCGGCAGCTCCGTGACGAACTGGATCTGCTTCGGCGCGTGCGCCGAGCCCTTCTTCGCCTTGACGAGGCCGATCAGCTCGTCCGCATTGGGCGAAGCACCCTCGCGCGCCACCACGACGGCGGTGACGGCCTCGCCCCATTTGTCGTCGGGCACGCCGACCACCGCGACCATTGCGACGTCGGCATGCTGCGACAGCACATCCTCGACTTCGCGCGGAAAGATGTTGAAGCCGCCGGAGACGATCATGTCCTTCTTGCGGTCGAGGATGAACATGTAGCCGCGCTCGTCCTTGCGGGCGATGTCGCCGGTGTGCAGCCAGCCGCTCTTCAGCGTCTCGGCCGTGATGTCGGGCCGCTTCCAGTATTCCGCCATCACATGCGTGGCGCGCACGCAGATCTCGCCAGCCTCGCCGGTCGCAACCTCCTGGTCGTCCTGATCGAGGATCTTCACCTGGCAGGCGGCGATCGGGAAACCGCAGGACAGGAACAGCTCCGGCGTCTTCGGGTCATGATCCGCCTTGCGCAGCACCGAGACCGGATAGCATTCGGTCTGGCCGTAAAGCTGCGAGAACACCGGGCCGATCCGCTCGATGCCTTCGACCAGTCGGCTCGGCGACATCGCGGAGGCGCCGTAGAGCAACAGCTCGAGCGAGGAGAGGTCGGTCCTGGGCAGCGCGGGATGATCCAGCATCACATAGATCATGGTCGGTACGAACAGCGTGAAGTTGATCTTCTCGCGCTCGATGGTCTTGAACACGGCCTCCGGATCGAACCCCTTCAGCATGTGCACGGTGCCGCCGCGCATCAGCGTCGGCAGCACCTTGGTGCCGGCGACATGGCTGATGGGGGCCACCGTGAGGTAACGCGGCGTCTCGGGAATCTCGAAGTCGGCGAGGATGGCGGCGGCGAAGCCGCCATATTCGCGGTGATAGCGCAGCGCGCCCTTGGATTTGCCGGTGGTGCCGCCGGTGTAGTTCAGAGTCGAGATATCGTCTTCACGGGCGAAGTTCTTCGCGCTCGCGCTGCCGGCATCCTCGACCACCTGCAACAGGTCGGCGCCGTAATCCGCCGGGCCGAGCGTGAACACCGTCTTGAGGCCCTGCGCCTTCGCCGCGAGCTCGCCGCCGCGATCGCGAAACGTGATGCTGTCGACGATCAGCATCTCGGCCTCGGAGTCCTCGATCTGGAACAGCTGGTCGTCGAGCGAGCCGAGCGGGTGCAGCCAGGTGATCGCGAGCCGCGACAATTGCGCGGCGACGCCGGCGCACCAGCTGTCGGCGCGGTTGGCGGTGAGCATCGCGACGCGGGTACCCGGCGCAAGGCCGAGCCGCATGAACACGCTCTGCATCCGTCCGATCAGGTCGGTCGCGCCCCGATAGCTGAGCGATCCGCCCGGCCACGCGAAGGCTGTGCGCGACGGATAGCGCGCCAGCGCGCGCAAGGTCTGTTCGCAGACCGCCGGAAATGCATAGAGCGGGTTGCTCATGTCCTCGCCTCCTCCCACTTTGCCTTTGGCCTCTTGCGTGCCAATGTCGGCGCAACGCT
This sequence comes from Bradyrhizobium sp. USDA 4452, assembly GCF_054063575.1. NCBI lineage: Bacteria > Pseudomonadati > Pseudomonadota > Alphaproteobacteria > Hyphomicrobiales > Nitrobacteraceae > Bradyrhizobium > Bradyrhizobium sp. USDA 4452. The sequence goes on from NZ_JBSSGK010000001.1 coordinate 5,507,402, forward strand.
AACACAATGACGCAGGGATGAAACGACTTGGCCGCTGATCTTCTCACGCGTTTTCGCGATCGCCTCCGGTTGCCACTGATTGCGGCACCGATGTTTCTGGTGTCCGGCGTCGAGCTGGTGGTAGCTGCCTGCCGTAACGGCGTGATCGGCTCGTTTCCGACGGTGAATTGCCGTGAGACGGAACAGCTCGATGCGTGGCTTGGCGATATCGCGCGCAGCCTGCGGGTGCATGCCGACGCGAGCGGAAGGTCGGCGGCGCCGGTCTGTCCGAACCTGATCGTGCACCGCTCCAACACGCGGCTGCAGCAGGATCTCGCCGTGCTGCTCCGGCACAAGCCCGAGCTTGTGATCACCTCGGTCGGCTCGCCGGCGCCGGTGCTCGCACCGCTGCACGACGCCGGCGCGCTTGTTTTCGCCGACGTCGCCTCGATCCGTCATGCCGAGCGCGCGGCAGCAGCCGGCGCCGACGGGCTCGTGCTGCTCACCGCGGGCGCCGGCGGGCAGACCGGCTGGCTCAATCCGTTCGTGTTCGTCCGCGCGGTGCGCGCATTCTTCGACGGCCCGATCGTGCTGGCCGGCGGCATCAGCGACGGTCACGCACTACGCGCCGCCGAGGCGCTCGGCTGCGATCTCGCCTACATGGGCACCAAGTTCATCGCGACGCGTGAGAGCATGGCGGACGCGAGGTACAAACAGATGCTGGTCGGCGCCACCGCCGATGACATCGTGCTCACGACGGCGTTCACCGGCCTGCAGACCAACATGCTGCGGCCCTCGATCGAAGCTGCCGGGCTGGATCCCGACAACCTGCCAGCGCGCGGCGCGATCGACATCGGCAAGGACATCGACATCGGCGCGCGCGAAAGCCGCCCCAAGCGCTGGCGCGACATCTGGAGCGGCGGTCACTCCACCTCGGGGGTGACCGGGGTCCTTGGGGTCGACGAACTCGTCGCGCAAACGGTCGCGGAGTACGAGGCGGCGAGCGCGCGGGTGCGGCTCGCCTGATACGCTGCGAGTTCGCCGCTCAAATGCCGCGTGTTCGCTTAACGCGGCATTAACCATGCCGGTCCCAACTATGCGTCACGGGATGGTCCGCCGCCGCGGCTGGCCGCCCGGCAGTAGTGGGAATGCGACCATGGCTTTTGAGGCGCTCGCCAAGACCCCGGCATCGCTCGACGATCTCCGGACCCGCGTGTTCTACGCCCTGCAGCGGCATCCGCTGTGCCGTCAGGTCGAATTCGATATCGTCAGCACGCCGCGTACCCGCCGTACCAACTGGACAGTCAGCCTGCACTCGGTCCAGCCCGGTGCCCTCTGGACGGCGCACGAGATCGTGGCCGACATCCAGGAAGCTTATGAGCTCGACGCTGCGGCCTGATTTTCGGGTCGTTTCGGGACGATTTCACCTATTTGGCGCGGTCACGGCACGCTAACGCCGCATTTCGCGCGCAGTTTGCGGCAACACCGGCCGGCAATGGAGTAGTTTTTGACCAGAGCCATCACCCTCGCCGCGCTGACCTGCCTCCTCCTCGCCGGCGCCGCGATAACAGCCATTCTCGGCCGTGACAGCCTGCCGGCGGCGCAGGCCGACATTGGTCCGGTCGCCAATCGCGCCGGCAAGCAGGACAAGCTCGCGGTCACGACGCTCGCGACTGCCGCCTTCGAGGTGCCGCAGCCCGCCGAGCCTCCGGCCAATCCGTCACCGCTGCTGCTGCGCGCGCAAGCCGCGATCCCGGGCGCGACCGATACGGTGCCCCAGGCTTATGCCTCCGCCGAGCATGCCGATCTCGGCCTGCCGAAGCTCAATGACCCCGCCGATGCCGCCCAGCCGAAGGTCGCAGAGCCCGCCGCGGCGTCGCCGACTGCCCCCGCCGCACCGCCGAAGCCCAAGGCTGCCGCCAAGCCGGCGCCGCAAAAGACTTATGCGTTGCTCAGCGACGCCCAGATCGCCGGCATCAAGGACCGGCTGAAGCTGTCGTCATCGCAGGAATATTACTGGCCGGCAGTCGAGACCGCGCTGCGTGCCGTCGCGCGAAAAATCCACGCCAAGCGCCAGGGCGATCCCGCATCGGGCAACATGCCGATCGATCCCGACTCCGAGGAAGTTCAGCAGCTGAAGTCGGCCGCGATGCCGCTGCTGTTCCAGCTCCGCGAGGATCAGAAGAACGAGGTCCGTTCGCTGGCGCGCCTGATCGGTCTCGAGCGCGTCGCCTCGATGATTTGAGCGCAGGCTTCGGTTCGCCCGGCGACTTCTTCTCGATCGCCTGCGCCAGCCGGGTCTGGAACGTCCCCGCGCCGCCCGGAATTTCTTCGCAGACAAAGCATTCCACCGAACGCTGACCGTCCAGGCTGCTCAGATATTCCAGCCCAGCCTTCAAGAGACGCGCGAGAAATCCGTCTTCGGCGCGATGGCTGATGAAGACCGAGAAATCGTTGGGCAGGGCAAAATCCAATCTGCATGAGTATCATGCGTCGGCTGGCCGCATCTCGTCGGCCGAATGCGGCGGCTGCACGTCCTGCCGCGGACTGAATGATAGCTCGTCTCTGAAATCTGCTATCGCCGGGCGCGAAAAAGGAAAACCGCCTGCCAGTGATCCATCTCACTATACCTTAGGGTGTGCCATGTGCAAGATACCCAGGGAAAGCCGGAGCCGCTTGGCGTGCTCTGGGATGGACTGGCTAAAATTTTTCGAAACTTTGCCGATGTGTCGATTTGAACGCATCGCTTCATTTCATGGCCTGGCGCCATTCGCGCCTGGACGTACGATCAATTGAGCCATCGGCCGTGATCGGTCGGCCGTATCGAGATCAGCAAAAGTCGTAGTCGGGAGGCAGTCATGCCGAAGACCAAGCAGCAGCATCTTGATCGTGACGCCGGACCGAAGCGGATATTGGCGCTCGACGGTGGCGGCATTCGCGGCATTCTGACGCTCGAATATCTGGCCGCGATTGAGACGCAGTTGCGCGAGCGGTACAAGAACAGGGACCTGTTGCTATGCGATTATTTCGACCTGATCGGGGGCACCTCGACCGGATCGATCATCGCAGCCGGGCTTGCCTGCGGCATGACCGTGGACGCATTGAAGAAGCTCTATCGCTCGATCGGCACGGACATCTTTCAGCAGTCATTCTGGCGGCGGGGGCTGCTGGCGCCGAAATTCGATTCCGATGCCTTGCAGCACGCGCTCGATGCGCAGCTCGGCGCCGATACCGTGCTCGGTGGCGACCGCATCCGCACCGGCCTGATGATCATGACCAAGCGGCTCGATACCGGCAGCCCCTGGCCGCTGCACAATCATCCGGACGCGGTGTTTGCCAGGCAGGACGGAGCGTTGCGGCTGACCCAGGTGGTGCGTGCCAGCACCGCGGCGCCAACCTATTTCCAACCGGAGGAGATCACGATCTCGGCGCGCGACGGTCACACGGTCAGCGGCGCCTTCGTCGATGGCGGCGTCAGCCCGTTCAACGATCCGGCGCTACAACTCCTGATGCTTGCCGCACTCCATGGCCATGGCTTCCGCTGGGAGAGCGGCAAGGACAGGCTCCTGCTGATCTCGGCGGGTACCGGCGTATTCAGGCCGACCTATCCGACCGAGCAGATACTTCACATGCCGGCGGCGGAGCAGGGCGTGCGCTCGCTGCAATCGCTCATGGACGATTGCGCGCGGCTCAATCACGGCATGCTGCAGTGGCTGACCAATTGCCTGACTCCGTGGCCGATCGATCGCGCGGTGACGGATATGATCGCGGACAGCCAGAGCGGGCCGCAACTCGCGACCTATGCGCGCTATAATGTGCTGCTGGAAACGGCTTGGCTGAAGCAGAAGCTCGGCATCGAGCGGACGCCCGACGCGCTCGCGAAGGTCGCCGCGATGGACGACCCGAAGAACATGGATGAACTCGCCGGGATCGGACAGCTCGCCGCGAAGGAGCAGGTCAAGCCCGAACATTTCCCGTCGGCCTTCGATCTCACGTGATGCCGCGCGGAGCGGCGTCACAACGCGCCGGTCCCGGCTTCGACAAGGAATTCGCCTTCAGATAAGTTCGTCACCTGGACATAATGATCCAATCATGAGTCGAGGTGTCGCGATGGCCACGGACCAGGACGCCAAATCACCGAACACGGTGGTTCTCTTCAGCGGGCACATGATCGATGCGCCGGACCGAAAAACCCCACGCTTTCCTCCGGACAAGGAAGCTGTTGCGGCCGCTGCGATCGCCGACGCGCTTGCGAAGATCGGTGTCACCAAAGGCGATCTCGCCATTTGCGGCGGCGCCTGCGGCGGCGATCTGCTGTTTGCGGAATCCGCGCTCGCGCAGGGCATGCGGCTCGAAATCTATATTCCGTTCGACGAGCCGACGTTTCTTGCCGGCTCGGTTGATTTCGCCGGTGGTGATTGGCGCGCCCGCTATTTTGCGGCGAAATCGAATGCGACGCTCCATGTCATGCCGGACGAACTGGGGTCGCTGCCGGCCGGCCAAAACGCCTACGAGCGTGACAATCAATGGATGCTCGAACGCGCCGCCCGGTTTGGCGACAAGAAGCTCGCCTTCATCTGTCTGTGGAACGGCGAAGGCGGCGATGGTCCCGGCGGCGCCAAGCACCTGATGGACGAGGCGGGGCGCAAGACGACATGGGTTTACTGGCTGGATACGAAAAAATTGTGGAACTGAAGGAATTGCAAGATGCCGTCGTGTTTCATGATCATGCCTTACGGCCGCAAGGCGACCCAGGCCGACCCCAAGTCTGGTCCGGCTGAGATTGACTTTAACGCGCTCTGGGATCGGGGTTATGTTCCGGTCATCAAGGAACTCGGCTTTGAACCGGTTCGCGCCGACCAGGACACCGGTGCGTTGATCGTCGGCCAGATGCTGGAGCGGCTCTATTTCGCTGACCTCGTGCTGGCGGACATGACAATTCCGAACGGCAACGTTTACTACGAGGTTGGTATCCGCCACGCGGCGCAAAAGACTGGATGCGTCCTGCTCGCGGCCGATTGGTCGAAGCAATTGTTCGATGTTGTGCAGATGCGTACCGTGCGCTACCCGCTCCCCGAGGGCAACATTTCCGACGACACGGCAGCCGGCCTTCGGCCCAAGATCAAGGAGGGCATCGTGTCGCTCCGCGACGGGCTTTCGCCGATGCATCAGTCGATGCCTGGCTATCCCGGCAACGTCGATCCGGCTAAGGCGACGACGACCAAGGAGCAACTCGCCGAGCTCGCAGTGTTCCAAACTAAGGTGCGCGAGGTTCGTGCCGCACCGCGTAGCAAGCGCATGGAGCTCGCGCAGAAGCTGATCGCGAGCGAAGGAAGCCCGCCAGCGACCTATCCAATTGCGCTCGCATTGCTGTTGCTGTTGCGCGACAGCGTGGATTCGACGGAGGACTGGAACAGTGTCCTTGACTTTGTGACCAGCCTTCCGACGCGGTTCAGCGATGTCGCCGAAATCCAGGAAATTCGCGAGTTTGCCGGCGCCTATGCCGGCAACAATCTCCAAGCCATTGCCGCGCTTGATACCTTGATCAAGGCGGCGGGGCCGACCCCCGAACGCCTCGGCCTGATGGGCGGTCGCTACAAGCGCCTCGAAAGGGCGGCCGTATCAGCCGCAGACAAACGGCAAGCCCTCGCGAAGGCGATCGAGTGCTATGAACACGGCATGCAGCTCGACCTCAATGCCTATTATTGCTCGAGCAATCTGCCCCGCCTCTATCGAACCCGCGCACGGGCAGGCGACGAGGAGCGTGCGCAGACGGCGTTGCGGCTGACGATCGCCGCGTGCGAACGCGCGAGACAGCTTCAGGTCGCCGACGAATGGGTGCGTCCGACACTGCTTGCCGCTGCTTTCGACGTCGGCGATCCCGACAAGGCCGACGAACTGGCTGACGCGGTGATCGATGAGGGTCCCGCAGCATGGAAGGTCACCAGCGTACTGGCCGACCTCAACGCCAGCGTTGCGCAGGTCACCGATCCCGCAAAGCGCGCGCGGCTGTCCGCTATCATCGACAAGATCAAGGCAGGCTGATTTCGCGCCGCGAGCATCCACCTCAGCGAACTCGACGATGTTCCGCGCCCGTGCGCCGCGCGCCAGCATGTAGAGCAGTGCGCCGGTCTCGCGCGAGACCGCGAGCGGAACATTGTTCAGACGGCCGTAGACGTAGCGACGACTTTCTTCGGTCTTTGAGCCAAACCAATGCATTCCTGAAAAAGGCGCCGCCGCCTGGTCAACGCAGGCGACGGCGCCCGTCTGAGGGCTTCAGGGCGAAACCCCGCTTGAACGTAAGCCGCGATGATGAACGGTTCGTATACCGCTGAACGTCGTCGGCTTGCATGTTAGCAGAGGCGTACGAGAGTTCCCTTAGAACGAAGCGTAGGCGTTGCGGAACGCGATGGCGCCGGCCAGCGAGCGCGGTCGCGTCCGCACGGCATGTCCGTCGTTGCCGCTCTGGACGATCCACTGGCCATTCTCGTGACCCACGATCTTGCCGACGTGGTGACGCCAGACGACGATCGCGCCGACCGCAGGGCCGCCTGCATTGGAGCCGTATCGCGCCCAGGATCGCGCCAGATTGAATTGCGGGCCAGGATCGCTGCCGACCTGCGTGCGCATGAACCACCCGCACCACGCAGCGGGACGGCCGGAATGTGCAGAATGTCGATGATGGTGATGACGGCCGCGAGCTTCAGCAGCAGACGACGCGAAAGCCAGGAGCACGGCGACAGCCGCGAGAGTTTTACGCATTACAAAGTCCTCTTGTTGTTGGCAGACCATCCTGGTTCTGGGAGGGGCGCAGCGATGATCTGCGATTTGATTGCGAAGCGACCGCACCGGCCAGGCGACGCAAAACAGAGGCGGGACGTGGCCCGCTCGGGCCTTTAAGAAACGGGCTATGGCCAAAATATGGCCGCTAAGTCCCGTCTGGCGGCAGAACATGACCGGCATGTTCTGCGCGGATCTGAAGCGCCGCGCGAAGCGCTGACGCCAGCAGAATTGCTCCGAGAGCATGTTCTCGGCTGTCGCTTCACGCGGAACTCGGCTAACAGAACCGCCCGGCGGCAGACGGAGCTCTGCTTCGCTCGGACCATCGTCGCTGCGGAAGCCGCGCCGCGATCCCGACAGGAGGGCCAGTTCGCTGGCAAGCAATCGTGAACCTCGAGCAACGTCTGAACGAACTCAACATCGAGCTGCCGATGTCGGCAGCGGCGGGCGGCGCCTACGCGCCGGTCGTGGTCCATGGCGATACGATCTATGTCAGCGGTCAGCTTCCGCGCGACGGCGACAAGGTGCATGTCGTCGGCCAGGTTGGCCGTGACGTCACACTGGAAGAGGCCCAGCGGGGCGCACGGCTGGCACTGATCCGCGGATTGGCCGCGATCAAGGCGCATCTCGGATCGCTCGACAATGTCGCGCAGATCCTGAAGCTCACCGTATTCGTGCACAGCGCCACGGATTTCAGCGGTCAGACGGCGGTCGCCGACGGCGCATCGGAGCTCATCATGGAACTGTTCGGTCCGGAGCATGGACGGCATAGCAGGACGAGCGTCGGCGTCGCGCAGCTTCCGCGCAACGCCTCGATCGAAGTCGAGTTGATCGCAGCGCTGGCGCGCTAGGCAGTCGTTCCGTCGCTCGACCCTGTCGCAGGCCGATCTGATCCTGACGATGGAGGTCAATGACATCCGGGGCTCGCTCAGCGATTCCCACCATCGCATCGTGCGGACGTCGGAGCCGCGCTACAAGAAGACGCGGCGCGGCTGTGCGCCGAGCTTTCCAGCCAGATCAAGGATGAGGACTGGTCGCTGGCCGGCGCCTCGATCGGTCTGGCATGGCCGTATCGTCTGTGGAGTTTCACCAAGCCGTATCAATGCGGGTGATGCCTTCGTCGTCGCGCTGAACGTTCAGTAAAATGATATACTAAACACCAAGCCGAGCACAGCGCTCGGCGCTTTCCGCTATCGGCGTTGGTGCGCTGCAGCGAATGGCTGCCGTTGGATGGCGAGGTCGGCCTTTCATTGATGCTCGCAAGAAACCCGCTTGACGGGTTCCTGAATTTAGTAATACGTTTAGTATTACAATAACGATAAACATCGCGCATCGAGCTGATGTGTGGGAGGAGCCCCGCCGTCCGGACCCAGTTTCCGGACGCGGCCAGTCTCGCTCTCCATCATCGCTCATCAACTCGGTTTTCGAAGTCTCGGTGTCGATCCGGCACGGATGCGCCGGGCGAGTTAGGTGCTTCAACGATAGGGAGGAAATGGATATGCGAAGATTGGGATGGTTACGCAGTACGGTAGCGTCCGCGGTCGTTGCGGCCGCTGCACTTGGGGTTCTCGGCGGCGGGCAGGCCGCAGCGCAAGGCAAGCAGCTCACTTTGTGCTGGGCGGCATGGGATCCGGCCAACGCGTTGGTCGAACTCGGTAAGGACTTCACCAAGCAATCCGGCATCGAGATGAAATACGAGTTCGTCCCCTGGACGAGCTACGCTGATCGCTTCCTCAACGAGCTCAACTCGCACGGCAAGCTCTGCGACCTGATCATCGGCGACAGCCAGTGGATCGGCGGCGCCGCCGAGAACAAGTGGTACGTCAAGCTCAACGACTTCTTCGACAAGGAGAAGATCTCGATGGGCGACTTCGTCCCGGCGACCGTCGTCGGCTATTCGCAGTGGCCGAAGAACACGCCGAACTACTGGGCGCTGCCGGCGATGGCCGATGCGGTGGGCTGGACTTATCGCAAGGACTGGTTCTCCAGGCCCGAGATTCAATCCGCGTTCAAGGCCAAGTACGGCCGCGACCTGGCGCCGCCGAAGACCTATGACGAGCTGAAGCAGATCGCCGAGTTCTTCCAGGGTCGCGAGATCGACGGCAAGAAGGTCTATGGCGCCTACATCTTCACCGAGCGCGGCTCGGAAGGCATCACGATGGGCGTGACCAACGTGCTCTACAATTACGGCTTCGCCTACGACAATCCGAAGAAGCCGTACCAGATGCAGGGCATCGTCAATTCCGCCGATGCGGCCAAGGGACTCGAGTTCTACAAGGAGCTCTACAAGTGCTGCACGGCGCCGGGCATGACCAACGCCTACATGCAGGAAGGCCTCGATGCCTTCAAGTCCGGCCAAGTCGCGATGCAGATGAACTGGTTCGCCTTCTTCCCCGGCCTCTACAAGGATCCGAATGTCGGCGGCGACAAGATCGGCTTCTTCGTCAATCCGGCAGGTCCCAAGGGGCATTTCACCCAGCTCGGCGGGCAGGGCATCTCGGTGGTGGCAACCTCCGACCACAAGGACGACGCGCTCGCCTACATCAAGTGGTTCGCGCAGCCCGCCGTGCAGCAGAAGTGGTGGCAGATCGGCGGATACTCGGCGCTCAAGGCCGTGGTCGACGCGCCCGACTTCCCGAAGAGCGCGGCGTTCGCGCCGCAATTCCTGGAGTCGATGGGCATCGTCAAGGACTTCTGGGCCGAGCCATCCTACGCGCAACTGCTGCTCGACATGCAGAAGCGGGTGCATGACTACGTCGTTGCCGACAAGGGCACCGCGCAGCAGGCGCTCGATCTCCTGGTCAAGGACTGGACCAAGGTGTTCAAGGAGCAGGGCAAGGAAGTCGCCTCCTCACAATAGAAGGTGCCCGCACCTCGCCTGAACTGGATTCCCCGAGGGCCACCTCGGGGAATCCGAACCAGCCCAGCCCGCTGATGGACACGATGACGACAATCCTGCAACCCGATCATGCTACGATCCCTGGCGTGAGCGAGCCCGTAAAATCCCGCGCCGCCCGGCGCGTCCACGGCCTGTCGGACCGCGCCATCGCCTGGCTGTTCGTCGCGCCGACGATCGCGCTGCTGCTCGCGATCAACATCTTTCCGCTGATCTGGATGATCCGGCTGTCCTTCACCAACCTCAACCTCAGCATGTCCTATCTGCCGCTGCGGTTCGTCGGTCTCGACAATTTCAGGGACATCCTCACCGACGAGGACGTCTGGTTTCGGCTGCAGACCACGGCGCAATTCGTGATCTCGTCGGTGGCGTTGCAGGTGGTCGTCGGCTTCGGTCTGGCACTCCTGATCAACCGGCAGTTTCGCGGCCACAGCTTCTGGACCACGATCATCCTGCTGCCGATGATGCTGTCGCCGGCGGTGGTCGGCAATTTCTGGACGCTGCTGCTGCAGCCGCAGATCGGCCCATTCAACTACCTGATCAGCCTGTTCACCGGCGTGCCGCCGAGCTCGTTCAGCATGACCGGGCAGGTGTCGCTGGCGCCGTGGACCATCGTGCTGGTCGATACCTGGATGTGGGCGCCCTATGTCATGCTGATCTGCCTCGCCGGGCTGCGCTCGATCCCCGATTACATCTATGAGGCGGCGGAAGTCGATCGCGCCTCGGCCTGGCGGCAGTTCTGGTCGATCACGCTGCCGATGACGGTGCCGTTCCTGATGCTCGCGGTGCTGTTCCGTGCGATCGAGAACTTCAAGATGTTCGACATGGTCAATCTCCTGACCTCGGGCGGGCCGGGCTCGACCACCGAGCTGGTGTCGATCTCGCTGAAACGCGCGGCGTTCGAGAAGTGGCGCACCGGCTATTCCTCGGCGCTCGCCATCATCCTGTTCGTGACTGTGTTCGGCGCCGCCAACATCTACGTCAAGACGCTCAACAAGGTGAAGCAACGATGACCGCTGCCGCCACCAGATCCACCGCGCATTCCATCGTCGAAGCCTCGCCGCGCACCAAGGCGTTCGCCGGCGGCCTCGTCATCCTGTATGCCGTGATCACGATCCTGCCGCTGCTGTGGATCGTTGCCACAGCGTTCAAGTCGCAGAGCGACGCCATCGCCTATCCGCCCAAGGTGATCTTCGAGCCGACCCTCGAAGGCTATGTGAACCTGTTCACCGTGCGGACGCGCCAGACGCCGGACTTCATTGCCAAGCTGCCGCCGCCGGAGACCTGGTACGACAAGCTGGTGCGCAAGCGCGACATGGTGATCGCAGGTCCCTCCAAGGTCGTGCCGCGCTTCGTCAACTCGCTGATCATCGGCTTCGGCTCGACCTTCCTCGCGGTCTTCCTCGGCACGCTCGCAGCCTATGCTTTCTCGCGCTTCCGAATACCCCTGGCCGACGATCTGCTGTTCTTCATCCTCTCGACGCGCATGATGCCGCCGGTCGCGGTGGCGATCCCGATCTATCTGATGTACCGGCAGCTCAATCTGACCGACACGCGGCTCGGCATGATCCTGCTCTACACCGCGGTGAACGTCTCGCTCGCGGTGTGGCTGCTCAAGGGCTTCATCGACGAGATCCCGCGCGAGTACGAGGAAGCGGCGCTGGTCGACGGCTATACGCGGCTGCAGGCACTGCGCAAGGTGGTGCTGCCGCAGGCCGTGACGGGAATCGCGGCGACCGCAATCTTCTGCCTGATCTTCTCCTGGAACGAGTACGCCTTCGCGGTGCTGCTGACCAGCGGCGAGGCGCAGACCATGCCGCCCTTCATCCCCTTCATCATCGGCGAGGGTGGACAGGACTGGCCGGCGGTGGCCGCCGCGACCACGCTGTTCGTCGTCCCGATTGTCATGTTCACCGTGCTGTTGCGCAAGCATCTGCTGCGCGGCATCACCTTCGGAGCGGTGCGCAAATGAGCGGCTCTGTGGTTGCCAGGAATGGCGTAACTCGGGGTGGCGTAGCGCGCTGGTTCCGCCGCGGGCCGTGGGAGGCCATCGCGATGACCCTGATCGGAGGCGGCATCATCATGCTGGTGCAGCCCTGGTCGATCGATCTCTACAGCTACTCCTTCGTGACGGTCCTCGCCGGCACGGTCGGCTTCGTCATCGTCAGCCATTTTCCGGAATAGCGCCATGGCACAGATCCGTATCGAAAACCTGCGCAAGTCGTTCGATCAGTTCACCGCGGTGGAAGGCTCGACCTTCACGATCGACGACGGCACGTTCTTCGCGATGCTCGGGCCCTCCGGCTGCGGCAAGACCACCACCTTGCGCATGATTGCCGGCCTCGAGCTGCCGACCGAAGGCAAGATCCTGCTCGACGACGAGGATGTCACGTTCCACCGTGCCGCCGCGCGCGATATCGCCTTCGTGTTTCAGCTGTTCGCGCTCTATCCGCACATGAATGTCGGGGAGAACATCGGCTTTCCCCTGAAGTGCCAGGGCATGGCGAGGCGCGAGATCCGCGAGCGCGTGCAGGAGACCGCGCGGATGTTGCGGATCGAGCATCTGCTGTCGAGCAAGACCTCGAAACTCTCGGGCGGCGACCGGCAGCGCGTCGCGCTCGGGCGCGCCATGGTGCGGCGGCCGAAGGCGTTCCTGATGGACGAGCCGCTGGGCGCGCTCGACGCCGAGTTTCGCCATCTGATGTGCGGCGAGCTGCGCGACCTGCACGATCGCATCAAGGCGACCACGGTCTATGTCACGCACGACCAGCTCGAGGCGATGTCGATGGCCGACCAGATCGCCGTCATGAACAAGGGCCGTGTCGAGCAGATCGGCACGCCGCAGGAGGTCTATGACCGGCCTGCGAGCATGTTCGTCGCCGACTTCATCGGCTCGCCGCCGATGAACTTCCTGCGCTTCGAGGGCGGCTTGCGATCCGGCGATCGCGCGGTCAGCTTCCACGACACCAGGCTTGCGGTGCCGGAGATCCGCGAGGACCGCGCCAGCGCGCCGCTCGCGCTCGGTGTCCGTCCGGAGCATATCCGCTTCGCTGACGCGGGCGCCGTTCGCGGCGAGGTGTTCGGCGCGGAATATCTCGGCACCACCCAGATTGTCACCGTCGACACGGCCTATGGGCGGGTCGCGGCGCGGCTGCCCTCCAGCGCTTCGGTGCGGATCGGCGAGACCATCGGTCTCGAATTCAATGCCGAGCGGCTGGCGCTGTTCGACATCGGCAGCGGCCGTGCGATCCGGACCGAGAGCGTGGAGGGTGTGCGCCATGGCTGACGTCACCCTGCGCAACGTCAACAAGCGCTTCGGCGCGATCGAAGCCGTTCGGGATCTCTCGCTGACGGTAAACGACGGCGAGTTCCTGGTCCTGCTCGGGCCGAGCGGCGCCGGCAAGACCACGACGCTGCGGCTGATCACCGGACTGGAGAGCCCCGATACGGGCACGGTGATGATCGACGGGCGCGACGTGACGCACGATCCGCCGGGCTCGCGGGATATCGCCTTTGTGTTCCAGCAATATTCGCTGTACCCGCATCTCACGGTCTACGACAATCTGGCGTTTCCGCTGCGCTCTCCCGCGCGGCGGGTTGCGGAGCCGATCATCCGCAAGCGCGTCGAACAGACCGCCGAGCTGCTGCATATCGCGAGCAAGCTGAACAACCGCGCCACCCGGCTGTCCGGTGGCGAGATGCAGCGCGTGGCGATCGGCCGCGCTTTAGTGCGCGATCCCTCGATCTATCTGATGGACGAGCCGCTGTCTTCGCTCGACGCAAAACTCCGCGCCGAGCTGCGGCTCGAACTGAAGCGGATCCAGATCGAGCTCGGTGCGACCATCCTCTACGTCACCCACGATCAGGTCGAGGCGATGACGATGGCCTCGCGGATCGGCGTGATCAGGGACGGCCGGCTGCTGCAGCTCGGCACCCCCCGGGAGATCTATGAAAGCCCGTCCAGCAGCTATGTCGCCTCGCGACTCGGGACGCCGCCGATCAACTTCCTGCCGGCTCGCCTGCTCGCCGATGTCGCGATGCCGGCCGGAACCGAGACAGTCGGCATTCGTACCGAGCATCTGCAGCTCGCTGCGCGTAATGGCGGGCAGATGGTCGGCCGCGTGCATCGGGTCGAGCACCTCGGCGAGCAGAATCATATTCACCTGGACTATAAGGGCGAGACGCTGGTGACGCTGGCGGATCCGCATCAGCCGCTGCAGGCCGGCCAGGAGGTCGACTTGCACCTGGTGCGTCCGTTGTGCTTCGACCGCGCGGGGCAGCGCATTGCCGCGGCGGTTCATTAGAGGGGGCGAGAGGATCGAGGAGATGTCGGTGCAACCTGAGACATTCAAGTCGTTGGTCAAGGCGGCCGCAGAGCGGGTCATCGCCAGCGCGCCGGAGCTGACCAGCCTCGACCAGGCGATCGGTGACGGCGACCACGGGACCAACATGAAGCGCGGTTGCGAAGCCGTGCTCGGCAAGCTCGATGTCATCTCGGCACAGCCGCTCGACGAAGCGCTGAAGATGATCGGCAAGACCCTGGTGATGACGGTCGGCGGCGCCTCCGGGCCGCTCTATGGCAGCTTCTTTCTGGCCGCGGGCGAGGCGCTGTCGCACGACAAGCACCTGCCCGACGATCTCGCCGACGTGTTCGGCAGCGCCGTGAACGCAGTCAGCGCGCGCGGCCGCTCGCAGGTCGGCGAGAAGACGATGCTGGATGTGCTGGTTCCCGTGCTGGAGACGTTGAAGATGGCGGCCGGCCAGCCGGATCTGATCGCGCGGGTGCGCGCCACCGCGACCGAGGCGGTCGAACGGACCGCACCGATGCAGGCCACCAAGGGACGTGCGTCGTTCCTCGGCGCGCGCAGCGTCGGGCATGTCGATCCCGGCGCACGGTCGAGCTGCGTGCTGGTGCAGGCGGTGTGCGCCGGCCTGGAGGCGCGCCCATGACCGATACCGTAGGGATCGTGATCGTCTCGCATTCAGCTGATATCGCCAAGGGAACCGCCGACATGGTGCGGCAGATGGTCGGCAGCGAGGTCAAGGTGGCCTTCTGCGGCGGCAATCCCGACGGCGGATTGGGCACCAGCGTGCCGCTGATTATCGACGCCATCAACGACGCCTGGTCTCCGAAGGGAGTCGCGGTGCTGGTCGATCTCGGCGGCGCCGAGACCAATAGCGAGATGGCGGTCGAGATGCTGGAGCCTGCGCGGCGCGATCTCGTTGTGGTCTGCAACGCGCCGATCGTCGAGGGGGCCGTGATGGCGGCGACCGAGGCGGCGGGCGGCAGCTCGCTGGCCCAGGTCAAGGCCGTGGCCGAGGAACTCTCTGCCGACTGACATGTCGGCGAAGCGATGATGGATGATGAGTATGCTTGATAAAGCGGACGGACAGATCTTCACCGGCAATGTGCGGCTGGTGCATGCGGTCGGCATGCATGCGCGCCCGGCGGTCAAGCTGACCAAGCTCGCCAAGAAGTTCCAGGCCCAGATCTCAGTGCGGGTCGCGGGCGCGCCCGAGTGGATCAATGCCAAGAGCGTGGCCAAGATCATGGCGATGCGTGCCGCGCACGGCAGCACGATCGAGATCAAGGCCTCCGGCAGCGACGCCGAAGCCGCCGTCGCCGCCCTGGTCGATCTGGTTGCCAGCGATTTTCCGGATGGAGCAGCCTAGCATGCAGGGCGGCGCTGCAGGACCGGCTTACCGCGGCAGGACCGCCTCGATTGGCTTTGCGCACGGTCCGCTGGTCCGCGTCGATGCGGGCGCCGGCGGCGAACGGGCTGCCGGCACACTGGTCGAGGAGGCGCTCGCCTTGCGCAAGGCGATCGATCTTGCGAGCGGCCAGATCGCCGATCTTGCCGCCAGCGCCGGCGGCGAAGCCGCGCAGATCCTCGAATTCCAGGTCGCATTGCTGGAGGATGAGGATCTGATCGAGGCGATCTTCGCGTCGATTGGGGAGGGACGTCCGGCCGACGTCGCATGGCGCTCGACGCTCGACGAGCAGATCGCGGAGTACAATGCGGCGGCGGATGAGTATCTGCAGGCGCGCTCGTCGGACCTTGCGGATCTGCGCGACCGCGTGGTCCACATCCTGCGCGGCGACGCGGGCGAGCCGCTGAAGATCCCGAGCGGTGGCGTCGTCTGTGCCGACGACCTGCCGCCGTCGCGCTTCCTGGAGATCGACTGGTCGGGCGGCGGCGGCCTGGCGCTGCTGCACGGGAGCCCGACCAGCCATGTCGCGATGCTGGCGCGGGCGCGCGGCATCCCGATGGTCGTGCAGCTCGGTGCCATTCCGGCTGCCGGCGCCACGGCGCTGCTCGACGGCGAAGGCGCGACGCTGGAGCTTGATCCCAGCGCCGAGCAGGTGCGCGTCTTCGAGAAGCGGCGGGAGAGCCACCGCAAGAGCCGGGCATCCGCGCGCGCGATCCTGCGGCGGCCGACCGCCTCGTGGCGCGGCGAGCACATCAAGCTTTTGATCAATATCCAGCGCGTCGACGACCTCGATGATGCGGACGCGCAATATGCCGACGGCATCGGCCTGATGCGGACCGAATTCCTGCTGGCCGGGCGGAACGACCTGCCGGATGAGGAGACCCAATTCCAGGCCTATGACGCAGTGTTGCGCTGGGCCGGCCAGCGGCCGGTCACGATCCGCACGTTCGATGCCGGCGGCGACAAGCCGGTGCCCGGCTTCACATTCGACGGCGAAGCCAACCCGTTCCTCGGCGTGCGCGGCCTGCGGCTTTGCCTCGCCCGGCCCGATATCTTTGCCGTCCAGCTCCGCGCGCTGGCCCGTGCCGCGGTGCGCGGCAATCTCAAGGTCATGTTCCCGATGGTGACGTCGGCGGACGAGCTCGAAGCGGGACGGAAGCTGTTCGCCGACATCGTGCAGCGCTTGCAGGCGGACGGCATTGCCGCGATGCTCCCGGAGCTCGGAATCATGGTCGAGGTTCCGGCGGCGGCCCTGGCCATCTCGAGCTTCAAGGCGTCGTTCTTCTCGATCGGCTCGAACGATCTCGCGCAATATGTGCTGGCCTGCGATCGTTCCAACGGAGCTCTCGCCCCCCTGATGGACCCCCTGCATCCCGCAGTGCTCGAACTGATCGCGCGGACCGCCGACCATGGCCGCCGCGCCGGCGTCAGTGTCAGCCTGTGCGGCGACATGGCGGGTGATCCGCGCTGTGTTCCCGCGCTTCTGAACTGCGGCCTGCGCGAATTGTCCGTGAACCCATCAGCGCTGGCGCAGATCAAGCAGACGATCGACCGGCTGAGCAGCGGAGGCAGTGTTGGCTGACACGGCGGCCGATGAAGCGCCCGAAGCCGGCGCGGTTGCGGCCTACAAGCGCATCTTCAAGGAAGTGCTGGAGAGCCGCCCGTCCGGCATGCGGCTGCGCCTCGCCCATGCCATGGGCAAGAACCGCAGCTTCGTCAGCCAGATCAGCAATCCGGCCTATCCGGTGCCGATCCCGGTGCAGCATCTCAATACGATCTTCGATGTCTGCCACTTTCCGCCGCAAGCGAAGACCGCCTTCCTGCGCGCCTATGCGCGCGCGCATCCGCGCCGAGTCGGCCGGTTGAGCGAAGGTTCGCATGAGCGGACGCTGACATTGCATCTGCCGGATCTCGGTAGCGCCAAACGCAACGCCGAGCTCGACGTGCTGCTGCAGGAATTCACGCGGCGCCTGATCGGCATCATGCGGGAAAAATAGGCGAAAACGCCAAGCAAAGCGTTTTCGAGCGAAGTGGATACCGGTTCGCGTGAAGAAGACGCGTCAAAACAAGAACCTGGAGCTTCGTTCCGATTGATAGGAGCGAAGCTTTGGACGAAGCGGGGAGGACACCATGAAGAAGTTCATCAATGCGCTCGACAATGTGCTCGGCGAGAGCCTCGACGGCTTCGCGGCCGCGCATGCCGATCTGGTCACGCTGGGCGCCGAGCGCAAATTCGTGCGCCGCCGCGAGCTGAACGGCAGGAAGGTCGCGCTGGTCTCGGGCGGCGGCAGCGGGCATGAGCCGCTGCATGCCGGCTTCGTCGGCTACGGCATGCTGGATGCCGCCTGTCCCGGCCAGGTCTTCACCTCGCCGACGCCGGACCAGATCGTCGAGGCCGCGCAGGCGGTCGCGGGCGAGGCCGGCGTGCTGTTCATCGTCAAGAACTACGCCGGCGACCGCATGAATTTCGAGATGGCGGCCGAGATCGCGGAGGGCCGCACCGCCACCATCGTAACCGACGATGATGTCGCGGTCGAAAAGTCGACTTACAGCACCGGGCGCCGCGGCGTCGCCGGCACCTTGATCGTCGAGAAGATCGTCGGCGCCGCCGCCGAGAAGGGCGCCGATCTCAAGACCTGCGTGGCGCTTGGCGAGCGCGTCAACGCGCGGACGCGTTCGATGGGCGTGGCGCTGACCAGCTGCACCGTCCCAGCCGCGGGCACGCCGACCTTCGCGCTCGGCGCGGACGAGATGGAGATGGGCGTCGGCATCCACGGCGAGCCGGGCCGCCGCCGCGTCAAGCTCGCGGAGGCCGACGCGATCGTGTCGGAAATGATCACCGCCATTGCCGACGATCTCGCGGCGCCGGCAGGCTCTGAGGCCCTGCTGCTGGTCAACGGCTTCGGCGGCACGCCGACGATCGAGCTCTATTTGATGTACAATGCTGCGCGTCGCATGCTCGAGCAGCGCGGCCTGCGCATCGTCCGCTCGCTGGTCGGCAGCTACGTCACCTCGCTGGACATGGCCGGCTGCTCGCTCACCGTGAGCCTGCTCGATGCCGAGACGACCGCATTGTGGGACGCCCCGGTGCGCACGGCCGCATTGAAATGGTGATCGCGGGCCACGGTGGTCGCGATGCGGAGCAGTCGTTCTTGGGCAAGACCGGCTCCGAAAAGTAACGCGCCGCCTCCCCCCGCCGTGAACGGCGGTCGCATGGAATTTCCTGCGAGGACAGAATCGCGTTGCTCTCACGGGTGGTGCATATTCGTGCCGAGCGCCGATGTCAGGGCGAGGTATGCTCTCATGTCGCGGTCAGCGAGAGTGCGAGGAGCGACAGCACCAACGCCGGCGGCATGACCAGGATGCCCAGCCGCAGAAAGCTGAGCGCACCCACGTGCTCGCCCTCGCGCCGCAGCGCGATCAGCCACAGGATCGTTGCGAGCGAACCGGTGACCGACAGGTTTGGGCCGAGATCGACGCCGATCAGAACTGCCCCGGTGATGTGATGCGATACCTGCGCGGCGTGCGTGGTCGTCGCAGCGATCAGCCCCATCGGCAGGTTGTTGATGAGGTTCGAGGCGATCGCCGTGACGATGCCGGCGCCCCATGACGTTGCGTGCGGCGCCAGCGCGGCGGATTGCCCGAGTTGTTCGGCGAGTGCTGGCAGCACGCCTGTGCGATTGAGGCCTTCGACCAGGATGAACAGCCCGGCGACGAGGGGCAGGACCGACCAGGAGATATCGCGAGCGACGGAAAGCGGCGACTTACGGCCGAGCAGGAGCACGATCGCGGTCACCACTGCACCGCAGGTGAAGGTCGGGATTCCAAGATCCAGGCCGAAGGCCGATGCAGCGAGCAGGACCACCGCTGTCGCGCCGATGCCGGCGGCGACGATCGCGGCGCCCCTGGTCAGGACGATCGGCTCGCCGTCGCGTTCATCGACGCCGCCGCACAGGCTATTCCGCAGGCTGAGCCGAAGCATGATGAAGGTCGCGGCGATCGCCACGATCGAAGGCAGCAGGAAGTGGTGCAGCCACTGCGGCAGCGTCGGCATCCGCGTGCCGAACAACACGAGGTTCGCCGGGTTCGAGATCGGCAGCACGAAGCTGGCGGCATTGGCGATGAATGCGCAGACGAACAGATACGGCAGCGGCTCGACCTTCGCGGTACGGGTCGCGGCGTAGACCGCGGGCGTCAGCACGACCGCGGTGGCGTCGTTCGACAGGAAGATGGTGACCAGCGTGCCGACCGCATAGACGATCGAAAACAGCCGGGATGCCGAGTTGCGCGCATGCCCGACGGCCTGTTCGGCGAGCCAGTCGAACAGGCCTTCCTTCCGTGCGACCTCGGCGAGCAGCATCATGCCGATCAGAAAGAAGTAGACGTCGGTGCCTTTCCCCGCGGCTGCGACGGCATCCCGCAACGGCAACAGGTCGAAGGCGATCAGCAGGACGGCGCCGGTCACCGCCCAGATGTATTCCGGCATGTTCCACGGACGGGCGATGACGCCCAGGGTCGCAAGACCCGCGATTCCCCAGGTCGCGGCATTGTTGGCGAACATCAGGCGATACCCGCGACGCTTGAAGCCATTGCTTCCGATACGCGCCCGGGCTTCGTCGCACAAGCCGGCCTCAACACCGTAGCGAACACGCTCCACAGCGCGACCGAGACCGCCGCGAAGCTGCCGAGGATGAGAAACATCGTTTCATATCCGAATTCCTGCGCGATCCAGCCGCCGATCGCCGGGCTGAGTGAAGCACCGATGCCTTGCGCCGTCATGACGGCGCCCTGACCGGCGTTGATCCGCCCCGTGCCATCAAGGATACGTGCGACGAGCCCCGGCACGGCGACGCTCTGCAACCCTGCACCGACGCCGTCGAGGATCTGCACCGGATAAACACCCCATCTATTCAATAGCCAAGCCGCGACGATACCCCGGATCGGCAAGGCAATGAACGATACCAGCAGGACCAGCCAGTAGCCCTCCTTTTCGGCCATCCGCATGGCGGCCAGCGAGGTCAGGATCATGGTGCCCTGGGCGATGACGATGGTCGTGGCGACAAAGCTTGCCGGGTCGGCCTGCTTGCCGGCCACGACCGCGAGGCCGTAGAGCGGCAGCATCGCCGCGTTGCCGAGGTGGAAGAACAGCAGAGCTGCGGCCAGGATCAGCAACGGCTTCGACTCGACCAGCACGCGCAACCCGCTCGCCGGCCTGTCGTCGTCGGTCTCGCGTGTGAGCCCGCGTGCGGCGTCGTCGTCGATGGATGCGCGCGGGATCATCAGCACCGAAATGATCGAGAGGATGCCGAAGAGCGCGGCGAGCCAGAACACCGCCGTGAAGCCGTACATCCAGCCGACGAATCCGGATAGTCCGGCGCCCACCATGTTGCCGGCGTGGTTGAACGCCTGGTTACGGCCGTTCTGTCGATTAAAGCCGGCCTGGCGCACGATGCCGAGCGTGATGCCGGCGACCGCCGGACCGATCGCGGCACCGGCGATTGCGGTCGCGACCTGGGATGCCGCCACCAGCCAGAACTCCTGCGACAGCAGCACGATGCCGGATGCGATGACGGTGCAGATGCCGGGGATGATGACGAACAGCTTCTTGCTGCGGGTGGCGTCGATCAGCGCGCCGGCCGGCGTCGTCATCAGCATGCCGGCGACGCCGCCCGCCGTCATCACCGTTCCGATCCAGCCGCTCTGCCAACCATGCGCGAGCAGGAATACGCCGAGGAACGGACCGATGCCGGCCTGCATGTCGGCCATGAAGAAGTTGAGCGCGAGCAGTGGACGAAGCGCGTCACCTCGATCTGCATTGGGTGCGGTCACCGGCACTACTCCTCAGAACCGAGAAACGAGGAAGATGCCGGCTCGCAAGCGCCGCAACGGCGTCTCAAGTGAATTCGACATGTCGTTTCCCAATGCTTGATTGATCAACCTGCCGAGTCGGCGGGCTGTGCGATGGAGCCGGCGTCCGGCTCCATCCTGTTGTCTTCAGCTACTCAGACCGCGGCTGGACAGACCCGCGTCTGTCGCGGCCGCAAGCCTCAGGCAGTGTCGTTTTCTTCGTCGACCAGCTTGGCTTTCCGAATCCGTCCGCCCAATTCCACGTGCAATTCGTAGGTCTCGCCGTTGCGCCGGCCGTCGAACTCGAAATGCTTGGGCTTGCGGCGGGGCGTGCCCAGCGGCTCGAACCCGGCCGCGCGCGCAGCCTCGATCGCCGTGGCGGGGTCGGCGGGCTCGTGGTGACCGTGATGGGGCTTCTTCTTGTGCTCGATCGTGGCGCTGGCGCCGTCGCACGAGAACCGCGTCACCTTGAGTTCGGAAGGCTTCTGCTCGCCTTCCAGCACGACCTCGGCGCCGATGCGCAGCTTGACGCGATCCGCGCCGTGCGGCGTGAGATCGGCAAGCACCGCGCCGCTCGAGGTCTGCACCACGAAGCGGTGCGCAAACACGTTGACGATCTTGCCGGACAGCTTGATCTGGTCTTCGGACATCCTGGTCTCCTGATTGTCATCCATTCGTCATTGTCAAAGCGGCTTTTCTCAAAGCGCTTTGGGAGGCGGCGGCAGCGCGCCTGAAGGTGGCGGAGGCGCATCGGCCCGCGGAGGCGGGGGCGGCGCTTCGCGAGGCGGATGCGGCGGGGGACCGAAGGCTTCGGTGCGGCCGTCGGCGTGAGAGACGATCTGGGCGTGAACGATTCCCCGATCGAACATGCCCTGGATCGTCACCGTCTCGCCCTTGGTAACAATGTCGGCGTTCTCGCCGCGGCGTCCGAGATCGATCAGTGCCCGGCCGCTGCCGTCCTCGACGACGAACATGTGGCCGAAGATCTCGGCGACGTTGCCGCGCACTGCGGCTGGGCCGCCGGGTTGCAGCCTGTCGATTGCGGTCGGCTGCAGCAGCAGGACGCTGCGCGGTTGCCAATTCTGGGCAACACGAAGACCGCCGGCACCAGCGGTCGCCCCCGCGAGAAGCATGGCAAGCGCGGCTCCGGCCAGCAGGCCGCGATGCCGGATCTGCCGGCGCTCGGGCTGCGGCGCTGGCGGAACATTCTGTGCATCGGTTTCGGTCATTGGACGCTCCTTTCATCGATTGCGATGTGCGGAGCCTAGGGCACTGGCCCCAATCCAGCCTGAACCGATCCGTTCAGGTTGAGTTAAGCTTGGGCGCCTAGTTCCGATCCAAGGTGTGAGTCGCATGAAATGAAAATCCTTCTGGTCGAAGACGATCGTCTGCTGGCGCACGAGATTGCCCGCGCCCTGCGCGAGGAGAATTTCGCGGTCGACATCGCGGCCAATGGCGAGGACGGGCAGCACCTCGGGGAAACCGAATCCTACGATGCCGCGGTGCTCGATCTCGGGCTGCCCAAGGTGCCCGGCGTCGAGGTGCTGCGCGGCTGGCGCAAGCACGGCCGGCATTTGCCGGTGCTGATCCTCACCGCGCGCGACGGCTGGACCGACAAGGTGGACGGCTTCAAGGCGGGCGCCGACGACTATCTCACCAAGCCGTTCCGGATCGAGGAATTGGTGATGCGGCTGCGCGCACTGGTCCGTCGCGCCTCCGGACATGCCGCGCCGCGCATTTCCTGTGGGCCGCTCAGCTTCGAAACCCAGACCGGCGTGTTCGAGCTCGATGGACTGCCGTTGAAATTGACCGCCCTGGAATGGCGCGTTCTCGAATGCCTGATCCTGCGCAAGGACACCGTGGTCGAGCGCGGCCTGCTGGCGGAAAAGATCTATGAAGGCGACGTCGGGACCGACTCGAATTCGATCGAGGTGATCGTCGCGCGGCTCAGGCGCAAGATCGGCAAGGCGCTGATCGAGACCGAGCGAGGCCGCGGCTACAAGCTCAACTCGGAATCCCGGTGATGTGGCGGAACGCATCGCTCGGCCGGCGCCTCATGATCGGGGCCGGCGTGTTCATCACCGCAGCACTGATCGTCGCCGCGATCCTGATATCGTTCGTGCTGCATCGTTTCGTGCAGGGGCAGATCGATCAGAGGCTCGATGGACAAATCCTCTTCCTGGCGTCCATGCTCGAGGTCGATGGCGGCGGCAACATGCATCTGGCGGGATCCGCCGACGGCCCCCCCTTCGACCGGCGCCGACATGGCTGGTACTGGCAGGTCTCCGGACTGAACAACGTGCTGCGGTCCCGCTCGCTCGATGGCGCGGACCTCGCCGCGCCGGATATCCGTAACAGACGGGCGCCGCCTCCACCACCGCCACCTCCACGCGCCGATGGCGATCCGCCGCCGCGGGAGCGTCCGTTGCCCGCCGACGGCGAAGGCCCATACGGCCGCATGCTTCACTTCCGCATCCTGAATGTGACGGTCTCCGGCACACCAGTCACGATCGTTGCCTCCGCGCCGCGAGACGCGGTGCGCGGGCCGTTGTGGGAGGCGATGCGCACCCTGTCGCTGTCGCTCGGTGTGCTCGGCATCGCGTTGATCTGCGCCATGCTGATTCAGGTCCGGCTCGGATTGCGGCCGCTGGAACGGCTGCGTCAGGCCGTCGCCGATGTGAGATCGGGACGTCGCGACACCGTGCCCAACGCCCAGCCCGATGAGGTGCAGCCATTGGCCACCGAACTGAATGCGCTGCTGGTGCAGAACGCGGCCAATCTGGAGCGGGCGCGCAAACATGTCTCGAACCTGGCGCACGGCCTGAAGACGCCGCTCGCAACGCTGGCGGTCGCGCTGAAGAAGCAGCCCCCGGGCTCGGACGATCTGCATGGCCTCGTCGTGCTGATGGACCGGCGCATCCGGCATCATCTGGGGCGCGCCCGGTCGGCCGCGCTCGGCGGTCCGGTCCGGACCAGGACCGAGATCGCGCCGCACGTCGCCGATCTCGGCCTCGTCCTCGGCAAGGTGAACGCCGACAAGACGATCGATTTCGTCAATCACATACCGGCCGGCGTGACGGTCGCCTGCGAACAGCAGGACGTCGACGAGATGCTGGGAAACGTGCTGGAGAACGCCTTCTCCTGGTGCCGCGGCAAGGTCACGGTCGGATCCCGCGAGGAGATGCGAAGCGTCGTCATTGCCGTCGAGGACGATGGACCGGGGCTTTCGCCGGAGCAGATGTCGCAGGCGGTGCAGGCCGGCCAACGGCTCGACGAAAGCTCTCCAGGATTCGGCTTCGGCCTGTCGATCACGCGCGAGCTTGCCGAGTTGTACGCCGGATCACTTGCCTTGGACCGGTCCCCGCTCGGAGGACTTCGGGTGGAGATCCGTCTGCCGTCCGCTAGTCTGGATTGACCGATAGTCCGTCAGGCTCATGACGCCGGCTGTGCGATGACCATCTTCAGTCTTCCTGACATGAGATTGTTACACTGCCTGCCTATGTTCTTCGCCCGACCATGACAGGCTTGTAAACGCAAGGAGCCGAGTTGACCCCGGATGCGCCAGCGCGAGTCTGGAGCGCTCGGCGGCTGTGCCGTGCTCTGATGTTCTGGGTCTGTCTTGTCGCGGCGCCGCCGAGCGCATCGGCGCAGGAGGCGCAGATCGACTTTGATATCGCAGCCCAGCCGCTGGCGGCCGCGCTCGAGCAGTATGGTGCCGTGGCTGGTCGGAACGTCCTCTACAACAGCAACCTGACGGCCGGACTGCGTTCCAGCGCCGTGCGCGGGCCCATGACCGCGGACATGGCGCTCGCGCGCCTGCTCGCGGGTAGCGGTCTGTCGGCGCGTGTGCTCGGAGAGACGTCCTTCATGCTTTATCCAATACCGACCACGGCGCAGGCGGTGCTGCCGGTTTCGGTGAGCCATTATTATGCGCGGGTACAGACCGGCCTTCGGGCCGCACTGTGCGCGGAGGCTGATGCACGGCCGGGCCGATATCGGATCGCACTACAGTTCTGGATTGATCCGGCCGGCAACGTCGAGCGGTTCGCACGGCTGGGATCGGCGGGCAGCGCCGCGGTCGATGCGGGCATCGATCACGCGCTGCGCCGGATACGAGTCGATGTACCGCCGCCGGCGGGCCTTGCACAGCCGGTGACCCTGGTGGTCGTCCCGCAAGGATCCGGCACAACGATGGCCTGCGATGGTCCTCCGGCGCGCCGCGCCAGCGCGACGCCATGACCGAGGCGTCCCTGGCGCTGATCAGACGCCTGCTGGTCGAGCGCTACGATGAACTCAAGCGACGGTTAACGCGACGGCTGGGATCGTCCGAGCTCGCGGGCGAAGCGTTGCAGGATGCCTGGCTCCGCATCGCCCGGGTGGATTCGATCGGTGTGGTCCGCAATCCCGGCAACTATATCTTTGGGGTCGCCATGAACGCGGCGCGCGATCGCCAGCGTACTGCCGATAGCCGGACCTTGAGCGCCGCCGAGGTCGACGGATTGCTCGAGGTCGCCGATAGCGCGCCCGATCCGGAGCAGGTGGCGCGTGCGCGTTCGGACCTGCGCGGGCTGGAAGCCGTCCTGCGCGAATTGCCGCCGCGTCGCCGCGCGATCCTGCTCGCCGCACGGCTCGACCAGATGCCGCGGCAGGAGATAGCCCGCCGCTTCGGCATTTCCTTGCGCCTGGTCGAGTTGGAGCTGCAGCGGGCGCAGGAATATTGTCTGGCGCGGCGCGATCGGAACGGCGGATGAAGATGCGGATTCGCCTGGCTGGAAACGTCTTCTTGGGAGTGGTGGCGCGAGCCGCCGTATCTTGGCGTAGGCGGGCATGGGGCGGGCTCCGGCCATGAGCGCGAAGGACAAGGACGACATGGAACTTGACCCACTCAAGCGGGAAGCGGTGGGCTGGGTCCGGCATCTCACCTCGGGGCGGGCCACGGTGGCGGACGCCGAGGCGCTGCGGCGCTGGTGCGCCCAGAGCGCAGATCATGTTGCGGCCTTCACCGCCGCGAGCCGGCTGTGGAGAGACCTTGCTCCGGCCGGCCGCAATGTCCGGGCGGCAACGATGACCGGACGATTGCCAAGTGCTTCGCGCCCGCTGCACCGCCGTGCGCTGCTTGGTGGCGGGCTCGCGGCCGCTGCCTCGGCGGCGGGCGTCTATGCGCTTGCGCGTCCGCCGCTCGGTCTGTGGCCGTCATGGTCGGAGTTCGCGGCCGACTACCGGACCGCAACCGGCGAGCAGCGCCACGTGGCGCTGCCTGGCGATGTGTCAATCCAGATGAACGTGCAGACCAGCATCGCGCTTCGGCCTGCCGATCCCGGCGCGGCACGGATCGAGTTGCTTTCCGGCGAGGCGGCGTTCGCCACATCCGGACGCAATTTTGGCGTACGAGCGGCCGACCGCTGGATACTCGCGGACAAGGCGCAGTTCGACGTGCGCTATGTGCCGGCTGGCGGCGAATGGCCGGTCTGTGTGACCTGCCTCAAGGGCGAGCTGCAGGTCCAGCGTGGCGCCCAGGCGATCGCACTGAAGGAGAGCCAGCAGCTGCGCTACGACGCGCGTGGGGAGACGCTTGTCGCTGCCGATATCGAGGCTGCCTCCGCCTGGCAGCGCGGCTTCCTGTTGTTTCGCTTCACGCCGCTCTCCGACGCGGTCGAGGAAATCAACCGCTACCGGCCTGGCCGCATCTTCATCGTCAATCCGGCGATCGCACGGCTGCCCGTCAGTGGCCGCTTCCGCATCGATCGGATGGACGAAGTTCTGACCCAAATCCAGCAGGCGTTCGATGCGCGCGTGCGGTTGCTGCCTGGCGGAATCGTGCTGCTGAGCTGAGCATGGTTGCCGCGATCTTGCGCTCTGCGGCGACACGAAACTTTCACAAAAATCCCTTGCGGCTTTCGGCGGGGCTTCCCGTCACGCTGGTGTGACCTCTGCGATGTTCGCTGGAAGGACTGTCATGCCGGTTCGAGCTCAAGCCATCCATCAGCCCCGTACACGCGGTGAATTGGCCGCCCGCACGCTGTTGCGGTCGTCGCGCCTTGTGTCCCGCAGCGGGTTGATGGCCGGCACCAGCCTTGTGACATTGTTGCTCGCCTCGTATCCTGCTGGCGCGAGGCCGCTGACCGGCGCCTGGACGCTCGGCGCGCCGCACTACGCCGCCGATGCGGCGAGCGCCGGGGCCCAGCAGGCGGCCGCCGCTGCCGCCCAAAGCTCTGGTGCATTGACGCGGGCGGCCCAAGCGATCCAGGCCATGCAGGCGGCACAGGCCGCCGCGCGCAGAGCCGCACAGGCCTCCGGCACGTCGCAGACGCTGCCGCAGCTGGCGGTGCCGAACGGTCTGGCGACGGGCGGGCTGCAGGTCGCGCCAGGCGCCGCGCCCGGATCGGACCTCTGGTCCGGCGCCAACCTTCCGACCCAGACCAGCGCGAATGGACGCACCAGTGTCGGCATCACCCAGACCGCGCCGCAGGCCATCCTCAACTGGCAGAGCTTCAATGTCGGCGTCCAGACCGATGTCGTCTTCAATCAGCAGGGCAACAGCAACTGGGTCGCGCTCAATCGCGTGATCGGCAATGTCGGGCCGAGCCAGATCCTCGGCCGCATCAGCGCCGACGGCCAGGTGCTGGTGATCAACCAGAACGGCATCATTTTCGGCGGCGCCAGCCAGATCAATGTCGGCTCACTGGTGGCCTCGACACTCAACATCACCGATCAGCAGTTCAAGACCGCTCTGCTCAATCGCTCGCCGTTTGACAATGCCGGCAATCTGCAGGCCCCGATCTATGCCAACGGCAGCGGCCCGACCGGCGACGTCATCGTCGAGGCAGGTGCCGTGATCCTCACGGCGCCGCCCGCAGCCGTCACCACGGGAGGCGGCAACGTCTTCCTGCTCGGCGCCAATGTGCAGAACAACGGCAGCATCGTCACGCCGGGCGGCCAGGCCGCGCTCGCTGCCGGCACGTCGGTCTATGTCACGACCAGCGGCAGCACCAGCCAGCTGGGTCTGGTGTTAAATGTGCTCAATGGCGGCACGGTCAGCAACACCGGCCTCGTCGCAGCGCCGACCGGAAGCGTCACCCTGGTCGGCATGAATCTGCAGCAGTCCGGCGTGCTGGTGGCGACCACCTCGGTCAACCAGGCCGGCTCGATCCTGCTGTCGGCGCAGCAGGGCCTGCAGGGAATATACGGTTATGACAGCTCCTCGCGCTACGCGGTGTCGACGCAGGCCGGTAAGGTGCAACTCGCGCCCGGCAGCCTCACCGCGGTCCTTCCCGAGGAGGACGGTCTGACCGCGATGGACACCCAGCCGCAGGCCCAGTCGCGCATCACGGTCGAGGGCGGCTTCGTCAACGTGCAGTCGGGAGCTGCGATCATCGCGCCGTCCGGACGCGTTGCGCTTCAGGCATCGAGCCACGGCGACCAGCTCTATCTGCAGGACAATCCGACCGCCAAGATCAACGCGAACTCCAGCCCCGACGGGGCGCGTGTGCTGGTCGACACCGGCTCCCTGATCGACGTTTCGGGGCTGCAGGGCGTCCCGGTCGCGGCGTCGAGCGATGTGGTGCAGGTCGACGTGCGTGCCAACGAGCTGCGCGACTCGCCGTTGCAGCGCGGTGGTATCCTCTCCAGCAAGAAGGTGTGGGTGAACCTCCACGATCTCAACCCTGTGGCGTCGGATCGGGTCTACACCGCCGGCGGCCTTCTCGAGGTGTCGGGATGGCTCGGGCAGGTCGAGCGTCCGATCGACCAGCGCCTGACCACGGGCGGTTCGGTGAGCGTCTATTCCTCGGGTGATGCCATCCTGCGGCCCGGTGCGTCGATCGATATTGCGGGCGGCTCGCTCGCGCATCAGGCCGGCTATGTGCCGGTCACCTGGCTGGTCGGCTCCGACGGCCGGATCTACAGCGCCAATCGAGCTCCCGCGGATCTGACTTACAGCTCGATCGGGGTCGGCTTCACGGTCAATCACACCCATTGGAACGTCACCGAGTTCTATGCCGATCCACTGCTCGCCAGTCAGGTGTACCAGCCGGCCTATCTGGAAGGACGCGCCGCCGGCGCGCTGACCGTGATTGCGAGCGCGGCTGAGGTCGACGCCTCGGTAGTCGCGGCAACCATCAATGGGCCCTATCAGCGGACCGCCAACACGCTTCCATCCGGTGCCGCGTTCACCATCGGGGCGTCCGATGCGAGCATCGTGCCCACCAGCGTGGTCATCGCGCCGTCAGTCGCGCCGCCGGACATTTCCAGTGCGACGTCGCCGCTGCCGCCGTCCTGGCAGCAGACGGTCTATCTGTCGGCCGATCTGCTCGACCGGGTGAACTATGGCAGCATCACCATCAACGCCCGGGGCGGCGTGACCGATCCGGTCAGCGGCGCGGTATCTCCCGCTATCAGCCTCGTGCGCGGAGCCAAGCTTCAGGTTGCCCCCGGCGGCTCGATCGCCCTGAACTCGAATATCGCCTTGGTCGGCGGGGGCATTTCGATCGACGGCCAATTGGTGGCGCGGGCCGGCTCGATCACCGTCAACGCCGCGCAGCAGGGAACCACGATCCTCACCGGCGACGTCGAACTGCATCCGGGCAGCCTGATCGATACGCGCGGTCTGTGGGTCAACGATCACACCGGCGGCACCGATACGCCGCCTGCGCTCTACAATGGCGGCAATGTCAAGCTGGCCGCCTACGGCAGCGTTCGGATCGATGACGGGGCGGTGATCGATGCGTCGAGCGGCGGCTGGATGCAGAGCACCGGCAAGATCAAGAGCAGCAACGGCCTGCCGGTCGGAACCGGCGGCAACATCACGCTGATCGCCGACGGCTTCGGCGCGACGCTGCACAATTCGACGACGCTCGCGCAGGCCTACCCGGGCCGGGTCTATCTCGACGGTACGCTGCGGTCCTACGGCTTCACGGGTGGCGGCACGCTCGGCATCGCCACGCTCGCGATCCAGATCGGCGGCGACGCCATCCTTCCGCTCAGCACCATCAGCAGCATCAACGCCGACGGGACCAGCAACCTCGCGGCGGTCGATCCCGCCAGCGTGCTGCAGCTGTCGCCCGGCTTCTTTGCCGGCGGCGGCTTCAGTCAGTATGCCCTCTACAGCTACCAGAACCTGACGGTCGCGCGCGGCACCGATATCGAGCTGCACGGAGTCAATCTGGTTCCGAATCCGCAGGCCGCCCTGGCGCCGACAGGCAGCGATGTCATGAGCGTCGCGACGGCGGGGGTGCTGCCGTCGTACCAGCGGCCGGCGCCCGTCAACCTCGTCCTGAGCGCGATCGATGCCTTCAACGGCAATCTCGACGTTCAGCGCGGCGTCGTGATCGATGCCGATCCGCAAGCGACGATATCCCTGCACGCACGCCATCAACTCAGCTTCGACGGTACCATCAGCGCGCCCGCCGGCACCATCAATCTCGATTTGACCGGCACCACGGGAACCTGGAACGCGGTCGGCTCCCAGGCTGGCGTGCCGCCCAACAATGGGCCGTCCTACAATGCCGCGCAGACGCTGTGGATCGGCGCGAACGCAAGGTTGCTGGCGCCCGGCCTGGTGACGTCGATGCTGGACGGGCTGGGGCGCCCGGTGAACACGGTGCTCGGCGGCGGTCAGGTCAACATCAATCAGGACACTCAGCCCGCGCTTTACTATCCCTATTCGGCCACTCAGCCTTATGGCGAGCAGCCGCTCGGTGTCGTCGTGGCGCAAGCCGGGGCGATCATTGACGTGTCGGGAGCGTCGGGAACGATCCTCCAGGTCGCGGGCCGATCCGGTCTGACGCAGACCCAGGTTGCGACTCCGGGCGGCAGCCTCGCGATCCGGGCATCGCTCGGTCTGCTGTTCGACGCCTCGATGAAGGCGCAGGGCGGTGGGGCTGGCGTCGCCGGCGGCAGCCTGACGATCGATCAGGTGATCGGGACCTATGTCGCGGACAGCTCCGGGGCCTCGCAGTTCGTGCAGCCGGTGTTCCAGACGATCGTAAGTCAGGCGGCGCCGCTGATGACGACGGGTCTGTCGCAGGGGCAGGCGATCGCGGGCGGCTTGCTCGGAGAGCTCTTCATCGGCGCCGACCAGATCTCCAGCGGCGGCTTCGCATCGGTATCCCTCGGCGCGGTCGATGCCCTGGTGTTCAACGGCAGCGTCAACCTCGCCGCGGCGCGCAGCCTGACCATCAACGCCAGCAACATCAGCGCGACGCCGGGCGCGATCGTCCGGCTCAACGCGCCCTATGTCGACATCGGCGGCGGTCAGCGCAACATCAACGAATACATCAGCAGCAGCTACATTCCGGGCGGCAGCTACAGCGCAATGCCGATGGCCGGCACGGCGCGTCTCGAGGTCGATGCCGACCTGATCGACATCGAAGGCACCCTGCGCAGCGGCGCAAGCTACAACTACGTCACCAGCTTCATCAATTTTTACACGCCGGTTCAGCAGGCGGTATCGCTGCCCGGCTTTGCCAGCATGGCGTTCAACAGCCTTGGCGACATCCGCCTGGTGCCGGCCTCGAGGACTTCACCCCTCTACGCCGCCAAGTCGACGACGTTGACGACCGCCGGCGACGTGACGTTCACGGGGACGGAGATCTATCCGATCAGCACCGGACCGGTCAGCAATGCATATTCAAGCGTCCCGAGCGGTTTGTTCCTGATCCAGGCGACAGGGCCGAGCAGCGTGGTCAGCTTTGTCAGCAACGGCCAGGCGCCCTACACGCCGCTGTCAGCGGGCGGATCCGTGCAGATCGTCGCGCCGACCATCAATCAAGGCGGCGTCCTGCTGGCGCCGCTCGGGCAGATCACCTTCGGGGATCCGAACAATCCTGCCGGCACGCGCGCGATCAACCTGCTGCCGGGCAGCATCACGTCGGTGTCGGCCGCCGGCACGCTGATCCCGTACGGCGCGCCGCTCGGTAACACCGACTGGATCTATGGCTATGACAATACCGGCACGGCGAACACGATCAGCGCGCCGCCGGCCAAGACGATCTCGTTCTACGGCAAGGCGTTGACGGTCGCGGGCGCGTCCGGTGGGGCGGCAACCGCGCGCATCGACGAGTCCGGCGGTGGCGATCTCTACGGCGCGCAGTTCGTCAGCGGCGCCGGCGGATCGGTCGATACGCTCAGCGGCACCCAGACATTTGCGATTCTGCCGAGCCTCGGCAACCGCTATGCGCCGCGCGACCCGCAGATGCAGCTCAGCGATCCGACGCAGACGACATCGGCACCGGTGGCTCTGCAAGTCGGCCAGCAGATTTATCTGAGCGGCATTCCGGGATTGCCGGCCGGCACCTACACCTTGCTGCCGGGGCACTACGCGTTGTTGGCCGGCGCCTACAAGGTCACGGTTGCGGAGAATCAGACTACCGCGACCGGGCTGTCGAATTTTGTGCAGCGTGACGGCTCTTACCGTGTGCTGGGCTACGGCGAGGTCGCCAACACGGGCTTCCGCGACGCGCTTCCTTCGGTCTACATCGTCACGCCGGGAGCGGTGGTCCGCCGGCAGTCGCAATATGCCGAAACCACGGCCACTCAGTTCTATGCGGCCAAGGCGGCCGCAAGCGGCATCGCGGCGCCCTATCTGCCGCTCGATGCGGGACAGCTCGTCATCAATGCGACCAACAGCCTGTCGTTGCCGGTCACCGGCGGGTTCGGCGACTTCACGGCTCCGGCGGGCGGCCGCGGCGGGCAGGCCGACATCGTGGCGTCGAATCTCGAGATCCTTGCGCCGGGCGGCGCCGCAGCGCCGGGCATGACCGGGCTGCAGGCCAGTGCGCTGGACAGCATCGGCGCGCAGAGCATTCTTATCGGCGGCACGCGCAACCTGAACGGCAACGTGCTGACCATCACGCCGGCGGCGCAGCAGCTCCAGATCGACAGCGGAGCGGTGCTGACCGCGCCAGAAATCATGCTGACGGCGAGCAGTGCGATCGCGATCGGCGCCGGCGCACAGGTCGATACGACATCGTTCGGCGCGATCGCGACCCTGTTCCCGAACCATCCGAAGACCGGCAAGACCCTGGGATCGATTGCGCTGGCGCGCGTCAGCGGCGGCGGTGCCGGCGCATTCGTGCTGGCGTCCAACGCGCCGGTGCTGCCGGTCACGTTGCCGGCCGGGAGCGGCAGCGCGAGCATGCTGAGCATTGGCGCGGGCGCGCAGATCTTCGGCGGCAGCGTGCTGGCGCTGAGCGCCTCGAACACGATCAGCATGGATCCCTCCGCCCGCCTTGCGGCGCCGACCGTCATGGTGAGCGTGCCCGCGATCAATTTCGGCACCGGAGGCGCTTCGGGCTTCAACCTGAGCGCCGGCCTGCTCGCGCAATTGTCCGCAGGCGATTCGCCGCGGCATCTCGCGCCGACCGGCAATTTGATGCTGTCGGCGTCCACCGCGATCAACGTCTATGGCTCGGTCGATCTCGGCGAGCTGGATCCGGCGACCGGCCGGCCCCTGCTCGCCGGGCTGACCTTGAGCGCGCCCGTGATCAACGGGTTCGGTGCCGCGACCGACAGCGTCAGGCTCCGCGCCAATAGGATCACGTTGAACGGCGGCGCCATCGGCGCAGCTTCGACCGGAACCGGGCAGGGCGCGTTCGAGATCGATGCGGCGCAGCTGACGCTGGGTGGCGGCGGCAATCTGGCCTTCGGCGGCTTCAACAACGTGACGCTGGCGGCGTCCGGGCAGGTGATCGGCGGCGTCGCGTATGCCGGCCCCATCGCCGCGGGCACGATGCAAACGATCGGCACGGTGTCGTATGCGCCCGGCGAGGTGATGCCGGGCACCTTCAGCGTCAGCGAAAACCTGACGATCGCCGCGCCCCTGGTGACGGCCCAGGCCGGCGCGCTGACGCAGCTCATCGCCAATGCCGGCACGGTCAGCTTCGCCGCGCTGCCCGGCAGTGCCGTCCAGCCGGTCGCCAGCTCCAGCGGCGCGACGCTCTCGGTCTCGGCGCAGCGCATCGTCCAGGGCACGACGATCAACCTGCCGTCCGGCGCGATCAGCTTCTCGGCGCAGAACGGCATTACGCTTCAGGCCGGCTCGGTCACCAATGTCGCCGGCGCGGTGACGCCGTTCTTCGATGTGGTGCGGATTGCGCCGGCCGGCAGCATCACGCTGCAGACCGTGAACGGCGATGTCTCCGTTGCCGCCGGGGCGGTGGTCGATCTGCGCGGCGGCCGATTGGGCTCGGTCACGCTGCCGACGCTCGATGTCGTGGATTCCGACCCGGGCGGCAACGCCGGCACGCTCACCATCGTCGCGCCGAACGGGACGGCCCATCTCGACGGGCAATTGCTGGCCAGCGCCGATCCGCGCTACGCTGGCGGCAGTGCGGTTCTCGCGCTCAAGTCCGGTGACGCCGGTGCACTGCTCGGCAGCATCGCAGGTTTCTCGGGCGAGCAGGCGCTGACGCTGGCGAGCGGCGACATCAATGTCGGCAACATCACCGGCCGTGACGTCGAGCTGACCGCGAGCAGCGGCAGCATTACCGTCGCCGGTCTGATCGATGCGAGCGGCGGCCGCGATGCGACCATCCGCCTGATCGCCGGCAACAATCTGGAGCTGGGCGCGCAGGCGGTGCTCAATGCCGGCACCGCCGTCGCCAAGGGTGGCACGGTATTCCTCGGCCTCGCCGGCAACAGCACCGGCATGCTGACGTTCGACGCCGGCTCCACGATCAGCGTCGCCGGCACCGATCCGAATATCGCGCTCAACGGCGGACAGGTCTGGCTGCGCGCACCGCGGACCGCAAACAACGTGCGCATCAGCAACAACGGGGTCCAGGTCGCCGGCGCCCGCGAGATCGTCGTCGAGGCAGTCAAGATCTATGACGTCAGCGGCACGCCCTATGTCGACGCCAATCTGGCGACAGCCGACGCCGACGCACAGGCGTATGTCGCTGCCGCCACGATCAAGACTGGCATCGGCACGCTGACCGGCAACTCCGTCACCGCCTTCCACCTGATGCCCGGGATCGAGCTGGACAGCAGCGGCGACCTCCAGCTGTTGCAAAATCCATCCCCCACCAACTCCGGTATCGATCTGCACACCTACCGCTACAATGGCGAGCCGATGGTGCTGACGCTCCGCACAGCCGGAAACCTCTTGATCAACGGCAGCCTCAGCGACGGTTTTGCCGCGCCGGTCAGTTCGCCGGACGGCAGCATCTTCGCGATCGCGGCACCGCTGCCGGCGGGCTCCGGATCAGCGACGCTGCGGCTGGTTGCGGGCGCGGATCTCGCGGGTGCCGATCCGCTGGCGGTCATGCCGGCCGTGCTGCGTCCCGCGGCCACGGCGGCCAATCCCGAGCCAGGCTCGATCGTGTTCGCGGCGCCCTACCTGATCGACGCCAATGTCAATGACAGCGGCATCGTCGTACAGATTCCGAGCGTGGTCCGCACCGGCGCGCGCGACATCGAGCTCGCTGCGGCCGGCAACATCGACATCCAGACCGCATTCGGCATTTATACCGCGGGGCAGCCCGTAGCGCCGAATTTCACGGCGGGGCAGCGCGCGCTGATCTTGAACGCCTACACGTACACCTACGACAATTATCTCGGATATCACTCCGACGCGAGCGGCAATCTGACGGCGTACGACACGCTGTATCCCCTCGCATTCAACGCCAGCTATTCGAGCGGCGGCGGCAATCTCACGGTCAAGGCGCATGGCAGCCTGATCGGCGCCGATACGAGCAATAATGGTGTGACGAGCTACGCGGCTTCCGAGCCCGACACCTATTGGCTATGGACCGAACCTACGGCCGTCAGTCCGACGTGGTTCGTCAATTTCGGCACTTACTCTCAACCGTATCTCGATTACGGGGTCGACTCATTTCCGTCCGTGGCCGCGTTCAAGGGGCTCGGTGCGTTGGGAGGAGGAAACGTCCGGGTCGCTGTCGACGGCGACCTCAGGAATGTCGACATCAGCCTGCCGACAACGGGCGGATTGACGAGCACCGGCGCGGTGTCGGTGTACGGCGGCGGCAATCTCTCGCTGACCGTGGGCAGCGGCATCAACTACGCCAATCTGCTGGTCGGGCAGGGAACGGCCGACATCCAGGCCGGCGAGGTCGGGATGGCGCCGCTGAGCACCAGTGCTCTGACAGTCGCGCGGGTGGATCTGCTGATCGGCGATGCCCAGCTCAACGTGGTGTCCCGCCGCGGAATCAACGCGATCGTCGGCGATCCGACGCGGATGACGCAGCAGCCCGACCCCACGAGAACCGGCTATAGCGTTCCGGCGGGCCTGGAGGGAAATGGGCCCCCCTCATTTTACTATCTCACCGCGGTCCCCTATGGCTTCTTCACCAGCATGACGACCGCCAGCGCCCTGACCGAATTCGCTGAAGGCGGCGACATCACGGTGCATGGTGATTTCGCGCCACCGATCTTCGAATTGACGGCGGCCGGCGGATCCATCCGGGCCGGCAGCATTCAGCAAACCGGGTCCGGTTTCCGCTATCTCGCCGCACTGGCTGCGCCGACGGCCCGCCTCGATCTGCTGGCTCAGCAGGATATCGTGGGTTTTGGCGTCAGCATGACGGCGGCCGATCTAATGTCCCAGGTCAATGGCGCCTCGGCGCCGGCAGGCAGCGATTACCCGAGCACGCTCGCCAATTCGGCCAACGACACGCTTGGCGGGGCTCTGTCGCTGCCCTCGAACCTGGTGCAGTTCAACGATCCGCATACCGTGCATGTCTATGCGGTGCAGGGCAGCCTGACAAATCCCGCGCTGGCG
Organism: Bradyrhizobium sp. USDA 4452; assembly: GCF_054063575.1. Classification (NCBI taxonomy): domain Bacteria; kingdom Pseudomonadati; phylum Pseudomonadota; class Alphaproteobacteria; order Hyphomicrobiales; family Nitrobacteraceae; genus Bradyrhizobium; species Bradyrhizobium sp. USDA 4452. Next base: position 5,544,352 of record NZ_JBSSGK010000001.1, read on the forward strand.
ACGTCGGAGCGCGCGCAGGTGCGCGCCGGTCTCGATATCGTCCGGCCGATCATCAATATCGAGAACGCCGGGCTCGGCGACGTCTCGCTGGTGCAGGCCGGGCGCGACATCGTCAGCTGCCAGCCCTGCAGCCTGGCCTACCCGGACTTCTTCAACATTCGTGTCGAGGGGCCCGGCGCGCTTTCCGTCCTCGCCGGTCGCGACATCGTTGCGCAGAAGGGCCAGTATGGCTCGCAGGGCGTTGGCATCACGTCGGTCGGCAACGCGGACAATCCGTTGTTGCCGCCGACGGGTGCCTCGATCAGCATCGCGGTCGGTATCGGCGCGAGCGGCCTCGACACCACGGCCTTCATCAACCTCTATTTCGATCCGCAGAACACCGATGCGACGACGCAAGGCTATCTCGCGCAGCTGACCAGCCACATGAGCAGGATCGAGGGCATCGCCCTCAGTCGCGACCAGGCGCTCGCCGATTTCCGCAACCTCACCCCGGTCGCACAATTGCCGTTCATCGAACAGGTGTATTTCGCCGAGCTCAGGGCGGGCGGCGAGGCGGCGGCCAAAGGGCTTGGCGCCGGCGGCAAGGGTTACGACCGGGCCTACCGGGCGATCCAGACCTTATTTCCCGGCAGCGTGATCGGCGGCACCACCACAGCCTATGCCGGCAATTTGTCGCTGTTCCAGCTCGCACGCATCCGCTCCGAGCAGGGTGGCAGCATCAACATCCTGGCGCCCGGCGGCGGCGTCTCGCTCGGCATCGAGAACCAGACGCCCGATTTGACCGGGCAGACCGACACCGCACGCCCCGGCCTGCTGACGCTCGAAGGCGGCGACGTCAACATCTTCACCGATCGGAGCGTCGTAGTGGCGCAGTCGCGCGTCTTCACCGAGCTCGGCGGCGACATCCTGATGTTCTCGACCAATGGCGACCTCAATGCCGGCAAGGGCAAGCAGACCTCGATCGTGACGTCGCCGCCGCTGGTCGTCTACGATCAGTATGGCCGCGCGGCCAAGACGCCGAACACGCCGCAAACCGGCGCCGGCATCGCGACCCTGATTGGCGTGCCCGGCGTGCCTCCTGGTAACGTCGACCTGTTCGCATCGCACGGCACGATCGATGCCGGCGAGGCCGGCATTCGCGTGTCGGGCAATCTCACCCTGGAAGCGCTGCGAGTGCTCAACATCGCCAATATCCAGGTGCAGGGCACGTCGGTCGGTGTGCCGGCGGTGCAGGGGCCGCCGGTGGCGGCATTGACCGCGGCCAACAACACCGCGGGCGCAGCCCAGCAACCGACGACCGCGACGCCGGCGGCCAATACCGGACAGCCCTCGGTCATCATCGTCGAGGTGCTCGGCTATGGCGGAGGCGACGGCACGCCGGATTCCGACGGCAACGACCAGCGCCGCAGCGGCAACGAGCGGCAGAGCTATGATCCGAACAGCATGTTTCGCGTGGTCGGCAGCGGTAAACTGACCGCTGAGCAGGCGCAGCAGCTGACAGATGACGAAAGGCAGCGTCTGTCGTCACGGTAGCGACCGGGGTGCGGCAGGCCTTCGGAGATGCCGCGGTCGGACGGCGCGACAGTCGACGTCGGTCCTGATCTGCTTTGGGATCGGCGCACGCGTCGTCATTCTTGCGGCCGTCGGCTCAATTGCCTCGTTCGGAATCGCGAAAGTCGCCGTGAACGTTTGTTCTCCCGATACCAACAAAAATACCAGCAAATCGGCGGCTGGCATCGGACGAGATCAAATACCGATGTACGCGGAAATACCTATTTTAAAAGCTTTCCGAGCACTGCGCGAACGACTGCGACAGCCTGCTTGGTGCCCCTGGCCGGAATCGAACCGATAAGAAAAGTGGCTATTTACCGGGGCTTTTCAAGCTCTGGTCTGATTTCTACTCAGAGGTCTACTCGGACCCGGGGTGGACAGATTGTCCTGACTCGACTACATATCCCGGCAGCGCCGGGGCTTTCGCCCCGGTCGCCGACGGGCCGTCTATCTCCTGACGGCTTGCCACATGGGATACTCCTAAGCTCTCCCTCGTGAGGGTCTTGGGGTTGCACAGTGCCCACGGGTCCAGTTGTGAGAGACGGGAAACCCGGTGAGCGGTGATCCTACGGTTCGGCGGCCTCCTCGGTCGCCGTTTCCGTTTCTACCTCTTCGCTGTTGCCGTTCGTGGTCGAGGCCTTCGCGGGCTTCGCGTTCGGATACCATGACAAGAGCCCGAAGCGGCCGTTCGGCAGCTTGTGGAAGGTCACGGTGTTCTTCGACAGCGAGTTGCGAAGCGAGGCGTGCGCCACGTCGTCGGACTTCGTGTTGAAGGTGTAGCCGCCGGCCGTCAGCGCCTCGAAGATTTCCTTCACGGTCGCTGCACCGAGGTTCTGCTGCTTCCGCATCTCCAAGATCGTCCGTACCGCCGTGGCGAGCGCCTGGCCGTAGAACTGATCGGAGCGAATGCGCGTCGGGAGCGCCGTTTCCGGCGCGTCGAGCACGTACATATCTTCCCTGCCGGCGACACCACATAAGGTGTTCACGGTTTTCTTCTTGTCCCGTATCGTGCCTTCCATCGCGGTGATCTCCGCGACGATCTCGGCAATTGCGTCATCAAGTGTCTTGGTCATGGCGAATCTGCGCCTCCAAATCGTTCTGGCCGATATAGGGGCGGCGCGAGTTCCACGCAACTACTTTGATGCGACGCGCGGTGTTACTCCGTACACGTCTTGCACGTGCATTAGTAAGATCCTGATATTTAACGGATTTCATTGCAGAGATGTCAGGATCACGTTTCCGTGAAATATGAGAGTGATTCACGGGCCGGTACTTTATCCCCCATTTCCACAGGCTCGTTGGCGACTCGGATTCGCTGCCGGCCGTCCTATATTCCCCGTCATGCGTTGGAGTTCTACTAGCAAAGTCACCCCTGCGGCGGGGTGGATAGAGCCGTGCCTGCCGACGGTGGCGAAGCGCGCGCCGACCGGCGATGACTGGATCTTCGAGATAAAGCACGACGGCTACCGCTTGATGGTGCGGAAGCATGAAGAGCGCGTGCGCGTATTCACTCGACGCGGTGCAGACTGGACAAAGCGCTTCCCGCGGGTGGTCGCTGCGGTGCGCCGGCTGAGCGTCGGATCGCTCATGATCGACGGGGAGGCCATCGTCTACAACAAAGACGGGATGCCTAATTTCGAACTGCTGCACTCGCGGGAGTACGACAAGGAAGTGTCGCTCGTCGCGTTCGACCTGCTCGAACTCGATGGTGCGGAGGTGCGCCGGAAGGCGCTGATCGACCGCAAGGCTCAGCTCCGCAAGCTGCTCTCAAAGGTAAAGGACGGCATCGAGTACAACGACCATATCGAAGGTGACGGCGCGGTGATGCGTGCCAACATCCAGGCCTCAACCTCTGCTTCGTCGAACATAAGCCGGAAGCCCCAGACCAGAGGCCGTGGAAACTTTCCGGCTTCAATGTTGCGGTCGATAGTCGATCTGCTGAGACTCGTTTTTTGACATACCTGCTTCTTCGACAAGAACTTCATTGCAACGTCTCCAAATTGGAGCGTCATTGCAATGACCCTCGGGTTAGCGTCCTCGGGACAGCCTGAGCTTAAATGGGCCTAGTGGGGAATCAAGCGGCTCCTCATGCTGCTCATGCTGCCTCACGCCGTTTACCTTTACTTTTCAGACTATCCAGTAGGTCAGCCCACTGCTGCATCAATTTTGTGCGCTGCGGTAGAAATGTCGAACGGAGGTATGCCCGTCTGACTTCGTTCTCTTCCTGATGGGCGAGAGCTGCTTCGATCACGTCCTCATGGGCGATCCGACGCTCGTTGCAAATGGTGGAAGCGGTCGAGCGGAAGCCGTGCGCGGTCGCCGTATTCTTGTCGTAGCCCATATTCCGCAAAACAGAATTGAAGGCGTTTTCGCTGAGCGGTTTTTTGTGCGAGCGCAGCGAGGGGAATACAAGCTCGTTCTCCTCGTTGAGCGGCCAGACTTCTTTGAGAATGGTGAGGGCTTGCCGACTGAGCGGCACGTCATGCGGCCGGCGCATCTTCATTCGCTCGGCCGGGATGCGCCAGAGCTTCTTTTCCCAGATGACCTCTTCCCGCTTCATGTGGCGCACGTCGCCCGGCCGGGCCATCGTGAGCACGAGGAAACGAAAGGCCGCGTTCACAATGGGCCATCCCTCGTACTCGTCCAGGGCTCGCAGAAAGGCGCCTACATCCCGTTCGTCGGTGATTGCCGCGCGGTTCTTACTCTTCACCTTCATAAGCGCGCCGCGGAGGGCGTACGTCGGATCATTTTCGGCCCGGAGGGTGGCGACGGCATAGCGGCATACGGAGCCGATAACTGAGCGGAGGCGGTGCGCCGTGTCCCTCCGGCCGCTCTTCTCAACGGCTTTGAGGATGGTGAGGATTTCGGCCGGCTTGATCTCCGCGATCGGTCGCTTAGTCAGTGCGCGTGCGAGGTCAGTGAGCAGCCATCGGTTCTTGGAAAGCGTTTGCGGGGCCGCGCCGTTCTTTTCGAGGTTGAGCAGATATTCTTCGGCGATTGCCCCGAACGTGTTTTCGCCCGCCGTCTGCGCCGCGATCTTTTCGAGCTTCTTTGCCACGGACGGATTGATGCCGGCCGCGATCTTCACCTTCACATCGTCGCGGCGTTTCCGTGCTTCGATGAGTGACACTTCGGGAAATGACCCGAGTGACATCATGTTGGCCTTACCTGCGAACTGGAAGCGGATGCGCCACAGCTTCGAGCCGGACGTGTAGACAAGCAGGTGTAACCCGTCGCCGTCGGTCAGCATGTACGGCTTATCTTTCGGCTTCGCGTTAGTGATCGAGAACTGAGAGAGTGCCATTGAGGAGAAGGCCTCCGTGCCCGGTTTGTACTCAAAAAGTTACTCAATTCCGGGTCGGAAGCCTAGATTCGCCATGTGCAGCATGGGCGGGTCAGAATCAAAGAAAGGCCCGTAAAACGGGCACTTCTGAACACTCATGAGCATCTATGGTGAAGGGTGATGGTGCCCCTGGCCGGAATCGAACCAGCACTCCTTGCGGAACTCGATTTTGAGTCGAGCGCGTCTACCAGTTCCGCCACAGGGGCATTCGCGATGATCCAGGCCGAGACGGGCCCGGGTCGCGAAGTGCGGCGGACTATAGCGGGCGGCCCGTCACGGTCAACCCGCGCGGATGTGATTGTCCCGCGCCTCGACAGCGGTATTTTCACGCGATACGACCCGATCTGAGCATGGAGCAGGGGCCATGACCCTGCCGGACGGTGCTCGCAGGAGGACTGCCGTGACGCTCGCCACCGCCCATCCGTCGGATGCTTCCGCCGCCGGCAATCCGGCGCTGACCTCGGCCCTGGCGATTGCCGTGATCGCAGCAGTGACGCTGGCCGGCGCCTGGTTCTTCCAGCTCGTGCTGGAGATCATGCCCTGTCCGCTCTGCCTCGAGCAGCGCTATGCCTATTACCTCGCGGTCCCGCTCGGCGCCGTGGTCGCGCTCGCCGCCGCCCGTGGCGCGGCGCGCCCGCTGCTGCTCGCGGGCCTTGCGATCCTCGGCCTCGCCGCGCTCGCCAACGCCGGGCTCGGTGCCTATCATGCCGGGGTTGAATGGGGATTTTGGCAGGGGCCGACCGACTGCACCGGCCCGATGGTGGATTTCGGCAAGGCCGGCTCGCTGCTGGATCAGCTCGACAAGGTCAAGGTGGTCCGCTGCGACGAAGTGCAGTGGCGCTTCCTCGGCATCTCGCTCGCCGGTTACAACGTCCTGATCTCACTCCTGATGGCCGCGATCGCCGGCTGGGGCGCGGCGAAGGCGGCGAAGGCCTGATTCTCAACTGCGCTCCCGTTGATCCGTCATGCTGAGGAGCGCGAAGCGCGTCTCGAAGCAAGCACGGGCACCAGCCGGGCCGCTCATCCTTCGAGGGCCGCTGAAGCGGCCACCTCACGATGACGGGACTAGAGCAGGATCCGGAAAAGTGTGATGCGGTTTTCCGAAAAGATCATGCTCAGTCAAAGAGCTAAAGCGCGATGACGATTCAACTCAATCTCATCGCGCTTTAAGAGCCACTAATCGTCGACGTCGTCCTGCGGCCGTCCGAACAGATGGATGATGCCCGGCGTCGAGATGGTGACGAACAGGAAGCGCGACAGATGATGCGCGCCGACGAAGATCGGGTCGATGTGCAAGGTCAGCGCCAGCGCCAGCATCGCGTCCATCGCGCCGGGCGCGAAGGCGACCACGACGTCGGCAAGCCGCACATGGGTGGTGAAGGCGATCACCGCGACGAATACGGCCGAGATTGCGATGGCAATGGCAAACGAGCCGAGCCCGGCATTGACGTGGCTCAGCAGGGTCGAGGTCTTCATCCGCGCGAAGCGGGTGCCGATCAGCGCTCCGATGCCGACCAGCGCGACGTTGCGCAGCCAGGGCGGCAGGCCGCCATCGACCAGCCCTGAGCCATGCAGCAGGCTGGAGGCGAGCATCGCGCCGAACATCCAGCTGGCGGGGAATTTGATCCAGCGCAGCAGCAGCGAGACGCCGATCGACCCGGCGACCAGGGCTGTGAGGCCGAGCGGCGAGGCGACCGTCGTCGGCAATGGCGGCGGCGCCGCGTGCGTCACGCCGGTCAGCGCCAGCACCAGCGGCAGGGCCGCGGTCAGGATGATGACGCGCATGGTCTGCACCACGGCGATCGCCGCGACGTCGGCGCCCTTCTCCGCGGCGAGGATGGTGATCTGCGAGAGCGCGCCGGGGCTGCCGGCGAGGAAGGCCGAGGTCTGGTCCCAGCCATGGATGCGCTGCAGATAGAGGCTCGAGCCGAAGGTCGAACAGAACGTCGCCAGCGCCAGCAGGGCGATGGTGAGCGGATAGGAGCTCATATGCTGCAGCAATTGCTGCGACATCAGCGAACCCAGGGAGATGCCGAGCAGCAGCAGCACCGATTGCGTCAGCACCGGCGGCACCGCGAGCGGCCGTCCGGCCAAAGCAGCGATCGCAACCGCGCACATCGCACCCGAGATCAGCCCGCCCGGCAATCCCGCCCATAAAAACAGCAAACCGCCGCCGGCGCCGATGACGAGTGTCTCGAGCCCATTCAGAACTTTGCTGCGGTCGGGAATGGCTGTCGCCATCGAAGCGCGGATCAGGGTCACGCCGCCTTATGGCAAATTCGCAACCACGGGACAATTGCGTCTGGCGATTGCAGCATTGCGCCCCGGCTCGCCTCAGGCCACAGATTTTCACCCTCCCCGGCGGGGAGGGTGAAGGACGTCAAATGCGTCTACGCGTTACTTCGCGGCCGGCGCTGCGGCCGCGCCGCCCGCCTTCTTGCACTCGGAGCGGAATTTCTTGCGCTCCTTGCCGTGCAGGCCCTTGGCGTCGGCTTGCTTCGAGCACTCGAGCGACTCGGCGGTGCGCGGCTTGGCTTCCTTCGCCATCTTGCCGTCGGCCTTCGGAGCGGCCTCCTTGGCGGCGGGCGCGGCGGTTTGCGCGAAGGCTCCGCCCATCAGCAGCAGGGAGGCAAGGGCGGTCGCGGTCGCGAGTTTGGACATTGTCTTCATGGGGCACCTCGTGAGGAAAGGAGGCGAAACGTTGCGCGGCGATGCTGAACCGTGGATGAACATGCCGCAGTCCTGCCGCCACAATATTTTAGCGTCCGGGCACGCTCGCACGTTGTCGCAAGTCGGGGTTGCGCTAGGATAATGGTCTTACGCCAATGCCCCCCAAGGGAAACCGACGGGAAACCAGGGATGACGGGAGACCAGGGATGACCATTCAGACCAGATTGTTGTGCGTGATCGCGGTGTCGGGCTTTGCAGCCTTTGCGGCGAGCGCGCCCGCGCAGGCGCTGACCGCGCAGGAATGCAGCGCCAAGTACCAGGCGGCCAAGTCGGCCGGCACCCTCGGCGGCCAGAAGTGGAATGACTTCCGCAAGGCCCAGTGCGGTGCCGACGCGACCCCGGCTGCGGCGCCCGCCGCGCCGCCGCCCGCTGCCGCCGCGCCTGCTCCGGCCGCGCCGAAGGAAGCCAAGCGGGAAGCCGCCCCCGCCGCGGCACCCGCCGCACCGGCAGGGCCCGCCGTGTTTCCGAACGCGGTCGATCCCAAATACGCCAAGGAAACCGAAGGCAAGCAGCGCATGCACAGCTGCCTCGACCAGTACAATGCCAACAAGACCACGGGCGGCAACGGCGGCATGAAGTGGATCCAGAAGGGCGGCGGCTATTACAGCGAGTGCAACAAGAAGCTCAAGGGCGCCTGAGCCGTTACCCGTACGAATGTTCGACGAAGCGGCCGGCGCGAGCCGGCCGCTCTTCTATAGCGGCTAAAGCGAGATGAGTTTTGGTTGAATCGGCTTGCCGCGGTCTCGTTTCACCTCTCCCCGTTGGGGAGAGGTCGGATTGCGAAGCAATCCGGGTGAGGGCTCTTGCTCTCGATAGACCGTAACCCCTCACCCGATTTGCTGCGCAAATCGACCTCTCCCAAGGGAGAGGTGAACCTCCGATGCCGATCCAGCTTAACCTAATCTCATCGCGCTTTAGCTCTGAAGCTATTGGCTTTCCGCGAGCAGCGTGTCCGCCGATTGCGCCAGCAATTGCGCGCGCTTGCGCGGGCCGCGTTCGAGAAACAACAGGCTCTGGCCGAAGATGAAGCAGTAGAACAGGAAGGCCTGCGCATCGGCCTCCTCCGCCGGGAGCCCGGTGGCGCGATAGAGCTGGCCGACATTCTTCAGCCGAGCGGCATCGACGCTCGCGGCGGCGGCCGCCGCGGCCTCGTCGGTGCGGGCCCATTGCCGGATCGCGAGCTCGACCGCCATCGCCTCGGTGTTCATGCGCTCCGAATAGAGCGTGATGATCGCCTTCAGCCGCTCGCGTGCGCTGGCGCCGTCGAGCGCGGTGTGCTTCTCGATCGATGCGATTCGCCCGTCGCGCCAGCGCGTCAGCATGGCCTCGAGCAGCGCGGCGCGATCCCGAAAACGGCGGTAGAAGCCGCCCTTGGTGACGCCGAGATTCTTCGCCAGCACCTCGACCCGCACGCCATCGACGCCGCTATGCGCGAGCTCGGCAAAGCCGGCCGCGACCCAGACATCGCCCTTGCTTTCAGTCATGTGATCTCCGCGTACCCGCTCTGATACGGTACCGTATTGCTAGCCTTCTTCGTCCTTGATACGCTACCGTATCAAAAATGGAGGAGCGGCACGATGGAGGGCGAGGCGACCTATCGCGGCACGGTCTATCCCTGGCATTGCGACCACATCGGCCACATGAATGTCATGTGGTATGTCGGCAAGTTCGACGAGGCGAGCTGGAACATGTTCGCGCGGCTCGGCCTGACGCCGAGCTACCTGCGCGAGTCCGGTCGCGGCATGGCCGCCGTGCAGCAGAACATCTCCTACCAGCGCGAGCTGCTCGCCGGCGACCTCGTCGAGGTCAAGAGCCGGCTGGTCGAATTCCGCGACAAGTCGGTCCGCATCCTGCACGAAATGCGCAACGCGGAGACCGGCGACCTCGCCGCGACCTGCGAGATCGCGGCCGTGCACATCGATCGCACCGCGCGCAAATCGGCGCCGTTCGCGCCGGCGATCCGCTACGCCGCGATGCCCCATCTCGTGCCGTCCGAGCCCGCGACTGCGTGACCGCTATGCCCCGCTTTGAGCCGAAGAATCCCGACTTCCGCGCGGTTGCCGCCGCCACATTCGCGCGCCAGCGCGCGATGCAGACGCTTGGCATCTCGATCGCGCGCTTGGAGCCGGGCGAGGTCGATCTCGCGATGTCCTATGCGCCGGAGTTCTGCCAGCAGAACGGATTCGTCCATGCCGGAATCATCACCGCGGGGCTCGACAACGCCTGCGGGATTGCCGCCTTCACGCTGATGCCCGAAGGCTCCGACATCCTCACGGTGGAGTTCAAGATCAATCTGCTGGCGCCGGCCCGCGGCGAGCGGTTCGTGTTCCGCGGCGTCGTGGTCAAGCCCGGCCGCACGCTGACGGTCTGCGATGGTCGCGCCTATGCCGTGCAAGACGGCCTCGAGACGCTGGTCGCGACCATGAGCGGCACGCTGATGGCGCCGCAGCGGCGGGCGCCGCCGGCGACGAGCGGAACTCTATCTCCGTCACCCTGAGGAGCGAGCGAAGCGAGCCTCGAAGGGTCGACGGCCCACGCTTTCGCCAGCGGAGAAGCAACACGCGGAAACATCCGGCCCTGCATGCTTCGAGACGCGCGCAAGAGCGCGCTTCTCAGGATGCCGGTTTGTTTGAGAGTGCGCGAGAAACGTGAGAGGAATGCCCAGCATTTGCGCACACGCTTGAGTCTCGCGCATTGACAAGCCTCTCTTGCGTCGAACTGATACGCGCATGCTTCGCGTGAGCGCCTTGTCATGATCGCCAGCCTCAGTCTGATCCTGCTCTGCCAACTGGTTGGCGAGGTTGCCGTGCGGGCGCTGGCCGTGCCGGTACCAGGCCCGGTGGTCGGACTGGTGCTATTGCTGTTGCTGCTTCTGGCGCGCGACCGGTTTCCGGCGCTCGCGCGCGGGCCGCTCGGCAATGACGGCGTCGAGAGCGCAAGCCGCGGCATGCTCGCCAATCTCTCGCTGCTGTTCATTCCGGCCGGGGTCGGCGTGGTGCAAAAGCTCGATCTGCTCGCCGAGCATGGCGTTGCGATCCTGGTGATCCTCGCGGTCTCGGTCATCGTCACGTTGCTGGCGACGGTCGCGACCTTCGTCGCGGCGAGCAGTATGTTTGCGCGCGAGGAGGAGAATCCGTGAGCGACAATCCATTCTCGCTCTGGGTCTATCTCTCGCAGTCGCCGCTGCTCTGGCTGACGGTGACGCTGCTGACTTATGCGGCGACCGATGCGGTGTCGCTGAAGACGCGGCGCCATCCGCTCGCCAATCCCGTGCTGCACTCGCTGTGGATCATCGGCGTGTTCCTGCTGCTGACCCGCACCTCCTACACCACCTATTTTGCCGGTGCGCAGTTCGTGCACTTCCTGCTCGGGCCGGCGACGGTCGCGCTCGCGGTGCCGCTCTACGAGAACCGCCGGCGGGTCGCGGCTGCGGTCCTGCCGATGCTGGTCGCGCTCGCGATCGGCTCGCTCACTGCGATCGTCTCTGTGGTGCTGTTGGCGCGGGCGTTCGGCCTGCCGCGTGACATCATCCTGTCGCTGGCGCCCAAATCAGTCACGGCCGGCGTTGCCATGGGCATCAGCGAATCCCTGCATGCCGATCCCTCGCTGACGGCGGTCGCCGTGATCCTCACCGGCATCATGGGGGCGATCATCGTCACGCCCTTAATGAACTTCACCGGCATCACCGACTTCCGTGGTCGCGGCTTTGCCGCCGGCATCGCCGCCCACGGCATCGGCACCGCGCGCGCCTTCCAGGTCGACGAGGTCGCCGGCGTGTTTGCCGGCATCGCGATGAGCCTGAACGCGCTGGTCACCTCGCTGCTGGTGCCGCTGGCCGTGACTTATCTGTTGCGCTGAGCACAGTTGCAGGGCAGTTTTGTGCTATTGGTATGGCGTTGAACAGCAAATCCTTCTAGGATTGCAGCTGCAAACGCGAGTCTATTTCCCCTTGATCTTCTCCGCAACTCAGAGCGTGCTTGGGCTGGCATCCGGCATGCTGGTCGGTTTTTCGCTGGGTCTGGTCGGCGGCGGCGGGTCGATCCTTGCCGTGCCGCTGATGGTCTATGTGGTCGGGGTGCCCCAGCCGCATGTCGCGATTGGCACCTCGGCGATCGCGGTCGCCGCCAACGCCGCGATCAACCTCTCCAACCACGCCCGCGGCGGCACCGTGATCTGGTCCTGCGCGCTGGTGTTCGCGCTGTCGGGCATGTTCGGCGCTTTCGGCGGCTCGATCCTCGGCAAGATGCTGGACGGGCAGAAGCTGCTTGCCCTGTTCTCGATCGTGATGCTTGTCATCGCCGCGTTGATGCTGAAGACCCGCGCGCGGGTCGGGCTGACCGACGTCAAGATTTCGATGTCCAACACGCCCGCGATCATCGGTCTCGGGCTTGTGACCGGAACCATGTCGGGCTTTTTCGGCATCGGCGGCGGCTTTCTGATCGTGCCGGCCCTGATGCTGGCGACCGGGATGCCGATCATGAACGCGGTCAGTTCCTCGCTGGTGGCCGTCACGGCCTTCGGCGTGACCACGGCCCTGAGCTATGCTTGGTCCGGGCTGGTGTCGTGGGACCTGGCGGGGCTATTCGTCGCCGGCGGCATTGCGGGCGGCCTGCTGGGCACGAGGAGTGCCCGGCATCTGTCGGAATGGCGCGGCGCGCTAAATATCGTGTTTGCGACTGTGATTATCGTGGTGGCGATCTATATGCTGCTGCGTAACATCGATGTGTCCTGAACGTAGAAGGGCGAGAAGCCCTTCCGGAAGCGAGCTATGAACCACTTGGCGAAATTCCCCCTCGACACTGCCGGCGCCACCCGCCGCGGCGCGCTCGGCCTCATCGGAACCACCATTGCGCTGCTGGCCGCCGGAGGCGCGCGCGCCGAGGACGACAATGTCCTGACCGAGGCCCAGGTGCTGCGCGATCCGGACATTCCTGACATCGGCAATCCCAAGGGCGACATCACGATCGTCGAATGGTTCGACTATAATTGCCCGTATTGCCGCAAGCTCGCGCCGGAGCTGCGCCAGGTGGTGCAGGACGACGGCAAGGTCCGTCTGGTGCTGAAGGATTGGCCGATCCTCGGTCCGGTGTCGAAGGTCGCGGCGCGGATGGCGCTGGCGGCGAAGTACCAGGGCAAGTTCGAAGCAGCGCATGAGGCGATGATCTCGGTAAATTCGCGCATCACCGAGCCGCGCATCGCCGAATTGCTCTCGGGCGCCAGCCTCGACATGGACCGCCTGAAGAAGGATCTCGACGCCAATGCCAAGGCGATCGACGCGGTCTTGGCGCGCAACAACGAGCAGGCGACGGCGTTCGGCTTCAACGGCACGCCGTCATTCATCGTCGGCAAGTATCGCGTGCCGGGCGTGCTCAGCATCGATCAGTTCGAGCAGGTGATCGCCGATGCGCGCAAGGCCAATATGGGCCGCAAGACCGAGCAGAACTAGCTCGCGACGTCGCTTCACTCGCGACCAACACGGAGCGCGTTTACGTCGAGCCTTTCCGCTTGGCATAGGCGCGCCGCGCGCGCTCGCGATTGCCGCAGACTTCGCTCGAGCACCATCGGCGCGTCCGGTTCGGGCTCTCGTCGACGAAGAACCAGCCGCAGCCGCCGGCCTCGCAGCGTCCGATGCGGCTCGCATCATCGGACGAAAGCAGGGCCGTCAGCGACCATAGCACCGGCCACAATGGCTCGATCGCGTCGATCCCCGCAAACGCATGGCGATAGCCGCGATCCTGCCGCACCAGGTCGGGCTGCCGCGGCGCCGCCGACAGCATCCGATTGACGAGACGGAGGTCCACGCTGCGGCCACCGCGAAGCGCGTCGGAAATCGCCCAGATATCGCGACGCAGATCATGCGCCTTCTGCATCGCGGCCGCGGCAACGCTGCTCGCCGAATGCGCTTTCAGCTTCCTGATCGCGGCGAGCGGCAACGTCCCGCGGCGTTCGCTCCAGGACAACAGCGCAGCGTAATCCGGGATCAGCTCCTGCGGATCTTTCGACGTCCGCCAGTCGAGCGTGTTCGCGAAGTCGAGGCAGACCCGTCCACCGAAGAACTGTGTCGCTGCCCGCGCGGGATCCCTTGACATCACGGCCTCTCACCAAGTCTAATCTAATGGTCATGACCATTACAAGTACCCAGCCGCCGCGACCTGTCCCAACGATGACAACAGCCGGATTCAGGCGGGGCCTGGTCGCGGCCTTGCCGTTCCTGGTCAGCAATGGCGCCGCCGGCCTCGTGATGGGACTGACCTACAAGGGGCTTGGGCTCGCGGCGCCGCAAGCTGTCCTGTTCAGCCTGCTCGTCTACTCCGCCACCGCACAGGCGATCACGCTGAGCATGTGGGCTCATCCGCTGCCGATCTTCACCATGGTCGTTGCCTGCATCGGCACCAATTCACGATATCTACTGATGGGCGCCCATCTGCGCCAGCTGTTTGGCGGACTGGCCCCCCGGAAGATCCTGCTCAGCCTGTTTCTGCTCGCCGATGCGTCGTGGCTGATGACGAGTTCGGATGCCGACCGCAACGGGCCCGACGCCGGCTATCTGCTCGGATCGAGCATTCCCATGGCGATCGGCTGGGTCGGCGGCACCGCACTTGCCTATGCCGTCCCGGTCGCGACCAACGGATCACTGAAGCTCGCCGCCGCACTGCTACCGACGATGTTCATCGCGACCCTGCTTCCGAGCCAGTGGAAGAACGCGCGATCGCCGTGGCCGTGGCTGACTTCGGCCGTCGCGGCGCTTCTCGTCGCCCGGTTCGTGGATCCCGGCTGGTCCATGCTGATCGGAGGCGGATGCGGCACGCTCGTCAGCATGCTGGAGCGGAAAGATGGATGATCTGCAGGTGCTCGGCGTCATCTGCATCCTCGGCATCACCTGCTATGCGATGCGCGCCGGTGGCTACGTCCTCGCGGCGTCGATGCGCCACGACGGCATCGCCGCGCGGTTTCTTCGGCTCGCGCCCGGCAATCTGTTCATCGCTTTCATCGTCGGCGGTTGCCTGTCCGGCGGACTGGCAGGCCTGGTCGGGACGATGGTCGCGCTGGTGACAATGGCCATCACGGCGAGGGAATGGGCTGCGTTGGGTGCCGGCTTCGGTGCGGCCTTGGCGGCGTCCACGATCGGGTTGTGACGTCAGCAGTTACTTCGATGCAATCTTGTCCCACTGCTCGCGGGTGCGCGTCTTCAGTAGGTTCCAATCATGGGCTGCGACATCCCAATTGACGATGGTGCGGGTATCCTGCGCCACTTCGCCATTGGCGACGCTCGACGTCCGCATCGAATCATAGACATAGACGCCGCAAACCAGCAGCAGCGCGCCCAAAATCATGCCGAAAAACGTCCGCATCGCTTCATTCCTCCGGTGTCGGCGGGATAACGTCGTGGAGGCAGCTGTGGTTCCGGCTTTCGATCGACTGCGCGCGAACGCCCGCATCACATCATTGATGAACACGCGCACGCGCGGCGACGGTTGGCGGTTGCGCGGGTAGAGCGGGGATACCGGCACCGATGCTAGCCGACATTGCTGCAGCACCGGGATCGGCGTGCCCATGGGGAGAGAGTCCCTCAAGCGCCGTCGGCTTGCCCGTCGTTCAGCCACTGCATAATCTCCGCATTGATCTCGCGCGGATAGGTGTGGCTGAGGTCGTCGATCTCGCGATAGACCACCTTGGCGCCCGCGGCCGACAGCAAGCCTTGGGTCTGCCGCGCGGTCTGCACCGGGAACATCCAGTCGAGCCGGCCATGGGTGATGAAGATCGGCAAGCCGCGCAGCCGCTCCGCATCGGCCATCTCGGCCATCAGCGGATGGAAAGTTGCGGCAACCGGCGCCAGATGCGTGAAGCGCGAGGCGTCGTCGAGCCCGCTCACATAGCTGAACGTGCCGCCGTCGCTCATGCCGGTCAGCAGCATGCGCGTCTGGTCGATGCGCCAGCGCGCGCGTACCTGGTCGAGGATGCGGTTGAGGTTCGGCGTGTCGCTGTCGTCGCCCATCAGCGCCCAGGTCTGGCCGGTTGCGGTCGGCGCCACCAGGATGGCGCCGCGGCTGCGCGCGTCGCGCAACCAGCTCCACAGGAAGCCGCGGCCGTTACCGCTGCCGCCATGCAGGGCCATCACCAGCGGCCAGGCACGATCCGGCGTGTAGTATTCCGGCACGTAGATCGAGAAGCCGCCGCGGCTACCCGGCTCGTTGCGCTCATGGAAGATGCCGGTGTCGGCGTTGGGTGTCGCCGCGAGCTTGGCCTGCAGCGCGGCATCCTCGCGCAAATCGGGCGCGATGAAGAAGCCGCTGACCGGCGGCAGCTCCGTCAGCGGATAGAGCGCCTCCTGCGCGCGCGGCAGATAGCGCAGCGCGCGGAATACGCTGACCAGATCGCCCTCGCCATTTTGCACGGCGCGCAGGCCCGCATAGCCGGCCAGCGCCGGCTCGATTGCGGCCTCCAGTGCGGTCCTGATGTGCGCGAATTTCTCCGGCCAGTCGGCAAGCCGTGGCCGCACCGCCTGCAAGGCCTCCTCGGGCTCGCCCGCGATTTGCATCACCCGATCGAAGTCCGGCGGATTGAGGTTGCGCGCGACAAAGGACAGCGATTCCAGCGTCTGCAACAGCGGCGGCAGCACGGCCACGATGTCGTCAACCACGGCCTCGCCCATCGCCGCTGCCCCTTCTCTATTCGCTTAATGAAGCCGCGGCGCCTTCAGCAGCTTCATGCGGTCGATCGAGGTCAGCGTCACGTCGAAGGTGACGCCCTCGTGATAGATGGTCAGCGGCACGTCGACCCCAGCCGCGCCGAGCGACCAGAGTTTTCGGTAGAAGCCGGTCTGGCTCGTCACCTTGTCGCCGTCGACCGCGAGGATCACGTCGCCGGTCTTGAGTTCGGCGCGCGCCGCCGGTCCCTTGCTGGCGACGCCGACCACCACGAGGCGGTTGTCGATCTCGGTCGTGTACATGCCGAGCCACGGCCGCGCCGGCCTGTCGACCCGGCCGAACTTGCGCAGGTCGCTCAGCACCGGGTTCAGTAGGTCGATCGGCACGATCATGTTGACGTGCTCGGAACGGCTCGAGCGCTCGCGTTCGAGCTGCAGCGAGCCGATGCCGATGAGCTCGCCGGCATTGTTGATCAGTCCGGCGCCGCCCCAGTTCGGATGCGCCGGATAGGTGAAGATCGCGTCGTCGAGCAGATACTCCCAGTAACCTGCGAACTCCTGCTTCGCGGCGATCTGGCTTGCGACCGAGCGGGTGCGGCCGCCGGCGCCGCCGAGCACGACATTGTCGCCGACCTGCGCTGCCGCCGACGAGCCGAGCGGCAGCGGATCGATGTCGAGCCGTCCGAGCGCCTGCACCAGGCCGAAGCCGGATTCAAAATCGAAGCCGAGCGCGTGGCCCTCGACCGCGCGGCCGTCGCCGAGATGCAGCCACACCGTGGCCGCTTCGGTGATCAGATAGCCGATTGTCAGCACCAGCCCGTGATCGATCAGGACGCCGTTGCCGGCGCGCTCGGTGCCGAGCGTCTCGGCGCTGAACGCGTCAGGCGGAATGATCGAATGCAGCCCGACCACGCTCATCAGCGCGCGATCGAGGTCATAGCGGTAATCTTCGGGGCGGGGCTGAAAGGCCGCTGGCACTTTCCATTCGGTGGTGGAGGGCATCAAGGATCTCCTGGCGTGCAGGGCGCTGGAACCTCAAGGTAATCCGAGGTTCTGCCGGCAGGGAAGATGGAATGATATACCTTGCGCGGCGGCCTGCACAGCTCATCTGGCGTGCAGACCTGCCCCTCGCAAGACAGAATGAACTTATTCGCTTCTTGCCGCGCGCGCCGGCATGATGCGGAAGGCGCGGTTGTCCTTGATCCATGCTGCGCGCTCATCGCGCAGCATGGTGCGGCGGACTTTTCCGGAATCATCGCGCGGCGCGGTGCCGACGCGCTCGAAACTTTCCGGATGCTTGTAGCGGCTGAGCCGGTCTTTCAGGAAGTCGCCCATGCCGTCGGCGATCGCTTGCGCATCCGCGGTCTCGGCGAGTTCGAGGATCGCATGCACGCGCTGGCCGAATTCCGGATCGGGCAGGCCTACCACGACACAGGAGCGCACCTCGGGATGCTCGCTGACGGCGGCCTCGACCTCGGCCGGATAGATGTTGGCGCCGCCGCGCAGCACCATGTCGGCGAGCCGGTCGCCGAGATAGAGATAGCCTTCCTCGTCGAGCCGGCCGATATCGCCGAGCGATTCCCAGCCGTCGGGGCGTCGCTTCGGTGTCGCGCCGAGATAGTGATAGGTCGAGCCCGCCCCGTCATTGGGCAGGAAATAGATTTCGCCGGTCTCGCCTGGCGCGACGTCGTTGCCGTCCTCGCCGATGATGCGCAGCTTCGCGGTCTCGCCGATCCTGCCGACGGAGCCCTTGTGCGCCATCCATTCGACGCCCGAAATCACGCAGGCGCCCTGCCGCTCGGTGCCGCCATAGAGCTCCCAGACCCGCTCCGGCCCGAGCCATTCGATCCACTTCTCCTTCAGCCAGGGCGGCATGGGAGCCGCCATGTGAAACACGATTTGCAGGCTGGAGACGTCGTAGCGCTTGCGCACCTCCTCGGGCAGCGCCCAGATCCGGTGCATCATGGTCGGCACGAAGTTGACCCATTGCACGCGCTCGCGCTCGATCAGCCGCAGCGTCTCCTCGGCGTCGAACTTCACCATGCCGGTCAGCCGTCCGCCGCCGAACAGCGCCGCGTGCGACAGGATGAACGGCGCGTTGTGATAGAGCGGGCCCGGGTTCAGCAGCGAAGCCTCAAACGGAATCCCGAGCATCAGCGGCGCCGTGGTTTCGATCACGGCGGGGTTGTGATCGAGGATCACCTTCGGCCGCCCGGTCGAGCCGCCGCTGGTCATCGCCTTCCAGTAGCGCGCAACGGGTGCGTCGAGCGGTTCTTCGGAAAATCCCTCCGGCACGAAATTCACCGGCAGCGAGTTCGGCGCATTCCAGTCTGCCTCACCGCCGACCACCAGCGACGGTTTCAGGATCTCGAGCACGGCCGCAGCCTCGCCGCGCGGCAGCCGCCACGAGAGCGAGGTCGGCGTCGCGCCGCATTTCCACACCGCGAACGTGGTCTCGAAGAACGCGTTGCTGTTGGGCAGCCCGATCGCGACGAAGTCGCCGGGCTTGACGCCCTTGGCGGCGAAGGCGCGCGCCCGCGCATTGGCGCGCTGCTCGAGCTCACGCCAGGTCAGCGTATCCGCGCCGTGACTGACGGCGATCGCGTCTGCGGGCTTGCGTTCGGCATACCAGCGCGGCACGTCGGCGAGAGGGATCAGCATGGGGCGTTTCCGAAAGACAGAGGCGGCTTGAAGCGCTCTTGTTGCAGGGACGCGGCCAGGGCCACGACGGCTACTTCACCAATTATGCGGTCCCCGTGTCAAGCCGACGGCTGCCGGGGCGGCCGGTATCCCGCTGATGGAATTGCAGAATCCTCGTTTGCTAAAAGCCGCGTCAAGATTCCGGTAAAGTTCAAGCGATCGCGCTAAGCCGGACTTTACGGCGGCAACGGCATTGTGGCCCGTGCGGTTGTGTGCCGGGCGCGTCGATCGACCTGCGCGGCCTCCAATGTCTTTTCAATGACCAATGTCTTCAAGGACGACGACGATGGCGAGCAATGGAGCACGGATCAAGATCAGTCGCGAACCGCGGCGCCAGCTCAACAATCGTGCGGCGTGGATCACCGTCGATGACGGCGCGACAGAGAACGCCTGCGCTGTGGTCGACATCTCGCCCGGTGGCGCCAAGATCACCACCGAGGTCGAGTTCGATGTGAAGGACCGCCTTGCGCTGACGCTGCTCGCCGACCATGCCAAGCGCTACCCTTGCGAGGTGGTCTGGCGCCGCGGCAAGACCTACGGGCTCAAATTCGTGACCGCCGAGGCTGAACCGGATCAACCGGCCGCGGAGCCGGTCGGCGCGATCTGACGCGGGGCATCAACGGGATCAACGGTGGCTCGGCCACGCCAACGCCGATTGCATGGGCCCGGCGTCGACGGCTGCTGCAAGCGTGCCGCGCCTCAGCGTCCCTGCGCGTTGTTGACGTTGTTGGCGTTGCCGGCATTGCCGGTCGTACCGCCGGGAGCGGCCGGCGCCGCGCTGAAATTGCCGCCGGAGGACGGTGCATAGCGTTGGCCGGTCTGGGCCGGAAGTGCGGTACCGCCAATGCCGTTGGACGACGCGGCGCGGTCGCCGGGCCTCGGCGGCGGCGCGGAGCCTCCCGTGCTCTGCGCGAGAAGCTGGGCCGGCGCGAGCGTCAGGCCGGCGGCGAGAATGATGGCGAACTTGCTCTTCAACATGTGCTGGTCCGGATAGTGCGGTGGGGCGGCAGCGGAGGCGACAGCCCGCCAAGCCCGCACGATTATACATCCAATAACGTAGGCGGTGTTGGTTGCGTTCCCAGAGGCTTGCCGCCCGATCGGAGCGCAAATATCCGTGTACTGAATCCCGGCGGCGATCGCCGCCGCGTCGGCTCTCCTATCCCCGATAACGTAGCGCGTTGACCAGCAGCGCGAAGGCCGGCGAGGATTGCCGGCGGCTCGGGTAATAGAGGTGATAGCCGGGAAACGGCGCGCACCAGTCGTCGAGCACCTGGACCAACTGGCCCTTGGCCAGTTGCGCCTGCACCTGATCCTCGGCGACATAGGCGAGCCCAAGCCCGGCCAGCGCCGCCTTGATCCGCAGCGCGGCGCTGTTGAACACCAATTGTCCGTCGACGCGGACCTTGATTGGGCGCCCGCGCTTCTCGAATTCCCAGGCATAGATGCCGCCATGGGGGCTGCCGCCGCGGCGCGCAACCGGGAGGTAGGGAGAGGCTCTCTGCAATCGCCGCCACGGCGCGGGGGATATTCCGCCAGAGCATGTCGCCACAACCGTTGCCCGGTTGCTGCGATCAGTGCGATGCGCTTCTCTGTGCCCGACAAGAGACCGGTCGGATTCGGAATGCGGGGAGTGGCGAGATGGGTGGTTTGGTGATCAGCGGCGGCCGGGTAGTGGATCCGGCCAGCGGGATGGATGCGATCGGCGACGTCGCTGTCGTCGACGGCAAGATCGCCGCGGTCGGCACGGGGCTCGGCGGCGCGGAGCGGCAGATCGACGCCACCGGGCTCGTGGTGGCGCCAGGCTTCATCGATCTGCACGCGCATGGCCAGACTATTCCGGCCGATCGCATGCAGGCGTTCGACGGGGTGACGACGTCGCTCGATCTGGAGGCCGGCGTGCTGCCGGTGGGGTCCTGGTACAAGCGGCAGGCCGAAAAGGGACGGGTGCTGAACTACGGCGCGGCGGCCAACTGGGCGTTCGCGCGGATCGGCGCGATGACCGGCTCGAATGCGGAAAGCTCGCTGGAATCGTTCGGCGCAGCGATGCGCGATCGCCGCTGGATCGAGAACGTGGCGACCGAAGGCGAGGTCGGCGGCATCCTCGCGCGCCTTGCCAACGGACTGAACGAGGGCGGCATCGGCATCGGCATTCTCAACGCCTATGCGCCGGGCGCCGGCGTGCAGGAATTGACCGCGGTGTGCCAGCTCGCGGCTGATCATGCGGTGCCGACCTTCACCCACGTCGCCTACATGTCGCGCATCGATCCCGAGAGCGCGGCCGAAGCCTATATCCGCCTGATCGGCTATGCCGGCGCCACCGGCGCGCATATGCACATCTGCCATTTCAACTCGTCGAGCAAGACCGATATCGAGCGCTGCGTAGCGCTGATCGCCAAGGCGCAGGCGCAGGGGCTGCCGATCACGGTCGAGGCCTATCCCTACGGCACCGGATCGACCGTGCTGGCGGCGACCTTCTTCAGCGATCCGAAATTCGAGGAACGCAACGGCCTCGGCTATGATTCGGTGCAGCGCGTGACTGACGGTCATCGCTTCGGCAGCCGCGAGGAACTGCTGGCGGCGCAGGCCGCGGAGCCCTCGACGCTGGTGCTGTGGCATGTGCTCGATATCGAGAACAATCAGCACCATCGCGACCTGCTCGACATGGCGGTGCTGTATCCGGGCGGCGCGATCGCGTCCGACGCGATGCCGTGGACACTGTCGGATGGCCGCCCCTACACCGGCGACGCCTGGCCGCTGCCCGAGGATGCGACTTCGCATCCGCGTTCGGCCGGCTGCTTTACCCGCTTCATCCGCGAATGGGTGCGCGAGCGCAGGAAGGTGTCCCTGCTCGAGGGCATCCGCAAATGCGCGCTGATCCCGGCCGAGATTCTCTCTGCGAGCACGCCGGCGATGCGCGCCAAGGGCAGGCTGCAGGCGGGCGCGGACGCCGACGTCGTGGTGTTCGACTTCGAGACGCTGAGCGACCGTGCGACCTTCTCGGCGATGAATCGCCCGGCGGAAGGCGTGCGGCACCTCGTGGTCAGCGGCCAGCCGCTGATCAATGATGGCGTCCTCGACGTCGCGGCACGGCCTGGCCGTCCGGTACGCCGACCCGTTGTCGGAGGCTAACGTGCCGGTCCCGATCCTGCTGGTCGCGGGTTTTCTCGGGGCGGGCAAGACCACGGTCGTCAACCATCTGCTGGCGCATGCGCAAGGGCGGCGCATCGCCGCGGTGGTAAACGACTTCGGCGCGATCAATATCGACGCGGAACTGATCGCCGGCGCCAGCGACGGCGTGGTCAGCCTGAGCAATGGTTGCATCTGCTGCACGCTGGAAGGCGATCTGCTGCGCACGCTCGCAACGCTGCTGCGGCGCGATCCGCGTCCCGAATTCATCGTGATCGAGACCAGCGGGATCGCCGATCCCGCCGACATCGTGCGCAACCTGATGGATCCGGTGATCTGGAAGGAGGCGCCGCTGGAGACCGTGCTGTGCGTGGTCGACGCGACGCAGCCGGTCGCCGCGCTGGACGATGCGCTGCTGCGGTCGCAGTTGCGGGCTGCCGACGTGGTGGCGCTGAGCAAGGTCGATCTCGCCGATGCCGCCGCTTGTGATGCGATCCGCGATGCGGTGCGCGCGGTGCGACCGGCGGCGGCGATCGTCGATGCGCTGCATGGCGAGGTTCCGGCCGCGCTGCTGTTTCCGGTTGATCTCGATCATGTGCCGGTGCCGCGCGAGACCGCGCCGCGACGGCCGGTGTCCGATCGGTTTGAGACGCTGAGTTGGAGCTCGGAGCGGAAGGTAGCGCTGCCGCGCCTGCAGCATGCGATCGGCAGACTGGCGCCGAAGCTGGCGCGGGCGAAAGGATTGTTCGAGACGGTGGAGCAGCCCGGGCGGCTGACGGTATTTCAGCTCGCCGGCGGCCGCGCGACGTTGGCTGCCGGCGGCGTGCCGGCACCCGGCGTGCCGCGCACGCGAATCGTGTTCATCGCCGAGCTGGGCGCGCTGTCGCGCGCCGAGATCGACGAGGTGATGCAGGGCTGCGTCGAAGCTGAGTGATGCGTTTCCCGTCATCCTGAGACGCGCTACGCGGCTCCTCAAGGATGACGGATCACTTCGTCACGCCATCCGCAGACGTGTCATCGCCGCAGCACGATCCCGCAAAGCATGTGTGCGACAATCGCATCGAATTGACAGCTCTGCCGTCAGCACCTATCGTTTTTGGCGACGGTTCCCTTCGGGGATCAAAAGGGAATGCGGTGCGAGGGTAACCCCAATGCCGCAGCTGTCCCCGCAACTGTAAACGGCGAGCCTTTCGTCAATCTGCCACTGGGCCATCGGCCCGGGAAGGCGTCGACAGGCGATGACCCGTGAGCCAGGAGACCTGCCGTCAGTCGTGGTCACACGCGAGCACATCGGGCGGGGGCGTCCTGGTGGGATCGGAGCACTGCCTTTTCGGCAATGCGCCAGTCCACGTTCGCGGTGACGTGCCACGTTACCGCGAGTCCTTTCATGTCTCCGTCCTCTCCCGCTGCGCGGAAATGGCGCCTCGGTCTCGTTTGCTCCCTGCTATCGCTGCTGCTGCCGGCTGAAGCCGGAGCACAGACACCTCCGCCCACCACGCTCGATCCGATTGAGATCGCACCCTCGACGTCCGGAAAGCCTAAGCCCATGGCGCGAAGCCGCAACTCGGCGTCGTTGTCGCGGGCACGCGCCAGACCTGCAACGGCGGCGGCAATAGCAGCCGCGCCGCGTGCCGCAGCCTCAGGCGCGTCGGGATCAGCGCCGCCGACGCTCAACGCCACTACGCAGGGCGGCACCGGCAGTCGTCTCAATCTGACGCCGCTGCAGACGCCGGCCAGCGTCGAGATCATCACGGCGCAGACCATCGCCGAACGCGGCCAGCATAATGTGCTCGATGCCGTCACCCAGAATGCGGCCGGGTTCATCGCCACGCCGGCGCCGGGCAATGGCGGCCTGTCGTTCAGCACCCGCGGCTTTGCCGGCAGCAATTCGGTGATGACGCTGTATGACGGTACCCGCTTTTATATCGGCTCCGGCACCCTGACGTTCCCCTACGACACCTGGTCGACGCAGCGCATCGAGGTGCTGCGAGGCCCGGCCTCGGTGCTGTACGGCGAAGGCGCGATCGGCGGCGTCATCAACGTCGTTCCGAAGAAGCCGCAGGGTACGCCCGCTAACGAGGCCGAGGTCTCGCTCGACAGCAACATGACGCGACGGCTGTCGGTGGACAGCACCGGCCCGATCAATCCCAATGTGTCCTATCGCATCAACGCCACCGGCAACATGTCGGACGGCTGGGTCGATCGCAACAAGACCTCGAATGCAGTGGTCTCCGCCGCCGTGCGGGTGCAGGCCTCGGACAATCTCGCCTTCACACTGTCGGAGGATTACGGCGACCGCAGCCCGTCGCGCTATTTCGGCACGCCGCTGGTTGGCGGATCGATCCAGGACGCACTGCGCTTCAAGAACTACAACGCGTTGGACAGCGCGATCCGCTACCAGGACAGCTGGACCCAGTTCAAGACCGAGTGGGACGTTGCCGACGGCATCAAGGTCAATAACACGCTGTATTATCTGACCAGCGAGCGACACTGGCGCGACATCGAGAACTACACCTGGAATCCGAAGACCCAGCTGATCGATCGCTCCAACTATATCGAGATATTTCACGACCAGAAGCAGGTCGGCAACCGGATGGATGCGACCTTCAGCGGTCATGTGTTCGGGCTCGCGAACCAGTTCGTCGCCGGGTTCGACGTCAACCGGATCGACTTCACCCACACCAACAACTCGCCCTATGGCGGCGCATCGTCGGTCAATCCTTACGTCTTCGATCCCGGCTCATTCTTCGCGACGTCGTCTGCGACTGCGCCCGGCTTCAACTCGATCGTCAATCAATACGCCTTGTTCGCCGAAGATCGGCTGTCGCTGACCGATCAATTGTCGCTGGTCACCGGCGTCAGATATGATCGTCCCGATATCGATCGAACCGACTACAGGACGCCAGGGAACAGCTTTGGTGTTTCGCTGTCGGGCACCAGCTGGCGCACCGGGTTGGTTTACGAGCCGATCAAGAATCTCGCGTACTATGGCCAGTATGCGGTCGGCGTCGATCCGGTCGGCAATCTGATCTCGCTGCCGGTCTCGCAGAAAACCTTCCAGCTCGCGACCGGCAAGCAGACCGAGGTCGGGGTCAAGCAATCGTTCTGGGGCGGCCGCGGCGAGTGGACGCTGGCTGCTTACGAGATCGTCAAGACCGGGCTCACGATTCCCGATCCCAGCAATCCCACCGCAGGCGTCGCGCTGCAGATCGGCCAGCAATCATCCCGGGGCGTCGAAGGATCGGTCGGGCTCGCGCTGAACGATGGCTGGCGCGTCGACGCCAATCTTGCGCTGTTGCGTGCGCGATACGACAACAACAGCCAGGTGGTCGGCGGCAAGATCGTCAGCTACAACGGCAATGTCCCGGTCAACGTGCCGCAGCAGGTCGCGAACGTCTGGCTGACCTGGGACTTCGCGCCCAACTGGTCGGTCTATGGCGGCGTGCAGATCGTCGGTGCGATGTACTCCGATCTCGCCAACACCCAGCTGCGGCCGGGGTACAATGTGGTCAATGGCGGCATCAAATGGAAGCCCGACGACCGCACCACGGTCGCGTTCCGCGTCTACAATCCGTTCGACAAGGCCTACGCGGTGACCTCGAACGGGACCGGGCAGTGGCTGCTCGGCATGCCGCGTACCGCCGAACTCTCCGTCAACGTGAAGTTCTGATCATGCGCAAGGCTCTGATCCGGCGCGCGCGGCGATCGCTCTATGTCGTCCATCGCTGGATCGGCATTGCGACGTGTCTGTTGTTCGCGATGTGGTTCGTCTCCGGCCTCGTCATGATGTACGTGGCGTTTCCGCGCCTCACCGACAGCGAGCGCCTGTCCGCGCTCCCCGTCCTTTCGTGGGGCAAGGTGCAGGTCGCTCCCGATCGCGCGATGGCGATCGCGGGCATGGAGCGCTATCCGCGCGATCTCCGGCTCTCGATGATGGACGACATTCCGGTCTATCGCGTGACCGGCTGGAAGGGAGCCGCCGTCACCATTTCTGCAATCGACGGCCGCCTGATCGACGGCATCACGCCGGATCAGGCTCTTGCTGTCGCCCGGCATCACCCGCATGCGGTGCAGCCGCAACTGCTCGATACGGTGACGCGCGATCAATGGTCGGTCACCGCGCGCTTCGATCCGCTGCGGCCGCTCTATCTGATCGGCCTCGGCGACGCCGACGGCACCGAGCTTTACGTCTCCTCGCGCGGCGGCGAGATCGCGCTCGACACCACTCGGCGGGAACGTGTCTGGAACTGGCTCGGATCGATCCCGCACTGGATCTATCCGACCGTGCTGCGCAAGGATGGCCCGCTGTGGCGGGACGTGGTACTGTGGATCTCGGGGGTGTGTCTGGTCGTCGCGGTCACCGGCTTCTGGATCGGTATTCTCCGCCTGCGGCTGGCGCGCCGCTACGCTGACGGCGCCGTCTCGCCCTATCGTGGCTGGATGGCCTGGCATCATATCGCCGGCCTCGTCGGTGGCACCTTCGTCTTGACCTGGATGTTCAGCGGCTGGCTGTCGCTCAATCCCGGCGGCGCGTTCTCCGGCCGCGGCCTCACGCGCGAGATCGCGGTCGGCTACAGCGGCCACGACACGCCCGATATCGCCGCTAGCTTGCCGTCGCCGCCACAGGTATCGGCGGTGGAGGCGCGCTTCGTCTGGATCGGCGGGCGCCGGCTGATGGTACTCGACGCCGGCGGCGGCCGCCGCAGCCTCGCCGATCCCGCGACCGGCGCACCCGTGACGCTCTCGCGTGACGAGATCATCGCAGCTGCCCGACGCGCAATGCCGGGAGTTGCGATGATATCGGCGCAACAGCTGGAGCAGCCGGACGCCTATTGGTACAGTCTGCATCAGATGCGCGAGTTTCCCGTGTTGCGGATCGGCCTCGACGATCCCGCCTACACCTGGCTGCATGTCTCGCCCGTCACCGCCGAAATCCTCGAGCGCAGCGACGACAGCCGCCGGTCCTATCGCTGGCTGTTCAACGCGCTGCACAGCATGGACTTTCCGCTGCTGCTGCGCATCGCGCCGGCGCGCGACGTCGTGGTTTGGCTGCTGTCCGCGGTCGGCACCATCGTCTCGGTCAGCGGGATCGTGATCGGCTGGCGCCGGTTGCGGCGGTGGAAGCTGCGAAGGAGATATGCGCCTACGAATCCGATGCAGACGTCGCGATAGCTGCCGCTACTTCACCGTCAGGTGCACGTCCGCCGCCGCCGGCTGCTCCGGAACCCATCCCAATGCAAACCGTTGGCCGGCAATGATCTCGTAGGTCGAGAGTTTTGATGCGACCGCATCGCGGAAGCGGAGATACGCGTCGCGCTGCCGTCCGTTGCTGCGGGCCGCCGCCAGATTGAGCCATTTGTAGGCCAGCACGTAGTCGTTCGGAACGCCGTGGCCCTTGTCGTACAGCAAGCCGAGCTGGGCCTGCGCGAACGGGTCGCCCTGCACGGCGCCGCGATAATAGAGATCGGCGGCAGCGGCGTAGGCCTGCGGCACGCCGAAGCCGTGCTCATACATGAAGCCGAGCATGCCGAGGGCTCTTGGATTGCCGCGCTCGGCGGCCGGCGCGAGCTCTTGAGCCGCCCTGAAATAATCGGCGCGATGGAACGCGGCCGCTCCGCGCGCGACGCTATCGGCGCTTGCGACCGACGCCGTCATGGCCCAAAGCACGACGGCGAGCGACGCGCCGAGGCTTGTCAGTTGCGTGAGCATGCGGAGCGTTCCTTCGCCCGGCTCAGTGATAGCTGGTGGTGATCGGCGCATTGGTCGTTGTCGTGGCGATGCTGCCGCGCAGTTTCGATCGGAGGTCCTCGGCCACGGTCTGGGCGTCGGAACCGTTGCGGATGATCTGCGGGCGGATGAAGATGATCAACTCGGTGCGTTGGGTGCCGTTGCTCTGATGCCCGAAGGCATCGCCAAGGCCGGGGATCTGGTCGAGCACCGGAAGCGCATTGCGGTTGCCGCTCTGCTGTTCGCTGATCAGGCCGGCCAGCAGCACGGTCTGGCCGTTGGCCACCGAGATCTGGCTCTTGACCCGCCGTTCCGACACCGTCGGCGTCAGGTTGACCGTGCTGCTTTGGGGAACGTTGCTGATTTCCTGCTCGATATCGAGCCGCACGGTGCCGTTGACGCTGACGCGCGGCGAGACCTTCAGGATGATGCCGGTGTTGCGATAGTCGATGGTGTTGACCACCGTGTTGCTCGTGGTCAGCACCGTCGCGCTGCCGGTCGAGACCGGGACGACGTCGCCGACCTGCAAGGTCGCCACCTGGTTGTTGATCACGACCAGCGACGGATTGGAGAGCACCTTGACGCTAGTGACGGCATGCAGCGCATCCAGGATCAGGCTCGGCTGGGTCTCCGACCCGATCAGGAAGTTGAAGCCCGGGAAGGCCCGGTTGATGAAGGCATTGGTGACTGAACCGGCGACGGAGGCGACACCGGTGGTCGGGTCGACGGTGGTGGTAGGTGCCGTGGTGGACTGCGTGCCTGTGAACGAGCCCATGTTCGGCTTCAGGCCGAGGCTCCGGCTGGTGAGATAGGTCTGCACGCCATAGGACAAGGTGTTGTTGAGCGTGACCTCGGCAATCGTCGCGTCGATCGCGACCTGGAGCTGCGGCTCGTCGATCTGCACCAGCGTCGCCTCGATGATGCGGTAGTTGGCCTGGTCGGCATAGATCAGGAGATTGTTGTTCACGACATCGGGCGTGATCCGCACGTCCTGCATGACGGGCTGGCCGCTGGCAGAGCTGGCGCCGCGGCCGCTATCCAGTGCCGCATTGTTGCCCTGACCTTGATTGTTGGGATTGTTCGCTTGCCCGCCGGCGCCAAATCCCTGGCCGGTGGCGCCTGTTCCTGAAGTGCCGCGGGACGCGAAGCCACCCATGCTCGAATTCGAGTTGTTGTTGAGCGACAGACGATCGGCGACGCTCGACGTCGACGAGGTGCCGGAGCCGGGCGCGAGCTGGCTGTCGGCACTGTCGAGCAGATTGCCGGACGATCCGCCAAGGAACATGTCGGTCAGAACCCGCGCGATCTGGCGCGCATCGCCGTATTTGACGCGGTAGACATGGACCGAGGTGCGCGCGGTGTCGTTGCGGTCGAGGCGCTTGATCCAGGTCGCCGCCGTGTGCAGCATGTCCGGCTTCTTGGTCACCACCAGCACCGCGTTGAGCCGCGCGATCGGCATGAACTTGATGACGTTCTGGCTGAGGCCGTTCTCGCCGGAATCGACGATCTTCTCGAGCTCGGCAATGACAGGCGCGGGCGAGCCGCTCGAGATCGGGAAGATGCCGACCGATTGGCCGCGCATCCAGTCGACGTCGAAGCTGAGCACGGTGTCGACCGCGGTGCGGCGCTCGGCGCCGGTGCCCTGGATCAGAAGGAGATTGCGCGTCGTGTCGGCGCGGATCGAGCCCGCTCTGGTGGCGAAGCTGTCGGTCAGCTTCAGCAGGGTCTGCGCCGACACATATTGCAGGGGGACCACCGAGATGCCGAATCCGGGTTCGGGATTGGCCGCCGCGGCGTCGACGCGGCCGCCGCCGACCGCGTCGCCGAGCGGCGTCAAGCGATAGCCCGCGGTATCTTTCAATAGCACTACGCCGCTCAGGCGCAGCGCGTTTTCAAGCACGAAGACCATGTCGGATTTCGGCACCGGGCGGACCGACACCAGGCTCACCGTGCCCTGTACCCGCGGGTCGATGGTGTAGCCGACATGCAGGATGTCGCCGAGCACGACCTTGGCGACGGTCGCCACCGGCGTGCTCTCGAAATTCAGATCGAAGCCATTGCCGTTCGACGCCGGCTGCGGCCGCGCATCGGCGACGGCTGTTACGTCGCTTCCCTCATACATCGCCGCACGGACGCTGCCGCCCTGGCTGCCGCCCGCCGCCGCCAGCCCGCCCACCGGTTGCGGCTGGCGCGGCAGGAGATCGAGCGATCGCACCTTGTCGGTGACGTCGACCTGGGATGCGTCGACGCTCTCGCCGACCGTCGCGGAATTGCACGACGCCAGCAACCCCAGTGACGTCAGGGCAAAAATGGCTGCAAGGCCGCCACGGATCGTCGGGCAGCGGCCCACTGTGCCTGCGCGTTGCATGAAGGCCCTTCGCTCTGACTAACTGAAATTTCGATGGACTTGCGACGATCGGTCCTACCCCAGCGCAGTCTTAGCGATCGAACATGACAGAAATAAATTGGTTACATGATTGTCGTTCCGGCCATCGCATCGCACCAGAACCATGCCGCGCGGCGCGCCGTCGTGTCCGCGAAGCCACGTCAAGTGTTCTTGAGCGGGGCGAACGATGTGACTTCGCACAGCTGTCACACTTCGGATCGATAACCGCAGAATTGCCGGGAGCCCAACGCTGCGGCGGATGGCACGGACTGATCCTGGATAGTGTGGCGGGATATCGACAATGGCCAACGACCTGTCCGTTCGGTTCGTGGATTATCTCCGTCAGAACAACCACCTGGCGCAGACCGACGGATCGCCTGAGCGGAGCGGGCTGGGCGCCGACGTCAGGCAGTTGAAGCTGTGGGAGGTCACCAGCCTCTCACCGACCGAATTCGCCGATGAGGCCGCGCGCTTCTTCGCGCTCGGCCGACTGACGCTCCAGGATATGACCTCGGCCGAACCGCTGGTCGGTGCGTTCTCGCCGCGCTTCCTGCGCGAGACCATGGTCTATCCGTGCCGGGCGGCCGATGGGAGCACCGTCCTCGCGGTGGTCGACCCGACCGATCAGGCAACGCTGCGGGCGGCACAGATCGTGCTCGGCGCCGGCATCGATGTGAAGGTGGCATCGTCGGAAGACGTCGCCATCGCGCTGAACAATTCTTCCAGCACTGAGGAGGCCGAGGCCGCCGATACGGCGGCGGCGCTGCCCCGCGAAGACGACATCGAGAGCCTGCGCGATCTCGCCAGCGGCGCGCCGGTGGTGCGCGCGGTCAATGATCTGATCGAGAAGGCGGTCGAGCTGCGTGCCAGCGATATCCATATCGAGCCGTTTGCCGCCGGGCTCATGGTGCGGTTGCGCATCGATGGCCTGCTGCGGCCGGTCGCGGCGCTGTCGGGGGTGCTGCCACAGGCGGTGGTCTCGCGCATCAAGATCATCGCCAATCTCAACATCGCCGAGCGTCGCCTGCCGCAGGACGGCGCGGCGCGGCTGCGGGCCGGGCGCACCGACATCGATATCCGCGTCGCGATCATGCCGATGCAACACGGCGAATCCGCCGTGATCCGCATCCTGCCCAAGGATCGCGGCCTGCTGGTCGTCGAGAAGTTGGGATTCTCCGAGCCCGACGAAGCCAGGCTGCGGCGGCTGCTGAAGCTGCCATACGGCATGGTCGTGATCACGGGACCGACCGGCAGTGGCAAGACCACGACGCTGGCGACGATCCTGTCGATCCTCAATGAGCCCAGCCGCAAGATTCTGACGATCGAGGACCCGGTCGAATACGAGATCCCCGGCGTCAACCAGTCCCAGGTCAAGCCGGCGATCGGTCTGACCTTCGCAACCGCTCTGCGGTCCTTCGTTCGTCAGGACCCCGACGTCATCATGGTCGGTGAAATCAGAGACTCCGAGACCGCGCATGTCGCGGTGCATGCGGCGCTGACCGGGCATCTGGTGCTGACGACGCTGCACACCGAGACGGCGGCCGCCGCGGTGCCGCGCCTGCTCGACCTCGGGGTCGAAGGCTATCTGCTGCGTTCAGTGCTGCGCGGCGTGATTGCGCAGCGGCTGGTCCGGCAATTGTGCGAGCGCTGCAAGACGGCGCGGCCGCTGGCAGCCGCCGATTTAACCGAGGAGCCCCGGCTCGCCGTGCTCGGGTTCCGGGCAGGCGAGATCATTCAGGAGCCGTGCGGCTGCGAACGTTGCGGCGGGACCGGCTATCGCGGCCGGCTCGGCGTGTTCGAGCTGCTCGAATTGTCCAATGAACTGCGCGAACTGATCGGAGAGCGAACCGACGGACTGAAGATCGATGCCATGGCGATCAAGGCGGGCATGACCACGATGCTCAATGACGGGGTTGCCAAATGCCGTGCCGGACTGACCTCGCCCGCCGAGATCCTCCGCGTTGCGACGGTGCGGTGACGTCGTGCCGAATTATCGCTACCGCGCGTTGACCCAGACCGGCGAGATCGTCAACGGCACGATCGCCGCCCCGACAGCAGCCGAGGTGGCGCGACGGATCGAATATCTCAAGCTGCTGCCGATCGAAACCACCGAGGACAAGCGCGCATCCGGTGCCGCCGGTGGCCGCAGCCTGTTCGGCGGGCCGAGTGCTGCCGAGGTCACCACGTTCACGCGCGATCTCGCGCTGCTGCTGAAGGCCGGCGCGCGGCTCGACGATGCCCTGGAGCTGCTGTCGGGCGATGCCGATGTCGGCCGGATGCGTCCGGTGGTGGCGAAGATCCGCGCCGCCCTGCTCACCGGCGAGAGTTTTGCCGACGCGGTGGCGGATCATCCGACCCTGTTCCAGCCGATGTACATCGCCCTGGTCCGGGTCGGGGAAATCTCCGGCACACTCGATTCGGTGCTGGAGATGCTGGGGACCGAGCGCGCGCGCTCCGAGCAGATGCGGCGCAAGCTGACCGACGCGATGCAATATCCTGCCTTCGTGCTGGTCGCGGCATCCGGCGTGATGCTGTTCTTCCTGCTGTTCGTGCTGCCGCAATTCTCGACCGTGCTCGGCGATTTCGGCGGCAAGTCGGATACGGCGCTCGCCAGCTTCATCGCGGTGTCGGATTTCCTGCGCGCCAATGCCACGGCGGCAAGCCTGATCAGTGGGGCGACGATTGCGCTCGCGTGGTGGCTGCTCCGGCAGGCGCGCGTGCGCGCTGCGCTGGTCAATGGCATCTCGCGGGTGCCGGGCATCAGCAGCGCCTTCCAGTTCTATCGCGCCAGCCTGTTCTGCCGCAATCTGGGCGTCCTGCTCGGCAGCGGCGTCAACCTCACGGCCGCATTGCGCATCCTCGTCGACATCATGGCGGTGACCGGCAGCGAGGCGAACTGGACCGCCGCCGCCGACCGCGTCCGCCACGGCGGAAAACTATCGGAAGCGCTCGCCGTGGCGGACAGCCTGCCGCCGATGGCGGTCCGCATGCTGCGGCTCGGTGAAGAGACCGGGCAGCTGCCGGTGCTGGCCGGGCGGGTCGCGGAATTCTACGAAGCAAAATTGCAGCGCAGCCTGGACCGTGTCGTCGGCATCGTTGGTCCGCTGGCGATCATCACCATCAGCACCGTCGTCGGCGGGCTGATCGTGTCGGTCATGACGGCGCTGCTGTCGGTCACGCAGCTAGTCGGTTAGAGCAGGGGTCATCGGTCATGATATCGCGCAACACGATCATCGAAACATTCTCCATGCGAGCGGGACGCGATCGCGCGGAGTCGCAAAAGCAATGGCGTTCGGGGCAGGAGGGCTTCACGCTGGTCGAGATGTTGGTCGTGATTGCGATCATCGGCCTCATCATGGGGCTGATCGGGCCGCGCGTGCTCAACTATCTCAGCGAATCCAAGGTCAAGACCGCGCGCATCCAGCTGCAGAGCTTCTCCAGCGCGCTCGACCTGTTCTATCTCGATGCCGGCCGATTCCCGTCCACGGCGGAGGGGCTTGCCGCGCTGGTCCGACGCACGCCGGGCGTCGCGGCCTGGAACGGTCCGTATCTGAAGGGCGGCAACGTTCCGAACGATCCCTGGAACCATCCCTATCTCTATCGCTCGCCCGGGGAGCACGGGCCTTACGACATCGTCTCCTACGGCTCCGACGGTCAGGAGGGCGGCAGCGGCACCTCGGCCGACATCTCGCTTGAAAAGACGACGGCCGCCAACAATGACCAGCAATAGGGATGCATGGCGCGCATGAATGAGGCGTCGCAGCGCGGTTTCACCTTGCTCGAGATGGTGTGCGTCCTTGCCATCATCGCGTTGCTGGCCGCCGTGCTGCTGCCGTTTATTCCGCACCAGACCTCGCGCTCGCGCTTGCAGGCCTATGCGCTGCAGACCGCAACGCTGCTGAAGGCCGATCGCAATGCCGCCATCGAGCGCAGCACCAGCGTCGCGACGCTGGTCGACGCGCCAAGCCGGGTGATCCACTCCGGCGCGTCGCGCATGACGGTGCGGATCCCCGACGACGTGCGGTTCGATGCGGTGCTGCCGCAGAGCTGTCAGCGCCGCGCCGCACTGTCGACCATCCGCTTCTTCGCCAATGGCGGTTCCTGCGGCGGCTCCATCGCGCTGACGCGGCTCGATGCGGGATATGAGGTTCGCGTCAACTGGCTCACCGGAAGGGTTGAAATCGTTGCTCGTGACGTCGCCGCCAACTAACCGCCAGGAAGCGGGGTTCACCATCATCGAGGTGCTGGTGGCGCTGGCGCTGGTGGCTGTCTCGATCGTTGCGATCGGCGCCGTCATGGGCGTCAAGACGCGCGGCGTCCGGGCCATGGAGCAGCACGTTGCGCTGATGCAGGCGGTGCGCACCTTGATGACGGTCGGCATTCCGCCGCGCGCCGAATTGCAGTCGGGCACGTCGACGGGGCAGGCGGAGGGCTACCGCTGGACCATCGAGATCAGTCCGCTTGGTGGTGACTGGACGGTGCCCGAGGGCAATTTGCCTTGGACGCCGGAATTGGTGCGCATTCGCGTCAAATCCCCAGGCGGTGCATTGTCCGACATCCGTACTGTGCGCCTGATGCCGAGGTCTTCGGAATGACCCCGGCAGGCACAGCACAGCGAACGGGTGAACGCGGCTTCACGCTGATCGAGACCATCGTCGCGCTGGCGCTGATGGGGCTGCTGCTGTCGGCGCTCGCCAGCATCACGGCGCAATGGCTGCCGAGCTGGAACCGGGGGCTCGACCGGATCCAGCGCAGCGAGCTGATCGGGATCGCGCTGGAGCGGATCGGCGCCGATCTTGCCGCGGCCGAGTTCGTTGCCGCCAACCGCGATACCCACAAGCCGTTGTTCGACGGATCGGAACTGTCCGTGATGTTCGTGCGCACGTCGGTGGGGCCGAATGCGGGGCCGGGGCTCGACGTGGTGCGCCTTGGCGAGACCCGCGATCGCGGCGAGTTCGTCACGGTTCGTTCGCAGGCGCGCTTCACGCCGCTGGCCGACGGGGTGTCGCTGTCGGAGCAGGTGCATCTCGGCAGCCCCGTTGTGCTGCTGCGCGCACCCTATCGCCTGTCGTTCGCCTATGCCGGTCCCGACCGCGCCTGGAAGGGTGTGTGGAAGGATGCCAACAAGCTGCCGGCGATGATCCGGCTCACGGTGCGTGATGCGGCGAGCCAGCGCGTCCTGTCGGTGTCGACCATCGCGCCGGTCCATGTCCAGATCCCGAGCGACTGCACCAAGCCGGACGGCAATTGCGGCGACAAGCAAAGTTCCGACGTTGCTACCGATCAGGGGAAGACCTGATGGGCGCCTCCGGCAATACCGGCCGATCGCCGCCCGACCGCGGATTCGTCATCGTTGCGGTGCTCTGGATCCTGCTCGCGCTGTCGTCGCTGGCGATCATCTTCTCGGCCTATCTTGCCGCCTCCGCGCGTGCGTTGGCAGCCAGCGATCTGTCGTTGCAGACCGAGGCGCTGGTGTCGGCCGGGCTCGAGCTCACCGCCTACCAGCTGACGCTGACGGATGAGAAGACGAGGCCGCAGCACGGGGCGTTTCATTTCGGGCTGGACGACGCCAGCGTCGCTGTCACCTTCATATCGGAGGCCGGCCGCGTCGACCTGAACTATGCGTCCAAGGAGATGCTGACCGGCCTCTTCGTCGTGCTCGGCGCCCGGAAGGACGCCGCGACCGAATATGCCGACCGGATCGTCGGCTGGCGAACCCGGCCCGCGCCGGGCAGCGAGAATGTGGAGGCCGCGCGCTACAACGCGCTCGGCTATTCGCCGCGGCAAGGGCTGTTCACCCATGTCAACGAGCTGGCCCTGGTCGCCAGCATCCCCGAGGCCTTCGTCGATCGGGTGTTGCCGTTCGTGACGGTGTTCAACGGCAGTCCGGATGTTGATCCGGCGATCGCGGCGCCCCAGGTGGCACTTGCATCGGGGAAGCAGCAGGACAGCTTCGGTTCGCCTGCTCCCGCGCCGAACGGCGCCCCTGCCGCCGGATCGCAGGCGCCGAACCCGCAGACTGCGGCATCGACTGCGCAGAGCCCTTGCTACCGGATCGCAATCTCGATCCGGTTCCGCAACGGTCACCGCACCACGTCTGAAGCCGTGATCGCACTCGGCGACAAGGTCGAGCCCTATCGTGTGTTGTCCTGGCAGAACGATGTCGAGCCGCGCAGTTTGATTCTGCCGCAGAGGAGAGGTTGATGGCAATACTCGCTGACGCACGGCAATGGTTCGAGCAATGGATCGGCGCGGTCGCGACCGCCGTCGACGGCGTTGCGGGCAGGTTCATGCGCCGGCGCAGCATCGAGCTCGACGAGAACGCCGACGGCACGTTCACGGCCCGCGCCGCCGTGGCGAGGGATGGCTCGCCGTCGGCACCGGTTTCGTTCCGGCTCGATCACGACGCACCGCAACCGCCGTTGTCGGCGGAGTGGAAGACGGTGTTCGACGGCAGCCGCATCGAGGTGCGATTGCGATCGGATCACATCGTCAGCCGCGTGCTCGATTTCCCGAGCCAGGCTGGCGACTTCCTCGATGGCATGATCCGTGCGCAGGTCGACCGGCTGACACCATGGACCGCCGCCGATGCGGTCTTTGGCTGGGGTTCGCCGCAGCCGATCGCCAATGACCGGATCGAAGTCGCATTCAGTGCGACCGCGGCGAGCAAGGTCGATCCGCTGATCCGGATGGCCAGCATGCTCGGCGTCGCTTCCGTTGCCGTCTCGGCGCCGGCGGTTGGCGGTGACGGCGCCCCGCAGCAGGTGACGCTGCTCGACCGATCGCTGCGCGGCCTTGCCGGACCTGCGATACCGCGCCTGTTGCGCATCGGCCTGGTTTCGACGGCGGTCGCGGCCGCGGTCTCGTTGCTGCTCAACGTCTATGTCGGCGGATCGCTGCAATCCGAGCAGGAGGACCTGCAACATCGCATCTCGCAGCGCCGCGCTGCGCTGCGTCTCGATGCCAATGGCGACTCGTCCGGCATCGGCCTGCTCGCCAAGCGCAAGCAGACGACGCCGTCGAGCGTCATGGTTCTGGAAGCGATCTCGCGCGTCCTGCCCGACACCACCTATGTGACGGAGCTGCGCATCGAGGGCAACAAGGTGCAGGTGGTGGGGCTGACCCAGGATGCGCCATCCCTGATCCGCCTGCTGGAGCAGTCGCCGCAATTCACCCGCGCGACGTTCTTCGCGCCGACGACCCGCGCCGCGAATGAATCGGCGGAGCGGTTCCACGTCGAGGCCAACATATCCGCCTATTTCGGGTCCGGCTCATGAGTGCAGCATCCCGATCGCTGACCGCCGTCAGCACCTCGCCACTGGTCGCGACCGCGAGCTATCTCGGCCTATTCGTGCTGCTGCTGTTCGTCGTCATCTCGTCGCTCTCGGACATCATCGGCCTGCGCAGCGATGTTGCGGCGTCGGCCGGAATGCTCGAGCAGCTCGAGGGACGGTCCAAGGCGAACACCGCGCCCGGCCAGCCTGCGATGCCGACCGGTTCGGCCTATCTCGAGGGCGCGACCGTCACGGTTGCCGGCGCCACCTTGCTGCAACGCGTGTCGGGCGCGGTGATCAAGGCCGGCGGCAATGTGTTGTCGACGCAGCTCGACGTTCCCAACGCGCCGGCCAAGGCCGGCTTCATCAGCATGGTCGCGAGCAGCGAGATCGAACAGGCGCAATTGCAGCAGGTGCTCTACGATCTCGAAGCCGGCATGCCGTTCCTGTTCATCGACCAACTGGTCGTGCAACCCGTCGCCGACGAAGCGGCCAAGGGCGCCGATCCCGGCAGGCTGCGCGTGCTGCTCGGCGTATCCGGGCAATGGCGAGGAGCCAAATGATGCGACGCTTCGCTGCAACCATCGTGCTGTTGGCGGTGTCGGCCTATTCGGTGCCGGCTGCGGTGCCTGACCCATCCGGCGATGCACTGGACGCCGGGATGCTCGATGATACCCGCCTGGGCGGACCGGTGCTCAGTTTATCGCCGCCGTCCGAACCAGTGACGTCGGTCCGGGTGGCGCCTGCGCCTGCGCCGACGCCCCGGCCGCTCAGCGCAAATCCGCTGTGGGGCATTCCGCTCAAGACGCTGTCCAACACCCGCGACCGCCCGGTGTTTTCGCCGTCGCGACGGCCGCCGCCTGCCGTCGTCGCGGAGCCGGAAGTCAGCAAGCCGTTGCCGCCGCCGCCGCGCAAGGTCGCGCTCGAGCCGCCGCCGCTGTCGCTGGTCGGCACCATCGCGGGAGACGATGAAAGCTTCGGGATCTTTCTCGACCAATCGAACAAGACCGCATTGCGGCTGAAGCTCGGCGACGATTTCCAGGGATGGAAGCTGCGAACCATCAGCGGCCGCGAAGTCACGATGCAGAAAGACGAGCATGATGCCGTGCTCTCGCTACCCCAGCCGGGCACCGAGGAGAGCGGCGACGTCCGCCTCGTTCCGGTCAGTGTTGACAGGAGGCCGTTGGCCGCGCGGATCCAGAAATGACGGCGCTTTCGCTTCCGCGCTAGTTCAATCCGAGCCAGCCCTGCAGGGCCGGCGTCAGGAGAAGTCCGAGCGCCAGAAAAGGGCCGAACGGGATCGAGGTCTGGCGCTTCATCTCGTGTCCGGCGAGTTGCAGGCTGCCGGCAACGGCAAGTGCTGCGAGCGCCGCGATCAGCAGCAAGGTCGGAATCCCCAATGCGCCGACCCAGATCGTCGCCGCGGCAAGGAACTTGACGTCGCCGAGTCCTAAGCCGTCCACATGCCGCAAGACGAAGTAGAGGCGCTGCAACAGCAAGAACAGGGCGCCGACGAGAGCGGCGATCGCCATCGCGCTGAACGCGGCTGGCATGCTCTCTGTTATGACCACATTTACAAGCCCGAGTGCCGCGATCGCAAGATTCAGCCAATCGGGAATGATGCCATGGCGAAGGTCGATCAGCGCGACGGTGCAGCACAGCACACAAAGCGCGCCGTAGGATGCGATGAAATAAAGAGCTTCGCGATCGATTGGCATGATGGCGGGACAAGTGTGACGCGTGCACGCTGTGTTGCAACAACTCGCGCACGTTGAACAGTGCATTTTCTATCGAGCAACGCGTTTGCGGGATTGTGATCGTCAGCGACGATAGCGAAGCAGAAAAGATGCGACAAAAAGTCTGCGCTGTCACAAATCCGCATAGGATACCGACAATAGTTCGCCCCGTTGCTCGCCGCGAGCCCCTCGCGGCAGACGAGTGGGTTGACTATGCACAAGATGCGAGTGGCGGCTTGCCTGGCTCTGCTGGCAGCGTCGGCAAACCTGCGCGCCGCGAATGCGGGCGCTCTCGAGGACGGTGCCGAGCGCTATCGGCCGTATTTGATCGAGGGCGTTGGCAGTGCGCTGGCGGGGGCGCGCGCTTTGCGCGAGCGCGCAGCCGCCGCGGATTTGCCCGGCGCCAGGAAGGCCTGGTTGTCGGCGCGCGCGGGCTGGGAACGCTCGGAGGTGTTCACCGCAGGCTTCGTCCCCGAACTCGATGCGCAGATCGACGCTTGGCCCAACGCCGACAGCGGGTTTCACGCCATCGAGGCCAAGCTGTTCGGAGCCGGTAGCACCGACGTCGCCACCGACGCGACGGGCCTGGTCGAGCACCTCGACGATCTGCACGGCAAGCTCAAGGACATCAAGCTGACGCCGCAGGGCCTTCTGGATGGCACGGTGCGGCTCGCCTACGAGGTCGGCGAAAGCAAAGCCGATGGCGGCGAGTCGCGCATCAGCGGCACCTCGCTGGACGATATGCGCAACAATATCGCGGGCATCGACTTCGCCTATCACACGATTTTCTCCGCCGCGCTCAACACGGTCGACGGCAAGCTCGACGAGATGGTGACGAACCGGATCGAGCGGCTCGAGGCGATCGTCGCCACGCCCGATCTGCCGCACGTCGATATCGCCGATCTGCGCCAGACCAGCGAGGAGCTGGTCGTCGCGCTGCAGAGCGCTTCGGCAAAGCTCGGGCTGCAGCGCCCGACGCTGGAGGCGCAGGCGCGATGAGATCGCTTCACTTGCGCCGGGCTGCGTTGCTCTCCGCGGCCATTGCCCTGGCGCTGCTCGGCCGCGTCGCGGCGTTTCCGGTCGACGGCGACAAGACGGTGCTGCCGGTTGCGACCGAGCTGAACGAGGATGCGCTCGACAAGCCGCGCGAGGTGTTCCAGTCGGAGCGGACCGGAGCCAAGTCGTATCTGGTGAATCTCGGCGACCTCGCCTTCAATTCGCCGGGGCTGCTCGGCGAGGTGGCGCGGCAGGCCGGCGTGAGCTGCGGCACCTGCCACGTCAACGGCGCGAACAACGCCAAATTCTTCATGCCGAAGATGTCGAGCCGGCCCGGGACGTTCGACACCACCGGGGCGCTGTTCAACCCGAAGGCCAATAACCTTTCGTTCGATCCGGTGCGGATTCCGAGCCTGCGCGGCGCACGCTATCTTGCGCCCTACGGCGCCGATGGCCGGTTCGCCTCGCTGCGCGACTTCGTCCACAACGTCATCACCAGCGAGTTCGCAGGTCCCGAGCCGTCGCCGGCGACGCTCGATGCGATCGTGGCCTATCTTCACGACATCGACTTCTTGCCCAATCCGAGCCTCGGTCCCGCCGGCCGGCTGGCCGGCAAGATCACCGACGCGGAGCGCCGCGGCGAAGCGCTGTTCACAAAACCGTTCCCACACGATCCGGCGCTGAGCTGCGCGGGATGCCACGTTCCATCGTCCGGCTTCGTCGATCACCAGCAGCATGACGTCGGCTCGGGCGGTCTGTTCAAGACGCCGACCCTGCGCAACGCCGACTTTAACGCACCGTATTTCCACGATGGCCGCTTCGACAATTTCAGCCAGGTCGTCGATTACTTCGACCGGACCTTTCAGCTCGGCCTCTCGGCGCAGGACAAGGGCGACCTCGTCGCCTATCTCACGGCGGTCGGCGACGGCGTGCAGCCGTATGAACGCGACGGCGCCGGCGCGACGCTGAAGGAGATCAACGATTTCTCGACGGTGCTGGCGACCGCGATTCCTGCCGGCGACAAGGACATCGTCGCGCTTGCCGTCGATACGATCGGCCGCGAGCTGCGCGAATTGACCGAGCAATATCCCGATCGCAAGAACACCAGCGTGTCGGGCGGCGAGCAGCAGCGCGTGCTGGCGCGCAACGGGCTGAAGGAGCTCGTGCTCACGCTGCGGCGGATAGAGATGGCCGTTGCAGCGGGCCGCAACGCCGATGCTGCGAACGAGTTCAGGAATTATCGCAACCTGATGGCGGCTGCGGTGCCTGCGTTGCTGGCGAGCGCCGAGCCGTGGTCGTTGTTCAATCAAGATGTGCATGATCAGCATTACGCTGCGCTTCGCGAGGTGATGCGCTCCAGGCACATCGCGCATTGATTGGGCTGAACTGTAGAGCATTCGCGATCCGCGCTGCTGCGTGGAGCGCTCCAACAATATTCGATCTTCAGTTGAAAAGACGAATCGTGGAGTTGCAGTGTGCAGCAGCAGATATCTCCACAGAGAATATTCGAACGTTTCGAAATTTCTCGCGCGCTTTCACGCAAGCGAAAACCATGCGTCATACTGTCGCACTAAGCAGGGTGCGTTGCTAACCGCAAACACCCTGAGGTCGACAATGAGTTTGAACTACAAAAAGCACTGGCGAACCAGCACCGCGCTCTGCATCGCGTCAACGGTGCTCGCCGCAACAGCCGCATATGCCGCCCACTATCCGGGCGGGCACAGTGACTGGGACAAGCGTCCGCATCACAATCACCAGGCGCATCAGGAAGCTGATCGCGTCAAGCATGACCACGATCATGACGACAAGGATCACGGCGGCAAGGGCAAGACCGCTTCGCCGATCAAGCACGTCATCATCCTGATCGGTGAGAACCGCGGCCTCGATCACACCTTCGGTATCTACAAGCCGAAGGGCAAGGGGCAGACCATCTCCAACCTGTTGTCGAAGGGCATCGTCAACGAGGATGGAACGCCGGGACCGAACTTCGCGCAAGCGCAGCAGTATTCGGTCGCAGGCCAGCCGTCGTTCTACATCGGCGCGCCTGTTATCGCGAAGTCGCCCTACAACGCGACCAATTTGATGCCGCAGCCGAACACCAACGGCACCCCGACCGCGCAGAGCGACACCTCGCCTCCGTTCAAGACGATCGCCGAGGCCAGCGTCGAGAAGGATATGGACCCGGCGGACCTCGACATCCTCACCACCGGCTTC
Source organism: Bradyrhizobium sp. USDA 4452 (assembly GCF_054063575.1). Taxonomy (NCBI): domain Bacteria; kingdom Pseudomonadati; phylum Pseudomonadota; class Alphaproteobacteria; order Hyphomicrobiales; family Nitrobacteraceae; genus Bradyrhizobium; species Bradyrhizobium sp. USDA 4452. Next base: position 5,586,782 of record NZ_JBSSGK010000001.1, read on the forward strand.
AGCGGCCTGCCGACCGGTGTGCTGGATACACGCATTCCCGGCGCCGGCGGTCTGAACGGACCGTTCCAGCTGCAGGGCGAGCAGATCAGCGACGACGACTACACCGGCGACTCGACCCATCGCTTCTATCAGGATTGGCAGCAGGAAGATTGCAGCGCCGCCAACGCCACCAAGAAGAACAATTCGGGCTGCCTGAACGATTTGTTCCCGTTCGTGATGGCGACCTATTCGGCGTCCAACAAGAGCATGGCCAACTCGATGGGCTTCTACAATGTTCAGCAGGGTCAGGCTCCGATCCTGAAGATGCTCGCCGACCGCTTCACCCTCAGCGACAACTTCCACCAGTCGTTCCACGGTGGCACCGGCGCGAACCACTTCATGCTCGGCACCGGCGATGCGGCGTTCTGGAGCGACGGCAAGGGCAATCCGGTGACGCCGCCGGCCAACCTGATCGCCAACCCGAATCCGGTTGCGGGTTCGGTCAACCGCTACACCGTCGACGGCAATTGGAGCAATTGCTCGGACGTGTTCCAGCCCGGCGTGAAACCGATCGTCACCTACCTCAACAATCTGCCGTACGCGGCGGAGCCGAACTGCAAGCCCAACCACTACTACATGCTCAACAACGTCAATCCGGGCTACCTGCCGAACGGCGCGCTGTCCGGCGGCAACAACGTTCCGCCGTCGTCGGTTCGCACGATCGGCGATGCGCTGATCGAGAAGAACATCTCCTGGGCGTTCTATGGTGGTGCGTTCAACGACGCCGTGGCGCTTTCCAACGCCGCGGTAGCCGCCAATCCGTCGAACCCCAACCTCAGCGCCGCCGCGGTCGCCGATCCGGCGCACGCGCTCGGTGTTGCCTACTGCCAGATCTGCAATCCGTTCCAGTATGCGACCTCGATCATGGCCAATCCGGCCGTGCGTCAGGCTCACATGAAGGACACCGCGGATCTGATCACGGCGATCCAGCACAACACGCTGCCGGCGGTGTCGTTCGGCAAGCCGGACGGCCTGCTCGACGGTCATCCGCAGAGCTCGAAGGTTGATCTGTTCGAGGCCTATGTCCTGAACGTGCTCAACGCACTGGACAACAATCCGGAGCTGAAGGCCGACACTGCCGTCTTCATCACCTGGGACGAAGCCGGCGGCTATTGGGACTCCGGTTACACGCAGTCGATCGACTTCTTCGGCGACGGACCGCGCATCCCGACCCTGATCCTCTCGCCCTATTCGACGGGCGGCAAGATCAACCACAACTATGCCGACCACGTTTCGCTGCTGAAGTTCATTGAGCGCAACTGGGCTCTCGAGCCGCTCACGCACCGCAGCCGCGACAACCTGCCGAACCCGACCTACGCGAGGAACAACGAGTACGTCCCGACCAACAGCCCGGCGCTGTCCGACCTGTTCGACGCGTTCGACTTCAGCAAGCCGGTCAATTTGCCCTACACCGAGTGATCGAGCTCTCGTCCAGGACGAGGTCTTGATTTGAACCGAGATCAGCGCCGATCGAACCGATGGTTCGGTCGGCGCTGTCATGTTCTGCAAGCCATCTGATCGCCGGAAACATACGATGAAGCGCAATGAGAAGACGTGCTCGACAGGCCGGGGCGCGGCGGCCTTCCTGGTTGCCGCTGCGATCCTGGCCCATGCTCCGATGACGGCCGTGGCCCAGCAGTTCTCAGCCGACCTCGTTGCGCGTAAGGACGAAGCGACAACCATGGTGGGAACGCTGCGCGTCTCGCACCAGAAGGTCCGGATCGAAGCAATGGCGTTGCCGGACGGCTTCTTCCTGATCGATATGGTGAAGCCCGCGGCGGTTTTCGTCCGTCCCGGCGCACATGTCTTTATGGACGCACGGCAGTCCAGCCCGCTGACCCGGATGTTCGTTCCGGTCGATCCGGACGACCCGTGCCGGCAATGGCAGGCGATCGCGCAGCTGTCCGCGCCGGTCGATCTCGCGACATGGCACTGTCAACGCGACGGAGAGGGAGCAATCGGGGGGCGCAACACCGACGTCTATCGAATCGAAGCGCCGTCCGGTTTGAGCTTTACCGGCTGGGTCGACCGCGAGCATAGGTTTCCGGTCCAGATCAAAACTGCTGACGGGACGGTGATCGCGGCCGATCGCATCCGCGACGAGCCGCAGCCCGTGCAAACCTTCGAGGTTCCCGCAGGTTTGCGCAAGTTCGACCCGCAAGCGCTGATCCGCAGGATCCAGCAGAGCGATGTATGGGTCGAGCCGCCGGCCTCACAGTGAGCGCGTCGCGCTACTGTGACTGCCGGCTCGTCACCGGCAGCATCCGGCCAAGCGCCGTGTAGTGCGATTGATGCACGTTGCTGTTGAAGAGGGACCAGGGCTCGGCCTTTTTCAGGGCGACCGGAACGTCGAAATTCACCAGCTGGGCAAATTTGCGGTATTCCGCTATCGCTTCCTCGATCCGGCCGGCTCCGACCTCGAGGTCGATGCGGCGCAAGGTCAGAACGAGATCCTTCAGGATCGCCCGCGCGGCAAGCCGCTCGTCCTTGCCGCCGATCGAACTGTTCCGGATGTCGGGGATGTGCTCGGTCAGTTCGCGCAGTTCGGCGCCGACCCCGGTGACGGCCAGCGACACCACCGCGGTGTCGGCGGTCGGGATCGCGACCTCGAGCACGCTCGATAGCTCCTGCACTTCCTTCATCCGCAGCACGACGCCGTCCTTGTCGAACGGCCGTTCGCCGTCGCCGACCGCATTCAGGTAGGCCACGAGGTCCTGCGTGTCCTGGGTCGACAGTTCGAGGTCGAACACGCGATCGAAATGCTCGACGACCTGTTCGTAGCTGTCGTAGCGGCCGTCGTGGAAATACGGCGCATTGAAATTCGCGTTCAGCAAAGTGGGCGTTTTGACCAGTCCGCCCGATCCCACGTCGTGACGCACTTGGTCATTGAATGTTCCGGCGGGAACATGACAGCCGGCGCAGCTCAGCTCGGCCTGCTTCGGGAATGGCTTGAAGAACAGCGCCTCGCCGCGCCGTTCCTCGACGCTGGCCTGCGCGGCGAGCCGGCCGCCGGGCGCGATCTTCGGATTGGGGAGGAAGTCGATGTCGTTGATATAGGCGACCAGGCCGTCGAGCACTGCGTCGCTCGGCCGCGGCCCGGAAAACTCGTTGACGATGACATTATATACGAAGTCGCGCAGCGAGGTCATGCGCCCGTCATGTCCGTAAGGCGCGAGGAAGCGGGCGCCCCGCAGGCTCGGGATCCTGACCGGGTCGAGGATGCTGTTGAACGTCTTCGCGTTGAAGACAAGGCTGGTCGTGTCGAAGGTGCCGGGGCGGGAGGATAGGCCCGGAACGAACAGTTTCGGGTTCGATGCGCCGTTGACGTGACAGGTGCCGCAGCTCATCTCGGCCTGGCGGGCCTTGCCGCCCAGGATGGAAGGCGAATTGAACGCGAGATCGCCGAGATTGACCAGATAGGACTTGCGCCCGGCCATCGCTTCGGAATGAAAGATTTCGCGCGGCCGCGCCAGCGCATCCTCGGAAAATTCCGTGCCCGCCGGCAGCACGGTCTGGTCGCCGCCGAGCGGGAATGCGGTCGCGCGCAACGGCAGCAACGTGACGATGAGCGCGAGCAGCGCGGCCCGTGCCGTTGTGACGCCACGATCGGCCGATGCAGCACGACATTTTCCGGAGCCGGACGCCAGAATATCCCAAGCCATTGCGAGAAAACGCCCCCGTCACAATGTATTTGCGCTGCCGTACGCCGGAAGATGTCACGGAGGCGACAGTTTCCTGTCGGCAGGATCAATGACCATCTGTTTGGATAGACGACGGTTGATTGCGGTTTGATGACGATCGGTCAACGAGACGCGGCCGATCTGAATGTGACAGAACGAAAATTGATCGGGCGCATGCGCATCTTTCACGCGTTTGTGCGCGCGTCGAAAAACAGTCATCCCAGCGAAATGTGTTTTGCATAGCGTGTAACTCCATTTCTATTCCTTTCTAAAATCAGGAGAGCACTATGCGGCTTTGGGGAGCCATTCCGGCGCTCGCAGTTGTTGCTGGCGCCGTTGCCATCTCACCGGTGGCAAACGCCGAAAATCTGGTCGAAAAGATCATTGATGAGTTCAAGCACGAGGTCAGGGACGAGCTGCGTGATCTGCGTGACCGCGGCCACGAAGGTGTGCACCAGTACAAGCACATCGTCGTCATCTACCAGGAGAACCACAGCTTCGATAACCTCTACGGGCACTGGGGCGATGTCGGCCGCGACCGGATCAACGGCACCTCCGACGCCGATCAGGCGCATACGCTGCAGGTCCGGCAGGACAACCAGACCGTCTATGCCTGCCTGTTGCAGAATGACGTCAACCTGACCTCGCCGTCGCCGCAGCCGACGACCTGCACCGACAACACCGGCTCGGTCGCGATCCTCAGCGCCTTCAAGAACAAGCCGTTCGAGATCAACGACTTCATCCCGACCTCGGCGACCACCTGTCCGAAGCCGCTCGGCGCTTTCGCGGCGCATGGCTTCCTCAATGGCACCGGCTCGCCCGGCGGCTGCACCGAGGACATCGTGCATCGCTTCTACAGCGAGCAGTACCAGCTCAACGGTGGCCGGCAGAACCGCTACATGACCGGCAGCGACGCTGCAGGTCTCGTGATGGGTTATTACGACACCAAGAAGCTGCCGATCTACACCTATCTGCACAGCCACGGCGCGCCGAATTACGTCATCGCCGACAGTTTCTTCCAAGGCGCGTTCGGCGGTTCGTTCCTCAATCACCAGTTCCTGGTCGCGGCCGCGGCGCCGCAGTTCGTCGGTGCCTTGAACGACGGCAGCGCCAACGACTTCCACGCGATCGTCGATGCCAACGGCATGCCGACCAGCACGCCGCTCTATACGCCGCTGTCGACCGTGAAGGACGCGCAGCTGACAGCGAAGTGCAACCAGCCCGGTTTGCCGGCCGGCCTCGCCTGCGGCGACTACGCGGTCAACACCACGCAGCCGACCTATCAGCCCTATTCGCCGGGCACCCCGGACATCAAGCGCCTGCCGCCGCTGCACACGCCGAACATCGGCGATCGGCTGTCGGCCAAGCATGTCGACTGGGCCTGGTATTCGGGCGGCTGGTCGAACGCCAATGGCGATGTCGGCGCATCCGGCTGGACCAACGGCAACGGCACGACCTGCACCGATCCGAACCATGTCTCGACGGCGGTGTTCCCGAACTGCCCCGACGTGGACTTCCAGTACCACCATCAGGCGCTCAACTACTTCGCCAACTACGCGCCGGGAACGCAGGCCCGCAGGGATCACCTGAAGGACGAGGCAGAATTCATCCAGGCGGCCAAGAACGGCCGGCTGAAGCAGGTCAGCTTCGTCAAGCCGATCGGCGAGGAGAACGAGCATCCGGGCTACACCAGCGAATCCGAAGGCAGCCAGCACCTTGTCGATCTCGTCAAGGCGATCGTCGAAGGGCCGGATGGCAGGGACACGCTGATTGTCATCACCTATGACGAGTTCGGCGGACAGTGGGACCACGTTCCGCCCCCGCCGTTCAATCGCCATGGCGCCGAAGCCAAGGCTGCGGACCAGTGGGGCCCCGGCACCCGCGTTCCGGCGCTGCTGATCGCCAAGCGCTTCAACAAGTCGGGCGTCGCCCACGAGGACTTCGACACCACGTCGATCCTCCGGATGCTCGAAAAGCGCTTCGATCTGGAGCCGCTGGTGACGCGCCCGGTGCGCAGCCTCTCGGCGGCGCTGAAGGCCGGCGAAGGCTGGCACTGACGCATGAAACAATCCTGGCCCGCGCCGACATGCGACGCGGGCCAGGATCTTCATCAGGGCTCAGGGCCCGCTACAAGATCAGATCGTGTTGTACGTGAGTAACCTGGTCTGGCAGAATGCTGCCGGCCATCGCAACGCTTGTCGGGCTGGGTGCGAATGTCGGGGCAGACGTCCAGGTCTTGAGGTCCTGAATATCGACCGGAAGGATGGCCGTGGCTGCATTGCCGTCCTTGTCGATGGCGGACACGTCGAACAGCAGATCGGTGCCCGGGATGGTCGTTTTCTCGGTATAGGCGATGTTGTTGACCGTAAAGGTGGCGTTGCCGTCTGACGCATGATCGTAGTCGACCTCGACCTGATTGAACTCCTTTCCGACGTAGAGCGTGTAGGTCAACGTCGTATTGTCAGAGCTGTAGGTATTGATCAGCGAAGCATTCGAGGTTTCCTTCACCACGATCCCGGTGCAGCCATCGGGTGGCTTCGGAACGCAGATGCTGAAGTCGTGGACGTCGCAGCTGCCATCAAGGACCTTGAAGGTCACGCTCGCAGCTCCGCAACCCTGCCATTGATCGAGGGTCAGACCGACCTGCGACTGTTTGCCGGAGAACGCGAGGTTCAACTGCTCGTCTGGGTCCATCTGCAGCCCGCAATCGCCGACCGCAATGCCGCTGCTCGACGCCTTGACGTCGAGGGGATGGCCGCAGCTGTCAGAACCGGTGATAACGAGTTGTCCGTCCGCAGCGGTCAGTGACGGCTTCGCCTCGCCCGGGGCGCCGAAATCGGAGCCAGTCGCGGTGACGTCTTTCAGCAGATCGACGTTCTCGAGATTGAAGCAAAAGGTTCCGTGCGGATCGATCAGCAGCTTGAAATACGGATCGGTCAGGGTGCCGCCGCAATCCGCACGATCGGCGTCCAGCTCGACGCCGCCGCCCGCCTCGTGGGTCGAATAGTAGAAGGTGAAGTTGTCGCCATTTCCAGTGACGTGCACCGCGGTATTGCCGTCGGCCAAGTGCGACGCGGCCAGATCGAATCCGGTGTTGCCAACTGCACCATTATGGATGGCAACGAGCATGGCGGCGTCACCGTCAGCGCCGAAATTGACATCGTAAGTACCGGTCGCGAACTGATTGTCATGGTCGGCGACGCAAATCTTTGAAAAGTTGCAAATCGTCGGACTGTCGTCCGTGATCGTCAGTTGCTTGCCGAGATCGATGGACGCGCTCTGGACGTCGCCGTCCTTGTCGGTGATGGTGGCAACCAGGCCTACGACGCCGGTATTCAACGATACGCTGTCACTGTCGCCGGCCGGATGCATCGCTGCCCGATATTCGGTGAAGCTCACGCTCCCGGTAGCTGGATCGAGCGAGATGGTGAACGCCAGCGTGCCGTTCGTCGTGCCGACATGGCCTTCAATGGTGTTGCCGTTCAGGACCAGCACGTCGGCGCAGCCCGTGTGCGAATCGATCAGGCCGGACGCGGTGCCGTTGCCGCCGGCGATCGTCAGCGCGTAGCGGATGGTCGCGCCGTCCGCGCCTTGAACCGAGGTGAACGCGGTCGAGAAGTCGGCGGACGTCGTGGTAAAGGCCGCATCCGGCGCCGAGCCCGCGATGTGGTCGTCGAACTGCGTTGCGGTCAGATGCGCTTCGCTCAACGTCAGAGACGGAGTTGCGCCGCTCGTCTTGACGCTCGGACCGTCGTCCAAAATCGTCAGCTGCTTGCCGAGATCAACGCTCGCGCTCTTGAAGTCTCCGTCCCTGTCAGTGATCGTCGCCACCAGGCTTACGAGGCCGGCGTTCAACGCCACACCTTCGCCGCTGTCCGGGCTGGTGCCGAGCGACTGCTTCACCGCCCGATACTCGGTGAAGGTCACTCGTCCGGTGACCGGATCGAGCGCGATGGTGAACGCCAGCGTGCCGCTGCTCGTGCTGACATGGCCCTCGATGGTGTTGCCGTTCAGAACCAGCAGATCGGCCAGGCCGGTGTGCGAGTCGATCAGGCCCGACGGAGTGCCGTTGCCGCCGGTGATCGCCAACGCGTAGCTGGTCGTTGCACCGTCCGCGCCCTGGACCGCGTTGAATGCCGTCGAGAAGTCGGCCGAGGTCGTGGTCAGCGTTCCATCCGGCGCTGAGCCGGCGATGTTGTCGTCCAGCGGCGTTGCCGTCAGATGCTTCTCGCTTAGCGTCAGCGAGGGAGCCGTTCCGCTCGTGCTGATGCTCGGGTCGTCTTCGATGATGGTCAATTTGCTGCCGAGATCGAGGGTCACATCCTGCGACTGGCCGTCCTTTGTCACGGTTGCAATCAGGGTCACGACCCCGCTCGCCAGCGACACTATTTCGCTGTCGTCGGTGTTGGTGCCAGGCGGCCGTGTCGCCGCCCGGTACTCGGCAAAGGTCACGAACCCCGTCGCCGGATCAACCGTGATCGTGAATGCCAGCGTCCCACCGGGCGCGCCGACGCGGCCTTCGACGGTGTTGCCGTTCAAAACCAGCACGTCGGCCAGGCCAGTGTGCGAGTCGATCACTCCCGACGCAGCGCCGTTGCTGCCGGTGATCGTCAGGGCGTAGCTGACTGCTGCGCCCGCCGCGTCCTGTGCGCTGGCGAACTTCACCGAGAAGTCCCCCGACGTCGTGGTGAGAGCCCCGTTCGGCGAGGAGCCGGCGATGTTGTCGTCCAGCGCCGTCGCCGTCAGGTGCGTCGCGCTCAATGTCAGCGACGGCGCTGCTCCGAAGGTCAGCTTGAGCGGCGGCGGTGGTGGCGGCGGGTTGAAGATATCAATGAAAGCGAATTTGATAATTGGCACGGGCGCGAGCGGATCTGGCACCAGCGACGGCGAGTCAGGCTGGAAATTGATCGGCTGCAACAGCGGCGACTCTTCGAGAGCGGGCATTCCGGAGCCTCTCGCTCCCGTTCCCTTCTCGAGATTGGCAAGCGCCTCCTGCTGGGCGTCGCGCAGTTCCTCCATGTGGGCGGGGCTGTTGGTGACCTGGTTCACCCCGACCGACGACCCTTTGGGGCTCAGGATGACCGTCACGCCGGGATCGTCGACGACGATGTGTCTGGGGATCGCCTCCTTGGTCACCAGCTCGAACACTCCGTGGTGGAGGTCCTTGTAGTTGATCTTGTCGTCGTCCAGGATTGTGACGTTCGGCTCCGCAGCCCGCGCGTTCTCGAGGAGTGAGAGGGTCAGCGCCGCAAACGACAGCATGCCAAGGCCGCTCGCCCGAATGGTGCCGACAGGCGTGTCCGCCGCCAGGACGCCTGACCCTGCCAGCCGGCCGCCGATCATGCGCAAGATGCTTCTGGCCTTGGCGAATCTCACCGGGCGCAGGGGGCGACCTCGGTCTTCCAAGTCGCCCAATTCCAGCCGGGTGTCAGCCGGCAGGTCGAGCACCGTGCCATCGACCATGCGGATTGCGACCCGGCCGCCGGCTGCGATCTCGATGACGTCACCCTGGCAAACGGGATCACCGGGCCCGATTTGAATGGCAACGCCGCGTGCACGCGTGACCGTGCCACAGCCGGCCGCCGTTTGAACAACGCCAACCACTCGGGGCAGCTGGCCAAACCTGGCCAGGCACGCGTCCCCGAACGCTACGTCGGACGCGACTAACATTGGCTTTTCGCCTGCTAAACAGCTCAGGCAGAACGCGGCGCCGTATGTTTCTTGGTCTGGCTTGCACCCGCGACGAGGTGAAATGACCCCGCTTCGGTCGCCATAGGCTTGCCCGCGGAAACGTCCTGATTGAAATTAAATTCGTCGTCGAAATGGGATTCCAGTACCGCGGGGAGCTATCGCAAAACGACAGAACTGCTGTCCTTTATCGCGAGTGCAGCCCCACTGGATTTAATGTATATTTACCAAGTCGATTGTCCACCTATTAATTTTTAGTCGAACTGGTCCAGGCGTTTAGGCCTGTCTGCTGCAACTTGACACTCAAGGTCCTGCGGTCTCGGCCCGGCGGTCCACATCACCACCGCGCCGCGGCACGACAAGATCTTCTCGAGGGAGTGGATCGTGCGCATCGATTTTATTATTCAATTGCTCGCCGGCACCGTTTTCACGCTCGCAGCACTGACGTCCGTTCCGGTGCAGGCGCAAACCGGATCGGCCCAGCCCGCTGTTCAAGATTCCGCAGCAAAGTACATCGGGAAGGTCGTGACGGCCACCGGCTCGGTCACGATCGAACATGCGAGTGCGGCCGTCGTTCAGGCCGCGCTGTCGGATCAATTGCCTCAGGCGAAGGTCGGCGACCTCGTCTATATGGGCGACGTCGTGCAGACCGGAGCCGACGGCAGGGTCGCGATCAACTTCACCGATGGCACCTCGTTCAATCTGTCGAGCAACGCCAAGATGACCATGACCGAGTTCGTCTACGACCCGAACGGCAAGTCGAATTCGACCTTGTTCAAGCTGGCCAATGGAACGTTCACCTTCGTTGCCGGCAACGTCGCGAAGACCGGTGATATGAAGATCGACACGCCCGCCGCGACGATGGGAATTCGAGGCACCACGCCGCGCATCGAAATCTCCGACGATGGAACGGTCAGGTTCGCGACGCTCGTGGAAGAGGGCAAGAGCAAGCTTCTCAGAAAGCCCGCGACACGCGCGGCGCCGCAGCCCGAGCAGAACCCCAACCACAGGTTCAATCCGAATATCTGTCGAGGGTGCTAAGCGAGCAGGGCGTTGGCTTGAGCGGCCACTCATGGAAACGAGCGACGCTGCATCGTCAAAACCGGAGCCCGACATGAAGCCTCGTGCAGGTTCTGTGGGGGGCGGCGGCCTGCCGGTGCTGTGCATCCTGCTGTTGCTTGCAGCCCCGGCGGGCGCGCAGGACCCGAAGCAAAAGAGCAACTATCTGCGCAACATCGAGCTGTGCAGCGGCCTCGATCACGCGCCGGCCGATGCGCGCATCGGCGCCTGCACGGAATTGATCGATGCCGGACAGGACATGACGCCGGCTGGTCTTGCGATCGCCTACAACAACCGCGGCAACGCCTACGCCGCCAAGCAAGACTATGACCGCGCCATCGGGGATTTTGATCGATCCATCGAGCTTAATCCAACCTACACCAAGCCGTTCAACAACCGCGGCGTGGCCTACCTCAGGAAGCACGAATACGATCGCGCGACCGACGCGTTCGATCAGGCGATCCGGCTCAATCCGAACTACGGCGAAGCCTTCGCCAATCGCGCCGGTGCCTACCTGAAGAAAAATGACTATGCGCGCGCCGTGCAGGATTACGATCAGGCCATTCGCCTCGAGCCGAAACTCGACGGCGTGTGGAACGGGCGCTGCTGGAGCCGCGCCATCCTCGGCGCGCTGCAGGAGGCGCTGCAGGACTGCAACAAGGCGCTGCAAGCGGGGGAAGCCAATGCGGCGACCTACGATTCGCGCGGCCTGATCTATCTGAAGACCGGCGAGTTTGGCGCAGCGATCGACGACTATAGCGCCGCGCTTCGCATCGATCCGAAGCTCGCGAGCGCACTCTACGGCCGCGGGCTGGCGAAGCTGAAGCGAGGCGACAAGGCCGGCGGCAATGTCGACATCGCGGCGGCCAAGGCGATCCAGGGCAGCGTCGGCGACGATTTCACGCGCTACGGCGTGCAATAGCGAACGACAGTCTGGAGCTTTGGTTCTGCTTCAATCAGAACCGAAATGCTCTAGTTCATGATCTCGACCGTGGCCGAGCGGCCGGCGACCAGCGCGATGCGATCCGGCAGATGGTCGAGCGCGATGCGCACCGGGACGCGCTGTGCGAGCCGGACCCAGCTGAAAGTCGGATTGACGTTTGCGAGCAGGTTGGCACCGTCGGTGCGGTCGCGGTCCGCGATGCCGGCTGCAATGCTCTCGACATGTCCGGTGAGGCGGACCGGCTCGCCCATCAGGCGGACCTGCGCCTTGTCGCCGACCCGAATGCGCGCGAGCTTGGTTTCCTCGAAATAGCCCTCGACATGCAGCGTATCGGTGTCGACCAGCGCCATCACGCCCTTGCCCGCGGTGACGTAGGCGCCGGGCCGCAGGTCCATATTGGTGATGGTGCCGTTGACCGATGCATGCACCTCGCTGCGATCGAGGTTGAGCTGCGCGACCGCGCGATCGGCGACCGATTGGTCATAGGCGGCCTTGGCCTGAAGCTGCGTCGCCAGGACCTGCTCCTGCTTCTGCTGCGACACCGCATCGGTGGTCAGCGCGCTGTAGCGCTTGAGGTCGGACTCGGCCTGATCCAGCGTCGCGCGATGGCCGGCGACCGCAGCGTCGGCCTGTTGCAAGGCTAGGGCAAAGCGTGCGCGATCGATCCGGAACAGGATATCGCCGCGATGCACTTGCTGATTGTCCTTGACCAGCACGTCGGTGACGAAGCCGGAGACGTCGGGAGCGACCTGAACCACGTCGGCCCGGACCCTGCCGTCGCGCGTCCACGGCGACTCCATGTAGTAGATCCACAGCGCGCGGCCGACAGCAAGCGCGGCGACGAGCGCGATGGCGGTCAGCGCAACCCGGCCGAACCAGGCGAAATTCCCTTTCATGGCAGAAACTCCGAAACATAAACGACGACGCCGAGCAGGCATACGTACAGGGCGAAATTGAACAGCGCGCGATGCCAGACCAGCCGGTAGAGCCCGAAGCGCTGCATGATCCGGCTGATCCCCGCGCTCAGCGCATAGGCAACGATCAGCCACAGCAGCAGCGCCGGGACCAGGACGCCGTAGATGTCGAGCTCATATCTCATGCAGCAAAACTCTCCTCCGGCTGCGATCGATACGCAGCTGCGTGCGGAAACAGGCCGCGGCGGATGCCGACGAGGCCGAGCAACGCATCGTCCCGCGCGCGCTCATTGGGGTCCTTGACGACCGCGGTCACCGCCGCATCGATGCATGACAGCAGTTCGGCCGGCATGGCTCCGTCCGCATGGGCGCGAAACGCGGCCGCGAGGGCGTCCAGCATGTCGTCGATGGCGCGCACGGTCGATGCGACAAGGCCGTAACGGGCGCGCCTGAGGTCGATGATGTTGAGCCCGATGCGCAGCTGGACCAGGCTGTCGGCGTCGCGGCGGTCGCTCTCGGAGATGAAGGCGATGCGCTGCACCAGGAGCCCCAGCCGATGCAGCATCAGGCCCGCAAACTGCGCCCGGTCGCCGTGGCCGCGCCGCTCGGCCGCGACCGCGAGCGTCTGCCAGCCCGAGGTCATCAGCCGCTTGGCGACCCATTCGGCACCGACGCCGCGCGCGACCCGCGTTACGATCTCGGCGATGACGACGCCGAGGAAGAAGGCGACCGCCGTGTTGGCGAAGCCGGCGAAATCCGCGCTGTAGGTCGACTGCAGCGCCAGCAGCGTCGCTGTGTTGGCGGCGAGCGCCATGCCGATCGGCGCGGTTTTCGGCCGCGCGATCAGGAAGCCGTAGGTCAGGAAGGTCGGCGCCAGCGCGGCGATTAGGACCTCGACATGGGTGATGCCCGGCACCAGCGCGAACTGATAGATCGCGACGACGACGATCGCGACCAGCGAAAACAGGCCGAAGGCCCGGATGCTGCGCGCCGGCTCGTCCTGTGCGGCGAAGAAGGAGCAAGCGACCGCCGCCATCATCGGCGCCGACGCGCCATCCGGCCAGCCTGTCGCAATCCACAGGCCGCAGCAGATCAGGATGGCGATTGCCGCGCCCGCGGCCGACCACAGCGCCATGCCGTGGTCGCGATGACGGACCGGCGCCGCGCCGGATTCCGGGTGGAACGCCAGCGGGACGCCGGAGATATCCTTGCCCGCAGCAATCGCATCGCCGACTGCGCGGCAGTCGGCCGAGATGTCGACAAGCTCGCGCAGCCGGAGCAGCAGGCTGATCGTGATGATACGCTCCCGCGGAGCGAGGCCGTCGAGGGCAGATTGCCGCTCGGCGATCGCAGCGCGGATCTGGTCGCCGGATTGCCGCTGGCGTTCGTCGTCCACGATCCATGCGGCGAGATCGGCGAGCAGGTGCCGCAGCTCCGGCTGCCTTTGCAGCGTCGCTTCGCCGAGTGCGGCGAGCCGGTCTTCGATCGACGTGATGATCGGCAACAGCATCAGCATGCGCAGCCGGATCTCGGCGAGGCCGCGCACGGTGCCGATTTCGGCCAGCCGGTCATAGGCGACATGGGTTGCCAGCGTATCGATTTCGACGATATCGGTCGCAAGGCGAAGGCGCTGGGCCCGGCGCGTCTCGCTGGTCCCGTGATCAAGCAGCACGTCGCGGGACAGCCGTCGCGCATCCGACAGCCAGCTCCTGACGCGTTCGCCGACCGCTGGCGCGACGCTGCGCGGAAATACCACCGTCGACACCAGGCTGGCACAGATGATGCCGAGCGAGATCTCCTCGACCCGCGCCAGCGCGACATCGAAGATGCTGCCCGGGTCGGCCACCGACGGAAAGCCGATCAGCGCGACAGTGTATCCGCCGAGCATGAAGACATAGCTGCGCGGCGTGCCGTCGAGCAGCGACAGATAAAGGCATAATCCAACCCAGAGCGCGATCGCGAGGCAAAGCAGCTCCGGCGCATTGATCAGGTTCGGCACCAGCGCGACCGTCATGGTCGCGCCGACCAGGGTGCCGATCACGCGGAAGAACGCCTTTGAGCTGGTCGCGCCGGCCAGCGGCTGCGACGTGATATAGACCGTCGCCATCGCCCAATAGGGCCGCGGCAGATCGATCGCCAATGCGATGACGAGCGCCAGCATCGACGCGGCGAACGTCTTCAACGCGAAGATGATGTCCGCGTGGCGGACCAGGAACGGCTCTTCCGCGCGCATGACTATTTCGCCTCTTGAGCGGCCTTATCTGAAGCTGTCTTATCTGAAGCGGTCTTGGCTGCAGGGCTCTTGGCGTTCTGCAGGCGGCTCGCCCGCGCATCGATGCGCTGCAGCGTCTCGAAGGTTATCGCAAGTTCCTCGCTGCCGATATCCTTGAGCACGCTGGCCCGCACGCGGCGCAGCACCCGGTTCGTCTGCTCGACCTTGGCTTCGCCGGCCGCGGTGAGATGCAGCGTCTTGGCGCGCCGATCGGTCGGGTCCCCGCGTCGCTCGACCAGGCCTTCGGATTGCAGCAGGTCGATCAGCCGCACCAGCGAAGGCCCCTCGATCCCCAGTTCGTCGGCGAGCACGCCCTGTCGGACGTTCTCCCCCTGCCGCGACAGCACCAGCAGCGGTATCGCCGTCGCGTAGGACAGGCCGTGATCGGACAGCGCCTGATCCGACTCGCGACGCCAGATCCGCGCGAGCCTGGTGATCAGGCGGCCGATCTCGGCGTGGATATGGGATTGCGAAGGAGGCATGCAAATTAGATAGGATACAAACTATTAGGCTGCAATAATATTGCCGCGGACATGGCTGCGGATCACGCAAATGCGATCACGCGGCAGGGGCGTCGGTATGGGGATGGGCATCTACCCGATGCGGGTGGATGACGGAGTGGGCCCCAACCCCTACTGTGCATGGGGTTGTTTTCGATATTTTTGTCCAGCCGGCCGGCTGGAGGGGGCCGCAGGCGTCGCCGGCGCCGGCGACGCCTGCTGCACGGTCGCGTTTCGCGAGACAGAGATCGCGCGGGATGGCCGCCGCTCGCGGGCCGGCTCATGCCAGTCCGCGTCTATCGCATCAGAAGTGCACGTCAGCGTTCCCGGACGCGAAGAGGGCGACGCGGCTCTCGCCAAGCAGTCGACTTAGCCGCAAACTGCGGTTGCTGCCACACGATCGCCGCGCGCTGTCCGATTTCAGCCGAAGTCGTGCATCAACCGGCTCCAGTCCTCGCCGGCAAGGCCGCCGACATAGATATCGCCGCGCACGACGGCGTCGTTCACCTCCGCAACGCGCGTCAACGCCATGGCGAAGGCGCGGTGCCGGAACACGAGCCGGCGCTGCAGTCCTAGCCCTGCCATCAGGGCGGGTTGCGCACGGCCGCGGGCTCTGGCATGGCCGGTGCGCTCGAGGTGGCGGAACATCGCACAGAGCACGCCGACCTCCTGGTCCGGAAGCGACAGGATGTTCAGAACATGCGCGGTCCGCCCCGGGGCCGCATAGTAGACAAAGCATCCGATCACCGCTCCGGACCGGTCTTCGACCGCGCGGATCGTGAATGCGCCGAGCCTGGTGTTCTGCGCAGCCAGGCCGACCAGCCAGCCGAGCTCGTCTTCCGACCACAGCGGCCGGACGGCGTAGTGGGCAATGAACCGGGGTGCCTGCACGAGGAAGTCCGGGACCGACATCTCCTGCACCTTCAGTTCGCTGCCTCCCTCGATCCCTTCATCACTGCGCAGGCGACTGAGGAGAGCATCAACGGGACGCGCGAGCGTTGCCAGAGCCGGATCGAGTCGGCGCATGAAGCGCGGCAAACGGCGTTCGACGAGTGCTCCGAACGGACGGAACGTGCGCACCCATTCCAGGTTCTGCAGCGGAATCGTCTTTCCGCCGATGGCGAGCAGCGACCTGGCGCTGGTCGGCGATGCACTGTCACAGAATGAAAGACTCGCTCGTTTTGGTCGCAGACCAAGATTGAGCTGCGCCGCACCCGCCGAGTCCCCGTTGGTCATGAAAACGCCGAGCAACCGTCCCGGGATGACATTGCCGCAGGCGATGAAGCGCATCGGGACGGAGAGCAGCGCGCTCGAGATGTGGCCGTCCTGCTGCTGGTAGATTTGCGTCCCTGTCGCTGCGCTGTAGGACGGTGAACCGAGGGTCAATGCGCGGAAATAATCCTTGAGATCGGCACCCGCGGGCTTGTCGATATTCCTGAAGACCTTGAGGAACAGCCGCGCGACCGCGGGAACGTCAGCCGTCGTCATCGGCCTGGCGCTGCCCTTGCGTGACATTGGCGCGGGCGCCTGGACCACTACGGGATCGGACTGCTCACGCGGCAGGTCCGGCGCGATCGACAGGTCGTCAGGCGGATCGATAACCCTGACAGCCGTATGGGACATGGAGCTCAGCATGCGCTTCTCGCCACTTCGTCTCTTGCCCAAATGCGGCAGCGTCGTCGGACGATAGGATCAAATGAATGTCGAGAACTTCGGGTCGATCGACATCACGCAAGCAAGAAATCTGGTGCTGCTCGGTCTGGGCGCGCGTCCGTGCGTCAACTCTCCGGCGTCATTTGTGAGCCGTCAAGAAATTCAACCTGTGGAGGTTAACGCGACGCGCTCGCTAACCTTAACGCACCGCAGATGCACGGAGAAGTGTGCCGACTGCCAACCCCTTGCCACCCGGTTGCGGAGAGCCGGCAGCACTCCGGGCGATCTGCGGCTATTGAGCCGCCGGAGGATGCATGATTATCGAAACGGACCTCGGGCGGATGATCATGTTCCAAGAGCTCGACCAGTTGCTGCCGGGGAAGGCGGTCGGCGAGAACGTCACGAATACTCAGTCACGTTGAGACGCCAGCCACCCGGTAAAATACCGATAGCTAACCCCGTCTTGTAGGCGTCGATGCGAGCATGGGCTATCTCCAATCCTGCCGCTGCTCACACCTATGCCCCGATTGCATATTCATAGATATCTTCCTCCTGGGCGTTATGGATGCGCACGAGTGCCTCAATCGATTCGATGACCCGCTGTGCGTCCCTGATCAGGTAGGGATCAATATCCTCGGGCCTCAGCCCATCAGCGAGCCGTCTCAGGAGGCGCGACAGATGGATGATCTCGCGATGTGCGCGGCTCATTGCCCCAAGCCCATGACGGTCCGCCAGGTATCTTGCGACGCGGGGGTAGACGCGGCTTTCGTCGTCCCGCTCATGGGTCACGATCTTATTCGTAATCCGATCTGCTTCCGAAATCATGGCGACCGCGCCGGAACCTTCAGCGTGATCCAGTGCGTCTGCGACCTCCCTCAAGCGATTGAGCGTTGGCTCCAACTGCTCGTGATCCGCTTGAAGCGAACTGGCCGCAGCGATAGGCATAGTCGGGCGACCGTTCGCGTGGCCGGGACTCAATGCACGCAAGGCGTTGAGGATAACGGCCACATCAATCACTTCCTGGGTCAGAGCTCCGGCGACCGGAGGCAACCATCCGACTGCGGCGAAGGCCATTGCGATGGCGGACAACATCATTCCCGAAATGATGCTCTGCAAGGCTATCGAGCGGGTCCGCTTCGCAATGCCGATCGCGTCGGAGACGCGATCGAGACGATCGACAAGGATGACGACATCAGCCGCTTCCGAGGACGCGCTCGCACCTCGCGCGCCAAGCGCAACGCCCACGTTCGCGGCCGCCAATGCGGGCGCGTCGTTGATGCCGTCCCCGACCATAACCGTAACGTTCCGGCGCTGTTCGGTGGCGACGGCATCGACCTTATCAGCCGGCTCACGGTCCGAAAGGACTGCGTCAAGATCAAGCGCGGCGCCGATCGTCTCCGCTGCCTCCGCCCGGTCACCGGTCACCATCACGATACGTGAAACTCCGGCCGTTCGCAGAGCCTGAACCGCGCGGGGCGTTTCGCGCCGAAGCTCGTCACCCAGCAACAGAGCGCCAATCGTGCGTCCATCCACAGCGACGAACGCGCTTAATGCCGAACGCCACGCGGCACGCCTGAGGGTGCGAACCACCCACGGTTCGGGCTTTTGAGATCCATTGACCAACTGGTGCGAGCCGACCCGAATCGTTCTCCCATCGATTACGCCCTCGAGGCCTGCTCCCACGGTTTCGCGCACGTGTGACGCAGCAGTCAGCTTGAGGCCCTTCGCAGTCGCCGCCTGAACGATTGCCACCGCAACGATGTGATGTGAAACCTGCTCAAGCGACGCCGCCAGCCGAAGCACCTCGTCCGCTTGATGGTTCGGAGCGACTTCGATTGCAACAAGACGGGCACCACCAACGGTCAGAGTGCCAGTCTTGTCGAACATCACCGTATGAGTTTCCGCGAGCGCTTCGAGGGGACTGCTTCCTTTGACCAGAATCCCGCGCTTGGCAGCCCGTGCAACCCCCGATATGAATGCGACCGGGGCCGCTAGAATAAGTGGACACGGCGTCGCAGCAACCAACACTGCAAGCCCACGGATGGGATCGCCAGAGAAAAGCCAAGCGCCGCCGGCGAGCAGCAGGGTGATCGGCAACAGCAAAAGTGCATAGCGATCCGCCAGGCGGAGAAAGGGCGATTTTGCCGTTTGCGCCGCACTCACCATCCTCAATATGCCCGCATAGGTGCTCTCACCGGCGGTCGCAGACGCACGGATTTCGAATGGCCCGCCTGCGTTAAGCGAGCCGCTACGCGCTGGCTCGCCTGCCTGCCGAGACACGGGTATGGGCTCGCCGCTCAGCGCCGATTCATCGATGGTCGCCGCCGGGCTGGTGATGACACCGTCGACCGGAATGACCTCGCCGGAGCGCACCAGGATGATGTCGCCGATAGCAACTTGCTCGATGGGTGTGTCAGTGATGGTCGATCCAGCCCGCCGATGAGCAATTCTCGGTGCACGGTCGATCAGCGACCGGAGGTCGCGTTGAGCTCGGGCAACGGCAATGTCTTCGAGCACATTGCCGCCCGCATACATGATGGCAATGACGATCCCGGCGAGAGCCTCGCCGAGAAGAAGCGCGCCGGACATTGAGACGAATGCGATTGAATCGACGCCCATGCGACCGACCGAGAGGTCACGCACCATGGCAACAAACAAACCGGTAATGACAGGGATGGTGCCGCTTACCCAACACCACTTCGCCAGCTCGGGTCTGTGGGCGCCCCACGCCAAGAGTCCGGAAACGAGCCCCGCGATCGCGACCGCGATGAGCGTTCGGCGGAAAACACGTTCAGACCACACCAAGCACATCCGAGCCGCTCTAAAGCCAATTACATTATTGTCTCAAGAATCCCCGACCTCCATTTTGATGGAAATCAATGTGGCTGAAGGCAATGTCAGGATGGTTAGGTGGGCTTTCAGATTGCGTGGAGTGATGCGTGAGCTTCAGAACTTCGCGAAGTTTACTCGATGTTGAGTGAGGCCTGTCAGGCCTTGAACTGCGAAACTGCGCGGACAATCCTGCTAGGGGAGCGATTACGACATTCCTGGTCGTAGCTGCCGTCGTGGGAGCTGATCTGCCAACCACAACCGCGCCGCTCGCCTGAGATTGTTGTTCGGCGTACTTGAGCGTCATCTCGACGCGAGAGTGTCGTGCGGCGGCTGAGCCGGCATCTGGACCGACTTGAGGCTACAAATGCGCAGTGACTGCGCAAGGTAAGAGCCGTCTCGGGCTGCTTTGACAACGATCAAGGCCAGTTCGGCGCTGACTGTGCAACAAGCAGATACGTTGCAAAGCTGGCCAGATACATTTGTCCATCACCGAGCAACGAGGACTGCTTCATTTTAAGCTGTTCCGGGAGGCCGCCCTTGCTGGCGGCCTCTTTCATATCAATGTCACGCTCGCGTTCATAGTCGGGCGTTGGACCGATATCGGCGATGGCTTCGCCGTCTTGGAGGTCATAGTTCTGTTCCTTCGAAGATCGGGCTCACTTGGGTCGCCAGCCGCAACCGCCGACCGACAATGCCTCGAATGTTGCTTCCGACTCGAAAGACTCGACCGGTATCCGGGCGAAGTAGCCGGACTCCGATCAATGACGACCGTGTCGCGCGCTACGGATCGAGCTCAGTATCCCAGTAGAGATAGTCGAGCCAGCTCTCGTGCAGATAGTTCGGCGGGAACAGCCGGCCGTTGCGGTGGAGCTGGTGCACCGTCGGAGCGTAGGGCGTCTGCTTCGGAAACATCTTGGCCTGCTGCGGCGTCAGATTGCCCTTGCGCAGATTGCAGGGCGAGCAGGCGGCGACGACGTTCTCCCAGGTGGTCTGGCCACCCTTGCTGCGCGGAATGATGTGATCGAAGGTGAGGTCGTCGCCCGACAGGCAATATTGGCAGCTGAATCGGTCGCGCAGGAAAACGTTGAACCGGGTGAAGGCGGGGTGGGTGGTCGGCTTGACGAAGGATTTGAGGGATACGACGCTCGGAAGCTGGATTTCGAAGGAAGGACTTCGTACCGCCCGGTCGTAATATTCGACGATGTTGACACGATCGAGGAACACCGCCTTGATCGCGTCCTGCCAGGACCAGAGCGACAGCGGGTAATAACTCAGCGGCCGGAAGTCCGCATTCAAGACCAGCACCGGCCAACCGCCTTGCGAGACATGTGCGTTCAAATAACGCTCCTGATCTCCCATTAGCTGCGAAGCAGCATGCACTCACATACTACAGGCAGCGTGACGGGATTGTGAAGAGCAATGAGCGGCTTATCCGCCATGCCCTGCCATGTTCCTGCCGCGATTGCCTCCCGCCCGCGAGGCCCGTAAAGGGGGCCGCAAGGCCCTGTCGGCCAGTGACGGACCCTGCCGATGACCGCGACCACAAGCTATCTCGAGGCGCCGCGCCGGTTGCGCGCATTCGTGCGTGCGCACGAGACGAGCCTCGTGGTGCTGGCGTTGCTGATCGGCGCCATTGGCGGCCTCGTGGTCGCGGTCATGAGCAGCCTGGTCACGGTGTTGCACTCGGTGCTGTTCAATCTGCCGCTGGGCGAACGGCTGTCGAGCCAGCCCAGCATCGATCCCGTGCGGGCGCTTGTGGTTCCCACGGTAGGCGGACTGGTGCTTGGCGTAGCGTTCCTGCTGCTGCTCCGGGTCCGGCCGGCTCGGGAAATCGACCCGATCGAGGCCAACGCGCTTTATGGCGGCCGGATGTCGTTCCGCGGCAGCGTGATCGTGGCGCTGCAGACGATCTGGTCGAGCGGCGTCGGCGGCTCGGTCGGGCTCGAGGCCGGCTACACCCAGTTGTCCAGTGGTCTGGCCGCCTCGCTCGGCCGCGGTTTCCATCTCCGCCGCAACGACCAGCGAATCATGGTGGGCTGCGGCGCGGCGGCGGCCATCGCCGGAGCCTTCAGCGCGCCGCTGGCGGGCGCGTTCTACGCTTTCGAACTCGTGATCGGCGGCTACACGCCGGCAAGCCTTACTCCGGTCGGGGTGGCGGCGGTGACCGGCTATTTCGTCGCCCATGCCTTCGAGCCGCTGCCGCTCGGTGTCGGCGTCGGAACCGTCGGCGACGTGCTCGGACGGGATCTCGCGATTGCCGCGCTGCTCGGCGTGGTCGCGGCCCTGACCGGGATTGCGATCATGCGCGGGGTAGCGCTGTGCGAGGCGCTGCTCGCCAAGACCCGGCTCTGGCCGCCGCTGCGGCCGGCGCTGGGCGGGCTTGCGGTCGGCGCCATGGCGCTGCTGACGCCGCAGGTGATGTCGTCGGGCCACGGTGCGCTGCGCTTCGCCGGCATCGTGGCGATGCCGCTCACCTTTATCGCCGGCGTGTTCGCCCTGAAGGCGGTGGCTTCGATCGTGTCGCTCGGCTCGGGTTTCCGCGGTGGATTGTTCTTTGCCACGCTGTTCATGGGCGCGCTCGGCGGCCGGCTGTTCGCAGCCGGCGTCGACATCGGATGGCCGGGGCTGAACCTTGACCCAAACGCCTATGCGGTGATCGGCATGAGCGCGCTGTCGGCCTCGGTGATCGGCGGTCCATTGACGATGTCGTTTATCGCGCTGGAATCCACCGGCAATCTCTGGCTCACCACCGCGGTGCTGGTCGCGGTCATCATCTCGACCACGATCACGCGCGAGCTGTTCGGCTATTCGTTCGCGACCTGGCGGCTGCATCTGCGCGGCGAGACCATCCGCAGCGCCGCCGATATCGGCTGGATCCGCGATCTCACGGTCGGCAGGATGATGCGGCAGGACATGACGACGGTGAACGCCGCGATGCCGATCGAGGCGTTTCGCGAGAAATTCCCGCCGGGCTCGAAGACCCAGGTCGTCGCGGTCGACGGCGAGGGACGCTACGCCGGGCTCGCGCTGGTCGCCGAAGCGCATGCGCCCGATATCGAGGCCGACAAGGGGCTTGCCGCCATCCTGCGCTACGCCGACGTGGTGCTGCATCCCGGCATGAACGTGCAGGAGGCGATCGCGGTGTTCGACGCGGCCGAAGCGGAATCGCTCGCCGTGGTCGAGGGCGATGGCGACCGGCGGCCGATCGGCCTGCTCACCGAAGCCCACGCGATGCGGCGCTACGCTGAAGAATCCGAGCAGCGCCGCCGCGAGGTGATCGGCGAGATCTGATGGCGCGGGAGCGCTTTCGATCCGTCATCCAGAGGTGCGAGCAGAGCGAGGTTCGAAGGATGCACGGCCACCAGCCGGGCCGTCGACCCTTCGAGACGCGCGCGATGCGCGCTCCTCGGGGTGACGGAGTTAGGGAATTCGACGCTACGTCGGAATCCGCCTCCTCTTTCGTCATTCCGGGGTGCGCGTAGCGCGAGCCCGGAATCCATCTCCCGATCGTGGTTATGGATTCCGGGCCTGCGCTGCGCGCATCCCGGAATGACGATGTTGGTTATGTCAGCTTCGCCACCGGCCCGACGTCGCGCGGCAGCAGGCCCTCCTCGATCGCCTTGATCTGCAGCGCGAGATAGCGCGAGTTGATGCGGCATTGCGCGAGGCTGCCGGCGATGAACCACAGGCCGGGCTGCGGCGTGCGGGTGTACATGTTGCGCAGCTCCTGGCCGTCGCCAAAGCCCCAGATCGGGCCGACCCGCGCGGCCATCGCCTCGCCGAACAGCCGCTTCACCAGCTCTTCCTGCGGCCGGTAGCCGGTCGCGAGCACGATCAGGTCGGCGGCAACGGTCTCGCCGCTCTTCAGCCGGACGCCGTCGCTCACGAAGGTCTCGATATCGGCGAACTGCTTCAGGGCGATCGCGCCGCTGGCGACGAGGTCGGAGCAGCCGACGTTGAAGTAGTAGCCGCCGCCGCGGGTCAGGTACTTGAACTGCCAGCCGGTGCCGCCGTCGCCGAAATCGAGCTTGAAGCCCTTGCGTGCGAGACCGTCAAGCAGCGGCCTGTCGAACTCCTTCGACTGCTCGGTCATCAGCACATGGCTGCGCTTGGCGAGCGCGAGCGGCATCGAGGTTGCGATCAGATCGTTGTCCTCGAGCGAGCCTTCATTGTAGGCGGCATAGGCAAGCTGTGCCGACGGCTCGATATTGGTGACCAGGGTCGAGGAGCGCTGCACCAGCGTCACCTCGGCGCCGGAGGAATGCAGATCCTGCGCGATGTCGTGGCCGCTGTTGCCGGTGCCGATGACCAGCGCGCGCTTGCCGGCCCAATGCTCGCCGTCCTCATAGCCGCTGGAATGCATGACCTTGCCGGAGAAATTCTGCAGCGACGGGATATCAGGCACGTTCGGAATGCCGCTGACGCCGGTCGCCATCACGACATGGCGCGGCTGCATCTTGCGCGTCGTGCCGTCGGCGCGGCGCAGCTCGACAGTCCAACGCCCCGTTGCCTCGTCATAGCTGCCGCCGGCGAATTCCGTGCCGGTCCAGAAGTTCAGCTCCATGGCATCGACATAGGATTCGAACCAGTTGGCGAGCTTGTCCTTCGGGATGTAGGTCGGCCAGTTCGGCGGGAACGGCATGTAGGGCAGATGATTGACCTGCACCTGGTTGTGCAGCGTCAGCGCATGGTAGCGTTTGCGCCAATTGTCGCCGACGCGGGCTTCGCGGTCGACGATCAGCGCATCGATCTTTAGCTGTTGCAGCCGCGCGGCGATCGCAAGCCCGGCCTGTCCGCCGCCGACCACCAGCACGTCGGGATCGCGGCCGGCATATTCCGCGGATGCCTTGCGCAGGTCGAGCCAGTTGGGGCCGCGGAAGTCGCGGGAATAGGCCTGTCCACGCGGTCTTGTGTGTCCCTGCTGCTCCTCGAATCCCTTCAGCTCCTCCAGTGCGGTGAGCAAGGTCCAGGCCTTCAGCCGATCGCAGTCGGCAGCATCCGGGATCAGCCGCACGATGCCGTGGCCGCGGCCGACAGCGGTTTCGAACTTGAAGATCGCCTCGATTGCCTGGGTGCCGGCGCGCATCACCCGGCGGGGCGGCGCGCGCTCGGCGTCGATGCGGAAATCATGCGGCGCGCTCCGGCGGGCATGTGCGGGCAGTTCCTCGACGATGGCAAAGGCGCGGTTGACGGTCTGGATGTTCCAGCTCAGCGCCAGCACGTCGCGCCAGTAGCTCTCGGGATGGAACAGCGGCTTCAGCAGCACATCGTCGGGGCCCGCCAGCGCATCCTCGAACTGCACAAGCCAATTGTCGGCGGCGACCGAAATATCGTCCGTCTTGTCGAGCATTGGGCGTTTCTCGTCATCGGCCGCCCTTGGTGACGTTTTCTTGGCGGCGTTCCCTTGCCCGCAAGCCTATACCCATTGGCAAGGTTGCAGAAAGGGCGTGACGGGATATCGCCTATTCGGCCAGCGAGAGGATCAGGCCTTGATCCGGCGGAACGCGGCCCTGCAGGGTATCGAGATAGGCCTCGCGCACCGCGGCCGGGCCGCGCCGTTCGACCACATCGAGCCAGTTGGGCAGATGCGGCACGAGCTCCGTCCATGCGGCGCCGAAGCGCTGGTCGATGCCGCCGGGACCCCATTCCTTGGCGCGCTTGCGGATCTGGTCGGGTGCGAAGAACCACACCGGCTTGGCGCCGGGCAGCGTCGCCTCGTCCGGCTCGCTCGCACGATGGGTGAGCCCGACCCGGCCGGAATAGACCATCTGCGCGCCGAAGTGCCGGTGCAGGGCCTCGCGCAACGCACTGTTGCCGGCCATGTCGACATAGGCGACCGGCTCAGCCGGCGGGATCGCGGTGACCCGGTCATAGGTGACGACCTCGTCGTAGCAGCCGAGTGAATTGACGAAATCGACATTGCCCTTCGAGGTCAGCCCGATCACGCGGATACCGCGCTTGTGCAGCAGATGGGCGAGCCCGAACGCGGTCTTGCTCGAGGCCGACGACAGGATGACGCGGCGCGCGCCGTAGAATTCATTCTCGGCGAGGAAGTCGTCGACCAGGAACGAGAGCATGAACAAGGGCAGTAGCAGCGCGCGGAAATCGCCCTGCTGGCCGGCATAGCTCGGATCGCCGGAGACGCGGGCATAGGCGTTGTAGACCGGCGAGACCTCCTGGCGGTGCGCGGCCGCATCGCGCAAGCCGCGCTTGCTGACGTCGGCGGCCTCAATGACAAGATGGGTCGCCATCGGGAAATAGCCGAACAGCGTTTCGCCGGTTGCGATCATGGGATGTTTCGAGGCCAGCACCTCGCCAAAGCCCCACACCGGGATGATGCCGTAGCCATCCGGCCCCGGGAACAGGTGCCAGTATTTCAGCTGCTCGCCGATCACGGCGTAGGTGATGTTGTTGGCGGTGAAGGCGAAGCGGGTCACCTTCACCAGCAGCGCGTCGTCCGGCAGCGCCGCCGCATCGGGCAATCGCGTCTCGATCACCTTGCATTGCTGCAGGTCGTTGCGGATGACGATGAAGTCAGTGGCGTTCATGGCGA
Source organism: Bradyrhizobium sp. USDA 4452 (assembly GCF_054063575.1). Classification (NCBI taxonomy): domain Bacteria; kingdom Pseudomonadati; phylum Pseudomonadota; class Alphaproteobacteria; order Hyphomicrobiales; family Nitrobacteraceae; genus Bradyrhizobium; species Bradyrhizobium sp. USDA 4452. The sequence goes on from NZ_JBSSGK010000001.1 coordinate 5,612,915, forward strand.
TGATCCCGGCTTCGGATGCGGGCGCATCGTTGCGTCGATCGCCGGGCGTTTGCAACAGCAACTAAGTTTCAAACGCCGTTCGCCTCACCGTCACCTCGTCAGCGAAGCTGCCCTTCGCGGTAGAGGTCGCGCAGCTTGCGCTTGAAGATCTTGCCGGTCGCCTCGCGCGGCAGCGCGCCTATGAAGCGGATGTCCTTCGGCACTTTGAAATTGGCGAGCTTGCCGCGGAGGAAATCCTGGATCGCCGCGACCGACAGCGCAGCGCCCGCTTCCGGCTCGACGCAGGCGAACAGCCGCTCGCCATATTCGTCGTCGGGCACGCCGAACACCGCGCAGTCGCGGACGCCGTCCATGCCGATCAGCGTGTTCTCGATCTCGGCGGGGTAGATGTTGACGCCGCCCGAGATCACCATGTCGCGCTTGCGGTCGCACAGGAACAGATAGCCGTCGGCGTCGAGATAGCCGACATCGCCGACGCTGATCAGGCCCTCGCGATCGGCCTCGGCGCGCGCCTTGGCGTTACCGTGATAGTCGAAGTCCGATATCAAGGTTTGACGCATGAAGATTTCGCCGGGCTCGCCGATGTCGCATGGCGTGCCGTCAGGCCGGAAGATCCTGACGATGCCGCCCTCGATCGCCCGCCCGACGGTGCCGGGCTTGGCCAGCGCCTCGGCGGACGAATGCCAGACCGGGATGCCGGTCTCGGTCGAGCCGAGATATTCGTTGATCACGGGGCCCCACCACTCGATCATGGCGCGCTTGACGTCGACCGGGCAGGGCGCCGCGCCATGGATGATGAAGCGCAGCGACGACAGGTCGTAGCGGCGCCGCGTCTCCTCCGGCAGCCGCAGCAGCCGCACGAACATGGTCGGCACCATGTGCATGTGGGTGACGCGGTGACGCTCGATCAGTTGCAGCAGATCCTCGGGATCGAAGCGCGGTTCGAGCACGATGCTGCAGCCGTTACGGAACGCGAGCATGCCGTAGGAATGCGGGGCCGAATGATACATCGGCCCGTTCATCAGGATCACCTGATCCTCATCGGGCTTGATGCCGTAGGTGAGCGCACCGATGCGGGCCGCCGCCGGCAGCTGCTCGGGACGCATCGGCTTGCGCCGAACGCCCTTCGGCAGTCCGGTCGTGCCCGACGTATAGAACATCGGCGCGGCGCCTAGCGGCGCGTCGGCCAGCGGGGCATGGGTGTCGCGCCATTGATCCCAGTCGGCGACGCCATCGGGCACGCGCGTGAGCTCCGGCGCCACGCCATAGGCTGCGGCGATCTCCGGCGGCGTCGTCACCACCAGCAGCTTGATCCCCGGCGGCAACCCGTCGCGGATCTGCGGCAGCAGGTCGGCGTGGCAGACCAGCGTGTCGGCGCCGCTGTCGGACAGGATGTAGCCGACCTCGTCGGCCTTCAGGTGCCAGTTGATCGGTACCACCGGACTGCCGAGTGCGGCTGAGGCTGCGACCACCTCGAACAGCGCGAAATCGTTGCGCAACATCATGCCGACCGGCTTGCCGCCCTGCACGCCGAGCGCGCGGAAGCCGGTCGCCGCCCGCGCGATGCGGGCGTGAATGTCGCCATAGCTGATCTGTCTATCGCCGCTGATGATCATGCCGGGTTTCTCCAGGCGGTTGTCCGGGCGTCAGGCGCTGGCCCGCAGGAAGTCGCTGCGCGCCTCGGTGTACTCCGCCTTCAGCCGCGTCACCAGCTCGGCCACCGGCGGGGCGTCGGTGATCTGGCCGATGCCCTGGCCCGAACCCCAGATGTCGCGCCAGGCCTTGGCCTTGGTGTTGCCGCCGGAGCCGAAATTCATCTTGGACTTGTCGGCGACCGGCAGGTTGGCCGGATCGAGGCCCGCGGCCGCGATCGAGGGTCCGAGGTAGTTGCCGTGAACCCCGGTGAACAGGTTCGAATAGACGATGTCGTGCGCGGCGTATTCGGTCAGCGCCTGCTTGTACCTGATGTCGGCGTTGGCTTCCTCGGTGGCGATGAAGCGGGTGCCGACATAGGCGAGGTCGGCGCCGAGCGCGAGCGCGGATGCGATGCTCCAGCCGTCGGAGATCGCGCCCGACAGCAGGATGGTACCCTTGAACCACTGCTTGACCTCGCGCACCAGCGCGAACGGCGACAGCGTGCCGGCATGGCCGCCGGCGCCGGCGCAGACCAGGATCAATCCGTCGACGCCCTGCTCGGCGGCCTTGCGGGCGTGCTTCACGTTGATGACGTCGTGGAACACCACGCCGCCATAGGAATGCGCGGCCTCGACGATCTCGGACGGCGGGCGCAGCGAGGTGATGATGATCGGCACCTTGTGCTTCACGCAGGTTTCCATGTCGTGCATCAGCCGGTCGTTGGAGGCGTGGCAGATCTGGTTGACCGCGTAGGGCGCGACCTTCTTTTCCGGGTGAAGCGCTTGGTACTCGCCGAGCTCGTTCTCGATCCGCGTGAGCCATTCGTCGAGCTTCTCGACCGGGCGGGCGTTGAGCGCCGGGAACGAGCCGACGATGCCGGCCTTGCACTGCGCGATCACGAGCTCGGGCCCCGAGACGATGAACAGCGGGGAACCGACCACCGGCAGTTCGAGCCTGTTGGCGAGCGAGGCGGGCAGCGGCATTGTTCGGATCCTCCATGCGTACCGCCCGGCCGGTGCCGGGGCGAATCGCGATTTGTTGTGATGGCCGGAAGCGGCGGCTCCCTTGGCGCGGCAATATAAGGCTGGACGGCTGCGTCATGGCGTTCAATATTGAACAGATCATTAGCCAGAAATGAACAACGGCGCGGGCGGCGGCATGAACTGGGAGCTTTGCAAGACGTTCGTCGCGGTGGCGGAGACGCGCAGCTTCGCCGGCGCGGCGCGGCGGCTGCGTATCAGCCATCCCACCGTCGGCCGCAACGTCGCGGCGCTCGAGAAGCAGCTCGGGACCCGTCTGTTCGCCCGATCCAATGACGGCTTGTCGCTGACGTCGCAAGGCCGCAAATTCCGCGAGCACACCGAGGTGATGGCGGCGGCAGCCCTGCGCGCGGAGGCGTCCGCATCCGCCACCGGGGAGCAAGCCCGCGGCGTCGTGAAGCTGTCGATCGGCGCCACGCTGGCGGCGCATTGGCTGATGCCGCGCCTCGGGCCGTTCCTGCGCGATCATGCCAACATCCAGCTCGAGATCATCACCCACCCGTTTCCGGCGAGCGCGCGCCGCCGCGAGGCCGACGTGGTGTTGCGGCCGGTCGATGCCGGGGACGAGAACCTGATCGGGCGCAAGATCGGACGGCTCGGCGCCGGCTTCTACGCGTCACGCGGTTATGCCGCCGGGCGCAAGTTGCCGGAGCGGCCGGACGAGTGGCGGGGGCACAGCGTGATCGGCTTTGCCGACCAGGCCTCGAATGCGCGGCTGGCGCAATGGAGCGATGTCATCACGCGGCAGGGCACGCTGGTGATGCGCTGCTCCTCGCAGGGCGACATGCTCGCGGCGGCGCGGGCCGGGCTCGGGATTTGCGCGCTGTCCTGCCTGGTCGGGGCGGATTATCCCGATCTGGTGCGGGTCGCGCCGCAGAAGCTGTCGAGCCTCTCCGATCTCTGGCTGCTCGCCCATCCCGACCTGGTCGAGCTTCCCTCGGTGCGCGCCGTCATCGGCTTCGTCACCGATTGCGCACGCGAGGACCGCGTCAGGCTGCGCGGTTAGAGCGTAGTCTCACGCGCGCGCCCGCCATAACGTCACCGCAAGCAGCAGAAGAGCAGCGCAAGTCCACAGCGACTGCCAGTTCTCCGGTCCTTCGTTGAAGCCAACATAGATCGCCGCCACGACAAAAATGCCGGCAAATATCGATTCCGCAAGCGGACGGATTCCCTTGGTGGGAGGATTGAGCAGCGCAATCGCCGCAAACGGCACCGCGGCCATCGTGAAAGGCGCGAAGGGAAAATCAATGAAGCGCGGGTCGAACACGAGGCCAAGTGCGGTCGCGGTCCCGACCACTGTGGTGACGATCAAGGCCAGTCCGTGCATGGTGACCAGCACCGACCCAGTGTGGTGGCCGGTCGGACCCAGCAATTCGAGAAAGCTGGGCGATGCGCGACCCGACATCAGGGCGTTGGCGCCAAGCACCGGCGAAGCCGTTGCCGCTGCCAGCAGCGAGCCCCACAGCAGCCAGCCACCCGTGCCGTAACTTTCATAGACCATTTTCTGGGCGGCCACCCCAAACAGGATTCCGGCTGTGGTCGCCGATAGCCCGACCGCAAGCCATGATGCGAGTCTTGCTTCCTTTGGCTCCCTGGGCTTGCGGCGCAAGGTCAGCCACGCGGCGCCGAACACCAGGATCGCCAGCGCCATTCCGCTGACCATCTGCAGTTTCCAGAGCGGAAAGTTGCTGATCGGTTGTCCGGGCGGATATTTCAGCGCGCGCGCGTCAGAATCGAACAGTCCCCAGGTTCCGCCGATCGTGCCCTCGATCTCCCGCTTCCATCCTTCATCGTAGGCCTCGAACAGGTTGACGCGGAAATGCTCGCGCCGCGCAAGGTCGAGCACCTCCGAGACCACCCGCGCCTGATTGGTCCGCGAGGGCAGCGCCGATTCGCGCATGCGCCCTTCGCTCGGCCAGCCGAATTCGCCGATCAGGATTTCCTTGCCGGGAAAGACCGCCGCAATCTGCCGTCGAATCTCGTCAGCATGAGCCGCGGCATGCTCCGCGGGGATTGGGATATTCTCCCAATATGGCAGGATGTGAATCGTGATGAAATCGACCGCGTCGTAAAGTTCGCGATTGCTCAGCCAGAACTCCCAGACGTCGGCATAGGTCACGGGAACGCTGACCTGGGCCTTGATCGAGCGGATCATGGCAGTGAGGTCGGACACCGACATTTCCTTGCGCAGCAGAACCTCGTTGCCAACCACGAGTGCTGTGATCGTGTCCGGATATTCCTTGGCGAGGCGTATCGCGGTTTCGACCTGTGTCGCATTCTTCTTGCGGTCCCGATCCAGGAAAATGCCCTGAATGACTTTCAGCCCCGCCTTGGCTGCGAGCCCGGGAATCTGGTCGAGTCCGAGATCGGTCGCGTAGGTCCGGATGCAATTGGATATCTTCGCGAGTTGCGCGAGATCTTCCGCGATCTGTTCTGGCGAGACCTGCGTCTCCGGCGAAAGCGATGTCTGATTGTTGCGGAACGGGGCGTAGGAGATGCACTGAACTTTGTCATTTGGGTCAATCGGTGCGCGAGGCAGGCTGACCGGGATGCCCAGCCGCCACCACGCCGCGGCGATAGCCCCGAGGGATATCAGAAGAAGCGTCAGCGGGATGCGAAGCGATAGCAGGTCTGTCCCCCTTGGAGGAAGGATGCGTGGGCAAAAATGGGCGAGGCCGGCAATTGAACAAGTATTGGTCGGCCGATGCTATATCAGGCGACTACGCAGTTGGAGTGTTTTCTCCACGACCTACCTTGCACCGGCGATCACGCCCTCGCGATTCTTCAATACGCGATAATATGCCCACCACAGATGTGCGGCGGCGCCACGCAGCGGACGCCACGGCTCCGCAAGCGGGGCCATCTGCTTCGGCGTCGGCCGCTCCTTCAGCCCGAGCCCGACCTTGACCGCTTCCTGCACGGCGAGGTCGCCCGCCGGCCACGCATCGCCATGGCCAAGGCAGAACAAGAGATAGACGTCGGCGGTCCACGGGCCGATCCCGGGCAGCGCGGTCAGCGTATTGTGCGCGGCATCGGCCTCTTCGTTGGCGAGCACGTCGAGGTTCAGCCGCTCCTCGGCGAGCTCGCGCGCGATGTGCTTCAGCGTCTTGATCTTGGCCGCGGAGAGCCCGAGCCGGCCGAGCCGGTCGGCCCGCGCCTTGCGGATCGTATCATGGTGGAACGGGTCGAACGCCTGGCTGACGCGGCCCCAGATCGCGGCAGCACTCGCGGTCGACAGCTGCTGGCCGCAGATGATCGCAGCAAGTCCCGCAAACCCCGGCTCGCGCTGCCGGATCGTCGGCATGCCGGTCAGCTCGAGGATGGGGCGCAGCCGTCGATCCTGGTCGACCAGCTTGTGGATGGCGTCGTCGAGGTCGGCCTGGGTTTCGAGATGGATCAGCATTGCGGGATCTGCATTGGCTCGTCATGCGCGGGCTTGCCGCCTCTGCTAAAGCTCCGGCGGGCCTGGATGCGAGGGCCTCGGCGAAGCCTTGGCGGAGCCGGGACCCGCGCATCCATCTCCTACCGTAACAGAGTCTTGTCCAGCCGCATGGTCCGGAAAAGTGGAAACCGGTTTTCCCGCGCGACAAACGCAGGGCGTTCGCGCGAAGATCATGCCCAAACAAGGATCGCCGGGCGGGGCCCGGCAATGACGAACGATCAAACGCTATGCCACCCGTTTTCCGTTTTGCACCGAGTCCGAATGGCTACCTGCATCTCGGCCATGCCTATTCGGCGCTGCTCAACCACGATCTGGCGCGCGATTCGGGCGGACGCTTCCTGCTGCGGATCGAGGACATCGACGCGACGCGCTGTAGGGTCGAGTTCGAGCAGGCGATCTATGAGGATCTGGCCTGGCTCGGCATCGCCTGGGAGACCCCGGTGCGGCGGCAGTCGGAGCATTTTGCCGCCTATCGCGCGGCGCTCGATCGTCTGGCGGCGCAGGGACTGGTCTATCCGAGCTTCGAGAGCCGCGCCGAGGTCGCGCGGCTGGTCGCGGAACGCGAGGCCGGCGGTGCATGGCCGCGCGATCCGGACGGCGCGCCGCTCTATCCGGGAACGGCGAAATCCCTCGCGGCCGAGGCGCGCGACCGGCTGATCGGGCAAGGTGCGCCGTTCGCGCTGCGGCTCGACATGACCGCGGCATGCGCCCGCAGCGGCGGCCTGCGCTGGCGGGAGGCAGGCGAGGGCCCGGCCGGCAAGACCGGGGACGTGGCGGCCCGGCCGGAGGCCTGGGGCGACGTGATCCTGGCGCGCAAGGAGACCCCAACCAGTTACCATCTCTCGGTCGTGATCGACGACGCGCTGCAAGGCGTCACCGATGTGGTCAGGGGCGTTGACCTGTTCTGGTCGACCAGCGTGCATCGGCTGCTGCAGGAACTACTTGGCCTGCCTGTGCCGACCTACCTGCACCATGCACTGATCCTGGACGCCGCCGGCCAAAAGCTGTCGAAATCGACCCGGGCGACCGGACTGCGCGAACTGCGGGCGGAGGGCGCCAGCCCGGCCGATATTCGCCGCCTGGTCGGCTTGCGATAGATCCCGCCCGCGCTCGCGAAACAGCATGGTTACCATCACGGGGCTCTGCTGTGGCGCACCGCAAACCGCGCCGTGACTCCGGCACGTTTGGCATGCCATGTTGTTGTCCGGGGCGGGGATCACGGAGACCATGGCGTCAAAATCGCGCGTACGGCGCAGCAAGCGGCAGTCCAAAGGGATGCCGCCGGAGGCGCGCGCCGAAAAAACGCGGCCCGCCAAAGTGCGCACTGCCAAGACAGGCACTGCCAAGACACGCTCCGCCAAGACGCGCTCCGCCAAGATGCGCTCCGCCAAGACGCGCGCGGTCAAGCCGAGCCGCAAGCGGGCTGCCCCGAAGGCCGCGCCGGGCATGGTCGAGACCGCGCTTGCCGCCTTTGCCCATGAAGTCCGGACCCCGCTGACCGGGATCCTCGCGATCAGCAACCTGCTTGCGACGTCGGATCTCGGCGAGCGCGAGCGGCGCTGGGTCGATACCATCAAGGCCGGGGCCGAGCATCTGGCGAGCCTCGCGACCCTGTTCGTCGACGCCGCCCGGAGCGAGGGGCCGGGGCTCGAGATCCGGCAGGACTTCTTCGACCTGCGCACGCTGGCGCGCCATGCTGGCGATTCGCTGGCCGGCCGCGCCGCAGCCAAGGGATTGCGGGCCTCGGTCGAGATCTCCGCGAAGCTGCCGACGTTTGCGGTCGGCGATCCCGTCCGGCTGCGCGCGGCGCTGGAAAACCTGATCGACAACGCCGTCAAGTTCACCGAGCAGGGCAGCATCGAGCTGCACGTCGCGCCGGTGCGTGCGGCCAAGGGAAAGGCCAAGGGCAAGGCGGGGCGCCGAATCGGCGTTGCCTTTACGATTTCCGACAGCGGCATCGGCCTGACGTTATCGGAGGTCAAGCGCCTGTTCCGGCCGTTCTCGCAGGCCAATGTCACGATCGCCGCGCGATTCGGCGGCGCAGGGCTCGGCCTCTCCTCGGTCAGGCAGCTCGCGCGCGCCATGGGCGGCGACATCGCCGTGGCCCAGCGTGCAGGCGGCGGCACCGTCTTCACGCTCAATGTGGTGCTGGCTTCGGCCGCAGCACCGGCCGGCGCGCCGGCGCGCGAGGGCGCAGCGGTGCCGTCATCGCAGGGGCTGCGGCTGCTCAGCGTCGAGGACAATCCGTTCGGTCGCGTCGTGCTCAACACGATCCTGACCGAGCTTGGTCACCATGCCGAATTCGTCGGTCAGGCCGAGGGTGCGCCGGAGCGGCTCGCACAGGGGGCCTTCGACGCCGTACTGATGGACATGGTGCTGCCCGGCATCGGCGGTGTCGAGGCAATCAAGCGCATCCGCGCGCTGCCGCCGCCGCAGGGCGGCATCGTGATCGTCGGGATCTCCGGCCGAGCCGAGGACGAAGCCGCGGCGCGCGCCGCCGGTGCCGACGCCTTCCTGGTCAAGCCTGTTTCTCCGCGGGCGCTCGCGACTGCGCTGCTTGAAGCGTCACGCCGCGCGGCAACCGCGACTTGATGATCGAAGCGTTCAATTCGCCGCCGAACACGAAGATCGCGGCGATGAAATACAGGAACACCAGCGCGATCACCACCGATGCGAGCCCCGCATACATCGTGACGTAGTTGTTGGCGAAGCGCGCCAGATACATGCCGAAGCCGATGCCCGAGATCAGCGAGGCCACCACGGTGAAAATGATGCCGGGCAGGATCTGCGTGAAGCCGCGGCGGCCCGCCGGCAGCCAGGCATGCAGGATGAACAGCGCGACGACCAGCGCGAGGATCGTGATGCCGTAACGTGCGGTGTTGAGCAGGCTCTCGTTCGATTCGACGAAGAACGGGATGTAGCGTCGCGCCGCCTCGATGATCAGCGGTCCGAGCACGATCAGGAATGCCATCGCGAGCGAGGTGAACGCCGCAACCAGCGTGTAGCCAATCGATTCCAGCCGCAGCCAGTACCAGCGCCGCGGCTCGATCACGGCATAGGCGCGGTTCAGCGCCACCCGCAGTGCCTCGACGCCGTTGGAGGCGAAGTACACCGCGAGCACCGCGCCGATGGTCAGGATGTCGCCGCGGGTATTGGTCAGCACATCGTGGATCTGGCCGGACAGCGCCCCGGCGACCTGATCCGGCCACACCTGCAGCAACAGCCCGACTGCCTGGTCGGCGAGTTGCTTGGAGCCGAAGAAGCCGGCCAGCGAGGTCAGCACGATCAGGAACGGAAACAGCGCCATCAGGGTCGACAGCGCGATGTGGCTCGCGATCGCCCAACCGTCGTCGGCGAGGAACGTGTAAAAGGCATCCATCACGACGTGGGTGACGTAACGAAGCTGCTTCACATTCCACCCGGCATTGTCGACAACCGCTCGGTCCGAGGACGGGCCCAGCATCTGATATTACGCAGTGAAAAGCCAGTTGGTTGCATCTGCCGCCGTGTGGAAGTCCGCGTCCTGCGGTGTTATGTACCGCAGATGACATCTGTCCTCAGCACGATCATTCTTCCCATCGCCGTCGGCGCCGTCGCGCTGGTGCTTCTGCTCGGCCTCGTCAACATGATGAAGGGCGGCTCGCCGAACACATCGCAGAAGCTGATGCGGCTGCGCGTGCTGTTTCAGTTCGTCGCCATCGTCATCGCGATGCTCGCGGTCTGGGCGATGGGGCGCTAGAGCGCTTTCGAGCGGCGGGCGCGATGCGCAAAACCTTAGGAGATCACGGCCATGGTCGTTCTCAATCGGATCTACACGCGCACCGGCGATGACGGCACCACCGCGCTCGGCTCCGGCGAGCGGCGGCCGAAATACGATCTGCGGGTTGCCGCCTATGGCACCGTCGACGAGACCAATGCCGCTGTCGGCGTGGTGCGGCTGCATCTGGCCGACAGTCCCGAGCTCGATGCGATGCTCGGCCGGATCCAGAACGATCTGTTCGATCTCGGCGCCGACCTTGCGGTGCCCGAGCGCGAGGGCAAGGCTGAACGTCTGCGGATGCTGGCGAGCCAGGTCGAGCGGCTCGAGCGCGACATCGACAGCCTCAACGACCAGCTCGCGCCGCTGACCTCGTTCGTGCTGCCCGGCGGGACGCCTGCATCCGCATATCTGCACCTCGCCCGGACGATATGTCGCCGCGCGGAACGGATGATGGTGGAACTCGCCGCCCGACCGGACGAGCCGGTCAATGAAGCTGGCATCCAGTATATGAACCGGCTGTCGGATTTCCTATTCGTTGCCAGCCGCTTCCAGAATAATAAAGGGGCCGGGGACGTGTTGTGGGTGCCGGGCCAGAACCGCTAAACTGGTTCAAAACCGAGGGACGGTTTTTTGGCTTTGCCGCGTTGACCGGGGGAAACGGGACCTTTAGGTTCCGCGCCAGCCAACCGAAACCCATAAAATCAAAGCGAAAGAGGATCGATGAAGGTTCTTGTGCCGGTAAAGCGGGTCGTCGACTACAACGTCAAGGTCCGCGTCAAGAGTGACGGGACGGGCGTGGAGCTCGCCAACGTCAAGATGTCGATGAACCCGTTTGACGAAATCGCCGTCGAGGAAGCGCTGCGGCTGAAGGAAGCCGGCAAGGCGACCGAAGTGGTGGTGGTGTCGATCGGACCGGCGCAGGCTTCCGAGACCATTCGCACCGGGCTTGCGATGGGCGCCGACCGCGGCATCCTGGTCAAGGCCGAAGGCAGCGTCGAGCCGCTCGCGGTCGCCAAGATCCTCAAGGCCGTGGTCGAGGCGGAGCAGCCCGGCCTCGTCATTCTCGGCAAGCAGGCGATCGACGACGATTCGAACCAGACCGGTCAGATGCTGGCTGCGCTGCTCGGCTGGTCGCAGGCGACCTTCGCCTCCAAGCTCGAAGTCGAAGGATCCGACTTCAAGGTCACGCGCGAAGTCGACGGCGGCCTGCAGACCATCAAGCTCAAGGGCCCGGCGATCGTCACCACTGACCTGCGCCTCAACGAGCCGCGCTATGCGTCGCTGCCCAACATCATGAAGGCGAAGAAGAAGCCGATCGACGACAAGAGCGTCGCCGACTACGGCGTCGACGTGACGCCGCGTCTGGAAGTGCTGAAGACCGCGGAACCGGCGGGCCGCAAGGCGGGCGTCAAGGTTAAGGACGTCGCCGAACTCGTGAACAAGCTCAAGACCGAAGCCGGGGTTCTCTGATGACGACGCTGTTGATTGCCGAACACGACCACGAGACCCTGAAGGACTCGACCAACAAGGCGCTGACCGCGGCGAGCCAGCTCGGCGGCGACGTCCATGTGCTGGTTGCCGGTGGCGGCCAGGGCACCAAGGCGGCGGCCGAAGCCGCCGCCAAGCTTGCCGGCGTCACCAAGGTGCTGGTGGCCGAAGGCCCCGCCTATGAGCACGATCTTGCCGAGCCGCTGGCCGCGCTGATCGTAGCGCTGGCGCCGGGGTATGACGCCTTCGTCGCGCCCGCGACCTCGCGCTTCAAGAACGTGATGCCGCGCGTCGCAGCGCTGCTCGACGTCATGCAGGTTTCCGAGATCATCAAGGTCGTTGCGCCCGACACCTACGAGCGGCCGATCTATGCCGGCAACGCGATCCAGACCGTGAAGTCGAAGGACGCCAAGAAGGTCATCACCGTCCGCACCTCGACCTTCGCCGCGGCCGGCGAAGGCGGCAGCGCGGCGATCGAGAACGCTGCATCCGCCGCCGATCCGGGCCTGTCGACGTTCGTCGGCGAGGAAGTCGCCAAGAGCGACCGTCCGGAGCTGACCTCGGCCAAGATCATCGTCTCGGGCGGACGTGCGATGCAGAGCCGCGAGAACTTCGCCAAGTACATCGAGCCGCTCGCCGACAAGCTCGGCGCCGGCGTCGGCGCCTCGCGCGCCGCGGTCGACGCCGGCTATGCGCCGAACGACTGGCAGGTCGGCCAGACCGGCAAGGTGGTGGCCCCGGAACTCTATGTCGCGGTCGGCATCTCCGGCGCGATCCAGCATCTGGCAGGCATGAAGGACTCCAAGGTGATCGTCGCCATTAACAAGGATGAGGACGCGCCAATCTTCCAGGTCGCCGATTACGGCCTGGTCGCCGACCTCTACCAGGCGGTTCCGGAGCTGACCGAGGCGCTCGGCAAGCTCGGAAAGTAAGCGACAAAGCACCGGCCGGGTGAGTAAGCTCCGGCCGGTGTTATTACTCTTGGGGCAACTATCCGGAAACGGTTTTCCGAAAGGATCGTGTCCGGCGGGGAAAGATGGATCGGGTGCGATTACGTCGTAATCACATCATGGTCCCGGGAAGCGTTTTCCGGCGGATTGGGCAACCCGGAAGGCTGCACTTCGGGTATCGTTGGAATTGGGCAGGCGCGACATGCGCGCCGTTCCGGTGGATGACAAGATGACGGTGGCAATCAAGAAGGTCGGCGTGATCGGTTCGGGTCAGATGGGCAATGGCATTGCTCATGTGGCGGCGCTGGCCGGTTTCGACGTGGTGCTCAATGACGTGTCCGCCGACCGGCTGAAGGCGGCACTGGCGACCATCAACGGCAATCTGACCCGCCAGGTCGCCAAGAAGGCGATCAGCGAAAGCGACCGCAAGCAGGCGCTCGACCGCATCGCCTCCGCCGAGACGATCGATGCGCTGGCCGATTGCGATCTCGTGATCGAGACCGCGGTCGAGAAGGAAGAGACCAAGCGCAAGATCTTCCACGAGGTTTGCGCGGTGCTGAAGCCGGAAGCGATCGTCGCGACCAACTCGTCATCGATCTCGATCACAAGGCTTGCCGCCTCGACTGACCGCCCGGAGAAATTCATCGGCATTCATTTCATGAATCCGGTGCCGGCGATGGAGCTGGTCGAGCTGATCCGCGGCATCGCCACCGACGACACGACCTTCGACACCGCCAAGGCGTTCGTCGCCAAGCTCGGCAAGCAGGTCGCGGTGTCGGAGGATTTCCCCGCCTTCATCGTCAACCGCATTCTGCTGCCGATGATCAACGAGGCGATCTACACGCTGTATGAGGGCGTCGGTAACGTCGAGGCGATCGATGCCGCGATGAAGCTCGGCGCGCACCATCCGATGGGCCCGCTCGAGCTCGCCGACTTCATCGGCCTCGACACCTGCCTGTCGATCATGCAGGTGCTGCATGAGGGGCTCGCCGACTCCAAGTACCGGCCGTGCCCGCTGCTGGTGAAATATGTCGAGGCCGGCTGGCTCGGACGCAAGTCCCAGCGCGGCTTCTACGACTACCGCGGCGACAAGCCGGTCCCGACCCGGTAATCACCACTCTCGTTTCAGGTCAGTGCCCGCAGCAGCGCAAGCGTCGCGGGCACGAGACCTGCAATCATCGCCACACCCGTTCCAAGTCCGAGCAGATGCGCCGCCAGCGCGAGGCGCTGGCTCTGGCCATGTGCCGTCATTGCAAGGCCTCGCAGGCACGCTTCAACCGTCTTCCCGCTTCCTCGATGACAGGTGACGGATTGGCGAAGCTGAGCCGGACGTAGGGCGACAGCCCGAGATCCTCGCCGGGAAACACCATCAGATCGGCTTGCTCAAGCAGATAGGTCGCAAAATCGCGATCGGTCGCAATCAGCTTGCCGTCGGGCGCGCGCTTGCCGATCGCGCCGGCGCAACTGACCAGCAGATAGAACGTGCCTTCGGGCGGCGTGCAGGAAAGCCCGCTGCATCCGTTCACGAGGTCGGCAAAGCGATCACGCCTCGTGCGAAGGATGGCGGCACGCTCGGCCAGCACATCCTGCGCGCCCTCGAGCGCGGCGACCGCGGCGGCCTGGCTGATCGACGAGGCGCCGGAGGTGGTCTGCGACTGGACCGTGATCATCGCGCGGATCAGCCCCGATGGTCCGGCGGCATAGCCGATCCGCCATCCCATCATGGCGTAGCTCTTGGCGAGGCCGCTGACGGTGAGCGTCCGCGGCTTCAGGCGCGGCTCGATCTCCGCAAGCGTCGGCGCGGGCGCACCGTCGAACGTGATGTGCTCGTAGAGCCCGTCGGCGAGTACCCAGATGTCCGGATGCTGCAGGAGGATCGCAGCGATCCCGGAGAGGTCTTCCGAAGAATACAGCGCACCGGATGGATTGACCGGATTGTTGATCACGATCCAGCGCGTTCGCGCCGAGATCGCCGCCTGCAAATCCTCCGCGCGCAGCTTAAAGCCGTTGTTCTGCGCACACGGCACCACGACCGGCGTCGCGCCCGCCAGCCGCACCTGACCGAGATAGGGCGCCCAGTACGGCGCGGGGACGATCACCTCATCCTCGGGCGCCAGGGTCGCCAGCAGCGCGTTGAACAGCGCCTGGGTCGAGCCGTTGGTGATGACGATCTCGTCGAGCCGATAGTCGAGACGATGGTCGCGCAGCAGTGCGGCCTGCACCGCCCGCTTCAGTTCCGGCGTGCCGTCGACATCGGTGTAGCGGGTTTCGCGGCGCAAGGCTGCGTCATGGGCCGCCGCGATCACATGGTCCGGTGTCGGGAAGTCGAGATTGCCCGACGACAGCTCGATGATGTCGCGCCCGGCGGCGCGCAGTTCGCGGGCGCGGCGGCGCAGCACCGATGCGGGCGAGGCGTTGATGCCGTCCATGCGCGGCGAGAGGATCGGTGTCGGCGTCATCGGACGTACTGCGCCTCACCGTTGCCGAACGACCAGTTCTCGGGGAGCACCTCGACGAGGTTGATGAAGATGTCTTCAGTGCGCAGGCCGGGGCTTTCCGTCAGCCGTTCGGCGATCCGTCGATAGAGCTTCTGCTTCTGCGCCACCGGGCGGGTGTTGCTGACCGTGATCTGGATGATGACCAAGTCGTCGCTGCGCCTGATGCCGAGATAGTCCGCGCCATAGGCAAAATCGTCGCCATCGCGCTCGGAGATCGTCATGAAGCGATCGCCTTCCGGCACATCGAAGGTCTCGCGCATGGCGCGATAGAGGCTCTCGAGAATGGCTTTTCGGTAGGCGGCGGGCTTGCCCCGTCGCAGCGAGACACGGGTCAGCGGCATGATGTTGTCTCCTGGTGGCAATTGTTGACTGCGCCGATCCTAGGAGTTCGTTGATCATTTAAAAACGGCATGATAATGTATTTCAATGATTTCATTTTTAAATGTATGATCATGAAAGCGCTCGACGTCGAGGCGGTGCAGGCCTTCGTCCTGGTCGCGGACCTCAGCAGCTTCACACGCGCGGCGCAGGTGATGGAGACCACGCAGTCCGCGATCAGCCTGAAGGTCAGGCGGCTGGAAGATGGGCTCGGCCGCCGGCTGCTGGAGCGGACGCCGCGGCTGGTCCGGCTGTCCGCTGAAGGCGCCGCATTTCTCGGGGCGGCGCGCAATCTGGTCGCGGCGCATCAATCGGCGATCGGGTCGTTTGCGGTCGAACGCCGCCGGCTTGTCGTCGGCATCAGCCACCACATCGTCGGTTCGGAACTTGCCTCACTGTTGAAACGGATGAACAGCACCGACCCGAGTCTCGTGATCCAGTTGCATGTCGATACGTCGCGTTCGGTGCTCGGCGCATTCGACGACGGCAAGCTCGATGCCGCGATCGTGCTGCGCCACGATGCCAGGCGCCGCGATGGCGACGTGCTGTTCGAAGAACCGTTCGGTTGGATGGCTGCGCCCGATTTTCACCATCGGCCCGGCGAGCCGCTGCGCCTGGCAACGCAAGCCGAGCCTTGTAGCGTGCGCGCGATGGCGGTCGAGACGCTCGACGCCGCCGGCATCGCCTGGACAGAGGCGTTCGTCGGTGGCGGGCTTTCGACGATCGGCGCCGCGATTTCAGCAGGGCTCGCCGTCGCCGCGCTGGCGCGCCGGGTGGCGCCGGCCGACACCATCGACCTCGGACCAAAGCTCGGCCTGCCGCCACTGCCGTCCCGCGATGTCATGCTGCACTCGAAACTGTCGGATGCGCGGACCCGCCAGGCATTGCGCACCCTCGGCGCGGCCTTCGCGGCGAACGCGGCCTGATCGCGCACGCATTGTCCGCTCCTCAGTCTGTCAGGCGACATCCCGCGCGCTCGAGCATGTCGTGGATGATCAGCGGCGTGGCCGGTGTCTCGGTCGCAGCGGTGGCCGCCGTGCCTGCGATCGCATCCCGCGCCTGCTGCGCGTCGAGCGTCAGCCGCCGCGCGCAGGGGGGCAGGCCGCGAGCGGCATCGAGCAGCCAGCCGGCGGTTTCGCCGGTACCGGCCAGATAGGCCGTCATCGTTTGGCGCGCGGTCGGATTGGTCGCGGCTTGGTCCAGCATGGCCCTGACCTGCGCGACCGAGATCTGCCCGTGCGATGTCGAGGGCTGCGCATGTGCGGTTGTCGTCAATAGAAGGACGGCCCAGACGGCGTGAGCGGGACGAACGAGCATAAACTTTCATCTCCTAAGGCATGTTGACTTGCAGATATTAATTATTTTAAAACAATAATATCAGATCAGCAATCCCGAGGTTGAGCCATGTCCGCGTCCCTCTCGCCAGAGCTTTCCCCATCCGCGCGGCCGGCCCGCCTCGAACGCATCCGTGCGGTCAGCCGCGTGCTCGCCTATGCGTGTACCGGCATCTCGTTCGTGCTCGCGGTCGGATTGCTGGTCTATTGGCTGGGGAGTCCGGATGAGGCGATCCTGCGCGATGCGGGGCTGACCGGCATTGCGTTCCATCCGATCGGCTGGCTTGTCCGCCTGATGGCTCTGCTGGTCTCGGCGTTGCCGCTCGCCTGTTTGATCTGGGGCTTGTCGCGCGTGCGCCGCGCTTTCACATCGTTCGCGGCAGGGCGCTTCTTCACGGCCGCAAACGTCGCCGGATTGCGTGACCTTGCGATCGCGATGCTGGTCTCGACCTTGCTGAAGCCGGTGATCGGCGCGCTGCTGTCGATCCTGCTGAGCTGGCAAACCTACGCGCAGGGCAAGTCCATCGTCATCGCGCTCGGTTCCGACATGCTGCTGGCGCTCTTGTTCGCGGGTCTAGTTGCGGTGACGGCCTGGGTGATGGCCGAAGCCAATGCGATCGCCGACGAGCACGCGCAATTCGTCTGAGGCCGCTGCGATGCCGATCCGGGTCCGGCTCAACGTGATGCTCGCCGAGCGCAACGTGAAATCGAAGGAACTCGCCGAATATGTCGGGATCACCGAGGCCAATCTGTCGCTGCTCAAGCAGGGCAAGGTGAAGGGCGTCAGGTTCGTCACGCTGGAACGGATCTGCACCTACCTGCAGTGCCAGCCCGGTGACTTGCTGCGCCATGAAGACGACGATGCGTCAGCCTGACGCGGCCATCCGTTACCCAAACATTAACTTTCGCGCGCTACGCAAGGGCGGGTTTGGGAGTGCCGCGTATGGACATGATGAGCATGGTGTCGAGCATCCTGTCGATGCAGCAGGGCAATTTGCAGGGGCAGATCGCGACCCGTGTGACCAAGCGGAACCTCGACGCGGAAAAGTTCGCGGTTCAGACCCTGCTCGGCACGCCGTCGACCGCCAATCTCGGTCCCGGCATCGGCGGCAACCTCAACGCCGTCGCCTGATCAGAACCCCGCCGCGGCCGGAGCCAGCGCCGCCTTCACCAGCTTGATCGCATCATCGCTCGCCCATTCGGCGGGACCGGCGATATTGGCGATTTCGCAGCCCTTGCCGTCGACCAGCACGGAGGTCGGCATGCCGAGCGCCTTGCCTATGTTCTTAAGGTCCTGAAAGACCTTGGCTTTCTGATCGCTGAAATAGTCAAGCTTGGTCAGATTGGCCTCTTTCAGGAAGTTCTTCGGCTTGTCCGGGTCGCGGGTGTCGATGTTGATCGCGACCACCTCGAAATCCTTGCCGCCGAGCTTGGTCTGCAGGCTGTCGAGCGCCGGCATTTCCTTGCGGCAGGGCACGCACCAGGTCGCCCACAGATTGACCAGCACGGTCTTGCCGCGCCAATCCGAGAGTTTCTTCGGCTGGCCGTTGGCGTCCTCGAAGGTCAGGTCGGGCAGCCTCAAGGGGGTGGTCGCCATGGTCAGCGCCGCCACCTCGCCATGGGCGAGCGGGGCGATCTTCTTGGCCAGATCCACCGCGCTGTTGCACGCGACGTCGCCACCGGCGGGATGCCTGAGGCCGGAGACCCCGACATAGCCGATCACGGCCCCGGCCAGCACGGCGCCGATCACCAGCGGGATGCGCCATTTGGCCGTCGGCTTGACGATCGGTTCGGATGGGGTCGTCTCGGGCATATCGTTTGTCATCCTGGGTCAGATATGGCTATGCAGTGCCGGGAATACGTCCGGAACCGCCACGCTGTTTCGCCACTCCGGCGCAGGAAACAGCACGGCCTGAAATACAAATTCGTGAGCGAAATGTCATGAGCAACAAGATGTGGGGCGGCCGGTTCTCGGAGCGTCCCGACGCGATCATGGAGGAAATCAACGTCTCCATCGACGTCGACCGTCACCTTTATGCCCAGGACATTGCCGCGTCCAAGGCCCACGCCGCGATGCTCGCTGCGCAAGGCATCATCACGTCAGCTGATGCGAAAAATATCGGCAAAGGTCTAGACACGATTTTGTCAGAAATCGGCAAGGGCGATTTCGATTTCAAGCGCGCGCTCGAGGACATCCATATGAATGTCGAGTCGCGGCTGTCCGAACTGATCGGGCCTGCGGCGGGCCGCCTGCACACCGCGCGCTCGCGCAACGACCAGGTCGCGACCGATTTCCGGCTCTATGTCCGCGACACCATCGACGAGACAAATGCGGCGCTGGCCGCGTTCCAGCAGGCGCTGGTCGCCCGCGCGCTGGAGCATGCCGGAACCGTGATGCCGGGCTTCACCCATCTGCAGACCGCGCAGCCCGTGACCTTCGGTCATCATTTGCTGGCCTATGTCGAGATGGCCGGGCGCGACCGCGGCCGCTTTGCCGATGCGCGCAAGCGGCTGAACGAATCGCCGCTGGGTGCGGCCGCGCTCGCCGGCACCTCATTCCCGATCGATCGTACGGCGACCGCCAAGGCGCTCGGCTTCGACCGGCCGATGGCCAATTCGCTCGACGCGGTGTCCGACCGCGATTTCGTGCTGGAAACGCTGTCGGCGGCGGCGATCTGCGCGGTGCACATGTCGCGCATCGCCGAGGAAATCGTGATCTGGACCTCGCCGCTGGTCGGTCTCGTCAAGCTCAGCGACAAGTTCACCACCGGCTCGTCGATCATGCCGCAGAAGCGCAACCCGGATGCCGCCGAACTGGTGCGCGCCAAGACCGGCCGCGTGATCGGCGCGCTGTCAGCGCTCCTGATCGTGATGAAGGGCCTGCCGCTCGCCTATCAAAAGGACATGCAGGAGGACAAGCAGGGCGCCATGGAGGCGTTCGAGGCGCTGTCGCTCGCGATCCGCGCCATGACCGGCATGGTCGAGGATCTGGTGCCGGACGAAGCGAAGATGAAGCAAGCGGCCGGCGAGGGCTATGCCACCGCGACCGATCTGGCCGACTGGCTGGTGCGCACCCTGAAAATGCCGTTCCGCGACGCCCACCATGTTACCGGGCGCATCGTTGGCCTCGCCTCGGCGCAGGGCGTGGCGCTGCACGAACTGCCGCTCAAGGCCATGCAGGAGGTCGAACCGAAGATCACCGCCGACGCCCTCAGGGTGCTCAGCGTCGAATCCTCGGTCAAGAGCCGGACCTCGTTTGGCGGCACCGCGCCGAAGAATGTGATGGCGCAGGCCAAAGCCTGGGCCAAGCGGCTGGAAAAAGAGCGAAAATTGGGCTGATCTCGAAAATTTAGCCGTGATTTCTCGGGTCTCCGCCTCTCGCCAGAGCACGCCAATGTTTGTATGGTGCCGCCCGAATTGGGGAATTCGTCGTGATTAGCAAGAACCGCCTGACCCCCTCGGGATGGGCCATTATTGTGCTGAGCGCTGCTGCGCTTGCGCTTGGCGGCTGCGGCCGCAAGGGACCGCTCGACCTGCCGCCGACCGCGAACGCCGCGCCGGCCACAGCTCCGGGCGACACCGAGAGTGAGCGCGCGGCTCAGCCGAGCGTGTTCAATCCGACCTATGGCTCGGATGCCGCGCCGACGGCGTCGAAAGGCAATAAACGGTCGTTCGTACTCGATCCGCTGCTCGGCAACTAGTATCTGGAGCATGATCCGGAAAAGTGGAAACCGGTGTTCCCTGCGACAAACGCGAAGCGTTTGCGCGGAGATCATGCTCAAACAATCAAGCCTGTCATGAACCATTTCGACTATCGCAACGGCGTGCTGCATGCCGAGGCGGTCAATCTCATCGAGCTGGCGGAGGCCGTCGGCACGCCGTTCTATTGCTATTCGACCGCGACGCTGGAGCGCCACTACCGCGTCTTCACCGAGGCCTTTGCCGGCGAGAAGACGCTGGTCTGCTACGCGATGAAGGCCAACTCCAACCAGTCGGTGCTGCGCACGCTGGCCAAGCTCGGCGCCGGCGCCGACGTCGTGTCCGGCGGTGAGTTGAAGCGGGCGCTCGCGGCCGGCATCCCGCCCTCGAAGATCCTGTTCTCCGGTGTCGGCAAGACCGAGGCCGAGCTGCGCGCCGCGCTCACCGCCGACATCCTCTGCATCAACATCGAGTCCGAGCCGGAGCTCGAGATGCTCTCGCGCCTCGCCGTCGAGATGAAGACGACCGCGCGCATCTCGGTGCGGGTCAATCCCGACGTCGATGCCGGCACCCACGCCAAGATCTCGACCGGCAAGTCGGAGAACAAGTTCGGCATTCCGATCGCGCGCGCCCGCGAGGTCTATGCCCGCGCGGCGAAGCTGCCGGGCATCAAGGTCACCGGCACCGACGTGCATATCGGCAGCCAGATCACCGATCTCGGCCCGCTGGAGGCGGCGTTCCGCCTGCTCGCCGAATTCGTGCAGACGCTGCGCGCCGACGGCCACGATATCTCGCACGTCGATTTCGGCGGCGGCCTCGGCATTCCCTATCATCTGGATCGTGCCGCGCCGCCGCTGCCCGCGACCTATGCTGCGATGGTCAAGCGCGTCACGCACAATCTCGGCTGCACGCTGATGTTCGAGCCGGGCCGCCTGATCGTCGGCAATGCCGGCATCCTCGTTAGCCGCGTCATCCATGTGAAGCCGGGCGATGCCAAGAACTTCGTGATCATCGACGCCGCGATGAACGACCTGATCCGGCCGACGCTGTATGAGGCGCATCACGACATCTTAGCCGTGCGTCAGCCTGCACCTGATACCCCGATCATGGTCGCCGACGTGGTCGGCCCGGTCTGCGAGACCGGCGACTATCTCGCGCTCGACCGTGCGCTGCCGCAGCCGAAGGCCGGCGATCTCCTGGCGATCATGACCGCCGGCGCCTATGGCGCGGTGCAGGCCGGCACCTACAACACGCGGCCACTGGTGCCGGAAGTGCTGGTCAAGGACGACCAATACGCCGTGGTCCGCCCGCGCATCGACGTCGACGCGCTGATCGCGATGGACAAGCCCGCGCCGTGGCTGTGATCTTGTAGGGTGGGTAGGGCGCAGCGAAACCCATCATCTCGCTGCGCGGACGCAATTGACGGGTTTCGCTACGCCCTACTCACCTACGCAGGCGTTACTTCGCGGCGTGACTGCCTTTTCCACTACCGCCGACGATCACGCCCGCGGCCTTCTCAATCGGCTTGATCGCCGCCGTGAAATCCGACTCCGGTCCTTCCTCCCGGATGATGACTTCCCAGAGCCGGCCGACCGCTTCGGCAACTTCCATCGACAGCCCGAGCGAACGCATCTCCTCGACGGCGAGGCGCACGTCCTTCACCATCAAACCGGTGGCGAAGCCGAAGTCGAAGCTGCGCGGCAAGACCGAACGCGGAAACTTGTCGCGGCTCGCGGTGTTCAGCCCCGAGCCCGCATTGATGACGTCGATCATCACGGCCGGATCGAGCCCGGACTTGACGCCCATCACCACCGCTTCCGAGGTCGCGACCATCGCGGTCGCCGACAGGAAGTTGTTGGCGAGCTTCATGGTCTGGCCGGAGCCTGGCTTGGTGCCGATGAAGAACACCTTGCCGATGACGTCGAGCGCGCCTTTCACCAACTCGAAATCGGCGCGCGGGCCCGACACCATCACCGCCAGCGTGCCCTTCTCGGCGCCCGACACGCCACCCGAGACCGGGCTGTCGATCTGCACGATGTTCTTCTTGGCGAGGAGATCGTGGATCTTCACGGCCATCTGCGAGCCGACCGTGGAGAGATCGATGAAGCGTTTGACGCGCGTGCCCTCGATCACACCGCCTGTGCCGGTCGCGACCTCGAGCGAGGCCTGCAGCGACGGCAGGCTCGCCATCACGGTCTCGACGCGGTCGGCGATATCCTTGGGCGACGTTGCCGCAGTGGCGCCGAGCGCAACCAGCCGATCGCGCGCATCCTTGCTCGTATCGAATACGGTGAGCTTGTGGCCAGCCTCGATCAGCCGGCGCGCCATCGGGAAGCCCATCTTCCCGAGGCCGATAAATCCGATTTCCATGGTGTTGTTCCTCTACGTCGTTATGTGCGGAGTCCGCCTCGCACTCGACGTCGTCCCGGCTCGCGCCTCGTTTGGCCGGGACGACAGCGAGTGGAGTTCGCTCACGCCTTATTGTCGAGCTCGGCGAACACTTCACGCGCGATGCGGAAGCTGTCGACGCCGGCCGGGATGCCGGCATAGATCGAGACCTGCATGAAGATCTCGCGGATCTCGTCGCGCGACACGCCGTTGGTCAGCGCGCCCTTGATGTGCGCCTTCAGCTCGTGCGGCCGGTTCAGGATCGAGATCATGGCGAGGTTGAGCATGCTGCGCGTCTTGCGCGGCAGCTCCTCGCGGCCCCAGACGGCGCCCCAGCAATATTCGGTGACCAGTTCCTGGAACGGCTTGTTGAAGCTGTCCGAATTCTTCAGTGCATTGTTGACATAGGCCTCGCCGAGCACCGCCTTGCGGATTTCGAGCCCCTTGTCGTGCGTCTTCTGGTCCATGTCGTTTCCTCATGCTTAAGGCGTTGGTTCGGACCGGGAAGTTACGGGGTCGAACTGCCGCAGTCACGCCTTCGTGTTATGCGTATTTCCTGGTGTGGGTTACGCCGGGGAACGGGTGCCTCAAAGCCGCCGCTGTGCTAGGCTAACCTGCCGGCTACCCCGGAGATTTTATTGAGCGGAGCCAACATCGACCCGTCTGACAACCCGTCAAGCGCCGCGCGCGACAGCGATGCGATCGCGCGGTTGAAACTGACCGAGGCTCTGCAGCGGGCAAAGTTCGCGATTGCTTGGGAACGGGCCTGGCCGCATCTGGCGCGGTTCCTGACGGTCGTGGGTCTGTTCCTGGTCGCGTCCTGGGCCGGGCTGTGGCTGGCGCTGCCGTTTGCCGCACGCGTGGCCGGCGCTGCCCTGTTCGGCATAGCCGCGCTCGCGGCGCTGTTGCCGTTGCTGCGCTTCCGCTGGCCGAGCCGCGAGGAGGGGTTGAGCCGGCTCGACCGCGGCGCAGGTATCCGCCATCGCCCCGCGACCACGCTCTCCGACACGCTCACCAACAAGGATCCGTTCGCGCTGGCGCTGTGGCAGGCGCAGCGCGAGCGCACGCTGGCCTCGCTCAAGCGGATCCGCGCCGGGCTGCCGCGGCCGCGGGTGTCGCTGCACGATCCCTGGGCGCTGCGCGCGCTGGTCATCGTGATGCTGGTCGCGACCTATGTCGCCGCCGGCGACGAGCGCGGCCTGCGGGTCGCCTCCGCGTTCGACTGGAATGGCATCATGGCGCCGGCCAATATCCGGGTCGACGCCTGGGTGACGCCGCCGAACTATACCGGCAAGCCGCCGATCATCCTGTCCAACGCCAACAAGGATGCCAACGCGGCCGATACCACCCCGCTCGCGGTTCCCTCGGGCAGCACGCTGCTGGTACGCTCCAGCGGCGGCACCATCGACGTCGTGGTCGGTGGCGGCGTCGCCGAGGTTGCGCCGGAGGGGCAGGCGCCCAAGGGCACCAACGAGCGGCATTTCAAGATCTCCGGCGACGGCACCGCGCATGTCCGCGCGCCGGCCGGCCAGCCGCAGTGGAAGTTCACCGCGACGCCGGACCGTCCGCCGTCGATTGCACTCGCCAAGGATCCGGAGCGGCAGGCGCGCGGCGCCTTGCAGATGTCCTACAGGCTCGAGGACGATTACGGCGTCACCGAAGCGCGCGCGCAGTTCGCAGCGCGGCCGGCCGATGCGCCGAAAGATGCCGACGGCAAGGCCGCGCAGCCGCGCCCGCTGTTCGAGCCGCCGCAATTTCCGCTGGTGCTGCCGAATGCGCGCACCCGCAACGGCGTCGGCCAGACCGTCAAGGATCTCAGCGAGGATCCTTACGCCGGCGCCGACGTGACGCTGACGCTGTCCGCAAAGGACGAAGCCGGCAATGAGGGCAAGAGCGAGCCGTTCAATATGCGGCTGCCCGAGCGGCTGTTCACCAAGCCGCTGGCGCGCGCGCTGATCGAGCAGCGCCGCATCCTGGCGCTCGATGCCAACCAGAACGGCCAGGTCTACGCCGCGCTCGACGCGCTGATGATCGCGCCGGAAATGTTCATGCCGGAAACCGGCTATTATCTAGGCCTTCACACCGTGGCCCGCCAGCTTGAGGCGGCGCGCACCGACGACCAGCTGCGCGAGGTCGTCGCCAGCATGTGGGCGCTCGCCGTCACCATCGAGGACGGCAATATCAGCGACGTCGACAAGGCGCTGCGCGCGGCGCAGGAGGCGCTCAAGCAGGCGCTGGAACGCGGCGCGACCGACGAGGAGATCAAGAAGCTCACCGACAATCTGCGTGCGGCACTGGACAATTTCCTGCGCCAGATGGTCGAGCAGTTCCGCAACAATCCGCAGCAGCTCGCACGCCCGCTCGATCCCAATGCCAAGGTCCTGAGCCAGCAGGACCTCAAGAACATGCTCGACCGCATGGAGCGGCTGTCGCGCTCCGGCGACAAGGATGCGGCGCGCCAGTTGCTGGAGCAGATGCAGCAGATGCTGGAAAACCTGCAGATGGCGCAGCCCAATCAGGGCGACGACGACATGCAGCAGTCGCTCAACGAACTCGGCGACATGATCCGCAAGCAGCAGCAGTTGCGCGACAAGACCTTCAAGCAGGGCCAGGATTCCCGCCGCGACCGGATGCGCGGCAAGCAGGGCGATCAGTCGATGGGCGACCTGCAGCAGGATCAGCAGGCGCTGCGCGATCGTCTCAAGAAGCTACAGGAAGAGCTCGCCAAGCGCGGCATGGGTCCGGAGCAGCGCGGCCAGAAGGGTCAGAAGGGGCAAGGTCAGAAGGGCGATCAGGCGCAGCAGGGCGAGCAAGGCGGCGATCAGGGCGACCAGGGCGACGACGGTGACGGGCTCGACCAGGCCGATTCCGCAATGGGCGATGCCTCCGGGCGGCTCGGCGAGGGCAATGCCGACGGCGCGGTGGATTCGCAGGGTCGCGCGCTCGATGCGCTGCGCAAGGGCGCGCAGAGCCTCGCCGACGCGATGCAGCAGGGCGATGGCGACCAGCAGGGCGATGGCCCCGGCAACCGCGCCGGCCGCCAGCAGAGCGGCGGCAACCAGACCGATCCGCTCGGCCGTCCGTTGCATGGCCGCGAATTCGGCGACGACTACACGGTGAAGATCCCCGGCGAAATCGACGTTCAGCGCGTCCGCCGCATCCTCGAAGAGCTGCGCCGCCGCCTCGCCGATCCGTCACGCCCGCAGCTCGAGCTCGACTACATCGAGCGGTTGCTGAAGGATTACTGAGCCCGCAACACATTCCACCGTCATCGCCCGGCTCGATGACCGAGCGATCGAGTATTCCAGAGACGCCAGCGATCGAATCGAGAGGCCGCGGCGTACTGGACGCCCCGCTTTCGCGGGGCATGACAGTGGTGTGCGGGGAGCGGTTGCTAACTCGCCTTCCTCGCCGCCAGCGCGTCCGCCACCGCGGTGCGGATATCGGCGACCGAGAACGGTTTGGTCACCACGTCATGCACGATCGCCTCGAGGCCCGAAGCGCGCTCGCGCTGATGGGCGAAGCCGGTCATCAGCAGGATCTTCAATTCGGGAAAATCGCGCGCCGCGGTCAGCGCCAGCGCGATGCCGTCCATGACGGGCATCTGGATGTCGGTGAGCAACAGGTCGAACGCGCCCTCGTCGCGCGTCAGCATCTCCAGTGCCTCGGCGCCGTCCTGCGCGGTCACGGTCTCGTGGCCGTCCATGGCGATGGCGCGCGCCACCAGCGAGCGCATCGAGTCTTCGTCGTCGGCGATCAGAACACGCGTCATGGCGATTGGTCAGTTCCCGAAAGTGTTGGCCGGCAGCCTCACGCGCGGCCGCCGGTGAGATCACGCTTGTTGAAGAAGCGTACGTCGATATTGCGGCCTTCGGGCGGCGGCGAGGCGAGGCGCGACTTGAAGAAAGCGCGCTCGCCGGGATTGAGCACCGGCTGCTCCAGCACCGCATTCCAGGCATAGATCTCGGCGCCCTGGGCGTCACGGACCGAGAAGCGCAGCCGCGGCAATTCGACCGGCTTCCTGGTCTGGCCGACGATCATGCCTTCGATCACCAGCACCGGCTTGCCGTCGACGGTCTCGTTGGTGATCTTGAGGTCCTTGAAGGCGAGGCCGCGCAAATTCACGTCGAGCCCGACCATTTTGTAGAACAGCGCGGTCTGCGGCAGCAGCCGCACCACGTCATTGCGCCAGACGAACAGCGCGATGATCAGCGCGCCCATCGCCGCGCAGGTGGTCGGCAGGGCACCAATCACGGGCATGAACGGAATACGGGGGAGCGACGGCAGACGGAAGAGGCGAGGAAACCGCGGCAGGCGGAAGCGGCGCTTTCTGGCATCCCGGGTGTCGGCATGGGCCGCGGCATCCGCTTCGGCCACCGCCGGCCATTCCGTGGCGGCGTCCCCGTCGGCGGGCAAATCGGCTGAAATCGAGGGGCTTTCGACCACCGGGGTCGTGTCAGCCTCCTCGCGGCCCATCGCCTCCCATTCGTCGGCGAGATTGGAGCCCGCGGGCTCATAGGCCAGTGTAGGGGCAGTCGCCCCGATCGCGTCCTCCGGCCGGGCCAGCCAGACCTCGCGGCAGCGGGAACAACGGACCGTGCGGCCGGCCTCGCCCAGGGTGGCCGGATTGATGGCGTAGGATGTTGTACAATGCGGGCAAACGATATGCATGGAGCCGAATCTCCACCGTGTGGTATGCCCGGATGCTACCGAGCGACCGTTAACGAATCGGAAACCATAACCGACGCACAAGCGTTCTGTGCGGTTTGCGGCCGCTCGGCGGATGTTCGGGTCGTCTTTGTTGGGTATTGGGCCACAGGCCCTCTCGAACGGAGCTAGCGCATTGGTTCGGTTCGAAAATGTCGGTCTGCGCTACGGGCTCGGCCCGGAGATTTTGCGCGACCTCTCCTTCATGATCCCGGCGCATTCGTTCCAGTTCCTCACCGGGCCGTCCGGCGCGGGCAAGACCTCGCTGCTGCGGCTGTTGTTCCTGTCGCTGCGGCCGACCCGGGGGCTGGTCAATTTGTTCGGCAAGGACGTCTCCCTGCTGGGCAAGGATCAGGTCGCCGACCTGCGCAAGCGGATCGGCATCGTGCTGCAGGATTTTCGCCTGCTCGACCACATGACGACCTATGAGAACGTCGCGCTGCCGTTCCGCGTGATGGGCCGCGAGGAATCGACCTATCGCCGCGAGGTGATCGACCTCCTGAAATGGGTCGGCCTCGGCGAGCGGATGGATGCGCTGCCGCCGATCCTGTCGGGCGGCGAGAAACAGCGCGCGGCGATAGCGCGCGCGGTGATCTCGCGGCCGCAATTGCTGCTGGCGGACGAGCCGACCGGCAGCGTCGATCCGACGCTCGGGCGCCGCCTGCTGCGGCTGTTCATCGAGCTCAACAAGTCCGGCACCGCGGTCATCATCGCAACCCACGACATTACATTGATGGATCAATACGAGGCGCGGCGGCTGGTGCTGCATCAGGGACGGCTGCACATCTATGAATAGGAGCGGCGACGAGAAAGTGTCGTTGGTCGATCTCGGGCGCGAGCGTCCGCAGGTCCCGGCCACGGCGCGCAACATGTCGCCGATCGTGCCGCGCGCCTCGATCTCCGGCCGCGCGCTGGTCGCGGTCGTCGCGATCATGACCTTCCTCGCCTCGCTGACGACAGGCACCGTGCTGCTGGTCAGCGCGTCGGCGGCCGAATGGCAATCCGAAGTGTCGAGCGAGATCACCATCCAGGTGCGCCCCTCGCCGGGCCGCGACCTCGACCGCGACGCGCAGGCCGCGGTGGAGGCGATGCGGGCGCAGCCCGGCATTCTCGAGGTTCGTCCGTTCAGCAAGGAGGAATCCGCCAAGCTGCTGGAGCCGTGGCTCGGCAGCGGACTCTCGATCGACGAACTGCCGGTGCCGCGCGTGATCGTGGCGCGGGTGCAGCCCGGCACCACGCTCGATCTCGCCGGCTTGCGCGCGCGGGTGACGCAGGCGGCGCCGACCGCCAGCGTCGACGATCATCGCGCCTGGATCGAGCGCATGCGCTCGATGACGGGCGCCACGGTGTTTGCCGGCGTCGGCATCCTGATCCTCGTGATCATCGCCACCATCATCTCGGTGTCGTTCGCGACCCGCGGCGCGATGGCTGCCAACCGTCCAATCGTCGAGGTGCTGCATTTCGTCGGCGCCGGCGACAGCTTCATCGCCAACCGCTTCCTGCGGCATTTCCTCAGGCTCGGCCTCGAGGGCGGACTGATCGGCGGCGGCGCGGCGATGCTGGCGTTCGGCTTTTCGGAATCGATCGCCAACTGGTTCTCCGGCACGCCGGTCGGCGACCAGTTCGCGGCCCTGCTCGGCACGTTCTCGCTGCGTCCGTCGGGTTACCTCGTCCTGGCGTTGCAGGCGGTGCTGATCGCGGCGATCACCGCGTGGGCGTCGCGGCGCACCCTGTTTGCCACGCTCGACGACATCGACTGACGGCCCGCGGCGTCGCAATCATGGGGGCGGTATCGTGATCGCGGGGCGTCGCCGGAGTGTGATTTCGCTCGCAGACGTGCGGCCCTTGCCGGGCAAAACCGGTTTCCACTTTTCCGGATCATGCTCTAAAATCCCCGGGGGGAAGGATATCAGCATCACATGAGTTTGCAGCCCGACGATACGTCGCCGAAAGGCCATGCCGCGCAGGCGCGCGGCTGGCTGCGCGTCGTCATCGTCGTGCCGCTGGCGCTTGCCTTCGTTGCCGCCGCGGTCGGCTTCATCGGCTTCCTGTCGCAATTGCGCGGTGTCGAGACCGATCCGCCGCACAATGCCGACGGCATCGTGGTGCTGACCGGCGGCTCGTCGCGGGTGTCCGACGCGATGGAACTGCTGGCTGCGGGTTACGGCAAGCGCCTCTTGATCTCCGGCGTGCATCCGACCAACGACGCCAATGACATTTCGCGCTCGGTGCCGGACAGCCAGGGGTTGATGCGGTGCTGCGTCGATCTCGACCGCTCGGCGGTCAACACCCGCAGCAATGCGGCGGAGACGCGGCGCTGGGCGCACGAGCGCGGCTTCAAGTCGCTGATCGTGGTGACCTCGAACTACCACATGCCGCGGGCGATCGTGGAACTGTCACATGCGATGCCGGATATCACGCTGATCCCGTTCGCCGTCGTCGGCGACAAATGGCGCGACGAGCCGTGGTGGACGAGTGGCGGAACGTTCCGTCTCTTGCTATCGGAATACGCCAAATATGTCGCTGCGGAGATGCGGGTGCGGCTGGCCGATATCGGCCTCGACCTGACCTCCGATCTCGCCGAGCAGCCGGCAGCTGCGCCGCGCCGCCCGGCAACGGCGCAGGCGAACAAGGACTGAAATGATTTTCCTGCGCTCGCTGATCTTCAACGTGCTGTTCTATCTGGTGCTGGTGCTGCTCTGCATCGTCGCGCTGCCGGCGCTGCTGTTGCCGCGCGGCGCGCTGATGGCGATCGAGGCCGCGTGGGCCAGCACCAGCCTGTTCCTGATGCGCGTGATCTGCAACATCCGGATCGAGTTCCGCGGCGTCGAGAAGATTCCCGCAGGGCCGCTGGTCGTCGCCTCCAAGCACCAGTCGTTCTGGGAGACGTTCGCGCTGGTGCGCTTCTTCGAGCATCCGCTGTTCATCCTCAAGCGCGAGCTGATGATGATCCCGGTGTTCGGCTGGTACCTGAAGAAGGTCGGCATGATCTCGGTCGAGCGCGGCGGCGGCCCGCGCTCGCTGATCAAGACGCTGAAGCGTGCGGCCGCCGAGGTGAAGCTCGGCCGGCAGCTCGTGATCTTTCCCGAAGGCACCCGCACCGCGCCCGGCGCCGCGCCGAACTACAAGGCCGGCGTCGCGCAGATCTATGCCGAGAGCGGCGTGCCGTGCCTGCCGATCGCGCTCAATTCGGGGCTGTTCTGGCCGCGCCGCACATTCATGCGCTATCCCGGCACGTTGGTGGTCGAATTCCTCGATCCGTTGCCGCCGGGCCTGCCGCGCGACGAGTTCATGACCCGCCTGCGCGATCAGATCGAAACCGCCACCACCCGCATCGTCGACGCCGGCCGCGCCGAGCAGGCGAAATTGTTCGGCGGCGTGCCGAGTTCGGCGAAAGGGTAGGGCGCGTGCTCGACGACGCTCGGTAGTAGCGGGACGGTTGCGAAGCGCCTCGGACCGGTCACCGATCGAGCCGTCATTCGGGGGCGACCGGCCTGAGAACGAGCCGATGCCGACGTTGCAGTCTTTACATCGCGCGAGTGCAGCTCACCGCGGAATAGGGCCGATCGAACATGACGTTCGCGGCGCTCCAGTCAGTTTGCATCACAGGTCATGGGCATTCCCCGATGTCGCCCTCCACAGTTGCGAGTGAGTCGCGCCCGTAACTCCGGGCGAGAGCCGATCATTTTTGATCTATCGCAATCACCACCGCGGCGAACCGACGCAGGTTTCAGACAGAACCTTGGCGGAGGCGCTGATGCGAAAAGTCGGAGGTAAGTCAGCTCTGAACAATGGCGTGATCATGCGGATGGGTGACAGCCTCTTCATGAGAGCCCGCTACGTATCCAGGTCCGTCACGGAACTCTTCGACAAGCCGCTTCGGCCGTTCGGCATCAGCTCGGCACAATTCGTCCTTCTTTCGATGATCGATCAAGCCGGCTCCATCACCCGCGCCGAGATCGCTCGCCTGCAGCATCTCGAGCGCTCGACGCTCACCCGAAATCTGAAATTGATCCTTTGCGAAGGGTGGGTCGAAGAAGTGCGCGACAACGCCGACGGCCGCAGCAGACCGATCGCGTTGACCAACGCAGGAAAGGATTTGCTGTTCAGCGCCCAGTCGGCATGGCTGGCGGCACAAGACGAGGCCAAGGCGCTGCTCGGCAACGATGGTACGATGGCGCTGATCAGCATCGCAGACCGCATCACGCATCCGATCGAGGGATCTTCCGAGCCGCCATCCTCGGCGCTGGTCAGTTCAGCTGACTGACATAGGCGGCGACGGCCTTCACTTGGGCTTCGGTCAGATCGTGCGCTATCGGCTGCATAATCGATGAGTTGTCGGGCTGATCCTTCTTCTGGCCACGCTCCTTGTCCCAATTGGCCAGCTTGCGCTGGACATAGTCGGGAAGCTGACCGGCAAGGCGCGGAAACGCGTCGGCGCCTTTGCCGTCCGTGCCGTGACAGGACGCGCAGGGTGGAATGTTGGCGCTCGGCACGCCTTCCTCGTAGATCTTCTTACCGTCGGACGATGGCGATTTGGCTCCGCCTCCGAGCGGTTTCGGATTGAGGTCTTTGAAATAGGCCGCGAGCGCCTTGACCATTTCAGGGTCGAGCACGTGTGCGACGTTGTTCATCACGGGATTGGTCCGCCTGCGGTCGATGAATGCCTGCAATTGGCTTGCGAGATATTCCGGCTGCTGGCCCGCTAGCCGTGGCATGGGGGCCGATCCACGAAAGCCTTGCCCGTCGAGCCCGTGACAGGTCTTGCAGTAATCCGTCTTTGCCTTGAGAGCCTGCGCGGAAATGTTTTCTGCCGCGGCGCCATATGCACCGATGGATGTGGAGGCGAGCGCAAGGACAGTGGCGAGAGCAGCATGCCGGTTCAATCGCAAGTTCATTGACGTGTGCCCATAGATGCACGCGCAAGCTACGCTGTGCCGCGCGCATCGGTCCACTTCAAATTTACAAATCACAGCGCATGCAATCTCGTTGTACATGCAACATTCCGTGGCGTTGCAGATGCAACGCTCGTTGCCGAAATGGCGCGCGTCGTATGGAAACGCAGTCGCCTGCGATGAAGTGGCTTCACAGCTAGCGCGACCATTGCATTATCTCGTCCGCGGCGCGTCGCTCTCTCCTCTGAAAAAAGTTGCGCCGCAAGACGGAATGAACCGCGATGGAGCATAGACGTTCCGATCGAGTGTGGAGCAGAGGCGGCATTGCCGCCGTCATGGCTATTTGTGCCGCCGTCGTTCTGCTCGTGATGATCGGCGGGGCGGCGCCGGCAAGCGCATTGCCGAGCTTCGCGCGGCAGACCGGGCAGCCTTGCGGCACCTGTCATACGAGCTTCCCGGGGCTGACGCCGTTTGGCCGCCGCTTCAAGCTTCTCGGCTACACGACCGGCGGCGGTCTCTACAAGACGACGCCGTTCGGCAATAACAACGGACCGCAACAAGCTTATGCGGCGCTACGCGACTACGCCAACCGCACCGACGGCGGTGGTGCTGCGCAGTCCGCCACATCGAGCGGCGAGCGGGGCTGGGTGCCTCCGATCTCCATGATGGCAATTGCGGGCTTCACCCACACGCAAGCCGATATCCCTGCGCCGACCGATCCCTATCGACCCAACGACAACACGGTCCTGACGCCGTTCAGCGGCTTCTGGGGCGGCGCGGTCACCAGCAACATCGGCGCGTTCGCTCAAGTCACCTACAACGCGCCAGGTCCGGTGTCCGGATTGAGCGGCACCCCGGCGGACAAATTCCTGCACACCTGGACCTGGGACAACACCGACGTACGTTTTGCGAGCACGACCAGGATCGGGCCGCTCGATATCATCTACGGAATCACGGCCAACAATAATCCGACTGTTCAGGACCTCTGGAATACGACGCCGGCCTGGACGTTTCCCTACGCTGTCTCGAACCTTGGTTCGACGCCCGGCGCCAGGACGATAATCGAGGGTGCCTTTGCGGCGCATGCCGTGGGTGTCGGCGGTTATACGATGATCAACGACATGCTTTATCTCGAGGCAACCGGCTACCAGACGCTTCGCTTCGGGCAGCAGAACTCGCTGGGCGTGGATCCGTTCGGCGCGCCGGGCCTGTTCAGCGGCGTGGCGCCCTATTGGCGCGTGGCGCTCGAACCGCACTGGGGGCCGCACACGTTCATGATCGGCACCTATGGCATGGTCTTCAATGTCAACCCGTGGATCGATTCGACCTTCGTGCAGGGAACGACCGGCGTACTCGGCATCGCGGACAGGTTCACCGACGTCGGCTTCGACTCGCAGTATCAGTACCAGGGCTCCAACTACTGGGTCACGCTTCGCGCCAACTATCTGCGCGAATTCCAGCAGCTCAACGCGAGCTTTCCGACGGGCGCGTCCGCCAACCCGAGCAATCTGCTCAACTCGCTTCGTCTCACCGGCGAGGTCACATTCGGCGGCGACAATCGCTTCGCGCTGACCGGTCAGTATTTCAAGATCTGGGGCACGCCTGACGCCAATCTCTATTCGGTTGGCGGTGGCTTCGCGAACAACAGTCCGAACAGCAGCGGCTGGATGGCGGAGCTCGACTACATTCCGTTTGGAATGGGTAAAGCGCCGGGCTGGCCGTGGTTCAACGCCAAGATCGGCCTGCAATACGTCTACTACAACAAATTCAACGGCACCACGCTTGGCGCCCAGGACAACAACACTGTCTTCCTTCACGCATGGTTTGCGATGTAGCGGTGCAACGGAGATCTACGCATGAGCAAATTTTCCTTGTTCGGAATTGCAGGGCTGGCCCTCATCTCCGCCGCGCCGGCATTCGCCGCTGATCTGCCGACCCAGATGCCGGTCAAGGCGACGTTCGTGCAAAGGTTCACTTGGACGAGCTGCTATATCGGCATGCACGGCGGCGGGTCCTGGATGAGCAACACCGTTACCGATCCGGTGTTGCTGGTGCAGGACAACGTCAATCTGGGCGGACCGGGTTTTACCACCGGTGGCCCTGCCACCGTCGGCCTCGACCAGCGCGGCGCTATTATCGGCGGTCAGCTCGGGTGCGACTACCAGACCCCCTCGAATTTCGTGATCGGCATCGAGGGCGCGGCTTCCGGTTCAACGATGAAGGGCGAGCGGCTGCTCGCTCTTCCCGACAGCGCGCCCGACACGGCGCTCCTGACCATCAAGACCGATTTCATTCCGACGGTGACCGGCAGGGTCGGTTATGCCGCCGATCACTGGCTGTTCTATGCGAAGGGCGGCGTCGCCTGGGCAAACAGCAAGTACAGCCTCACAGGAAACTTCACCGCAGCTGGTGCTGTCGCGCCCGCGATCCCGTTCGACTTCGAGGGGCTGGGTGACCGCTTCGGATGGACCGTGGGTGCCGGCGTCGAATGGGCGTTCAGCGACGATTGGTCGGCGCGGCTCGAGTACGACTATTACGATTTCGGCACCCATACCGCGTTGATGAACGACGTCAACAACGGGGTTGGCCCACTGAGCATCAAGACGACCCTGCAGACGGTGAAGCTTGGCGTGAACTTCCATGTTTGGAATTGGCAATAGATCGAGTCGAATGCGGACCATGAGCAGCTTGGGCTCTTGTTTGACAATACGAGCGGCGATCCTTGCCGTATCATTGTCGGCCGGCCTCTCGGCCGCAAGCCGGGCGGACGAGGTGCAGGCGAAGCTCGACTACTGCAAAACCTGTCATGGCCTGTCGGGCCAAGGCTACCGCGGCTACTTCCCGATGCCGCGGCTGGCAGGTCAACAACAAGAATACCTCCAGAGCCAGCTGCGCGCCTTCGTCGAACGCCGGCGCGTCAATCCGATCATGGCCAATGTCGCGCATGCGCTGAGCCCGTCG
The DNA here is from genome assembly GCF_054063575.1 of Bradyrhizobium sp. USDA 4452. Classification (NCBI taxonomy): domain Bacteria; kingdom Pseudomonadati; phylum Pseudomonadota; class Alphaproteobacteria; order Hyphomicrobiales; family Nitrobacteraceae; genus Bradyrhizobium; species Bradyrhizobium sp. USDA 4452. The sequence goes on from NZ_JBSSGK010000001.1 coordinate 5,648,090, forward strand.
ATGGTCGCGGCCCTAGCGTCGCATTTCCGACATCTCGATCCGAGGCCGATCGGGGGCGCGCCGTCGCGTTCGCTCGCTGCGGGTAAACGAATCTTCGACGAAGGACTGCCCGAAGCCAACGTGCCGGCCTGTTCTGCCTGTCATGGCAGCGACGGACGCGGTCAGAACGAGATCCCGCGGCTTGCCGGGCAGCTTTACGAATATACGGTCGGCCAGCTGACCGGCTGGTCGAGAGTGCGAGGACAGGGAACGTCAGTTGACACCTCCGCTGTCATGGCGCCGACCGCGCACAACATGTCGAGATCGCAGATCGAAGCCGTCGCCGCCTATGTGAGCACGCTGCCATGAGCATCATCACGCGTTCCGCCTGCACGGCCGCGCTGCTGATGGTACTCTCGGCGTTGACCGCCCCGATGGCCACTGCCGTGGCCGGCGAGCCGACCGTGTCGGTTCAGAATTGCACCTGGTGTCACGGCACATCGGCACAGGGATATGCGATCGCGCCGCGGCTCGCCGGTCAGCGGCCGGCCTATCTTGAAACACAACTGAAGAGCTTTCACGAGCGCTTCCGCGATAATCCGCTCTCGAGGCAGTATATGTGGAGCGCGACAGCCGTCCTCGGACCGCAAGCCGCTCGCGATCTTGCCGCCTATTTTGCGACGATCCCGCCGAGGCCCGCCAACGACGGCAACAGGAACCTCGCCGCGACGGGCCGCACAATCTACATGGAAGGAATTCCGGATGCGAATATAGCGGCCTGCTACGCTTGCCACGGTCCGAATGCCGAGGGCATCCGGGATATCCCCCGCCTCGGTGGACTCTCACGCTTCTATCTGAAAGCTCGGTTGGAGCAATGGGGCCAAGGCTACCACTCCGTCCCGGGATCGCCGATGCCTCTCGTTGCCCGCCCGCTGGCATCCGCCGAAATCGAGGCGTTGGCGTCCTACCTCAGCTTCATCAAGTAGCTGATCGTCCGCCGCCTGCCGGCAGACTCTCACCGCATCACGAACGGGTTCGCGGGCACGTCGGTCGCGGTCGAGATCCAGACGCTCTTGGTCTCCTGATATTCGCGCACCGCGTCGATGCCGCTCTCGCGGCCGACGCCGGAGAACTTCATGCCGCCGAACGGCATCATGTAGCTGATGGCGCGGTAGGTATTGACCCACACCGTGCCGGCGCGGAGCTGCTTCGGCACGCGGATGGCGCGCGCGAGATCCTTGGTCCAGATCCCTGCGGCAAGGCCGTAGATCGTGTCGTTGGCGATGCGAATGGCGTCCTCCTCGGTGTCGAAGGAGATGATCGACAGCACCGGCCCGAACACCTCCTCGCGCGCGATCCGCATGGTGTTGTCGACGTCGGTGAAGATGGTCGGCTCGACGAACTGGCCGCCCCTGATGCGGTCGCCGGATGCCGGCTTGCCGCCGAGCAGGCAGCGCGCGCCCTCGGCCTTCGCGATATCGATGTAGTCGAGCACCTTCTTGTACTGCGCGGGCGTCGTGATCGGGCCGACATTGGTGTCGGCCTGCATGGGATCGCCGATCTTGGCGGATTTCGCCAGCTCCAGCACGCGCGCGACGAACTTCTCCTTGATCGAGCTCTGCACCAGCAGGCGCGAACCGGCGATGCAGGTCTGGCCGGTGGCGGCGAAGATGCCGGAGATCGCGCCGGCCGCAGCCGCCGTGAGGTCCGCATCCTCGAACACGATGTTCGGCGACTTGCCGCCGAGCTCGAGCGAGACGCGTTTGAGGCTCTTGGCCGCGGCCTCGTAGACCTTTGCGCCGGTCGTGTCCGATCCGGTGAAGGTGATTTTCGCGACGCCGGGATGCGAGATCAATGCGGAGCCCGCCTCGGGCCCGAAGCCGGTCACCACGTTGAAGATGCCGTCGGGGATTCCGGCCTCTCTCGTGAGCGCGGCGAATTCCAGCGTGCTGGCCGAGGTGAATTCCGAGGGCTTGACGACCACGGCGCAGCCTGCGGCGAGCGCCGCGGCGCATTTCCAGGCGACGAACAGCAGCGGCGAATTCCACGCGGTCAGCGCCGCGACGACGCCGACCGGCTCATGCGTCGTGTAGGCGAAGGTATCGGCCTTGTCGATCGGCACCAGGCCGCCCTCGAGCTTGTCGACGAGGCCGCCGAAATACCACCACCATTCCGGATGGTAGCGCAGCTGGCCCAGCATCTCGGCCATCAGCTTGCCGTTGTCGCGCACCTCGATCTCGGCGAGATGCTCCGCATTGGCCGCGACGAGGTCGCCGAGCTTGCGCATCACCTTGCCGCGGGCGGACGCCGTCATCTTCGCCCACGGCCCGCGCCACATCGCTTCATTGGCGGCCTTTACCGCCTTGTCGGCGTCGGCCGCGGTGCCGCGCGGGATCTTGGCCCAGGCCTCGCCGCGATAGGGATCGATGCTGTCGAACCACTCGCCATTGGCAGGGTCGACATACTGGCCGTTGATGTAGAGCTGATAGGTCTTCATGACATCCTCCCGCAAGGCGACGGTTCTGCCTGGCGAAACGGTATCACGCATTGCGCGACGCCGACATAACGCAGCCGGAGGTAAGGCTGACAGGCGGTCGCCGAGATGTCCTCTTGTGACCTGCAGGAGACATTGGCGACTCCCAATTGCTGCTGCGCAAAATAGACCATCGAGCATATTTCGCCGGTCGCATTTCCCTGCTGTAATCAGGGGCGCCGCAAGCCGCCGGTGTGGCTTCGAGCCACAGCGAGGCGATGCGTCGACTTTCATTGCAGGAGACCATGGTTACGCGCTGATCTTTTGTCGGCGTCCGCTTAAGGGAGATCAGTCATGAGAACTTTACTGGCGAATGCTGGTTTGGCACTGCTGTTGGCCTTGGCAACGGGACCAGGCGTCAGCGCTCAGGAGGCCCCTGATTATTTCAAACGGACATTTCCGGACCAGGTACTGAAGCCGCATTGGGACGAACAGCTGGCCGTGATGAATCCCAACGGAGCCTTGGACGCGAAGACCAAGCAACTCATTGCTCTCGGCGTGGCAGCACAGATTCCCTGTGTCTATTGCGTTTACGGCCACACCAAATTGGCAAAAGGCGCTGGCGCGACCGATGCGCAAATCAAGGAGGCCATTGCAACCGCGGCGCTGGTTCGTTTCAACAGCACGATGCTGCAAGGCTCGGGTTACGACATGCAGAAATTCCAACAGGAAGTTGATAGACTGTCCGCACCGAAATAGCCTTGGCGTCAATTCGCTGCATCTGCTCATGACCGCCATCGGCCCTTGGCGGACATTCGCTCAGGCGTCGCCGACGCCAGCTGTGCAGGGTAACATGGTGTGAGTGCGCGGCCCGGTCAGGACGCGCGTGCCGCTGCCCGGCGTGCGCGGCGCGCCGCACGGCGCCGTTGCGTCCACAGCCTGGCGCGGTCGAGATAGAGATAGACCACCGGCGTAGTGTAGAGGGTCAGGATCTGGCTCAGGATCAGGCCGCCGAAGATCGCGATGCCGAGCGGCTGGCGCAGCTCGCTGCCTTCGCCGAGGCCGATCATCAGCGGCACCGCGCCGAACAGCGCGGCGAGCGTCGTCATCATGATCGGGCGGAAGCGCATCAGGCAGGCCTCGTAGATCGCATCGCGCGACGACAGCCCGCGCTGGCGCTCGGCATCGAGCGCGAAGTCGATCATCATGATGGCGTTCTTCTTCACGATTCCGACCAGCAGGATCACCCCGATCATGCCGATGATGTCAAAATCGGTGTGCGACAGCATCAGCGCCGCCACTGCGCCGACGCCGGCCGAGGGGAGGGTAGAGAGGATGGTCAGCGGGTGGATGTAACTCTCGTAGAGCATGCCGAGCGAGATGTAGATCGTCGCAAGTGCTGCGAGGATCAGGAACAGCTCGTTCGCCAGCGCCTGCTGGAAGACCTTCGCGGAGCCCGCGAACCCGCCGGAAATGCCCGCCGGCATGCCGAGCGCATGCATCGCGTTCTCGATCGTGGTGGTCGCGGTGCTGAGCGAGACGCCCGGCGGCAGGTTGAACGAGATGGTGCTGGCGACCAAGAGATCCTGGTGGTTGACCGCGAGCGGCGTCTCGCCGTGCTCGAAGCGGGCGACGCTCGACAGCGGGATCATCGTCTCCGCGCTGGTCGAGACCGCGGTTCCGGTCGAGGCAACGCCCTTGCCGGTGGCGCCGATCGAGTTGGTGGCCTGATTGCGCACCACACTGGCGGCGACCGAGCTGATCGAGCTCTTCTGCGACGACGAGGCCACTGTGCCGGCCACCGCATTGGTGCTCTGCGTGCCGCTCGCCGATCCGCCCGAGGTCGAGATATAGACCTCCTTCAGGGTCTGCGGGTCCTGCGAGAAACGCGGCGCGACCTCCATGATGACGTGATACTGGTTGCGCGCGACGAAGATGGTCGAGACCTGGCGCTGCCCGAACGCGTCATAGAGCGTGTTGTCGAGCTGGCTGACGGAGATCCCGAGCCGCGAGGCGGCGTCGCGATCGATCACGAGATTGGCTTGCAGCGCCTTGTTCTGCTGGTCGGTGTTGACGTCGGCGAGCGTCGGCTCCTTCTGCAAGGCAGCGACGAGCTTCGGCGTCCACTCGTTCAGCTGCTCGAAAGTCGAGCCCTTCAGCGTGTATTGATAGGCCGCATTGCCGGAGCGGCCGCCGGCGCCGAGATCGCCGATCGACTGCAGGAACAGGGTGGCGCCCGCCACCTGTGCCAGCGGCTCGCGCAGCCGTTCGATCACCTTGTCGGCGCGCAGGTTGCGCTCGCCCATCGGCTTCAGCGAGGCGAACACGGTGCCGGTGTTGGTGCCGCCCGGGCCGACGCCGCCGCCGCCGGTGAAGCCGACCGCGGTGTCGACCGCCGGATCTGACTTCACGATGTCGATGAACTGGGTCAGCTTCTGCTGCATCAGCTGGAACGAGGTGCTCTGGTCGGCCTGGATCGAGCCGATCAACAGTCCGGTATCCTGTTGCGGAACGAAGCCCTTGGGCACCACCGAGTAGAGATGGAAGTTCAGATAGAGCGTGCAGCCGAGGATCAGCATCACCAGCAGCGGATGGCGCAGCGCGAGGCCGAGCGTCGCGCGGTAGCCGCTCAGCATCAGCTCGAAGACGCGCTCGTTGATCCGGTAGATCCGGCCGTGCGGCTGGCCTTCCTCCTTGCGCAGCAGCACCGCGCACATCATCGGCGTCGTGGTCAGCGACACCACCAGCGAGATTACGATCGCGATCGTGATCGTCATGGCGAATTCGCGGAACAGGCGGCCGACCAGCCCGCCCATCAGCAGGATCGGCACGAACACCGCGATCAGCGACACGCTCATCGACAGCACGGTGAAGCCGACCTCGCGGGTGCCGACCAGCGTCGCCTCCAGCCGCGACATCCCGGCATCCATGTGGCGGGCGATGTTCTCCAGCACCACGATGGCGTCGTCGACCACGAAGCCGGTCGCCACCGTCAGCGCCATCAGCGAGAAGATGTCGAGGGTGTAGCCGAGCAGATACATCACGGCGAAGGTCGCGATCAGCGATACGCCGACCGCGACCACCGGTACCAGCGTGGCCCGCGCATCGCGCAGGAAGGCGAACACGACCAGGATCACCAGGGCGACGGCGATCAACAGCGTGATCTCGACGTCGTGCAGCGAGGCCCGGATCGTCTTCGAGCGGTCCATCGCCAGCGTGATGTCGATCGCGGGCGAGACCGAGGCCCTGAGCTGCGGCATCAGCCCCTTCACGCTGTCGACCATCTTGATGATGTTGGCGCCCGACTGCCGGTACACGATCATCACGACTGCCGGCTTGCCGTTAGAAAGGCCGAGCGTGCGCACATTCTCGACGGAATCGATGACGTCGCCGACGTCGGTCAGGCGCACTGCGGCGCCGTTGCGGTAGGCGACGACCAGCGGCTTGTAGTCGGCGGCGCGCCTCGCCTGGTCGTTGGCGTAGATCTGGTAGCGCTGGTCGCCGACATCGATCCCGCCCTTCGGGCTGTGCGCATTGGCGCTCGAGAGCGCGGCGCGGACGTCCTCGAGCCCGATGCCGTATTTGTAGAGCGCCGGCGGGATCAGCTCGACGCGCACCGCGGGCAGCGAACCGCCGCCCACCGAGACCTCGCCGACGCCCTCGACCTGCGACAGCTTCTGCGCCAGCACGGTCGAGGCGGCGTCATAGAGCTCGGCCGGCGTCAGCGTGTCCGAGGTCAGTGTGTAGATCAGGATCGGCGCCGAGGCCGGGTTGAACTTGCGGTAGGTGGGATTGGCGCGGAGGTTGGTCGGCAGGTCGGCGCGCGCCGCGTTGATCGCCGCCTGCACATCGCGCGCAGCGCCGTTGATGTCGCGGTCGATGTCGAACTGCAGCGTGATGCGGGCGGAGCCGAGCGAGGACGACGACGTCATTTCGGTGACGCTGGCGATCTGGCCGAGATGGCGCTCCAGCGGGCTCGCCACGGTGGAAGCGACGTCGGCCGGGCTGGCGCCGGGCAGGGTCGCCTGCACCATGATGGTCGGGATGTCGACGTCGGGCAGCGGTGACACCGGCAGCTTGAAGAACGCAATGATGCCCGCCACCACCAGTCCAAGAGACAGCAGCGTGGTGCCGACCGGCCGGCGGATGAAGGGGGCGGAGAGGTTCATTGCATCAGTGCCGATGTTCGCGGATGAGCTTCTATCCGTCCATGCCGCGACGCAAAAGCCTAAATGTCACAGGCCGCTGCCATACACCCGCCGTGATTTGCCGGATAGCGACAGACGCCCGACGAGGGCCGCATTCTCGATCGCATCGTTCTCGATCGGGCAGACACGGACTACTTCGCCGCGTTCTGGCTGGCGCCGACGAAATAGAAGTCCTCGGCTCCCGGCACCGAACCGTAGCTGAAGGGCTGCTGCCGGCGATCCGTCGCCGCCATGACGTCGTCGCGCACGAGGTCGAACAGCTTGCGGATCTCGATCCGCGGCGTCTGCATGCGCTTGATCAGGGCGGTCACGAACGGGCTGTGACCGCCGTCGCCGTCAAGCGCGACCTGGCCGTGCTTGGCGGCGTAGACCACGAGCGTGCCGCTGTCGGGTTCGACCTGGGCCAATCCCCTGCCGATCGCGCGCGACGCGACCGTACGCTTGATCTGGTTGGCGAACGGATTGTCGCGGCAGGCATCGAGAATGACAAGGTGCAGCTTGCGCGCCCCTTCGGTGGCGCCCATCACCTGGGTCAGCGCGACGGCCTCGAACGACACGTCGCGGTCGGTCGCGAATTTGGCGTCGACCGGCACCAGATAGTTCTCGCCCGCCATCTCCATGCCGTGCCCGGCATAGTAGATCACGGCCCAGTCGGCGCCGTCAGCCGCGTTCGCGAACGATTTGAGGGCTTCGACCAGGCTGTCCCGCGTGGCGTCGGTGACGAGGCGGACATCCTGAAAGCCCACGGCGCGCAGCGTGTCGGCAATCGCCGCGGCATCCTGTCCGGGGTTCGGCAACACCGGGACGGAGCGGTACTTCGAGTTGCCCACGACCAGGGCGATGCGCCGTTCGGTTGGTGTGGCCTTAGGGCCCGCGCCGAGCGGCGGGATCGGAACGGCCGCGGCGAGCGCCGGGGCAGGTTTTGCCGTGCCAGGCTTGGCCGCGTCGTGATCCGCGACGACGCTCTTCTCCGGGCTGGCGACCTGATCCAGCCGGTGCAAACCTTCCCTGGCGACGCGCTGGCCCTGGGTGCGGTCGAGCTGATCGAGGCCGATGACGTCGAGCGCATGCCGGAAGTCGGCGCGCGCACCATCGATATCGCCCTTCTGCTCGTCGACGAGGCCGCGGCGTGCGTAGTTCAGCGCGCCCTGGGCGTTGAGTTGCGTGGCGTGGTCGTAGTCGCGCATGGCCTGGTCGAGCTCACCCTTGCTGGCCAGCGTCAGGCCACGCAGCGAGTAGAACTCGGATTGCCCGTCCTGGATCGCGATCGCGTGTTCGATATCCCGCGCGGCACTGTCGAGATCGCCGGCGCTGATCTCGACGACGGCCCGGCAATAATAGGGGCCGGCTGCGCGGGGCGCGAGCTTGATCGCACTCTGGCAATGCAGCGCCGCGAGCCGATCCTTGCCGCCGAAATCATAGACCAGCGCGCGATTGACGTAGGCGTACCAGGAGTTGGGATCGAGCTCGATCGACGTGCCGTAATCGGCCAGCGCGCGATCATAGTCGCCGGTGGCCACGAACAGCTCGGCGCGATTGTTGAACCAGCCGGCGCTGAACGGACCTGCGGGCTTGAGCCGGATCGCCTGATCGAAGTCGCTCAGCGCACGGTCATAGTCCTGGTTTTGCAGATAGACCTTCGCCCGCTGGCCATAGGAGGGCGCAAACGACGGATTGATCGCGATCGACTGATCGTAGTCCGCCTTGGCTTTCTCCAGATCGCCCTTGTTATGCCAGGCCAGCGCCCGGTTGTAATAGGTGGTCGCGAGGTCGCGCCCCCTCGGATTGGCCGCGATCAGGCGGGTGCAGGCCGGGATCGCGAGCTCCGGGTGCGGCTCCTTGGCGTCGCACGCCGCGCCATCCTCTCGCAGACCGGCATGAGATGGTGAGTTCAGCAGCAACAGCAGGCCGATGGCGGCGAGCTTTGGCAATGAGGGGCGCATTCCAGTCATTCCATTCCAGCGACCGGAAATTGAGACCACAATATTGTTCGCGCCGTGGCAAAACTCCGCGAACTCTTCAATCTATGCGATCGACGCCGATGGCACGCCGCATTCAGGCCGGATCAGGTCCGCCCGCCGCGCGCGCATCGCGATGCAGTGCGGTGCCCGCGTCATGCAGAATCACCGCAAGCTGGTGCAATGGCGCATCGCGAAATCCCTGCTGCTCGATCGCCGCGACGGTCGACAGCACATAGTCGCGGTTGTTGCCGGAGCGGCCATGGCCCTGCTGCACCAGGCGCAGCTGCTCGGCGAGCGACAGCCGCCCGGCATATTGCACATGGCCGCGGTCGACCACATAGGCCAGCGCGGAGACGCGATCGCGCGCCGCATTCTCCAGCCACACCGAGCGCATCACCTCGCGATAGACGTTGGTGGTCTGCTCGCGCGCCCGCAAATAGGCGATGGTGTCGTGGCGCAGGCGGGCGGCAACGCGGAACGCGATGCCGCGGCAGGCGCCGCCGCGGTCGAGCCCGAGCACCAGTCCCGGCTTCTCCGGCGTGCCGCGGTGGTCGAACGAATAGACGCAGAGCGCGCGATGCTCGCCGATCAGCCGTGCCGGTACCTGCTCGAGGAACTCGAAGCCCGGCTTCCACATCAGCGAGCCGTAGCCGAACACCCAGAGGTCGCCGTCGGTTTCGGAGTGGGGAGGATTTGCTGACATCGCGGAGATGGGCTAGCAGAACACGAGGTCGAAGCGAAGCAGATTCCGTGATGTTTCCAAGGGTTACCTAAGGGTTACGCAAAGGTTGCGCGAGGGTTGCGCAACAGCAACGTAAGGTTTGCCCGCGGCTTGCTGCCGCTTCGATTTTGACAAATTCGCGCTCCAAAGGACGCCGCATGTCCGATATGACCTCCGCCCCCCGCCGTCGCTCGCGCTTCGGCCTTTATGCCGTCCCCGTCGCGGTGCTGATCGCCGCGGTGCTGTGGAGCGGCTTCTGGTTCTTCGCCGCCTCGCAGGTCGGGGTGCAGGCCGATGCCTGGCGCGCGCAGGAGGCGAAGGCCGGCCGGGTCTATGACTGCGACAAGCGCTCGGTGGCGGGCTACCCGTTCCGGCTCGAAATCCGCTGCGAGCAGCCCAGCGTGATGCTGGTGTCGCAGACTGCCTCGCCGCAAATGTCGTTCGTGGCGCGGCTCGCCGAGATCCTGGTCGTGGCGCAGATCTACGATCCCAAGCTCGTGATCGCGGAGTTCAAGGGCCCGGCCACGATCGCCGAGCGCAACGCGCAGCCGACGCTGCAGGTCAATTGGAGCCTCGGACGCTCCAGCGTGGTCGGCCTGCCGGCGGTGCCGCAGCGCGCCTCGCTGCTGTTCGACAATCTCGCGATCGATCGCACCGGCGGTGCCGCGCCGACGCCGCTGATGCGCGTCAACCATATCGAGCTGCACGGCCGGCAGGTCGAAGGCTCGGCGCCGGACAGCCCGGCGATCGAGACCGTGCTGCAGATTGCCGGCGGCACCCTGCAGGACGTGCATCCGCTGCTCACCCAGCCGTTCAACGCGGACATTCATGCGCGGCTGAACGGCCTGAAGGATTTTTCGCCGAAGCCCTGGCCGGATCGCTTCCGCGAGATCCAGGCGGCCGGCGGCAGCGTCGAGATCCAGCAGTCGCGGATCGAGCAGGGCGACGTGCTGTCGGTTGCGGCCGGTACGCTCCGCCTCAACGCGCAAGGCCGCATCGAGGGCGAGTTGCAGATGACGGTCGCCGGCCTCGAGCGCGTCATTCCCGCGCTCGGCATCGACAAGATGCTGGAGGAGGGCGTGCCGCAGTCAACGCTCGATCGCGTCGCGCCCGGTGTGAAGAGCCAGGACCTCAGCAATTTGTTTGGCGCGCTTGATCGCGCGATCCCCGGCCTCGGCAAGGTGATCAAGCAGAACGCCAATGCCGGCATCTCCGCCGGCATCAATTCGCTCGGCACGGAAGCTGCGCTCGAAGGCAAGAAGGCGCGCAGCTTTCCGCTGCGCTTCGCCGACGGCGCGGTGTTTTTGGGCCCGCTGAAAGTCGCGCAGATTCCGCCGCTGTTCTGAGCGCTTCCGTCGTTGCGAGCCACCCGGTCGGCGCGAAGCGCCGCCGGATGACAGGCTACGCGAAGCAATCCATTGCGCCGCATATGCGGAAGCATGGATTGCTTCGTCGCTAACGCTCCTTGCAATGACGGAGCCGGCAAACAGGGCGGACTCCTTATTCCTCGCGCGCGATATCGCCCGTCGCGGCAAAACATTCCCGCGGTCGCGATGAGAAAAACGTGACCGGAATATTGCGGGCCATCGCGAATATCATTCCCCGAGTGCCGCTCTCTCTCGCCTGAGGAAACAACCTCGTGTGGAGGAAGCGATGCGAATTCTCGGGGGGATTCTGCTCGGCAGCATGCTGTTGTCGGCAGGTCCAGCGTTGGCGGACGACGATGCGTCAGAGCTGAAGGCCTTGAAGGCACGGCTCAGGCAGCTCGAACAAAAAATGGAAGTGCAGGCGCGCAAGGAGGAGGCACTGGCGGCAAGACAGAGCGCAATGCAGAACACGCGGATGGCGGCCAAGGCGCCGGTGCCGTTCGATCCCTGCGCCTCGGGCAAGCTGTGCTACAAGGGCGTCACCTTCACCTTCGGCGGCTGGGTCGATCTCACCGGCATCTATCGCAGCCGCAATCTCGCCTCGGATTCGGGCTCGATCTACAACTTCATCCCGTTCCAGCAGAGCAAGAACTACAACACCGGCGAGTCGCGCTTCACCGCGCGCCAGACCCGCTTCTCGGTGCTCGCCGAAGCCAATGCCACCGAGACCATCCACGTCGCCGGCTATGGCGAGCTCGATTTCGAAGGCGCGGCGCAGACCGCCAATTCGGTTGCGACCAACTCGTTCAACCCGCGGCTGCGGCAGGCCAGCATCGAGATCGATCGCAACGATCTCGGCCTGCATGTGCTCGCCGGCCAGTCGTGGTCGCTGAATACGCCGAGCAAGGCGGGCATCGATCCGCGCGGCGCCGATACGCCGGGCGTGATCGATTTCGAGCTGGTGCCGGGCTTCCTCGGCGCCCGGCAGCCGGGCCTCCGGGTCTGGCAGGATATCGGGCCCGAGTTCAAGCTCGCGGTCTCGGCCGAAAACCCGCAGACCTCGTTCTTCGGCGGCAACACGCCGCTGGTCGGCACGCCCGCACTCGGGCCGCAAGGCGTGCTCAATCCGAACCTGCTGGTGAACCTGACCGGCCCGGGCGGCAGTTTCTTCAACAGCCTGAACAATGTCAGCCTCAACCACGTGCCTGATGTCACCGTGAAGGGAGCCTGGGATCCGCGGCTCGGGCCGTACAAGCTGCACGTCGAAGCATGGGCGCTGTATCGCGATTTTTACGATCGCTTCAACTTCGCCAATCACGACGTCAACACGGTGAGCTTCGGCGGGCACCTCTCGGCCGAGATCGTTCCGAAGACGCTGGAAGTGCAGGCCTCGGCATCCTATGGCTCGCTCGGCCGCTTCACGGCGACGCCGTTCCCGGATGCGACGGTGCGCCAGGATGGCTCGATCCAGCCGCTGCCAATCACGGCCTTCCTGGTCGGCTCGGTCTGGCATACGACGCCGGAACTCGATCTCTACGCCTATGCCGGGCTCGAGAAGACCAAGGCGACCTTCTCCAATGTCGGCACGGTGCCGTTCGGCTATGGCAATCCGCTCTACAACAATCTCGGCTGCAACATCGAGAATTCGCCGGCCGCGACCTGCAACGGCAACACTTCGGAGGTCAGGCAGTATACCGTCGGCTTCTACGACACGATCTTCAAGGGCTCTTACGGCACCATCAAGGCCGGCGCGCAATATTCCTACACCCAGCGCTTTGCCTTCGAGGGCGTCGGCGGCGCGCCGAAGACCGACGACCACATCGTCATGACCCAGATCCGCTACTACCCGTTCTAAACGGTGGTGGGACTCGGCTGTGCAACCGCGACGGCTCAGCACTCTCTCCCCGTTCTTACGGGTAGAGGCGTAATTCGTACTGCTCTGGAAAGGACACCTGCAGATGAGGATCATGAGCAGAAAGGAGAGAGCCGTGCTCGCCCGCGAACTGATGATGGTCAGCCGCGCCGCGCATGTGTTGCAGCGAACCGGTCTGGCGATGGCCGGCGCCATGGCCGGCACCTTCGTTGCGGCCCAGCTTGCGAAAGGGCACATCGCTTTCTTCGGTACACTCGCCTTCATCGCGACGGCGATCGTGATCGGCGCCGTCGGCTTCTATCTCGGCATCGATATTCCAAGGCCCGCCCTGCGCGCCACGGGGCGGATCGATGCTGTCGAGCTGCTGAGCGCGGGCGGCATCTTCCTTGCCGCGCTGTCGGCATTGGTGTCGGTCTACGGCATCGTGTTCGATGAGATTCCACCGCGTGCCTGGGAGTTCGTGATCGGCTCGCTGTGGTTCGGCGGCGGCGTCATGCTGGCAACCGCCGGCCTCGTCGGCCGCCAGCGGCTGACACAGAAGGTTGCGCTGATATCGGCCGCGGGGCCGATCCGGGATCAGCGGTTGCGACGGTGAGCGCCGTCGTTACCCTATCCATCCGCTCAGAGCGGCCAAGCGAGATGCACAGCTCGGACGATTCATGTCGCGGGAATGCGGACGTGTGACTCTCCGGCCGAACCACATAAGGGGCCCGGCTTTCGCCGGGACGACGAGTGGAAAGAGCACCTACTTCGTCAAATTCGCATGCGGCCGGCCGAAATCGGGCGCGGCGGAATCCTGGCCGATCTCGACGATGCCGCGGCGGATGGCGCGGGTGCGGGTGAAATGGTCGAACAGCGCTTCGCCGTCGCCGCGCCGGATCGCGCGGGTGAGCTTCGACAGATCCTCGGTGAAGGTGCCGAGCATCTCGAGTACGGCGTCCTTGTTGGCGAGGAACACGTCGCGCCACATCGTCGGGTCCGAGGCCGCGATACGGGTGAAGTCGCGGAAGCCGCCGGCGGAGAACTTGATGACCTCGGATTCCGTCACCTGCGCCAGCTCGTCGGCGGTGCCGACGATGGTGTAGGCGATCAGATGTGGCAGATGGCTGGTGATCGCGAGCACGAGATCATGATGATCCGGCGTCATGATCTCGACCTTGGCGCCGAGCGCGGCCCAGAATGTGCGCAGCCGGTCGGTCGCCACAGGATCGGTGCCCTCGGGCGGCGTGAGAATGCACCAGCGGTTGATGAAGAGTTCGGCGAAGCCGGAATCCGGGCCCGAGTGCTCGGTGCCGGCCACCGGGTGCGCCGGCACGAAGTGCACGCCGTCAGGCAGATGCGGCGCCATGTCCTTGACGACGGCTCCCTTCACCGAGCCGACGTCGGAGATGATGGCACCGGGTTTCAGATGGCCGGCAATCTCGGCCGCGACCGGGCCGCAGGCGCCGACCGGGATGCAGAGGATGACGAGGTCGGCATCCTTCACCGCCTCGATGTTGGTCTCGACGACGCGATCGACGATGCCGAGCTCGGCGACACGCGCGCGCGTCTTCTCCGAGCGCGCGGTGGTCACGATCTCGCCGACCAGGCCCTGCGCGCGTGCGCCGCGCGCGATCGAGCCGCCGATCAGGCCGAAGCCGATCAGGGCGATGCGGTTGAAGAGCGGAGCGGTGGTCACGTCGGTGTTCACTTTCCACCCAGGAAGTCGCGCAGGCCCTCGACCACGAGGCGGTTGGCTTCCTCGGTGCCGATGGTCATGCGCAGCGCATGCGGCAGCTTGTAATTGTTGAGCGCGCGCAGCACGAGACCGCGTCGCGTGAGATAGGCGTCGGCTTCTGCCGCGGTCTTGCCCTTGTCGGTCGGGAAATGGATCAGCACGAAGTTGGCGACGCTCGGCGTCACCTTGAGCCCGAGCTTGCCGATCTCCTCGGTCAGCCAGTTGCGCCATTGCTCGGTGTGGGTCCGCGACATCTGCACATGCTCGGTGTCCTCGATCGCCGCCACCGCCGCCAGCATCGCCGGCGTCGTGACGTTGAACGGACCGCGAATGCGGTTGCAGGCATCGACGATATGCGCCGGGCCGAACATCCAGCCGACCCTGAGCGCCGCAAGGCCGTGGATCTTCGAGAAGGTGTGCGTCACCACCGTATTGTCCGTGGTCGCGACCAGCTCGATGCCGAGCTCGTAGTCGTTGCGCGAGACATAGTCGGCGTAGGCGGCGTCGAGCACCAGCAGAACATGCGAGGGGAGTTCGGCGCGCAGCCGCTTGACCTCGTCGAACGGGATGTAGGTGCCGGTCGGGTTGTTCGGATTGGCGAGCCAGACCAGCTTCGTGCGCGGCGTCACCACCTTGAGGATGGCGTCGACATCGGCAGTGAAGTTGGTCTCGGCCGCGATCACGTTCCTGGCGCCGTTCGCCATGGTGGCGATCGGGTAGACCAGGAAGCCATGGGTGGTCGAGATCGCCTCGTCGCCGGGGGCGAGATAGGTGTGCGCCAGGAGATTGAGGATCTCGTCGGAGCCGGCGCCGCAGATGATGCGGTCGGGATCGAGCCCGTAAGCGCGGCCGATCGCCTCGCGCAGCACGCGCGAGGTGCCCTCCGGATAGTCCTCGAGATGGTCGGCGGCGGCCTTGTAGGCCGCGATCGCCTTCGCAGACGGCCCGAACGGCGTCTCGTTGGCGGACAGCTTGAACACCTTGCGGCCCGGTTCCGGCACCGGGCTCTTGCCGGGCGTGTAGGGCGCAATATCGAGGATGCCGGGGTTCGGCACGGGGCGGGACATCATCAACTCCGGATAAACAGACGGCTAGCTCTTTGGCGACCCGTTAGAGGGGACCGTATAGCGCGTTGCGTGGCTGCCGACGAGGGCCGACGAGCGGACCGAGGCGCCGGCTTCGATCAAGGCGAGCTTGATCTTCTCGAAGTCTTGCCCGGTGACCGAGACCAGCAGGGCGGCACCGTCGAAGGCGGTGTCGGGGACCGCCACGATCTCGGCGAGCGGGGCCAGCGCGCGGGCGACATCGGCGTTCCAGCCGGAGACGCGCACGCTCCACATCTCGACCTCCGTCACCATGGCGTCGTCGGCGACCCGCGAGATCAGGAACACCGGCAGCGCCGCGGGATGGTCGGCGCGTTCGAGGAACGGCAGTCGCGCGATGATCTTCGGCGCGCCATCGGTCTCGAGCGCATTCCACCACGGCGTACGGCTCGCGATCGCAGAGACCAGCGCGAGGTCGCCCTTCGATTTGGCCACGGCCTCGATAGCGGCCTGGGCGCTGAAATGCGAGACGTAGGGCACCACGAAGCCGAAGTGAAACCGCGCCGAGTCGCGCATCGCGGATTCGCCGACCGAAACGTCGGCATGCACCGCGAACGGCGCCTGCACGTAGGTGAAGGTCGAGATGATGACGCGCCAGATGCTCTCGATGGTGTCGAGCGGCAGGATGCCGCGATGGCGCCGCACCAGCTCGCGCATCATGCTGGCCTCGCGCGCCGGGCGGAACGCCGAGCCGACCTCCTGAGTCTTCTTGACCTGGATCAGGCGGTCGATGATGTCGCCGCGCGCCATCAGCAGGCGGTGAACCTGCTCGTCGATCGCATCGATCTCCTTGCGCAGCTCCTGCAGCGAGGGTGGCGACGGGGGTAGGTTGGACATGCTCTCAAACCTTGTCGTCCGGGCGGCCCGATGCCGTGCCGGACAGGTCCCTGATTAGGAAAGACGGGCAGCGAAAGCAAAGAGAAACGTCGCAGGCGTGCCTTGCGCATTCGGTTAACCATCGGCGCCGGGCAAGGGGACGTTCGCTGGCCGCCTTGACGACGGGGGGCCTGAGGACTAGGTTCGCTGCACTCCGTGGTCATTTGAGCCGGCCGGCTTGCAGCCACGTTAAACAACTCGCTAAACAGGCCGGGGACAGATCAGCTCCCGGCCGAACCTTGTTCAGGCCGGGTTTTTTATGGCCTGATTTTCTGTTCGAGCCCTCCCGCGCGGAGGCAGGGTCGCCTAGATGAGCAACGTGCGTCCAATACCGAGCCCGCAGACCGCAACCGATGATCGCGCCCATGAGGCCGATCATCCGTCGTCATTGGTGGCGAAGTTCGGCATGGATCAGCCGCTGAAGCTGGATTGCGGCGTCGATCTCGCGCCATTCCAGATCGCCTATCAGACCTATGGCGAGCTCAATGCCGACAGGTCCAACGCGATCCTGATCTGCCACGCGCTGACCGGCGATCAGCACGTCAATAACAACCATCCCGTCACGGGCAAGCCCGGTTGGTGGGACACCATGGTCGGCGCGGGCCGGCCGATCGATCCCGACAAATACTTCATCATCTGCTCCAACGTGATCGGCGGCTGCATGGGCTCGACCGGGCCGGCGTCGCTGAACCCTGCGACCGGCAAGGTGTGGGGGCTCGATTTCCCGATCATTACGATCCCCGACATGGTGCGCGCCCAGGCGATGCTGATCGATCGCCTCGGCATTGCGACGCTGTTCTGCGTGGTCGGCGGCTCGATGGGCGGCATGCAGGTGCTGCAATGGACCGCGGCCTATCCCGAGCGCGTGTTCGCGACGCTTGCTATCGCCTGCTCGACGCGGCACTCGGCGCAGAACATCGCGTTCCACGAGCTCGGCCGCCAGGCCGTGATGGCCGATCCGGACTGGCGCGGCGGCCGCTATGTCGACGAGGGCACCCATCCGCATCGCGGCCTGGCGGTGGCGCGAATGGCCGCGCACATCACCTATCTCTCGGACGCCGCGCTGCACCGCAAGTTCGGGCGGCGGATGCAGGACCGCGAGCTGCCGACCTTCTCGTTCGACGCCGATTTCCAGGTCGAGAGCTACCTGCGTTACCAGGGCTCGTCCTTTGTCGAGCGCTTCGACGCCAACTCCTATCTGTACCTGACCCGCGCGATGGACTATTTCGACATCGCCGCCGACCACAACGGCGTGCTGGCGAAGGCGTTCACCGGCATCAAGACGCGGTTCTGCGTGGTCTCGTTCACCAGCGACTGGCTGTTCCCGACCTCGGAATCGCGCGCGCTGGTGCATGCGCTGAACGCGTCGAGCGCGCGGGTGTCGTTCGCCGAAATCGAGACCGATCGCGGCCATGACGCGTTTCTGCTCGACGTGCCGGAATTCCTCGAAATCTCCCGCGCCTTCCTGCTGTCCGCAGGCAAGGCGCGCGGACTGAAGGACGACGGCCAGTCATGAGCATGCAGCAGACATTGCCCTTGCCGGGCGTCGCGCCGGAGCGGACCGGCGGCGGTTATCGCAGGGATTATCTTTTGGTCGCCGAGATGGTGAGGCCGGGCTCGCGCGTGCTCGACGTCGGCTGCGGCGACGGCGAATTGCTGCAGCTCCTGGAGAGCCGCGGCATCGACGGCCGCGGCATCGAATTGTCGCGCCAGGGCGTCAATGGCTGCGTCGCCAAGGGCCTCGCGGTGGTGCAGGGCGATGCCGACACCGATCTCGTCAACTATCCCGATGACGCCTTCGACTATGTGATCCTGTCGCAGACCCTGCAGGCGACGCGGCAGCCCAAGGTGGTGCTGGAGAATTTGTTGCGGATCGGCCAGCGCGCCATCGTCTCGTTCCCGAATTTCGGGTTCTGGAAGATGCGGCTGCAGCTCCTGATCGGCGGCCACATGCCGCGGACGGAGAATCTGCCGGCGAGCTGGTACGACACCTCGAACATCCATTTCTGCACCATCAAGGACTTCGTGCAGCTCTGCGAGGAGATCAACGTCAAGATGGAGCGCGCCGTGGCGCTCGATCTCTACGGCCGCCCGGTGCCGCTCAACTTGCCCTGGTGGGTGTGGAACATGTTCGGCGAGCAGGGCGTGTTCCTGCTCAGCCGGGGTGGGGGGAAGTAGGAGCGGTTAGTTGCGATCGTCATTCCGGGCCTCGCGAAGCGAGAACCCGGAATCCATCGGGCCGCAAATTCCGTGGATGAACGGATTCCGGGTTCGATGCTACGCATCGCCCTCAGCTGCGCAATTGCGCACCGGGGAATGACGGCCTAGACCGGTGCCGCCACCAGCGACCGCGGATCGCGCACGGGCCAGCGACCGGCTTCGACCAGGGCGATGAAGCGCTCGACCATCTCGTTGAACAGCGCCGGCTCCTCGAGGTTGAGCACGTGGCCTGACTTCGGGAAGAACGAGAGGCCGGCGGCCGGCAGGTGCGCCTTCAGGAACATGCTGGGCGCGATGCAATTGTCGTCCTCGTCGCCGCACACGATCAGCGCCGGCGTCGGCACGCGCCTTATGGCCTCGGTCATGGTGTAGATCGAGGGCCTGCCGCCCTGAAAGCTGCGCATCGTGTTGGCCGAGCCCTTCGCGTCGTGGCGGGCGAGCGCGGCGTAGAAATCCGCGTGACCGCGCGGGTCCTTCACCAGGAACGGGATCCGGCTCGGCGCCTCGCGCGTCACCTTGGCGACCTCGACCGCGCCGATGGCCTCGTATTGCTCGGCATTGGCGCGGCACTGCGCGCGGAAGGCATCGAGATTCTCGAGGCTGGAGCCGGAGCCGATCGCAGCCAGCGTCATCGACAGCGCGCGCTGCGGCGCGTTGAGCGCGATCTGCAGCGACGAATAGGAGCCCATCGAGAGCCCGACGAAATGTGCCTTCGCGATGCCGAGATGGTCGAGCACCGCGAGCGCGTCGGTGTAGAAATGCTTGTAGGTGTAGACCTCGGCGTCCGCCGGCACGTCCGACGGCGTGTAGCCGCGCGCCGAATAGGCGATGCAGCGGTGGCCGCGCGAGAAGTAGCGCATCTGCGGTTCCCAATTGGTGTGATCAGCTGCGAATTCGTGCAGGAAGATGATCGGGGTCCCGCTGCCGGCCTCCTCGAAATAGAGGCGGACATGATCTTTCGTGATGGCATGGGGCATTGAAATTCTCCTCTCGTTGGCCGCCTCCAGATTTGCAGTTAATTTCCGCGGCCGCAATGCGGCAGTTCTGGCGATTTTCGTCACGGAAATTGCGCGAAATGACCCGAAAATCGTTCTCGCCGCGCCGCATGAAATCTTCCTCGCGCCACATCCCGATTTTCAAAACCCACCGCCGCATTCCCTTGGGTGTTTCCTTGGGAGCGCGACGGGGAGTTGGGGGGGCGTTTCAGAGGATCTCGTGAAGTATGGTTCAGTTGCTTGCGTATCGCCGGTCGCTTCGAGTCTTGGCGCTGGCTCTGTGTTCGCTCACTCTCGCTGTCGTTTCGGCTTCTTCGGCCTCCGCCCGCCCGCGTCATTCGCACCACGCGCATTCGGCCCATGACGGCCATCTCGCGCGCCACACCGGTCATCATCATTATTATCGGCACACCGCGCGGCTGTCGCGCGCCGAGCGCCGCGCACAGGCGGAGGCGGGCGGAGATTTCACCGAGGCCAACGCGGCCCGGTTGCCGAGCTCCGCTGAAGCCGTGCCCAACACCGGCGGCGTGAGCGCGACCGGCGGTTTCGGCTCATCCGGCATCGTCGACACGGCGCGCCGTTACCTCGGCGGCGGCAACCCGACCGGCCGCTCCAGCCTGTGGTGCGCGCGCTTCATGAACATGGTGCTGCAGCAGACCGGCCATCGCGGCACCGGCTCCGACATGGCGAGCTCGTTCGCCAAATATGGCCAGCGCGTTTCCGGTCCGCAGGTCGGCGCCATCGCCGTGATGGGCCGCCGCGGCGGCGGTCATGTTGGCATCATCACCGGCGTCGATGCCAAGGGCAATCCGATCATGATCTCCGGCAACAGCAGCCACCGCGTCCGCGAGCTGCCGGTCCCGCGTGGCCGGATCTACGCCTATGTAATGCCGACGAATTGATCAGGGACTGGCCACCTCTCTCAGAGAAGGGGGAGGTGGCCATGCGCGGTGCGACGTCAACCGATAGGGCCGGCTGGCCTCACTTCTCGTGCTCCTTCGCCTCGATCGTGTCGACGTTGGTTGCCTCGAGATTGCTCAGGGGGACTTCGACCGCGGCGGGTTGATACCAGGCGAATTGCGAAAAGTAGTTCGCGAGCACCTGATCCTTGAAGAACCGGCCATGCCGCGCGAAGATCTCGTTTCGCGCGATCCGCAGCTCGATCGCCGACATATCCTTGAGGTCTGCCTCGGCTAGAAATCGTCGATCGGAATCGGGAAAGAGAAAACCGTCATGGGCCTTGGCTCGCTGCGTGACGGAGGTCGGAACGGCGGGCGGCGTCGTGCGTCCGACGGTGGTCTGATCGCCCTGTCCGCCTGACTTCACCACGGTATGTTCGAACGCGGGCCCGACGGTCCATACGGCCAGCGCCAATGCTGCGGCGGCGAGGCCTGCGCCGTACTTCCAGTAGCGCTTGATCGGCGAAACTTCACGCAGCGGCGACCGCTCGGCCTCACTCAGGACCTCGTTGATCGTATCGATCAGGCGGGTCATGTGCATGCGAAAATCCTGACCCGAGTCGACCCGGGCGGCGTTGCAGAAGTGCAGGAAGCGAAGCGATTCCGGCAGTTCGGCAGCCTCCGGCATGGTTGCGCCGTTCACCAGCAGCGGCAGCAGCGTCTTGTTGTGCTTCAGCGCCGTCTCGATCTCGAAGCGCACGGAATCTGCGGGATCCTCCAGACGCGCCGGTTTCCCATCGTCGGTCTTGCCGATCCAATGCGGACCGATCACCGCGATGACGATGTCGCAGGCGACGATGGCCTTGGCGATCCGGTCGACGAAGTTGGCGCCGGTGCGAATACTGTTGACGTCGAAGAAGACGGATTTCTCACCGTACTTCTCGATCAGATGGTCGGCGATGCGGCCCGCTGTGTCCTGATCGACCGCGCCGGTACGAAACCATGATCATGCTCATGGCAACCCCGTGCAATCAATTTCGACAAATTTGCTGCAATTCAAAATTTCGAGTGAAGTCTATTGCACGCAACCGAACATTGCAATTCGATCCACGTTTATGCCGTCTTCAAGGAATACGGAACCTGGCGTGACCTAGTGCGGTTCCGCGACAATGGTGTCGCCGACGGCTGCGCCGCCGTCGCCGATGATCTCCGCGTAGATGCCGCATTCATTGTTGCCGAAGCGCTGCATCAGCGTGTTCGGGACCGAGAGGTCGCGCACGCCGGTGTCGGGATCGACATTGACCGCAGCACAACGTGTGATCCGTTTCACAACCCTTGCCCGCGCGCTGCCGATCGCAATGGTCTGGTCGAGCAGGCCAGCTTCATGCCAGGCCGGCCAGCCCTCGACATAGAGGTTGGCGCGGAAGCGCAGCGGATGCACCGGCGCCTGCACCATCTCCTCGATCGCCCGCAGGCTCGCCAGGTTGATGATCGATACCACCTTGCGCGGCACGTCCGAGAAACTGTGCCCGGGGCTGACCAGCACCTTGGGCGGCCCCTTGATCCGGCCGGCATGACGATCGGCGAAGTAGCGCTCGATCGCCAGGCGCCCCTCTGCCGTTTCGAGATCGCCCTGAGCCACCATTGCGCCATCCTGCCGCAGTGTCAGCACATGGCTGTCATCGTCGAAATGGGCCTGCAGCGGCGCCAGCCACTCGTCCCGCTGCAGCATCAGGAAATGTGGCTTCGGCAGCCATTTCGGCGCCGCCGGATCGAAACCGCTCGGACCGTTCTCGATCGCGTAGCGGCGATCCGAGCGAAGCGTCTCGCCGACCTTGAGTTCGGCGTGGGGCAGCGGCTCGGGCGTCAGACCCTTGACGGGATAGCGATAGATGCCGGTGATCCGGGCGGAGCAAGCGTGCGTATTGTCCATGCCCCGCTCTATCTTGTTTGGCGGACGAGGAGAACCACCGCCAACGCCAAGGCAGCTAGTCGGGCCGCGCCGCGCCAGGCGTGTCCAGCACGCGCTGCATGAACACGAGTTCGAGCCAGCGGCCGAACTTGCGCCCGACCTCCGGCATCCGCGCGACCTCGACAAAGCCGGCCTGCGCGTGCAGCCGGAGCGAGGCGGGATTGCCGCCGTCGATGCCGGCGATCATGACGTGCTTGCCGAGCGCAATGGCCGCGGCGATCAGCTCGTCGACAATGACCCGGCCGAGCCCGCGGCCGCGGTGGTCGGCATGGATGTAGACGCTGTGCTCGACGCTGTAGCGGTAACCTGGGAAGGCGCGGAAGTCGCCGAACGTACCGTATCCAAGCACCACGGGCCCTTCGGCTGCGACCAGCACCGGGTAGCCCAACGCCAGCCGGGCCTTCATCCAGGCCAGCCGTTCGGCCTCGGTGTCCTGCTTCTCCGTCCAGATCGCATTCGAGTTGACCACCGCCTCGTTGAAGATCGCGGTGATTGCGGGAATGTCCTGCTCGGCGGCGGGGCGGATGATCATTGGTCTTTCCTCGACGGGCCTCTTGCACAGGCCCGATCGTCCACTATATAAGACGATATGTCAATTATAGAAGACAAGCCCGATGAAGCCCTCGGGCGGCGGGTTCGCGCCGAGCGGGAGGGGCGCGGCTGGTCGCTGGCAGAACTCGCCGGGCGGGCAGGCGTGTCCAAGGCCATGCTGAGCAAGATCGAGCGGGCGGAGGCGAGCCCAACGGCGGCGACGCTGTCGCGGATTGCCACGGCCTATGGCCTGACCATGGCCGCGCTGTTCGAGGTTGCCTCAGCCAGTTCCCGCCTGCAGCGGGCCAAGGATCAGCCGGTGTGGCGCGATCCAAAGGCGGCCTATCTGCGGCGGCAGGTGTTCCTGCATCCGGCCAATCCGCTGGAGCTGGTAGAAGTCGAGCTGCCTGCGGGACAGGAAGCCGGCTTCCCGGCCAGCGCCTATCACCTGATCCGTCAGGTGGTCTGGGTGATCAGCGGCCGCCTCACCTTGATGGAGGGGGCGGAGCGCCACGAGCTCGCTGCGGGTGACCGCGTCGAGCTCGGGCCGCCGTCGGACATCGTCTTCCGTAACGAAACTGCTCAGCCCTGCCGCTACCTTGTCGCCATCGTGCGGCGCTGAGCTCGATCGGGTGAAATCGCAGACTGTGGCTCTTCCGTTTCGGAACCAAGTGCCCACATCTGCGGCAAGCCTGAAAAATGATGGCGACGACCAGAGGCTGGTTGAGGAACGTCAACGCGGCCCGCGGAAAACCCAATGAAGATGCCGGAACCACGCCTGAATGGGTGGTGACGGCAGGCCGAGGGAAAACGAATGAACATTGAGAAGTACACCGAGCGCTCGCGCGGATTCATCCAGTCTGCCCAATCGCTCGCAATGCGCGACGGTCACCAGCAGTTCTCGCCGCTGCATCTGTTGAAGGTGCTGCTGGACGACAATGAGGGGCTCGCTGGCGGTTTGATCGACCGAGCCGGCGGCAATTCCAGGGCAATCCTGAAAGCGACCGAAGAGGCGCTGAACAAGCTGCCGAAGGTTTCGGGTGGCGGTGCCGGACAGGTCTACCTGTCGCCGGAGCTGGCCCGCGCCTTCGATGCAGCGGAAAAGGCCGCCGACAAGACCGGCGACAGCTTCGTCACCGTGGAGCGGCTGCTGCTCGGGCTGACGCTCGAGAAGGGCAGCGAGGCGGCCTCCATCCTGAGCAAGGGCGGCGTCACGGCGCAGAACCTGAACGCGGCGATCGAAGCGCTGCGCAAGGGACGCACCGCGGACAGCGCGACCGCCGAGAACGCCTATGACGCGCTGAAGAAATACGCCCGCGACCTGACCCAGGCTGCGCGCGATGGCAAGCTCGACCCGGTGATCGGCCGTGACGAGGAGATCCGCCGCACGATTCAAGTTCTGTCGCGGCGGACCAAGAACAATCCCGTCCTGATCGGTGAGCCCGGCGTCGGCAAGACCGCGATCGTCGAGGGCCTAGCGCTGCGCATCCTCAACGGCGACGTGCCGGAGAGCCTGAAGGACAAGAAGCTGCTGTCGCTCGACATGGGCGCCTTGATCGCCGGCGCGAAATATCGCGGCGAGTTCGAGGAACGGCTGAAATCCGTCCTGCAGGAGGTCTCGTCCGCCGAGGGCGGCATCATCCTGTTCATCGACGAGATGCACACGCTGATCGGCGCCGGCAAGACCGACGGCGCGATGGACGCGTCCAACCTCCTGAAGCCTGCGCTGGCGCGCGGCGAGCTGCACTGTATCGGTGCGACCACGCTCGACGAATACCGCAAGCATGTCGAGAAGGATGCCGCGCTGGCCCGCCGGTTCCAGCCGATCTATGTCAGCGAGCCGACGGTCGAGGACACCATTTCGATCCTGCGCGGCCTCAAGGATAAATACGAGCAGCACCACGGCGTGCGCATCACCGACTCCGCGTTGGTGGCCGCGACGACGCTGTCGAACCGCTACATCACCGACCGCTTCCTGCCCGACAAGGCCATCGATTTGATGGACGAGGCGGCGGCGCGGCTGAAGATGCAGGTCGATTCCAAGCCGGAAGAGCTCGATTCGCTGGATCGCGACATCATCCGGCTGAAGATCGAGCAGGAGGCGCTGAAGAAGGAGAGCGATGCCGGCTCGAAGAGCCGCCTGCAGACCCTGGAGAAGGAGCTCGCAGGGCTCGAGGAGCGGTCGGCCGCGCTGACGGCGCGCTGGAGCGCGGAGAAGAACAAGCTCTCCAACGCCCAGAAGCTGAAGAGCGAACTCGATGCACTCCGCGTCGAGCTTGCCAATGCGCAGCGCCGCGGCGAATTCCAGAAGGCGGGCGAGCTGGCCTATGGCCGGATTCCCGAGCTGGAGCGCAAGCTCGCCGACATCGAGGCGCAGGAGAGCAGCAAGCCGAACGGCGGCGAGATGATGGAAGAGGCGGTCACCGCCAACCACATCGCGCAGGTCGTCTCGCGCTGGACCGGCGTGCCGGTCGACAAGATGCTCGAGGGCGAAAAGGACAAACTCCTGAAAATGGAGGATGCGCTTGCCAAGCGCGTCGTCGGCCAGGCCGAAGCGGTGCGGGCGGTGGCAACCGCGGTGCGCCGTGCCCGTGCAGGCCTGCAGGACCCGAACCGGCCGACCGGTTCGTTCATGTTCTTAGGGCCGACCGGCGTCGGCAAGACCGAGCTGACCAAGGCGCTCGCCGCTGACCTGTTCAACGACGAGACCGCGATGGTCCGCCTCGACATGTCCGAGTTCATGGAGAAGCACTCGGTCTCGCGACTGATCGGCGCGCCTCCCGGCTATGTCGGCTACGACGAGGGCGGAGCGCTGACCGAAGCCGTGCGGCGCCGGCCCTACCAGGTGGTGCTGTTCGACGAGATCGAGAAGGCGCATCCCGACGTCTTCAACGTGCTGTTGCAGGTGCTCGACGACGGCCGCCTGACCGATGGTCAGGGCCGCACCGTCGACTTCCGCAACACGCTGATCATCATGACCTCGAACCTCGGTTCGGAGTTCCTGGTGAATCAGCCGGAAGGCGAGGACACCGCGGCGGTCCGCGACCAGGTGATGGGCGTCGTGCGGGCGCATTTCAGGCCGGAATTCCTGAACCGCATCGACGAGATCATCCTGTTCCACCGCCTGCAGAAGAGCGAGATGGGCCGCATCGTCGAGATCCAGTTCGCACGGCTGACCAGGCTGCTCGAGGATCGCAAGATCGAGCTCGTGCTGGATGCGAAGGCGCGGGATTGGCTCGCGGAAAAGGGTTGGGATCCGGCTTACGGCGCCCGCCCGCTGAAGCGGGTGATCCAGCGCAGCGTGCAGGACCCGCTGGCCGAGATGATCCTGGCCGGCGAGGTCAAGGACGGCGATCGCGTTGTGATCTCGGAGAAGGGCAATGTGCTGACCTTCAACGGTCAGGTGTCCAAGACCGCCGAGATCGTGCAGTTCGATGCCCCGGTCTCGAAGCGCAAACTGAACTGACGCGCGTGCAAAAAGCCCTCCCCGCGATCACGGGGAGGGCTTCGTCGTCCAGGCTATTCCTGCGGAGCGGTCGGTGGGCTGAGCTGACCGGGCTCGTCGTCATCAGCGGGTTCGAGTTCGGACAGGATGTCGACCAGCTCGCGGGCGCGGCCGGTGGCCAGCGGCCTGCCGGCATTCATCAGCGGCTCGTCGTTGGCGAGCCAGGCCTGCGCCTCGGCGAGTTCGGCGACGGTTGCGCCCGATGCGATGATTCTGGCGATGGTGACATCGTCGGCGTGGCCGACGGCTTTCAGCACGTCGTCACGGGTGAGGTTGGTCATGCTTGCCTCCTCTGCACGGGGGGCCCAGGCTGAACAAGCCGAATCCGGTGCGAATCGTTCCGTCCCGAACGGTTGCCGGGTTCCCGCCGGCAGACGGGACGCTATTAGCGGTTGGTGATGGAGCGCGTCTGCGACGTCGAGCTCGTGGCATCCGAGACGATGCGCGAGCTGCCGCGGCTGGACATCTGGGCTTCGATCCGGTCGCGTTCCTTCTCGAAGTTCGCCAGCATCGGGCCTTCGAGCGAGCGGCCGCGCGGCAGTTTCACGCGCATCGGATCGACGAATCGGCCGTTGACCAGGATTTCGTAGTGGACGTGCGGTCCGGTGGACTGGCCGGTCGAACCGACGAAGCCGATCACCTGGCCCTGCCGAACCTTCTTGCCGATCTCCATGCCCTTGGCGAAGGCCGACATGTGGCCGTAGGCCGTCTCGTAGCCATTGGAATGCTTCATGCGGATATATTTGCCGTACCCGCCTTCGTATCCGACCTTCTCGAGCACGCCGTTGCCGGAAGCGAAGATCGGCGTGCCGTAGGCGGTGGCCCAGTCGACGCCGGTGTGCATCTTCACATAGCCGAGGATCGGATGGCGGCGGCCGCCGAAGCCCGAACGCATGATCGCGTTGTTGACCGGCTTGCGCACCAGGAACTTCTTCGCGCTCTTGCCGGTCTCGTCATAGTAGTCGACGAGGCCATCGTCCGAGCTCTGGAATCGGTAGTACTTCTTGGTTTCGCCGCCCACGGTCAGCGCGGCGTAGAGCACTTCGGTCTTTTCGGTGCTGGTGACGCCCTCATCCTCGCCGGCAAAGAACACGTCGAACGAGTCGCCGGGCTGGACCTTGCGCTGGAAGTCGACGTCGTAGGAGTAGATCTTGACCATGTCCTCGATGACGGTCGGCGGCACCTTGTTGCGCAGCGCGGTCTCGTAAATGCTCTGATAGAGCCGCACGCCGCTGCCATCATCCTCGTCATCGTCGCTGGAATTGTCCGCGGTGTCGGTCGTGGTGTTCATGCTCTGCACGTCGACGGCGACGTATTTGCCGAGATCGGACAGGGCGGCGACGGCCTCGACGACGGATTCGTTGGCGACGATCACGCGATAAGGCTGCAGCCGGGCGCCCGGCGCCGCCGGCGCCATCAGGATCCGCACCTTCTGGCCTTCCTTCAGGCCGCCGTCGCGCCCGCGCGGGCCGAGCGTTGCGGCAATCGCCTTCGCCTCGTCGGGCGTTGCGCCCTGATCGCGCAGGATCGAGGTAATGCTGTCGCCCTTCTTGACGAGGTGAACCCGTTCGCCGACCGGATTGCCGCCGGTGACCTGCTCCTTGGTCTTCGGCAGCAGCGTGACGTTCTCCGGCACCACGCGGGTCTCGAAGCCCGCATAGGGATCGGCGGTATTGCCCTCGGTGGCGTAGGCCATCCGCATGTCGGGTCCGGCGCCGGTCGCGTCGGCTGCCGCATTGGCAAGCGAGGCGTAGCGCACCGAGCCGCCGGAGCCGCGCCAATTGGCGGCATCGCGCACCCGCATCAGGATGTCGTCGAGCGCGACGACGGCGGCGAGCTTGGCTTTCGGCAGCACGGATCCGAGATCCTTGGTGACGAAAGAGACCTCGGCGTCGGGCTCGGCGGCAGCGGCCGCATTCGGATCCTCGGTCGCCGCCGGTGTGTCGGAGCCGACATCGGTCAACAGACGCTGCGCGTTGAAGGCGGGTATTTTCGACGACAGATCGCTCGTGGTCATCGAGAGATTGCCTGAAATCCGGATAAAGGGCCGCACCCGCATCACGTCGCGATTGCCGACGCGGGTCACGGTCGACACGCGCACCAGGCTGCGGGAGGCGGAGGCTTCGCTCGGCGGCGGCAGGCGGTCGCCCTTGTGCAGGCTGACGACGCGATCATTGCCGTTGAAGGCACCGCGCAGCGCGCCTTCGACGCGCTCCGGCACCTTGGCGAAAGTCATCTCGCCGTCGAGCGACGCAAAAACGGCGCCCCCGATCAGGGCCGCGCCACATAGTCCGGTCAGAATGGTGCCGCTGAACCATTGTACGGAGACACGGCGGCGATCGATCACCGCAGCCTCGGTGCCGTCGACTGAAAGCGGCGGTTCGTGACCGAGATCGATCATCCCGGTCTCGCGCCCAATGCCGCTTCCGCGTGACGCCCGTTGGCTCAACCCGATATCCCCCCAAATTCCCGCAACTGCGATCGACCTCTGCTC
Organism: Bradyrhizobium sp. USDA 4452; assembly: GCF_054063575.1. NCBI lineage: Bacteria > Pseudomonadati > Pseudomonadota > Alphaproteobacteria > Hyphomicrobiales > Nitrobacteraceae > Bradyrhizobium > Bradyrhizobium sp. USDA 4452. Next base: position 5,676,984 of record NZ_JBSSGK010000001.1, read on the forward strand.
GTTCTCGTCCCCGCCTTCATCCCCGGAAGAGGAATCCCGGCAGTCTGGCGAGCCACACGCATCGAAATCGAGAAGCCGATGGCCATTAGCTAGCCGCGATCTCGAACGTCAATGGTGTGCAGATCTCTCGATGTTGCTCGGCCGCGAAGGGAAGAGGCGACGGGTTCTTGGAGAAAATCGCCTGGTCCCCCAGAAAAACCACCCGAGCCCCCACAGGTTTCGAGCGGTCCAATGCATTCGTTATAGCGAGAACGTCGCAGGATTGTGGCTCAAGTGCGGCATTTGAGATGGAAAAGCTTCCTGATGCACGTCGATGCCGCGGCCCGGTCTGGAGCCCCGGGGAACCCGTTCCGGAGGGTCTCCGAGCTGCTCGGCGACAAACTTTTTTTAAAGTTTTTTGGCGCGAGGGCTGGACGACGGATTTTTACCTCCAGCTTAAGTCACGGAAAGAGCGAGAATTTCTTTGCACTGCACAAGCGATTTGGGCGTGCGACGATTTGTTGACAATGGCCGTTGACAATCCCGAGGGGTGGGGACTATAAACCAACCACTGAGCGCGGCGCCGCCGGGTCACTGACCAAGGCGAGCGAACGCGCCTCTGATGCTCCTCACTTAGATGAGTGACACAACAGCCGACATAAATCGGTTGAGGTTCACTGTCTGCCGGTGAAGGGTAGAACCACCCTCTAAGGGTGTGGGGTCGTCGGATCCCGGGCTGTTTGACAAGTGAAGATGAAGAAAGAGAAACGTGGACGGCGGAGTCCTTGCGTCTCTCGGAAAACTTGAAAGCTTCGGCTTTTGACTTCTGAGAGTGGACGAAAGACTTCGGCGGTACACGTTTTAAAGGTTACACCATCGCTGCCAACGATGTGAATCGCAGGCGGCTCGTTGACTTCGGTCGACGAAGAATGGTGGGACCTCGTCAAACGTTGTGATCAGCCGGTTCAAGGTTTCAAGTCCAACTTGAGAGTTTGATCCTGGCTCAGAGCGAACGCTGGCGGCAGGCTTAACACATGCAAGTCGAGCGGGCATAGCAATATGTCAGCGGCAGACGGGTGAGTAACGCGTGGGAACGTACCTTTTGGTTCGGAACAACACAGGGAAACTTGTGCTAATACCGGATAAGCCCTTACGGGGAAAGATTTATCGCCGAAAGATCGGCCCGCGTCTGATTAGCTAGTTGGTGAGGTAATGGCTCACCAAGGCGACGATCAGTAGCTGGTCTGAGAGGATGATCAGCCACATTGGGACTGAGACACGGCCCAAACTCCTACGGGAGGCAGCAGTGGGGAATATTGGACAATGGGCGCAAGCCTGATCCAGCCATGCCGCGTGAGTGATGAAGGCCCTAGGGTTGTAAAGCTCTTTTGTGCGGGAAGATAATGACGGTACCGCAAGAATAAGCCCCGGCTAACTTCGTGCCAGCAGCCGCGGTAATACGAAGGGGGCTAGCGTTGCTCGGAATCACTGGGCGTAAAGGGTGCGTAGGCGGGTCTTTAAGTCAGGGGTGAAATCCTGGAGCTCAACTCCAGAACTGCCTTTGATACTGAAGATCTTGAGTTCGGGAGAGGTGAGTGGAACTGCGAGTGTAGAGGTGAAATTCGTAGATATTCGCAAGAACACCAGTGGCGAAGGCGGCTCACTGGCCCGATACTGACGCTGAGGCACGAAAGCGTGGGGAGCAAACAGGATTAGATACCCTGGTAGTCCACGCCGTAAACGATGAATGCCAGCCGTTAGTGGGTTTACTCACTAGTGGCGCAGCTAACGCTTTAAGCATTCCGCCTGGGGAGTACGGTCGCAAGATTAAAACTCAAAGGAATTGACGGGGGCCCGCACAAGCGGTGGAGCATGTGGTTTAATTCGACGCAACGCGCAGAACCTTACCAGCCCTTGACATCCCGGTCGCGGACTCCAGAGACGGAGTTCTTCAGTTCGGCTGGACCGGAGACAGGTGCTGCATGGCTGTCGTCAGCTCGTGTCGTGAGATGTTGGGTTAAGTCCCGCAACGAGCGCAACCCCCGTCCTTAGTTGCTACCATTTAGTTGAGCACTCTAAGGAGACTGCCGGTGATAAGCCGCGAGGAAGGTGGGGATGACGTCAAGTCCTCATGGCCCTTACGGGCTGGGCTACACACGTGCTACAATGGCGGTGACAATGGGATGCTAAGGGGCGACCCTTCGCAAATCTCAAAAAGCCGTCTCAGTTCGGATTGGGCTCTGCAACTCGAGCCCATGAAGTTGGAATCGCTAGTAATCGTGGATCAGCACGCCACGGTGAATACGTTCCCGGGCCTTGTACACACCGCCCGTCACACCATGGGAGTTGGTTTTACCTGAAGACGGTGCGCTAACCGAAAGGGGGCAGCCGGCCACGGTAGGGTCAGCGACTGGGGTGAAGTCGTAACAAGGTAGCCGTAGGGGAACCTGCGGCTGGATCACCTCCTTTCTAAGGATGGTTCTTCAGCGAGCTCACGCTCACTATCGAACCGTTTTAGAAACATTCAGGGGCCAACAGTCCTCGGATTGTTGAGCTCCATTGGCGGGATTTCGCCGTCTTCGTTTCTCTTTCTTCGCGGACGAACACGCGCCAGGGGCTGAGCGCTGTGCGATGCACCGACTTCACGTCGGGTGCGCGCCGGCATGTCTCTCGTGTTAGGGGCTTGTAGCTCAGTTGGTTAGAGCGCGCGCTTGATAAGCGTGAGGTCGGAAGTTCAAGTCTTCCCAGGCCCACCATTTTGATCGAGTGCGGAGCATTCGTCTTCTGGTACGGGGCCATAGCTCAGCTGGGAGAGCGCGTGCTTTGCAAGCATGAGGTCGTCGGTTCGATCCCGTCTGGCTCCACCAGATGGAATTGAAGCTTGAGAATGCCTCGTCAAAATCGTCCGCGAAACATCACTTCGCACTCATTGGTCCGGATGGACGGTGACGTGCGTGTTTTCTGACATCGTAAAGAGGAGATCGATCCGAGTTTGGATCTGCGAAGCAATTCGCGGGTACCATTCCTAATCTCCAGAT